>JAWKHL010000012.1:0-36454 GCA_041394845.1 Pyrinomonadaceae bacterium | reverse complement strand
AACCTAAACTTTTATTCCATCGGTTTCTGCGGGATCTTCTCGTCCATCATCGCCGTTTGATAGACGAAGGCGGCCATGATGGTCGAGGCCTGCTTCATATCATCGGCCTGAATGCGGTCGAAGTTGTCCTGATTCGAGTGATGCGTCCGGGTGTTGTATTCGACCGGGTCCTGAATGAACTGGAAGCCCGGAAGACCGATCGCGTCGAACGAAAGATGATCGGTTCCGCCCGTGTTGAGCAATGTCAGCGTCGAAGCGCCCATGTCGTTAAAGGGCATCAGCCAGGCGCGGAAGATCGGTTCGACGTACGGATTGCTTTGCATATAAACGCCCCGGATCTTGCCGGTTCCGTTGTCGAGATTGTAGTAGGCGGAGAGTTTTTCGTAATCCGGTTTTTTGGTCAGAGTGGGTTTTTCGGTGGCCGTGCCGAGCAACCGGGCGAACCGCCCGCCGCCGCCTTTCATCTCGCCGAAATGCTGGGCGACGTAGGCTTCCGAGCCGTTGAGACCCTGTTCTTCGCCCGACCAGAGCGCGACCCGGATCGTCCGACGCGGCTTGAGCCCCGAAGCCATGATGATCCGCGCGGCTTCCATGGCGACGGCGCAACCCGCCCCGTTGTCGGTCGCTCCCGTGCCGGAATGCCACGAATCGAGGTGTCCGCCGAGCATGACGACCTGATCCTTAAGCGCCGGATCGGTCCCCGGAATTTCGGCGACAGTGTTGTAGCCCATCAGATCGTCGTCGTAATACTGCGTTTGGAGATCGACCGACATGGTTACCTTTTCGCCGAATTTAATTATCCGGGCCAGACGGTTGTAGTCCTCGGTGGCCATCGTTATCTGCGGGATCATCTTGGTTTCGGCCTCTTTGTCCCAGGCCGACAAACGGTTGGCCCCGCCGCCGAATGCCTCTTCGAGCGAGTTCGGAATTTTCTGGGCGACGGTCGCGCCGGAAACGAAAACCGTTCCGCCGCTGCCGTTAAAGCTGTTGTCGATCATCACGGCCGCGCCTTCATCCAGAAGGAAATTGAGCCGTTTGGACGTGTTCTGAACGTTCTTGAGAATGTTCTGGATCTGTTCGGGCGTGAAATTTCTCTGTCCCCGGGGATTGGTCGCCGGGTTCGGAGCGTTGGCCATTTGAAGCAACTGCTCGTCGGTCATCCGGTTGCCCATTCCATCAAAATCGGCTTTCAGATCCCGCGGGTTCGAAACCATCACGATCTTGCCTCTCAGCTGGCCCCGGTATTTGGCGAAATCCTCTTCGGTTTTGGGGTCGAAAAAGACGACCTCGCCCGTTACTGCGCCTTTGGTCGAGGGCGACCACGCCTTCGGATAAGCGATGACCGGGAAAGCCTGCGGGGAGACGACCTGAGCCGAGAATTTCTTCAGAGCCCAACCGCGGCCGAACGGGCCCCAGGCTTCGAGATGGGCGTTTTGCATTCCCCATTTGGCCATCGTGTCGCGGGTCCATTCGTTGGCCCGCTTCATATTCGGGGAGTTGGTCAAACGTCCGCCGATGACGTCCGTCAGATAACTCAGGGTTTCCATCACCTTCGAGTTTTCCGTTCCCTCTTTTTTGATCTTGTCGATATCTTCCTTCGGGGCGGTGTAAACCTTTCTGATCGGCGAAGGTTGCGCCAGCGCCAGACCCGGAAGCAGAAAAGCGTATATTATGAAAACGCTCAATAGTTTGCGTCTAAACATTTTGGTAGTTCTCCTGAAAAATATTTGAATTGACCTTTTGAAGTTATGCCTTTTTATACCACAATCTGGCGGGAAATGTTTCAAAAAAGTGAAAATAAAACTATTTTATGTAAATCGGGTTGGAAATTATCCACGGCATCCGGTCGAAGGGTTCCCCGAGCGCGTCGAGATAGACCTCGATCCGGTAAACCCCGCTCTCCTCGGCCGTCCAGTTGATCTCGGTCGTTTCGCCCGATTCGAACGCCTTATGCCCGTTCCTAAAAAGCACGAAACGCCCCTTTTGCGGGGCCCGGGCGTGGAGTCGGACGGATTCGCCGAGTTCGATCCGATCGCCCATGATCCGTTTTTCCCGTCCGTTGTCGGCCGCAAAGAAAAATCCCCGGCTGCGGCTGAGAACGTCGAAACCGATGAACGAGTGGCCGCCTTTGAGGGCTTCGAGCAGTGATTTTTCCGAAAGATTCTCGCCTTTTTCGATCAGGACGTGCTGACGAACTAAACGAAAGACATCCGAATAACGGTCGAACTTGAGGTTGAGGAGTTTTTTGCCGGTGTCATCTCCGAAGAGATGAAAACCGATGTTCGAATGGGCGTCGGCCCCGCCGAACAGGGCGATCTTTTTTCCGGTCGAAATGCGGTCGAATTGTTCCAGATTCTCGTCCGGCCGCCGCAGATAGGTGGCCAGCGTCAGTTGGGGATAGGTTCCGTAGGACCAGAGCGCGTCGAAAAAGAAGTAAGGGGCGTTCATTTTCCGGGCGTTGGTGTTCATGTTGAACACCTCGATCCCGTCAAACTCGGTGTTCCAGCTTTTGAAACGCTCCGGATAGGTGATGACCGCCAGCTTGTTCTGCGAATGCATGATGGAGAGAAAATCTCCGGTGCTCTCGCGCGTCATCTCCTCGGCCTGGGCGCTGCCCGGCAAAAGCAAAAAACGATCCTGATTTTCCGTGTCCATCTCGTTGCCGGCGATAAACAGAATGCCCTGCTGAAATCCCCGGAAGGTCATCGCCGAGGTGTCGTAAAGCGGCGAGGTGTGTTCGGTCAGAACGACGAAATCGAGACCGTTTTCCTGCGCCCCTTCGAGCAGTTCGTTGAAACTTCCGGTGCTGTGTTCGCCGAGAACCGTGTGGACGTGAATGACGCCGGTGAATTCCTGATAATCGGAATCCGGGACCCTCGTTTCCTGTCCGGCCAGAGCCGTTATCTTTTCGGCCAGCCTCTGTTTTTGAAACCGTTGATAAATGAAGGGGATCTGCGCCAGAAGGAGAACGGCGAGAAGGATCAGGGCGATTTTTTTCCAAAGTTTCATAAATTAGGGGCCGGACGGGAAACGGGTCGTTAAATTTTGGTAATTCTCTCCGACATCGGCTCAGGAACTCATAAAATCGACCGAAACGACCTTTTCGGCCAGTTGTTTTCCGAGACCGGCGACCGCCTGATGAGCCGGATGAAACGTGTAATCGTCAAGCGCCTGACGGTCGGGGAAAACCGCCACCAGACCGAGGTCGAACGACCGTTCGAGGCTGAGAATGTCAAACCCGAGGTCGAAACTCTCGATCTTCGGTATGTAACGCGGCAAATCTTTTAGTTTCGCGGCATGCTCCTGACGTTGCTCGGGCGTTGTCTCTTCCTTGTATTTCCAGCAAACTATATGGGTCAGCATAAATTCAGATTTCAGATTCGCAATACTCTTTCGTCACCCGGTGACGATATTCAAACATTTTTTCGATCTTCGGCTTGATCACAAACGGCGCGGCTGCCATTCCTAAATACCAGAAAGGCGGCTCAAATTCAATCTCGTCCCGGAGGATCGAGCCGTTTTCGTGCGGTTTGACGATGTGGCGGTGGCGCCAGCTTTTGAACGGGCCGGAGATCTGCACGTCCTCGAACATCCGGGGCGGATCGTAAGCGGTGTGTTCGGCGACCCACCGGACCGGAAACAGACCGAGCAGTTTCTGTTCGATGACGGCGCGCGAGCCGATCTCGGTAATATCGGCCTTTCGAATGACCCGCGCCTCTTCCCACGGCGGCATCAAACGCTCCAGAGCATCGGGCAATTGGTGAAAGGCGAAAACCCGCTCGGGCGGCGCTTTGATGATCGATTCTTTGACAAACTGCATATCCTGCTTCAAGGAAAAGTTTCCCGCAAAGCCGCCCGAAACGCAAAGAGGGAAAATTTTTTACCTGCGATGTTTCCGGTCGCAGCTTTTTTGCCGGACTTTTGAAATTCCGGTAAAGATCGGGGCGGAGCCTCTTCTTAATGTTTGAATTTCGACCGACAACGATCCGATAAAGCGCCTTTATGTAAGGTCTTTATTGACCGTCGGTTTCCGGGAGGAATTCTTCCAGATTTCGGTTCAGCAGATCCCAGACTTTCCGCAGATGCCTCTCTTCGACCCTGATGCTTCCGACCGACAGCCGGAGCGTGATTTTCCCGCCGAGTTTGGTGTGCGACAGATACGCCTCGCCGGAAGCGTTGATCTCGTTCATCAACCGTTCGTTGAGGGCGTCCAGTTGATCTTCGGAAAGACCGTTCGGTCTGGCCCGGAAACAAACCAGCGCGAACGGGACCGGGGCGATCAGTTCGAAATTCTCCGAATCCTCCACCCAAAAAGCGAATTCGCGCGCCAGACGGCAATGCTCGCGGATGCGCGCCACCAGACCTTCGCGGCCGAAATAACGGATGATGAACCATAATTTCAGCGAGCGGAACCGCCGCCCGAGCTGAATGCCGTAATCCATCTGATTGGTGACCGTTTCGGACACCTTCAGATATTCGGGAACGAGCGAGAAGGTTCTCTTCAGCAGATCGGTGTCCTTGACGTAGAGGACCGACAGATCGAACGGCGTAAACAGCCATTTGTGCGGATTTGTAACGAGCGAATCGGCCCGGTCGCAACCGGCGAAATAGCGCTGAAATTCCGGCACGATGGCGGCCGAACCGGCGTAGGCCGCATCGACGTGGAGCCACAGATGATGTTTTTGGCAGATGTCGGCGACGGCCTCGACATTATCGACGCTCGAACTCGAAGTGGTCCCGATCGTCGGAACGACGCAAAACGGGAAAATTCCCGCCCGCAGATCCTCTTCGATCGCCGCTTCCAGTTTTTCCGGCATCATCTCGAATTGCTCGTTGGCCGGGATCTTCCTCAAAGACTTCTGCCCGAGTCCGAGCAGGATGACGGCCTTGTCGATCGAAGAATGAACCTGTTCCGAGCAGTAAACCCGCAACAGCGGCAGATCGTCCCGCCCGCTCATTCCGTCTTCGCGGATGCGCAGGTTGAGCTTTTCCCGCGCGGCGGCGATGGCGTGGAGGGTCGAGACCGAGGCCGTGTCGTAGATGATCCCGGTAAAATCTTCCGGCAGATTCATCATCTGCCGGAGCCAGTCGAGGACTTTCGGCTCCAGTTCGGTCGAAACCGGCGAGGTCCGCCAGAGCATCGCCTTCATGTCGAAGGCGGCCGAGAGCATCTCGCCGAAAACGCCGACCGAGGAGGTCGAGGTCGAAAAAAGTCCGTGAAAGTTCGGATGGTTCCAATGAGTAACGCCGGGCAGAACCAGTTCGTCAACGTCTTTGAGGACGTCCGCGAAATCTTCTCCCTCCTCGGGCGCTTCGTCCGGCAATTTGTCAGTCAGCCAACCCGGTTCGATCTGCGAGAGAACCGGATATTCTTCGATATTCTCGAAATAATCGGCGATCCGGTCGATCAACTGATAACCGAAGCGGCGGAAATCCTCTTTGGGCATATCGCCTTTGGCAAGTGCGGGTTCGTTTTTCATATGGTTTCTTTTTTAATGGTAATTTTATGAATTGGCCGTTCCAAGTTAAAATTTTATTAAGTTCCAACTCGACACAACTTTCGAATTAGGTATAATTCTGTGTGCAATTATTTTCTGTAAGTATAATAAACTTTGCAAAAATTTCAGCGTAATGATCCGAAATTCATTCTCTGTTCGGATTGTTACCGGTTTATTTTGACGCAAATATTTTATCTGTGAGGTAAATATGAAAAGAATTATTTTGACAATCGGCGTGATGGCATCTTTGCTTTTGTCCTTTACGGCCTGCGTCCAAAAGGGCGGCAACGGGGGCAATGCCGACGCCGGCGCCACCATCAAGGTCGGCATTTACGCCGATCTGAGCGGCGCGACTTCCAGTTTCGGTCAATCGACCAAAAACGGCATCGAACTGGCCATCGAGGAGATCAACGCCAACGGCGGCGTGCTGGGCAAAAAACTCGAACCGATCATCGAGGACGATCAGGGACGGCCCGAACAGGCCAAGACGGTGGTTCAGAAACTGATCAGCCAGGACAAGGTTCAGGTCGTCCTCGGCGAGGTCGCTTCGACCAACTCGCTGGCCGCCGCGCCCGTCGCGCAGGACGCCAAGATCCCGATGATCTCGCCCTCTTCGACCAACCCGAAAGTAACCGAAACCGGAGATTACATTTTCCGCGTCTGCTTTATCGACCCGTTCCAGGGGTCGGTCATGGCCAAATTCGCGGCCAACGAACTGAAGGCCAAAACGGCCGCCATCTTCGGCGACGTCCAGTCCGATTACAGCAAGGGGCTGACGCAGTATTTCACGGAAGAATTCACCAAACTCGGCGGCAAGGTCGTCGATAATCAGGCCTACACGCAAAACGACACCGATTTCAAAGGCCAGCTGACCAACATCCGTCAGAAGAATCCGGATGTCATCTATGTTCCGGGTTATTACGGCGAGGTCGGCATCATCGTCAAACAGGCCCGCGAACTCGGCATGACGCAACCGATCCTCGGCGGCGACGGCTGGGATTCGCCGAAACTCTGGGATCTGGGCGGCGACGCTCTCAAGAACACCTACATCTCCAATCACTATTCGGTCGAGAATCCGGCTCCGGAGATACAGAAATTCGTCAAAGCCTACGAGGCCAAATACAAGACCAAACCCGATTCGCTGGCCGCTCTGGCTTACGACGCGGCTTATATTCTGGCCGATTCTCTCAAACGCGCCGGGACGGCCGATCCGGCCAAACTCCGCGACGCGATCGCCGCCACCAAGGATTTCAAGGGCGTAACCGGAAGCATCACCATCAACGATCAGCGCAACGCCGTCAAACCGGCGGTTGTTCTCGGGCTTAACCCGGCCGAGAAGTCCTTCACCTTCAAGACGACCATCGCTCCGGCCGGCGCTGAAAAATCGGATGCCAGCGCCGACGCCAGTCCGGCCGCCAGCCCGGCGGGCGAAGAAAAGACCGGGGACAAGTCGGCTGAAACCAACTCCGCCAAGGCTCCGGAGGGCAAATCCGACGCCGATAAGGAAAAAGCGGCGGGTCAGTAATTTTCCTTTTAGTTTAGAGGCGGCCGCCGATTTTGGCCGCCATTTCTTTAATTCCAAAATGATGGCGGCCGGTGTTCGCGGCCGCCTCTAAACCGAAAATTTTTCTATGGACACTTTTGTTCAGCAACTTATCAATGGTTTGACCATCGGGTCGATCTACGCGCTGATCGCGCTCGGGTACACGATGGTGTACGGGATCCTGAAACTGATCAACTTCGCGCACGGCGACGTTTACATGGTCGGGGCCTACGCCGGATTTATGATCTCGGTTTACGCCTTCAATTCCCAGCCGTCGATCATCGCCTTTCTGATTGTATTGTTCGGCTCGATGCTGATCGCCGGTTCGATCGGAATTTTGATCGAACGTCTGGCCTATCGGCCGGTGCGCAAGTTTTCGCGGATGACGACGCTGATCACGGCGATGGGAATGTCGCTTTTTCTGGAATATCTCTTTACTTTTGTTTTTACGGGGATTCCGAAATCGTTCCCTCTGCTGATCCCCAACGAAAATTACAAGATCTTCGGCGAGGTGACGATCAACAACTCGCAGATCCTGATCTTCGTGGTCTCCGTCGTTCTGATGATCGCCCTTCAGTACATCATTCTCTACACCAAGATCGGCAAGGCGATGCGGGCCGTTTCGTTCAACCTCAATTCGGCCAAACTGATGGGGATCAACACCGATTTCGTCATCGCTTTCACCTTCGGCCTCGGTTCGGCCCTGGCCGCGGCGGCCGGAGTTCTGGTGGCGCAGTATCAGCCGAAGATCTTTCCGCTGATGGGATTGATGACGGGATTAAAAGCGTTCGTGGCGGCGGTTCTCGGCGGGATCGGCAATATTCCCGGTGCGGTTCTCGGCGGTCTTCTGATCGGAATGGCCGAGACTTTCGTGGTCGGTTACGGTCAGAATGTCGGGATTCCCTCGACCTATCGCGACGCGGTGGCCTTCGCCATCCTGATTCTGGTTCTTTTAATACGTCCGGCCGGCCTGCTCGGCTCGAACGTACAGGAAAAAGTTTAGCGATTTTGGATTTCGGATTTCGGATTTCGGATTGTCAGGAGAATTTCCGCCGATCAGAAAAATCCAAAATCCAAAATCTAAAATCTAAAATAACATTATGTCTTCTTGGGTGAGGAGTTTAATCGGCGGGATCGCCATCATCGCAGTTTTGTACGTCATCAGTCTGATGATGAGCGAAGCGGGTTTGTTCGGGATGGGGATCGATAATTACACGGCGCGACTGTTCGTGTTCATCGCCATCAACGTCATTTTGGCGACATCGCTCAATCTGATCAACGGCTTTACCGGTCAGTTCTCGATCGGACACGCCGGGTTTATGGCCGTCGGAGCCTACGCTTCGGCGTATTTCACGGTCAATTACGGCGAGGCCATCGAAAGGGCTGTCTCGGGATCGCCGGGCGGCGCGTTTTCTTCGGCTCTGGTGCTGATCCTGGCGATCATCATCGGGGCAATCGGAGCCTCGATCACCGGTCTGATAGTCGGCATTCCGTCGCTTCGTCTGAAGGGCGACTATCTGGCGATCGTAACTCTCGGGTTCGCCGAGATCATCCGCATCGTCATCCTGAACATCGACGCCGTCGGCGGGGCGACCGGTTATCAGGTGCCGGGTTACGCCGATTTCCTGTGGATCGGATTCTTCGCCGTCATCACGGTCGTCGTCGTTCACAACATCGTCAGATCCGACATGGGGCGCGCTCTGATCTCGATCCGCGAGGACGAACTGGCGGCCGAGGCGATGGGCGTCAACACGACCCGCTACAAAGTTACGTCATTCGTCATCAGTTCGGCTTTTGCCGGGATCGCCGGGGTTCTGTTTGCCCATTACAACAAATTCCTGAGCACCAACGATTTTCAGTTCATCAAATCCTTCGAGGTGATCATCATGATCGTCATCGGCGGAATGGGTTCGATGACCGGGGCGATCATCGGCGCGGTGGTCGTCACGCTTTTGCCCGAACTTCTGCGGCGTCTGCCCGAGATCCAGGTGGCCGGAACGACCTTTAATTTCGCCGATCTGCGGCTGGTCATCTTCGCCCTGATCCTGATCCTGACGATGATCTTCCGGCCGCAGGGACTTCTCGGCACCAAAGAGTTCGGTCTGAGCTGGCTCAAACGCCCGCGCGTCAAACCCGAGGGAGCCGATTCGGTCGGCGGAACCGAGGGCACGCCGATCGCCGAGGATCCGGAAGCCAAACATTTGACGAGCGAGGGGGACGATTAAATGAGCGGAAACAACGGTGAAACGACTTTGCAAACCAATCAGGCGACCATGCAGTTCGGCGGTCTCAAGGCCGTCGATGATCTGACGATGAAGGTCAAACAGGGCGAGATCTACGGATTGATCGGGCCGAACGGGGCCGGGAAAACGACCATCTTCAACATTCTGACGGGCGTTTACGTTCCGACCGCCGGGGATATTTTTATCAACGGGACGCGGATCAACGGGATGAAACCGTATCAGATCTCGCGGCTCGGCGTTTCCCGGACCTTTCAGAACATCCGGCTTTTCCCTTCGATGAGCGTTCTGGAGAACGTCGTAACGGCCTGTCACCGACACGCCGGACAAAATCTGATGGACGCGGTTTTCCGTCTGCCCAGATATTTCAAAGACGAGGAAGATCACCGCCAGTTCGCCATGGAACTTTTGGAGATCTTCGATCTGGCCAAATACAAGGACGAGGGCGGAACCTCGCTCCCGTACGGGAATCAGCGGCGTCTGGAGATCGTCCGGGCGTTGGCGACGCGGCCGAAACTCCTCCTTTTGGACGAACCGGCGGCCGGGATGAACCCCTCGGAACAAGAAGACCTGACCGGTCTGATCAAGGAGATCCGCGACCGGTTCAATCTGACTATCATCCTCGTCGAACATAATATGCGGGTCGTGATGGGCGTCTGCGAACGGATTCAGGTGGTCGATTACGGCAAATCCATCGCCCTCGGTCTGCCCCAGGAAATCAAAAACGACCCCAAGGTTATCGAGGCTTATTTGGGAGACTAGTTCGATTTTAGATTGCGGATTTTGGATTTTGGATTGAATACAGATCCAGCAATCCAAAATCCGCAATCCAAAATCCAAAATGGAAAATCATGTTGACTTTAGAAAACGTTTCAGTCAGTTACGGGGCGATCGAGGCTTTGACCGGCATTTCTTTGCACGTCGGGAAGGGCGAGGTCGTCACTTTGATCGGGGCCAACGGGGCCGGCAAAACCACCACTTTGCGGACGATCACCGGTTTGCTCGAACCGAAAAGCGGCCGCATAACCTACGAGGACGAGGACATCAGCGGCGCCCCGACTCACAGTCTGGTGCCGAAGGGAATCGCCATGTCGCCCGAAGGGCGCGGCGTTTTTGCCAATCTGAGCGTCCGCGAAAATCTGGAGATGGGCGCCTATATCCGCAAGGACAAGGCCGGGATCGCCAAAGATATGCAACACGCTTTCGATCTGTTCCCGCGTCTCAAGGAGCGCGAGTCGCAAAAGGCCGGAACTCTTTCCGGGGGCGAACAGCAGATGCTCGCCATCGGCCGCGCCCTGATGTCAAAGCCGCGCCTGCTTCTGCTCGACGAACCATCGCTCGGGCTGGCGCCGATCCTGGTTCACACGATCTTCGAGTCGATCGAAGACATCCGCAACGAAGGCACGACCATTCTGCTGGTCGAACAGAACGCCAACGCCGCCCTTCATCATTCGGACCGGGCCTACGTGCTGGAAACCGGCCGGATCGTGATGGAGGGCAATTCCAAGGAACTGGCCGAAGACCCGCGCGTTAAAGAGGCCTACCTCGGCGAATGATGCGATTTTGAGTTTTGGGTTTTAGATTTTGGATTTTGGATTGATTAGTCTTTCAGACATTAAAAAGCGGGCGTTGAAAATTCAACGCCCGCTTTTTTGTTGTTAGCAAAATGTTTTCCAGATTGTAAAAAATCTCGTTTATTACAAACAATCCAAAATCCAAAATCTAAAACCCAAAATCATATCATTGCGGCGGTGCCGGGGGTTGCCCCTGTTGCTGTTGTTGTTGCTGGAGCAGCTGTTGCTGGATCTGTTGCTGGAGCAGTTGTTGCTGGGTCGGCATCTGTCCGGCGTCGGCGGCGTCCAGTTCGTCGATCTTGTCCTGATAGATCTTGATCTGATTTTTGGCTTCCAGATCCTGCTTGACCGAGGCCAGATAATCCGAAAAGACCTGACCGCGTTTTTGCTGAAGCATGGATTGGGTCAGCTGATCGCGCTGTTTGGCGAAATCTTCAAGACTGGCTTCTTCGCGTTTGCTGACGCCGACCACGAACCAGTTGTCGCCGATCTTGATCGGCTCTTTGGTAACATCGCCGTCCTTCATATTGTAGATCGCGTTTTCGAGTTCTTCGGAGGTGGCCGCCGTCGGACCCTGTCCGAGCGGCGATCCGACGATGTAACCTTTCGATTCCTGGGCCTTTAAGCCTTTGCTTTCGGCCGCTCCGGCCAAAGCTCCGATCGAATTGGCCGCTCCGGCGATCTGTTTGGCGATCTCTTCGACCTTGTTGCGGGCCTGTTCGAGTTTGACGGCTTCGGTCACCTGCTGTTTGACCTCCGAGAGTTCGGCGTCGCGCGGTTCTTTCTTTTCGGCCAGCATCGGGATGGCGAAACCGTCCTTGATCGGAATCTTGTCGCCGACGTCGTTCGGATTCTCCAGACCGGCAATGCCCTGTTCGAACTGATCGGAAACGCCGACGTTCTGGACGTCATCGCCCGGTTTGACGAAACCGGTTTCGCGGACCATGTTATCGACGCTCATATTGGCCTGAGAGGCGAATTCCTCGGCCACCTTGCGAACGTCCTTGGTCTCTTTCAAACGGTCGGTCACCTTGTTGGCCAGTTCGGCCGCCGCGGCATAAGCCCGGCGGTTGCGCATACTGACCTCAAGTTCCTTTTTGGCCGTTTCAAAGGGTTTCGGGACCGTTTCTCCGCGCCGGAGGATGAAAAGTCTGTTCTCGTACTTGATCGGATCGGTGACCTCTCCCGGCTGCATTTTCAGAAGTCTCTGATAAGGATCGTTCGGGTTGGCCGCGTTCTCGCGGATCAGACCGGGGATCTTGCCGCCGTTGACCGCCGTGCTGGTCGATTCGGACTGGCCCCGGGCCATTTCGGCGAAGGCCTCTTCGGAGATCTTGCCGCCGTCTTTTTTGGCCTGCTGGGCGATCTGATTGGCCTTTTCAAAATACTGTTGTTCCTGATCCGGTCTCGGGATGCGGATGACGATCTCCTGCCCCTCGACGCCGGACACCTTTTTGTCCTCGGGAAGTTTGTCGTACTCGGCCTTGAGATCCTCGTCGGAGATGCTCAGCTTTTCGCCGATCTTCGAAGTGTTAAGAAAGATGTAGCGGATCTTCTTCTGCGGCATGCTGATGTAATAATTCTGTTTGTTCTTGTCGAAAAAGGCCTGCAGTTCCTCATCGGTCGGTTTGATGGTCTGGGCCAGATCCGAGACCGACACCGGAACGTAGGAGATGTCAAACTTCGTGTTTTTGCGTTTGTAATCGTCGAGGACTTCCGCCTCGGAAACCGTCACGCCCGAGGTCAGATAGGCTTCGAGTTTGCGGGCGCTGATGTCGTCGCGAACCAGTTGTTCGTAGGTCGCCACGCTGCCGAACTGGCGGGTCACGTTGTCTTCGTAACGGGCCTGATCGAAGGGAGTTCCGTCGGTCGATTTGTTCTGATCGCGAATCTCGGTTGCGACCTCGGCGTCGGTCGCGGTCAGTCCCAAACGCTCCGCTTCGATGCGGATGATCCGGTTGCGGATCATCGAATCGAGCATCAGTTTGGTCGGAAAAGCCCGCCCGAACTGGGTCATGTTTTCCTTTTGCCGGGCCAGTTCGGCGACCGTGATCGTTTCACTTTTAACGGTTGCGACCGGATCCTGGCTGAGCATCGAGTTGGAGTTGAGGTCTCTGGTCGGGGCGTAGAAAAAGATCAAACTGGCGACCATGATAATTGCAAAAAGCAAAAGAACGAAATTTCTCGTCCTTTCCATACGTTTGAAAAACTTTAACATCTCTTAGTTTCCTGTAATATCGAAGATTGAATAATAAAAAATTTGATTGTCTTCTGGGACAAACCGCGATTTTATCAGATTAAACCGTAAAAACCAAAGACACATCGAGCCATTTTGGATTTTAGATTTTGGATTTTGGATTTGCCTTTTTGAACAAAGTTTGTCCGCAAATATTTAACCAATCCAAAATCCAAAATCTAAAATCCAAAATCCAATGGCTTGCAGTTTGAAATATTTTGGTTAATCATTAACGGAAACTTTTTTTCACGGATTATCCGAATCGCTCGAAAGGGCGGGTTTTTTCAATTAAAGATCCAAAATTGAAAATTGAAATTGAAAAAGAGTCGGCCATTTGATGATAGAAAAAGAGATAAAATGCGTGGGCGTGGTCGTCAAACCGAATCACGAAGAGGCCTGGGCGACGGCCTGCGAACTGTCGGACTGGTTCGAAAAACGCGGGATCGCTCTGATCGGCGAACCCCGCCGCGAGGCCGAGGTCTGTGATTTTGAAACCGTCGAGGTCGAAAAATTCAGGAACGAGGTCGATCTGATC
Organism: Pyrinomonadaceae bacterium; assembly: GCA_041394845.1. Classification (GTDB taxonomy): domain Bacteria; phylum Acidobacteriota; class Blastocatellia; order Pyrinomonadales; family Pyrinomonadaceae; genus JAHCHG01. The sequence continues at coordinate 22,828 of JAWKHL010000012.1, read as the reverse complement.
GTCGTTCTCGGCGGCGACGGAACGATGATCTCGACGGCCCGTCTGACCGGGGACAGGGAAATCCTGGTTCTCGGGATCAACTACGGCTCGCTCGGCTATCTGACCGAATTTCGGATCGAAGAGATGGTTCCGGCGCTCGAAGCGATCCTCGAAGGAAATTACGAGATCGACCGCCGCGTTATGCTCGACGCCGAACACTGGCGCGGCGACGAGCATCTGGCTTCGGGGCGCGTTCTCAACGACGTCGTCATCAACAAGGCCGTTCTGGCCCGGATCATCGAGATCGAGGTCAATCTCAACAACCTGTTCGTCAATTCGTTTCGCGCCGACGGCCTGATCATCTCCACTCCGACCGGCTCGACCGCCTACAACCTGTCGGCCGGCGGCCCGATCGTCTATCCTTCGATGAACGCTCTGGTGCTGACGCCGATCTGCCCTTTCACCTTGACCAACCGCCCGATCGTCGTGCCCGATTCGGCCGAGATCAATCTCCGTCTGAAGAACGAAAGCGACGGCGTCGTTTTGACTCTGGACGGTCAGATCGGCCACCAGATGCAGATCGACGACTGCGTCCGGATCCGCAAAAGCGAAACCACCTTTAATCTGGTCCAACCGCCGAACCGCAATTATTTCGATGTATTAAGAAATAAACTGAAATGGGGAAGATGATCGGCCGGGCGCGAGCGGCTTCCCGGCTTAACCGAAAAGGCTCGGCTGATCGTCGTCGTCCTCTTCGAACCCCTCGGGGTACCAGCGGTAAACGTTGAGGTCGCATTTGTCTTTGGCGTTGAACTCGACCCCCTCGTCTTCGAGCATTTTTTGTTGAAGGTTGACGGGAACCGTCATTTTCCCGGTCGAACAGCCGCCCTGCGAATTGATCACCCTCTGCCACGGAACATTCTCCGTTTCGGCCGCGTGCATCACATAGCCGACGGTGCGGGCCGTGTAGCCTTCGCCCAAAATGTGGGCGATCTGCCCGTAGGTCATCACCTTGCCGGAAGGGATCTGGCGGACGATCTGATAGACTTTTTCGCGGTAGCTTTGTTCGTCAACGTTCATCGGTTTCTAAAGTTTAAAAGTTTAAATGTGAAAGGGTGAAAAAGCGGATTTTCGAAAGACCGGTTTTCACAAAAAATTCCGGTTTTCATTCTTTTGTTTTCATTTTTGCACCCATCGATAAAATCAGACAATCAACTTTTTCACATTTAAACTTTTTCACATTTAAACTTTTAACCTTTAGCCGCCCCTTAGCGGCGATTTCCGATCCGCAGCCGCAACTCGCGCAGTTTGGCGTCCAGTTGTTCGGGGGTCAGATTGGCGTATTTTTTCGGCAGAAATCGTCGGCTCGAAGATTCGAAAACGGCCAGCAGTTCCATGTAATCCAGCAGTTCCAGATCGCGGCTCGGGAAATAATCCTCGGCCGCCTTGATGAAATGCTCTTTCGTGACTTTGGCCTGATCGCCGAGTTGGCGGGCCGCGTCGTCGTTGGCCATCAAGAGGACGGCCTCGACGTCGGCGTTTGAGTAGCCGACCAGTTTGGCCGAGAATTCCTCTTTCAGATCCTTTAGATCGACATCGGTTTTGATCTTGTTTTTTCTGAGGAGAGCCTTGGCGACCATCTCGACGTCCTCGGGCGTTTCCGAATAGAGAAAGGGAATTTTGCGGTCGAGCCGCCCGGCGCGCTTTAAGTCAACGTCGAGTTTGTCGGGCCGGTTGGTCATCACCAGAAAAAGAATGCGTCCGCGGTTCGAGGTGTCGGACATAAATTCCTTGATCCGGGCGATGACGCGCGAAGATGTTCCGCCGTCGCCGTCGCCGTCCGTGTTGCCGAAAGCGCGGTCGCCCTCGTCGATGATGACTATCACCTGACCAATGGCCTTGATGACGTTGAGGATCTTTTCCAGATTGCCCTCGGTCGCGCCGACCCATTTCGAACGGAAATTCTTCATCTTGATCGTCGTCAGCCCGCACTCTTTGGCGAAGGCCTCGGCGACGAAGGTTTTTCCCGTTCCCATCGGTCCGGTGAAAAGAATGCCCATCGGCACGCGCGAGCGGTTGCCTTTGCGGATGCTGTCGGCGATGACCAAAAGGTCTTTTTTGACCTCTTCCATCCCGCCGACCACCTCGAAGCCGTGTTCCGGTTCGACGAATTCGACCAGACCGAAGCATTCCCGCTCGATGATCTCGCGTTTTCTCCGGGCGATCAGTTTGTCGGCCTCTTCTTTGGCGCGATCCAAGGGGCTGGCCCCGTCATCGACCGTTTCGGCGTAGGGTGCGATCAACTCTTTGATCTCTTCGCGCCCCATTCCGGCCGTCAATGCGGCCAGTTTATGCGCCCTTTCCCGGGCGTCGGGCGAATCGCCCAAAAGGTTGGAGATGTAGGTTTCGCGGTCGCGCAGATCTTCTTCGGCCTGCGGCGGAGGAAGGAGGATCGAGGAGATCTGAACGGCTTTCAGTCCGGCCGTCACCTCGGCGTAGCGGTCGAAATCCTCTTCCGACAAACGGGGATCGGTCAGCCGGACGACCTGCCGACGGGTATCGGTGTCGGGCATCGGTATCTCGATGACGGCGATCTTCGGATTGGAGACGATCTTCGGCGAGAGTTCGGCGATGTTCTCGGCGATCAGTATGATGATGTTGTCGCCCCGTTCGATCTCGGGCAGAAAAGACCAGCGATGCAAAGTGACGACCGAAGCGCGATCGGCGTCCATCTGAAAACTGGGGTCGCCGGCCGGCGCGATCATCTCGGCGTATTCCAGCACGATGCCGGTTTTCTCCGTCAGCCGGATGGCCCGTTCGAGCATCGTCAGAACCTTGGCCTTGTCGCTTTCGATGGCGATCGACTGCCAGTCGGGAAAGGTCTCGGAGCGCTTGGGAAACCGGGCCCCCGAGGAAAGGTTGTAAACGACGATCGTCTCGCGCGAATCCTTGAGCAGGGCAGTGGTCAGAAACTCCGTCAGCGAGAGCGTCTTGCCCTCGCTCAAAACGGCGTCATAGACGTTGCCGTGCAAGATAAACATCGAAGACTCGCCCCGCAGATAGCGTTTGCGGAGGTCTTCGGCCCAAAGCGGTAGAATTTTCGTGTCGCTCATAAAAGTTTTTAAAAGTGAAAAGGTGAAATTTTATGTAAATCAAGACCGGAAACAAAATCAGTCATCGAAGATGACGCACATATTTATAGCCCACTGCGTCAGCTGTGGGGGTAGATTCGGGAATCAAATCAAAGCTCTCGAAGAGTGCGACATATTTTATGCCGCCCTTTCAAGGGCTTAATTTCAGATCTGTTATCTCTCCCCGGGTTCCGCCTTTGGCTTCACCCGGGGCTACAAATATGGCGTCAGCTTCGCCGACTTTGAAACCGAATTGTTTTGGGAAAGATCAAACCGGTTTAATTAATTCCTTTGCATTTCCCCTTTTCTCCTAATGAGATTTATCCCTTTTAAACTTTTTCACCTTTTACAAAGTCTTGAGGATCTTCTCGGTTTCGACCGCCGTCTCCTTGATGCTTTCGACGCCGTCGAGGAGTTCGTCGAGCTGGCTTGAGAGTTCGCCGGGCGACTGCATTGTAACGATTTGATCGGCGATCAGTTTGAAGGAGTTTTCGATCAGATCGAGTTGACCGTAGGCGACGTTCAGGTAGCGGCGGATCTCTTCGACGCGCTCGATCCGTTTGGTGATGACGGCCAGATTTTTGCGGGCGATCTGAAATTCGATCTCGGTCGCCTTGTCCTCGTTCTGCTCGACGTAGGCTTTCCAGCGGGCCAGTTCGTTGTTGAGTTCCCGGACATCGACCGATTTGAGGTAATTTTCGTAACGGGCGCAGGTCAGTCCGAGATCGATAAAGGCGTTGACCAGGATCGATGTTTTGGCCAGTTCGTCGCGCAGAAGAGTGCCGGTGAACGAAGGGTTTTGCGCCGCCAGTTGTTTGATCTCCTGTTCTTTGCTGACCAGATTCATCACCCTCTCCTGTCCGTAGCGGCTCAGATTGCGAACCCGGTCCATCCGGTGCTGTTTGTCGAATTCGAGTTTTTCTTTCTGGTAGATCGGGTCCCAGAGGATGCGTTGCATGAACCTCGACTGCGACCCGTGGAGGAGCCACAATCCTTCAAGCCCGAGCGCGGCGACGGCGATAAAAGGGTTGAGCGTCAGAACCGAGGCGGCCAGAGCGCCTCCGACAAGAGCCAGATTGTACGGGTTGGCGAAAGCGTATTTCAGATACGAGGGCTTTTCGGGAAAGGTGTTTTCTTTGCTCTCGATGTCGGGAATCTCCGACAGATGAATGCTCCCCTGCGCCCGTCGGGTCTGACTCCCCCGCGGTTCGGTCATCTGCCGCTGATTCGGAAATTGTTGTTTTTGCGAATTTCCCATCCCTTTCTCTGTGATCGGCGGGTTGAAATTTTACGATCCCCCGAACTCTTCCCGACCGCTACTCCTCATTATAGAGCATTTTCAGCAACTTCTCCTCGACGGCGCGAAATTCGGCCGAAGATTTGAGCGAAATGTTCTTGGTCGGAAAGATCGGCACATCGACGCGGTGGAGGATGGTGGCCGGTCGTTTCGACAGAACGTAGACCGTATCGGCCAGATAGACCGCTTCGGAAACGTCGTGCGTGACGAAGATGATGGTGTTGTTTTCCTTGTGCGAGATGTCCAGCAGAAGGCTCTGCATCCCCCAGCGCGTTTGCGGGTCGAGCGCCCCGAACGGCTCGTCCATCAGAACGACGCGCGGATTGTTGATCAGAGTCCGGGCGATGGCCACGCGCTGTTTCATACCGCCCGAGAGGTCTTTCGGGTAACGGGTTCCGAATTCGGCCAGCCCGACCTGTTCGAGGATCTCGCGGGTTTGTTCGCGGCGTTCTTTTTTCGGCACCCCGTGCAGGCGCAGACCGTATTCGACGTTGCGGTTGACGGTCAGCCAGGCGAAAGAGGTGTAGGCCTGAAAGACCATTCCGCGGTCGCGTCCGACGTCGCGGATCTGGTCGCCATCGACGAAGATCTCGCCCTCGGTCGGTTCGATCAAACCGGCGATGGCTTTCAGGATGGTCGATTTCCCGCAGCCCGAGGGCCCGAGAAAAACGATGATCTCGCCCGCGCCGGGTTTGTCGGCGACGTCGAAATTGACGTCGTGAACGGCCTCGGTTTTTTCCCCTTCGCGGCTGACGTAGGTGACCGAAAGTTTCTGGACACTCAATTTCAAGTGTTTTTCTTCGGCCTCAGCGTTGTTGATTTCGGTTTGTTCCTGCATTGCTAAAATTTATTTGAATCGGGTTTTGCTCCGGGACGGTCCGACGATTATTCTTCAACCCTCAACCTTTTGAGCGAGCTGCCGTCATCTCAAAAAAGCCATCGGCGCTCAAAACGTCTTTTCCCGCCAGCGGAACAGGATGCCGGAGATCGTTCGGAGAATGAAATCGGTGATCAGACCGATGCCGCCGATGACGATCAGACCGGCGAACGACCACGAGACCTTCTGATGCGTCCGGGCCAGTTCGACCATATAACCGAGTCCGCCTTCCGGGTTGACGGCTTCGGCCAGAATGACGTAGGTCCACAAGATGGCGTTCATCACCCGGAACGAATCGAAAATATCGGGCAGGGCCGCCGGGACCAGAACGCTGTAGATGACCTGCAATTTGCTCGCCCCGAGGGTCCGGGCCGTCTGGACCAGTTCTTCGGGCACGCTCCGGATGGCGTACACGACGACCGGCAGAAGATAAACGAAAACCCCGATGAACAAAAAGGCGATCTTCTGCGATTCGTAGATGCCGAAATACCAGATCAGCAAGGGGATAAAAGCCGAGATCGGCATATAGCGCAAGGGGGCCATGATCGGTTCGAAAAAACGGTTGACGGGTTCAAATGATCCCATCAGAACGCCGAGCGGAAGAGCGACGGCCGCCGCCAGCAGAAAGGCCAGACCGATCCTTTTCGACGAGATCCAGATCGAACTGGCCAGATCGTACTGGATGAACAGCTGGAGCGTTCCGCGGATGACCTCGGTCGGCGACGGCAATGTGTCCTCGCTGACAAATCCCCCGTAGGTTAAAAGACACCAGACGGCGATCAGCAGGATCGGCGCGATAAAACTGATCGCCAGAGCCTTTGAACGCGGTAGCGGTTGACGTAGTTCGAACATATTCGGTGGACTGAAATAGGTGATCGGTGATGGGTGATGGGTGATGGGACAATTAGGAATTAAAAATTAAGAATAAAAACTCAAAATTCATCCTATCACCCATCACCCATCACCTATCACGGTTTTTACTCGGTTGCCAGAATGACCTTGATGTCGGTCCGGCGGTTCATCTGACGGCCGGCCTCGGTCGCGTTCGGCGCGACCGGGTTTTCCGAACCCCGTCCGATGGTCTGGAACCGTTCCGGCTTGATGTTCGGGAAATTCTTGGTGATGTAGTTCTTCACCGCAACCGCGCGTTTTTCCGAAAGCGTCAGATTGGTCTGTTTCGATCCGGTGCTGTCGGTGTTGCCCTCGACCCTCAGAACCGTACTGCCGAACGAGGTCATCAGTTCACCCAGTTTATCCAGAAGGAAGTACGAACCGGGCATGATCTCGTCCGAACCGGGCGTAAACTGGACCTGGATCTGCTGTTGCAAAATAGGCACGTCGTCCTTTGAAGGCGCCTTGGCGACGACCTCTTTTTCCTCGACTTTCTGACCCGGATATTTCGGAGCCAGATTGGCGACGAAGCGCGGATCGGCCCAGTCTTTGGCCGAGACGGCCTTGTTGACCAGACCCTTCTTGCGCCAGATGACAAAGGCCGTGTCAAAGAGCGTTTCGTAATGCGCTTTGGCTCCGGTCAGCCCGTAGAACTGGGCGTTGTCGGCGTAGGGCGTCAGTTTCAAACCGGAAAGCATTCCCGAAACGTCTTCTCCGGCGAGTTTCAGAGCCTGTCCGACGATCTCGTTCGAAGGGTTCGGATTGTTGCGCATCATCTCGATCCCCTCGAACCAGCCGTTGACAAAATCGCGAACCGTTTCCGGGGCCTTGTCGATCAGGTCCTGGCGGGCGATCAATGTGTCGGCGATGACGTTGGTCGCCGCCGAGGTCGAGACCAGAACGTGCGCCTCGTCCCCGCGCGCCGCCACCGCACCCGACAGATCCGGCTCCCAGGTGACGGCCGCGTCGACGTTTTTGGAGCGAAAAGCGGCCGCGGCCAATGACGCATCCTGCGTAAAGACCATATCCTTTTCGATCTGATTGCGCTCTTCGGGCGTCAGACCGGATTGCGCCAGCAGATAAAGGATCAGAAAATGCGACGGCGTAAACTGCGTACAGGCGATCTTTTTGCCCTTCAGATCCTCGATCGACTTGATCGAAGAGAGCGAGACGATGCCGTCCCCTCCGCGCGACCAATCCTGCATGATGACCGATTTGGCCTGCTGGCCCTGTTCGGCCAGGATCGACGCTTCGCGCGCCCAGTTATCGACCGTATCCCACATGATGTCGATCTCGCCGCTGCGGAAAGCGGTCAGTTTGGCGGCCGGGTCTTCGATCAGCTTGAACTCGACGTCCATTCCGAAATTCTTCTTGTAAAAAGACGCCGGATTCGGATTTAGCCCCTGATTATAGACGATCCCCGGAGCGTGTCCGGCCCAGGTGTTGATCCCGACCCTCAGCGGGCGGTCCAATTTTCCGGTGCCGATCGGCTGGGCCGTCACGCCGTTCGAACCGTCGTTGTATTTCGGATCGTTGATCTTGGTGTTGAGCGGATCGAAATCGTCCTTTTTGACATCTTCGGTTCCCGTCGTGCCGCCCGTCGCCCAGTTCTTGATCGAAGCTCCCAGCCAGTACCAGAGGGAAAATCCGATCACCGCGACGATGATTAACGTGATAAAACCTTTTGCTAATGGTGTTAGTTTCATAGTTTTTTCTAATGGATGACGGATAACGGATAACGGAGTTTTAAGAAATTGCTCATTATCCATTATCCATTATCAATTTTACATTGTTTTTTGTTTGTTCTGCTGTTGCTGGGCGGCGCGTTTGGCCTTGAGTTCTTCGAGCTGTTTTTTGGCCTGAACGTCGCCGACCTGATTCTTTAATTTATCGAGCCGGGCGTCGAGCGAAGATTCCGACAGCTCCTTGCCGAGATTGGCTTCGGCGATGGTCGTCTTGATGTGCTGGCGGACGTTGTCCAGAGCGCGCACCTCTTCATCGACCGACAGACCGTCGAGCTGTTCCTGGATCTTGACGCGGGCCTGAGCGGACTGGAATTTGGCCAGCATGGTGTCGCGTTCGGCCTGGAGTTTTTTGATCTCGGACTGAACGCCCATCAGCGAAGTCTTGGCCGAATCGGCGTCCGAACGCGCGCTTTCGGCTTCGGCCGTCAGTTCGGCCAGTTCGGTCGAGAGCGCATTTTTCTTCTGGATCAGAACCATCGCCAGATCGTCCTGTTCGGTTTCAACGGCCGCGTCCAGTTCGGCCTCGGTCTGCGCCAGATCGTTCGTGACCTTCTTGAACCGCTCGTCGATCTCGTCCCGCCGCCGGATGATCCCGGCCGTCGCCGTCTTTAATTTCGAGTATTTCTCGATCATCGAATTGATGGCGTTCTCGTAGGCGATCTCGGGATGCTCTTTTTCAATGTCGGCGATCCAGAGCGACAAAAAGCCCTTCCATAAATTTCCAAGTCTTTTAAACACTGACATTTTTTTCTCCCCCCTTTTGGGTTTCAAAAATGTTGAATTTTCAATGTTGAGTGTTAAATTATGTTCAATTCAAAATTAAAAATTCAAAATTAAAAATTATTCTTCCGCAGAAGTTTCGGCTTCCGAACCGGCGGCTTCGGCCTCGGGCTCATGAAGTTTCGGCGATTCCTTGACGACCTGGGCGACCACATCCTGACCGAAGAATTCCAGGATCTTCTGGGTCTCCAGCTTTTTCCGGTTGCAGGCCGCGACGACCGTGTTCTGTTCGGCGACCCGATCTTCCATCACTTTGCGCAGATTTTGGATCTCCTGTTCGTATTGCTGGATCCTTTCGGTCGATTCTTTCAGCAGTTTTTCGGTGTCGTTCTTGCCGCTCCGGATGTAGAATTCGAGCGCCTCGATCTCGGCCACACCGGCTTCGATGATCCTTTCGATCGGCACGCCGAAGGCTTTCAAACTGGCTTCGACGATCTGCTTTTTGGTGGCCGTGTCGGTCGTCTCCGGCAGAGAATCGAGCAGAGATTTGGCCTTGGCGACCCGTTCGCGTTCTTCGGCATCGACTCCCCCGGCCTCAAAAACGGCCTCGAAATCGACCTGTCCGTTTTCGACCGGCGGCGGTGTTTTATATTCAGACGGAACAAAATTGTCGGTTTGCGCCGAAGCCGAAACTGCCCCGGCCGGATCGATCGCGCCTCCGTCTCCCGCATCGGCCGAAAGCGGCGTCGAACTGGCGTATTTGGCGATCAGTTCGTCGGCCGTCGCATCCACTGATCCGCCGCCCGATGAGACCGTCTCGCCGTCCTCGTCGCTGACGATAAACCAACCCATCACCGTCTTTCCCCAGTTTTTGCTTTCTGACATCTTTTAACTCCTTATGCCTTAGAAATATAGGCAAAAAAGGGGGAAAAGGCAAAAGTTTAAAGGTGGAAAAGTTTAAAAGTGAAAATGTGAAAAAGGGTGATGGGTGATGGGTGATGGGGTGATCGGAAGAAAGGGACGAGAGTTCAGGGACGAGTGAATAATTCAAAACTCAAAATTAAAAATTAAAAATTCTTCCCATCACCCATCGCCCATCACCCATCATCAAAAACATTTTTCCGCCTTCAAACTTTGTACCGTTTTTTGAAGCTCTCCCGGTGCGCCCTTTGCCATTCGCGCCATTTCCGGACGGCTTTTTCTCTCTCTTCCGGCGAACCCGCCGGTTGGAAGTCGAGTCAGGTCGAGGTCGCATCGCGCAGACACATCTCGGCCAGGAATCTGGTTTCCAGCGTTTCGCTCTCGAGCAGTTCGATCAATTCGTCGATCGAACGGTCGGCCATCCGGCGGCGTTTTTCGGCGAATTCCTCCCGGTTCATTGCAACTCCAGAAAGCGCGGCGGAACCTCGTCCGTCAGCCAGACGCCGTTGGCGGAAACGAAAAAGCGATGACCCTCTCTGAGCATTTTTTCGGTGTCGATTCGAAAGATGACCGGTCGGCCGTATCTGATGCCCACCCGCCGGGCCGTTTCCTCATCGGCCGAGAGATGAACGTGATGTCGCTTCATTTTTTTCAAGCCCGTTTTTTCAATCATCCTGAGGTTTTTTTCGGCCGTTCCGTGATAGAGAATTTTGGGCGGAGGTTTTTCCTCGAATTCCAGTTCGATCCCGAGACTGTGGCCCTGATTGGCGCGGATCTTGGTTTGATCATCATCAAAAGAAAAACGCTTTTTATCGTTGGTTTCGACCACTTCGACCAATTCTTGGCGGGTGGTCGGACGTCCGTTTTCGGCCAAGGCCTCCAGCAGAGCCTCGACCCCGACCCAGCCGTTCTCTTCGAGCGTCAGCCCGACCGCCTCCGGCCGGTGGCGCAAAACGAGGCTGAGGAATTTGCTCAGTTTGGTCTTTTGTTTTTCGCTCATCATTAAGGTTTGTCTTTGAAAATTAAACTTAACAAAAGATGACCCACCGGAAGCGCAGGCAGGATGCCTGCGCTTCCGGCGACGTGCTCCCAGCGACATTTTCAGATGGTTTTTAAAACTCCCTTAAAATAGTCCGCGCCGGGGCGCCGTCGCCGGTTCCGCTGGCCACTTTCAGCGGGAGGCAGATCAGTTCGTAATCTCCGGCCGGGACTTGTCTGAGGTCGAGGCCTTCAATGATGACTACCTCCTTTTCGAGCAGGGTGATATGCGTGGCGAAATCTTCGGAGCCGAATTTTTCGACCGACAGGTAATCGATGCCGACCAGTTTGACGCCCTTTTCGACCAGCAGGCGGGCGGCCTCCGGTTCGATATAGGTGAAATCTTTGCGGAACCCCTGCGCCAGATCGTTCCAGAAGAGAGAGTTGCGGGTCTTAAAGAGGACGCGCTCGACATCGTTTAAGTGAGCGACCTGTTCGGCCCCGATCGACAGAGCGTTTTGATCGATCTCAAGGACGCGGCAGCGGCCGATCAGTTTTTCCAGTTCGAGATCGGCGACCTTTCTGGTTCCCTCGATGAAGTGATTCGGCGCATCGACGTGCGTCGCCGTGTGCGCGCCGAAGCACAGACCGGTTACATTGGCGGCATCGCCTTTGGCCAGAGAATGGGCCGTTTCTATCTTAACGCGCGGGTCGCCCTCGTAAACCGGAACATCGTTGGTCAGCGGAACGGTAACATCGTAAATCTTCATACTCATTTTAGGATAATCCAGATTTGGCAAAGCGAAAAGGCTCTGGTAGAAATATTTAAGAGGAAGTATTAAAAGCCGAAGGGACACGGATTTGGACGGATTGAAACGGATCGGAGCGGATCTTTTTATTTTAATGATCCGTGGCAATTTGTGAAGATCCGGAGTTTTTCTTTTTAAGTTCATTCCCGAGAGATGACCGCCAGGCGGAGGAGTTTTTCGAACCGGAAAAATTATGGAAATTCAGAGAGAGGAAAAAGGGCATAAGGGGGAATTTTTCATCGAGAGGGAAGGCCGGAAAGTGGCGGAGATGACCTACACGATGGCCGGAGAAAAGCGGATGATCATCGATCACACCGAGGTTGACGATTCCCTGCGCGGCGAAGGCGCGGGGAAAAAACTGGTCGCCGAGGGCGTCCGGTACGCCCGGGAAAACGATCTGAAGCTTTTGCCTCTGTGCCCCTTCGCCAAAGCCGTCATCGAGAAAACGCCCGAGTTTCAGGACGTTTTGGAAAACCAGGAATAATTTTAGATTTTGGATTTTGGATTTTGGATTGCCCGAAAGGCAAAATTGAAATTCGAAATCAAAGCGAAACCAAAATCCAAAATCTAAAATCTAAAATCGAAATGCGTTTTTCAGCCTCCAGCTATTCCAACACCGCGCCGCTCATCTGGTCGTTTCTTTACGGCTCGGAGCACGGCAAATACGAGATCATTCTGGACAACGCTCCGGCCCGTTCGGCCGAACTTCTGGCGCAGAAAAGGGTCGATTGCGCTCTGGTTCCGGTGATCGAGTATCAGCGGATCGAGGATGTTCTGCTGGTGCCGGATGTCTGTGTCGGCGCCAGGGAGCGCGTCCGCAGCGTTTGTCTGGTGACCGGAGGTCGGGATCTGAAGGACGTCCGCTCGGTGGCGCTCGATGTCTCGTCGAAGACCTCGGTCGCCCTGACCAGGATCATCTTCCGGGAATTTTTGGGTTTCGATCCGGTCTGGCGCGCGGCCAAACCGGATTTGCCGGAAATGCTCGGAGAAAACGATTGCGCCCTGTTGATCGGCGATCCGGCGTTGGGGATTCCGGATTTGGGACTTGGGATTTCGGAAGCGGAGGAAACTCAGGAGAATTACAGGAAATTCGATCTGGCCGAACTTTGGCGCGGGTTTACCGGATTCGGGTTTGTCTTCGCCATGTGGATGGCGCCGGAGAGTTCGCTGGAAGCGGTTCGACGGGTCGATTTCGCCCGGATTCGCGACGAGGGGCTGGCTCATCTGGACGAGATCATCGCCAATTACCGGGCCGAGATCCCGCTTTCGCACGAAGAGTTCAGAAAATACCTGACCGAAAACATCTCGTTTTCGATCGATCCTTCGATGCGGGAGGGGCTCGAACATTATTACCGTCTGGCGCACCGGCACCGGTTGATCGATTCCCTCAAACCGCTGAAGTTCATCCGCTGAGAGCCCGCCGCCGTTATCGGTTATCAATTTCCCGTTTTTCCGGGACGGGTTTGACTGTCGGGCCCATTTGGCATTTAATAACGGAATGTTCCTTTCGGGCAACGGGGAGAGATCTTAAATGGAAAGGTTTCACCCGGAGATCACTATTGAAACGGAATTGAGCCGTGATTTGGGATTGGTCTCGGTTTTGGCGATCGGGATCGGAACGATGATCGCGGCCGGAATTTTCACCCTCTCCGGTTTGGCGGTCCGCGAAGTCGGCTCCTCGGCCATCATCTCTTTCCTGCTGGCCGCTCTGGTCGCGCTCTTTACGGCTCTTTCCTACTGCGAGTTCGTTTCCATCTATCCGCAATCGGGCGAGGGCTATCTTTACGCCCGAAAAACCTTTTCGGCTCCGACGGCTTTTCTGGTCGGCTGGGCTTTATTCCTCGGCTACACCTCGTCCTGCGCTTTTTACATAGCCAGTTTTTCCAGCTATTTTTTCGAGTTCATCTGGGAGGCCCCGTTCGAATCTCTTTCGGGCATCGTCGCTCTCATTTTGCTGACGCTGCTCAATATCAAGGGAACCAAGGAGAGCGGGAGTTTTCAGGTGCTGGTGACGGTCGCCAAGGTGCTCTTGCTGATCTGGTTCATCGGCGGCGGACTGCGGTTCGTCGATGTGGCCGATCTGTCGGCCAGATTGAGCACCGACATCGTCAAGATCGGCGGAACGGCGGCGCTGGTCTTTATCACCTTTTTCGGTTTTTCGGCCATCGCCGCCTCGGCCGGCGAAGTGCTCAATCCGGTCAAAACCATCCCGCGGGCGATCTTTCTTTCGATGGGGATCGTGACGGTTCTCTACACGCTGGTGATCCTGGTGATAGTCGCCGCCGGAGCGGCCGGACTCAGGGAATACACCGAATCGGCGATGGGCGAGGCGGCCAAGATCTTTCTCGGCGGAGTGGGCGGAATGGTCATCGTCGGAGGCGGATTGTTCTCGATGATCTCGGCCTCGAACGCCTCGATCATGGCCGGTTCGCGCGTCGCCCTGACGATGAGCCAGCTCGGGCATTTCCCGAAGAAGATCGCTTCGATCAGCCACAGAACCAAAACCCCGGTCGTCGCCCTGGCTCTGGTCGGGGGAACGATCCTGCTTTTTGCCGTCATTTTCGATCTGGAGAATCTGGCCCATTTCGCCGACACGGTTCTGCTTCTGGCGCTGATCATGGTCAACGCCGCTCTGATCTTTCACCGCCGCAAATACCCCAATATCGAAAGACCTTTTCGGGTTCCGCTGGTTCCGCTTCTTCCCGTTCTGGGAATTCTGGCCAACCTGTATCTGCTCAGCCAGGCGCTTCGTCATCCCTTGCCGGTATTCCTGGCGGCCGGCACTCTGGCGGCCGGTTTGGGCGGGTTTTTCGTCTGGCGAAGGTTTCGAATTCCGGAAATTCCTCTCCCCGAAGAGGATGTCTTCGAACCCTCGGCCATTCATTCGAGCATCATGCCGACCAGCCGGTTCCGCATTCTGGTTACCCTCCACAATCCGGCCACGGTTCACCAGCTGATCGATCTGGCTTCGAAGATCGCCCGCGACCGGGGCGGCGAGATCGTCGCCCTCCGGGTGGCCGTCGTTCCCGAACAGCTTTCGCCCAACAGCGCCGATTTCAGCGAGGATTTTTACGTTACGCGCGAACGTGAGATCCTGGAGGTGGCCGACCGCTACGCCCGCGAAAACAATGTTCCGCTGACGGCTCAGATCGATGTCGGGCACAACGCCGCCAGATCGATTCTGGAGACCGCCCGCGAGACCGGGAGCGATCTGATTCTGATGGGATGGAAAGGGTTTACGACCACCAAAGAGAGGATTCTGGGCGAAGTTACGGACGATGTCGTTACGAACGCGCCGACCGACATCATGCTGGTCAAACTGGTCGGAACCGAGCCTTTGAAAAACTGGCTCTTGCCGACGGCCGGCGGAAAACACGCCCGCGCCGCCGAAGAATACGCCGCTTCGATCATCGGCGAGGAGGGGCGGGTGACGGTTTGCAGCGTGGTTTCTCCGAAGGCCCGCGACGCCGTGATCCAGGGCGTCAAGGAGATGCTCAGCAAGGGCGTCGAACACGTTACGGCAAAGAAAAAGATCAGCGCCGACAGCAAGATCATCCGGCACGCCTCGATCGCCCGGGGCATCATCAAGGAGTCGAAAAACTACGACGCCATAATGATCGGCGCGACCGAGAACCGCTTTTCCAAGATCCTCTTCGGCAGCATCCCGGAAGTCGTCGCCAAAGAGGCCGACCGGACGGTTGTTTTGGTCAAGCAGAAAGAATGAATCGATTTTGGATTTCGGATTTCGGATTTTGGATTTTTTGATCAAACGAATTTCCCGATTCCCATCACCCATCACTTATCACGGTTTTTCCGATCCTGCCTACCGCTCACCGCCAAAAAAAATCGGCTGAATCGGTTTGGAAACCTTTTCAGCCGGTCAAGTTTGCTTGGTTGGATAAAGAATATAAAAAATTTTATGATTGCTTAATTGTTGAATAAACCCGAATAAAATACCAAAGCCCATGCCGCGGCCAGGACGAACAAGATCAAGGTGATGTCGTAGAGCGGCATTTTATTTTCTTGATTTCGCATTTTCTCATCTCCTTATAGTAAAATCTTCCCTTCATTTGATAACGCGTCTTTTCTCAAAAAAAAAGATCATTATTCTGGTATAAAATTTGTCTCAAATAAAGGAGAGCTATTTGATAGACGCGCCGATTCGGATTTTTGGCGGACTTTTTTTAATTTTTTTTGCAAAACGCGATTTTTCTTTGCAAAATGGGGATTAGGTGATGGGTGATGGGTGATAAGTGATAGGAGGATAGGGACGAGAGTTCAGGGACGAGGGAACAATTCAAAACTCAAAGTTAAGAACTCATCCCATCACCTATCACCCATCACCCATCACAGAAAATACTATGACTAACATTCAACCGATTTTAGACAAGGCCCTCGGCGGCGAGAGGATTTCGGCGGAAGACGCGGCGGCGCTTCTGGAATCAAGGGATTTTGCGCGGATCGGCGTCGTTGCCAACGAGATCCGCAAGCGCAAGAACGCGGAGGACGTCGTTACTTACATCATCGACAGGAATATCAATTACACCAACGTCTGCAACGTCGTCTGCACTTTCTGCGCTTTTTACCGGAGGCCCGGAAAGCCCGACACTTACGTTCATTCGATCGAAGAGATCTGCAAACGGATAGATGAAACCATCGCTCTCGGCGGAACCGGCGTTCTGATGCAGGGCGGTCTTCATCCGGATTTCAACATCGAATGGTACGAGGATCTGCTTTCGACCCTTCACGAAAAATACCCGGATTTTCAGCTTCACTGTTTTTCGCCCCCGGAGATCCACAACATCCATCTGATCAGCGGACTCGATTACGAAACGATCATGCGGAGATTGAAGGCGGCCGGACTCAATTCGCTGCCCGGCGGAGGCGGCGAGATCCTCGACGACGAGGTTCGCAAAAGGGTTTCGACCAAATGCAACACCGAGGAATGGCTCGACGTGATGAGGGCGGTTCACAAGGCCGGTCTTCGTTCGACGGCGACGATGATGTTCGGCATCGGCGACCGACTCGAACACCGCGTCCGCCATCTGCAAAGGGTGCGCGACGTGCAGGACGAAACCGGCGGTTTCACGGCCTTTATCCCCTGGACCTTTCAAAGGGAGAACACGGCGCTCGGGCGGAAGATCACCGAGGAACCGACCGGCGTCGACTATCTGAAGATGCTGGCCGTCTCGCGCATCTTTTTCGACAACATCGATCACATCCAGTCCTCTTGGCTGACTCAAGGACTGCGGCTCGGACAAGCGGCCCTGGGCTTCGGCGCGGACGATATGGGTTCGATCATGATCGAAGAGAACGTCGTCTCGGCCGCCGGCGCCGACACCCACGCCAACGAAAAGGAACTCCGCTATCAGATCTCGGAAGCCGGTTACAAACCTCAGCAGAGAGACATTTTGTACAACTACGTTGACCGCGAAGAAAGCACCGGATTGGACGAGAGAAAATCCATGCCGCTCGGAAAACTGAGCGTCGCCTTTGCCGATTAAACGCGCTCCCGGCGGGTTCCCAATTCGTTGGCTCTGGTCAAAGCTTCCATCTTCGGTTAGAATTCCGGGAGTTTTGTGAATATCGCTGTCAAAATTCTAGCGTTTGTCGTAACGGCCGGAATAGTCGGGGCGGTTTCCGTCTTTTTGTTCGGTTTTATGATCCTGTTGATGAACGGTTATCACGAGAGCGACGCCCGATACGGGATTTTCCTTTTTATCATCTGGGCGGTCGTCGGGTCGCTTGTGGCCGGGATCTTGGGAGTTTCGGGCGTTTATTTTCTGGCCGACAGAAGGCGGTTTCATCCGGTGGCGGCCGGTTTCATCTCGGTCGGAGTTTTTTTGATCGCCGGAATGGTCATCAATATTTTGGGCGTCGTCGCGGGGATCGCGACCGCCGAAGTCGTCAGGACGCAGTTTTAATTATGGAAGAAGAAAGAATCGAAACCTACGCCGAATTCTGGGATTTTTACATTCTCGAACACAGTCAGCCGATGACCCGTTATCTGCATTTCATCGGCACCATTCTGAGCCTGGTTCTGCTCGTCCGGTTTTTGCGAAACGGGGCATTTATTTATCTTCCGCTCTGTCTGGTGGTCGGTTACGGTTTCGCCTGGTTCTCGCATTTTGTCATCGAAAAGAACCGGCCCGCGACCTTCAAATATCCGCTCTGGTCGTTCGTCTCCGATTACAAAATGGTGTTTTACATGCTGACCGGACGGATGAACGCCGAGGTCGAGCGGGTCCTTAATAAATAGATTCGTGAGTTTTGAATTAATTCAAAACTCACGAATCTATTGCTTCGGAGATCGCCTCGAACGTGCGGTTGTAGCGGTAGTTGATATTAAAATGCCCGCCGTCGAATTCTTCGTGGATGTGCGGGATGTCGCGTTCTTTCAGCTTTTTGACCAGAACGCGGGCGCCGATGTCGAGGGCGAATTCGTCCTGATTTCCGGCGTCGATAAAAAGGAGTTTCAGCGATCTCAGGTTTTCGGCGTATTTTTCGACCAGATGAACCGGATCGTTTTCGAGCCAACGCTGCCAGACTTCCTCGCGCAGTTCGCCGGTTTCCAAATTGAAAGGCAGATCGAATCCCCATTCGGAATCCGGGTTCGGCGAATAACAGGCGCTCATTCCGATCATATTCAGCCCGTCGAAATCGTTCTTGCCTTTTTTGGCCTCCTCGTCCCAGAACTTTTCCAGCAATTTTCCCGGATCGCCTTTGATCGCCCGAAAGGCCGTTTTGACGTCGGGTTTGTAACACATCTCGAAATAACAATCGCCCGCGATCGAGGCGGCCAGACCGAACAGACCCGAGTGGCGCATCCCGTAGATCAAAGCGCCGTAACCGCCCGAAGATTTGCCGGCCACGGCCCGCGAGTTTCTGTCCGCCCGGGTCCGGTAAAGTCGATCGACGAACGGGACTATCTCTCCGGTCAGATAATCCTCGTAACGTCCGGTCGCCTCCGAGTTGATGTATTGCGAACCGCCGTATTTGGTGAAGCAGTCGGGCATGACGACGATCATCGGCCGGATGCGACCGTCGCCGATCAGTTTGTCGAGTCGTTCGGCCAGATTGGGCGAAAAGGCCGAATCGTTCAAGAACATCTTGCCCCGCCCGGTAAAACCGGTCAGACAATAGACGACCGGGAATCTTTTTTCGTCATCGGCGTCGTAACCGGGCGGAAGATAAACGTACAGATCGCGCTCCGCCGGATCGCCGGCCGGATTATCGAGCAGAATCCGGCTTTCGTGCCGCAAAATCCTGACAGTTCCTTGCTTTTGGTTGGTGGTAGTCATAACATCTGATTTAAGGTGAAAATGTTTAAGGGTGAAAAAGTGAAAAAGATTTTTCCGGCGTTTTTATTTGCGGTTTACTACTGTGTAACTAAGGTTTTTTTATATTTGGCCACAGAGCGCGCGGAGAACTCAGAGACAAATAGTTTGATCGAAAAAAATCCTCGGTGTCCTCTGTGATCTCCGTGGCTAAATATATTGTTAATAAATTTTGATTACTCGGTATTTAATTTGAAAAAAAATCAAAATTGCCGGAAACAAACGGGTTTTTGTTAAGACCACAGATAAACATTTAAACCTTTTCACTTTTAAACATTTTCACCTTTTTACCGTCCGGAGCGCAACCGGCCCAAGGACTGGAAGTTAAAAAATATGTTCGCCGGAGATCTGATCAACGTCAATCCGAACGCTTTGAATTCGACCATCGAGTTTCTGACGGCGATGGTCACGCCGACCCTTTTGATCTCGGCGACCGGATCTCTGGTGCTTTCCACCTCGACCCGGCTCGGCCGCGTCGTCGATCGGGTCCGCGAACTGGAAACGCGCCTCAGCGAACTGATCACGGCCGAAGATAAATCGAGCATTCCGCTTTACGACAAACGGGTCGATACGGTCGTCAAACTGCTCGACAAGGTCACCAGCCGCGCCCGCATTTTGCAGAGGGCGATGGGGGTTTTTTATTACGGGCTCGGGTTTTTCATTTTGACCAGCGTGACGATCGCGCTGGCGGCTTTTTTCAGCACCTACCGCTGGATACCGATCCCGGTCGGCATCATCGGGATCATTTTTCTGTTTTACGGCAGCATCCTGATGCTCTTGGAAACCCGGATGGCGACCACCGCGGTCAACGCCGAGATGGATTTCACCTGGGAACTGGCCAAAACGGTCGCCCCCGAAGAGGTCATCAGCAAATACACCTACAACGAACATGGAAAAAGAAGATTTCGCCCCAAAGTTTCTGAAACTGCTGAGGACGGGCGAACTGAAAAAAAGGGTTGAAGCGCTCGAAAGTCTTTTGGAGAGCTGTTCGATCTGCCCGAAGGACTGCGGCAACAACCGGCTCCGCGACGAGATCGCCGCCTGTTATTCGGGCCGATTGCCGATCGTCTCCAGCCACACGCCGCATTTCGGCGAAGAACCGGCTTTGAGCGGAACGCACGGCGCGGGCAACATCTTTTTCGGCAACTGCAATCTGCGCTGCGTCTATTGCCAGAACTATCAGATCTCGCAGACCTGGCGCGAGCAGAAAAAGAACGAGATAACGCACGAACGACTGGCCGGGATGATGCTCGAATTGCAGGAACGCGGCTGCCATAACATCGGTTTCGTCTCGCCGACCCACTTCGCGCCGCAGATGGCGCGCGCCCTTCTGATCGCGGCGGAAAACGGCCTTCGTCTGCCGATCGTCTACAACACCAACGCCTACGATTCGGTCGAGGTCCTCAAGGTTCTGGACGGGATCGTCGATATTTATCTGCCCGATTTCAAATACGCCGATTCGGACGCCGGTTTTCAGTTTTCCAAGGTGCGCGCCTACGCGGATTTCGCCCGCCGGGCGTTAAAGGAGATGTTTCGGCAAACGGGCGAAAAACTCGTTTTTGACGAAAACGGTCTGCTCAAAAGAGGTCTGGTCATCCGTCTGCTGGTTCTGCCGAACGATCTGGCCGGGATCGAAGAAAACCTGGTTTGGATCAAAGAAAACCTCTCGCCGAAGGTGGCAATTTCGCTGATGGCGCAATATTATGCCACCAACAAAGCGGCGACCGATTCGCGTTATATCCTCTTATCGCGTAGAATCTCAGAGCGCGAATGGCTGAAAGCCGTTTCGCTCCTGGAAGACCTCGGTTTTGAAAACGGTTTTATGCAGGAATACGAATCGGCCTCGTATTATTACCGGCCGGATTTTACCGATCATGAGGAGCCGTTCAAGGATATTCGGGATTTTCGGAAAGTTGTAAATGGTTAATGAGAAATTAGGTTGTATTGACATTTCGCGCCAGCCGTCGAAGACGGCGGTATATTTGTAGCCCACAGCGCGAGCTGTGGGAATTTAAGGAAACCGGATCGTGTAAGCCCTCAGAGAGGGCGGCATAAAATTATGCCGCCGATTTCATCGGCTTGGACCGAGTTATCAATTAACCACTTTATTTGAAATAAATGATCGAACAAGACGAAAAATTTATGCGCCGGGCGATTGAGTTGGCGCAAAACGGGATCGACGCCAACGACGGCGGGCCTTTCGGGGCGGTCGTTGTCAAGGACGGGCGGATCGTCGCCGAGGGCTGGAATCAGGTGACCTCGACCAACGATCCGACGGCTCACGCCGAGATCGTCGCCATCCGGAAAGCATGCGCGGAGTTGAATTCGTTTCAGCTCGAAGGCTGTACAGTTTACACCTCGTGCGAACCGTGCCCGATGTGCCTCGGCGCGATCTACTGGGCGCGGCCCGAGCGGATGCTTTTCGCCTGCACCCGCGAGGACGCGGCCCGCGTCGGTTTCGACGACGAGATGATCTACGAAGAGCTCCAGGCCGATTTCCCGGCGCGCCGGATCAAAACGATCAATTTCATGCGCGAAGAGGGCTTTTCGGTCTTCGAAAACTGGGCGAAAAAAGCGGACAAAACCGAATATTAGGGATTTCGGGTTTTAGATTTTGGATTTTGGATTTCCTGTTTTCAACAATTCCGGGTTTTGAATAAAAGCCAAAATTTGAGAATAGATAAACGGAGTCAAAATCCAAAACATCAAGCCAATCCAAAACCCAAAATCCAAAACCCGAAATTAAATTGTGTTTTCCTTTTTCAACAATTACTTCTTCATCATCCTGGCCATTGTGGCGGGGATGATGATGCCGACTCAGGCGGCGATCAATAACCGTTTGGCTCTGAGCGTCAACAGTCCGATTCTGGCGGCTTTCGTTTCGTTCGTCGTCGGGACGCTCGGGCTTTTTATTTACATTCTGGCGACCGGGATTCCGCTCGGGAATATTCTGACCGCCAGAAATGCTCCCGCCATTGTCTGGATCGGCGGGCTTTTGGGGGCGTTTTTCGTCGCCTCGGCCGTCGTCCTCGTCCCGCGTCTCGGCGTGGCGCTGACCTTCAGTCTGATCATCGCCGGACAGATGCTGGTCACGCTCGTGATCGACCATTTCGGCCTCCTCGGCGTTCCCGTCAAACAGATCAGCCTGATGCGCGTCCTCGGCGCGACGCTGATCACGATCGGGGTGGTTTTGATCCGGAAATTTTGAATTTTAGTGATGGGTTATGGGTGATAAGTAATCGGACAAAAACAATCTAACCTAAAACAATTGGTTAAATTGTTTAAAATAGAACGATGGTTCTTACAATTAACAATTAACGATTAACCACTTAACTGATAAATGATAACTTTTGTCCTAAATGACCAGACGGTTGAAACCGATCTTCCCGGCGGGATGACGGTTTTGGATTTCGTTCGTTACCGGCGGAATCTGAAGGGGACGAAGATCGGTTGCCGCGAGGGAGATTGTGGGGCCTGCACGGTTCTGGTCGGCGAACTGGACGGAGATCGGATCAGATACCGGACGCAGACCTCTTGCCTGATGCCGCTCGTCAACGCTCGGCATAAGCACATCGTCACGGTCGAAGGAATCAACCGGGCGGACGGCGAACTGACCGAGGTTCAACGGGCTCTGGTCGAAGAATCGGGGACCCAATGTGGTTTTTGCACGGTCGGTTTCGTCATGTCGCTGACCGGTTTTTGTCTGGACGAAACCCCAAAGACGCCAGAGATGGCCGTCTCCTCGGTTGACGGAAACATCTGCCGCTGTACCGGCTACAAGTCGATCGAGCGGGCCTGCGGGGCAGTGGTTGGCGGTCGGTGGCCGGTGGCCGGTCAGGAAAATTTGGAAGTCGCCATCGAACGCGGAATCGTTCCCCATTATTTCGCCGGAATGAAAGATCGTCTGACCGCTTTGCTTT
Source organism: Pyrinomonadaceae bacterium (assembly GCA_041394845.1). Taxonomy (GTDB): domain Bacteria; phylum Acidobacteriota; class Blastocatellia; order Pyrinomonadales; family Pyrinomonadaceae; genus JAHCHG01. Next base: position 223 of record JAWKHL010000012.1, on the reverse strand, counting down.
CAAAAACTCCAAAATCCGAAATCCGAAATCCAAAATCGTATGTCGGTGGCGGAACCGACCTCTACGTCCAGCGCCCCGAAGAGATGGTCGGGGCCGGGGCCGAAAATCTTTTCGATCAAAAAGATCTGAGAAAGATCGTTGAAAAGAACGATTTCGTCGAGGTCGGAGCGTCCGCAGTGGTTTCGGACCTGATGGTTTCGCCGGTTTTCCGTGGCCTTTTCCC
>JAWKHL010000011.1:0-39088 GCA_041394845.1 Pyrinomonadaceae bacterium | reverse complement strand
TCCTTTCAGGACTATGGATCTGAGAGAGAACCTGTACCCGGCGATCAATCGCCGGGCTATTACGACAAGAGTCCCTGCGGGACATTCATTTGTCAGCATTACTTTTGATCACTACCAAAGTTTAAAGGTGAAAAAGCGGAAAAGTGAAAAAGTTTTGGCTCACTGCCGAACGGCTTTTTCACTTTTCCACTTTTAAACTTTTTCACTTTTAGCTATCACTTTCTCCATAAACAGCGTCTCGCCGTAAGGATTGTGATAATAGGGCGGGATTTCATAAAAGCCGTAGGAGCGGTAGAGTTCCACGGCTTTTCCCATTTTTGCCGGGAAGGTGTCGAGCCGCATCCTCCGGTAGCCGATCAGGCGGGCTTCTTCGAGGAGTTTTTCGATCAGCATGATGCCGATCCGGCGGCCGCGAAAATCTTCCCGAACGAACAGGCGTTTCATCTCGCAGATGCCCTCTTCGAGTTTTCTCAGGGCGATGCAGCCGGCCAGTTTGTCGTCCGCCAGCGCCAGATACAAACGACCGTCGGGCGGGACGTAAGCGCCGGGCAGATTCTCGACCTCCTGATCGAAGTTCTGAAAACAAAGTTTGAGACCGAACCACTTTTCGTATTCCCGGAAAAGCCCGCGCGTCGCCTCGATCTCGGCCGGGGTTTCGGCCTTTATTATCTCGATCATACAAACCCCAACTCGGTCAGCTTTTCCATCGTGATTCCTCCGGAAGATTCTTCCTTCCGGCCGTAGAGCATCATTCTTTCCACGTATTTGGCGATGATGTCAACCTCCAGATTGACCGGAGCGCCAGCTTGAAGTTGCGATAAATTGGTCATCTCCCAGGTTTTCGGAATGACCGCTATCTCAAAAAACTCGTCCGTCAAACCGGCGATCGTCAGACTGATCCCCTCGACCGAAACCGAGCCTTTTTCCACCAGATACCGGCCGAGTTCCTTCGGATATCCGATTCGCACCGACCGAAAATCACCTTCGGCGGGGGCGGAGAGAAATCGCCCCCGACCGTCCACATGCCCCTGAACGATGTGACCGCCGAGCCGGGTCGTCGGCGTGACGGCTCTTTCCAGATTGACCGGCGCGCCGACCTTCAGATTCCCGAGCGTCGATCTCGAAAGGGTTTCCCCCGACACATCGGCCGCAAAGCCTCCCGGCGCAACGTCGAGGGCCGTCAGACAAACCCCGTTGACGGCGATCGAATCGCCATCGCCGGTTCCCTCGGCAACGATCTTCGCGCCGATCCTGATCTTCGCGCCGTCCGATCGTTTTTCCAGCCCGACGATCTTTCCCAATTCTTCGATGATTCCGGTGAACATTGATCGCTTTTTCTCCGACATTGAACGGCGATTCTTCGCCCGCGCCGTTTTTACCAAACAGATCCATTTTCAGACAAAGCAATCGGCAAATGCAACCCGGGACGAAGAGGAGGCGTCGGCAGTTAAAGAAAGTCTCAAATCATTTTTCCAACACTTCGCGGACTTTATCGAGCAGGGCGTCCGGCGTGAAGGGTTTTTCCAGAAAATCGATCCCCTCATCGAGCATCCCGTGATGAACGATCGTATCCTCGGTGTAGCCGGAAATGTACAGCACCCGGATGTCAGGATCGAGTTTCCTGAACTGTTCGGCCACCTCGCGCCCGCTCATTCGCGGCATTACAACGTCGGTCAAAAGGAGTTGGATCGGTCCGAAATCGGCGTCGGCCATTCGCAAAGCATCCTCGCCGTTGGAAGCCACAAAAACCTGATAGCCTCCCAATTCCAGAATCGAAATGATGACCCCCCGAACCACCTCGTCGTCCTCGACCAGCAGGATGGTTTCGTTCCCTGAGGAGACCGAAGGCAGAACGACTTCGGTCTGGAATTTGTCGGATTCGGCCTCAACCCGGGGAAGATAGATCTTAAAGGTCGTTCCCCTGCCCAATTCGGAATAGACCCAGATGTCGCCGCCCGACTGGCGGACGATGCCGTGGACGGTCGCCAGCCCGAGTCCGGTTCCCCGGCCGATCTCCTTGGTGGTATAAAACGGCTCGAAAATGCGTTCCTGCTCCGCTTTCTCGATTCCGGTTCCGGTGTCGGAAACGGCCAGCATCACGTATCGCCCCGGTTTGACCGGAAAATGTCGCTGGGCGTAATCCTTGTCCAGAACCACGTTGGCCGTTTCGATCGTCAGTCGGCCGCCCTCCGGCATGGCATCGCGGGCGTTGACCGCCAGATTGACCACGACCTGTTCCAGTTGACCGGGATCGGCGCTCACCCATCCCAGATCGGGGGGCAGTTTGGTGGTGATCTCGATGTCTTCCCCGATCAGCCGGAGCAGAAGTTTGTTGATCTCGGAGATGAGTTGGTTGAGATTGAGGACCTTCGGCTGCATGATCTGTTTCCGGCTGAAGGCGAGCAGTTGGCGGGTCAGGTTGGCGGCCCGGTCGCCGGCGCCTTTGATCTCCTGAAGATGCCGTAAAAGCGGATCGTCGCCGGAGAGTCTCATCAAAGCCAGGTCGCTGTAGCCGTTGATGGCCGTCAGCAGATTATTGAAATCGTGGGCGATGCCTCCGGCCAGACGTCCGACGGCCTCCATCTTCTGCATCTGGAGGATCTGTTCTCCCTGATCCCGCATCGTCTTTTCGGCCTCTTTTTTCTCGGTAATGTCGCGCGTGATGGCCAAAAGCATCACCTCGCCGTGCTCGCCCCGCAAAGGCGTGGCGTGCGTCTCCATCCACCGGTGAGTGCCGCGCAAGCCTTTTATCTCGTATTCATACTGGAATTCTTCGCCTTTGAGCAAACGCCGGTGAAGACGACCGAACTCCTCCCGGTATTCGGGCAGAAGAAATTCGATCAGGGGGGCTTTTTGCGCCTCGGCCAGCGAGTCGGCCTCGATCATTTTAAGCCCGGCCGGATTCATCTCCAAAAGCCGAAAATCCGACGAAATGACTTTGACGCATTCGGGTTCGGCCTCGACTATGGCGCGCAAACGGTTTTCGCTTTTGCGCAGGGAATGCAAACCCCGTTCGCGTTCCCGATAGCGTTTGTACTGAACGCGGGCGATATAACCGATCAACAGGATGGTCAAAGCGATCAACCCGATCACCAGATACATGATCTGCCGGGTCCGATCCTGTTGCGGGTCAAAGATGAAGGCCTCGGTGTCCAGATCCGCTCTGACCAGATCGACCCGTCTGAGCGCATCGTTCATCTCCCGCCACCGCGTCGGATTGACGTAGCCGATCTGAACCACCGGATACATGGTCAATTGTTTGATCCGCCCCGCCAGAAAAGCGTTGTAGGCGTCGGGATCGCCGATCGGCAACTGGCGCGACAGTTTGGCATTGATCTGTTCGGAAACTTTTTCGGGATTATCCAAAGCGTGCCGCCAGCCTTTCAGACTGGCCGCCACGAACCGCTCGACCAGATCCGGGTCCCGGTCGATCAGACGCTGATGCGTAAAGAGCGAATCGCCGTAGAAATTGACGCTGTAGGCCGACGGCCGGAGCCGGGTAAAGGCCGCCCCTTTTTCGCGGGCGATCCACGGCAGGAAGAGCGAACAGGAGACCGCCGCATCGACATCGCCGGAAATCAGCCGGTCGAACTGCTCTTCGACCGAGGCCGGTTCCGGCAAAAACGAAACGCCCTTCGGATCGACCCCTTCCGCCCCCAGCATGGCGGTCAGTTCGGTTTCCTGATCCCGGCTGAACCCCTTTTGCAGACGAAGGTTGACGATGTCGGCGGGCGAAAGCAATTTTTTGTCGGGGCGGGCGAAAACCTCCACCGCGCTCTCCTGAAAGATCGAGGCCAGCAAAACGATCGGCACCCCCTCGGACCGGGCCACCAGAGCATCTCCCGCCGCCACGACGAAATCCGCCCGCCCGGATTTCAGTTCGTCGATGACATCGGCCGCGCTTTTGTCGGCGGAAATCCCCGAACGGATCTCGACCTCGATTCCGGCTTCCCGGTAAAATCCCTCCCAATCGGCCGCGTAATAGCCGGCAAATTCAAACTGATGATCGAAATTAAGTTGCAGTATCACCTTGTCCTGCGCCGCCGCAGATGCGGGCGATGCCAGACAGACGGCCAACCAGAAAAGAATTGAGACCCCGAGCGGCAACAAACCGCTCCGGCTCAAACCAAACGGATAAAATCTCCAATTCGTTCGAGAAAGGACCATCAAAAAGAATGGCCAGGTTTTCAACCGCTTTCCGGACATAATAGTAAGGACGCTTATGATTTTTACAAGCCGAAGAATAAGAAGTAACGACTTTTAATATTTTACGAGCCAACCGAATGTTTAACTGGGGGCGGATGACCTTTATTGCTGAATTTTTGACTCTCTTCAAGTGAAAGATACAGATAATTTGTACAACATAAACGGCTCGCGGTTCAAGTTCGCCCGACTCAGGACTTTTCGATCTCCGACAATTTCCTGATGTCGATGGTGATCGGTTCGCCGTCCTGAAAATCGTTGTACATATTGGAAAATTTGTAACCGGTCAGGATCTCGTTGGCTTTGTAGGATGAGCGGGTGTGGACGATCTGGGCGAAAGTCTCGTCCATGGCGCTGAAAAGGATCAGGACCTCGACATCGTCTTTGGCCAGATCCCTTTCGGTCAGACCGAACATCGGCGAGCTTTCGTCGATCGGATGAACCACCGTCCAGGCCAGCGGCAAAAACGAGACCCGCTCGCGCTCCAGCGGAAGAAGATCGAAGCGGCGGATGATCTTGCCGTTCTTTTCGGCCATCCGGCTAAAGAGAACCTGAACGGTGGCCTCGATCAGCTGGCTGTTGCGGCTGTTGACCAACCGGAACATAAGCCCTTTGCCGCCGCGGTACGGCGCGATGATGGCCGATTCGCTGAAGATGACCTTGGCGGTCGGGCGGGAAAACCGGGCGAAGACCAAACCGGTGATCAAGGCGTTGACCAGAAGGGAATAATAAGATTCGATCGTCACCAGCAGGTTGGGGATCACTCCGACCGGGTGGATCGTCCCGTAACCGATGGTGGCAAAGGTCTGAACGCTGAAGAAAAAGGCCCGGATAAGGAGATTCTCGGTCGGTATTTCGGAGGTATCGACCAGCGTTTCGGCGCCCATCGAAGCGTACAGCAGACCGAACACGATGTTGCTCAGAAAATACAAAAGCAGAACCAGACCGAGGAACCTGGTCCAGCTCATCGTCAGCAGAAAATGATAGAGGTTAAGGGTCGAAACCTGACGCAGCCCCCTCCGGCGAACGTTGAACGATCCGTCCCGGTTCAAGAACCGGAGACGGCTCTCGCGGGCGACCTTCTCGCCGAACCCCAGATCGCGGTCCGTCTCGCTCATCGTCGGAATCTTCATGGCGGCGAAATTTTGGGCTGAATTCTCTTCTCCGGTCATGTTTATTCGGCTTCGGGGCCGTTTTGTCCCTCCGTTTTCATGCTCTTAAAGGCCTTGTCGAGCCACATGTTCGACAGTTTTTCCTGAATCGAATTGGCCCGCAAACGGTCGTTCAGATTCTTGAAATCGACGAAATCCAGATTCTGGTCCTGATTAAAACAGGAAAAGACGAAGAACTCTTCGCCGGTGTGCGGATTGACGTGGCGCTGAAGACATTGCGCGCAGACCTCCTTCATCATGCACTGCATCGGCGAGTTGATCGAACCGATGGCCGTGTGCTCTTCCTTGAGATACGGTTTGAGCGAAGAAAACCGAGCTTCTTTGACGCCGTTCATCATCCGGTCCGAACCGATGGCGATGATCCGGTCGACGTTCTTCAGATCGACGGTTCGATCCCCGAGCCGCCCTTCGGCGTAAGCGATCATCGCCTGAACGATGTTGCCCCGGAAATGGGCGTCCTGCCCTCTTTGCGGTTCGATCTCCCGTCCGAAATCGGTCGCCCAGACGACCTGATCGACCGCCGCTTCGATCTCCTTGCGCTTGAACAGATCGGCCCCGTCCTTGTAACCGGCGAAATAGATGACCCGGTTGTTCCGCTCGGCCATGGCCCGGGCGATCGAAAACAGAACGGCGTTGCCGAGCCCTCCGCCGGCCAGCATAACGGTTTCGTTTTCCGGGATCTCGGTCGGCGTTCCGGTCGGCCCCATGACGACCACCTCCTCGCCCTCCTCAAGGAGCGAGCAAAGTCGCGAAGAAGTGCCCATCTCAAGAACGATCATCGACAACAACCCCTTTTCCTCATCGACCCAGGCTCCGGTCAGCGCCAGCCCCTCCATCATCATTCGCGTCCCGTCGATGACCGGGGCGGTGGTCTCGAAATTCTGCAAACGGTAGAACTGTCCCGGCTCGAATTTCCGGGCCTGCAAAGGGGCCTTGACGACGACATCGACGATGGTCGGCGTCAGCCGCTCGACCTTGACCACATAGGCGCGCAGTTGTTCGTCGAGCGTGGCGATCAAACGATCGAAGATGGCGTCTTTTTCGGCTTGCGGCAAAGCGCCCTGCCGCCGGAGTTCGTCGGCGAAGAGTTCGACCACTTTCGAATAACCGTTTTTGGCCGAAGCCATCGCCTTGACGACGTTGCCCGCATATCGGGGATGATTGTCCCCGTAATAGGAGATGAATTTGCCGCCCTCCTGATACGAGGTGAAAAACCCGGTTTCTCCCTTGGCGACCTCGACCGCGTGAAAACGACCGTCGCCGTTCTTCTCTATTCGAAACGGCTGGAAGAACTGTTTCCATTCGTCGAGTTTGAACGTGCCCGGTTTCTCCTTTTCGTAAATGACGTTGGGAGAAGTGCCGGCCGCCACGCAAACGGTGCGGGCCGGAAATCTTACCATCTCGCCCGTTTTGTCGAACCGGCCGGTCTCGTCGTTATAGGCGAGCCGTTCGAAGATCAGGGCCTTGACCGCGCCGAACTCGTCCGGGACGGCCTCGGTCGGGTTCATGCATTCGACGAACCGGATGCCCTCTTCGAGCGCTTTCTGAACCTCTTCGTGGTTGAGCCGGTAGGCCGGAGAATCCTGCAAACGCTTGCGGTAAACCAGCGAAACGCCGCCCCAGCTTTGAACCAACGGAACGAAATTCGGGTCTTCGCCCGCCTCACGGGCGCGTTCGCGCTCGGCCCGGATCGCCTTGCCGTGGACCAGAAATTCGCCCAGGACCTTTTTCTCCTCCTCGTCGAACGCTTTCCAGACCGCCTCTTCGCCGATGTCCAAGGCGATCTGCTCGAATTTCTCGAGCATCTTTTCGACCTGCACCGGATAATAGGCGAACAATTCGGTCGCCGTGTCGATCCCCGTCAGGCCGCCGCCGATGACCACCGCCGGAAGACGCACCTGAAGATTCGACATGGTGTCTTTTTTGAAAGCGCCGGTCAGTTGCAAGGCCATCAGGAAATCCGACGCCTGACGGATGCCGCGGATCAGATTGTTCTTCATCTTGACGATCGTCGGCCGACCCGCTCCCGTGGCGATGGCGATGTGATCGAAACCGTACTGCCAGGCGTCTTCGATGGTCAGGGTGCCCCCGAAACGGACGCCGCCGTAGGCGCGGAAACGCTTGCGCCGGGCGAGCATCAACTGGAGCATGGTCAGAAAATTCTTGTCCCAGCGGACCGTGATCCCGTATTCGGAAACGCCCCCGAATCCCGACAGGATCCTCTGGTCGAGATCGGCCTTGATCTCGTCGATGTCCCTGATCGGCTTCGGGCAAACGCGCCCGCCTTTGCCGGTCCAGTCGTCGGGCAGGGGTTCGATCTTGAGTCCGTCCATCCCGACGACGCCGAATCCTTCATTGAGCAGATAATGCGCCAGCGTGTAACCGGCCGGGCCGAGCCCGACGACCAGGATGTTCTTGCCGTTGTAAGGAAGCGGATAGGGGCGTTTGGCGTTGAGCGGATTCCAGCGCGTCAGCAGCGAATAGATCTCGAACCCGTAGGGCAGATCGAGAACATCGGTCAGCGTGGCCGTTTCGGCCAGAGGGATGTTGACCGGCTCCTGCTTCTGAAAGATACAGCCCTTCATACAATCGTTGCAGATCCGGTGTCCGGTCCCGGCGCACATCGGATTGTCGATCGTCACCAGCGCCAGCGAAGCGATCGAATCGCCCTGGCGCTTCATCAGATGCATCTCTGAAATTTTTTCGTCCAGAGGACAGCCTTCGAGCGCAATGCCGAGCGGATTTTTTCGGACGTTGACGCTTTTCGGATCGTGCAGCCCTTTGGAACAGGAATCCTTGTCGCGTTCGTGGCAGATCAGACAATAATCGACCTCAAACAATGCATCGCGCATCGTGCCGCGGTCGTCAGTCAGTTTGAAACCGTCGCGCCGCCGCAACTCTTCCGGCGCACCGCTCAAGGCGTTCGGCAATTCCGGTTCGGGACGGACTATGTGAACCAGATTCTGATAATCGAGCGGGTGCGCCGTGCGAAAGCTGTACCAATTCTTTTCTCCCTTGTAAAACTGGATCGCCGACCAGATCTCCAGCAGGCGAAGGGCGGCCTTGATCTGGAGCAGTTGACCCGTTTCCGCGATCTCCAGAACGAATTCGGAGAAGAGTTTGCCAAAGGCTTTGTCCTTGAATTTATCGTAGGTCGCCCTGACCTTGTTGAGGGTGTCTTCGGCCTCGATCGTCGGTTCCAGGTCTTTGGTCAGGATCTCTTCGGCTTCGAGCAGTTTGGCCGCAACGTCCGCCACCGCCAGTTCTTCGTCGTGAATGAGCGTTTCGCCGAAAGCGTGATTTTTGAGCTGGTTGAGAGCCTCGGTCAGCTCGTGTTCCTTAAAATCACCGACGGCCTCCTCTTTGAAGTTGCGGATCGCCCGGCGCTGAACGAAAAACTTGTATTTCCAGAGCGGGTTCTGCCGGAGAATCTCCCTTTGCAGTTCCTCGCGCCGATGGCTGATCTTGAACATCCGGCCGATGAAATCCGACAGATACGGAGCGGCGTCGGTCAGGATCTTCGACTCGACCCTCGATTCGAATCCATCGCCCCCGGCCGCCAGATAATCTTGCAGGGCTTCGTATAAAACCGGGTCCTCTTCTTTTACCCCGGCGTAAAATTTTTCAGCCAACTCTTTCAGCTTAAAAGCGTCAAATAAATCCGAATACCTAAAACCGGGAACCCCCAATTCAAAATCGTGATTGACCAAATTATTTGTTAAATTGTTTTCTTTTTCAAAAGTTCCGATCATATTGCTAAAAAGTTATAAATAAAATAAAAAATGCGTAATAGAAAAATATACCACCGACGCTTTGCCGGAAACAAAAGCGCCCCCCTGCTTAAGCCCGGATTTTTTTGCCTTGCATCGGAAAAAGGTGTATATTTTTCAAGTACTTTGGCAAAAATTTTATCGAGTCTGACTTTGGCGTTTAGATAAATCGGGGCGACTGTGTTATAAAACAGTTTTGCCCTCTGATTGATCCGAAGTATTACGATAGTTGTAAAGGTTTTATTAATATGGAAAAAGACGAAAGATTGCTCCCAGTTCCCCGCAGCCGAGATTTGGACATTTCTCATCATGAAGTCTCCGCCGGTTACTCGCCGGTTTATGACGAGGCGACATTTGAAGACAAACGCTCGATTCGCGAATATTTCAACGTCATTTACAAACGCCTGCCGATCATTTTCACCATGATGATCCTGACGACGGCGGCCGTGGCATTTTACATGTACCGTCAGCCCTCGGTTTATCAGGCTCAGGCCGGAATGATAATCGAACCGCGCAAACCCAAGGTCACCTCCAAGGACGCCATCAACATCAATTTTGGAAACGACGTTAATTATTTCCAGACCCAGCTCCTCCTTCTGCAAAGTCCGGAGCTGATGCGCGATACGATGGTCCGGCTCGGGCTTCACCGTCAACCGGATCTTCTGGGAGATCAGAACAAAGGGGTTTGGGGGACTTTGCGTTCGATGTTTTCGAGCGACAAGAACGCATCGGAAAAAAAATCCTCCACTCTGCCGACCCTCACCGAATCCACGGCGGAATCGGCTGACGGCTCGGATCAGATCATTTTGACGCCGGAGGAAAAAGAAAGAGCCGAACGCTACGCCGGCATTTTTCTGAACAATCTGACCGTTTTGCAGGTGGATCGGACAAATCTGGTCAACGTCCAATTGCAAAGCACCAATCCCCAACTGGCGGCCCAGGTGGCCAATACGATGGCCAAGATCTTTATCGAACAGGACCGGGAGCGCGAAACTCAGGGAGCGAAAAAATCCTACGAAGACCTGAGCAAGTCGATCGATGACCTGAAAACGACCATCAGTTCGCAGGAACAGGCGCTGATCAGGGAACAGGATAACAGCGGTCTCCCGCTGTCGGGCGAAAAGGGGCAGGATCTGAACGCCGGCATCCTGCAACAACTCAGTTCGCAACTGCTGACCGCCAAAAACGAACGGCGGGATCTGGAGGCGAAATACGCCGCCGCCCAGAGGGCCAACGCCAACGGCGAGATCTTCGCCACTCAGGGCGACAACGAAGCCGTTCAGAATATGCGCCAACAGCTGGCCGAGCGGAAGGCCAAACTCGACGACCGCGAACAAGAGGTCACCAAACAGATTCAGGAGAAAAAGGCCACCCGAAGCAATATGCTGGCCAACTGGACCGAGGAGCATCCGAAGGTCATTGCCATCACTCAGGAAATCGGCCAGCTCGAAAAAACTCTGTCCGCCATCAAGAAAGAAAACTCCGGATTGATCGACCAGGAGGAAAACGAACTCAAACAAAAGGTCGCCAGAGAGGTTCTGACCGGACTGCGGGCTCAACTGGAGAGCGCGCGCAAACGCGAAGTTCAACTGGAAGGCGCGTTCAACACCGAGGTTGCTTCGGCCAACCGTCAGGGAGTGGCCACCACCCGCCTGACCACGTTGATGCGGGAGATCGACACCAACCGGACATTGCTCGACACCTACATCCAGAGGCAAAAAGAGCAGGAGCTGGCCATCAGCACCAGCCTTCCCGACAACGTCAAGATTTCGACCGAAGCCCAGGTTCCCGATTCGCCCATCGGCCCGAAAAGAAACCGCAACATTCTCGTGGCTTTTCTGATCTCGCTGGCGGCCGGCATCGGCCTGGCCTTCCTGCTCGATTATCTGGACGACTCGGTCCGCAACTCCGACGACATCGGTCGCAATCTCGGCTTGCCGACGCTGGCGCTGATTCCTTTTCAAAATATCAGCGAAAAACGGAAACTCAGCCTGTTGCCAGGAAAGAACGGTCACGCCGGGCAATCGACAGCCCTCATCACGATGGAGGACAACCGTTCGCCGATGGCCGAGGCCTACCGCCATCTGCGGACATCACTTCTCTTTTCATCGGCCGGAAAACCGCCGCAGACCATTCTTGTAACCTCATCGCAACCCGCCGAAGGCAAGACCACGACGGCCATCAACACGGCCATCACGCTGGCTCAGTCGGGGGCCGATGTGGTCATCATCGACTGCGATCTCCGCCGTCCGCGACTCCACAACCATTTCAGTCTGGAGAACGGAAACGGTTTGACCAACTATCTGTCGGGCGAAAAGAATCCGGAAAATCTGCTCAAACCATTTCCGTCCTTGCCCAATCTGAAGATCATCACCAGCGGTCCGATCCCGCCGAATCCGGCCGAACTTTTGAGTTCCAACGAGATGAAAAATCTCCTGCAATTCTTAAAAGGCAATTTCAAACACGTCATCATCGACTCGCCGCCGGCCATCTCGTTCACCGACGCGGCCATTCTTTCAACCCTGGTGGACGGCGTCGTGCTGGTCGCTCTGGCCGGAAAGAGTTCGATCCATCTGATGCGCCGGTTCAAACAAAGGCTCGGCAACATCGGCGCCCGCATTTACGGGGTAGTTCTCAACGGCATCCGGGCCAATTCGGTCGAATACGGTTATTACGGCTACGGCTATTACAACTATTATTCGAGAAACGAAGACGATTCGACCCCGTTGATGGAACAAGCCCAAGAGGGCGCCTCGATCCACGACACGAAAGAATGATTCGATTTTGGATTTCGGATTTCGGATTTCGGATTTATTTTTTGATCGAGATCTTTTTTATCCTAAGAACCAATTCCGAAATCCGAACTCCCAATTCCGAAATCCAAAAATTCGGCCAGCGCTTCTTCCCAGCCGGGCAGGGGGGCGAGGCCGAATTTTTGACTGAAAAGGCATTTTAATTTGGAACTCAAAGGACGCGGGGCCGGGCGGCGGAGATCCTTGTGCGAAACGCTTTCAAGGAGGGATTCGTCAAAACCTCGGAGCCGGCAGACCTTCCGGGCGAATCCCTCGTAAGAAGTTCCCCCGCCGGAATTGGTCACGTGAAAAACGCAGGGCAGATCCAGTTCCGCCAGTTCGCGCATCCGGCGCGCCAGATGGGCGGCGTAGGTCGGCGTCCCGAAGGAATCGTTGATGACTTTGATATTTTTGCCTTCGGCCAAAAGCCGGTGCATGACGCTCAGGAAATTGGTTCCGCCGGGACCGAAGATCCAGCCCGAACGGACTATGATCGAACGGGCGTAAGCATCGCGGGCGCGTCTTTCGCCTTCGAGCTTCGATTCCGAATAGACGCTTTTGAGCGGAACGGGAGTGTCGCGCTGGGTGTAAAAATCGGTTTTGTCTCCGGTGAAAACGTAATCGGTGGAGATGGTTACAAAGCCAGCGTCGATCCTTCCGGCCCCGAGCGCCAGATTTTCCACCCCGTCGGCGTTGACGCGGTAACAGATCTCCGGATCTGCTTCGGCTCCGTCCACGTCGGTGTAGGCGGCGCAATTTAAGATCGCATCGAATCTCTCGCGCTCAAAGGTTTCGAAAACCGCCTCCCGATCCGAAATGTCCAGTTCCTGCCGGGTCATTCCGACCGCTTCATCGCCCAGCGAACGGCAATGCCTGAGAGCCGCCCCGGCCACCATTCCGTTGGCGCCTGTGATTAAGATCTTCATAGTTTATCCGGAACAAGAAATCGAAGTTTATTTTGAATTTGAAATTCCCCGGATGACCGGTGCTTTTGGAACCCCGCTAAATTCCCCCGTACTGTTGGCGGTAATATTCCCGGTAGGCGCCGTCCTTGATTCGGTTGACCCAGCCCTCATTGTTCCGGTACCAATCGATCGTTTTTCGCAACCCCTCTTCCCAGGAAACGAGCGGTTTCCAGTCAAGTTCTTTTTCGACCCGAACCGGATCGATGGCGTAGCGGCGGTCGTGACCGAGTCGGTCTTTGACGTACCTGATCAGCGAACGCGGTTTCCCCAGCGCGTCGAGGATGGCCCAGACGACCTCGATGTTCGGTCTTTCGTTGCGGGCTCCGATGTTATAGACCGCGCCCGGCAAACCTTTTTTCCAGGCGAGCCAGACGGCCCGGCAATGATCTTCGACAAAGATCCAGTCGCGAACGTTGCGGCCGTCGCCGTAAACCGGCAGAGGCTCATCGTTGATGGCGTTGGAGATCATCAGAGGGATCAGTTTTTCGGGAAACTGTCGCGGCCCGTAATTGTTGCCGCAACGGGTGATGACCGCATCGAGTCCGAAAGTCTCGCGGGCGGCGCGGACCAGATGCTCGGCGGCCGCCTTCGACGCCGCATAGGGCGAATTGGGTTCGAGCGGCGAGTTCTCGGTAAAAAACGCATCGTCGCGTTCGGGCAGAGTCCCCATCACCTCGTCGGTCGAGACCTGAACGAACCGTCCGACCGAACGGGCGCGCGCCGCATCAAGCAAAACCTGCGTTCCGAAAACGTTGGTCATGACGAATTCGCCCGCCGAATTGATGCTCCTATCAACGTGCGATTCGGCGGCGAAATTAAAGACGGCCTCAGTTCCTTCGGGCAAAGCCGCCAAAACCTGTTCCTTATGCGTGATGTCGCCTTTGACAAAACGGTGGCGATCCGGGTCGAGGCCCTCCAGATTCTCCGGATTTCCGGCATAAGTCAGGGCGTCGAAATTAATCACCCGGACATCATCAGTCTCATCCAGCACCAACCGGATAAAAGCGGAGCCGATAAACCCCGCTCCGCCGGTTACAAAAATAGTTTTCATAAACAATTGGAAAATCAATTAAAGCCAAATCCAAAATCCAAAATCGAATCATTTGTTCAGCTTTCTCATTTGCTTGAGCAGGATCTCGGCGTATTTTTTCGGCGAATTGATATTTTTGAGAATGATCTTGGCGTCGTTTTCGTTGGCGTTCTCGATCTCGACGTTGCCGAATCCGAGCAGTCTTTGCGTAACGGTCGCCGAAACCGTCACGTCCTGTATGATCCGCAGGGGAACGTTGCGGGTCGTTTTCGAGATCAACCCCTGATCGATCTCGACCTTGGAATCGGTCAGCGTATAAAGCAACATCTTCTGCCTGATGTGAAAATACGCCGGGATCAAAAGCAGAGCCAACCCCGCCGGAATTGATAACCAGTAGGGGATGTCAATTCCCGCCAGCCCTCCGAGAAAATTGAGCAGAATGACCAGAACAAAGGCCCCCAGAACCGCCAGTCCGTAGCCGATCTTGACGAACATCAGGGTCGGACGGATCGAAAAGATCTGTTCCTCGTCATCGTCTTCGTCCCCGACCGTCTGAAGCGAAGCGGCAACTCTGGTTTCCTCTTCATCTTCCAGCGAAGTCCCGCATTTCTGGCAGTAAACCGCTTCGTCAGAATTATTTGCGCCGCATTTTGTGCAATACATAGATTTTCATTTAATGAGCCGGAAACGTCCTTCGGAAAGCGTTTTCCGAATTGTCGGGAGAAATACCCCCCGCCTCGCTCCCCACGTCTGAACTCTTCACAACATCATACAGCAATACATTTCCCGGCACAAAAAAAGCGGCCGGAGAATTCCGGCCGCGAAGTCTGTCTTAAGACCAAGAGGAGAAAAGAGAGATGTGTGAGGTGTTCGAGAAAACTTTTTTTTAGTTGGCAGTGGGCGGTGAGCAGTAGTCTTTTTGTCTGCTCACTGCTCACTGCTTACCGCCCACTGCTCACTGAGTTACCAGCCGCATACTGCCGTCGGGCAGGCGGACCGCCATGACGTTCGGTTCGTAAATCGAAAGAGGCGTCGGTTCTTTGGTTTCGAGTTTGGCCGCTTCCTCGTTCGACATCTTGCGAACGCTTTTGGCCAGATTTGTCGGGTTGCCGATCGAACTGTAGCGAGAGGCGATCCGGCGAACGTATTCGCGGGTCTCCCGATAGGGCGGAACCTGCCAGCCGTATTTCATCACCGCGCCCTCGCCGGCGTTGTATCCGGCCAGAGCCAGAACGACATCGCCGTTGAAGGTGTCGAGCAGCCAGCGCATGTATTTGACGCCGGCATCGATGTTCTGTTTCGGATCGTAAATATCGGTAACTCCGAACCGCCGGGCGGTGGCCGGCATCAACTGCATCAAACCGCTGGCTCCCTTATAGGAACGCGCTTTCGGTTTGAAACCCGACTCCTGATGCATCTGCGAGTAGATCAAAAGCGGGTCGATGTTGTAACGACGGCAGGAATCGATGATAAAGCCATCAACCTTGGAGTTGCCGGTTGAAAAGCCGTTGAGGCTTTTTCCCGAGGCCATGATGATCTTGGCGTAGGTGGCGGAATCCTTCACTCCGTACCCGTCCTCGACGCTCATTGTTTGCGAAGTTTTCTTAACACGCTTTTTTTTGCCCTTGACCGGTTTTTCTTCGGGTTCGGGCTTCGGAGCGACGATTGTCGGCGTGACGATCTGAACGCCCCGGCTGGTATCGAAATTGTCAAAGGTTCTGCGGGTTTGAGAAAACGCCGGGAGGGCGGCAACCAGACAGAAAACAGAGACAAATAGTGCGACGTTTTTCATAATGTATAAAATTTATAAAACAAATTGTGTGGAAAGATTTATAAAACGAATTAAAGACTTTCGTTTTGAACAGGTGATTATCGTCTTCACTAATGCTCAGGAATTTGAGCACCTATACAGTAAAAAAAACTAATAACCTTTAGTTTCCAAAAAATTTTAACACTATTAAACATTTTTTGACAACCGAAAAAGAAATCCTTTGTAATTTCCCAACCGGTCTTTTCCGGCTTCAACCTTCGGGCAACATCGTTTATCTTTAAGTCAATGCTCTATTTGTCGCAAATCCTCGGTCGCCCGATCCACGACGCCGTCGGCGAAAAGATCGCCGTCATCAAAGATGTGCTGGTGCGTTACGGCGAAGAGGATTATCCGCCGATCATCGGTCTTTTGGCCCGCTACCGGCGGCGCAATTTCTTTATGCCCCGATCGAAGATCGATTCGCTCGACGAACACGGCGCCCGGATGAATTCCGGCGTCCTCGATCTGAGCCCCTTCTCCCGGCGCGAGGGCGAGGTTCTCCTGGCCCGCGACGTTCTCGACAATCAACTGATCGACGTTGACGGCAAACGGGTGGTTCGCGTCAACGACGTTCAGATCATCACGGTCGCCGACCAATGGCGGGTCAGCGGGGCGGATGTCAGTTTGCAGGGATTTTTGCGCCGCCTGATGCCGCAGGGATTTTACGGGAGCAAGCGACCGGTGGAAGTTCTCGACTGGGCCGACGTCGGTTATCTGGCCACCGATTCCGCCTCGGCGACCGTCAAACTGAAATCCTCCAAAGACAAATTATCGCGATTGCATCCGGTCGAGATCGCCCAATTGGCCGAAACCCTCTCGCCGATCCACCGGACCGAGATCGTCGAATCGCTCGACGACGAGATCGCCGCCGACACCCTCGAAGAGATGTCCACCGAAAATCAGGCGCGGATCCTCGAAGAACTGGACGAAGAGCGGGCGGCCGATCTTTTGGAAGAAATGTCCCCCGACGATGCGGTCGATGTCCTCGGCGAACTCGACGAGGCCAAGGCCAAAGAACTTTTCGATCTGATGGAAGAGGACGAAAAAGCGGACGTTGCCGAGTTGATGTTTTACGAGGCCGACACGGCCGGCGGTTTGATGACGACCGAATTCGTCACCTTCCCCAAAGACCTGACGGTCGGCGGCGCGATCGAACGCCTGCGCGAGATGGCCGAAACGCCGAATATGATCTATTACCTATACATCGTCGGCGACGAAGATTCGTGGGAACTCGAAGGCATAGTCACTTTGAGAACGCTGATCCTCTCCGACCCGGCGCTCCCTCTGGATGAAGTGATGCGAACCAAGTTCCAGTTCGTCGGCACGCACGAACCGTCCGATGACGTCGCTCTGAAGATCGCCGAATACAACCTCCTGGCGATGCCCGTCCTCGACGACCTGAACGAGATCGTCGGCATCGTCACCGTCGATGACGCGATGGAAATATTGTTGCCAAAGAGATTTGAATGATCCGTTCGATTTTGGATTTTAGATTTTAGATTTTGGATTTTGAGAAGCGGATAAGATTCAGATTTTTTCCAAGCAACATTGGCTCCCGAAAACAAACAATCCGAAATCCGAAATCCAAAATCCAAAATCCCTAAACTCCCACTCTTTGAAGTAAATCCTTAAAACGCGGATCGTCCCGGAGGTCATCGACCAGCGGTTCGACCTTCATGAAGGGCAGGAAACCGGAGCGCTCTTCGAAGGCCTTTTCGAGCCATTCGAAGGTTTTGTCGAAATCTTTCAATCCCAGATGAACGGTGGCGAAATTATAGGCCGGAACGTAGCGTTCTCCGGACAGGTCTTCCAAATTTCCCAAAACCTCCAGCGCCTCTTTTTCGCGGCTGGCTCTGGCGTAGGCGAAACCGAGATAGGATTCGAAGGCGAGACCGCCGCTCGAAAACGTGACGGCCTTGCTGAGGGCCGAGATGGCGCTGTCGAATTTTTTCTGCTGGAGATAGGCCAGCCCCAGATTTCGATAAGCGAAGGTCGAATAGGCGTCGAGTTCGAGAGCCTTGTTGCATTCCTCGATCGCCTGATCGAAATCGCGGGCGAAATAATAGGCGTAGCCGAGGCTGACGTAAGCGAACGGGAAGAGCGGATCGAGTTCCTGCAATTTCTTGCATTTTTCGATCGCTTCGGCGTGACGGCCGACCGCCTTCAGATAAAACCCGAGACCGTCGTGGGCGTTCGGATGATCGGGACTCAGTTCGATGGCCCGGCGAAACTCCTTTTCCGCTTCAGGAAAATTCCAGTCGTAAAGCAGCCGGAAAAAACCGAGCGAACAATGGGCTTCGCCTAAGGTGTCGTCGATCTCAAGAGCCTTCTGTGCGGCCGCTTTGGCCTTCGGATAAGCCTTGCGGGGTTGCCAGCCGCCGGTCGAAGAGGCCAGCAGACCGTAGGCCTCGGCGATTCCCGAATAAGCCAGCGCGTAGTTCGGGTCGAGGTCGATCGCCTCCTGAAAATGTTTGATCCCTTTTTTGATCCAGTCCTCGGTCCGCTTGGTGGTAACGAAATAACGGCCCCTCAGATAAAGCTGGTAGGCCTCGGTGTTTTCGGTGTAATTCTTGGCCAGCGGCAATCTTTCGTCGCCGGTCAGTTTGCCCCGCAGATGCTCGCTGATGTCGTCGGCGATCTCCTCCTGAAGGGTGAAAATATCGGTCATCTCGCGGCGGTATTGCTCGCCCCAGATCTGCGATTCGTTCTCGATGTCGATCAGTTCGGTCTTGATGATCAGAGACTGACCGTGCTGGAGGACGCGTCCGGCGAAAACGGCGCAGACGCCCAGTTCGTTGCCGATCTCCTGCGGCGAAACGTCGCTCCCCTTGTAGCGAAAAACGGTGCTTCGCGGAATGACCCGCAGATTGGGCGCATTCGACAGACAATTGATGATCGATTCGGTAATGCCGTCCGAGAGATATTCGTTGTCGGCGTCGTTGGAAACGTTGACCAGAGGAAGAACGGCCAGCGATTTGAAGCTTTTCTGGGTCCGGTTGTTGTCGGGAAAGACGCGCGTTTGCCCGTCGAATTGCGTCGAAGCCTGAGAAAATTGCGCCGTCGCCCGTTCGGAGAACTCGGTTTCCGCGCTCCGCCGCATGGCGTTCTCCGGTTCGAGTCCGGAATCGCTGACCCGTTTTAATTCGTTCTCGAATTCGAGCCGCTGTTTGAGCCGTTTGAGATCGCCCAGAAATCCCTTGACGGTCTGATAGCGGTCCTCGCGGTTCTTGCTGAGAGACTTGGCCACGCTCCATTCCAGTTCGAGCGGAAGATTCCTGACGTATTGCGAGAGCGATTTCGGTTCGGCCCGCAAAATGGCGGCGATCACGTCGCTGACCGTTTCGCCCGAAAAAGGAACGCATCCGGCGACCATTTCGTAGAGCAGGACGCCGAGACTGAAAATATCGCTCCGGGTATCGACCTCCAGCCCGCGCGCCTGTTCGGGCGACATATAATTGGCCGTCCCGATGACCATTCCCGGATTGGTCCGCCCCTGAAGGAGCCGGGCCGCCTCGGCGTTGAGTTTGTCCGATTTTTTTTCGGTCAGTTTGGCCAGACCGAAATCGAGAACTTTGACGTAACCGTCGTCGCGGAGCATGATGTTCTCCGGTTTGATGTCGCGATGAACGATCCCGGCGCTGTGAGCGGCGACCAGCGCGTTGGCGATTTGAATTGTGATGTCGAGCGCGTCCAGAAGACTTAAGGACATTTCATTGATCGGATTTCTGAGAGTTTTGCCCTCGACGAATTCGGTGGCGATAAAATGCGTGCCGTCGCATTTGCCGATGTCGTAGATGGTCAGGATGTTCGGATGATTGAGCGCCGAAGCCGAATAGGCCTCGCGCATGAAACGCCCGACGGCCGATTCGTTCTGCGTCAGATCGTCCGGCAGGATCTTGATGGCGACATCGCGTTTGAGGCGCGTATCGCGGGCCAGATAGATCTCTCCCATCCCGCCCGAACCGATCGGCGAAAGGAGTTTGTAATGCGCTAATTTTTTGTTAATAATAGCCACGATCAATGCTTTGTATTATACCACTGTTTCACAGATGAAACAAGCAAATAGTGAGCAGTGAGCAGTGGTCGGTGAGCAGAAAAATGCATTGGTAAGATGTTGATTGAAAGAGCTTAAACTCTGTTCATAACAAACCTTCACTAATTACCTCTTAAATATTTTCTGCTTACTGCTCACCGCTCACTGCCGACTTAAATTATATGCCATCAAAACAGACAGATTATATCCGAAAACTGTCGGAAAAATTACAACAAAATGCGGTTCCCGAAAACGTCGCTCCGATGAAGGCCTATATGAAGAACCGTTTCGAATTCTTCGGTCTCAAGGCCCCGCAAAGACGCGCTCTGTTTCGCGAATTTTTCGCCGCCGAACCGTTGCCGCCCGCGAACGAACTGGAAAGAAACGTTCTCGCCCTGTTCGATCTGCCGGAAAGAGAATTTCATTATTTCGCCATCGAACTGACCGGAAAATTCAAACGGGGGTGGAAACCGGAAACTCTGGAACTGTTCGAAAAAATGATTCTCCGCCGGTCGTGGTGGGATTCGGTCGATTATATCAAAAGCGTCTGTCTCAAGGATTATTTCTTGCGTTTTCCCGAAAACCGCCATCAGATCACGCAAAGATGGATCGATTCCGGCAACATCTGGCTCCAGCGTCTGAGCGTTATTTTTCAACTCGGATACCGCGACAAAACCGACCTCGAATTGCTCAAACGGAACATTCTGCAATTGATCGACTCCAGAGAGTTTTTCGTCCAGAAAGCGATCGGCTGGGCGCTCAGAGATTACGCCCGGACCGACCCCGTTTTCGTCCGCCGGTTCGTCTCCGAACACGATCTCAAACCGCTCAGCCGACGCGAGGCGTTGAAACACAGTGGGCGGTGAGCAGTGAGCGGTGAGCGGTTGGGTTTATCGATGGTAAGGAGCCTTTAAAAACATTTACGGACTACTGCTCACCGCTCACCGCTCACTAAAAAAATGAACGAATCGCCCGACTTTTGCGTCTAATGGCTAAATATTGTTGACAGGCCGGATTCGTTTCACCTAAATTTTAAATCAATAGAGGAATAAAATTTATCCGGCCAAACATTTTTAATTTAGGCCGTGTAAAAAAGCACCAATTGATGTATGTGTCGGGGAGATTTTGAATCCAAGATCCAAAACCCGAAATTTTCAAAACTTACTGAGGAGCAAAAGTCTATGAAGCGCAAGAGCATTTTATTCGTTGCAGTGTTGGCGTTGATCGCGTTTATAACCGCCTCGGGCATCAGCCGCGCCAGCGGTGATCTGGCCGTCGGAGCGACCTTTGATGGATTCACCTTGACCGACCCGGACGGCAAGGAACATTCCTACAAAGATATGAAGGGCGAGAACGGAACGGTTCTCATCTATCTTTCGGTCCAATGTCCGGTGGTCGCCGGTTACAACGACCGGATCAATCAGCTGGCCGCCGATTACCAGGCCAAGGGCATCAATTTTATCGGCATCAATTCCAATTCGACCGAATCCGCCAAAGCCGTCAAAGCGCACGCCGCCGAGCATTACAAATTCCCGGTGCTGATCGACAAGAACAACGTTCTGGCGGACAAGATGGGAGCGACGGTAACTCCGGAAGTGTATTATTTCAACGCCAAAGACATTCTTCTTTACGAAGGCGCGATCGACAATGACCGCCGCGGAGAAAACATCACCGACACCTACGCCCGCGATGCGTTCGACGCCGGTCTCGGCGGAAAAGCCATCGCCACGACCAGCGCCAGGGCTTTCGGTTGTACGATCAAACGGATCAAAAATTGATTTCGGATTTCGGATTTCGGATTTCGGATTTCGGATTTTTTTCAAATGAACTCGTTGAATATGCGCTCTTTGCGTCAAAGCTTTTTCTGCAAAGAGCGCAAGATTTGCCGGGAAGATTTGGCTTGAACGACATCTTTTGGTAACCGGACAAAACAGTTGAAAACGGGCCAATTACTTTTACAATTAACGACTGACTTAAGTTTTTTTGGTTTTAGCCACAGAAAACACCGAGAACTCAGAGATAAATCATTTGATCGACAAAAAAAACCTCGGCGTCCTCTGTGATCTCCGTGGCTAAATAAATTGTTGATAAATTTGATTACACAGTACTAACAATCTATGAGAAGTATCAGTTTTAGATTTTTTGCGGTTTTCTTTCTTTTTTCGGCTCTCGGGCTTTTCGCCCAGACTCCCAAAGCGGAGGCCATGGCGGCGGCCGGCCCGCAAACTCCCAAGGTGACAAAGGTCGATGAGGTGCAGTTCAAAAAACTCCTCAAAACGAACGGCAAACCTCTGCTGATCAACTTCTGGGCGACCTGGTGCGTTCCCTGCCGCGAGGAGTTTCCCGATCTCGTCAAACTTGACGAACAATACCGGGGCAAGATCGATTTCATCACCGTTTCGCTCGACGATCTGGCCGAGATCAACCGCGACGTGCCGCAGTTCTTAAAAGAGATGAACGCCCGGATGCCGGCCTATCTGCTTTACACCAACAAGGAAAACGAGGTCATCGGTTCGATCGACAAGAACTGGAGCGGCGGACTTCCCTTTTCGGTTCTCTACGACGAAAAAAGCAATCTGGTCTTTACCAAACAGGGCAAGATCGATCCGAAGGTCATCAGCACAAAGATCGATGGATTGATCGGTCAGGAGACCGCCGAAGTTTCTTTGTCAAACCCGGAACTTCTCCGGCTCAGCTACGAAAAAGGCGTGGCCGACGCCAAAAAAGACGTCGCCGACGGCCGGTTCATCATCCGTTCCTACGGACTCACGCCCGGCATTTCGGATGAATCTCGCCGGGAACTGAAGGAAAAATACGGCATCGAATACGCCGATCACGGCTGTCTCACCTCGGAATCCCTGAAAGAATACATCAGAGGTTACAACGAGATCTCCAAACCGGCCGTCGAGCGCATTTTAAAAGACCGGGCCGAAAAAATCGGAAAGCCCTCCGCCGATCAGACCGCCGCATCACCCGAGTCAAACTGACCACACTGAAATCTAAGTTTTTTATTATTGGCCACAGAGAACACCGAGAACTGAGAGATGAATCGTTTGATCGACAAAAAAATCCCTCGGTGCCCTCTGTGATTTCTGTGGCCAAATAAATTTTGATTACAAAGTAATAAACCACTGAAAATCCAAACCTCATCTGAAATTTGAGATCTGAGATCTGAAATCCCGTAAAATTTAGATACCTTAGAAAACACAGCACTGACGGTTAATCAAACAGAATAATTTACCGCTCCTATACGTCAATTTTCGGTTTTTCGCCGCGCATCCATATCTGCCGGAGAGCGTTTGACGTTTTCGTTTTCGGGATGCATCTCCAGAAATTTTTTGTCATTCGCCATCCCCGACTCTCCCTCGCTTTTCTACCTGCGTTTCCCGTTCCGGTTTTATTTGCTTCACCGGATTCAACACCTCAACCATTGCCCGAAACGGCTTTTTGTGCTAGTTTCATATGTGCAACACCATTTCAATCAACATACGCAAAAGGAGCAATTTTTATGTTTAAAAAGATCGGGGATTTTCAAAAAACCTGGGGTTACGAATCGGCGGCGACGGAGAAACTTTTCGGCAATCTGACCGACGAGGCTCTGGGTCAAAAAGTGACCGAAGACGGCCGGTCGCTCGGTTTTCTGGCCTGGCACATCGTCACCACGATGAACGAAATGTTCGGCCACGCCGGTTTGGAGATCGATGCGCCGGGGCCCGAGACGAGCGTCCCGGAGAACGCTTCGGAGATTCTGGCCGCCTACAAAAAAGGTGCCGAGTCGATTCTCAAGGTCGTCGCCGAAAACTGGTCGGACGAAGAACTAGGCGATGAGATCCCGATGTACGGCGAAAAATGGCCCAAAAGCGGGGTTCTCTACGCATTGATCGCACACGAGGGCCATCACCGCGGACAGATGACCGTTCTGATGCGTCAGGCCGGTCTGAGAGTTCCGGGAATCTACGGCCCGGCCAAAGAAGAATGGGAACAGATGGGAATGCCGGCGATGGCTTGAGCAGTTGTCAGTGAGCAGTGAGCGGTAAGCGGTGAATCTGAACGGGGGGCGGTGGAGACGCGGTTTCTTCTGTATAAGCAGAAGCGACTCTGGTGTTCCGGTAAATAAAGCCGGCGGTTTGACCGGATGGCTGTCGCTCCCCGTTCCGATTTTGCGGCATTGAGAGAGTTTGGGCAGTGCGGATTTGAAAAAATCACGCTGACCGCTTAAACTCTCTTTTTTGTTTTAAAGCAGATTTTTTTTGAGAGCATTTATATAAATGAGTAATCCTGAAATCACACCCGAAATAATCGAACAGCATAATCTGAAACCGGAAGAATACGAGCGGATCAAGGAAATTCTGGGACGCGAGCCGAACTTTACCGAACTCGGCGTCTTTTCGGTGATGTGGTCGGAGCATTGCTCATACAAATCTTCGCGGATCCATCTGAAACGCCTGCCGACGACCGGCGAGCGGGTCATCGTTCCGCCGGGAGAAAATGCCGGCGTGGTCGATATCGGCGACGACTGGTGCGTCGCTTTCAAGGTCGAATCGCACAATCATCCGTCGTTCATCGAACCTTTTCAGGGCGCGGCGACCGGCGTCGGCGGAATTTTGCGAGATGTTTTCACGATGGGCGCCCGGCCGATCGCCTCGATGAATTCGCTCCGGTTCGGACCGCTCCGGACCGACCACGACAAACTTTCGGACAATTCGAGCAAAACGACCGAAAGAATCGCCAACCGCAACAAATCGATCTTAAAGGGCGTGGTCGAAGGGATCGGTTTTTACGGCAACTGTTTTGGGGTCCCAACCGTCGGCGGCGAGGTCGTCTTTGACGAGGCCTACAATCTCAACCCGCTGGTCAACGCTTTTGCGCTCGGCATCGTTCGCAAGGATCAGATATTTTTCGGCAAGGCAAGCGGGATCGGCAACCCGGTGATGTACGTCGGGGCCAAAACGGGCCGCGACGGGATTCACGGGGCGACGATGGCTTCGGCCGAATTCGACGAAGAGGCTCTGGAAAAACGCCCGACGGTTCAGGTGGGCGACCCTTTTCTGGAAAAACTCCTGCTGGAAGCCTGCCTCGAAGCGATGCGTTCCGGTGCCATCGAGGGCATTCAGGATATGGGAGCGGCCGGTCTGACAAGTTCCTCGGTCGAGATGGCCGACCGCGCCGGAACCGGTCTCGAACTCGATCTGACGCTGGTCCCCCAACGCGAAACCGGGATGACGGCCTACGAGATGCTGCTCAGCGAATCGCAGGAGCGGATGCTGATCGTCGCCAAACGGGGGCGCGAAAAGGAACTGGTCGAGATCTTCAACAAATGGGACCTCGACGCGGTCGTCATCGGCAAGGTGGTCGAAGGAAGTCGCCTGAGGATCTTTCACCACGGAGAACTGATGGCCGATCTCCCGGTCGATAAACTGACCCAGGAAGCCCCCCGCTACGACCGCCCGAGACAAAGACCCGAAAAGAACGGAAGCGAAAGGATCCAAAATCCAAAACCTAAAATCCAAAATCCAAATGAAGTTTTAAAGCGTCTGCTGGCCTCGCCGAACATCTGCTCCAAACACTGGGTTTACGAGCAGTACGATCATATGGTCCGGACAAACACGGCCATCTTGCCCGGAGCCGATGCGGCCGTCATTCGCGTCAAGGAAACGCGCCGGGCGATCTCGATGTGTCTCGACGGCAACGGCCGTTACAGCGCGGTCGATCCGCTCGAAGGCGCCAAACTGACGGTCGCCGAAGCCGCCCGCAACAACGTCTGCGTCGGGGCCCGGCCGATCGCCGTCACCAACTGTCTCAACTTCGCTTCGCCCGAACGCCCGAAGATCATGTGGGCCTTTTCCGAAACCATCGACGGGATGGCCGAGGCCTGCCGCAAGTTCGAAACCCCGGTCATCTCGGGCAACGTCTCTTTTTACAATGAAACCGACGGCGACGGCGTTCTGCCGACGCCGACCATCGGGATGGTCGGACTTCTCGAAGACGCCCGCAAGATCATCACTCAGGGGTTCAAGACCGAAGGCGATCTGATCGCTCTTTTGGGCCAAAGCGGCGACGACCTTTCGGTCAGCGAATACGCCCAGACGATCCTCGGTCTGACGACAGAGGAACTGATCGAAACGGGACGCGTTCCCCGGCTTGATCTCGAACTGGAAAAGCGCGTTCAGGACGCCTGTCTCCGGCTGGCGGACGATTCCCTGCTCAATTCGGCCCACGATTGCTCGGACGGCGGTCTGGCCGTAGCGGTCGCCGAATGTTGTTTTTCATCGTTAAATAATGAACCTAACGGAGCGGAGATCGAACTGGCGGATCGGGCTCTTTCGACCGAAACCTTGCTTTTCGGCGAAACCCCATCGCGGATCGTCATCAGTTTCGCGCCGGAAAACCTGGAAAAAGTAAAAGAGTTGATCGGCGACGACTGTCCGTTCGAGGTGATCGGAAAAGTCAGTTCGGATGACCAACTGAAGATCACCGTCAACGGCGAAGAAAAAATCAACGCCCGCGTTTCGGAATTGCAGGACGGCTGGAAAAATTCGCTCGAAACCCAACTCGGCGTGGACGATTAAAAAACCGCCGTTTTCATTTACGGTAAATCTTTAGTATCCCTCCGAGGCGACCGGGTTCTCATGGAGAAAAACGAAAGTAAATTCTCAATTGCGAGACCGGTTTTATTGAGCGGTGTTATAACCGCCGTGCTATTCGGTTTATGTGTAATCAGCATCGGGGTTGGTCATGGCTCATCCTTTTTGTTTAAATTGTCAGTTCCACTTCCTTATGGACTCTTTGAAACGCTGAACATCGAAGTGCCTGAAAATTCGATGTTAATGCTCTTTATTGCCGGGTTTCTCCAAAATTTTTGCTACATACAAATAATTCATAAATCACGGGTTTATACATCCGTTTTTTTGTCTTGTTCGATCATTCTAATTTTTCATCTGGCTTTGTTTGCGATCGTCAGTAGCAGGTACGAATAGCGATCGAGGATTAATTTTAACCGGAGAAATTTTTATTCCGGGTAGGAAATTCAAGGCAAATTTCCGGCCGGCGGATCGTCATAAAAACACCCATGAGTTTATAAGGGGTTCCTCTGCGCTCAAATTCAAAAGGGAAACCCGAATTCAATCAAAAAAGGAGTTTTTTTCGAAATATGGCGATTACAGTTCAAGCAAACCCGGTCAATCTGACCTGGGGGCATTTTACCGTCGTTCCCAACCAGATCACCGATCCGGCCGACGGATCTCTGGTCGATGCCTATACGACCTTTAATTTCAATATTCCCAGTCTGCCGCCGCGCACCGTGGACGGCAAACAGGCCTTCGCCGACCCGATGACCATCACCATCACTCCCAACTGTCAGGTCTGGTCCGGCGTGGCGCAAACCGCCGCTCTGCTCTCACACGAACAATGGCATTACGACATCGGCACCGTCACCGGACGCGCTCTGGCGCGGGAGTTGTCGCGGGCGCGGAAAAAAACGGTGGCCGAACTGATCACGGTTTTGCAAAACGCCGTCCAGCTTCATTTCCGAACGCGCGCCGGCCTTTTACAAAAACGCTACGATATCGACACCCGACACGGCACCAACTCCCATTATCAGGGAGTCTGGAAAAGCCGGATGACGACCTGTCTGGGCAACCCGAACGCGGATCAACTCGGCGGATTTTATCTGTAAGTCGATTTTGGACTTTAGATTTCAGATTTTGGATTTGCCCGCGAAAAAACCGGAAGATTCCGGCGCTTTTTCGCGGGCGAAATTATTTTTACGCGGATAGGCCGGGATCGGAGGTCAGATCAGAAACGGCGGCCCCAGCCAAAGCGGAAAGGCCCGAATATTTGTTTTCCGATCCGTACTTCAAGGTTCCAGTCCCGGCTCGTAGCTCAGGATGAATTCCATGAACTTTGATGTTTCGATCATGTCTTTTCCGGTAAATCGGATGCTGTGCGAGTCGGTCCGTTCGACGATCGACAAATAGCTCAGGAGTTCCGACGGACGGTAATTTTTGAAGCGAACGTCCAATTGAACGGGCGTTTTCACCCGATACGGCTTGAAATCACCGATCCGGCCGATCGCCTTTTTGACCTTCTCGCGGATCAGCGAATAGGCGGCTTCGGGCATCATTGTCTTGGCCGAATGAAATCCGTAATTCCATTTGACGACCGCTCCTTCAACATCGCCCAACAGATCGGTAACCTCTTTGACGGCCGCATCGTCGCCCGAAACCATGATCACCGGCACGTTGAAATGTCCGGCGATGGCCGCGTTAAAGCCGCCTTCGGTCATCGAGATGTTATTCAGACGCACGTCGGCCAGCCGGGCGCTCGACATCGTGTGCGCCCGCACTCCCTGCGGGTTGGAAGTGCTGGAGTGATAGCCGAGAAAGATGACGCCGGCAAAATCGGCATCGATCCCCTGCATCATCATCAGCGGACGCGGAAAACCGCGCACCAGCAGAACGTTTTTCGGCAGTTTCTCAATCAGCAGATTCTGCGCGTTGCCGTGCGAATCGCTGATGACGACATCGGTCGCCCCGGCCTCGAACGCGGCTTCGATGGCGGCGTTGACCTCTTCGGTCATAAATCCCCGGAACCGCTCGTACTCAAAGCTTCCCGGCCCCAACTGGTCGGCCGAAACCGCCCCGACCACTCCCTCCATATCTGCGGAGATATATATTTTCATCTTTTTTTCCTGCGCCCCGACCGTCAAAAAAATGCCGAACAGCAAAAGCGTCAAACCAATTATACGGAATCTCATTTTCATTACTCCCCGTTGCAGGTCAGCGGTCAGTTTAGAATTTTGAATTTTGAGTCAATACTGTTAAAAATCTTTTCAACGGTAATCAGTTCTGAATTCCCAACCGGCCACTGACCACCGACCACCGATTAATCCTTCAGGCGAGCGAAATTACACATTCTGATCCATTATCGTTAAAAAGACTCGTTCAAAAAATTTAGACGACCTTAACCGTTGTTCCCGGTCAGCGTGGCCTCAAAAAGCAGCCAGTTGTCGGGGTCCAACGCGATCCCGGTCGGTTTACCGCTCACTTTCGATTTCCAGATCTGATTTTTTCGATCCAGACGAACCGTCTTGCGCTCCGAACTCCCGTCCTGATAGACAATTTCGAACTCCAGATCAAAGACGAACATCTCTTTTTGTTTTTGATCGAAAGAGATGTTCAAATCGCCGTCCGCGTAAGACCATTTGACGTCCATTTCCGGCTGTCCGGCCCTCATCACCCATTGCTCGAAAAACCGGTCCAGATCCTTTCCCGATTTCACCTCAAAGACCTCTTTCAGATCCGAAGTCAATGCGTTCGACAATGTGAACTTCCGGTAATAGGCCCGGATGGATTCCCAGAAGATGTCGTCCCCGACCTCTTTCCTCAGCATATGCAGAACCCAACCGCCTTTTTGATATGAGTTGGGATTGAGCAGTTCCATGTAATTCTCGACGGCCGGATTGACGATCGGCACACGGTTTTGCCGGCTGTAAGCGATGACCTGCTCTCTCTGCTCTTTCAAACGCCTGACGAGATCCGGCCGACCGTATTTCTGTTCCATATAGAGGTTTGTAAAATATGTGGCAAAGCCCTCGCTCAGCCAGATGTGATGCCAGTTGGCCTCCGAAGCCGAATTGCCGAACCATTGATGGGCGATCTCGTGGGCGATCAGTCCTTCGGAGGCTCTGTTTCCCGTCACGGAGTTCTCCGCGTAGAAGATGTTGGATGCGTTTTCCATCCCCCCGAACTGCGTTTTCGACTGGACGTTGGCCAGTTTGGCATAAGGGTACGGGCCGACGTGGTTGATGAACCAGTCCATGATGGGAACGGCCTGCGCGTAGTCGTAAAAACCCTTTTCGCGGTCCTGCGGATAGATCCACGAAGTGATCGGAATCCCGTACACCTCACCCGATTCCTGAACGGCAAAGCGGGCCGCTCCGATGACCATCACCTTGACCGGCAGAACCACATCCGAAGCCCAGTGCGTGAGGGTCAGATCGTCGCTGAGATTGGTCCTTTCCCTGAGCCTCCCGTTGCCGATGACCTGATAATGAGACGGCGCCCGGACGATCCACTCGACGGTCGCCTTGTCGGAAGGGTGATCCACGACCGGCAACCACTGATGACCCCGATCCGGCCAGTTGTCGCCGAAAAAGGTTCGATCGCCGTATTTGTTTTTGGAAATGATCAAACCGGTCTCGGGGATTCCGCGATAGGTTATCAGAAATTCTCTGATCTCACCGGCTTTGGCCGGATAGCTGAGTTTGAGCATTTCTCCCTCGTGGTTAAAAGGAACTTTTTGATTTTCTGACGACACGCCCAGCACTTCCATTCCCTTTTCTCCGGCCTTCTTTTTCAGATCGAGCGAAAAAGCATCCTGATCCTTTTTGAACTTGACCGTCACCGCAGCCCGGCCGTTAATTTCATCCGACTGATCGGTCAAGTTCAGTTCGAAACGATAATGCCGGATGTCTATGGCCGAGAGCCGCTCATAATGCTTCTGGGCCAAAGCATTGAGGCTTAACATCAATGACAGAAGGAATAAAATATATTTTCTCATAAAATATGCGGTCAAATTATTCCGGGGTCGATCCCGGGTCAAAATGATTCGATCAATGGTCGAAAACAAAACTCCCGGTTCAACTATCCACACATTTACGATTTACCACAAGTACTCCCGCAAAAATCAGTTGATGTCAAACTTCACGCTTTACTTCCCGACCGTTGTTTGATTTCCCCGAAGCGCGTTGTATACTTACCGAAAATCGTTTCAAACAGGAGATGTGCGCGCATTATGCTAAAGAAAACTTTCGCCTTTTTGATGGTCTGTATTTTTCTCGGAACGAGCGTTTCGGCCCAGACCAAATTAAAATATCCCGAAACCCGCAAGAGCGATCAGACGGACGATTATTTCGGGACCAAAGTCGCCGATCCGTATCGGTGGCTGGAGAACAACGACTCGAAGGAGGTCGCCGATTGGGTCGAAGCGGAAAACAAGGTCACATTCGATTATCTCGAACGGATCCCTTATCGCGAGGCGGTCAAGGATCGTCTGACCGAACTTTTGGATTATCCGAAGATCGGAGCGCCGAGCCGCCGCGGCAAATGGTATATTTTTTCCAAAAACGACGGTCTCCAGAACCAGAGCGTTTTTTACATCCAGAAAGGACTCGACGGCGACCCCGAAGTTTTGCTCGATCCGAACAATCTTTCGGCCGACGGCACGGCCCGTCTGGGAGCGTTCTCGTGGTCGCCGAACGGGAAATACATCCTCTACGGCGTTTCGCAGGGCGGCTCCGACTGGAACGATCTCTATGTGCTGGATGTCGCCACCAAAAAGCCGCTGACCGATCATCTGACCTGGATCAAGAACGGCGGCGGTTCGTGGCTCGGCGAGGACGGATTTTTTTACAGTCGTTATCCCGAACCGGAAAAGGGCAA
The DNA here is from genome assembly GCA_041394845.1 of Pyrinomonadaceae bacterium. Classification (GTDB taxonomy): domain Bacteria; phylum Acidobacteriota; class Blastocatellia; order Pyrinomonadales; family Pyrinomonadaceae; genus JAHCHG01. The sequence continues at coordinate 7,872 of JAWKHL010000011.1, read as the reverse complement.
GGAACTCTACACCAAGAACGAATTTCAGACGGTCTATTATCACAAACTCGGAACGCCGCAATCCGAAGATAAACTGATCTACGAGGACAAGGAGCATCCGCAGAGGTTTCAGGGCGTCGGCGTCACCGAAGATCAGAAATACGCCATCCTCTCGATCTCCGAACGGGGCAAGGGTCTCAAGGGCAACGCGCTCTATTTCCGCGATCTTTCAAAGGGCGAAAAGACCTTCACGCCGATCGTCGCCGAGATCGGCAACGACAATTACCGGATCATCGACAGCGTTGACGGAAAGTTCCTGATCGAAACGGATCATGGCGCACCGAACGACAAGATCGTCATGTACGATCCGGCGACCAGAAAATGGGCGGATGTCGTGCCGGAAAAACCGGAACCGATCCGCAGCAGCGGCACGGCCGGCGGCAAATTGTTCCTGACCTATCTCAAGGACGTGACGACCCGCGCCTACGTTTACAGCCTCGACGGCAAACTCGAAAACGAGATCAAACTGCCCGGTCCGGGCAGCGCCGGCGGATTCGGCGGACGCAACGACGACAAAGAGGTCTTCTACAGCTACACATCGTTTAACGCCCCGCCGACGATCTACAAATACGACATCGCCACGCGCAGGTCGTCCGTCTTTCGGACCGTCGATATTCCCGGTTTTAACGCCGCCGACTACGAGGTCAAACAGGTCTTTTACAAGAGCAAGGACGGAACCCGCATCCCGATGTTCCTGACCTATAAAAAAGGGCTCAAATTGAACGGCCAAAACCCGACCATCCTATACGGCTACGGCGGTTTCAACATCACCGTCAATCCCGGTTTCAGCGCCCTCCGCATCGCTCTGCTCGAACAGGGCGTCGTCTGGGCCTCGGCCAATCTGCGCGGCGGCGGCGAATACGGTGAGGAGTGGCATCAGGCCGGAACCAAATTAAACAAGCAGAACGTCTTCGACGATTTCATCGCGGCGGCCGAATACCTGATCAAGGAAAATTACACCTCGCCCGACAAACTCGGGATCGAGGGCGCTTCGAACGGCGGCCTGCTTGTCGGAGCCGTGACCAACCAGCGGCCCGATCTGTTTGCCGCCGTCCATCAGCACGCCGGCGTGATGGATATGCTCCGCTATCACCTCTTTACGATCGGCTGGAACTGGGCGGCCGACTACGGCCGGAGCGACGCCAACGAGGCCGAGTTCAAGGCTCTTCGCGCCTACTCGCCGATCCACAACATCAAACCGGGCACCGAGTTCCCGGCGATCCTCGTAACGACCGCCGACAAGGACGACCGGGTCGTCCCGGCGCATTCGTTCAAATACGCGGCCGCATTGCAGGACGCTCAGGCCGGAGACGAACCGGTCATCATCCGGATCGACACCAACTCCGGCCACGGCGCCAGCAGCACGACCAAAGCGCTCGAACAAACCGCCGACATCTATTCTTTCTTCTTCTACAATCTCGGCATCACGCCGAAGTATTGAACGCTTCAAAAGCATAAAAAAGCCGTCCGGCAGATGATCTGCCGGACGGCTTTTTTATTACCGAAACCATTTTTATCTTTCTCCGAGATGGCTTTCCGTCGGCTCAGTGTCTCTTTCGGAATCATTCGGCTTTTCTGCCTCCTCTCCGGTCGTCGTCTGTCCGCTCTCTCCGGCCGTCGTCGGTCGCCGAAGGATCTGCGTTTCCGCCCGTTCGAACATCTCGGAACGGACATTTCGCTCCAGCACTTCGTCGATCTCCAGACGCATTCTGACCGCTTTCAGATCCTTGAGCAAATCGGCGGTCGTCCGATATCGTTCGCTTTTTTCCTTGCGCAGACATTTTTCGACGATCCGGCACAGATCTTCGGGAAAATCGTCATAATACTCGGTGATCGGTTTTGGCTCGCGGGTCAGGATCGAGGCGATGATGTCGCCGATCACCTCGCCCTTGAACGGCAGACACCCGGCGAGCATTTCATAGAGCACGACGCCGAAACTGAAAATATCCGTCTGCCCGTCGAGTTCCTTTCCGCGAGCCTGTTCCGGCGACATGTAGTTCGGTGTGCCGAGGATCAGACCGCGCATTGTCAATCTCGGATCATTTTGAACCGGAGTCTCACCCTCACTACTTAAATCCGCATCCCCCAATCCCGAATCCGAAATCAATTTGGCAATGCCGAAATCGAGGATCTTGACCAGCCCGTCCTCGCGGATCATGATGTTGTCGGGTTTGATGTCGCGGTGGACGATGCCGGCCTCGTGGGCGGTCTTCAGCGCCGAAATCACCTGAATCGAGATGTCCAGCACGTTTTTCAGCGACATTTGATCTTCGGCCAGAACCCTCTTGAGTTCCCGTCCGTCAATGTATTCGCTGGCCAGATAATGTCCTTCATCGTGGCGGCCGAACTCGAAGATCGTCAGGATGTTGGGATGATTGAGCGCCGAAGCCATCTTGGCTTCCTGGATGAACCGCTGAAGTTTCCCGGAATCCTCACAGCATTCTTCGGCCAGCATTTTGACGGCGACCTTTCGTTCGAGAGTTATATCCTCGGCCAAATACACTTCGCCCATCCCGCCCCGGCCGATCTCCGACAGGATTTTGTAATGACTGAGTTTTTCACCGACCCGCATAGAGTTTTTCCGAGGATTGGAATTTTAGTTTATTTCCAATTCCGGAGCAAAGACAGGAGCCGCCGCACCGACGGATATGTTCCGTTTTGTTCCGTCCCTGAAAAAGGCGACCTCAAAATATTACAGAGTCATTATATCTCCGGATAACAAATAGTTTGATGTTTGAAGAACGGGAATACGTCGATCGTTTTCAAACGGCTTTTTTAGATTTGTCGGCGGCAACAGCCTTTTTCGGTTCCGGCAATAAGTTTTCGGCCGTTTTTTCTTCGCCCGGACATCGGCGTAAAATAAGATCATGAAAGCCGGAGTCTATCTTCACATCCCTTTTTGCAAATCGCGCTGTTCCTACTGCGATTTCGCAACGGACGTTTATAAAAACGAAGAAACCGTCGAACGCTACGTCGATGCCGTTATCAGAGAAATCTCAGATTTCGGATTTCGGATCTCAGATCCGAGATCCGAAATCCAAAATCCGAAACCCGAAATCGACACCGTTTATTTCGGCGGCGGAACGCCTTCTTTGCTAAAGCCGGAACAACTGGAGAAGATCCTGCGGGCCGTCCGTCAAAAGTTTTCGGCGGCCGAAGATGCGGAGATCACTCTGGAGATGAACCCCGGCACGGTTTCGCCCGAAAAATTAAGCGATTACCGATCGCTCGGCGTCAACCGGGCCAGTTTCGGCGTTCAGACCTTTGATGAGCGGGCGCTCAGACTTCTCGCCCGCGGACACGATGCGACGGATGCGCGACGGACTTTTGAAATGCTGCGCCGGGCCGGATTCGACAACATCAGCTTCGATCTGATCGCCGGTCTGCCGCACCAGACTCTTGACGACTGGCGGCGGAATCTGGAAGAAGCGCTCCGGCTCGGACCGGAACATCTCTCGCTTTATCTGCTGGAAATCCACGAAGGGACCCCGCTGGCCGAACAGATCCGCTCCGGCCGGCGTCCACTGCCGGACGAAGACCTGGCCGGCGAGATGTACCAATTGATGCTCAAAGAGGTAACGGCCCGGGGTTATCTTCAGTACGAGATCTCCAATTTTTCGCTTTCGGGGCGCGAATCGCGGCACAATTCCAAATACTGGCTCGGCCATCCCGTTTTCGCTTTCGGCGTTTCGGCTCATTCCTTTGACGGAGTGGGAACGCGCCGGGCCAACGAGCGCGACACCGCCCGCTACGTCGCCCTGATCGAAAGCGGAGAATCTCCCGTGGTCGAAATTACGGAACTCGACCCCGATGCGCGGCGCGGCGAATACATCTTTCTCCGCCTGCGGCTCAACCGCGGCCTTGACCTGGAAAAATTCGAGCGGAAATTCGGTTTCGATCTGACCGAAAGATACGGGGCGGAACTGGCCGAATTGAGCGAGGCGGGATTGATCGGGATCGACCGGAAGCATCTTCGCCTGACCGACCGCGGCCGGCTTTTCTCCAACGAGGTTTTCAGCCTGTTTATCTGAAGGGGAAAGCAATTTTCGCCGACCGGAAATTCCGCCCGAAGTTCAATCGCCGTTTTTGTTGAAATGATCGCCCTCGTCCTGAAACAGGATGTTGTAGATCAGCACCAGACCGCCGACGGCCGCGCCGAGAAAAAAGATCAGCGGGAGCCCCGGATAACCGAAGATGCGAAACGAACTTTCCACCCGCATCAGCATCGAAGCGCCGATGATCAGGGCGGCCAGGATGAGTCCCATGGTGATCCGGTTGGCGATCTTCTGAAAACCGACCATCAGGGTTTTCTCGTCGATCGCATCGACCTTGAGTTCCAGTTCGTTCTTTCCGATGACGTCCAGAATGTTGTTGACCCGAGTGGGCAGTTTCTGGACGAACTCCTTGATCTCGATGGCGCTCCCGAGAAAGGTGTCGGTCGAAAGGCTCTGGGTGATCCGCTCGCGCAAAAGCTCGGCGGCGTGCCGCTTGATCGATCGGTTGGGGTTGAAATCGGGATCGAGCGTGTAGACGACCTTATCGAGATTGAGCATCGTTTTGGCGATCATCGTAAATTCCGGCGGCAGGCGAAAACCGCATTCGGCCGAGATCCGGGTTATCTCCAGAACGATCGATCCGGCGTCTATCTCCTCGCCGCCCGCGTTATGTTCGGTCTCGACCAGATCTCCGACCCGGCGCATAAACTCCCTCTGGTCGAAATGCCGACGAGGTTCCCCCATCTTGATGGCGGTGTTGGCCGCTTCCTCTCCCCGGCCTTCGCTGACCGCCAGCAAAAGAGCCGTCAGTTTGTCGCGAAAACCGCCGCTCAGGCGGCCGACCATTCCCAGATCGAGCAGTGCGATCCGCCCCGATTCGGTCAGATAAATATTGCCCGGATGCGGGTCGGCGTGAAAAAATCCGTCCACCAGGATCTGTTTCAGATAAGCGTGAAAAAGATCTCCGGCCAGATCCCGGCCGTCGATCTCGGTCAGCGCCAGCGGGCTCAGATCGGTGATCTTTCTTCCGGCGATGTATTCCATCGTCAGCACGTGCGAGGTCGTCAGATCATCGACCGGAAACGGGATGACGATGTTTTTGAACTCGCTCAGATTTTCCGCCAGATGGATCAGGTTGGCGGCCTCGCGCCGGTAGTCGAGCTCCTGCAGAAGACTTTTGCGGAGTTGCCGGAGATTGCGCTGAAAATCGTAACGCTTCCCGAATTCGGTGTGTTCGTCGAGAATGACGGCGACATCTTCGAGGGTCTCAAGATCGAGCACCACCTTTTCGCGGACGCCCGGCCGCTGGACCTTGACGACGACCGGCTGACCGGATCGCAGGCGGGCGAAATGAACCTGACCGAGCGAAGCGGCGGCCAGCGGTTTTTCCTCGAATTCGGAGAAAATGCGGCTCACCCGCGCGCCGATCTCCTCGGAGACGATCCGTTCGACCTCTTCGAACGCAAAAGGCTCGATATCGTCCTGCAAACGCTCCAGCGCCTTCAGATAAGCCGCCGGCAAAAGATCGGCCCGGGTCGAGAGCAATTGGCCGAGTTTGATGTAGGTTCCGCCCAGTTTCTCCAGATCGGCGGCGAATTGGTCGGCGTTTTTGACCTCTTCTTCGGAAAACTCCGGTTCCTTTTCCAGAGCCCCGTGAAGGCCGGCCTGTTTGACGATGTCCGAACGACCGTATTTGACCAGCAGCCAGACGACCTCTTTGTAACGTTTAAGGTTTTCGATCTTTATGTTCATGGCGTTTTCCAGACTCCGATTTCCGAAAAAAGTTTAGCATCAAAGGCGGCGTTTGCCGAAAGGCGGTTTTTGGCCCGAAGCAACCTTTGAGCGGTTTCGGGTTTCCAAAAAGAACATTGAAAAAGGGTTCAGATCCGCCCCGGAAGGGCGAAAAAAAAACGAAAATTTTCATAAGCGTCCAAAACGGCGGTCAAACAAAAGAAGTCTTATCGGCTCTGATTTTTCCTTTGAAAGAGAACAAGATGAAAAATATCCCCTCGAGCATATTTCGGCTTTTCCCGCTAATTTTTCTGATAACGGCTTTCTCGGCAATTCCGACCGCAGCGACCGGCGACCCTGAGAATCCCGTAACCGATCAGGTTCGCCCTGAAACTCTCGAAACCCGCGAGATCGAGATCGGCAACTGCATCCAGACCATATCCGCCAAACAGTTCGTCATCACCGGAGAGGCCGATTATCGGCGGGCGATCCGCAACGACGCTTCCCGCGGGCGATGTCTGGAAGAAACCGAAAAGATCGATTTCACAGAAGAATCCCTGCTCGGGGTCGAATTCAGTTCCGGCTATTGCCGCCGCCCCCACGGACTTTCTTTTCAAACTATCAGGGACGACTCCCGGAAGAAATACATCCTCAGCGTCAGTTACACCGATCCGGGCGGTCAGGTCTGCCGCGCCCTAAGCCGTTACGCCCTCTGGGTTTTGGTGCCGAAACTCCCCGCCGGTTACAGTGTGGATTTCGAAATCACCGCCAGAGAGAGAAAAATGTGAGGTTTTCTCCCTCCCGCATATTTTGCGTCAGCCCGCCTGAGAATTATCTTCACCCGGTCTTTCCCGCCGCCCGAACCGTTTCCCGTTTTCTTTCGTTAAATGGTTGTGTAATCTTGCGTTTTTGATAAAATGGACGTGCTGTTTTATTAATCATTCCCACAGGCCAACGTTTTCCAGTTGATAACTTTTGGTGTTATTTTTTCAAGCGTTTCCAAATTAGTCTGAAACCAAAATCTTGAAATCAGCGAACTTAAGGACAAGTAAGAGATGCGAAGCTATAATATTGCCGGATACACGATCATCTTTCTGCATATTTTGGCGGCCGGGTTCACCGCGCCATCCGATTGGGGTTTCTTGGCGGGCACGATCATCGGACTTCTTTATCTGCTGTTCATATGGTTTGTCGGCGGCATCTACGCCTCGAACATCCTCCATATGGGCATCGCCCACCGGAGCATGGAGTTCAAGGCCTGGTTCGTCAAATCGATCACCGTTTTTTTCAGCGTCGCCGGGATCTACATCAATCCGACCACCTGGGTCAACCGCCACCGTCATCACCACGCTTTTTCCGATCACGAGGGCGATCCCAACAAACTGGCCGACGACGGTTTCTGGAAAACCCTCTATCTGTGCTTTTTCCCCTACAAATGCAAAAGGGATCTGGCCCGCGACGAGATCCTCAAAACCCCGACCATGCGTTTCGTCTCGACGCCTTATTTCGCCGTTTTTTCCCAGATCAGCAGTTACGGGATCCTCCTTCTGCTTTTCGGCGAATGGATCTTCGCCCTGAGCCTCTGGCTGGGCGTCAGGGTTTTCGCCCTCTGGGTCAATATGATCCAGAATTACTGGACGCACGATAAGCGTTTCGGCACCCGGCGCTATGACGACTCGCACGACAACGCCATGAACATCACCGACTGGTTGCCCGTAACGGCCACATTCAGCGCCAGTTTGCAAAACAATCACCATCATTCGCCCCGGCTTCTGCGGACCAGCCACGACGACTCGGAATACGATTTCGGCTTTACGACCGTCCGGGCGATGAAGGCGCTCGGTCTGGTCGAAGCGACCTCCTCGGGGATGAAAATGCCGAAGGACATCCCGCTCGAAGAAGCCGGTTTTTAAGATCCGCTCGATGAGCAATTTGCTGAACAACACGGCCCTGGAAAGATCCCCGACGGTCGCCAATTCGCTGATGAACCGCGAACGCGGATGTCTGGGCGGCAACAGTTATCAAAAGGAACTCTCTTTTGACATCCCCGATTTTCTCCGCTCTCGCCTGAAGACCGGAAAACCGGTCGCCTGGCTCGACATCTGCT
>JAWKHL010000010.1:0-54706 GCA_041394845.1 Pyrinomonadaceae bacterium | reverse complement strand
ATGAGCAATTTGCTGAACAACACGGCTCTGGAAAGATCCCCGACGGTCGCCAATTCGCTGATGAACCGCGAACGCGGATGTCTGGGCGGCAACAGTTATCAAAAGGAACTCTCTTTTGACATCCCCGATTTTCTCCGCTCCCGCCTGAAGACCGGAAAACCGGTCGCCTGGCTCGACATCTGCTGCGGTCAGGGCCGGGCTTTGATCGAAACGGTCCAACTTTTCTCCGACCGGCGAACAGCTTCGGATCTGCAAATAACCGGGATCGATCTGGCCGGAATGTTTCTGGAATTTCCGGCCGAACAGGATTTTCTGCGGCTGATCGAGATTCCCTTCGAGAGATTCCCCGCCGAAGGCGATTTCGATCTGATCACATCGGTTCACGGTCTTCACTACATCGGCGACAAACTCGCCTTTCTGGAAAAATCGGTCTCTCTTCTGAAACCGGACGGACTCTTTCTGGCCAACCTCGATCCGGCCAACTTCAAATTCGCCGGCCGTCGCCCCGCCGCCCGTTCGATCATCGGGAAACTGAGAAAACGCGGTTTTGAATACGCCGCCCGAAAACACCTGCTGATCTGCCGGGGAAAAAAGGAGTTGAAATTCGATCTCGCCTATCTCGGCGCCGACGATGGAGCCGGACCCAACTACACCGGTCAGGCGGCGGTCGATTCATTTTACGATCAAGGATGATCGGCCGGACAAATCCGAATTCCGCAATCCCAAATCCGAAATCAATGAAATCCCCAGGTCAGATTCATAATGATGAAATAGATGATCAGGACGCCGCTGATGCCCAGCAGGGCGTTGAGGATAGCGCCGGTAACGGGAAAGAATTTCTTGGTTTTTTTTGAGATGAGACCGCCGACACCCAGCCCCAGACCGATCAGATGAATGAGAGGCCCGGCCAAACCCAGAAAAACGAATCCGAGTCCGAAATATGAGCCGATTGATTTTTTCCCGGTTCCCAGCGCAACGCCGAGAACGGCCAGCGCGATCAGCAAAAACGGCAATGTCGCGCCGATAATGACCGAAGCGATCCCGAGCCGCGAATGCCGCTTTGGCCCGACCGGATTTCCAATTTGTTCCATCATTTGTGAAAAAATCCAAAATCGGCGATCCAAAATCCAAAATCCGAATTAGTTTAACACGTTCTGTCAAACGATTTTTCGAGCGCGGCTTTTCAATTGTTCGGTTCAGATCCGGCCAAAGCATCCAACCGCTCCGCCGACGCATCTTTTTTCAATAAAACAGACCCGTATTTTTCCGATTTGAGGTAAAGAGAATGTTTATCAAACTCGCGCTTTTTTCGATAATTCTTCCGGCGGTGATCTTTCCGCCCGAAAGCCTTTCTCAAACCCCGCCGACCGAACCCGGCGTTTCGCTCGAATTGGCCGAATGGCGGGCGGCGAATTACCGGAACATCCGCTACGCCTTGCACATCACGCTCGAAAAGATGGCGCCGCTGATGAATGGCGAGATCGAGGTCCGCGTCGATCTGACGGAAGAAGGCGCAAAGAGAGATCTGATCCTCGATTGGCGAACGACGCAGTTTGAGAACGACGAATTCAAACCGTTTGCCAGGGTCGTCGCCGTCAACCAAAAACGAACCGACTCGTCGAACGAAAGTTTTATTTTCTTCCGCCGCGAACATCTGATCATCTCGCCGCTCTTGTTAAAAAAAGGCGAAAACGTCATCAAAATCGAATTCGCATCGCCGATCAAAACCTCGGGCGCGGCCGTCACGCGCTACGTTGACAAGACGGACGGCGGGGAATACGTCTATTCGCTGTTCGTCCCGTCGGATGCCAGCACGGCGTTTCCGGTCTTTGACCAGCCGGATCTGAAGGCGCGGTTCAAGCTGACGGTTGACATGCCGAACGATTGGCGGGTCGCGTCCAACGCGCATCCGGAACCGGTAAGGGTCAACAGCAATTTTACGGCCCTGCTGCCCGGAAACGGCACGTCCCAACCTTACCGCACCTACACTCATTCGTTCGAAGAGACGCAACCGATCAGCCCCTATGTTTTCGCCTTTGCCGCCGGTAATTTCGAAAGATTTGTCGAAGAATACGCCGATTCCGTCGATTCAATGCTGGCCCAGGCGACCGACGACTGGACCAGGATCGCCCGACCGCTTTTCGATCCCGCCAAAACCAAGATCTATGTCCGCCGTTCGCAGGCCGAAAAATTCAAATCGCACGCCGAAGAGGTTTTCCGCTTAAACCGCGAGGGCGTCAAATTTCTTGAAAACTGGTTTGATCATCAATTCCCTTTTTCGAAATACGATCTGGTTTTGATCCCCGAATTCCCGTTCGGCGGGATGGAACACGCCGGGGCGACTTTTCTGCGCGAAGACCGCGTCATCTTCCCGACCGAGCCGACCAAAAACGATCTCATCACCCGCGCCAACGTCATCTTTCACGAAGCCGCCCATCAATGGTTCGGCGACACCGTTACGATGCGATGGTTCGATGATCTGTGGCTCAAAGAAGGCTTTGCCGAGTTTATGGCCTATAAGACGCTCGAAAAGGTGATGCCCGAAGCGAACGCCTGGAAAGTCTTTTACGAGCGCAACAAACGGGCCGCCTACCAAACGGACGTCACGCGCGGAACGACGCCGATCTATCAGGAAATAAAAAATCTCTCATCGGCCAAAAGCGCCTACGGCAACATCGTTTACCGCAAAGCCCCTTCGTTTCTGCGTCAGGCCGAATTCTTTCTGGGCGAAAGAGAATTTCAAACGGCGGTCCGCGCGTTTTTGAAAAAACACGAATACGCCAATGCCTCCTGGGGGGATCTGGTTGCGGAATTTCAATTAGCCAAAGAAGCCAAAATAGGCTGGATCGGTTCCGGTATTCTAAAAAGAGAAAATTTAAATGATTGGGCGGAAAACTGGGTGAAAAAACCGGGAGTTCCGATAATCAGAATTTACGCCGATCCCGATACCCCGAACGCTCAAATTAGCTTATTTAGAGTTAATAAAACTTACGGCACCGATGACCGGGTTCGCAGATTCAGCTTCGAGCAGACAGACTCTTCGGGAAATGATACGGATTGGGTTCAAAAAGTAAAACTCTTGCAGGAGTTCGAGTATGAAGACGGCAGAGCATCGAAATTTGAATATAATGGAACTTTGATTCCTTCGGAAATAAAGAATCCCGAGAAAACAAATTACGGTGAAAACAAAAAACTTCCAAAACTAAAGCGAAGATCGCCTCCGGGGGAAACCCCGATAAAAACGATCAAAAGAAGTCCGCTTTATCTTTTCCCGAACTATCAGGATTACGGCTACGGCATCTTTTTGCTCGATGAGAAAAGCCGGGCGTTCGTGTTGAAAAACATCCAAAACGAACGGGACGACTTTCTGCGCTCGATGATGTGGGGAGCGCTTTGGGATTCGGTCAGGTTCTACGAACTCGCGCCCGAAGAATATGTGAAACTGGTCATCAGAAACATCCCGGTCGAACGGGACGAAAGCACGATCGCCACGCTTTTGAACCGCGTCTCGACGGCGATGACCTATTATCTGTCGGAACCTTCGGCGGTAGCCGTTGGGTCGGGCGCCATTAAAAAGAACTCATCGGCTGACGGAAAATCGGAAGCAAACCCATCGGCTGTAGCCGACGGTTCTGATTTGTCGGCCCGACTCGAAAACCTGCTCGTCGAAAAAATGCGGAACGCCTCGACGCTCGGGCAAAGAGTCACGTTTTACCGCTCTTTCGTTTCAAACGCTTCGACCGAAAACGCCCGCCGGGTATTGAAAGACATCCTCGACGGAAAACTCAAGATTCAAAATCTGGAATTAAAAACCAAAGATAGGTTCGATATCGTCGCCAGACTGATCGTCCTGAGCGACAAGGACGCGCCGTCCCTGTTGGCCGAACTCGAAAAAACCGAAACCGACGATGCGGCCCGGCGTTACGCTTATGCGGCCCGGGCGGGAATCGCCACCAGAGAGAACAAAGCCCGATACTGGAAGGATTTCACCGAAAACAAAGAGATCCCGGAAAGCTGGATCGAAGCGGCCCTGGCGGTCTGGAATTCGCCCGAACACGCTGAACTGACATCGCCCTTTTTGGAAAAAGCGCTGGCCGAACTGCCGAATCTGAAACGAGAGCGCAAGATCTTCTTCGTCAACGACTGGCTCGGTGAATTCATCGGCGGGCAAAAAAGCGTTGAGGCGTTAAATATCATCAACAAGTTTCTGGCCGATAATCCCGGTCTGGACGGAGATCTGCGACTCAAGATCCTGGAAAATTCCGACGCTCTGGAACGGGCCGTAAAGATCCGCCGGACATTTTCAGGGGGCGGTTTCTGATTTTTTTCAGAAGTTTCGCCGGCACATCAGAACGGATCAGGATTTGGTATAAAAACTCAGACCGTAAAAAGCGCCTGAGCCGCAATGAAAGGCCGGAAAGGGTTGCGCCGCGTGCCCACCGACCTTAACCAAAACTTCCCTCAGATTTGTTCAAAAACCGCTCCGGCTCTTTTATAATTTCCGGCTCTGCAATTTACTGAAAAAGCCTCTCAAGAAAAATTTTGATGAATTGATTTAACCAATGCTAAAATTATTCCGTTATGAATACGAGCATCGAACAAATCCGGCCCGAAACTTTGGCTCTGCTTGAGAAACAGGCGGAGACATTCGGAATGTCTGTGGATGAATACCTTCGCAGTATCTTGCCGAACGGTGAGAACAATTCGTCGCTCGAAGCGGAAAAGAGCGATGATGAATTTGAAGCGGATATGAAAGAATTTGCCTCCGGAACGGAAAATCTCAATAATTACAGCGGAACTTACTCACGGGAAGATATTTACTTTGACCACGATTAATGCCTCATCTTTTTGATACAACCTGCTTTTTGCGTCTGGCCGATAAAAACTCACCGCAACGTTCTTTTATACTTCAGGCCATTCGCAAACTGCGGAGCCAAAATCAGACTCTTTTTTATACGCCGCAAATTCTGGCCGAATTCTGGAACGTCTGCACGCGTCCTGTTTCGGCCAGAGGCGGTTTCGGTCTGTCGGTGGTGCAAACCGAGCGAAAAGCCGGTATTATTCAAAAATACTTTCAACTCCTACCGGACAATCCGGCAACATTTAACGAATGACGAAAACTGGTTTCTGATTATAAAATCATCGGTTTGCAGGTGCACGATGCAAAAATCGTCGCTTCGATGAATGTTCATAATGTCTCGACTCTGGTAACTTTCAACGAAAAAGATTTTAAACGATTTAAAATGATAACTGTCGTTAATCCTCAAAATGTCTGATCGAAAAAATCGCCTGACAGCCGAAAGGCTTTGCCCCGACGGGTTTATTTTTTCTTTTCGGCGATATACTCATCAACATTCCGCTCCAGAATATCGAGCGGGACCGCGCCTGATAAAAGGACGACGTCGTGGAAATCCTTGATGTCGAATTTGTCGCCCAATTCTCGTTTTGAACGAGCGCGAAGTTCTTTGATCTTGAGTTCGCCGATCTTGTAGGCCAGCGCCTGGCCGGGGTCGGAGATGTAGCGGTCGATCTCGTTGACGATGTCCTGATCGGTCTTGGCGGCGTTGGCCTTGAAATAATCGATCGCCTTTTGCCTGTCCCATTTGAAATAATGGATTCCGGTATCGACCACCAGACGGACGGCGCGCCACATCTCGTAGGTCAGTTGGCCGAACTTGTCGTAAGGATCTTCGTAAAGCCCGAGGTCTTCTCCCAGAGATTCCGAATACAACCCCCAGCCCTCGACAAAGGCCGTGTAGCCGCCGAATTTGCGGAAGTTCGGCAACGGCCCGAGTTCTTGCTGAAGGGCGATCTGCAAATGATGACCGGGGACGGCCTCGTGGATCGAGAGAGCCATCATCTCCCATTTCGGGCGCGTTTCCGGTTTGTAGAGATTGACGTAATAATACCCCGGGCGCGAACCGTCGGCGGCCGGGCCGTTGTAATAGGCGGTGGTCGTGTCGGGCGCGATGTTGTCGGGGATCGGGATGACGCCGTAGGGCGTGCGCGGCAGGGTCCGGAAAACTCTGACCAGTTCGGGATCGATCCTTTTGGCGATCGCCCGGTAGGCGCGTAAAAGTTCCTCCGGCGTCCGGTAGAAAAATTTCGGATCGGTTCTCAGATAATTGAAGAATTCCGGCAGACCGCCCTTGAAACCGACTTGCTCTTTGATCCTCTCCATCTCGGCGCGGATCCGTTTGACCTCGGCCAACCCCCGGTCGTGGATCTGTTGCGGGGTCAGATCGGTGGTCGTGTAGGAGCGGGCCAGAAATTCGTAATATTCCCGGCCGTCGGGTCTTTGCCAGATGCCCGCTTCGGGATAGGTGGCGGGCAGATATTCTTTGGTGAAATAGTCTTTCAGTTTGCGGTACGACGGGATGACATTTTCGGCGATCGAAGCCCGCGCCCTATCCCGCAGACGATTTTGTTCGGCTTCGGGAATCCCTCCGGCCATATTTTTGAACGGAGCGTAAAAGGGGCTCTCTTCGGGCCGTTCGGCGATCTGTTTGTCGATCTGAGCGGGAACCCGTTCGAGAACCGCGCGGGCCAGCAAGATCTTCGCCTTTTTGCCCTCTTTGAGCAGGGTCAGAGTCTGATCCATAAAAACCGGAAAAGCGTCCATCCGGGCGATCCAGTCCTGGTAATCCCGGACGGTCTCGAACCGGATGAAATTGGCCAGATCGTCCTGCGTCTGAATTCCGCCCTGCTGATTGATCGGCAAAAGATAGGATTTGAACCGATGGGCTTCGATGTCCTCTTCGTAATTCTTGCGAAACAGATCGTAATTGAGCCGGTCGGCGACCGACAGAGCGGAGCGGTCTATTTTTTTCAACTTTTCGAGCGTCCCGATCCGGCGGCGGTGGCGCTTTTCGATCGCTTCGAGGCTCCGGTCGCCCCACCGGTCGTTGTAACTTTTTATTCCCAGAAAGGAGGCAAAGGTCGGGTTCTCGCCAAGATTAATTTGCCATTCGGAATCGAACAGGTCGTAAAGTTCCCGGGTCGCCTCATTGGAACCGGGCTTTTGGGAAAAACCGGTGACGAAAGCCCCGAAAAGGATCAGGGCGACCAGCGACAGTTTCATCAAAACATTCTCCTGTAAATTCAGATAAATTGCGGGAAAGAATGTCTTAAGGATACAATAACGCCCCTTTCTTATCCAGTTGTACGCAGTGTTACAGGCTGTTATTTGTTAAAAAACCTGCGCCGAACATTCACTCGGTGATATTGAATAGGAGTCAGTATCGGATATTGAATACCTGCAACAAAGGTTTGTTAGATTGCCTTTGCCCGAAAAACGTCCGGAAACAGGGATTGGTCCGGTTGGATTTTTTTTGCATCCGAATCTTTTGTAGAATTAATCAACCGAAAGCTCTTAACGGGGGAATCCTCATGACAAATTTGTCTCCGTTAAATCATTTCAAAAACAAAAAGCGCCTCTAAAGAACGGAGAGTGAGCGAAGCAGCAATTCGTCTTCGTTTCATCTCCGTCCTGTTCATCTTCCATTCATAAAACAATTTGTAATTTAGAAGTTCGATTACAACTTGTAAATTCAGGTGCGGAGGCAAAACCAAGCACCTTTCTCCCGAAAAAAAGGGCGGAGACTGCAAAGGTCTTTTCCAAACTTAAAAAAATTGTTTTCCGGAAAAAAAGCGATGAGATTCAAAACTATTCTATTTTTGACGACGGTGGTTTTCATTTTGGCGATTGATGTTCCGGCAGGATCCGGGATGAAAAATGCGGGGACTGTCAAGGGAAAGGTGCGGGCGACGGCCGACGGCCAATCAGCCGCTATCAGCGGAGCAAAATTGATTCTGATAAACAAAGCCACGCCGAAACAGCCCTTTGTAATCCTGAGCAATGATGCGGGCGAATTTATATTTACGAATTTGCCTGTCGGCAATTACACCTTGACGGTCGAAGCCGCGGGTTTTTCGGACATCACGCGGGAAATCAAGCTGACATCCGGGGCGATTTTGACTTTGGACATTGACCTGGCGATCGAGATCGGCGAAACGGTTTCTGTCCGCATCGAAGAGGGGCTTCTTAGCACCTCCGAAACTTCCACGTCAAACGTGATACGCGCTGAAACTCTGAATATCGAGCCGTTCCGGGATGATAATTTTCAAAATTCGATCGCTCTTACGCCGGGCGTCGTGCGGGACGGAAACGGCAATAATTATCTGAAGGGAACCCGCGAAGGGCAAAGCGGTTACACGGTAAATGGGGCGGACATTACCGATCCCGTAACCGGAAAACTGGCTTTTGAAATTCCGCTCGAAGCCGCCGAGACCGTTCGGGTCGAAGAAAATCCGTATTCCGCCGAATTCGGCCAATTTACGGGCGGAATAACAAATCTTCAGACCAAAGGCGGAACGGACAAATTCAAAATCTCGGCGGCCCGTTTTTTTCCGACGCTTCGCAATGTTTTTTCAACCAGAGTCGATTCATTTCGTCCGCGGATGACCTTCGGCGGACCGCTCGTAAAAGAACGCTTCTTCTTTTTGCAGTCGTTTGAATACCGCTATCGGAATGACAAGGTGCCGAGTTTGCCAAAGCCGACAAACAATACGACGACCGAGAGTTTCAACGCTTTTACACAATTTGACTGGGTTTTGAGCAAAAACAACTCCCTGAAATTCAATTTTGCGATGTTTCCGAGCAGGATTCGGAACGTAAATCTCGATACATTTAATCCGCCCGAAACCTCTCCGAATTACAAACAACGCGGAACGCTCTCTTCCATCTCGGAACAAACCGTTTTCAAGGATGCCTCTTTCCTTTTGTCGGAATTCAGTTTCAAAACTTTTGACGTAGATGTTTTTGCCAAGTCAAATGAGCCTTTCGAGATCACGCCGGAAGTGAATCGCGGGGGTTATTTCGCGGACATTCGCCGAAAAACCTCGCGCTGGAATTGGCGCGAAATTTTTTATTCCCGACCGCTGAATTTCAAGGGGAAACATTCGATCAAAACGGGTTTTGATCTTTTCAGCACGAAAGTGAAAGGAGCTTTAACTTACAGCCCGATCTCGATTCTTCGGGCGGATGATACCTTGGCACAAAGAATCGAATTTCAGCCCGGTTTGCCGCTCAATTACACCTATAATGAAACCTCCGCTTTTATCCAGGACCGTTGGACAATAAATCCGCAGATCACATTGGATTTCGGTTTTCGTTTCGACCGCGATGGCATCACCCGTCAAACCAATTTCTCACCGCGATTTTCATTTCTTTATTCACCCGGCGGAAAAGCGCGGACCGTAATTCGCGGCGGGATCGGTATTTTTTACGACCGTTCTTCGGGCATCGGGGGCGTTTTTGAAAACGATGTGAGTGATGAATTGACGGGTTTATTACCGAATTTCGAGCAGATGCCCAAGCGAACAGTTACAGATTTTGCTTTGGACGGCGCGACGATTGTCGGCTCCTCCCGTCTATTTGCGCCGGAAATCGCAGGTTCGCTTCGGACACCCAAGAGTTTTCGCTGGAGTCTTCAAATGGATCGGGGAATAACCAAAGATCTGACCGTTCGGTTTGGCTATTTGAGGCGCACCGTAAAAAATGACCTTTTGTTTGAGCCGGCAGTTATTGATGACACGAGCGGGAAGATCTTCCTGACCAGCAACGGGCGTTCAACATACGATGAATTTCAGTTTGTGATGACATACGACAAACCCTCTTTCGGAAACTGGAATGCCTCATACGTTTTTTCGCGCTCCCGCGGCGATTTAAATACGGCGGATAAGTTTTATGGCGATAACCCGGCTCTCGTTTTACGGCGGAATGAATTTGCGCCCTTGCCGTTTGATGCGCGGCACCGTTTTTTAATGTACGGGCAATTGGATTTCAAACACGATATACGCATCGCTCCGCTTTTGGAGATCCATTCGGGTTTTCCGTTTTCGGCGTTTGATGAACGTCTGGATTTTGTCGGCGGAAGAAATCGGGCGGGACGTTTTCCGACCTATCTTTCATTCGATTTTCAGATCACGAAAGGCTTTAAATTACCCTTTTTTGACAACAAAAAAGCGCGGATCGGAATCGCTTTGTTCAATCTGACAAACCATTTTAACCCGCGTGATGTGCAGAGCAATCTGGCGAGTCAGAATTTCGGGAATTTCTATAACAGTCTCGGAACCGCCGTAAAAGCAAAGTTCGATTTTGAGTTTTAACCTTTTTTGATCATTCATATTCTGTTCATTTTCCAAAGAATAAACTCGTACCTGTTTGATTCGAAAAAATAAGAAATTCCCGGCAAATGGAGGATGAAAGATTTTGAATAAGCTGAAATCCGTTCATATCACGAATTATTATCACAAAAATTCCGGCGGTATCAGCACCGTCTATAATGGTTTGCTCGATCAGGCAAACCGACGGGAAAGACAAATTTCGCTGATCGTTCCGGGCGAACGGAACGATCAGGAGAAGGTCGGAGATTTCGGGAAGATCCATTATGTCAAAGCGGCCAAATCGCCGATCTTTGACCGTCGTTACCGGATGATGATGCCCTGGAAGTATATTTTGTCGGGTTCACAAATTCGCCGCATACTCTTGTCGGAAATGCCTGACATTATTGAAATCGCCGAAAAATACACGTTGAGCTATTTAGCCGGTCTTATAAAAAAGGGATATTTCAAATCAATAAATCGACCGATGCTCGTTCATTTAAGTTGCGAACGGATGGATGATAATCTGCGAGCTTTTATTTCGGGGACAAAACCCTTCCGATGGCTGGCAAGGCGTTTTATGGGAAACTACATAGCACCCATGTTTGATTATCATCTTGCAAATTCGGATTACACGGCACAAGAGTTATTAGATTCGGTTCCGCCAGACGGTATTTCTCATCGCGCACCTTTTTTCTCTGATTTCTGCTGGCGGTTTTTTCGTAATTCGGGGGAGCGTTTTTCCGAGCGCGTTTTTGTCAACAATTGCGGGGTTGAAGATGAAGTTTTTAACATCAACCGAAAGAATCCCGAAACGCGCCGGAGGATTTTATCTGAAATGAACTTTCCCGCAAACGCCAAGATATTGCTTTATGCCGGAAGGCTTTCGCCCGAAAAGAACATTAAACTGTTGTTCAAGGTTTTCCGTGGGTTGATAGGATTTTACAATTACGACCTTGCGAAACGTGATTTTCGTCTTTTGATCGCAGGCGACGGCCCGCAATCGAATTGGCTGAGAAAAAAGTTGCAGAAATACGCTCCCGGCAAATTCAAATTTTTAGGACATATTGCCGAAAAAGAAAAATTGGCAGACATTTATGCCAACTCCGACGTTTTCTTTCATACAAATCCGCGTGAGCCTTTCGGAATCGCCCCTTTGGAAGCGATGGCTTCGGGCACACCCGTAATTGTCCCGAATTCCGGCGGAGTCTTGTCTTACGCCAATAACGAAAACGCCTGGGTTGAAGAGCCGCTTTTTGAGGATTATTTTTCGGCATTGATGGATATATTCAATCATCCCGAAGAACGCGAACGAAAAGTTGAGAACGCGCTTGAAACCGCCCGACAATTCACGTGGGAAAAATCCTTTGAAAGACTCTTTAAACTTTACGATGAACTCTATGAAGAGTTTTTAGTTGCGCGAGAGTCTTTCGGTTTTGAAGGAACCTCCTGGCTTTTGCAAAGGCAGGAAAAGATCAGCCGTTTGGATGGCGAAGCCGCCAGAATTACGTCCGAAGGAAGAGATTGATTTTCACTAAAAAATCGTGGAAAGCGTCGGGAGTAGATTCATTCAGGAGAGGCAAATGCTCAAAAATGCCGAATACCGGAGATAGAAATAATGAGATTAATTAAACTTTCACTGATCTTCTTGGCTTTAATTCTTTTTGTCGGCATGGCAAAAGTTGAGATCAAAGCCCAAGATCAAAAAGCCGAAGACAAAAAGATTGAGAAACAACAAGATGACGATGATGACGGAGAAGATGACAAATACGAATCGCCGCAGATGCAGAAAAAATTAGCCAAGCAAGCGAAAATCACAAAGGCGGAAGCCCAGCGCATTGCACTTGAGAGAGTTCCCGGAAAGGTTGTCGAAAGCGAAATTGACAAGGAAAAGGGAAGACTCGTTTATGAATTCGAGATCAAGACGAGTGAAAACAAGGTTTTTGAAGTGCTCGTTGATGCCAAAACCGGAGAAATTGTTGAAGTCGCAGACGAGGCTGATGAGGCCGATGACGAGGACGATACCGATACCGCCCAGACTGTTAATCATAAAAACAGCAAATGGTACGAATTTTGGCGAAAAATTCCGCTTTTGAAAAAACTATGAAGTCTGAAAATCTGCTGGATGACAAAAAAGTGATGGTTTTAGGCGCATTCGGAATGTTAATTCTGACGCTCGCCTTTGTTATCGGTTTTGTTTGGACAATAGCTTGATTTTTGATGCAAAAGATAAAGGTGTCAAAAGGGACTGCCGTTTTTAGGACTCGGTCGTGTCGAGAAGTTTTTTGATCAGTTTTTGATAACCGGCATCGATCCTGCCCGAATATTTTCCGAGACTGAATTCCAGTTTTTTGGCGGCGGAGATCTTCAAAAGGGTCGCCCGGGTAACCGGAAAAAACAGCAGTTCCTGAACCTTGCCTCCGTTTTGCCGGTACAGGCGAAGGGGTCTTCCGATGGCGATCTGCTGGCGGTCGGCGCTAAACACGAGCGAGTTCGACTGCTCGAACTGCCAGTCGTCGGATTCGGAAAGAAAACCGATGACGAGGATGTTGGTGCCGGCCTCGGTGCCGCTCGGGCGGTAACCGTAAATCGTTCTGGATTCGACCGTCTGCCGCCCGCCCCGGCCCGTCAGATCGAGCATATTACCCGAGGTCGTGATGTAGCCGACATTAACTTCGGGCGTTTCTCCGCTGTATAGTCCCTCGGCTTCGGCCATCCTGTCGGCGGCCGAGACGTTTGCCCAGAATCCCATATCGAGCGGGGGAGCCTCGGCGGCGGACTGTCGGCGAACCGGGCCGCTGGGCTGAGTTTCGCGGCTTTCCTCCCGATAAGCATCCCATTCGGCCCGTTCGGCGGCTTTTCTGGCCTCTTCTTTGGCGGCGCGGAATTCCCAGGCCGTTTTCATCCCTTCGATCGACCAGACGCCGCGTTTTTCGGCTTTGGCTTGCGCCTCGCTGGTGCGGTAATCGGCTTGCTGACCGGCCTCCTGTCCGCCGCTCAGCAAGATTGCGTGCCAGGCCGCTCCGTCGCGGATCATCTGCTGACTGATGTCGATCCCGCTAAAAACGATCTGTCCGACCGTTTTTTCGTCGGAAACGCCCTTCGGTCTGACCTCGACCGTTTGTCCCAGAATCAGCTTTTCGAGATGGTCTTTGACGACCGCGCGAAGTTCCTGCTCGGGTTCGGGGATCTCTATGTACTGGAGAACGACGGTTAATGTTTTGCCGGTATAGACCTGAACGACGACCGTTTTGCCGTCAATCACATCGACCACTTTCCCGCTGAATCTCTGCTGGGCGTGAGCGACAAATGCCAAAACGATCATCAACAGGATCGCGGGAAAAAACCTTTTGTGTAAATTCATATTTTGGTGATGGGTGATGGGTGATAAGTGATGGGATAAGAAGATAAATCCCATCACCCATCACTTATCACCCGTTACGGTCGTTTATCTCGAATCCAGATTGTATTCGCGCAGGCGGCGGTACAGCGTCGAGGATGAAATTCCCAGCAGTTCGGCGGTTTTGCCGCGATGCCAGCCGGTTTGTTCCAGCGCGTTCAAGATCTGCTGGCGTTCGACGTCGCGCAGATTGACCGGCGAAGAATTCTGGAAAGAACCGGTTGACGGCTCGCCCGGCGTGTTGTAGCTGACGGAAATCTGGGTTTCGTTTTTGTTGTAAACGACTTCGGGCGGAAGTTCCTTGAGAGTGATGAGACCGTTGTCGGCCAGCAGAACCGCGCGCTCCAGACAGTTGCGAAGATGGCGGACGTTTCCGGTCCAGCTGTACGAACAAAGGGCATCGACCGCCTGCGGAGCCAGTTCCGGGGCGGCGGCCCCGGCGATCTTCTGCAAAAGATGTGTGGCCAGCGGCTCGATGTCCTCGCGCCGTTCGCGAAGGGGCGGAATATGGATCTCGAAGCTGTTGATCCGGTAGAGCAGATCGGCCCGGAAGACGCCTTCGTGGATCGATTGCTGGGGATTGCGGTTGGTGGCGGCCACCAGACGGACATCGACATCGACCTTTTTGACCCCGCCGACGCGGAAGAACGAACGGGTCTCCAGCGCGCGCAGAAGTTTCGATTGCAAAGGAGCCGGCATTTCCATCACCTCATCGAGAAAAAGCGTTCCGCTGTCGGCCATTTCGAAGAGTCCGAGTTTGCGGGCCCGGGCGCCGGAAAAGGCTCCCGCTTCGTGGCCGAAGAGTTCGCTTTCCAAAAGCGTGTCCTGGAGGGCCGCGCAGTTGAGATCGACGAAGGACTTTTCGTTGCGCGGGCTGAGACGATGAATGGCCTGCGCGATCAGTTCCTTGCCGGTTCCCGATTCGCCCGTGATGAGAACGGACGTGTCCGAATGAGCGACGCGCTGAACCAGTCGCAGAACCTCTTTCATCTGCGGCGATTCGGCGACGATCTCGGGCATATTCTTGTGCGTTCTTTCGAGCTGAGCCCGCAGACGCTGGTTGTCGATCTTGAGTTTCTGCTTTTCGGCGGCCTGCGTAACCAGCGCGGCCAGTTCGGTGATGCGGTAGGGTTTGGTCAGATAATCGTACGCGCCGAGTTTCATGGCTTCGATGGCGCTTTCGACCGTCGCCTGGCCGGTCAGCATGATAACTTCGGGAGGATTTTGACTTTTTTCGCGCAGACGGCGCAAAAGGGCCATGCCGTCCAGTCTGGGCATATTGATGTCGCAGAGCAAAACGTCGAAATCCTGCTCTTCGAGTTTTTCCCAGGCTTCTTCGCCGTCCGAGGCGGTCTCGACCTCATGACCCTGGCGGCTCAATTCCTTCTGAACTACGAGGCGCAAATTGTTTTCATCGTCAACTACTAAAAGTTTTGGCATAATTTTTTCAGTTTGTAAGGTTTAGAAAGTTCCGGCGATTTGGCGGGCGCTTGGGATCAAGGGGGCTTAAGATCTTTCAAGCTACCGGAAATCACCCGAACTTTCTAAACCTTGATGGGTAGATAAATCGAGAAGGTGGTCCCGACCTTCAGATTCGAGCGAACGCTCAAGCGGCCGCCGTGTTCGGTGATGATGCCATAGCAGACGGCCAGACCGAGCCCGGTTCCCCTGCCGACTTCCTTGGTGGTAAAGAACGGTTCAAAGATCTTCGACAGGTCTTCCGGCGCGATCCCGACGCCCGTATCCTGCACTTCCAACACGACGCGGGCTTCCTCGCCGTAGGCGCGGAAGGTCAGGGTTCCTCCGCCCGGCATGGCATCGATGGCGTTGGTCGAAAGAGCGATGATGGCCTGCTGGATCTGTCCCTCGTCGGCATTGACCTGAGGCAGTTCGTCGGCGATATCGAATTCGATGCTGATGTTCTCGCCGCGTTTCTGGTGGGCGATCAGTTTGGCCGAGGATTTGATGACCAGCGACAGGTCGATCGGGAAACGATCCCCGGTCCGCATCCGGCTGAAATCGAGCAGACCGTTGGTGATCGATTTGCAACGGAACGCCTCGCTCCGGATCAGCCCGAGATATTCCCGCAGATCGGCGACCTCTTCCGATTGGTCGAAAGCGCCCTCATCGACTCTGGATTCGAGAGATTCGGCGCAGGCCGAGATGGTCGCCAGCGGGTTGTTTATTTCGTGAACGACCCCGGCGGCCAGCCGACCGACGGCGGCCAGTTTTTCGGCCCTTCCGACGGCGTGGATGGCTTCGACGCGCATGGTGACGTCCTCGCCGACCGTGATCACGTGCGTCACTTCGCCGGTCTCGTCGCGCATCGGGATCTTGCTGACGAGCCAGTGTTTGGTGATGCCTTTCTCGTCGGTCGTCCGCTGTTCGATCCGTTCGATCTGTCCGGTCTCAAAGGCCCGCTCGAACTCAGCCTTGAGTTTGTTGCGCGGATATTTCGAGAGGACTTCAAAGACGTTGCGCCCGATGACCGTATCGCGCGAGATCCCCTGAACGCCGACCTCGCGGTGGCGGTTCCAGGTGACGATCCGGTAATCGCGGTCGATGACGTAGAGCGACACGGGCAGGGCGTCGAGAATGACTTCGGTGAATTTTCGGTGTTCTTCCTTGGCCTGATTGATCGAAGAATGAATGGCCGCCTCGTAATGAGCCGAAAGATTGATGCTCATGGCGGTCATCTGCGTCGCCGCATCGATCAGACGGCGGGCCGATTCGGTGCAGTCCCGAGCGCTCTTGAAGCCGACGATCAAAGCCCCTTTGACCTCACCGTTGATGTGAAGAGGCGAGACGTATTCGACCTTGTGGCCGTTTCCTTTGAGGAGGAAACTATTTTTGTCATCGGTTCTGACCGAAACCTGCGGCGGCATGAATTCGAGCCATTTTCTCAGACGGGTTCGATCCAAAAACTCCGATTCCCCTTTTTTACCCGGAACAAACGCTGAACTGATGAGACCGATCTGACTGAGTTCGACGACGACCGCACAGATCGGCGAACCGATCTCGCCCCCGACGGCTCCGCTGACGCGCGAAGCGACTTTTTTCGGATGCACCGTAAAAAGCAGACTCCGTCCGAGATCGGTGATAAATTTTAGCTCGCGGGCAGGATCAGAGCTTTTCCCGCCGGAAATGTACAGATCCGCTCCGCTCATCGTATGTTTCGGAGATAGCATTTCAGTTTTAACTGTATGTGTGACAAACTTTCTGGATAGGCTTGTCATCAAAAGAGGCTGGTCAATTTTGACAAATTGTTTTTGGACTTTGAGAACGCAAAAACCCCAACATCAATTAAAAAAGATTTTTAACATTTTGTCAACGGTTTTAACGCATTTTCATCAGCGGCGGTTGACAGTTTTCCGGTCACTGATCGAAAATCGGAATATTTGGAAATGAAGGGAAAAATTACGGGTTTGAGAAATAATTTGGCGCTTTTCTGTCTGGCGACGTTTTTGACGCTGTTTGTCCCGGTCTGGGCGGCGGGGCAAACCGTGGTCGATAAAACGGTGGCGACCGTCAGCGACGGAGTCAAAACCGAACTGATCACCTATTCCGATCTTCTCTGGCAACTTGCCCTTCAGCCCAACGTCCCATTGACGCCGCCGTCTTCGGAAAATCTCAACATCGCCCTCCAACTGATCATCAACCAGCGGCTGATCGCCCTGGAAGCCGAAAGAGTGCCGCAAAACGCGACCGAAGAAGAGGTCAAAAAACAGATCGAACGCGTTCTGGCGCGATTTGCCTCGACCGCCGATTTCGAAACCCGCCTCCGTCTGGTCGGATTCGACTCGGTCCGCGACGAAAATTTTCAGTCCATCATGGAACAGCGGGTTGAGATCGAAAAATACATAGATTTCCGTTTCCGCGCCTTCGCCGTCATCACTCCCGAAGAAGAAGCCAAATACTATCGCGAAACCTTCGCTCCCGACTTCCGCCGCCGCAACCCCGGCTTGGTCGTCCCCGACTTGGACGAGGTGCGGGCGAACATCAACCAGATCCTGACCGACGAAAAGGTCGCCAGCGACATCGAGAAATTCCTCGACGACGCCAAACGCCGCGCCGAGATCATCATTCTTCATGAAGTGTGACGATTTTAGGTTTTAGATTTTGGATTTTGGATTTGTCCTTATAAAGTCAAACTGATCCAAAATCCAAAATCTAAAACCCAAAATCGAATGAATCGTCAACTTTCGCTCTCCAGCATCTCCTTGGCTTCGAGCAGACGCTTTCGGTGTTCTTCGGTAACTTCCGGATAGCTCAGATCGAGAGATGCGAGTTTTTGGGCGATGACCTCGGAAACGGCCAGACGGGTGAACCATTTGTGATCCGCCGGCAGAATGTACCAGGGCGAATCATTGGTCGAGGTCGCTTCGATGGCCTCCGAATAAACCCTTTGATAATCGTCCCAGAAACCGCGCTCGCGAACGTCGGCCGCGGAAAACTTCCAGTTCTTTTCCGGCGTGTAGATCCTCGACAGAAAACGCCTTTTTTGTTCGTCTTTGGAAACGTTGAGAAAAAACTTGAGAACCTGTGTGCCGTTCTCGGTCAGATGCTTTTCAAACTTGCGGATCTGATCGAAACGCTGTTGCCAGATGCTCGGATCCTGTTTGATGTGATCGGGCAGATTTCGATCCTGCAAGATCTCGGGATGCACTCTTACGACCAGCACCTCCTCGTAATAGGAACGGTTAAAGATTCCGATCCGCCCGCGCTCGGGCAGGGACTTGGCCGCCCGCCAGAGATAATCGTGGTCGCGCTCTTCGGCCGAGGGCGCTTTGAAGGAGAAAACCTGTGTGCCCTGCGGATTAAGACCGCTCATGACGTGTTTGATGGCGCCGTCCTTGCCGGCCGCGTCCATCGCCTGAAAGATTATCAAAAGGGCGTATTTATCGTCGGCGTAGAGCACGCTCTGAAGTTCCCGCAGGCGTTTGATATTTCTCTTAAGATCTTTGATCGCCTCTTCCTTGATGATGTAATCGGCCGTAAAATCGGTCGGATGATCGGCCAGATTGAGTCTTTTGCCTTCCGGCACGCAAAAATGTTCGATGTTCATAAAATTATTTATTACAGCAGAAAACCGTCAAAACGCAAAGATGAAAGACAAAAGGCCGTTAATTGTTGGTTGTTGATTGTCAATTGCCGGAGCCGAACTTGTATAATCATTTTGTTTGAACCGTTTATTTTTGCCACAGAGACCACGGAGAACACAGAGAAAAAGGTTTTCCGTCAAAAAATCCCTCGGTGAACTCCGTGTCCTCTGTGGCAAAAAACCGAACTTAATTCAGAAAGCAATAACCAGATTTCGTTTTAACCTTTATGAGAAAATTTCAATCCCGGACCGAACGCCGAAAACCGATCGCCATTGTCCGTCGCTTTCCATTCGCCGCCTTCTGCTTACTGCTCACAGCTTACTGCTCGCTCATCCCGGCCAACGCTCAGACCAAACTGACCCCGCACAAGATCGCTCTGAAAAGCGGCAAAAGCTTCAGTCTCGATCTGCCGGCCGATTACGAGATCATTCCGGCGGCCGAGGGTCTCAAAAGAGTGCGTTTTTTCGCCAAAGCGCCGGACGGGCGGATCTTCGTCACCGATATGTACAACCTGACCGACAACACCCGGGGCAAGGTTTACATTCTCGACGATTTCGACAAAAGAACCGGGAAATTCGGGCGCGTGACCGAATATATGTCCGGACTGAAGAATCCGAACAGCATCGCTTTTTACCGCGATGGGAGCGGGCAGGACTGGTTCTATCTGGCCGAAACCGACAAACTGACGCGCCGCCGGTTCAAACGGGGCGAAACCTCGCCGACCGACAAAAAGCCCGAAACGCTTGTCACCTTTCCCGATTACGGCCTGAGTTACAAATACGGCGGCTGGCATCTGACGCGAACGGTCGTCATCGGCGATAACGGAAAACTCTACATCTCGGTCGGATCGAGCTGTAATTCCTGCGTCGAGAAAAAAACCGAGGAATCGCGCGCCACCATCATGGAGATGAAC
This sequence comes from Pyrinomonadaceae bacterium, assembly GCA_041394845.1. Lineage (GTDB taxonomy): Bacteria > Acidobacteriota > Blastocatellia > Pyrinomonadales > Pyrinomonadaceae > JAHCHG01. Next base: position 35,127 of record JAWKHL010000010.1, on the reverse strand, counting down.
CCGGACGGATCGGATCAGAAGATCTTCGCCCGGGGTTTGCGCAACGCCGTCGGTCTGCGCTGGATGGGCCGCTATCTGTGGGCGACCAATCAGGGATCGGATCATCTGGGCAATTCCAAACCGGACGAAACCTTTTACGCCGTCAGAGAAGGCACGGATTACGGCTGGCCCTATTGTTATCAGGCGAACGGAGGCGTCTTTTCCGACCCGAAACTCCGGCGGCGTTCCGGTTGCCGCGACGTGCCCGAATCGTACGCCTATTTCCCGGCCCATTCTTCGGCGCTCGGTTTCGATTATTTCGATTCCGAAACCTCCGACCCTTTGATCAAAGACTCTTTTCTGGTCGCACTGCACGGCTCGACCAACAAGAATATCGGCCACGGTTACAAGATCGTCATCATGCGAAAGGGCGAAAAACTGGAGGATTTTTTAACCGGATTCCTCCGGCGGGGAACCGTTTTGGGCCGCCCCTGCGACATCTTCAAACTGACGCCCGATTCTTTTCTCTTGAGCGACGATCACATCGGAGTGGTTTATCTGATCCGCCGAAAGGCAAAAATCAATTCGTGAGCATGGAATTCCATTTTCATCCAAACTGAAAACCCTTGTTAAAGGTCAATTTTGCGCAATCAGGTGAAAAACAATGATGTCCGGAAAAACGAGATCGTATTTTTTGAAAACTGCCCTTTTAATGATCGTTCTGGCCGATCTGTCAAATTTTAGTTTTGCCCAGGACGGGAAGAAAATAAAAACTCAAAAAATTGCCGCCGGCAAGATCGAACGGTATTTCGCCCGGCGAGAAAATGATGCAAAATTCAGCGGAGCGGTGCTGGCGGCCCGAAACGGCAGTTTGATCTTTAAGAAGGGGTTCGGAATGGCGAATTTCGAATTTTCAATTCCCAATTCGCCCCGAACCAGGTTTCGGATCGGATCGGTAACCAAACCTCTCACGGCGATCGCCGTTATGATGCTTCAGGAAAAGGGCAGGTTAAACGTTGAGGACGGCATTTGCAAATATTTAAGCGCCTCCTCCTGCCCGGACGAATGGCGGGACGTCAAGATCCGGCACCTTTTGACGCACACGTCCGGGATTCCGGATCTGTTCGGGGCGATGGACGCCGTTCCGGTCGAAAAGACGGCCGAAGAGATCGACCGCGTGATCGCCGGAATAAAAAACAGACAGCTCAAAGCCCGACCCGGAGAGGTTTACGCTTACAGCAATTTCGGCTACTGCCTGCTCGGATACATCATCGAAAAAGCGTCGGGAAAATTATACGCCGAACTGCTTGACGATTATATTTTCAAACCGCTCCAGATGAACGGTACGCTTTATGACGATCCGAGACCTTTGATCAAAGACCGGGCCGAAGGATATATTCGCCGCTCGGGCCAGATCTACAACGATAAATTAACCGATCCGGCGGGCTATTCCGCCGGTGGATTGCTGTCGTCGGTCGAGGATCTTCTCGTTTTAAATGACGCTCTCAATTCCGGCCGACTGCTTTCGCGGGAATCGCTTGACCGGATGTTCACGCCGTTTAAAAACGAATACGGCTTCGGCTGGAAGATAACCGCGGATAAAAACGGAAGGGTTTTCAATCACACCGGGGAAACCCACGGTTTTTCATCGCATATCGCCTACTACCCGAAAGAAAAGATCTTTATCGTCGTATTGAGCAACATCGAAAATGAAGACGCCAGAAACACGGCATCCGATATCGCCGGGATCATTTTCGATCAAAATCCCTGATCTCACTTCAACAGCCGTCGGTGATCGGTTATTTTCCCCCATATCTGATTATCGATTCCTAACCACTTTCGACCGATCTTTGCTCGCCTCTTCGCTCAACCCTTTCCGATTACTGACCACCGACCACCGACGACTGACCACCGACCACTTTCCAGACTCGCCCCCGAAATGGTAGATTTTAAACCATAAAAGATTTACCAGCGTATTACAGATTTATATGAATATAGGAATTACGGTTTACCCGACCTACGGCGGAAGCGGGATTGTCGGTTCGGAATTGGGTCGATGTCTGGCCGAACGCGGTCATACGGTTCATTTTATCTCGTCTTCACTGCCGACCCGTTTGGTCGAACTCAACGAGCATGTTCAGTTTCACGAAGTGGAGATGATGAGTTACCCGCTGTTCGAGCATCAGCCCTATGATCTGGCTCTGGCGACCAAGATGGCGACCGTGGCGCGGGCCGAAAAACTCGATGTCCTCCACGTCCATTACGCCATCCCGCATTCGATCAGCGCCATCCTGGCCCGCGAATCGATCAAGGAAAAACGCTACATCCCGATCATCACCACGTTGCACGGAACCGACATCACGCTGGTCGGCGCGGATCGCTCATACCTGCCGATCACCAAATACGGGCTTCAGCAATCGGACGGCGTGACGGCCGTTTCGCGTTTTTTGAAACAGGCGACGATCGAGACCTTCGATTTCGACGAGATCGAGGTCATACCGAATTTCATCTGCCCGAACCAGTATTTCCGGCAGGAGGAATCGCCCCTGCGCGACGAACTTGCTCCCGAAGGCGAAAAACTGCTGGTACACGTCTCGAATTTCCGCTCGGTCAAACGTCCGGCCGATTGCGTCGAGATCCTGGCGCGCGTCCGGCAAAAGGGATCGAACGCCAAACTATTGATGGTCGGCGACGGCCCCGAACGCGCGGCCTGCGAATACCGGGCCGCCCAATTGGAAGTCGCCGACTTCGTCGAATTCGTCGGCAAACGCGAGAACATCGCCGATTACATGGGCATCGCCGACGTCTTTCTGCTCCCGTCGGAACTCGAATCGTTCGGTCTGGCCGCGCTCGAAGCCCAGGCCTGCGAGGCTCCGGTCGTCGCTTCGCGGGTCGGCGGAATTCCCGAGGTCGTAACCGACGGCGAGACCGGTTTTTTGAGCGATGCCGGCGACGTCGAAAAGATGAGCGACGATGCGATGAAGTTCCTCGGCGACGAAAAAATGCGGCGCTCGTTCGGCGAAAAAGCGCGCGAACTCTCGATCACGCGCTACAGCGCATCGAAGATCGTTCCGCAATACATAGCCTTCTACGAAAAAGTGATCGGGATGAAGACCAAAAAAGCCGAAGCCAATCTGTCGGTATGAAAGAAACCGAAGAAAAAACCGAAGAAATCCCGGACGAACTGCCCGAGCAATGGTGGCGCAAAGTCTATCTGGCGGTGGTCATCACCACGGTTCTGGTGATCGCGGCGCTCGGAATCTTTTCGTGGTATTTTTCCTGAAATAGTTAGTGGTATTTTTCCTGAAATAGTTAATTGTAAATGGTTAATTGTTAATCGTTTATTGTTAATTGAGTTGGAACGGGATGAGAAAAAACCGTTTCGATCCCGCACCCAAAACAATTAACCATTTACAACTAACCATTAACAAAAGCGTTATGCATCTACTCGATTGGGCCATCGTCGTCGCCTATCTGACTTACGTCATCTGGGACGGCGTCAGGATGACCCGGGCCAGCAACAATATCGAATCCTTTTTTCTGGCCAACCGCTCTCTGCCGTGGTGGGCGGTCGGGCTGTCGGTGATGGCCACGCAGGCTTCGGCGATAACTCTGGTCGGGACGACCGGACAGGCCTACGACGACGGAATGCGTTTTCTGCAGTTCTACTACGCATTGCCGTTCGCCATGATCATCCTCTGCATCACGATCGTCCCTTTCTTCCACCGCGCCAGAGTCTATACGGCCTACGAATACCTGGAAAACCGCTTCGATCTGAAAACCCGCACCCTGACCAGTTTCTTTTTTCTGCTCTCGCGGGGCCTCGGCGTCGGCGTGATCATCGCCGCCCCGGCCGTCATCCTCTCGATCGTTCTCGGCTGGAGCGAGATCGCCACCATCTTCGCCATCGGGATGACGACCACCGTTTACACCATGTTCGGCGGCGTCCGGGCCGTCACCTGGACCGACGTCAAACAGATGATCCTGATATTCTTCGGTCTCGGCGTCTGTCTGTTCATCATCTTGTCGAGTCTGCCGGGCGGGATCTCGCTCTCGGACGGATTGAGTCTGGCCGGGGCGAGCGGCAAACTGACGACCATCGAGACCAAATTCGACCTGCGGGAAAAATACACGATCTGGTCGGGACTTTTCGCCGCATTGTTTTTGTTTCTCTCGTATTTCGGCTGTGATCAGAGCCAGGTTCAGCGTTTTCTGACGGCCAAATCGGTCGATCAGGGCCGGACCTCGCTTTTGATGAGCGCCTTTCTGAAGATCCCGATGCAGTTTCTGATCCTCTTGATCGGCGTGATGGTCTTCGTCTTTTACCAGTTCAACGCGCCGCCGATGATCTTCAATCCGGTCGAGGCGGAAAAAGCGATCAGCGTCAAACAGGCGGAATACCAAAAGATCGAAAACCATTACAAACAGATCCACGCCGAAAAAAGCGCGGCCGCGCTGAGTTTTATCAGCGCCCGGAAAAACCCGGACGCCGGATCGATCGCTCAAAGCCGGGACGAATATCTGAAAGCGACCCGGGATTTCAAGGCGGCCCGCAAAGAGGCGGTCGATTTTATCAAGGCGACCAACCAAAATCCCGGATTTAACGACGTCAATTACGTTTTTCCGACCTTTATCCTCGCCCATATGCCGGCCGGAGTGGTCGGACTGCTGATCGCCGCCATCTTCGCGGCGGCCATGTCGAGCATCTCGGCCGAACTGAACGCGCTGGCGACCGCCTCGACGATAGATTTTTACCGCCGCCATTTCAAACCCGACGGGACCGACGCCGAATACGTCATGTTCGGACGGATCGCCACATTCGTTTGGGGAATCTTCGCCTGCATCGTGGCCATCTACGCGACCAATCTCGGCTCTTTGATCGAAGTCGTCAACAAGTTCGGCTCCTATTTTTACGGTTCGATTTTGGGAGTGTTCGTCCTCGCCATCGGAGTCAGGCGGGCCAGAGCGCGGGGCGCGTTCTTCGGCCTTCTGATCGGCATGGCCTCGATCGGCGTGGCCAGCAATTTCACCGACATCGAGTTTCTCTGGTTCAACGTCGTCGGTTGCGCGGTGACGGTTCTGGCGGGGTATCTGATCAGTTTATCGACGGAGTAAAGTTTTGAGTCCCGCCTTCAGGCGGCTTTGCCTCAGCGATCAAAGAAGCTGCAATAAAGCGGTTGGCCGCCTGAAGGCGGGACTCAAAACCGGCCTAAGCGAGCCACCCTTCGCTGATCCCTTTCCGGCTCAGAAGCACCAGACAGATGGCGACGATAAGAACGACTCCCTGCAATACAAGAGCGACGGCCCCGGCGGACATCCCGCCGATCATGAACAAGGCCGCGTCCTGACCGATGACCCCGATCAGCGAGAGAACCAGAAGCGGAAATGACCAGCGTTTGCGCAGGATAAGACCGACCGAGCCCAACGCTCCGAACCAGACGGCCACGGCGGTCGCCGCAACTGCCCAAGCCGGACGGGCCGCATACATGGCCTGTTGGGCTTCGCTCATCTTGGCCACATCCTCGGGCGTCAGCATCACGTCGAACAGGTAGGCCGTGCATCCGAGCAGATTCCAGATCAGCGCGACGACGGCGACGGGAATAAACCACTTTGGTGCATTGTTCATCTTTTTCTTCCTCTCTTTTTTAAGTCATTTTGCGAAAATGTAAAGCGGATGACCAAATCCGGCGCAAGCCGAGCCGACAAAAAAACGATCTCAACCCAAGAGACGCGCCCCGGTTCGAGTCTTTTCCGATCTCTTCCATCACTTTTGGGTCCAGGTATCCAAATGGGTAACACGACTACAGGAGCGTCCTGTAAACCCGACTGTTAGCTAATATGTTGCAAAATCTAGCCTAACGCCAGTTCGACATAAGCCATCGAAGATGGCAACATATTTTTAGCCCATAACGCCAGTTATGGGAACGATTTAGCGATTTATTCCGAGCCATTGAAAATGGCGGCATAAAAGATATTTCCCCATTTTCAATGGCTTTATCAAAATGGCGATTTCCCCCACGATTAACATCGTGGGCGGCGAAGCGGGGAATAATGACGTCGGTTTCACCGACTAAATTCGATTTTCTTATGTCGAATTGACGTTACTTGTACCATTTCTTTAACACTTTGAGTGTGGCTAAATCCCCAAGAACGAAGTCAAGAAGTTTTTGTTGATATACAGCAGCCTCACAAATGTTTGCGCTATCAAAAAAATCAAGATAGTAGGATTCACCTTTTGCTGCATTGCAAGATCGACAGAGAATGACAATATTTATCTTAATTGCGTTATCATTATTAAGAAGAAGTATAAAGTTTCCTCCCTCATTCTTTGGAATTGCAAAATGATCAAAAGTCAAATCATATGACACTTTACAAATTAGACATTTGTTATCAAATGCAGTGAGAACCTGAGAAGCTATGGCTTTTCGAAAGTGATTGTCTAACAGGTTACCTCGTTTGTAATCTTGCTTTCTGATTTTAAATAGATGTCTATTATATGCAAATTTCTGGACATCCTCCGAAGTTTTAACAAACTCCTTAATTTTTTTATCCGCCTCTCGATTCCTTCGCCTTGCTAATGCCCTTATTTTGATTGCATTTTTGAAACGCTTCTTTATATGTCTTGCTGTCTTGATACAATTGGTTAGAGAGCGGATTTCTCTCTCAACAGAATTACTTTCTTGTTGATACTTACTTATGGAAGCACGTAAAGCACGTGAGTTATCGTCCTCCACACTCAATCTTAATAGTTTTTTCCACCATGGTTTATGCACTTCAAGTCTTAAAAGGTATTGCCTTAAAATCTGTTGTTGTTGAATCAGCATATCTGAAACAGCCTTGTTTTGCTTTTTTAGCTCACCTCGTCTCTTTAGCAAAACTTCAAGTGCCTCGTGTTTGTTCAAACGATCCTTCCAATAACAATATCCACACAGTGTCCAGTTTGAATATCTAGAGTGGCTAGTGAAATGTTCTCTACAATTCCTGCATACTCTTCCTTTAACTTTCTGAGGAATAGGTATCATAGTTAAGCCCCCTTAGATATTAAAAAAGAACACAACCGAAACGCCAATGATATTCAGGAATCCATTTATCAGTTTGACTACCGAATAGAGAAGTCTGATGACGGAATAGAAAAAAATGTTTCCCAAGTTGCACAGGAACGATATGTCTATAGCGAAATGTCAATAATAACATTTTTTTGAGTTTCGTAGGAACGAGATATCTTATGCTGTTCCCACGGAACTCGGCACAGCCCTTTTTAATCGTCGGCTATAGTCTCCCCTTTTAAGAGAACCCGCAAACACCCCCTATCTCGCCAATGAAGACTGTTCAAATCTCCTGCCCGAACATGATCCGGTGGCCGTCCGGGGTTCGGACGCCGAACTCGCGCATTCCCCACGGTTTGTCGGCCAGTCTTTGGGTCAGAGTCGCGCCCTTTTCCACCACTTCGGCGAAAAATTCGTCGATGCCCTCGACCGTCACGTAGGCGAAGTAGGAATGATCGCTCGTCTCGTGGGCGGGCATCGTGTCGGCACATTCGCCGAGCATCAAACGAAACGATCCGCGCGATAGAAACGCCCAGCCCGGAGCCGTAAAATCGACCTCCATGCCGAGAATTCGAGTGTAATAATCGACCGATACCGCCAGATCCTGAACGGCCAGCACACATCGGATTTTGGTTAGATCCGCCATTAATTTTTCCTCTCTTGCACCTGCCGTTCGATGAATTGCAGGCAATCGGAAGTAATCTGGCCGACCGGAAGCGTCATATATCCGCTTTTCGCGTAAACCAGCAGCCAGACCTCTTCGAACTTCAGGATCTCCTCGAAAACCGTCCATTTCAGATCCGACGATCCGAGATCGGAATCGGTCCGGACGCCGGTCTCGGAAAAGGTAAACGTCACCGTCGGCTCATCGGCCTTGTCGAAAAATCCTTCCGAAGCCCGCAGTCGCGCGAAATAAACGAACCCGAGAAAGGCCGCCACCGCGCCGAGCACAATCGTCAGCAAGATCGAAAACCAGTTCCATCCCTCGTAAAAGAACGACCAGATCAAAAGGAGCGAAAGCACGGGAACGAGAACAAAGAACGATTTGCCGAGCCGACGGATCATAAACCGGTTCAGCGCCCGCCGGATGAGCGCCCGGTCGTAGGTGATGGTTACGGTGTGCGACATAAATATTAAAAAAATGTCCGAAGAATTCGTTTCCAAAACGGTTGACGGCAAAAATCTGTTTCTATTTCCCGTTCATCCGTTTGCAATACTTCGGCATTTTACTTTCCCATAAGCGAACGAATCAAGATCGAAACGTCTTTCAGGTTCGCGTTCAGATCGGATTCTGACGTGTCTATCACCGAACCTCCCAACCGGACGGTTTCCTCCAGCAAAAGTTTGGCCCAGTTGCGCATGTCCTCGGTGATCAGATGGGGTTGGTCCCTCGGCCCCTTCAAACGTTCGGTCCAGACCTTTTCCGCGCAGGTGACGACCGCGATCCTGTAATTTTTTATTCCATGCTTTCGGCAGGCGTCGATCGCAAATTTCGGATGATACTGCCCCTCCAGAATGACCAGAACCTTATCCCTCTGCGCCGAGATCCGTCTGACCCATTCTACTGTCATCGCCTCCTGCCATTTTTCGCCGGAGCCGTATCGGCTGACCATTTCTTCTGTGGAAGGGACTCCGATCGAATCAAAGTAAAAGACCATCGTCCCTTTCGGATCGAGCCGTTTTTCCAGTTCCCGGCTGAGATAGGTCTTGCCGCAACCGGACGATCCGGTCAATAAAAGCAGATACGGCGGTTGCGCAGGCTCGATTCCCCGGATCAATTCGTTGGCATCTTCAATCGAAAAATTGTTTTCTTGCAGCATAAAGCGGCTAAATGCAATAGGCGTCCCATTCCCGCACCGTGCCGGGAATTTGCGAACCGAAATGCTCGCAACCCGCCCAGGCGACTTTCAGGATCTCCTTTGCCACCGGCAAATCAAGGCTCGATTCGTGCCAAAAACCGGTTGCGGTATCAATCTGCACGTGCAAAGCATCGTTAAAAAAATAAAAATCAACGGCCGCCCAGAGAGTGAAAACGATAACGCTGCTGTGGTTGTTTTTTAACTTCTCGACCAGATAAAAAGCATCTTCAAATGCCAGATCAAAATCGTGCCACAGGTAATCAACGCCGCATTCATACTTCTGTTTCACCGGAACATTAGCGCCGAAATCTTTGAAACTAACTTTCATCTTGTTTTTGAGCATAGGCGAAAACTTTAAGTTGACAAGTAATCAATGTTTCGTACTCAAGTCCCTCAATCTCTTATATTTCTCCTCCGAACAACTGGGATTTTCACAATTCCTTCTCAACCTTTGCCAGAATAAAATCCACGTGTTCGACCCGGGCTTTGCTCCCGTCGGGGTTCATCGTTACGGCGCGTCCGATTTTGCGCGTTTGTTCGTCGGATCGGTCTTTGAATCTGAACACGACGGTCCAGCCTTTTGCGCCGCCCTTCCTTCCCTTTGAAACGCCAAAGGCCTTGCGCTCCAGCGTGTTGTAACGCCCCTTGAGCATCTCATCGACGTCCGATTCCCATTCGATCGACTCCAAAGACAGGTTTTCCTTGTCGGGCGGCAAATCCGTATAACCGTTTCGGGCGATGAATTTTTCCGCCAATTCGACCGCCTGCGCTTCGGTCAGACCGTTTTTTCCGTCAAATTCCCTGGCCGGCGTTTCCCGCGCCGCGGACGAGACCCGGGGTTTGGCACAGGAAATGTTCACACAAGCGACGATCGTCAGGATTAACAATAATTTCATAATCCACAGCCTTCAACTCCCACAATGTGATGAAAAACAAGTTGCTTTGATCTCGCAGGCGACCATGTAATTTTGCGGGTGTTCATTTTCTCAAATGCGGGATGACAAAATTTCGCTTAACAGCAGAGGGTTCAGCCAAATCTAAGTTTCCGGAGGCAAAGCCCGCCACATTTCGTCTGCGGGGTTCAATCCCAGCCGGGAAGATCATAAAATTCGGCGATCTCTTCGCAAGTGTTCCGGGCATCTATGCCGGGAGAACTACTGCCGACCAGAGGAGAAACGAATTCGTCAAACTCTTCATCCCAATCCTCATCATATTCGGTTTCAAAGAAAACAACTTCTTCCCATTCCTGCTCCTCGCCCTCGACGACTTCCCACTCCCGCTCATTTTGAAAGCATCCATAGACGAGCTTTCTGACGATCCGGTCGTCCTTTGCCAAAACAAATTGAAAGGCATCGACGACGCTTTGGAAGCCTAAAAAAACGGCCGCGCCGGCCTTTTTTGAAAGGTGGTCAATAAGCATTTCATCGCTGACGAGAAATTGATCGCCGCCCAAAATGACTCCCTTCCATTTCTCGTTGACGGATTCGTCAATGATCCGAAGGTCGGGATTCTCCACACCCTCGACATTTGAAAAATAAATGGCGCACAACGTACCCATTGATCTTTACTCCTATTCCGCATTTTAATGAACAAGCCGATGAAAGTTTTCTTGCCTAAACGCCATTGATTATAAAAAGCCTCGTTTATTTCAGCAAGAAAAAATTTTCAACCGCCGTTTTCCATCCAGCTCGAAGCGAACCCGGCCCGTTAGCTTCGACCTTCAGCCGCCGCAACCGGTTCTGACCTGATGCAAAAGTTTGTATAATACTCTCCGAGGTAAAAAACTATGTCGGCAGTGATCGAATTAAACGAAAAACAGGAAAGAATTTCTTCAAACGGCAAAACTCACAGACCTTACCTGTTCACGGTCAAAACCTACGATGCAATGATCGAAAAGGGCATTTTGACCGAGAACGACCAATTGGAACTGCTCAACGGGAGAATAATTGAAAAAATGCCGAAGGGAACAAAACACTCAGCTTACAATGATGCAATAACCAGATTCTTTTACAAAAATGCGGACGATAAATGCGTCATCCGCAACCAAAACCCGATCCGGCTTGACGATTTCTCGGAACCCGAACCGGACATCGTTTTGGCGGAGCCTCCGCGTGAAAAATATCTCGAACGGCATCCGGGACCCGAAGATATTTTGCTGATCGTCGAGATCGCCGATTCGACGCTTTATTTTGACCGCGACGAAAAAGGTCCGGCATACGCGCGGGCCGGCATCCGGCAATATCTGATCGTCAATGTGGAAAACCGGACGGTCGAGGATTACCGAGACCCTTCCGGGGACGGTTATCAAACCAAACAGACTTTGAAAACCGGCGAAAAAATCGATCTGGTCGCTTTTCCCGAAATCGAGATCCCGGTCGGAGACCTTTTGCCGCAATAAGTTGGACGCACCGCTTAATAAATTGATCGAAATCACCGGAGAGATTCTGCGGGGAAAATACCCGCAGGCCGAATTCGCGTATCTTTCCGGCTCTTACATCCGGGGCGAGGCGACCGATTATTCGGATCTCGATATCGTCGTCATTTTCCGCGAACTTCCCTCGGCCTACCGCGAATCGTTTTATTTTCGCTCGTTTCCGGTCGAGACCTTCGTCCACACGCCCGAGACCTTGAATTATTTTTTTGCCGAAGACGCCCGGCGCGGAGTGCCTTCCCTGCCGGCGATGGTCGCCGAAGGCATCGCCGTTCCGCAGGCAACCGATCTGTCGGAAAAATTAAAGGCTCTGGCCGAAAAGATTTTGGGCGATCCGCCCCAATTGACCGCAGAGGAGATCGAAACGCTCCGCTACCGGATCACAGACGTCATCGACGATCTGCGCCAGCCCCGTTCGAAGGCCGAGTTGACCGCATCGGGAACCGGGCTTTATCCGGTTCTGGCCGAGTTCTTTCTGCGCACCGGCGGGCACTGGTCGGCCTCCCGAAAAACCATTCCGAGGCATCTGGAAAAAGCCGACCCCGAATTCCGGCAAAAATTTTGCGACGCCTTCGAAGAACTTTTCGCCGCCGGAAAAACGGAAAAAGTGATCGATCTAACCGAAGAACTGCTCCGGCCCTTCGGCGGCTTCCTGTTCGACGGAGTCCGATCCGATGCCCCGCCGGATTGGCGAAAAACTTTTGAATAAATTAAATTTAGAAAATGATAAAAACAAAACCATCGGGATTTGGGATTTGGGATTTCGGAGTTCGGATTTATTGGTTGTTTTTCGGTTGTTTCGGCAACCGCTCAAAAGCCAAAGCCCTGAAACGGATCCCAAATCCCAAATCCCAAATCCCAAATCCCAAATTGAGTGAAATCGCCTGCCTTTTCCTGCTGGCGCTTTTCATCCTCGCGCCCTGGCGGGAGGCGACCGCTCAGGTTCGCGCCGTTTACGATCAGGGCGCGGTCGGGCTCGGGCAACTCCTCAAACGGCTCAACAACACCAAAACGGTGATGCATATCGGGGCCCATCCCGACGACGAGGACTCGGATCTGCTGGCTTATCTGGCGCGGGCGGAAAATGCGCGCACCGTTTATCTTTCTCTGACGCGCGGCGACGGCGGGCAGAACGTCATCGGGCCGGAACTGTTCGAATCGCTCGGCGTCATCCGCTCGGAAGAACTGCTTCAGGCGAGACGGCTCGACGGCGGCGAACAGCTTTTTTCGCGCGCTTTCGATTACGGTTTTTCCAAACGGCTCGACGAGGCCAAAGCCTTCTGGGACGAAAAGATCATCCTCTGCGACGCGGTCCGGGCGATCCGCGCGGTGCGCCCGCTGGTCGTCATCTCGCGCTTTTCCGGCACTCCGGCCGACGGGCACGGTCAGCATCAGTTCGCGGGCTACATCGCCCCTTTGGCCGTCAAAGCGGCCGCCGACCCCGCGCAATGCAAGGAGTCGGGCCCGCCGTGGCAGGTCCTCAAATTCTACGTCTCGCAGGGCTTCCGCGACCAAAGAGCGCCCACTTTGCAGGTCAACACAGGCCACTACGATTTTCTGCTCGGTCGGAGCTATTACGAGATCGCCGCCGAAGGCCGCTCCCAGCACAAGACGCAGGATCAGGGCGGGCTGGAACTCAAGGGCGATCGCTATTCGGGGATGAATCTAATTGAATCGAAAGTGCCGAGAGTGGAAAACGAAAAAAGCGTTTTTGACGGGATCGACACAACCATCAAAAGCAATATCGAAAATAAAGACGTAACAAAAATACGCGAGGCCGCCGCGCAGGCTTTGAAACTTTACGATCCCAATAATTCCCAAAAAACTCTTTCAGTCTTATTGGAGGGCTACAAAGAGAGCGAAAAAGTTCTTGAGCCGGTTTTTTTTGCGGCTTCTGGCAGAGATGGAATCAGAAAAGGGCTTACAGATCTCGGCTTGTTCTGGTTTAATTTTTCGCAAAAAAAATGGGAATTCACCGAAGCCATCCGGCTCGCTTCCGGCCTTCAGGTCGACGCTCTGGCCGGTCAGGAAACCGCCGCGCCGGGCGAGGAGTTTCTGACATCGGTCAAGGTCTTTTATCCCGAAAACGCGAATATCAAAATAAAAGAGATCAAACTGAACGCGCCGGAAGGCTGGCAGATCGCTTCCGGCGAAGAACCGCAAAGCAATTCGCCGTTCGCCCGTTTTTTCCGCGAAACGGCCCGGGACGCCAAGTTTTTCAACGTCAAGGTCTCCGCCGACGCAAAACCGACCGAGCCTTATTTTCTCGAAAAACCGCGACGGGGCTATCTTTATCAATGGCCGGATGATGAAAACCAGAATCTGCCTTTTCAAGCGCCTTTGATGTCGGCCGAAATAACCGCCGAGATCGAAGGCACGGACGTTACGTTCACTCAACCGGTCGAATACCGCTACGCCGACGACACGCGCGGCGAGGTCCGCCGCGATCTGAACGTCGTCCCGAAAATCTCTCTGAAGCTCGATCAGGATCTGCTCGTCTTTCCGCAAAGCGAAAAAGCCCAAACCCGGAAACTGATCTTGAGCGTGACCAATAATTCCTCCGGCCCGACGGGCGGACGGGCCAAACTGGATCTGCCGGGAAACTGGAGGGCGACGCCCGCCTCGGCCGAATTCGATCTCAAAAGCAAAGGCGACAAGGCCTCGGTCGCGTTCGAAGTGACGGTTCCCGCCGATTACAAAATCGGGGATTTTGTAATCGGCGCGGAGGTCGAGGCCGGGGGCCAAACTTTTAAGAAGACGATGCACGAGATCGCTTATCCGCACATTCAAACGCATCGTTTTTACACCGAATCGAGGGCCAAGGCCGAGGTCATTGATCTGAAGGTGGCCGATGTCCGCGTCGGTTACATCATGGGTCCCGGCGATGCCGTCCCCGAAGGCATCCGGCAAATGGGGCTTTCGGTCGAGATGCTCGGGGAGAGCGATCTCAACAGCGGCGATCTCTCGCGTTTCGATGTCATCGTGGCGGGCATCCGCGCCTCCGAAGTCCGGCCCGACTGGGTGGCCAACAATCAGCGTCTGAAGGATTTCATGGAACGCGGCGGGACTCTCATCGTCCAGTATCAGCGCGGAAATTACGCGGCCGCAAACCTGCCGCCATATCCGACTCAGATCGGCCCCCGCGTTTCGGAAGAAGACGCCCGAATAACCATTTTGGAGCCGACCCATCCGGTCTTTAATTTTCCCAACAAGATCGCCGAAAAGGACTGGGAAAACTGGGTGCAGGAGAGAAACCTTTACAGTTTCACCAACTTCGACCCGAGATACACCGCCCTGCTCGAAGCCCACGACACGGGCGAAGCGGAAAACAAAGGCGGTCTTGTTTACGCCGAGATCGGCAAAGGAAAATACGTCTATTGTTCCTACGCCTTTTTCCGCCAACTTCCGGCCGGAGTTCCCGGCGCATACAGGCTTTTCGCCAATCTTTTGAGTCTGCCGGGAAAAAGTTTAAAAGTGAAAAGGTGAAAAAGTGGAAAAGTGAAAAAGTTAGTCGATCCTCGTTCAATTGACTTTTTCACTTTTAAACTTTTAAACTTTTTCACTTTAAGAGTTATGCTCAAACGCTACATGCACAAACGGGAAAGGTATTTTGCGATGCTCAACGACAATCGCATCGTTCACCCGTTCGGCTGGGGCGCGGAGTTTATCAAAGAAAACCCGAACGGCGACGATCCGAAAAAACTTTTCCGGGAATATTCCAAGGAGATGGTGGCCCGGAGCGACGAATTTTATCATCTGCCCGAAATTACCGATTACGAATTAGGAAAGACGAATTACGAATTGACCTGGACGAGTGCGATCGAAACGCCTTCGGTCGAGAACAACACGGCTTACGCGCGGTTTTTCCCTCATGAAAAAGACAAAAAAGCGGCGGTCGTCGTTCTGCCGCACTGGAACGCCCGGGCCGGGACATATTTCGATCTGTGCCGATTTTTCAACCGCGTCGGGGTTTCGGCCCTTCGTCTGACATTGCCTTATCACGAAGAGCGGATGCCGCCCGAACTCGAACGGGCCGATTATCTGGTCGCGCCGAACGTCGGACGGACGTTGCAGTCTCTCAGGCAATCGGTCCTCGACACGCGGGCGGCCGTTCGCTGGCTGAAATCGGAGGGTTACGAAAAGGTCGGCGTCGTCGGCACGAGCATCGGTTCGTGCGTCGGGTTTTTCGCCTTCGTTCACGACGATATGATCGACGCCGGGGTTTTCAACCACGTTTCGGGCTACGTGGCGGATGTCGTCTGGCAGGGGATCTCGACCTATCACGTCCGGCAGGGCCTCGAAGGGAACATCTCGCTCGACGAACTGCGCGAATTCTGGATGCCGATCTCGCCGATGGCCTACATGGACAAACTGGCCGCCTCGCGCCCGCGCCCGCAACGCTACATCTACACGCTCTACGATCTGACCTTCCCGATCGACCTGTCGCGCCAGATGATGAAAACCCTGCGCCGGACCGGCGTCAAACACGACGAAGTGGTCATCCCCTGCGGTCATTACACCTTGGGCGAAAAACCCTGGGTTTATCTCGACGGATACAAGATCATCTCGTTTTTGCGAAAGAGTTTACGATAACCCAAGTTGCCAGTTAGATTTTTCTGCCCACGAATGAACGCGAATGAACGCAAATTTTTAAGAATTATTATCATATTCGCGCTCATTCGCGTTCATTTGTGGGCAAATTTCTTTCTTATTTCCATTACTGGCAACTTGGGTTACGATGGGTCGGTCTCGATTATTCCGCCGGGCTTGAATTTATAAACCAGCACACCGGTAACCTTCAACGGTTGGGAAATGCAAATCACACCCCGAAATTTTGCCTGACGGGCGGCATGTTCACTTGGCGCGCGAAGCAAAGGGTGCCCCGAAATCGCTTTTGCCCAAATGACGTTTCCCTCCACTACATCGATCACGACCCGAACGCGAACCTCCTCTTCCTGCTTTATTTGCAAATGCCCCGGATGCATTATATGGCCGATCTCCGGTTTCGGCAGGCTGATCGCTTTATCATTGACAACCCCGCCGTCGATGCATTTGACAAAGGAATCGAAATTGTAAACCAGCTTTCCACTGATGATAAAATCCTGTTCATTTGTATCATCAGCTCTGCGAAATCGGGCTTTGCGGGCCGCCTCTTCGGCCGGCGATCTCAGCAGTTCATCGCCCGAAACGGCCCTTGCCGAAATGACCTTTCCGACGAAATCCTCGATCCCGGCGTCATCTTTTTCGATAAAAAAATCGATCTCGATCTCGACTTCGACCTCCCCGCCGAGGCAGAGGTCTCTCGCTTCCGGCGGATAAACCGGCGGAGGCAGATAAGTCGCCTTGCCGTTGACGATTCCGCCCCGGATGATTTTCTTTTCTTTCAAAGTAAAATCGTAAACAAGCACTCCGGAAACCTTTACCGGCCGACCGGACAATTTGGTCGGTTTGAATTTCGCCTTGATCGCCGCTTTTTCCGCTTCCGTCCCCAAAAGCGGAGGCCCCGAACAGGCCTCGGCCGATGTAACATTTCCCTCTTCATCGATCGAAACTCTGACGGCAACCGGGCCGGAGATATTCTTGTCTTGCGCTTCTTTTGGATATTCGGGCTGAGGAAAATTAATCGCCTTCGAATTGAGAACCCCGCCCGTGCAAATCCGGACTTTCCGATCCGCATTGGCAGTTTGCCCCGGATTTTCGCCCGGTGTGTTTTGAGCGCGGATCGATTGAGACAAAAAAAATGTCAGAAAGAGTGTTAAAATCAACGAAATTTTGTTCATGATCAGAGTTAGACACCCAAAAACTCAAATTTGTTCCAATCAATCAAATTGTTTGTTCCGGCAAAACCCATCAATCCGAAATCCGAAATCCGAAATCCGAAATCGAAAAGGTTTTCGCAAAAGCCGAATCTGTTATAAACTTGTCGGAAAATAAGATCGCAGAATTTCCCTTTTCCGATCAACCATTAACAAAATTATGGAAAACAAAAATATCCCCGTCGAGGAAGCGTACCGGACATTGATGATCATCTGGTTCGGACTTTTTATGTCGCAGTTGATGTTTTTCGTGCTCGTCTTTTTCGCCAAACCCGAACTGTTCAGTCTCGATCTTTCCCGACCGGCCCTTGGCGGCAATCCGCCGATCATTTTGATCTTCTTCCTGCTGGCGCTTTCGAATCTGGTTCTTTCGCTCTTTTTGGGCAAAATGTTCATCGACCGCGCCATCGAAGAGCAAAAAGTCCCGCTGGTTCAAACGGCGATGATCATCGGCTGCGCCTTGTGCGAATCGATCTCTTTGCTCGGCATTTTCCTCGCCTTCATTCTTTCTTATCAATACTTTTTCATCTGGATCCTGCTCGGCATCTTCGGGATGACGCTCCATTTTCCGAAACGCGCCCACATCCAGGCCGCCGGTTTTAAGAAACCGAACTGAGATTTTCCGATGCTTAAAACCTCCCCTTCGCGGCAACGCCCTCCCGGCGGGCGGAGCGCCGAAAGTCGGCCGAACGATCCAATTTGCCAAAACCCTCATCCTAATTTCTTGAGAGCCAAAAATAGTGTTAAACTTTTTCTCGATTCTCGAATGGTTTCCATTGCCGAAAAACATAAAAAAACGCTAGAAGACGCGGTCGCCCAAATGGTCGGCCGGGCCGAAAACGCCCGCGGGCTCGGGGTTGACGATCTGGTCGGGCGCATCTCCGGAGCCGTCGAAAAATACCTGCTTAAAGACGACCCCGAAGCCGGTCACGCCGAGATCAGAGAATTCATCGAAGGCATCCGGCCGGACGATCTGTGCCTGATCGTCGCCTGCGAGCGGGGCGACGAAAACGCCTGGGGCGATCTCGTCCTGAGTTTCGATTCGACCGTCAAATCGGCCGCCTATAATTTTTGCAAGAACAAGGAGGACGCCGAAGACCTGGCCGGTTCGATCTGGGCCGAACTGCACGGTCTGCGTCTCGATAAAGAGGGCAACAAAAAAAGCAAACTGGCGTATTATTCGGGTCGGGGCAGTCTGGCCGGCTGGCTCCGGGCCGTAACCAACCAGTTGGCCATCGACCAGTTCCGCAAGATGAAGCGGATCGTTCAAACCGAAGACGACCGCGAATTCGAGGTTTTGGCGCAGGATTCTTCGGAAAAGACCGATTACAAGGCGGTCGTTTCGGTCAGCGAAAATCCGGAGAACATCTTCAGCGAAGAAGAGGCGCAACGCGACATCGCCGCCGCTCTCAAAGCGGCCATCGGTGAACTCGAAGCCGAAGATCGACTGATCTTGAAACTTTATTATTTCGACGATCTGAAATTAAAGGACATCGGCGCGACGCTCGGGTTTCACGAGGCGACGGCCAGCCGCAAGATCGTCCGCGTCCAGACCGAGATCAGAAAACTGGTGGAGCGGAATCTGCGCGAAAAACACGGCTGGGACGAATTTGAGGTCAAACGCAATTTGACGGAAACGGCCGCCAAATTGGGCATCAACATGGAAAAACTTTTCCGCATTTTAATATTTTTTATTTTGGTGCAAGAAGTTTTCCGTTGATTCGTTCTGTAGTTGGTTTGGTAAGATACTAAACCAAAGAGGACGTAAAGATCCGAAATTTTTGCGGAAAGATTGAAAAAATTTATCGATGAAACCTTGATAAATGACGGTTGATTAAATGAATCAGGACTTCGACAAGGAAATGGACGCTCTGTTGCGCCGGACGGCGAGCATCGAGCGGTCTGCGGCGGCGACGGCGGCAACGGCCCGGTCTGGAAACGGAACCGAATTCCCGACCCCGCATCTGGACGCCGACGAGATATCCGCCTTCGCCGAAAACGCTCTGCCCGAAAAGACGCGCCGGAGACACACGGCTCATCTGGCGGACTGCGATTCCTGTCGAATAAGTCTTTCCGAACTGATCTCTCTGAACGCTCAGGCCGAAGCCGAAGCCGCCCCGGAAGAGGAACCGGCGGCGGCAGTTGATCTGGCCCCCAAAGTTCCCTGGTACCGGAAACTTCTCAGAACGCCCAATCTGGCCTATATGATGGGAGCGCTGGTGCTGGTCTTCGCCGGTTTCGCCTTTTTTACCGTTTTTCAAAACCAATTTAAATCCGGTGATCTGAGCGCCAAATCGGAGGCGCCGACCAGTACGCCGCTGGCGGATGAATCTTCGCAGGCCAATTCGCCTTCTTCCGAACCGGCCGGCGCCGAAACGAAGGAAGATCGTCCCGACGCCCCAAGGGCGGAATCCGACGTTCCCGGAACGGGAGAAGACGACACGCTCACCCCCGAACCGCCGACCGCCCGGCCGACCCCGGTTAGCGGCGATGCCGATGACGGCCCCGCCCGCCCGGTCATCAAACAGCCCGAAGGCCAGCCGTCCCGGGAAGATATAGCCGAACTTTCCAAAACTGTTCCGGCCAAACCGACCCCCGATATAACCACGACCGATTCGAGAATCACGACCGGAGAGCTGGAGAAAGACAATAAACCGGGGGCAGACGTCGCCGCCGAACCGGCTTCGCAACCGGCTCCCGCGCCCGGAGGAAACCGGAAAGCGGAGGAAAATGTCAGGAGGGAGACGTTTCGCGTCAGGGACGGAATGGACGTGGAAGCAAAAGAAAGCGAGTCCAAAAAGGCAGACAAGTCGAAAAATCAGGGACGCGCTCAATCTTCCCGGCAGATCGGAGGCAAAACCTTCCGCCGCGCCGACGGCGTCTGGTACGACGCGGATTACCGGAATCAGCCGACGATCAACGTCCGGCGCGGAACCGACGAATACCGTCAGTTGGATTCGGGTCTCCGTTCGATCGCCGAAAAACTTGACGGAACGGTGGTCGTGGCCTGGAAGTCAAAGGCGTATCGGATCGATTGATTTCGGATCTGGGAATTCGGAATTCGGATTTGCTCCCCTCCCCCATCAACTATCAACGGATAAATTCAGACAAACTCCAAACCGGACGGAACGGCGACCGGATTAAAGCCTTTCGATTTTAGGTTTTGGATTTTGGAATGGACTCAAATTCCGGGGATCAATTTACTTTCCAGATAATCCAAAATCCAAAATCCAAAACCTAAAATCATGAAGTTGTCGCCAATGCCTCGAACCCGATCAGTCGGGTCGAACTCAGCGGGCGGAGGCCGCGCGGGAGTTGGCGCATCTCTTCTTCGTAGGAATTGATCAGTTTGTAGAGATCGATCGGGTTTTCGATCCCGAGGACGATCTTCATCCTCTCGAAATAGATCCGCGATCTGGCCCGCAGATAGATCTCGAAAGCGCCGCGAAAATGGCCGAGGAACATCAGCGTTTCCGGCCACCACTGCGAATAATAGGGCTGGGAATCGAGTTCGGCCCGCAGAAAGATGGTGAAATCCGCCTGCATCAGATAGCGGAAATCGAGGCCCGTCCCGGCGCTCCGTTCTTTGAGCATCTCGGCCCGGATCGCTTCGAATCCCATATCGCGCCGCTGGTTGAGTTGTTCCAGAGATTCGATGTGCTGGTGAAAGGTGTCGAAGGTGATCAGTTCCTCCTGACCGTATTCGGCCCTGCCCGAGACGTAATATTTTTCCGAGAGCAGATGAGCGACCTCTTCGAACAGTTCGTATTTGAGAAAAATGGCGATGGTGTACAGAAAGAGTTCGTGGACGATGAACATGAAGTTGTCCAGATCCGAATCGCTCAGCCGGTTGAGCGGATCGGGCGGGCGGGTGTATGAGATCAGAGTTTCGAAAAAGCGGTGGATCCGGCCGGTGAAATCGATGGCCGGCCGGTAACCCGCGACGGCGAACAGGAAACGGATGTATTCGTCGCGGAAAGGCCGGAAATCGCAAACGTGATCGTAAACCGACTGGTCGATGTCGGCCTCCGGATCGGTGATCCGGAACCGTTCGAGATTCTCGGCAAAAGTGTTCAGATATTCGTCGATCCGGCCCTCGGTCGTCGATCGGTGGTCCTTGACCGCCTCGACCGCTTTTTTATAGGCGTAACGCGTCCCGAGCGAAACGCCCGTCGTCTGATCCAGATAAGTCGGTTTTTCGCCGGTCGGGGGTTTGATGTAAGGCGGCTTTCCGTAAATCCAGCGGATCAGCTTTTCGAACCCTCCGGGGTAATTTTCCGGGGCGCTCAGATCAATGGCCGCCGCATTCGAACGATAAAACGAAGGAATGAAAGCCTTTTCGTTTTCGTCATTTTCCGCCAGAGCCAGAGCGAATTCCTCCGGCGGCCTGGATTCGTAAAGTTCGCGGGAGATCAGCGTTGATCCGGCTTCGCCCCCTTGGTCGGCCTTCGCCGCGTAACTGCGGCCGGAGAGGATGAGAACCTTCGTTTCCGGGTCGGCGACCGCTTTTTTCAACATCTCTCCGGCATCGGCGCCTCCGGGCAGATCCCACAGATCCAGCCCGACCTCGACCCCGGACTCGCGCAGATCGGTCGCCGTCCGCAAAACCAGGTCTTCGTAATCCGGGTCCGAACCGTAACGGGAGATAAATAATTTCGGACTGCTCATTTTTTTCCGCCTTGCCCCGAGTTTAACTCTAAATTAGTCCGGCTTCAAGAAAAGAGGAAAGACGCGTCTTCCCCGGCCTGAAACTGCCTTTTGCCGGGCATTTTCCGGTTTATCCGGAGCGGGGCTAAGATTCTTCTCCGATTTATGATAATCTTTGATGCAAATTCTTTATCGAAAATCATTGCTGGAAAAAGCTTTTTAACCCGAGCGATTCGAAACGCGGATTAAAGAGGCAGATTTGAACACGGATTAAAAAAGGAGTGCGAACGGAAAGACACGGATTGAATTTGAAAAGATCCGTCTCGGTCCGTATCTTTTAGTCCGATCCGCGTCGCTGATCCGGGTTCAAAAAACAAATCCCTTTTCAGCCTTGAACGAAAAAACAAATATGAAATCAAAAATACCGGTTTTACTGGCTCTGTGTCTTTTGTGTCTATTCGGGACAAAACAATCCTTCGCCCAGAAAAAGGAAAAGATCAAACCCAACCCGACGATCGAGAAAATGGTCAAAGCTGTTTCGGACGGTAAGATCGAGGATTACATCAAAAAGCTGGTTTCGTTCGGGACCCGCAATACCCTCTCGACGCAGGAGGATAAAAAGCGCGGGATCGGAGCGGCGCGCGACTGGATCTACGACGAATTCATGGACATCAGCAAAGACTGCGGCGGCTGTCTCGAAGTGCAGAAACAAACCTTTTTGCAGGGGAAAGCGCGGCGCGTTCCCGAGCCGACCTTTCTGACCAACGTCATCGCCATGCTCAAGGGCACGCAAAGCGAGTCGGTCGGTCGGACTTACGTCGTTTCCGGCCATTACGATTCGATGTGTTCCTCGCCGACCGACGCCACCTGCGACGCCCCCGGCGCCAATGATGACGGATCGGGGACGGCGGCCGTCATCGAGATGGCCCGCGTGATGAGCAAATACAAGTTCGACGCGACGATAATTTTTATGACCGTCGCCGGCGAGGAACAGGGGCTTTTAGGTTCGACCTATTTCGCCGAACAGGCCAAACTGACCAACCTCGACATCGAGGCCATGTTCACCAACGACATCATCGGCGGGGTTAAAACGTTCCGCAACGCTTCGGACAGAAATTCGGTCCGCGTTTTCTCCGAGGGAGTTCCTTCGGACGAGAGCGAACAGGAGGCCAATCTGCGCCGCAGCGTCGGCGGCGAGAACGATTCGCCGGCCCGCCAGCTGGCCCGCTACATCAACGATGTGGCCAATATCTATTCGCCCAAATTCCGCGTTCAGATGATCTACCGGCGCGACCGCTATCTGCGCGGCGGCGATCACATTCCTTTTCTGGAGAGAGGCTTTCCGGCCGTTCGCATCACCGAAACGCACGAGGATTACACGCATCAGCATCAGAACGTCAGGACCGAGGAGGGCACTTTTTACGGCGACACGATCGATTACGTCGATTTCAAGTACATCCAGAGCGTCGCCCGGATCAACGTCGCCGCGCTGGCCTCGCTCGCTCTCGCTCCGGCCAAACCGAAAGGAGTCGGGATCGTCACGTCGAATCTGACCAACGACACGGAGTTAAAGTGGGAGGCCAATCGCGAGCCCGATCTGGCCGGTTACGAGATCGTCTGGCGCGAGACATCTTCGCCCGTCTGGACCAACTCGCTTTCGGTCGGCAACGTAACCACCCACACGATGAAGGACATGTCCAAGGACAATTACTTTTTCGGCGTCCGCGCCGTCGACCGGGACGGCAACAAGAGCCCGGTCGTCTTCCCGCGCCCGACAAGGTGAAAGGTTTAAAAGGGAAAAGTTTAAAGGTGAAAAAGTTATTGGGGAATTCCGAAGTCTCTTACCTTTTCACCTTTTAAACTTTTTCACCCTTTCTGCCCTTTGAACCAATCGGTGAACCTTCTGATTCCCTCTTCGATTTTGGTCTGGGGATTGTAGTCGAGTTTTTCTCTCGCCTTGGAGATGTCGGCGAAGGTTTGGGTTACGTCGCCGGGTTGTAAAGGCTGGCGGTCGATGATCGCTTTTCGGCCCAGGTTCTCTTCCAGAAGTTCGATCAATTCTCGCAGTTCGACCGTTTGCGATTCGCCCAGATTGAAGATCTCGTGATCCGAGCCGTCGTAATCGATCGCCGCCCGGACGCCCTGAATGATGTCGTCAACATAAGTGTAATCGCGCCGCGTCCGCCCGTCCCCGAAAACCGGTATCGGTTGCCCCTCAGAGATCAGTTTGGAAAACTTGTGGATCGCCAGATCGGGCCGTTGCCAGGGGCCGTAAACGGTAAAGAATCTGAGACAGACCGTTCTCAGATCGTTGAGATGCGAATAGGTGTGACACAAAAGTTCGCCGGCCGCTTTGGTCGCCGCGTAAGGCGAGATCGGTTCGGCCACCTTGTCCTCTTCGGAGAAAGGAACCCGGCTCCGGTCGCCGTAAACGCTCGAAGAAGAGCCGAAAACGAATTGCCGGATGCCGAATTCTTTGGCCAGTTCAAGCAGGTTGAGCGTGCCGCCGACATTGACCTCGGTGTAAAGTTTCGGATTGAGCAACGACGGACGAACGCCGGCCCAGGCGGCCAGATGAACGATGGCCGAAAATTCGTTCTGGGCGAAAACCTGAGTCAGATGAGGAACGTCGCAAATGTCAACCTCATACAACCGGAAGCTGGGATGTTTGGAAAACGTCGCGACGTTTTGTCTTTTAAATTCGGGCGCGTAAAAGTCGTTGAAATTATCAACCACCGTGACCCGGCAATCGCCTTCGGCAAGCAAACTTCTAACCAGATGGGAACCGATGAAACCGGCTCCACCCGTCACCAAAATGTTTTTATTCTGCATTTTTTTAAGGGGAAAGAGTCGTTTTTAACCATTTGGCAAGATAGCATATTTAACCCTTTGCGGCAAAATTTGATTATTCTTTCGTTTTTTTTGTGGTAAGATTTGTTTCGTCAAGCTCATATTTTTATCAGCAAATCCTTATTTCCACGCATTTGCAAGGAGAAAAAAAATGAAAAATCCCCCCGTTTCTTATCTGACAGGTTTACTGTTAACGATCTTTTGCATTGTTTCATCCGCTCACTTTGTCAACGCCCAGAAAATGGATCGGATCGAACGCGAAAGAATGCAGTACATGCTCAGAAACATCAAAAGAGAGGTCAAGGACGAATATTACGACCCCGAATTTCACGGCATTGATCTGGATGCGCGGTTCGATCAGGCGGAGGAACGCTTAAAACAAGTCGAGACGACCGGGCAGGCTCTCGGAGTGATCGCCCAGACCTTGATAGATTTTAACGATTCACATCTCTATTTTCTTCCGCCCGCCACCAATCTGGAGGTCGAATACGGATGGCGGTTGAAAATGTTCGGCGACAAATGCTTCATCACACTGGTCAAACCGAAAAGCGACGCCGAGGCCAAGGGGTTGAAACCGGGCGATCAGGTGCTTTCGGTCGAGGGTTTTCACCCGTCGCGCTCCGAGCTTTGGAAGATGGTCTATTACTACAACCTCCTCAGCAAACGCTCTCAACTGAAAATGACCGTTTTAAGCCCGACCGCCGAAAAACCGCGCGAACTGGTCATCGAATCGAAGATCGAAAAAAAGCAGAAGGCGATTACCGTGGCGACTCTGGCCGATCTGTTTGACACCAGCGGCAAGACCGATTTCGACTACAATTATTTCAAAGAGGTCGGAACAATTTCTGTCTGGAAAATGCCGTCCTTTGGCATCGATCCGAAGAATATCGACATTTTGGTCAAAAAGATAAAAAATTCCAAATCGCTGATCCTCGATCTGAGGGGCAACGGCGGAGGTTATGTCGCAACTCTGGAAAGACTGGCCGGTTTTATGTTCGACAGGGATCTGAAGATCGCCGAACTGAAAGGGCGCAAAAAAATGGATCCGCAGGAAAGCAAAACGCGCGGCGACGACGTTTACAAGGGCGATCTGATCGTTTTGATCGACCATAATTCGGGGTCGGCCGCCGAGATCTTCGCCCGGCTCGTGCAACTGGAAAAACGGGGAAAGGTTCTCGGAGACGTGTCGGCCGGAGCGGTCATGCAGGCTCGTTCATTTACGGACGAGATCAGTGGCGGAGGGATCTTTTACGGGGCGAGCATCACCAACGCCGATGTCATCATGTCGGACGGCAAAAGTCTGGAACACATCGGTGTCATTCCCGATGAACAAATAGTGCCGACCGGTCTGGATCTGGCCAGACAGAGAGATCCCGTTCTGTCCAAAGCGTTGGAAATGCTCGGCGGTCGGGTCAGCCCCGAAGAGGCCGGAAAATTCTTTGTTTACAAATGGAAGGGGGACCGGATTACCATTGAGGTCCAGTAGGCCTGATTTCCCGACGGACAAACCGAATTATTGAAAAAAAACAGCTTACCGAAAATCGGTTTTCTAATTCAAAAACCGACGCTGTTCGTGAAACCGTTGAACCAACTCTTCAAGAAAGCCCTCGTAGGTGAAGTCCTCCAGACTGTAAGCCGGTTTGAGTTTGTACATGATCGGAAGGGCGACGCGCCAGGCCATCCAGAGCCTCTGCCGCTCGGTCAGATCCCAGCGCCGCCGCAGAAAACTCTCGGCCACTTCTATCTCGCTTTCGGTTACCGATTCGATACCGGCCTGAAAATCGACCTTTTTTTGAACCCGACGGAAGGCGGCGTCGCTGATCGGGTTGGAAAAGGTCTCCTGAAATGTCGGAGCCTCGCCGGTTCTCTCGCGCACCACGACCGTCCCGGCAAAGAAATCGCCGACCCGCTGATCGCGGCCGCTCATAAAAATGACGATCAGCCCGACCGAATAGACCGGCAGAACGAATCCCGGCACGGCGTCAAAGATTCGCAAAAGGTTTCTGGCCAGCGCCTCCCAGAACGTTATCGGCCGGCCGTCTTCGCGCAAAACGCGCAGTTTCAGAAGACGTTTGCCCGGAGTCTGACCGTTCCAGAGCCATTCGAAAATGACAAAATAGCCGGCGAAGAGAAAGAGCATCAAAAAGATCAAAATGGCGATCAGCCACTTCGGCATTTCCCAAAGGGCTCCTCCCAGAATGCCGCCTCCCGCTCCGGCCGCCGTCTGGGATGCCAGATAGATCACTCCCAGAATAATGAGGATTCCCAGATACTGAATGAAATGATCGAGAGCGACGGCCAGAAAGCGGTTGCCGATCGAGGCCAGCGAAAAGGCCAGCGGAACGCGTTCGGGCGTTTCGATGATGAGAGTTTCTTCGGTTTCGATGATGGCGGACATATTTCGATTTTGGATTTTGGATTGCGGATTTTGGATTTTTTACTCAACCACCGGACAAAATATCCGGGCCAGGTCTCCGGGCTTTTCTTTATTATCCATTATCCGTTATCCATTATCCATTGGTGCTTACCATTTTACGGGATTTTCGAATTTCCGCAATGAGAGTTTTTTCATCGGGCAGAACGGTTTTGTATTCTTTGGTCATAATTTTGTTCGGCAGATTCTCCAGAGTGTAATGAGCGAGCGCATCGTTCTTCTCGGCGCAAAGAATCAAGCCGACCGGCGGATTTTCGCCCTCTTCGCGCCAGTTTTCCGCCGCGTATCCGGTATAGAGAAGCATCTGACCGATGTCGGCGTGGGTCAGTTTCCCTATTTTCAGATCGATGATGACCAGACATCGCAGGCGTCGGTTGAACAGAACCAGATCTACGCGGTACCATTCATCGCCGACGCGCAGACGCATCTGCCGACCGACAAATGTAAACCCGGTTCCCAATTCCAGCAAAAAATCCTGCAGATGTCTGATGATCGCTTCCTCCAGATCGAGTTCGGAATATTCGTCCTTGAGATTGAGAAACTCCAAAACAAAAGGGTCCTTGATCTCTTCGTCCGGCGAAACGTAGTCTTCTTTTTCGGCTTTCTCGCCTTTTTTGAGCATCGCCGTCTTGTTTTTGGAAAGCGCGGTGCGTTCGTAAAACTGCGAATTGATCTGTCTTTTGAGTTGCCGCACCGACCAACCGCCGCGTAACGCTTCCGTTTCGTAAAACTCGCGGGCCTTCTCGTTTTTGCAGGACATTAATAGAACATAATGCGACCACGGAAGAGGGAAATGTTTGGCGATTTCAGCCAGATTAGAGGATTCGACAGACAGTGTCTCGGATTTTTTTGATTTCCGAGATACCGCCCCGGATTTCTCATCAGATTTGGCAGACAGTGTCTGCCAAATCTGATGAGAAAGATAAAATAGTCGAAAACTACGAAGATTTCTGGAAGAAAACCCGCGCCCGAATTTATCAGTCAAATCTTTTGAAAGTTTCTTCAAAAGCGCTTCACCATATTCGGCTCGTTCTTCGCCTTTTTGCTCGATCTCGACGATCCGCCGACCGATCTCCCAATAGGTCGCCGTCATGATGGCGTTGACCGAACGCGCCGTCATCCGGCGGGATTGTTCGAGTAATTGAGTTAAATTCGTGAGTATCGAGTCATATTCATTCTGAGGTTTTGTGAGGGAGTTTTTCTTTTTCGGCATTTTAATTTCCTTTTATTTTCAAAAACTTTCGTCTCCCGACTTGTAATATTATTTCATCCACCCTCCAAATTTCCGAACCGGAGTTTAAATATCTTTGCTGAATAGTGAAAAATGAATTTGTTACACCTTGCACAAAGTCAATTATGCAACCCGTATTCCCAACTTTTTCACCATTCAATTTCACTGCTCCATCATTAATAAACTGTCTAGCTTGATTTTTCGATCCAACCAGATTTGTTTGAACAAGTAATTCAATAATTCTATATTCACCTGATTCAATAATCATTTCTTCAACATCATCGGGTATTTGTCCTTTCGAGAATTGATTGATAAAACTCTGTTCGGCCTCGTCGGCCGCCGCGCCGGAGTGAAAATCCTTGATGATCATTTTGGCCAGACGCACTTTCAGATCGCGCGGGTTTTCTTCGCCCTTCCGCATCGCTTCGATCTCGGCCGGCGTCAGATCGGTCAGAAGTTCGTAGTATCTCCACATCAGTTCGTCGGAGATCGACATCATCTTGCCGAACATCTCGCCGGGGTCTTCGTCGATGCCGATGTAATTGCCCAAGGATTTCGACATCTTCTCGACGCCGTCCGTGCCCTCCAAAAGCGGGGTCGTGATGATGACCTGCGGTTCCTGTTCGTATTCGCGCTGGAGCGACCGACCGACCAATAGGTTAAAGGTCTGATCGGTGCCGCCGAGTTCGACGTCGGCTTCGAGGGCGACCGAATCGTAGCCCTGAACCAGCGGGTAAAGGAGTTCGTGCATCGAGATCGGCCTTTGTTCGTTCATCCTTTTCTGAAAATCGTCGCGTTCGAGGATCTGCGCGACCGTGATGTGCGAGCAGAGCTTGACGAAATCGGCGGCGTCGAACTCATCCATCCATTCCGAATTGAAACGGATCTCGGTCAGATCCGGGTCGAGCAGTTTGAAGATCTGCGTTTTGTAGGTCTCGGCGTTCCGGTCGATCTCCGCGCGCGAGAGCGGCGGACGGGTCGCGTTCTTGCCCGAAGGGTCGCCGATCATCCCGGTGAACGATCCGATCAGAAAAATGACCGTGTGCCCGAGTTCCTGAAACGCCCTCAGTTTGCGGATGACGACCGTATGGCCGAGATGAATGTCCGGAGCGGTCGGGTCGGCCCCGAGTTTCACCCGCAGAGGTTTTCCGGTCCTGGCCGATCTTTCCAATTTCTTCCTGAGGTCATCTTCCCGGATAAAATCGACCGTGCCTTTTTTTAAGAATTCGATCTGTTCGTCGATGGTCATCATAGGCTAAACATTGTAAGGAAATTTCCTTCGGTTTTCTAATCGGCATCTGAACAAAAACCGCCGGGAGTGAGGAAAACAAATTTTACCGGCGCAAAAATATTTACATCACTCAAAACTTTAAGCTATTATTTCAGTGTCGTTAAACTCTTTTAAAGAAAGTTTAACGAACAAAATTCTCAGTTCTTCCACCACGAAAGACCGCCCCGGTTCTCAGAAATTCGGAAGAACCTGTTTGATCCAACTCCGTATATGAAAAAAATAAAATTCGTCCCGATAATATTCTCATTATTTTTTACGTTTAATACCTTTTCCGCCACCCACATCCGAATCAAAGGCCCGGCGGGAAGCCACAGATTCGGGCAACAGGTCTTCTCGTTGCCAAACGGCAATATTGTCATTACCGACCCGGAGTTCGACATACCGGGGGGACCGACCAATGTCGGAGCCGTTTATTTATATAACGGCGCGACGGCCGGGTTGATCAGCGTTGTGACCGGGAGCACGACCAATGACCAAGTCGGCTCATCCGTAACGGTGTTGAAAAACGGCAATTTCGTCGTCCGTAGCCCCGGTTGGAGCGGAACTGCTTCCCAAGCCGGGGCGATAACACTCGTTAACGGAACGACGGGATTGAACGGAGTGGTTTCGGCTTCAAACTCGCTGGTCGGTTCCAATGTAAATGATCGGATAGGGCAATATGTCATTCCGCTGACCAACGGCAATTATGTGGTCGGTAGCCCTTTTTGGGACAACGGTTCGGCGGAAGACGCCGGAGCCGCCACCTTCGGCGACGGAATGACCGGGGTTTCCGGGCCGGTCTCGCTTGCCAATTCTCTGGTCGGATCGCACAAGAACGACAATATTGGTGGTTTGAACGGCATTGGAACTCTCGCCAACGGCAATTATGTTGTCACAAGCCCTCGGTGGGATGGCGGCTTGGCGGAGAATGTCGGGGCGGTAACTTTCGGCAACGGAACAACGGGAATTTCCGGCCCGATCTCATCTTCGAATTCATTAATCGGTTTGACGGCAAATGATAATGTCGGTCTGTTTCTCACAACTTTGCCGAACGGAAACTATGTGGTCAGGAGTCCTTATTGGAACAACGGCAACGTCCCGAAAGCCGGGGCAGTGACCTTCGGCAACGGGAAAACCGGCATTTCGGGCGAGGTCTCGCCCTCGAACTCTCTGGTCGGCTCAACCGCCGAAGACGGGGCAGGATCATCGGGAGTATCGGTATTGGCCAACGGAAACTATGTCGTCCTTTCCCCGGATTGGGATAACCGTTCCGAATCGAACGCAGGGGCCGCCACCTTCGGTAACGGCACCGTCGGCATTACCGGCATAATTTCCCCGGCCAACTCGCTGGTCGGCACAAAAGCTGCCGATCAGGTCGGATGGAACATAACCCCGCTGACCAACGGCAATTACTTGGTCGGCAGTCCTTTTTGGGACAACGGTTCGGCGGAAGATGCCGGAGCCGCTACCTTCGGCGACGGAATGACCGGAATTTCCGGGCCGATCTCTCCCGCGAATTCCCTGGTCGGTTCAACCGCATCCGACCTTGTTGGCAGTTCTTTAATAACGGCTCTGACCAACGGGAACTATGTCGTGGCTTCTCCGCTTTGGGACAATAAGGGAACAGGGAACGCCGGGGCAGCGACCTTCGGTGATGGAACAACCGGCGTTACCGGAGAAATTTCGGCTGCAAATTCTCTGGTCGGCCAGACAAGCGAGGATGCAATCGGCAGTGGCGGCATTACGGCTCTGACCAATGGCAATTACGTTGTCAGCAGTCCGCATTGGCATAACGGTTCGCCGGCAAATTCGGGAGCCGCCACATGGAGCGACGGAACGAGCGGGATCACGGGTGAGATCTCATCCTCGAACTCCTTGGTCGGTTCAAAACTCGGGGGCGCGTCTGTCAGCAGCGGCATAACGGCTTCCGAAGGTATAATCGCCCTGACCAACGGAAACTATGTTGTCATTAGTCCGCACTGGAGGAGTGAAGATAACTCCCTGACCGGGGCCATAACATTCGGCGACGGGAGTGCCGGAATTTCGGGAGAGATTTCCTTATCGAATTCGTTGGTGGGATTTTCCAGAGATTCGTCTTCGCTCCCTTTCGGCGGAGTAACTGCCCTCGCCAACGGAAATTATGTCGTCTTTAACCCATTTAAGAAAAACGGATCGCTCGAAAATGCCGGATCCGTGACTTTGGGCAACGGTACCACCGGAACCGCCGGTATTATTTCGCCTTCAAATTCCCTGCTCGGCAAAAGAAAAAACGACCGGATCGGTCTCGGCGGAATCACGGCGTTGCCCAACGGCAACTTCGTTATCAACAGCATTTTTTTGAATGATGGTGCGATCTTTGAAGCGGGAGCGATCACCTATTCCGGCGGCAACGAAGGATTGGCCGGATCAATAAACTCCGATAACAGCGTTTTGGGAACGGGCATATTAAACGGTCAGTATTTGAAATTTTCATTTGACCAGGTAAATGATCAGATGGTGGTCGGCGGGCAGTTTAATAATACCGTTACACTCGTTAGACTGACACCGGAAACCTTTTCGGCAACCGTCTCCGGAAAGGTGCAAACGGCAGACGGCCGGAGCATTAATAATGCGGTCATCTCGGTCAGCGACGAAAAGGGTCAAACCCGCATCGCCCGGACAAATCAATTCGGTAAATATCAAATAGAGGTTCCCTCCGGACAACCCTATACCTTCACAATCGCCGCCAAGGGCTACTCCTTCGCTCCCATCGGGGTTGACATATACCAGAACATAACCGACCTGAATTTTACGCTCCAATAGGCAAAAAACTTGAATTTTAATCAGACCTCTTTTCCGCAGATCGTCTTCAGATGATCTCTGCGGAAAAGAGCGATTTGAGCTTTTTTAAGAAAACAAACTCTTAATCGATTGTCATAATTTGTCGGTTCTTTTAATCTAAAAAGTTAATTGGCTGTTTTGCATCAACAAATAACAATTAACCACTGACAAATTATATGCAAAATCATTTATCGGAAACCAAACTGGCATTTATCGGCTGCGGCGTGATGGCCGAATCGATCGTCGCCGGGCTTTTGCGGCGGGAACTGGTCGCGCCGGAGCGGGTCGTCGCCAGCCATCCGCGCGAGAACCGGCGGGCGGAGTTGAAGGAAAAATACGGGATCGAAACCCTCGCTTCGAACGGCGAGGCGGTCGAGCGGGTGGCGGGCGCGGAGAATTCGGTCGTCGTTCTCTGCGTCAAACCGCAACGGATCAAAGGCGTGCTGGAGGACATCAGGGATTTCGTCCGGCCCGATCAACTGATCATCTCGATCGTCGCCGGTGCGCGGATCGAGACCATCTCCAAAGCCCTCGGGAACGAGAAGGTCGTCCGGACGATGCCCAACACGCCGTCGCAGATCGGCCACGGGATCACGGCCTGGACCTGCACGGAAAAGGTCAACGACGCGGAGCGCGAACAGGTCAGGGCGCTTTTGACGGCCCTCGGGCGCGAACTTTTCGTCGAAACCGAGAATATGATCGATATGGCGACATCGCTTTCGGCGACGGGGCCGACCTATGTCTTTCTGGTGATGGAGGCGCTAACGGACGCCGGGGTTCATCTCGGGTTTTCGCGCGATATGTCCAAGGAACTGGTTCAGGAGATGATGCTCGGGTCGGTCCTGTTCGCGATGGAATCCGACCTCCATCCGGCCGAACTGCGAAACATGGTGACCAGCCCGGGCGGAACCAGCGCCGACGCCATTTATCAGATGGAGAAAGGAACGCTCCGGACCGTTCTTTCGAAGGCCGTTTTCGCCGCCTACCAAAAGGCCGTCGCTCTCGGGAAAAAGGATTAGACGGAATATTTTGCAAGGTCGGCGGGCGCTTCGCAACCCTTCCTGACCTGAAATATTCTTAAAGTCTTACCCGAAACTTCAAACTTATTCAATAATAAACAAAGACCTGTAAAAAAATGACAGGTCAGGAAGGGTTGCGAAGCGCCCGCTTTTGTCCTATAAACTCAATCATAATTTGCGCGGCATCATCCGGCCAGCAGTTTGCTGTCAAGCATCCAGTCGGCCAGCCGGTCGGGCCAGGTCTTGAGACTCTTCAAGGTCGTCCACCGGCCCATATTAAAGGCGTGTTTGCCCTGCGCGTAGATGTGCGCCTCGGCCGAGTGAAGTGGTCAAGTGGAACAGGACACAAAACTCTTTCTTGACCTCCTCTTTTCTTTGGTTTTTAACTCTTTCTCATATTCCATCGGGCTTTTGTAACCCAAGCTGGAATGCATCCTGATCCGATTGTAATACCCTAATGTTTTTTGGCAGATCTTTTCTCCGGCACCGGCGTCGGCGCAAAATGCCGGGAGTTAGTAACCACCGGACAAGTCGAACTGATCGTCAGTCCGTATGTTTTGGAAAAGATCCGCGATGTGCTCACCCGCCCCGAAACCCGGGAAAGATTTGCTCAGGCGACCGAAGAAAAGGTCGCCGTTTTCATTGAAGAGATCATTGATTTTGCGACATTCATTCCATCGGTTCCGAAAAATTTTGAGTTTTCGCGAGATCCGAAAGATGAGCCCTATATCAATCTGGCCGCGCAGGAAGAGGCCGACTACATTGTCAGCCGGGATAAAGATCTGCTGGATTTGATGACCGGCTACGATATTGAAAGCAAGGAATTCCGCCAGAAATTCAGACCGCTCAAAATTGTTGACACCCTGACCTTTGTTGAAATTGTCGAGAGCAGTCAACTTTAGGAAATAGCTCTTTTAGATTACTCCCCCTTTTTGCTGCTTAAGGAAGATCATAAACTCTTTACAGAATGTTTCTTTTGTCAAGAGTCTGATCTCTTCGCTATAATAAACTCAAGGGTTTGAGCCGTAGTAAAGACCCCAAGCCGATACTCGTAATGTAAAGAGTTTAACTTTGATGCCGAAAAAATCAGTCAAACAAACCGTCGATCCGAAAGCTAAAAATTTCCTGACCGAATCGGAAATGAAAAAATTCCTGGCCGCCGCCAGGAAAGGTCGCCACGGTGTGCGGGATCTTTGTCTGATGTTGCTCGCCTACCGACATGCCTTTAGGGTGTCGGAACTGATTGATGTGCGTCTGAAAGATATTGATCTTGAAACGGCCCGAATCTATGTTCGGCGGGTTAAAGGAAGCCTTTCGACTCATCAACCGATCGAGGGCGATGAACTCCGGGCGATCCGGGCCTGGCTCAGGACGAGAGAGACTTATCCGAACTCCAACTCGAATTATCTGTTTTTGAGCGAACGCGGTCCGCTCATCCGGCAGGCAATAAATTATCTGGTCAAGGCGATCGGCGATCGGGCGAAACTAAACTTTGCCGTCAACCCTCATATGCTCCGGCACTCGACCGGTTATTATCTGGCCAACCGCGGCTTTGACACCAGACTCATTCAGGATTATCTCGGCCACAAGAACATCACTCACACGGTTCGTTATACCCGGACGGCTGCCAGTCGGTTTGAAAATCTTTGGCGGTAAAAACCTAGTGAAAAGCCAAATATGGCTATATGGAAGCGTCAGACTATTTAGACTCTGATTATGTGTAAA
>JAWKHL010000009.1:35000-77855 GCA_041394845.1 Pyrinomonadaceae bacterium | reverse complement strand
CAGCTCGGCCTTTCCGAAATCGAAATGAGAGAATTCTCCGACAAGTCCGGCGGGAAAACTGTCGAGAAAAACCTTTTCGAAACGGTTTTCGGCGAAGACGTTTTGCAGGAAGATTTGATAGTCCCTTTTTTTTCGGGCCAGATCCCGCTCGATCGCGATGATCCGCAGGTCGCCGCGGACGCGCCGGTCGCGGGCGAATTCCGATGCCGTCAAAACGGCCGTTTCTCGCTCCAGACCGAGTTGATGCAAAAAGGCGCGGGCCCGCGTCAGATGACCGAGCCCGCCGCCGTTGGCGTAATAGAGATTCATTTCAAAATTTTAAATTTTTAGTTTTGAATTTTGAGATCTCGGTATTCCAAAGCTGATCTTTGAAAGTTATACATTTGTTTGGTCGGTGAAACCGACGATATATTCCCCGCTTCGCCGCCCATAACGCGAGTTATGGGAACATTTGAACACCATTTGTAAAGCGGTTGAAAACCGCGACATGATATATCGCCATTTTCAATGGCTTGGTCGGTTTTGGCACATTTTACCCCCACGATTAGCATCGTGGGTTACAAACATGTCGCCGTCTTCGACGGCTGGTTAAAGACAAAAAAACTTCAAAGATCACCTCGGGAGCACCGAGATTTCCGATCCCGTTAAAAAAAAATCAACACTAAAAATTGATCAAAGTTTAAAGCTCTTCGGGACGAATTCCAGAGCGATCAGTTCTCCGACGGCGTCGTCGGTGAGCCGGATCGCTTCCTTGAAGGTGAAAACCACCGGAACGTCCATTCTTTTTACATTACAGCCGGGTTGCATCTGTTCGACATCGGGGGTAAAGACGCGAATCTGAATCGTCTGGGGCGATGACACGGCCAGTTTGAAGGTTTTCGCCTCGGTTTTCAGAAGAAAGAACATCCCCTGTTTGTCGCATTCGATCTTTTCGACCGTTCCCAGCAGGCGCTTCTCGCCCGTTTGAGACCGTCGCAACGCGTTTTTGATCGCTTCGAGCCTCCCGCTCGATTTGATTGAAAAAAAATCGCCGGTCAGACGTTTCTGGAGAGCAGTTCGGCGAAAATTATGAAGCGGTATTCTTCGGGAATCTCACCGAGCGCCAGAACGCCGTAGGCGACGGAGTATTTTTCGGTGTTCGAATCGAAAAGCTCCTTGTCGGACGCGTCCTTGACCTTGACCTTGCCCCGGTCGCGGTAAAATTTCACCTCGCCGAGTTTGTTCTCGTTGCGTTCGATCTTGGCTCCGTCATCGCGTTTTTTGATCTCAAAGGCGTTCTCGTTCTCCTCGTTGTCGCTGATCTTGATCTTGTCGGCCGAGATCTTCACCTTCCAGAGAAGTTTGCCGTCGTTGGTCCGGACCTTGAAACCGTCGGCGCCGCCCGCCTTGACCTCGGCCGTTTGAGAGCCGCCTTCGAGCGTGTATTTGCGTTTCTCGCCTTTGGTCTCGCCGCGCAAAACTTTGCCGCCGAATTCGATCTTCGGGTCGGAGTCGATCTTGACCTCGACGACGTCTTTATCGTCGGGAGTCTTGACCTTGACCTTGGTTTGGT
This sequence comes from Pyrinomonadaceae bacterium, assembly GCA_041394845.1. Classification (GTDB taxonomy): domain Bacteria; phylum Acidobacteriota; class Blastocatellia; order Pyrinomonadales; family Pyrinomonadaceae; genus JAHCHG01. The sequence continues at coordinate 76,303 of JAWKHL010000009.1, read as the reverse complement.
AGGTCTTATTCCCATCGGCCGGATCGCCCGTCTTCACCTTCGGCTGGTCGGTCGGCGCTTCCGGCGTGTCCGTTGGTTTTGAGCCGGAATTGCAGGCCAGCGACAATGAAATAATGAACAGCATCAGCGGGAGCAGATTCGACAGATTTTTATTTTTCGGCATAAAAACTCCTCTCATTTGAAATTTCGGCAAAAACATCGAGATAAATTTCGGCCTCCGCCCGGTGATCGAACCGGCGGGCCAGATCGCGACAGTTGTCCTTTAGGGTTTGAAATTCTTTTTCTTCGATCAGCGCGGCTCTTTCGATCGCCCGGCGGCAGTCGTGTTCGTCGCCGGGGGCGAACAACATGGCGTTTTTCCCGTCTTCGAGAGCATCGCGCATCCCGCCCGTTTGCGAGGCCAGGGCCGGAATCCGGAGCGCGGCGGCTTCGAGCAGAACGTTGGGCATCCCGTCGTAAAACGAGGGGATCACCAGAAAATCGCAGGCGGCGTAAAAGGGCAGAAGTTCGAACCGGTCGAGAAATTCGAGACAGGTAAAACTGACCAGCTCGCCGTTCTCGTCTAGCCAGACCCGCATCTCCGGTTCGATATCGCCGATAAAAAGCAGATGAAAGCGATCGGCGTAACCCGAACGAAGCAGGTTTTCCAGAAAGAACAGCCCGCCTTTTTTTCGTTTCAGCTGGCCGAACAGACCGAGAACCTTTTTCCCTCCGGCGCCGTTCTCATCGCGCCAATTTTCGGCCAGTCTTTCATCTTCGCCCGAAAACTCCCAATCCGAAAGATCGATCCCGTTCGGCGTCCAGACGACCCGGGTTTCCGGATAAAGCAGGGAGATCTTCTCGACCTTGTCGCGCGAGACGGCGCAGACCGAAGCGGATTCGCGCAGAACGTCGCGGAGCGTGTCTCCCCGTTTGGGTGAGAAAATTCCGGCGTCAAAATCGTTTCCCCGGATCAAGGTCGTCAGCGGGGCTTTCAGCCAGCGGGCGAAGACCGGCCCGGCCAGCATCGGCAAAAGACCGCCGAAAACCGCGACGTGCGCGTAGGGAACTCCGGCGTGTTCACGCTCGATCAGATTCCAGAGCCGGTTCATCGCATCGGAAATGTCCTCGCGGACCGGGCAGTTGAAATGCCGTCCGCCGATCTTCTGAACCGTTTTCCATTTCAGATACCGGCGGCTGAAATGAGCGACATCCACCGTCACATCCTCCGAACGCAAGGAGCGAACGATCCGGTCGCAGGAAACGGCCATCCCTCCGCGCTGGGGCGGATAGTTTTCGGTCAGCCACAGGATTCGCATTTTTTTGCCTTCGGTCTTATTTTTCCGGTCCGTCATTTTTTGTTTTTTCTGGGACGGGCGAGTTGATAGGCGAGCCCCAAAACATCCAGAAGGTTTTTGATCTCAAAAGTCTTTCCCCCGTCTTCGCATTCGAACGGGCCGTAGGTGTTGTCGGATTTGTAGATGCCGGTCTTGTCGAATCTTCTTTCGATGTTGATGAGATAATGATCGCCCGATTTTTTAATCCGGTAATCGCCCTCGTCGCTTTTTTGTTTGGCCTTGTCGGGCAGTTCGTAGATTTTGTCCGGCATCGAGATCTCCATCTCCACCAGGGTTTTGTATTTGCTCTTCCATTTGATTTTGTAGCGTTTTCTTTTGGGAATCACATCTTCGGCAAATTTGACCAGATCGAAGATGTCCCATCTCAGCTCGGTCCCGTCAACAAAACCGGCCTCGCCGGAAAACCAGGCGTTTTTATAGATCCCGTCATCAAAACCGAGGGTGTTCGATCCGGCCGGCACGCCGACATCGGTGAGGCTCAGCGAATCGCTCTTGAAGTTGGTGTGCTGAAGGAGAGTTCCCCTCCGGTAAAAACAACCGAGATCGATGTTGAGCAGGATCGGCGCGTCATCGGCCATCTCCTCGCGGAGGATGAAGATCACCGGGAGGATCTTTTCCCTGACGAAATAGGAATTGACCCGAAACGACGAGATGTCCGATTTCTTGAAGTGATAAACGGCGGCCCAGATCAGACCGATGAGAACGGCGGCGGCTCCCACCAGAAGCAGAACGGCCAGTTGAAGGCCGATCCCGAGAACGATCACCAGAAAACCGGCGGCCGAGATTCCAAGACCGATGGTTCGATGGCCGGTAAAGCGGGCGATGTCATCGGCCACTATGCTTTCCACGTTGATGATCTTGTCAAAAAACTTGAGCCATTGATCGGCGGTTTTTCGGTCGTTAACAACCTTTGAACGCAGGAAATCTTCTTCGAACCGGGTCAATCCTTTTTCTTCCAAAGCCGTCATAACTGTGCCGCTCCTCGCTTAAAATTGAAAACATCGACGTTTTTCCGGGCGAAACGATCCGCCCGATCCCATCAGCTGTCGTAAAAGTCTCCGGCGTAATCGTCGTCCCAGTCGTCCGAACCGTCGTCGTAATTTTCAAATGAGGTGTAATCCCGGTTGCCGAACCGGTAGGGATGATAACCGGTGTTGTAATACCAACTGCGGTAGGAATAAACCCAGTCGTCATCGTAATAGCTGGTGCTTTTCCCCTGATTCTGTTTCTGAGCGCAATCGACGCACAGACGCATCTGGCTTTGCGCCGACAGATGATATTGACAGGACAGTTTTCCGCACGTCTCGCACTGTTTTGACGCGGGACGATTGCAGGCGCGCAATGTGAAAAATCCTCGTTTGAATTGGCACAGATTGTTCATTTTCCACCTCCGACGGGCGTCGCCCGGATATAGGCCGCGGCGATAGTGTTGACCAGATCGTTCGGCTGAAAAGACTGGCCGGGCGGATGTTTGACCGTTTTTTTAACCAGCATCCAGACGTAATCTCCGGCCTTTTGGGTTTTGATGACGCCCTCGGTTCCTTTTTGTTTGAGGGGCGGCAGTCGGTAGCGTTTCCGGCTCATCCCGATCTGCATCGAGATGGAGGTCCGGTATTTCGATTTGGATTTGCGCTTGCCCTTCCGGTATTTGATCTTTTTGATATGTTTGACCAGATCGTAAACGCTCCAGATCAGGCGGGTTCCGTCGGCCAGAGTGGCTTCGCCGTCCATCCAGTGATCACGGTAATAAAAATCGATGATGCTCCGGTAAATGGCGGTGCTTCGTTTCGGACTCTGACTGGTCAGTTTGTCGGGCTGTTCAAATCCGCGCAGATCGAGCCGGAGTTTCAGCTTCTCGTTCGGCTTCATCTCCTCGCGGAGGATCATCAGCAGGGGCAGGACCCTGACCGTCAGAACCTCGCCCTGAATATCGTAGGGTTTGAGATAAAAATAGATAAACAGGCCGACGGCCGCGACGATGATCCCGATCGGGATCATGGCGATGCCGACCATTATCGAGATCAGCGGGAGGCCGATGATTATCAGGATAATGCCGAGACATCCCATTCCGCCGCCCCACCAGCGCGAACGGTCGGCCTGACGGTCGAAATCGCGCATTTTGGTAAAGAGGTCGATCCATTGCTGAACCGGCTCTTCAGCCTGAATTTGTTTGACTTTGAGCAGACTTTTTTCTGCGGGGGACAGGGCGTTCAACGTAAAAATTGCTTTCACAGTTTTCTCCGGCGACCGAATTTGTCGCGCCCAATATACTAAAATGCGTGAGGTTTGTAAATCGTTGATGGTTAATTATGTTTTCGGGTTTTGAGCAATGATTAAACGATCAGTCGGCGGTAGGTTCGCCTCAATTGTTCGAGCGAGCGAGCCCAGAGAAAATCCGAGGCGATCTTCTCCCGCGCTTTTTCGCCCATTTCCCTCAGCAGATCGGGGTATTGCAAAAGAACGCGGATGACCCGGGCCAGTTCTCCGGGGCGGTCCGGGTGAACCAGCCGGCCGTGTTGGCGGTCGGTCATGATCTCTCTGACCGACGGCAGATCGGAGGCGACGACCGGAACTCTGGCGGCCATCGATTCGAGGATCTTGAGCGGCGCACAGCCCTGTTCGATGTTGCGCGAGCATTCGGTCAAAGGCGCGACCGAGAGTTCGGCCCCGGCGAGCCACGGGAGAAGTTCCTCTTCGCCGAGGCCGAAATGCCAGACGATGCGTTCCTGAACCTCCAGTTTTTCGGCCAGTTTCCGCAGCATTTTCGACCGCCGCGAATGGTTCGACGAACAGATGACCAGATGGAGGTCGTCGAGGTCGCGAAGGCGGGCAAAGGCTTTGAGCAGAACATCGACGCCCTGCCAGGCCTGAACCGCGCCGAAATAGATGAGGTAGCGCCGGGGCGCACCGGCCGGCCTGTCGGTCGGCGGCGGCAGTTTGGCCCCGTTGGGGATGACAGTGATCTTTTCCGGGGCGATCCCGTAACTCGACGCTTTGGCCTTGATCGTCTGCGAAGGGGTAACGATCAGATCGGATTGTTCGAGACAGAATCTCTCCATATCGCGGAATTTGGCCAGGGTTTCGGGCGAGATGTTCTGATAGGCGAACGGCAGTTCGACCGACGGAAAACCGTTGGCTTCGAAGATGGTTTTGTAGCTTCGTTTTTCCCCGAGAATGGCCGTTCCGCTCCAGATGTCGCGAAAGTGGCAGATCCTCAGGTTTTTCCCGCATTCATCGAGCAGGCGGTTCAGATAATCGCTGAAGGCCAGCGCGCGCCGGAGGTAGTTTTTGATCGGTTGATCGAAGCGGACGATCTCAACGTTTCCCTCGATCTGCCGGGAGGGAAGTTTCTCGTTGCCCAGCACGTGGAGCAGACCGCCGCCGGTTTCTTCGAACAATGCGCGGGCGAATTTGTCGATATGAATGGCCGCCCCTTTGCGCGAGGGGAAAAGATCGAAGGCCGAATAAAGTGCGGGCGGCGCGGTTTGAAGGATTTTTTCTGCCATGGACGCTTCTTTTTTCACCGACGAGTTTAGCATATTTTTCCGAAAGGTCTTTGCGCAAACCCGCGTCGGCGTGAAAAAATGCTTTTATGCCAAGTCCGAAAGAACACACCAATAAATTGATCGACGAAACCAGCCCCTATCTGCTTCAGCACGCCCATAATCCGGTCGAGTGGTATCCGTGGGGCGACGAGGCCTTCGAAAAGGCCGAGGCCGAAGACAAACCCGTTCTGATCAGCATCGGCTATTCGGCCTGCCACTGGTGTCATGTGATGGAGCGCGAATCGTTCGAGGACGAGGAGACGGCCCGTTTGATGAACGAGAATTTCGTCAACATCAAGGTCGATATGGAGGAACGGCCCGACGTCGATAAGATCTACATGAATTTCGTTCAATCGACGACCGGTTCCGGCGGTTGGCCGCTGAACGTCTTCGTAACGCCGGACAAACTGCCTTTTTACGGCGGAACCTATTTTCCGCCCGAACCCCGTTACCGGATGCCGGCCTTCCGGCAGATCCTTTTGAGCGTGGCCGAGGCGTGGAAAACCAAACGCGAGGAACTTCTGCGTTCGGCCAACGATATTTTGGGCGAGCTGCGCCGGACCGGCGCTTTGGCCGGGATGACCTCGGGGAATCTTTCGCCGGAGCTGGCCGATTCGGCCTTTAACGTTTTGGCCCGCAGTTTCGACGCGGTCAACGGCGGTTTCGGCGGCGCCCCGAAATTTCCGCCGTCGATGAGTCTGGAGTTTCTGCTTCGGTATCATCGCCGGACGGGGAACGAAAAAGCGCTTGAGATGGTCGAGAGAACCTGTCTGAAGATGGCTCACGGCGGGATTTTCGATCAGCTCGGCGGCGGTTTCCACCGCTACACGGTCGACGCCATCTGGCTGACGCCGCATTTCGAAAAGATGCTCTACGACAACGCCCAGCTGACCCGCGTTTATCTACATCTTTTTCAAACTACGGGCGACGATTTCTACAAGCGGATAGCGGTCGAGACTCTCGGTTACGTCCGGCGCGAGATGCTCGACGAGCGGGGCGGTTTCTACTCGGCGCAGGACGCCGATTCCGAAGGCGTCGAGGGCAAATACTTCGTCTGGACGCCGGAGGAGACCGGGGCGCTTCTGGGCGAGGATGACGCCCGGATTTTTAATTTTTACTACGACGTTTCCGAGGACGGCAATTTCGAGGAAAAGAACATCCTCAACGTCAAAAACACTCTGGAGGAGACGGCCGAGGTTTTCGGCATCGGGGCGAAAGACGTGGTCGAAATTCTGGAGCGATCCCGCGAAAAGATATTCGCCGCCAGAGAAAAGCGGGTCAAACCGTTCCGGGACGAAAAGGTTCTGACGGCCTGGAACGGTCTGATGCTGGCGGCCTTTGCCGAAGCGGCGGCCGTTCTGGACGACGAGGACTACCTTGGGATCGCGAAGGAAAACGCCGATTTCATTCTGGAAAATATGCAAAGGGACGGTTACCTTCTGCGCAGTTACAAGGACGGCCGGGCGAAACTGAACGCTTATCTGGAGGATTACGCCAATCTGGCGGACGCTCTGGTGGAACTGTTTCAGGTTTCCGGCGAGATCCGTTATCTGCGCGGGGCGATCGATTTGACAAATATCCTGCTCGATGAATTCTGGGACGAGGACGAGGGGGGATTTTTCTTTACCGGCGAGGGACACGAAGAGTTGATCGTTCGGACCAAGGATTTTTTCGATAACGCCTCGCCGTCGGGAAATTCGGTGGCGGTCGACGTTTTGCTGAAATTGCGGCATCTGACCGGGGATGAAAAATACGAACGTTTCGCCGTCGCCCTTTTGCGCCTTCTGGCGGCGCAGATCGGTCGTTATCCGCAGGCTTTCGGGCGGGCGTTGTCGGCCCTCGAATTTTACCTCGGAACGGTCAAAGAGATCGTCATCATCGGCGAACGCGGGAACGAACTGGCGAAAGAGGTCTGGAAGAATTATCTGCCGGTCAAGATCGTTGTTCCGGCCGAGGATTCGGGCGCGGCGGATCTCGTTCCGCTTTTGCGCGACCGGACGAAGATCGACGGAAAACCGACCGTTTACGTTTGCGAGAATTTCGCCTGCCGTTTTCCCGTCACTTCGATCGAGGAACTGCGCGATCAGATCAAATAAAATGGCCGCCCCGAATGGAGCGGCCATAGGTTAAATGATCAATCGGAAAAAGGTTTACGGTTTGTTGGATTCCGATTCCTTGGCTTTTTCCTTGACTTCCTTGGCGCCTTTCTCGATGGTTTCGGCGCCCTTTTCAACGCCTTTTTTGACCTCATCGACCGTCTTGTCGATCACCTTGTCGGTCTTCTCGGCGGCTTTTTCCAGATCGCTCTTGCCGTCCTCTTTTTTATCCTCGGCCTTGTTCTCGTCCTTGGCCTCGTTGGTATTCATTTTATCGTCGGTGGCGTTGGCCGGTTTGTTGGCGTCGGAATTGACGTTGGTGTTGGCGTTATTGGCGGGTTTGTTGGTTTCGGTTTCGCCGTTACAGCCGAAGGCCAGAGCGCCCAAAATTAAAATGGCTGAAAGTAAAATAACTTTTTTCATATATGTACTCCTTAAATAAAAGCGGTCTTTTTCCAAAGACCTGCTTACTGTTCTTCTTTTTTAAATTTTATGGTCAGATGACATTTTTTTCAGAATGTCTAAAACTGATAAGGAATTGAAAACCGGAGTTTTCAATTCCATAAAGAAAGCACGCTGTCCGCGGACAACGTGCCCAGAAAATTGTTTTAGTTATTCGACGAAAGATTTTTATTTGCTGTCGGCGTCGGATTTATTGGCTTCGCCTTCTTTCTTTTCGTCATCTTTCTTCATGTCGTCTTTTTTCATGTCGTCTTTCTTCTCAGCAGCCGGTGAACCAGCCGGTGAACCAGCCGGGGATTTTTCGCCAGCCGGGGAACCAGCCGGGGAACCAGCCGGGGACGAAGCCGCCGGAGACGAAGCCGCCGGGGAAGCCGCCGGGGAAGCCGCCGGTTTGTTAGGGGCCGGTTCTTCACAAGCGAGTCCCAGAGCACTCAAAATCAACATTGTTGAAAGAACTATTGTCTTTTTCATTTTTTATATTCTCCTGTCTTCTCAAAGATTAAAATTATTTTTGCGAACTGTTTACTTTTAAACAGTCGAGTCCCAAACTCTTTAATTTTTGGAACATTTGGACAATATAAATACCTAAGTTTATTTAGTCAAATGCAAAAAGGGCAAAAAAAACATTTTTTTTAAATATTTTTATCGGTTTCAGTGACCGAAATATTAGGCCCAAAAACCGGAAAAATACCGTTTTACCCAAGAAAAATCAACGGTTGACTTATTTTAATCCGAGGAGTAATCTTCAAAAAATGCATTTACAGGGGTAAAAAAAACGCTGTTTTCTCGTCCGAATTGAACAAAATATCAGATGAAAAAGGCCAAAAAAGGGAATTTGCAAAGGAACGAACCACTCGGGGACGGTTTCGGGCGTTTTGTCCCGTTAATTATTTTAATGGCGGCGCTTTGCGCGGCATTTTTGCTGGGCCGGGCGGATCTTGGCCTGTGGACGAAAGCGGCTCTTTTTGTCGGAACGGTTTTGGTGTCGGGATTTTTGACCTGGCATTTTTCCGGGCCGAACGTCGCGGCTTTTTCGGGGGAGAAACCGGCGGATGCAAGAATTGGAAAAGACGGATCGGACGGGGGCGACGGGATTTTTGACTCCGAGGTCGAAAACAAACTTCTGGCTCTGGAAGAAGCCAGAGAGTTTTTCGGCGCTTCGCTCAACTCCTCGGATATGTTCCGTCTGGTCGCCACCCGGATCAATGAGATGCTTCCGTTTGAAACCGGGGTTCTTTATTTGTTGGATGAAAAACGGATCAATCTGAATATCAGTCATGCCGTCGGAAAAAATTCCGAGATCTTCAAGGGGTTGAAAATTCCGGCCAGCAAAGGACTGGCCGGAAAAGTCTTCGTCGGCCGCCGGGGGCAGATCGACAAAGGTCTGGCGGTCGATCGCCGGGCTCTTTCTTCCAAGGCGACCGAAGGTTTGTCGGCGGCCGTGGCCGCGCCTTTGTTCCGGGATTCGGAGGTTTTTGCCGTGCTGGAGCTTTTCGGAAAAACCGAACGGGATTTCGATTCCCATTCGGTCAAACTGCTGGAGGCGATCGGCGAGCGTTTCGCGCCGCTTTTTCTCAGTTCCCGCGAATTCGAACGAAGCCTTTCCAATGCGCTGACCGACCCTCAGACCAATCTTCCCAACGAGCGCGCTTTTTATCTGGTTCTCGAAAACCAGATCGCCCAATCCCAGCGCCTTCGCGACGAACGCTCGCTGTCGCTGTTGGCCTTTGACATTAAAAGCTTCGCCGAGATCAACGAAAAGTTCGGTCATTCGGTCGGCAACGAGATTCTCGTCTTTACGGCCGAACAGATCAAGAACGGACTGCGGCGGATGGATTTTCTGGCCCGGTCTTCGGCTGATGAATTTCTGGCCGTCCTGCCGACGGCTTCCGAAGAGATCGCCGAAGAGGTGATCGGGCGGCTCGAACGGAGTTTTGAGGAAACCCCGTTTCAGGTTCCGGGAGGCGAAAAGATCCTCGTCCGTTTGAATTTCGGCGCGGCCACTTTTCTGAAGGACGGCGAGACCCCCGATCAACTGTTGAAAACCGCTAATTTAAGAAAACATCAGTCGAAGGCCGCCAATCGGATGAAAGTGGTCTGGTTCCCGAAAAACAAAGATCCGAAAAATTGAAAAAGTTCGTCGGAGACGCGCGTCGCGCCGCCGCTTCTGTCACAAGCAGGGCTTTGGCGGTGTTTAATTAATGTGTAAAATCATTGAAATAAAAAAGCACGGCGGCGCAAACTTTTCGAGGAAGGTTTCTAAACTTTTTCCCGCCTACATACGTTAAATCCTTTAGTAAATTTTAGGTCTTTTGGGGAAATTTATGCTTTCAGGCACAAAACTCGGTCGTTACGAAATCCGCTCAAAAATCGGCGAGGGCGGGATGGGCGAGGTCTATCTGGCGCACGATGAACAGCTTAACCGCAATGTGGCGCTCAAGGTGCTGTTGCCCGAATTCTGTTGTGATCTGGATCGCGTCCAGCGTTTCAAACTGGAGGCCAAGGCCGCTTCGGCGCTCAATCACCCCAACATCATCACCATTCACGAGATCGACGAACAGGACGACAAGCTTTTCATCGCGACCGAATACGTCGACGGGAAAACGCTCCGAGAAAAGATCGAAAGGGGCGAACTGTCGATGCTCGATTCGATCAGGATCGCCGAACAGATCGCCGACGCTCTGGCGGTGGCCCACGAAGCCCGGATCGTTCACCGCGACATCAAACCGGAGAACATCATGATCCGCCGCGACGGTTACGCCAAGATCCTCGATTTCGGTCTGGCCAAACCGACCCTTCATCAGACCGCCGGAACCGAGGACGCGACCATTCAGATGATCAAGACCCAGCCCGGAATGGTGATGGGAAGCGTCCGCTATATGTCGCCCGAACAGGCGCGCGGGAAAGAAACGGACGAAAGAACCGATGTCTGGAGCATCGGCGTCGTTCTTTATGAAATGCTGACCGGAAAGAATCCGTTCGGGGGCGAAACCGTCAGCGATTCGCTGGCCGCGCTGATTCACATCGAGCCGCAACCGATCGAGGAGGTCCCCGAGGAACTGCAATGGATCCTGCGCAAAGCGCTCAAAAAGAACGCCGATGAGCGCTATCAGAGCATCAAGGATTTCTCGCTCGATCTGAAAGATCTTCGTTCGCAACTCGAACAGAACACTCTCGAAAACCGGGCGATCCATCTTTCCAACACGGTCGGTCTGGCCCGGCAGGACACGAGCGAGAACAAGACGCTGATCCATCAGACGATCTCGGCCGAAACGACCACGGCCGAGAAAAGGAACTGGGTCAAAACCCAGGTCAACACCGTTTCCGGCAACGTCGGCTGGCGGATCATGTCGATCTTGGTTATAGCCTTTGCCGTGACGGTGGCGGCCGGAGCCTGGTTTTATCTGCCGTCATGGTTCTCGGGAGCGAAACCCGTCTTTCAGTCGATCCAGGTTTCGGCCAAGACCGATAACGGGAAAGCCCAGTTGGCCTCCGTCTCGCCGGACGGCAAATTCGTTTCTTTCGTTGACACTCAGGGCGGAAGACCGAAACTGGTAGTCCGCCAACTGGTGACCGACACGACCATCGAGATCGTTCCATCTTCGCTGAAACATTTCTATCAGCCGAAATTTTCGCCCGACGGCGAGTTTGTCTATTACGTTCAAATCGAAAACGGCGTCGGCACCTTGTATCGGGTTTCAACTCTGGGCGGGGCGAGCAAAAAAATTCTTTACGATATCGATTCCAGCGTCTCCTTTTCACCCGACGGCCAAAAACTGTCCTTTATCCGCCACAACCCGACCGACGGCGGCGATACGATCTTTATCTCCGATCTCGAAGGCGGCGATCTTGAGGCGTTCATCGATACGAAGGCGGTCGGCTACGACAAGTTCAACGATGTCATCTGGTCGGGCGACGGCCAAAGGCTCTTGCTCGGCGGTTACGAAAATACGAGTCAGACATTTCCGCGAACCAAGATCATCGCCGTCCCGGCTTCGGGCGAGAACAAAACGCCGACCGAACCCCAAGAGTTGAGCGCGCTCAACAAAGAGGGTTGGGTCAAGGCGACCAATTTCCAGTGGCTTCTGAACAACGAGGGGATCATCTTCATCGGCAAGAGAAACAACGACGACAACATGCAGATCTGGCACTCGTCCTATCCGGAAGGACTGATCAAACAGGTGACGACCGATACCAGCGATTACGCCAGTCTGAGCGTTTCGGCCGACGGCAATACGATCGTTACGACCAAGGTCGACCGGATTTCAAGCCTCGTGGCCTTTAATCCCGCCACCAAAGAGATCAATCAGCTTTTGAGCGAAAGCCGGACATTCTTGGGCTATTTGGGGCTTTCGCAGATGTCCGACGGCAAGATCCTCTATTCGCGACTGACCGGCAAGGAGATCAACATCTTCTCGGTCAACCCGGACGGAACCGACGAAAGGCAGATCACATCGGACGGTCGATACAACTTCGATCCGGTGGCCACGCCCGACGGTAAATACATCATCTTCAGTTCCAACCGCAACGATGTTTTCGGAATCTGGCGGATGGAATCGAACGGGAGCAATCCGGTTCAACTGACCAGCGTGAAGAACGGTCGGGACGGCAATCTGCAGATCACGGCCGACGGCAAAACCGTTCTGTTTAACCGTGAGACGAGCGACGGAGGCCGGGGAACGCTGATGAAAGTGCCGATCAGCGGCGGCGAGGCGAGCCCTTTACTGCCGGACAGCAAGGCTTCGGAAGTGTCTCCTCAGGTTTCGCCCGACGGCAAATCGCTGGCTTATATCTCGTTCGAATATGACAGCAAGACCTCCGATTTTGATGTCGCTCTCGAGATCGCTTCCCTGAAAAACGACGAGATCAGCGGAGAACCGGAAAAGATCAAGTTCGATCTGAACAACCGTTATAAATGGTCGCCCGACGGCCGTCAGCTGACTTATATCGCCAAAAAGGAAGCCGACAACATCTGGAATTTTGATCCGAAAAGTAAGGAAGAAAAAGCCCTCACCGATTTCAAATCGGGCGAACTGACCAATTTCATCTGGTCGAGGGACGGTCGGCGGATCTTCATCGTCCGCGGCATCGCCAACAGCGATCTGGTTCTGATCAAAGATATGGAAGGAGCCTCGTGAGATTTCGGATTTTAGATTGCCGATTTTGGATTAAGCCGGTTATTTTTGGCGAAATCCAAAATCCAAAATCTAAAATCCGAAATTGTCCTCCCTTTGCTTTTGTTTCCGAAAAGTGGAAAATCGTAAGGAACAAATAATTTAAGGGAGGAACGAATGGCGAAAATATCATTTTACGGCGGGGTCGGAACCGTCACGGGGTCGAAATATCTGCTCGAACATAACGGGCAAAAGGTGCTGGTCGATTGCGGTCTTTTTCAGGGATTGCGCGAGTTGCGTCAGCGCAACTGGGAGAAATTGCCCTTTGAACCGGCGGATGTCGATGCCGTCATCATCACTCACGCTCACATCGATCACACCGGATTTCTGCCGCGTCTGGTCAAACTGGGGTTTGCCGGAAACGTCTTTACCTCGCGGGCGACGGCCGATCTGATGAAAATTCTTCTTCCCGATTCGGCCCGGCTTCAGGAAGAAGAGGCCGATTACCGCAACCGCAAAGGGCTGACCAGCCATTCGCCCGCCCTCCCGCTTTATGACGAGAAAGACGCCGAGGAGACTCTCGAACGCCTGATGCCGGTGCCGAACGACGGCCAGCCGGTCGAGATCTGTCCGGGGATCAAGGCCAGTTTCAACGTCGCCGGACATATCATGGGGGCCAGTCTGGTGCTGGTCGAGATGGAAAACGCGAGGGAAAACGGCGAATCGATCAAATTTCTTTTTTCCGGCGATCTGGGACATTACGATCAGCCGATCCTGAAAGATCCGGCCCCGCCGCCGGCCTGCGATTATCTGATGGTCGAATCGACCTACGGCGACCGTCTCCACGATGAGGTTCCCTCGGAAGAACTTCTGGCCCGGGTGATCAACGAGGGTTTCAAGCGCAACGCTCCGATCCTCATACCGGCCTTTGCCGTCGGGCGGACGCAGGAGATCCTTTATCTGATCCGCGAATTGGAAGAACAACACAAAATACCGGTTCTGCCGGTGATCGTCGATTCGCCGATGGCCAAACAGGCGACGCAGGTCTATAACCGCTGGCGCGAGGAACACGACGAGGAATACGCCAGCATTCTGGCCGACAAAAAACACCCCTTGCGGACCAAATCAATGACGACGACCAACAGCCGCGAGGATTCCAAAAAGATCAACCGCCGCGACGATGCGATCATCATCATCAGCGCCTCGGGAATGATCTCGGGCGGGCGCGTTCTGCATCACGCCAAACGCATTTTGCCGAACCCGGACGCCACGCTGGTTTTCGTCGGCTATCAGGCGGCCGGAACTCGCGGGCGGGAGATCCAGGACGGCGCCAAAGAGGTCAAGATCATGCGCGACTGGATCCCGGTTCGCTGTCATCTGGAAGAGATCGGCGGTTTCTCGGCTCACGCCGACTGGAAAGCCGTTTTGCGCTGGCTCAAAGGCCTGCCGAACGAACCCAAAACCGTATTCACCACCCACGGCGAACCCGCCGCCGCGGCCGCCATGGCCCAGCACATCCGCGACGAATACGGCTGGAACGTTCACGTCCCGCAATACGAAGAAACGTATCAACTCATTTGATTTTGGGTTTTAGATTTTGGATTTTGGATTTGTCTGATTTCGAATTTCTCAAAAAAAACTAAATCAATCCAAAATCGGCAATCCAAAATCCAAAATCTAGACATGTCTTTCCACGTACCGGATGATCTCTCTGGCGATGTCTTTTTTGGTGGCTTCTTCGATGCCTTTGAGGCCGGGCGAGGAGTTGACTTCCAGGATCAGCGGGCCGCGGCTCGATTGGAGCATGTCGACGCCGGCGATCCCGAGGCCCATGACGCGGGCCGATTTGATGGCGGCGTCCTCTTCTTCGTCGCTCAGATCGATCAGTTCGGCCGTTCCGCCCCGGTGGAGATTGGAGCGGAACTCGCCCTCTTTGGCCTGCCGCCGCATCGCTCCGACGACCTTGCCATCGACGACGAAGGCGCGGATGTCGGCTCCTTTGGCCTCGTGGATGAATTCCTGAAGGACGACCCGCGCTTCCAGACCGTTAAAGGCTTCGAGAACCGATTCCGCCGCCTTTTTGGTTTCGGCCATGATGACGCCGAGACCTTGCGTTCCCTCCAGAAGTTTGAGGATGATCGGGGTCGAGCCGAGCAGTTTGACGACGCTTTCGGTGTCCTTTGTGTAATTGGCGAAGACCGTTTTGGGCAGACCCAGTCCGGCGCGCGAGAGCAGTTGCAGACTGCGCAATTTGTCGCGCGATTTGACCAAGGCCTGCGATTCGACCGCCGAGAAGATCTTCTGCATCTCGAACTGCCGGACGACGGCCGTTCCGAAAAAGGTTACCGACGCGCCGATCCGCGGGATGACGGCGTCGATGCCGGCCAGCTCCTTGCCGTCGTACATGATGATCGGGTTTTTTTTCTCGATCTGCAAAACGCATTTGGTGTGATTGACGACGACCATCTCGTGCTTGCGTTTGGCCCCCGCTTCGACCAGCCGCCGGGTTGAATAAAGTTTTGGATTGGCCGATAAAATGGCGATTTTCATAGGATTTTTATCTTTTGGTAAAAAATTAGAATATAGGTGTTAAAGGTATGTTACAGGGATTTGGAAAAAACATTTAGTCGGACGGAGTCGGTTTTATCTCATTTTCGGCGGAAAGTTTTTTTGTCTTTCGCTTTTGGTGCAGATAATTGCGCAGTCTCGGGTTGACGACGAAATTATGTTCGGCCAGAAATTTCCGCCCGATCAAGACCGGATAACGCATCTCCCGCCGGTAGGTCAGGGAAAATTCGGCCCGGTAGATCCGGCGGTGAAAACGGATCTTGGTGGAGATGATGAACCGTTCTTCGGATTCGCCGTTCGAGCTTTTGACGCTTTTTTTTGAATATCTCTTGAAAAGATATGCCTTGCCCGTGTATTTCGGATCGTCCGGGTCCAAAAAGACCACCCGCAGTTTTCGCTCTTTCGTCTCCTCGATCCTACAGCAATGAAACGAAGAGGTGTAAGCGCCGGTGTCGATCTTGACCTTGATCCTTTTCAGGTTGATTTTCGGGAAATCCGCCTTATCGATCCGGCCGATGATATTTGGACTGCCTTTGGCCATAGCTGTAACAGAGTTACAACTAAGTTACAGGAAAATCGGGCGGGGGGCAAAAAATGGTGATAGGTGATAGGTGATGGGTGATAGGAAGTGAACTGAAATCCCATCACCCATCACCCATCACGGTTTACTCATATCTGAGACATTCGATCGGATCGAGTTGAGACGCCTTCATGGCCGGGAAAACGCCGAAGACAAGACCGACGAAGACTGAAACCGTCAAACCGAGAGTGACCGCCCACAGGGGAATGGTGGCCGGAATGCTCGGAAAGATCAGGATCAGCAGTTGAGAGATGCCGATGGCGATGATAACGCCGATGACGCCTCCGAAAAAGGTGAGCGTCATGGCCTCGAACAAAAATTGCAGAACGATCGCCCGTTTGGTCGCCCCGATGGCCTTGCGGATGCCGATCTCTTTGGTTCTTTCGGTTACGGAAACGAGCATGATGTTCATCACGCCGATCCCGCCGACCAAGAGACCGAGGCACGAGATGGCGATGGCCGCCAGACCGATCCCGCCGAGGATCGAATCGAACTGTTCGATGAAATTGTCTGCCGTCTTGACGTCGAAATCGTTCGGTTCGCCGAATTTGACTCCGCGCCTTTGCCGCAAAACCGATTCCGTGTCGAGCAGGGCGTCCTTGATGCGGTTTTCCTTGGCCTTGATGATGTGAACGATGTAATCTCTTTGCGGGGCGACCTTGCGGGCGGTGCGGATCGGCAGAAAGACCTTGCGGTCCTCTTCGTTCTCGCCGAAAAAACCGGCCTTCCGCTTTTCGATGACCCCGATGATCTCCCATTGCTGGCCGTTCATCCGGACGAAATTTCCGACGATGTCGCCCTCTTTGTTGGGAAACAGCGCGTCGGCCGCATTGACGCCGATGACCAGAACGTTGCGCCGCTGTTGGTTGTCGGCCTGGGTGATGAAACGCCCCTCGCGCAAAACCAGATTGGTGATCTGCGGATAGTTCGGCTCGACCCCGTCGGTCAAAGCCCAGCGATAGTTCTTGTCCTCGTAGATCAGATTGTCGTCGAAACCGTCGCCGAACGAGCCGATGCTCGGCGCGACGCTGGTGATTTCCTCGATGGCGTTCGATTGCCGAATGATGGCGTCGGCGTCTTCCATCGTCAGCGGTTTGCGGTTTCTTTCCTCGCGGTTCGGCGGGCCGAATCCGGTCGTCAAATGAAAGGCGTAGATGTTGTTGGTGCCGTAATCTTCGATGATCGCGACGATGCTCTGACGGACGCCGGTCAGGATCGATGCGACGACGATGGCGGTAAAAACCCCGACGACGATGCCGAGAATGGTCAAAAACGACCGGAACTTGTGCGACATCACGCTGTCGAGCGCCATCTTTAAAACTTCTCTCGGTAATGAACTCGATAATTTCATAAAAACCTTTTTTTCTCACCGCAAGGACACAATGAAAACGGGAAAATGATGACCGGCAACTGAATTTTTGAAAGACTTAATGTCCTTTGCTCCTTTGTGGTAAAAGTCCTAACTCTGGGTCAAAGCCACGATCGGGTCGAGTTTCGAGGCCTTAAAAGCCGGATAAAGTCCGGCGATGACGCCGATCCCGCTGGACACAAAGACCGCTATAAAGATGTAAAAGGCCGTAACGGTCATCGTTATTTCGAAAATGTAAGTGATCAGACTCGTCACCCCGAAGGCCAGGATTATTCCCAGGATGCCGCCCATCACGCAAAGCAGGGCGGATTCGATCAGAAACTGCAGAAGGATCTGTTTGCGGGTCGCGCCGAGGGCTTTTCGAAGCCCGACTTCAAAGGTTCTTTCGGTTACCGAAACCAGCATGATGTTCATCACGACGATCCCGCCGACGATCAGCGTGATCATCGTGATCGGGACGACCACGGTGGCGATCGCGCCGGTGAACTGATCGATCTGGCCGTTTAACTCGGTGGTGTTGACGAGGCCGAAGGTGTCCTCGTCGCTTCCGATCAGCTTTCTCCTGTTGCGAAGGCTCAACCGGGCGTCCTCGATGGCCAGCGTCAGGGATTCCCGGTCTTCAGATTTGCCGTGAATCTGAAGACCGCTGCTCCTCTCGAACATCTGCTGATGAAGCGTGATCGGCATGTACAAATTGCGGTCGAGCGCCTGACCCAACATCGAACCGCGTTTTTCCTGAAGACCGATGATCGTCAGAGGCAAACCCCGGACCTTGATCGTTTTTCCGATCGGACTTTGATCGGGGAAAAATTTCTCTTTGACGTCGTAGCCGATGACGCACACCTTGGCCGTTCTTTCCACCTCGGAATCGGAGATGAAACGTCCCTCGATGATGGTCTTGTCCTCGATCTCGCCCATATTGGCCGTCACGCCCTGGATCTGTACCGATGGCATCTCGATCCCGTCCTGATTGAGATCCGTGCCCGACATCATCTGCGCTCCGACGGTCGAGCAGGCCTTACATTTTTCCTTGACGTATTCGTACTCTTCCCACGTGACCTTTTTGTTGCGCTTGTTGCGGCGTTCGAACTCGTCGTCCTCCATTCTCCCGGTAAAAGCCATCCGGTTGATCATGAAATGATTGGCTCCGAGGACTTTGGCGACCTTTTCCGTCACGTAAGAGTTCAATCCGGTGATCGAAGCGCTGACGACGACGACCGATGCGACGCCGATGATCACGCCGAGAAGAGTCAAAAACGCCCGGAGTTTATGTTCCAGAATGGATTTCAGAGCGATCCAGAAAGCATCTGCGTAAAATGTAAAAATAAGTCGCATAAAAATTTATAAAATTGATTCGGTATTTTACGTTCCGGTATTTCGCCTACCGATAAAGAACAGTTAAGAGGCATACGAAAGCGCGCCGGGGAATGTTCGAGAAAATTCCCGGTAAATTTATTTGAATTACCGTCGGGCGGCGAATTGGTTGGTAAATTGGGGTTTTGATAGTTTAATATGTGTTAAATTCCAAAGGGTAGGTTATGAAAGAGGGCGCAAATTTCGGTCGCTACACGATCCGTTCGAAAATCGGCAAAGGCGGAATGGGCGAGGTTTTTCTGGCCGAAGACAACGAACTCGGACGCCCGGTCGCCCTCAAGGTTCTGCTCGATGAGGTGGCCGCCAACGAGGGACGGGTCCGCCGCTTTATCCTCGAAGCGCGGGCCGCCTCGGCGCTCAATCATCCGAACATCCTGACCATTTACGAGATCGGCCGGACCGACCGATCGCGGTTTATCGCCTCGGAATACGTCACCGGGGAGACTCTCAACAAGGTCCTTCGGAACCGAGGGGCGACCATGAGCGAAGCGCTCTCCATTTCCATTCAGATCGTTTCCGCTCTTCAGGCGGCGCACGAAGCCGGCATCGTCCACCGCGACATCAAACCCGACAACATCATGGTCCGTCCGGACGGGATCGTCAAAGTCCTCGATTTCGGCCTCGCCAAACTGACCGAAAAAACGACCGATGAACAGATCGCTCTGGACGCGGCCGAGACGACCGAGATCAACACAATGCCGGGGATGATCCTCGGCACGCCGCAATATATGTCGCCCGAACAGGCCGGGGGAAGGTCGGTCGATCATCAAACCGACATCTTCAGTTTCGGGATCATCCTCTACGAAATGCTCACCGGACATCTGCCTTTCGAGGGGGAGACGCAGAACGAGTTTCTGGCCTCGATCCTCAAATCGGAACCAATCCCGATCGAAGAGATCCGGCCCCATCTCCCGCCCGAGATCTGCGCCATCGTCAACCGGGCGCTGAAAAAAGACCGGGCCGAACGCTACCGGACCGCCTCGCAGTTGCTCGAAGACCTCAAACAATTCCACAAAAAAAAGGAGTTCGACGAAGAGCTGGAAAGAACCTCGCAGCCGAACCGGGATTTTCAGGCCGACACGCAGGTTTTGCACCCCGAGACCGTCGATCAGGAACTCCGTTTGAAGACTATGGAAAGGCCGGGAACGATCACCGGACGAACCCGCCCGCCGTTTTGGAGTTTCAGGAAAGCGGCCGCCGCTTTTATTTTGTTGGTCGCGGCGGGCCTCGGCTACCTGATGTTTTTCGGCGGAGCGGGGCGGGAACCGATCAATTCGCTGGCCGTTCTGCCTTTTGCCAACGAGGGCGGAAACGCCGACGCCGAATATCTTTCCGACGGTCTGACCGAAAGCATCATCTACAATCTTTCCAATCTGCCGCAGCTCAAGGTTTTGCCGACCAGCACCGTTTTTCGTTACAAGGGCAAGGATCTGAAAGCCGAAACGATCGCCGCCGAACTCGGGGTGCGGGCCGTTCTGGTCAGCCGCATAACGCAAAGAGCCGATCAGATCGAGATTCGAACCGAACTGATCGACACGCTCGAAAACAAGGTTCTCTGGGGCGAACTTTACCGTCGCCGGGTCTCGGACGCTCTGGAGATCCAGAAAGACATCTCGCGTGAGATCTCCGAGCGGCTCCGTTTGAAACTGACCGGAGCCGAAGAGGAGAAAGTGACCAAAGACTACACCTCCAACAAAGAGGCCTATCAGGCTTATCTGAGGGGACGTTTTCACTGGAACCGGCGCAACGAGGAGAATCTGAAAAAAGGGATCGAGTATTTTCAAAAGGCGATCGAACTCGATCCGGGATACGCCCTGGCCTGGAGCGGTCTCGCCGATTCCTACAACGTTTCGTCAGATTATATGAACATCACCCGCGCCGAAGCCGCTTCAAAGGCGCGGGCCGCGGCCACCCGGGCGCTCGACATCGACCCCGAACTGGCCGAAGCCCACACCTCTCTGGCCGCCGTCAAACATTTTCACGAATGGGATTTCGCCGGCGCCATCCAGGAGTTTCAAAAGTCTGCCGAACTGAACCCGAACTACGCTCTGACGCACAACTGGTACGCCCAGATCCTCGGCAAAACGGGGCGTTCGACCGAGGCCATCCGCGAGGCCCGGCGGGCGCTGGAACTGGAGCCGTTCACGGTCAACACCAATTTCCGGCTCGGTCAGCAATTCTATCTGGCCGGGCAGTTCGAAGACGCCGTCCGCCAGCACCGGAGGGCTTTGGAGATCGACCCGAACTACGTCTATTCGCGAGCCGATCTGGTCAATTCTCTGACCCGGCTCGGCAAACCGTCGGAGGCGATCGCCGAATTGGAACCGCTGGTCGAAAAAGAGACCGGCAACCAGTATCTTTTGCTCTCCCTCGGTTCGGCTTACGTCGCCGCCGGAAAAAAGGCGGAGGCGGAAGGGGTTCTCCGGGAAATGCTCAAACGCCAGAAAGATGAGAAGATCCGGCAATACGGCATCGCCGTCATTTACGCCCGTCTGGGTCAAAAGGAAAAGGCCTTCGAATTTCTGGAAAAATCCCTGCGGGACCGCGAGGACGACATCACCTTTCTGAAGGTCGATCCGATGCTCGACCTTTTGCGCGACGATCCGCGTTACGCCGATCTAGTCAAGCGGGTGGGACTGCCATAACATTTAACATTGAAATTTGTCCCCAACTTTTTTGAGGACCGGATTCAGAAAAAAAACGTCTTCGTGTTATACTCTTTTTTTTGTCAGGGCAAACCACTTTCGAGGAGCGTGAGTTTTGAGCATTTTAGTAGATAGAAACACCCGCCTGATCGTTCAGGGCATCACCGGGAAAGAAGGAACATTTCACACCCAGCAGATGATCGAATACGGCACCAAGGTGGTCGGCGGCGTCACGCCCGGAAAGGGCGGAACGACGCACGAGGGCGTGCCGGTTTTCAACACCGTTGAGGAGGCCGTGGAGGAAACCGGAGCCAATGTTTCGGTGATCTACGTTCCGCCGCCGTTCGCGGCCGACGCCATTATGGAGGCGGCCGACGCCTCTCTGCCGCTGGTGGTTTGCATCACCGAAGGGATTCCGGTGGCGGATATGGTCAAGGTCAAGGAATTTCTCGATGATCGCCAAACCACCCGTTTGATCGGGCCCAACTGTCCGGGGATCATCGCTCCCGGAAAATGCAAGATCGGCATTATGCCCGGCCATATCCACAAAGAAGGCCGCGTCGGAGTGGTTTCCCGTTCCGGCACCCTGACCTACGAAGCGGTCGGCCAACTGACCGCGCTCGGTCTCGGTCAATCGGCGGCCGTCGGAATCGGCGGCGATCCGATCATCGGCACCACTCACACCGATGCCCTCAGGTTGTTCGAAGCCGACGACGAAACCGACGCCATCGTCATGATCGGCGAGATCGGCGGAACGGCCGAAGAGGATGCGGCCCGATTTGCCAGAGACAATGTGACGAAACCGATCGTCGCCTTTATCGCCGGACAGACCGCACCTCCGGGACGGCGAATGGGACACGCCGGAGCGATCATCTCGGGCGGCAAGGGAACGGCCGCCGAAAAAATGAAGGCTCTCCGCGAAGCCGGAATCCGGGTCGTCGAATCGCCGGCCGACATCGGCAAAGCGACACGAGAGGCTCTCGGCGAACAGGCTTCGGCATAAAATTTTTTGCTTTACCGGTTCAGGCTTTTTCGAACCAACTCCTGCATTCTCCCTCAAGAAGTTGATTTATAAAAAAATTAATATTTTGGAGGGAGAATGATGGAAGATAACGAGTCAAGCTATCGCAGATGGGTGGAAGAGGTCTGGAACGGCGGTCGGGAGGAATCGATCGAAGAACTGTTCGATGAGAACGGAGTGGCCTCTTATCCCTATTTTTTAAAGGGAACCGAACCGATTCGGGGGCGGGAAAATTTCAAGAAGTTCTACCGGCAGGCGCGCGAGACCTTTGCCGACATAAAGGTGAGGATCGAAGAGATGGTTTCCCAGGGGAACCAAATAACGGTTCTCTGCGAGGTTTCGGCCAAAAGGAAGGATATCGGGAGCGACGGCCTGCCGAGGTTCGAGCCGGTCAATATGCGGAGTCTTTGTAAGATCATTTATCGAAACGGCAAGATCACCGAACTCTGGAACAACATCAGCATTTCCGAAGAAAGTAAGCAGGTGTTTTCATATTTTTGCTAAAGGCTTGGCCGGAAGTGTTTTTGTCCGGCGACTTTTTAATCAAATCAAAGCCGGCGGATGTTGAGGTTCGATCCGGCCGACCAATAAAATCTCCTTTTTGAAAAAGGCCGGAAATGTTTCGTCGCTTCCGGCCTTTGTTCGCATCTTCCGATCCGTCATGAAGTTTTCTCATTCTTTCCGCATCCAAAAAGACGACATCGACGAACACCAACATGTCAACAATGTGGCTTATCTGCGCTGGATTCAGGATGTCGCCGTCGCTCACTGGCAGGCGGCAGCCAGCGCCGAACAGCAGAAGAAGTATACCTGGTTCGTCATCCGGCACGAGATCGACTACAAAAAACGGGCGTTTCTGGGGGAAGAGATCATCGCCACGACCTGGGTCGGCGAGGCCGCCAAGGTCAGATGCGAGAGATTCACCCAAATCCTGCGGGGCGAAACCGTTCTGGTAGAAGCGAAAAGCATCTGGTGTTTGCTGGAGACCGAAACCGGCAAGCCGAGCCGGATCAACGAGGAATTGAGGGCGATTTTTCGGATGAGCGGCAGAGGGTGAAAAATAATTTTTAATTTTGGGTTATTTCGTTTGGCAACAACCGGAATGCGGCGCGATCTTTTTTTCGCGATTCGGGTTCGATCGCGGAAAACTCAAAATTTTATCCAAATCTTTATGAAGGAAAAAACTTTTTTGATCGGTTTCCTGATGGTCCTGATCCTCGGTTTCAACGCCTTTGCCGCCGGGACGGCGGAGAAGATCGGGAATTTGCTGGCGGAATCTTATAAAAAGGGCGAATACAGCGGGGCGCTGATTGTCGCTCGCGGGGAGAAGATCATCTACCGGGGCGCGATCGGTCTGGCTCAAAGAGAGTGGACTGTTCCGAACACGGCCGCCACGAGATTTCGAATCAATTCGATCACCAAGCAGTTTACGGCTCTTCTGATAATGCGATTGGTCGAAGAGGGCAAGATCAGTCTCGACGGGAGGATCAGCGATTATCTGCCGGATTTTCCCAAAGCGACGGGCGAAAAGGTTACGGTTAAAAATCTTCTGATGAACGCCTCCGGTCTGCCTCTGCTCGAAGACATCGCTTTTTACCGGACCGCCGACCCTCGTTTTGCCGATCCCGGCTACGTCATCAAAAATTATCTGAGCGGCGGATTGATCAGCGAACCGGGGGCGAGGTTCAATTACAACAACGGCGACTTCATCATCCTCGGCGCGATCATCGAAAGGGTTTCCGGCAAGAGTTTCCGGCAGGTTTTGGAGGAAAAGATCCTCAAGCCGCTGGGGATGAAGAACACCGGATTGGTCGAAAGCCAAGCGGTCATCGAAAATCTGGCCGACGGTTACGTTTTTCGGGACGACAAGTTTTACCGGGAACCGTTTTTCAGCATCGAGAACTACGGTGCGGCCGGGGCGATGTATTCGACCCTCGACGATATGTTTTTGTGGAATAAGGCGTTGATCGGCAACAAGCTTCTGTCTAAAGAAAGCACGGCAAAGATGTTCACCCCCGCGCCGGAACTCGGTTTCGTCGGGCTCGGGAGCTGGGTTTACGATCTCAAACTGAAGGACGGCAAAACCTACAAAATAATCGAGCGTCAGGGCGGGATCGGCGGTTTTTCCTCGCTCAATCTGTTCGCGCCGGAGGCGGAACTATCGGTCATATTCCTCGGAAACGTCGGGACCGAAACCCTTTTCCGCACCTACGCCGGGCAGGGATTGTCTTATCAAGTGATCAGCGCGGCGGTGGAAGATTAAGGAATATTTTTCACCCTCGATGCAACAAAAAGCCTTTTCGGTCATTCTTACCCCTTGGAAAGAAAAGAACTTTTGAGGGCAAGAATGATGAAAAGAGCGCAAATCTCACTGTTCGGTCTTCTGTTCGGTTTGATCTCCGCCTGTTACGCCGACGCCCAGCCTTTGTGCGGGATGCCGTCGGTCAATCTTTTCGTCCGCGACATTCAGGGGCGCGGGATCGAAGACGCCTTTGTTCAGCTGATTCCGGCGACGGTCAATGACACTGCCGGGGAGATCTTTACGCGGAGCGAGGATGACAATTCCATCTTTCGGATCGATTTCAAACGGCCGGTCAAAGGAGAATATCGTCTTATCATCTCGTCGCCGACGCACGAAATCAAAGAGGAGCCGATCAGTTTTTCCGATTGCGTTTCCCGAATCGTCCATCTGATCCCGAACGGGACAAAAACGGGCGTCGTCGGCGGGACGATCTACGACGAGGATAAAAAGGCCGTTCTCGGATCAAAAGAGGGATTTGGCTTTTTGAACGACAAAGACGTCTGGTTCTGGGGATCGGAGGACGAACGGGGGCGTTACGAAATTCGCCTGCCTTTTGGCAAATACCGGCTGGAAAAGTATCATTGGTCCTTGCGGCAATATTTCATTTGCCGGGAATTTACGGTTGACCGGGAGCGAATGAATTTCGACATCTTTCTGCGGGAGATGCCGGAAAAGAGTGATCACCGAAACGAAAAGATCGGAGCATGCTTTTGAATTTTTGCCGGGATCGCAGGCATCTTGCCTACATGAGTGCGGATCACCAAGGGGCTTTTGCCGATTAAATCCTTTGAATTGAAAGTTTTTTCTTTGCCTGCCGACAAAGAAGCAGGGAGGATTTTTGCGCTCCCGACAAAGTTCTGCAAAAAAGGAGTTTTTTGAATAAATGAAGGCATTGCAGATTTTGATTTTGGTCGCGGTGATATGCGCCTTACATGTTCAGATCAGGGCGCAGGCCGATTGCGGATACATGGCTAATATCTATGTTGAGGATTCGGCCGGAAATCCGGTAACGGGGGCGGTGGTTAAGATCTGGAAGGAAAAACTGCATTATTCAGAAAAAACAAAAGCCTTTTTCTTTTGGGATCTGATGGGCGTAAATTCGACCGCCACCGGAGAACTGGAGATCAAGGCCGAGGAGTTCGAAACGTTCCGTCGGACTTTTCGGTATCGATGCGGAAAGGAACTGTTCAGGGTCAGATTAAAGAAAAAAAAGTCGGACGAGTCCGCCGGTTTTGAAAGATCCGGTTTTTTGGGAGGATCGGTTACGGATGATGGTGCGGCGGTCGTTGTCGGCGTCAGGGTGAGGGCGACGGATCGGGCCGGACGGGCGTTTGAAACCGAAACTGACGAACTGGGATTTTACCGGTTAGATCTGTTCCCGGAGGTTTACCGGGTGGATTTTACGGCCTCCGGATTTGAGACTTTTTCGATAAAGGATTTAACGATTGAAGCGGGATCGACCGACCGAAATGCATATTTGAGAAACATCGTCCTGAAGCCGCTTGATCTGGAACCTTGCGGATATGGCGGCCAATGTCCGTCCTGGATGACGGCAACGACGCCGGTCGAAACCTCCGGAACGAAAATTTCAAACAGCGGTTTTATGGAAATTTATTCCGGCTGGTTGAAAGGCCGCGTAACCGATGCGGGCGGCGGCGCGATTGAAGATGTGAAAATTACCGCCACCGATAAGATCAACGGCAAATCATATACGAGTAAATCAAATGCCGAGGGGATTTATGATCTGAACGTTCCCACCGGAAGATATGATTTTGAATTTAAGCACGGAAAGGGTTTTCTGACGACGATCGTCAGAGATTTCTTCGTTGACAGAAAGAAAAAATATAATTTTGATCTGACCTTGGAGGTTGATTTGGAATGCCCGACCTGCGTATATTCAGAGTTTGTCTGTCAAACCAAAGGAGGCAAAGAACTCGATTGCGATTACGTCAGTCGGAGGGGAAAGGGCAACAGCCCGCCCAAAATAATCGAATTTTCAGATATTAAAAACCAAATAAAAGAGGAAAATAATTAAACAATGAGCAATTTAACATTCGGAATTATCAAACCCGATGCCGTTTCGAAAGGGCATACCGGGAAAATTATTGACAGAATTTTGGCCGACGGATTCAAGATCCGCGGAATGAAACTGATCCATCAGACCAAGCGACAGGCCGAGGGTTTTTATGAGGTTCACCGGGAGCGGCCGTTTTACGGAGAACTGACCGAATTCATGTCGAGCGGGCCGTGCGTGGTCATGGTTTTGGAGAAGGAAAACGCCGTCAAGGCGTGGCGCGATCTGATGGGCGCGACCAATCCGGCCGAAGCGGCCGAGGGAACATTGCGGAAAGAGTTCGCCGGTTCGATCGGCGAAAACGCCGTCCACGGTTCGGATTCCGAGGAAAATGCGGCCATCGAGATCGCTTATTTCTTCAGCAAACTTGAATTAGTTTGAAACTAAGGCTATAAAAGGGCAAACGGTTATTCTTTTTCAGAAAGGAAAGAGTTTGCCCTTTTTAGTTTGTTTTTCGAACATCTTCTTATAAGGAAAAGGACACAAAATAAAAATGAAAAAATGCCCGACCTGTGAAAAGACTTTTGAAGATCATTTGCGGTTTTGCCAGACTGACGGCACTCCGTTGGTGGCGGTCGAAGAAGAACCGCCGGCCGATGATCCGTACAAAACGACCGTCGCCAAACAGAGCGACCTGCCGATTCCGCCCGATGATCCCTTCAAAACGATGGTGGCCGGTTCGCCGCCCTTTCAGCGGGAAGAAGAGAAGATCGAACCGGCAAAAGAAGAAGATGTTCTGGAATTAGAGGAAAGCAAAGAGGAAGAGCCGGTGGATCCTTTGAAAACGATCGTTTCCAGCGATTTTCCGCCGAGGCCCGAAGCGCCCAAACCGGAACCGGCGAAGGAGGCTCCGCCCCCGCCGGCCGAACCGCCGCGGGCCGATGATATTTCTTCGACTCCCCCGGAACCGCCGAAATTCAACGAACCCGACCTGAATCCTCCGCCCAGTTTCGGCGATGTCAAACCCAAACCGCCGACCCCTTTCTCCGAACCTCCGACGCCTCCGTCGCCGCCGTCGGGAATGTCGCCATCAGCGCCGCCGTCGGCCCCGACACCGCCATCGGCTCCGACGCCTCCGTCGCCATCGGCTCCATCAGCTCCGACGCCTCCGTCGCAATCAACGGCACCGCCAACCCCGTCGGCCCCGACACCGCCAAAAGGCCGTTCGGGCGATCTGCCGCCTTTCGGAAAACCGGAAAATGTTCCGATCCCGTCGCCGTTCGACGATTCGAAATCATCGAGTTATCAGCCGCCTTCGACGCCGATGCCGTCTTATAAGGAAGAGGAGCGAAAGCCCGAGCCTCCGCTCAGCCCGTTTAATCAGCCTGCGGGCGCCAATCAGCCCTTGCAGGAATCCGGCTGGAACCCGCCGTCCGCGCCCGATCCGAACTGGCAAAATCAGGAGATCGGTCAAAACACGCCGTTTCAACCTCCGCCGGCCGGAACCGGACCGAGTTCAACTTTGGCAATTGTTTCATTGATTTCGGGGGGTATCGGGATTATAACGCTTGTTCCAACATTTCTTTTTGCCTTTTGCGGGATTCTGCCATTTGGCCTCGGATTAACCGGGATTATCACTGGATTTTTGGCCCGATCGCGGGCAAAATCAAATCCTGAGGCTTATGGAGGTGGAGGTTTAGCAATTGGAGGAATTATTACGGGTGCGCTTTCGATTCTCGGAGTGATTGGCATAGGTATCTTGATAGCTTTGCTTTACGCGGGAATTCTTGCGGGTTCCAGATTCTAAAATTTACCGAAAAAAAATTTATGTCAATAATCAGCGATGTCATTAAGTCAACCAAGGCCGTTTTGCTCGGAATGAAGACGACCATCTCGTATCTTCCCAAACAAAAATGGACGGTACAATATCCGGATGTGCCCGTAACGGTTCAGCCCCGTTATCGCGGACAGCATCTTCTTCACGTGGACGAGAGCGGGAAGGAAAAATGCGTGGCCTGTTATCTTTGCGCGGCCGCCTGTCCATCGGACTGCATCTACATCGAGGCCGAAGATGATCCGCGTCCCTACGAAGATCGGATCGGCCGCGACGAACGCTACGCCCGTGTTTACAACATCGACTACGGTCGCTGTATCTTCTGCGGCTATTGCGTCGAGGCCTGTCCGAAGGACGCCATCACCCACGGTTACAATTTCGAACTCTCGGTCTACAACCGCGCCGATCTGCTCAAGACCAAGGACGATCTGCTGATCACCAAACAGAAGCAGTCGAAGAACTACCGCGTCGCTCTTTCTTCGGAAGACGTCGATTCGGAGTTCAAGGAAGTCTAGTCAGCACAGTGAGCGGTAAGCGGTGAGCAGAGGTTGGGCGGGAAGCGTTGGCGACCCGGTCGGAGTTCAATAATAAGCCCTTTTAAATAAAAATATGGCCCACGAAGGTTATCACGAACCGTACGAGGATTTGTCCGAAGAAACCCGCGATATGCACCGGGCGATCATCTCCCTGATGGAAGAACTTGAGGCCATCGACTGGTACAATCAGCGCGTCGATGTCTGCAAGGACGAGGCCTTAAAGAAGATCCTGATCCACAACCGCGATGAGGAAAAGGAACACGCGGCGATGACGCTGGAATGGATCAGGCGCAAGGACGAAACGTTTTCCAACGAATTGAAAGACTATCTTTTCACGGACAAAGAGATCAAAGATTGATTTTTCTCACTGAATAAGCCTTTATCAAGATCTCCGGTCGGACGAGTCATTTTGTCGAAAATGGCCGTTCGATGAGTTTGAGATTTACCGGCAGGTTAAAGATTTACGCGAAAGACTGTATAATCACATTCCGTGGACACCGAAAATCTACCCCCGACGCAAAAAGGAAGAAATTACGAGATCAAGGCCATCGGCCTGCGCGAATTCGCCGGTTTGCAAAGCGACGAAGACCGGCTCAATCCCTTCGATCTGGCTCATTACGCCAACCTGCTGGTCGCTTCCTTCGAACAGATCGAGCCTTTTCTGAGCGAAGAGACAAAGGAACATCTGCTCGGCACCGGGCGCGATAAATGGTCGGGCGGGGCTTGTTCGCAGACTTTGCGCAACGGAAAAAAACTTATTATCCTGAATCCGACCCACGGGAAAAACCGGCAGAACGCGACTTTGATGGAGGAGATCTGCCACGTTTTTCTCGGCCATAAACCGAGCCGTCTGGCGATCAAAAACACCAACAAACAGGGAAAGGCGATCGCCCGCGACTATCATCCGGAGATCGAAGAGGAGGCCTATTCGGTCGGAGCGGCGGCCCTGGTTCCGTTTTCGGCTTTGCGCCGGATGGTCGATCGGGGCAAGACCTCGCGGGAAATAGCCCGGCATTTCAACGTCAGCCGCGAGCTGGTCGAATACCGGATCAAGGTGTCGCGTTTGTGGAGGGATTATTCCCAAAAACTGGTCAGTGGATGATTCGATTTTGGATTTCGGATTTTGGATTTTGGATTGAACCGGAACCGGGAGCGGTGGCGACCGGGTAAAGCCGAAAAATCAAATAAAGCGACCGGGTTGAATTAAATGAGCGAACAACAAAAAACAACCGAGCAGAATTCTTCTTCGCGGCCCGACCCGAACCTTTCGGTGGTCGATAAACTGCGGATGTTGCTCGATATTACCAAGACCATCAGCCGTTCGCTCGATCTGGAGGAGGTCCTGACTCTGGTGATGGACACGCTCGGTTCCCTGATCCATTACGACGCGGCCGGGATCTATCTGATCGAGGCTCATCCCGAAACCGATGACGTCCAGTATGTCTTCAAATCGAGAGCCTTGCGCGGCTATCAGATAAGTTTCGATCTGATCGAACCGCAGCTCAAACTCGGCGAGGGATTTATCGGCTACGTGGCGCAGACGGGAAAGACTCTGATCTCTCCGGATGTCAGTCAGGACGAGCGTTATTTCCCGGCGCGCAGGCGGACCAGGTCGGAGATGGTGGCGCCGATCATTTCCAACGACAGGGTGATCGGGGTTTTCGATCTCGAATCGGACGAACTGGATTCTTACAATGAAGACGATCTTTCCATTCTTCAACTGCTGGCTTCGCAGGTGGCGATCATCATCGAAAAGGTTCAACTGCACGAACAGTTGATCGAAAAAAAACGCCTTCAGGCCCAGTTGGAAGTGGCCCGCGAGGTCCAGCTCGAACTTCTGCCAGATCACGATCCGCAACTCAAAGGCTTTGACATCAGCGCTTATATTTTCCCGACCGAGGAGGTTTCCGGCGATTATTACGATTGGGTCAAGATCTTCGAAGACCAGATCGGCATCATCGTCGCCGATGCGGTCGGCAAAGGAATTCCGGCCGCGCTTTTGATGGCTTTCTTGAGGGCCTCGCTCCGGTCCGGAGTCCAGATCGGTTACGCCCCGCACATCGCCATGGCCAAGGTCGGAAATCTGCTCTGGGATTCGGTTGAGGAACATCAGTTCATCACGGCCATCTACGGATTTCTGGACGCCACCAACCGAACCTATGTCTATTCCAATGCGGGCCATAATCCGCCCCTTTTGATCAAACCGGACGGCGAATACCGTTTCGTCGAATACGGCGATCTGCCATTGGGGATGTTCCGCAATATGCAATACCATCAGCATTTTATCAGGTTCGAAACCGGGCAGACGATGGTTCTTTACACCGACGGGATCACCGAAGCCACCAATGAGGCCGGCGAGGAATTCGGCCGCGAAAGATTCGCCGAAACGGTCCTCAAAGGCATCCATTTGCCGGCCAAGGAACTGATCGATTTTATTCGTCAGGGACTGGTCGATTTCGCCGGACAGGATTTTCTCGAAGACGACGGCACGCTGTTTATCGTCAAGGCGATTTAGTTGGCAGTGGTCAGTGAGCGGTGAGAGATAAGTGATGAGGAACAAGAGACAGGAAAAAAATCCGAAATCCGAATTCCAAAATCCGAAATCGAAATGATTCGAAATCGGAAAACGCGGAAGGTGGAATTTCTCCGGCCTTCCGCGTTCCTTTCAGTTGTCAGGGTGTATTGTGAAAAACTCTTAATGGGCTGTCAGCGAGCAGTGGACGTTATCTCCGCCCGGTACGATCGGGGCGCGGTAATGTCCGTAATTTATCTTTTCGTTTTTGGTCGAAAAAGCGTAAACATCAAACCCGTTGGCATCCAATAATTCGGCTAACTCCCGCGAACCGTCCAGATAAATGACCTCAGCAAAACCCAGTTCGGAGCGAATTTCGAGCAGTCTCTCGATCACTTCGAGTGGAGCAAAACATCTGACGGGGTCTTTGAAGGTAGCCATAAATAATTGCCTCGTTTATCGTTCGCCCGACCGTCAATTCGTTCGGGCAAACACTTTGATTACGTTTCTCCGGTAAAGGTTGTTCCTATTTTAAAAACAACTCCAGAGATCGGCTTTCTCCTCTTATAAGGCGGGTAAAAAAAAATTGATATTTTCTTCTTAATGGATTAAGATTGAGGCAAATCCGTTCCAAAAAAGAGGTAAAAATTTATGAAAAGAAATCTGCTGACTGTTTTATCGATCGGGGCAATGTTCGTTTTGTTTCTCTCAGGGGCAGTTTTTGCTCAGGACGGGCCAAGGACTTCAACCGCCGCCAGCAAATTCGTGATCTCGGCCGAGGCCGGTGGCGTAAACTTTGTTAAAGGGCGGGTTACCGTAACGCGCAAAGTCGGGCGGAGCGGTTATTTGCTCAAAGGAGACACGGTTAAGATCGGGGAAAGGATCAGCACGGCCGAGGACGGAAAGGTCGAGGTTCTGCTCAATCCGGGATCGTACATCCGCCTCGGCGGCGATTCGAGTTTCGAATTCCTCGACACCTCACTGGACAATCTGCAGATCAAACTTCACAGCGGAAGCGCCATGTTCGAGGTGATCACCAGCAATGATTTCGCCTTTGCCATCAACACCCCGAAAGCCACTTTCAACGTCGTCAAGTCGGGCGTTTACCGGGTCGATGTGCTTGAAGACGGAACCGGCAAGATGGAAGTCCGCAAGGGACGGGCGTTGGTCGGCGATGACGAGGACGCCAAGATCAAGAAAGGCAGATCGGCTACGGTTGACGGAGACGACGTGGCGATGACCAAGTTCGACCGCGGCGAAAAGGACGATCTGGAGATGTGGAGCCGCGACCGGGCCAAGGAACTCGATAAGATCAACGACCGGCTGGAAAGACAGCGTTTAAGAAACACCTTGATCACCGGTTTTGCCGCCAACCGCTGGAACTTTTACGATTCATTCGGACTGTGGATTCTTGATCCGTATTACGATTATTACTGCTTCCTGCCGTTCGGTTACGGCTGGAGTTCGCCTTACGGTTTCCGCTACGGACGCGACATCTGGTGGTTCCGGCTCCCGCGCTACATTTATTTCCAGCCGCCTCCGCCGCGTTACCCGACGGGAAATCCGAACGCCACGACGACTCCGCCGAACAACACCAGCAGGAATCCGGGCAATACGGGCAGAAGGGCGGTTCCGCCTTTCCAAACCGTTGACAGGGATAACAGTCGCGAACGTTTTCCGAACCGCCGGATGGATCCGACGAACATCGATACCTTCCCGACCCGGACCCTTCCGAGCGGTGTTCCGAGCCCGCCGTCCAACAGCGATTCGAGGCAAAGGCAACCAACAACGCCTCCGATGCAGAGGACCAGAGGGCGGGATAACTAGACTTTAACCTTTGGAAAATGAGAAAAGCCGGGACGCTTTCGAAAGCGTCCCGGCTTTTCTTTTTACAGATAAAGATTGACCGCCGAAATCAAATGGATCAGATGGACGATCGCCGAACTCGTCTTTTCGGGCAGTTGTTCCAGACTGTCCGGCAATGCCAGATAGGGTTCGAGGATCAGGAGAACCGATTGAAAGCCGTTGAAAAACATATGAAATAGAATGCAGGGCAGAAGGCTGTCGGTCTTGGCCCGGACCAATGTCAGCAAAAGACTGAGCGTGCAGATCGAGATGATGGCCGCGTAATCGGGCGTGTATTGCGGGACATGGACGAGGGCGAAAAGCAATGTGACGACGATGACCGCCACCGGCACGTTAAAGGTTCTCTGAAAAGCCGAATACAAAACCCCGCGATAAACCACCTCTTCGACAAAAGGTGCCGAGAATGTGGCCAGGATCGCCACCAGATAAACGGCCGTCCGGGAGCTTTTCAGGATCTTGGTCATCTCGTTGTCATGCGCGCCGAGCAGATTGGTCAGAGCGAAGGCCAGCGCCAGAATGCCGAAAAAGGCAAGGATCAAAAATAGCCAGAGTTTGATCCCGCCCGGTTTCCAGCCGACCATTTCGGTAAAAGAATATTTGCGGAAATTGGTAATGATCGCCCAGGCCAAAACGATGGTCAGAAGGTGAGCGAACATCGTTCCGCCGAGGCTGATGGCGATGGCGGTCGGATTTCTCATGATCAACTCGCCCAATTCGGGATTGTTGGCCAGAGGTATGTTTTGGCGAAGCAGATAGGGAAGGAGAAACAAAGACGGCAAAATAAGAATAAAAACGACGCTGGCCACCCACAAACCCACCGCCATGATGCTGTTCCAAGGCGGGTTGTTCGGGGTCGGAGTTTCTTTCTCTGCGGTTTCTCCGGAAAAGATCCGGGGCGTATTTTCGTAGTTTTCCTGATTAAGTTCCTGCACGAAGAAAAGTTTAGCTAAATTTTTTTTAAGTTCCAAATAAAAGGTTGAATTTAACGGGAATAAGTGCTTTTACGCAACTCCGGGGAGAGTTGTTTCCAAATTTTGATTTGAATTTCCGGCGAAAAAAAGCTAATCTGTAATCCCGTGGGCAACACGGAAAAAAATCCCCGACAAAAAGTTATTGCCGTCATTCCGGCGCGTCTTTTATCGACCCGTCTGCCGGATAAATTGCTTTTGCCCGCCGCCGGCAAGCCTTTAATTTTACACACTTTAGAACAAACCAAAAAAGCCGCGAAGATCGACCGCGCGATTGTTGCGACCGACAGCGAGAAAATTCTGCGGGTCGTTCGGGAAAGCGGGAACGAGGCCGTTCTGACCGATCCGAATCACCGTTCGGGCAGCGACCGGATCGCCGAAGTGGCCCGTGATCTGCCAGCCGGAGCGATCATCGTCAACGTTCAGGGCGACGAGCCTTTGATCCCGCCGATGACGATCGAAAAAGCGGTCGAGGCCATTTTGCGGGACCGATCCGTCGATATGACGACGACCTGCGAGCCGATCGAAGACATCGGAGATGTTCTGTCGCCGGATGTCGTCAAGGTCGTTACGGACCAAAACGGTCTGGCGCTTTATTTCTCGCGCTCGCCGATCCCTTTCCCGCGCGATGCCGTCAAAACGCGCGGCAGTCTGGAAAAAGCCCTCAGGGAGGAAAAAGGCCTGCTTGCGCTTTATCGCAAACACACGGGTTTGTACGTTTACCGGCGGGAGTTTTTGTTGAAATTCACGGGATTTGATCCGACACCTTTGGAAAAAACGGAGATGCTCGAACAACTTCGCGCATTGGAGAACGGCGCCCGCATCAAGGTCGTCGAAGTGGCCGAAACTTCGATCGGCGTCGACACCCGCGAAGATTTCGAGCGGGTTAAAAAGATTTTGGAAAATCCGAAATCCGAAATCCGAAATCTGAAATCACATGTCTGATTGGATCGGTTTATTGTTTTTCGCTTTTTTGATCGTCGGCGCCGTCGTCGGCCTCAAAATTCTGGCCAAACCGCGCCGGACGACGGCCGAAGAGTTTGAGCGCAATGCGGCCGAAAGCGCCTCGATGCTGAGCGCCAGCATGAACGCTCTCAACGAAATGCTCAACCCGGAGGCGGCCAAATCGAAAGAGGTCGAGATGCAGTTGAAAGAGGGAAGGTTCAACAAGAAGAAGCGTGAGGGGAAAGCGAACTCGGATCTGGATATTGATGAATTTTGAATGTTGGATTTTGAATTAAAAATTTAGAATTAACCGAAGAGGGAAAAAAGGAATAAGAGAAATGACAAAATATATTTTCGTAACGGGGGGAGTGGTTTCGAGTTTGGGGAAAGGTCTGGCGGCGAGTTCGATCGGATGCCTTTTGGAGGCGCGCGGTTTGAGCGTTCAGATGATGAAACTCGATCCTTACATCAACGTCGATCCGGGGACCATGTCGCCGTTTCAGCACGGCGAGGTTTTCGTAACGGACGACGGGGCGGAGACCGATCTCGATCTCGGGCATTACGAACGGTTTACGCACGCCAAATTGTCGCAGGCCAACAACTGGACGAGCGGGCGGATCTATCTGTCGGTGATCGAAAAGGAAAGGCGAGGCGATTATCTGGGAAAGACCATTCAGGTCATTCCGCACATCACCGACGAGATCAAAATGGCCGTCCGGGCGGTGGCCGAAAAGGAACAGCCCGACGTTTTGATCGTCGAGATCGGCGGCACGGTCGGCGACATCGAATCCCTGCCGTTCATGGAGGCGATCCGCCAACTCGGCAACGAAGAGGGCCGCAACAACGCCATCTTTATTCACGTCACTTTGGTTCCCTATATCGCGGCGGCCGGGGAACTGAAAACCAAACCGACCCAGCATTCGGTCCGCGAACTGCGCGAGATCGGCATCCAGCCCGATCTGCTTTTGTGCCGTTCGGATCGGCCCCTGCCGCAGGATCTTCGCCGAAAGATCGCTCTCTTTTGCAACGTCCAGGAACACGCCGTCATCTCGGCGCTCGATGTCGGGACGATCTACGAAGTTCCGCTCGCTTTTCACGAACAGGGCCTCGATGAACTGATCGTCGAACTACTTCATCTGAAAGAGGAGTTTCCGCACGCCGATCTGAAAAAATGGCGCAAACTGATCTTGACCATCAAGGAGCCATCCGAGGGAACGGTCAAGATCGGCATCGTCGGCAAATACGTCGAACTCGAGGATTCCTACAAATCCTTGCGCGAGGCCTTAACTCACGCCGGAGTGGCCAACAATCTGAAGGTCAAGGTGATCTGGGTCGAATCCGAAGACCTGATGGAAGACGGCTATGAAACGCGTCTTCAGGATTTCGACGCCATACTGGTTCCGGGCGGTTTCGGCAAACGCGGCGTGGCCGGAATGATCCGGGCGATCCAATACGCCCGCCGGTCGCGGACCCCGTATTTCGGCATCTGCCTCGGAATGCAGACGGCCTGCATCGAATTCGCCCGCAACGTCTGCGGTCTGAAGGACGCCGATTCGACCGAGTTCAACGAGGAGACGGAGTTTCCGGTGATCTTCAAACTGCGCGATCTGGTCGATGTCGAAGAACTCGGCGGAACGATGCGTCTCGGGGCCTGGGACTGCGATCTGAAAGAGGGAAGTCTGGCCCGTGAAATTTACGGCGATGCGGAGCAGATCTCCGAACGCCATCGCCACCGTTACGAGTTCAACCCGGAATTTATCGACAGACTTGAACAATTCGGTCTGGTTTTCAGCGGCATCTCGCCCAACCGGAAATTCGTCGAGATGATCGAACTGCCGCGCGACGTCCACCCGTATTTCGTCGCCTGCCAGTTTCATCCCGAATACAAATCTAAACCGCTCGACGCCCATCCGCTTTTCGTCTCCTTCGTCGAAGCGGCCTGGAAAAACCGTCTGAGCAGTGAGAATTTGAAAGAAGACGTTTCCAGCGACAAACCGATCGAGGTTCAGGAACAACGTCTGGCGGTGGCCGGCGAGGAGTAGAAAAAAAGGCAAAATAAAAAAGGCGAAAGGCAAAAGTTTGAATACCGGAAACTTTTGCCTTTTACTTTTGCGCCGTTTTCAACTGTGTTAATCTGAGTCTGAATAAAATTCAGTAACAACCAAGCCCATTTCGACAGTCATGGAAGATGAATTGAAAAGGAGAATATCGAAACCCATCGGCGTCTATGTTTTAACGATCCTGATATTTTTGGGCCTCGGGGTTTTTCAGTTTCTTAAATATTTTGAATTGTTCCGCAATGCCGAGGAGGATGTGCCGCTGACGATAGTTTTTATCTCGTTGTTTCTTGCCGCTTTTACGGCGGGAGCGGCAGTCTGGTCCTATTTCGGGGATAACGCCGGGAGGATCACCCTTTTGGTCTTCGTTTCTCTGAATGTCTTGTGGGCGGTATTTTGGATAATTACGGAAATTTCTTATCAGGCCACCTACCGGGAATCCGTAGCTTTATGGTTTAATCTCGGTAAAGCGCTGGCTTGGTTGGGAGTTTACTGGTGGTATTTTACCAAAAAATCGGTTGTCGCTTATTACACACAGGATTTTCCGGAATGATTTTTTTCAATGAGTAAAACAAAACCTTTCAAAGCAAACAATGTGTCCTTCGGCGGCGGTTCACTGTCGTTTATCTTAGGGCCGTGCGTGGTCGAAAATCACCAGCACGCGCTTTTTATGGCGCAGGAGATAAATGATATTTGTCGAAATGTCGGGGTCGATTTCGTTTATAAATCCTCGTTCGACAAAGCCAACCGGAGTTCGATCGAGAGTTTTCGCGGCGACGGAATGGAATACGGACTGGAGGTTCTCGCGCAGGTCAAAGAAGAGATCGGCGTTTCGGTTTTGACCGATATTCACGAACCGTGGCAGGCCGAACGGGCGGCAACAGTTGCCGATA
Source organism: Pyrinomonadaceae bacterium (assembly GCA_041394845.1). Taxonomy (GTDB): domain Bacteria; phylum Acidobacteriota; class Blastocatellia; order Pyrinomonadales; family Pyrinomonadaceae; genus JAHCHG01. The sequence continues at coordinate 38,265 of JAWKHL010000009.1, read as the reverse complement.
TTTTGCAGATCCCGGCCTTCCTTTGCCGGCAGACCGATCTTCTGATCGCGGCGGCCGAGACGGGAAAAGCCGTCAACGTCAAAAAAGGGCAGTTCCTCGCGCCTTGGGACGCCAAAAACATCGTCGAAAAACTCCGTGCGGCCGGATCGGAAAAAATCCTTCTGACCGAACGCGGCGCGAGTTTCGGTTACAACAATCTGGTCGTCGATTTCAAGAGTTTCCCGATCATGCGCTCTTTCGGAGTGCCGGTCGTTTTTGACGTAACGCACTCCCTGCAACTGCCGGGCGGACTCGGCAAGGCAACGGGCGGACTGGCCGAATACATCGAAGACTTTGCCCGGGCCGGTGTCGCCTGCGGCGTCGATGCGGTATTTATGGAGGTTCACGACAACCCGGCCAAAGCCCCTTCGGACGGGCCCAATCAATTGCCTTTAAATAGGCTGGAGAAACTTCTGATCAAACTCAAGCAGATTCACCAATTGGTCAGTGAAGACAGAAGCCTCGAATCGGCAGCCTGAGAATCGATTGAGAAATTCGATTTGTTTTATCAAAGTAGAGGATGTTTTGTAAAAGGGGTGGAATCTCTCTTTCCGGAGCGGGTTATGAAAAAAATTTTATTCTTCGTTTTCATAATATTTGCCGTAAATTTGTTCAACCAAATTACATGGGCTCAAAAATCTCCGAAGCCGGACAGGATAAAAGTCGAAGGAAGTATCGTTGCCGTTGATGCATTGGCGCCGCTGTTTAATATAACTTTTGCAATTCAGCAAGGGTTTTATATTTTTCGAATTGAGAAATTAAAAAAAGGCAATGAAAAATCGCTCTATTTAAAGGTTAAATATCTTTATTATCCAGGGCCGTCTCCTTTATTGTCAGATCTGGGAGAAGGCGGGAAAAATAAATGGATGTTAAAACTGGAAAGAGACCGGGATTGCGACAGCGACCTGGAAGAGATGAGTTATTACCGCTCTTTCATTGTCGAAAAAACTGATGAGAAAACGCTGGAAAAATTGGTTGAAAAACGCGCAAGTGGTTCGGACCTTTCCGGCGACGGAGTGAAAGAAGGCCCGAAAGTAATAAGGTTAAAGGATACGGGCGGTCTGGCCGGTGTTCCGAAAGGCGAAAAACTTCCCTGCTACGTCTTAAAAACCGAGGGAATCAAATTTTTGGGAGAGAAATAACGAAAAAAAATGTCCCTGATCGTGGTTGATGTCGAGGCGGACGGTCCGATTCCGCATAAATATTCGATGGTTTGTTTCGGCGCTGTCGTCGTCGAACCGGAATTGGCGAAGTCTTTTTACGGCAAGACGAAACCGGTTTCGGATGAATGGATCGAGGAGGCGCTCGCCGTCAGCGGTTTTTCGCGCGAGGAGCATCTGACTTTTGATGATCCGGCACAGGTGATGCGGGAGTTTTCCGATTGGATCGAAGCGAATTCAAAGGGGCGCCCGGTTTTCTTTTCGGACAATCCGGCCTTTGACTGGCAGTGGATCAATTATTATTTCCACTTTTTCTTGGGCCGGAATCCGTTCGGTTTCAGCGCCCGCCGGATCGGCGATCTTTACGCCGGGCTGGTCAAAGATTATTTCGCCGCTTCGAAATGGAAGAGTTTCAGAAAAACCGAACACACGCACGATCCGGTCGATGACGCGCGCGGCAACGCCGAGGCGCTTCTGAAAATTCGGGAGATGGGATTGAAGTTTCCTTTTTAGGTTATGAAATATTTACGAACAACCATAATTTTCGCTTTTTTGTTATTTATTCTGTTTTTAACAAACAGTTCTGTTTTTGCTCAATCGCCCAAATCCAAAGGCAAATATACTAAAAAGATAAAGAGTCCGGTATGCGCTCATATAAGAAATGAATGGGATGAGGGAAAAGTCAAAAGAATTCGCGGAAAGCTTGTTGGCGCGGATCAGACCATGCCGACCGGATCAATAATTTCGATTTATAAAATTACGGATGATAAATCAGTTTTTATTTACTCATATCTTGTCGGGGCCAAGGGGGAGTTTGATTTCAAAGACCTGAAGGACGGAACTTATTTTCTGAAAACCGGAACCACCGATGGGGCTTTTAATCAACTGGATGTGAAAGTTATCCTTGCCAGAAAAGACAAAGAGAGTTCCGATGAAGATCTGGAGATCTGGCTGGAGGCGGGGACGTAAATTTTAATTATGAGATTTTTACAACCGGCGATCATCGCCATTTTTTTGCTTTTTAATTTTACATTATTAATAGACGCTCAGGACGACAACCGCATTTCCAAGACCTGGAAGGTCGAGAGATACGACATCACGGCCGGTCTTCCGCAAAGCGAAACGGATCGCAATATGACGGTCAAGGCAGTTCTCGGTTTGAAGAACATTTCGGGCGCGGTGGCCGACACCTTAACTCTCAGGATCAATCAGAACGCCTCGATCTCGTCGGTCAAGATCAACGATCAAACGGCCGATTTCTCTAAGCGCGAAGAGAAGGTCGGCAACGGCATTTTGCAGAGGGTGATCATCCGCCTTTCCGGAATTCAACCCGGAGCGGCCTTTGCGGCAACGGTCGATTATCAGCTGAACGTCAAGGAAAACCTCGGTTTGAGTGCGATCTCGCCGGTCGGTTCGCATTTTTTGCCGCTGTCGTTCTGGTACCCGACGCCGAACAGCTGGTTTTTTTCGCGGGGCGGCGATTTCGCGCCTTTTCGTCTGAACGTAACGGTGCCGAACGGTTTGACATTGATTTCCTCGGGGACGGCCAACGGTAATACTTTCGAGCAAAAGTTGAACGGTCAGCCGTTTTTTATCGCCGAAAGCTGGGATGTTGTCAATTCCAACAACATCACGGTTTATCTGCCGAAAGGCGCGGGCGCGGAGGAAAAAGCGCGGGCCGAAGAACTGGCCGCTTTTACGGCCGAAGCGAAAACGTTCGCCGAAAGTCTTTTGGGCCCGGCCCCGGACGTTCCGATCCGGGTTGTTGCGGTCAAGCGCGGAGCGGGATTCTCCGGCGGCGGAACCGTCTTTGTCGAGGACAGTTTGTTCCGTCGGCAGAAAATGGATTCGCAAACCGCCCTGTCGGTGGCGGATGCGGTGGCCAAGATCTGGCTCGGAAATGCCGTCCTGGTTGATAACGACGGGTTCGGCGTCATCCGGGAAGGTCTTTCCCGCTACATCGCCACTCAGTTTCTGGAGAAGAAATACGGCAAGGAAATCGCCGACATCGAGCGGCTTCGTCAGCGGACGGCCTACGCTTCGGTCGCCAAACGCGACGCTCCGCT
>JAWKHL010000009.1:0-27500 GCA_041394845.1 Pyrinomonadaceae bacterium | reverse complement strand
CTTTTTGGCATCGAAGGGTGGTGAAGCAGAGAGCAGTAAGCGGTGAGCAGTGAGTTTTGTGTTTTGAAATTAGCAATAAATGTGAGATCTGAATTTTCCCGAATCAGCGTCATTTCTTAAATTGGCTCCTGCTGCTCACCGCCCACTGCCCACTAAAAAGAATGATTCCAAAGATCAAAAACTTCGAAACCTTTTTCCGCGTCGTTTCCTACGCCGTGGTGTTTTGCGGGTTTTTGTCTTTGGTTTTAACGGGCGGTCTCGGAGTCATTCCATCGGGGATTTTTTTTCTGGTTCTGATCGGGGCATGGTTTTTGGAAAACACGCGCTGGCAGATCTCCGAAAGGGTCGGGACGGGGCTGTTGTTCGCTTTTGTTCCGCTCTTTTACATCGGTTGGCGCTATAAGCTGATCGGGTTCGGGGAAAATGAATCCGCCATCGCCGGAATGCTGGCCCGGATGATCCTGATCCTGGCGGCAATAAAGCTTTTTCAGCGGAAAACCGACCGGGACTGGCTGTTTCTTTATCTGATGGCTTTTTTCGAGGTCTTGCTGGCCGCCGGAATGAGCATCAGCCCGCTTTACTTTGCCTCTCTGATCCTCTATTTGCTGGTCAATATTTGCGCCATCATTTCCTTCGAAGTTCGCAAAACCTCGCGTCTGATCGGCGAAAACGCGGTAAAAAATAAACATTCCGGTCAGGAAGATCGGCTTAATCCGAAAGCCGTCTCTTTTAGGCGCCTGCCTCTTACGGCTTTCGCCCTGCTGGTGTTGATCGTCATCTTTGCCGTTCCGCTGTTCTTCGCTTTGCCGAGGGTCGGCGGGGCCGGGTTCGGGAATAACGGCAGAGGAGTTTCCAGTTTTACTGGATTTTCCGACAGGGTCAGTCTCGGCGCGATCGGGCAATTAAAACAAAGCGACGAGATCGTGATGCGGGTGGCACTGGTCAAATCGGCCGTTGAGGCGGGGCGGCCCCTGCGGTGGCGCGGAGTGATGCTCGATACTTTTGACAATAAGACCTGGACGAACTCCGGAGGGGATCATCGTGAGCCTTTCGTGGTCGGGAAGAGATTCGACCGGCCGGCTTTGTCGGCTTCGGACATCGCCGTTCAGACGATCTATCTGGAGCCGATCGATTCCAAGATCCTGTTCGCTCTGGCCCGGCCCTACGCCGCCGAACAGTCATCCTTTCAAATAATTTACAAAGATTCGGAGGGAGCCATCGGTTCCGACCGGAGCCATTTCGAGAGGGTCAGTTACAAGGTTTATTCCGACCGCAGATTGCCCGGCGTCGAGACCCTGCGGGCGGACAACGGGATTTACAGCCGGGAGATCGGCGACCGTTATCTGCAAAAACCGGCCCGGTTCGATCAAAGGATCGCCCGGCTGGCCGAAAGGATCACGGCGGCCGCTCCGACCCGTTACGACAAGGCCAAGGCGGTCGAAGGATATTTGCAGAACAATTTCGGCTATTCGCTGGAGATGAAGGCCGGAGGCGAGGAGCCTCTGGCGGATTTTCTGTTCAACGTCCGGCAGGGGCATTGCGAGTATTTCGCCACGGCAATGGCTTTTATGCTTCGCACCCAAGGGATTGCGACGCGGGTCGTCAACGGATTTCAGCAGGGCGAATACAACGAAACGGCCGAAGTTTACGTCGTCCGGCAAAAGGACGCTCATTCCTGGGTCGAGGTCTATTTTCCGGAGGAAGACGCCTGGGTCCCGTTCGATCCGACGCCTTTTGCCGGCCAGTTTCAGGAAAACGGGGCGAGAGGCATTTGGGGAACCGTCAACCAGTACGCCGAGGCGCTGGAAACGCTCTGGATAAAATATTTCGTCTCTTACGACAATCAGGGCCAGCGTTCGCTTTTCCGTTCGATGCAGAGCGGATTTGCCGAATTTCAAACGGGAGCCTCGGCCTGGCTCAAAATGGCCGAGACTCAGGTGTCCGAGTGGTGGCGGGAAGTGAGGGGCGACCGCGGATTGCAGGCCAGCGCCCTGGCCATCGCTTACGGGGTCGGCTATATCCTGGCCGCCGTTTTGGGGCTTTGGCTGATCGTCCGGCTTTACCGGAAGATCAGGACTCTGGAAACCTGGCGGAAATTGCGCGAGTGGCTCAAAAAGAGAAACGAAAAAGCGATCGTCGAATTTTACGAAAGGATGCAGAAAATTCTGGCGGGCAAAGGTTTTAAGCGCGAACCTCATCAAACGCCTCTGGAATTCGCCTGTGCCTTGAAGATGCCGGAAGCCGTTCTGATCACGGAAAAATACAACCGCGTTCGCTTCGGCGAAAAGAATTTGTCAAGCGATGAGGCAAGGGAGATCGAAGATTGGTTGGAAAAATTGGAGAATCAGGACCAAAAAAATAAACAATGAAGAAAGTTGGATTTGTCAGCCTCGGATGTCCGAAGAATCTGGTTGATTCGGAGGTCATGATGGGGCGGTTAAAAGAGGCCGGTTACGAGATCACAAGTGATGCCGGGGAAGCGGAAACGCTGGTCGTCAACACCTGCGGATTTATCGAATCGGCCAAACAGGAATCGATCGAAGCGATTCTCGAAGCGACCGCCGCCAAAGAAAACGGCGGGGCCAAAAGGGTGGTCGTGGCCGGTTGTCTGGTCGAACGCTACCGGGACGATCTGATCAAGGAACTGCCCGAGGTGGACGCTTTTATCGGGACCAACGAACTGAGTAGGATTCTGGAAGCGGCCGACGAAAAAGTCGATTTCCGCTCCCTCCCGCTCCATCCGATCGGCAACAAAACGGCGACCTATCTCTACGATTTCGACACGCCGCGTTTTCGGGCGACCGATTCCTACACGGCCTTTATCAAGATCGCCGAGGGGTGTGATCGGCCCTGCGCTTTTTGTTCGATCCCCTCGATGCGCGGTTCGTTTCGTTCGCGCCGGTTCGGTTCCATTTTGAAAGAGGCCGAGGATCTCGCCCGGCAGGGCGTCAAAGAGATCGTTTTGATCGCTCAGGATTCGTCGCGTTTCGGCGAGGATCTGGGCGAGGTTGACGCTCTCGCAAAACTGATCCGCGCGCTCGGAGAGGTTGACGGAGTGGAATGGGTCCGCGTCATGTACGCCTATCCGACCCACATCTCCGAAGAGTTTTTGCGGGCGCTGGCCGAAACCGGGAAGGCCGTCAAATATCTCGATATGCCACTTCAGCACGCTTCGCGCAAAGTCCTCAAACTGATGAAGCGGGGCGGAAATCGCCAGAGTCTGGAACGCCTCATCGAAAGGGTCCGCCGGGCCGTTCCCGGGATCACCATCAGGACGACCTTCATCACCGGTTTTCCCGGCGAAACCGAGGAGGATTTCGAGGAACTTCTGACCTTCGTTCGCAACTGCGAGTTCGACAACGTCGGCGTTTTCACTTATTCGGACGAAGAGGGAACTCCGGCCTTTGATTTGCCGGACAAGGTCGATCCGAAGATCGCCAAAAAAAGGCGGGCCCGCCTGATGAAAGAGCAGGCGAAAATTTCAAAGCGGAAAAACAGGGCCAAGATCGGCAAGACCTTCCGGGTTTTGTTCGAAGGACTTTCGCAGGAATCGGATCTGCTTTTTCAGGGCCGGACCGAAGGCCAGGCGCAGGAGATCGACGGCTATATTCTGATCAACGACATGCCCGAGGATTTCGAGCCGAAAGTCGGCGAGTTCTACGATGTCAGAATAAATGAAGCGTTCGAATACGATCTGATCGGAGAGATAGTTTGAAACCTCTGTTGAATAGGTTTTTGTTTAGGTGAGTATAAGAAAGAAAGGCGGTTACAGCTTTGCGCCTGCTTTGAGAAACAATTTCATCTCTTACCGCTTTTCCTCAACCTTTTTCCTTAATTCCGGCAGGAGGTTTTTGAGATTTTTTCCCGGACAGGCCGTCGATGCGTAATCGTCGTGTCCTTTAATGTCTGAGGCGGGAATTTTGTACTGATCGACGAGCCAGAGGGTCAGTTTTTCCAGCGCTTTGATCTGGGCCGGAGTTAGAGTTTCTTCTTCGAAATTTCCTTCCAGAACCACCAGCGCGTGCCCGGTCGGGTCGTAATCGGTGTTGGTGTCTCCGGCGAATTTTATCTCCCGTCCCTCGGCGATCCGGCCGTCAACGGCGATGTAAAAATGATAGGGAACGTCGAACCAGGCGGGTTTCGTCCGGCCGTCGGCCAGTTTGCTCTCGCTCTGCGAAAAGTTCTGCAGATTTTGCATTTTCCTCTCGAGCGGCGTTCCGGGTTTCTGGAGCGATGCGGTGTGATGGATGGTCAGGAATCTGATCGTCTGCTTTTTGCCTTCTCCGACCGGCGCTTTGGCTTCCCATTCCCGGCGCGAAATGATCTCGGGGCGCGGTGTTTCCGGGGTTTTCTTATCCTCTTCGGGGCTGTTGGGGGGGGCGGGGCGATTTGCGGGCGGAGGCGTCGGGGTCGCCTCACCGGTTTGAGCTGTCACCGCCGATTGATCTTTCGCGCAGGAAACCGCCGAGAATCCGGCCGAAACCAGAACGAGGGAAATCGTAAAACTCAAAAAATAACGCATCTTTTCTTAATTCCCCGATTTGACGTAGGCGTCCGAGATGGACGGTTTGACGCGGCTCAGAGTGCTTTGCGCTCCGGCTTTGGAAAAAGGCCCCATGACCACGACGAACAGTCCGTTTCTTAAATTCGGGTAATTGTTGGTGTTGATGATCGTCGCGTTAAAGCCTTTACTGCGGGCGTATTGCAGGCGTTCGCGGGCACGTCCCGATTGAGATTGCGGATATGAACCGAGAATGACGAACCATTTTCCCCCGGTCGGTGGCTCGGGCGTTTTTTCGGGCGTCGGGGCGGGAGTTTCGGTTGGTTTCGGAGTCTCCTTCGGGCTTTCTTTTTTCGCCGGAGTCGGAGTTGGTTTGCTTTCCGGAGTTCTGGTGCTTTCCGGATCGGAATCTTCTTTTCCAACCTTTGAATCCGTCTCGCCAATGGTTTTATTTTCGGATGCCGGAGTCGGACTTTGGGGGGGGGCGGTTTCTCTGGCGACTTCCGTCCCTCCGTCCTTCGAAGAATTCACCCAGACGAAAAGTCCGACTCCGCCGATCAGCACCAGCAGACCCAAGAGACCGACCGTCAGATAAGCGAAAACCGGACTGACCCCCTGGCGAACGATCGGTTGTCCCTGTACCTCCTGAGAATCGATCTGGCTTTTAACGACCGTGGCTTTTTCGGCGGGCAGTTCTTCGGTTTTCTGCTCCGACGGCAGGATCAGAGTTTCGGGTTCGGTCGGCCGGGGAAAGTTTTCCCGGGTGGCCGCTTCCGAAAAGGGAACCAGAGCCGTCCCGTCTTCCAGACAAAAGTTAAGAGTTTCGTCCTCGTAGGTTCTCTCGCATTGCGGGCATTGTTTCATCTTTTTTCGATTGGGCATCAAACCTCGTCTCTGAACATTATACAACAGCCGCTTTGCATCCGGACAGCATTGGAGGTCAAAAGATCGATCCGTTAATGTTGCAGTTTAACGTCTTAGGGCGGTGGCGGGAGAAGTTTTGAAGCCTTCAAACGCCGGGCAGTGCATTCATTACCGGTCGGCGGCTTCGGCTTAAATGGCTTTTCGTTCCGGCTCATTTTCAAAAGAAGCCGGAACGAAAAAGCCGGGGAGGCTAAAATCTGGGGACTCCGTAAAGATTATATATCTCGCCCTCCAACTGGTTGAGAAATCTGGTTGCGCGTGAAGAGATCGATTCCTGGGTGGCAACGCTCGGGCAATTGCTGTAGGAACTCCAGGTTCCGCCGCCGGCGTGAATGACCTCTTCGACAAAAGCCACGCAGTTGTTGGGCAGAACCAGCCAGGTCCAGTTGTTGGCGGATAATTCTTCCAGATAGAGTTCGGCCGAGTGCGGATCGGGAAGCGATAGGGGAACGCGGCGGATCTCGGTTTTGCCCGCCTCGCGCAGATAACGGCGATACCCGGCCTCGGTCATATAACGCGGCGGTCCGTGAAACTCGGCAACGTGAAAATAATAAGTGTTACTGCCCGAACCGATCTTGATCAAAAGATGACCGCAGACGTTCGGGCCGTCTCCGCTGACAGCCACCACCACAACATTTGAACAATCGAGAACGATAGCCCCGCACTGATCTAATACTTCGCCCGCATAACCCATAAAATTTTCTCCTTAAAACTGTAAATTCTCTCGTGAAACCAAAAGTATAAAAGATTTTGTAATTGGTTTGAATGAATGTGGTCTGTTTGACCGCTTCTGAAAGTTTGACCGAATTTATTTGATTTTTTTGCCGACCGGATTTGAGAAAATCCGTCAGATCTTCGATAAAGGCGGGATCGATCTGTCAAAGGCCGAGGAATCGGAGAGCATCTAAAGGAAAAGAATGCGAAATTGCCCCGATTAATGTCCAAGAGCGAAAAGAATCGGTAAAAAACGTTGACCTTGGAAAACTCATCACGTAAACTATCCGGGTCTTTTAACAAAGATTAAATCAAATTTAAGAGGTCAAAATCTATGCGTTCGTTTTTGAAATTATCGGTTTTCTCAATCTTTTGCGGTTTGTTGCTGGCATCCTCTGCCGTGCTGGCTCAGACAGACGCCGACCGCGGAGTCGAGGTCGAATTTCCCGAGATCGAGGGTTGGGAAAAAGGTGAGATCACCACCTATCCAACCGCTCAACTCGGTTACAGTATCGTTTATCAGTCGGCGGAGGGCGGAACGGTCACCATTTACGTTTACGGCGGCGGAGTCAGCAAAATAGCTGACGGGATCGATGATAAAAATGTCAAAAATGAGATAAAAAAGGCCAAGAATGACATTGTCCTCATCGGCGAAAGGGGGATTTATAAAAACGTCAAAGAAATAAAGGATGATACCGTAACGCTGGGCGGTCGGGACGGCAAGGTCAAGGCTCTGTATTCGCTTTTCAATTTTGAGATTCAGGGCAGACAAGTCGACTCGGAGATCTATCTTTTCGGGTATCACAACAACTTTATCAAGATCAGGGCGACCCGTGCGAAGAGCAAAAACAATGAGCCTAACGAGGCAATAACGACTTTGCTGGCGGAGATTGACAAACTGTTTTCCGAATAAATGCCGGAAAAAAATAAAAAAAAGAGGTGTCTGTCGAACGGCGCCTCTTTTTTTGTTGGATCTGAAATGCGTTTCCCAGGCCTTTCGCCGGAAAAATGCGCGGGCATTTGTCGTTTGCGGCTTTCTTATTTACCATAAAAACTTACCGTCAAAACCGAAAAAAGATAGATAGCGGATTTTCCCTTATTCTGAAAACTGACAAATGACCGAATATGATGAAATCGTCGAGGCCTCGGCTTTGATCGAACAACAAAAACTGGCGGAAGAAAAAATCAAGCCGAAAGGCGTCTTGGATTATTTTTCGCTGGCCGTTACGACTTTCGGCGTCGGTTATATTCCGATCGCTCCGGGGACTTTCGGGTCTCTGGTCGGGGTTTTGATCTATCTGGCGGCGGCCTGGGCGGAAGGCTCCATCGGAGTTTACTTTTCGCAAAACGGTTGGCGTCTGGCTCAGATATCCGCCTGGTTTCAGGCGGTCAATCTGGTTCTTTTCCTGCTTTTTTGTCTGCTCGGAATCTGGGCGGCGGGGCGGGCGGTTCTTATTTTCGGGGACAAAGATCCGCAAAAAGCGGTGGTTGACGAGGTTATCGGCCAGTTGATCGTTTTTCTTTTCATCCCGTTCGGTTTGGGATGGCCGTTCGTTTTGGCAGGATTTCTGTTGTTTCGTTTGTTCGACATCTGGAAACCGTATCCGATCGATTCCCTGCAAAATCTGCCGGCCGGAATCGGGGTTTGCGCCGATGACATTCTGGCCGGAGTTTACGGCGGAGTTTGCCTGTCGCTCGGTTACGCCGTCAGTTTGAGTCTTTTTTGAACCGGTTTTTTGAAAGATGCGCCGATTGTTGATAGTTAATGGTCAACTGCATCCGAAAACTAGTTTTTACAATTAAAATTGATCGCTTACTAAAATTGAATTAAATCTATGAGAATACATTTTTTACCGGGAGATTCTTTGGTTGAAACCTTTGAGAAGGCGGGGATCGGTGGCGAAATGGGAGTTTGCCGCGAATGTCTTGTCGATGGGGAGGCGTCCGCCGGGGATTTAGATGAATTCTGGCAGATCAGAGAAAGTTATCTGAAGGCCGCTTATCCGAAACCCGAGGGGTTTTACCGGGAAAAAGTGCGGGCCGAATTTGAAAAACTGCTGAATTTGCCCGCGGGGGCCGAGGTCAATCTGTGGTTCGAGTATGAACTTTTCTGTCAGGTCAATCTGTGGTTCTGCCTGTGGCTTTTGTCCGGCCGGAACGTCGAGGTTTACCGGGTGGCGCCGGTGATCAAAAATCGGGAGGAGATCTGGAAAGGCTTCGGGGTGTTGGATCAAGAGGATCTGAAAAAATCTTTTGATCGGCGGATTAAATTCGGTCCCGGCGACATCCGGCTCGGAGCGGATTTATGGAGGGCCTTTTGCTCCGGGGACCGGGAAGGTCTTGAGACTTTGGGCGCAAACGAATCGGAGTGTTTTCCCCATCTCGAAGAGGTTTGCCGGGCGGCGGTCGAACTAAAGGACCGCCCCCGCAACGCCCTGCGGAAGATCATGGCCGCCGGAGAGAGGGAATTCGGTCCGGTTTTTCGGGTTTTTAATCAAACCGAAGGAATTTACGGTTTCGGCGATCTTCAGGTCAAGCGGATCTACGAAGAGCTTTTGTAAAAAAATCCCTTGAGGGAAATTTTTTAATTCCGTTTGCTTTGAAAGTGCTCTTGCAAAATCATTGATTTGATGATATTTGAAGTTTGTTTTAACAAAATATCACCAGAAGAGGCTTTTAAAAGAGATGAACGCTCAAAATACTCGCGCGTCAAGGCGTGTCCCCGATCCGATAACCGCTTCCGTCAAAGGAAAGGACGCCGGCGATGCTTCCTGGAATGAAACGATTAATGTAATCAGCTATTCGAAAAACGGGGCCGGTTTCTATATTTCGAGGGAATGTCAGGTCGGTCGTCTGGTTTCCCTGCTGATCGCGCTGCCCGAGTCTCTGAGAGCCTACGATAAGGACAAGGAATTATACAGGGTCTGGGGAGTGATCCAGCATTGCAGTTTGATGAAAGGTGAGAAAAAGCCCCGATATCACGTCGGGATCGCCTTTATCGGCCGTTCCTCCCCGCTCAGTTATCAAACCGATCCTTTGCAGACCTATCTGATTTTGGGAAGCGATAAGACCGGAATGTGGAAAATCTCCGAAACGGATCATTCCTTCGTCGTCCGGCGGACCCCGCGTTACTGGATCACGCTCAATGTCAATTTATCCTTCATCGGCGAAAAAAAAGATGCGCGGAAGGAAAGCCTGGAATCTCCGAAAGACGAAGACCCTTCGGCGGAAACGGCGGGAGAATCGGTGACCGAAAACCTCTCGCTTAACGGCGCGTCGGTTGTCACCGATCTGGAGGCGACGACCGGAGAGATCATCGAATTCACTTGTCCTGATTTCGAATTTTTCGATCTGGCCAGGATCTGCGACGTCCGCCGGTTGAGGAACAACAGGAATCAGCTTCATCTGGAATTTCTCAACAAAAAATTTCCGATCAAAAAAATCACCCTTCCGGTGGATAGTAAATGAAAAACGGGAAAAGGATCGCTCGGGGGCGATCCTTTTCCCGTCGTACATTTATCCGAAGATCAGTTTGTCATTCCCAGATTTTTCATCAAAAATCCGTAAATATCGGCCTGTTCTTCGATCACCTTGGCGGTCGGTTTGCCCGCCCCGTGTCCCGCCTTGGTCTCGATCCGGATCAAAACGGGAGCGTCGCCCGCCTGGGCTTCCTGAAGGGTCGCGGCGTATTTAAAGCTGTGGGCCGGGACCACCCGGTCGTCGTGATCGGCCGTCGTGACCAGAGTGGCCGGATATTTCGCGCCTTTTTTGATGTTGTGCAAAGGCGAATAGGCGTACAGGGCCTTGAACTCCTCTGGGTTTTCGGCCGAACCGTAATCCGAGGTCCAGGCCCGTCCGATGGTGAATTTGTGAAAGCGCAGCATGTCCATAACGCCGACCGCGGGCAGGGCCGCGCCGAACAGGTCGGGCCGCTGATTGAGAACCGCGCCGACCAGAAGTCCGCCGTTCGAACCGCCCTGAATGGCCAGTTTTTCCGAACTCGTGTAGTTTTCGCGGATCAGGTATTCGGCCGCCGCGATGAAATCGTCAAAGACATTCTGCTTTTTCAGTTTGGTTCCGGCTTCGTGCCATTTTTCGCCGTATTCTCCGCCGCCGCGCAGATTGGCCACGGCGTAAACGCCTCCCATTTCCATCCAGACCAGACGCGAAACGCTGAAGCCGGGCGTCAATGAAATGTTGAAACCGCCGTATCCGTAAAGCAATGTCGGATTGTTGCCGTCGAGTTTGATCCCCTTTTTATGGACGATGAACATCGGGATCCTGGTTCCGTCCTTGCTCGGATAAAAGACCTGTTTGACCTCGTAATCATCCGGATTGAAATCGACATTGGACTTGCGGAAGAGTTCGGATTTGCCGGTCTTCATATCGTAGCGATAGATGGTCGGCGGGGAGTTGTAGCTGGAAAAGGTGTAAAAGGTTTCCGTATCGAAACGCTTTCCGCCGAAACCTCCGGCAGAACCGATGCCCGGCAATTCGACGTCGCGGACGAACTTTCCTTTGATGTCGTAGATCTTGATCTGCGTGTAGGCGTCTTTCAGATAACCGAGGACGAACTGGTTATTGATGAAATCGACGCTTTCCAGAGTTTCCTGGGCTTCGGGAACTATCTCTCTCCATTTTCGGGTCCTGGCCAGAACATTGACCCAAACGATCCGGCCCTTCGAAGCGTCCTTGTCGGTTTTGAAATAAAAATTGGCATTGTCATTGCCGAGGAAAGTGTAATCGGCCTCGAACTTATCGATCAACGGGAGGATCGGGGAATCATCGGTTTTCAGGTTTTTGAAATAGATCATATTTTTCGGCGATGTTCCCTTGGTAACGTATATGATCAGCCAGTTGCCGTCTTCGGTGACGCCCCCGCCGACACCCATTTCCTTGTCGTCGGGCCGTTCGTAGATCAGTTTGTCCTCGGCTTGCGGCGTGCCGAGTTTGTGGAAATAGAGTTTTTGAAAGTAATTGATGCGGGTCAGCTTTGAATTGTCGTCAGCGGTCGGAAAACGCGAATAGAAGACCCCGCTCCCGTCTTTGGTCCAGGAGGCTCCGGAGAATTTGATGTCTTTGAGAACGTCGGGAAGTTTCCGGCCGGTCGCGACGTCGATAAAATGCCATTCCTGCCAGTCCGAACCCGCCGCCGCCAGACCGTAGGCCATCGTTTTTCCGTCGTCCGAGATCGACATTCCGCTCAGCGCGACGGTTCCGTCATCGGAGAGTTTGTTCGGATCGAGCAAGACCCGCCCCTCATCGGTGATCGAGTCGGCCACGTAAAGAACGCTCTGATTTTGCAGGCCGTCATTTTTGTAATAGAAATATTTGTCGCCCTGTTTGAAAGGCGCGGAATATTTTTCGTAGTTCCAGAGTTCGGTCAATCTCCCCTTGATCTGTTCGCGTTCGGGAATCTTCTTCAGATATGAGAATGTGACTTCATTCTGAGCCTCGACCCAGGCCTTGGTTTCATCGGAATTGTCATCTTCGAGCCAGCGGAACGGATCCGCCACTTTGGTGCCGTGATAATCGTCGGTTTGATCCACTTTTTTGGTTTTCGGGTATTCGATCCTGGTCTGAGCCAAAGCGCCGGTGATAAAAAACACCAGCACGAAAAGAAACACACTTTTATTTAACATCATTTCGCGCTTGCACACCTCTGATTGAATTTTCCACAATTATATTGTGTCTTGGGCGGCAAAACCAAACGCGTAGATGTCTGTTGGAAATTAAATTCTCTGAAAAAGCCGTGAAATGAAGCGTCGGCGCATTCAACTGTAGGTTCCGATTATTTCATCCGGCAGAAGGTTTTCTCGGGCCGGATCGTGCCGTTTGGAATCAAAAAACGAGAACCAGTTCTTTTTACGATCAAGCGCGGCATCGATCTTTTCTTTCGGCAGAGGTTTGGACATCAGGTAACCCTGTCCGAATTCGCAGTTGAGGCTTTGCAGGAGTTGCAATTGGTTGACGGTTTCGATCCCTTCGGCGACGACGCCCATTTTGAGGTTTTTGGCCAGAGAAACGATGGTTTGAAGGATTTCGGAGTTTTCCCCGTTGTCTCCGACGTTTTTGACGAACGAGCGGTCGATCTTGAGCGTGTCAAAGGGAAGCCGGTGCAGATAGTTGAGCGACGAATAACCGGTGCCGAAGTCGTCTATGCTGAGCCGGACCTTCAATTCCTTTAATTTATTTAGAATCCTGATGGTCTGCTCGGCATTTTCCATGGCGATGCTCTCCGTCACTTCGAGATTGAGCGACGAAGAAGAGAGATCGGCTTTGATCAGCGATTCGTTGACATCGTTGATCAGACTGCTGTCCGTCAGATGTTTGCCGGAGATATTGACGCTGACCATCAGTTTTTCGTAGAGGCGGGAGAACTTTTGCCATTTGGCCAGTTGCGAACAGGTTTCTTTTAAGATCCAGCGGGTGATGGGCACGATCAGTGCGGTGTCTTCGGCGATCGGAATAAACTGGTTGGGCGAGATAAAACCGTGTTCGGGATGGTTCCAACGGAGCAGGGCTTCGAACCCGATCAATTTCCCTTCGCCGAGACCGATGATCGGTTGATAATGCATCTCTAGTTCCCCGCGTTCGACCGCAAACCGCAGATCGGCTTCCAGAGTGATCTTTTCCAGGAACTGGGCGCGCAGTTCCTTGGTGAAAACGGCCACTCCGCAACCGGTTTCCTTGGCGTTATGCATGGCGATGTCGGCGTCCCGCAGAATATCCTCCGGTTTCCTGTGATCCGAATCGAAAGGAGCGATGCCGATGTGGAGATCGGAGAAGATCTTGTGGCCTTGCAGGTAGAAAGGCTGGGAGAGTTTTTCGTGAATATGGCGGGCGATATCGGTCGCTTTCTCGATCGAAGTGACGTTATTGAGGATGATGGCGAATTCGTCCCCGCCGAGGCGGGCGATCGTATCTTCTTCGCGGAGCAAGCGCATCAGGCGTTTCCCGACCAGTTTCAAAACCCGGTCCCCGACCGTATGGCCGAGCCGGTCATTGATGTTTTTGAAACGGCTCAGATCCAGAAACAGGACGAAATATCTTTGGGCGGTTTCGATCCCGATTTCCAGCAAAAGCCCCAGCCTTTCCACCAAATAGGAGCGATTGGGAAGATCTGTCAAAAAGTCATGAAAAGCCGCGTGTTCGAGAGCCTCTTTGCTTTGGCGCAACTCCTCGCTTGTTTCTTCTTCTTTTTTGAGAGACAAAGCCAACTCGGCGGCGTATTTCTCGGCCTCTTTTCTTCTGGCAATTTCAGCCTCGGCCTTTTCCCTCTGAGCCTTTTCGGCCTGCGTCACGGAATGGTTAATGTCATTGATCGATTGACGGTAATAAACGTAAGTTATCCCAAAAACAATCAAAGCCATCAAACTGGTCAACAAATCCCCATAATTCAAAATCTTGTAAGCAACCCCGGCCAACCCTGCGCCAATAATTTGGGTCATCGAACTTGAAAAGGTTACTTTTTTCCAAGAATTCCAAAGCTTTGATTGGAACTTTAAGGAATGAAAAATTGCAGCAAAGAACGAGGTTGAAAAAAATTGAGTCAAAGCTAAAATGCCAAGAATAGGGATTAAATTTCCTGTTTTTGCATAATCAGATTTAATATTCAGCAGAGGGGGAATTTGAACAAGGAAAAAGTATGTAATTGTGGTAGATAAAGCTGTGCTGAAAATATTAAAAGGGATTGTTAATTTGCTGAAATAAACCCCATCATATTTTAGGTAAAAACAATTTACAAGCATCTCTGCAGTTCCAAAAAGAATTGCAGTTTCACCTCCAAATAGAAGGAAAACTATAAAAATCATTGTATCTGCAAAGCATAAATGAGATTTTGAGTGCGGGATTGATAAAGTAAGTTTAGGGGTAACGAATAAAGCAAAAATTAAAATTAGACCAACTTTCCAATTCAGTGAGGAAAAATTTAAGTTATAAATTGCAAAAAAAACACAAAAGCTACCGAGAATACTAATAATCAGTTTAAAAAGATAAAAATTTTTTTCTCGATTCATATTCTGAAGGAGTTGGAAAACTTGAATAATTTAGAGAGTTATTTTGAAACAATAAAAATCTAAATTTGATTTTGGGGGAAGGTGAGAGAAAACAATACACTCACTTAATTAATATACCATTTATATTCCTTAAAAATCTATAGATTTTTAAGGAATATAAATGGATTTTTTTAAGAAAGAAGACATACCAAAAATGACATTGTGAATTTCAATTCTAAATCTTTCATTTTTAGGTCCAAAATAGGGAATAGAGTAATTAATAATACATAAAGCAATTAATAGCCCTAATTTTTTGATTGATGTGAGGCTTGCAAAACAAAATAAATTTTAGAGAAATATTATTAAAAACTAAAGATGATCAGACAAAAACTATTAAACTCCGTTTTAATTCATTATTGTGCAAAGCCTAGAAGTTGCATACTCAATATACAAAAGTCAGTTGTATACTCAATACTCTCATATGTAAAGTCTGCATCTTCAGTACTTTAATAGGTGGATGTAAACTTTGTAGCCATTTATTTTTAAAAATATGAAAAGTAAAAAAAATCTATTTAATGATGTTAAGTCCTATGTTTAGTTGTATTTAAGTTTTTTTAAAAGAGAGTTGTTATTTTGGCACGGCAATTGTAATTGATAAAGGCAAGATGAAGTGAAAACTTCAAAATAAAAATTACAGGAAGGATTAAGAAAATGAACAACTTAAAAAAATTAGCAGTATCGTTAACATTAGCTGGAATTATTATGATGGGGGTTTCAAGTGCAAAAGCTGGTTTGTTAATGAGTGATTTCGCAGGTGACGAAAATCAGCAATGTACTACTAAGAACCAAGATGTAAAATTTGATTCAGGCATACTAATGTCAGGATTTGTTGGAATCCTTATGAGTGATTTGATTGATATTATTAGTGGAAAGTCTTCAGATCAGGGTTGTGTACAAGTTAATCACGGAATTTTAATGTCTGACTAAATTGAAAATTTTAGTTTGTCCATCACCTTTGATAGACCATAAATTTCCCGCAAAAAAATGGCTTCGTCGAGAGATCAACGGGGCCATTTTTTTTTATTTGGGAAAACAGAGCAGGTTTCAGTTGGGAGCTTCACATAGTCGCAGTGTCGAAACCCTCAACCCGAGCTTCTCATTGACCCGATCACTCAGTTCCAACAGAGTCAGATCGTTTTGCTCAGACAGTTGATCACTCAGATACTGTCGCATCTCATCAGGTAACAGCGGTTTGATATTATAATGAACCCCAAAATTTAGACAGGTAGCTAAGGTGGAAAAAGTGTTAAAATTGCCCCTGAAATTAACACTATGACAACCACCAAAAAACGTAAAACTTATAGTGCCGAATTCAAAGCCAAAGTTGCTTTGGAAGCTGTCCGGGGCAAATTGACGATCAACCAGATCGCCCGGCAATTCGCCGTTCATCCGAATCAGATCTCCAAGTGGAAAAAGCATTTTCTGGAGTCTCTGCCGCTGATTTTTGATAACTCAAAGTCGCCGCCAAATGCCGACAATGAGGAATTGATCAATCAACTCTATCAACAGATCGGGCAGATGAAAGTCGAGCTTGACTGGCTGAAAAAAAAATCTTCCTTTTTCAGCTAGAGTTCGCCGGGAATTGGTCGAGCCTGAGAACAAACAGATTTCGATCTCGCGGCAATGCCAGCTGTTAGGCCTGAATCGGTCAACGCTTTATTATCACCGGCAGGCTGAAAATGAAGAAGATGCCCGGCTGATGCGCCTTCTGGATGAGCAATACACCCGGACACCGTTTTACGGTTATCGGCGAATGACGGTTTATCTGCAAAATCTCGGCTTGAGGGTCAATCACAAACGGGTTCGGCGGTTGATGAGAAAACTCGGACTGGAAGCGATCTATCCGAAACCGAACTTGTCAAAGCCCTGTAAGGAACATCTGGTTTATCCGTATCTATTGAAGGATAAGGAGATTGATCAGGCAGATCAGGTTTGGGCAACCGACATAACCTACATCAGACTGGAAAGCGGATTTATTTATTTGCTGGCCATCCTGGATTGGCATTCGCGGTTCGTGATCGAGTTTGAAGTTTCCAATTCGCTGGAATCGAGCGTTTATATCGAGGCTTTGAAACGAGCATTGAAAAAAGGAAAGCCGGAGATCTTCAACTCGGATCAGGGGAGTCAGTTCACCTCGGTGGAATGGTTAAAAGTTTTGCACGAGAACGGGATCCAGATCAGTATGGACGGCCGGGGCCGGTGTTTTGACAACATATTTGTCGAACGGTTATGGCGCTCGGTCAAACAGGAAGAAGTTTATTTGAATGACTACGCAGATGTTTGGGAAGCCGAAACAGGTTTGGAAAAATACTTTTCATTTTACAATTATCGGCGGCCGCATCAATCGTTAAAATATCAGACACCGTTTGAGGGCTATCAAAAAGGTCGGCAAACGGAACAAGAAAAAGGAGCCAAATCGGGCAGTTTTTGACAGAGGAAAATCCACCTTAAAAAAGTGAGTTTGCTGTCTAGACAATGGGGTTCACTTTAATATGACCGCCACGTCGTTTGGCGGCCAAACTCTTGCCACGGCGATGAAGTCCAAGGAGTTTAATGACGAAAAACGGAGAAACCCGAAACTGAGCCGCCAACTCTCGCTGAGAGATGCCACCGGCTTTATAGCGATCAAGGATCTTCCGTCGTAAATCAAGAGAATAAGCTTTCATTCTTCGATTCTACTCTTGTGTTTCATTTTTCTGAAATATGCTCTATTTTGTATGATTACTTAATTGGCAGACCTATTTTTAGCAACATACTTTGATACCTTGGGTCAGATCGAATGGGAGCCCATCTGGGATCACACTTTAAGCTTATTATATCGGAATTGCACTCAATTAAAGTTTTGTTGAGATATTTAAATGCTTGTTCAATTTCTCCTAAACCCGAGTGAATAATTCCGAAGTATTGTGGGGCAATATAATACCTTTTTGATTTTTCCTCAAGTTCCTTAAGGATGTTTTGAGCTTCCTTTTTTCTCCCCGCTTTTGCGTTTGCATATCCAATCATTGAAAGCGTTTCAAAATGATATTGTAGTTTTAATGATTTTTCGAAAGCATTAAAAGCGTCATTATATTTTTCAAGTTCAACAAAATTAATTCCTAATAAAAGATGAGTTTCAAAATCTTCCGATTCTAATTCAAGGCATTCCTCCAATTTAATTACAGAATTCCGAAATTGTCCGATAAAATAAAACATTCTTGCAATTCTCTTATTACTTATAAGTGAAACAGGATCAAGCCGGGCACATTCTTTCATTTGAATTAATGCTTCAGAAAATCTACAACAATAAACCAACATTTGTGAATAGCGGTAGCGTGCAATTAGAGAATTAGGATTTATCATTAGAGCCTTTACAAGATACTTTTCAGATTCTTTGAAATTAAACTCTAAATACATTTTAATGATTCCTTTAAAAACAAATAGTTCAGGCATTAATCCATTTAATTTTGTAGCTTTCTTTAAAAGAGGCGTTAGCTTATTTACTGCATCTTGTAGAGATAATTGATCGTAAGAATAAAGCAGTCTGAAACAATTGGCCAACTCAACATATGAATGGGCATTTACAGGGTCTTTTGAAATAGATTGTTGGAAGCATTCTATTGCCTTTTCAATATCTTTAAGAGACTTCTTATTAACAAGATATTTACCTTTTAAATAGAGCCTATAGGATTCGGTGTTTTCAGTAACTTTTGATGCGTTTGCTTTTTTTACGGCAAGATCTAATTGAGTTTTTAGGTTGTCAAGAATTGAGCGGGTTATTTTTTCCTGGATTTCGAATACATCCTCAAAAGGTTCATTGAGCGAAGTTCCCCAGAGTTGTCCGCCGTCGGCGGTTTTTGTTAGTTCGACGCCGATTATCAGATTGTCCCGTACGACTCGGATTCTTCCGGTCAGAACGGTCGATACGCCGAGTCTTTTCCCCACTTCCTGAACATCTATTTCCTTGTCTTTAAAACGAAAGACCGTGTTTCTGGCCAGAACCCTCAGGTCTGAAACGTAAGAAAGATTGTTGATGATGCTTTCCGTCAAACCGTCGGCCAGATAATCAATTTCCTCATCACCGGTTTCGTTATTCAACGGAAGAACCGCTATTGAATCGTATTCCGGACCATCCTCCGAAAAGTTGCTGTTAATTCCGGGATTATTGATCAGATGGAATTGCCAGACGTCTTCATCAATTGGGAAAACCCTTGATACGAAGCGGTAACCGCTACCGGAAACCGTTGCGATGTAGGGTTCGGTCTTGGTTGCTCCCAGTAATTTCCGGAGTTTTGAAATATGAACGGCCAGATTGCCTTCTTCGACGAAACTGTCGGCCCAGACCTGTTCCAGAATCTCATCTTTGGTCAAAACCTCACCGGCCCTTTCGATCAGCAGTTGAAGCACGTCGAAGGCCTTTGACGAAATATCCAGCAAAGTTCCGCCTTTGTAAACCTTTCGCTCAATTTTATCCAGATAACACCTGCCGAATTTACAGATTCTGGCCTTTGATATCTCGGCAGAATTTGATGATTCATTCATTCGATGGGACCTCCTGAAAATCAGCAAAGGAAATGAATTCCTCCGATATTAAAGGGTTAAAGAGACGTCATTTTTACAGGATTTAGGATTTTTAAGAATTATTAATCTCAGTTAAAGACTTATTATGTTTCAAAATTCTAAACTGCTTGTATTAGAAAAACAAACATCAAGGATTCAGATGATTTGAGAAATTCGAAGAGTTTGAATGACTCCCACCTAATGTTTGTTAACCATTTTCTAATGGGTTTCGTAAATGACCAGCAGCCTTGGAGGCTGACCTTTCTGGAGTGCTTTTGGAGTCGCAAGTCAGAAAAGGAGGTTGTCCTCACATCCTCACATTTACGAAAGAGCGGCTTGATAATGCGGGGAAAGACGCCGGAGACTTTCGACGGCATTGGGCAAAACCTCGAGAACGTATTCGACGTCCTTTTCCGTGTTATCTTGCCCGAAACTGAAACGAATTGCGCCGCGGGCCAGTTCTTCATTTTGCCCGAGCGCAATGATGATCGGCGACGGTTCCAGAGAACCGGACGAACAGGCCGATCCGGTGGAAACGGCCACACCTTGCAAATCCAGATTGATAAGCAAACCCTCCCCCTCGATGTGCCTGAATGAAATGTTGGAAAGATGTGGCAATCTTTTTTCCCGGTGTCCGTTAAAAACTACATCGGGAATTTTTTCGCCGATCTCCCGTTCAAAAGTATCCCGCAGATTTTTCAAATGGTTGATCCTTTCGGCCAGTTCCCGTTCGACCAGCTCACACGCTTTTCCGAGGGCGACGATCTGGGGGACATTCTCGGTCCCGCCCCGCCGTTCGCGTTCCTGATGTCCGCCCAGGTTTTGCGATTGCAGCCGGACTCCGCGCCGGACGTAAAGCGCACCGACGCCCTTCGGGGCGTAGATCTTGTGGGCCGAAAGGGAAAGCAGGTCGCAACCGATCTCTTCGACATCAACTTTCATTCGTCCGATGGCTTGGACCGCATCGGTGTGAAACCAGATCTTGCGCCCTTTTTCGCGCTCGGACCGGATCAGTCGCCCGATTTCTTCGACGGGCTGGATCGTGCCGATCTCATTGTTGGCCGTCATGATAGTGATCAAAAGAGTATCCTCGCGGATCGCTCCTTTGATATCTTCGATCCTGACCACTCCGTCTTCGTAAACCGGCAGATAGGTCATTTCAAAACCGCGTTTTTCCAACTGTTGGCAGACGTTCTTGACCGCCGGGTGTTCGATCCGCGAAGTGATGATGTGGCGGCCGTATTTTTCGTTGGCTTCGACCAGACCGCGGATCGCCAGATTGTCGGCCTCGGTTCCGCCCGACGTAAAAATGATCTCGTTGGGGCGGGCATTGATCGCTTCGGCCACCTGATGGCGCGCTCTGTCGATGGCCGCGCGGGCTTCCTGACCGAAATAATGGATGCTCGAAGCGTTGCCGAATTTTTCGGTCAGAAAAGGGAGCATCGCTTCGACTACCCGCTCGTCGATCGGAGTGGTGGCGGAATTATCTAAATAAACTCGGCGGAACATAACCTGATTTTAACCCATTTAAGAGCGTGAAGGAAAATCCCTTTGAACTTTGTTCCGAGAGATTGGAATCGAAAAAATCATCGATCAAAGCCAGATTTTCGGGGCTTGTAAACTCCGGACCTCCGTGTCCGGCCCCCTCCAAAAAGATGAGGTTTGATGTCGCTCCGACGGAAGACAATGCGTTATTCAACAGCTGACTCTGGTTTGGCGGAACCGAACAGTCGGCCGTTCCGTGCATGATCAAAAAGGCGGGTAATTATAGGTGGGACTGATGAAACGGATCGGATTGGGCCGTTTGGCTTTTAAACGGCAATTCGGCATCGGACAACCGATCAGATTCGCTTCGGGCGAATCCGAGCAGTTGTGACAGATTGTGCTGCAGGGCAATGAATTGGCCTCCATCTGTAAAAGATCGGTCGGGCCGAACCAATCCAGTACCGCCTGAACCCGACTGGTTTGATCGGCATTTCCGGTAGAAAAATCCTCGAGAGCGTTGACGGCGCCGGAAGTTCCCGCCAGAGCGGCCAGATGACCGCCCGCCGAACTGCCCCAAACGGCGAATTTGTCCGGATTTAAGTTATAAGTTGTGGCATTTGAACGAAGCCAGCGAATGGCCGTTTTTTTCGTCATGAATCTGGGCGGGAAATTTGGCTCTTCCGCTCAGCCGATAGCTCAGACTGGCGACGGCGTAACCCCGGCGGGCCTGGCGGAGTTGAACCCCGTTCGGGGCAAGAGAGCGGTTTCCGTCCTGCCAACCGCCGCCGTGAATCCAGATGATCAGAGGAGTCGGGGCGGTTTGTCCGTCCGGAGTGTAGATGTCGGGCCGCAGGGAAAAACCGTCAATATTGGCGTATTCGATATTCAGATGAGATGTGAAGGTGTTTTGCGAATACGCGGGCAGGCCAAACAAAAATGTGAATGTTGCCGGGAACAGGATTTTAAAGACGAAAAATTTCTTTTTCATGGCCCTCCCGAAGATGCGGATTTCGAATTTGTAGAACTAATTTGACGACCGGAAATGTGAAAAAGGCGAATTTTTTTAGTTTTACAAACATATGACATTAAATCGCCCGCCGAACAAAGGCTTTATCTTGCCCAAACCGCGGAATATAAGATAAAGTAAAACGTGGATTAAACTTATCGCATCCAAAATGCGTAGTTTTTTAATACCCCTGATTACAATTTATTTGGTTTTTATAAAAAGGATATTTAAGATGGATTTTGCAACAAAGGAAATTTTTAAGAGATTTGCGAAAATGGCGGTCGGGAAAACGATCTCGCCGGTTTTCCTCAATATTCTGGTCACATCGGTTTGCGATATGCGCTGTACGCATTGTTTTTTCACCGAAGAACTCGATGACCGGCCCCGCAAAAAATTGCAGATGAAAACTCACGAGATCGAAAAGATCTCCGAGACCCTGGGAGGAAATCTGGGCGTTCTCGTACTGGCCGGCGGCGAACCGTTCACCCGCAAAGATCTGCCCGAGATCGTCCGCGCTTTTTACGAAAACAACCGCCTTGATTCGGTTTATCTGATGAGCAACGGACAGATCCATCCGCGCATTTTCCCGGATGTTACCAGAATTTTGGACGAATGCCCCGATCTTCACGTAACTGTGGCGCTCGGGATCGACGGCGTCAAAGAAGCGCACGAGAAGATCCGCCGCAAACCCGGTTCCTGGGACAAGGCGATCCATACGGCGCGCACCCTTCAGCAGATGAAGAGCGAGCAATATCCGAATCTGGACGTTCAGACCTGCACCTGCGTCATGCATTCCAACGAAGATACGATATTCGACTGGTACGATTTTCTCAAATACGATCTCAAGCCGGACAAGGTCAACATCAATTACATTCGTCCGCCGTCGGCTGACCCGAACGAACTCAATTTCGATCACCAGCGTTACGCCCGGCTTTCGCACATGATTCTCGAAGACACCAAAAACGCCGCATTGAAAAACAATTACGGCGGGGAATCGGGATTTTTCAAGGCCGCCGTCGATATCTATATGCACGATCTGATCGCCAAGACCAAGGAAGAGGAAAAGGCCCAGCTCAAGTGTTATGCCGGAAGCGCCGGAGCCGTCATTTACGATAACGGCGCGCTTTCTTCGTGCGAAAACAAAGCGGACGTCCTCAACCTGCGCGATTACGAATGGGATTTTCAGGCCGCCTGGAACACCGATCTGATGAAAGATCGCCGCAAGGAGGCCGGAGCGGGCTGTTACTGCACCCACGAATCGAATTGCTATTATCCGAGTTTGCCGTTTAACGCGGGGCATCTGATTCAGATCAAAAAACTTGAGCGACAGATGAAAAAAGCCAGCAAGAAACTCGAACAACAGGTTCCGCAAGCGGGAGGTATGGCGGTCAAGGCTTGATGTTTGACGAATTCCGCTTGTAAAAAAGGCGTTTTAGCGATTGACTAAATGCGGAATTCGGAGAGCCGAAAGATTTCTTCAGTCAGATGTTAACCGGAAAGCGAAAAATGCGGAGATACCTCTTCTCCGCATTTTGAGCGAACTTGTCGATGCCCGAAAGCGTAGAATCTTAAACCGTTTTTTAGCGACTAAATGCAACAGAACAACCCGAAAATTCTGATCATTTCATCCGACACCGGCGGCGGACACCGTTCGGCCGCGCAGGCCATTGCCGAGGGCGTTCAAAAGTTTTGGAAAGGCGAATCGGCCGTCGTCCGGATCGTCAAAGCGGTCGAGGAATCGCATCACATCACGGAAAAACTGGTCGCAATTTACAACTGGGTCTTAAAGAACAAACAGCACTGGATGAAATATCTGTATTGGATCGTCAATCGGTTTCGCCCGGAAAAAAGCCCTTTTTTTCTCGACCGCTGTATCGTTTTTTGCAAGGGAGTTTTTGAAAAATGGTGCCCTCACATCGTCGTCAGTGTTCACCCGCTGACCCAGCATATCTTTGCCCGCATTTTGAGAGAACTGAATCTGGCCGATCAGATTCCGCTCGTAACGGTCGTCACCGACCCGTGTTACGGCTTTTGGAAGGGATGGGCCTGCGAAGAGGTCTCGCTTTATCTGGTGGCCAACGAGGAAGCCAAACAACAACTCATCGATTACGGGATTTCCGCAGAAAAAATAAAGATCTCCGGTATGCCGATCAATCCCAAATTCTGCCCGGTCGATGAAAAAACGGCGCAAAACGCCCGTCGTGCCTTCGGACTGGACGAAGAGAAATTCACCGTTTTCGTCAACGCCGGCTGGGTCGGAGGGGGCAATATCCCGAAGATATTCAGTGAGCTGATCAACGGCGAACTGGACGTTCAGGCGATTTTTCTGGCCGGAAAAAACGACGATCTGAAAAAAGAGGCGGAAGAGTTGGCCAAGCAGGCCAAATTCCCGGTCAAGGTTATCGGTTATTCGGACGAGGTGGAAAAATTGATGCAGGCGGCAAATGTGATGATCTCGAAACTCGGAGGCCTGACCACTTTCGAAGCCCTGGCCTGCAATCTGCCGATCATCGCCGATGCGACCACGCCGCCGATGCCGCAAGAGGCCGGAACGGTCAACCTGATCGCCCGGCGGGGGGCCGGTATTCTGTTGGAAAAAGCGTCCGACATAGTTCCGACCGTTCAAACCCTTTTGCAGGATTCGGGAAAATACAACGCTTTGAAAGAAGCGACCGCCAATCTGGCCATTCCCAATTCTACCCAGAACATCATTCATGAAATAAAGGCCCTATTGCCCTCACCTTCCGAGATTTCGCCTTCCACGACCGTGGCCGTCGCCCGCAGGTAACATCTTCTGCCGGATCAATCTCAAAAGAAGGTCTCGAAACGGCCGGAAAAAAGTGGCGGTAAAAGACGAAGGAGTGGGTTTTTCCGATCAGGGGAAAACTTCCTCGCAACTTGTTTCTTTGGCGCATTTTCATTAACCTTTCCTAGAGTTATTTTTTAAAAAGCATTGTTATTTCTGGAGAATTTTGTTTTGAGTCTTTTATTGGAAGGAAAACAAGCGTTTGTTTCGGGCGGAACACGCGGAATCGGAGCGGCGATTTGCGAGATTTTTGCGCGCGAGGGAGCCGATGTTGCTTTTAACTATAATTCCCGGGACGATCTGGCCGAAGAGGTGAAAGCCAAGGTCGAGGCTTTCGGGCGGCGTTGTCAGGCTTTCAAGATTTCGGTGACCGATCGTTTGGGAATGAAGAAACTCGTCCGGGAGTTGACCGAAGCCTGGGGACTGAT
This sequence comes from Pyrinomonadaceae bacterium, assembly GCA_041394845.1. Taxonomy (GTDB): domain Bacteria; phylum Acidobacteriota; class Blastocatellia; order Pyrinomonadales; family Pyrinomonadaceae; genus JAHCHG01. The sequence continues at coordinate 3,040 of JAWKHL010000009.1, read as the reverse complement.
CGATATTCTGGTCAATAATGCCGCCGTCAACAAAGCCGACAATTTTGTAACCACGACCGACCGATCCTGGGATTGGGTGATCGATACCAACGTCAACAGTCTGTTTGCGGTCACCAAACCCTTTTACAAGAAAATGGTTCGCCACCGAAGGGGCACGATTCTCAACATCACCTCGATCGGGGCGATCAGCTCACTGCCGACCTCGGTTCATTACGCCACTTCCAAAGCCGCGATGATCGGTTTTACCAAATGCCTTTCGCGCGAGGCCGCCCAGTTCGGGGTCGCCGTCAACGCCATTGCCGCCGGGATCTTCGACACCGATCTCGGCAATACTCTGCCGGAAAGACTCCTGGCCGCCCACGAAGGCTGGGTTTCGCGCGGCCGCCTCGGACATCCCAATGAATTGGCCGAATTCGCTGCCTTTATGGTCAGCGACCGAAATTCCTATATGAACGGCGAGGTCGTCATTGTCGACGGCGGCGTGATCACCTAGGACATTTTAGAATTTAGGTTTTGGATTTTGGATTTGTCTGTCGATTTCAATTCTTTAAACACATCCAAATCCTTTTAATCCAAAATCCAAAATCTAAAACCCAAAATCAATAACCCATATCAATTCCGATCTGATCGTATTGGCCGCCCCAGGCTTTTCTGGTTCGGGGATGCAGTTCGCTTACTATTTTGGTAAAGCTTCCCCCCAAAACCTTCAAAGGCCCGGCATACGCTTTTGCGGGTTGGGGCAGATATTCGGCGAAATGTCCGAATCCTTCAAACAAGACGCCGAAGGCCCAGGCCGCTTTTTGCGGGTTGTATCTGATGATATGTTCGTCGTTGAGGATCGCCATCGCCACCCTTATTTTCTTGATCGTTTCCACATCCTGATAAAGACTGTCCACTTTATCGAGAGTTTTGGAGATTTTCCCCAGGGCTTCCTCGGCGGTCTTCATCTTTTGAAAAGCCTGCTGAACCGTTTCGCTGAAAATCCCGCACATTTTTGCCTTTCCGACCAGATCATTGGCCCGGTTGACGATTTTTTTCATCTCCCTGATGTCTTTGATGTACGCTCCGGAACCGACCCAAACCTTAATTGTTTTATATAAATCCATAGTCTTTCTCTCCTTTCTAAAAAATTCAAAAACTTCTTTCAATTAATAAAGCGGGAAAATCGGACGTAACCGGACAAGAAAATGAAGCAGTTGGGATTTTATTATTTTTTTCAAAAGTTTCCCGGCAAAAATGGGTCCCAGAACAGATCTCCGATCCGATCGAACCGACGCCCGGCAAAAGCCCGGACGCGTCTGGTCAAACGCGTCCGAGGGGCGGGAAAGATCAGCTCCTGATATAGGAATTCATCATTTGGAACGCCTTTTGAGCTGATCTGGCACTGTTTATTTTTGCGGTTTGCTGGATTCCAAAAATCTTCGTTTGCAAATCGCTGCTTATTTGCCAGCGCTGCATTTGATCTTTTCTGGCCTGAGCATCCATTTGGGTATGGATGGTTTGCGCCTGTTGGGAGTCGCTGATTTGCATTTGCCGGGCCGCCGCATTGGCTCTGGCGGCCCCCCACCACTGAAAGGTCGGGTTTGAAATATAGACCGGAACGCCGGCCGCCGAACTCAAAACCGAAGCAGTACCATTTGACAAGGCCTGTGATGTCGAGATCATTACGGATCCGTCATTGGCAAAGTAATTGCGGAGCTTATTTAAGGCCGACTGCAAAGCGCTGACGGAATTACCGGTTAAATTATGAACGTTCAAACGGAAAATGGTTTGAAGGGAAATCCCCTTCGACATTTCAACCGCCGACTGGACAAACTGTGGTCCGCTTATTTCAACTACAACTCGATTGCTCATTTTTTTTCTCCTAAAATCTGTCTCGGCGCGATTGGCTCGGGCCGGCAATAAAAAAATTCCTCTATCAAAAACAAATCGGTCAGCCAAAAGCCGCCCTCTGTTTGTTAAGGCGCAAAGGGGAAAACTAAACGGACATTGAAAAAAACTTTTGGACAAAAATCACATTGGGGCTATAATCTTGAGACGTAAGAATCCAAAGGAGCCGAAATAAATGGCGCACGAGATCACACAAATTCTTCAGGAATGGAGAGCAGGTGATAAAACGGCGGTTGATCGTTTATTTCCTCTTGTCTATGACGAGTTGAAAAAACAGGCGAGATCCTATCTTTTCAATGAACGCAGAGACCACACGCTCCAACCGACCGCTCTCGTCAATGAAGCCTATCTGCGTCTGGTGGGCATAAATCAGATGAAGTGGGAAGATCGCGCCCACTTTTTTGCTTTTTCGGCCACAACCATGCGAAGAATCCTGGTTGATCACGCCAGAAAACTTTACTCCGAAAAACGCGGCGGGCAGTTACAGAGATTGACTCTGGGGAATCTGCCGATGGCGGATGAGCAAAAGGCGGCCGATCTGCTGGAACTGGACGAGGCTTTGACAAGGCTGGCAGAGATCGATGAGAGAAAAGAAAAAGTCGTCGAAATGCGGTTTTTCGCCGGTTTGAATCAAAAGGAGATCGCCGAGGTCTTGCAGGTCAATGAGAAGACCGTTCAGCGTGACTGGCAGTTCGCCAAACTCTGGTTGTACCGGGAATTAACCCGAAAACACACTCATGACATTTGATGAAAAGCCGCCGGGAGAATTGATTACCGTCTCGGGATTTCTTTTTTCGTCAGATCCGATGTCCTTTTTTTTATTTTAAATCCGCCTAAATAATTGAGGATTATGAAGACGGAAAATTGGAGAAAAGTCGAAGAGATCGTTTCGGAGGCGCTCGCTCTGGAGGGCGAGCAGTATCTTTCTTACGTCAACCGAAAATTTGAGGAATTCCCCGAATTGAAAGGGGAAATCAAATCTTTGCTCCAAAATAAAGATGAAGCGGACGGTTTTTTTGATTCTCCGGCGGCCTTACAATTTGCGGGTTTTTTTGATGATCAGGACTCCGCTTCAATGGAGGGGCAAAAGCTCGGGGTGTACCGGATCCTGCGGGAACTCGGAACGGGCGGAATGGGAGCGGTTTATCTG
>JAWKHL010000008.1:0-177533 GCA_041394845.1 Pyrinomonadaceae bacterium | reverse complement strand
ACTTTTGATCACAACCAAAACTCGAAACATAGCTCCATAGGGGCGAAATGTTTATAGAAAATTGTTTCAAATATCGTTTGAGTTCCGCAGGAATTTAATTGATCTAATGCTATAAACATTTCGTTCCTAAAGGAACTTTTGAGTTTTCAAAAAGCTTCTCAGAAAAGCCCCCTCAACCTTTCTCTTGTCCTTGCCTTTAACTTTTCCGTTTTTCGACCACCCGAACCGCGTGTCCGTCGGGGTCCCGGATCAAAAAGGCCCGGGCGAAACCGAATTTATTTTGTTCGACGCCAATAACGCCGGGCGAGATAAATTGAAAACCGTTTTGCCTTAAAAGCGCCGAAAGGTCGTCGGGTTCCCTCGTCTCGAAACTCGTCTGCCAGTGCCACAGATCACTGCTCCGGGTGTCTTTGGGAAAAGGCCTTCCGTCGGTCGGAGCCAGATATTCGAGGAACTCGACCGCGATGCCGTCTTCTTTGGTCCGCAAACCGGTGATCCACAACCGGGCCCCGAAAACGTTGTTCAGATGTTCCTGTTCGACCCCGAAATTCTCGCTGTGCCCGCCGACCGTCAAACCGAGCGCGTCGCGGTAAAATTTCAGGCTCTCGTCCGTATCTCCGACGACGATCGCCGTGTGATCGATGCCGAGAAAGAGTTTTCCCGTTTCGCGGGCCAGATCGTGCCATTTCTTCAAACCCTTGTCGGGCGGGAATTCCAGTATCTCCAGCACGTGATTGTCGAAATCCCTGAAGTAAAAGGCCTTGATCCCGGCCGCGTTGGGGATCGTTGCGGGCAATGTTTGCGGCCCGGTCGAAGCGTGGCGAACCTTGTTTTTCCGCAAAACCTGATAGGCCCGGTCCATGTCCGACACGATGATGGCGACGTGCTGAAACCAGCGGTCGTTGCTTCTGGAATCGACCGGAACCGGTCTTCCGCCGGGCGTCAGATATTCGGTCAATTCGATCGTTTCGGTCCCCAGACGAAGGCGCACGACCCGCGTTCTGGCCCCGAAAACCCCGCTCAGATGTTCAAATCCCTCCCCCCAGATCTCCTCGTCCGAGACCTTTTCAAAGGGCAGAACCCGCGTGTAAAAATCGAGCGCCCGGTCCATATCCGAAACCGTAAAACCGACCGACTCGACCCTCGAAACCCCGACGCTCTGGGCGCGCGCAAGGGCGGAAAAAAACAGCATCAATGCCAACAGACCGATCACCAGCCAGCCCAACGGGAAATCTTTCAACTCGTTTATTTCATTTGTTTTCATGGTTGTTTTTGTGATGGGTGATAGGTGATGGGTGATGGGACGGTAAATGACATCGAAGATCCTGATGGAGATTTAACCCTAATCCCATCACCCATCACCCATCACCCATCACTCCTTCATCCCCGCCTTATCCTCTCCAGTAGGTGATCGCCGACGCGAAGGGCGTTGGCCATGATGGTCAGGGCCGGATTGACGGCCGAACTCGACGGGAAGAAACTCCCGTCCACCACGTACAGGTTATCGACATCGTGCGCCCGGCAGTTGCGATCGAGGGCCGAAGCGCGCGGGTCGTCGCCGAAACGGATCGTTCCGTTCTGATGGGCCACTCCGGCCAGAGGGATCTGCTGACCGAGAAAGAGGTTGCGCGAAAAAAGTCCCTGATGACATTCCCCGCCGTGGATGTCGCATTTGCGCTGGTTGTTCATCAGTTTTTTCAGTTTTCCCTGCAAACGCTTGTGCGCCTCGACGTTGTTCGGCGTGTAGGACAAAACGATGTTGCCCTCGCCATCGAGCGTGACCCGGTTTTCCGGCCTCGGCAGATCCTCGGTCGTCAGCCAGAAATCCAAAGAATGGCGGGCCATCATCTCCAGCGTAAAACCGGGAGCGATGGCCGGCGCTCCGGCCGAAAGAGTGACGCCGTCGAGTTTTCCGACGAAAGAGATGTGCCCCATCGGATACGGGAAATCGTCGTCGCCGAAATAAAAATCGTTGACCGCCAGGGTCTTTTGGAAAACGGTCGGATTCGGGCATTTGGAAACGGCCAAAAGAACCGAATTGACGTGGCCCATGTAGTTGCGCCCGACCTGATCGCTCTGATTGGCCAGACCGTTCGGATGTTTTTCGTCGGCCGACCGCAAAAGCAGTGCCGCCGAATTGATCGCGCCGCAGGAGACGACCACCAGATCGGCCGAATAGATTTCCTGCTCCCCTTCCCTTTCGACCCGGACGGCCGCAACCCGCCGTCCGGTCGGGTCGGTCTCCAATCTGGAAACAAAGGCGTTGGTCAACAGCTCGACGTTCTCGAAACCGAGCGCCGAATTGATCCCGCAGGTGTGCGAATCGGATTTGGCGTTCAGCAGACAGGGAAAGCCGTCGCAGGTGTTGCACCGGATGCAGTTGCTGTTCGGATTGTTCTCATTGAGCATGATGCCCAGAGGGACGTGAAAGGGGCGAACGCCGCCCGCCGCAAAATCTTCGGCCAGATGCTGCATTCGCGGTTCGTGCGAAACGGCCGGATACGGAAAATCTCCGCTCGCCCAGGGTTCGGTCGGGTCTTCGCCGCGCGTGCCGTGAACGTGATAGAGTTTTTCCGCTTCGGCGTAAAACGGCTCCAGTTCGTCGTAGGTGATCGGCCAGGCCGGCGAGACCCCGTCGAAATGCTCGACCTCTTCGAAATCCCTCTCCCTCATCCGAAACAGCGCCGCGCCGTAGAACTTGGTGTTGCCTCCGACGTTGTAGTTGGTGTGCGGATGAAGCGGTTTGCCGTCTGAGGTGTACCAGACCTCTTTGGTGTTGTAACGGGCCTCGATGTTGACCGTCCGCGAATCCCAGTTTTCCTTGCCGCGCCGAACGAAATCGCCCCGCTCGAGGATCAAGATCTTTTTGCCCGAAGGCGCCAGCCGGCGGGCCAGCGTTCCGCCCCCGGCGCCCGTTCCGATAATAATTACGTCATAATGTCCGTTGGTCATATAATTCTCCATTTTTTCAGTGGTCAGTGATCAGTGGTCAGTGGTCAGAACTTTTAACTACTGTCCACCGATCACTGATCACTGACCACTCTCTCTCAAAAAATTTGCATCACGGGCGGAAACAGCGCCTTTTCCCTCGTAACTTCGATAAATTTTTCTTCTCTCAACAGTTCATCGAAACGGCATTTGAAAATGCAACGCTTTCGGTTATGGTGGTGAAATTTGGCGCAATAAACCTTTTTCAAACCACGGGCCCGCAGGTAAACTTCCGAAGCGGCCAGCATCGCCAGTGGCGGAGCGATGAAATAGATCCACCAGCCGGTCCAGACGCCGGCCACGACGGACGAACCGAAAGAGCGGGCCGGATTCATGCTCATTCCCGAAAAGGGATTTTCAAACGTGATGTAAAAAGCCACCAGAAATCCGGCGAAAAACGGCGTGAACCGGGAAAGCCGGAGCGAATTGGCCGTAAACAGGACCATCGTCATCATCAGAAACGAGATGATCACCTCGGCCGCAAAGCCCGCGCCCGCGCCGGTTTTGCCGGGAACCGTAACGACAAAATTGACCCCCGCGTCTTCGAGCAGATCGCCGAGGATCAGCCACGACAATAAAACGCCCCCGACGCCGCCCGCAAACTGCGCCGCGATGTAAAAAAACGCGTCCCACGGGACGATCTTTCGCAACCGGAGAAAGGTCAGCGTAACGGCCGGATTGATGTGCGCCCCGGAGCGTTTCCCCCACGGCGAACAAAAGATCCCGACGGCCGTCAATCCCATCGCCAGGCCCATCAACAGGTTGCGCCAAAAAAGGCTCAGGCCGCTCAAGGGGGCGTCCGGGTGAAAAAGGATCACCCCGAAAACACAGGCCGAGATCATAAATACGCCCAATCCCCAGGCTTCCATCAGGTACTCGGGCCAATGCTCTTTGATCGAATTCAACATCGTCATCAAAATTTCCTCGGTTGTTGAATTACGCCTCGATATTTGTTTATTCCACAATAAATTTGAGTTCCGGCCGGGAAAAACGGATAATCGGCTTAAAACGACGGATAAATTTCGGGAGGCTTTGATTTTATGGATTTTTACTTTTTATTATTTTCGCTTTTTTTCCCGAGGATCGTGCTGGTCGTATATCTGATTCAGGGTTGGTATCCGCAGAACACGGTGCCGCAGATCGCCGACATCCTGCTCGGGGTGTTTATGCCGCGCATTCTGATCCTGATCTACATCTATCAGAACATGGGTTACGACAATATCTGGTTCGCCGCCCATCTGATCGTCCTGATCCTGACCTATTTCGGCGGCGGCCGCGAAACCAACCGGCGCGTCAGACGGCGACGGGAGGGATGATTTTTTGGTGATAGGTGATGGGTGATGGGTGATGGGAAGGAGGCTTAACTTTTGCCGGTTTCTTCGAGATCAATAAAAATCCCATCACCCATCACCCATCACCCATCACAATATAATCACCCTACCAAAAACACCGAATTAAACCCGCCGTAACCGTCCTCGTCTTTCATCCCGTTGTTGGGATCTTCGATCCAGACCCGGCCGTCCACCACCAGTTTGTAGCGGTATCTGCCCGACGGCAGACAGGGGATGGCCGCCTCCCAGATGCCGCTGCGGCATTGGGTGAAACGAGTTTTTTCCGCGTTCCAGCCGTTGAAATCTCCGGCCAGGGCGACCCGTTTGGCCCGGTCGTCGTGATAAAAGAAAACGATCCTCCGGCCCTCGACGCGCGGCGGCGTCAAAAAAGCGTCCTCCGAAAAATGTCCTTCGTCGCGGGCCTCGGCGACGGCCCCGGCGGGGTTGAGAATTCCGAACCCCTGACGCACCGCCGGGAATCCGGTCAGACGCGAGGCGGTCGAGATCAGTATGTTCTTGATGACCGGCGGCGTCAGGCGTGGATTGGCCTGGAGCATCTGAGCGACGACCGAAGCCGTGATCGGCGCGGCGAAACTCGTCCCGTCAACGTGCTGATAATGAGTGGCGACGATCTTCCGCTCCCTGAGACGGTCCTCGACCAACAGCCGGGCATCGGCCAGTTTGGCGTACAGGACGTCTTCGGGCAGACCGGCCGTTCTCCAGTATTCGTCCAACAGTCGCCGGAATGCGTAATCCGGCGCCGAATGGAGCATCGAAAGAACTTCGGCGATCCGGTAATCTTCGGTTTCGGGCAGGATCGGGGCCGCCACGAACATCGCCGGAGCGATCAGTTCCGGCTTTACAAGACCGTCGGCCGTTTCCCCGAAATTCGAATGATAAAGGTCGAAACCGCCCTCCTCGAACTGGTTTTCGTCGCTGAAACCGCCGACCGTGATGACCGACGGAGAACTGGCCGGCGGGATCGAACAACCCTCCGAAGAATTGCCGGCCGCAACCGTTATCGTTACGCCCAGAGCGACCAGTTTTTCGGCCAGCTGATTGACCGGGCTCTCGACCGTCGGCGCGTCGCGGTCGCCCCCGAGCGACATGTTCAGGACGCGGATATCGAATTCCTCGCGGTGGTCGATGACCCATTGCAAACCCTTTTCGATGTTTTCGTCCGGAATCCGTCCGCCCTTTTCCGAAACCTTGATCAAAACCAGTTCGGCCTCCGAAGCCAGTCCCCGGTAAACGCCGTCCGACAGACGCCCGTCGCCGGCGCAGGAAGAGACCGTCTGGGTTCCGTGCCAGTGATGGCCCTGCGGTCCGGACGAAGAGCCGAAAGAATCCTCCTCGCCAGCGATGTCCTTAAATGCCTTGACCCTTCCGGCAAAATCCGGGTGCGGATAAAAACCCGAATCGAGAAAGGCGATCGTCACGCCCTTGCCGGAGAGTTCCCTTTCGGCCTTCAGTTTTTCCGCGATCGGGATGACCGAAAAACGGTTTTGCCGATGTTCGTGTTCGTGGCTTTGAGCCCCCTTTGCTGTGATCATAAAAATTTTCCGTCCCGGATGATTTTGATTTCCCAACCTTTATCACCCCGACCCGGAAAAATATTCCCTCTTCGGGGGGCTTTTTTCTTTGTAAAAATTTTTTTTACCATTAGCCACAGAGGGCACGGAGCGCACCGAGAGGGGGCTTTGGTTTAAAACTCCGGTTCACTACCCTGGAAAATAAATTTTGAAATGTTCTTGTGCCCGCGAATCTGCGCGAACGAACGCGAATCAGGTGATAAAAATCAATTCGCGTAAATCAGCGATATTCGCGGGAAAATAAAAAACCTATTTTCCAAAATATTTATCTCTGTGTTCTCGGTGTCCTCTGTGGCAAAAAAAGCTAAACTTAGATTTCGAGGTATCTATTTGGAAGAAGAAATGAGGGCTTTTTTGATCCTTTCGCGGGCTTCGGGCGAGAGCGAAACCGAAAGCGGGTCGATCTCCTCCTCGCGGCGTTTTTCCTGAAGCTGGAAAACCTCGCGCATAAATTTCAGATTGGCCAGATAATTCGAGCAGGCCCGACAGGTCCAAAGATGAAGTTTGACGTTGATGTTTTCCCGCAAGGAGAGTTTCCGGTCGAGCGATTCGCCGATCGTCGGGGTGATATGACGGCAGTCGGGCAGGCGTCTGGCCAGAAAAAAGACGACCCGCATTTTTAACTTTTGAAACAGATTTCCTTTCATCTTCCCCTGAATTCTCTCACGAAAAAGCTAAATCTGGCGAAACCAGTTGAATTCGATGCAGCGCCGCAGATGAAGCCGCGCCCGGTGCATCATCACCCAATAGTTGCCGGCCGAAACCCTCAACACCCCGCAGATCTCCTCGGAACTGAGGCCGTCCATCTCGCGGAGGGTAAAAGCGTTGGCGATCCGTTCGGGCAACTCGCTCAAACAAGAGGTCAAAATGTTCCGGAATTCGCTTTTTTCCAGCACCGCATCCGGCGTCGCCGTCTTCCAACTGATCGGCCCCAGCCGGTCGTTGAAATGTCCCTTCCATTCGTCGTCGCGCTCGAACAGGTAATCGTAAGAGGACATATCGGCCTCCTCTTCGGTCAGTTCCGCCCGTTTGGAGTTTTTGCGGAAATGATCGTGGATCTTGTTTTTCAGGATTCCGGTCATCCAGGTCTTCTCCGAAGATTTGCCGCCGAAGTTCGAATATCCCTCCAGGGCGCTGAGCAGGGTTTCCTGAACCAGATCTTCGGCCGCCGCCTCGTTTCGGACGCGCGAATAGGCGAAGGCGAAAAGATAATCGCCGTATTTTTCGACCCAGATCGCCGGGTCGAAATCCATTTCAATTTCTCGGGCCTGAGCCACCGTCATCGCCGAATTATTATCTCCCGTCCGCCGTCCGGCGAATCTCCCGACTGATCGCCCGCCGCAATTCCTCCGGCGCAGTTTCCTTTGATACCGCTCTTTGTAAGATCCTTTTCAGATCATCCGAATCGCCGGTGATCGTCCGGTGAGAGGAGAGTTTTCCGCTCCGGTTACCGTTTTTTGCCGATATTTGTCCCTTCATTCCAATTTAACCTTCTTTAGGAGTTTGAGAAATCCCTTCCCGATTTCTCCGCTGTTCAATAGGCTAGATTACGCCGACCGGATCGTTTATTCCAATTTTCTTCTTTTTTTTATCCCCGTTTTTATCCCGTTTTTCCGGGGCCGGAAAGGTTTTTTCAAATTTTCGAAAAAAAATTGTAAGGAATTCCCGGTTTCCGCGACAAAGGGATGTAAGCAATTTATACGAAAACCAAAGGAGTTATTATTTATATGGAAACTGCTATTACCCCCGAATTATTTGAAGCCGAAGCCATGGATTTCCTGAACGATATCTACCGGACGGCTTTACGCTTAACCAAAAATCAAACCGACGCCGAGGATCTGGTGCAGGAAACCTTTATGCAGGCGTGGAGGTCTTTCGAACATTACGAACCGGGAACCAACTGCCGGGCCTGGCTTTATAAAATCCTGTTTAATAAATACGATCATCATCGCCGCAAAATTTACACCCGATCCAAATATATGCGGGAGGCGGACGATTTCATCTTTCTGAACGCCGACTACGAAGCCCCGGTTCCCGAACATCTGACCGATCAGGAGGTGATCGCCGCGCTCGACAAACTGCCGGACCATTACCGCTCGGTGGTTCTTCTGGCCGATGTTCACGAATTCGATTACAAAGAAGTGGCCGGGATCCTCGAGATCCCGATCGGAACCGTCATGTCGCGTCTCAGCCGGGCCCGCGCCCAACTGAGAAAATCGCTCGCCCGCGTGGCCGGCGAATACGGCATCAAAACCGCCCGCAGGACTTCGCCGGCGTTCGCCTGAAAACCATCTTTTCATTGCTCCTCCTGTTTACCTGAGCAAACTGTGAAGCCTTGAGATTTCGGTAAATCTCAAGGCTCTTTTTTTGGTCGGGAGAGGAGAAACTCAAAGGCGTATCAATTTTCTCAGTCGCCGAAAAAGCCGTGTTCCAGTTGGTTCTGCATGAACAGACGGGCGCGGTGAAGCATCACCCACAGATTACTGCGCGTGATCGAAAGAGTTCGGCAGATCTCTTCGGCGGGCATTCCCTCGATCTGGTGAAGGATGAAGGCGAGAGCGGTTTTTTTGGAAAGACCGGCCAACCCCCGGTTGATGATCTCCCAAAACTCCCGGTTTTCAACTGTGGTCGCCGGCGTCTGACTCCAGGCCGAAGGCACGAACTGGGGTTTCCACGAACCGTCGGGTTGAAAATACTCCTCGTTGGCCGAGTCCGAACAATCGAATAACTCCTCGCGGCCGAGTTTCCGGAAATAATCGCCGATCTTGTTTTTGAGGATCGAGGTCAACCAGGTCCGAAGCGAGCTTTTTCCCGAAAAGGTGTGGATCTTTTTCAAAGCCGCCAGCAGGGTTTCCTGAACCAGATCCTCGGCCGCCGAATCATCGCGCAAACGCGAAAGGGCGAAACGAAAAAGATAGTCGCCGTACCGCTCGATCAGATCGGCCGGGTCCGGCACGTCCACTCCGGCAAAATTGTCAGCCCGGTTATTGACGGTTCTTAAAAATGTCGCGGTCATGATGGCCACCTCCGTTTTTTAGCTGTTCGGTCAAAAACAAAGAACAATTGATCAGAGAAATATCCTCTTTCAGCATTTCCCGGAAAAGCGAAAAGGCGGGCCGTTCGATAAACGATACTCCGCCCATGTCGAGAACGATCCGGTCGCCTCCGGCCAAAATACGGCGGCACTCGTCCCGAAGCGCTTCGAACGGCTTGCCGCCGATCCTTCCTTCGAGTTTCAGCGTGACCGCCCGGTTGGTTCTGTCTGTTTCCGTAATTTTCAGCATTTTTTCTTTATTTCCGCCTTGTCTCTATGCAGATAGTGCATTTCAATCCCCGTGCCAAATTTGACAAACAAAATCGTCACCGGGGACTAAATCCGGCAAACAAATCACTTACGAAAATAAATAGGAGACACGAAAGAAAGGTCGGGTCACGAAATTTCGTGACTTTGAGAAAAGGAAACCGGCGTCGCGGTCACGAAATTTCGTGACCGCGAGATTTCGTGACCGGCTCCGAAAGGTCAATCCGAAATCCGAAATCGGAAATCCGAAATCCCAATTCACCCTTCGGGCCTTTTGATCCCCAGCTTTTTGAGCCGACTGCGCAATGTGTTGGGATGAAGATCGAGAGCCTGAGCCGCCCCTTTTTCGCCGCCGATCACCCAGTTGGTTCGCTCCAGAACCGAGATGATATGGTGGCGTTCGACGTCCTGCATCGAACTTTGAGGCGGGAGCGGGGCTGAAGAGGAAAGGCCGGCGGCGGCGGGAAAAGCCGTTTCTTTCAAGGCGGTTTCTTCCGGCGGTTGAAGGTTGCCGACCGACCGGATCGGGATCAGTTCGGACAAGAGGGTTTTGGCTTCGGGATGGGCCAGAACGACGGCCCTTTCGATCACGTTCTGCAGTTCGCGGACGTTGCCGAGCCAGTCGTAACCGATCAGACGGTTCATCACATCGGCCGGCACGCTTTCGATCTGCCTGGCCAATTTCTTGCCGTAGCGTTCGAGGAAAAACATCACCAGAGCGGGAATGTCTTCGCGCCTTTCCCGAAGCGGCGGAACCCTGATGGGAAAAACATTGAGCCGGTAAAAAAGATCCGAGCGGAAACGTCCGGCCCGCACCTCGGCCTCCAGATCGCGGTTGGTGGCGGCGATCACCCGAACGTCCGTTTTGACCGTTTTGCTGCTCCCGACCGGTTCGAACTCGCCCTCCTGCAAAACCCGCAGAAGTTTGACCTGCGTATCGGCCGGAAGTTCGCCCACCTCGTCGAGAAAGATCGTCCCGCCGTCGGCCAACTCGAACCGACCGATCCGCTTTTCGACCGCGCCGGTAAAAGCGCCCTTGCTGTGGCCGAACAGTTCGCTCTCGACCAGTCCGGCGGAGATGGCCGCACAGTTGACCTTGACCAGCGGGCGGTTTTTCCGCCGGCTGTGATCGTGAACGGCGCGGGCTATCAACTCCTTGCCGGTTCCGGTTTCGCCCGTGATCAAAACGGTGGCATCGGTCGGGGCGACCCGTTCGACATTTTGCAATGCGTCGAGCAAAGCCCGGCTCTCGCCGATGATCTCGTCGAAATTGTTCTGCTGCCGGATCTCTTCCTGCAAATACAGGTTTTCGTCGTGGAGGCGGTTTTTCAGACTTTCAACCTCGGCCAGCGCGGCCTGCAAGGCTTCTTCCGCCCGCAGGCGTTCGAGTTCGGCCCCGGCCCGGGCGGCGAAGATGCCGAGCAGGGATGATCCCTGCGGCGTCTGTTCAATCGGTTTGTCGTCGAGAACGGCCAGGTGTCCGATGACTTTTTTGCCCGCATCGAACATCGGTATCCCCCAGTACCCCTCGGCCTTCATATCGACCAGATCCGCATCTTCGGGAAAAAACCGCTGGATGCTTTGGGGGTAAAAACAGGTTTCTCCGGCCAGCACCCTAAAACAGGGAGTTTTGGCGATGTCATAGGAAACGTTTTCGACCAGTTTGCCGTCCACCGAGAAGGCCAGCGTCCGGGCGGTCGTTTTCTCGCTTCCCCGGCACTCGGTCAAAAACGCGTAACGGGCCTCAAAGGCGGCCGCCAGATGGCTGACCAGGGAAGCGAAAAAATTGTCTCCGGTCAAAGCCGCCGTTCCCTGCATGATCGAGCGGAGAGTTTCCTCGGCCTGTTTGCGCTGGATGGCTTCTTGTTTCATCTCGTTGTAGAGAGCCGCGTTTTCCAGCGAAATCGCCGCCTGCGAAGCGAGGATCTGACAAACCTCCGCTCGCTCGGAAGTAAAAGCCCCGGCGACCTGTTTATTTTCCAGATGAATGATTCCCCTGAGCCGTCCCTGTCCGATGATCGGGACGGTCATCATCGAACGGGGCCGGTGAGCGATTATATAAGGGTCTTTGCCGAAGGTCTTGTCCCCGGCGGCCTCTTCCAGAACCACGCTTTTCAGAGTTCTCCGAACGTAATTGATGACGCTCAGAGGAAGATCTTCGGCCTCGCTCAAGGGAACCGGACGTTCGGGATGGACCGGCGCCCGACCGAGCGCTCCCTCGGCGAAAAGGGCGGGCTTCCCATCTTTTTCGAGGATCAGACAGCCTTTTTCGGCCCCGGCATTTTCCATCGTGATGCCGATCAGTTTGGTCAAAAGATTTTCCAGCTCGATCTCGCCGGTAATGGCCTGAGCGGCCTTGGTTACGCTGAAAATATCCAGATGATCGGTTCCCGCCAACGGATTTTCGGCCGGAATCGGTTTCCCTTCCAAAAGATCGGAAAAAGTTTCCCGCAAATGAGCGACTTTGGCTCCGGCTCCCCAATCCTGATAGAACCGGACCGCTTCCGATAAAAAGGCGGCGGCGATTTTTCCCAAACCGCGTTCCATCCAAAATCCGGCGTAAAGCTCGTTGGCCAGCGCGGAGAACTGAACCGAGCCGGTTTCCTGCGCGTGATCTATGGCTCTTTCGTAAAGTTCGGGGGCCGAGGTTTCGTTTTTCCCGATCCGTCGGATCTCGGCCGAAAGAAGCAGGAATTGGCAGAGAAAATTTTCCGGGCAGTTTTCGGCCAGAACTCCGAGCGATCTTTCGGCCTCTTCCAGTTCCATCAGAAATTTCCGGCGATCGGACTCTTCGGCCTCATCAAAATGATCGGCCAGGATCAGACCGTTCCAGAAATCGAACAGAACCGTCCAGATCGTCCCCGAAAGATGCCCGACCAGTTTCCGGGCCCGCCGGGATTCATTAAAAGCGTTCTGCCGGTCCCCGAAAAGGTAATTCAAATGCATCTTGGCGGTCGCCTGAAACATCGTGAAAAATGGGTTGTCGCGGTAGTTTTCGACGTATTCCCGCTCATCGAAATCTCCGGTCGAAAGCGATGTCGGAGAAAGGGTTTTTCCCCGCAGCGCCCCGGCCCAGTTGAGCATGATCCGGTGGGCGTCGGCGAAACTCGACACTTTGAGCTTTCGGATCAACTCCAGCCCCGGCCGGTACTCGCGGATGAAACGCCCGAGGTCGCGGGCGACGAACAAGGCGGCCCAGGTCTCGGTCATCGCCCCGTAAGAGGCGTATAGAAGATCACCGGCTTCGAGCCCGCTCCGGCAGGCCTCGCGTGCGTGGCGGATGCCGGTTTCAAGCGGCCGCCGCCAGAGATTGACGTGGGCGTGAAACTGCTGATGAATCTTGGCGCGGCGACGGGAATCGTCGAAACGCTCGTTGACCTCCAGAGCGAGCCGTCCGAATTCGTAAGCCGATTCGTAATCTTCGAGGACCGGACCGACCGTGATGGCGTGCGTTACGTAACCGTAGGCGGACTCCTCGGCGTTTCCGCGTTCGAGCGAAAGCCGAACCATCGTCGCCGAGATCAGCCGGGCCAGCACTGCATCTCCGGTAATGTAGGTCGAAGACCAGATGTCGGTCAGGATGTTCATTATCATACGGGTTTCGGGATCGGTCATCCGCGGCAGATCGATCAGCGACCCGATCGGCCGGCCGCCGAGAAGTTTTCGGATCGATTCGATCTCGCGGTCGAGGGCCGTCTGTTTCTCCCGCTCCGCATCCGGAAAAGAAACCCGGAAAAGCGCCAGCGTTTCGCGGGCGACGGCCAGCGCCTCGGCGTACCGGGCCATATTCTCGTATTGAACCATCTTCAAATTGAGAACCCGGGCCCGGTCCAGATTGGTTCGGGCTTTCGGCAAAAGAACCTCCAGCATCCTCTCCGCCCCGTCGAAATTTCCGCACAGATATTCGCAAACCGCAGTCTCCAGATTCAGTTCAAAGGCCAGTTCGTAATCGGTCTCCCAATGTTCGTCGCCGAGCAAGCCGGCCCCCGTCTCCAGATAACCGCGAGCCGCTTCAAAAGCCGATGAGGATTTGGCCCGCCGTCCGGCTTCCAGATTGAGCCGGGCCAGTTCGAAAAGCTCCTCCCGATCGGTCATCAGTTCCCGGCCCAGATTCAGATGATTGACCACGTCAAAAAGCTTTTCCTCGACCTCATCCTCTTTCATCAGATCCCGGAGAAAACGGCCGACCGTCAGATGAACCGCCCCTTTCTCCCGGTCGGGGATCAGGGAGTGGGCCGCCTGCTGTATGCGGTCGTGGGCGAAAGAGTAAGCGCCCGATTCCGAAGTCTTGACAGTGCCTTTTTCTTCGGCCGATCCGTAATTTCCGGAAAACCGGAGGATCAATCCGGCGGCCACCGCCGATTGAAGATCGGCCTCGGCTTCGACCGTGTTTTGGCCGCCGATGACGGCCAGCGTCCGCCCGTCAAAAGGGTTCCCGATACAGGAGGCCAGAGTCAGCGCCTTCTGGGCTTTTTCGGGAAGTTTTCGGATCTTGCCGACCATCAGATCAACCACATTGTCGGTCATCGCCGCCCGTTTGATCTCATCGATCCGGTAAACCCAGCGTTTTTTGGCGAAATCGAACCGGATAAAATTTTCCTGCTCCAGGGTTTTCAGGAACTGAATGACGAAAAACGGATTTCCTCCGGTTTTCTCCAAGACCAACCGGGCCAGCGGTCCGACTTCCCCTTTCGGCAGGGCGTCGCCGATAAAAAGCTTGAGATCCGGCAGTTGAAGGTTGCCGAGGGTCAGACGGTCAATACCGACTCCGGCCGATTCCAGCAAATTGAGGGTCCGCGTCAGCGGGTGAGCCGGATCGACCTCGTTCTCGCGATAGGCTCCGATCAAAAGCAGATGCCGAACTCCGGGATCGGTCAACAGCGGCCCGAGCAGGCTCAGCGTGGCCGGATCCGACCATTGCAGATCGTCGAGAAAAATGACCAGCGGATGTTCGGCCCGGGCGATCGCCCCGACGAAGTTCTGGATGACCATTTGAAACCGGTTGAGGGTTTCGGTCGGACCGAGCGCGGGCGGGACGGGTTGCCGGCCGATGACCAGTTCGATCTCGGGAACCACCTCGGCCAGAACTCCGCCGTTCCCGCCAAGAACTTCGAGGAGTTTGGTTCGCCGGAACAGGAGTTTTTCCTCGCTCTCGGTCAAAAGCTGTCGAACCAGCCCGCGAAACGCCTGGATCAGCGCCCCGAACGGAACGCCCCGGGCCACCTGATCGAACTTTCCGTTGATGAAATATCCTTTTTTGGCGATCACCGGCCGGTACAGTTCGCGGATCAGAGACGTTTTGCCGATCCCCGAATATCCCGAAACCAGCAACAGTTCCGAAGATCCGCCCGATGCCCTTTCGAAAACTCCGGTCAGCTTTTCCAGTTCGGCACTTCGCCCGTAGAGTTCCTGCGGGATGTTGAAACGATCGGAGACATCGGCCTCCCCCGCCCGAAACGCCTTGATCCGCCGGGTCCCGGACCATTGGTCGCGGCAGATCTCGAGATCGGCCTTCAACCCGAGGGCGCTCTGGTATCTCTGTTCGGCGGGTTTGGCCAGCAATTTGAGCAGAATCTCGGAGAGCGGTTCGGGGATCAGGGGATTGAGTTCCGATGGCGGAGTCGGGTTTTTGGCGATATGGAGGTGGATCAGTTCGAGCGGGTCTCCGGACCGAAACGGCGGCCGGCCGGCCAACAGTTCATAAAAAACCGCGCCGAGCGAATAAAAGTCCGTCCGGTAGTCGATCGTCCGGTTGAGTCTCCGGGTCTGCTCCGGCGAGATGTATCGCAGAACTTCAAGCGACAGATCGGCGCCCCCGATGGCCGGGTCTTCGGCCGTCGTCTGAACCGCATATCCGAGATCAACCAGGCAAATGCCGTTGGTTTCGTGATCGTACAGGATGTTGTCCGGAGTGATCAGATTGAGCGTCACCCCCAGCCGGTGGAGTTCCGACAATGTTCCGGCCATTTCGACGGCCGCATCCAGAAAGGCCTTGAAATCGGTTTGAAAAGACGGGAAGAGCGTCCGCCAGATGATTCCTCCTTTATCCTCCAGAACCAGACAGGTTTTTCTCTCCGTTCGGAGAAGTTGCCGGGCATCGGCCACACCCGGAACCGGCAACCGTAGAAGAAGTTCGAATTCGCGGGTCATTCTCTCCCGCCAAGACTTCCCTTCATCCTTCGTAACCTTTAACAGAACTGACTTTCGATCCGATACCCGGCGGCCGCGATGCAGGGTAAACCAATCGCCGCGGCCGATCTCCCGCAGATTGTCGTAACCGGAGAAATGCATTTTGTTCCCGGAAAAACCGCCTTCGAAATCCGCCCGCAGCGTCGGGGCCGGTTCGGACTCAGGCAAATTCTAAAAACAAAGTAGGGTTTCCCCTCCGGAACCCCGCATGTTGGGAAAGACTGGTATCTGTTTCCAAATCGGGGCCTGAAATTTTCTTTGACGAGTTGATGTTATGCCTCTTGCCGGAAACTTGCAAGAGGAAAAAAATCGGCCTCTGCCAAAAGGAGACGTCTTTCCTTTCCGGCCGCCCCCTTCGGCCATTTCAGGGCAGATCGTTGTTGAAGATCAGATCCGCCGCTGAGCGCGGATTGTCTCTGGCAAAATGGATCTCCTGAGCCGGAAAATAAATACTTCGATAAGCCTTTACGGTCTCTTCGGGAGGCAATCCCTCCTGCGCTCTGGCGACCGCCCGTTCGAGTGCGGTTTCAAACGAACATTCGACCCAGACCTTGAGGTCGAAGATCGAAAGGAAATCCTTTTTGAAAAGGTAAATCCCTTCAAGCAGGATGACGTCCGCATCCCGGTAAAAATATTCGTGCCGGCGAAATCGATCGGCGGTTTCTTCGGCAAAATCGGCGATCAGGCGGATCGAACGGTTTTGCTTGAGCGGCCGGATCAGTTTTTCGAACATCTCTCCAAAGCGAATGGCGTTTCGGTAAAAATTCCGGGCCGGGTCGGCCGGATCGAACCGGATGTGGGGCAGATTGAGCCAGCCGTCGATGTTGATCCCGACGGCATTGACGCCCTTTCGCTTCAAATCTTCCATCAAACGGGCGGTGATGAATCCCTTCCCGCTCCCGTCGATGCCGGAAACGCCGACGAGCATCGCCCGTTCGGAGCGGGTTTCCTTCAGTTTCTCTTCGATCTCCCTGACGATCGTTTTGATCTGATGAGTCATATTTTTCAAGAATCAGGAAAAATCTCCCTGAAATTCGTTCACCACCAAACCCGCTTTTCCCGGGCGGGCCGGATTTATTTTTCGCTCCCGGAATCCTGCGGTTTCCGCTTGATCGGAGAACCACAAACGTTCGATCGAACCGTGCAGACGCAATCTCGCCCGGTGCAGTTGAACCCACAGATTGTTGGGCGAAATATCCAGAAGACGGCAGATCTCTCCGGTTTCCAGCCCCTCGATCTCGCGCAGAACGAAAACCGAGCGGAGGTTTTCCGGCAGATCCGCCAGACATTTTCCCAGAACCGCCCGAAATTCCTTTCGTTCGAGCAAAGATTCGGGGTTCGCCTTCCAATCGGCCGGAGTTGCGTCCCGGTGCGCCGCGCCGTCAAAAAAAACTTCTTCCGATTCTTCCGGATCGAGCGCCACCTGCCGGGATTTGCGGCGGAAATAATCGATGATCTTGTGCTTTAAGATCCCGGTCAGCCAGGTTTTTTCCGAAGAATTATGCGAAAAACCTCCGCCCGATTCGAGCGCCGCCAGCAATGTCTCCTGCACCAGATCTTCCGCCGCCGTTTGATCACGGGTGCGGGAGAATGCAAAAGAAAAAAGATAATCGCTGTGCCCGATCAGGTTCCGGATCGTTTCGGATTCGCCATTTGGCTCAGTTTTTTTCTGGTTGATAACTCCCGACATAATTTTTTTTCAACTCCCGCGCCTTCTCGACCGGAAAACCGCTTTTTTCTGAATGGCCGCCGCCGTCCCGCCGCCCGCTCAGTATTTCCTGAGCGGCGCGGTGGTGAAATTAACCCCGTGTTTACTGTTCCAGATGACAACCGAATTAAATTTTGTAAGGTTTTGCCCCTCCCGAACGACAAACTCTTGAAGGCCTTCGGACGGGCTGATGCGACCGATATGAATTTTTTCGGAATTTTTGACCGTCTCATTTTCGAAGGCATCCGTTGCCGAAACCAGCAAAATTTGCAGATCGCCGCTGTCGGCAGTTTCAAAATCCGACAGACGCAAAACGATCTGTCCGTCCGGTTTCCGGATGATGGCGGCGCAACCGCTTCCCTTATGGGCAACCTGATGAAAACAGCCTTCGGCGACCGTCCGGGAAGCGACCCCGTCAAGAAAGATCGCCGAAGCCGCAACGGCCAGCAGGATCGAGACAGGAAGTAAATAGTTTTTTGACGTTTTCATAAGTCGATTGACCTCGCTACTCTTTCGGGCGGAACTTTCCGCTCAACGGTTTTCAAGATAGAAAAAGCGGAGGCCAAAAATCTTAAAGAACCGCGAAAAGAGCGCCAAAAAAACGCCAAAAAAACGCCAAATGTGAAAGAAATGATTGAAAAAACGGGAAAAATCTACGAATTCGGAGAATTTCGTCTGGAAACCGGCGAACAGGTTTTAATGCGCGGCGGCGAGCCGGTGGCGGTTACGCCCAAGGTGTTCGATCTGCTGGCCGTTCTGGTGGAAAACCACGGACATCTTTTGACCAAAGATGAATTGTTCGGGGCGCTGTGGGCCGACCAGTTCGTCGAAGAGGCCAATCTGAACGTCAATGTCTCGGCTCTGCGCCGCGTTCTCGGGGAGAAACCGAACGAGTCCCGCTACATCGAAACGGTTCCCCGCCGGGGCTATCGTTTCGTCGCCGAGGTCCGGAAGGCCGAACCGGAAAAATCCGGAGAATCTTTTTCTCTGACCGGCGAAAGCGACGAAAACGGATTTGGCGAGGCCCGGACATTGTTCTTCGATTCTCCGGCCAGACATTGCCCGCTTTGCAAGAAGAACTATTACGACCGGACGCTGAACTTTTGCCTCGATGACGGCGCCAACCTGAAATCGGGCGAGACCGCCGAAGCGGAAAGCGCGGCCACATTGCCCTCGGCGTTTTGGGAGAGGCGGAGACTGGTCGGCCGTGGAATTTGGCTGGCTCTGCTTTTGGCAACGGTGGCCGGAGTCCTGATCTGGAGACATTCTTTTTCGCCCGATGAAACCGGGGCTTCCGAAATCCGGACGATCGCCGTTCTGCCCTTTAAACCGCTGGCCGGCGAGGGTTCGGACACGTCGCTCGAACTGGGAATGGCCGACGCTCTGATCACCAAGCTGAGCGGGCTCCGGCAGATCACCGTCCGGCCGACCGGCACCATCTCCAAATACGTCGATCCGGGCGCCGACCCGCTCCTGGCCGGACGGGAACTTGAGGTCGATGCCGTTCTGGACGGCAAGATCCAGCGCTCGGATGACAAGATCCGCGTTACGGTTCAACTTCTGCGGGTCAGCGACGGCTCGACCGTCTGGGCCGGAAGTTTCGATGATTTCTTCACCAACATCTTCGCCGTCCAGGATTCGATCTCGGAAAAGCTGACCGCTTCGCTGGCTCTGAAGATCAGCGGCGAGGAGCAGGCCCATCTGGCCAAACGTCCGACCGAAAACACCGAGGCCTACGCGCTTTTTCTGAAGGCCCGGTATTATCACGAACAGATCAGCCGGGAAACCTCGATCAAGGCGATCGAACTGTATCGCCAAGCTGTGAAGAAAGACCCCGAATTCGCTTTGGCCTACTCCTGGATGACGGGCGCCTTTCTTCATCTGGCAAACCTCAACATCGACCGGGCGGAAAACTGGCGGAACGCCCGTGATTCGGCGACCAGATCGGTCGAACTGGACCCCGAACTGGCGGACGCCCACGAGGCCCTGGCGACCGTCAAGGATGTCATCGACTGGAACTGGAATGAGGCCGAAACCGAATATCGCAAAGCCATCGAACTCGATCCGAAAAATCCCGACGGGCATTACTCCTATTCCCTTTTTCTGAGCCGCTTCAAACGGTTTGACGAGGCCGTCCGGGAGATCGAAACCGCCCAAAAGATAAATCCGGTGGCCATCTATATGCAAACCGCCGCCGTTACGATCCGGTTGAGACAGCGCAGTTTCGACGAGGCCATCCGTCAAGCCGATAAAGTATTCGAACTCGATCCGCACAATCAGCAGGCGCTTTACCTTTTGACCCGGCTTTACAGCTATAAATCCATGTCCGACGAAGCGAACCAAGTCTTAAGGAATTATTCCGAACTGAACCCGTCCAACGCCCGGTCGGTGGCCGCTTTCGTTTACCTGAATACGGGAAGAAAGACGGAGGCCGAAAAGATCCTCCGGGAGTTGGTCGGGAAATACCGGGAGGGAGACAGCTGTTCGCCTCAGGCGCTTTATCACCTTTGGCTGGGAGATCGGGACGGCGCTTTCGAATTTTTGGAAAAAGCTTTTCAAAGACGCGAAATAACCGTTCTGACCCTCGGAGTCGATCCGGAATGGGATCAGATTCGCACCGACCCGCGGTTTCAGGACCTGATCCGGCGGGCCGATCTGATTCGCTGAGAAGCGTTTTTTTAAACCGGAATCGTGAGCGATAACAATGTGGTTTCCCATTATCCATCGCTCACGATTCTCAATCACGGCAGTTTTTTTTTACTGACAGCAAGGTTATGAAACCCACCCGGAGCCTTTATTTGAGAACCGGGCGAACGCCGGCGACGTTCAGCCGCATTTTGTAAAGCCCCGTTCCGGCGCACAAATAGAGGGTTTTGCCGTCATCGTCGCCCCAGGCCATGTTGTGAACGTGCCGGGGAGTCTTGATCGTGCCGAGATGTTGGCCTTCCCTTGAGAGAACCTGCAAACCGCCCGGAGCGGAGACATAGAGATTTCCCTCCAGATCGACCTTGATCCCGTCGATGGCGTCCTCGCCGGGAAAACCGGTGAAATCGAAAAACAAATGGCCGTTCGAAAGCGTCCCGTCCGGTTCCACATCGTAACGGTAAACCGTCTTTTTCTTTTCGTCCCAGTTGCCGACGTAAAGATATTTTTCGTCCGGCGAGAGCGCGATCCCGTTCGGGCCCGTGAACTCTTTGGTCAGAAGCCGCAGTTTGCCCCGATGAAGCGAATATACGCCGGAAAAATCGAGTTCCTTCCGTTTGTCGTCGAAAAACTTCGGCAGACCGAACGGCGGATCGGTAAAGAAAAGCGTCCCGTCCGAACGATAGACCAGATCGTTCGGACTGTTGAGGCGTTTGCCGTCAAAGCGATCCGCCAGAACGGTTTCGCTCCCGTCTTTTTCGAGCCGGACGACCCGGCGGTTGCCGTGTTGATTGATGACCAGATCCCCGTTGGCCGGATCGAGCGTCAGACCGTTCGACCCCGGCTGACCGTATTCGGCGATGTCCGCTCCCGCATAACCGCTCGGCCTGCGGAAAACCGTCAACCGGCCGTCTTTTGAATATTTGTAAATGACGTTGGAATTCGGATCGGAAAAAAGCAGACCATCGGCGGTCCAGACCGGGCCTTCGGTAAATTTGAAGCCCTCGGCCAGTTTCCAGACCTTCGGATTCGGCCCGACTATTTTTTCCAGTTCGGCCCCTTTGGCCCCGATCTCGACGTTGACCTCGCTCGGCGTGATGGCCACCGGAGCGGGATCGCCGGGGTAAAAATCGAGCTTGGCCTCCCGCACCCAGATGTAGTTGGTCGGCGGGTTGGAGATCGGCCCGTTGATGCCGAAAACCGCCAGTTGGATCCGTTCGCCCGGTTTGACGTGGCGACCGATGACGAGACGGTTCGGAGCGTTCCAGCCCGAAACGACCGATCCGCCTTTTTGTCCGAGGTAGCGCGAGATCTCTCCGTTGACCCAGATCTCGGCGTAATCGTCGAGAGCGGTCTGAAAAACCAGGGTCGCTCCGTCGGTGGCAAAACCGCCGACCTTTTCCGGCACCGTGATATTGATCCGATACCAGTTGAACGAGATCCGCCCGTTGCCGCGCCGTTTTTGCAGATCGCCGGCCGGAATCACCTCCCAACCCGAATCGTCAAAATCCGCGCCTCCGGCCTTGGGAGCGTAATCGTAGGTTCTGACCGGGTTTCCGGTCGGCTGATTGTCCGCTCCGGCGGCCTTGAAATCGACCTCGATGATCCGCGTATCGCTGTATTTCCACTCGCCCCTGACCATCCGAGCCCCTTCCGCCGTGGCCAGATCAATGCTCGCCGCAGGCCTTCCGGCCGGAGTTTCCTGACCGAAAATGCCCGCGCAAAATAAGATCGCAATAAAACAAGCAGCAATTAATTTCATAAACAGACTCCTTTTTGGTGATGGGTGATGGGTGATGGGTTTATTTAGACAGGTAAGGCGCGACCCCTCCGGATCTGATCCCATCACCTATCACCCATCACCAATTTCTCATCACCCATCACCTCTTCACCGCACCTTGACCACGTAATACAAAAAAGCCCCGTCAACCTGTTTGAACCAGTGGGGAGTGCCTTTGGGAACGATGACGACGTCGCCTTTTTTCAATTGGCGGGTTTCGCCTCCTTCGATCGAACTTCCGCGAAACTCATTGGCCGCGACCTGTTTGCTGGCGACCGACTTCCCGCCGGTAACGAACGTCGCCGTCCCTTCGAGAACGTAAATGATGTCGGTGTCGAGTTCGTGAACCTCGCTCATTCCCTCTTTTTCGCGGCGGCTGGCGTGAACCATATAGTTTTCGCCGTTGGAACCGTCCTCTAAAACCGCGCCTTTGGCGAAGGCCGCTTTTACGGTTGCGGCGTCAAAAAAAGTGACGGCCGAAGTCCTCTGATCGCTCAGAGCGTTGGCCCCGGCGATGGCCAGTTCCTCGTCCTGAGCCGCCGAACTGGCCCCCGAAACTCCGACCCCGCCGACGATCTGACCGTCAACCGTGATCGGAACGCCGCCCTGAAGCGGTGTGAAATCGGGCAGGGCGACCATCGAAGTCCGGCCGTTTTTGATGATGTCCTCGAAAACCCTGGTCGGACGTTTGAACATGACGGCCGTTTTGGCCTTGCCGATCGAGATGTTGGCCCCGGCCGAAAAGGTTCCGTCCAGTCTTTCGAGCGCGATCAGATTGCCGCCCTCATCGACCACGGCGATGACCCCGCCGGGGGCGTTGTTTTTTCGCGCGTAATCTTTGGCTCCGGCGATCACCGTCCGGGCGCCTTCAAGGGTCAATCCCTTCTTTTCCGCCACCTGCGCGTTTCCCACGACATTCAAAAAGATGACAAATAATCCGATAAACCCTGCGGTCCGCAATATTTTTCTCATAAAAATCCCTCTCTTCTGTAAAGTTAAAATGTTTAAAAGCTTAAAGGTGAAAAAGGTAAATCCGGCGAGGGGGCAAAACCCGTTGTTTTTTCAGACAATCGCTTTTTCACCTTTAAACTTTTTCACCTTATTCCCCTGTGATCGTAACGCGCAGAACGTCCTTCGTTTCCGGATAGGTAAAGCCGTCCTTGACCGGGCCGACGTGGCCGTTTTCGGCCGCGCCGGTGTTGGCGGCTTTTTGTCTCGGAGCCTGCTCGTCGCCGATGCCCGGAGCCTGATTGACCTCGGTTCCGGCGTCCCACAAAAGCAGGCGGCCGGTGATGTCGCCGGTGATCGGTTTTCCGTCAACGAACAGTTCGATGGCCTCCTTGGGGGCGTAGAAAAGATCGTTCGACTGACCGTACATGGCGATCAGGTTGAGCTTCATCCCTTCGGTGGCCGTGAAAGTAAATTCGTAGGCTCCGCCGGGCAGGATCGGGGCCGCTTCGCCCGCGCCGACCGGCATGTTGAAGATCCCGAGATTGACCGAACCGACTTTCGGCAGAAGGTCCTGACGCAAAACGGTCGGATTGCCGTCTTCGGCCTGGGCTTCGAGACCGGCTCCGGCTTTTTTGCCAGCCTTGAAGAAATTCATCTTGCTTTCGGTAACGGCGAACAAACCGGGCGAGAGTGCAAACGGATATTTGGAGCCGTCTTTGGCGGTCAGGCCCTCGGAGCCGGAAATATTTTCGATCCGCACCTTGAAATTGGCCTGGGCTTTTTTGCCCGAAGCCAGCGCCGGAATCTGAACACCTAAAACCACGGCCATCAAAAGGGCCGCCGCGATCATAAATTTTTGTTTCAACATAATTATTTCTCCAGTTATTTCTTTTATTTTTTTCCGCGACAAATGGTCTGTGCCGCGATTTTCAGCCAGTGTATTCCCCTGTTTTTGGGGATTATTCCAAACATTTTTTTTCGCCCTGTCGTTGATTTTGATGGAATATAAAAACGCCGGAAAGGAATTGTCTAAACGTGAAAGAAAGTGTTTAATTAGAGAGAAATTTTCTGATTAAACGACATAATAGATGGAAAAAAGATCAATCAATCATTTAGTCGAACGCCACGTCCTGGTCATCGAACAGGGGATCGAACTGATCGAAGATCTGTCCGACTCGGAATACACGTTCAGCCGCGAAACAGACCGGGGAACGGTCGGAACGCATTTTCGCCACATTCTCGATTTCGTCTGCCGTTTTCTTGATGGATTGGAGGAAGGCCGGATCGATTACAATCGGCGCGAGCGAGATCCTTTGACCGAGACCGACCGCGATCATGCGATCGAGAGGTTCAGGTTGATTTGCCTTCAATTGCAGGCCCTGCCCGAGGAGATCGGCGATTGTGAGATCCTCTCGCATCTCGAACCGGGAAACTTCGTTGAAGAGGAAAACGCCTGGTGCCGGACCAGCGTTTTGCGCGAGCTGGAATTTTTGCAAAGCCACACGCTTCATCACTACGCCCTGATCGCGGCCAAACTCTCGCTTCAGGGGATCGAGGTCGATGAAGAATTCGGAGTGGCGCCTTCGACGCTCGATTACTGGGAACGCGAAAAGGCGGAAAAGCTCTCGGTGACGACCCGATGACCGGTTGATCGAACGAAGCCGCCGGCCATTTGCGCCTTAAAAGCGGCTCGAAAAAATTTAAGATCGAATCAGGAGATAATGATATGTCGTTAATTTTAAGCTGGGTTTTCCGGATCATAGTCGCCGTTATTTTATTCCAAACTTTATTTTTCAAATTTACGGGAGCCGAGGAATCGAAATACATTTTCACGACCCTGATGGGCGACGCCGAGGCGGTCGGTCGGATCGGTTCGGGAGTCGTCGAACTGGTGGCGGTCGTTCTTTTGCTGATTCCCTCGACGGCCTGGCTCGGCGCGCTGATCGCGCTCGGCACGATCACCGGAGCCATTTTCAGTCATCTGACCAAACTCGGGATCGTCGTCAAAGACGACGGCGGACTGCTGTTCGCTCTGGCGGTGGTGGTTTTCGTCCTGAGCCTGGCCATACTCTACATCCACCGGAGTCAAATACCTCTGATCGGGAGTCTGGGATTGAAAGGTGAAAAAGTTTAAAAGCGAAAAGGTGAAAAAGGAAGGCTCGGAGATCCACGATTATGGGTTATTTTCGGGGGGCCGACTTTTTCACTTTTAAATTTTTTCACCTTTAAACTTTTGAACTTTATTCATGACCGCTTTTCTAAAAATGCTGGGAAAACGCCGATGGCTGATCGTCGTCGGCGTTTGCCTTTTGCTGGCCGCCTTTTTTCACGAACCGCTCGGGCGGATGGTGCGGACGGATTATCTGGCGGGTTTGGGCGAGACGGGGTTTTCGGCGGGAGCGATCTTTTTCATCCTCGCCGCCTCGACGCTCGTCAGCGAAGATCTGACCTGTTTGACGGCCGGAACGCTCGTCTCGCAGGGACGGATGGGGTTTCCGCTGGCGGTGGCCGCCTGCGGTTTCGGCATTTTTTTCGGCGACATACTGCTTTTTCTGGCGGGGCGTTTTTTCGGGCGAAAGGCTCTCAGAATAAAATTTATCGGCGGGATGTTCTCGGCCGGTTCGGTCCGGGCGGCGGCGAGTTGGCTGGAGAAATACGGAATGGCCGCCGTTTTGCTGAGTCGTTTTACGCCGGGGTTGCGTCTTCCGCTTTACCTGACGGCCGGGATCCTGCAGACCGATTTTTTGAAATTCACGCTTTATTTTCTGCTGGCCACCGCGCTCTGGACGCCGGTCATCGTCGGCGTTCCGGCCTTTTTCGGAAGGGAGATCATGGAATCGAAATTGTTCGGCGGAAACTTCTGGCTCGGATTTGTCGTCGTCGTCGCCGGGTTCTATCTTTTGCTCCGGCTGGCTCTGAAACTGACGACGCACAAAGGCCGCCGACTCCTTTTGGGCCGGATCAAACGGATCTACAAATGGGAGTTCTGGTCGCTTCGCGTCTTTTACTTTCCGATCGTCATTTACATTCTCGGGCTGATGGTCAAACACCGCCATCCGACGGTCTTCACCTCGGCCAATCCGGCCATTCCGGCGGGCGGTTTCGTCGGCGAGCGGAAACGTCAGATCCTGCAGGGCCTCGAAACGGAAGCCGCCCGTCCCTTTCTGCTTCGTTTCGCCTTCATCGACGGGGCGCTTTCGCTCCCGCAAAAAATAACCGAAGTCCGGGATTTTATGAATGAGAACGATCTTCGCTTTCCGATAGCCGTCAAACCGGATGTCGGAGAACGAGGGGCCGACGTTTTTTTGATCCGATCGGATGAAGAGTTGGAAAAAGTTCTGGGCGGGGGTCGCCGCGATCTGATCGTTCAGGAATTCGCGGCGGGCGAGGAGGTCAGCGTCTTTTACTACCGCCGCCCCGACCGCCCTGCGGGTCGCATCTTTTCGATCACCGAGAAGCGTTTTCCCGAAGTGACCGGGGACGGCCGTTCAACTTTGGAGGAACTTATCCTCAACGATTCGCGGGCGATCTGTCTGGCGGAAAAATATTTCGACCGGAACCGCGAGAGGCTTTTCGAAGTGCCGGAAAAAGGAGAGAAGGTTTCGATCATCGACATCGGAACGCATTCGCGGGGAGCCATCTTCCTCGACGGCGGCCATCTGAAAACCGATGCGCTGGAAGAGAAGATCGACGAGATCTGTCGCGGTTTCGAGGGTTTTTATTTCGGTCGCTTCGACATCCGAACCGCCTCGCACGAAGATTTCCGGCGCGGCGCGAATTTCAAGATCATCGAACTGAACGGCGTAACCAGCGAAGCGACCAACATTTATGACCCGCGACACACGCTTTTCGACGCTTACCGGATCCTGTTCCGGCAATGGCGGATCGCCTTTGAGATCGGCGCGGAAAACCGCCGCCGGGGCGTCGCCCCCGTCCCGGTTCGTCAGATGATAAAAATGATCCGCAGTCACCTCGGCGGCGAGCCGGCCAAGATAAATAGCGCGGCCCCGTTCCCGCCAAATCCACTGAAATCCGAAATCCGAAATCCAAAATCCGAAATCTGACCATGTGCCTGATAGTTTTCGCTTATCGACAAAACCAAGAATACCAGCTGATCCTGCTGGCCAACCGCGACGAATTTTACGACCGGCCGACCGAAGCGGCTCATTTCTGGGAAGATGCCCCGCAGGTCTTCGCCGGCCGCGATCTGGTGGCGGGCGGCACCTGGCTGGGAATAACCCGGACGGGGCGATTCGCGGCGCTGACCAATTTCCGCCAACCGGGAGGTCCGGCCGGTTCGGTTTCGCGCGGCGAGTTGGTCGGACGTTTTCTCAAAGAGGATGTTCCCGTTCCGGATTATCTGGCCGAGGTCCGGCAACGATCCGCCGATTATTCGGGGTTCAACCTGCTGGTCGGAGATTTTTCCCGTGAAGAACCGGTCCTCGCCCATTATTCAAACCG
Organism: Pyrinomonadaceae bacterium; assembly: GCA_041394845.1. GTDB lineage: Bacteria > Acidobacteriota > Blastocatellia > Pyrinomonadales > Pyrinomonadaceae > JAHCHG01. Next base: position 150,589 of record JAWKHL010000008.1, on the reverse strand, counting down.
AGGCTCCGACGATTTCAGAATCCTTCCCGCCGGGATCTACGGATTGAGCAATCATCTGCTCGACACGCCCTGGCCGAAGGTCGAAAAAGCCAAAAAGGGCTTGGCCGAAATTCTGACCGAAAAAAAGGAACCGGAACGGGAGAGTTTTTTCGAACTGCTCCGCGACAAAATCCCGGCTCCCGACCGCGATCTGCCCGACACCGGCGTCGGAATTGACCGCGAACGGCTCCTGTCGCCGATCTTCATCGAAACGCCCGTTTACGGGACGCGCTGTTCGAGTCTGGTTTTATGGAACAAGGAAAACGGGCTGAGTCTGGAGGAGAGAGTTTATTTTTGAGTGAGCGGTGAGCGGTGAGCAGAGCGGGGCTTCTGATTTGTTTGTTTTTTTGAAACAGTTGGAAATTTTTTTATTTTGAATCCCGTCCTTACTGCTCTAACAATAGATTTTGCCACAGAGAACACAGAGATGTTTTTTTTTGAAAAAAAACTCTCGGTGAACTCCGTGTCCTCGGTGGCAAAAAAAATAAACAAACTTGATTTACTTAAATATTCACCTTAAAAGAAGGTCACCTTAAACCATTACTGCTCACTGCTCACCGCTCACTGACAACTGCTCAAGTAAAAAACATCCGGTAATATTTCTCGTTCATCGCCTGAACGTCGAAGATCATAAAAAAATCGACGGTTTTGAATTCGCGGTCGATGGCCGGTTCGCTGCACACTTTGGCGCCGATCTTCAGATAACTTCCGAACAGTTTGGGAAGAATCAGTTCCCCGTTGAAGACGGCTGCGGCTTTTTCCTCCTCGGTGAAAAGACATTCGGGACTCGGCGAAACCGTCAGGCTTTGGTGAAGATGGTTCTCGCTTTTCAGCTTGTCAAAGGCCAGCAGTGCTTCGCGGTAATCCTGAGAAAAGATCGAACAACAGCCGAACAGATAGCGTTTTCCGGTTCCGGTCAACTGCCGGGCCAGAAATTTCCAGAGCAGGAAAAGAACCTGCTTGTTGCGGTGTTCGCGCAGAATGCAAAGACGGCTGACCTCGATCGACTGCGAAAGTATTTGGCCCGGCAGTTCTTCGAGCAAAAATTCGTGAGCGGAAAAGAAATTTTCGGTCTCCCGGGCCATCTCCAGCGTGCAGATGCGGTAAGTGCCGACCACCCGGGAACTCTCTTTTTCCTCGACAATCAGATACACACAATTGATCGGCAGAAGAGCCTCGTCAGCTTCGTCAAAGATCGGCGCGATAAAATCATTTTTTAACTCCAGATTAAAAACCTCGTACTGAAGATCAAGGGCGCTGCGAACCTCGGCCGGGGTCCGGGCGTAGCGGACCGAATATCTTCCGTAACTGATCTCTTCGGTGGGAATTCGTTCGAACAAAAGAGAATTTTCAAGACTTTTGCGCAGTTCGGTCATCTCCGGTACGGAAACGACCGATTCTTTATATTGAATTTCTTGCATACAATTAGCAGTTTGTATCCGGCTCAAAATTTTTTTAGCATTATTCTATACTATTATTCAAAAAGTAAAATCTTTTATTCCAAATAAAATACCCCGCGCCGGGCCGGTTCGGTCGGTTTTCGGTTCATCAAGGCAAAAGCGTAAAGCACCTTTTTTGCTTTTGTGTTAAATTTTCCGGAAATTTTTATTTTCCGGCCGCCGTTTTTTTTGGTTGAACGGAATTGAAGATGCCCAAAGGATAAGTTATTTTTATTTAAGCATAATCATTGAGCATAATAACTATGAATTTTGAATTGAACGAAGAACAGGAACAGATCAAATACAGCGTCCGCGAATTTGCCGAAAGCGAGATCGGACCGCACGTCATGGAGTGGGACGAAACCCAGCATTTCCCGGCCGAACTCAGACCGAAGCTGGCCGAGCTGGGACTTTTGGGCATCATCTTTCCCGAAGAATACGGCGGGGCCGGAATGGGCTACGTCGAATACGCCGCCATCATCGAAGAGATCGGCCGGGTCTGCGGTTCGGTCGGTTTGTCGGTCGCCGCTCACAATTCGCTCTGCTCGAACCACATCTACACTTTCGGAACCGAATCCCAAAAGGAAAAATATCTGGTCCCGCTGGCCCGCGGCGAGAGTTTCGGGGCCTGGGGTTTGACCGAGGCCGAGGCCGGAAGCGACGCCAGCGGAACGCGAACGACGGCCGTCCGGCAAAACGGCGGCTGGGTGGTCAACGGTTCGAAGAACTTCATCACCCACGCCATCGCCTGCCAGACCTGCGTCGCCGTCGCGGTCACCGACCGGGAAAAAGGCAACAAAGGAATTTCGGCCTTTATCTTCGACAAGTCGATGGACGGTTTTTCGCCCGATAAAAAGGAAAACAAACTCGGAATGCGCGCCTCGGAAACCGCCTCGGTCGTTTTCGAGGACTGTTATGTGCCGGAGGAGAATCTGCTCGGCAATCTGGGAGAGGGCTTTCTTCAGGCGATGAAGATCCTCGACGGCGGCCGGATCTCGATCGCGGCGCTTTCGGTCGGCATCGCTCAGGGCGCTTACGAAGCGGCCGTCAAATACGCCAAGGAACGCCATCAGTTCGGCAAACCGATCTCGGAATTTCAGGCCATCCAGTTCAAACTGGCCGATATGGCCACGCAGATCGAGGCCGCCCGCCTTTTGACCCAGCAGGCCGCATTTCTCAAGGACAACGACAAACGCGTCACCAAACAATCGGCGATGGCCAAACTCTACGCCTCGGAAGTGGCCGTTCGCGTTTCCGAGGAATCCGTCCAGATTCACGGCGGTTACGGTTACACCAAAGATTATCCGGCCGAAAAATACTGGCGCGATTCCAAACTCTGCACCATCGGCGAAGGCACCAGCGAGATCCAGAGGTTGGTCATCGCCAAGCAATTGCTCAGAGCCTGAAGGGGAATTTCGGATTTCGGATCTCGGATTTTTGGGAAGTTTGATTTTTTGCCGATCGACCCAAATTGCATTTGAAAACGGCAAAGTTTAATATTTCACCTTAAATGTTGAAAAACTTTGCCCGTAAAAATCTAATTCCAAAACTGTTTCCGGTTCTGTTCGGCGTCGTCTTTTTGCTCTCCTGCGCCGGCGATGAAGCGGCTTTCCAGTCCGATAAACAGGCGATGGATGAGGTCAACCGGATCAATCAGATCCTCAATCTGAAACAAAAACCCGCTCAGGAAGACATCGATTCGATCAGAAAGATCTACGGGCAGTATCCCGGAGCCAAACCCGTTCGGGAAACCATGCAGGCCGCACTGATCAGTCGCGAGGATTGGGCGGCGCTCGAAAATTTTTACCGGGAATTGCCCGCTTCCGCGCAGACTCCGGCCGACAAGGTCAATCTCTCCAAAGTTTACATCAAACTGGGCCGCTACCAGGATGCGGTCGAAACCCTCCGGCCGATCGAAAACGAAACCGATCCCGAGATCAAAACCCTGCTGGCCAACGCTCATTTTCACCTCGGGCAGTACGAGGAATCGAAAAAACTGCTGGACGCTTCGTGGGAACAGCTCACCCGCGAAAAAAAATTCGAGGAGATCGCCATGCGCGGGATGATCTATTTTTATCAGGGAGATAGCGACAAAGCGGTCGAGATTCTGCAAAAAGCGCTGGAGATGAATCCCGAACAGATCTTTGCCCTCAACGGCCTGAGCCGGGTTTATGCGGCCCGCGGCGAACGGGAAAAAGCCGAAGAATATCTGACCCGGGTGCAACAGGCTTTTCAAAAGATCACGGCCGAGGAAAGGCGAAAAACGAGGTTCGTCGAAAACATCTACAAATTGCAGGAAGCCTTCAAGGCCAAACGTTTTCAAGAGGTGATCGTTCTGGCCAATCAATCGCTTCCCGATGCCGATCCGAAAAACAAAGCGGCTTTGTATCAATATCTGGCGAGTTCCTATCAGGCTTTGGGAAGACAGGAAGAGGCCCGCGAGGCCTTGACCAGAGCCAAACAATTTCAACAACAATGAGACTAAAAATTTTGCCTGCGGCGATGAGCATTCTCATTTGTCTGACGGGTTGTTCGAAAGTTCAGCAAACATCCGACGCCGGACCGGCTCCGACCAAGATCCGGTTTGTCGATGCGACCGCCAAAAGCGGTGTGGCATTTACCCATTCGCCGAATTATTCCGAAGAAAAATGGATGCCCGAAGTGCTCGGCGGAGGCGTTGCCGTTGCCGATTTCAACCGCGACGGCGCCCCGGACATTCTGCTGGTCAACGCCGGAAAACTCGGTTCCGAAACCCGGCCCGATAATGCCCGCAACCGCCTTTTCATCAATGACGGCAAGGGCGTTTTCGCCGACCGGACCGATCAGTGGAATCTGACCGGAATCGGTTACGGACAGGGCGTGGCGGTCGGTGATTTCGACGGCGACGGTTTGACCGACGTATTTTTGACGACCTTTGAAGGCGACAACCGTTTGCTCAGGAATACGGGCGAAAAATTCGAGGACGTCACCGATCGCTCCGGGATCAAACCGGACGGCAAATGGGCGACCAGCGCCGGTTTCGGCGATTTCGACGGCGACGGCGATCTCGATCTGTTCGTCGTCCGCTACGTCAATTATTCCAAAGAAAATCACCAGAAAACCTATCGCAATCGTCTGATGACCTATTCCGCGCCGTTCCTTTATGAGGGGATCCCGGATCAGCTCTGGCGCAACGACGGACAGGGGAAATTCACCGATGTCAGCGAAGCGGCCGGATTGACCGTTTCGCCCCAGAAGGGTCTGGCGCTGGCCATCGGCGACATCGACCGGGACGGCGATCTGGACGTTTACGTCGCCAACGACACGACGCCCAACCAATTGTGGATCAATGACGGAACCGGCAAATTCAAGGACATGGCCGGGCTTTCCGGCAGCGCCTACAGCGAAGCCGGAAAGGAAGAGGGTTCGATGGGAGCGGACTTTTCCGATTTCGACGGCAACGGACTTCTCGACATCAGCGTGACCAATTTTCAGGAGGAGCCGACCGCCATCTACAGCCAGACCTCGCCGATGCTTTTCCGCGAGATGGCCGACGCGGTCGGGGTCGGCCAAACATCGCGCCAGAGACTTTCGTTCGGCCTCGATTTTTTCGACGCCGATAACGACGGCGACGAGGACCTGCTGGTGGCCAACGGTCATATCGAAGACAATATCGAAAAAAATTCCGATTCCGTAACCTTCGGCCAGCAAAACACGCTTTATGAAAACGTTGGCGACGGTCGTTTCGTCGATATCAGCGGATCGGCCGGAGACGCTTTTGCCGACAAACAGGTGAGCCGAGGCCTGGCGGTGGCCGATCTGGACGGCGACGGCGATCTCGATTTCATCGTGGTCAACAACGGCGGAACGGCTCAGGTCGCCTTTAACGAAACCGCCTACAAGGGAAACTTTGTCGGTCTCTGGCTCGAAGGGGAAAAAGCCAACCGCAACGCCATCGGCGCACGGGTGGCGGCCAAGATCGGCGAAAAAACCGTTGAACGGCAGGTGATGGGAGCCGAGAGCTATCTTTCGGTCAGCGATTTCCGGCTTTTGTTCGGCCTCGGAAAATCTGAAAAGATCGACGAACTCAGCATTTTCTGGCCGGGCGGTGAAAAACAGACGATCAGGAATCTGGCGGCCGGAAAATACTATCACATCCGGCAGTCGGGCGATCCGGTCGACTTCGTTCCCGGTGCGAAGAAACTATGAGTCGGGGTGATCGGTGGGCAGTTTTTTTTCTCCCTTTTCCGGCGGGGAAAATGGTTTTTACAATGAAAAAATTTGCAGTGATTTGGTTGATCGTGATCGGATTGGCGGCCTGTCGGACGTCGCCGGTACCGGAAAAGTCGTCCGAAAACTATAAAGTCGCGGTTTCCGCTTTTTACATCGGGTTGGCGGCGCTTCAGGTCGGCGATGATCAGCGCGCGGCGGCCGAACTGGAAAAAACGGTTCAACTGGCGGCGGGCGAACCGGCCGGATGGAACAATCTCGGCGTTCTTCAGATCCGCCAAAAGGATTTCGACAACGCCGAAAAATCCCTGGAAACGGCCCGCCGGATCGTGCCCGACAATTATCTGATCTATTCCAATCTGGCAACTCTGGAAATCCAGCGTGGGAATTTCCCAAAGGCGGTCGAGAATCTGAAAAAAACCGTCGCTCTCAATCCCCTCGATCTGCAGGCGCTCTACGCTCTGGCCGGGGAAATGGAACGTCAGGCCGAGGAAAAAGAAAGCCTCAAATACTTCAGGAAGATCTTTCAACACAAACCGGACAATCCGGCCGTCGTGGTGGAATTGACCCGTCTTTCGGCCAAAACCGGCGACAAGGAAACCCTCGATAAATCGATCAAAGAACTCGAAGGCTATTCCCAGGAATGGCCGGCGGAAACCAGAGAGCAGTTGGAAAAACTGAAAAAAGCGGCGGTCGCCGGCGATCAGGCGCGAACCGCCACCGAGGTCGTTTTCCTGCGAAACCTTCTGCTCGGTCTGCCGGAATTTCGGGCCGCGCTCTCAGAGATCAAACCGTCCGACACGTCGATCGGTCAACCGATGCCCAAGCCTTTGAAACTTCCCGTCCCGGATTTCGACCCGGCCGAACCCGATTCGGCTTTGACCTTTTCGTCTCAACCGGAAGAGAACGCCAAGGCCGTCTTTGCCAAGGTCTTTTTCTTCAACGGCGACGATCCGCCCGCGCTGATGTGGGCCGATGAGAAGGAACTTCACGTCGGGAAAAACGCGGCTCTTCCGGTTGCGCCGACAAGCCCTTCCCAAGCGGCGGCCTTCGATTTCGATTTCGATTTCCGCAACGACTTGGCCGTCGCCGACCAAAAGGGCTTTCATCTTTTTCGGCAGACCGACGGCGGGAATTTTGAAGACGTAACGAAAAAAACCGGACTCTCCGCCGCCCTTTTGCAAAAACCCTACGTCGGCGTCTGGACGCTGGACATCGAATCGGACGGAGATCTGGATCTGATCCTCGGTCCGAAGGAAAGTTCACCGGTTTTTCTGCAAAATAACGGGGACGGCACCTTTCGCGACATCGAAACGTTTATCAAAACCGAAGATCCGGCGGATTTCATCTCCGCCGATTTCGACGAGGACGGCGATGCCGATGCGGTTCTGCTGGATGAATCGGGGGCCATCCATTATTTTTCGAACGAGCGGGGCGGAACCTTTGCCGGGAAAGATCTGAAAAATGATCAGGGAAAAATCGCATCTCTGGCGGCCGGAGACATCGGCGGCGACGGCAGGATTCGTCTGATCGCGGCGCCGATGGCCAGTTCGATCGTCAGTTTTTCGGCTCAAACCGACGGCCAAAACTTCGGTTCGGAAACCCTGGCCGGTTTCCCGGAGGATTTCTGCAAGGAAAAATGTTCGCTGAAAATCGCCGACCTCGACAACAACGGAGCCAACGACATTCTGCTCAGCAACGGGCGGGAAACTCAGATTTTTCTCGGCGGAAAAGACCGCAAATTCTCCCCAGCGACCAACAAAACGGAGGCTTCGGTTTCTTCGGTCGCCGATATGAACGGCGACGGACGGCTCGATCTGATCGGAATTGACGCCGAGGGGCGACCGGCCGTTTTTCTCAATCAGAGCGCGAAAAATTATCACTGGCAGATCCTGCGGCCGCGAGCCGCCAAAACCGAGGGCGACCAGCGGATCAATTCGTTCGGCATCGGCGGCGAGATGGAGATCCGCTCCGGTCTGCTGGCGCAAAAACAACTGATCGCGTCGCCGCAGGTCCATTTCGGTCTCGGCGAAAGCGAAGCGGCGGACGTTTTGCGGGTCATCTGGGCCAACGGCTACGTGCAGGCCGAATTCGACCTCAAAAGCGATCAGGTCGTCCCGGCCGAACAGCGTCTGAAGGGTTCCTGTCCGCATCTTTTCGCCTGGAACGGCCAAAAATTCGAACTGGTCAAGGACGCGCCGCCGTGGAGTCCGGCTCTCGGTTTGAAGATCAACGCGCAGGACACCTACGGGGTTTTGCAGACCGAGGAATGGTTCAAGATCCCGGGCGAGGCTCTCAAAGCCAAAGACGGTTTTTACGAACTGCGGATCACGGGCGAATACTGGGAGAGTTTTTACATCGACAATTACCGTCTGCTGGCGGTCGATCATCCGGCGGACACCGAGATTTTTACCGATGAGAGATTCGCCGTTCCGCTTCCCCCTTTGAAGGTTTTCACCACCGGAAAACCGCTTCCCTTCGCCCGGGCGACCGATCACAACCGGAGGGACGTGGCCGATATTGTCAGAGACCTGGACGAAAATTATCTGGACGGGATCAAACGCGGGCGTTTTCAGGGCGTCGCCGAGGAGCATTTCGTCGAACTTGAACTCCCGCCGGATGCGCCGAGGGACAAAAAGATCTGGCTGATCGCCGACGGATGGGTTCATCCGACCGACGCCTCGATCAACGTTCAGCGCGGACAGGGGCGCACAGATCCGCCGGAAAGCCTCGCCATCGAGGTCGAGGATGAAAACGGCGAGTGGAAAACGGTGCGGAAAAATCTGGGCTTTCCGGCCGGCAAGATGAAGACGGTTCTTTTGGATCTGTCGGGCATTTTCCCCGAAAATGCCGAAAACCGCCGTTTTCGCCTGAAGACCGAACTGGAGATCTTCTGGGACAAACTGGCCTGGGCGGTCGATCTGCCGGAAAACCGGAATGAAACGCAAACGCTCGATCTGCAAGAGGCGAAATTAAATTACAGGGGATTTTCGGTGATCGAAAAACGCGACGACTCGTCGCCGGAAAAACCGGTTTACGACCGGATTCTGACGACCAACCAGCGGTGGCGCGATCTGGAGGGTTTTTATACCCGTTTCGGCGATGTGCTAGAATTACTGCAAAAAACCGACGACCGTTTCGTTTTGGCCAACGCGGGCGACGAACTGGTTTTGAAATTCCCCGCTTTGGCGGAAGTCCGCGAGGGCTGGAAACGAGATTTCGTCATTATCGGCAACGGCTGGATCAAAGACGGGGATCTGAATTCGGTCTTTTCCAAAACGCTTCTGCCATTGCCGACGCACGCGACCAACGATTACACGCGGCGGCCGACCGCGCTCGAAGACGATCCGGTTTACCGGAAAAACCGGGCCGACTGGCTCGAATATCACACGCGCTACGTTGCTCCGACGGGGTTTCGGAACGCTTTGAGAAAACAGTGACCGAAGGCTTGAAAACATCAGAAACCGGGACACGGATTTGGCGGATCAAACCGACAAAAACGGATCGATTGTTTGAAAAAAATCCGTAAAAATCCGTCTGATCCGTAAAATCCGTGTTTCTTTTTACTGATTTCTTTTGATTTTGAATCCAGCACCCAAAATTTTACTTTAATAAAAATTCTTCGATGAAAAATGTTCCCAAGCTAGTCTCGATCCTTCTTTTCGCCGCTTTGCTGGCGACGCCCTTGATCATCCGGCCGTGGTATTCCGCCGGCAAAAAGACGACGGTCGACACCGAAACGGCGCTCAAAAAATACGGATTTTATTTCGAGGAAGTGTCCAGAGAGAGCGGCGTCGATTTTACCCACAAGGCGCCGACGCTCGACCGTAAACTCGATAACATCATGCCGCAGATCGCTTCGATGGGAGCGGGCGTTTCGGTGGTCGATTTCGACCGCGACGGGTGGAACGATTTTTATCTGACCAACAGCGGCGAAGGAAGTTCCAATGCGCTTTACCATAATAATACCGACGGAACTTTTACCGATGTGGCCTCCAAAATGGGCGTGGCCGATGTCAACCGACCGGAAACCGGCGTTTCGATGGGCGCCGTCTGGGGCGATTACGACAACGACGGTTTCGACGATCTTCTGATCTACAAATGGGGCAAGACCGAGCTTTATCACAACGAAAAAGGGCAGAGGTTCGTCCGGGTCGAGAGCGCCCCTTTTCCCGAATGGGCCAACATCAACACCGGGATCTGGTTCGATTACGACCGCGACGGCCTTCTCGACATTTTTCTCGGCGGCTATTTTTCCGAACATCTCAATCTGTGGAAACTGGAAAACACGCGGATCATGCCCGAGAGTTTCGAATACGCCAAGAACGGCGGTCGCAAATATCTCTATCACAATCTGGGGAACGGGAAATTCGAAGAGGTCAGCCGTGAGTTGGGGATCGACACCAACCGCTGGGCTTTGGCGGCCGGGGCGGCCGATCTGACCGGCAACGGCTATCCCGATCTTTTTATCGCCAACGATTACGGCGTGTCGGAGTTGTTTTTCAATGAAGACGGCAAACATTTTACGGACGTCAGCGAAAAATCGGGCGTCGGTTTCGCGCCCAAAAGCGGGATGAACGCCAGTTTCGGAGACATTCTCAACGACGGGCGGCTGAGCATTTACGAATCGAACATCACCGAAGAGGGGATTCTCCTGCAAGGCAACAATCTGTGGATGCCTCGGACGGGAACCAAAGGCGAGGATCTCAAATTCGACAATCTGGCGGGCAATTTCGGCGTCGATCACGGCGGTTGGAGCTGGGGAGCGCAGTTCGGTGATCTGAACAACGACGGTTATCTCGACCTGCTGGTGACGAGCGGCTACGTTTCGGCCGACGAAAAATCGAATTACTGGTACGATTTCGCCACCGTCACCGGGGGCAACAACAAGATCATCGGCGACGCCGCCAACTGGTCGCCGATGAACGGTCGGAGTCTTTCCGGCTACCAGCACAAAAGGGTCTGGCTCAACGACGGGGCCGGAAAATTCAACGAGATCGCCCAACTGATAGGGATGACGGAAACCTTCGACGGCCGGGCGGTGGCGCTGGCCGATCTCTGGAACCGGGGTGTTCTCGACGTCATCGTCGCCAATCAGAAAGCGCCGGCGCTGGTTTACAAAAACAATCTGGCGGCCAACCGAAACTGGATCGCTTTCGATCTCGAAGGCTCGATCAGCAACCGGAGCGCAATCGGAACTCAGGTTCGGATTTTCTGGCGCAACCGTCAGCAACTTCAGGAACTCCACGGCGGAAGCGGCTACTGCTCGCAAAACCAGAGACGTCTTCAATTCGGCCTCGGCGACGCCAATAAAATCGACCGGGTTGAAATCCGCTGGGCTTCGGGTAAAATACAAACCATTGAAAACCCCGAAATCAATAAGATTCACAAGATCAGGGAAAGTTGATTTTTAATTCTTAATTTTTAGTTTTTAATTCAATATTAAAAATCATTGCTGTTAAAAAACATTAAATTCAGAGCACTGATCGGACGGTTTTGGGCTGATAAAAAAGGAGACTGCCCACGAATGAACACGAATGAGCACTAATAATTTAAAAAAATTAAAACAAATTCGTGTTCATTCGTGGGAAGAAAATTCTTTTTAACACTATTGATTCAAAACTAAAAACTCAAAATTGTTATGAGCGCCAGCGCAGCAGAAATAATTCCGGCCAAAGCCCCGATGAAGGTCTTCGGGATCGATCCGCGGTTTATCATGCCGATCCTGATCTCGGTCATTTTATTGATCGGACAACTGGTGTCCGGGATCCTGGAGAGCTACACCCAGACTTTGGCGGCGATCTTCACCGCCATGGTTTTCGAAGCATTGCTCGGTCGGATCAACCACGGCAAAATACCGCATCTGGCGAGCGCTTACATTTCCGGGATCAGCGTCGGGATTCTGACCCGTTCGCCCGACATTTACTGGACTTTCGCGCTCTGCGCGGCCATTTCGATCACCTCGAAATACGTTCTTCGCGTTCGGGACCGGCACATCTGGAATCCCTCGAACTTCGGCATCTGCATGATGCTCCTGCTGGCCCCTTACGCCTATTCGACGCTGAGCATCCAATGGGGCAACAATCTCTACGCGATGGCCGTCATCTGGACTCTGGGTTCGATCATCATTTACCGGCTCAAACGCTTTCACATCGTTTTGACCTACGTCCCGCTGTTCGTCCTCTCGGCTTATCTGGTGACCCTCTGGAAAGGCGATTCCTTCGCCACCAATCTCTCGCCGATCACCGGACCGATGTATCAGCTGTTTATCTTCTTTATGATCACCGATCCGAAAACCACCGTCCGCCATTCCAAATTCGCCCAATGCGCGGTCGTCTTCCTGATCGTCGTCGCCGAAACCCTCCTGCGAATGAACAACAACATCCACGCGCCCTATTACGCGCTGTTTATCGTCGGGCCGTTGGCTAATTTGGTGGATATTTTTTGGTTGTCGAAGAAAAGTGATGGGTGATGGGGTTTTAATTTTGTATGCAAAGCTTTTTGAATTGCCTGCCGCTTTAGCTGGAGGACGGAATATTTTCGAGTTTTCACAGCTTCAGCCAAATCCACCCATCACCTATCACCCATCACCCATCACTTTTTCTCCAAACATCCAATATTACCCCGTTTCATGTTGCATCCGTGAAACACTTTTGCTATCATAAACGTGCTTCCAAAATTCAAATTTTTTAAGGAGACATCATATGAGTACAAGTGCTACGACAAAAGCCGGAATCAATGCCGCTCTGTTGGCCGAACTGCAACACGAAGGCGCGACGACCAAAACCGTTCTGGAACGCGTTCCCGCCGATAAATTCGACTGGAAACCGCATGAAAAGTCGATGACCTTCAGTCGTCTGGCGACCCATGTGGCCGAGATGTTCAACTGGATCAAGGTCACGCTGGAGACGGACGTGTTGGATTTCGCCAAAGAAGAGTTCAAGCCGTTCGAACCGAAAACCACCGAAGAATTGGTCGAGTATTTAGAAAAAACTCTGGCCGAAGCGACCGAGGCTCTTAAGAACGCCTCGGACGAGACCTTCTTCCAGACCTGGACGATGAGAAACGGCGAACAGGTTTATTTCGAAATGCCGAAAATACAGGTCATTCGCTCCTTCTGCTACAACCACATCTATCATCACCGCGGACAACTCTCGGTTTATCTGCGGCTCAACGACATCCCCGTCCCGTCGATCTACGGTCCCTCCGCCGACGAAGGGCAAATGTGATTCGATTTTGGATTTTGGATTTTGGATTTTGGATTTGGCGTTCGTAATCGGACGATCTCAAATCTTTTGCCAAAATCCAAAATCCAATCCAAAATCCAAAACCTAAAATCCAAAATCCCGTGTTTCATTTTTGGGCGAAAAAATGCGAAAATAGGCGTTCGACTTTTTCGTCATGACTTTATCCGAACTGATAGAAAAACTTTTCCGGGGCGAAGCTCGCGCCGTCGCCCGGGCGATTTCGCGCGTCGAAGACGCTTCGCCGGATGCGGCCGAGATCATGAAGGCCGTTTTTCCCCGGACCGGCAACGCTCTGGTTGTAGGGATCACGGGATCGCCCGGAGCCGGAAAATCTTCGCTGGTCGATAAACTGGCGATGCTTTACCGCGATCAGGGCGATCGGGTCGGCATCGTCGCGGTCGATCCTTCGAGCCCTTTTTCGGGCGGTGCGATCCTCGGCGACAGGATCCGGATGCAGACGCTCGGGCTGGATAAAAACGTTTTTATCCGTTCGATGGCGACGCGCGGCAATCTGGGCGGTCTGGCCCGCTCGACCGTCGATGCGGTCGCCATTTTGGATGCGGCCGGGTTCGACAAGGTGATCGTCGAAACGGTCGGCGTCGGTCAGGACGAGGTCGAGATCGTCAAAACGGCCGACGTTTCGGTGGTCGTTCTGGTTCCCGGGATGGGCGACGACATTCAGGCCATCAAGGCCGGCATCATGGAGATCGGCGACGTGTTCGTCATCAACAAGGCCGACCGCGAGGGCGTCCTGCGGACCGAAAAGGAGCTCGAAGCCCTTTTATCACTGGCGCACCGGCCCGATCTCTGGCACCCGCCGATCATCAAAACCATCGCCACCGAGAACAAAGGCATCGAAGATCTTTCCAGTGCCATCAAAGCGTATTCTGATTTTCAAAAGACGGGCGAAGCGAGCCTCGAAAGACGAAAGGCGATCGCCAAATGGCGTCTGCTCGAACTCCTCAGGGAAAAACTGCTGGCCGATATTTTGAAAAGAAACGGAACCGGAGAGAAACTCGATCGTCTGGCGATGGAAGTCGCCGAAAAACGCAATAATCCGTATTCGGCGATCGAAGAGATTTTGAAAAGTTGAAAAGTTTAAATGTGAAAAGGTGAAAAAGTAGTTTTACGAAAGGTCAAAACGCATATTCAAAACCCCGTTCACAAACAGTTCGGCTTTTAAACTTTTAAACTTTTTCACCTTTTAACTTTTTAACTTATGAAAATAAACCATCTCGGCATCGCCACCAGGGGAATCGAAGAAGCCCTCAAATTTTGGGAAGACGCGCTCGGTCTGGAAAATGTCCACACCGAAACGGTCGAAGATCAGAAAGTCCGGGTGGCGATGCTCCCGGTCGGCGAAAGCCGGATCGAATTGTTGGAGCCGACTTCCGATGATTCGCCGATCTCGAAATTTCTGGAAAAACGCGGCGGCGGGATCCATCACATCGCCGTCGAGGTCGAAGATATCGAAGCGGCGCTTGAGAAACTAAAAGCGGAGGGCGCGCGTTTAATAGACGAAAAACCACGGATCGGCGCCGAGGGTTGTCTGGTCGCTTTTGTTCATCCGGCCGCGACCGGAGGCGTTTTGCTGGAATTAACCCAAACGGTCAATGACGATTAGTTAACCGTGAATCGTCAATTGTGAATTGTTAATCGCTAATCAAAAGAAATTTCTCATTGGCGATTAACAATTCACAATTGACCAAAATTGATAATTAATACTTGTTTTTTTGCCGATTTTCCGCGAAAATCCTATCTTTTTAACCGTATTGAAAAGAATTAACCATACTAAGAGGAAATTTAAATGAAAGTTTGTCCAAAATGTAATAAGGAGTTCGAAGATAATCTGAATTACTGCACCGAAGATTACACCGAACTTGAAACGATAGAATCGTCCGATGAAACCTCGGCGGATTTGTCCGAAGAAAGCGTTCCCGCTACGGAAGCCCCGACCGAAGTTCTCAAAGCCGATGACCTGCCCGCCACCGAGGATTTGTCCGAGGCGGTCGAAGAGCACAGGGATGAGATCGGGGAAGCGGCCAAGGCCAGAGTCGCCACTGCCGCTTCGGAAGCCAAGGGCCTCAGCGCATCGGCCAAGGGATTGATTCTGGTCCTGATCATCTTCGCGATCGGCGGCGGTCTGGTTTTCTGGCGCACCACGATTGCCCAAAAACACAATGCCTCTTTGAACCGGATCACGGCCGAAGAGATGGAGATCCTGCTCAAAGACGCCAATCCGATGATGCTCAAGCGTCTGGGGGAAGATCAGGAACTCCGAAAACAGCAGGCCGAAAACCTCCAGCAGCTTCTGGCCGTCGCCTCGCAGGCGCGCAAGGAGGGAATTGACCGCGAGCCCTACATCCAGACCGAACTGAGGAATATGCGCAACGAGATCCTGGCCGTCAATTACGATCAGACGATCAACAAGGACAAGGGTCCGATGCCGCCTTTCGGTTTTATCGGCGAAGACCGGGTCAAGGAATATTGGGCCTCGCACAACGATGCCGAGGAAAAGTTTCAGGAATTTCTGGACGCCAAGATCAAACTTCTGCAAGAGAGCAATCCGGCCATGAAAGACCGGCAACCGACCCAGGAGGAGATCGATCAGGCCAAAGACTTTTTCGCCAAGATCCAGATCTACTCCGAAGAGGCCGAAGAAAAGATCAAATCCGGCGAACTCGACAAAGATTTCGAAACCAAGATCGATCTTCAGGTCAAACTCCAGCAGGCGCAGCTTCTGGCCCGTCTCTATTCGCAAAAAGTTCTGGCCGAAAAGACCAAGGTGACCGACGAGGAGGTTGACAAATACATCGCCGAACACGCCGAACTCGACCCGCAAAAGAAAAAAGCCAAGGCGGAAGAGATCCTGCAAAAAGCCAAAGCGGGCGAAGATTTCGCCAAGCTGGCCAACGAATTCAGCGAAGATCCGGGCAACAAAGACCCGAAAGGCGAATTGCAGGGCGGACTTTACAAGGACGTGCCGAAAGGCCGGATGATGCCCGAATTCGAACAGGCCGCGCTGGCCCTCGAACCGGGACAGATCGCCCCCAATCTGGTTGAAACCCCCTACGGTTATCACATCATCAAACTGGAGAAAAAAGAGGATGTCAAAGACCAGCAGGGTCAGATGAGCCAGAATTATGACGTCCGCCACATTCTGATCTCGACCACCGTCAAGGACCCGGAAAACCCGATGGGCCGCGAACTGCCGGTCAAGGAAATGGTTCGCAACAAACTCGAAACGGAAAAGAGCAAAAAGGTTCTCGACGAGATCCTGGCCAGCAATCCGGTCGAGGTGGCGGTCGATTACAAGGTGCCGGAAGTTTCGGACGAGGAACTGCAGAAAATGATGCAGAAACAAATGCCTCAGCAAATGCCTCAGGGCGGCGAAACGGAAGAGGCCCCGGCGCCTCCGAAACCGGAACCGAAATCGGCTCCGAAACCCCAGCCGAAAGCCGAACCCAAAAAAGACGGCAAGAAGTAAATTGTTGTCGGCGGGCGGTCAATTCTAAAAGCCGTCCTTTTGGATTCAACCCCCTGCCGACATTTCAAATCTAAAAACTAAAACCTGAAATCTAAAATGGATTTTGGCGATTACCGGATCGAAATTGTTCCCGACAGCGAATTCAGGCTCGACGGCGGGGCGATGTTCGGCGTCGTCCCGCGCGTCCTTTGGGAACGGGTCTGCCCGCCGGATCAATTGAACCGCATCCGGATGAACATGAACTGCCTGTTCGTCGAAACGCCCGAAGAAAAAATTCTGATCGAAACCGGCATCGGCGAAAAATGGAGCGAGAAACAAGCCTCGATCTACGGCATTTTTCGCGAAAAACCTCTGGCCCAAACGCTCTTTGAAAAAACCGGCTGCCGCCCCGAAGAGATCACCATCGTGGTCAACACGCATCTCCATTTCGACCACGCGGGAGGGAATACCATTTTGGATTTTAGATTGCCGATTTCGGATTCCCTTGAAACCGAGGGCGAAAAAGAAAAAAGCAATCCAAAATCTAAAACCCAAAATCCAAAATCGGCCGTTCCTCAATTTCCCAATGCAAAATATCTTGTTTCCGCTTCGGAACTCGACGCGGCCGAAAATCCCCATGAACGCGACCGGGCCAGTTATTTGGCGGAAAACTGGCGGCCCGTGCGGGAAAGCGGCCAACTGGAATTGATGCCGGACGATTACGAAGTGGTCGAAGGGCTGATGATGGAAACCGTCCGCGGACATTCGGCGACGATGCAGACGGTTTGTTTGCGGCGGGGCGGTCGGACGCTTTACGGTTTTGCCGATCTGATCCCGACGACGGCTCATCTTCCCCACCCTTGGATCATGGGCTACGATCTTTACCCGACGGAAACGCTCGAAGCGAAAAAGGAACTTCTGCCTCGGGCCGTGCGTGAAGAATGGCTGTGCCTTTTTTATCACGATCTCTCCCGGCCGCTCTGCCGTCTGTTTGAAGATGAAAAGGGCCGGATAGTAGCCGAATCAATTTATTAAAAAGGAAGTAAAAAAATGAAAAAACTAACAATAATCTTTGCTTTACTGATCGTTGGTTTGACCGCTCAAACGATCCTCGCTCAAAGTCAGGGCGAAAAGGACAGGGAAAATCTTATCAAAGCCTCCAAATTTCTGGAGGAAAACCCCTTCGACAAGGACGCCAAAAACATTCGGGCCTGGGCCTTTACCTGGGCGGCCGAAACGAAAGATGTCACCGTCATAGTTTGCGGCGGAACGGCCGGCCCGTTTCTGGACAAAAAGGTTAAATACGGCGGCGAACTTCTCAATCAATATCTGATCGCGATGACCGCCTTCAAATTGCAAAATCCCGACAATGCGGACGAAAACGCCGCCCAACTGGCTGGCGTCGAAAGCGCACTGAGGGCTTATGAAAAGATGATCGCCGAAAAGCCCAAGGGGAAATCCGATAAAATCGATGAGTTGGTCGCCAAAAGAAACAGTGGTGAATTGGCCAAATGGGTGGCCGACGCCGATTGCGGTAAAAAAGAAGAAAAATAAATTTATGTGAACCGAAATTACCTGAAAATCTTTTATCTGCTGGCCGGGATCGGCGGATTCCTGTTTTTCACCTGGACCGGCCGGTATTTGCTTTTCAGCTATCCGGACAAAGAGAGCCTCGATATGGGTTTTCGCGTCATGCTCCGGAGCCGTCATATTTTTCTGCTCCTGTTCAGCCTGCTTGAGATCGGGATCGGGGTTTACATCCGCCCGGCCGGAGGCATGATTTTGCAGGGCGTTCAGATTCTGGCGACTCTTTTGATAATTTCGGCTCACGCTTCTTTCGCTTACGGTTTCTTTTACGAAACGGCCGTTGAGACCATTCCGCAAACGCCGGTCATACATCAGGCCGCCTATCTGGCGGTCGCCGGGATCTTTTTGCATCTTTTGACGGTGTTTGAGAAAAAATGAGTTAAATGAAAGGATATAAAAGCCCGAATTTGAGTCTCAGGGATTGGCAAAAGCGTAGGGAAACTTTCAGTGCCTATGACGGCTATATCTGGTATGGAGTTGATGCGGAAAATAATGTCGCGGAATTTCAGGCAAGCAACACATACGTTCCCGAATTGTTTTTCCAAAATGCCGCCAGAAATAAGTACTTAATGGATTTTTTTGATAATCTGCCGGAAATCACGACCGGCCGAATTCCCGAGAATCTCAGGGAAGAAATAAAGCCCTCGCCCGATAATATGCCCAGGTGGGCAAAGGAATCTAACAGGGGACTATATATCTTTAAGGACCCCGAGGATCTTTACTGGTATCAAAGTATTTATTTCGAAAAATTCAAAGGAACGAATTTTCCATATGAATTACAGTCTGTTCCTGAGAGGGCTTTGAAATTCGGTGAGTTGCAAAAAAACGTTCGGGAATTGCTGGAGCCCTGTCGCTTTGAGAACTTAAATTTTGCGGATTGTCAGTTTTTGGATGTATCAGAATATTTTTATTGCGAGGAATGATTTAGAAAAAAACATAAAATGGAAAAAATAAAAATCGGAATCATCGGCGGCAGCGGGTTGTACCAGATGCCGGAACTTGAAAATGTCAGAGAACAACGGGTCGAAACGCCTTTCGGAGAGCCTTCGGACGCCTTTATCATCGGCGATCTGGAAGGCGTCAGCGTCGCCTTTTTGCCGCGCCACGGTCGCGGGCACAAAATCCTGCCGACCGAACTTCCCTTTCGCGCCAACATCTACGCGATGAAACTCCTCGGCATCGATTACATCTTGTCGGTTTCGGCCGTCGGTTCTTTGCAGGAACAATATGCGCCGATGGATTTCGTCATTCCCGATCAGTTCTTCGACCGCACCCGCGCGCGCGCCTCGGAATCGACCTTTTTCGGCGAGGGCATCGTCGGACACATCACCTTCGCGCATCCGGTCTGCGACGAACTGGGCGACATCCTCGAAGAGAGTTGCAAAACGGTCGATGGTTTAAAGGTCCATCGCGGCGGGACTTATCTTTGTATGGAAGGCCCGGCTTTTTCGACCAAAGCCGAATCGAACGTCTATCGCAGTTGGGGAATGGACATCATCGGAATGACCAATCTGCAAGAGGCCAAACTGGCTCGCGAAGCCGAGATCGCCTACGCCACACTGGCGCTGGTAACTGATTACGACTGCTGGCACGAAGAACACGATTCGGTTTCGATCGAGATGGTCGTCGAATATCTGACCAAAAACGTCCGCAACGCCCAACTGGTCTTAAAGGAAGCCGTCCGAAAGGTCGATCAAAAGGAAACGCCGAACCCTTTCGAAGGCGCCACCCAAAACGCCATCTTCACCCAACCCGAACACTGGCCGGACCAAACGGCCAGAAAGTTGGATGCGATCATTGGAAAATACAAATGATTTTAGATTTTGGATTTTGGATTTTGGATTGCTTTTCGCTTTCTTTTTTTGATCCAAAATCGGCAATCTAAAATCCAAAATCACTTGGCTTGCTTTTTCTCCCATTCTTCTTTGGAGGCTGCTTCGGTGCTGGTGCCGCTTTTGGAGATCTTCGGTTTTTTGCCGTTCAGACCCTCGCCGTAGATGACCTTGTTGCTGACGCCTCTGACGACGATCTCGCCGACCTTTTCCACCTCGATTCTGTTGGAAACCCCGTCAACGACCAGTTTTTTGCATTCGCCGGTCAGTTTGATGATGTTGGCCGTGGCCGATTCCTCGAATTCGACCTCGCGGCCTTTGCAAGCGTATGAGGCCGTCTCGCTGGTTCCGCCGAGAACCAGTTTGCCGCCTTCCTCGCCCGATTCCTCATCTTTCGAATCGGCCGTCTTATTGGCATTGACATTGCCCTGATCGGAATTTTCGGCCTTATTGGCCGTTTTGTTGGCCTCGGGCCGGTTGGCATTTCCTTCCGGCTCGGAGGTTTCGGGCAGTTTGTAATCACAGCCGATAAGAAACAAAGAAACGGCCAGCGCGACCGACAATTTCAATTTCATAAAATTTATTACTCCTAAAAATGATCGAATACTTTTTTGCTTAAGTTTTTTGCCACAGAGATCACAGAGTTTGTTTCGATCAAACAGTTTGTCCCGGTGGGCTCGGTGAACTCTGTGGCAAAAAATTGGTTGATAAATTTAAATCCGGAATTTTGAAAGCTTCCCCCGCAAAAAAATCCAATTTTTTTTACGGCAAATTATATCAGATTGTCCGCCAACTTAGCATTCGTTCCCGTTCTGTGCCAAAATCGAAAATGTCGGCGGATTTTTTTTATCCCGGCTTTTGCCGGATGGTAAAAAGAAAGCGTTTCGAATTCGAACCTTTGCCCAAAACAAAGCATCAGAAGATTTGAACTTTTGACCTTATTTTTTTCGAAACGGAAACCATTTTAATTATGAGAAAAGCGATTTTATTTTTGAGTTTCACTTTTTTGACGCTCGGTTTGTCGGTTCAAACCAGAGCGCAGGACAAGATCGATCCGGAAACGGCCCAGCAGGTGATCCAGGACAAGATCCTCGAAGAGGACGCCGCCCATAATCTCAATGTGGCCAAACAGTATTACAAGCTGAAAAAAGCCTACAAGGCCGTCCTGATGCGTTTTGAAGAGACCTTCGCCGCCTATCCGCAGTATTCGAAAATGGACGAATTTCTTTATTACGCCGGAATGAGCAGTTATTACCTGTCGGAGAACAAGGGCAAGCAAAAGCTCGACTACGACAAACTTTCCGACGAAGAAAAGGAGAAATACGCCCCGCAAAGACTGCGCGAAAACGCGGTCGCCTATTTCGGAATGATAAAAGAGAATTATCCGTCGAGCAATTTCAAAGACGACGCCGAAAAGATGCTGAAAAAGCTGGAGAGCGGGAGCGGTGAGCAGTGAGCAGAAAAAACTTTTTAATCTACTGCTCACTGCCCACTAATGTAAAGAAAAAATGAACCTGAATCAGGTAACCATCTTTACCGACAAACCGGGGGAAACGGTCGAGTTTTACCGGACTTTGGGTTTGCAACTGATCGTCGATTCCCGGCCGCGATACGCTCGTCTGCTGTGTCCGGACGGCGATTCCACGCTTTCGATTCACACCTCGGAAGAAAGCGGCGCGAGTTCCGGCGGGATCGTCCTTTATTTCGAATGCGACGAACTCGATGTCAAGATCGGCGAACTCAAACAGTTGGGTCTCAAATTCGAACGCGAACCGGTCGATCAGACCTGGCTCTGGCGCGAAGCCTACCTGAAAGATCCGGCCGGAAACCGGGTTTGTCTTTACCACGCCGGCGAAAACCGCAAAAATCCCCCGTGGCGGGTGAATTAGTGGCTTTGAGTCCCGCCTTTAGGCGGCCTGCCTTTTAACAATCGTAGATTTGTCCCCGGAATGAAGAACTTACAAATTCCTCCAAATTGTAGATTTCCCCCCGTTTGTATTAGAATTGTCGTTTTGAATTTAATTAAAAAAGGAGCAAATTTTAATATATGTCTTTAACAGTAGTAGGTTCGGTCGCGTTCGATGCTTTGGAAACGCCCTTTGGCAAACGCGATCGTCTTTTGGGCGGTGCGGCCACGCACTTTTCCCTGTCAGCCAGCAATTTTACGGATGTCCGCTGTATCGGAGTCGTCGGCAATGATTTCGGCGACGAGGAATGGGCGGTTTTTGAGCGCCATAACATCAACACCGACGATATCGAGGTCGTCGCGGACGGCAAGACCTTTTTCTGGAAGGGAAAATACGAATACGATCTCAACACGGCGCACACGCTCGACACACAGCTCAACGTCTTTGAAAAATTCGATCCGAAGCCCTCGGAAGAATCGAACAACTCGCGGCTTTTGTTTCTGGCCAACATCCTTCCGATGTTGCAAAAGCAGGTCCGCGAAGGTTCGAGCGCCGAGTTCGTGGCGATGGACACGATGAATTACTGGATCGATTCGATGAAAGACGCCGTCATCGACACCGTCAAGGTGGTCGATTGCATCATCATCAACGACGCCGAAGCGCGTCAATTGGCCGGAGAGCCGAACGTCATCACGGCCGCCAAAACCATCCTCGGCTGGGGGCCGAAGGCGGTCGTCATCAAACGCGGCGAATACGGCGCGGCGCTTTTCACCGACGACGCTTATTTCGCCATCCCGGCTTATCCTTTGGAATCGGTCTTCGATCCGACCGGCGCGGGCGACACCTTCGCCGGCGGGTTCATGGGTTATCTGGCCAGCCAGGAAAAGATCAACGAAGCCGCACTGCGCCGGGCGATGATCTACGGCTCGGTGATGGCCTCTTTTAACGTCGAGGAATTCGGGACCGAACGGGTCGATCGCCTGACGCACGAAGAGATCAACCAGCGTTTCAGCGATTTCAAACGGTTCACGCATTTCGAGGAAATTCCCTTTCGGCGTTCGACGACGGCGGGAGAATAAAAGGTGTTGGGATTTTAGATTTTGGATTCTGGATTTTGGATTCTGATTGATCTGAGCCAAAGGGTTTTGAATCGAGTGATCCCATCACCCATCACCTATCACCCATCACAAAAAAATGAGCAATCTTTCCGACATAGGCTTTCCCGTTGCAAGCGATCAGGACATCAACGAGATGATCATGAAAGTCCTCAATGAGGCGCGGGAGATTCCCTGTCCGGACGGGTTTTACCTGAAATTTGCGGACGAATCCGGCGCGGAAATTTTTTTGCAGGGAAATAAGGATCAGGAACTGATCGGCTTTAATCCGCATTTCGCCGGAAAGAGCCGGCGGCGGGTCGGTTTGACCGCCGGGATCAAGCGCGATTCCTCCGTTTTGGACGGCGGTTTTCACGCTTGGGCCGATCCAACGGACGAAGATGTTGAACATTCGGGACTTTATCCGTTCGTTTTCGACGTGCCGGATTTTCGGATTAATGACGGATTGGAATTTCCCCAGATCCGCGAAATCCAGCTGACGGCGTTTGCCTCCAACGAGTTTCAGATCTTCGATTCGGAGGACGATTATTACCGGTCGCAGGAATCGGAGCCGAAACTCGGCTCGAAATCGTTCATCCCGAGCGGTTTGTTTTCCCCCGACGAAAAGATGACTTCGACCGAACCGCCCCGCCCTTTCGGCATCTTTGCGGGCGAGATCAAAGAGTTCGAACTGAAAACCAACCGCCTTTCGGGCGAAAAGTTTTACTGGTTTCTGGTCGATACTTACGGAGGCGAAACCGATGTCGTCGCCGATCCGAAACTGATTCCGGCGGAACCGAAGATCGGCGGTATTCTCAAGGGACAGTTCTGGTTGTCGGGGAGACTTTTGTAACCGGGATTTTCAATTTGCGGGTTTCCCAAACGATTAACAATCAACCATTAACGATTTACAAAACAAATGATCGTAGTTCTAACCACCACCCCGAATTCGGAAGAAGCCGAAACGCTGGCCCGAAAGATCGTTGAAGCGAAACTGGCGGCCTGCGTTCAGGTTCTGCCCGCGATGAGATCCTTTTATTTCTGGAACGGCGAGATTCAGAAAGACGCGGAAAATCTGCTTTTGATCAAGACTTTGGAAGATAAATTCGACGAGTTAAAGGATTTCATCCAAACCGATCACAGCTACGACGTTCCCGAGATCGTCGCATTAAAAGCGGAAGATGTGGCCGAAAGCTATCTCAACTGGGCGTTGTCAGCGGTCGGTGACCGGTGATCGGCGATTCGGATTTTTCACCTCGCCCCCTCAACCTTCGCCATTTGTCTTTTCCGACGCATCACCGTTTTCGTTGATGTCGCAGCATTTGATGACGAAATCGACGGCGTCCCGGGGCGAATCGGTCAGATGCATCAAACCGAGGTCTTCCGGGTTGATGTTCTTTTCGTGAAGCATCGTCGAGGTCATCCACGAAACCAGTCCCTTCCAGTAACTCGAATCAAAAAGAACGACCGGAAAATTGCGGATCTTTCGGGTCTGGATCAGCGTCAGCGCCTCGAACACCTCGTCCATCGTTCCGAAACCGCCGGGGAAAATGATGTAGGCGTTGCTGTATTTGATGAACATGGTTTTGCGCACCATGAAATACTTGAACGACAGCATCAGCGTCTGATACGGGTTGGGGATCTGCTCGAAGGGCAGTTCGATGTTACAGCCGACCGAAACGCCGCCCGCCTCGAAAGCGCCGCGGTTGGCGGCCTCCATGATTCCGGGGCCGCCGCCGGTGATAACTTCGAAACCGGCCTCGGCCAGAAGTCTTCCAGTCTCGCGGGCCTCCCGGTAGCTTTTGTGGCCTTCGGGGGTGCGGGCCGAACCGAAGACCGAAACGCCGCGGGTGATCGTCGCCAGAGCGTCGAAACCGTTGACAAATTCGCTCATGATCCGGAAAACCCGCCACGAATCCGAACTCTTGAACAGATCGTTCGGCTCCGGCGAACGAAGCAGGACCTCGTCCTCGGTCACATGCCAGATCATCGACCTCTGCTCTTTGGCCTCGCCGACGGTCTCCGGCTCTTCCAGAGTCTTATGTTTGGTAACGGGCTCTTGGGATTTGTAATCTTTATTTTTTGCCATATTCAGATTTTAGATTTTAGATTTTGGATTTTGGACCGCTTACCCCGATTTCATTCACTCCGAAATCCAAAATCGGCAATCCAAAATCCAAAATCGCTAGATTCCAATGATGTTGAAGCCGCAGTCAACGTAGATCGTCTCGCCGGTGATGCCGGAGGAGAGGTCGCTGACCAGAAACAGCGCGGTGTTGCCGACCTCGCGGGCCTCGACGTTGCGGCGCAAAGGCGCTCTTTCGGCGATGTGCGCGAACATCGTGCTCATGTTCTTGACGCCGCGGGCCGAAAGGGTGTTGATCGGGCCGGCGCTGATGGCGTTGACGCGGATGTTCTGTTTGCCGAGGTCTTCGGCCAGATAGCGGGTCGAGGATTCGAGCGCCGATTTGGCCACGCCCATCACGTTGTAATTGCGGACCACTTTTTCCGCCCCGTAATAGGTCATCGTAACGATACTTCCGCCGTCTTTCATCAGTGGCGCGGCGGCCATCGAGAGTTGCGTCAGCGAAAAGGCGCTGATCTCCAGGGCGGTCAGAAAAGCCTCGCGGGTGGTCGTCAAAAATTCGCCTTCGAGCGCTTCGCGCGGCGCAAAGGCGATCGAATGGATCAGAAAATCGAGACGGCCGTATTTTTCCTTGACGGCCTCAAAAGCCGCATCGACTTCGGGTTGATTCGTCACGTCGCACGGCACGACCAGCGTATCTTCAAGATCGCCGGTCAGTTTTTCCACATAGCGCTGCAATCTTTCGCCCTGATAGGTAAAAGCGAGTTTTGCCCCTTGCTCCAGACAAGCCTGCGCACAGGCCCAGGCGATCGAACGCTGATTGGCCACGCCGAAGATCATTCCAACTTTGTTTTCAAGCATATCTCTCCAGTAAAGTTAAAATGTTTAAAAGTTTAAAGGTGAAAAAGTTTTTTTCGATCAAAAAAAGCTTCCGGTGTTTCTCAAAGCCGATCCGATCCAGTTACAATACTTTTCCACTTTTTCACTTTTTCACTTTTTCACTTTTCCACCTTTAAACTTTTCTCAATCCATCGTATAGATTTTTTGCAGTTCTTCAAAACTGCGGAGTTCGATCTCGAAATAATTGACCGGGATCGATGCGAACCGGTTCTTGGTGACGATCGAGCGGAGTTTGGCTTCGCCCATCGCGTCGAGTTGAAATACTATCAACAACCTCAGTTTGAGGCTCGAACCGGGATACAGTCTTCCGACCACTTCTTGGGCCGACTTCATTTTTTCGGCGATCCGGTCGATCTTTTCCGGCGAAATGTCCGGTTCCACCAGAAACGTCACCTCCACGCAGGTTATCAGATTTTTGGCCAGTAAAATAGCGTCGAACTCGGTCTCGCCGATCATGGCGTGGCGGATCAGCGGTTGGGCGGCCTCCTGTTGAACGTGCCGCAAGGCCAGATCTTCGGCCACGATGTAGGCCAGCAGGAGATCGGAATACTGATCGGCGGTGATATCCATGATATTGGCGATCTCCCCGACTTCCCGGTTGAGTTTGTCCCTCTGCTTTTCGGGCAAACTGATTCCCCATTCCGATCTCTGATTCCCTTTTTCGATCTCCAGTTCCTTCGATTTTCGCAGAATCAGCATCCCGGAAATGATCGTTCCGATGATCCCGACAAAAAGAAAGATGACCGAAACGATCCCGGCCGCCGAAAACTCCCAACGTCCCGTCGCCAGAAAAATGAATAAAAACAGGATCAGCAGAACGACGGCAACAAAATTGACGGTGATGATCAGCTGATTGGATTTTGAACGCCCGAAATCGCTCAAAGACGGGGCGTTTTGTGGTTTTGACATGGCACTTCAATTATTTTTTCCGGCGAGCAAAACCGCATCGATCCGATTTGACAATTTCGATCGATGCGGTTTTTCAACACGGCCGTTGATTCCAAGGCTTTTTTCGGAAAGCTCGACCGGAAAAGACTTTCTAGCTCGCCGAGAGGGTTTCCGTTCTCTCGTTCATCAAACGATGCGCGTAAAGCGGAAAGTTTTCGGTCAGTTCGAGAACATCTTCCCGGACCCGCGATTTTATCTCTTCGGAATCGGGTTCGCGGACGATCGAGGCGATCAAACGAGCGATCAGGCGCATCTCCTCCTCTTTCATTCCCCGGGTTGTCAGAGCCGGCGTTCCGAGCCGGATGCCGGATGCCGTAAAGGGCGAATTGGTGTCAAAGGGAATGGTGTTTTTATTGACCGTGATGTGAACCTCATCGAGGGCTTTTTCGGCCTTCTTGCCGGTTATCCCCGCGCCGTCCTGAAAAACATCGACCAGGATCAGGTGATTGTCGGTCCCGCCGGAAACCAGACGCAGGCCCTGGGCCTTGAGTTCTTCGGCCAGCGCCTGCGCGTTGTCGAGGATCTGCTGTTGATAATCGCGGAAATCCTCCCTCAGCGCTTCACCGAAAGCGACCGCCTTGGCGGCGATGATATGGACCAGCGGGCCGCCCTGAACGCCGGGAAAAACCGCCTTATCGACGGCCTTGGCCGATTCTTCGCGGCACAAAACAAGCCCTCCGCGCGGCCCTCGCAGGGTTTTGTGGGTCGTCGTTGTAACGTACTGACAATGCGGGACCGGCGACGGATGCAGTCCGACGGCGACCAGCCCGGCGATGTGGGCGATGTCGGCCATGACAACCGCGCCGACCGATTCGGCGATCCGGCCGATCCGGGCGAAATCAATCGTTCGCGGATAGGCCGACGCGCCGCAGATGATCATCTTCGGCCGCTTTTCTTCGGCGATGGCTTGCAATTCGTCGTAATCGATCTGCTCGGTTTCGCGGTTGACGCCGTAATCGGAGACTTCGAAATTGATCCCGGAAAAATTCATCGGATGCCCGTGCGTCAGATGACCGCCGTGCGAGAGGTTCATTCCCAGAATCCGGTCGCCGTGTTCGAGAGCCGCCAAAAAAACGGCCATATTGGCCTGCGCGCCGGAATGGGGCTGAACGTTGGCGTGTTCGGCTCCGAAGATCTCTTTGGCCCGGTCGATGGCCGTCTGTTCGACCACATCGGCGAACTCGCACCCGCCGTAATAACGCTTTTTCGGGTAGCCCTCGGCGTATTTGTTGGTGAAAACCGTGCCCATCGCCTGCAAGACGGCTTCGGAGACGAAATTCTCCGAAGCGATCAGTTCCAAACCGTCCGTCTGACGTTTGATCTCATTGTTGATCGCCCCGGCGATGACCGGATCGACCTCGGTTAAATCTGCTGTAAAAAGTTTGTTCATATCTATTAAATTTTCCAAATTTCCAACCATTTCAGAATTAAATATGAATTCTAACCGAATCCGGGGGTTTTACAAAAAGGCTAAATGCCGATAACTTTCCAGGCCCAGAAAATCACCAGTCCGGCCCGCAAACTCCAGGCGGCGGTCCGGATCCAGTTGGTGTTGACGAGGCGAAGTTGGGCGGCCGAATCGAAACCGCCGGAGAGGCGACGATGAAGCGGGATCTGCCAGAAAGCGGTCGAAAACCAGGTGACGAGGGTCAGGATCAACCCGGCCCAGAGCCAAACGGGATCGATCATTTCGGGCGGAAAAAGGATCAACAGAACCGATGTGACAAGTTCGATGATCATCGCCGGAACGGCCAGCGGCCCCATCCAAAAAGTGTGCGAGGCGTGAAAGGAAGCAAAATTCTCGGCCCTGACCTGTGAGAAAAACGGGTAATGAACCAATTGGATCGTCCAGATCAAACCGGCCATCCAGAGCGTTGAGATCATCTGCAAAATGAAAATGATTTTGGTCATCGGCAATAAATTATTACTCTGTAAATAAAAAAAACTAGAGTTTAGTGATGGGTGATGGGTGATGGGTGAAAAGTTAACCAGATAATATCAGACAGTAGATCCGGATATTCAGACAATTAAGTTTTATCCCATCACCCATCACTCATCACCCATCACAAATTTAACAAAACTTCAGTTTTTTTTATTTACAGAGCAATTAACTTTTTTCGGCATTTGATGTTAATTTTTTTGCCGGTCCATATCAACAACCGGTAAAAAATAATGGCCGGAGGTTGAAAATTTCGCCCGGGAAAAAAAAGCATCTCCGGTCCTTTCGGGAAAAGACCGGAGATGCTTTTTTGCCCATCCTTGCTCGTTTGATACTGCCCTGCTTGTTCTAACCTTCCCTTGTTCGTTCCAATGAGGTTTCGCAGTTGAAAATGGCTCAATTAAAGACCGTCGAGAATAAGGACTTTCCCAATTCCCTGAGTCCAAACACCATCACTTAATTATGGGATGTCTCTTCAAATGCGTAACCTCAGTTTCAATTGCTCACCCCCCCAAAGCAATTTTTTACGACAGCACAATAATTGCAAGCTTGAGCGGTTTGAGCGATTCTCATATTACAAAACCGCACTCATCCTGTCAAGCATTTTTTGCAACTATTTTCATTTTTTTTGGAAAAAACCTTCGTTTCCATCGTTTTCTTATTTGTGGTTTGTGCGTTTTGTGCGTTTTATGTAAAATACTAGCGGGTAAATAAATCAACCTGCAATATCTCCATTGAGCGATCTTTTTTCCAAAACGGAAAATTATTTATTAGAATGAATTCAAATTATGCCGATTTCGAAAAGTTTAACGACCAAGGAAGTTGCGCGCCTGTGCAGCGTCAGCGATGCGACGGTCAAACGGTGGGATGATGCCGGAGTCCTGAAATCCGAAAGGACCAGCGGGGGACATCGCCGGTTTCGCGCCGAGGAGGTCGCCCGGTTTCAGCTCGAACAGGATCTGGGTCTGAAAAAAAGTCACGGGGATGAATCGATCAATGCGGCCGTTGCCCGTCGTCGTCCGAACAAAAACCTTTCCGATTGTTCCTATTTTCGGGCGCTGGTCGCCGGCTGTGAAGAGGAGGCCGCCAACCTTCTGATCAATTACTTTTTACACGAAAAAAATCTCTCGGGCCTGTTTGACGACCTGCTCGCTCCGGCGATGAGAAAAATCGGAGAGCTGTGGGTCGCCGGAGAATTGACCGTGGCGCAGGAACATCTGGCCACCAGAACGGCCATCTCCTCTCTCTACAAATTGAGATGCGTCGTTCCCGTCTGCGACCCGAACGGTAAAACCGCCGTCTGCTGTGCGATCGAGGGCGATTTTCACGAACTCCCGACCCATCTGGCGCAGATCATCTTTGAAAGCGAGGGTTGGGACGTGGTAAATTTCGGCGCCAATCTTCCGCTTTATTCGTTGACGGAAGAGATCTCTCATTTGTCGCCGAAACTGATCTGCATTTCCTCGACCATCATGGCCGACATCGAACGGCTGTCGCGCGATTACAAGGATTTTTCCGAAAGCCAGCCCCGGCGCAACGCCTCGGTCGTGCTCGGCGGACGCGGATTTCAAAACCCCGGCATCCGCCGCAGATTACCGGCCGAACTTTACCCGGAAAACTTTACCCAACTATCGGAATTCGTCCGAAATCTTTCGTAAATTCGAATCCCGCGATCTTTTTTATAACGGATTTTCCGAAAGGTTGATCTCGATCGACTGATCGCCCCCCGCATCGCTCGCAACCGCCATCCGGTCATAAACCCGATTGATGACCAAAGGCTGCGTCAGACGCGGATCTTCGACCCGAAGAACGATCTTCAGCTGGTTCCGCCGATCGGTCGGTTCGAACGTTTCGACGATCTTGCCGTTGAGCGGGGTTTGATATTCAACCACCAGATTTCCTTTCAGCCAGTAGGCCCGCGCGGTGAAGTTCTGATCCATTTCAACCGACCCGGAGATCGAACTGCCGTCGGTCGGCAACGTCCGGGTGTGGATTATTTTTTCGAAACCTTCGTTGATGGTGATCTCATTGGTCAGTTCATCGCTGGCCAGGATCAGTTGTTTCGGGGCGAAAAGAACCGGCGCGGGAAGTTGCGGAACATTGGCGCCGAAACGCGCCGCCGCCTCATCGGAAAGCTTCGGATTCAATTGCCAAACGCCGGTGATGCCGTTTTCCGCCGGCATTTCGGTCTTTCTCAAAACGTCGGCGCTGACCGAACGGCTGGCCGAATCGGCAACTCCCAGAATAAAGGCGAAAACGAGCGCGGCGATAAAGAGTTTGGATATTTTCTTGATGAACATTTCTTACAATTCCTTTTTATAACTGCAAAATAAATTAATAAGGAACCGAAACGGTTCCGATAACTCCCCGGCCTCTCCATCAGGGGCGCCGGGGAAATTAAAGAAGATATTCTCTTCCTGACCAATTTGTCAATGTAATTTAAGCGTTTTTTTCAATTTTTGCTGAGCAAAAATTTAATAGAGTATTAGACGTCAAAACGCGCCGAAAGGGTGTTAAGGGTTGGTAAAAGATTGTAAATATTTGTAAAGAGAAATTTTTCCGCTTAAATCCGCTTTTTTTTCCGGGTCAAAAGCAACTTTTATCCGCGTCGGCCCACCAAATTCTGCAAGTTCAGTTTTTCTCTCCCGTTCAACTTTTATCAGAAAAAAAGGAGAACCTTATGAAACAAAAAATCCTACTGCTGTCGCTTTGTATGATCATTTTTTCGATCAAGGCCCAGGCCGAAAACGGTCTTGAACTGGCCCGCCGGGCGGTTTCGGATAACCCGGAAGAGGCGGCCGCCGCCATCCGCGACCTGCGCGCCGAAGGGCAGACGGGCCTCGATCGGCTTTTGTCCTTTTACGCCGAGGACATTTCCCGCTTCCGCTCGACCGGCGAAAAGGGTCCCGAATGGGAAAAAATCTCTTTCGCGATCGATCAGGTGGCGATGCAAAAGGACGCCTACGCTTCGGGGCTTTACTGGCACACCGATCTGGACGAAGCCTTGAAATTATCGCGCGAAACCGGAAAACCGATCCTTTCCCTGCGTCTGCTGGGAAATCTCAACGAAGAATTCAGTTGCGCCAACAGCCGTTTTTTCCGCGCCGTCCTTTATTCCAATCAACAGATTTCCGCCATTCTGAAAGACCGTTTCATCCTCCACTGGAAATCGGTTCGCCCCGCTCCCCGGATCACGGTCGATTTCGGCGACGGACGCAAGATCGAGCGAACCGTGACCGGCAACAGCATTCATTACGTCCTCGACGACACCGGAATGGTCGTCGACGGTTTGCCCGGACTTTACAGCCCGCAAAAGTTCTACCGCTTTCTGGCCACTTCCTCCGGCTGGGTCGGATCGGCCCGCAAACTCGAAACGGGAGCCTGGAAGCCGCCCACCCTTTCCCCCGAGATCAAAAACAAACGCCTCGCCTTTTATCAGGATATGCGCTACGTCGAATACAACGGTCTGCGAAACCGGCTCAATAATGCCATCTTCCGCGCCTTCGGCAAGGGAAAGATCAAATTCGACACCCGACTCAAACCCGCCCACGAGTTCGAAGAGATGCCGACGGCGCTCGAGGTCGCGCCCCGGGCCATCTCCAAAATGGCCACGGAACTCGTCTATGTCAGAGATCTGACCCCCGATGTGACCCGTTACGGGGCGGATCAGATCGATCTGGAAAAATGGAAGAGGATCGCCGCCCTTTACGGTTCCGAACATAAATTGGATGACAACAGCCTCGGGTTCATCCGCACACAGCTAAAGAGAAACGGCCTCCGCGAGGAGGATTTTTCCAAACTGATCGCGAATTTCCAGATTCTGATCGGCGTCGATTCGGTCAGAAACGACTTTCTGCTCCGGCCGACTCTGCTCACCTGGCTCAACAAAGAGCCGACAAGGGATGTCGAAAAGCTCAACCAAAAGGTCTACGACGAACTCTTTCTGACGCCGGGCCGGGACGAATGGCTCGGGCTTTATTCATCGGATGTTTACACGGCGCTCGACGGCAACGGCGTCAGCCGGTGAGGGAACCCATTTTTTCAGGCAGGTGATGAGTGATAAGTGATAGGTGATGGGATTTTTCATCCTTCCTTCCCATCACCCATCACAAACAAGCGGTTTTGCATCTTTCTTTTTCGCGAAGCGTGGAAAAAGTTAGGGGCAAAACCGCTTTATTTCGGCCTGCGGTTTGTTCGCCGGGAATAAAAATTTTATAATCCGCTATGAGAACGGCGTCCCGTATTTTTTTTGATGAGAAGCACCTTTTTCAAAATTCTCTTTGGTCTGAATCTGATCCTGCTCTTTTTTCTCCCGATTTTCGGACAGGACCTTTTGCCCATTCTGGTCAAAAAGATCAAACCCTCGGCGGTCGCCATCGAAACCTTCGACGCGCAAAACCGGAACATCTCCCGGGGCAGCGGTTTTTTCATCTCCAAGGATCTGGTCATCACCAACCGCCACGTTATCGAAAAATCAAATCGAGTCGAAATTCGTCTGGTCAACGGCAAAAAGTTCGATTCAAAGGGCGTTGTGGCCATTGACGGCGAAGGCGATCTGGCGCTTTTGCAGGTCGATGTCCCAGAGGAGATGGCCGTTCCCCTGCCGATCATTCAGGACATTCCACAGGAAGGCGAAAGCATTTTGGTGATCGGCAATCCCTTCGGTCTGGAGGGTTCGATCTCCAACGGAATTGTTTCGGCGGTCCGTGAATTTCCGGGCTACGGCAAGATCATCCAGATCACGGCGGCCATCTCGCCCGGTTCCTCCGGTTCGCCGGTCGTCAATATGAGAGGTCAGGTGATCGGCGTCGCCACTTTGCAGGCGGCCGAAGGACAAAACCTGAACTTCGCCGTCCCGAGCGAGCGGATCGCCAAATTGAAGATCGATCAGCTGCGCACCTTCAGCACCTTCAGCACCGAATCGGCGGCCGATAAACGGGCCTCGGCCGAAAGTTTCTATTCGCAGGGGCTCGGTCTTTTGTCGCGCGACGATTACCAACGGGCGCTCGGCTTTTTCGAAAAAGCCGTCGATGCCGATCCGACCTACGCCGAGGCCTGGTATCAGATCGGTTATTGCTACGGTATGCTCGGCCGCCACAGCGAGGCCCTGTCGGCCTCCAAACAGGCGGCCCGACTGCGCCCGCGCTGGTCGGAAATCTTCGTCAACATCGGGGCTTCAAATTACGCTTTGAAAAATTACGAGGAGGCCGCACAGGCTTATCGTCAGGCCGCCAAACTCAATCCCTACAAAGCCGAAACACAATATTCGATCGGTCTGACGCTCAACAAACTGGGACGAACCGACGAGGAAATCCTGGCTTACAAACGGGCCATCGCCCTCAAACCAGATTACGCCGGCGCCTTTGAAATGCTGGGAACCGCCTATTTCTCGAAAAAACAATACGCTCAGTCTCTGGCGGTCTTTGAACAGCTCAAAGTCTACAAACCCGACGCCCGGACCTATAATTTTCTGGGACAAAACTATTTCGAACTGGGAAAGACCGAAGAAAGCCTCGAAGCCTTCAGCAATGCGGTCAATTTCAACCCGCAATTCGATGAAGCCCGGTACAACCTCGGACGCGCCTACCTCAAACTCGGCGACCGCGATTCGGCCAACATCCAGTACGAGATCCTGCGCAACGGCCAATCCGACTGGGCGGATAAGTTGTACGTGCTGATCAATCCGTGATGGGATTTTAGATTTTGGGTTTTGGATTTTGGATTAGTTTTTCTTAAATTTTCGGCTTTTCTAAAAATTTTCCGGTGAAACTCCAAGACAAAGCAATCCAAAATCCAAAATCTAAAACCCAAAATCCCAAATCATTTCCGGTTGATCAATCCGGCGACGAAACCGGCTCCGAAGCCGTTGTCGATGTTGACGACGGTGACGTTTGAGGCGCAGGAGTTGAGCATTCCCAAAAGCGCGGCTATTCCGCCGAACGATGCTCCGTAACCGATGCTGGTCGGAACGGCGATGACCGGAACGCCGACCAGACCGCCGACCACCGACGGCAGTGCGCCCTCCATCCCGGCGACGACAATCACACAACGCGATTTTTGGAGGATTTCGCGCTCCGACAAGATCCGGTGAATCCCGGCCACTCCGGCGTCCCAGATCCTTTTGACCCGGTTTCCCATAGTCTCGGCCGTCAGGGCCGCCTCTTCGGCCACCGGAATATCACTGGTTCCGGCAGTGACGATCGATATCTCGCCCGCGCCGAGTTCGGTTTTGTCCCGCCAGACCCGGACCACTCCGGCCGCCTCGTGCCATTCGGCCTCGGTGTAAACGTTGCGAATCTCGCCGAAAACCTCCGGCGTCGTCCTGGTGATCAGAAGGTTGGGCGAACGCTCAAGCAGTTTTTCAAATATCCCGACGATCTGGGCGGGGGTTTTTCCCTGACCGAAGATCACTTCTGGAAATCCCTGACGGGTCGAACGGGCGTGATCGACCCGGGCGTAGCCGATGTCCTCGTAAGATAAGTTTTTCAGATCGCGGACGGCATTTTCGGTCGAGACCCTCCCCTCGGCGTGCGCCGCCAGGATCGCTTCTATCTGATTCGTGTTCATAGAATTTATTTTGTATGGATATTCTAAATACTCTGTAAATAAAAAAACTGAAGTTTTGTTAAATTTGTGATGGGTGATGGGATAAAACTTAATTTTCCGATTATCCGGATCTACTGCCCGATATTATCTGTTTAACTTTTCACCCATCACCCATCACCCATCACTAAACTCTAGTTTTTTTATTTTACACAGTACTAAATTCACCCAACACAATTTTCTAATTCTACAATAAAGCCCGTCCCGGTTCGCCTTCCGAAAACAAAAAAAACGGCGGGAATCGCTTCCCGCCGCCTTTCATTCCAATTCAACAAACAAACTACTTCAGACAAACAAACTTACATATTTATAAGTCGAACACAGTTTTACGAAAGCCCACGTAACCAATTCGTTACTGACCAGGTTTAATAAAACTTCGCTTTTCAATATTTGTTCGTTCATCGTTAGCATCTAGCCTCCTTTTTGAGGAAAGGATTTTAGTCGTTTTATATTTAAGCAAATCGGATGCCAAAAACTCCAAATCCGGGTTTTACCCTTAAAAAACGGGCTTTTTCAGAAAAATGCGTTTTGATGCGCGTTTGCCGGGATGTTTCAAATTGACAGTTTTTGCAATCAATATGACAGATTTTGCCATTTTGCCCGATTTTTTCCGCCTCTCCCTTTTCCCTTATTAGGCTTAGGATTTCCAAAATGCTAAAGTTAGCTTTATGGAACTGACGGTAGCGATAACGGGAGCCTCGGGAACGATCTACGCCTACCGGACGCTTCAACTTCTGGCTGAAAGCGGGGCGGTCGAGACCATCAACCTGATCATGTCCGGGGTCGCGCCGATCGTCGCTCAGGTGGAGATGGGTGCGGATCTGCGGCCTCCCGACCCGATCAAGATCAACCGCTGGCTCGGTTTGCCGGAAAAATCCCGGCTCATCCGTTTCTGGCAACTGGATAATCTGGCGGCCAAACCGTCTTCGGGTTCCAACAAACAGGAGGGAATGATCGTCATTCCCTGTTCGATGGGAACTCTGGGGGCGATCGCCTCGGGCGCCGGCACCAACCTTATCCACCGGGCCGCCGACGTCACCTTAAAAGAAGGCCGCCGATTGGTTCTGGTTCCGCGCGAAACCCCTTATAACGCCATTCATCTGGAGAACATGCTTAAACTGGCCCGGATCGGAGTCCGAATTCTCCCGGCAAGTCCCGGCTTTTATCACCGTCCTCAAACTATCGGCGAATTGGTCGATCATCTGTGTTTCAGGATTTTGGACCAGTTCGATATTCCGCATTCCCGGAAAACCCAATGGACCGGAAAAGAAATTAACGCTGAAGGAGATTGATGTAATGAAACGCAAATTATTTCTTTTATTGACGATGATGGCCGGATTGGCGCTGAACCTCCCGGCTCAGGAACGCTACGTTCGACCGGTAGATGAAGGCCCAAAGGACGCGTCTTTTGTTTCATTCAGAGAAAAACTGATCAAGGCCGTTAAGGAAAAAGACGAAAAACATCTGATTTCCGTACTCGATGACGATATTAAGGCGAGTTTCGGCGGCGATGAAGGAGTCAAGGATTTTCAGACATTCTGGAAGCTTGATTCGGGCCAAAGCGGGGTCTGGGAAGAACTGCTCCCGGTCCTGACCAACGGCGGAAAATTTGTGTCCGGCGCCCCGAATAAGGAGTTTTGCGCGCCTTACAGCTTCGTGGCTTTTCCCGAGGACCTGGACGCTTTTGAATACAATATAATTTTCGGCAACAACGTCCGCCTCCGTTCGAAACCCGATCTGTCAAGTAATGTCATCACCAAATTGTCCTACAACATCGTTAAGATCGATTGGGAAAAATCCGTCAATGACGGCAAGGATGATCCGACCTACATCTGGTATAAAGTGGAGACGCTGGGCAAACTGAACGGGTTTGTCAGCGCCGATTACGTCCGCAGTCCGATCGATTACCGCGCCTGTTTCGAGAAGAAAAAAGGCGTCTGGAAAATGACCGCCTTTGTGGCGGGTGATTAAATATGGCACAAAGTTCATTGGAAAGATTTTCCGACCGGGTGGAAAACTACGTCAAATACCGCCCCGATTATCCGCGCGAGATAATCGGGCTTTTGCGCGAAGAGACGGGTTTCAGGCCCGATTCCGCCGTCGCCGACATCGGTTCCGGAACGGGCATCTTCGCCCGGCTTTTTCTCGAAAACGGCAACCGGGTTTTCGGCGTCGAGCCGAACGAAGCGATGCGCCGGGCGGCGGAAGATTTTCTGGGAGATTTCCCCCTTTTTGAAAGCATCGGCGGAACGGCCGAAAACACCGGACTGCCCGATGAAAGCGTCGATTTCGTAACCGCCGCCCAGGCCTTTCACTGGTTCGATCTCGAAAAGGTGCGGCCGGAATTCAAACGGATCCTCAGAAAGAACGGTTACATCGCCCTCGTCTGGAACAAACGGCAACTCGATTCCAATTCGTTTTTGCGCGAATACGAACGATTTTTGCTGGAATACGGAACCGATTACCAGAAGGTTCGCCACGAACAGATCACCAAAGACGTTCTGGAACAAGGGTTTGGCATTCCCTTCAGAGAGGCGGTTTTTCCCAATTCACAAACCTTCGATCTCGAAGGTTTGCGGGGGCGGATGCTTTCCTCTTCCTATATGCCGACGCCGGATAATCCGCGGTTCGATGAAATGATAAAAAATCTTAAAATGCTTTTTGCAGAACACCAGAAAAACGGTAAAATACAGATTTTATACGATACCAATATTTTTTATACGCAGTATTGATCTATGGACGCAACCTCGGAAAAAAGAATTATCACAGTCGCGCATTCGCCCGATTCGGACGACGCGTTTATGTTTTACGGTTTGGCCACCAACAAACTGGAAACCAACGGTTTAAAATTTGAACATACCCTCAAGGACATTCAATCATTGAACGAGGACGCCCGCAACGGCGTTTACGACGTGACGGCCATCAGTTTTCACGCCTACGCCTACGTCGCCGACAAATACGCGCTTTTGCCGCACGGAGCGAGCATCGGCGATAAATACGGTCCGATCCTGGTTTCCAAAGAACCGCGTCCGGCCGCCGACATTCCCAAAATGAAGATCGCCATTCCGGGCGAGCTGACCAGCGCCTTTCTGGCCTTGAGGATCTACAACCAGGATTTCGAATACACGGTCGTGCCGTTCGACGAGATCATCGAAGCGGTTCAGAAAGGCAAGGTCGACGCCGGTCTGCTGATCCACGAAGGACAGCTCTTTTACAAACAGGTCGGGCTCGACAAGGTTTTGGATCTGGGCGAATGGTGGCACGAGAAAACCGGATTGCCCCTGCCGATGGGCGGCAACGTCATCCGGCGCGATCTCGGTGAGGACCTGATGCGCGAGGTCTCACGCCATCTGCACCGAAGCATCGTTTATTCGATGGAAAACCGCGAGGACGCTCTCGCCTACGCGATGCAGTTCGCCCGCGATATGCCGCCGGAACTGGCCGACCGGTTCGTCGCCATGTGGGTCAACGATCTGACGCTCGATTACGGCGAGCGGGGCAAAGAGGCCGTCCGGCTTCTGCTCAAAGAGGGTTTTGAGAAAGGGATCATCAAAAACGAGGTTCAGGTCGATTTTGTCGAGTAAGCGTTTTTTTTCGATAAGGTCTTGCAAAGAGGCGAAAGGGCGGGTTTTCTGACAGTAAACTGCCGTTTTCGCCTCTTAAGTTTTTTTTGCGGCCGGCCGGATTTTTTTTTCAAACTATCTCTTTTATTCGCGCATCTTTTTATTAGCAAAAACAAAAAGGGACTTATTAAAAAATGAAAAAAATAAATTTTCTGGTTTTCGGTTTGGCTCTTCTTTTTCTGGCCTCCGCCGCGAGTTTTGCCCAGACGGCTTCGAATATCGTCAAAAAAGATCTGAGCCCGGCGGAGATCGACAACATCATCAAGAAAATGACCCAGAACGAGGAGGATTTTCGCTACGCTCTGTCGAACTACGTGTTCACCCGCAAGGCGACGATCCAGACGGTCGGCCTCGGCGGACAGATCACCGGAACTTTCCGGCGCGATTCCTTTTTGACCTTTAACGAAGACGGCCAGCGGTTTGAAAGGATCCTTTTCGCCCCGACCTCGACCCTTTCGGAGATCCGGGTCACTCCCGAGGACATCGAAGACCTCGGCGGGATCAACCCTTTCGCCCTGCGGCCTTCGGAGGTTCCGCTCTACAACTTCAACTTTCTCGGCAAGGAACGCATCGACGAACTCGACCTTTACGTTTTCGACGTCGCGCCGAAGATCATGCCGAACCCGAAAAAATCCAGTCAACGCCTTTTTCAGGGGCGGATCTGGGTCGATGACCGCGACCTGATGATCGTCAAATCCAGAGGCAAGGCCGTCCCCGACTCCAAGGACAATAAATTCCCGGTGGTCGAGACCTGGCGCGAAAATGTCGACGGGAAATACTGGTTCCCAGCCTACTCTTCGTCGGATGACGAACTGGTTTTCGACAGCGGTCAGGTGGTTCGATTGAAGATGAGGGTCTCGTATGCCGATTACGCTCAGGGGCGGACCTCGGTCAAAGTCCTCGGCGACGAAGAGGTGGTGCAGGATGATCAACCGCCATCGAAAGATCAACCGCCGCCGCCGCCGAAAAAACCGTAAATTGTTCTGAATTTGCGAACCGAACGGGAAAATCCGCCCGGTAAAAGGCCCCGGCCCGCGCCGGGTCGGATTCTCCCGTTTCCATCGATTGACAGGGTTTTAGCTCGATCTCCCGCCCGCTTTTTTCCGCCTTTTCGTACAAACGAATTCGATCCTCCGTTTTCAAAAACTCGCGCGGAGCCGAATCGTCCTGCGAGTGAAAAATCAATCGTCTCATTTTTTTCCGCCCCCGAAAATATCGGAGAGAACGGTCAACTGAAGACCGAATCGGAGCCAGACTGTTTTTAACAAAAGCAGTTTAGTACAAAAGAAGTTTTCCGGTGTCTATTATTTCCCCAGTTCCCCGGCCACCGCCGAGCGCGTTTTCCGAAGCAGATCCATCAGGTCTTTTTCGGCCGAGAGACCTTCGGTTTCGATCGGTTCCAGAAAAACCACCTCGATCGTTCCCGGATAGGCGACGCCGGTTCTCTTGCCCATCATCCAGTCGGTGTTTTTGATGGCCACCGGGACGACCGGGGCTTTGGTTTGCAGGGCGAGATGAAAGGCGCCTTTTTTGAAGGGCAGGAGTTCGCCCGGCATGCCGCGCGTGCCCTCGGCGAAAACCCCGAACGAATAACCGTCATCGACCACCTGTTTGGCTTTGGCCATCGAACGTTTGGCCCGTTCGGCGTTGGAACGATCGATGGCGATGATATTGACGAAACCCATTCCCTGCCCGAAGACCGGGACTTTCAGAAGTTCCTTTTTGGCCACCAGACCGATCCGCCGCCCCGAAAAACCGAACAAAGTGGCGGTGTCGAGATAAGACCGATGATTGGAAACAAAGATGTAGCCGCGATCCTTTTCCAGATTTTCCAGCCCGGTGACCGAAACGCGCGCCCCGCAGGCCTTGACCCAGGTTCGCGCGCCCCATAAACAAAAGGGATAGAGCCACAAACGGCGGCGGATAAGCTGCAGAAAAGCCATCACCGGCAGAGCGATAAAAAGAAGCATCACCGAGGCCACCAGCCAACACCACCAGTAGCGCAGTTTGCCGACCAGACGAGATTTGTTAGACTCTTTGACGGGAAACGTCAGTTTCCTGTTCTCTTCAATCTCTGCCAAGGAAAGATTTTGCATGATACACAGTTTAATTTTTAAAGGGATAAGTTCCAAGTTGGTGATTTCGGATTTGTCGGCGATTTCAGATTTCGGTTTTCGGATTTCGGATTTTTTGATCAAACGCATTTCCCGTTTCCCATCACCCATCACCCATCACCCATCACTTATCACCGTTTTTCTGGTCCTGCTCACCGCTTTCTGCCTGCCGCTCACCGCCTCCGGCCAGACGGTCCCGACGCCGAAGGACGTTCTCGGGTTTCATCCGACCGACGACCGGACGATCGCCGACTGGGGACAGATCACCGGTTATTTCAATAAATTGGATGCCGCCAGCGATAAGGTGAAAGTCGAGGAGATCGGCAAGACGACGCTCGGCAAACCGCAGATCGTCGCCTTTATTTCTTCGGCCGAGAATATTAAAAAACTTAAATTTTATCAGGCGTTGAACCACGCCGTTACCGATCCGAACTACAGATTGTCGGGCACCGAAAACATCGATCCGATAAAAGAAGGCAAAACCATTGTCGCCATCTCTTGTTCGATCCATTCGACCGAGATCGTCGCTTCGCAGATGTCGATGCTTCTGGCTTACGATCTCGCCACCTCTGCGGACGACAAGACCAAAGAAATTCTGGACAACACCATTCTCCTGCTGATCCCTTCGGCCAACCCGGACGGCATCGACATCGTCGCCGACTGGTACCGGAAGACCTTGGGGACGAAATACGAAGGCTCTTCGCCGCCCGAAATCTATCATCATTACGCCGGCCACGACGACAACCGCGACTGGTTCATGATGAATCTGGCCGAGACGCGCAACATCACCCGTCTTTTCTGGCAGGAATGGTTTCCGCAGATCGTCTATGACATTCATCAGCAGGGACAGAACGGTTCGAGATTCACCCTGCCGCCGTTTTTCGATCCGCCCAATCCACGGATCGACCCCTTAATTTTGCGCGAACTCGGTTTGATCGGCTACAAGATGGCCTCCGATCAACAGCGGATCGGGCAGACGGGCGTGGCGACCAACTCGGTTTACGACACCTGGTGGCACGGCGGTTTTCGCTCCGCGCCTTATTATCACAACGCCATCGGCATCTTATCCGAGGCCGCCAGCGCCGATCTGATGTCGCCGATCACCGTTTCGAAAAAACAGCTGGAAGAGGCCCGTTCGGTCCGCGGCCTCAGTTCGCCTCTGGAAGCCGCCACCAATATGCCCTCGGTCTGGGAAGGCGGCGAATGGCACCCGCGCGACATCGCCCGGATCGAGATGACCGCCTCGCTCTCTCTTTTGGAAATGGCCGCCAAATTCCGCCGGCATTATCTGGAAAACTCGCACGGTCTGGCGACCGAGAACCTTTCGCCGGACGAGAGCGAACCGCAGGCATTTATCATCCCGGCCGGACAGCCCCGGCAGGAGACGGTCGCCCGTTTTCTGGAAATCCTGATGTGGCAGGGGATGCAGGTTCATGAGATGACCCGCGAACTGGAGGTCGCTCAAAACCCGGACGAGCGCGATCGGTTCGGCGAAATTCCTCTGGGCAGTTTTCTGGTTTTCGTTAATCAGACGCAAAAGGACAATGTATTGAGTTTGTTCGAAAAACAGGTCTATCCGAAACGTCTCAACGCCAACGGCGAGGCCGAGGTTCCCTACGATGTGGCCGGCTGGACGCTGCCCCTGCAAA
Source organism: Pyrinomonadaceae bacterium (assembly GCA_041394845.1). Classification (GTDB taxonomy): domain Bacteria; phylum Acidobacteriota; class Blastocatellia; order Pyrinomonadales; family Pyrinomonadaceae; genus JAHCHG01. The sequence goes on along the minus strand of JAWKHL010000008.1, from coordinate 107,907 downwards.
TGGGCGTCGAGACCGCAACGGCCTGGCGGATCAAAGAGCTGGATAAGTACCGCAACACTTTGAAACCGGTCAACGACATCAATCAGGCCCGTGCGGTTCTGAACCTCAAGCCGTCGAAGATGCCGTTCGACAAACTGCCGAATCCGCTCAGAACAAACCCGAAGATCGGGCTTTATAAAGGCAACACGGGCTCGATGGACGAGGGCTGGACGCGGCTCGTGCTGGACAATCATCAGATCAAATACGATTCTCTTTCGGACGCCGATCTGCGGGGGAATCGTCTGGATTACGACGCCGTCATTCTGCCTTCGATCTCCGAAAGGGGCATCGTTCAGGGTCTGCCCGAATCGCGCTTTCCCAAAGAATACGCGGGCGGGATCGGCGATGAGGGGGTCGAAAATCTGAAGAAATTCGTCGAAGGCGGCGGAAAGCTGATCTGTTTCGACGATTCCTGTGAACTGGTCATCAAGACCTTCGATCTGCCCGTGAAAAACGCTCTCGGCGGTCTCAAGCGCTCGGAATTTTACGGGCCGGGTTCGATTTGGAAACTCGAAGTTGACACCTCGAATCCTCTGGCCAAGGGATTTTCCAAAGAAACTCCGGCCTACTTCATCAACAGTTCGGCCTATGAGATCGGCGATCCGCAAAAGGTCAAAACCATCGCCCGTTATTCCGAAAAGGATGCGCTTTTGTCGGGCTGGATCCTCGGCGAAAAATACGCCGCCGGGAAAACCGCTCTGGCCGAAAGCGATTTCGGCCGAGGCAAACTGATCCTGTTCGCCTTCCGCCCGCAACATCGCGGCCAGACGTTCGGGACTTTTCCGTTTATCTTTAACGCGTTGGAAAAATGAGATCTTCGTTTTTTTTGCCACAGAGAACACAGAGAACTCGGAGGAATCTTCCCCCGAACAAACTTTTTCCCTCAGTGTTCTCTATGGCTTCTGTGGCTGATTTTTTTATTTGACGAAAGTTCCCCTTGGTCGTTAACCGTCCCTGAAAAACGGTTTCTTTCGGCTTCGGGAATTATTTGTGGTCTTGCGTTAGATTAATTGTTATCATTTTTTTTGTTATGAAGTTTCATCGTTTTTTATTCCTTTTATTCGCCTTTATCCTTCTGGTTCCCAACATCTTCCCGCATCCCGGTGAAAACGGCTTTTCTCCCCTGCTTTTCAAACTCGACCGCGAGCCGGAAGTCCGGATCGGCCTTCTGACCAATTCCAGTTACGTTTCGATCAACACCTCCGATCCATCACTGGTGGCCGAAATCGGCGACGAACCCGGTCGCTTTCTGGGAACGACGGCCCTGCGGATCTCTTCGCGGAGTTACGATCCGCCGGTTTACGAGATCTACCGGTTCGAGATCCCGAACATCGAAACCCGGGAAAACGCCGACGATCTGGCTCAAAGAATAAGGAATGAAACGGGCGAAAGCGCTTCGGTGATGACCGGAGCGACGGCCGACACCTGGCGGGTCCGGCTCGGAACCGAAAAACATCTGCCCGAAGACGCCAAAGAATTTCAGGATTCGCTGACCGGAAAAGGATTCGTCGGCGTCGAGATCGTCGCGGAAAAATACACCCTCCCGTCGGACGATGCCATCGAACTGACAAGGCAGATCGCTCAAAACCCGAAATCCGAAGTTCGCAGTTTGATCGCCTCCGGCCCCTCGGCCAAAGATTCCGTGCCGGGGAGAATCCAGACCATCGCATCGAGCCGGCCGGTTCGCAGTAACAGCAACGTCAACGCCTACGTCAATCCCTCCCTGCGCGAGGTGCTGGTGTCGGGTTCGACCGAGACCAGCAAATTCTCATCTCTGCAACCGGTCGTCATCGGATCATCCAACGGCCGCGGGATCGTTCGCTTGAACGGAAAGGCGTATCGCGGAAAAATGGAGGTCTTCGCCAATTCGCGGGGCCGTTTGACGGTCGTCAACGTCGTTCCGCTCGAAGATTATCTGCTCGGCGTCGTTCCGTCCGAACTCTCTCTGCCGCAGATCGAGGCCCAGAAAGCGCAGGCCGTCGCCGCCCGGACCTACGCCGTCGCCAACATCAACGGCTACGCTCAGCAGGGTTTCGATATGGTCGATACCGTCTGGTCGCAGGTTTACAAAGGGGTTTCGATCGAAACCCGGATGGGAACGCAGGCCGTTCAGCAGACGCGCGGCGTCGTCGCAACTTACCGGGGCAAACCGATCAACGCGCTTTACACATCGACCTGCGGCGGACGAACGGAAAACTCGGGTAACATCTTCGAATTTGACGAACCATATCTGCGCGGGGTCGATTGTTCGCTCGAAGGCGACTCTCATTTCATCCCCTTTATGATTAAAAGTTCGCGCGAGACACCGGACGTCAAAAACGAGGCCAATTACGAACTGGTCCGCCTGGCCGCCAAATTCTCGGTCAACAACTATCTTCTCATCACCCAGCGTTTCACCGACACGTATTTCGAAGACCCGCCGACCGAAACCGAACTCAAAAGCTGGCTCAACCAGCTGGCCGTCAAATTCGGCAAGCCTTTTCCCCAATTCGTCACCGCCGACACTTCGAAACCGCTCCTTTTGGCCAAAGCGCTCTCCGATCTGATCTACGGCGACGAGGTCGCCCAGGCCGACACCCTGATGAGCGAATCGGACATCGACTATCAGCTGTCTTTTCTGGACGGCGGCGAGATTCCCAAACCTCTGCGGCCGATGATGGCGATGATGATGAGGGACGGCTGGTTTTCGATCTACCCGGATCTGACCGTAAAACCCCAAAAACATTATTCGCGCGCCAAGATCCTGCGCCTGCTGGAACATATCTACGACAAAAAGAACTGGTCGCTGGATCTGGAGAACGGAGAGGCCCGGCCGACCGAGGACGGCAAACTCATCCTCAAGGCGGGCCGCGGCGAAAAAGAGGTTTTCGTCAGCCCGAACGTCTTTCTTTTCCGCAAATTCGGCGACGCTTTTTATCAGGTCAAGGAGACCGCTCTTTTGGGAGGAGAAAAGGTCAATTACAAGACCAACGGTCTCGGTCAGGTCATCTATCTCGAGGTCGAACCGACCGATGAGCCGACGGTGGCCGAAAAAATGTCGCCCCGAACGCTCTGGAAATCGACCCAATCGGCCGCCACCGTCCGCGCCAATCTTTCGCGCTACGTCAAAGGAATGGGGGCCTTGATCGACGTCAAAATAGCCAAACAGGGATTTTCCCGGCGGGCCATCGATCTGGAGATCATCACCACCAACGGCACGCAGCATCTGAAGGGCGGGGCGATCCGTTCGGCTCTCAAACTTTACGAACAGCTTTTCGTCATCAACAAACGCTACGCCTCGGACGGACGGGTCATCAGCTATCAATTCACCGGCCGGGGCTGGGGCCACGGCGTCGGAATGTGCCAGTACGGAGCCTACGGTCTGGCCAAAATGGGGGTCAAATTCGATCAGATCCTCAAGCATTATTATACCGGGATCGACCTGACAAAAGCCTACTGATTTTGGATTTTAGATTTTGGATTTCGGATTTTTTCTGCTTTTAATGTGCGGTTTGAATTAGGATTTTGTTAAAATAAATCCCAAATCCCAAACCCCAAATCCGAAATCTTATGAATTTCTCACGCAATCAAATCATCGGCTCGCTCATTCTTCTGAGCGTTATATTGCTGATCGCTCTCGGGCGTTTATTCTTTTTCTGAAACAAATGGCTCAAATGATTACGATCAGAAAATTGGTTGAAAAAGACTGTTCGATAATCTCCGCCGCCTTTGCCGAACAGGGTTGGGATAAACCTCCCCAAAAATATCAGACATATTTTAATGAACAGCAAAACGGTCAACGAACGGTTCTGATAGCCGAATTCAATCGAAAATTTGCCGGCTATCTGACGATCTGTTGGAAATCGGATTACCCGCCCTTTCGGGCCAGAAAAATTCCCGAGATCGTTGATCTCAACGTTTTGAAAAAATTCCAAAAACGCGGGACGGGAACTCTCTTGATGGATCGGGCCGAGGGTTTGGCCGCTGAAAAATCAAAAGTGATCGGCATCGGGGTCGGTTTGTTTTCCGATTACGGGAAGGCCCAAAGGCTCTATGTAAAAAGAGGCTACGTCCCCGACGGGCTGGGGATCTGGCAGAACGGAAAATTTCTGAAATACGGCGACGAGATCAGGGTTGACGACGGTTTGATTTTGTATTTCACCAAGAACTTATTCTGATCCAAAAAACTTTCCCCCGCCCGATATCTTTGGTTTTCCATCCTTCTTTCTCTGTGCTACCCTGTGTTTTCTGTGGCCGATAAACCTTCAATTTTCGCCATCGCCGGGCCGACCGCCTCGGGCAAGACCGAGATCGGCGTCGAACTGGCGCTCGGGCTCGGGAACGGCGAGGTCATCAACTGCGATTCGGTTCAGATCTATCGGGGGATCGAGATCGCCACCGCCAAACCCTCGCCCGAAGAGATGCGCGGGGTTGCGCATCATCTGATCGATTACGTTCCGCCCGAAGTGAATTACACGGCATCCGACTGGGCCAGAGACGCCGGACAAAAGATCATCGAAATCGAATCACGCGGAAAGCGGCCGATCCTGGTCGGCGGAACCGGTTTTTACCTTCGCACCCTTCGCCGGCCGCTGTTCGAAAGCCCGCCGACCGACGAAATGTTGCGCAACCGTCTCACCCGGATCAAAGAGAAAAAAGGCCCCGAACATCTTCATAAAATGCTCGAAAAGGTCGACCCGCAGGCCGCCGCCGAACTCTTTCCGCGCGATTACGTCCGTTCGATGAGGGCGCTCGAGGTCTTTTTTCAGACCGGCGAAAAATTCTCAGAACTCAAACCCAGACGCATCCCGCCGCCTGAGTTCGCGGACCGGATCTTTCTTTTCGTCCTCAACCCGCCGCGCGATGAACTTTATCAGAAGATCAATCGCCGGGCCGAGATCCATTTTGAAAAAGGACTTGTCGAAGAGGTTCGGGCTTTGCGGAAGGCGGGCGTCGGCGATGACACCAACGCCCTCGGCGCTCACGGATACCGGCGGGTCTGCGAATATCTGCGCGGGGAACGCACGCTGGAAAGCGCCGTCGAGAGGACCAAACAGGACGTTCGCAACTACGCCAAACGGCAGTTGACCTGGTTCCGTCGCGAAAAGGACGCCGTCTGGCTCGACGGTTTCGGGAATGAAAAGGAAATCCAAAGGGCGCTCTTTAAAGCGATCGGAATATATGAATGACATTTCGGATTTTGGATCTCGGATTTCGGATTTCGGAAATCAATTCGGAAAAATCCGAAATCCGAAATCCGAGATCCAAAATCCAAAAATGTTTCTTGTAAGTGAAGGTTAAACTGTTATAAACTTGTTTTCGTTATCACAAATTTAACAGAATAAAAGAGAAAACGTAATGGAAAAACAAACTGTCCAAAACATCCAGGATGCGTTTTTGAACACGGCGCGTCGAGAAAAATACGGCATAGTGGTGCATCTGATGCGTGGAGAAAAACTTTCGGGCAGGATCAAGAGTTTTGACAAGTTCTCAGTATTACTTGATACGGGCGGGCAGGATTTCCTAATATTCAAACACGCTATCTCCACCATTTCACAATCTCGGAAAGTGCAAAACACGAATTCGGAATAGAACATCTTGCAAGGTAAATTCATAACTTTTGAAGGAATAGACGGGAGCGGAAAAACCACGCAGTTAAGAATGATCGCCAACGACCTGCGGGTCGAGGGCTTTGATGTTTTGACCACCTGTGAGCCGGGTGGAACTCCGCTCGGTCGTCGTCTGCGGACCACTCTGCTCGAAACCGAAGAAAACGTCGCCCCGATGGCCGAGCTCCTTCTTTTTGCCGCCGACCGCGCCCAGCACGTTAATTTTCTGGTCAAACCGGCGCTCGGAGAGGGGAAAATAGTCATCTCCGACCGGTACGCCGACGCGACGGCCGCCTATCAGGGAGCCGGGCGCGGATTCGATACGAAAACCATCAATCAGATAATCAAACTGGCCACCGGCGGATTGAAACCGGATCTGACGTTGTTTTTCGACCTGCCGATCGAAAAATCCCTGATGCGAACCAATACGCGGGACGATTCGGGCGAGAGAAAAAACCGGATGGATTTCGAGACGGCCGAATTTTACGGCCGGGTTCGCGACGCTTATCTGGAGATCGCCCGCAAGGAAAAACGGCGTTTCCGCGTGATCGACGCCGGCGGATCGATCGAAGAGGTTCACCGCCAGGCGCTGGAGGTCGTCCGTCAATATCTGAATAAAAAAGCGAAGACAAGCAAGGTTTAAAAGTTTAAAGGTGGAAAGGTTTAAAGGTTTAAAAGTTGACCGGTCATTTAATCGAAATTTTTATTACCTTTTCACCTTTAAACTTTTTCACTTTTTCACCCTAATTTATGTTCAATTCACTGATCGGCAATGAGCCGGTAAAGGAGATCTTCAAACGGCTGTTGAAAAAGCGGAGGGTGCCCAATTCCCTGCTCTTTGCCGGGATCGACGGCGTCGGAAAAAAACAGTTCGCCATGCAGTTGGCCAAAGGATTTCTCTGTTCCGCCCCGGTCGAATCCGAGGCCTGCGACCGTTGTCCGAATTGCCTCAAGGCCGTAAAATTCAGCTTCCCTAAATCGGACGATCGGGACTCGCACAAACAGGTCATTTTCAGCGAACATCCAGACCTCGGGTTGGTCATCCCCTACAACCGCAACATTCTGGTCGATGCCATCCGCGATCTGGAAAAGGAGGCAAATTTTCGACCCTATCAGGCCGGAGCCAGATTTTTTATCATCGATGAGGCCGATAAGATGAACGACGCCGCCTCCAATGCGCTTTTGAAAACTCTGGAGGAACCGCCCGATACGACCTACATTTTCTTGATCACCTCGCGGCCGGACGCGCTCCTGCAAACCATTCATTCCCGCTGTCAAACCGTCCGTTTCGCTCCGGTTCCGCCGGTTGAGATCGAAAAACACCTGCTCGAAGGCGGCAAATTCTCTCCGAACGACGCCCGGATCTTGTCGAACCTCTCGCGCGGGAGTATCGGGAGCGCGCTCGAAAGCGACCCGGAAGAATTCCGCGCCGCCCGCGCCGGGATGCTGACGGTTCTGGAAAGCCTCCTTTTGACGAAAAACCGGGCCTCGCTCTTGCAGACCGCCGAGGAGTTGAGCGACGCCCGTTTCAAGGACAGCTACGAAACGCGGCTCGACATTTTGCAAACATTGATCCACGATGTCTGGTCGCTGGCTCTTGGCAAACCGGCCGAAGATCTGGTCAATTCCGACATCGCCGCCGAACTGCTACGGCTTTCCGCCCCGGCCGAGAGCCGGAAACTCGCCTCCTGGCTGATCGAGATCGAAACCCTGCGCGAAAACCTGAAGGTCAACCTCAACCGCAAGATCGCCTCGGACGCCCTTTTTATGCGGATGGCGAATTAATTGAAGTTTTTCGGGAACAAATCGGGAAAACCGGTGTCTAATGGTGAATAATTTGGTTGATCGTCGATGGTTGATTGTGAAAACGCTTTTTGCTTTTTCACATTTTTTAAATAGCCTCTTTCGATTTTTTAACCATTTTTGTCCGATTTCTATTTTGTCTTAAATTCCGGAAATTCCCCCTACATTTTTGTCGGGCGGAAAATTCTTTGTTTTAAAATTGATCGGGTCTCGGATCAAGACCGGTCCTTTGAGGAAAAACGCTATGAAAAAACAAATGCTCCTGTGCCTTTCATTCACCTTTTTATTTTTCTCGGCGGTTTCTGCGCAAAATCCGCCCAAGACGATCTCGGGCGGGATCATCAACGGAAAAGCCGTGAGTCTGCCCGCCCCGAAGTATCCGGCCGCCGCCCGGGCAGTCAAAGCCTGCGGGTCGGTAACCGTTCAGGTCATTATCGACGAGGAGGGAAAAGTCTCTTCGGTTGAAGTTTTAGCAGGCCACCCGCTTCTCCGCAACGCGGCTGAGGAAGCGGCCTGGGAAGCCGTTTTCAGACCGACAGAACTTTCCGGTCAACCCGTCAAAGTTCAGGGCGAAATAGTTTACAAGTTCGTCTGTGAGGATCCCGCGGACACGGAGGTTGCGGATGAGCCGGAAAAAGCCGACGACCCGGATTTTGACTCATCGGCGGCGGACAAGTCGGAGAGGAATATCACCGGCGGCGTTCTTAACGGAAAAGCCATCAGTCTGCCCGCACCGGAATATCCTTCGGCGGCCCGGGCCGTCAAGGCCTCGGGGTCGGTTCAGGTCAAGGTGCTGATCGATGAAGCGGGAAATGTTGTTTCGGCCGAAGCGATCTCCGGTCATCCGCTGCTTCGCAATGCGGCCGAATCGGCCGCCCTTCTGGCCCGTTTCCACCCGACCACTCTCGCCGACCAACCCGTCAAGGTGTCGGGCGTGATCGTTTACGTCTTTGATTCCGGCCAAAAGGACGACATCGGATCCCCCGATGATCCGGAGGCGGTCGAGAATTCCGGAATTTCTTCATCCCCGTCCCGAGGATTGAGCCGAGCCGGAATCCTCAATCAAAAGGCGGTTTCTCTCCCGGAACCCAAACTCCCGGCGGCGGCTCAGGCCGCTGACGTTTCCGGGACCGTTTCGGTTCGGGTGGTGATCGACGAAGGCGGAAGCGTCATCGAAGCCGAAGCCGTTTCCGGCCATCCGCTTTTGCGAAAAGCTTCGGAAGACGCCGCGCTGGAAGCGAAATTTTTGCCGACCACCTTAAACGGCGCTCCGATCAAAGTCAGCGGCATTTTGGTTTACCATTTCGTTAGATAGCCGGTTATGGAACGATTTGGCGACGAATACTCAGCCAAGGAAAATGGTGAAGTAATGTCACCATTTTCCTTGGCTTTATCAAAAGTTTGGTATTGTTCCCCAAATTAACATCACGGACACCGAAATGGTGAACATAACGGCGTTTACACCGACTAAATTCAAATTTCCGATTGGGAACTTCCGATTCCCGATGACTTTGGGTAAAATCGAATCGGAAGTAAGAAGTTTGGCTTTTTCAGGTTGGTTCCGGCCAAATTGGAGCGCCGGATTTTTGAATGTTGATTTGAATGGGTTAATACAATAACCGCAAAAAGCGGCAGAAAAACCTTAAAAGCGGATTGTTAAAATTTATGAAGAAACGACTTTTTTTGCTGGTCGCCGTGATTTTTTTTGGATTCTCCACCGGGCTGACTCAAACGCAGAATGACAAAAAAATCTTTGGAGGCGTGGTCAACGGCAAGGCAATCGATCTGCCGAAACCGGAATTCCCGGCCGAGGCCATCAACGCGGCGGGTGAAGTCAAGGTTCAGGTGTTGATAGACGAACAGGGCAACGTAGTTTCGGCCAAAGCTCTTTCGGGTCATCCGCTTCTCCAGCAAGCGGCTGAGCAGGCGGCAATGAAAGCCAAGTTCAAACCGACGCTTCTGGAAGGAAACCCCGTTAAAGTCTCCGGGACCATCACTTACATTTTTAACGAACCCAAAACCCGGGAGATCATAGAAAACGGGAAAATCGATCCCTCCGCGACCGAAACCGATGAGTTCGATGAAACCGACATTATTGGGGGAGGCGCGGTTTTCCGGATGCTGGCCAAATTCAACTCGGATGACAGATTGCTCCCCTTGACCAACACCTTGTTCGGGTTCATCACCAACGCCATGAAGGATGATGATTTTCCCAAAGAACTCGAATTTGCCAAGGAATTGCCGACCGCCAACAAGGAACGCCGGGCGGAAATTATCGCTTTGATGAATTCGATTTTTCAGGAGAAGGACGTCGGCGATAAAAAATGGTTTTATTCTTTCGGTCAGGACCTCGGAGATCTTGTTTTTGAGTCTCTCAAGCGGACGGCTCTGGGCGAAACCGACAATTCTCAGACCCGAATTGTTTTATCGAAGATCAGAGACCAGATTATCGTACCTCCTGCGGGGTTTCCCGAAAAGCTTCGTTCTCAGCTTAAAGAAATCATCCAACTGAGCGAAAACCGGAATCCCGATTCACCGGCTCTCACCAGAGAAATTGATCAAAAAGTGATGACACTGCTTGATCTCATTTTTGATGAGGATGAAGAATAGGAGATTATGAGCCAAACCACCGCTTCAACTTTTGAACGATCTCTGGCCGCCGGCGGAATTCTTTTGGGGATCGCCGGATCGCTGGCCGTCTGGTATTTCAATCCTTCGACGGCCCGTTTTTTCCCCATCTGCCCGCTTTACGCTCTAACCGGCCTGAGTTGTCCTGGCTGCGGTCTGACGCGCGGGTTTCACGCTCTTTTTCACGGCGACATCGGGACGGCCCTGCATTTTAACGTCCTTTTGCCCTTTTACATTCTGATCTTCGCTTACGTGTTCGTCTCGCTCCTGCTGATCGTCTGGCGCGGGCGCGGGCTTTCTTTTCGCCTTTTTACTCCCGCGACGGTTTACGGATTTCTGACCCTCTCGCTTCTGTTCGGCGTTTTGCGCAATCTGCCCTTTTACCCTTTCACCTTTTTTTCTCTCTAAAAACTCTCCGGACCGCCCTCTTTCCGGTCGGCATATTTGGCGGGCAAAAAAACCATTGCCATTCGCCTTTTGCTGGAATATAATCAAAGCCTAAATTTAAAACGTGTTTTTTGGGGATTAAACAGGCTTGTACTGTTTTTTTGGGATTTTTGTCACTAAAAATCCGCTTCAAGCGTTTTTGGAATCAACACAAAATATCTAATTAAGGAGTAAATCTATGCAAATACCAACAGAAAATGTCGGTTCGCTTCCACGACCTACGAAATTACAGAAGGCTATTGCCGCTTACGATGCCGGAAACATTACTGTCGATGAGTTGAAAGCCGTACAAGATGAAGCCTGCCTTGATTCCATCAAACGAATGGAAGCCACCGGAGCGCCGATCGTCTCGGACGGCGAACAGAGAGCTTCCAGTTTTGCCACCTACCCGCTGGTCGATACGCTGGCCGGAACCGGTCTGGCCGACAATCTGGCCGGCGACGGACAGTATTTCGCCATTTTTACCGACGGGCATCACCGCCAACTGCCCCGTTTGACCGGCGGCCCGTTCCGTTACAAGACCTACGCTTCGGAATTCGTCAAAGAGGCCAAAAAGATGGCCACCAAACCCTTGAAACAGGCGGTCATCGCCCCGTCGATGCTTTATCTGCTGTATCCTTTGGACGGCGAGGTCGAAGGCTACACCCGCGAGGAATTCCTCAACGATCTGGTCGATGAGTGCGAAAAGGACATCCGTCAATGTTTCGAAGCCGGAGCCGAAAGGGTTTCGATCGATTTTACCGAGGGCCGCCTGGCCTGCAAGAACGATCCGCGCAACCCCTGGACGGGACGGAAAATGCTCGATTCGTTCATCGAACTCAACAACCGCGTCCTCGATCGCTTTTCTCCCGAAGAACGCAAAGACATCGGCATTCACACCTGTCCGGGCGGCGATTGCGACGCCACGCACAGCGATGAGGTCGATTACGCCGAACTTCTGCCGAGCATGTTCAAGATGAACGCCGGATATTTCCTGATCCAGCTGGCCAGCGAAAAAGACAAGGAATACGTCTATAAACTGATCGGCGAACACAGCCGCGATGATGCCAACGGAGTCGCGCAGGTCTGCTTTATCGGCGTTATCAACCCGCTCGACCCGACCGTCGAAACGCCCGAACAGGTCCGCGACGATCTGCTTTTGGCGTCCAAACACATTCCGAAAGAACGACTCGGTTCGACCGACGACTGCGGTTTTTCGCCGTTCTCGATCGACGTCAAACCGAAACACGGTTCCCCGGACGTGGCCCGCGACATCGCTTTCCAAAAGATCGAATCGCGCGTCAAGGGAACGGCCATGGCTTCAGAAGAATTAAACAAGAGAGCCGCCACGGCTTGATTTCAGATAAATGCGCTGATCCCCGGACGGCCGCTTTCGGAAAGCGGTCGTCCGGGGATCAGCGCATTTCAACGGGAAAAAGTTTTTTTATTTGGCCCGACTGGAGGGGATCTCAAAGGGATTCCCTTTTTTCGGAACTTTCGCGGCCATCGCCTTGCCTTCGGGGGTTGACCACGGGACCCCGTAAAAAAGTCCCGCTTCGGGCATCGGCATCAAACGGTAATCGTTCGGGCTTCCCCCGGCAGGGATCTCCATTTCGATCAATGCGGCTTTGTAAAAAAGATTGACGTTCCCGTTATTTTGTTCCGGGTGCGGGACGATTCCGTTTGAATCGACCGTCCAGCGAAAAGTGCGATAAGTAACGCCGTTGGCGACGACCGAACATTCCCATTTGCCCGGATGATCCTCGATTTTCATGGGCGGTTTGCTGTATTCGCCCTCGCCCGTGAAAACCGGCAATTTAAAGACCAGCCCGACAAATTCGACCGGATCCTTATAGGGCGGCCCGGTTTTATATTTCGGGGCGATGCGGTCGATGTAGATTCCGATCTCCCTCCGGCCCTGATCTTCGTTCATCCGGATATCGTCGCGCGGCAGATTCAATTTCTGCCCGTCGACCGTGCATCTGACGAACGGATTGGACGGCAGGCGGGTTTGTTCGTCCGGCGAATAGGTGGTGTAAATGTAAAGGTCTCCGTAGGTCGGCGAGCCCAGTTGATTGATCGGGTTTTTGAAATACGAAGGGTTTTCCTGATTGTTCTGAATAAAAAACGCGAAGGCGACCGAGGCTTCGGAGTGGCGCTGGATGTAGTAATCGGAAACGTCCGGCTGCGGTTTGGCCGGCAAACCTCGAACTTTTGTGGCGCGATGGACATCGATCTTATGTTTGCGAACCAAGGTTTCCTTGTCGGTATCGCCGTCGATGAGATAGATCTCGACGTCCAGATTTCCGATTTCCCTGATGACCGCCTTTTCGTCAAAACAGCGATAACCCGTCGTCATAAAATCCTCGTAATTGAGATCGCGCATTTTTCGGCTTTGCGGCGTTCGCAAATATATGTCGCCCTCTTTGGTGTAAACATTTCCCTCACAACGGGTGCTGGCCAATTCATTGCCGTTTTTCTTGACGGCGATGCGAAAGGCGCTTCGTTTGGGAAAGGTTCCGAGAATTCGCAGGCTCGATTTCAGATACCAGCCGACATCTTTGTCGAGGTGGATTTTCTCATCGTATTCCTTGACCGGTTCCGCGTCGAAGAAAGTGGCGGCATCGTCCATCACCATCTGCCGGTTGGACGGTCTGGCGGCAACCCCTTCGGCCTCCTTCGAAGCCGCCTTTTCGAGAGGATCGGCCTTTTGAACCGGATCATCGGTTTTCGGCGTTTCGATCTTCGGTTTTTTGACCTTGGGGATCTTGATATTAAATTGTCCGTCGGCATAAACGGCCGTCAAAGCGAAAATTACCAACAACAAGGTGCATTTTTTCATTTTTCGTTTTTCCTTTTTGAATTATTTCGTTTCGAATGTTTTCTTTCTGGAAAAATTGTAGTTTATAAACGGACCAAAAGTCTTTAGTTTTGCCTCAATTTTTTCTCAAGGCTTTCTCAAAGCCGTTAAAAACAAGCAAATGCAGCTTTTTCAGAAGGCAGAAACAAAACGTTTTTTTATTGGAGGTGTTGGTTATGAAAGAAATCGGAGAGATCGTCAAAATGCCCGTCGTTTATCGCCTGCCCGGAATGGATGCGGTTCGGGTCACCTCAGACATCAAATACGCGGCCGACGGCCCGCATCTGCTGATGGACTTTTATCTTCCGGCGGGTTTAAAAAAAGGTGAAAGGCGGCCCGCCGTCATCTTCGTCCACGGCAACGTTCCGCCGGGAAGTCCGGCCAAAAATATGGGCGTATTCAGATCGTGGGGTCGTCTGACGGCCGCTTCGGGAATGATCGGCGTTTCATTCACGCACCGGCTCGGCTACCCCGAACCGCATCTGGAAAAAGCCGCCGATGATCTCAAAACCGCCATTGATTTCGTCCGAAACAATGGCGGTTCATTTGCCGTAGATACCGACCGGATCGCCCTTTTCGCCTTTTCCGGCGGTGGGCCTTTGCTGAGCCCGGCGATCCGCGAACGGCCCCCGTTCATTTGCTGTCTGGCCGCCTTTTACGCTTTTCTCGATATTCGGGAGTCGGATCTTTACGCCGGACGGGAGACGCCCGATCTGATCGAAGAGTTCTCGCCGATAAACCATTTGACCAGGGAAAGCCCCCCGATCTTCATCGCCCGGGCCGGTCGGGATGAAACGCCGGGGATCAACCCTTCGATCGACCGTTTCATCGGCCGGGCGATCTCCGTCAACGCGCCGATTTCACTGTCCAATCCCCCGAACGGAGTCCATATGTTCGACAGCCAGAACGACGACCCGAGATCACGCGAGATGATCGGCAACACGCTCAGTTTTTTTCGGTTTCATCTGGAGATGGCACGGGCAATCGGGTTTTGAAAGCGCGTTTGCAACCGTTTAAGAGATTTGAACCAATTGATTTTCTTCCTTGAGAGGCTTGGCGTCTTTGCCTTCTTTGCGCAGGATCTCGACCTCTTTGACGAACTCTTCGACGATGTCCTCGCCGCCGACGCGGCGCATCGGGACGCCGTCTTTGAAGATCATTCCGACGTTGCGACCGAAGGTGATGCCGAGCTGAGAATCGTGAGCCTCGCCCGGACCGTTGACCGCACAACCCATTATTGAAAGATGAAGCGGTTCTTCGACGTGCGCCAGACGGCGTTCGACCTCGGTCACGATCTCGACGAAATTGTCGATGTCGAGCCGTCCGCAGGTCGGGCAGGCGACGACCGTCACGCCGCGTTTTCTCAGTTCGAGCGATTTGAGGATCTCCCAGCCGACGCGGACCTCTTCGTGCGGTTCGGCCGCCAGGGAAACGCGGATCGTGTCGCCGATGCCGTCAAAAAGCAAAATGCCCAATCCCATCGCCGATTTGATCGTTCCGCCAAAAGGCGTTCCGGCTTCGGTTACGCCGAGATGCAGGGGATATTCGACCTTTTCGGCCATCAAACGATAGGCGGCGACGGTTCTTTGGACGTCGGACGCCTTGAGCGAGATGACGATGTCGGTAAAGCCCAAGTCTTCGAGGATGCGGACGTGGCGCATGCCGGATTCGACCATCGCCTCGGGCGTCGCCGAACCGTATTTTTGCAACAGATCCTTTTCCAGAGAGCCGCCGTTGACCCCGATCCGGATCGGGATTTTCCGGGCCTCGGTCGCCCGGACCACTTCCCGCACCCGGTCGATCGAACCGATGTTGCCGGGATTGATCCTGAGTTTGTCGATGCCGGCGTCGAGAGCCATCAGAGCGAGTTTGTAGTGAAAATGAATGTCGGCGACGATCGGCACGTTCTCGGCCCGTTTGCGGATCTCTTTGAGGGCGACGGCCGCTTCCTTGTTGGGAACGGCGATCCGGACGATCTCACAACCGGCCTCGACCATCTGCTCGATCTGCCGGACGGTTCCCTCGACGTCCTCGGTGTCGGTCTTGGTCATCGACTGAACCGCCACCGGTGCGCCTCCGCCGATCTGCACTTTTCCGACCTTTACGGCTTTTGATTGTCTTCTCATAACACTTCAAAACTGAGGGAGTTGAAAGATCATCGGAGAGATCAAATCCTTTTCAAAATCTCCGCCCCCTCTCAACTCCCGTTAACACGCAAAATACTCGGTAATTTTTTTTGCCACAGAGAACACGGAGCAAAGGGGAAAAAATATCTCCGCATAAAAATCTCTCGGTGAACTCTGTGCCCTCTGTGGCAAAAAACAAACTTGATTTTCAGGGCAATAAAACCCTTTTACCCTATCAATCTGGAAATATCCAGATACAAAACCAGCACCATCAGAACGAGTATCAGCCCCAAACCGACCAGCTGGATCTTTTCCTTGATGGCCATCGAGAGTTTCAAACCGAACAATGCGAGGAGTCCTTCGAGCCCGAGAACGGCGATCTGGCCGCCGTCGAGCATCGGGATCGGCAACAGATTGAAGATCCCGAGATTCAAGCTGATGACCATCAGGATCGGGAACAATCCGGCGAACCCGGCCTCCCTGACCATCTGCGCGATGATCTGAACGATCCCGACCGGCCCGGCCACGCCGGCGTCCTTGACCGAACGCTGACCGGAGAACAATTGTCCGAAAACCTTTCCTGTAAGGCGGATGATCTCGAGGTTCTGATCGACCGCGAAAAAGGCCGCCTGGCCGATGCCGACCGATTCCCGTTCGGTTTCCTGCTCCTGAAATCTGATCCCGATCCGCCATTTTCCGGTGTTATCCTGTTTGGTTGTGGTCGTTATTTCCTTTCTTTCGCCGTTCCGATTGACGATCATATTGATCGGCTGCCCCTCGACCTTTCCGACCAGACCGGACATCTGACTTCGGCTGGTGACGGGCTGGCCGTTGACCGAAACGATCCAGTCGCCCGGTTGAAGCCCCGATCCGGCGGCCGGCATATCCGATTCGATCTCTCCGACCACGACGTTCTGAGCCTCTCTTTCCGGCTCCAGATCGATCATTCCGACCGTGTTACCGTCGAGGACCTCTTTGGTCGGTTTGATGGTCAGATCAATTCTCTTGCCGCCCCTTTCAACCGCAATCGGAATCTCTTTGTCGGGAGCGATCAGCGAATCGTTTTTGATCCTTCCCCAGGTCGGATCTTCGACACCGTCA
The DNA here is from genome assembly GCA_041394845.1 of Pyrinomonadaceae bacterium. Taxonomy (GTDB): domain Bacteria; phylum Acidobacteriota; class Blastocatellia; order Pyrinomonadales; family Pyrinomonadaceae; genus JAHCHG01. The sequence continues at coordinate 91,336 of JAWKHL010000008.1, read as the reverse complement.
AAGGCGATTATCCGATCGCCGACCTTGATCCCGGCTCTCTCGGCGGCTCCGCTCTCTTTGACCATTCCGACGATCGGCGCCGGCATCGAAGGGACGCCCAGTGCCAGAGAACCGAAAAAGGGAATGCAAAAGGCCAGAACGAGATTCATAAAAGGTCCGCCGATCATCACCAGAAACTTCTGCCAGCGGGGCCTGAGTTCGTAGAGTTCCGATTCGGGTACCTCGTCCTCCTGATCGTCCTTGCCTTCGAGCGGTCCGGTCGCCTCGTCTCCGTAAAGTTTGACGTAAGCGCCGAGCGGGATGGCGCTGATCCGGTAATCCGTATGCCCGATCTTAAATCCCCAAACGCGCGGCCCGAGACCGAAAAACGAATAGGCATCAACCCGCATTCCCAACAGTTTGGCCACGATGAAATGACCGAACTCGTGAATATTGATGGCCACTCCGAGAACAAAAACAACTGCCAAAATAACTAATAAAATATCGGACATATATCAAATTCCTTAAAAAAAAGTCGACCCTGTTAGAAACCAAAACCGTCGACGAGGTTGTCAACTAAAGTTTAAAACCCGTCCGATTTTCCGTCAACTTTTAAAATCGTAAATACGGGCCGCCGAAGCGGCCGGAGTTGACAGTAACTCTTCCGCCCGGATGCGGGCCTGCCGGTCCGCGGTCAGAACGGTCTCGAGATCGGCGGCATCCGCCACTTGATGCTCATCCATCACGCCTTCGATGATCCGGGGGATGTCCGAAAGACCTATCTTATCCTCCAGAAATGCCCGCACCGCCACTTCGTTGGCGGCGTTCAGGACGGCCGGCATCGTTCCGCCCGAGCGCAGTGCCCGGTAAGCCAGCGCCGGACAGGGAAAACGATCGAAATCCGGCTCTTCGAAAGTAAGCCGGGAGATCTGTGCAAAATCGAGCGGAGGGAGGCAGTTTTCCTGGCGTTTGGGATAGGTCAGCGCGTATTGAATGGCGTGTTTCATATCGGTGACGCCGAGTTGGGCGATGACCGAACCGTCAACCAGTTCGACCATCGAATGAACGACCGACTGCGGGTGAATGATGATGCCGATCTCGTCGGCGTCGAACCCGAAAAGCCAGCGGGCCTCGATCACCTCCAAACCCTTGTTCATCAACGTCGCCGAATCGATGGTGATCTTGTCGCCCATGTTCCAGGTCGGATGATTGAGCGCCTCTTCGCGCGTCGCCCGGGCGATCTCCTCTTTGGTCCTGGTTCGAAAAGGGCCGCCCGAAGCGGTCAGCACCAGTCGCTTGACCTCTTCGCGCTTTTCGCCCCGCAAACATTGATGCAAAGCGTTGTGTTCGGAATCGACCGGCAAGATCTCGGCTCCCGTTGAGCGGGCCGCGCGGGTCATCAACTCGCCGGCCATGACCAGCGTCTCCTTGTTGGCCAAAGCCACCCTTTTGCCCGCCTCCAACGCCCTTAAAGTGGGAACGAAACCGATCGCGCCGACCGTCGCCGAGATGATCGTCCCCGCCTCCCGGTGGGTGGCGACCGTCACCAGACCGGCTTCGCCCAGTTCGATCCTGGGCGGTTTGGTGTTCGCCCGGTGGAGATGGCGAAGCAGTTCCTCGGCGCAGGTTTCATCCTCACAGGAAACCAGTTCCGGCCGGAAACGGGCCACCTGATCGGCGAATTTTTCCATATTGCGCCCGGCCCCGAGTGCGACGACGCGGACGTCGCCCAGAAACTCGACCACCTTGAGGGCGTTACAGCCGATCGAACCGGTCGAGCCTAAAATTGAGATGGCAGTGTTCTTCATAAAAAGGCTTAAAACAGATTAACACAACTGATTTACTTATTCATCAGCCCTCCGCCGTTTATAAAAGGCTAAACCGGCGCCTTTTTCCGCAGATTGTTTTTTTTCCAACTCGAAGCCTTCGAACGGCCTCCAAGTTTACACGGGTTGACTCTTCCTAAAGGTTTGGAGGAAACCCGTAAATTTTATTAGTAAGGAGTTTTAGAGTTATGAAAAAACTACTAACCATCGGTTTTGTGCTGGCTTCAACGGTCTTTACCGTTCTGCCCGCGCAAGCCGCCGACAACTCTTCCGTCGCCTTAAACGGCCAAACTCTCCAACAACGACGCGACCGGCGCGACCGCCGGGGCGACCGGCGCGATGACAATTACCGGCGCTCGAATCGCCGCGTTCGCACCTTTTATCAAACCCGTCTGGTCCGCCGGGGCCGCCGGTACTACCGGGAGACCTACCGCATCCGGATCTGGCCCAACGGTCGGAGACAGGTTTCACTGGTCAGTCGGGTAAGGGTCAGAAACGGCCGTTACGGACGCTACAATTAATCAAACCTTAACCGAAGCGAGAAAAGACTCTCTCCTCTCGCCGTTCCCTCTCAAATCAATAAAAACCAACCGATCCGATTTTGACAAATCAATTCAAAAGCTTTTCACTTTCCCGGAGTTTCTTTACGTATCTTTGTAAACAGCTGAAATCACGACATTTACTCTGACAATTCTTTACACGACGGGCGTTTTTGATGCCAACCTGCGCCATTCGGCCCTCCGTCTAATGGCACAGACAAATTTCGGTAACACCGTTTTTTGTCCGAAGAAATTATTCAGGAGAAATAGATATGAAAAAAATAATGACTTTAGCTTTCGCACTGACGGCCTTCGTCGCTCTCGGAACCGTCGCCAACGCTCAAACCAACAATTCCCACGGTCGCCAGTTTCCGCAAAATGAGCGCAACCGCGGCAATTCAAACCGGGTGGTTCGCACCTATAATGAAACCAAAACCGTCTGGTTGAGGGGCGACCAATATCGCGAGACCTATCAGATAACGGTTTTCCGCAACGGCCGGACGACCTCCAAACTGATCAACCGGGTCAAGATCGAAAACGACCGCCATCACGGTGTTTGGACTTCCTATGAAACCAAACGGGTGAAAAAAGGCCGGTACTTTTATCAGGAAACCTACCAGATCAAACATCTGCCCAACGGCAGAACTCAAAGCAAGCTTGTCAAAAGCGTCCGTGTCCGCTAAACACGGAAAAACAAACGAAGAAACGGCGGGAGAAATTTCTCCCGCCGTTTCTTTTTATCGGATTTGAGAAAAAGACAAGACGCTCCAAATCCGCCGGTGATTTGAATCCACCCGGCAATTCCCCTTTTTTCCGATCTTCTTTTCAGACCTTTTTGCCCATTTTGCAGGCTTCCCCCAAAACCGTCTGGCCGACCGAACCGGAAACCGTTTTGGCCTTTTTGTTCGAAAGAACGAACCGGTTGACCGTACCGCCGCGCCAGAACAACAAACTCCGCACCGAACGGATCTTCTTGGTTCCGCAATCGCCCTCCCAAAGATCGGCATTGTACTGAAAATCGGCCGAATCCTTCTCGGTCTTGAAATTCATAAATCTGGCCAGATACGGTTTTTTGTTGTCGGGTTCGGCCTTGGTCCAGAACTTTATCCGATTCCCGTTGCGGATCAGTTGCGTGACATTGAGAAAGTAGGAAACGCTGAAATCGTTGATTCTCTGCGTTCGGCCGATGAACAGCCAGACCGTATTCCGGCCCGGCTCCTTGATCTTGATGTCGATCTTTTCTCCCGACACCCAACCCTTTATCTTCCGGGAAGCGGCGTAAAAGAAGCCGTTCTTGCGGCGGGACGAATCGATCTCAAGTTCGGCCCCTTGTTCGAAGGTCGTCAAAACCTCACCGTTGCTGTCCGGCTTGGCCCGCAAATTGGCCGTCTGGCTCGTCACGATCGCCCGGCTTTGGGCAAAGCCGGTTAAAACCAGGACAAGCAACGAGAACACCAAGCAAATAATCCGCACAGACATTTGACCTTTCCTCGCTTATTTTTTTGAATGAAACTGCTTAAACTGGTTTTTCTATTATTACACCTTTGTCAAATTTATTGAATTTTTTCCATTTTTTTGGAAATGCAAGTCCGAACGGGAAATTCGCGGCGGGTCAACAAAGCTTGATATTCAGGCTGAAATCAGCCTGAATATGAAAAAACGCTCCGGTTTCAAATCAATGAAACCGGAGCGTTTTTCCTTTTTTTCTTATCAAAGAAAATTTACTTCTTCGCGCTCTTCGCCTTGCCTTTGCTCATCAGTTGCTCGATCTCGTCCGGGTCTTTGGTCACTTTCGAGGTCAGATTGACGTTGCCTTCTTCGGTTACAAGGACGTCGTCCTCGATCCGGATGCCGATGCCCCGGTATTTGGCCGGTGCGCTTTTGTCGTCGGCCGGAACGTAGATTCCGGGTTCGACCGTCAAGACCATTCCCGGTTCGAAGGGACGCGAATTTTTGGCCCTCTGATCGGTAAAATACCGGCCGGCGTCGTGAACGTCCATTCCCAGATAATGGCCGACGCCGTGCATATAGTATTTCTCGTACTTCTTGGTTTTGATCAGATCCTTTGTCTTGCCCTTTAAGAGACCGAGTTTTTTCATCCCTTCGGTCAAAAGTTCGATCGAGAGATCCTGACGCCCTTTGACCGTGGTGCCGGTTTTGGTGGCTTCGATGCAGGCCAGTTGGGTTTCCAGAACGACGTCGTAAACCTCGCGCTGGGCCTTGGTGAATTTGCCGTTGATCGGGAAAGTCCGGGTGATGTCCGAAGCGTAGCCCTCATATTCGGCTCCGGCGTCGATCAACAGAAGGTCGCCGTCCTTGAGCGGGGCGTTGTTTTCGACGTAATGGAGAATGGTCGCGTTATCGCCGCCGCCGATGATCGAATTATAGGCGACGCCCGAAGCGCCCTGATCGCGCATATAGGCCTCCATCAGCGATTCGACCTGATATTCGTTCATTCCCGGTTTGACCGACTTCATCGCCAGAATATGCGCCTCGGCGGCGATCTCGGCCGAGCGCTGCATCAATTTGATCTCCTCGTCGGTCTTGTGCAGGCGCATCTCGCCGATAATGATCGTCGGGTCGATGATGGTGTGCGGCGGATAAGCCGTCTTGAGCCGCCCGAAATGCTGGGCGGAAAGATATTTGAGGATCATCTTGTCCAGTTTTTTGTCGACACCGAAACGGTAATAGAGTTTCTCGTGCCCGTCGAGCATTTTGCCCAATTCCTTTTCGAATTTTTCGACCGGCAGGGCTTTTTCCGCGTTGTATTTCTTTTGGGCGCCCTCGGTCCCGGCGCGGCGTCCGTACCAGGTTTCCATCAGGGGGTCGCGCGGACGAACGAAAAGGGTGTATTTGTTCTTTTTGGCCGCCGGATCAATGACGGCGATGGCGTCGGGTTCGGGAAAACCGGTCAGATAATTGAAATCCGGGTCCTGATGAAATTTGAACTCGGTATCGTAACTGCGCGTTTGTTCGTGCGCGGCCGGAATGATGGCGATCGAATCCTTGCCGATCTTCTCCATAAATTCTTTAAGTTGTTTTCGCATGTCAATTTTTCTCCTGATTATCTGCAAAGATTGTAGCGCAATTTTTAAGAAAATTATAAACCGGAGATGCCCGGCCGCGAAAAGACTCGGCAAAACCGAAAAGCTTTTTTCGTTCAAACCTCGGATAAAAGTGTTAAAATGCACCAAAATTTCCGAAAGAGGAGAAAAAAATCATGAAAAAGACCTGCGGCTTGTTGATCCTGTTTGCCCTGTTATCGCTGAACGCTCTGGCCGATGTCCCTCCGCCGAAAAAACCGGTCGAGGCCGAGGCTCGGATGGCCATTTATCTGGTTGATGATGCCAAGGAACCCAAGATCGTCATGTCCCGGCAAATGCTTGAGCATCTGCTCGAAGCCGGCGGGGCCGAAGGGGCAACGGTCAAACAGAGCTATTTGACCGGAAGAACCCAGACGATGATCAGCGGTTTGTTTTTGTCTCTGGCTCTGATCTTCGGCGGCGTCTGGCTGGCCCGCTCGAAAAAAATCGGCAGATCCTCGCAAATGGTCGCCGGCGCGACCGTAATGGCGATGGTCGGAATTTCTGTCTCGGTGGCCCTGGCCAACGCCCGTCCGCCGCTTTACACCCGGATCACCAGCAATATCTTCAGTCAGGGAATGCAAGCCGAAAGATCGGCTTACGGATCGATCAAGATCGAGATCGTCGATGAAGGCAGTTCGGATGTGATCAAACTGAAAGTGCCGATAGAGAAGAAATCGAATTTGATGCAGGAGTAGTTGTAATTGGAAATCAAGCCTTTTTTTTCCGAAACAGTTAAACAAATTCTATGCAGGAAATCCAGAGCATCGAACCGGCTCCAAAATTTACGACGGCGCATTTATTCGGCGCGGGGTTCCTCGTGTTTGCCGCCGGAGCGGCCATTGTGATCGGAAGTTTTCCCCTCCAACTTTCGATCATCTCGATATTTCTTTTTGCCGGGGTCCATAATTTTATGGAATTCCGCTATTTTCTGGCGCGGATGCCGGTCCGCTGGGGTCGCTCGAAAACCTTCTACGCAACCGGGATCGGCGGGGTCGCAGTTTTAACCTCGGCCTACCTGCTGATCTACTTCGGCGCCGGAAACTGGCTCTGGAGCCTGACCAGTTTTCAGCTCATCGTTTCGCTCTGGAACACCTCGTTCATTTTGTGGATCGCCCTTTTGTTCTATCTCCGCGGACGGCAAAAACCGAAGGCCGACTGGTCGTGGGCTTTTCCGGTCGGTTTCCTGATCTGCGCTCTGGCCTGGCTGGCCCCCAATTACTGGAGCCTTTCGCTGGTCTATCTCCATCCGCTGATCGCCATGTGGTTTTTGGAAAGGCAGATGCGGCGGACGCAGCCCGAATGGCTGAAGGCTTACCGGACGGTTCTGGTCTCGATCCCGTTCCTCGTCGCCGGTTTGTATTTCGCTTTTGCCGATGCCCCGAACCTTTCGACCGAAACCAATCTTTTCTGGCGGATCACACAGCACGCCGGAAGCGAGATCCTGCCAGGCATCTCCTCGCATTTTCTGGTCGCGGCTCACGTCTTTCTGGAAACCATCCATTACGTCGTCTGGATCTTTCTGATCCCGCTCGTCGATTTTCGGGCGATTCCGTGGAAGATTAAGGAGATCCCGCTTTTTTCAAACCGGAAGGGCTTTCCCAAATTCGTTTTATCGGGATTGATCGTCAGTTTTCTGCTCGTCCTGACGCTGTGGGCGGCCTTTTCGATCGATTACACCTTTGCCCGCGATCTTTATTTCGCCTTCGCCATGGCGCACGTTCTGGCCGAGTTCCCTTTTCTGGTGAAAATGCTTTGAAAACAGGTTTATTTGCCACAGAGGACACGGAGAAAAGGAGGAAAAGCGCTCCGGCGGAAAACCCCCTCGGTGAACTCTGTGTCCCCTGTGGCTGTTCTTCAGATCCTTAATTTTCAGAGGTTTTTACGGATTATCCAAGTTCACCGCTTTTCAACTGGCGGACGGCATGATCGCAGGCCCGGGCCGTCAGCGCCATGTAGGTCAGCGACGGATTTTGAGCGGCCGTTGATGCCATGCAGGCGCCATCCGTAACAAAGACGTTCGGCGCGTCGTGACATTGATTGAATTTATTGAGAACCGAGGTTTTCGGATCGTTGCCCATCCGGGCGGTTCCCATTTCGTGGATCACGCTTCCCGGAACGGGCGGGTTGTCAACTTCGGCGACCCACGCCGGATCGGAACTTTTCAGCATTTCAACGGCCGAGGCGATCATATCCTTGCGCATCGCCTTTTCGTTTTCGCCGTATTCCATTTCGACGCAAAGCAGAGGCAAACCCCATTTGTCCTTTTTGGTCTGGTGCAGATAAACGCGGTTTTTACGATCCGGCAGACATTCGCCGTAGGCCTCCATGTAAACCGACCAGTTGCCGGGTTCCGAAAGAGAGTCCTTCCAATCCGCACCGACTCCGGGGCCGCCGTAGCCCCGGCCCCAATCGTCCCGGGTAACGTAAACCTCGTAGGCGAACCCGCGTTTGTAATCCCGGTCCCGCTCCTTAAGGTTTTGAAAACGCGGGATGTAAACCGAGGTCGGACGCTGGCCGCTGTAATATTTGTCCCGAAACCCTTCGTAACCGGCCGCGCCCCCGGCCGCCGAATAATGATCCATCAGATAATGGCCAAGCACGCCGCTGTCGTTGGCAAATCCGTCGGGAAACCTCTCGGATTTCGACTGCATCAAGATCTGCGTCGTGGCCAGAGCCGAAGCGTTCAGGAAGATCACTTTGGCGAAATAATCGTGGGTTTTCATCGTTTCGGCATCGATGACGCTGACGCCGACGGCCTTGTCTTTTTCATCGTCCCAAATAAGGCTGTGGACGATGGAATGCGGTCTTAAGGTCAGATTTCCCGTTTTATAAGCCGCCGGGAGGGTCGAGGAATTACTGCTGAAATAAGCCCCGAAAGGACAACCCCGGTGGCACAGGTTCCGCGACATGCATTTTCCCCGGCCGTTGTGCGGCCGCGTCAAAACGGCGGTCCGGCTTTCTATCAGGTAGCGGTCCTTAAATGTCGATTCGATGCTTTTCTTCAGATGCTTCTCGACGCAGTTCATCTCGAACGGAGGCATGAACTCCCCGTCCGGCAGATGCGGCAGTCCCTCGTTTTTTCCGCTGACGCCGATAAACCGCTCGACGTGATCGTACCAGGGCGCGATGTCCTTGTAACGGATCGGCCAATCGATCCCGATTCCCTCTTTCAAATTGGCCTCAAAATCCAGATCGCTCCAGCGGAAGGTGTGCCGCGACCACAAAAGCGAACGGCCGCCGACCTGATAGCCCCGGTTCCATTGAAACGGTTTGACTTGTTCGTAAACATGCTCGGTGTCCCTGACGAAAAAATGCTTGTTGTCTTCGCCGAAGTGATAAACCTTGCTTTGGATCGGATAGGTTTCCAGATCCTCCCGCGTCAGCAGGTTGCGGTGGGGAAATTCCCACGGGTCTTTGGCGGCGGTCGGATAATCCTTGATGTGCCGGACGTCCCGGCCTCTTTCGAGCAGAAGCGTTTTCAAGCCCTTTTCGCAAAGTTCTTTTGCCGCCCAGCCGCCCGACATTCCCGAACCGACCACGATGGCATCGTAGGTGTTCTGATTTTTCGCTCTGATATTGACGTTCATTTTTACCAATACATCAAAAAGGTTTTGGCCATCGCCTTATCGCCTTTTTTATAGGGAATGCAGGCCTCGTAATGGCCCGGGATCTTGACGTAATTCAAAGCCTTGGTCATCCCTTCGCGGGATGTGAAATGCCCGATCAAAGCCAGCTTTTTGACGATCCTCAGCCAGACGCTTTCGGCGTCGTCCTTAAAGGCCTTTTCATCGACGGATCTGATGATCTCCGCTTTTTCTTTTCGTCCGAGTTTGGAAAAAGGTCTGCCGTTTTGCTCCAAAAGCCCCCGCAACCCCTTGCGGATCCGCTCCTGATCTTCCCGGCTCATACAATCTTTGACCACCCGGTCGATGAAAACGGGCGTTTGCGTGTCCAGCCCGCCGGGCGTTTTGGTTCGCGGCAAGATAATATCGACGACCGTTTCCAGCAGAGCGAATTCTTTGGGCGAAAAAAACTGAGGCTTCGGCTTTTCGGTCGCCCGACAGGAGACGATGAACTCGTTCATCACTCCCGGAAGACCGGCCGATAAAGCGATAACGCCAAGGCTTTTCAAAACATCTCTTCGATTCATATTGATCTAAAGTCAAATAAAGTCGGACGCAGAAGATAATTGCTTCTCATTATAACGCAAAATCCCTCGGTTTTTTTCCCATAAATGCTTTAGGCGATTTCAGATTTCAACCGTCGAAGCCGGAACCCTTCGGATGGTACCGAATCCTCAGCAAATCTTATTAAATATTATCTTTTCAATAAAAACTCCTTTTGCGGAATTCCCCCTGGTTTCTTCAAGTGTACATTTTTCAACCGCTTATCCAGAAAAAATAACTTTTTATTTTCCGGGGCATGTCTTTTGCCAAGTTTTTTGTTTGAGGGAAATCCTCAGGTTTGGCGAATTTTCTCAAACCGAAACTTATATTCAAAGGAGGCATATTTTTATGCTTAAAAAATTATTTATCATTGTCGCGATAAGCCTCTGTCTGTTGTGTTTCAGCGCAACAATTTTGGCTCAGGTAACGGGCGGGGCCGTAACCGGAACGATCGTCGATCCCAACGGCGCGGTCGTTCCGAATGCGGGCGTCGTTCTTAAAAATCAGAACAACGGGGCGGAGTTCTCCACCCAATCGACCGCATCGGGGTCTTACAATTTCCCCAACATTCCGGTCGGCGTTTACACATTGACCTCGAATGCGACCGGTTTCGAACCGGCGACTCAGGAGATCAAGGTCGCGCTCAATCAAACCACCACGGTCGATCTGAAACTGCAACTGGCCGGTGTTTCCGGCACGGTCGAGGTGACGGCCGCCAGCGAGGCTCTGGTTCAAACCGATTCCTCTCAGCTCGGAAAAAGTTTTGAAACCGAACAGGTCCGCGAACTTCCGATCTTCGGGAACCAGAATCAACTGGCGGTTCTGGCCCCGAACGTGGTCGAGCGTTCGGCCGGGGTCCTCGGCGCCGGCGGTTCGGTCGGAGGAACCCGCCCGCGCGGGAACAGTTTTACGGTTGACGGAGTCGATAACAACGACGCTGCCGTTACCGGTCCGGTCAACAGCGTGATCCAGGACGCCATTCAGGAATTTTCGCTGTTGACCAATAATTACAACGCCGAATTCGGCAACGGAGCCGGCGGGCTGTTCAATACGATCACCAAATCGGGCACCAACCGTTTCAGCGGTTCGGGGTTTTATTACGGTCAAAGCGAGAAATTCAACGCTCTTTCCACCCAAACCGAAAGCCTGATCGAGAGCGGGGCTTTGAGCGAAAACCCGCGTTTTCGCGACCATCGCTACGGCTTTACGGTCGGCGGGCCGATCGTCAAAAACAAGCTTTTCTTCTTTACCGCTTTCGAACGGCAAAACGACAGTTCGGCCGGTTCGGCCTACAGTTTCGCCGCTCCGACCGGCGCCGGTCTCGACCAGATCGCCAATCTTCCCGGAGCCAGTTCCCACGTCGTCAACATCCTGCGGCAATATTCCATTCAGGCCCCAAATCAGGAATTTCTTCAACCGGTTTTGGCCCCCGGCGTCAATTGCGCGGCCACTCCGGGCGATCCCAATTGCATTTCATTCGGAACGGCCAGCGTCATCTCGCCCACCGGATTCGATAACAACCTGTTTCATTTGAACTTCGACTACAATCCGAACAACCGGGATCAGGTTCGTTTCCGTTACAGCTACCAGAAAAACGGGGCCGAACAGCCCGGAGGGAACGCCTTCGGAACGATTCCCGAATTCAACAATCTGGTCGATTTCAAATCCCAGCTGTTTTCGGCCAACTGGATCCGCACGATCGGAGCCAGCATGGTCAACGACCTGCGTCTTTCCTACCGCGACACGCAAACCAACTATCCTCTGAAAAATGCCGAGTTCAACGATTTTCCGAACATCTTCGACGTTGAGACCGGGATCGACATCGGTCCCGGCGGATCGCTTCCGCAGGGTCATCCGGTCGATAATCTGTATCAATTGTACGAATCTTTGACCTACATTCGCGGCAATCACAGCTTCAAGGCCGGCGGCGAATACCGGAAATACATCGGTCGCAGTTTGTTCCTGCCGCGAAGCCGCGGAGACTATTTGTATTCGAGTTTCGATGAACTGATCAGCGATTCGGTCCCGTCGTTCTCGGCCCTGCGCGGAGTCGGAACGCCGGAGTTCGTCGGCAATCAAAGCGCGATCTACTTTTTCGGACAGGACGACTGGAAGATCCGGCCGAACCTGACCTTGAATCTCGGTCTGCGCTACGAATACTCGACCCTGGCGAGAGACGAGAAACTCCAGGAACTCAATTCCATCGCCGACGTTCCCGGCGTGATCGAATTTCACCGGCCGAAAACCGATAAAAACGATTTCGCCCCGAGGATCGGCGTCGCTTATTCTCCGAACGGTAAAGGCTACATCGGACGCCTGCTGTTCGGCGAGGAAGGGCAAAGCTCGATCCGGGCCAACTTCGGCGTCAGCTACTACACGATCTTTCAGAACCTGTCCACGCTTTCCCTGCCGCCACAGGCTCAGGGCGAACTGAATCCGGACGTGGCCAATATCGACCCGACCCAGCCGTTTCTGCAAAACGGCGGATTGCCCGGGATTCTGCCGCCCGTTACGACAACGGCGCAGGCCAGAAGTCTGACGCAGGCCCGGATCCCCGACCGGAAAACCCCGATCTCCTATTCGTGGACCATTTCCTACCAGCGCGAACTGTCCCCGTCAACGGCCATCGAGTTCAGGTATCTCGGAACAAAGGGACGCAATTTGCCCGTCCAGTTTCGCCTGAACGCCGGAGTCGTCCCGTCGGATCTCGGCCTCCCGACCTTCTTCACCCAGCCTTCCGCTCAGCAGTTGGGCAATTTGCCGACCACTCTGGGCGACATTCAGGCGCAAAGGCGGAGTTTTCTCGGCCAATACGGTTTCGAGAGTTTCGTGGTCGAATTTTCGCCGGTCGGCGAATCGAGATACGATTCCGGTTCGGCCAGTTTGACCCGGCGACTGAGCAATAATCTGGCCCTGACCGCGGCGTACACTTTCAGCAAAACGATGGATAACTCGACCAACGAGCTTAATTCGAGCGCGGTCAATCCGCGTCGCCCCCAGGATCCGTTCGATATCGACAACGAATGGGGTTTGTCCCCGCTCGATGTTCCGCATCGTTTCGCCCTTTCGGCGATCTACGAGATCCCCTATTTCAAGAACGATCCGAACAAATTCGTCCGCTCGCTTTTGGGCGGATGGCAGATCGCCGCCATTTTTCAGGCCCAGTCGGGACAACCGATCACGCCGCTTTCGGGTTTGGATTCAAACCTCAACGGAGATTCGGCCGGCGACCGGACGATCCTCAATATCAGCGGAGTCGAGGGAACCGGAAGCGGTGTCAGAGCCGTCAACGCCAACGGTCAAACGGTCGGTTTGGGAGATCCGACAACCGTCGCTTACGTTGTTCTGAATCCAAACGCGCAGTATGTTCAGGCCGGTCCCGGCGCCATCGCCACCGCCGGAAGAAACACCCTGCGCTCGAACGGGTTCAGCCGGACGGATATGAATTTCCTGAAAAACTTCCGGTTCGGCGACCGGTACAACTTCCAGATCGGTGCGGAATTTTTCGACATCTTCAATCAAAGACCGAAAATTATCGGAACCTTCAACCCGACCGCGCTGGCTTTGGACATCGGCGGTTTGCAGACCAACACTTCGCTGGTAAACGTCGCCAGCAGTAATTTCAACAATTACGAGATCGGCGACCATTACGGGCGCTCGGTTACTTTCCGGGCCAAATTTTTCTTTTAAGTAAGAAGGATTTAAAAACGGTATTCGATAGCTGATCTTTGAAATTGATGAATTTACAAATCAGTCGGTGAAACCGACGATATATCTGTAGCCCATAACGCGAGTTATGGGAACAGGAAACCGCGACATGGCATATCGCCATTTTCAATGGCTTTGTCGGTTTTGGCACATTTTATCCCCACGATTGGCATCGTGGGGATAAAAACATCTCGCCGTCGTCGACAGCTGGTTAAAAACACTAAAAAAACAACTTCAAAAACCACCTGGTGAATGCCTTAAAAACAAGGGCGGCACAAAGAAAAATAACTTTGTGCCGCCCTTGTTTTTCTTCAGATAAAGTAAATCTAAAAAAATCCCCTTTGAAAATTCGCGCTTTTTCCTAAAACAAATTCTGAGTTTCTTCGAGCTCTTTAAATGCCCTTGTGATCCTAAGCCCGGTTTCCCATTCCGATCCGTTTTTCGTGAAAATTCTCAACCGGCTTTCATCCAAAACCGGCGGCGGATCCTTTTTGCTGTTCCACAGGAAAATATTCCGATCATTAAACAGGGCCAGAGCGGCGTTGATCTCGATGATCTTTTCGCCCGCCAGTTCCCTTTTCGCCCCCTTTCCACCCTGGCAGTCCGATTCGCCGAGGATAAATAGCCCGTAGCTGCATTTTTGCATTCGGGACAGCTGAACCGAATTGAACAGATCATTTTCCAGTTCGATGTTTCCCGTCATTATCGTTGAAAACCCCGCCAGTTCGAGCAGATCCGGCAGATGATCGGTCGGCTTTTCTCCGTTTTGCGAAATGTAGATCCGCCGGTTCTTTTGTTTCGGCAGGGCTTGGGAGCAAATGGGATTTCCGCTATTCGAATCGAAGCCATCATCGTCATCGAGAAAACATTTCAACTCGCTTTGATTGATGCTGAGGCGGGTCGGTTGACCGCGCTTTCCGATCGTCAAAAGCCCGAGTTCGGCAAAATGGCAGATGCTGAAAAAACTGAAGGCGCTGATCTCGATCTCTCTGGAAGTCTTTTCATCAAGCAGCAGTTCGGGAAATTCATCCTTCCAGAAACGGGCCAGATCGTGAAAGGTCAAAATCTTCAATTCCCGTTCCAGCATCCATTTGACGGCGGCGAAATAGGGCGGGAGTTTTCGTAAGATCTTCCGGTAGATCCTTTTTTCGATGATGTGGCTTTGAACCAGTTCATTTCCCAGACCGGACAAACGGATGCAATTTTCATCCCGATCGATCAAGCCCCAGATCTCATAGGCCTCCAGTTTCCTCGGTTCAAAAATGCGGCTCGGTTTGACGGTCGGCAGTTCGTAGTTCCGGATAAATGAATTTTCGCAATTTAAGATCCTGACGACCTCCCTCGCATCGGTGGCGCTGGCCGCGGCCGGCAATTCGGCCGTCTCGCCGCCCGAACGCCCCGTTCCGGTCTCCATTTCGGCATCGGAACCTCCAACCCGAAACAAGGACGAAAAACCGCTCTGCGCTTGACGTAACTCTTCATATTCCCGAAACATATTTACACCTCAATATGTCATCTTCACTTCAAAAAATCCGGATTCATTTTCCCTTCAGACGCGGAAAAATGAATTGTCGCTCAAATTATTATTTTAGATTCCCGGAATCAAAAGAAAATGAAATTGTGATAAGCGGTGATTATCGGTGACCAGCGGCGGGAAGCCGTAAACTCCTGTAAAAGTTATACTTAAATTTGTATTTGATACATTTTTTTTGATCAATGAATCTGACGAATCAAACCGCCTCCCCCCGATAAATGATAAATGAAAAATGATAAATGCCGATCGCCCTGCAAGACCCCGATCTCAGCTTCGTTCCTCAATTGTCAATGACGATAAAATTCCCGGTTCCCGAAAAACGACTGATTCTTTTTTAAACCGCGGAAAAACCGTTCGGAAATAAAACCAACAGAATTTAAGTAGAGGTTCAAGCTATGCAAAAATTTATCCTTCCGACTCTCCTAATCCTTTTGTTTACCATTTCAATGCGGGCCAATCCGGCAACTCAGGGCGAATTGAACGCCGTCGGGACGGACGGCAAGGCCAAGGGTCTGGTTCCGCTCAAACACACGGATGTCAAGGCCGAGATCACCGGATTTCTCTCGCGCGTCAAGGTGCGTCAGGAATTCGAGAACAATTTTACCGAAAAGATCGAGGCCGTCTACGTTTTCCCCCTGCCCGACGAGGCGGCAGTCGATGATATGACGATGCATATCGGCGAGCGGGTCGTCAGGGGCAAGATCATGAAGCGCGAAGAGGCGCGCGAAGTTTATGAGGCGGCCAAATCGAACGGCCAGATCGCCTCCCTGCTCGATCAGGAGCGTCCCAATATCTTCACTCAATCGGTCGCCAACATCCTCCCCGGCGAAAAGATCGTCATCGAGATCAGCTACGTTGAAACCCTCAAATACGAGGCCGGAAGTTACGAATTCGTCTTTCCGATGGTGGTCGGGCCGCGCTACATTCCCGGAAACCCGACCGGGAACGCGGGCGGCGGTTTCGCCCCCGATACCGACCGGGTGCCGGACGGTTCGCGGATCACGCCGCCGGTCGCCAAAGAACGCGCCGGACACGATATCTCCATCGACGTCCGCCTCGACGCCGGAGTTCTGATCGACAAGATCGAATCGAAATCCCACGAGGTCGATTCGGCAATGCTCTCGGCCAGCAGTTACGAGGTCAAACTCAGGGACCGGGAGACCATTCCCAACAAAGATTTCATCCTCCGCTACGATGTCGCCGGAAAACGGATCGAAGATGCGATCCTGATGCACAAGGGCGAACGCGGCGGATATTTCACTCTCATCCTCCAACCGCCCGAGCGCGTCAACTCTCAGGACGTAACCCCGAAGGAGATCGTTTTCGTGGTCGACACATCCGGCTCGATGAGCGGGTTTCCTCTGGATAAAGCCAAAGAATCGATGAAAATGGCGCTCGACGGTCTTAACCCGCAGGACACTTTTAATCTGATCACTTTCGCCGGCGACACCCGCATTTTGTTCGACAAACCCGTTCCGGCGACGGCCTCCAATCTCGCTCAGGCGCAGGAGTTTCTCTCTTCGCACCGGGGCGGCGGCGGAACCGAGATGATGAAAGCCATCCGGGCCGCTCTCGAACCATCGGATTCGCAACAGCACATCCGGGTCGTCTGTTTTATGACCGACGGTTACGTCGGCAACGAGGGCGAGATCCTTTCCGAGATCCAAAAACATCCGAACGCGCGGATTTTCTCGTTCGGCATCGGCAGTTCGGTCAACCGTTATCTGCTCGACAAAATGGCCGAGGAAGGCCGCGGCGAGGTCGAATATGTTTCGCTCAAAGACGACGGATCGGCCGCCGCCAAACGGTTTCACGAACGGGTTCGCAATCCGCTATTAACGGATATTTCGGTCGATTTCGGCAAACTGGAGGTCGATGACGTTTACCCGCGCCGGATCAACGATCTGTTTTCGGCCAAACCGGTCATCATTCACGGAAGGTTCAAAAAGGCGGGCCGGGGCAAGGTCAAACTGATCGGCAAATCCTTCGGCCGCGAGACGGTCCGGGAAATTGACGTCAATTTCCCGGAAAATCAGCCGGCCCACGACGTTCTGGCCACGCTCTGGGCCAGAACCCGGATCGACGATCTGACCAAACAGGATTACGCCGGAGTTCAGAACGGCAACGCCAAGGCGGAGATCAAGGACACGATCACCAGCCTCGGACTCGAATTCCGACTGATGACGCAATTCACCTCGTTCGTGGCGGTCGAAGAACGAGTCGTCACCAACGGCGGACAACCCGTTCGGATCCAGGTTCCGGTCGAAATGCCCGAAGGCGTCAGCCGCTCCGGAGTGTTCGGCGAATTCGACGAGCCGGTTTCGATCGGCGCGGCGGCGGGTAAAAAAGAAAACCGGAAATATAAGATCCGGCGACCGGCTCCAACCCCGGCCAATAAAACCGACAGCAAAATACGGGCCGATTACGCCGCCGATAAGACGGTTCAGGAGCAAACCCTGATCGTTACCGGCGAAGAGGAGAAATCGGTTTACCAACCCGTTACCGGCGTCGCTTTGCCCAAACCGGTCTTTCCGGCCGACGCTCGCTCAAAAGGCGAGGTCAGGGTCGAAGTTACGCTCGATAATGCCGGCCGGGTGATCTCGGCGCGGGCGAAGAGCGGACCGAAGGAGTTTTATCAGGCGGCCGAAAAGGCGGCCGGAAAAGCCTCTTTCGCCTTGCCCGAACTTCAGCTTGAGATCAAAAGGGTAACCGGCGAGATAGTCTATAACTTCAAACCGGACAAGACCGTCGAGGTTTCCCAAAATCTGGAGGATGTCCGGATCGAGGTCAAACCGAACAAATATCATTCTTCGGTCAGGGCGCTGGTCGAGCGGCTCAAGACCAACGGGCCGGCCGGTGCCGATGAGGCCGGTTTCGTCCGCGACGGCCGGGCTTCGGTCACGGTTCGGGTCACCAGTCTCACTCCGGAAGTGATCGCCGGGCTGAAAAATCTGGGCTTTGAGGTTCTGGCCGAAATGGCCTCGGCCCGGGCCCTGGTCGGACAGATACCGATCGAAAAGATTTCGGCGCTGGCCGAACTCGAAGCGGTCACCTTTATCTCACCTCAAAACCGCTAACCTCCAAAGAACTCTCCCCACCGGCGAGGCGGCCCGCACCGGCCGCCTCTTTTTTTCGATCGATCCCGGACAAAGCGGAGAGACCTCAAAAAGATCCGTTAATTTCCAAAAGACCCGAAACCTGTTCCCACAATAAAAGATTTATCCTTCAACTATTAACCATCAAATCAAAATGTGCTAATCTATCGCCAATTATGGCTATTTCCCCCTTCCTACTGTTTCTTTTGTTCGACGAACCGGCCATTGAAGTTACGGGCAGTGCGCCGCTCGATTATCTCTGGTATTTTCTTCCGGCCGGTTATCTGGTAACGATCCTGATCGAAACGCCGATCTTGCTTTTCGGTTTGCCGCCGAAACTCACTCTCAAGCAAAAAGCCCTCTGCGGGGTCTGGCTGACGGCTTGCACATATCCGGTAGTGGTTCTGGTTTTGCCGATGATCTTCCTCAATTCCCCGCGCGGGCTTTACATCTTTGTGGCCGAAATTTTCGCGCCGCTGGCCGAATGTTTTTTATTCTGGGTGACCTTCCGCACCAACGATGTGAAACTCAACCGGAAGGATTGGATCCGTTCGATGATCGCCATCATTGTGGCCAATCTGGCCTCGTTCGGGCTCGGCGAGATCCTCAATCGATTCGGCTGGTTCGGACTGTTTTAAATTAAATTAACGGATAATGGTTAATTAAATTAACGGATGATGGAAAATTAATTGACCTTTTCTGTCATTTCCGGCCTTGGAAAATTTTCCGGTTCGCATTATCCATTATCCATTATCCATTAATTAATTGTGTATTTTCTGCGAATCACCGAAATTTTCCTCTCGATCCAGGGCGAATCGACCCACGCCGGTCGGCCCTGCAGTTTCGTTCGCCTGACCGGATGCCCGATGCGCTGCCTCTGGTGCGATTCGGAATACACATTTACCGGCGGCCGGAAAATTTCGTTTGAGGACATTTTCGCGCAGTTGGAGGAATTCGGCTGTCGGCTGGTCGAAGTTACGGGCGGAGAACCGCTGGCGCAGAAAAACGTCTTTCCTTTCATCGCCGAACTCTGCGACCGCGACTACGAGGTTCTGATCGAAACCGGCGGGTTCGTTTCGACCGAAAAGGTCGATGAGCGGGCGAAGATCATTCTGGACGTCAAATGTCCCGCTTCAGGAGAAGCCGAAAGAAATCACTGGGAAAATCTGGAAAGACTCCGCAAAGAAAAAGACGAGGTGAAATTCGTCATCGCGGATCTCAAAGACTGGGAATTCGCTCAGGAGATCATCGAAAAATACGATCTGACGAACCGGACCAGAGAGGTTTTGATCTCCCCGGTCTTCGGGGTTGAAAATCTCAGGGAAATGGCCGAAACCGTCGCCCGGAGCGGTCTGCCCGTCCGGCTCAATCTGCAACTCCACAAATACATCTGGGGGCCGGACGTTCACGGAGTTTAATTTATCAACTCTTTGGCCGGTTTTTCTCAGGATTTTCTCCGGGTTTCAACTTCGGGGTCGGAATTCCGGGAAACTTCCGGTTTTAGCCAAATCAAATGCAATAAGATAGAATTTCGGAAAGTTTCATCCTCAGGTTTTGCCGTTTTTTTTTTGACTTCGATGAACAAAAAGCTGTCAATTTGTCTCGTCTCCGGCGGAATGGATTCCTGCGTTTCGGCCGCCATCGCGCGGGAAGATTCGGACCAACTCGCTTTTTTGCATATTTCCTACGGCCAGTTGACCCAGCGGCGCGAGCGCCGGGCTTTTAACGACATAGCCGATCATTACGGAGTCGAAAAACGGCTCGACATTTCGATCGAACATCTGGCCCGGATCGGCGGTTCGTCGCTCACCGACCGCAGTATCGAGGTGGCGGAAGCGGATCTCGAAAATAAAGAAATCCCGACCTCTTACGTTCCTTTCCGCAACGCCAATATGCTTTCGATCGCGACCAGTTGGGCCGAGGTCATCGGCGCAACTGCGATCTACATCGGGGCCGTGGCCGAAGATTCTTCCGGTTATCCCGATTGCCGGCCGGAATTTTACGCGGCGTTCGAAAAGACGATCGAAACCGGCACCAAACCCGACACCAAAATAAGGATCAAAACGCCGATCATTCATCTTTCCAAAGCCGAGATCGTCATAAAAGGGGTTGAACTCGGGGCCCCGCTTCACCTTTCGTGGTCGTGTTACCGGAGCGAAGATCTGGCCTGCGGAACCTGCGACTCCTGCGCTCTCCGGCTTCGCGGTTTTGAGCGCGCCGGTTTAAAAGATCCGATCCCATATCGTTAAAAAAGTTACGACCGGTTTTAACCGCCCCCCGCCGTTTTATTTCAATTAAAACCTCAGGTGGCCGAGCCGAATCTCCTCGACCGGATCGTTTTTTACTTTGTGCAAAAAGGCGCGAACCATTCGTCAGCCAATTGGTAATGATCTCCTCGATTAAATTTTTTCCCCAATAATTACCTGCCAACTCTCCTCGGTTAGAAACCAAAAAAATTTTTCCGACTAAATTTCGTTTAGTCGCGGAAACAAACATTAGGAGAAAAAAATGAAGAGACAAATATTTTTTAGTCATAAAAGCGGGCAAACCGGGAATTTTTCACTGACGCATTTTGCCATCATAGTATTTTTAGCCGCCGTTTTTCTGGGGGCCAACATTTCGTTAATAAAAGCTCAGTCCCCCAAAATCCCGACCCCCGGATCAAACGGAAATTTCGGCGACATTCAGGTTGACGGAGACAGGATAAAGATTCAAACCATCCAGACGGGCGGAAAACCGGGCAAGTTGCAAATTAAAATAGATGCTGACGGCGCTTGGTGGAAGATGCTGCGGGTGATCGACAAAAACGGAAACGCCAACTACATCGAACAGCAGGACGGGCGACTGCTCAATAATCAGAAAGTCATCGAGATCGATGCCAATAACCTCAACGCCACCTTCAAACTCGAGTTTTGGAAAGCCAAACTTTTCGGCATTCATACATACATCATGTCGGAGATCTACCGGAAACAGGATTTTGAAGGCCGCATCATCAAGTTTATCTGGAAAGAGGGTCTGGAGGGGGATGATTCGGATCTGACATCGGATCTGACGGCCCCGATCAACGAGACCTTGAAAATAGAAGGAAAG
This sequence comes from Pyrinomonadaceae bacterium, assembly GCA_041394845.1. Classification (GTDB taxonomy): domain Bacteria; phylum Acidobacteriota; class Blastocatellia; order Pyrinomonadales; family Pyrinomonadaceae; genus JAHCHG01. Next base: position 70,313 of record JAWKHL010000008.1, on the reverse strand, counting down.
CCCGTCACTATCCGCAGCACCGATGACGGTCGGGCCGGTTATGCGACCATCAAGTTTCAGACCGACGCTGACTGGTGGACCGCCGTCAAGATGTTTGAACGCAACGGCAGTGAAAAATTGATCGAAAAGACCGACGGTAGATATAAGCCGGGCAACCGGACACTGCAAATGCCGATCAGCCAGTTTCCCTCGGAGATCAAGCTGGAATTCTGGACCGCCAAATTCCTCGGGGTTCACACCTATATGGCCGGCAAGAAACTCAATCGGGAGAGATTCGACGGACGGACGGTGACGATCACCTGGGGCCGACCGACCGCCCCGATCAACGAGAGCGTTAAAATAGAAGGAAAGGCCGTCACCATCCGAAGCACGGATAGCGGTACCAAAGGATATGTGACGATCAAGTTCAACACCAACCTTGACTGGTGGACGGCTCTCAGGATGATCGACCGCAACGGTCGGGCCAAACTGATCCAGAAAGAAAACGGAAGATATAATCCGGGAACCCAGACCTTGAAAATACCGGTCGGTGATTTTTCGTCCAATATCAATCTGGAACTTTGGACGGCCAAGGCGTTCGGCATCCACACCTTCATGGCCGCCAAGGCGATCAGCGCCGAGCGGTTCGACGGACGAATTGTTACCATTAACTGGTATAAATAAACGAAAAACGCTTGGAGTCGTCGCCGGGTCTCGTTTCCCGGCCACGACTCCAGCCCTCGTATCAATTAGAGTTAAATCCTTTTCAAAAAAATGATTTGAAATCGGTCGGGGGTTTCCGGCCATCGGTCGAAACGGGCGTTTTTCTTATTTAGCCAGCGGAAATGCAAAAAATACGCTGAAAAACTTTTATTACGCAAATCTTTCCGAAAGTTTCGTTCTACTTACAACTCTTCCCCGAGTGCTTTAAGCTAACAACAACAATCCGCAAAAAACAATGAAAAATTGGTTTTTCATTGACACTAAAATTCTTAATTCAGGGAAAAGAAAATGAAAAAAACACGTTTATTTTATCCGTTCGCGATCCTGCTTTTCGGTTTGGTTTGCGTAAGTTTCGTTTCGGCCCAGACCGTCGAGATCAAAAACATTTCCGGCGCGAAAAGAAAGATCTGCATGTACAAGGGTGATGATAAAGTCGGACTTGTCCCGTACAGATGTTTTGAGATGAACCGGGACGAAAAAGTTTTGTGGAACCGCGGGGGAGACGGTTCGAACTTTATGGTCAAGATATTTGAACCCAAAGCTCTTCTCGATGATTACCTTTACACCCGCCATCTGCCGGGCGACACCACCGTCATCCTCATGGGCGAGGGCAAAAGATTCGGGTTCGGCCGGGATGAAAGAAAGGCGCCGATCACGAAATACAGGCTCAAAGTCTGCAATCAGCAATGGGACCAGACGGTTTATTTCACGCTCGGCTTCGAAACCAATCAGGTCTTTGTCACGGAAGGCTGGTGGAACGTCGCCAAAGGCCAATGCGTCGAGATCGGCGTCAGCCAAAGACTCAAAGATAACTGGAACGTCGAATACGGAAGTCTGCCGAGAACATTTTATTATGCGAGAACCTACGGGAACGAGCCGTTGTTTTGGAGGGGCGGCGAGAACGATTACAATCTTTGCATCAACGAAAGAGATGCTTTCACCATAAAACAATTCGAGATTGATTCGGCCGGACAATACCAACCGCTCTCTTGCGATAATCCGGGAGAGGACCGGGTCAAATTCCGTCGTCTGGACGATCCCAAGACCAATCAGGAATATTACTATCTGACGTTTTGAAAAGGAAAATGATTACCGCCGACTCTCCCCGATTGTCAAAAAAATACCAACCAAAATTTAAGGGAGAAAAAATGAAAACATTTGTGAAAATTTTGTTAGCCGCGCTGTTGGGCTCGTTCTTTTCGGGTCTGGTCCTGGCCCAGGATTTGGCCGAAACCGATTTACAAAAGATCGGAAAAGATTTTATTCCGAATGACACGCAGTTGGCCCATCAGGTGGTGGAGGGCCGGTTTGCCGAATCGGCCGGCGGGGCAACGACGGGCAACATCGTTGTTCTTTATCGAAAAGACATGGCCTGGGGCGGTTACCAGGGTCTGGTGTTGATCCCCAGCGGATTTGAGGCCTTTGGCAAATACCAACTGCCGGAACCCGGATCGACCTGGTCTTCGATGGAACCGATAGCGGTGTTTTTCGCCAACGCCGACCGCGATCCCGAAAACGAGCTTCTGATCCTCGACCGATGCATGACCGGAGTCGGCCCGACCGGAGCGCAGTATTTTTACCGGACGCGGGTTTACGACTGGAACGGAAACGGCTTCACCCATCTCGAATCCCTGAGCGAACGGATCGGGAACCTTTCGACCGCCAAACAGGTGCGGAGCAAACTTTCCGATCTGGTCAAAAAAGAATCGGGCGGAGCGGCCATTCCGGTTCGTTTCGCTCCCGGAGAAAGCGCCGCCACGGCCGAGGGAAAGTTCAAAAGTTATGACGAAAACGTCTTTTTCACCGTCAGGGCCGAAAAGGACCGGCGGATGATCGTCCGGCTAATTCCCGAAACCGATGGATTGGCCACGGCCGGTGTCGTCATCGCTCCTTCCGGCGCGAATGACGGTCAGCCCGGCGGTTTGATCTTCGATTCCGTCCTCAAGGAATCCGGCGATTACCGGATCCGCGTCTGGCAACGGCCGGCCGATCACTCTTTTCCGGCCAAATTCAAGGTCGAGGTCATCGTTTTGCCTTCGTATCTGAGCAACCCGCCCGAAACCCCGGCGGTCTCTTACCAGGATTTCGACTTCTCAGACTTTAACCTGAAATTGGAAAAAGCCGCCGCCGCGGGCGAAAAATGGTGTACTATGCCGACTCAGGTGGCGGCGAATCTGGCGGGACGTTTCGATGAGGCTCTGTCGAGAAAAATCGAGATGGTCTTACAGCCCGGCGAACCGACGGGCCTGATCACGGTCTTGATCACCGACGACGGTTTCGCCGACGATTCGGTCCGGGGCGAAAAGTTCAAATTAGTGATCAGATCCGACGAGAACGGCTTCTTCAAAGTCATTTCGGCCGGCCGGTCGCAGGTTTGCTGGCCCGGTCGCGGTCATCAGGATTATTCGCCCGAACCCTGCTCCTGAGAAACTAGTGCAAAAATCCGACCGGACGGCGTCTGTTAATATTTTCCGCCGGAAACGATGTTAATGATGCTTCCGGAAAACATTTTTACTTTGAAAAATTATTACTTTGGAAAATAAATTTTTGACAATTATTTGAGCCGCGGGGAAACGAAAAAGAGATGATTTTTCGGTTGAGAAATCGCTCGGTGAACTCCGTGTCCCCCGTGGCAAAACATAAAACAAATTTTGTTTGCAGGGTAATTCCAAATCTGAAGAAAATTACTATGAAAAAAACAATTGGTTTCCTGATAATGATGAATGTTTGTTTGATCCTGGTCGCCTCGGTCGCGGGCCAAACCAAATCAAACGAGAAATTAATTACCGCCGATTCGGCCGGCCCGGTCAAACTCGGAATGACCGTTCGAGAAGCCCGCCAGGCGATGAAAGGCGTTCCTTTCAATCGAACCAGCGACGGCGAAGGCGTAGCCCTGATCGCGGTCGGCCCGGGCGATGATCCGGTGATGACGCTTTACGCCGGCGAAGAAGACCCGCAGGCCCCGGTCGATGACCGGGCCAAGATCGAATTTATCGAGGTCTGGAGCCCCGTTTACCAGACGGCCGAAGGCGTCCGGCCGGAAATGAAGCTGTCCGAAGCCGAAAAAAAATACGGCCCCGTCAAGGAAATCGTCATCAGCGAGATCGAATCCCGCGAATTCGTCGATTTTGCCAAACAGCCGAAGGGTTTGCAGTTTCGCCTGATCAACCCCAACGGGATGGCCGGCAACTACCGGGGAACGGAGACGAGAACCAAAACCTATTCGCCCGGAGCCTTGATCTTCAGCGTTCAGGTCATCGGGATACGCAATTTCGACGACGAACCAAAACCGGCCTTTTCCAGCGTTTACTCGGATCTGAATAAAAACTGCAAATCCGAGGGCGGCGATGATGGCGGGCACGTTTCAACCATCTGCCCCGGCGCGGGAGATTACCGGATCCAGTATTTCGACAGCGCGACGACGCTTGAATTTCGGGCGGAAAAGGGGCCGGATTTCGAAAACTCGGTTTATCTGGCTTCGCAGGCTCTCAATTACGACACCAAAAACCGGAAGATCGAATGGCGGATGGCCGACGGCAAACCCTTTGCCGTCATCATGCGGACCTACGTTTATCAGACCGAGGACGGATTGATCAAATATCCGGCCAAACCGATCAATGAATTTCTGATCGTCAAAGGTCTGCTGGGATTCGACAACATCGATTTCCGGGTGGATGCCAAAACGGCCGACGCCAACGCCAAGGCCCGCGAACTGGCCGACAACGGGTATCAACAGGCGGAAACGGCGGATCTTTATTTCAAGTTCTTGGACATCAACCCGTTTAATCTAAAAATTCAAAAGGCCTCGGCCGCCAAAGAATCGTGGGTCAAATTTCCGACGCAGGTCGTCGTTCAACTGATCCCCGAATTCGATCAATTCCGCACCCGAACGATCGAAATGAAATCTGAGTTCGCCGACGTCGCCGAAAATCTGACCGTCATCGTAACCGACGACGGTTACGCCGACGATTCGGTTCGCGGGGAACGCTACTGGTTTGAGATCAAAAAGGATTCGGTGAGCGGCGTCTGGATTGTGGTCAGCGCCAAAAGAGCCTGGGTCTGCCAGCAAAACCGCGGACATCAGGATTATTCGACCGAACCCTGTTTGTGAATCTCGGCCTTTCTTTTTTCCAAATCGGCGATCTTTCGGCGGAGAGAGGAGATCTCGTCATCGATCTCCTTTTCTCCGGTTCGATCGCGGCTCAGTTTGTGAAAAACCGGGGTTACCAGCGTCAGGGCGGCGATGACGATCGACAGGACGCCGATCATTTTGCCGATCAGTTCGCTCTCGACATCGCTTCTGATCCAGATGATCCAGAGCAAAATCGCCGTCAACGCCCAGACGGCCGTTTGCGCCGCGTACCATGACCAGATGAATTTGCGGTCGAGCCGGGCGATCGAGATCAGACTCAGGTGCGAACAGGAGGCCGAAAGCAAAGTGGTCGAAAGCACGGTTTTGATGAAATATTCCCCGCCCCGAAAATCGGTCCAGATCGCGATCATCCAGAGGATCGCCGAAACGAGAGCCAGAGCGATCCCGGCCGTCGGCAAAAATCTTCCCCGGCCCGTTTCCAGATAAGCGCCGCAGGCCAGCCCCAGAATGCTGGTGCAGGTAACGGTCAGCGTGGTCAGCAAAACCCTCATTTCGAGCTCGCCGAAATTGCCGAACAGAATGACCAGAATCCCCAGCAGAGCGCTGACCGACACCGAGCCGATCAGCAGATAAAGAAAGATTTTTTTGAGATTCAGTTTTTGCACTTAAAAAAACTCGATTTTCAGAATTATTTTTTCCCCGGGTAAGATAAACCACAAAGACACCGGGAACACAAAGTTTTTTTTCAAAAAGACCGATTTATTCCAAAGGAGTTTAGAAAAACAAATCCAAACCGGTCTTTGCTGTTAACGATCCTCACTTTGGTTTAAGAAACGTCCAGCCTGTTTCTTTTAACCCTCAAGCCGTTGAGATTTCCGAGCGCGGCCAGGGCGATCTTTTCGGTTTGAAAGAATTCGTCGGCCAAACTCTGGATTTCCTCGGCCCGGACCGATTCGATCCTTTGCAGGGTTTCCTCGACCGGAATCTGGCGGCCGTGGGTCATCTCGTTGTGCGCCAGAACCTCGGCCCGTGCGGCCGACGATTCCAGACCGAGGAGGATCGAAACGGTCGTCTGCTGTTTGGCCAGTTTCAATTCATCCTGGCTCACGCCCTCGCGCTTTAAGCGGCGGATCTCTTTGACGGAAAGGTCGATCACCTCGGGAAGTTTTTCCGGCGAGGTTCCGGCGTAGATCGAAAAAACGCCGCAATCCGCAAAAGAATCCGTTCCGGCTCCGACCGAATAGGCCAGACCGCGTTTTTCCCGGATGTTCTGCCACAACCGCGAAGAATTGCCGTCGCCGAAGATGCCGGTCAAAAGCGAGGCGGCGTAGCGGCGCTCGTCGTCGGCGCTGATCCAGGGAAAGGCGATGATCAGATGCGTCTGTTCGAGGTTTTCCTTTTTCTTCAAAAGGATCGAAGGGGTCGATTTCGGATTTCGGATTTCGGATTTCGGATTTCGTTTTCCTCCAGCGAAAAACTTTTCGGCCAAACCGACTATTTCATCGTGGCGGACGTTTCCGGCGCAGGTGATGACCAGATTTTCGGGCGTGTAATTATCGGCGTGAAACCGGGCGACGATTTCGGATTTGAAGGTTCGAACCGTCCGGCGCGTTCCTTCGATCGGGCGGCCGAGCGGATGTTTGGTGAAAAACCGGCTCATAAAAAGCTCGGTCAGATGATCTTCCGGCGTGTCCTCGACCATCTTTATCTCTTCGATGATGACGTTGCGTTCGCGCCGCAGTTCCCTTTCGTCAAAACGCGGATTGACCAGCATATCGGCGATCAGATCGAAGGCCTGCCCGATGTTTTTATCGACCGCCTTGATGACGAAAGCCGTTTCTTCGTGCGAGGTGAAAGCGTCGAGATTTCCGCCGAGCCGGTCGGTTTCGATGGCGATTTCGAGCGCCGAACGCTTTTCCGTGCCTTTGAAAACCGCGTGTTCGATGAAATGACAGATCCCGTTCAGATCCGCCGGTTCATCGCGCGCGCCTTTCTTGAACCAGAACCCGAGCGTCGCGCTGCGGACATCGGGCATTCTTTCGGTAATGACCGTCAGGCCGCTACTTAAACGGGAGGTCTTGATGTTTTCAACCATAACGATTTTAGATTTTAGATTTTAGATTTTGGATTTTAGATTTGAAAAGTTCAATCCAAAATCCAAAATCTAAAATCTAAAATTCCTTAACTTCCCTTGATCAAAGCGTAGGCCGCAAACGATGCCAGCCAGTGTTCGCCGGCGTATTCGCCGGAGGCGATCTTATCGAAGCTGTAGTGAAAATGCTGATTGGCCGAAGCGACGATCGGGGCGTTTTCGAGCGCTTTGCCGATCTCGTACAGACACCAGGCGCGGCTGAAATTGAGCCCGTCCAGATGCGCCAGTTTGCCGTCCGAACGGTCGCTGACCTCGGCCGGCTTCAGATAATCTCCGGGCGTCTGGCGAAAACCGGGCAGGAACCCGTCGAGCCAAACGGTGTATTCTTCTTTGGGAAGAACCTTGAGCATCAAAGAGGCTTCCTGCAAACACGGCGAGAGAAAATCGAACCCGCTCGGTTCCCAGGTCAGGGGGCAATTCTTATCGCTTTGATAATATTCGCGCGAGCGCCGCTCGATCGCTTCTTCGAGCGGTTTCGAGTGTTTTTTGGCGTAATCGAACGCAAAGGACAGACCGAAAGCCGTGTTGGTGTGTTCGCCGACGCGGATCGGATAGGTCAGTTTCGGCAGAAACTCGATGAACTTTTCCTCCATCAAACGGGTCAACGGAGCCAGATTCTCGGCCAGAGTTTTCAATTCCGGGTCGCTTGATTCCTGCAAAGCCTCCGACAGCTTCAAAACCCAGGCCCAACCGTAGGTCCGTTCGTAGGTTTTGTTGTACCGGTCATCGAAATATTGGACCTCGCGCTCGATGTTTTCGCGGGTGATGTTCTTTTTCAGTTTTTCCAGAATCTCGCCCCGCTTTTCAAAATCGGGGAAACGATTGACGATATTGACCAGCGTCCAGTGTCCGTGAACCGACGAATGCCAGTCGAAACAGCCGTAAAAGGCCGGATGAAGTTCCCTCGGGGTTTTCAGATAAGAGGCGTCGCCGAGAACCTGACCGAGTTTGTTCGGGAATTCCTTATCGATGCATTCGAAGGCAAATTTATACAGGTATTCCGCTTTTTTCTGATCGAATGCGGGTATCTCGTTCATAGCGTTCGAAGCCGTCCGATCGCCGTCCGCCGGAGGATTCGGCTTGGTCGAATCAACGCATCCGCCGACCGCTCCCAAAAGCAACAGGACAAAAATCCAATATCTCATAAAATAATTTCCGTCTTAATTTTGCGTTAACCCTACTATAAACGTTTTTTTTCCTCCCGGCGACTTTGACGGCTTTCCGACCCGTCGGACGCCCGCATTTTCAGAGGTTGAGAAATTTCTTTCGACATCGGGGATCGCCCCGGCATTCTTCCTCCGCCTTTTGTTCCGTCGTCCAACTTTTTCCGCGTCATTGACAAAGCCTTTTCCAGGTGAGATAACTTTATAAGTAAGTGCTTACTAACTTGGCGAGGGGGAATTTTTTTAATGAGTATGGAAGCTGAGAACGAAACCGGGGTCGTTCCGGAAAAAGAAAGCCGGAACGGCTTTAAACCGGGTTCGGAGTTGGAAGATTCCGAACCCTTAAAAACTGTTGAGGAAACCGAACCGGAGGTCGCGGAAAGTTCAGCCCCCGCCGAAAAAGCCGCATCCGAACCGGGGACGAAAATAAAAAACCGGAGCAGACTTCCCTTTCTGATCATCGCTTCGATCATCCTGATCGGTTCGATCGTCGGAGTGATCTACTGGCTCAACGTCCGCAATTATGAATCGACCGATGACGCTTTTATCGAAGGCGACATCACTCAGGTCAGTCCGAAAGTCTCGGCCTATGTCAGGAAGATCTATTTCGACTCGAACCAGAAGGTTCACAAAGGCGATCTGCTGGTCGAACTCGACCCCAAGGATTACGAAGCCAAACTGGAACAGGCCGAGGCCCAGTTAAAAGCGGCTCTGGCGCAAAAAGATCAATCCCGGGCGCAGGTCGCCCTGACCCGCGCCACCACCGAGGCCAGTCAGACTCAGGCCCGGTCCGGTTTGGAGGCGGCCAAAAATAACGTTGAACAAACCCGCGCTTCGGCCGAGGCCAAACAGGCCCAGATCCGTCAGGCCGAGAACGCCGTAAAAACCGCCGAGGCCAATCTGGCTCAGACGAAAACGCAGGTCCCGCAGGCCCGGGCCAATCTCGATCTGGCGCAAAAGGAATGCGACCGTCGGCTCGTTCTGTTTAACAACGGCGACATTTCCAAACAGTCGCTCGATCAGGCGACGACCGCCCTCCAATCGGCTCAGGCCCAATACAACGCCGCCCAGAAACAGGTTCTGGCGGCGCAGTCGAAGGTCCGCGAAGCGCAATCGAACGTTTCGGTCGCCCGCAACAATTACCGGCAGTCGCTGGCTCAGATCGAGTTGACCAGATCGCAGGTCGGGCAATCGGTCGGACAACTGGAAGACGCCGACGCGGCCCCGGAAAGGCTCGGCGTCAGTCAAACCCAGATGCAAACCGCCGATGCCGCCATCGCTCAGGCCGAGGCCGCCGTTCATCAGGCCGAACTGGAACTTTCATACACCAAGATCTACGCTCCCGAAGACGGTGTCATCACCCGCCGGACGATCGAAGAGGGCCAACTTGTTCAGGTCGGGACGCCATTGATGGCGCTCTCGCAATCGGACGACGTCTGGGTGATCGCCAATTTCAAGGAAACCCAACTGGAATTAATGCGGGTCGGTCAACCCGTCGATATCGAGATCGACGCCTATCCGAGCGAGGAATTTCACGGACACATCGAGAGTTTCCAGGCCGGGACCGGTTCGCGTTTCAGTCTTTTGCCATCGGAGAACGCCACCGGCAACTACGTCAAGGTGGTTCAGCGGATCCCGGTTAAAATCGTTTTTGACGAAAAGCCGGACAATCTTCATCTGCTCGCGCCGGGCATGTCGGTCGAACCGAGTGTCAAGGTCAGATAGTTTTTTTTGAGGGCCGAATTGCAGTTGAAGAAACAATGGAAACAGAGGGAAAGACCATTTCAGGAACGAGCGAGGAAGGAAAAGAGTCGCCCAATCCGGCGCCAACCGGCGAGAGTTGGACGCCGGGCTTCAATCCCTGGCTGATCGCCATCTCCGTCATGCTGGCGACGGTGATGGAGGTTCTGGACACCTCGGTCGCCAACGTCGCACTGCCGCATATTTCCGGCAATCTTTCGGCCACCACCGAAGAAGCCACCTGGGTTCTGACCAGCTATCTGATCTCCAACGCCATCATTCTTCCGGCCACCAGCTGGATCACCTCTTTCGTCGGACGAAAAAGATTTCTCATTCTCTGCATCATTCTTTTCACCTTCGCTTCGGCCCTCTGCGGGGCGGCTCCGAATCTGCAGATACTGATCCTCGCCCGCATTCTTCAGGGCATCGGCGGCGGCGCGCTCCAGCCGATCGCTCAGGCCATTCTGCTCGAAAGTTTTCCGCCGGAAAAACGCGGATCGGCGATGGCTCTCTACGGAATGGGCGTCGTCGTCGCGCCGATCATCGGCCCGACCCTGGGAGGCTGGATCACCGACAATTATTCGTGGCGATGGATCTTTTACATCAATCTGCCGGTCGGCGCGCTGGCCGCCTTTATGGCCAACACTTTCGTCGAAGACCCGCCCTACATCAAAAATCAAAAACCGGGGCGGATCGATTACATCGGATTCGGCCTGATGGCGCTCGGGCTTTCGGCGCTGGAATTGACGCTCGATCTCGGACAACAGCGCGACTGGTTTTCATCGCCGGTCATCATTTTCACGACCGTCTCCTGCGCGGTTTCCCTGCTGACGTTCATCGCCTGGGAACTTTACACTCCCGATCCGATCGTCAATCTGCGGATCTTTCTCAACCGGAACTTCGCCGTCGGAACCCTTTTGATCGCCTCGGTCGGAGTCGTTCTTTACGGCTCAACCGCACTTTTGCCCCTGTTTCTTCAAACATTGCTCGGTTATCCGGCGGTCGAAAGCGGAATGGCCGTCAGCCCGCGGGGGATCGGTTCGATCGTTTCGATGGTCATCGTCGGCCGGCTGATCGGGCGGATCGACAGCCGCTATCTGATCATGTTCGGTTTCGCCGTTCTCGGCTATTCGATGTACCTTTTCACCGGGATCAATCTCGATATCGCCCAGAGAAACGTCATCGTTCCGATGATCATCAGCGGTTTCGCCCTCGGGTTCGTCTTCGTCCCGCTGACCACTCTGACGATGGGAACGCTGTCCAACAAGGAGATCGGCAACGCTTCCGGGATCTACAATCTGATGCGCAACACGGGCGGGAGTTTCGGGATCGCCCTGATGACGACTTTTCTGGCCAGAGGCTCCCAACAGCATCAGGCCGTCCTGATGCCGAACGTCAATCAATACAACCCGGCTTTTCAACAGATGTTCGAGCAGATCAAACATTCCCTGATGGCCACCGCCGATCCGGTAACGGCCGCTCAAAGGGCTTATCAGGTCATTTACGGGATGGTGGTGGTGAAACAGGCGGCCGTTCTGGCTTATATCGACAATTTCCGCCTGATGGCCATTTTGTGTTTTCTCGGCATCCCGGCCGCTCTTTTCTTCGCCCGCATCAAAAATAAAAAACCGCCGCCGGGAGCCGCTCATTGACCGGGAAGATCAATGTCGTTCTCTTCCGAAAAGGTTTCTTTCAAGTCTTCCTCTTTACTTACTTCAATTGCAATTATTGGGCCTTCGGAAAATCTTTGCTTTTCGGAACCGTTTGTCTCGACGGACGAAAAAGGTTTTGAATCATCAGTTTTTTTTATTGACAAATCCGGCAACTAAAGGTAACTTTTCCTAAATTCAATTATTTTCAACCGCCTTCCTTTTATCTAAAAAGGTTGTATACGGATAACAACTTTACTCAAAATAAATAAAGGAGCTAAAAAATTTATGCCTTGGGTTACTAATTTTCTTGAGAAATCGCGTTGTGCGAAAGTAACTTTTCTCTCTCTAACGATTTTCAGTTTTTGTCTGGCATTCGGCGTCAACCGAATCAACGCGCAGGCTATTGATGAGGGGTTTGAAAACGTGGCCGGCCTTCCGGCCGCCGGGTGGCTTTCCGTCAACCACAGTTCGCCTCTTGGAACTTCAAATTGGTCACAATGCAGCGGCACCGCGATCCCGCCGGCACAGGGCGGGACCTCCAATTCCTGCATTCTGGTCAATTTCAACAGCACGACCGGAACCGGCACGATCAGCAACTGGCTGGTCGCGCCCAACGTGACTTTCAACAACGGCGACACCGTTTCCTTTTACACCCGGACGCCGAACAACAGCTTCCCCGACCGGCTTCAATTGCGCCTTTCGACCAACGGCGCCAGCACCAACGTCGGGACGACGGCCACCGATGTCGGCGACTTCTCCACCCTGTTGGTGGACATCAATCCGACCTACACGCCGACCTATCCGACCACCTGGACGCAATTTACCGTAACGATTTCGGGGCTTTCCGGTCCCACCAGCGGCCGGGTCGCTTTCCGGTACTTCGTCGAAAACGGCGGTCCCAACGGAACCAATTCCAATATCATCGGCGTCGATACCTTCAGCTACACGCCGGCGGCGGGTCCGACCGGTCCGGCCACGGTCGATTTCAACGGCGACGGTAAAACCGATTTTGCGGTGACCCGCAATATCGGCGGCGGACCGACCGGACAGCTTCGCTGGTTCATCAACCTCAATGGAACGGGAACGACCAATGCCGCCGATTGGGGCGTTAACGGAGACGACCTGACTCCGGGCGACTTCGACGGCGACGGCAACGCCGACATCGCCGTCTGGCGGCCGTTTTCCAGCGGTCAGCCCTCGGGCAACGCCTTCTTCTACATCCTGCAAAGCGGAACCAACACCTTGCGAACCGAGGATTTCGGACAAATGGGAGATGATCCGAGTGTCATCGGCGATTACGACGGCGACGGCACGACGGATGTCGCGGTCTTCCGCGAAGGCGCCACATCAGGCGATCCCAGCATCTGGTATTACCGCGGTTCGATGAATAACCCTTCGGGAAATATTACTTTTTTCCAATGGGGTTCGAGCGGAGACTTTCCGGCTCCCGGCGACTATGACGGCGACGGCAAAAACGACTTCGTCATCCAGCGCAACAACGGCGGAGGACAAGCCATTTTCTGGAAGAATCTGACCACGGACGGAGTCTCGACTCAGGTTTTCGGAACTCCGACGGATGTCATCGTCCCGGGCGATTACGACGGCGACGGCAAGACCGACATCGCCGTGATTCGCGGCGGCGGCGGTACGATCCATTGGTTCGTTCTGCCGAGTACGGGCGGGGCCTTCACCGAAACCATTTTCGGCGCATCGGCGACCGACTTCCCGACTCAGGGCGATTACGACGGCGACGGCAAAACCGATTTCGGCGTTTGGAGACAGACCGACGGCAACTTCTGGTACCTCGGCTCAACCAGCGGCACCCAAAGCATTCAACTCGGCGCCAACGGAGACACTCCGGTCAACAATTACAACACTCACTGATTTTTCAGGTGAGCGAAAAAAATGCCCGGGAATGTTCCCGGGCATTTTTTTATTTAATGGTCTGGAGTTTAATCTTCCCGGTTTGCGGGGTTGATCGTTTTCTCCCTCGGTTCCTGCACCGGAATTTCTTTCCTTGGCGCAGGAACCGGAGGCGGAGCGGGCGCGACCGGCGTTTTCTCGGTCGGCGATACGCTCTTTTCGCTTTCGCCGTTGGCGGAAACCGTCAGCTTTCCGTCCTTTTGTTCGATGCCGAGTTGCGAAAGAACTTCCGGCAGACTCAATCCCAATGCCTGCATCTGCTGAAGCAGTGAGAAGATCAGATTCGGGCTGGTCTGGGCAAAGCGGGTCAAACCGGAGCTTTTGCCGTCCCCGTTGCCGTTGCCGCCCTGATCGATCATCACCACCTTTTCGATCGAACCGAGAGGTTCGGCCACCGCTTTGAAGACCGGAGCGCTCGATTCGATGATCTCCGGCAGTTTCTCCAGAATGGTCTGGAGACGTGCGGCATCGTTGAATTCGCGCCAGGCGGCCGCCTTTTCCTTGATGGCTTTGGCCTCGGCCAGCCCTTGCGCCTCGATCGCTTTGGCTTCCGCCAGTCCCTTGGCCTCCAATTGTTCGGCCTGCGCCAGACCGAGCGCGCGGATCTTTTCGGCTTCGGCCTTGCCTTCGGCCTCAACGGCTTTGGCCCGGCCTTCACCCTCGCGCTGGAGTTTCTGGGCTTCGGCTTCGGCGGTGGCGATCTGCGATTGTTTGCGGCCCTCGGCCGACAGGATCTGAGCCTCCTGTTCGCCCTGGGCCCGCAGAACTGCGGCTTTTCGATCTGCTTCGGCCTGTTTGACAACGGTCGCTTCAAGTTCCTTTTCCTTGCGCAGAACCTCCTGTTCCTGAACCGAGATTTGTTCCTGAGTGCGGATCTTCTCGATGCGAACCTCCTCGGCGATGACCTCCTGTTTGGCCTGGGCCTCGGAAAGCGGTCCCGCCTGACGGGCTTTGGCCCTTTCCTTTTCGATCTCAGCCGCCACCTGCGCCTTTTGGATCTCGGTCTCGCGGTTCGATTGGGCGATCTGGGCTTCAGTCGCCAGACGAACCTTTTCGCCCTCTTGCAAGGCCAGCGAAGCCTTGATCTTGGAGTCGCGCTTGGCCTCGGCCTCGCCGATCTCGGCGTCGCGCTTGACCTCGGCCGTCCGCCGTTTGCCGAGCGCATCCAGATAACCCTCTTCGTCGGATATCTCCTGGATCGTCAGCGCGTCCAGACCGATTCCCATCTTCTCCAGATCAACGGCCGCTTCACTCGTCAGTTTCTGGGCAAAACTCTGCCGGTCATTGTTGATCTCCTCGACCGTCAGAGTGCCGAGAATCGCCCGCAGGTGGCCCTCCAGAGTTTGAAAAACAAGACGGTGAAATTCTTGTTCAGGCATTCCGAGAAACCTCTCGGCTGCGGCTCTCAGGCTCGTATCATCTCCCTTGATCTTGACGTTGGCCACGGCTTTGACCGAAACCGGCACGCCCTCACCGGTATAGGCCCGCGAAGTCGCCAGCGGCACGGTGATGACGTTCAGATCGAGATATTCGACCTTTTCCAGAAAAGGCTTGACCAGCGTGGCTCCGCCCCGCTCAAAACGGTACCCGACGCTCGTTCCGTCCTGGAGTTTGCGTCTTCTACCTGAAATGACGGCCGCCTTGTTCGGCGAAACCTTGATGTAATAGCCGCTGATGATCCAGATGGCCGCAAAAAGGGCGAAGACCACGGCGATAACCAGAGCGATGATTAAATAGATCGGAATTCCCAACATTATCTTTACCTCAACTTACACTTGCAGTCGGCAAGGCTGAAACCTCTAGGCCAGAAAAACCGGCTTTTTTCGACAGGTGGAATGGACGGGTCGGAAAATCGGGGCGCGTGTGCCGCCGCAAACCGACCGCCGGTATGTGCTTTTCCGCCTTTTCCTATGGGCGAACTTTTTTGAACTCGTAAAATCTTTAGCGCGATTTTAATTTGAAATCCGCGTCGATTTCAAATTCATTCCGACATCAATGAATAGCCGGTGTTTTTCATACTGCTGACGATGAACGAATCGCCGGCGGATTCCTCGATGAAAACCGTCTCGCCGACCTTTATCTCTTCTTCTCCTTCGCGCAAACGGGCCAGCTTTTCAACCCTCTCTTCCCCGACCCGGCAGGAAATCTGACCGATGCCCTCCGGCTTGATGCCGACTATGACCTGTGCGGTCCGGCCGATCAGGTCTCTTTCCGTAACGGAACTGTTGGCCTGTTGGGTGTGAAGAAAATATCCGAAAGCGAAAACCAGGCCCGCGAACAGGACCCCGCTTCCCAAACCGACGGCGGCGCTCAGGAAAATCCCCAACCCCATCTGCAAAGTGATGGCGGCGATAAAACCGAAAGCGGTCAGAAAAACGCTGACGACGCGGCTGTCGAGAAGGCCGATCTCTCCAGATCCGCCGTCGCCGTCGAATCCCCCGTCGAAATCAATATCCAGAACCTCGAACAGGTCGCCGATGATGAGCGACACGGCTAAAAACAGGAAGCCGATCCCGCCGATGATCAGAAAAACTATCAATGAAGTGTAGATGGTCATTTTTACGCCTCCCGAAAGCGAACTAAATAAACCTCCCTTTTTTACGCTTTAATCATAATATATTACGAAAAAAGATATATTGTAAGTTTCGAAAATCGGATTTTCGAATTCAAAATGATGGAACGGATCAAAAATCCTGTTTTTGCTTTCCGGGCGAATTTTTCGGGTCGATACGCTTTTTGTCGGGAGGCTTTTTTGATAAGATCGATTGAAATATATCGCAAACATAATTCAGTAATTCTTATAAATAGGTTCTTTCGATCTTTGTCAGGCAAACCGGATTTTTAGTTCGGAAACACCCGGCAGAGCCCAAAATTTTAAGGAATCATACCAAGCAAATGCATATCGAAACCCTAAAAGTATTCTGTGATCTGGTTGAGATGCAGAGTTTTTCGCTGGCGGCCGAGAGAAATTTTGTGACCCAATCGGCGGTCAGTCAACAGATCCGCAATCTCGAAGACAAGTTCAAACGCCGTCTTCTGGAACGGGTGCGCGGACGGCGCGAAGTTCGTCTGACCGCCGCCGGCGAGGTCTTTTACCGCGAGAGCAAAAGTGTTCTGGAAAGTTACAACCAGCTCAACGAAAGCATGAGTTCGTTGGTCGGAAAGATCAGCGGGGTGGTCAAAGTGGCCACCGTTTACAGCGTGGGTCTGCACGAACTCCCGCCGAAGGTGCGCGAATTTATGTCCAAATTTCCTTCGGCCAAGATCGATCTGGAATATTCGAGGACAACCCGGGTGGTTCGCGATGTTCTCAACGGAACGGTGGAACTCGGCGTGCTGGCTTTTCCCGAAAACAAACGCGGTCTGACCATCGTTCCGATGCACAGCGACCGGCTGGTTCTGATCTGTCCGCCCGACCACGAATTCGCCGACCGCGAGGAGATCAAGGTGGCCGAGTTGAAGGGAATGGATTTCGTCCTTTTCGAACGCGACGTGCCGACCCGAAAGGCAACCGATAAGATATTGAAATCTTACGGCATAGAGGTTCTCAAAGCCGCCGAGTTCGACAACATTGAAACCATCAAACGGGCGGTCGAGGTCGGGTTCGGACTGGCCATCGTTCCCTACCCGAGCGTGCGCGACGAAGAAAAAAACCGCCAACTGTCCGTCGTCCGGCTGGCCGAAAAAGACTGGGTTCGCCCGGTCGGGGTCGTTTACCGGAGCGACCGGAATTTATCGCTGGCGGCCCAGAAGTTCGTCAAACTGCTGGAGAAGAGGTCAGAAAAATCTTAACAAAAACGTTTTTCTCCGGTATTATGGAAAAACTTCGTAAATTTTATGGTTAGCGGATTGAGCCTTTCAACCCGCACTGTTGCTCAATTTGTTTCTTTTCAGCTGGATCTAAGGGGTTTTTAATAATGAAAACACTTACTCGTCCCTTCGGTAAACTTCCTCTTTTGACGGTTATTCTGGCGGTTTCTTCTCTGATCTTTTTCTGGTTTGATTCGACCGAAACCGAATCGGCCCACCGGCCGGTCAGACCGGCCGACCCTCCCGCAAATTACGACATTCGTTTGGATCAAACAAAAGCCGCCCGCCAAGTTGCGGCCGATCTCGCATCTCTGGCCGGGAAAGATCAAAACACCATCGAAAAGAACAAAAAAAAACTGGTGAGAGCGGCAGATGATTTGATCTCGAAAATCCCCGGACTGAAAATCGAATACAATCCGAACGGACAAACGGCTGAGGTGATCTCTCCGGAATCGAGCGGAAAATCTTTTTTTCTGACGGCCCCTTCGAATCAAAAACGTCCCGCCATTCTGCGCGATTTTCTCCGGCAAAACCGAGCGGTTTTCGGTCTCGATCCAAACCAAATAGACGATTTGAAAGTGACGGCCGATTACGCCAACCCGGACGGCGTTCTTTCCTTCGTTCACCTCGAACAAAGGATCGGAAACATTCCCGTTTTCGCCGCCGAGGTCAAGGCCGGTTTGAACAAAAACGGCCGGATCATCCGCATCATCAATAATCTGGCGCCGGATCTTTCCGAGGCCGAAGCGGACCGTGAGTTCGGTCGTCCCGAGCAGGCCGTTCGGCGGGCCGCCGGACACATCGGAATTGAGGTTCCGGCCGAACAGCTTAAAAGGGTCGAGACGAAATCGGACGATTTGAAAACCGTTTTCGAACGAGATCGTTTCGCGGACCGGACGACGGCCGAAAAAATGTATTTTCCGCTCGATTCCGGAGTCATCCGCCCGGCCTGGAGAGTGCTTTTATGGCTCCCGCACAAAGCTTTCTACGTTATCGTCGATGCTTCGGACGGAACGCTTTTCTGGCGCAAAAGTCTCACCGAGTATCAAACCCAACCGGCAACTTACAATTTTTACGACGACGACAGCCCGACGCCCTTTACGCCGGGGCCGAACAATCCGATCGACCCGTTTGAACCGCCGCTCATAATGCGCACCACCCGGACGCTGATCGGCAATGAATCGCCTTATGATTTTAACAGTCTGGGCTGGATCACCGACGGCGACAACATCACCGACGGAAACAACGCCATCGCCGGAATCGACCGCGACGGAATCAACGGCGTGGACCCGGACGGAACCGCCACCGGAAATCCCAACCGAACTTTTTCTTACACTTACAATCCCGCTCCCGGCAATCCCCCGCCCGGCGATGAACCGCTTCCGGGCTCTTCACTTCTGCCGCCCAGCCAGTTCCAGCAGGGGAGCGTTACCAATGCCTTTTACTGGGTCAACCGCTTCCATGACGAAACCTATCTGGCGGGATTCACCGAGCAGGCTTTTAATTTTCAAAACGACAACTTCGGCCGCGGCGGGCTCGGAGGCGACAAAATCTCGGTCGAGGTGCAGGACAGTGCCGGAATCAATAACAGCAATTTTTCGACTCCGGCCGACGGAACTCCTCCGCGCGCTCAGTTCTTTATTTTCGTCGATCCCGACCCCAATCTTCCTGACCGCGACGGGGCGCTCGACACGCAGAGGATGATCCACGAATTCACCCACGGTTTGTCAAATCGCCTGCACGGCAATGCAACCGGGCTCGGTTCAAATATGAGCCGGGGAATGGGCGAGGGGGCTTCCGATTTTTACGCCCTCTGCCTGCTTTCCGACCCGGCCGAACCGATCGGCGGTCTGTATCCGACGGGAAGCTATTCTGTTTTTGTTTCCAGCACGGCGAGCTTATTTAATCGGTACAGGGGAATCCGGCGTTTTCCGACGGCCATCAGAAGTTCCGTCGGAGGCCCCAACAATCGCCCGCACAATCCGATCACGTTCGCCGATATAGATCAAACCCAGGTCGATTACAGCGACGGCGCTTTTCCGGCCCCCACTGCTCCGCATCTTGATACAAATGCCGCCGGTATTTTGAACATCGGCGAGTTGTGGACGGTCGCATTGTGGGAAGTTCGCGCCATCCTCATCCAGCAACACGGCGCGGTCGAGGGAAACCGCCGGGCCTTGAACTACATCACCAACGGGATGAAACTCTCTCCTTTGGACCCGACCCTGCTTCAATCGAGAGACGGGATCATCGCCGCCGCGGCCGCCAGCGATCCGCCTGATGCCGATGCGGTTCGGCAGGCCTTTGCCATTCGCGGAATGGGTTTTAGCGCCTCGGTCGATGCCTGTTGCGGAACGACGACGACCCGCGTTACCGAGGCCTTCGATTTGCCGAACGTCGTGCTGGTCGATCCTTTTTCCGTTTCCGACACGACGGGAAACGGGAACGGTTTTCCGGAACCGGGCGAGAATGTTCTCCTGACCGT
Organism: Pyrinomonadaceae bacterium; assembly: GCA_041394845.1. Lineage (GTDB taxonomy): Bacteria > Acidobacteriota > Blastocatellia > Pyrinomonadales > Pyrinomonadaceae > JAHCHG01. Next base: position 50,593 of record JAWKHL010000008.1, on the reverse strand, counting down.
AAACCTGACCAACCCCACCGGCCAGCCGATCACCAACGTTGCGGCCAACATCAACGGCGGAACCAATGTCATTTACGGCACAATTAATGACGGTCAAACGACGGGAATGCAGATCCCTTATTCGATCCCCGGAGATGTTCCCTGCGGAAGTTTTCACCAGGTAACGATAAATATCACAAGCGACATCGGCCAGAGCAGCGGAACCCGCGAATTTCGCGTCGGCGTGCCGGTCGCCGGACCTCCCGTAACTTTCTCCAACACGACCCAGATCGACGTTCCGTCGGGACAGCCGACCACCACCAGCGGTCCGGCCGGTCCCTATCCGTCAACCATCAGCGTCTCGGGTTTGAGCGGGCAAAAAACGATTACAGTCACTCTCAACTCGATCAATCACACCTGGGTCGGAGATGCGGATGTTCTGCTCGAAGGCCCCGGCGGACAGAAGTTCATCATCATGTCCGACGCTTTTGAAGCCAACAACCGGACGGGCACGGTCGTCTCCACTCTGACCATCAGGGACGATGCCCCCGGATTGATGCCGAGTTCCGGAATTCCCCCGACGACCGGTGATTTTCAACCGACCAATGCTGGAACCGTTTCGGATTCCTTTGACGCACCCGCCCCAGCCGGACCGTATCAATCCCCCGCGCCGGGCGGGTCGGCGACCTTTGCCTCGGTCTTCGGCACCGACGGATCGACGATGAACGGCGACTGGAAACTGTGGATCGATGACGATGCCTCGGGCGACCCGGGAGCCATCACCGGAGGTTGGAGCATTTCTTTTGAGGAAGGCTTCACCTGCGTCGTTTGTTTGTCCTGTCCCTTCGGCCGGGCACGGGCCGATTTTGACGGCGACGGACGAACCGACATCTCGGTCTTCCGTCCATCGGAAGGCAACTGGTATCTCAACCAAAGCACCGGCGGATTCTCCGTCCTCAATTGGGGATTGAGCACCGATGAAATCATTCCGGGCGATTTCGACGGCGACGGACGGGCCGATCCGGCCATATTCCGGGCCGAGTCGGACAGCAATCTGCCCGATTTCTACGTCCTCAACAGCAACGGTTTTACTTTTTCCGGTTATTCCTGGGGTCTGCCCGGCGATGTGCCGGTGATCGGCGATTTCGACGGCGACGGCCGAAGCGATCCGGGAGTTTTCCGGCCTTCCCAAAATCTCTTTTACGTTCTGGAGAGCGGAACCGGGAATGTTCTTATTTCCCGGCCGATGCCCTCCGGCACGCCGGTCGCCCTCGATTACGACGGCGACGGACAAAGCGATTTCGCCACCTTCAGCAACGGAAACTGGTTTATCTCCAAGTCGTCGGATAATCATCAATCGGGCGAACTCGTCAATTGGGGATTGAGCACCGACCTGCTGGTTCCGGCCGATTACAACGGGGACGGCCGGGAGGATCTGGCCGTTTTCCGACCCGTTCAGGGAATCTGGTATATCCGCCTCAGCGAAGGAAACAATCAGATCATTCGGTTCGGTCTGGACGGCGATGTTCCCGCCCCCGGCGATTATGACGGCGACGGACAGACGGATCTGGCGGTTTATCGGAACGGAGTCTGGTATATCAACCAAACCGCTTCGGGCTCCGCCATTCACCAGTTCGGCCTGAACGGCGATCTGCCGATCCCGAATCGCTACCTTCCCTGAAAAAAAAGATCGAGGGAAATGTAATTGCTAACATATTCAAACGGTTTCACTTCCCTCCTCACCGAAAGTTCCCCCCCCGCTCCGACCGCTTCTATCCGATTGACAACTTTCATTCATTTTGATAGGGTCTTGATTTTTTGACAATTGGAAATCGTACTTTAGCAGTTTTTTTAAGGATTCGAAATGACACAAACATACGCATTATCCGAGGAATCAGATTCTTATCAGCTCAAGATCGAGCACCGGAAGGATTATCTATACGCTTATGTCGGAGAAGGAAAAGACAGTCTGAAAACTAGTAAGGAATACTGGCTTAGGGTTCTAATGGAATGTAACCGGCACAACTTTAAGAAAGTATTGATCGAAGAAGATCTGGAAGGAAACATGACTTTTCCCGAACTCTACGATTTTTCGATCTGGCTGGCAAATCTGAAATTTCACGGCATTTTGATAACTTTTGTAGATCGCCATCTTGATCATTATGAAGCCAACCAACTTAGCGAATTAATCGTCACAAACCGCGGCCTTCGAGGTAAGGTTTTTAATAATTTTGATGAAGCGGAAAAATGGCTTCTGTCGAACTAAGCCGCGCCGTCAAGATTTTTAATTTTTCTCTCCCTTTTTTTATCCATTAATTTAGGTTTTTCCGGACACCGAAGAAATCTTCGGCGAAGCCCTGAAAAAATGCCCGAAAATTGAATTCCGATCGAACGGTTGCGGGCGGCGGAATCGGATCGTTCTTTGCAGACCCAGGAGTCTTTGTATAACCAGATAATCATATGCCCATGCACCCCTTTGGATTTAAAGTACTTGAAAATGAAAACCCTCCGTTTGAACTGTTTTTTGAAAAATTTCCCGATCATTTATACGTTTCGGTCAGCGGCGAAAAAATGTCGCTCGAGGTTTCCAAGAATATGTGGTTTGAAATGATCCGGGAATGCCGGGAAGCCGGATATAAAAAGTTGCTGATCGAGGAAAGCCTGTCAGAGTCGTTAACAATGCCGGAGACATTTGAATTGATCTTATTTCTGGTTGGTCTGAAATTCGGATGCATCAAATTCGCCTTTGTCGATCGTTGCCCGAGCCACGCTGACGTCAACCGCTTCGGAGAATTGGCCGGAGCCAACCGGGGACTCAACGGAAAAATGTTTCAGTCCAAGCGCGAGGCCGAAAAATGGCTTCTCGGGCACTGATGCCGGAATGGGGAAAACCGGAAAGATTTTTTTTGTTTTTTTAACGAAATTAATTTTGGGATAATCTTTTCCCCTAAGCCACAAAGGTCATCGATGTCGTTCCCTCTATTTCGTTCAATGCTTTTTTCAGTTGAGGGACGATTTTGTCGGGGATCAGATAATCCCGGCCGAGCAGTCGGCGGAAGACCTTTTTTTCCCTTTCGCCGGTTACTTCTTTGAGCATCGCCCGCAAAAATGTTTTGACCAATTCCGGCGCAAACTGCTTGCCCGCGTTTCGGCGGAGATCTTCGATCACCTCCTCGGACGGACGGCGCAGTTTATAAGGGCGGTTGGTCGTCATCGCGTCGAACGAATCGGCCAGATTGACGATCTTGGCGATATACGGGATTTCTTTGTCTTCGAGTCCGTCCGGGTATCCCCGTCCGTCAATTCTTTCGTGATGATATTTGGCCGCCAGCGGAACATCGGCGTAAGGGTGATAGATGGGAAGCAGGATCTCGTAACCGACGGCCGGATGCTTGTTCAGATCGGACGACTCCCGGGCGTTGATCCGGTACGGGGCGTTGATTATCTTGCGTTCGACCGTCAGTTTTCCGACGTCGTGGAGATAACCGGCGATGGCCGCGCCTTCGACCTCTTCCTCGCCCCAACCGAGTTCGTCGGCGATGATCTCGGAATATTTGCCGACCCGAACCGAATGGCCTTCGGTGTATTTATCCTTGTAATCGATGGCGGCGGCAAAAGCCTGAACCGTATTTTTATAAGTGAACCGGAGATCGTCGTAAAGACGCCGGTTTTCCTGCGCCCGGCGTTCGATCTCGACCATCAGATTCCGCTGGGCGATCCCGACCCCGATATGCCGGCACATGGCGCACAGGATCTCCTTGTCATAACCGCTGTAGGCCTCGCCATTGGCTTTTTCGCCGAGGAAAACCATACCGACGATCTCCTCCTGAATGACCAGCGGGATCAACAACTCGATCCGTTTTTTCTGTCCCCCGAAATCCAGCCCCCGGAAGATCCGCAGATCATCCGCCCCGTTCATCTCGATACAGGACAAACCGCTTCGCAAGAATTGGGACTCATCCTCCAGATAAAGCGCCAGGCTGGCGGGAAAATCCGGGCCAAGGCCGCGGACCGCGATCATATCCAGTTCGTTCCTCGGCCGCGAATAACGGGCGACCCCGCCCCGCATTATGGCCAGAGATCCGAGCAGCAGATGGAGCGAGGTCCGGATCATTTCCTGAAAACCCTGCCGCCCCGATATCTCCTGTCCCAATTCGGCCAACGCCCCGAAAGTATAAATCAGTTTGTTCTCGTTTTCTTTCATCTTCCTACCAATGAGAGAGGAAACGTTTTTTCGACCGTCCGGTCAACCCCGGATTTGATCTGCATAAACAAAAAATGCTTTGGAAAAGGCTTTCTAAAAAAAGCCCCTGTGGAAGGATGGATCAGAGAAATCTGCCCGGTTCGTTTCACCTCATTTTTAGAACCACGTGATTGGTAAGCCCGAGCATTTCAAAAAGTTCGATCGTATGTTCGCTGACATCGGAAAAGATAAGGTTTGCATTGACATCCGAAGCCGCATCTATTACGCCGAGCAAAATCGAGATCCCGATACTGTTGACAAATTCGGTATCCTTGAAATTCACCTCAAGGGTTCTGCATCCCGATTCAAAATATTGCCTGCATTCTTTTTCGATCTTTTCGCCGCTGAGTTTATTTAAATAATCACTGGCGAAAACTGTTACACTTTCACCTTCTTTATGAATAGCTTTATTCATTTGTACAGGTTGCATCAGGCAAGATTTAGAATTTGAGATTAGTATTTTAATTGGGAATTGTCAAATTTTTTCTCTAAATCGCCGGCTCTTTTTCCTTTTCTTCAAATGCGGTGTTCAAATATTTGGTCATTGAGATGCGAGTCCCGTCATCGACCTGTTCGAACCGCACGTCATCCATCAGGGTTTTCAGCAACTTCAGCCCCCAACCGCGCCGTTCGTCGTTGGGTTTGATCTCGACCGGTTGTTTGTCGGTCAGCCGAACGCCCCGGTTGGAGATCGTGATGATGATCTTATCTTCTTCTATGGCGAATTTCTGATAGATCTTGCGGTCGGGACTCAGGCTGTGTTCGGTGGCGTTGATGCAGGCCTCGACCAGAGCCGTCTTGATCTGATTGATGGCCTTCGGTTCGAATTCGTGGCGGCGGGCGATCTCCTCGACCGTGTGGGCGGCGATCAGTTCGGTGTCCTCGCCCATCGGAACGACCATCTCATACTCGTTCGGATTCCGCTTTTCGACCACCGCGTCTTCGGCGTTGAGGAATTTTTTCAGCAATTCGATCTGTTTGCGGCTCGAGCCGAAAGCGTTCCGCTCGCGCAGAACCTCAAGAGCTTCCGGTGCAAAGCCTTCCGGGGCGATCAGCCACAGTTTATATTTCTGGAAATTGCAGACCAGCGCCACCATTTCCAGTCGGTCGCACCAGAATTCGGCCAACGCCCGGTCCGCTTCAAGTTTCGATTCGATCTCGGCCGAAATCCAGATGACCTCGTTCTCATCGGTGTAATTGGCGGTGTTGAACCCGAGCGCCACGGCCGAATGTTCGGCATCGGTAAACTGTCCGATCGGCGGATAGAATTCGACCGTCGGGGCGGAATAGACGATCTGCGGAAGGGTGATTATTTCGACCGCCGATTCGAGATTTTCCAGAATCTCCAGATCTTCGATGCCCTTGTGTTTTTCCTTGAAGATCGAATAATCCAGAAGGTCGGCCGGTATCTCCTGGCAATTGAAGATCCCGAGCAACTCGCGCAGATTGATGGCCGCGTTGAAACGGTAGAATCTGGCCATCGTGTTGGGCGCGCGTTTGAGAAATTTTTTGAGCGCTTCGACCACCACCAGGACCCGCGGTTTGATCTCGATCTCCAGACAAAACCGCTTGGTGATGTAATCGCCGAGGGTTTCGCCCTGATCCATCAACTCGACCTGATTGGAGGCCAGACGAATGATCTCGGAGTTGTTCAAAATCCGCATCGTCCGGTGAAAATCGCGGTCGCTCTGCCCGATCCGAGCCTGCCAGGCTTCGATCGGGTTCTTTCTTTTTTCGCCCGTCAGAACGTCGTAAAGAAGACCGATGATGTGGGTCTGAACCTCGCCGCTGGGCGTCACGTAATCGAAAATCCGGTCGTAATAATGGCTGATCTTTCCGTCGAAGATCTCATCGGTGTAAACCTGTTCGACGCTGTGGAAATTGTCCAGATTACAGCCCTTTTCCTTGGCCGCCTGAAACAGAAACTTGATCAGTGAGGGATTGCCGAGGAACTTGCGGGCGATCAGATCGCGGGTTTGTTCGTTGATCCTGATCTTGTATTTTTCGGCCAGATTTTCGGCCAACAGACCGGCTTCGGAAAAACCGAGCGGTTCGATCTGAAGGATCTCGGTTTCGTAAAGCTGGGTGTTTCCCGTCTGAACCGAATTCAGCAGGAAGCGGCGACGCCCCGCCAGAACGAACTGGATCTCGGCCCGGCTGTAGATCTCCTTGATCTCTTCGATCAGATCCGTCTGACCCGAAAGATGCTCGGCCTCGTGAAGATTGTCGATTATGACGAAGGGGCGCACCCCGTGCGAACCGGCGATGATCGGGGCGGTCAGACAATTTTTGATAAAAAGCCTTTCGTCATTTAACACGCTCTCGGCGCGACAGGCGGCCACCAGTCGGTCGATCCAAAATCCGTCGGCCGGAACCGCCATTTGAGCCAGTTCGTCGATGTCGGGCGAGACCTCCAGCAGTTTTTCGTCCCGGCGGCGGAAAGCAACGGTTTGCTGAAGAAAGGTGCGGAAAAACCTGATGGCCGTCTGTTTGATGGTCTTGTCGGCGGCATCCAACGAGAAATAAATGGGGAGAGTTTTGGTTTGTTCCAAAAAGAAACGGTCGTAGGTTTGCCGCAGAAGTTCCGAAGTCCCCAATAAAGGGGCCGACAGAACCAGCAGTCCGCGCGATCTGGTCTCACCGCCTCCGTGGCGAAGGATTTTCTCCAGTTCGTGGGTCCGATCGATAAAATCGTCTTTTAATACCGAAGCTAATAAATTCTGATGCTTGATGCTGCTCATTTTTTATCCGTTGCTTTTTTCGGCTTCCGAAATTTCCTCAAGATTCAAATGCTCATAAATCTGCACGTTGTTTTTGCCCAATCGTTTGGCCTGATAAAGCGCCGTGTCGGCCGCCCAGATCAGATCCTTGGCGGTATTGACGCTGGCCGAGGCGCTGACGATGCCGATGCTGATCGTCACCTGCCGGTTCGGAAAACGCGTCATGGCCACTTTTTGCCGGATGCGTTCGGCGATCGACTCGGCCTCGAACGAATTGGTCTGGGGAAGCAGGATGGAGAACTCCTCGCCGCCGTAACGGGCGGCCACATCGGCTCCGCGCAGGATCTCTTTCAAACACCGCCCGACGATCCGCAAAGCCCTGTCGCCTTCCAGATGAGTGAAGGCATCGTTGTAGGTCTTGAAATCATCGACATCGATCATCATAAAACTCATCGGATAACCGTGGCGGTTCGAGCGCTGGATCTCTTCGGTCAGACGCTCCTCAAGATACCGGCGGTTGAGCAGTCCGGTCAATGCGTCGGTCACCGAAAGATGTTCGTACTCGCCGGCCTTCTGCTTGAGCAAAGCCCGGTCGATGAGGACGGCCAGATGCGGAACGATGACGTCCAGAAGTTCCAGATCGACCTGATCGAAGATCGCCCCGTCGGTTTTGTCGGTCACGTTGAGGACCCCGATCTCCCGGCCGGCGATCTTGATCGGATAGCTGATAAAGGAATTCGATTTGTATTTCCAATCGGGCGGAGCGGCGTTGAGCGCCCCGTTATCGCGAAGGTCGCGGCGAATGAACGGTTTGCCTTTTTTGAGAACGTTTTTGGCCACCCTTTCGCCGATCATTTCGGGCTGTCTTTTGATAAATTCGGCCCGGGCGCCGGTGGCGGCTTTGACCAGAAAAGAATCCGACTTTTCATCGAAGATCAACAGCGAGCTTCTTTCCGATTTGAGCAGTTCGGAGAGGATCTGGGCGAGGCTCGACCAGAAATCTTCCGAGTCGATATGTTTGACGCTTTCGTTAAAAACCTGAACGGCTCGCTCCAGCCGGTCGCGATGCATAAGTTCCTCACGAAGACGGAGGATCTCGATGTCCGAGGCGACGTGGCGGCAAAAGCGCGAGATGTGGCGTTTGGTTTCCGGATCGTCGATCTCATCGGCCGTAACCAGAGCGCTCCGGATCTCTCCGCCGATCCCGATCGGGTAAAGCTGAACCCGGTGGGGCGCGTTTTTCTTGGAAGTAACCGATGTCAGGCGCAATTCCAAAGGCGTTCCCTTAACGCTCGCATTGACCAGATTTTTGTCGTCCAGAGCGAACTTGAAACGGAGGGGGTGTTCCTTTAAAAACCCTCCGGCCAAAATCGTCTCCAGATGATTTTCGTATCTTTCCAGCCAGGCGATCGAAAGAAGCGAGTGACGTTTTTGCAAAAACTGCAGAACCGAGGTGCAGGCCTGCTTATAGCTGAGGTCCAGAAGCGAACCGAAAAGCGCGCGCCAGGCGTCCATCTCTTCGGTCTCTTCGGCGTATTTTTTTTCAACCGGTGCGGAAATGACCTCCGGCTCCCGGTTTGTTTTGTGAAATTCCTGTATCAAGTTTGATATTTCCTTTGTCTCGTTAATAATCTCCTCGTCCGGATTTCCGGCCGGGGTTTCCGGCTCTTCTTCTGCGAGGGCGGGTTCCGAAAGGAAGTCTTCCTCCGGGTGAGTTTCCTCATCGGTCAAACGGAAAAGCGCCTGTTTTTCTTCGGCGTTCAAGGCTTGCAACTTATCCGCCACGGTTTCCAGATGTTTCGGGGAACCGCTCAGGATGACGTTCTCAAAAAACTTTGTGCGGGGATATTTTTCCCAGTCGCCGCTGATGGCCCTTTGGGTGGCCACGCGGTAATCCTGAGATTTGAGAAAGGTTCGTCCGACGATCGAAACCAGCGTTTTTTCGCCTTCGGTGATCGGAACGGCGATGCAGTTCAGACCGGCGTAACATTTATATCCTCGCGGTTTGCCGGCCTCGGTCGCCATTTCAAAAGCGCGGCCGCAAAAAAGCTCACAGCTGGAGGCGAATTCTTCGGAATTGCTGAGAACCTGACACATCGAATTGTTGTTTGATTGAGCCAGGACAGCCGAATGCTCGTCAACGGTAACCACCGACACACCGCCATCATTGGCCAATCTGTCTTGCACCGTCTGCCATGCAAACTTTTTCCTCTGTTTATCCGCTGTCATTTTTGTTATTGTTCTTGCCTCTTTCCCGGCAAACTATAAGTATTTGAGTTTTCGCTAGACCAAAATAATCAAAAGGCACGTATTGGCTAGATAGAGTTAATTGCCCGTGATTTTCAATAATTTGGCAAAACTTTAATCAATATTTTTTTGGGATGCCCTGATTATTGCATAAAAATTATCCCGAAGACCATAAGAACCGGGAACTTTTTTCAATAAATTTTGCAAATCGGCTCCTTAAAGATTCGCCTGAAAACTTAATAGATATTGATTCCCCGCATTTTTCCAATTATTTGCCCGAAAGACGTCTTTTCCCCCTCCTAATCCGACCGCCGAAAAAGTCTCCGCCTCTCCCGAAAGTTGTCTTTAATCAGCCTTTTAACAACGTTTGAAACGGGAAAACCGGGAAATAGTTTTATGAACGTATTGCATACAAAAGGTGTTTCAAAAGCCTTCACAAAAAACCTTGATCTTTAAGAGTTTGCAAATAAACATCCGGTTCTCGCCAGTGGCACGGCGATTGTATCTGTAACTTGGTAAGTCTCAACGCAAAACAATTAGGCGGAAGGACTTTGATTTAATTTCAAGGAGGTAAAAAATTATGACGAACGAAAATATTATTTCAACCATCAACAATCTGATCCAAACCTGTAAAGACGGACAGAACGGCTTTAAGGATGCCGCCGAAGGAGTGGAAAGAAGCGATATGAAGTCGCTTTTCTACGAATGCTCGCAACAGCGGGCTCAGTTCGCCGGCCAATTGCAGGCCGAGGTCCGAAAACTTGGCGGGGAACCGGAAGAGGACGGAAGCTTTTCGGGAACACTGCATCAGGGTTGGATGAATCTGAAAGCGGCATTGACCGGCAACGATGAAACCGCCGTTCTCAACGAATGCGAACGCGGCGAGGACTCGGCCGTCAAGGCCTACCGGCAGGCTCTTGAACAGGACCTTCCGGCGGACATCCGGACTCTGGTTCAGACGCAGGCCGACAAGGTCAAGATCACGCACGACCGGATCAAAGGACTCCGGGACGTTTCCAGAGCGGCCACCAGTTAAAAAGCGCCGGAAAATCAATCGGAAGGTTTAGCAAAACCAAACTGAGGGGTTGAGCTGAACCCGAAAAAAAAGAGGAGCCGGATTCGGCTCCTCTTTTTTTATCCGACAACAACGATCTGATCTGAAATATCTTTCGGTTCATCGTTCGGGATCAGCTTCCTTCACGTTCTTTTCGATATCGGGTTTTTCCGGACTGATGCGAATACAGGCGGCGAAGTGGCGCGGTTTGATCTGAACCAGTTCCGGTTCGATCCGCTTGCAGTCATCGATCATATACGGACAGCGGGTGTGAAAGCGACAGCCCGACGGCGGGTTGATCGGCGAAGGAACGTCGCCCGTCAGTATGATCCTTTTTCGTTGGGCCTCGATCTCCGGGTCGGGCACCGGAACGGCCGAGATCAACGCTTTGGAATAAGGATGAAGCGGCTCTTCGTAAATGTCTTTTCCTTCGGCCAGTTCGACGATCTTGCCCAGATACATCACCGCCACCCGGTCGGCGACGTGGCGCACCGCCCGCAGATCGTGCGAAATGAACAGATAGGTCAGTTTCTTTTCGGCCTGTAGATGATCCATCAAATTCATTATCTGCGCCTGGATCGAAACGTCCAAAGCCGAGATCGGTTCGTCGGCGACGATGAACTCCGGATCGACCGCCAGCGCCCGCGCAATGCCGATCCGCTGTCGCTGACCGCCGGAAAACTCGTGCGGATAACGTTTGATGAAACGACGACTCATTCCGACCGTTTCCATCAGGTCTTCGACTATATCCCGAACCGAACGCCCGCGGGCCAGACCGTAGGTGCGGATCGGTTCGCCGATGATGTTCCCGACCGTCATCCGCGGGTTGAGCGACGCGTAAGGGTCCTGAAAGATCATCTGAAGATTTTTGCGCTGTTCCCTCATCTCGTAATCCGAGGAATGGGCCAGATCCTTTCCCTTATATAAAACCTTTCCGTCGGTGATCGGAGTAAGGCGCAGGATGGCCTTGCCGAGGGTCGATTTTCCGCAACCCGATTCGCCGACCAGACCGAGAGTTTCCCCCTCTTCGATGTCAAAGGAAACGCCGTCAACGGCTTTGACGATCCGGGGTTCGGGACTGCCCCCGGTCAGTCGATCCAAAAGTCCGCCGCCGCCCAAGTTGAAATGGACCTTCAGGTTCTTGAGCGAGATCAGAACATTGCCGTTGCCTTCCGGGGCAAAACGGGCAAATCTCCGAGCGGTTTCAACCGAGGCCGGTTTTTCTTTTATTTCGACATCTTCCTCGATCTCAAGCCCCTCTAAAACCTCGGTTTCTTCATTTACAAATCCTTCCAAAACCTCGGTCTCTCTTTCGGTCGGAGAAACTTCTTCTAAGGAATCCTCAACCGCCCCGCTTTCAATGGCCTCCCGCTCGCCGATCGGATCAAACTCTTCGACCGTTTTGGCGGCCGGGATCTCTAGAGTCTCCCGACCGGCCAGATCATCCAGCAAAGCGAGAGCTTCGGCCTCGGTGGCAAAACCGACGCTGCGGGCGATCTCCTGATTATTCCCCGCCCGCAAACTCAGATAGTATCGGCCGCTCTCCTCATCCGACCTGACCGAATAAGACTTTCTTTTTTCGCGATTGGAAATGACCGAATCGATCCCGCCATCGCGCCCGCTTTCGCTCGCGTATCCCTCGCTTTTGAGCAAAACCTTTCCGTCCTCATCGACCATGGCGAAAAAATAATTTTCGCTCTCCTCATCAAAAAAACCGGTGAACCCCGTCTTTAACGGATGAACCGGTTGATCTTCGTAAGCCTCGTTCGGAAGGTAATCGTCTTGTTTCATAAGTTTTCAGTTAAAAAGTTGGTCGTCTTTTTCCGGGTTCCGCTTAAATCGGATGATTTTTCAAAGCCCCATTTATTCGGCTCGTATTCCCTCACATTCAGCGCTTCAATTCCTCGTTGACCGCCACCGATTCGGCGTAAACCTCTTTGGCGAAATGACAGAGCGAATGGTGATTTTCGTTGATCTGCACGAACGGCGGAAAATCTCTGGTGCAGATGTCTTCGGCGCGTTCGCACCGTTCGGCAAACGGACAACCGGGTGGCAGATGGGCGACATCGGGCGGAAGGCCGGGAATCTGATAAAGCTCCGCTCCCTCTTCGTGAGCCGGATCGGGCACGCTCTTTAAAAGCCCTTTGGTGTAGGGATTGGCGGGCGTGGCGAACAACTCCGTGGTCGGAGCCGTCTCGAACACCTTGCCGGCGTACATGACGATGATCTTGTCGGTCATTCCGGCCACCACCCCGAGATCGTGCGTGATGAGGATGACGCTGGTCCCGAGTTCCCTCCTCAGATCCTTGATCAGTTCGAGGATCTGGGCCTGAATGGTGACGTCGAGCGCCGTCGTCGGCTCATCGGCGATCAGGAGTTCCGGTTCGCAACTGAGAGCCATGGCGATCATCACCCTCTGGCGCATCCCGCCGGAAAATTCGTGCGGATAGTTGTCGACCCGTTTTTCCGGCGCCGGAATCCCGACCGTCTTGAGCATCTTGACGGCGTGATCGTAGGCCTGATCCTTGGTGTGTCCGAGATGCAGTTGAGTTACCTCCATCAACTGCGTCGAGATCTTTAGGAAAGGATTGAGCGAGGTCATCGGGTCCTGAAAGATCATGGCGATCCGTTTGCCGCGCAGTTTTCGGATCTCCTCGATCGAAAGCTTGCGGACGTCGATGCCGTCGAAAATGATGTCCCCCCCGACGATCTTGCCCGGAGGCTCCGGGATCAACCGCATCACCGAAAGATTGGTAACCGATTTGCCCGAGCCGGATTCGCCGACGATGCCGAGCGTTTCGCCTTTTTCGAGTTCAAACGAAATGCCGTCAACCGCCTTGACCACGCCGTCTTCCGTCTGAAAATAGGTTTTCAGGTCTTTTACCGAAAGTATTGTTCCGTTTGTTTCGCTCATTTATTTTATCTTTTGGGGAATTGGGAATCGCATTGCCGCAATCCGTTTTTTTCAATCAATTCGATGAGTTTTACCGTTTTTTTCCTCACTCCTTCATCAACTCCGTCCTCTTCTTCCTGATCGGCGACGGCGGCGGCGTCTTCTTCCGCATCGTCGTCCTCCGAATCGGCGATGGCGTTGCCAATATCGCCCCGCGCGGCCGGGGTTATCAGGATGTTATCAGTAATGGTTTTTTGAAGCGGTTCGGGCAGTTCGGAAACTTTCAAGTCAACGGTTCTGCCGTTAACCGGATCGGCCGGCTGACTTTTATCTTTAACGGGCTCAGCCGGTTTGGCGACCGGCTGGGTCCGGGCGTCCTCCGAGTCTTCCTCAACGTTGTCCTCTTCGTAATTGAAATTGATCCCCGGATATTCAAAACCGGAGGACGTCTCCTCCGCATTTCCGTAAAGCCGGAAAACGTCTTCAAAGGTGCTTTGACCGAGGATGATGCCCTTGCTGGTCATCGCCCGGGAAGGAGATTCGATCTCGACCACAAAGATCTCTTTCCTCGGATCTCTCTGGCAATAATAAAAAGAGATGCCGAGTTTCTTGTAGATCATCTCAAAGGAATACTCTTTGTGATTGATCAATTTATAATCGTCGCCGTAGGTCGAAATGACATCGTCGGCCGTCGATTTGCCGATGGTGATCCCGTCGAATCTTTCGCCGGGGACGACAAAACCGTTCAGGTTCTGAGCCCGGGAAAGTCCCCCCGCAAAAATGAAGCACACGGCCGAAACGAGGGCGCCCAAAATCAACCATTGAAAGCCGTTTTTAATTCTCATGTTTTTCTCAATGCAAGACCGTTTTTTTTCGGAATTCCGCCGATCCCTAGAATTTCCGCGTCTGCGGATCGAGCGCGTCGCGCAATCCGTCGCCCAGGAAGTTGAGCGAAAAGAGCGTCAAAGCCATCGTTACGCCGGGAAAGATCAACTGCCACGGGAAGATGGCGATGTTCTTGATCCCGTCCGAGGCGAGCGATCCCCACGAAGCGTAAGGCGCCTGCACGCCGATCCCCAAAAATGACAGGAAGGCCTCGGTCAGCATCACGCTCGGCACGGTCAAAGTGGCGTAAACGATGACCGGCCCGAGCGCGTTCGGAACCAGATGTTTGAAAATGATCTTGAAAGTGGAAACGCCGGTCGCCCGCGCCGCCAGCACGAATTCCTGATTTTTGAGCGAAAGGATCTGTCCCCGGACGACCCGGGCCATCGTCAGCCACGAAACCAGACCGAGCGCGAAAAACAGCAGGAAGATCTGGCTCAGCCCCTGATTGACATTCTCGTCGTAAACCGAGGCGATCCACTGGCCGAAACCGCCGAGGAACCACGAATAGAGATAAGTGTTAAACCAGATCGTCAAAACGATGACCGCCGCGCTGATGACCGTCGTCAGAGCCTTGAGTTGAAAACCTCTCAGACTGGACGTCTCGTGCATACTGCGGTAAAACCTGATCAAAAGTGCCGTGATCAGCAGCAGCATAACCAGCGTGCTGAGAACAACCGGGATCAGCTTGATCAAAAATCCGGTCTTGTCCCCGCCGAAAACCTGAAGCAGAACGATGACGATCAGAATATAGGGAATGGCGTAAATGATGTCGACGAACCGCATCATCACGTCGTCGATCTTGCCGCCGAGATAACCGGCCGTCGCCCCGTAACTGACGCCGACGATCAGGGAAACGACCGTCGAAATGATCCCCACCATCAGGGAGATCCGGCCTCCCTGCAAAACCCGCGAAAGCAGGTCGCGCCCCGCTTCGTCCGTTCCCATCGGATGCAGGAGAGACGGCGGGAAGGATTTGATCAGATCCGAATTCGGCGGGATCAGATCGGGAGTCAATCCGGTCAGCCAATAGATGATCGAGGGACCGACGGCGACCGTCAGGGTGATGACCCACAGAACGACCAGACCGAAGGTGGCCAGTTTGTTTCTCAACAGTCGTTTCCAGGCATCGGCCCACAGCGAGTTGGCCTTGTTGGTCCGGACAAACCAGATCACGACCCCCGTCGAAACCAGATAAAACAGCACAAAGGCGACGAATCCGACATATTGAAAACTCTCCGATTCGGACTTGTAATCAAGGTAATAAGAAAGCCCCAGACTGATCGCGAGCAGAATCAGAAAACAGACATAAATCAGCCCGACGATCTTTCTGAATTGGGAATTATCGGCAACATCTCCGGCGTTTTTATTAATATTTTCCATAACAATTTTTTTTTCGAAAAACTTACACACCAACCGACCCCGGAACTATTCGTAACGGATGCGCGGGTCCAAAAAGCCGTAGGAGATATCGACCGCCAGATTAAAGATCATGATCAGGATCGAAAGAAAGGCCACGATCCCGAGGATCAAAGGCTCGTCCCGGTTCAAAACCGATTGGATGAAGATATTTCCCAGTCCCGGAATGGCGAACACCTTTTCGACCACAACGGTTCCGGCCAGCAGAGAGGCCAGAGCCGGACCGGTAAAGGAAACGACCGGAATGATGCCGCCCCGCAAAGCGTGTTTGAGCAGAACGGTTCTTTCGCTCAGTCCCTTGGCCCGCGCCGTCCGGATGTAGTCCGAACGGAGAACTTCGAGCATTCCGGCTCTGGTCAGACGGGCGATATAGGCCGCGTAGATGGCCGCCAGGGTTATGACCGGCATGATCAGATAGGTCGGCCCGCCCCATCGCGCCGGAGGCAACCAATAAAGTCCGATGGCAAAGAACAGGACAAGGATCGGCCCCAGAACAAAATTCGGAACCGAAAGACCGAGCATCGCCAGAGCCATTGAAAAGTAATCGAAAAAGGAATTTTGTTTGAGGGCGGCGACGATCCCGGCAAACAGACCGACGGCCAGAGCCAGAATATAAGCCAGCAGACCGATGGTCGCCGAATAGGGGAAATGACGCAATATGATCTCGTTGACCGATTGCCCCTGATACTTGAGCGAATCCCCGAAATCGAAACATTTAAAGGGTCCGAACTGCGTTCCTCCGGTCTCGTCCTCGCCTCTCAAACGACAGGTGATGTTACCGATCATCCGCCCGTATTGTTCGTACCATTCGTCATCGAGACCGTATTTTTCCCGGATGTTCTTTTCGATCGCCGGCGGCAGATTTCTTTCCGTTGAATAAAAATTCCCCGGCGCAATGCGGATCAAACCCCAGGTTACCGTCACCACCAAAAGAGCCATCGGGATGATGATAATCAACCTCTTTATGATAAATTTAAGCATTTTTCCTCTTCACCTATTCGGTTTTGGCCGTTTCCGATTTCGCGGCGGATTTCGACTGCTCAAAATCCAGCTGGGTTTTCATCAGCCGATCGATCTTCTGTTCGACGACCGGATCTTTGTTCTCCATAATGGCATCGGCGTTTTCGTCCCATTTGCTCGGGTCCGTTTCGATGTAAACGAACTTCCACGGATGCATCGTGCCCGGATTCGGATACATGCCCTTGATGTAGGGTTTCTTCATCCAGCTCGTTCCGTTGGTCGAAAGCGGAATGACGGGCTGGTCCTGAAGCATATAGAATTCGGCTTCGGCCAGTTTTTCCAGACGCTTCATCGGATCCGATGTCTTGTTGGCATCGTCGAGCATCTTGTCGTATTTCGGGTCCCACCAGCCGGTCGAACTGTCGTTGTTTTTGGAATAGAACTGGCTGAGGAAGGTGTACGGGTCCATGAAATCTCCGACCCAACCGGCCCGCGCCGCGCCCGTGTACTCGACCTTGGAGCGATAAGGCAGATAGGTTTTCCACTCCATGTTCTTGAGTTGAACCGTGATGCCGAGATTCTGTTTCCACTGCGCCTGAACGAATTCGGCCACCTGTTTGTTGCTTTCGGCCGTGTTGTAGCTGATGTTAATATCGTCGGCCGGAAAATCCGACACCTGACACCGACCGTCCTGTCCTTTGGCCACTTTGTAACCGGCCTTTTCCATCAAATCGCAGGCTCCGGCCGGATTGAACATCCGCTTGTCGTATTCTTCCTGAGTCAGTCCGGCTTTGGCCAGCAGTTTCGGATAGACGTTCTTGCGGGCTTCCTCGTATTTCGGGAAAATCCCGCTCGGCGTGAAGTTGACCAGCCGTTTGACGGTTTTGCGGTATTTTTCCAGAGCGACCCGGTCGATGGCCAGCGCCAGCGCCTGACGCACCTCGAGTTTATCGACCGGAGGTTTGTTGACGCTGAAGGTGTAATATTCGATGGCGACCTCCGGATAGAGCTGATATTCGGCCTGATACTGGCGGATCTCTTCGTTCCAGGCGGCCGGTACCGTGTGGTTGTAAAGCGCGTCGACCCGACCCGATTTATAGATGTTCATCATCGTCGTCTGCTCGTCCATCGGGTAAAACACCATCCCGTCGAGGGCGACGTTTTCGGCGTCCCAGTAATTCGGATCCTTGACGATGGTCAGTTCGTCGTAGGGCTTCCAGTCGGCCACCTTAAAGGCTCCGCTGGTGACGATATGTTCGGGTTTGATCCAGTCGGTGCCCCATTTTTCGATGGTCGCACGATGGAGCGCCCCGAAGAACTGATGGGTCAAAAGCCCGGTCAGATAGGGAGCCGACTGCTTCAAGGTGAGTTGCAAAGTGTAATCGTCAAGAGTCTCGACGCCGATGTCCTTGGCTTCGACCGGAACGAATTCCGCGCCGTCATAAGCGGCCTCCAGCTTCGGATTGTCCTTGATGGCCTCGGCCTTGCCCTTGTCGTCGGTGGCCACCGTCAAACGCTCCGGCGCATTGATGAACTTTTGGAATTCGGTCTGAGGCTCATTGATTTTCGCCGGCACGTCCGGGCCGGGCTCGGATTTCGGTTCTGAAGCCAGATCTTCTCCGGGGTCATCCTTCAGGGTCTTGGGTTCCAGCGCCGCGGGTTTTTCTTCGGCTTTGGGTTCGATGTCTTTCAGGAAATCTTTCTTGAGCAGGAACTGTCCGTTCTTTTTGACGAACGATTTGCCCGAGTTATAGGCCTCGGCGTATTTGATGTCGTAACCCAAAAAGGCGTATCGCGAAGCCAGTTCCGGAGAGAGTGCGCGGCGGAAAGACCAGGCGAAATCTTCGGCTTTGATCGGATCCCCGTTGGAGAATTTGCCGTTGTTTCTCAGGTAGAAAGTGTAAACCGTACCGTCCGGGCTGATCTCCCAGTGAGTCGCCATCGAGGGAATCGGCTCCATCGTTTTCGGATGATATTCAACCAGCCGGTCATAGAGACCGATCAGAATTCTGGCTTCGGGCTGTCCGGTGACGAACTGCGGGTCGAGCGATTCCGGCTCCGACCCGGTTATATACCGCATCACATTGTCATGGGGAACATCGACCCGCCCCCAGTACTTACTGCTGGCCTGGGTCGAACAGCTGATCAAAAATGAAGACACCAGAACAAAAGCCAATCCTAAACGAAATTGTTTAAAGCTGATTCGCAACATCATAAACACTCCTTGTAAAACTGCTGGTTTTTTTTAGGCTCTTTTTTAAAAAGCCAGGGGAAAGAATCCGTTACCGAACAATCAATAACGCCCTAAAGTTAACACGTTCTTAACCTTATAGGCAAGAATTTTGTCAACCGGCAAAATGATTGGCGGCGTTTTTACGGTTCATACGTTCGCGCCCGTCACTTAGTTTGAGAAACTCTGATTTATTGATTCGGACGGGAATCCTTGAATTCCGAAAAAAAAGCCGCCGCCGTAATTCGCTTTTTCCTGATTTCAAATTTACAAATTGACCGGCCGCTTAGCGCATCTTATTGCCCGTTAAATTGCTCTTACGATCTTTTTTAGGATTCGCCCCCCGTCTTTTTCGGTTGCCAATTATTATCGATCCTCACGGTCTTGAGCGAAGGGGCGTCCAGAGTGTTGATCTCGAAACCGAGCACATAAGGTTGGACCAGCGAATAAGAGGTCGGGAAATAGAGCGGGATGGCGTGGAGTTCCGCCAGCGCGTCCTCTTCGGTCAGAATCGGGCCGTCTTCGCCGGAAAAAGGGTCTGATCCGGCCGCAGTGGGATCGGTCCCGGCCGGAACGGGCAATTTGCCTTCACCCGGCGTTTGTTCGACCGGAGCGCTTTCGGTCTTGTTTTTTTCGGCCGTCGGCGATTTGATCTCCCGAACCGGTTCGGTCTTCTTCTCGGGGCTTTTGACGACGGTCTCCGAATGAACCGCTTCGTGGCCGAAAATGCTCATCATATTGGCCGCCTCGTCCGAAGTCGGTAAAACCACCCCCCGCCTGACCAGATCGTACTCCCCGCTTTTTTTGATCGATTCGACCTCCTCGGGTTCCTTGACGATGATCTCGGTTTCGATATTCAGATTCTGTTTCCACATCCGGGCGACCGAACGGGCGATCCTTTGCTGAACGTTGTTGCGGTTGATGAGAAGTTTTATTTTCGGGAAATTCTGACCGTCGGCGAATCCGGCTTCCGACAGAAGTTGCCTGGCCTTTTCGGGGTCCTGTTTGATCTTCTTCTCGCCCTCTTCATTGAGCGGCGAAAAACTCAGGGCCGGTTTGGTGGCGCCGTCCATCTCGTCGTCGGTCAGGCGTTCGCGTTCGATGGCAATGGTCAGGGCCTGACGCACGCGGCGGTCGTCAAAGGGCTTTTTCCGGCGGTTGAATTCGTAAAAATTGAGCGCGCTGTGGACGGTTCGCCGGAAATCGTCGTAGGGCGTCAGGAGTTTGAGCGCGAGCGGCTCGAAATCGGCGTTGGTAACGGCGTCGATCTCGCCGGCCCGGTAGGCTTCCAGAGCTTTTTCGGCGTTTTCCGCCGGGACGAAACGAACCCTTTCGAGTTGGACCTCATCCTTGTTCCAATAGTTTTCCGCCCGGTCGAGCGTAACGCCGTCCCCTCCGATCGAAGAGATCCGAAAGGCTCCGTTGGTGATGATGTCGGCGTTCAGAGAGTCTTCGGCCAAAGCCTTTTCCTCGGCGTGGATCGGACGGAAGATCGGATGGGCGACGAGCGCCGGGAAATCCTTGTCGGGTTTGATCAATTCGACCTTCAGGGTGTATTTGTCAATCGCTTCGACCCCGAATTTTTCCTTCGGTTCGGCCGGCTGTTTTTCTTCGGTTTTCGGTTTCGGCTCGGCGGGAGGCGGATCGGGAGCGTTTTTGGGTTTCGGTTCCGCCGGTTTGGTTTCCTCTTTGGCCGGAGTTCTGGTCGGAGCGGGCGGCGGGTTCTGTTTCAGAAAAGCGGGAAGATCCGGATTCGGCGTGGCGGTGGGAAGAAGTTCGCTCTCCTTTTTTTCCTCTTTTTTCAATAATTCTTCTTTGACCCTCGCCCTGATCTCGGCCACCCCGACGATGTTATCGAGCAGTCCAAAATGCGATGTTTTTTCGCCCAGTTCGGCCAGCCGCCGCCAACTGCGGACGAAATCTTCGGCCGTCACCTGATCCCCGTTCGACCAGCGGGCGTTGCGGCGCAGTTCGAAGGTCCATACCTTCTGATCTTCGGAAGCGGTCCATTTGACGGCCCCGGCGGGAACGGGATTCAGCGTTTTGGCTTCGGTTTCGGTCAGCCCTTCAAAAATCGCCCGGACGATGTCGGTTTCGGGCGGAGCCGAGGCGAAAGCCGGATCGAAGGATTTGGGCATCTTGCCGTTGCTCCAGCGAAACTCCTGTTTCGGCGGCGGCGAGGTTTCGGCGTAATAGGGTTCGGGGATCGGTTTATCCAGTTCACTGCAAGCGGCGAAGAACAAAAGCGGAAGGATCAGGCAAAGGGGAAAAAGCGGAAAAGTGAAAAGACGGAAAGGCGGAAAAGCCGCCCGCGATCGGGCTTTTCCGCTCATTTTTCGTCCCTTTTCTCTTTTTTCTGAACTCATCTTAAATTTTCCGATCGGCCAACAGTTTCAACTGCCCGAAAACCTCCTCGGTCTGTCGGCGGGCCTGATCGAAACCTCCGGAGGTTTCGATCAAAAAATCGGCGTAACTCTTTTTTTCTTCCTGAGACATTTGCGAATTGATGCGTTTCAAGGCTTCCCTTTCATTAAGGTTGTTTCTTTTCATCAATCTCTGCAATTGTATTACAGAATCGCACCAAACGACAATCAATTTATCAAAACGCCGGTGGCCGCCCGACTCGATCATCAAAGCCGCGTCGATGACGGCGATGCCGGAGGGATCTTCCGATTCTTTTTCCGCCAGCCAGTCGTCCTGTTTTGCGATAACCAATGGATGCACTATCGAGTTGAGGAGTTGTCGCTTTCGTTCGTCGGCGAAAATGATCCCGCCCATCTTTGCACGATCAAGAGCGCCGTCGGGTTGCAAAACTTCGAGGCCGAACTTCTCGACGATCAAACGCAGTCCCTCGGTTCCCCTCTCGACCACCTCGCGGGCCGTCAGGTCGGCGTCCAGAACATGAGCCCCGAGTTCGGCCAAACAAGCGCAAACGTAACTTTTCCCGACGGCGATCGACCCCGTCAAACCGACTTTGAGCATAAATTTTAAAGTTCAAATGTTTTAATTAATTAAAAATCATTCGTGTTTATTGGCGCCTGTTCGCGGGCCAAATTAATTTTCAAACACCTTCTGAGCATAAGAATGCTCTTCCCAGAAAAAAAATTTCGGTTAAACCCAAAAGCGGACGTTGAAACTCTTTGTTTATTGCTTCAAAAAAAATCAACCGGCGGACTTCCGGTTATGTCTTTTCGCCAGTTTCCCGACATTGTATTCGGCGATCTCTTCGAGCGTCAGACCGAGTTCGTCGGCGCAGGCCGAGATGTACCAGAGCACGTCGCCGAGTTCGTCCTTTAATTTGGCGCGGGTCTCTTCGGTAATCTCGCCGCCGTGATCGCGCTGGATCTTTTTGACGATGT
Source organism: Pyrinomonadaceae bacterium (assembly GCA_041394845.1). GTDB lineage: Bacteria > Acidobacteriota > Blastocatellia > Pyrinomonadales > Pyrinomonadaceae > JAHCHG01. The sequence continues at coordinate 28,604 of JAWKHL010000008.1, read as the reverse complement.
TGGCCACCTCGCCCGCCTCGCCGGCCAGCCCGAGCGTGGGATATTCCAGATTATTGAGCCGGTCGGGATAAAGCGCCGTCTGGCTCGCTTCGCTTTGATATTCTTTGAAGTTCATCATTCGATTTTGGGTTTTAGATTTTGGATTTTGGATTGGTTCGGTTTCGGAGGGGAAAACTGAATTTCTTTTAGAATCCAAAATCCAAAACCTAAAATCCAAAATCAAGAAAGTCTTCGGCTTTTGGCCGCTTCGACGGTGTTTCGCATCAGCATCGCCACGGTCAGAAGACCGACGCCGCCGGGGACCGGGGTGAATCTTCCGGCCTTCATCTTGGCTTCTTTCGGGTTGACGTCGCCGATCAGGGTCGAGCCGCGTTTTTCGATCGTTCGGAGGCGTTTTTCCAGTTCGTCCTCGCCGAACATCTCATCGGCCCGCTCGGCGTCGGAGAAATTATTCATTCCGACATCGATGACGGTCGCGCCCTCTTTGATATGCTCGCCCCGGATGAAACCGCCTCTTCCGATGGCGGCCACCAGAATATCGGCCTGAGCGGTGATTTCCGGCAGATTCTTGGTTCTCGAATGACAGACCGTCACGGTCGCGTTCTCCTGCAAAAGGAGAGCGGCCATCGGTTTGCCGACGATGTTGCTGCGACCGACGATGACGGCGTGCGCTCCGGTCATCTCGACGCCCGAGAGTTTGAGCATTTCGATGATTCCGGCCGGCGTGCAGGGAGCCAGAACGCCCTTTCCCTGCCACAGATGCCCGACGTTGACCGGGTGAAAACCGTCAACGTCCTTTTGCGGGTCGATCTTCTCTAAGATCAGACTCTCGTTGATCTGTTTCGGCAAAGGGAGTTGAACCAAAATTCCGTCAACGCCCTCGTCGGCGTTCAACTCCTCGATGATCCCGAGCAGTTCCTCTTCGCTCGTCTCCGCCGGAAGATGACGATGTTCGGAATTGATGCCGAGTTCTTTGGATGTTTTCACCTTGTTGGTGACGTAAACCTCCGAAGCCGGGTCCTGACCGACCCGAACCACGGTCAGACCGGGCCGAAAACCGTGTTCGGCTTCGAGCTTTCTGACCTCTTCGGCGACTTTTGTTTTGATCGCTTCGGCGACGGGTTTGCCGCTCAGAAGCTCGGCTTTGGTTTCGCTCAATTTCGTATTCATAATCGCTTAAATGATTCAATAAGGTTACAATGAATCAAACGATTTGGCCACACGGCAAATTGCATTTTCCGCTCGCATTTAACTCGTGTTAGGCTTGAGGAAGGCAAAACCGTTTTATGAAAATAATCGCCTTTTTACTGCTGCTTTTTCTGGGAACGAACGCCTTCGGGCAAATGTCGGCCGACCGGCATCAAAAGCTCCTGACGCTGGCGGCCAACCGTCAGTATCAGGCGGCCGCAGAGGAATTGGAGGCGCTCCGGAAAACCGACAAGGATCTGTTTCACATCAACAATTACGATTATCTGCTGGCGCGTCTTTACGAAAGATCGGGCGATTTTCCGAGGGCGCTGGCCGTTTACCAGGAGGTTCTCGGCCGCAATTCGGTTTTGCGGGAATACGCTCTCTGGCATCTGGCCCAAATCTCGCGCTGGACGGGCAATCCGCCGATGGAGAGGATGTATCTCGGCGAACTTCTCCTGACCGCCCCCGATTCGCTTGTGGCCGATGCGGCCGATTCCCGCCTCGCCCGCAGTTATCTGGAGAGCAGGGATTTCGACCGGGCCATCGCCCGCCTGCGAGCGGGTTCAAACCCGAACGGGGTCAAAGACGCTCCCGGTGCGCCGGATTCGGTTTTGGGCTATCTGACCGGCAATGACGCCCGGACGCGCGAGGATCTGGTTCTCCTTGGTCAGGCCTACCGGCAGAGCGGCAACGCCGAAAACGCCCGCACAGTTTTTTCCCGTTTGGCCGACAACCCGCCCAATCCGGGTCAGCCGGACGATTTCGCCCTCGAAGGAGTCCGGGGACTGGACCGGCTCGATGTCGGCGAGGAAAATTTCGGCCGCACCGTTCCCCGACTGACCGACACCGAACATATCCGGCGGGCGACCATCTACCAGTTCAACCGCGATTTCGAGAACGCCCGGCTTCATTACCAGTCGCTCATCGCCCAGTTTCCCAAAAACCCCAATGTGCCGATGTGCATGTATCAGATCGGACGCGGGTTGGTCCAGGAAGACAACTTCAGTCAGGCGGCCGACTGGTTCGAACGGGTGCAGGGCGAATTTCCCGAAAGCCATCTTTCGCAGGACGCGCTTTATCAGGCCGCCTCGGCCTACGCCCGGGTCAACAAAACCAAGGAATCGATCGCCCGCTACCAAAAATACATCGAAACCTATCCCGAGGCCTCCAATCTGGAACGCGCCTATTTGAACATCGTCGATGTCCTGCGCGATAAGGGCGAGACATCGAACGCCATCAATTGGACCGACAAAACCCGCGACGCCTTTCGCGACAAACTGCCGGAGGCCGTCGCCCTTTTCGCCCGCGCCCGGATCCATCTCTCCCAGCAGGATTGGAAAAGAGCGCTGGCCGATTTCGAATCGCTGAACTTTCTGGGAAATCTGGGCAACCCCAACACGCCGGGCGGAACCAGCAAGGACGAGATCCGGTTTTTAAAGGGTTTCGCCCTCGAACAGCTCAACCGGTATGACGAGGCCATCGACGTCTATCTGTCGATCCCCGACGGCCGCCGCGCCTATTACGGCTGGCGGGCCAACGAAAGACTGCTGGCGCTTTTGCAAAACCCGCAGACCGGAGATTTCGTCCGCCGGAAATTCTATCCGTTTCGGATCAAATCCAGTCAGTCGGTAACGGCCGCCACGGCCGATGAGATCAGAAAAGCGGCTGAATCCGCCTATCGTTTGACCGACGTCAAACAGGCCCGGGAACAGATTCTGGGAAAACTTCGGAAGGCTTATTCGTTTTTGCCGGATTATCAGAAAATACCGGAGTTGAAATTGACCGAAGCCGGCCGCCGTCAGGTGATCCGAACCAAACCTCCGGCGTCATCAAACCATCACCGGGATCTGGCCGATGAGCTTTTGTTTCTCGGTCTGTACGATGAAGGTACGCCCGAGATGGAGATCGCCGGGACGGAAAACCCCGAAGAAAAAGACGCCGGAAATCAAAAGGACCGGCAGTACACTCTGGCGGTCTTTTACAAACGGGGCGACATGGCCAACCGGGCGACCGCTTTTGTCGAACCGCTCTGGCGGAAGGTGCCGGACGATTACCGGATCGAACTGATCCCGCGCGGGCAGATCGAATTGCTCTATCCGACGCCTTATATCGATTCGCTTTTGAAAAGCGCCCCCCAGCGCGGGGTCGATCCGCGATTCGCGCTTTCCATCATGCGGCAGGAATCGCGTTTTCGCGCCGATGTCAAATCGGCCGCAGCCGCCCGCGGTCTGATGCAGTTCATCTCTTCGACCTCCGGCAAGATCGCCTTCGAACTGAGCCGGGAGGATTTTCGGCAGGACGAACTTTATCATCCGCCGACGGCCATTCTCTTCGGCTCGCAATACCTGTCGGATCTATTTCATCAGTTTCCCGATCAGCCCCAGGCCGTCGCCGCCAGCTACAACGCCGGCGAAGATAATATGAAACGCTGGTACGCCCGCTCTTCGTCGAACGACCCGGACCGCTACGTGCCGGAAATACTTTACGCCCAAACCAAGGATTATGTCTTTAAAGTGATGCAGAATTACCGGATTTACCGGATGCTTTACGACCAGAACCTGATCCCCGCCGCCGATCCGGTCGGCGATAAATGACAGCTTTTTTACATAAATACAAAAATTATCGGGAGGCTGTTTGAGAAGAAGAAGGAACACGGACATTCACGGATTTAGATGGTTTGAAACGGATCATTTACAAAAAATCAGTTCCGATCCGCTTTCATCCGTAAAGATCCGCGTCTTTTACTTGATCATTTTTATTCGAACACCGCTTCCAGAGGAAAATATTGTTATGCGCATTAAATTATTTATCACATTGATTTTTTCGACCCTGATCCTGAATGCCTGCCAGGGGGCAAAAACCCAGACCGCTTCGGGAGATGCCAAAAGATATACTCTCAAGGGCGAGGTCGTCTCGGTCGATCCGGCCAACAAGAAGGCCTCGATCAAACACGATGAGATTCCCGGTTTTATGGAATCGATGACGATGGACTTTCCGATCAAAGAGGACTGGGTCTGGGAGGATCTCAAACCGGGAGCGGAGATCCGCGCCGATCTGGTGGTCGATAACGCCAACGGCGCTTTCTGGCTGGAAAAGATCGCCATCGTCGCCGCTCCGAATCCGAACCGGCCGGCCCCCGAACCCGATCCGAGGTTCGCCCAGATCGGCAAGGAGATACCGGATTTTTCGCTCGTCAATCAGGACGGGAAAAAGATCTCGGCCAAGGATTTTCGCGGCAAGGCGCTGGCCATCACCTTTATCTATTCGCGCTGTCCTTTGCCGAATTACTGCATTCTGATGTCGAAGAACTTTTCCGATGCGGCCGTCGATCTGATGAAGAACGAGGATTTGAAGGACAAGATCCGTCTCTTGAGCATCTCGTTCGATCCCGAAACCGACACGCCCCAAAAACTGCGGCAATACGGTCTCGGTTATCTGGGAAAAAATGCCGACGGCGATTTTTCCGTCTGGCAACTGGCCACCGGTTCGGACAAAGAGATAAAGGGGATCGCCGATTTCTTCGGCCTCCGCTACGAGGTCGATCCGAACGATAAGACCCAGTTCAACCACTCGCTCCGGACGATGGTCATCTCCCCCGAAGGCAAGATCGAGAAGATCTTTCCCGGCAACGACTGGACGCCGGGACAGTTGATCGGCGAACTGAAAAAAACGCTCAAATGATACGATTGGGGGTTTGGGATTTCGGATTGCGGATTTAAGTAAATCCGCAATCCCAACTCCCGAATCCCAAATCCCAAATCCCAACTCCGATGGTTTACCGCTTTTTAGCCGACGCCGTTCTGATCTTTCATCTCTGCTTTGTGCTGTTCGCAGTATTCGGCGGATTGTTGGCGCTGCGCTGGCGCCGGATCGTCTGGTTTCACCTTCCGGCCGTCGTCTGGGCCTTTCTGGTTCAATGGTTCCGCTGGATCTGCCCGCTGACGCCGCTTGAGATCTGGCTCAGACAGGCCGGCGGCGAAGCCGGTTACGATGGCGGTTTTATCGAGCATTACATTTTGAAGATCCTCTATATTCCCGCCGGGCCCTGGTTTCACATATCGCTGGCGGCGCTGGTGGTTTTCCTCAACATCTTCGTTTACGTTTACGTTTTTTCCCGCCGGAGTCGAAAAGGTCCGGAGGTCGCTTGACATTCTTCATTTATCGGCCGGAGATTTCTGTTATAATGCCCCCGATGAACGCCGCTTTCTTTAATCGGAATTCGCCCCTGGTGGTTTACGGCCTGCCGTTATTGATCATTGTTTTCGCCGCTTCGGTCGGGTTGACCTCGGCGACGGCGGTTCATCCCGAACTCGCCGCCGCGGTCGCCTTCGACCTTCTGGTGACGGCCCCGCTCGCTTATCTTTTTCTGATCCGGAAAAAAAACATCTCGAAACTTTCGGTTTTGCCTTTTTTCGTCGGAGGACTTTCGATCGCTGCGCTGGTTTTGCCGGCCGAACGGCAGTATTTTCTCGATCCGGTCAAACTTTGGGTTCTGCCCGCGATCGAACTGATCGTTTTGGCCTTGACCGGACGCGCGGCCTGGCAAACCCTTAAAAAATACCGTTCGTTAAAAAGAGCCGAACCGGACGTGCCGACCGTTTTCCGGGAGATCTGCCGGGAAAAACTGAATTTTCCGATCCTCCCCGACGCTCTGGCCTTCGAGGTTTCAGTTCTTTATTTCGCTTTTGTCCCGTGGCGCAAACCCGCCGAAGCGGCCAATCGTTTCACCTCGCACCGGACCAGCGGGATCATTCCGCTGTTGGCCGTTCTCATCTTTCTGCTGACGGTCGAAACGATCGTTCTGCATGTTTTCGTCAGCCGACTGAGCCATCTGGCGGCCTGGGCCGTAACGGCTTCCAGCCTTTACGTTTCGCTCCAGTTGCTGGCCCATCTCAAAGCGCTTTATCTGAGGCGGGCCGGGATCGACGAAAAAGGCGTTTTCATCCCGCACGGAATTTTCGGCGACACGGTGATCGATCCCGAAAACATCGCCGAGATCAGATTGACTTCCGATCCGCCGGAAAAGACGAACGGCGTCCGCCGGATCGCTCTTTTAAAGGACTTCGAGCCGTTTAACGTCCGGATCGAACTCAAACATGAGGAGACTTTTACCGGCTTTTACGGCGTCAAAAGCAAATACCGGACTCTTTTGCTGTTCATCGACGAAAAAGAAAAATTCAAAAACCTGATCGAAAAAGGATCTTAGATCTCAGATTTTTGCCCCGCTGTTTTTAACAAAAAGCTATAAACGGAATCGCGAACGGGCCAAAAAATCCGAGATCCGAAATCCGAAATCCAAAATCGCTATGTCTTTAAACAAGGTTGCATCCCTACTGATCATCATCACGGCGGCTTTCGCCCTTTTGATCCTCGGCAAAAGCCTGCTCATTCCGGTCGTCATCGCCGTTTTGATCTGGTACATCATCAACGCCCTCGGGCATTGGATCGGCGAATTCAAGCTGTTCAAAAAATATCTGCCCGACTGGTCGAAGATCGTCATCTCGACCCTGATCATCGCCGTCATTCTGCTTTTCGTCGGCGGGCTGATCGTCCAGAACGGGCAGGAGATGTACAACGCCAAGGACCGTTACGGGAAAAACGTCGGCTTTCTGATCGAAAGGCTCGGCAACACCTTTAATTTCGACACCTCGCGTTTTTTCCTCGATTCCGAATCGGGCGGCAAGATGCTCAACGTCTTCGGCAATCTCAAGAATCTGGTCGAAAAGGTCGATATCTCCTCGATCATCTCCGAGGTCGTCAACACCCTTTCGGGGATCGCGGGCAACACTTTTCTGATCATCATCTACGTCGTCTTTCTTCTGCTGGAACAGGCCGTTTTTCCGAAAAAGATCCGGGCGCTTTTTCCCGAACACGACAAACATCAGAGGTTTCAGGAGATGATGACCCACATCAACGAAGCGATCCGCGCTTATTTCAGCGTCAAACTGACCGTCAGTCTGATCACGGCCTTTACCAGCTATCTGATCATGCTGGCCGTCGGTCTGGATTTCGCATTGTTCTGGGCGTTTCTGATCTTTCTGCTCAATTTCATCCCGAACATCGGCTCTCTGATCGCCACCGTCTTTCCGGCCCTTCTGGCGCTCATTCAGTTCGACACCTTGACGCCCTTCGTCATCATTCTGGTCGGGGTCGGAGCCATTCAGGTCATCGTCGGCAATCTGATCGAGCCGCGGATGATGGGCAGTTCGCTCAACATCTCCTCGCTGGTCGTCATCCTCGCATTGACTTTATGGGGCGCTCTCTGGGGAATCACGGGAATGATCCTCTCGGTCCCGATCACCGTCATCATGATGATCGTTCTGGCTCAATTCCCCGCCACCCGACCGCTGGCCATCCTGCTTTCGGAAAAAGGCGAACTGATGCACGGGCTCGAAGTCATTCATCAAAAAGAGATGAAAGAGACCGTCGAGGACGGATAATTGTCACAAACCAAGTCTTTTCGGTGTGTTTTCTTTACGAGGACAAATGATTTTTTGATTATTTTACCCGTCTTTCATATCTTTAATAGAAAAAGGTCGGCCCGAGCTATGTCAAGAAAATTTCCAACCGGCAGATTCCCCTCCAAGATCGTCAAAAACCGCCGGATCAACGATTTCATCTGCACCGAAACGGTTTACGCGGCCAATCAGACTCTCGGCCGGCACGCTCACGAATGCGCCGGTTTCGTCATCAATCTGCGGGGAACCTTTACCGAGAACTGCGGAAAAGAAGAGTTCAACTGCACGCCGACCAGCCTTTTGTTCCGTCCGCCCGACAGGATCCATTCGGATCATTTTCACGAACTCGGCGGCAAATGTCTGACGGTGGAGATACCTTCCGACTGGATGAAGCGGGCCCGGGATATTCAGATCGACATCGACCGCCCGACCCACATCGCCAACGGTTTGCTGACGGTTCTCTCGCGGCGGCTTTTCCGCGAATTCTGCGAAACAGACCCGGTTTCAACGTTGGCCGTCGAAGGATTGATCCTGGAGATCATCGCCGAACTCTCGCGGCAAAATGCGGGAAAATATGCCGCCGATTCGCGCGCCGAAAGGATCGAAAAGGCGCGGGAGATGATCCGCGGCCGTTTTTTCGAAAATCTGTCTCTGACCGAGATCGCCGCCGAGGTCGATATTCATCCGGTTCATCTGTCCCGCGAATTCCGCCGTCATTTTCGCTGTACGGTCGGCGAATACATCCGCCGCCTGCGAATTCGGAAAGCCTGCGCCGCGCTCTCCGTGCCGGAAATCCCCCTGGCCGAGATCGCCCTCAGCATAGGGTTTTCCGATCAGAGCCATTTCACCCGCGTCTTCAAACGCGAGATCGGAATCACGCCGAATCAATACCGCGAATCCGTCTGCGCCCGGTAAAACGGTGCAAATGTTTCGATCGTTCGGGACGAGACGGATCTTTTTCTTTTATTTTTGGGGACGATACGAGAGCCTTTGAAAGCATTCCGGAGTGATTTTGCCGCGCTTCCTGAAAAGGAAAAAAGGGTTTTCCGGCTAACCTCTTGCCACCAAGGTTAAGCCGGTCAGATCGGATAAATGTCTTCGGATTTCTTCCAGTTCTTCGCCGGAAATTGTTTTGAGCCGTTTGAAACCGGGATCGAACTCCACCTCATTCCCGCGCGTTTCGAGGAAATACTCGTGCGGAACGGGGCGGGTCGGCAGATTGAGTTGAACCTCTTCGGGCCGGATCGAGCGTAGGATTTCGGCCAGCTTTTCCAACTCGGGAGGTTCCGGCAACCGCAGGATCATCGTCTGAACGGCCAGAAAACGCGGATATTCTTTCCGCAAAAGCCGGATTCCGGAAATGATCGAATCCAAGGATATGCCCCTCGCCGGACGATCCACCCGCCGCAGCACATCATCCGACCAGGCGTCGAGTTTGCAGAAGATCTTATCGGCCAGCCCGATCTCCGATCTCACTTCTCGGTCGTGCAAAAGGGTCGAGTTGGTCAGAACGATGATCGGTTTGCCGGTCATTTTCCTGATCCTTTCGATGATCTCGCCCAGATTCTTCGCCAAAGTCGGTTCCCCGCTGCCGGAAAAGGTGATGACGTCCGCCTCTTTCCAGCCCGAATTCTCCAGATCCCTGAGAACCTTTTCGGTCGAAACGAAAACCCCTCTTTCGCCCGTCACCCGGTTGATCTTTCCGAGCTGGCAATAAACGCATTCGAACGAACAGATCGAATCGAGGCACAGGACATCGACGCCGAGCGATCTTCCCAAACGCCAGGATCGAACCGGACCGTAAATGGATTTGGGAATCGAAGCCTCCATAAAATCCCGCTTTCTTTAATCCACTTTTTCCGCCGACAGTTTTCCGCCGCCGGAATAACCGTCGTTGACCACATAATCGCGCTTGCCGGGATCGAAGGTGAGCGCGATCTTCTCCTCCGAAAAGGTTCCGCTGACCACCAGAGGAGGATGCGGGCCCTCGATAAAGCCGGCCGCTTCGACCCGAGGCAATTCGATCTTTCCGTCCTTCAATCTCCCCGAGGCGGCTTCATTGAGCGTCCGGGCGACGTTGCCGGCCTTGCCGTCCAGATCAAAAAACATCGAGATATGTTCGCCCGAAACCAAGACGCGGATCGTCCCCTTTGGTTCAAACCGGGTGGTTCCGCCGCCGAGTCCGCCCGAATAAACTATTTCGCCCGAGGTTACGCGGTAGGAACGCATCGCCCCGGTCCAGTTTTCCGACAGGTCGATATCGAGACTGTCCTCTTCCTCGACCGGAACGGCGACCACCCGAAAAGGCATCGTCAGCGCCTCGGTAACCATCGCATCCGGCGGCGGTGATTTGACCCCGGCCGCGTATTTTCCGGCCGATCCCGTTATCTCGACCGAATATCCGCCGGTCGGTTTTTCGCCGGCAAAGGCCGCGATGACCGCCGTTTTCTTAAAGTCGAGCGCGGAGGCGGACGGCAATCCCTCGACCATCTTTTGAAGATCGCCGTAGGTTTCGGCGGTCCGGGCCACGAGAACAAACGGCGAATCCATCTTTCCGTTCGACCCCTCGGCCAGCGTTTTGACGTCCCCGCTTTTTTCGGGAAGCGGAGAAGCGGCCGGGATCGAGGGAACGGCCTCGGCCGTCTGACTCGCCTGCGGCCTATCGGGCTGATCTTTTTTATCTTTTTTCGACCCGTCGCATTTGTTTTGAAAACCCGCCCCGAAAGTTACGATCAGGATCAAAACCAACAAATATCTATAAATTCTCATTCATCGCTCCGCAAACCGTTTTTTTAGCCACAGTGGGCACCGAGGGATTTTTTTGATGTAAACGGTTTTCCTCCTTTTCCCGGTGTTCTCTGTGGCCAAATCAATTGCTTGAAATTTATTTTTCCGGGCTTTTTTCAGCCGCGCGAATCTTCTCCGCTATCTCCCGCATTTTCGCTTTTAACCTTGCCTCATCCGCCTTTTTGCTCTCTCCACGGGAGAAAATCTCCTCGCCCGCCACCATCGTCATCCGCACGTCGCGGGCGTTCGAGGCGAAAAGCAGGGCCGTGTAAACATCGTGAACCGGCATCTGAGCGGCGTTTTCCAGCGATACGGCGATTATATCAGCTTGTTTGCCCGTTTCTAAGGTGCCGATCTCTTTTTCCAGACCGAGGGCGCGGGCTCCGCCGAGCGTTATCATCTCGATCAATTGTTTTCCGCCGGGGAAATTCAGTCTATCTTCGCGGGTGCGGGCCATCAATGCGGCAAAACGGGCCTCTTCGAAAAGGTCGCAGACGTTGTTGCTGGCCATCGAATCGCTCCCGAGGCCGACCCTGATTCCCCTTCTCAGAAATTCTTCCAGCGGCGCTGCTCCGTGTCCGAACTTGGCGTTCGATTTCGGGCAATGCGCCACCGAGGAATCGCTCTCGGCGATGGTTTCGATGTCGCCGGACGACACTTTGACGCAATGGGCCAGCAACGGTTTGGCGCGCAAAACGCCGATCTCTTTGAGATACTCGATGGCGGAGGTTCCGGGCGGATCCCATTTAATGCCGGACCGCCGGAAAAACCCGGAGAAAAAGCCTTCTCCGGTCTTTAAAAACAGCTCCTCATCCGAAGATTCGGCGGCGTGGATGGTCAGTGGAACGTTTTGGGCGAGCGCAAAATCGGTTATTTTTTCGAACAGCAGGCGGCTGACCGTGTAGGGCGAGTGCGGGGAAATTCCGGCCCGGACCAGCGAAGTTTCCGCCTCCCGCAAAGCCGAGAATTTTTCTTTTAAGGCGGTGAAATCGGCTTCGGCTGTTTCGACGGACGGCGAAAAATCGGTTTCCTGAAACGCTATCCCGCGCAAACCGTTCCCTTTTAAGGCCTCAAATCCCGCCTTTCCAAGACGGCCGATGTCGCCGAAACAGGTGACTCCGGCCCGCGCCCCTTCGAGCGCTCCGAACGCGGCCGAAGAAAAGATGTCGTCTTCGGTCAGTATCTCGCCCCGGGTTTTGGTCAAAGCGATCAGCCACGAAAAGAAATCGCCGTCCAGTTCGTCAAACAAACCGCGCATGGCGGTCAGTTCCAGATGAGCGTGGACGTTGATGAGACCGGGCATCAAAACGGCCGGACCGAAATCCTCAATTTTTGTTTCAGGGAATTTTCGGGCGAGTTCCTTCCGCCCGCCGACGGCGACGATTTTTCCGGCCTCGACCGCCACTGCCCCGTTTTCGACCGGTTCGGATGAGATCGGCAAAAGATGATCGGCTGAAAGGATCTTCATATTTTTCAGTGAGCAGTGAGCAGGAGAAACTTAGTGATGAGTGATTTGTAAAAGTAAGAGGGGAAATTATTTCCTGCTTACCGCTCACTGCTCACCGCTCACTGATTAACGCTCACCGCTTTCTGCCCGCTCTTCTCCTTCTCGGTCGCCTTCTTTTTGCTCCGGTATCTTTCCAGGATCGAAACCACGTAAGACCGGGTCGAGGCGATGTCTATCTTGCTGATAAATTCCTCTTCGCTCAAATTGTTCATCTGCTCTTTTGATCCGCTCCATTCATCGACGCGGCTCGCTCCGGCGTTGTAGGCCGCCAGCGTCATCGCGGTTTCGGCCGGGAATCCCCGGTATTCTTCGCGAAGTTTTTCCAGATACCAGCAACCGACCTGAATGTTTCTTTCGGGTTCGCGCAAAAATTCGACGACATCGGTGGCGGCCCGCTTTTCGAATTCCTGAAATCCGGTGGCCCTGGCCCATTCGCGGGCCACCGCCGGGGTCACCTGCATCAGACCGATCTCATCGGCCGCACCGATCCTCCAGCCCCTAAAATATGTCTCTTCGTAAATGATGCTCCAGACCAGATCGGAATCCAGCCGGTAGATCCCCGCCTGCCGTAAGATCAGCCCGTCATATCGATGAATCCAGTAATCGTTGAAAAAATAAGATCCCGTCAAAACAACGAGAACCAGTATTACTGAAATTGAAAACAAGTAACGTCGCATCGGATCAAGGGGTTTTCGGATTTTTTAGTTGGGTCTTTTAAATTTTTTCCAAAAATCGACTGTTCGGAATGACGGGTCAACGCCCTCGTAGGTGGTTCCCAAATCAAATTTATTCAAAATATGGCCCTGCAACCAGATGTCGGCTTTGATAAAGGAACCGACCCGGAGTTCGTCCCCTTTGAGCAGGCGGCGGCTGGCCAGAATTTCCAGTTTCAACCGTCCCGTGTCCAGATAGAGCCAGTAAAGATCATTTCCCGATAAGGGATTTTGAAAAGAGTTGAAGGCCAGAATGCGACCGCCAAGGCTCCAGATATTTTCGTTGGCGATGACGTTGAGCGTGATCTCGTCGTAAGACCTCCAGAACATCTCTTTCCCGCCCCGGAAAACTTCGGCCCGATAAGCCAGTCCGCCGAGACCGACCCGCAAAGTGTTGCGGTTTAGGATCGCCGTCCCGACCTCGGTCAGATTCTGGAGTTCGAACAGAACCTCGGTTTCGCTGTCTTCGATAAAACCGTGAATGACCGCTTCTCCCTCTTCATCGAATTCGGTCAGCACCCAGGGCGATATTTTCTGGGCGAACCGGGCCCGGAACCCAGGGCGGAAATTGGGGGCAAAAACCTCGCCGGTTCCCGATTCGTAAAGCACATTCCAGATCTCCAGCCCGGCGCCGAGTTTCAAACAACGCCCGTGCAGAATCCCGCTTTTGCGGCGCAGGAGCGAAAGTTCCCCGCGCCGGCCGACATCTTCGGCCAAAGTCTTGAAAACGTTTTTATTGGAGATTTCGATGCCGATGGCATCAAACGCGATTTCCATAGATTCGGGGTTTGCGCTTTCTAACCACCTTCTTCTTTTTTTCTCCGGTTCCATTTTCCGGAGACAGGTCGAACACCTCTTTTTCCGGCGGAAACTTTCCGGCGCGAACCATTTCTGCGAACAAATCAACGTCGTAATCGGATTCGCGGGCCATTTCCTGGCGAATCCTGAGCAACACTTCTAAAAATTTCGGACGACGGTACATGACATTGTTAATTGTTAATTGTTAATCGTTAATCGTCAAATGCCCGCGCCCGGTTTAATTGCGATTTCACGGCGGGAGAAAAGGCTCAAAAGGCCCGTTTTATCGCTCTTGAGATGTCAAGCGGCGGCCCGGCACAAAAAAGTCAGCTGTGAACCAGAAATTCAGGCGTCACCACCACCGGAGCGAAAAATCCGGCCGCCGTATTGAACAGACGGATCCGGGCCTGTTTGCGAACGTTGGCCAGATGACCGAAATTCCACGTAACCAGATAATCTATCTTGTGAAACGAGGCCAGCGCCACGTGCAGAGCATCGGCCATGAATTTCCGGTGGAAAATCCCGCGAGAGATATACCCTTCGGCCAGGATCGCGACTTCTTCCGATAATTCCAGTTGATCGAGCGGTTTGATCAGTTTCAGATAACCGGTTCGATGAGGTTCCGAAAGACGTTCCAACTCGCGCTGAACCAGGATCGAACTGAAGGCCCGGTATTCGGACAATTCATGTTCCCACCACCGAATGGTCAGATCGCGCCGAAAAGGTTCGCCGTTGTCGAGGTAAGCTCCGACGACCGAGGTTTCCAGATACAAACTAAGTTTCATTTCGTTAAAAGTTCCGTGTTCTTTGCAGAGGAACGCCGGTTTTTCCTCCGCTTTCTTTCAACATAACATTTTATCCCTCGAACACAAGAACCCGGAAAACCCCGAAATTATTTTCTGATCGGAACGAAAACCACCTTGGAATTCTCAAAATCAAAGGTCAAGCGGTAATCCTTCAAAAAATTCCCGCCCAAGATTCCCGCCTGCTCGAAACCGGAAGCCTCGTTGATCAGATCCAGATCGAGCGCAATGGCCTTCAGACTGTCGCGGCTGTGATTGCCGAAAGTAACCCTGGGAAGGAGAAACGAAGGAACGTCCTCGGTAACCCCGGCCGCGCCGATAACCCGCATCTTTTCGTCATTGACATACGGGCTGATCTCTTTCGAACTGGCCAGATCATCGGAGATCACGGAAATGCTGGCTCCGGTATCAACGATGAAATTCAAAGGGGCTTCAACGCCTTCGACCTGAACCCGGCCGCTCAGAAATCCGCTCGAAGTGAGCCGCAGCTGCAGCGACAGGGCATCGGGTTGAAGATCGGCGTTTTCAACCATTTCCTTCCTCGTCAGCGAAAAAGTCTTTTCTCCGTAATCGACCGTGGTTAAAAATTTCGAGATGAGCGAAATTCCGATATAGCCGTCGATCCGCTGGGTCGTATGGTGAAATTCGCGAATGTAAACCGGTACGTTTTTGACCTTGACGTCGCCGATGTAAACCGATTTCAGAAAACCGTAAACGATTTCGAATTTCCCGTCTCCGCCCAGAGCTCTCGCCAAACCGCCCTTGGTGATGGGTTTGATACCCAGTCTTTCGGCGGTCTGGTTGGAGATGACCGAAATGCCCGAACCAGTATCGAGGACAAAGTTCAGCGGTTCGTCCGATTTGTTGACCCTCAGCTGGATGACCGGGCGATTTCCGATCAACTGCATCGGAATGATTGTTTGTTTTTCGCCGCCGAGATTGTAAAGCGAACTCTTGTTGCCCAGAAAGCGCAGGAAACGGATCAAACCTCTGATCCGTTCGCGCCTTTCGTCGTCGTAACTGAGGGCGATTCTGAGAAATTTATCGTAGGCCTCGGCCGCCTCGCGGTATCTTTCCGCCCGGGCCGAAACCTGTCCGAGGGCAAAGACATAATCCGGTTCGTCCGGGTCCTGATAAACCGCCTCACGCAGTCTGTCCAGACTTTCCGGGATGCGGTTCTCATAAAAAAAGAGCATCCCCAGACCGGCCCAGGCCAATGCCTGCCTTTTATCCAGCGTAAGGGAGTTGTTAAACGAGAGTCGGGCTTCTTCGAAATTTCCCGAACCCAGAAGCGCGGCGCCCAGAACGGCAAAAGCCTGAGAGTTCAGCGGATCGGCCTGAGCCACCTGAAGCGAAAGTTCGTAAGCCTCGCTCAATCTTCTTTGTTTGAGCAAAAGCGATCCGAGAACGAGTTTGGCTTTCGCCTCCTCGGGGCTGACCTTGAGCACCCGGCGAAGGATTTTTTCGGCCTCCTCGAATTCACCCTTTTTGGTCAGTTTCTCGGCCTGCTTGATCATTTGCTGGGTGTCTTCGAGATCCGCCCGCTGAATATCTCGCCGGGCCACCGCAACAGACGAACAAAGTAAAGCTGCCGAACAAATAAAAATAATCAGACGCTTTTTTCGGAAAGAAATTTCAAATAGATCAAAAAAACTCTTCCTACATCTCATAATTTTTTCCTCCCTGACTCGCTTTGGGGCGGAGAGATTTAAAATATCGTCAGATCACTTTAAAATCTCTCCCGTCTTCATAGACCACAAAACGAGATCCAATTCTTCAAAGTCGATTTTTATTTGGTCAGCAAATTTTTTCAGGACTGTTTCACTCGTTAGATACTTCAAACGCGTATTTGGTGGCTTGGGGTCGGAAATTATTTTCAGTTCCGCCATACTTCGCAAAACGTGCTTATCGAGAATGGCATATCCTTTTAGTCCAATATTTCGCAAAAAATGACTGGCCTCTTTGTAGCCGAGTCCCTTGATCCGTTTTTCTTTGACCAGCCAGTCGCGCCGTTCCAGATCGTCTTCGAAACTCTCCAGCTTATTACGAAGGCGCATCCGACAATGTTCGGTCAGAAAATCGCGCGAGGCAACGATGTATCCCGCCCGCGCCCGCGGATAGCGGTGAACTCCGAGCAGTGCATCGGTCAATTGTTCGTGGGTTCCGGTTTGCAGAAGCGGTCGGACGGCCTCGATCGAACGAAGCCCCATTTTCGCCGAACAACCCCCGGTAAAGAAACAAAAAACCATTTCCTCCCAGAGTTTTTGATCACTTCCCCTTTTCCAGACATCCTCAAATTCGGCGAGTCGGGCGCGAATCTCGGGGAGCCTTTCGGCGTGAGCTTTTTTAATATTTTCAATTGTAACGGGCTGTTTTTCTTTTTTCACAAAACTATTGAATTTACTTAATGATATGAATTTTACCGGAGAAATGTCAACGTTTTTTTGGCCGCCGGAACGACGCTTCAAAACCGGTCCGCATCGGCCACGCGGACATTTACATTTCACTTTTTTTAAAACATCTGAAACCCGTTTGAAAGCCTTTCCCGGCGAACAGAACCACAAAAAATCATTCTCTCCCGCTGAAGTCAAACGGCGGTTCACTCCGATCTGGGCGGGTTATTCCGCTTCGATCAAAAAAATCAGATTTTTTTTCGCCGATTTTTCAAAAAAAACTTCCCTTTTCGCAATTTTTAATGTATAAGCAAATAGAATTGCCTCCATAAGCAATTCTTAATGCCTGCATCCATTCCGGGAAGTTTTTCATCCAAACCGGCGGATGAATGAGCAGAAAGGAGAAAATTTTTCTGCTCTTGAAAAATGTGGCGGTAGTTGTGCTATAATCTTTGACAGCCTCCCTTTTAATGTCCAATTGGGAAGCCTACCGCAACATCAAAAAAACGAACAAACTATGAACCTTGTTATCAGGAATAAAGCCATTCGGCTAGTTGTCGCATTAGCATTTTTAATTGGATCAACAGCAATTGCCGGTTTCGGTCAGACGACCCGCCCATTATTGCAGCCGATCGTTGTCGTCACCGATAACACGAAGGCCAAACCTTCGCCGACTCCGCTGGTCAAGCGGACCGGAAGGTCGGAACCGATCAACGCTCCCAGATCCACCGTTTCCGCCATCGAGAACGTTGAAATCCCGGGTTATTCGGGCGTTTTGATCGAAACGCTCGACGGGCAGGTGATTCTCGATAACAATTCCCAAGAAGCCTTTAATCCGGCCTCCAACGTCAAGATCGCCACCGCCTATGCGGTATTAAAAACGTTCGGCCCCGATTATCGTTTTCCGACCAGCGTCTGGACCGACGGACAGGTCAATAAATCCACCGGCATTCTTTACGGGAACCTTTATATTTCGGGCCGCGATCCGATCTTCAATTACGAGCACGCCGTTTCGATCGCCCATCAACTGAACCGTTTGGGAATCAGGGAAGTAACCGGAGACCTGATCGTTACGGGCGATTTCGTAATGAACTACAGCAATTCGTCGCAACGCTCCGGCGCCACATTGCAGGCGACGCTCGATTCGGCCAAACGCTCCGCTTCGGCCAATCGCGCCTGGCAAAATTTCATCGCCAACTCGCGGCAGTTCCTGGAGGCGGGAACGATTCCCGGCGTTTCCATCGCCGGAGGAACTTACGTTCAGACCGTTCCGACCAACGCCGCGCTTCTCTTCACGCACGAATCGGCCCCGATGCGGGCCATCGTCAAAGCCACGCTTTGTTATTCGAACAATTTTCTGGCCGAACGCCTCGGCGATATGCTCGGCGGTTATTACGCGGTCGCCAAGATCGTTCATCTCAACGCTCAGGTCGCTCCGCAGGAATTCAATCTGGCGTCTTCGAGCGGACTCGGTGTCAATCGCGTTACGCCGCAGGCGATGATGAAACTTCTTCGCGCCTTGAGAAGCGATCTGGCCCGGTATGATATGACCTTCGCCGACATTATGCCGGTCGCCGGCGTCGATAAAGGCACTCTCGAAGGACGTTTCGATTCCGATTTTTCGCGCGGCAGTGTGGTCGGCAAGACCGGCACCCTCGGACGGACCGACGGCGGAGTCAGCGCCCTTTGCGGCGAGATCCAGACCCGCACCGGAAAAGTCCTTTTCGTCATCTTCAATATGCACGGAGGGGTCCGCGGTTTCCGCAACTTCCAGAACTCTTTTGTTTCTCTGGTTCAGGGTCAAATGGGAGGAGCCGCGCCGCTCGGATACGCTCATGTTCCGATCGAGATCCGCCTTGCCACTTCGCGGATCGTCACCCCCAATCAGCGGCGGCGGATCGAAGATTAAAGTCAAAAAATAAGTTGTCGAAAAAATGGAAGCGAGATTTTCTTCTGGCTTCCATTTTTTCGTTTTGCAACTTGTCGGAAAGAAGCGGATAATGCAAACTTTTAGCTGTTTAAAATTGGCATTCAAGATAAAATGAGCGACATCGAAAATACCACCCCGACAAGAGAAACTCCCGAAGAACTGGCCGAACCGTCCGCCATTGAAGAAATCGCCCCCGAACCATCCAACACCCAACAAACCAGCGTCGCCCGCTCGGCCGGGATCGTTTCGGTCGCCGTCATGTTCTCGCGCGTTCTGGGACTGGTTCGCGAACAGGTTTTCGCTTACTTTTTCGGCTCCGGATTTTTGATGGACGCCTATGTTGTCGCCTTTCGGATCCCCAATGTCCTTCGCGACCTTTTCGCCGAAGGGGCGCTTTCGGCGGCTTTCGTCAAGGTTTTTACCGATTATCAAATCCACAAAAGCGAAAAGGAGGCGTGGAAACTGGCCAGTCTGGTCCTCAACGCGCTGGCCATCGTCCTCAGTTTGATAACCCTGATCGGGATCTTCTTTTCCGGTCAGATCGTCGGTCTGATCGCCGACGGTTTTTCGCCGGAAAAAGCCGCTCTGGCCACGACTTTGACGCAGATAATGTTCCCCTACATTCTGCTGGTGGCGCTGGCGGCGGTGGCGATGGGTGTTTTGAACACCAAGGGCATTTTCGGAATTCCGGCTTCGGCTTCGACGGTTTTCAACATCGTTTCGATCGTCGTCGGGCTTTCCTTCGCTTACTGGCTGAGCGGGGGCGGATGGCTCGAAACGGGCGATAAAAACGCCGTTCCGAGTCCGGCCGCTCAATGGGCGATGATCGGGATGGCGATCGGGATCCTGATCGGCGGAGCCTCGCAGTTTTTGATGCAGTTGCCGTCGCTTTTCAAGGTCGGATTCCGTTTTACCCCGAAGATCAGTTTTCGCGACGAGGGCGTCAAACGCGTTATGCGTTTGATGGCTCCGGCCATTCTCGGCACTTCGGCAGTTCAGATCAACGTCATGGTCAACACGTTTTTCGTCTCCGACATCAACGGCGCTCAAGGGTGGCTCAGTTATTCTTTCCGCTTGATGCAGTTTCCGATCGGGCTGTTCGGAGTGGCCATCGGGACCGCCTCGGTTCCGGTTCTCTCGCGAATGGCCAGTCAGGGGAAACTGAGCGATTTCCGCCAGACGCTTTCATCCTCGCTCAATCTGGTCTTTCTGATGACTTTGCCGGCCGCCTGCGGTCTGATCGTTCTCGGTCAGCCGATCATCCGTCTCATCTACGAACGCGGCAAATTCAACGCCGGCGACACCTCGATGGTGTCCTGGGCCCTGACCGGCTATGCCATCGGTTTGACCGGTTACGCCGCCATCAAGGTCCTCTCGCCCGCCTTTTACGCGCTCGATGATGCCAAAACGCCGATGATCATCGCCATCTGTTCGATCGGCGTCAACGCTCTGGCCAGTTATTTTTTCCGCAATCTGCTTTCCGGTTACGCCGTCACGCCGGAGATGCCCAACGGACTCGGTCACGCCGGCGTCGCTCTGGCCACCTCATCGGTCGCTCTGGTCAATTTCTTCGCGCTCGCCCTGATGATGAAAAAGCGGATCAAGAGGATCAACGGCCGCGAGATCTTCTCGTCTTTTATCAGGATCGCCGCCGCCTCGGCAGTCATGTCGGCGGTCTGCTGGTTCAGCTACAGTCTTTTGATCGGTCATCTCGGACCGAGAGGTTTCACCAACAAACTGATCGGAGCCTTCGTCCCGATCGGTCTCGGCGGAATCACTTTTTTCATCGCCGCCAAACTTCTGGGCGTCAAGGAACTGAATCAATTCGTCGATTCGGTGCGGAGAAAACTGGGAAGGAAAAATAATTGATGACACTTTTTTTCGCAACCGTCAAACGTTTTTCAGCGTAGATGAAACTTTGAAAATATCGGATGTCTTAAGTAACAATAGTTCGGACAGTTTTCAACTATTTTGGTTTTATGAATTGCCTCCGGCTTTAGCCGGGGGTTATGTAAGTATCTGGATTTATGGACTTTAGTCAAAATTTATATAAAAATGTCGATCATCCGATGAGCTTTAGCTAAAAGCTATAAGGAATTTTATTTATTCTTTCTTTAATTCGGCTAAAGCCTTTTGACCGGTAGGTTTCAAGCCCCCGAGTTAAAACTCGGGGCAATTCATAAGAAAAACTGTCCGAAGTATTGAAGTAAAAAAATTATGAACAGGATCAGCTTCTTCTTTTTCGCCGCCCAAATCGTTTTCCTTTTGTTTTCCGGCGCCCCGGCCCAGCCGAACGCCGCTGAAACCGTCACGATCATTCGCGCCGGACGGCTTTTCGATTCCGAACAGGGCGTTTTTCTTCCCGCCCGCGACATCCGCGTCAAAGGCAATCTGATCGAAGCGGTCGGGGAAAATCTTCCGGTTCCTGATGGCGCCAAAGTCATAGATCTGCGCTCTTTGACGGTTCTGCCCGGTTTGATTGATGCCCATACTCATCTGCTTTATCTGGAAAATCCGAAGGGCGATCTGTCGACCGAAGGAATCAAAGCGGTCACCATGGAAGGCACGGCGCTTCGGGCACTGCGCGGCGCGGCGCGGGGCCGAACCTTTTTGCTGGCGGGGATCACCACGGTCCGCGATCTCGGAAACTCGGGGCGGTTCGGCGATGTTGCGCTCCGAACGGCCATTAACGAAGGCAGTGTGGACGGGCCGCGAATGTACGTTTCGGGGCCGGGTTTGAGCAGCGAGGGCGGACAGTTCCCCGGTCTTCAATTCGATTACCGCCACATTGCCGAAGAGGAATACCGGATCATTCGCGGGGTCGAGGACGCCCGCAACGCGGTGCGCGAAAATGCCACCTACGGAGCCAACACCATCAAGATCTACTCGAACAACACGCCCAACCCCACCTTTTTGTCGATGGAAGAGATGCGGGCGATCGTCGCCGAGGCGCATCTTTTGGGAATGAAGGTGGCCGCCCATGCGACTAACGATCTGGCCGTCAAACGGGCGGTCGAGGCGGGAGTCGATTCGGTCGAACACGCCTATCAGGTCACCGACGAAACGCTGAAACTGATGAAAGAAAAAGGGGTCGCAATGGTTCCGACCGACGCCGATCTGCAAACTTTCAAATTTTTTATTGAGCAGTCCGGCCGACCGTCCATGACCGAAGAGCAGATCGCCAACATCCTGAAACCCCAGCGCGACCGCCTCCTTCGTGCGGTCAATGCGGGCGTTACGATCGTTGCCGGTTCGGATATGTATATCAATATGCAAAAGCCGCAGGGAGAAGCCGCCAAAAGGGTTTTGTTCGCCTACTTTCAGGCGGGAATGAAACCCGTCCAAATCCTCCAGAGCGCCACCATCAACGGCGCCCGGCTTCTTAACAACCAACGGATCGGGGCCGTCAAAGCCGGAGCCTTCGCCGATATTATTGCGGTTGAGGGAAATCCGGAGGCCGATTTCAATTCGATCGAAAAAGTAAAATTCGTGATGAAAAACGGGCGGGTTTATTTGGAAGACAAATGAACTTTTCCTCACCTGGGGCGAGTCAAGAATGAGACCAAGGCAGAAAAGCGACCGTTAGGAAGCGTGTCCAAGTGTTTGTCCGAACACGCTTCCTAACGGTCGCTTTTCTGCCCATATATCCACAGCTATCGGAAGGTGATCTCTTTTGTCCCGTCGCCGATCTCCACGCGGGTTCGACGCCGCTGAAAATCGAAGGTCGGGGTCTTTTCCGGCGCCCGCCCGTCGATCCGGATTTGAGAAGAATTTTCGACCGGCCCGACGAACTCAACCGCCTTAATAGTTTGTCCTTTGAAATCGCCGATTCTCTCTATTTTAAGCGAATTCTGACCGTATTCCGATCTGATTTCGAGCCAGCCGCTGCGGCGGTAATCGTAGCCCTCGCCGGCGTCCTGATAATATTTCGACATGACGGTTTTGCCCGGAGCCGGTTCGCCGATGACGTTCAGCGTCACCTGAGCGTTCGCCATCTCGCCGGTGTGCTGAATTACCGTTTGGGTCGGAATGACCGCTCCGGCGCGGACGAAGATCGGCAGGCGTTCGAGCGGGGTTTTCAAATAATGCGTCTTGCCGCTTTCCAGTTTTTCGCCCGTCCACCAGTCGATCCAATCGGCTCCGACCGGCAGGTAAATTCCGCGCGTCTCGGCGCCTTCGCGGATGACCGGAGCGACCAGCACATCTCCCCCGACCAGATATTGATCGTTGATCAGATGGGTCTGCGGATCGTCGGGAAATTCGTACCACAGGGGACGCATGACCGGCGCACCGCTTCGCTCATGTTCCCGGAAAACCGTGTAGAGATAGGGCAGGAACTGATACCGGAGTTCGACCGTCGCCCGGTTGATGGCGGTGAATTCCGCGCCGAACGCCCACGGCTCTTTGTCGCCGACCCAGCCGACCGAATGAGAACGGAAAAAAGGCGTCAGAGCGCCCGCCTGAAGCCAGCGGGCGTAGAGTTCCCCGCTCGGCATCTCGGCGAAACCGCCGACATCGCATCCGATGAAAGGAACGCCCGACACGCTCAGATTGGCGAGCATCGGGATCGACAGCGCCAGATGATCCCAGCTGGCGTAATTGTCCCCGGTCCAGACCGCCGAATATCTCTGCACTCCGGCAAAACCGGCCCGCGTCAAAACGAACGGGCGCTTTTCCGGCTCCAAACGGCGCAGTCCCTCGAAAGTCGCCCGCGCCATCTGCATTCCGAAGACGTTGTGATACCGCCGGTGGGTGTCCGGCAGACCGTCTCCGGCGTGCGGCGTATCGTAGGGAAACGTTTTGGCCGGATGATGGAAGATCTCCGGTTTTTCCGATTGCTCGGTCAAAAAAACGCCCGGCTCATTCATATCGTTCCAGAATCCGGCGATGCCTTCATCCAGGTGCCGGCGATAGAATGAGCCGAACCATTGTCGGGCCTTGGGATCGGTAAAATCCGGAAAAACCGCATCCCCCGGCCAGACCCTGCGAACTAAAATGCTCCCGTCCGGGTTTTTGACGAAAATATCGTTTTTCACCCCGTCCTGGTAAACATCATAGTTATTGTCCTGTTTGATCCCGGGATCGATGATCAGCACCGTCCGGAATCCGTCCTTTTTCAAATCCGCGACCAGTTTGGCCGGATCGGGAAACCGCTCCCGATCCCAGGTGAAAACCCGGTAGCCGTTCATATAATCGATGTCCAGATAGATGACATCGGCCGGAATCCGGTTCCGGCGAAACTCGCGGGCGATCGTCCGGACGCGGCTTTCGGGGAAATAAGACCAGCGCGATTGCTGATTGCCCAGAGCCCAGATCGGCGGCAAGGGAGTCTTTCCGGTCAAATTGGCGTAATCCTCCAAGACCTTCTGCGGTCTTCTCTCCTTTCCGCCCGTAAAAACAAAGTAGTCGAGCTCCCCGCCGGCCGATCCGAAAGAATAGCTTTCGGGAGCGGTTTTGCCCATGTCGAAAAACGTCCGGAAAGTGTTGTTGAAAAAAAGTCCGTAGGTCTTGCCCCGGTAAAGCGCGTAAAAGAATGGGATCGATTCGTAGATCGGATCGGTCCCGATCGGATAGGCGAAGGTGTCGGTGTTCCAGTTGACGATGTATTTGCCGTTGCGCGACATCTCGGCAAAAGCCTTTTCGCCGAAACCGTAATAGGTTTCGACCTCGCTCCGGCGCAGTTTCCAGGTCTCGATCTCGCCGGTCTCCGGGTCGAAAGAGGTCGGCCGGCGCGGATCGTCCCCGACCACCATCTCGCCCGATTCGTCCAGAATCTTGATGTTAAGCGGGGCTTTTTGAACGACGACCTTCGCGCCGAACGCGTTCGAGAGGACGATCTCGGCCCCGGTTTGGGCGACCTTGACCTCCGGAGTTTTGCGATCGAGGGAGCGGTCGATGGCGTATGAGAGATCGCGCTCGAAATTTCCGGTCGGAGCCAGACGAACGCGGATGACGTTGAGATCGAAAAACTCGACCGAGACCCGCGCCCCGCTCGATGTCGTCAGAACCACTCCGTTGGGCCGGGTTTCGGCGATCCCGGTCACGTTTCCGGCGGTCTGCCGCGCGGCCGAAACGACCGCCGTCAGCAAAACGAAAAGAAAAAGCAAGATTCCGAGCCTCGCCGCCGTTTTTAAGACCTTGTTTTTAACCGAACAGTTTTTCATTTTTCAACTTTTTTTTCGCCAAAATTCCAAAGCCAAATCAATTCGGGATCAGACCGATCCGCTGGAACGCCCGGCGCGGTTCTTCGTTTTGCATAAACCAGTACCAGACTTTTCCGCTTCTTAAGTTCTCGATCCCGAGCAGGGTCATTCCCTGATCGATCCCCAGAACGTCGCTTCCGACCCAGCCGTTTTGCGGGTTGAAAGCGTCGGCAAATCCGTATTTGCCGTAAACCTTGTCGCCGTATTTTTCCTTCATCTCTTTGAGCGTTGGAATAACGATGTCCGGGGTGAACATCGCCGAACCGGCCACCGCGTAAGGGACGACCGAGCCGTCGGTCCGGTCGTGGCGGGGCGGGGCGCCCCAGGCGATGTAGCCTCTTTGCGTATCGGAGGCCGACATGCCCCACATGGTCGGCGAATATGTCGGGAATTCCTTGCTCAGTTCCTCGGCGAAGAATTTCTGATGGGCCCGGGTCGCTTTGACCGAATTGTCATAGTAATTGACGAACGGCGGACGATGCTCGCGCCGATTTCGGAAATCGATCCAGGCGTGCGAGTACTGATGCAGAAACAGCGGCGAATTCGAAGCGAGATAGCGGTAACCGCCGTATTCGTTCCAGTCCCGCTCCCAGGCGTACCAGGAATTGGCCGGGATCGGATGCGCCTCGGAACCGATGCCGAGGATGTAGATGATCATCTCCTCGCTGTATTTTCCCCAGAAATTCTTCAAAAACCCCTCTTCCGGCTTCCACCCGTGATTGAGCAGATACTGGCTGTCGGCCAGCATCCATTTGTAGTCGATCCGGTCGGAGATCTTATCGGCCAATTGACCGATCTCGCCGTCGCTTTTGAAACATTGCTTGGCGGTCAGAACCCCGCCCAGAAGGAGGGCCGTGTCGATCGATGAGATCTCGCTGTTCCAGCGCCTCTCGCCGGTCTCGAAATCGAGCCAGTGATAGAACCAGCCGTTTTTGTGAAACGCCCGGTTGGCGAAGAAATCGAGCGTGTTGCGGGTTCTCTCCAGCGCCTGCTCGCGGGTTATCCAGCCGCGGTCTGCCGCGATGCAATAGCCGGTCAGGGCGAAACCGCTGGCGGCGATGCTGGCGATGTTGTGACTGCGATGTTCCGGCGGACGACGGGTCCCGTCCGCTCCGACCCGATCCAGCGTCAGACCGTTCTTCGGATTGGTCTGCTCCCAGAGATACATAAAACTGCGTTTTGAGATGTCTTCGAGAAAAGCGTCGTCGGCCGCCGAGATCCGGGCGGTCGGAACGGGACCGGTCGGCGCGGGCGGCATCTTGAACTGCAAAGACTCGGCATCGACGTTTGGATTATCGGGATCGACCACTTCGAAAACGCTCTGCATTCCGTTATCGGAACCGGTGCCGACGATGACCTGAAATTCTCCCGGTTCGAGCACCGGTTTCATGTCGCGGCCGTAGAATTCCAGATCCTTCGGTTCGAGCGTGAATTCGACCGTTTGTTTTTCGTTCGGTTTGAGGGTAATGCGTTTGAACCCTCTCAATTCTCGAACCGGTCGCGTGACGGTGGCGGCGAAATCGTGGATGTAAAGCTGGATGACCTCATCGCCCTCGACCTTGCCCCGGTTGGTGACGTCGATCGTAACCTTGACGCTTTCGGTCGGTTTGATCTTCAGTTTGTCGAGCCGCAGGTTTTGGAGCTGGAATCTGGTGTAGCTCAGACCGTAACCGAAGGGATACAGCGGAGCGTTACTGACGTCCAGATATTTAGAGGTGTACTTGTTGGCTTCGAGGATCGGCCGCCCCGTGTTTTTGTGGTTGTAATAGATCGGGATCTGTCCGACCGAACGGGGGAACGAAACGGGCAGTTTGCCGCCCGGATTCGAGTCGCCGAACAAGGTGTCGACGATCGCCGGCCCGGCCATCGTCCCGGCGAACCAGGTTTCCAGAATGGCCGGGGAATTCTCGGCCAGCCAGTTGATGGTCAAAGGCCGTCCGTTCATCAGAACGACCGCATAGGGTTTTCCGGTGGCGTGGACCTTTTGGACCAGTTCGAGCTGTTTGCCGGGAAGATCGATGTCCGAACGCGACGAGGCCTCGCCCGACATGGCCGACGATTCGCCGATCACCAGCACCGTGAAATCGGAATCTGCGGCCGCTTCGACCGCCGGAGCGAACCCGGCGTCCGTCGTGCAGTAGGCGTCGCAGCCTTTTTCGTACCGGACGGTCATTCCGGGGAATTTGGTCTTTAAGGCTTCGAGAACCGTGATCGGATCGTTCGGCTGACCGTCGCCCGACCAGTTGCCGTTCATCTCTCTCTTGTTGTCCGCCAGATCGCCGATGACGGCTATTTTTTTGATGTCCTTTTTGATCGGCAGAGTCTGATTCTCGTTCCTGAGCAGGACGAAGGATCGTTCGGCCGCCACTTTGGCCAGATCGCGGTTGGCCTGTTTGAAGACCTCGGCCTTTTCCCGCGCTTCGTCGGCAAAGGGTTTGTCGAAAAGACCGAGCCGGAATTTGACGCGCAGGGCGTGGCGGACGGCCTCGTCGATGACATCCATCGAAACCTTGTTCTGTTTGACCAGTTGTTCGCCGTAGGTGTTGTAGAGCCGCGAGACCATCTCCATATCGGTTCCGGCGTTAAGGCCGTACATCGCCGCCGAAGGCTCGTCGCTGGCCAGACCGTGAAACATCAGTTCCATGACGGCCGTGTAATCGCTGACGACCAGACCGTCGAACTTCCATTCTTTCCGCAGAACGTCTTTTAAGATATAGGGATTGCCCGTCGAAGGAACGCCGTCCAGATCGTTAAAGGCGGTCATAAAAGACCCGACACCGGCATCGACCGCCGCTTTGAAGGGCGGAAAATAGATTTCCCTCAGTGAGCGTTCCGACAGATTGGTGGTGTTGTAATCGCGCCCGGCTTCGGCCGCTCCGTAACCGACCCAGTGTTTGGCGGTCGCCATCACCTTATCGGGCCGGCTGTAATCGGTTCCCTGAAACCCTCTGACCCGGGCGAAGGCGATCTGCGAACCGAGATAGGTGTCTTCGCCGGCCCCTTCGATGATCCTCCCCCAGCGCGGGTCGCGGGCGATATCGACCATCGGCGCGAACGTCCAGTGAACCCCGGCGGCCCGGGATTCGGCCGCCGCGACCGAAGCCGTTTTTTCCATCAGATCGAGATCCCAGCTGGCCGATTCCCCGAGAGGCACCGGAAAGATCGTCCGGTAGCCGTGAATGACGTCAAAACCCAGCAGGATCGGGATTTTCAAACGCGATTCCAGCGCCGCCCGCTGAAGTTCGTTGGTCATCTTCGCTCCCCGCACATTGAGGGTCGATCCGAGCAAACCGCGGCGGACCAGATCCAGATGTTCGGGACGGTAAGTTCCGCTGCCGTCGCCGTCGAGTTGTTGCAGTTGACCGAGTTTCTCGGCCAGAGTCATTTTTGACACCAGATCATTGATCCTTCGCTCGATCTCAGCGTCGTTTCTGACCTGAGCCGAAACGACGGAGAAAAACAGAACCAATATCAATAAAAGCGAACCGATTATTTTTTGTCCTTTCATTTATTTATTATTTTCTAAGAGAAACAAGCCACTCAATTTGGCAAATAATTAACGTAAAACCCCTCGAATCATTCGGAAAACACTGATTCACAGAATCTTTCTGATGCGAACTCCGCTCAAAACGGGTTTGTCCCTGATCGCCTGAAATTCGATCTTGATCCCCCCGCGGTTTTCAGCCGCCACGCTGAATTTTCGGGTCAAAGACATCATCAAGCCAGCTTCTCCGGCCAGATCGAGCTCCCGGCAAACCGTCTGTCCGTTAATCTTAACATCGAAAACCCTCTGCCCCTTTTCCTTGAACTTCGGTTCGACG
>JAWKHL010000007.1:0-346952 GCA_041394845.1 Pyrinomonadaceae bacterium | reverse complement strand
GGTTCTAAAGAATCCTTTGTCAAATTCAAGACAACCGCAGATAGCATTAGTGAACAAAGGTTGACCAAATTTATTGCTAAGGAGTTCAATTTAACTCCTCTTGATAATGAAGCGATAATTATAGGCTGTGGTCAATATGTGAGAAAAGAAAAGAAAAGGATGTTGGAATCTCAAGTTGAAGCCGTTTTTGAAAATAATGATTGGTATTTCCGTTCTTTGGTTGGAGTAAGCATCGGTTTTGGCACAAAAGCCAAGAAATGTTCGATGAAATAATAAAACAATAGGTTTAAACACAAGCGAAACCTCCAAAGGAAAGCGAAAATCTACAATTGCGCGTTAATAACCGCGTATGAAAGAGACATAGAAACCGACTTGAACTGACTAAAAATTTAAAATTTTGAAATGAATCTCTATTACGCCAACGGCGGCGGGCTCGGTCATCTGACGCGGGCCCGCGCCTTTTTACATCAACTCGGTCTGGAGCGAGAAACGGCCGTTTTGACGGCATCGGAATTCGCCCGCGACCGGCGCGTCGGCGGCGATCTGCGGATCATCGCGATCGAGCGGGATCTGGCCCGAAAAAAAAGGGACTATCAAATCTTCCTGCAAAACGTCTTCGCCGAAAACCGTTTCGAAAAGGTTTTTCTCGACAGTTTTCCCGCCGGACTTGTCGGAGAATTCTCTCATTTCGATTTCGGAAAGGCCGAGCTGTTTTATCTGGCCCGGCTTTTGCGATGGAAAAATTACGCAAAATTTCTAAAAAGCGGCTCTCCGCGTTTTAAGAAGACTTTCGTTCTGGAGGAACTGGAGAAGGAACATCGGGATTTCGTCCGGAAACATTCGGATGAGAAAATCGACCTCAAATTGATCTATTCCGATCAAACGACGCCCGAAGACGAAAAACTCGTCCGCCGGATCATCGCCGAAAAATCGCCCTTCTGGCTCATCGTTCACGCCGGAGAAAAGCGGGAAACGCTCGAACTCCTGCGCTTCGCCGGAGAGATGCGGGAGGTCGAACGGGCGGCGGTCGATCTGGTCGTCATCTGTCCGCGAACGATTCCGCTGGAAAACGGATTCGATCTCTATCCCGCCTCGCGGCTCTTTCCTTTTGCCGAGAGGATCTTTACGGCCTGCGGCTTCAACGCCGCCGAACAAACCCGCGAGTTTCGCGGCAAACATTTTTTCCTGCCCTTCGAACGCCGCTACGACGATCAGTTCGAACGCGCCCGCCGGTTGCGAACCGAAGCGGCGACGGCGCTTTCGCTTCAAACCCGTCCTTAATCTGGAACTCTCGAAACATCTTTGCTATATTGTTGCCATCTACCAAAAATGACGCAACGCAGTATTTCAAAACTCAAACCGAAATCCCTGCGCCCCGAACTTTTCGGCGGCGACTAAATCTTTCTCTCGAACCGCAGAAGCGCTCGGGTCGAAAAACCCGGCAGGCATCCGTCGAAAAACGGCATCTTCCGTTTTTCACCAATTATTTTTTAGGGAGAAATTTTCATGACACCAACCACAGACATTCAAAAACCGATCATTAAAACCGAATTGCCGGGCCCGAACGCCCGCGAGATCATCGCCGCCGACGAGCGTTACGTGACGCCTTCTTATCCGCGCCCCGACTACAAACTGGTCGCCGAAAAAGGCTCCGGGGTCTGGCTCGAGGACGCCGACGGCAACATCTTCTTAGACTGCAACGCCGGAGTGGCCGTCTGTTCGACCGGGCATTGTCATCCCGAGATCGTCGAGGCCGTTAATGAGCAGACCAAAACATTGATGCATATGTGCGGGACCGATTTTTACTACCGGCAGATGCCCGCGCTCGGCAAGAAATTAAACGAGATCGTTCCGATCGAGGGCGAGACCAAAACCCATTTCGCCAACTCCGGCGCGGAGGCGGTCGAAACCGCTTTGAAATTGGCGATGTATCACACCAGGCGGCAAAAGTTCATCTCGTTTTTCGGCTCGTTCCACGGCCGGACGCTCGGCGCTCTTTCGCTGACGTCTTCCAAACGGGCGCAGCGCCTCGGTTTCGCCCGCCAGGCGATCGACGTCATCCACGCGCCTTATCCGAACTGGGTGCGGTCGCCTTTTAAGGGAGTTACCGACGCCGACGGGGCCGCCCGGGCGACGATCGACTGGATCGAGAACCGGCTTTTTCAAACCACCACGCCGCCCGAGGAGGTGGCCGGCATCGTCGTCGAAGCGGTTCAGGGCGAGGGCGGCTACATTCCCGCGCCGCCGCTCTTTATGAAAGAGATCCGGCGGATCTGCGACGAGCACGGCATCATGATGATCGTCGATGAGGTGCAATCCGGGATGGGCCGGACCGGAAGGATGTTCGCCACCGATCATTACGATGTGGCGCCCGACATCATGTGTCTCGCCAAGGCGCTCGGTTCGGGGCTGCCGATCGGGGCCTGCGTGGCCCGTTCGGAGATCATGTCGTGGCACAAGGGAGCGCACGCTTCGACCTTCGGCGGCAATCCGGTCTGCATCGCGGCCGCACTGAAAACGATCGAACTGCTCGAAGGCGGGATCGTCGAAAACGCGGCCGAGGTCGGCCAATATCTTCAGGCCGGACTCAAAAAACTCCAAGATAAATACGACTGTATCGGCGATGTTCGCGGTCTCGGGCTGATGATCGGCGTCGAGTTCGTCAAATCCCGCGATTCGATGGAGGCCGATCCCGAATTGCGGGACAAGATCGAAATGGCCTGCTTTAACCGCGGTCTGATCATCTTAGGCTGCGGCACCTCGGTCATCCGCTGGTCGCCGCCGCTCATCCTGACCAAAGAAAACGCCGACGTCGCTCTGGAGATCTTCGACCAAGCGATCGCCGCCTCCGTTTGACGGGGCAAGTTTCATTTTTTTTGATAATAATCGGAATTTTGTAAAATTTTATTTACTTTTTACCGGGTTCCGGTTATTTTTATAAGCATCTCAACCAAATTCCGGAGGAAAGAGGATGCTTCACTTTTTTCAAAAAACAGCTCGCGTTTTAAATATAGTTAAAAACAACTCAACCCTTTTAAGATCGCCGTTATTCATTTTTTGTTTGACGGCTTTTGTTTTTGCAATACCGTCCGGGGCGGCGGTCGACGCCGGTTTTAACGCCGGCGTCACCAAAGGCGATCCGGCGGTTTACATAACGAAAACCCTCTCTGACGGGAAGATCCTCGTCGGCGGGACATTTCGCATAGCCAACGGATCCCCGCGCTCCTATCTGGTCCGTCTCAATTCGGACGGCTCGCTCGACGACATTTTCAACTCGGGCGCTTCGGGGCCGAACGCCTCCGTTTACGCCATTGCCGAGCAGGCGGACGGGAAATTCATCATCGGCGGCCAGTTTACCTCTTACAACAATGTTACCCGAAACCGGATCGCCCGGATCAACCCGGACGGTTCGCTCGACGCTTC
Source organism: Pyrinomonadaceae bacterium (assembly GCA_041394845.1). Lineage (GTDB taxonomy): Bacteria > Acidobacteriota > Blastocatellia > Pyrinomonadales > Pyrinomonadaceae > JAHCHG01. The sequence goes on along the minus strand of JAWKHL010000007.1, from coordinate 343,529 downwards.
ATTCAGCGCGGACGTTCCCGCTCCGTCGAGTCCGTATATCTCCAAAATAGCGGTCCAATCGGACGGCAAAATTCTGGTCTCCGGACGCATCAACAATTCGGTTCGCCGTCTGAACAGCGACGGGACTCTCGATACGACCTTTACGTCCCCGATAACTTTTTCCGATGGCGTTCAGGACATAGCGATTCAACCGGACGGCAAGATACTGATCGGCGGAGTTTTTCCCGAAGGCATCCTCCGTTTGAATACGGACGGTTCTGCGGATTCGGCTTTCGCCGTGACCGAATCTCATTATGATGCCTATTCCATCAAACTTCTGAGCGACGGGAAGATCTTGATCGGCGGCAATTTTTCTCATAACGGGATCAATTCCTCCTCGATCAAAAGACTGAACCCGGACGGTTCGACCGACGGTTCTTTTTCGACCGGCGCGGCCGGCATCTTTAATCAGACCGAGGACATTGAGGTGCAGAAAGACGGCAAGGTCCTGGTCGCCGGGCATTTCACCAATGACGGATTTACCGCTTTGACCCTCCTCAGACTGAACGCCGACGGCAGTCAGGACAATTCATTTTCGATTCCGAACGGAAACGATAAAAGCCTCCACATCGAACTGCAAAGCGACGGGAAGATTTTGCTGGGCGGAGGTTTCCTGTCGATCAACGGACAGGCCAAGGCCGGAATCGTCCGCTTAAATTCGGACGGCAGCTCCGACAATTTGTTCAACGCCTCGTTTTACGGCAACGCTCTGGTTCAATCGATCATTCAGCAACCGGACGGGAAACTGCTGGTCAGCGGAGATTTCAATTTCGCCAACGGAACGCCGGGAAGCGGGATCGCGCGGTTTAACCTCGACGGGACGCGGGACATTTCGTTCGATTCGGGAAACGGGTTGAGTTCGGATCCCGCCACCGGCTACAGATATATCTACGACGCCGAACTGCAATCCGACGGGAAGATCCTGCTGGCCGGCGTTTTTTACGGCTATCAAGGACACACCAGCAGGGGCATCGTCCGGCTCAACTCCGACGGCACGCCCGACACTTCTTTTGTGATGGGGATCAACGGCGGGATAATCTGGGTTTTTGAAACGGCCGTTCTTCCGGACGGCAAGATCCTGGCCTCTGTTTTCGGGACAGACCCGATCGACGGATTCGGATTCTCGGGGATCGTCAAATTGAATCCGGACGGCAGCCTTGGGGATTCCATTCCGGCTCAGCCGAACGGAACGGTTCGCAAGATAGCCATTCAGCCCGACGGCAAGATCCTGATCGGCGGCTCATTTGCCAGCATCGACGGAAATCCGGCGAATTTCATCGCCCGCCTGAAGGCCGACGGTTCGCTTGACACGACATTCAATATCGGATCGGGATTTAACAGTACGGTTCTCGACATCATCGTTCAGCCCGACGGCAAGATCCTGGTCGGCGGGGCATTTACGAGTTTCAACGGAACGCCGCGCAACCGGATCGCCCGGCTTAATCCGGACGGTTCGCTCGATGCCGGTTTCGACCCCGGAACCGGGGCCGATTCGACCGTCTATAAACTCGCCCTTGAAGCAAGCGGCAAGGTCGTTTTAGGCGGAAACTTCAGCGCCTTGAACGGCGTCGGCAGAAACCGGATCGCCCGGCTTGATCCGAACGGTTCGCTCGATGCGGGCTTTGCCTCGGGTCTCGATAACGATCCGGCCAACACCGTCCGGGCATTGCTCCTGCAAACCGACGGCAAACTCGTTTTGGGCGGACATTTTAATTCTTACGACGGCGCTCCGCGAGACAGCCTTGCCAGATTATTAACCAACCAGTCCAGACCGCCGATCTTCGATTACGACGGCGACGGCAAAACGGACGTTTCCATCTTCCGTCCCGGTCCCGGCGAATGGTGGTATCTCAGATCATCCGATGGCGGCAACCGCGCCTTCCAGTTCGGCTCCTCAACCGATAAACTCGTTCCCGCCGATTTCACCGGAGACGGTTCCACCGACATCGCTTTCTGGAGAGAATCAACCGGCGAATGGTTTGTCCTGAGGAGTGAGGATTCCAGTTTCTATTCTTTCCCGTTCGGAACAACCAATGACATTCCGGTTCCGGCTGATTACGACGGTGATGGAAAAGCCGATCCGGCCATCTTCCGTCCCTCGTCGGCGACCTGGTTCATCATCCGTTCAACCGATGGAGGAACGACCATCGCTCAATTCGGAGCCAATACAGATCTTCCGGTTCCGGCTGATTACGATGGAGACGGCAAAACCGATCTGGCGATCTTCCGACCGGGAGACGGAAGTTGGTGGCTCAACAGATCGACCGCCGGGTTGATCGTCTACAACTTCGGAACCGGAACGGACAGAACGGTGCAGGGAGATTACACGGGAGACGGGAAAGCGGATGTGGCATTCTGGAGACCGACGACGGGAGAATGGTTCATCCTCAGATCGGAAGATGCCAGCTTTTATTCGGGGCCGTTCGGAGCGATGGGAGATGTGCCTGTCCCGGGAGATTACGATGGAGACGGAAGGTCAGATCTGGCTGTCTTCAGACCTTCAGTGAACACCTGGTTTATCGAGGGATCAACGGTCGGATTTTCGGCCGTCTCGTTCGGCATCGCCGGTGACACACCGACGCCGAGCGCTTACGTTCGGTGAGGCTTTAGAGAAGCGAATTAAACATCGGTAAAGGGGTTCAGAGTAACGCATCGATGCGTGAAGGTCGGGGTCATTCCCACCGGAACCGTCGTCCGGTAAAATTCGCCCCCTCTTTTCTCCAAAGACATCGGACGCATTTTTCAAACCGCGTTTTTCTGGTAAGATTGCGGCCCGGGAACGGCGATTTCCGGGCCGCAATCTTACCAGAAAAACGCGGGTCCGGCATCCTTTCGCCCGCGAAGTCTCATCAGAGGTTACTAAAAAGACAGGGATTTTATCCGAAAAAGCGAATTCAGGTTGATTCCGAAAAAAGGAGCCAGAAACATGAAACTCATCGGGCGCATTTCTTACATTTTGATCCTCGGCCTGTGGCTGGCCGGTTTGGCCTTTGCCCAGCAGACCAAAGAGACCGCCGAAAATTATTACAAACTCGGCGTCGAGGCCCTCGAAAGAAAAAACTACAACCACGCCATCGAATATTTCTCGATCGCCATCGGGGTCCGGCCCCTCTACGCCGAAGCCTATCTCCAACAGAGCAAGGCCCGCCGTTTCAAACGGGATTGGGAAGGCGCTCTTTCCGATGCCGGGATGGCCATTGAGATCAACCCCGAATTCGGCGAAGCCTATTTTCAGAGGGCGCTTATCCTGACCGAAAGACAAAAAACCGACCGAACGGCCGCAACGGACGAAAAGACCGACCGGATGATCCTCGAAGATCTGGATAATTCGATCAGGTATTTTTACAAAACAACGGAAGTTTACCTGTTGCGGGGCGATCACAAATGCGAACGGCTGAAAAAATGCGCCGAGGCCGTCGCCGATTACGACGAGGCTTTTCGTCTGGATCCCAAAGAAACGAACATTCTCCGAAAACGGGCGCTGGCCAAATACCGGAGCGGCGATATGGATGGAGCCGCGGCCGATGAGCGACTGGTCAACGAACGGGCAACTCTGGAAACCGGCGATCCGAAGAAAAAACCCGATCCGCCCCCGGGAGTCTCCCTTCAAAGCCAGAGCGACAAGTTCGCCGTTTCGGCCGCCATTGCCGGAGCGGACGTCGAGGCTCATCTGAAAAAGGCCGATCAATTCAACCGGGAGGGAAAACTAAAAGAGGCCATCGCCGAGTTGACCGAGGCCGTCAAAATCCAGCCCGACAATCCGGTTCTTTATTCCAAAAGGGCCAATCTGGCCCGCTTGACTTCCGACGCCGATCTGGTCGAGAAGGACGTTTTGAAGACGGTCGAATTGCGTCCCGCCGATTTTGAAATGAGAGAACAGGCGGTTCATTTCCTGCTCGGGGTCGAAAGATGCCGGACGGCCCTCACCGTCATCGATCCGTTCCTCGCCCAAAACCCTACTCACGCCGCCGCCTATTACGCCAGGGCGCGGGTGAAAAACTGTCTGGAAGATTTCGCCGGGGCGATGGAGGATAACGATCAGGCCATCGCGCTCGACCCGTTCAACGAGATGTACAAGGCCGGAAGGGCCAATCTGCTCGCCCGGCAGAGCAAAACAGAGGAATCAGTTTCGGCCTATGAGGAAGTGATCCGGGAACTGGAATTCAAGTTGAGCATCGCCAAAAATGACGGCGGATCGGAGAGGATCAAACCGAGACTGGCCCAGACCTACATCGCCCGTTCGCGCCTTTTCGCCAAGGGCGGCGACCTTAAAGCCGCCTTTGCCGATCTCGACCGGGCGGTCGAGGTTTGGCCCGAAATGTACACCCATCAAACCCGCGCCCGCGCCTATAAATGGCAAAAAATGTACGGCGAGGCTCTGGCCGATTACGCCGAAGCGATCCGGCTTCAACCGAAAAATCCGGGTCTTTATCTGGAGCGCGGCGACATCTATTTTCTGATGGAGAAATACCCTCAAGCTCTGGCCGATTACGAAAAAGCCGCCGATTCGGAAGGCCGCATCAAGGAGATCGCCGATCAGAAGATCCGGCGGACGAAAGAAAAACTCGCCTCCAACAAGCAGTGAGCGATAACGATCTGTTTTTTATCCGAACGGCGGGCGATGGCGAGTCGGTAAACGGGTCGCCATCGCCCGCCGTTCCGATCGGGCCGACCGGGTCGCCATCGCCCGCCGTTCCGATTTCGCCTTTTTCCCTTCTCGGCCAAACTGTTCTAATATAGACCGATATGGCTGGAACAATTTCTCGCAAACTTTCCAATTCGTTTGAAGGCGCATTGGCCGGCGGGGGCGATCCCGCAACTTCCCCGCTGTACGTCTTCGGCCCTTTTCTGAAACTGATCGTCATCGCCGGAGTCGCGCAGGTGACCTTCGGCGCGACCGTCTGGCTGGCCGTTTTTACCGTCGTCATGGTTTCGGCGATGTACCGTCAGGTGATGACCTGGGTGACGGACGGAAGCGGCGGAAGCGGGCTTTCGGAAGAGGAATTCGGCGGCTGGGCCGTCAAGATCAACGCCGGGATCACGGTCATCGAATACACTCTGACGTTTCTGGTCAGCATGGCGGCGCTGGTAACGTTCATCGCCGACCGTCTGCCGGTCCTCAATGAGAATTTTTTGGGTTTCCAGTACCGGACGTTTCTGGCCATCGGGCTGAGCATTTTGACGGGCTGGATCGTCAACCGCGGTCCGAAGATGTCGGCGCGGGCGTTCGGCCCGGCGACGGCCGCCATTCTGGCGCTGTTGTGGATCATGATCTTCGCCACCATCTTTCAGCAGGGTTTTCACCTGCCGGACCTGAATTTTCAGGCTTTTTCGCTCTCTCAGGTCAGTTATGTCGAAGGGGGCGAGGCGATCAAATCTTCATATCTCAATCTGACTCTGGGCGGTTACGCGCGGATTCTGGCGCTGATGACCGGGATCGAGATCTTCGCCAATCTGGTCGCCGCCTACGAAGGCAAACGCGCCGAGAGAAGCCGCAAGGCGTTCGGATCGCTGATCATCATTATGGGAACGACCGCGCTGACGATGCTGATCGTCGGACCGGCCATTTTCAAAGATTCCGACCCGCTCAACGAACAGGTTTCGGTCTTTACTCAAACGATGGATTTCCTGCTTCCGGCCTGGGCGTCTTACGCCGGAACGCTGATCGGGGTCGCCGTTCTGCTTTCGGCTTCGGCCGCCGCCGCTCAGGGGATTCAGAATCTGGCTCTCGGTCTGCGCTACCGCCATTACGTTTCGGCGGCGCTCGGCCAGCGCAACAAATACGACGTGGCTGATCTTCCGGTCTGGATCATGGTCGGGGTCATCGGGCTTTGTTTTCTCGTTTTCGGAACCAGCGAAGAGACCTATCTGGCTCTCTATGCGGCGGGCGTTTTCATCCTCCTCAGCATGACCGGCTGGGCGGCGTCGAAAAGGCTTTTGCGGGAACTGCGCCATAAATACTCGTTCGGCAAACTGGGTTCGCTGATCGGAACGGCGATCGCCGCATTTTTGACCAGCGGTGCGACTTTTATCATCTTCGAAGAACGGTTTACCGAAGGAGCCTGGTCGTATCTGATCCTCGTTCCCCTGCTCTATTTCGCTTTCACCTATTATCGCAACCGCCTCGGCGAACCGCCTTCGGTCGAAGACCGGCTCGGTTCGATCATCTCCGAACAGCGGTATCTGCCGCTCGTCCTCGAAGGGACATCGACCGATGAGGTGGCTTTTCGCAAGATCGTCGTTCCCTTGAGCGGAACCTCGCTGGCCGAACAGGTTTTGCCGACGGCCCGCTCCTTCGCCCGTTCCTACGACGCCAAACTGGAACTTATCGCCGTCGATGAGAAAGACCGTTTCGACGAAAAGGATCAGGCCGAATATCTGGAATTCGTCTCCGATCTGATCATCGCCGACGGACTTCAGTCCGATTATTCGACGTGCAAGGGCGAGCCTTCGACCGAGATCGACCGTTTCGCCCACGAAAAGGGTGCCGATCTGATCATAATGACGACGCGGGGCAAGTTTTCGGTCGGGAAGATAATCGGGGACAGCATCGCTCAAAAGGTCATCAAAAAGACCCTGACGCCGACCCTGTTGATTCGCCCGACCGACAACTGGCGGAGCCGCCGCTCGAAATTCAAACGGATCCTGATCGCCCTCGACGGGTCGGCCGCCGCCGAAATAGTCCTGCCCTACATCCGGGCTTTCGGCCACCGGTTCGACAGCAAGGTTCTGCTGCTTTCGGTCCCGGAAGGCTCGGAATCCGAGGAATACACCGAGAAGATCAAGGCTTATCTGGAGGACATCGCGGCCGCTTTGTCCGAAGAAGGATTCGACATCAAGACGCTGGTCGCCGGTTCCGGCCCGGCCCGCACCATTCTGGCTTTGAGCGAAGAGGAAAAGGTCGATCTGATCATGATGACCTCGCACGGACGCGGGGGAACCGACCGGGCCAACATCCACATCGGCAGCGTCACCGACAAGGTCGTTCAGGAAACCCCCTGCCCGGTATTCATCGTCCCGCTGACGCGGAGCGATTCTTGATTTTGGGTTTTAGATTTTGGATTTTGGATTTGGTTTTTTACGAAGGTAAATCGGCAATCCAAAATCTAAAATCCAAAATTGAAACTATTTCTTTTTCTTTTTTTTCGAGGCTTCTTCGGTTTGGAGTTTGATCTTTTGAAACTCCTCTTCGCTGCCGCGGTTCATCGAGTTGAGATCCATGTCGGAATAGTTGTTTCGGATCTCGACCATCAGAAAACTGCGGCGGGTGGCGTGGTTGGAATGGCTTGACCAGAAGAAATTGGTCGGCGCGTCGCCGTATCTTTTGGCCATGATCTTCCAGACGCGGGGCGCTTCGCGGGGATCGTATCCGGCCGCGACCAGATATTCCAGACCGATCCGGTCGGCCTGATTTTCCAGCCGCCTTTGATAACCGTTGACCATCGCCGAAAGCGTCAGTTGGAGAATATCGCTCACCCCGGAGAGTCCGAAAACCGCGGCCGCGACCCCGCCGACGGCGATCGCCGTTCGCTTGCCTTTGTCCTTATTGAGCTGACGCCAGGTGTGTTCCTGCGTCGCGTGAGCGATCTCGTGCGACATGACGGCCGCCAGTTGGGCCTCGTTTTCCAGCAGGGCGATCATTCCCGAATTGACGACGACGATCCCGTTGGCGGTGGCAAAAGCGTTGGCCTGCGAGTCGCTGATGACGAAAAACTTAAAGGGGATTTTCTGCGGGTCGTCGTCGGCCAGATTCTTCTGATGCGCGGGGATCAGTTTCTCGCCCAGATTTTGGACGTATTTTTGAACCTCATCATCCGGGAGCAATTTGAATTTGCCGACCTTGTCGATCTTCAGTTCGCCCGGCTTTCCTTGGGCGAAATTGGCCGCTTTTTCCTGAATTTTCAGCGAATCCCAGAATTTCCCTTCTTTTTCTTCGAGTTCGTTTTTCCAGAAAACGATCCGCGAAGCCAGCACCGTTCCGTCCGCCTGCTGAACGCCTTCGTAGGTGGCGAACATCCCGGCTCTGACGTCGGCGATGGATTTCAACGGCTCGGAATCGTCAAATTCGTCCCCCGTTTCCTCCTCCTCTTCTTTTTTCTTTTTATCTTTTCTGGCCTCGGCTTCGGCCTCTTTTTTCTCCGACTTGTTCAGTTCAAAGAGAACCTGCGTGGTCGGTTCGATCCGAATGCGACGTCCGTCGGCCCGGAGAACGCCCTGCCAGCCGCCCTCGGTTTTCTCGATCCCGGCGGCATCGCGGGTCAAAACGCTGGTGTTTTTCAGTTTGCCGAACTGCTCCAGATCAACGGTGATCTTGGTGGCGTTAAGTTCCTCGGTCTCTTCGTCCAGATAGCCCTCCACCTCGATCTCGGTTCCGACCCGGATGTCTTCGGGTTTGAAGTTCACCTCCGGGGTCTGGTTTTCGAAATCCAGCACCAAAGACGAATCCCGTTTGACCTTCATCTGGTCGATCTCGAAGGAGGTCGGCGAAATGACGTCGGTGATGTAGCCCCGGATCTTTACTTTCTTCGGCTTAGAGGTGGCCGCGGCCAAACCGGCGGGAACGGTCGTCAGAAAGAGGACGACCGACATTAACAATACCAAAAACTTCTTGTGCATTTGTTTGAGTGTCTCCAAATTTTTTAAGGTTGCTTTTGTGAAGCTCAAAAAATTATCCACATTTTGCCGGCAAAGGCAAGCAATTTTAACCGGGGTCTTCACCGCAGGGCGGGCGGGGGCAAACTTCGGGCCACGAAAACTTGACGGCTTGCATCGAATGCAAGTATTATGCTTGTTTGCATTGATTGCGATTATTTAAATTTTCAAGGGGGTAAATACAAAAACAATGAAACCAGAAATACATCCGAATTACGACGATATTACCGTTTCCTGCGCCTGCGGAAACACTTTCAAAACGCGCTCGACCATCGGCGAAGATCTGCATATCGAGATCTGCTCGGAATGTCATCCGTTTTTCACCGGAAAACAAAAACTGGTGGACACGGCCGGACGAGTCGACCGTTTCAACAAGCGTTACGCCCGCGGCGGAGCCGCCAAGGCTTCCAAATGAGATCGGCCTGAGAAAAAGGTGAATTTATCAATTAACCGACATTAACCTGGCATAAAATAACGCCGACGCTTCTGATTCATTTAGCGCGCCGCACCGTTATCGGTGTACAATCAAACGGAAAAGCGCCATTGAATCAAGACCAGCCCGGCGTTATTTTTATTTGGATTTTGAGTTGATTTGGACATCTTTAATAATTGATCTGAAATCAAAAAAGCTATGAAAAAGAAAAGGTCCGCCCGAAAAATTACTTTTTTAAACACCCTTCTGAGCGTCCAACGCGATCTGATAGTCGGCGGTCAGGCGGTGATGGAAGGCGTCATGATGCGAACGCCGAGCGCCTACGCGATCGCGGTTCGCAAATCCGACGGCTCGATCGTTCGAACGGCCGAAAGCCTGCCCAAATGGAGCGATAAATACAAATGGCTCAACCTGCCGATCTTGCGGGGCGGCGCCACTCTGATCCAATCGATGGCCCTCGGCATCAAGGCTCTCAATTTCTCGGCGCAGATCGCCCACGAAGACATGGAAGAGCAGGAGGCTCTGGAAAGAGCCAAAGAACCGGCGACCGAAGCCGTTCTGGCCGAGGGCACAATGGACGAGAATTTCACCAAAGCGCGGGTCAAGGTAACGATGCCGGAAAAATCCGATAAAAAGAAGAACAATTCGCAGGCGGCAGGCGCGGTCGGTTCGATCGTCTTCGCCCTTCTTTTCAACATCGCTCTTTTCATAGTCGCGCCGCTGATCCTGACCAATCTGCTGTTTATCGCCCTCGGCTGGGCGGCCGCCCCGAACGTGGCGGGCGACGCCGGTTGGTGGCAGACCTTTGTCGCCTACGTCTGGAACGTCAAACCCGAATCCTGGATCGCGTTTAATCTGATCGACGGTTTGGTCAGAATGTTCTTCTTCATAGTGATGATCTTTTCGATGTCTTATTTAAAAGACATCCGCCGCGTCTTCGAATATCACGGGGCGGAGCATAAAACGGTTTTCGCCTGGGAAAAAGGCGTCGAACTGACTCCGGCCAACGCCCGGACGCAAAGACGCCAGCATCCGCGCTGCGGGACCTCGTTCCTGATGGTCGTCATGCTGGTCGCCATCGTTCTGTTTTCGGTCATCAAATTCGACGCCCTCTGGCTAAACTTGGTCGTCCGGATCATTCTGATGCCGCTGGTCGCCGGACTTTCCTACGAGATCATCCGTTACGCGGCTAAAAAGGAATCGAGCGTCATCTTCAAGATCATGACCCTGCCCGGACTCTGGCTCCAGAACATCACCACGCAGGAACCCGACGACGAACAGCTCGAAGTCGCCATCGAAGCGCTCAAGGAATCCTTAAAACTGGAACCGCAGGAACCTGGCGGCGAAGAACTGGCGGCGGTTACCTAGAGGATCTTAGATTTTGGATTTTAGATTTTGGATTTTGGACTGAAACTCCAATCCAAAATCTAAAATCTAGAAAAGTCGGAAACAAATTGCGAAAAACAAAATTAATCCAAAATCCAAAATCCAAAATCTAAAATCAAAGTTATGTTGGAAAAACTTGCCCAAATCGAACAGAATTACGAAGAGATCAGTCAACAGCTTTCTTCGCCCGATGTGACCTCGGACATCGCGGCCTACACCAAGCTGATGAAGCAATACAGCGCGCTCGGCGAGATCGTCGAAAAATATCGCGAGGTCAAAAAGATGAAGGCGGACCTCGAAGGCGCCCGCGAACTTTTGCGTGAAACCGACGATGAGGAGATGCGCGAAATGGCCGAGATCGAGATCGGAGAACTCGAAGAGAGTCTGGAAAAGGCCGAGGAAAACCTGAAGATCCTGCTTATTCCGAAAGATCCCAACGACGAGAAGAACGTCATCCTCGAAGTGCGGGCCGGAACCGGCGGCGACGAGGCGACGCTGTTTGCCGCCGAGATCCTGCGGATGTACCACCGTTTCGCCGAAAATCAGGGCTGGAAGATGGAGGTGATGGACGCTTCCGACACCGGAGTCGGCGGAATCAAAGAGGCTTTCGCCATGATCGAAGGCGATAACGTCTATTCGAAAATGCGCTTTGAATCGGGAGTTCACCGGGTTCAGCGCGTTCCGCAAACCGAGACATCGGGGCGGATCCACACATCGGCCGTGACGGTCGCCGTTCTGCCGGAAGCCGAAGAGGTCGATGTCCAGATCGATCCCAATGATCTGCGGATCGATACTTTTTGTTCGTCGGGTCCGGGCGGTCAATCGGTCAACACGACCTATTCGGCCGTCAGGCTGACGCATCTGCCGACCGGCGTCGTCGTTTCCATGCAGGACGAAAAATCCCAGATCAAAAACCGCGAAAAAGCGATGCGCGTCCTGCGGGCCCGGCTCCAGGAGATCGAGGAACAAAAACAGCACGAGGCTCTGGCCAGCGAACGCAAATCGATGGTCGGAAGCGGGGACCGTTCGGAAAAGATCCGCACCTATAATTTTAAGGAAAACCGCGTGACCGATCACCGGATCGGCCTGACCAGTCATCAGCTCGATGCCGTTATGGAAGGAGACTTAAACGAATTCATCGAGGCTCTGACCACCCATTATCAAACCGAAAAACTGAAGGCCGAAATGGTTTCGGCCTAAGAGTCGAGAAGCGGTTTGGAGGATTCAGGTAAGGGCGAAGAGTTTTTTTCCTTGCGGCGGAACACCTTCAACCCGAAACCGATTCTCAGATCCCTTCGGACTCAAAATTAAGGATGCCCGTAACCAGACTTTATCTAGTTCGACACGGACAATCCGCCGGTAACGCCGAGGGGCGTTTCGGCGGACATTCACCGACTCCGCTTTCCGAACTCGGTAAGGAGCAGGCCGAGATCACGGCCGCCGCATTGGCCAGGGAAAAGATCGACGCCATTTATTCGAGCGATCTCATCCGCGCCGTCCAGACGGCCCAGCCGCTCTCCGAAAAACTGGATCTGCCGATGATCAAAACCTCCGCCTTCCGCGAAAGGAAGGTCGGCGTCCTCGAAGGCCTGACATTCGACGAATCGCGCGCCAAGCATCCGAAAGATTATTACGCGCTGGTCAACCGCAACATCCATCACATCATCACCGGAGGCGAAAGTTATCGCCAATTGCTCCGGCGGGCGACCGGGGCTTTGCGCGAGATCCTGCGGATTCACCGGGGCGAGAAGGTCGTCATCTTTTCTCATACCGGCGCGATCTGTTTTCTGACGCTTTATTTGATCGGCGCCATTCACCGCAAGACCCTGACCACGCCGTGGCTCGTCACCTCAAATTGCGGCATCAACCGCTTCGAGATCCGGGGACGCAAAAACATCCGCGTTCTGGCCATCAACGACACGCGCCATCTGACCGAAATATCGGGCAACGACTCTTTCGGGGCCAGATGAGCTTGATTTCGGATTTGGGATCTGGGATTTCGGATTTCCTGCAAAACAAATCCCAAATCCCAGATCCCAAATCCCAGATCGAAAAAAAACGGAGAGGGAAAACCCGACGGGTTTTCCCTCTCCGTTTTTTTTCTATCGTTCGCTTTTTAGAACGAATAGCGAAGTCCGAACTGCATCTGTCTCGGAGTGCCTTTGATGTCATCGTAAAGCTGTCCGAAACTGCCCGGCGCATTGCTCTGAATGACTCCGGTGTCCTGCGGCAGGCCGTAGGAGGTCCGGGTCACGAGATTTCCGCTGATGTCGAAGTATTGAACGTTGGTAACGTTGAACACCTCCCAGCGGAACTGGAGTTTGTGATTTTCGTTCCAGGGCATCGTGAACGATTTGGAAAGCCCCAGATCGAGAGTCGAGTACCCCGGCAGACGGAAGACGTTGCGGTCTCCGGTTTCGCCCGGTCGGGCGTTGCGGAACGAATTGAACGCCGCCTGCGGATCGGAAAACACGTTTTGCGTGTTCCGGTTAACTCCGAAATTGACGTTGGTCAAACGGACGCCGTTCGATTGAACGTTCCAGTTGGTCGCCCACTGGGCCTGATCGAACGGAGCCGAGAAAGGCTGTCCGCTGTTCCAACGGTAAACACCGGCCAACTGCCATCCGCCGACAACGGCATCCGCCCATTTATTCATGTTGCTGAAAAGGGCGCGTCCTCTGCCGACCGGGAACTGGAAGATAAAGTTGGCGTTGACTACATGCTTGGCGTCGAAATCCGACACCGAACGATTGTCATCGGGCCGGAGCGGGTTCAGGATGAACTGCGAGCCGTACGAACCGCCGGTCTGCAGACCCGAAGCGTTGTCCATCGATTTCGAGAAAGTGTAGTTGATGTCGTACGAAAGAGTGTTCCCCAATCTCTGCCGGAGCGAGAACGAAGCGCCGTGATAATCGGATTTGGCAACCGAGCTGAACGACGAGAACGCCGCATATTGCGGATGGAAGAACATATCGTGGTAAATACCCGGATCGACCGGCAAACCGAAGGCGGTCGCATCGTCGATGATCAATTGAATGAACGTATAGTCGGCGATGTCAAAGCCGTCTCTCGAAATCAAACCGAAAATGGCCTGGGTATTGTTGTTGGCCGGAAGGCCGAAAATTCCGAGAGCCGCCATCGCATTCGGGAACAGGTTCTCGAAATACGGGATCGCCCCCAGACTGGTGATCGGAACATTGGCATTGCGGGCATCGACCAAAAGGCCGGCGGCCGTGTACCAGTCCATTCCGGTGGCCGGATCGACCAGATTATTGAGAGCCATCACATCGCGCGTCGCCAACAGGTTGCGGGCCGAGCGGCCGATGTAGGAAGCCTCAAAATACATGCTCTTCGGAAGCGAACGCCCGTAGGACAAGTTCCACGAATAATTGATCGGGGATTTGATGGTTCCGTCGAGCGAAACCTCGATCCGCTGTTCTTCGTCGGCCGGCGTGCTGAACCGCTGAATCGGCGCAGGAATGCCGGGCAGACTTCTGATGTCCTGACCGAAACCGGTAAAGACCGGAGCCGGATTACCCGTTACATCATAAGTGTTGGCCGAGATACCGACCGAAGACGTAAATCCGATGGTCGAAAGCTGGTCGAACGAAACGGCCAGTTGCTGTCCGAAATGGTCATTGAGAATCCTGAATCCGCCGCGAATGGTCGAATCGCCTTCCTGGCCGAAGATGGCTCTCAGGAATCCGTTCTCGAAACTCGGCGACCAGGCAACGGCCACGCTCGGCTGGAAGTTGTTCCAGTCCATGCTGTAAAAGCCCGGCGCGTTATTGACCGGTCCGGCCTTTTCGAAGTTGATCGTTCCGTTGTACGGAATGCCCTGAGCGGCGCTGGCGACGCGCCGGTCGAAGACATCGCCGAGTCTCATATCGGGAACCACCTGAAATCCGTTCTTCTCATAAACGGGGCGGCTCAAACTGTAACGAAGGCCGGCCGTCAGGGTCAGATTCCGTCTGATTTTCCAGGTGTCCTGACCGTAAACGTCATATTCCTCGGTGGCGAAATTGCGGTCGACGGGAGTTCCCGCCGGCAGAACGCTGCCGTCCAGATCAAAGGTAAAGTTTCCTTCATATTGCGAATACCGGCCGATCAAAGCGGTCGCCGCCGCCTGAACTGAAGCGACGCTGCCAGGATCGATGGTGTATCCGAAAGCCGTGATCTGGTTGGAAACAACGGCACCGGACAGATCGTAGAACGAAGGATTGGTAACGGCCGCATCAAAGGCGTTGCCCAGATCCTGCCGCTTGTTGCGGATGATCCGGACATTGGTTCCGAACTGCATCGTGTGATTGCCTTTGATCCAGGTGAAATCGTCGGTGAAGTTGTGGACCGGCGTTACCCGGCTCAGCGTTCTGGCGTAGAACAGAGGCGAGAAAACGAACCGGAAGCTGATGTTGTTATCCGACGAATCCCCCTGAGTGCTGAAAGACTGACGCGTCAGTCCGTAGCGGAAACTGTTAACCATATTGCTGTTAACCGTCCAGCTGTGCCCGACGACAAACCCGTAGGGATGTTCCCAGAGAGCGGTTGACGGAGTGTCGGGGAAGTTCGATGTCCCGTTATTCAGGTCATACTGGAAATTGCCCCGGAAATAAAGCGATTGTTTGTCGTTGATCAAATAATCGAAACGGGCGATATGCGTGTTTTCGTCGTCCGTGGTCGGAGCATTGAAGCGGAATTGTCCGACGTTGAATTCTCCGTTGAGGCTGGAGTTCGACGGATACCGCGATGCGGCATCGGCAAATACGGCAACGGCCGCCGGATTGATTCCGACCTGAGCATAGATATTGTTAAGTTCGGCCATCGACAATTCGCAGAAACCGTTGGTACAGCTCGGTCCGGTTCCGTTGAACTTGAGGGTTCCCTGTCCGAGACTGGCCAGCGGAACTCTCCGGGTAACCGAAGCGTCCTGCTGTTCCCTTTGCCCTTCGTAGGTGTAGAAAAAGAAGAATTTGTCCTTTTTGATCGGACCGCCGATGGCGCCGCCGAAGATGTCGCGGGCCAGACTCGGACGTTCGATTCCCGACAAATTGTTAAAGAAGGAATTGGCCGAAAAAGCGGTCGGACGATAGAAATAATAGACCACGCCGCGAAAATCGTTGGTTCCGCCCTTGGTTACGAGCGAGATCTGCGCGCCCGAAGAACGGCCCTGATTGGCGTTCGGATTGGTGGTCGTGATGCGGAATTCTTCGACCGATTCGGTCGTAACCCTGAGAACCGAATCCTGTGTGGTCTGGAACTGGTTTGTCCGGCCGCCGGTCTGTTGATCGTTGATATCAACCCCGTCCAGAGTGATGTTGGCCTGATCGCTCCGGCCACCGGCCACATAGCCGTCGCGGGTTACGCCCGGTTGCAAGCTTAAAAGGTCATTGACCCGACGGAGGTTGGTCGGAAGTTGGGTGATCTGTTCCGGCACGAAGTTGTTGCCGATGCTGGCGTCCTGGGTGTTGACGACAGATTCGATCGAATTGGCGGTAACGTCCACGATCGCCGTAACGTCTCCCGGCTCCAGCGTAATGTCCTGATTGAGGGGATTGTCCACCAGAGCTTCGGCATCTCTGACAATCGATTTTTTGAAGTTGCTGGCCGTTACTTCAATGGTGTAGGTTCCCGAAGGAATTCCCGGAAAATTATAAGATCCGTCATCATTGGTCACCACATTTCTGGTGAATCCGGTCCCGGGGTTTGTAATTTTAACGGTCGCTCCCGGAATCACCGCGCCCTGCTGATCCTTAACAGTCCCGCGAATTCCGGAGGTTCCCGTTTGAGCGCTGATAGTCCCGGCCAAAAGGACCGAAACCAACATCGCCGATAAGGTTATTAAAACCCTTACCTTGAAAGTGTTAAAACTCATAGTGCCTCCTTATGTTGTCCTTTGTTGAAAATTAATGACGAAAGAAAATTAACAAAAAATTAAGACGCATTTTGCGTTCCGTTGATTGAACATTACGGATTACCCCGAAAAACACTAGGTAATCCGTAATATTGATTTATTTTCGTTAATCTGAAAATCCGTAAAACTATGGATAAAATTCAAAATTTCGGGAATGAACGGGCACATTATAGCACATTTAAGAGGTTAACCAAGAATAGATGGACTTGACGGCGGCGGCCCCCATTCCGACCGCCGAACTGACGGTCGGGGCGAGCGGATTGGCCGCATCTCCGACGGCATAAATCCCACGAACGCTGGTTTTCCCGAGATGATCGACCCGAACGTAGCCCTTTTCATCGAGTTCGACTTTTCCCCGCAAAAGGCCGGTGTTCGGTTCGACACCGACCCTGACCAAAACCGCTTCAACGGCCAGAATTCGTTTTTCTCCGGTTCCGGCGACGGTCAACTCAACCTTTTCGACCAGTTCCCGGCCGATGATCCCGGTCAGATTCATCTCGGTCAGAGTCTCGATATTCGGCGTTTCGCGCACCCGCTTGACGAATTCCGGGCGGGCGCGAAAGGCCTCCCGGCGATGAACCAGAAAAACCCGACGGGCGGTTTCGGCCAGGATCAATGCGTTTTCCAAAGCCGCGTCGCCCCCTCCGGCGACGACGACCCTCCGTTCCCGAACCGCTTTCCGGTCGAGCTTTCCCGACCTCAAAACCCCTTTGCCGCGAAATTCATCCTCGCCCGCGATGTTCAGTTTCCGGCGTCTGATGCCGGTGGCGACGATCAGCGCCCGCCCGGAAAGTGTTTGGCCGCCGGCCAAACGAACCGTTTTTTCTTCGACGTCGAGATCGACCACTTCAGCGCCTAAACGCCTGATAAAACTCCGGTTTTCGGTTTGTTTGAGGAAAAGGTCGCGCATCTCCCGTCCGTTTTCCGCCCGCATCAACCCGAGGTGATTTTCGACGACGTTATGGGTCCACAAAAGCTGACCTCCCAATTCGTCCTCGGCCTCAAGCAACATCGCGTTCAGACCGAGATCATCGCACCACAGTCCCGCCGAAAGCCCGCCCGGCCCGCCGCCGATGATGATCACATCGTATTCCATAGGTTCCTATATTTTCAGAGCAATTTGATTTTCCGTCAACAATCCCTCTCGGAATTTCGGGTTGTGGTCTGATTTTTGCGTTGAGAAGTTCCGACTGATTGGTTGAAAAGCCAATTTCATTTTCTTAATCCTCCTCAACCTCCTCACTTTTTTACCTTTCGGTCATTCCCATCCCCTGAGAACTCTTTGGAAAAACTGCAAATTTTTGTCAACTTCGGGTTGTCACTTTTTGTCACTTTGTCACTATGGTTTCTAAAATTCTTCCAATCAGGGCCCCCCTTTCCAGCGACCCAACTCTATTCGTGTCAATAAAAAGACTGTTATCCAGCAATTCGGCAGGGATCTTGCCGACGTGGCATTTATTTTGCTTTGGAGAAAACCTTGGTTTAAGGCGCTTAGTGTATCTAATGCCCGAAAAAATCGAGATGGATCTCTTCCAGACAAATAAATTTTTCATTCCGCAAACAATATGAAACTACAAATCGAAAACAATTCATCGTCCAATTTCCTTGCTGATTCCGAGTTGGTCAGCGATATAAGTTCCGAAAACGGTTCGGCCGAAGTTACCGAAATGCTTCGCTCGGGGATCAAGGCCGCCCAGGAAGGCGACCGCTCCCAAGCCCGAACCCTTCTGCTCCAGGCGACCGAAAAAGAGCCGAACAACGAAAACGCCTGGCTCTGGCTGGCTTCGATCAGCGAATATCCCGAAGAACTGCTGATCTTTCTGAGCAACGTGCTCAAGGTCAACCCCAACAACGAACGGGCGTTGGAATGGGAAAAATCCACCAAGTCCCTGCTTTCGAAAACCTTTGTCCAACGCGGCATTGACGCATCGAAGGATTCTCAGATGGCGTTCGCCAAACAATCCTTCATGCAGGCCATCGTCCACGACGACAGTAACGAAATGGCCTGGTTGTGGTTGGCTTCGATCTCTGAATCGATCGAGGAAAAAAGATCGCATCTGCAAAAGGTTCTGGCCATCAACCCGAAAAACGAAACGGCTCTCGAATCGCTCAAATCGGTGAAAAACGAGGTTGGCAAATCGTTCCTGCAAAAAGCCCGCGAAGCCGCCGCGGCCGACGACCGGAAAACCGCCGAAAAAATGCTGAAGGACGTTTTCAGCAACGCGCCGGAGATGGAAGACGCCTGGATGTTGAAGTCCTTCCTGACCGATTCGTTCAGCGAAAAGCTTGAGTATTTCGAAAAGATCTTGGGTTTCAACCCGGACCACGAAGGCGCGGCCGCCTGTCTGGCCTCGATGAAGACGGTTCTGGAAAAAACTTCGCCCCCGCAGGACGGAGCTGAAAAACCGGCGAAAGCCGAGGTCGAAGCCGAGGCCCGGGTGGAGATCACCGAAGAGGCGGTTGAGGAAATGCTCGAACTGCTGGAGGATTCCGGAGAAGAACCCGTAGCCGAAGTCGAAGCGGTTGAGGTTGCCGAAGAAACGGAGGTCGAGGCCGTCGCGGAAGAGCCCGAAGCCGTTTCAGTCGAAGAGGAAGTCGAAGAGTTCGAAACCGAAAAATATTACAGCACCGAGGAATTTGCCGAATCCGAAACCGTCGAGTTCAAATACGAAGAATATCCGGTCTCGGATGAAATGGTCGAAGAATCATCGGTTCACGTTGTCGAGGAAGAGGCGAAAGATCACTCCGATCCCGAAGTCGTGGTGGCCGAATCGACCGAAGCCGAAGAAGCGGAAATGGCCTCTCATTTTTCCGGCCCGGAAGAAGAAACCGCCGAAGCGGAAGCCGAAACGGGCGAAGGAAACACGCTCGATTGGCAATTGGCGGACGATGTTCTGATGGAAGAAGAGGCCGAACAAATGGAGACGGCCGAAGAAGAGGTCGAACAGGAAGTTTCGGAAGAAACCGAAATGGCGATGGAAGCCCCGGAAGCAGATGAGGCGGAAGAGGAATCCAAACCCAAGGTCGAAATGATGCATTGCGGATTTTGCGACGCCGAAAACGAACCGCAAAACTTTATCTGCCAGTCGTGCCATACGATGCTGACGCTTTCCGATCTGGAAATGCTTCTGGCTCATCAGGACGCCGACCGGGAGATGCTCGAAGCGGCCGTCGAGCGGATGGAGTCGAAAAACCGCAAGAAGATGGAAGCCGAAGAACTCAAATTGCTCGGCATCGCTCATCTCAATCTGAAGAATCTGCGCAAAGGCTTCGAATATCTGCAGGACGCCGCTCATCTCAATCAGAACGACGTGCTTTTGAATTCACAGGTCAATTCGCTGGCCATCCGCTTGTCGGAGATCGAAGAAAAACAGAACAACGAAGAATCGAAGCCGAAAAACAAAACGATTCTGGTGGTCGATGACAGCGCCACGGTTCGCAAACTGATCTCGGGCAAACTGGAAAAATGCGGCCACGAAGTGATCTGCGCGGTTGACGGAATGGACGCGCTGGAGAAGATCAACGAAGAGATTCCCGATCTGATCCTGCTCGATATCACCATGCCCCGGATGGACGGTTATCAGGTCTGCAAACTCATTCGCGGAAATGAGGCGACCAAGGAAGTGCCGGTCGTGATGATCTCCGGTAAGGACGGCTTTTTCGACAAGGTTCGCGGACGAATGGCCGGAACCACCGGTTATATCACCAAGCCGTTCGGCCCCGAAACATTGATGAAGACTGTCGAAACCTACATCGACTAATTTCCCGGCAGGGAGGGCGGCGCGGGCGGCAAAACTCGATTGAGTTTTTTGTCGCCCGCTTCGCCCGCCTCCGGCTTAAACCCGCTTTACCCGCCTGAATGCAAAACAAATGAGTGATTTGAATCAAACAAAATCGGCCAATTTCGACCTGTCTTCCATCGATCTGCTCGATTTGACCGAACCTTTTTTTTCCGACGACCATCTGGTGAGCGAAAGGGACGGCGAGAAATACATAGTCTTTTTTCTGGGCACCGAAATCTACGCCATCCTCAGCAAGCGAGTGGCTGAAATTTTTCAACCGCTCGCTATTACTCCTTTGCCCAATTTTCCCGATTGGCTGATCGGAATCTCAAATTTCAGGAACGATATAATCTCGGTCATCGATCTGCAAAAACTCTGGGGCAAAATCGGTTCGCCCGTTACCCCGAAAACCAAATTGATCGTCCTTCGGCCGGAGGGCGCCGAATCTCCGGTGGCCCTGACGATCGATAGGTTGAGCGAGATGGTAACTCTTCCCGAACGGAACATCGAAACCGTCAAGGATGACGGTTCCCCCCACATTTACGGTAGGGCGACTCATAAATCGAACACCGTAAAATTGGTTGACACAAACAAGCTTCTCTCGTCGCTTAATTTATAAACCCGGCGAGCGCGTGTCCGAAAAAAATGACAGACGCCCTTTTGGTCGCTTTTCCCGGCGTTTATCAAAAGAACTCACCGAAATCGGCTTGAATCTCGGAGAAAAATATGGTTCGAAAAACTTCTTCTGCCAATTCACTGCTCAATTCGCTCAAAGGCAAGATCTGGCTTGCCACCAGCGCATTGGCATTTTTTATCAGCGCCTTCGGAATGATCGCTTATCTAGGGGTTTCGTTTATCATAAATGAAACCTTTTACGCTGTTTTCATCCCGTTTCTGTTTTTGTCTTTTACGGTCATGATCTTCGGATGGTGGCTTTCAAATCAGGTCGTCAGCCCGATCGAAAAAGTCTCTCTGCTGGCCAAAAGCCTGGAGCGGGGAGCAGTCATTTCCCTGCCCAAAACGTCCGGTTCGACCGAAACCGACGAACTGCTCGCCAGCCTTCACCGCAACAACCGGCAGATCCAGAATCTGGTCGGTCTGATGGACAAGGTGGCCGGCGGAAATCTGGACGTGGTTCTGTCGCCGCTGGAAAACTCCGACCGGCTCAGCAGTTCGTTCCAAAAACTGTTGGGCAAGGTGACGGAATCGATCAACGCCAAACAGGACCTGGAAAAACTTGAAAGAGCCGTCCGCCGCATCACCGATGAGATCGGCGAGGTGCGCAACGGCAATTTTACGGGTCGGATCGAATCCGATTTTCTCCAGACCAAAGAGATCAACGAAACCTTCAAATTCCTCCTCCACAAATTCAGCGAGCTGGGGCTTCAGGTCAAAAACGATTCGGCCGTCGCCCGCAACACGGCCCGGGAAACCGAGAAGACCATTCAGGACATCATCGAAAAAAGAGAAGCCGATCTGCAGGAACTCAATCAGGCCAAACTTCCCTTCAAACAAATTCCGAACAGCGTCCAGAAGATCGTCGAAGAACTTTCCGGCTCGGTCAACTCCGCCAATTCGTCGATCGAAAAAGCCCGCCACGGTTCGGGCATCGCCCAGCAGAATCTGGCCGCGGTGCGCGAATTGCGCAAACAGATGCAGGAATCTCTGCGCCGGATCGGACGGCTCAACGAGCGGGCTCAGGAGATCGCCAAGGTCGGAAAGACGGTCGGGGATCTGGCTCATCGCACCAACATGATCGCGCTCAATGCGTCGATCCAGGCGGGCGAGGTCAACGAACAGGGAAAGAGATTCGCCATTCTCGAAGAAGAGGTCGAACGGCTGGCGGTGCGGGCCGAGAACACCAACAAACAGATCTCTCTTCTCAATAAAACGATCGCCGCCGAGATCAGCGAGGTCGAACGCTCGCTCCAGACGACCGTCGGCGAGGCCGCCAATTTGTCCAAGTTCGCCATCGAAACCGGCGATGCGCTGAGCGAACTGGAAAGATACGTCGGCCAGTTTTTGAATCTGCAAACCAAACTCGTCGCCTTTTCCAAAGAAAAATCCGATGAGACCGAAAAGGCTTTTCAGATCTTCATCAAGTCGATCGGCGAAACCGAAAAATCCCTCGACAAACTGAAAAAAACCCGGGGAGATGTCAAAAAGCTTTCCGGTTCGATGGAAAGCCTTCAGTTTGCCGTCGAGGATTACAAATTCGCCGAACCGGGACCGCCTCAGGAAAACGCCGCCGCCGATGATTCCCTGATGGAACCGGCCGATGCTTTCGATCTGAACATGACGCCCTAAACTTTTTGGAGAAAACAAAACCAATGCAACAGAATCTGCTCTGGAATTTGCTGTCAAAACTTTCGTCATTTCTGGCCGTCGCTTTGCTTTTGCTCGGCGCGGGACTCGCTTACGGCTCGTTTTCGGGCGGAACCCCGATTGGTTTCGGCGGGCTTGTCTGCCTCGGGGCCGGTTTGGGTTTGGCCGCTTTCGCTCTGGTGACGGTTAATCTGGTCAATCTGGCGGCGCGGCGCGAACTTGATTTCGCCGCCGAAATGGCCGGACAGATCGCCAATGGCGAGCTTCTGGACGGCGAGATCGAAAGCGACAGCCAATTGCTCATCGCGCTTCAGGAAATATCCGATTACCTGTACAGCAAGGCTCTAAAAGCCGACCAGATCTCCACCGGCGACCTGTCGGTCGATGTCGCTCTCCGGTCCGATATGGACGTTTTCGGCAAAGCGCTCCGGAATATGATCGACAAACTCCGCCTCCTCGTTCAGACCGAAGAGGAACGCGACCTGTTGCAAAATTCGGTTCTCAAACTCCTGCGCGAAGTGCGGGAAGTGGCGGCCGGAGATCTGACCGTTCACGCCGAAGTGTCGCCCGAGATCACCGGCGCCATCGCCGAAGCCTTCAACCAGATGACCAAGGAACTGCGGTCGCTGATCAAGCAGGTCAAGGACGTTACGTTCCAGGTCAGCACCTCGGCCAACGCCATCAACGACACGACCGAACAACTGGCCAAGGGAAGCGAGGCTCAGGCTTCGCAGATCACCCGGACGACCTCGGCCATCTCCAATATGGCGCTTCAGATTCAGGAAGTTTCCAACAACGCCTCGCTCTCGGCGCAGGTGGCCGGCGATTCGCTCAACAACGCCCGCTACGGATCGAAAGCGATGCAGGACAATATCAACGCCATGAACGGCATCCGCAAAAAGGTGCAGGAAACGGCCAAGCGGATCAAAAAACTGGGCGAACGCTCGCAAGAGATCTCCCAGATCGTCCAGTTGATCGACGATCTTTCGGATCGGACGAGTTTGCTGGCCCTGAACGCTTCGTTGCAGGCCACGGCATCGGGCGAAGCGGGCAAGGATTTCGGTTTCGTCGCCGAAGAGGTCGAACGGCTGGCCGAACGCTCCAATCGTCTGACCCAGCAGATCGCCGGTCTGACCCGAACCATACAGGTCGAGACCAAAGAGGTGGTCGCCTCGATGGAAGAGACCATTCACGAAGTGGTCGTCGGTTCGACGCTGGCCGACAAGGCCGGCAGCGCGCTGGTCGAGATCGAACTGGTTTCGACCCGACTGGCCGAACTGATCAAATCCATTTCCGAGTCCGCCAAACAACAGGCGACGACCGCCGAAGACATCTCCAACGCGATGACCAATATTTCCAAAGTGACCGAACTGGTCAACGTCGGATCGAACCGGGCCGCCGATTCGGTCAAGATGCTGGTCGCCCTGTCGGACGAGCTGCGCGGTTCGGTCGCTCCTTTCAAATTGCCCGAAGACAGAACCCTGCGGAGAAAACCCGTCAACGAAACCAACGACGCTTATGTTAACTAACCCCTCTAAAACCGGTTACCCCCTTTAATCCGGGATTGCACATTCCGATGCTTCAATCTCTCTTCCACATGAATAACGATCTCTAGAAGAAATATGGACACCAAACTTTTACAAGGATTTATCGAAGAAGTTGAAAGCTACCTGCCGATCATACGCGGAGGAATACTCGTCAGCGGTCAGACCAACGGCAGCGGGCTGAGCGATTTGAATCTCTCGCTCACCCATATTCAGACCATTAAGGGCGCGGCCTCGATGATCGAATTGAAGGAGGTGGAAGAGATCGCCGCCGATCTCGAAAAAGACCTCAAGATCCTTACCGCCCGGCGGGCAACTCTTACCGACGAAGAATCGCGTCATCTGCTCGACAAGCTGGCGGAACTGGAGTCGGTCGTCGCCGAACTTCTTTTCAGCATTGACGATTTTCCCGAAGATTTGACCCATTTCCTCGATGAATCGTTCGACGTGATCCGTCAGCATTCCGAATCGGAAGCCGAAGACGTTCACCCGGAGGCCGAGGCCGAGGAAGAATTTGAGATCGATGAAGAGATGCTTGAGGTCTTCGGAATGGAGGCCGAAGATCTTCTCAGCAACATCAACGCCAATCTGGTGATCCTGGAAAACAATCCCAATAATCGCGAGGCACTGCTGGAGATCCGCCGCAATTCTCACACCCTCAAAGGTTCGGCCGGGATCGTCGGCCTCAAACAACTTTCGAAGGTGGCCCACCGGGTCGAAGACCTGCTCGATTACCTGTCGGAAAACGAGATCGAAGGGAACCATCAGATCTTTGAATTCCTTCAAAGTTCGACCGATTGTTTCAGTTCGCTGATAAGCAGCGAAAAATCCACCCATTCGCGGGAAAAGGTCGCCCAGATCTACCGGAATTTCGACCGCATCATGGCGATGCTCCAGAACGGCGATCAGCAGGCCGGCGCTCCGGCCGCCGGAGCCGCGGTCGCCGGGGCCGGTCAGATGGCCGCTTCGGCAAATCAAAAGGGCGAATCCCATCCCCAGATCGCCACCAGCCAGACCCGCTCGATCGTCCGCGTTTCGCTGGAAAAACTCGACGATCTGGTCAAGATCGTCAGCGGAATGGTCATCAACCGCTCGATCTTCGAACAGCGATTGTCGGAACTCGAACAACAGATCGCCGAACTCAACAACAGCACCCGCCGTTTGCAGGGCTCGACCACAAAACTCGAAACCGAATTCGAAGCCAACATGCTCAACGTCCAGAGTCCGAAGGCGAAATTCCAGAGTCAACTGACCCTGGCCGGAAACTTCGGATCGGAAGAAATGCATTCTTCGACCAATATCGGCGAACCGGACTCGTTCGACACGCTCGAATTCGACCAGTACACGGAGTTTCATCAAACCACCCGCGAGCTGATCGAAACCACCGCCGACACTTCGGCCATCAACACCAAACTCGATGTTCTGCGGAGCAATTTCGAGATCCTCTTTGACGGCCAGCGCCGTCTGATCGATGAATTGCAGGAAAAACTCCTCCGGCTGCGGATGGTCAAATTCGGCTCGCTCGCCTCACGGCTTCAGCGCACCGTCAGGGTAACGGCCGACGAGGAGTCGAAAGAAGCGGAACTGTTTTTGGAAGGCGAAAATCTGGAAGTCGACACTCAAATTCTCGATTCGCTGATCGAACCCCTTTTGCACATTTTGCGCAACGCCATCGCCCACGGCATCGAAACGCCGGAAACGCGCCGGCTTCTCGGCAAACATGAGACGGGGAGGATCATCCTCCGCGCCTACAGCGAAGGCACTCATATAGTTTTGTCGGTAACGGACGACGGCCGCGGAATCTCGGCCGCCGGACTCAAGGAAAGAGCGGTCGAAAAAGGCTTCATCAGCCAGCAAGACGCCATAGCGATGAGCGACGAAGAGGCGCTTTCGCTGGTTTTCCTGCCCGGACTGACCACGGCCGAGGAGATCAACCAGGTGTCCGGCCGGGGCGTCGGGCTGAACATAGTCAAAACCCAGATCGCCCGTCAACAGGGGACGATCTCGATCCAAACCGAACAGCAGAAGGGATCGACCTTTACGATCCGCCTGCCGATGGCGCTGGCCGTTACGCGTTCCCTGCTGGTCAAAGCCGACCAGCAGACCTTCGCTTTTCCGCTCAAACTGGTCAAGCACATCTGCGAATGCTCGGTGGCGAGTCTGGAAAAAGCGCGGCGCGAAAAGTCGATCCAGCTCGGCGAAACCGTCTACAAAATTGCTCATCTGAGCGAACTGCTCGGTCTCCCGACCGCCCCGCTGACGGCCGCCGAGGGCGAGACCATTCCCCTTCTGCTGATCGACACGCTCGACAAACCCTGCGCGCTGATGATCGATAAGATCCTCAAACCCGAGGAGATCGTCATCAAACCGCTCGGCAACCCGTTGAAGAACGTCGCCGAACTGCTCGGCGCGACCATCCTCGGAGACGGCAAGGTGATTCCCGTTCTGGATCTGATCTATCTGCTCAAGAACCGAACCCTCCATCCGAAAAAGATAAACCTGACTCCACAGGCCGAAATAAAAATTCCGACCAGCGTGATGATCGTCGATGACAGTCCGAGCGTTCGGCATTTGACCTCGAAGATCATCAAACAGGCCGAATGGATTCCGGTCGTCGCCAAAGACGGCCTCGAAGCGCTCGACATCCTGCAAAATTCGCAGACTCTGCCGAACGTCATTTTGACCGATGTGGAGATGCCGCAGATGGACGGCTACGAACTGCTGGCTTCGCTCAAAAGACAGGAGAACCTGCGCCACATCCCGGTCGTGATGATCACCTCGCGGGCGGGCGACAAGCATCGCCAAAAAGCCTTCGATCTGGGCGTTTCGGAATATCTCTCCAAACCGTTCGAAGACTCGGTCCTGATCGAAAAGATCAAGACGCTGGCGAAAATTTAGGAGATTTGGGATTTGGGATTGTAAAAAAATAAATCCGAAATCCCAAATCCCAAATCACCTGATGTCCCTTAAATCCTCATTCTGAGGAAAATTGAGAATTGGCCCCTCGCGGCGGGAGATCTCTTTCCATAGTATCGAGATCCCGCCGTTTTCTTCTTTTCGGACGACACGGAAAATGATCGTCAGGTCAGATCTCGGGTCGCCCCTTAAATTCCAAAATCTCGGATCATCTTTTACCACCAAAGCGGTCTTATCTTTGTTTATCTCGGCCCCCCTCGACTGGCGGTCATCACTCCGGTATGCGATGATCCGCAAACCGTAGGTCGTATTCTCCGCAAATTTCAGCCGGTTCGAATAGAGATGATCGCCCGAGGTGATCCCCCGCGAAAGTTCCGCGCTCTGCTCTCTGGCATCGGCTACCTGTCGGGCCGGGCTGAAATCGGCGAGAAATTTCATTCCCGGATCGGCGGCCGAAAAGTTCTCCGGCGCAACGTCTCCGAGAGAGACCATGATCGTCTGGGAGAGAAATCCGTCGGCGACCAGTTCTTCGCTGTCGAGCCGGATGTCCCAGAAGGCGGATTTGATCGGATGATCTTTCAAACGAAAGGAATAAACCCAACTGTCCGAAACGGCGTTGGCGCAATCGCCCTCGGCGTAAATAATAAAATCGTGCTGGCAGTTAAAATTCGGGATCAGACGGAACAATCCGGTACCGGGTCGGCTCAAAAATTCCCGGTAACGGGCGGCATCTTCCGGATCGGGCGCGAGGATGGCGGCCCTTCTTTTCGCTTCTTCCGCTCGGATGGCCCGCCGGCGTTTTGAAATTTTCCGCGCCTTGAAATCCGGCATCGCGGGATTCGTTTGCGCCTCGCTCTGTCGGCGCGCGGTTTCCAGTTCGGCCCGCTTCTGAGCGTTGCGCTGAACCCAATCGGGCAGCGGATTGGCCGGGTTGTGCGGATTGGCCGGAGTCTGTCCGGAAACGCCGGACATTGTCCCCCAAAACACGAGAGACAACAGCAGTAAAAACCCTTTTTTCATTCAGTTTCTCCTATAAGCAAATCGGCAATAGCTGATGATCCCTCGTAAGGCGGTGATCAAAAATAAAAAAAGCCAAACAAAATTCGCTTGGATGATGCAGACTTGTTTGGCCTTGATAATGCTCTCTTTTTATTTTGCCGTCAAGAGCTTTTTTCGCTTCCGACAGCCTTCGGAACTCTTGTTGCCAGTTTTCCATTTTTCCTATTTCTTCGGCGGACGGCTCGGGCGGATCTCGACCTTGCTGGGCAATGCGCGCGGTTCCATCGCCAGCAGATCAAGAACCGTGCGGGCGATGTCCTCCGGCTGAAGTTGCCAGGCTTTCTCGGCCGAGATCTGATCGCCGCCGAATTCGGTGTTGACCGAACCGGGACAGATATGGCTGACCTTGATCCGGTCGTGGCGGACCTCCTGCATGAGAGCTTCGGAAAAACCGTTGAGAGCGAATTTCGAGGCGTTGTAAGCGGCCATCTTCGGATGAGCGTTCTGCCCGGCCAGCGACGAGATGTTGATGATATAGCCGCCGTCTTCGCGCTCGCGGAGCATCGGAACGGCGTAATGGCAGGCGTAAAAAACTCCGAACAGGTTCGTCTCCAGAGTCTGCCGGAATTTCTCCGGGTCCATCTCTTCGACCGTCTGACCGATAAAACCGACGCCGGCGTTGTTGATCAGAATATCGACCCCGCCGAAAACGCGCCGGCATTCGTCGAGCATCATCCTCACCTGCGCCTCACTGCGGACATCGCAAACCTCGCCGCCGACCCGGCCCGCCAGTTTCGACAGATCTTCCAAAGCCCGTTTGACGTCCGATCTGTCCCGCGCACAGATAAAAACATCGGCCCCGGCCTTCAGCAAACTCTCGGCGATGGCATAGCCGATTCCCTTACTGCCGCCGGTGACGACGGCCACTTTCCTTTCCAGTTTCATAGATTGATCTTACCGGATTCGAACCGAAAACGCAGGGCCAAAGGCCGCCCGGCTCCGAATTGAAGAGGTCAATCGTCCCCTTCGAGGCGGGGCGCCTCTTTTTCCTGAAGTTTTTTCCACAAAAGGCTGATGCTCCCGTCTTCGTGTTTTCGGATCACCCGAAAAACGACGATGACGTCGCGCCTTTTGTCCTTTTCGAGCGGGTTGAACTTTTTCTCCCCGACCTTCCAGTAGGCATTTCCCCGGTAAGCGATCGCCCTCAAAGCGTAGGTCTTTCCGACCGCCGGAGCCAGTGCGGTCTTATAGATGTGATCTTCGACCCGAAAACCGTTTTTGGCGATGGCGAACTGTTTCTGAACCTCTTCGGCGTTCACCGACGGCTCAAAAGCGGCCATCTCCCGAATGCCGGGGCTGGCCAGCCCCAGATCTCTGATGTCGGTTCCGTCTTCCATTTCGGTCAGAAAACCGAGCAGATAAAGACCCGCGATCTTCAGATCATCTCCCTCGAACTGAAGGTCGGAGAAGAATCTGATCGAATAATCCTGGGTTCTGAAAGAATAAAAACCGGCTTTGCCGGGGACGTTCCAGGGACACGGCGCGGAGGCGTCGATCAGATCCGATTGCTCCGGGCATTCGGCCGAATTGTGAAGCCGGACGAAACCGGTTTCAGGCAGCTTCAAAAAGGAGTTGATCTCGGCTTTATCGGCCGCATCCATGGCGATCAACTCGCGGTCTCTCTGGCTGAGTTTGATCTTGCCGGTGCGCGGCGGGCGGGTCGGAAGCGGCAGGTGCGCGTCGGGATTCAAAACGCTCTCCATACTTTCGAAATACTCCTGCGCTCTCTGTCTCTCCCGAATCTGCCGGGAGGATTCTTCGGCCTGAGTCGGAGTCCGATCGGGCATCTGGGCGCGGACACACGGACCGCCGACCAAAATCAAAGCAAAAATTGTCAAAAACGCTTTACCCATTTTTCTTTTCTGAAAACCGGTGATTTTTCGCACCGGTTTTCCTCGCGTGAGCTAGTGTTGATCGCTGGTGTCTCTGGTGTCTATCTTCGGAGATTTTTGTTCGGCCAGAGTTTTCCACAAGATCGTCAAGGTTTTTTCTTCCGGATTGATCCTGACCACCCGAAAAGCGATCGTCAGATCTCTTCTTTTATCGAATTCCATTTCGTCGTAGGTCATTCCCTGAACGGTCCGGTAAATGTTGCCGCGATAGGCGATCGAACGAAGCGCGTAAGTCCGGTTTTCGGCAAAACGGACGAAACTCCGGTAGGTAAATTCTCCGTCTTCGATCCCCTCCGCCAGTTTTTCATTAAAGGAGTTTATTGCGTCGAGGTCGGACGCCGGTTCGATGTTGGCCAGATATTTGACCCCGCCGGTTTCCGGTCCGACCTGCTCCAGCGGAACATCTCCGATATCGACGAAGATCCCGTTGACCAGCTTGCCCATGTTCTGCAGAATGTCGCCGGTAAAGAATATGTCTCCCAGCGAGCGCATCCGGTAATCATCTTCGCGGAAAGAATAGGTCGAACCCGCTCCCGGCATCGTGTATTTCTGGCAATGCGGCGAAGAGACGATGACGTTGAACTTTTCGTCGCATCCCTGATCGGCCACCAGTTTGATCAGCCCGGTGTTTTTCTGATTGAGAAATGCGGCGTATTTCTCCGCATCGGCCGCATCGGGCGCCAGCAATTCCCTCTCTTCCTTTTTCGAATTGCGGTAGAGAGGCCGGATGTTTTCGCGGAAAACATGGCTGTTGACGGTGGTGTGAACGGGAAACTTCTCGGTCATCCTCAGATCTTTCGAGCGTTCATTGATGTTGGTTTGTCTCTCCGAATTGATCAGGGGCGGGTCGCCGGGCGGCGGCGCGGGGGCCGGATTTCGTCCCCGCTGGGCGTTGACCAATACAAAACTTCCCAAAATCAAGCCGGTAACCAAAATTGCTCTTCTCATATCTCCTCCAATAATAAATCCGGGGTTCAATATCAATCGCTTTTTCGGAAATTGTCTGTTTCCCGTTTTGAATTTTTATTCGGCGACTTCCGCCAATTTACGTGAAATCCGTTTTTTTCGCCGGGGAGAGACGGCTTTCGTCAAACGAAAAACGGAGACTCGGTGAAATCTCGCTTTTTCGGACAAACAAATTCGAAATCCGAAACGATAAAAATTGTGCGTTTTTCCAAAGAATTATGTAGATTCTTACCTTTTTTAAGATCCGCGTCAACCTTTTTTTATGCGGCGGCGGCCCGCCGGAAAAGATTTTTTTTCCTCAGTTTTTTTTCAAAACCGGCCGGCCCTCGCCAAAAAACGGCACCGAGGGTCGGTGCCGTTTTTCTCTTACCAGCCTAACCAAACCAAGTTGTCAGGTAGATTTTTTTGCCCGCGAATGAACGCGAATTTACACGAATTTTTAAGAATTATTATCATATTCGCGCTAATTGGTGTTATTCGTGGGCAAGTTTTTTTCTTATTTCCGTAACCGGCAACTTAGGTTAACCAATAAGTTTTTTTCCGGGCGAAAAAACCTATTTTTCCTTTAACGTCTGGGCGTTCCTTCTTTTTAACTCTTTCCAGAGCAGGATCAGACTGCCGTCCGTTTCTCGTCCGATTACCCGGAACGCGACGACTATGTCGGCCCGGTGATCGAGCGAATCGAATATTTTCCGGCGGTAGGCGACCGATCTGAGAATATAGGTCGAACCGGATTTCGCCGGAACCCGGGAAGAAAATCCGTCGATCAATCCTTTTTCCAGCTGTTGTTTTTCCAGTTTGACCTCGCTCCGACGCTTTTTGGGTTTGTATTTGAGGAGCGATTCGATTTCCGCCGATTTGCTCGTCAAGGTCTCCAGATCGACATCGCCGATCTCTTTGATGAGTCCGAATTCGTCCAGACCGCCGACCTCCAGCCGGTCGTCGATAAAATGTATGTCGTCCCAGGCGCCGGTTTCGTTCAGATTGGTCTTGTTCCTGAACGAATAAAATGAGCCGCCGCCGCGGATCTTCAGAAACTCGGCGCATCTTTCGAGTTCCCGAACG
The DNA here is from genome assembly GCA_041394845.1 of Pyrinomonadaceae bacterium. Taxonomy (GTDB): domain Bacteria; phylum Acidobacteriota; class Blastocatellia; order Pyrinomonadales; family Pyrinomonadaceae; genus JAHCHG01. The sequence goes on along the minus strand of JAWKHL010000007.1, from coordinate 311,559 downwards.
TCAACCGTCATTCCCTGATCGCATTTCATATCTGGGAAAAGACGGATCAGACCCGTTTTTTTATCCTTTAGAAATTCGGCAAAGCGAGCGAAGTAGGTTTCCGCCGGCATCAATTTGATGGCTTCTTCCGCCAAGGCCTTTTCTTCCAACTCCCCGATGATCCTTGCCCGGTCCTTTTCCGACAGAAGATGCCGCCGGGTGATCCGGCCCCGGTTGGCCTCTTCCCCCACTTTTCTCAATGCATCCAGATTTTGATCGGCCCATTGCTCCCGTCTTTTTTGTTCGATCTGAGCCGCCTGCTCGGGCGTTCGCCCGAAACGGTCAACATTGGTGTTGGGAGGATTCCCCGGATTTTGTCCGCGCAGTCCGTTTGCCGAACCGATCATCAAAACCACCGCTATCATAAAAATCAAACCGATCGCATGCTTTTTCATAGTTTTCATCTCCTTAACTTTTCAAATTCCCGTCGCTATCAGGAGAGTATTCCGGAAATCTTTCGGCGAGTCTGATCGGCTTTTTTCCCCGCTCCGGCCGGAGAGTTTTCCACAGGAGAGAGAGCAAAAACGGCGCGGGACCGACCTGTTGCCGGGGAGATTTGGTCTAATAAATTTTGCCCCTTTTCGCCCGTCCGGTCAATATTTTTTGTAAAAACTCATTTTTCGGTAAAACTCAGTCGAAAGTCCCGGCCGGCCGGAGGGCGATCGTCGAAGGCCGTCACCGGATAATTTTAACCGCCCAAACACCGCGAAATCCTTCGCACCAATTCGGGCAAATTTTCGCATCGTTTTTGCGATCAAAAAAACCTCCGTTTTCTATTTGTTTGCGTTCATTGACCTTTCTGTTTGCCGCCGCAAAGACTTTTGAGGGCACGAATTTTGCGTCTTTTTATGTGTAAATTCCGGTTATTTGAAGAGGACGTTTCGGGCGAAAGCAAAGGCTTTTGGGCTTTGTTTTCACCGCCCCCCGAAAAGCTCCGGAAAACGAACCGGACAATCGCCTGAAATCCAATTAAAGGAGGACATGGATATGACAAGAATGAGATCATTTTACGATGCCGACCGGACCGAAAAAAACGGCCCGACCCTCCATCAAACCGAATTGAACAACAACGAACTGTATTGCAGTTTGTGCGGCGAAACGGTTTTCGTGGACGATGTCGCCTTCGACGACGTTCAACGGATCATCGAGGAGACTCTGGAAAATCCGTATCTCTGCCCCGATTGTCTGGAACAAGTCGAAGAGGCTGCCCATCCGCGGTAAGTTATCGAAAACCGCAGAACCGGCGGTCGTTTAATAAGGGCTTCCGCCCGTCTTTTGCGCCGTCAAAAGTCGCGGCAATGTCCTTATGTTGCAACCCGAAAATATTGGAGGTAAAAAAACAATGACACAACAAAAAACCGCTTTGGAAACCACCGAGAAAAAGGTGCCCGTTTCCGTCGAACCGAGCGAGAACATCTTTGAACGGATCAGAAAAACCACCGAAGCCATCGCCCATCGCGCCTTTGAACTTTTCGAAACCCGAGGGCGCCAATTCGGAAACGAAATAGAAGACTGGTTGCGGGCCGAAGCCGAGTTGGCGGGGCGCATCCCGATCGATGTCAGGGAAACGGACGACGATCTGGAAATCCGGGCCGAACTTCCCGGGTTCAAACCCGAAGAAATCGAGATCCTTCTCGAACCGACCCGGTTGACCATCAGCGGAGAGAGCAGTCGGGAATCGGATAAATCCGTCGGCGACACCCTTTATTCAGAGTGGCACGGCCGGAAGGTCTTTCGCTCTTTTGATCTGCCCCGCGAAGTCAAGACCGGCGATCTGACCGCCGTTCTCAAGAATGGTATCCTGAATCTGACGCTTCCCAAGGCGGAAGCCATCGAGCCGAAAGAGATACCGATAACGACCGATTAAACCCGTCAGAGGGTCGGGAAATGATTCGTTAAGGAGGTCCGATTATGATCACAGCCAAGATAAACGGCCGGAAGGCCGAGTTTGAAGAAAACATATCGATTCTGGACGCCTCGCGCCTGCTGGACATCGAAATCCCGACCCTCTGTCACGACGATCGGCTGAAACCGTCCGGGGCGTGCCGTTTGTGTCTGGTCGAGGTCAAGGGCAGGGAGCGCCCCGTCGCCTCCTGCGAAACCGAGTTGAGGGACGGCGCGGAGGTCGAAACCCAAACGACCGAACTGGAACGGGCGCGACGGATGAATCTGCGAATGCTCGCCCGAAGCTATCCGCTCGAAGCCTTCCGGGATTTTCCCGACAAGCCCTTTCACCGACTGGCCCGCCGATACGGACTCGGCGAAAAAGACTTTGCGGCCACATCCGATTCAAAGCAAATCGATTCGTCGCACCCTTACATCAGCGTCGATATGTCCCGCTGTGTCGATTGCTACCGCTGCGTCCGGATCTGCAACGAAGTCCAGGGCCAGTTCGTCTGGCAGGTCTTCGGCATGGGAAAAGATGCGCGGATCGTCCCCGATTTCGGCGGATCGCTCTCGGAAAGCCGCTGCGTCGCCTGCGGGGCCTGCGTCGACACCTGTCCGACCGGCGCGCTGGAAGACAGGTCGGTCATCGAAAAAGGCCCGCCCGAGCGGTGGACGCGGACGGTCTGCCCGTATTGCGGAACCGGCTGTGAAATGGACGTCGGGACGAGGGAAAACCGGATCGTCAGGATCGATCCGGTCAAAGAATCTCCGGTCAATCGCGGGCATCTGTGCGTTAAGGGAACATACGCTTTCGATTTCGTTCATTCGCCCGAAAGAATGACCGAACCGATGATCCGGAAGAACGGTAAATGGAGGATCGTCGATTGGGATGAGGCCTTCGCTTTTACGGCCGAAAAACTGAAACGGATCGTCAAAAACTTCGGCCCCGACAGCGCGGCCGTTCTGGGGTCGGCCCGGGCGACCAACGAGGAAAACTATCTGGCCCAGAAATTTGCCCGGGTTTGTCTCGGAACCAACAACGTCGACAACTGCGCCCGCGTCTGCCACACTCCGTCGGCGGCCGCTTTGAAGATAATGCTCGGGGCCGGGGCGGCGACCAACTCGTTCCGGGACATCGAATTCGCCCGATCGATCATGATCTGCGGAGCCAATCCGACCGAAAATCACCCGATTCTCGGGTCGCGCATCAAAAGGGCGGTCCTCGGAGGAAACCGGGCCAAACTGATCGTCATCGACCCGCGCCGGATCGAACTGGCCAAATACGCCGACATCCATCTGCAACTGCGACCGGGAACCAACATCGCCCTGCTCAATGCGATCGCCTGCGCGATCATCGAGGAGGATCTGATCGACGCCGGATTCATCGCGGAGCGGGTCTCGGATTTTGAAAACTTCAGCCGCTTTATCCTCGATTTTGCCCCGGAAAAGATGGCCGACATCTGCGGCGTTCCCTCCGAACTGATCCGCCGGGCGGCCCGGATCTACGCCTCGGAAAAACCCTCGATGTGCGTTCACGGACTCGGCACCACCGAACATATTCAGGGCACCGAGGGTGTGATGGGTCTGATCAATCTGGCGCTGATCACCGGAAATCTGGGAAAACGCGGCGCGGGCGTCAATCCCCTGCGCGGTCAGAACAACGTTCAGGGCGCCGGTCATATGGGTTGCGATCCGGGGGTTCTGACCGGAAGCATCGGCGTCGAAGAGGGCCGGTCGCTGTTTGAAAGGGTCTGGAAAACCGGACTGCCCGAACGAAAGGGACTCAATCTTCTGCAAATGATCGACCGGGCCGGGAGCGGAGATCTGAAGGCTTTGTGGGCGATCGGCTATGATGTCTTTCTGACCAACGCCAACGCCAACGAGACGGCCCGCTGTCTGGAAAACCTCGAACTGATGATCGTTCAGGATCTTTTTCTCAACGAAACCGCCCGCCGGTTCGCTCACGTTTTTCTGCCCGCCGCCTCTTCTTTTGAAAAGGACGGAACCTTTATGAACGGCGAACGAAGGGTCTCGCGGGTCAGAAAAACGATCGAACCGCTCGGCAACTGCAAGAGCGACTGGGAGATCATCTGCGGTCTGGCCGAAGCCTTCGGACGGGGCGAGCATTTCGCCTTCCGTTCGGCCGAAGAGATCTGGAACGAGGTTCGCGAGGTCTGGCCGGGAAGTCGCGGCATCACCTATCAAAGGATCGAAAAAGCCGGACTTCAATGGGATTGTCCCAACGAAGATCATCCCGGCACCGAGATTCTCCACACGGAGAGTTTCGGTTCGGAAAAACGCTCCGCGCTCCGCCGGATCAAATACGTTCCGACCCGCGAAACCGTCAGTCCCGAATTTCCCTTTTTGCTCAACACCGGGCGGACGCTCTATCATTTCAACGCCGGAACGATGACCCGGCGCACCAAAAACAGGGAACTTCGCCCCACCGATCTGCTTTACGTCTCACCCGCGGACGCCGCAACCCTGCGGATCTCGGACGGTCAAGCGGTCAAACTGCGAAGCCGTTTCGGCGAGGCCGAGCTTCCGGTGCGGATCGCTCCCGTGGTCCGGCCGGGCGAACTTTTCGCCACCTTTCACGATCCGGAGGTCTTTCTCAACCGGCTGACCACTTCCAACCGCGACCGTTTCGTTCAAACGCCCGAATATAAGGTGACGGCCGTCAAGATCGAAAAAATCGCTCGCGAAAACGGCGGCAAAGATTCAACCATTTCCTGGAAAAGCGCGGAGGCAGAACAATGAATTACACCCCATTGCAAACGGCGGCAAAACGGAGCATTTTCCTTTTGATCCTGGCGGCGGCGCTGGCTTTTTCGATCCGCGGGCAGGACGAGGATTCCGTTCGCATCGAAACCAATCTGGTCAATATCAATGTGGCCGTCACGGACGGACGGGGAAATCACGTGGATGGATTGAAGAGGGAGAACTTTGAGATCTTCGATAACAAGACCAGACAAACGATAACTCATTTTTCCGCCGAAGACGCCCCCGTCTCGTTCGGCATCATCTATGACATGCATCCGACCACGCCCGAACGGACGGCGATGGTGCTGGAATCTTTGCAAAAGTTCGTCAAAGGACTCGGGGAAAAGGACGATTTCTTTACGGTCGTTTTCAACAAACGCGGCAGTCTGATCCTCGATTTCGTCCCGACGTCCGAACAGATCGAAACGCAGTTGGGCGACCGGTACCGCGAACCGAACGCTCTTTACGACGCCATTTATCTGGCCGCCGAAAAGATCCGCCGCCGCCCGAACTTAAAACGGGTTCTTCTGGTCATCACCGACAGCGCCGATCACAACAGCGAACACAGTTTTTCCGACATCCTCGAACGGATGAAAACGCTCGACGCACAGGTTTACGCCGTTCTCTGGGATCAGACGGAAAAGTGGGAATACGCCGACGTTACGAAAAACGGTCGTCCGCGACCTCTCCTCTCCGGCGACGCCGACCGACTTGACCGGGCATCTCTCGGGGAACTGACAAAAAAAACCGGCGGCGATCTGCGCACACCGGCGACCGACGACGCGGGCGAACTGCTCCGCATCTACGATCAGATCGCTTCGGAAATGCGCCGCCAGTACGCGCTCGGGTTTTATCCCCCGGCGGTCGGCGACGGACGCTGGCACGATCTGAAGATCAAATTGACCTCGGTCAAAAAAGGCCGAAAGATCGTCCTCAACTACCGACGGGGCTATCAAAGCCCCAAGTCAGAGCAATGAGGTTCTTTTTCCAAAGTCATCGAAGATGACGCCATATTTATGGCCTCGGGTGAAGCCGCAAGGCGAAACCCGGGGGATCAAACCCGCGTCATCTTCGATGACCGATCTAAGCCGTCGGGGAACCGTTAAATTGCAATACGGTTTTACATTTACAACTTTTGCCTGATTAAAAAAAGAAATCTGAGGATCAAATTAATTCGGGATATTACAATCTCTCGTATTTTCTGGTGCCTTTCATTTCGGGAGAATCCTTGCGATCGAGTTCCTTCCATAAAATCGTTATGCTTCCGTCTTCGCCTTTTTCCACGATCCGGAAGGCGACGATGATGTCGCGCCGCTTGTCAAAATCCAATTCGTTGTAGGTTATGCCCTGAACGGCCCGATAATTCGCTCCCTTGTAGGCGATCGAACGCAGAACAAAAGTCGCGTCCTCGACCGCGTAAAGTCCGCGCCGGTAGATGAAACCGTCTTCGATGATCCCGGCGGTCAATTCCTGATCGATCTCCTTGGCCCGATCGTAATCGGTGACGGGCTGAAAGTTGATCAGATATTTCAACCCCTTGGTCTTGAGCGTCACCTTTTCCAGCGGAACATCGCCGATGTTGACCAGGATCCCGTGCAGAAGAACGCCCGACGCCTGAAAACTGTTATCGGTAAAGACCAGATCCGCCAGTCGCGGAAGACGGTAATTGTCTATCCGGAAAGAATAGGAATATCCCGCGCCGGGCATTGTGTACTTCATACAATCCTCGGTCGCCACGATGACTTTGGTGTTGTCGGCGCAACCGGAATCGGCCACCAGACGCGTGAGTCCGGTGTCGGACTGATCCAAAAAGGAAGAGTATTTTTTAAAAAGCCGGGGGTTGGGCGCGATCGCCGCCAGTTCGTCTTTGGTGGGTTTGCGATAAAGCGGTTCGATGCTTCTCTGAAGAACGGCCAGTTGATAGGCCGTCTGCGCCTCGGCCCCGGAAAAGCCGAGCGTCAGAAGAAAGACCAGAATGAAAAACCGGAATCCTTTCATAATCAACGTTTTTTCCCGACCGCCTCCCGTTTTTACATTTTCATCTTGGGAGCGTTTTTTGTCCGCAAAAGTTTCCAGAGAATGGTCGTGCTCCCGTCCGTCTCCCGGCGCATCACCCGAAAAGCCACCAACACATCCTTTCTTTTATCCCAGCGCGACTCGTCGTAGATCAATGTTAGATACGAGCGCTGAATGAAACCCCGGTAGGCGATCGAACGCAATAGATAGGTTGAGTTTTCCTTGACGGGCAGACTGCTTTGATAAATCAGATCGCCGACCTTTACGCCGTCAGCCAGTTTCACGCTGATCTCCCGGGCCTTGAATGGATCGGTTTCCGGCTCAAAGTCCGCCAAATAGGCAAAGCCTTCGGTTTGCCCGCCAACCTCTTCGAGCGGAACGTCGCCGATGTTGACCAGAATTCCCTGAATCAGAGCGCCTGTGGTCAGGAAAAAGTCTCCTTTCAGAGTCAGATCGGCGATCGTTTGAATCCTGTGGGTTTCTTTGCGAAAGGAATACGAGGAACCCGCACCGGGCATGGAATATTTCAAACATTCATCGGAGGTAACGACGAGTTGAGGATTTGTGGCGCAGCCCCGATCGGGTAGCAGTTTGATCAGACCGTTTTTGTTAACCGATAAGAATTTTGATGACCGATCCAAATCCTCCTGACGGGGAGCAAGGAGTTTCATCTCCTCCTCATTCGGTTGACGATAAAGTTCCTTGACCTTGGCCAGAAGATGATTCTTTCGTACCTGACTAAGTCCGGACTGCCCCATTCCCAACGCCCGGTCGGCCTCGTTTTGTCGCTCCTGCCGCTGTTGACGCTCGGTATTCTCCCGGCTGATTTGTTGCTTGACGGTTTCCCTCGGTCTTCTGACGGTCTGTTGACCGCTGATGCAGATGCCCGAACCGAAGACCAAAAGAACCGCCGTCAGTGCCTTTTTCATCGTTTCACCTCATTCCCAGTTTTTTCGCTGATCGGCTGAAGATTTAAATTAACGCGGACTATTGTACTCCAAAAACGATCTCCGGCGATTTCTTTTTGTCCAGTTCCTTCCAGATGATCGTCAGATTTCCGTCCGCGTCCTTTCGGATGATGCGAAATGCGACCGTCAGGTCCGTCCTTTCGTCATTTTCCAGAACCAGAAGTTTCATTTTCGCGTCCGTTCGCGGCCCTCTGGAAAGCTCGTCCACAAATTTGTTCTGAAGCCGGTAAGCGATCACCCGTAACAGATAGACCTCGCCCACCCGAACCGGAACTTCTCTCGAATATCTAAACCCGTCGGCCTCTATTCCCCGTCCGATCCGATCGTATTGCTCCTTGACCTCGAGAGATTTTTCGGCGGGCTGGAAATAGAGCGCGAATTTCACTCCGGGCGTTTCCAGATTCACGCGGGCGAGCGAAAAGTTTCCCAGACCGGCCAAGATCCCCTGCGACAAAAGACCGTCGGTGACCAATTTTTCGTCCCTCAGCTGAAGATCAAAGAGCAGACCGTCCGAATGTTCCTTTTTGCGAAAAGAATAAAACCAGGTTCCGGGAAAGGTCTTTCCGCAGTTGCCATCGGCCCGGACGACCCCGTCGGCGAGACAATCGTGATCGGGGAAAAGGCGGAAGATGCCGGTTCGCGGTTCGTTCAGGAAATCCTCGTAAAGTTCAAGATCATCCCGGTGCGGGGCGACGAACTTTTCCCTCAGTTCCCTTTCTTCCCTTCTCAGATTTTGGGGTCTGACGTCCGGTTGCCGGGGTTCCACCACAATTTTTGAATTGCGGTCGAGGGCCGCTTTTCTTTCGGCCAGATCTCTTTGGATCTGCCGCTTGAGATATTCGTCCTGCAATCTTTGCCGCTCGGCATCACCGCGCGCATTCTGGGCCAGACCGGAGGCGCCGAAAAGCCCGCACAAAAGGACCAAAGCCGTCGCTATTTTTTTTCTGCTCATTTCTCCCTCCGATTCTGCTCTCCTTGCATTGTTCTAAAGTTTCTCCCGCAAAACCTGATTGACGATCTGCGGGTTGGCTTTGCCCCCGGAGGCCTTCATCGCCTGTCCGACGAAAAAGCCGAGGAGTTTAATAAAGATCAGCTTCGATCAAATCGCGTCTTTCTTCGATCCGTTCGTTTTCGTTGAGACGCAAAATCTTGACAGTCACCCTCGCTTCGGCCGTCAAAGGAACAATCAACCCGTTTGTTTCAAACTGAAAATTCTCTCCCCAGATCTGCATCCGCGGATTAAACAAAGGCGTCAGATTTCCGGTCTCCGGATCAATAGAGCCGCCAGTCCGTTCCCTTGTAAAGATTGCACCGCCAGCAGGCCAGCGCCAGATTCTCAAGCTTCGTTTCTCCGCCGTGTTTGCGGGAAATAATGTGATCTATCTGATGATCGAAAAGCGCGCCGATATCCGGCAACAAACAATATTCGCAAACATCTCTTGCCCTCTTTTGAACCGCCCGGCGGATTTTTGCGGGTGTTTTCGAAGACATTACGATTCTTTCAAAATCCTGCCCGCCTGCGCTTTGAGCATGACGACTATATGTTCGAGTTTTTCAAGTTCCCGCAGTTCACATTTTTCTTCCGCCGATAAAACACCGGCCTCGCTCAGTGCCATCAGACGATTGAGACGATCGTTGGATTTTTTCGAAGCCCGGTAGAGCAAAACATCTTTCGGCAGGGGATTTTTTTCCAAAAAACCGATCAGATCGGCCGCCACCTGCGCCGCTCTGGTGCGAAAACCGGCCAGAGCGATTTCCATCAACGCCGGCATCCAAACGCCCAGAGGTTTGATTCTGTTCGCCAGACTTTCGGGTAGTTGAACGGTTACTTCGACCATAGCGGTTAATTGTCGATCCTTATTTGTTAATTGTATTGACAAAAGGCGCTAGGAAGAGAATTGGTCTCTGCGTCCTCTGCGCGAAAACTCCAATATTCTCCCTCTGGCGCTCGTTAAGAATGCAAAGAAAGCAGAAGCTCAAATTCCTCCTAATTTTGTTTGTCATTACAGTTAATTGCTAAACCCAGCCTGGCAAACCCAAAGTTCTTCATTTATAATCCTCTGCCGTCAAACCGAGTGATTGTATCTGCTCCATTGTAGCATTTTCAAATTCCGCCAATTCGATCTTTTTGCATTGCGGACAGACGGTATTTCCGAAAAGAATATTGCCAAAAGAATCTTCCGGCTTCTGTTCTCTCAAATTCTCAAAAGCTGTTCCCTCTTCTTCACAAACGAGAATTATCTTCCTGCAACCGGGACAGATACTGAACGCCAGTCTCCCCTGACCGGAACAGACCGGACAGGCATTTTTCTTGAGATATCAGATCGGCGGTCGTGATCTCACAGTAACTTCGATAAAATACTCAGCAACCTTACGTATTCTCTGTGGTGAGATTGCTTTCTCGCTCAAAGATATGGTCTTATAACTTCTCCCGCAAAACCTGATTGACGATCTGCGGATTGGCTTTGCCCCCGGAGGCCTTCATCACCTGTCCGACGAAAAAGCCGAGGAGTTTTTCGTTGCCGCCGCGATAGGCTTCGACCTGAGCGGCATTTTTTTCCATCACCTCGGCGACGATTCTTTCGATCTCGCCGGCGTCGGAGATCTGCTCCAACCCCTGCTCTTTGACGACCTCGGCGGCCGTTTTGCCTCCGGCGAACATCTCGACCAGAACGTCCTTGGCCTGTTTGCCGTTGATCTTGCCTTCGTCCAGAAAACGGATCAACTCGGCCAGATTTTCGGCCGAAACGGGCGAATCCGAGGCCGAACTTCCGGCGTTGTTCCATTCCCTCTGAAGTTCCGACAGGATCCAGTTGGCCGACGCTTTCGGATTGCCGGACGCATTGGCCGCCGTCTCGTAAAATTCGGCCAGCGCCTTGTCGCCGACCAGTTGCGAAGCGTCCGCGAAACCGAGATCGTATTCTGATTGAAACCGCTCCAGCATAACGTCGGGGAGTTCCGGCATCGCGCCTTTGACCTCTTCGATGAATTCGGCCGAAACCGTCAAAGGCTGGAGATCGGGTTCGGGAAAATAGCGGTAATCGTGGGCGTCCTCTTTGGAGCGCATAACGCGGGTGCGGTTGTTTTTCTCGTCCCACAGACGCGTTTCCTGACTGACGCCCTCGCCCGATTCGTGGGCTTCGATCTGCCGTTCGATCTCGTATTCGATCGCCTTTTGCATAAAGCGGACCGAGTTCAGATTCTTCAGTTCGACCTTGTTGTTGAACTTCTCCTGACCGATCCGGCGGACCGACACGTTGGCCTCACAGCGCAGATTTCCCTTCTCCATATCGGCGTCCGAAGCCCCGACCCATTGCAGAACCCGGCGGACGTGATTGACGTAATCGTAAGCCTCCCACGAAGAGCGGAAATCCGGGGCCGTGACGATCTCGCCCAAAGGAGTTCCGGCCCGGTTGAGATCGATGTAGGAATATTTATCGACTTCGGGCAATCCTTCGTGGACGTTCTTGCCGGCGTCTTCTTCGAGATGCATCCGTTCGATTTGAATGGTCATCGGCCGCCATTCGCGGGCGTGTCCGTCCTCGTCGCGCTCGGCCGTCAGGATGGTCAGTTGTCCGTTCGAAGAAAAGGGCCGGTCGTACTGCGAGATCTGATAGCCTTTGGGCAGATCCGGGTAAAAATAATTCTTTCGCGAAAAGATCGACGTTTGATTGATGTTCAGCCCGAGCGCCAGGGCGGCTTTCGCGCCGAGTTCGATAACCCTTTCGTTCAAAACCGGCAATGCGCCGGGCAATCCCAGACAGACCGGACAGGTGTTGGAGTTCGGTTCGCCCCCGAACTCGATGGCGCAACCGCAAAAGATCTTGGTATCGGTCGCCAGTTGCGCGTGAATCTCCATTCCGATGATCGCTTCCCAACCTTCTTTCATAACTTATCTGAATTGTGCCTTTAAAATATCTCCTTTCCTTCAATTCGTCAGTTCCAACCACTGCCACTTGGTGATATTGTACCTGATGATCGGCCGGTTTTCACCGTAACTCCAACCGCGGATCGTGCTCAGCAGATCGAGTTTCCAGTCGGACCGCATCCCGATCTTCTCCATTATCCTGATCGACGCCGGATTATCGGCGAAACAATCGGCGTAGATTTCGCTGACCTCGTTCATCTCGAATCCGATCCTCAGCAGACACCGGGCGGCCTCGGTGGCGTAACCGTTGCCGCGAAATTCGTGTCCGTAATGCCACCCGATCGAGGTTTCGACCGATTCGGGCCGGACATCCGAGATCATACAGCTTCCGATCAGAACCGGTTTCGATTTGAGCACGACCGACAAAGTGTAATATGCCCTCTGCGGACATTTCGCCCAAAGGATGGCATTTTCAAAAACCCTTCTGTTATAGGTTTCGTCCGCGTGATGATGCAGAATATTGCGCCGCGCTTCCCGCTCGCCGGATTGCGCCAAAAGAGTTGGTATGTCCCTTCTCCGCAAATCCCGAATTATCAAACGCTCCGTTTCGATCTGAAAACTCATTATAATTCGGGTCAACTCAAAAATGAACTGAGTTTGATTAATGTGGGCGTTGCCCCTGAGAAGCGGCTTGAAAATCGTTTTGGCCCGCGAACAGGCGTCAACAAACACAAATGACTTTTGATCAAAGCGAGTTTTTTAGCGCCCATTCGCGCCTGTTCGGCGGCCAAACAGATCTTTGCCATTAGAATTTTAAAACAGCTTCTTGACGATTTTTCTTCCAAACGCCAAAACACAAAATGGCGGACTTTTCGGCCCGCCATCAGTAATCGTTTTCCCTCCGAAACTTAAAAACTAACGCGGCGACCGGATGCGAACCGGACGACGGGTCGGGCCGACGGTGTTGATCCGGATCGGCGTCGTGTTGATCTGAACGCCCTGACGGGGATTGAACGTCGGGCCGAAAAACCCGCCGCCGGGCAGAAACACTCCGTTGCTGCGGCGATGCCTCCGGGTAAAATAAAAGTTGCGGCCGTTCGGATAGGCGTAATAAGCGCCCGACGAATAGACCTGCGGATAATAAAGTCCGGTGGCCGGATTTTGGACGTAAACCACGCTGCCCTCGTTTTGCTGGGCTTGGAGGTACTCGCTTTCCAACCTGATCTGCTCGCGCTCCAGGCGTTCCTGACGGAGTTTTTCGGCCAGCTTTTCCCGTTCGGCGTCCGCTTCAGCCCGCCGCCGCTCCATTTCTTCGGGCGATGGGAACCCGAGACGGGCGTAGTTTTCCCGCAGGTCGCGTTCGGCCTGGAGGCGTTTTTGCCGGAATTTTTCCAGATCGGAGTTGGTTACGGTTTTTTTCGCCGTCTGAGCCGAGGCCAGACCGGCGGTGATGAAGATCGAACCCAAAATAAACAGCAGTTGTCTTTTCATAACTTCTCCCTCGCTTTAATTTTCTCAAAGTATACCACTTAAATCCGATGCGGGAAACGAAAATTTGGTGCGAATTTTTTTGGTGAGCAGTGAGCGGCAAGCAGTAAATCGGCGAGCTTCCAAAATAAAGGCCTCCAACCGAAAGAAATGGTTGAGACCTGTTGTAAAACTCAACCCCGACTGCTCACTGCTCACCGCTCACTGCTTACCGCCGCCCATCAAAACGCCCATTGTTCCCGGACGAACTGGCCGATGAAAAAAGCCAGAAACATCAGCGACCAGACGGTCATGATCATATTGGCCCAGCGACTTCGGACCGAAGCCAGCGCCATCAGAATGAAAAGCGGGAAGAGGATCAAAGTGTACCGGGGCACGCTGAGAACAAACGAGGTGCTGATGAAAAGAAGCCAGTTGGCGACCATCCAGAAACGATAGGAATGCCGAAGATGCCGCCAACCGGCGATGATCGCCGCCAGTCCGATGACGACGAAGATCAATTCCTGCACGCTGTACATGATGGCCCGGTCGGGCTGTTCGTAAAAGAAACGCCCGACCGCGTCCCTGATGCCGTACCAGGGGAACCGGAAATGCCTGTACCAATGCTGGCTCTGATAATCCATAAACCTGAAAGGATCGCCCGCGACGACGTAATTAAGAGTCAGGTAGAGAAGGAAGCCGACCGGAAGAAAACACAGAGAGAACCATCCCAGATTGATGTCTTTGGTTTCGCGGTATTCCTGCCAGATTTCGAATAAAAGGGCCGGGAAAATAAAAACCCCGTTGATCCTCGTGATGCAGGCCAGCCCGCCGAGAATCCCGACCACCAGCCAACTCCTTTTGCGGGCGGCCAGAAAACTCCCGATCGTCAACGCCAGAAAGAGGCTTTCGGTGTAAGGGATGTGGAGAAAAAAAGAGGTCGGGAAAATGAACATGAAAAAAACCGCCGCCTGCGCCGTTCTTTCCGGGTGATCGAGCCGGACCAGTTGCCGGAAAACCAGCCCGAGCGCCAGCGAAGCCAAACCCGTGATCAGAAAAGCGCTGAGCAGGCTGTCGCGAACGATCAGTTTCAGCCCCGCCACCAACAGCGGATATAAGGGGAAAAAGACGATCAGAAAACGATCCTCTCCGTGGCCGACGTAGCCGATCTCGGAGATCTTGATGTAATTGATCGCATCCCAGCGATGCCAGATTCCCAAAAATTCGTGCGGCCCCGTCAGCCAATGATTCGACAGGACGATGTAGGCCTGAAGGCCGAAGAGCAAGATCAGTATTTTGATGGTTAAGACGGTGGCGATGACCCGGTGATCCAACCATCCCCGGCTTTTATTCATATTTTTTTCGATTCCCGCGCCCCTATTAGGCCGAAGCGACCGACGCTTTCAGGCATATTAAACCCTTTGACCGAAAATGCACAAAAGCGGAGACGCCCGAAGGCCTCCCCGCTTTTTCATCCGTTGAGATCCGCGTCCCGGTCCAAAGTTTAAAACCTGATTCCCAAACCTCCGCGCGCGGTCCGTCCGGCGGTGCGGAAACCGTTTTCGAAATAATCGTTATCAAACAGGTTCTCGATCGTCCCGAAAAGACGCAGGTGAACCTTCTCGCCCCGAACCGGAATCTCGTAACTTCCGGTCAGAGCGGCCCGGCGGTTCCCTTCGAAGCGGTAAAGATAGGTCGAAAACGTCGTGTTGCTGAAGATCGGCGCCAGATAATCGCTCGTTGCCAGAAGATCAAAATTCAGGGTCAGCCCCTTTATCCTCTGCGTCGCCGACAAGGTGAATTGATGATCCGGAATGCCGAGCGATCTTAAAACGCCGCTCCCGGCGACCTGCGCCTCGCGCTGATCGCTGTTGGTGTAGGTGTATGAGACGAAAACCTCGGTCGAGCGGGTCGCCCTCATCCGACCGCTAAATTCCGCCCCGCGCGCCAGACCGCCTTTGGTGTTGAGATAACCGCCGAAAGGCCTCGGCGTCGAACCGATCGCCGGAACCGCGTTGCCGAAACCGATGGTGTCGGTCAGACGAGTGTAAAAGACCGTGGCCGCCAGCCGGACGCGGTTTCCCGAAAGATTCTGTTCGATCCCGCCGTCGAAGGCGATCGAGCGTTCGGGTTTGAGACCGGGATCGCCGAGCGCCGTAAAGTCCTGCGAAAACGAGCTGTAAAACGTCCCGAACCGCTCGTAAAGCGAAGGCACCCGGTAGCCGTTTCCGGCGTGCGCCCGCAGTTTGGTTCCCATCGAGCGGAAATAATATGAAACCGAACCGTCGAAGGTGTAGGCGTTGGGCGGATCTTCGAGCGTCAGATTCTCGTAGGGCGCGCCCGTTGCGCTGAACGAAGGGTTTTCCAGACGAAACAGCTGCGCCCGGACGCCGCCCGCCAGTTGGAGGCGATCGCCGAACAGGCCGAGCAGATCCTGCGCGTAAAAGGTGTGGCTCAACTGCCGGGCGCGGGTCGTAAAATTTCCGGTCGAATCGAACGTCAGACCGTCGTTGCCGAATTTTTCCCATTCGAATTCGTAACCCGCCGTCAACTGGTTGTCGGCGGAGGAAATCCAGTCGAAATGCGCGTTAAGGGTTTGGATCTGCCCGTCGAAAAAACTGGTCTCGGCCCCGCCGAACGGCTGAAATCCGACGCCCAGAACGCCGTTCTCGTTCTCGCGCGAGGTCTTCAAACCCTGATAAGAAGCGTTGAAGACCAGATCGGTGGCGACGATCTGCACAAGAGACAACTGCCCGCTGAAGAAATCCGATTTCTGAAAATTATCGGGGTCGTTGGTGTCGGGAATAAAGTCGGCGTTCCCGGCATTCAGCTGGGCGACGAGCGTTCCGTCGGCGTAACGTTTGAGTTCAGCGATCGACAGCGGAACGGCATCGATGATCGTCGAATTTGTACCGGGCAAAACGCCGATCGTGTCGGGGCTTGAATTGAGCCGGACGAAAGCGTCGGAAAAATAAAACCGCCCCGAAATTCTCGTCCCATCAGTCGGCTGAAAATCGATCCGGCCTTTGAAACTGGTATTGTCGGCGTCATCTTCCCCGTCGATGCCGTCGCCGAAAACGGTGCGCGCACCGCCGAAGCTGAAAAAAACCTTATCCTTGAGAATCGGCCCCGCAAGATCTCCGTTCAGACGCTTTAATCCCAGACCTCCGCCTTCGCCCGAAAAAGAGCCGTGAAAATCGTTGCCGGCCGCTCCGGTGCGAACATCGAGAACCCCGCCGATGGCGTTGGTTCCGTAGAGCGAACTTCCCGAACCGCGCAAAACCTCGACCCGGGCCGTGTCGGTCAAGACGAAATCGCTCAAAAAAGCCGAGGCGTCGCCGGTGATCGATGAAGCGTCGCGGAAACGCATTCCGTCGATCAGAACGGCCGTGTCCTGATTCCTGAGGCCCCGCGTTTTGATCGAGGCCGTTTTGCCGAAACCGCCGAGCTGCTGGAGGCGAAAACCGGGGATCGTCCGCAGGGCATCGGTCAGGGAAAACTCATTGCGATCGGCGATCTCCTCCGAATCGATGATGTTGACGGTCTTGCTGACCTCGGAGATCGGCTGCGAGGTCCCGGCCGAAACCTCGACTTTTTCCTCGATCGTGATCCGGGGGAGTTCGATCTCCAGTTTCAGATCCTGACCGGCCGCCACCGATACTTCCCGGCTGACCCGCTCTCTCCAGCAATAAGAGCATTCGACGAAAACAACATATTCTCCGGCGGCCACGTTTTCAAAAACAAAATTCCCCTCCGGGCCGGTTCTGGTTTCGGCCACCTCTTTCATACCGTCCTGAGAAACCAGGGTGACGGTTTTATCGCGAACGGTTTCTCCGGGGTCCGGCAAAAAATTAGGGACGGCGTCGCTTTTCTGAACGACCCGGCCTTCGATCCTTCCTTCGCTTTGTCCCAAAATCCCGACGGTCAAAAAACAAATCAAAAACAAACAATGGATAAATTTCATATTCACTCCTTTTCCCGCCCAGCGCGGAAACTGGTCTAAATTCCCTGACAAACGGGCCGAGTTCCAGACCGATTTCGATTTTGGATTTTAGATTTTGGATTTTGGATTGGGGGAATTAATCAATCCAAAATCCAAAATCTAAAATCCAAAATCGCCAAACCCTGTTGCGTGGGCAGTCGCGGAGTCTCACCGCGTTCCTCGGCTTCATTTGTCTCCGAAGGATTTCGGACTGCCGACCGACAATCCAAAATCCAAAACCTAAAATCCAAAATCAAAAGATCGTCGTCACCCGGACGTTCCGGCTGACGGGATTTTCATCCAGTAAAACTTTGACGCCGAAGATCTCTTCCAGATTCTCTTCGGTCAGAACCTCTTTCGGCGCGCCTTTGGCTTTTAACCGGCCGTTCTTTAAGAGCAGGATCTCGTCGGCGAATTCCGAGGCCAGATTGAGATCGTGGGTGATGACGACGGCCGCCGCCCCGTCCCGCCCGGATCTTTCTCTGACCAGACGGAGCATCAGCGCCTGATGCGGCAGATCGAGATTGGTCGTCGGCTCATCGAGCAGAAGCAGACCGGCTTCTGTCGCCAGCGCGCGGGCCAGGATCACCCTTTGTCTTTCGCCGCCGGAAAGCCGGTTCATCTGCCTGTGTTCGTAATTCTCCAGATCGCAAACGGCCAGCGCGTCGGTCGCCACCGCCAGATCGTTTTCGGTCTCCCAGCCGAAGACCCCGCCGTGAGCGAACCGGCCGGCCAGAACGAAATCCAGCACGCTGACCGGAAATCGGGTCTCATTCTCCTGCGCGATGACCGTTATACGGCGGGCGATCTCGCGGCGCGAATGCTCGATCAGCCGCTTTCCGCTTAAAAACACCTCGCCGCGCATCAGGGGCAGAGTCCCGTTCAGCGAGCGCAAAAGGGTCGTCTTGCCCGCGCCGTTGGCACCGATCACGGCCAGAATCCGCCCCGCCGGCAAAACGAAGGAAATATCGGCGACCACCTCGCAAGGCCCGTAACCGACGGTGATGTTTTTCGCTTCCAACATAATTCTTTTTCCGGCGCATCGGGCGGGCACATAATCCGCTCACATCGGGCGGGCACAAGACCCGCCCCACATCGGGCGGGCACAAGACCCGCCCCTACAGGTTCCGGCGCAACAGGTAAATGAACAGGGGCGCGCCGATCAAGGCCGTGACGGCTCCGACCGGCAATTCGCGGGGAGCGATCACGACCCGCGCCAGAGTATCGGCGGCGACGACGAAGATCGCCCCCGAAAGAGCCGAAAAAGGGATGACGAAACGGTTGTCGCTGCCGGTCGCCAACCGGACGATGTGCGGAATTATCAGGCCGACGTAACCGACCGAACCGCTGGCCGCCACTCCGGTTCCGACCAAAAGGCTCGAAGCGGCGAAAACCGTCAAACGGGTGCGCCCCACCTCGACGCCGAAATCGAAAGCGTCGCGCTCGCCGATCATCATCAGGTTCAAGGCGCGAGCCTGCGTCAATAAAATGATCGTTCCGACGATGACCGCCCCCAGACTCAGATAAAACCCGTTCCAGGTGGCCTGCGACAGATCGCCCAACAACCAGAAGGTGAAACTCCTAAGTTTGGCCGCATCCAGCAGGGATGTCAAAAGAACGATGATCGACGACAGAAAGGTCGTGACGATAACGCCCGACAGGACCAGTCTTTCGACGCTCATCCCGGCGCGGCTCCGGGCCATCCGGTAAACCACCAGGGTCGCCAGAGACGCTCCGGCAAAAGCCATCGCCGGCCGCGCCAACTCGAACCGGGCGAAAAAGACGAAGGCCAGCATCGTCCCCAAAGCCGCCCCGTTCGAAACCCCGAGCAGATAAGGCTCGGCCAAAGGGTTTCGCAAAAGCGACTGGAGGCTCGCTCCGGCCAGCGCCAGGCTCGCCCCGACCGACGCGCCGAGCAGGATCCTCGGCAGACGGATGTCGAAAAGAATGGCTTTTTCCGATTCGCTCAGATCAAAGAACGACAAACTCTCGCTTCCCAAAGACGCCGCCCCGATGAGCGCCAGGACGAGCAGGCCGACGAGACCGAAAGCAAGGGGGATTTTGGATTTCGGATTTCGGATTTCGGATTTCGGATTTTTTTTCTTTCGCGACCTGAAATCCGATCCCGCCGTTTCCTCAAACTTGGGTTCGCTCTTTTCCAGCTCCCTTTTTTTCATTGTTTTCTCCCGCTGCCGAGAGCTTCGGCGATCTGCTCCAGCGCATCGACGACGCGGGGGCCGGGGCGCGACAGAATGTCGGCGTCGATCTTGTAAACGCGTCCTTCGCGGACGGCCGGGGAGTTTTTGAAGATCTCGTTCGGTTCGTCGTTGCCGGGGCTTTCCGACAGAATCATCGCCTCCGGTTTGAGGGCCAGCGCCGTCTCCTTGCTGATCTTCGGATAGGCCGTCTCCACATCATTCGTTACCGACACCCCGCCCGCTTTTTCGACCAGATCGGTGATAAAGGAATCCCGGCCGACGGTGTAAAGCGAAGCCTTGTCGATCTGAACGAAAACCCTCACCGGGGAAGCGCCCCGGGATTTTCCGGCAACCGCCGCGACCCGTTTTTTCAGATCATCGACCAACTCGGCCGCTTTTCCCTTCCGGTCGAAAATTTGGCCGATCTTCTCGATGCTTTGGTAGATCTCTTCGAGGCTGGTCGGGTTGGTCACGAAAACCGTTATCCCCTGCGATTCGAGAGTTTTGGTGAAGGTCTCGATCTGCGAAGCGGTCGAAACCAGAACGACTTGGGGTTTGGCCGCGATGATGCTTTCGATATTCGGGTTCATCGTATCGCCGACGGTCGGAACCCGCTCGGCCTCGGGCGGGTAATTGTCGAAACTCGTCCGCCCGACCAATCGGTCGCCGGCCCCGACGGCAAAGACGATCTCGGTCAGGTTCGGAGCCAGCGAAACGGCCCGCTCGACCCGCTCCGGCAGTTTGACCCGGCGACCTAGGTCATCGGTCATCCGGCGCTCCGGTCCGGCGTCCGCCGCGGGATTTTGCGCCTCGCTCCGGCATCCGGCCAGAAACAAAACGGCCAAAACCGCAACCGCCAAAAGCGCCTTCGACAACTTCCGCGCTCCTTCGCCGCGCCGGACGGCAATGAATTTTCGTCGATCGTTTTCCAAAATAAAAAGTCCCGTTTATCCGGCTTCGAAACATCAAAGCGGAATAAACGGGATTCGGTTATCACTCAAAAAAAGGAGAAAAGAGCAATGAAAACAATTCCAGCCAAACGCTTTGACGCGAAGCGCAATAAAGGCTAAAAGACTCCGGTTAAGGTATCCTGACTTATTCGATTTTGGATTTTAGGTTTTGGATTTTGGATTATTTTCTGCAATCCAAAATCCAAAACCTAAAATCCAAAATCGCCTCACAGTGGCGCGACCGTGCGAGATTTTCACTCGACTTTCCCTCGTAAAAAAATTGGCCCGAAGCGTTTTAGTCTGAAAAAGAGCAGATTCAAGCCGGCTGAAAAAATCGGTTTGACGAAACCATTACGCCTTAAACTTGATGACAGGCAAATTAACACGCTTTTCGGTAAATTGCAAAAGATTCGGCCCTTTCGAAAAAATTACCTTGAAATTTCCTGCGTTTTACGGCTATGCTGAATGTAAACTTTAATCAAAAAGCACTTTTTAAACCTGGGTAAAACAAAGGGGAACTTCAAATATCCCGATTGAAAAATTTATGTCTAGATACGGAAATGTCGTTGGAGTCATTCTCGGCGGCGGGGCAGGCTCCCGCCTTTTCCCACTGACGCGCGAGCGCTCGAAACCGGCCGTTCCTCTCGGCGGAAAATACCGTCTGGTCGATGTGCCGATCTCCAATTGCATCAATTCCAGCATCACGCAGATCTTCGTTCTGACCCAGTACAATTCCGCTTCGCTCAACCGGCATATTTCCCGCACCTATCGTTTTTCCAGTTTTTCCACCGGCTTTGTCGAGGTGCTGGCGGCCGAACAGACCAAAGACAGCGCCGAATGGTTTCAGGGAACGGCCGACGCCGTCCGGCAAATGCTTCCGCACATCCGCGACTGGCGGATCGACACGCTTTTGATCCTCTCGGGCGATCATCTCTACCGGATGGATTACCGCGCTTTTCTGAAACGTCATTTCGAGACCAAGGCCGACGTTACCATCTCGGTCATCCCCTGCACGCCGGAAGAGGCCGAGGGTTTCGGTCTGCTCAAAACCGATGATGACGGACGGGTCGTCGAATTCAAGGAAAAACCATCGGGCCAGGCGCTCGAAGAGATGCGGGTGGACACGACCCGCTTCGGTTTGTCGGAAGAGGAAAGCCAAAGGCGGCCGTTTCTGGCCTCGATGGGAATTTACGTTTTCAACTACAAACGGCTCGTCAATCTGCTCGGAGAGGACAAATCGTGGGTCGATTTCGGCCGCGAGATAATCCCGGCGGCGATCGAATCATCAAACGTTCAGGCCCATCTCTACAACGATTACTGGGAGGACATCGGAACGATCCGCGCTTTTTACAACGCCAATCTCGATCTGGCCGCTCCGCTGCCGAACTTTAATTTCTTTAACGCCGACGCCCCGATCTACACCCGCAGTCGCTATCTTCCGCCCTCGAAAATGCACAATTGCGACATCAACAATTCGATGGTCAGCGAGGGATGCATCCTTCACGGCGTCTACGCCCGCGGTTCGATCCTCGGCTTGCGGAGCCGGATCGACGCCGGAACGCGGATCGAAGATTCGATCATCATGGGGGCGGACTTTTTCGAAACCTACAAAGAGATCAAATACAACGAGGAAAAGAACATTCCCCACATCGGCATCGGCGAGAACTCAACCATTCGTCAGGCGATCATCGACAAGAACGTCCGCATCGGCAAAAACGTCAGGCTCGTCAACAAGGACGGGCGCGACAATATCGAAGAGGAGAATTATTCGATCCGCGAAGGCATCATCATCGTCCCGAAAGGTTCGATCATTCCGGACGGAACCGAGATCTGAAGCGAAAGATCCGCCTCGTCATTCTTCCCTCTCTTCGAGTTCCCGGGTGTTTATCTCGTCGATGGCTTTCAGATGATTGTAGACCGATTCGGCGTCGTTCAGTTGTCTGCGGTAACTTTTTTCTCTTTTTTTGAAAAGTTCCGAAAGGGAAAAATTCAGATACGCAAACTTTTGCGCTTCCTCGAAGTCCCGCCAGATAAAGGCATCTCTGACCAGATTGATCTGAAATTGGCTCAGATTTTTAAGGGCCGATTCAATTTGGGTTTTCTTTAGATTGGTCAGGGTGTAGATCTGATTTACCGCCTTCTCGAACTGCAACTTCTTGATCGCCTTTTTGCGGTCCTCTTCCTCAAGATTCTGGCCGTTAGGGTTTGTTTCGTTTTCCATTTACAAATTGTTTTATTTTAGGGGGCGGTTTTGTAAATTAAAATATAAAGGCAATTCGAAACCGTGTCAAAATTCCCGCAAGCCGGAAAAAGATTTTAGAAAGCTATCCTCATCGAGCAAGTATTTTTGCCGATAAATCCGATCAGATTGAAAGATCATTAACCTCCAGCTAAAGCCGGAGGCAATTCATAAACTCTTTTGACATAACAATCCCCTTTTTCACCTCCTCTGGTTTTCGCTATTTCTTCGGTCCGACCACGTAACTGTCGCGGGCGCGGACCGAAACGCCGTCGCGTTTGACCTTGACCTTGAGACTCCGGCGTTCGCCCGGTTCGGCGTCTTCCGGCGGATAATAGCCGAGGCTGTAAAAGGAACGGAGTTCTTCGGCGATCTCGGAAAAGGCCTGGGCCAGATAAAGCGTGGTCTGGGCCCGGAAAAGTTTTCCGCCGGTCCGGTCGGCCATTTCGTTGAGGTATTGGTCGGCCTTTTGATAATCCTCCTCGCTGGTTCCCTGCGAATTGGGCGTTCCGATCGTCGAGGTCGGAACCGGAAAGGGCTTTTTGTCTTTGGAGGGAACCGGACTCGTTACGACCGGAGGCTGGCGGACGATGACGGGTCTGTTTTTCATCGCCTGCACGTCGCTGAAAGTGTCGTATTGGATCGGATAGATCAGAGCGTCGCATTCCTGCGCGTCCCGCAGATTGTTGTTGCTGAATGTTCGGCGGCTGGTCGTATCGACGCCGTCGGTAAAGAGAATGATCGCCTTGCGGCCCTGAATGTTTTTCAGTCTCCGGTTGATCACCTCATCGACCGCATCGTAGAGACTGGTGCCGGACGCAACGGCCGTTTTATAGATCGCCGCGCGCAAAACCCGCCGGTCGCTGGTCGGCTCGCTTAAAATGTGAACATCCTCGTCAAAAGAGATGACCATCACCCGGTCGTCCTCGCGCAATTGACCGATAAACGCCAGCGCGGCGCTCTGGATCTCGTTGATCTTGAAGGTGCTCGAATAACTCATGTCCAGCACCAGAGCGACCGTGAAGGGTTCCTGCTCGTCGGAGAAAAAAGCGATCTCCTGTTCGGCTTTTTCCTCAAAAAGCTGGAAATCCTCTCTGACCAGACCGCTGACAAAGCCTCCGCTCCGGTTGACCACCTTGACCGGAACCGTCACGATCCGGGTGTCGATCTTGATGATCTCATCGTCGGTTTCGGCCGCCGCATCTCCCGTTTTCGCCGGAGGAGCGGTTTCGGCCGGACGACGATTGGCTTTCTGATTGGTGTTGTTATCGGGCGGCGTCCGGCGCGATTGAGCGCGAACGGAGATTCCCGACAGACAAAACAGCGACAGACAAAAGGCAACAGCTATCTTTTTCATGACCTTCACCTCGGATAATTGCTTTCAGGACAAATTGTAAAATTTAATAAAAGACTTTTATTGAGAATAAAAAAGCGAAAGCCGAGTTGCCCCGTCTTTCGCTTTTTTTATTGGTCCGCCCTCTTTTTTACTTTTTCACATTTTCACTCTCTCACCTTTTCACCTTACTATCTCCCGTTCTGCCCGACGATGTAAAAGTTCTTGGCGCGAACGACTATGTTCGGACGCATCACCCGGACGCGGATTCTTTTTCTTTCGCCTTTCTGACCGATGACGCTCGGATAATAACCGATCGAATACTGCTGGCGCAGTTCTTCGGCGATCCCGGCAAAAGCGGCGTCTAGATTGTTGGTCGTGTTGGCTTCGAAATTCCGCCCGCCGCTGTTGTTGGCCAGATCTTCGAGATAGCGTTTGCCGGTTTCGTACTCTTCCCTGCTAGACCCGGCCGCTCCGGTGTTGCGTCCGCCGGTCCGGTTACTGCCGCCGATGACGATGCCGCCCAAGATGTCGCCGAGGATTCCGCCGATCCCGCCCCCGCTTCTTCTCGGCTGCGGATAACGGGTCGGGATCGATCCGCCGCTGCCGCCGCGTCCCGTGTAGGTGTCGTAGCGGATCGGATAAAAAAGGGCGTCGATCTCTTCGGTTTCGCGAACCGTCGTCTGATAGCCCGACCGCCGCGATGTGGTATCGACGCCGTCGGTAAACAAAACGACCGCCTTGCGTCCCTCCATTTCGCGGAGTTCGCGGTTGATGACGTGATCGACCGCGTCGTAAAGACTCGTCCCGTCGCCGAACTGGGCCTGCCGGATGGCGCTTCGCAAAGCCCCCCGGTTGTTGGTCGGACGGCACAAAACGCTCACCTTTTCATCAAAAGCGATGACCATCACCTTGTCATCCTGCCGCAGTTGATCGACAAACGAAATGGCGGCGTTTTGGATCTCGTCGATCCGGTATTGGGTCGAAGGGCTGACGTCGATCATCAAAATGACCGTGAAGGGCGTTTCCACTCTGGCGAAAAATCCGACCTGCTGTTCGACGTCGTTCTCAAAAATGCGGAAATCCTTTTGCTGAAGATTCGATATGAAACGGCCGTTGCGGTCGAGAACCGTAACCGGCATCGTCACCAGATTGGTTTCGATCTTGACGATCTCGTCATCGTCTTCGGGATCGACGGAAACCGGCAATGGCGGCGGCGGCCCGATCTCATCGTCGATCGAACCGGTGTCGCCTTTGAGAACCGGAGGACGGCGTCCGCCCTCCGCGTTTTTGTCATTCCCGTTAGTCTGGGGGGGCGGATTCTGCACGACTCTCGGTCTGGTGTTCTTCCCGGATTGAGCCAGAGTGGAAACTGCCAAAAGACTCAGACAAACGGCTGCGACGATGATTTTTTTCATTTTCTCGATTCTCCACACAGAAATAACAGGTAACGGGAAGAGCGCGGTTTTATGATTAAAAATCCCCCATTCGGGATGCCAAAAATTTATTATTTGGGGAAATGCGAAAAAAAAGACGAAAAATCGTTGGATAAGATCAAAATTGTTGGAGAAAACCGGCGATTTTAATTGGGTTTTCCGGTCGATCCCGCGTTCAGCATCTCGGTCGCCAAAGTGTGAAACCGGCGGCGAACGGAATTGATGTTGACGAACGGCAATCGATGGGCGTGGGTCCGGTTGGTCAAAAGGATGAAAACCCTCTCCGATTCGGGTTCGGTCCAGACAGAGGTCCCGGTAAAACCGAGATGCCCGAAACTGTCTCCGGCGAGCGCGTCCGAAGCGGTCGAATCCTTCGTCGCCGCCAGTTGAAAAGCTATCGAGCGGGCCTCGTTCAACCCCTCGGTGAAATTGGTCCGAAACAGCCGACAGGTTTCCGGTTTCAACAATTCGGTCTGATCAGCCAGAAATTGCCGCGCGATCCGAAAAGTTTCTTCGGCCGTCGAAAAAAGCCCGGCGTGCCCGGCCACACCGTTCAAAAAATAGCAATTCCCGTCGTGAACCTCGCCCCAGACAAGTTGATTTCGGATTTCGGGTTTCGGATTTCGGATTTGGTAGCCGAGATCGATTGAGGTTTGCTTTTCGTATCGGTTGCCTTTTTCGCTGGCGGCGATTCGTTTTCGCAGATCTTTCGGCGGGTTGAAAAAGGTGTTTTGCAGTTTGAGGGGCGAAAAGATCTCCGCCCGCGCGATCTCATCAAGCTTTTTCCCGTAAAGCCTTTCGACCAGATTGCCGAGCAACAAGAAATTCAGATCGCTGTAAATGACCTTTGAACCAACCGGATTTTCAAGTTGTTGAGAAGCGATCACATCTGAGATCCGCAATCCCGAATCCGAAATCAAATACAGCGGTTTCCAGGCCGGCAGACCGGAAGTGTGCGTCAGAAGGTTTTCAATCGTGATTTCGCTTTTATCTTCCGCTTTAAAATTAATTTGGTTGAAATATTTCGAGATATTATCCGACAAATTTATTTCGCCGCTTTCGATCAGTTTTGCCGAGAGCAAACCCGTAACCAGCGGTTTGGTCAGGCTGGCCAGATCGTAGATCGTATCAATTCGCGCTTCGATCCTTTCCGGTTCGACGACCGCCAGACCGAGCGCGTCCTGAAGGATGATCCCGCCTTTTTCCGCCGCCAGATACACCGCCGAGGGGAAATCGCCCGCGTTGATGCGCTCCAGCAAAAAATTTGAGATCTGATTTTTCATCTAAAGTGATTTGATTAGTTACGGTTGGCGACTATGGCCCGAATTTTCCGACCAATAATCCCCAACTCGTCAAACAATTCCATTCCCTTTAACTTTTCCTCAAACGTTCAAACGATTGCGGTGGATCTCGATCTTTTCCAGAACCCCGAGAGCCAGACCCAAAGCCCGGCGTCCGTCCTCGGCGGTGATCGGAGGTTCGCGATCTTCGATGATGCAATCGAGAAAGGCCGCGATCTCGGCCCGCAAAGGTTCGACGTCCTCGATCTCCAGACGGTTGATCGAAATTCCGAGCAACGGATGAACGGCGTTCGGCGCGAGGCTGGTCAATGAAGCGAATTTGGTCGCGTAATCCAGGACGACGTAGGAATTGGTTTGATAAAACCTGGTTTTGCGGATCTTTTCCGTCCCGATCCGCGAGGCCGTGATGTTGGCCACCGCTCCGTTTTCGAACTCGATCCGGGCGTTGGCCGCATCGACCTTATCGCTGATGACCGGGATCCCGACGGCGTGAATGGCCGAAACCTCGACGTCCTCGCCGACCAGCCAGCGAATCGCATCGAGATCGTGGATCATCACATCGAGGACGACATCGACGTCGAGAGAACGGTTGGGAAAAGGCGAAACGCGATGAATCTCGAAATAAAGCGGATTGGTGACGTGCGGCCGCAGGGCGACCATCGCCGGATTGTAGCGTTCGAGATGTCCGACCATCAGTTTGGCGCCGGATCTTTGCGCCGCAGAGATCATCCGGTCCGTCTCCTCCAGAGTCAATGCGACCGGTTTTTCGACCAGCGTGTGAACGCCCTTTTCCAGAAAAGCGCAGGCGATCTCGGCGTGCGTTTCGGTCGGCGTAACGATCGAAACGGCGTCCGTCCGATCTAGAAGCTCGCGCCAATCGGTGAAAAACGCGCAATCGCATCTTTCGGCAACGGTTCGGGCGTTCTCCTCATTGATGTCGCAAACTCCGATAAAATCGCCTTTCCCTTCCCGCGCCAGTTCGGCCAGATTGCGGGCGTGATGTTGCCCGAGACTGCCGACCCCGATGACTGCCGTTCTCAAATTCCGATCTTTTTCCATAATTGATTGTTAAACTCTTTTCAGCGATACTTTACATTTTCCGTTAAGTTTCAGGAAATGACAAAGACCGAGGACCAAAGATCAAAAACCGGCAGATTCGTCTGGATCGCCTTTGCGGTGATCATCGTCGCCGTCTATTTTTTCGGTTTGACCATCCCGCTGATCGGGCCGGACGAACCGCGCTACGCCCAGATCGCCCGCGAAATGTTCGAGCGCAACGATCCCGTCACGCCGACCCTCGGCGGTTTCGGCTGGTTCGAAAAACCGGCCCTCCTCTACTGGCTGGAGATCGTCTCCTACCGGATCTTCGGCGTCTCGGAATTCGCCGCCCGTTTCGGCTCCGCCCTCTTCGGCCTCGGCACGATCTTCTGTCTCTGGCTGCTGGGAAAAAACATTCGAACTTCGGATTTCAAATCTGCGGACGAAATCCGAAATCCGAAATCCGAAATCCAAAATCCCAATAGCTGGCTCGCACTGATCGCCGCCTCAAACATCGGCCTCCTGTCCTTTTCGCGCGGCGCGAGTTTCGACATCATACTCACTTTTCCGATGACGGCCGCGCTGGTCGCCTTTTTCATCTTCGACCGACACGACCGGAAAAACCCCATCACCTATCACCTGTCGCTGGTCACCTTTTATTTCTTCGTCGGCGTCGCCCTCCTCGCCAAAGGCCTGATCGGAATCGTTTTTCCCTTCGGCATCGTCGCTTTTTATTACCTTTTGTCGTGGAAATGGCCGAACCGGACTTTTATCATCAGCCTCTTTTGGGGAACCGTCGTAACTCTGCTGGTGGCCTCGGCCTGGTATCTGCCGATGTACCGGACGAACGGTTGGAAATTCATCGACGAGTTTTTCATCCAGCATCATTTCCAGCGCTACACCTCCAACAAATACCAGCATCCCCAGCCGTTCTGGTTCTTCTGGGTCGTCCTGCCGCTGATGACGATCCCCTGGCTGCCGTTTTTTCTGGCCTCGGTCTGGGATTTCGTCCGCAAGAGCTTTCACTACAAGGAACCCGAGGCGCCCAAAAAGGAATCCGAGGCGTCCAAAGAGGATGGCCCATCCGAAAGCCGGACCTTTTACATCCTGCCTTTTTCCGAAAGAGATCCCCTGCTCCGGTTTGCGCTCGCCTGGATGCTGGTTCCGCTATTATTTTTTTCGGCCTCCGGTTCGAAACTTCCCGGCTACATCCTTCCGGCTCTTCCGGCCGCCTGCGTATTTACCGCCGAATACGTCTGCCGGTTCGTCCGCAAATCCAAACTGCGCGTCGTCGCATTGCAGACCCTGGCCTTTATCACCTTCGCCGTCGTCGCCGCGCTTTTGCAGTTCGTCATGCCGCGGATCGCCTACGAAGATTCGGTCAAAGGTCTGATCAGAACCGCCAACCAAAGAGGATTTACCGCCGAGCAGGTTCTGAACCTGCACACCGTCTCGCACAACGCCGAATTTTACGCGGCCGGACGCTTGGTTCGCGACGCCGACGGCGGTCTGAAGAAATTTCTGGGACCGGCCGAGATCGTCCAACAGATGAGAAAAAGCCGTCAGCCGCAGGTGTTGGTGCTGATCCCGCCAGAATTCTTACCTCAACTGACCGAAAGCGATCTGTTCGAAACCGCCATTCTGGATCAGAACGGCGAGCTGGCCATCGTTCTGGTCAAACTGAAAGGATTTTAGATTTTGGATTTTGGATTTTGGATTTTGGATTTTTTCCCTCGTTTCTATTCGGCGGCTCGTTTGAGGCGGTCCATCAATGCGCGGCCGATTCCCGTTTCATCGACCGTCTGGCAGTAAATGTCGGCGATATTCTCGCGGTCGCATCGGCGGAAAAAATCAAACACCGAATGAGCATACTCCTCAACCGAAGCGCAGATCTTGATCAGTTCAAACTCCCCATCCGGCTCGTCGATGCCGATAAAAGCGTTCGACTTAGAATCCGAAATCCGAAATCCGAAATCCGAAATCAAAATCACTTTGGCGCGGGGCGAATAATGCCTGTGCCGGAGTCCCGGACTTTTCGGCTTTTCGTTTGGCGAAATCTGATAAAGCCGCGTTTCCGGTTCGATCTCCCGCAATTGTTCGAGCGTGACGGCTCCGGTCCTCAGGATCAGCGGAGTCTCTCCGGTGCAATCGACGACGGTCGATTCGAGGCCGATCTCGGTCATCTCGCCCTGAAGGATGCAGTCGATCCTCCCGTCGAGATCTTCAAAAACCGCTTCCCAACCGGTCGGCGAGGGTTTCCCGGAAAGATTGGCCGAAGGCGCGACGACCGGCGTTTCGCAATGTTTCAGAAAAGTTCGGGCGAGTTCATGTTCCGGCATCCGCACGCCGACACTGTCGAGTCCGGCGGTGGCGATCAGGGGAACGCCCGCCGATTTTGGCAGAACCAAAGTCAACGGCCCCGGAAAAAACGCCCCGATCAATCTCCGGGCGGTTTGGCCGACCTCCGCGGCCAGAAGTTCGATCTGACCGAGATCGCCGATGTGCGCGATCAGAGGATTGTCGGCCGGACGATTTTTGGCCGCAAAGATCTTTCCGATCGCCTCTTCATTGAAAACGTCCGCCCCGAGCCCGTAAACCGTCTCGGTCGGAAACGCCACCGCGCCGCCCCGTTTGATAAATTCGGCGGCCCGCTCGGGCGATCTGGTCAGAATGGTTTTCATGTTCTTGTAAATTGTTAAACTTTTTGATCCAAATTTACAATTTACAATCATCGACCGGCAAATTTTACAAGCTTTACAAAATCTTTTCGTCAATTTAACCAATTTCTTTTCCGACCCGTGAGAGAATGACGGATTGTCATGCCAAATTTTATAAAACCGGGAGAAATTTTATGAACAAGTTTTTTGCCATTTTCGCAATCGCTTTTATTTTCGGTTCGATCTCCGTCCGGGGTCAGAAAAAAGAAGGCGTCGAACTGCCGATGGGGCGGCGCGGTCTGATGCCGACGATCGAGGTCATGGTCAACGGTCAGGGGCCTTTTACCTTCGCCATCGACACCGGCGCGCAGGGCGAGGCCCGGCTTGACAGTTCGCTGGTCGAAAAACTTGGCCTCAAACCGACGGGATCGATCCGGGCTTCGGACGGTTCGGGCGGGAACACCCGAACGCTGGAAACCATGACGGTCGATTCGATCGAGTTCGGCGGTCTCAAATTCAAAAATCTGACCGCCCTGACGCGCAATTACAACGTTTCGCCCAACCTGCCGAAGATCGACGGCATTCTCGGATTCAATCTCTTCGCCGATTATCTGCTGACGCTCGATTTTCCGGCGCAGAAAGTGCGGGTCGATGCGGGCCAGTTGCCGGTCGCCAACGGACGCGACATCCTCGATTTTGACGGATCGAACGGCCTCGCCTCGGTCGAACTTTCGGTCGGCGATCAGAAGGTCAAAGCCCATATCGATTCGGGCAATCTGGCCGGCGGTTTCATGCTGCCGACGGCGGTCGTCGAAAAATCGAATCTGGCGGGCGAGGCGGTCGTCGTCGGCCGGGCGCGAACCGTCACCAGCGAGATCGAGATCAAACAGGCGCAACTCAAGGACACGATCCGCCTCGGCCAATTCAGCTTCGATCAGCCGACGATCAATTTCCCCGCCCTCGCCGACGCCAACATCGGCGCCCGCGTGTTGAACGAATTCGCCCTCACCTTCGATCAGAAAAACCGGCGGCTCCGGCTCAAAAGGACCGAAACGAAAAAGACCGATCCCCCGGCGGCGACCGATGTGACCAAATTCAAAGATCTGGTCGGCGTCTACGGTCAGCGGACGATCTTTGAAGAAAACGGTTCGCTCTTTATCCAGAGAACGGGCGGCCCGAAACTCAAACTCAAGGAGCTTTCGGAAAACGAATACGCGCTCGAACAGGTGCCAAATGCCCGGATCAAGTTCGTCCGGGACGGAGGCGGAAAAGTCACCGCCATCGAGGTCTTGAACCCGCAGGGCGTCTGGGAAAAAAGCGCCAAAAACTGATCCCGAAAATCGATCCTCCGGCCGAATTTGGCGTTCTTTTCCGAAGCTTCGGAAAAGGACGCCAAATTGGTGATCGGCCCTCAAACCGAAAAATCCCGCCAACCCGTCAAAAATTTTCCGCTTCGCAGACTTTACAATCCACAATCCAAAATCCAAAATCTAAAATCGAACGATGCTTAGTCTGCTCAAAATCAAAAACATTGCATTGATTGACGAGATCCAGATCGAATTCGCTCCGGGCTTGAATCTGCTGACGGGCGAGACCGGTTCGGGCAAATCGATCATCGTCGACAGCCTCGGTGCGCTGACCGGCGAGAGGGTCTATTCCGAACTGATCAAAGAAGGCGAGGAAAACGCGCAGATCGAGGGATTGTTCTCGCTCCGGGCGACGCCCGAACTGCACGAGACCTTTTACGAGAGCGGGATCGAATTAGAGGACGCCGACGAGATCGACCTGATCGTCCGGCGCGAACTCGCCCTGAGCGGCCGCAACCGGATCTTCATCAACAATCAACTGGTAACGCAGACCTTTTTGAAAAAGGTCGGCCCCTTTCTGGTCGATATACACGGTCAGGGCGAACAGGCGACGCTTTTCAATCCGGCGACGCATCTTGAGATCCTCGACGAATACGCGGGTCTGGAAAGCCTTCGCGCCCGGGTGGCCGAAAGATACCGCGAGATGTCCGCGGTGAAAACCGAGATCGAAAACCTGCAATCGGACGAAGCGCAAAAATTACAGCTTCTCGACATTTTGCAGTTTCAGGTCGATGAGATCGGCCGGGCCAATCTTCAGATCGGCGAAGACGACGCGCTGGAAGAGGAAAAACGCCGTCTGAACAACGTCGAAAAACTCTCGACCCTAAGCGACGAAGCCTATCTCCTGCTCTATGAAAACGAAGAGGCGGTCGTCGCCACGCTGGAAAAGGTCGTCCGCCGGATCAACGAACTGGCCGAATTCGAGTCGGGTTTCCGCGAATATTCCGAGGGACTGCAAAGCGCGCAGGCCGTCCTTGAGGATCTGGCTTTTTCGGTCAGGGATTTTCGCTCGTCGCTGGAATTTTCGCCCGAACGGCTCGAAGAGATCGAAAACCGTCTGGCCGAGATCGCCCGGATCAAACGCAAATACGGCGGGACGATCGAAACCGCCGCGGAACATCTGGCCGAATCCGAAGAACGGCTGAAAAACATCGAAACGGCCGAACTGCGGCAAAAAGAACTGGCGAAAAAGCTCTCAAAGGCGCGCGCCGAATACGTCCGGGCATCTTCGGAACTCCGCGAAAACCGCGAAAAGGCGGCGCGGAAATTCGAAAAACGAATAGTCGCCGATCTGAAAGCGGTGGCGCTCGAAAAAGCCCGTTTCGAAGTGCGGATCGAATCGCCCGATCAAGCTCAAATGGAATCGGATGAGATATTGAAAAGCTTCACCGCCAAGGGCTTTGACCGGATCGAATTTTATTTTTCGGCCAACCCGGGCGAATCGGTCAAACCGATCTCAAAAGTGGCTTCGGGCGGGGAGGCTTCGCGGCTGATGCTGATCCTCAAGACGGCCGCCAAACTGAGCGAAGACGAAAAGGCGATGGTCTTTGACGAGATCGACGCCGGGATCGGCGGACGAGTGGCCGAAGCCGTCGGTTTGAAGTTAAAGGAACTGGCCCGCACCCAGCAGGTCTTGTGCGTTACGCACCAACCGCAGGTGGCGGCATTGGCCGACCGGCATTTTCTGGTCTCAAAAGAAACCGACGGTCGCAAAACCAAAGTGGCGGTCGGTCAGTTGAACGAAACCGAACAGATCGAAGAGATCGCCCGAATGCTGGCCGGCGAACGGATCAGCGAAACGGCCCGCCGACACGCGCGGGAACTGTTGGGAAAGGCGGTGAGCGGTGAGCAGTGAGCAGTGAGCAGTTGATAATGAGAGGAAACTGAGATTTCCATCCCATCCCCGCAAAAGAACTTATAATTACTGCTTACTGCTCACGGCTCACTGCCCGCTAAAAAAGATATGCAACCTGAAATTCTAGCCAAAGTCATCCGCGGCGAGACGGTCGAATCGGTTCATCGCGGTCATCTGATCGTGGTTGACGGTCGGGGGCAAACGATCGAATCCTTCGGCGACCCGGGAACGGTCACCTTTTTTCGCTCGGCGGCCAAAGCGTTTCAGGCCATCCCTTTCATCACCAGCGGCGCGGCCGACCGGTTCGGTTTTTCCGAACCCGAGATGGCCTTGGCCTGCGCCTCGCATTCGGGCGAAAGATTCCACACCGAACTGGCCGCCGGAATGCTCGCCCGCGGGGGCTTCGATGAAACCGATCTGAAATGCGGAGCGCATCTGCCGTTTCACGAAGAGACGGCCGAAGAGATGATCCGCGCCGGAGAAAAACCGACCCAGATCCACAACAACTGTTCCGGCAAACACGCGGCCATGCTCGCCTTTGCCAAACATATCGGGGCCGACACCGCGACCTACGATCTGCCGGAAAACCCGATCCAGCGGGCGATACTCAAATGCGTCGCCGATTTTACCGAGGTTCCCGAGGGCGAGATAAAGATCGGCATCGACGGGTGCGCCGCCCCGAATTTCGCCTTGCCGATCCGGGCCATGGCCCGCTCTTTTGCCAGACTGGTCAATCTTCCCGAATCGGTCGATGAAAAAACTCGCTCGGCCGCCGGGCGCGTGATCGCGGCCAAGATCAGATATCCGGAATTGATCGGCGGGACCCAAAGGCTGGACACCGTCATTATGCGGGCCGGCGGCGGACGGTTGATCTCCAAGGTCGGAGCCGAAGGCGTTTATCTGGCCGGGATTCTGCCTTCGGACAGATGGGAAACCGGTCTCGGCATCGCCTTCAAGATCGAAGACGGCGAGGACAAAAGAGCCCGCCCGGTGGTCGCCGTCGAACTCCTGCGCCGTCTCGGCGTCCTCGACCGACGCGATCTGGCGGACATTTCCCCGATGCTCATCCACAACCGCCGCGGCGACGTGGTCGGAAGGGTCGTCCCGGCCTTTTGACGAGATTGATCTAAACTCAATCGCCCGGTTCTTCCATAAGGAGGATCTTCGGTTCGATCAAAATCGCACAGGCAACCGCCACTCTCGCGGAATTGCCCGCGGAAAAGGTCAGCGAACTCCGGGTCGGCGATTCATCCTGTTGGCATCGGTATTCGAGCAGTTTGAGGGCTTCGAGCAGTTTTTTGGTCCGAGGATCTTCGACATTCTTCGCTTCCAAGTAAACGGCCGATCCCTCGACGGTTATCTTGTAGCCGTTCTTGCGTGCGTCCTTGCCGAGCGGGACCGCGGGACTGCCCGATCCGTTGCGGCCGTCTCTCAAAGGGGCGGACGCGGATGCCGACGCGGCCGATGATGACGGACTGAAGATGTAGGCCGCGCCCTCGTTGCCGTTGTTCTTTTTCAGATCGTGATTGTCCGCACCGACGAGGATCGTCTCGCGGTCGATGCCGACGCCGACGCCGAATTGATCGAACATTTTGCCGTCGGCGGCTTTTAAGGCCTGCGATTCCTGCCAGACCGGCCCCGAAGGGGTCGTACTTCTTTCGTAAACGTAAACCGTTCCGGTGTTCTGATTGCCGAGCAGATGCGAACCGACGACGACCCGGTCGCCGCTGATGTCGGCGCTCCAACCGAACGAATCGCCTTTGGATCCGTCGCTCGGTTTGAGGACGGCCTGCCGCGTCCATTTTCCGCCGCTTCGGACGTAAACGAAAACGGCCCGGTCGGATTTGGCGCTTTTGTGTTCGGCCCCGACGACGATCGTCCCGCCGTCAATCGCCAGATTGCGGGCCGTTCCGTCGGTCGCGATCTTCTCGTCCCGTTGATGGCGGTCGAATCCGATCTTCTCCTCTTTTTTCCAGCCCGTTCCGTCGTCCGAAAAAATATAGATGGTGTTCGAGTAGTTCTCGTCGGTGACGTTGCCGACGACGGCCGTTTTATTGTCGAGGGCAACGTTCATCCCGAAACCGCCCGAGGTCTTTCCGTCGCCGGCGATCTTTTGTTTTTCCGTCCAGTTGCCGTTGTTGCGGGTAAAAATATAAGCCGCGCCGTGAGCCTGCGGGGTTTTGTCATTCAAATAATTATCGACGCCCGGCGCTCCGATGAGGATCGTATCGCCGCTGACGGCGACGCTCTGGCCGAAAAGATGAGACGGTCCGCCGTCGCTCGCGACCAGTTTGACCTGTTTCTCCCAGTTATCGGCCCGGCGGGTAAAAACGTAAACCGCGCCCTGATTTCTGGTCTGGCCGATGTCGGCTTCGGGCACGCCGACGATGATCGTATCGCCGTCAATGGCCACCCGGAATCCGAACAGATCGTTTCGTTTGCCGTCGGCGGCGATCAGTTTAGCCTGATTTATCCAAACCCCGTTCTTTTTGACGAAAACGTAGACCGAACCCTGTTTGCGGTTCCGTCCGATGGTGTCCTGCCAGGAACCGATCACGGCCGTATCGCCGCTGACCGCCACGCTGTGTCCGAAGGTGGCGCCGATGACCGGATCGTTGGGAATGAGTTTGGCGTTTTGGGCAAAATTGGAAGCGGACGACGACGCCCGATGAGCGGTTTCGGCTTCCGCCCAAAATGAAGTTGAAAAACCGGCTGACAATAAAACAGCGGCTCCAAAAACCGCTGAAAGAAAACGAGTTATTTGCATTTATCTATCTCTCCTCAATAGCCTTCGGCGACCGATGCGCCGGGTTTAACCGTAAATCCTTTTTTTATCCCTCCCTTGATTTGTTTGCTTAGCCAGATTAACCTCGCCGGTCCGAAACTGCAAGCAAATGCGAAGTTTCGGTCGGTTCGACGCTTTCCTTCTGCGGGCTTTGGGGATCAAATTCTCATCAAAAAAGCGGAGGAAGAAGGCCGGGGTTTCCCTTTCGGTTAATTGTGAAATCCCGCCGGGTGTGTTTAGAATAAAACCCGTTCGACTTTCCGAAATCAAGAAATCATATGGCCGAAAATTCCAACTTCCCGCCGAAACTGCAAAAAACTCCGACCGGCGACATTAACGCCGGTTCGCTGGCCGATCTGCTCGAATGGTTTTTGAACTACGACGAAAGGGTCGGTTTGATCCGCCACCCGCACGTCGAGGAGCTTTTCCGCTGGAAACAGCAGGACGACGCCTCGCAGGGGATCGAAACCTATCCGTTCGAAAACGCCGAATCGCGCCTCGCCATCGGTCTTTTTCAGGCCATCGCCGAAAACAATTCCCGCGAGCGGTTGAACGCCTGGATCACCAACGTCATTCAGGCTCTGGGCGAAGCCAAACAAACCAATGAGGAGATCACCGAAAGCTATCAACTGGAAACCAAACAGGGAAAATCGCACCTGTCGGAATCGGAAAAGATCCCCTCGAACACCGAACGTAGGCTCTACCTGACGAGTTGCTGGCTGGAAGCCCTCTGCACCGCCGAAGCCAGATTTCTGGGCTGGGTCTATCAGGAACTCTACAACACGCCCTTTCAGCCGAACGGATAAAAGGTGAAAAAGTTTAAAAGGTGAAAAAGTGAAAAGGTTGGATGATCTTTCGATCCCAACTTTTTCACTTTTTCACCTTTTAAACTTTTCACTTTTAAACTTTATTCCTACCGGAAAGTGTCGCACTGGCGCATGTCGCCGCTCTTGAAGCCTTGAGCGAACCATTGCATCCTTTCGCGCGAAGAGCCGTGGGTGAACGAATCGGGGACGACGTAACCCTGAGTTCTTTTCTGGATCGTGTCGTCGCCGACGGCCGATGCGGCCCGCAATGCCTCTTCCGGGTCGCCCGCTTCGACCTGTCCTTTCTGGTTGGCGTAAAAGGCCCAGACCCCGGCGTAGCAATCGGCCTGAAGTTCGAGCCGGACCGACAGCGAATTGGAGTTTCCGGCCCGGTTGACCTTGTCCATCGTTCCCAGAAGATTCTGAACGTGATGCCCGACCTCGTGGGCGATGACGTAGGCCTCGGCGAAATCGCCGGGAGCGCGGAACTGGTTTTTCAGTTCGCGGAAAAACCCGAAATCGAGATAGAGTTTCTGATCGCCGGGACAGTAAAACGGTCCGGTCGCCGCGCTGGCGTAACCGCAGGCCGAGGCGACCTGGTCGGTAAAGAGGACGAGTTTCGGCTCGCGGTAACGAATGCGGGCCTGCTGGGGCAAAACCTGATTCCAGATGTCCTCGGTACTGCCCAGGACGGCCCGGGCAAATTGCGCCTGATCATCGCCGGCCGGAGGTTGCTGGGCGGGTTCGTTTCGGGTTTGAGGCTGTTCCGGTTGGGTTGTGGACGGAAGGTTCCGCAACAGTTGCGACAGATCCCCGCCGCCGCATAAATAAATCACCAGAATGATTACCAGCATCCCGAGGCCCCCGCCCCCGATGGCGATTCCTCTGCCTCCCATCCCGCGTCTGTCTTCAACATTCGTGCTCTGCCGCTGATCTCTCCAACGCATAAAATATTCTTCTCCCCCTCTTTAACGCTTTCGCGCAAAATTCGTTTATGATCAAGATAGACCAGATTTTAGCATTTTGTCGAAACAGACGAAAATAGGGTTCGTCAATTGATTTCCAAAATCAGAGAGATTCCCCGCTAAAATAAAAACAAAAATATGGATCGGCAAAGCTGGTTCGAAACCGGCACTTATTTAAAATACGGCGATCATCGGATCTTTTACCGGACGGCGGAAAACGACCGGGAGACATTGCTCTGCCTCCACGGTTTTCCGACCTCTTCTTTCGATTACCACAAGGTCTGGCCCGCTTTGAGCGAAGAATTCTCGCTCGTCGCCTTCGATATGATCGGCTACGGTTTTTCCGACAAACCCGCCGATTTCAACTACACGACGAGCGCGCAGGTCGACATTCTTCAGGCTCTTTTGGCCGATCTGAAGATCGAACGGCTTCATCTGCTCTCGCACGATTACGGAAACACGATCGTTCAGGAATTGCTGGCGCGGCGCGAAGAAACCCGCGTCGATTTCGAGATCGACTCCATCTGCTTCTTGAACGGCGCGCTTTTTCCCGAAACCCACCGTCCGATCCTGGCGCAAAAGATCCTCATCGGCCCTTTTGGTCCGATCTTCGGCCGCCTCATCCCAGACGCCCGCTTCAAAGGAAGTTTGTCAAGCGTTTTCGGCCCCAAAACCCGGCCGACCGACGAGGAATCCGACGATTTTATCGAGATCTTCAAATACAACGGCGGGCGGAAAATCGCCCACCGATTGATCCAATACATGCGCGAGCGAACCGTTCACCGGGAGCGCTGGGTCGAAGCCCTCCGGCGGATCGATCGACCCTTTCGGCTGATCAACGGTCTGGCCGACCCGGTCTCCGGCGCTCATCTGGTCGAAAGGTTCCGCGAAATCGTCCCGCATCAGAAAGACATTATTGAACTTAATGGAGTTGGACATTTCCCTCATTTTGAGGTCCCGGAGATCTTTCTGAAATATTTCTTCGAATTTCACGGGAAACCGACCTAAAAAATCCGGCAACGCTTTATTTTTTCGGCGTTTTGGCCGCCCGAACCGGGGCTTTTTTCCGATCCTCCCGAGTCGTTTTTCTCCCCCGACAAAAAAAATTTCCGCAAAATCTTGACAGATTGGGAGTTAGGTCATTATTATTCATACACACTCATAGTTAGAGCGCAGTAAAGTTTTTTGTTTCAACATTTTCAAAGAGGAAAAAGATTATGATCAAACTTGATATCGTTAATCGCGTGGCGGATCAAACAGGTGTGCCGAAACAAAAGGCGGAGCAGGTGGTTGACGCACTTTTTAATGCCATGAAAGAGGCGTTGGCAAAAGGCAAGCGAATCGAACTTCGCGGTTTTGGAGTTTTTGTCGTCAAACCCAGAAAACGGGGCATCGGACGCAACCCGCGGACCGGCAAGGAGGTTCCGATTCCGGCCGGAAAAACCATCCGTTTTAAACCCGGAAAGGATTTACAGGCCAAGGCCATCAAAAAGAAATAAATTTTTTTTCAGCAAACCGCAGATCGTAAATCGTTCGGATAATGTAGTTTATTATTGTCGGCGATTTACGATTTATAGTTTTGCCCTACGGTTTAATGCCAAACTTAAACACTCTGACCAACCGATTTTTCGACCGCCGCCGGGCGATGCGTCCGACCTGGCGAACCTGGCTCAAACATACGGCACTGCTTTTGATCACACTTTTTACCGTGACGATCGCCGGCGTGCTTCAGCCGTTCGGAATAATCGAGATCTTTCCCGACGTCAACCCGGAAACCGCCTCGGAGATCCTCGGATTTCTGGCCGCTTTCCCGTCGCATTATTTTCACCTGATCGTTTCGACCGTCCTCGCTCTCTGGGCCGATCCGGCCGTCTTAAAATACGGCCTCAGTTTTTCGCTCTCGCTTCTGTTCATCCTGACGGCGCACGAATCGGGGCATTACATCGCCTGCCGGATCTACGGAGTTGACGCCACATTGCCCTTTTTCATCCCGCTGCCGCCGCTGCTCGGCCCGGCCGGAACGCTCGGAGCGTTCATCAAGATCGTCTCGCCGATGCCGTCGAGGCGAGCCACATTCGACATCGGCGTGGCCGGCCCGATCGCCGGTTTCATCGCGCTGATCCCGGTCGCCGTCATCGGCCTCTTGACGACGAAACACGTTCCGCCGACCGCCGAAAGCGCCTTCGGTCTCCATTTCGCCGATCCGCTGTTTACTCATTTTCTGGCGTGGATTCTCGGGATCGATCTGACGGGAGGGATGTTCAACGCTTTTTCGGCCGCCGCCTGGCTCGGGCTTCTGATCACAAGCCTCAATCTGATCCCGTCCGGGCAACTCGACGGCGGGCACGCCGTTTACGCGGTCTTCGGCGAGAGGTTCCATTTTTTCACCGGCCGGATCGCCTTCGTCGTGATGGTTCTGCTGTCGTGTCTCGGGTTTTATCTTTACAGCAGTCCGAGCGGGATCCTTTTCGCCATTCTGCTTTTCATCATGATGCGGGTTCGCCACCCGGAACCGCTCGACCCGACCCCGCTCGATCTCAAAAGAAAGATCGTCGCCGCCCTGACATTGATAATTTTTATCCTCTGTTTCGTGCCGTTTCCGGTTCAGGTTTTGTAACAAAAAAAGGTGATAGGTGATGGGATTTTTCTTTCCCATCACCTATCACCCATCACCTATCACCTTTTTCCCTATTAAGCTGTTTGAGCCTTCGGCAACAATCCCTTGATCTCCTTGACAATGCTTTGAACGTCCTGGTCGTCCTCTAACGAGATCATGAAAAAGTCGTAACCGGTCTTAAAACAAAACAGACCGTTGCCGAAATACCAGGCGCCTTCGAGAACCGGATTGCCTCCCAAAAGCCAGCTGATCGGCGCTCCCGTAACGGTTTTCGGGTTGAGAATGTTGGTCATCAGAACCGCGCCCGAAGCGAAACTGAAAGCTCCCAAAAGCGGCGCGCCGACGTATTTGACGATCTCGCGCTCGAACTGGATGCGTTCGGCTTCGGCTTTGGAAAGATCGCCTTTAGTGATCAGTTCTTCTTGTCCCTTGAGATATTCGTTGAATTTTTCGCTGACCTTTTTGACCGACCAGGTCGGAACCATCGAACTGAAGAACCAGTGGGTGCTGATGCCGGTAAAGACCACGCCCAGACCGGCGCCGACGGCGACCGAAACTCCGGTCGTGGCGGCCTGCAAAGGCTTTTCCGATATCCAGTCGGCGGTGTTGCGAACGGTTTTTAGAGCGGAATTGACGGTCCGCGTCCAGCTGGCTCCGAGGCCGAATGCCCGGGAAACGCTTTTGGCGGTCGAGCCGACCGTCTCGCCGGCCGCGCCGAACACCTCGCCGGCCTTTTCGCTGGCCACGCTGAACACCTCGCTCGCCTTTTCGGTGACGTTTTTGAGAATGTCGCCCGAGTTTTTCGAGGCCGTCTCATAGACTTTCTCGCCGGCGTCCTCGGCCGCCTCGCGGACCGGCTCGCTCGCCTTCCAGGCCTTTTTGGCGGTTTCCCCGGCCGTCTTGACCGTATCGGAGGCGACCTTTTCGGCCGTTTTGTAAGTGTCGTCGGCAACCTCGACAACCCGTTTGCCGACCTCCGATTTTTCCGCCTCGGTCCTGATCTTTTTGGCCCCTTCGCGCAAAGTCGCCGCGCCTTTCTCGGCCGTTTCCCGCGCCGCCTTGGCTCCTTCGGAGATCTTGTCCTTGAGCCCCACCTGTTTGTCGAACTCGTCAAACTTCTCTTTGGCATCGCGCTGCCATTTCTCAAACCGTTCCTTGTAATCTGACATTTCTCTTTCCTCTAAAAAAAGTTTAAAAGT
Source organism: Pyrinomonadaceae bacterium (assembly GCA_041394845.1). Taxonomy (GTDB): domain Bacteria; phylum Acidobacteriota; class Blastocatellia; order Pyrinomonadales; family Pyrinomonadaceae; genus JAHCHG01. The sequence continues at coordinate 269,823 of JAWKHL010000007.1, read as the reverse complement.
TTAAAGGTGAAAAGGTGAAAAGGTATTTTGTTTGAAATTGAACCAAAATACTTAACCCTCAAGATTCCCCCTTTTTCACCTTTAAACATTTTCACTTTTAAACTTTCAAACTTTCAAACTTTCAAACTTTTTTCAAATACGCCCGATCCCGGCATTTTGTTCGTCTTTAGATGCAAATGAGCTTCCGACTTTTGTATGATGACACCGATTTGTCCCGACGGTCAACTTTTTCACCACCAAGGAACAAAGAACACAAAGTGTTTTTTTTGTTTTCTTTGTGCCCTTTGTGTCCTTGTGGTTGACTCTTCTTTACCGCCGAACTCATCTTTACATTTTCTTCGATTCTGCTATATTTTCAAACTATGCCAAAGGTAAAATGTCCCACTTGCAAAAAGGAAACCGAATATACGGGCAATGAATTTCGCCCATTTTGTTCCGAACGCTGTAAGATGATCGATTTCGGCGACTGGGCCGACGGGAACTATCGTCTGCCGGACAGATCGACGCCGCTTTCGGAAAAAGACATCGAGCAAATCGAAAATTCATTCAAGGAAAACGCTGAACTATGACTTTAACCCCTTTGCTTTTTGACATCCCCCCGTACGCCGGAGGAGCCGGCATTTTCATCGGAGTAGTTTTCTTCTTATTCTTTGCGGCGCTCGCCTTTATCGTCTTTAAATTATTAAAGCGAACGGTGAAAATGGCCGTCCGGATGATCATCGTCGCGGTGATCCTGCTGATAGCCTTTGTCGGCGGAACGGCCTTTCTGATGCTCGGCCTTTTTTAATTTTTTTCCAAACCTCCGATCATGATCTGACGCACCGCGCCGATGTCTTTTTTTAAACGTTATAAAAACCTTTCGGGCAACGTCCTCGCGCTCAGTCTGGTCAGCCTGCTCAACGATACTTCGAGCGAGATCATTTATCCTCTTCTGCCGACTTTTCTGGCCCTGACGCTCGGAGCTTCGCCCTTTGCCATCGGTTTGATCGAAGGTTTCGCCGAATCGGTGGCCGCTCTCCTGAAACTCTTTTCCGGCTACCTGAGCGACAAGTTCGACCGGAGAAAACTGCCGGTTTTTATCGGCTATTCGCTGGCCTCGCTGACCCGCCCCTTTCTGGCTTTCGTTACGACCTGGCAACAGGTTCTCGTCGTCCGCCTGACCGATCGCGTCGGCAAGGGCATTCGCGGAGCGCCGCGCGACGCCATCTTGGCCAACTCGGTTGCGCCCGAACAGCGCGGTCTGGCCTTCGGTTTCAACCGGGCGGCCGATCATCTGGGAGCGGTCTTCGGCCCGGTCGCCGCCTTTCTCCTGCTTTATTTTCTGGCCTCCGACCCGAGCGAACCGACCGCCCGCGATTACCGGCAGGTCTTTCTGTTCGCCTCGGTCCCGGTCGCCCTCGGGCTTTTCGTCATCGTTTTTTTCGTCAAGGAAAAAGCCAAGGACGCATCAGACGCTCCGGACGCCCCGGCGATCAAACTCTCTCTGAAAGAATTCGACGGCAATTTCAAGCGTTTTCTCCTGATCATCGCGCTTTTTACGCTGTCGAATTCGACCGACGCCTTTTTGCTTTTGCGGGCCGAACAATCCGGCATCCCGGTCGCCGTCCTGCCGCTGTTGTGGATGATGCTCCATTTCAGCAAGGTCGTCTTTTCGCTGATCGGCGGCGATCTTTCCGACAGGATCGGGCGGAAAACGGCGATCTTCGCCGGCTGGATCGTTTACGCGATGGTTTACGCCGGGTTCGCTTTCGTCGATTCATCGTGGCAGGCGTGGGTTTTGTTTTTCGTCTACGGAGTTTATTTCGGTTTGACGGAAGGAGCCGAAAAAGCGCTGGTGGCCGATCTGGTCGAACCGGAAAAACGCGGCATGGCCTTCGGTTTCTACAATCTGGCCTTTTCCGTCACGGTCCTGCCGGCTTCGCTTTTGTTCGGTCTGCTGTGGGATAATTTCGGCCCGGAAACTGCCTTTTTGATCAGCGCCTCGATCTCGTTCTGCGCCGCCGCTTTGCTTTTGACGATCCGGGCGAGAATAAAAACCGAATCATAAGTGTAATTTGCGGAAAAGCTGGTATGTTGCCACAGAGACCACAGAGTTCGCCGAGAAAAGATGTTTTTTTAGATCTGTTTTTGCTCCGTGTTCTCTGTGTCCTCCGTGGCAAATTTTTTTTGCTAAAGCTTGAATAAAAGGCAACAGGGTCTATCCGAATTTTTTATCTTTCTTAAACCTCTTGATCACCATCTCGCGCCGCATTTTCGGCAAATGGTCGATAAAAAGCGTGCCGTCGCAATGGTCGGTCTCGTGGAGGAAACAGCGGGCGGCGTAGCCTTCGGCCTCGCGTTCGAACCATTCGCCCCTGAGGTCCTGCGCCCGCAGTTTGACCTTGTTCGGACGGACCACGACGGCCGGAACCTTGCCGACAGACAGACAGCCCTCCTGACCGCTCTGCTCGCCCGAGGTTTCGACGATCTCCGGGTTGGCGGCGACCAGTTTTATCCCGTCGCAGTCCATCACGAACAGCCGCAGATTAAGCCCGATCTGCGGCGCGGCCAGACCGACCCCATCGGCATCGTACATCGTCTCGTACATATCCTCGCAGAGTTTTTCCAATTCCCCGTCAAACTCCGTTACGGGCCGTCCGACCTTCCCCAAAACCTCTTCCGGATATTCGGTGATATTTCTTACAGACATATTCAATTTCGGATTTTGGATTTCGGATTTTGGATTCAATTTAATTGCATTATTGGCATTTGGATCTTTGACGCGTTCTCATCCTATCCTCAAGCGAAAGAATAAGTAAATCCAAAATCCAAAATCTAAAACCCAAAATCGCCCTATCTTGGAATGTAGCCGCGGCGGCTCCGGCGGCCGAAATCGCGTTTGGCGAAAAAGCCTTTTTCGTCCCTCATCTGGCATTGCCAGCAGACGTTTCTCTGTTCGTTGGTCGGACTGACGAAAGTGTAGTAATGATCGACTTCCCGATCGCATTCCGAACACCGGACGATCGGTTTTTCCTCTCTGTTCTGAGCCGGTTCTACCATTTTTTCTTCTCCTCAAAGTTTTTTTGTCGCGAGCGGATTATGGAAAATTTAACCAAAGATTTTCCGATTCGGCAAATCCGCTCCCGCCCGTCGATCTTCGGACAAATGATCAATGACAAATGATCAATGATAAATTAGCCCCGCTTCTCAACCCTCCGGCGTCATCCGATAGACCTTGAACTTCCCGCTTTGAAAAGCGATCGGAAAAGGATAAACGGTTTGGCTGATGAAATAATCGGCGCCGTATTTGCGGGTCGATTCGAGGATCTCATCGGTCGTCAGCTGATTGTAAAAATCGGCCATGTCCTTTTTTTCGATCTCGCCTTCTTCCGGCGGATGGCGGCCGACCAACTCCCGCAGACGCGCGCGCCATTCGTTGAGATCGGCGACCGGCGTGTGAACGAAACTGACGACCTGAGCGCGCCTCGACAGATACCAGAAATCCCGGCGCCACGGCGGGGCCAGAACGACCGTCCCGTTGGGCGTGTTTTCCCTGATCCAGATAAAGGTCTCGGCCGCGTCGTCGCGCGGCGTGCGCCATTCCTTGACGGTGTTCTGCAAATTGAAAAAACCGGTGGCGAGCGGGCTCGTCCAGCCGAGCAGGCAGATCAGCCCGAGCGCCGACAGGGGCGTGACCGGCGGTGCAAAAACCTTCTGTCGGTAGGCGGCCGCCAGAGCGAACAGAAAAAACAAGGGGCCGATCACCGAATAAAGCCGCATCGGCATAAAACGCAGGAGTTCGTATTGACCCAGCGCCCGGAGAAAAAGCCCGGAGATGAAAAAAAGAAACAGGATCAGCAAAAACGCGGTCAGGAATTTCTGCCGCTCGTCCGCTTTGTTCTTCAGGTAAAACATCAGGCAGAAAACGCCGATCAGGATCATCAGCACCAGCGAACTGCGGGCCCAGGAAAAGGGATCAAAATGATAGGGAAAGATGACCAGTTCGAAATACTTCCAGTTTTCGGTCGTGTTCTGATCGTTGGTGATCTGCGAAGAGAACAGCGGGATCAGGCCGGGCAGGGAGAATAGACCGCCGATGGCGGCGATCTTGATCAGTTTGACGAGATCGAAGCGAACCAACGCGACGGCCAGAACGGCGGCCGGAATGGCCCACAGACCGACGGCCGGATGGAGGCTGAAACTGAGTCCCAAAAGAGCCGACGGATAGAAGAGCTGTTCGCGGGCGAAGCCGTCGAGGGCGAAAAGCAGACAGATGTAGGCCGGGCCTTTGGCCTCGAAAACGCCGATCATCCATTCGTCGGCGACCATCGACTGCCCCAGACAAAGCCACAGAAAAACCGACCCCGAAACCAGCCAGAGCGGGATCTTCCAGAGTTTCCCGAGGCGCAAAAGCCCGGCCAGCAAAAGCGTCCAGCAGGCGATGCGGCCGATCCAGGCGATCACCTCGACCCGTACAAAAAGGGTGAAAAACCCGAAAATGTGATCGAACAGCCAATGTTCGTTGGCCGGTTTCGAATAGATGAAGTCGTTGAGCAGAAAATCGGCGTGAAAGGGTTTTATGAGCCGCAGAAGGTAAACGTATTCGTTGCTGTAAGGAACCGGTTTTCCGCACAATAGAAAAACGACGGCCAAAAGCAGAGCGAAATGCAGCCAGTAATTTTCCTTCAGTTTTTCCAGACCGGAAGAATTCATCAAAAACCCCTTTATGAGTTTTGAGTTTTGAGTTTATAGTTTTTAATTTTTAACCGAAAATCGTCCCGCGCAATTCGAAACTTAAGATTAAAATTAAAAACTCAACCTGTCATCGCAGCGTTTCGGCCAGCGGGTTGACCTCGATCTTGTTCAGTCTGCGCCCGGCGACCTGCTGGGCGTGGCGGCGCATGTTGACGACCTCGAAGTTCTCGCCGAACGATGCGAGGATCTCGCCGAGGAACTCCAGTTTTTCTTCGACCGGCAGGTTCATCGCCGGGAAGAATTTAAGTTCCGGCGCGTCCTCGCCCGACAGGAAATCGAGCGGATGCAGAAGCAGCGACAAAGGCGTGCCGGTCAGACGGCACATCCGAAGAGCCGTCTTCCAGTAGGCGCGGGCGGCCATTTTGGAAAAAGTCGAAAGATAGATGACGTAACTGGCGTGGATCGGCGTTTTAAAGACCGGCAAGGTCGTCACCGGAATTTCGACCAATTCCTTCGGGCCGATCTGCCATTTATAAGGCTTGAGGGATTGAAAGCCATCGGTGAATTTGCCGAACAGCTTTTTCCGTTTTTCGCGCTCTTCGTCCGACATCTCGGGCGATTTGAAAAAATAATAAGCGCGGGCCAGAGGCGCGATAAAGGTCGGCAATGTCGAACAGTCGTATTCGTAACCTCTCTCCGAAAGGACTTTGAGGACGGTCGGCGAAAGGCTGTAACCGGGCCCGCGAAAGCCTTTCGTTTGCGCTCCGGTCGCCCGTTCGATGGCCTCTTCCGCCCTCGAAAACTCCTCTACGAGTTCCTCTTCCGAATAAAGATGAAGCCACGGTTCGTGGCGGAAAGAATGGTTGCCGATCTCGTGTCCGGCGGCCGCGATCTCGGCCAGAGCATCGTGATTTTTCTCCAGCGCCGCGTCCTGTCCGACGATAAAAAAGGTGATGTTCAGACCTCTTTCCTTCAAAAAATCCAAGGCCCGCGGGACGACCCGGTCCAGATAGGACGGAAAAGTCTCCCACCCGGCGTCGCCGTGGGTTTTCATATAGGACCATTGATTGTCCAGATCGAGCGATAAACTTGCAATTGGTTTCATAGATTTACAATCAGTACATGGAGCGGTAGCGACCTGATCTCTCTTAAAGCAATGCCCCGATAGATCCATATCAATCCCGCCCGCTTGGCTAAAACGACCCGATGCAGCGGTCTAGGTCGCTACTGCTCCCGGTTCCGATTTTGCAGTTCGAGCGCCGTGTAAAGCTTTATCAAAAACGAGCCGAACCGGGGAAATGCGAGTTCCCTCTTGACGTCGAAATGTCGGCGCAGGGTCGGCAGAATGATTTCGCGTCGGTCGGCGAAATCCTCTTTGGCGCTCTTTCCGGTCAGAACCTTGAGACCGAAATCCAAAACCGGAGATTGCCCGGGAGTTACGACCAGAAAACTTCCTCCGGGGGCGAGCATTCTTTTTACTTCGAGGCAAACCGCGTCCAGATCCGAAACGAATTCGAGCGCGCTGATGGCGACGATCCGATCGAAAAAGCCGTCCGGCCAGTCCATCTTTTCCGCCCCGCCCGAAGCCAGTTCGGCCCGGACATCGAATTCGGCCAGTTTTTCCGACACCTTGTCCTGTTCGCTGTGAACATCGACGCCGAAAAGTTCATCCGCGTATTTACCCAGTTCCGGCAAAAAAACCCCGCTGCCGTAACCGATCTCCAAAAGCCGGCCGACTCGTTTCCCGTCAAGCAGATTCCTGATCAGATGAAACCGCGCCCGCGAGATCGTCCCCAAAAACGGCTTATGATTCCAGTCCGCGTGATCGACATCGCCGGTTTTGACCAGCGCCTCGGGCGGGAGAAGATTTAGTTTGTCCTTCTTCATTCCATTTTAAGTGAGCAGTGAGCGGTGAGCGGTAAGCAGATATTTTGCGGTTGACAACTTTCTGCTCACTGCTCACTGCTCACCGCTCACTAAAAAATCAACCGCCCGCTCGGCCAGTTGGATCGTCTCGTTGACGTTCAAAGTTCCGTTGGTGATCTGCGCCGAATTGACGATGTGCACGTTTTCGAGCGAAGTTCCGATCGGCGGAACATTTTTGGAATATTCCAGAGTCGGCAAAGGGAAAACCTGACGAACGCGCGAGATCCTGAAATCGACGACATCGGCCCGGCGGAAATGCGGGTACATTTTCTCCAGCGCCGACAGGAATTTTTCCTTGATCTCTTCGTCCGTCCTGTCAAACAGCTCATCATCGGGCGCGACGTATTTCGGCAGATAGACGAGCGCGTTGCCGCCGAACTCCCCTTTATCGACCAGCGCGCTCATTTCGATGATCCCGGTAAAAGGCGTCTCGTCCGTAATGTTGGTAACGTAAAATTCCGACAGGGATTTCCGGGTCAAAAGCGAAGCGCAGACGATGCCCTGATAGCGGATGTTTTCGAGTTTCGCTTTTTCTTCGCCGGTCAATTGCGGCAAGATGCGGGCGGCGACGTTCGACGGGCAGGTTAAAATGGCGGAATCGAAATGCTCCGAAGAAGATTCAGCCACAGAGGGCACGGAGATCACAGAGGTTTCTGAAAGACTTTTCAATTTACCGATCCCCGCCCTTTCTTTTACGACTTGCTTTTTCTCCGTGATCTCTGTGCCCTCTGTGGCAAAAACTCTTATCTTATCTTCGACTTTTTCAATTTTCTCCACTCGCGCGCCCAGCCGGATCTCGACGCCTTTTTCCCGCAAATGCCGGGCGAACCTTTCCAGCACGCGGGCGTAACCGCCCCGGACGTAGCCGAACATCTCCTTTTTGAGTCCCGAATTGCGGGCCGCGTACATCCTCTGGATCGTCGCCCAGATGAAAGCGGCCGAGGTTTCGCGGTAGGCTTCGCCGAGTTTGGCCTTGAGAAGCGGCCGCCACATTTTCTCGAAAGTCCGCTTGCCCGACAATCGCGTCAGCCAGTCTTCGACCGAGATCTTCTCCAGCGCCTTCCAGTTCTTCACCCGCGAGGCGTAAAAGATCGTCCCGCCGAGCCTGAATTTGCTCAACAGATCGAGCGGCGGGAATTTCAGGAATTCGAGCGTGTTCGACATCGAAACCAGTTGCCCGTCGGTGTAAAATCCGGTTTTCGTTTCAACCCATTCAAATTCGTTCTGCAAGCCGATTTCTTCGACGATTTTCCGCGTAAAAGCGTCCGAAAAAAGCGTAACGTGATAATGTTTGTCCCAAACAATATCACCGATCTGCCACGCGCTCGCCAACCCGCCGATCTCCGGCGCGGATTCGTAAACGGTTACGCGATTTCCCGCCTCGCTAAGCCGCAAAGCGAGCGTCAGACCGAGAAAACCTGAACCGATAATGGCAATATTTTTTTTCATTGAAAGTTTTAAGAGGACAAAATTTTGCGAAGTGGGTTTTTCAACTTGGGCAAGTTTGACCTTTTAATAATACACCGAAATGACAGTAATTTACAAAAAATTCTGCTTAAAAAGGTAAATGCCGAAAAGAAACTCTTTTCGGCATTTGTGCAAAAGTAAACCGCTAATTGTTAGGAAACGAAAGCAATTTTTAAGGAATTTGTCATTTTTTTCTTCTGATGCAAATAAATTAATTGTTCCCTTTGTCGTTTTTAACGACAATATTTCCGACAATATATGGCGGGCGTGATTTGTAATCACTTTTTCCGTCTTTGCCCGCGTAAATGAATTTTATTGCATTATGCGGTGGCTGTTTTGTTACCCATTGTTTGTAATACACACCGGAATCGGCTTGCGTTGAATCAATTTCAACTATGTATGTTTCAAATTCACGATCATTAACTTTTACTTTTTCTTCGCCGATTACTTTTAGTTCGTAGTCAACAACTTCGGGATCGTATGTCATTTCGTAAGGAAATTTCAATCTGACTTCCGAAAAACTCGTGCTGAATCCGACCTTTAATGGCAAACTTGCCGATAGCACTCCGCCGCCCGGTCCTCTCAAATTATAAATAGGTTTGTTGATTTTAACAGTTCGGGAAACCGTTTCTTTCGGCGATACAAATTTGATTGTAACTTCTCCCGGAACACTGTAATCATAATATGCCGAACCCGATGCCCGATGTTTTTCGATTGGTCGCAATGTTTTCCAATCTAAAATATCATTGTCATAATTCAGATGAGTTTCAGGATTCGGATTTAAAGGCGTGTGAAACGCTCTGATAACTTTTCGTCCGTTAGCCAAATCCGGCACGATTACCAATAATTCCTCACCCCAGTAAATAAATGTTTCTTTTATCTGTTCGGGATTTATTAACTGATCAATGCTTTTTTTATTTTTTACATTTTGAGCTTGAACACTCACCGAAATCATAACAATGACAAAGAATAATAATGATTTACGCATTTTCTGTTTTTAACCTCACTTTTTATTTTAGCATCGAAAAGGATTTTTTCGGATTTATCAACAAAATGTTTTCGTCTTCTGCCGATTTGTCCGTTCCGTCTTTGATTAGCTTGATACTTTCCGCACGTTTCAGTTTCGGATTTCCCACGAGCAATTTCGCGGCGAGATTGGCGACGTTTGGCGAAGCCATCGAAGTTCCCGAAAATTTTAAGCGGTCGCCGCCCAGAACGTATGATTCGACTTCAAAGCCGTTGGCATAAAAGTCAACCGATTTGCCTTCGGTCGTAAAGGAAGTCTTTTTGCCTTCGCTATCCACCGCACCGATTGTGAGTAAGTTCGGCAGATCGAAACTTGCGGGAATATATTCGCTGAAATCGGCATCGTTGTCTTCGTTGCACGAACCGGCGATGAACATAAGCGAGCGTCAAACCGAGAAAACCTGAACCGACAATTGCGATTTTGGATTTCGGATTTCGGATTTCGGATTTTCCATTCTTAAATGAGCGAAATCGGGAAAAGGGGAAATGTTTTTCTAAAAGTAATCGGACAAGAACCATCGTTCTGTTTTCAACAATTTAACCAATTGTTGAAAACAGAACGATGGTTCTTACAATTAACAATTAACTATTTACGATTAACCACCAGGAAGAAATCAGTTGATCATTTCGGAATCGAGCTTAAAGTAATTCATCACCTCGGGGTCGTCCTCGGTGATATGATCGGTGATGTCAAAAACCTCATTGATCCACGGATGCTCCAGAGCCTCCGCCCGGTCGAGCATTTTTCCGAGGATCTCGACATCGTGCCAGGGCGATTCCCGGCCGTCGATCAGACTTATATTATAAGCATTTTCGTCCTGCCACAAGACGAACGGAAAAGCCACGCGGACATCGGGAACCTTGTCGCTTTGCCAATCGCCGATGCTGATCACTCCGGTCACGGCGCTTTCGGGATGGTTGTCGGAAAACATCGCGTAATAAACGGCAAAAGCATCGCCGTCGCGGTAAACGAAACGGGTCAGACTGGTGGTCATCCCGCCGCAGCAATTGCAGATCGATCTGTTCGGCTTTTCTCGCTCAATTTCTATCATATTCATTTCATCAATTGCCGGCGATGTCCCGGGTCCGCCGGAGCGGATTCAAAATATGTTTGCGACTCGTCCGACCGCCGCCCATATTTTGAAAACAAACCCGCCCTTCGCTTTTCAAGTCAGGATTTTCGGGCAGTTAAGCAACCCTCTAATAAATAAATATCCAATGAGCCGAAAAAACCAGATTTTGGATCTGCCCCGACTTACGAAAAAGCCTGCATTTTCAAAATCTTTTCTCAATAAATCTTACCGGACCGAAAACGGCCGAAAAATTGACCGATGCGCCGATCCCGTAAACAATTGTCAACGGAATCCCCGCCACCGACAACAAAAAAGCCGTCGCAGAACCGAACGGAGCGGTAACATAGGCGAAAAAATCCATGGAAATTAAAGAGATCCGGAAAACAAGATAGCTCAAAGACAGCAGGAGAACCGCCATCGAAAACAGAATAAAAGTCGATTTTTCGTATTCCTTGCGAACCAGATAATAAATTCCGGCGATCACCCAGACCGGACTGACAAAAATGCCGAAAAGAAACAAAAAGATGCCCCAGACGGGCATTCCTATGTCGTGAAACAGGAGAAACATAAACTATTTCTCCGACACCTTTCGATCTTCAATCTCGTATCGCAACCCGCAAACGCATTCAAAATCTTTTTGGTCCGATTCGCCGAATTTGTGAAAAAGCTGTCCGCATTTGCAGACCGCGCCGACCGAGCGGGCCGGGCTTCCCAGAACCAGGTGAAAATCCGGCACCGAACGGGTTACGACCGAACCCATTCCGATCATCGCCCAACGGCCGATCTCGAGATCGTTGCCGATGACGCAACCGGCGCCGATGGTCGCGCCCTCTCTGACAAGGGTCGGCAGGGTGTGTTCGTCCGGATCGGACGGGCGCAAGCGTTTGAGATCGGGAAAGGTCGCCCGCGGAAAGCGGTCGTTGGTAAAGGTCACGCTGGCCGAGATCATCACGCCGTCCTCGATCGTCACGGCCGCGCAGATATAGACCATGGCGTTGATCTTGACCCGGTTGCCGATCAAAACGTCGTAGGCGATGTAGGTTTTTTCGCCGACGATGCATTCCTCGCCGATCTGCGCCCCGTGGCGGATGTGAACGTTGTCCCAAACGCTCGTCCCTTCGCCGATCGAGACGTTTTCTTCGATAATCGCTGTCGGGTGGATTTTTGGCATAAATGTTTTCATCACCAAGCCACAAAGGACACAAAGTTTTTTATAAATTTTTCTTTGTGCCCTTCGTGCCTTTGTGGTGATCTATTTACCTGCGGTTTCAACCTTTTCAACCACTTTCTGCCAGAGATTCTGGTTCAGGGATTTATAGGCGGCTTCGATGACTTCGACCGAGGCCAGTGCGTCCGAAGGTTTGATCAAAAGTTCTTCGGTGCCGAGGATGGCGTTGCGGAAGTTTTTCAGTTTCGAGCAAAAGGCCTGAACCTTGTCGTAGCCCTTGCCGAAAACCGTCCAGTCGGGACTCGAATTAAGCCGGTATTTCGATTCGCGCCAGCCGATATGCAAGGTGCCGTTGGTGCCGTAAACGCTGATGAAATTCGGCAGTTCCTTGTTGATCCCCCAGGTCAGATCGACGCTCGCCGCCACGCCTTTTTTGGTTTTGGCCAGCAATTTGACGTTCTCATCGACCTCAAGGCTCTGCGTGCCGGATGTTTCCAGAGCGAGAACGTCGGTGATCGGCCCGAGAAAATAACGGATGATGTCGACCGAATGAGTGCCGTTGTCCATCAGAACGCCGCCGCCCGAGACTTCCGCGTCCGAGTTCCAGCGCTTTGACATATCGACCTTGGCCGTAAAAGCGTTCTCGAACTGAACCACCTCGCCCAGAATGCCGGAAGCGACCAGCGATTTGGCCTTGATGGCGTCGGCCACATAGCGGAATTTCGAGGCCATCGTAAAGACGACGCCCGTCCTCTCGGCGCATTCGATCATCCGGCGCGCCTCGGCCACCGACAGGCAAAGCGGCTTTTCGCACAGAACGTGTTTTCCGCGCTCCATAAAATAAGTGGCGATCTCCGGATGCGAGTTCGGCGGGGTCGAAACGATGACCGCATCGAATTCGCAGGTCTCGGCCAATTCCTTGTAATCCGAAAAGGACCGGGCGCGAAACGGCTCGGCGAACGCGTCGGCCGACTCCTTATTAATATCGGCGACCGCGACCAGCGAACAGCATTCGCTGGTCTGAAAAGCCTGCGCGTAGGTCTGGGCGATCCCGCCCGTTCCGATTAATGCAAATTTTAATTTTTCCATAGCTTTTTTAAAACCGTGATGGGTGATGGGTGATGGGATTTTGCTTCCTTCCCATCACTTATCACCTATCACTAGATCCTGACCGACTCGACCGCCTCGCGGATCGACGCGGCCAGAAATTCGATGTGTTCTTCGGTGTATCTTTCGTTGATCGGCAGAACCAGAACGTCGTGCAGTCCTTTGAACGTGCCGGGGTATTTTTCTTCCGAGTAATCGACCGCTTCGGGGCGGGCCAGATTAAACGGGAAATGGCTGTCGCCGAAGGTGTTCTGTTCGCGGAAGACCTGACAGCGGAAGGCCGGTTTGACGACGTAGCGCGGGGCCGAGGCGACATCGTAGGTCTTGAGCGCCCTGGCCAGCCCGACCGAACCGTCCTCGATCTTCCGGTCATCGACCCGGAGGCAGAATTTCCAGTAGGTCATCGTCGCATTGTCGGCCGGTTTGTAGGATTCGATGCCGTCGATGTCAGCGATCCTTTCGTCGAGCAGAGCGGCCATTTTCTGTCTCTGGGCGACCGAATCGTCGAGCTTTTTGAGCTGTTCGTAGGCGAGCGCCGCCTGAAGTTCGGTCATCCGGTAATTGAGCGCGATGAAATAATGATCCGGGTTGGCGTCGCCGTAACCCCAGGCCTTGTTGATGCACAGATAAAGCCGCCGGGCCAAAGCGTCGTCGTTGGTGACGACGATGCCGCCCTCGCCGGTCGTCATATGCTTGCCCTGCTGAAAGGAAAAAGCGCCGATCGCGCCGATGGTGCCGACGTTCCGGCCGTCAACCGTCGCCAGAAAAGATTGAGCCGTGTCTTCGATGACCGGGATTCCGCGCTCGTCGGCGAGTTTCATGATCTCATCCATCTCGCAGGGATTGCCGAACAGATGCGTAACGATGATGGCTTTGGTCCGGTCGGACAAAACTTTTTCGATCGTTTCGGCAGTAACGTTCAAGGTCTTCGGATCGACGTCGGCGAAAACCGGGATCGCACCCTGATAAACGATCGGCGTCAGAGCGCCCATATCGGTGATCGAAGTGGTGACGATCTCGTCGCCGGGATTCGGATTGATGGCGGCGACGGCCACGTGGACGGCGGCCGAACCGGAGTTGCAGGCGTAGGCGTATTTGACGCCGAGTTTTTCGGCGAAGGCCTGCTCCAGCATTTTGCCGTATTTGCCTTTGGTAGTAATTAAAGTTCCCGATTCCAGCACTTCCGCGATCGCCGCCAGTTCTTCGGCGCCGAAGGTTCGGCCGGAAATGTCCTGATCGGACGGTAATTTGATGATTTCTGTTTCGGTTACAGCGGTCATATATACCTCATTTGGATTTTGGATTTCGGATTTGGGAATTCGGATTTTTTTGAAATTTCAAATTTGAAATCTGAAATCCGTATTTATTTATCAATTGCTTTATTCGAAGCGGCCGAAAGGCGCTCCTTTGTTAAAGAAGTTTTAATGGAGTTGTTTTTCCTCAAGAATCTTTCCCTGCTCAGATTGGAGAGCAGTTTCAGATGCCCGAAGATGGTGCGGACGGTTTTCATTTTGGAGAAACCGAACAGGCGAACCTCCAGCACGGCCGGATATTCGACGATTCGTCCGCCGCGTTGAAGGTCCAATTTGCCGAGCAGTTCGGCGACTCCCAGAAAGCCTTTTTCCTTGAGATCGAGATCCACGACCGAACTGCGCCGGTAAACCCGGAAACAGCTGGTGTAGGTGTTGAGTTTGGCTTTGAGAACTCTCCGGTAAAGAAACGACGCGCCTTTGGACAAAAACAAACGCCATTCCGGCACGTTGCGGACGCTTCCTTTTTTGTGATAGGGCGAGGCCGTCACCATATCGACATTGTCGCCCAAAAGGGGGATCATTTTTTCCAGTTCGTGCGGATCGTAGGTGCAGTCGCAGTCCATCGAGCAGACGATCTCGGTCTCGGCCGCCTGCAAACCGGTCATGATGCCGGCCGCCACGCCCTTGTTGGTTTCGTGCCGAATGATCCGGACGTTGTCCTTGTCGCCGAACAGATCTTTTAGCATTTTCAGCGTGTCGTCGGTGCTGCAATCATCGACGAAAATAAAATGCGGGTCGTAATTTTCGCGCAGATTCTCCGACAGACCGCGCAGGGTGTTGGCCAGATAGGGCAGGGTTTCGGCTTCGTTGTAACAGGGGATGATGACGGTGATCGCGGATTTCGGATCGCGGATCTCGGATTTACTGGTTTTCGAAACCGAAACCTCATCCGGCGACGGGTTGTTCTCAACTCTCAGTTCGTTCTCGACCCCCAGAAATGTGGCCCCGGAAACGAAATCGTATTCCCTCAAGTATTCCTTGATGACCCATTCCATCTTATCGAGTTTGCGATAATGACGGATGCGGTTGTAGCGGCTGGCGGCGCTGATCTTGGGCTGATCGGGATCGAGTTCCCAGACGTGAAAATAAAGGACGAAGGGCGCGTCGTAGCGTTTGTTCCAATCGCTGACGGCGTGGCGCATAAAAGTGTAGGGGATCTGCCGGAAATAATTTCCGCCCGAAACCGGCAAAAGTCCGAGACCGATGTTGCGGGTCGAATAGGGAAACTCCCAGATGACGCGACCGTCGGTGTGATGCTGGTGAGCGAAACGCTTGAGGCGGGCGTCCTTTTTGGCCGGCAGAAACGAGGCGTCGTAGAGCAACCCCTCTTCGGCCAGCACGTCCAGAACCCAGGCGTCTTTTTCGTAGGTCAGTTTTTCGGCCGAACGGTAGCCGACGATCTTTTGCCCGCCGGCCTCTTCCAATGCCCGGTTGGTCCTGCGGACGTCCTCGCGAAACTCCTCAATGGTCAACTGCCTGACCGACCGGTGATAAAATCCGCGGCTCGCCACCTCGTGCCCGCGGGCGACGATCTCGCGGATCAGTCCCGGATTCTGTTCGGCGATCCAGCCGAGAACGAAAAAGGTCGCCTTGGTGTCGAAATCATCCAGCAGATCGAGCGTCTTGAGCGTATTTTGTTCGTAACGCGGTTCGAACCGCGACCAGTTGCGCTGCTGGATCAGGTTCTCGAACGCGCCGACGTGGAAATAGTCTTCCACCAGAACGGTCAGGAGATGTTTTTTGTTTTCTGCCTCGGAAATCATTTCGATTTTGGATTTCGGATTTCGGATTTCGGATTTACCTTGTCTCCGCTCACCGCTTACTGCTCACTGCTCACCGTCAACTGCTCTCCCAAAACTCCGACGATCCTTTCGGCGCTGTCGCCTTTGCCGAAAGGGTTTTCCACTTCTTTGACCGAGTTGATCCAGGTTTCGTCATTGTAATTGGTTTCGAGCATTTCCGCCAGAGTTTTCGCATCGCCTCCGACCAGTTTTGCCACGCCGGACGAAAGAGCCTCGGGGCGTTCGGTGTTTTCGCGCAAAACCAGCAGGGGTTTGCCGAGACTCGGGGCCTCTTCCTGAACCCCGCCCGAATCCGAAACGATCATCCAGGATTCCCTCATCAGAGTGATAAAATCTATGTAATCAAGCGGTTCGAGAAGATGAACGCGTTCCCGGCCGGACAGAATTCGTTCGGTTACGCGACGAACCTGCGGATTCGGATGAACCGGAAAGATCAGGCAAACATCCCGCCTTTTTTCAACGAACCGGCCGAGTTCGATCAGATTTTCGCTCATCGCCTCGCCGAAACTTTCGCGCCTGTGCGTCGTTAAAAGCAAACGCTTGTGATTCCCTGTTTGTTCGATTAGATTTTTTATCTTCCCGCCCGGAGCTGAGTTGGCGAGAATGAATTGAAGCGCGTCAACGACCGGATTGCCGGTCACGAATATCTTATCAGACTCGATCTTTTCCTGTAAAAGATTGTCCCGGTTTTTTTCCGTAGCGGCGAAATGAAAGGTCGCAATCTGCGAAACCACCCGCCGGTTCATCTCTTCCGGAAAAGGGCTCAGCGGATCGCCCGAACGCAACCCGGCCTCGACGTGTCCGACCGGAATCCGGCGGTTAAAAGCCGCCAGAGCGCCGGCCATGGCGGTCGTCGTGTCGCCCTGCACCAGAACGACGTCCGGTTTCTCTTTTTCCAGGATCGGGTCGAGCGAGGCGAGAACCCGGGCGGCTACCTGATTCGGAGTTTGATCGGCCGTCATCACCCGCAGATCGTGATCGATCCCGAGACCGAAGATATTCAGAAAAGGTGTCAGCAGATCGGTGTGCTGACTCGAAGAGACGACGACGGTCCGAAAAGAGGGATCGGTCCTGAGCCTCAAAATGACCGGCGCCAGTTTGATCGCTTCGGGCCGGGTGCCGAACAACACCAGTATCTTCCGGCCTGAAGCCCCCCCGATTTCTCCGGTTTCACCTTTCTTTTGTTTATAATTTTGCGCGTCGATCAACATCTTTTTCTGCGGCCGGTTTGAGCAAATGCCCGGTGAGGCCTTTATAATAAATGGTTAATTGATCTCAATTTTTACTTTCTTTTTTCGGGATGAAAAAACTGTCGGTTCTCATCGTATTTCTTTTTTGTTTTTGTCGGGTCTTTCCGCAGGACGAAGGTTCGGTGCGGATTTTGCGGGGAAGGGTGATCGATCAAAACGCCGCTCCGGTCGATAGAGCCGAAGTCTCGGCCATCTCGGAAAGCGGCCGGATCCATCGATGTCAAAATAAAGACGACGGCGAATTCGCCTGCGAATTAAAATTTACCGGAGATGTCCTGCTGACGGTTCAGGCAGAAGGCTTTTCCATTTTACGTCAAACTGTTGATAAGACGCAAGATTTTGGTTCGCCTCTGACCCTGACGCTTTCTCCGGCTCCGCTTGCGGAAGAGGTCGTCGTCACCGCCAACCGGACCGCGACCCGGCTCGGCGAAACCCCGGCCAGCATCGTTTCGCTGTCCGGCGAAGAGATCCGCAGGGCCGCCGCGCCGACCATCGACGACGCGCTCAGACAGGTTCCCGGGTTTTCCCTTTTCCGGCGCTCCGGCAGTCGGACCGCCAATCCGACCACGCAGGGAGTTTCCCTGCGCGGCGTCGGGGCGAGCGGGGCGGGGCGCTCTCTGGTCCTGCTTGACGAAGTGCCGCTCAATGATCCTTTCGGCGGCTGGGTGCAATGGAGCCGGGTCGCGCCCATCGCTCTGGAGAGGGCCGAGGTTCTGCGCGGCGGGGCGTCGAGCCTTTACGGCGATGATTCCCTGAGCGGGACAATCAACCTGCTCGGGCGGCGCGCCCGCCGGAAATACGATTTTTCGGCCGAGGTTTTCGGCGGAACGCAAAAGACATTTTCCGCTTCGACGTTTTTCGGCCTCAAAAACGAAGATTGGAGTGCCGATCTGGCGGCCGCCGAATTTCAGACGCGCGGGTTCATTCCCATCGACAAACGGGAGCGCGGACGAGCCGACACTTTTGCCGGAGCGCGCAACCTCAATCTATCGGCCCGCGTCGAAAAAAACCTTTCGGATCGGGGAAATCTCTTTTTTAAAACCTCATATTTCGGCGAAGCCCGCGACAACGGAACCGCTTTGCAAAAAAACCGGACCCACATCCGTCAATTCGCCGTCGGAGGAGAATTTCTCCCCGAAGATCCGAGATCCGAGATCCGAGATCTGAAATTAAACTGGATATTTTACGG
The DNA here is from genome assembly GCA_041394845.1 of Pyrinomonadaceae bacterium. GTDB lineage: Bacteria > Acidobacteriota > Blastocatellia > Pyrinomonadales > Pyrinomonadaceae > JAHCHG01. Next base: position 251,828 of record JAWKHL010000007.1, on the reverse strand, counting down.
CGGAACTCAGGTCTTCGACCAGATATTTTCGGCGGTCGCCGACGACCGGACGAGCGAAAATCTGGTCCGCCTCCAAAGAGTTCCGGCCCAGAACTTCGGTTTTTCGGGCCGGTTTTCCGCTGTCGTCGGGGACCGTCAGACGCTCGTTTTCGGTGTTGAAGCCGAAGAGGTGCGCGGCGCGAGCGATGAAACGGGATTTTTCGGCGGACGGGCGACGAGTCGTTCGGGAGCGGGCGGGCGACAGCGAACCATCGGGATCTTCGCCCAGGATCTGATCCGGGTCGGCTCCCGCATCGTCGTCGCGGGCAGCCTCCGTTACGATTTTCGGAAAAACTTCCGGGCCTTAAACTCCGTCCGGACGCTTTCGACCGGAGCGGTCAACACAACGATCTTCCCCGACCGGACCGAGGGTGCGCTGAGCCCGCAGGCGTCGATCATTTTTCAGGCGACCGACCGCCTGTCATTTCACGCCGTCGCCTCGAAAAGTTTCCGCGCGCCGACCTTAAACGAACTCTACAGGGGTTTCCGCGTCGGCGATGTCATCACCAATCCGAACGAAACATTAAGGGCGGAAAAGGCTTTCAATTTCGAAGCCGGCGCGAGTTTCGGCCTTCGCGATCTTTATTTGCGGGGAAATTTTTTCTACACCGAGATATCCGATCCGATCGCCAACGTGACCTTGTCGGCGATGCCCTCGCTGATCACCCGTCAAAGGCAAAACATCGGAAAAACGCGGGCGACCGGTCTGGAGTTCGAAGCGGAAAAGCACTGGCGGGGGTTTGATTTTTCGGCCGGGTATCTGCTGAGCGATTCGCGGGTTCGGCGATTTGAGGCCAATCCCCTTTTGGAAGGCCTGATGGTTCCGCTCGTCTCGCGTCATCAATTCACCTTTCAAACCTCCTATTCAAACAAAAACGGCTGGAGTTTCTCCTTTCAGGGCCGGGCCGCATCGAAACAGTTCGACGATGATCTCAACCTGTTTCGGCTCGAACCTTTTTTTCAGCTCGACGCTTTTGCGGCCAAAAGATTCCGCCGCCGATTTCAGATCTTCATCGCGGTCGAAAATCTTTTCAATTCGCGTTATTCGGTCGGCCGGACGCCGGTCCGTTCGGTCAGTTCGCCGGTCGGCGGGAGGATCGGCGTTCGCTGGAATTGATCGTTGTGAGTCCCGCCTTCAGGCCGCTAAACCTTTGCCGTCTGAAGGCGGGACTCCAAACGAGGTATCAAATCAAAAAAGGCGGAAGCAGGTTCCGCCTTCAGAAAATCTGAGAAATTATGGCAATAAAATTATTCCGGCGGGCCCGAACACCCCTCCGCGAAAAGCGCCGGTTGCTTGGTGCTGATGATCGGATAATTTTCGGCCTCGGCGTTCTTCTCCAGCCAGTCGGCGTATTCTTCCGGGTAAGACATATCCGAATAGATGGCTTCGACCGGGCATTCCGGCAAACAGGCGTCGCAATCGATGCAGTTGTCCGGGTTGATAAGCAGCATGTCGGGCGTTTCGTGAAAAGCCTCGACGGGACAGACCGCAGCGCAATCCGTATATTTGCAATCCCGGCACGGTTCGGTCACGATATATGTCATTTCTTAAATTTCTCCTCTTTATGATTAGTCAAAAATTAAAATAAAAACGTAATATGCAAGAGCATAACTTGTCAAAGCAGGTTAGACAAATGTTAGAATGACCGCATAATCAAAAGTTCTGTCTGTATAAAAATTATTTAAGGAAACCAATAATGAAAAACTTGAAATCTGAAAGAGAGTTGGCTCTGGACTTTCTGCGCGTGACGGAAGCGGCGGCCATTGAAGCGGCGCGGACGATGGGTCAGGGCGACCGGAAACATTCGGATCACGTCGCCGTCGAAGCGATGCGCAAGGTGATGGATACGGTGCCGATGCGCGGCCGGATCGTCATCGGCGAGGGCGAGCGCGACGAGGCCCCGATGCTCTATATCGGCGAAGAGGTCGGAGGCAACGATTACTCGGACGAACACCGCGAGGATTTCCCCGAGATCGACATCGCCGTCGATCCGCTCGAAGGAACCAATTTATGTGCGCTCGGAGCCAACAACGCCATCGCCGTTCTGGCGGCGGCCGAACGCGGCGGTCTGCTCAATGCGCCCGATATTTACATGGACAAGATCGTCGTCGGGCCTTCGTGCCGGGGCGCGGTCGATATCGAAGCGCCGGTTCGGGACAATCTCAAGAACATCGCCCGCCGACTCGGCCGCGACATCGACGATCTGACCGTCATCACGCTCGATCGGCCGCGCCACAAACAGTTGATCGACGACGTCCGCTCGGCCGGAGCGCGCATCCGTCTGATCTCGGACGGCGATCTTTCGGCCGGGATTTCGGCGGCCGTCGCCGGAACCAACATTCACGCCCTGATGGGCATCGGCGGCGCTCCGGAAGGCGTCATCACGGCGGCCGCCATGAAATGCCTGAACGGCGAGATCCAGGCCCGTCTGGTCTTCGACCCGGAGCGGCTCGGGATCGACAGAACAAAAGTCCCGCCGGCCGAAAAGGTGATGGAAAGACTCAAGGAGATGGGCATCACCGACCCGGACAAGGTTTACGACACGGACGATCTGGCGCCCGGCAAAAAGATCATCTTCTCGGCCACCGGCGTGACCGACGGCGCTCTCCTCAGAGGCGTTCGCTTTTTCGGGGCCGGCAAACGAACCCATTCGGTGGTTATGACGACCGATTCCAAGAGCATCCGTTTCGTCGATACCGTCCACGTCGAAGGCGGTCCCGACGCGGTCATCAGGTTCTAGCGGAAAAACAATCGGACGAAAAAAATGAAGGGATGGTCGGAAGAAGACCGTCCTTTTCCTTTTTATTAAACTTCATTCGATCCCCTTAGAGAAACCAGCGGGAATAAATATTAAAACCTTTGTAATTAAATTATTTACTGTTAAACTATTCCAACTAAACGGAATAAATTTTACTGAAATTTCATTCTACCTAAGTTATCATTGGGCTATTGACCGAATTTTGTTTTCACAGTTTTTTATCAAAAGCGAAAATACGGTCAAAAACCGCTTTCTACTTTTACCCTGAATTTCCTTTGGAGGTCTCTATGAGCGTTGCTGTCGAAAAAATAAAAACGGATGTCGATCATTCCGAGAATGCGATTCCGGCCCCTGAAAATGGCGGCAAACTGATTGTCTTAACGGCTCCTTTAACCGAGGCGATCGATCACGCCGGATATTTCATCCAGATGGCGATGGCCTCTTTGCCGATCTGGCTCGAAGGGATTCTGAACCGAAAATATCCCGACTGGCGGAAGATCGAACACAACGAAGACGGTTCGGCCAAATATATGCCGGCCGGAGTTCGGCTGGTCGAAAAATCCCTCCAGCGCGAATACGCTCAGGACGACATCGTCGCCTGTTTTCCCGAAGACCTCGACAAATTCATCGGCCCGCGCACGCGCGTCGTCGCCGTTTCGACCCATAACCCCTTAGGCGTCACGTTCGCCGCCGGGGTTTACACGTCGATCTTCGGTTCTTCGAAAATGCCGATCAACTCGCATTATTCGCGCGAACTCTTCGCTCAGATCAAATCCAGTCCTTATCGCGACAATTTCAAGGTCATCGTCGGCGGTTCGGGCGGCTGGCAGATCATCCAGACCGACATGTACGAAGAACTCGGCGTCGATTGCGTCGTCGAGGGCCGGAGCGAATCGAACGACACGCTCGAACTTTTCCAAAAGGCGGTCCGCGGCGAAGACCTGCCGCGCGAGATCGAGGTCAAACATCCGACCGACCGCGAAAGCATCATGTTTCCCGACACGCGAACCACTTTCGGCGTGGTCGAAATGACGACCGGTTGCGGACGGCGCTGTAAATTCTGCCTGCCCGATCTCAATCCGCAGATCGACCTGCCGAAGGAGCGGATCATGGACGCCGTCCGGGCCAACGTCCGCGAGGGCAACAAGCAGATCTCGCTGGCCACCGAAGATATGTTCATCTGGGGTCAGGTTCACACCGAAACGCCTTTTTATTTCCCGAACCGCGAGGCTCTGCTCGACCTTTACGGCGACATCGTCAACACGCCCGGCGTCGAACAGCACGTCCTCAGCCACGCGACGATCGCCCCGGCGGTGGTCGATCCGATCCTGATCGAAAAATTGTCCGAACTGCTTTTGCCGAAAAGCCCGATCCATTTTCCTTATCTGAGTTCGCATCCCGAGAAAAAGGCTCTGGCGCCGCTGATCGGTCTGGAGACGGGATCGGTCCGGATGGCCAAAAAGATCATGGCCGGCAAAAGCGTTCCGTTCCCGATCTCCGAGTGGCAGAGCGTCGTGCTGGAAGGCCTCAGCGTTCTCAACAAGAACAACTGGTTCCCGGCGATGACTCTGATCGTCGGCAACCCGGACGAAACCGACGAGGACATCATGGGGACGCTCGATCTGATCTATGAGATGGAGCGGCGCGGTTTGTTCGCCTTTCTCATTCCGTCGATCTTCACCCCTTTGCACGACACCCGGATGGAGATGGAAAAAGGCGTCACTCAAACCCGGCAACTGTCGAGCCTGCAATGGCAGTTGATGATGAAATGCTGGAAGATGAATCTGCGGCCCGGTCAGTACAGTTGGTGGGGTCCGACGGCCTGGCGGGTCGGCTCGATCGGGATGTGGCTCTACAAACTGCGCCGACTGAACGGACCGAATTTTACCTATCCGTTGCTGATGTTCTCCGGCGCTCTGTCGGAAAAACGTCTGGAAAAGATGGGCAAGATCTATCTCGGCAAACCCCTCAAAACCAAAAGCCGGAAAGAGTTGATCGCCACCTTAAAACCCAAACAATGGCAATACCTGCGGGCCGACAACGGCGATCTGCCGGAAGAGTTTCTGGCCGAACAGGAGGTCAAGGCCGAATCGGCGCATGTTTGATTTGGGATTGCGGATTTCGGATTGAAATAAATCCGAAATCCGCAATCCCAAATCCGCAATCAATGATCAAAGGCTCCCTGCCTTTCGAGTTCGATCCAGTTTTTTCTCATTTGCGGGACCGTGCCGCGCGAGACGTCGGCGAAGAAGTTTCCGCAGCCGAGCAGGATGGCCGCGTATTCGTTGGCCGGAGGCGGCAGATGCTTGGCCAGAGTGCCGAAACCGACGAACAGGCTGCCGAAGGCTTTGGCCGCTTTTTCCGGATCTTCGTAAATCACCTTGTCGTCATTGAGGACACTGATTGCTTCGTGAATCTTCATCAGAGCCGCGATGTCCTTGCAACCGGTTTCGATCTTGCCGAGCCCTTTGGAAACTTTATCCAGAGCTTTGCCGGCCTCTTCCAGTTTTTTGCTTGTCTGTCCGAATTTGTCCAAAAACGCGCTCGAAATCTTGGCCGCTTCGATCACCTCCTGACCTCTTTCGACTGATTTTTTCAGATCTTCCAGATCAGCATTGGCCGAGCACGTAGCAACAAACATCTTTCCCCATTCGATTAATCCCATTTTCTTTCTCCTCAAAAAAAATAAAAATTCCAGTTACCGGCGAAAACGAAAAAACCCGGAAATTCCGGGCCTTTCAAATCCGCCCCTCACTTATAACTGGTAAAAAGGGCAAAAATGTGTCGTTTTTGTTTTGGATTTTAGATTTTGGATTTCGGATTGGGGAGATTCCTGCTAAATCAAAATCCAAAATCGGCAATCTAAAATCCAAAATTTAATCTCACTTCGTCACGATCTGCCTCTTTTCCGTCTGGCCGATCGTTTGACCGGCTTGATCGAGGGCGATGATTCGCCAGACGGCCTTTTTCCCGCCGAAACGGGTCCAGAACCAGGACGGAGCGCGGTAACTGGTTACCGGGGCGATGAGAATGGCGGAGATCAGCGGGTTTTCCGCCTCATCCAGAACCTCCAGCCGGTAGGCGGCCGCCCGTTCCATCGCGCGCCAGCTGAAAACGAGGGGTTGATCCTTATCGACCGTCAGGTCCTTTTGCGGGAGAACCTGCGCCGTATCGGCCCAGACGGCTCCGGCATCTTTTCCGGTAACGAAGAATTTAAGGGAGGGCATCGGGAATGATGCCACCGCTCCGCTGTGGACGGTTCCCGTTCCCACTCCCAACACCTGTAGATTCGAATCCGATTCCTTGTCATCGCTCGCCTCGATCCTCAATAACAACTGATACCCTCCTTCGGCCAAGGTCGGCACCCGATCCTTCAGCTCAAGTTTTAATCGAAACTTTCCCACCGGTGGCAGAAAATGATTGAACCTGCCCACCTCCCGATACCTCTTCTGCGTCCCTCTCTCTTCAACCGGCAACGTCGCTTCCGTCAACAAGTCCCTCTCTTCCGGCGGCTCTTCTCCCGGCTGGACGATCTCCCATCTTCCCTTCAAGCGCCCCGTTCCGTTGTATCGGATCTCGGCCACAACCTCCGGAAACTCCTCTCCCGATCTGATAAACAGGATCGGTTTCTCCTCCGATGTCTTGATCGAAACATCGGTCAGAGCAAACGGAACTCTCGCTCCTCCTCCGGTCATCCGGCAGGTTACGGCCACAAACTGATCCGGGTCTCCGTTTGTTGAGACGAACCTTCTGACGTAGAAGAATCCGGCGCTCGATCCTCCGACCGCCGCCTGATAAGCTCTTCTGACGACGGCCGACGGGATGGCCATGATGTCAGTGAACCCCTGATTGCCGCTTGAGGTCGAACGGTTGTAGCGAGCCGGGAGTGAGCCGTAAACGGTTCCCGCCAAACATTGATTGCCGAGCGAGGGAGGAGGAGCCGGAGTCAGTTCTCCGCACCAGATGGCTTCGGCCGCAGAGTATCCGGGGGGAACGGGACCGAAGGTCAGAAAGACGGTCGTCGGATTCTGAGAATTGACATTGACCCCGGTCGGATTGACCCTGATCTGAGCCGTTGCCATTCCAACCAAAACCAAACTTAACGCCATCATTAGAAATAATCTGTTCATCATCTTTTGCCATCCGTTCAACAAAACTAATCTGTTCATCATCTTCTCTCTCCTTCACAACTCATAACTCATAACTCTTGCTCTTGCTCTTTTTCTTGCTCTCTCTTGCTCAGTGTCCCTTTCTCTGTCTGTCTCTCTCTGTCCCTTTCTCTTGCTCAGTGTCCCTTTCTCTGTGTGTGTCTCTGTGTCTCTGTCTCACTCTGCTGTCCCTAGAAGAAGTTGAAGGTCAGACCGGCATTGAAGGTCTGAGCCTTGTTGAAACTGTTGAGCAGAAACTGACGATCGATCGTGTCTCCGTAACGGTTGGCATAGCGGATGAAGAACTGTCCCGACACTTTTTTGAATTTCTTCCGACCGAAACTGAACGAATAACTCCATTGAGCATCCATCTCGGCGTTGCGCGAATCGTTGAAGTTGTTGGTGTCTCCGGCCAGAGTTACCGAGAATCCTCCGCTCAGGTTGGAGTTCTTGAGAAAAGGAGTCCTCCACGAGGCTCTCGTTCCCAATCGGAATGTCCGATCAATTCTCAGGGCTTCGAAACTCTTCTGACTCTCTCTCGAGAGATCAAAGTCGAGATCGAGATCCTGCGAGGGTTTGAAACTGAGGGTCAGAGTGTTGGACGAGGATGAGAAATCGGCCTCCTCGCGTCCTATCTGACGATTGTCCTGAAAGGTCCGATTGTAGGTGTAGGAGATGTTGAATCGGTCGGAGATCTGCCATTGGGCACCGACGAGTTGATTGATGCTCTGCTGATCCGGCACCTGAGACGGATCGCTGAACTCTCCGTTGACGGGGAGAAAGGCTCCGAACTGATGGGTCTGATCGAAGGTGTAGGAGAGCGTCGGAAGCCATCGGATGGGTTTGTCGGGAGTAAAGAATGAACCCACCGGCAACCCGATGATAAAGTTGTTGCGCCGGTTGAAGGTCTTGAGGATCGAAGCGATGTTGGCGAGATTGTCGTGATCCCTGAGGTTGCCGTAAGCGAAGTTCAACTCTCCGAAGTTGCCCGAGACTTCCATTTGAAACTGACGGCGGTCGGCCTGAGTCGAGGCTCCGATACTGCGAAACAACGGCTCGATCTCCTCGTGGCGAAAGGTGCCGGTCAGACGGAGTTTCTTCTCACGCCAGAGTTTCAGCCCCTGGAGGAGATCGAAGCTGATCTCGGCGTAGCGGGCGTTTTTTGAAACGGGACGGATCTCGGTCAGATCGAGGTTCTGATCGAGGTTCGGGTCCGATGGGTTGGTGAAACGGCTGCGGGTGAAACCGGCTTCGTAGCGCAGGCGGTTCTTCTTATCGCTGCCGAGAACCCTGAAACCGAAGCCGATGGACTTTTCGGCATCATTGATCTCACCCTGATTGAAATCCGACAGGGGCAACAGAGAACCGCGCATGACCGAGAGTTCCAATCTGAGTCCACCGGGGCGTTCTTTGAAGAACTCGCGGGCGAAGGAGGCGCTGATGACGGAGTGTTTACGACGCGAAAGACCGATGAAGTTGTCGTAACCGACGATCGAAGAGCCGTTGGCGGCGAGCAGGGAGAACTCGTTCTGGCGGCCGATGGGAAGGGTCAAAGTGATGCCGCGGCTGGAAAAGGAGTTGATCAGATGGCGGTTGGAGCCGAAGGAGATGTGGCCGAGGTTGAGTTTGAAGCGGCCTCTGGAGAGTTCGATCAGATAGCTCGACAGATCGATCCTCGGAGCCCGATCTTGAAGCTCTCCGAACCGCAAAGCCTCCTGTTGAAAGGATGAACCGGCGAAATCGAATTGATTGCTGAAGGTCCAACGGCGACGGGCGATCTTGAAAAGAAAATTGCCCTGACCGCCGAGATCGGTAAAAGGATTGCGTTGGGGAGCGGCATCAGAAGGAAAACTCAAGATCTGATTCTGAGACTTGATGTTCAACGACACGTTTGGCGTGAACTCCATTGATTCCTCTCCGCTTTCCGCGACCGCTTCGGCTTCGTTCGAATCTTCCGTTTCCGTCCCGCTTTCCGCCGAAACGCCTGTCTTTACCTTAAGCGAAAACTCGGCCAGCAATTTCCATTCGCCGCCCGCTCCGATCAGATAGACCGCCACTTTATTTTCGCCTTCGGGAAAGGGGAAAAATTGAGGAGTGTAACTCAAATTCTGCCCGTCAACTCCGAGCAGGGAGGTGATGTCGGTGGCTCCGATGAACATTCCGATCCGTCCGTCTTCAGCCGTCAGAGGGCGGCTCAGCCTCAGTTCGATCGCCTCATCGGGAGCGACCTCGCGCTCCGCAAAACCGGCGGTAACGACGATCGGTTCGGCGTCCGCCTTCGCCCGAACCGTCAAACTCTTCATCGCCCAGACCCCCAAAAGAACCGCCGCGCAGGTGATGATTGTAAACTGCTTTGCCTTCATTGCCTTTTCTCTCCCGATCCGAAATCCGTTTTTTAATCCCGGCCCGTGCCGTTTTTTTGTTTAATCCCGCCCGTTGTCAACAGTTGAAAGGCGAAGCCCGCGGGCTTCGCCTTTCTTTTCGCCTTTAGAAACTGCAGTTTGCTTTGTAAGAACTGAAGAAGTTGGGAACCAGCGGGTTGATCTCGCCGCTTTCCTTTTCGATGTTAAAGCCCGTTACCTCGAAATTGCTGTTGTTGGTGATCTTCAGCTTCCAGTTGCCCGGCAAAGCGGCATCCGATGCGCTGATGTTGTAGGTGTAGTTGAGTTTCGGAGACTTGTTCGAATGGATCGAATAATAACTGCCCGATTTGGCGATCTGCCCGTTCGGTTTGATCAGTTGAACGGTCAGTTTGTTGTAAGTCGGCAGGATGTTGACGGCGTGCCATTTGGCTTTCAGACGCAGAACCCCGGCCGATTTGCCGATGCCGTAGATCTTGCGATATTGGGTCGATCCCTTGGTCAGCGTCAGGGTCGTTCCTTCCATGTCGAGATTGACCGTGCTCGGGCAGTTCGGCGTGTAAATGCTCTTGAAACTCGGGACGAACGGGTTGATGTCATTGCCTTTTTCGATGTTGAACTCGGTTACTTCGAAATTGCTGTTGTTGGTGATCCGCAGTTTCCAGGTTCCCGCTTTGTTGGCTTCGGTTTGGCTGACGCTCATCGTGAAATTGCATTTCGGGGATTTGTTCGAATGAAGCGAGTAGCAGTTGGTCGTTTTCAAAACCGTGCTGCCGTGCAGAACCTGAATCTTCAACCGGTTAAAGGTGTTGGGGATGATGTTGACGGCGTGCCATTTCATCTTCAGTTTCAGGGTTCCGGGAATGCCCGTCGGAAGGCCGTAGATGTTGCGGTCGACGGTATTGCCTTTGGGAACGGTAGCGGTCGAGCCCTGCATATCGAGATTGATGTTGTCGGCCAGAGCCGCCCCGGTCAAAACCGTCAGGATCATGGCTATGGTTACGACTAAAGTTTTCGCGCTGGTTAAAAATTGGTTTGATTTCGTGTTTGTCATTATTTTTCTCCTAAAATTGTCAGTTGATTTACCTTTTGAAAATCCTCGCTCGAAAGGACTCTCAAGTTCGCTTTCACTTATTACTGGCAAACGGAGCGAAAATGTGTCGTTTTTATTTTGGGTTTGGGATTTTGGATCTTGGATTGCGGATGGCGGGGCCGGGAAAAAGAGGGATTTACGGGGCGAGATAAAGGCGATGCTCCCTTAGTAAAGAGAGCATCGCCGCGATTAACCATTTCCACCTAACCGTCAACAGCCGGTTGGTTAAAAGCTGCAGTTCGCTTTGTAGGAACTAAAGAAGTTGGGAACCAGCGGGTTGATCTCACCGGCTTCTTTTTCGATGTTAAAGCCCGTTACCTCGAAATTGCTGTTGTTGGTGATCCGCAGTTTCCAGTTGCCCGACAGAGCCGCGTCGGCCGCGCTGATGTTGTAGGTGTAATCTAGTTTCGGGGACTTGTTCGAGTGGATCGAATAGTAATTGCCCGATTTGACCACCTGTCCGTTCGGTTTGATCAGTTCGACCTTGAGCATGTTGTAGGTCGGCAGGATGTTGACGGCGTGCCATTTGGCTTTCAGATGCAGAACCCCGGCCGCATGACCGATGCCGTAGATTTTGCGATCCTGAGTCGATCCCTTGGTCAGCGTCAGGGTCGTTCCTTCCATGTCGAGATTGACCGTGCTCGGGCAGTTCGGCGTGTAAACGCTCTTGAAACTCGGGACGAACGGGTTGATGTCATTGCCTTTTTCGATGTTGAACTCGGTTACTTCGAAATTGCTGTTGTTGGTGATCCGCAATTTCCAGGTTCCCGCTTTGTTGGCTTCGGTTTGGCTGACGCTCATTGAAAAGTCGCATTTCGGGGATTTGTTCGAGTGGATCGAGTAGCAGTTGGTCGTTTTCAAAACCGTGCTGCCGTGCAGAACCTGAATCTTCAGGGTGTTGAAAGTGTTGGGGATGATGTTGACGGCGTGCCATTTCATCTTCAGTTTCAGGGTTCCGGGAATGCCCGCCGGGACGCCGTAGATGTTGCGGTCGACGGTATTGCCCTTGGGAACGGTGGCGGTCGAGCCCTGCATGTCGAGATTGATGTTGTCGGCAAAGGCCGCTCCGGTCAGAACGGTCAGGGCCAGACCCGCGGTTAAAATCAAAGTTTTCGCGCTGGTTAAAAGTTGCTTCAAATTCGTGTTTGTCATTTTTTTTCTCCTAATTTTTTCTTCGATTCTCCTTTGAGAATCCTTCCTCGAAAGGACCCTCAAATTCGCCTTTCGATTTCATCTGACAAACGGCACGAAAATGTGTCGCATTTTTTTTTAGATTTTGGGTTTTGGATTTTGGATTGAGAATTATTTCGAATTTCAGGCCCTGAATTTCAGGCTTTTGAACAAATCCAAAATCCAAAACCCAAAATCCGAAATCGATCTATTTCCAATCTCCCTGAAGAGTAAAAGCGGCCCAATGATAGGGGTTGCTGGTGGGACTTTCTTTGAGCATCGAGATCTGGGCCTGACGCAGGGCATCGGCCGGAGTTCGGTTTTCTTTGAGCAGATACTGGTAAAACCGCTTCATCAGATCGGCCGTCGCCCGGTCATCCACCTTCCACAAACTGGCCACCACGTCCGACGCTCCGGCGTACATGAACCCCCGCGTCAATCCGACGATCCCTTCGCCCCGGATCTCTTTCCCGAGAGCCGTCTCGCAGGCGCTCAAAACCACCAGATCCGCTTCCAACTGAAGATTGTAGATGTCGTGCAGACGGAGGAACCCGTCTCTGGTCTGACCGTTTTCATCGACCAGTGAGAGAACCACTCCGGAGAGTTCGGGAAGTTCGCTGTTGACTATCCCGTGCGTGGCCAGATGAATGATCCGGGCGCCGTTGAATTTTTGATTGTGAATCGAATCCATGTTAGCGGCGAAATCAAGCGCCACGAACTTCCGTTCATCGGGAACGAGGCGGGCGATCATCTCGGCCTCGCGGCGACTGAAACGAAGCCGCGAAAAATCCGAACGCAGACGCGGAGGCAGAAGACCGGCCTGCACCTGCAGGTTATTCGCACCGTCGGGCCGGGTCTTCGATTTTCCGGCCATGATCTTGACCCGAACATCATCGGTGCTGAAGACCGGATCGGCCAGAACCGCTATCAGTTCTTTCGGTTCGGCCCTTTTGACCCGTCTGGTCTTTCGCAGGACCGCCAGCGCCGAAGCCGACGGCAGATTGATGATCTCGTTGGTTTCGATCAGAAAACGGGCTTTCCGACTTTTGCCGGCCGGAACCCTCAAGGCCCCGAAAGGAATGTATTGCAAGACCCCGTCGGCGACTATCAACAGGCGTTTTTGGCCGAATTCGGCGATGTCGCCGGGAATGATCATCCGGCTCAGCGCCTCGGCGGCGCCGGCCAGTTCGCTGTCGGCCAGAGCGATTCGTTTCGTCCGCTGATCGGCCGTTTCATTTGGCGAAAAAATGTTCCGCGCGTTCAAAGCCCGATAAAAACGGCGCGTTACCGCTTCGATCTCCGAGCTTTCGGGAAGCGTGTGAGATGCGATCGAGTCTTTGGTGACCGTCCAGAGATAGCTGTTTTTCTCTCCCAGCGAATATTCGAGCAGAACCGTGTCGGGATCGAGAACCTCTTGCCGGATCTCCCGAAGGCTCATCGGGCGCGGCTGAACCAGAGCGGCGTAGGCCGGACTCCGGGTCCGGATCCGGGCGCGAACCTGTTCGTATTCATCGATCAGAGAGCGAAGATCTTTTTCGATCGTTTCGATCAGTTCCGGTTTCGATTTGTTCCGCAGAAGCCTCATTCGATATTGCTCGCGGGCGTTCAGGCGATGTTGCAAAGCCCGCTCGCGTTTGAGGAGTTCGGGATCGACGCCCCGCCGGATCTCGGTGCGCGACTCGATCAGAGTTTCGAGCAGACTGCGGGCGCGGGTTTGCTCGCTGATCTCGAAGGCGTGAACCACATTTTCCGGCGGGGGCGGTCCGTCCCCGTTTCCCAGAAGCAGATCAATGTAAAAATCATAGGAATCCTTGCTCAAAGAGAAATACGAAGAGCGCAGATCCTGCATCGGGATCCCGGTCCTGAGAGCCTCGATCTGTTCGATCGACTGTTCGATGGCGGTGCGGGCGGCCTCGCGGTTGCCCAGATCGCGCTCGATGCGGGCGATGCCCAGCAGAACCTTGGCCTCCTCGCTCGGTTTGATCAGATCGCGGTTGATCTCCAGCGAGGCGTTGTAACTCTCCAGCGCCTTTTCCTTTTCGCCCGCCCGGTAAAGCACCCAACCGAGGCTGTTTAAGGTGTGGGCTTCGCCCTCGCGGTTGCCGACCTCGCGCAGAATTTCGAGCGACTGTTCCATAAACCCGATGGCCTTTTCGCTCTCGCCTTTTTTATCGTGAACCAATCCGAGGTTGTTGAGAATCCAGCCCTCGTCGATCTTGTTTTTGACCTCGCGGCTCAGTTCCAAGCCGCGACTGAGGTCCTCCAGAGCCTTGTCCGGCTCGTTCAAATTGAGATAAAGAATGCCCAGATTCTTCAAAGCCGAGGCGTAATTCCGCCGGTCGCCGATGTCGCGGGCGATCTCGGCCGAACGCAGATAGTGATCCTTCGCCCGCGGATAATCGCCCAGATTGTTGTAAAAAACCCCGATGTTGTTGTGAACCACGGCCTCTCTTTGCCGGTTGCCCATCTGGCGGAAGATCGACAAGGCCCGCTCGAAACTCTCCATCGCCTCGGCGGTTTGGAACGAATCGGTGTAGGCGGCCGAAAGATTGATCGAAACGTCCGCTTCGCCGGCCAGGTTTTTCTCCCGGCGAAAGATCTCCAAAGCCTTGAGATATTGCTCGACGGCCTCTTCCTGATTTCCCAGCAGGCGGTTGATCAATCCCAGATTGTTCAGCAGGGAGGCTTGCGGCCCGCTCTTGCCCAGGTCCCCGAAGATCGCGGCGGCCGATTGAAAATGTTCGAGCGATTCCTGTATTTTGCCGTCGGCGAAAAAAGTCACGCCGAGATTGTTGAGGGCGGCGGCTTCTTTTTCCCTGTCGCCGATCGCCCGGCTGATCTCCAGAGCCTCTTTAACCCGCTCAATGGCTTCCGGGTTTCGCCCCAAAGCCCTCAATGAGCGGGTTTGATTGAGCATGGCGACTATCTGGAGTTTTTGATTTTCGACCCGCCGACTGATGGTCAGCGATTTTTCGAGGTTGCTGAGAGATTTTTCGAACTCCCCCAGACCGGCGTAAAGATAGCCGATGTTGTTAAAAGCCTCGGCCTCGCGGTCCGCCATTTCCAGTTGGTTGAAGATTGGAATGGTCTCTTCGTATTTGCCGATGGCCAGACGCCGGTCCTCGGCCCGGTTGCTTTTGCGCAGAGTTTCGGCTTCGGCAAAGATCCGTTCGGCCTCGTTTTTTCGCTCATCCTGGGCAAAAACATTTATCAGACAAACACAAAACAGCGCTCCGAGGACCAAACCTTTCTTCAGCATCTTCAAAAACCTCCTTCAAAATTCGACCGGGGAAATGATCGCTCCGGTTTCGATCTTCCCGAAAAAGCTTATTTTCTCTCAACGATGAAATTGTAAAACCCTATGTCTTCCACGCTCCCGTCTTCCGAGATCCCGCTGACGGCCAGTTCGTAGGAGTCGGCTTTTAATCTTTCGGCCGGAATCCCGACGGTGATCGATTTTTGCGGGCGTTTGGCGGTCGCCACGACTTCCCGGCTCCAGACCTGACCGCCGCCGCTGTCATTTAATTCCAGCAGATATTTAACGTATTTCTGACCGAAATTATCCAGCAGTTGAAGCCGAACGGTGCGGGTCGAAGAAGGGATCTTCATAACCGGGCGTTCGCTGCTTCGGAGCGGCGGAAAGAGCGTAAAGGCGAAGATTCCCCGGGGCCGCTCGACAGGTTTCGGCGCCGGTTTTGAAGGAGTCGGCGCGGGCCGTTTGACGGGTTGTTGACGGTCGGAAACGGGCGGCTTCCGGTTTTCCGGCTTTGAATCGGGGACCGGCGTTTTTTCCGGCAAAGGATTCTCCCGAGTTTCCTCCGGCAGTGGCGGGAGCGGGGAAACCGGCGGCGATGGGTTTGGCTGGATTTGGTTTTCATCGCCGCCGGCTCTCTTCGGCTCATCCGGCGCGGAAGCAAACCAGAGTCCGCCAAGCAAAAGCATTAAAATCACGGCCGCCAGACCGCCGGCCCAGACCAGATTGGGCGGACGAAAGAAGGCTCTGACCGATTCCCAAAAAGAGACAGACTGCCCGGCCGTGCTGGCGATGACCGTCGGGGCTTCCTCCTTTCGGTTGAAAAGCTCGGTCTGCAAAACCCCTGCCGAGCGCACTTTTTCACGGCGCGATTCATCTGTCAGGTAAAATCCTTCGAATCTCGCCCGCTCGCCCGCGCCGAGTTCCCCGAGAAGATAAGCGTCGATCAGATCGTTCTCGGCGTCATCGACCAGAAGGCTCAGGCCTTCGTCGAGAAAAAGTCTCTCTTCGAACTCGTCGCGCTCACCTCCGGTCATTTCGCCCAGCAGGTAAGCGACGATCTGTTTTTCATTTTCCGATTCCTGTTTCATCAGTATTTTTCCCTTTCGGGGCCGGCCAAACGAACGCCGCAAATTGTCCCCTCACTTATATCTGACAAATTTGCGCAAAATGTGTCGGTCAAAAACGTCATTTAATATTTTTTTTTCGCAAACAGCCTCTGATACAGCTTTCCAGCTTGCCCCGAAGGCGCACGGCACGGCTCCTCAGGGCGTTGTTCGGAATGCCCAGTTCGTCGCCGAGGCGCTGCCGGTTTTCGATCTTTTCGCGCCGTTCGCCCTGATAATAACCGACGATGATCCGCTTGTTTTCCTCCGCCAGATCATCCAGACATTCGTCCAGACAGGACAGTTCGGCCTCGCGCGCGAGTTTTTCCTCATCGACCGGAGCGACGCCGATCTCGGGCAGTTCGTTGGAGGTTTTCTGAGCGGGAGATTTGCGCAGTTCGAGGACCACCAGCCGGGCGATGCCCAGAGCGTAGGTGTTCGGATTTTCTATTTGGTCGCCAAAGTCGAGCTTTTTGGCCAGACGATTGATGACCTCATCGGCGGCGTCTTCCGCCCCGCCGATGCCGCGCACCTCGAAAAAACGGATCAGGTTTTTTTTGAGCAGGAGGTATTTTTCGCCGGCCGTCTCGCGGTCCTCGGCCAGAGCCGCCAGCAATTTATCAAACGCAGTCTCGGTCAATTGCCATTTTGTGATGGTCGCGCTCTCCACTTGATCTGATCCCGGTGATTGCCAAACGTTCGGAAAACGTTGAGGATTTTACAAAATCAACGATCTTCTTTTACGCCTCAAAATCGCTTGCAAAATTCTTTTCCGACCCGTTTGCATAAAATTATACCCCAACTTTTACTGGTATTTTTCAGTTTTTTGTGTCGGTCCGGTTTGAGAAAGCCGAAAATAAAGGTGGGATTAAGGCTGTTTCGGCTCCGGAGGGAAAAGAGCCCGCCCCCTCCAACCTTCCGGCTAAACGCCTCAGCCAACATGGTTTAGGTCATTAGAGAAAGGCTTTCCCGGATCGGTTCCACAAAACCGGGTCGGGTTCGGTCGTCTTTCGGGCATAATGCGAAAAAAATTACGGACCGACCTGTTTCAACGCTCCGGAAGCCTCCAGTCGCCCTGCAGGACGAAACCGGCCCAGTAAAAAGGATGTCCGAAGGTTTCGTCGCGGATCATCGAGATCTGGGCCTGACGCAGGGCATCGGCCGGAGGCAGTTTGTCCTTTAGCATTTTCCGGTAAAACCGCTCCATCAGATCGGCCGTCGCCCGGTCATCCACCTTCCACAAACTGGCCACCACGTCCGACGCTCCGGCGTACATGAACCCCCGCGTCAATCCGACGATCCCTTCGCCCCGGATCTCTTTCCCGAGAGCCGTCTCGCAGGCGCTCAAAACCACCAGATCCGCTTCCAACTGAAGATTGTAGATGTCGTGCAGACGGAGGAACCCGTCTCTGGTCTGACCGTTTTCATCGACCAGTGAGAGAACCACTCCGGAGAGTTCGGGAAGTTCGCTGTTGACTATCCCGTGCGTGGCGAAATGAACGAAACGGGCCTTTTTAAAGCTCTCGCTTCTGACGGTTTCCAGATTGGCCCTGAAATCGAGTGCCAGCAATCTCTGTCGCTCCGGGGCCAGACCGGCGATCGTTTCGGCCTCGCGGCGACTGAAACGAAGCCGTGAAAAACTCGAATAAAGCCTGCGCGGGAGACCGGATTCTGCTCCCGAAGCATTCCCTTTGTCGGCCGCTCTCTTGTCGGTCGCGTTTTTCAAACGGACATCGTCGATCCCGAAAACCGGGTCGGCCACGACGGCGATCATCTCAGCCGCGCCCTTTGCCGAAGACCGACGCTTTTCTCTCAGGGCCGCCAGCACCGAAACCGAGGGCAAAACGACGACCTCATTGGTCTCGATCAAAAAACGGGGATCGTTTTTCGGGTCAACAGCTCTCTCGCCCGCCGACCGGTCGCTTTTTGCTCCGGAGCTTTCCAGCCCGGCAAACGGGATGTATTGAAGAGAACCGGAAGCGACGATCAGCAGGCGTTTGTTTCCGGCGATCCATCGGCCGGCCGGAGCCAGGATCATCCGGCTCAAATCCTCTCTCGCCTTTTTCAATCGGGCCGGGGCCGTCTTCAAACTCCGCTCGGTTTCCCCGGAACCGGTTCCGGGATCAATCCGCCCGGGAGACCTGACATTTTCCAGAAAAAGCCGAACCGCTTCTTTGATCTCTTGCCGGGGCGGCAATTTGATCGTTTGAAGCGAATCCTGAGTAACGACGAACAGAAGGCTTTGCCGATCGCCCAAAAAATATTCCAGCAGAACGGTATTTTGGTCCAGAATTTCATTCTGAATTTTCTTCAGAGAAACGACCTCCGGCTGAGTCAATGCGGCAAAGCGCGGGTTTTCCGCCCGGATCTTGGCCTGCACTTCCCGGTATTCGGCGATCAGTCCGTCGAGCTCCTTTTCGAAATCAGCCGCTTTTCCGGTCTGTTTGGCGGCGAGAGCCGAAAGCCGCAGAGAATCTTTGGAATTGACGATCCGGCGAAGATGATTTTCCCTCTCAAGAAGTTCCGGCGAAACCCCGGAGCGAATGTCAAAACGGCTCTCGCCGAGCGATTCCAGCAAACTTCTGGCGCGGGCCCGCTCGCTTATTTCAAAAGCCAGCGCGTCGAAGCCCTTTTTCGGCTCCCGCCCGTGTCTTTCGATCAGCAGGTTGATGTAAAATTCGTAAAAATCCTGTCTCGAAGAAATGAACAGATTGCGAAGATCCCGGCGCGAGATATTGCTTCGCAGTCCCTCCAAAATGCCGATCGCCTGTTCGATCCGCTCCTGCGCCCGGACCGGACTGCCGGAATCTTTTTCGGCCCTGGCCAGCCCGAACAGCGACATGGACTCGGCCTGACTTTCCTTCAATTCGCGCCTGATCTCCAGCGACCTTAAAAAGTATTCGCGGGATTTATCCGGGTTGCGCCGAAGCCGAAAGGCCTCGCCCATGGAAAAGAGGGTCTCGGCCTCCCAACTGCGATCCTCCACCTCCTTCCAGAGGGGCAAAACCCGTTCGAAATATTCGAGGGCTTTTTCCGGGTCGCCCTTTTTCAGCCAGGTTTCGCCGATCTTGACCAAAACGCGTCCCTCGTCGCGCCGGTTTCCGGTTTCGCTGAAAATCCCGAGACTTTCCGATAAAAATTCCAGCGCCTTTTCCGTTTCGCCCTCTTTGATCTTGATCGTGGCCATGTTGTTAAGGATCGCCGCTTCGCCGCTTTTGTTTTTGATCCGGCGGTTGAGACCGAGGGATTTTTCGTAATATTCGAGCGCCTTTTCAGTGTCGTTTAAATCGTCATTGATCCCCCCGAGAATGTTCAGACAGGCGGCCATGCCGTAAACCTGTCCGATCCGCTCGAAAATTCCGAAGGCCCGTCGGCTGGCCTCGATCGCCCGTTCGTACTGCCCGAGCCCTTTGAGAACGATCGACATATTGGCCAGGGTGTAGGCCTCGGTCCGCTCGTCCCCGAGATCGCGACGGATTGAAAGAGCCTTTTCGTAGTTTTCGAGGGCGGCGAACGGTTCGCCCAGATCGTCGTAGGTCGATCCGATATTCGAAAAGACCGAGGATTCTCCCCTCCGGTCGCCTTCGGCCTGAAGCAGGGGCAGGGCCCTAAGGTACTGTTCGAGAGCGCGGCGCGGCTGATTCCTTTTATCGAAGATCGCCCCCAGATTGCCGATTATCTCGGCCTCGCCCCGACGGTCGCCCAAATTTTGAAAAACCCGCATCGCTTCGAGGCAAAGTTCCTCCGCCCGATCCAGATCCTCCTCAAAAAAATGGATCGAGGCCTGATCGGTGATCGCACGGGCGTAGGCCGGCCAATCTTCGATCCGGCGAAAGATCAAGGCGGCTTTTTCGTGATTGTTCCGGGAGTCGGCAAAATTGCTCAAAAGGCTGTTGATCTGCCCGAGGGCGTAATAGGCGAAGGCTTCGCCCGTCTGGTCTCCGGCCTCGGAAAACAACCGGGCGGATTCGGCGAAGACCTCCAGAGAATTGCGCCGGGATTCGGCTTCGGGGGAAAATCTCAGCAAATTGGCCCGATCATACAGTCTCTCGGCCTTTAACCGGGCCCGGTCTTCGGCGGTCGGCGTCCGTTTGGTTTCGAGTTCGATCAGATAATCTTTTCCGGCCGAATGCCCGCTCAATTTTCCGACGAACCGCACATCCAGCCGAAACCGGGAGTCGGCATCGGCGATCAGAGAGATCCTCTCCGGCTCCTCGCGGCCGTTCGAATTATCCACTTCGTAGATCTTTTCGCCGCCGGGGCCGTAAAGCGTCAAACCGACATCGACATTTTTCTGCCGAACGGCGACCCGGATGAAATCCCCGCGGCCCGCTTCGATCGAAAAGGAATGCGCCTGGTTCCCGGATATCTCCCGCTCGATCGGCGTCTTCAGTTCGAGGGCCTTTTCATCCGGGGTTTGACCGGCGGCAACAACGGACCCGCAAACCAATACGGCGATGGTCAAAAAAATCTTTTGGCAAGAAAACATAATCCGGTTTCTCCTTTTCAAACGATGAGGGATTAGCGGCGGTTTTCACAAATCATATGCGAAATGGCGGCTTTTGGGAAAGTTATTTTCAAAGTGAGAAAATATTATGACACTCCGGTTTCGGGAAATTTGCGCTAACTCCGGCGATTTGGCGGACGAAGGTGTTTTTTCGGCCACATTGCCGGGTGATTTTCACCATTAATGGAGGGCGTAACTTGTGCGGAATTTTTAAAAATTTCCCGATCTGAAATATAATGGTCATCGAACCGTATATATTCTTTGAGCCTATGGCGACAGAAATCGAAAATTACAATCCGCAGGCGGTCTTAAAAGCCAATCGAAAACGGGCGTACAAAATCTGGGCCGGTTCCGGTCTGGCGGTGGTCGGCTGGATGTTTCTGATCCTGCTGGCGCCAATTGCCCGGTCGAACGGCTGGACCGGTCTTTCGGAACCGCTCTATAAATTCTTCAGATTTCTGTGTCATCAGATGCCGGAACGCTCGTTTTATCTGGTCGGAAACCAACTGGCCGTTTGTTCGCGTTGTTTCGGGGTCTATTTCGGGCTGGTTTTCGGTTTTCTGATCTATCCTCTGATCCGCTCGATCGACGAGATCGAACCATTGCCGCGCGTCTGGCTCTTTTTATCGGTCGTGCCGATCGGCGTCGACTGGTCGCTCGGGGTTTTGGGAATCTGGGACAACACTCATCTTTCGCGTTTCGTAACGGGTCTCATCCTCGGTTCGATGTGCGCCATTTTCATCATTCCGGCTCTGGTCGAACTCGGACAGCTGATCTCGAACAAAAGAAACAAAAAAGGACTGCCTGTCTGACAGTCCTCACAAGATATTTAAATTTAGCTGGTGATAATAAGTTCTGATATTTTTCTCGGTAACGCGGCCAAACAAACGACTTCGGCTAAAACCACAACGCGTCCCTTGATAATTAAAGGGCATTATAAACTCATTTCCGACCGGTTGGCAAGTTTTAATTTATTTTTGCGTTTTGATCGAATAAATATTCTTGTTAATTACGTTTTCTGATATTTTGGAATTTTCAGACTGCAAATTTCTGATAGATTCGGTTTTTCAGTTACCCTTTTGAAAGCTGAGATTTGCAATCCGAAATCTCACTTCTTTCGGACGCCTGATCCGGTAGAAAAATAAAACTGTCGATTCCAGCAGACAGATGTCTTTTTTGGTTTGCCAGCCTGTCATCGCGGAGGCGCATCCGAATGCGAACTTGGTTGAGGAGTTTTGACAGGACCTTGCAATAGTTCGGTTGAAAAATTTCAACCGAACTAAAAATTTTGGCGTAAAATAAGGAACAAACTTTGAAGAGTCGGGCTTTTCTATTGACCTTCGAATTCTTTAAGGAGTATAAAACCCTCGGTATAAGTAAATTGGAATTCGGTTTAAATCAAAGTTGTGCATCTTCTCGTTACTAAACAATGATTCATAAAGATGTGCTATTACCTAAAAATATGAAAATTAAATGTATTGCCCTCTATAAATTTGTTTTGTCTGTAGTTGTGCTATTCTTTTGCACATCTGACTCATTTGCTCAAAAACAAAACACAACCTCTCAATTCATTTTCCCATCAGCAACCGCAGAATATTCAGTTACGTTTCCAAGCCAACCGACAATTAAAGATGTTTACGTTGAAGGTATAAAAGCAGCACGCGCAGAACTCGTTATACCCGCAGATAGTTGTTTTTTGCGTGCTGAATATGTGCCGATGCCTCAAGAAATTTTAGAAAAGCTATCGGCAATAGAAGACGATTTCTTAGTGACTCAGGCAACCGCATACGCAAATGCAAACGGACTCAGCAATGCTGAAACTTCTATAAATCGAAACAATAATGGGCGTTTTGTTTCGGTGCGAGGCTTTAAGACAATTTCCGGTGTTGTTGTAACGTATTACAGCATTACTTTTTATGGTAAGAACTCAGCAATATTTCTTTACGCTGGCTCACCGTCAAAAGCTTATCCGACATCATCTATAACAAAATTTCTAAATTCACTGAAACGTAATTCTTCAGAGCAAAAATCAACTGAACAAAACTCAAAATTTAGAAAATTAATTTTGCCGCTAGGTGTTTCTGTTGAAGTTCCAAAAAATTGGTGGGTTTTTGATGAAGAATTAAATTCTACGCTTGAAACTTCAGCAGAAGCAGCATTAAATCTTGCAAACGTCGAGTTGCCAGCCGGCAAAAAAGTTAATTTATTCCGAGCCAATTCTGTTCCGCGAACAACTTATGCTGGTATTGCGATAAATGCTACTGACGTTGATATTGACCCTGCGCTTTTGAGAATTGCGCCGTTAAGTGAGATTCAAGAGTTTAAGCCGGAAATGCAGGAGAATATACGGGAGTCTTTGTCGGTTGTAAACCAAGAACTTCTTGAGTTTTATGATTTTCGCCGTGAGTTTGTCGGTAATCATCCAGCTTTAGTTATTGAATACAAGCGGTCAGGACTTGAAGGACCTGTTATCGTTCAAATGACGTGGCTCTTTCTAAAGAACAAAAAAATCAGTCTTAATTTGTCGTATCGAGAGTCAGAAGCGCAAATATGGAAACCAATTGTGCAATATATTCGCAAATCTCTTACAGTAAAATAGTGTGGTAAAAATGAAGGAATGCACAACAAATCAATGGACGTGAGGGCGAAACAGCGACCTTCTTATTCGGCTTGTCTTTTGAACTCGGAGTCGCGTGGCGGCGGTTTCGCCCCACGTCATCTCCGCCGTTATGCGGACCAACATGGCAAGTTATCTACATGTCGGTGGATTGGTTGCTATGGGCTTCGATGAAAGCGGCGAGTACTTGTTGACGATCAGTCACTCAGGACGCGGCTTATTTTCGACCGAAGACTGGCAACGAGTGGCACGTGATCGCGAACTCGCGTATCCACAGGATGGTTGTGGCATCGGAATCGGTCCCGTGGCTGGCAAGGTGATACCTGTCACGGAGAAGGACTACGACACTGAGGAACTACGAGTGGTTACTCCCGATGGCCTTTACATGCTTGATTATGATTCAGGCACGATAACCATCGCTCCCAACGAATCGTGAACTGCAGCGCCGCATAACTTAGTCGTTATGCGAAGAGTGAACGATGAAAGTAGAAAAAATATGGGAAGCTGACGTATATCGCGACGGAGGGTCGTACGGGTTTTGTTTCGATTCTGACGATGGCAATTGGTATGAGTTCTTTATACAAACCAAAGCGTTCGAGCAATCAGCGTCAGATGATGACTACTATCCCCCTGTGATATATCTAGAGGGCTGCAATAGCAAAAAAGTTGTCAAAGAGTTTAGCTGGAGAGAAGCGCAGAAATATGTAGCGTCCTTAAAGTACGATAACCAGAGATTTAGAGAGCTAGTAGAAATTGTTAACAATAATGGTAAGCGCGCATAACGCCTTGCAAAAACGCCGCCATCTTTAATCGGCCTCTGTGCAAGGCGTTATGCGTAATAAGAAAACAGATATATGAAGAATTATATAGATATAGAGGGATCAGAAAAAATTTTAGAGTTATATGGAAAATGGCCATCATTTCATGACTCAGAGATAATTTCTATTAATCTTGATCGAGACAAAGAAAATGGGAAATATGGGCCGACGGTTACGGTAAAAATTCATGGATTTACTATAACAAATGAGATTGATGAGAGAGGACATTACAAGATTAAATCTCACCAGTTGGAGAATTTGAAGTATATGGTTAAGTTTACTTCTCATCTTACTTGTGATCTTAGTTTCAAATGCGGCTCAATTTGGATTGTTTCTCTTGAGAGAGGCGTCCCAGAAAAGAGCATTTACGCATAACTCAAGTCGTTCGGCGTTTCTTAATTTCAATGATGACTCTTAATTTCTCAAATATGATTACACGAATAATTTTTTCAGCCCTTGTCATTCTTTTTCTGCTTTCGCTAGTTGTGGCTGCTCAAGCTGTAAGCGAAGACCGAATAGCTTTTACAACGCCCGACGCGCCCTGGATGGTGTCGCTTGACGGTCAAAATCTTGATTTTCGGAATCAGCAAATAAAACCTGATAACAAATCCGGTTATTTTTTGATGCAGAATGAAAAAGAAGGCATGACCGTTTCTTTATTCATCGAGCCTGCCGTAAAGTGTAAAACTAGTGCCGAATGCCGTGATTTTGTCTGGAACGCGGGCAATCCGGAATGGGGAAAAGTGCAGGATGTCGTTCAATCGAAAATCGGCGAGGTCAGTTACTTCGAGTTTTTCCGCCCGACGGTGCAAGGTCAGCCGGTTGAAATATTCGATATGTATGCACAGTTTGTCGAAAACGGTTATTGGGTTGATTTACA
The DNA here is from genome assembly GCA_041394845.1 of Pyrinomonadaceae bacterium. Taxonomy (GTDB): domain Bacteria; phylum Acidobacteriota; class Blastocatellia; order Pyrinomonadales; family Pyrinomonadaceae; genus JAHCHG01. Next base: position 227,078 of record JAWKHL010000007.1, on the reverse strand, counting down.
TATCTCGAAAGTTCAATACAAAAAAGAAGACCATAAATTATTCGAGAATTTTGTCAAAGCGGTCAGATTTACTTCTAAAAACGCTAAGCCAATCACGGACACTGACAGATCAATCGAAGCGGCTCGAAAAGTGGCGGAAAATTGGATTCTTTTGTGGGATTCCGGCAAATACAAAGAAAGTTACGCCGAGTTATCATCTTCCACAAAAGAGGTTTTTGATGAAAAAACTTGGTCTACGGATCGGACAGCGGCGCATAAATCATTCGGCAAATTAAAATCGAGAAAGATAATCCAAATTCAGTCAATTAAGTCTTTGCCTTATATACCGGAAAGCTCAGGCGCAATTTTCTGGTATATAAGTTCTTATGAAAATCAGGAACAAGTGTTTGAATCATTCAGCGTAGTTCTCGGAAAAGACGGAACTTGGCGAGTCGCCAACTATAATATATTTGAATAATGACACGCCGAACAAGTCATTGCGCCGAAGCGGCTTGAGCTTGCCTCTTATCTGCGTTGCGTGTTTTCGCCGCTCGGTGAACGCCGCCGTTCGCCGACGGAAAAGTTTTCGCACATGGATGACTATTACCAGCTTGATTGGACCTTCAGCCCGACTGACTATTTCGAGCAAGATCTAGACCTAGATATGGTAAACGCGAAATCTACGCTGAAGTGTCAGGCGCTGTAGTGTCCGTCGAAGGTAAACCCATTGATTTTGTCGTACGCAGAACCGACGGCACAGTAATCGACTCCAAGGCTGAACGATTGGTCGAAAAACGCGAGTTGGCAGAACGCGTTCCTGCGTATTCTTCCGACGATCACCTTACGGCGATGCTCAATAGCATTGCCAGAGGTTTGACGGATAAGGCCAATTGTTTGGTTCATCTGTACGAGGTTCTTGATTCACTAATCGACAAATTCGGCAACAAGAAGAACACGATTGATGCACTGTCGTCGTCACAGTGGTCTGAACTCAGTAAATTGGCAAACCACGAACCGCTTCAAGAAGGACGACATCGAGGCAAGATGGTCTACTCGCTTCGCCCTGCAACGAAAAAAGAGCTTGATCGATGTAAATTCATAGCGTCGAAATTCGTCGTCGAGTATCTTCAGTACTTGGAAAGTCAACCCTAGACGCGGCGCCCAATGCGGTGATTGATGCACTGCATTGGGCGTTTATAAGTGGAAGACTAACTCGCTGTGCTTGGTGACGGCCGACGTTAGACCAATTCAAGTGCGAATGAGCGATGCGACCATTTATCCATGCCCGGTCTGCGGCTACTTTGTGTTCGACGAGCCTCCGGGCAGTTACGCCATTTGTCCGATTTGCTTTTGGGAAGATGACCAGATTCAGCTTGGCTATCCGCTCATGGCCGGAGGCGCGAACAGTGTCAGTTTGTTTGAGGCGCAAAAGCAGTTCATGCGAGAAGGAGCATCGGAGTATCGGTTCACCGGTCCCGTTCGACGGCCGACGGATTCAGACAGCCGGGACCCGCAGTGGAGGCCTTTCGATCCGAACAAAGACCCACACTTGCATTGGGACTTGGAGACAGACCACGAGCGTTGGCGGGCATCCGGCATGGCGGCGTGTTTATACTATTGGCGAGATGATTATTGGCTGTTACCGAAGAAGGCGAGTTAGTTCCGCACTATGCCGAAAAGCATTCAAAAAACTTATTTCATTGACTAATTTGCAAAATAATAGCAAAATTGTAGCTGCAACGGACAACCTGAAAGCAGGATTTATATTTTATGAGTTTTGATAAAGACAGCGCGGTTCAGAAAGCAAAAGAGGATCTGGCCCGGCGTTTGAGCATTTCGGAAAACGACATAAAAACGAAGTCGGTCGATGACCAGGATTTTCCCGATATGTCGCTCGGGGCCCCGGTCGAAGGCGAGATGTCGGGGATGATGATCTCGAGCGGTTGGCGGATAGATCTGGACGCCGCCGGCGAAAATTACGAGTATCGCGCCGACAAGTATCAGTTGAGGCTCGTCGGATTTGAGGGAACAAATCACGTCGTCGCATCGTGAAACATTAACGGGAAGCGTAGACAAAAACTTCCCGAAAGTTAAAGATTTTTGGAGTTTGAAAAATGAATCGTAACAATATTTGGATCCATCTCGGTATCGCTTTGGTGATCGTCGCCATCGCCGCCATGATCGGACAGATCAGAAGCTGGCAGTCGAATTCGACCGACAGAACGGTCAAAACGGTCGAAACGGTCACGAAACCGGTGACGGTCGAACGATCGGCCAAAGAATGCGTGCCGGAAGTTCTGGTGAAATTCCGTCCCGAAGTCAGTTTGAGCGAGATCAAAAAGATCGCCGCCAAAAACAACGACCGCGTCGAGGACGAACTGGAGATCGTCAAAGGATTGGTAGCGATCGACGATCTCGATAATCTGGACGCCGAAGCCGTGGCCAAACAATACGCCGCGATGAGCGATCTGGTCGTTTACGCCGAGCCGAACTATGAGATCAAATTGGACGATCCGACGAACTCTTCCACGAAAGACCTGCTCTACCGGACCCGCGACGAAAATCCGGTCATGCCGAATGATCCGATGTTCGAAGAGCAATGGGCCTTGAATAATATCGGACAGAACGGCGGCAAGGAAAAGGCCGACGTTTCGGCGCTCAAAGCATGGCTGAAAACCCAGGGCAGCGAAGAAGTGGTCATCGCCGTCTTGGACAGCGGAGTCGATTACACTCATCCCGATCTGGTCAAAAACATGTGGCTCCGCCCGGATAATATTCCGCAATATACCGATGACGAACTCGGCACCTTCAACGATCTGCACGGTTTTAACGCGACCGACAATCTGAGCGATCCGATGGACGATAACGGCCACGGAACCCACTGCGCCGGCATCATCGGCGCCGAAGGCAACAACAACGAAGGCATTTCCGGCATCAACTGGAAGGTCGAGATCATGCCGCTCAAATTCATCGGCCGCGGCGGGTTCGGTTCCACCAAGGATGCGATCGAAGCCATCAATTACGCCATCGACCGGAAACGGGCCGGCGTCAACGTCCGGGTGATCAATGCCAGCTGGGGTTCGACGCTTTATTCGAAACCGCTCGAAGATGCGATCCGGGCCGCCGGCGAAGAGGGCATTCTGTTCGTGGCCGCCGCCGGAAACAACAGCACCAACAACGACAAGAGTCCGCATTATCCTTCGAACTACAAACTCTCCAACGTCATCAGCGTGGCCGCACTCGACCGCAACGATCAGATGGCTTCGTTCTCGAACTTCGGTCCGAAAACGGTTCACATCGCCGCGCCGGGCAAGGACATCCTGAGCACCTGGCTCAACGATCAGTACCGCGAGGCGTCCGGCACCTCGATGGCGACACCGTATGTCGCCGGCGTCGCCGCCCTGATCCTGGCCAGCGAACCGGATCTGACGGTCGAACAGTTGCGTCAAAGGGTTCTCGCTTCGGTAGATAAGCTCGATTCGCTGGACGGCAAGGTCGAGAACGGCGGACGCATCAACGCGGCCAAAGCCCTCGGTGATTGATCGGGAGAACTTTTCGACATTCTGCGTCAGCGGTTGAACCATTTGGAGCATTTCGGATAATCGGCCCGGCAGTTTGTAAAAATCAAGAAATTCGCTTTTTTTGACAAAAGCCTCGTATTTACGAGGCTTTTTCATTTTTAAACCATTTTCAAAAACCCCAGTGGCACAGGCTTTGCAATGTTTCGTAAACAAAGACACTGTCTTTTGTAAACTTTTTTCAAACAGTGTCAGCTATCTTGAATTACGAAGGAGAATTAATATGAATCGCTACAAAAAATTATTGGCCATCGCCGCTTTTTCAATGTTGGTTTTGAGCCTGCCGGTCGTCGCCTCTGCTCAATGGCGCGGCGGAAACAACGATAATTACGGAAACAGAAACAACGTTAATTTGAGTTACGCTATTAAAAATCTGAGAAACAACAGCCGCCGGTTCGAGGATCTTCTCGACCGCGAACTCGACAACAGTCGCTACGACGGCACCGACCGTGAAGATCATCTCAATGATCTGGCCAAAAAATTCAAGAACGCGGCCGAAGATCTGGATGACGAATATGAAGGGCGCGGAAGTTTCGGCAGCAGTTCAGACGAAGCCCGCCGTCTGCTCAATGCCGGTTCACAGCTTGATCGCGCCCTTGCCCGTTCGAGAATTGGCAGAAATTCCTCGTTGAACAGCTACTGGAACGCGATCGAAAGAGACCTTTTGACGGTTTCCCGGGCTTACAATTACAACTACAACGGAACCTACGGACGCAACGGACGCAACGGCGACGGTCCGATCGGCGGCCCCCTCGGCAACAACGGACGCAACAACCGGAATCTGCGCTCGACCATTGTCAATCTGAGAAACAAGGCCAAAAACTTCGAAAACCGCGTTGACCGCGAATACGACAACAGAAACCGTCGCGGCAACCGGACCGATCTGGAAGATCTCAGCGACCGGTTCAAAAATGCGGCCGATCGGCTCGAAGACGAATACGATGATCGGGGCGACTACAACCGCAGCGCCGACGAAGTGAGAACCGTTCTCAATCTCGGACAGCAGATCGACCGGGCCATTTCCCGCTCGCGGGTCAGTTCCTCGATCCGTTCGGACTGGAACCGGATCGAACAAGATCTCCGGGTTCTGGCCAACGCCTATAACTTAAACTACGGCAACAACGGCCGTTGGGGAAACAACTTCCCTTTCTAAATTAACTGTTGGCGCGGTTCGAACCCAATGCCACGCTTCCAGACCACCCCCGAGCCGTGCTGCCATCAAAGCAAAAAGGCCGAATCTTTCGGATTCGGCCTTTTTGCTTTTCCCGGCCGGTTCATTGTATTTTTCAGTTTATGCCGGGAACACTTTTTTTGGTTGCCACACCGATCGGCAACCTCCGCGACATCTCCGAACGCGCCATCGAAACCCTTCAAAAAGTCGATCTGATCGCCTGCGAAGACACGCGCCGCACCGGTCAACTGCTCCGTCATCTCGGCATCCGGCAAAAACTCGTCAGCTATCACGAACACAACGAAACGGCGCGCGCCGGAGAACTCGGCCAACTCCTCGCCGAAGGAAAATCGGTCGCCGTCGTCTCGGACGCCGGAACTCCGGCCATTTCCGATCCGGCCCTCAGGATCGTTCAAAAAGCGCACGAGATCGGCGCGCCGGTCGTTCCCATTCCCGGCCCGGTCGCCTTCGTCAACGCCTTGATCGTTTCCGGTCTGCCGACCGATTCGGTCTTTTTCGGCGGGTTTCTGCCGTCGAAAAAAGGCGAGCGGCGGAAAAGGCTCGAAGAAGCGCGGGAAATACCGGCCACGCTCGTTTTTTACGAAACGCCCCACCGGATCGGCAAAAGTCTGATTGACTGCCTGGAGATCCTCGGCGATCGCCCGGCGGCCGTCGTCCGCGAACTGACCAAACTGCACGAGGAAACGATCACCGGAAACCTGAAAGATCTGGCCGAAAGATTCTCGCGGGAAAACCTCAAAGGCGAGATCGTTCTGGTTTTCGACCGGCACCAAAATCCGAAATCCCAAACCCCAAATCCCAAATCGCTCGTCGATCGCGTCGCCGAACTCGAAACCGAAGGACTCGACCGCAAACGCGCCCTCAAACAAGCCGCCAAAGAATCCGGCCTCAGCAAATCGGAGGCTTACCGCATCCTGCATATCGAAGAAGGTTAGATCTCATCTTCTCTCCGGCTTTTTTCTTTCATCCTCACCTGGCTTTCCGTACTGTCCACATTTCGGAACGTTGCTGACACTCTGTTCTTCCGATCTTCGGCGCTGATATTGTCAAACCGGATCAAGGCAGTTTTCTCCCGCAGTTCCAATTGTTTGTTCAATTAACACGGAAAATTCCATCGACCGGGTTTTTACTCCTGGCTTTCCCCGCAAATAGTGCAAATAAACGGCAATTTTCCGTTCATATGATGGGAGTTTTAGAAATTTTTCCATTCAAAGGAGTTTATTTTTAATGTTAAAACGAAGTCAGACTTTTCTTACGGCTGCGCTCGGCGCCATTCTTTTGATCTCATTGCTGATGTCCCCGACGTCCGTCTCGGCCTGCGAAGAACCGCCGGCAACCCTGCTCAAGCTTTATCTCGGAAGCGATCTGGTGATCATCGCCAATTATAAGGGAGAAAAATCCCGGATCACGAAAAACGACGATGAATACGGCGTTGAAATCGAGATCCAACGGGAATTGTCGATCACCGAAGTCATCAAGGGACAGAAAGGTTTAAAGAGACTCGTTTATGATGACTTCGAATACCAACCCAAAATTGTTGAAGAAACCGCTGAAGAAGAGTTCTACGAACACTTCGATTACGACGGTCTGCCGGATGCCGTCGAATTAAGACCGGGACAAAAATATCTGTTCTTCTTTACTCAGCAAGGGGAAAAAGGCGACTATTATCTGACGGATTATTATTCGGGCGTTCAGGAGATGACCGGCCAGTTCTCCATTGTCGAAAAGCGTTTGCGGGAATTGAAAACGATCGTTGACAACAGGGAGAATCAATTGCCGAAACTGACCGAATGGCTGGTCGCCAATATCGAAGAACCGCTCATCCGCTATCACGGCGTCAACGATCTGGCCGAGAGTTTTTATTCCCTGACTTACGATCAGGAAGCGGCCGGAAAAACCGATCCGTCCGTCCTCGATCAGAACTTCAGCACTTACACTCCCGCGCTGGCCCGGAATCTGACCGGAGCCCAGAAATACAGGATCTCGGCCGTTCTGATGAACGTCCTGCAGGACTCCTGGTTCGGCGTCAAAGCCAAAAGAGTGGATCCTAATCTGGCATTTATGGCCAGCAGGTGGGACAAATCGCGTCTGGCCGTTTACGGCTTCAATTCGATGAAAAGCGTCGGACGGGACGATTTCGACCGAAAACTGAAAATGATGGATTTCATCACCAACGTCGTCGATGACGAGAGCCTGTCATCGATCTATTACGACTATTCGAGCCTCAGCTACCAGATGGACCGGGAAACCAAAAAGGACGACCCGAAAGAAGCTGAGAACCTGAAAACCAACATCGAAAAGAGAAAATCTCTGGCCGAAGATTTCGACAAACAATTCCGCCTTTTGTACGGCAGGAACTTCGTTTCGGTCAAGGACGGTGAGCAGTGAGCAGTGAGCAGTGAGCGGTGAGCAGTGAGCGGTGACCAGTTGGCAGTTGATCAGACTCTGCCAACCAAAATAAAAAGAGCGATCAATCGCTCTTTTTATTTTTTTCTGCTCACCGCTTACTGCTCACTATCCTCCTAATTCCGCTGGGTCAGTTCGGGCGGAAGCTGTTTGTCGATCATCGGACGGTCTTTCAGCGAAGCAACTTCCCACATCGTCAGAAAGATCGTTCGCGTTATCCGCTCCATCTTCTGATAATCGATCTTCTGCGGTTCGTCGCCCGGCCCGTGATAATCTTCGTGAACGCCGTCGAACCAGAACACGATCGGAATCCCGTTGACCGCATAATTGAAATGATCGGAGCGGAAAAAGAATCGGTTGGAATCTTTCGGGTCGTCGTATTTGTAGTTGTAAATTATCTTCAGGTAAGCGTCGTTGGTTCCCTTGGTGACCTCGCCGAGTTTCGAACTCATCATCTCCGAACCGATGACGTAAACCTCATTCTCGCCTGACAGTTCCCTGTTCCGCGAATTCGTGTCGCCGTCTTTTTTGCTACGGCCGATCATATCGATATTGAGTTGCGCGACGACCTTGGTAATATCTACGGTCGGGAATTTGTTGAAATACTCGCTCCCCCAAAGTCCCTTTTCCTCGCCCGCGTGCCAGACGAAAAGGATCGAACGTTTCGGCCGCTGAGGGGCCTTGGCGAGAGCTTCGGCGATCGACAGGACGGCGACCGTTCCCGAACCGTCATCGTCGGCCCCGTTCCAGATCTTGTCGCTTCCCGAAGCGTTTTCGTTGGTTCCGACGTGGTCGTAATGCGCTCCGATGGCGACCATCTCATTTTTTAAGACCGGATCGCCTCCTTCCCAAATCCCGACGACGTTCTGCGTATAGACCCGCTCCTGATTGATGGCCGCCTTGAAACTGACCCCGGCATCCGGTTTCAGGGCCGGAACCGCCGCAGAATCCTTATACGGGGCTTTGGCCGGATCGGCGAAGATCATATCGCCCGCCTTTTGCGAAATCATGATGGTCGGCAACGAAACCTCTTCGCGAAACTTCTCGACAAAAGGCCGCTGTCTCTGTCGGGGCGGATTCGACAATCTGTCCCACATTCCGGCGGCCGCGTTCGAAGCGACGACGATCACCCCGATCGCCCCTTTTTGTTTGGCATAGGTGAGCGGATCGACCCAATCTTCCCCGCGTTTGCCGGCAAAATCAGCCTGCGTGACGCCTTTCGGGAGGGTCGTCACTGAAAAGCGGTTGGGAACGCCGTCGCTGTAAAGAACAACGATCTTGCCCTTGGCGTCGACGTTTTGCAGTGCGTCGATGCCTTTGGCCTTGAAAAGCCAGCCGTCGCCGCCGTAAACCAGCGGAGCCGAAATGGTTTCGTCAGATCCGCCGCTCAGACGAAAATAATCTTCTCCGTAACCGAGACTCTGACCGCCGATCTTCAGTGCGGAACCATCCGGGTCCGGCAATTCGCGCAAAAGAGAGATCTTTTGAAAGAAGGTGCCCCCGTCGCCGGCCGGTTTGAAGCCCCAGCGCGACAGCAGAGTGCCGATGAATTTCGCCGTGATGTCGAGCCCCTGCGAGGGCGTGTCGCGTCCTCCCATCTCGTCCGAAGCGACGAAGTACAGGTAATCTTTCAGCTGTTCGGCCGTGATCGACTCGGCCATCTTCCGCTCGGCCGCCGAGATCTCGACCGAAGAATTTCTGGCCAGCGCCGCCGACGGCAGAAGAAACGATAAAAGTATCAATAAAACAAGTAAATTTTTTCTCATTCTTTTCTCCGAAAAGTTTTAAGTTGTTAATTTTTAATAAATGATCGTTAAACGGAAAATCAACCATTAACGATCAACTATTAACAATTAACAACCTGTTTAGTTCAAATTCATTTTTGCGTAGCTTAGTTTCCGTCCGTTTTACGCGGGTTTGCCGCCATTTGTTTCGCTCCGAACCCCGATCACGGAAATTTTGTGGCGATCGGCCAGACTGAGCATTTCCGCCCGGTCGAAGATCAGCGTCTTCCCGGCCGTCACCGACAGACAGGTCGCGCCCGCTTCGATCATCGTCTCAACGGTCGGAACCCCGACCACCGGCACGTCGAAACGCATATCCTGATCCGGTTTGGCCACTTTGATGACGGTCAGTTTTCCCCGCGCCAACTGCCCGGCGCGGCGAATGGTCGCATCGGTTCCCTCCATCGCTTCGATGGCGACGCAGGCTTTGGCGCGAACGACGATCGTCTGCCCGAGGTCGAGCCGGGCGATCTCGTTGGCGACGCCCAGACCGTATTCGATGTCTTCCCGCTCGCGTTTGTCGGGCGCGCGTCTGGACAGAACGCTTTCGGGCGCCAGTTGATCCTTGATGAAATAAGTCGAATCGATCAATTCGATGCCTTCCCCGGCCATCTCTTTGGCCACGCCGCCGATCAGCGAATCGGTGTTCCGGCGCGGCAGATTCCAGAGCATCCGGGCCATCCGCAGATCCGGAAAAGCGCCGCTGAATATCTGCACGTGCTTAACTTGACCTGCCATGATCGCCTTTTCGACGCCCTCCTTCTTAAAAAACTTGATCATCTTGCCGAGTTGACCGATGCCGACCCAAATGACCTTATCGGCAACCTCCTCGATCCGGCGGTCGGTCTCTTCGCGGATGGCGACGACCGCCAGAGAAACGCCCTGTCGGCGCGCGCCCTCGACCACTAAAAAAGGAAATGTGCCGTTTCCGGCGATCAGGCCGTATTTCATAGAGAATCAGATTTCAGATCTCAGATTTCAACTTTCAGATCGGGAGTTGATCTTTGAAATCTTCTAAACCTCCATTATTCAAATGCTTAACTTTAAGCAGAATTTTTCCGAAAACCTTGCCAAACGACATTTGTTTCGTGTAGAGTGTTTCATATACAAAACATTTGCCCATAGAAGAGATATGACTGGAATAAACAAAACATTGAGAATTCACCGAGTTGCACAATCCCGAAAGATCGCCCGACCGCTGATTGTATCGCGCGTTTCCGCCGGTTTTCCTTCGCCGGCCGAAGATTATATCGAAGGCCGGATCGATCTCAATCGGGAACTGATAAAACATCCGCTGTCAACATTTTATATCCGCGTTACCGGCGATTCAATGTGCAATGCCGGAATTTATCCGAACACTTTGCTGGTAGTCGACCGGGCGATGGAAACCGGAGACGGCCACATCGTCATCGCCCGACTCGGCGACGAGCTGTGCGTCAAACGGTTGTCGGTCGGCGACGACGGCCGGGTCCGGCTTTTGCCGGAAAACGATTTTTATTCGCCGATCGAGATCGGCGAGGAGACGGATTTCGAGATCTGGGGCCGGGTCATCTATTCGATCCAAACGCATTAAAAGAGCGAAGAGTTAAGTCGGAAAAACCGAACCCCTTTTCAGATCATCCGAAAACCCCCAATTCCCCGAACTCGCCAAAACCTCTTATGATGAACGCTTTTGCCCTGGTGGACTGCAATAATTTTTACGCCTCGACCGAGCGGGTCTTCAATCCGAAAGTTCAGCGCCGGCCGATCGTCGTCCTCTCCAACAACGACGGCTGTGTTATCGCCCGCAGTGAAGAGGCCAAGCAGATCGGCGTAACAATGGGCGCGCCCCTCTTTAAGGTGCAGGATCTGCTGGACGACGCGGGAGCCGAAGTCTTCTCTTCCAACTACGAACTTTACGGCGATATGTCGGCGCGGGTGATGGAAAATCTGCGCGAATTTACGCCGCGGGTCGAGGTCTATTCGATCGACGAGGCCTTTCTCGAACTCGACGCCCGGCGCGGCGATCTGGGCGAGATCGGTTTTTCGATCCGCGACAAAATAAAAAAATGGACCGGCATCCCGATCTCGGTCGGCATCGCCGAAACCAAAACGCTGGCCAAACTGGCCAACCGCCTCGCCAAAAAATCCGAGAAAACCGAAGGCGTTCTGGACATTTACCGCTCGCCTCATCTGGATGCGGCGTTGCAAAAGACCGCGGTCCGGGACGTTTGGGGGATCGGTTCGGCGTCGGCGGAAAAACTGGATGATCGCGGCATCCGGACGGCCCTCGAACTGCGCGAAGCAGATCTCCGCTGGGTCAGAAAACGGCTGACCGTGGTCGGAGCGCGGACCGTTCTGGAACTGCGCGGCGTCAGCTGTCTGCCGCTGGAGTTGACGCCGCCGCCGAAAAAAACTATCACCTGTTCACGCTCTTTCGGCCAGACGATCGAAAAGCTCTCCGAACTGCGCGAGGCAATCGCTTTTTTTCTCGCGCGCGCCGCCGAAAAACTGCGCCGGCACCAGCTGGCGGCCAATTCCGTTACGGTCTTTATCGGCACCGACCGCTTTCACCCGCAACCGCTCGCTTACGAAAATTCGGCCGTCCATAAATCGATCTATCTGTCGGATACTGACTACGAGCTGCGGAAATGGGCTTTCGCCTGCCTGATAAGCATCTACCGTCAAGGCTTCGCCTATCGCCGGGCGGGTCTCATCTTAAGCGGTCTGACCCCGGTCGAGGGAATGACCTGCCGGATGTTCGATCAAAAAAACTGGGAACGATTCCGGTCGGTGATGGCGGCCGTCGATGAGATCAACCGCAAATTCGGACGCGACACCGTCCGCTTCGCCGTCGCCCGCCCCGACGGCATCTGGCGCGGCCGGAGCGAACGCCGCAGCGATCGCTACACGACGCGGTTTGGGGAGATCGCCAAAGCGAGATGACCATTTTGGGTTTTAGATTTTGGATTTTGGATTGGCTCGATTTTTTAGGATTTTGGCTCTGTTTATCTAATTTCAGGTTCAGACTTTTATTGTAATCCGGGAATTGTCGAAAATAGGAGATCCAAAATCCAAAATCTAAAACCCAAAATCATTTGACTACCCCGCGCCCCGAGGTTTCGATGAATTCGACCAGCAGATCGACTTCCGGGCAACCGGTGATCTCTGCTTTGATCTTTTCGAGGGCCTGCGTGGTGTTGAGTTTGGCGGTCAGCAGAAGGTGAAAGGCGTGGTTGAGTTTTTTGATCGTTTCTTTCGGGTAGCCGCGCCTTTTCATCCCGACACGGTTGAGGCCGTAGCATTTGGCGTGATTGCCCTGAATGGTGGCAAAGGGCATGGCGTCTTTGACGACCACCGAGTAACCTCCGACAAAAGCTTCGAGTCCGATCCGGCAAAATTGATGAACGCCCGAATAGGCGCCGATGTTGGCCCGGTCGGCGATCTCGACGTGGCCGGCCAGCGTCGCCGCGTTGGCCATGATGACCTCGTTGCCGATCCGGCAGTCGTGAGCGATGTGAGCCTGCGCCATCAGCAGATTGTCGTCGCCGATCCTGGTCAGACCGCCGCCGCCTTGCGTTCCGCGGTGAACGGTGACGAATTCGCGAATCTGGTTGCGCCGGCCGATCTCCGTGGCCGTCTCCTCGCCCGCGTATTTCATATCCTGCGGGGCCAGTCCGATGGAGACGAACGGGAAAATACGGGTGTCGTCGCCGATCGAGGTCCGGCCGCCGATGACGACGTGCGATTCCAGATGAACCCGCTCGCCCAGCGTGACCTCGTCGCCGACGGTCGAATAAGCCCCGATGTAACAATCCTTGCCGATCTTCGCCTGCGGGCTGACAATGGCGCTTTCGTGAATAAAAGACATAGCAGAACGAAGTGGTTCAGGAGACATCGGCGTTTTCAGAAGTTTCCGGCAATTTCTCGGCCGGGTCTTTTCGCAGGATCAGAAAGAGGAAGACTATCAGAACCGGCACTATCAGGAAAATTCCCAGGATCGCGCCGCCGACGGTTGAACAGACCAGACCGAGAATGCCGTAGCTGGCTTTTTTCTTAACGAGACCCAGAATCAAAGGAATCAAACCGAGCACGAAACCGATTCCCGTCCAAATATAGATCAATGTATAGGGATGTATCTTCATATTTAACTCTTCACCGCGCTTACTGCCCCTCGCGATCGGCGATGACGCACATGATCTCGGCTTCGGCCGTGATCTGACCGTCGACCTTGGCCTCGCCGCGCATCTTCTGCACTTTACTGCCAATCCGCAGGGCGACGACCTCCAGCACGAGCGTGTCGCCGGGAACGACCGGGCGGCGAAAACGCGCTTTTTCGATGCCGCTGAAAAACGGGATTTTGCTGGAACGATCCTCGAACTCCCGCAAAGCCAGGATCGCGCCGACCTGCGCCAGCGCCTCGATGATCAGAACGCCGGGCATAACGGGCGCTTCGGGAAAATGTCCCTGAAAAAAAGATTCGTTGATGGAAACCTGTTTGATGCCGACTATTTTTTGGCGCGGCACGATTTCGATGATCTTATCGACGAGCAGGAATGGATAACGATGTGGCAGAATTTCTTGAATGCCTTTTGAATCAAGAACGCTCATATTTGAACTTTAACGGACACGGAACAAGAAGAAGTCAGAAACCGGCCGGTCGATTTTGCCGATTTCTGACTTTAACGCTGTCGCCTTTTAAAAGTTACTCGGGTTTGGCCGCCGCCGTTCCGGCCGGCCGGGTATTGTAAAACTGAATGAAATCTTTGGTTATCTCGGTCGTGTCCTGAAAATAAAGGAGCATTCCGGCCTTGTACAATTTGCCGGAATCCAAAACCAACGAAAAACCTTTTTGTTTGGCGTATTCGCCGATGGCCTTGCCGACATCCTGAATGATCGGCCCCAGAACGGCCGCCTCCCGTTTGTCGTAACGGACTTTGGTGTCTTCCTGTTTGAATTTGAAACTCCGCTGAAGTTTCTCCCCTTCATCCACTTTGGCCTGAATGGCCTCGGGTTTGGCAGGCGGATTGGCTTTCTGCATTCCTTCAATTTCGGCCTGCAAAGCCTGAAGCTTTTTGAGCATATTTTCCAATTCGGTAAAATCTGCCTTGAACTCCACTTCCAGAGCCTTATAAGCGTCGGCGATCTTCTTGATCCCGTCTTTCTCCAAAAAAGCGTCGGTGCTGACCAAAGCGACCTTGGCCGGAGTCTGTTGGGCCTGAGCCAAAGCCGATCCGGCAAAAATGGCGGCGAAAATAAAACCGATGACGGTAAGACGTAACGTTCTCATTATCTTGTAATACTCCTTAAATTTACAAATCCGACGAAGACCGCCCGGTTGCCCCGAAGCCGAAACCGCCGCGCTTTACTACTGGGGTTTTGTCGCCGCCGTTCCCGCCGGCCGGGTATTGTAATATTGGACGAACTCTTTGGTTATATCGGGAGTGTTTTCCCAGAAAACCACGATTCTCTGGTTATACATTTTGCCGATGTCAAGGATCATCGTATACCCTTTTTGTTTGGCAAATTCGCCCAGAGCCTTGCCGATGTCGTCAACGATCGGACCGATCAAAGCCTGCTCGCGTTTTTCGTAGCGGGCCTTGGCGTCTTCCTGCTTGAATTTCATATCCCGTTGCAGTCTTTCGTACTCATCAACCTTGGCCTGCGCCGCATTCTTGTCGATCGGAACCTTGTTGTTGGGATCGTTGGCCTGGGTTTGCAGTTTCTGAATCTCGGCCTGCAAAGCCTGAAGCCTTTTGGCCCCGTTCTCCAATTCGGTCTGGGTCGGTTTGAACTCCGTTTCCAGACTCTTGTAGGCGTTGATAATTTTGGCGATCCCCTCTTTGGTATCGTAAAATGCGTCGGTATCGACCAGAGCGATTTTGGCCGGAGCCTGAGCCTGAGCGAAGCCGGACATCACGCAGATCATCGCAAAAATAAAACTGACAGCGGTTAAACGAAATGTTTTCATTATGTTGTAGTACTCCTTAAACTCTTAAAAGGTTTATCAAATTTCTGACTTTATCCCTTAGAAACTTTTTATCTTGAAATTGTTGCTTTCTTTCTCGCCGTTGTTCAAAGGAAAGCAATAGTAATTTATCAATCGCCCAATTGTCAATTTATCCATGACCGTTTTGCTTTATTCGCTTCGACCCGATTTTACCGATTGATGAAGCTGATCGGCAAATCCGAAATCCAAAATCAGAAGGTTCTTCCGACAGTGAAGCGCAGACCGCTTCTTTTGCCCGGCAGACGCAATCCGGGAACCTCTTCCAAAACGCCGATCTTGGCATTGGGATTGTAATAATAAATGAGGCGGAAGGGCACGTTGACGACCGGCACCTGAACTCTCAATTCCAGTCCGACGCTGGCCCGGAAATCGCTGAAATCGCTGAACGCGGCATCATCGACTTCGAGCAGACGATTGGTCTGAACCTCGCCCCGCAAGAAGACCTGTCTGATTCCCGGCGGAACGGCCACCGGACACAGGACGCCGGCCAGATTACAGGCATCGGTGTATTCGGTTCTCGTTAAAGGAACGCCGTTACTGCGAATGAAAAGGCTGTTGAAGTTGTTCAGTTCGGGCGTGTTCCTGACGGCCAGGGCGGTCAGCAATCCGGTCCCGATGAAGATGTCATCGTTCAGAAAATTGCTGTTTATCTGCTGCGTTCCGGTGCTGCGCAGATTAAAGACCGTGCCGACATCGGCGAAAGCCGCCAGAGCGACCGGGCCGAAGATCGGAATGCGGTATTCAAAATTGCCCAGAAGCTGGGTATCGCCGCCGATAAACTGATAATTGTTCGAAAGCGCCGCCGGATTGTCTCCTCCGGGTCCGGTCAGCAAGCCGAGAGCGGCCAGTTCGGCCGCGATCTGCGGATTGGCGATCGGAACCTGCACCGGATCTCCGCTGGCGTTGGAGGCGACTACCACGTTTCGCGCCGTAACGTAGGAATTGAACGGCGCGATCGGCCCGACCGAACGGGTGTTGTAACCGCGCAGGTCGAACTCACTGCCGAGGAAGTAGCGTTCGAAGATCGGAATACCGCCGACAAACGAAAGCGAATTGGCGTTTCTGATCTTGTCGCTGGTGGCAAAACTTCCGACCGTGCCGGCCTGGATCCGGAAGCCGAAAACCTCGGCCCGATCCGATCTTTTGTGTCTGACCGGAATGAATTTCGTAAAGGTGATGGTCGGCTGATAGGTGCGAACGTCCCCGCCGAGTCCGGCCAGAGCGAACGAGGCGGCGATCTGGGTTCCTCTTAAGGTGTCGATCCCGTTGGCGGCCGGTTGCCGCGTGTCGTAAACAAAGGTCGGCGTGATCCGGCTGGTTATGATGTTCGGCTGAGCGAAGATGACCGGAATGGCCAGATTCGGGTCGCCCAATTGATTGACGGGCGGATCGGTGATGGTCGTCGCCGAGAATTGATAGGTCAGTCCGATCCGCGAAAATTGGGTGAACTGTCGCTTTCTGAAGAAAAGTTCGGAAAGCGGCGCGGTGGCGAAAAACGTCGCCCCGTAGGTGCTCTGCGTAAAGAGGTTGTCTTCGTTGGTGGTCAGCGTCCCGAGCGGATTGAAAATATCGTTGAACAGTTCCGGATTCTGCGAAAGGAACGTTCCTTCGCCGAAGAATTTATAGCGGCTGGCAAAGAGCGAGAACCCGACCGAGATCGGCCGGTCGCGGAAATACGGGTTCTGGAAGGTGAAGGCGAAACTCTGCTGACGGTTGCCGACGCCGAACTGAAGCGAGAGGGTTTCGCCGCGCCCGAGAAGGTTGTTGGTCGAGTATTCCAGACCGAAAAACGAACCGCCGATGCCGGAGACGCCGCCGTTCAAAGAGATCTGCTGGCGTCCTCTTTCGCGGACGTTGACGATGACATCGACATCGCCCAGATCTTCATTGGTTCTGATCTCAACGTCCTGATCCTTATCGACCGGATCGAAATACTGGGTTTGGTTGATCCTGATGATCGATCTTTCGAGCGCGATCTGGTTGTAGATGTCGCCCTCGTTCATCAGAAACTCGCGACGCAGGACCCGGTCCCGCGTAAAGGTGTTGCCGGTGAATTCGAGCCGTCTGAGACGAAATTGTTTGCCCTCGTCGATGGTGATCGTCACGTCGACGATGCCCTCGTTGGCATTGTCCGGATTATCCCTGAACTGCGGATCGAATTCGGCGTCGTAAAGGACGAACCCCTGCGAGCCGTAGAGTTTTTTCAGATCCTCGTAAACCGCATCCTGAAGACGTTTTCCGTCGGCGATCTCGCCTTTCTTCAAACCGACATAGGCCAGGATCTGCTGTTCGGAAAAGATCGAATTGCCCTCGACCTTCAATTCGCCGACGCGGAAAACCTTGCCTTCGGTTACCGGAATGATGACTCTTAAGGTGTTGTCTTTCGAACTGATCAGCGGAAGCGGAAGAGTGATCAGCGGGATGAAATCGGTTCTTTTGTAGCCGAGGCCTTCGACCTCGGGTTCGCCGATCCGCGCCTGAAAATATCCCTTCGAGAACATATAGGAGCGGACGTTCTTCTGCAGATCGTATTCGAGTTTGCGCAGATCGAGAATGTCCTCGCCCTTAAACCGCGAGATCAGACCGGTCTCCTTGACCAGTTGCAGTTGCTTGCGCAACTCGCCGTCGGAGAAAACCTCGTTGCCCTCGAACTGAATATCGACGATCCTCGAACGATAACCCTGTTCGACCTTGAAAGTGATGGCCGTCGAAGTGGCCGAAACCTCCTCTTCGCTGACATCCACCTTGGCGTTGGGAAAACCTTTGGAAGCGAGGAGTTCGCGGATCACGCGCTTGGCCTTCTGGGCGTTGACCGGATTGTAAACCGCCTCTTTGGAGATGCCGACCCGCTGTTCGCGGAAGGCCTTGAGAATGTCCGATTCGCTGACCGCCTTGATCCCGTCAAACTGAAGATCGCGGATGATCGGCAGTTCCTTGACTTCGAAGATGACGTTGACTCCGCCGCGAACCCCTTCTTCGGTCAAAACGCGGGTGGCGGTTTTGTCAAAAAAATTGAGCGATAAAAGCTCCTTCAGATCGCGCTCGAGTTGAGCCTGGTTATAAACGTCCCCGGTGCGGGTTTTGATGTAGTAAAGCAGATCGTCGTCGCGCAGACGGCGATTCCCCTGAATATCGACCGATTCGACCAGTTGTTGGGGAACGGCCGCTTTCGCTTCGGCCGGGGCCGCGCTCTTTTCCGCAACCGCTTCAGTTTTCGGATCGCCTTTGGCTTCTTCGGACGCAACGGCCGCCGATGCGGAAACGACCGAAAACGTCAAAATCAATGATAACCCTATGACAACGCGAAGAATTTGCATAAAACCGATTTCCTTATAATTACAATAATTTACAGATCAACAAAACCTGTCTTTAAATATGCCCGGAAATTTCAAAATAAAAAGCTAATCTCAAGAATTATATCGTTTGCAAAGCGGGCATTTTTTGTCGGGTAGATACGCGAACTTTGATTCACCGAACCAGGGCATGGTTGCCTTACGCGACTGACCTGACCTTCAAACTTTCGCATTATACAGATAAAACGGGAAAAAGGAAAAAGGAGCGCCGATGAAAAGGCGAAAGCGATAAAGTTAAAAGGTTTAAAAATTAGAGGGTTTAAAAGTAAAAACTTTCAGAGCAAACGGGCGAAAGGAATAAATGCCCCTGACCAAAAGCGGAACCGGCAAGCCTCTTGGTCTCCGGAATTTTCACCTCAAAAACCAAATTAGGTGAGGGGGTGAAACATTCATATAATCATTCACTCCCTCACCTTTTAACTTTTTAACTTTTTAACTTTTAAACCTGTTCGAGGAAAATGTCTTCCATCTCTTCGAGACTGACCGACCGGAAAGCCAGTTTGCCTTTTTTGCAAAAGACTTCGACCAGGCTTTCTTTTTTCAATTCGCCCTGAATGAGCGCCTCGGACAGTTCGTCCTCGACGTTTCTCTGCAAAGCCCGCTTTAGGGGACGAGCGCCGTATTTGCGGTCGGCGCAGGTCTTGTCGATCAGCCAGCGCTTGGCTTCGTCGGTCAGACGGATCTGCAAGGTGTGCTGGGTCAGGATCTCGTTGAGCTGGCCGACCTGCAGGTCGATGATCTTCATCAGATCGTCGTCGGTCAATTCGTCAAAAATAATGATCTCGTCGAGCCGGTTGATGAACTCCGGCGCGAACGTCTTTTTGACCTCGCTCATCACCTGATTCTCCATCGCTTCGAGCGAAGCGTCGGCTCCGGTCTGGAAACCGAGCGTCGCCCGTTTTTGAATAAAGCGGGCGCCGATGTTCGAAGTCATGATGAAAATGGCATTTTTGCAGTCGATCTGACTGCCCATCGAGTCGGTCAGAATGCCGTCCTCGAAAACCTGCAAAAGAACGTTGAAAAGATCCGGATGAGCCTTTTCGATCTCGTCGAACAAAACCAGCGAATAGGGGGCGCGCCGGAGTTTTTCGGTCAACTGCCCGCCTTCTTCGTGGCCGATGTATCCGGGCGGCGAACCGATGAATTTGGCCACCGTGTGTTTTTCCATAAACTCGGACATATCAAATCGTATCAGCGCCCTTTCCGACCCGAACAGAAATTCGGCCAGAGAGCGGGCGACCTCGGTCTTGCCGACGCCGGTCGGGCCCAGAAACAGGAACGATCCGACCGGTTTGTTGGGATTTTTCAATCCGGCCCGCGAACGGCGGATGGCCCTGGCCAGAGCCGAGATGGCCGGTCTTTGCGAGATGATCCGGCGATGCAGTTCGGTTTCGATCTCGAGCAGTTTTTTGGCCTCTTCCTGTTTGATCGACTGAACCGGCACGCCCGTCCAGCGGGCGATCACCTCTTCGACATCGTCCCTTGAGACCTCGACCGCAAAGAACGAATCTTCCAGGGTCTGCAACTCCAGCGAGATGCGCTGATCCTCGGTGACGGTCCGTTTCCAGTTCTCGACCGTTTCCTTCCACGAAGGCTCCGACTGAGCCTCCTGATGATACCTGAGTTTGGCGCGCGCTCCGGCCTCGTCCAGAACGTCGATCGCCTTGTCGGGCAAAAAGCGGTCGGGAATGTAGCGATTGCTTTGATAGACGGCCGAGTGGAGGGCTTCTTTCGAATAACGGATCTGATGAAAAGCCTCGTATCTCTCGGCCAGACCTTCGACGATCCGGAGCGCCTCTTCCTCGGTCGGCTGGGCGACGTTGACCGATTGGAAACGACGCTCGAGGGCGCGGTCCTTTTTGATCGATTTGCGGAATTCGTTGGGCGTCGTCGCGCCGATGCACTGAATCTCGCCGCGCGAGAGGGCCGGCTTTAAGATGTTGGCCGCGTCGAGCGTGCCTTCGGCCGAACCGGCTCCGACCAGAGTGTGAAGTTCGTCGATGAAAACGATGTACTGATCGTTTTCCTTGAGTTCGGCCATGATCTTCTTGAGACGTTCTTCAAACTGACCGCGGTATTTCGTGCCGGCGACTATCAGCGACAGATCGAGCGAGAGGATGCGTTTGTTTTCGAGGAACTTCGGAACATCCTGATTGATGATCCGCTGGGCCAGGCCTTCGATGATGGCCGTTTTGCCGACGCCCGATTCGCCGATCAGGACCGGATTGTTCTTGGTCCGCCGACACAGGATCTCGATCACTCTTTCGGTCTCCAACTCGCGTCCGATCAGCGGATCGAGTTTTCCGTCGGCGGCATCGGCCGTCAGATCGCGGGTGAACTCCTGCAGATTGGGAACCTTGGATTTCTCCTTGCTGATCGACTGGAAATTGGGAAAACCGTTTTGTTTGGCGATCGCTTCGCGGACGTTCTGAAGGCGCAGTCCGTACTGATAAAGAATTTCGGCGGCGATCGACTGCTCCTCGCGCAAAAGCCCGAGCAGGAGATGTTCGGGGCCGATGTGCCGGTTTTTCAGCTTCTGGCTCTCCTCGCTGGCAAAGGCCAGAATCCGCTTGGTTTCGGTCGCCAGATGCAGTTCGGCCGATTGCGGTATCCGGTCGCGCAGGACGATCCTTTCTTCGACCTCGCGCCGGACGGCTTCGACCGTCAGAGTGTTGCGAAAAGGAAAGAACCGGGCCGAAATGGTCTTGTCCTCGCGCATCAACCCGAGCAGGAGATGTTCGGGCGAAATGACCTGCGAACCGTACTGCAACGCTTCGTAACGGGCAAAAAATATAACTCTTCGCGCTTTTTCTGTGTAGCGTTCAAACATATTGATAATTCGTTCAGATTCGTCTGTTAACGTAAATAACGTTTAAAAGTTAATAAGGTTTAAATGTGAAAAAGTTTTCGGTCTGAACGTAAAGCCAAAGTTTATGACCGTCGGAATATTACATTTTCACATTTTCACTTTTAAACGTTTTAGCATTCACTCTCCACCACAGCCCCATTATAGATAAAGTCTGAACTGTTTTGACAATTTTTTCAATATTAATATTTCCCGAGCTTTGTCTATTAAAGTCTCAAAGGCGAAAAATCTCCAAAAATTTATCGCCTTCGCAGATTTTCTAAAGGTTTGATGCGACTCGCCTTAAATGCGGGATAGAAAGTCGCCGTCAGAGCCAGAAAAAAAGCCGCCGCCGCGATCGATAAAATATTTTCCCAACCGGGGTCGAGCCGGATGAAATCGAGCGAATAAACCTCGGTCGGCAGGCTGATGACGCGAAAATAGTTTCCCAACCGGCATCCCGACATTCCCACGATCACTCCGAAAAAAATTCCGATCAGCCCGAGAAGCGCGCCTTCGATGAGAAAGATCGCCGCCAGATTCCGCGTTCGCGCCCCGCAGGTCCGAAGGACGGCGATGTCCAGTTTCCGCTCGTTGACCAGCAGGGCGAGCGTCGCCGTGATGTTCAGAGAAGCGATAAAAACTATCAGCGAGATGATCGCCAGCGCCATTCTTCTCTCCAGACTGAGCGCGGCGAACAGCGGCCGGTTGGCCTCCTGCCAGTCGAGGACCTTGAAATTTTCTCCCAGTTCCCTTCGCACCCGGCGGGCGGTTTCATCCGTCGCGTAGATGTCCTCGACCGAAAGGTTGAGCGTGGTCGGCGCAAAATCTTTTTTGTCCGTCAGAGCGAGCAGGTTTTCCGGCGAGACATTGATCCAGACCGAATCGTATTCGTAAAGTCCGGTTCGAAAGGTCTCCTTGATCTTGACGCCGCAGGTTCTCGGCGTCCGGCCCTCTTCGATGATGACCAGTTCGGCATCATCGCCCGCCGCCAGACCGGTCCTGACCGCCAGTTCCGCCCCGAGCGCGATCTCGGGCGTTTTCCCCTCATTCCGGGATCCGAGATCTGAGATGATCTGAGGTTCGCCGGTCTCCGGCGCGGTCCTCAGGATCGCATACCCTTCGGATGTCTTGCCGATCAGCACCGCGCTCTGATAATTGACCGGACGCACCGCGGTGATCTTTTCCGATTTTTCCAATCGGGCGGCGATCTCGCGCCACCTCGGAATCTCCCCGCCGTCCCGCGCAAAAACCGAGATATGAGCCGTGTTGACCAGTATCTTGTCGCGCATTCCGTCGGCGAAACCGCGCCCCAGCCCCTGAGCGATGATCAGACTGGCCACGCCGGCCGCGATGCCGACGATCGCCACCCACGAAGTAAACCGCGCCAGACTCCGCCGCCGGGCGCGAAAATATCTCCAGGCCAGTTTCAGTTCAAAAAAAAACACATTTCGATTTTGGATTTTAGATTTCGGATTTTGGATTTTTTGGCGGTCTCGCGGTTCCGCGCGATACCGAAACATTTTTTTCCAAATCAGACAACAGTTTCACGCAAAGTGGCGGAGAACGCAATGAAAACCGAGCCGAAACCCGGCAAAAGCGACTCTCGAAATCCTCCGCTCCCCAACTCTCCCATTCGCCAAACCTCCCGGTTTTCGTTAAAATTTACGTTTAAGATAAAAGGATTGTCGGAAAATCCAAATAATCCGGTTTCAGGAAATAAAACCTCCCGATCAAGGATTAAAAAATCCAGAATCCGAAATCCAAAATCCGAAATCGATTATGTCTTTAGCCAGAATAGAAGACGCCGCCGATGACATTCGGGCAGGCAAAATGATCATCATCGTCGATGACGAGGATCGCGAGAACGAGGGCGATCTGGTTTGTGCGGCTGAGAAGGTAACGCCCGAGATCATCAATTTTATGGTGACGCACGCGCGCGGGCTGATCTGTCTGCCGCTGACCGAAGAAAGGTGCGATTATCTCCAATTGCCGCCCCAGACGCAGGAGAACACTTCGAGCATGGGCACGGCCTTTACAATTTCGATCGAGGCCAAAGAAGGCGTGACGACCGGGATCTCGGCGGCCGACCGGGCCAAGACCATTTTGACGGCCGTTCACCCCGATTCCAAACCGGGCGATCTGGCCCGGCCCGGCCACATCTTTCCCTTGAGGTCGAAACGGGGCGGTGTGCTGGTTCGCGTCGGTCAGACCGAGGCGAGCGTCGATATGGCCCGCATCGCCGGCCTCGATCCGGCGGCCGTCATCTGCGAGATAATGAACGAGGACGGAACGATGGCGCGGCTTCCCCAGCTCAAGGTCTTCGCCGAAAAACACGATCTGAAGATCATCTCGGTGGCCGATCTGGTCCGCTACCGGATCGAAAAGGAGACGCTGGTGCGGCGCGTCGTCGAAACCGATCTGCCGACCGGTTACGGAGTGTTCCGGGCGATCGCCTACGAGAACATCATCAACGGCGAAACTCACGTGGCGATGAAAATGGGCGATCTTTGCGGGACAACCGAACCCGTTCCGGTTCGCGTCCAAACCGAGAACATAACGTTCGCCATGTTTGGCTCGAAACTCGGCGAAGCGTCCGAGGCGATGCAGACATCTTTGAGGAAAATCTCGGAAGCGGGACGCGGCGTGATCCTTTATCTCAGACAGCGCGAGCATAATCTCGATCTGGTTCACCAGTTGCAGACCTACGCCGTGATGCAGGAAAAAGGGGTCGATTTTCAGACGGCCAAGCGCGAAACCGGTTACGGACGTTTCCGCGATTACGGCATCGGAGCCCAGATACTAAAAGATCTCGGCGTCAACAAGATCCGCCTGCTGACCAATCATCCCCCGAAGATCAGCGCACTGGACGCCTTCGATCTGGAGATCGCCGAGGTCGAACCGGTTTGATAAAGCGGGCGGTGAGCGGTGAGCAGTGAGCAGTCGGAGCTTAAAGCAGCGGAGGCTTGAACAAATAAATTAAAAAGATTTACAATCTTTGGTGAAAATCAAAAATAATTAAGGATAGGATCGCTTTGAGATTTGTCTGGTCCAAACAAATCCGAAATCCGAAATCCAAAATCCGAAATCGAACCAATCCCCTTTTTTAAAGATATTTAAATAAACGGCTCTCTCCAGGAGTTAAATGTCCGAAGAAAATAATAATCAGACTGAAGAAATTCAGCCGGAAGAAACAGAAACACGCGAAGAAGGGGTCGAAGAAACCGCGCCGGGAAAACGGCGGAGGCGGATCTTCACGCGGAAAAATGTGGGATTGGCTTTGGGCGGAGTGGCGATACTTCTAATTCTGGTCGCCGGACTGGTCGCGCTTCTTTATCGAACCGGCTACGTCGACACCTACATCAAGTCGCAGTTCACGGCCAAGATGGCCGATTTCGGGATGGTCTTTGATGCGACCACCTTTCAGGTTACGCTCTCGCCGCTGGAACTGACGCTCAAGAATGCCACCTTCAACGACCGAATAACGGGCGACAAACTGTTTACCATCACCGACGCCAAATTCGGTCTGACCATCAAGGATCTGTTCGCCTGGCAGTTGAGCCGCGACATCCAGATCGACACGACCGACCTCAACGGGGTCGAGGCGTGGGTCAATTTCGACGAGAACGGAGAATCGAATTTCAGAAACATCAATCTGGCCGGGCCTTCCGTGGTCAATTATTCTTCGGTCAATTTCAATATGCAAAACGCCGTCGTCCATTACGGCGACGTCTCGCGCCGGATCTCCGGCAACGCCGAAAACGTCCGGCTTCACCTGGAACCCGAGGATTACAACGTCCCGGACGAGGAAAAACGCTACCTGTTCAATTTCGATTCGAGCAAGTCGGATTTTATTTACGATCAGAGCAAGGTCGAACCGATCGACATTCACGCCGAAGGCATCGCCGACGGGAACGGGGCCGAGATCAAAAATCTCAAACTGACGACGCCGCTCGGCGAATCCGTTTTGAGCGGAACTCTGACCGACTGGCAGGCTTTGAAATACGATCTGAAGATCGATTCGACGGTCGATCTGACGCAGACTTCGAACATCTTTCCGCTGGGAACTCCGATCCGCGGGATCGGCAATTTCAGCGGGACGGTTTCGGGCGAGGGACTAAAATACAAGGTCGAAGGCGAGGTCTTTTCCGAAGCGCTCGAAGCGTCGAACGTCCGGCTCAAGGCCGTCAAGGTCAACGCCACCGTGGACGGCGACAGCGCGATGTACAACGCCAACGGGAAGGCCGTCGCCGAGATGCTCACCTTCGAGGATTTCAAGATCGATTACCCGCAACTGATCGGCAACGTCCGCGGAACCGGGACCGATTTCCGCTGGGTCGGCGAACTTCAGGCGGTGGCCGCCAAATCGCCGCTCGGGACGCTGGGCGGGCTGTTTATCACCGACGCTTCGGCCGAATACAAATACCGGAAATTCGGAGCCACCCTCGGCAACGTCCGGGCGCGAAGTTTTTATTCGCCCGAAGCCGACGTCGAATCCTTGCAGGCGCGCAACGTTAAGATCAACAGCGACGGCGATGTAACGGACGTTTCCGCGCCGAACGCGCACGCCGGTTCGGTCAAAACCGACAGCGCCACCTTAACAGGCGTCGATGCCGACAACCTGAGGGTCAAGAACCGGGGCGGAGCGACCGATCTTTCGGTCGATCGGGCCCGGGCCGAAACGCTCGAAACCGAGGACGCGCGTCTCAGGAACGTCGCGGCCCGCGATGTCCGGATTCAAAACCGGGATTCTGCGACCGACATTACCGCCGGAACCGTCCGCGCCGACAAAGCGGAAACCCGCGCCGCCGATCTCGGAGAGCTGACGGCCGAAGGCGTGGACGTCAAAACTACCGGAAATGAAACCCTCGTTTATTCGAACAATCTGAAGGTCGCCCGGATCGCAACCGACGCCGCCGTGCTGGGAAGCATCAACGTCGCCGGAGTCCGTTTGACCATCCGGCAGGGCCGGGTCGAAGCCACCTCGAACGATTTTGAGGCGGGCGACGTGACGATCACCGAGCAAACCATCGCCGAGGGCGGCAAGCTGGAAAACGTCAGGGTTTCCAAGCCGGTCTTCATTCTCGAACCGTCGGGGGCTTACCGGGCGACGGCCGATATGAGCCTCGGCGGCGGCATTTTGGGAAGCGTTCGTCTGGGAGCGGCCCGGGCTTCGGTGGTGGCCGAAAACGAACAGGTCGCTCTTAATGACCTGACGGCCGAGGTGATGGACGGGAATCTCAACGGCAACGCGCTGATCGCCCTCAATGACCGGCGGCGTTCGGAGGTCAAAGCCGATTTCGACAACCTCGATCTGGGCAAACTGCTCGCCCTCTCCGGCGGACGGGTCGTTCCGATCGAAGGCAAAACGACGGGTCAGGTCGATCTCAATTTCGCCGGAACCAATTTCCGGACGGCCAGCGGAACCGTCACCGCCGATTTCAACGCCAACGCCGGAACCGAGGAACGCGGTCTGGTGCCGGTCAACGGAAAACTCGGACTGCGGGCGACGGACGGGCTGTTCGACATCGATTTCGCCAACCTGTTCACCGATAAAAGCCGTCTGGAAGCGACCGGGAGTTTCGACCTCAACGGGTACGATTCGAACCTCAACCTTCAATTGAATTCGACCGATGCGGGCGAGATCGAGAGGATCGTCCGGGTTTTGAATCTCTCGCCCGACCTCGAACAACAGCTCGACAACTACGAGGCCGAATTCGCCGGCAATCTCAAGTTTTCGGGAAATCTGACCGGGAGCCTGGACGACCCGATCCTCAACGGCCGGGCCTCGCTCGATTCGCTCATCCTGCGAAAGAGAAATCTCGGGTCGCTGGCCGCCGATCTTTACGTCTCGCCGACCGGGCTGGAACTGCGGAACGGGATCTTGCAGGAACCGGCCGGCGGCGGAGATCTGACCTTTAGCGTCAATGTTCCGAACTCGGGCACCAACAACATTTCGGTTCGGGCCGAACTCAATGAGATCAACACCGGAAACCTGCTGGCGGCGCTTCCGGTCGATGCTTACCTGCCGGAGCAGTTTCAGGATTTTCAGGCGCAGACATCGGGGACGATCGATCTCAGCGGTCTGCCGAACAATATGCAGGGCCGGGCCGACATCGTTTCCGGCAAAGGGACGGTCAACGGCCAGCCCTTCGACGGATTTGAGGCGCGAGCGACATTTCAGGGGACTCTGGTCAACATCGAAAAATTCGAGGGGCAGTTCGGCGACGGGACCTTAAAAGCCAGCGGCAGTTACCAGACCGATTCTTCGGCCTTTAACTTTGACATAACGGGCGAGAACGTCGATCTGACGCGGGTCCGGCCCTTCATCCCGAAAAGCCGCGATCTTCCCGTTTTCGGCGGAACTCTCGATATTACGGCCAAGGCGACGGGCCGGGCCGACGATCCCCGGACCTACGACATCAATTTCAACGGGACGGGGCGCAATGTGGTGGTCAAAGACCGGTCGGTCGGCGAGGTCGCTTTCGTCGGCAAAACCGAAAATCAAATGCTCAGCGCCAATCTGACGCTGAAATTCCAGGGTCAGCCGCAGGAGGTCAGGGCCACCGTCAACTTCGCCGACGAGAACCTGCCGTTCAGGGCCGAGACCGATTTCGACCAGACCGAACTCTCGCCGATCATCGCTCTGATCCGACCCGAACAGGTGGACGTTTCGGGACAGGCGACCGGCAACGTCTTTCTGGCGGGCAATCTGTCGGCTCTGGATGAAAACGGGAAACGCATTTTCACCACCGACAATCTGAGCGGCGAGGCCAATTTCAGCCAGTTTTCACTTCAGATCGAGGAAACGCCGCTGGTCGCCACCGAACCGGTCTTCGTCCGCTTCGACTCCAAGGAACTGTTTATCGACAACGCCAAGTTCTCGGGCGGCGGATCGAACATCGTCGTCAACGGCACCAAGGCCTTTACCGACAACGGCATCAACAATCTGACGGTGGACGGAAAGATCAATCTGAGGGTCTTTAACGCGGTTTCCAAAAACTCGTTCTTCGCCGGACTGGCCGATGTCGCGGTCCGCCTGACCGGCGTCAACAAAACCGCCCGTCTGACCGGCCGGGCCGATCTCCAGAACGCTTCGGTCGCGACCTTTATCGGAGCCGAACGACTCAGTTTCAACCGGATCAACGGGCTCATCATCTTTACCTCGAATCAGGCTCAGATCGACAACCTGAGCGGATTCTTAGGCGGCGGCCGGATCACCGCCTCGGGCGGCGCTCTGGTCGAAGGGCTCCGGCTTCAGCAGTTTCGTTTGAACGTTCGCGGCACCAACGTGACGGCGCCTTTGCCGCCGGATTTCATCACCACCGGCGACGCCGAGGGCGAGATCAGCGGCTTTCGCGACGAAAGCGGCGTGATGAATTCGCTCATCCGGGGAACGTTCTACGCCAAACGCAGCGTTTACACCAAGGACATAGATGTCGCCGACATCATCAGCGGGCGCAACGAGGGATCGCTCACCGCCGGTTCGTCCGGGTCGTCATCGTCGGCATTTATCGGGGTCCCGAAACTCGATCTGCGGATCGAGGGCCGCGATGCTCTGGTCGTTCGCAACAATCTGGCCGATCTGACCGCTTCGGCCTCTTTAAGAGTTACGGGCGACATCGAATTTCCGCAGGTCTCCGGCCGGATCACCGCCAACAGCGGAACCATCTTCTTCCGCAAAGACCGGTACGAGGTCCAGCGCGGCGTTCTGGAATTCCCGCCGAACACCAGTTTCGAACCCTACATCACTTTGCAGGCCGAATCCGAGATCAAAGGCTATCAGATCATCGTCGGTCTGGTCGGTTCCTTGACCAACACCGACGAACTTAATGCGACGGTCAGGTCGAATCCGGCCTTGCCGCAGGCCGATGTCGTCTCGCTGATCACGACCGGCAATCTGGCCAACACCGGCGCCGGCATTCCGACTCTGGCGCAATCGGGCATCAACACGGCGGCCGAGATCCTGACCGATTCCTTTATCAACAATCCGGCCAGCCGGGCGACCGACAAACTGTTCGGGCTGAACCGCTTCGAGATCGACCCGATCATTTCCGGCGAACGTCTTAATCCCTCGGCGCGGCTGACGGTCGGACGGCAGATCAACAACAATCTGCTGGTCACCTATTCGACCAATCTGTCGGAAGATCAGAATCAGGTCGTCGCTTTCGAATACCGCGTGTCAAACCGCCTGTCGTTCGTCGCGCAATACGAACAGCGCTCCCTGAGCAACGTTACGCAGAGGAACAACAACTTTAGTTTTGAGATTCGCCTGCGGAAGAGATTTTGAGCAGTGAGCGGTGAGCAGCGAAAGAAAAATGCTTGTAATTTAACGGCTCATGACTTTTGTTAAATTACATAACTTACGCCGGATCGTTTAAGTAAAGATAAGAATTTGAATCACAAAAGCGTGAAAATGCAGGAAAAAACTCAGGCAGATACGAACATGACGGGCAGTAAAATCAAAAACAATTCAGCCTCTTCTGCGGGTTTGTCCGCATTTTTTCCCAGAGGACTGACCGGACGCCGCCGGACGCGACTGACCGTTTACCGCTTACTGCTCACCGCCCACTGCCTGCTGCTATTCACGCTTTCCGTTTTTCCCCAGAATCAGTTCGAAGACCTGCCGATCAACGAGGTGACCATCGCCTTTGAAGGCTCGGACCGCAACATCTCGGCCGCCGATCAGTTCAAGCTGGTCGCTGAAAACGCTCTCGGCGAACGCTACTCGGCCGTGCGGGTCCGCGACGCTCTGGCCGCACTTTACAACACCGACCGGATCGTTTCGGCCGTGGTCGAAGCCAGCCGGACCGACCAAAACGGCGTCGATCTGCGCTTTGTCATCAAACGAAAGACAAAAGCCGAAAAGGTTTATGTCGAGGTCGGCAACACGGTCGGCGACGCCGTAACGGAACAAGAACTTCTGCTCAAGCTGAACCTTCTCAATCCGGGCATGTCGGTCACCGAACAAACCCTGCGTAACAACGCCGACCTGATCCTCGAATATCTGCGTGAGCGGGGGTTTTTCAACGCCGAGGTCAATTACCGTCAGGAACCGCTGCAAAGCGAAACCGAGGTGGCCGTTACGTTCGAAGTCACGCCGAACGCTCAGGCCACGGTCGAGAGTTTCGACGTCGAGATCGAGGGCTTCGATTCGGCCAAACTGCCGAAAGATCTGAAACTCAAACCGGGCGAACTTTTCTCCCGCGAAAAATTGAGGACCGACATCGAGAAGATCCGGGCCGCTCTCCGCAAAGAAAAATATCTGGCGCCCGACCTCAACGATCCGCGTGTGGTTTACGATCGGGAAAAAAACGCGATCATCATCGAACTGAAAGGCAAGGTCGGCGGAACGGTCAATGTATCGGTCGAGGCCGAGGACGAAAAAGTCGGAGAAAAAACCCAGACCCGCCTTTTGCCGATTGTCCGCGAGGGCACGCTCGATTACGCCGCCATCGTCGAAGGGTCGCGGCGGCTCAGAAATTATTTTCAGGAAAAAGGGTATTTCTTCGCCGACGTCAAGGCCTTTTGCTCGGTTCAGCCCGAATTCGCAGAGGGCGAGGCCAGCGAAACGGCCAATGAAACCGAGGTGTTATGCTCGGCTTTGAGCGGGGCCGAACTCAATAATCGGGTGGTCGATGTGGTTTACCGGACCGATCTCAACCGCAAGCTGAAACTGATCGACATCCGTCTCCGGGGAACCGACAAACTCTCGATCCCCGAGATCAAATCGGTGCTCGAATCGCAGGAAGCCAACATCCTCGGTTTCATCCCCTATTTCGGTTACGGGCGCGGTTACACCAGTTACGAAAGCCTCGAAGAGGACCGTCTGACGATCAAAGCCCTGATGCGGGATCTCGGCTATCGCAACGCCGAGGTCCGGATCAATCAGGGTGTGGCGCTCAACGGCGAGGATCTGATCATCACTTTTGTCGTCACCGAAGGCATTCCGACGCGGGTCGAAAGCGTCGAGATCAACGGCAACGCGGCCTTTTCGGACGCGACGCTCGAAACCAAACTGCCCGATCTGATCGGGCGCAATTATTCGCGGGTGCGGGCCCGCAACGGCGTCCGCCAACTGGCCCAGTTCTACTCGGAAGAAGGCTATTACGACGCCAAGGTGAACTTTGCCATCGAAGAGTATCCGCGCGACGAAACGGCCGCCGAAGAAAAGGTCAAGATCGTTTACACGATCGAGAACGAAGGCAAAAAAGTGCTGGTCAACCGCATTCTGATCAACGGCAACGAAGACACCCGGCGGGAGGCCATTCTCAAAGCCATCAACCTCGAATCCGATCAGGCTTTGCGCGCCGGAGACATCTTTACCAGCGAGCAGAATCTTTACGCGACCGACGCCTTCGGACTGGTCGAGATCAAACCCGAACCGGCCGGCGAAACGCCCGACGGAAGCGCCCGGCTGAGCGATGTGATCATCAACGTCGAAGAGCAAAAACCGCGGTTGATCACTTACGGCGGCGGATATTCGACCGACATCGGGGCCAACGGATTTTTCGACATCCGCCATTTCAATCTGTTCGGCCGACTGCAACAGGGCGGCATCCGCGTCCGCGGCAGCCGGCTTCAACAACTGGTTCAGATCGATTATCTCAACCCGCGCTTTTTGCCCGACAAGGGCGAACATCGCTTTGCGCCGCTGACCTTTACGGCGCAGTATCAGCGCGATTCGACCGTCACCAGATTTTTCCGTTCGGCCTTCGATCAGGGGACTTTCGGGATCGTCCAAAGGGTCGATGAGAACGGCAATCCGATCGACATTTTCGGCAATCAGACGGGCGATCCGACCATCAACCGTTTTACCATTCAGGCGGAAACCAGCCGGACGCTCAGCGTTAAAAAGCGAAGTCTGGTCTTTTTCCGCTACAAATTCGAGGACGTCCGGCTGTTCAACTTCGAAAGCCTTTTGGTCAAAGACCTGCTCGCCCCGGACGCCAAGGTGCGGACATCCGGTTTCGGCGTCAATTTCGTTTACGACACGCGGGAAAACTGCAACATCAAATACACTCTGCTCGAAATCATCGCCAAGGGCGAACCGGGCGAACCGTGCCGCTACAGCGCCACCGATCCTTCACGGGGCAATTACATTACGGCCGAATACAACGTCTCGCTGCCCCAACTCGGGGCCAACATCGGTTTCCATAAATTCCAGATCTCCTACAACACCTACTATTCGATCCCGAAACTCAACAACATCATCTTCGCCGGGCGGGCGATTCTGGGTCTGGCCAGCGTTTTTTCGCGGAATCAGGATTTTTCTTCGAGCCAGTTTCCCGATCTCGAAGGGATCCTTCCGATCAGCGAGAGATTTTTCGCCGGGGGTTCGACCACCCTCCGCGGTTTCGATTTCGAAAGCGCCGGGCCGCGCGTGGCCATCGTCCCGCAGGGCATTTTCCGCAACAGCGCCGGCGACCCAGTTTTTCTCGATCCGTTCACCATTCCGTTCGGCGGCAACGCTCTGGCCATCGTTAATCTGGAGGCGCGAATCCCGCTGACCGAAGGGTTCGGAGCCGTCCCCTTCTACGACGGAGGCAACGTCTTCCGGCGGATCGGCGACATCTTCAACCCGCCGGACATTCCGCCCGACGACGTCTTCCGGCAAAACCTGCGCGCGCTCTGGACGCATACGGTCGGACTCGGCCTCCGGATCAAAACCCCGATCGGCGGCGAATTCGGGATCGATTACGGCTATCTTCTCAATCCGCCCAGATTTCTTCTGCCCCAGCAAAACGCACCCAACGCGATCATCATCCCGGGCCGCTCAAAGATCCACTTCCGCTTCTCGCAGGCATTTTAAGACAGTGGGCAGTTTTTTTAGAGTGGGCAGTGAGCGGTGAGCGGTTGTTTTCAGATTGAGCGGTCAGGCATTGTTTTCTGTATAATAAATTCGGAGCGGCGGACGAGGGCGAGCAATTTGATTTTTCAAGCGATTAATAAACTGCTCACCGCTCACTGCTTACCGCTCACCGTTTATTATGCTGGTACTCGGAATCGAAAGTTCCTGCGACGAGACGGCCGCCGCCGTGGTCAAAGACGGCCGTCAGATTCTTTCGTCGGTCATCTCTTCGCAGGTCGAACTTCATCGTCCATACGGCGGGGTCGTGCCCGAACTGGCGGCCCGCGATCATCTGGAAAAGATCGAACCGATCGTCAAAGAGGCTCTGGCGCGGGCCGGGGTCGATCTCAGGGAGATCGAAGCGGTCGCCGTCACCCAGGGGCCGGGATTGATCGGCTCGCTGCTGGTCGGGGTTTGTTACGCCAAGGCGCTGGCCTGGGGGATGGACATTCCTTTTATCGGCGTCAATCACATCGAAGGCCACGTCTATTCGGTCGTTTTCGAAAACCCGCCGATCCAGTACCCGGCGCTGGCCCTGATCGTCTCGGGCGGGCACACCAACCTCTTTTTCATCCCGGCCGAAGGTCAATACAAGGTCGTCTCCCGAACCCGCGACGATGCCGCCGGCGAGGCCTTTGACAAAGTCGCCAAGATGCTCGGTCTGGAATATCCGGGCGGCCCCGTCATCGAAAGGATCGCCCGCGACGGCGACCCCGAAAAGATCAAGTTCCCGATCGCCAAGATCAGCGACGGCCGGCCCGATTTCAGTTTCAGCGGATTGAAGACCGCCGTCATGCGCCACCTGCGCGAAAACGACGTCAAGCCGGTCAAAAACGGCGAGGGGCTTTCGCCGGAAATCGCGGACATCGCCGCCGGTTTTCAAAATACGGTGGTCAAATCCCTGCTAAAGAACGTCGAGCGTCTGGCGGCGGAGTTGAAACCGAAAACATTGATCGTGGCGGGCGGCGTGGCCTGCAATCTGGCCCTGCGTGAGGCATCGGAAAAACTCGCCCGGAAACTCGATCTGCCGGTTTACTTCCCCTCCAAACATCTTTCCACCGACAACGCGGCGATGATCGCGGCGGCCGGCGACTTTCATCTCGAACGCGGCGAACGCGCCGATCTCAGGATGACGGCCGACGTCACCATGCGATTGCAGAACCTCGACGTCGAGGACGAGAAATTAAGAAAGAAAAAAGTGCGGTATCGACTGTGACGATTTCGGATTTCGGATTTCGGATTTTGGATTTTTATTCAGCAGAAAATCAATCCGAAATCCGAAATCCGAAATCCGAAATCGCAATCTGGCTCCGCTTTGAGATCGCTGTTGCCTAAAAAGGCTTTTGAAAGTTATGATGGTTTTACCCTCGTTTGAAAAATTTCAAAACACACAACCAAAGCCGACCGATGTTTCTTGAAGTTTTTTCGTCCATCGGCGGCAGTTTGCTTAAATTTCAGGAGACCGGACAGATGAAAAAAATCGTTTCGCTTATTTTCCTAACCCTTTCCGTATTTCTTTTTCCGACCGATCTGCACAGCGCTTGCGTCAAAGAAATGCCGGTGCCGGTCAAATGCGCCATTCCGAAAATCGACGACGCTTTTGAGCGGGCGGAGGCAGTTTTCGTCGGCCGGGTCCTGAACCAAAAGACCGAAGGCGGGGTCAAGGTCTTTGAATTCGAAGTCGAAAAATACTGGAAGGGCGTCGAAGGCAAAAAGATCAAGATCTACGTCTATGAGACTCCCCGCTTTCAGGCGCAGTTCGAAAAGGGCGAAAGCTATCTGATTTTCGCCGAGGCGGACGAAGAGAGCGGGAAGCTCTTCGACCGGAGATGTTCGCGGACCAAGTCGATGAAAAACGACTTCGGCGATCTGAAGGACGATCTGGAAAAATTGGGCGAAGCGAAAACCTGTATCGGTCTGGGCAGTAAATGAACAATCAGAATAAGGGAAGTTAAAATACAATGAAAAAAATTTATCTATCGGCGTTTTCGGCAATAGTTTTGACGGTTTTTCTGACGATCGGCGTTTTCGGGCAAACGACCATCGCACTTCAGCCTTTTTTGTCAGGTCTCAGCTCGCCGCTCTTTTTGACCAACGCCAAGGACGGGACAAACCGGGTTTTCGTCGTCGAACAGCGCGGACTGATCAGAGTGGTCGAACCGGGTTCGACGACTCCGTCAAATTTCATCAATCTGGCTTCGAAGGTCAGTCAAACCGGCAGCGAACGCGGGCTTTTGGGTTTGACGTTTCATCCGGAGTTTGAAACCAATCATTATTTCTTCGTCAATTACACGCGCCAGAGCGACGGGGCGACGGTCGTCGCCCGCTACACGGCGACCAACAACAACACGGTCGGCGACATCAATTCCGAACGGATCATCATCACCATCTCGCAGGATTTTTCCAATCACAACGGCGGGATGGTCGAATTCGGCCCCGACGGCTATCTTTATATCGGGATGGGCGACGGCGGTTCGGGCAACGACCCCAACAACCGCGCTCAGAACATCAACAGCCTGCTCGGCAAGATGCTCCGGATCGCTCCCGATGTTTCCGGCTCGATGACCGCTCCGCCCTACACCATTCCGCCCGACAATCCTTTTGTCGGCGTAAACGGCGCCGACGAGATTTACGCCTACGGTTTGAGAAACCCCTTCCGCTGGTCGTTCGACCGGGGCGGCACCAATCAGCTCTGGGCCGGCGATGTCGGACAGAACGCGATCGAGGAGTTCGACATCATCGTCAATGGCGGAAATTACGGCTGGCGGATCTTCGAAGGAAACAGTTGCACCAACAACGATCCGGGGCTTTGCAATCCGGCCAATTTTATCCCGCCGATCGACACCTACACCCACGCCGGCGGCAAATGCTCGATCACCGGCGGTTACATCTATCGCGGGACTCAGGGGACATTTCCATCGGGAACCTACACCTACGGCGATTTTTGTTCGGGCGAACTGTTTATCTGGGACGGCACGCAGTCGGTCAGACTTTTTGCCACCGGCCGGAGCATTTCGTCGTTCGGCGAGGACGAAGCGGGCGAACTCTATCTGGTCGGCCTCGGCGGGACGGTCGAGAAGATCATCAACACCGAGCCGCTGACCAATAACGCCAACGCCGATTTCGACGGCGACGCCCGGACCGACATCTCCGTTTACCGGCCCTCGACCGGCGTCTGGTACGCCATCAACAGTTCCGACGGCTCGTTCCTGATTCAGCAGTTCGGCCTCGACACCGACGTTCCGACGCCCGAGGATTTCGACGGCGACAGCCGGACCGATCTCGGAGTGTTCCGGCCTTCGGAAGGCACCTGGTATCATTTCCGGAGCAGCGACAACACGGTCGGGATCACTCAATTCGGCGCGCCGGGCGACATTCCGGCGGCCGGCGATTTCGACGGCGACACGATGGCCGACATCGGGGTTTTCCGGCCCTCGGAGGGCGTCTGGTACATTTTGAGGAGTTCCAATCCTCAGGCTCAGATCACCCAATTCGGCGCCGACGGAGATGTTCCGGTGGTCGGCGACTACAACGGGGACGGGCGCGACGACATCGGGGTCTTTCGGCCTTCGACCGGCGTCTGGTATCGTCTGATCAGCGGAAGCCCTGATTTTTCCGTTGTTCAGTTCGGCTCCGACGGCGACATTCCGGCGACCGGAGATTACGACGGCGACGGCCGCACCGACATCGGGGTCTTCCGGCCCTCGGAGGGCGTCTGGTACCTGCTTAACAGCGATGACGGCTCGGCCACGATCATGCAATTCGGTCTCGACGGGGACGTTCCGACGACCGGAGATTATGACGGCGACCACCGCGAAGACATCGGAGTTTTCCGACCTTCGGAAGGCGTCTGGTATCTGACCCAGTCGAATACCGGCGGCGTCAATATCGTCCAGTTCGGCTCGGACGGCGATCAACCGGCTCCGGCCTTCGACCGACCGTAATCAGTGCGCAAAGCGGTAGCGACATGGCCACGTCGCTACCGCTTTGCGTGTTGACTAACATTGGATCGACCACATCGCTACCGCTCCGTGTACTGATCAATCGGCCCGAGCCAATGTCAGGACGAAGACGCACTCGGCGCCCGCTTTTCTTAAAACCCCGGCGCAATTTGAAACCGTCGCTCCCGAAGTGTAAACATCATCGACCAACAATACCTTCCGGCCTTCGATAAATCTTTCGCGTTTGACCGCAAACGCGTTTTCGACGCTCATGGCGCGGGCCTTGCGATCCATTCCGGCGCGGTGAACCGGAGTGTCTGCCCGACGGACGAGGCTAAGTTCATCGAGGTGTAAACCCGTTTTCCGGGCCAGGATCCCGGCCGGAATTCCCGCCTGATTAAAACCGCGCTCTCGAAAGCGCCGCCGCGAAAGCGGAACCGGAATGATCAGATCCAGGTCGGGGAAACCGGCCGTTTCGAATCTTTTCAGAAAGATCCGGCGCACCCTCTCGGGCAGAACCGGTTCGCGTTTGAGATGAAGGATCGAAGCCGAAAGACCGAGCCGGTAAAATCCGGCCGCCACGGCCCGATCGTAAAAATCCCCGTCGCAACGATGACAGAAGGTCTTTGCCGCCGCCGGTCTTTCGCTCAAAAAAGCGCCGCATTTATGACAGATGGTTTCCCGGCCCGACAAGACCGGGGTCTTTTTCCAGCAGGATCGGCAGACGACGCCGTCGGAGGACTCTTCGACGCTCTGGCCGCAACAGTGACAGGTTTGGGGATAGGCGAGGGTTAAAAGAGGATCGATTATTTTCCGCCACATTGCTTACTCCGGTGAAGGTGAATAAGATGCAAAGTCAAAAAGTTGAAAAAGTTTAAGAGTGAAAAAGTGAAATCGTAAAAAGCAAAAGGGCGAAACTCTATTAGGGCGGGCAAGGTTTCTCTAAAACCGCAACCTCCGGCAGGGTTCATTGATAAAAACTTATCAAAATAAAAGGCTTTTCCTTCAGCGAGAGAGCTTTTTCACTTTTGCCCTTTTACTTTTGCTTTTCACTTTATTTAGCCTGAAAACTAATCTTCGTCGAGCAAGCCCTGTTCCTGCAATTCCTGACAGTTCAGACAGTAGCGCGCCCAGGGGATCGCATCGAGCCGTTTGGCGATGATCGGCTGTTCGCAGTTCTGACACAATCCGTATTCGTCGTCCTCGATCCGCTCCAGAGCCTCGTTGATCAGGATCAACTGGCGACTGTCGTTTTCCGAAACAGCCATCATTACGTTCTTGGAGTAATTCTTAACGGCCAGATCGACCGGATCGGGCGTTTCCGAATCGTCGATCGAAAGGTCGTTTTCCTTCAGCTTGGAAATGATAAGTTCGCGCTCGGCGATAAGTTTTTCTTTGATTTCTTCTAAATTTAATTCGTTCATTTTTGATATGGAAACCCTTTGATTATTGTAAAAGCACGATAAAGTTGTTCGATCAAAATGACCCGTGCCATCTCATGCGTAAAGGTCAAACCCGATAAAGATAAACTAAAGTCTGCCTTTTCGACAACCTCTTCAGAGACACCGTCTGCACCGCCGATGACAAAGGCGATTTCTTTCAAACCGCGATTTTGCCATTTCACAACTTCTTTGGCAAACCGGTACGAAGAAATTGCTCGTCCCTTAAGGTCGAGCAGGCAGAGGAAACTGCTTTGATTCAGTTTTTCCAAAATACGTTTGCCTTCAATTTCTTTGGTTTCATGCCGGGCACCGTCCTTGATCTCGACGATCTCGAATTTGACAAAATGTGAAAGACGCTGCAGATATTCTTCCTGCAACGCCCGCCAGTTTTTGTCTCTTGTTTTTCCGACCCAGATGAAACGAAAGTGCATAAGAAACAGAGATGATATACGCGGGGAGAAAATTATGCAACAGTTCGATTTCGGATTTCGGTTTTCGGATGAGCGGATTTTTCGGTTCTCCCGGTTCAGATCAGAAGCGGCCGGAAGATCGCCGTCTGTCTGATGGTGGCCAACTTTTGGCTGAGATCCGCTTCCAGAGCGTCGGCCGGTTCCGCCGGATATTCGGCCCGCAAAGCGGCCGGCAGTTCTCCTTCAGGAATCCCCTTTAAAAGACATTCGAGGATGAAAAGATCGAGATCGCCGAAACCGGCGATGCCGAGAGCGTTCGGCACGTTCAGCCCCAAGACCCTCGTCTGAGACAGATCGAAGACCCAATCCAGCACTTTTTCCAGCGGATCGGCCTCGGGAAATCTCTCCCTGATCAGGGAAAAGATCCGGTCCCGCCCCTCGACGTTCATCAGCAGAGCCAGAAAAAACCGATGTTCCGGTTCGCTGACGTAACTCCGGCGTTTGACGATCTCTTCGATGGTTTCCTGCCAGGCGAAGACGGCCGGAAAAATATCGGCCGGTTCGCCGTGCCGACGGCGGGCGATCTCCAGAAACGCGTCGAACCGATCGGTCGCCCCCGACAGATTGAACAAACGATCGAGTTGATTTTGTCCGAGATAATGCCGGACGGTGGAGAGGATCGAAAAGGTCGTCTGAAAATCGCTTCCTTCCAAAAGCTCTCCGATGAATTTGTCGGTGTCCGGATGATTGGAGCGAAAAAGCGCGGTCAAACACTGGATCTTTTTGATCGTGTTGGCCTCTTCGAAAAACGGATCGATCGCCAGAAAAGGCTTGTGATAGGAATATTGCGGCAAGTAAAGCGGGCTTTTGTGCGTCCTGACGACGATCGTCGCCGAGGGCTGATCGAGATGAAACAACCCGTGAATATATTGTCGTCCGGCGAGGATCTGCTGGGTGTCGCCGACCTCAAGCAATTCGCAGAGTTTTAAACTGATCCGTCCGACCTCGGTAAAGGCGTTGATCTTGTTGAGAAGTTCGAACTCGTACCAGCTGTGGATGCTGGAGCCGTGCAGAACCTGAAACGCCCCGCAGAAAGCGTGCTGATGAATGGCCGTCGTTCCTTCGAGCCAGAAGTAAACGTCGATGTGGAAACGGGGCGAATTGTAGAGCGTGATCGGAGGATCGCCGAAATTGGCCTTGAGATCCTTTTGTTCGGGAAGCTGAGTCTGGCCGAGAGTCCAGCCGATGACGTCCCAGGCCGAGATCTTTTCCGGCAAAGCCGCTTCCGCCAAAATCCCGGCCGCCAAAGCCGGGAATTCGTCCTCGGCATAATTTTTATCGCGCCAGAGTTTTTCCAACTGGGCTCCGATTCGGTTGAATTGTTCCATAAAAGATCGATCCGGTTGTTTAAAACTCAGGCGGCGATGGCGGCGGCGCGAAAGGGGTTTCTTCGGGAACTCTGGCAAGAAAGTTCAACACCAGAAGAATAGCGGGAACGCTCAAAATAAGACAAACAACATTGATAATTACTGCCGGAAGGGCCGCAGATTCCTGTATTTCCTCCACCGAACTCCCTCTTGAAAACATGACGATGGCAATTATGAAACCGATTATAAAAGGAATGATAAATTGAAGCCCGATTCCGATACCGATGACGGCCAGAGTCCACCCGGCCGCATTCCGTCCGTTTTCTTTGGCAGTTCGATATGCGTGCACCGATCCGACGATTATGATCGCCAACCCCAGAATTCCAAGTAGCATTTTGTTGTAAACCTCTCTCTCTTTTTAGTTGTTTTGACCAGAAAATATTTTCCGCACAAAAATGTGATTCGGCTGATTTCGATTTTCAGTTTAACGGAAAGCCGCCGAGCCTTTTTGGAAAAAACAGCATCCCGAAGATTTGCAGATATTTTATGAGAATAACTCGACGAAATCCTTAGATTATCTTTGTTTATTTTAATAACCTGGCAACACAATTTTAAGTTTCAGGCTCTAATCTGTTATATTTTGCCAAATTCTTTTCAAAATACAAACAAAAAATAAGGAAATAAAATATGAGTGCTGTTCATGATTCGGCCGCAAAAGTGGAAACCAGAGGCTTTTTCGGACATCCTGCCGGGCTTTCGACGCTTTTCTTCACGGAAATGTGGGAGCGTTTCAGTTACTACGGGATGCGGGCGATCCTCTTTTTGTATATGACGGCGGCCATTGAAAAAGGGGGCCTCGGCTGGGATCCCGCTTACGCCGGACCGATCTTCGGTCTGTACGCTTCATCGGTTTACTTTCTGCCTCTGATCGGCGGTTGGATCGCCGACCGGTTCATCGGCGCCTACCGGGCCACGTTCATCGGCGGTTTCATCATCATGCTCGGGCATTTTTCGCTGGCCGTCCCGACCACCTTCTTCTTTTATCTGGGACTTGTGCTGGTGGCGGTCGGAACCGGCTTCTTGAAATCGAACATCAGCGCCATGGTCGGCGACCTTTACAGCGCCGAAGACGAACGGCGCGACGCCGGATTCTCGATCTTCTACATGGGCATCAACATCGGCGCCCTGGCCGCGCCGCTGGTCTGCGGGTATCTGGCGCAGGCCGACGGATTCAAACAAAAGATCATCGCTTTGGGGCTCGATCCGAACAGCAGTTGGCACTGGGGATTCGCGGCCGCCGGGGTCGGGATGGCGTTCGGACTGATCCAATACGTCATCGGCAAAAAGAATCTCGAAAACGTCGGTCTCCCGCCGACTCAGAGGACGGACAATCTCGACAGCGGCGTTTCGGGAGATCTGAGTCCGGCCTACATCGGGCAGATGCTGGCTCTGATCGTGCTGGCGGTCGCCATCATAAGCGGTTCGGCTTATTTCTACGGAGTGGACGCGGCGCTCACCTATGTGTTGATGCCGGTCGTTCTGATCGCCGGTCTGATCGGGGTTCTGCTGACCGGAATGCAGGACAAATTGACAGTGGCCGACTGGAAACGGCTCGGGATCATCTTCGTTCTGTTCAGTTTCTCGATGCTCTTCTGGATGGGGTTCGAACAGGCCAGCACGAGCCTCAATCTGTTCGCCGAAAAATTGACCGAAACCACCATCTTCGGTTACAACTTTCCGGCCAGTTGGCTTCAATCGGTCAATCCGCTGATGATCGTTCTGCTAGCTCCGGTCTTTGCGTGGCTGTGGGTCAAACTCGGGCACAAGCAACCTTCGGACGCCGTCAAATTCTCGCTCGGACTCCTGTTCGCCGGCCTCGGCTTCGTCGTCGTCGCCTACGCCGCCTCGTTCACCGACGCCGGCAAGGTCACTTTCTGGTGGCTGGTTCTGGTTTACCTTCTCCACACCATCGGCGAACTCTGCTTAAGTCCGGTCGGCCTCAGTTCGATGACCAAACTGGCGCCCGGCAAGATGGTCTCTTTGATGCTCGGCGTCTGGTTTTTGTCGATCTCGATGGGCAACTATGTGGCGGGCCGGATCGCCGGAGAATTCGAGGAAAAAGCCTCGGTTCTGACCGGCATCTTCTCCAAAGTCGCCATCATCCTGATCATCGGCGCGGTCGTTCTGCTGGCGCTTTCGCCGCTGGTCAAAAAACTCTACACCAAACCGACGACCGAGGTTCCGGTCGAACCCGCGTAGGGGCAGTGATCAGCGGTCGGCAGTCAGTTGTTTTTTCCGGCCCTGACCACTGACCACCGACCACTTTAAAAGCGGTTTCCGAAAGTGTATATTCTGGAAACCGCTTTTTTTACAAAACCAAAAAATTCAAAGGAAAAATTTATGGCAACAAAAGACCTGACTGGACATCCGAAAGGACTGTACGCACTTTTTGCAACCGAAATGTGGGAGCGTTTCAGCTTTTATTCGATGCTCGCGCTGTTTACGCTTTACCTGCGCGACCCGGCCGAAGGGTTCGGCTGGACGGCGACCGAAGCCACCACACTTTATTCGAACTATCTGGCCTTTGTTTACGCCAGCCCTTTGATCGGCGGCATCATCGCCGACCGGGTGACGGGTTACCGAAAAGCCGTCATGATCGGCGGGGTATTCTTTATCGCCGGACACGGTCTGCTTTCGATCCCGACGGTCTGGGCGGTCTATCTGGCCTTGACCTGTCTGGTCATCGGGAACGGTTTTTTCAAACCGAACGTTTCGACCATGGTCGGCAATCTCTACCCGGAAGGCAGTCATCTCAAAGACCGCGCCTACAACATCTTCTACATGGGCATCAACATCGGGGCCTTTATCGCGCCGATCGTGATGGAGATCGTCAAACAGAAGGCCGGTTACCACGCCGCCTTCGCCGTCGCCGCCTTCGGAATGGTCATCTCGGTGGCGATCCTCTGGTATTTCCGGAATCTGGTCGAAAAACCAAAGGAAGATGCTCTGGTCATCGACGACTATGTGATTGAGAATATCGGATCGAAAGGTGGTGAAGCTGATTCGGATCAAATGGCCGATGCGGCCGCGACGGCCGTCGATGCGCCGCCGCACGGGGTCAGTCATCAGGATGAAG
Organism: Pyrinomonadaceae bacterium; assembly: GCA_041394845.1. Lineage (GTDB taxonomy): Bacteria > Acidobacteriota > Blastocatellia > Pyrinomonadales > Pyrinomonadaceae > JAHCHG01. The sequence goes on along the minus strand of JAWKHL010000007.1, from coordinate 183,805 downwards.
AATCGAAACGGCCGCTGATCGATTCGGTTCCCGACTGGAAACGGATCGCCGCGCTGATCGTCATTTTCACCATCGTCATCGTTTTCTGGATGGTCTTTCATCAGAACGGTTCGACCCTCACCTACTGGGCCGACGACAACACGGCCTGGAACGTTTCCGGGACCATCTCCAACGCCATCAATCCGTTCTGGATCATCACGCTGACCTTCCCGTTGGTCTGGTTCTGGGGATTTCTCGACCGGCGCGGAATGGAGCCCTCGACGCCGACCAAGATGGCCTGCGGTATGCTCCTGACGGCGCTCTCGTTTTTCGTTCTCTATTTTGCGGCCACGACCGGAGAAGGCCAAAAAGCGACGCCCGAACAGATCGCCGCCGGTTCCTTCCGGATCAACGAAAGGGTTCTGACCAACCTTAAGGCGGACGGAGTTTCCGAAGAGGTGCTGACCAAAATCCGCGAGGCCAAGAACGATGAGGGCAAGAATCTGGTCTACGACGTTAAATTCTCCGAAAAAGAGGACGAGCAGACCAAACAAAAGACCTCCGGCAAACAGCAGTTGATGGCGGCGGTCGAAAAGATCGCGCCCGGCGCTTTCGCCAAAAACGAAAGCGCGTTCCTCGAAAGATCCTATCTTTTCCGCGTCTCGCCGTTCTGGCTGATCCTGGCCTACGCCATCATCTCTCTGGGCGAACTGATGCTCTCGCCGATGGGCTTATCGCTCGTCTCGAAGGTCGCGCCCGTCAGGATGCGCGGGATGATGATGGGCGGCTGGTTCGTCGCCACGGCGATCGGCAACAAGCTGACGATGATCGGCATTTACTGGAGCATCTGGTATCAATCGAGCTTTTTCATCATCCTCGGTTCGATGGCTCTGGTGATGGCGATAGTTCTGTTCCTCCTGCTCAAACCGCTGAAAAAAGCGATGCCGGGAGTCTAGCGATTTGGGATTTTGGATTTTGGATTTTGGATTGAAATAAATCCCAAATCCGAAATCCGAGATCCGCAATCTACATGAGTTTTTCGCAGATGATAAAAATACCGAGGCAGAAGCTGAAGACGCCGGCGATGCCGAGGATCGATCTATTTAAAACCTCGAACTTGCCGGCCGTCAGGTGCAACGGAAGACCGATCAGAAGGCTCATCAGCATCATGCCGCCGATCGAGCCGATGCCGAAGATCAGAATGTACAAAAGCGCGATGGCCGGCGACGAGATGGTCGGCACGATCAACAGCATCAAACCGGCGCTTCCGGCCAGACCGTGAACCATTCCAATGGCGATCGAACGGGGAGTAAACCGCATAAAATGGTGGGTTTCTTCCCGTTTTTCGTCTTCGTGGGTGTGAATATGGATGTGCTGACGGCCCTCGTGATCGTGCGCGTGAACGTGGAGGGTCTCTTTTCGCCAAAGCTTTCTGAGCGCGTTGATCCCGAGCAAAACGAGCATTCCGCCGACGATCGCTTCGAGGCGGGCCTCGACGCTTTCCGAGATCCGGAGTTTGAGGAAAATGACCAGCGCCCCGACCAGAAAAAGCGAAAGCGTATGACCGATCCCCCAGAATCCGCCGATCAGGGTCGAACTGAGGATGCTCCGCCTTTCGGCGACGATGGTCGAAACGGCGGCCAGATGGTCGGCCTCGACGGCGTGTTTGAGTCCGAGCAAAAAACCGAACGAAAGAATCGTAAAGGTTGACAGTTCCCGCGAAATTTCCAGATCCATAAGTTTAGATTAAAGCACTTGACCGAAGCGTTGACAAACCAAAGTCGGCCCCGGCCGGTTCATTTTCATTGATCTTACTTAAGAGATTCGCCGGAAACTCGTTTTCGGTTTCAAAATCTCTCGAAATTTATCTTTTCGCTCGAAGCGATCCCCGCTCCCATTTTCTGGATCGAATGGCGGTCCCAGTGCTTATCGTCGCGTTCGGTGAAATCGGTCCGGTAATGGCCGCCGCGCGATTCTTCGCGCCAGAGCGCCGCCCGGGTGATGAGCGTCGCCACCGTGACGAAATTCCGCGACAACGTTCCCAGATCGGCCCGGGCGATCTGTTCGAACTCGCGGAGGGCGCGACTCAACCCTTCGGCATCGCGCAAAATGCCGACCTGTTCCCACATCAGACGTTTGACGCGTTTTCTGACGGCGACCGAAATGTTCGATTTTGGATTTTGGATTTTGGATTTTGGATTTTCATCCTGAACGCTCGCCACCTCTCTCTGACCGCAGTCTTCCGCGGCGGCCCGGCCCGCTCGGGCGCCGAAGACGAGGCCTTCCAGCAGGGAGTTCGAGGCCAGACGGTTGGCTCCGTGAACCCCCGTGCAGGTGACTTCGCCGGCGGCGTAAAGCCCGGCCAATGTCGTCCGGCCCCAGAGATCGGTGCGGACGCCGCCCATGCAGTAATGCGAAGCGGGAGAGACGGGCAAAAGGTCCCGGGCGATGTTGAGATCGAAATAACGGCAGGTGTCGTAGATCTTGGGAAAGCGTTTTTTGAGAAAATCTTCGTCCATGGCGGTCATATCCAGAAAGACGTGGCGCGTTCCGGTCCGGCGCATCTCGGCGACGATCGAACGCGAAACGATGTCGCGGGGAGCGAGTTCGAGCCGCTCGTCGTAATCGGCCATAAACCGCTCGCCGAACTTGTTGCGCAGAATTCCGCCCTCGCCCCTCATCGCTTCCGACAGGAGAAAACGGGGTGCGCCCTCCAGATTGAGCGCCGTCGGATGAAACTGAACGAACTCCATATCGGCCATCTCGGCTCCGGCGAAATAGGCCATCGCCATCCCGTCGCCGGTCGCCACCGGCGGGTTGGTCGTGTGCATGTAAAGCTGTCCGGCCCCGCCCGTGCACATGATGACGGCGCGGGCGAATACCGCCCTCGGAGACCGGAGGATCGGATCGAGAAAGCTGACGCCGATACAGCGGCCTTCGCGGACGATCAGGCTTTCGGTGTTGGCGAACGGCATCAGGACGATGCTTTTCTCGGCGCGGGCGCGGGCAATCAAGGCGCGAACGATCTCCTTGCCGGTCGAATCGCCGTGGGCGTGAAGGATCCTCCGGCGGGAATGGGCCGCTTCCTGCGTAAAGACCAGTTTGCCGCCCTCGCGGTCGAATTTGGTTCCCCATTCGATCAGCTGTTTGATGTATTTCGTCCCCTCGACGACCAGCGTTTCGACCGCCCGTTCGTCGCACAGACCGGCCCCGGCGATCAGGGTGTCCTCTTCGTGCAGTTCGGCCTTGTCGTCGTCCGACAAAACGACCGCCACCCCGCCCTGGGCGTATTCGGTGTTCGACTCGCTCGCCTTATCTTTGGTCAAGACCGTCACGCGCGCGCCCGTTTTGGCCAGCTCGATCGAAGCCCTCAAACCGGCCACACCGCTCCCGATGACGATAAAATCAGTTTCCAGTGCCATGAAGAAAATGTAACAAATTTTATGTTTGTTTGACGAACGAAGAGAAAGGCGTTCCGGATTTCGAGTTTTGATTTTTTAATTTTAGATCTTCGTAAATGTTCGGTACTGTTCGATTTCGGATTTCGAATTTCGGATTTCGGATTTGCAGGGCAGAAACGCGACCGTTAGGAAGCGTGTTCACACAAACATTTTGACGCAAAAATAAAAGGCATTTTGATCCGCCCGATCGAACGGATCAAAATGCCCGATTTTTTCCTTTGCCGGGAAAAACTACTGCGGAATGGTCAATTCCTGTCCCGGATAAATCTTGTCGGGATCATCGAGTTTATCGCGGTTGGCTTCGAAGATCGATTGCCAGCTGACGCCGTAATTGGCTCCGATCTTGCTCAGCGTGTCGCCCGATTGAACCGTGTAGGTGCTGGACTCGGATTCCGGAGCGGAGATGTCCAGAACCAGATCGCCCGAGCGGAAATCCGGATCGAGCCGGGCATATTCGTCCCACAACTGCTGTTTGGCTTCGGCGCTCCCGGCCGTTCCGTTGACCTTCAAAACGCCGTTCTCTTCCTGCACGTCCAGTCCGGAAATTCCCAGCTGATACGCCATATCGATCAGGGATTGATATTTTTCTGATAACATTTTCTATACCCTCCTTACCTTATTTTTTCTCCGTCAACTGATTGTTAACTTTGCGTTTGGCGGTTTCCTGAGCGGTTTTGACCGCTTCGGCCATTTTGTCCTTCGGAACGGTTCCGCGAAGGATTACTTCGGCGGCCGTCGCCTCAACCGTGATTTCAGTCATCCCCTTTTTCTTCAGGGCGTCTTCGACCGCCGTTTTGGTGGCCATATCGGGGACCGGAGCCGGCGTCGGAGCGGGTTTGACCGTCAGATTGTTGGTAACCGATTTGACCCCGTCAACCTTGGCGGCGGCTTCGGCGGCGGTTTTGGCCGCCTCGTTTTCGACCTCGCCGGTCAATGTGGCAACCCCGTCCTTGACCGTAACGGTGGCGTTCGGAGCCTTGGCCTTAACCGCCGTTTCGGCGGCCTTTTGCAGATCGGCATCGCTTTTACCGCACGCGCTGATGAGTAAAACTACCGCCAAGCTAAGAATTGATAAAAATTTAAATTTCATTTGTTCCTCCTAGAAATTTCCTCGTTCTTAAATTTAATTTCCGTCTCTAACCGAAAACGCATATTCATCCGGCATCGGACGAGCTGTGGAAACGCCGTTTCGGTCAAAAATATTCTCAAAAGTTATTCTGAGAAAATAACCCGTATAATTTTGTAATGTCAACCGCAAGCAATTGCCGTTAATAAAAGATCCTCGCCAAAGCGGGCTTGAACGCGGATCAAAACCGATGACAACCGACAAAAACGGACCGGACAAAAAAATCGGTCCGCATCTCATCCGGATTCGGTCAAAACCGATGCTCTCTTAAAGCCTTGACAGCAAGTCTAAAACATTTTCACAAAAATTTCAGTTGATCTTGTGCGAAAAGACCTCTTCGGCGATTTGTTTGGCCACGTCCAGCGAGGTCAACTCGGGTTTCATAATAAAATGCCAGTCGGCCAGACAATAGAATCTTTCGCGATCTTTAAAAAGCGCCCGAACCTGTTTTTTATTTTTGACCAGGGGGCGCTTTTTCTTGGAAAGACTGATGTTCCGCCAGCAATGCTCGAAGGTCGATTCGAGCCAGATGGTCGTGCAGTGGTGGCTTTTGATGATCTCCCGGTTCTCTTCGGTCATCCACGCCCCGCCGCCGAGAGCGATGATGTCGGCGACCGTGTTTTCCAGAATGTTGCGCAGGTTCTCGGTCTCGGCGCGGCGAAAATATTCGATGCCCTTCTCCTCGATGATCTCGACGATGGCCTTTTTTTCGGCCGTCTCGATAAACTGATCGAGGTCGATCCTCTCCAGCCGCAAAAGATAGGAAAGATGACGGGCCACCGTTGATTTGCCGACGCCCATAAAACCCGTCAGAATTACTCTTTTCCTGTGATTGTCCATCAAAACCCTCAGGCCGGACGCCCCTCCGGACGATCCCGGACGACTCCGGCCAAAACCTCGAAAAATTCGGGAAACGAAACCGCCGCGCAATCCGCACCGTCGATCACGGTCTCGCCCTCGGCCAGAAGTCCGGCGACGGCAAAGGCCATGGCGATCCGGTGATCGCCGAACGATTCGACCCGGGCTCCCCGAAGTTTCGAGCGAACGACCCGGAGACCGTCCGGGAATTCCTCGACACCGGCCCCCATTCGCCTGAGGTTTTCGACCGTCGCCGCGATCCTGTCCGATTCCTTGACCCTCAATTCCCCGGCGCCCCGAATTTCCAGACCGCCCTCGATCTGCGTGCCGAAAACGGCCAGAACCGGGATCTCGTCGATCAGATTGGCGATTATCTCACCGCTTATTATATTGGACTTGCCGGACGGGACAAACCCGCTCCCGCCGCGAACCCGCAGATCGCCGACCGTTTCGCCGCCGACCTCTCTTTGATCCAAAACCTCGATCCCGGCCCCGAAACCGCGCAGGACCTCGACGACGGCCGCCCGCGTCGGATTGAGCCCGACGTTCGGCAAAACGATCTCCGACCCCTCAAGGCAGGCGGCCGCGGTCAGAAAAAAGGCCGCCGATGAGATGTCGGCCGGGACCTGCAGATCTCCGGCCGTCAGACGGGAATCGCCGTCAATCGAGACGCGGTGGACGAATCCGTCCGGGGTTTCGAGGAACTCCTCGCTGATCCCGGCGCCCAGAGATGCGAGCAGAAGTTCCGTGTGGTTGCGCGAGGCGGGAACCGGTTTCCCGGACGGCGGGCTGTCAACCACGGTTTTTCCGTCGGCGTTCAAACCGGCCAGCAGGACGCAGGATTTGACCTGAGCGCTGGCCACCGGAAGAGAGTAATGTGATGAGCGCAAAGGGTTGCGCCCGAAAATACGGAGCGGCGCATGGCCTTCAATCGACTCGATCCGCGCCCCCATCGCGCCGAGCGGGTCGATGATCCTTCTCATCGGACGCAGGGAAAGGCTCTCGTCGCCGGTCAGCACCGAGGCGAACGATTGTCCGGCCAGCGCTCCGGCCAGAAGGCGCATCGTCGTCCCGCTGTTGCCGCAATCGAGGTCTTTGCCGGGCGTTGAAAATCCGTTCTTTCCGACCCCTTCGATCAAAACGGTCGCTCCCTCGCGTTCGACCCGGACGCCGAGCGAACGCAGACAGTTCAAGGTCGAAGCGCAGTCGCGGCTCGAAGCGAAGTTTTCGATCCGCGCCCGCCCCTCGGCCAGCGCCGAAAAAAGAGCGGCCCGGTGCGAGATGGATTTGTCGCCGGGCAGATTGATTTGTCCTTGCAGGTATCGGGCAGGTCGTATCTTCATAAAATCATCGCCTTGAAATCACCAGGTCTTTTTTTGCGCCGCCAGCAGTTCTTCGAGCAGGGCCAGCTGTTTTTGCTGTATTTCGATCAGTTCCGCCCAGTTTCGCTCGCGCAGTTCGGTGATCTTTTCCTCCAGAGATCGGATCTCCAGTTCGGCCTTCAGGTTCACCTCGTAATCGTGCGCCGCGTCGAGCCGGTCGTGCGCCGCCTGCCGGTTCTGCGACATCATGATGATCGGAGCCTGGATGGCGGCCAGCATCGAAAGAAACAAATTAAGCAAAATATACGGATAAGGATCAAATGCCCGAGTCATTAAAATGAGCGAATTGATGATGATCCAGGAAAACAGAATCCCGCCGAAAATAAAAATAAACGTCCACGAACCGCCGAAAGTCGCCACCTTATCGGCCACTCTTTCGCCGAAGGTTCTGGCGTCTTCGAATTCCTTTCTGACATCATGGCTGACGTTCGAACGGTTTATCAGACTTTCGATAACTCTTCGTTCGCGCCGCGTCAAATCGTCCCATTGGCGCCGGAAATAGTTTCGCGCCAGGTTTTCAGCTTTTTCATTCATAAAATCTCCTCTCCGAACCAAACGGTTTTGCCGATTTAATTTCCGCAAATTGAACATTTAACTTAACAGAAAGAGATATTTCGGGTAAATCGGAAAAAGCCCCGGCCGAGCGGAAAAATCACTTCTGCCCGCCCCTGACGGGCCCGTGTTCTTGACATAAACCTCAATAAAACGCAAACTTGGAAGAAACCAAAATCAAAAAGAGAATTTTTTTAACTGCTAAATTGTGAGCGAAAAACAAAAGAAAATTTCTATCTCAAGCAAAATTGAATCGATCGACAAAGCAGTTGTAGAAGCAGTAAAATTCGCCACCGAAATCGGAGTCGGCGAAGACGCCCTCTTTGGAATCGACATGGCCGTCCGCGAAGTCGTCGCCAACGCCGTCAAACACGGAAACAAATTGGACGAAAACAAACAGGTCGAGATCACTTTCATCTCGTCCGACAAAGGCTTCGAAGTAACGGTCAGAGACTTCGGCGAGGGGTTCGCGGTGGAAGACGTTCCCGATCCGACCAACCCGGAAAATCTTCTGAAAGCAAACGGTCGCGGGATTTTGTTTATGCGATCTTTTATGGACAGAGTGGAATGGTTTAACCACGAGGAAGGCGGAATGCTGGTCAAGATGTTAAAGGAACGTCAGGATTGAAAATGCTTCTTGGACTTTTCGCACCATATTGGTCTAAAATCTGCTATCAAACTTTTATCACTTAAATTATTTACGAGGAGACAAAAATGGCTGAACTTAACATTTCGGAACGCCAGGCAGGCGATGTAACCATTCTTGATATGGACGGGAAAGTGACGATCGGCGAGGGGAGCGTCGCTTTGCGCAATGCGATCCGCCGTCTGCTGGGCGAAGGCAAAAACAAAATTCTCTTAAATCTCGGCAACGTCGGGTACATCGATTCGAGCGGTATCGGCGAATTGGTTTCGAGCTTCACGGCCGTCAACAAAGAGGGCGGAACGCTGAAACTTCTTAATCTGACGGAAAAGATCCAGGATCTGCTGGCGATCACCAAACTCCTGACGGTGTTCGACGTTTACGAAGACGAGGGCGAAGCTCTGAGCAGTTTTTAATCGCCGGAACCAAAAGAACTTAACAATAAAGGGTAAGGGATAGGAATTTGGACGAATTTTTATCCTTTACCCTTTATTATCGAGGACATCTCCGACGGCCGGGCGAGCATCTTTAGAAACAGCAAAGACACAGATACACAAAGCCGTTACAATAAGAAAATTCCCCCTTTCTTTTCTTTGTTTATGTTGTGTCTTTGCTGAATTTTTAGAATTACCTTTTTTATATTAGAGAAAGCGCGCGATGAGAAAAGTTTTATTTTTGACATTGATCCTGATATTTTCCATTAACCTGTTCGGCCAGAACGCCAAGCGGAGTTTTGATTTCACCGAATACGGCGTCCGGATCGAACCGGACAAAAGGCTGATGGTCGTTCTGGCCTCGCTCGAAGCGGGCGGTCTCAAGACGCCTCTGACGGCCGAAGGCGAACAGTACCGGGAGATGCTGGCGGCCGACCTGGCCGGAGTCGATCCGGCATTGCGCGAAAAAATAAAAACCTTTATCACGCAGTACAAAAAACGGCATTCCAAAACCGACGACGCCGAACTGATCGCGCCGTTTATCTCGATGGCCTATTCGCTGACGCCGGTTCCCGATCTGGTCGAACCGATCAGGGCCACCGATCTGCCGGGCGATCTGCTCGACGTGCTCGATTACACGCCGCTCGTTCGCGAATTTTACCGGAAGGCCAATTTCGGCGAAAAGCTCGATAAATATCTGAAAATGTATCAGGAAAAAGGCGACCAGATGCGGCCCTCGACCTCGCTGATGATCGGCAAACTGCTCGATTACATGCACACCCGCCCGCAGTTGACCTACGTTGAAAAGGTCAAGACCCAGTCGCAACCGGCCAAAAAGAACCGTCAGAAACTGGAAACGACCGAATCGCGCTTTCACGAACGGCGTTTTTTCATCGTCCCGGAATTGCTGACCGCCAAGGGAACGGTCAATTTCGTCAATCAGGGCGACGATTATTCGGCCATCGTTCCGCCGGGAACCGATCTGGCGGGGTCCGAGGTCCGGCGCGCTTATTTGCAGTTCGTCCTCGATCCGATCGTCCTCGATAACGCCCAGGAGATATTCAAACACCGCGACGCCATCAAGGCTCTGATCGAAGAGCGGCGCAAAACCAACCGGGACATCTCGCCCGATTTCGTCCTGACCGTTTCGCGTTCGCTGGCGGCGGCCATCGACGCCCGCCAGATCGAATTCGAAAAATCGCGGATCGCCACCTACGAAGCCCGGCAAAAGATCGCCGCGCTCGAAGCCGAAGACGCCGAACTGCAAAAAAAAGGTCAGTTCGACAAACCAAAACGCGACGCGCTCAAAAAACAGGTCGTCGCCGATCTGAACAAATACAATTCGGCGCTGGCCGATGAAACAGCTCTTTTGCTCTCCGAAGCCTACGAACAGGGCGCCGTTCTGACGTTCTATTTCGCCGATAAATTAAGGAGTTTGGAAGATTCGGGTTTCGACATCACCGAATCGATCGGTCAGATGATCGCCGCCATCGACACGACCAAAGAGGCCAACCGGCTCGACGAGGTGGCCGACGCCCGCGCCAGAGCCTTGGCCGAGCGGGAAAAGCGCAAAGCGCTGGCCGCCGATCCGAACAAGGTGATCGAAAACCCGGTCACCAAAAAACTGCTGGCCATCGACGAGATCATCAAAAACAAAGCCTACGACGACGCCCGGAGACAATTGAAAGACCTTCTGCTCGACGAAGAGGTGAGCCGCGAGGGTTCGGAAGAATTGTCGCGCGTTTATTATTCGCTCGGGCGTCTGGAGAGTCTGGCGGCCGAGGCGGCGACCGAAGCGGACACCCGCAATTATCATTTGATCGCGGCCAAAAACGCCTACGATAACGTTCTCAAAAACAAAACCGACAAAACCGACAAAGCATTGCTCTCGCTGACCTACGTCGCTCTGGCGCGGATCTACGAATTCAACGATCAGAACGATTATGCGATCAAAATCTATGAGGCCGCGATGAACATCGGCGAGGTCGAAGGCGGCGCCTACAGTCAGGCCGTCGCCGCCCACCAGCGGCTGATGAAGGGACAGCAGTAGGCAGTGAGCGGTGAGCAGTGAGCAGTGAGCAGTTGGCAGTTTATTGCGAAAGAAAACTGCTCACCGCTCACCGCTCACTGACAACTTTAAAAAACCAATGACTTCTGAAACTTTCCGCAGCGGATTCGTCGCATTGATCGGTCGGCCGAATGCCGGCAAATCGACATTGCTCAATCATCTGGTCGGCGAAAAGATCGCCGCCGTTTCCAACAAACCGCAAACCACCCGGCACAAGATCAAAGGGATCGTCACCTTAAAAAACGGACAGATCGTTTTCGTCGATACGCCCGGAGTTCACAAACCGGGCTACCTCCTCAACCGAAGGATGATGGCCGCCGTTCACGACGCCATTCTCTCGGTCGATCTCGTCGTCCTGATGCGCGACGCCTCGGTTTCGACCGGAAACGGCGACCGTTTCGTTCTCGATCTGGTCAAAGAATCGAAAAAACCGGCCATCCTCGTTCTCAACAAGATCGACAAGATCAAGGACAAAAATCAGCTTTTGCCGCTGATCGAATTCTACTCGGGCGAATACGAATTCGAGGAGATCATCCCGATCTCGGCCCTCGAAGGCGAGGCCGTTCCCCTTCTGCTGGAAAACATCGCCGGGCATCTGCCCGAAGGCGAACCGATCTTCGACGAAGACGAGATGACCGATCAGCCGGTCCGCCGGATCGTCGCCGAGATGGTCCGCGAAAAGATCCTGATGACGACCGGCGAAGAACTCCCGTATGTGACGGCCGTCGTGACGGAAAAATTCGACGAGACCGACCCGAAAGTGGCGCTCATCTACTGTTCGATCTACGTCGAAAGACAATCGCAAAAAGGCATCGTCATCGGCAAAGGCGGCGCCAAACTGAAAAAGATCGGCGAAGAAGCGCGCCGCGACATCGAAAAACTCCTCGACCGCCAGATTTACCTGCGTCTCTTCGTCAAGGTCGTCAAAGACTGGCGCAATCGCGAGAAAGAGTTGGACGAGATGGGGATCGAGGAATGATTCGATTTCGGATTTCGGATTTCGGATTTGATCTGATAAATGATAAATGACAAATGACAAATGACAAATGGTTTGCGCTGGAGATAACGGTCATCGAACCGGCCTCGGAGGCGGTCGAGTTCGCGCTCAATGAACTCGATTCGCTCGGGACGGAGATCAACAATCTCGGCAAACGACAGACGGAAACGCTGAAGGTGGTCGGTTATTTCAATCAAAAGCCGGCGGACGCGGTTTTGCAAAATCAATTAGGTGAGGCGCTGCGGATCTACGGTTTTGATCCCTCGGCCGTCAAGGCTTTCGGCTGGAGCGAGGTCGAGGATCAGGACTGGCTTTTTGAATGGAAAAAACACTGGAAGCCGACCGAAACGCAAAAGTTCATCATCGCCCCGCCGTGGGAAGAAATCGAAAGCGCCGAAAAGATCGTCATCCGGATCGAACCGAATATGGCTTTCGGGACCGGCACGCACGAAACCACGCGGCTTTGCCTGCGGGCGATCGAACGGCATTTTAAGCCGCAGATGAGTTTTTTCGATCTCGGAACGGGAACCGGCATTCTGGCCATCGCCGCCGATAAATTGAGATCTCAGATCGAACATTTCAAATTTCAGAGGGCCGAAATAACGGGATGTGACACCGACGCGGATTCGGTTCGGATCGCGCGGGAAAACGCCGATCTGAACGGTGCGGACGGAATAGAATTTTTCGTCGGTTCGATCTCGGCGGAAACGCCCCGGTTTGATTTCGTCTGCGCCAACGTAACGGCCGATGTCATCGGGCCTCTGCTCGAACTTTTGCTGGAAAAAGCCGAAGAGGTTTTGGTCCTCTCGGGAATCCTGACGGAACAAAAAGATCAGATCGCCGAAAAGCTCCGCTCGCTCGGCGTCGAAGATTTTATCGTCGAAACCGACGGCGAATGGGTCGGGATCACCGTTAGAATGAAAAAGATTTTCTAAACAGCCGAAACAAAAAGTTTTCAAAAATTTAACCCGTCGGCTTCTTTCTGTAATTCAAACTTCATTTTCAATTCACCTCGAATTAACCCGCCGAATTTATCTTAAATCTTTCAGCAAGAAAAACTTTTTCGAAAAAAACTTAACCCGAAAAGCGGCTTGTAACCACCAGGCACCGGAAGATTTATGCGATCTGAAAAACCTTCCGGTGCGGCAGTCGAGTCGTATTTAAAATACGCAAAAAAGAGGAGTTTGGTAGGAGAAAAAAAATGAATAAAAGTTTCAAACGGATTCAAAAAATTCTGGCGGCGGCCTTTCTGGCAACGGCCTTTATCGGCATTCAAAGCCTCGGCGCAATGGCTCAGGGGGCGCCGACGGTGCGGATCATTTTGCCGGAAAGATTCCGCGTTTTGACCAACCAGTATTTCGATCTGCGGATCGAGGCCGAGAATCTTTCCCGTTCGACGGCGCGGGTCGAACTGATCATCGAAGGCGAAGAGGGCGAGGAAAAATACCATTTCGCCGGCCCGCTGGAGACGACCGACAACAACGACAACAACCCCAACACGATCGACAAGGCGGTGACCTTTCGCCGGATGTATTTCGACACGCCGGGCATCAAAACGATCAGGGCGCTGGTCCTCGACGGCCGGCAGATCTACGGCGTCGGAACTCAGGTCAGCGTTCAGAATTTTCACATGGACTCACAGAAAAACATCGTCCTGTTTATCGGCGACGCGATGGGAACGGCCTATCGCGATGCCGGGCGAATCGTCGCGCAAAGCACCGGCAACCGTTTCCGCGAAGGCTGGTTCGACGAACTTCAGCAGATGGATCGGATGCCCGTTACCGGAATGAGCATGACCTATTCGCTGGAGAACATCGTTCCCGATTCGGCCAATACCGGTTCGGCCTGGACGACCGGCAACAAGACCATCAACGGCGCCCTCAACGTTTTTCCCGACAACAACGATTTCCGCTTTTCCGGTTCGGATACGCAAGGAACCAAACAATACGTCCTCGACAACCCGCGCGTCGAAACCCTGTGGCAGTTCTTAAAACGCCGCTATGGCTATAGAACGGGGATCGTTACGACCTCGGACGTAACCGATGCGACTCCGGCGGCCGAGGGCGCACACACGCTTTTGCGCGGTCTGGGCTACGACATCGCCCGCCAGTACGTTGACGGCTCGATCAATCAGGGAAACCAGTTCGACGTCATCTTGGGCGGCGGGGTGGAAAGATTCTCTTCGAGAACCAACTCCAACAGCGGCGACACGCGAAACCTGGCCACAGAACTTCAGAACGCGGGCTACAGCTACGTTCAGAACCGGACCGAACTGAACGCTTTGAACGGGGCCGACCCGCCCGCCAAACTTTTGGGATTGTTCCGCACCAGCCATATGAACGTCGCTTACGACAAACTTGGGTTGGCGCGCCCGGCCGACGAACCGGCCCCGAACTTCGGTGGTTTCGACGATCAGCCGTTTCTGGACGAGATGACCGACAAGGCCATCAAAACCCTGAACAAAGACAACGCGCCCTTCATCCTGATGGTCGAAGGCGCTTCGATCGACAAGCAATCGCATCCGAACTACGCCGCCGGGCAGTTATGGGACACCATCGAATTCGACAAATCGGTCGGCGTCGGCCGCACTTTTCTCAACCGCGACGCCGCCACCCGGAGCAAAACTCTGGTGCTGGTAACGGCCGATCACGATCAATCGATGTCGATCATCGGCGCGGTCGATACCAATGTCCCGAACGCGGTGCAGAACGTCATCTCGATCCTCCCCTACGCCAACGGCAACCGGCCGGGCGGCGGTTCGGTCGGGACGGAAAACCGGGTCGGCGAAACCAGCGGATTCCCCGATTACGAAGACGCCAACGGCGACCGCTACCCGGAAAACACCAACCGCATCCGGATCAAGGTCGGCTACCGGACGGGCGATCACACCGGTTCATCGGTTCCGGTGACGGCCGAAGGCGCGGGCGCACTTTTGTTTTTCGGCTATTACGATCAGACCGATATTTTCTTCAAGATGGCCAAGGCCTTAACGCTCAACACGCAGGCTCTGGATGCGGCCCTCCAGCAGAAACTTTCGGTCGATGTGCCGTATTTCACGCCCGACAAACAGCTGCTTTACGAAGGCAAAGGCGTCCAGATGATGCGCAACGCGCCGCTCACACAGCCCCGTCTGCTGACCGAAAAAGATCACGCCAGCTGCGGTCTCGAAGATCATTGACGACGGTTTTTTGTTTAACCTTCGCTGGAGGCGGTTCGGATGCGAATTCGGATCGCCATTTTTTTGTGATGGGTGATGGGGGTTTTCTTCCGGTCACGGCATCAGCTTTTTGCCGACGTCGTTTTCGGCCCGGAGGCGGCGGTATTCGTTTTCCAGTTCCTCGAAAGAATCGCTGAAATCGGTCAGCGTCGATTGGATGTTGAAGGTCTCGACCGCGTGGGCGACCTCTTCGGCGTTCGGCGCGTCGATCCCGTCCTCGATCGGCGTAATGTCGCGGAGGGCGCGCGCCGCCTGACGGCTCAAAATGGCCTCGCGCAGTTTGTCGCAGGAATCTTCGGTTTCCTTGAGTTGTGATAAAAAGCCATTTTTTTCGGACTGAACCGCCTTCGGAAATTCGATGGCGTAATAATTGGTCAGATTGCGGCGGATCTTTTCCACTTCGTGTTTTGCATTCTCAATGGTGATCAGGCCGTTTTCGGTCTCAAATTCATTGAGCCGCTGGAGATTTTCCAAAAAAGGCAGAACGCCGTTTTGGAGACGGGCGATCTCGATCTTCCCGGCCTGAAGTTCGTATCGGGCGTATTGCCCGGTGACGATCTCGCGCGCCGAGAGCAGTTTCCGGCGTGTGTCCTGTAACTGCGGGGTATCGTCCTGTTTGATTTTTTCCAGGATCGCATCTATTTGCCGGGTGCGCCTTGTCAGTTCCGAAAGGCGTTTTTCGATTATCTCTTGTTTGGCGTTCAACCCCTTGAAGGAAAATTTTAAAAAATTAGTTTGTTTAGTTTTCCTGAAAAAGTAATAAACACAAAAAGACAGGACAATGACCAAAAATAAAAGAAAGGCGTAGCTGGCCACCGTTGTTAAATGAGTTGCCAAAATCAGTAAAATCAAAAAAATGCCGACCAATACAAAAAAAAGAAGCTCGGTGTTTGTTTTAGGGTTTAAAGTAGGGTCTTCAAGCCCGCAGTTCAGACAGAACTGATCGTCCTTTTGAAGGTAAAACCCGCAGTTGACACATTTGGTGAGCATAGAATTTTCCCGAACAATTTTGGCACAGAATCATTTTTTGAAAAAGATTCAGGGAGATTTTTTATTCGCCTTTTCTCTTTCCCCCGAATTTATTCTAAAATCTATCCTCATAAGAAAAAATCCAAAATCCAAAACCTGAAATCCAAAATCGGAATAATGCACATCACCAAGATCGAACTCGAAGACATCAAATCTCACGCTCATTTCGAACGCGAATTCCAGCGCGGAACGACGGCCATTACGGGCGAAAATGGCGCGGGCAAAACGACTCTGATCGAGGCCGTCGCCTGGACTCTGTTCGATCTTTTGGATTACAAAAAGGATGATTTCGTCCGGCGCGGCGCGAAAAAAGGCGTCGTTCGCGTCACGTTTGAAAGCGGCCTCGACGAACGCGAATATATGGTTTATCGCGATTCGGGAACCGGCTACTACATTTACGACCCGCAGCTCAAAACGCGGATCGCCGACAAAAAAGAAGAGGTGACGCGATTCCTGTGGCAGCATCTCGGCGTCGATCCGGGGACCGATCTGGAATCGCTCTTCCGCCGCGCGATCGGGGTTCCGCAGGGCACTTTTACCGCCATTTTTCTCGAAACCCCGGCCGAGCGGAAAAAGGCCTTCGACAAACTCCTCAAGGTCGAAGAATACCGGCAGGGCGCGGACAAACTTCTGGAAACCGCCCGCCACATCGACAACCGGATCACCACCGCGCGCGAGAACATAGCCCGCGCCGAGGGCGAACTGGGGCGGATCGAAACTCTCGAAGAAGACCATAAAAATTTCGTCGCACAAACCGAAGAACTCTCCGCCGCGCTGGAAAAACTGACCGAAGAGGTTAGGGAGAAAAGCGGGACCGTCAAAAAACTGGACGAAAAAGAATCGGAGATCAACCGGATAAAAACCGCGCTCGACCATTTGAGATCGGAACAGGCGCGGGCGGAACTGATCGAAAAGCAAAAGGAAAACGAACGCCGTCAGGCGCTCGAAGCGCAGGAGCGGATCAAAGAGGTCGAAACGGATCACGGGATCCATCTCGAAGCGCTCGCCCGTTTGAAGGAACTGGAGCGGGAACGGGTCGAACGCGATAAAAAGGACGGCGAACTGAAAGGCGTCGAAAGCGCTCTGGTCAAGGTCCGGGCCGAACAAAAGAGCCTTTCGGAAAAGCTCGATTCGGCGCTCGAAGCCCACAAAAAGATCAAGGAACTCGAACCGAAAGCCGGGGACGAAGAGGAACTGGAGAAAAAATCCAGAGAACTGCAAAACCGGGTCGCCAAAGCCGGTTCGGCCGAAAGTCAGATCAAAAGTCTGGAAGCGAAACTCTCTGATCTGCGGGAAAAATACGCCAGGAATCAGGCCCAGATCAAAGAGGCCGAAAAGGGCGGCGAAGAGGCGAAATTTCTCGAAGAAAGACAAAAACGCGACTCCGAACTGACGGCCCGGCTGGCCGGATTCCGGGCCAAACTCGATTCGGACCGAAAATTTCAGGAGGAGATCAAAAACGGTCTGTGTCCGATCCTGTCGGAAAAATGTCTCAACTTAAAGCCCGGACAAACTTTGGAGAGTTTCGTCTCGACGCAGTTTACCGAGATAAAGGCGCAGATCGCCACCCTTGAAACCGAACAAAAAACTCTCTCGAAAGCGCTTCGCACCTCGCGCGACGCCGAAAAATTTCTGGCTCAACTGGAAACCCTGAAGGGCCGGGCGCAGGAGATCGGCGACGAGGGAAAAGCGCTCCGGTCAGAAAAAGAATCTCTCGAAAAAACGATCGAAGGTCTGCCCGCCATCAAAACCGAACTGGCCGAGACCGAAGGCCGTCTGAAGGCGCTCGACAACCCTCGGGCGCAGATCAAAATGCTCCGCTCGGAAGCCGAGAACGAGGCCGCGCTCCGGCGCGACAGAACTCAGATCGAGAAAAATCTGGAACGATTGGAGAACGACCGGGGGATCTTGCTGGAACAGCTCGAAAGCTATAAATTTCTCGATTCGCAGTGGAAGGAGTTTTCCGAAAAACGCGACCGGACCTCGGAAGCCCATCGCCAGTTCCTCGCCAACGAAGATCTGGCCAAACTTTTGCCGGAACGGGAAAAAGAACTCGAAGCGGCCGAAAAAGAGGTCGGGCGTCTTCGCTCGGAAGAAGAGCGAACCGCCAAAGAGCTGGAGGCGGCAAGCAAAGATTACGACGGCGAAAAGCATCAGAGCGAGAAAGTTTTTTTGCGCGAGGCCGAACGGCGCGAGGCCGAAACGCGGGCCAATCTGGAAAACGCCCGCTCTCGCGAGGCCGAAACGCAAAAGGAACTTGAGCGGCTGGCCGAAGTTCGCGGGCAGATGCGCAAGGAATTCGAAGAAAAAGAGCGGCTGGACAAGATCGCCGAGGCGACCCGTTTTATCCGCGACACTTTGAAAAGTTCGGCGCCGCTGATCGCCAAAAACTACGTCTTTCACGTTTCGCTCGAAGCCAATCAGATGTTCCGCGAGATCACCGGCAACGCCGAACGGACTTTGAAATGGACCGAGGATTACGGGATCGTGCTGGAAGAAAGCGGCTTTGAGCGGCCCTTTCAGAACCTGTCGGGCGGCGAACAAATGGCGGCCGCCCTGTCCGTCCGTCTGGCGCTTTTGAAACAGCTTTCGGACATCAGACTGGCCTTTTTCGACGAACCGACGACCAATATGGATCTCCAACGCCGCGAACGTCTGGCCGAACAGATCAGCCAGATCACCGAAAAACAGACCTTCGACCAGCTTTTCGTCATCTCGCACGACGACACTTTCGAGGGCTATGTCGATAATGTGGTGTCGGTCAGAGGGGATGAAAATGAGTAAGCTTTATAATAATGCGTTTAAAGTCGGAGTGTTGGTTAATCTGTGGCTATTCACCGCTCTGAATCTGTACAGTTATTATGCCGCTTACAGAGGCTATTGGGAGTATCTTGACAGTGATGTTAAATTTTGCCCCGGCTATTCAGGGTTTTCCGTCTGGGGATTTCCCTTCAGTTGGAACGAAAAATATTTTCAGGTAATTGAAGGCGGCGGCGGGATCTTAAATTTTCTGGTATTAACGATCGCCGGTTTTGCAACGGGCTTTTTATTCAGATTTATCTGGTCGAAGATTTCGGCGCAAAAGTTGAAAGAGGAAATGTAACTCCAAAGTCGTTGAAAACGACGATCATATTTGTAGCCCAAGGGCGCAAGCCTTGGGACAGGAGCCGGAGATAAAATCAAGCGGTCGAAGATCCGCGGCATAAACAATTTCATATCGCCATTTTCAACGGCTTTATTCGGTTCGTTCCCGTTCCCCCAGGGCTTGCGCCCTTGGGCTGCAAATATGGCCGCCTTCTTCGAAGGCTTGACTCGAATTTAAATGACAAAAGATAATCTGGAAAAAAGTTTCGAATTCATTCTCGAACTGGAAAAACTAAAAGCCATCCAAAGGCGCGTCAAGCCGCTCGGGCTGGAGAGATACGAAAATTCCGCCGAACACAGCTGGCAGGTTTCCCTGCTGGCGCTCATTATGGCGAAATTCGCCGACAACCCGCCGGACATGGAAAAAGTCTTAAAGATGCTGCTTTTGCACGACATCTGCGAGATCGACGCCGACGACGTTTTCTTTTTCGACGAGGCCGGACGAAAAGCGGCGCAGGCCAAGGAACTGAAGGCGATGGAGAGGATTCTCGGGATTTTGCCCGCAGAGACCGGCGCGGAGATGCTGGAGATCTGGAAGGAGTTCGAAGCGGCCGAAACGAGAGAGGCGAAATTCGCCAAAGCGATCGATCGCCTGATGCCGGTTTTGCAGAATCTCTATAACAATCGGCAGAGTTGGCGGGAAAACGATGTTTCAAAAGAGCAGATCCTTTCGAAGACCGCCTATATCAGCGATGCCGGCGAAGAGGTCTGGGAGGCGATCAGGGAGAAGATCGATCTGGCGTTCGCGTAAATTTGGAGCGCGGGGCGTCCCGACCGAAGAAATTTTATGAAGGAAGTTACGATAGTTTGCGACGGTTCGAGCCTCGGCAACGGAAAAGGAAATCCGCGGGCGGCGGCCGTGGCCGTTCTGGGTTACAAGGGATTCTGGCGCGCGTTCGGCGCATATTTGGGGAATGCGACCAATCAGCAGGCCGAGATCGCGGCGGCCGAGATCGGTCTCCGGACATTGACCGAACCGTGCAAAGTCCGTCTGTTGAGCGATTCGCGCTACGTCGTTCAGACGATGCTCGGAAATTTCCGCAAAAAATCCAATCACGAGTGGTGGGCCAGACTCGACAAAGCCGCCGAAAAACACGATATTACTTGGGAATGGGTCAAGGGCCACGCCGGACATATCGTTCAGGAAGTAGCCGATAAGCTGGCCCGCCAATCGGCCGAGATGGGACGCATTGACGAAGAACTGCTCGATGAAGCGGTGGCCGAGATCGGGGTCGTCGAGATTTGATGAGATGCCGGACGGAAAAAAGAAAAGACGGAAAAACGGGGAGAGTCGATCTTTCGCCCGCGAGCCGGATTTTGTCTTCTTTCATCTTTTTTCAACTTCCGGCGCATTTCACCAAATCCCGCTTACCGCTCACCGTTTACTGCCTACTGCTCACAGCTTACTGCCTACTGCTCGCCGCCCCGCCCGTTTTCGCTCAACAGATCAAAGGCGCCGATCTGCAAAAGATCAGTGATTCCGAAGGACAAAGATCCAGGGAACCGGGCTGGATCTGGCAAAATCCGCTGCCGCAGGGCAACGAGCTTTTCGCCATCCATTTCGCCAAAAACAAAGACATCGGCTACGCGGTCGGTTCCGACAACACCATCCTTCGCACCGAAAACGGCGGGTTTCACTGGGAGGGGCAAAGAGCGCCGATCAACGCCACATTGTCGAGCGTTTTCGTCAAGGACAAAAAACAGGCCGTCATCGTCGGCGCCCGCGGTTCGATCTTTTGGACGGACGACGGCGGGAAAAAATGGAAGCAGAGCATCGTCGAAGCGGGCGACCATCTTTACGGCGTAACATTTACCGGAGAGAATTTTCAGACCGGATGGGCGGTCGGAACCTACGGGCGAATTTTGAGGACCACCGACGGCGGAGAAACCTGGATCACGCAAAAGGCCGGGACCGACGAACATCTGCTCAAGGTGGCCGCTTTTGACCGGGAGAAAAGCGTCATCGTCGGAACGCTCGGAGGCATCCTGACGACGACCGACGGCGGGGACAACTGGCAGGTGAGCCGCCCCTGCGGAAATTCCCTGATCGCCAGCACGGCCTATCTTTCGCCCGAAAAGATCGTGGCCGTCGGTTACGGCGGTTGTCTGGTGAGGACCGAGGACGGCGGCGCGACCTGGCAAAAAATCAACATCTTCAGCCGGGCGGATTTTCTTTCGGTTTCCTTTGCCGATGAGCGCAACGGTTCGATGACCGATTCGAACGGTCAGGTGTGGCTGACCGGCGACGGCGGAAATATGTGGCTTCCCTTTAACATCCGCACCAACCCGAAACTGGTTTCGATGTATTTCGCCGATCAATACACCGGTTGGGCGGTCGGTCAGGACGGTCTGATAGTCCGCTCCGACGACGGCGGTTACAGTTGGCAACGCCTGACCGAGGGCGGGCGCGAGGACGTCAACGATCTGGAGTTTTTCGATCAGGAGATCGGCGTCGCCTCCGGTTCGCGGGGACGGATCTGGATCACCAACGACGGCGGCGACAACTGGCTTCCGGTCTATTCGGGAGTGGCCGAAAACCTCAACGCGCTGGATTTCGTCGATCCCGATTTCGGCTGGACGGTCGGCAACGGCGGAACGATCCTGAAAACCACCGACGGCGGAGCCAGTTGGTCAAAAGGCGTCCCGAACCGCAACGAAGACCTGTTCGGAGTCGATTTTATCGACCGGAGAAAAGGCTTTGCGGTCGGCGCGGGCGGGCTGATCCTGCGGTCGGACAACGGCGGGGTGTTCTGGGAAGAGATCGAATCGGGGACCCGTTCGTGGCTTGAAGATGTTCAGTTCACCGACGAAATGCACGGCGTCATCATCGGCGACCGAGGGACCGTTCTGCACACGGCCGACGGCGGACGGACCTGGGATAAGATCACCACCAATCTCCGGGAAAATCTGTACGCGCTCAGTTTTCTCGATCAAAAGACGGGGTTTGCCGTCGGAGCTCAGGGGACGGTCCTCAGAACCTCGGACGGAGGGCTGACCTGGGAGGATATGGAATCGGGAGTCGGGCTGAACCTGTACGCCGTTCAGATCTTCCGGGAAAATGAGGCCATCGCCGTCGGGGAAAGAGGCGGCGTCATCCGGACGGTTGACGGCGGGAAAAACTGGGAGATCCAGCCGAACATCACGGGAAATTCCCTTCAGGCGGTGGTTTATCTGGGCGGAAAAGAACTCTGGGTGGCCGGCAACGGCGGTTCGATCCTGAAAAGAACCGAATCGTTTTCGACCTTCAAACTCCCGAAACCGAGCGTCCCGCCGATCTTGCGGTTCGGGCGTTCGAAGAAAAATCCCAACTCCCGCCAGCCGGTCATCACCATCACCGACGACGGCGACATTCCGCTGGCGACCCCGCCGACAAAAGAGGATAATTAGGGGCCAGAGAACAGGGACGAGGGGCAGGTGATCATTCAAAATTCAAAATTCTTTCCATCATCATTTATCGAATGTTATGAAAATCGAATCCGGCGAAACCGTCATCATCGTTCTGCAAAATCCGCGCGAAAAGCTGTTCGGCATCCTGCATGAAATAACGCCGTCGGGAGTTTTTTTGCGGGGGATCGACCTCAATTATTTCGACGAATGGATCAAGGCGATCAAAAATGAGGAGCCTTATCTGCCGATGCAGGACGCATTTTATCCGATGTGGCGGGTCGAGCGGATGACCAGAGACGAAAGCGCCGAGGGATTGCCTTCGCTCGGGGAACAATTCGAGCAGAGAACGGGGTTTAAGCCCGGCGATTTTTGATCCGCTATCGGTCGGCGGAATTCATATTTTTACCGAAGATCTTATCGAACTTTTCGGACTCGCTCCGGTGAAATCCGGCTCGCGGGCCGTCGCCGATCAGGTCGTAAAGACGGGCTAATTTCCGGTGATGGATCGGGATCCGGCCCAAAACCTCCAGATTCCGCTTATCATTCAGGTAAATCTCCCGATCAACATTTAGCGTTTTCGATCTGCACTCGACCGACTTCCGGTAATCTTTTTTTCGAAAATAGACTTCGGCCAAAAGCTCGAAGGCCACCGACACGGCAAAGTTCGCCTCTTTGTTGACCTTGTCGGCGGCCAGATTGTCTTCGGCGATCTTCAGATTTTTTTCCGCCATCCGGAGCGCCTCTTCGAAACGGCCGTTGGCCGCCAGCGCTCCGGCCAGATTGACGAGAGCCGCCGCCTGATACTGGCGGACGACATTTTTTCCGGGTTCGAGAGCGCCCATTTTTTCAACCATCTCAAAAGATTTGGCGTAAGATTCCAGAGCTTTGGCAAACATTTCGGCCGCTTTCTCCGGCTCGTTGCCCTCTTCTTCAAGCTGTTCGCCGATCCAGAAATAATCCGACCCGATCCGCTGATAAACGCGCGCCAGAGTCGTGACCTTTTCGAAATCCTCCGGATCAGCCCGGTAAAGATCTTCGGCCGGCAAAACGGCCTTCAGATGATGGTCGAGGCGAACGGTAAAATCCTGCGTCTCGCCGGAACCGACATCGGCGTCTCCGAGACGAATCAGAAGATCGATCAGCTGGATCTTCAGCCGGTCGCTGTTCGGCGCTTTTTGAATGATCTCCTCGTGCAGTCCGATCGCCTTTCCCACCATCCGCTTGGCTTCCGATATGTTCTCTCCGGCCCGCATCATCAGGAAAACCAGATTGTCGTAAGCGCGGACGAGGATCTCTTTCGCCTCGGTATCATCCGGGTATTTTTCAACCGCCTTTTCCATCAGACTGACGGCTTTGCGGTAACTCTCGATCGCGCCCCCGGTGTCGCCGATGTTGGCCCGATACATCTTGCCCTGAACATCGCCCATTTTCAGATAAGCGTTGGAGAGTTCCTTCAGAAGTTCGGGATTGTCATCGGCGTTGACGGCCAGATTATCGAGATATTTGAGCGCGTCCGAGACGAGAATCTGGCGGGCCCGGGTCGAACCGGGCAGATCGGCGATCTCATCGTAATATTTATGAACCACGTTGTTGGCCAGTTGGCGAACCTCGTCAAAACGCTTTTGCGCGACCCTTTCGGCCCGGCGGGCCTCGTAAGCCTGCCAGACGGCCACCGTGATGCCGGCCAGAAGACTGAGAAAGACGAGCAGAGCGGCGACGACCGAAACGCGGTTGCGCCGGATGAATTTCGAAGCGCGATATTTCCAGGTGAGCGGTCGCGCCGAAACCGGCAATCCCATCAGATGACGGCGGAGATCTTCGGAGAACTGCTGAACGGACACGTACCGGCGGCCCGGATCCTTACGCAAGGCTTTGAGGATGATGTTGTCGAGATCACCTTTCAGTTTCGGGTTTTTGACCCTCGATTTCCGATTGCCGGTCTCTTCCGAATCCGCAATCGGCAATTCGCGGTTTCCGACCGAAGAAGGTTTCGGCGGATCGGTTTCGAGAATGGCTTTCTGGATCTCAAGCTGACTTTTTGAATCCGTTTTATAAGGTTTTTCCCCGGTCAGCAGTTCGAACAAAATGACGCCCAGAGAATATATGTCGCCGGTCGTGCCGATCCTCTCCCCGCGGATCTGTTCCGGCGCGGCGTAGGCCGGCGTCATCATTCCCCAGGCGGTCGCCGTTCCCGCCTCTTCGGGTGCTTCGTTTTCGCTGAGGATCTTGCCGATCCCGAAATCGAGCAATTTCGGGGTTCCGTCCTTTGTGACCAGAATATTTCTCGGCTTCAGGTCGCGGTGAATGACAAGTTGCTGGTGGGCATACTGAACCGCCTCGCAAACCTTTCGGAAAAGTTCCAACCTCTGTTCGACATCGAGATTCTTCCGGCGGCAGTAATCATCGATGAACTCTCCTTCGACGAATTCCATCGCATAAAATGGCAGATCGTCAGCGGTCATTCCGCCGTCAAGGAAACGGGCGATGAAAGGATGTTGGAGCGATGAAAGGATCTGCTGTTCGTGGCGAAAACGCGAGAGGATGACGTCGGTGTCCATCCCTCGCCTGATGACCTTGAGGGCGACCTGCTGGGTGAAATTCTCTTTCTCCCGGACGGCTTCATACACCGTTCCCATCCCGCCGTGACCGACCTTTCGAATTATCTTATAATCCCCGATCCGATCCGGCAGGGACGAATCGCCGCCGGTGATGATCTGAAAAGCGTTTTTTTCAAACGGATCGTCGGCGGTGTCATCGGTAAAAGCGAGCATTTTTTCGATCTCGAACCGAAGTTCGGCGTCGCCGCCACATTGCTCGGAAACAAAAGCGGGGCGTTTTCCGGCCGGCAGGTCCGTCGCGGCCTGAAAGATCTCTTTGATTTTACGCCACTTTACCGAATCCATCTTGTCCTCTTTCATCCTGTGCGGTTTGAAGGTAAACGTTTCGGCCAACCGTCTCGCCCGCCGACCCAAGACGACGATGCAAACCGTTCCATCCCCGCCAGCCTTTCCAGTTCCCGGGCGATCAGCGCCAGTTTGTACTCGTTGTTCCTGCCGAGATCGTTCTTCTGCTCCATTTCGCGCAGTTCGTTTTGCGCTTTGATCAGATATTTCCGGGCCAAATCCAGAGTCTCCCGGTTCCTGTTCTTTTCCGCAATGACCAGCAGGACCTTTCCGATCTTGCGATTGGAATCGCTTCTCAACAGCCGGATCTGCGGGCTTTCGTTGAGTTTCGACATCTTCTCGACGTAGGCCATTCCGCGCCGGTAAAAATCGAGCGCATCGTCGAACTTCCCTTCGCGAAAGAAGATGTCGCCGGTGTTGTTAAAGGTCAGGTGCGCCTGGCTCAGAAATTCGAAGTTTTCCGGGTCTTTCACCGTGATGTCTTCGAGGATCTTGAGCGATTCGCGGTTGGCCTCGATGGCTTTTCCCGGCTCTCCCATCGCATCGTGGGCGAAGGCCAGATATTGAAAACACTCGGAAATGTCGCGCTTGACCTCGTTGTTTTTCGGATCGTTGGCCGATGCCTCGCGAAAATCCCGGCAGGCCCCCGTGATCAGCGGAATTCCATCTTCGCCCCGTCCGATCCGGGCCAGCGCCGTTCCGTAATTGATGCCGATCGCCCAAACGTAACGGTTGTAGATGCTCTTTTCGGGAAAATCCTTCTTCAGCCCCTCGGCGATCTCCAGCGAGCGCCGGTGCATCTCGGCGGCCTCCAGATAAAGCTTTTCGATCTCCTCGGCCGAGCCGCCTTTTTCCTTGAGGATCTCGGCGTAATATTCGCTCTTGGTCCCGATCCGCTGAAGCGGAACCGCCATATTCCGACGAACCGTCTCGTCCTCGGGATGTTCGGCGGAAAGCTTTTCGACCGCTTCGAGCGCCCGCCGGTACCATTCGATCGAAGCCTGATGCCCGCTCGAAAAATTAACCACATCGCCCATCGTCTGAAACGCCCTGACGCGCCGGATTTGAAACTCCGGATTGCCGGGTTCCAGACCGGCCAGTTTTTCGCTCCCTTCGAGCAATTTTTCTCCGGCCTTTTCGGCTTCCGGCCAGCGGTTCAACCTGACCAGCAAAAGGGTTTCCTGATCCACGGTTTCCAGATAGTTCTTTCGGTATTGAACGCTGTCGGGCGCTTTTTTCAAAAGATCCTCGAAAAAAGTAATGCTCTTTTCATAGCTTTTCAAAGCCCCGTCGGAATCGCCCAGATTGGCCGTGTAGACCGATCCCTGAACGTTGCCGATCTTCAGATAGGCCTGCGCCAGTTCGTTCTGCAATTCCGGGTTGTCGCCGGCGTCCTCGGCCAGATTATCGAGATATTCGATGGCGTCTTTGACCAGCATCTCGCGGGCGGCGGTCGAGCCGGGCAGGGCGGCGATGGCGTCGTGATATTTGAAAACGACGTTGTTGGCCAGTTTTCTGACCTGCTCGAAACGCTTTTCGGCCCGAAGCCGTTCGGCCTGTGCGACGCGGGCCTGATAGAGCGTGGCCAGGAGTCCCGCAACCAACGCCAGCAGGACGAGCGAGGCGGCCACGACGCTCACCTTGTGGCGTTTGATGAATTTCGAGGTCCGGTAAAAAAACGTGTCGGGCCGCGCTCCGACCGGCAACCCGGTCAGATGGCGGCGGATGTCCTCGGAGAATTCCTGGACCGAAGCGTAACGCCGTTCGGGTTCTTTTTTGAGCGCCTTGAGAATGATGTTGTCGAGATCGCCCTTCAATTTCGGATTTTGGATTTTGGATTTCGAATTTGTCCGTTGGTTTTGATCTGCCGTTCGGCTTTTGTCGCTCTTTTGAGCATCGGAATCGTCAGACTCGAACCTATATCTCCCGGATTTTTTTGAATTCGCCGTCGCGGACGGTCGGGGCGGTTCTTCCTCGCAGATCATCCGGACGGCCTCGTCGGGGCGGAGGCCCGCGAAATCAAACGGCTTGCGCCCGGTCAGAAGTTCGTAAAGAACGACGCCGAGACTGTAAATATCGCTCTGCACGCCGACCTTTTCGCCCCTCACCTGTTCGGGCGAGGCGTAGGCCGGGGTCATCATTCTGAATTCGGTGACGGTTCCGGTCTGATCCGCCCCGTCGGCCGAGAGGACTTTGGCGATGCCGAAATCGAGAAGTTTGACGCTTTTTTCCGGAGTGATCAGGATGTTGTTGGGTTTGATGTCGCGGTGAGCGACGAAATTCTGATGCGCGTGCTGAACGGCGGCGCAGACCTGACGGAAAAGTTCGAGCCGCTCTTCGACGCTCAGATCATTGTCGAAACAATAGCGGTCGATCTCGACGCCCTCGACGTGTTCCATCGCGTAAAAGGGCCGCCCGTCTTCGGTCATTCCGCCGTCGATGAAACCGGCGATGTTCGGATGCCGGAGCGAGGCGAGGATCTGACGCTCGTGATGAAAGCGCGAGAGAATGACGTCCGAATCCATTCCCCGCTTGATGATCTTGAGCGCGACCTTCTGACGAAAATCCCTGGTTTCGCGCAAAGCCTCATAAACCGCCCCCATCCCGCCGCGGCCGATCTCGCGGATGATCCGGTAATCGCCGATCTGCGTCGGAGCGTGATCTCCGCCCCCGGTCAAAACGTTAAAGGCGCCGTCTTCGAGCGTATCGTCCTCGTCATCGACCGCCGCCAGCATCTCTTCCACCTCGGATCGCAATTCGACTTGGCCGTTAAAAGCGCCGGCGAGAAATTCCTCCCTGTCGCTTTCCGGCATTTCTACGGCCCGGTTGAATGCCTCTTTGATTTTTTGCCAATCCTCTTGCTTCATCAATTCGGAGTTTTTAATTTTGAGTTTTTAATTGCTCGTTTCAAGCTTTGGCTTGTCGTCTTGACAATTGACGTCAGAATTTTGATCAGCTCTTCAATTTTTTCCGGTTCAATTCGTAAATTCAAAGTAACCAGGCTTGATTCGTTCAAGAGCCTTAACCAATACTTGGTTTCTCTTGCCTCTTTTGATGCGATCGCCACCTTTGAAAGGAAATCCTTCCTGCTTTGTGCGGCGGTTGCTTCTTCGATGTTCGCTCCGATGCTCGCCCCACTGCGAAGAAGCTGTTTGGACAAAATAAACTCTTTCTCATCCAGTAACTTCTTATACAACTCAATTGTCAAAAGGGAGAATTCAAAACTTTTCCGCTGAATGGTGTTTCGTTTCATATGAGGTATCAAGTTTTTTTTGAGGTATTCAGTAATTAGAAATCAAAAATTAAAAATTCACAACTTGGTCTTCAGCCACGCTTTCGCCATCCGCCATTCGCGTTTGACGGTCGAATCGGAGATGCCGAGGACCTCGGCCGTTTCTTCGACCGTCAGGCCGCCGAAGAACCTCAGCTCGACGATGCGGGCCTGTTTCTGGTCGAATTCGGCCAGCGTCTTTAATGCGTCGTCGAGGGCGACCAGATCGAAATCGCGTTTTTTCGAATAACTGACCGCTTCGTCAAGCGCCATCCGGGTCGCTCCGTCGCCGCGTTTTTTGGCGTTTCTTTTGACGGCGTAATTGACCAGAATCCGGCGCATCATCTCGGCCGCGATCGAGAAAAAATGGGCGCGGTTGCGCCAATCGACATCTCTTTGTTCGAGCAGGCGAAGATAGGCCTCGTGAACCAGAGCGGTCGCTTGCAGAGTGTGATCCTGCCGTTCGCTTTTCAGTTGATTGGCGGCCACCGCCCGCAGTTCGTTGTAAACCAGCGGCAACAATTGATTAAGCGCGTTTTCATCGCCGTCCTGCGCTTTGGATAAAAGTTGAGTTACGTTCGGTTTTTCGCTCATCAGAAAAGATTTATCGCTCGGATCGTCTCATCCGAACCCTTCGGGTCGCTTTTCCCGTCGGACATTTGATTTTCGCCGGATTGAAGTCGGTTCAGGGGATTGGCCGGACTTTAGAAAAACCCGCTTTTCATTTTACTCAAGAAACTCGCAAAAAACCATTTATTCTTTTTCTTATTTTTTCTGACCCGTTTTTTTTCGATTTTCTGCGATTTAGGACAGATGCGGCCAAAGCCCCGCGCCGCCGGAAACAAATCAACCCAAAGCCACTCTTAAGGAGATAAAATGAAAAAGATTGCAAACAAAATTTTCCCCGGCCGTTTTTCGGAAAGAACGGCCGGATTTCTGATGGCGGCCTTTCTGCTGTTTTTCGCCGCCGTCAACATCCCCAATGTTTTGGCCGACACGCCCCTCTGGTCGTTCGAAGGCGCCAAATGGTATTCGCTGATGGAATCGGGAAATCTGATGGTCGGATCGAAGACCGGCGTCGTGATGCTCAGCGGCGCGGACGGAAAAACCCTCTGGACGCGCAACGATCTGGGAAAGATCGACGAGGCCGAATTTACCGAGTTGTCGGGAACGCCGCTGGTTTTGTTTTCGGACAATTCGGGCTGGGCGCAGAGAAAAACCAAACTGACCGCCATCGACTCTCTGACCGGACAAACCGTCTGGGAAACCGAAAAGATGCTCGGCTTCACGGTTCAGGTCTCGCCCGTTTATCAAAAGGATCTGCTCATCTTTCTGACCATCAGGGACAACCGTCAAAACAAGGACAAACCCGACATTTTCGCCCTCAGGATGTCCACCGGCGAACTGCTCTGGCAGGCGGAGTATCCGGAAAAGGTCGATCTTTACGGGGTTGAAAAGCAAAAGAATTCCGGCGCCAAGGCGATGTTCCTCGGTTCGGGGGGCGGTCGGTCGGACCGCTTCGATCTGAGCGGAGAAAACCCGCCGATCTTCGACGGCGACTCGATGTACATGACCTACGCCGGTCTTCACCGGTACGATCTGGCGAACGGCAAACTGGTCTGGAAAACGCTCTACGACGTTACAGACGGCTCCCTGAAAAACACCAACGGGCAGGCGGTCATCGACGGCGATGTGATCTACACCTCGGCGAAGGGCGTCATCCGGGCGATCAATAAAGCGGACGGCGCGGTCAAATGGCAGACCAAGGATTTCGGCAAAGGCGGAATCGCCGAAATGCAGCTTCACGGCGACACGCTTTACGGCCGGATGGGCGGACAGTTTTTCAGCGCCAAAAAAGGCGAATGGCTGGAAAAAGGTCCGGTCGGCGTGGTCGCTCTCGATAAATCGAGCGGCAAAACCAACTGGATCTACACCGGAGCCGACGAATCGATCACCAATATGGTCGTTTTGCCGAAGGACAACGTTTTGCTGATCGCTGACAAAAAGAACCTGATCGGGCTCGATCTGTCGAGCCAGGGAAAGGTCAAGGAAGCCTATAAGATCAAACTCAAGTTCAAACGCTCGCTGGGCGCTTCGGACGTCGGCGGCAAAGTGGCGGCGATCGGTTTCGGCGGTCTCGGCGGAGCGTTCAAAAAAGGGGCCAAACGAACCGACAATCCGGTTTCGCTGGTTCGTCAGGAAAACGGCACGGTCGTCGTCCGCGGCAAACAGCATTTGCTGGCCTTCGATCCGAAAACGAGAGAGATCACCTGGTCGACCAAATACGGCGCGCCCGGAATCAGCGGCTGGGAGTCGATCGTGATGACTGCCCTGACCGTCACAGCGGCCGCTCTTTCGCAGACGATCGAAGCCGATTACGTCCGGCGCGGCGATTACAACAACGCTTTTGACGAAAACGCCCGATTTTTGAATCTGATGACCAATTACCAGCAGTTCATGGGCAAAAAATATTCCGCCTCGCAGGAGAGCGGAAATATCTATTACGTTCTGACCAAGATCAAGGGAGAGGATGATTCGGGTTCGGGTCTGGTCGGCGTCAATATGCTGACCGGCGAGGGCGAACGCCAGATCATCTTCAACGACAAATCGCCCGATTACGAGGTCGATGAACTCGACGGCCGTCTGTTCAATTTGAACAAAGGCCGGATCTCGGCTTACGGCATCCTCGACAAACCGGAAAACCGGGACAACGCTGATGATGACGATGATGGAGATAAATAAGATCTCAGATCTCAGAAGTTTTTTTCCGAAATTTCCGAAGTCTGAGATCATACCTGTTAAAAAGACGTTCGATCAATTGCCTCCGGCTTCATTCGGCTAAAGCCGGAGGCAATTGATGTCAATCAATAAAAATCTTTTTGTTCCGAAAACCGAAACCCGATTTTTTTGACCCGTTTTTTGCCGTTTTTCTGCGATAGGTAACAGATGGAAAGATTTTATTCAAGATGAGAAGAATTATGAAGATTACAAAAATTTCAATTTCGTTGTTGATACTGATTTCACTGGCCGTCAACGGCTTCGCCCAAAAGATGGTCAAACTCGACCAGCCGGTCAATGACGGTTCGGGCAATTTCGCCAAAAAAGTTCTCAATCTGTTCGATGCCGCCCCGGGAAATGCCGCCCGGCAAAAAGCGATGGAGCCTTTTGTGATTGGCTTTTACGGCTGGAAGGCGCTGGCCATCACCAGACTCAACGTCGGCAAGATCGAGGCGGCGCACCTCTCTTTCAGCCGGATCGCTCTCAGCTTTTATGACGACGAACTCGGCCCGACCCTCAAGGCGATCGAAGCCCGCCCCACCAGTCCGACCGATTGGCGCGACGTGCCGGTCGAAGAGAAAAATGCCATTCAGAAATACGTCGTCCAGAAATACGGCGGCAAATATTCCGGTCTGGCCGATCTGTTCTCCGACAAACTGGACGTCAAGATCGATCGGGTCGCCGAATGGAAATACGATCTCGGAGCCGGGCTCGGCGAACTGGCCGGAAACGTCACCATCTGGTATCAATTCCCCAATTATCCGAAATTCGATCAAAACATCGCCGAAGGTCTGGGCCGACTCGATAAAACCGTCGCCGACGCCCCGGCTGGAACCTCGGCGGTTTTGCTGGCCAATATCAAAAAACTGTCGGCCTTTTCCGCGAAAACCAAATTCACGGCGGCCGAAAAAACCCAGGTGGGCGAATTGATCCGGGAAACCCTTTTCTCGACGTTGAGTTTCGCCGACGCGGCCGTTTCGGCCAATACGACCCCGCCGCCGCCGCGAGCCCAACCCGCGCCCGCGCCCCTTCCGCAAGCCCCGGCGCGAAGCGCCGCGACGATCTTTGAAAGCGGAAAGAGTTTGGCCGAAAAAGGCGATGACCGCCGGGCGATCAGCGAGTTTACCGAGGCCCTGCGGCTCGACCCGCAAAACGGTCTGATCTATTTTTACCGGGCGCTGTCCTACACCCGGATCGGCGAAACCGACAAGGCGATCGGCGATTACGACACGGCCATCATGCTCAAAACCAGCTTGTCGCAAGCCTATTACAATCGGGGAACGCTTTATCTTAACAAAAAGATCTATATGTCCGCCTCGGCCGATTTCGACCGGAGCATCGCGCTCGACAAAACCAGTTACAAAACCTTTTACAATCGCGGGCTGGCCCAATACAACCTGTTTAACTACGACCGGGCGGCGGCCGATTTTACCGAGGCGATCCGGCTCAATTCAAATCACACCAATTCTTTCATCATGCGTTCGCGCATCTTCTGCAAACAGGGCTTGATCATCTCGGCCATCCGCGATCAGGAACAGGCGATCAAGCTGGGGGCGACCCTTACCAAGGGATGCGAGTAGATTTCGGATTTTGGATTGAGGAAAAAAACTATGAAAAACCCATTCTGCATCACGATTTTGACTTTGGTTTTGATCCTGATGGGAAACGTCATTTCCGTCCGCGCTCAGGAACTGCATCCGGCCGAGGAATATAAGGACGCCAAAACGATCGGGATCGATTTCCCGACCGTCATCGAATTTGAAAATGACCTCGATTATCCGGTCAAAATCTTTCGCCTTGACGAACGCGGCAGACGCGTTTTTCATATCGAACTGCCGACCAAGAAAAGCCGCGCCATCGAAACGCCCATGGGAGTTCCTTTTCTCGTTACAGATCCGAAAGAAAATGCTCTGGCGATCTATTATCCGGACGCCCAGCCGCGCCACATCACGCTGACCGAGGAAGCGATCGCCGGGGCGAGAGTCGAACGCGGATTTTCGGAAGGCGACGGCCAACCGGTGGTGGTTTGCGCCGATCAGCCGATCCCGCGCGGTTTCCTGATCGTCAAAGCCGGGTCCGATCAGAAATGTCCGAACTGGAGCGCGTTCAAGAAAAACACCTATGCGATTCGCCGGCCCGATCCCCAGAAACCGACGGTCATCTGCGGGGGGCAGAAAATACCGCGCGGTTTCGTGATCGTTTCGACCGGCGAAGATATGGGCTGTCCGAATTGGGAGGCCTTCGAAAAGAACACTTTTACGATCCGCCGACCGAGAGAGACGGAGATCGTCTGTTCGAATTCTCC
Source organism: Pyrinomonadaceae bacterium (assembly GCA_041394845.1). Lineage (GTDB taxonomy): Bacteria > Acidobacteriota > Blastocatellia > Pyrinomonadales > Pyrinomonadaceae > JAHCHG01. The sequence goes on along the minus strand of JAWKHL010000007.1, from coordinate 150,271 downwards.
GATCCCGCAGGGCTATGTTGTAACGGGCACCGGCAGCGATATGAAATGTCCGAACTGGGAACCTTTCGAAGCGAACACGAAAAAGATCAAAAGGCTTTAGCAATAAAAATCTTTTTCAGGAAAATAAATGCTCTCTGATTGTTTGGACCGATTTTCGGCTAAATTCTGCGATTTTTTCAAAGGAAAAATTATGAAAAAAACTTTTGTTAACCATTCTGATAACAGGTTTCACCCTGAACATTAACGCCCAGTTGGGGAATATCGCCGACGACACCATCACCTACGTCAAGGCCGGAACGTTCGGAAAACCGGACGGGCGAAACTCGCCTCCGCTTACGCCGGACGGGCCAGAGTCTGCCGGAAAATGCCAAGGCTCAAATCCGCTCTGGCCGACGAGGCGACCGCCAAAAAGCTGGAAGCGCAGGAAAAAAAGTAAATAAGGTGGAAAAGTTTAAACTTTTAAACTTTTTTTGACCCCATCTTGCCGGTTTTTCTGCGATGTATAATGAAAAGGGGTAAAGGGTTTTCCCCATTTGCTTGAATTTGGTTCGGATAACAAAAGGCTCTATTTCCGAAATAATTAATAATTTACGGTTAAAAATTTACAAAGCACCTTTCCCGATCTTTTTAACAGTATTGATCCCGGATCTCAAATTTCAGACCTCCAAAAAAACCCAACTGAATTTCGAGAGCGGAAAACATCTAACCGAAAAAGAAAAATGAGTTTATTCAAAACGCTGATAATTTTAAGTTCGATTTTACTTCTGACGGCCGGAGTCGCTTCCGCCCAGACGCCGACGACGGCCGACGGTTGGAACAAACTCGGTTACGATCAATTAAAACAAAAGCAGTATGACGCGGCGATCAGATCGTTCGACGAATGTATCCGCCTAAACGCCAATGCCGGCGTTTGTTTGCGCGGCCGGGGCGCAGCCCATTTTTTGCTGGAAAATTATGACGCGGCGATCACCGACACGACCAGGGCGATCGCCTCAAACCCGAAAGACGCATTGTCGTACGGTGTTCGCGCCGATGCCTACTTCCGTTTGAAAAAACACACTCAGGCGATCGCCGATTATTCGTCGGCGATCGGGATCGATCCCCGCGACCAATTTTACTTTGCAAGGGGCGGCGTCTATCTGATCACGCGCGACGATCAGGCGGCGATCAAAGACTTTACGCAGACCATCGCCCTCAACCCGAATCATGCCGGCGCCTATGACAAACGCGGCGACGCCTACCGGAACCTGCGAAAATATGCGGAGGCCGTCAACGATTACACGAAACTGATCGAACTTGACCCGCAGTCCGTCCGCGCCCATGTCGATCGAGGTCTCGCCTTTGAGAAGCTGGACAAGTTTCCGGAAGCGATCAATGATTACACCAAAGCAGTCGCGCTCGATCCCAAATACGCCTGGGCTTACAACAACCGGGGTTACATTTACGAACGGCAGAACAAATACGCCGAGGCGATCAAAGACTATACGACGGCGATCGGGATCGAGCCTAAAACGGCGATGTTCTACCGCAACCGCGGCAACGCTTTCTACGAGCAGGAAAAATTTGACGAGGCGACCAAAGACCTGACCAAAGCGATCGAGATCGACCCGAAATTCGTCTGGGCCTACAACAATCTCGGCAACGTTCTGCACAAACAGAAAAAATACGCCGAAGCGATCGCCAAATTCGAAAAAGCGCTTGAGATCGACCCCAAATATGTGGCCCCCCATTATAATATCGGCATCAATTATCGCGACCAGAAAAACTACCAAAAAGCGATCGAGAATTTCAGCCAAGCGATCGAACTCGACGACAAATACGTCAACGCCTACAAGGAGCGCGGCGACGCTCTGACAAAACTCGGCAAAATGGACGAAGCGCTCAGGGATTACGTCAAACTCGTCGAACTCGAACCGAACAACGCCGATCGTTACGTGGATCGCGGGGCGGCCTACGATCGTCTGAAACAGACGGATAAAGCCTTCGCCGATTATCAGAAGGCGATCGAACTGAACCCGAAACAATATGTCGCCCACTATAACCTCGGCGCCTATTATTACAACCGGAAGGATTACGCTCAATCGCTCGTCAGTCTCAACAAAGCGATCGAACTCAACTCCAAATACGGAGGGGCCTACCGCGCCCGGGCGATCATTTATTGCAAACAGAACAAAATGGATCTGGCGACGGCCGATGAGAAAAAATCGGCCGAATACGGCGCCGCCGTCAGCAGCCCGTGCGCGGAGAAATCTAAACCAACGGCGAAAACCGATTATCAGCTGGCGAAAGATGATCTGGCCGCCAAACGCTACGCCGAGGCGGAAGCCAAAGCCGAAAAAATCTTCGACTCGACCCTCCCGGCCGCAACGAAGGCTTCGCAGGTTTTCGAGATCGCCAAAGCGCTGGCCGAGGCCAAACAGAATGAATCGGCCAAAAAGCTTTTGGAGAAACTCCCGTCGCTCGAAGGGATCACCGATTATTACGAGACCAACGCCATCTACCTGCTCGGCAACATCTATTTCATCGAAAAAAACTACGCCAAAGCGCACGAGTATTACGACCGGATCCCAGGCAGCTACGATGCCCGCGTCAACAAGATCAAGGTTTATTATCAGGAAAACAAACACAAGGAGGCCGCCCAACTGGTCGCCGCCACCATCGAAGTTCTGGCGCAGAAGTTTTACTCTGCGGCCACTCAAACCGAGAAACAAAAATGGCTCGATGTGACCAACAACTTCATGCGCGACGCGTTCGGTCTGGCCGAGGAATATTCCAAAAAACCCGAAAGACGCGCCGACGCGCTCGTCATCTACAAGTCGATCAAAAAGGTTGTTCCGGCCGTCTCGCCCGACGGCAAACTGGCCGCGTCGAAAATTCAGGAACTCGAAGGCGAACCGGGAAATTAGCAAATTGAAAATCGCCTGTCGGAGTTAGCGGCCGTCCGGGTCGGCCAACTCGGATCGCCGGAAGATCAACTAAAATAAACTTCGGTCGGCGAATTAATCGGTTTTGATCCGAAACCTGCGGCCGAAGTCGGTTTAAGAATCCATCGCCCAAAAAAAATCTGAGGCAATCACGCTTTGTTGATATGAAAAAATTTGTTCTGATTCCGCTTTTACTGTTGCTGTCGTTTTCCGTCATCTCCGCCCAGAAAAAACCGAAATACAATTACGCGGCGCAGAAAAAACTGCTCCCCGCCGAACTCGGCCGGGTTTATCTGGGAATGCCTCTGGCCGAACTCTCGAAACGCCTCGACCTCAGCAACGCCGAGGTCGGCGACACCCGTTTCGACTGGCTGGAGCTGTCGGTTCCGTTCGAAAAAGGCGATCTGACGAATCTGACCGTCAGGATTTACGGGCTTTCACAGGACGACAAAAAAGCGATCCTTCACAAAGAGACCATCAAAAAGAAAGACGATCTGGGCGAAGATTACGAGATCGAGGTCGATCGGCTCGACGTCGGAAAAATCCCCGGCAAAGGCTTTGTTTACGCCATGTACATTGCCTTTAAGAAAGACTTCGACCTGAAAAGCCGCGTCGTCAAAACCTACGGTCAGCCGAAACCGGAGGACATTTACAAAGAGGGCGACGAATATCACATCTACGATATGCAATGGACGAAAAAGACTTCGGACGGGCTGGTGTGGCTGATCCGCGCTTTTTACGGAGATGAGGGCGGGAGCCTGCAACTTCTCGGACGGATCGACGGGACGGAATGGGGGCTGGACGGTTGATTTTTTCCTTCCGGCTCGCCCCGAAATTTAACCGATGCGGCGAGCCGGAAAACTTGCCTGCTCTTTCCATAAATGATAATTTCATCTCACGCACTAAAAAATTCAAACCGAATTTTTTTTGAAAATCGAACAAATCAAGGCTGAATTTCGACGGTATTTTCTAGTTGTCGGACAAAATTTCTCCCATCGTGCTGAAGGCAATCCGATTGATCAAGATTTTTCGCGAGAGTAGAATTTTTTTCCGGCTCACAACCGACGAAGGAAACGACTTTTACTTATGAACGACGCAGAAACCGTACATCGGTTGCAATTCGCCTTTACCGTAACCTACCACTATTTATTTCCGATGCTGACGATGGGACTGGCGCCGCTGATCGTTTACTTTAAAACGATGGCACTCTGGCGAGGAGACGAAAAATATAACGAAGCCGCCCGTTTTTGGGGCAAGATCTTCGGCATTTCCTTTTTGTTCGGAGTCGTCACGGGCATTCCTCTGGAATTTCAGTTCGGCACCAACTGGGCCGCATTTTCCCGCTTCGCCGGCGGAGTCATCGGGCAAACGCTGGCGATGGAAGGGGTGTTCTCGTTCTTTCTCGAATCGGCCTTTATCGGTCTGTTCCTGTTCGGCGAAAAACGCCTCGGGCAGAGGTTTCACTGGTTCTCGGCCGTGATGATCTTTATCGGCACCTGGCTTTCGGGTTATTTCATCGTCGCCACCGACGCCTGGATGCAGTATCCGGTCGGCTACGAGATCGGCCCGAACGGCGCCGTTCAGTTGACCAGTTTCACCGCCCTGCTTTTCAACAAATGGGCGATCGTCCAGTATCTTCACAATATGGGCGGAGCGTTTGTGGTCGGAGCCTTTGCCGTCGCGGCGGTCGGAGCGTTTTACGTTCTGTCCAAAAAACAGATCGAATACGGAAAACTCTTTCTGCGCACCGGAGTCGTGGCCGCCTGTGCGGGAAGCATCTGGATGATGTTTCCCTCGGGCGACCTCCACGGCCGGATGGTCGCTCAACATCAGCCGGTTACGCTGGCCGCGATGGAAGGGCTCTTTAAGACCGAACAGGGCGCCCCGATCGCGCTGATCGGTCAGCCCGATATGGAAAAACGGCAACTTGACAACGCCATCCATGTTCCCAACGCGCTGAGTTTCATCACCTACCAGCACTGGAAGGCGGAGGTCAAAGGCCTCGACGCATTTCCGGAGGATCAGCATCCCGACAACATCCCCCTGCTCTATTACAGCTTTCACATCATGGTCGGCCTCGGGACCATCTTCATTGCGATCACCCTGTTGGCGGCGTTCGCCCTCTGGCGCGGCTGGCTTTTCAAGGCCAACTGGCTGATGTGGATCATTTTGCTCAGCTTCCCCTTTCCCTTTATCGCCAACACGGCCGGATGGATGGTCGCCGAAATCGGTCGCCAGCCGTGGCTGATTTACGGCCTTTTCCGGACCGAAGAGGGATTTTCGCCGATGGTCTCTTCGGGCAACGTGATGTTCACCCTGCTCGGTTTTCTGGGAATGTACACGGTTTTGTCGCTGCTCTACATTTTTCTGATGATCCGGCGGATCGAAAAAGGGGCCGAGGAACTGGGCATCGCATCGGTTGAGGAAGAAGGACCGGCGGATTTGGAAGGCGAGCCGCAGGCCGCTTAACCCGAAAGAGGAGAGAAAAAATGCTGACTATTTGGTTTTTGATCGTGGCTTTCATGCTGGTCGCCTATGTCATTCTGGACGGTTTCGACATCGGCGCGGGAGTCATCCATTATTTTGTCGGGCGCAAACCGAAAGAGCGCGAAACTGTCATTCGCGCCATCGGTCCGGTCTGGGACGGCAACGAGGTCTGGCTTTTGGCCGCCGGGGGAACGCTCTACTTCGCTTTTCCGGTTCTGTACGCCGCCAGTTTCAGCGGTTTTTATCTGCCCCTGATCATGGTCTTGTGGCTTCTGATCATGCGGGCGGCCGGGATCGAACTGCGCCATCAGCTCGACAACGAGATGTGGGAGAATTTCTGGGATTTCTGTTTTTGTCTGGCCAGCGTTCTGTTGGCCATATTCTACGGCGCCGCGCTCGGCAACGTCGTCCGCGGCGTGCCGCTTAATGCCGAAGGGTACTTTTTCGAACCGCTCTGGACGACCTTTACGACTTCCACGGAAAACCCCGGCATCCTCGATTGGTTCACGGTGTTGTGCGGCGTTGTGGCGCTGGTCGCGCTGGCCGTCCACGGCGGCAATTATCTGGCCCTGAAAACCGAAGGCGAGATGAACGGGCGGGCCCGCCGGGTGGTCTCGGTCGGGTGGTTCGCACTGGTGGCGGCAACCATTTTGAGTCTGATCGCCGTCTTCAACCTGCGCGACGGAATTCTCGATAACTACATCAGCAACCCGGCCGGATGGCTGATCCCGGTCGCTGTCATCGTTTCGCTCGGAGCGATCAAATTCTTCAACGCGCGCGGGCGGGACCGGGCGGCCTTTTACGGTTCGAGCGCATATCTGGCCTCGATGCTCGGCGGTGCGGCCTTCGCGCTCTATCCCAACGTCCTGCCGGCGGTGAATCCGGCTCACAGCCTGACGATCGAAAATGCCTCGGCGGGAAGTTACGGACTGAGCGTCGGACTCATCTGGTGGACCATCGGCATCTTGATCGCCATCGGATATTTCACCTTTCTTTTCCGCACCTTCAAGGGAAAGGTCTCAGTTGAAGCCGGCGGGCATTATTAAGGTTTAATACTCTGTAAATAAAAAAACCTGAAGTTTTGTTAAATTTGTGATGGGTGATGGGTGATAGGTGATGGGATAAAACTTAATTGTCTGATCATCCGGATCTACTGCCTGATATAATCTGTTTAACTTTTCACCCATCACTTATCACCCATCACCTATCACCCATCACTAAACTCTAGTTTTTTTAATTTACACAGTATTTAAAGGCGGAAAAGTTTAAATGTGAAAAAGAACCGTCGCTCAAAGTGAAGCGAATCGGCTGACGGTCAGGAAATCATCTTTTTCACCTTATAAACCTTACCTGCTTTTTCACCTTTTCACCTTTCCACCTTTTCACTTTTAAATCTTTTCGCTTTTCCCGCCTACTTGCACAAATCGCCGTTTTCCACTAACTTAAATTAAAAGTTTTTTTCACAAAATCACAAAAAAAAGTGTTTCACATATGAAACACCATTTCACAAATGCTCTCTTTTGTGCTACAATCCTCATTGTCTTGAAGATAAATTCTTAAAAAGGGAGTAAATTCAAATGGCTGGAGAAGCAACAAAAATGGCAACAGAACCAAAAGGAAAAGCGATAGAATCTGCGGTTTCGCAGATCGAAAAGAAATTCGGCAAGGGAGCGATCATGCGTCTGGGCGAACGCCCGCAGGAGCTGGTCGGAGCGATCTCGACCAATTGTTTGAGTTTGGATGCGGCGATCGGCGTCGGGGGAATGCCGCGCGGCCGGATCATCGAGGTCTTCGGACCGGAGAGTTCAGGAAAAACCACGCTGGCGCTACAGGTCGTCGCGCAGGCGCAAAAAGGCGGCGGTATAGCGGCCTACATCGACGCCGAGCATGCGATGGACCCGGAATACGCCGAAAACCTGGGCGTCAATATCGACGACCTGCTGATCTCACAACCCGATTCGGGCGAACAGGCGCTGGAGATCGCCGAAACCCTGGTCCGTTCGAACAGCGTCGATGTGATCGTCGTCGATTCGGTGGCGGCGCTGGTGCCGCGGGCCGAACTGGACGGCGAAATGGGCGACTCGCACATGGGTCTGCAGGCGCGCCTGATGTCTCAGGCATTAAGGAAACTGGCGGGGATCATCTCCAGTTCGCGGACGACCTTTATCTTTATCAATCAACTGCGCGAAAAGATCGGCGTCTTTTTCGGCTCGCCCGAGACAACCACCGGCGGCAAAGCGCTCAAGTTCTACGCCTCGGTCAGGATCGACATCCGCCGCATCGGAGCGATCAAAGAAGGCGATAAGATGGTCGGCAACCGGACCCGCGTCAAAGTCGTCAAGAACAAGGTCGCGCCGCCGTTCCACGAATGCGAATTCGACATCATGTACGGCCGGGGCATCTCCCGCGAAGGCGATCTGCTCGATCTGGGCGTTGCCAACGGCGTCATCGACAAAAGCGGGGCGTGGTTCTCTTACGGCGAAGAACGGCTCGGACAGGGACGCGAGAACGTCAAAAATCTTCTGGGCGAAGAGAGCGAACTTTATGAAAGGATCGAACGCGACGTCAAAGTTGCCCTCGGACTGATCAAGGAACAGGCCAAGGAAGCGAAGGCTTCGGCGGCCGAAGAGGCGGACGAATAATTCCGGGCTTTTCGAAAAACAAAAGGGACGAAAACAAATTCGGCTTAGCCTGAACGTTTTCGTCCCTTTTGTTTTTGCTGAAAAATTCGCTTCTTTACTGATTGGCAGGCGGTTGCGTCTGACCCGGCCTCCGGCGATCCTCCGGTTTTTTGACGGTTGAGTCCCGGTTGACGTTCTTCGGATTATTGACCAGATTGGTGTCGGTGATGATGGTGTTGGCCTGTTTTTTCAGCACCTCCGGAGGGGGAATGCCCGGCGTCGGAGTCGTCCCCTTGATCGGTTTGCCGATGTTGGCCGGATCGGGAATGCCCGGCGTCGGAGTCCCTCCTTTCGGCACATTATTCGGATTGACCGTATTGGTGTCGGGAATGCCCGGCGTCGGGGTTCCCGAAGGATTTATCTTATTGCCCGAAAACTCGGGCGGCACATTGGCCTGAGCGTTGGCGTTGGCATTGGGAGCTTCGGCCGAGCTACAGGCCAGAGCGCCCGCACCTACGGCCACACAAATCAAAATAAATAATAATTTCCTTATCATAAATTCCTCGATTTTCTTCATTTAAAATAGCTGTGCCGGCTTGAATGTTGCGTCCCTGGGGGACAGCGACGGCGTTCAAACCGACACGGGCAGGTATCAAACGGATTCGGAAGGTAATGTAGCTGACATAGGCTACCAACTACTAAAAACCGATTATAAACTTATTTAACATATTGTCAACACTAAATTTCAAAGTTTTGTCCGGTGCGAGATAATTCCCCGATTTTTTATCTTTCCGGGTTGACATCAAACGGTCGCTTAATTACACTAATTTCCTTGCGCTGAGTGTCCGAAAGAGGGCACCAAAGGCCAGGTAGCTCAGTTGGTAGAGCAGCGGACTGAAAATCCGCGTGTCGGCGGTTCGATTCCGTCCCTGGCCATTAATGGAATCAATAACTTAGGGCATCCTGTTGGGTGCCCTTTTTTCATTTGCGCGTCATTTGCGCGTCATTCCAACAAAATTATGGTATAAAAATCATAGGGATAGAATCTGGGAATTGGCCAAAAGAAATGTTGGACACGATTGTTTATCACAACCGTGCGTTGAAGAAGATTAAAGTGAAATAGAATGACTCAAGAAAACCCCTTTAATGAAGGCACTAACAGTTATGAGGATTACGAAATCCTGAAAGATTTAAAATGGCATTGCTCAAAATGTGAACTTAAATCCGGACAAGCTAAAACTTGGCAAATCTGGCGCGATGAACATGGATTCCAATTTGAAAAGGGCAATCCCGAAAGTAGAAACTGGGATAAACGAATAAGGTGTGATAGATGCTCGAAAACTACTGTGCATAGGAAACTGCGCACTTTGGAACGACTGGGATCCACAAGTGTCAGAGCAGGTGTTTCATCTTCCGTTGCAAAACGCGTGAAAAGACTTTATGAATATCGAGAAGCCTTTTCCTTGAGAAAGACGGCTCCCAAAGATCTCGAAATTGACCACCGTTTTCCACAAATCCGTTGGAATGAAGATGAATCAAGAAACGAAGGATTGAGTGACGAGGAGTTGAAGGAGAAATTCATTTTACTAACCCGCAAAGACAATCTTCTAAAATCAAGAAACTGTGAGCGTTGTGTCAAAACCGGAAGGCGAGGAAATTTTCCCGGCATCAACTACTGGTATGAAGGTGGTGAACATTGGGTCGGCGATCCTCACGATGAAAACGGATGCGTCGGTTGTTTTTGGCATGACCCGTTCACTTGGAGGGACAGGTTGAATAACTTGACTTCCGCTTCATAAAATAGTTTAATATTGTTCATAAAATACTTGAATTTGCTTCTTAGAGAGTAATGCCCAACATAAACAAAGTAAAGGTTAGAGAACTTATGGCAAAAAAAGGCATTTTGACTTTCAAAGAATTGGCTGAAGCATTGGGCATGTCAACCACACAACTCTCAAACATCCTCTCTGATAAATTTGAACCTGTAAAAAGCAACATAGTTGAATTGGCGGAATTTCTTGAAATCAGCCCTCTCGAATTGATCAAGGAGGTTGAAAATGAGATGTCAAAGGTTAAGAAATGATTGCGTTTATGAAAAACAATAAATATAAGGTTTTGGATTTGTTCGCTGGTTGTGGTGGTTTGAGCAAGGGTTTAGAATCAACCAACCGCTTTGAAATTGTTGCGGCTAATGAAATTTGGCCACCGGCACAAGACACCTACGAAATGAATCATCCTGAGACAAAACTTGTGAAAGGGGACATTACAAAAAAAAAAATCAAAAACCAAATACTGGATTTGTTCTCAGACATCAAATGCGATGTGATTGTTGGGGGGCCCCCGTGCCAAGCATACAGCATTTCCGGATCTCGAAACCTCGACGACCCCCGGGGCAAACTATTCGAAGAATACGTTGAAATTGTTGCCAGACTCAATCCTGAAATCTTTGTAATGGAAAATGTCAAAGGGATTCTCACAATGAAACACGAAAAAGAAGTGTTGAGTGATGGCGAACTGAATGAGTTGAATTTGATCAAGGAACTGGAAAACCAAAGGCGAGAACTGCTCTTGCTGAGAAAGCGACATAAAAACAATTCTGAAAAATTCAGATTCACTGATGAAGATGCAGATCGTATCCATTCCTTGAAAAAGGAAATTGAACAACTGAAAAAATCCGGTTCAAACCTGTTTGAGCCGGTGGTTGACATTATAATCCGAAGATTCCACCAAACAGGCTATGAAGTGAAGTTTATGCTGTTGAATTCCGCAGACTACGGTGTCCCTCAAAAAAGAGAACGCGTCATATTCATCGGGGTCAAGGATGAAATCCCCATAAAATTTCCGGAACCAACTCACTTTAAGCCAAACGGAACGCCTGCTCTTTTTGAAAATTCAAATTGGGTGACAGTAAGGGAGACAATTGACCAACTCAAAGATTTGGAAGAAGATGAAAATTGGAATCACATTTTCACAACCCATTCTGAAAAGTTTACAGATAAAATCAAAAAAACCCCTGTTGGAAAAAGTGTCTTTGGTGGCTATTCGGATTCTTTTTACAGAAATCCTCCCGACGAACCCAGCAGAACCGTCAAAGAGAACCACGGAGGCGTTTTGGTTCATTATGAAAAAGACCGTGTTATGACCCCGCGTGAGTTGGCAAGATTGCAATCTTTTGAAGATGATTTCATCTTCAAGGGAAGCAAGAGCCAAACACTCGTTCAAATCGGAAACGCCGTCCCTCCCCTTCTTGGAAAAGCTGTCGGAGAATCCGTTGCGGAAATGCTTGACGCCCACACACTTGAAAAAACCCAAAGACCGTTGGTAAACAAAACCGGGGTCTGAATAAAACCCATCCAGCCCGATTCCAATCCTATGGCTGACGTGTTCAGTAAAAAAAAGAGAAGTGAGGTGATGAGCAAAATTAAATCTGCTGACACCACACCTGAACTCATCGTCAGAAGACACCTTTTTTCTCAAGGATTTCGATACAGGTTGCACGTGAAGACCTTGCCCGGGAAGCCGGACATCGTTTTGAAAAAATACAACACCGTCATCTTTGTCAACGGATGTTTTTGGCACGGTCATAAAGCAGAATCGTGTAACAACTCAAAAATGCCGAAAGCAAACGCTGAGTTTTGGCAAAAAAAAATTCTGACAAATAAAAAAAGGGACACAAAGGTGCAAAAGGCCTTGAAAGATCTGGGTTGGGAAATAGTCATCATCTGGGAATGTGATTTGAAAAAAAACAAAGCCTCCTCCATATTCAAGAAACTTATCGACAGTCTTCTCAATTCCCCACAAAAATAAACATTTCATAAAAAGTTTTTTTATGTTAGGTTTGTTGAATTAATAAACCACAACCATTCGTGATTTCCCGATCATAGAAAAAGAACTCCTTTTATCAATAAATTTATGGGACACTTGGCAATTTGCAATCAAACCACAATCAAAGAGGTCTTTGATTGTGGTTACATATCAGGTACAGGGACATTAGGAAGGCGTTTCCCGGTTAAAACGTTGGCAGATATTTTTGCCAGTTTCTTAAATGTACAACCCAACGATTGGATATTTCCTTGGATAATTGGAAGTGACAATGCACCTGCGATTGGCTTTAAGTATGCATTTAAAGCCGCTGGGGGGACCATTTTTGTTCAGGGAGATGAGTATCCAATCAAAATACCTTTACATAATGAATACGTTTCATTTGGGATTCCGCTTACGGAAGAAAAAGCTCTTGACCTCTACAATGAACATCTTTTGTGGAACGCCATTGGCAAAAAATCTTTGAGAAGAGGAAAGTCTCTGAGTTGTCAGACTTTATTTGAAGATGAGTATTTATTCACTCTTTTAAGAGAAATGCCCGATCAAGATGAGACCGAAGAAAATTTAGATGAAATCACGGAATTTGCGAATGCACAAGAAGTTACAATCGAGCCTTTACAGGAAAATGGTGACTATGAACCCGTTGAAAACATCAGATTGGTTTCATTAATTGATCTTCCGTGGAAAAGGGAGAATTTTTTCACCTACGAGAAGGTTTTGGAGGGATGGTTTGTCGAAAACGCTCGTGAACCAAGTTGCACGGAATTTTGGAGGTTGCTGAGTCTGGAGCAAACCGACATTGTTTGGATTGGAAATTATTTACCGTATGGCGTCTCTGGAAAAAATATGGACGTGGTTGTCTTAATGGAAAATCGAAATGAAGAAAGGACTGCTGTTGTAATTGAACTCAAAAACAACCAACTTTCTATAAATAACTACATTGAGGCTTCTGAGCAAGCACAAACCTATGGAGATTTTTTGCATAGAGCCTTGACTTCTTACGGATGGAGTGGAGTAATCAGAAAAGTGGTTCTAAGTCCGAATTCAAATCCCCGTGAAGAAAAAGCAATTAACAGAGACACCCAATGGATTGGCTACACCATCCCCCAAAACGGTTTAGTATCATTTGAAACAATCATCCCATAAGGTGAACAAAGATGAAAGCAACCTGTTACAAATCGGTTTGCCTTGTATTTCTGAAAATCATTTCCTCAAGCCGTGCCGTCGCTCTTCCTGCATATTCGGCAAAACGTGCGAATAGACATCTAAGGTCAACCTCTAAAGCTGTATCACGCGCAATAAATCAATTTGCTTCTTTCAAACCGGGGTTGAATTAACTCGGGCACCCGGATTTATGGGAGAAATCCGGAGTTGAAAATACTCGTGTTCAATAGATGTAGTACAATTGCTCGGAATACGGCCATTCGCGATTTAAGAATTAATGCTGTCTGTAGAAAATGGCAGGCATTTTCATCAGAATAAAAAAACGGTAAATAACGATGCATAAGGGATCAAACGAAAAGGAATGTCCGGTGGAGATCATTATTAATGATGCAGTTTTGACCGAGGAACAACTCGTTGGCCTGGAAGCGATCTACCGCTTCAGACCCAATCCCGGAAACTACTGGTATGATGTGGTGAGCGGTTTGTACGGAATAAACGGCTATCCTTCGGCCGGATTCATGCTGGCCGGGCACGATCTGGGGGAGATCCGCCGGGACGCTTCAATGGGCAACACGGGAATCTTGGTGAACGGGCGGGAATTACCGCAGATCGAATGGATTCTGTGGAGCCGGATGGTCGGAAATCCGATCATGCCGGGAGCTTACTGGCTCGACCACCACGGCAACGCCGGATATGTCGGAAATCCATATCCGGTTATCAATCTGGTTATGGCCGCCCGGCAACAAATGATGGGCGGCGGTGCGGGTGGCGACAACATCTGGTCGACACGCTTTAGCGCCGGGAACTTTTCCGAAGGAAACCAACAGGGCTATGTCAGCGTTCCCGGTCACGGCCCCATCGGATACGGATTCTGAATTAAACCTTTCACTTCCATCTAAGGGGCCGCGGTTGTCCGGGGCGGGCGGTCATCTCCTGAATTTGGAGGAGCCGTCGACCCTGGTGAAGCGTCCGCTGCTGTCCACATCCACCGTCATGGTGTCGCTGGCGCTCCAAAAGGAGTAGTTGGAAAACTCGAAGACATGGGGCCGGACGGTCAGTTTGCCGCTCTTCGTCACGGTCTTGGTGTCGGAAAAGCCCGTAAAAATCCCCTCCTCCAAACGACCGATGGGCAAGTAGTTGCTAAGATTGATGCCGGACAATCCCATGCCGTCCCGCCGTTCGAAAAAGGCCGCCTCATAGGAATAGCCGTCGATGTGGTAATTTTTTTGCCCCACTCGCCCCTCGCCTTTTTCCTTCTTCCAGCGGATGTACGGATCGATGCCCCATTCCGGCACCGAGAAGCCGAGGTGGACCAGCGAGCCGTCCTGTTCGGGAATGTCCAGAAGTTGGAAATAGACGCCTCCATCGAAGTTTTCGACATTCCAGGTCGGCGAGATGTGCTGCCAGCCGATCTTGCCGCCCAGAAGTTTGAGGGTCTGCCATTCGTAGAAGATCCCGGCGCCGACGCCGAGCGACAGCGGCGATGGTATCAGATTGAACTGCTTGCCGGACTGGACGACGCCGAGGTCATTCATCGTCCACTGAACGAAGCGCTTGGCGCTCTCGTGGACCGCCCAGTTGACGGATTTTGCAGCGGCTTCCGCGGCCACCACCTTAAACAATTTCGCGCCGGTCTTGACGATGGCGCTGCCCTTCAGTCCGACGGCCAGTTCCCAGTCGATGCCGGAGGAGGTAATACCATCCATCTCCTTGCCGGTTCGGCAACCGGTGACCACCAGAGCGGCCATGGCCGTGGAGACTTCGGCAACCACTCCGACGCGCTTGCCGGTGACCAGAGCCCGAACGGGCAGAGGGTCGCCCCCCATGTGCCACAGGTCGATCTGATAAATGCTGCCGCCGCCCAAGATGGAGCCGGAAACGCCGCCCCCCAACAGTCCCAGCCAAGTTGTATCTGGATTAAACGTAGACATAAATTCTCCTTAATCAATATTCTTTCTCACCGGCCTCATCGGCCGAACAATCAACCATCCGGAATGTTCCCGGATAGCCGTCAAAATCTGTAAATCGTTTGAAATCATCCGTAATTATACACAAAACCCGCCAAAATGCCCCTTAAAAATCATATGTTTTTGAGCCCTTAAAACCTGATTGATTTGAAAAATATAAGCCGGTGGCGGGCCGACCGATCCCAGCCCATCGAGCCGGAGCCGTTCGGGTTGGATTCAGGAAAAGCGCAACTGGCTGTTTTTCGCGCGGTTATAAACTTCAATAGTTCGGACAGTTTTTCGTTTTTTGATTTTATGAATTGCCAGAGAGCTTTAGCTGGGAGTTTGGTAAGCGCCTGAATAAACTGACTTTAGTCGCACTTATCAAAATAAATATCAATCATCCTAATGGCTTTAGCCTCAAGGCTGTGCGGAATTTCATTTGTTTTTTTTTTGAATTCGGCTAAAGCCTTAAATTTCTTAAGCTTAGCAAATCCCCGAGGTAAACCTCGGGGCAATTCATAAAAAACTGTCCGAACTATTGAAACTTGAATCGGCTTAAATAAATCGGATACCGGATCCGAAATTTTCCGTCAAATTTTACCGGCGGCGACGGCAGGATGATTTCCAAAAGGGTTTCGCCACTCCTTCGGTCATCGATTCGCCGGTCCACTGAAAACCGTTTTCGGTGATCTTCGAAAAAGTCAGACGACTTCCCTTTTCGTCGGTTCCCTGTCGCATCACGAGATTCCCGCCCTCCTTGACGCCGGTCCAAAGGCCCGTTCCGTTACCCGGCATACGGAAAAACGTCACCTTCCATTTTTTTTCCCGGGCGTCGTAAATCCGGATGTTCGAGGTCGAGAACGTCGGACTCCAATACGAATCCTGAATTCCGTGTCCGTTCAAAAAATACCTCGCGTTCCAGATCGCGGGAAACTTCGCCCATTTGCCGTCCTGCGGATTGACGATCTCGTCGACACAATCAAACTCGCCGATCATAAAAGCGAACTGGGCCGTTTCCGGCGGCGCGTCGGGATTCAATCTGCCGAACGGAAAGGCCGGATTCGGTTCGTAAGTCATCGGCAGATCGTTCTGTCGAACGGCTTTCTTGTCGTCATTGGCGGAAGTCTGCGCCTTCAATTCCATCGAAAAGGTCGAAAGCAAAATGAAAAGCAGATATATCGAAATTATTTTTTTTGTTAATGAATGCATTTTTTTCGGCGTTTGTCGGATCTGTCCTCCGAAGTTTTATTTTTTTTACCAAAAAGCGGGAGGTTTTGTTTCAAATGTCATTCAAGTTTTTTCAAAGCCTTCAAAATCAAGACGCAGTGAACTGTGAATGAACGATTTATCAGACGGTTGAATTCCGCCTGTTTCAGCGCCCGCTAAACATTAAGGCAAAACGGGCGTAATATGAATGTGCCCCGGGAGAGATCAAAATGAAATTTCACGTCCGCCTGCTGATTTTGGCCTTTTTTCTGACATCCGCCGGTTTTTACCTGACGGTCGGCCGGTCGCTCGATCTCCCGACGCCGAAAGAGAGCTTTTTGTTCCCGCTCGCCCCCCGGGAAATTAAGACGGACAATGCGGAAATAACGATCAAAGTCCTCAAAGAGCATTGCGGTCAATGCCATCAATCTTCTCTGCCGACCGCCAATCCCAAAGCTCTGGCCATCTTCGATCTGGACAAAACTCCCTGGTACGGTTCCGTCTCAGACCAGCGCCTCGAGAGCATCTCCCGAAGGATCGGCAAAAAAAGCGGCATTTCCGATTCGGACCGCTCCGCCACGCTGGAATTCATCGACTGCATCCGCCGGGGCGACTGCCGGGAATAGTTTTTTTTCAATCATCAATCTCATCTCCGGCGCGAACGAAAGGAGGGGTTGAGACGAACGGCCAGTTGGAAATGTTTTTCGGCCAGCTCGTTCATCCCGACGTTTTGCAGGCGAAGTCCGAGCATCCAGTGAAAAAGCGGGTCGGCCGGGGTAACTTGGTCGGCTTGCTTTTGATAGGCCTCGGATTCCTGTTTTTGTCCGAGCGAAGCGGCGGCCCCGGCCAGCAGATTATTGGTCAAAGGAAGCGCCGGATTGCTTCGCAAAGCGTCGCTCCAGACGGAAACGGCCTCCTGCCGGCGACCCGACTGCCAGAGAGATTCGCCTTTTTCCTCGCGGGCCAGAACCAGATTCGGGGCTTCCGTCAGAGCCTCATCGAGACTCGTCAGCGCCTCGTCGTAACGCCCCAAACGATTGAGGATCGCGCCCCGGTAATAGAGGCTCAGTGCTTTGGCCTGCCCGTGCTGACGCGAAGAGGCTTCGGCCAAAAGTTGCGCCGATCGCTCCGCATCGCCCGACAGATATTCGAACCAGGCGAGTTTCGGCAAAGCATCGGCATTGGTGAACAGACCGCCGTTGCGGGCGGCGTTGAGATGGGCTTTCCCGGCGGCGATGTTGGCGCGATCGACCGCCGTGAGCCATTGATCGGGGTTGGTTTGGGCCAGAGCCAGTTCGTCGGGAATCCTGACCTTCTCAAAAGAGCGCGTTCCCGCCGATTCGTGATACCGCACCCAACCGCTGTGCGCGTTGAGCCCCGTCCACAAAATGGCAAAACTCAAAAACGCCCATCCGGCTTTTCGCATCCGGCCCGAAGTCTTCAGCTTGAACCGGTAGAAGGACAGGTCTTTGACCCGCAACAACCGCCACGTCCGAAGAACCAGAAAGGTCGTAACGGCGGCAACGCCCAGCGCCATCAGCATCGGGACCAGCTGGTAAACGTCCCAGACGGCCAAAAAGCCGGCCAGAAAAACCAGACCGGCGGCGATCTCTTCGGGCCAGTTGAGAGAATAGTTCCTCTTGATGGTCGGCGAAACCGCGACGGACGGTTTTCCGAATCCGAAATACAGAGCGTCGTTGGGACAGACGCTGACGCAATCCATACATTTCATACAACCCGGATCGACGACCATCCCGTATTGCTTGACCTCGGCGTGAACCAGTACGTTCGAGGTGCAGGTGGCCGTACAATGTCCGCATTGATGGCAGTTGTCGTTGACGCGGATCTTTCCCGGCGAAAGCCGGTCGGCGACGGAGAAAAATCCTCCGTAGGGACAGGCGTAGGTGCAGAACCCTTTCGATCCAAGAAAATAGACGGTCATGAACCCGCAGATGAAAAGAAAGGGAATGGCGACCGCGACCGGCGGAAAGGTCGCCCAAAAATCGGTTGTGATCAGATGGTTGGTAAAAGGCGGGATGACCGGTTCGTTCTTCGGCGCGGCCAAAAGCCGGTAGGCGGTCGGCCAGACGAACATATAGAGAGCCACGACGAGCGGCACGAAGATGAGCAGGCGCGAGCGGAACGGTTTCGGTTTGAGACCGAGTTTCTTCAACAACCAGGCGCAGAGATCCTGCAGGGCGAGAATATGACAGCCCCAGCCGCAGACGAAACGCCCGAAAATGAGCGTCGCCAGAATCGCCAGAGTGAAAAAAATAAAACCGGCGTTGATCGCCCCGCGCTGGAGCGTGTACATCGTCTCGGAGGGTTCGATCGGCGAGACCGTTCTCCCCATCACCCACCATTGAATGACGTGGACGATCATTAACAAGGTGAGAGCAATCAGAGCGCCGGCCCGCCAGCGGCTGGTTCGGGACTCCCGGATACCGGTTTTCCGGCCGGCCGAATCTTCCAACACGGGAAGCTCGACCGAACGCTTTTTCTTTGCTTTTGTCTGGCCTTCACAACCATCTTTCATAAATCAATCTCCGTCCGATGGGGCGCGGATAAAGTGATGGGTGATGGGTAATGGGTGATGGGTGATGGGCGGAATCGGTTCACCCATCACCTATCACCTCTTTTCATCACCCGAATCTTTTTCCGAATCCGTCGCCGACATCGAACAAACTCCAATTATACCCGACTTGATTAAAGTACATAAAAGAGTGTATAAAAAATAGAATCTACGTAATCAACTACAAACCCAAGTTTGTCAATTTTTACAGCCCGCGCGGCTGAAATCCGAAGACTATGTTAAAAACAATTCTAATCGCTTTTCTTTCGCTAAATATGTTTTTTAGCGGTGGTTCGGGGTATCTGTTAACCGGACTCGACAAAAACGTCCCGGACGATACCACGGGAACTCTTGAAAAAATGATCGTGGCGAGCGGAAACGTCGCCATGGAAATCAATCTGAACCGGCTTAACGGAAAAAGTTCCCGCGCCAAAGAATCGAGACCGACCGTTCTGCGTTTCGACGCCGAGCGCGGCTCTTTCTTTTCGATCACGGTTTTTAACAATGAGTTGCGCGGCCCTCTGCCGGGCTCAATGAGACTCATTCCGCTGGATTCTGTTGATCTTCCGGCAAAATTAAACGCTTCACGCGATCAGCTCGTCGTTGAAAGCACGCCCTGGGGAGAGCCCTTCGAACTCGTCATCCGCGACGGAAAAACCGGATTCCTCTTCTTTGACATCGAAGGACAGCAGTTCGGTTATGACGCCAAAGAGCATTTGTTCACGGTTCAGACCGGAAGACTGCTTTTGTCAAGAGAGTTCGCCACCGCCCTCGGACGTCCGGCGGACGCCGGATCTCCCGTCGGAACCATCTCCGTCAAAGCCACCATGCGGGCGATCGAGGTTACCGAGGTCGTCAACGGTCAGATCAAATCGGAGTCATTGCCGGCCGCCAAAACCTCCGACGCCGGAAGCGTACCGGGCCCGGATGTCATCGTCGGCGACGTGTTCGGGCTGTCGCAATTCGGACCAAACAGCGGATCTCAGGTCGGTCTCGCGCTGGGAACCAGTTCCTGCAACGCCGGCACGATCGACCTCAACTGGTTCGCATTGCCGAACAACGACCATCCGGTGATCCCGCAAAACCTTTACCGGATGAGCGGCGGAGCCAACAACGATGAGCGTTTTGAACAGATCGGTCAATCCAACGTCAAACACGCCTTTACGGCTCTGACCCAGAACATCTGCGGTTTCGGTTGTAACGGAGTCGGCGGCTCGCATCTCGGTTCCGGCTGTTCCGATCCATATTCGGCCAGTCTCAATTCCGGCCCCAATCTCGGCTCGCGCGCCTGGATCAATCCCTTTAACGGCGACTACCCCCGCGGCGATTCGGCCACGCCGCCCAACAGTCACTCGGGCCATTCGCATACCGGTCCGTCGCACCGGATCCTGACGGAAATGGATGATCTGAACACCTCGCTCAATCCCGGCGCCACCTATTACGCCGAAGGACAATACATCACTCCGCACGAATACACCTGGTGTCAGGCAAATCCGGGACAGTGCAATATGTACAACAACGTCTCGTTCCGCCGGTACACGGTTTCGGGCACAACCAGTCCCTTCAGCTTTTCGCCGGTCGGTTCAACCGTGCGTTCCCAAGCCGCCATCACC
This sequence comes from Pyrinomonadaceae bacterium, assembly GCA_041394845.1. GTDB lineage: Bacteria > Acidobacteriota > Blastocatellia > Pyrinomonadales > Pyrinomonadaceae > JAHCHG01. The sequence continues at coordinate 129,913 of JAWKHL010000007.1, read as the reverse complement.
GCCTGGTCGGGAGCGACTCTGGTTAACATCGAACCCGATCCCGGAAACGACGGAATCGGCGCGGTCGCCTACAAGGTGACGAACCCGTCTCCGGGCGTCTGGCATTACGAATACGCGGTCTATAACCAGAATATCAATCGCGCCATTCAATCGTTCAGCATACCGGTCGGAAACGGCGTTGTTTTGACCAACGTGGGATTCCACGCCCCGCCGCAACAACCCGGATGGTCCGGCGACGGGACGATGAACGAGGCCGGCTTCAGCAGCACCCCGTGGCCTTCAACTCAGGCGGGCGGCGCGTTGACCTGGAGCACGGAGACCTTCGCTCAGAACCCGAACGCCAACGCCATTCGCTGGGGAACCTTGTACAATTTCCGGTTCGATTCGGATCGGCCGCCGCAGACCACTGACGCCACCATCGGCTTCTTCAAGACGGGAGCCCCGATCACGGTTCAGGTTCAGGGTCCGAGCGCTCCGGTCCAAGCCGGCGTTTCCGTGTCCGGTCGGATAATGACCGCCAGCGGCAACGGAATTCGCAACGCCCGCGTGAAGATCACCGATTCGGGCGGCAATTCCCGCGTAACCTACACCGGCACGTTCGGAAAATACCGTTTCGACAACGTCGCGTCCGGAGACATGTACACGATCGAGGTCCTCTCGGGAAGATACACTTTCGCCTCCCAGATGCTTCAGATCGATAACGATGTAACAAACGTGGACTTTACGGCGCAGTAACGGCGTCCGAATCCATAAACCATGAGAAAGGCGGTCTTCGGGCCGCCTTTCCCGTTTCCGCTCCCGTCGCCCGCCGACGGCCCGCTTACCGGCAGAACGTTTCGGAATCGGTTTCTGAAATTCCGAACCTCCTGAATTGTGGCAACAGAACAAAAAAAGATCCGGGCGGTCTTTCGCGAAAGACCGCCCGGACCGCTCGATCCGCCAAATGACCGGATCGGTCAATCGGCCGTTTTGTTAAGAAGAACCGGATCGCCGAAACCGAGTTCTTTGAGCCGTCCGAGCTGGGTTTTGGCGTCGCCGACGACCAGCCAGATCATCTTGCCCGAATTCAGATACTTGCGCGAAAGCTCCTTGATCCGGTCGGTGGTCATCCCCCGAACCACCGCTTCCCTCTTCTTGACGTAATCGGAGCTCCAGCCGTAGGTGCTGATGTCTTCGAGCATATTGAGTTTGGCCCCGGCCGTCTCAAAAGCCCGGGCGTTGCTCTTGATCAGAAACCCCTGCGTGGTCTCCAGATCCTTTTCTCCGAAATTCTTCGGGTAATCGTCCAGGATCGATCTGATCAGCTGAACCGATTCCAGCGTCACATTGCTGCGAACGCCGCTGGAGATGACGAAAACGCCCTCCCTTTCGGAACCGCTGAACCCGGAACGGATCCCGTATGTGTAACCTTTGCCCTCGCGCAACTGCTGTGTCAGTTGGGAAGCGAATCCGCCGCCGCCGAGAATGTAATTGGTGATGACGGCCGGATAAAAATCCTTGTCGGTCTCGGCCAGAGCCGGATAACCGATCCGCAAAACGGACTGTTTGGCGTCGGGAACATCGTAAAAATAGACCTTCGAGCCTTCGGGCGGAGCCGGATTCTTCAGAGCCGGCAGTTGAACCTTTTGAGCCTTCCAGCGCTTTTCGATCCCCCTGAGCGGTTTGACGATCTCGCTCCGGCTCAGGGCCCCGACGGCGTGCATCCGCGCCGCCGAGGGCGAAAAGTTTTTCTCGTAAAATCGTTTCAGGTCATCGAGAGTGATCGACTCGACCGATCCGATCGAACCCAGAATATTGCGCGAGCGGATGTCGTTCTTGCCGTAGAGCAGTTCGTTGTAGGCGTTCTGGGCGATGGCGTTGGGATTGGCCTCCTGCTGGCGGATCTGATTGATCACGCTCTTTTTGACCAGATCGAACTCCTTGGCGTCCCAGCGCGGTTCCATCAAAATTTCTTCCAAAAGACCGACCGTCGCCCCGTAATTGCGCGCCAGCGTGTTGCCGTTGATCCTGATCTTGTCGCGTTCGGCCGAAACGTTGATCGAAGCCCCGAGCTGCTGTATGGCCTCTTCCAATTCCTCCGGCGTTTTGTTTTTGGTCCCCTGGGTCAGCATCCGCGCCGTCAGATTGGCGACGCCGACCTTGTCGATGTCTTCGAGCAACTGGCCGCCGTCGATCACTAGGTTGAACTGAACCAGCGGCACCTCGGAGTTCTCGATCCCCCAAATGCGCATTCCGTTCGAGAGTTTGTCCTGCCAGATGGCCGGGACCCGAACCTCGGGAGCCGGACCGTAAGGCGGTTCGATCGTCCGGTCAAAAGTCGAAGGAGTCCTCTTGTAATCGGCCTTTTGCGAAGCGTCGAAGTTCTCTTCGGCGCCCTGAACTATCTTCTCTTCGACCACCTCGGCCGCGCTCGATCCTTCCAGCGCCAGCGGCAGACTGCCCTTCGGGACGAAACTGGTGGCGATGTAGTTCTTGTCCTTGATGTATTTCTTATAAACCCTCATCACATCGTCGGTCGAAACGCCGAGGATGTTTTTGATGTCCTTTTCGACAAAACCGGGGTCGCCCGCAAAGATGTTGTATTGAGCCAGTTGAAAGCCTTTGCCGAGAACGCTCGAAAGACCGTTGTAAAACCGGGTTTCCTGTCCGGCCTTGATCCGGTCGAGGTCTTTTTCCGATATTCCCTCTTTTTCGAATTTGGCGAAGGCCTCGGCGATGGCTTTGGCCGAATCGTCCAGATCTCCCCCCGAAAACGCGCGCACGATCAGATAAAACTGTCCGGCCAGTTCCGAACTGCCGTTGAACATCGAGACGTTCGAGGTCAGCTTTTTGTCCTCGACCAGAACCTTGTAGAACGGAGCTTTCTTGCCTTCGGAAAGATATTGCGCCAGAACTTCCAGCGCGTAAGAATCGGGATGATACTGTTCGACCGTCGGCCAGACCATCGTCAGTTGGGGAACCGTCGCAAAATTGTCTTGATAATAGAGTTTGACGGTCTTTTCGACCTTTCCGGGCCGTTTCGCGAGCGGTTTGATATCTTCGCCGCGTTTGATCTCGTCGAAATATTTTTTCACCCAGGCGCGGGCCTGAACCGGATCGAAATCGCCGGCGATGACCAAGGTGACGTTGTTGGGAACGTACCAGCGGCGGAAAAATTCCTTGACGTCCCCTAATGTGGCGTTCTGGAGATCTTCGAGCGAACCGATCACCTGCCAGTTGTAGGGATGATCTTCCGGGTAGAGGTTTTTGTCGATGACGTAGAAGTTATGGCCGTACGGCTGATTGTCGTATGACTGGCGTTTTTCGTTCTTGACGACCTGTTTTTCCTTGGCCAGAACCGGTTCGGTTACGGTGTTGATGAACCAGCCGAGTTTGTCGGCCTCGGCCCAGATCATCTTTTCGAGGGCGTCTTTCGGAACGGTCTGAAAATAGTTGGTCCGATCCTGCGAGGTCGAACCGTTGGCTCCCGAACCGCCGACCCGGGCGCTCAATTTATCGAGACCGCCCTTGCCGAGGTTTTCCGATTCCAAAAACAAAAGATGTTCGAACAGATGGGCGAAACCGGTCCGCCCCGGCTTTTCGCGGGCCGAACCGACGTGAGCCGTCAGGGCGACGGCCACCACCGGATCGGAGCGGTCGATGTGAAAAACGACCTCCAGCCCGTTGTCGAGCGTGAACTTTTCATATTCGATCTTAAAGGCCGGCGCATCGGCTTTTTTCTTCTGCGCGGCGGCCGAAAAAGCGAAAACGAGCGTCAAAACAAGGGCGATTGCCGGTCGAAAACGTGAACTTTTCATAATACCTTCCATTATTTGATTTTTTAGCGAAATTTGTGGTGAAACGGCTTAACCGAGTTGTATTTTACGGCTCGCCGGGCCGCAAGGTTTCAAGACGAAGCGTTAGCGTCCGCCCGTCGGGCCCGGCCCCGGAGCCGAAAAAATTCGTCATCAATCGCCTTCTTTGGCGAAAAAGATCCGGACGCCGAAGACCGGTCCGGCCGTGTGTCCCGGCTCCGGTTCGAACCGGATAACGGCCGAGGTTTTACCCTCGATCGCCTCGGGCGGGATCGGATAATCGCGTTCGATGAATTCCCCCGCCTTTTCCGCATTGATGTATTCGGAAGCGATTCGTTTGCCCGCGACCGAGATGTAAAATTTCCGGTTTCTCTCCTCGCCCCAGTAAGCGGCCCGCAGGCGGAGCGGTTTTTCCCGGCTGACCTTCGCTTCGAACTCGAAATACCCGCCCGTCCGGGCGTCGCGCCCCGAGCGTCCCCGGTAAGATACGGGATAGGAAAATTTTGAATCGAGCGAATGAGCCTTTTCCGATTCCGCCTCCCCGAGCGCCAGCAGATCGACCGTCCTCGCTTCGAGATCCCGGAGCCGGGCCGCTTCGCGCTCGTCGGCCATCCGCTGTGCTTTCCATTGATCGTCGGTGAAACGCTTGAAATAAACGGCCGTCCTCCGCTCCCATTGGGAGTAGAACGGTCTCAGCAAAATGTCTTCCGGCCGCCCGCTTCCGCGGGTTCGAAACGCCGCCGGTTGCCCTTCCACCTGGGCCAGCGAGCGGATCAGATCGGTTCCGACCAGCGCCGGAGCCGTCCCTTCGAAGGGCGCGGCCGCCGGGCCGAGATCGGCCGCCAGAACCGAAGGGCCGCGAAGAAAGGCGACCACCTGCGGATCGTCTTTGGTCGGTTCCAGACGCGGCTTCATCGGCAGAGTCAGCGCCAGCAGATCGCCTTTTTTCCAGGTCCGTTTGAGGACGGCGTAACCGTTCTGATTCGTGATCCTCACCGGTTTGCCGTTGAGCCGGAGCGATGCTTCCGGGCACCAGGCGGGAATTCTGAGAGCGACCGAAAACTTCGACGGAGCGGTCAATCGCGCCACCGAGAACCGCACCTCTTCCCCCTCGGGATAATCCGTCGAGAGTTCGAATCCGGCTCCTTTCTCGCTCCATTCGAGCGTCGAGGGGATGAACAGATTGACGATCAGATGATCGTCACCGCGCCAGTAGATCGAATCGCCGTGTTTGGAATGACTCTCCATTCCCGACCCGACACAACACCAGAAATCGTTGAACTCCGATGAATATTCGCGCGCCGTCCCGCTCATCAGCGGGATCATATAGGCGAACATTCCGGTCTTCGGATTTTGATGGGCCATTATGTGGTTGAGGTGTGCGCGTTCGTAATAATCGAAATAGGCCGAGCGCGGGTTCCATCCGAAAAGATGCCGCGTCAGTTTGAGCATATTGTAGGTGTTGCACGATTCGCAGGTCTGTTCGGTGATGTAGCGCGAGATGGTGTCCGGGGACTGAAAATACTCGCGGTCGGAGTTGCCGCCGATGACGTAGGAATAATGCTTGGTTACGGTGTCCCAGAAAAACCGGGCGGCCGCAGCGTATTCGTCCTTTTGCGTCAATTCGAAAAGGCGGGCCAGCCCGATCACCTTCGGGATCTGCGTGTTGGCGTGCAGATGCGGGAGTTTGTCCTCGCGGGCGAACATCGGATCGAGCGTCCGGTGATGGCGGATCCGCTCGGCCAGCGCCAGCCAGCGTTTGTCGCGGGTCCGGGCGTAGAGTTCGGCCAAAGACTCGTTGATCCCGCCGTGTTCGCAATCGAGGACTTTTTCCACCTGAGCGTCGTCGAGTTTGGCGAAAATCCCGTCGATAAAACCGGCCAGTCCGGCGGCGACCTCGATCGCACCCCGGCTGGCGCAATGCTCGTCGGCGGCCAAAAGGCCGGAAAAAAGCTTGTGCCAGTTGTAGAGCGGAACCCAGCATCCGTTGAGATTGAACGGGGCGGAACGGATCTCGCCGCGGATCAGTTCCTCGAAAACCACCCGGCCGTCTTCCACCACATCGCCTTTGCGGCGGGTGAATCCGGCGACGTAACCGTCTCCGGCCGCCTTCTGACAGGCCGCCAGTTCCCCGACGATGTAATCGACCCGCCGTTTGGCTTCCGCATCGCCCGTCTGAGCGTAAATCAGCGCGCAGGCCGTCAGGTAATGCCCCAGAGAATGTCCGGCGATGGTGTCGGCCTCCCAACCGCCGTAGGGTTCGGCCTTAGGTTCGAGTTTGGCGTGTTTCCGGAAATTATGGAGCAGGCGGTCGGGTTCGAGTTTGTGAAGATAACCGAGATTGGCCCGCACCGCATCCAGAAAAAGCGACGGTTTGAGCCTGACCGTCTCGATCGGGAACGGTTCGACCGCGGCCGGAAAATCCCCGGAGCCTCCAGAAGTCCGGCCGAAAACCGACGGCGTCAGCGTCATCCCGAGCAGGCCCGGCACGGTTAGTTGCAGAAACGTTCGGCGGTCAAGATCATTTTTTCCTTTTTTCATTTTTCTGTCTCTCTTCATCTAAACTATTCAGCCTTCAGCGAAATCCATCTCACTTCGTCGGCCGATAGCGGGATCGTCCGGGCTTCTCTTTCGATCCGAAAATCCTCCTCCGGTCGGAACCGACCGACGCCTTCGATCCGGGCCGGTTGTTCGATCCTCAAACGGGCCTCCGGCGTCTGCAAAGTGGCGGCCGCCAATGCGATTCGCACCTCATTGGTTCGCTTGTTTAATTCGATTCCGGCAAACTCACCGGCATCGAGCGTCAGCCACAGACCGAGAGGCGCCAGATAAAGGCGGCGGCGGACCGAATCGAGCGGCGTCACCCGGACGATCTCGCCCCGCGTCTCCAGATTGCCGCCGAACGCCTGCCAGCCGAATTCCGGGTGGCGGATGACGTAAGTTGCGCTTCCGATCGCATGCCCGAAAAAGTTCGGCCCGTAATCGCCGCTGTAAGCGTCCCAGCGGAGAGTGCCGGGAAAAGAATGAAACGCGGCCGAAGCGAATCCCTCGCGGTCGATGTTGGTCAACGCTCCCAAATTGCCGCCGTAACCGACCCGCAGAAGATAATCGTCATCCGGATGATCGCGGTAATGATCGAGAACCGGAAGGGAGTTGAGCCCCGACCCGTAATGATGCAGTTGGCGTTCGATCCGGCGCAGTTTTCCGCCGTACAAAAAATCCCAGTAGCGGCGGGCGTTGCCGTTATAACCCCAGTGAGGCAATGTCGGCATATAACCCACTACGGAATTTAGCGACACCATCGCCTTCTCATCATAGCCGAAATATTTGCACCAGGCGTAAACCTCCTCCTGCCCGGTCGAATCCCAGGCCATCTCGCTGCCGAACGGATACTCCTCGGTCTTCCAGACGTCGGCCCGCTCCTTCATCAGTTTTTCCACCTCGGCCGCCTTTTCCGCCCAGCCCTCGCGCTTCAGATCGCGCAGAACCTCCAGAAAAATGTCGCCCTCCATCAACCCGAGTTCGACGTAATCGACCCGGCGCCGCCCGTCCGCATCCCGGCCGAACATAAATTTCGTCGTCTCGAAAGCCTGTTCGAGATACCATTTCCACGGATGATTTTTGACCAGATTCCGGTTGTTGCGAGCGACCCGGTAAAGCGACCAGTAAGCGGCGACCACATGCGGGTAATTGTAACCGCGCCGGACGCTTTCCGACGCGGGCTTCTTCCAGCTCGTCCAGGTCGTCCAGTTGAAGGATTTTTCGTAATCGAACGAAGCGAGTTCTTCCGGGGCGTAGTAAAAAAGGCTTTTGCGGACGCCGTATTTGAGCGGGCCTTCCCGATATTGGATTCGCCCCCACAAAACCTCATCGACGAACTTTTCGAATTTGGCGATCTCCCCTCTTTCGGGTCTGGCGAAGATCTTCATAGCGGCCGCCAGCCACGACCCCGAACCGCCCTCGTCGCCGAGTCCGGCGATCCAGACGCGGCTGTCCTGTTCGACCACCCGATCCCGCTCGCGGTCGTAACTCATCACCGACGGACTGCGATGAAAAGGGTCGGATGGATTTTGGTACCATTGCCGAGTGAACAGAAAACGGCCCAGATCGGCCACCGCCTCCTTCATCGGTTTGACAAGATAGTAATGAACGCTTTGGCGCGACCCGTCGGCGTAAAGAAGCGTCAAACGCGTCCGCCCCCAGCCCTTCCCGCTCAGGTTCAGCAATTGCCAGCCGTCCGGCGTTTTTTCGCCCGGTTTCACGTTCAAAGCGTCGGCCGGTTCGATCTCGAAACTTTTGACCGGAGAGGCGTATTTGAGGAACAGTCTTCCCTCGATGTCCCGGGGCAGAATGTAACCGGGAAAACCGATCGCCAGCGGTCGCCCCTCGTCTTGCAGAGCCGATTCGATCCGCCGGATCCGGTCCGCCCGCAGAAACCTGAGACCGTAGGTTCGAGTCCCGCCCTCCGGCGCAAGCGTGGCGAAGGTCGGCGGATTCCACGGCTCGGCGTCTTTCCACTCGTTTTCGGCGTAGGCCCGGCTGTGGACGACCCAGGCGAAGGTGCCTTCAAAAGTCTGGTTGGGGCGCATCGGTTCGGGGAGAAGGCGATAGGCTTCGAACGGCGTCCGGCCCTCGGGCACGACCACCAGCGCCGGCCCCAGTCCGTTCAGGCGCGTCACCTGCAAATAACCCGCATCCTGCCCGATATAAGGATCGGAAAACGAACAGATCTCGTGCGCTTCGGCCAGAGTGCGGTCGGTCAGAATGTTGTTGAAAACCAGCGGGATGCTCAACGCGCCGAGTTCCAGCGGTCGGTCGGTCTTGTTTTCGAGCTTAAAGCTTAGAACCGGCGTCCCTTTATCCAGTTTCCAGAAGCGCTGGACCCGCACCGGGCAATCCTCCGGCAGTGTCGGCGTCAGATCGGCGGCGGCCAGAACCGGCGATCCGCTCGGCAGGGCGCGGACCGGTTTGCGGGCAAAGGCGGTCGAATAGCTTTTCCATTCCCCGTCGCCGTCCGCCGCCCGGACGCTGAAAACGAGATCGCCGAGATGATAAAAGCCGTCCGCCGCCCGTTTCTCCAGACGGTCCGCCGGGGCGAAATCGAAACCGTTCGCGCCCTTGGGCTCAAGCGCGGAGAGCGTTTGCGAATCCCGGACCAGTTTGATCGTAAAATCCGGCGTGTCAAATTCCGCGAGTCCGTGTTCCAACCCGAGCGCGGCCGGCGGCGGTTCGGGCGTTTTTTTCGCCTTCTGCCCAAGGGCGAACCCTGCGGCCAGAGAAACGCAGATGATCAAAGCCGTCAAAAAAACAGCTCCCGTTTTACGAAATGATAATTTCACAATGCTTTTCTCTCAGAAGCTGTTTGAAAACCCGAAAAATCCTGAAATTAATAAACCGAACTATCAACTGTCAATTATTGACTGTTAACTATCGGTCAGATAAATAAAGCATTACTTTCCGAAGATCAGTGGATAATGGATAGTTGACAATTGACGGTTAAGCCATTTGGATTTCAGTCAATTCTGAGTTTTAAAACAGCTTCCTAAATTAAATTTCGGAACGGATCGGAAATGGAGGAAAAACCGTGGACTAATCCGGCTGATTTTAAGAATCGAGGTAATGAACGTGCAACAGCTTTCTTCCGTGAAAATGATCCATGATGACCTCTCCGTGCCTTTTTATTTCTCCGGCATCGACCGGATTCTTGCAATATTCTTTGACCAGAAACCGGTAATCTTCCGCCGCCCCGTCGTAAACTCTGATCTCGCCGTTGATGTCGGCCATATCCGTCCATCTTTTCTGATAATCCTTGGAGGCTATTTCGACCAGAGCGAATTCGATCGGCTTTTTGTCCGGATCGGTAAATCTGAGTCCGAAGGCGGGTTTTTGCGGTTGCCATCCCCGCCCTTTATAGGCGCGGATGGCCGCCTGCCCGGCCGGACCCCGAAGGTAGTCGTGAACGATCCGGGCGGCGTTTTCCTCCCACCCCATATCGCCTCCTTTTAGGGTTTCGCAGGTTACCGACCCGATCAGATTTATCTTCCCCGCTCTTTCATAGTTATTGATGACAACCGCCGCTTTTTTTTGAGCGACGAGAGTTCGGGAGTCGGTTTCGGCCATGGCAAAAATCTGTTTCCCGTCTTTACTTATCAGAATCTCGGCGACCTCGACATCATCGATCCGGACTTCCGGATTCTGAAAACCGTCGCCGTTGATCAAAACACAGGGCTTGCTCATTTTAGCCGCCTCGAAAGGGGCAACCAGAGTTTTTTCCCAATTCGGTTTGCTCCACGGCAGATTGCTCACATTGACCAGGGCGATCCTCGGAGGTTGCGCTCCGGACGAAGAGGAAGCCCCGTAGGAGACGCTCATGCATTCGGAACTGGCTCTGTCAATGGAGGGCAGATTCCTGTAGCGGTCCGGGTCGGGAATGTCCCCCCATTTGATCTCGGTGAAATTGACCCCCAACTGACGTTCGATACAGCCGACATAAGCCCGGTTGTGGGCCCTGCCCCAATCGGTCATGGTCGCCAGCAATTCCTTCCACTTGCTTTTGAAAGGCTCCACCTCTTTGTATTTGAAGATCTTGTCCCCGTTCGCAAAAGACGAGAAACGCTGCCACAGAAACTGCGTTCCGGGCGGGCCGAACTGTTTATCGGTCGAACCGGTCTCCTGATAATATTTAACCTCATTGAACTCGTATTTGAGGAGTTTCAATTTCAGCTTTTTCAGTTCATCTTTCTTGTCTTCTCCTTCGGGCGGGGCTTCGCTTTCGGGGCCGTACAAAGCCCAGACGACCTCCCTGTGCAGCGAAGCGTCCTGCAGATCGCGGATGATGATCCGCCCGGTCGGCACCGGTTTGGCTCCGGTTTTGAACTCGATCATGTAATTCTGCACGTTCGGATTGATGTGCTGTAAACCGTAACGCACCAGAAACAATGCCTTGGCCCCTCCGAGACTGGCCGCCCAGTGCCGTTTCCAGTAATCGCACCAGGCTTTATCGTCGAGACAGGCGAATTCCTCCTGAAACTCATTGAATTCGAGATTGATGAACGGAATGTTCAACGGGGCCAGATAGAGATTGGCCCGATCGAGCTGGGACAGATCGCGAACCTGAACCCCGTCTTTGTATTTGCCTTCGACGCGCTTGTCGATCTCATTGATCGAAAGGAGTTCGGTCAGAATGACGATGTCCTGTTTTTTCGAATCCTCGTGGCGCTTGCCCTTCATCTCCTCATCAACGGTGACGACGTAATCGCTCCGCAATCCGGCCACGATCCAGTTATCGTCCAAAAAATCCTTGCTGGCGGCCTTCTGGTTCTGGGAACCGACGAAGATAACGCCCGTTTTCAGGGAAACATCGTTTTTCGTATAGGAAGTCAGCTTATAGCGCGTCGGCTCCTCGCTGTCTTTTAGCAAACCGGCCGGATTCCCCCGGTCGGCTTCTCCGGCCGCAAAATTCCAATCCGTCCACGGGTCTTCTTTTTTGTCATCCCAAGCCGCGCCTTTGTCCTTGATCCGTTTCAAACGAACCACATTGCTGCGCGAGGCCGTTTTCCAGAAATCCCAGATCTGATCCGATTTAAGCTGAATGAGTCCGGCGCTCTGAGCGGTGCCGAGCGCGCGCGAACCGCCGTCATTGTCGTAAAAGTTATAGGGCAAAACGACATAAGCGGCCTTGTGCACGATAATGACGCCCCGATTGGCGAAGATCCCGACCGGGGAAACCGCGTCCTCGACCGTTCCGGCGCCGACGACCTCCTTCCAGTCCCAGATCTGATTGGAGGCCTTGAGATGCTTGTCCGATTCGTAATCGGGGAAAAAAGCGTCCGTCAGTTTGGTCAGCAATTCCGCGTCGATATTGTTGCGGAACCAGACCGTAACCTTATCGCGCGGGATCAGATACAATCCCAATTCGTACTTTTTGTTGGATTTTCTGAAATCGGGTTTGTTAAAAACGCTTTCGTAGGTCAGCCAGTCGTAATCGTTGTTGGTTGTCGGCATAGTTATCTTTAGATTCGGGTCTGCGGCCCGGAGATCCGCTTCAAATCCCGCCGGACTGGCTTCGACCGGCTCCGGTCGGACGTTTCATTTTCCGGTCATCTCGATCAGCAGATCCCGGGTTTTCCGGTCCGGCTCACCCGTTACATCCAAATTCTGACTCCGCTGAAAAACCTCCAGCGCCGCTTTGGTCTCATCGCTCATCCGGCCGTCGACCGATCCCTCAAAATAACCGAGGCTGTAAAGCCGTCCCTGGATCCCCGAGATCTCATCGGCCGGGTCGAGTTTTCCGAGTTTCAATTCGTACTCGGTTCCGTCATCCAGAGAGAGTTTGGCGGTTTTCGCGTTCGGAGAGATCGATTCTCTGAGCCATCCGTCGGCATCGGTTTTCCCCTCTTTTTCGACCCCGTCGATCCTAAGGGCGTATTTCATGTTTCCGATCGGATTGTCCAGACACATCAACCGGATGCGGAGGTCTTTCGGCGTGTTCTTGCACCGGAACTTGTGAACCTGATCGGTCGGTTCCGACACTTCTTTGACCCGTTTGTCGGGCACGAAAACCATGTCGCCCGGCAACAAAACGTGGGGGTCGCCGCGCTTTTCTTTTAATTCCTTATTTTGGGGATGATCCCAGATGGTATCGGCGAAAAAGCCGTGCTCGACGGCGATGCTGAAGATGCAATCGCCCTGTTTGACCTGATAGCTGATCGGCATAAAAATTTACTCCCAGGCGTCCTGATCGAGATCGGGAAAGGTGATCTTGCACTGCCCCGGCTCGATCTGGTAAAGCCCCGCCTGACCGTGTTCGTTGAGTCTTCCCTCCTGCGGCGCACCTCCGCCGGGCGGGGTGATCCGGTAACGAACGCCGGGCATCGGGTTCCCTTCGGCATCGACCAGAATGATCTCGATCCAGGCTTTTTTCTCTTTCGGTTTTTCGGGCGGCGGAGCGCCTACGGGACTGACGCTGGCCGGTTGGGCGACATCCTGCGTGAGCGAAAAAATGGTGGCCGGGCTGATCGGTTGATCCGACTCTTTGGGAGTCGGTTTTTTGGCATACGGGCAGGACTCGACGGCCCCCGGTTCCTGTGCGGGAAAGGAATTTTGCGTTTGCCTTATCTTTTCTGCAACATCGGCAGCCATTTCGTTTCTATTCCTCGTCGATATCTATGTTGAGAATGGTTTCAAATTGGTCAAAGTCATCGTCATCGCCGGATTTCCCCTTTTTCTCGGCGACATCCGGATTCATCACCGTTTGGGCGAAATCCTGCTCCCCGGCATTTTCGGGATTCATCACGGTTTCGGAGAAATCCGGCTGTTCGGTCGCCTCCGGTTTTTGAGCGGCTTCCGGTTTTTTGACGGCCTCCGGGTTGATCATGGTCTCGGCCAGATCCTGCGCCTTGCCGCCGACCGGTTTTTCGGTTTCCTCCCTTTCCTCCTCTTCATCATCTTCTTCCCAGTCCTGCGGATCGTATTCGTTTCTGAACTTTTCCCAGTGGTCTTCGCTCAGGAGCCGGAGAATCTCGTTGAGCCTTTCGTTCGGCTCTATGTCCTCATCCTTCAGGCATAATTTGCTGATGCTGTGGCGGTCGAAGTTCGGGGCCACCTCGAACCTGATGGCCGTAAAGGCCGAGATCGAGGATTCAAACGTCATACCGTAACTGCGCGCCCGTTCGATACTGCGGCGAACCAGCGCCCGGAAATCGTCTTCGGGCAGTTCCTCGACGGGCAGTTCCTCCTCGGGAAGACGAACCACTGCCTGAGAATAATTTTCGCGCAAATGGGCGCACAACCGCCGGACGAAATCCTCCTCGGCGGCCGATTGCAAAGCCTTCATTTGTTCAGCGCGAATGATCATAAATCCTTTGACTTCATTAAAAACCGTCAGCCCGTCCGATCTCAGCCCTGCCCGGCGGTCTGCAGGGAAAGACTCGTCTTTCTCAGCTTATTCTCCTCGAACTGAAACCGCCGCAGACGGGTCGCATCTTCCGATTCGGCGAAATAATAATTGACCGGCCCGAAAAACTCCTTCAGTTCCTCCGAATTGCAGGTCGGCACAAACGACAAAAAGACCCGCGGATCGTAGAACCGAAAAAGGAGCGGTTTGCCGGTTTCGTCGTAAACGGTCAGAAGCGAACGGAAATGCTTGCGCATGGCGACCAGCGTCAGAGGCGTCTGGACGAAGATCCCCCAGTGACGGCCCCAGCAACCGGATAAAACCCAATCGGTAAATTCCGTTCCGGGAAGCAGATAAACCAGATACGGCGCCACGTAAAGGAGATCCGGCTCCAGTTCGCCCCGGTACAGGCAGAGATGCTGCGGATTCATCTCATGCAGTTTGACCGGCAGATCCGGCACCGATGCGCCGTCCAGCACAGCGTATGTGTGTTTGCTTTTTCTGAACAGATATTTTTCCAACTGTTGTTTCATTCGATTTCGGATCTCGGATCTCGGACTTCGGATCTTTTACCGTTCCGAAATTCGAAGATTTTTCTTCGCCTCATCAACTGGCCATTCTCGAGCAGATCTCGCAGAAGGGCGTTCCGGTCTGGGCCGCATTGAGCATCACTTTCGCCGCCGGACTGGTGAAGCTCGGTTTGGGCGGCGGGGCGGCGGGCGGCGCCGGTCGAACCCTTTGTCCCGGCTGAGCCTTGTCAGCCTCTTTCGGATCCTTCGGCAGATCCGGACTGCTGCCCGATCCCGAACCGGCCGCGCCGCCGCTGTTGATCATGACCATCGCGCCCTTGATGAAAATGCCGCCCGCATTGATATTGATAAAATTGCCGCCGACCTTTAAGGTCAGGTTGGTCCCGGTTTCGACCGTCAGCGTCATGCCGGATTTCAGGTGAATCTCCGTTCCGGCATCGACCGCGTATTTATTCCCGGCTTTTTCATCGATGTCGCTGTCCACCTTGAGCGAAAGCGAACCCGTCACCTTCTCATTCTTGTCGCCGCCGACATTCAGATGCTTGTCTTTTTTGACTTTTTCGTACTGGTCGTTGTTGATGATCAGATGGCGGTCCTTTTCGATCAACTCCAGAGAGTCGTTTTCGACGCGGACGTCCATGTTTTTCTGGGCGTGAAAGAAGATCTGCTCCTCTCCCTTCTTGTCCTCGAACCGCATTTCATTGAATCCCTGTCCTCCTTTGGACGAATCGCTCTTGATCGTCATCTTCGTCTTCTCATCCGGCAATGTGTACGGAGGCATCGTCTCCGGATTGTACACACATCCCGTGATGATCGGCTGATCAGGATCTCCTTCCAGAAAATGAACCAACACCTCCATCCCGATCCGCGGGATGAACATCATCCCCCATTTGTTCCCCGCCCACGACTGCGCCACCCTGATCCAGCACGACGAATCGGCGTTGACCTGTCCGTCCCGATCCCAGTGAAACTGAACCTTGACCCGTCCGAACTTGTCGGTGAAGATCTCCTCTCCCGAAGGTCCGACGACGATCGCCGTCTGTGATCCCTGAACGAGCGGTTTCGGTGTTTTTCTCAGCGGTCTGAACGGCGGACTGCCCTTGCCGTAAGCGATACAGCTGAAGTTGTTCTGATAGGGTTGTTCGATCTCGTCGTCGGTTACGTAGGATGGATTCTGTTCCGCCTCGTGAGTGACCGAGGTGATGACGTATTCTCCGGCATCGACGTGATTCGTGAACTTGAATTTGTAACCGGAAGTTATCGAACCGCAGTCGGAGGAGGCTTCGATGGTGTTAACCCGCGCGTCGAGCGACTGCATGGCGATCTCGACGATCTTCTGCTTGTCCTGAAAGACGTTCTTCACGTCGGCTCTCACCCCTCCGCTGCGGTCGATGTCGTCCCATTTCCGGGCGTATCCGGCGGGAAAATCGTAAACCTCCATCTTTTTATTGTCGCCAAACTGATAAATGCTGGTGTTCCGGGCATCGAGGCGATTGCCGGGAAGCTGGAAGTGATGATCCCAGAGAGTGACCTTTCCGGTCTGCAACTTGTGATCGGTCTGCCAGGCTCTGATCGAGGTGATGAAATCCTCTTTCGATCTGTCCACATCCACAAAATAAGGGATCTCGCTTTTCGAAGGACAATCCGGGTGAGATTGGGGAGTGTTGGCGATGATCATCTTGTGTTTGGTGTCGGTGTGTTCGAAGAAATAATAGATTCCCTCCTCTTCCATCACCCGGGAGGCGAAATCGAAATCCGTCTCGTTGTACTGAACGCAGTAGTTTCTCGGTTTGAAATCGCCCTGAAGTTCGTAAGAGACATCAAAACCCTCGAAGACCTCTTTGAGAATCTCGGGAACGCTCTTGTGCTGAAAGATCCGGCTTTGACGTATCTGAGTCAGGATCCAGACGTGAGGGACGACCGTGGCGTAGTAAAAGGAAAAACGGGTGTTGCGGTTGCCCTGAGAAAACTGATTGACCATTCCGCTGAAATACCGCTCGGTCCCGTCCCTTTGATCGAGAAGGACGGTGACGCCCTGACCGAGCATCGATTTGGGATCGATCCGGGTCGGCTCGTAACCGGGAGAATCTTCTTCGTGGAGGAGTTCGATCTCGAAGGAAAAAAGCCGGGACAGGCCCTCGGTGGCGGAGATGCGGTTAATCAGCAGATAATTCTCCGCGAGAGGGGTCGCGATTTTCATCAATCGGTTGTCTTGCGTTGTCGGCATTTGCCCAATCTCCCTTTTTCGGGCAAAATTCGGAAATTCTCCGTCGCCCCGGATGATTTTTCAAGATTGAAAAGAAACATTTTCGGGTAGGGGAAACATACTTGTTTTCGCATAACCGAAAGGAAAAGTCGCTGCATTTTCCCTTTGGCCAAGACCGTCGGGAAAGACTCAATTTGAGAACGATGTGAGAAAAATCTTACTGCTAACTATTAATCAAAGTCAAATTTACAAAAATCTGAAAAGAGGGTTTGTTTCCCGGCCTTTTTTTTGAAAATCCGAGCCGATGCCACGGGGACTTTTTGGAGCCAACGGATGTTGGTTGAACGTTCGGCCTCACTTTTTTTGAATTTTCAGCCCGGAACGGGTGCGAAAAAGTTCGCACTTATTTTATACTGTTGTTTCAGGGAAAGATTTAAGAGGGATTTACCTGAACCGAACGTGTCAAAACCAAAAGAAAAAATACTGATCGTCGACGATGAGCGCTTTATGAGAATGACGCTCGGCGAGGCCTTGCGTTCGTGGAACTATCAAACGACCGAGGCCGAATCGGTGGCCGATGCGCTCGAAAAATTCGACCGCGAAGACCCGGACATCATTCTGCTCGACATCGATCTGCCGGACGGTTCGGGCCTCGACATTCTGACCGAGATCAAGGAAAAAAGCCCCGAAACGATCGCCGTCATGGTGACCGGAAACGTCGATGTCGAAAACACCGTCGCCGCATTGCGGGGCGGGGCGCACGATTTTATCGGCAAACCGGTCCGGCTCGAAGAACTGCGCGTTACGTTGCGGAACGCCGTCGAAACCCGCGGATTGCGGCGCGAGATCAGACGGATCAGACAGGAGAGGGCGCAAAAATTCAGTTTCGAGCAGATCATCGGCGAATCCGCGCCGATGCAAAAAGCCAAGGAACTGGCCCTCCGGGTGGCCGAATCGGACGTTTCCTCGATTCTCCTGCAAGGCGAAACCGGAACCGGCAAGGACCTTTTCGCCCGGGCCATACATTACGCTTCGGACCGGGCCGCCAAGCCTTATCAGGCCATCAACTGCGCCGCCCTTCCGGCGACATTGATCGAATCGGAGTTGTTCGGCTACGAAAAAGGAGCCTTCACCGACGCCAAAGCCCGCAAAGAGGGGTTGTTCGAGCAGGCCACCGGAGGGACTCTCTTTCTCGACGAGATCGGCGAGATGGAGCTATCGCTCCAGGCCAAACTCCTGCGGGTTCTGGAGGAAAACCTGATCCGCCGCGTCGGAGGTCTCAAGGACATCCCGCTCGACGTTCGGATCATCGCCGCTTCCAACCGGGATCTGAAGAAAATGAGCGAGGCGAGCGAATTCCGGCTCGATCTCTATTACCGTCTGTCGATCATCCAGATCGACATCCCGCCGCTCCGCGACCGGGGCGATGACATTCTTCTGCTGGCCGACCATTACATCGCCAAAGCCAATCAAAAGAGACGCGGAGGAAAACTCAGGGGGATGGCCAGGGAAACCGAACGAATCTTTCGCAATTACGGGTGGGCCGGAAATGTCCGCGAACTGCGCAATGTCATCGAACGGGCCTCCATCCTCGAAGACGGCGAACTGATCACCAGCCGGCATCTGCCTTTTGATCTGGTTCACACTCAGGGAGAAAACAACGGACGGACGGCAACCATCGTCCTTCCGCCCGGCGGCGTTTCGCTCGAATCGGTCGAAACCGAACTGGCCCGTCAGGCCTTGGAGCGGTGCGACGGCAACCTGACTCACGCGGCCCGACTGCTCGACATCTCCCGCGATCAGTTGCGATACAAATTAAAAAAGGCCGGGATCTATCAAAATGACGAGTAAACTTGAGATCAGAAAGGATAATTCGGCCACCACCCGCGATTTGCTCAAGGAATTGTCCGACATCAAATACGCTCTGGACGAATCGGCCATCGTCGCCATCACCGATCAGACCGGGCGGATCACCTACGTCAACGATAAATTCTGCCAGATCTCCAAATACGAACGCGAAGAACTGATCGGACAGGATCACCGGATCATCAATTCCGGTTATCACCCCAAGGAATTCATCCGCGACCTCTGGCGAACGATCGCCCGGGGCGCGATCTGGCGGGGCGAATTCCGCAACCGGGCCAAGGACGGTTCCTTCTACTGGGTCGATACGACGATCGTCCCGTTCCTCAACAAAAAAGGAAAACCCTATCAGTACATCGCCATCCGCTACGACATCACCGAGCAGAAACGCACCGAAGAACATCTTTTGCGGGCGCAGAGGATGGAGTCGATCGGGACGCTGGCCGGCGGCATCGCTCACGATCTCAACAATATTCTGGGGCCGATCCTGATGTCGGTCGATATGCTCCAACTCAATCAGCCCGACAAGGAAACCGCCCGCTGGCTCGGGGTCATCCGGGAAAATGCCGAGCGCGGAGCCGATCTGGTCAAACAGGTCCTGACCTTTGCCCGGGGAATGAAGGGCGAACGGATCAGCGTTCAGCTCAAACACATCGTCAAGGATCTGGTCAAGGTTCTTCGGGAAACCTTGCCGAAATCGATCGCCGTCAAGTTCGATATCGAACCGGATCTGTGGACCATATCGGCCGATCCGACCCAGATTCATCAGGTTTTGATGAACATGTCGATCAACGGGCGGGACGCCATGCCCGCCGGCGGCACTCTGACCATAGCGGCCCGAAACCTTTATCTGGATGAAAATTACGCCCGGATGAATTTTGACGCCGAGGCCGGGAATTATGTGCTTTTAACGATTTCCGACACCGGTTCGGGAATGGCCGATGAGATCAAAAGTCGGATTTTCGACCCTTTTTTTACAACCAAAGAGATCGGCAAAGGAACCGGTCTGGGTCTGGCCATAGCGCAGAGCATAGTCAAAAGCCACGGAGGATTCGTCAATGTTTACAGCGAACCGGAAAAAGGCACGAAATTTTCGATTTATCTGCCGGTCGCCGAAAGCGAAAAGGAAAGGCTCGGGGAAAGCGACGAAAAACATTTCCCGAAAGGCAAAGGCCAGCTGATACTGGTGGTTGACGACGAGAAGAATATTCGGGAGATTACGCGGGCGACTCTGGAAAAATTCAATTACCGGTCGATCACCGCCGAGGACGGCACCGAGGCGCTGGCTCTTTACGCCCCGCAAAGCGAGGAGATCGACCTTGTCCTAACCGATATCGCCATGCCTCATCTGGACGGTTTCGGTTTGATCCGCGCGCTCAAAAAGATGAACCCCGGATTGCGGATCGCCGCCATGAGCGGTTTGCTCAACGACGATCAAACCGCCGAACTTGAGGCCCTGGGGGTTGACGCTCTGCTGATCAAACCTTACACGGCGGACAATCTGCTAAAAACGCTGGCGGAGATCTTCGATGGTGAAAAGTGAGTTTTTTATCACGGCAAAAGGCGCTTGAACGATCATCCAAGCGCCTTTTGCCGGTCAAAAAAAGGAGTAAGTTATGACAGGCAGTGCAAAACAAATTGTCCGATGCCCGCAATGCGGGGCCAACAACCGAGTTTCGACCGGAGAAAAAACCGGCCGGCGGGCCGTCTGCGGCAAATGCAAAAACCCCCTGCCCGATTTTTCCCGCCTGCCCGTTACGGTAACGGACGCCAACTTCGGCGAGACGGTCGAAAATTCGCCCTTGCCGGTCCTGCTCGACCTCTGGGCGGCGTGGTGCGGCCCTTGCCGGATGATCGCTCCGATCATCGAGGAATTGGCCGAAGAGCTGGCCGGCCGGGCCGTGGTCGGCAAACTCAACGTCGATGACAACCAGCGAACGGCGGCCCGATTCAACGTTCAGAGCATTCCGACCCTGCTGATCTTAAAGAACGGTCGCGAAGTCGGCCGCATCGTCGGAGCGCAACCGAAAGGAGCGATCCTTAATCAAATGAAAGCCTTTGTCTAAAAAAAAATTGGCCCGGCGCGGATTTATTTTGGTTCCATTCCCGCCATCGGCTAGTGGCGGGAATGCAACCGGCACAAACAGCCTAAAATATTTCGGCAATCAAAGGAAAAGAAGTCAAAGCCAATCCGAGCCGGGCCAATCTGAGGAGAACTTAACGGGCGTGAACCGCCGGAGCGTGGAAAACCCTTCTTCCTTTTTCTTTGACCGGAGCCTCGACGGCAGTTTCCTTCAGAGGTTCCGGATGGGAAATGACCGTAGGCAGAACATTCATCATTCCGCTAAAGACCATTCCGAACGAGATGAAACCGAAGACAACGGCCGTGAATTCGGTGAGGTTTCCCGTCAAAAAAAACAAAGCCGCTGTCGCCAAGATCAAGGCCCAAACCATTTTATAAACTTTTAAGATCATTATTATTTCTCCTGGGTCAAAATTTGTTCTGTGTCCAAAAGGACTCGTTGGCCAATAAACTGGCAATCACCGTTCCACAATTAAAAGCCCGCAAATACGGGCTTGTACGAAATCTTCTCGCGAATTTTCTCGCAGGAAAGCAAATTTACCGCGAAAAAATCCGCGGCCGAAAAAAAAGAGGCGACGCAAAAATACCGGTTGTTTTTCTTTTTGACGCCGCCTTTCAGCTTGGAGGAGAAAATTTTTCGACTTCGGATCTGGGAATTCGAATTTCGGATCTTAGAGAATATGAAAAACAAATTTCCGTCCGCGAACTGCTAAACCGCCATTCAGAAAAAGAATGTCTCACGGATCGAGTCCGCACCTCCCCGCCCTTTCCGGGGTTTCCCGGTCAATCCGGTCTCGGGCTTGGTTGCCCCCGGTTGGAGAAAAAAGGAGCCATCGTTGAATTAATGATGTCAAAAATCTTTTTTCGGGGGTCTCATCCCGAATTGACGTTTTTTAGAATTTAAGACCTCAACTTTCAAGATCGTGAAAAAACTTACAAAACCCTGCCGATTGATCATTGAGCAAGGCTCGTGCCAATCGGAGAATCGTCCGTTTCATCCGATTTTCCGGCTAAGGCCGCAAAATGAAGATCGCTTGGCGGCGCGGAAAAATCCCCAATTGGCATGTCAAATCGCGAAAATTTTCGCAGCCCCCTTTTATCGCCCGGCGGCCCGATCAGCCGAACCGGCGTCAAAATATGAACTTTTGGCTGACCGGCCGGGCGGAACAAACTTTGCTTTTCAAAAAAGATAAACAAGGCGTTTCGGTGAAAACAAAGTTTGCGATTTTCATAAGGAGGTAAAAAAGATGACGAACGAAATCAAAAAAGAAAACTGGAAAGAATTTTTCGATCAGTTGAGCCGCGAAAAACTGGGTTGGGAAACCGTCGTTCAGGTTTTGGCGGATGAAACCGGAGCGCAAGTTCTGGACCGCGGACTGCCGCTTGTCGGCCTCATTTTTGAAGAAACCCCGACCGGAAGCCGGATCGAACTGATCATCGGAAGCGGGGTCGGAAATCATCATACTCATACCATCAACGATCCGAAATACATCGCTTTTGAAGGCCCCGGAGAAAGATCCGAAGGCACGCTCGACATCGAAGACGAGAGCGGAACCAAAACCTTGATCAGATTCAGTCAAACGTTGCCTGCCGTCGTCACCTATTCCGAAACGGAGGTGATTTCGACCGTCTCCAACGGAACCTGAAACGATTCGGTCGGGAGAAATTTATGCATTCAGAAAAAAAGATAAATCGGGTGGCGATCATCGGCTGTCGCCATTTCAGCGCCGCCAATCTTTATTCGCTCTTGATGAACGGCGTGGTCGGCGAATTGGTGCTGGTGGATGACGGGGATTGCCGGGGGCTTCTGGAAGAGGTGGCGGAACTGCAAAAAGCGGTTCCGCCGATCGCACCGGGGAAGATCCTCTCCGGCGACCTGCGGGATGCGGCCGAATCTGATGTCGCCGTTCTGGCGGCCGGGGAAAATAAAAAGCCGGGGGAAAGCCGGCTCGCGTGGCTTCGCGGCAACGCCTCGATCATCGCCCGCATCGCCCGCGGACTGAGAGATAACAATTTCCGGGGCGTGCTCCTTAACACTACCGGGCCGGTCGATCTTCTGACCGAGATCGCTCTGGAAGAATCGGGATTGTCGGCGGGACGGGTCATCGGTTCGGGAAAAGGGCTCGATGCCGAAGAATGGCCCGCGATTTCAAACGATCGCGCGACCGGTGAAACCGATGCGCCCCCGGCGGCCGTTTGGTGCGCGGCCTTGACGGCCAAGACGCCGATCATGGATTATTGCCGCCCCGGCTGTCCCGAATTCGATAAAATGATCGAGGCCGATAAAAACAAGACCGGCGGACGAGTCCGGAGCGGCGATTATCCCCTGTTTTCGGTCGGTTCGTGCGTGACGCGGATCTGCGAGGCGATCCTGCGCGATGAACGGATGATCCTGCCCGTCTGGGCCATGACGGACGGCCAATACGGGGTCAAAGGCGTTTATCTGAATCTGCCCTGCATCATCAGACGGAGCGGCGTCGAGGACATTATCAAAATCAGGATCTCTCCGGAGGAAGAGCGCGAACTGCTCGATTCGGCGGAGTTGACCCGGAGGGTTTACAATAAATTAAAGGAGAAGAAAAAAGTTTCTTCGGCAAAATAAAATGGAAAGCCGTTTTGAAAAAACCGAATCAATAAGGAGGATCTGGATCAATGAAAAACATTTTTCCGAATTTATTCGTTCCAACCCGCTTTGTTTCCGGTCAAATGTCCTCCGCCGACCGGATTTTTCGGTTTTTCGAATGGCTTCATCAATTTAAGGAGGCGATATGAAAATCTTAATTGCCACCGACGGTTCGGAATACAGCCGGACGGCCATCGAGCAAAGCGCCCGAGTGTTCGGCTCGAACGACCAAATCGAGATTAAAATAATCTCCGTCTATGAAGACGTTTTTCCGATCGCGGGCGAGCCGTTCGCCCTTTCGGCCGATTATTACCGGGAGATGGAAAAGGAATCCAAAGCGGACGCCGAAAAATTCGCGGCCGAGGCGAAAAAGCTGATCCGGGACAACTTTAACGGGATGGAACCGGAGACCGAAGTTCGTCAGGGACCGCCCGGACGAAAGATCGTCGAAGCGGCTCAGGAATGGGGCGCGGATCTGATCGTCGTCGGCTCGCACGGCCGCGGTTTCTGGGGCCGGATGATGGTCGGTTCGACATCCGACGCGGTCATGCATCACGCTCCCTGCTCGGTGCTGGTGGTCCGTCGTCAAGACGGAGATTCCTGAGGCGACGGAGGATCAATGGGCGAAAAAACATCTGATGTTCTTCTGCGCGGCCTGCCGGTCTGGCTGCTGATCATCGGGACCGAGTTCATTCACGGAACGATCCGGGTTCTTCTGATCGAACCGCTGGCCGGAGATCTTCGCGCCCGGCAGATCTCGGTGCTGACGGGTTCGATCATAATTCTGATCATCTCTTACTTATTCGTCGAAAAACTGCGGGCGACCGATTTCATTCAACTGTTCGCCGTCGGTCTTTTGTGGCTCGGACTGACGGTTTCGTTTGAGATCATTCTCGGCCGGTTCATCTTCGGTCTTTCCTGGGATCGGATCGGATCGGATTACGACGTTTCGCGCGGGGGCCTTTTGCCTTTCGGGCTCGTTTTCCTCGCTCTGGCTCCGGCCATCGCCGCCCGGTTGAAGATGCTGATTTTTCCGAAAAAAAGGATTTTCACCGGAGTTTGATCCGAGCGAACCCCTGTGAAAATTTTAGTTGATTATGGGCAAAAACGCTTCAGAAGATAACGGCAAACGCTCGATGAAAGCCTGGGTACTGGAGCAAACCGGACCGGTCGAAACGCGGCCGCTCAAACTGACGCGACTGCCGATCCCCGAACCGCAGACCGGACAGATTTTGATAAAAGTTTCGGCCTGCGGCATCTGCCGGACCGATCTGCACGTGGTCGAAGGAGAACTGGAAAAACGGCTTTCGCCGGTCATTCCCGGCCATCAGATCGTCGGCACCGTTACGGCCGTCGGCGAGAAGGTCGAGAAGTTTAAAACCGGTCAGAGGGTCGGCGTCGCCTGGCTTCATCAAACCTGCGGAAAATGCCGATTCTGCCTGTCAGGGCGGGAAAACCTCTGTTCCGATGCCGAATTCACCGGTTGGACCCGCAACGGCGGGTTGGCCGAATACGTCGCGGCCGACGCCGATTTCATCTATCAACTGCCCGAAGGATTTCCCGACACAAAGGCCGCTCCCCTTTTATGCGCGGGCATCATCGGTTACCGCGCGCTGAAACTGACCGGGATCGAGAATTGGGGAAACGCCCGACTCGGCATCTACGGATTCGGCGCGGCCGGCCATGTTTCGATCCAAATTGCCCGCTCGCGGGGCGCGCGCGTTTTCGTCGCCACGCGGGACCGTCAGCGCCATCAAAAGCTGGCCGGAGAACTCGGCGCAGTCTGGGTCGGCGACACCTTCGATTCCCCGCCCGAACCGCTCGATGCGGCCATCATCTTCGCCCCGGCCGGCGAGATCGTCCCGGTCGCGCTTGAAGCGCTCGACAAGGGCGGAACGCTGGTTCTGGGCGGAATCCACATGAGCCCGATCCCCGAATTCACGTATCGCCTGATCTACGGCGAGAGAGTCATCCGCAGCGTCGCCAACAACACCCGCGCCGACGGGCAGGAGTTTCTGGAAGAAGCGGCGCGGATTCCGGTCGAAACCTCGGTCAGACCCTTTCCTTTCGAAGAGGTTCCGGAAGCCCTCATCGCCCTTAAAACCGACGCCATCCGCGGAGCCGGCGTGATTCTGGTCGGTGATCGGTAATCAGTGGCCGGGCGTCGGAAGTTGGTGATAGGTGATGGGTGATGAGAAAGACTGAGATCTCTTTACAAGTTTCCTATCACCTATCACTTATCACCCATCACGTTTTACCGACCGCCGACCACTCTCAAAATGTTCAAAAATGCTGTAAAATGAACGGACTATGATCACGGCATTTTTCAGATCCCGAAGCTTCAACGACCGTCTGTTCCCGCTCGTCTGCTGTTTGTTGTTCTTGTCGGCTTCGGTCGTAAAGGCCCAGCCGAACCTTGGAAAAAACGACCGGCCGAGGGCGCGCGCCCTCGGCCTGAAGTTCGGCGTTCTGCCGACCGGACCGCTCAACGCCATCACCGACGTCGAAGGCGTTCGCGTCGGTCAGACGACCGTTATCAAAGGCGAAAATATTCGCACCGGAGTGACGGCGGTTCTGCCGCACGGCGGGAATCTTTTCCGGGAGAAAGTTCCGGGGGCCGTTTTCGTCGGCAACGGTTTCGGCAAACTGATGGGTTCGACGCAGATCGAAGAACTGGGCGAGATGGAAACGCCCGTTCTTCTGACCTCGACCCTCAGCGTTCCCAAAACGGCCGATTTTCTGTTGGACTACATGCTCTCGCTCGAAGGCAACGAATCGGTCCGCTCGATCAATCCTTTGGTGGCCGAAACCAATGACGGTTTTCTGAACGACATCCGGGGCCGGCACATCACCCGCGAAGACGTTTTCGGCGCCATCAAATCGGCCCGAAGCGGTCCGGTCGAAGAGGGTTCGGTCGGGGCCGGAACCGGAACCCTGGCGTTCGGCTGGAAAGGCGGCATCGGCACATCTTCGCGCCGCCTGCCCGATTCTCTCGGAGGCTACACGGCCGGCGTTCTGGTTCAGACAAATTTCGGGGGCGTGCTGTCGATCGACGGGGCGCCGGTCGGGGTCGAATTGGGAAATTATTATCTTAAAAACGCGCTCGGTTCGGAAAAAAGGAAAAATGCTCTTCCCGATTCGGCCGACGGTTCGATCATCATTGTCGTCGCAACCGACGCCCCGCTCGATGCGCGGCAACTGAAAAGGCTGGCGGCGCGGGCCATTATGGGACTGGCCCGGACCGGGGCGGCCGGAACCAACGGAAGCGGGGATTACGCCATCGCCTTTTCGACCGCCGCCGAAGTTCGGATCAAACCCGAAAACTCTCCGACCCGAAGCGTCCGGCTTCTGACCAACGACGCCGCCTCGCCGCTCTTTCTGGCGACCATCGAGGCGACCGAAGAGGCGATCTGCAATTCGCTGTTTCGCGCCACCACCGTCCGGGGCCGCGACGGGAACACCGCCGAGGCCCTGCCGCTGGATGAAACTCTGAAAATACTGCGGAAATACGGGAAGATCAAAGGCGAAAAATAACGTCCGGGCCGGAGGATAAAAATCTTGACGCCGTCCGAGGAATCCTGATAATTTATTAATTGCAGACAAATCTCGCTTTGGCCTGCTTTAAGTATCGATTTTTACCTGACTTTTTAACCGGATCTTCCGGTTTTCTGTCTGAATTCTCCTGCTTATAGAATTTATTATCTTCCCGTTTTAATACATTTCAAACGAGCAGTCCGAAAATACCCCCGAGATGAAGATCGTCCTCTCGAAAATCAAGGAAATAATCTCCTTTCCGGCCAAACCCGCTCAATTGATCATTATTCTGCTGATTATTCTGGCGGCCGGACTGGTTCTGGGAGGAATTAACCACAACATCTCGGCCGGTTTTGTTTTTTTCATTCTGCTGATGTTCGTTCTGCTGGCCGTCGCCACATTTTTCACCCAAAAGGCTCACCGGCGGGAGATCGAATCGAAAGCCGCCCGGCACGATCTGAAATACCAGATCACCGAACGACACCGGGCGAGCGAAGAGTTGACCGCCAACGAAAAATCCAGTCGGGGCCTGATCGAAAAAAGCCTGGGATTCATCTGCACTCATTCGCTGGACGGAACCCTGCTGAGCCTCAACCCGGCCGCCGCAGGCGCTCTCGGCTATGAACCGGAACAGATAGTCGGCCGAAAACTGATCGATTTTGTCTCTCCGGCAACCCGCGCTTATTACAAAAAATATCTGCAACTGATCAACGAACGGCAGGAATTTTCCGGCATTCTCCACGTCATCTGCCGATCGGGCGAAGAAAGGGTCTGGGCCTTTAACAACACGCTCTATCACGAAAACGGCCGCGAGCCTTACGTCCTCGGCACCGCCTTCGACATCACCGAGCGGAGCCAGATGGAAAAAGAGCTCAAAGAAGCCCGCAACGCAGCGCTCGAATCCTCGCGGATCAAATCGGAATTTCTGGCCAATATGTCGCACGAGATCCGCACTCCGATGAACGGGGTTCTGGGAATGACCGAACTGCTGGCCGAAACCGCGCTCAACGAACGCCAGCGCGAATACGTCGAAACGATCCGGAAAAGCGGCGAATCCTTGCTTTCGATCATCAACGACATCCTCGATTTTTCCAAAATGGAGGTCGGCCAACTGCGATTTGAGAAGATCGATTTCGATCTCCGCCAGACGGTCGAAAATGCGGTTGAACTGTTCGCCGATCAGGCCGCCGCCAAAGGGATCGAACTCGCGTCTCTGGTTTACAGCGACGTCGAAGTGGCTCTGCGCGGCGATCCCGGCCGACTCCGGCAAATTCTCACCAATCTGGTCGGCAACGCCATCAAATTCACCGAAAGCGGCGAGATCATCGTTCGGGTTCTCAAAGAAAAGGAGACCGCCAAAAAGACCGTTTTGCGTTTTATCGTCAGCGATACCGGAATCGGGATCAAACCCGAGGCGCGCGGCACGCTTTTTCAGGCCTTTACCCAGGCGGACGGTTCGATCACGCGGCGGTTCGGCGGAACCGGACTGGGGCTGACCATCTCGAAACAGCTGATCGAGATGATGAACGGCGAGATCGGGGTCGAGAGCGAGGTCGGTCAGGGAACAACCTTCACCTTCACGGCCACGTTCGAAAAACAGCCGGTTAAAACGAGAGTCGGGTCAGCGCCCGTCCCGCCCGATCTGAAGGGTCTGCGGATTCTGGTGGTGGACGATAACGCCACCAATCGAAACATCCTTTTGCACCAGATCGGCTCGAAGGAGATGAGGGCCGATCAGGCCGCCGACGGAAAAACCGCGCTCGAACTGATGCGGGCCGCCGCCGCCGAGGGAAAGCCCTACGATCTGATCCTGCTGGATCTGGTGATGCCCGAAACCGACGGATTCAACCTGGCCGGATCGATCCGAAGAGATGAATCGATCAAAAACGCGCGGATCATTTTGATGCCGTCTTACGGTCGCCGGGGACACGCTTCGGCGGCGAAAAAAGTCAGCATCGACGGTTATCTGACCAAACCGATCAAACAGGCTGACCTGTTCGATGGCATTTCGGCCGTAACGGCCGGCGGCCAAGTCCCGGAAATCCCAACTTCTTCCGCTTCCAAACGGCTGGTCACCCGGCATACGATCAAAGAAAACCGCTTCTATCAAAAAGAGCTGATCCTGATCGTCGAAGACAATCCGGTCAACCAGCGTCTGATCAAGCTCCAGCTCGAACGGCTCGGTTACCGGGCCGACGTCGTCGCCAACGGGCTGGAAGCGCTGGCGATCCTGGAGAAAAATACGTATTCCCTGATCCTGATGGATTGCCAGATGCCGGAGATGGATGGTTACGCCGCCACCCGCGAGATAAGAGGGTCGGAGAAAAACGATCGACATCTGCCGATCGTCGCCATCACGGCCAACGTGATGGAAGGCGAGTTTGACAAATGTTTGTCGGCCGGAATGGACGATTATCTGGCCAAACCGTTTTCGCAAAAAGATCTGGCCCGGGTTCTCGGTAAATGGCTCGGAGAAGATTCGCCGACCGACGCCAAAGAGAAAAAAACCGGTCGCAAAAATTCTTCTTCGAACGCGCCCGCCGGACGGCACAGGA
This sequence comes from Pyrinomonadaceae bacterium, assembly GCA_041394845.1. GTDB lineage: Bacteria > Acidobacteriota > Blastocatellia > Pyrinomonadales > Pyrinomonadaceae > JAHCHG01. The sequence goes on along the minus strand of JAWKHL010000007.1, from coordinate 100,830 downwards.
TCGGCCGGATCGGCGAAACGATCCGAACCAGATTAAGCGCGCTCAGAAGCGAGGTCGGGCATCAGGTGGTCTCGGAGATCGTCTCTTTGTTCGTACAGGATTCGGCCGTCCGGCTGGAGAACCTGAAAAACTCGGTCGCCCGAAAAGACCTGCCTTTGGTCAAAACCGAGGCTCACGGCCTGAAAGGAAGCTGTGCCAACGTCGGCGCCGCCTATTTCGCCGATCTGTTTCTTCAGATCGAAAAAGAGGCCGAGGCCGGAAATCAGAAAAAGATCACCTCCGCTCTGAAACGAGCCGAATCAAACTTCCCCGCCTTGATTGTTGAGTTGGAACAAGCGGCGGGCGAGGATGGGTGAAAGGTGATGGGTAATTGGTGATGGGTGATGGGTGAAACCGCGTCGCCACGGTTTGGCGTTGTGGTCATCAGGATCTAAAACCACGTCGCTACTGCTCCGCGTTCTGATTATTTGGATCACCCATCACCGGTTCGAACCTACTTCTTAGCCACGTTCTTCTTCATCTCATCCAGCTGTTTCCGGGTTTCTTCGATCTGACGGCGAAGGGCGTTCTTCAAGTCCTCGTCGCCGGTCTTTTTGAGAAGATTGTCCATGGCCGACAGATGCGCGGTCAGCAGAGCCTGATCCTGCGGGACCTTGATGTCCGGTTCGACCCCGGTTCCCTCCCAGTTGGTCTTGGTGATCGGATTGATCGCCCGACCGGTCGAGATAAAAGCGCCGAAATGATCGCCCAGACGGAAAACGCCGCCGGGATGGGCGCCGCCGCCGGTCGTTTCGCCGACGATCGTCGCCCGCTTGAGGCTTTTCAGATTGTAGGAAAATTCTTCGGCCGCCGAAAACGTCCGGTTGCTGGTCAGGACGTAAACTTCCTTATCTGCGAATTTGTTGGCGGCCAAATCGGGTTTGGTCCAAAATTCGTTGGTCTGATCGCCCTTGCGCCAATAGAGGCTGTTCAAGTGTACGGGTTTGTCGCCGAACAGGTAGGAGCTGATCAGAGCCACCATGTCCGGGTCGCCGCCCCCGTTTTGCCTGAGATCGAAGATCAGGGCGTCGGTGTAGGAGAGAAACTTCATGGCCGCCGCCACCGTTTCGGCCGCCCCCGGTTGGCCGGCATCGAAAAAGCCGCGCAGATTGACGTAACCGATGTTGCCCGGCAAGCGCTCCAGTTTTTCAAACCCGTAGTTCATCATCCTCGTAAAACGGGCCTGTTCCGCCTTTTCTTCTTCGGTCGGTTCCGAACGTTCCTGCCGGATCGGCATAACGCGATCCGAATAACGCACCCGCAGATGCTTGTCCTTGCTGATCGATTGCAGATCCTCGGTCAGTTTTCCGGCGAAGGCCCGGGCGCTGTCGATGCCGTCATATTCTTTCTTTTTCTGCCGGGCGCGAATATCATCGGCCATTCGTTTGGCCACATCCGGGAAAACGTAATTTTCGGTCAGATCTTTCAATAAAGTGTCGATGACCTCCGATTTAACGGCCCCGTCAACGGCCATGTCGGGCGGCTGGTTCGGCTGTTGGGCGACGATGATGAATTTGGAAAAAATAAAGATGCCGAAAAATACGGCGATCGAAAAAATTACAGATGAATGCTTTTTCATTGCTGATAACTCCCAGTATTAATTTTAGACTTTGGATTTTAGATTTTGGATTTCGGATCTCGGACCGAGGAGGTAAATCCGAGATCCGAAATCCGCAATCTAAAATCGTTTGATTCCCCTTAACAATAAATCCGCCAAACGGAGCGTTTTTTCTTCGATCTCCGACCGTTCGCCGAGTTCTTTGACGCTCAGACTGTAGGGCAGAAGCGAATTGGTCGCCAGCAGAAACATCTCGGCCGTTTTCGTCGGATCGACCTTTTCAAAGATTCCCTGCCGCTGGCCTTCTTCGATCAAAGCGCCGATGATTCCGGCCTCCTCCTGAAAATAGACTTCGCGCCGGGCCAGCAGTTTCGCTCTCAGCGCGGCCAGCAGATCGTTCAGGCTCTGCGTGTAATGCTGAACGCTGTCGAACCGGAACAAAACCCGCGTCAGGATCATCCGGCGCAGTTTTTCTTCGATCGAGGTTTCCTTTTCGGCGGCGATCGCATTCAACTGCCGTTTCATCCGTTCGATGATCCGGTCGATGTGCGACAGGGCGATCTCCTCTTTGCTGGAAAAATGCAGATAAATGCTGCCCTTGCCGATCCCGACATCGGCGGCCAGATCGTCGATGGTCATTTTCTTGTAGCCGTATCGCGCCAACAGGCGGTCAGTGGCATCCAGAATTGCTTCCCTGACTTCTCTTCGCTGTACTCCGTTTTTCATATTTATTGACTATTGACCAAATTTCAATTTCAGTCAAGCCAAGGAACGAACGGGGGTTCATCTTTGTTTCAAAAACATTCGGATTTTAGGTTTTAGATTTTTGATTTTGGATTTGGCTTGATTAATCCAAAATCAAAAACCTAAAACCCAAAATCGTCACAGTTTCGCCATATCCCATTTTCTGACCACTTCGTTGATCAGCGCCGCCACCTTGTCCGTAACTTTTTTGTAGTATTCGTCGGCTTTTTTCTGATCGAATTTGACGTAGCCCTGACCCTCCTGATAAAGCCCGATCGAGGACGGGAAAGGCACGGCCGACCAGGTTCCCGAACGCGGGTAGGCGGTCGCCAGATCGTCCTTGTATCTTTCCTGATGAACCAGCGTCGGGTCGATCGCCTGAATAAAGGCCGTTTCGTTCAAACCGGCGTGGCCGCCGTCTTCGCCGAAGACCTCCTTGGTCTCGTCCGAAGCGAAAGACCACCAGTTGATGACCAGCGTGCGGACCTTTTTCTCTTTGGAAACCTCGGCCGCCACCGATTGCAGAACGGCCGTTTGTCCGCCGCCGTGGCCGTTCAGGATGACGATGTTGCGGAAACCGTTTTTGGCCAGGCCTTCGAGGATCTCCTTGACGAAAGGCCGGTAAGCCGACTCGCTGATCTGAAAAGCGCCCGGATAGGCTTCCAGCGAACCCGTTATTCCGTAAGGCAGGGTCGGCGCGATCATCGCGTTGACGCGCGGCGCAATGGTTTTGGCCATCGCCGCCGGAGCCGTGTTGTCGGCCCCGTTGTTGATCACCCCGTGCGGTTCCAGCGTCCCGGTCGGCAAAAGAACCGTCTTGATCTTCGAAGGCACAACCTCCTGAAACTCCATCCAGTTGATCCGGTCCATCTCGCGCGTCGAAACGACATCGCTCTGCGCGAGAGCCAATCCAGTCAAAACAAACGGCAGAATCATCGCCATTACAAATTTTCTCATCAGTTTTCGCTCCTTGATTTTTTTATCGGAAAAGTTTCTTCAATCAAACCACAAATCGCCCCCAAATAAAAAAAGACCGCCGACAACCGGCGATCTTTCTTAAATAAATCCCAAATCCGAAATCGGATCATCTTTTCCAGTAATGCTTGATCTTCAGATCGAGCATCGGAAAAGCGCAGTATTCGACCGTCCGCCCCGAGGCTCTGAGAGTTTCGACCATGCCGATGGCGGCGTCGGCGTTGCGGGTGTGAACGACGATCGTGGCGGCCCTTTGCAATTCCTTGTTCTCGTTGAGCCAATCGGCGACCGCCCGCCCCGTGTTGGCAAAGTCGTCGTGGTCGTTCGATTTGTAGTGATGGGGAAGCAGATCGTGATCGAGAAAGACTGCGTCGTAAACATTTTCGCGCAAAAGATTTTTGGCCTCTTCGACCGTTTCGGCGATGTCCAGATGATCGCCCTTGAATCTTTTTTCAAACCAGCGGTGTCGGCGGTGATCGTCATCGAGGAGGAAAACCGAGATCGGGTTTCTCTCGGCGCTCAGATCGGCGAGGCCGAGCTTTATCATAATACTTCTTACAATGCTCATAAATATGTGAAAAATCTTCTCAAAATAGAATTCTTAATATACCACAGACCCGAGGTTGTAAAAATTGAAGAAAATACGTTTTTCCCGCCGACCGGACTTTGGCCGGACAGCTACTGATGAGGAGATCTGAAAGGGCAAGCCCGCACATTGATTAAATCCAAAACGGGAGTTTGTCTTTGTGCCGGCAATACCAAAAAAGGGACCGAACAATCCGGCCCCGATCTGATTTCGATGTCTTTTTCTCCCGCTTGCCCGCCGCCTAAAGTTCGACCCAGGTTGACTTTTGGGTGATATATTCGTAAACGACCCAAAAAGTAAATGACTGGTTTGTCTTTTCCACTTTTAGGACGAAACAATCCATTAGCCTACAGGCAGCCATCAAGTAAAGGAAATCTCCCTTTTCATTCAACTGATCGATGATGACGAGTATTTCGGAAAATCTTTCTCCCCTGAGCGCCTTTTTAAGCAACTGCGTATTGATCCGCCCGGTCAATGAAAAAAACACTTGTTTGAATTGATGTCCGCTCCACCAAATTCCTATACTTCCTATACTAAAACGGGGCCTTTTATCGACCACATTGAACCACAGATCCGACACCTCGATCGTTCCCGGATGCCGGACATTGCCGGAGTCTCCCTCAACGCCGTCGACACTGATAAAAATCTGTTGCATTTTTTTTCTCCTTTTTTTCCCGCCCGAATCTTGCGTCGGAAGATTTCCGAAATGCGCCTCCTCTTTTTTCTGAGTTCTTATTGCCGAGGCATCTCCCGCCGATCAGATCAGACGAATTCCGTAGATCAGCCCGACCAACACAAGTGCCAGAAAATTGAGGGCAAAATAAGCGAACGTAACCCCCAGTCCCTGATAAAAATTCTTCTCGCCGTCGCGGTCGGCGAGAAGAAAAGTGTTTCCGATCCACCAGACCAGAAAGATCAAACTGAATTGAATTACCGTGAACAAAAAATCCGAAGGGTCCGACATCCGGGTCACAAGCTGAAAACTCCCTCTTCCACCCAAAATCAAACCGCTCGTCTGCTCCCGGACAAATCCGAGCGCCAGCACCACTCCAAAAGCCACTACATTGAGTCCCAGAACAGCCTTGATGGCTTTGGAAAAAGGAAGCATTTCACCCGTTACGAATTGAACCGAGCACATCAAACTGCACACATTGATAAAAATCAGACCGACTAAAAGCGCGATGAAAAAAACAAATCCCATTTTCTCTTCCTCCTGTAAATTCAAAAAAAATCGTTTCTTACCTTGATAAGACAATCGGAGAAAAAGATTTCGCTTTTTTTGATATTTCACGCCAACCACCTTCCTGAGACCGGATGGCGCGCAGTTTGGAAAGGTGTCGAGAAAGCGGTTCGGACCGAACGGTGAAATGTTTTTCTCCTTCGGTCTTATGAAATTGAAAGACAAACGAAAATTTCTCAAACGGCCGCAAAAATCCGTTTGAGAAAAACGATCAAATAGGAGAAAAACAATGAGAAGAAATTTATTTTTGATGTTCGCTTTTTTGTGCGTTTCAATTTTCGCCGTTCCAAGCGTTTCGGCGCAATTTACGATCAAGATCCCCAAAATCACGAAAAAGGAAAACCCGCCGCCCGATGATAAATCCGGTTCGGAAGATCGCAACTGGGAGGTGGGAACCGGCAGAACATTGTCCCAAGGTAGAGCTGAAAATGGATTGGGAACCGGCAGAGCCCCGTCCCAAAGGGGTGATAAATGGTCTAATAATCCGATCGCCGGGCATCATCTGGACAAGATCACAAAACTTACGACCAAGGTCGAAGGCTTCAATCCCCGGAAAGACACCCGGCTGTTTCAAAACGACGACGAGGAATACGCGCTATACGCCATTTCGAAAAAAGTGCGGGATAAATTCTTCGAAGTGAACAAGGAGATTTTCGGCGACCGCAACAGTCCGAACAATCCGCTCGACCCGGCGCTCGACAAACTGTCGGACGCCGTCGCCGAAAAACTGCCCGGCTTCATTCCGCACAGAAACAACTTCGCCTTTCACAACGCGGCCTACGAAAAGATGATGAGGGGGCGTTTGCGGAATCTGTCAACATTGACGATCCATCAGATCGGGCTGTTTGACAGGAACTGGATCATCAGCAAAAACGATTACGGGATTCCGGTCAAACGCTACAAACAAGGGTTCGTCTGGGCCCGGGATTCAGCCGACGATCATCCGTACTGTCATCTTTATCTGGTTGACATCACACAGGATTACTCCGGCGGCGGAACCTACGATTCGGCCTACGCCCTGTACGACGGAGACAAACTGTTCGGTTGCCCGGCGGGAAAATGATCCCCGGTCGCTTTCGGGAGTTGGCGGGAGATCGATCTCCCGCCAACTCCCGAAACCCTTCATAATTCACACCCAGAACTTTTTTTCAAATCTGCGTCTCTGACGTCCGTTTTTACCGCAAACATCGAAACTCGGGCGACTCATCCTTTCAGACAGTTTCTTAAAAACTGATCAACACCTCGGTTTTTTGGTAATTACGCATCGTCATTCGCGGGAAATTATACGTTCCGGTTTTGATGTGAAATCTGACCCTGCCATTTTTCGCCATGACGGCGATCATAAACAGCAGGACACAAACGGCCGCCATATCCGGCGCTTCTTCCCACACCGGATCAACGAGTCTTTTGTTCAAAGCATTCCCGAACCCCGTAATCAGAGAGTCGAGGGTTGAGGTCCGTTCAGCTTTTTTTATATTCAATCCCGAGATTTGCCGCAGAAAATGCTTGATCTGTTCCGACGGGCTCCCGGCGGTTGAATGTAAAATCGGAATCTTGTTCGCTTCGAAACAAACCCGTCGGACGAGATCCGGAGGCAATTTTCCCGGCTCCAGCTGTTCAAATAATTTCCGGATCGGAATATCCGGATTATTATCGGCCGGTTCGGCAAGCAAGGTTATTTTGTACGGGGTCCCTCCGCGAGTCGGGTTCTCCGGCATGGTCTCGATCAGCATCAACAAATGTCTGGCAAGGATTTGAGAATCGGAAAACTCGCTTAAATTGACGGTGGCCAGGATCGGGATCGCGGGTTTCCATTTTACTCTGATCTGTCCGAGATCATGAAGCCGGCCCTGTGTCCATTGCAGATTATCAAGGATTAAGATCTCTTCTTCTTTTGTATAGGTTTCAGCGAGTTCCAGACGAAACTCAACCAGTTGTTGCTGAATGACGGGATCTTTGGGCAAATTGGCCGGGATGTGCGCGGCATCGGCGGTCAGTTTGAATCTCCCCTCGCCGTCAAAAACATCCTGGCCCAGCAAATATTTGTTCCTGCCGGTTTGATCGTACGCCCACAAAACGGCATCGCCCCAGTTTCGAACGGGCCGGTGAGATCCCCACGGACCGGCCTGGTAAACCACTTTCCCCGTTACATCGATCGTAATGTTGCGCGGCGGCGCGATTTTATATGACATTTTGTTTCCCCCTCAAAACTGCCGGTTCGAATTTCGCGGATCGAAAATCGGCAGAAACTGAACTTATTCATATAAGGCATTCGGGGAAAAACATTTCGGCCCTTTCCGGAAAAATTGTTTTGTGTAAAGTCTCGGAGTTCGTTTTTGCCTCGAAAGTCACTTTCACAAAAAAAAGCCGCCTGCGTCGGCAGGCGGCCCAATGGTTTTCGACCGGATCGTTTTGAGCTGATTTCAGCGCTTCCCGTCGAGGTTCGCCCATTCGCCGGATTGGATAAAGCCGGCCCAATAAAACGGGTGCTGACGGTTTTTCTTTTTGAGCATTCCGAGCTGTACCTTTCGCAAAGCCTCGTTGCGCCCCATTCCGGCTTTCAGGTTCTTGTAATACTCGGTCATCAATTCGCGCGTGACGTAATCGCTGACCGCCCACAGGCTCATCACCAGAGATTCGGTTCCGGCCAGAACGAACGAGCGCCGCAGACCGTAAACGCCCTCGCCGTTTCGGACCTCGCCCAACCCCGTGTCGCAGGCCGACAGAACGACCAGTTTCGTCCCCCACAGATCGAGCCCGGATGCTTCGAGAGCGGTTAAAATGCCGTCGTCCTCCCCGCTTTTCCCCCGATTCGCGCCCGTCAGGGCCAGCCCCGAACGAAGGAGCGGGTTGGTGCCTTCATCCTTCAGATCCTCCAAAAAGAAACCGTGGGTGGCGATATGCAGAATGCTCGGCGAGGCGACCTGCTTGAGAGCCGTTTCGGTGGCTTTTTCTCCGGACAGAAAAACCGCCTCCGGAAAAAGCTTCTTGATCGAATCGGCCTCCTGTTTGGTGCCCTCCAGCGAAGAGAAATAAGTGTCGGACAGATCGCGGGTCGCGGTGATGCTCCGCCGCGCGGTTGAAATCGGGTTGGTTCCGGCGGTCGAAACGGGATCGCCGAAAGAGGGATTTGCCACCAAAACCGGCTTCGTCCGGCTTTTGCGTCCGACCTGCATCCGCAACAGATCGCGCCCGCTGCTCAAATAATTAAACGAATAGTCCTCGACCAAAAACCGCTCTTTTTCGCTGACCAGAGCCTCGAACGGTATCAGATTCAACAACCCGTCCGGAGAGATCAAAAGCCGGGTCGAATCGCCGAGCAGGTCGCGAACGGGCTTGAAAACTTTTTCATCGAGCGAGCGTCCGAGCGTCTTAACATCTTTGCGTTTCGGATCGTTCAACGCCTGCCGGTAAGCGATGATCGCTTTATCTATGCTTTCGGCATCCCCGATCTCCCTCCAACGGATCTCCCCGTTCGGACGCAAAATATAAGCGATGTATCTGAGCCGATCCGGCGATTTCCCGGCCCGGCGGATCTCGAAACTTTCGGGGTCGTAAACGATGAATTCGATCAAGGCGCCGTCGGACGGAATCAACCGGCTGATCTTTTCGGGCGTTACGGTCTCCCTTTGCAGGCTGTACTCGGAGCTTTTCCGGCTCAATTCATTTTCCAGATTTTCCCTTCTCTCATTGAGGACTTTGAGTTGCTGTTGATATTTTTCCGGTTCGGCATTGTCCCTTCCTTTCAGAGTGAGATTGGCCAGCCCGGTTTTTACGTCGGAAAGTTGATCTATCAGATCCCGGTCTTCGGCGGAACTGCTCCGGCGCAGGGCGGAGAGGTTTTCCGCCATCGAATCGAGGCTTCTTCCCTTGAGAAGCAGGATCAGTTTCAGGGCCATCTCTCTGGCCTCGGCCGACTCGGGCAGAAGGCGCGTATTCATAGAAATGGCGGAAAACATATCATCGAACAGGGATTTCAGATAGGCGAGTTTCTGACGCTCGGAACCGATGGCCAGATTCAACTCCAGATTCCGCTCCCGGATGGTCAGAAATCTTTTTTCAAGTTCCAGAGCCTTTGCCAGATCGTTTTTCCCGGCGCTCAGCAGGGCCAGATTTTTGACCGGCATCGCCGTCAGCGGATGATCCTTGCCGCTCGTCTGTTCGAAAATAACTAGGGCTCTTTGCAAAAGCGGTTCGGCCTTGGCGTAGTCTTCGTTTTGCAGATAAAGCGCACCCAGATTCGTCAGCGTCACCGCCACCCGTTGATGATTCCGGCCGAGCGCCTTCTCCTGAATTGCCAAAGCGCGCAGATACAGCGGTTCGGCCTTTGCCGGTTCATCCAGGTTCCGATAAACCGACGCCAGGGAATTGAGGGAAATCGCCACCAACCGATGCTCAGCGCCGAAAACCTTTTCCCGGATCTCAAGAGCGCGCTGAAAAGTCCCTTCCGCCTTCTTAAAGTCGCCGGTTCGATCGTAGAGGATTCCCAGACCGTTGAGGGTTGAGGCGACCCGAAAATGGTCCTTGCCGTAAATCTTTTCGTTCATCGCCAGAGCCCGCCGGAAAAGTTCTTCGCCCTTTTTATAATCTCCCCTTTCGCTTGAAATGGCCGCCAGATTGGTCACCAGGATGGCGATGTTCGGATGGTCTTTCGGAAGATGCTTTTCGAAAATCGACAAAGCCCTTTGAAGAAAACTCTGGGCTTTCGGGAAATCGCCCTTTACGTGATAGACCAGGGCGAGATTGTTGACCGAATAGGCCACGGCGGGGGCATCTTCTCCCAGAAGTTTTTCGCGGATCGCAAGCGCTTTTAAATGAGTTTGCTCGGCTTTGGTATATTCTCCTTTCTCGAAATACAGAAACGCCAAACTGTTGGCGACGGAAGCAACCTGATCCGAATCCGCCCCCAAATTTCCCGAAAAAATTTTCAGCGCGCTTTGAAAGAATTCCTCGGCTTTTTCGTACCTGCCGTTTCGTCGGTACAGATCCCCCAAATTGTGCTCTATCGTAGCCACATAATTATCTTCCGGGCCGAAGTTCTGCCGATAAATGGGCAAGGTTTTCTGATAATATTCCTCGGCTTTTTCCAGCTCTCCCTTTTCATCGAAAATCAATCCCAGCTCATTGTAAATAAAGGCGGACTCTGAGTTTTCAGCGTTTTCCGGGCCGCGCACCCGGGCGATCAAGGCCAATGCTTTTTCGGCTTTGGCAATCGCTTCATCAAACTTTTGCGCTCTCCTCGCCGACTGCACCTCAAGCGACATTTTGGAAATTTTTACCGAGTCAAAGTCCGTTTCCGTGGCCGGACGGATCTCCTCCAGCTTTATTTCATAGCTTTTGGTTTCATCTGATTTCAAGGGGGCTCCGATCTTCAAAATGTGATCGCCCGGGGTTTCGGCAATGATTTCGATTGTTCGGGTTTGCCCTTTTCTTTGAGAACTGCCGATTTCCGAAACCGGTTCGCCTCCCGGAGATAAGACGTCGATTTTCAGCTCAGCCTCGCCCGCTGAGACCGAGATCAGCGCATATTGTCCTTTGGTCAGTTTGATTTGATATTCCTGTTTTTCGCCGCCCGAGAACTGACTTCTGACCGGATTGCCGGGTTCAAGCACTCGCGCGCCGGGAGTTTGACTGTGAACCGATTGTGCCGTCAGGCAAAACAGCAAAAGAAGAGGGTAAAGACTTTTTCCGATCAAAAAGTTCAAAGACGAAAAGAAGGTGTTTTTCTGAAACATTTGCCGGCCCCCTGTTCAATGAAGTTAAATTTTGTTTGGGTTACTTTATCACAACCCGGAAAGGATAACTAGACATTTCCTCAGCCGTGCCGTTCTCACCGAGGCCGGAAACCCTCAGATTATAGATCCCGTTTTGCAGGAGTTTGGCCGGAAATCTGATGTTCAAAGAACCGTTTTCGCCGCTTTTTTTCGATTTTATTCTGCCGCTCTGCCAGAGGCTTTTGCCGCCGGATCGATCCGTCAGCGAGACCCGATAGGCGGGGAAATCGTCCAGTTCGAGTTGCAGCTCAACGGCGATGGTCTCGGTGCCGGCGGGAAAGGACATCTCTTCGATCTGACCGCCCCCGCGCACCGGCGGCGCGAGTACAAACGAGGCCAGAGTCGGTTTGGGCGGGATTCGCGGCGGTTTTTCCGGAGCCTGAGATGGTTTGAGGGCGGGCGTTTTCTCCTGAACCGGAGTTCGGGTCGGCCCGGTTTCGGGAGTTGGCGGAGCGGGGGTTTTATCTTCCTTGTTCCCGGGCGAGGATTCGGTTGTCGGTTCGGCCGTCGCGGTCGGCACCGTTGCCGGGATGGTTTCCTGCGGGGTCGGGGTCTTATCGACCTTTACCCGGCTTGGCCACTTCAGATTATTAAATAAAAACCAGCCCCCCAAGCCCAGAAACAACAGCAAGAGCGCGGCAAAACCCGCCTGCATGATCGGTTTGGAATTCCTGAAAAGATCAAAAACCGAGAGCAACCCGCCCCGGCTTTCCCCCGTTTTTGTCGCGGCCATCAACACCTTTTGACCCCGCGAATCGGCAAGCTTTTTTTCGGCGAAAACCTGAAAGGACTCGGCGAACTCGACCTTCTGGCGGCGCAGGGGCGAAGCCAGATAGAAAGTCTCAAACTTTTCGAGCGTTTCGCCCGAAAGTTCGCCCCTGACGTAGGCGTCGAGTAGATCCTTTTCGGCCGCACCGAGCCGGTCGGCGAAGTCGTCGTCGATAAAGCTCAGTTCATCGAAATGCTCGGTCTCGGTTTCGGACAAATCACCGAGCAAATAATCAGTTATTGCCTGATTGTCGTATTCTTCTGTATTCATTTTAATAAGGTATGAAACCAAATGGTTTCATACTTATAAGCAAAAACCGGAAAAGCATTTCACTTTTCGGTCAATCTTTTTCGGCGCACTTCCCGACGCAGTCCTCCAGTTTGTCCCGAATCCGGCAGGCCCGGATGCTCAGGGCGTTGACCGTAATCCCGAGTTTTTCCGCCATTGAACGCCGGTTTTCTATCTTGATCCGCTCCTCGCCGTAATAATAGTTCAAGATGATCTCCCGCTTCGCCTCTTCGAGTTTTCCGGTGCATTTTTCGAGACAATCGAGCATTTTTTCCTTCAGTCGCTTTTCGTCCGATTCTTTTCCGGTTTTCAGATGACCGTCCCGGACGCCGGGGGGCATCTCCTCAAATGAGACACTGCGCTTTTCCGATCCGCGCAGATATTCCATAAAAACAAAGCGGGCCGTAATGTAACAGTATTTCGCCGGAGTCTCGCTTTCAATGCTCCCCTCTTCCTCGATCCGGCGGGCGACCCTGTTCAGGGTTTCGTCGGCCAGTTCGCCGGGCGAAAGGCAGTTTTTGCGATCAAAAAAAGAAACCAGCCTCTGACGCATCTCCAGATATCTGCGGCCTTCGGAATCCGTTCCCTCGTCGAGCCATTTGAGCAGATTCTGAAAAGCATCCGAAGTGATCTTCCAATCTTTTTTCGGTCTCACCGTTTGCATAGAAAAAACTCTAAAACTTTTTAACAATTCTACAGTAACTCCAAACGCTTTGTTTTTAAAGATTTCTCAAAACCGCTTCCAGCCCGATCCGGCAAGCCCCGGTCCGGTTAAAAAAATTTCGGGGCGACTCTGTCCGTTTGTTTTTCGAAAGGCTCTCGGAAGGGTGAAAATCTGAACGGGATTTTTTTCGCCGATCGTAAAATTTCTGTTAATTTATAAGTCCTGTATTTTCAAAAACTTCACTTTTTCGACGATTTTTCCTTTGATCCCGGTCCCGTTTTTACGGGGTTTTTAAAACGAAAATTAAACTTGAAATCCGCCTTCAGAGTGTTATAATCCAAGTCAGCTTAAAGATTGGATTCAGCAGTTTGTTTACGCTCCCTCACCGAACAAGGATTACCGGGTAAAAGAACCTCCTCAACAAACGCATAAAATGCCGCAAGAAAAAGCGACAATTCATCCGCTTTTCGCTGTGCCCAACACGGCTCAGGAAATGCCCGAACCGGAGTTCGACGATTCGCCCGAAAGCGGCGAAGAGGAAGAGATCTGTCCGATCTGTTACGGGGCCGGACTGGAGGTCGTTCCCGGCAAGGGAGCGCGTCCGTGCCAGTGCCGGAGACAGAAAAAACATTCGGATCTGATCGAACGGGCGAGGATCCCGAAACGCTACACGGACTGTCATTTTCACAGCTACCGCGTTCTCAACGTTTCGCAGGAAAAGGCCTTCCGGTATGCGTCGAAACTGGCGATGGATTACCCGGCCGTCGAACGCGGCCTGCTGTTTGCGGGAACGGTCGGAGTCGGCAAAACGCATCTCGCCGTTTCCATCCTCAAGGGCCTGACCGAACGCGGATTCTCCTGCCTTTTCTACGAATTCGGCGCGCTCCTGAAGAGCATCCAGGATTCGTATAATTCCGTCTCGCAGACCTCGGAACTGAAGGTTCTGGCTCCGGTTTTCGACGCCGAGATCCTGGTTCTCGACGAGATCGGCGCCTCGAAACCGACCGACTGGGTCCGCGACACGATGGCGCACATCATCAACACCCGCTACAACGACCGGAAACTGACCATTTTCACCACCAATTACCCGGACGAACGCCGGACCGAGCGCGACGAAACGCTCGAAGACCGGATCGGCGTCCGCCTCCGCTCGCGGCTCTACGAAATGTGCAAAACGGTGATCATCAACGGCGATGATTTCCGCCGCAACTTCGACAAGATCACGCCGATCAAAAAACCGCAAAGATAAGTCGATTTGGGATTTTAGATTTTGGATTTTGGATTTGTTTTCTGCCCCGAAGGCCAAAATCCGAAATCCGAAATCCGAGATTTCCAGGCTCTGTACCCCAGCAAAATCAATAGGACCAGACCGAACAGGACGGGATAAAAAATGTCCGATTTTTGGATCATGTAGAAATGGATGACTCCGCCGACGGCCGCAACATAAGTCAGGCGATGAAGACGCTGCCAGTTTTTTCCGCCGAGCCGTTTGATCATCTTGTTGGTCGAAGTTACGGCCAGCGGAACGAGCAGTGTAAAAGCGGTCATCCCGACGGCGATGAACGGTCTCTGCCAGACGTCTTCGGCGATCGCCGGAAGGCTCAACCCCTTGTCGAAAATGCTGTAGGTGACGAGGTGAACGGCCCCGTAAAAAAACGAATAAAGCCCGAGCATCCGGCGGAATTTGATGAGCCCGTTCCAACCGAAGATCTTGCGAAGCGGCGTGATCGAAAGCGTTATGAGAAGAAAGACGAGGGTCAAAACCCCAGTCGTCCGCAGAAAATATTCGATCGGATTGGCTCCCAGACGCTGATTGTAAGCGTCCCAACCGAGCAGTGCGAGCGGCACCAGAGCGTTGATAAAGATGACTGTTTTGTTGAATTTGACGTCGTTCATAAATTAGTCGGGAGCGCTCCCTTAGCTCTTAAAAATATTTCCGCAGATCCATTCCTTGGTAAAGACTTCCGACCTCGTCGGCGTAACCGTTGAACATCAGGGTCTTGCGCTGTCCGAGTTCGCCGATCCGCCGTTCGGTCGCCTGCGACCAGCGCGGATGATCGACCTCCGGATTGACGTTCGAATAAAAACCGTATTCGTCCGGCGCCGCTCTGTTCCAGGTGGTCGGCGGCTCCTTTTCGGTCAAAGTGATGCGGACGATCGATTTGATGCTTTTAAAACCGTATTTCCAGGGAACCACCAAACGCACCGGAGCGCCGTCCTGATTGGGCAGTTGTTTGCCGTAAAGCCCGGTCGCCAGGATCGTCAGCGGGTGGAGAGCCTCGTCCAAACGCAGTCCTTCGACGTACGGGAATTGAATTCCGGCGAAAAATCCCGACTGCATCCCGTTGGCCCCCCGAGGCAGACGAACGCCGTTTCCCTCGGGATTCGCCCCCTCGTAAAAAGTCTGAAAAGCGACGTATTTCGCGCCTCCCGACGGTTCGACCTGTTCCAGCAGGGTTTTCAGAGGAAAACCGACCCAGGGAATGACCATCGACCAGCCTTCGACGCAGCGCAGACGATAGATCCTCTCTTCCTGAGTGAATTTCAAAAGTTCTTCCAGACCGAAAACCCTCGGCTTTTGCACCAATCCCTCGACCGAAACCGTCCACGGCCGCGTGATGAAATCTTCGGCCGCTCCGGCGACGGCCGTTTTGCTGGTCGAAAATTCGTAAAAATTATTGTAATTGGTGATGTCTTCGATTGGCGTCAATTCGTCTTCGGGCGGTTTTTCGTCCGATTTGACGACATCGGCGATCGCGGCCGTGGTGACCTCTTTGGGCGGCGGCGGGTTGATGAATTTATAAAGCCCGGCGGTTGCCAGAGTGCTTCCCGCCAGAAGCCCCAACCGCATAAAATTGCGCCGGTTGAGATAAACGTTTTCCGGAGTGATCTCGCTGGATTTTATTTTGTCGGCCATATCATTTCATTCGCACCGGTCAGACGATCGGTTTCATCGGCGCTTTTTTCCATCCTTAATATTATCTTATCCGCCAAATATATTCCCGGATCGTTCTTTGCCGCGAACCGAGCGCGCTTTATGTGCCTTTACAATTTTTTTCTTTTTCGATTCCGCCCAAAGCGAAAAAAAAAATTTTCCCCGCCCGTAACCTTTTTGCCCGGTTTCGTCACACATCGGTAAGGACTTAATAAAAGTCTTGAAAAAATCGGAAAGTTCCCGGACGCCCGACCAAAAGCCATCCGGCGGTTGCCGGAAGAAAAACTGAGCGACGTTCGGGAACAGGACGATGAGAAAAGCTTTAATAAAATTAATTGATAACAGGAGAAAAAAAATGAAATTAGCAAAATGGTTAAGAAGATTAAGCGGGATTTGTTTCCTTCTGCTGTGGGTTCCCTTCGTCATGATTATGGTCAACGGTCCGCTTTCGATCGCCCTCAACGGGCCGGAAAAGGCGGCCGAAAACATGTCTCAGGATTTCTTTGCCGGAACCGGGCTGTGGATAGCCTTGACGGTCGGAATGGGCGTCGCCAGCACGGTTCTGATGGTCGCTTCTTTGGCGGTCGGAGGTCTTTCCAACCGGCGGGTGATCGCCAACGGTCAGGACGCCGACGCCAGAATTCTGGCCATCGCCGACACCGGAACGCGGATCAACAACAACCCGGTGGTCAATTTCGCTCTTGAGGTTCATCCTCCGATGCAGCCCGCCTTCCGGGCTCAGGCCAGCCAGACCGTTTCGGCCATTCATCTGCCGTCGTTCCAGCCCGGCAAAGTCGTGCGGGTCAAATATGTGCCGGGTTCCGATCAGGTGGCGATCGTCGGAGTGAAACCGGCGTAGAACGGGAATTTACATTACAGAAATTATGGATGTTCTCAACGATACCGGTCGCAGAATCAGAGGCTACCGGGCGTATCTGGGAACCCCGAGCGGCGCCATCTATTATTACGATCTGCCGAATGACCGGAATCAGCATTTACTTTTCCGCCACAACCGACCGGCGATCAGAAGGTAATCAGTACACGGAGCGGTAGCGACGCGGTTACAAATTCGTTGCCGCTCACGGTTCTGAAAATTAGATGAAGAAAAAAAGCGGAGAAATTTGATGCTAAATGTACCGAAATCCAAATTAGGCTTAGTTTTAACCACCCCCTATTTACTGGTCATGTTTTTGTTGTTTCTGGGCATGATGTCCGGCACCGGCGGTCTCCACGGTTCGGGTACGATGTGCTGGTTTTTTGCTTTCATTTTGACAATGCCGCTCAGCCTTATCGGCCCTCTGCTTGCCTGGTTGCTGTCTCCCGTTCCGGCATTCGAAACGATAATTGGATTCCTGTTATTGTTCAGCATCCCGGCCGGCGCGCTGTTAAATTCGACGTGTATTTATCTTGCGGGCTGGGGTTTCAGCCGGGGGGTGAGAGAATGTCTGGTTCGAAAAGAAGCGGAGAAAGCCCAAGATCGATCAAAACCTTTGGGAATCTGATCTGCTTTGATAGTTGGACGCTACGGCAACTCCGAAAAAACCGGCGGGCCGACGCGTTCCGCAAAATGATGATCTCAAAAACCGATCAATCCTTAATGAACCGGGTTACTCTCAACGGCAAAACTCGGTGAAACTTTTCAAAAGCGCCCGCGTAACTACAATCAAATCCATTTAATTATTGAAAGCCAGCCGCACGAGATTTCGGGGAGTTTAGGCGACAAAACTCCGCCGATTCGATTTTTTTTCGGTCGAAAATCTGGGAGGAAACCGAAAAAAGCCAGTCCCGGCGGCCCCGATGGATTTCAACCAAAAATTCATTACAAGGAGTAAAAATTCCGGATCCGGATCGGGCGGCATCCCCTGGCCGGACCCGGAAAATGCAAAAAATCATATGAACAAGCTATCCGAATCATTTAAATCGTCCGTTTGGGTCCTGGCACTGCTCGTTTTTGCATTCGCCGGTCAGAAGATCGCCGCCCAGAACGTAACCACGCCGAGGCCCGTCAGCCCGGCCGCCGAGGTCAAACAAACGATCGGTCTGACCGATATAACGGTCAATTATTCGCGGCCGCGCGTCACTTTGAACGGAGTTGACCGGAGCGGCAAGATCTGGGGACAACAGGTTCCCTACGGTCTCGCGCCGAACAATTTCGGCAACCAGAAACCGATGCCGTGGCGGGCCGGAGCCAACGAAAACACGACCATCTCGTTCACCGACGATGTCAAGATCGAAGGCAAGGATCTTCCGGCCGGAACCTACGGGCTTCATATGCTCATTCAGGAAAACGGCGGGGCGACGATCATCTTCTCGAAAAACACGACCTCCTGGGGAAGTTTTTTCTACGAGGACAGCGAGGACGCTTTGCGGGTCGATGTTAAAACCAAAGAAGTTCCGCACACCGAGGTTCTGACCTACGATTTCATCGACATGGGCAACGATTACGCCGTGCTCGCCCTGTCGTGGGAGAAAAAACAGATTCCCTTCAGAATCGATGTCGATGTTCACAAAACGGTTCTGGCCAACTTCCGGAAAGAATTGCGGTCTCTGCCCGGCTTCGGCTGGCAGGGTTTTCAAACGGCGGCCAATTATTGTTTTAACAACAACATCAACCACGAAGAGGCTCTGCAATGGGCCGAGGTGGCCGTCACGCGCAACAAGTCCTATCCGACTCTGGCGACCAAAGCCGGGCTTCTGGCTCAGGCCGGCAAACAGGCCGAATCGGACAAGGTTCTGGACGAAGCGGCGGCGGTGGCCAACAAACAGCAGTTAAACGCGCTCGGCTATCAACTGCTCGGTCAAAAACGTTTCGCCAAAGCCATCCAACTCTTCGAGCTGAACGTCAAGAACGACCCGACCGATCCGAACAGTTACGATTCTCTGGGCGAAGCCTACAAACAGGCGGGCAACAAGGAGAAGGCCATCGAAAACCTGAAAAAGGCGCTGACCATGAATCCGCCGCCGGCCGTCAGGGCCAACTCGGAAAAACTCCTGAAAGAACTGGGTGCGATGTAAGGCTCCGGTTGTCAAACAGATCGAATGCGGCTTCTTTTTCGGAGCCGCACTTTTTTTGGCCGAAATAAAATCATCCGCCCGAAGACATTATAGATTGTCCGGCCTTTTTGCCTGACGGGTTTTCATTTTGTGCGTCAAATAAAAAACGAAAAAACTGACTGTAATTTAAATCTATTAA
This sequence comes from Pyrinomonadaceae bacterium, assembly GCA_041394845.1. Taxonomy (GTDB): domain Bacteria; phylum Acidobacteriota; class Blastocatellia; order Pyrinomonadales; family Pyrinomonadaceae; genus JAHCHG01. The sequence continues at coordinate 82,065 of JAWKHL010000007.1, read as the reverse complement.
AAATTTAGCCACAGAGAACACAGAGGCGGATCGTTTGATTGACCGGAAAACCTCGGTGAACTCCGCGAAATCTGTGGCTAAAAAACAAAAAATATAAGTTACAGAATATTTATCTTATGCCATCAAAAAAATTCGTCTTCTCTTTTTTCTTTCTTTTAACGGTTTTGGGCGCCGCCTGCTCGCGACCGGAGACGGCCGGATTTGATCTTTCGGGCCGGATCGAAAATCCGCCTCAGGGACAGGTAACGCTGATCCAGGAAATCGACATCAACCGCAAACAAAGCCGGCCGGTCGCCATCGTTCCGGTCGAAGCGGACGGGACTTTCAATCTCGATCTCGATCTCCCGCCCCATATCTATACCCTCGACCTTTACGGCAAGAAAAAGATCACGCTGGCCGTCGATTCCGGTCAGAAGATCGTCATCGAAGCCGACGGGCGCGATCTTTCGGCGGCGAGGGTTTCGGGTTCGGAGGACACCGCCCGTTTGGAGGCTTACGAAAAATTCCGGAAAGAATCGCTCGACCGGCTGGTCAACCGGGTTCGCGACCGGATCAAACAGCTGAAAGAGGCCAACGACGGATCGGGAAATGCGGAGGAACTCGAACGGCTCAACCGGCTGGAGGTGGAAAATTACGACAAACACCGGGACGAGTTGATCGAATTCGTCAAAAACGAGATGGGCACCTCGATCGCAATTTACGCCACTTCCCTGCGCTGGGACGGCGACCGTCATCTGGATTTTCTGCAATCTCTGGCGGCTTCGTTCGAACGGGCGCATCCCGGTCTGGCCGTGACGGAAAAATTGAAAGAGAAGGTGGAAATTCTGAAAAACACGAGCGTCGGCGGCAAAGCGCCCGAGATCAGCCTTCCCGACCAGAGCGGTAAAAAGGTGCCCCTCTCCGCCGCCGGAGGAAAATACACGCTGATCGACTTCTGGGCCAGTTGGTGCGGTCCCTGCCGCCGGGAAAGCGGAACGCTTTCCGAACTCTACGACCGGTATCGGGAACGCGGTCTGGAGATCTACGGAGTTTCGCTCGACGAATCGCGCGACGTCTGGCTGGCGGCCATCGAACAGGACGACCGGAAATGGCCGAACGTCGCATCATTCCGCGGATTCGAAACGCCGACCGCCTTCGATTACGCCGTCACGGCTCTGCCGGCCAACTTCATCATCGACGCCGACGGCAAAATTGTCGCCAAAAATCTCCACGGCGAAAGTTTGCGCGAGACTGTCGAAAAACTGTTCGCCGAATAAGTCTCAAAATGCTTGTCAAACGGGCGAGAGGATTCCCCTTCTGCGCGAAACGCCTTTTTTTCCGCCCGAAAATCATTTTGACCGAACCGAAAATTATTTGTCACGGGGCGTTTTCTCGGGTATCATCGAACGAAAAAAGATGCTTGCCTCGGAAACAGTTCTCCAGAAACGGTACCGGATCGTCCGTCCTCTCGGACAGGGCGGAATGGGGGCGGTTTACGAAGCGGTCGATGAAAGATTCGAAACCCCGGTCGCGCTCAAAGAGATCCTTGTGGAGATCACCAGGACCGCCGACGAAAACCGCAGAGAACTGATCAGAAAAGCATTTCGGCGCGAGGCCAAATCGCTGGCCAAGGCCCGGCACGAGGCGATCCCGTTTGTCCGCGATTATTTTTCCGAACTCGACCGGCAGTTTCTGGTGATGGAATTGATCGAGGGCGACGACCTGGCCAAGTTGCTGGAAAAACGCGGCGCGGCGTTTCGGTTCGAAGAGGTTCTGCCGTGGCTCGAACAACTGCTCGATGCGCTCGATTACCTGCACACGCTCGACCCGCCGCTCATTCATCGCGATATCAAACCCCAGAATCTGAAACTGAACAGTCGGCAAAAGATCAAACTGCTCGATTTCGGCATCGCCAAAAGCATCGACAGCGATGCGGCCCGGACCATCACCCATCACACCTTCATCGGGGCCACTCTCAATTATTCGCCCATCGAACAACTTTTGCGGGCCATCGATCCGACCTTTCGCGAATTCATCATCTTAAAACACAGGGAAAAGGCCGAGGAAGTTCTGGCTCAGATCACCGATGCCCGCTGCGACCTGTTCGCCGTCGGAGCCACCTTTTACCATCTGCTGACCAATCAATATCCGACCGACGTGACCAAGAGAACTCTGGATCTGTGGGAGGGCAACGACGATCCGCTCCCCGCCCCTTCCACGCTCAATCCGGAGATAGCGCCTTCGATCGACGCCTTTTTGCTCAAAGCGATGGAGGTCGAGCGAGACCGGCGTTTTTCATCGGCCGCCGAGATGCAGGCCGCTTTAAAAGACGCGGTCGCCGAAATCGACGGGCCGGTTCCCGATCCCGAAAAGACCGTCGGGTGGAGCGAGACGGCCCGGACCGGTGAGGAAACCGTGGTGATGAATTTTCCGGAATTGGGGCCGGAAACGCTTGAAGCCAAAACCGAACCGCTGATCGCCGCCGGAGAAATAAATTTCGACACCGCCCGGAAGATCACATCCGACACCTCGCCGCCGGTGCCGACCGCCCCGCCAATTCAACCGCCAAACACGCTTTTGCCGGAAGAAACCCGGCCCACCGAACCATCGGTGGAATTTTCGGATGACTTGTCCGAACCGGAAAAAGCCGCCTTGAATCCGACCGAGAAATTTTCCGCGACGGAAACTCAACCCGAAAGAGTTTCGGAGCCGGTGTTTTCCCTGTTCGAAGACAATTCCGGCGAAGATGCCCCGATTTCAAACAGGCTGTTGTGGGCGGTTCCTCTGGCGCTGATCGGAATTCTTCTGGTCGGGGGCGTCGGCGCCATGGTCTGGTGGGACGGCGACCGGCCGACGGAGCCGGAAAAACCGCCCGTCAACACGACTGCGGCCGAGCAACCGCCAAAGGCCGAACCGAGCGACGAACCGGGCTTTTTGCCGACACCGACTCCGGTCAAAACCGAGGTCCGGCGTGAGACAAAGCCCGAAGTCAAAACCGAGGTCAAACAAACGGGTCCGAGGGTCAGGCCGACGGGCACACCAAAGACCGTCCCCAACACGACCAAAACTCCGGAGGCCGCGAAAAAGCCGAGGCCGACTCAGGACCCGCGATGCGTTTACACGAACAGTTGTCAGTGAGGATTTTTGCGCTCAAGAGGTGAAAAATGATTTTTGAAACCGTAAAAAGAGAGAATTCATTCATAACGTTTTGCCGCCGATCTTTATCAAAAATAATGATCGCCGTCTCCTTGATTTTCGCGATCTACGCCGCCCCGGCCCGCGCCCAGACCGAACCGCTGACCTATCCGGAGATCATCACGGCGCTCAATTCCAGAGTTCCCAACAACGTCTTTAGGAACAAGACCGAGGTCATCAATTTTCTGATCTCCGACGTCAAGAAGCGCAAAGTCGCCGAACCCTTGACGCCGGCGGTCGAGAAACTTCTCCGGCAATCGGGCGCCACCGACCGGCTGATCAGCGAGATCAGACAAAATTCTCCCGGCGCCTCCGGTTCCCAAGACCGGGAAAAAGCGACCGGATATTACCGGAACGGAACGAAGTACGCCAAGAGCGATCCGGATCGGGCCATCGCCGAATTCACCAAGGCCATCGAGATCGATCCGGATTATCCGTCGCCCTTTCAGGGGCGCGGAGACCTGTATCGTGAAAAAGGCGATCAGAAGGCGGCCATCGAGGATTACACCAAACTGATCGCTTTGACCCCGTCCGACGCCAACGCTTATTTCAGCCGCGCCCAGGCTTATTCTTACATTCTTGGCGGGGATGCGTCGGCCATCAGGGACTACACCAAAGCCATCGCGCTCAACCCCAAGTTTATCGAGGCCTACATCGGGCGCGGATATTCCTATTATTTTCAGGAAGACGACGGCCGGGCTCTGGCCGATTTTAATCAGGCGATCCGGATCGATCCACAAAACGCCGATTCTTACAATGCCCGGGGGATGTTTTTCTCCAAAACTCTCGATTACAATCACGCCATTGCCGATTTCAAAACGGCCCTTCGGATCGACCCGAATCATAAACTGGCCAAATCGAATCTGGAAAGCATTGAAGAGGAGAAATCGACCTCTTCGGAAGGAGGCTCCGCCACCGGGGGCTTTACCGGAGATTCCGTGTCGGGCGGAGTGCTCAACGGCAAAGCCGTCAGTCTGCCGACTCCCCCTTATCCGGCCGCGGCCCGGGCCGTCAGAGCTCAGGGAGCGGTCAACGTTCAGGTGATAATCGATGAGAACGGGAATGTCATCGGAGCCTCGGCCGTCAGCGGTCATCCTTTGCTTCGAGCGGCCGCCGAGCAGGCCGCCCGGCAGGCCAAGTTCAGCCCGACCCTCATCAACGGAAAAGCGGTTAAGGTTACCGGAGTCCTAGTTTACAACTTCAGTAATCTTTAGCGGATGAAAAGGTGAAAAAGTTTAAAGGTGAAAAAGTGAATTAAAACCCCGATGTTAACCAACCGGTTAACATTTTCTCGCTCAATTTACAAGGCTTGCCGGAGTCAAAAAATAACCTTTTCACCTTTTCACCTTTTCACTTTTTCACCTTTAAACTCTTAAACTTTATTGTCCGATTGAAGGATCATTTTGTTCGAAACGGCCCCTTCCACTTATCGCTTCATTCCCGGTCATCACTCGGTTTAAAAATAAAACCCGCTCTCCCCGTTTGAAGCAAATTCAGCTTTTATCGTCTCCTTTTCCGGCTTTTAGAGAAGCAGATTGATTTTGGATATATGGACAGAAACGCGGGCCTCGGGAAGCGTGTCAAGGTGTTTGTCCGAACACGCTTCCCGAGGCCCGCATTTCTGCCTTGCACTCATTCTTGATTCGCTCTAGTGCTTGAAATACAAAAATTAAAAAAATTGCAAAAATGTTTAAATTTTTTCAACAATTTGCTTCCATTCTATTTTAAAAGTGGTTATACTATAGTCGGCAAAGTTCCTACCCGATTGCCCGAAAGACCTCAAATACATTTCTTGAATCACAAGTCTGTTTCTTCAGAGGCTTCATTAAAAAAGAGATTTATGTTGACAATAAACAACGAATTAAAACAAGGTCGTTACAAGATAACCAAACTGGTTAGCCAAAGGGAAACGGTTTCTTTTTACGAGGCATACGACAAGGTCGCCGAGAAAACCGTTCTGATCAAAGAAAGTGAAGTAAAGCTGAGCAAGGTTACAACCTCGGCTCAGCTTGAGGCACAAAATAACGCATTTGCGGGCGAGGCGGGACTCCTGATGGGAATCCGGCACGAGGGATTTCTTCAGGTATTGGATCATTTCTCGGAAATCGGGCACCAATATCTGATGATCGAATCGGTTGACGGAGAAAATCTGACTCAACTTCTCAAAAGGGAAAACAAACCGCTTCCGCTGGCTGACATCGTCTATTGGGGAGAGCAACTGCTCGATGCGCTCGACTACCTGCACCAACAAACGCCCCCGGCCATTTACCTGAACATCACTCCGCCCAATATTCATTTGACCGCCAACGGCCGGGTCAAATTGCTGGCCACCGGTCTTCGCACCAAATCCAACGAGCCGACCTTCGAACCGACTCAGGAATTCCCGAATTTGAATTATTCACCGCTGGAACTGATCTTCGGAAGATTGGATCCGGCTTCTCAAAGGGTCGTCACCAACAGCTTTGATGAAAAATCGATCGAGATCCTGATGCGGCCGCCCTGCCCGCAAAGCGACGTTTACGCCCTCGGTGCCACTCTTTACCGGCTCCTTACCGGAAAACCGCCGATCGATGCTCTGGAGCGCTCGATCGATATTCTCGAAGACAAACCCGATCCGCTGGTTGCCCCGACCCTGATCAATCCGAGGATCTCAATGGAGATCTCCGATGTTCTGCTCAAGGCTCTGGAGATCAGGCGCGAATATCGTTTCGAATCGGCGGCGGAAATGCGCCGGGAAATGAGTGTCGCCTTTACCCAGTTGAAAGAACGAAAAGCCAGAGAACTCAGCAGCGAAGTTCCGGTCGAACTGCCCGATCCGGCCATGAAGCTCAAGGTCTTCAAACGCAAGAAAGAGATCGAAAAACAGGCGATCGAACAAGTTCCGCGCGAAGAGAGTTCGCAACTGGCCATGATCAAACAAAAGCTGGCCGAGGCTGAAAGGCAAAGGATTCTGGCCGAACAGCGGGCCGCCGAAGCCGAAAAACGTCTGCTCGAAAAAGAGTTCCACGATTCGAGCGACGGCCAAATGCCGACGCCTCTCGTCGTTTCTTCGCCCGAAGATCAGGAAGAACTGCCGGTTCAATTGACCGAAATCACCATCGAAGCGCCGGTCGATATGGCCGAAGCCGAAGCCGATCAGGAACCGGAAGAACTCATCGTCGCCGAATCGGAAGCAGAAGCCCAAGACGGGGAATTTGTCGAACCGGTCTCATTTGAGGAACCGGAGCCGACGGCCTCCGAAAAAACCGATTTCCACGGCTCCCGGAACGACGCCGCGGACGATTTCGATACAATGTTCGCCGCTCCGCCTCCCGGCAACCGATTCGTCAAACGGGCGGCGGCGGTCGTTATCGCATTGCTGATCCTCGGCGGCGGAGCCTGGGGATTGATGAACTGGCTGCCGTCAAAAGCCGATCAGCCCGCTCAGATCAGTTCGACCGATCTGAAAGGACCGGATGATTCGACCGCGGCTGACCAATCCGTATCCTCGGAAACAACGACCGATCCCGCCAGCGAGGCCGTAACGGAAATCCCCGGAGAAACGACCGACGCCCCCGCCGGGAATCCTCAGCCGGTGGCACCTGAAACGACGGCCAGAACGGCTTCCGCCAAAGACAGACCGGCGTCAACTACCGTTGCCCCGACAACTGTCAATCCGGCCGAGACCAGGCCGCCGACGGAATTAACGACCGGATCCGGCGAACAGCCGCGGCCGCAGATAGCCGATAACAAAAAGCCGCAAAACGCGGACTCCAAAAAGAAAAAAGTAACGGTCGACGATCTGATCAACGACACTCCCAAGAAAAAAGTGACGGTCGATGATCTGATCAACGACAATTAAAATTTCGGATCATTTTTTAATAAACGGGCGGTCTCGGTAGCCCCCGATCCCGAGACCGGAACCATCAAAGCAAACCATCAAAAAGCAAGGAACAATCTATTTATGAAAACCCCTACTTTCTTAAAGATCAAATTGACGCGCCCATCTCAGCTAACGTTTTTCCTTTTGGGATCGTTGATTCTTTCCCTGACCTTTGCTTTGCCGAGCGGATATGCCCAGCAACCGGCGAAACTTTCACTGGCCGATATTCTGATCGGTCTGCGTTCGAACAAAGTTCCGCTGGAAGACCGCAACCGGATTCTGACCGGCGCCGTCAAAGAACGGGGAATCACTTTTACTCTGACATCGGAGATCGAAAAGGAACTGGAAAACACCGGCGCCGACAAGGGTCTGATCGAGGCCATCCGACAGGAAAGCGCCAAGAGCGAACCGGCTCCGACGCCGACCCCGGTCGCCACTCCGATGCCGACTCCGATGCCGACTCCGGCCGCCACGCCGACGCCGACGCCCAAGCCGGTCCCGACGCCCACCCCGCTCGATTCCGCCTATTATCAAAAACAGGCCAACGAAAACATCGTCAGGGGCGAATTTGATCTGGCCGTCGGCAATTACAACAAAGCGATCGAACTCAACCCGCAGAACACCTCGATCTACGTCAGCCGGGGACAGGCGTTTTTCAACAAAAAGGATTACAAACTGGCGGTCGCCGACTACGACAAGGCCATCGAACTCAATCCGAACGAGGTCTCGGCCTATTCCAACCGCGGGATCTCGTACGAGAGAATGGGCGAGCTTGAAAAGGCCATTTCCGATTACAAAAAAGTCATCGAACTTGACGAGAAAAACGAAGCGGCCAAGTCCAATTTAAAGCGAGTCGAGGACGAACTGGCCAAACTTAAGCAAGGTCAGCCGGAAGAATCGAAGACCGAGGTCGCCGATTCTTCAAAACCGAAAGAAAGGGGACGGCCTCCGCTGGAAGAATCTTCCGATCCGTCGGGAGTTCTCGACCTCGGGCGTTTGAACTTGGCTCAGGCAATCGATATGGAGACCCCGATCTATTCGTCGCTCGCCAAAAGTCTCAATCTGCAGGGACAGGTAACGGTCGAGGTCACGCTCGACGAAGAAGGAAAGGTCACCTCCGCCCAAGCCACCGAAGGCCATCGAATATTGCGCTCGGCCTGCGAACATGCGGCGCTCCGTTCAAAATTCAAACCGACCATCATCAACGGCCAACCGGTCAAGGCCAAAGGTTACATCGTTTACAGTTTCGTCCGATAAGGCTGAAACCTGAAATTTATCTCCGGGCGTTCGAAGTTTCTCAGGCTTCGGACGCCTTTTTTTATTTAAACGCGAAACCCGTTTTTTTACCGCGCACCGCCCGTTTATGATATATTCGGAGGAAAATTCCGCTCCATTCGGAGGTTCAGATGATAAAAGCCCGCACCGGAAAAATAACGCTCATCTTCATCGGTTTATGCATTTTTCTCTTCGCCCAACCTGATTTCGCTCAGAAAAAACCCGTTCCCGTCGATCTCAGTTACGTTCTCTCGAAGCTATCGTCGGACAAAAGCCGTCCCGCTGAGAAGATCAACCAGAAACTGATCGCCGAGATCCGCAAGCGGAAAGTGGATTTCGCTCTCGACCCCGAAGATGAAGAAACCATCAAAAAAACCGGCGGCAACGATCTGCTGATCCAAACGATCGACGAGAATGCTTCCGAGAAAGTCAAAGAACATCTGAGAAATGCTATGTATGATCCGTCGTGCGGGGACAAAAAAAGAGACCCTCAATGTACAGAATCTCTTCTTAAAATCGGGAAACAATTCATCCGGGTTTTTGCCAATGATCCGGATTACGAAGCGCAGGTTCAATATTTGAAGCATTCGATTCCGCGCATGGAAGAGAAAATTGCCAAATATAAACTTGAATTAGATAGCAATCAAAATTACAACAAATTCAACAGAGAATTTAAAGATAAAAACTGGAAAGGGCTATTTGAAGCGGGAGCGGAAATTCTCAAAAGAGAGCCGGAATTCGTCGATGTGTCGCTGGTTCTGGCCGGAGTCGGGTTCGATAATCTGACCGATAAATCGATCGATCCCGAGCAGGTCGTTTACTACGCCGAAAAGTCGATCGAACTGCTGGAAGCCGGTAAAGCATCAAGCGAAAAATACGGCGTTTATCAATACCAATATAAAACCGAAGAATTTCCCGACGGCCGGGTCAATGCGCTCGGCTGGATGAATTACATCGCCGGGCACGTAAAATATTTTCGCCTTGATCAAAAGGCCGGGGCCGTCCCTTTCTTTTACGGATCGACAAAATACGAGTCGAAGGCCAAAGGATTTGCCGTAACCTACAAGATCATCGGCGAATTTTATCTGGAAAAACTCGCCGATCCCGACCAATCGGCGCGGAAAAACTTCTTCCTCGACCGAGCGATCGACGCTTACGCCAGAGCCCTTCACTTCGCCCGAACCGATCCGAGCGTAAAAAAATCGGAGATGGAAAAAATCTCCGATAAACTGCAAAAACTCCTCACCTCGCGTTTCGGGAAAGAAATGAGCGGGGATTTCGATCTCAGGAAGTTCACATCGGAAACCGCAGCCAAACCGATGCCCGATCCGACAAATTCTCTAATTAATTTTTTCTTGAGGAAAGCGGGTGCAGAGCAACCCTTCCTGACCTGTCATTTTTGTTATGTTTTCTTGTTTTTCCTTAAAACTCATTAGAGATAAAACAAAAAAAGAAGTCTTGGCAACAATTTCAGGTGGGGAAGGGTTGCTCTGCACCCGCTTCTTCCACTACAATCTACCCAAACTCACTCTCAGGTCTCTCACAAAAAATGGCAAAGAAATGGTCTAACCGCAACCTGCCCGGCGCATTGCATTTTGTTACCGGCAATGTAATTAAACGCCTGCCCATTTTCAGAAAAGAGATTGCCTGTCGCGCATTTCTGGAGGAATTTCAGGATCTCAAAATAAAAAGAGAGTGCAAATTGATCGCTTTTGTCATCATGCCCGATCACATCCATCTGATCATCAATCCCCGCGACGGCAAAATTCGCGAATGGATCGGAGCATTAAAAAGCCTTTCAGCCAAACGCTTGGTTGAAATCATGTCAAAGGGTCTGTTTGCGAAAAACAGCAGCGAAAATCAGGTTTGGCAAGAGAGTTTCAAAGCCTTACCGCTATGGAGCAATTGGATGATCTGGCAGAAGATCAACTATATTCACAACAATCCGCTGAAAGCCGGATTGGTTGATTCGGTCAGGAATTACAAATGGACGAGTTTCCGGGCATTTTATCTGGAAGAACCCGATCCACTTTTGCAAATCGATAAAGATTGGTGGTGGGCCGATGATGTCCAAAAACTGGCCAAAGCCATGGCCGACTGGGATGAAGAATTGTTAGAGAAAAGAAAGAAAGAATCCAAAAGTTAGAGAAGCGGGCGCTAGAAGCAACCCTTCCTGACCTGTTATCTTTACAATATTGCTTCAAAACTTTTGCTGGTCATTCAAGATAAAACTGAAAAAGACAACATTACCTCAATTTCAGGTCATCCAGCGCTCACAAAAGCAATCTGAAACCTCTGCTTCACCAAAAAACAAATCCAAAACCCAAAATCCAAAATCCAAAACCCAAAATCCTAATAGCTTCCCGCGATGACGCTCGATTTTACCCCGCTCGCTTCCTGAGCGATCTTGACTCCGACGGAGGCGCCGATCCTGGTCGCGCCGGCTTCGAACATCTTTCGTGCGTCGTCGATCCCCTTGACGCCGCCCGAGGCTTTGACGCCCAAACTGCGGCCGACCGTCCGGCGCATCAAAGCGACATCCTCGACCGTTGCACCGCCTTTGGAAAATCCGGTCGAGGTTTTGACGAAATCGGCCCCCGCGTTCTTCGAAGCCAGACAGGCCCGGACCTTTTCTTCGTCGGTCAAAAGCGCCGTTTCGATGATCACCTTGCAGAGAACGCCGTTTTCGTGAGCGGCCTCGGCGACTGCCCGGATGTCGTCCTCGACCGCGCAGTCGTCGCCCGATTTCAAAGCGCCGATATTGATCACCATATCGACTTCGCGCGCGCCGTTAAAGATCGCCCGCCGCGCTTCGTAAGCCTTGACATCCGGCAGGGTCGCACCCAGAGGAAAACCGATCACCGTGCAGACCGGAACCGTTGAGCCTTCGAGGAACTCGGTCGCCCGCCGGACCCAGGCCGGATTGACGCAGACCGAAGCGAAACCGAATTCGATCGCCTCGTTGCACAGTTTTTTGATGTCCGCCTCGGACGCTTCCGGTTTCAGCAAGGTGTGATCGATCAGCGAAGCCCAATCGTGCGCCGTCGCCGTTTCGCCCAGAACGATCCCGATCCGCGAAGCTCCCGCATCGACGATTCGCTCGACATCCGCCCGGCAAAACGAAGGACAATGATCATCGTCGAGCCGCGATAGAACCAGATCGGTGATCTGTTCGACAAGTTGTTCGTAATTTCCGTTGGTCATTTATGAAAGTATTAAACACCCAGTTGAAAAATATTGCAAAAGCGGTTCCCGGCCAAGTATAATTTCTATGTAGTTTCAGGGAATCTCCCGTTGCCGAAATTACCAAAAGTCTTTTTTAATTCACGATCCAATCCATCAAGACATCCTAAATCTGACCTAGACCTTTTGTTTAAAACAAAAAATTTCTGACTTTCCGGGCTTTTGAAAAGGGAGTGATTTCGCTCCGATCCGAAAAATAAATTGAAAACATTTCAAAAGCAGAGGAAAAACTTATGCCATTCACAAAAAATTCACGCCGACCTGATCATTTAAAAAAATTCTTCCGACATAAAACGTCAACCGCCAACCGAGACCTTTTTCGGATTTTTTCATTTGTTCTTTTATTTTTGACAATCCTAATTTCAAGCGCCTCGGCCGGAACCGACATTGTTGACCCGAACTTCAATGTCCAAGTGCAGACAACGACCATAAATCGCAGGAACATCACCCGGATTTTGGCTTTGCCCGATAACAAAATGTTGGTTTCGGGCTTGTTCAATAACTACAATGGGCAATCGGTCGGAGGGCTGATCAAACTTAACCCTGATGCGAGTCTGGACACAACGTTCAACAACGATCTCCTCAAGCCCGGCTCTTATCCGAGAACTTTCGAACTACAATCCGACGGCAGAATTTATTTGCGAGGCCCTTTTACTCTAATGGATGGCACGAGTTTTTCGGACAATGATATTGTCCGCCTCAATTCTGACGGCACTATCGATTTTTCATTTAGTTATACCAGCGTCGGTGACATCCACGAAATCAAAGTAGATACCAATGACAGATTAGTCCTTTCGGGATTCTTTCAGATAAATGTCAAAGGCGAATCTGCTGTTCGATATATCTTGCGGCTGAATCTTGACGGAACGATTGATTCGTCTTTTAGTGGCACTATTTCCATCTTAAACTTTTCAATGCAAAATAATAAGATTGTTTTCATTAAAGGGGATGCTACGACGGCTAGTTATCTGATAAACAGATTAAATGAAGACGGCACGCCCGATCCGTCTTTCAATTCCATGTCTCTTTGGCCAACTAATGTGGTTTATTCTCTGAATGTCCAACCAGACAAAAAGATAGTATTGCTAACTTCAGTCGGAGCAAACGCCAAAATATGGAGATTTAATGAGAATGGCCTTGAAGACCCTGACTTTCAGCCAATCTTTATCTCCAATCCATTCAAGATCCTTCCGCATAATGATGGCAGAATTACTGTGGTAACTAAAAATAGTCCCGCTATTCAAGATGGTTATTTGATAACACGTTTTTTGCCCGATGGAACATCAGATCCATCATTCACTCCATATATCTATATGGACAGAGCAATATCAGGGGCGGCTGTCACTCAGGATGGACATTTAATCATCGGGGATGACAACACATTGTTCTATACGGGAAATCAGGATAGTTTTATCCGTTTGCTTCCGAGCGGAGAACTGGACACTACCTTCAATGCTGGCCAAACGGGACTCCAAAACATTAAACCCGGAAAAGTCTGGACGACCAAAGTTTTGCCGAACGGAAAGATTATGATCGGCGGAGAGTTTGACCGGATCAATCAAGTTCCTCGAAGCAAACTCGCCCGTTTGAACCCGGACGGCACTCTGGACACTTCGTTTGAAATCAACACAGACGGAGCCGGAAACTATTTCTCGCAGATTAACATGATTTATAAAATCACCGTCCAGAGCGACGGCAAGATGCTGGTAAGTGGAAACTTTACCTATTATTTAGATGGGTTCCCCAAAAAAGGCCTTGTGAGACTCAATCCGGACGGCTCGATTGACGAAACATTCGATCCGATCCCGATCTATAATGGATTCATCAACTCGGCTGGAAGTCCGAATAAAACCGTTGTGACCGAAGATGGCAGGATTCTGGTCGGAAACACCTCCAATGTCTTAACCGGTCCGGTTCCGATTCCGCTCGGACTGCTCGCCGACGGCTCCCGGGATTATTCTTTTAATTCCCCTTCATACGGTCAATTTAATACATTTATGGCCTTGGACATCGCGATTCAACCCGATGGAAAGATCTTATTTTCAGGAGGGTGGACAATTAACACTTCGGACGGAGGAATAGCTAGAGGCTATATCGTCAGACTGAATGCGGACGGCAGTATTGACCCGACCTTTCAGAACCCCGAGTTTCCAAAATCAATTTATACCTTTCATCTGCTGGAAAACGGTAAAATCCTGATCGTCAGCTACCATTTTTCGACCGGAAGCACTGTCTCCCGTCTGAATTCCGACGGAAGCGTTGACAACTCCTTCGTCAGCGGAAATGGTGCGGACGGTCGGATCAATGTGATTTTGCCGCTGCCGGACGGAAGAATTTTGGTCAGCGGCAACTTTACAACCTATAACGGACAGGCACGCAGAAGTTTGGCCATTCTCGATGCGAACGGAAACCTCGATCCGGCCTCGATCGCCGTCAACCGCGAAGTCCTGGACGTTGCGCTCGACGACCAGGGAAGAATCCTGCTGGGCGGCGAATTCACCTCGATCAATGCCGGATCACAGACCATCAACCGGTTAGCTATTGCCCGTTTGAACTCTCTGCCTTCAAATGTGCGGCCGGGCATCCTTGATTTTGACGGCGACGGCAAAACCGACATCTCGGTTTTTCGGCCGAATTCCGGCGAATGGTTTATTTTGCGAAGTTCGGATGGCCGCGACCGCACGGCTCATTTCGGAACGGCGACCGACAGGGTCGTTCCGGCGGATTACACCGGCGACGGACGGGCGGATACGGCCTTCTGGCGGCCCTCGACCGGGGAATGGTTCATCCTTCGGAGCGAGGACGCTTCGTTTTATTCGTTCTCGTTCGGCACCGAGGGCGATATTCCTGCTCCGGCCGATTTCGACGGCGACGGTAAGGCGGACGCCGCCCTTTTCCGCCCATCCAACGGAACCTGGTACATCAATAATTCCGGCGGCGGCGTAACCATTCAGAAATTCGGATTGGAAGGTGATATTCCGGTCGCCGCCGATTATGACGGCGACGGTCGGGACGATATCGCCATTTACCGGCCGCAGTTTTCCGAGTGGTGGATCAACCGAAGTTCGCAAGGCGTCATCAGCTACCGGTTCGGAGAAAACGGAGACCTGCCCGTGCAGGGAGATTACACCGGCGACGGCAAAGCGGATGCGGCCGTCTGGCATCCCGGAAACGGAACCTGGCAAATCCTGCGGAGCGAGAATGGAAGTTTCTTCGCCGCTCCGTTCGGATTGCCGACGGACATCCCGACTCCGGGAGACTTTGACGGCGACGGCAAAAACGATCTGGCCGTTTTCCGGCCGGAAAACGGCACTTGGTACTTAAACCAGACAACCGGCGATCTACAGGTCCACCGGTTCGGATCAACGGCTGATCTTCCTCTGCCCGCCCATTATCTGCCTTGATTGAAGAGGGAGAAAATTCGTTCATCGATGAATGAATTTTCTCCCTCTCCAGTTTTGTAAAAGCTTAGAAAAACGATGGGCAATCGTTTTGCGGTTCCATTTTCCCGACGGGTTCGCTTATTTCAACTCCATGGTGGCGTATTTGTCGGGATAATCCCGCTTCAGTTTATTTCTGTACCACCATTTTTCTTTTGAATTGGATTCCAGCAAAAGTTCGGCCTCTTTCCGGATGTTTTCGTTTTCGGACTTCGCCAGTCTTTCGACTTCGGGAAGGATCAGTTTATCGAAACTCTCCAAACTCAAGCCCTCGCACTTGGTGTCCCCGTTTCTCAGCCATTGGAATATCCTGTATTGCAGATCGGCGTCATCGCTTTTTAACCCTTCCACGATGGCATCGAATCTTTTCCATTGGCTCGAACTGTTTTCCCACCACTCTTTCGCCTTTTTGACGGCTGCGGCCCGCGCCTGTTTTTTTAGTTCTTCCTTTTTCTCCGGCTTCATTACATCTTTTATGGTGGCGTTCCCCCGGCTTTTAATAACCGCCTGAAGCAGATCATCGTGATCGATCAACCGGGACTGAAAACCGAAATCTTGAAACGTCAGCGATTCCAAAAACCAACCCGCCCGAACCGAGATCCGGTCCACGTCGTAATCGACGATCCAGCCGTGGCCGTAAAATTCTTTGGCTCCGGGATAGATCAGATCGGCCGTATTTTTCAGCGGCGCTTCTTTTTCCTGATCGAGTAGCGCGATGATTTGCGGGATCGACTCGGAACCTCTCGATTCCAATTCCTCCTTGGCCGGAACCACCCGGCCGATCCAGTCGTTGGAAACGAAGTCGGCGACGAGTTGATCAACAGATTTCTTTCGGACATCGGTTTTGTTTTGAGCCGCCGGAAAACCGGACAGAACCAGAATTATGAGAACGGAGAGAGCGGTGACGGTAATTTTTTTGATCATTGATAATACCTCAGTTTTTTTAATGGATTTGCAAGGTTTCACTCGGCGGGATCGGTTTTATTTCACTTTTTATACTGCTTCTCGATATTGTCGATCTTCCCGACGCGCTTTTTGTGGCGTTCTTCGGAGATGTCGTGTGAAAGAAAGGCGGCGACGATCTCTTTGATCTCGGCAAAAGAATTTTGGCCGCTCCCTAAAGTAAGGACGTTGGCCCCGTTGTGCTGGCGGGAGTTTTTGGCCAGAGCGACCGAATAACAGGCGGCGGCCCGGACTCCGGGAACTTTGTTGGCCGTCATCGCCGAACCGATCCCGGCGCCGTCGATGATGATCCCGGCATCGGTCTGTTTTCGGGAAACCGCCAGCGCGACGGCGTGGGCGAAATCCGGGTAATCGACCGCTTCTTTCGAATCGGTTCCGAAATCGCGCACCTGCAGCCCCATCTCGGCCAGAAAGTTTTTGAGATTCTCTTTGGTTTCAAAACCCCCGTGATCGCAACCGACGGCGACCGATCTGACCTTGACCGGAGCGCGGCGGGGCTGCTTTTTGATCAGAGAGATCTTTCTGTCACCAATGATGTCGCGGGCCAAAGGCGTGAATTTGACGTTTTCCGCCACCCGCAGACGCGCCCCTTCTTCCAGTCCGCGCAGATCGTCCTCGGTCAAAAGCGTCTTGGCCGATTCGTCGCGGTCGAATTCCCTTTCGACTCGCTCGCGCAGAGAATTGACCACAACTCTTTTCGGCAACGCGTCTTCGGGCGCATCATCGGCGACCGGAACCTGTTGCAAAACCTGTTTGACCAAAGCGCGAACCCGCTCGCGCGTTTCCTTATCCTGAGACATAAAAACCCTCAATTCCGGGGATTTAACAATTGGCAGAGTCGTCCGTCAGATGCATCTTCTTCCCCTTTGAACTCTCGCGACTTGCTGATTTACTCCAAGTTGAATAGTATTGCCAAATACTTTTTCAATCAAACTTCGGAGGCTTAAATGTCAACTCAAACAGCGAAAAACTTTACCGAATTCACCAACCCGAATCTGGAGACTCTGCTTTCGGCCGAACAGATCCGCAACCGCGTCCGCCAACTCGGGGCGGAGATCACTGCCGATTACGCCGGACAGGAACCGATCCTGATCGGCATCCTAAAAGGCGCGTGCATTTTTCTGTCGGATCTGATGCGGGAGATCGATCTGCGGGTTTCGCTGGAATTTATGGCCGTCTCTTCGTACGGCAAAGCGCAGAAATCGACCGGCGAGGTGCGAATCGTCAAGGATCTGGATGAAGCCGTCGAAGGCAAAGACATTCTGGTGGTCGAAGATATCGTCGATACCGGTTTGACGCTTTCCTATCTGCTCGGCAATCTGCAATCGCGCGGGGCCAATTCGGTCAAACTCGTAACATTGCTCGACAAACCCGAACCGCGGATCGTCAAGGAACTTAAGATCGATTACTGCGGTTTTGAGGTGCCCAACAAATTCGTCGTCGGTTACGGTCTGGACGCCGCCGAACGCTACCGCAATCTGCCGTTCATCGCGGTCGTCAAAAACCCCGATCTGATTTAGAAAGTCGGAAAAGTTTAAAAGTTTGAAAAGTGAAAAGGTGAAAAAGTTTAAAAGTGGGAAATTGGCAAACGATCAACTTTTGCTCTCAGGCAACAAACTTTTAAACCTTTTCATTTTTCAGCTTTTTTAAACTCTCCTAATCTTCGCCCTGATAGAATCTCCGGCTGCCGATCAAACCCTTGACCATAAAGAAGAGGGCGAAAAGGTGAAAGGCAAAGGCCAGATACCCTCCGAAGGTCAGGTAGAGCAAGGCGTCGAGAATATAAAGGAAGATTCCCAGAATAAAGGCCCAGGACGCGCCCCGGCGGGCGAAATACCCGAACCCGGCAAAGACGCCGGAGATCACCAGATTGATGGCCAGCGCTCCCCATTGAAAAGCTCCGACGCCGGTTCCCTGCGCCACTCCGGCAAAAAGGGAGTCGATCAACTGGGTGATTCCCAGACCGAGAAAAAATCCCCAGTTGCCGCCGAAAGTAACGATCAGGGAATTGACGATCGACAATCCGGCGATCCAGTAAAACCAGCTTCCTCCGTTTCTCATCTCGGCCGCCCGGTCGTGGATCAAAGATTCCTGTTCGGTCATATGTTCTGCATGTTCCATATTTTCCGTCCTCGATTTTTTATTGTTGTAAAGATCAGTGGGATTATAACACAGTTTTCGGCGATGGTTGGGGAAGGGAACAAAAGTTAAAAGGTGAAAAAGTTTAAAAGGTGAAAAGGCGAAAAAGCCGAATATCCGCCCGCAAAAGAAGTCGTTCCCCAAAACAGACTCCCGCTTTTTCACCTTTTAACTTTTAAACTTTTTCACCTTCTAATCCGGGAACCGGATGTGCAGATGATTGTCGTGTCCGGCCAGCTTTTTGGTCCAGCCTTTTTTGGTCAGATTCGGATCGTTGAAAAAGATCGTAACCCCCGAGTGTTTCTTTCGCAGAAGTTTGACGAATTCTTCGGTTCGCTTCGAGTCATAGGCCGTTTGATTGACCGTAACGGCGGCCAGTTGGTTGTCTTTTCGAATCGGCCGCATATCGACATCGCGTCCGCTGCGGTGCGATTTATGACCTTTGAACGGTCCGCCCCAGCGACGACTCATATCGCCGAACTGCAAAGGGACTTCCGGATGGATCAGATTCCATTCTTTGCCGAGTGCGATCAGCGCGTTGACCGTCAGTTGCGTGCCGAACTGATCCGCTCCGTTTGGTTCGCGGTTATAGGTCGTAAAACCTTCTCCGCCGATCGGCAGAACCGAATCGATCGTTTTGTCGGTGCCGTTGGGTTTGACGGCGCTGACCGGGGCCGGAGAGTTGAACAAAAGCCGGTATGTTTCGTCCGTCAGGATCCCGTTCGGCTCCAGTTCGCTCTTGAGCTGAAAGCGGATCAAAGCATCCCGGGTTTTCGGCCCGAAGATGCCGACGCCGGTATTGACCTGCGCCCGCGTCATCAGTTTTTGCCCGACCAGTCTTTCCTGCACTGCCTGAACGATCCCGCCGGTATTTCCCTTCTTGACCCCCTCGTTGATCTGACGAATGGCGGCCTGGGTCGGGAGATCGAAAATGCCGTTGTCCTTCAGCAGAATGTCTTTTTGAAAGGCCTTGAGTGCGCCTTCGGTCTTGGGTCCGAAGATGCCGACGCCCGTCTTTTTCTGCTCGATGGTCAGATAGCCGAGGTCGATCAACTCGTCCTGAAGGCTTTCCACCCGATCCCCCTTATCGCCTTTTTTAAGTTCGATGATGTTGTTGACCAGAGTCGTTCCGAGCCTTTCGGCCACCTTGTGAGCCGCTTCGCCGACCGTGATTCGCCCGTCCCCGTCCAGATCGAGCCCGCTGTTTTGTTTGTATTGCTTGGAACCTTTTTTGAACAAAACGAAATCCTTTCCTTTCCCGACGCCTTTCGGATAAAGAACGGCCATATACGCGTCTTCGATGGTTTTCAGTTTGCCTTTGAAAGGCTTGAAATGGGCTTCGACCAGATCGAGCTGATCTTCGGCCGACATTTTCGCCAGTTTGGTCAGAGTCGTCCCGAGACCTTTGGCGGTTGCGTCCATAAACTGGATCAAACCGGTCGCTCCGCTCTGCTTGTTTTTGACCGAAGGGCTGAAGCTGGCGCCCGTCTCAAAACTCATGATGGCCATCAGAAAATTCGGATCGACCGAAAGCCGGCCGCCGATCTCGATCACCTTTTCTCTGAACTTGTCGCTCGTGTTTTCCATTCCGGGAACGCTGACTAGATTTGGCATATTGGGAAATTCCTCCGTGGATTAATGATGTTTGACCAGAAAATGCCTTCATTATATATGTAAAAACCGAATAAATATTACAATTATCGGCAATATGGCCTTTGTTTCGGATTTTTTTCGCACCTTAAATTGACGGATTCGCCGGATTTCACGTATAATCTTTACTTTTCGGCTGGCAGGGGCATTTGCTTCCGCCGACATTCGAAAGGAGCAAACATAAAAAATGAGTTACGCAATCATCAAAACAGGCGGAAAGCAATTCGCGGTCGAAGAAGGACAGACATTGCGGGTTCCGACCATCGACAAAGAAGAAGGCGAAAAGATCGAGGTCGAGGCTCTTTTGACCGGCGAAGGCAAAGACGCCAAGATCGGCGATGCCACGGTCAAAGCCACGGTCGTCGGCCACGGTCGCGGCGAAAAGGTCATCGTTTTCAAGAAAAAGCGCCGCAAACAATATAAACGCAAACAAGGTCATCGCCAGAATTTCACGGAGATCAAAATAGACAAGATTTAAGAGGAGGACGGATTTCGGATTTCAGATTTCAGATTTCAGATCGCTTTTCCCGATCCGCAATCTGAAATCCAAAACCCAAAATCCAAAATCGATTATGGCTCATAAGAAAGGTGTAGGTTCATCGAGAAACGGCCGCGATTCGGCGGCGCAAAGGTTGGGTTTAAAGAAATTCGGCGGCGAGAAAGTGCGCGGAGGCAATATCCTCGCCCGCCAGCGCGGCACCAAATGGAAACCGGGCAAAAATGTCGGACGGGGCAAGGACGACACTCTTTTTACCCTGATCGACGGAATCGTCAAGTTCGAGAACAAAGGCCGCAAAGGTAAATTCATCAGCGTCTATCCGGAGGGAGCCGCTGAACTCGAACCGAAAGCCGCATAACATTTCCGACCGAAAGGTTTTCGGTTTTTCAATTTTTTTCTTTTAGGCGTCGTTTTTGAATTCCAAAAATGACGCCTCTTTCAGTTGAATTCATCAAAAATTTTCTCCCCATTTCTCACAACACTTTGCTCCCGTCAACGCTTTTTCAAACAACATTCCGGACAAAACCGCCTCAAAAATCCCCTTTTTTCACATTTTTTTCGACCTGAAAATTTTTTTTCACGGGTATTTTTTTCAGTTTTACACAAGCCGTCCGAAGATTCGAAAAAACCACCCGATCTATTAACTTCCCGCTTGGAAAACACTTGCAAAGTTTTCCACAGATTTATCCACAGGCAGTCGGCCCTTTTTTCCACAGGAAGAGCGAAAAAGCCCCGTAAAATAAGGGCAAAACCTAAAGTATTTTCTACTTGACAAGAAAACAAAACGGGTTAGAATGTGTCTTACAAAGTCAAACTGCTCACGGGCATTTGACCGGTACAGGGAAAGGCGAACAGAGCGGTGACGCATTGTTCGAGGGCAATCCGAGAAGCGGAAAATGGGTTGCTATGACGCTCTGGATCGAAGCCGAAAGGCTTGCTGGAGAAAGGCCGCAAGGCTTTTCGAGTTGTTCGGATAAAAACGGGCAACATCTTTTGGAAAGGAACAGCCAAAAGAGAGCGAAGCCGCTCATTGCTTCGGCAGTGAGCCTCGTTGCCGGGAACGTAACCGGCGGTGGAGGAAAAGCCACCACAACAAAAACCTAACGGCCGCGCATTCCAAATCGGAATGCAAGCAGAATGTGAATAACATTTTTGTCAGGCTGACCGGGGGAGGACAGACCGCTGACTTTCTTCGGGATACAAAAATCGGCGAATGGAGTGTGTACATGCATCATTCGCCACCCTTATCTGATACCCCGGTATCAAGGCAGGATGCCTTACGGTGTTCAACCCAGGATACTTGGATATTCAATAAGGACCAAACGAGAGTGCCGCTTTGAGCAATCAAAGCGGCACTCTTTTTTTGCCTTTTTGCCAACCGGTTCGGGAAATCCTACAATTATTGTGATGGGTGATAAGTGATAGGTGATGGGACAAGAAGTCGATGTCCCATCACCTATCACCCATCACCGTTTACAGTTTTTATGTTCATCGACCGGGTCAAGATCAAAGTCAAAGCGGGCGACGGCGGCAACGGCGTGACGGCCTTTCGGCGGGAAAAATTCGTTCCGCGCGGCGGGCCTTCGGGCGGCGACGGCGGGGTCGGCGGAGACGTCTGGCTGGAAGCCGACGAGGGCGTCAACACGCTTCTTCACCTGCGTTACAACCCGGAACACAGGGCCGGACGGGGACGCCACGGCGAGGGGTCGAACCGTTCCGGCAAAGACGGCGACAGCATCACCGTCAAGGTTCCGGTCGGAACCCAGGTTTTCGACGCGGACGGCGAGGACCTGCTCTTTGATTTTACCGAAGCCGGTCAGCGTTTCCTGGCGGCCAAAGGCGGCAAAGGCGGCTGGGGCAACCAGCACTTCGCCACACCGACCATGCGGGCTCCGAAATATCATTACAACGGAAGGCCCGGCGAGGAGCGCGAACTCCAGCTGGAACTCAAACTGATCGCCGATGTCGGTCTGGTCGGTTTTCCCAACGCCGGAAAATCAACTCTGATCTCGGTCATCTCGGCCGCCCGCCCGAAGATCGCCGATTATCCTTTTACCACGCTGGAGCCGAACCTCGGGGTGGTCAGCGTTGATGACTTCAAGACCTTCGTGGTGGCCGACATTCCCGGTCTGATCGAAGGCGCATCCGAGGGAGCCGGTCTCGGCGACCGTTTTTTGCGGCACGTCGAACGAACCAAACTGCTTCTCCATCTGATCGATGTCTCCTCGATCTCGGGTCGCGATCCGGTCGAGGATTACGAGATCATCAACCGCGAACTGGAAAACTACAACCCCGAACTGGCCCGGCGCCCCCAGTTCGTCGTCGCCACCAAACTCGACGCCCTGGATGAACCGGAAAGGCTGGAAAAACTGCGCCGACGGGCCGCCGAGAACGACCATCCTTTTTTTGAGATCTCGGCCGTAACCAACAAGGGAACGCAAGAATTGGTCTTTGCCGTTTCGCAAAAGCTGGATGAAATCAAAGAAGAAGAGGCGGAAATCAGTCTGGAAAGTTCCGGAGGTTTTTAACCGAAACATCTTTTCGTTTTTCCGGGAAAAAGCGGAGAGTTGTAAAGAAGATCGAAGAACCGATGTTTGACGAATTACGCGAGAAAAAAATGAAGGACGGGTCGCGGCATTTTGTCGATCTGCCGTTGGAGGCGGCTTTTTTCGACGATCTGGCCGACCATCTGGAAACATTGCCGGGCGCCGAGATCACCGAGTTTCTGACCGACGGTGTGGTCGAGATGTGGCTCGATTTCGAATATCGCGGATATAAATTTTCGGTCAACAATCAATTGGCCGATTACTGGTTTTTCGTCGAGGACCCGGAATGCCCGGAAGGAATTTTGCTGGAAATAATCGACCATTTCCGTCTGCTCATAGAACGATGAAACGAATCGCTTTTTACGGCGGCTCGTTCGATCCGCTTCACAATGGACATTTGAGAATCGCCGAAAAACTGACCGAACTTTTCGGCCTGGACGAATTCGTTTTCATCCCGGCCTTTCACGCCCCGCATAAAAGGCGCAAAAAACCGACCTCCGCCTATCAACGCTTCGCCATGCTCTGTCTGGCGACCAACGACCAACCGCGGATAAAGGTTTCGAAAATGGAACTCGAAGCGCCCGAACGCCCTTATTCGATCGAGACATTGACGCGGCTCAAAAACGAACTGACCGAGACGGACATCTTTTTCGTTATGGGCGCCGATTCCTGGGCCGAGATCAACACATGGCGCGAATGGGAAAAGGTCTTGACGATCGTCAACATCATCGTCGTCACGCGCCCCGGTTTCGAGATCGGTTTTTCGCACGTAACCGAAGAAATCCGCCAAAGAATCGTCGATCTTCGCGGAGCGGGAAAAGAACCGGAAATCTCAGATCTTATATCTCAGAAAATCCAAAATCCAAAATCCATCTTCCTTTCCGATGCCGTTAAACTCGACATTTCCGCCACCGAGATCAGGCGGAAGATCGGAAACGGCGAGGCGGACTGGCGCGGACTTGTGCCGGACGAGGTTGCAAAATACATCGAAAAATACGACATTTATTAAGCAATGGCAGAAATTCAAAGTGAACAAGAACCGACCAAGGGCAAATCGCTCCAGCGCGAAGAGCGGGACGCTCTGCTGGTGACCGAGGAAACCACTCCGTTCGATGAACTCGACGAGGAAATAAAACTCGCCCTTCATTCGGCGAGCGAAAAGAAGGCTTTTGACCTGACCGCGCTCGATCTGCGCGGGATCGCCAGTTTTGCCGATTTTTTCATCATCGCCGGCGGAGCCAACACCCGTCAGGTTCAGGCCATCTCCGATGAGATCAACGAACAGCTCAAAAAACAATTGAAAACTCAGGCCTTGCGGATCGAAGGCTACAACTCGGGGGAATGGATACTGCTCGATTACGGCGACTTCATCGTCCATATCTTCGAAGAAAAAGCGCGCGAATTTTACGATCTCGAACGCCTCTGGCGCGACGCCAAACGGGTCAATCTGCCGGAGGAGATGAGGGGTTAGTGGGCGGTAAGCAGTGAGCGGTGAGCAGTGAGCAGAAAAAAGGGAAAGTTTCTCGAAAAATCTTTAACCCCTTCGAAAAACTGCTTACTGCTCACCGCTCACTGCTTACTCCTAGGTCAACAACCTCTCTTCGAGCAGTTTGGTCGAGACTTCCAGAAAATCGTGTGCCGTGATCATTCCCACCAGTTTGCCTTCGCTGATCACCGGCAGACAGCCGATGTTCTTTTCGCGCATTAACTTCAGAGCCTTGAGCGCTGGGGTGTCGGGTTTGACGGTGATCGGATCTTTTTTCATCACATCGCGGATGACGGTCTCGTTCTCGGGTTTGCTGGTCACCAGCAGTTCGAGCAGGTCGCGGTGCGAGACGACCCCGACCAGATGGCCCTTGGCGTCCTCGACCGGAACGTGCCGGACGTGTTTCCAGTTCATCAAACTGGCCGCCAGATCGACCACATCCTCGGGCCTGACGGTAAACAGATCGGTGGACATGAACTGCTCGACCACCCGGTAATTGTCGATCCAATCTATCTTTTCCGAAAGCGTGGCGACCTCCCAGGTGTGAACCGGTTTGCCCGTCTGCTGATTGGTCTTGATCTTCGCCGTCAGGTCTTTGAGCCGGATGCTCTGCTTGACCTTTTTGTCCATATTGTCCAAAGAATCGATCATCCATTGGGCCCCGGTTTTCTCCGATGCGACCCGCTCCTCGATGATCCTCAAAAGCCGCTCGATGTCGTCCGGGTCGATCTCCATCGCCCGCAAGCCCTCGCGCGCCCGCGGCAGAAGTTCTTCGAGGATCAGACGCGAAGCCCGGTAACTGCGGCCGTCGAGCCAGATAACCTGCGTCTTCAAACCGTTGCGGGCGACGGCGAAAAAATTGCTTTTGGCGTCGTCGAATTTCATTTTCCGGCGGACATCGCCGAACTCCTCCGGCAGAGCCGCCATCAATCCGAGGAAAAACGCCGCGTTGGCCATTTCATCGGCAACCGTCGGCCCCGATGGCAGAAATCTGGCCTCGATGCGCAAACTCGGCTTATCGTTCATCACCCCGTAACAGGCGCGGTTCCAGCGCCAGATCGTGCCGTTGTGCATCCGCCAGGCGTGAAGCCTCGGGATCCTTCCCTGCTCCAGAGCCTCCATGGCATTTTCTTCCAGTTCCCGCATTAAAATGATACGAAACCGGGCCACGTCTTCGTGAAAGATCTCGAGGATCGAATTCTCCACCCAGTCGTCGCCGAAACTGACCCTGCTCGGACGGCGACGGGCCTGATGCGTCGGCGAGCGTTCGTCGGTCGCGTGGCGGAAAACGGCCAGCCGGGTCTCGTGCCAGAGCCGCCGGCCGAGCAGGATCGGCGAATTGACCGCCGACGCCAGCACCGGAGCCGTAACGGCCTGTGCCCAGTTGTAATATTTGACGAATTCGCTGTTGTTAACCTGGAGATGAACCTGAAAGCTGGTGTTGGCGAACTCCAGATAAACGTCCTTGAGCCGCAGTTGAAGTTCGTCCAGCCCCTTGATGTGGATCAGGCGTTGGCGTCCGTGAAGCTCGGTCAGAACGCGGTTCATCTCGATGTAGCGGGGATGCGGGGTCAGATTTTCTTCGACGAAATCCGACGGCTGAAGCGTCGGAAGAATCCCGCACAAAACCGCGTCCGCCCCGTGCTTTTCGGCCGTCCGGCGGACCTTCAAAAGAAGCTCGTTGATCTCCGTCTCCAAACGCGACAAACAGTCGCCGGTAAAATCGAGCGGGGTCAGATTGGCTTCCAGATTAAAAAGTCCGATCTCGGTCGTCAGGCGCGGGTCAGCGGCTTCTTCGATAATCTCGCGGGCAAACGGAGCCGGCCGCATCGCCGCATCAACCAGAAACATCTCCTGTTCGGCCCCGATGCGACAGGCGTTTTCTTCGAGTTGCCTGTCCTCGAGCATCTTCTGCAAGGCCTGTAGATCATTAAGAACGGCCTTGGTAAATGAACGCATCCGCCCCTCATCGACTTGAGTTGCAATATTTTTCTCGCCCATAAATGTTCAGTAATAACAGTTTCGGAAGCGCCTCGAAATTTGTTCCGGCGCGCTTGCCCGAAAACCCTTTTTTAATTTTGCAGAGGCAAGGTTCGTTCCGCCCGATCGTTCGGCGAAGCAAACCCGCGTTTTCTACATTTTCCGGGGAAATTACCGGCTAACCACCTGTTTAACTGCGAATTACTTCGCAGATCCTGCATTCAGGTGAGAAGTTTTTCACGTTCGATCACTTTCCCTTTTACCGATGCATCCCAAACTAGCCGATTGGTCCCATTATCCACTATCTATTAATAATTTTCCATTACGCTTCCTTTTCGGTGAATATGATCGAAATCATATTTTTCCGCTCGGGCTTAACTTAAGTTTCAAAACAAAAGCCACCGTTGAACATCTCGAACTGAAAAAAATTGACTCGGGCGATAAGATTGAGGCGGTAAAAGCAAAGATGTTCGTGAGTTTTCAACGGTTCCGGCCGAAAAGTGGTTTAAAATTAGATTGATCGAGCAATCCGTCTTTCCCGAATACCTGTCCCCCGAACCAACCAGCTAATTCGTTTTTAACCGGACGAGGCGCACTTTCGGCCTGCGATGAGGTTGAGCAAAAAAAAACGGCCTCCCGCCGCCGGGTATCTGATCCCGTCCGAAAGCCCGATCGGCCGCGAGATCAGATTCTTCCCGCAGATCCGGTTGTTTTCGGCCAAACTCGAGAAAAAAAGGGGGCGATTTTTACGGAGAAACGATCATGCGAAAACTTTGGTTTATTTTCATAGCGATATTTATCTTTTCCTTTTCCGTTCTGCTGTGGGTCGGAACCGAGATCTTTCGACAGGCGCCGCCGATCCCCCGGGAAGTCGTAACCGCCGACGGGAAAACGCTGATCGGCGAGGGCGAGATCGAGGCCGGGCAGAACGTCTGGCAGGCGATGGGCGGAATGCAGGTCGGCTCGATCTGGGGACACGGATCTTATGTGGCGCCGGACTGGACGGCCGATTATCTGCATCGCGAGGCCGAGTTCGTTCTGGAGAAAATATCGGAAAAGGAATTCGGTCAGACTTACAAATCGATTTCCAGCGAAGATCAGGCCGCCATGCGACAGCGCCTGCAAAATATGATGCGGACCAACACATTTGATCCGGCGAGCCGGAAAATAACCGTCGATCCGCTTCGGGCCCAGGCCTTCGAGGAAAACCTCCGGCATTACACCGACATCTTCACCAACGGCAATACCGATTACGCCATTCAGCGAAACGCCCAATCCGATCCGGTCAAACTTCGCCGACTGAACGCCTTCTTTTTCTGGACGGCCTGGGCCTCGGCGACCAACCGCCCCGGCAATACCATTTCCTACACCAGCAACTTCCCTTCGGAACCCCTTGTCGCCAACACCCCGACCAGTTCGACCATCGTCTGGACCGGCGTCAGCGTCATTATGCTTCTGGCCGGGATCGGCGGAATGATCTGGTTTTACGCGGCCATCCGGGAAGACATCATCTCCGAGGAGATTCCCGAACACGATCCGCTGATCGGAGTCGAACTGTATCCGTCGCAAAAAGCCACGGTAAA
Organism: Pyrinomonadaceae bacterium; assembly: GCA_041394845.1. Lineage (GTDB taxonomy): Bacteria > Acidobacteriota > Blastocatellia > Pyrinomonadales > Pyrinomonadaceae > JAHCHG01. Next base: position 54,225 of record JAWKHL010000007.1, on the reverse strand, counting down.
GTATTTTCTGGTGGTCACGCTTTTGTTCCTGCTGCAGATCGTGATGGGCATCATCACCGCCCATTACGGCGTCGAGGGAGGAGGTCTTTACGGAATTCCGCTGGCCGATGTCCTGCCCTATGTGGTTTCGCGCACCTGGCACACGCAACTCGGCATTTTCTGGATCGCCACGGCCTGGCTGGCCGCCGGACTCTACATCGCGCCGATGATCTGCGGCTACGAACCGAAACACCAAAAACTCGGGGTCAACCTGTTGTTCGGTGCGCTTCTGGCGGTCGTCCTCGGTTCGATGGCCGGGCAATGGATGTCGGTCATGCACCATCTCGGCGGCGACCTCTGGTTCTGGTTCGGGCATCAGGGCTGGGAATACGTCGATCTCGGCCGCGTCTGGCAGGCGGCTCTTTTCGTCGGCCTTCTGCTCTGGCTGTTTCTGATCGCCCGGACGGCCGTTCCCGCTCTCAGGAAAAACGACGAGCGCAAATCGTTGATCGTTCTTTATCTGATCACGACGACCGGCATCGCGCTCTTTTACGCGCCGGGTCTGTTCTGGGGAATGCGATCGCACATCTCGGTCGTCGAATACTGGCGCTGGTGGGTCGTCCATCTGTGGGTCGAAGGTTATTTTGAGGTCTTCGCCACGGTCGTCATCGCCTTCCTTTTCGCCCGCCTCGGCGTCATTCACCCGCGCAACGCCGCTCAGGCATCGCTGCTGGCCGGAGCCATCTATCTGAGCGGGGGCATCATCGGAACTCTTCATCACCTGTATTTCGCCGGAACCCCGACCGTCGCGCTGGCCTTCGGAGCGGTTTTCAGCGCGCTCGAGATCGTTCCCCTGATCCTGGTCGGTTACGAAGCGGTGGAAAACTGGCGCCGTTCCCGGGTCGGTTCCTGGCTTTTCAAATACAAATGGGTGATCTATTTCTTTATCGGCGTGGCCTTTTGGAACATGGTCGGGGCCGGGATTTTCGGCTTTATGATCAATCCGCCGATCGCCCTCTATTACATGCAGGGACTCAACACGACGGCCGTTCACGCCCACGGGGCGCTCTACGGAGTTTACGGAACGCTCGGTCTGGCTCTTCTGCTTTTCTGTCTGCGAGCGATGAAACCGGAGGTCGTCTGGCGCGAAAAACTGCTTTCGTTCGCCTTCTGGACGATCAATATCGGTCTCTTGATGGAGATCATGTTCAGCCTTTTGCCGATCGGTCTGATGCAGACCTATCAATCGGTCTCGGCCGGCTACTGGTCGGCCCGCAGTCCGGAATTTATGCAGACCGACACGATGCAATTCCTGCGCTGGATGCGCCTTTTCGGAGACACCGTTTTCGCCGTCGGAGCCATCGCCTTTGTCTGGTTCGCGCTCGATCTGATATTTTTTAGAAAAAACCCCGAAGGCGAAACGATTATCGAACTTGAAACGGGAGACGGGGAGAAAGAGGGCTAGACTTTGATGATCCGTATTTCATCCGGCAATTGAAGAATGACCAGAGACATCGAAACCAGAGAGGACATTGACGCGCTGATGCGGGCTTTTTACGCCAAAGCGCTGGCCGATGAGGAGATCGGATACATCTTCACCGATGTCGCCCGGCTCGATCTTGACGCCCACCTGCCGATCATCGGCGATTTCTGGGAAAGTCTTCTTTTAGGCCGCGACACCTACCGTCGGCACGGGCGCAATCCGTTGCAGATCCACGGCCAGCTGAATCTCAGGACGCCGCTCGAAAACCGACATTTCGGGCGCTGGCTGGAGATCTTCGAAGCGACCGTCGATGAGATGTTCGCGGGACCCCGCGCCGATTTCGCCAAAACCCGGGCCGCTTCGGTGGCCAATCGGATGAAGAATTTTATCCGCCGGGTTCCGGATCTGGAACTTACGAGGCGAGAAACCTTCGCAGATCCTGCGGATCGTCGAGAATGATCTTGCCGTGAACTATTTTGATGAGGTCTTTTTCCGCCAGTCGGCGAACCGCCCGGATGGTCGTTTCGGTCGTCAGACCGGCCATTTCGGCGATGTCCTGCCGCCGGAGCGAGATCTTGACCGGCATCGGGGCATCGCCCTCCTCTTTTTCCAACAGCCGGAGCAGTACGTTGCCGACGCGGTTCTCGGGCGAAGACGTCGCCAGATTTTCGATGACCGAGGTCTTTTCCCGGAGCATATCGCACATCCAGCCGATGACGGCAAAGGAAAGATCGCTCGATTCCCGCAAAAGCCGGAGGAATTCCTCGCGGGCGACCAGCAGAAGACGGGAATCCTCCATGGCAACGGCCGTCGCCGGATAAGGCTCGCCGTCAAAGACCGGAGGCACGGCGAACATCTCGTCCGGGCCGAAAACGCTGATGATGACCTCCTTTCCGACCTCCGGGAAACGCACCATTTTCACTTTTCCCGCCAGAACCACGGGCAGAAAATGCGGCGTTTCATCTTCGGCAAAGATCTGCTCACCGGCGCGGAAATTTCTGGCGCGGCCGGCTTTTTGTAAAACCTTCAAAAGTTCTCCGGTTCGGGATCCGTTCATATCTTTCCGGGGGCAAAATCGGGGTTCCGTCCTATCATAAAACGGCGGAGGCTTTTTCCCAAAGCCCGATTTCGCAAACGCCCGAGCGGGGTTTATAATATCAGTCGCACTTTTAAATCATTGAGGAAAATTTATGACGAAAATCAAAAGAACCAGAGAACAACTGCTCAAACGCCAAGCGGAGATCGAAAAACAATTGAACCGCGTCAGCGTGGACGAACGGATGGAACTCGACAACGATCTCGAAGATCAGGCCATCCAGACCGAACACCAGGAAGTTTCAACCACCATGGCCAACAATCTTCTGCGGGAATTGAACGAGATCGAGGACGAATTGCTGGATCTCGATGAGGAGGATTAGGCGAAGGCCGTCCGGCAGTAAGGATTCCGGACTCATTGAACGGAGTTTTTGGAACAGTTTTTTTTCAAAGCAAGCGGCGCAACTTTTTTCGATCGTTGCGCCGCTTTTTTGTTTGGATCGGGACCGCCGTTTTGCCCGTTTTTTTTTCGATCTTGCAATTTTCCGTTATGGTATGGTTGAGAATCAAACGACAGGAATTTTGGGAACCATCATTATGCTCAGGGAACCGATCAAAATCGAATTTTTCGGACATTTTCGCGTCAGGCACAACAAACGCGCGATAACCCGCTTTCGCACACAAAAAACCGGCGTCCTGCTTGCCTATCTGGCCTTCTACAATCAGTCCTCTCATCCGCGCGAAAAATTGATCGAGATGCTCTGGAACGAATGCGAACCCGCGCTTGGCCGCAACAGTCTGAGTCAGGCGTTATCTTCCCTGCGTCGTCAACTGGAACCGCCCGGCGTCGCATCCGGCGAGGTGTTGCAGGCCGACAGATACAACGTCCGGCTGAATCCCGAAACCTATCAAACGGACGCGGCCGATTTTGAAAAAGCCTGTCAGGGTTTTCAGCGGGCGAAGCGGGAAACGGAACGGGCCGCCGCTTTCGCTTCGACGACCGGCCTTTACCGGGGTGAGTTTTTGCCGGGCTTTTACGAAGACTGGAATTTGCTGGAGCGCGACCGCTTTCAGAATTTGTTTTTGCAGGTCTTGATCAAAAGAGCCGGACAGCTTGAAAAAATGGGCGAGCTCGATTCGGCCATCGAAAACGCGCGGCGGGCGGTCGATATCGACTCGTTCAACGAGGAATCACACCTTTATCTGATGCACCTCTACGCCGCCGACAATAAACCCGCGCGGGCGCTGAAACAATTCCGAAAGCTGTCAAAGATCTTCGAAGAGGAACTCGGCATTCCTCCGTCAAAAGAAACCGCTGAATTCGCCCGAGAGTTGGAAACCGGAGCTGTCAGATCCGCCAAATCGATTCCCGCGCCCGAAATTTCAAAGGCCGATAAAAAAACCGCCTCCCCCGAATCGGTTTTGCCTTCGGGCGTTACGGCCATTCTCGCCGTCGAAACGAGAGAGGCTGAGGCGGACGGGGTTTTGGGAAAATTCATTCACCGTCACCGGGGAAATGAGATCGAGGCGGGAGCAAACCTGATCGCCGCATTTTTCGGAAGCGTCGGCGACGCATTCAATTGCGCCCTGGAAATTCAACTCGAATTCGACCAAAAAAGTTCCCCCGACCGGACCGCCCCCGCGCCGCAGATGGCTCTGGATCTGGGAGAGATCGGGAGCGAAAAAAAAAGCGCCGTCCGAAAACGACTTCGCTCCCTGCTCGACCAAACGCTGAATTTGCTGAAAACGGGAAATCCGGGACAGTTCCTTTGTTCGGAAACGGCCGCCGTTTTGCTTTTGAAAGATTCCGAATCAAACGCAAATTTGCGGCACCTCGGCAATTACCGTTTGACCGGCAAAGACAAAGCCGAACGCATATTTCAGGCCGATCAAGCCGGGAGATCCCGGCGGGATTTTCCGGCTTTAAAAGCCGGGCCCGAATATGAAAACACTTTGCCGTTCGAACTGTCGCGTTTTTTCGGCCGGGAAAATGAGATCGCCAAACTCCGTCAATGGCTCGGGCCGGAAAACCCCGACTTTCGCCTGGCCACCGTTACGGGACCGGGCGGAACGGGAAAAACCCGTTTGTCGCTGAAAGTTGCGGAAGAATTGCGGAACGCTTACCGGAATGCGATCTGGTTCGTTTCTCTGGCCTCAATCAAAAGACCGGACTACGTTCCCCCCGCCATTCTGGAGGCGATGCGTCAGGAAACTCCGCCGTCCTTCGACCCTCTGGATTATCTCATCTCGGTTCTTTCGGGCGAAAAAACGCTCCTTGTGCTGGATAATTTCGAACAGCTTCTGCCGGAATCGGCTCCGGCCCGGGTGGAAAGATCGACGGCCATCGTCCGCACTCTGCTCGAAAGAATTCCCGGTTTGAAATGCCTCATCACCTCGCGAAAGCGTTTGAATCTTTTCGGCGAAAACGAATTTTTCCTCGAACCGCTTCCCGTCCCGCTGGAACACGACACGGTCGAGCAGATCAATCTTTGCGAAAGCGTCCGGATGTTTGCCGATCGGGCGCAGACGGTCAGACCGACTTTTCAGATTACCTCCCACAACGCCGATGTCGTCGCCGAACTTTGCCGCCGGCTGGAAGGCATACCGCTGGCTTTGGAACTGGCGGCCGCTCAGATCCAAATCCAAACGCCCTCAAAGATCCTCGGAAGTCTTTTGCGCCGGCTGGACTTTCTGACCGACCGCCGCCGTCAGGCCGAAACGCGCCACCGGCAAATGCGCGCCACCATCGACTGGAGCTACAGGCTGCTTCCCTCCGATGTCCGGATTTTTTTCGCCGGGCTTTCGGTTTTTCAGGACGGCGGCAATCTGACCGACGTCGAAGCGGTGTGCGATGACCCGTTGGCGCTCGACCATCTGGCGCTGTTGCAGGATTCTTCCTTTCTTCGGGTCGAGGAAAACAATCTCGCCGAAGACATGCGCTTCCGGCTGCTGGAAACCCTCCGCGAATACGGAGAAGAAAAACTGGACGCCGGTCAGCGCGAATCGTTGAGTGAAAAACACGCGCGGAATTATCTGGGATTGGCCGAACGGTCCGAGCCTCTGCTCAAGGGCAAAGATCAATCGGTGTGGCTCAGGCGGCTGGAACAGGATCATCAGAATCTTCTCTCGGCGCTGGATTGGAGTCTGAAAACCGAAAATGTCGAGATCGGCCTTCGTCTGGTTTGCGCTCTGCGACGCTTTTGGGAAATCCGCGGTCACGTCAATCTGGGCCGGGAAAAATTAAACCGGCTCTGGGAATTAAACGAAAACAGAGCGGTTTCGGAAGACGTTCGGGCGGCGGCTCTGCTGGCGGCGGGAAAGCTGGCATTAGCCGCCTCAGATTATCTCTCCGGACGGGGTTTTCTCGATAAATGCCGCAAAATTTATCAAAAAAAAGGAGATGTTGACGGCGAGGCGAACGCTCTCGGGGCTTTGGGGCGAACCGCATTTTATCTGGGGGAATATAAAGAAGCCGTTTCGATCTGCCAAAACGGTCTGAGGCTTTTCCGCCAATTGAAGGACGATCACGGGGCGGCGGTTTCGCTGACCACTCTGGGCATGATCGCCGGCGAACAAAATGATTTTCCGAATGCATCCCGGTATTTCAGAGAAAGTCTGGAGTCGTTCCGCCGACTCGGGAACCGGCGCGGCGTCGCCAATCAACTGAACAATCTCGGCGTTATTTTCCGGCGGCAAGGCGCCTACGATCAATCGAGAAAGGCTTTTTCCGAGGCTTTGGAGATCAGGCGCGAGTTAAGAGACCGCCGCTACGTCGCCGGATCTCTGAACAATCTGAGTTTGCTGGCCGAAAATGAGGGAAACTACGATGAAGCCCGCCGACTCCAGGAGGAAGGGCTGGCAATCTGGCGCGAGATCGGAGACGATTACGGCACCGCTCTGGCGCTCGAGATTCTCGGCATAATCAATCGCCGACTGGGGAACGACGCCCGATCCGAAAGCCTGTTCGAAGAGAGCCTGACGATCTACCGGCGTCTGGAAAACAAGCTCGGCATCGCCGAAACGTTGTGCAGTCTCGGCGATCTTTTATCGTCGAAGAATGAGTTTGAAACGGCGCAAAAGCATCTCGGGGAAAGTTTCAAACTGATGTCCGAAATGGACAACAAATTGGGGCTGGCGGAAGTTTTGGAAGCATGTTCGCGTCTGGCATTGATGAAAGAAAGGCATAAAATCTCGACCGAACTCCTCTTCGCCGCCGGGAATCTGCGCCGGAAAGTGGGCGGTTCTTCGACGATCCCCGAACAAAAAAATCGCGAAAACCAAATCGCCCAACTGCAAGCGGCTTTAAGCCAGAAAGACTTCCAAAAAGCGAAAGACCGCGCCGATTCAATCTCTATCCGGCAATTAACCACCTTGATCTCAAACATTTAAACCTTCCCGGAAAATCTTTTTCAAAAAAAAATCTTGCTCCCCGGTAATCCTGTCAGAGTTTTGTCAGAGTAACTTCGGATAATGATCGGCGTGTGGCGGCAAACAGGGCCGTTTGACAAATTTAATTATCAAAGGAGAAAAGAAAATGGCAATTTTTACAAAAGGAGAAAACAAGATCGGTTACAAAATCACGGTTTGGTCCAGCACGGGAAAAACCACCAGCCACCGGGGGTTTTCCGAGGGCAGTCCGCTTCTCGATACCAAAATAAAATCGAAACTTCTCGATGTGCTCCCGACGCAGGCTCTTAAAACCCTGCTCGGTGGCGGCCTTGGAGTATCGGCAATGATGGCGACGGCCGGCTTCGTCGGAAGTTCCATCGGCAACACCATTTCGGTGGTTTTGATGAATGCCCTCAATAAAACATTGCTGAGAAAAGCCGAACTCACCTTTGCGCAGAAGGAAACCTCGATCGGAGTGACTCTGGCCGGTGATTTTCAGGCCAGCTACAAGATCGAGTCAATGGATGATCTCAAGGCCCTTCCCGGCTTGCTGTCGATCATTCCGGCCACATTCAACGTCGCCCAGAAGCCCTACTGGATGGGAAAAAGCATCATCGAATGTCTTTGCAACGAGCAGATGGGAGCCTGTATAGAGGGCGGAAACATAAACATCAGATACACGGTCGATGTCTGATCGCACAAAATTCAAAAAACGGCCCAAATCCTTGTAAAAGGAGAATGAAAACCAAAAACCGGGTTCGGCGGGATTTTGCTCCGCTCAGCCCAGTATTTTTCCGGCGAGCCGTTCGGTCGCTTCGTCCGCCGGAAAAAAGCTCTCGATCCGAATCTCCTGCAAGGTGATGTCCTGCGGGGTTCCGAGGGTCGTAACGGCTGAAAAGAAGTTGAATTCCAGATCGTCTTTGCGGAAATTGACCGGGATGACCGGGAGATTTGCGGATTCGAGATCCGGTTTCCGCCAGTTTTCGGGAACGCCCGGAAAGGCCAGGATCTCGTCGAGCAGATCCCGCGTTTCCCGGTCGGTGAAGTTCCCGACCGATTCGCGGAAAACCCTGCGGATGAGCCCTTTCGCCACGCTTTCCCAGTTGACGACGAACGGGCGGACGCCCCCGGGATGAAACATCATCCGCAGAACGTTTCCCCCGGCCGGGTTCGCCGACAGATCGACGAAAAGCCCGAAAAACCTCGGCGCCGTCCGGTTGGTCATGACGATGTTCCAATGGCGGTCCATAACGACCGCCGGAAACGGCTCCTGATTTTTGAGGATCATCTCAAGCGCTTTTCTGGCCGGTTCCAGTTCCGCATCATCCCAGCCGCTTTCCCGGTAAACGGGAGCAAATCCGGCCGCCGTCAAAAGATCGTTGCGCTCGCGAAAAGGAACGTCGAGCGCGACGGCCAGCGTGAGGATCATCTCACGGCTCGGATTCGAGCGTCCGCTTTCGATGAAACTCAGATGACGCTGAGAAATTTCGGCGTCCAAAGCCAGATCGAGTTGGCTTTTCCGCCGCACGTTGCGCCAGTATTTGAGCAGTTTTCCGGTCGGATTTTCCGATTTGTTTGTCTTTTTCGTCCTCATCTTTCCTTCCTTTTTGACTCCACCAATTTAACTCAAAATCTTTTTATTTCAATTACCTGCGAAGTAATTGATTGATTCCCAAGATTTTTCGGATACTCATTTGCGGCAGGCGAAAATTTTATCAGAAGATCTGGTCAAAAGACGGTTTGCCGAAGAAATCAAAAAATTTATAGGAGATAAAAATGAGTGAATTTACAGTCCATAATCTGGAAAACGCGCCGGAGGGATCGAAACCCGTTCTGGAAAATCTAAAGAAAAGTGTCGGGGCAATTCCGAATCTGGCGGGGATGATGGCCGGTTCGCCGCAACTAATCGAGGCCTTCGTCCGGGTCCGCGAGATCTGGCAGAAAACCTCCTTTACGCCGCTCGAAAGAGAGGTCGTCGCGGCCACCAATGCCGTAACGAACGAATGCCGTTACTGCGTGGCGATCCATTCGACCTTCGCTCTTAAAGAAGGAATCGGGCCTTCGGATCTCGATCTGATCCGGGCCGGAAAATCGCCCGTCGAACCGCGGCTCAAGGCGTTGTCGGATTTCGCCCGAAAAATTATGCTTAATCGCGGCCAAACCTCCGACGCCGATCTGGAAGAGTTTCTGTCCGCCGGTTTCACCCGAACCCAGGCTCTGGAGCTTCTGGTCGGAACTGCCAATTCGGTTCTGGCCAATTTTTCGAACCATCTGACCGACGCGCCTCTAGACGAATTCCTGAAACCGCAGGCCTGGTCGGCAACGGCCTGATCCGGAGCCGAAGCCAAGTGAAAGAAGCTCGGAGCGGGCTTCGGTCGATAAACTTAACCTGAAACAAAAATCTCTGCGGGAAAAGGTCCGTCGAACTGGGCGGGCCTTTTTTTTGTCAGCTGGGAGGCTCCCTGCGAATCGAATTCCGCCTTTATGATGATACAGTCGGCCCGACGGGAAAAGCCTTTTCCTAAAATCTTTTGTAAACGGGCGGTTTGCGTTATAATCGAACCCGTCGCTTATCCATCCCTTAAAACAAATATGATCAAAGGCGAATCACATCAGGTTACGCAATTGCTTGTCGATTGGAGCAACGGAGATCAGGCGGCTCTCGATGAGCTGATGCCGATCATCTACGAAGAATTGCGCCGGATGGCCCGCCGTTATATGAACCGGCAATCCGAAGGTCACACTTTTCAAACGACCGAACTGATTCACGAGGCTTATCTGAAACTGGCCGGTCGCCAGAAAACCGATTGGAAAAACCGTTCGCATTTTTTCGGAGTGGCGGCCCGGGCCATGCGTCATATTCTGGTCGATTACGCCCGCTCCAAAAACGCCCAAAAACGCGGCGGCGGGATGCCCCAGATCACATTCGAAGAGAACGCCCTGATCTCTGATGATCGCTCGGAAGAAATGATCATCCTCGACGAGGCCCTGCAAAGGCTGAGCGGGTTGGACGAAAGGAAGAGCCGGGTGGTCGAAATGAAGTTTTTCGGCGGTTTGACCATCGAAGAAATAGCCGAGGTTCTGCGGACTTCGACCAAAACCGTCAAAAGGGACTGGCGCTTTGCCCGAAACTGGTTGCTCAAGGAAATCTCCCGAAATTAATTTTTTTCCGTCCCCGGATGAATTCAGACAGATTCAAAAAGATCGAGGAAATCTATCACGCCGTTCTGGAGATCCCGGCCGGAAAACGGCCCCTTTTTCTTCAGGAGCGGTGCGGCGATGATCCGGCTTTGAAAAAAGAGATCGAAGCGATGCTCTATTTTGAGGATACGGCGGACAGCTTTCTGGACGCCTCGCCCGGAGATCTGGCCGCCGAAATGTTATCGGCCCGGGAAAAGCAAGGGAAAAACCTCGTCAACCGACAGATCGGTCGTTACAAAATCCTCAAAGTCCTGGGTGAGGGCGGCATGGGGACGGTTTATTTCGCCCGCGACACGCGTCTCGCCCGCCCGGTCGCGCTCAAGGTTTTCCCGCCCGAAATGGTCGAGAACAAAGACCGCCTCCACCGCTTTGTTCACGAAGCGCGTTCGGCCTCGGCGCTCAACCATCCCCATATCCTGACCGTTTATGAGATCGACGAGTTCACGGACGAGGACGGCCGGACGATCCATTACATCTCGACCGAATTCATTGACGGCGAAACCTTGAGAGATCTGATCCATTCGCCCGAAACTTCCGTCAAAGATCTGCTCAAGTACCTCGGGCAGGCGGCCACCGGGCTGGCCAAGGCGCACGCGGCGGGCATCGTTCATCGCGATCTGAAACCGGAAAACATCATGGTGTCCGGCGACGGTTACGCCAAGATACTGGATTTCGGGCTGGCCAAATTGACCGACCCCGAAAATGATCTTCACCGGCTCCAACGGCACAAATCGAGATCGGGCGTCATTCTGGGAACCCTCGGGTATATGTCGCCCGAACAGGCTCAGGGAAAATCGGAGATCGACGAGCGTTCGGACATTTTCTCGTTCGGCTGTATTTTGTACGAGGCCATCACCCGGCGAAGGGCCTTCGAAGGAGAATCGGCCGTCGATTCGCTCCACCGGATCATTCATTCCGACCCCGTCCCGGCCGAACGCTCGATCCGCGGACTCTCGTCGGACCTGAAAGATCTGCTGGAGCGATGCCTGATCAAAAACCCGGCCGAAAGATTCCCGACCATCGCCGGTGTCGCCGCCGTTCTGCAAAACATCCCGGCAAAAGATCTGGACAAGATCCAAAACCTGAACGAGTTTGACAACGTCCAGACGATAATTTTGGAACGGGCCGACACGACGCCGACCGATTCCGGTCAATTTTCCGAACAGCGCCGTCAGGTGACGGTTTTGTTCGGCAGCTTCGCCGTTTTGAACGAATTGCTCGAAGACCTCGACCCGGAAGAAGCGGCGGAAAAGGTAAACCGCCTCTGGGGCGTGATCGACCGGTCGATCACAAAGGGCGGCGGCCGAACCGGCGAACGGCTGAACGATACCTTCACGGCCATCTGGGGAACCGGGGAAACGTCAGAGAGCGACCCCGAAAACGCCGTTCGCACCGCGCTCAAGCTGCAACGCGAGATCTCCGAACTTCCGGTTGAAACCCTCAACGGACATTTCGACCGGAACGGGGAGGAAAAACCGGATCTGTTGAAGATCGGCATCAGCACCGGAACCGTTCTTTTGGGAAACATCCGCGACACGGGAGAGTTTGTGCCGACCGGTTCTCCCGTCAATCAGGCGAGACGGATCCTTTCCCAAACCCCTTTCGGCAAAATCCACATCTCACACGACACCTATCGCCACATCCGCGGGGTTTTCAACGTCGAAGAGGTATCGGCCAAAGAGGGGAAAGACATTCAAACGCTCCGGCGCCGAACCAGAACTTATTCCATCAGCGGCATCAAGCCCCGGGCCTTTCGCGTCGCCAACCGCGGCGTCGAGGGGATCGAAACCGAAATGTTCGGACGCGAGGGCGAACTGGCCAAAATGCTCGAAGCCTTCGAAACGGTCATCGAGATCGGAGAACTCCAGATCGTCGGCATCATCGGCGAGGCGGGGCTCGGGAAATCCCGTCTGCTCTTCGAATTCGAGGACCGGCTGGAACTGAGGCCGGAAAAGTTCTTTATCTTCAAGGCCCGGGCTTTGGAGGCGATGAGCGATCTGCCGTACGCGCTCGTCAGAGACCTGTTTTCGTTCCGTTTCGAGATCGGGGAAAGCGATTCGCAAAGCCTGACGCGGGAAAAATTCGTCCGGGGAATCCTCGAAATGATCGACGATCGAACAGAAGGATTCGGCCCGAGCGGGCCGGCGGAAATGAAAGCCCATTTTATCGGACATCTGATCGGGTTCGATTTTTCCGATTCCCCGCACATCCGCGGGATCTTGGACGACGAACAACAGATCCAGGATCGAGCCTGGCAATACGCGGCTCAGTTCTTCAGCGCGATTTGCCAAAAACTTCCGACCGTCATCTATCTGGACGATCTCCATTGGGCCGATAACGAATCGCTCGACTTTTTTGATTTCATCGGCGACAAATGCGCCGGTGAGCCGGTTCTGATGGTCGAATCGGCCCGCCCGATCCTGTTCGAGAAAAGACCGCACCGGGGCGAGGGCAGGGAAAACCGTCTGACTCTTGAATTACAGACCCTGACCAAACATCAAAGCTACAAACTGATCGAAAATATTCTGCAAAAGGCCGCAAACGTCCCTCCCGCATTTCGGGATCTGATCTTCCGGAACGCGGGCGGAAATCCGTTTTACGTCGAGGAACTGATCAAGATGCTGATCGAACGGGACGTCATCGAAACCGGCGGCGAAGCATGGAGAATCAACGAAAGCCGTCTCGGCGAGATTCCCGTGCCGCCGACCCTGACCGGGGTCCTTCAGGCGCGGCTCGATAAATTGACCGTCTGGGAAAAACGCATTCTCCAGAGAGCTTCGGTCATCGGCCGGGAATTTTGGGAAGACGCCCTCGGCGATTTTGAGGAAAACGTCAGCGTCCCGACCGTCCTCAATTCTTTGCGCAACAAAGAACTGCTGTTTCGCCGGGAAGGTTCGAAATTCGGCGACGCCAAGGAATACGTCTTCAAGCACGCGCTGTTACGGGACGTAACCTACGAGACGGTGCTTTTGCAGGAGAGGCGAAAATGGCACGCCGAAACCGCCCGTTGGCTGATCTCGACCAGCGGGGAAAGAGAGAGCGAGTATTGCGGGGTCATCGCCGAACATTTCGAAAGAGCGAAAAAAACGGAGGAGGCCGCCGACTGGTTCGGACGGGCCGGAAAACAGGCGCAAAAAAGCTACGCTTCGAAGGTGGCCGAAAAATACTATCGCCGGGCTCTCCGGTTTTGGGAGACATTGCCGGAAGAGGACCGACCGGAGTTTTTGACCGCCCGGCACCTGCTGAAATGGAAGACGGGTTTGGCCAAAGCGGTTTATAATCAGGCGAAGTTCGCCGAAGCGATCGAACTCCACCGGGAGATCCTCGGTCTGGCGGAAAAGGCGAACGATCCCGAGGAACAGACAAAAGCCTTTATCGAATTGTCCGTCTGTTTTCTGGAGATCGGCGATCCGAGAAGCTCGTTGGATGAGGCCAAACGGGCCGTCGAGTTGATCGGAAAGCTGGAACCGGGCGACGAGACTCATTTTCTGAAGTCCAGAGGTTTATACCGGCAGGGACGGGCTTTGATGGGACTCGGCGAGTTTGACGAGGGAATCAAACTGGCCGAGCGGGTGCTGGAGATCTCCAAAGACTTCAGCCGCGAACGATCGGTTCAAAAAGCCAACAGTTTTCATCTTCTGGGCAGTTTCAACATGACGCTCGGACGCCTTCGTCAGGCCCGCGAGTTCGAAGAAAAAGGGGTCGAAATATCACGTCAGGCGGGCGACCGAAGAACGGTCGGGAACGGTCTGAACAGCCTCGGATTTCAGGCCTATATGTCGGGCGACGGAAAAACGGCGATGGGCTACTACGCCGAATCGCTTGAAATAGCCCGCGAGGTCGGCAACAAGACCGGCGAAATCATGGTCCTCAGCAATATGGGCGGGGCGTTGGTTTGTCTCGGCGAATACGAGCGGGCGGAGAATGATTTGAAGAAAATAATCGCCGAGGTGGGCGAGACCGGGCATTTCGTCATTCACGAATCGCACCGCTTTCTGGCCGAAGCGCTGATCGGCCAGGGCAAATTCGAAGAGGCTTTGATGACCGCCGAAAAAGCTCTCGATCTGGCCGAAACGGCCGAAAGCCACGGAGAGATCGGAGAAAACTGGCGCGTCCTCGGAATTATCTCATCTCTTTTGAAACGAGATGTTTTGATCGGTAAAGAGCGATTTAATGCCGATGATTGTTTCGCCAAAAGCCTCGAGATCTTCAGGGAGTTCAAGATGGAGGTCAATCACGCCCAGACGCTCCATAATTTCGCCCATCACCTCGTCTCGCTCGGAGATCAGAAGAAGGCCGAAGAACTCCTCCGGGAAGAAAGAAAAATATCCGCCCGCCTCGAGATCGACACTCCGGCCAAGAGCAAATATTTCGATTTTGGGTTTTAGATTTTGGATTTTGGATTACGGCTAAAAGAATCCAAAATCCAAAATCTAAAATCCCAAATCCTACTTGCCCGCTCCCTTTTCCACCTGAAGTTCGGTTTTGGCCGAATATTCGGCCCACGAGCCTTCGTAGAGGCGGACTTTGGGAAGTTTCAGGATGTGTTTTAAGACCATGTATTCGAGGCTCGCTTCGCGGCTCGTTCCGCAATAGACGATGATGTCGTCGGTCGGTTTGATCCCGGCGTCGATAAAGACCTTCCGAAGCGCGGGGACCGGTTTGAACTTGTGCGGATTGTTCTCTTCGACCAGGGTTTTCCAAGGGATGTTGATCGCCCCCGGAATATGGCCGTTGCGCGTCCAGATGTTGACCTCGCCCCGGTAAACGTCGGGCGGCCGGGCGTCGATGAACCGAACCCCTTCTTTGGCGATCCCGCCCTTGACGTCTTCGAGCGTGGCGCTCACCCCTTTGTTGTCAACCAGATCGAAATTGCCGGTCTTGTAACTCGGATATTCCTGAGCGGTCTTGCCCGAGAGTTTGTAATCGCGGAAACCGCCATCGACGAAAAGAATCTCGCCGTGCCCGAGCCGCTCCAACAGATAGGCCACCATCGTCGCTCCCAAAACGCCGTCGCCGTCCGAGTAAACAACGACCTTATCGCCTTTTTTGATCCCGGCTTGCGAAAACAGACGGCCCGACATAAAGGGTTCCAGATACTGGGTCGGATAGCCTTCGCGCGGGGCCCGCATGACGGCATCGGCCAGATGAACCGCGTTCGGAATGTGGCCGGCGAAGTAATCGTAAACGTTGAGCCGGACGTCGAGGATGCGAACGTTCTCGTCGCCGGAGTGCTCTTCGACCCATTGCGGGGTGACGATCGAAACCGTCGTCCCGCGCTGAGAGGCGAGCGGGTCTTCGACCGCCAGAGACTGATCGGCGCTCCACTCCTGAAACGAACCGTCGTAGAGTTTGACCTTGTAACCGAGCGAGCGGGCGGCGAAATAAACCAGCGAAGCCTGCTGGCCGATATGGCAATAGGTGACGACCGTGTCGTAGGGCCTGACCCCGGCGTCGGTGAACAGCTTTCTCAAAGCGGCCTCGTCCCTGATTTTGTTGTCCTCGGTGACGATCTCCGAAAAGGGGATGTTTTTGGCTCCGGCGATGTGGCCCGGACGCGGATAACCGCCGGCCCGCGAGCCGTCGTAATACTGCGGCGTGCGGGCGTCGATGATTCGGACGGACTGATCTTTCAGTTTCGAGTTGAGCCAGTCGGCCTTGGCCACGAAGTCGTCGTTGGAGACGACCTTCAAAGTGCCTTGTTTGGGCGTCGGCACATCTTTGGACAGAGATTTTCCGGCCGCCGTCCAGGCCGGCATTCCGCCGTCGAGGATCGAGGTGTTCTTTTTCAGCCCGAGATAATCGAGCGTGAAATAGATCCTCGTCGTCGGCGTCACCCAATCCTTGCCGAAATAAAGAATGATCCGCGAATCGTTGCTGATCCCGAATTTTTCCAACCTCTCCCGAAGCGTCTCGGCCGGCGGCAACTGGAGCGCGAGACCGCCCTCTTCCTGCGGCAGAGAGATGTCGGCCGAGGCGATGTACTGCGCCCCCGGAAGATGGCCGGCGTCGTATTCGGCCCGTTCCCCGACGTGCAGGAGAATCAGGTTTTTGTGCCCGATATGCTGGCCCAGCCAATCGACCGAAACCGTCGCCGGAGTGTCTTCGGTGATGGCGCAGGATTCCTGCGCTCCGGCTTCCGGCGCGTTTAAAAACAAAAGAAAAGTAGCCAAAAGCAAAATTGCGGCAGATTTTTTGTTCATGATATTTTTATCTCCAAATGATCTTAGATTTTGGATTTCGGATCATTTTTATCAAAAAAGCGGATCGAAGTATTGAACCAATCAAAGGCCTTTTGAACTTTCCAAAGGTTCGCGCCGTATAAGACGGCATCAAAGAATTATGTCGGAGCCAACAGACAGATCAAAAAATCTGAAAGCCGGAGAATTTTACGGAAAGGTGTCGCAAAAAAGAGAACTTTCTTTTTCGACCATTTCCGAACTGATCCACCGGAGCGAGGTCGATCTTCCGGCTCATTCCCACGAATTGTCCTATTTTACGCTTCTGCTCGACGGAAGCTACTCGGAAACCTACGGACGGAAAAGCTTCACCTACCGCCCGATGACCGTCTGGTGGCATCGTTCGGGCATCCGCCACAAGGACGCGATCGGACAAAAAGGGGGGCGGTTCTTCACGGTCGAACTCAGGCACAAATGCCTCAGCCTTTTGAACCAGTACGCCGAAACGCCCGAAGATTTCCACGAAAAAAGCACGCAGATCGTCTGGCTCGCCTGCCGTCTTTACCACGAATTCAAAAACTGGCAGACCTGCTCCGAACTGATCGCCGAAGGCATCACGCTGGAAATGCTGGCCCATTCGATCAGAAAGCAAAATCGAAACGAACCGGCTCCGCCGCCCTGGCTGTCGCGGATTGTCGATAAATTGAACGATGAATTCCTGATAAACCACAAGACCGAAGAACTGGCCGCCGAGGCCGACGTTCACCCGGTCTATCTGGCGTCGGTCTTTCGCAAGTTCCATCACGAAACGATCGGCGAATACGTCCAGAAACTCCGTCTCGATCACGCCGGCCGGCTGTTGATGAACGGCGATCTGAGACTGGCCGATATCGCCTGTTCGGCGGGTTTTGCCGATCAGAGTCATTTTACCCGCGCCTTCAAACGCGCGACCGGGATAACCCCGGGGGCGTTCCGCAAATCCCTCGACTGAAGGGAGAGTTTCTCTCTTCCGACTCAAAAAAAACGGATCACTTCCTTTGATCACTTCTTCTTAAAAGGACTTCTGGTATCAAACCGGCGGCGGCTGACGATCAGTTTCTGATCGCGCCAGCGTCTTTTGCGAAAACCCAGAAGGTGAAAGATCTGAAGGGGTAAGATGCGCGCCACGCGGGTGTCGACGACGAGCGAGTCGGGATCGGCCGGATCGCGCCGGACGCCGGGCAGAAAAGGCATTATTTTCTGCGCCCCGAGGCGACGCAAAAGCCCCGACAGACTCAGCCAGAAACCGGAAATTTCGCGTCCCAGAAAAAATCCGTCGTCGCCCTGCGCCTGATAGAGCGGCATCAGGATCAGGGCCGTCTCCTCGGCCCGGATCTCGCCCCGGCGGTCCCCGGCCAGAACCTCCCCGCGTCTGACTTTCTGAAAATTCCGGTAGCCGGGCTTCATCTTAAAATCATCGTCCTCGTCGATGGCGTGCCGGTAACGGATCTCGATGATCCGGGGCCGCCCCATCGCCGCCCGAAGAACTCCCTCGTATTTTTCGGCGTCGATCTCTTCGCGCGCCAGAATGCCGGAATTGATGAGAGCCAGCCAGACCAGCGCCTCCTGATTATCGACGGCCGTTTTTCCGGTGTGCTGTCCGGCCTCGAACCCGAGCGTTATCGCTCCGAGATTGTTGAGGTATTCCATGATCGTGCCGTCGAGTTGTTCTTCGATCCCGAGCAAAAAGATGGCCGGGAATTTCCGGGCGAAACGCCGGTTGCGAAAGGTGTCGCCGAACATGGCAAAGGGCTCGCTCTCGGCCGAGGTCGAGTGAAGATCCATGGCGTACACCTCGTCGCGGGCGGTGTTGAGGATCTGTTCCAGTTTGGCCAGGATCTCCCTTTGTTCGAGATCTTCGGAACCCTGCGGGGAACCGGTCGAAACGGGACGGTTGCGGCTGGCGTTTTCCGCCGTCCAGTGCCGGTTCAGATCGGAATCGATGAACCGGACGCGGCGATTGATGGCCCGCGTGTTTCCGGCCAGCAAAAATACGCGCCCCTTTAATTTCTCCCGCAACCGTTCGAGTTTGGGAGCGATCCGGCGGAGCGCCATCAGACCGCTCGGCTCGTTGCCGTGGATGGTTCCGAAAACGATCAGCGACGGCCCCGTCTCATCGCCGATGAATTCGCCGACCAGATGCTTCCCCTCTTCGATCGAAATCGACGGCGGAGTTTTTTTTTCGGTAACGGAAAATGTCTCCATCAAAGTCTCCATCCCTTTCGGGGCGGCGCTTTTTTTTAATCGGCCCCGATCCGACCGGCGCTCTCCCCTCTCCTATTCGTTTTCTTTTGCCGGGGAAAAAGCGCCGGACGGTTTTCCCGACAATTCGAACCGGAGTTCCCCGTTTCGGGCCGATCCCCGGCATTGCCAGCCCGCCTTCCGGTAAAACCCCTCGGCCCGCGTTCCGGGCGCCGTCGTCAGCCACAACCGCTTCGCCCCGTCCGACCACAGCCGGGCCACCAAAGCGTCGTGAAGCCGCCGACCGAAACCGCGCCCCTCGTGTTCGGGATCGACGAACAGAGCCCAAATATTGCCGCTTTCGGCGCTCCCGCAGGCGAAACCGACTATCTGCCCGTCCGCCTCGGCGACCCAGCCGCAACATCCCGGCCCTTCGATGGCCTCAAGATAATCGGCCTCGGTCAGAACAAGCGAGTTCAAACGGTTTTCGCGAACCGCCATCCGGACGCGGTGCATCGCCGAAACATCCCCGCGCCGGGCCGGCCGGAGCGGGTCTTTTTGATCCGGCTGCCCCGCTTTATCATCAGTTGCGATCTTCATAAATTCGATTTTATTTCCGCTTCTTGTCCGTCCGACGACGAAAAACGGAAGATCCCGGATCGCCCCGCTTCGATCAGGTCAGAACGATCTGGCGACGATAGGGCGAGCCCTGCCGCCAGGTGAAACTCTCCGTATAATAATGAAGCAGACCGAGATAACCGACGATGACAAAACTGGCCGCATA
Organism: Pyrinomonadaceae bacterium; assembly: GCA_041394845.1. Classification (GTDB taxonomy): domain Bacteria; phylum Acidobacteriota; class Blastocatellia; order Pyrinomonadales; family Pyrinomonadaceae; genus JAHCHG01. The sequence continues at coordinate 34,955 of JAWKHL010000007.1, read as the reverse complement.
CGGCAGGTTGAAACCGAGCACCGGTTCGACGACCATTCCGGCCAGCGGATCGAGGAATCGGCCGATCAGAAAAGTGAGCAGAACGGCCACCGCCGGACAAACCCAGAAAACACCGAGGCCGAGTTTGGAGGCCAAACGATAGAGCAGATTTTCCGGCTCGGTGCCGTGGCGGTTGACGTCGTGAGCCACGTAAAAAGTGAACGCGGTGATGTCGTGAACCAGACGCGGCCCGAGAATGGCCAGAAACGAGTACCCCTGAGCGTAAAAAAGGCCGCTTTGCAAAACCATCAAAGCGTTGGCCCACAGGTAAAGACGCCCCGTCCCGGTCTTGATCCGCCGGTGGCAGACCAGCGTCAGGACAAAGATCAACCCGCCCACTCCCCAGAGCGCACCGTGAACCAGCGAGGCCGTCGAGGGCGAAAAGGAAGCGCCCATGAAAAGCGCGTAGTAGAGGATCGAACCGAAGACGATCAAGGCCCAGCCCCAGGCGTCGTAGATCCGGGAGGAAAGACGGCAAAGCCCCTTGCCGACGCCGACCTGTTGTTTGATGACATGGATGACCGTCGCCGAGCCGACCAGAGCCAGAAAAACCCGATAGGAGATGAACAGGTTGCCGATGCCGAAGAACAAAAGGATGATCAGAGTAAAGACGGCCACCCGCCACCGGTAGGTCCGGAGATAGTCGGTATTGGTCGCCAGAATGACCGAACTGGCGATGATATGGGGCGTCCCGAAAAGCAGTTGAAAGATAAAAAAGCTCTGCGGGTTGGTCGGCAGGGCGCGAAACAAAAATCCCCCCCAAAGAAATTTATCGAGAACCATCGCCACCAAACAAACCGGCACGATGGCGTAGATCCCCAACAGGAAACGGGACGATATCTTTATTTTCAAATCCGTCTTCGCAGAGCCGCGCTCCCGCGGGATCGTCCCCGCCGCCGCATCCATCGTCTGATCGATTGTCATTTGCTTCATTGGATAATTTGTTTGTTGTAAAACAAGAGATTGAAATAATATTTGACGGGTCGAACTTTAGGTTCTGTTCAATTCCGGCCTCTTTCTCTTCACTTAATTTTTAGAAGAAAACCCCGAAAAAATCAATTTTACCGAAAATTCCCTGCTACCGGATTGAGTCCGAATTTTGAAATCAGACGGTTTAATCGACCGAAACCTCGATCCGGTTCAAAGCAACCCGCCTTCCCACTCTCAAGGTGTTCTGAACTTCGGCCACCGTGTCGGTATAGGCGAGCAGTTCGCGGATCGCCGCTTCGGGAGCATCGGCGACGACTCTGACGTGATAACTGATGTTCCGGGCCGGTTCGCCTTCCGCGCCGAAATCGCCCTCGACTTCGACCTCGACCCGCTCGACCCCGATGCCCCGTTTGGCGGCCTCGCGGTAAACATCGTTGCAATAGCAAGTGGCCAGCGCCAGAAAAAGCAGTTCGCCTCCGTTGGCGCTCGAACCGCTTCCCTCCTCTTTCGGCGGGATCTCGATGGAATGAGTTCTATCTTTGGTCGTCAGGGCGACGCGGTTCTCGCCCGGAGCGTTTTCCAGACGGGCCTTGATCCTGATCCGTTTCTCGTCTTCGGAGGGAATTCGCTCATAGAGGAGCTCGGTCCCGCCGATTCTGATCAGATCGCCCTCCATCAGCGGATGGCGTTCGTCATCGGCGCATCTCCGGTCGTTGAGATGGACCGGGTTGGTATGACTCCAGACATCGAGCCAGTGAGATTCAGTTTCCTCCGACCAGACGACGGCGAACCTTCGCCGGGGCGATTGGCTTTCCCGGATCCGGATTTCCGCATCCTCCGCACGACCGACCGTGTAACTGTCATATCCGAGGTCAAAACATTGCCCCTCATCCGGCCCGGCCGTAACGCGCAACCTGTATTGTGCCTGTGCCATTTCCGCTCACCTCCATTATCCGGTCGGCCGTTCCGGCAACTGCTGAATGATATTCGTTCCTTTTTCGCCGGGCCGGGAGGCCCATTCGAAATTCTCGACGATCCGCACCAATCCTTCGGGACTTCTCTCCAAACGGCAGTCGGACTTTCCGCCGTCAAAAGTTCCGTCAAATTGCATCTGACAATATCGGAAAACGAACCGATTCCCCGTGACGAGACCGACCAGATAGCCGCGTTCGATCAAACCGCCCGCATATTCGGCCCAAACGCGGTTTTCTTTTTGTCTAAAGCGAAAGATCGTCTCCTCGTTGACCGCCCCGTTCGGCGCGGTCTGCGGAACATTGGCGATCAAACCGTCGAGCCGCCAGTTCATATCTAAATTCCTCCGGCCAAGAGATATTTTCAACTAAAACCCCGTCCGCAACCGTCTTCGGCTAATGCCGGCTCTCCGATTTCCCGAAAAGCGCCGGGAAGATTTTACCCGTTATCCCGCCGCGCGGCGAGTCGTCGGGACCGCAAAAAAAGAAAAACGTGATCTCGCTGACCCGTCTGCGCTTTGTCCGCCCGCGCCGCTCCGCAGAGATTAAAGAGCGACGGAAGAAAAAAACCGCCGGTCAGATGCCGCCAAAAAATCGCCCCCGACCAAACTTTTGATAAGTTTTGGAGATTTTTTCTCGGACACCGTCGTAATTTATCTTCCGAAATCTACGGAATCCGTCGATAAAATGTTCGTTTTTTCAAGTCGTTTGCCTTTTTTAAAACGCTTAGCCACGGAGCGCACAGAGCACACGGAGAGAAGCTACTTTTCAACCCTCTCGGTGAACTCTGTGCGCTCTGTGGCCAAAAACGCCCTTAAATCAATCGGCCTTCCCGCCCGTCAAAAGACCGAGCATCTGAAAAGGCGGTTCGGTCCGGAACCAGAAGCGTTCGAGCCAGAACCACTGCATCGCGCCGATGGCGAACAAAAAGAGCGTGTTGAGATAGATCCCCTCGCCGGAAAACGGGCCGATCTCCAGAAAATGATTGGCCGCCAGCGAGATCGGTATGAAGAAAAGCCCCGCCGGCGCAGACAATATGAAACCGAGGATGTTGAGAGCCAGGATCGCGCTTTGCAGTTGCGCCGAACCGTAACCGAACCAGTCAACAGCGAGCAGGACGAGCGACAGGACGCCGAGCGTCAGCCAGGCGTATTTCAGGTTAAATCTGAGATTCATTTTGTTTGCCTCCTAATAAAGATTGATCGCCGTTTAGACACCGCTCAAAGGGGGTTTGTTCCCGGCTCGCGTCGGATTTCGTGTATAATTTGAGGGCAAAAGATTTTTTCGACAATTCAATTTTATGACAACAGATCACTTAACCGGCACGGTCAAAGGCCCCGGCGAACTGCCGCACGAATATCTTTTTATCACCAAGGACAACAAACACACGCGGATCGGCGAGTTCGTCTATTACGAAGCGGAGGTCGGCGACGAGCGGCGGCAGATCATCGGGACGATCAAATCGAGAAAACTGGTCCGCAATCTGCCCGACGCATTTCTTTCGGACCCGGACACTCCGCCTTCGATGGTCTCATCTCTGATCGGACTCAATGGCGACGCGCAGGAGATCTACGAGATCACGGTCGAGACGATCGGTTATTTTTCGGGGACTCTGAAGGATTTCGTCAACCCGCGGATCCCGCCCGATCCGGGCGACGCGATCTTTCTGGCATCGAGCCAAACCTTAGAAAAAATGCTTTCGCCGCGCCGGCGCGAGGAGATCGGTTCGGCTCATATCGGTTCGCTTCTGACGCGCGATGCGGGCGAGGTTCCGGTCGTGCTTTCGGTCAAGGACGTCGTTTCCACTCATCTGGCAATTCTGGCCTCGACCGGTTCGGGCAAATCCTACACGGCCGGCGTTCTGGTCGAAGAGTTGATGAGCCCCTTTAACCGGGCCGCCGTTCTGATCGTCGATCCGCACGGCGAATATCACACTTTAGGCGCGATCATGGGCGACGCGCAGTTTTTCGGCGATGGGGACGAATATCGCCCCGAGGTCAAGGTCTTCACACCCGAAAAGATCCGCGTCCGGTTTTCGACCCTGACCGAAGCGGACATCAAATACCTTCTGCCCGAAGGCACTTCCGACAAGATGCTCCATTTCCTGTCGCAGGCCTTTCGCGCTCTCGAAGATCGCCTCAAGATGGAGGGAAAACGCGAATATCTCTACGGTTATCACGATCTGCGCGACGAGGTCAGCAGGCAGAAATACGGGAGCGAGGGCAAATCGGACGGCGGGAACGTCTCTTCGATCGAGGGCCTGCTGTGGCGGCTCGATTCGCGTTTCGACAAACGCGACGGCATTTTTCACGATAGCGAACACATCGAACTGAAAGACCTGTTCGCGCCGGGCCGCTGTACCATTCTGCAATTGTCGGACATCGAACAACACGAACAGCAGGTCATCGTCGGAACGCTCCTCAGACGCGTCAACAAGGCGCGGATGCTGACCGTTCGTCAGGAGGTCGCGAGCGGCGAGAACTTTCTCAACTACCCGGTTTTTACGCTCTTAGAAGAAGCCCACCGTTTCGCCCCGGCCGGAGCGAGCGTCGTTTCGACCAATATCTTAAAGCAGATTCTCTCCGAGGGCCGCAAATTCGGCGTCGGCATCGGCCTCATCACCCAAAGGCCGGGCAAACTCGATCAGGACGTCCTCTCGCAATGCATGACGCAGGTCATCATGCGGATCGTCAACCCGATCGACCAGCAGACGGTCGCCCAATCGGTCGAAGGCGCGGGCCGCGCGATGCTCGCCGAACTCCCCGCCCTGACCAAAGGCCAGGCCGTCATCTCCGGCGTCGCCGTCAACACCCCGGTCATGTGCCGCATTCGTCCGCGCCTGACAACGCACGGCGGCGAGACCTTCGACGCTCCCGGCGAATGGATGAACTGGCATTCGGCCGGAGAAAAAACCAAACGCCAGGAACAGGACGCCCCGTATCTGAAGCCGAGTTCGGACAAAAAACCGGAGAAGATCGGGAAGATCAGGATTTGATTTTCGTGCTAAAATATAACCTGTGAAAATATTGGAAAGAAAAGTCCGAAAGACCTCGCTCACAGCGAAAACCGACGATCTGAGGAACACCACACCGGAAGAACGTTGGGCGATGATGTGGCCGATTGCTCAGGACGCCTGGGCTTTTAAAGGAGAAACCGTTGCTGAACCCGGACTTCACAGACATCTTATCCGCGTTTATCGCCGAGAAAGTTGAATTCCTCGTAGTCGGCGGCTATGCCATGGCTTTTCACGGCTATGTCCGGGCGACGGGCGATATTGATCTGTGGATTCGCCTCTCGGACGAAAATGCCGAAAAGGTCTGGCGAGCCTTGCAAACCTTCGGCGCACCTCTTTTCGATCTCCAAATCGAAGACTTGAAAACTCCCGGAATGGTTTTTCAAATCGGCCTCGTCCCGAGTCGGATCGATATCATCACCCAGATTGACGGAGTCGAATTCGATGCGGCCTGGAAAGAACATAAAACGGTTCAAATCGAAGATTTGTCGGTTCCCGTCATCGGCAAAACCCATCTCCTCATCAACAAACAATCGACCGGTCGGGCAAAAGACCGGAACGATGCGCTCTGGCTGCAGGACGAATAAAGTAAATGCACCGTATCTGAAACCGAGTTCGGACAAAAAGCCGGAGAAGATCGGGAAGATCAGGATTTGAAAATTATAGGGTCGGCACTTTTTCCACTAGCTTCAGCTAGTGGAAATTCATTCAAAGCCGAATGACATTCAAATCTTGTTGATTTTGCGGATCCGAGTTACATTTTTCAAAAATTTGAAAATTTAATTTCTCAGCTATGAATTGCCTCCATCTTCAGATGGAGGTCGGCGATTTGAGGAGGAAGGCGGCTTTGGCCAAAATAGAAATAAACAACAAATCATTACAGCTTTAGCTAAAAATCTCCCTCAACCATTTACTCACAATCTGAAAATACTCTCATGCCATTTGTAAAAGTCTGGATACATTTCGTCTGGTCAACCAAAAACCGAGAGCCTTTCCTGAATAAAGAAATCAGGCCGCAGGTTTTCCGTCGTATCAGGGAAAATGCTCAGAAGAAAGGCATTTTTCTTGATCATATAAACGGTTACGTCGATCACGTTCATTGTCTCATTTCACTCGGAACGGATCAGAAAATCTCCGATATAATGCGGCTGATCAAAGGCGAGTCTTCTTTTTGGATCAACCGAAACAAACTTTCAAATTTCAGGTTCGAATGGCAGGACGAACATTTTGCCGTTTCGGTCGGCGAATCGATCGTCGATCGGGTCAGAGATTATATTAAAAATCAGGAGAGGCATCATCGGAGAAAAACTCTTCAGGATGAGTATGATGAAATGATCGAAAAATACGGGTTCGGAAGATTTAAGGATTAGGCTCAAGCCATTGGGAATTTTTCTTTTATTTCATTTGGCTAAAGCCGGATTCATTCCCAAAAACCTTATCCTCCATCTGAAGATGGAGGCAATTCATAAAACCTCTAAAAACATCAATCCAAAATCTAAAATCTAAAATCCAAAATCCAAAGCCTCACTCGACCAACTGATAGATCTCTTTGGCGTCCGGGTCGGCCAGGTCTTTGCGGACCAGCAGGTAGAGTTCGACGCCGGGGCGAAGCGGATACTGGCCGGCGACCTTGTAATGTGCCCCGTATCTCTGCGGAAGTTCGTCGGCCTGCTTTTGCGAGGCGACGATCATCTCGGCCGTGTTGACGTCCTTCAGACTTCCGCCGTAAACGGCGTTCGGGTAATCATTGGTGTACCAGGGCATCGGCCAGTAATCGGGCGAGACGATCTCGATGGTCGCATCTTGTCTCTTGCCGCTTTTTTCGGCGTAGTGATTGATCTGGTCGATCAGACCGAGAAACCCGCGCCGGGTGTGGGCGTAGATATAGGCCATCTCCTCGTCGTCGTAACGGACGAAATTGAGGTTGCAGGTCTGAAAAGAGAGAAGCGCGATCGATGTCGCCGCCAGCAGGATGCCCGCCGCCTTCTGAAGAATGTTCCGCGAAGCGATCAGTTCGTTGACGCCGTAACCTCCGATGATGCACATCGGCAAAAGAAAGGAAAGCGCCAGCCACGGCGTTTTATAAGGAATGATGGTGTAGGCGGCGAACAGACCGAAGGCCCACAGACCGGCGAACATGGCAAAGCGGTGACGGGATTTGAGAAAGGCGATCAGAGTGCCGAGCAACGACAGCAGAAGGATCGGCAATTCCAGTTGGACCGCCCACCAGAGATAGGCGAAGAAACCGTTCTGAGTGTGGTCGGCGCTTCCGGTTTTGGTCCAGATGGCGTAGGCTTCGAAAGCCCCGACGATGCCGTATGGGTAGGTGAAAAACGAGGAAAAGAACAACACGCCGAGATAGGCGAAAACGAAAAAGGCGGCGGCGAGGATCAGGAGCGTGTCGTTCCGGCCGCCGAAACCGGCGCGGAAACTGCTCCAGGTCAGATCGACCGGCTCGGTGAAACTTTCTTCGTCCGCTTCCCCGCTCTGCCAGCGCCGGACGAAGAACAGGATCCACGAAGCGGCCGTCAGCAGACAGAGAAATATCATCCCGTAAAAAACCAGCGGTTGTCCCGTGTCTTCGGCAAAGGTCCTGTGGGCCCACGAGGCCGATTCGTAAAGTTTTTCCCGGCTGGCGACGGCCAGCCCGCCCAGGGCCGTTACGGCCAGGATCTGGACCAGACCGAAAAGGGCGTATGTTTTTCGCCCGAGCCCGGCGTCGATCTTGCGCCAGAGCCAGACGCAGAGGGCGGCGATGGCCATCGTTCCGATGGTGATAAAAGCCGTTTCCTTGGTGGCAAAAAGCATCGCCGCCGAGGCCGACGCCAGTATCAAGTAGATCGGCCGTCCGGCTTTCCAGGCGCAGAGCATCCGCATGATCATAAACACCAGAACGAATTCGACCGCCAGCAGAGAGACCTGCAAGGCCCATTTGAGCCAGACCCGGTCCTCGCCGGCCAGTTCGGCCAGATTGAGCGCCGTCGGCAAAAAGCAGATCAGCAGGAGAAGGGTCATGATCGAAACCCCGCCGGAACCGACCCGCCGCTTTTCGATGAAATACAAAACGCCGAGGACGATCCCGAGGCTGAAGAAAACGAACAGTATCTCGTGAATGAAATAGCGCGATATGTAAACCATGCCGGGCGAAAGCGCGATCAAAAGCCCGGCGACCAGCGCGCCGGTCCGGCCGATGTAGCGCCGCAGAAAAAGCACCAGAACGACCGTCAGCACGCCGAAAAGAGCGACGCTCGAACGAACGCTGAGGGTGTTCAATCCGAAGCTCTTGGAAAAGGCCAGCGCCAGATAATAGAGATCCGGCCCGTGATAATTGGCCGGATCGTACTGATAGATGCCCTCGCGGAAAAGCCGGGTCAGAAAAAAACCGTTGACGCCCTCGTCGTGATGGAGCGGTTTGAGTCCGAGTTGCCAGAACCGCAGAAAAACGGCGACCGCCCCGACGGCCAGCGAACCTGAGATCGAGAGATAATCGAATCCCGGGCCCGAAGCGGTTTCCTGTTCCTTAGCGACTTCAATTTCCGCGTCTGTCAGTTCTTCAGATCGTTCTTTGTCTTTGCTCATCGTCTGTCTGAAAAGCGATCAATCAAATCTCCGGTAAATGATAAATGAAAGATGATAAATGTCTATTGCCCCCCGACCTTGTAAACCCGGTACTGTCCGGCTTCGGCGATGAGGGGAAAGCGGCTGAAAAAGGTGTCGTTGACCTCGGTCGCGCTTCTCGCCTCGGGGCTGATCAAAACGTACTGGATGCCGTATTTTTTGATAAAGATCCCGGCCGTCGCCTCGCCGGCGTAGATCCTCTTCAGATCCTCTTCGCGTTCCCGGTAATCGATCCCGTGCGAGGAAAGATGCCCCGGATAACGCATCAGCGAGCGCCGCCCCGAGAGCACCACAGCCGTATTATACGTCGGGGCGTTCAAAAACAAAGCATCGGGCGGGGTTCGCAACCGGATCTGTTCGGCGATCTCGACCGCCTCCCGGTCGAACACCTTGTTGTTGACCGCGCCGGAAATGGCCCGCCAGACGTCCAAAGCGCCGGAGGCGATGAGGATCAGCAAAAGCCCGGCCGAAAGCGTTTTGAACCAACGGTTTTTCGTCCACAACACAGCGATCAGCCAGGCGACGAACGGGATCGAACCGACGAACCAGTAGATCAGTACCTTGATATTGTCCCATTCCCACGGGGCCAGTTTGACGGAATTCGAGAGGACGAACATAAAGGCGAAGGGAAGGTAGAACAAAAGCATCTCGGATCTCGGATCTGGGATCTCGGATCTCGGATCTGAATTTTTCGCCTTTTTCCTTTTGTCTTTTTTCTTTTGCTTTTCATCCGTTTCTGCCCCGCCCCGATTGACCCATAAGATGATCCCGGCGACCAGAAGAGGGATCAAAAGGCCGGTGTTCTTAAACCAGAACCAGAAGAAATTGTCGTCCCTCAGATCCCAGCCGAAATGCCAGTCGATAAATTCGCTCAGATGAGACGCGCTGCCCGTCATGATCCAGAGCAGGGCCGGAATCGCCACTGCGGCCGTGCCGACTCCGAAAGCGATCCATTCGCGCCAGCGGTCGAGCCGGAAAAAAAACAGAAAGGCCGCAACGACAAACAGCACGAAAAGCGAATGGGCGTGGATCAGCGGCAGAGTTCCGGCCAGAAGACCGACCGTCGCATTTGGGATTTGGGATTTCGGATTTTGGGTTTGATCGTCTTTTGCGCTGAAAACTTTCCAGAGGTGAGTCAGGACGATCAGCGTCAGGGGCATTCCCAGAAGAAGACTGCGCTGGGTCATAAAGAGAACCAGCAGAGAGTTGCCCCAGCGGAATTTCTGGCCGATGGTGTAATCCCAGGGCAGGTTTCCGATAAACTCGAAGAGATCTTTCGTGCCGTACCAGTAATCTTTGACGCACCACAAAAAACCGATCCCGCCGCTGAAAAACAAAAGCAGGGGGGCGAGTCTTCCGGCCAGTTTACTGCCGGTCAGACGGCAGACGAACTTTTCGAGCAGGACTGTGAGCGAAAAGCCGAGCGTCAGGTTCTGGATGAAAAAAGCGTTCTGCACTTCGGCCCCGACACGCGCGAAACAGGCGGCGATCAGATCGGCGATAAACGGATAAGTGAATTTGGCTCCGGCGAAAGAGGGGTTCTGCGGCGGGAAATTCGCCCCTTCGGTAAACGAAAAGACCGCGCCCAGATGAAACGGCAGATCGCCCAGATTCTGGGAACCGCCGGTGAAAATGCCGCCGTCGTTGGTGATCATCGCCCGGTCGAAAAATAGCCAGAGCATGATGAACAACGCGGCGTAATACAAAAAGCGGTAAAATTTCTTGAAGCTCGACCCCTGCAGTTGGCTCTTGGCCTTTTGTTTGTCGTAGTTGAATTTCCGCCTGATCTCTTTTTTTCTGAGCAGGATCAACGGCGCCAGCGAAACCAGAGCGGCGAGAAAAATGACGATCAGATTCAAACCGAACAGACAGGCCAGCAGGAAAACCACCAGACCGAAGAGAGCCGAACCGATGATGTTGCCCGCCGAAAGACGCCACAAAAGCGGTTCGTCGTCCGTAAACAGATAAGTTACCGCCGCACCGCCGCAGGTCATCAAAACGAGTATGATCAGGGAAAGGAACATAATGAACCGTAAATTGTAAATTAAGCCACACTTTCCGGCATTTCTCAAAATCCGCTTTCAAGAGTAGAATAATCAATTTGAAATTTGAAATCTGAAATCATTATGTTACGAGCTGGAATCGTTGGCCTGCCCAACGTCGGAAAATCTACACTGTTTAACGCATTGACGGCGCAGGAGGCCGCGCTGGCCGCCAATTATCCGTTCGCCACCATCGAACCCAACATCGGGATGGTGGCCGTCCCGGACGAACGCCTGACCGTTCTGGAGAAAATGAACAATTCGCAGAAGGTCGTCCCGGCGATGGTCGAATTCGTCGATATCGCCGGATTGGTTCGCGGCGCTTCCGAGGGCGAGGGCCTGGGCAATCAGTTTTTGGCCAACATCCGCGAAACCGACGCCGTCATTCAGGTCGTCCGCTGTTTCGAGGACGAGAACATCCATCACGTCGAAGGCTCGGTCGATCCGATCCGCGACATCGAAACCATTCACATCGAACTGGCGCTGGCCGATCTGGCCACTTTGGAAAAACGCCGCGACAAGGCGCAAAGAGCCGCCAAATCGGGCGACAAGGAGGCCAAAGTCCAACTTTCGGTGATCGAAAAACTCCTGCCCGCGCTCGAAGAAGGCCGCGCCGCCCGCTCGGTCGAACTGACGGACGAAGAGCGAAAGACGGCCAAAGGCTTCTTTTTGCTGACGACCAAACCGACCATCTACGCGGCCAATGTCGATGAGGAATCGCTGGTCGCTCCCTTCGCCAACCCGCACGTTAAGGCGGTTAGCGACCGCGCCGATAAAGAAAAAGCGGAAACGGTCGTCATCTGCGCCCGGCTCGAAGAAGAACTGATCTCGCTCGAACCCGAGGAGAGGACCGAATATCTGGGCGATCTGGGAGTCGCTTCGAGCGGGGTCGATCAAATGATCAGATCGGCCTACAAATTGCTGGGACTGATGAGTTTTCTGACGGCCGGCCCGAAAGAGGTCCGCGCCTGGACGATCCCGGTCGGAACCAGGGCGCAGAAAGCGGCCGGCGAGATTCATTCCGACATCGAACGCGGTTTCATCCGGGCCGAGATCGTCTCATACGACGAACTGGTCCGCGTCGGAAGCGAAAAAGCCGCCCGCGAACAGGGCCTGATGCGGCTCGAAGGCAAAGAATACATCATGCAGGAAGGCGATGTGGTAAACTTCCGTTTTAACGTGTAAATAATGATTTTCGGAACTTGGAAAGAAAAAAAGCAATCCGAAATCCAAAATCCAAAATCTAAAATCTAAAATCCGATGCTCCTCAGATTTTTAGCTTTTTCCGCCGCCCTCGTTCTGGCGCTTTTTTCCTTCGGTCATGCGGCCGGAGAGGGAGATTTGGGCCGCAATTCGGCCACCGCGCTCCTGATGGAAACACTGAAAGAAAATGATGACGACGATGACCAATAGAATTTTCGCCGCCCTCGGACTTACTTTGCTGGCCGCCTGTTTTTCTCTGGCTCAGACCAAATCCCTGACGGACGCCGAGGCCGAGATCAAAACCTTTGACGATCCGGGAGCGTTCACGCTTTTTTACGACGAATCCCGGTACGTGACGGTCGCCGAGATCAACGTCGAAATACTGGATGAAAAGGACGATCTGCGCAAAAAGCTGAAAAAATTCGACTGGCAGATGCGCTCGCTTTTCGCCCTCAAAGGCATCGATGCCAAACCCGTCCAGAATCTTTTGTGCATCAGCTCGCAGAGCAAGACCTTTCTGTTCGCGCGGGAGAACGAACTGACGATCTCCTTTCCGGACGAGGACGTCAATTTCGGGATGCCCAACCGTTTGAGCGAGGTCAAAGGCGGCAAGGCCAAAGAAAATCTGTGCTGGGAGATCAGCGCTGAGATAGTCAGGGATCTGGGCCGAAGCGATAAGATCGAATTTCAGGTCGGCCCTTTGAAAACCCGAATGCGGGCCGATAAAATCCAGGTCTTCAAAGATTACGCCAAACTTCTGAAAATCGGGGGCGACCGGTGACCGCAGATCGTTCGAAAGGCCGCCGTTCTGCGCCCGCTCACTTTTATCAATCATTTCATTAAATTCCAAAGTCCGATAAACGTCCTTTTTCCTCCGAAGGTCATCCTCGATTTATCCGGGATTTTCCGCCGGCCGGACCAACTTGCCCTTGCACTTAAAATGAAGGCGGGTTAATAATTGAAAACAAATCACGGAAAATTTTCTCCCGGCCGGACGAGACCGAACTTCATCCGGACGGCAAATCTTCGACGGCAAAGAAAATGGCAGGCGACAAAAAACTAAAAATGGTCGATATCAACGACATCCGCGATATCAACCAGACTTTGCTGCTTCACCTGATCCGCGAGCAACAACCCATTTCGCGGGCGGAGATCTCCAAAGTTACCGGCCTTCGGCCCGGAACGGTCTCCTCGATCATCAACCGCCTCCTGCGCAAAGGCGTCGTTTACGAAGGCGCGGAGGGGCCTTCGAGCGGGGGGCGAAAACCGAAATATCTCTATATCAACGGCGAGAACGCCTACGTTCTGGCCGTTGATATAGGAGTTCGCGAAACCATCTACGCAGTCAGCGATTTCAACGGGCGGATCCTCAAACAAAAGGCTCTGATCACCGAAGGACAGCCGGTGGATTTTCTCAGAAACCTCTGCTCGGAGATCAAAAAAATGGTCGGCAAAAACTATCCGCGGACCAAGTTCAAGGCGGTCGGGGTCAGCGTTCCCGGTCTGATCAACCGCAGCAGCGGCGAGGTGGCAGTCTCGCCCAATCTGGAATGGAACAACACGCCGGTGCGGAAAATTTTCGAAGAGGAACTCAACCTGCCGGTTTACGTCGAGAACGACGCCAACGCGGCCGCCTTTTCCGAACTCTGGTACGGCCCGCTCGAAGAGATCAAGGTCAAGACCCTGCTCTACATCCTGATCGTCGACGGCCTCGGAACCGGTCTCATCATCAACGGCAATCTGCACGTCGGTTCGGAGATCGGCCTCGGCGGTTTCGGGCATATGTGCATCGAACCGAACGGCGAGGTCTGCTCCTGCGGGCGAAAAGGCTGTTGGGAAACGCTGGCCTCGGAAAGCGCCACCATCGCCCGTTATCACCGGTTGATGAACAACAAGAACGGTTCGATCTCGACCTCGATCACCGACATCATCTCGCAGGCCAAACGCGGCAACGAAAAGGCGGTTTCGGCCATCGAGGCGACGGCCGAATACCTCGGCGACGGGATCGCCAATCTGGCCCACGGTCTGAGCCCCGAAATAATCGTCATCGGCGGAGACATCGCCGCCGCCTGGAATCTGATCGAACCGATCATCAAAAACAAATTAAAGAGCGAATACATCATTCCCTCGATCGCCAAGATCGAGATCCGCCCGGCCAGCGTCAAACAGCCGAGCCTGTTCGGCGCGATCCCCATCGCATTGCAGAATTTCTTTTGAGAAAGTGATGGGTGATAGGTGATGGGTGATGGGACGCTGATAAATGATACAGGATAAATCAATAGTGTTAAAAAGAATTTTCTTCCCGCGAATAAACACGAATTTACACGAATTTGTTTTAATTTTTTTAAATTATTAGTGCTCATTCGTGTTCATTCGCGGGCAGTCTCCTTTTTTATCAGCCCAAATCCGTCCGATCAGTGCTCTGATCTTAATCTTTTTACAGCAATGATGATAAATGATAACGTGTTGACGGTTGATCTGGTCAGCAATTTGAACCGGCGAACATTGCCTTACAAAGCGATCCTTCCGCCCGGTTACGCCGACGGCGGGCGAAAATTCCCCGTCCTTTATCTGCTTCACGGTCTCTTCGGCAGTTTCGAAAACTGGGTCGCCAACACCGGGATCGTCGGTTACGCCCGGAAGCATTCCTTTTTGATCGTCTGCCCGGAAGGCGGCGACAACTGGTACAGCGACAATCCGAACCGGCCTCACAGCTTTTTTGAGAGTTATTTTTTCCGGGAACTGATACCCGACGTCGAGGAAAGATTCGATGTCCGTCGCGACCGACCGAATCGGGCGGTCGGCGGGCTTTCGATGGGCGGTTACGCCGCTTTCAAATTCGCCTTTCGCCGCCCGGAAATGTTCGCTCTGGCGGTCTCGATGAGCGGGGCTTTCGACATCGTCTCTTTTTTGAAGAACGAGAACGATCAATGGGCCGAACTTCAGCCCTCGATAGAAGAAGCGTTCGGCGGTCGTTCGGCGGAACTGCTGACCCGGGACGATCTTTTTCACCTGGCCGAAAACCATCCCGAAGAAAAGATCGCCGGACTTCCCCGGTTTTATTTCGATTGCGGCCGGGACGATTCGTTTCTGCCGATCAACCGCAGATTTTCCGCGGGTTTGAAGAGGCGCGGGATCGTTCACCGGTTCCGGGAATTCGACGGCGGACACGACTGGGATTATTGGGATCGGCGGATCGAACCGGTCCTTGAGATCATTTCCGAGGTTTTCGAAAAACCGGCAGATTAACCCGATCAGAGCCAAATATTTCCGGCTCATTTTTCCTTAAAATTCAGCATTACCCGCGCACCTGCCCTATCGAGCCTTATTTTTCGCTTTTCGAAAAAAACTGTTGACATCACCTTAAATGAATGTTAAAAATACTTATTCAACAGCCAAAACAAAGTTTTTAATATTACATCCGGCAATACATTTTTCTTACCCGAACAGGTCACTTTTCAGCGAGATCAACGGTCTCGCAGTGGCCCTGCCAAAAACTTTATTTTGACTGGAAACTAAGCAGGAAAGCATATGCAACTTTCTTTTATCGATCAGATTATCGTAGTCCTATATCTGGCGGCCATCATGAGCATCGGTTTCGCCATGAAAAGACGCGCCGCCAAGGGCATGTCTTCTTATTTTCTGGGCGGGCGACAACTTCCCTGGTGGGCTCTGGCCATGTCCGGTTCGAGCTCTTACTTCGATATTACCGGGACGATGTGGATCGTTTCGACCTTTATCGCTCTGGGCCTCAAAGGGATGTGGGTTCATATGCTCTGGGGGTTTCCGATCACGGCCTTTTATCTGGCCTACATGGGCAAATGGATCCGCCGCTCGGACGCGATGACCGGGGCCGAATGGATGAAGACGCGATTCGGAACCGGAAAAGCGGGAGACCTTGCCCGGCTTTCCTACACTTTGTTCGCCATCCTAACAATTTCGGCCCTGCTCGGCTACACGGCCATCGGGATGGGAAAATTCGGAGCCATCTTTCTGCCCTTCCCGCCGACGGTCTGCGCCACCTTGATCCTGCTGGTGACGGGAATTTACGTCATTCTGGGCGGTCTCCACGGGATCGTCCGGGTCGAGATCGCCCAGACGATCATCCTCAGCGCGGGAGCCATTCTTTTCGCCGTCGTCGGTTATATGCATTTCGATTCGGCCCGCTTCGCCTCCCAGATCCCGAACGGCTGGTACGACATTCTGCCATCCTGGAGACCGGAGGCATTGCAGGGACTGGTCACGGGCGGCACGGATTATTCGCTGTTCGGCGCACTTGTTGCGGTCTGGGTTCTGAAAGGCTTTCTGCTCTGCCTGAGCGGTCCCGAACAGCTTTACGATTTCCAGCGTTTTCTGGCGGCCAAGGACGAACGCGACGCCTCGAAACTCGGCGCGCTGTGGGGCGTCATCCACACTCTGCGCTGGAGTTTTGCGATGGCCATCGCCGTCATGGCCATTATGGGGATCGGAAACGCCGTGATGGACGCCAAACTCAAGGCCGACCCCGAAACCGCTTTGCCTTTGATCATCGGCTCGATGCTCCCGGTCGGCCTGGTCGGATTTATGCTGGCCGCTCTTTTGTCGGGGTTTCTGGCGACCTTCAGTTCGACCGTCAACGGCGGCGCGGCCTATCTGGTCAAAGACGTCTATCAGCGCTACATCAACCCGGACGCCGATGAAAAGACGCTGATCCGCGTCAGCTATCTGTCATCGGCTCTACTGATCATCACCGGGATCATCATTTCCTACTTCGGATCTTCGATCAACACGGCCTTCCTCTGGATCTTCGGAACGCTGGCCGCCGGCATTCTGCCGCCCAACGTTCTGCGCTGGTACTGGTGGCGGCTCAACGGACAGGGTTACGCGGCCGGGGTTTTCGGCGGAATGGTTCTCTCGCTCGGACAGGTCTTCCTCGATACGGCCGTTCTCAAAGAACCTCTCCCGCTCTATATCGGATTTCCGGTGATCGCCGCTTTTTCGACCGTCATCACCATCGCCTTTTCGCTGGCGACCGAACCGACCGGTCTGGAAACCCTGAAAATATTTTACCGCAAGGTTCAGCCCGCCGGTTTCTGGCAACCGGCCAGAGAAGCCGTGCTGGAAGAGGATCCCGGTTTCAAAAAACAACAGACCTTCGGTCGGGAAGTTTTTAACACGGGAGTCGCCGTCGTCGGCATCACCGCGCTCTACACGGCGATGCTCTATCTGGTTCTGCATCTTCATACGATCGGATTAGTTCTGCTCGGAATAACGGTCGCGGCGGTCGTCATCCTCTATTTCACCTGGTACAAATATCTTCCGCCCCCGGCTCCGCCGCCTTCGGAAGAAGAAGAGAACCTGCGGGCGCGAAGTGAGGCCAATCCCCTGCTCGACGATGAGATCGTCAGGGAGGGCGCATGAGGTTTGACGGAAAAGCGGTCGTCGTTACCGGCGGCGCACTCGGCATCGGACGGGCGGCCTGCGAGATCCTGGCCGAACGGGGCGCGGCCGTTTCCATCCTCGACTGGGACGAGGATGCCGGAAACGACATCCGCCAAAAGATCGCCGATGCGGGCGGGAGATCGATCTTCGAGAAAATCAACGTGGCCGATTTCGAAGCGGTTAGCCGGGCCGTGGAAAACGCCCGGCGGACGTTCGGCCGGCTCGATTCCCTGGTCGTCAGCGCCGGAATTCAGCGTTACGGAACGGCCCTTTCGACCTCGGAAGAGGAATGGAACGAGGTCCTCGATGTCAATCTCAAAGGAGCCTGGAACGCCGCCCGCGCCGCCATCCCTTTTTTGCAGGAAGCCGGCGGCGGTTCGATCGTCAACGTTTCTTCGGTTCAGGCGTTGGCCAGCCAGCAAAACGTGCTGGCCTACACCATCAGCAAACACGGCCTCCTCGGCCTGACCCGTTCGATCGCCATGGATTTCGCCCGGGACAATATCCGCGCCAACGCCGTCTGTCCCGGCACGGTCGATACGCCGATGCTTCGCTGGGCCGCTTCGCTCGATCCGAACCCGCAATCGGTTTACGACGCCTGCAACGCGATGCACCCGCTGGGGCGGATCGCCCAGCCGCGCGAGATCGCCGAGGTGATCGCCTTTCTGGCCCACCAAAGCTCTTCTTTTGTCACCGGCGCGGTCTGGACGGTGGACGGCGGACTTCTGACGCAGATCGGGGGAGTGCCGAAAACCGAATAAGTTTTTAACAAAATTCTATTAAATCAAGTTGAGGAAGTTACTATGAGTCAAAAAGCAGTTACAGAAAATCAACCGCCGGTCGCCGAATACAATCCCCCGCCGCGTCTGGATGATGCCATCCGGGCCGTCCCGCTCGTCGAAGCGGCCAAAACGCCGCAAAAGATCGGTTATCTGACCAACTACAGTTTTCACATCTGGTATCAGATCGTCATCGAGATGCTCGAACGCCGGGGCGCTCAATACGGCTCGGAGATCGTCATCATCGACGCCGATAAATCGGTCGAAAACCAGATCCGCCAGGCGGGCCAGATGCTCGAACAAACCGACGCGCTGATCCTGACGCCGGCCGCCACCGAAGGGTTGGAGGTGATTCTCGAAATGGCCGGGGAGGCCGGAAAGCCGGTTCTGGTCGAAGCCAATCCGGTCACGGGAATGTCCACGCTGGTGGCGATCTGCGATTACGACGCCGGTTATGATCTCGGCGTCTGGGTCGGCGAAAACGTCATCAGCGCCGAGGGCCAGGCGCTCCGCATCCTCGATGTCGGATTGCCGTGGCTTCGGCCCTGCCTTTTGCGAAGCGAGGGCTTTGTCGACGGCGTCCGCAGCATTCAGCCGGATGCGGTCGTCGCCGCCTCGATCAACGGTGAGGCGACGCCCGACATCGCCCGCCAGGTCGCCCTCGAAGCGTTGAAGGAAACCGGCGATGTCGATGTCATTTTTGCCATGGACGACGAGACCGGACAGGGCGCTTTCGAAGGCTACGTCGAGGCCGGTTTCGATCCGGCCAAAGTGGTCGTCGCCGGTTTCGGACTGGCCGGAGAACACGAAAAAGAATGGCTGATGAAACGCGAGGCATTAAAGGTCAGCGCGGCCATGTTCCCCGAATACGTCGGTCTCCGCTGCCTTGACGGATTGATCAGATTGTTCAACGGGCAGAAGGTCGAAACGCGCGACGTCATCCCCACCGTGCCGATGACGGCCGACATGCTCGAAAAATTCTATCCGAAAAAAGACGGCGTCTGGACGCCGGATTTTGAGGCGATTGCTGCGCTCCCGACCAAAAGCGATTGCACGCGAGTTTAGTGAAAATTATTTGGAGAAAAAATCTGGAGGCTTACAATGAAAAATTTATTTAGCGGCAAAATCAAACTGTTCGGTTTTATTCTGGCAATCGTATTTCTTTATACCACCGGGGTTGTCGCTCAATCGAATTCGGGCACCATCACCGGACAGGTTCTCGACCAGAACGACGCCGTCATCCCCAACGCCACCGTTACCGTTACCAACATGGGAACCAACGAATCGAGGACGGTTCAAACCAACGAAGAGGGATTTTACGAAGTCCCCTCGCTGTCGGCCGGTCTTTACAAAGTATCGGCCGTCGCGACCGGTTTTCAGGAAACGACCGTCAGCGATGCGCGTTTGGCGGTCGGCGACCGTCTTCGCGTCAACGTCAAAATGAATCTTGAAGGGGTCAGCGCGGTGGTTCAGGTGGCCGACCAAACCCCGACCAACACGGAAACCGGAGTCGTCGGCGACACCATCTCTGCGGAACGGATAGCGGACGATCCGGTCAACGGGCGGGATTTCACCGGTCTTCTGGCAACCGTTCCCGGCTCGGTCCAGACGACCAATCAGTTCCAAACCAGCGTCAACGGGATTCCCTCGACCTTCGGCGGCACCAGCGTGTTGGTCGACGGCATCGACGCCGGACGGGTCGATCTGAACGGCACCTCAAACGTCCTCGGGCGGATCGAATCGCGCGTCAACCGGGTCAGCATGGACAGCATTCAGGAGGTCCAGGTGCTGGAGCAGAATTATTCGGCCCAGTACGGCGAGGCCTTGAGCACCGTCATCAACCCGATCACCAAATCCGGGACCAACGATTTTCACGGCAGTGTATTCGATTATTTCAGAAACGAGGCCCTCGATGCGCGGGACTTCTTCGCCGGCAAACAAAAGTTTCGTCTGAACCAGTTCGGCGGAAACTTCAGCGGCAAGATCATTCCCGACAAACTGTTCTTTTTTACCAATTACGAGGGCGTTCGTCAGACCCGCGGCGTCAACTTCATCACGCTCACGCCGACGGCCGCTTTCCGGGCCGGTGCCGACGCCAACATTCGCTCCGCTCTGGAAACCATACCTCTGCCGACGACCCCGTTTTTCCGGACCGTCAACGGGATGCAGGTCCTCGACCCGGACGTCGGCATCTTTTCGATCCAGAAGGACGGAAAACTCCGCGAAGACACGGGTTCGGTCAAGATCGACTGGAACCATTCGGAGAAAAGCCTGTTCTCCTTCCGCTACAACATCAACGATTCGGGCACCGAGGTTCCCTACGGCGTCGGCACCGATCAGATCACCCAGGACGGCGCTCTCAGGGTTCAGCTTTTCAAGGCCTCCTACAATTACATCTTCGACAGCCAGACCATCAACGAGTTCGCCTTCGGAATAAACCACAACTACACCCGGCCCGACGCCGGTTCATCGACTCTTCCCAGATTCGATCTTTCGTTCGTCGATCAGGCCATCGCCACGCCCGGCCCGGCCCAGTTCGATCAGGAACGGACAGGCGTGGTCTATCATTTTCTCGACACTTTGAGTTTTGTCCGGGGCGATCATTCGCTCAAGGCCGGAGCCGACATCCGTCTCAACCGCCGCTCGCAACTTTCGCTCCAGCAGGACTCCCTGATCTTTTTCGGCCTCAATGATTTCCGGACCAACGTCCCGTTCATCATCTCGCGGAGCGGAAACCCCGAACTCGATTTCGCCAACGAGAATTTCGCCTTCTTCATTCAGGACGACTGGAAAGCGCACCCGCGGCTTTCGCTGAACCTCGGCCTGCGCTACGGCGTCAGCACCGTCAGCCGCGAAAAAGAAGGTCGTTTGCAGAATTTCGATCTCAACACGCTCACTTTCACTCCGCAGGGAGAAAAGATCCACAACGTCGATAAGAACAATTTCGGCCCGCGCGTCGGTTTCGCCTTCGATGTGTTCGGCAATCAGAAAACGGTCCTGCGCGGAGGTTACGGTATCTTCTACAACCGCGAACTGCCGGCCAGCTACGGTTCGCCGCAGGTCAACACTTTTCCGAATCTGTCGGTCGATCTCTTCACCGCCCTGTTCTGCCCCGATCCGCCGCCGACCTTCCAGTATCCGGTCGATCCGGCCGTCTTCAACTGCGCGGTCCGCTCCGCTCTGGCCATCGAACGGGATCTCGAGACGGCGATGGCCCAGCACTGGAATCTGAACATCCAGCAGGACCTCGGGATCGGCACATTGCAGGTCGCTTACGTCGGGAACCACGCCACGCATCTTTTGACCGACGGCGTCGTCACGCCGCGCAACGTCAACCGGCGCGATCCGGTCACGCAGTTGCGGCCGTTGTCGAATAATTTCGGCGACATCTTCGTCGTCGGAGGCTACCCGTCATCGACCTACAACGCGATGCAGGTGACGTTCCGGCGCAACTTCTCCAAGGGACTCCGCTTTAACGCCAATTACACCTGGGCCCACGCGCTCGATAACGTCGTCGGATTCTTCAAGGATTATCAGGACGAGAACAATCTCAACGCCGAGCACGCCAGCGGCGATTCGGACATCCGCCACAATTTCACGCTGGATCTGGGGTACGACCTCGGACTGAGGAAATGGTTCGGCGGCGGGCCGGGATGGCTGATCGACGGATGGCAGATCAACTCCATCACGCAGGTGCGGAGCGGTTTTCCGGTCAACGTCACGCGGCAGGGAGGAGTTTTCGGAGGCTTTTCGTTCCGCCCCGACGTCGTTCCCGGAGTGCCGACCAGATGCCCCACCTTCAGCCTTCCCGAATGCCAGTTCAACGCGGCGGCCTTTTCCAATCCGGGAGACGGTGTTTTCGGGAACGCCGGACGCAACATTTTGCGGGGGCCGAGTTTTGCACAGGTGGATTTCTCGATCTCCAAACACACGAGGCTGACCGAAAAAACCTCGCTCCAGCTTCGGATGGAGATCTTCAACCTGTTCAACAAAGCCAACTTTGCCGACCCGTCGGGCGGTCTGGTCAGAGGGGACAACAACTCCCTCCAGCCGAGCGCTTTCTTCGGACAGAGCATCTCGACCGTCGGAAACCAACTCGGCGGACTGCTCGGCCCGGGAGGCCCGAGGCAGATTCAGATTTCGGCCAGATTTAATTTCTAAAGGCCTTTCGACGCGGGAAGTTTTTAAGTTTTGCTCCGGAAAAGCCAGCAATTCAACCCGGAACGAGACTTAAAAACTTCCCCGCTTTTTTCGAGTTTCATTCAAACTTTTTAACATTCTGATAACTTTACTTTTCGGGAGGCGAATTTTGAAAGCGAGCAAAAACAATCTTCGGCCGATTCTGCTTTTTCTTTTGATCTTTATCTGCGGCGGACTCCCGCCGGTCGCATTCGCTCAGACCAAACTCCCGGCCAGCCCGATCAAAACCGTCTACATCACTCCGCTCTCGCATTACGATTTCGGTTTCGTCGAACCGCCCGACGAGGTTCGCGAGCGGGCCGCCCGCCACATCGACGAGGTGATCCGCGTCGCCGAAGAAAACCCCGGTTTCCGCTGGACGATCGAAAGCGTCTGGCAGGTCAACGAATGGCTCAAAAGGCAGAAAAAACCGTCCTCGGTTCTGCCCAAGGACAAGGAAAAGATCGCCCGTCTCGTCAAACTGATCAAATCCGGTCAGGTCGCCCTTTCGACCTCGTGGGGTTCGATGCACACCGATTTTATGGGTCAGGAGGAACTCAACCGGCTGGTTTACGATTACGCCCGGCTGGAGAGAACCTACGCCATCAAATCCGAGGTCGCCCTGCTCGATGACGTTCCCGGTCATCCGACCTCCCTGCCCGGCGTTCTTTCGGGAAGCGACACCAAATATCTGGTCACGGGAGCCAACCTTTTTATCAATCAGGCGACCTCGCTGGCGCCGGGACAGGTTCCCTTTTACTGGCAATCGCCCGACGGAGGCCGGGTTTTGACCTGGGTTTCTCAAGGCACGCGCGGCGGTTACGTCGAGGGTCTGACGGATTTTTACCTCGACCCCTACTCGCTCGACCCGTACACCGACAAAACGCCTTTCGACATGTTCAACCCGGAGCTGGCCGGGAAACGCACCCCGCTCGAAATCATGGAGATCGGAGTTACCGAGCTTTTGAACCGTTACAACAAGGCCGGTTACAAATACGACGCGGTGATGGCCATGTACGCTCACGATTTTATCGAACCGACCGATGTCATCAATCTGGAAAAAGCGGTCAGGATGTGGAATGCGAAACATCCAGAGGTTCAGCTGAAGATCGCCACCCCGCCCGAATTCCTCAAATACATCGAAAGCAAATATGCGGCGCAGATCCCGACCCACCGGGGCGAATGGTCGGGACTCTGGTCGGAATCGAAATCGCAATCGCCGCGCATTTCCGCCATCGCCCGCTACGCCCACGATCACACCCCGGCCGCCGAAACTCTCTGGAGCGCCATCGCCATGACGCGCCGGATTCCCTTTCCGGTCGGCAATTTCACGGCCGATTACGACCTGATGCTGACCTATGACGAACACAGCGGGGCGGGCAACAACGGTTGGATCCAGCTCAACAGCCGCCGGCCGCTCGAAGAACAGAACCGCCAGTACGTCCGCTTTATGAAAACGGCCGAAGACGATCTGGATTTCCTGTTCGGTCAGGGAATCGATCTGCTGGTTCAGCCGGACCGCTACGACGCGCAGTTCAGGCAAAGATCGGCCGACACCTGGAACGCGCTGGTCTATAACGGTTTGTCCTGGACGCGAAGCGATGTCGTCCGGCTCGAAACGCCGCGCGAAAATCTGCGGATCAACGGGGTCAAAGATATGACCGGCGGGCAGGAGATCCCATTTGACATCGACGAGAGAGGACGGGCCGTTTTCGTCGCGGCCGGCGTTCCATCGTTCGGTTACAAGATTTACGAGATAACGACCGAAGCCGGCCGGAGCGTTTCGACCCTCAAGACGGACGCAAACGAACGGGAGGCGGGCGATGACGATTTTCACATCAAAATGCGTTCGGACGGCAACGTCGAAAGCATCCGGGATTTGAAGACCGACCGCGAGATCGTCAACGATCGGGGCGAACTTCCCTTTAACGATCTGCTCCGGGTCGAAGGCTCGGACGCATCGCGCGTCTCCTATCCGTTCACGCCGCGGATCTCGGTCAAAAAAGGCGAGGTGATGACCGAGGTTGTGGTCGAACGCCCGCGCTCGGCTTATCCCTTGACGGTTCTGACCATCTACAAGGGAATGGACCGGGTCGAGATCCGCAACGAACTCGATCCCGAACGGATGCCCTTTGTCGGCGGCAACCACAACTGGCACGATTCCTATTATTTCGCCTTTCCGTTCAACGTCTCCAAAGACGGTCTGAAGGTCAAGCGCGGCGGACAGAAATGGTTCGACACCCTGCCCGATGATTATCTTCCGGGAGCCCGCAACGACGCCGTGACGACCCAGCATCTGATCGGGATGACCGACGGCCGGGTGAGCGCCCTGCTGGCGCATCGTCAGGCTTTTCACTGGGTTTACCCGAGTTTCGTCGATACCAAGATCAAACCCAAGGACGCGCCGAAGGGCTTTCCGGCGATGTTCACCGGAAAATTCCCTCTGCCCGAAGCGACCATCTATTCGCGGGCCGTTCGCCGGAGCAATCAGACCGACACGCACGACCTCGGCATCGTCAATATGCAGACGGTCGAACCGGGTCTGGGCGGAAGATACGTCTTCGATTACGCCGTCGCGGACGACGGCCGGTTCGACGAAATTCGGGCCTGGACGCTCGGGGCCGATTTCAATCTCCCTTTGCGCTCCCGCTACATCGACAATCCGCCGGGCAGTCTGAGCCACGGCTTTTTCCGCGTCGATCAACCCGATGTCCAGATCGTCGATGTCAAAACGCTTTCCGATTCGACCGTCCGCGGCGAGGTCAGCGCGACGCCGCTCGACCCGCAACTGAGCAAGGTGTTCATCATCCGATTGCAGGAATTCGCCGGAAGATCGGCGACCGCACGGGTCGATCTTCCGGTCAGGATCAAATCGGCCGCCGAGGTCAATCTGACGGAAACCCGCGAGTTGCAAAATATTGAAAGAATCGCCCCCTTAACCGTCGAACTCAAACCGTTCGAAACGAAAACGGTGAGGATCGAGATAGATTGAAGGTGGAAAAGTTTGAAGATGAAAAAGTTTAAAAGGTTAAAAGCGAAAAGGTTTGAAGGTTTTAGGCTCATTTCGACTTTTTGACAACATCCTTTTTCACATTTTCACTCTTTCACTTTTAAACTTTTTAAAAAATTATGATAAAACGCAGAGACTTTCTGAAAACGACCGTGGCCGGATTGGCCGCCGGGGCTATCCTGAAAGACGGCGTCCGGGCCGAGAATTCGCCTTTGCCCGCGCCGGGAAAGATCGCCGCCGCCGGAAATTTGCCCGACATCCCGACCGTCGAATCGATGCGCTCGATCGTGATGACGCATAAATTCGGCGATCTCTTCAACCCGCCGGGACTGACCAATCAATGGGGCTGTGCGCAGGCGGCGATGGACGCCGTCGCCATCCGCAGCATCGCTTTTCCGCCCTACGCGCAGGGCGAGATGAACGTCGCCCCCCTGGGCGCGGGCGGCGAACTTCTGACCGGGGTCCTGTACGTTGACGGCGAATATTTCGCTTCGACCAAAACGCCGGTCGAATTCGTCTGGCGGCCCGATCGGATCGAACGCAAAACTCTTTACAAGGGATTGGAGATCACCAGCACGATGATCGTCCCGTTCGAGACGATGTCGGTCGCCGTCCGGTTCCGGGTCAAAAACGTCTCCGGCGCTCGCCGCCGAACCGAGATCAAACTGGCCATCAACGGCGGGGCCGCCAAACTGGTCGCGCCGTGGAACGCCGCCTATTCGCCCGGCGAATACGACAACGCCCGGACTCTCGACAAGACGCGCAACGCGGTTTTGTGCCGGGCCGTTCACAGCGAGGCCTTTGTCATCCAGGGCGCTTCGCCCGCCCCGAAAGAGCTTCTGCCGTCGTGGCTGATCTACGAATTCGACCTCGCGCCGGACGAGACCAAATCGATCACCTTTGTCAATTCACTCGGCGAAAGTCAGGCATCGGTCGAAAAACAGTTCGACGCCCTTGTCGAAAGTTTCGAATCGGTCCTGAAAAAAACGACCGACCAATGGAACGCCGAATTAAAGGCCGCTTTCACGCCCGGCAACGGACGCTTTTCGGGTTATCTGCCGACGCTTTCGACCTCCAACGACGCGGTCAAACGGATCTACCACACGGCCGTCATGCACGCGCTCTATTTCAAACGGACCACGCCGCATTCGGTTTACGGGACGACCTACGTCACCCTGATGCCGCGCTACTGGGAGACGGCCACCTTTCTGTGGGACATTTCCCTCAGCGCTATGCTGTTGGCGATGCTCGACCCGGCCGTTCTGCGGCGGATGATGGAGACCTGGATGACGGTCGATGTCCACCAGCATTTCGGGACCGAGTTTCTGACCGGGCAGGGCATCGGCCCGTGGTATTCGGTCAACGACTACGCCATGTCGCGGATGGCCAAGGAATATCTGCGCTGGACGGGCGATGACGAATGGCTCGACAAGGAGGTCGGCGGCAAAAAGGTCTTCGATCATCTGATCGCCTACGCCGAACATTGGCGCGCGCTCGACAAGAACAAACACGGTCTGGCCGACTACGGCGGCGTGACCAACCTGCTCGAAGCCGTTTCGAGCTATGTCCACGAGGTCGCCGGTCTCAACGCGGCCAACGTTCATAATTTGCGTTTCGGAGCCGAACTGCTCGACCATAAGGGAGAAAAGGAAAAAGCGGCGGCGATGCGCCGCGAGGCCGGGGAGCTCGGACGGCGGGTGCTGGCGCTCTACGTTGACGGCAAAGGGATCTGGCGCTGTCGCCTGCCCGACGGCTCTTACAACGAGGTTCATCACTGCTACGATTTCGGCACCACTCTGATGAACATCGGCGATCTGATGACCGACAAACAGAAAAAGGAGATGGTCGCGTTTTTCCGCCGGGAACTCAAAACGCCGACCTGGATGAGGGCGCTTTCGACCCGCGATCTGGACGTTACGTTCAGCATCCGCCCCGATCATCAATGGACCGGCGCGTATTGCTCGTGGCCGGCGCTGGCCCTGAGCGGTCTTTACGTGGCGGGCGAGACGGATCTGGCGCTGGAATGGATCGAAGGTCTGGCCAAAGTGGCGGGTCAGGGGCCTTTTGCGCAAGCCAATTTCGTCGAGGATTTCGTCGATCCGGAAGCGAACGGCGGCGCCATCAAGGCTCCGAGCGATCAGCCTTTCATCAACGACTGGTCGTGCGTTTCGGGTTGCAATTATCTGGAGCCGATCGTCGATTCGATCTTCGGCATTTCGGCCGGACTGTTCGGCGGGATCACGGCCAAACCGAATTTCGGGAAATTCGATCCGCAGGCCGAACTGCGCAACATCAACTATCAGGGAAAACTTTATCGGGCCGGGAAAGACGGGATCAAGACGGCTTAAGAGGATTGGAAAAAAGAGGGTTCGTTATGAAAAGATTTTTCGGTTTATTGATAAAAATTTCGCTGGCGGCAGGAATTTTGGCCGGCTTCGCCCGAGCGCAACAGCCGACCACCGTTTTTGCGGCCGAAGGCGGGGCGCGGTACTGGGTTCAGCCCGACATCGTTTACGGGGTGGCCAATAACACGCAGCTGAAACTCGACGTCTGGTACCCGAACGCTTCGAAAACCCCGACGCCGACGCTGGTTTACATCCACGGCGGCGGGTGGATCTTCGGCACCAAGGAATCGAGCGTTCTGCAATTTTTGCCCTTTATGGAAAAAGGCTGGCGGGTGGTCAACGTCGAATACCGGATGGCCAGCAATTCGCTCGCCCCGGCCGCCGTCGAAGACACGCGCTGTGCATTGCGCTGGGTTTTCCGCAACGCCAAACAGTGGAATTTCGACACTTCGAAGATCGTCCTGACCGGGCATTCCGCCGGCGGGCATCTGTCTTTGATCACCGGAATGCTGCCCGACAAAACCGGACTCGACAACAACTGCTACGGCGAGGAAAAACTGGAGGTCGCCGGGATCATCAACTGGTTCGGGATCTCGGACGTCAACGATCTGATCGCCGGGCCGAATTTGAAAAATTACGCCGTCATGTGGATGGGTTCGCAAACGAACGCCCCCGAGATCGCCAAACGGGTTTCGCCCCTCACCTACGTCCGAGCGGGTCTGCCGCCGATCCTGACGATCCACGGCGACAAGGACGACGTCGTTCCCTATTCGCAGGCGACGCGGCTTCACGAAGCGCTCGACAAAGCGAACGTCAAGAACGAACTTTTTACGATCAAGGGCGGCGGCCACGGCGGTTTCACGCGAGACCAATTTATGAGCGCCTATGAAGAGATCTGGAAGTTTTTGCGGGAGAACAAGATATTCAGTGAGCAGTGAGCGGTGAGCAGTAAGCAGATGAGGGCCGACGGGCACAGATGAATCAACCGGAGGCGAACGGGAGAGAAATGGGATTTTTTTGACCCGAGAATTCACATCATCTTCCATACGCCTTCGGCCGAAAATGTTCATAGAAAATCCTTCGTTCATCTGTGCCCCTCCGCCTTTATCTGCGGAGTTGTTGATTGCTGATTAATGTTTTCAATAAAGATCGATGAATTGCCTCCGGCTTTAGCTGGAGGTTCAGTTAATCGCCAGACTCTCAAGGCTTTAGCCGAAGATGGTCGGTTCATGTGTTATTTTTTATTGGGTTAAAGCCGATTGATGGAAGAATTTCTTTTTTCCTCCAGCTAAAGCCGGAGGCAATTCATCAACATATTTATCGAAAGCAATAACTAACAAAGGGTTTTTATGAAAATCACCGACATCAAAGCGACGACCGTGACGGTTCCGCTCGAAGCGCCGCTGAGACACGCGGCCGGGGCGCATTGGGGGCGTTTTGTCCGAACGATCGTCGAGATCGAAACCGACGAGGGCATCACCGGTCTGGGAGAGATGGGCGGCGGCGGCGAATCGGCCGAAGGGACGTTTCGGTCGATGAGATCTTATCTCCTCGGCCACGATCCGGCCCGGCTTGAAGAGATGCGCTTTAAGATCGCCAATCCGACGGCCTCGCTCTACAACAACCGGACGCAGATCCTGGCCGCACTGGAGTTCGCTTGTCTCGACATCATCGGTCAGAAATGGAACGTTCCCGTGTATGACATTCTGGGCGGAAAACTGCAACGGGAAGTCCCCTTCGCCTCCTATCTCTTTTTCCGCTACGCCGATTCGAAAACCGGCCGGGGCGAGATCCGAACGCCGGAACAGCTGGTCGCGCACGCCAAAGAGTTAAAAGAAAAACACGGCTTTGCTTCGCACAAATTGAAGGGCGGAGTTTTTAGCCCGGAATACGAGCTGGAATGCTACCGGGCGCTGGCCGACGAGATCGGGACCGATCCGAAAAGCGGCGATTCGTTCCGCTTCGACCCGAACGCCGCCTGGTCGACCGAACAGGCCATCTGGTTCGGCCAGCAGATCGAAGACCTGCGCAACGATTATCTGGAAGACCCGGTCTTCGGCCTCCACGGAATGCGCCGGACGCGCGAAAAGGTGCGAATGCCGCTGGCGACCAATACGGTGGTGGTCAATTTCGAACAACTGGCGGCCAACATCCTCGATACGGCCGTCGATGTCATCCTGCTCGACACGACCTTTTGGGGCGGGATTCGTCCCTGCGTCAAGGCGGCCGGTGTCTGCGAAACCTTTCAACTCGGCGTGGCCGTTCATTCGTCGGGCGAACTGGGCATTCAACTGGCGACCATGCTCCATCTCGGCGCGGTCATTCCCAATCTCTCGTTCGCGGCCGACGCTCATTATCATCATCTGACGGACGACATCATCGAAGGCGGCAAATTCGAATATCGGGGCGGAAAGATCAAAGTGCCGGAAGGGCCGGGGCTCGGCATCCGGCTCGACCGCGACAAACTGGGCGAATACGCCGAACTTTACAAACGGCTGGGCGGCTATCCCTATGACAAAGACCCGCTCCGTCCCGACTGGTCGCCGATCGTCCCGAACAACCGCTGGGCCGACCCGCTGGATGCGAGGACGCCGGAGATGGAGTAGCGGGCAGTGAGCAGAGACCCTGTTCTTACAATTAACGATTAACAAATAACCATTAACCATTTTTATGAAGCATTTATGCCTTAAAATCTTCTGTATTTTGTCCCTTCTGGCGTTGTCGGCGCAGGCGGTTTTTCCGCAATGCGAGATCTCGGTCGGCAAGGGCGAAAGGGCGGCCGACTGGGACCAGACATTTACGCAAAACGGTCCCGGCAAGGGGCTTGAACCGGCGGGAATGCCCGGCTGGACGGGAGCCGACAGCACCATTTCGATCGAACTTCCGAACGGCGATTCGGCGTTTTTCTTTTCCGATTCGTTCATCGCCGAATCTCCGGCCAAACCGGGCGACGGCCGGGTTTATACCAACGAGAACGGTCTCCGTCTGCGGGAGCCGAATTGCCTGCCGCCGATCTGCGGGCCGAAACCCGAACATATCCATTACGTCTATAACAGCATCGTCGTCCGCTCAAAGGACGGCAAAACCCTGAAAACGCTGGTCGGCGAAAAGGACAAGAACGGCTATTCGACCGCCTATTTTAAGCCGCCGAACAGCAACGATCCGAACGTCATGTATTGGTTGGGCGATCCTTTTTTGATCGATGTCAAAGGCGGAAAAAAAATCTGGATCTTTCTGAACGAATGGCGTGTCGCCCGACCTTTTGACAAAAGTTTCTTTTTGGACTTTCGCGGTCAGGCGATCGCCCAGCTCGATGCCGAAACGCTTGAGATCGAAAGCATCAATCCGCTCAAAAATCTCGTCGATGAAGGAGTTTGGGGAATCTCCGTCTGGCTCGACGAAGGGGACGGGAAAACTCTCTACATCTACGGTATGAAAAATACCGACGAAATAAAGGAGGCGAGAAAGTCCGATATTGAACTGGCCAACAAATACAAAAAGCTCTACATCGCCAAAACCGACGCTTCAAAAGGAATCGAAGCCGTCGCCGATCAGAAGAACTGGCGGGTCTGGAACGGCAAAAAATGGGTGAAGGGTTTAAAAAAGCGCGTTTCCATCATTCCCGAAAAAGATTCGATCAGCGACGAACTGACCATCAAGCGTTTGAACATCGGCGGCAAACCGGTTTTCGTGATGGCGACATTTGACACTTCGGTCGGTTATTTCGATTGGAAAGACCTCTACCTGTATTCCGCCTGCCGTCCGGAGGGGCCTTTCGTCAATAAATACTTCTTTTATCGAACCCCGACGGCCGGACAGACGAAACTGCCCGGAATGCTCCCGTCAGAGAGTTTGCAGAGCGGTCTGAGCGTTTACAATCCGCATCTCCATCCGCAGTTTACCGAGGACGGAAAACTGCTCGTCTCCTACAACAGCAATCTGCCGTTCGGCGCCAAACCGGGCGATTCGATCTACGCGGATTTTTACAAACCGCGTTTTGTTTGGGTTCCGATCGAGGGATTGGAATGAATTGTGGAGATTGAAACTTTAAGTTTTTTTTAGCCACAGAGAACACGGAGTTCACCGAAGGGTTTTCGGGCGAAAAACCGTTTTTTCTCCTTTTCTCTGGGCTCTCTGTAGCTAAACTTATTTTCCGGATCATTGATCCCGAAAAATCAATCTATGAAAATTGTCACATTTCAAAATAAAAATGAGCCGGATGGTTATCGCATCGGCGCGATGGTTTCCGATGACGAAATTGCCGATCTGACTTCGATCACAGCGAAAGAAAATTTAACGGCGCGCGATCTGAATGATTGTTTCGATCTCGAAAATGATTTTTTGGACAAGGCCGGAACGGCGATCAAAAATGACGTTTTGCCGAAGCTGAAACGTCAAGACATAAAAATTTGTCCGCCCGTTCCCGCTCCCGAAAAGATCATCTGCATCGGTCTCAATTACCGCGATCATGCCGAGGAAAGCGGCATGGCGATCCCGACATCACCGATCATCTTTTCGAAATTCGCCACCTGCGTCATCGGTGCGGAGGAACCGATCATCCTGCCGACCGGCAGCCGACAGGTCGATTACGAAGCCGAACTGGCATTCATCATCGGACGCCGGGCCAAAAACGTAAGACGGGAAAACGCGATGGACTGCGTTTTCGGCTATATGAATTTCAATGACGTTTCGGCCCGCGATTTTCAATTCGCCGACGGACAATGGCAGCGCGGGAAATCCTGCGACACCTTCGCCCCGATGGGCCCGTTCATCGCCACCACCGAAGAGATCGAAGATCCGCACAATCTGAGGATCCGATTCCGGCTGAACGGCCAGACCCTGCAGGATTCGAACACCGATCAACTGATCTTCAAAACGCCCGAACTGGTCGAATTCCTTTCCCGTTCGATCACGCTCGAACCGGGCGACGTGATAGCCACCGGAACGCCCCCCGGCGTCGGTTTCGCCCGAAAACCGCCGGTCTTCATGACCGAAGGCGACGTGGCCGAAGTCGAGATCGAAGGATTGGGAATTTTGTCGAATCCGGTGGGAAAACCGTGATGGGTGATGAGTGCTAAAAAACTGTGATGGGTGATGGGTGATGGGTGATGGGAAAACGGTGAAAGAAAAATAAAGATCCCATCACCCATCACCCATCACTCATCACAAAAAAAAATAATCACTTATCACAAAAAAAAACAAAACTATGTTCGACTTAACACAAAAAATCGCCCTCGTGACGGGGGCGGCGTCCGGCATCGGCGAGGCGATCGCCAAAACTCTGGCCGACGCCGGGGCGTTCGTTTATGTGGCAGATCTGGATCAGGTCAACGGAAAACGGGTGGCCGGGCAGATCGGGCGGGAAAAAGCGGAATTCATCGATCTCAATGTGACCGCAAAAGAGGAATGCGAGCGGGCGGCTGAAGCGGTTTTAAACGCGGGCGGGCGGCTCGATATTCTGGTCAATAACGCCGGGATCGGGCACGTCGGGACGATGCTGGAGACGACCGAAGACGATCTGGAAAGGCTGGTGGCCGTCAATGTCCGCGGAGTTTTTTCGCTGACCAAGGCATTTTTGCCTTCGATGATCGAACGCCAATACGGCGTCATAATCAATCTCGCCTCGATCGGCGGCGTGGTCGCCATCAAAGACCGTCTGGCCTACACGACGACCAAGTTCGCCGTCGTCGGGATGACCAAATGCATCGCGCTCGATCACGCCCGGCAGGGCATCCGCGCCAACGCCATCTGCCCCGGAAGGGTCGAAACGCCTTTCGTCAAACAGCGGATCGCCGAATACCCGGACCCGCAAAAAGCCTACGCCGAGATGGCCGCCACGCAGGCCGTCGGACGAATGGCGACCCCCGAAGAGATCGCGGCGGCCGCGCTTTACCTGGCCAGCGACGAAGCGGCCTTCGTCACCGGAACGGCGTTTGAGATCGACGGCGGTTTCGCCGTCGGCAAGTAGTTTTCCCCGAAAATTCCGATCGACGGCCTGAGCGTTTACCGGGCGGTCGAAAACGTCAACACCGAGATCGCCGAAAATCTGAAGTGCCGCAACGCCTTTGACCAGAGTGGGATCGACGCTTTTTTGTATTGATCAGAAAAGCGACCGACTTCCTTACAGAAATCGCCCGGTTTTGGGAAAGAATGGTTGGTTTGGGATAAACCCCGCTTTGATTGTCTCCGGGATCGGGCCTCGTTCCGGATCCCCGTTTGCACATCAGCGGCAGAAAGCATAATCTTTTTTGTAAAGGTTTCAAGTTATGAAAAAAATACTGTTTTTAACCGGAGATTTTACCGAGGATTACGAAACGATGGTGCCATTTCAGATGCTCTTGATGGTCGGGTACGAAGTTCACGCCGTTTGTCCCGGCAAAAAAAAGGGAGACACCGTCAAAACGGCCATTCACGATTTCGAGGGCGATCAGACCTACAGCGAAAAACCGGGGCATAATTTCGCCTTGAACTACGATTTTGACGAGGTCGAAGCCGACGGCTACGAAGCGTTGGTGATCGCCGGAGGAAGAGCACCGGAGTATCTGCGCCTCAACGAAAAGGTGATCGAAATGGTCAGGCATTTCTTTGAAACGGACAAACCGGTGGCGGCCATCTGCCACGGGATTCAAATCCTGACGGCGGCCGATGTCGTCCGGGGAAGAAAACTGACCGCTTATCCGGCCGTCGGCCCCGAAGTAACGCTGGCCGGCGGAGAATACATGGAAATTCCGGTCGACGGCGCTTTTGTCGACGGCAATCTGGTCACTTCACCGGCCTGGCCGGCTCATCCGAGTTTTATCCGGGAATTTTTAAAGCTGACGGGAGCCAAGATCGAGATCTGAGAGAGTGAACTATTTTTTTAGGACACGGATTCGGACGGATTTTTACTGATTTTTTTAAGGTAAATAATCCGTGTTGATCCGTATCATCCGTTAGATTTGTGTCCCGTTTTATCTTGGAAAAGGCCCGTCAGAACTATAAATGTCCGGCGGGCCTTTTTCGTGCGGAAACGCCGGAGCCGGAAAGCCGGATAACTAACCTACCGGCACCTGCGTGTTTTATAAAAACGGGCAATCGCCCTCAACTTCCAGAGTTGATCGCCTAAAAAACCGAATTCCGCTTTTAGCCAAGCACGTTTATCCCAATTCCTTGCGCTTTTCGGAAATCTGAATTATTTTATTCGCGAAGCAATTCGGCTTCAGCAACCGATAACATTTGAAGTTTTTTAACTTCATCTTCATCTTGAGAAGGCCCGCCGAAGTCCTGTAACTCCGGCGGGCCTTCTTTGCATTGATCTAAAGCGAAACTTCTCCGAAGTTTGTCGAAATTTAATTCAATGAGGTCAAATAAAAATCGGCAAATCCCGTGTTTACCGGATTTGCCGAAATCTATCTAAATGCCCTCG
>JAWKHL010000006.1:0-363091 GCA_041394845.1 Pyrinomonadaceae bacterium | reverse complement strand
TGGGATTTGTCGAAGGTTTCAAAATGTCGGTTGATAATTTGGAAAATCTGTTGGCTGCTTTATCCGGGAAATAAGTAAAAATGACCGTTCAGGAACAAATCAAAAATTACATTGCCAGCCAAACGGAACCAAAGCGAAGCGAAATACAAGAACTGCACCGCGTCATTTTGGAAATAATGCCGGAATGCAAATTATGGTTTCTTGGTGGCAAAAACAGCGAAGGTAAAGTCGTTTCTAATCCTAATATCGGATACGGGTTCTACACAATAAAATATGCTGACGGAACAACCAGAGAGTTTTATCAAATCGGTTTGAGTGCAAACAAAACCGGAATCTCTGTCTATATCCTCGGTATCAAAGATAAGAAATACTTAGCCCAAACGTATGGAAAAAACTTAGGCAAGGCAAGCGTGACGGGGTATTGCATCAGATTCAAAACTCTAGAAGATATAAACATTGATGTTCTTGAAGCGGCAATACGATTTGGGTTTGAGGCTACGAACACGACAGTTGGAGGAGTGTAACTATGAATGATTTAACGACAAGAGAGCCTGCCAACGATCCTCAGGATTTGGAGCGATTGTTGGTAGAGAGAGAGAACGCGGGAGATGTTGACGGCATGACGGCGTTATTTGAGTCGGACGCGGTAATCGAAATTGGCGACGGAGCGTTCCTGCGTGGCAAAGAGGCTATCCACGAGTTTTTTACTAAACTCCAGATTACGGGGTTTGGACCGGAAAAACGAAAGTTCGAGTTCGGAGAACAACGACCAGCACTCATTTGTGGTGATTTGGCTCTGACCTCGACTCGCAGCCGTGATGGTAACGTGACCTCGGAAGTTGCCCGGCGACAGAAGGATGGAACGTGGCTATGGGTGATTGACAGGTATTCCGTCTCTTGGTGATTGGCAGGAAGACTCTATGGCAGAAGATAGTTAGGTAATGGGTATAAGCGTTGCAAACGAAACGCAGAATTTATATGAGAAAAGCTACGAACTGGAAACCGAACATAAAGATAAAAGTTATTGTCCTGATGATGCTCCTAGTGGGCTTCGTATCGGGGCAGCCAAAACCTGCTACCGGCTATGCACCGGTTAACGGACTAAAAATGTATTACGAAATCCACGGCAATGGAGAGCCTGTTGTCTTACTTCACGGCGCGTTTATGGCGATTTCAGGCGATTGGAGCGATTGGGTCAATGAGCTTTCCAAAACGCGGAAAGTGATCGCCGTCGAGATGCAGGGACACGGACGAACCGCCGACATCAAACGCGACATTACTTACGAAAATCTGGCCGACGATGTGGCCGGTCTGCTTGATTACCTCAAGATTCCAAGTGCGGACATCATCGGTTACAGTCTGGGTGGCGGCGTGGCGATGCAGTGTGCGATTCGCCATCCCGAAAAGGTGCGAAAGGTTGTCAGCATTTCAGCCCCGTTCCGCCGCGACGGATGGGTCAAGGAAGCGAACGACTTTTGGCCGAACTTCAATTGGGAAATGTTCAAAGGAACCCCTACCGAAGTCGAATGGAAAAAACTTAACCCGAACCCGGATGGATTTCAGGATTTTTTCAATCACATCAAAGCAATGGCTTTGAAACCATATGACTTTGGTGCTGATAAATTCAAAGCCACCAAAGCTCCGATGTTCTTCATCCACGGCGACGCTGACGGTGTCCGGCTCGACCACATCGCCGAAATGTTCCGTCTCAAAGGCGGCGACCTGCACGGCGACTTGCGACCGCACCCGGAATCGAGACTGGCAATTTTGCCCGACACGACACACGTCACGCTGATGAGCCGAATGTCAATTATCGTTCCGATGGCGAACGATTTTCTCGATGCGAAGCCGCAAAAACAATAAAAATCCAGTAATTATTTTCAAACAATTTTAGTACTCTGTAAATTTAAAAAACTGAAGTTTTGTAAATTTGTGATGGGTGATGGGTGATGGGATAAAACTTAATTTTCCGATTATCCGGATCTACTGTCTGATATTATCTGTTTAACTTTTCACCCATCACCCATCACCCATCACTAAACTCTAGTTTTTTAATTTTCACAGTATTAAGTTCACAGGAGAAAAATGAGAAAAGTAAGACTAGCAATGCAGATGACCGTCAACGGATATGTTGCCGGACCGAATGGGGAAAACGACTGGATGACCTGGAATCCGGATGACGAATTTATGGCGTTTATCAATTCCCATTTCGATTCTTCGGACACGCTTTTGCTCGGCAGAAAAATGGCGGGCGAGTTTATAAATTATTGGGAGAGCGCGCTGGACAAAAATCCCGACACTCCGTTTGCCAGACAAATAGTCGAGACCCCGAAAGTCGTTTTCACCAAAACTCTCGACGGATCAAACTGGAACAACACCACTCTGGCGAAAGGAGATCTGGCCGAAGAGATCGCCGAATTAAAGAAACAAAACGGGAAAGACATCGCCGTTGTCGGCGGCGCGGGTTTTGTTTCATCACTGATCAAAGAAGGGCTGATCGACGAGTATCATCTGATCGTCAATCCGACGGCGATCGGCAGCGGTATGACCATTTTTAATTTGCTTGACGGCGTACAGAAATTTACTCCGATCGAAGCAAAACTCTATTCCGGCGGCAAAACCGTTTTGAGTTACAAACCGAAAAATGATTAACAGAACGTAAGTGATTAGGTTAGGGGGGAAAGTTTAAAGGTGAAAAGGTGAAAAAGGTTTCTCCGGGTGCCGTTGGTTGCTAACAAAATGTTGAATTTAACCTTCTCTTCAACAAAAAACATTTTCACTTTTCACCTTTTTCACCTTTTCACTTTTTACCCGTAAGCAGATAACATCGATTCGGCAA
Organism: Pyrinomonadaceae bacterium; assembly: GCA_041394845.1. Lineage (GTDB taxonomy): Bacteria > Acidobacteriota > Blastocatellia > Pyrinomonadales > Pyrinomonadaceae > JAHCHG01. The sequence goes on along the minus strand of JAWKHL010000006.1, from coordinate 360,252 downwards.
AAGCAGGGTTAAAGAAATTTATTTTCAGTCGGAATGGCGGAGTATGAGCAATAATACGAGAGTTTACAGAATGACTTTGGCGAGTGTTTATCCGCATTATATTGCTAAAGCGGAGAAAAAGGGACGCACCAAAGCGGAAGTTGATGAGATCATATTCTGGCTGACGGGATATGACGAAAAGGCTTTGCAAAAGGTGATTGACGATAAAACCGATTTTGAAACGTTTTTCGCCCAAGCCCCACGAATCAATCCGAATGTTGCAAAAATCACGGGCGTCATTTGCGGTCATCGGGTGGAAGAGATCGAAGATGACATAATGCAGAAGGTTCGATATTTGGATAAGTTGATTGACGAACTGGCCAAAGGCAAGGCGATGGAGAAGATTTTAAGGAAGTAAAAGGAAGTAAGAAAAATCAAAGTCGGATCAATTTAAATCGGACAAATATAAGTTCGAACCCGGAAATGGCTGAAAAGGCGGAGGAATTCACCGAAAAAGGTGCGGAAATTTATCACTGAAACAAACCGGACGGCGTTTGCGGGCATCATTAAGGTTAATCGCATTAGCTGATTGTTAGGAAAAAGGCAGAGGTGAAAGTTGATTTCGGATTTTTACTTTCTTCCAAACAATTGTTTTTCCCAAAACTTCAAAACAGATGGTCTCTTAACCTTATAAAAATGAATAAAAAGAAGATTATCGGCATATTTCTGTCAGGGGTGATTTTTTTCCTTGCATCTTCGGTCGAAGCACAGCCGACCTGCTCGGCGTATTTTCATCCTTTCGACACCTGTTTCCGCGAAATTCAAAATAAGGAATTTGTCTTTTTAGGAAGAGTTGTTTCGGTCGAAAATAACAGCTTGAGCCGCGCGTACGGCAAGCCCTTAAAAGCCATCGTCGAGGTCGAAACGCTGCTCAAGGGCAATCCCGGACAGAGGATAGAGCTTTTTCTGGACACATTTTGTTTCGGTTCGGTTGTCGAAAACGGAAGATTTATTTTTACCGCCGGATATGTTTATAACGAAAAGGTTTCCGGGTTGTTTTCGGAAACATGGAGTTTTGCGATCAGCGAAGAATATTCCGAAAAAGAGGTGGAGAAGATACTCGATCAAATTCGCAAGGTCATCAGAGGAGAGAAATTACCGCGATTGGTCGGCAAAGTTATTCAACAAAATTGGAGCCCTGAAGGGCGTTTCCTGATGAGGGCAAGCAGTTTAAACGTAAAGTTGGGTTATGATCCGAACTACGCACAACCTTTGAAGGACGTAACCGTAACGGCAAAACGCAAGGAAGACGGACGGGAATTCAAGACCAAGACCGACGCAGAAGGCGAATATGGTTTTGAAGATTTACCAACCGGGAAATATGAGGTTTACACGGATCTGCCGAAAGAATACGACGTGCAAATAAACGGACTCATTCGTTTGAATTCGAATGAAATCGGGTTTGTCAATGTGGATGACGGTATTTGCGGTCGTAAAGTGGAGTTTAATGTGCAGTTGCAGGGCGATATTCAAATTCGCTTTGACAATGCTTTAAGCAGTTGGTCGCATATTATCTTATCTTTGTGGCGTGTCGGCGAGGATGACGGAAAAAGAAAATTAAATGAGTTTGCTTATGATGCCGCTAAAGATAAATTTTTGGCCACCGAGGGATCAGGCGACATCGGTTACAGGCATTCTTTCAAGAAAGTCCCGGTCGGAAAATATATATTGCGACTGAACGTTACAATTGATCCCAAGCGGGCAAACAAGACGGTCTATTATCCGGGAACCTTTGAAGTTGAAAAAGCCGCCGTCATAGATGTCGAAGCAGGTGAAACGTTAAATCTGGTGTTTAGTCTCCCCGACATTCGTTAGAGTTGAAATGCGGGGGAATTTGTTGAGAAATGAAACCGTGACTTATCCGGGCAACATCTCCGAAGGGGCCAAACACGATCATTGAAAGTGAGTTGTAAATGGCTAATTTTTAATGTTTAATTGTAGGAGCGGTCTTTCAATTTTCAACAAATTAATCGTCGGATCAAACGGTTTTCGGTCAATTACAAAAAATCCGAAATCCGAAATCCGAAACCCGAAATCGAAATGGTTCAAATGGTTGACCTCAAAGGTCAGTACGAAAAAATTAAGGACGAGATCGACGAGGCCGTTCTCGAAGTTCTGAGTTCTGCCGCTTTTATCAACGGGCCGGCCGTTAAAGAGTTTCAGGCCGATCTGGAAAAGTATCTGGACACGTCGCACGTCATCCCTTGCGCCAACGGGACCGACGCTTTGCAGATCGCTCTGATGGCGCTCGGTCTGCGGCCCGGCGACGAGGTCATCGTGCCGGCCTTTACCTACGTGGCGACGGCCGAGGTGATCGCCCTTTTGCGATTGACGCCGGTGATGGTCGATGTCGATCCCGACACTTTCAATACGACGGCCGAGATCATCGAGCGGGCCATCACGCCGCGGACCAGGGCGATCGTTCCGGTTCACCTTTTCGGACAGGCGGCCGATCTGGAACCGATCATCGAGTTGGCCGAAAGCCGCAAACTGTCGGTCATCGAGGACAACGCCCAGGCGATCGGGGCCGATTACACCTTTGCGGACGGTGCGGTCAAAAAGGCGGGAACGATCGGACAGATCGGCACCACTTCGTTTTATCCGGCCAAAAATCTGGGCTGTTACGGCGACGGCGGGGCCATTTTTACCAACGACGACGAACTGGCCGTCCGGATGCGCCGGATCGCCAATCACGGGCAATCGAAGACCTATTATCACGATCTGGTCGGAGTCAACTCCCGGCTCGATTCCATCCAGGCCGCCGTTCTCGGCGTCAAACTGAAATATCTGGACGAATACGCCGCGGCCCGCAACGTCGTCGCCCGAGCCTACGACGAGGCTTTTTCCGATCTCGAAGGGCGGCTGAAAACCCCCGTTCGCCAAGGTAATTCGACCCATGTTTTTCACCAGTACACGGTTCAGATCGAGGGCGGAGGGCGCGATGAGTTGAAAGATCATCTGGCCAAGGAGGGAATTCCGACCTCGGTTTTCTATCCCGTCCCGCTTTACCGGCAAAAGGCTTTCAGTGAGTATAACGCGCCGGATTTCTCTCTTCCCGTAACGGAAAAGCTGTGCCGGGGCGTCATTTCTCTTCCGATCCACACCGAGATGGACCGGGAAACAATCGATCAGATCACCGGGCGCGTGAAGAATTTTTTCTCCGCCGCGGACAACCGACGGGCCGGCGTCGGTTAAGATCCCTTTCCTTTCGACCTTTCTCTCTTTGACAGGGAATCGAACCGAAAATAGACTTTCCAGAGTGATCCCGAATTCCACCGAAAACAAAAGCGAAAACTCGCCTCCCGCACGCTCCGCCGCTTCCGAACGGCAGAGCGCCAGTTGGGATTTGAAATTTGCGGTCAGAAATTATTCGACCCTCGTCCTCTCACAATTTGCCGTCGCCTTTTTTTCATTCGCCTCGGTTTCCCTGATAATCAGATATCTCGGAACCGAGGGGAACGGTTTGATCGTCGCCGTCATCGCGGCGTCGCAGATCGCTCAGATCTGCTTCAACTGGACCAGCCTCGCGCTGGCCAGATTCGGCGTCGAAGAATTCGTCGAATCCGAAACCATAAACAAATCTTTCTGGACCCGAAGCCTGATCCTGTTGCCGAACGTCATCATTCTGATCCTTCTTTCAAAGATCTGGTTTCCGCTCATATCGGACCTGTTGAAACTGTCGGGCGATGTTTACTGGCTGTTGATCGCACACATCGTCGTTTTCGCTTTTTGGATCCACATTCAGCACGCTCTTCAAGGGGCCAAACTCCCCCGGATGCAGGGCGGATTGCTGGCGGTCGAAAGGATTTTCATTTTTGCCGGTCTGCTCGGTCTGGCGCTGACCGGCCGGCTCGATCCGCTGACGGCGCTCTGGGCCTATATCCTCTCGCCCCTGCCGGTGGCTCTGATCGGCATTCTGGAGTTGAGAAAGCTTCTCTCGTGGAAGATCTCCTTTGATTTCGATTGGCTCAAAAAGATACTCAAATTTTCCGTTCCGCTGATCCCGTTCGCCGTCGTCGGTTATTTTTCCACCGGATATTTCGACGCGGTCTTTATTTCCAACTATCTTTCCAAAGCCGATCTGGGAATGTATTCGGTCGTTTATCAGATCAGCGGGATCCTGATGCAATTCCCGAGTCTGGCGGGCGTTCTTCTGATGCCGCTGTTCGTAACTTTTCAGACCAATAAGCAGAACGAGAACATCAATCTCTACCTGAAAGAGATCCTGCCGCTGGTCACCTTTTGCTGGAGCGGCGGATGTGTTCTGGTGGCGGCGGCGGCCGGTTTTGTCCTGCCCTGGTTTTTCGGGCCGGAATTCGATCCGGCGGGAAAATATCTGATGGTTCTGGGATTGGGCGCCACTTTTGCCATGCCGCTTTTGACCGGTTATTCGCCTTTTACAAATGCCGTTTCGGCCACCTATATCTCGATGATCGGCGGGGCGGCCGGGGCTTTGGTCAACGTCGGATTGAATTTTTATCTGATCCCGAGATACGGACTTTTGGGTTGCGCCTGGGCGACCGCATTTGCTTTTGGCACGAGTTTTTTTGTAATGATGTTAGTAGCCCATTGGCGATTTCGGTTGCGGCAAAACTGGACGACTCAGGCCGTTTTGCCGATGATTGCGGGGGCGGCGGCCGTTTCGTGGACGAACAGCATATGGACGGCGCTGGTGATTTTCGGATTGTTTGCTTTCGGACTGTCGGTTTTCCGGCACAAGGTTATAATCCGGGGTTTCAGATTTTTGTTCAAATTTAAAAACAACGTGAGGGGTTTAGAGAGTGAGCTTAATTAAAAATATGGTTTATCAGACACTCGATGCCGTAACTCTCGGTAAAGGTGTGAAAAGGAGCATCGGTGGAGAGACCATAAGATTTCCCGCCAAATTCAGCCGTTATTACGAATCCGACTACGAACCGGAAACCTTCGCCTTCTTCCGTAAGAACATCAAGCCCGGAATGACCGTCCTCGATATCGGGGGACATATGGGGCTGTTCGCCGTTATGATCGCCAAAATGGTGGGCGAGGGGGGGCGGGTTTTCAGTTTTGAGCCGACGCCGTTCACCCGCAGCGTTTTGGAGAAGGTGGTCGGGTTGAACGAGGTCTCGGATGTGGTCGAAGTTCGCGGGGAAGCGGTTTCCTCGAAAAGCGGGACGGCCGTTTTTTACGATACCGGAACCGAGGTTTCGAACGCCAACAGTCTGGTCAAAACCGGCCTCAGCAAAGGTGAGATCAAGGTTCCGATGATCAGCGTCGACGCTTTTGTCCGGGAAAAAAATTTAACGGTCGATTGTTTGAAAATTGACGTCGAAGGGGTTGAGCTTGATGTTTTGTCGGGGGCGAAAGAGACCTTTGAGAAATTCCGCCCGGTCGCCCGGTTGGGTTTGCATCCGCCTTTTATCGAGCAGAACGGCCAGACGCTGGAAGAGATCTGGAACCTGTTGCAAAGCTATGATCTGGAGATCGTTTTTGAAAACCGGCAAGTTGAAAAAGACTGGTTTTGCGAGCGGGAAGAGCTCTTTGACGTCAGTTTGTTTCCGCGTTAGATTTGATTTGTGATGCACGTCTGTCATTTCTGCGAAACGTCCGTGGGGGGGAATTATTTTAAGAACATCTCAAAGGGGTTGACCGAAAAAGGCGTCCGGGTTTCGTGTCTGGAACTGGGGCCGTCGGATCCTCCGAAATGGCTGTCGGAAGTTCCCGATGTCAAATATCTCAGTTTGGGGATAACCTCCCGCCGACAATATCCGCTGGCGGTTTTGCGATTGGTTCGTTTACTGCGCCGGGAAAAAATTGATATTCTGCAAACGCATCTGTACAACGCGGGGTTGATCGGCGTTTTGGCCGGGCGCTTTTCCCCCCGAAAGATAGTCGCCCTAACCCGCCATCACACCAGCATCGTCAAAGATTTGGGAACAAGGTTTCACGTCGGGCTGGATAAATGGATGACGAAAAGAGCCGATTTTGCGGTGGCCGTTTCCGAAGCCGTCAAACGGTATATGGTCGAGATTGACGGCATCCGCGAAGGCCACGTCGAGGTCGTTCATCTCGGATTCGATTTTGACAAGCTGGCGGCGGACCGATCCCAGGGACGGCGGGTTCGCGACGAGTTCGGTTTTTCGGACGATGATTTCATCATCGGTTACGTCGCCAACTTCGCGCCGCGAAAAGGCCATATTCAGTTGATCGAGGCTCTCGGAAAGATCATCGAAAAAGTTCCCGAAGCCAAACTTTTTCTGATCGGCAAGGGAGGTTTGCCGGAGGTCGATGACGCGATAGAAAGACTTGATCTGAGGGAAAAAGTGGTTTTTGCCGGGTGGCGGGAAGACGTGGCGGCCTGTTTGTCGGCCATGGACCTGTTCGTTCAGCCGTCGCTTTCGGAGGCCTTCAGTCAGGTTTTGATCGAAGCGATGGGGGCCGGGCTTCCGGTCATCGCCACCGATGTCGGCGGGGCGCGGGAGGTGATCCGGTCGGGCGAAAACGGATTTTTGATCGAGCCGGATGACGTCAGTCAGATCATCGACAAGACTTTGCGGCTTTGGGAGTCGGCCGATCTGCGCCGCCGGATCGGCTCGGCCGGACGGGATTCGGTCAGAGCCCGGTTCACGGTTGAGAGGATGGTTGACCGGCAGTACGAGCTTTACCGGCTCTGGATGAACGAGAATAACGGGAAGTAAATGGCATCAGCGGAAAGATTCAGCGGAGCGAACATCATCGACGCGGGCAAACTGTCGCCGTACTGGGGCGAGCATTCGGCGCGTTACAAATTCGCCCTTCCTCTGGTTGAGGAGAAAAAAGTTTTGGACATCGCCTGCGGAACGGGTTACGGGCTGGCTTTCTTGAAGCGCAAGGCGGGAACCGTTACGGGAGTCGATGTGGATTTCGAGGCGGCCCGGCAGGCAGGCAAAGAATGCGATGAGAAAACAGCGGTCCTGCTCGGCGACGGTCTCAATCTGCCTTTTCCCGACGGGAGTTTCGACGCCGTAACCTCGTTTGAGACCATCGAGCATCTCCACGAAAGGGGGCGGTTTCTGGCCGAATTGAGCCGGATTCTGACGGATGACGGGTTGCTTGTTCTATCGACGCCGAACGCCAATTACACAATGCCCGTCAACGGAAAACCGTCCAATCCGTTCCATGTTTTCGAATATAAACCCGATGAACTGAGGGACGAGCTTGAGGGGCATTTCGAGATAAAAGAATTTTTGGGACAAAATCTGGATGAAAATATAAAAATCCCACCGTTTTACGATGCCCAGCGGCGGTTGCCGAAGGATTTCACCGTTCAGGCGCAACTTCTGGGCTGGAAGGTTTTTAACAAAATTCCCCTCAGTTTGCGCGAAACCCTGAGCCGGGCGATTTGGCAAAAGCCCTTTTATCCGACCGAAAACGATTACTATTTCTCCGGCGAGACGATCGAAACGGCCCCGGTTTTAGTGGCGGTCTGCGAGAAGAAAAAATCAGACAACGGCTCGTAAACACGGCGGCATCGCTTTATCGAAATTATCAGAATGAAACCTTTGGTCAGCGTCATTATTCCGAATTACAATTACGCCGAATATTTACGCGAGGCAATTGACAGCGTTTTGAACCAGACCTATCCGAACATCGAGATCGTGGTCGTCGATGACGGGTCGAAGGATCATTCGGCGGAGGTTTTGAAAAGTTACAAAGACCGGATAACGGCCGTTTTTCAGGAAAACGCGGGGGTTTCGGCGGCCCGCAACAACGGGGCTGAAAGGGGCCGGGGGAGATACATCGCTTTTCTGGATGCGGACGACTACTGGTTGCCGGAAAAGGTGGCCCGACAGGTCGAGGTGTTCGAAGGGGATCAAAGCCTCGGGCTGGTTCACGTCGGGGTCGATGAGATCGGCCCGGATCAGGAGGTTCTGAAAACCAGGCTCGAAGGGCAATCGGGCCGGGTCTCGCACGAATTTCTGCTTTTCGAACGGGCGGTGGTGCTGGGCGGCGGGAGCGGAGCGATGGTTCGGCGCGAGGTTTTCGAGGAGGTCGGCGGTTTCGATCTGAGGCTTTTGACCTCGGCCGACTGGGATTTGTATTACCGGATCAGCCGCCGTTACCCGATCGGGTTCGTGCCGGAGGTTCTGCTCAAATACCGCGTTCACGGCTCGAACATGCACGCCGACGTCCGCAGGATGGAACGCGAGATGATGCTCGGTTTTGAAAAAGCATTTAGCGAGGATGACGACGGCATTCAGAAACTGAAACGCGCCTCTTACGGGAATCTTCATCAGGTTCTGGCCGGTTCTTATTTTCGCAAAAGGCAATACGGCGATTTTTTCAGGCACGCTCTGAAAAGCATCTGGCTTGTGCCGCGAAATCTGGTTTATTTTGCCGGATTTCCGTTTCGCCGTTTGGGAAGGACAAAATTATAACTTATGGCTATTCGTGAAAAACTGTTCAATTTGGGCGACTACATCGCCAGACACCTTTCGACCGGGCTGGTGAGGCCGGTTTCTCTGCCGCTCATTTATCAAACGCGGGTTTCCGACGGTTTTATTTATGAGAGCGGAAACATGATCAATATGGCCTTCGCCTATTGTTCGAACAACAAGATGAGCGGCGATTACGCGGAGTTCGGGGTTTTTCGCGGTCACACGACGATCGAGGCCTGGAAGGCGGCGCACCGGCACGGTTTGTCGGCGATGAGGTTCCGTCTTTTCGATTCTTTCGAGGGCCTGCCCGAGATCTCCGGAAAAGATGTCGGCGGGCCGTTCGAGACGGGCGAATTCAGTTTTGGCCGGAAGGGTTTTGAAAAACGTTTGAAAAAGTTCGGGGTCGATCTGAAGCGCTTTCATATCACCGAGGGCTTTTTCGACGAGACTCTGCCGAAAACGCGGATCGATTCAAAGATCGCGGTCGCCTGGATCGATTGCGACCTGTACGAATCGACCGTTCCCGTTCTCGATTGGCTGACCGACAAACTGGTTGACGGGGCGGTTATCTGTTTTGACGACTGGTACACTTTCAGCGCCCGCCCCGACAAGGGCGAACAGCGGGCCTGCGCCGAATGGCTGGAGGCCAATCCGCAGATCAAACTGATGGAATACCGCGAATTTCATTGGGCGGGAAAATCGTTCATCGTCCATCAAACCCCGGGAGATTGATCGATGTCATCCGTCAAAACGAAAACTCTGAACCTGCTTCGCAAGCCCCTGACCTTTTCCTGGGCCGAAAAAACCCTGCTTTATTTTGTCCGGGGAACCGAGTATCTGGGTTTCTGGTCGCGTCTGATCCCGGGGCCGCAGCTTTATCAAAAGGGCTCGATCCGGCGGGTGAAAAGAGGCGGGATCGATTTCGAACTCGATATCAGTTGCCTGATGCAGTGGTACATTTACTGGGATCTGAGCCATGTAACCCGGGTCAATCTGTACGATCTGGTGAAAAAGGGGTTTGTCATTTTCGACGTCGGAACCAATGTCGGGGAGACGCTCTTGAATTTCGCCGAACTGACGGGTGAGGGCGGATTCGTTTACGGTTTCGAACCGGATGAGAAGAATTTTCGGGGCGTGAAGAAAAACATCGCTCTCAACAATTTCTCGAATGTATATGTTTTTAACTCCGGCATCTCGGACAAAAAGGAGACCCTGAAATTGTACCGGGTCGATGAACATAATCTGGGAATGAACCGCGTTTTGCGGGATGAGGATGAGACCGGCGGTCTGGATTTCACCGAAATAGAGACGACGACCCTCGACGATATCGTCAAAGAGAACGGCATCTCCCAATTAGATCTGATAAAAATAGACATCGAGGGCTACGAGATGCACGCCTTGCGCGGGGCCGGAGAGATTTTGAGAAGATTCCGGCCGATCCTTTTCATCGAGGTCGGCTATTCGAGACTGATCAAGAACGGAACCAGCCCGAACGAGATGATCGGGTTTCTGGAAGATTTCGATTACCGGATCTATCACGCCGAGACTCTGGAAAGAATAACCGGCGATTACGATTTTTCCTATCTCGGGGACGGTGGGATCGATGTCATCGCCAGAGTCGAGAGCCGCTCCGCCTCAAACGAAAAACAATAATGCCGGACGCCAAAATAATGTACCTCTGCTATTTCGGTTTGCGCGAATCCCTCGTCCAGACGCAGGTTTTGCCTTATCTGCGCGAGATCAACAAACTCGACCGGGTTCGGATCAGTCTGCTGACGTTCGAGCCGGATCTGAAGCGCAAATGGACGACTGAAGAGATCGAAGCCGAAAAAAAGAAACTCTCCGAAGAAGGGATCGCCTGGCATTTTTTGCCTTACCACAAACGGCCTTCGGCTCCGGCCACCTTGTACGACGTTCTGGCGGGAGCGCGTTTGATCAGGAAATTGATCCGCCGCGAAGGGATCGATCTGCTTCACGCCCGGGTTCACGTTCCAGCCCTGATGGGGGCCATCGCCCGAAAGTTTCTGTCCAAAAAGCCGAAGCTCCTTTTCGATGTTCGCGGATTTTTCCCCGAAGAATACACCGACGCCGGGATCTGGAAAGAGAACGGATGGCTCTATCGCTCGGTCAAACGGGTCGAAAAATGGCTGCTCAAAGACTCCGACGGGTTCGTGGTGCTGACGGAAAAAGCGCGTTCGATCCTGTTTCCCGAATCGAAAGAAACCGGATTTGATCTTCGCGGGCGGCCGGTCGAAGTGATCCCTTGTTGCGTTGATTTCAAACGGTTCGAGAGCGCCGATCGATCGGCGCGGGCCGGGATGCGGCGGAGACTCGGCGTCGAAGACCGGTTCGTCATCGTTTACGTCGGTTCTTTCGGCGGTTGGTATCTGACCGAAGAAATGACCGATTTTCTCCGAACGGCGAGGGAAAAAAATCCGCGCACTTTCGCCCTTGTCTTAACCCAAAGCCCGCCGCAACAGGTCGCCGAACTTTTGCGCAAACGCGGCTTTACCGACCGGGATTTCTTTATCGACAAGGTTCCGCCGTCGGAGGTGCCCGATTATCTGAGCGCATCGGATGCCTCGCTTTCTTTGATCAAGGCCTGTTATTCGAAACAATCCTCATCGCCGACCAAGATCGCCGAATATCTGGTCTGCGGTCTGCCGATAGTTTCCAATTCGGGGGTCGGCGATCTGGACGATCTGATCGAAGGCGAAAAGGTCGGCGTGATCATCAACGAATTCAACCGATCCGAATATGCCCGGGCGTTTGATCGGATCGTCCGAATGAGCGGGGCGGAGGATTTCCGGGAACATTCGCGGCAGATCGCCGGGAAAATGTTTGATCTGGAAACGGTCGGCGGGGCCAGATACCAAAGGATTTATCGGACTCTCTTAAAACGGAACGATTGATTTGAGATCATCGGGGCGGGGATTCCGGTTCGACCGGGCAACCGGCGGCCGGCGAATAAGAAATTTGTCATTTGACAATTAAAAATGCTTTTCATACCTTTTAACTTGTTAGCTTTGTTAGAGTTGAAAATCTAAATGCGGTTCGTCTCGCAAGCACTTCGGTTGTTTTTTTTACCCGGATGATTTGGCCGGCATTTAAATTCCCCCCTTTCGTTTTCATGCCGTTTCTCCCGAATGAATAAATTGCAGTTGCGATTGCTCTGTTTTGAGTGATTCCAAGCGGTTTTTGGAAAGATTCAAGATGAAAATAAAAACAAGAATTATTTTACTGGCACTATTTCTGGTTTTGGCCGGGGTTCAGGCTTATTTGCTTTTATCGCTCCCGTACACGACATCTTCCATCAGTTGGAACGCGGCGGAGGCCGGGACCAAAACCGACGGGCCGACCCCGAACTTTTCCGTCGGCGGTTTGCAGTGGGATGTCGGGCAGTACGAGAAAACCGAAGATCTCAAGCCGTTCCGGGATTTCTTTAATAAAAACTGCGCCGGTCTGAAAGGGATCGAATCGGCCAACTGCGTGTCGCAGAATTTGTTGAAAGATGTTCCGTTCGGAGATCCGATCGTGGACATCTTCACTCCGAGTTTCTGTCCGACGGACGAATTCGAAGAACATCTTAAGGGAAAACCGGGGCATTGCGTCTGTTTTTCCTCGATCACGGCCAATACTTTGCTGTCGGTCGGCATTCCGGCGCGTCTGGTTCAAATTCTTCCCGGCAAAAAGAGCGGTCATAACGTGGTGGAAGTCTGGGATGACCGGTACGGATGGGTTATTTTTGATCCGCTCAACGGCAGTTTGTTCGAGGACGGAGGCAAATATCTGTCGGCCGTCGAAGCCATCAATAAAAACGATTCGCTCAAGCGGGTTAAGGCCCCCGCCGATCTGACGGGCGATGAGTATCTGGTAAATTTCTATCAGGGCGGAATGCCTTTCGACGGCAGCATCACCTATCCCGAGCCGTGGCTTTACACCCGGGTTTCGGAGAGGAACAGCCGGATCTGGCGCGGTTCGTTCGAATTTTTCGGAAAGCAGAGACCTCTGTTCATCACCGAATTAACGGTCTTTCGGATAGGCATTATCATCTGTTTGTCGCTGGCTTTGATAATTTTTGCGGGGACGTCGCTTCAATTGCTTCAGAAATGGCGCGGTCGGATGAATCGGGAATAGGCCGCCGGGAGATTTTCAATTTGATTGGACCGTTTGGCCGCAGAGAGTTTTATTCGCGATTGATCCTTGATGCCGGGACCGGTTTGAACAAGAATAGATGAGATGAAGGTTTTAGGTCTGTGTTCATATCCGATCGAATCGGCGGCGACGCGTTATCGCCTGACCCAGTTCACCTCTCCTCTTGCCGCTCAGGGCATCGATCTGACGGTCAGCCCTTTTCTGGACAGCCGGCAATTTTCACTTCTTTACCGGAACAAGTCTTTGACCGGAAAAATCGTCGAATTATGGAAGCCTCTGATGAGGCGGTTTGCCGAGGTTTTGAAGGGGCGGAAGTTTGACCTGATCCTGATCCAGCGCGAAGCGATGTTTTTCGGTCCGGCCTTTTTCGAAGGACTTTTCCGGCTGGTGGGAAAATATCCGCTCATTCTCGACCTCGACGATGCCACCTATATCCGTTACGTCAGCCCGACCTACGGAAAGATCGGGAGCTTTTTCAAATTCTTCGGCAAGACCGATGCCCTGATCAAAAAGTCGGCCGTCGTCACCTGCGGAAATCGTTTTATCGCCGATTACGTCGAAAAAAAAGGGACCAAAGCCGTGGTGATCCCGACCGTCGTCGATACCGACCGGTTCAGACCGGCCGAAGAGAGAATCGAATCCGCTCCGGTCATCGGTTGGATCGGAACTCATTCGACGTTTCCTTTTTTGAAATCGATCTTCCCGGTTCTGGAAAAACTGGCGGAAAAACACGATTTCGTTTTGAAGATCGTCGGAGCGGGAGTCGATAAAGTTGAACTTAACGGCGTTAAGGTGCAAAATTTACCCTGGAAACTGGACCGTGAACTCAGCGATTTCCAATCCTTTGACATCGGGCTTTATCCGATGACGACGATCAGTTCGGCCAATGAGGAATGGCTGGCCGGAAAGTCCGGTTTTAAGGCGATCCAATATATGGCGGTCGGAATACCGTTCGTCATGACGCCGGTCGGGGTTTGCGCCGAAATTGGTCGGCCCGGCGAAACGCATTTTAATGCCCTGACGGATGAAGACTGGTATAATGCTCTGGTTAAATTGCTGTCGGCCGAGAGTTTGCGCCAGAGAATGGGGGAGCAAAGCAGAGCCTGTTCGCTGGAACATTACACCGTCGGGGCGCAGGCCGAGATTTTGGCCCGGACCCTTCATTGTGTCGGCGGAAAGATTTGAGATAATTTATAAAGGTAATTATTTAACAGATAAATTTTAAGAGATTTTTTATCGAAGTTTGGGAAATTGGGGATTGTGGCCGGATTCGGCTTTTAGCGACCGGCTCCTTTTAATAATCAAAGATTTGGAACAATGTATATTTTAGGTTTAACGACGCTCGGCGATTCGGCCGCCAGTTTGATCAAGGACGGGGAACTGATAGCCGCCGCCGAAGAAGAGAGATTTTCCCGCAAAAAACATCACAGCGGTTTTCCTTACCAGGCGATCGGCTATTGTCTGGATTACGCCGGCATCACCTTAAAGGACGTCGAACACGTCGGACATTACTGGAAGCCCTGGATCCTGCGGCATAAAGCGATGCAGGCCGTCAAAGCCGCCTTCGTCTCGCGCGATATGTTCAAAGCGCGGGCCGACCGCGGGGTAACCCAGGTGAGCAACAGCTATCTCGGGATGTTCCGCCACGCCAAACGCCTGCGCGATAATTTCGGCGAAAGCGATTTCAAGTTTCATTTCATCGAGCATCACCAAAGCCACGCCGCCTCGACCTTTTTCGTCTCGCCTTTCGAATCGGCGGCCATTCTGACCTGGGACGGGACCGGTGAGGACACGACGACGCTTTTTTGCCGGGGCAAAGGCAACCGGATCGAGGTTTTGAAGAGGATCAAACTGCCGCACAGTCTCGGCCAGTTCTACTCGGCCGTCACCAACTACATCGGGTTCGATATGTTCACCGGCGACGAGTGGAAGGTGATGGGACTGGCGGCTTACGGAAAACCCAAATACTACGATTTTTTCTCGGAAAAGGTCCTGACCACCAACGGAAAAGGCGATTTTCGCTTTAACATCAAGATCCTCGATCATCATCTGGCCAAACATTATCAGTTTCCCGAAGCCATCGTCAGAGAGATCGGGCCGGGCCGCGGGCAGGGCGAGGAACTGACCGAGCATCACTGGGACATCGCCTGCTCGGCGCAGAAGGTTTTAGAGGACACGGCTATTTATCTGGCTCATCAGATCAAGGAGATGACCGGGGAAGAAAATCTTTGCATGGCGGGCGGCGTGGCCTTTAATTCGGTGATGAACGGGCGGATCTTTCACGAAACTCCGTTCAGCGATTTTTACGTCCAGCCGGCCGCCGGCGATGCCGGGTGCAGTCTGGGGGCGGCTCTGATGGTCTGGCATCAAAAACTGGGAAATCCCCGCCGCTTCGTGATGAATCACGCCTATTACGGCCCCGAGTTCTCAGGCGAAGAATGCCGGAAAACGCTCGATGCCGCCGGTTTGAAATACGAGCCCCTGGCCGATGAGGAACTGCTCCCGCGTCTGGCGAAGATGATCTCCGACGGGGCGATCATCGGCTGGTTTCAGGGGAGGATGGAATGGGGGCCGCGGGCTTTGGGGGCGCGAAGTTTTCTGGCCGATCCGCGCCGCCGCGATATGCGCGAGATCCTCAATCACAAGGTCAAATTGCGCGAATGGTTCCGTCCGCTGGCGCCTTCGATGCTCGAGGAGAACGGCCGCGAGATTTTCGGCAAAGAACATCACGACCCGTTTATGATCACGGTCATCGAGGTGGCCGAGGAATGGAAGGAAAAAATCCCGGCCGTCGTTCACGTTGACGGGACGGCGCGGCCGCAGATGGTCAGCCGGCAGACCAATCCGAGGTACTGGAATCTGATCAACGAGTTTAGGAAACTGACCGGAATTCCGATGCTTCTGAACACCTCTTTCAATATTCAGGAGCCGATCGTCTGCACCCCGGAAGACGCGGTCAATACGTTCAAAAACGCGAATTTCGACGCCCTCGTACTGGAGAATAATCTTGTTTTGCGCGAAGATGATTAACCGGATCATATGAAGAAAATGGTCATAGTCGTAAGTCTGCTTTTCGGGTTGGCGATGAGTTTCATCCGGCCGCCCGACGGGGCGATCGCCGTCCTTTTGGTGGCGACCGTTTCGCTTCCGATATTGTTCATCATTCGCAATTATTCGGAAGACAAAAAGTTTCTTACAAACATCTTCCTGATCGCTCTTCTCGCCAGACTGAGTTTCGGTTTGATCATTCAGATTTTTGATCTGAGAATGTTCATCGCCGAGGATTCGGGACTTTACAATGCCGTCGGCCAGAGGCTTGTGGAGATCTGGCAGGGGCTGATGGTACCGAACGACAACATAACTTTTCGGGCTTCGCAGACATCCGGGCCGGGCTGGGGGATGCATTATCTGGTCGGTGCGATCTATTTTATCTGCGGGCAGAGCCTTTTGGTCGCGCAATCATTCTGCGCGGTGATCGGCGCGGCCACGGCTCCGATGGTGTATTTCTGTTCCCGAAAGATCTATGACAACCGCCGGGTGGCTAAAATCGCGGCCATCGGCATCGCGGTGTTCCCGTCTTTTATTATCTGGTCTTCGCAACTGCTCAAGGACGGTCTGATCATATTTCTGCTGGTTCTGGCGATGATCATGGTTCTTCAGCTTCAGGAAAAATTCAATTTTCCGGCCATTCTCATCCTGTTGTTTTCGCTTTTCGGCATTTTTTCGCTGAGATTTTACATTTTCTACATGGTCGCTTTTGCCGTGGCCGGAAGTTTCGTCATCGGTTTGAGTACTTCGGCCACATCCATCATCAGAAGGACAATGGTTATTGCGTTGCTCGGACTTTCCCTGACTTATCTGGGGGTTATTCGCAACGCCGGCGCGGAATTGCAGAAATACGGTGATCTGGAAACTCTTCAAAGGAGCCGACAGGATCTGGCCGACTCGGCCGGTTCGGGTTTCGGCGAAAATCTTGACGTTTCGACGCCGACCGGGGTTCTGGTCGCCATGCCGGTGGGATTGGCTTATTTGATGCTGGCTCCTTTCCCCTGGCAGATGAACAATTTCCGGCAACTGGGAACTCTGCCCGAAGTGCTGGCCTGGTGGGCGATGATTCCCCTGATGTTCAGCGGTTTGTGGTATACGTTAAAAACCCGCCTGCGAAAGGCCATCCCGGTTTTGATCTTCTCTCTGATGCTGACGATGGCTTATTCGATCTTTCAGGGAAATGTCGGAACGGCCTATCGCCAAAGAACCCAGATCCAGGTGTTTTTGTTTATGTTCATCGGCGTCGGCTGGACGCTTTATCTGGAGCGCAAGGAGAACCGGAGGAATGTGGAGTTGGCTAGCCAGCGAAATTTTGAAAGAATGCTGCGCGAGCACGGGCAATTGGAAGGCATTCCGAAAGAAGAAATTTAATGGCCCTTTTCGGGCCGGTTTATAAGAAAATCAATGTGCGGAATTGTTGGAATTGTCAATTCGAACTCGCGGGCGGTTGATCGCCGGGTTCTGGAGCGGATGAACGAGGCGATCGTTCATCGCGGCCCCGACGAAGACGGTTTTTATCTCAAAGAGGACGTCGGGCTGGCGATGCGGCGGCTTTCGATCATCGATCTGGCTTCCGGTCAACAGCCGATCTTCAATCAGGATAAGACCAAAGCCATCGTTTTTAACGGCGAGATCTATAATTTCCGGCAGTTAAGGGAGGATCTGGAAAAACTCGGCCGGACCTTTTACACCAATTCCGACACCGAGGCGATCATCCATCTTTACGACGAATACGGGACGGATTGCGTCGATCATTTGCGCGGGATGTTTGCTTTTGCCATCTGGGACGAGCGACGCAAGGAGCTTTTTGTCGCCCGCGACCGGGTCGGCAAAAAACCGCTTCTGTACTCGCATCAACCCAACGGCGATCTCATTTTCGGATCGGAGTTCCGGGCCCTGCTGACTCATCCCGACGTCGGGCGCGAGGTCGATCATCAGGCCATCGACGCTTATCTGAGCTATCTCTGCGTTCCGGCTCCGCAGACCGCTTTCCGCCAGATTCGCAAACTCGAACCCGGCCACTGGCTCCGTTGGAGGGAGGGCCGGATCGAGATCAAAAGATACTGGCAGCCGGATTTTTCGCGCAAGATCAAGATCAGCGAGGAGGAGGCGATCGAGGAAACGACCCGGATTTTGCGGGAATCGACCCGATTGCGGATGATCTCGGAAGTCCCGCTCGGGGCTTTTCTTTCGGGCGGCGTCGATTCTTCGGCGGTCGTCGCGCTGATGGCCGAAGCGAGCGAAAAACCGGTCAAGACCTTTTCCATCGGGTTTGAAGAACAGGATTTCAGCGAACTGAAATACGCCCGCCGGGTCGCCGAACACGTCGGCGCGGAATACAACGAATTCATCGTCAAACCCAACGCGCTCGAAGTCTTGCCGACGCTGGTCGAACATTACGGCGAACCCTACGCCGATTCTTCGGCCATTCCCACTTATTACGTTTCAAAGGAAACCAGAAAGCACGTTACGGTCGCTCTTAACGGCGACGGCGGGGACGAAAGTTTCGCCGGTTACGAACGCCACGCGGCGATGCGTCTGGCGGAAATTTACCATCGCTTTCCCGGATTCGCCCGAAAGATCCTGTTTGAAAAACCGATCAGCCTGATCCCGACCTCGGAGCTCAAAAAAAGCCGCGTCCGCGATGTCAAGCGCTTTTTGCAGGCCGCCGGTCTGCCCCGGGTCGAGCGCTATTTCCGGTGGGTTTCGACCTTCAACCGCGACGCGAAAAAACATCTTTACACCCGGGAGTTCGAGGAAGCGGTGGCGACGGAAGATCCTTCGGTTGTTCTGGAAAAATGGTTCGCCAAGGCCAACGGTTCGGGCCTTCTCGACACGATCCTTCTGACCGATCAGATGACCTATCTTCCCAATGATCTGTTGATCAAGGTGGATATCGCTTCGATGGCCAATTCGCTCGAAGCCCGTTCCCCTTTTCTCGATCATACATTGATAGAATTCGCCGCTTCTCTGCCCGAGAATTTGAAGATGAAGCGATTGGAAACCAAGTCGCTTTTGAAAAAGGCGGCGGCCCGCCTCGTTCCGCCGGAGGTCATTTACCGGCGCAAAATGGGATTCGGGGTTCCGATCGGCAAATGGTTTCGGACCGGAATGAAGGACTTCGTCCGGGAGATCTTATTGTCGGAAAAGGCCCTCGGGCGCGGGATCGTCAAACCGGAAATGCTGGAAAAATACGTATCGGAACACACCAACGCGGAGCGCGATCACGCGTTTCAAATCTGGACGCTTTTGATGTTAGAGTTATGGTTTCAGAAATTTATCGACTGACATTTTATAAAAAAACAGTGGCTTCGGCCGGGTGAGAACTTAACATAGCTCTAAAGATAATTATATGAAAGGAATCGTATTGGCCGGCGGTTTGGGTTCGCGCCTGCATCCGCTGACCAAGGTAACAAATAAGCATCTTTTGCCGGTTCACGATCAACCGATGATCTATTATCCGATCAGAACGCTGATCAATGCCGGGATCGATGACATCATGATCGTAACGGGCGGGAATTCGGCCGGGGATTTTCTCAAACTTCTGGGGAACGGCCGGGAATTCGGCCTCAAACATCTCAATTACACCTATCAGGAAGGCGAGGGCGGCATCGCCGATGCGCTTTCACTGGTCGAACATTTCGCCGACGAACAGCCGATCTGCGTCGTTCTCGGCGACAACATCATCGAGGGCAACATCAGAAAAGCGGCGGAAGATTACCGCCGGCAGGGCGGCGGGGCCAAGATTCTGCTCAAACAGGTCGATGACCCGAACCGCTTCGGTGTGCCCGAGATCGAAGGCGAGAGGGTCTTGCAGATCGAAGAAAAACCGGCAAATCCGAAATCCGGCTTTGCGGTTATCGGCATATATTTTTATGATAAAACAGTATTCGATATCATCAGGACTCTGGAGCCCTCTGACCGCGGCGAACTGGAGATCACGGATGTCAACAATCATTACATAAATCGGGGCGAGATGACCTGGAACGAACTGGAAGGCTGGTGGACCGACGCCGGGACTTTCGAGAGCCTTCTGCGGGCCACCAACCTGGTGGCCGAAACGGGAGCCAATAAGAATTTTGGATTTTAGATTTCGGGTTTTGGAGTTGCTTTCAAAATCCAAAATCTAAAATCCAAAATCCAAAATGGATTATGGAATTCACCAAGGGAAAAATCCAAGATGTGGTCGTTTATCCGCTCAGGAAATTCGTCGATGAGCGGGGTTGGCTGGCGGAGCTTTTCCGGCACGATGAACTGACCGAGGAGTTTTATCCGCAGATGGCTTATATTTCGATGACCGAACCGCTGGTCCAACGCGGTCCGCACGAACATGTCGATCAGGCCGATCTGTTTTGTTTTATCGGGCCGTCGAATTTCAAATTGCGTTTATGGGACAACCGGTCCGATTCGCCGACCTACCGCTTTGTGATGACGATGTTCGTCGGGGCCGACAACCCGCAGGCGGTCATCATTCCGAAAGGGGTCGTTCACGCTTACAAGAACATCGGCACGACCGAAAAGGGAATGGTCATCAATTGTCCGAACCGGCTTTATATGGGCGAGGGAAAAAAGGAAAAGATCGACGAGATCCGCCACGAGGACGATCCGGACACGATCTACGTTCTTTAACAGATTTCTGAAACGGGCGAAACGACCCGGACGGTTTTAACTTCTCGAACCCTCCGGCCTCGCGCCGCCCGAAAAGATTTGGCCGGCGCGGTTTTCCCGCACAGCCGTCAGGTCATCGGCCGCTTTGAAGTTTGCTCAAGGTCGCTTCTGATCGCCGGCCGCTCGGGCGGGTCGTTGAATTTCTCATTTGGCATCGGTGATGAAATGCAAAAAAATTGTGATGTTAAAAGAAGAGATTTGACGGCTCGCCGATTGTCCTTATGAAAATAGTCCGCATCATCGCCCGGCTCAATGTCGGCGGTCCGGCCCGGCACGTCGTCTGGTTGACCAGAGAACTGCAAGGGGAAGAATTCCGATCCGTTCTGCTGACCGGAACGGTGCCTCCGGGCGAAGAGGACATGGGCTATTTTGCGGAGGAAAACGGGGTCGAACCCGTCTTCATCGAGGAGATGAGCCGCGAACTTTCGCTCCGGGACGCCGTTTCGCTGTGGAAGATCTACCGGCAGATCCGCCGCGAAAAACCCGACATCATTCACACTCATACGGCCAAGGCCGGAACCGTCGGCCGGATGGCCGGATTTATTTACCGATGGCTGACGCCCGGAACTCTCGTCGGCCGGCCGCGCCCCCTGCGGCTGATTCACACGTATCACGGACATGTTTTTCACAGCTATTACGGTCCGCTCAAAACGAACTTTTTTTTGTTCATTGAAAAAACTCTGGCCCGCCTGGCGACCGATAAGATAGTCGTCATCAGCCGCCGTCAGTTCGAAGAGATCCACGACCGGTTCGGCGTCGGGCGGGCGGATCAGTTCGCCGTCATTCCGCTCGGCATCGACCTCGACCCTTTTGATCGAACCGAAGAGAGCCGAAAGATCCTGCGGCGCGAGATCGGCGCCGCGGATGAGGAGGTTGTGGTCGGTTTGATCGGCCGTTTGACGGAGGTCAAGAACATCGGGCTTTTGCTGAAAACGGCCGGGATCTGCCGCGATCAAAAAAAAATTGACTCTCCCCGCCTCCGTTTCGTCATTATCGGCGACGGTCATTTGAGAAAAGAACTCGAGGACCGGGCCGGGGCGCTGAAACTCGGAGAATCGGTCCAATTTTTGGGTAACCGAAACGATCCCGAGGTTTTTTACGCCGGACTCGACATCGTCGCTCTGACGTCGCGAAACGAAGGAACGCCGCTTTCTCTGATCGAAGCGATGGCCGGGAAAAAGGCTGTCATCTCGACGACGGTCGGCGGAGTTCCCGATTTGCTCGGCCCGGTCGAAGCCGAAAAGAATGGCTTTTCAGTCTGTCAGCGGGGGTTGGGAGTGGCTTCGGACGACGCCGAAGGGCTTTATCGGGGAATCATCCGTCTGGCCGAAGACCGCCAGCTGCGCCAAAGCCTGGGTGAGAGCGGGCGCGAGTTCGTCGTGCGGAATTATTCCAGAGATCGTCTTGTAAAGGACATCAAAAATCTCTATTTAAATGTGACCGGAACCGATCAAAAGGAGAAAGAGTTGGCCGAAAACGAGAGATTCAGCCCGAGGGCAAGAAGTGCCAGCGGCAACGGAGAGTAGAAAGTTTTTTTTCGTTCGGTAAAGCGACCGGAGCCCGTTTGGCGATTTGTATGATTGCAAACAAAAAACCTGCATCCATTTCATTAATAATAACTGCTTGATTTCCAAAACGAAATATGTTTGTAATAAGTCAATACTATAGTTTTAGCGGATGAACTCCCTATGTTTCAAATAATTCAAAATCCGTTAATAGTTACGCTGGCAAGTTTTATTCTGGCGATCGTCCTGACAATTCTGGTGCGGAAGTTTGCCCGGCAATACGGTTTTATAGCCAAACCGAAATCGGATCGGTGGCACAAGAAACCGACGGCGATGATGGGCGGGGTGGCGATCTTTCTGGCCACCGTTCTGATGTATCTGTTCTTTGTTTCCCACACGACTCAGACCTGGGTGATAATGGGGGGAAGCACTTTCCTGTTTCTGGTCGGCCTCATCGATGACATCATTCAGATCAAGCCTTATCAGAAATTGATCGGACAATTTATCGGGGTGGCTCTGATCATCAGTTTCGGTCTGGTCCTGCCGTGGACCGATTCGGAGATCTTCAACATCGCCATCACCACCTTCTGGCTGATCGGAATAACGAATGCCATCAACCTGCTCGACAATATGGACGGTTTGGCGGCCGGCATTTCGGCCATCGCCGCCATTATTCTGGCCATCAATCTGTCGCTCAGCGGACAGGCCAACGAGACGTTGCTGATCCTCGTATTTATCGGCGCTCTGGTCGGATTCCTTTTTCACAACTTCTATCCGGCGTCGATCTTTATGGGCGACGGGGGGTCGATGTTCGTCGGATTCTTTCTCGCCAGTTCCGTCCTGCTTAACGAGGTCGGCGGGCGTTCGAGAAGCATCGTGTCGGTTCTGGCCGTGCCGGCCCTGATCCTGTTCGTGCCGATCTTCGACACCACGTTCGTTACCATCTTGCGCAAGGTTTGGGGGCGAAAGGCTTCTCAGGGAGGGCGCGACCACACCTCGCACCGGCTGGTGGCGCTCGGACTTTCGGAGCGGTCGGCCGTTCTGATGCTGTACGGTTTCGCCATTCTGGCCGGAGTTTTGTCGCTTCTGGTCCGCCGCCTGCAGCCGACCCAGAGTCTGGCATTGGTCGCTTTCTTCATCCTGATCCTGACTTTGATCGGAGTCTATCTTTCCAAGGTCAAAGTTTACGAAGAACAGGAATCGGATCTGGCCCTCAAGGACAACGCGGCCTTCGGATTTCTGCTCAATCTGTCTCATAAACGCCGCGTTTTCGAGGTCTTTCTCGACGCCATCCTGATCACTCTTTCTTATTATGCGGCTTATATTCTTATTCTGGGGCCGATCGAAAACAGCGAAACCTGGGGGCTTTTCATCAAATCCCTGCCGATCATCATCGTCATCAAACTCTTTTCGTTCCTGGTCGCCGGAGTTTATCGCGGGATCTGGCGTTATACCAGCATCCGCGATTTTGTAACTTTTTCGAAGGGGGTTTTTCTCGGGTCTTCGCTGAGCGTGCTGGCGATCCTTTTGTTTTACCGGTTTCAGTATTATTCCCGGGCGGTTTTTATCGCCGACGGTCTGATCCTTTTGATCGCTCTCGCCGGAAGCCGGATGGCTTTTCGTTTTTTCCGTCATTTGTTGCCGATGCAGACGAACGGGAACGGCAGTAAGGTTTTGATCTACGGAGCGGGCGACGGCGGCGAAATGATCCTCCGCGAACTGAAGAACAACCCCAACTGGAATTACAAGCCGATCGGTTTCGTTGACGACGACCCGCTCAAAAAAGACAAGGTCATTCACGGGTTGCGGGTTTTCGGCGGAAACGGGTCGCTGGAGAAGATCTGCGTGGAGAATGAGGTGCAGGAGATACTTCTATCGTTCCGCGATGTGTCGCCCGAAAAACTCAAGGAAGTTCGCACAATGTGCAAAAAAATAAACGTTTCTCTCAAACGCGCCCTGCTCAGGATCGAACCGGTCGAGTTCGAATAAATACGATTTAACGTCGATTGGATATAAGTTTTTTTTGCCCGCCAATGAAAGCGAAGCGTCCGAATTATTTTAACCCGTTAACAAGATTCGGCTGTCGGGCTTTATTTTCGCGCCGATTGGCGAAAATGAAGCCCGCGAATTTTCTTGCGTCCAACGCGGGTTAATTTAACGAAAAAAGAATGTTAGAATAACCCGAGAATTTTTCGAAACACTTTTCCCAAAATGGCCGCCAAAACGATCAAAATCGAAAGCCCCGTTCACCGAATCCTTCTCGCGGCGGCATTATGTGTCTGCCTGACGGCGACTTTTTTCTTTGCCAAATGGTGTTTCGGCAATTCGATCTCGACCCGGGCCGATTACAAAGAGGTGGCCGATGTGGCCGTCTCTCTGGCTCCGGGCGACCCGCAGACCCATTACGCGCTGGCGGTTTTGAGCGAAGACACCTTTTTGCCCGAGGATCTGGCCCGGTCTCTGGCCGAATATGAAAAGGCGACCGCTCTGGCGCCGGATGATTTCCGCGTCTGGCTGGCTCTCGGCAGGGCGCGCGAGAAGAACGGCGATCGGGCGGGCGCCCGGACGGCTCTCGAAAAAGCCCTGTCGCTGGCTCCCAATTACGCTCAGGTCCACTGGACGCTCGGCAATGTTCTGCTCCGGCAGGGGCAGACCGAAGAGGCTTACGCTCATATCCGCCGGGCGGCCGAAAGCGACCGCAGCTATCTGGAACCGGCCGTTTCGACCGCCTGGCAGATTTTCGATGGCGATATGGCCGAGATCAGAAAATATCTGGGCGGAGGCACCGAACTGAGTTTCACTCTGGCCACATTTCTGGCCAAGCAAAAACGCTTCGACGAATCTCTGGAGATCTGGAAGACCCTGCCCGCAGAAGATCGGAAAACGGTTTTTCGGGAAACCGGCCGGATCCTGGCGGACGAAATGATCGCCGCCAAAAAGTATCGCGATTCGCTTGAGGTTCACAACCAGATCGCCGGCACCGACGCCGAGATCGTCAAGGTCGGACAAATTTTTAACCCCGGATTCGAGGCCGATGTCAATCCGGATAAACCCGGCTTTTTCGAGTGGAAACTGGG
This sequence comes from Pyrinomonadaceae bacterium, assembly GCA_041394845.1. Lineage (GTDB taxonomy): Bacteria > Acidobacteriota > Blastocatellia > Pyrinomonadales > Pyrinomonadaceae > JAHCHG01. The sequence goes on along the minus strand of JAWKHL010000006.1, from coordinate 335,364 downwards.
CGAGGGGATCAAGCCGCAAATCGGTTTTGACGATTCTCAGCGGCACGGCGGGAACCGCAGTCTGGTCATCCTCTTTAATTCGACCGACGGTCAGAGTTTTCGCTCCCTGTCGCAGACGGTTGTCGTCGAAGGCGGTCAGAGATACCGGTTCAGCGCTTTTTTCAAGTCTGCCTTAAAGACCTCCGCCACGCTCAAATGGGAGATCGTGGAAACCTCGGACGGTCATCTTCTGGCTTCGACCGAGGCCGTTCCGGACGAAGCGGACTGGACCGAACTGGAAACCGATTTTACCGCTCCCGAATCGACTCAGGCCGTGACCATCCGGCTCGCCCGGGAAAAATGCGGTCGGGGAATTTGTCCCATCTCGGGAAGGGTCTGGTTTGACGACTTTTCCCTCAGCCAATAAAACCCAGATGACGGAAACAAAGGATAATTCGGAGATTTCTCTCCCGCCGGACGCGTCGTTCGGCGCTGAAGGGGCGGAACGTTTGAGCGGATCGGTTTTTCTGACATTGTGCGCGATACTGGTTTTCTCGACCGTCGCATTCGGCGCGGTCGACACCTGGGCGCTCGGTTTTCTTTGCATCGGGGCCGCTTTCATAGTTTTTTTGGTCTTTTGGGGAGCCTGGAAAACCCGCCGCCTGATCTTCAGCGATGACCTTCTCCAACTGCCGCTCGTCGGTCTGATCCTGATCGGGGTCATTCAGCTTCTGCCGCTTCGCTCGGCCGATGTGTCCGGTCAACTGCTTTCCGTCCCGGCTGTCAGCTCTCTTTCGCTGGCCCCTTACGCGACCCGTCTGGCGGTCATCCAACTGATCGTTTATCTGGTTTTTTTCGCCGCCGCGCTTTTGGTCATCGACAATCGCGAGCGTTTGAAAAAAACGGTTCTGCTGATCGTCGTCTTCGGCTCCGTGATGGCCTTTTTCGGCATTTTGCAGAGACTGTCCAATCCGGAGGCCATCTACGGCGTCCGGCCGACGTTGCAGGCCATCCCCTTTGCCTCATTCGTCAACCAGCATCATTTCGCGGCCTTTATGGAGATGACGATCGCCCTGCCGCTGGCGCTGTTTTTCGGCAATGCGACAAAACGCGACAAGCGCCTGCTTTTGATCATCGCCGCCGTTCTGATGGGAGTGGCGGTCATCTTTACGAGTTCGCGGGGCGGCTTTTTGAGCCTTCTCGGGGTTTTGGGGTTCATCATTGCGGCCAATATGCTGGGCAAATCCGATCATAAGGGCGAAGCCGAATCTGCCGATGTGGAAAAAGCCGGAAAGTACCGGCGAAATTTCGCTCTTATCGGAGGCGGGATCGCTTTGATTCTGGTTTTGATCGGACTTGTTCTGTTGCTCGGCGGCGATCAGTCTCTTTTGCGCGGAACCGGTCTGACCTCTTCCTCGGCGGATCTGACCGGCGGCCGGTTTCATTTTTGGGAGGTTGCTCTCAAGGTCTTCAGGGATCATCCGCTGATCGGTTCGGGGCTTGATTCCTTCGGGACCGTCTTTCCGCACTACGATTCGTGGAACGGACAGTTCCGGGTCGAACAGGCGCACAACGATTATCTGCAGATCCTCTCCGACGGAGGGATCCCGGCTTTTCTCTCAGTTCTCGCCTTTATCTTTTTGCTGTTCAAGCGGAGCCTTCGGGTGATCGGGGAGAGCGAAAACCGGTTTCGCCGGAGTACGGCGATCGGGGCGCTGGCGGGTTGTTTCGGGGTTCTGCTTCACAGCTTCTTCGATTTTCCCCTGCGGACGCCGTCGAACGGTTTTTTCTTTTTGACCCTGACGGTTCTGGCCACCGCTTCGATCCATTATCCCGTCAGACATCGCCGTCGCCGCCGAAGGTCAGCCAAAGATGATGAAACGGAGGGAGAAGATTGACAAACCCCGCCGGGGCGAATCATTTGCCGTAGATTTCTTTGACGAATCCGTTCTCGAACTCAAGAACGACGACACCCTTGTAGGCTTCGCCGGATTTGAACCTGAATCCCTTGAGAAAACCGCCAAAAATGATGTCCTTTTTATCGTGCCGGACCACGTCCACCAACATCTGGTTCGGCGATTTCTCGCTCAAATGCATATCGATGTATTCGAACGAATGAATGGCGTTCCCATCGGGATTGGTGGCGGCGACCCTCAGAAAACCGGGATTTTCCTTCGATTCGCAGACGTAATTGACGACTCCTTCGCAATTGGCCAGAATTTTTCTGACCGGAAAGATAAATCTCTCGCCGGTAAACTCCCGGAGCGTCCTCTCAAGTTCGTCGCGGGTTTTTACTTCATCGGCCTTGTGGCCGGCTCGTTGGTCCGTGATGATCCGGCCCGCGAGCGAGTAAACGTAGATGTAGCGGAGCCGGGCGATCTGACCGTCATTGTTTTCGAGATTCAACTCTCCCAGATATTGTTTGGCCAGGAGCGACGAGGCGTTCCAGTCTTCGCGGATCAGCGCCGATTCCAGCTTGCTCCAGTCATCTTCCGAAATCTCTTTGGCGATGGTCGGCTTGGAACCGATCCCCGGAGTGTTTTCTTTGAGGATCAATTTTCCGGTCTGGGCAAAGACCGAACCGGCCGCGAAACAAAAAAATAAAACGGTAAAAAAAAGCGATCTGTACATAATTTGAGATTTGATCAGCCGTTTAGCGAACGGTTACGGTAACATCCTTTTTCCCGCACGGCGATTCGAAAGTTACGGTGTAAACTCCAAGGTTCGGACTGACGGATTTGATGATGAAAAAGGCCCGTTCGGAAAGCACTCCGACGTCGGGCTGATAGGAGACCGAAATGTCCTTCGGACTGCCGATCCTGACCACGATTTTCGAGGGATCGCCCGATCCTTCGAACCCGACGAACATCCCCAGACTTCCGCCGTCATTGATCAGTGAGATCTTCTCTTCGCTGACCTTCAGACGGCAGGGCGCGATCTCTTCCGATCCGGGACTGCCCCCGGCGAAGATCCGCGGTCGGATCGTTGCGTTCTCATCCTTTTTAGCCGGCGGTTCTTCTCCCGCAACCGAGGTTTCTTCCGGCTGATCATCCGTTTTTTCAACCGGTTTTTCTTCTGTCGGCGGCGGGGGCGTCTTGAGGCTCGGGTTTCCCGATCCGGCCGCCTCCTTTTTCGGCACAGTGATGATCACCGGTTGAAAGAGAGAATTCTCCGGCCCGGCCCGGTCGGTGATGGGTTTGTCAACGGTTTTTTCGGTCGGGTTGATCGGTTTGCCGGGTTCGTTTCCGCTGTTTTCCTTCGGAATCGAGGCCGACGGATCTTCGGTCGGTTTCAGCTGTTCCGGCGGTGACCCGGCTTTTTCTTCGTCGGTAATTTGGGCGGTTAAATTTTCATCCGGTGCGGGAGTCGGCGTGGCCTCGGTTTTGACGGGTTTCTCCGCCGGTTTGAGAAAATCGACCAAAGCCCGGGCGGCCGGATCGTTCTCGCCGGGGGCGGTCACGGGTTTGTCGTCTTTCTTTTCCTCGCCGGTCGGCGTTCCCGAGGCGGGAGTTTCGGTCTTCGGCGTTTCCGCCGGCGTCGGCGTCGGAGACGCTTCGACGAGCGGAACATTTTCGGGGATTTTCAGTGTTTCGGGCGTCGGAGCGGGAGTTGGCGTCGGCGTTTCAACAGGCGTTTCCGAGTTTGCCGACGGAACGTTCCCGGAAGAATCGACCTCGCCCGATCCGTCCGCAGGCGTCGGCGAGGTTTCGGGATCGGCGGAGATCTGGGAATCGTCCGTTTCGACCGCCGCTTCTTCTCCGGTTTTCTCCGAGGTCGGAATATTAAAGACCGGTTTGGGGCCGATGATCTGATCCAGCCCGTCGTTAGTGCCGTTTATTTTCTCGTAGATCGATTCGATGACCGTCCGTTTGGCCAGATCGGGGGCATCGCGGTTGTAACCGGCGATGTAGGCATCGAGCGCCTCTTTTTCCTTTCCCTCGGCGGCCAGAGCGTCTCCGAGCCGCCATTTGCTCGAACGCCACCAGGCGCTGTTTTCCGGCAAAACGCTGACCGCCCGCTTCAGACGGGTGGCGGCTTCGGTCGGATTTTCCTGTTGAAACAAAGCCCATCCGGCCAGTTCTTCGATTCGCCCGCGAAGAATCCGCAAAAGCGTCTGGCGCGGGATTTCCGGGACGATCACCATCTGATTTCGGGAAATGGCCAGCATTCGGGATTCGTAGAGTTCATCGGCCAGAACCGCCGCTCCGGGGGTCGTCACCTCCAGCGCTTTGTTTACTTCACCGGCGGCCGCTCCGGCCATTTCCAGGGCTTTGGGCACGGCGGTTCGTTTTTCCAGCAGATTCCGGGCGGCGTAAAGTCGGCGGTGGGTTTTCATATTGTCATCGCCTTTGACGAATTCATCGACCGCATCATTGATCTTGATCTCGTCCCGGGTTTCGACGGTTTGGCTCAGATTGAGCAAGGCTTTGAGCTTTTCATCCGTCTTCGGATCGTTGGCCGACATCGGTTCGAAAATGCTGGCCCGTCTTTCAGCGGCGAGAATTTCGGCGAACGAGTTGCCTTCCTTCAAAACCCGGCCGCCGAGGTTGGTCGAGACCAAGCCGTTTTTGACGGAAAAACTTTTTCTCAGTTCATCGGCGGCTTCGCGGTATAATCCGGCGGCCAGCCGGGCCGAAGCCAGTTCGTAGTTAAGCGTCGGAAAATAGCCGTACTGTCTGGCTATCAGAAGGGTCCGTTCGGCTTCGAGAGGTTTTTTCTGCTGGATCAGACCCCGCGCCAGCGCGATGTGCGCCCAGGTGTAGCGCGGTTCGAAAGCGACGGCTTTTTGCGCCAGTTCGACGGCCTTGTCCCCTTCCTTGTGGGCCGCGTACCAGTAGGCCGCCCCGACCAGCAGGAACAGATTTCCCGGATTGGCCTCCAGCGACTTGTTCATTTCCGCCTCGGCTTCGGCGCGCCGCTCGGCGTCGAAAAGCGAGAGGATGAGTCCCGTCCGGGCCGATTCGTCCGCCGGATCGGTCTCCAGAGCCTGACGGTAAAGATCAATGGCTTCATCGGTTTGTCCGTTGGCGCGCTTTACCTCCGCCAGACTTTTTTTGGAAACGACCGAGGCCGGATCCAGTTCGAGGGCTTTGCCGTAAGCGTTGATCGATCCCTCGAGATCGAAGTTTATCCGATTGGCCATTCCGAGCGTTTGAAACGCGGTCGCCATCGACGGATCGATGGCGATGACCTTTTCGGCCAGCCGTTTGGCTTCGGAAGCGTTTTCCGTCGCCAGATAAAAACCGGCCAGACCGAGAATTTGTTTGGGATTGTCGCCGATCTTTTCTTCGATCATTTGGGCCAACTTGAGGGCGGCGGCGCCCTGTCCACGAAAGAGCAGATTGGTCGGCAGATGGATCAGAATTTCCCGGTAGAGCTTTTCCGAAACCGGCGTCGGAGCCTCTTCGACGGCCAGGTTAAAAAGTTCTATTCCACCCTGACTGTCGCTCAGGCGCAATTTCTGGTCGCCGAGTTCGGCGCGCGAACTGGAGATCAACTCCAGCGCCCTGGTCTTGTTTTCGGATTCTGGGAAATCCTCAACAAATTTCTTGAGCGCGGCGATCCTTTCGGTGATGACCGGTTGACTGCGCGCCTTTTGGAATTCGGCGCTTTCGTCCGCCTTGTTTTCGATTGTTGCGGCCGGATCCGGTTTTTTGCCGGTTCTGCCGCCGGGTTTCTGGGCGAATCCGGTGAGTGTCAGCGTTGAAAGTAAAAAAAATAATGCTAAGTTCTTCATAAATGCTCCGTTGACGGCCGACGGTCAACTGTCGGATGTGGGCCGAACAATCAACGATCAATAATTAACCAATTAACCCTGGTTTCCCGGGTTATTCGGTGGCCTGTGGTCAGTGATCGGTGATCGGAAAAAAACTGACCACCGGCCACCGACCACTGACCACCGACTAAGGCCGGGCTTTTTCCCAAAATAATAACACGAAATTGCAAAAATCTAACGGGGGTCTTATGCTGAAAAACTATGAATGAACCCGATCAGATCTGGGAACGCCGGCTCAACGAGGCCATCCGGCGGGCCGAAGACTCCGGGCGAAGCGATGTGGCGGCTTACATCTCGCTCAAATCCGCCAACGACTCCGTTCGCATCACCAGCGTCAAATGGCTTTTGGAAACCGTTCTGGAGATCGTTTCCGCCTTTAACGAGCGCGGCGCCCGCATTTTGGTCGAACAAAAGGAAGACCACGGTTTCGATCACGAAAAAGCCCGGCTGACAGGTTCATTTCTCAAGCTTCAACAAGGTGTAAGATGTCTCACTCTGGAAGCGGGTTGGACGCGCAATCCGGGCGACGGATTCATGCGCGGCGGCGCGCTGGCCTTTGCCCGGATCAAACATTTCGGTTTTCCGAAAGAGGGCGAAAATCTGGTTCTGCTTCGTTTCGAAGGCGCACCACAATGGTTTTCGGTGGCCGACGAACGCCGCCGCATCTCCTTCAATGTGCAAAGCCTGCGCCGCCATTTCGAGATTTTTATGGGAGCCGGGTGATTGGGATTTGGGATTTGGGATTTCGGATTTCGGATTGCTTTACCTTTCTCCGAAATCCGAAATCCCAAATCCCAAATCCCAAATCGATTAAATTCGAAACCCGCGCCTTCTTTTCATTTTCCCGCCTTGTGAGTTAAGATAGAAATAATTTTTATATTAGTTATAAAAGGGAGATATTTTTTAGAGTGAAATCAGAGCTTGAGAAGTTAATTGAACTGCAGAAGACCGACACCAACATCCGCAGATTGAAAAAAGCGATCGAAACCGCAGAACAAAGGCGTGCTGATATTGAACAAGAGTTTGAACAGCACGCTTTTTCTATTCGGGAAATCCAGAATAAACGCGATGAGGCGCGGGAAAAACGCGCCGAACTGGAAAAGGAGATCATCACCAACAAAACCTACATCGACCGGGCCGACCGCAATCTGAAGGCCGCCAAGGATCAGAAACAGTACGAGACGGCCATGCGCGAACTGGACAACCTGCAAAAACAAGTGGGCAAACTCGAAACCGAAGTGCTGGAGAAGATGACCGAGATCGAAGAGGTCGAAAAGATCCTCGAAGAACGCGCCGACGAGGTCAACTCGCTGGAATCGAACCGGGAAACGGCCCTCAGCGATTTTGACCGGACGCTGGCCGAAAACAAAGAGGAATTCGCTTCGGAAACGGAAAAACGGGCCGAGGTGTTCGATACTCTGCCCGCCCAGATGGCCTCCGTTTACAATCGTCTGGCCCAAAGAAGCCGCGACGGGATCGCCGTCGCCGAAGTCATCAACGGCTCGTGCAGCGCCTGTTTTATGTCCCTCAGACCGCAGATGCAGGTCGAACTCAAAACCAGCGACCAGATCATCACCTGCGAAAGCTGCGCCCGCATCCTCTACATCGCCTCGGAAGCCAAAACGGCGGTGCAGGAGTCTTGAAAGTTTAAAAGTGAAAAAGTTTAAAGGTGAAAAAGTGAAGGGCAGTTCTGGCGGGAAAAAGGTCAGCCGGAAGGGAAAAGTCGGAGCGGGGCGTGAATGAGTTTCAGGTGCTTTTTTGTTAAAGTTTAGCGGGCGCTGGAAGCAACCCTTCCTGACCTGAAATTTGGGTTAAATTTCTTCTCCAAATTCAAATGATTTTCCGTGTCAAATTCTAAAAAATCCCGGTCGGAAGAATGCCGGCCTCTTTACTTTTTCGCCTTTAAACTTTTTCACCTTTAAACTTTTACTTGCTCCACTCATCCGACACCTTTACATCCACTTTGACCGGAACTTTTTTGATGAATTCTTCGCCGGCGTCGCACATCGCTCGTTCGAGTTTTCGGGCGGTCTCGTCGGCTTCCGCTTCATCCACTTCGACGATGATCTCGTCGTGGACGATGTTGACCAGGCGGGCCGAGGTTCCGGCGATCGCGTCGTGGAGGAGTCGAAGCGATCGTTTGAGGATGTCGGCGCTGGTGCCCTGAATGGGCATGTTCTTGCCGTTTCTCTGCGCGCCCGAGACGGCCCGGCGGTCGTTTTCGTCGAAACGGAATCGCATCAGGCGGCCCGAAGCGGTCCGCGCCGTCCGATCGACCACGGTTTTCCGCGCCGCGTCCCGAAGCCAGGCGTCAAGGCCGCGATAGGTCGAAAAATATCGGCGCATGACGTTTTCCGCCTCGGTTTCCGTCAGACCGGTCATCAGCGCAAATCTCTGCGCGCCGATCCCGTAAACCACGCCGAAATTCAGCCGTTTGGCGAAACTCCTCTGTTCGGGCGAAACTTCTTCGGGCTTAACATTAAAAACCTGCGCGGCCGTCGTCGTGTGAAAATCCTCGCCGGAAATAAAGGCCTTGATGAAATTTTCATCCCCCGAAAACTCGGCCAGGATCCTCAGCTCGACCTGCGAATAATCGGCGATGACCAGTTTTCTTCCCTCCGGCGCGCGGAAACAGCGGCGGTATTCCTCTTCGTGGGGTATCTGCTGAAGATTCGGGCCGGAGCATGAAAATCGCCCGGTCGGCGCGCCGATCTGGCGGAAATCGGCGTGGATGCGGCCGGTTTCCGGCTTGATGAATTCCAGAATGTTTTCGCCGAAACTGGTCAGAGATTTGGCCACGCTCCGGTATTCCAGCAATTTGGCGACGACCGGATATTTTTCGGCCAAAGGTTGAAGCTGCCAGCCGCGGGTCGTTTCGGGAACCGGAACGCCGAGGTTTTTGAGCGCGTCCGTCACCTGCGCCTGCGAATTGAGATTGATCTCGGCGACCCCGAAGAGCGAGGCCTGGGCGACGCCGGCCGAAAGCATTTTCTGGAGTTCCAGCCCGACCACATCCTGTTCTTTTTTGACCCGCTCCAGCTGTTCGCCCCAGCGCTCTCTGTCGAGAAAAAAACCGTTGAGTTCCATCGCCGCAATCGGCATCACGCAATCGAATTCGAGTTTGGCGACGCGGACGAGCTCGTCCTGTTTCAATCTTTCGACGATCTTTTCGCGCAGGGGAACCATAGTCGCGGCGTCCTTGGCCGCGTATTCGATCTGCGACTGCGACAACTCGGGCGCGCTCCAGTCGCTGATCTGTTCGGTTTTGTCCATTTCGACGCCGAGGAAAAACTCGGCCACCGCCACCAAAGAATGCCGCCGGTCCTGATCGCCGGCCGCGATCAGCTGGCTGGCCAGCAGAGTGTCGAAGACACCGCCCAGATCGACCCCCAGATGATGGGCCGTCCATTTGGCGTCGAATTTGGCGTTATGGGCGATCTTGATCGGTTTCGGCGCGGCCAGCAGATCGCGCAAAGGCGCAAGGTCCGGCAGGGTCTTCAGATCGCCTTTTTCCATAAACGGTTTGAGGTCGATGACCTTCGTGTCACGACCGTTGCTGAGCTGGACGAGACGAATGAATCCCTCGTAAGGATCGAGTTCGGTGGTTTCGGTGTCGAATCCCAGATATTCCTCCGAGCCCAATTCGTGGCAGGCTTTTTTGAGCGATTCGGCGTCGGTGATCAGTTGAAAATAAACTTCCATCTTTTTGAATTTTGAATTACTCCTCTTCGTCTTCGACCGCTTCGCTGTTTTCGCGGCGTTCTTCGCCGACCCCGGCGTTGAACTTTCCCTCGGCCGTCGTCAGCGGATCGCCGGTCAACATTCCGCCGATGATCTCCAGATCGCCGAGGATCTCCTGACCGATGCCTTTCAGGCTTTCTTCTCTTTCGCGTTCTTTTTTGTGTTTTTCGTTATCCGCCATTTTTCCAATCTCCTTATTGATAAAACCCGCGACCGAAGCCGGAAAAAGGTCGGAAGCGGATATTTTTCGGATGTCTGAATTTTAACACAAACCGGGGGCGAGAGCCTCGGAGGCTTTGGCGATAAATTTTATTTTGGTTAAAATCGCAGAAGATGAAAAAATCTCTCTTGTTAATTTTTCTAAGTCTTTCGACCGTTTCGGTTTCGGCGCAGGAAAAATGCCTTCTGCCTCTGTCGGAAGCGCCGTCGTTTTTCAACCTGACGCTGGGAATGAGCGGCCCTCAGGCCAAAACCGCGGTCGGCGGAAAACTCAACATCAAGGACAAATCAAAGGGCGTTTATTTTCAGAATTTCATCAAGCACGATCCGCCCCGGAACCTGAGCGGAGTGCGGGCCATCTATCTGAGATTTTTCGATTCAAAGCTCTATCAGATCGAGGTGTTTTACGAAAAGGGAAGCGAGACGCCGCTGGAGGAACTTGTCGATCAGCTGTCGGCGCGGGAAAATCTGCCGCGCTCACAGTGGGAGATCAAATACGGCATCGCCCGCCTGACCTGCGAGGGGTTTTCCGTTGGGATGGATAATTTTCTCAACCCGCGGATCGAGGTGACCGATCCGGCCCTGCTGGCCGAGTTTACAAAATCGCGGGGAAAAAAATAAACATCTGAATTATGGACCGAGACAGCCTCGGATTAAAGAACGAAATTACGAAATCGTCATTCGGAATGAACCGATTTGTACGCCGAAATCGGCGAAGCCGATGCCATGTTTGCAGCCCCGGGTGGAGCCAAATGGCGAAACCCGGGGTTGGCGATTACGATCAAATAAAAGCCTTTGAAAAAGGCGGCATACATCAACTATGTCGCGGTTTTCAGCCGCTTGAAATTCTTTTTAGCCCACGTTCTCACGGCTGGCCGTGGGCTACAATTAGGTTGTCATCTTCAATCACTTGAGCAACTTTAATTTACAGGTCTCCGATGCAGATTTACACTCTTTGCGTGATTTCGGTGATAATCCGCGATTTTTCTCTTTTCTCAACCTTTTAACCTCCGCCCAAAAGAACGATCAGCTCTTTTTCTGAAATCTTGACGATTCCGCCGCCGTCGGCCTCGAAAGTAAAATTATCGGTCTTGATCAGCAGTTTCCGGCCGAATCTTTTTTCGGTCGCACCGGTTCGGGACAACTCCTCGCCGTCGGCCGAAATGCTCCGGATCTCGTTTTCGGGGATGATCGCAACGTAACGCTTTTTCTCCAGATCTTCGATTACCGGCTGGGAAAATTCGGCGGAAAAAATGTCATTGGCGGCGAAGGCGACCGAACGGGTGTGAACCCTTAATTGCGGCGAGATCATCGTCACGTTCATCGGATCGAATTGCCGGATTCCGGCTCCTTCGTTCAAAGCCGAAAAATCGACCGTCAGTTTTTTGCCGGGCGCGCCGAGAGTTTTTTCCAAAAGCGCCTGATTTTCGGCTTTCCGGGCGGCGACCGCTTTTTCCTCTTCGGCCAGGATTTTCGCGTAGCCGTATTTGATCAGAGGACTGGGAATTTTGGCCTTTTCGGCGGTCGTCAACAGAAGGTCCTGCAAAGATTTTCCCTCCATCTGCACCTTTGTTTTCCAATCCGTCGGCATCAAACGGTCGAGCAGAAACCCCTGAGCCGAACCGGTGTAATAGAATTTGAGACGGATGTTGCGCCCGAGATCGGTGATCGAATCGAGCCGGGCGTATTTTCCCCTGAGAAAATCCGTTTCATTTGCGTCGGCGAACCCGATCTTGTTTTGCCGGGCGGTTTCGATCCCGAGGACGACCGCCCTGGTTCCGGCGTATTCGGCCAGCCCCTCATTGAGCTCGGCCCCTTTTTCGAATTCGACGAAACGGGGTTCGAGTTCGCTTTGGCGCAATCGTCTGACGGAGATGAATTCCTGAACGAGTTTTTTCAGATCAAACTCTTTTTTCTCTTCCAGAGCGCGGCGCAAAATCATCGCTTCGATCCGGAAAAGCGCGTTGTTGCGGGCCGAAGATTCCTGATATTCAAAGACCAGCATGGCGTTTTCCGCGCCCCACGCGAGTCCCGGCCGGCGCTGATCGCGCTCAAAAGCGTGAAAGGCTTCGTGAAAAGTGATCAACAGATTTTCCTCCAGCGCGTGGTTTTGAAAATACTCGTCATCGAGTCTCCACGAAAAATTTCGTTCCGGGTCGGCGTCCGGATCGCTCGAAAAATGAATGTAACCTCCGTTATCGCCGGTCTTCAAGCGGGTGTATCTGCTCAACTCAAAACCCGGCCAAATGCGGTTTCGAGCGGTTTTTTCCAGTTTTCGGCTGATCGAATAAATGTCCTCCGATCTATAATTGGCCGGGTTTTGCGCCGCGCCGCTCAGGTTTGACAACAATAAAACAATTATGAAAACGGTCGATTTTTTTATCATCATAAATCTCCTGCCAGATGCTTTGGGATTTAGGTTTTTTGCCACAGAGATCACCGAAGGATGCCGGGGATTTTCCCGTCAATGATATAATTTGTCTCTGTGTTTTCGGTGAACTCTGTGGCTCGATTAATTATTCGCCTTTTCGCCGTCGGCCAGGCGCACCCGGAACTTCAGTTCATAATTTTTACCGTCCGGGAAATCGGTTTGATCCAATCGGTAAACGATCTCGCCGCCGAGCGGGCCGATCCCCGCACCGCCCGCAATGACGGGCTGAAAACCGGCGTCCTGTGGTCTTCGGAAGAAACTGAAATTGATCCCGACCGAATCCGTCGGAACGGATCGAAGGAATTTATCGACGGTCAAATTCGCCTTGAAAGCCGTTGGCTTTTCGCCGGTTTCGCCGGTCGGAAAAAGCTCGATCTCCTTTTCCTCTTCGATCAGCAGATCGCCTGCGCCGCGGGCGATCGTTTTGCCATCGGCCGACAAAACGGCTTCGACCGCAAAGCGATGCGGAATTTTGAAGGCTTCGATCGAAATCTCGCCGCCGGGCAGAGGTTTATCGAAATTTATCTTGAGCGGTTCGGCGGCCTCGTTCGGGGAAACCGTCAGAATTTCCGGCGTGATCTCGATCTTCAGGGTTTCATCCGTCAGACCGTTCTGCCCGAACGGAAGAAGAACGAGCGTTTCGCCGGATCCGACCGAAAGAGTCCGTTTTTGCGCGTCCTCTTCGTAAAGCGGCAGACCGGCGGGGGAAGTTCCGTAAAAACGGCGCGTGTTTAAACCGGCGCGGATCTGCAATTTTTGATCAATGGTCAGATCGCTCAAAAAACGGGTCTCCATCCGGAATCGCTCGGTTTTGAGGTTGATGTTGAAATCAGTTCCGGGCTGGCCTTCGACGGTCGTTTCTGCCAGAGAACCGCTCCCTTCTACGGTCTGACCGATGGTTTTGATGTGAAAACGGACGCGCTTCGACTCGTTTTCGGCGCGGGCAAAAGGTCGGTCGCCGCTCAGAAAGAGAGCGGTTGAAAGCAGAACCAATGTGCAGATGATCTTTCTTCTCAGCATTTATCTCTCCTTTTTCCCGGCGATGTAGATTTCCGCCCGCCCGCCGCGGTCGTATCTGGCGAGGGAAGACCCGCTTGCGTCGGTTTTCGTTTTCGCGGGCGCGACCGACGGTTTTCCGGCGGTTGCCGTCGGCGTTCGTCCGATACGACCCGGCAACAGCCAGACGCCCAGACCGATCGCGGCCAGCAACAGCAGGGCGAGGGCCGGAACCGGAACAAAGATCCCTTTTTTCCAGAGCGGGAACTCGTTTTCTTCCGGAAACACCGGGGGGCGAAAATTTTCTCCGGCGACGAACTCCCGCGCCGATTCCTTGATCTGCCCGCGAAAAAAAAGAAAGTCCTCTTTCAGATTCCGGCACTCTTCACAACTTTCCAGATGCTCTTCGACCGACCGGTCCTCTTCGGCCGACAATTCGCCGTCGATCAGCATCGAGATCTTTTCCCCAAATTCACAGTTCATAGTTTTTAATAGATGATCGTTGATTGAAAAACCGGATTTTTCCGCCTTTTCACCCTTTCGCTTTTCCACTTTTCCCGGCGTTTTCCCTCCAGAGCGTCCGAAGCGCCCGGCGGGCCCGGAAAATGTCGATCTTGACCTTGCTTTCGCTGATGTTCAGGATCAGAGAGATCTCCCGGTAGCTCATCTCTTCCTCTTCGCGCAAAAGGAGCGCCGAACGCTGATGCTCGGGCAGTTCGTCGAGCAGTCGGCGGACGATCCGGCGGTTTTCGCTCTCAACCAACAGATCTTCCGGGTTCGGTTCGCTTTTTTGGAAAAAATGAGCGATCTGTCCCCACAAACGGCCGCGCGTGCTTCCTTTTTTGATCTCGTTGAGCGCCAGATTGCGCGCCACCCGAAAGAGCCAGAAACGGATCTCGCTCGAAGACAGCCCGCCGAGATCGGCCCGGCACAGACGCAAAAAACTCTCCTGCGCAATATCCTGCGCCCGGTGCGTTCCTCCGCGCCCGACAATGCTCTCCAGAAACCGGCACAGGTTCGGATAATTGTCGCGGAAGATGACGGTGATTTTTTCGCTGTCGAGTAACATCTTCGTTCGCGTCTCTATATTGTAAAACAGACGAGGAAGGGAAAAGTTACAGGGGATTTGGGATTTCGGATTTGGGATCGCGGATTTTTGAGATGCGGGAGATTACGTCAAAGGAAATCCGAAATCCGAAATCCCAAATCCCAAATCCTAAGGCACGAGCCGCATGATCCGGTCGTCTTCCGCGGCGGGTTTGCCGCGGCCGTCGCGGTTGGAGGTGGAAAAATAGATCAGACCGTCCGGCCCGCAGGCGACTTCGCGGATGCGGCCGTATTCTCCGGTCAGAAGATATTCCTGGGCGACGATCTTTCGTCCGCTGATGACCAGCCGGACGATGCGTTCGCCTTTGAGCGCGCCGAAAAAGAAATTGTTTTTGTAAAAAGGGAATTTATCCCCCCGGTAAAACATTCCGCTGGCCGGAGCCAGCGCCGGGGAATATTCGACCAAAGGAGTTTCCATCCCCTCTTTTTCCATCAAATGGCTGATCTTGGCCCAGCCGTAGTTCTTGCCGCGTTCGACGATGTTGACCTCATCGCCGCCGGTTCTTTTCTTAAAGAGCGAAACGCCGTCGATCAGCGAAGGGCCGTGTTCGGTCTGGAACATCAGACCCGTCTCGGGATGCCAATCCATTCCTTGCGCGTTGCGGTGGCCGTAACTCCAGATCTCGGGCCGCGCTCCCTTTTGGCCGACGAAAGGGTTGTCCTCGGGAACCGTGCCGTCGTCGTTGAGGCGCAGGGTTTTGCCGTTGAGGGAATCGAGCCTTTGAGCGCGTTTCTGCCGGGTCGCGTCGCCGGTCGTGATGTAGAGTTTGCCGTCCGCCGGACCGAAACCGAGCCGCGTTCCGGCGTGGAATTTCGAGGCCGGAATGCCGTCGATGATCGTTTTGGGATCGGTCAGACTCTCGCCGGTTTCCCGGAAACGAACGACGCGGACCATCTTGCCGTCTTCTGAATCGTGAACGTAAGCGAAATAAAGCCAGTGGTTTTCGCTGAATTTCGGATGAACGGCCATGCCCATCAAGCCGGTTTCGCTGTCGAGTTCGACGTCATCGAAAACGTGGAGCGGTTCGGAGCGCAGTTTGCCGTTTTCCATCACCCGCACCCGGCCGGGCCTTTCGGTAAAAAACATCCGGCCGTCGGGCGAAAAAACGATCGACCACGGAACTTCCAGACCGGTCGCGACCGTTTCGACCCGAAAATCAGCAGTTTCCTTCGGAACCGGAAGACGTTCGTCGCTTCCCGAATCGGTGAAAGGGGCGTTGGCGCAGGAGCCCGTCGCGCTGAAAAGGATCAGGATCAAAAGAAAACTTTGGCAGTAAAGATTCATAATAAAATATCGTGTAATCTAAAATTTATAAACAATTTATTTAGCCACAGAGATCACCGAGAACACCGAGGATTTTTTTTCGATCGAACGATTTGTCTCTGAGTTCTCCGCGCTCTCTGTGGCTAAAATAAAAAAAATTAAGCTACAGATTTCGCCGGCACGGTTTACCGATCATCGCCCACCGGCTTGAGCGACGCCAGCACTTTGCCGAGAAATTCGTCGATCTTGTTGTTTTCGATCCAGCGGGCGACGACGATCAGATCGTTTTTCCGGTCGATGTAAACAATGTTGGTTCCGTTGCCCAGGAAGGCGATTGTGCCTTCTGGGGCGCTCGGGTAGAGTTTGCGGTCGGTGTTGAGAAAGAAGTTCATATAACCGTAGGTCGGTTGCGCCGCCGAAGGAGTTTCCGCCCGCTTGAGAAATTCTTCGGAAATCAGCTGTTTGCCGTTCCATTTTCCGTTTCGCCCGACCAACAGACCGAACCGGGCCAGATCGCGGGTGTTGATGAACATCCCGCCGCCCCAATGTCCGCCGCCGCTGACCGACTGCATCACCTGCCCGTCGATCAGCACGTAGGAGTTTTCGTAACCGTGCCAACGCCAGGTCCTTGAAGCGCCGATCTCGTCCATGATGTTTTCCCTGAGAATCTCCGGCAAAGGACGCCGCCAGACGTTCAGAGCGCAGAGCGCCAGCAGATTGACGCGCGTGTCGTTGTATTCATAGACCGTTCCGGGTTCGCTTCGCGTTTTGGTCAGCCACGCGGAGGAATCGCGGTCGGGCCGGTCGGCCCAGTCCGGTTTGCCCCAGAGCGTCCCTTCCCAGTCGCTCGATTGGGTCAAGAGATCGTTCCAGGTGATCTTCCGGTTATGCTCCGTCTCAAAGAGTTCGAGAAATTTCGATTTGCCCAAACCGTCGGCGTCGTCGAACCTTTGCAGAGGCGCGTAAAGGCTGACGGGAGCCATTTCTTTATAAACCGGCGCGCCGAGATCCCGGATCAGTTTCCGGTCAAAGGCCAGACCGACGACGGCCGTGATGAAGCTTTTGGTCACACTGTGCGTCATATCGACCCTTTCGGGTTCGCCCCATTCGGCCGCGATATAGCCGTTTCTGACGATCATCCCGGTCATCTCGCCGCGCGTTTTGGTCGGTCCGATGATCTCGCCGAAAGGCTCCCGACCGAAGGTCTGCAACTGGCCGAGTTCCTGATCGCGCGGGGCTTTGGCTTCGCTTGAAACGGCGAAATCGATCGCCTCCTTTAGTTTGGCCGGATCAAAACCGGCTTGTTCCGGCGCGCGCTTTTCCCAAACGTCCGGCGCGGGATAATAAACGGCGCGCTGGGCGAAAATGCTGATGCCGGAACAGGTTAAAAAAAACGTTATTGCCAAAACGACTTGCGTTCGCTTTAATAATTCTTTTCTCATTTTTTTACAGATCGTGGTTAAATTGAACAACTTTCAGATTTCGATTATCATTTCGGACAATTTTCCAAAGATCAAGCGGCGATGACAAGTCGCGTTTCTCATTTGGCTTTCGGGAAATGAACGATCCGGTTTTTTTTACCTTAAAAAGCAGTTAATGGTTTTTTAACCTCGATCTCGTATTGTTCGGGTTCATATCTGATTGAATTGCTGATAAGTTATAGAAAAAAAATCAGGGAGATGAATTGATGAGAGTATTTTTCGGACGGCGTTCGGTGTGGATATTTTCGGCGGCGGCTTTGATGGCGTCGGTCGTTTTATTTTTTCTGATCTCGGGCGGATCGAGGGGCGGTCTGACGCGGGCCGCCGAAGACAATTCGCTCCAGAGCAGGGAAATCCATCCGGCCGGGAAACTGCTGATCGACGCCGAAACCAAAGAGCCGGCCGCGATGCCTCTGACTTTCGACTTCGTCCGCTCGCCCGACCGAAATGGGCCCGACGGCCGGGGGCGGTTTTTGATCGCCGTCAACAGCGGTTACGGTCTGACCTTCAACTGGAAAAGCCGACCCCAGCAAACCCTCTCGGTCATCGATCTCAATAAAAAGCCGGAACCAGAAGTTATTCAGACGATCTATTTCCCGTCGCCCCAGAGCGCCAATTTCGGTCTGGTTTTCGATAAAAAAACGCAGGTAAACGGCAAAGTCAATCTGTATTTGTCGGGCGGTTTCGAAAACAAGATCTGGATCCTCGGTTTCGATCCCGAAGCCGAAAGACCGCTCGCCCCGGCCAACGCCCGCGACGAGCGTCTCGACGCCCCTTTTATCGACGTTTCGGCTTTTGCCGAGAACGCGCCCTCGCCCAATTACAATAAAAACACGGCGGCCGTCTATCCGACCGGGCTCGATCTGTCGCCCGACGGGCAGACGGTCTTTGTCGCCAACAATCTGGGCGACACGCTCGGCGTTATTTCCGATCTGCGAAATTCCCGGAAAATCTCGCGCGTTCCTTTGCCAAGAAAAGATTCGACCCAGTTCGTTTACCCTTACGACGCTTTGGTTTTGCCGACGGCCGACGGCAAAAAGGCGGATAAGATTTACGTTTCCCTGTGGGGCGACGATTCGGTGGCGGTGGTTGACGCCGCGACCCTGCAAATCAAAAAGCACATCGCGGTCGAAAGGCATCCGACCAAGATGCTTTTCAATCGGGATAAAACCCGTCTGTTCGTCGCCAATTCCGACGCCGACAGCGTTTCGGTGATTGATACCGGACGGGATGAACTCTACCGGTTCGAGCCGAAAATAAACGTCCGTCTGTCTGAGACGGCCGAAAGCGGGATGAGTCCGCAGGGGTTGGCCTTGAGCGAAGACGAAAAAACTCTCTATGTGGCCAACGCCAAGACCAATTCGGTGGCCGTCGTCCGGCTCGATCCGAAACTCGAAGAGGAAAACCGGTCCGAAGACAAATCCCGCAGCCAATTGCTCGGGTTCATCCCGACCGGAAATTACGCTTCGGCCGTGGCGTTTGCGGGCGGCCGTTTGTTCATCGCCAACGGCAAGGGAACTGGAATGGAGAATTCTTCGGTCAAAGTGACGATGAGCGGGCTGTATCCGAATATGCCCAATGCGGAGTTTCCCGCCAGAAGTTACAACAAACGGGGGATGTACAGCGGCGAGGTCGTTTCCGGGAACGTTTCGATCGTTCCGGTTCCCGACGACAAAAAGCTTTTCGCTTACACTCAGACCGTGATGCGCGACAACGGCCTGATCGGCGAAGGGGGCGCGAAAATCTTTCCCTCGGGGCGCTCGCCTTTCAAACACGTCATCTACATAGTTCGCGAAAACCGGACCTACGATCAGGTTTTCGGCGATCTGGAAAAGGCCGGGAACGGTCAAAAGGCCGACGGGGATCCTTCGGTGGCGATCTTCGGAGCGGGCGAAACGGCTCGTTCGCCCGGCGGCGTTTCGCAGAACATCACGCCGAACGCCCGCGCTTTGGCTTTGCGGTTCGGGCTTCTGGACCGGTTTTTCGTCAACGCCGAAGCCTCGCCCGACGGGCACAACTGGTCGACCGCCGCTTTTTCCAACGATTACATCGACAAGGCTTTTCGCTGGAATTATTCGGGGCGCGGGCGGACCTACGATTACGAGGGATTCAACCGCCTTCCGTCCTACGATCCGCCCGGGACCGAGCCGCCGGTCGCCCTGCCCTCGGTTTTCGATCTGCCGGCGGACGAAACTGATGTCGCCGATTTTCTCAAAAGATACGTGCCGTATTTGCAGGGAAACCGCGATGTCGGTGAACCGAAAACCCTCTATCTGTGGGATCTGGCCCGGAGGAACAATCTGACTTATCGCAATTACGGCGAGTTTGTCGCCACCGTTTCGGCCGAAGATGTCCGCGAGGTCAACACCCGGACGCCGAAAAAATACCCCGATCTGTCGCCGACGCTGACGGCTTTTGCCACAAAAAAAACGCTCGAAGGCCATTTTTCGCCCGGTTTGAGAAATTTCGATCAGAAAACTCCGGACGCGATGACGACCGAATCTTACCGCGCCGCCAAAGAATCGGGCGGCGAGTCCGACCCGCTCATTTCATACGAGAACCGGGAGGAACGCTTTCGCGGAAATTCGCGGTTCGGCGAATGGCTCAAAGAATTCCGCACCTACGTCGAGAACCGGAAAAACGGTCGCGGCGATCAATTGCCCAATCTTTCGATCCTCAGGTTTTCCAACGATCACACGGCCGGTCTTCACCAGAACACGCCGACCCCGCAGTTTTACGTGGCGGAGAACGACTACGCCATCGGCAAACTGGTCGAGGAGGTCTCCCGGAGTCCGTACTGGCGCGACACTGCGATCTTTATCGTCGAGGACGATGCTCAGGACGGCCCCGATCACGTTGACGCCCATCGCTCTCCGGCGCTTGTGATCTCGGCCTACAACCGGCCCGGCGCGCTGGTCCACGATTTTCACAACACGGTCAGTCTGATCCGAACGATGGAGATCTGTCTCGGTCTGCCGCCGATGAATTTTCTGGACGCCCACGCCGTGCCGATCGACATTTTCACCGACAAACCGAATTTTGAGCCGTTCCGGGCCCAAATGCCGGAGGTGGCGCTCGATAATCTCTATCCGCCCGAAGAACCGACCGAAGCGATGCTCAGGTATATGAAACTGACCGAAAAACAGGATCTGAGGCATCAGGACATGGCCGACCCGCGCGAACTGAACGAGATCATCTGGTTTTCGGTCCGGGGCGAATCCGTTCCGATGCCCGGAATCGCCCGCCTCCCGGCCTACGACGTGATGACAACCGGGATCAGACCCGATGACGATGACGATGAGGAATGGGCGGAGGAGGATTGAGTGAGCAGTATTTGGCGAAAAGTAATCGGAAAATAGTAAGAAATTTCGACCGGGCGAAAATTACCACTGTTGCAAGAGCGCTTATTGCAAACGGACTGCTCACAGCTTACCGCTCACTGCTCACTCAATCCTCCTCCGCCAAAATCTCCTGCACCCGGCCGACCTGTCCGTCGGTCAGACGAACCTTGATCCCGTGCGGATGGCTCGGGGAATTGGTCAAAAGGTCTTTGACCGTTCCGACCGTTCGGCGTCCGGTTCGCTGATCCTGTTTCAAGACGATCGCCACGCGCATTCCGGGGCGGATGTTTTTTCGTAATTTGCCGTGCATAGTTCGATTTTGGATTTCGGATTATTTGTAAATTCTATTCTAACGGGAATGAAAGTTTTTTCGTCATGAACGGATTTACTTTTCGTCGCTGATCAAATTTATTATCAGCTTTATCATCAAATCTTTATCGGCCGGATCGCTTTGAGCGACAAGCAAAGCCAAGGCGATCAGCGCGTTTTCATTTATTTTTAACCGCCCTGATCTATCAAAACGGTGTTTGTTTTTCTCCAGAAACCAGACAAACAAAAATGAACCGATTCTTTTGTTGCCGTCGGTGAAAGGGTGACTCTTGATGACGAAATAAAGCAGATGCGCGGCTTGTTCTTCGATGCTCGGATAAAGACAATCGCCGCCGAAAGTCTGCACGATTGCCCAGAATGCCTTGAAAACTCTCGTCCTTCTGATTTCCGATCTTTCTCCTTCCTTTTGAACTGTCCGGAATTTCCGGATAGTTGCGTTTTTCTCAAGTTCGCCGCTTTTGAAAATATTCTTGGCGTATTCATTGACTGTCCGTACGTCAACCTCAAACATTTCAGCCATTTGCTTTTGAGTTAGCCAAACAGTTTCATTTTCAAGCCTGACGTCGATCTTCGTCTGTCCGTCGTTCGCCTGATAGAGAATTATTTCCGATTTGTTTTCTTCCATTTCGCCTTTTTACTTTTAATTTACTTCTTCTTCATAAGAGCGGTGTCTGATAATCCAAAATCCAAAATCTAAAACCCAAAATGGGCCGCTTGTCCGTTCCTGACCGTGATCACCTCCGCGCCCGCACCGAATCTCTCGACGAAAGATTCTTTCGAAGTGGTTACGAAGGTCTGAGTTTTATCGCTTAAGAATTCCAGCAGTTGACCGATCCTTTTGTAATCCAGTTCGGCGTCGATGTCGTCGAGCAGAAAAAGCGGGTATTCGTTGTGCTGGGCGAAATAGACCGAAAGAGTCGCCAGTTGCATGATCAAAAGGGCGCTTCTCTGCTGGCCGGAGGAGCCGAATTTTCTCAGATCGCGGCCGTCGAACGAGATCTCCATCTCATCGCGATGCGGGCCGATCAGCGCGTAACCGGCGCTCAGCTCAGCTTGAACGCGCAGTTTCAAACGTTCGGCCAGAAGTCCTTCGTAATCCGTGAGATCGCCTTTGCCTTCGAGCGAAGAGGCGTAGCGGATCGAGACTTCCTCTTTGCCGAAGAGCTTTTTCTCCAGGTCTTCGTTCAATCTTTCGACGTAACGAATGCGCGCCTTGTGGATGCGGGCGGCGTGCGTGATCAGTTGTTCGTTCCAAGGCGCGAGCCGTTCGGCCGTTTCGTCGAGCGTGTATTCCTGTTCGCGGGCGGTCTGAAGGAGGGAGTTCTTTTGCCGGATGACGCGGCCGAAATCGCTCAAGGTCTGAACGTAGGGCGGGTAGATCGAAACGATCCCGCCGTCGAGGAATTTGCGCCGGGCGTCGGGACCGCCGCGGACGATCTCCAGTTCGTCGGAGTTGAACAAGACGGCGTGGAGTTGTCCCAGATATCTTTGAACTGTTTCGCGTTTGTTGTTGACCGAGAGGTTTTTGGAATTGCCCTGAAGGGCGACCTGCATCTGGCGGACGACCTCGGCGCTCTGCCGGACATTTCCGCGGACGATCGAAAGTTCCTCGTCGAAACGGATCGCTTCGACCAGTCGGGCGGTCTTGAACGATTTGGTCGTGGCCAGCAGGTAGATCGCTTCGAGCCAGTTGGTTTTGCCCTGACCGTTTTCTCCGAAAATAATGTTAAGTCCTGTTTTGCAAACGATTTTGCCTTGCAGGTTGCGGAAGTTCTGCGCTTCAAGCGACTCCAGTAGCATCCGGGTATTTTATCATAAACGATCGAAAAAACTTTCCCCGCCTTTGCTGGAATTTTGACGGTTTTGTTAATTTATTGTTTAATGGGGTTGAAACTCTTTCAACGCTCCATCAATAACTTATTTACTCCCAAAAGTTTTATGAAATTCCCGACCTTTTTGCTCTTTTTGCTCCTCGCCTTTTCGACCGCCGTCTTCGCTCAAACGAGCGGCAACGGCGATAAACCCGTCGCCGAAAACTTCACGGCCGTTTCTTCGGACGGCACCAATTTCGAACTCTCGGCCTTAAAAGGCAAGGTCGTCGTTTTGACCTTCTGGTCCACCAAATGCCCGATCTGCCACAGCGAGATTCCGAAACTCAACCGTCTGACCGACCAGTTCAAAGGCGAAGATGTGGTCTTTCTGGCTCCGACCATGAACAGCGAGGCGATGGTCAGCCGTTATCTCAAGGACAATCCCTTCAAATTTAATATACTGCCCAACAGCTTCGGCATCGTTTTGAAATACGCCGAACGGGACCGCGAAGGCAACATCAATATGGGCTTTCCGGCTCATTTCCTGATCGATCAGGCGGGCCGGATCGAACTCAAAACCAGCGGCTTCGACCAGACCGAAAAGCTTCGATCGGAGATCAAGCGACTGCTTAACTGATTTGGGATTTCGGATCTGGGATTTCGGATTGCGGATTTAATCCGAAATCCCAGATCCGAAATCTCTTGACTTCAACCCGAGACAGCACTATAAGATGTAGGTTATGAAATATCTATTAAGCCTGACGGCCGTGCTTTTGTTCGGTTTTTCCGTCTTCGGACAGACGGAAAAAATGGTCGGGAAAAAAGCCGCGCCGAATCTGAAATTGGTTACTCTGGACAATGAATCGATCAATACCTCGGATTTGATCGGCAAGGTGGTGGTTTACAATTTCTGGTATGTCGGTTGTCCGCCGTGCCGCGCCGAGATACCGGAACTCAATGAGATCGTCGAAGAGTACAAAGGAAAGGATGTTGTCTTTTTGGGGTTGACGACCGACAGCGGGAAAGATCTGGACGATTTTTTGAAGGAAAAACCGTTTCATTACCGGATTGTTCCGGGCGCCGGTCAGATGATGCTTTTCAATTACGGCGAGACGCAGGAGGACGGCTCTCTCTACGTCCCTTTTCCGATGCACATCGTCGTCAACCGCAATGGTTTCGTCGAACTCAAGGTCGCCGGCAAAAAGGGCGTCGCCGCCGTTCGCGAGGAATTGAAACGTCAGTTCGCCGATCAAAAGACCGCCGGGAAGGAAAAAGAGGCCAATTAATTTCCCGCCCGGTTTGTTTCCCGCACCGTTTTACGGTATATTTTCAATTCGCCGAGGCGAAGTGCGGAGAGGTAGCATAATTGGTAATGCAGCGGTCTTGAAAACCGCCGCCCTTGCGGGCTTGCAGGTTCGAGTCCTGTCCTCTCCGCCAATTCCATTTCGGATTTTAGATTTCGGATTTTGGATTTGCCTGCTTGTTCTCTTGCTGCTCACTGCTTACTGCTCACTTCCTGAATAATTCAAAAAACAAGCGGAAAAAGTTCTTCTTTTTTGGGAGCAGTTTCGACTTCACAAATGGCGCAAAAATCCCGGGTTTTTGCCGTCCCCGATACAACCATCAGGGGAGTTGGTAACTCAAAGCGTTTGGAAGAACAAAAAAAACGGAGGCCCGCTTTGAAAATCATTTTTACACTCTTTTTGTGCGCTTTTTTCTCTTTCAATCTGTTCGGACAAACCGAGCAAAATCAACCCGCTTCTCCCCCGGATGTGGCCGAACTGTCCCTCGCCCGCGATGACGGGAACGGGGATTTCGGCGAAGAAACCAAAATGTTTTCTCCGAACGATATTCCGATCCATTGTTCGGTTCTCTTCGACCGCCCCGGAGCGGTCGCCGTCAAGATGGAGGTCGTCGCCGTCAAGGCCGAAGGCTTGAAGCCCGATTCGAAGATCGTTAAGGTCAGTTTCAAGACCGGCGACGAAGACAACCGGGTCAATTTCAAAGCCTCGCCCGCCAAAGTCTGGCACGTGGGCCGGTATCGGGTCGATATTTTCCTCGATGGCAAATTGGCCCAAAGCGCGGATTTCGAGGTCGTCGGAACGGCCAAATGAGTAGGGATCGGATCATCTTTTATAAAATCCGTCCGGATGGACGGCTCCCGAACATTCCGACAAGATACTAGGCTCAGACTGTATCGCTAAAAAGCATTTTTTTCCTCTCTCGGCCGGAGAACCGCCCGCGGCGGCGCCTCGCTAAGTTTGTTTGGTAAAAACGAGTTTTCGGCCGGGGGCGAAGGAACTGCTTGAGGTTGAACGTCCCAAACCAGAGTTGTTTCCGGAGCGGAAAATTCGGTTTTCGGTGGAGATCGTCAGGGTTTTCCCGTCATCCGACAAGCTGTATTTTTCGTAGATCAGCCGAACGGTGTTGCCGGTTGCCGGGCTCTCGTATTTTCTGAAAAGAGTTTTCTTCCGCCAAAAGGTTTGCGACTCGATCTCCGAAAACTGTTCGGGCGTCAGGGGAGTTTTATTGACCTCTTTTCTTTTGTCGGTAAACAAGATTATCTCGTATGAAAGAGGTTTGTTTTTGTAGAGATAGCTTTTCCTGATCGTTATTTCCGGATCTTTGTGAGAAATTACAAGCCGGAAATCTTCGTAATTTTCCAGCGTTTTCGAATCCGGCGAACTGGTTTCCTGGTTCAGGATCCAGGTGCCGCTAAAATCCGGTTTTTCCTGTTTCGTCTGGGCGAAAACGCCGAGACCGAAAATCATGATGGTCAGTGAAATTTGCAGGAATTTCAAGATGTTCCCTCCGGTTTTTATTTTTTTGAAAATACGATATTTGACGATCCGAAGCAAGATTTTTTCGCCCCCAAGGATTTTTTATTTCCGGGCTTGATAAATTTGAAAATAAGCGTAAGATGCCTATCTGTTGACATAACGAATCCGCTCGTTGGTTGAGGAGTAAAAATGAAAATAACAGGTATTTTGCTTTTATTCGCCGGATTGTTTTTGGCCGCCGGCTGTTCGACGTCCAAAAACGAATCCTCATCCCCGTCGTCCGAAACGACCGTGCGGCCGACCGCTCCGGCCTCGACGACGGATTCTCCCGCCCCCGGAGCGGAGGGTTCGGGCGCCGAAACCGATCTCGACAAGGTCTCGCCCGATCAGGTCGTCAAACAGCTCTACGATCTTCATCAAAAAGAGAAAAGCCCGTTTTTCCAAACCAAAAACCGTCCTTTGCTCGACCGTTTCTTCGACAAGACGCTGGCCGATCTGATCTGGAACGATCTCAACAGCGACCGCGACGAGGTCGGCGTGCTGGATTTCGACGTGCTCTACAACGCCCAGGATGCGGAGATCAAAAAGCTGTCGGTCGGCCCTGCTTCGATCGAGGGCGAAAAAGCCGCGGTCGGCGTGGCATTTGAAAATTACGGACGGAAAGAAAATCTGACCTTTTCGCTGACCAAACGGGGAGACGCCTGGAGGATCTCGGACATCAGATACAACGGCGGCGACACTTTGCTCGGTTATTTCAAAGAGGACGCCAAAAATCGGGAAACCGCCGACGCCGGGGAAGATGGATCTTTCGAAGGCACTTATCAGGTCGGGGAGACGACCTGCACGGTCAAACCGATCAAGATGGCCTTTGAACTCAAATGGGCCAAAGGCAGCGGGACGATGATCTTTTTCTCCGACGGCGGCGCCGGGGAAAAATACACCTATCATTCGGAAGACAAGGGCGCGGGCGTGGATAAGTTCGTCTTTGACGACGCCGGATTGAGAACCGGAAAATTCATCCGCGCCGACGGCAAACAGATGAAGGTCAAAAAAATCGGTTGAAGATACATCTTATCGATCCGCATCAAACAATTTCCTCCGTTTGTCAGCGACTTAAAAATCTGATTAAATTCTTTGCGAAAATGCCGGACCGCAATTTCGGCCCGCTTGTTCCGGAACAACCGCCGACAGATTTCGGGGAGATGATTATGAAAAAGATTCTTTTGCCGCTGGTTTTGTTTGTGACCGCTCTTTCGGTTTTGGCCAATGACGGCTCCTTTTATTCTTCGGGCAACACGCTGATCCCTTTGCAGGAAACCAGGATCGGGCTGAAAAAAGAGGTCCTCAGATTTTACGTCCGCGATTTTTCCTATATGGACGTCGAGGTGGACTTTGAATTTTTCAATCCCGATCGGGCCAGACGTCTGACGGTCGGTTTCGTCACCCCGCCGGCGATCGGCGACGTCAGTCAGGAGGAGGAATCCCATCCGCAGATCACCGGTTTTACCGTCGAGGTCAACGGCCGGACCATTCCCTTTCAGATCAAAAGAATGAAAGATACCTCGTTCAAACTCGGCGACAGCGAGGTGCGGGGCGACGATTTCGTTTATTATTTTCCGGCCGATTTCAAAAAAGGATCGAACAGGATCCGCCACACGTACCGTTTTCGCGGCGGCACTTCGGTCGAGATGCAGAGGGATTTCAATTATCAGATAACGACCGGAAAACGCTGGGCTAACTCTCAGATCGACGATTTCCGGCTGGAGGTGCATCTCGATAACGGGATCTATTTTATTCCGGCCAGTTTCGTCAAAAGCGGAAAAGCCGCTCCGTGGCAGATCGAGGGCGACGGCGTCATTGACCAAAATCAGTCGTTTTGGTTCGATGAGGAATCTCCGAAGATCCGGATGGCCCATCTCAACCGGGGCTATCTGTTGCTCGAAGAGAAAAACTTCCGGCCCGACAACGATTTCTTTGTCGGTGAATACAACTGGCCGGCCGGTTGGGCGTCGCGCTGGTGCCGGGGCGACGAGGACGAATGCATCGAGCCGGAAATGGCCGAAAAGATCCTTCCCTACTTCGATCTCAAACCGTGGGACGGGGTCGATCAGAACGATCTGGCCGAGTTGAGCGAAACGGAGCTCAAACTGGTTCGCAATTTCTTTTACGCCGTTCGCGGTCTGGATTTCAAGGACGCCGAACTTCGCAAATTTTACTCGCGGTTTTTCTGGTACAAACCGGACAAGACTCTGAAGGCCGAGGAGGTCCGGTTTTCCGACGCCGAAAAAATATTTCTCGACAAGGTAAGAGAAGCGGAGAAGAAAAAGTAGAAAGACGGGATCAATTGCGGAAGTTCTGAGTTATCATCAATCCCCGCCTTCCGCCGTCCAAGATGGCGATCCCGACCCGGCCGAACTGCGGTCGCAGAATATTGGCGCGATGGCCGGGCGAATTCATCAAACCGGTATGCGCGATCTTTAAGGTCGGCGAAAATGCCAGATTTTCACCCGCAATCCGAAAACGAACGTCCGATTCCTTCATTCTCTCGAAAGGGTCTTTATGTTCGGGCGTGTAATGCGAAAAATAACCGCGCCGGAACATATCGGCCGAATGACCGAGGGCGACCCGTCGCATTTCCGGGTCGGCCTTGAGCGGGGCCAGTCCTGCGGACGCCCGTTCGCGGTTGATCAGTTCGAGCATCTCGGCTTCGAGATCGGGACGCGGTCGGAATTTATCGAGTTTGAAAGGCAGTTCGATCGTTTCGTGCGAACCGGGATAATGAGTCAGGCGGCGGGTCAGGGTTTCTGCCACCGCATCTTCAAAGACCGGCGCGAAAGCCGTCTCGATCGGATCGGAATAAGCGGCCAGCGGTTCGGCCAGCCGGCTTTGATCGAGATACTCCTGAAAACCGCCGGAAAACGGAAGCGAATAGAGCGAGGCCGAGGCGATGACCGCCAGGATCAGACCGCCGAAGATCCCGGGCAGGGTTCCGAATCCGCGATTGAGCGGGTTTCGGCGGATTTCCTTCGGGAGTTTATTAAAAAGTCTGGAATTGATCATCCGGACGGACAGGGAAACTGAAAAATAAACGCCCAGAAACGCCGCCGGTTTGATCCAGACCGGGGACCCGGCGGTCGCCGTTTCCAGCAGCCGCGAGAGCGGACCGTAAAGCGCTAAAGCCAGCAAAACGCCGGCCGTCCAGCGCGTCAGATCGAGCGTTCCGGCGATGAACCCGCGATGCCAGCCGAGGGCCGCGCCCAGCAAAACGATGAAGATCAATAAAAGGTCGATCGGGTTCATTGATCGATTGGACGCCGAAAAGCGTCAATCTGTTTCAAGGAAAATTCGCCACCGTCGGAATTTTTGAGTTATCGCCCCCGTTGCTTTCATCTCCCGAACTTTTCCCGGCATCGCTTTTTTCTCCGCTTGAATCTATAATTGTGTCTTAAATACTTTCAGTCATTTCAGATAAGTTTCCGGGGCGGTTTTCCCCCGGCTTTGGAATATCGGATATTGGAGAAAGATGCATGAATACGAAGTTTTTAAATGCGGCCATCATAATTTTTTTAATTCTTTTGACCGGCGTTTCGAAGAACGCCGTCGGACAAAATATGAAACCAGTTGATAAACAAAAAAAACCGGCTGCGGCTCAGGATTTTCATTCCTATTCCAACCCCGGAGAGATAAGGGTAACGCACGTCGATCTGGATTGGGACGTTCTTTTCGACAAGAAGGTCATTAGCGGAACCGCCACCTTGCAGTTCGAGCGGAAGACCGACGACCCGAACGCGCTGTTGAACCTCGACACCCGCGATCTGACCATCGAAAAGGTCGAAGCATCGGAGGACGGCGGCAAGAGCTTTTCGCCCGTCAAGTTCAGGCTCGGCGAAACCGACAAATTTTTGGGAGCGCCGCTGGTCATCGGCCTTTCGGCCAAAGCCGACCGCGTCCGCATCACTTACGCCACCAGTCCGGACGCTTCCGGTCTGCAATGGCTGACGCCCGAACAGACCGCCGGCAAAAAGACGCCCTATATGTTTTCGCAGGCGCAGGCCATCCACGCCCGCAGTTTCATCCCTTTGCAGGACTCGCCGCAGGTGCGCGTCACCTACACGGCCAAAGTGCGGACGCCGAAAGGGCTTTTGGCCGTTATGAGCGCCGAGGGCAATCTGCAGGATAACGACCGCCGGGACGGCCGATACGCTTTCAAGATGACTCATCCGATCCCGCCCTATCTGATCGCGGTGGCCGTCGGCGATCTGGAATTTCGCCCGCTGGGAAAACGGACCGGGATTTACACCGAACCGGAGATGATCGAAAAGGCGGCCTATGAACTGGCCGACACGGAAAAGATGGTCGAAGAGACCGAAAAGATCTACGGCCCGTATCGATGGGATCGTTATGATCTGCTGGTTCTGCCGCCGAGTTTTCCGTTCGGCGGAATGGAAAACCCGATGCTCACCTTCGCCACGCCGACCATTCTGGCGGGCGACAGGAGTCTGGTTTCGCTGGTCGCTCACGAACTGGCTCATTCCTGGTCGGGCAATCTGGTGACCAACGCCACCTGGCGCGATTTCTGGCTCAACGAAGGTTTTACGACCTATCTGGAGCGCCGGATCATCGAAGCGGTTTACGGAGTGCCGCGCCGCGAGATGGAGGCGACGCTCGGGCGGCGTTCTCTGGAAGAGGAACTGTCGGATCTGGACGAACGCGACGAGATCCTCCACGTCGATCTCCGGGGACGCGACCCGGACGAGGGATTTACCGGCGTGCCGTACGAAAAGGGCGCTCTCTTTCTGCGCCATCTGGAAGAAGAGGTCGGGCGGCCAAAGTTCGACAAATTCGTTCGCGGCTATTTCGATCATTTTGCCTTCCAGAGCATCACGACCGAGACTTTCGTCGATTATCTTCAGAAAAACCTGATCGACAAAAATCCCAAAATGGTTTCGCGCGCCGATGTCGATCAATGGATCGAGAAACCCGGTTTGCCCGACGACGCCCCGCGCCCGGCTTCGGACGCTTTTCAAAAGGTCGAGGCGCAGGAGCGGAACTGGCTCGAAGGCAGATCGGCGGCCGGCGATCTGAAAACCTCTGGATGGACGACGCAGGAATGGCTTCATTTTCTGAAAACAATGCCCGAAGATCTGAGCGCGGAGAAAATGGCCGAACTCGACGGGGCTTTTCATCTGACCGGAGTCGGAAATTCCGAGATCGCCTATCAATGGCTGATGATGTCGATCCGCCGCGATTACCGGCCCGCCTATCCGCGGCTCGAAGAATTTCTGACCACGATCGGACGGCGCAAATTCGTCAAACCGCTCTTTGAAGAACTGGCCAAAACTCCCGAAGGTTTGGAGCGCGCCCGTCAGATTTATAAAAAAGCGCGTCCCGGTTATCATCCGATCACGATCGCTTCGGTCGATGCGGTTTTGAAGTGGGAAGAGAGGTGAAAGTTCGGATTTCGGATTTCGGGTTTCGGATTTTTTCGATCGGAGATTTTTCACGGGAGTTTTCTTTCGGTTGAAAAGAGAGCTTCTTTTGAGGTGGGGCGGTTTTATCGGGAAAATCAGAGAATTTTCCGAAGACGCAGATCGCCCTCTTTATCAGGTAAAAATAAAAAAACCCGAACGGGCGGGGAAAATAAAAGTGTTTTGTGTTATTTTATCCGTTAAGTTGTGTATCCAACAAAAAAAAATATGGAGAGTAAATCTATGAACAAATTGAGCAAGGCATTACTGTGTAATGTTTTGATGTTCTTGTTGATCGCCGGATTGGCCGCTTGCGATACCGGTGCGCCGACCGAAAAGAAAACCGACAAACCGGCCGAGACCAAAACCTCGCCGGATGCGGAAAAGAAACCTGATGCCGGAAGTCCCGAAGGCGAAAAGAAATCGGACGCCGATAAAACGGCTTCGACGGGCGATAAGATAGGCGTTGCCGAATGCGACGAATATCTGGAAAAGGTCGAGGCCTGCATCATGGGCAAAGTGCCGGAAGCCGCCCGCACACCGTTCAAATCCAGTATGGAACAAACCCGCAAGTCCTGGAAGGATTTGGCCGCCAATCCGCAGACCAAAGGCACTCTGGCCACGGCCTGCAAAACGGCGCTGGACAATGCCAAGAAATCGTTCTCGGCCTATCAATGTGAATTCTAATTAGTTTGTAGTACTTCGATTTTTTTATATTCTTCTCTTTTGAGGAGTCCCGAAAAGCTTCGGGCCGCGCGGCCTGAAGCGGCGGGACTCCTTTCTTTAAATGAAACTACCCAAACGGGTGGGAACGAGTGAATTTTGGATTTTGGATTTCGGATTTTGGATTTGATTTTTTTATCCGGGATCAAAATGTTCGGGACGAACTAAATCGAACCCGGTTCGTATTATTTTTTTTGATTGATATAATTATCGGAGGAAAATAAGGAGCGACGCCGAAAAATATGTTTTGTCCGAGTTGCGGTTTGCAGGAAATTCAATCGAATCAATTTTGCCGGGCCTGCGGAACCGATCTGCGCCGGGTTCGCCAGACGCTCGAAAAGCCCGACAGCATCACGGCCTCGGCGGTTTCGGCCCGCGACGAGATCGGTCGCGCTTTTGCCTCCCGGATCAACGAGATGAGGTCGGCCAAAGATATTCATATTCTGACCGAACACGCTCTTCCCGAAATAGAAAGATTCCTCGAATCGCCCGAAGAGCGGAGACTCAGGCGAATCCGGGCTGGAAGCATGGTGTCTTTTATCGGGTTGGGAGCGGCGCTGGCTTTCTCCATCATCAGCCTGATGGCCCATAATGAAGATTTGCTTATACTGGCGGCCGCCGGAGTGGTGACGATCTTCGTCGGTCTGGCTCTGATCTTCAACGGATTGATCTTTTCCGTCCCCAGAAAAATGCTCGAAGAAAACGCTTCCGAGGCCGAACATCAACGCCAGCTCGACGGCCTCAACGCGACCACCAACGACCTGCTGATGCCGCCCGAAGCCGGTCGGGAATTCTCGTCCGTTACCGAGCACACGACCCGGCATCTCAAGAAAAAAAGGTGAATGTTAATTGAACGCCGATAAAAAAAGAGGTCTTCCGGTAGATACCGGAAGACCTCTTTTTTCGGATCGTAAGATCATTTACCAGCGCGAACCGCCGCCGTAGCCGCCGCGGTTTCTGCCGCGGCCGCCGCCCGACCGGTTTTCACGCGGTTTGGCTTCGTTGACCTTCAGTTGACGACCGTCGAGTTCCTGACCGTCGAGTTGGGAGATGGCGTTCTGGCCTTCTTCCTGGCTGGCCATTTCGACAAAACCGAAACCGCGCGAGCGGCCCGTGTCGCGGTCTTCGATGATGTTGACCGATTCCACTGTTCCGATTTCTCCGAAAACTTGTTCCAAATCGTGATCGGTGGTGTTAAAGGAAAGATTTCCTACATATAATTTCATTGACATAATTGTACCTTGTTTCCTTTTTAGGGAATATCTAAAGAAGTTTCGAATCGAGTTGGCTTCGGAGAAAAACGGTCTGTCTGCGAAGGGTCGGGTTTCGGATGCTCAAAATTCCAAGAGCGACTTCTGTAATTAAAAAACTAACCTGCTCTCAAACTCATCCAAAAAAACCGTCTTTGACCAGTACATCAAAAAATTGATGTTAGAGAAGGATTAACACTGCTTATGATGCACTCTTTCCGAAATAGTTGCAAATGGGGGTTTGCAATTTTGGTTTTCGGATCTCAGATGCGCAGATCCGTCGGTAGTCGAGAATTTGATTTTGTCAGTGTGTCATTCGCGGTTGGATTCAACGAAGACAATTTCCTTGTAATCAGCCAAGCCGCCTGCGGTCGGGCATCTTTTTTGATTAAAACCAGCCCTTGACGTCCCGCAAAACGACCTGCGCCGTGTTGTGGCCCGAGGCGGCGAAGACGCCTCCGCCGGGGTGGGTTGAGGCTCCGGTCAGATAGAGATTTTCGAACGGCGTCTTGTATGCGCTCATTTCCGGTAAGGGGCGGAAAAGGAACATCTGATCGAAATCCATCTCGACGTGCATGACGTTGCCGCGCAGGAGGCCGAGGCGGCGTTCGAGATCGAGCGGCGATTGGATGAAACGGTCGATGATCGAATCGCGGACGTTCGGGGCGTAATCGTTGACGACATCGATCAGGCGGTCGGCCTCGCGCTCTTCGATATCGTCCCAGTTCTCGCCGGTGGAAAGTTCGTAAGGATAATATTGCCCCCAGATAAAAAGCGTGTGCCGACCGGCGGGGGCGAGCGTCGGATCGACGGCCGAAAAGGTCATCGCCAGCGCGCCCGGTTTTTCCGAAGGTCGTCCGCGCAGATAATCGGCGTAGGCGTTTTCCAGATATTCCATCGAAGGGCAGAGCAGTTGCAGACCGCGGTGGCATTCGCCCGCCCGTCCGCCGTTCGGCGCAGAGGCGTAATCGGGCAGTTCGCTGACGGCGCAGCGGACGATCATCCCGAACCCGTTGCCGATGCGGATGTTCTCGATCCGTTCGGCCAGACCTGCGGGAAGATTTTCCGGGCCGATCAATTTTAAAAAGGTCGTGTGAACGTGGGCGTTGGAGACGATCCGCGCGGCACGGATGCGTTCGCCGTTTTTCAAGATGATCCCCGTCGCCCGCCCGCCCTCGACCTCGATTTTAGCGACCTCGGCATCCAACAAGATCTCGCCGCCGTGATGCTCCAGGCATCGGGCCATCGCCCGCGTCAAAGCGCCGGAACCGCCTTCGGGGCGTTTGACGCCCGAGCGGTGGATCATCGAATGCCAGCCGAGGAAATCTCCGGTCGCCGGAGCGGTCGGCGGCGGCCCCGACTGCGCCGCCAGCCATCCGAGAGCCGCCCGCAATCCCTCGTGTTTGAAAGTCTCCCGAACCAGCGCTCCGTAAGAGGTCATCAGTTTGCGCACCGTGTCAGCCGGATTTTTCGATCTCGTTCCGAAGATCATATGACGGCCCAGATTAAGCATGGTCGGCGGTTTCAGAAAGGCCTCGAAAACGCCCTCGTTGAGCCGTTCCCATTCGGCCACGAACTTCCGGTAGCGGTCGGCGTCGGCGGGCGAAACCTCGGCGATCGACTGGCAGGTTTTATCGACGTCTTTCCAGAAATAGATCGCGCCCCGGCCGTCCGAAAGCGGCGCAAAGGCGAACGGGTCGCAGTCGATGTAGCGGAGGCCGAATCTCTCCAGTTCGAGATCGCGGACGACCGGTGTCAGGTGGATCATGATGTGCGCGCTCGAACCGACGTCGATCTTGTAACCCTCGATCAGATCTTCTTCCGTGCAGACCGCCCCGCCGACGATCGGGCGGCGCTCGATGACGATCACCCGCAAACCCGCTTTGGCCAGATAACAGGCGCAGGTCAGACCGTTGTGTCCTCCGCCGATGACGGCGACGTCGTATTTGATTTCAGATCTCATATTTCAGATCTCAGAAGGAGGTTATCTGAATTCGGGAAAATCCTGCCTGAACGGAAAGAAAACGCATTTTTCCGACCAGGGGAACTTTTTCGTATTTTAGGCATCTAATGGTTCAACAAGCAATTTCGTTAATTACAAAATCAAACAAAACACTATGAAAAATTTATTTTTTGCACTCACTTTTTTGCTTTTTGCCTCCGTTTGCCTCTCGGCTCAGATCAGGGATGTGCGGGAGATCAGGATCACATCAACCTGGGGCGGTTTGGGGAAACCCGAGAAAAGCGAACTGATCATCACCCGCAAATCGAAAGGCTATTTCGTCGGGGGCGAAAAGATCGAAAAACGCCTGATCGACGATCTGCTCCAAGCGATCGATCAGCCGGAGATGACGAATTTCGATCCGGCCAATCTGGGCATCACGCAGGAATGGCTCGATGCCAACGCCCAAAAAGGGATCGAAGAATATGCGTCCTATTCTTTTTCCACGGGAGCCAAAAATCAACAGGATCTCTATTATTCGACTTTCAGGGATATGTCGGCCATTGAAAAAATCCTCCCTTCCGTTTTAAGGGGCGGATGGACCGATGATTATCCGAGATTCGGCGTCGAAATTACCGAGACCGACTCCACCAAAACGATCGTCGGCTCCGACGAACAACCTCTGTTCATGCTTCCCTGGGAGATCATCAAAAACGGCCGGACCGTTCACACTTACAACGCGGACATCTCGCGCTCTCTGGTGGCCCTTCTGCCGAAAAAATTCACCAACCGGAAACGCCTTGCCGGAGAGAGTCTGAACCGCGAATTGGCTCAGGCCGTGATGTGGCACATCAAAGATCAGTGGGAGGCGCTGGGAGCCAAGAACAAGGCGGGCGATGCATTGAAAATTCTGGAAAGTGATTACCAGGTTTCTGCGACCGAGATCAACTCCACACACGACAAGGACTTCGGGAAAAAATGGGAAAAAGGCTCTTCGGGCGAGAAAAACCTCCATGCGGTTCTGACCAGGGAGTCTTTTCCGAAAGGCTTCTCCGTCAGCCTGATCCTGCCTTTTCAAAACGGCAAGGTCGAGAATCTGGACGTTTTCCAAAACAAAATAGAGGATTACCGGAATCTGGTTTTCTCGGTCGATTGGCTGAAAAACCACATCGGAACCAAAGGAGGCGTTCAGCTTCGTTTTGTCCGCGACAGTTCTTTCAGCCGAAAGGCGCTCGAAACCTTCACCGCCGATATGAACGGGATCGGCCGGAGCAGTTTGGCCGTCGAGGCGGAAAGGGATCGGGACCGGATCGCATTGATTTTGGTCGGCGGCGGTTTGGATTATTACAAATCATACTGGCTGGTTCTGCCCGACAAAAGAGTGATCCTCTGGCGCTACGGTTATGCTTCGCTGCTGAACTGGAGCGAAAAGGATTTCGAAACGAAAAAATGTTCCGATTATCAGGCTACGGTCGGCGGCTGCGTCGGCGCCGTGATCTCACCCGAAGGAGCGATCCTGTCCAAATGAGGCCGGAGTTGCCGGGTCTGGGATCGCAAAACTCTTCCGAAAGGCCATGTGAAATGTTTTCGGCCGAAAAATCACTGTCAGTGAGAAGCGGATATTTTCATTATCTGCGAAAACGAAAATTTCAAAGAAAAATTTCGGCCGTCGGGCCGGAAAAGATAAAAGGAGATTTATTGAATGATCAAATCAGTAATCGGTTTGTTGACAGTGATTTTAACTCTGGGCGTTGCAATGGCTTTCGGGCAGATGAAGCCGGTCGGGGAAAAGGCGGCTCCGAAGACGGCGAGCGCGGCGGCCGGGCCGGTCAAGGTGACGCCTTTGACTTTGCCAGAGGGTTATAACGCCGGGGAAGTGACGGGAAACCTCAAGGACGGCGCCAAACTCTCTTCGCTGAGATGGGCGGAAAGAAGTTCGGTGGCCTGTTTTCCGGGGACGCGTTTCGAGATGTTCAACGGCAACACGCTCTTTTACCGGATCACCCTGCCGGCGGCCTCGAAAATAAAGATCACGGTCACGCCGACCGGCGATCGGGCGATCAATCTGTACGCTTTGCGGCAGGGAATCAAGGCGCAGGATCAGACGGTTCCGCCCGACGTTTCTTCGGCCATCTCGTGCGAAGCCAGCTATCCGATCTACGCCAATCTGGGCGGCGGTCGGCGCGTTGCCAATAAAGACGACGGGACGCGCAAGGTCGAGTATATCTCGGTCGGCAGTCCCTACAGCATCCTCATCGGCGTGGCCGGCGCTGAAGGGCTGACCGAAGGCGAATTCAAATTGGGGATCGAGATCACCTCGCGATAGACCGGCCGCAGTTTTGAGTTTTGAATTTAGAGTTGTTTTGGATAAAAGTTAGTTTTTATTGCAAAATAATTAAAAATTAAAAATTCAAAACTCAAAACTGTATATGAAGACCGAGGGCGTCAAATACGCCGGTTCGAAAAACAAACTCGTTCCGCTGATCCTGGAGATGATCAAACCGCTCGGGGTGACGACCGTCCTGGACGGTTTTGCCGGGACGACGCGCGTTTCGCAAGCGTTGAAAAAAGCGGGTTACGCGGTCATCTCCAACGACATCGCCGTCTGGTCGCGCGTTTTCGGGCAGTGTTATCTTCTGAACCGGAAGCCATCATCTCATTACGCCCCCATCGTCGAACATCTCAATCATCTGCCCGGCAAAAGTGGCTGGTTCACCCGGCATTACGGCGGTGAGGCGGGCGGCGGTTCGGCCGTTCAGACGGACGGGAAGAAAAGGATCTGGCAAAAGCACAACACCCGCAAGCTCGATGCCATCCGCGAAGAGATCGACCGGATCACATCGGACGAGATCGAAAGAGCGGTTCTTCTGACCAGTCTCATTCTGGCGATGGACAAGGTCGATTCTTCGCTCGGGCATCAGGTTTCCTATCTTAAAAAATGGTCGGCGCGTTCCTATAAGACGATGAAAATGAGGGTTCCGGCCTTCATCCGCGATGATCGTCGGCACCGGGTTTTCAGCCGGAATATCTTCGATCTGGTCGAAGAGGCGAGGGCCGATCTGGCCTATTACGATCCGCCTTACGGTTCGGCCAACGAACTGATGCCGCCCTCGCGGGTCCGCTACGCTTCCTATTATCACCTCTGGAAAACGATCGTCCTCAACGACCGGCCCCAACTGACGGGCGCGGCCAACCGTCGTTCGGACGCCAGCGATACGCGCGCGGGAAGCGTTTTCGAGGATTTCCGGCGCGCCTCTTCCGGTCGATACGTCGTCGTCGAAGCG
This sequence comes from Pyrinomonadaceae bacterium, assembly GCA_041394845.1. Lineage (GTDB taxonomy): Bacteria > Acidobacteriota > Blastocatellia > Pyrinomonadales > Pyrinomonadaceae > JAHCHG01. Next base: position 297,441 of record JAWKHL010000006.1, on the reverse strand, counting down.
ATCGAGGGACTTTTGAAAAAGACAAAGTCCCGGCACATTCTGCTCTCCTACAGCAACGGCGGCCGGGCGACTTTGGGCGAATTGACCGAGATCATCCGGTCGCTCGATTTTAAGACGACCGTTGCCGAGATCGATTACCGCCCCAACGTCATGTCCCGGATGAAATGGACCGAAGAATGGACGGGCACAAACGGGAATTGCCGGGAATATCTGTTTTTGCTGAAGCGTGATGGGTGATGGGTATGGATCCGAGATCCGAAATCAGTCCAGTAACGCCTTTATCTCATCGATCTTCTCCAGCGCGGCTTTTTCGCCGGCTTCGATGAATTCGTCGAGTTTGCCGATCTCATCCGGTCTGAGGTGGGCGATTTCCGGCGTGATGACCATGTCGGCCCGGTAATGCTGGGCTTTGGATGCGGCGCGGAGAAGCATCAACGCGGATTGGAAAAAGACGCCGAGCAACGTCGAGGGCGTTCCCCAGTAGGTCGAACCGCAGGCCAGCACATCGACGGCGATGATGATGTCGGATTCCATCTTGCGAACGGCTTTGGTCGGGACCGGAGCGACCACGCCGCCGTCGATCAGTTTCCGTCCTTTGGCATCTTCAAGCGGCATAAAGACGCCGGGAATGGCGCAGGAGGCGCGGATGGCAAAGGGCAGATCGCCCTTGTCGAGAACCACTTCGCGGCCGGTTTCAAGATCGCAGGCGACGGCAGCAAAAGGGATCGGCAGATCTTCGATCCGGCGAAGCGGAAAATTTTTTTTGATAAAATTTCCCATCTGGGCGTTGGTCAAAAGGCCCTTCGCCGAATAGGAAAACCCGGCCATCGACCGCCAGGTGATCTGACGCGACATTTCGATGATCTCCGCCGTTTTGAGGCCGCTCGCCAGAGCGCCGCCGGCGAACGAACCGGCCGAGGTTCCGGCGATGAAATCGATCGGGATCGAATGTTCTTCCAAAACCTTGAGAACGCCGAGATGGGCAAAACCGCGGGCCGCCCCGCCCGACAGCGCCAGTCCTATTTTTTTCTTCGTCATAACTTTCAGAGGCCAATCATTACTGTTAATCGTTGATCGTTGATCGTTGATCGGAAAGATCGGCATTCGATTATCAACCGCCCGAAAATAAAAAAGAGTCGTTTTGAAAAAAAACGGACAATTAACTATTTACAATTAACGATTAACAAACAATTGATTTTAACTTTTCTTTGTGGAAAACTTAAATTCGCCCGCAAAAGCGATATGACCCAGCCAGATTCGACATTTTTTTCCAGAACCAAAACCGGAGCCGACATCGCCGCCGGGGAAAAGGTTTGCCCGGTTTGTTCGCGGGAGGTCAAATACGAGTTCGTGCCGCTCGTCGCGTTGGCCGAAGAGGTTCAGAAACTGGTCCGCGCCAACGCGCCCGACACACGCGATTTCGAAGCGGTCTGCGCCCGTTGCGCCCGCCTTTTCGAAAGGGCCAAAGATCAGATCTTAAGCGACGCCGCCGTCAACAAGGACGGTTCCTACGTGCTTTCGATTCCCCTCCGGCTCGACGCCAGCGAAAAATACACCGGCCGGGATGTGTGCATCGCCTTTCTCGATTCCGGCTTTTATCCCCACGTCGATCTGACGACGCCCGACAACCGGATCATCGGTTACCGCAGTCTGCTCGAAAGCGACGGCGATTTCAAATCGCTGTTTCAGGCCGATGTGGCCAGCTGGCACGGGATGATGACCTCGGTCGTGGCGGCCGGCAACGGTTCGCTGTCGAACGGTTTTTACCGCGGGATCGCGCCCGAATCGAAGGTCGTGCTGGTCAAACTGGCCCGGACCGGACGGATCACCGAGCGGAACATTCAGGACGGTCTGGAATGGGTTTTGGCCAACCGGACCAGATACGACATCAAGATCATCAACATCTCGGCCGGCGGCGATTTCGAACAGAGCTATCTGCACGATTCTCTGTCGCAAACCGTCGAGGAATGCGTTTCTCAGGGGATCAGCATCGTCTGTGCGGTCGGCAACGCCGGTCATCTTCCGCACCATCCGGTCTTTCCCCCGGCCAGTTCGCCCTCGGCCATTTCGGTCGGCGGACTCGACGACCGGAACTCCATCAACCGCGCCCATCGCGGGATGTATCGGTCGAGCTACGGTCCGACCCTCGACGGTTTTCAAAAACCCGAGATAATCGCGCCGAGCATCTGGGTTCCGGCCCCGATCCTGCCCAACACACCGACCGCCAAACAGGTCGATCTGCTCGAAACTCTGGATAAGGCCGAGGACGCCGACCTCCATTCGATCATCAGGGACAATCCCGAGATCGACGCCGAACTCGACGCCGCGCTGGATCGTCCGGTTCATTCGATCCGGCAGATCATCGCCCTCAAACTTCGACGCGAGAACGTCATCACCAAACATTACAAATACGTGGACGGCACGAGTTTCGCCGCTCCGATCGTCTCTTCGGTGATCGCCCAGATGCTCGAAGCCAATCCTTTGCTGACGCCGCAACAGATCAAACGGTCGCTGATCTCGACCGCCGAGCGTCTGCCCGGATACGAAGTCGATCGTCAGGGCTGGGGCGTCATCGATCCGCGTCAGGCGGTCGAAATGGCAGAAGACCTTAGAAGTTGAAGTCCTTCAACGGCAAATAAATTTATTTTGATTGATCGGGAATTGATTGGAGATTTGGGGGAAGACTGTGTGGGTTTTTGTTAGTTGGGCCTGACAAAATTGTAAACCACCAGCCCGGTGGTTTTTACGTACTTTCCATTGATTTTAATGGGGTTGAATTTCGATCGGCGGGCCGCGTCTTCAGCGGGCGAGCGCAGGAGAGGGTGCCCGCTGATGGCCTTGGCCCAATCGACATTTCCGAATTCATCGACAATGACCTGAACCTGAACCCGGCCCGCCGCCTGAAGCTGACGGGCGGAGTCCGGATAAACCGGAGTGCGCAGGCTGACGGCGCGGCCGTTGATGACTCCGACGTTGACCGGCCGGTTGGTCGGACTGGTGGCCGGTGTCGGGGGCGGCGAAGCCGTCGGTGATGGCGTCGGCCGCGGCGTGATCACCTGACTCGGCGTCGGCATCGGCGTCGGCGCGTTGACGTTGCCGTTGGTGTTTACATTGGTTTCGGGCGACGGCGAGGGCGACGGCGAGGGCGACGGCGTCTTCAGATTGGCGTTGACGTTAACATCCAGATTGGTGTTGAGATTGTCATTGGCGTTGATGTTGAAGTCAAAATTGCCGTTCGGAGTCTCCATATTGACGTTCAGGTTTTCGTTGAGCGAATTGAAATTGGTGTTGACGTTCGGAGTCTCTTCGCCCGAATTCTGGCTCGTCAGAACCCAGAAAACGACGCCTCCGAGGCCGAGCACGACCACCGTTCCGAGAACCGTCAATGCGATGACCATCCCGATATTGGTTTGCGGCGGATGGGGCGGCTGACTGCGGACCGAGGAGGTCGAATGGGCGTAGGGCTGTTGTTGGGGTTGTCCGGTTTCGGAGGTCGGAATGACGATTCGCTGGGCGGGTTCGGACGGTTCCTCCTGAGGTTGAGCGCTGGGAGGCGGCTCGGTTTCGGGCTGAGCTTTGGGAGGTTTGCGGCGGATGACGGTTTCGGCCCCGAAATCATCATCCTCGTTTTCGCTCGGCAATTCCGTGAATTTCGGCTGGTTTTCATCAATCAGGGGCGAACCGTCTTTGGTGCAAAACCGCAGAATTTCATCGTCGTATTTGGTCTGACAAGTTGGACAATATTTCATAAGTTCAGTTTTTCGAGATCATCTTTAAATTGCTTCAAATCATCGTTTGAAAATTAAAATTTTAACATTAAATACAACAGATCAGCTAATTTATCAACTAATTAGGCCGGAAGAGATAGACGATTACACCGCTGACTTTGACCGATTCCCCGCTTAATTTGGTGGGGCGGAATTTGGCCCGGCGAGCCGCCTGTTCGGCCGGCCCTCTGAGCAGGGGATGACCGTTGACGGCGTTGGCCTGAACCACATTTCCGTTCTCATCGACCAAAACCCGGACGTTGACGCGGCCCCGGGCTCCGGCCGCTCTGGCCGCCGCCGGATAAGTCGGCGTGGGAAGGCTGATGGCTCGGCCGTTGAGAACGCCTCCCGAGATCGTATCCGGGACGGGATTCTCTTTCGGCGTCGGCGTCGGTGTCGGCGCGGGCGTCGGCGTCTTGTCGGGCGTCGGTGTCGGCGTTGGCGTCTTCTTTGGGGTCGGGGTCGGGGTCGGTTTGGGGGTTGGCGTGGGCGTCGGTTTGGGCGTCGGCGTCGAATTGACGTTCGAAGTGTTGTCCGGTTCGGAATTGGCATCCGGGATCTTTGCGTTGATGTTTTCTTCCGGCGTCGGGGAATTTTGGTTGGAATCGGTTGAAGCGACGTTGGTCGGCTGACGGTTGATGTACCACAAAACCCCGCCGACCGCCGAACCGAGCAACAACAGAACGATCACCAGACCCGCGCCGAGAAGAACTCCCAAACCCTTTCCGCGCCCTTCGGACTGGACCTGTGCGCCACCGGTGGCGACCGATTCGCCCGGCCCGGAATCGACGGCCGTCAGGGCGACCGGCTGGTTTTGGTCGGTTTGCCTGGAGGCATCTCCGGCCGTTGCCACCCCGTGCCATTCTTCGGTGACGGCTTCGGTCGCCCCGGAGGTCGAATCTTTCGGGTAGACGATGGTTTCCGTTTCGTCGCCGGTTTCCGGGGGCGAGGCTTCGTCGGCAAGCGGGGTTCCGTCTTGCATACAAAACCTCATGTAATCATCGTACCGGGTCTGGCATTGCGGACAGATTTTCATCAATAAATCCTCACAGGGGGTTTTAAACCATTTTTCAGGTTTGCGGAAATCTGCTTCAAGAACTTAGACTCAGATTTTAACACTAAAGTTTATTTATCAAAAATTTAGGCGGTTAACAGAAAACAAAAATTCTTTAAAAACTTATTATTAATACTGTGTAAATTAAAAAAAACTAGAGTTTAGTGATGGGTGATGGGTGAAAAGTTAAACAGATAACATCAGACAGTAGAGCCGGATAATCAGACAATTAAGTTTTATCCCATCACCCATCACTCATCACCCATCACAAATTTAACAAAACTTAAGTTTTTTTAATTTACAGAGTAATTAATCCCGAACAATTCGAATATTTATGACCGATTATCAACAGTTCATCGCGTCCCGCATCAATCAGGTTCCGGTGTCGGGTCTGCACAAATTTTTCGGCATCGCCGCCTCGATGCCCGACGTTATTTCTCTGGGTGTGGGCGAACCGGATTTCGCCACTCCCGATCCGATCGCCCGCGCCGGTTTCGAAGCCGTATATCGGAGGCCGATCGGTTACACGGCCAATTCCGGTCTGATCGAACTGCGCGAGGCCATCTCCAATCATCTCGAAAGGCTTTATTCGGTCTCCTACGATATGCACACCGAAATTCTGGTGACGGTCGGCGTCAGCGAGGCCCTCAAATGCGTCTTTTCGTCGATCTGCGATGATGGCGACGAGATCATCGTCCCGCAACCCTGTTTCGTCGCTTACGAACCGGAGATCATCTTTGCCGGCGGGGTTCCGGTCGCGGTCGAATGCCGGGCGGAGAACAATTTCGAACCCGACCCGGCGGACATCCGGGAGGCCGTTACCGAACGGACAAAGGCCATCTTCTTCGGGTTTCCCAACAACCCGACCGGGGCGACCGTTCGCCGGGAAACCGCGCTCGAGATCGTCCGGATCGCCGAAGAGAACGATCTCCTGATCATCTCCGACGAGATCTACGACCGGCTGGTTTACGGGGTCGAACACGTTTGTTTTCCGGCCTTGCCGGGGGCCAGGGATCGAACCGTTCTGCTCGGCGGTTTTTCCAAAGACTACGCCATGACGGGCTGGCGCGTCGGTTACATCTGCGCTCACGAGGAACTTCAGGAAGCCTTCTCCAAAGTCCATCAATACGTGGTGATGAGCGCGCCGACCATCTCGCAGTACGCCGCTCTGGCCGCTCTCGAAATGGGCGAGCCGTTTGTCGAGGAGATGCGCGCCAAATACGACCGCCGCCGCCGTCTGGTGGTTTCGGCTTTGAACGAAATGGGGCTCGATTGTTTCGAACCGACCGGGGCTTTCTACGCTTTTCCGTCGGTCGCTTCGACCGGATTGGACGGCGACGAATTCGCCCGGCGGCTTTTGATGGAACGGCAGGTGGCTCTGGTTCCGGGCAGCAGTTTCGGCGTCGGCGGCGACCGCCATGTCCGCGTCGCTTACTGCAAATCAACCGATGAGATCGAGATCGCGCTGGAGAGGATCAGAAGATTTTTGAACGAAATATGATTCAGAACACTGGAGCGGTAGCGACGTGGTTACCCGCTCATTGCCGCTCGCGGTTCTGATTGATCAGGTGGAAAAAGCAATCATCATCGGAGCGGGACTCGGCGGACTGGCCGCCGCCTGCCGTTTGGCCAAGGCTGGACTGGCCGTGACGGTTTTGGAAAAGAACGAGCGTTCGGGCGGCAAGGTCAGCTTGATCGAGGCGGACGGTTTCAGGTTCGACACCGGCGCGTCCCTTTTGACGATGCCCAGCGTTTTCGACGAACTTTTCGAATTCTGCGGGCGGCGCACGGAGGATTATCTCGCGCTTGAAAGACTCGATCCGATCTGCCGCTACTTCTGGCCTGACGGCGTCGGATTCGATGCATCTTCGGATCTCAAGAAAACCGAGAGGGAAATCGAGAAGATCGAACCCGCCGACGTTGAGGGTTTCAGGAAATATCTCGCCGATTCCCGGGTTAAATACGAGATCGCCGAGAGGACTTTTCTCTCCAAAAGCCTCAACCGGTTGCCGCGACTTCTGACGCCGGGAAACCTGCCCGACCTGCTTCGCATCTCCGGCTGGAAAACTCTGGACAAACACAACCGAAAATATTTCCGCTCCGAAAAACTGCGCCAGCTTTTCAATCGCTTCGCCACCTATAACGGTTCTTCCCCTTACCGAACCCCGGCCGTTTTCGCCCTCATTCCGCACGTCGAATTCGGTCTCGGCGCCTATTATGTCCGCGGCGGGATCTACCGGATCCCTTCGGCTCTGGAAAAACTGGCGACCGATCTGGGCGTTGAATTTCGTTTTGATTCCGAGGTCAAAGAGATCCTGATCGAAGGCGGTCGGGCGCGGGGCGTCCGGTTTGAGGACGGCCGGGCGCTGGAGGGAGATTTCGTCATCTCGAACGCCGACGCGATCGACACTTACCGCCGTTTGATCGATAAACGCGATCGAAGGATCTACACCGACGAAAAACTGGAAAAGATCGAACCGTCGTGCAGCGGTTTTGTCATCTTGCTCGGAACAAACAAAAAATTTCCGCAGCTGGCGCATCACAATATCTTTTTTTCCGAAGATTACCGGGCCGAATTCGATGCGATCTTTGAGGCCCGGCGTCCCGCCTCCGATCCGACCGTTTACGTTTGCGCCTCTTCGCGAACCGACGAATCGCAGGCTCCGGCGGGCGCGGAGAACCTGTTCATTCTGGTTAACGCCCCTTACACCGGGCCGAAAACGGATTGGGAAAAAGAGGCTTCATCTTACCGGGATCTGATCGTCGAAAAACTGGAACCGTTCGGTTTGGAAGATCTGGAAAACTCGATCCGTTTCGAGCAGATCATCACGCCCGAGGATTTCGAAAAAAAATACAGGGCCAACCGGGGTTCGATCTACGGCGTTTCATCGAACGGGATCCTCTCGGCCTTTATGCGGGTGCCGAACCGGGCCAGAGACATCGCCGGCCTTTATTTCGTCGGCGGCACGACCCATCCCGGAGGCGGCATGCCTCTGGTTCTCCTCTCGGGCAAAATGGCGGCCGATCTGATCCTCGGGGAAATTGAAGAATAGGGATGGAGCCTCCAAATCCCGCCAAAAACATTTTCGCACCAACCGGAAACGACGTTTTTCAAGGAGCCGCTTTTTCACGTTTCCGACATTTAAACTTTTTCACTCTGCTTTCCCGCCGTTTGATTGTTCGAAAAAAATAACTTACTATCTGGTCAGTTATTAAAAAATGAGACAAATGCCCGAACGGAGGCGGGGGACGAAACGGGAAAATGGGGAATTCGAAAGAAAATATCAAGGGCGATCCTTCGGAGCAAACCCGCTGGCGGCGGCGAAAAGACGCGCGGCCGGGCGAGATACTGGAGGCGGCACTCGATTGCTTCGTCGAATTCGGATACGCCGGGACCCGGCTCGACCAGATCGCCGGGCGGGCCGGAGTGTCCAAGGGAACCTTGTACCTCTATTTTTCCGGCAAGGAAGAGATCCTCAAAAGCGTCATTCGCGAAGAGATCATCGGCAATCTGGCTCAGGCGGAAAAACTGCTGGCCAACGACCGCGACACGGCGGCCGAATCCTTAAGGCGTCTCTTCCGGTTTTTCGCGAAAATTTTCGCCACCTCGAACGTCAGCGCGATCCCCAAGCTGATCATTTCGGAATCGGGCAACTTCCCCGAACTCGTCCGGTTTTATCACAAAGAGGTCATCACCCGGGGGTTCGGGATCATCGAGGGCATTTTGCGGCGCGGGATCAAGAACGGGGAATTCCGTCCGATCAAGGTCGAATTCGCCGTTTACTGCGTGATCGCTCCGGCCCTCCTGGCAATGCTCTGGAAACATTCGTTCGAGCCCTATGTCCCGCGCAAAATGTCGGTCGAATCTCTGTTTGAAACCCAGATGGATCTCATTTTAAGCGGAATGCTCAAACAATAGTTGTCAAACCGTTTTTTGAGGAAGTCTTATGAGTGAAGAGGCAAAAAAAGAAGAACCCGAAAAAATGGAGGATGTGACCGTCAAGGCCGAAAAAACGGAGCTTGGCCGCGGTCGCCCGTGGCGTTTTATGGTCCCGGTTTTTTTGATCCTGGCGATCGGCGGACTTGCCGTCTGGTATTTTTTGCTGAGGTCGCCCCAACTCCCGGCCAATCAGATCGAGGTCAGCGGTCGGGTCGAGACCGACGACTCGGCCGTTGCGGCCAAAACGGGCGGCAAGATCCGCGAGATCACCGTTCGCGAGGGCGATTCGGTGACGGCCGGGCAGATCATCGCCGTTCTGGACGACGAACAGCTCAAAGCCCGCGAAGATCAGGCGCGGGCGGAGGTGAAACAGACCGAAACGCTGATCACCCGGGCGCGCCAGCAGATAGAGGTTTTGCAGGAACAACTCGATCGCTCACAGGTCACGGTCGAACAATCCAGACTCGACGCCCGCGGCCGCGTCAATCAGGCCGAGGCTCAGGTGGCCCAAGCCGAAGCCCAACTCGCGCAGGCCGAGGCGAATCTGAAACAGGCCCGCTACGACGAAGAAAAATTCATGCGTCTTTTTAAGACCGGCGATGTTTCGGAAAGACAGGCCAAACAGGCGCAAACCAACGCCGAATCGCAGGCCCGGATAGTTCAGGCCCAGCAAAAACAGGTGGCCGTCGCCCGCGGGGCTTTGACCGCCGCCCGTTCCAGTCTGGCCAATCCGACGATCCGTTCGCTGGAAACATCGGCCATCAAAAAACAGATCGCCCAGGCCGAAAGCGACATCGATTCGGCCCGGGCCGAATCCGAAAGGGCGCGAGCGCGGCTCGAAGAGGTTCAGGCCGGCCGCGACGATCTGAAGGTCGTCGCGCCTTTTGACGGAATAGTCGCCACCCGGACGGCGGAACCGGGAGAGGTGGTGGCGGCCGGTGCGGCGATCGTTACTCTTTTCAACCCGAACCTGATCTATCTTCGCGCCTTCGTGCCGGAGGGCGACATCGGGCGGGTTCGCATCGGACAACCGGCCCGGGTTTATCTCGATTCCAGTCCCGATCAGCCGTTTGAAGCGGAGGTTACGCGGATCGATCCGGAATCGGCGTTCACCCCGGAGAACACTTATTTCCGCGATGAACGCGTCAAACAGGTCGTCGGCGTCAAATTGTCGATCAAAGATCCCAGAGGGTTGGCCAAACCGGGAATGCCGGCCGACGGGGAGATCCTGGTTTCCGGCCAATGGACGGGCAGCGGGCGGGTTCGAGCGAGGTAAACAGAGAGCGGCTGTCCGCCCGAAAAGGAACATAAAAGATCAGAATGAACACCGCCACGCAAGAGCAACGGGACGCTTCGGCCGTCATTCGGGTGCGCGATCTGCGAAAAAATTACCGCGATCTGAAGGCCGTCCGGGGGATCGACCTCCGGGTCGGTCGGGGCGAGATATTTGGTCTGATCGGCCCGGACGGCGCGGGGAAGACCTCGACCTTTCAGATTCTGGGCGGCGTGATGCCGGAAACTTCGGGCGAAATCTCCATCTACGGAAAACCAGCGCGCGAGGCCCGGTCGCTGGTCGGGTATCTGACGCAGGCCTTCAGCCTTTATCAGGATCTGACCGTCGCCGAGAATTTGCGCTACATCGGCGAACTCCGTCTCCTCTCGGCCAAAGAGATCGAAGAGCGCGGAATGTATTACCTGCGGCTCTTTGATATGGAGCGGTTTACCGGGCGTCTGGCCGGTCGTTTGAGCGGGGGGATGAAGCAGAAACTGGCGCTCGCCTGCGCTCTTATCGCCGAGCCGAAGATCCTTCTTCTGGATGAGCCGACGACGGGCGTCGATCCGGTGTCGAGGCGGGAGTTTTGGGACACTCTGGCGGAGCTTTCCAGCCGGGGAATGACGATGGTCGTCGCCACGCCATACCTCGACGAGGCCGAACGCTGTTCGCGCGTTTCGCTGATGTTCGACGGACGGATCGTCGAGACCGGAACGCCCAAGCAACTGCGCGATGGTCTGGGAATGAAGAGGCTGGAACTGAGGGCTTCGGATCTCGGAAGGGCCGAAGAGATTCTCAGCCAAAGCGAGGCCGTCGGGGACGTTCAGCGTTTCGGAGACCGGCTCGATCTGATGGTCAGCGACGCCGTCGAAGGGGAGAGGCGAACGAGGCGGATTCTGGAACAAGAGGGGATGGATGTCAGGGAAGTGCGGGCCGGTCAGCCGACGCTGGAAAACACTTTCGTGGCCGTTCTCAGGGATCTGGAGGGCGAGTTGACCTCGGCGCCGTTTCCCCGACGCCGGGAATTTCAGGAGCGTTTGCCGGAAACGGTGGCCATCGGGGCGGAGAATGTGAGCAAGGTTTTCGGCGATTTCGCGGCCGTCAGAAATATCGATCTGAGCATTAAATACGGCGAGACCTACGGGCTTTTGGGGGCCAACGGGGCGGGCAAAACGACGACCATCAAGATGCTCTGCGGATTGCTCGAACCCTCGGGCGGCGTCATCGAACTGGCCGGAGAACGCGGCCGGACAAGGTCGAGCGAGGTCCGCCGGCGGGTCGGGTATATGTCGCAAAAATTCTCCCTCTACGATGATCTGACGATCGATGAGAATCTGGATTTTTTCGCCGGCGTTTACGGCGTTCCGCGCGGCGAGCGGGAAGAAAAAAAACGCTGGGTGCTGGAGTTTTCCGGTCTCAAAGGACAGGGCAGGATGCTGACCGGCGAACTGCCGGGCGGCTGGAAACAGCGGGTCGCTTTCGGTTCGGCGATCTTGCACGAGCCTTCCGTTTTGTTTCTGGACGAACCGACTTCGGGGGTTGACCCATTGGCCCGCCGGGCCTTCTGGAAGATGATCAACCAACTGGCCGACCGGGGCGTGGCGATTCTGGTGACGACGCATTATCTGGAAGAGGCCGAACAATGCAACCGCCTCGGTTTTATGGTGGCGGGAGAGGTCGTCGCCGAAGGGACGCCGACCAGCGTCAAGGCCGAACAGAGCGGACATCTGATCGAATTGATCACCGACCGGCCGCAGGCGGCTTCGAATTTGTTGAAAAAAGAGATGGACTCGTGGCGCGTCTCGCTCTTCGGCGACCGTCTGCACGTCGTAACCGAGGAGCCGGCGGAAACCGGCATCGCCGATCTGAAAAAAAGGCTGACCCAAAATGGCATCACTGTCTTTGACGCCTACGAAGAGCGGCTTTCGCTCGAAGACGTGTTTATCGCGGTGGTCGAAAAACAGCGCGGGAAGAACGACTGAAAAAAGGTCTTTAGTTATGATGAAACGGATCATTGCCCAGGCCCGAAAGGAGATCACACAGGTTTTGCGCGACCGTCTGACGCTCGTTCTGGCCCTGTTGCTGCCTCTGGCTTTGCTGGCTCTGATGGGAACGGCGATCTCGCTCTCGGTGACCGATCTGCCGATCGTCGTTCAGGATCTCGACAACACTCCGGCTTCGCGCCGCTACGTCGATGCCTATCGCTCGTCGCTGACCTTTCGGATCGTCGAACTCCCGGTCAGCGAACAACCCGAAACGGCCTTGATGGAAAACCGGGCCCGGGCGGCGATCGTCATTCCCGAGCATTTCGGGCGCGACCTGGAGCGCGGTTCGAATGCCGAGGTGCAGATTCTGATCGACGCCAGCGATGCCAACACGGCCAACGTCATGCGCGGCAGTGCGGTGGCGGTTACGCAGGCTTTCTCCGGCGGTTTGTCGTCTCCGGGATCACCGGTCAGGGTTCCGATCAAACCCGAGGTCCGGTTGTGGTTCAATCCGGGGCGCGAGTCGAGCAAATACATCGCGCCCAGTATGCTGGCGGTCGGTCTGGCCCTGTTCCCGCCGCTTCTGGCCGCTCTGGCGATGTCGCGCGAAGGCGAACAAAAGACGATCCTCCAGGTTTACGTGTCGAGCATAACGGCCCGCGAATATCTTCTGGGAAAAATTCTGGCTTATTTCCTGATCGCTCTGACCGAATGGTTTTTGTGTCTTTTGCTGGTGTTTTTTCTGTTCGGTCTGCGCCTTCGGGGGGACCCGACCCCGTTTCTGATCTGCACCTTGCTTTATCTTTTTACCAACGTTTGTTTCGGGACGATGGTCGGCGCGGCGATCCCCAATCAGGCGGCCGCCATTCAGGCCGTGCAGATCGTCGGATTTCTGCTCTCTTACCTGCTTTCGGGGGCGATCTTTCCGATCTCCAACATTCCGTCGGCGATCCGCTGGATCTCCAACGTGATCCCGGCGCGGTATTACATCGAGGTCGTCCGCGACGCGCTGGTTCGCGGCGGAAGTTGGTCGGGAGTCTGGTTCGCGCCGTTTGCGCTGGCGGCGATCGGCGCGTTTTTCTTCGCGGTCGCCTGGCTGAGGATGAGAAAGATGCAGATCGAGGTCTGAAGATTATGCTGAATTTTGCGCGCTGGCTGGCGCTGTTCGCCAAAGAATTGAGGCAATTGAGCCGGAACCGTCGGTTGATCGTGATGCTGATCATTCCGCCGACGGTCAACATCGTGCTGTTCGGTTTCGCCCTCAATCCGACCGTCACCAAACTGGCGCTCGGCGTGGTCGATGAAAGCCGTTCGGCCGAAAGCCGGGAACTGATCTCGGCGATGACCGAAAGCAATTCGTTTCAAATCTCCAAATATTATCTTTCCGCCGACGAGATGAGCGTCGATCTGAGCGCCGGACGGATCACGGCCGGGCTCATTATCCCGTCCGATTTTGCCAAAAAGCGGATCAGGGGAGAAACCGCCGATGTTCAGCTTCTGATCGACGCGGTCGATTCCAACACGGCGACCATCGCCGCCGGATACGCGGGCCGGATAATCGCCGCCCTCAATCAGCGCCTTTTGCGGGAAAGACCGCCGGGCGTCCCTGCGGCGCAGACGACGAACAGGAACGATCCGGTTTCCATTCAAAGTTCTCCGATAAGAAACGGCTCAAACCGGGCGGGCGTCGTGCCGAGGGTCGCTCTGCTTTACAATCCCGGTCTGGAAAATTCCTGGTTCATCGTGACGGGTTTGATCGGGGCGTTGCTGGTTCTTCAGGGCTCGATCGTGGCGGCCGCCTCGATGGTTCGGGAAAAAGAGGTCGGGACGGTCGAACAGCTTTTGATGACCCCGGCCGAGGCGGGCGAGATAATCACGGCCAAGATCGCTCCGATCTTCTTTTTGCTGACCGCCGACATCGGTCTGGCCCTCGGAGTCGCCCGGCTGGTCTTCGGGATCCCGGTCAGGGGAAGTTTGGCGGTGTTTTTCCTGTCCGGCTCGCTCTGCGTTTTGTCGGGCATCGGGATCGGAACATTGATCGCCACCTTCGTCAGTTCACAGCAACAGGCCCAATTGATGAGTTTTTTCGTCAATCCGCCGCTGGTTCTGCTTTCCGGGGCCACGACGCCGGTCGAAGCGATGCCGCAGTGGCTTCAGCCCTTCACTCTTCTCAACCCGGTCCGGCATTTCGCCGTCATTTCGCGCGGGATTCTTCTAAAGGGAAGCGGACTTGAGGTTCTTTATCCGAATTTTCTGGCTCTGGTCGGATTCTGCATTTTGCTGGTGGGGATCAGTTCCTGGCTGTTCCGCAGGCAACTTCGGTAAAAGAGTTTCCCCGTTGACCGTCGGGATCCGGCGGGCGGAATGCTCTGTTTTTTACTGATGTTTTGAGATTTCAGATCTCAAATTTCAAATCTCAGAATTAACGCTTGAAAATCAGATCAATCTGAAATTTGAGATCTTCAATCAGAGTTATTCCTGTGCGCCGTACAGGGTCAGGATCTTGATAATCTCTTCGGCCTCCTCGCCTTTGGCGATGCCGAGCGCGGTCTCCTTTTCCTTGTTGCGGAGATTGACCTTGGCACCCGCGCTCAGGAGGGCTTTGACCGTTTCCGGGTTTTCGTAATAGGCGGCGATCATCAAAGGGGTTTCGCCCTCTTCGTTCTGGGCGTTGATGTCGGCGCCCTCTCGGATCAGGATCCGGATGATCTCGGCGTTGTCGTTCTCGGCCGCAAAATGAAGGGCGTTGTTGCCTTCTTTATCGACCGCACCGGCTTTGGCGTTGTAGCGCAGGAGCAGGTTGACCAGTTCCGGCGCGGCATCGCCGTCCAGAGACATCAGCGGAGTCCGTTTATCGTCGCTTTTGACGTTGACCTTGGCCCCGAAATTGAGCAAGGTTTCGACCATCTTGAGGTTGCCACTTTCGACCGCCACGAAAAGAGCCGTGATCCCGTCGTAGTTTTTGTCGCGGGCGTTGACGTCCGCGCCCTCTGCGATCAGCCGGTTGACCTCTTCAAAGTCTTCTTCCGACACGGCCCGCAAAAGAGGCTGTTGGTAATCTACCATGCCGATCCCGCCGGCCACGGCGTAAATCTCTCCGACTTCGAGCGTGGCATTGGCGGCGGTTTCCCGGCCCTCGGCGGCGGTGACTTCCGTTTCGTAAGGCTTGAAGCCGTTGGATTCTATAGTCAGAGAAAAATCTCCGGACGGAACATTCGAAAACAAATAAACCCCGCTGTCGTTGGTCGTAACGATTTTTTTGAAATCTTTACCGGAAAGCGTTACGGTCGCGCCGGGAATAACTGCGCCCTGCTGATCGATGACGGTTCCTGATATTTGAGCCGTTCCGCCGTCGGTCTTCGGTTCGGCCGTTTTTCCATCCGGCGCGCTGACCCGAACGACCTGGTTTGGCATTCTCTCTCCCACATTGCCCTGAGCGTAAACCAATGTCGAAGTGGCCAGCGATGCGCCGAGAATTCCGGCGGTGATCCCGGCACTGCGGGTGATCTGATAGAGCCGGTCGGCGAAAACGGGCGCTTTGGTTTTGGGATTTTCAAAATAACGGACGCAGATTCTTCCTTCCGATCGCCGGACCAGCCGGAAGGCCTCTTTGCGCGTCATTTCCGAGAGATTGTTGACGTTGAGATCGCAGTGCGAACAAAACCGCACCCGATCATTTCCGGTCATCTGCTCCCAACTTTCGTTGCAGGGCGAGGTGACTTTGAGCGAATCGACTAAAGCTTTTCTTTTCATATAAAACCTTTTCCATTTTGGATTTTGGATTTTGGATTTCGGATTTGACCAAAACCCTCCGATAAGGGAACTATTCGAATTTGAAAAACTTGCAAGCTTTAGCTGAAAAGATGCGCCGAGTTTTTAATTTGGTTGCACCGTGGAGGAAAAGAATGCCGGAGAGTTGGAAGTGGACTTCGAATCGGGCGGGAGTTCCATGATGAAACGCGAAGGGGTTGTTTAGATTTGAAGATATTTAATGTTGCGATTCTTTTCGGTGGGCTTCGGCATATATTCGGAGGGCGATGCTCATCAAGTTTTTGGCTTGAGCTCCCTGAGATTCATACCAATCACGCGTTTCCTGGTCAACATTTACCAAAATACTGACTTTATCTTTTGGCATACGTAATTTGGCATTTGAAAAAAAATTGTCTTCAAGCGGGGGAATGTCGGAGGTGTCAATTTCCTCATCCGTCATTTTCGCCAGTTTCTCCCAATCTGTCCGTGATTGCTTTTCTGAATTTTTCTCGCTCATATTTTAGCGCTTTGCGTAATGAAATAACACGAATAGAGTCATCTTGCGGCTCAGTAAAAACTATCACTACGATGAAGTTTTTCAAAAAGCCGATACCAATAAATCTTTCTTCGCTGTAATCTTCACGGTCATCAATTTCAGTCAGCATCGGCTCTTCAAAAATCTGCCGGACATCTGCAAAATCTAAACCGTGATTGCGGATATTTTCCTGATTCTTAATATCATCCCATTCAAAATCCACAATTTGATTTTAGCGGTAAAAGCTAAATAATCCAAGAATATTCTAATTCAAAAACTCCTTGTCCACATCCTCCCCAAAAACAAGCGGCGCGTCAAAATCGGGCGTTTCTTCTTCGAGGCTCCATCTTTCAAAGAGGGCGGGCGGGAGTTCCATGATGAAACGCGACGGTTTTTGGAGAACGGTCTGGCGCGAGTAATCGACGATCAGTTGCGGATAGGTCAGATAGAGTTCGTCCCTGGCCCGCGTCAGAGCGACGTACCAGAGGCGGCGTTCTTCTTCTTCGCTGTCGGTTTCTTTTAAAGAGCGCGGCGAGGGGAATTTGCCTTCGGCCGTCCAGATCAGAAAAACGGCGTTCCACTCCAGCCCCTTGGCCTGATGAACGCTGGTCAAAGTCAAAAGCTCGTCATCCTCGCCGCCCATCACCACGTCTTCGCCGACCATCGCCTGCGGGGAGCCGAATCTTTCGGTCGAAAGCAGGGCCAGTTCCGACAGGAAATCCTCGGTCGAATCGTAGCGCGAAGCGTAAACGGCCAGTTGCCTCAGGTCTTCGATCCGGGCGTCGGCGTTCTCGAAAGTCTCGTGGAGGAGGTTTTCGTAACCGCCCGCCAGAACCGTCTCGATCTGCTTGCCGGGCTGGTTGCGGGTTTCGTCCGTGGTCAGATTTTCGAGCAGTCCGACAAATGCGGCCCAGCCTTTTTTGCCGCGCGGCTGATACTGAAAATCCTCTCTTTTGATGATGGCGAACGGATTGTCTTTGTAGGCGATGGCCTCGTAGATGTTGCCGGCCGTCACGTTGCCGACGCCGGGGATCATCTTCAGGATCCGTTTCCAGGCCAGTTCGTCGCGCGGGTTGACGATGATCCTCAAGTAAGAGATGACGTCCTTGATGTGAGCCTGTTCGAAAAAGCGGACGCCCGATTGAACCCGGTAAGGGATGTTGCGGCGCGTCAGTTCCAGTTGCAGTTCGAGCGAATGATAATGCGAGCGATAAAGAACGGCGATGTCTTCCAGTGAAACGCCCTCGTCGCGCAGTTCGAGGATGCGCGAGGCGATAAAGGCCGATTGCTGATCGACGTCGGCGCAGGGGATCAATGCCGGTTTGAAATCCCTCGATTGTTTGACGGCCCGCAGCATCTTGGGAAACTGGCGGCGGTTGTTGGCGATCGAGACGTTGGCCAGACCCAGGATCTCGGGCGTCGAGCGGTAGTTGGTTTCGAGTTTGAAAACCTCGGCCTCCGGGTAGCGTTCGGGAAATTCGTAGATGTTGCGAAACTCCGCGCCGCGCCAGGCGAAGATGCTCTGGGCGTCGTCGCCGACGACCATCACGTTGCGATGTTTGACGGCCAACAGGTCGATGATCTCGGCCTGCAATTTGTTGGTGTCCTGATATTCATCGACCAGGATATGTTCGAACTGCGTCGCGTAAAGATCGGCGATGGCCGGTTTTTCGATCAAAAGCCGTTTCCAGTTCAAAAGGAGATCGTCGTAATCCATCACGTTCCGCTCGCGTTTGCGTTCGTGATAGATGAAATCGACCCGTTTGATCTGCGAAGTGAGCATCTCGAAATGCGGATATTTGCTGACGATGACATCTTCGATCGGCTGATCGGTGTTGGTCGCGTAAGAGATGATGTTCTGGATGATCTGGGGTTTGGGAAACCGTTTGGCTTTGGTGTCGATCCCGGCCTCGTCGATGCAGACATTGATAAAATCGCGCGAGTCTTCGGCGTCGAGGATCGAATAGTTCGAATCGAAACCGATCGAAACGGCGTGTTTGCGGAGGATCAGATTGGCGATCCGGTGAAACGTCCCGCCGAGGACGCGGTGGATGTTTTGCGATCCGGTCAGCGTTTCGACCCGCCGGAGCATCTCGCGGGCGGCCCGGTTGGTAAATGTCGCCAGCAATATCTTGTTCGGCGCGACGCCCTGTTCGAGCAAGTAAGCGACCCGGTAGGTGATGACCCGCGTCTTTCCGGTTCCGGCCCCGGCGACGACCAGAGCGGCCTGCGGCTTTGCCGTAACGGCCCGAAACTGCTCTTCGTTAAGTTCCTGCCGGTAACGCGTCAATTTTTCGGGCAGAGAAGTTTTATCTCGTTTGACGACGTATTTTTTCATCGAAATTTTATCTTAACATTAACTTTGCGGGAGGAGGAAAATAAACCACAAAGGGCGCAAAGGGCAAAGAGATTTTTTATTTCTAAAAATGAGGTTTGGGCGAAAGTCTGGCGATCACAAACTGGCTCAAAACAGCCTTTGTGTCCTTTGTACCTTGGTGGTTAAAATTTTTCTTGATACCAACCATCATTTGTATTGTCCGGCTGCCTTTTGAGATCGGATGGATATGGTCGAGTTCGAACGTTGGGGCTGAATAGCTTTGCGGTAAACGGCAATATTCACACAAACCGTTTGCTCTTTTGAGGACTTTTTTTCTGAGAGAGGCGGAAGAGAGTTTAGCCATAACTTTTCGGCTTTATATTCAATTCTTTCATATCGAGGCGTTTGGCTGATATTTCTCCGAGTTGAAAAGACGTTTCATTGATGCGGCAATCCGGTCAGTTATTAATTCTTAATTTTGAGTTTTGAATTTTCTCTCCTCTAATCCCTTTTCTCTCGTCCCTGTGCACCCATCACCGGTAGCAACCCTTTTAACAAGGCATCTTTACCGGTCTTTTGTTGTTTTTCAGCAGTAATTTTGCCGTTTCCACGGCGGCATTCAGTTGGGTCTCAAAGGCCGTCAGCGGGTATCTCTTTTTTTTGCGGTAAATGATCAGATAACTCTGACAGGCAAAGACCGAGAGCGGATCTTGATACTCGAAAAAATTCAGCACCTCCTCGGTAAACAGAGCGCGGATACGTTCTTTGTCTGTTCCGTGAAGCAGATAGTTTTTAGCAAAATCCGGATGCGTTGGAAAGTCAACTCTGGCGGCGGGCCGACCGTTGAAGAACCGGTTGATTAAGGTTTTCGGCTCAAGGCGGAACGCGGGAAAGGATGCATCTTTTAGACACAGAACCAAAAACGTCGTCCGGTAAACAGGACTATCGGTTCCCGAAAGCCCTGATTCGGAGAGGCCGTCAAAAATTGCGAAATTCCAACCGTTTATCCTGCCCGTCAAGGCCTCGCTATAGCTTGATCTGAACGGATGCCCCTCTGTTATCTGCAGATGATCGGCCATGGTTCTAAGATATGGCAGATTGAGATCTTTAATGTATTTCCAACCGAGTTCATCGGCCAGCAATTTCAATTCACGGGTTTGTTTTTTTTTTATTTGGAATCGGATCAAGAGATAAACCCCTCCACCGATCAGGAAGAGTCCGAGCAAAATAAACAGAACCAGAATGTCGGATACCCCCGAAACTCCGCCGGTTGTTTCAGGAGAACTAAGATGCGCCAAAAAGATCGGGATTTCCCTAATTATACCGACGCCGGCCGCCAAAGAATTGATTTCCATAAAACTCCTGTTTTTTATTCCTCCAAACGTAAAAAATATTTAATTTTCCTGACTGAACAGACGCAGTTTTTTCGGCATTTTTGCCGAGATCACCGGTATTTGACACGTCCGGAAACAAAGACCGGCGGTTTGATTGTCGATGGGCGGTTGGTTTTGACCAGGATCTCGGCCGTCTCGAGAACGGCCCTCAGTTCGAATTCGAGCGTATCCGCCCGGCATATTTCACTGTGGCGGTAGATGACCAGATGATCCTGATAGGCGAAGACCGAAAGCGGTTTCTGACTCTGGAAATGATTGAGAACCTCGTCCGAGAATAAACGCCTGATCCGTTCTTCGTCGCTTCCGTAAAGAGCGTGTTTTTTGGAGAATATCGGATGGCTGTGAAAATCGATGTCAAAGGGGCGGAGGGCGTCAGATATCTTGCTGCCGAGGGTTTCCGGTTCGAGGCCGAACAGAGGCAGATCGGCGCCCTTTATCCGGATGGCGAAAATGGTCTGGTAATAAGAAAAATCAGAGTCCGGCCCCTGGCGGCACCGCCCGTCAAAAATGACGAAATCCCGGCCGTTTAACCGGCCCGTCAGCCCTTCGGTAAAATTCGACCGGAGCGCGTGATCCCGGTTTAACTCCAACCAGTCGGCCAATGCGGCGAGAAAAGGCAGATCGGGTTTTGGGTTGTATTTCCAGCCGAGGCTTTGGGCCGTCAATTGCAGTTCGCGCGTTCGTTTGCGCCGGTATGTGATGGAGTCAATGATCATCAACACGATCGCCGTGACCGTTGCGATCGAAAGCAGGATGATCAGGCCTTTATTGCCCAACGCCTTGTCCGGAGTCGCGCCGGAGGCGACCCAGAGAACCAGAAAAAAGATTCCCGCAAATACGCCGAAAATGATCGTCAAACGGTTCCGCTCCAACAAATTCATCTCAAAATTCCTCGCAATAATCTACTGATTATTAGTCGATTTTTTTTCGGGATTTTTGCCGAGCAAGCGTTGAAGCGCTTCGCCTTGAGGAAAAGGCGAAGCGGGGATTTTCGTTTATCTGCGGTAATTCAAAACGTGATCCGGCGGTTCGATGCCGGGCTTTGCCCTTTCGTCATCGACCGGTTTCCCGGCCGCCAGATTCAGCGGAATGACGCCCGCCCAGACGTCCATATCGTAATCCTCTTCGTCATCGACCGGGTCGCCGGTGCGGATCTTGGCGGAGGCTTCCTCGATCGGCAGGCGCAAAACGGTGGTCGCCTTCATTTCCAGCGGGTTCGGCCCGCGGATCTCGGGCCAGCGTCCCGGCACGATATGTTCGGTAAAGGCGCGCAGGGCGGCGAGTTTTTCTTCCGGGTCATCAATGATTCCGGCCCGGCCAAAGATGACGACCGAGCGGTAGTTCATCGAATGATGAAAGGCCGAGCGGGCCAGAACCAGACCGTCAAGCAAAGTTACGGTCAGACAGATTTCGATCTCGCCGGACAATGCGCGCAGCATCCGGCTGGCGCTCGAACCGTGAATCACCAGATCGTCGCCGATCCGCGCGTATCCGGTCGGGATGACAAACGGGCGGCCATCGAAAACGAAACCGACGTGGCAGACCAGCCCCTCATCCAGAATGCGGTAGATTGTCCGGCGGTCGAACGCGCCGCGTTTGGGAATTCGTTTCAGTTTTGTCCTTTCGGTCGGAGCAATTTGTTCGGTCATTTTTTTCTGTTTGGTCGATGTTTGTCCCAGCATTTGACGGTTAATTTCTTTGGTTACGGGATTTATTGCAATTAACCGTCAAATGCTGTTAAAAAGATTCATTCAAAAATTTCATCAACTGCCTCCGCCTTCAGGTACCTGAAAGTGAAGGCAATTGTTACTGCAATGATTAACCATAATCAACTTTAGCGAAACTCGGTCGGCAAAGGCGCTTTCAAAAGCACCACGCATCCGCCTTCGGTCCGGGCGGCGTGAAGATTGTCGGGCGCCGTGAACAGGTAATCTCCGGCGAATAAATGATCTTTGCCGAGACGGATGTCGCCTTCGAGGACGAAAACCTCTTCGCCGCCGGGATGCGTGTGCAGGGGATAGCTGGCTCCGGGGTCGAATTTCAAAAGGATGGTCGGCGATCGCCGGGTCTCCTCGTCGTACAATAAGGGCTTGACGTAAACGCCCGTAACGTCTCCCTCGTCAATCCCGGTCAGAGATTTCCATTTCTTTTGATTGCTTCTGACAAGTTGATTTTTTTGATTCATATCTATTCCTCAAAGCGCGATCGAAAAATAATGGGCCTCGATGATCATTCCTTTTTGCAGATAAAATTTATGAGCGCCGTATCTTTTGACGTGCGAAACCAGTTTGATCTGACGGCAATTTTCCTTTTCAGCGTAAGCGACGATCCAATCGAAAAGCGCGCCGCCCAAGCCCTTTGAACGTTCTTCATCCTTTGTCACCAGGTCTTCGATCTCCAGATATTTTCCGCCGGCCAGCCATTCGCCGCTACGGATGGAACCGACGGCCAAAACCTCTTTTTCCTCCAGATAAACCAGCCGGAAATCCGAGGCGGCCATCTGCCGTGTGACCTGACGAAGAAAATCTCCGGGTCGGCGAAACCGGGGTCGCAACTGCGCCATAACCGGATGACATTTGATGATCTGTTGGTCGCTTTCGGCGATTTTGATCTTCCTCACGCCTTACATTTTAGCCAAAATTGGAATTAAGAAAATATCCATTTTCCCGGTTTTTGATAAGTCCAATTTATGTTAAGTTTTTTATATTGTGAAACTAAGTACAGGACAAAAAAGAAATGATATTTGAAAAAGTTTGAGCATTGAGTTGAAATCTACTTTTAGAAATTTTAGCGAATTTAGAAAAAGGAGAATTTCAACTCAATGGATATTTACTCGTTAGAGCAAATACTTGCTCAAAATTTATCGTGGAATCGAGCGCGAATCAAGTTTCTGGCGCGTTTTCTGGTCGCCTTGTTTCAGGTGCAGACGGTTAACTTAGCGAAAATCGCCTGTGTTTTTTCAGGTCACGCGAAGGTCGCTTCCAATTACAAGCGCTTGCAGCGGTTTCTGCGTTTTTTTCCGTCTCGCAGGTTGAAATCGCGCGCTTAACGCTCAGATTGTTGAAAATCGAGTCATTCTACACGATTGCGATTGACCGTACCGAGTGGCAATTGGGAAAGCAATGGGTCAATGTGTTGATGCTGTCGATCGCTTACCGGAATATTTCGATTCCGTTGTTGTGGACGGTTTTAGATGAAAAAGGCTGTTCGGACGATGCAGAACGAAAAGAGATCTTGCAGAAATTCATCGACGAATTTGGAGCGGAAAGTATCAGATTCGTGACGGCTGATCGTGAATTTTGTTCAAAAGCATGGCTCAAATATTTGATTGAAAACGAGATTTCGTATCGGCTCAGGATCAAGGCGAGTTATCGGATCACGAATGCCCGAGGCACACAGGTGAGAGCTTCGCATTTGTGTCGAACCTTAAAGATTAATGAACGAATCGAGTTGCGGGGAAAGCGTCGGTTATGGACTGAGGCGGTGTTTGTGGCGGTCTGTCGAAAAGCGGACGGCGATCAGGTGTTGGTCATCTCTTCGGAGCAAAGCGGACGGATCTTGCTCGAATATGGCGAAAGGTGGAAAATCGAGACCTTGTTCGGAATCTTGAAAACACGGGGCTTTCGGCTTGAGGACACGCATCTGACGGAAGTTGAAAGGATCGCGAAATTGTTATCGTTATTAACGATGGCGGTCAGTTGGGCGATGCTCGCCGGAGAACTTGAAGTTCAGACAACGCCCTTGAAAACAAAGAAACACGGTCGCTTGGAAAAGAGCCTTTTTCGTCTGGGCTTTGAGACTTTACGGAACTGCTTTTGCCAATTGACCACAAATTTAAGACAAAAGCAACGCTTTCAACAGCTTACGGTTCTTTTGTCCTGTACTTAGATTGTGAAAGAACAGATTCCGTTTATCGACCTGCGCCAAAGCGAAAGCCGCGCGCCTCTTTACCGGCAGATCTACGAGGCCGTTCGCCTGGCGATCCTGCGGGGCGAATTCGCTTCCAAAACGCGCCTTCCCTCGACGCGCGAACTGGCCCGGAATCTGGGCGTCTCGCGCATCACGGTGGTCAACGCCTACGAACAACTGCTGGCCGAAGGGTATCTCATCGGCAAGATCGGAGCGGGAACCTTCGTCGCTCCCGCTTTGCCCGACGATCTTTTGCAAACCGGCGCGGAGAAAGGGGAGAGGTCGGCGGCCGGAACAAACCCCCCGGCTCCGCTTTCGCCGTTCGGCCGGAAATTGCTTTCCGGCGATGTTCAAAGCGCCCGCGTTCACGCGGGGACGCAGTTCAGACCTTTTCAAAACGGCCTGACGGCGATCGACCTGTTTCCTTTTGAGATCTGGTGGCGGATCGCCGCCAAATATCACAAAAATCCGCCCCGTTCGATCCTCGGCTACGGCGATCCGCGCGGGTTTTATCCGCTTCGTCAGGCGGTCGCAGCCCATCTCGGATCGGCCCGCGGAGTCAATTGTTCCGCCGAACAGGTGGTCATCACTTCCGGGGCCCAACAGGCGTTGGATCTGACGGCGCGGATCTTTCTGACGGAAAATGATGCGGTTCTGGTCGAAGACCCGTGTTATCGGGAAGCCTGCGGTTCATTTGCCGCGACCGGCGCCCGCATCGTTCCGGTCGAGGTCGATGAAGAAGGTCTGAACCCGGCCAAAATTCCGGGTGCGGGCGCGCGGGCCAAACTCGTTTACGCCACGCCGTCGCATCAATACCCGCTCGGCGCGACGATGAATCTGGCGCGCCGTCTGGCTCTGCTCGACTGGGCAGAACAAAACAACGCCTGGATCATCGAGGACGATTACAACAGCGAGTACCGTTACGCCGGTCGCCCGCTGGCCTCTTTGCAGGGGCTGGATAAAGCGGGGCGCGTCATCTACGTCGGCACGTTCAGCAAAACCATTTTTCCGGGGCTGAGGATCGGATGCGCGGTGGTTCCGCCGGAACTGGTCGATGTTTACGGCGGTGCGCGGGCGCTCGGGGACGTTCATTCGGCCGCTTTCGATCAGGCCGTTCTGGCGGAATTCATCGCCGAAGGCCATTTCGCCCGTCACGTCCGGCGAATGCGGCTGTTATACGAACACCGCCAGCGGGCGCTGGTGGCGGCGTGCGAAAAACATCTCAAAGGTCGGCTTGAAGTTAAAAAAGCGGCCGCCGGGATGCATCTGGTCGGCTGGCTTCCGGAGGGCGTCGATGACCGCCGGGTGGCGGACAAAGCCGCCGAAAAGGGAATCAAGGTTTCGCCGGTTTCGTCATATTCGCTCAAAAAAAAGCGGCGCGGCGGACTTGTCCTCGGCTACACGGCTTTCGATGAACGGCAGATCGAGGAGGGCGTCAGACGATTGAGTGAAGCGTTGTGATTTCGGAACTGGGATTTGGGATTTGGGATTTTCGGGAGCAATCAACCGATCCGACGGTTTTAAAACGAGTGTAACAAGACAATTAACCGGCCGTTTGGTATACTGACTTACTTGAAAAAATGCAGTTGTTCGCAAAAATGGAGAATAAAAAATTATGAAATTACCAGGTGGATTTGACATTAATTCGATGATGCAGCAGGCCCAGAAAATGCAGGAGGAAATGGGCCGGAAGATGAAGGAACTGGTGGTTGACGCATCGGCCGGGGGCGGGGCCGTCGCGGTCAAGATGCGCGGCGATTTCGAGGTTCTGGAACTTGTCATCTCGCCCGATCTGATCCGTGAAGGCGACGTCGAAATGATCCAGGATCTGTCGGTCGCGGCGCTCAACGAAGCCCGCCGCAAGGTCGAAGAATCGCTCAAAGGCCAACTCGGCGGAATGCTGCCTCCGGGACTTATGTAATTTTGGATTTTAGATTGCCGATTTTGGATTGGGTTTTTGCAACTAAGACTCCAATCCAAAATTTTCAATAATCCAAAATCCAAAATCTAAAATCCAAAATGCTAGAGTATTCCGAACCCGTCGCCAAACTGATCGATGAATTCAAACGCCTGCCCGGCATCGGACATAAAAGCGCCCAGCGTCTGGCTTTTTTTATTTTGCGTCTTCCCGAAGAGAAGGTCGAGAACTTCATCGAGGCTTTGCGCGAAGTCAAGGAAAAGATCGTTTTCTGCTCGGTCTGCAACAATCTGACCGACGTTGACCCGTGTATGTATTGCAGTTCGGTCGCGCGCGACCGGTCGCAGATCTGCATCGTCGAAGAGCCTTACAATCTGGTCGCCGTCGAAAAAACCCGTTCCTACAAAGGTCTTTATCACATTTTGCACGGCAGTCTTTCGCCGATTCGCGGGATCGGTCCCGACGAACTGATGATCACCAATCTCTTTCCGCGCCTGACGCCCGACAACAACGAGGGCGTCGAGGTCAAAGAGGTCATCATCGCCACCAACCCGACGACCGAAGGCGAAGCGACGGCCAATTATCTGGCCCGTCTTCTGAAGCCCCTCGGAGTGAGGACGACGCGGATCGCCATGGGAATGCCGGTCGGATCTGATCTGGAATTCGTCGATGAGGTGACGATGGACAAGGCGCTGGCCAACCGGCACGAGATCTGATTTGCTAAAGGGAATCTTTGTAAAAAAAATCGAGTGAGGATTTTATGACCGAAATAAAGCATTTGACAAGGGTCGAACTCGAAGCCGGTCTGGATGAGATCCGGCAATCGCCGAAAGACGAGGGAGTGTTGAAGTTGATCGTTTGTCGTCCGGGGGAAAACGAGAGAGAAGTCCTCGAAGAAGGCCGTCTTGATCTCGAATCGGGACTCATCGGGGACAACTGGAAAACGCGCGGCAGTTCGCGCACCACCGACGGTTTCGGCCATCCCGAAATGCAGCTCAACATCATGAACGCGCGGGCCGCCGCTCTGGTGGCGCAAAATCCGGAACGCTGGGCTTTGGCCGGCGACCAGCTGTACGTCGATCTGGATCTGAGCGGCGAAAATCTCCCGCCGGGAACGCGGCTGGCGGTCGGTTCGGCGGTCATTGAAGTCACGGCCATTCCCCACAACGGTTGTAAAAAATTCGTCGAACGGTTCGGGCTGGAAGCGATGAAGTTCGTCAATTCCGAGGTCGGAAAAGAGCTTCACCTGCGCGGGATCAACGCCAAAGTGATCGAACCCGGCGCGATCCGCGTCGGCGATGCGATCAGAAAGACTCCTTAAAGTAAATATAAAACGGATCGAAAAAGAGCGGAGGAAATTTTCCTCCGCTCTTTTTTTTACCATCTTCGGAACAGATTGAAACCGATGACGAAATTTCTCGGTTTGAGCAGAATGTTGCTCGAATTGTAGCGGCTGGTGGTCGTCGTCTGGGTGTTGGAAAAGGTCAGCGTGAACGAATGTTTGCCGATGTTTTTCTGAATTCCGAAACCGATCTCGGGATAAGATACGGTGTTGAAATCGACGACGTTGAAATTCTGGTCGAAGACCGGATCGACCCGGCCCAGTTTGAAGCCGGTGCGCGGCGTGAATTCGAAAAGACCGAGCAGTGTCGGCGTGATCATAACGGCCGTTCCCATTCCGAAAGAAGCGCCGTGGGTCGGCAGTTTGAAGGTGTTGGCGACCTCGGCCGGCGGGAAATAATCTTCCGGCCGCGGGTTGAAACGATGCTGGCCGTTGGCGTTCAGATGAACCGCCGGCGAAAAGAACAGATAAACCCTTTTACCGATCCGGTGCGAGAGCATCGCCTGAAAATTGTAGGTGTATTCCTCGGTGAAATTGTCGTTGCCTTCGACGCTCGCATAGGTCGTCAGGGCGATCGGCGATTTCTTGTTCTGATCCGTCCAGTGATAACCGAAACCGACCTCGACCGTCCGGCACAAACCTTTTTGGCAAAGCGGAGAACGATAGACGTTGACGTATAATTTGTCGGTGATCCCGTAGCTGATGCCGAAGCCGGAGGCGGAAAAACTGTCGAACCCGAGCAGGGCTTTGCCGCTTTCGCCGAAGGGATGCAAGGGCTGCGAAAAGCGATGCGTAAAAGACATATTCCACGTTCCCTTGGGAACTTTCCGTGGCGTCGGGACATTGATCAAACGATAATCGAAAGGCTCGAAGCCCGGATCGAAATCATAGGCGCTTTCCTCCTCCTGTTCCTCCGGCGGAGCCTCGCCCGGATCGGCGGTTTCGGCGGAGTTTGGGACGGCTTCTTCGACCGGCTCGTCCGTCGCGGCCGCCAGCTTTTCGACCGTTTTCCCGTTGGCGTCGATCCTGATTTTTTCGCCGTTCGATTCGACGAACAAAACGCCCGGCTGAGCCTCATCAAAGATAACTTTGATATCGCTTTTTCCGGCGGACGGGGCAGACGGTTCGGTTTTCGCCGCTTCCGGTTTCGCCGCCGAGGCGGTCGCCGTCTGACCCAGGCCGGGGCTCGTCCAACCGCCCACGATCAGAGCGACCGAAAAGAGAAGGAGAAAGTTTCTTTGAAATGAATTTCGGTTCAGAAATTTTTCGAACATAGATTTGCGCCTCCGCTTTTTAATGAAAAATTTGCGCTGATACCACGGAAACAACAGGCTTTGCCGTATCGGCGCGGGCCGTTGCCGATATTTACTGGACGTATGAATTCGGCACGGCCATGTCCGAAGCTGAACCGAAACTCTGCGCGCTCAAACTGCCGCTGCCGCTCATCCGGATGTACCAGATACCGCCGCGGTAAACGGCCGGATCGGCCTTCCCGTCCCCGTCGTAATCGGCCGGAACGAGAATGTCCGTGTTGAGGCCCCAGTTGTAAAAAGCCGCCTGACCGTTGGAACTTTGTTTGACGTACCAAACCCCGTTCCGGAAAACGGCCGGGTCGGTTTTGCCGTCACCGTCATAGTCGGCTGAAACAAATTTGTCGCTCCCCAGTCCCCAAAACTCCGTCCGCAGTTGATTGTTGGAACTGTTCCGGATGTACCATGTCGCATTTGACGGCCTGAAAACGGCCAGATCGGCTTTGGAATCGCCGTCGAAATCACCCCGCATCGGCCGGTCGCCGGTCGTTCCCCAGGGCAGATAAGTGATGTTTCCGCCGGGATTGTTGCTGGAACCGATGTAGTAGAAGTAGCTTTGCGAACCGACGGCCGCATCGCGGTAAACGGCCGGATCGGCCCGTCCGTCGCCGTCCCAGTCGCAGACCACCGACGGATTGTCGCCGGTCTGCCCGAACGGTTCGATCCGCAAAGTGTTGTCGGAACTTTGCAGGATGTAGAAAGCGGCCAGCATCGGTGCATCCTCGCGCCAGACGGCGATGTCGGCTTTGTCGTCTCCGTCGTAATCGGCCGGAACCAGATGGTCGGTCGAGATGCCCAACTGGGCGGCGGAAAATCCGCCGGAACTGCGGTTCAAATACCAGATTCCGCTGACCGGGCGGAAAACGCTGGGATCGGCCCGCCCGTCGCCGTCGAAATCAGAAAAGACGTGATGGACGACGACCGTCTGCATCGGCTGGACGGCGACATTGGCCAGATACATCTGGTCTCCGTCCTCATTCCCGTTGTTGTTGGCCTGGATTCCGGCGGCGTACAAGGTGACCGGCCCGACATCGCTCGCCGGAGCCGTCCAGTCAAACGTCCAGGTCGCTCCCCCCGTCTGATTGGCAAAGGTTCCGGCCGTCGTTTGTTCGATGTAATCGCGGTTGTTGCCTCCGACCGAACCCGAACGGATTCTGGTCGTTCCGCCGAGGTTGCCGAAACTTCCGGCCATCTGATTTCCGGCCAGCGAAGTCATTTCAAATCCCCAGCGTTTGCGGGTCGTGTCGCCGGTTACGTGCTTGACCTGGATCTGATAGGTCTGTCCCGGCGTGTAGGCGGCGGGTGCGATGATGGAAAATTGTCCGCTGCCCGCATTTTGCGAATGACAGTCGGTGCAGTTCTGTTCTCCCGGCGCGCCGGTTCTGGAGGCGGGAGGTCCTGAAATTGAAGCCGCTGTCCGATTGGCAAAATGCCGGTTCGATGTAATGGTCAAAATGGCTAACCCCGCAAAGATCAGTAAAAACAAAACTTTTAATTTTTTGGCTGTCAATTTCATGACCTTGTCCTCCTTAGCTATGAATCAAATGCTTGAGCATTCCAAATACTTTGTCTTCTTTTGCGCCGGACTTTACTTGCGGAAACCGCGGATGTAATTCATCAGGCTCTGAATTTCTTCGCCCGAAAGATTGTCATTGAATCCCGGCATCAGTTCTTTTCCTTTGGCGATGACCTTTATCCCGGCGGCGTTCCCGATCCGGCTTTTGGTCAGATCGGTGGCGTGCGTCTGTTTGCCCTTGGCGGTTTTGGCCTGTCCGTCCGACCCGTGACACCGGGCGCAGTATTTGGAGTAGTTCGCCGCCGCGTCGGTTTTGGAAACGGGTTCGGTCAGTTTCTTCGAATCGGCCAGACTTCTTCGGCCGGCGTCGGTTGCCAGAACCACCAGCAGGGCGAAAGTCAGTGGGATCAAAGCGATCGCCAATCGGGTTTGAGCTGATAATTTGTATTTCATTTAACGTCTCTCCTTTTGTTCAGAAAATCTTTGAATTGATTGATCTCGCCCGTAAATTATTTGAGCGATTTGATGTAATCGACGATCTCGCGTTTTTCCTCTTCGGTCATCTTGTCCTTAAAAGAGGGCATCTCGGCGCTCAAGCCGTAGGCCTTCGGATCGTTGATGATCTCAATCAGCGCCTCGTCGGAAAGTCTGTCCTCATCGCGGGTCGTCGTTCCGGTCAACGGGGGGAATTTCGTCGTTCCCTCGCCGTTCGCCCCATGACATTTGGCGCAGTTGACGCGATAGGCGTTCGGGACGGCGGAGGCGGTTTCAGTCGGATCGGAGGAACCGTCCCCGCCGCCCTCCCCCGTTCGGCTTTCAGGGAGCTTCTCCGGTATCAGCCCCAGCCGGACGATTCGGGGCTTAAAGGTCTCGTTTCTGAATTCGTTCTCGGTTTTTTCCTGTTCGGCCAGTTGGCGCTTGATGCGCGGATCGCGCAAATCCTGATAAACGGCCAGAGCGGTCAAACCGCCGATCAGACCGATCCCCGCCAGGAAGATCGCCGTCATCGTCGCCGTCCCGAGCCTGCCGATTTTGAACTTGCCGGTTTTCAGGATCAGGGGAATTGCGAACAGACCCCCGATGACGAGCGCCGGAAGACCGAACGCCAGACAGGCGGCGACCGGGCCGTCGGTGTATTTCTGCATTTCGAAAAGCCACAAAAACTGCGGTCCGGGGCGCGGCAGATAGTTGGCCGAGTCGGCCGCCGGAGGGCCGAACGGGGCGGAAAAC
Organism: Pyrinomonadaceae bacterium; assembly: GCA_041394845.1. Taxonomy (GTDB): domain Bacteria; phylum Acidobacteriota; class Blastocatellia; order Pyrinomonadales; family Pyrinomonadaceae; genus JAHCHG01. The sequence continues at coordinate 266,201 of JAWKHL010000006.1, read as the reverse complement.
CGGGCGGAGAACAATGCCAGACCGAAAAACAAAAGACCGATCACGACGGCGTTCCGGATAAGCTGACCGGACAGCCATCGCCCGTATTCCGAAGCGTCGAACGGGGCTTTGTTTTTTCCGAAAAAGAAAACCCGTGCGGCGACCGAAAGCAAAATCAAAAACGGAACGATAAAAACGTGAAGTCCGTAAAAGCGCGACAGGGTCAGCGTCGAGATGTCCGTTCCGTTCTGCAACCAGCTTTTCAGAAAAGTTCCGATAAAAGGGACGTTCCCCGCCAGAGCGACTGCGATGTTGACCCCGTTAAAGGCCCGGGCGTCCCACGGAAGTGCGTATCCGGTCGCCCCGGCCGCCAGGACAAGCGCCAAAAAAAGCAGGCAAAAACTCCAGGCCGTCAGATCCCGGGCGTAAACCCGGCGACCGATCATCTGCCCCAGATGAGCCAAAAGAGCGACGGGCAGAAGGATCGACGAGTGATAATGAAGGGATCGGACGAACGAGCCGGATTTGATCGCCTGTTCGATGTAAGCAACCGTCGTATAAGCGTTTTCGACCGTCGGAACATATTGAAAGGCCAGCAGGATGCCGGTCAGAAATTGCAGGAAGAACAAAAAGGCGACGACCCCGGCGGTCGTCCGCATCCAGGCGGAAATTCCGCGCGACGGAGCCTGGAGCAATCGATGTTTGATCCGCTCGAATTCGGTGTTTTCAGAAATCCAGTTTCCCAGAGAGATTTTTCCGGGTTGCAATTCAGCCGCCATTTTTTCTAAACCTTTATTTGCAGTTTTCCGTTCTCGACCTTCGTTTCCATTGCCGTCAGATCGCTTTGAGCCGGTCCGGACAATCTTTTTCCGTCATCTTGGAAAAAACTGTCGTGACACGGGCAGAGAAAATTTTTCCGTTCGGCGTCCCACGTGATCGGACAACCTTCGTGCGGGCAGACCGACGACAAAACCTTGTTGTCGTGTTTCGGCAGGACGTAAACCGTCATATCCTCGATGGTTTTGCTCCAACCGGTCTGGGATTCGACCGTTACGGTCTTGGCGATCGGTTCTTCGCCGCCGATTTCCGAAACCGCGCCCAGAATCTTCCAGTTTTCCGAAGCGGCGGAGACGTTCTGCGGTTCGAGAAAACGCTTTGATGCCAGACCGAGCGAACCGGCGATGACGCCGAAAACGCCCAGAGGGATGAGCGATAAAAATTTTCTGCGGTCGGGCCGGGCCGAAGTTTCGTTTGAGTAATTGTCGTTTGGTTTATCCATGTTTCACTCCGTTTGCGGGTTTCTTACAAATAGAGTCAGACGGGAGTTCAAAAAAATACATCACCGTTGCAAAAAGTTTAAAAATGACAAAGTTGTTTAGGTAAAAGAGGGATCGGACGGAATGCAGAAAAGGCCGGGAAAAAGTCGAACAAACGGTTTTTTCCCGGCAACTCGGAAATGGCGAAAAGATGGGTTTCAGGTGAGGAGGGAAAATTCTCCTGTTTCAATCAAGACCCCGTCGACCTTTATCATCAGTTGATAAAGCCCTTGCTTGACGGGCGGGAAAATAAATTCGCAGTCCCGGTTGAAAACGGTTTGGCGGCTCAGATCGGCGGAGAGCAATTCCGCCGTTCCGCTTTGGCAGTCGGGAAACACCTGACCGCTGACAACGCATTTGTCGCCGGCGAAATTGAGACGCAGATCGATCTCGTAATCTTCCGCCCGAAAGAGCAGTTGTCTGGTGTCGGCGGCGAGAAGTCTCTCGTTGAGCGCCATCTGCCAGTCGTCAAAGACCAGATTGGCCAGCAGTTTTCTGACGAAGGAACTCTTTCCGGCCGCCTTTTTTTTCGGTTGAAAGATGTTCAGCAACCGGGCCGTCAGGTTGTGTCCGGCCTGTTCGTCGCGGCGGCCCGCTCGGGCGTATTTGAAAAAATCCTCCAGTTTTTTGAACCGGGCCGCGCATTCGGCGCATTCGGCAAGATGCGCTGATAAAAGGCGGTTTTCGGTCTCCGACGGCGAACCCTCGAAATTTTCAACCAGTTTTCTAAACTCAATATGTCTCATAGCAAGTTTTCAACAGCGTTTCGTTTTTCAATAGATAAGTCATTTTGACCGGGTAAAAAATACATGACCGGCTCAATCGGGCAGCAATCTTATCAATTTTTCCAGACATCGGGCGCGGGTCGGGCCGATACTGCCCAACGGAATACCGAGTCTTTCGGCGATTTCGGCGTAGGAGGTCTGTTCGTCCTCGAAATAAAGCAGAGTCAGCAGAAGGCGGCAACGTTCTTCGATTTGGGTCAGAGCGATTTCGATCTGATTTTCTCTTTCGATCCGGATCATTATATCGTCGGCCGGCGGCGTGCGGTCCGGTATTTCGAAAAATGCCGGATTTTCTGCGTCGGAGATCGATCTCGGTTTGCCGCGCGTTTCGCGTTTGATCAGGTGAATGGTTTTATGGCGGGTAGTCGTGATCAGCCAGGCTCGCAGGAATTCGGGTTTTTCGAGCGAATCGAGTTTCTCGAAAAGGGTTGTAAAGACCTCCTGAAGGACGTCGGCCGCCAGATCCCGGCTCAAACCGGCCCGATGCGGGATCGAATAAAGCAGATTTTGGTATTTCAGGACGATCGTCTCCCAGGCCGATTGATCTCCTTCTCGGCACGCCCGGATCAGTTCTTGGTCGGTTTCAGACATCAAAAATTGGACTCGTCGGAAAATTTACGGTTCAGGAAAAACCGGAACGGCCTCGGATATCCCGGTTTCCCAATTTGGCCGTCCGGTTTATTCCCGGTTGCTGACATCAAAGCGGTTCAACCGGGTCCTATCGTCACAGCACGCCCCGCATCGACCCTTTTGTGAATCGCGGCGTTGACGGTTACCGACGTGTGCTGAATATGTTCGATCAGATCGTTCGGTTTGAGGGACGGATATTTTTTCATCACCAGGGCCGAGATTCCGGCGACGATCGGAGCCGACATCGAGGTTCCGCGCCAGGTGGCATAGCGGCCGCCCGGGATCGCGCTGACTATCTTTTCGCCCGGAGCCATTATTTGAATCTCGTTTCCGTGGGTGGAGAAATCGGCCATCGTGTCGGCGCTGGTGCTGGCCCCGACGGCGATCAAACCGTCAACATCTTCCGCGCCGGGATAGATGCGGGTGGTGTCTCCCGTGTTCCCGGCGGCGGCCACGACGACGATCCCCGGATGTCTGATGTTCGGAAAATCATCGTCATCCGGATTTTGTCCACTGTTGGTTTCGGCGGCGATCAGAAGCCTGATCAGATTGGTTCTTTCGGTCGTTCCCAGACTCAGGTTGATGATGTTCGCGCCGTCGTTTGTATTGACATCGCCGTCGGGATTGGCCGCGTAGCTCAACGCCTCGGCCAGCCTCCAGATGGTTCCGACGCCGTTTTGATCGAGGACGCGGATCGGGATGATCCTGGCTTCGGGGGCGACCATCGCGACGATCCCCGCCACATGCGTTCCGTGGCCGTAAGCGCCCTGATAATAAGCGCCGACCTCCGACGGGTCATTGTCGTTATCGACGAAATCGTAACCCGGCAGAAGTTTTCCGGCGAAAAGCGGATGGTTCGGATCAATGCCGGTGTCGATGACGGCGATCCTGATTCCCTGACCGAGCGTAACCTGCTGGGCGGCTTCGAGATTGATCTTATATTTCATCCATTGCCGGTGATAGCCTTTGACGCTGCTGCCGATGCTCCACGAACCCCCGATGCTCCACGAACCGCCCAGCGTCCAGGGCAGATGCCCCGAATTGGGCGCTCCGATCAGGTAGTTGGGTTCGGCGTAAGCCACATTTACCGGGTCGCTTCGCAACAGCGAAACGATCTGCGGAACCGAAGCGTTGTTCAGAACGCGGAGCCGGTAGATCGGCCGGTTGCCGAACTGCGAGATCGGAGCGGGGGCCAGACCGTGCTGTGCCGCGATGACCGGCAGACTGGCGGCGGAATTGAGTTTGACGATTATCTCGTCCGGCGCATAAGCGATGTTGTTCGTTGATTGAGCCGGAACCGGACGGATGAACGCAAGAACAAAAATTGAAATAAAGATGAAATTTATTCCGAACGGTTTACTAAGGTTCATTTAGAAGACTCCCGGGCGCGAAACGTTGAATGAATATAATATCTCCAATTACTTTAGTCCATCGGGGAAGAAAAAAAATACATTTCGGTCGAAAAAAAACAATTATTTTCCCATCAATACGAACGGGGCCCAGAAATAAGGGTGTCGGCCGGCCGAGATGGCCTCGATCTGGGCGGTTCGCAGAGCCTCGCCGATCCGTTTTCCGCCCGCCGCCTCGCGGTAGAAGGCCGTCATCAGATCGAGCGCCGCCCGGTCGTTGACCATCCACAGACTGAGCAGCAGTGAACTGACTCCAGCCGAAAGGAAACCGCGCATCAGACCGATCAGTTCTTCTCCGGAGATGATCTTGTTCAAACCGGTTTCGCAGGCGCTCAAGGCGACGAACTTATTGGCCAACGGCAGACTTCGTGTTTGTTTGACCGTCAGATTTTCGCCGAACAGGACGAGCGATGAAAAATCGGGATTGTCGGGGCGAAATATTCCGTGGCAGGCCAGATGCAGAACGTCCGCCTTTCCGACATTTTTGCGGAGATTTTCGAGCGTCGCCTTTTTGCCCAGAAGTTTGCAAGAGCGGGCGAAAAGGCGATCGAGAGCGGCGACCTCGGTTTTTATAAAAGGAGTTTTTTCGTCTCCGACACCGACCAAGAGGGCGCTGGCGAAGTTCGGACAGTCCCGTTCCAGACAGCTTTGATAAACGGCCGCGCTCGGCGCATAACCCACTTCAAATCGTTCGATCAAAAATCGTTCGCCATCGCTGAGAGACTGAAAAGGCAGATAATTGAGCGGTCCGGCCGGAATGATCTTAAGACGTTCTCCGGCGAGGAAGCCTTCCAGCGGTTTGATCAGAATGTCGTAAAGTCGCCGTCCGTGACGGGTCATTCGCCGGTCGGCGATCCGGCGGCTTTCGGACGAGAGTTTCTCAAAGGACCGGGCCGTTTTTATTTGAAAAAGAAACTGTCTGACCTCATTTTGCAAGGTGATAGGATCGGCGGCGACAGCGAAGACCTTGAGCCTTCTTTCGGTCAGGACGAAAGCCTTCAGGCATCCCCCGAGGTCGGCGAATTCGATCAGAGTGGTGCCGGTCAGCTCTTCCCGCAGTTTTTTCAGATCGAGGTCGCGGGCGCCGACGTTTTTGGAATCTTCGCCCATTTCCAGCCGGCGGACGAGTTCGGCGTATTCATTCTCCAGTTTTTCCGCCTGTCGCCGGAGTTCGGCGGTTTCCCGGCGGGCCTCCAGACCGCTTTCCGTCCGGCGGTTGATGCGGCTGTAGAACCAATTCAGGCGTTCGCGCAGGGCGGACATCTGCGGATTTTCCAGATCGTCCGAGGGAGAGGAATTCATCGCCTCAAGGAGCGAGCGGGAGCGGGACCGTTCGTGCCACAGAAAGGCCTCCGAGATCCGCCGCCGGGAAAGACTGGTCCGCGCCAGTTCGTTGTACGGCAGGATTTTGTCGGAGAAAAAAGAGGTTCGGAAATCTTCCGAAGATAGAGCGGCACGGGAGTTTTCGACCAGATTGACGGCTTCGAGAAAGAATTTTTCGTCTCCCGTAAACCGGCCGAGCGATGTCAGACAGAGATATTCGATCTGCCGGGACTGATCGCGGGCGCGCCGGAGCGTTTTGCGAAGGATCTTTTTCGCTTCCGGAATTCTTTTTTTCCGCGCCAGAATTTCGCCGGAAAGCCAGAGGCCGAACAATTCGTAACGGAGATTGCCGCCTTCCCGAAAAACTTCCAGAGCCTTTTCGACCTCGTCTTCGGCTCCTTCCGGATCTTTTTCTCCGAGCCGGAGCCGGATGCCGGCCAGTTTTACGAACGCCGCCGAGATCCGGTTGCCCTCGGCCTGATAGAGCTTTTGAGCCTTTTCCAAAAGTTCTCCGGCCGATTCGTTTTCCCCGAGCAGAAAAAGGCATCGGGCGTGATTGAGAAGGCTTCTGGCCAATTCGGCCTGCATCCCCAGTTCGGAAAACTTGGACTCGGTTTTTTGGTAAAACCCGAGAGCTTCGGGCAAAAGGTTCAGTTCCAGATAAATGTCAGCTATCTCCAGTTCACAGTTGGCCGTTTGATGAGGCATCTGTAGCCGGTCGTATTTGCCCCGCGAACTTTCCATGAATTTCAGGGCCAGATCGAGCCGTCCCTGAAACAGGTAAAGGTTGCTCAAACCGATCTCGATCTCGGCCTGCGTGACGATCAGGTCGTTATCTTCGGCCCGGCGAAGAGCCCGGGCGTAGATCTTTTCGGCCTCCTGAAAATCGTTTCGGAGAGCCTTGACGAAAGCCTGGCAATTTTCGACCATGGCCAGTTGTCGCTGGTCTTCGATTTCGGCAAATCGTCTGTGAGCCGAAGCCAGAAAAGGCTCGGATTCACCGTAAAGATCGCGCCGCCAGAAGAGATTGCCGATATTATGCTCGATCTTGCCGGTCGAATAAATGTCGTTTTCGGCCAGAAAAACGTCGCGCGCCCGGAGTCCGCAATCGATCGCTTCGTCGTAACGGCCGAGCAGGGCCAGCGCGTAGAGTTTACTGGTCTGGGTCGTCGCCGCCGCGTGATTCCGGCCCAGAGATTTAAAAAGATTTTCCGATTTGTCGAGCCATTCGAGACAGTTCTCAAGTTTTCCGTTGACCAGATTTTTGATCGCTTCCGTCCATTTGGCGTATGCTTTGATCTCCTCGTCTTTGGTCAGGAGGTAAATTTGGCGCAAGGCCTCGGCGACGGTCGAAACCTTTTGCGGTTCGCTCGTCCAGACCTCGTAACAAACCTGTTGCAGCTCTCTGGCCAACCCGGAATCGCAAATCCCCTGATGCCTCTTGAGGAGGTTTTTGCGTTCCTTGGAAGCATTATCGACGAGTTTTCGGGCCAGTTCGTTGCGATTCATTTTTTATTCGGGGACGAAATTTCTTTAAGATTATCAGCCAAATGAATTTTTCTTCAAATCCGCGAATAATTTTCCTTTTTCGGTAAAAGCCCGGTCCGGCGAGGTGGTATCGGCCGGGGGCTGAAAATAATTGACAAACGTCAAAACAACATATTAACTAAATAGAATTCTGTCCGATTTATGAAAAGCGATGTGAAAATACTGAGTCTTGACGATATGATCTTCAACCGGCAGGGCTCTTTTATCCGGCGGATCATTCACGCCATCGTCAGCATCGCTCTGCGGCTTTTTTTCCGGCGAATCGAAACCGTCAACGCCGCTCAGGTTCCTTACCGGGGGGCGTTGATCTTCGTCATGAACCATCCGAACGGCTTGATCGATCCGGCTCTGGTTTTTGTCGCCCTCCCCAGAAAGGTTTCTTTTCTGGCCAAATCCACGCTTTTTTCGATTCCCGTTCTCTCCTACATTTTAAGGGTGGTCGAGGCATTGCCGGTTTACCGGAAGATCGATTCGGCCGATGTCACGCAGAACGCCAAGACCTTTGAAGCGTCGCACGAACTGTTGCGGCGGGGCGGGGCGATCGCTCTTTTTCCCGAGGGCGTTTCGCACAATTCGCCGAAACTTCTGCCGATCAAAACCGGCGCGGCGCGGATCGCGCTCGGGGCCATCTCGGGGTTTCGGGAAGATGACGAGATCGATCTGCGGATCGTTCCGGTCGGACTTTTTTACACGCAAAAGACCATTTTTCGAAGCGAGGCCCTGCTTCATTTCGGCGAGCCTTTCGAGGTCGAACCGGTCGAACTCGAACCGGACGGCGATCTGCCGCGCGATGCGGTTCGCGTCCTCACCGACCGGATCGAGAACGCGCTCAGAGAAGTTACGCTCAACGCCGAGACTGTCGCCGAGATCGAAACGGCGGACGAGGCGGCCAATCTCTTCCTTTCGGTTTCGGAAACCTTCGATCTGGAAGAGCCGCTGACGGCCCGTTTCGAATTTTTGCGCAAATATCTGGCCGAAAAAAGCGAAACGCCGAAAGGGGATTTCGCCGAGGCCGAAGCCGTCACGAGGCGCGTCTCCGAATACAAAAAGAAATTGCGCGGACTCGGTCTGGAGCCGGAAAATCTGTCGCTTTCAAGCCAGCCTTTCTGGTACGTTTTTCAGCATTTTCTGGTCCGCGTCTGGCTGTTTCTGATCCTGTCGCCGCTGGCCGTCGTCGGCACGATCCTTCATTTTCCCGCCTATCAATTGAGCAAATTTCTGGCCTCGCGCTACACCAATCACGGCGTTGACGACATCATTTCGACGGTTAAAATTCTTTCGGGGATAGTCTTTATGCCGGCGACCTGGATGATCGTGGCCGGCGGTTTGTATTTTTATTCCGGCGACTGGCGTCTTGCTCTGGCGTCGATTCCGGTTTCTTTTTTGTGCGGTTACGTCGCCCTGCGCTCGTGGGAGGATCTGACCGAGATGCGCGGCTGGTTCCGGGCGAGCTGGCTTTTTTTCCGCCGTCGGCAACTCTTTCTGGAACTTTTGCTGGAGAGACGCGCTCTGCATCAGGAGTTGAAAAATGTGGAAAAACAAGCCCGCCGTTGATAAAAAACGGGCGGGCTTGTTTTTTTTCGTAAAATAGCCGGTTCAGAATCTGACGCTCTCTTCGGTCGCGTCGTTTCCCTCGTGGGATTTCCATTCTTCAGAAGTCCGGTAAAAACTGCAATCAAAAGTGGCCAGAGATTTGATTTCGATCCCTTCGAGTTCGACCGGTGCGTCCTCAAACTTGACGATCGCTCCGAAGCCGATGACCTGAGCCCCCAGATCTTTGACCAGATCAAAAGTTTCCCGGATCGCCCGCCCGGTTCGGATCAGATCATCGACGATGATGCACGGGTGAACGTCGAGACCCTTCAGATATTGACGGAACTGGCGTTTTCCGTTTTCGATCTCGGCCCAGTAGATCTGTTCGGCGCCGAGGGCTTCGCGGACCGCAAAAGCGACGGGGATTCCGCCCGGACTCGGGCTGATGATCGAAATTTTCGGCAGGCGGCTGGAGACCGCCTTGTCCATCCGGAATTTCCGGCTCAGTCCGACCGACAATATCCGCGCGTTGTCGTAAAAGCGAAATGCCAGCGGCATTTGAAAATAATGCGATGCGTGATTGCCGTTGGGAAAGACGAAATGTCCCTGCCGGTAAGCCCCCGTTTCTTTCAGAATCTGCATCACCGAATCTGACGAAGGAATTAAATCTACCATTTTCTATCTCCTTATTTTGTTTTGACAAAAGAAGCCTCAGAGCTTGGAGTCCGGCTCTCAAGGCCGGAAACTCAAAACCCTTTATATTCACTGATTTGGTTTGTCAAGACATTTGTTTAATAAACGAACAAAATAATTTCCTGGGAAGAGTCGGGCCGGGGTTTTAGAGCATTCGCTCGGCGGGCTTGCGTTTGATTAAAAAGTGGCCACGATCTCCTGAGGAAAGTCGTTGCCCTCGGCCTCTTTCCACTCTTCAAATGTATCATAGATGGGGGAGTCAAATTCAACCAGAGATTTGATCTCGATGCCTCCGATCTCTTTCGGGCCGTCCTTGAATCTGACGATCGCCCCGCAGCCGATGACATCGACTCCCAGATTTTTGATCAATTCGTAAGTTTCGAGCATGGTCGAACCGGATCGGACGATGTCATCGACGATGATGCAGGCGTTGACGTTGCAGTTTTTGATATAAAGCGGAAACTGCCTCTGTCCGTTCTCCTGTTCGGCCCAATAGATCTGTTCGGCGTTGAGCGCCTCGCGCGTGCTGAAGGCGACCGGGATCCCCCAGGTCGTCGGGCTGACGATGGCGACCTGCGGCAGGCGGCTGGAGACCGCCTTGTCCATCCGGAATTTCCGGCTCAGTCCGACGGCCAGAACGCGGGCGTTGTCGTAGAAATGAAAAGCCATCGGAACCTGAAAGAAATGTGATGAATATTTGTCGTTCCGGCTGGCGAAATTTCCGAAGCGGTAAGCGCCGGCGTCGAGGAGTATCTGCATGACTTTTTCCGGCGGCGGTATCAAATCGATCATTTACTGGTCTCCTTAATTATTCGGACGAAAAAACCGATCTTTTCGTCAGGACATTTAGATTATACGATAAACCCCAGGCTCTTTACATTTTCCGCAATCCGTCCCCGATGCGTCAACGGTTAATTTTCTTTCAGATCGGTTGCGTCCCCGGTCCGGCCGTCCAGAATTTCTTCGATTATTTTTCTCTGGGTTCGGCTGACCTCGGCCGGCAGAGTCGCTTTCGTAAACCACCCGAGCCGGTTGATCTCCCGGCTCAAAACCCGTCCCGTTCCCGAGGTTTCGGCGGCAAAAAGAATCTCGATATGACGCCCGATGGTGCGGATGCGGAAGAAACGCAGGTTTTCCAGTTCGAGTCCGATCTCTTCCAGCAGTTCCCGCCTGATCGCCTCTTCCGGATTTTCGCCGTGTTCGATAAAACCGCCCGGCAAACCCCAGTTCGAATAGGGACGCAGCACGTGATCGAGCAGGACGACCTCGCCCGCCTTATTGATGATGACGGCGGCGACCGAGGCGGTGAACTTATTCTGCGTCAGGCGGATCAGTCTGATGCGGACGGGCCGCGGCGTTCCGCTCCAAATTATGCTGATCAGTTTTTTTATCATCTAATGTGAATTTTTGGGTGAAGGCGTGAATAAAATCCCTTGAATGCAAACATTGTTTAAACTATACTAACAAAGTGTCCGTGATTCCTTTCCAATCTACGGCGTAAATTCTATCAAACAAAAAGCGTTCTTCCGGAGGATTTAGCAGTGAATTCCATTTCCCATGCGGTAAAAATATCTTTGACCTTACTTTCTCTCTCAATCTTTTTGATCCCCGCCTTCGGGCAATCTGACAATTTAGTCAATGATTTAAATAAATCTTTTAACAACTTTGATTTAGTTCGCATTAATAATCAAGCGTCGCTCGCCGAAATCGAAAACGGCGAGTTGTTGGAAATTTCGGTCGGCGGCCGGGCCTATCAATTGAATCTGGTTCCCAACGATCTGCGCGCGCCGGGTTATCGGGCCGAAGTGACCGGCTCTGACGGAGTGCGGTCGCTGGAGCGCGGTTCGGTAACGACCTTCAAAGGAAAGATCGTCGGCGACCCTGATTCGGCCGTTCGGCTGACCGTAAAACAAAACGGCGTCGAGGGTTATTTTGAGGCGGACGGAAACCGATTTTTCATCGAATCGGCCCGGAAATTTTCGAACCTGGCCGCGTTCGGGGATCATGTCGTTTATCGGGAAGGCGATCTGAAAAAGCGGGCGCAGTTGGAGTGCAAGGACAGTATTTCTGGCAAAATGGAACGGACCGGTCGGGAATTTGCCGTCAGTGCGGTCCAGAGCCCTCAGGTTTTCCGCGTCGTGGAGATCGCCACCGAGGCCGATTTCGAACTGGTCAATCTGATGGGCGGCGCGGCCGGAGCCAACAACGAGATCCTGAGCCTTCTGAATATGATCGAGGGCGTTTACGAAACCCAGCTGAATCTGACCTTTTCGGTCGTTTATCAGCACGGCTGGACGACCGGGACGCCCTTTACCGGAGCCACCAAGTCGCTCTATTTGGGAGCGTTTAAAGATTACTGGAATGCCAATTTCCCCGATTCGCAGGCTCATCGCGACGTCGCTTTTCTTTTTTCGGGGAAGGGGAATTTTTCCGGGCAGGGACAGGCATTTTTGGCGACCGTCTGCTCCAGCCCGGTGTCGGCCTACGGTTTCAGCGGTTACATCGGCTCGATGGAGGCCAACCGGGTTTTGATGGCCCACGAGATCGGCCACACGGTCGGAGCCGACCACGCCGAAGCGAACGTCGGATGCGGCAATACGATCATGAACGTCAATTTGAGCAATCTGACGCCGATGACCTTTTGCCAGCTTTCGAGAACCCAAATTGCCAATCACGTTTCCGTCAATGGCAGTTGTCTGGCCGAACAGGTGAGTTCGTCGGTCCGGTTCGATTTTGACGGCGACCGGAAAGCCGACGTCGGGGTTTTCCGTCCGGCCAACGGCGTCTGGTACATCAACCAGAGCGGCGGCGGGTTTAAGATCTTTCAGTTCGGACAGGACGGAGATCGTCCGGTCTCGGCCGATTACGACGGCGACGGCAAAGCCGACGCGGCCGTTTACCGGAGCGGCGTCTGGTATCGTCTGAGGAGTTCGGACAACACTTTCGATGCGGTCGGTTTCGGGCTTCCGGACGACATTCCCGCACCGGCCGATTTTGGCGGCGACGGCAAAGCCGACATCACCGTGTTTCGTCCCGCCAGCGGGGTCTGGTATAGCCTGAGCAGTTCCAACGGTTCATTTTCGGCGGTTCAGTTCGGCGCGCCGGATGACCTGCCGATGCCGGCCGATTACGACGGCGACGGCAAAGCGGATGTTTCCATCTTCCGTCCGGCCAACGGGGTTTGGTATCGTCTTAACAGTTCCAACGGTTCATTTTATGCGGCCCAGTTCGGAGCCGACGGCGATATGCCCGTCCACGGCGATTTTGACGGCGACGGCAAAGCGGATCTGGCCGTCTGGCGGCCTTCGACCGGAGTTTGGTACAGCCTCAACAGTTCGGACGGAGGCTTTAAGGCGACGGCTTTCGGCGTCGCTACGGATATTCCGGTTTCGGCCGATTACGACGGCGACGGCAAAACGGATATTTCGGTTTTTCGGCCATCGGACGGCGTCTGGCACCGCTTGAGCAGCGGAAGCGGCAACGCTTATTCGACCGTTCAATTCGGAATCGGAACAGACATCGCCGTTCCGGCCAATTACGTCTTGCCCTAAAACGGTTCCAGATCAATCCGGAAAAAAAAAGGAGCGGACTTCCGCGAGAAGTCCGCTCCTTTTTTTATCGACATTGAGCAAAATTAAGCGAATAGAACTGCTCACCGCTCACTGCCCGCTGTTTACTTCAACGAAACGTCATCGACCCGGAAAGTCGTCGTAACCGAACTGTCCATGGTCGCCCGGAACTGAATCCTGACGGTTTGCCCCTTGTAAGCGGCGACGTTAAAGGATTTCTGCGAGTAAACCCCGGCCGTGCCCTTGTTCAGATTGCTGTAGGTGGCCAGCGTTGTAAGCAGAGTTCCCGAACTGTTGCGAACCTCAACGAACAATTTGTCATATTGTGTCGTCGTGGTGGTTTCGCTCGAAGTTACGTTGAGCCAGAAGGTCAGCGTACCCGTGGCATTGCTCGGGATCGAGACCGTCTGATAGCTCTGGCCCGAAACGCTGTTGTTGACTCCGAAGTAGGGATAGCCCGTTCCGCCGTGCGGATAGTTTCCGTTCGAGGTGTAGAAATATCCCGAACCGGAACCGACCCACGGCGAGGCGCTGCCTTCGAATCCGCCGTTGACGATCAATTCACTTCCGCCCCCCGGAGTCGGGGTCGGCGTGGCGGTCGGAGTCGGGGTCGGCGTGCCGCTCGGGCAGGAACCGACGCCGGCGGCGCACCAGGCCGTCGCCGTCGTGTTGTATTGCGAACTGGAACTGCCGTAGAGATCAGTTGCCGCGTTCAGAGTGGCCGTGCGCGCGCCGGAAAAGGTGGTGCCGGAAGTCATATAGACGGTCAGAGCGCGGTACCAGATCTTTTCGGCGGCCGAGGTTCCCATACCCGAGACCGTTACGCCGCTTTGCGGATGGGTTCCTCCGGCGGCGGCCAGATAATAGATCTTGTTGCTGATGCTGGAATTGGTGTGGACACCGCACTGGTCGTTGGAGTTTGAAGGGGTGCAGGTTCCCGGATAAAGCCTTTCGCTGTAATGGTCGGGATCGCCGGCCAGAGTCGGGTCGTTCATATATCGAAGCGCATCGCCCGAAATGCTCGGCGTATAAGCGTCTTCGCCGATCTTCCAGGTGTTTGCGGTCGGACTTCCGCCGTCGGCGTAAAGTTCGACCATCGCGCCGAAGATATCCGACATCGATTCATTCAACGCGCCCGATTCTTTGGCGTAGGTCAGATTGGCCGTCCGCTCTGTAACCCCGTGCGTCATCTCGTGGCCGCAGATGTCGAGCGTGGTCAGCGGCGAAAAGGTCGAGCCGTTGCCGTCGCCGTAGGTCATCTTGTTCTGATACCAAAAGGCGTTGTTGTAATTGCTGCCGAAGTGAACCCGCGAGGTGATCAAACTGATCGAACTGTTGGCGGCGGCGGTCGTCGTTCCCGGTCCGCCGCTGGCGTCGATGCCGGTCCGACCGTGAATATTTTTGTAATAATCGTAGGTTTTGGCCGCGCCGTAATGAGCGTCGACCCCGGCCCGCTGAGCGGTCGTGTCCCAGACGTCGTTGGTGTCGGTGTAGCGCGATTGCGTTCCGCCCGTTCCGGTCGTCGTGTTGCCGGTGTTGTTCATATTGAAAGTTCCCATTTTGCGGGTGAGATCTTCCATATAAAAGGTCGAACCGACCGAACTGGTCGAGATCGAAACCGTTCCGCTGTAGAGCGATGAACCCGTTCCGGTTTGCAGGTTGTTGTATTCGAAGACTTTTTCGCCCGTTTGCGCGTCGATGAAGACGACCGGAGCGGATGTGTCGGGGGAACCGTCGATGCGCGGAGTTTCCACGCGGTAAACCAGATGATCGCGGTCCTCGGCCCGAAAGATGTAGAGTTCGATCTTCGGATCATCGGTCACCTGCGCTTTTCCGCCGTACATTTCGAGCGCCATCCGGTAGGCGTCCTTTTCGGTGAAATTCGGCTCGGTGTTGACCGCAATGCCTTCTTTCAAATCGTCCGTGATGACCGACAGCTGTCCGTCGGATTTCAGATGGACGATCGCTTCGCCTTCCCATACGGGAATGTTGTTATAGGTTTGACGCACTTTGGTATGCGCCATTTTCAATTCGTCGATCTCGACTTTCTGAACTTGAAATTCTTCAATATTGCCGATGGCCCTCTGAGCCGCCTGGCCGCGCAAAATTTCTAGGCTGATCTGCTTGGCTCTTTCGAGCTCGTCCTGCGATCCTTGACCGAAGATCGGAGTATTGGCTCCGGCTTTCTTGGAAATGAGGCCGAAGATGGCCAAACCAACGCAAATCACCACCAGTAAACTTAGAATTTTTTTCACGCTTTTATCTCCTTGGGATGTTCTTTAAATTTAAGAAATAACGCTGATAAGTTTTATCAAGCCGAAGTACAAAAATCCCTTAACCTAGCCGTAGAAAAACTAAGTTTTTCCGTTAGAAAATCGATTAAGTTGTTATGAAAAATTCCGAAAAGAACAGCTAAAATTTCCAAGATTTTAGATGGGGGTGAGAGTGAGTGTAGCATTAAAATTTTTATTGTCAAGCGAAGAATTTCAAAAACATTTAAAATTTTCAAAGATTTTTAAAGAAAAAAATCGAACGATTTTTCGGAAGACGTAATTGGTTGTTTTAACTGAGTTTACAAGGATGGCCGGATGCGCCGGCGGAAGGGGAGTTTTTTCTTTAAAAACGAAAAAAGGAGCAAAATAATGCTCCTTTTTTCCATTTCCATTGCCCGGATGGTTTCACTCAAGCGAAACGTCGTCAACCCGGAAGGTGGTCGAAAGAGAACGATCGGTCGTGACGCGGAATTGCAAGCGAACCGTTTGTCCTCGGTAGGCGGCCAGATTGAACGATTTCTGCGAATAGACTCCGGCCGTGCCCTTGTTCAGATTGCTGTAGGTGGCCAGCGTCGTAAGCAGGCCCCCGGAGGCGTTTCTGACTTCGACGAAAAGCCGGTCGTATTGTCTGGTCGTGGTGGTTTCGCTCGAAGTTACGTTGAGCCAGAAGGTCAGGTTGCCCGAAGCGTTGCTCGGGATCGAGACCGTCTGATAGCTCTGGCCCGAAGTCCGGTTGTTGACGCCGAGATAAATGTATCCGCTTCCGCCGTGCGGATAGTTTCCGTTCGAAGTGTAGAAATATCCCGAACCGGAACCGACCCACGGCGAGGCGCTGCCTTCGAATCCGCCGTTGACGATCAATTCACCTCCGCCTCCCGGAGTCGGGGTCGGAGTCGGAGTAGAAGTCGGAGTCGGGGTCGGCGTGCCGCTCGGGCAGGAACCGACGCCGGCGGCGCACCAGGCGGTGGCGACCGTGTTGTATTGCGAACTGGAACTGCCGTAAAGATTGGCCGCCGCGTTCAGAGTGGCCGTGCGCGCGCCGGAAAAATTAGTTCCCGAGGTCATATAGACGGTCAATGCGCGGTACCAGATCTTTTCGGCGGCATTGGTTCCGACGCCGGTGACCGTTACGCCGGAAAGGTGATGGGTTCCGCCGACCGCCACCAGGTAAAAGACCTTGTTGCCGATGCCGGAATTGATGTGAACCCCGCCGTTGTCGGACGATCCGGTATAGCGTTCCGAGTAATGATCGGGATCGTCATCGGACGTAAAACCGCTGTTCGGGGCGGCGTGCGGATTGTCCATATAGCGCAAAGCATCGCCGGAGGTTCCGGGCGTGTAGGCGTCCTCGCCGATCTTCCAGACGTTCGAAGTTAGGGAACCCCGCGCGTAAAGTTCGACCATCGCGCCGAAGACGTCCGACATCGATTCGTTCAACGCGCCGGATTCGCCGGAGTAGGTCAGATTGGCCGTTCGTTCGGTAACGCCGTGCGTCATCTCGTGGCCGCAGATGTCCAATGTTACCAGCGGCGAGAAGGTCGAACCGTTGCCGTCGCCGTAGGTCATATAAGAGCCGTTCCAGAAAGCGTTGTTGTAGTTGCTGCTGTAGTGGACTTTCGATGAGATGAGCCCGGTCGAGCCGTCGGCCGCCTGATAGTAAGCGGGACCGCCGGCGCCGTCAATGCCGTTGCGGCCGTGGACGTTGAGATAATAATCGTAGGTTTTTTCCGCTCCGTAATGGGCATCGACTCCGGCCCGCTGGGTCGAACTCGTCCAGTTGTTATCGGCATCGCTGAAGCGATAGGTCGAATTGGTCGTGTTGCGGTTGTCAAAGGTTCCGACCTTGCGGGAAATGTCCTCCAGATAATAGGTCGAACCGTTGAAATAGGTTTCGATCGAAACCGTTCCGCTGTAGAGCGACGAACCGCTTCCGGTCGCGGTTTGGAGATTGTCATATTGAAAAACCTTCTCACCCGTTTGCGCGTCGATGAAGATCACTGGCATGGCCGTTTCCAGCGAGTTGTCCTCGCGGTAAAGGCGGACCCGGTAGGCCAGATGATCGCGGTCTGCGCCCCGGTAGATCCACAGATCGATCTTCGGTTTTTCGGTCAGAAATTCCGATCCTTTGTATAGATCAAGAGCCATTTTGGTGGCGTCCTCGGCCGAGATGTTCGGCTCCGTGTTGACCGATATTCCGTCTTTCAGATCGTCCGTGACGGTGAACAGACTGCCGTCGGTTTCCAGATGAACGATGGCCTCGCCTTCCCAGACCGGGATTTTTCCGATCTTCTGCTGAACGCGCGTGTGCGCCATTCTCAGATCGTCGATAAATACCCGTTCGACGTCAAATTCATCGATGTTGCCGACCGAACGGGCCGCCGTTCTGGTCTTGAGGATCTCAAGAGAGATCTCCTTGGCTCTCTCCAGATCATCCTGCGAGCCGGATTGAAAAACGGGTTGGTTTGCCTGGGTTTTATTGGAAACGTAAGCAAAGATAAGCAATGCGACAGAAATCGTCGCAAATACGGTTAAAAGCTTTTTCACTTTCTGATGCCCTCCTTAAGAAATGGTCATTTAATTAAATTTGCCGATAAAAAAGTAGATAATTATCAAGCCTGATCTCCGAAAATTTACACAGAAGTTCCGCAAACTTATTGAGACCATCGGGGGATTTTTGAAAAGAAATTTTGCCCGGCTAGATCGAAATTTATAGAAAGATGTTGATTAAACTCCTATAAAAATTAGGGAAAACTTGGCAAAAAAAATAATAGTGTTTAAGAATATAAATAGGTTTAAATTCATTGTCAACACAATATTCCAGAATCTTGAAAAAATTCCAGATAAACGAAGAGTTTTTGAGAAAAAATTCCCGCGTCGGTCATATTTTCACGTGGGATGAGGTCAGCAACATCCACCGGGTGCGCAACGGGATCTATCAGAAAAACGAGACTCTGATCTCGCTTTTGACGGATTTCGGGCGGATCAATCCGTGCTATCCGGATTTTGAAGGCGAGACCTCAGACACGATCCATTACACCGGCGCCGGGCGACACGGCGATCAGAAACTCGATGCGGCGAACCGGGCGATGGTGGCGGCCATCGAGACCGGACACGGCGTTCCGCTTTTTAACAAACTGGCGGTCGGCCGCTGGGAATTTCTGGGGTTTTGGCGCGTGATCGAAGGAGTTTATCTGTTCGAGGAAAAAAAGCGGAGAATGGTCTGGAGATTTACTTTGAAAAGGCGGGGTTCGGAGGCGTGATTTTGCACCCGCGTGCCGGAACCGTCTCCGGTAGCGGAAGGCGGATCTTACCGAAGATAATGATGGCGCGGGCCGGTAAACTCAAACCGTCCCGCAGAGGCGCCGGCGGTTCTGGCCTTTTTCACAGCAGAATCTGCTCGCCGGTGCGCGGTTCGAAGCGTTTGACGATCGCCTCCCGCTGTTCGGTCCGGAGGACGACCTGGCTGAACGAATTGAGCGAAGAATAGAGTCCCAGAAATCTTTCCAGCACGCAGGCGAAAAGGAACCATCCGCTGCCGACATATTCGTCCTCATCGAAGGTCAGGGTGGTTTCCAGACCGCGGACGAAACCGGCGCCGATATGGCCTCCGATCTGGCGGACGACTTTTTTGCTTTCGATGCCGGTGATGCCGAGAATCTGTTTGCGAGTAACCTCGGAATCCTCGAAATTGTAGAGCTGGAGAATTTCCTGCAATGCTTCGGGCGTGCCGTTCTCGCTGTTGGCGATCGACAGGTAGTTGAGATTGAGATGCGAGATCAGTCGCCATTGCAGAGCCTTGCGCTGGGGCG
Organism: Pyrinomonadaceae bacterium; assembly: GCA_041394845.1. Lineage (GTDB taxonomy): Bacteria > Acidobacteriota > Blastocatellia > Pyrinomonadales > Pyrinomonadaceae > JAHCHG01. The sequence continues at coordinate 247,334 of JAWKHL010000006.1, read as the reverse complement.
GACGGATCGTTTCGGTCGGTTTGGTCAGACATCGGACCCTCGACAGCAGTGCGGCCTCCTCGATCTCGAAATCTCCGGATCGCCCGCCGAAAGGCAGACGGGCCGGCAGGTCTCGATTGGTGCAGGTCGTCCGGACGCTGATAACTTCGACCGACGGAACCCGCGGGTTGAACTCCATATCGACCAGCGCCAGAAACATTTCCGTTCCCTCGTCGTTGGGCCGTTGCGACGCCCGGCGCATGGCGTACCAGAAGGTTTTTTCCATCTGTTCGCCGTAAGCGTGGCGGAGAGAATAAAAAGGCGAAAATTCGCGGGTCGTGTTGGTTCGCGGATCGGTCGTGAAAACCTCGTTGATCGAATAGATCTCGGTCGTCGTCTGACGATGAACGTCCGGGACGACGTGATATTCATATTTCTGATTCGACAGATAGATAGGGTCGGCCATCCGCGAAAACAGATTGACGATCGGCGTGCAGCCCAGACGGAAGGTGTCTTCCGTTACCGGAGCCTGCGGCGGCGTAATATCCCGAAGATGGATCAGAATGTCGAAATGGCTGCCGAACTTTCTCCGCACCGCCTGATCGAGACCGTAAACGTCGAAGAACAGAAATTTGTAGGGAAACGCGAAGTATTCGGTCAACAGCCGATAACCGGCGAATGACCGGTTGGTGTAGGGCAGGATCGATTCCGATTCTTCGAACCCGACCTGTCGGATGTGATCGGGCGTCAGAACGACCGGATCGGGAAGTTTGAGCTGGATGTTGGTGATGGTCGTCAGCGTTTTGTTGGTGATCGGCGCTTCGCGGGCGCGGAACTCCAGCGCACTGGAGTTGTTGAAGATCAGTTCGTAAAGCGGAAAAACGAGTTGCGGATCGCCGTTGAGATAAAAGCGAAGATATTCGGGCGGTTGTTCGGTGTCTCCGATTTTAAATTCGTGAAGGTTCGAGTCCCCGAAACAACGCATGCTCAACCGGATGTAGCTTTCGGCGAATTTTCCCCGGGCATCTTTCGGAGCCGGAGATTCAAGCGCGGCCGACTCGATCATCATCGGAACCAGCTGAACGTCGTAACAGGTGCGGAAACGGCAGGGGGTTCCGTCAACCGGACGCGAGTTGAGCCGGGCTCCGCGCTCCAGATCCTGAACGGCCGTCAGTTTGTCTTTGGGGTTGCCGAAGGCCATCTCGGCGATGGCCATCGAAGGGATCGGGGCCAGATAATGCGGATAAAGCACGTTGAGAAAAGATTCGGTGATTTCGGGAAGTTCGTCGTCGAGTTTAAGACCGATGCGTCCGGCCAGAAGGGCAAAGGCCTCGATCATCCGCTCGACGTGCGGATCTTCGATCTTCTCCTCGTCGAGCAGGAGCCGCGCCGCGATCTTGGGGTATTTTTTGGCGAATTCCGCCCCCATCCGGCGCAGAAAGATAAGTTCCCGTTCGTAATATCCTAAGAGTTCATCGCGCATTTGTTTTCATTTATCAGTTATCAGTTATCGGCTTGATCTCCGGTTTGAGGTTTGATCGGTTTCCCGATAACCGACAAGGCAATTTTGTCCGAGTCTGAAAAAAATTAAACTCTCCGACCCGCGTTCCGAAATCTCGACCTTAAAATTCCAATTCCGACCAGATCACTTCATCGACCGACAGATTCTGATCGGAGCGAATTTTGATTTTAGTGAATTTCTCTCCGGGTTCAAAATAAGCATCATCTACATTTTCTTTATTTTGGGCTCTTTTTCCAAACTCGGCGAATTCGCCGATCCCGTTGGGAAACAATGTCAGAGAGTTGCCGTTTTCGTCGATCAATTGGACTTCGATCTTCAAACTCCGTCCGTCGCCCAAGGGAATCTTTCCGTCCGGAGCGGCGGCTCCCGGTTTGAGGCCGTTTATTTTCAACCCGACGAATTGGAGTTTGCCCGTTGCCGTCAGGGGCGGGGCGGGCGATATCTCCGTCCATTGCGAACCGATCTGAACCGGCCCGGAAACTTTTCTGCTTTTGGATGTCCGGTTTGAAAAAAACGATCGGCACCCGAATCCGATCGCGGCAATGGCGAACAGAAGGATGCCGATCAATAATAAATTAGTCGAAGAATATTTCATCTGAGGGTTTTAAGGACTCGTTTGCAGTTGGCCGGACTGTAGCGCCTGAAAGCATTTGTCCGAAAGAGCCTTGTCGGAGTCCGGGATGAAATAATAAAAGCCGATCTTCAATCCCACGCTGTTATTGTGCAGATCCATCGCTTTTTCGCCGGGCGGTTGTCCGGGGTTGGTTTCGTGAGCGTCGGTAAAGGCTTTGGCCCAGAATGAGCCGATGTCCCGGGCCAGCGTGGCCGACCAGAAACAATGCCGAAAAGCGTCGGTCTGATCGTTGTGCCCGTTATAGCCGAACCGGCTGGTCGTTTCATTAAAAGCCCGGTCCTTGCTGATTTTGATCATCGCAACCTTGACGGGATCGGTTACCGCCAGAGCCGCTATGATGGCTTTTTCCGCTGTTGTCAGATGACTCCATTGATCGTAAACTCCCATTTTGCTCTTCTCCTCTATTTTTCGATGACTTTAAAATCGCCGCTCCCCAATTGCAAAACCGTATCGAAGGCGATCGGTTCCGGGGCGGGTTCGACGTTCAAATTAGCTTCAATTCTGAATCTCAAAGATTTATCCGTCGTGCTGATCGGTTCCAGCGTGACCTTGAGATCGAGAAACCTCGGTTCGAAATTCCGAAGGGCGGTTTCCAGAGCGTCGGTCATCCTTCTTTGCTCGATGTGGCTTTTGGCGCTGACTCCGGTAAAATCCGGCAGTCCGTAAACGGCCACCGATTTCGGAACCTCTTCAAGCCGCTCGTCAATGTTCCCGTAATAGGCGCGGGTGTTGAGCAGCCATTCCAGATCTCTCTGCACCGAGGTTTTTAACTCGCGCAGAGAGTTGGAACGCGATTTCGGGGCTTCCTGAGACGATTTCGGATCGTAATCCACCAGACGGTCAAGAAGGGACGGCGTTACGCGGATCTCATTATCTATTCGCGACATAAATTTAATAAAAACGGTTGTTAAAACAGAAATGATAACCCGCCGTTTCGACGGGTTATCCAAGGGGGTAAACAAATGAGGTTCGCAGCCTTTTCAAGAGCGGCAAACCTCGGGTTTTCAGTAAAAGACTTAGGCGCCTTGAACTTTCTTGGTGTCGTAGCTGACGGTGTTGGTCAGGGAAACCGAACCATCGGCCTTTTGCTGGAAGTATTCGTGCGTAATCTTCGTGAAGTTGAAAGAACATTGTTCAACCGGAAGACCGCCGCCTTCATGACCGCCAGTTTGGAACGACGAGATAACCAGATCGTTAAAGGTAACTTTGTAGTAGGTGTAGGGCGTACCATCACCACCCGTCTTGCGGCAACTCAAAATCGCCTGCGGGATGTGGTTACCTTTACAACAAGCCAAGAAAAGCTGAACGCTGGCTTTACCGTTTTCGATCGTGAAGTGGAAATCCTGAAGGGAAACTTTACCAGTACCCAAACCGGTTCCGAGTGTGGATGAACCAGCGTTGTTAGCGCCGAACGACCACGATTTGATCTGCATTTGCTGTTCAAAACCTACTGCCTCGGATTCACCTGTGACTCCATCAATTTTCAAATAAAAATCTTCTGCTGCCATTTTATTTTTTTGCTCCTTATTTTCAAAATTATTTTTTCAATTATGGTTTTGCTGATGTCGCAAAAACTACTATAACTGTTTGAGCTATTGCTCTTCTAGCGAGTTTGTTAGCTCGTCTATGTAGCTTAGACGAACTAACAAAACTCTTTTGCGGAATTTGCAAAAATTTTGTGAAAAATTTTCGCAAGTCAATCAGATCACTTCGCCGGCGGCGGTAATTCGGCAACCAGACGCAGTGAAACGGAAAGTTCGTCGAGTTGGAAGTGCGGACGCAGGAACGCGACTGCCCGGTAAGCTCCGGGTTTGCCCGGCACTTCGGCTACGTCAACTCTAGCTTCGCGAAGCGGATATTTCGCTTTCTGAGCCGCCGGAGCCACGTCGTTTTCCAGAACGTAGTTGGTGATCCAGCGATTCAGGAATAATTGAGCCTCTTCGCGCGACATAAACGAACCGATCTTGTCGCGCATCATCGATTTCAGATAATGAGCGAAACGCGAAGTGGCGAAGATATACTGCAACTGCGATGAAAGCCGCGCGTTGGCGTTGGCTTCGTCGGTGTCGTATTTCTTCGGTTTGTTGCAAGATTGTGTGGCGAAGAACGCGGCATAATCCGTGTTCTTGCAGTGAACGAGCGGAATGAAACCGTTGTCGGAAAATTCTTTTTCGCGACGGTCGGTGATGGCCACTTCGGTCGGACATTTCATCGCCACTTCACCTTCGTCGGTTTCGAAGGTGTGGGTCGGCAGTCCGTCGACCAATCCTCCGCCTTCGACGCCGCGGATGGCGACGCACCAGCCGTGCATCGAGAAGGCCTCGGTCAGGCGGGTGCCCATCGCATAGGCGGCATTGCTCCAGAGATATTTCTGGTGATCGGTGCCGTCAACGTCTTCTTCAAATGCGAACGATTCGGTCGGTCTGGTGGCCGCGCCGTAGGGTTCGCGTCCGAGGACGTGCGGAAGGGTCAATCCGACGTAGCGCGAGTCTTCCGATTCGCGGAAACTGCGCCACTTCATATATTCCATCCGGTCGAAGATCTTGGAGATGTCGCGGACCTCGGTCATTTCCGAGAAGGTGTCCCATCCGAACATGTCGGCCGAAGCCGCGCTGATAAACGGAGCGTGAGCCGCGGCCGCGACCCCTGCGATGTTTTCCAGCAGAGCCATGTCCTGCGGGTGATTTCCGAATTCGAAATCTCCGATCAGAGCGCCGTACGGAGCGCCACCGAAGGTTCCGTATTCCTCTTCGTAGATCTTTTTGAACATATTCGACTGGTCAAACTCCAATGCGCGTTCGAAGTCTTTCAGCAGATCCTTCTTGGTCGCGCTCAGGACCCGGATCTTAAGCTGGGTGCCGGTCAGAGAGTTTTTGACGAGGTGGTGAAGTCCGCGCCAAGACCCTTCGAGTTTTTGGAAGTCCACGTGATGCATGATCTCGTTCATCTGCGCTGAAAGCAGACGGTCGATCTCGGCGATCCGGGCGTTGATGGCCGCGTCCATGTTCTTGGACAGGGTCAATTCGCCGGACATGACCTGGCTGACGAATGAGCTGATCATGTCTTTGGCGCGCTCTTTTTGGAATTCGTCCCGCGCCATTCTCCCTTCGGTCAGAATCTGGTCGAGTAAACCAACTTCCTCGACCTGTTCTGTTGCTTGAGCTTCTTGTTCTTGTTGTTTAGCCATAATTTATTCCTCCTTTGCTCCTTCGATACCGAGCGCGTCGCTCAATTCTTTTTGTTTGTCGGCATTTGCCAATACGTCGCTGAGCAGGTTTTCCAGTTTTTCGTTGCCGTCCATCTTGGACCGCAGGTCGGCCAGTTTTTGCCGGGCTTCAACCAGTTTGCGCAGGGGTTCGACCTGTTGGACGACGTTGTCCGGTTCGAAATCCTCGATGTTGTTGAATTTAAGCTCAACGCCCAGCTTGCTGCCGTCATCCTGTAGTTTGTTTTCGACTGAATAAGCCAGACGCGGCTTCATTCCGGACAGGACCTGATTGAAGTTATCAGCGTCGATCTCGACGAATTTGCGATTCTTGAGCGCCGGTAGCGGATCTTCGGGTTTGCCGACGAAGTCGCCCATGACCCCGATGACAAAGGGTAATTCTTTTAACTCGATCGCCCCGTTGACCTCCACATCGTATGTGATTTGGACGCGCGGAGGGCGAACACGATCTAATTTATGTTGTAGACTTTCTTTAGTAGGCATTAGCTTATCTCCTTTTTTTGTTTTGATTGTAATTGAATTTTATTTGCAATTCTCTTTAATTTCACATATGGATTCAAAATAAATGACGTTTTTCTCAACTTAATCCGGACATCAAGATTCAAAAAACTCGTTTTTCCGCTTCTACCAGTTTTCCTGAGCGGTGGCATCGGTCTCTTCGGTCAGTCCGGTGTTGAATCCGAGCGTTTGCCGGATCTGGAAAAGAACATTTTCATCTTTGATAACATCCTGAAGCCAGCTTTCCAGAGGCATGTTGCCCCATTTGACGGCCCGCGTTACCAGATAAGATACCGGACTGTGCGGCTCCGTTTTGCGGAAGTAATCGGCCAGCTGAGCCAGCCGTTTGAGCGCGTCGGTCCGGTTTTGAATGGCTCCGCTGGTGCCGGGCGCTCCCTTGGCGGCCCCGGTTCCGGTTCCCTCCTCGCCTTCGGCCCCCTCGGCCACTTCTTCTTCGATCTCGTCCGGTTCCTCCTCGCGCTTGAGCGCCAGAAGGATGTCGACCTGCGCTTCGACCGCTTCGAGCGACTTTTTCAAATTGCTCATCCCGGGCATCTGCTTCGGATCGAACTTTTCTTCGATGACGATGTTGATGGCCTTATATTCGGCCCAGCATTCGGCGATGAGAATCGCCAGATCTTCGTAAAAGGCCCGCCGCGACACCCCGATCGCTTTTTTCCAAAGCTCGGCCGTCGTCCGTTTTTCCTTTTCGGCCTGAGCCATCAGCTCCCGGTATCTCTGCTGATCGGTTGAATCGAGCGTATCTAGATTGTCGGGAACATCGTACTTTTTGGAGTCTTCCCAATCCAGATAGTTGTAGCCCGTACCCTGAGTGATGATCGCTTCCTTGATGGCGAAAGATGCCTGAGTGTCAAAAAAGGCAATGGCGTTGGCCCGCCCTTCCATATCACCCTCGTCGATCTCCGGATGGATCGTTTCCCAAAATCTGTCCTGCAAACCGGCCATCATTTTCAACGAATCGCGCAGTCCGACGAATTGATGTTCTTTGACCAGAGCCTCGGTCAGATAGGCGGCGACCTGCATGTCTTTGGTTTGCGAGGTCAGCGCCGACGTGGCCAGATCGATGACCTTGCGGAAATCGGCGATCTTCAAATCGGTCTGCCACGCGCCCAGAGCCAGATCGTCATCGGCCCGGCGGGCCTCATTGAGTTCGTCGTAAAGTCCCGAATAACGCTGATTCTCACCCGAGGGGTTTTCGCCGGGAATAGGACGGAAGATGGTCGTCAGATCGATCACCCGGGGAAATTTCAGTTCCTCCTCTTCAACGTATTCCGCGACCGCCGCCGGTGCGGGCTCCGCGACCGCCGGCGCGGTCTCTTCAACCGCGGGCTCGGCAACCGCCTCGGCCGCCGGTTCTTCCGCTGCCGGTTCGGTTGCGACTTCAGCCGTTTCTTCAGTGGTTACTTCGTTTTCTTCTTCGCTCATCGACAAATTTTCCTGTTTATTCTCGGCAAAGATAAAATCGAACGTTGCCTTGAATTTGATAAATAAATCAATTTGCCCGGTTCATCATCGCTGACAGTTCCGTTCGTGTGGGGAGAGCACTGGATGAAACTGACCAATCCGGCTTCCGGGACTTTGGCAATCCGGCGAAAATGAGTGCGGACATTTCCCGATAGTACCGGCCGGATCGTTCCGCCGTTTGCCGTCGGATGGGTTTTCGAATCGGCGACCGACGCCGAATATCAAGTAATTTTTTTCTATTATACTTGATTATTCCGCAAAAAATGCCAACTTTTTTAATCAGCGGATCAGAACGAATTCATCGTTCTTAAAATCCAACTGATAGATCGTTATATCGCTCGGCGCGTAGGTCGAATCGACCTTGACCTTGATCGTCCGGCCGTAGCGGGGAAGTTCGAAAACCAGCGGAACCGCGTATTGTTCGGGTTCCTCATCCTGTTTGGTTTTCTTCTTCCGATAGATCCGGTTGATCTCCTTTTCGTCCGGATGCGGCAAAGTCGCTTCCGGCGCGCTGACCATTTTCCCGTCCCGGTATTGGTAAACGCTGACGTCCGACGAACAGACCGGCCCGCAGTAGTTGATCGAAGTTACCAACAGGGGCGAGCGGTCCTTTTTGCGAAACAGCGCCACTTCGATATAACCCTCAAAAGCGCCCTCGATCTTCAGATAACCGTTCTTCAGGTCCTCAATCGCCACCTTGGCCCGCATCGCTTCGCTGTCGAGAGCGTTGTCGGGTTCGAGCCGGTAATAATCCAACACGCTGCGTTTGTCATTTTCAAATGACTTTTGAGCCTGCGCTCCGAAAGCGCAGGCGATCACGATCAAAAGTAAAACGCAGATTTTCCCGGTCATATTCGGCTTATTCTTCGGTCGCTTCCTTTTCTTCGTTCTCCTCACTCTCTTCGCTTTGAGGGTGATGGAATTCGATCTCTTCGATCTCCGAAAGGGGTTTGTACCCGCTTTGCGTCTGAAAGATCCGCAGACCCTCGCCGACGTAGATATCTTCGCCGATGTCGCGCCAGTCGGCCAATCGGCCCAGCCGGATCTGGTCGTCTTCGCTTTTCCACGAATTGACGTACAGGGACGGGAGAAACATTTCTCCTTTGGTGCCGTTGACCATTTCGACCTCGGCCTGCATCCAGTAGAAATCGCGCAGGGTCTTGGTTTCCAGAACCTTGATCCTCTGCACCTGTTCAAACGGAAGCCAGGTGTAGCTGCCTTTGACGATGGCCTCAAAAACCGATGAGGTCAGGTCGTTGCAATCCCGGAAATCGCTGAATTCCTCACCGTTGAGTTTTCCCGAAAAGGCGGGTCGTTCGTTTTCCGCCTCGTCCAGAACCTGACGCGCTTCGGAGAGTTTGTCGTTCCGGATGTAATTGCTGACGACCAGCAGTTTCTCGACGTATTTCGGCGGGGTCAGCAGACATTCGGGCATGACGCCCTCGGAAAAATAAAGCAAACGGTCCTGTTCGGCTTTCAGATTTTGTTTGTAGATCTGGGCGCCGACCATCGCATCGACGCTTTGCTGGCCGATCACATCGAGCTGTTTGCCGGCCCGTTCCCAGTTCCCGGCAAAACACGAAAGTTCAAACAGAAAGGTTCGCGCCGTTATATCGGTCGGACTGGATTTGACCGTATGAAGGGCGATCTCGATCGCTCCGTTCAAATCGCCCGCATCGAGCAATGCCTTGGCCTCATTCACACGTTTTGTTGCTTCACTCATAAGATTTTCCTCTTTCTGCCTTTTTATTTAAATATGCTTTCGGGCGCCCGGACCGAAGTGAAAAGACTCCGATTAAATACGTCCAAACCGCTCGAATTGACCGTCGCTTTGACGGTTTTTCCGCCGAAACTGTAAGTCAGTTGATGTTCGCCGTTCTCCTGATTCTGAGGAGGATTGCCTTTGTCGAAGAATCTGAACAATCCCCAGTCTCCGGGGCAGGTGATCGATTCGGCCGATGAAGCGCATCCGCTGTTCTGAACAACATTAGGCGTTTGATTGGTGACGGGCGTTTCTGGAGAATTTGCCGGAGCAGTCGAGGCGAATTTCATGATCGCTCCGGTTTGTCCCGAACCGGCCGGGAAGTTCATTTTGTTCGAACCCGTTCCGTCGGACTTGACCTGCTGGCCGTCGATCGTCACCTCAATGATGGCGTTTTCGACCGGTTTGAGAGCGAATGTGTATTGGATCTTCGGTTCATCGCCCCCGGCAAAGAGCGCTTTCTGCAGGCGGAATGCATTGTTCAGATAATTGATGAACCCCTCGTTGAACTCGATCTCGGCTCCGTCCTTGGGTTTGACTTCTCCGCTGTCGGATTTCTCCAGATAGGGCGACAGGTAGTCGTCAAAGAAATTGTTCAGAGTTCCTTTTGATTTGAAAAAGTCGGACATTTTCTTCAGATCGATGTCGCTTCCGCCGTTATTGAACGGATAATCTTTTTCGATCTCTTTGGAGGCCGCCAGAGTTTCCTTCCATTGCTTTTCAACCTGACTCTTGACGTCGGCGCCGAGCATCTGTTTCAGTTCATTTAAGGGTTGTTTAAAGAAGTTGGCCAGCGCTTTTCCGGCTGTAGAGTCGGAACTTTCCATATTTTTTACGAGTCCGTCAATTTCATCGGAAGCATCCCCCAATTCCGTGAATTCCTGATCGTTGTCCTTGGCCAGTTCCTGCGATATCTGTTTGATCTTGGTCGGCGAGAACCCCTTGAAGGCCGTATAGACGTCGCTGAGATTGGCGATATAACTGTTGATCGGAGCTTTTTCCTTCGTTTCCTCGGTGTCGCCGACAAAGCCGAAAAGCGGCAAAAACTGCTCTTCGACCTGCGAAGTCTCGCCCCCGCCTTCCGTCTTTTCGCCGCTGCCCGGCAGGAAACTCTTGAAATATTCGATCCAACCGGAAGGCGGCGCTTTGGTCGAAAAATTGGTGTTGCGGGCGATCTCTTCGGCCAGCACCTTGATCGGAGAATCGGGGGAGGAAAAAACCTCCAGCGCCTTTTTGGCGTATTCCGGATTATCTTTGGGGAAGGGCTTGACTCTGGTGTTTCTGACAAAATTCGTCCACTGCGTAACGTAATCCCGGAAATACAGTTTTTTCACCTCTTCCGCATCGGCCGTCTGCGCCGTGGCATCTTTGGTGGTTTCGCCGAGAACCCAGTCCGGTTCGTTCAATTCCTTGTTCGCTTCCTCTCCGGACAGTTCTTTTTTCAGCATCTCGTAACCTTCCCGGGTGTAGGCTGTGGATACCTGAAAATTCCCCTCCAGATAGGTCGAATCGGCGCTTTTCCGACTCAAGATGTCCTCGACCCTCATTTTGCCGAGTTGCTTGTTCAGTTTTTCCGATATCTCCCGCATTTTGCGTTTGTAAAAACGGTTGGCGGCCGGGAAGACCTTCAATTTGGCTTGCGTCTTTTCGACCAGTTCCTTGTTCAGATCAACTCCCCGAAATGTTTCCCGATCGACCTGGGTAGCCCAGAATTCCAAAAGCTTTTCGGCCGTTCCCTCGGTTCCTTTGGGCAGTTTCGAAGAGCTTATCCAATAATCTTTGAGCGGCCCCGTGATCTGGGTCGGGTCGGCGTATTGTTTGTAATCCTTGCTCAGCATCATATAGGCCTGGAGCAGATTATAATGTTTGTCCAGATTATCGGTTTCTTCGTCGGTGATGTTTTTCGGATTGGCAACCGGATTGCTCTCCGAGAATTTCTTTAATTCCTCCTCGACCCGCGCCACGGTCGGTTTTTTGAACCTTTGCTCGATGACGTTGAAGAAGATCGGCAAAAGATGTTCCCGGTAAACCCGCTTGCCCGAATAGAGGCCGAACCGCATATAAATAGGCGGGCCATTCCGGTCGTGGTCATCCATCTCGGCCATCAGGTTGTAAAGGTCCTTGGTCGCGGTGAGTTCTGTCTGGGCCGATTGCGGGTCTTTATCGAGGGGATTAGTCCCCTTGTCATTTGCGACGATCTGCAAAACCGCCTCGCCCCGGTCTCGGGCTGCGTTGAGCATGACCCGGTTGGCGTTCATTGAAACCGCCGACATGATCAGCAGGAAGAGCGTAATGATGCTGACGAAGATAGTTAGGATCCAACCGAAGATCGGCGCTCTCTGCTTCTGTTGCTGGAACGTCGCGACCAGATCTTTATCCCGGAGCAGCACATCGCGGAAAAACCTTTCGGTGAAATGAGAGTTCCCGACCGTCTGCGGCGCATTACTGCGGTTGGAACGGGCGGGCGGCGCGGCCGTGAAATAAAAACCTCTCAGGAAAGGGCTTTCGCTGAACGGGTTGGGCCGGAAAAGGGTGGTAACAAACGCCCCGATTTTGCGGCGGGCCGATCCGAAATGAAGCGGGAAATTGAATATCCTCAGTTGACGCACCGGCGCGAACGGCGCTGACAAACGCATCAGACGGCGTTTCATCACCGAATCCTGCAAAATGCCGTATTCGCCGTCAAAGAGCGACTGGGCGTTGTCGCTTTTTTCAAGCGGAATGGTCGAACCCCAAACCAGATTCTTCCCCTCTTGTTTCGAGGTCGAAAAGGAATCGCTGAAACCCTCGATCGAATCGGCGTTGGTGAAGATCAGATAGACCGGGAAACGGATTTTAGTGCGTTCGATGGCCTCGTCCAGCCGGGCTCGCAGAATTTTGGCGATCTGTTCGATCTCGGCCTCGCGGGAACTGAGGATCTGGTCGGTATTGACTATAAGCAGACAACCGTCAAGCGGACGTTTGGGACGCTTTTTTTTGATCGTTTCAAGCAGACCCGCCCATTCGTCCTGATCGACTCCCTCGGTCTGATAGCGGCCGGCCGTATCGACAAAAACGGCGTCGCTGGTAACGCGCCAATCGACCGCCCGGGTCGGACGAACGAATTTTTGTTCCGACTCGCGCTGGCTCGGCAGGGTTTGGAAATTCAATTTCGAAGAGATGACCAGCGATGTTTTTCCGCTTTTTGGGGCCCCCAGAACGAGATACCAGGGCAGGGAATAGATGGCTTCCTTGCCGGCTTCTCCCAGATTCGAACTTTTCAGAAACTGAACGACCTCTTCGGAACTCTTTTCAATATCATCGTAATTGCCGGTCGGCTTGTCGAGTTTCTGCGCCCCTTCGGCATCGCCCGTCTTAGCGTCGGCCTCCTTGTCTTTTTCGGCTTCGGCCGCTTTTTCTTCTTTTTTCTTGCTCCGGCGCGAGGCCACGTAACCGATCAGCAACGTGAAGGGCATCGTCAACAGAATAAAGGCAATGACCACGATCCGGTATTCAACCGGATAACCCAACTGAGTGCCGAGGACCCAGACGGCCACATTGACGACCCCGTAGAATGTCATCAGAGAGCCAAGTCCCAACGCCCATTTAAGTTGTGAAAATTGCCAAGTATTCATAAGTTTCTGAAGGATTCCCAAATCCAAGGCAAAGCCGATTGTTTAAGATCTACTTATTATACACGAATTTTCCGGACCGAATTTTATAAGAAACGCCGGGAAATTTTCGTCCTTTCCGCTTTGCATCAAATATCAATTTTCAAAAAATCTTTGGCTCCCGGCCGAATCCGAAAAAATGCCGTTAATTAAGCGCAAGTTTTTCGATGGTATTGTTTGAAAATATGGACGTCACCACAAACATCACCAAATAGATAATCAGCGCTAATCCTAGACCGCTGAAAGCGCTGATTTTTGCCCAAACGGGCATCCCTTTTTTGATCACCGGTTTGGGCTGGTCGGTGGCCAGCCAGTTCGGCGAAAGCTCGACCGGTTTGATCTTTCCGACCTTGACCAGTTCGTTGGCGGTCTTTTGCATGATGGCCAGAAGTTTTTCTTTTTCGTAAACTCCGTAACGGCCCTTGAACCCGAGAAGCATGCAGACGTAATAGACCTCGACCGCATCCTGAGTCACCTGGATTTGTTTGAGCATCGCCTTGAGTTTGTCGAAAAACTTGTTGCCGGCCAGTTGTTCGCCGAAGTATTCAAGCTGGAGCGGGTATTTCTCCCACTCGTCGCGCAGGGGGAAATTATTGGTCAGAACCGTTTCATCGACGAACGAGGCGAGAGCGAATTTGGAAACCTGAATGATCTTGTGATTAAACCGGTACCGCTCGGCTCGTTTCTCGAAATCGGTCAGCATTTTGGCGATCTGCGGCCGCAGTTCGTTCGAGGGGGCGACGATTCCGGCCTTGAGACGCAGGATCAGATCGAAGATCGGTCCGGCAAAAGCTATCAAATCGTTTTTCGTCGTTCTGTTTTCACTCATACTCTTTTCAGAAGTGATAGGTGATGGGTGATGGGTTTTCCCCCTCCTATCACTATTTACCTATCACATTTTTCTCTTACGGTTTTACCGCATACATCTCCAGTTTTTCGTCCGGGATCTCATCCGGCACGTAGACCGAGATGACTTTCGAGCCTTTGATCCCGTTCCAGTAAGGCCCGATCGTGTCAAGCTTGAAGTATTTGAAACCGACTCGCGTCGGGATCGGTGCCGGCGGCGGATTGGCGTACGATAAAACCACGCCGGGCAGCGCCGAACCGATGACCGAATCGATGACGTCGCGCGAGGTCACCTTGATCCATCGCGGCACGCCTTCGATCAGCTTCGACTCGGGCATCTGAGCGCGGACGGCCAGGAAGAATTCGGCCTCTTTGAGCAGGCGCTCGTCTTCGATCCGGCCGACATAGAGTGTCTCGCGGGTTTTCTCGAGCGGGATCGGAACGCACCGGCTCGGGATGACCGTCTCCAGCAGATCCTTGAGCATGGCCGACAGATTGCTGAAGGTTTCGTAAAGATCGTCGTGATCGTATTTGACGATGTCTTTCGGATGATGCTCGGTCGAAAAGGTCATCAGTTGCCCGACCAGTTGAGCCATCTCAAGATAAAGCGGTTCGGGATGAAGGAGCGGCGAGCGAAAATAATGGGCCATCGTCGGGATCGAATTGTTGATCGTGTGAAGAAGCCAGAAAACGGCCACCTCCGACGTCGTGAAATCGGCCAGAGAAGCGTTTCTCTGGCGCCGCTGTTCGCCCAGCGAGCCGCTCTTGGTGATCAGGATCTCGACCAGTTGCCGGAGCATATTGACCAGCCAGGTCGAGGCCGACACCTTCAGGACCGGCGGGATGTATTCTTCGGATATTTGCAGTTGACCGGTCGGAGTCCGCTCCAGTTCGGCGATCTTGATCGCGGTGAATCCGTCGCGCAGTTCGTCGTCGAAGATCAGCCGAAAATTACTTTTGGCGTAGGCCAACGGTTGTTCGTTGGTTCCGCTCGTCTCGTCCTTGACCATCACGCCTTCCTGCAAAAACCGCAGGTTGATGTTGGCTTTCCCGCCGTTGGCCTGATAATTTGCCTCGCCCATTTTTTTGGCCGGGATGGCCAGATGAACTCCCAGTTTTTCCTGTTCGGGATGAAAATGATCGCCGACCGGGCGCAGATCCGGGACGGCCTCGGCGTCGGGCACATTGACCATCCAGCCGTCGGGCAGAACGGCGCGGCAATTGGTGATCTGAAAATTGCCGTTGGCGATGGCTTCACGATTGACTTGTAAATCCAAAACGCCGTATTCGTGCGGCATCATCGAGCGCAGACGCGAATTTAAAAGTTCTTCGTAATAGTTATCCCATTGCTGGAAATGATGCGGCGTCAGAAGCATGCCTTCATTCCAGACAATTTTTCGATATTTGCTCATAAGTCGTAGAGGTCAATAGTAAATCTTTAAGCGTAATTAGTAAATAGCACACAAGTTAACTTGTTAAAAACTACCGATAAATTTCTCATTTAACCTCGATCGCCGATCCGTTCGGGCCGGAAAATCGCCATTCGCCCGTTAATTTTTTCCTCGCAGGCCGAACATCATCCGTTCCCGGATTCTCCCGGAATATCGCTTTTGGTCAGATTCCGGAAAAAATCCGCCATCCATTGTTCTCCGGTTTTCTCCGGAAATTTGTCCTCGTTCATTTCCGCCCATTTGAGCGAGAGAACCAGGGGAATGAAATTGATTCCCGTTATTTGTCGCGTTTGTCCGACTTTCATCAAGGATTTCGACGGTTTAAGGGGGAGTTCGATCAGTTTGACTGTTTGCGCCGTCGGATTGGCGCAGTTCTCGGCCGGTGAGGTGACCAGATATTCGCGGCAGGCCAGCGGCCGGTCCGGATGGATCGAACAGGATTCCTCGATCAGAAAAGGACAGGGAATACCTTCTTTGAAATAATCCAGAACGACCTGTTCCTGATCCTTGGACGTTTTTTGCGCGGCCTCGGAGAGCCTTTCGAACCAGCCGATCTCGGCGAAATGGGCGAAGGCCCGCTCGAATCTTTCCCTGATCTCGGTGCGCCGCGGTTCGGGCAGATTCCCGACCACTTCCGCCAGTTGATAGGCCTCGATCTCGGCCACCGGAACCGGTTGGCGGCAACAGGCCCCGCATCCTTTCTGACAGGAGATCGTCTGACCCTGACTTTCCACTTTGTCAACCCCGATCTCGACGAACGAGTTGGTCATCTGCTGAAAAACCGGCAGCATTCTTTGCGGCTTGACCGGTTTGGCGGGAACGGTCATCGTCATATCGAGCGGATTGCCGTCAATCTCCAGTGTGATCTGTCCGGTGACCCATTCGTTTTCCTCGGGTTTATTCATAAAAATTTCGATCCGCTCATTTTTATTTTTTGCCCTTGTATTTCTTTAAAGCGTAAAAAGACGCCAAAAAAGGTCAAAAAATCTTACTCGTATCCCGAATTCTTCGACTGGCGAAGGAAATCGGATTCAGAAAGTCAGCGCTTCAGCCTTGACGTTGAACTCGTCCGGTTTTTGCATAATCGTTCCGATGGCGATAAACCTGAGAGCCAGATTGAATTCTTCGGGGGTCAGTTTTCCTTTTTCGTTCAAAAACCAGATCGTCCGGATCTGCCGGGCCGTGACGCCTTCGATGGTTTTGCTGAGCACCTCGATGGTGCTTTGCATCTTCGTGTAACTGCCGCCCTCGCCCTGATAATAGGCGGCCACCACCACCGTTGCGTCGTCCGCCGATTCGACGCCGATGACGGCCTGGAGTTTTTGCAGGACATCCGCCATCTTCTGCGCCGTGGCGACCACGTCTCCGCGACTGTTCCCGAGTTTGGCCAGAACGGCGGCGGCCAGAAATTCGGGTTTGAGGCCTTTTTCGCCGGCGATGGACGATATCCGGGCCGAATTTTTCTTCACCTCGGCCATATTGGCGGGCAAAGCCGCCGAAGATTTCATTTGATTAACGATCGGCACGACTTGCTGGATCTGCCGGTCGAGCAGAAACGCATCCGGATCCTTGGCGACGATCCGGCTCAGAAAAGACGCCGAATAGGCCCGCGTCTTGTCCATGTCGCCGGACGGAGGCGGGGTCGGCGGAATGTCTTCGGGGTCGGGCGTTTCGTTGCCCGTAGGTGGCACGACCGGGGTCGGCGGAGCCTCCTCGGAAGATTCGGGTTTGGGGGGCTCACCGGGTTTCGAAACTCTTCTCCGGCGTCCGCCGTTCTCCGGCGTGGAGATGTCGTTACCGTTTTTGCCGGCCCGTGGATCCTCCTTTTTGCTGTTGTAAAAGAGGAACACTCCGCCCCCGATGCCCAGCAGAACGACCAGTCCGAAGACCGGAGCGAGGATGAAGAAACTGGTTGGGATCGAACTTCCGCCTCCGGCAGAAGACACCTCGGTCGAACCGCTTCCGGCCGTCGCGGCCGCGGCCGTTCCCGAAGAGTCGGCCGCACTTTCTTCCTCTTCTTCCTCTTCTTTTCGATCTGAAACGAACTCCACTTCGATTTTTACGACCCCGCCCAGATCCAGAACGTCCCCATCCTTTAGTCCGACCGGTTCGTCCAATTCCTCGCCGTTGACCTGGGTTCCGTAGGTCGAATCACAATCATCTATTACAAAAACCTCGCCGAAACTGGTGATTTTGACGTGACGCCGGGAAAGGGTGCCGTTGGGCAAACTCAGATCGCATTCCGAATGACGGCCGATGTAAAACTCGTTACCGTTGACTTGCACCCGTTCGGTCTCGCCGTCGTCGGTCTTAAATTTCAGCCAAAGTTCAGTCATAAAAAATCGTTGTGTTGTTATTTCCTTAATCTTTTCCGGCAAACTTTCCGCCGCCTCAGTTTTCCTTTGTATAAGTCGAG
This sequence comes from Pyrinomonadaceae bacterium, assembly GCA_041394845.1. Taxonomy (GTDB): domain Bacteria; phylum Acidobacteriota; class Blastocatellia; order Pyrinomonadales; family Pyrinomonadaceae; genus JAHCHG01. The sequence goes on along the minus strand of JAWKHL010000006.1, from coordinate 229,865 downwards.
ATCGGCTGCAACTTCATTCCGAAATCCTGCGGGTTCTCTCCGATGATCGCCGCGGCGAAGAATTTCGGCACGTATCTGATGTTTTCGCTCTGGAACTGGTCGGAAAGGCTGTCCGCGTTCGAAACCAGCGTCCAGAAACTTCGTTGCTGGTTTCCGCCCGACTTCAGGGCTTTTTCCAGATTGTTGCTCAACGCTCCCTGACCGCTGTTGTAGCTGGCGATGGCCAGCGGGATGCTCAGCGGCCCGGTGCCGAATCGGCCCGACAGCGTTTTCATATATTTGGCGGCGGCTTTCGATGCCGGTTCCGGTTCGCATCTTTCGTCCGGATTGGTGGTCGAGGCGTTATCCTTGACCTGCAGACCGTTTTCTCTGGCCGCCGCCTTGGCAAACTGGAACATTCCGAGGGGACCGGATCTGCTTTGCAGGCAATTGCAGTGCTCGGATTCGATCATCGCCAGATAAAGCCCGACCTGAGGGTCGAGTCCGCTGGCGTTAAAATTCTTGATGATGAACGGCGCGTTCTGGCTGGCCCGTTCATAGGTCTGCTCCAGATTTCCTCCCATCCGACATTGGGTGCCGGTCGATCTCTGGCTGTTTCTTCTGGAGTTGTACTGATCGACGTATTTTCTGATCGACTTGACCGCTTCCGGAGGGATCGACCCGACGCTCCGGTTGCCGATCATCTGCGCCACTTTTAATGCCCTGGCCTCAACGTATTGATCCTTTTCCGACTCGGATAACTCCTGATAAGATTTGCCCGGCGGCAGATTGATCTCTACCGGTTTGTTTTCTTCGGGCGTGTCGGGCGGCGTTTCGTCCTTGTTGCCCCCCGGCGTTTCGTCCTTGCCGGGTTTATTCGGCTCATCCGGTTTGCCCGAATCTTTTTCGTTCGGTTTTTTTCTTTCCCGGTCGGTCGGTCTCTTTTTGTCGCCCGAATTGCGCGTGACCTCGGGTTTGTCGGTGCCGAAGACGTTGATTCCGATAAAGACCCCGGAAATGCCGATGATCAGGACGGCGAAAGCTATGACCGCGATCGGGATCAGATAATTGCCTCCCTCGCCGGTCGAGGCGGTCGAAGAGGTGACGACCGGATTGAACCCGGTTGCGCCCGAAGTTTTTTCCGGTGCGTTCTGAGTCGCGCCCGTCTCCGAAATGTGAACATTGAAAACGGTGTGGTGGCCGATCTTGATCGAATCGCCGTTACTCAGCGGCGTTCCGGCCGGCGCGGTTTCAACTCCGTTGACGAAGGTTCCGTTGGTTGAATTCTCATCGACCACCCAAACCCGGTCGCCCTCGCGGTAGATGGTGGCGTGAAGCCGGGAAAGCCCCTCGTCGGTAAAGTAATGATCGGCCTCGCTCCCCCGCCCGAAAGACGTTCTTTCGCCCTCGATCGCGATCTCCTGCGATCCTTCGGGCGTCGGATATGTCAGAACAACTTCAACCATAGTTTTTTTCAAAGTCATGAGTTGAAACATCTGCACGGATGATCTGCAATTCACGACTCAAAATTCAATTCTCATCACCCGCCGCGGTTTGCCCAATACCCGGAACCCATTACTTCTGCAAAATAAAACCGAAAAGATCCGAAATCGGCCGATCGTTTTTCAGACCGAATTTCTGCGGGTTCTGGACCACGATGGCGGCGGCGAAGAAGCGGACTATCTGTTCCCGTTCTTTCGGAGTCTTGATGACGTTCCAAAAATCCGCCCGGTCGGCCGGGAGTTGCGACTTCCAGATATTTGCCATCTGGGGCGTCTTCCCGTAAGCCGCCACCGCGTAAACAATATCGCCTTCAAACACCCCGAGAAGGAGCGCTTTCAGGTATAATGATGACGCTTTGGCCGCGCAATTTTGCGAGGGATCGGACAAAGATTTGTTTTCCCCGCAAAGCTGATCATAGCTGTTGGCGGAGACGAAATCGCTCGGCATCCGCCATAAGCCCTCGCCGGCCGCATCGGTTCCCAACTTAAACTGTGTTCGGCTCATGGCCAGAACATAGCCGATGGCCGGATGCAGATCCTGTTCCTTGACGTAGGCTTCGTTGATCACGTCCTTGTAGGTCGATGCCCGCGCAAAATATCCCGGTGAGATATATTCGTCGGTTTTCTTTTGCACCTCCGAGAAGAAAGCCGGATCGAAACGGTAGTTCGGCAATCCCTCGGGAACCGTGGCGGAAAATTGTTTGATGAGGGTTTCCATCATGTTTTTGGTTTCAATGACCGAGACCTTGCCGCCGCCGGTTTTCTTCGGGTCGGGAGGCGGATTCGGGTCGGTATTGCCCGGCACTGGCGTGTCCTCGGTTTTCGGCGAAGACACCTCTTTGGTGTTGAAAACGATCGGAACCGGGGCCGATTCGGAGATCTTGTTTCCTTTCTTGTCGAGCAGAACCAGAGTGAGTCTATGCTCGAAACCGTCGTCCAAACGGGCGTGTTTGGCCGGGTTGATGGTGGCTTCGAATGGTTTTCTTTCGGCCTTGGCGAATTCCTTGCCGTCGATCATAAAAACGGCGCTGTCGATACAGGACTCATTTTCGGTCTTGAGTTTGATCTCGAAGTTCTTGTTGATCGTTTCGCCGGATTCGGGTTTGGTGATGGTGGCGCGGGCCTCGCACGTGCTGGGGGAGGTGCCGCATTGGGATGAAAACAAGACGGCCGCGACGGCAAAAACGATCGCCAGTCCGCACAAAAGCCCGGCCGCTCCGACCAGCCAAGCCATTTTCGAAGAGGGTTTTTTCTCCGGAGTTTCCTCCCCGTCGCCCTCTTCCGCCGCCTCTTCTTTTTCTTCTTCTTCTTCTTGCGGCTCTTCCTCTTCGGTTTCCTCTTCGTCCGTTTTCTCCTCGTCGGCGTTGAAAACGACCTGGCTCGAACCGCCGAGGAGAATCTGGTCGCCGTCCTGTAAAAGGACCTCCGGATCGACCGGACTGCCGTTGACGGTCGTGCCGTTGCTGCTGTTAAGATCGATCAGCCAGTAGTCGCCGAAACGATCTTCGATCTCGGCGTGATAGCGCGAAACGTTCGAGTCATCCGAAAAAGAAATGTCATTGTCTGAGGCGCGTCCGAGCGTCGTTACGTCGGCACTGATCGTCAGTTCCTGATCATTAAATTTTAATTTCGCGCTTGTCATTTCCAGAAAAAAAGAAAAGGGAACTCCGAAAGTTTCAGCCACTCAGGTCTTTTTTCGCACCCTTTTCCTCAGATTTTACACGATTAATTTTAATTCAAAAAACTCAAAATTTCCTTCGCTCCCGGGGTGGCAATAATCTTTTGGCCGACTCCTTGCTTTTTGGGCCAAACTCTCCGATTCAGAGGATTTATCGGGAAGACGAATAAAAATACATACCGAAAACGGCGACAATGATCAGGCCGGCGATGACGCCGATCGTGATTATTCCCAGAAGAATGAGTATCAATTTCCGGGCGCCGCCTTTGCCTTTGGCGGGAGCGGCGGCCTTTTCCTCCATTTGTTCCGGCGGGGCGGCCTGAGGCGGAGCGGTGGCGGCGTTGAAATCAAACACCTCGTACTCTTCCGTATCGGGCGCGGAGGCCGAGAAGTCTTCGGTGATCGGTTCGACAATGTCTTCGGTATCGGGGGGGGCGTAGATTCCGGGCAGGTTCCCGACAGATGGCTGCTCCTGAAAATCGGGGGCGACGGATTGTTCCGGAATTTTTTTAGCGGTTTTGAACGAACGCCCTTCGGAAACGCGAAAAACCGGTTCGGGCATCTTCCAGCCGTCCTGGATCGGAGGCGCGGTCCCAGCCATTCCCCAATCGTCGCCCGAAGATTTCGGCGCCGCCGCCGGTTTTAGAATTTCGAAAGAATGTTGCGGAACCTGAAAGTCGGTCGGCGCTTGAGTCAGATCGGGCGGCTCGGGCGGCTCGGGCGTCGGCTCCGGAGGACCGGCGGGCGGAGCGGAATCCTCCGGGGAAATATCCCAACCCTCCAGATCTCCTGTCTCGAGCGGGTCGTAGAGGCTCGCCACTTTTTCATCGGCCTGATTCGCCTGAATCTCTCTTTTTACCGGGACTTCAGGTTCAGACATCGCCCAATCTTCATCGGACAATTTATTCGGATTATTTTGTCCATCTGTCATCGCTACTATTTTTATATTCTAAACGCTTTGTCAACTATTTAAAGCGGTTTCTGGCTTCCTCGGAACTACCTCGGCAGGTCGAGAACATCGGCTCTCGTGATAATGCCGGTAATTCGTTTGAAGTCTTCAATTAAAACTGCCGGAGAATCGTGCAGACGGGATTTGACCTCGTCAAAACTGGCGTCCATATCCAGAACCGGAAAACTCTCGTCCATCACTTGGCGGACACTTTCATTAAGGAGATCGCGGTTTTCCAGCAGTTTTGCCAAAACATGACTTTCTCTCAAAGAGCCGACCGATTTATGTTCTTCGAGAACCGGGATCTGCGTGACGCCGTTTTCGTTCATCCTGGCCAGCGCGTCGCTCAGCAGATCGTCGGGCGAAGCGGAGATGACCGTTTTGGGCGAACCCGGATCTTTTGTTTCAGAGATCAAACCGGCCGTGATCCTCTGCGGTTCGAGCAGGAGTTTCTCTTTCATCCATTCGTCGGAATAGAACTTGGAAAGATAATGTTCCCCCGTGTCGCAAATAATAACTACTACCAGACCGTTTTCATCCAGATTTTTTGCGACGCGCAGTGCGGCGGCGACGTTGGTTCCGGTCGAACCCCCGGCAAAGATGCCCTCGACGCGGGCCAATTGGCGGGCCGTTTCGAAAGATTCGCGGTCGGTGATGTTGATGATCTCGTCGATCGTTTTCATGTCGGCGTTGCCGACCGGCAGGTTTTGACCGACGCCTTCGACCAGATACGGCGTCGCCTCCGGCACCTGTCCGGTTTCCTTGTAGGCTTTGAAGATCGAACCAAACGGATCGGCGCCGACGATCTGAATGGCCGGGTTCTTTTCTTTCAGATAGCGCCCGGTTCCGCTAATCGTCCCGCCGGTTCCGATGCCCGAAACGAAATGGGTCAGCTGGCCGTCGGTGTCCTTCCATACCTCCGGACCGGTTCCCTGATAATGAGCCGAGGGGTTGGCCGGGTGAGTGTACTGATCGGGGTAGAAAGAATTGGGCGTTTCCGAGGCGATCCGCCGGGCGGTTTCGACGTAATGATCGGGAGTCCCGTGTTTGGCGGCCGCCGGACAAACGATGATGTCCGCGCCGAGGCCTTTCAGGTAACGGAGTTTTTCGGTCGAAACTTTCTCGGTCAGAACGAAGATACATTTATAACCTTTGACGGCCGCCGCCAGGGCCAGCCCGATGCCGGTGTTGCCCGAGGTCGCTTCGATGATCGTCCCGCCCGGTTTGAGCGTTCCCTCGCGCTCGGCGTATTCGATCATCGAAATGCCGATCCGGTCCTTGACCGAATAACCGGGATTGAGGCTTTCCATCTTGGCGAAAACCCGCGCTTTGATCCCTTGCTGGCGCGTCAAATTGTTGATCTTGACCAACGGCGTGTTGCCGATGAGTCCCAAAATATCGTTGTAAAATTTCATTTGTTCTCCAGAAGATTAAGAAATGTAAAAATGGCAGAATGTTTTTCAAACAAAGTTTAAGCATTAAAGCGGTTCGGTGGCAAGCGGTCCGCCCGGGTAAATTTTGACCGCCTGCAGCTTTTGTCGAGTTGGAAAACTGAGCCCGGCGAATCACCGCAATCCCGCCACCGAAGGGCTCAGATCAGCGACGAACCGTTCGACGAAAAATCTCTTCTTTCGGCCAGCAGTCGGGCCGGGTTGTTGGTAATAATGGCGTTGATGTCGAGATTAAAAGCGCGTTTCACCCAGCGCGGGTTGTCGGCCGTCCAGATGGTCGTCGGCAGGCCCCGCTGGCGGGCCCGGCGGACCAGTTTTCTCGTCGCCAGAGAATAATGCAAAGAGATCTCATCGGCGCGGCACTCTTCGGCCTTGTTCAAAAGATGTTTTCTTTTATGAAGGACGTTGAGGATCTTCGGAGCGAAAAGCGACGCCGTGTAGACCTCGGGAAAACTCTCTTTGGTCAGCGCGACCGCCTCCAGCTTAAAGCTTTTGACGATCACCTGCGGGAGCAGATCCGTTTTCCCGATCAGTTCGCCGACCGCCCGGACGAGCGTCGGTATTTCCTCGCTCCGGCATTTCATCTCGACGTAGATCAATCCGCGGTAGCCTTTGAGGAAATCGAACAGTTTTTCCAGCGTCGGGATCGTTTCTCTGGAAAAACGGCTGTCGGCCTTTTCCGGGTTCTCCAGATTGAACCACGAACCGACATCTATCCGCTGAAGGTCGGCCGAAGAATAAGAGGAAACCTTGCCGGCCATATTCCCCAACCGGCCGAGGGTCGGATCGTGAAAGACGACCGGAACGCCGTCGCCGGCCAGCCGGACGTCGAATTCGATCCCCTCGGCTCCGTCGTCGATCGCTTTCTGAAAGGCGGCCAGAGTGTTTTCGGGAGCCAGCGCCGATGCGCCGCGGTGCGCGATGATCAGGGGTTTGTTGACGTCTTTGGGCATTCTCTAAAGTTTAAATAGTGAAAAAGTTTAAATGGTGAAAAAGTTTAAATGTGATGCTTCGTGGCCTGACCGTCTTTTTGAGGTTCAGGCCACAGACATCTTCACTTTTAAACCTTTAAACTTTTTCACTTTTAAACCTTATTTCTTCTGAAGTAAAAATATCATCTTCGACCAACTGATCGGTTCGGTGATCGGAAATTTATAATCGCCTTCGATATCGAAGAATTTCTGGGCGGTTTTGCGAACCTCTTTGATGGGATGGAGTTTGAAATTGTACAGAATCTTCAGGACCGAACCGACAAACGAAGGCTTGACCGGAATCAGTATCAACCGGCCGCCTTTTTTCATCACCCGCGACAGTTCGCGGAGGCCCTCTTCGAGCGGAACATACTCCAGAACCCCGCAGGTCAGGACCAGATCGAAAGTCTCGTCGGGAAACGGCAGACTGAGCACATTGCCCTGAATGGCCGTGATATTCGCCCCTTTGGTCACGCGGTCTTTTAAAAATTGTTCGCGGGATACTTTAAGTGAGTTGAACGAAAGATCGAGAGCGAAGGTTTGTTTGGGGGCAAAGCCGGCTTTATAAAAACCCTTGGTGACCAATCCGGTGCCGCTTCCGGCATCAAGGACGAGGGAATCGGGCTTGATGCCGAGATCGAGCGAACGCAAATATTTGGCCAGCGAATCGCGATAGCCGTTGACCTTCATCGCCAGATTATGAACGTCGGCGATCCGGTCATAAAAAGTTTGCGTTTTATTATTTAGTTTCTCAACCTTTTGCACCATTTCAAATGAGTTCAGAAGGATTCAAAAGAAGTTCAGCCGGTTCGGCGGGTTCGGCGAGCTTGGGATTATCCGAACTCTCTTACGCGCTCCGGACTCTCCAACGCTTTCCAAACTCTTATAACCCCCCTGAACTCTGCAACCTATTTTTCTGCTAAAAGCTTAATAATTTCTTGCCGAATTTCATTTTCCCGGCTCTGACTGGTGCCGGTTTCGACGTATCGGACAATGCCCTTGCGGTCGATCAAAACCGTTGTCGGTAAGGACAATGCTCCGTAAGTTCTTTGATTGGCGTCATTGTCGGCAACGACAAAATCATAGGGCAGGCGATATTCCTTTTTGAATTCCTGAAGAGACTGCATTTCGCTCGCCTGATCGGCCGGAACCGAACCGATGCGCCCGTAATAACGCGTGATCCCGAGAATCTCCAGACCGTCTTTTTCAAATGTTTCGTGCCATTCGATGAGCGCCGGAAAAGCGTCGATGCACGGCCCGCACCAAGTCGCCCAGAAATCCAGCAGGATCACTTTGCCGCGCATCGTAGAGATGATTCCGGGCTGACCCTCCACAAAATTTCCGATATTGACGAGTTCAGGTGCAGTTTCACCAAGCAATTTATAATGTTTTTCGCGTTTTTTCAAACGTCTTAAAATATCTTCCTGCAACGGTTTGGTTTTAAACTCACGGACGGATTGAGACAGGAATTTGGAGTACATTTCCAGCGCCTCCGGTTTGCGGCCGATTTCGATCAGGTATTTGATGTGTTCATTGAGGGCGTAGTAATAGAGGCTGGTCGATTGATATTCGGCGGCCTCGCGGCGAAGGTCTTCGAGCGCCGCTTCGGCTTGTTTGGGCCGGTCCATTTCGCTGTAGATTTCAAAAACCAGCATTCCGGCGTTGAGCAGGTTGTTGATGGCGTCGATCCGCGATTTTATTTCGGGAAAAACCGTTTTTATCCCCAGATAAGCCTCGCGGGCGTGCTGGGCGGCCGACTCGGGCATTTTCGCCGCCCGGTAGTTTCTGGCCAGTTCGTCTTCCATTCTGGCTCGTTCCTTTGTCCTGACCGGTTCGCCCTGAAGATATTGACCGAGAAATTTTTCGGCTTTGTCAAAATTTTTTTTCTGAGCCGCGATGATGACCAGATTCGAGCGGGCGGTCTGGGCTTTTTCGGCGTCCGGTTCCGGTTCGGCCAGAAACTTTTCAAACGCCCGTTCGGCGCTTTCCGCGTTGATCGCTATCCAATGGAGCATTCCCAGATAATAAAGGTCGGTTCCGGTTTGACCTTCGCGCTCTGAAAGAATGGCCGCGTATTTGGCCGCCATCTGCCTTTTTTCGAGCAGGGTCTTTTGATAGAGTTCGTTGTTGAAGGGGATCTTTTTCGCCTCGAATTCGGCGAACTTCTTTTTGTCGTAAGCATCGACTTCGGAGAAAAGCTCCCAAGCGGTCCGCTCGTTCAAAAGACTCACCTCGGCGCTGACCGGAACCTGCTGAGTGGGTCCGACCCGTCCCGATTGAGCCGCAATATTGAGGGTCAGGGATGTCAGGATGATTGCTAAAAAATAAAACTTTCGCATAAAAGGACGTATAAAAACCGTTCGGAGTAAAAAAAACTCATTCGCCCCCGGCGGCCGATCTTCCCGAACCTTTAAATCGGCGGGCGCCAAATACTTCAAGATACTTTGAATTTAAATTTTCTGCAATTTTATCGGCCATGATTTTTGCCGTCAGGGGCGCTAGCAGGATCCCGTTCCGATAATGAGCCGTGGCGATAAAAAGGCCTTTCGCCTCCTCCATTTCGCCCAAAACCGGCAGAGCGTCGAGAGGGGCCAGCGGGCGCAAACCGGCCCAGGTTTCATCGGTCGGCAGATTGACCAGGCCGGGGGAGATCTCCAGAGCGTGGCCGCGGACGAAATCGATCCCGCTTTCCGTAACGCGCTTGTCGAAACCGGCGTCTTCGGCCGTCGCGCCGGCCAGGATCCGTCCCGAACGGCGCGGCACCAGATAGCCGCGCGGGCTGTAGATGACTCTGGTAAAAAGCCGCTTGGCGGTGTGAAAACTGATCATCTGACCGCGGATCGGCTTGATCTCAAGGCGGGCCAAAAAATTTTCGTCGGTCTCGATGAGCGAGGTCCAGGCTCCGGTTGCAAGAATGACCCGATCGGCGCGTAGCTCTCCTTTGTCGGTTTTTACGCCCGCGATCCGGCCCCGGTCGATCAACAGTTTTTCGACCCGGATGTTTTCTCTGAGTTCGATCCCGAAAGTCTCGGCGTATCTCCGCAGGGCCGAAAGCAGGAGGCGGTTTTCCACCTGCCGGTCGTCGGGAAAGAACAATCCTTCGCGGACGTCCGGGGAGATAAAAGGCTCGGCCCTCCGCAGATCTGGGGCCGTCAGATGCTCGACCCGAAGACCGGCCGCGCTTTGCCAGCCGAAACGGCGGCGAATGTCTTCGACGTCCGTTTCGTCAAAAGCCAGATAGAAAGTTCCGCTCCGGTCGAGTTCGATGTCGATCCCCGTTTCTTCGAGCAGTTCTTCGGCAAACTGCGGATAAAGCCGGTTCGATTCGTCGCACAGATGAAAAAAATCATCGGGCCGGTCGGTTTCGGCCTGCGGGGCGAGCATTCCGGCGGCGGCAAAAGACGATTCCCGGCCGATCATTCCCTGATCGAGAACGGCGATCCTCCCGGTTCCTTTCCGGTGCAGTTCGCGGGCGATCGATAAACCGATCACTCCGCCGCCGATGATTAAAACTTCTGAATTCATTAAAATAACTTTTACCCGTTGGGTGCTTTTCGCTGTTCGCTCTAAATTTGTTACAATTTCGCATTATAAAACAATTGAATGATTAATGGTTAATTGTTAATGGTTGATGGCGGGGTCAGTTTCCTCCCGAATTCACGTAAGTCATTACGATTAACAATTAACGATTAACAATTAACGATCAACAAATATGAAACATACAATTACACTGATTCCCGGAGACGGGATCGGACCGGAAATCATCGCCGCCACCGTCCGGACCATCGAGGCGACGGGGATCGACATCGAATGGGAATCGCAGATCGCCGGAGCGCACGCTCAGGAAAAACTCGGCACCACTTTGCCCGAACAATTGATCGAATCGATCCGCAAAAACAAGGTCGCGCTCAAAGGCCCGCTGACGACGCCGGTCGGCAAGGGATTTACCTCGGTCAACGTCGGCCTCAGGAAAGCGCTCGATTTGTACGCCAACGTCCGTCCGGTCAAGGCTTTGCCGAACGTCGAATGCCGTTATCCGGAACTCGATCTGGTCGTGATGCGCGAGAACACCGAGAGCCTTTACGCCGGGCTCGAACATGTGGTCGTGCCGGGCGTGGTCGAAAGCCTCAAGATCATCACCGAAAAGGCCTCGACCCGGATCGCCCGTTACGCCTTTGATTTCGCCCGCAGTCACGGCCGCAAAAAAGTGACGGCGATGCACAAGGCCAATATCATGAAGCTCTCCGACGGGCTGTTCCTGCAATGTTTCTACAAGGTGGCCGAGGAATATCCGGAGATCGAATCCGACGACAAGATCATCGACAACGCCTGTATGCAGTTGGTGATGCGGCCCGAACAGTTCGACGTTTTGGTGCTGGAAAACCTCTACGGCGACATCGTTTCGGATCTGTGTGCCGGTTTGATCGGCGGACTCGGATTGGCTCCGGGGGCCAACATCGGCGAAGCGGGCGCGGTCTTTGAAGCGGTTCACGGGTCGGCCCCGGACATCGCCGGTCAGGGCATCGCCAATCCGACCGCCATTATGATGTCGGCTCTGTTGATGCTCCGGCACATCGGCGAAATGGAGGCGGCCGACCGGATGGAAAAAGCCCTGATGGACGTTTTCACCGAAGGCGAAGTGCGAACCCGGGATCTGGGCGGAACGGCCTCGACCGCCGATTTCGCCAACGCCATCATCGAGAAGATGAAATGAATGCGGAGAGTTTGGCGGTGTGGTGAGAGTTTTGTAAGTTCGGAGAACTTTTGACTCACCAGACTCACCGGACTCCCTGAATTTTTTTGACTCGAAGATCTTATGAGCATTTGGGATAAACCTGTTTCACACGGCGAGATTCTCAAAAAAGCCTGGAAACATCTGGATATGGGAACGCTCGACCGGCGGCATCCGTTTCACACGCCGGTTTTCGGAACGGTCGAAGAGGGCGATGACGCGGCCCCCGGTTTGCGGGTCGTCGTCCTGCGCCGCTTCTGGCGCCGCCCGCCGCGACTGGCTTTTCACACTCATCTGGGTTCGCCGAAGATCAGGGAGATCCGGGCCAACCCGCGCGTCTCGTGGCTGTTTTATCATCCGGAGGAAAAACTCCAGCTTCGCATCCGCGGCCGGGCCATCATTCACACCGACGACGATCTGGCCGAAGAACAATGGTTCGCCACCGAGTTTTTCAGCCGCCGTTGTTACACGGGCGAAGCCCCGACGCAGATCAGCAAAAAGCCGACCAGCGGTCTGCCGGAAGATCTGACCGACCGCGAACCGACGGCGGAAGAGTCCGAAGCGGGCCGGGCCAACTTCGCCGTCATCTCATCGACGGTCGATTATCTGGATTGTCTGGAACTGGACGTCAAAGGAAACCGCCGCTCGCTCTTCATCTGGAAAGAAGACGGAGAATCGGAGATGCGGTGGCTGACGCCGTAGGGATTTTAGATTTTGGATTTTGGATTTTGGATTCTTGAGAATCTTAATCGGAAGGATTCAATTCTAAATCGAGAATCAATCTAAAATCTAAAGTCTAAAATTGAAGCGGTTTGGCGTCTTTCAGATAGGCGAGAATCTCGCTGCGTTTTTCGTGTTGGTCCATCCACGATTTGAAATCCTTGATCCGGGCGTAGGTGTCTTCGCCGAATTTTTCCCGGTAGATCTTCTCCAGATTCCGGCGGATCTCTTCGCGGTGAACCTCTTCCTGCCACGGTTCGGTGAAGATCTTGTTCAGTTCGTCGTGCAGGTTGCGGCTCTTGAGGGTTTCCCACTCGTCGCGGTCGAGCCAGATGCCGGCGCAGTTTCCGCAGCGGTCGATGGTAAAGGGAATGTTCCGGCCGACCTTGTATTTGATCATGATGCTCCGGTCTTTCGGACAGAGCCGGGCCGGCTGAAACTGCGGGACGCTCAGATTGTTTTCTTCTCCGGCGGGAATCTCCGGCAATGTCTGGCCGTGAAACTCAAGCCAGCTCATATAATTTTCGTTCGAGAGCCATTTGCCGCCGCAGTCGGCGCAGGTTCCGGCAAACAGATTGGCCTCTATTTCCACGTTTTCCAGACTTTCATTGGGGCAGGCAGGACATTTCATAATTTTTCACCGCAGAGTTTCAAAGTTTTTTTCCGGAAGATATTCTAACATTCCTTATCCGGCCGGGGGCAAACTGACGACGACAGGTTTTGAGTCCCGCGTTTACGCGGCCAAAGCTTAGCCGCCTGAAGGCGGGACTCAAAACCCAGGACTCAAAACCCAAAACTCAGCCCTGAGATTTCTTTTGCGCAAATTCCATCGGACCGGCCAGAGGATGGCTTTGGGTTTCGCCCCGGGCTTTTTTTTCGGCCAGAAATCGGTTGAATTCTTCGGAATGCCCGCGCGGAACGCTCAAGGTCTGCCATTTCGAAGAGCGGAAATGCTTGGCCAGCAGAGCGATCTGTCCGACGTGATAGGCGTAATGGGTCATCTGCCGGTTGATCGCTTCGCAAACCGTGTGCGCCTCGCCGCGAATGAGGACGGTTTTGCCGAAATCTTCGGCCGTCAGCGGAGTGAGCGCGTCGAAAAGCGTTTGCCAGCCCCGTTCCCAGAATCGCATCAGATCTTCGCGCGTTTCATCCATCAACTCGAATTCGGTGTCGCGGCGGCGATCCGGTTTCTCGCCGTCGGAGGTCAAAAAGTCGCGCCATCTCGACAACTGATTGCCGGCGACATGCTTGACCAGAACGGCGACCGAATTGGCCTCGGCGTCGATGGCGCGAAAAAAATCCTCGTCCGAGATCTGCCCGATCGCCCTTTCCGCCATCAGCTTGTAATTGCGAAAAGATTCAACGGCGTTCTTCAAATAATTTTCGATAATTGCTTCGTTCATCGTCAACTCTCTTTTTGCCTGTGATGTCCCAACTTCCAAAACGGTTTCTTCGAGCAGGTTGTTTTTTTCGAGAAGAAAACTGTCACGCCGCTACCGCTCTGTGTTCTGATTTTTCAATTCCGTTTATCCTTCAGCCTTTTGTAATAACCTCTAATATAATCTTTCATCCAGACCTGCCACCAGCCGATGCCGAACTGTTTGGCTTCGCGGTTGGCCTGGCGGGCGGTCCAGTCTTCGAATTTCATCCGGTAGGCGGCGACGACCGTGCCGGTCCGGTCGGCTCCGCGTTTGCAGTGGATGAAAACGGGCTGGTTGACGCGATCGCGGATCACTTCCAGGACGCGGTCGATCTCTTCGTCGCGGGCCGAGAACCAGTTGCTCAGGTGAAGGTTGATGAATTTCAGGCCGCAGTCTTCGGCCAGTTCGCGTTCGCGCCGGATGCGAGAGCGGGAATCGCGGAAACAGATGATGGTTTTCACGCCGAGTTCGGCCAGTTTTCTGATGCCTTCGGCCGTCGGCTGACCGCCCCGGTAAAAATTCTCGTTGATCCGGTGAAAGTTCGGCAGATCCTCTCTTTTCCTTCTCTTTCGGCGCATAAGTTCCCGCAGGAAATAATCTGACGAATTTTCCCCCCTCCGGTCAAGTCCCGATTTTCGATTGCCAATTCGGAGAAATTGGTTTAATAATGAATTCAGTTTCCCTTCAAACATATGAAAACAAGCCCCCCAAAACTGTTCAGAACGCTTTTTTCCGTTCTGATCCCGCTTGTTTTTCTGACCTCCATATCGGCCGAGCGTCTGCCGGTCAAGATCTACACTTCGGCCGACGGGCTGGGCAGCAGTTTCGTCGATTCGGTCTTCAGCGATTCGCGCGGTTTCATGTGGTTTTCGACCCGCGACGGGCTTTCCCGCTTCGACGGCTCCAGATTCGTCACCTATCAGGTCGGCGAAAAGGACGCGCCGCCCGGGATCGAGATGATCTACGAAACGCGCGACGGCAACTACTGGATCTCGACCACCGGCGGCCTTTTTCGATTCGACCCGAACAGGATCTCGCCGACCGGAGCGGGCGGAACGCCGCGGATCGACGCCGAATATGTTTCCGGCTGGCGCGGAACCGTCTTTGAGGATTCAAGAGGCAACGTCTGGTTGGCGTCGGGCGGAATTTTTCATCTGGAAAAAAAGGACGGCAAAGACGAATTCGTCAAGGTCGACTGGAATCTGCCTCCCCGACCGAACATCACTTTTGTCGCGTTTCAGATCTTCGAAGCCGGCGACGGCTCGCTGCTGGTCAACACCACCTGGGGATTGATCCGCCGCTTGCCGGACGGGCGGATTCTGATGTATCAGGATGACAAGGTTTTGCTCGGCGGAAGCGGCACGGTGTCGATGATCCTCGACAAAAGCGGAAGGGTCTGGCTGGCCAGGGACGATCAGCTGTTGGTCCTCAAACTCGAACCGGCCGAGGCGTTCGCTCAGAGCGGGCCGATCTCCGTCCAACGGCTTGAACCGACCGCGCTTTTCGAGCTTCGCCCCGGAGAAAATGTTCCTTTGCCGAAAAAGGGCGGCGAGATATTTCAATTGACCAATCCGGCTCTGGTCGAAGATTCGACTTCGATGAGACTGCTTCAGACCTCGGACGGAACGGTTTGGATTGTGGCCGAAAAGAATCTGCTTGAGATCAGGGGCGGGGTTTTGCAGATCCACAGCGCCGGCGAGGGATTGCCGAACGCGATGGGCCGGATGGGAGAAGACGCGGCCGGGAATCTGTGGATCGGCGGTTACGCCGGTTTGGCCCGCCTCGACCGGCAGGGTTTGATAACCTACGGCCCGAACGACGGCGCGGTTTCGGCGCGGTTTTTCGCCGTCAACGAGGATCGGGACGGCGATCTTTATTTTGCCAATTCCGATTCTTACATCAGCCGTTTCGACGGCAAGGGATTCCAGAACGTCCGGCCGGCGATCGAGGCCAATCCCAGACATTTCTGGACATCGCGCCACGTCTTCCGGTCTTCGAACGGCGACTGGTGGTTTCTGACCAACGGCAGCCTCTACCGTTTTTCGGGAGTGGCCGATTTCGCGGGGTTGAACGGTCGCCGCCCGACCCGCACCTACACCGAACAGGACGGACTGAAATCCACCGGAATCTACCAGATCTTCGAAGATTCGGGGGGCGATATCTGGGTTTCGACCCGCGGTCTTTCGGGCGACGGGCACGGTTTGGCCCGTTTGAAAAAAGGCGACGAAAAATTTTACAGCTTCTCGGAAGCGGAGGATTTTCCGTCGCAAAAATCTCCCTCCTGTTTTGCCGAAGACCGCCACGGAAACATCTGGTTCGGCTTTTACGAAGGAGGTCTGGCCCGGTTTGACGGCGAGAGGTTCGAATCGTTTTCCGAGGATGACGGTTTGCCGGAGGGGCTGTTGTCGGACCTGCATCTGGACGGCAAGGGGCGTTTGTGGATCGGTTCGACCATCGGCGGTCTGCTCCGGCTGGACGATACCAGCGCGAAAAAGCCTTCTTTCGCCTATCTGACGGTGGCCGACGGCCTGTCGAGCAACAACGTCCGGACGATCACCGAAGACCGTTTCGGCCGGGTCTATGTGGGAACGGCCCGGGGCGTTGACCGGCTGTCGCCCGATACGGGGCACATCAAACATTATTCGGTCAACGACGGTCTGGCGGCGGATTTCGTCGTCGATTCGCATTGCGATAAAAACGGCGATCTGTGGTTCGCCACCAACGACGGCGTTTCGCGTCTGATTCCATTGCCTGACGAGAGATCCTCGCCGCCGCGCGTTTTTATCGGCGGTCTGCGGATCGCCGGAGTCGATCAGCCGGTTTCCGATCTGGGCGACGGGCGGATCGAGAGAGAGGAGCTTTCGCACATCGAAAACAATCTGCAGATCGAATTTTTCGGTCTCGATTTCCGCGCCGGAGAAACCCTGCGCTATCAGTACAAACTCGAAGGCGCCGACGCCGATTGGAGCGCTCCGACCGAACAAAGAACCGTCAATTACGCCAACCTGCAACCGGCGGCCTATCGGTTTCTGGTCCGGGCGGTCAATTCCGAGGGCGTCGCCAGCGACGATCCGGCCGTCATCGAATTCCGGATTCTGCCCCCGATCTGGGCGCGCTGGTGGTTCATCGCTCTGTGCGCTCTCGGGGCCGCGCTCATCATCACGGGTATTTACCGTTATCGTCTGAACCGCTTGCGCGAGGTCAACGAGGCTCTCGAAGATGCCCGGCTGGCGGAGGAAAATCTGCGGAAATCGCGCGAAGAACGTTTGGCCGAACTCGAACGGGTCCGCTCGCGGATCGCCACCGATCTCCACGACGACATCGGCGCATCCCTGACCCAGATCGCGGTTTTGTCCGAGGTCGCTCAGGCTCAGAGCCGGAACGGCATCTCGGAACCTCTGCGGGCCATTTCCAGCGTTTCCAACGAGTTGGTCGAGTCGATGAGCGACATCGTCTGGTCGATCAACCCGGCCAAGGATCATTTTTCGGATCTGACGCAGAGAATGAGGCGTTTCGCTTCGGATGTCCTGACGGCCCGGGGGATCGGTCTTCAGTTTCACGCTTCGCACGCTTTTGATCAGACGGTCGTCAATTCCAACGTCCGGCGCGAGGTTTTTCTGATCTTCAAGGAATCGATCAACAACGTCGTCAAACATTCCGGGGCGAAAAAGGTCGGGGTCGAGATCGGAATTTCGGATGATCTGGATCTGCGGCTCGAGATTTCCGATGACGGACGGG
This sequence comes from Pyrinomonadaceae bacterium, assembly GCA_041394845.1. Taxonomy (GTDB): domain Bacteria; phylum Acidobacteriota; class Blastocatellia; order Pyrinomonadales; family Pyrinomonadaceae; genus JAHCHG01. Next base: position 212,724 of record JAWKHL010000006.1, on the reverse strand, counting down.
GATTCGCTCCGGATGCGGCGGAGATTCCGGCGGCGGTCGAAGATCCGGGCGATTTCGGTGGCAACGGTCTTCCGAGCATAAAGAAACGGGCCGCCGAGATGAACGGGCGGATCGAGGTCATCTCGGAACCGGGGCGTGGGACGACCGTTATTCTGATCCAGCCGCTCGATTCAACCACCCGCACGGGTGGCGACGCCGGGGTGCGGGCGTGATAGATTTGCTTTCAGACTTATGGAAATAACAGCGGCATCGACCATCATCAAAACGGCCATCGTCGAGGATATGCGCAACATCCGCGAGGGACTGGCGACGCTCATCAATTTTACCGACGGGTTTAACTGTTCCGGGGCTTTCCGTTCGATGGAGGAAGCCATTCCGCGCATCAAGGGCAACGTCCCGGACGTTCTGCTCTCGGACATCGGCCTGCCGGGCATGAGCGGGATCGAAGGGGTCCGGATTCTCAAGGAACTGTTTCCGACAATGACCGTTCTGATGCTGACGGTTTACGACGACGACGAACGGATCTTCGACGCTCTGTGCGCCGGAGCGAGCGGTTATCTCTTGAAAAGGACGTCGCCGGCCAAGATCATCGAAAACATCCGCGAAGCCGTTTCGGGCGGCGCGCCGATGTCGCCCGAGGTCGCCTCGCGGGTCATCCGCCTGTTCCGCGAGGTCCGCCCGCCCGAACGGGTCGATTATGATCTGACCCCGCACGAAACGCGGCTTTTGAAACTGCTCGTCGAAGGCCACAATTACACGACGGCCGCCGAAGAACTGGGCGTCAGCTACAACACCATCAAGTTCCATATGCGGCACATCTACGAAAAACTTCAGGTTCATTCAAAGAGCGAGGCCGTCGCCAAGGCGTTGCAGAACCGGCTGGTCAGATAAATCGGAACTTTTGAAGATCAGGCGACCGGAACCGGCACTAACTAACCTTGTGAATCTGTAAAAAAATCATTTTTTTGCCACAGAGGACACGGAGTTCACCGAGGTGATTTTAAGACGGAAAAACGTTTTCTCCTGTCCTCCGTGTCCTCTGTGGCAAAAAAAATCAAACCCGCTTTTTTGATTTACCCACCCGAAAGGGTATTCCGTCGGCGGCGGGAGTTTGCTATTTTTATCGGGATCGGCGGACAGCCCCTTCGCGGTTTGTCGATAAATTTTATTTGATAAAGAGAGTTTTTAAGTAAAACGATGGTTCTTACAATTAACAATTAACTATTTACGATTAACCACTTATGATGATCTATAAACATGACGACGAAGTGAGTCTTCTGGTTAAGGCCTTCGAAGAAAGGACTTTGGAAAAAACTGACTGGACCCATGCGGCGCATCTGACGGTCGGGCTTTATTACTGTCTTCATCACCCTTTCGGGGTGGCGAAAAATCTGATGAGCGACGGGATCTACTGGCTCAACGACGCCCACGGCACGCCCAATACGGAAACCAGCGGTTATCACGAGACGCTGACCGTCTTCTGGCTGAGGACGATCGCCGGGTTTCTCGAAGGACATCCCGGAGAGACGAGTCTGGCGAAACTGGCCAACGGTTTGCTCGACCGTTGCCACGACACCCGTTTGCCGCTCGAATATTACACGCGGGAAAAGCTGTTTTCGGTCGAAGCGAGGCTCGGTTTCGTCGGCCCCGATCTGAAGGTTTTGCCGATCCTGTCGAACGAGTTCGCCTTTGCCTGAGGGAGAGAAATTATGAAGCGAAACGAGATCGATTTCACGATTCAGGAAGCCGGTTGCCTGCTTTACGCCGCCGACAGCCGTTTGGGAGGATTTCCTTTCGGCCGGTTCCACGAGTTTTTCGGCGGGGGGCGGGATCTGCCGGACCTCGTCGGGCAGGGCGCGGTGATGCCGATGTCGCTCTATCAGGACGACGGCTATAATGTGCGGGTTTTGACCGGCGATCTGAGCGAGGACGAACTCTCCGAATGGACCTCGCGGGTTGCCTGGAAACTCGATCTGGAGTCGGGCCGGATGGTCGTGTCGGGCGTTTGCGACGAGGATCTGGAAGAATATATGGAGGATTTTCCGCCGGCCGAAAACGATGGCGACTACGAACTCGGTTGTCTGGTCGATGTTTTGCCGGGGGAATACGCGGTGACGGTTTATTCCTACCCGCCGAACGATCTGGGCGGCGGCTGGATGCGGATCGAAAGCGCGGATTTCTTCAAGATGGGTTTCGGTCGCGACTCGGGTCTGGAGTTTGAAAAACCGCTCGATTATTTCAACCGCACGCGTTCCGGCGAAGATCCGCCTCCCTGGATCAGGGACGGATGGGAAAGCGCCGATTTTCTGGATTTTCTGATCCATCTGGAGCCGCTTTCCGGGCGGTCGCCGTCGCCTCCGAAAGTTGAGTCGGACGGCTGTCTCGCGTGGGAATACCGGAAGCCGAAGGTCTGCCCGGTCGGCATCCGGCTGTGAAAAGGAAATATGATGTTCGAACGGCCCGCGCGCACCGATGAAGGCCGGGCTTTTTTATCGGGAAAATTTCAGATCGCCATCCGAACGGGTGGCGATTTTTTTTTGCCTGAAGGTTAAAACTTTTCCTGTCGGCCGCCCGGCGGTCGAATATAGGAAAGATTCCTGAAAAAAAATTGATAAAGCACAAATTATAAGGAGATCTGTAAGATGAGAATTTTCCCCCTTCCCAAGAAAGTCATTACATACAAAACCAACTGGTCGTGCCGGTTCGGCGCACCGCGCGACGGCGGGCGCAAGCACGGCGGGGTCGATCTGGCGGCCCCGGCCGGGACCGCCGTTTTTGCCGTTGACGACGGAGTGGTCATCGAAGCGGCTGGCGGTTTCGACAAATACGGAACCTCGGTCGTTTCGATCGAACACGGCGACATTTACGATGACGATTACTGCATCGTCCGGTACGGCGAGGTCGATACGCTGATGGTCAGGCAAGGTTCGAAAGTCAAAAAAGGCGACATGATCGCCAAGGTCGGCAAACAGCCCGGCGGCACTCAGCTTCATCTGGAAATGTATTCGGGCGATCTGTCGGGCCAGTTCAAACAGGAAAACAACCTCCCCTACAAACGCCGCAGCGATCTGATCGACCCGTCGCCCTTCGTCGAACAATGGGAGGAAAAACAGTAGCAAGGCTGAAAAGGTGAAAAAAGTTTGAAGGTTTGGTAGTGATCAAAAGTAATGCTGACAAATGAATGTCCCGCAGGGACTCTTGTGGTAATAGCCCGGCGATTGATCGCCGGGTACAGGTTCTCTCTCAGATCCATAGTCCTGAAAGGACGAAAGATAAATGTGAATTTGGCAAATTCGAGACTGTCCCTTCAGGACTTGACGACATCGGTTGGATAACCCCGGCGATCAATCGCCGGGCTATTTTCAGATGCTCCGTTGGAGCAATTAGATTTTGCTCAGCATTACTTTTGATCACTACCAAAGGTTTAAAAGTGAAAAGGTGAAAAAGTTTTTTGCCTGATAGTAAAATTTATCAAGAACAGGCCCGCCTTTTCACTTTTTTAACCTTTAAACTTTTTTCACCTTTTAAGCCTTTATTTTCCCGGCAATCTCGTCTCTCGCCACCGACTCCTGCTCTCCGGTTTTCATATTTTTGAGCGTAACCGTGTTTTCGCGAATCTCGTCGTCGCCCAGAACGCAGACGAACGGAACGCCCGTTTGGTCGGCGTACTTGAACTGTTTGCCGAGTTTGTCATTTTCAGGATAAACCGTAACGCGGAGGCCTTCGGCGCGAAGTTCTCCGGCGAATTTTAAAGATTCGGCGGCAGTATCTTCATTCCAGACCGTTACCAGAACATCGGCGGCGACCCTTTTGTCGATCTCTTCGGGAAACATCCCGCGTTCTTCCATGATCAAAAGGATCCGCTCCAATCCGAGCGACAGTCCGACCGCCGGAATCTCTTCCTTGCCGAACATCCCGATCAAACCGTCGTAGCGCCCGCCGCCGGCGATGCTTCCCGAAAAATCTCCGCGATCCAGTCCGATTTCAAAAATCGCGCCGGTGTAGTATGACAACCCGCGAGCCAAATAGGGTTGGACTTTAACTTGTCCGTAAGCTGGTGAATTTCGAGTTAAAGCTAAGATTTGCTCAACACTTTCAATTCCACGTTTTCCGGATTCATTTTTTCCTATGAATTCTCTCAATTTTTCAATAACCGTCAGATTCTCCTCTTCCGTTCGCTTTTTCTTGAATTCTGCGGTTTTTTTCTCAGGAATGTTATAAGCAGGATCTCCGTGTAGTTTCATCAATTCAAGAAATTGTCGGATAAAGTTATTGCCCCCTTCCTCTGTAAAAACGCCGCGTTCAACCAATTCCTTCGAAACGCCTTGTTCGCCTATCTTGTCAAATTTATCAAGTGCGATTAAAGTGTCGGAATGTTTTTTTTCATCAACTCCCGCAACTTCTAAAAACCCGCGTAAAATTTCCCTGTGATTTATTAAGATCACAAAATCATCAAACCCCAACCTCTCCAAAATCTCGCTGACCGCCGCGCATAATTCTGCTTCGACGATCATTGACCGGGAGCCGATGGCGTCAACGTCGCATTGATAAAACTCGCGGTAACGCCCGCGAGCGGGGCGGTCGGCGCGCCAGACGGGTTGGATCTGGTAGCGTTTGAAAAAGCGTGGCAGTTCGTTTTTATAATTCGCCACGACGCGCGCCAGCGGGACGGTCAGGTCGTAACGCAAGGCTAAATCAGATAAATCGTTTTCGCTCTTAACGCCGCCGCCCTCCAATTTGCGCCGCAGTTTTTCGCCGCGTTCCAGGATCTTGAACATCAACTGGTCGCCCTCTTCGCCGTATTTGTTGGTCAGCGTCGAGAGGTTTTCGACGGCCGGGGTTTCAAGCGGTTCAAAGCCGTATTTTTCGTAAACTTCCTTGATGATGCCGATCACGTATTCGCGTTTGCGAACCTGTTCGGGCAGAAAATCGCGCATCCCGCGCGCCGGGTTGGTGTTGCTCATAGACTAAAAAGTGTAAAGGGAAAAGGGAAAGTTTAAAAGTTTAAATGTGAAAAAGTTTAAAGGTGAAAAAGATGGCGTGGGATATTTATCTTGGGCGGCAATGATCGGCCAACCCGCTTTTTCACCTTTTCACATTTAAACTTTTATACTTTTATCCTTTATAGATTTCCGAGAGCTGAATATAACCGCGCCAGAACCTTTCCAGATCGGCGGCCTCTTCGTCGGTCAGTTGGCGTTTGACGCGGGCCGGTGCGCCCATCACCAGAGATTTCGGCGGGATTTCAGTTCCGGGAGTTACGAGCGAACCGGCGGCGACCAGAGAGTTGCGGCCGATGCGCGCGCCGTCGAGGACGATCGCGCCGATGCCGATCAGAGCGCCGGTTTCGACGTAACAGCCGTGCAGGGTGACGTTGTGTCCGACCGTCACCTCGTCCTCCAGAACGGTCGGATGATCGAAGCGCGAAACATGGATCATGGTCATATCCTGAACGTTGGTCCGTTCACCGATCCGGATGTAATTGACGTCTCCCCGCAAAACGCAGCCGTACCAGACGCTCGAATCGGCGCCGATCTCGACATCGCCGATGATGACGGCCGTTTCCGCCACGAAAACGCTCTCGTGGATCTTCGGGGTTTTATCCTGAAAATTTTTGAACATAACTTTTTCATTTATCAGTTATCAGGGATCAATGACAAATGTTAACTGGCTACCGATCACCGACCACTGATCACTGATTCTTGTAAATAAAGCCGTTTTTCATCACGAAAGAGATGTTTTCCAGCAGTTTCACGTCTTTCAGCGGATCGCCCGAAACGGCCACGATGTCGGCGTATTTTCCCGGTGTTAAGGAACCGACCGTCTGATCGACGCCGAGCAGTTTGGCCCCGTTCAAGGTTCCGGCATTGATGGCTTGCAGAGGCGTCATTCCGCCCCATTCGACCATCAGGGCGAATTCGTGGCCGTTGGTGCCGTGGGGGATGACTCCGGCGTCGGTTCCGAAGGCGATCGGGACGTGATCGGCCATGGCGATCTTCAGTGAATGGCGCATGGCGGCCGCGGCCGCGAGGGCTTTTTCCGCCCGCAGACCTTTGAGAACTCCGGCCTTGGCCAGACGTTCGACCGTTTCGCCGGCCATCAGCGTCGGAACCAGATATGTCCCGCGTTGGGCCATCAGGCGGGCGCCTTCTTCGTCGAGAAAAGAGCCGTGTTCGATCGAAGAGACGCCGGCTCTTACGGCCGTTTTGATGCCCTCGGTGCCGTGGGCGTGAGCGGCCACCTTGCGGTCGTGCCGGTGAGCCTCATCGACCATCGCTTTGAGTTCTTCGAAGGAATATTGCTGGACGCCGACCGCGTCGCCTTCCGAGAGGACGCCGCCGGTGGCGCAGGTCTTGATGACATCGGCCCCGTATTTGATCTGGTAACGGACGGCGGCCCGAACCTGATCGACCCCGTCGGCGATGCCGGTTCGATAATCGCCGTCGGCGGCTCCCGGTTTGAATCCGTTTTCGTCGCAATGCCCGCCGGTGATCCCGAGCGAATGCCCGGCCGTCAGCATCCGCGGGCCTTTGATCCAGCCGTCGTTGATCGCCTTGCGGATGGCCAGATCGTCAAAGTTCGGAGCGCCGACGTTGCGGATGGTGGTAAAACCGGCCAGAAGAGTTTTTTCGGCGTTGCCGACGGCGAGGATCGCGCCGAACGAATCGTAATCGCGGAACAGTGCGCCCTGGCCTTCCGGGTCGCCGAGGACGCGGCCGATGATGTGCGTGTGAGCGTCGATAAAACCGGGCATTATCGTGGAATCGCCGAGATCGATGACTCGTGCGCCCTCCGGGACCGTCACGCTTGACGCCGGGCCGATGGCCGTTATCCGGTCGCCGGTGATGACGATTGATCCGTTTTTGATCGGCTCGGCCCCGGTGCCGTCGATGATCCGGGCGGCTTTTAAGACGAGAGTTCCCGATCCGCCCGGTTCGCCCGGCGCTCCCAATTTTTGGGCGCTTGTTTGGAATACCAGACAGACCAACAATAATAAAGCTGTAAGAGCAGTTTTCATTTTTGACATTTTTTATCCTCGGCTATGTTTTTTGCAGAACTTACTGCCGATTATATGTGCGGGAAAACGACAAGTTCAAACCCGGATCGACTTTCTCTTTGGGAGCGATTCGTGGCAAACTTGTTTCATCAAATTTTATTTTGGGAGACGATTGGAACGAAATGGAGAACAAACCGAAGATTCTGGCTTTTGCGGGAAGTCTGCGAAAAGCCTCGTACAACAAACGAATTGCCCGGATCGTCGCAGAAGGCGCAACAGTCGCGGGAGCCGAGGTAACCTTCATCGACCTGAACGATTATTCGTTGCCGGTCTATAACGCCGACTATCACGAAAGTGGCGGTTTTCCGGAAAATGCGATCAAACTTCAAAGAACTTTGAACCAACATGACGGATTGATCGTTTCTTCCCCTGAATACAACGGTTCGCTTCCGGGCGGATTGAAAAACGCCATCGACTGGGCTTCGCGGGAGAGCGAGGAGTTCGCCCTCGGTCAGGTTTTCCGGGGAAAATACGCGGCCATTACGACCGCTTCGCCCGGAGCCTTCGGCGGTCTGCGATGTCTGGGCCATTTGCGGAGCGTGCTTTCGATCCTGCTGGTTACTGTTTTGCCGACCGAATTTGCGGTCGCCAAAGCGCACACTTTGTTCGAAGGCGACGACGGGGAAATACTCGATGAGAAGATGAAAGGTCTTTTGCTGAGTTTGGGAGCATCTTTGGCCGAAACGTTGATCCGCCACCAAAGCGGGCAGTCGGCCAAAACTTCAAACTAAAGAGAGATCGGGGTGTTGCGATGAGAAAAAAGGTTTTGCCGGTTTTGCTGGTTCTGTTCGCGTTTTCGGGTTTCGCTTATGCTTTTGATCCGGACGGAAAGGCGGAACTGGAAAAGATCTTTTCGGCGGCGATCGAATCGGTCGGCGGCGAAAGGGCCGTCGAGCGGATCAAAAACATCGAAGCTCTGGCCGATTGCGTCGGACCGGACGGGAAATATACGACCGCCGTCGCGTCTTTTCGCTCCGGTAAAACCGTTTTCAAACAAACCTACAGCTATCGCTCCCGTTCGACCGGAGTTTTCATCAACGGCGATGTGGCCTGGGAGAGATCGGCGGAAACGGGCGAATTCTCGATCGTTCCGCCGTTTCAGCGGCTGGTCGTCGAACTTCACGAATACCAGAAGATGGCCTTTGACTTCGAGCGGATGTTCTCCGGTTTCCGGTTCGCCGGCGAGGAGGATTTCGCCGCCCGCCGGAGTTTCAAGGTGGAGGCCGAACACAGTCTGGGCGGAAAGATCTTTCTTTATTTCGACGCGGAGACAAAACTTTTTTCCGGTTACGTTCTGCCGGTTCCCGGTTCGGATGAATCGGTCAAAAACGTCGTCAACCAATGGAAGACCGTCGGCGGCGTCAAACTGCCTTCCCAGGTGACGGCGACCGATCAACGGGGCGATTGGATTCTGCGTTTTCACACCGTCGAGATCAACAAAGCGAACGAAAAACTGCTCGAAGTTCCGCCCCGCGTCGCCGATCTCGACCAGTTGCTCAAACTCCACGAACAGGCGAAAAGGGCGCATCTGACCTACGACGCCGAACTTTTCATCGAACTGTTCGCCGACAACGTGACGGAACTTCAAAACGGGAACGTCCGAACCCGAAGCCGCGTCGAAAATCTCGAACGGTTCAAAAACTATTTTTCGAGCTACAAGTTCATCGAATGGGAGGACATCAAACCGCCGGTCATAAAGATCTCAGGCGACGGCACATTGGCGACCGTTCGGGTCGAAAAGCGCGTCCGGGGAACTTATAAGAATGACAAAGGTAAAGAGGAATCGGATCACACGGTTTTCGCCTGGCTCGAAGTCTGGGAGAAGATCGGCGGCAAATGGAAGATCACATCGGTCGCCTCGACGGCCAGAGACGGAAAAGACTAACGAGGAAGTTGGGATTTTTTAATGAAAGATCCGCCCGAAAAAATAAAGGCAGATTCCAACTGGTTCGCTCTTTTGGAAAGCGATTCGCGCCGGACGCACAACCGGCATTAAAACGGAAAAGCCCGCAGGCTTTTATGCTGGCGATATTTATTTGGTCCGGAAAAAACGTTCTCTATAGATCAATCCGAAATCCGAAATCTAAAATCCAAAATCTACTTGCTTCGATAAACCCGGTAATCGATCTCGGCAAAGATGTTGTCGCGGCGTTCGATCTCGGCCAGCAGGTCGTGGTTGAACTCTTTGGTGTCGATCATTTTGGCCAGCAGGTTGAAACGGTGGATGTGCGATTGAAAACGGCGCGACGAATATTGAACGGTCGTTCCCTGATAGATCTGAAAGGCCCAGTCGCTCGATTGAGCCAGCAGGAGTTCGCGGGCCAGTTGATTGAGAATGCGCCATTCGATCTCGTTCGGGTGATGATAATAATCGGCCAGTTCGGTCATCTTCCGTTCGGCGTCGTGCTGATAAGGGTACATCCACGAATTGCCCTCGTTGATCCAGACCTTGTAATAGCCGTTCTCGCCCCAGCTCGAAGCGGTCGGTTGCTGGATCTGGATCGGAATCCGGGCGTCGAGAAAATCGCCCGGCGTGATGGCCTCGATCTCGTTCTGGTCGAAATGGATCTTGCGGAAGACGTAATCGATGAACGACGGGCCTTCGAACCACCAGTGGCCGTAAAGTTCGGCGTCGTAAGGCGCGGCGACGAACGGGGGATGCCCGCCGAAACCGTCGCGCAGACGATAGGCCTGCTCGATCCGTTTCCGGACGAAATCGGTGGCGTCTTCGGCCGCTTTTTCGCGGGCCCAGTTCGGCACGTACGGTTCTTTTTTGTCGCCCGGAACGGTGCGTCCCGTGATCCGGTGATATTTCAGACCGAGATGTCGGCGGGCTCCGTCCTTATGGAGATGGGGCCGGAGGTATTCGATCGGCAGATCCCAGCCGACGTCGCGGTAAAATTCGCGGTAGGCGCCGTTGCCCGGATACCCGACCTCGGCGCTCCAGACCTGTTGCGAAGTCTCGACGTCGCGGGCGAAGACGGCCACGCCGTTCGGACAGACGATCGGCGCGTGAACGCCGAAACGCGGGCGCGGGTCGCCGTAGAGGATGGCATGCGAATCGCCGATGAAATACTCGATGCCCGATTCTTTCAAAAGATGCTCGATGCCCGGCTCGTAAGCGCATTCGGCCAGCCAGATGCCGCGCGGTTGACGGTGAAAATGCTTTTTGTAATTGGCGACGGCGATCTGAATCTGCGCCCGGCGCGCCTCTTTGGTGGAGATCAGCGGCAGAAAACCGTGGGTGGCGCAGCAGGTGATGATCTCCAAAACGCCCTCTTCCTGCAACTGGCGAAAAGCGTTGATCAGATTGCGCCCGTATTTGTTGTTCCACAGATCGAGCGCCGCGCCGAGGTTGTCGACGTACATCCGGGCGGCGTCGTAAAAATCCGGCGCTTCTTCCCGGACCCGCACCTCTTCTTTGCGGGCCAGTTCGAGCAGATTTTCCAGATGGCGCGTATAGCGTTCTTCGAGCAGTTTGTCGGCCAGCATCTCGCACAGGGGCGGCGAGACGTTCATCGCCAGACGGGGCCGCGCGCCTCTTTCGTGCAGATTCTGAAAGATGTGGATCAGCGGCAGATAAACTTCCGTGATGGCCTCGTAAAACCAGTCCTCTTCCAGAAATTCGGGATATTCGGGGTGGCGCACGAAGGGCAGATGCGCGTGGAGAATCAGGCTGAAGTAACCGACAGGCATAAAGTTTCAGTAAGCGGTAAGCGACAAGCAGTGAGCAGAAACCGCAAATAAGCTGTATAAAACCGCTTACCGCTTACCGCTCACTGCTTACTAAATCTAAACCGGCCGAAGAGAACTGACCGGCGAGATCTTCCTTTCCAATTCGGGGGCGATCCCTTTCGGCAAGAGGGTTCTCGGCGAGGTCCTTCGCTTTCTTGACGATCGCGGGAAATGAACCAGGCTCAGCCCGTAAACGGCTTCTCCGATGACCTCTTCGCCTTCTTCGACCTCTTCCATCGAAACGTCGAAATGTTCGTTCAATGCGGCCAGAGCGTTTTCCGGCGTCAACTTGTCGGCGTTTTTCTCAAGCAGGGTGAGAAGCGCCGCGCTGATATGTCCGCGCAGATCTTCGAGCGAAAACCCGGAAGCGATGGCGAGCAGTGCGAAACGGATCTCTTCCATCGGTATTCCCTCAAGATCGTCCGATCCCTTCGGATCGCCGATAAATTGCGAAAAAGCGTTGCGGGTGGCGTCTTCGGCGCGGTCGCGGTCGTCTCCGGCCATCGCGACCTCGAAGGCGTCCTGAGAATATCCGGTCGCATCCAGCACGTTGGCGAATTCCATCGCCGTTACGGCCCAGTCGGCGTCGGTCGCCTGCCGCGGCGACGGATTGCGGCGCGGAGTTTCCAGAGCGTTGGAGAACATGACGCGGACAAAGGGGCGGTTCGGCGCGTAAAATCCGATCTCGGCGCGATAGACCGAATTCGATTCGACGTTGAACCACCAGGAGCCTTCGGCTTCGACCGGAAAGATCTCTTCGCGGCCGTTGGTCTGATTGACCAGTTTGACCACCAGCGTGTAACTGCCGGTGTTGCCGATTGCTTTTTGCAGGGTTTGAAACGGATTATGTTTGACCGACCAGTAAAACTGAATCCGGGTTGGCGACTGCATCAGCAGGCGGGCCCGGTTTTCTTTCGGCAGTTCGGGCAGTTTCGGCTCGGCCAGTTCGCGAAAGATCGGATCCTCTATCTCATCCGATTCTTCTCCGGTTTCTTCCGTCGCCATTTCGGCCTGACCGAGAGCCTGCGGGATTTCGGGTTCTGCCGAGAGCGTTTCCTCTTCGGCCCTCAGCATCTCCGCCGAAGAGATCGGTTCCGGGTCGGTTTCCAAAACTTCGCCGGTAGCTTCATCCGACAAAGCATTTTCATTGTTTTCCGTTTGCGGTTCTTCGCGCAAATCTTTCTCTTTTTTGCTCATAGAAACACCTGTTTTTATATTAGACCTTAATATAAAAGTTTTAGGATACGAAAGATTATGCGAAGTTTTGCCGAAAGAAACAAGTGTTAATTGGTTTTTTGGGAACGGGCGGTTAGTTTATTTTGGGGCGCTCTGTGGCCTTGTTTTCGATTTTTTTGAGCTTGACGACCACTTTGCCGAGACTGGTGTTGATCTGGGCCTGAACCGGCAGACGGCGTTTATCGTCGGTGATCCAGATGATCATCTTGCCTTCCCTTTCGATCAGGCGGCCTTCGCCGAAGACGTCGGGTTCGAGGCGGAAACACCATTTTTTGCCGAGAATGCTTTTTTTCTTTTCGCGCTCGGTTACTTTGACCGGGACTTTGTAAACCAGTCCGGAGTCGCTGATCCGGAGGTCGAAGGTTTTGCCGACCTCAAGCGGAAGCTGACGAAGCAGATAAGCGCCGGAGATCATATCCTGAACGCCGGTCTCGATCGGCGAGGCCATCTGTCGCGGCGGACGGGTCAGGTCGTTGGGATCGGTTTCGATGTAGGTCACTTTGCCCGAAGGATAATCGAAAAGAGCCTCGGAATCGCGGACCCGATCGCCCTGTTCGTCGCGTTTGACGGTTTGCAGAATGTGAAACATCTGGCCGTCAACCAGCGATTCGATGCTTTGGTCAAACTTGAAATTGAACAGTTTGAGAACCCCGCCCTTGGAAACGGCTTTTGACCGGATCAGAAAATTGCCCGTCTCGGGGATGCGCTCGACCGAAAAGGACAGATCGGCGACGTCTATTCCGCGAAGGATCAGTTTGCTGTATTTGCCTTCGTAGGTCAGGGTCTCGCCCGGCAGATAGGGCGAATTGAGCGGAGCGTTCTGCCCGGTCGGGCTTTGAGCCAGGACCGGAATGAGGGCGAACGAAAGGACTATCAGCAGTGAGCAGACAAATTTTTTAATTACCATAAATTAAGTCCAAAAACAGCCTTGCAGGCCAGAACTCCCCAAGCGAAAATCAAACCCAGAGCGGCTCGATATTCACGATACCGCATATACAAACTCATATCAAATTTTTCGGACGAGGCCCGGTAAACGGTCGGGCGCGGAAAGAAGAGGGGGACTTTTTCTGCATATTCCCCGTATTGCTCGCCGAAAATCTCTGTCAGTTCCTCTGCTTCGACGCGCATCACCGGGAAATAGATGCCTAGGAACAGGGCCGCGAAGATCAGTCCGAGCCACCAGACGCCCGAGGCGACCGTGAACCCGACGCCGAGAAAAAAGCTCCCCAGATAAAGCGGATTGCGCGTGTAAGCGTAAGGGCCGGAAACGGCCAGTTGCTGATTTTTGCGGATGTGCCCCGAAGCCCAGGCGCGGATCAGCAGGCCGAAGACCGCGATCAGTCCGCCGATCGTCAGCGTGACGGGTTCCGGGCGCGCCAGGATCAGAAAGATGATCCCGAACAAAAAACCGAAGGGAACGCGCAGACGCTGAAGTTTTTTCTTAAAATTCGAACTCATAAAACGAAGTCATCAGTGAGCGGCGAGCGGTGAGCGGTAATTATTTATCATTTTCTTTACTAAGTCTTGTCTCCAGCCGCCGGCCGACGGCGTCGAAAATCTGTTCGACCGGGATGTCCATACAGATCCATTGGTTGCAGGTCCGCCGACCGCAGTCCGTCCGGCAACCGATGTCGAGTCTTTCGACGCAGATGTCATCCGGGTTCGGACTTCCGTTGCGCCACCATTCGGTCGGACCGAAAATGCCGACGACCGGCGCTCCGGCGGCCACCGCCAGATGGGTCGGAGCGGTGTCGCCGCCGATGTAAACCCGCGTCAGTTTGGCCAGTTCGTAAAAGCCTTTGAGGGTCGGTTGGCGCGTCAGAGCCTTGCCCGAACGGCTCGCCCGTCGGACCTTCTCCGCCAGATCCGCTTCGTTCGGCGCGGTCGTAATAACCGAAGTTAAGCCTTTTTCCTCCCAAAGTCGATCGGCCAGCGCTCCGAAGTTTTCGGCCGGCCAGAGTTTGGTCGCCCAACCGCCGGCCGGATTGAGGATGGCGAAATCTTCGCCGGCGGCCGAAACGATGTCGGCGGCCTCTCGCCGGTGGCTCCGGTCGGTGAAGACCGGAAATTCGAAATCGCCGTCCGGAACATCGATCCGCAACGCCTTTTCCGCCAGCCGGAGGCTTTTGCGGATGACGTGGGAGTCGCGTCTGACGTTGATCTTATCGGTCAGAAGAAAGCGGCTGGCCGGTTCGCGCAACGTCTGTTTGGAAAAACCGAAACGGCGTCCGGCCTTTGAGAGTTTGGCGATGGCGGCCGATTTCAGCAGGCCTTGAAAATCGAGCGCGACGTCGAAGGTCGAAGAACGCAAACCCCGCAATTGACGGCGGGCGTTGAGCAGGATCTTTCCGAGTTTCTCGCGGCGGCGGAGCGATTTGGTGTCGACTTCGATCAGATTATCGAGCAGGGGGTTGTTTTGCAGAATGGCGGCCGAACCGCGCTCGACCACCCACGAGATTTCGGCTTCGGGCAATGCCCGCCGGATGGCGGCCAGAGTCGGCAGGGTATGGACGACATCGCCGATACTGCTCAGTTTGACTATCAGAATCTTCATCCACCTAAAATAGTAAATCTTCGGACTGAATAGGGAAAGCGTGGAGGAGGCTAAATTTCAACTACACTTGATTTTCCGCCCGAAAACCTAAAGTTTAGCGGCAAAAAAATGTAGAAAAGTTGGCCTTAAATAGTTTATTGTATAAAGAAGGGCTTAAAGCTGCACGCCCCGATCCCGCTTTTTATGAATAAACCAATACGCGATAATTTGCGTCCTGCCTTAGTTTCTTTGACCGGTGATCTGATTGCCGTCCCCATACCCCTTGAGCGTGAGGAGGTCGTCCTCGGACGCGCTCTCGAGGCCGACGTGCGGATCAACGATTTCAGGGTTTCCCGCCAGCACGCCCAGATCATCACGACCATCAAAGAAGACGGGAGCAAAGTCTATATGATCAGGGACATGCACTCGCGCAACGGGACCATTCTCAACGGGCAGAAGATCGTTCAGGAGGTTTTGCAGAACGGTGATAAGATAACGATCGGCGAACAGATCTTCAGGTTCGATCTGATGGACGAGATCGACCGCGAATATCAACAGCAGATCCGCCGATTGCTCTCGCACGACGATCTGACCGGGCTTTTGTCGAGCCGTTCGTTCTTTTCCGAACTGCGACGCGAATCGGCCCGCGCCGCCCACGAAAAACGCCAGTTTTGCGTGTTGATGATGGACGTCGATTATTTTAAGACCGTCAACGACACCTACGGACATCTGACCGGCAGCAAGACCCTCGAAGAGATCGGCGTGTGCATCACGCAGAATCTGCGAACCGGAGATGTCGCCGCGCGTTTCGGCGGCGAGGAATTCGCCGCATTTCTTCTCGATGCCGAACCGGCACAGGGGATCGTGGCCGCCGAGAGGATTCGCTCCGAGATCGAAAACCAGGAGTTTACCATCATCAAAAAGGGCAAGTTCTCCGAGACGCATCACGTTACCATCAGCATCGGGGTCGCCTCTTATCCTTCGGACTCCGACGATCCGATCGAGTTGATCGAAATGGCCGATTCCGCTCTTTACCGGGCCAAGGACGAGGGCCGCAACCGGATCTGCACCTATCAGAAGATCTCCGCCGAAGACCTCAACAAAACCCTTCCGCCGCGCCGCTGGTGATCCCGATCCGGATAAATTTTTTGCAACTTTTGCCATTCCCCGGACGTGCAAACAACCTGCACGCCGTCCGGCCGGGAAACGTGTTTTTTTTCGAGGCTTTTTTCGGCCCGCCGGCATCGGTCGGTCGGGCTTGAGAGAGGGACAAATAACTCGTTTCGTGTTAAACTCGCAGGAGTTTTTCGCCTTTTGAGGCCCGGCGGGCAACTTTAGCCGGGACGGTGAATCCAAGTTATTCCCCTGAATTTAGAGAGCTTTTGATTATTTAGATCGTGATTACTAAATTAAATCTTGCCAGCAAACCCTTTCGCAACCGGACGCTTCCGTACCTGTTGGCTCTTTTGCTTCTGGTGATGGCGGTGGTCGGGGCGATCATCAGTTTTTCCGAATACAGCAACGCAATTTCGAAAAATGAGGTGGTGGAAAAAGACATCGCTGATATGACCGAGAAGATCGCCGCCCTCACTCAGAAAGGGGAACAGGTTCAAAAGGAACTGACACCCGATCAGAAGGCCCTGCTGGTGGCGGCTCACAAACTCGTCGCCAATAAATCGTTCGGCTGGTCGCGTCTTTTCGCCGATCTGGAAGGGGTTCTTCCGGGCAGCGTCAGCGCTTCGCGGATCAACGTTGAGAACGTCTTTAAGGACGGCGACCGGATCAAGGCCGAACTCGAACTGGGGGTTTTGAGCCGCGATTATCAGAGCGTGATGGCGATGATCGACAATATGAGCCAGAGCGGGCTTTTTCAGGCCGAACTGCGCGGGCAGGATCTGCAAAAGACAGATCGGCTGACATTTTCCGAGTACACGTTGCACGTCATCTACACGCCGCGCAGCGGTTATTCTCCGGTGCCATCCGGTCAGACGACCGACCTGGCTCAAAGGCAAGGAGGTTCACAATAAGATGGAAGACAACCTCAAACCCGATCAGGAGAACGGCGGTTCTCAGGAAGAGCAGGAACGGAAACGGCCGGAAATGCTGGTCAACGATTACGGCTCGACCAAAGATCAGGCGGTCGTCATCGAAGAAGATGACCGGACGGTTCTGCTGACCGAGGACGAGACGATCATCGTCGATAAGACCGAGGGCGTTTCCTGGGCGGTTCCTCCGAAAAATCGCCCGCGCAAGGTTTACATGGGAATGTGGGGGCCGAACGAGATCGCCGCCGTCGGTCTGGGGCTCCTGACGGTTCTCTCGGTAATTCTCCTGTACGTCTTTTTCGTCATGCCGGCCAAAAGCAAACTCGAACAAAACCGGGCCAAGAGTCAGGAATTGGAAGCGAAGATGAGGTCGGAAAACGATAAGTACGGCTCAATCGAGGACACCAAGACTCACGTTGCCACCTTGATCGACAGCGTCAATGATTTTGAATCGAGATTCCTGCGGATTCCGGAAAACGGCCGGACCGGGCTTTATCAGCGGCTCAACGGGCTGATCGGCGCTTACAATCTGATCAATACGTCCGGCCCCGAATACGCGCCGCTCGACATCGTCGATCCGCAGAGGCGGCAGCAGACCGAGAACGAGCGGGGCCGCGACAAACTGATGAGCCTTTTCCCCGGCGTTTACGTCACCGTAACGGTCGAAGGCAGTTACCAGAACCTGCGCGGTTTCATTCAGGAGATCGAAACCAGTCAGCAATTTATTTTGATCAGTTCGGTCGAACTGGTGCCGGCCGACGGCGGCAGTAAAAAAGAGGAGGTGGTGCAGACCGGACCGACCCCGACTCCGACGCCCTCGAACATCGATACCGGCAAAACGCACGGCGAAACCGTCAGTTTGAAATTGGAAATGGCCGCTTATTTCAGCCGAATCGGCGCCGCGCCGCCCCTCGGCAACGAGGTCAGCGCCAGATAAGTCAAAAAAAGCAAAAGCGGAAACTGCTAACCGCTTACCGCTCACTGCTCGCTTAAACGGAAAGAATGAAATTTTTTGAAGGAAAAAGTCCGAAGGAAAAAAATCAGATCATCATTCTGATGGTGGTCGGCACGCTGGCCGTTCTGGCCGTCGGCTACAATCTGAGCGGGTTGTTCTGGGGCAAGAGCAAGGGCTCGTCGTCGGCCAAAAAATCGCCGACGCCGACCGCCACCGTCCGCACCGCCTCGCAGAATCCGAATATGCCGACACAAACGGAGATGGATTTCCAATATGGGACGACGAAGGTCATCTACGTGCCGAACAGCTTCAATGCTCCGGGGCCGGGACGCAACATCTTCGCCTTTTACGAACCGCCGAAACCGACGCCGTACAGCCCGACGCCGACGCCGACGCCCAAACCTCCAACACCGCCGCCCCCGACACCAACGCCGGATTACTTGCTCGCTTACGCCGCCCCGGGAAGCGTTTACGCCGGTTCGGCCGGGTTTACTCTGGAGTTGAACGGCGATCGGTTCACGCCCGAGGTGGGAATCTTGTTCAACGGCAATCAACTGCCGACGACCTATATCGGTCCGCAGAGATTGAGGGCCGAGATCCCGGCCAACGCCATCGCGTTTGCCGGAACGCGCAACATCAGCGTTTTTTCGGCCGACGGCAGATATTCGAACATGATCACGATCAATGTCCAGGAGCCGCCGAAACCGCAGGTCGAATATATCGGGATGATCGCCCGCAAGCGTTACAATAACGACACGGCCTATTTCACCGAACGGGGCAAGGACGAGCCGATCGGCGCCCGGCTCAACGACATCGTCGGAGGACGCTTCCGGCTGAAAAGCATCTCGGCTCAGGAGGTCGTTTTCGAGGATGTCAATCTCGGCTTCGTTCACAAACTGAAACTGAAACGTCCCGAACCGGGACAGGCGTCCTCTTTTCCGGGCAATCCGCGCGGCGGCGGCGGAAACTATACGCCCTACACCCCTCCGGTCTCTACCGAGGTGCCGTCCGGAAATATTCCGGGCATCCCGGCCAATATCCCGCGCTACCGGGGAACCCCGCGCGCGACGCCCAAGCCGGACAATGATAAGGATGACGACGACGGCGACGATGACGACGGAGACAACAGATAAAATGCGAAAAGAAGATCCGAGATCCGAAATCCGAAACCCGAAATCCGAACAGGGCATGTCCCTGCTGGCCGTGATGGCCGCCATGGTCATCTTCGCCATCGCCCTTTTGGCCGTCGCTCCGACCGTTCAGCAGGGCGTCCAGAGGGAAAAGGAGTTGGAATCGATCCGTCGCGGGGAAGAGGTGGCCGACGCCATCCGGCAATACGTCGAATTTTACCGCGGGGCCAAACTTCCGGAATCGATGGACGATCTTCTGGAGGGACTGCCGCAGGGAACGAAAAAAAAGCAGATCCTGCGGCCTTCGGCGGCGGTCGATCCTTTGAGTTCGGACGGCAAATGGCGTTTGATCAAACCGGAGAGTCAGGCTTTTCTCAATTTCGGCCGGCGCGTTCAGCTATATAACAACGGCCTTTTGCCGTCGAGCCCGAGCCGCGTCTTCGACCGTTACGCGCTCCCGCTGGTCAATATCCTCAACACACAAAGCGATGAGGATCTGGCCGGGGCCGACGAATCGGAGATCGAAGACGTAACCGACAACGTCCAATTTATCGGAGTTGCCAGTCAGAGCCGGAGCAAATCGGTTCTGACCTATTACGGCATCGAAAACCACAGCAAATGGGTTTTCACCCCGATGTTCCGCGGGTCGGGCGTCAGCAACATCAATGCGGAAAAGGCCGCCGAACAGATCAAAATAGATCGTCAGAACGACTCCCAATAGTAATTTGATCTGAGTTTTACCGCCGCGCTTGAATTCGTGATGCGAAGGTAGAGTATCAATCCCGTTGCTAAAAATCCTGATTGGTTTAAGACCGGTCAAATGAAACCTCCGGGCTTTCATAAAGTTCCGGTTTTTTTCGCTTTTTCATCCGCCCAATATCAATGGACTTTGCGGCCGTTTCAGGCGATCCGGCCCGCAACTTAAAAGTCCATTCTTCAGAAGAACTTAGCCTGATTCTCGAAAATTACAGACCGTTTTTACAAATGTGCTACATTCGATAGCACATATATCCTAATTTTTGTGGGGAGCAAGCCATAAATTTATTGTGAATTATAGTCTTTTTCTTTGATGTGTTTCTTAAACAATGATGTTAATGTTTTCTTAAAATATCAGGAATCGTTTCAATATTGAGCGGATAATAACTAAAATCTTACGGGCACCCCTGCCGCAAAAGTCAGAAATAAAGCTGAATCCTGCGGTTACCTGTGACCTTTTCGGAAATTTGCTCCTATTGTCGGTTTTAAAGTATTTAACAACGGTTTTCTTCCAAGCGGAACGGCCCTTGTTTCGCTGACCCGAAGTTCATTCCTGTCTTCGGGGTCAAAAGGCGAAAAAACGAGATGTTAAAACCTTATTATTAGTAATCGAACGGTCCCTGAAAGATTAAATAGAGGAGATTAAACATGATTGAAATTACCAGTCACCTGTTGTTTTTTTACGGCGGACCGGATCAGCTCATTCCCCTGGCCTCGTTTTTGGGAGCAATCGTCGGTTTTCTGTTGATCTTTTGGCAAACCTGCGTCAATTGGATGCGACGGGCCCTAAGATTCATCGGTCAAAAGCTGCGGCTTTCCAGAAAGTAGGCATTGGGCCTGCTGATCGCAACCATCAAAGCATGACAAGGAGATGATCCTGAATGAGTTGTCTGGTTGCAAACGCCAAAATTCATGGTTCAAGGTAAAAACAACGTTAAGAAGGTTATTGTAGTTGGTTTGGACGGGTTCGAACCGAAATTAGTCGAATCCATGCTTAATTCGGGTTCGCTTCCAAACCTTGGAAAACTCAGAGATCAAGGGGGCTTTTCGCGGGTCCAGACCACCTATCCCGCGCAGACTCCCGTAGCCTGGTCGACACTGGCCACCGGAACCAATCCGGGAGGACACGGAATATTCGATTTCATTCGCCGGGACCCGAAAACCTACCTCCCGGATCTTTCAATGAATCGCTACGAACAAAGGAGCGCGTTCCTTCCTCCGAAGGCCGTTAACCTGCGTCGCGGAAAGCCCTTTTGGGACATTCTGGCGGCCGCCGGACTGTCTTCGACGATCGTCCGTTTCCCTTGCACCTATCCGCCCGACAACGTGCGGGGCCGGATGCTGGCCGGAATGGGCGTGCCGGATCTGCGCGGCGGTCTGGGAACCTCGACTTTCTACACATCGGATGAGGAAGTGCGACCCAGAGAAAGCGAGAACGTCGTAGCGGTCCGGCCCGACGGCAGAGGATTGATCAAAACGCATCTGATCGGCGCGCGCAATCCGAAAACCGGGGACGATCTGAAGTTTGAGATCAGCGTCCAGATCGACCAGGAGGCGAGGAAAGTGACGATCTTCTCCGGCGGCCAGCCGAACACCATAGAGTTGAAGGAAGGCGAATGGAGCGGCTGGCTCAAGGTCAAGTTCAAGGTCGGAATGCTGCAATCGGTCCGGGGCATGGTGCGGTTCCATCTGGTTCAGGTGTCTCCGGTCTTTGAACTTTACGTCTCGCCGGTCAATTTCGATCCGGACACTCCGCTGTTTCCGATCAGTTCGCCGCCGGAATACGCCAGAGAACTGGCCCGAAGCGTGGGCACTTTTTACACGACCGGAATGGTCGAAGATCACGGCGGACTGAACAACGAAAGGATCGACGAAGCCGCCTATATGTCCCAATGCGAAGATGTCCTGCGCGAGCGCGAGCAGATGATGCTCCACGAACTCGACAGGATGGACGAAGGCTTTTTCTTCTGTCTGTTTGACACTCCCGACCGGGTTCAGCATATGTTCTGGCGATTCGGCGACGAGGGACATCCGGCCAACCGGGAGCCGGTCAGACCGGAGATGAAGCGCGTCGTCGAAGATCATTACCGGGATTGCGACGCGGTCGTCGGCCGGGCGATGGATTACGTCGACGACCAGACGCTGTTGATCGTTCTGAGCGATCACGGAATGAACAGCTTCCAGCGCGGCGTCCATTTGAACTCATGGCTCTACGAAAACGGGTTGCTCGTTTTGAAAGACGGATGCAGACCGGAAGACGGACACGGCGATTTCTTTCCCAATGTGGATTGGGGCCGGAGCAAGGCTTATGCTCTGGGGCTGAGCGGAATATATCTCAATATAAAGGGACGCGAAGAACAGGGGGTCGTTTCCGAAGACGAGGCCGAAACGCTGAAGGCCTCGCTCGCCAAAGGTTTGTGCGGGTTGACCGATCCGGTCAAGGGAAGAAAGCCGATCCGCAGCGTCAAATCCCGCGAAGAGATATACAACGGGGCGTATGCCAGCGAATCGCCCGATCTGGTCGTCAACTTTGATGAGGGCTACCGCGTCTCGTGGAGCACATCATTGGGCGGCATACCCGTCGGTCAGTTTGAAGACAACGTCAAGAAATGGGCGGGAGATCACATCATCGACCCCTTGCTGGTGCCGGGGTCGCTGTTTATGAATCAGAAATTTAACGGAGCAAAGGCAAGACTTTTGGATATGGCGCCAACGATACTCGACGCCTTTGGAATTTCTAAAGAAGAATCAATGGAAGGAGAGACTTTGTTGGTATGAAAACGTTAGTTATCGGGTTAGACTGCGCCGCGCCGGATCTGCTGTTCGGCGATGAGCGTTTGACCAATATTCGCCGCCTGATGGAGGGCGGTTGTTACGGAAGACTGGAAACCATCGTTCCGCCGATCACCGTTCCGGCGTGGATGTGCATGGCGACCAGCCAGGATCCGGGTTCGCTCGGAGTTTACGGATTTCGCAATCGCTGTGATCACTCTTACGACGGTTTGAGCATCGTTAATTCCAAATCGATCCAGGATCTGGCCATCTGGGATCAGGTCGCCAGGGAAGGCAAGCGGGCGACCATCATCGGACTGCCGCCTTCTTATCCGCCGCGCAAGGTCAACGGCGTCTGCATCGGTTGTTTTCTGACGCCCGACACGAACACCGACGAATATACCCATCCGCCGGAGATCAAGCAGGAAATAGCGCGTCTGGTCGGCGAGTATCCGGTCGATGTCCGGGGATTTCGCACCGATAAGAAAGACTGGTTAAGGGATGAGATCTACAGCACCAGCCGGAAACATTTCGAGGTCGTCCGCCACATGATGCGAAACTCCGATTGGGATTATTTCCATTTCGTCGAGATCGGTCTCGACCGCCTCCAGCACGGCTTCTGGAAATATCATGATCCGGAGCATGTTTTGCACGTCCCGGACAATGATTACAAAGATGTGATCAGCGATTATTATCTTTATCTGGATGAAGAGATCGGAAAACTCTTCGATCTGCTCGACGAAGATACGGCCGTCATGATCCTGTCGGATCACGGAGCCCAACGTCTTGACGGCGGTTTTTGCGTCAACGAATGGCTGGTCAAAGAAGGCCTTCTGGTGCTCAACGAATACCCCGAGAAAATAACGCCTTTCAGCGAACTGAGCGTTAACTGGGACAAGACCAAGGTCTGGAGCGAGGGCGGTTATTACGCCCGCGTCTTTTTCAACGTCAAGGGGCGCGAACCGAGAGGGACCATCGACCCCGGCGATTACGAGAAGGTGCGCGATGAGGTCAAAAGGAAGTTCGAGGCCCTGCCCGACGACAAGGGGCAACCGATGGGAAATCTCGTCTTTAAACCCAACGAGATCTATAAAAATGTCCGGAACATCGCTCCCGATCTGATCGTTCATTTCGGCGATCTTTACTGGCGTTCGATCGGCGGCGTCGGCTATCCCGGTTTTTACATCCAGGAAAACGACACCGGCCCGGATGATTGCAATCACGCCCAGTTCGGCAGTTTTATCGTGGCCGCGTCCAATAACCCCTTACGCGGTGAGATAAAAGGCTCTCATATTCTGGATATGTCCCCGACCCTTTTGGAATTGTGCGGATACGACGTGCCCAATACCATGCAGGGAACTTCCATTCTCGCCAAAAACAACGGTCAGGCGACGAACGGCGGCGACAACGGATACAGTCAAACCGAGGAAGAGATTATCCGCGAACGGCTGAGCGGTTTGGGATACATCTCCTGACCCGGCAAAAAAAAGACGACGGTTGCGACCGGATTTACGCAAAAAATGAGGTGATTATGGGGCAGATGGCTCAGGCCTCCGCAGAGATGGATGAGAAGCCGAAAACCGAGCTACGGACAGATTCATTTTCGCCTTGGGAGATCATTCTCATCGCCGGGTGGTTCGGTCTTCTGACCGGACTGGCC
Source organism: Pyrinomonadaceae bacterium (assembly GCA_041394845.1). Lineage (GTDB taxonomy): Bacteria > Acidobacteriota > Blastocatellia > Pyrinomonadales > Pyrinomonadaceae > JAHCHG01. The sequence goes on along the minus strand of JAWKHL010000006.1, from coordinate 188,845 downwards.
GAATCCGTTTTTCTGATCGGCATAACACAATTCGTTCTGGAAATCGGGGTCAATTTAAGCCGGGAAGCATTGTGGATGGCGCCTTTGACCGAGATGGTCATCTTCCTTCTCGTCGGAGCGATCCTCGCTCTCCTGTTTAAGTTCGTCCCCCGTCTGTTCTCCCTTCGTCTGATCTGTTTCCTTCTGGCTCTGCTTTCCTCCTGGGCTCTTTTTCTCCTTTTGCCTCAACTCCATTTTCTCGCCAAATCTCTTCTCGCTCTTGGCTTTTCCTTTCAGTTCGCTCGCTCCGCATCAAAATATCAAAACGGTTTCTTTCGGTTGGTTCGCATCACTTCGATCGGTCTGATCCTGATTGTAGCGGGTTTGGCCGTCGGACTTTTGGGCTGGGGAAAAATGGCCGAGCGAAAAGCCTTATCGGGATTGCCTCCGGCATCAAAATCGGCTCCGAACGTTCTGTTGATCACGCTCGACACGGTGCGGGCGAGGAGTCTGAGTCTGTACGGATATGAGCGGCAGACGACTCCGCAGTTGGAGAGGTTGGCCAAAGAAGGAGCGGTGTTCGATCAGGCGATAGCGACGGCGCCGTGGACGTTGCCGTCGCACGCGAGCATGTTCACGGGAAAATATCCGGATGACTTGAGTTTCGGATGGAACAAGCCGTTGAGGACGGATCAATCGACACTGGCCGAGGAGTTGGGCAAAAGAGGTTACGAATCCGCCGGTTTCGTCGCCAACCTGATTTACTGCTCGAAGGAGACAGGTTTGTCGCGGGGGATGATCCATTATGAGGATTATCCGGTGTCGCTGGGACAGATGATCTTGAGTTCTTCGCTCGGACGCAAGATCACAAACACCGGATTAATCAGGCGGACGATCGGATACAACGACACCTTAAACCGGAAGAGCGCGGAACAGTTGAACGAAGATTTTCTCGGATGGCTGTCATCGAGATCGGGAGACCGGCCGTTTTTCGCGTTTTTGAATTATTTTGACGCGCACGAACCGTTGTTGCCTCCGGCTCCTTTTGATTCACATTTCGGTCCGATCAAAGCCGATGAGGATTTTTACTTTAAAGACAACGGGCTCGACGTCAAGTTCGCCGAAAAACGCAAATGGGGGGAGCCGGAAATTGAGAAATACCGCAACGCTTATGATAATTCGATAGCATATTTGGATCATCAGATAGGCCTGCTTTTCGACGAACTGAAAAAGCGGGGGGCGCTCGATAACACGGTGGTCATCATCACTTCAGATCACGGCGAGTTGCTCGGAGAAAACGGCCTTTTCGGGCATGGCAACAGCCTTTACATCGACAGCCTTCACGTGCCCTTGCTGATCCTATATCCTTCCCGAGTGCCGCAGGGCGTCAGGATCGGGCAACCGGTCAACTTGCGCGATTTGCCGGCGACGATCCTGGATCTGATCGGAGAAAGAGATCAGACCGCGTTTCCGGGACACTCTCTCGGGAGATTTCTGGATAAAACCGGGGAGACGTCCGGGTCAGAAATGATGTTCTCGGAACTGAGGGATACCTGGGCGGATGGCTGGTATCCGGCTTCGAAAGGAGATATGGAGTCGCTCGTCACCGAACAATATCACTACATCCGCAACGGGGACGAAAGCGAGGAATTATACGACCGGAAGAATGACCCGAAGGAACTGAACAACTTGGCTCAGACCCCGGAAGGGCAAAAACTGCTTGAAGAGTTTCGGGCCGGACTGAAAGTTATTACGGGCGAGTGAGTCGATGCTTCGCCCGGTTTGGCCCGTGCCCGTTAGAAAAGAAGGTTCCAGAAATCTCCGAATTTGGTGTGATAAATGACCAGCGCGTTATAGATCGCCCATCCCGCCACCGTTATCATCAGGGGTTTGTCGTGAATTAGCATCCGGCTCGGGTTGCCGCCGTTGGCCGGATCTCTGATCAGCACCATATAGCGCAGCATTCCGTAGATCACAAAAACCGTCCCGTAGATCAATCCGGTCGTCCCGAATCTTTCGACCGTTTCTCCGGCCACGGTGTAAAGCGCGTAGCAGACGATGGCCGCGCTGATCAGGATCGTATTGACCTGATCGAGAAAAGGGACCGAATATTGATTTAACACTTCCCGGTGATCCCCGGCGTTGTCGGAGAGGACAAGCAATTCCTGCCGCCTTTTGGTGAAAGCCAGAAACAAAGCCAGCAAAAAAGCGCAGACGATCAGCCAGTGAGTCGGCATCACGCCGATGGCCAGCGCGCCACCGACGATCCGCAGAACAAAACCGGTGGAAATGGTCATGCCGTCCAGCAGGATCATTTTTTTGAGCGTCAGGCAATAGGCCAGAGTCAGAAGGAAATAAACGAGGGCGATCAGAAAAACGCTCAACTTGATGGTCGCCGCCAATCCCAAAGCGGTTCCGATCAGGATCAAACTGGCGATGAGAGCGATCGGGATCGACAAGGCTCCCGAACTGATCGGGCGAAAGCGTTTTTCCGGATGCGAGCGGTCTTCTTCGGCGTCGATGATGTCATTGATGATATAAAGTCCGCTGGCCAGACAGCAAAAGACAGCGAAGGCCAGCAGGGAATTGCCGATCGCCGATATGTCCGCCAATTTCCGGCCGAACAAAAGCGGGGCGAAGATGAAAAGATTCTTCACCCACTGATGAGGGCGCATGGTGTTCAGGATCAACGACAAAAGGCTCTTGTTTTTTTCCGCCGTTTTCATCGGGTTTTCCGTAAGGATGATTGGTACTTCTTGTGACATAAAAACTCTCGCTTGAATAAACCTCCTCAAATATCAGCAAAGAACGACGCTCTATGGAATGGGCAAAGGATTTCCGATCGCATCGTAGCGTTTTCCGAATACGCCGTCGCCGCTTCCGTCCTGACCGGAACTGGTCCAGATCACAAAGAAATTGCCCGCTCCGTCTTTGGAGATATAGGGATTTTTCTGATTGTTGAAAGTGAAGGTGTTGATTTGAAATTCGCCGCCCAACTTAACGCCGGCCGCGTTGAAGCGCTGTCCGTAAACGCCCGTGCCGCTTCCGTCCTGATTCTGGCTCTCCCAGACCACGACGAAGTTATTGCTGTTGTCAATGGCCACGGCCGGATATGTCTGATTCCCGGCCGTAAAGGAGTTGACCTGGAATTCGCCGCCCTGCGGAACGCCGGCCGCGTCATATCTTTGGCCGAATATGCCGTTGGCGCTTCCGTCCTGGGCCGTGCTGCACCAGACGAAAATAAATTCCCCGGTCGGCGACATTATCGGTTCCTGTGCAAATTGATCATTTGTCGTAAAAGTATTGATCTGAAATTCATTGCCCTGGGGAACGCCAGCGGAATTGAACCGCTGTCCGTAGACGCCTAAACCGCTGGAATCTTGTCCGGTGCTTTCCCAACCAACAACAAAATTGCCGTTCGCATCCATTGCCACTTCGGGTTGTGCCTGTAAACCATTGGTGTAGGTGTTGATCTGGAATTCAGTTCCCTGGGGCGCCCCGGCGGAATTGAATCTTTGCCCGATAATGCCGTCCAAACTTCCATCTTGCAAATAGCTCGACCAAACAACAACAAAATCTCCGTTAGGAGCCATGGCCATGTCCGGATCGTGCTGATTTCCTTGAGTATAGGTGTTTATCTGAAATTCTCCGCCTAAGGGAACACCGGCCGAATTATATCTTTGTCCGTAAACTCCGTACCCGCTTCCATCCTGGTTTTCACTCTCCCATATGATGACAAAATTTCCGGCCGCATCAATTCCAACGTGGGGCAGAAACTGGTCATTGAGCGTGTAGGTATTTACCTGAAATTCATTGCCTTGGGGGAATCCAGAAGAATTATATCTGCGGGCAAAAATTCCCCATCCGTTGCCGTCCTGCAAATTGCTCTGCCAGGTGACCACGCAGTCCCCGTTTGCATTTTGAGCGACATGGGTGGCGTATTGGCCGTAAGGAGCGGATGAAGAGATCTGGAACTCACTCGTTGGGGGCGGGGTCCCACCACCGCCTCCGGTCAGAGATGCTCCCTGCAAGGTGACATTGCCCCACGAATTGAAGGTCGCTATCGCCGTCCATCTCACCTTCAGATTCTGTCCACTCGATCCCGCACTGTAGGTGATCGTGTAAACCTGATTGGTCGTTCCCGTCTGATTCGTAATCGAAGTGTCAACCACGGGAGTCGCGCTCGAATCGCTCAGACTGGCTTCGAACTGTCCCTGAGCGGCGTAGAGTCCGACGTAAACCTTGAGGGTTCTCTGAGTCGTGTCGGCCGGAATGTTCAGTTCGAAACCACGGTTGGCACCTTTGATGTAGATGGCCCCTCCGCTGTTTGTTGCGGAGACGGTCGGAGTGCCGTCGCTCCAGCTGTAGTGAACCGAGTTGTCGGTGAAACCGGAAACCGTACCGCTGCCGATTTTGGTGTAATTGCTGATCTGTTGGGTGACGCCGGTTTTGTGATTGAAGCTGCCGGCATTGATCAGACCCCAATGAGCCCAGTCGGTTGTGCCTTCCGAAGTGAGATCGATATTCGATGGAGCCGCCGCACCGTTAACAGACAGCGAACCGGGAATGGTGCCTGAATTATTGACGGTGATCTGGACATCATCGGTCGAACTTAAGGCGCTGTCGCCGGCGGTCAGGCGAAGAATGTAAACTCCCGCCGTGCTGAAACCGGCGGTGGTCGAAAGAGCGTTGGCGTTGCCGAAAGTAACCGTTCCGGGACCGCTGACCTGACTCCAGGTGGTCGTCAGTGTGGCCGGAGGATTCGGCAATCCGTCGTCCGAAGCCGTTCCCGTCAGATTGGCCGAAGCCGGAAGAGTGATCGACTGATCCGCTCCCGCATTGACCGTCGGCGGTTGATTGACAGGGGCCGGATTCGACACAGTAATTATGACATCATCGGTCGAGGCCAAACTTCCGTCATCGGCCGTCAGACGAAGCGTATAGGTTCCGGCGACCGAAAAACTTGCCGTCGTATTCAGCACATTGGCGTTGCCGAAAGCAACCGTCCCGGGACCGGCGATCTTGTTCCAGGTAGTGGTCAAAATAGCGGGCGGATTCGGAAGTCCGTCGTCCGATGCCGTGCCGCTCAAGGTGGCCGATGAGGGCAACGTGATCGATTGATCCGCACCGGCGTTGACCGTCGGTGCCTGATTGGGCGGCGGTTGGTTGGATGCGGTTATTATGACATCATCGGTCGTCGTCAGACTTCCGTCATCGGCCGTCAGGCGTAAGGTGTAGGTTCCCGCCGTGCTGAAACCGGCGGTGGTCGAAAGAGCGTTGGCGTTGCCGAAAGTAACGGTTCCGGGACCGCTGACCTGACTCCAGGCGGTCGTCAGTGTGGCCGGAGGATTCGGCAGTCCGTCGTCCGAAGCCGTTCCGGTCAGATTGGCCGAAGCCGGAAGAGTGATCGACTGATCCGCTCCCGCATTGACCGTCGGCGGTTGATTGACCGGAGGACCGCTCGGACCCGCCAGAGACGCTCCCTGCAAGGTGACATTGCCCCACGAATTGAAGGTCGCTATCGCCGTCCATCTCACCTTCAGATTCTGTCCGCTCGATCCCGCACTGTAGGTGATCGTGTAAACCTGATTGGTCGTTCCCGTCTGATTCGTAATCGAAGTGTCAACCACGGGAGTCGCGCTCGAATCGCTCAGACTGGCTTCGAATCGTCCCTGAGCGGCGTAGAGTCCGACGTAGACCTTGAGGGTTCTCTGAGTCGTGTCGGCCGGAATGTTCAGTTCGAAACCACGGTTGGCACCTTTGATAAAGATGGCGCTTGTGTTGTTTGTGGCCGAAGCGGTCGGGGTTCCGTCGCTCCAACTGTAAGAAATAAAGCCGTCGTTGAAACTGCCGACCGTTCCGCTTCCGATCTGAGTGTAATTGCTGATCTGTTGGGTGATGCCGGTTTTGTGATTGAAACCGGAGGAACTGCCCAAGCCCCAGTGAGCCCAATCGGTTGTCCCCTCCGAAGTCAGATTAACATTTCCGGGGGCGAGCGCACCATTCAAATTCAATGAGCCGGGGACGCCCGGATTATTGACGGTGATCTGAACATCATCGGTCGAACTTAAGGCGCTGTCGCTGGCGGTCAGGCGAAGAATGTAAACTCCCGCCGTGCTGAAACCGGCGGTCGTGTTCAGCGAGTTGGCGTTGCCGAAAGTAACCGTTCCGGGACCGCTGACCTTGACTCCAGGTGGTCGTCAGTGTGGCCGGAGGATTCGGCAGTCCGTCATCCGAAGCCGTTCCGGTCAGATTGGCCGAAGCCGGAAGAGTGATCGACTGATCCGCTCCCGCATTGACCGTCGGCGGTTGATTGACCGGAGGACCGCTCGGACCCGCCAGAGACGCTCCCTGCAAGGTGACATTGCCCCACGAATTGAAGGTCGCTATCGCCGTCCATTTCACCTTCAGATTCTGTCCGCTCGATCCCGCACTGTAGGTGATCGTGTAAACCTGATTGGTCGTTCCCGTCTGATTCGTTACCGAAGTGTCAACCACTGGAGTCGCGCTCGAATCGCTCAGACTGGCTTCGAACTGTCCCTGAGCGGCGTAGAGTCCGACGTAGACCTTGAGGGTTCTCTGAGTCGTGTCGGCCGGAATGTTCAGTTCGAAACCACGGTTGGCACCTTTGATAAAGATGGCGCTTGTGTTGTTTGTCGCCGAAGCGGTCGGAGTGCCGTCGCTCCAGTTGTAAAGGACCGAGTTGTCGTTGAAGCTGCCGATCGCACCGCTGCCGATTTTGGTGTAATTGCTGATCTGTTGGGTGATGCCGGATTTGTGATTGAAACCGGAGGAGCCGCCCAAACCCCAGTGAGCCCAGTCGGAAGTTCCCTCTGAAGTCAGATTAACATTTCCGGGGGCGAGCGCACCGTTAAAATTGAGAGTGCCGGAGGAGCCGCCCGAACTGTTGACCGTTATTATGGCATCATCGGTCGTCGTCAGACTTCCGTCGTCGGCCGTCAGGCGTAAGGTGTAGGTTCCCGCCGTGCTGAAACCGGCGGTGGTCGAAAGAGCGTTGGCGTTGCCGAAAGTAACGGTTCCGGGACCGCTGACCTGACTCCAGGTGGTCGTCAGTGTGGCCGGAGGATTCGGCAATCCGTCGTCCGAAGCCGTTCCGGTCAGATTGGCCGAAGCCGGAAGAGTGATCGACTGATCCGCTCCCGCGTTGACCGTCGGCGGTTGATTGGTTTGCTGGGTGGTCGCCAGCGAAGCCGCCTGAATTCCGATCGATCCGTTCGAATCCACGATCCAGTTGATGGTCAGAGTTTGCCCGGCCGAGGCCGCTTGATAATCGAGGGTGTAAACCCGGTTGATGTCTCCGGTCGAGGTGATCGAACCGATATGAGGAGAAGCGCTTCCGTCGCTGAGGGTCGCCTCCAGTTTGCCGGTCGAACCGTAAACGGTCAGGTAAAGTTTCAGGGTTCTCGGAGTCGTGTCGGCCGGAACCGTCAATTGAAAACCGTTGCCCACATCGTAGACGAAAAGCCCCGTGTTGGTGTTTGTGGCCGAGGTTGTCGGAGTGCCGTCGCTCCAGCTGTATTTGAACGGAAGCAGATTATCAAAAATTCTCAGGGGAGTGATCGAACCGATGGTTGTGAAATTGCTGATCTTGGGCGTTACGCCGCTTTTGTGGTTGAAACTGCTTCCCGAGGTCAATCCCCAGTGGACCCAGTCCTCGGTTCCTTCCGTCGTCAGGTTGATGCTCGCCGGTCCGGTCGCCACATTTCCGCTGAGCGCACCGCCGGCGTTGGTGACGTTGGCCACAACGGTGATGTCGTCGGTCGAGATCAAAGTTCCGTCGCTGGCGGTCAGGCGCAAGACGTAGATTCCGGCCATCGGGAAATCGGCGGTCGTGTTCAGCGAGTTGGCGTTGCCGAAAGTAACGGTTCCGGGACCGCTGACCTTGCTCCAGGCGGTCGTCAGTGTGGCCGGAGGATTCGGCAGTCCGTCGTCCGAAGCCGTTCCGTTGAGGACGGCTGACGCGGGCAGAGTTACGGTCTGATCGGTTCCCGCGTTGACCGTTGGCGGTTGATTGGTCACGCCGCCGCCGGTTTGGAAAACAGTAAAGACATGGCCGCCGATGAAAATTGTGCCCGTCCGGTCGCCGCTGGCCGAGTTGTCGGCCACGCTGAAGTTAACGACGTCGTTGCCGCTGCCGCTTCCCGCATAAGTCATTGTGATCCAGCTGTCGTTGCTGACGGCCGACCAGGTTCCGCCGGTCGAGGTGACATTGACGGTGCCGTTGCCGCCGCTGATGCCGAAGTTCTGCGACGCGGGCGAGATCGAATGCGAGATCTCGTTGCTGGCCGAGGTGTAGGTGGTGCCGCAGGAGAGAGGCTCGACCGCCACATCGGCGAAATCGACCGCGATCGATTGCCCGAAAATGTCGGGCGTCGATTGCAGTTGGAAATGAAGATGGTCGCCGCAACCGTTAAAAGTCCCGCTGGTCGATCCCGTATGTCCCTGTCGGCCGATGTAAAGACCCTGATCGACCGTCGTTCCGACGACCGCCTGCGGCGAGTTGGTCTCCATATGAGCGTATTTGGTGTAGGAGCCGTCGGCGTGTTGAATGACGACCACATTACCCAGAAATGTGCCGGGACAACCCGTCGGGCTGTAATCGGAGCAGGAAGTGGTGTCTATCAGATTGCAGGTGACCGAGGATGTCGTGAAAACCACAAGTCCGTCGGCCGAGGCCATCACGTGTTCGCTGACATTGGAACTTCGAAAATCGTAGGCGTACTCCATCGTTTGGGAATGAGCCGAAATACTGCAGTTCCCGGGCGAAGGATACGCAGCCCCCCCCTGAACCATGACGGAAGTCTTGACCGGCAGATTGTAATTGACGACCGTCATCCCGAGATTGGTCAGGTTTCCGTTCCAATCGGCGAAAGTCAGTTTTGTCCCCTCGGGCGCAAACTCTTTGAAGACGACTCCCGCGTCCAGAACTTTCAGGAGTTGCCCCCGGCCGAGCAGAACGGTTCGCCCGGAGGAGTTTTCGCGGGCTGTCAGATCCCCGGAGCCGAGAAGGTTTTTCCCGAGAACCTCGTATCGTCCGTCCTTGCTGACGGTGCGAAACCCGTAACCGGAGGAGTCCGCTTTATTTTCCGCCAACGAAGAAGAGTCCGCATTTTCCAGAACGGGAAAACCGGCCGGGATCTCCGGCGACAAAAGGGCGGTCGAAGACAGTCGGGAATCGAGGGAAAGATACTGGCCGGTGAGTTCCAGTTTTCCGGTTTCGGGCGAAGCGGCCATGTAAAAACTGATGCCGTCCTGTTTCAATTCCGGTTCCTGAACGGAAGTGCGAAAATAATGGATTCCCCTTCCGGTCTCGTCCCATTCGACCGTTTCGGTAAAAACATTCTCCGCCACCAAAATGTCGGTTCGTCCCGAATTCAGTTCGGCCAGGGCCAGCCCGAATTTCTCGCCGCCGGCAAACGTAAAAGCGATGTAATTATCATCGACGGGCGAGATGGAAGCCGAAAGAACCAGCTTTGAAGTGACTTTTCTGGACAACCCGGTTTTTAGATTTTCCAGAATCAACTCGCCGGAAGGAGCGCCGTTTTTCAAGGGGATGTAGAGCAGGTTCCGATTGTCGGATGTCAGTCCGAAGGCCTTGAAAACAGGACGGGAGGTTTTGAGCCGGGTCGTTCTGATCTTCAGACCGACTCCGTTTTCCTCCACAATGAAGGCCTCGCCGTTGATCGCCCCGACGAACGGCTTTTCCGGGGCTGCTTTCGGTTGGAGTCCCGAATTTAAAGACAAAGATACTTTATTGCCGGAGTTGAAAAATAATCTCTGTTTTTCGACCGCAGAGTCCCGGCTTTGTCCCGGGGCGGAGGTTGCCGACAGGAGCAGTATCAAATTAATCAGTAAAGTCACGCCGAATGCGGGCTTTACGAATGTGTTTTTTGAATGGGTTGATTTTCCTTGCAATGACATATCTTTGTTTCGTTTTTATGATTACTTAAATTTTATTTACTGACTTTGTTCGGCCAATAGCTGATCCGCACTGACCGGGCCGCGCACAATTTGATAGCCGCCGTTGGTTAATGTGGGACCGTTTACTATCCAGACCTGCCGGTCTTTGTAATTTTGCAAAAGTTTCTGACGAATTTCCGGATTTTTATCCCACGCGTAGACGGGAGCATCGCCTTCGAAATCGAGCGGATTGTAGATCCATGCCGATTGAAAATCCGGATGCTCCTGGCCGCGGATCAGAACGAGGCTTCTCCCGAAATCGTTTTGCCGGGCGAGTCGTTCGACCCCCGGTTGCATTCCGAGATAGTGATAATATTTATCTAGTGCGCGCCAAGGAATATAACAGACTAAAGTGATTCCGCACAACAGAAGGACGGCCGTCATGACTCTGGCATTGACCTGAGTTTCACGGTTCTCCCGAATCGCGTCGCCCAGAAACTCGACCGCCCGGACCGTTAACGCGATCAGCGGAATGATGATTAAAAACCAGTACCGCGCTCCGAAATCGGGGCCGCCGCTGTACCAATAAAAACTGTAACTGCCGAGAACGGCGACGATGACGACCGGCGCCCAGAGATCCTTTCGTTTCATCCGGCCCGAGAAAAGGAAACAAACCGCCAGCAGAAGCGACCCGGTCGCCCAGCCGAGCAACTCGATGTTCAGGGAAAAAGTATTTAAGGCCGCATTGACCATGGCTTCGAGCGGAGAATGTCCGGGAAAAGCGTCCAATCCCCAGTCGAGTCCGCGATTGGCTCCGAAGCCGAGCGCCATCACGTCTTTCCAGAAATATTTGGTGTAATAGGCGTTCATCGGCAGAAGCATCGGATCTCCGGTGATCGCCTTGTTGTAAGGAAGAACCAATGCCCCGGTGATGATCGTCCCGACCGTCAGACAGGCGCCCGTCAGGAATCGCATCGTCCAGGTCCGGCATTTGATCAAGGCCCAGAAGCCGAGCAGAACGGCCACCAGCAGTCCGTCGAGAGGCCGGATCAAACTGACGATCCCGACCATCAATCCCGCCCCGAAAGCGTAACCTATCTTTTCCTTTCTCAAAGACCGGGCGAGCAGAACGGCGGCTCCCAGAGAGCAGGCCAGCAGGAAGATGTGGCTCATAAAGCTCATGGCCATGAATATGAACCACGGCGAACAGCACAAAAGCAAAACTCCGATGCGGGCGAAACGCAATGAGTAGATCTCCTGAAAAAAGAGATAGGCAAGTAAAACGCACAGTCCGGCCAGCAGGGGATTTACCAGCCAAACCGCTCCGAGTTTCAATCCGATGGCCAGCATGACGGGAAAAGCCGGCGGAAAGATCCCGTACCAGCGGGCGTCCCGGCTCGGAACCATGTACATGCTGAACGCTTCCGGCACGAGCGGGGCTTTGGAAGTCAGTTGACCCGCCGCCATGTTTTTGGCCTGAAAGAAATATTGCGTCTCATCCGGCACATGGGGATGAACCTGATAGACGAAATAACTGAGCGCTCCGGCGATCAGGACGATCCATAAAGCCGAGAACAAAGCGAATTTGTCGAGACCCGGTCTTTCTTTTTCTTCCGCATAGGCGAAGATGCGAAGATATTTTCGCCGCAGTCCGCGGAGCACTTCTTCCGGCAGAGAACGGATCGCCAGGATGATGTTGGCCAGGCCGATCAGTTGAACCAGAAAAGCGGTCGCAAGGCTCGTCAGATAGATGGAATAATTCGGCGTTACGGCCGCGCCCGCGAAAAAGAGAAACCCGGCCATCAAAAACAGTTGCCATTTGGCAAAAGTTTTGTTGATCCAGCCGATGATCCCCGGAAGATGTTTGCCGATGGCGAAAGCGATCAAGACAAACTGAACGGCGATCAGGGCGACGGCGACCGGGTTTCGGTTTAACTGTTCCGGGATCGAACGGTAGAACTGAAAATGGATCAACGGCCCGGCGTCGATCATCTGCAATGCCGCGGCCTGTCCCGCCGCGGCCAGAGCCGTCCAGAAGGCGAAATTTCTCCATTTTGTTCCGACCAGAAAACCCATCAGAAAAAGTCCGAGGCCGACCGTCAGAGGCAGACAAAATTCGGCCGTCAAAAACGAATTTTCCGCGTTCCGGAAAAGATCGCTCCGAATTGACCAAACCATCACAACCGCACCCAGAACAAAAAACAGGATCGAAAACGGGCGGAAACTTCCTTTAGCGTGATCGGAAGTTTCGCCCGCAGTCGATCCGCTCGGGGCTGGAATGATGTAATTGTTCGATTCAAGTTTCATTGGATCGCCGGAGTCTTTGATTTCTCTGGAAAGATCGCTGTTTAACCGGTCCGGTCAAATATTTGACCGAAATATTTTGCTTCGGCCTACGATTATTTGGCCACCGGCGGTTTTTGATCGGCCAGCGAAGGCGCCCCGGTTTCGGCCGGGGCCTTTTTCGGTTTGACGCCCCTTAAGCCTTCCCACAGAATTCTGAGCAAAAAGCGGGTTCCGTGGCGGACGACGCGTGATTTCATTTCGCCGCCGGCCCGGGCGCGTTCGTGACTGCTCACCTCGGCCACGCGATAACCTTTTCTCAGCGTGTTGGCGATGATCTCGATCTCGATCTCGAAAGCCTTCGACGTATATTGGAAATCGGTGAACACGTCGCGCCGGAAGACCTTGAAACCGTTGAGCGCATCGGAGAGATAGCGCCGCGTGCAAAGCCCCAGAGTCGCGCTCAGAAAGACGTTGCCGAGGGCGCGAATGTGAGTGTATTCCTCACTGCCTCCGACCACCCGCGAACCGATCACCAGACCGACTCCTTCGGTCAGAGCTTCGAGCATTCGCGGCAATTCCTCGGCCCGGTGCGAATAATCCGCATCGAGCATCACCAGCACCTCGCCGGTCGCCGCTTCGAACCCGGTCCGCAAGGCCATTCCTTTGCCGGGCTTGCGTTTGTTCTCGACCACCTTGGCTCCGTAAGAGCGGGCGAGTGTGGCCGTGGCGTCGGTCGAGTGGTCATCCACGCAGATGACCTCGACTTCGTAATTGGGCATCTGTTCGATCATCTTGTTCAGATCATCGAGGACGTTGCCCAAAGTTTCCTCTTCGTTTTTAGCCGGTATGACTACGCTAATCTTTTCCATTTCAGAAATCTCCTTCTTTACTAGTAGAGTTAAATGTCTTGTGTTTTTCGCATTGCAATAACGGTCAGGTTCTTAAAGTCCCGCCGGAATCAGACTTCCGCTTTTTTTGCCTTTGAAGGGAACAAAGCCCGGTTCAGACTCAGCCAATCGACCAGATTGGCCACGCCTTCGACCGGACCGACCTCGGGAGCCCAGGCGAAATCTTCGGTCGCTTCCTGCAAATCGCTGATGTAAACCAACTGATCTCCGGGTCGCCAATCGTCGAACCCGTAATTCAGTTGATAGCCGAATTGTTCTTCGAGCAGAGTTACCAGTTCCAACAGTGAGAGCGTGTTGTTGGGGCCTCCGCCGATGTTGTAAGCGCGTCCCCTTGTTTGTTCGATATTGGAAACGGCCGCCTCATAAGAGGCGATCAGATCGTCGATGTAGAGGACATCGCGAACCTGTTTGCCGTCCCCGTAGATCGTAAACGGCAATCCCTGCATGGCGCGGATGGCGAACCACGCCACCCAGCCCTGATCCTCGATCCCGAATTGATGCGGGCCGTAGATGCAGGATTGACGGAAGACGATTGTGTCGAGCCCGTAGATCCTTCCGTAGTCGATCACATACTGATCGCCACAGCCTTTCGAGCATCCGTAGGGCGAGTAGAATTCGAGCGGCCGGGTGGTCGGAATTCCCGTCTTGATGTCGCGGTAGGCGTAACGGTTGTCCCGTTCTTCGATCACCAGATCGTCCATCTTGCCGTAAACCTTGTTGGTCGAGCTGTAAAGGAAGATCGGCTTTGAAGCGGATTGACGAACGGCTTCCAGAAGATTGAAGGTTCCCCGTGCGTTGATCTCGAAATCCTCGGCCGGATCGGTGACCGAGGTCGTCACGGCGACCTGAGCCGCCAGATGATAAACCACTTCGGTTTCCTCGATCAAACGTTGGAAATCCCTGTCCAGCCAGCGGACATCGCCCCGGACGACCCGCAGCGAGCCTCCGTGCTTTTCTTTCAGCCAGCGGACGTTTTCCTCCGTCCCGGCTCGGGAGAAATTATCGAAAATGGTTACTTTTTTATTTTGACTTAAATAATAATCAGCCAGATTGGTGCCGATAAATCCGGCGCCGCCGGTGATTAAAAAGTTATCTTTCATTACTTACTCCTTCGTTTTTGAGATAGAGGTGTTTCGGAACCCGGTTTTATTCGAGAACCGTTTGCCGATAAACCGAAAATTAATTTGTTCGCGGAACAAGGATGCTGATCTCGCTGAACCCGTAGGGCAGTTCCTCAGGTTTCAATCCATTGACCGCTTTGATCGTGCCGATCTCCTGATAGTTTTCCATCAGAGTCTGCCTGATCTGACTGGATTTGCTCCACAACTCGTGGTCGTACCAGAAATCCGGCGAATGATAATTTCTGACCAAGATCTTTTTATAATGTTTTTGCTTCAGTCGATCCGAAAAACCCGAAAAATCGCCGATCTGCGCGTATCCGCGATCGCCGAAGGTCGATGCCCGGTCCTTCTGGATGACCCCGTCCTTCAAATAAATCCAGGTTCCCGTATCGAGCAGAACGCTTTCCGGTTCCTCACCGGCGAATTCGTTTTCGATCTCTTCGACGTATCGTTGGGAATCCTGAAAATCGAAGGGCCTGACCGGCACCCTGATGATTCCCAGACCGCTGAACAAAAGACAAATGACCGCCGTTCCGACGGCCAGTTTGAGCCATTCGTTAAGATCTGCCGTTTTAAGTTCCGCGTTGAAATACCGGCTCCAGAGGATGGCAAAAGCCGCCCAGAACCAGATCCCGGCGATCAAACAGCCCGGCCCGATGTGATTGAGCATCCATGCGACGCCGCTGGTGTAGGTTTCCGTGGAAATCAAAATGAGCCAGACGAGCCACGGCCCGAGCAGTTTTTTGAGTCCCGTCAGTTGAAGCAGAACCAGCCCGCCGACGAGCCCCACGGCGAAGTATTCCCAGATGTCGAGCAGATGTTTGAAACTCCGCAAAGGCGATACTCCGTGAGCTCTCAGAACGGTGAAAACCCAGTAAATAAAATCTCCCTGCCAGAGCAGATAGCCGATGCCGATCGAGACCAAAACCGCGCCGAAAGAAGCCGTTCCGAATCCGATGATCCTCGCAATCGAACGGGGCCGGATAAAAGTGATCAGGTACAACAGGTAAAGGCCCGCCCAGATGATCAGGCTTTGCTTGACCCAGAATCCGACCGCCGGAAGCAGGACCATCACCCACAAAATTCTTTTGTCTTCGCTCGCCTCGTATTCGAGCAGCAGCCAGAAGGCCGTCACCGTTAAGAGTTGAGCCAGCGAATCGTTGTGAAGCAGATGGACGAACGGATTCGACAGCGAATTGGTGGCCATCAGAAAAAGTCCGACCAGCCAGATGACTCCCCAGTACCAGCGACCGAGAATATTTGAATCTTCCGGCGACACGTTTTTGACCAGACGGCGACAACATAAAAACGCCACGACGGCCGCCAACGCGGTGTAGCCGACCTGAATTATCCGGTAGGCCGGGATCGAGTTCGCCCCCCCGGTCAGCCATGAGATCAAATACGTTAAAAGCTGAGAACCCGGCGGATAAATGAACGATTCGTTGTTGGCCTGCGCCGTAAACAGCGGGTAGCCCTGCCGGAATTTCAAAATATCGTTGACGAAATCGCTTTCCGACCAGATGATGAAATCGCCCCGAAACATGACGTAAAAACCGGCCTGAAAAAGATAACAGGCGACTGACAGAACGGCGACCGTTGCGATCATGATCAAACCCAGTTCGCCCAGTTTGGCCGATCTTCCGCGGATCAGAAGATACAAAAACGGGGGCACAAAACCCAGAACCCCGAACAGAACGCCGACTATTTTGACCGCTTTTTCGGGATCTTCGGACCAGATAAAATTGACGTAATAAACGGCAAAAGCGATCGGCACCGCGGCCAGCAGAGCCAGAGCCCCGGCCGCCAATTGTTTCCGATAATTTTGATCTAAAAATCCCATCGCTTTTATTTCGCGTCGCTTTTGGCAAAAATCGTCATCACTCCCGAATCCGGAATGGTCGCCTTCAAAATCCCGCCTTTTTTGATCCGACTGTCCGGCAGTTGAACATCCGTTTCCTTCGCAGTCGTATAACTGATCCCGTAAATGTCGGCCGGGAGCCCTTCAACTTCAATCGTTCCCGGCACATCGGCCTTGACGACCAGAACGTGCCGACCGTCGGCGTTGATAAAAGCCAGCGGATCGAAACCGGGGTTCGAGGTTTCCGCGCCGATCCTTTGCGCGCCGGAGCGAATGTAGCGAAAATACTGGCGCAAAAATCTCGTCCGGCTCCCCGCTGTGACCATCGGCCGGTTCGGATCTTTATCGTCGATCAGAAAATACTGCGCCCCGTTGTCCGGCTGGTTCGGAAAGGCCAGCGTGTATTGTTGCCAGGAGGAATTGCGGCCCGTTTTCAGATCCTGATGAAGAGTCTTGTAATCGGCCCCGATCCATTCCAGCATGGCGGTTTGTTTGCCGTATCTTTCGGCCCGTTGGGCTATTTTCTCAAGCACCTTTTCCGAAGCGCAGCAGTACCGGTGATACGAAAATTCCGAGATGTGTTTCATGGCTCCCGGAACTCCGGCGATCTGGTCGATGTAAACCGCAGTATTGGCGGCATTGGTCGTGCCGGGGACGATGAACGCCGGTTTGAACTTTTTTTCTTCCAGACGCCGGGCGGTCGCCGTGATCGCCTTTCCGATGTCGGTTCCGGTCCAGCCCGTCCGGTTGTCCGGCTCCAGGACCACCTCGACGGCATCGGGGACAAATCCGTATTTGTCTTCCAGATGACTGTAAGCGGCCAGGATCAACTCGGCGTATTCCTCCGGGTCGTCGTTGTGGCGGATGTTCGAATTGCCCGGCGCCCGGCGGAAATCGACGAAATTCAGATTCAGATACAAATCCTCGCCCCGCCGCTCCAGAAGTTTTTTCATCGGCAGGACGATTTTCTCCATCTTCGAATCGATCTCCGAAAATTGAAAGCCCTTCGGATCGATCAGGCGGGGATCGTCGTTATCGTTGATCACCTCGTAGCGTTTTCCGTTGAACTCCTTTTCGGTGATCCGTCCCGATTGCCACTGCGTGAAATAATCGACCGGGTTTTCCGTCCCGCTTTTGATCTCCAGCCGGAGGCGGTTGATCCCGAGATCGTTGACCGCCCGATCAAACAACTGGTCCCGGTATTTGGCGAACGCCGGTGAATTATTTTCTCCGGCCTGAGCGGTCGCCTCCCAACCGGTCATCTTCTGGTATTTCCGGTTCGGGTCGAGCTTGATGGCGGCCTGTTGCGGCGACGCCACGCCGCAGTCGATGACGAGCAGCAGAGCGGCGGCCGTCAGCAGACAGAACAATGACGGTCCGGTGATTTTTTTCGCTTTAGTCCTCAACCACATGTTTGGCAAACTCTTCCCGGTATTCATTCCAGCGCGACCGGTCGAAACGACCCTCTTCGTCCAGACAATCGACCGCGCCGTAGGCCATCGCCAGAGCGTGATGGGTGTTGTCGTGGGCGAAAAGCCCCTGCCGCCCGAAGGTCAGGACGCGGTCCAGATCGCTCGCCCATTCGTCCTGAATCAGAAAATGCTCCTCGTATCCCTCCTGATAGATCGGATAGGCGAACGGCAGACGCCGGGTTGCGACCTGCAAAACCTCGGATTCGACCGGCAGGTCGCAACGCCGGAGCGAGTCTTTGACCAGTTCGCCCAAATCTTCATCCGAAGCGTTCCACAGATCGTCGCCGACCGAACAGGGAAGTTCGCCGCAGAGGATGGTCCGCTTTTCCGGTTTTGTACGGGCGCTGTAATTTTTCGGCTCCGAAAGCCGCGTCAGCTTGATATCGGCCTCCGGGAAATAATGAGCGTCAAACTCCGTCCATTGATCCTGTTTTAAAACCAGATAGATGAGGATCATCGCCCGGTACGAAATGCGCCCGCTGGCTTCGATGACTTCTGTCGGCGCGGCCGGTTCGACCGCTCTGGCCAGCACCGTCAGCGGGATGGTCGACCAGACGTGATCGGCCTCGATCGTCTCCGAACCGTCCGGGCCTTCAAAAGTGACCCGGTGCTTTTCATCTCCGAGTTCGATCCGCCGGACGGAACTGTTGAACCGGATGTCGGCTCCCAATTCCGAAGCCTTTTCGGCGATCGCCTGGCTGATCTGGCCGTACCCTTTTTTCGGGTAGAAAAAGCGCCCCGCTCCCGGCGATTTGAATCCGGGAACGATCGAGAGAACCTTTTTCACCATTTTCCCCAGACTTCCGGCCGAAACCCTCCGCCGCGCCTGAATGGCCGACAGCCGTTCGGGCGGCAGGCCCCAGATCTTTTCGGCGTAGGGGAAGTAGAAATCCCGGCAGATGGTGGTCCCCAGACCTTTTTCCAGCACGCCGGTAAAGGTTTCGCGCCCGTTGCCGTTTTTCCCGCCCGGCAGGATTTTCCGCACCGCGTCCGCGCCGACGCCGGCGCTGAACGAAAGGGGAAGTTTCAGAACCAGATCCTGCGGCTTTAGGGGAAAATGGATCCAGCGTCCCTGGAGGCGGATCCGACCGTGGCGCGGTCGATCCAGCAGATCGTCGCCCAGAAGTTGGCGCAGATCTTCGAGGATCTCGGGAGCGCAGGCCGGATGCAGGCGGTGACTGCCGTAATCGACCGGCAGACCGGCGAGTTCGAAACTCCCGGCGTTGCCCCCGGCTTCGGAGCGCTGTTCGAGCACCGTAACCTCGGCCTTGCCGCTTTTGCGGAGTTGCCAGGCGGCTCCGACTCCGGCCGGTCCGGCCCCCAAAATTGCAATGTGAGTTCGTCGCTTCATTCTTCTAAATCACAAAAGGGATAAATCTTTTCGTCCGGGCGCAATAGGCTTCGTAGCCGGACAATTCCCGAACCAGCATCTGCTCTTCCTTGATCGCCTTTAATAAAACGACCGGAGCCAGAACCAGAACGCCGAGGACGAGCCACGAATTGAGCGCCAGTTCCAGACCCAATAAGAGCAATAGATCGCCGGTGTAGATCGGGTGGCGGATAAAACCGTAGATCCCGCGGGCGACGACCTGTTGGCGGTCCAGAACCTGCCCGGTTTCGATGTTGGCCCAGTTGTCGCCGAGTTGAAACCGCGCCGCGATGGCCGTTAAAAGGCCGAGCGTGTAGATCAGAGTTCCGGCCACGCGAAACGGAAAAGGATCGGCTGAGATCGGCAGAATATCGGGCAGAAGAGTCTGGACGATGATCCCGAGGAGAATGCCGATCTTGACGGCTTTGACGGCCAGCAAGCCCATCGATTGCTTCTCTTTCGGCTGTTCGGCGCTCTTTTTTCGCAGGATTTCCCAGACCGCCTTGTGGATGATCAAACCCGATAACAGATAAAATTTCAGTAACAACATTCCCACCAAACTCTCCCTAATTTTGCGCTCCGGTGTAGACCTTGAATTCGTTCGGCGAATTCTCGTCCGGCATCTCGTATTCTTTCGGACGAACTCCCATGGCGGCGTGCTGGTTGAATCTTCCCAGACGGGTCGCCACCGCATCGCCGAGCATTCCGACCAGCACCATCATCAATGCGCTGACAAAAGCGAAGATGGCCGACGCCGAAATGTTCGGATCGTGCGTCATATCGATCCCGGCCTTGATTGTTCCGTAGATGATGCAGAGGACGGCGATCGGCAAAAACACCCGCAAGGGGCGAAAGAGCATCGCCACTCTCATGATCAGAACGGCGAAACTGCCCGCGTCCCACGGCATGATCTTGGATTTGCCCTGCCGTTTGCGGTAATCGATCGGCGTGTAAACGACGGCGTATTTGTCGCACAGCATGGCCAGCGTGATGGTCGTCGTAAAACTGAACTGATCCGATAGAATGGCGAAATACTGCATCGCCACATCGCGTCGGAAAACCCTCAAGCCGCTGTTCAGGTCGGGGATCTTGGTGTTGGCGACGTAATTGGCCATGACCCGCAGAAACCATTTGGCCGGCCGTCGCGTCAGCGGGATGTTGACATCCGCTCCGGTCCGCGAACCGACGACCATATCGGCGTGTTCGAGTTTGACCAGCATCTCCGGCAGATATTCGGCCGGGTAAGTGCCGTCGGCGTCCGTGATGGCGATCACCTCGTTGGAGGCGGCGATGATCCCCGTTTTGAGCGAAGCGCCGTAACCGCGGTTGCCCCGGTGCTGGATGACGCGGGCGCCGGCCGCTTTGGCCTCGCGCGCCGTGTTGTCCCGCGACCCGTCATCGACCACGATGATCTCGGCGTTGATGTCGGTTTGGGCGAACATCTCGCGCAATTCGATGATCCCGGCGCGGACCGATTTTTCCTCGTTAAAGGCCGGGATCACCACGCTCAGATTGGTGATCCGCCGGTCATCCGGTTTCTCCGCCAGGTTTTCGCCGTTATTTGTTTTGCGCTGTTTGCCAAACGGCAGCGTTTTGGCTTTGGCTAATGTTTCTGCTTGACTCATTTGTATCCTCTTTGACATTTCGTTTTTGGCAGACGAAAATCTCGCCGCCGTTGAGCGTGCCGGGAAAGACCTGCACGACCCGATAATCTTTTTCGATCATCCGCCACATCTCCGGATGAAAAGCTTTTATTTCTGGAGATAAAGTGTAAATCAACCATAAATCCCTATTTTTTTTCTCGATCGCCTTGAGATCCGCATCGGTTTCCGCCACCGACCAGTCGGGAGCGAAATAATCTCCATACATTTTTCCGGCGATGCTCACCGCCACCACCTTCTCGCCCGGCGACCGGTTGTTTTCGACGAAGGATTTGGCTCCGGTGAAATTCTGTTTCGGCAGAGCGTAATTGCGCGGAACCGTCACCAGCGAGGCCGCGATCATCAGCAGGGCGAGAGCGACGCCGGCGTAGGCGTTGATGAATTTTTTATCTTTCAAAAATCCGACGTGCCGCGAGAGGAAGGCCGGCAGTTGCAACGCTCCGTGAATGACGATCAAAAGCCCGAATCCCATAGCGAAGAAAAAGAAACGCGGAAACAGGTTGTGCCCGAGAGCGAGCATCAGCGACCCGGCGAAGACCGGCGGCAAAACCATCAGAACGGCCGCCCGCCGGTTTTTGGCGAACAGACTCAGCCAACCGAAAGCGACGAAAGCGCCGGCGCAGATGACGATGGCGATGCCGGCGAAACCGACGCTCAGATTTTGCAGACTCTCCCGGATCACCCACAGCGGATTGGTCCACAGGGAATTTCTCGAATCTTCGTGAAGGCCGACCCGCAGGAATTCCGGCAAAGCCAGAGCGTAAAGCTGTGCGGTTACCGTAACGCTCAGGAGCCAGGCGGCGAACGGTTTCAGTCCGGCGCGCCTCTCCGGCGAGGCGGTTTCACCCGCGCCGGTTTTCCCTCCCAGTTTCGGAAACAGGTACAACGCCAGATAGACCAGACCGTGAGAGGCGACGACGAAAGCCATCGTCATATGGACCCACATTCCGAGAACGATCGCCCCGGCATAAGCCAGCCACCAACTCCAGCGGTCGTTGTCGAGCGCCTCGAACCAGAACCAGGTCGCCAGCAATGTGAAGAGCAACAGACCCATGTAACCGCGGGCGTTTTGCGAAAACCAGATGTGATGATACGAAACCGTCATCAGCGCGCTGGCCAGCAGTCCCTCGCGCCGGCCCAGAAGTTTGCGGCACAAAAGGAACATCGCCCAGATGCTGCCAACACCGAACAAAACCGACGGCAGACGCAACGCCCAGGCGCTCTCGCCGAAAATGTCGAACGAGATGCGGGCCAGGATCGAAAAAAGCATGTGCTGATTCTGGCTCGGGAAACTGGTCAGGATCTCGCCCATCGGCTGGCGGACGAAATCGAGCAGGGTGAAGACCTCATCCACCCACAAATCCGAATTCAGATTGACCGAACGCAGAATGACGGCGATGACGCTCAGAACGATCAGAAAAACCAGGGTTTTCCTTTGCAAAGGTTCAACGGCTTTTTCGGTTGCGGCTGAGACTTCTTTAGATCCTTGTCGAAAAACGGTCTTGCCGAAAAACCCGAGGGCGATCAGCAACGCGCCGTGAAAAAACAAAAGTGCGCGGAAAAGAGCCGGGCCCCAACTCAGATCTTTGTTGGTGTCCGCGCCCAGCAGAAGCGGCGCGTACTCGGAGGACGAAACGGCCAATGCGAAAATCACAAAGGCCCCGCCGATCAGGCAAAAGATCCAACTTGTCAGGCTTTTCGGGTAAGACATTTTGGTTAAAACTCCGTAATTTGACTTTTTGAGCCGACTCTCCACAGCGCCCAGATCATCACGCCGCAGACGAGGAACAGCGGGATCGCCGAGGCGTTCTGAACGAATCCCATCTTTTCGAGCGTCGTCAGCCAGGGCAGGCGAAAACCTTCGAGCGTGATGTGGCGGATCGATTCGAAAATGCCGAATCCCTGTTCGACGTCCCGGTACATGACCAGACACCAGGACCAGTAGGTGGCCGCCAGACCGAGCATCACCGCCGCCATTTTCGGCAGTCTCAACAGGACGTTGGCGACCGGCAGGAACAAAAACGGAATGACCGGGACGATGTGCCGGACTCCGGTGTTGAACTGCATCCGGCCGTACTGGTTGGCCGAGCAAAAAACAAAAAACAGACCGACGAAAGCGACCACGAAAAACAACTCGCGCCTTTCCAGAAGTGCGGTCTTCTTTCTCCACCAGAGCGGAACGATCAGGGCCGCAAGCAGGATCGGAGCCGAGGTGAAAAGTCCGTAGCGCATGCTGAAGGCCGTCTGGATCAGCAGATCAAAACTGGGGAGAGAAAATCCCCGGTAACCGAGTTCCGTAAAATTGGCGGCCGGCATATAGCTTTGAGCCGGCAGGATCGGGTTTCCGAAACTCGACCACTGATAGGCCATCAGGATCAGAGCGCAGACCGAAACGCCCGCGCCGAACCTGACCAGATCGCCGATGGCGCGTTTTTCTTTGGGAAAAGACAGCCATTTCGAAAAGGCGTAACCGCTCAGGGCCAGAACCGCCACCAATCCGCTGTAATCGAGAACGACCGTCCAGCCCGTACACAGGCCCGCCAGAAAATAAAAGGGTTTCCGGGTCTCTTCGGGCCGGTTCCACGGTCGCCACAGCAGAACGAAGGCGAACAGGGCGAAATGAGCCAGCAGAACGTTCTGGTTAAGCTGGGCCGTCCGGTAAAAGATCGGCGTGGCGAAAGCGTAAAGCAGGGCCAGCCAGATCGAAGCCCGCTTGTTTCCGGTCAGACTGAGAAGGATGAAAAACATCACCACCGCGCCCAGAGCCGAGACCGGAGCCATCAATCCGACGGTCGTCAAACCGGCCGCCAGACCAAACTTGATGTCGAAACCTTTTTCGCGGGCGTTCCGGTAGAATTCCTGGGCCATCGGATAGATGGTGTCGTATTCGGCGGTATTTTCCGGGGCCGGGTTTTCCGCCCGCGTCCTTTGCACCCGCTCGATGATCCGATCCGTTACCGGCCGCGCCAGGATGTAGGGAATCGCGCCCATCATCGATGCGCCGGGGTTGTTGTTGATGAAAGTTCCGCGCCCCTCCATCTCGAAAATGTCGGGATGGATTCCGGCGTATTCCGAAACGTCGAAACTGAGGTGATCGCCGAGACTCAAAGCCGGGTAGATCTCGCGGACCGTGTTGGTGGCGAAATGCAGGGCAAAGATCAGCCAGCAGGTCAGAAACAGACGAACGGCGATTCCGCCCGTGGAAAGATTCCGGGCGGAAGATTTCCGGTGCGGATCGGCAACAGCTTTTTCGAACACGTACAAATCTCCCTGGCCGCCATTTTTCGAATTATGGCCGTTGGTTTTTGTTCCCGTTTTTCGTTTTAAAGTTTCGCTTACCATCATCTTGCCGCTTCGGTTAAACTCCGCAGAGGATTTTTCGTCCGGTCTTTCAAATCGCTTTTGGGTTCGTCCCGTTCGCTCCGGTCAAAAAGATTTCTTTTCGAGATCAGTCCGGCCGTCAGCAGGACGATCAGTTCGGCCAGAAAAAGGGCGGCGGCCGCGCCCGATGGTCCGGCTTGAAAATATCCAAAGGGAATGGCTCCAATTGCCACCGCCGCTCCGAGTGCCGATGTCCACATTTCCTTGTTCTGAAAACCGGCGGCTATCAGACCGAATCGGAAATGTCCGCTGATGGCTGCGGCTACACAAGCCCCGGCCAGCCATTGCAAGGGGCCGCTTCCGTTAGAAAAGTTAGATCCGTAAGCCAAACTCATCGCCACCGGCGAAAGCAAAACCCAAAAGAAACCGCCCACCAGACTCAAAGGAAGAACCAGACGCATGGAATTTTTGATGAGTTCGGAAAAACTTCCGTCTCTTCGTTCCCATCCTCTCGAAAGCGAGGGTAAAAGATTGGCGTAATAGAGCCAGACGAACGTGTGCAGGGCTATGTAAATGCGCATCGCTCCGGCAAAATAGCCGGTGTCTTCGGCCGTCGCCACCAGTCCGACGATAAAGGTCGCGCCGAACATCTTGAAGGTCCAGAACATCTGACTGAGGCCGATCGGTAAACCCTGGCGGAAAAGTTGAGCCGACAAACGCGGTCGCCAATCGATCTGCGGGGCAAATTTCTGCCGATAGATCCAAACGGTGAAAAGCGCGGCGCAGGAAACCCCGGCGATCTCAGCTATTCCAACGAAATAAAGATCGCTGATGCTCCTCACGAATATGAAGATGACCGCCACGAAAACGCTCTGCCTGATAATCTGTGCCACCGCTACCAGATTCATCCGGTCATAGCCTTGAAAAACCCACTGCAACAAAAACGGCAGCATCCACAAACTCAAACCGTAGATCAAAAGGAGATTCCGCAAAACCGGATCGTCCGTAAAACCAAAAGCGAAAAGGGCCAGAACCAGATAACCGATCAGGGCGAACAGAAATCTGGCGGTCAGGATTTCTTTAACCAACTCTGCGGTCCGGGTCGGGTCTTTGGCAATTTCGCGGGTGCCGTAAGCGCTGAAGCCCTGATCGACGATCAGACTGGCGCACATCAAAACTGCCCCTGCCCACTCAATGTATCCGAAACCCGACGCCCCGAAACTTCGCGCCAGATAGGCAAAGGCGACAAACGTGACGGCTTTGCTGAATGTCTCGGCGCTGATCAGGGACAAGAAGTTTTTGAATAAAGAAAAAGCCACAATTTCAGGTTTCAAACGGCTAGTTTGTTTTTGGCTGAGGGACCTCCGGGGATTCCGGAATTCCGCTTCGCGCCGATCTCTTTGCTTTGCGGATCACCCGCCAAATAGCCGAGCATCTCTCCCCAGGACCAGCCGACCAAAAGTAAAAAAGCCAGAGGCATGGTCGTCGCCATCTGGCCAAAAGATCTTTTCTGCCGCAACATATGTTTTCCGACCCGCACCGTTAACAGCGGCGGAAGCAAACTTGTTCCGGCGGCGTAGAGCAGGCGTTTGACCCAACCCATTCGCCCGGCCCGAGTTTCGGCAAACACCCTTCCCCAATTGACCCTTTCCCGCAAGGCTTCGCTCAGGCTGATCCGGGGGCGGGCCTGATAAACCACCAGCGTTTCGTCCAAAAGAAGCCTCACTCCTTTCGCCCTCAAGGCCCAGTGGACGGTCGTTTCATGATAATTTTCTCGCCAAAGATCGACGGCCGACATGATTGCCTCGCGTTTATAGGCGACATTGATGTCTGAAACATATTCGGTTTCCCGGTCTGGCAATGGCCGACCGAAACGCCCGAAATCACAGTAGTACCAAGCCCAGTTAAGCGGCGAATCTATTTTGTTTTCGATGGCTCCGCCGATAACTCCGCAGGACTTTTCGTGGAGAAGCAGAATTTGCTCGCACCAATTTTCAGCCGGAACGGCATGGTCTTCGGTCATTGCGATGATCCGGCCGCGCGATAAACCTAATCCGACAGCCCGGCGGCGATCAAAGAGGCGATGCTGATGGGCGCTGATTTTTTCCGAGGCGGCGAGCCCGAGATCCTCGATGAAATGAAACCTGATTTCGGGAAATTCCGGGATCAAATCGCTGATCTCCCGTGACCATTTGTCAAAGGGCACAATTATCTCGTTTTGCTCAAAATCAACCTGCGGATAAATGGCCTTCAAACAACGGCGCAAACAATCTTTACCGCTGACAACAGTTATCAAAATGGTTAAAGTCAATTCCGGCGTGATTTCAGAAAAAGTCGGATTGTCAGGTTTAGGTGGCAAAATCAATTCTTATGTTGCGGTAATTCATCGAAAAGTCGAGCTTTTAAACGCAAAAAAACCCTGATGATTGTAGATTTCAATCACAAGAGCCTCTAAAAAGGGAAGCCGCTTCAAAGCGGCGGACATTGCTTTCATCAAAAAGCAGTGCGTTTGAGTTGTATCAGTACCTTAACCCTAATGTTCCATCAAATCATCGGAGGAACCGACAATTTTTTTTGGGATATTTGTCTTTATTATAAGGAAACAAAGGCGATTTTTGTATTGTTTCCGACTGGCGCTCAGTAGGATTTCCGACGGTCGGATCGGGAGACGGAAGTTGTAAGAAAAACAAAAACTTAGAATCTTCCGCCGGACGCCGGGCCGGTTCCCGGTCAAATGGCGGGAAGACGGCTGTTGGAAGCAATTATGGCATCAATGAATCAAAATAAGACAAACATCCTAATAAAACGGCTGTTTTCTCCGATGACATATTCCTCCCGCCGTCATATCTTTTTAACCAAGCCAAATTGATAGCTTTTGAAGCTCTGGTAATAAAAAACGTCGCTGGAGAGGCGGCTTCCCCCAACGGGGCTTTGTGATTATTTTTTGGATCACCGTGGTAGATGTGCATTTAAAATTTAATTAAAAAGTTAGCGAACTGAAATAAAAAAGAAATTTGAACAATTTCATTTAATCAAAAACGACACCTTGAAAAATGCAAATAATTTCCCGCTCTTTTTTATCCGTTCCTCAAACAATGTACGGGATGAATCTAAAACTCCTTTCGAATTGACAAACCTTCAAAACAGCAGGAGTTTTATTGCTACCCGATAATTTCAAAACGTTATAGACAAGAGGTTGAATTTTGATTAAACAAAAGTCAACTTTCGCTAAAAGGCCGTTCAGGTCTTTTTTTATTTTGAGGTAAATATGAACCCATCAACTTCTGAAAAAGAAAAAAAAGGAGGGGCCGATGCCGCCGATGAACTGATCATTCAATCGCTGGCCAAACTGGACGGGGTCGCTCTGGGAATTTCGGTCGGCACGATTTTCGGTCTGTTGATCTTTCTGGCCACCAACATTCTGGTCTTCAAGGGCGGCGATGAGATCGGTCCGAATCTGGTTCTCCTTAATCAGTATTTCCTCGGGTACGAGGTAACCCCGGTCGGCAGTCTGATCGGCTTGTTTTACGGCTTTGTAACGGGATTCGTTCTCGGCTGGTTGAGCGCGGTCATTCGAAACCTGATCGTAACGATCTATCTGAACGTTTTCAAACTCAAGGGCAAAATGTCCGCCATCAACGATTTCATCGACAATCCTTAACTTCAGGTTTTTTACTCAAATGCAAAAAAAGAAAGATAAAAAAGTCGTCATCATCGGCGCCGGCCCGGCCGGTTTAACCGCCGCCTACCAACTCTGCAAAGAAAAGGTGCGATCCGTCGTTTTGGAAAAAGACGACGTCGTCGGCGGGATCTCGCGGACGGTCAACTATAAAGGTTATCTGTTTGATATCGGCGGCCACCGGTTTTTCACCAAAGTCAAGGTCGTCGATGAAATGTGGCGCGAGGTGATGGGCGAGGAAAAATTCCTCAAACGCTCGCGTCTGTCGCGGATCTATTACAACAAGAAATTCTTTTATTATCCGCTCAAGGCCGCCAACGCGCTGTTGGGACTGGGGATCATCAACAGTTTTCTGATGGTCGGAAGTTACATCAAGGCCCAGATGTTTCCGGTCAAAGAGGAAAAAAGTTTCGAGGACTGGATCTGCAACCGCTTCGGTCGAAGGCTCTACAACACCTTTTTCAAGACCTACACGGAAAAGGTCTGGGGCATTCCCTGCAACGAGATCTCGGCCGATTGGGCGGCCCAGCGGATCAAGGGCCTGTCGCTGGTTTCAACCATCAAGAACGCGCTGTTATCGCAACAACCGACCAAGAAGAGCGATGTCATCAAAACCCTGATCGACGCTTTTGATTATCCGGAAAAAGGTCCCGGACAGATGTGGGAGATGGTCGCTGACAGCGTTCAGCGAAAGGGCAGCGAACTGAAAATGAACGCCGGCGTCGAGAAGATCTTCTGGGAAAAAGGGCGCATCACGGGATTGCAGACCGGCGAAGGCGAAAAGGCCGAACTGGTCGAGGGAACCGATTTCATCAGCAGTATGCCGATGCAGGAATTGGTCAGAAAACTCGATCCTCCGGCGCCCGACCGGGTTTTGAAGGCGGCCGATGATCTGGGTTACAGGGATTTTCTGACCGTTTCCCTGATCGTCAACAAAGCCGATCTGTTCAAGGACAACTGGATCTACATTCACGACGCCGGGGTCAAGGTCGGACGGATCCAGAATTTCAAGAACTGGAGTCCGAAGATGGTGCCCGACCCGAACAAAACCTGTCTCGGTCTGGAATATTTCTGTTTCGAGGGCGACGGCCTTTGGACGACTCCCGACGAGGAACTGATAAAACTCGGCACCAAAGAGCTGGATATGCTGGGTTTGGTCAACGCCGAAGACGTCGAAGACGGCGCGGTCGTCCGGATGCCGAAAGCCTATCCGGTGTACGATTCGATTTACATCGAGGCGGTCAACACCATCCGGGAGTTTTTGAAAGAGTTGCCGAACATGCATTTAGTTGGCAGAAACGGAATGCACAAATATAATAATCAGGACCACTCTATGCTGACTGCCATGTTAGCGGTCAAAAATATTCTGGGGGCCAACTATGACGTTTGGGAAGTAAACGTGGAAAATGAGTATCACGAAGAGATTACCGAACAGGAAGCGGACGAAATGTCCAAACTGGCTTCGACTCAGCCGCTGATCCCGAAACGAATAGCATAAAACAATGACAACACAAGATAAATCGGAATCTTTCTATCAACAACAGATCGAACTGAGCAAGAACGATCCGGTCGATTCCGAAGAGGAGATTCTGAAACACGCGATCCTCCGCCTGAACGGTCAGGTGGTCGGCATTGTTCTGGGGCTTATAGGAGCTCTGGTAATTTTTGTCGCCACCAACTGGCTGGTTCTCAAAGGCGGGGAAGTCGTCGGGCCGCATCTGGGTTTGCTGGATCAGTTTTTTATCGGCTATTCCGTAACCTTTGTCGGCAGTCTGGTCGGCGCTCTCTACGGTTTTATCGTCGGCTATGTGGGCGGCCTGCTGATCGGTTGGATCTATAACGCCATCGTCTTTATCAGGACGCCGAAATCGCGCAGGTAATCGGAAAGAGATTTTGATGGGGTTTTACGTTTTTCCGGCATTTCCGTTAGCGGACGGATAGCGCTTGTCCCGGATAAATCTTTATGAAGATAGGAATTGACGCCACTTGTTGGGGAAATAAACGAGGGTTCGGCCGCTTTACGCGAGAACTTCTCGAAAACCTGTTAGAGATAGATCAGGCCAACGAGTATTTGTTTTTTATCGACGGGGACACCGCCGACACCGAAGCGATCCCGGAGCGGGTCCGAAAAATCGTCGCTCAGACCGAAGCCTCACCGATCAAAGCGGCTGCGGCTGACGGAAGACGCTCATTGAAAGACATATGGGCGATGAGCCGGCAGGTTTTGCGGCACAAAGTGGATGTTTTCTTCTTTCCCGCCGTTTACTCATATTTCCCGGTTTTCAATCGAACCAAAATAATCGTTACGATCCACGATGTCATCGCCGATCACAACCCGGATCTGATCTTTCCGAACGCCAGAGCGAAATTCTTCTGGAAACTGAAGCAGAACGCGGCGGTTCGTCAATCGGATCTGATCCTGACGGTTTCGGATTATTCCAAAGGGCAGATCGGCGAGTATTTCCGGCTTCCCGAATCGCGTTTGCGGGTGATCAACGAGGGGGCGCGGGCGGATTTTCGCGTGTTGCCGGCCAACGGAGCGATGACCGACACGCTCGGGCGGTTCGGTCTCAAGCCGGACGAGCGGTTTTTATTGTACGTCGGCGGGATCAGCCCGCACAAAAACCTGAGCGCGCTGATCGGCGCTTTTGAGCTTGTTCGCCGGGAACCCGCCCGGCGGGATGTCAAACTGGTGCTGGTCGGCGATTACAAGGACGATCCGTTTTATTCGGCCTATCCGGCGCTCAAAAAACAGGTGGCGGAACTGGGAGCCGAGGATCGGGTGATCTTCACCGGATTTATCTCCGACGAGGATCTGGCGCGGTTTTACAACGCCGCGACGCTTCTGGTCTTTCCCTCGCTGGAGGAGGGTTTCGGATTGCCGGCGGTCGAGGCGATGGCCTGCGGAACTCCGGTCGCCGCCAGCAATTGCAGTTCTTTGCCGGAAGTTGTCGGTCGCGCCGGACGTTTTTTCGACCCGCGAAACGAAGCGGACATGGCCGAAGTGATCGGGCAGATCCTGGACGATGACGAACTGAGATCGCGGATGAGGGAAGCGAGTCTGGAAAGAGCGAAAGATTTTATGTGGAAAAAGGCGGCCGAAGACACTCTGGCCGTTTTTGAAGAACTAACGACGCGGTAAATGACAAAAACCCCCTTAAAATTCTGTATGGTTTCGACCTTTTATCCGCCGTATAATTTCGGCGGAGACGGAATGCATATTTACCGTCTGACCAACGAACTGGCGCGGCGCGGGCATTCGATTGACGTTTTCCATTGCGAAGACTCTTTTTTGATGCTCAACAAAAAGCACCCGACCGGCGATTTCCCGAATCACCCGAACGTCAACGTCATTCCGCTCAAAAGCGGAAAAGGAGTTCTGTCCCCGCTGCTCACCCAGCAGACGGGCCGTCCGATCCTGAAAAACAAATTAAAAAAGGCTCTCGAAGAAAACGATTACGACGTCATTCATTACAACAATATGTCGCTGATCGGGATCACGGCCTTAAGCCACGGTTCGCCCGATGCGATCAAACTTTACACGACTCACGAGCATTGGCTGATCTGCCCGATGCACGTCCTCTGGAAATTCAACCGCGAGGTTTGCACCGAAAAGAGCTGTCTTCGCTGTCAGCTGAAGGGAAAGCGTCCGCCGCAGTTGTGGCGCTATACGGGGCTGATGGAGAAGATGATCAAACACGTCGACTATTTTTTGTCGCCGAGCCGTTTTACTCTCCACAAGCATCTCGATGACGGTTTGGACATTCCGATCACGCATATGCCCTATTTTCTGCCGACGCCGCCGGAAGAAGAAAATGCCGAAAACGAACCGATGAACGATCGGCCGTATTTTCTGTTCGTCGGGCGGCTCGAAGAGATCAAGGGCGTTCAGAACATCATCCCGGTTTTCGAGAAAAAGCCCGAATTCGATCTGCTGATCGCCGGGGGCGGGGAGTTCGCCGACGCTTTGAAAAAGCAGGCCGAGGGCATCCCGAACATAAAATTTCTCGGCCGGTTGGATCACAAATCCCTGCTCAAGTTATACCGGTCGGCCATCGCGGTGATCGTCCCGTCGATCTGTTATGAGACTTTCGGGATCATCGTCATCGAATCCTTTTCCTGCCGGACGCCGGTCATCGTCAACGATCTCGGGGCTTTGCCGGAGGTCGTCGAAGACAGCGACGGCGGCTTCGTTTACCGGACCGAGTCGGAACTGATCGAGGCGATGGATCGTCTGGCGGGCGATCCCGAGTTGAGAGATGAATTGGGCCGAAAGGGTCGCGCCGCCTATATGAAATACTGGAACGAGGAGGCTCATTTGGAGAGGTATCTCGGATTGATCGAGAAACTGCGGGCCGAACGCCTTCAAAAAAACGGGAAAAAAGCGGCCATCGCCGGTTCTTCGGCCGTTCCGGTTTGAACTCCGGACGAAATTTTTTTTAGCAATGATGCTGGTAAAGCAAAAAATCAGACTGCCGATCATCACCTATCATTCGATCGACGAAAGCGGTTCGGTCATCTCGACCCGGCCCGAGGTCTTTCGGCGGCAGATGGAATTTCTGAGCGACAAGGGATACCGCGCCGTTTCGCTCGGGCAGATGGTCGCCGAGTTGACCGAAAACAGTTCTCCGCCTCTGAAAACCGTCGCTCTGACGTTTGACGACGGTTTTCAGAATTTTTTTTCCGAAGCCTTTCCGGTGCTCGAAAAACACGGATTCCGGGCGACGGTTTTTCTGGTGACGGATCACTGCGGCGGCCACAACGACTGGGCCGGAAATCCGCCCGAACTTCCGCGCAGTCGCTTGCTCGACTGGCCGGAGATCAGGCAATTAAACGCGGGCGGGATCGAATTCGGGGTTCACACCCGGACGCATC
This sequence comes from Pyrinomonadaceae bacterium, assembly GCA_041394845.1. Lineage (GTDB taxonomy): Bacteria > Acidobacteriota > Blastocatellia > Pyrinomonadales > Pyrinomonadaceae > JAHCHG01. Next base: position 156,395 of record JAWKHL010000006.1, on the reverse strand, counting down.
CCGATCTGACCAAAATGTCGGAACCGGAGATCGAAAGCGAGATCGCCGGGGCGAAAACCGCGATTGAAGACGCGCTCGGCGAAAAGGCCGATACATTCGCCTATCCTTTCGGAAGATTCAACCCGGTCGTCAAACGGATCGCCGAAAAACATTTCAAGGCGGCCTGCTCGACCAATCTTGGAAAGGTGCGGCGGGGAAGCGACCTTCACTCGCTGGAGCGGATCGATTCTTACTATCTGTCGAGCCAGAGGGTTTTCGGCAAGTTGCCGACCCGGACCTTTGACCGTTATATGCAGATCCGCCAGGCGATGCGGAGTTTTAAATCGTTTATTTATCAGAACTAGAGAACCTAACCTACAAAAGAGGATAAATTTTATGTCTTTAATATCCAGAATCGGACGTCACACCAGATTATCGATGAAAGCGGCTTCTTATAAGGAAAAGCAGACGCCGCCGTTTATGATCGTTTTCATCAATTCGATCTGCAATCTAACGTGCGAACATTGTTTTTACTGGAAGGAACTGAACAAACGGGACGACCTCAAATTCGAAGAATTCGAGAAACTCTCGCTTGAATTGGGCCAATTCGAAAATCTCAACCTTTCCGGCGGCGAGCCGTTCATCCGCAAGGATTTTGCCGAGATCTGCCAGCTTTTCATCGAAAACAACGGCGTCAAGAACATCTACGTTCCGACCAACGGTTATTTCACGGACCGGACGGAAAAAGCCCTCAGAAAAGTCTTGGAGAGCGAGACGCTGGAACTTTTCGTCTGCGAATTGTCGCTCGACGGAATGCCCGAATATCACAACAATTTCCGGGGCAATCCGCGTTCGTTCGAAAAGGCGATGGAAACCTATCAGATGCTGGCCGAACTGCAAAAGGAAGACCCGCGCCTGAAGATTCACGCCAACACGGTCGCCATGAGCGAGAATATGGATGAGGCCTGGCAGTTGACCGAATATCTCTACGAAAACTGTCCGATGATGGAGCATCACAATCTGGCCATCATCCGGGGCGACCGGAAAAATCCGTCGCTTCAGGGGCCGCAACTTGAAAAATACAAGGAACTTTACCGGCACGTGGCCGAAGTCTGGAGTCCGCGCGAAAAGAATCGCTTCGGGGCCAGCGTCGAACCGATGCTTCAATGGGCCAAGGTCAAAACGATCGAATCGGAAACCCAGTTCATTCCCTGTAAGGCCGGCATCTTGACCGGCGTCGTTTACGCCAACGGCGATGTCAGCGTCTGCGAACAACATTTTCCGCTCGGCAATCTGAGGGAAAAGAGTTTCTTTGAGATCTGGGATTCGGAAGAGGCCAAAAAACTGCGGGCGCAGATCAAGGCCAAGGACTGCTATTGCACGAACGAGATCTTTATGTGGTCGAGCATCGTTTTCCAGCCGGTCCAGATCACCCGGGCGATGGTCGGAGCGAAAACGACCAAGATCAGATCGAAGATCAAGGCGACCGGTTAACCGGAAGGAGAGATTTTAGTGAGCCACAAGCAATTGAAAATTTCGGCCATCGTTCCGGTTTATAACGGCGAGGCTTTTCTGGAGCGATGCCTCGACGCGCTTTTCGCTTCGGATTATCATTCGTTCGAGGTGATCGTCGTCGATGATCGTTCGACCGATAAAAGCCCCGAGATCGCCCGGCAAAAAGGGGCGAGGGTGCTTTCCATGACAAAGCGTTCGGGACCGGCCGGGGCGCGCAACTTTGCCGCCGAAAAAACCGACGCAGATATCCTGCTTTTCGTCGATGCGGACGTTCTGGTTAAAACGAACACCCTCAGTCTGATCGCCGAGAGTTTTGATCAAAACCCTGAGATTTCGGCCCTTTTCGGCTCCTACGACGATGAACCGGGAGAGCCGAACTTTTTGTCGCAATACAAAAATCTTCAGCATCATTTCGTTCATCAGACCTCGAATCCCGAGGCCTCGACCTTCTGGGCCGGCCTCGGAGCGGTTCGCCGCGAGGCCTTTGAGAAGATCGGGGGATTTGATTGCGAGCGGTTCGCCGTTCCCTCGATCGAGGACATCGATCTCGGGGTTCGTCTCCGTTCAACCGGACATAGAATTTTGTTGAATCGGGAGATTCAGGCCAAACATCTTAAGAGATGGGAACCGGTTTCGCTGATCAAAACCGAGGTTTTTTGCCGGGCGATGCCCTGGTCGAAACTCATTCTGACCAGTCAGGGACTGATCAACGATATGAATCTGAAGACCAACGACCGGCTGAGCGCCGGGTTCGTTGCGCTTTCCCTGTTGGTCCTGCCGCTCGTTTTCTGGCAGCCGCTTTTATTGTTTTTACTGCTGGCATTTTTGCTGGCGATCCTGTATCTGAACCGAAAGATATTCGCCTTCTTTTACCGGAAAAAAGGTTTTCTGTTCGCCCTGTTCGCCTATCCGTGGCAGTTCTTCTATTTTTTCTACAGCGGGGCGACTTTCGTCTTCTGTTGGTTTCGCTACGCTCTGCCTCTCATTCTGGGTTTTGGAAAAAGACGGGAAGTCGGTCAGATCTGACACGTTTCCCGAAGTTTTATTTGTTCGGATAAACCCGGCTCCGGTTTTGCCGATCTCTCATAGTTTTTCAGGTTTATGAAAGAGTGGAAAAAAGTATTATTGCTGACTTTGGCGGCTTTGGTTTTCAGGGCCGCTCACTGCATTCTTTTTAGAAACGACCTGATTCCCGGGGCAGACCAGATTCAATATATTCAACTCGGTCAGAAATTCGCTCACGGCAATTTTTACGGGGTTCTCGACACCTATTGGCCTCCGCTTTTCCCAATGATGATTGGGGCGCTCACCCATTTTATCGATTCTCTGATCCTCCCGTCGGCCATAATCGCGGTCGTCGCCGGAAGTCTGGCCGTTCCGCTCACCTATTATCTGGCAAAACAATCTTACGGACCCTCGGTGGCCTGGATCGCCGCCGGGATCGCTTTTTTCTATCCCCATTTGATCAATGCGGTTCTGATGATCGGAACCGAAAATGTGTATCTGCTCTGGATCGTCGGAGCAGTCTATTTCGGTTGGTGGGGATTGAAGAAAAACTCGGCGAAGATCTTTTTCCTGACGGGAATGTTGATCGGGCTCGGATATCTGACCCGGCCGGAAGCGTTCGGGTATCTGGCCTTCTTCGCTCTGTTCGCTTTTATCAGCGACTTTCGGAAGAAAAAAGTTGTTTCGCGATCCTCGCTTGCCCGGATCGGCGCTCTGCTTCTCGGCTTCATCATTCTGGCGACCCCTTACATCGTTTATTTGCGGGCGGAGACCGGACATTGGACGATCAGCGGCAAAATGGGGATTAATTTTGCTGGCGGGGAGTTTAACGAAGAGGCGGAAGAAGAGGAGATCGTAGTTGAAAGCAAACCGATTGAAAACAAATCGAAAGTGACCGTCCTCTTTCTGACGTTTTTTTACAGTTTGATAGTCATCCAAAAGATCTTTGCCTATCTTTTGCCGTTTCTTCTGATGGTGTTTGTGGTTCTCGGGCTTTTTGCCGACACCTGGAATAAGGAAAGGTTCAAGCGAGAGGGGTATCTGATAGTTTTTTGCATGTTCACGGTTTTGGGCTACGCTTTGTCCGCGTCGCAGGCCCGCTACTTTTATATTTTATTGCCGATCTTTTTCGGCTGGATGGCTTGCGGAATCCTTTACTTCAGAGACTGGTTGGAAGAATCAACCAAGGGATGGATTCCGAACAAAGCCTCATTCTTGCTCGGAGTACAACCCTTTGTGGCTTTGTCCCTGATATTCATTTACGTTTATATGCTGCCGATCAATTCCTTCACCCATTCGGCGGAGAAAAAATGGAAGTCAAGAGGATACGAAGAGCGGGCGGCCGGTTTGTGGATCAAAGAAAACAGTCAGAGGCGGCCTTTGATTTTTTCCACGACCATGAGGCCGGCTTTTTACTCCGAAGGAAAACAATTATTTCCGGGCAAGGATAATCTTGAGGATTTGTTGGCATCTTTGAAAAACGATAAAGCGGATTATGTGGTGTTCAGCGAGAGAGCCCTGAAAAGACGCCCCTTTTTGAGGGGATTGGATAAGGCATTGCAAAGCGACCCGGATTTTGAACTGGTATATCAAAAAAATGACCAGCCGGGTTACGGGATCTTTGTCTTCAAAAGAAAATAGATGTTTCGTTTTTTTCCCGACGCCTTCGGTCGTTTTATGGTTTCAGATTCATTTCAAAAGATTTTCGCCAAGATCAAACCGGATTCCCGGTCCGCCGGAAGAGAGTTGGCCGTACCCGCCGAAGACCGCACGACAGCGGATTATCTGGCGTTGGCGATAGGCAGTTGCGGCGGGGTCGGATATATGCCGATCGTTCCGGCGACCTGGGGGTCGATGGTCGGAGTCGGCATATATTTGTTGGCTCAGAGGTTGAGCGAGTCTTTCACGATCTGGGCCGACGGCAGACAGATCTCCCCTGTTTTGCTCGAATCGGCCCGGTCTTCAATAACGCTTGCTTTTCTGATCGGCCTTTTTCTGATCGGGATCTGGGCCGCCACCCGGGTCGAAAAACTGACCGGAAAAAAAGATCCCGGGATCGTGGTCATCGACGAGGTGGTCGGCCAGTTGGTGACATTTCTTTTCATTCCCGCCCGCCTCGGTTGGTGGACGGTTTTGATCGGCTTTCTCGCCTTTCGCGCCTTTGATATTCTGAAGCCCTATCCGACCGCCCGGTTTGAATCTTTGCCCGAGGGATTGGGCGCAATGGCCGACGATGCGATGGCCGGGTTTTACGCGGCGGCTTTTATGTCGGTTCTGTGTTCGTTCTATTTGACGGTTTTTCACTAGAAGGACATCCGGGACAACTTACAAACCGAGCAAAAAAGGCCGGAAGGTAACCGTTAACGGTTACCTTCCGGCCTTTTTCTAATTTTACGATTCTATTTAAAACCTTCAGTTGAAGAATCAACCATCCGGCCGAAACTCTGGCTCAGGCCGCCGGCCAGCGACAGATAGTTGACGTTGTAAACCGTAACGACTCCGGCAGCCGGCATATTGAAAGTTACAAGCCCGTTGCTTCCGATGGTCTGGTTTGACAGGTCGACGTCGTAACTGCTCGCCGTCGTGTATTTTATGCCGTATGTTCCGGCGGGGAGTCCCGCGACCGAAATGGTTCCGCCCGTCGTACATTTGATCGGTACGACGTAGCTTCCATTCGAATTCTGGAATGCCAAACCGTCAAAGTTGGCATTCGTATTGGAAACCCCTTTCATGACCGCCCCGGCCCGGATAAACTTCATATATTGTCGCAGGAATTTGGTCCTGCTTCCCATATTTACAACAAAGTTCGGATTTGAGCCGGTAATGTAGAAATGCTGATAACCATTGTCGGTTGTCGGGAATCCAAGCGTGTATTGTTCCCAGGCCGAGACTTTTCCGTACTTCAAATCGGAGTGCAGTTTCAGATAATCCGCACCTCCGTATTCGTTCATGGCCGTGTTCTTGCCGTCCGCTTCGGCCACCGCCCGAAGGTTGGAAAGATTGTTATCATCTATATTAACGTACCTATGGTAGCCGATTTCGTCTATAAAGGAAGCGGCAGTGGAATTGGCCGTCTTCAGGCTGAGATAAAACGGTCTCGCGTTAGGTCCGGATGTGGTTGATGGAGCGGTAATATAAGGTTTGGCATAACCTGCTCCAACCAACCTGTTTCTGGCGGCTACAATCATTGCTCCCATTTCGGTGGGCGTTACCTGAGCGACACCATTGTCCGGTTCAAGAAATATTTCAAGGCCATTCGGCACAAAGCCGTATTTGCTGTTGATGTGATTCCAGGTCGCTAAGATCAGTTCTCCGTATTCGGCCGGACTGTCAACGTGCAGTTGATTTGAGGTCGAGAAGTGAACGAATGTGACCTCCCACCATAAAGACTCACCGCGGGCCGCGAGTTTTGACTTCAGGGGCAGGATCACCTTATCAATTTGATGGTCGATAAAGCCCCATTTGAAGCCGTTGGGATTGATTACGTTCGGATCGTTGTTATCATTGACCGGAACGCGCCGATTGTTATTTACATCGACATATTCCGGCGGATAACTTCCCACCCGATCCTCATTATTATCGAGAAATCGTTGATAATAATCGACAGTGTTTTCCACCAACCCGCTCATCAACACGATTCTAATGCGATTGATTCCCAACTCGACTGATTTGTCCAGAACCTCGTTGCGGTAAAGCTCACCGGTTACGATTTTTTCGTTAACTCCGGTTTCACCGCTCGCCTGCCAGCCTTTCATAGTTTGATAGCTGGTTCCGGGTATTACCGTAACTCTGTTTCCCGATGGCGTTGGAGTCGGCGTCGGCGTCGGAGTCGGAGTCGGTGTGGGTGTTGGTGTTGGCGTCGGCGTCGGAGTTGGCGTCGGAGTCGGCGTCGGTGTTGGAGTCGGAGTGGGGGTTGGCGTTGGTGCAGCGTTGACGGTAATGGAAACGTTATCGGTTGCCGAAAGGGCACCGTCGTTTCCGGTCAAACGCAGGACGTAGCTTCCGCTCGCGCTGAAACTGGCCGTTGTGCTCAAAGCGCTGGGGTTGCCGAAACTGACGGTTCCGGGACCGCTGACCTTGCTCCAGGTGGTCGTCAAAGCGGCCGGCGGATTCGGCAATCCGTCATCGGAAGCCGTTCCGCTCAAGTTGGCGACGCCGGGCAGAGTGATGGTTTGATCCGATCCGGCATTGACCGTCGGCGCCTGATTGGTGGGTTGAGATCCGCCGCCCGTCAATGCTGCGGCTTGAAGGGTGACGTTTCCGAAGGAATGGTTCATCGAATTAACGGTCCATTTGACCGTTAATGTTTGGCCGTTCGTCGCCGCCCGGAAGTTCAGTGTATAAACTCCATTGCTCGTGGTGCTTGAATTCGCCAACGATGTGTCAACATAGTTCGCCGCACTTCCATCGCTCAGCGATGCTTCCAATTTTCCGCCGGCCGACCAGACTCCGACATAGAGTTTCAAAGTTCTCTGAGTCGTATCTGCCGGAATGGTCATCTGAAAGCCTCTGTCCACTCCGCTGATAAAGACTGCTCCGCGGCTGTCGGCGACACTGGAAACGGGCATTCCATCATCCCACGAATAGTGAATTGCCCCGTCCGTAAAGTTTGAGACCGAACCGCCGCCGAGTTGCGTAAAGTTGCTGATCTGCTGATTCACACCATTTTTGTGGATGAAACTGCTGGCGCTGCTCATACCCCAGTGCGCCCAGTCAGAGGGTCCTTCGGTTGAAAGGTTATGGGTGGCCTGAGAGGCGGTTTGACTTCCCGTCAGCAATCCCGCTCCGCCGCCGGCGTTGACGGTAATGGAAACGTTATCGGTTGCCGAAAGGGCACCGTCGTTTCCGGTCAAACGCAGGACGTAGCTTCCGCTCGCGCTGAAACTGGCCGTTGTGCTTAAGGCGCTGGGGCTGCCGAAACTGACGGTTCCGGGACCGCTGACCTTGCTCCAGGTGGTCGTCAAAGCGGCCGGCGGATTCGGCAATCCGTCATCGGAAGCGGTTCCGCTCAAGTTGGCGACGCCGGGCAGAGTGATGGTTTGATCCGATCCGGCATTGACCGTCGGCGCCTGATTGGTGGGCGGCGGAGTGAAAGTATTTCTGGTAATGATGTTCAAATGAGCCATTCGAACATTGCCGCTGGTATCGGTCGCTTTGACTTGCAGGTTGTGTTTGCCGTTTGTCGACAGGGCCGTATTCCAGTCAAAATTGGCGGAGACATTGGGCGAACTCGGAGAAATGCTTTTGGTGTTGAAAAGGACTTGATCTATATAAAGATCGACCTGACTGACGGCAACGTCATCAGAAGCCTGAACGTTGATGGTGACCTGACCCGAGAGCCTGTCGTAGTGGCGGAGGTTATTAAACCGAACGGTCGGCAGGTTTTGATCCTCGACGAGGATTGATCGGTTCGAAGATTTTTCTTTGGCAAATGAGGACAAATTTATTGCCAGCCCGTTTGTTCTGGTGGGGAGAAAAAGGGTTTTCTCCCAGAAATTGGCGGTCGTTTTGGAAGATTCGGTTGCGAACAAAAAAGAGGTTTTGCCGGAGATGATATCGTAATCCAAATAAAACGATTCGGGAGCCTCCGTCCGGTAATTCAATAAAAAGTCATTCCCGGCGATCATCGGAAATGTGTGATTTTGCGATATTATAGCGTTAAACGGAAAGTTTTCTGTCTTTGAAATATTTGATTTTCTTAAATCTCTGCTTTGAACAGGTTCTGGTATTAAGGTAATTTTCTGCGCTTTCAAAAAGCCGGCGGCGCAGTTGAACATTAACAGAAGGAGGAAGAATGTTTTAAGGGGAGAGAGTACACGAACATACAATTTATTCATATTTAGATCCTTGTAACCATAAATAGAGGTGCCGGTCCGAAAATCCGGACCGCAAAAATTTAACACATCGTTTTTGAATAAAAGTAAGTTTTGTAGGCTGGAACCAATTAAAACTTATGATTATTCAATCTGTCAAAGCTATGATTAATTCTAATAAAACCAGACATCAATAATCTGATTTTCGAATTAAACATTCGTATCAAAACACCCGGTGCAAAAGACTGAAGGCTTTTGAGTTAACCTTCATCTATCAAGCCTTTTAAGCGGACTTCTTCAGATCCGGCTTAACTTTATTAACAATCTGGCGCGAACTTTTACGACAATAAAAGTTCGAGGCAGGTAATAAATTTTTTAACTTGCGACTGAAACCCTTAAAGGAAATAAGGGGTCGTTGAATTTTTAGGTGTTAGCGAAGAGAACCTTCACTTCAATTAAAACCTATGAGAAGTTAAAAAGTCAATAACAAAATTTAACACTGTTAAAAGAAATAAAACAGATGGCCGGTTGATGGCAAAGAGAAAAGCCTTTAAGGCCTGCTTTTTAGGCCATTTATTACCGTGAAGAAAGGATTCCATTGTCCAATTGTGTATAAAGGTTATCGGTGGCGAGAAAAGAGTTTTGGGAGAAAAAAACCTTATCAAGGCTCTCTTGAAAGTAAATTTTTAGACATCCCAATATTAATGATCCCCCTATGTTTATTGGCGAAAAATGACTGCGAAGAATGAGGATGGGATAAAGCGACCATAGAGATGCGACAAATGACCGCACATAGGCTATGGAAAAACTGGTTATATAGGTTATTTCTATGTGACTTTTATTGGTTGCAAATTTTCCTGTCTACTAGTAATTTATACTGACATACAAAAGTTTATTGTTCTATACATTCATTTACCTTAGCGGGCATAAATAGATTAATTGCTTATCGTACTAATTGCTCCTAATAAACGACCGAGACGGGGTTGGTTTTATTGAATAATTTGAAAAAATAATGACTCATTTATTTACTTAATTGTGAATAATTTCGCACCCGGCCACGAATTTCATCCCACAAAGTTGCCCGAGTTGAATTTTCCAAAGTTAGTAAAATTCAGGAAAAACTTTATTTAAAAATAAAGAACTGTTAAGAATCTTTACGATTTTTTTATGTGTTTTTTACGCCCTTTTTATTCGCTTTCTTTTATAAATGAAAGCTCTTACATTTAGCCCAAAATGGAAGAATCGATAGATTGGCACTATTGATATGAAGAATCGATGGGTTGAATCTATTGATATTTTGAAAAAAACTGCAAAACAAAAGAGATCAACCGTCTTTTGTAATGCAACTTCAGAAGCGACCAAAGCCTTCTGTATTTTAAATTTGAAAAACTGAGATTAGTTGAGCCCCCTTTAAATCGAAGATCAGTTTTATTGGAGATTTGAAGATTATCTATATCAACTTGAGGAAAATAATATGGGTATATCTATGAAAACTTTTAGTTCACGAAAAACGATAAATGTAATTCTGTTTACAAGATACAAATTAGTCAGCTGCCATCTGAGACTCCTGCTCGAAAACAAAAGCGAGATAAATGTCCAGGATCTGGCATCGACATCTGACGAATTGTTGAGGAAGATTTCTGAAAATAAACCTGATGTCGTTTTATTTTGTCTGATGGATGATGAAATTGACAATATCGAGGTAATGCCCCAACTTTTCAAAATTTCGCCCGACACGAAAGTAGTAATACTTTCTACACAAAACGGTGATCTGGATCAAACAAAGGTGCTAAAACTCGGCGCGACCGGGATCGTTGGCGCTCACCAGAAAGAAGAGGTTTTGATCCGGGCGATCCGGCAGGTTTCCGAAGGCGAAGTCTGCCTAAATCAGCAATTAATCGCCCAACTTCTCGGGAACGGCACCAAAGAAAACGGCGACTCCAACGGTTCGAACGGCAATTCCAAACACCGGGGTCCCTATAAAAATGACCCGCTGACAAATCGCGAACTGGAAGTAATTAAAGTAATTGCCCGCGGTTTGACCAACAAAGAAATTTCTAAAAACTTATTTATCAGTGAAGCAACGGTTCGGCATCATCTGAGTTCAATTTACGGGAAGGTGAACGTCGAAGACCGGCTTAATCTGGTTATTTACGCTTATCAACACAATATTGTTGGTAGAGGTGAAGAAGCAAATTCTATCTGAGATTTTCTAAAATAGGTATTTCCGGAGTTTTAGCATTTGCGATGGAGTTTTTCGGCATAATTGTCCGGTTTGGTGAGCGACAGATACCGATTTTTTGAAGAGTTCGGATCGGATTTTTGGGTCAGGACGTCGTCGGGGAGAGGAGCCTCGGCCGAATATGCCTGGAGATCGAAGCCTTTCAAGCCTGATCCGGCGGGTGAGAGCGAAACAGGGTGTTTTTCGAAGTTTTCATCTCCACCGGCTGGTGCTCAACCTACAAGACAATTGTCCAGCCGGTTTAATGCTCAACTCCGGAACCGCAAATCGCCTCCTTATTTTAGAAAATCTGACAATGCAACTTATTTTAAATTTTTGAGAAAAGAGAAATTCGGGGATTACCATGGAATCAAATGACAAGATAAAAATAATGATCGTGGGAGATTATTTGATCTTTCGAAACGGTCTCAAAATGCTGATCGAAAGTCGAAAAGATTTCAAAGTTATAGGCGAGGTTTCCACCTTGTCGGAGGTGGAGGGCGCCATCAGCAAAAACAGACCCTACATTTTGATAATCGATTCGAACGAGATCGAAAACGGCGAGTTTGAAAAATTTCTTTCAACCGTCTGCGACGGAATTCCGACTCTGGTGCTGACGAATTCCAAAAGCGCGAAAACACATCAGAAATTTTTACTTCTCGGCGCCAGCGGCGTGGTCACCAAAGAGCAGGACCCGAACGTTCTTTTCAAGGCCATCGAAAGGGTTAATTCCGATGATCTGTGGTTCAAAAGGGAAGTGATGAAAAACACGATCGAAAGACTGATCAAGGAAAAGAACGAGGCTCCCGAGGAGATTCACTCGGACAAGTTCGCTTCCCTGACCGATCGGGAAAAAGAGGTTCTAACCAGTATTTGCAAGGGAATGAAAAACAAGGAAATTGCCGAATCTCTTTTTATCACGGAAACGACCGTCAGGCATCATCTGACGTCGATCTTTGAGAAGCTTAACGTCAAGAGCCGTCTTAATCTGGCCATTCTGGCGTTTAACGAAAGACTGGTGGACGTTCCGCCCAAGGACGATAAACCGGCATAGGGTTAGAGGTCGGATAAAGGATTGGGCCTTTCGGCAGTGCATTAGATAAAAGGCTGATAAATAGTGCAATAAATGGAATTCGGGACCGTTTTCAAAAATAGTCTGAACCGTCCACATAAAATTGTAGGTTACTCCGATGCACAAATGTCCGATAGTTAATAGAGTCTTTGAATATAACATCAAACTTTAGTCGTCAGCCTTATTTAATGAATAAACTGATAGTTAAGTTTTGATTTTACAGACTGATAGAACTAACAGCATACCCTAACGATAGCAGTATGTATCGTTAGAGTTTTAATTTGTAGTGTCTCCTGACAGGAGACTTCCCATTTAGGGTACTTAGTGGTCAAAATGTTTGATTCACCTCAGCCCATCTACGTTTAAATTTATGAGTGAAACAACAACCAACAATTTGACAAAAAAGCAATTGAAGAAAATGGAAAAGATAAGATTGAAAAACGAAAAACGAAAAGAAAGAAAAAGATTAAAAAGAAAGAAAAAAAACGCCCTTGTTGTTTGCCGCAACGGGAAAGAGTTTTGGACCACTCAGGATCAATTTTGGCAATGGGTTCGCGATAAGGTCATCATCAAAACCGGCGATCAACCGCTTCGGGGGAATCTGGTCAGACAAAACGAAGAATACGCCGTCGTGATCAGCAATACCCTGCTTAATCTGGCTTATCCGAATCATTTAAGAGAGGCTCTTTATTCGAGAAAATACAGAGCCGTATAATGCGGGACAAATCTATGAAGTACAATAGAGGCTTAAACAAAATTACCCGTTACCGCCCAATTTATGCCGTTCGCGTTCTTTTGACGCTCTTTCTTTTCGGAACTTTTTGTGCCGTTTTCGCGCAGGATCCTTCCGAAACAGTCCAATCAAAAACAAGTTCGAATTACCGGATCGGCCCCGGAGACACCCTGAAGGTGGAGATCTTTAAACATGATGAGCTTTCCCTGACGGGAGCCCGGGTCAAGAACGACGGAACCATCACTTTGAAGATGCTGGACATAGATGTTCAGGCGGCCTGTTTGACGGAAACGGAATTGGCTTCGGAAGTGGCCGAAAAATTCAAAAAATACTTGCTCAATCCGCAGGTTTACGTTGCGGTCGAACAGTTCAACTCCAACCCGGTCGCTTTTATCGGCGCGGTAAACACGCCCAGTCGGTTCGACGTCAGGCGACCCACGCGGTTGCTGGAGTTGCTGAGTTATGTTAACGGCCCCACAAAGACGGCCGGAAACGACATCCAAATCATTCGCCGACTGGATTTAAGCCAATGCGATGATAAAGAGATGGTCGCGCCTAAGGAAGGGGAAGGGCAGGAAATTATTTCGGTTTCGCTCGAGAAGATATTAAAGGGCAACGATGAGGCCAATCTTTACGTCCGGTCCGGCGACATCATCACCATTGCCGAGGCCGAAGCGCCCGATGTCGCCTATATTAACGGTAATGTCAGAGTTCCAAGAGAGATACCGCTCAACGAGCCCGTTACTCTGACCAAGGCCATCGCCATGGCGGGAGGGGTCAGCCAAGGCGCAAAAATCAAAAATATTAAAATTACGCGTCAGGATGAGAAGACCTTAGCCAAGACGGAATCGTTCTACAATTTGGAAGAAATAAACAAGGGCAAGCAGGACGATGTTGTCTTACGGGCCAATGACATTGTAGAAATCCCCGGTCCGAAACCCCCCGGCCTTTGGGAAAAGATTTTCAATCCCTTGGTTCGAACCGCAACAAGAGGTCTCGTCCCCATTCCCATTTATTAAAAGTGTAAATCTTTACATTCAGGACATAACATAGAAGGTTCTTCTCTACCAAAATGAATAAGTTAAATCCGTACAGACAGGAAGCCGATTTAGCCGAAGCTGAATATCCTTACCCGATTGAATTTGAGGGCGGTTACGCCGACGGATATTCCAACGTGGCGGGGCAAAGTAGCGAAAAAGACCTGATAAAAGGGTTTCTTTCCACTTTGCGCAGGCACTGGTTTTTGATTTTAAGCCTCAACTTAATAATCACAGCCTTAACGATCGTTTATGTGGCCCAAAAGCCGAATTACTATGAGGCGGAGGCCCGGATTCAGGTCAACGCCGAGATAAATCCGGCGGTCGGTTCAAATTCCGGCGGTCCCGCACCCATAATCGTCAGCAATACGGGCGCCGATCCCGCATATTTTGCGACTCAGCTTCAAATTCTTGAAGGCTCGGGGTTGATGCGGCGCGTGGTCAAAACGCTTGATCTGGAGAACAACGAGGAATTTCTTCATCCGCAAAGAACGAGAAAAATGACCGCCTGGCAAAATGTCAAACAGCTGTTTGGATTTTACCGCCCGCCCGCCCCGGAAAAGGATGACAAGAAAACCGAGGAAAAGAACAATACTCTGAGCCTGACCAAAAATGATTACACCGATTCTGACGAACAGGTCAAAAAACTCGCTCCGTATGTCAACCGCCTCAGGGGCAACCTTAACATCCAGCCGGTTCAGGATTCGAGAACCAATGTTCGGGAGACGCGTTTGATCGACGTTCAATTTACCCATCAGGATCCGGAGGTGGCCGCCAAAATCGCCAACGCCGTCAGCGACGCTTATGTGCTTCAGAATCTCGAACAAAAGATTCAGGGCAACGCGTCGGCCGGAGACTTTCTGCAAAAACGGGTGGCTGAACTGCAAGCCGAGATCCGTCAGGGCGAAGAACGCCTGATCAATTACGCCAAATACAATCAGGTGATTCCGCTTGATCCGGAGCAAAATACCGTTGTCCAAAGGCTGGGGAATCTGAACGCCCAGTTGGGGCAGGCGGAAAATGACCGGATCGCCGCCCAGACCGCTTATCAGGCGGCCCTTCAGAATCAGATGTGGACCACGACCGCAGAGGGGAAAGATGCTCAGGTGGTCAGTCTGGAGTCGAAACTAAATGATCTGCGACAAAAATTGGCCCAGTTGAGATTGGAGTATACCGATGAGTGGCCGGAGGTCAAACAGACCAAAGAGCAGATCACGCAGATTGAAAATCAATTAAAATCGCTTCGTCAAAGGGCTTCAAATACGCAATTGGCGTCTCTCAAGGAAAAGCTCTTCGAGGCCACCGAACGCGAGAAATTGTTAAAAGAGAACTTCGAAAAACAGCGGGCCGAGGTGATTCGGCAAAGCGAGGCTTCGATCAACTATAAGATCATCCAGCAGGAGATCGACACCAACAAGAGTTTGCTCAACGGCCTTCTTCAACGCACCAAGGAAAACGAGGTGATCCTGACCGGAACGCCGAACAACGTTATGGTGCTCGACCGCGCGCTGGTTCCGAATTCTCCGTCGGGGCCGGAAAGAACCAGAAGCATCATGCTGGCATTTTTCGCCTCGTTGGGACTCGGGATCGGACTGGCCTTTTTGATGGATTGGTTTAACGACACGATCAGCCACGCTGAGGATATTGAAGGCTCTTTCGGCCTTCCGCTTCTGGCTTCCATTCCGGCCGTCCCGCTTAGTTTCGGGCAAAAAATGTTCAGGAATAATCTTCCTATGCTTCGGAAGAAGAAAAACAAGCGGAGAGTTTATGACCTTGAGGTCTTTGAACGCCCGGAGTTTTTGGAATCCTATATGCAGTTGGGAGCTTATCTGTTGCTTTCCAACGGCGGAACTCCGCCCCAGACCGTTTTGATCACCTCGGCTGAGGAAGGCGAGGGGAAAACCCTGACCGCGCTTAATCTGGCGGCGAGCCTGGCCAAGACAAAAGGAAAGATCCTGATCATCGACGCCGACCTGCGCTGTCCGAGAATCCATAAGATCAAGAATTTAAGCAATAAAGTCGGCCTGTCAACGCTTTTGGCTCTCAATGAGATCGACCATGAGGCGATTGCCCAGACGATCCAAAAAGATCCGACCTGCAATCTGGATATTTTGACCTCCGGCGAACACTCGATCAATCCGGGCAACCTGCTATCTTCCAGAGAAATGGCCAAATTGCTGGAGAAATTGTCCGGGATCTATTCTCATATTCTGATCGATTCCCCGCCGGTGCTCTATTTCGCCGACAGCGCGATAATGTCGACACTGGTCGATTCGGTGATCATCATTGTTCGAGACGGCCTCAGCGGCAAAGAGTTCGTGCTCAAGGCCAAGAACGTCCTCCAAAAGGTTGGAGCAAAGATCATCGGTGTGGTTCTCAACGGAGTGCCGGTCGGACAAACCAATTATTACAAATACACTCATTATCAGGTCAACGATCTGGCTCAGCCGAACGGCGGCGATCAGATCCTGAGGCTGAGATAAACTGAAAACATAAAAAAATCTATCACGATGTCTGTTAAAGAAGAAGCATTATCGGTTCCGATCAATACCGATCTGCCTCATTTGAGAATTGAGCCTTCCAAAGGTCTGGTTCCGATCAAATTAAAGGAGCTCTGGGAATACCGGGAACTTTTCTTTTTCCTGGTCTGGCGGGATGTCAAGATCCGGTATAAACAAACCGCGCTCGGCGCGGCTTGGGCGATCATTCAACCGGTGTTGACGATGGTCGTCTTCAGCATATTTTTCGGAAAACTCGGCAAGATCCCGTCCGACGGCGTTCCCTATCCGATCTTCAGTTTCGCGGCGCTGGTTCCCTGGACTCTTTTTTCGAACGGATTGACTCAGGCGACCGGCAGTCTGGTCGGCAGTTCCAACCTGATCAAAAAGGTTTATTTTCCGCGCCTGATAATTCCGGTCGCTTCGGTTTTGGCCGGAGTGGTGGATTTCTTTCTGGCTTTCGGGGTGCTGTTGCTGTTGATGCTGTATTTCGGGGTCCTGCCGTCGATCAACATTCTTTGGCTTCCGGTTTTTCTTTTTATGACGGTTTCGGCCTCGCTGGCGGTCAGTTTGTGGCTGTCGGCCCTGAACGTCGAATATCGCGACATCAAATACATCATTCCGTTTCTGTCGCAGATCTGGTTGTTTGCGACCCCGATCGCGTATTCAAGTTCGTTGCTGAGCGAACCGTGGCGGACGATTTACGGTTTGAATCCGATGGTCGGCGTGGTCGAAGGCTTTCGCTGGGCATTGCTCGGAACGGATACGAAACCCGGTTTTATGGCGGCGGTTTCTTTTATTGCCTCGCTGATTTTTCTGATCAGCGGAGCTTATTACTTCCGCCGGATGGAGAAGACCTTTGCCGACAGAGTTTGATATGAACGGAAATTTTCGCCGGATTTGTCTGGAAAATCTTAAGGGAGCCGAAGACGAAGGCCGCTGTCTGATCATCGGCGAGGTCGCCCAGACGCATGACGGGAGTCTGGGGCAGGCCCACGCTTTTATCGACGCGATCGCCAACGCCGGAGCCGATGCGGTCAAGTTTCAGACCCACATCGCCGCCGAGGAAAGCACGCCGGGCGAGCCGTGGCGGGTTAAATTCAGCCGGCAGGATCGGACTCGTTACGAATACTGGCAGCGGATGGAATTTACCCGCGAGCAATGGCTCGGTTTGAGGGAGCATGCCGAAGAACGCGGTCTGCTTTTTTTGAGTTCTCCGTTTTCCATCGAAGCCGTTGACCTGCTGCGCGGAATCGGAATGAACGTCTGGAAGATCGCTTCCGGCGAGGTCGGCAATCCGCTTCTCTTAAACCGCATTCTCGAAACCGGCGATCCGGTCATTTTATCGACCGGAATGAGCGATTGGGGCGAACTCGAAGATGCGGTCGAAAAGATCAAACGGGCCGGCAACCCGCTGGCCGTTCTGCAATGTACTTCGGCTTACCCCTGTCCGCCGGAAAAGGTCGGATTGAATATGCTCGAGATTTTGCGGGAAAGTTTCGAATGTGCTTCGGGTTTATCCGACCATTCGGGAAAAATTTACTCCGGTCTGGCCGCCGCCGCCCTCGGGGCCGAGGTCCTTGAGATCCACGTCACCTTGAGCCGCGAGATGTTCGGTCCGGACGTTCCGGCATCGGTTACCACCGGAGAGTTGCGGCAATTGGTCGAAGGGGTTCGATCGATCGAACAAATGCTGGCCAATCCGGTCGACAAAAAGGCGATGGCCGAAGAACTCGAACCGCTCCGGCAGATATTCACCAAAAGCATTTATGCCGGTTCGCACATTCCGGCCGGAACGATTCTGACGGCCGAACATCTGCGGCTCAAGAAACCGGGAAACGGGATTCCCGCGGCCGAGTTGCCCAGATTGATCGGAGGTAAACTTCGCCGAAGTTTGGAGACCGACGAACTGATTTTAATGGAAGACATCGATTTTCAGTAAATAGAAAAATCCCTCAATTTTTGAATTCCGTATTTGCCGCCGGTCGATTCCCGGTGAATCGACCGAGGCGATACGAGAGGTTTATTTATGCGTAGAAAAGTTTGTGTTGTTATAACCGCCAGACCCAGTTATAGCCGAATAAAAACCGCCCTCAAAGCGATTCGGGATAATCCCGATCTGGAGCTTCAGGTGGTCATTGCCGCTTCCGCTCTGCTCGACCGTTACGGTACGGCGATTGATTTTATCGAACGGGACGGATTTAAGATCGACGCCCGGGTTTATATGGTGCTCGAGGGCGAAAACCCGACCTCAATGGCCAAAACGACCGGGATCGGTCTGCTCGAACTGGCGACCGTTTTCGACAACCTCAAACCGGATGTCGTCGTTACCATCGCCGACCGGTACGAAACGCTGGCGACGGCCATCGCCGCCGCCTATATGAACATTCCGGTCGCCCATATTCAGGGCGGGGAAGTTACCGGTTCGATCGACGAAAAGGTCCGGCACGCGGTTACGAAACTCTCCGATCTGCATCTGGTTTCGACCAAATACGCCGGAGAAAGAGTGAGGAAGATGGGCGAATGCTCCAACAAGATATTTGTTACGGGCTGTCCTTCGATAGATCTGGCGGCCGAGGTTCTGCCCGATCCTTCGCTCAATTTCAACCCGTTCGAAAAATACGGCGGCGTCGGCGATCTGCACGAGCTCAGGAACGGCTATCTGGTGGTGATGCAGCATCCGGTGACGACCGAATACAAAGTGTCGCGCGAACAGATATTCAAAACCCTCAACGCCGTTTACGAGATCGGTCTGCCGACGCTCTGGTTCTGGTCGAACGTCGATGCCGGAGCCGACGGCACCTCCAACGGGATCAGGTCTTTCCGCGAACAGGTCAAACCGAAAAACATGCATTTTTTCAAAAATATGTCGCCGACCGATTTTCTGCGGCTTTTGTACAACAGCAAATGCCTGATCGGGAATTCCAGCGTCGGGATTCGCGAATGCTCGTTTTTGGGCGTTCCGGTCGTCAATATCGGCACCCGGCAGTCGGGCCGCGAACGGGGGCGCAACGTCATTGATGTCGATTACGACGAAACACAGATCAGGGAAGCGGCCAGTTTTCAGATCGATCACGGTCGATATGAATCCGACAAACTTTACGGCGACGGGAGGGCCGGAGATCGGATCTCGCAATTGTTGGTGACGGCTCCGCTGGAAACGCAGAAAAGGCTGGATTATTGATGAGAGTTTTGGGATTGATAACGGCCCGCGGCGGTTCCAAAGGCGTGCCGAGAAAAAATATCCGGCTTTTGGAGGGAAAACCCCTGCTGGCATATACGGCGGAAGCGGGCCGAAAGGCGAACAAATTGAGCCGTCTGGTTCTCAGCACCGAAGACGAAGAGATCGCCGAAGTCGGAAGAAAATGCGGCATCGAAGTGCCGTTTGTGCGCCCTCCGGAACTGGCCGCCGATACGACCCCGACGTTGCCCGTGATTCAGCACGCCATCCGTGAACTTGAGAAAGCGGGCGAAAATTTTGACGCGGTCTGTCTTTTGCAACCGACAAACCCATTGCGCCGCTCCGAAGATATTGACAATTGCATAGAACTGCTCGTTTCTTCGGGAGCCGATTCCGTCATCAGCGTTCTGCCCGTTCCGCACGAGTACAATCCGCATTGGGTTTACTGGCAAAACGGCGACGAGGGGACGGTCAGGCTGGTGACGGGCGAAACTGAGCCGGTTTCGCGACGACAGGATCTGCCCTCGGCCTGGCATCGCGACGGATCGGTTTACGTCACCCGAACCTGTGTCGTCGTCGAGGAAAACAGTTTGTACGGCTCAAAGGTCCGGGCCTATGAGATGGATCCTCTTTACAGCGCCAATATCGATACCGAGGATGACTGGGAATCGGTCCGAAAAATTTTAGCGGAAAAGTAAACGGAAAATTATGTCCTTGAAATTATACGAAATGACCCGGCTCGGTCTGGAGCCTTTTTTGCCGCCTCTTCACCGGCACGTCAGACTGAGACTCAGCCGGGAAGTTAAAAAGCATCAGTCGCCGCCGAGGATCCTCGATGTGGGGGGCAGGAAATCGCCCTATACGATCGGCATTCCGGCTCAGATAACGATCATCGATCTGCCGAGGGATTCGGAAATTCAGCGGGAGTTGAATTTGGGGATCAATCAGACGGTCATCGATCAAACCCAAAAGCGGCGGAGCAATATCAAGGAGATGCTCCTCGGCGATATGACTCGTTCCGATTTGCCGGATGCGTCGTTCGATCACGTCGTTTCGGTCGAGGTCCTAGAGCATGTCGAGGAGGACGATTTGTTCGTCAAAGAGGTTTACCGGGTGCTGAAACCCGGCGGGGTTTTCATTATGACCACGCCGAACGGCGATTGGGTGGAAAACAAGAACCCCGATCATAAAAGGCATTACAAGAAAAGGGAATTGAACGCTTTGCTGAACAAATATTTTGATGAGGTTTCGGTCGATTACGCGATCGTCGGCGGGCATTACCGGAAACTCGGATTAAAATCCTGGTCGCTCAATCATCCGATCAAAACGGCTTCCAGCATCCTCGGAAATGTCGTCAACGGGATCCAGTCGGCCAATCAGGAAACCAAACATCAAGCCAAGGGGACTCATCATCTGATCGCCGTGGCGAGAAAAAATCGAAGATGAGCGGCGATTTTTTCTAAAGGGGAAAACGAAGGCAAGGGGGAAAGAGCAACCAAATCGAAAAGGGGGTGGGTTTAAGTTTTGTTACTTAAAATCACAAAGAAGAGGAAAAGAAAATGTGCGGAATAGCAGGAGCCTTTGGAAAAAGTTGGAATTCGGAACAGCTGGACAAAATGATTTCGATTCAGCATCATCGCGGGCCCGATAACGAGGGGAGTTATCAGGATCCGACGGCGATCGCCGGGTTGGGACATAACCGGTTGAGCATCATCGATCTGTCCCGGGCCGGGCAACAGCCGATGAGAAGCAATTCGGGAAATTATTACATAGTTTTTAACGGCGAGATCTACAACTTTCTGGAGTTGAAATGTGCGCTCGAATCGGAGTACGAATTTAGAACTCAAACCGATACCGAGGTCCTTTTGGCCGCCTATCAAAAATGGGGGCCGGATTGTCTTGATCGTCTGATCGGAATGTTTTCGTTCGTGATCTGGGACAAGGCCAAGAAAACAGCCTTTATCGCCCGCGACCGGTTCGGCGTCAAGCCTTTGTATTATCACCAAAAAAACGACGGAACATTGCTGATCGCCAGCGAGATCAAAGCGCTTCACGCGGCGGGCGTTCGGAAAGAGTTCGATGAAAAAATCTGGGCGACGTATTTGACTCACGGCATTTACAATCACACGGAGAGAACTTTCTGGAAAGGTATTTGTTCGCTTCCGGCCGGTCATCAGATGGTCTGGAAGAATCACAGGACGGAGATCTCCCGGTGGTACGACATCGCCGAAAGGATCGGGGACGAATTCGATCAGAGACCGGAAGCAGTGGTCGAGGATGAATATTTCGAACTGATGAAAGAAAGCGTCAAACTGCGCTTTCGTTCCGACGTTCCGGTCGGCATCAATCTGAGCGGCGGGCTCGATTCCTCCAGCCTGCTCGGGTTGGTTCACGCGGTGCAGGGCTTTAACAGCAAGGTCAAGGCCTTTACCTTTATCACCGGAGATCCGGATTACGACGAACTTCCGTGGGTCGGCCAGATGCTGGCCAAGACCAATCATTCCCTGATCATCAGCAAACTCTCGCCCAAGGATGTGCCGAGGCTGGCGGCCGACGTTCAGTATTATCAGGACGAACCGTTCGGCGGACTCCCGACTCTGGCTTACGCCGGGATCTTTGAAAAGGCCCGCGAAAACGGCGTCATCGTTTTGCTTGATGGAAACGGAATGGACGAGCAATGGGCCGGATACGATTATTATCAATCGGCGCTCAACGGAAATTCGGCCAACGTCATTCAGGGAACAAAGGAAAAGCCCGTCAGACCCGAATGCCTGACCGGAGAATTTCGCTCGCTGGCCGAAAAACCGGAGTTTCCCGAGGTGTTTCCGGACAAGATCAGGAATTTGCAGTACAGAGATATTAATTTTACCAAGATCACGCGGGCGATGCGGTTTAACGATCGCATTTCGATGAGATCCTCGACCGAATTGAGAGAGCCTTTTCTCGATCACAGGATGTTCGAGCTGGCTCTGCGTCAGCCGGTCGAAAGAAAGATCTCCAACAACGTCCGGAAAAAAATGCTCCGGCGGATCGCCCAGCGAATGATACCGCAAAGATTGTCCGAATCGCCCAAACGTCCGGTCCAGACGCCGCAGAGAGAATGGCTCAGAGGCGACTTGAGAGAATGGGCCGATGAGCATATCAAACAGGCCGGATCATATTTTTCCGGGTCGTGGTTCGATAAAAAATCGATCATCGAAGTCTGGCGAAAATTCTGCGACGGGCAAAGCGACAACAGCTTTTACATCTGGCAATGGATCAGTTTGAGCCTGATCCTGGATGTCGCCAACTCAAAGGCGAGGGTGAAGAAATCCGGAGAATAGCCAAAATGGGCCGAAGACCGGCCCCTTGTCCGGTTTTCCTGAGTTGGCCGAAGGACCCCAAAGGTGGGAATCGCCGACAATTAAGATTTTTAAAACCAATACCCCGGAATGATTTGGCGGGGATCAAAAAAAGAAAAACGCTCCGGGGGTGATCTCCGGTGCGCAAAGGAATAATTATGACTCAAATGTACAACAATCTGGAAAAGGGACTCTTGATTCCGCCGTACGGCGGCCGTCTCACCAACTTATTGACCGAAGCGGAGGAACGCGATGAACTGATCGAAAAAGCGGTTGCTCTCCCTTCGATTCAGCTTTCTTTAAGATCGCAATGTGATTTGGAACTGCTGGCTACCGGGGCTTTTTCCCCTTTGAACACCTTTATGGGCGAGGCCGATTATGTGTCGGTGCTGGAAACCATGAGAATGAAAGACGGGCTTTTGTTTCCGATCCCGATAACCCTGCCCGTCGGCGACGAGATAAACATCAGTGTCGGAGATGAGGTTGCCTTGAGAAGCGCGAAATTCGAACTTCTGGCGGTTATGGAAATAACCGAGATCTTCGGCTGGGATCTGGAAAAAGAAGCTCGGGCGGTTGCCGGGACGACCGACACCAGTCATCCTTTGGTTTCGGAGATGTATTCCTGGGGGAAACGCTACATCAGCGGTCCGATAAAAGTCATCGATCTGCCGAAGAATCACGATTTCAAGGAATTGAGACTGACCCCGCTGGAGGTAAGAGACCGTCTGACCAAGCTTGGCAACGCCAATGTGGTGGCCTTTCAAACCAGAAATCCGATGCATCGGGCGCACGAGGAACTGACCAAAAGGGCCGCCGAGAAGATCAACGGAAGCCTTCTTCTGCAACCGGTCGTCGGAAAGACCAAACCGGGAGACATCGATCACTACACGCGGGTTCGCTGTTACAAGGCGCTGTTTGAAAATTATTACGACAAAGATTCGACGGCTCTTTCGCTGTTGCCGCTGGCCATGAGAATGGCCGGTCCGCGCGAGGCGTTGTGGCACGCGATCATCAGAAGAAATTTCGGGGCCAATCATTTTATCATCGGCCGCGACCACGCCAGTCCCGGCAAGGCCTCCAACGGACAGCCTTTTTACGACCCTTACGACGCTCAGGAACTGGCGGAAAAACACAGCGAGGAACTGGGAATCGGCTTGTATCTTTCGAGCGAACTGGTTTATCTGCCGGAAAAAGACGAGTTTGAACAGGTGGATAAGATAAACGGCAACCACAAAACGCTGTTTATCTCCGGAACACAGGTCAGGGAAGATTATCTTAATAAAGGAAAACTGCTTCCCGATTGGTACACGCGTCAGGAAGTGGCTCAGATTCTCTCGAATGTTTATCCGCCGAAGGACAAACAGGGTTTTTGCATCTGGTTTACGGGGCTTTCCGGCGCCGGAAAATCGACCATCGCCGAAGTTGTGATCGAACTTCTGGCCGAATACGGCCGGGAGATCTCGACCTTGGACGGCGATGTCGTCAGGACGCATTTGACCAAAGGTCTGGGCTTTAGCAAGGAAGACCGCGACACCAATATCAGAAGGATCGGCTTTGTCGCTTCGGAGATCGTCAAGCACAACGGAGCGGTGATGTGCGCCGCGATCAGCCCCTATCAATCAACCAGAGACGAGGTCAGGAGTATGATCGGCGCCGACAAATTCATCCTGGTTTTCGTCAATACATCGCTCGAAGTCTGCGAAAAGCGTGATACAAAGGGACTTTACGCCAAGGCGCGACGCAAGGAAATAACCGGTTTTACCGGAATCGACGATCCTTACGAAACGCCGCAGGACGCCGATCTGGTCTTGGAAACGGTCGACTGCACGCCGGAAGAAAACGCCGAACGGATCATCGCTTTTTTGGAAGAGAGAGGTTTCGTTCCCGGAAAACTCGCGGCCGAGGCCGTTGTTTGAGGGAAACCCCGAAAAGGTGAAACCATTGACTTTGCGGAGACAGTCATATGAAGGCCCCGACCGACAATAAAATAGATTATTCCGGAAAACTTCCTTCTCCTCCCGTTTTTGTTGTTGGATATATGCATTCCGGAACGACTTTGTTGATAAATATTTTGAAATCTCAATCATCGGTTTTCTCCGGAAACCGTGAAACCAAATACTTTATGCATCTTCCGATGATTCGTAAAGTTTATTCGGATTTGGAGAATGACGAGGTTTTGAAAAATTTCGTGTTTTACGCCATCAAGATCGTAAAGACCGGTTTTAATAAGACCGAAATGAACGTCAAGGTTCCGGCGGAATTTAACGTTCAATGGTTCGGAGACGATGAAAAGCGGTTGGAGGTTTTGATGAAAGACGCAAAACTCAACCGAGATCACGGGGCCATTTTCAATCTCGTTTCCAATCACATGGCGCAGTCAATGGGGAAATCAAGATGGGTGGAAAAGACCCCGACTCACATATTCCACATCGATGAGATGTTAAAAAGCGTTCCGGACGCGCTTTTTGTCGAAATAGTGCGCGATCCGCGCGACGTTCTGGCTTCAAAAAAAACCCGTCGGTTGGGCGTTTGGGAGTCGGAGAAATATGCCGGCGACAGATTGAAAAAGCACAGGGAAAAAGCATTTGATCCGCTGTGGGACTCCCTTTCATGGAAATCGGCAATTCATGCGGGCCGAAAAGCGCGCGACAAATATCCGGAGAAAATAATCCTTATAAGATATGAGGATCTGGCGGAAAACCCAGAACAGAAAGTTCGGGAGATCTGCGATTTTCTGAAAATGGAATTTGAGCCGGAGATGTTGAATATCACGACTCGCAACTCGGCCGAGGATGATGCCGAGGACGTCGGCCAAACCGGCATTCAGACGAATTCGATCGGAAGATGGCATAAAACTCTGAGGTCGCCGGAAGTTGGCGTTTGTCAATGGCAGGTCGGTGAAGATATGAGCGATCTGGGCTACTCGCTGGTTTCAATTTCGCGGAAAGATAAGGTGAAAATGCCTTTTGTTCTGGCCGGAGGGTTGTTTGAATTTGTTCGCGCTTCGTACCGGAGATTGCGCCTCGGCGGCTGGTTGTACTTTCAAAACGTTTTGGTTAATTATTGGAAAAGAGTCAGAATTCTGCTTTTCCCTTCATAGAATGAGATCAATTTCATGTTTACCGACAAATATTTAGATCAATTTTCAGACGAGGTTAAAGGGTGGGTAAAAATACAGTCATAGATGTAAAAAATCTGAGCAAAAAATATCTTATCGGCGAGAGATCAAGAGCCTATAAGACTCTGCGCGATTCGATCACCTCGGGTTTAAGCCGCTTCGTTAAAAATGCGGGTCTGAACAAAAACGGAAACCGGAGAAAGGAGTTCTGGGCTTTGCGGGACGTTTCCTTTGAGGTCAATCAAGGCGATGTCATCGGGATCATCGGACATAACGGAGCGGGAAAAAGCACGCTTCTGAAGATCCTCTCGCGGATCACCGAACCGACCGAAGGTTACGCCGATATTCACGGGCGGATCGGCTCGCTTCTCGAAGTCGGAACCGGTTTTCATCAGGAGTTGACCGGACGCGAGAACATTTATCTGAGCGGTGCGATCCTCGGGATGAAAAAAAGCGATATCGATTTGAAGTTCGATGAAATCGTCGCTTTTGCCGGAGTAGAAACTTTCGTCGATACGCCGATCAAACATTACTCGAGCGGTATGAATCTGAGATTGGGGTTTGCCGTTGCCGCTCATCTGGACCCCGAGATTTTGCTGGTGGACGAGGTTCTGGCCGTCGGCGATCTGGAATTTCAGAAAAAATGCCTCAATAAGATGGAAGACGTGGCGACCGAAGGGCGGACCGTTTTGTTCGTCAGCCATAACATGGGTTCGATCAAAGAACTGTGCCGGTCGGCTCTGGTTCTGAAAAACGGAAGGATAGATTATCAGGGCGATGTGGTCCGGGCGATTCAGCATTACAGCCAGAACGTTATGAATGTCGGGGACGACGAAGATTCTGATTTTGAAAAGAAAGGATGGATCAGATTGATCATCAACGGCAAAACTGAACAAAGCCAGATTCTCAATACCGAACCATTTGAGGTTTCGGCTGATTTGTCCCTTTTGTTTGACGTTGACCGCGCCAGATTTGTTTGTTTGATGGAAGATTCCGAGGGGAATCAGGTTGTTTGTAACAAGCATTTTGACTTTGAGAAACTCGAAAAAGGCCTCCACCGCCTGACGGCTAATTTCCCGCCCCTTTATTTAAAACCGGGGGTTTACACTCTACAGCTCAAACTTTTCGGGGAAGCCAAAAATGTTTCTCAGGTAAAATATTTCTCCGAAAGACTGCTGGTTGACATCACCGACGATACGGGCATTTTTTCGGGCAAAGTCCGGGCCACGATCCTGCCGCCCGTGGAATGGTCCATCTCATCCGCCAAGGTTACCGAAACGGTTTAAGGCGGTCGCTCTCTGATTTACTCTCAATGGAAAAAATGGACAAAACAGCCAAAGCATCGAAAAGTCCGCTATTCATACTGGGATATCCGCGTTCCGGAACGACCCTGTTGCGCGCCCTGCTTGGAGCGCACTCCAAGATCGATCTGGTCAACGAACCCGAACTGATCCGCGGCATGATCTCTGCCGGGGTAAGCGTTTCCGATCAAATAAAACCTCAGGATTATTCAAATCTCCTGCAATCAATCAAGAAAGTTGGAGTCAGCAATCGGCATTTGTCGACTCTGCCCGAGGAAACGCTGTCTAAACTGAGCAGTTATTCCGAGGGCATTTCCTTCAGAGAATTTTACGAGCATTTATTGCCCAAACCTGAAGATGCGGAGATCTGGGGGGAAAAAAGTCTGGGCAATGTTTTTTACATTCGCGAACTTCATCAGGTATATCCAGACGCCATCTTCATTCACATTGTGCGCGATCCGAGGGCGGCTCTTCTTTCGCTTTACCGGAAAAAATTTGCCGGTTCGAAGGATTTGGTGCCGACTCTGGAGCGCAAAAGCATTCGGTTTTTTGCTCACAACGCCATTCGTTGGAAGCGATGGCTCGACACGGTCAGAGAGTCCCGTGATTCTCTCGGGGGAAATGCCGTGATCGAAGTTAAGTATGAGGATCTTGTGGTCGAACCGGAGCGGGAATTAAGGCGGCTTTGCGAAAACATCGGAATAGGGTTTGAGCCGGAAATGATGAACGCGTCCCGTCGCAAGAAAGATCCCGTCATAACCTCGGGAGTTTACGCTTATGCCCATCAGAACATAAACCGGGCGATCAATCCCGACCGGGCCAATGCCAATGAGGAATTGCCCGAATGGGCTTCCTACGTTGTTGAAAAATACGTGGCGGATGATTTGAAAGGCCTGGGTTTCGATTCGGAAAAAGCCTCAACCGGCATTCTGGAAAAAATCAGAGTGGAGATGGAGTTGATTCTGTCGGAAAAGAAAATTCAATTCAGAATCGATAAAGACATTAATAAGAGAAACAAAAGCATCTTGAGCGGTCTGAATTAGCCGTTCCGGGCGAAGAAAATCGAGAAGCTGAGAGATCCGAATTTTTGTTCAGCCGGAATTTGCGGACGGGAAGGGAAATAAATCAGACCTCGGATCATTGTTTGTTCCTGATCGCCCGATGGCCCGAACGGGGAATGGCCGGATGGAGGGGACCGGCAACAGAAAAATTAGAGCGAGGTCCCGAGGAGAGACTTTAGTATGAGCAAAATTTCAAGATACATTGCAAAAAAAGGACGGCATGCCGAATTGGTTTGGCGATACGGTTTTAACTTTTTGCCTTCGTTTAATTACAGTCTGGATTTTTCAAAAGGGGACAGCAAATTTGTCAACAGCATTGTGGAAAGACTCAATCGCGACGGGGTTGCCGTAACTTCCATCGAGGAATGTTCGAACGAGATTCTGCATTTTTCGGATCTGGAAAAGGCGGTCGATGAAATTCTGGAGGATAAAAAAAACGAGATCCGGCAAATGAAGGAGAAGTCGGAGAAATCGGAAGCGATCGGGGAGAAAACCTTTAATGTTGAATTACTGGGCAGTCCTCTGGTTTTTGACCCGCAGAGCATTTTCTCCAGTTTTGCCCTCCAGGATACTTTGCTTGGCATCGCCAATGCCTATTTCGGCATGATCGTGAAATTGCGCTATTACAACGTCTGGTACACGTTTGCCACCCAGTCCAAAGCCAGAGAATCGCAGCTCTGGCATTTTGACCGGGAGGACAATTACATCTTGAAAATGTTTCTCTATTTGAATGATGTGGACGAAGGGGCCGGACCTTTTACCTATGCGCCGAGGACTCATCGAAAGGGATCGCTTAAAAAAAGCCAGCCCGAGTTTTTCGTTGAAGAGGGCGTTCAGCGAAGCACGGACGAACAGATGGCCGCCGTTGTGCCGGAAGATAAATGGATCAAAGGCGTCGGCAAAAAGGGAACAATTATCTTTGCCGACACCCGGGGCTTTCATAAAGGCGGCGAGGCCAGAACCGGCGACAGATTGATGTACACCTGTATGTTCACTTCGCCGGCCTCCGAATCAAAACAGCTTTTGAACTTTCCTGACGACCTCCGGCTTGACAGATTGAGCGCCAAACAGATCGCGGCCTTGAAGCTTAACAACAATCGGAGTTAAAAGACGCTTTACGAATTTACTGACGAATAAAAGTATCAATGACTCTTTGTAAACGGGAAAAATATCTTTTGCTGACCTCCTCGCTGTTGGTCGATCGGGTTTTTCAATACACGAAATTGGTTAAAACGCTGGATAAATCCGGCGATGTGGCCATCTGGGCGGCCTCTTTAAAGAGCGATCAGAACTCTTCGGGTTGGGATGATCCTCTGGCGGAGGTTGAACCAATGCCGGACATCTTGCCGTTTAGAGAGGTTCCATACAACTATCTCCGCCGGCTCAACGAATACACCTGGGATTATCGTCTTCAGCCGCCGAGCCGGATGAGCATATTGCAGTTTGTAAAAAACGAAAAACAGAGATTTTACGTGAGGATGCTAAAGGTTCCGGCCCGCTTTCTGGCTGGGCTGAAGATGGAGCGGTTGATGGAGGAAAAACTGGAAAAACTCCTCCTGACCTATCCCCGATCGCCCGAAGCGGAACAGAGACTGCGCAAGATGCTGCCCTCTTTGATAGTTTCGACCGGGCCTTTTCAGTTTGAACAGCCGGCGATTTTTTCCGTCGCCCGGAAACTGGGTATCCCGATACTGGCCTATATTCCGTCGTGGGATAACGTGACGACGAAAAACAGGCTGGTCTTTAACTATGACGGTTACATAGTCTGGTCCGAGCAAACCAAACGGGAGCTGTATGATTTTTATCCTTTGGCCAGAAAGGCCCCCGTTTATGTTGTCGGCGCCCCGCAGTTCGACATATTTTTTCAGGATGATTTCTACCAATCGCGCGAAGAATTTTGCCAACAACAGGATTTGGATCCGAATCTGCCGATCATAGTCTATGCGATCGGCTCGCCGAATTTTCTTCAGGAGTATCACGGCGCCGTGGAGGTTGCCGAGCGTTTGGTTGGCGGGGAATTCGGGAAGGTTCAAATGCTGGTCAGGCCGCATCCGATTCACGATAAAGGAGAACTGGAAAAACACTTTAATAAGTTCGCACCGATGGTCAGGTTGCAGGCCACGCCGAATGCTGATCTGGATGTGGCCGAGCGTTCGCAGGACAGAGAACAGATTCTGGAATGGATCAATACTTTCCGGCACGCCGATGTGGTGATCAATTTATCATCGACCGTCACGGTCGATGCGGCCATATTTGATAAACCCGTTGTAAATCTCGACTTCGATCCGCAACCTTCGAAGGCCGATCAGCAATTGATCAAAGAGGTGAATCACAAATGGAATCATTTCAAACCAATCGCGGAATCCGGCGGGGTTTGGCTGGTAAATGATTTTGATGAGCTGGCCGAGGCCGTCAAGGGCTATCTGAAGAACCCCGATCTGCATCAGGAGAAGCGAAGATGGATTGCCGAATATGTGTGCGGCTATCTGGACGGGAGATGCGGCGAGCGGATGGCCGAGGCCATTTGTGATTTTATCAGATCGAAAAAAACGGTCGTGCCCCAGGGGGTGTAACGAGAGCGATTTGGTCGCATGGATCGGATGAAAGGCGGTCGGCAACCCGCTCCTAAAGGTGAGGAGGATCGTTTCAAGGAATTCACAATATATTTGCTCTTTTACCTAATCAAAAAAAATCGAAAGACCGACAGGGGTTTTAAGAAAAATTAAGGAAATATGGACTCAAACGCAATTAACATCAAATATCAGAACGGTTATGAAATCGCCCCCTGCGTGCGCGAGGGAGGGTTGTCAGAAAATGCCCGGGCTTTGGTCTCCGCCTCCGAAGAGTTGGGGGATGCCCCGTTCGCCTCGGTTCTCCGGGCGTGGTGCGTTCCTTACCTGTTTCACACGATGGAGGAGCTTTTGGCTTCGGGGGAAGATCCGATCGCGGGGGTCAATTCGGCTTTGAAGGTTTTGGCGGAATTTCTCTCGAACGCCCAAAAAAGCGGCTTTGAAGTGATCAGAGGCGACGCCGGCGATTCGGAAAATCCTCAAACTGAGAGCGGCGATGTCAAGGACATCACCGGCAATCACTACGGAAATCTTTTCAAAAATTTTTCGTCCCTTTCCTACTGGGACGAGCCGGTAAAGTTGCTGAGGGAAAGGTTGGAGCGGAACGGGATCTCGGTGGCTGATATTGAAAGCAAAAAAACTCTGGATGCGGGATGCGGCGGAGGTCGTTATTCGGTTGCCTGGCGTCTTCTGGGCGCCGCTCCGGTCGTCGGTCTGGACATTTCGCCCATCAACGTTGAAGATGCCAATCGCCGGATCAGGGAAGCCGGGGTCAGCGATATGAGTTTTCAGAAAGGCGACGTTTTGGAACTCCCATTCGAGGACGGGGAATTCGACGTGGTTTTTTCCAACGGGGTGCTTCATCACACGACAGATTGGGAAAAAGGCGTCAAGGAACTGGTTCGGGTGATGAAACCGGGCGGTTTGGGATGGCTGTATTTGATCGAAAATCCGGGCGGCGTGTTTTGGGACGTTATCGAGATTCTGCGGCTGGTGATGAAGGATGAGGAGAAAAGCACGGCTCGGGCCGCTTTGCAGTCATTGAAACTTCCGGCCAACCGGATTTTTTATATGCTCGATCATGTGATGGTTCCGATCAATCTGAGGCTTACCCCCGAAGAGATCGAAAATTGTCTGGCCGAAGCCGGAGCCACCAATATCAGACGGCTTGAACGCGGCTCGGATTTTGATCGGGTCGAGCATATTTATCAGAAGAACCCGTTTGCCGAAGAAAATTTCGGCGTTGGCGAAAATCGATTCGTCTTTTCCAAATAAACGGCCCCGATTTCCGTTCAAATTATTTTGACAGAGAATTGATGATGCAATTGGAGAACAAAATTATCGAAAGACAAAGGCTGGCCGATCTGAGCCCGGAGAATCGCAGGTCCGGGCCGAGCGGGGTTTTGTCGGACGCTGACAGATCGGGTCCGGTCGTCGCGCTGATCCCGCGCGGGGAAGTCATCAGAAACTTCGTCCACACGGGGGCTTTTGATGAGGTCGCCGCCAAGACGGAACTGGCGCTTTTGACGGTTTCCGCCGACGCCGAGATCGACAAGGAACTGGAGGCGCGTTTCGGCGAATCTTATCCGCTGGAAGAGTATGAGGAGAAATGGTTCGTCCGATTTCATCGGGAAATTCTGGATATGGCTCACGGGCGCTGGCTTTGGTCTCAGGCCGCTCAGCACCGTTGGCGGATGCGCGAACTGGAAGCGGTTTCGGGATGGCAAAAGGCTCTCAGAATTTCAAAAAAACTGCTTTGCTATCCGTTTGCCAATCGCGCGGGGCTGAACGTTTTGGGAAAATCCGAGCGGTTTTTCAGCCGTTTGCTCAAAACAACGGACGAATATCTCGATCTTTTCCGCCAGATCAAACCGTCAATGGTTTTTAACGGTTCTCATATCCACAGCCGCAATGCGATCCAGGCCGTTCAGGCGGCGCAATGGCTGGGAATACCGACGGCGACCTTTATTTTCAGCTGGGATAATCTGACTTCGCAGGGGCGGATAATGTTGCCGTACGATTATTTCTTCGTCTGGAACGAGGCCCTGCGAGACCAACTTCTGGAAATGTACCGGTGGATCAAGCCCGATCGGGTTTTCGTTACCGGAACGCCGCAGTTTGATTTTCATTTCCGACCGGAATTCTATCGATCCCGCGAGGAGTTTTGCGCGGAGATCGGCGCCGATCCGGCGCGGCCGATCGTTCTTTATTCGACCGGAATGGCCAATCACATGCCGGGAGAACCGGAGATCGTCGAGGAGATCGCCGATCTGCTCAAAGAGATCGGCGGCGAGATGGCCCCGCAACTTCTGGTCAGGGTTTATCCGAAGGATCTGACCGGTCGATTCGATGAGATGAAGAATCGGCGCAGGGATATTCTGTTTCCCGAGATCGGCTGGGAGCCGGCCTGGCTGACGCCGAAGTTCGAAGACTGTTCCGCGTTGGTCAATACCCTCAGACACTCGGCTCTCGGGATCAACGTCGCTTCGACCATTTCGCTCGAACTTTGTATGTTCGACAAACCCGTCATCAACGTCGGTTACAACCCGCGATCGGTTGACGAGGATCAGCTTTCTTACGCCGAATATTACGATTTTGATCATTACGCTCCGGTCGTCCAAAGCGGAGCGGTCGAAGTTGCCCGGGACCGGGAACGGATGCGCGAGATGATCGTCGGCGCGCTGGAGCGGCCGGAGCGTCTGACAAAAGAAAGAAAGGCTCTGATCGAGAAAATGTTCGGCGATACTTTGGACGGAAAGTCCGCTCAAAGATTCGCCGAGGGTTTGTTGAAAGTTTCAGGCGTAAAGTAAAAGCAATAAAAATATAGGTAAAAAAACCTATTCACCCCTTGAATTGCTTCATTTTATGAAAAAAGGTCTCTGCCGGGACGCCGACGATGGCGCCCGGAGGTGAATAAAAGTTTAAAGAATCTCCGGGAAGGATCTCGGAGATTTTACACCTCAAATTTTTACCCTATGTTTGTTTTCGCGAAATCATTAAAGACTTTTTGGCGAGACCTGAGGTCTCTGACCAATCGGGAGAAGTTGAAGATTTCGGCGATTTTTCTGCTCAGTTTGGTCCTCGTCTTTTTTATATATTACAGCAAGTCTTCGCTCAGTTTTCTGATAAAAGTCTCCTTCCTCGCCGCCGCAGTTCTTTTGTTCTTTTCTTCCCGGCGGTTATGGAGATTTGCCGAAAAGTTCAAATTTTTGCCCCGAAAACCCGTCCCCTGTCTGCTCATTGTCGGCTTGATCGCCCTTTCGTTGTTTTCCATTCACGCCATCAGTTACGGAACTCCGATTCCGCAAAATGCCGACGAATATTCCTATCTGCTGATGGCAAAAACATTCGTTTCCGGGCGACTTGAGAATCCGTCCCATCCGATGCGGGCGCATTTTGACAATTTCCACGCCATCAACGAGCCGTCATTTGCTTCCAAATACCCGCCGGCGCAAGGGTTTATTTTGGCGATCGGGCTGTTTTTCTTCGGTTCGCCGATCGTCGGGGTTTGGCTCAGCGGAGCGGCGGCCTGTCTGGGCACGTTCTGGATGCTGAGGGCATTTTGCGATCGGAAATGGGCTTTTCTCGGAACCTTGATGACCCTCACATTTCCGATCGTTTTCGCTTGGAGCACCGCCTATTTTCTGGGCT
This sequence comes from Pyrinomonadaceae bacterium, assembly GCA_041394845.1. GTDB lineage: Bacteria > Acidobacteriota > Blastocatellia > Pyrinomonadales > Pyrinomonadaceae > JAHCHG01. The sequence continues at coordinate 122,299 of JAWKHL010000006.1, read as the reverse complement.
TTGCGGCTCTCAACGGGATCATGCTTTGTCTGGGAGCGTTATTCCGTTTGACCCGGCGGATAAAGATCGGCCATTCCGTGATTTTCGGGTTGGGCATCGCCATCTTGTCAAACTCCAGACCGTGGGAAGGTCTTCTGGCCTGCGTTCCGCTGTCGGTTTTCATTTTGATCTGGCTTTTCGGCCGGATCAAGGACCGGGAGTTTGTCAGGCGGGCGGGGCTGAAATTCATTGTTCCGGTGGCGGCGGTTTTGGCGGTCAATTTTGGCTGGATGGTCTTTTATAATTTTCAGGTGACGGGCGACCCTCTGAAAATGCCCTATCAGGTTTACAACCGGCAATACGATCCCATTCCGCTGTTTTTGCCGCTGCTTTCGCCGCCCCCATTCGATGAGGATTTCCGTCAACGGGCGAAGGAAGATTTTCTGCAGAATCAGATAACCCGGAGCCGGATAATGCGCGAATTTCATCTTTATGAATTCGATAATTTTTATTTTAAGACGCTCTCCCGATACATCGAGAAAGACAGGTCCAATTTATTCGTTTTTCTCTCAAAGAGAGCTTTTTTCACCTTCAAAAGCCTGCTCTGGATAACTTTTTATGTTTATTGCCTGATCTTGATAGCCGGGATTTGTCTGTATTCGAAAAGCCGGAGATTTCTGTTTTGTTTCGGGGCGTTGGTCTTTTGTTTTTTGGTAAATTCTTTTGCCACCTACCAGCAACCGCATTACTACGCTCCGTTCTTCGGATTTTTTTGCGCTGCGTTCGTTTTCGTTCTTTCCAGAACCAGTCGCCTCAACTCGCGCCTCAACCGGTTTGTAACGGCATTGGCCGTAGCGATTATTTTGATGCAGGGTTATTTTATTTTCACCAGCCGTCACATTACGGACAAGGCAACGAAGTATAAAAACTGGGAGGTTCAGGCGGTTTTTGAGAAATTTTTATACGAACTGCCCGGCAACCATCTGGTGTTGATAGATTATTCGAACGCGAATTTTTTGAAGGGAGACAGATATTTATGGATCACTAACAGGTCTTATTTTAACGAACCCGATATCGACGCCTCCAGGATAGTCTGGGCGAACAGTCTCGATAAACAGAGCGATAAAAAGCTTTTCGATTATTTTAAGGACAGAGACGTTTGGGTGCTCGGTTTCGGAGACGCCGATCTCAAGTCTGAAAATTTTTACGATTCGGACGCCAGAAATTTGTATCCGAAGATAATTTCCTGTGAGGGTCGGGAGTCAAGATTCCCTCCGGATGAAACGCTGAAAAACGCATTACAAAGATCGTGCCCGGGGTTAAACAATTAGGTCGCAAAAATACTCTGTTTGAAGGTGAAAAAATGAAAACGATCAACTACTCAGCCATAAATAAGATTTCGCCGGCTTCCGTCGGGATCGAGAAAAGCGAAGACATCGGGCACAGGGAAAACGGGGAGGCCATCGAACTCTCGGTCGTGATTCCCTGTTTGAATGAGGCCGATACGATCGGCATCTGCGTTGAAAAGGCGCAGAGAGCAATTCGGGACAATCAGATCGAGGGGGAGATAATCGTCGCCGATAACGGCAGCACCGACGGTTCGATCGAAATTGCCGAAAAACTGGGCGCAAAGGTCATCAACATCAGAAAAAAAGGATACGGCAATGCGCTGATGGGCGGCATCGAAGAGGCGCGCGGAAAGTTCATCATTATGGGCGATGCCGATGACAGTTACGATTTTCTGGAAATACCGAAGTTCGTCGAAAAACTGCGCGAGGGGCACGATCTGGTCCAGGGGTGCCGTCTGCCCAAAGGCGGCGGTCAGGTCAAAGCCGGAGCGATGCCGTTTCTGCATCGTTGGTGGGGGAATCCGATGTTCTCCTTGCTGGCGAAGATCTGGTTCCGATCGCCCATCAATGACATCTATTGCGGGTTGAGGGGATTTACCAAAGAGCATTATGAAAGCCTCAATCAGCGATGTACCGGGATGGAGTTCGCGACCGAAATGATCATCAAATCGAGCGTTTACAAAGCCGACATCGCCGAAGTTCCGATCACTTTGCACCCGGACGGAAGGAAAGTGCGCTCCCCTCATCTGAGGACTTTTCGGGACGGCTGGCGAACCCTTCGATTCTTTTTGTTCTACAGCCCCCGCTGGCTGTTTTTCGTTCCCGGTTTTTCGCTGATCCTGCTCGGACTGCTTTGTTATGTGCTGGCCTTTCCCCGGTTGAACATAGAAGGGGTCACTTTCGGAATGCACACTTTATTGTTCGGCAATCTGTTTATCATCTGCGGTTATCAGGCGGTTTTGTTTTATCTGTTGACGCAGACCTTTGCCATCAACGAAAAGATGTATCCGAAAAATAAGACTCTGGACAGATTTTATCGAATGGTCAGGCTGGAACGCGGACTGTTTATCAGCACCGGGATTTTTGTCGGCGGGTTGATACTTTTGGGGATGGCGGTCAACGAATGGATAAGACTGGATTTTGGAGACATCCTGAACTTTCGATATACTATGCGCCTGGTAATCCCCGGCATATTGTTCACGTCCCTCGGGTTTGAATCGATCATTTTCACCTTTTTTGCAAGTATTTTGAGGGTTCAAAGAAAGTAAATAAAATCACAGAGTTCGGAAAGAAATGTCTATTAAGTCTTTATCTGTTTCAGTTGTTACGCCGACCTTCTATCGTCCTTCGGAGGTGTTGGGCCTGTTGGAAAATTTATCCCGGCAGGAACTCTTACCCGATGAGCTGGTGCTGGTCGACGGCGCTCCGCCCGAGGAGACCGGAACCGAAGATGAGGTAAAGGAGTTGGTCGATTCTTATCCTTTTAAGATCAAATATATCCGGCACGGGGGCGGAACCGCCATTCAGCGAAACGTCGGGATAGAGAACGCCAGGGGTGATTTCGTCGCCTTTATCGACGATGATGTCAGACTTGACCCCGATTTTCTGAAAAACATCGTCGGGGTTTTCGGCGGAGACTCGAAAAAGGAGATCGGCGGGATCGTCGGTTATCGGAAAAACCAGCATTTTCGTCCCGAGGACGCTCAGCGCTGGCGTTGGTACAAACGGCTTAAACTGCTGACGACCTACGAACCCGGACGGTACGATTTTAATTGCGGTTACCCGATAAACAACAATATGCAGCCGCCTTTTAAGGGAACCCGCAAGGTCGATTTTATGACGACGGCCTGTGCCGTCTGGCGGCGCGAGGTGCTCGACTCCGGTTTGCGGTTCGATAAATTTTTTTCCGATTACGGAGTGCTGGAAGACGCCCATTTTTCTTTGCGGGCCGGCCGCGACTGGAATCTGTTGCAATGCGGCGACGCTCTCTGCGAGGAGTTGAGTTCGCCGAACGGGCGGGTTGACAGTCGCAAGATCGGCTATAAATGCGTGGTCAATTATTATTACGTCTTTCAAGATGTTGTCCGGCCGCTTTCCGCCTCGCAGAAATTCAGGTTCTGGCGTTATCAGGCGTTCGAATTTTTCCGCATCGGAACGTCGTTTTTGCGTCGCCGGAAATGGAGCAATTTGCAGGAGATCGGCGGAAGGGTTGAGGGGGTTTTCGCGCTTTTGCGGGGAGTTCACAAAACCGGTTGAGAGAGGAGGTCTGGGCCGGAATCTGACAAGTTTTTTTTAATGCGATTAGCCATAGTTTCACATAAGGTTTGCTGGAAATCGTCCGATTCCGCAAACGAGTTTCAAACCGACGGGGGATTTCCTCTTCAGGTCAAAGCCATCTCGGAATTGTTTGACGAGACAAAACTGCTGGTTCCCTTCGAGGGGGTGCGGGAAAAAGTGGGGGCGACGCCGCTGGAAGGAAAAAAACTGAAGGTTCAACCTCTGTCTGTTTCAAAAAGCAAGGGGTTGGCCAGAAAAATGAGCTTTCCGCTGTGGTTAATGAAAAACGGAAGAACGATTTGGAGAGAGATAAAAAGAGCCGATGCCGTCCACACGCCCATTCCCGGAGATATAGGCACCATCGGAATGGCCTTCGCAATTCTTCAGAGGAAGCCTCTTTTTGTCAGACATTGCGGGAATTGGCTGGTTCAAAGAACGGCCGCCGAGCATGTCTGGAAATGGCTGATGGAATATTTTGCCGGAGGAAGAAATGTTATGTTCGCAACCGGCGGAACCGAAAAAGCCCCCTCGGAAAGAAATTCCTGCATAAAGTGGATATTTTCGACCTCTCTGAAACGGGAAAATATCGAGAGGGCCGTTGTCCGGGATTTTCCGCAGGACGGGAAATTGAAATTAATCATCGCCTGTCGCCTCGAAAACAGAAAGGGCGTCGATGTCGTTATTGAGAGCCTGCCATCGATCTTGAAAAAATATCCGAAAGCCTCTCTGGATGTGATCGGAGGCGGTTCTCTGGAGCAAAAGCTGAAAGAGCGGGCGGAGAAACTGGGGTTGACCGAAAATATCAGATTTCACGGTAAGGTCGCGCAATCGAAGGTCATTGATTTGATGAAGCAGGCGCACGTTTTTTGTTTTCCGACATCAGCTTCGGAGGGATTTCCGAAAGTCGTGATCGAGGCCTTAGCCTGCGGATTGCCGGTGATCACAACGCGGGTTTCCGTTCTTCCCCGGTTAATCGGAAACGAATGCGGAGTTCTGCTCGATCAGCCGACGAGTGAAAATCTGGCCGGAGCCGTCGAAAAAATTTTTTCCGAGGAAGAGGTTTTTTGTCGGATGTCGGAAAAAGCGGTCGGTACCGCCAAACAATATTCGCTGGAAAACTGGCGGGATTTTATCGGCGAAAATTTGCGGCGCGCCTGGAATGTGTCGTCCTTATCTTCTTTGGGGCAGTAGAATTTTGGTGAAAAGCGGTGTAAAAGTCTGTTTCATAGTCGGCACCCTCGGTCGAGGCGGTGCGGAAAGGCAATTGCTGTTTATGCTGCGGGCTCTAAAGAACTGCGGAGTGATCTGCCGGGTTCTGTGTTTGACGAAAGGAGAGGCCTATGAGAATGAAATTATCGAGTTGGGAGTTCCGGTCAAATGGATCGGAAAAGCTCAAAATCCGATTTTCAGGCTTCTTAAGATAATAAGGTTTTTGAGAAAAGATCCAGTAAATATTATCCAGAGTTCTCATTTTTTCACCAATATTTACGCCGGAGCGGCCGGGAAAATTCTCGGAATTCCGAGCATCGGGGCAATTCGCAGCGACTTGTTCAGCGAGATGAAAATGCACGGATTTTGGGGGAAATGGCAGGTTTTCCTGCCGACATTTTTGATTGCGAATTCCAAATTGGCTTACGAGAGAGCGATCGAAAAAGGGGTTTCTCCAAAAAGAATTGAATTCGTTCCCAATGTCGTGTCTTCGGAAGCCGTCGGGCAAAAAAACGGATCAAGAGGCAACTCTTCAGTTAACCTGCTTTTTGTCGGGCGACTGGATAAAAACAAACGCCCCGAGCGTTTTGTAAAATTGGCCGCGGTGTTAAAAGAAAAATTTCCTTCCGATTCACTCCAATTTCAAATTGCCGGCGACGGCGTTTTGAGAGAAGAACTTGAGGGAATGGCGAAAAATCTTCGGCTTTCGACCCGGTATCTGGAATTTCTGGGCGTTTGTAACGAGATGAATAAGATTTACGGGCAATCGGACATCTTGATTTCGACATCAGAACGGGAAGGAACTTCAAATGTTATATTGGAGGCAATGTCTCATGGAATTCCGGTCATCGCCACGAATATCGGCGGAACCCCGGATATTTTGAATGAAAGCCGGGGGATTTTGATCGAACCGGGCGATGAAAAGCAACTGCTCGAATCGGCCACCAAATTGATCTTGGATGAAGATTTGAGAAAACGGCTCGGGTCGGAAGGAAAAAGGTACGTAAAAAACAATCACTCGATCGAAAGCCTTCAGAAACAACTCGGGAGCATTTACGAAAAGCTGATTGCCGAATTTGAGGCAAATTAAACCAGATGATTAACGAACGCCATTTGCCGAAAACACAAATCAAACCTCCGCGCTACGCCAGATTTGTGTCCAAACGGAATTTCGAGAAATATAAAATTCCCCTGATGCTTACCGTTTTGCATATTCCGATGGGGGTTTTATTTTACCGGGTCACCCCTTTGGCGATCCTGCATCAGTTGGCGGTAATCTCTTTGGGATTATTCTGGGCATTTCGGAAGGAGGTAAAACTTGAAAAGGTCGCTTATGTAACGGCTTATATCGTCGGGGTTGAAGTTCTGTGGCGAATGGCGGGCGCTCCGATTCTTTATGAGGTTGGAAAATATGCCGTGACGGCCATTATGGTCACAGCTCTGGTGCAGAGAGGAAAATTAAAAACCCCTACCTTGCCGCTCCTTTATTTCGTTTTTCTCTTGCCGGCTTGTTTTTTGACGATCTCAATTTACGGTTTGTTTGACTCAAGGAAAATGTTAAGCGGGACCATGTCGGGACCTCTGCTGCTGTTTGTCAGTTGCTGGTTTTTCTCTCATCTGAAAATAAGTCGGCAGAATCTTAAAAAACTCCTTGTAACCATTGCCATTCCATTGATCAGCGTCGGAGTGGCGACCCTTTTCTTCACGGTTACAATCAAGGACATTCAATTTACTACGGAATCAAATGATCTGACGAGCGGCGGTTTCGGTCCGAATCAGGTTTCGGCGATGCTCGGATTGGGGGCTTTTGTTTGTCTGGCGGGCTATTTGCTTTTTAAGAACGACTTCAAAAATACTTTATATCTAAGCATATTGGCCCTGTTTTTTACGATGCAGAGCGTCATGACCTTTTCCCGTGGCGGTATGTATAACGCCATTGGGGGGACCTTGTCGATCCTCTTTTTCCAGATGAAAAATCTCGGACAAGGGGTTAAAAGGTTCTTACTCATTGCCGGTCTCGGAAGTATATTTTTGCTCTTGATTTTCCCTTACCTCAATAACTTTACTGGCGGTAAATTGCAGGAACGTTTCGAAAGCACCAACACAACAAACAGAGTGGACATTCTGGAAACCGATTTTCAGATGTTTATGGAAAGTCCCGTCTTTGGCGTCGGGACCGGAGTTTCCAAGTATTACCGCGAAAAGTTTTTGGGAACCTGGGCCAGCAGTCACACGGAATTTACCCGGGTTGTTTCGGAACACGGGTTACTGGGAATTTTTTCTTTAGTTATGTTGGGACTGACGGGGCTTTATAATCTGAGACGACAAAACACAAGTATGGGAAAGGGTTTGGTCGCCGGGGCAATGATATGGGGTTCCCTGTTTATGCTAAATGCCGGAATGCGTTTGGCGGCTCCGTCTTTTATGTGGGGGTTGAGCTTTTTGACGATCGTGAATTTTCCGATGCGCCGGAAACCAATTTTCAAGAGACCGCCCGCAATGCCGAGGTCAAACCGCAGGAGAAAACAACTTCCGCCTCTGCCGGATCCGCCTGAAAACCCCGGAACCGATTAGTTTTTCAGCCGGAAGCTGAAATCCGGCTAGTGACACTCAGTTTTTTTACATTTCCCGAGAGAAAATAATTATGTTAAAGACGGCTTTTATCGGAAACGATAATTTTTATGATCGAAAAATATGTGAATGGCTCAGCGAACACACCGATTTGTCGCTGATCATATGGACAAACAAACTGGCCTGGGCCAGCAAAACAACGGGCAATCGAAAGAAAAAGATCCTCAAACGTTTTGTCGATCGCTCAAATCGTTACGGTCGACTGCGGACCATCAACGAATTCGTTTATTACGCTTTATACGAAGCTTTTCTGGCCCGAAGCGAACGCGAAAAAATCGAGAATCTGACCGAGACCGTTCGGGCCGCCCCGCGCAAACCGCTGTCGGAGATCAAACAGGTCAGACCGGATAACATCAAGTCGGCGGAACTGCAGAAGACGGTTGAATCCTCGGATCTGGATGCCATGTTCGCCATGTGCATCGACGTTTACCTGCCGAAAAAACTGATCAACACGCCGCGCCTCGGAACCTATCTTTGGCATGAGGGCATCACCCCGAATTATCGGGGGGTGTATTCTCCGTTTTGGGCTCTGGTCAACCAGGATTACAAGAATCTGGGATACACGCTTTTGAAAATGAATTCAAAACTGGATGCCGGAGAGGTTTACGTCCAGGGAAAGGTCGAAAACGTAAATCTGAAAAGGGATTGGCACAGTTATATCGGGCATAAAGCTGTCATCGACAGCCTGCCGGAAGTCGAGTCTTTTCTGGATCAGCTGGAAAAGAACCAGCATCAGACGATCGACAGAACCGACGCCGAAGACGGCTATTATTCCTATCCGACCGCATCGGCGCTCATCAAACTGGCGATCAGGCGAAAATTTATCAAACAAGAAGCGAAGAGAAATGGAAAATAAAACCGGTTATCGGGACCTCGATTTAAAGCGGATGCATTTTTGCTTTGTGGGCAATATGCTGGGCCATCACGAGAAATACGTCACGACTCAGGGACAGATTGTGGCCGATTTATTCGCCCGCGAAGGTTATCAGGTTACCCGCGTCTCCTCAAAAATAAATCGGGTCGCGCGATTGTTTGACACGGTTCAGAGGTTGATAAGGGGATTTCGCACCTTCGATATGGTGATCCTTGATGCTTACAGCGGGATGAACGTCATCACGGCCGACATCACCGGATGGCTTTGCAACAGGCTGAAAATTCCCCTTGTAATGGTTCTGCGCGGAGGGAATTTCCCGAAGTTCATAGAAAAATATCCGCGTTGGACGAAAAGGGTTTTGAACAGGGCGGATCATCTGGTCGCACCCTCGTCTTATCTGGCGGAGAAGATCGGCGTCTGGGGGTATGAGATCGAGGTCATCCCGAATGTGATCGACCTCGAAAATTACGCTTACCGGGAAAGAAGTAAAATCCCGCCCCGTCTGATCTGGATGCGGAGTTTTAATCATTTGTACAATCCCGAAATGGCCATCAAAGTCCTGGCCCGACTTAAGGAAAGCGAACCTCAGGCCACTCTGGTGATGGCCGGGGCGGATAAGGGATTGGAAGATGAGATCAAAAAGATGACCGAGGAGATGGGGCTGTCGGATTCGGTCCGGTTCGCCGGATTTCTGGATCTGAAAAAGAAGATCAGGGAATTTTCCGAGGCCGACATCTATCTCAACACGAACCGGATCGACAATATGCCGGTTTCGGTGGTTGAGGCGCGGGCGTTGGGATTGCCGGTTATCGCCACCGATGTTGGCGGTTTGCCGTATTTGATCAAACACGGGGAAAACGGCTTGTTGGTCCCGAGCGATGATGTCGATTCAATGGTCGAAAATGTAAAACTGCTATTGAATGATCCCGAACTGACCCGCAAGATTTCGCAAAACGGCCGGGAAATCGCGGAGCGTTCGGCCTGGACCTCGGTGCGAAAAGAACTGGAGGCGATGATCAAAAGGGTTCTGGGCAAAAAGTCAACCGAAAATAAGGTCAGTCTCCTCGAAAAACAAACCACTTAAAGATTTTAGACGTGAGCATTTCTTTACAAATTTACCATCATCTGCCTTCCTGGGCGCGCAATCTGGCGGCCAGCGTGCACGGGCATAAATTAAGGCGCTGGCGGTACGATGCCCGGACGGAAAAACTGGTTGAGGAAATACTGGAGCGGGACTGCTGGAGCGAAAAGCAATGGAATGAGTGGCGGGAGGAGCATCTTTCATTTCTTCTTCACCGGGCGGCGACCAAGGTGCCGTTTTATCGCGATGCGTGGGCCAGACGCCGCCGGAACGGCGATAAGGCCTCTTGGGAATATCTGGAGAACTGGGAGGTGCTGGAAAAAAAATCTCTGCGGGAAAATCCGAGAGCTTTTGTGGCGGATGATTGCCGGATCTCGAAAATGTATCACAGCCATACCAGCGGGACCACCGGAACCTCGCTCGATTTATGGTTGACGCGGGAGACGGTCAGAGAATGGTATGCGATGTTCGAAGCCCGTTGGCGTTATTGGTACGGGGTCTCCCGGCGCGACCGCTGGGCCATTCTGGGAGGACAACTGGTAACTCCGGTAAAACAGAATAAACCGCCTTTCTGGGTCTGGAATTCGGGTTTGAATCAGCTCTACATGTCCTCGTACCATCTTTCCCCGGATCTGATAGATCATTACTTTGAGGCGTTGAAAAAATACCGGGTGCAGTACCTCTGGGGATATTCTTCGGCGCTCTACAGTCTGGCCAAGGAAGTCGCCGGACAAAAGCGCAGCGACATTCGATTAAAAGCGATTATTACAAATGCCGAGCCGTTATTAAGTCATCAGCGGGAAACCATCGAAGCGGGCTTTAATTGTCCCGTGCGCGAAACCTACGGGATGGCCGAGATGGTGGCGGCGGCCAGCGAATGCGATCACCGGCGGCTTCATCAATGGCCCGATGCGGGGATCATCGAAGCGCTTGCGAGCCGCGAAAGAGCCGACGGTTTTGGTGATTTTATCTGCACCGGACTGGTCAACGCCGATATGCCTCTGATTCGCTACCGGGTCGGAGATTGCGGAACTCTTTCAGAGGAAGCTTGCGGTTGCGGAAAAAAATTGCCGGTCATCGAAAAGATCGAGGGGCGAAGCGACGATGTTTTATATACGACCGACGGTCGTCAAATCGGGCGGCTCGATCCGGTATTCAAGAACGATCTGCCGATCGCGGAGGCACAGATCATCCAGAAATCTCTTGAGCAAATTCTGGTTCGCTACGTTCCCGCCCATAATTTTAATGATCGGACGACCGATGTTCTGACCGAAAGGATCCGCGACCGGATGGGCGAGGTCAGGGTGAATTTTGAAGAGGTTTCCGAGATCCCGAGAACCAACAACGGCAAATTCCGGGCGGTTATTTGTAAATTATCGGCCGAAGAACGGGCGCTTTCTCATGAGGGAAAGAGGCGAAAAAAAATGGCCCCTTAAGGTGAAATTCTTTTTTAGTGATTTTATGAAATTCCTGATTTTAACCCAGTACTATCCGCCCGAGATGGGGGCTCCGCAGACGCGTCTGTCGGAACTGGCGGCCGGACTGAAAGATTTGGGCTGGAAGGTCGGCGTTGTTACGGCAATGCCGAATTATCCGAAGGGGAAAATTTTTGAAGGCTACACGGGGAAGTTCTCGGTTAAGGAATCCAAAGATGACATCGCCATCAAACGATACTGGCTTTATCCCTCCAACTCGGCCCGGGCATTGCCGCGTATCATCAGTATGCTTTCGTTTTCGTTTACCGCGCTCTTTTCAGTTTTTTTCGTAAGGAAATTCAAACCCGATTACATTTTCGTTGAAAGCCCGCCTCTGACGCTCGGTTTTTCGGGCTGGCTGTTGGCGATCTTTTCCGGCAGTCGGTTTGTTTTCAACGTGTCGGATTTATACCCATTGTCGGCCAAGGAGTTGGGAATAATAGACGAAGGGTTTTTGTACAAAAGCATCGAATTGCTCGAAAAATTCCTTTACAGAAGGGCGACGTTCTGTTCCGGGCAGTCTCGGGAGATCGTCGATTATATAAAGAAAAAGGGAGCGAAAAAGACCCTGCTTTTTAGAAATGGAGTGAATTTCAAAAGGTTCGAAGGAACTTCGGGCGAAAAAAGAAACGGCAAGATAAGATTGGTTTATGCCGGCTTGCTGGGAGTCGCTCAGGGGATATTTGAGATATGCAGGAACGTAAAATTCGGGGATTTGAACGTCGAGTTTCACATCTACGGAGCCGGGGCGGAGAGGGATCTGATAGAAAACTTTGTTTCGGAAAATCCCGATTCCAATGTCTTTCTTCATCCGGTCGTCAACAAACAGGAAATTCCTGCAATCTTGAAAAGTTTTGATGGAACGATAATCCCGCTCAAAAAAAATATTTACGGGGCCGTTCCTTCGAAGATCTATGAAGCGATGGCGGCCGGTTTGCCCATAATTTACTCGGGCGAGGGAGAGGCGTGCGGTATTATCGAGGAAAATCAGGTCGGCTGGATCTCCCCGGCCAGTGATTATCGAAAGCTTGAACACAACATCAATGACTTCGCCAAAAGTGCCGAGAAACGCAGTCTTTACTCCAACAATGGAATTTCAAGCGCTTTTAATATTTACAATAGAAAAATCCAGGTGGAAAAATTGCACGATTTTTTATCCGAAAACTTGGAGAACTAAAGGGATTGATCCCAAGATCCAATCTCAAAATTGCAAGTTTTGATGAATTTTTAGACGGTAAAGAAGGGACAAATAGATAGTGATAAATAGGCTTAAACACGGATGCGTCAAGTTCTGTTATTAATTATCCTTACTAGCTAAAGGATAATTTTGCGCAACATAACAAAGCAATTTGTGTTAAATTTTGTCTCATTATTTAATTTTTAGAACATTTCTCAAGTTGTAAAGCAGTACTATGAACAGCACGTTAAACTCAGAAAAATCCGTTTTGGATAATAATTTTCAACCAGCATCAATGATCTTACAAAACCACCGTTTTGTTGCAAGCAAAAATCATCTCTATTCCAATTTGAACGGAAAGGGTGTGATTTTGAGTATGAAGAGCGAAAGGTATTACGGTGTCAACACTGTCGGAGCCTTTATTTGGGAAGTCATTCAGAAACCCGCTTCCTATACCGATATTCAAGCCAAACTGATGCAGGAATTCGATGTCGATGAGGAAGTTTGTGAACAGGAAGTTTCATCATTTTTGAAAAAACTGATGAAAGAAGAATTAGTAGACATCTTGGATGAAAAAGATTTATAGATTTATTTTTTATCCGTTTGGGAAAAAGACGCTTCTTATTAAGTCGTTAATCTTATTGTGGATGATTCGAGTCTGTTTATGGGTTTTTCCGTTTAAGAGTCTTAATAAGTGGTTGTCCTATCTTTATCCTGCAACCCAAAGCGGTGAAAAAACGAATTGGGAAATCATCGGAAATGTCTCGGATTCGGTCCGGGCGGTAAGCAAATATGTTCCTTATGCCAGCTGTTTGACTCAGGCGTTGGCTGTTCGCACCCTGCTTAATTTGCGGGGGCAAGATTCCAATTTGAGAATCGGGGTCGATAAGGATGCTGCGGAAGATTTTTCGGCTCACGCCTGGATCGAGATCGACGGCCGGATAATTATCGGCAAATTGCCCCGACATCATCAACGGTTTGCTGTTTTGAATCCTTCGGACTCAGTAGTAATATGAGCGCGATCGCTTTGATCTACAACCTCAACCATCGCCCGGTCGGCGAACGGGCGTTGAAAGCTGTCCTCGACCGGATGGAACATCGCGGGACGGACGCTCAGGGTGTGATCCTCGACGACTTTATCGGTTTCGGCCATCGGATGAGGTGGACGACCCCCGAATCGCTGGATGAAAAGCTTCCCCTGAAGGGAAAGGAAAGCGGGATCGTCATCACCTGCGACGCCCGAATCGACAATCGCGACGAACTGATTCCGCAGCTTTCATTTGGAGGCAAAAAAACGGAAGAGATCGCCGACAGCGAAATCATTCTCCGGGCCTACGAGAAATGGGGCGAGGATTGTCTGCCCAAACTGATCGGGGATTTCGTTTTCGCCATCTGGGATCCGAAGCGGCAAAAATTGGTCTGCGCCCGGGATTCGATGGGGATCAAGCATTTTTACTATTACTACAAACCCGGTCAGATGTTCGCCCTGGCCTCGGAGGTCAAAGGGCTTTACGGCATTGCGGAAATTCCGCGGGATCTGAATGAAACGAACATCGGCGACATCCTGATCCTCAATTATCAGGACAAGGAAAACACGCCTTACCGGGACATCAAAAGATTGCCGGCCAACTCGGTTTTGACCCTTCAGGAGAACCGGTTGGAGATTCGCCAATACTGGCAACCGCAGGAAACGGCCAAATTCCGTTTTCGTTCCAACCGCCGTTACGAAGAGGAATTCAGAGAGATCTTTACCAAATCGGTCGCTTCGCGGTTGCGGAGCGCTTTCCCCGTCGGTTCGATGCTCAGCGGCGGACTCGATTCTTCGGCGATCTCCTGCGTGGCCAGCCGTCATCTGCGGGAAAACGACAGAGCTCCGCTGGAGACTTTTTCGGCCATTTTCCCGACCATTGCGGAGATGGATCCCCGGATCGACGAGCGCAAATATATTAATTCGGTGATCGAACATATCGATTGTCATCCGAATTTTGTCGAGGCCGATTCTTTCAGTCCGCTCGAAGACATGGACAAACTGCAATGGCACACGGATCATCCGGTCGGGGCTCCGAATGTGTTTATGGACTGGGCCTTGTTCAAAGCGGCGGGAAAAAGAGATGTGCGGGTTTTGCTGAGCGGGTTTGACGGCGATTCGACCGTTTCTTACGGGTACGAGGCTTTTCAGGCTCTGGCCCGTCAGGGGCAGTGGTTTCAACTTTTGAGAAGCGCCGCCGCGCTCAACAAAAACATGCCGAACCGGCATCACGAGTTCAAAAAGCTGGTTTGGAATCAGGGGTTCAGGCAGGCCACTCCGGAATTTGTCAGGAAATTGTGGCGGGTTGTGCACGGCAAACCGGGAAAAGAGAAAAAGAGCCGGACGCTGCCCTCTTCGCTCAATTTCAACTACCGGTCGATCAACCCGAAATTTGCCGAAAAGCAGGATCTGAAAGCGCGGTATTTTCATCTGGTGGAAGAAAGTCATCCGCCGGATGCCGGGCATATCCGGTCGCACTGGAACGCTTTGTGCAGCGGATTGTTCGCTTTCGCGCTGGAAACCTTTGAAAAGGCGGCCGCCGCTTTTGAGATCGAGGCCCGATTCCCGTTTTTTGATCGAAGGCTGATCGAATTTTGTATCGCCCTGCCGGCCAAACAAAAGATCTATAACGGCTGGACGCGCTCGATCTTTCGCCGGGCCATGGAGGACATTCTTCCGACGGAGGTGCAATGGCGGACCGACAAAGCCAACATCGGTCTCAGCTTTAAGGTGAATTTGTTGAAATACGGCTCCCGGGATGTCGAAGAGACCATTTTCGATTTTCCCGACGTGCTGGAAAAATACGTCGATATCAAAAACCTGTCGACGGCCTATCGGCGCTATAAAGACGATCCTTTGAAATACGAAGGAGAACCGATGTTTATTATTTCGAGCGTCTATCTGTCAAACTGGCTGCGGCGGACTCTGGAGGCAAATGCCGCGTGAAATTTACGGCTTTTGTTCCGGATTTTGAAGAAACAGATTTTAAATGTTGTCAGCGGCTTTTCTGAGGTTTTGCAAAAAAAAATCAGAATAAGCTTTAATTGACCAGCAACCGTGATATAATCACGTAATCTCGACAAAGGAGGTG
The DNA here is from genome assembly GCA_041394845.1 of Pyrinomonadaceae bacterium. Classification (GTDB taxonomy): domain Bacteria; phylum Acidobacteriota; class Blastocatellia; order Pyrinomonadales; family Pyrinomonadaceae; genus JAHCHG01. The sequence continues at coordinate 107,128 of JAWKHL010000006.1, read as the reverse complement.
AACTATGAAGAAGGGCAATGAGCAAAAACGCGCTTGGGAAACGCCAGATTTGGTCGTTTACGGAGACATCAATTCTCTGACCCAGCAAATTAAGCCCAAACAACCCGGATCTTTGGATGACTTCGCAGTTTCGGGTGTTTCCGATCCTTAAGATTTTCTTAAAGATCATACTCAAAATTGAATGACTTTGGCTTAAAGTCATTCAATTTTTATTATTTCCAAGCACCACCGTGCCCATTAGAAGTTGACCGGTATTGGTCGTTTATTAATACCGGTAAAACTTTATAATCGTACGGTGGTGTTTGATTTATTTGGCAAAATGAGCAGTAGTAACGCGGCAGTAAAACAGAATTATCATTATTCCGCATTCGGTTTGACCATTGACTCGGATGTTCGTCTTTCCGAATTGGTGCCGTCCGATGCCGGCGATGACATCCGGATCGAGAACAAAAAACTCGATCAGGCTTTTCTCGATGAAGAGTTAAAGGATTCACAGGCTTTCGAAAGGGTCGGCTGTACGGTCAGGATCTCTCCGGACAGGACTTTGTACGAATGGAAGGGCATCGGCAAGGCTTTGATCCGCAAGGGGCGTCAGGTTTTTGTCGAACCGGAACCGGGCATCAAAGACACGGATCTGGCCCCCTTTATTACCGGGGCGATCTTCGGGCATCTGCTGAACCAGCGCGGATTGATGGTTCTGCACGGCAGCGCTTTGGTGGTCAACGACAAGGGAACCGCCTTTTTGGGAGAAAAAGGCGCCGGCAAATCGACTCTGGCCGTTCATTTGCAAAACCGCGGTTACGACCTGCTGACCGATGATCTGATCCCTTTGATCTTCAAGGAGAATGAGATCCAGACGATCTTCGGCTATCCCCGGATTCGCCTCTGGGCCGATTCGGTCGAGTCGATCGGAATGGACCCCGGTTCGCTGCCGCAGATCAACAGTTTTTTCGACAAATTATCATATCGATACTCCGGGAATTTTTCGGACGAACCGGTGAAACTAAGCCGTCTGTTCATTCTCACGCTGGATCAAAAATTGGGGATCGAGAGATTAAACTCTCAGGAGGCATTTATAGAGATCGTCAAAAACACATATTTGAATCGCTATTTACAGGCCACCGGGCAGTTCACGGAACATTTTCGGCAGTGCGAGAAGATCGTCAAGACCGTTCCCGTTTTCAGATTGAAAAGACCTCACGATTTCAGCGAATTGTCCCGGGTGGCGGAACTGATCGAAAACTTCGACTGAAATCTGCAAATTTGAAATCTACCGAGAAGTGCTGAAAAATCTGCAGGAGAAAACTAAATACTTCAAATACTGGAAACGAGCCTTCGGTCTGGTCTGGCGCTCCGCGCCGACCCATACGAGCTTTTGGGCCTTGTTTCTGATCCTTCAGGGAATCCTGCCGGTTCTGACCGTTTATCTGACGAAACTTGTGATCGACGGGATCGTCGCCGCCAAAAACAGCGGGGGCGATTGGCCGCGGGTCAGCCGGGCGATTTTTTATCTGGCATTGATGGGGCTGGTTTTGCTGGTGACCGAAGCGGTCAAGCAGCTCAGCGCGTGGGTGCGAACCGCTCAGGCCGAATCGGTCAGCGATCATTTGGCGGATAAAATCCACAAACAGGCCGCCGAACTGGATTTCGCCTATTACGAATCGGCCGAGTATCACGATCTGATGGAACAGGCCAGAGGCGATTCGAGTTCAAAACCGCTGGCTTTGCTGGAGAGCATCGGCGCGGTCGTTCAGAACATCATCACCGTCGTCGCCTTTGCCGGAATTCTGATCACTTACGGCTGGTGGCTGCCGTTGGTTTTGCTGGCGGGGACGTTGCCGGCTCTGTACGTCACTCTGCGAACCGACCGAATCTATCACCGCTGGTGGAAATCCAAGTCTGACGATCGCCGGTGGGCGAATTATTATGATGCCATGCTGACGCACAGCAACGCGGCGGCCGAAATGCGTCTGTTCGGTTTGAGCAAATATTTTCGGACTCTTTATCAGGCCAAAAGAAGCGGATTGCGGGAAGAAAAACTGAAGCATTTAAGACGTCAGGGGATCGGAAAACTGCTGGCCGGTTCCTTCGCCCTGCTGGCGGCCGTCGGTGCGATCGGATGGATGGCCGTCCGGGTCCTGTATAATCTGGCCAGCCTCGGCGATCTCGGCGTTTTCTATCAGATCTTCAGCCGCGGGCAGACTTTGATGGGCGCGCTTTTGGGGAACGTCGGCAGCACCGCCAACAACAGTCTTTATCTGGAAAATCTGTTTACGTTTCTCGATCTGGGATCAAAAGTCGTCTCGCCCGCCGATCCGCATCCGATCTTTTCCACAATAGAAAAAGGGATCAATTTCAAATCGGTCACGTTTTGTTATCCCGATTCGACCGCTCCGGCCCTCAGCGATTTCAATCTTTTCATCCCGGCCGACGGCGTGGTCGCTCTGGTCGGCGTCAACGGCGCGGGCAAAAGCACTCTGATCAAGTTGTTGAGCCGCTTTTACGATCCGACCGAGGGAGCGATCGAGATCGACGGCGTTGACCTGCGCCGCTTTGACGTCAGGGAACTGAGGCAAAAACTGTCGGTCCTGTTTCAGTTCCCGATGCATTATCACTCGCCGGCCGGGGAGAATATCGCCCTCGGCAACGTCGAAAAGCCGGTCGACGATAAAGAGGTCACGACGGCCGCCCGCCGCGCCGGAGCGCACGATTTCATTATGCGCCTTCCGGAGCAATACCGGACCCTGCTCGGCAAATGGTTTGTCAACGGAACGGAATTAAGCGGCGGCGAATGGCAGAGGCTGGCTCTGGCGCGGGCCTACTACCGGCAGGCGCCGGTCGTCGTTCTGGATGAGCCGACGAGTTTTATGGATTCATGGTCGGAGGCCGACTGGTTCGACAGATTCCGGCGGATGGTGAGCGGAAAGACCGGCATCGTCATCACCCATCGGTTCACCATTGCGATGCGGGCCGATGTCATTCACGTCATCGACGGGGGACAGGTCCTCGAATCGGGAACCCACCGGGAACTTCTCAAAAAAGACGGCTTTTACGCCGATTCCTGGAAAAAACAGATGCAGGCGGCCGGAGAATTCGAACCCCGGATGGACAACCATCCTCCGAACGCCGGGGATTCAAAAATATTTACTTAGATTCAAATTTTTAATAAAGTTAAAAAAGCCTCAACTTATCGCCGGAATGCCCGGTCGGCTCAACCAGAATGTGCAATTATTTAAGCCTTCAAAATAACGGTCAGGAAGAGGAACTGATAGTTTTGTGTTCCCGGACAACCTTAAGTCCTGAAAACAAAGATCGGATATCGGATCTTCTCACTCAGTCGCTGGATTGGGACTCGATCAAAAATCTGGCCAGCCGGAACGGCGTGTTGCCTCTGGTTAGCTGGAATTTACTGAATAACTTCGCCCATTTGCTGTCGCCGGAGGATAATGATGAGCTTTCTCTTTATCTCCAAAAACACACCCAGAACAATCTTTTTTCCTCCTTGAAACTGGTCGAATTCGTCCGAACGCTAGAAAAGGCCGGGATCGCCGTTTTGCCGTTCAAAGGAGTGACGCTGGCGAAAATAGCCTATGACAATCTGGCTCTCAGGCAATTCGTCGATCTGGACGTTCTGGTCAAACCCAAAGATTTTGACAAAACCGTCAATTTTCTTATCAAAAGCGGTTATGCTCCGATCGGCAATCCCGGAGGATTAACTAAAAGAAAATCTCTCTTTCTGAGATTCAAAAAGGACCTCGGGTTGGTCAGCCCCGACGGCAACGTCCGGATCGAACTTCACTGGAAACTCTCCGGCTCTCATTTTGCCCTTCCGTTTGAAATAGACCAGTTGTGGGGACGGCTGGAAACGGTGGATCTGGGCGGGGCGGAACTTAAAGCATTGCCGTTTTACGACCTTTTCGTTTACCTGTGCCTCCACGGTTCGCGGCACAGATGGGAGAAATTTTCCTGGATCTGCGATCTCCACGAGTTGATCCTGGTCAAGGAAAACAGCGGGGAAAAGTTTGACTGGGAGGCGGTGTACCACCACGCTCATAAATACGGGTGCGAAAAGGTGGTCGAGTTGGGGCTGTTTTTGGTTCAGTATTTTTACGATCTCAAAATAGATTATCCGGGTTACGAAGATATTATTAACGACGAGACTCTTCACAAGATCGCCCAGCGGGTGCAGAAAAATGACTTCAGCAAGAATGTAAACTCGGCCAATATCGGGGACTGGTATTTGTATCATCTGACTCTCAAAGAGCGAAAGACCGACCGGATGAAACTGCATTTTTATTACATCATCTGGTATTTGAAACTCGCCTTCAGACCGAATACTTTGGATAAACAGGTTTTTCACCTGCCGCCCTTATTTTATCCGCTTTATTACATTTTGAGACCGTTTCGTCTGGTTATCACCCGCTTTATGCCGAATTCAAAGAAAAAAACGTCCGATCGTTAGCGGTAAGAAAGCCGGGTTTGAAAAAGAATTTGAATCTATTATTTTAAGATAATGCGGGATAGAGAAAGAACAGTGTCTCCAACCGAATCCTACCTTCACAAACAAAAATTTTCCCCCTCAAACCCTAAGCTCGATTTAACGGCCTTTCTCCGGATCTCATCAGTGCTGGTAATTTTTTTGTCGATAGCGCCTTACGCCGCCTCGGAGGTTTGGGTGGAAGCGGCGTTTTGTTCGGCAATATTTATTTTGAGCGCCGTAAATGTCTTTCAAAGGATTCGGGACGGCAGAAAGATTTTCGGCAGTAACCTGTTGCTTCCTCTTTCGCTTCTGGCCGTCTATTCGGCGTTACAGGGCTTGGCGACCCTTTTAACGCTGGAAAAGATCCTTCCGGCTTCGTCGTTTTTGCCTTACAGCTATGACCTGACGGCGAGTTTCTGGAGTTCGGTCAAGATCCTGGCGGTCGTTTGTTTCATCGATCTTTTGCTGGATATTTTTCGGGAAAACATCAGATTACTCATCTGGGGGCTGGTGGCGACGGGCAATGTTTTTGCCCTTCTGGGAATTTTAAGATATCTGCTTCAAAGGGGTTTTCCCGAAACCTTCAAATATTTCATTTTCCCCCAACTGGTTCCTTCGGTCGGTTTCGGGACCTTCATCAATCAAAATCATTTCGCCTATCTGATGTTGATGACGATCGGGCTTGGCCTGGGGTTGTTCTGGTGGGGGAAACTGAGCCGGCGGACGGCCGTTTTGCTGCTCGGCGGAAGTCTGGTCTCATGGATGGCTTTGGTTTTGACCGGTTCGCGCGGCGGGATAATCAGTTCTTTCACGCTGATCGCTTTTCTGATCTTTTTTCCGGCTAAAAGCTTAAGAGGAAATGATCCGGAAGGTTCGTCGGAGTCAAAATCGTCGACGGCGTTCATTTCCATCAAAAGACTGATGATTTTTGCCTCCGTTTGCATTCTCTTGGTTCTGGGGGTTGTGTTTATCGGGCAGGACAGGGTTGTTACCAGATTTGAAAAACTGCCGCTTCAGATCGAAGAGGAGTCGGCCACTTTATCTTTTCGCCGAATGGACGTTTATAAGGCGGCGATTGAAGTGATCGAAGAAAATCCCGTTTTCGGGGCCGGATTTGGCGGATTTCGCTTTGCCGTTTCCAGACATATTGACATCACGGGAGTAGAGGTGCCGGAACAGGCCCACAATGATTATCTGGAATATATCGCCAGCGGCGGCCTGATTGCGCTCGTCTTCGCATTTTGGCTGATCTTTAATTTGATCTCAGAAACCGGAAAGAATTTGAGCGATAGGATGAACGACTTTTCTTTCGCCGCCCGGGTCGGAGCGATTTGCGCGATTGCCGGAATATCGGTTCACAACCTGTTCGATTTCAGTTTGCAGATGTTCGCCAATCTCCTTTTCGCGGTCGCTCTGGTCGTTATTGCGGTTCGAAGGGAAGGGGCGAGGGCCGGGGAATTCGCCTTGAAATCCGGGTCAGGTTCAAACAAAGGGAAGCTCCTGACATTTAACTTTTTAATCTTCTTCCTTTTCGCCGGACTTCTCGGCTACGCGATCTTTTTTGGCTTTACCCGCTACGGGATTTCTCGTTCAAACCCCGGTTCGCCGGTTGACCTGCCAAAACTTCCTTTTGATGCCGAAGGTTACCAGAGGGAGGCCGAACTTGACGCAGAGGCCGGAAAAAACGGGGAGGCTTTGGAAGACCTCGCGGAAGCGATTCGTTTCCGGCCGGAAGATTACGCTTTGTGGCTGGAACTCGGCCGCCTCCAAGAACGGGCGGGGCAAACGGAAAAAGCGACCGAGTCTTTCCGGCGTTCGGTTGAACTGGCGCCTTTTTACTCCACGCCCCGGATGTTATACGGAAGCCTGTTGGTCGATAATAACGAGAAGGCGGAAGGCTTTGAACAATTACGCCAGGCCTTTCGCAATAATCCGCAAAATTTTTACAAGGTGGCCGAGATCGCCTGGAAGGAGACCGGAAAGGACGGACGAAAAACGACGGAACTGCTGTCGCCGCTCAATGTTTACGAAGCGGCGATGCTCAACATCTATTTTTTGCAGGAAAAGGATTATTCCTCAATCGTCTATGTAACCTGTCAGCACGAGGACTTGCCCCGAGGGCACCGCGATGTGTTGGTAAGAAAGCTTTTGGAAAAACGTCAGTACTATTTTGCTCACCAAATATATTCGAACGATTGCGGGGAATCGTCTCAAAAAGCCCCGGCCTTTGAAAGCGGAGATTTCGAAAGCGGGGAAATAAAAGAGGGAAACGGTTTTGGCTGGCGATCCGATGACCTGCCGGATGAGATCAAACTTGGCGTTGAAAAGAAAACCTCTCCCGACGGTTCGAACAGTCTGATCGTAAATTTTGCCGGAAATTCAAATCCGAAGCGGCCGATCATCAAACAGTTTTTAATCGTCGAACCGAATCAAAAGTACGAGATCAGTTTCACTTACAAATCGGACGGGATAGTAACGGGCGGCATTCCGGTGATTTCGCTCATTCCCAGAAACCCTGATTCCGACGGTCCGGTTACCGAGATAAGTTTGTCGCCGGAAAAGGGCGATTGGAGGCGGGAGTCGGCCGAGATCGAAACCGATGCGACGACTCAGGCGATTGAAATCAGATTAGCCCGAAAATCTTGTGGACAAAAAATCTGTCCGATTTTCGGGCGTCTGCAACTTGCGGATTTCAAGATCCGTGAAAAATGAATTAATTGGTTTTGATCAGCACAAAAGCTCCGAACATCGGGAACGTGCTGGGCTGGAGCGGATCGTGATACCAGCTGGAGACCTGATCGTAACCGATCGGTTTGGCCTGGGTCCGGCCCACCATGCTGACCGAGATCGGTTGTCCCGAATAGGTTCCGGTGGTTACATCTCCGAAATAATCCTGAACGCTTCGCAGTTCGTATGTGTCGCCGGGATTGAGAACCGAACTGACGTCAACCGTAACGGTGTTGGTCAAATCCCAGTTGTAGATGATCACGTTACTTCGCTTCGGATCATAAGCGTTGGGGCGGACAAAAACCTTTTTGCCGGTCGGGGCCGTGTCTATGAAAGTGCTGTTCCGGTCAAATCTGAAATCGTCCCGCCAGGATTTCCGGACGTAAGAAAAGGTGGTTTGCTGCGAACCGGATGTCCTGTCAAAAGCAAAATAGCCGGAATACCTTTTGGACAAGAGAAGTCTTTGTTTGCCGCCTTTGTAATTGACCTTAAAGTTCCAGTACGGAAAACTGTTATAGGCCTTGTAATAGGTGTTGTCATCGATTGTAAATTTTGCGGGAAGCCAAAAAGTCCCCGAATCTATCACCAGATTTTTTCCCGCCGGGGTATTGTTCCAGACGGTGTTGTTTTTAAAGATAAAACCTTCGGCAAATTCAAAAAATTGAACGCCGCCCATCAGATAATTATTACGGACCTCGGCACTTTTATAGCTCGAATTTACTTCCATGCCGACCTTAAAGATCATATTGTAGGTCATATTTTCGAAAGCTTTCAGGTTTTCGACATTAGGTCCGGCCCAGCGCATGTCGCCGTTGAACAAAACGTTTCCCGTCCAGGTCAGGTTGCGGACGGAAGCGGCATCCGTTCCTCCGGTTCGGGAAATCGCGCCAAATTGATTGAAGAACATGTTGTCCGTAAATTCCTTGGTGCCAACATCATTTTGAACATAAGTTCCGTGTCCGTGAAGTCTGTCGGGAGCATCCCAACCGTTGTTATAGACGATGTTTCCGTAATACTCGTTGTTGCTTCCTTGTTGCCAGGCGCCCATTCCCTGACCCGTGTCGTGTATTATCAGATTGATAAGCTTCGTTCCGGTTCCATAGTCATAGATGGAACTTCCCCGTCTTTCCGGAGGATTCGAGTCCGAGACGGTGAGTTTTCGATTGGAGGTTTCGGTATTGGTGATCTCAAAATTCATGTACCAGGTATGGGCCCCGTAAACCGAGATCATAGTCTTGTTTTTAAACGTTGACCCCGACAGATTTCCGTCAATGACGGCCCATTCGCCGGGATGGCTCATAACTTTTATGGGATTGTTGGCGGTTCCGGTCAGGACGCTTTTGAATCCGAGTTCTACGGAGGGAACGTTGTAGGTTCCGCCTCTTAAATAAATGACGTCGCCCGGTTGAACGGCCGCCGGATGGTTAAAGGCGGTTTTCAGATCCCATGGACTGTTGATCGATCCGTTTCCGGTCGGGCTGCCGTTGGGGGCAACGTAAAAGTAATTGGGAGTTACCGATGAAACGGAGGAATTGGTTTTCGTCTCCTGAGCAGAGACTTGGAACAAACCTGCCAAGACAAAGGCAAACGCCAGGGCCAGGGCCGAGGCTTTAAATATCAGCTCTTTTGTCGCGCGATGATAGGGCGTTCGATGGAGTGTGGATGTAGTTGAATTGAAAGTCATAACTCAAAATATAGATCTGATTTTTAAGTCAGATCTTCTCAGTTTTAATTAAAGAGGAAAAAAAGAATTACCAGATAGACGTTTTTCTTCCGGTCATGCAATTATAGGCGGTTTAACACTCTTTGTCAATGTAAAAGAATGTTAAACAAGAGTGTCGTTTTTGAGTTTTTCGTTTTTGACTTATTAAAATCAGCGGGCTGTTTGAGGGATAATTCTACGGAATAAAAAACAAAATTTCAAATCTATGGAAAAAAATATGGAAAATTTTTGGGAAAACACAACCTGTATGCCGCACAACGATCCGGCGAAAATCGATCGGCTCCTGCAAACGGTTTGTGAGAAAAGAGAGATCGACCTGATCGCATTTTCTCTGAAAATGATTTCTTCACAGCCGGCGCTTTGTCAGGAGACGGGTTTTTTCGAGGGATTCAATATCCTCAAAAGCGCCTCGGCCGAAAGACGGCGGGAGTTGATAAAACATCCCTTGTTCGTCGCCTGGTTCAAACAGACGGTCAGAGCGCAGAACGAGCCGAAACGATTGGCGGAAAAACTGACCGAATTCGGCCGGGTGTGGGAGACGACAGCAAGAGATGACGAAGCCCTGTTAACGGTGGAGGGACAAAGGGTTCTCATCCGGCGTTATGAGGTCGATCCTCTGATCATGGAGGCGGCGTTTCCCGAATATCAATTGCCCGATCGGGATAGAAGAAACGAAATTGCCCGGGAGGTAATTTATCCCGAAAGGCTTTTCGCCGAGATGCTGGCGATCGCTCTGGAGCGCATCAAACATTCGTGGCCCGAGGCTTACCGGAATTTTCCTAGATTCGTCAAGATCGTGGTCGATATGATCGACGGAGAATACACCAGCTATTCTTCGGCGGAGCATACCGGTGCGATCTTTGTCTCCACCGATAACAGCCCGCTGGTCGCGTTGGAAGAATTCCTGATCCACGAATTCGGTCATCAGATCCTTTATTATTTGATGGAGGTTGATCCGCTCATAACCGAAGGAGACGAAACGATCTACCGTTTGCCATGGTCGGGCAATGAGCGGGATCTGTACGGGTATTTTCACGCTTTTTACATCTATATCCTGATGGCCCGCTATCTCGAAAGGGTCAAACACCGGTCAAAACGGGAACAGAAAAGGATCAAGGCCCGCCGTTCTCACATTCTTAAGGGATTGAAGCAAACGGTCGAAGCGTTCGAAAAAAATGAGAATTTCACTGATTGCGGACGAGTTTTGTTCAACAACCTGAAATCCGAGGTCGAACAAATTGAAGAAAATATCCGGAATAAGTGAAAACGGGGTAAAATTCAACATTTTTATGTAAAAAGAATCCCGATAAAAAAGTCTGTTGGAAAACAGGAAAGTTTACGGGAAATGTGTATAATAACTACTATTTAACGGGAGTTTTTTAGCAATAAGAATCTCTTTACAACAATGGAGGTTGAACATTATGTTCCTGCTTGATTCGTGGGAGAAACAATTTAATTTTAAAAAGTGGGGAGAAAAATCAGTAAATTTTTCAGTTCTATTCACAGTCTTAATTGGTTTAACGCTGGTTATCGGAACACGGGCGGCGACGTTTACCGTTGACCGGACGGATGATGCCGCCGTTTCGACCTGCACGGCCGCCGCCAACGATTGCACATTGCGTGGCGCCGTAACTGCGGCCAACGGGGCTGCGGGAGCGGACATAATAAATTTCGACGCAACCGTTTTCGCGTCCGCCCAGACGATCACCCTCGGTTCCGGGGAATTGTCAATAACCGGAATATTAACCATCAACGGAACGGGCGCAAACCTGTTGACGGTTTCGGGCGGAAACGCCAGTCGCGTCTTTTTCGTCTCCGCCGGCGCGAGCGTGACTGTAACCGATTTGACGGTTTCGAACGGCAACGGCGTCGGATCGTCATTTTCCGGATTCGGCGGCGGAATATTTAACAATGGCGGCAGTCTGATGCTGACAAATGTGGCGGTCTCCAATAACCAGACGACCGGCGGCGGTACCAACGGCGGCGGCATTTATAACAACGGCGCGGGCGCTACGCTGACGATCAGCGGATCGACAATTAATAATAATACCGGGGTGTCGGGTGCCGGCGGAATACTGAATTTGAATGGGACGATGAATATCACCAATACCACCGTCGCCGGAAACACGGCCACTTCGGGAAGCGGCGGCGGGATCGCCAATGTCGGAACCGCGACACTGACAAGCTGCACCGTTGCGGGCAATATGGCTCCGGACATTGACGGGGGCGGAGTTGTCAATTTCGGCACCTTTAACTCGGGCAATTCCATTTACGCTGATAACACGGCCATGTCCAATCCCGATTTTTCCGGAACTCTAACCTCCAATAATTACAATCTGGTCGAAGATACCTCCGGGACAACCATCAGTTTTGCCCAAATAAGATTAAAGGATGTAAAGTTTGCTCAGCTGGCCGCCAATGATATTACCGGAGTTGATCCGATGCTCGGGCCTTTGCAAAATAACGGCGGAACGACCCAGACGATGGCTTTATTGCCGGGGAGTCCGGCCATTGAAACCGGGAACAGTTTCGGCTTGACGACGGATCAGAGGGGATTTACCCGTCCGGTGGACGATCCCAATACGATGAATCCGGGGCCGGTGCCCGGTGATTTGGCGGATATCGGAGCATTTGAAATTCAAGCCCCGACGGCGGCTTCCGTAACGGTGGCGGGCAGAGTTTTAACGGCTTCGGGAAGAGGCGTTCAGGGAGCGATAATTTACCTGATCGGTCAGAGCGGCGATGTTCGGGTGGTTCGGACGAATCCGTTCGGTTATTACCGGTTTACCGATGTTGAGATAGGGCAAACGGTTACCTTTAATGTCTTTTCCAAACAACATCAGTTCCCGTCGCAGGTGGTTACCGTCAACGAGGACATAAACGATCTGAACTTTACGGCCCAGTAAAATTGCCGTTTAGTCGTTTAATTGGAACCAAGGGCCAAGAATTCCGCTTCCTTGCCGGAAATCTGAAAGTCCTTGGTTTTTATTACTTCGATCTGAAGATTTTCCGGTTTACAGCCCAGATTGGCTTCGGGCAGAAAATCGTTGAGAAACTGACGGATCTTTTCATTGTCTTCGTTCAGATAAAGTTCCCCGATCGTGCTCAACATCTCGCGGATCTCGGTCGCCGGACAGGAGTCGATCTTTCCGATAAAAATCTTGGGATGAATCGTTTTCGATAATTGTTCGTTGCTCGATTGCAATTCTTCAAAGAGTTTTTCGCCGGGCCTTATTCCCGTAAATTTGATCTGAATATCGACATCTGGCAGGAGGCCCGAAAGTTTGATGGTCTCTCTGGCCAGATCGAGGATTTTGACCGGTTTTCCCATATCGAGGACAAAGATCTCGCCGCCCACCCCGATCGCCCCGGCCTGCAACACCAACTGCGAGGCTTCGGGAATGGTCATAAAAAATCTTTCCATCTCCGGATGTGTGACCGTTACCGGACCGCCTTTTTTGATCTGTTCGCGGAAGGTCGGAATGACCGAACCGTTCGACCCGATGACGTTGCCGAAACGAACGGCGAGGAACCGGGTTTCGAAGCGTTTGTTGAGATCCTGGACGACCAGCTCGGCCGCTCTTTTGGTCGCGCCCATGATCGATGTGGGATTAACGGCCTTATCGGTTGAGATCAGAACAAAAGCTTCGGAGTTGTATTTTCCTGCCAGTTCGCCTACCACATTTGTTCCAAGAATATTATTTTTGATCGCCTCTGAAGAGTTGATTTCCATCATCGGAACGTGCTTGTGAGCGGCGGCGTGAAAGATGACCTGCGGCCGGAACCGCTCAAAGACTTTTTCCATCTGGCGCGAATCGCCGATGTCCTTCAAAACCGATAACACCTCGATTTCGGGATGATCTTCTTTTATCTCCCTTTCGATCTGGAAAAGCGCAAACTCTGATCTTTCCACCAGAATCAGCTTGTCAGTTTGGCAATGAACGAGTTGTCTGACCAGTTCCGAACCGATCGAACCTCCCGCCCCGGTGACCATAACGACCTTGTGTTTGAGGAAATTCTGGATGCTGGTCTTATCAAGCTGGATCGGAGAACGTCCCAAAAGGTCCTCAATCTCGATATCGCGAATTCGGCTGACGCTGACCTTTTCTTGCAGAAGTTCGTAGAGTCCGGGGATGGTTCTGACCTTGATCGGAATTTCCCGGCAGATGCTCAGGATCCGCTGGAAATCCTCTCTGGTGGCCTGAGCGATTGAGATTATTATCTGATCAATTTCCAGAGCCCTGACCAGTTCGGGCAAATGGCTCGTATTTCCCAAAACCTTGACGCCGTTGATGATAGCTCCGCTCTTTAGTTCGTCGTCGTCAACAAATCCCTTGACGTCGATGTCGATGTCTCCGCGGCTTTTGATCTCGGTCAAAGTCATCACCCCGGCGCGTCCGGCTCCGATCAGCAAAACGGATTTCTTTTCTCCGGTCCGGTGGGTGGAGGTTTTCGACCGATGAAAGTTGTCGTAAAGTTCCCGTCGGAGCAGGCGAATCCCGAGAATCCCGGCGGTAGCCAGAAAGAAATCCAGGATGATTATGCTCAGAGGGATGACCGAGTAATCAAAAGTCTCGTACAGCGTAAGCCGGAGAATGATCATCGGCAGGGTGGCCAGAAAAAGAGCCGCCAGGATCCGGTTCATTTCCGGAACGCTGACATAACGCCAGATGAACTTATGCACTTTGCAGACCCGCAATATCAAAAATTGAAACGGAGCGACGATCAATATTTGCAAAAGCGCTTTCTGGATCTGGGTCTCATTTAAGGCGAAGTCGAATCTCAACAGGTAGGCCAGTAGGAATGCCAGACCGAGAACCGACAGATCCAGGATGATTTGGATGAGTTTTATTAAGATCGTACTTTTGGGAAGAAGTCTGAAATTGAGAAATATAGCCTGAAACATAGTTTTGGTAAAATCCGTTTTCTTCCTTTATCATCATCGAAAATTTTTGCTGACGGGCGTTTTTATCTGACCCGGTCGGACCGGAGGATACGCTTGGCATCAAATGATAAAGTTGTAGAATACTGATGATTCTACAACTTCGTTCCATCCTTAACATCGTTAAAAGCGATAAATTTGAATTGCTAAATTAATTCATATATATGATTTACGATTGTTGCTTCGGCCTTTCGGGATGGCACAAATGATTGGTTTCGCCCGTCCTATAATCCATGAAAAAAGACAAAAATATCATATAAATGTTCTATTTTTGTCCCATAAATTAATCAATTCCGACTACCCAAAATAGTATCTCTGCCTGATTTGTCCGAGCGGAAGGTCTGCTTTAATAATCAATACAATTTTGATTATTGTGTGAAATTTTGATCACTTGATTAAGCAGTGGAAGGGAATTAGGTGTCTGACAATTTTGCCTTTGTCTATAAAGACCCGGTTCCAACAGAGATTAATTTATGAAAACTCAAGCCCTTAAGCCCCAGAAGTATGCCTCGAACAGTTTAACTCTTCAAGCAGACCTTAACAACAAAACTAAAACCAATATTAAAGTTCCTTTTTTGCGCCCGGAATTGAACGAGGATGAGATTGAAGAAGTTGTAAAAACCTTACGTTCCGGTTGGTTGACGACCGGCCCCAAAGTCAAATTATTCGAGGAAAATTTTGCCAAGGCCGTCAATGCCGATTACGCCGTAGCTCTGAATTCCTGCACGGCCGCATTGCATCTGGCCGTAGAGGCCGTCGGCCTTCAGGCCGGTCAGGCGGTTCTCGTGCCGACCATGACCTTTGCCGCCACGGCGGAGATTTTGCTCTACAAAAATGCCATCCCCATTCTGGTCGATTGCGACCCCGAAACGGGAAATATGGATCTGCTGGACGCCCGCCGGAAAATAGAGGACGTCCGCGCCGGTCGGCTTCCGTTTGATATTGATAAAGACGTCGAGATCGTCGGAATAATTCCGGTTCACGTCGGCGGGTTTATGCTCGATGTCGATGAGATGAAGTCTTTTGCCGAAGAATTCGGACTGTGGGTCATCGAAGACGCGGCCCATGCATTTCCTTCGGCCTGGCGCAAAAACCCGGAAAGCCCCTGGCAATACTGCGGAGAGGACACGGCCAAGATCACCTGTTACTCTTTTTACGCCAATAAGACGATCACGACCGGCGAGGGCGGAATGGCAGTTACCAACAATCAGTTTCTGGCCGAAAAAATCCGTTTGATGTCCCTGCACGGATTGTCCCGGGACGCCTGGAAGCGTTATACGGACAAGGGCAGTTGGGATTATCAGATCGTCGCCCCCGGATACAAATACAACCTGACGGACATCGCCGCCGCCATCGGAATTCACCAACTGGCGCGCGCCGAGGAAATGCGGCAACAGCGCGAAAATGTTGCCGAGATCTATCTGGAAAAAATGGCAAAACTGGATGAGATCGAATTGCCTCCGGTCGATGAAAACCGGATCCATTCGTGGCATCTGTTTCCCATTCGCCTGGTCCAACACAAACTCTCGATCAGCCGCAACGATTTTATCGAAGAATTGAAGAAAAGAGATGTCGGCTGCTCGGTTCACTGGAGACCTCTGCACCTGCACCCGTTCTACTCATCTAAATACGGTTGGCAGGCAAAGCATCTTCCGAATGCCACTCAACTCTGGTCCCGCATCGTCAGCCTGCCGATTTTCCCGGCGATGACGCACGGCGAGATTGAGCATGTAGTCAATACGGTTAAGGACATATGTTTTACATTCTCAAAAAGAAAATATTCTCTCGTGGCCTGAAATCGGATACAGAAATGAAAGAAAATGTTGTGATGCCGAAAGGGCTGCCCCGAAGTTGGGAATGCGTTTTGGCGGTTTTGGGGTTGATAATTTTATTCCCGATATTATTGATCTGCGCCCTGCTCGTCCGTTTTAGCTCACCGGGACCGATTTTTTTCCGGCAAAAACGCGTCGGATTCAAGGGGCGGATTTTTACCCTCTACAAGTTCCGCACGATGGTCGAGGCTAAAAAAGGCCCGCTTATCACGGCCGACGGGGACCGGCGAATTACCCGGATCGGCAGGATCCTGAGAAAGCTCAAACTCGACGAACTTCCCGAAATTTACAATGTTCTGCGCGGCGATATGGCGTTGGTCGGTCCCCGGCCGGAGGTCCCCCAATACGTGGATTTCTCCAATCCTTTGTGGGATCGGGTGCTGAGCGTTCGACCGGGCATCACCGACCCCGTCACGCTGCGTCTGCGAAACGAAGAGGCTTTTTTGGCCCAGGTCGAGGACAAAGAGAGATTCTACAAGGAAAAAATCCAGCCGTTCAAGCTGAAACAGAGCATCAAATATCTGGAGAAAAGAAGCATCAAAAAAGATATAAAAGTCATCGGCAAGACATTTTATGTCATTCTTTTCCCGCACACCGCCCCGCCGCCGAGCGTTGAAGAGATTCAGCCGTCATACCTTAAATAAACGGATTGACAACCGCCCGGATTCGGGCATCGGATCTCTGAGCGAATTCGTCGGCGCAAATTGGACGCAGTCATTTCAGAGGTGTTTATGAAAAATATACTGGTAACCGGAGGCGCCGGATTCATCGGCTCCAATTTGGTTGACAGGCTGTTGGTTGAAAAAAAGTGGAACGTGACGGTCATCGATAACTTCAATGATTTTTACAGTCCGTTTATCAAACACGAGAATATCAAGCGGCAATTGTCCGATCCGCTGTATTCGCTGGCCAGCGGAGATATTCTGTCCGAACAGCTTTTGGACCGCGTGTTTTCCACCGCCCGGTTCGATTGCATCGTTCATCTGGCCGCCCGGGCCGGGGTTCGGCCTTCTCTGAACAATCCGCGTCTTTACGAAGAAACTAACATCCGCGGGACTTTGAACCTTCTGGAATGCGCCCGGAAATTCGGCGTCAAACAATTCGTTTTCGGCTCGTCGTCATCGGTTTACGGAAACAACTGTCAGGCTCCGTTCAGCGAAAAAGCCCAGGTCGATCAGCCGATCTCGCCTTATGCGATGACCAAGGCCACGGGCGAACTCCTCTGTCACACCTATTCTCATCTTTACGGGTTGCGTTGTCTGTGTCTGCGATTTTTTACCGTTTACGGCCCGCGCCAGCGTCCCGATCTGGCGATCCACAAATTCGCCCGTTTGATCTCGTCCGGCAAAACGGTTCCGGTTTACGGCGACGGCCGGACATTGCGCGATTATACCTACATCGATGACATTATTTCGGGGATCAGAAGCGCCATCGATTACGAAAGAAGCGATTTTGAAATTTTCAATTTAGGCGAATCTCAAACGGTCGAGCTCAACTATCTGGTCGAGTTGCTCGAAGGAGCGCTGAAGAAAAAAGCGAAAGTCAAAAATCTGCCGATGCAGCCCGGCGATGTTTATCGAACCTATGCCGATATTTCCAAAGCCGGAAAACTTCTCGGTTACGATCCGCAAACCCCCATCGAAGAGGGAATCGTCAGGTTCGTCAATTGGTTCAAGGAAAAAAAATCGCTCAAAAAAGCAAAACTCCGAAAGCGCCGGAAGTTCTCCGCGCCGGTCGCTCATTTAAAGGACGCGCCGGTCAAACCGCGAAAGGTCTCGCTCTAGATCCCCAAACATTAAAAAAACCTCCGGTCAAGCGAAATTTCTGCGCTTTTCCGAAGGGCCCGGATCTTTTAGTTAATCCTTATTAAAATCAACTAATCAAAGAGTTAATGCCGAGGGTGGGCATCTTGAAGAAATCTATGGTGTCGATATTTCTCCTTCTTTGATCTCGACCGTTACCGACTCGGTGCTTGAAGAAGTTCGTGCGTGGCAATCGCGGGCACTCGAAGGAGTTTACCCGATTATGTATCTGGATGCCTTGAAAGTGAAAGTCAAAAGCCAGGGCAGAGTCGTCAACAAATCGATCTATCTGGCATTCGGTGTGGCTTTAACCGGCTTCAAAGAAGTCCTCGGCATCTGGGCAGCCGACACCGAGGGAGCAAAGTTCTGGATGCAGGTCATCACGGAACTTAAAAACAGAGGCGTGCAGGATATTTTCATCGCCTGTGTTGACGGACTCAAAGGTTTCCCGGAAGCGATCGAAGCGGTGTTCCCGGAAACTCAGGTTCAACTGTGTATTGTTCATCTTGTTCGCCATTCTTTATTTTACGTTTCGCACAAAGACAGAAAAGAGGTCGCTGCTGATCTGAAACTGATTTATCAGGCAGCGACTTTAGAACAAGCCGAACAGGAACTGGCGAGCTTTGCCGATAAATGGAATGAGGCTTACCCGGCGGTCGTCCGGTCATGGCAAAACAATTGGAGCAAAGTGATCCCGATGTTCTCGTTCGTGCCGGAAATCCGCAAGGCGATCTACACGACGAACGCCATCGAATCGCTCAATATGACTTTGCGGAAGGTCATCAAAAACCGGGCGATGTTCCCAAGTGATGAAGCAGTTTTCAAGATTATGTATCTAGCCTTGAAAAACATTTCAAAGAAGTGGACAATGCCAATACAAAATTGGAGCGGAGCGATGAATCAATTTGCGATTCTTTTTGAGAATAGACTGCCGAACGGCGGTTCCCAAAATAACTCGTTTACACAAATCTTTTAGAACCTCCTGTAAAACGGGCATTTACACAATTCATTTTACAGGCTCGGCTCTGATTTTCTGATGCCCTCATTTAGTAAATTACTTATTTGTTCCATACCGCCCGAATTCCTGTGTCCAAATTCGAGACTTCTTTTGATGAATTAGGTTTAGCATCTTAAACGGGAGAATTTTTTGGAAACTTCCCCTTGCATAAATCTGTCAGTATGCAATAATTTAATTAGAATTTTCTCATATCTGTCGGGATAAAGAACACAGTTTGTTGTATCTGTTCGCCCCGACAGGTGCAGATATGACAATCTGTGTTCTTTGAATTAACCACCACCACCACCTATATTAAATGGTTTCCGTTCGGTTGGGACTTCAACAATAATTGGAGAATCTGACTCAACAACCGGTAAATCAACGGGGATTTCATTAAAATATTCAGCTAATCTGGCATAAATACTGACGATAGCAAGGCCAAGGGCAAGCGTCATCCAAAAGATTCTAAATCGGTAGTAAAATCGTTTCATACCTTAAAGATGCACTAACAATTAAATAAAGATGTATTAAGGGAAAATAGATTGTTTGTTCTGATGTGCTAATGGGGAGTCGCACTCCGACGGGAGAGTGGACAAATCATTATCACATCAAAGCAAGTAATTTGCTTGTATCCTGCTGTATTAGGGTTGGCTTTTAGTCAGAAGGAATACAGCCCGAACGACACTCATACCCATACCGTAAGCAAGCGGAAAATTTTCCGCCGAAATTATTTACCTTTTTAGGGCTTGTTGGCTACTAAGAGGAGAAGACCAAGTTTATCTTGCTTCGGGCGGGGAGAGGAGAGTGAAGGGGTTAGGAATAAGAAAAGAGGAATTCGGCGGTGGCCTCAGCGCGTCGCACAATGTAGGTTGTCGCGACATAAGAGAAAAGGGAGCCCTAGAACCAAGTTAAAGAAGTCTGTATCCCGCAGCACCTTAATTTCGTCGTACCCTCTAATCTATTGCTAACGTATGTAAAAATATTGACAAAAGGTCTTTTTTTAAGTAAGAAGTAGGTGCTTTATAAATCTCAAATCCTCTGGAGGAAAAATGAAAAGAATCGCGATTTGTTTGGTTTTTGTTTTGCTATTAGTCGGCTTTGTTAATTCTCAAACAAAATCTATGACCGGTACGGTAGTATCTGTTGATAATGGGATGTATGCTTGGGCAGCTATCGTTATAAAAGTCGGCAGTAAAAAATACTTCGTTTATACAACTTGTGGAGATTGTAATCCAAAAATAGTGGGTAAAGTTGACGAAGTTGGGCGAAGAGTTCAGGTTTTCTATACAAAAATTGAAAAAGGTGAAAATGATGGGGAGATAAAGCCAATAAAGATTGTCGAAATAAAAAAAACTAAGCCAAGGAAAAAATAAACAATCCGCATTGATTTTATCGAGGCTCTCTTTCCCAGATTGTGGATAACCATTTGCTATAATTAGGTTATAATTAAGATAAGGCTGGTGCAGAACGTATAGTGTGTTGGGGAAATATCCCAGTTAATCTTGCTTTAACCAGCCTCCGAGTAACCAATGCTTACTGACTACGAACAAAGTCAGTATGAAAAACAACTTCGGCAGCTTGCTTCACCTTACTACCATTCAGAAGCAAAATGCGGTAAATCTCTTATCCTTACTTTCATACAAAAAACACAATACAAAAAAACCTTCAAAATCAGGAATTTACGCTGTGAAATCCATAACGTAGATTGTTCAATGTCTGGTTTTGAATGGAATCACTATCTTGATTTCTGACCATAGCCCTCAATCTTAGATTGAGTTAACCATGTTTACTCCTAACCCACTTGGGTTGGGGGCTATGAGCAGTAAAGCCTTCCAAACCGACCTAAAGCGGGGACAAGTAGCTGAAAAACTGCTTTTTGAGATTTTTAAAAGTTGGGATTGGAAACCGGAACTAGCAGAGGGTTATTTCCCGGATTGGGATATTCGGGTTAAGTCCGGCAAGACCGTTGAGGTCAAATGGGACGTGATGGCTCAAAAGACTGGCAATATCTGCCTTGAACTCGAAGCCTTAAATCACTCCAAAGCGGACGTTCTAGCAGTTGCTTACGGCAGACCGATTAAAGCTTTTTACTTGCTCGAAATGGACAAGGCAAGAAAGTTTGCCAAAGGCTGGGGCAATAAAAAGAAAGTCGGAGAATTTAAGGTGGAATCTGCCTTGATTAAGCGGACTTTATTCTTGGAATTATTAAAGCCGAAAATCATTGACTTACAAACTAAATGAAAGACTTAATCGAACAACTCATCAAACAAGAAGAACAGAGAGCAAAACAAGGCACTTCAAGCTCTGCTCTAGCGATACTTAATATCCTAAAAGATTCATTAAACAAATAGCTATGGGAAATATATCAGAAGAATTTTGGCTTGCAATTGGAATTGGATTCGCTTTCTTCCTTGTTTTTGCTGGAATAGCTTTGATAGTGGCAGTTCATAATTAATCAATGAAGTTTGAAAGAAACTCAACTTGTCAATCAAATAATTCAATATCTCAACTTCAAGGGACATTATGTGCAGAGGACAAATTCGGGACGAATCAAAGTTCCAGGCAAAGATGGACGTACCAGACTAATCCGGATGGCCCAAGCCGGAACAGCCGATATTACCGGATGCACAAAAGACGGCAGATTTCTAGCCGTAGAGTGTAAAATAAAGCCGAATAAACCGACCGAACTCCAAGAGGCTTATTTAGAAGAAATCAGGCGCAGGAACGGCATTGCCGTCGTTGCCTATTCCTTGGAAGATGTTGAGCATTTATAAAAATGTCTCGAAAGAAATTATCTAAAAGAGCAAAGCATGATGCTTGGGTCCGGCAGCAGAGAAAGCTTGGACTGTTGCCTTATCAGGACGGCACTTGGACTAAACCGCCGAAATTTGAATTAACCCCGTTTAGAGCCATCATTGCCGATTACAAAAAACAGAATGCGAAAGCTCAAAAACAAAGAAAATTAAAATGGAAAAAAGAAGCCGAAAGACAACAAAGGAAAATAAAACTGTCGCCTAACGGCTCGATTTTAGGAAACAAATACTCTTACTGGTCTTATCCGCTCAGTAAATTAACCAAGAAAGACTATTAAAGTAGCAATCTATTTCATTTCAATAAACTGGAAAAATAGATTTGAGTTTAGAAATTTTGGGTTTGTTTTACTTTCTAGCTCCTCAACTTCAATCCATCCATCAGTCATAATATTTCTGAGCTTGAATTTTACAGACACCAAGGTGTCTGTCCAAGCTATATATATTTTATCCTTTTTGAGTTGGTTAGCCACAAAACCATTTTTTTGTTCTGACATAATTTATCCTCCTATTTTGTGAGTAAGACCGACTAAGTGATTAGTTATTTCCTTTTCTAATTTACATATGTCATTTTTTAGCAAAATATTACATCAGGAGGTTAAAACTCCTTATTTATACCTACCAACAAGACTCGTTTTCTTATGAACCAGCTTCAAATCTTCCGGCAGGGCTTTTACATAGATTTTTGTAACCGATAAATCAGAATGTCCCAAAATCCTCTGTAAATAAAGGACATTTCCGCCGTCTCTAACGTAGTGAGAAGCCATTGTGTGCCGGATTGTGTGCCAAGAAGTCCGAACCCCGGTGATATGCAATTTCTTGCACAGAGTCTTGAATAGTTGGAGGGCAGTCCGGTAACTTTGCCGTTCGCCATTACGTTTGGGGAAAGCCATCTGGTATTCGTGAAGCCTCAGGAATTTATAGAGATGTTTCCGGCACTCAATCGAAATTGGCAGAATCCGTTCTTTATCCCCTTTCCCAGTTACTAAGACCAGCAGGTTATCAAAATCAATATCCTCACGGCGTAAGTTTAGAATTTCTTCAATCCTAGCCCCGGTATCAAAGGCAAAGCAAATCATTGCGTAGAGCCGTTTCTGGGCGAAGGTTTTGGGCCGGTAATTGAGCAGCCGCTTTATTTGTTCATCGCTGAACAGCTTGAGGAACTTTTCAGGTTCCTTGAGTTTTTTTATTTTTAGATGCTCTTTGGTGTATTCGTTCTCGTAGAGCCAGCTCAGGAAGGAATTTATACCCCTAATGTAGGAATTCGCTGTATAAACAGTGATGTCTGACTCCCGAATTTTGATTACGAACTCTTTAATATTTTCTTTTGTGGGAAATTTCCCGATATGGTGATTCCACCGGTTATACATCCATTCATAATACTTAATTGTTTGGGGTGAAACGTTGGTTAAGTAGCGTTTTTCTTTCAAAAATTGGTCAAAAATTTCTCGCATAGTATTCTCCCAGTCTAGCGTGCTTTTTGCATCTAGGAAGAACACCTGTAAGCTTTAATTGATTGTGTAAGTGGCGTGTTTAGAAAGAGTTAATGCCGAGGGTCGGACTCGAACCGACATGGGCGTAAAGCCCGCTAGATTTTGAGTCTAGTGCGTATACCAATTTCGCCACCCCGGCGTGAACTTCAAATAATAAAGCTCTTTGTTCCCGGCGTCAAGATACTCGGTTTCATTTTCAGTTTTTTACAAAAAAAACTGAAAATTCTGCCTCGAAGGCCAAAAATAAATTGCATAAAACCGTTTACCTGTGTTAAATTTTGTTTTGCCGTTGGCTTTGAAAACGGTTTCAGAATTCTTCAAATTCAAATTTTCTTTCCCTCTGCCCCCGGATCAAACCTGTATGTTAAATATCATCGAGAGCGAAAAGAACCTGTTGATCATCGAGCAGGATTCTGAAAAGCGGAGTCTGTTGAAGACCTTTCTGTCAGGAAAGTACCTGTGCGACGAGGCCGATTCAATAAATTCGGCGATCGCCCGGATTCAGCAGAAGGAATATTCGGTCGTTTTATTGCCGTGCAATCTTCCCGAAATGGACGGCATCGAACTGATCGCGTACGTTCAAAAGATCTCGCCGCGCACGGTGCCGATCCTGTTCAGCGACAACAAGGCCGACGGGAAGACGGTCAGAGCATTTCGGGCCGGGGCGTTTGAAGTAATTCAAATGCCTTTTTCGCTGAAAAAGGTTGAATCGGCCGTCAAACTGGCGTTCGCCCAATACGAGGCCGTTTATCTGAAAGACAATTACCGGAATCATCTCGAAGAACTGGTGGCCAGCCGAACCGCCGAACTGGACAAGGCTCTGGAGGAGATCGAAAACTCCTATCGGATGACGCTCAAAGCTCTGATTCAGGCGCTGGAGACGCGCGATTTCGAAACCCACGGCCATTCGGAAAGAGTCGTCACCTTCAGCTTGCGGCTCGGTCATGAACTGGGGCTGGAAAAAGAAGCCTTACGCGATCTGGAACTCGGCGCACTGCTTCATGACATCGGCAAGATCGGCGTTCCGGACGCCATTTTGAGAAAACCCGCCAAACTGACCGAAGACGAATGGACCAAGATGAAACTCCACCCGCTTCACGGTCAGAGGATTTTGCGGAACATAGAGTTTCTGGAAGGCGCGGCCAGGATCGTCGCCCAGCATCACGAAAAATGGGACGGCAGCGGTTATCCGCTGGGTCTTCGCGGCGAGGACATCGATCTCGGCGCCCGGATCTTCGCGGTGGTGGACGCTTTTGACGCGATGATCAGCAACCGCGTTTACCGCCGGGGCTGTTCCTACAAAGAAGCCGTCGCCGAACTCGAACGCTGTGCCGGAACTCAGTTCGACCCGATGATCGTCGAGGCTTTCAAAAATATTCCCAGAGAAGACTGGGAAGTTCTCTACCAGCGTTCGCTCAAAGACAAACAGGACATTCATTCCTTTCAGTCAGTTGTTTCCGAACTGGTTCATTCGCAGCAGGTTCTCGAGATGGTGCATTAGGAAAAGGTGATATAGGAAAAGGTGATAGGTGATGAGTGATGGGTGATGGGAAAGAAAAATCCCATCACCCATCACTCATCACCTATCACCTTTTTTCCCATCACCCATCACTTTCTTCCCATCACTTTCCAGCCCGTTGCGCCTTTTGGCCGAATTCGAATTTGACGCCGGTCAGGTCTTCCGAAACCTGCCAGAGTCGTTCGGCGATCTCTTCATTTTTTGCCAGATCGTTCGGCTCGGTTTTGACGGGGTAGCCCCACATTTCCATAAAGCCTCCGGGGCCGAAATATTCTCCGCCTTCGGCGTCCGGGTCAAAAGCGGCCCGCAGGGTCGGCAGAGCGCCCATTTTGATGTCCTGAGCGAAGATGTTGTTGAGAAGTTCGATGATGCCGATGTGACGCTGAAGTTCGGTCGCCGTCCAGCCCGGATGAGCGGCGGTGGCGATGGTTCCGAAGCCGTTTTCCCTCAGTTTTTTATCCAGTTCGCGCGTAAAATAAAGATTGGCGATCTTGCTGTCGCCGTAGGCCCGCCAACTGCTGTAGCTGCGATTTTCCCAGGTTAGATCATCGAAGTCGATATTGCCGATCTTGTGCGCCCCGCTCGAAACATTGACGACGCGGGACCCTTCGGTGGCGTTCAACATATCGAGCAAATGAGCGGTCAGGGCGAAATGGCCGAGATGATTGGTGCCGAACTGCAACTCGAAACCGTCGGCCGTTTTTGAATAGGGCGGAACCATGACCCCGGCGTTGTTGATCAAAAGATCGAGCCGGTCGTGTTTTTGCTTAAATTCATCGGCGAACTCCGCGACCGATTTAAGATCGGCCAGATCGAGCCGGATCAGTTCCAGATCGGCGTCCTTGAATTCGGCGCGGATCTTTTCCATCGCCTTTTCGCCTTTTTCCGGGTTGCGCACCGCGATGATGACCGTCGCCTGTTTGCCGGCCAGAACCCGCGCCGCTTCAAACCCGATGCCGCTGCTTGATCCGGTTACGATCACGACCTTTCCTTTTTGATCCGGTATATTTTCTTCACTCCAATTTGTCATTTTTTACTGCTCCTTATTAATAACTGAATGTTCGTTTAATTTCACCCCACACTAAAAAAGTATCGTTTCCCGCGAACCTCTAAAAACTCACTGCGCACTGCTTGCCGCTCACTGCTCGCTATTTGTCACGGCATCCCAGGCGATCTCCAGCGCCGTCTCCAGCGCCTTTTTATCCAGCGTGAACTCTCCGCTGAAATGTTCTTTAATAAGCCCCATCAACGGCGAAAAGGTGAACGCCGAAAAGATCTCAAGCGGAATGTCTTTGAAAATCCTCTCCCGTTTCCCGCGCTCGAACAGATCAAAAAGCGGTTGATAAAAACTCATCCCCTGGTCTTTGCTGATCCGGCCCACCAGCGGGGAATTGGCGAACTGTTCGCCGAAGGAGAAATGGACGGGCTGGCGGAGCGCGTAATCATAAAAATTCCTCAAGACCTTTTCAAAAGCTTCTTTGATCGACAGATTCCCGTTGAGGTTGCGGAGCATCTCGATGCTCTTTTCCTCCTTGATCATCAGATAAAGCTGGTTGAGCAGGTCCTCCTTATTTTCGAAATAGACGTAGATCGTCGCCGGCGAAACCCCGGCCGCTTTGGCGATCTTTGAAATGGAAGTGTCGGCAAAGCCGTTGGCCGTGATCAGTCCGATGGCCGCGTCGCAAATCGCCCGATGTTTTTTGTCGTCCTTGTAGCGCACGATGTCTAAAATAAATGAACGTTCGTTTATTGTCAAGCGAAAAATTTAACTTTTTTCGTCTCTCGGGCGTAAAACTTATGAAATTGCTAAAAACACCGGGAGCGCGGGCATCCTTGCCCGCTTGAGCGCCAGAGCGCGAAAAAGGCTTGGGCAAAGAAAAGCCTTTGATTTGATCGATCATTTCATTTGCTCTTTCGGAAAATTGACAAAAAAGATGAAACTCTCTCCCGGCGGATTTTGCCGGGGAATGATCATTTTAATGAAAAGTAAGAAAAAGGGCGAAAAGATAAAAGTCTGGCGATTAACCGACATCGACGGCATCGAACTGCGGAGCGGCGTCGCCGTCAAAGAACCGTATCCGCGCCACTGGCACGAGGAGTATCAATTCTGTTTTATCCAGGCGGGCGGCGGAGAACTTTTCTATCGCGGAGCCTCGCATCACACGCCCCGGACCAGCCTTTTTATAGTCCATCCCGGCGAAGTCCATTCAAACCGGACCGAAACCGGCTGTTCATTCCGTTCGCTGTACATCGATTCCGGAATGGTCGGCCAAATCACTTCGGAGATCGCCGGACGAAAGCGGGAACTTCCTTTTTTTTCCCGAACCATGATTTTCGATGAGGAGATAATCAATGAATATCTCCTGCTTCATCTGGCCGAAGAGACCCGCGCCACGACGCTCGAACGGGAATCAGCCATCCTCGAGATGCTGACCGGGCTGATCGCGCGCTACGCGCCGGGCGGAAAGGGTTTGAGGAAAACCGGAAGGGAATCGAGGGCGGTCAAACAGGTGCGCGATTACATTCTCGCTCATTACGAGAGGAACATCTCGCTCGAAGAACTTTCCCACCTGACGGGCCTCAGCCGGTATCATCTGAGCCGCGTGTTTGCAAAAGAGGCCGGAATGCCGCCGCACGCTTTCCAGACGCAGGTTCGCATATCTCATGCCAAAAAACTGATCCAGGCCGGTCATCCACTTTCGGATGTCGCCCAATCCACCGGTTTCGCCGATCAAAGCCATTTTCACCGGCATTTCAAGCGGTTGATGAAGGTCACGCCGGGGGAATATTTGTGATAGGTGATGAGAAGAAAGTGATGGGTGATAGGAAAGAAAAATCCCATCACCCATCACCTATCACCTATCACTAGAAAAAACAGCAAGAACGTTCAATACGAAAAAAAACTAATCGGTTAGACTGTGCCTCAATAAATTGAGAGGTTCGTGAAAATTATGAGATCAGTTAGCTGTTTTTTCGTTTTAATAGTTGTTGTTTTTTCGTTTTGTTTATTAAATGCCCAGACCAAACCGGGGCTTTTCGCGCTTGAGGGTTTCGACGGCGAATGGTTCGTCGATCAGGAAACGCGCACCGGCGACGCCCGTCCGGGGGAGTTCCTCGGCCGGAAAGCCGTTTTGATCAAAAAAGGTTCGCACATCATCCACCGGGACATGGAATTCACTGACGGGACGATCGAATTCGACATCGCTCCGATGGACGAGGCGCAATTTATCGGGATCGTTTTCCGCCGGGATTCTTCGCAGAATTACGAAAACGTCTATCTCCGGCCGTTCGCTTCGGGGCAATATGAGGCCTTGCAATACGCTCCCCGGATCAACGGCAGCGCCACCTGGCAGATCTATCCGGAGTTCATGCGTCAGATCGACATTCCCCGCAAGCAATGGACCCATCTTCGCCTTGAGGTCAAGGGAAGAACGCTTGAGATCTACGTCAATAAGGCCGCGGAACCGACCCTCAGGATCGACCGTCTGCGGGGCGAGGCGGGCAAGGGGCCGGTCGCTTTCTGGGGAACGGTTCCCCGCGGCGGCGATGCCGTTTCGGCCGCGCTTTCGAACATCTCCATCCGTCCGTCCGAACCCGTCCGGGCTTCATCCGATTCCCCGGTCGAAACCCCGCCCGGGACGCTCGTTTCGTGGGAAGTCGCCCGTCCGCTGGAAAACAAAGAGGGGCCGATCAATGCCATTCCCAAACTGGAGGGCTGGAAACCGGCGGTCGCCGAAGAATCCGGTCTGGTCAATTTGAGCCGGGCGATCGGCGCTCAAAAGAGCCGTTCGACCGGGTTCGCCCGAACCGTTATCAAGTCGGACCGGGAAAAGACGGTCGCGCTCGAAATCGGCTATTCCGACGACGTGACGGTTTTTCTCAACGGCGAACCGGTTTACTCGGCCGTCAACGGTTGGGACAGTCGCTATCCGCAATTTATGGGATTGCTCAAACCCGAATACGAGAGGGTCTTTCTCAAGCTCCGTCCGGGAGACAATCAGCTTTTGCTGGCCGTTACCGACGATCAGAGGTTCGGCTGGGGATTTAACGCCCGGATTTTTTGAGGCTTGGAGAGAAGAGAGTAAGGGTTTAATTTACAGATTCATTTTTTACGCCGATGCGGTTTGGTTTTTTTTCCGGACCGCATCGGCAGTTTTTCGCTCGGCCGGATTAACTTCTCCGCGCTTATCGTCGGCGAAGACTTCTTTTTCGGAGGAAGGACATTGCCCGGACGGATTTCAAAAGTCTGACCGGACAGTCGAAAAAAAGTAAGTAAAACTTCAGGCAAAAATCGCCGAAAAATTGCGTCTTACAAATTGGAAACATTCGTTTTCCGTTTTGTTAAAAGGAGAAAAAATTAAATGAGCAGATTTTTAATGATTTTGGCGATTCTGGCTGCATTTGTCATCGACGCTAACGCGCAAAAGAACGGCGATATTCGTCAGGTCGATTTCAAGAATTTCACTTACGAGCCGTTTTGCGCCGGCGAGGATTCGCAAAAGATCAAGGTCAAGGACGGCGAATTCACGGAAGAAAAAGAGGTGGACGGTTATACCGATCGATTGTATTTCAGCGCGTCGGTCGAAGCCTACGGCGACGTTGACGGCGACGGGCGCGACGAGGCCATCATCTCATCGGTCTGCAACACGGGCGGAACCGGGAATTTCACCGAAGGGTTCGTTTACACGATGCGGGGCGGCCGGGCGGTTCTGATGACCCGGATCGAAGGCGGCGACCGGGCTTACGGCGGGATTCGCGAAATAACGGTCGAAAAGGGAGTTTTAACTGTTGATCGCAACGATCCGGGCGAGATGGGCGGAGCCTGCTGTCCGGAGGCGGCCGTTAAAATCAAATACAAATGGAACGGCTCGGAGTTGGTTGAATTCGGCCAACCCGAAACCCGCCAGCTTTATCCTGCAAGGCGGATCGCTTTTGCCAGAGGAAAATCTTCCGGCACTGCGGTGGCCCGCATCCCGGCCGGAGAATTCCAGCGCTTCGTCGTCGGGGCGGCCAAAGGCCAGGTGATGATCGTCCGCGTCAAACCTGAAAACGCCACCGTCAACCTCCGCTTCGGGGACGCCGAAACGACCGAAGACGCCGGATTTCTTCGCGCCGTCCTCCAGGAAAAAGGCGATTATACGTTCGAGGTCTGGAATCCGGGCGAGGCGGACGGCGATTTTACGGTTACCGTCGAGATCAAATGATTTCGGGTTTTGGATTTCGGAATTCGGAATTGTTCGGGTTTGCCGCGGAGCGTGGCTTTGGATTAATGGATCTTTATTTATGAATAATCAAATGAACGGAGAATCGATCAATACACATTACGGGCGGGCCGGATTATCTGATCTGATCTTTGAGGCGCTCCGGCAAACGGGCAGGGATGTCGAGAATCTCTCGGCCGAAGATCTGACCCCGGTCGATCATTTTCACACGCGCGGGCTGGCGGCGACCGAGGAACTGGCCGAACGCGCCGGGATCGAAAAAGGCGCCGAAGTTCTGGATGTCGGCGGCGGGATCGGAGGCGCGGCGCGTTTTCTGGCCCGCCAATTCGGTTGCCGGGTGACGGTTCTCGATCTGACCGAAGAATACTGCGCCGCCGGGGAGCTTTTGACCGCCCGGACCGGACTCGGCAAACTGGTCGAATTTCGTTGCGGCAACGCGCTTGAGATGCCTTTTCCGAAAGAGAGCTTCGATCTGGTCTGGACCCAGCATTCTTCGATGAACATCGCCGACAAACCCGCTCTTTACGCTGAAATTCATCGCGTTCTGCGGCCGGGCGGGCGCTTCGCTCTGCACGAGATCATGGGCGGTGAAAACGGTCCCGTTTATTTTCCCGTTCCGTGGGCGACCGAAGGATCGGACAGTTTTCTGAAAAAACCGGAAATGGTCAGAGACATGATCAAAGAGGCCGGATTTGGCGAGATCGACTGGAGAGACGAAACCGCTCTGGCCGTCGAATGGTTTCAGCGGTCTCCGAAAACCGAACCTCCCCCGCTCGGCCTGCACCTTTTGCTCGGCGAGAATTTTTCGGAAATGTTCCGCAATCAGGTGCGCAATTTAAATGAAAACCGGGTGACTGTCATTCAGGGAATTTTTGAAAAACAATGACTCTAAGTGGGGCGAAAGAACAACTTCTGAGCGGATAGATTGATTTACAGCCAAAGGATTGGCAGGCGCAAAACAACTCTTCCCGACCTGTTATTTCATTAAAAGTTCTTTACTTTGGTTTAATCGGATGAACTGATACCTCGAGGAAAGATTTTCGAATAAATTTCAGGTCAGGAAGGGCTGCTCTGCGCCCGCTTGTTTTTTGCCTTAGTTCTTAAGGTTGCATTTTCCTCGTCTGGGCCTGAACCGCTGTAATCGCCACCGCATCGACTATGTCTTCGGCCTTGCATCCGCGTGAGAGATCGTTGCAGGGTTTGTCCAGACCTTGCAGGATCGGGCCGATGGCGGTTCCGCCGGTCAGGCGTTCGGTCAGTTTATAGGCGATGTTTCCGGCGTTCAGATCGGGGAAGATGAGGACGTTGGCGCGTCCGGCGATCGGGGAACCCTCGGCCTTTTTTTGAGCCACCGACGGAATAAGGGCGGCGTCGGCCTGCAATTCGCCGTCAACCAGCAGATCGGGCATCCGCGCCCGGATCGTTTTGGTAGCCTCGATGACCTTGTCGGCCAGTGGATGCCGGGCGCTTCCTTTGGTCGAAAAAGAGAGCATAGCCACGCGCGGTTGCTCACCGACCAGCGAGCGGAACGAATCGGCCGAAGCGATGGCGATCTCGGCCAGTTGCGGGACGGTCGGGTCGATCACCACCCCGCAATCGGCGTAAACCATCGTGCCCTGATGTCCGAACTTTTTATCCGGGACGATCATCAGAAAGAACGACGAAACGGTCTTGAAACCCGGACGGACTCCGATGCAATGCAGGGCCGCCCGAACCGTGTGAGCGGTCGAGTTGACCGCTCCGGCGACCGACCCGTCCGCTTTTCCCAGATGAACCAGCAGATTGCCGTAAAAGAGCGGATCTTTGACGATCTGCTCGGCCTCTTCGAGCGTGACGCCCTTGGCGCGGCGCAGTTCGTGATAAAGCCGGGCCATCCCTCCGAAATCGTCCGCCCGCCGGTGGTTCAAAATATCGACGCCGTTGAGATTGACGCCGGAGTCATCGGCCAACTGGCGAACGACTTCTTCGCGCCCCAACAGCGTGATTTTGGCGATCTGCCCGCGAGCGCACATCTCCGCCGCCTGAACGGTTCGCGGGTCTTCGCCTTCGGGCAGAATGATATGTTGCCGGTCGGATGCGGCTCTTTGCCGGATTTTTTCGAGAATCATAATTTCATTTATCATTTGTCATTAATCATTCAATAAACGATTATGACCGCTTTGACATCTAAAAGGTGCTTTAATTGCTGAAAGCAAGTATAATGAGAAGCCATCTGATAAATGATAAATGATAAATGTTCAATGTTAAAAGGGAGGAACAGAGATGAACAAAATCGAGCGCATTAAACCGATAAAACCGGCTCGCAAGGAGAAAAGCCAGCTCAAGAGCCGGATGAAAAACATGCTCATGTTTTTGCCGAACATGGTCAAACTGCTCGGCAATCTCTTAAAGGACGCCCGCGTTCCGACGGCCGAAAAAGCCCTGTTCATCGCGGCCATCGTCTATGTTATCTCGCCGATTGATTTCATCCCGGACGTTTTTCCCTTTATCGGTCAGGTCGATGACATTTACGTCGTCGCGCTGACCCTTTTGCGGCTGATCAATCGTTCGGACGAATCGGTCGTCCGCCAGCACTGGGCAGGGGGCGGCGATATAGTTTCGCTGGCCAACTCGATCGCCGGCATCGCTCCGATGCTTTTGCCGAAAAGGGTTTCGCGCGTCCTCTCTTCGGAGGTCGAACTGGCCCCGGCCGGCAAGGCACTGCGCTCGATCACCAAAAAGGACCAGCCGGTGATCGTCGAAATTCCCAAACCCGAAGAGCCGGAAAAGATCAAGGTCGATTCGAGATCCGATCTGCCCAACTGAACCAAAAAACAGAAGTGCGATAAAGAAGACCGGCGCGGTTTCTCCGCGCCAAAATCACATCGGGCCTTTCCTCAGTCCCTGCGATCCGAAAGCCCGCCCGAAAAAAAACAATGGACTTGGGGCCGGAAGATATAATAAACTTAAGAGGCGCAAGGGTTTTGCGCTTTGCACATCTTTAGAACATTCAACCAACTTTTTTTCACCGTTTTGCGCGCCTTCAACCCTCTCACCCTATGGAATCTAAAATCGGTCTAGTCATCCAGTTTACTGGCATTTTTCTGATAACGATCCTGTTGCTGTTTTTGCGCCGTTCGTTAAAAACGGTCGCCTCGACCTATTGGGCGATCGCCTGGGGAGCGCTGTCTCTGGCGCTTTTCTGCCTCAGTTTTGCGTTTAATTTCAAGGGGGTTTCCGACCTTTTATCGAGCCTTTATTTTTTCTGCGAATACGTCTTCGGTCTGATGCTGATCTTCGGATGCCTCAGTTTGTCCGGGAAATTCAAATTGAAATTCAGGACCAAACTTCTTTTTGTCCCGTTCGCATTGATCGCCTTGTATCTCGGTTTTTCCCGGCAGAACTTCAATCTCATCTTCAATATCCACGCGCTTTTGCTGACGGCGTTTTTAGGGATCGCCTTTTTTTCCCTCAATCAATCGGCCAACAGGGGGTTCGGTTGGCGGGTGATGCGGGTTGCGCTCGGTCTTTTGACGCTCGATTTTTTCCATTATTTCGTCGTTTTTTCGGGGCTTAATTTCAAATTCATCCAAACTTTCTTTCACTCGTATCTGGCATTTAACCCGATCATCGATCTGGTGCTGGAGATCTTGCTCGGGTTCGGAATGGTCATCTTCTCGCTCGAACAGGTGCTGGAGGAGTTCAAAGAGGTTCATCAGGAACTCCGAAAGGCGCACGAAAAACTGGAGACGATCGCCCATATCGATCCGCTGACGAGCGCTTTTAACCGGCACGCCTTTTACGGATTTTTGAAAAGACGCGAGATGGACGGCCCGGCCGTTTCGGGGTGCGTCGGTTTTTTTGACATCGACGATCTGAAACCGATCAACGATTGTTTCGGGCATGCGGTCGGAGATGCCGTGATCCGGGCGGTGGCCGGAGCGATCCGGGATCTGATCCGGGCCGAAGATCTGATCTATCGTTGGGGCGGGGACGAATTTTTCGTGATAATGGTCGGCACAAACTCCGATTCGGCCGGTGCGCGAATGGAGAATCTGGAAAGAAAACTGACCAAAGTTTCGATCAAGGGTGCGGATCAACCGCTGGACATCCGGGTCTCGTTCGGCTTCACGGATTTCGCCGGCAAATCGGATTTGGAAGGAGCCGTAAAATCTGCCGACCAGGAAATGTACCGGCGCAAACAGGAGAAGAAAAGATCTCTCCCGCACATTCCGCCGACGAATACCGCTCCGGAAATCAACAGACAGGCCGCAAATTAATTTCGCTCAGCCAAAGGGGCGCGCCCGGGATTTTCCCCGGCGTTTTTTCGCCGGAATTTTCCGAAATTGAAAAGGAACAGCCCGAATGGTTCGATCCCGCGTTTTGCCGCCGTCTGATGATGGCGCTGATGGGCCGCGCGAACGGTCAGCAAAATCCCGTTCTTTGATCGGAAGGCCAGAAATCTGCGATGGGTGAAAAGATCGTGAGCGATGAAGTAAAGCAGGCCGTAGAGGGCGATTCCCAAACCGAGCGGAAACGAAACGGAATTGGTCAGAGGACTTTCGGCAAAGACCAAAAGCGAGATCGTTACGGCGGAAAAAAGAAGCGTAAACAGATCGTTTGCCTCAAACAAGCCCCGACGGGCGACGTGGTGCGACCGGTGAATCCGCCACAGCGGCCCGTGAAAAAGCCAGCGATGCGCCGCGTAGGAGAAAATCTCGACGCCCGCAAAACCGGCAAATATCCAAAATATAAACATCCCGATCTATTTGTTTTTCCCCAGATCCAGAGCCACTTTCGCGATCTGCGCGGTCAGAGCGACGCGTTCGGAAACATCTTCCAGATTAAAAAGAATGGCGACGGCGAACTTTCTTTTCGGGATCAGATAGAGCATCCCGCTAACCTGCGGCGTTCCCCCGCCGTGAAAAGCCTCTTTTTCTCCGTACCAATCTTCGTCGGGAAACAGTCCCCAGCCCAAGCCGTAGGGTATCGTTTCGCCGCTGTTGGTTTTTTGCGGCGTCAGCATCCGATCCAGGGTTTCGGGTTTGATCAGTTTCCCGTTCATCACACCCGATGCGAATAGAACCAGATCTTCTGCCGTCGTGATAAAACCTCCGGCCGGGATTTTGTTGCTCATATCGACCATTCGAGAGTTTTGCAGATGTCCCGCTTGATCCAGAACGTAACCCCTCGCCCGGTTGGGAATGATGGCTGATGGGTCATCAACCCGCGTGTTTTTCATACCGGCCGGCTCGAAGATGTTTTTCGCCATGTACTCAGTAAATGCCAATCCCGAAGCGCCTTCGATGACGCATCCGAGGAGGTTGTATCCGTAAGTGCTGTAAAGATACCGCCCGCCCGGCTCAAACAGCAATTCGTCGTTTTTAAAAATCTCCAGTGCTTCCGCAACCGAATTGTAATGCCTTGTGCTGTAGAGTTCTTCGATGTTGTTTTCTTCGCCGTAATGACGGATTCCGCTGGTGTGATTGAGAAGATTTTGGGCCGTTATCGTCCAGCGTTTTTTAGGAAAAGCCGGGCAATAGTTCTGGATCGGGGCGGTTAGGTCCAGCTTTCCTTTTTCGACAAGTTGCATGGCGGCCGTCGCCGTCATCGATTTGCCGATCGATGCGGTTCGATAAGCCGTATCGGCTTTGGCCGGAACGAAGTTTTCGATGTCGGCCAAACCGTAGCCGTTTGACCAGACCAGTTTGCCGTTAAGAACGATGGCCACTGAAGCGCCCGGAATCCGGTCTTTTGACATTTTCGAAGAGATCATCCGCTCGATCTCTTTGATCTTTTCCCGGGAGAGCTCTTGCGCCCCGATCGGAAAGACAAAGGCCGAAATCAAAAAGGCGAAGGCGATGCTGTAAAAAACTCTCTGTTTCATCTCCGGTTTCTCTTTTACGGAAAATGTTCTGATCCGGTAATTATACAGTTATTCGGCGTTTGGCCAAAGAAAACTATCTGACGAACTCGAATTGGCCGAATTTTTCCGGGACGTGGAAATTCGGCTCTTTGGTCATTGTTGGTTTCCATGCGAGATAGCCGCGGTTCGGTTCCGATCCCGTCGCCCGCAGGATGTTGCCGAGCCAGATGTCTCCCGGTTTCGGCCGCTTCGTCCCGAAAGCCTTCCATTCGACCGTCAAAGCCATCACCACTTTTTCCTTTTCGATTCGCGCGGCCGCCTTCATTCCCGAAGCGTAATCCCAGTCGGTGATCCGCTCGTCCGGTTTCTGATAGATCCCGAGATCGATCCATTCGCCGGTCGGGGCGACCTCGAATTCGAAATAATGCCGGAAATCGTCGCGTTTCGGAGCCAGAAAGATCTCGCACACGTCGCGGTCCCAAAGCCCGCGCGTTTTGCCGCCGAGATTCGGTTTTTGGCTGATGTTGAGCGGTTCCTTCTGATTGGCCTCGAAGCGAACGTAAATCGCCGCATCGGACCACAAAAGCCGGGCCGAGAATCCTCGGCCGTCGGGCGCTTTTTCGCCCGACCAGTAATGTTCTATTTCGATCTTTTCGGCCTTTTCCCAAGACTTGTGATCGAGTTCGGCGACGGGGAAATCTTCTTTGATATGTTTGATTCTGGCTTTATCGGTCATTGCGGTCTGCGCCGGCGAGAGCAAAGCGGCGAAAAAAACAAGGGCGAAAATTGCGGCTAATCGTTTCATAAGTTTTTTAACGGATCGGCAGGCAATTTAAAGTAATCTTCGAAGAAGGATTTTGTCAATCCCGGCAAATTTCGGGCGCTTTGCTCGGGGATATTTCACGCGCCATTTCGCCGGGGGGCGGAAAATTCCCTTTGCCGGTTTTTTCGAATTCAATCAGCGGATCTTGATCGAGGCCAGCAGGTCTTCGATCTTTTTCAGATCCGGCGTGAAATTCCCGGCGGGCGTGTTTTCCAGACGGACGGCCATCTTTTTTCGATATTCGAGGTTTTCCCGCCGGTTTTTTTCGAGCTCCGCGCCGTAAAAATTCTCCGGCAGGCGGTAGTCTTCAAATGAATCGGCGTCCCATTCTTCCGGCAAACCTTTGGCGGAAACCGGAAATTCGGCCAGTATGAAAAAGCGGCCGTCGTCGGTCAGGCCCTGAAAGACGTATTCCAGATAATAATTGCTGATGATCGTTACGTCCTGAGTCATCTGGGTCAGAAACAAAAGGCCTTTGCCGTTTTGAAATCTGACCGTTTTCGCCTTGGCGTAAAAATCCTGATCGGCGTCGTAAAAAGGGATCAGCGGAAGCTGTTCCGAGGCCGAGGGGGCGATCTTGTCCGAACCGTCCATGGCCTTTCGCAGATCGGCAAAACTCTTTTCGAGCGTTTCGACCAAATACGGGGCGATCGCAAACGCCTGTGGGTATTCATCCTTTTGATAGACCGATATTTGCGCGGTTCGCTCCGTTTTCGCCTTTTTGTAAACGAGCCGGAATTGGACCCGTCCCGGTTGGGCGTGATCCGGTTTATCGTCCTTGTTTTCGAGCGGTTCGGCCGCGAGGACGGAGCCTTTCACTTCGGAGAAAACCTTCCGGTCGTAGCTGAATTTGACGTCTTCGACCTTCAATTCCTCATCCGGATCGGTTGACAATCCGATGTGATGCGGCGCAAAAAGATTTTCCGTCGCCGCGACATTTTGAGATGACCGGCCGCATCCGGCCGAGAAAAGCAAAATGCAGAGAGAAAAAAACAGGACGTTTTTCATAGAAGAATTTTACTCCAACCCGAGGGCCTCGGAGAAGGGCAAAATGTGCCGGTTTTTGTCGTTACGATTTTTTAAGTGTAATATTCCCCGTCCCAGGGCGGATAAAATGAGATTGTTAAACTTGGCTGTAAATGGATGGCTTTCCAAAATAATTTGTCCAATCAGCAAACGAAGTTTGCGACATATTTGTAGCCCATATCGCCAGATATCGGAACTTCCACGAAGTATGATCGGAAAGCCATCAAAGATGGCGGCATAATTATGTCGTTCTCTTCGAGAACTCGATCATTTCTTTTCGATCAATCAACCCCATAGTTTCACTATGGGGTACAAATTCAAAAATCACTATTTCCCCGAATTGAAAACGGTTTTGGCGGCCATTTTCGCCAGTTTCCAGGTTCTTCCCCAGTCGATGCCTTCTTTTTCTTCGCCGCGTCCGAGGAGTCTGTCGATGAACAGTTTGCGCAGGTCCTTGCCCTCGCGCCGGAGCATGAACTGTTTGGCGTAGGGTTTGGCCGTCAGGAAGAAATTGAACTCCGGGTCGGTGATGATGCCGATGCCTTCGAGCGTCATCAGGGCGCGCATGATGTAGGTGAAATTCGACGGCAGACGAAACGGGTAATCGTACATCACGTCGGCCAGATCGTAGGTCAGTTCCTTGAAATTGACGTCCTTTAATTTGAGATCGAGATGGAACTGGAACATCCGGCGGACCACCGGCCGGACGGTTTCCGGGTCGGCTCCGGGTTTGAGAAAATCGAGATCGATCAGATCCTGAGCGATGCCGTCCGGGTCTTTGCCGACGACGTGGAAAAAGGCGTCGATCATCTTGGCCTGAAGCTGCGGGGTGATCCGCCCGACCATCCCGAAATCGAAAAAGGCGAGCCGCCCGTCGGGCATCACCAGAAGGTTGCCGGGATGCGGGTCGGCGTGGAAAAATCCGTCCTCCAAAAGCTGTTTGAGATAGGTTTTGATCAAAAGGCGATTGACCTTTTCGGGCGAGACCTTCTGCGCCCTGAGAGCGTCCAGATCGACGACCTTGGTGCCGTGAATGAACTCCATCGTCAGAACCTTGTCGGTCGTCGCGTGCCAGTAGATCTTCGGCACGTGAATGTTGGTCCATTCGCGGAAGTTCTCGCGGAAACGCTCGGCGTTGCGACCCTCGGCCTCGTAATTCATCTCTTCGTGGATGGTCTGATCGAACTCGTGAAGCATTCCCGACCAGTCGGCGTTTTCGTTCAAAGACGGAAAACGCTCGGCGAATTTGGCCACTTTTCTGAGGATCTCGATGTCGCCCTTGATGATGCCGGCCAGATTCGGCCGCTGAACCTTGACGGCCACCTCTTCGCCGGTGAAAAGCCGGGCGCGGTAAACCTGCCCGAGCGAGGCGGCCGCCACCGGTTCGACGTCGAATTCGGCGTAAACCTGATTGATCTTTTTGCCCAGTTCGCGTTCGATCCGGGCGAAAGCGACCTCGTTCGGAAACGGCGGAACGTCATCGACCAGAGTGCCGAGTTCCTTGACGAACGGGAGGGGCAAAAGATCGGGGCGGGTCCCCATCGATTGCCCGATCTTGATAAAGGTCGGGCCGAGGTTGATGATCTTTTCCTTGAGCCAGACGGCCTGTTTTTCCTGATTAAGCTCTTTATTTTCCTCTTTGCCGATAAAATACCATTTCAGAAAAAGGATCATTTGATGAAAGAACCAGAGCCGCGCTCCGTAGAACTTTTCGCCGAGGACGGCCAGCCAACTCAGGTGGCGGGCGTTTTCCAGCCGAAATTCCTTGATCTTCAGATGTTGTTTGCGGTGAATTTCCTCGTATTGGTCGAGATAAAGATAGAGCGAGAGCATCCCGATCAGACGCGAGACGCGGCCCAGACGAATCCAGCCCTTGAGGCCGTGATAATCGCGTTCGACCGATTTTTCCTGCCGGATCAGATCTTTTTCTTCGGCGATCAACTGCTCGTTGGAGATCTGCCGGGAGATCGGCAGTTCGTCCGCTTTGACCAACGGATGGCGACCGTTTTCCCCGGCTCCGTTCGGAGAGATCGTTTGCATCCCGGCCGAGCTGCTTTCTTTTTCCGTCAACGCCAAACCCTGATTTTTTTCGTCCATATCTTTTTCCTTACAGGCCAAACCGCGCCTTTTCAGATTCTACCATTTAGAGGCGCAAAGGGAACAATTGTTTGCACTAAGTTTCACAAACATTTTTGGAAACAGTGGTGAAAAATTTACAGTTTAAAGCAGGTTTTACAAACGAATATATCCTAAATTGGCAAGACGAAATGATAATGCACTCTCGCTTACTTGATATTTTTTTGCTAGACGGGGAATAATACTGCCAAAAAGTAAATCGGAG
The DNA here is from genome assembly GCA_041394845.1 of Pyrinomonadaceae bacterium. GTDB lineage: Bacteria > Acidobacteriota > Blastocatellia > Pyrinomonadales > Pyrinomonadaceae > JAHCHG01. Next base: position 67,546 of record JAWKHL010000006.1, on the reverse strand, counting down.
TGTTCATACTTGATAAGGTCTTTTTCTAAAAAAGGTTGAGGCATAAGAAGTTCTGAGGCAAATTTATTTGCTTCTCTTTCTTCTTTAATCGTTCCTTTGCTTGAGTTTTCATCTCTCATTCTCAAACTTATGCCGTCAAAATGAAATCCTTCAAATTTGTGAAGAACAAAATGTCCGATTTCATGGGCTAAAGTAAATCGTTGGCGATTTTCGTGGTGACTTTTATTTACTCCAATAATGGATTTGTTATTTTTGTGGTCCCTAAATAAGAAACCAGATATTTCGCTTTTCGTGGGTTTAAATTCCACAACTATTCCTAAGTTCTTGGCAATTTGCTCAACATCAACAGGTGCAGACTTTATACGATTTTGCCTGAGTAGATCACCTACCATAGTTTGTATATATTTGGTTCTTATTGCCATAAATTACTCTTTTTCAATAGAATTTAAGACAGACTCGGCAAATTTTCGGGCCTCATCAGAAAACCCTTCAAGATATTTATTTACAATTTTATTGTCTAATGGTTTCTTCGTATTTGGTATTAGACTTTCCAAATTTACTTCAAGTGCCTCTGCAATTCTTATCAAAACATGAACAAGGATTTTTTGTTTACCTTTTTCAATGTTTGTTATTGAAGTCCGGGTTAAAGATACTTTACTTGCTAATTCTGCTTGCGTAAACCCTTTCTTGTCGCGTTCTTCAAAGATACGTCTGCCTATTTCTCTATAAAGCACATTTATATCTTCATTCATAAATTTAAGTTCGTTTAATTGCTTAAACACATAATTTATAGAATCAAAATTGACCTGTCAAAAAAGATTTATTCAGCGATGTTTATATTTTCGACATTTTTTTTTAGAAAATAATTTGCACTTCGTAATATATTGTGGTACCCTCTGAGGCATTCACAAATTATAAGGTGAATAAATCTAAAATAATGGGAGGAAAAAAGATGAAATATGTAATTTATAAAGATGCTTCAAGCCAATATAGATGGCGTTTTGTAGCATCTAATGGAAGAATTATTTCAGATTCCGGCGAAAGCTATTTTCACAAAAGTGATTGCGAACGTGGAATTGAAATAATGAAAAATTCTGCCAACGCCCCAGTCGTTGACACAACAACTCAATCCGTTGGCAGTTTTCGTTAATGTAAATAATCAAGTGACGAATGCCAGTTCGTCACTTGATTAAATAACCTGTCAGCAGTTTACACATTTTTTTTTGATTTGTAAATCTGTTGGTTTTAGAGGAAGCAAAAGATGGCTAAAAATACTGGAAAGAACTACCGCAGAGGCGCAGTTGATAATCGAACTCAAGTTAGAAATCCTAAGAATGGAACTTGGGTAAAACGAGACACAACTACAGGAAGATTTACTAATGTAAAATCTGGTGGCAAGCCCTTTAAGGGAATTGCTCGAGAGGTTGATGACAGACGAAAATAAATTCAGCAAAAAATCAGACAATCTTCTAAACGCCTTGAAGTAAATGGAGTTAAACTGCCAAACTACTGACAATTTATTTTAGAATTGAAAGAGAATTGCATCTTTTAATTCTCGATAAGAAGCCGTAGACCTTATTTAAAGGCAGCGGCTTTTTTCTAAAGATTTTTTAAACTCTTTATCTAACCTCAGAAAGATCTGATTCTCCAATTATCTTGTCCTCCCCGTTTATCGCCAGAGCCCGCCATTTCAAAGATTTTGATAAGGTCAAATTCCGGATAAAGGACGGCAGTTGATAATCTTTCGCGGGCGGCAGGACGATGGCCGCAAAGATCTGTTTGCCGCCATCGTCCTGAATTTCGATCCGGTAAAGTCTGGCGTCCTTATTTTCTTCCCAGCGCAGAGTTATCGGCGGGAGTCGATCGGAGAGATCATCGTCCGAAGATGAAATATTCGTTATCTGTTGCCGGTCGACATTGCTCGAATTGCCGACGTAATAGCGCAGGGTCGGCATCGGGAAACCGGCCACCGCGCCGGTCGGTATCCGAATCGATCCGGCGTCCGACGAGGAGTTGGAGGCGTCGGAGGCTTCGACGCGGAAAAGCAGAACGTACATTCCCTCGATGGTCTTGTCGATCCGCCAGTTTTCCGGGCCCGGCAAAGTGTAGCGGCCGCCGGGAGGCAGGTTGACGCTGAAGCGTTTGAGCAGAGTGTAACGCCTTTGCGTCCCGCGTTCTTCGGGCGGAAGGGCGGCTTCGCTCAGCAGATCACTGCGTTCGGGCAGAGCCTCGCCCGGTTTGACGATCTCCCAGCGGCCTTCGAGCCGGCCCGTTCCGGTGTAGCGGATCTCGGCCGAAACGGTCGGCAGTTTTTCGTCGGGTTTGATGAAGGGGACGACCTTTTCGCCGTTCTGCCATTGCAGTTTGACGCTCGTCAGCGAAAACGGGACGCCGACGCCGTTGCCCGTCAAACGGATCGTAACCGCAACGAACTGGTCGGGGTTTCCGTTCGTTCCGACAAAGTGCCGGACGTAGAAAAAACGCGAATCGTTCCCGTTGGCCGCGTCCGTGTAGGCCCGGCGGGCGACCGTCGGCGTTATCGACATAATATCGGTGTAGCGCGTTCCGTTAAGGCGCGACTGATCGTAGCGGGCCGGGAGCGAACCGAAGATGCTTCCGGGATCGCACCGGAAACCGATATCGGGCGCGGCCGGTATCAGCGAACCGCACCAGACGGCCTCGGCCGGACGGAGATCGACGACATTGCTGAAGGTCAGATACGCGCTGGTCGCACCCTGCGAATAGGCGTTGATGTTGTCGGGCGAAACCGTCACCTGGGCCAGCGCCGGGATCGAAAGGATCAGATTAAAAATTGCGATCAAAAAAAGTTTCTTCATAAAAATCTCCACTATCAAAATGTCCGGGCATCCGGCGAAATGTTTTGTTGACAAAGGTCTTTTCGTGCTTGCGCACTCTGTGGCAGGCAGGATGCCTGCGCTCCCCGGCTCCGTTCCCGGCTGTTAAAAGAAATTGAAGGTCAATCCGGCGTTGACTATCCGCGTTCGCGTCCGGTCGTTGACCTCGAAGCTGAAATCCCGGTTGCGGGCGTAGGTGTCGGCGAAACGGACGAACGCCTGCATTCCGAATTTCCGGAATTTGCTTTTTTCGATCCGGAAGTTATAGGCGAACTGAACGTCGAAATTGGCGTTTCGATTGTTGATGATGTTGGCCGCATCGCCCGACAATGTGTTGGAAAAATTGCCGCTCAATGTGGCGTCCTTAAAAGGCTGCCAGTTGGCGCCGAGCGTCAGGGTTTTGGTCCGGTTGGTCTGGGAAATCTCCAGATTTTTCGAAGTGTCGAAATTGAGACCGACGTTGAAACTCAGAGTCTGCAAAGGATTGACGCCGACCGAGATGCCGTGCGTCCAGCCGATCTGATCGTTTAATTCGAAATCCGCCTGACGATTGTCGGCCTGAGTCCGGTTGTAGGTGTATTCGAAGTTGAATTTTTCGAATTGCCAAGCCGAACTGAAAGTCTGATTGGTGTTGACCTGATCGGGGATCGAGGCCGGATCGATCTCGAATCCACCGCCGACCGGGATGCCTTCGCCGAACTGGTGCGTCCGGTCGAAACTGTAACCGAGGCGCGGCAGAAATGGCGACGGCTTTTCGGTTTTTCCGACCAGAGCCGAAAACGGGACGGCCAGCGAAAAGCGGTTGCCGCGCGTCAGGGACCGGAGGATCGAGGCCACCCGGCGCAGATTGTCGTTCGAGCGCGAATGGCCGAAACTGAACGTCATCTCCCCGATCGAACCGTCGGCCGAGTAGTCTTGCGAGAGCCGGTCGGCCGAAGCCGATGCGCCCAAAGAGCGGTAAAGCGGTTCGGCCACCTCGAATTTGAAGGCGAAATTGAGATTGAGATTTTTGGACTCGGTCAGTTTGATGTTCTTTAAGACCTGATAACCCGCCTCGATATAGGAAGCCGAACGGATGACCGCCGGGAGCGGAACGGCCTCGCCTTCGGGGTCGAGCGTCGTGTCCTGCGGGTTGAAAAAACGACTCAGAGCGTAGCCGATTTCCAGACGGAAGCGATCCGAGGAGTCGCTGGTAAGGAACCGGAGACCGAACCCGCGGCTCCGTTCGGCGTCGTTGATGCGGCCTTCGGAAACCCCGTTCAAAGCTTGGAGATAACCGTTAAAGCCGGTAAATTCAAGTCGCATCGCGTTTGGTCTTTGGGGAAAAAGTTCGATCCCGAGCGTCGCTCCCTGAACCTGATGCCGGACCTTGCCGAGACCGGTGAAATTCCCGACGCCGACCAGACTGGTCCCGTTGAGGACGCCGGCCGAAACGTCGAAGCGTTTGCCCACCGGCATCGCAAACGATATTCCGCGGCTCGAAAAACTGCTGACCAGATGACGGTTGTTGCCGAACGAGGTGTGTCCCCAGGCGAATTTGGCTTTGCCGACCTGAAAATTGATCAGATAGCTGGCCAGATCCACGTCGGGCGCTTGGCGGCCTTTGGAACCGAACTGAAGGGTTTCCGGTTTGAAACTCGAACCGGCGAGATCGAAATTGGAGTCGGCGGAAAAACCTCCGATCCGGGCCTCGTTGCGGATCGAACCGGAAAAGGTGAAATCGTTGGATGTGGCCCGTTCGGCCGGCCGGTTTTCGGCCGGGAAATTCGACTGAAAAGGCTGTGATTTCATATTGATGGTAAAGCTCGGCAGAAAATTGAAAAAGCGGGTTTTTTCGCTCGCAGGCGTTTCTTCCGTTTGATTTTCGACGGCCTCCGGTTCGCTTTTTTCGGCCGCGTCCGCTGTTTCCGAAGTTTGATCGGAACCGGGAATGGATCCATCTTCCGCGGGGGGCGTTTTCGATTCTGACTCGGGACCATCGGCCACCGGTTCCGACGGTGTTTGATCCGCCACCGACATCTGAAATCCGGCGATCTCTTTCCAAAGGCCGTCGGCCGAGACCAGATAAACTTTCAAACCTGTGTTTCCGGCCGGCAGAGGCAGGATCCCGGCGTCGTACCGGAGCCGGTTTTCGGTCCTCGTAAACAGTCCGCTGACATCCGTTTGATCGAACGTGACGGCGATCCGCTCCCGTTCGTCCGGCGGTCGGCTGAGCGTGATCTCCAAAAGCGCGTCGGGCGAGAGCTTTTCGTCCGCCCGGAAATTGACCGTCGCCGACAATTCGCCCCCCCGAATGCGGGCCGGTAAACTCCCCGGCCAGATCAAAAATACGACTGCCAGAAAAACCGTTAAAACAATTGAAAATCTCAAATTTTTTCTCATAATCTGACCCTCATTCAAATCCGAAATCCGCAATCTGAAATCCGAAATCTACTTGCTAACCTTCAGCTGATACTCGAATTTCCGGACGGCGCTGTCGGCGTCTATCCGCACCTGAACCAGATGTCCCTTGACGCCGGAAACCGTTTTGGTTAGCTCCTGACCCTTGTTGGCGTCGCCTTTCGGGAAATCGATCTCGGCCAGATTGACGAACTTTCCTTTTTCATCGACTTTGCAAATGATGACGGTCGCCTGAGCCTTGCCGCCGATCTTTTTAACCCGGACCGTTATGGAATCCTTATCGACCGGGGCGGCGCTGACGAAAACGCGGCTGAAGGTGCTGACGACGGAGCCGGTCTGGTTTTTCCCCCAGTCGATCCGGCGCGGTCCGATCGTCCAGCGTCCGTTGTTGGCGTTGGAGTTGAAGAATTTGACCATTTCCTCGGCCGCCTTGGCGTATTTGTCGGCCTTTCTGATACATTCGAGCGTCAGGGGCATGGCGATCCCGCCCGTTCCGGCGTTGACGCCGATGACACAGCCGGTGGCGATGGCGACTTCAGCCCATTTTTTGTAAAGATCGCCGAAAACCTGCGCCGCCGAACGGCAGTTGTCTTTCGGAACGGCGGTTGAATAAAGAGCCAGGATCAAAAAAAGCGTCGCAAAAAATCTGTTTTTCATAACTTTGTCTCCGAAATCAATTGGTTAATAAAAGGAGCGGAAGCGGGCTGTTTTCCGGAGGCTGATCGGGCCCGCTTCCGTCGGCGGCAGGATTTAACTGGTTGGCGTCGCTCCGGAGCCGCAGTTCTTGTCGAAAATTCCGTCGAGATTTTCGGCCGTCCGGTCGGCTCCGAGGAGTTCCGCGCCGAAGATCGCCACGCCGAGAACGGCGCATTTGAATTTGAACTTTTTGGCCGAAGCGTTCGGGGCGAAGGCGGTTTTGGCGAAAACGCTGTCGCCGCCGGAAGCGTTACCGGCCTGCTGATTCTTGATGTTGCTGATGATCGTATCGACATCACGGCTGATCGAATTGGCGGCCGTTTCTCCGGCCGTCAGCAGGTTCCTTCCGCCGTTGCGCTGAAAGAAAGCCCTGATCCGGCGGTTGCCGAGCGTTTCATTGATCTCCTTGTCGAGCTGATCGTCCCAATGCTGGGAATTTTTCAGTTTGGCGATCAGATTTTTCAGGTTGTTTTTGAAGGTTCCGGCTCCGTCCTTGACTTTTTTTCCGGTTCGGTCGAGCCGGGTCAATTGGACCGGGGTAATTCTCTTATTGCCTTCGAGCGATTCGGCCAATTCCAGAAAAGCGCTCAGGTCATCGCCGAACTGGGAAATACCTCTGACTTCGGCGGCGGATTTGATCTGGGTCAAATATCTCTGGGCCGAGGCTTCGCGGACGGCGGAAAGACCCAGGACGGCGACAAAAGCGATGGAAAACAAAGCGGTTAAGATCGAACGGATGTTTAGATTTTTCATTTTTTATTTCTCCTATTAATGTTTTGAAATTTCAGTTTCCGGCCGAAAGGAAGGGAAATGCCTCCCTTTCGGCCCGCGAAAGTTTACGGTTTACTGACTGGTTTTTAAGGTGTATTTGAATTTTTTGAGGACGCCGCCGGTGCTGTTGATGCTGATCCGGATGATCTTGCCTTCGATGCCGTTGACGGTGACCGATTTTTTGCCCGTTTCGTTGTTTTGCGGGAAGTTGATCGTTCCGACCCGCTTGAAGTTGCCGTCATCGTCAACCGTGCAGATCTTGATCAGGGCGCCGTTTCCGCCGTCCGTTTTGTTGATCTCGACGGTCATTGAATTTTTCGGCGATGGCGTCAGCATTTGAAAGTCGCGGTCGGTTCCGGCCAAAAGATTGCCGTTCTGCGTTTCGCCGACCAAAAGAATTCTCTCTCCCGGTGCATAACGGCCGTCTTTCGATAACGCTTTGAGGATCGGCACGAGCTTGTTGTAGATGTTGGGGATGAAACATTTTTTGGGCTGTTCTTCGCCGTCCTCGACCTTTTTGGCGCACTCGGCCGCGAAATCCAGAAAAGCCTTTTTGACCTTGGGCAGATTGTCCGTCTGACATTCGGCGCACGAGGCGGTTTGTTCGGTCGCCGGAATGAATCCGAATCCGAGGGCGATGGCCAGAGCCAGTCCGAAAAATGATGTGATCGCTAATTTTTTCATTGTATGTTTCTCCTTAAATTTGTTTTATTTATTTTTCTGAAATCACGGCCGTTACCGTCGCTTTTAAGTTTTTGATAAAGGCCGGAGGTCTGCTTCGGAAGGTTTTCACGCTCGGGATCTCGACCCGCGCCGAAAGGGCGTTCTTGTCGATGGACCTCCTTTCGGTGATCACCGTTCCGTCGGCGTAGGTTGCGGAAAGCGCCAGTTTGAAAGAAGAGATCTTCGCCCGTTGAAGTTGATCGATCTGCCAGCGGACTTCGATCACCGATTTCGATTCGTCGCGGTCCGAAAGTCCGATCTCTTTTACTTCGGTGACTTTGACCGGAACGTCGAAACCGTTGCCCGTGCCCGCCGCCGCCTGATCTATCGTCAGGATCAATCCGATCAAATTCAGACAAACTAGAAATTTTCTCATCGCGCTTTTCTCCTCAAACTGATGCCGGAACTTTTTCGCGGCAGACGTTTTTGATTTCAAACACGAGCAAGTTTGCCGGAACCGGAGATCTTGTTGCGTGTGATTTTATGAATTCCGAAAATTACACGCTGGAAAACGGGCGGGAGGTTTATGATTCGAAGCGTAAGAAATTCAGATAAGGAAGAACGCTATGAACATAAACAGACTTAATCATCAGATCGGCTTTGAGCCGCCGGCGCTGAAAAAAGCGTTGACATTTTTTTTCTGGGCGGTCATTTTCGGTTTGATCTTTTATTTTTACGGAAGAATGCTGGGCAAATTCGCCATTTGGGAACCGAGATTCTTCGGACCTTTTTGGCCTGAAAGATACTGGTTGATCTTTCACATCATCGGCGGTTCGATCGCATTGCTGTCGGGGCCGTTTCAGTTTTTCGAACTGATCCGAAACAACTACCGGCGAGCGCACCGGGCGCTCGGGCGTTTTTACGTCGCCGGCGTCGGCATCGGCGCGGTCGGCGCTTTTTATCTTTCGACCCATCCGGTCATCGGCTGGATGGTCGGGGTGATGCTTTTTACCGGGACGGTGATGTGGGTCGGCTGTACGGCGATGGGCGTGGTGTCGATCTTAAAGGGCCGGGTCATAGCTCACCGCGAGTGGATGGTCCGCAGTTACCTGCTGACCTTTGCTTTCGTCCTGTTCCGGCTTCTGACGCTGACGCCTTTGTTTGCCGGAACCGGCGTTCACGAACGCTATACCACTCTCGGCTGGCTCAGTTTCATCATCCCGATGGCGGTCGCCGAGTTGTGTTTTCAATGGCGGCGTTCGGTCACCAGAACCGGCACGGTTTACGTTGCGGAGAATTTTTAAAAGGTTTATACCAAGTTAGTGGTTAATTGTAGTTTCGAGTCCCGCGTTTGAGCGGCCGCTCGCCTTTCTTAAAAAATTATGTCGCCGGAAATTTTCAAAAATGATTGGATCGACCGGGCTTTCGGAATGGCCTTTTTTCTGCACGGCGATAGGGAAACGGCCAAAAAGATCGCGCTCCGGGCGATGACCAAACTGGAAACCGCTTCCAACGCCCAGTTCAAGCGGTTTTATTACACGCCGACCGGCCGTCAGGACTCGGCGCGGGCCACCCGCAATCGGGTTTCGATGAACGATCTTCAACTGCTTCAGCGGCTGGTTTTCGTCGAATCCGAAGAATTTGAAAGGGCGAAAGAGAAAACTCTGGGCGAAAGGCCCCTGCTCAAATTCTACATCAAGCATCTGGTCCGCATCGCCCTTAAACGAAATTCCTTTTACGTTACTCTCGGCGTGGCGCGGATCCTTCACAACTACGCGACCGCCGACGCGATGGAGATCTACAACATCGTCGTTCAGGACCCGGAAAGGGTCCACGACGATTATTACTACCGTTCGCGCAAAGGGGTTTTGATGAAGGAATTGAAGGCGCGTTTCGGCTCACTGCTGGAAACGGTCCGCGTCAATCGCGGCGAGGAGCGTTTCGGCTCCAGACCCGAGGCCGAAGACCTTCTCGCGACCGCGCGCGATTGCCTGAAAAATTTCACGCCCTGGAACAGTTACTGCGCCATCCCCGACGAGTTCGATCCCACCGAAGACCTCATCGCGCCGTTTTATTTCGACAAAAAAGATCCGGACGAAGAACACCGGATCGAGATCAACCGCATTCACGCGGCCTTGCATCCGGGCTGTTTCGCCCGTTTGACCGACGCTCTCGATCTGCCGCCTTCGCCGGAAAAAATGGAGATTCCGCACTTTATGATTGAAGAAAACTACACCGAAACCGACGGCGATCCGCCGGATCCGCCGCATCTCGATCCGGATGAACTGGAGCAGATCAGAGAAATTCTGAAGGCCCAGGCCGAAAGCCGGAAAGCGATGGCGGCCAATGTTTTGCGGGTCGTCGTCGACGGCGACGAAAAGGCCCGGATCGATCTGGCGGAAACCGGCCGGGTCGATTTCGATCTCGATGACTCGGCCGAACTGATCGAGGTCCGCGTCGTCGAAAAGGACGAGGATCTGATCGTGGCGACGCATCTTTTGAGCTTTGACGAATTGCAGAAAGGCGCGCATTTTGGCGGCGTCCGGCTCGAAGGCGGACAGGAGATCTCATTCGATCTGAAACCGAGCCTCGACCAATACGGCGAGGTCTCCTCGATCAACTGTGCGGTCGAATTTTCCGAAAAAGAAAAACTCGCCCCGGTTGTCGCGGCTCCCGCAAAAGAGAGATTTTCGCTTTCCGTTTGGCTCGATAATCTCGGATGGGCCTTCAAACCGGCGCTCGGTTTCGGTCTGATCCTGCTGATGCTCGGTTTCGGCTGGCTGGTTTACCGGGGGCTGAGCGGCGAAGAGAAAAAGGCTCAAAACGAAGAGTTTCCTGCGGTCGATCGGGAACGGGAGGTTAACATCCCCGCGCCTCCGGTCGAGCCGAAAAAAGAAGTTGCCCCGCCCGAAGAGGAACATCCGTCGGGGAACGGTTCGCTCAATGCTCCGCAAAATCCGAACCACAAAGCGCCCGGTCGAAATTCGCAATCAAAGCCGAGGCCGGAAAGACAAAGGACGCCCCGCAGATCCGAGCCGAAAAACAAGGTCGTTCTCGGCCCGCCGCCCCGCGAGTTGCAGGCCGTTAGCGATTCAGACGGAATTTTGAGGCTTCCGATCTACGGGGAAAAGGAACTGGTTAAAAATGATCCGCGCGCCGTTCCGAGAAACAAATTGACGGGGAGACCTTTGAGCGAGATCAAGCGGGTTTTCATTGAAATATCGGGCGACGAGGTTCTCGGGCGTCAGATCGCCGAAAAGATCTCGGTCGAGGCGGGCAGATCGGGCAGATTCGTTTTTACCCCAGACAAGGAAAGCGCCGATGCGGCTTTGAAGATCTACGTCCGGCACGAATCGGATGTGGACGACCCGGACGAAAAGATGGTGACGGCCGTCATCCGTCTGGTCAACGACAAGGGATACGTCGTTTATCCCGTCCGTCGAGGGGTGATCGGCTGGAAATACGTCGGCCCGATCTCAAAATTGCCGGGGCGGATCGCCCGCGAATTGAGTTCGGGCAGTAAGCAATGAGCAGTGAGTAGTGAGCGGTAAGCGGTGAGCGGTGAGCAGCGGGCGGGGTGGCAACTCCCTTTCTGCTCACCGCTCACCGCTCACTGCTCACCAAAATTCACAACTTTTTCAGAAAATTTTCAGAAATCTCTAAATACTAAAGACAGGGATTGAGGGTAAATTCGATACATCTTGATTTTTTGGAGGGATAGATTAAAGATGAGAGGAATTTACCGCAGTTTGGCGTTTGGATTGTTTTCGGTTTTATTTTTTCTGTCGGCCGTCGGAGCGCAACATGACGCGAGCGCTCCGGCGCCGGCCGGAGAATATCCGCAGATCGATTTCGGTCAGACGGTTGAGCGCGAGATCAGCGGCGGACAAAAGCACGTTTTCCGGCTTGATCTGAACGCCGGAGAGTTCGTCCGGATCGAGGTCGAACAAACCGATTGCGACGTCATCTTGTCTTTCCAGTCCCCGGAAGAAAACGTCAATCTTTTTGAATACAAGGACGATAATTTCCGCAACGGTCCCGAGTCGCAAACCGTAGCCATCGAAAAGGGCGGACAATATCTGCTGAAACTGATCTCTTTTGAAAAGCCCGATCAAAAGGGAAGTTACACCCTTAAGGTGGCCGAACGCCGTCCGGCCACCGAAAAAGAGACCAATCAGTCGGAGGGGCTCCGGATCGTCAACGGTCTGGCCAAAAACGTCAAGACCGGAACGGCCACCACGGCCGAGATCGAAAAGGTGATCGAGGATTTCAACGTCGCTCTGAAAAAATTCCAGCTGGCCGAAAACCGGACCTACGAAGCCGTCACCTTGTCAGCCATCGGTTCGTTTTACAGCCGTCTGGGCAAATGGAAAAAAGCGGTCGAACTTCAAAAAGAATCCCTCAACATCAGCCGCCGGATCGGCGACACGGAAAGCATCTCGCTGATGCTCTCGAACCTCGGCACCACCTATCTGCGGACCAATGAGCCGCAAAAAGCTCTTGAAGTGCTCCAACAATCGGTCAAAATCTCCGTCGAAAGAGAGGATACATACAACGAGGCGCGGGCGCTCAGTCTGATCGGCAACGTTTACGAACGGTTCGGCGACGCCGACCGGGCGCTGATCTATTACGAACAGGCTTTGAAAAAAGCCGAATCGATCGGCCAGGACCGGTTCATCGCCGTTTCGCTCAACGATCTCGGCAAAGCGAATTTCATTGCCGGAAATTACGAATCGGCCCTGAAATTTTTCCGGCGGGCGATCGAAACCGCCCGCAAAAACGGCAACAAGCGCCAGGAGGCCTCCTACGCCGGCAATCTGGGGCAGGCCTTTTTCGCTTCGGGCGACGCGGAAAAAGCCCTCCAAACGCTGACCGAAGCGCTCGAGATCAATCTGGCTTTGACGGATCGGATCGGCGAGGCGGTGATTCGGAAAAAGATCGGACAGATCTATCTTCGGATGGGGCAGACGGACCGGGCCTTTGAATATCTGAACCGGGCGCTGGAGATCTTCAATTCTGTCGAGGATCAGCAAAACAGGGCGGAAACACTTTTGAGCCTGGCCAAAGCCGAATCGAAAAAAGGGAACCTGGCGACCGCCCAAACCCGGATCGAAGAGGCGATCGGCCTCATCGAGACGATCCGGGCGCGGGTCGAAACGGCCGAACTGCGCGATCTTTTCTCGGCCAATTTGCAGGATTTCTACGGTTTTTACGTCCGCCTCCTGATGCAGAGAGACGACCGGGAACCCGGACGCGGTTTCGCCGCCCGGGCTTTGCAGGTCAACGAGCGAGCCCGCGCCCGCGGACTTTTGAATCTGCTGAACGAGTCGGGGGCCGGAATTGGTCAGGGAGTTGACCCGAAGCTTCTCGCCCGCGAAATCGAGACCAAGGATCTGCTCTCGGCCCGGCTCGAGAATCTGACCAAGATACTCGGCGGGAAATCCAAGGCGGAAGAAACGGAAAAATTAAAGATCGAGATCGAAAACATTCGAGCCGAACTGGAGCGGGTTCAGACCCTGATCCGGATCTCAAGCCCGCGTTACGCCGCTTTGACCCAGCCCAAAACGCTCGATCTGAAAGAGATTCAGACGGAGATTCTGGACCCCGGTTCGGTCATGCTCGAATATGCTCTGGGGGCGGAGAAAAGCTATCTCTGGATCGTCTCGAAAGATGATTTCCGGGCGGTCGAACTCGCGCCCGGAGCGGAGATCGAAAATCTGGCGCGCGGGTTTTACGCGGCTTTGACCGAACGCAACCGGGAGATAAAGTTCGAAACGGCCGCCGAACGAAAAGACAGGATTCTGCGCTCGGATGCCGATCTGGAAAGGCTTTCCGGGGAACTGAGTCGCCGGATCCTGGCTCCGGCCGCTCCGTTCCTGGCTGACAAACGCCTTTTGATCGTAGCCGACGGCGCGTTGCAATATGTGCCATTTGCCGGATTGGTGAACCCGAAAAGGCTGAGCGGTGTTCCCGGAAATGATCAACCGCAAGCGGGCGAAGAGAAAAAATTCTTGATCGAAACCAACGAGATCGTCAATCTGCCGTCGGCTTCGGTTCTGGCCGTCTTGCGCCGCGAGTCGGACGGTCGGCGGGCCGCTCCGAAAACTCTGGCCGTTCTGGCCGATCCGATCTTTGACCGTCAGGATGAGAGATTTCAGGCGATGGCGGCCGGCCGGAACGGAGCGAAAACGGAGTTCATGGCCGTTTCCAAAAAAGGGACGCGGGCCGCCGAACTTTCGGCCACCCGCGACGGACTGGAATTGCCCCGTCTGCCTTTTACCCGGCGCGAGGCCGAGCTGATCAGCGCCTCGGTTCCCGAGTCTCAAAGGGAAAAACTGCTCGATTTCGCCGCCAGCCGCGCTTCGGCAATGTCGCCCGAACTGGCCTCATACCGATACGTTCATTTCGCCACACACGGATTTATCAACAACGAAAACCCGGAACTTTCGGGCATCGTTTTTTCGATGATCGACGAAGAGGGCCGCGAGCGGGACGGATTTTTGCGGGTCGGCGACATTTACAATCTGCGCCTGCCGGTCGAGATGGTCGTCTTGAGCGGTTGCCGGACGGGGCTTGGCAAAGAGATCAAAGGCGAGGGGCTGGTCGGTCTGACGCGCGGTTTTATGTACGCCGGAGCCAGACGGGTGGCGGTCAGTTTGTGGGATGTCAGCGATGAAGCGACATCGGAACTGATGGCCCGTTTTTATCGGGCCATGCTCGGGGACAAAAAACTCGCCCCGGCCTCGGCCTTAAGAAGGGCTCAGATCGATTTGATCAGGGAAAAACGCTGGAAAAATCCGTATTATTGGGCGGCTTTTACTTTGCAGGGAGAACCGCTTTAGGGATTTTGAGTCTTGAATTTTGAATTTTGAGTTATGATAGATGCAATTAAAACTAAAAACTCAAAATTTATGACATACATTCTCGCGCTTGATCAGGGCACGACGAGCAGTCGGGCGATCGTCTTCGACCGGGAGGGCCGTCCCGTATCGGTCGCTCAAAAGGAGTACCGGCAGATCTTCCCCCGTTCCGGTTGGGTCGAGCACGATCCGCAGGAGATCTGGGAATCGCAGGTCGAAACTGCCGTCGGGGTTTTGAAGAAAGCCGGTCTCAAGTCGGCCGACATCGCCGCCGTCGGCATCACCAACCAGCGCGAAACGACCGTCGTCTGGGATCGGAAAACCGGTCTGCCGGTCTCTCCGGCGATCGTCTGGCAGGACCGCCGGACTTCGGATTTTTGCGATCGGATCAGAGCGGAACACGCGGAGATGATCAGGGCCAAAACCGGTCTTGAAGTGGATGCTTATTTCAGCGCCAGCAAGATCAACTGGATCCTGGAAAATGTGGCGGGCGTCCGGCGGCGGGCCGAAGCGGGCGAGTTGGCCTTCGGCACGGTCGATTCGTGGCTGGTCTGGAAACTGACCGGCGGCCGGCTTCATCTGACCGACGCTTCGAACGCCTCGCGGACCATGCTGTTTAATATCAACACTCTGGAATGGGACGATGAATTGCTGGCGATCTTCGGCGTTCCGCGAGCGATTTTGCCCGAGGTGCTTTCTTCTTCCGAAGTTTACGGCGAGGTGTCGGCGGTCGAAGAATTGCTGGGCGCGAAGATCGCCGGGATCGCGGGCGATCAGCAGGCGGCGCTGTTCGGTCAGCTTTGTCTGGAACCGGGGCTTTCGAAGAACACTTACGGGACGGGCTGTTTTCTTTTGCAGAACATCGGCACCGAAGCCGTCCGGTCCGAACACCGTCTGCTGACGACCGTCGCCTGGCGGATCGAAGGAAAGACCGAATACGCTCTGGAAGGCAGCGTCTTTATCGGCGGCGCGGTCGTTCAGTGGCTCCGGGACGCGCTCGGGATCATCGGGAGTTCTGGCGATGTCGAGGGGTTGGCGGCTTCGGTCGAGGACAACGGCGGGGTCTATTTCGTGCCGGCCTTTGCCGGGCTCGGCGCCCCGCACTGGGATCAAAAGGCGCGCGGTCTGATCGTCGGTCTGACGCGCGGGACCGGAAGGGCGCACATCGCCCGGGCGGCTCTGGAGTCGATCGCCTATCAGGTGGCCGATCTGCTCGATGCGATGGAGGCCGACGCCGGCGTCAGGTTAAAAGAATTGCGGGTGGACGGCGGAGCCACTTCCAACGAGATGCTGTTGCAGTTTCAGTCCGACATCCTCGGCATTCCGGTCGTCCGCTGCGCCGTTTCGGAAACGACCGCGCTCGGGGCGGCTTATCTGGCCGGTCTGGCCGTCGGGGTCTGGCCGGACCGGGCGGAACTCGCCTCACACTGGCGGGCCGATAAAACCTTCACTCCGCAGATGCCGCGTGAAGACGCCTCAAGTTTACGGCGGAAATGGAAAGAGGCGGTCGGTCGGTCGCTGAATTGGGAGATCGGCGGCTGATCCAATCAGTAGCGATTTTCCGGGTTCGATGGTATAATTTTCCGCGTTGCCGAACCCTCAAACTCTCTCCTCGAATTTGCGACTTGCCGAAATTCGCTTCTGTCTCAGGCTGTGAATATTATTTAAGATCAAAACTCTTCTCGAGGAGAAAAGTGTTATGAAAAAAATCTTGCCGGTTCTCTTGATTTTGCTGGGGATTTCGATCTCGGTTGCGGCTCAGGCCAACCGCGAGGAATTGGATGATTTGCGCCGGGAGGCCGGGCTTCCCGACGATGCATTGATCCGGGTCAACGAAGGTCAGGCCTTCCCGGCCGGAAAACTGAAGGTTTATCTGGCCGTCAAACAGAGCCGCGATGCGGCCGAGGATTTTGAGGGATGGGTGGAAAAATGGAACCGAAAGGACGGCGGGAAATACGGAATGCTGGAGATCGCCAATGATCCTACGGCGGCCGACATCATCGTCGCTCAATACAAAACCGGCGGGGCCGAATATGTCGCCGAGTCGAAGGTCGATTTCGGAAAACTGTCAACGGAAAAGGACTCCTCGCCGGGATTTAAGGTGGATTCCGATTCTCGTTACAAAAGGCTGGACTTGCCGATCTATTCTTATCTGATGGTCCGCTCGAACGGATTCTGGGTGGTCGTTTTCCGATTGGTCGAGACCTCTTTGCCCGGAAAACAACTGATCAACCCCGACGCCCGGATTCGCGGCGATCTGAAGAAGCGTCTGAAAGATCGATAGATTGCTTTAAATCAGGATCGAGAACAGTTACGCCCTTTGCTTTCAACTTCCGGAAAGGGAGAATTCAGAGGAAAAACAGGGGGCCGGGGCGGCCTGCCGCTTTGCCCTTTTTTCTGAATCACGCCATTTCTCCCGGCAAAACAAATCAAAAAAAAATTGACAAAAACCCCGACCGGCGGGGTATCATAGAAAAGGTGGCGGGTTAATTCAAAACCAACCACCGACTTTAGATCCTTTCCGCTTACAGAACAGGAAAAACCTCAAATCCATCGTTTTTCTCAACACAAACACGTAAGCCAATTCAAAATAAACTAAACCCAACTCAAAGGAGGTAGACGCCGTGAATTTCACGTCTAAGAATACTTTTGGGAGTTGGGACGGCATTTCTCAAAAAAATTGTCTCCCAACCCTCTTCATCAAATTATCGCATCAGACCGCTCGTTGTCTGGTCTTTTGCCTGTTCGTCCTTTTATCCGCGGTTATTTCCGCAGATGCCGCGACCTTTTCCATCACCGAAATTTCCGATAACAGTTCGGATGGCTCTCGCATCGCAACCGATTTTCTGACATTTGATGTTCCATCCGATTCGGAGGCGGCGGAACTTTCCCTTTCCGGTCAGGTAAAAGATGCCTCCGGCCGCGGAATTTCGCGGGCTCTGGTAACCCTTACCGATCTCAACGGAGCAAGTCGCCGGACCGTTACCAACCAGTTCGGTCGGTTTCAATTCAAAAATATCCGGGCCGGAGTAATGTACGTATTGTTGGCCGAGCATAAGGTTTACACCTTCGCCCCGCGTGTTTTCAGCACCAGCGGCAATTTGAAGAATCTGGATCTGATCCCGAATGAGGAGTTACTGAAGTTCTGAAAATTTTAACAGTAAAGAGAAAAGGCCGGAAATGATCATTTCCGGCCTTTTCTCTATCTAACTGTTGTCCAGCGAATTTATTTTTCCTGCTGTTCGCTGGTCGATTTGCTTTTTTCGGTCGATGTCGCCGCCTGAGGCAGGGGCATTCCGACCGCATCGGATTTGGACTCCGTTTCGTCGTCGTCCGAATCTTCCTGATTCTCGCTGACGATCATTTTGCCGGATTGCTTGGAGAAAGTGAGTTTTTCGTCATTTTCATCGAATCCGATCGTTACCAGATCGCCGGTCTCGACCTGCTGGGTCGCCACCAGATTTGAAAGCGGGTAAACCAGAAACCGTTCGATCGCCCGTTTCAGATGGCGCGCGCCGTATTTCAGGTCGATCCCTTCGTTAAGCAGAAAGTCCTTGGCGCTGTCTTCGCATTCGAAGATGAATTTCGTCCCGGCCGATTCGGTGATTCTGTCCTGAACGGCGGTCAGTTCGATCTCCAGAATTTTTCGCAAATGATGTTCTTTGAGACTGCGGAAAACGACGACCTTGTCGATCCGGTTCATAAATTCGGGCGAGAATTTCCGTTTGGCGGCTTCGAGCGCCGTCCGGTAGATCTTCATATCGATCTCGTCGTCGTCCGGATTTTGCAGATTTTTGGTCGGGGCAAATCCGATTCCGCCCGAGATCATCTCGCTCATTTCGCGGGCGCCGAGATTTGAGGTCATGATGACGACCGTTTTGGAAAAATCAACCCGGCGGTTATCGCCCAGAGTCAGGGTCGCCTTATCGAGAATTCCGAGCAGAAGTTGCCAGAGCGCATCCGAGGCTTTTTCAATTTCGTCAAACAGAACGAAAGTCAGTTTGGTGTCGTCCGTGTGGGCCTTATCGATGTTTTCCTGGGTCAGCATCGGCGAGGTCTCGCGGTGGCCGAGGTATCCCGGAGGCGAACCGATCAGTTTGGCGATCTCGTGTGAGTGCTGAAATTCGGCGCAGTCGATCTTGACGACGGCGTGGGGGTCGCCGAACAGAACTTCGGCGGCCGCTTCGACGACGCGGGTCTTTCCCGAACCGGTCGGTCCCAGAAAGAGCATCGTTCCCAGCGGGCGCACCGGGTTGTTCATGCCGGCCAGATAAATTTGAAAGATGCCGCTCATCCGCCGGACGGCGCGTTCCTGACCAACGATAAAAGCCGAGAGTTTGTCCTCAAACTCCTTGGCCCGCGGGCTTTTGCGATCCGGGTCAAGGACGAGCAACTTTTCGGTCGTTTCTTTCTTTTTAGCCGTTTCATTTTTCATTATCGTTTTTCTCCTCGTACGTTTGAGAACGCTCAAAACACCGCGTTTTGCAAAATTAAGAACGCATTGTCAAAAGTGATTTTGCCTTGTGTTTATCGGCAAATTCTCGTTTATACTGATGATTTCAAAAGGTTTTTCGTTGGCTTAATTATGTGAGTTATGGAAGATTTTCGTTCAATTGAAGAGCAGAGTCAAGTGCGGGGATAAACCTGCCATTTCTATGTTTAACATATCCGCTCAAAAAGTGGCAAGAAAAATTTAGGAGTTGCCGGAGGGGATCGATCCGCTCTGCCCGGGTAAATTTTTTATCCTCGCCCTTCGGCAAAGAGGGGCGATGCAGGCTCTTCCGGCCCGCTTTACTTATCGGCAGACGAAAAGGTTTCCTTTAATCAAAACCGGACCCGGAAGCGGGATCAATGGGCGCGGTCCCCGGCGTTAATAAAACATTTTGCCTGATCATGTTACAAAATAATTGACAAGCCCCGGAATAAAACCCGTTCCGATCAATATTATGAAAATGTTCGGCGGAGGAGGTCGACGGCCCGAACCTTCGGAAAGCGGCCGTAAAAATATGTTTGGGTTACTGAAGAAAACCGAAGAGGAACGCCTGTGGGAGGACTTCGAACAGGAAGCGATGCCCCACAGCTCGGATCTGTTTCGGGTGGCGATGTTTCTCAAACGCGACCGGGACGTGGCCGAAGATCTCGTTCAGGAAACGATGATGCAGGGGCTCAAATCTTTTCACCGGTTTGAAAAGGGAACCAATTGCAAGGCGTGGCTGACGACCATTATGTATCACACTCATTACAAACAGCTGAGAAAGGAAACGAATTTGAAACTGGTTGCCGACCCCGAGGAGAAGATAGCTTCGACCATCCAGTTCGAAGCGCCGATTCCGCAGGAGATAACCGACGAAGATGTTCTTGAGGCGCTGGAAAAGGTGCCGGAAATTTTCCGCGAGGTCGTGCTGCTGTGCGATGTCGAGGGATTTGCGTACAAGGAGATCTCCGGACTGTTGGATGTTCCGATGGGAACGGTTATGTCGCGCCTTCACCGGGGACGCAAGGTGCTGCGGAGCGAACTGGCCGTTTACGCCCGGAATTACGGGATCGAAACCGAAGAGGTCAAGGTAGCTAAACAAAAAGGAGGGAATTCTATATGAAGTGTCAGGATTTCCGTGAATTAATCGATTCTTATTTGTCGGACGAATTGCTGACGGAAACCAATCACGAGGTTTTGCGTCATTTGGAACAGTGCGCCGGTTGCCGAGAGGTAACCAGAGATCGCCGGATCTTCCGCGAAAGACTTCGTTCGGCCGTTCAAAATTGTCAGGATTTTCAGATCTGCGAAAAATTCAACGCGAATTTATACGAATCTCTGAAGCAGACGGCTCTGCCCCCGCGCTCGATAAAAAAGTCTTTCTGGGGCGGTAGATTTTCGCTGGCCGCAGCAACTGCGGCGGCGGCCGGTCTGTTGGTGATCGCGGCGGTCGGGGTTTTGTTCCTCGGATATTCCGGTTCTGACTTTGATCCGAAGGTCGAGGTCTCCGACGAAATGCAAGATCCCCAGATGATCTATTTTCAGGCGCTGGCGCTCGGCGATCACCGAAAATGCGCCCTTGAACACAGAATCGGGCAGAGACCCGAGGACATTGATCTGTCGGAACCTCAATACGCCGGATTAAAGGAGGGCGTGCAGATACCTCTGAAAAACAAGTTCGGCCGGTGCGAATTGATTGATGCTCATATCTGCCGGTATCAGGGGCACGATTTTACCCATCTGGTTTTCAAACCGGAGGGCAGGACGATGTCGGTGCTGATTCTCGAACTTTCCGAAGGCGAACAGCTTAAGGAAAGCGGGATCGCCAAACTCTCGACCGGCGATTTTCAGATAGCCCGCTTTGACGTCGAACACAAGGCGGTTTTCGTCGTTTCCGACCTGCCCGAGCAGGAGAATTTTTCGGCGGCCGAAACGGTCGAAACCCCTTTGCGCCGCGAACTTTCGCAGATCCATCAGGCGCGTCTTTTGGGGGATTTCGGATTTGGGATTTCGGATTTGGGATTTTTTAATCGAGTGGGATTTGAATGAGCGCGAACGGATCCGCGATCCCGAATCCGAAATCCCAAATCGTCTCATTCGTCGTAATACTCTATTCCCAGATGCGTGATCAGCTCCTCTCCCATCATATAGCGGAGCGTATTCTTTAGTTTCTTGAGCTGAATGAAAAGATCGTGTTCGGGATAGAGTCCCGGCGCGGTTTGCGGCGCTTTGAAGTAAAACGAAAGCCATTCCTGAACCCCTTTCAGTCCGGCCCTTTGAGCCAGATCCATAAAAAGAGCCAGATCGAGCACCAACGGCGCGGCGAGGATCGAATCGCGGCACAGGAAATCGATCTTGATCTGCATCGGATAGCCGAGCCAGCCGAAGATGTCGATGTTGTCCCAGCCCTCTTTGTTGTCGCCGCGCGGCGGATAATAGTTGATCCGGACGACGTGAGAAAATCCCTCGTAAAGATCGGGATAGACTTCCGGTTGGAGGATGTGTTCGAGAACCGACAACTTCGATTCCTCTTTGGTTTTAAAGGATTCCGGGTCGTCCAGCACCTCGCCGTCGCGGTTGCCGAGAATGTTGGTCGAATACCAGCCGGCCAGACCGAGCATCCGCGCCTTGAGCCCCGGCGCCAGAATGGTCTTCATCAACGTCTGTCCGGTCTTAAAGTCCTTGCCGCAGATCGGAACGTTCATCTCTTCGGCCAGTTCGGTCAGGGCGGGAATATCGACGGTCAGATTGGGCGCCCCGTTGGCGAACGGCACGCCGGATTTGAGGGCGGCGTAGGCGTAGATCATCGAAGGGGCGATCTGATCGTGATTGTCGTAAAGGGCCTTTTCGAACGATTCGAGCGACTGATGGATGGCGGAAGGCTCGATAAAAACCTCGGTCGAAGCGGCCCAGACGATGACCAATCGCTCACAGCTTTTTTCTTCCTTGAAACGGGCGATGTCGGCCATCAGTTGTTCGGCCAGGATCATCTTGTTGTGGCCTTCCTTGATGTTGGTTCCGTTGAGCCGTTTGACGTAGTTTTGCGAAAAGACCGCGGGCATCGGTTTGAGGGATTCGAGCTGTTCGCGCAGATCCTCGACCTGCGATTTTTCCAAGACCCCGGCGTGCAGCGCAGCCTCGTAGGCCGAATCGGGGAAGATGTCCCACGCGCCGAAAACGATGTCGTCGAGATCGGCCAGCGGGACGAAGTCCTTGATCCGGGGGATGCGTTTTTCGGTTCGTTTTCCGAGCCGGATGGTGCCCATCTGCGACAGCGAACCGATCGGTTCGGCCTTGCCTTTGCGGACCGCTTCGACCCCGGCGACGAAAGTCGTGCTGACCGCGCCGAGTCCGACCAGCAAAATACCCAATTTTCCTTCTGCGGGGGCGATCCCCGCGCCTTTTTCCATCATTTGATAATTATTATTCTCCAATAAAAGTTAAGAATGAGAATGATAACTTTACAAAAATGTTAAGGCAAACGCAGAACGCCAAATAGCTGTTTTGAACGGATGTTTGTTCGGTGGTCGGTGGTCAGAAAAAAGTCACCGGCCATTGACCAATTTTCCCGTGATGTCCCAAATCGCCTCTCCTTTCCGTTTAGATAGATAAGAGCAATTGTTTTTTTACCAAATTGAAAGGAGACAGTTATTATGAAATTCAAAAATCCGGTTTTACAAAAAAATCCGGTTTTACTTATTTTGACGATTATCGCTCCGGTTCTGTTTTGTCAGGGGCTTTTTCCCGGCGAAGCGATGGGGCAAACCGCCAATCCGCAGATATATGTCGTCAATTGCGGAACGGAATGCGGCGGCGGCGGGGCGGCCGGCGTTACCAGAGGGAATCTGGACGGAACGGGCGGAGCGGTTCTGCCCGGCCTGACGGGGCCTTTCAATTTGGCTCAGGGCATAGCGGTCAATCCGGTCGCGGGCAAGGTTTACGTTACCAACGAAGGCAGTAGCACGATCATCCGGTCGGATCTCGACGGGTCGAACGCGGTCAATTTGACGCTCGGCGGTTTGATCGACGGCGCTTACGGCATCGCGCTCGATGTTGCCGGAAACAAGATGTACGTCGTCAACGTCGGCGGGGGCGGCGGCGGACAGCCTTCGAGGATCGTCCGGGCCGATCTTGACGGCGCGAATCCGGTCGATCTGGGCAATCTCGGCGGTCTTCTCAATACTCCTCAGGGGCTGGCGATCGACGTCGCCGGAAACAAGATGTACGTCGGAAACCAGGGCGGCAACAATGTCATTCGGGCGAATCTCGACGGCACCGGAGGGACCGCGCTGACGCTCGGCGGTTTGCTCTCGTTGCCGCTCGACATCGCCGTCGATCCGGCCGGCAACAGAATGTACGTCACCAACGGCGGCGACAGCAAAGTGATCGGCGCCAATCTCGATGGCTCCAATGCGGCGGATCTTAACATCCCGAATCTTTCTTTTCCGAGAGGGGTCGCGGTCGATCCGGCCGGCGGAAAATTGTACGTCTCCAGCCAATCCAACAACAAGGTCAGGGTTGCCGATCTGCCGAACGGAGCCAATCCGGCGGATCTCCCGATTGCTCCGGTCGATTTTCCCAACGGCCTGGCGGTCTTGCGTCCCGCGGCCGCGCCGATGACCGCCAGAGCGCCGTTCGATTTCGACGGCGACAACAAGACCGACATCTCCATTTTCCGTCCCGGTCCGGGCGAATGGTGGTATCTCAGATCGGGTAACGGCGGTAACAACGCTTTTCAGTTCGGACAAGGAACCGATAAGATGACCCCCGCCGATTTCACCGGCGACGGAGCGGCCGACATCGCTTTCTGGCGCGAGTCGACCGGCGAATGGTTTGTTCTTCGGTCTGAGGATTCTTCCTTTTACTCATTCCCGTTCGGCGCTCAGGGAGACGTCCCCGTTCCGGCCGATTACGACGGCGACGGAAAAGCCGATCCGGCCATTTTCCGCGCCGCTTCGGCCACCTGGTTCATCATCCGTTCAACCGACGGGGGAACGACTATCGGACAATTCGGTTCGGCGGGCGATTTGCCGGTTCCGGCCGATTATGACGGGGATGGAAAGGCGGATCTGGCCATCTTTCGTCCCGGAGACGGTTCGTGGTGGCTCAACCGATCGACGGCCGGTTTGATCGTCACCAATTTCGGCACCGGAACCGACCGGACTATTCAGGCCGATTACACCGGCGACGGTCGGGTGGATGTGGCTTTCTTCAGGCCGTCAACGGGTGAATGGTTCATCTTAAGGTCGGAAGATTCCTCGTTCTATTCGTTCCCGTTCGGCGCTCAGGGAGACGTTCCGGTTCCGGGCGATTACGACGGCGACGGACGGGCCGATCCCGCCGTTTTCCGGCCCGGAAACAACACCTGGTTCAAACAGCAAACGACGGGCGGTTTCGAGGCCGTCACCTTCGGCATCGCCGGAGATCTGCCGGTTCCGAACGCCTACGTCAGATAGCCGGCCGGTTATCGTCTTTTGAATAAGAAGGCCGAAGCCTGGATCATCTTTGACAAAGGTTTCGGCTTTCTTGTGGGTTGGGTCGGCAAAAAAGCTGAACCGGAACCGCTTCGGTGCGTAGAGATAATTACGGAAACGAAAATCCATGGCCGATCAATCGAAAAAAAATGAGGGCGATGATCCCCGGTCCGTCAAGGTCAACGCGCTGAAAGCGGATCTCAGCCGGACGCACATCCTTTACGGTCTGACCGACCGGCATTCCGCCCGCTGGGCCGGACATTTGTCGCTCAAGACGTTCACCGGAGGCCGGGCTTTTTACGACGCCGGAGCCGGACATTACGCGGTTGACGACGATTCTTGTCTGATCCTCAACGAACTCCAGCCTTATCGGATCACCATCGATTCCGAGACCAAGATGGAATCCTTCTGCATATTTTTCGAGACCGGTCTGGCCGAAGAGGTTCACCGGAGTTTGACCGAAAAACCCGACCGCCTGCTCGACGATCCCGGAAAACCATTGGCCGAACGAATAGATTTCATTCAGAAACTCTATTCGCGCCTTCCGCTCGAAGGTCTTTTGTCGGAGGTGCGGTCCGTCATCCGCCGGAAAACATTCGAACAGATCCTGCTCAAAGAAAATCTTTATCGGTTGATGGAAGGCCTTTTGCTGGCCCGCGAAGAAACCCTCCGGGAGATCGGGCGACTGCCGGCCCGGCGGGCTTCGACCCGGGAAGAACTCTACCGGCGGGTTTGCCGGGCGCGTGATTTTATCGCCGCTTCGTGGAACCGCTCGGTTTCGCTCGAAGAAATGGCCCGCATCGCCTGTCTTTCGCCCAATCATTTTTTGCGTTCATTCAAAGAGGTTTTCGGCCGAACTCCTCATCAATACCTGACGGCGCTTCGACTCCGGGAAGCGGAAAAACTGCTCCGGCGGACCGATCTGCCGGTCATCTCGATCTGTCAATCGGTCGGATTTGAAAGCCACGCCTCGTTCAGCCTGCTCTTTCGCCGTCATTTCGGACTCTCGCCCGATCGATACCGCCGCCGAAAAAGGTGATTTTCGATAAGCGGTCATCCGGTTTTTTCATTAAGATCGCACCGAACCGAAAAAAGGAGGAGGTGAAAAAATGGGAAAAGATGTTTTCAGGGGAATAAAATTTTTTTCCGCCGCGACCGAGGAAAAAAGCGAATTCGAATCGGGAGTCGTCATCGAACGCAGAAATCTGTTGTGGCTTCCCGTACTGGCCGCCTCGGCTCTGATCTTCGCTCCGTCCGAAATTTCCGCGCGGAAACCGGCCGCCGAGGTTTTCGGTTCGATGACTTGGGACGAGTTTCTCAAGGAATGTCTGCCGCGGGCGGGCGAACTCCGCCGCGACACGACGGCTTCGGGTCAGGACGCCTATCTTTTCTGGATCGCTTCGCTGGCCGCCCGGCTCGACGGCCGGACGATTCCGGCCGCCAAACTCGGCAAATTCAAAGACCTCGATCCGGCGGTCGAATTCGGCGTCGGTTACCGGGGAGTTCCGTTTTTCGTGGTCGAATGGAAGATGGCGCCCGGCGCGATTCATCCGCCGCACAATCATCCGAACGTCAGCGTTTGCACGGTCGGACTTGAAGGCGAGGCGCGGATCAGAAATTTCGAAGCCGAAAGGGAAGCGCCTGAGTTTTCATCAAAGGAAAAATTCCGGGTTCGTCAGACTCACGACCAGATAATTTCCGCCGGGCGGATCAACACGCTTTCGGCCCGGCGCGACAATATTCACACCTTCGAGGTCGGAAAAGACGGCGCGCGCGGCATCGACATCACGACCTTTCACGGCGAAAACATCGGGTTTTCCTTTCTCGAAATCCGACCCGAACCGCTCGATGCGGGAAAGCGTCTGTTCGAAGCCAACTGGAAAAAGCTCTGATCAGAAAGTCTTTTCTTCCGAAATCCGCGTCAGGGAAACCGCATCGGGGTAAAATCCCTTGATTTGTTCGGTGATGCTCTCGGCCTCGGCGGGCGGAATGTGAACGGCGACGATCTGTTTCGGAGCGAACTGCCGGGCGATCAGTCTCCGCCCGTTTTCCGAGATCAGATACCAGTAGGGAATAAAGGCCACGTCGATCTTTTCTTTGTCGAGGGCGAACGCCGAAAAGTTCTCGTCGGTCATATCGGCGTCGCCGATGTGGAGCAGTTTTCGCCCGCCGATCTCGATCAGATGACCGAGGTTCTCGATCGAACGGGCTCGCTCGCCCGAGTGGCGCAAGGCCAGGAGCCGGACTTTGATCCCGTTCTCGTTCACTTCAAAAGATTTTTTCCACTCGTGCTTAAAAGGCCTGATCTGTCCTTTTATCTTTTCATAATCGGAGAAGTTTTTGGCGACCTCACCGGCGGCCTGTTCCGAAGTAACCAGCAGACTCTGCGGGTCGTTCTTCAGATGGAGGCCGACCGATTCCGGGTGAAAATGATCGAGATGGATGTGCGAGACCAGCAGGAGATCGATCCGATCGTAGGGCGCGCGGGCCGTTTCCAGCAGATCGAGCACATCCTTCGGCGGAAAAGCGTAATCCGATTTGTATTCCCGGTGCAGACCGTCGATCAGGACCCGCTTTCCTCCGGCCGAGATCAAAACTCCTTCGTTGCCGATGTAGCGGATCGTCAGATTCGTTTGATCCTTGATTTCCTTCGGCGCGGGCTTTTCCGATCTTTTCTCCTGCGAGCAAACCGAAGTAGCCAACATCAGGACAAACAGCAAAATTTTAGCGGTCGTTTTCATTTTCAATCAATAGGGAGAGTTCGAGGTCCCGCCCGATACAAACTCCGGCTTTGCGTTGCAGATCAAAGATTTTGGGAATCACCAAAGGCCGCGTGAACGCGGGACTCAGAACTCATTGAATCACTTGAATGCTTATACGTCGGGAACTGCGGAATTGGTTTCGTAAAAATCTCGTTAAATGAAGGCTGATTTACAATCGAAGGGTCTTTTTGATACTTTTTGAAAAAGTTTAGAAAATGCAAAAGTTTAAAAGTGAAAAGGTTTAAATGTTTTCCGGAAATAAATAAACGCTACTTTTCCCGGCGAATTCTCTTTTTTTCGCTTTATGGATAGTAGCCAGACGAGGAAAAAAACTTTTTCACACTTTCACCTTTAAACTTTTTCACATTTAGCAATGACTATGATTGATCTGAGAAGCGATACAGTAACGCGCCCGACGGCGGCGATGCGCCGGGCGATGGCCGAGGCCGAGGTCGGCGACGACGTTTACGCCGAAGACCCGACCGTCAACCGTTTGCAGGAAAAGGCGGCCGAGATTTTCGGAAAAGAGGCGGCCTTGTTCGTGCCGACCGGTTCGATGGGCAATCAGATAGCCGTCAAACTCCACACCCGGCCGGGCGTCGAGATCATCATCGAGGAAAAAGGCCATATCTTCAATTACGAGATGGGCGCTCCGGCCGCCGTTTCCGGGGCGATGATCCGCCCGGTCAAAAGCGCCGGCGACGACGGAATGCTCAGTTGGGCCGAGATCGAACCGGCCCTCCACGTCGATCAGCCGTATTACGCCTGTCCGACCGGTTTGATCTGTCTGGAGAATACGCATAATTTCGGCGGCGGAAGCGTGATGACGGCCGCCCAATGCGCTTCGATCTGCGACCACGCGCACGAACTCGGGATTCCGGTTCATCTGGACGGCGCGCGGATCTTTAACGCCTCGGCCGCTCTCGGGGAAACGGTCGCCGAGCTGTCCGAAAAAACCGATTCGGTCCAGTTTTGCCTGTCGAAAGGTCTGGGCGCTCCGGTCGGTTCGATGCTTTTGGGAACGAAGGATTTTATCAAAGAGGCGCGCGTCTGGCGCAAAAGGCTCGGCGGCGGTATGCGTCAGGTCGGTGTGCTGGCCGCCGCCGGACTTGTCGCTCTGGAAGAATCGCCCGCCCGCCTTCACATCGATCACGAAAACGCCCGCCGTCTGGCCGCAGGCGTCGCCGAGTTGCCGGGCGTTGAGATCGATGCCGAACGGGTCGCGACCAACATCGTCATCTTCGACATCACCGGAACGGGCAAAACCTCGGCCGAGATCGTCGATCAGCTAAAAAATCGGGGAATCCTGTCCATCCCCTTCGGCCCGGCCATCCGGATGGTCACGCACTGCGATGTCTCGCGTGAGGACATTGAAACGACCCTGAAAAATATAAGGGAGATTTTAGGGTGAGATTTTATGACAGCTTAAATAATTGAGATTAAGCCAGAATCATAAGTATTTATCGGAGTTTATTTCTTGTCGGTTAAAATCAGTCATCGAAGATGACGATATTCCCGTAGCCCATTGCGTTAGCTGTGGGTTCAGATCGAAAAGCTAGATTGAAGCCGTCAAAGACGGCGACATATTTTATGCCGCCCTTTTCAAGGGCTCATATATAATTTCGAAAATCCCCGGATTCCGCCTTTGGCTTCACCCGGGGCTAAAAACATATTGTCATCTTCGATGGCTTTGGATCGGTTCCGGATTAAAAAAAATCTGTTGCTCTGGAGCCTCATTTTTAATCTTTTACCCCTTTTTCCAGCAAAACGACGACTCCGTCAGAATAAAACAAAGCGCGAACCTGAAAACCTTCTTTGATAAATTCGTTGAATTCTATTAATGCCGATTCCGATGGCGGGTGAACGATTCTTTGTTTCAGTTTTTTATTCGGATATTCGGGTTTTTCGGTCAATTTTACCGCCTTATACTCAAAACGCCGACTCTCATCGGTTGCGATTTGCTCAAAAAGTAATTTACCCTCGAATTGATCGATGGAATGATGGTCATAATCCACCAATTTAAATCTTGCCCCGAGAGCGGCCAAATCGGATATTTCTTCAAGGTATTTTTTTCGATGGGCGGCAACAATTGAATAACTGACCGAGGTTTTATCTTCTTCATTTCTGGCCATAACCGCGAAGTTTTTCTCTTTGGCGATTATTCTATAGCCCTTTTTACCGAGAATCGCCACTTCCTTTTTAAATTTTCCTCCGCTTTCATGCCTGACAATTTTATACGAAATCCTTTTCTGTAATTCGGGAGAGATTTCATTATCCTCAGCTATTTCAACAATCACAGAGTCGCGGAAATTAAGCTGATAATAAAATAAACCGACCGGAACAAAAAACGATTCTTTTAATTTTTCTTCAAAACCTTCCTTTAAATTGGCTAAGGTGCTTTTCTCCCAAACGAAAACTTTTGAACCGCCCGACAAAACAAAATATCTCTTCCGGAGGCTTTTTTCGCGCTTTCGTTCCATTAATAAAACGCTTCCGGTTCTGATTCCCTGAGAGGCTTTTGATCGACATAAAATTTGTGAGATTTCGTCCCCGTCGCAATTCGGAGAATTCTTTATGCCCTCGGTAAACCAAAAAGATTTTCTGAATTGAAAATCTTTTTTGGCAAATTCATTTAACAGTGTTTCGGCATTAATGGGATCGTAGGCGACAAAAAGGTCATATTTGAAGACCTCTTCGCCGTCGTATTTCAAGACCCCCGCCAGAATCATCTGCTCAAAACTTTGTTCATTATCCGTAAGCGGGATTTTAGTTGAAACCAGCAATTTATAACCGCGTCTGCCCCATTCGTTCAATTGTTTCTTAAATTCTTCCGGGCTTTCCCCGATCATGTATTTGTACGGCTCGGAGGTTTCCGAGGCAGTGATGTTTTGCAAATTTGATCTTGATAAAAAGGCAGTTGATGGTTCAAAGGTTTTCGGTATTGCTTGAGAATTGAGGGGTGAAATTCCCGAAAAAAGTAGCGCAAAAGTAAATAAAAGCCTACCGAAAACAA
This sequence comes from Pyrinomonadaceae bacterium, assembly GCA_041394845.1. Classification (GTDB taxonomy): domain Bacteria; phylum Acidobacteriota; class Blastocatellia; order Pyrinomonadales; family Pyrinomonadaceae; genus JAHCHG01. The sequence continues at coordinate 37,578 of JAWKHL010000006.1, read as the reverse complement.
TAACCGAAGTTGGTTGAAATTTATTTCTCCGAAGGCAATAAAGAATTTGCCGTTGAACCAAATTTCCAGATTTTCCGGTCGTTCTCATTTTTTCCGCTGAAGGATCGCATTTATGCCGTCCGAGAAAAACAGGTCGCGGATCACAAAACCTTCCCGCACCAATTGTTTTAGTTCTTCCAGGCCTTTTCGCATTCGCTCTTTGTTCGATCTTTCCGGCTTTTCTTCCAAATCTCCCTCGGATAATCTTACGATTCGGAATTCGCGTCTTTCCCCGGCATCGGCTAACCTTCCTTCGAAAAACAACATTCTTTCAATCGTGTCGATCTTTCCGGTCTCCCGGTAGATGGTGTCTTTATTCGACAGATCCGAAACTTTTTGAACGATCGATTCTTTCTTTGGTTTTACTCTTTTATAGAACAAAGCGGGAGCGTTTTTTTCGTTTTTGATCATTAAGGCGATATTCCAGGCGGTCTCCAGAATCCGGTAGCCTTCTTTGGCCGCAATGTTGATCTTTTTGTCGAAAGAGCCGCTTAAAGGCGCCCCGATGACCTTGTATTGCGGAAATTCTCCCTCGGCGACAGCGTCGGATTCCGCGCCCGGGTTTTCGATTTTTTCCAGCAAGATCGAAGGGATTTCAGTCGTCCAGCGATTGCTTCCGCTCAAGAAAATGCTGACGGGGCGAAATCCCTGTTTTAATTTTTCCTCGATTTGTTCTTCCAGTTCGGCTCTGGGTTTTTTTTTCGGGGCGGCATTTCCCGAAATGACCCGATGTTCGATCCGGGGAACAAGGTCGTTTTTCTTTTCGAGCAAAAATATGTTTCCGTTAACCGGCGGGTGACCGTAGGCCAATATGGAGATCAGTTTGTCGAGCTGATTCAAGTCCTTGTCCTCGCTGATGTCCGGTCCCTCGTTTTCAAAGATCGAGTAGGCCACGACGTCGCGAAAGTAAAAGCCGTTTTTGGCTCGGTAATTTATTCTCGTAACGATTTCGCCGGGAGTCATGGCTTCGAACCAATCGTATTGATACGAATTGCCTTCGTCCAGTCTGAGGATCGCCGCCGGGTGAACATTGGCGAAATATTCCGGTTCATCGGTCAGATGAAATTTGGTGGTCATTTCAAGGCGAAAACCTTTTTTGCCGCAGGCGTTCAATTTAGCGATGAAATTCGGGACCGGCGAGGGCGGTATGTAAACGTAAGTGTCCGTTTTTTCTACATTTTGAATCAGGTTTTCTTGGCAGGCAGATCCGTGGATGTCCGGGGTCGTACCGGGCGGTCGCATTTCCGTTCGCGGATACGCGGCAAAACACAAAAACAAAATTCCGGCGGGCAGATATTTGAGGCTTGAAAATTTCATGGTAACTGTGATGACAAATCGGGTTTTGATCTTTTTCCGAGGAAAAACCGTATATACAAATCTACTGAATGCTGTTACCTTCAACTAATGGTCTGAGTCAAGGGTAACACGAACGGGCTGATTCGAGCCAGATGTTTTGGTTTTGCGGAATAAGATCCGTTTCTGGCGTTTTAAGCGAGGACCGCGAATTTCGTCATCCGTTTTGCGGGTTCTTGGTTTAATGCCTTGAAGCGATTTTTCGAACTGATCAACCGATATGAATTTACCGAGTCTGGAAACGCCGCGCCTTGTTTTGCGCACTTACTTGGACGAGGATCTGGATGATTTTCACGCCATCCGGAGCGATCCGGTCATCAGGCGGTATTATCCGCCACATTTTTCGCCGCCCGAGAAATCGCCGGAAATTCTCCATCGGCATCTTGTGCGCTGGCGGGAAAACGGTTTCGGCGAATTCGGCGCGTTCGAAAAGGCGAGCGGGAAACTGATCGGTTACTGCGGTTTGCAGAACCTCGACGGCGGCGACGAGATCGAAATCTATTACGGCTACGCCCAGACGGCCTGGGGCAAGGGCTTTGCCACCGAAGCGGCCGCAGCGGTTCTCGAATTCGGTTTCCGGGAAGCCGGATTGGAGGAGATCGTCGCCGTCACGCACCCGGAAAACATCGCTTCGCAGAACGTCCTTCAAAAGATCGGCCTGCGATTTGAAAAAGAGATCATCTGTTACCGGATGAACTGCCGGTATTTTCGCCTCGGGCGGGAGGATCATTTCGAATGACATTTGAAACGCGCTGCGTCAAGATCAGACTCAAGCCGAACTCACTGGAAAAGGCGCGGGAATGGGCCCGCGTCATCAACCAGCGGAAGGACGAGGCTCTGGCCACTCTGCGCGATGAATCGGTGATTCTGGAATCGGTCTTTCTCGACCAAACCGACGAGGGCGATTTTTTGATCTATCTGATGAAGGCCGAGAGTTTCGATAAGGCGCGGGCGGCGGTTCGGGAATCGGCCCACCCGATCGACGAATTTCATCAGAACTTCAAGCGCGAAACCTGGGAGGACGGAGCCCGGCTCGAATTGCTCGTCGATTTAGACAGAATTTCCGAAATCAAATAAAATACAACGCGATGATCATAGCTATTGACGGACCTTCGGGCGCCGGGAAATCGACGCTCGGAAAAATGCTGGCCGAAAAGTTGAATCTGCTTTATCTCGATACGGGCGCGATGTACCGCGCCGTCGGACTGGCGGTTTTGCGGGCCGGAATAAAAGAGGAAGATGAGAAGCGGATCGGCGAGATCGCCCGCCAGGCGGAGATCAAACTGGTCGGCCCGCCCGACGACCAGCGGGTTTTCTTGAACGGACGCGACGTTTCCGCCGAGATCCGCACGGGCGACGCGGGCCGGATGGCCTCGATCGTTTCGGCCTTGCCGGCTGTTCGCCGCCTTTTGGTCGAGCGGCAGAAAACGCTCGGGAAAACGGCCGAAAACGGAGCCGTTCTCGACGGGCGCGACATCGGAACGGTCGTTTTTCCCGACGCCGACGTCAAATTCTTCCTGACGGCCAAACCGGAAATGCGTGCGCGGCGGCGTTTCGAAGAGGATCTGGAAAAGGGGAGGGCGGTCAATTTCCAGCAGACGCTGGCCGATATTCTGGAGCGCGACCAGCGCGATGTTTCGCGCGAAGCGTCGCCGCTCAAGATCGCCGAAGACGCGATCGTCATCGACACCAGCGAACTCGATCTGCCGCAGGTCTTCGAGCAGATGATGAGCGTCATCCGAAAGCGGGAGGCTGTTAATGGTTGAATGGTTAATCATATTGACAAATTAACCTAAGTTGCCGGTTATGGAAATAAGAAAGGAACTTGCCCACTAATAACATGATCTTAGCGCGAATATGATAATAATTCTTAAAAATTCGCGTTCATTCGCGTTCATTCGTGGGCAAAAAAATCTAACTGGCAACTTGGGTAGATTAGTTTGTATTGTCATTTTGTCCCAGCCGTCGAAGACGGCGATCTATTTGTAGCCCACAGCGAAAAGCTGTGGGAATCGGGATACACGATCGGTTAAGCCCTCAAAGAGGGCAGCATAATATTATGCTGCCGATTTTATCGGCTTGATCTGAAATATCAACATGACCCGGAAAAAAGTTTCTTCTAAAGTGATTTGTCAATTTTGAAAATTTTGAATCCCGTCTGGCACAATCTCCGGCTTTTTTTTACACTCGAATGCTTTGAACGTTGGCCGCCTAAAGGCGGGACTCAAAACTCCTTTAATTTGACTTCAACCTCTGCAATGGCTAACATCATTAATTGCTTTTTGACATGCTCCCGTAGCTCAGTCGGATAGAGCAACAGCCTTCTAAGCTGTGGGTCGCACGTTCGAGTCGTGCCGGGGGCGTTTTTTTTGATACATGACGACGTGATCTTCGAGAGATAGAATTGCGTCGTTTTTTTTATCTGAGTCCGACAAAAAGGAGTTGACCGCCTTGAACTATCAGATCATCAAAGACGAAAAACTGTTGCGGAGGTTCATCGAATGGCTGCCCGATCTCGAGATCAACGAAACCTTTTACGTCGCGCTTTTCGCCCGCAAAAAATACTGCCGGAACGTCAAGGAGATCAAGACCGACAAGGCCCAGTGCAAGCGTTTTACTTCGAGCAAAGAGCATCTCTTTCATAAGATCAAGCAACTCGAATGCGCTCTCGATTCCTACGTCATCAAGGGCATCACCATTCCGCAGGAGGCTCTGGCGCTGTACATCTCGGTCAACCCGCGCGATTTTCTGGGAGCCACCCGCAACAGCCTGATCAAATTCGCCCGTCTCATCGGCCAGACCTACAACGGTTACAATCCGCATCAGGAGGTGATGTCCGAGATTCAAAAGACGTGCGGCCGGAAGTTCTATCTGGATTTCGATTTCGACGGCGTCGATCTGGAAAAGACCGTCGGCGGGGTCAAGGAATTTCTCAATCCGGATTGCCTGACCGTTCTCAAGACGCACGGCGGTTTTCACGTTCTGGTAGAACTCAAAAAGATCGAAAAGAGTCGCATTAAAACCTGGTACAAGCGGATCACGGCGCTCGAAGGCGTCGATGTCCGCGGCGACAATCTGATCCCGGTTCCGGGATGCACGCAGGGCGAATTCGTCCCGCATTTCGTCGAAAATTATTAAACCGAACTCTTATTTTCTGGCCGGATTTTTGATCATGATGTCGATCTCGACCGGGACGACCCGTTTGAATTTGAAACCGGCCTTCTTGAACCGACCGAAAACGAAGACCCGGCCCGTTACGCGCCATTTCTCCTTCGAATCGGTGATCTCGCCCAATGCGCCGAGAAGCGTTTGCGGCGCGCTGAGGAAGATCTCGAAAGGCTTCGGCAATTTGATGGTTTGATTTTTCTCGAATTTGAAAGATTCCCCGTACTCCTCGATATCGACCTTGAGGCCGTTGACGCGAAAATCGTGAAAGGTCAGAAAATCGACCTCACCGCTCTGTTCGACCGAATCGAGTTCGGCCGTCAGCTCAAAAGTGAGACCGGTCAGCGAAAGGCTTTTCAGTTCCGGGCCGTCGATCGTAACAAAAGCATCTTCTTTCGCCTCGTTCTCGGGATTTTCCGGTCTCTGATCGGCCGTTTTGACCGCGATCTTCGCCCGTTGGACCTTGTACCCGCGGATCTTGTCCGGAAGATCCTGAGCGCGGAGCGCCGTTACAAAGCAAAGGGCAAAAGTAAAGAGGCAAAAAGCGACGGGCGTCAGGCGACGGGGACGAGGGATCAGGGAGAAGGGAAGAGAGTAAAAAGGCAAAAGGTTCGAGCAACGGATTTTTAGCCCGAAAAGCCCCTTTTCGCTCTTTGACTTTGCCTTTTCTTCTCTCATCTTTCCCTCAAACCTCCGCAAAACTTTTTCAAAGGGGAAGGAATATCTCAAAAACCGTCCCTTTATTGAACGTGCTGGAGACGGAAATTTTGCCGCCGTTTTCCTCCAGAGCGGTTTTGACCGCATCGAGACCGACGCCGCGCCCGGAAATTTCTCCGGCGGTCAGTGCGGTGGAAAATCCCGGCCGGAAGATGAGATAGAGGACCGCTTCTTCGTCGGGATCGTCTCCGGCGGAGATCAGATTTTTTTCCAGCGCGGTCGAAAGCACTTTTTGCGGATCGATCCCGCGTCCGTTATCGGAGACTTTCAGACGAAGACCGCCTTCGTCTTTTTCCAGATCGATTACGACCCTGCCGTTTCCGGCGAACGCGTGATCGACGGCGTTGCGGATCAGATGAACCAGAGTTTCGAAAACGATCTGAACGGCGCGAGCCGGAAGTTCGATCTTTGCGCCCGAAATTTCGAACTGCACATCTTTCCCGGACTTCCCGGCGATATCCCGTCCGTAGCAGGTGATCCGGCGAAGCATTTCCCGCAGTTGGTCGGCTTGATCGGCGGGCGGATGGCGAAAGAAGACCCTCGCTCCGTCGGCCGCTGCGATCATTTCCAGCCGTCCCTCCGAAATCCGCCCGGTCATCAGGATCCGAAAACCGATCCGCCCCGCCCCGGTCGAATCCGGGGCCGGCAAGGTGGCGATGATCCGGCCCGCTTCTTTTAGTTTTTCCCGGAAATTTTTCAGACCGACCGCGAAATCACCGAGGCCGAAAACGATCTCCAGACCGAACGGCGCCTCTTTGTTTTCGATCGCCGTCCGGAGCATTTTTTTTTCCTGAGGAGATAATTGAGAAAAAATGTCGGCGGGAACCGAAACCCGGACAAGATCTTCGGATGACTCTTCGATCATTCCCGTTTCGTTCGGCTTTTCCAAAAACTCGGGAGAAATGCCGGGGTCTTTTTGTTCCAGCGATTTGATCAGTTGTCCGATACCTTCGAGAAGAAGGGCATGATCTCTCCGGGCGATCCTGTCGTTTGCCAGGATTTCTTCCAGCCGGTGCGCCAGTTTGCCCTGAACCGTCAGACCAAAGACCTGCGAGGTTCCCTTGACCGTGTGAAGCATCCGAAAAAGATCGGCTTTTTCTTCTGCCGAAAGGTCCTCCCGGCGGCGCAAAAGATCTTCCCAGTCTTTGAGCCTTTCGACCGATTCGCGCAAAAACTGTTGGTGAAAATCTTCCATCGTCCTAAATCAAGGAATCCTTCGCCCCGAACAAATCCGAAATCCGAAATCCGAAATCCAAGATCGAATCAGGGGGTGGTCGCCTGGGTCTTTTCGCCGTGAGCGTCGTTATCTATTTTTTTGTTTTTTTTAATCGGTTGCTTTTCCAGATCGTGTTTGATGGCGTCGAGGATGCCGTTGATGAATTGCGTCGCTTCGAATGTGGAGAATCGGCGGGCGATCTCCAGAGCCTCGTTGATGACGACCGTGTGCGGGGTTTCTTCGAACAGGAATTCGTAAACGGCCAAACGCAGAACATTGCGATCGACCACCGCCATCCGGGGAATGCGCCAATGTTCGGCGCGGGTCCGAATCCTCTCGTCTATTTTTTCAAGTTCGCGCAACGTTCCGACCGCCAGATTATTGGCAAACTCCCGGGTCGGCTGATCGAGAGTCGGTTCCCCGAGTTCGTTCCAATAATTTTGTGTCAAATCGCTTTCCGCTGTTTGCGCTACATCTGCCGCAAACAACATCTGCAAAGCGCATTCACGTGCTTTACGCCGTGTTCCCATAGTCCTTGTTTAAACGACATGCGGGAAGGCCTTCTTCTTGCCGTCGGAAGCCTCTTTTCCGCCGTCCATTGTCTTATATAAATTTACGAGTTCGACCGCTGACATGGCGGCTTCGAACCCTTTGTTGCCGGCTTTGACGCCGGTTCGATTGATCGCCTGTTCGAGCGTGTCGGCCGTTACGATCCCGAACAGAACGGGAACGCCCGTCCGGATCGACGCCTGAGAAATGCCCTTGGCCGCCTCGCCGGCGACGTATTCGAAATGCGGCGTTTCGCCGCGAATAACGGTGCCGATGCAGATGACCGCGTCGAATTTTCCGCTGTTGGCCACCTTCAACGAGGTCAGGGGCAATTCGAAAGAACCGGGGACTTTGAATATCTCGACCGCCTTTTCATCGGCTCCGAGCCTCTCCAATGCATCGAGAGCGCCTTCGATCAGTTTCGCCGTCAAAAAATCGTTCCAACGCGCGGCGACGATGGCGAAGCGAAAACCGGAAGCGGTCAGCAGTCCCTGATGAACTTTTGGTTGCAAGCTATTTCTCCTTTTGAACAAGCAAAATCGCTAGTTGTTTAGTATAAAGTCGGTCAACTAAAAAGGCAAAAGAAAAACAAAAAAATTAAAATCCGTTTGATCCGCCGGAAAAAAACGATTTATCGTGCGGTTTGACCGCGTTTCTAGCGTCCGCGAAACGTCGGGCGGCGTTTTTGGAAAAACGCCTTTGTTCCCTCGCGCATGTCTTCGGTGGCAAAGATCCGGGCGAATAGTTCCGATTCGAGCCAGAGGCCGTCTTCGAGGCTCATTTCCAACCCCCGGTCAACCGATTCGATAAAGGCCCGAACGGCCAGCGGGGCGAGTTCGGAGATCTTTTCGGCCAGCGCCAGCGCCTCGTTTTCCGCCTCCGCGCCGGGGGCGATCCGATTGATTAGACCCGTTTTCAGAGCCTCTCCGGCGTTCGTTTCGGTGTTCCGGTCAAAAACGAATCGGGCATCCTCCGAGGCGACGCACAGATGAACGGATCGGACGATTCTTACGACCTCTTCTGAGGCGAGTCCCTTTACGACTGCAACCAGCGGAACGGGGAAACTCATAAAATTCTCCGGAGCGATCTCACTGGTCTTAAAAGGCGTTCCCGTTTCGTCAAAATCGAAAATGATCACGACCGCCCGCAGATCTTTTTCGGCCCTCAGACAAGCGAAAACGGTTTGCAATGTTTCGTTTCCCTCGGCCGAACCGGCAATTTCGGCCCGCTCCCCCGGCGTCAAACGAACCGTCGCGATAAAACCTCTTCTTTCCATCTGAACGATCATAAACAGGCGAAATCAAAAAAGATCCGTTGTTCGAAATCAGCTTTTGCGAATCACGAAAAAGCGAAAGTAAATCCCATCACCCATCACTCATCACCCATCACCCTCTTCCCCATGCCCGACCCTGAAGATCTCCCTCACCGAAAACCCCCGTTTGGCGATCAACAGCAGTCCGACCGTCGCCCAGAACAGGATCCGGCCTTTGCGGATGATGGCCAGCGTGACGCCGACGCCGGCTCCGATGGCGAGCGTTTCCGTAACGAACTGCGCTCCGGCCTCATCGACCCCGATGACGAACGGGACGAATTTGAAAAAGATGGTGATCGCCCGGCTGATCGATTCGAGCAGAAATGCGGTGTGAAGATTGGGGATCATCTCGCGGATGCGGCTCAGGATGAACCACGCCTCCAGGATCCCGAGCGAGTGAAAGGCGATCTGGCAGAGAAAGATCGGCACAAAGCGTTTCGGATATTTGCGGTAAAAACCGTAGATCAGATTTTCGAAAAGACGGACCTGAAGGCGGCCGCTTTCCAAAAGGCCGCGGGCGACGCCTCTGTTGTACAGCCATTCGCAGAACTCGCTGGCGAAATGCCATTGTTTGATGACGATGAAGATGCCGAAAAAAATGAGCAGGACCGTCCCGCCGATCAACAGGTCGATGGTCAGGACCCAACCCTCGGTCAAATCGAAGCCCCGCAGAAAGGCGAACGAACCGAGACAGATGAAAAGCCCGGTAACAAAAGAATAAAACAGGTTTTCCGTGGCGACCGACGACAGACCGACGACCAGCGGAACGCGTTTCCGGACGGCGACCGCCTTGGCCGTTCCGCTGACCAGGATGCCGAGCGGGATCATACTGCTTAAGGCCTCGCCGATGATGACGGCCGGAAGCGTGTCTTTGACGTCCAAACGATAGGGAGCGTAGACCGACAGTCTCCAGGCGGTCGCCCGGACCGTCAGGCGCAGAAGATAGATCAGCTGGATGATCAGAAAACCTCCGACGCCGATCCTGGCGATCCCCTCAAGGATCTGTTCAATCCCGACCGTATAGATGAAATACGCGAAAAGAGCGACGCCGAGAGTGGTCAAAAAGGCGGCCACGATCTTTAATCGTCCCAGATTTTTGGTTGTGTTTGAGATTTGAGAATTAATTTTTTGACTTTGAACGTTCGATTCGGAATTCACTGCTTTTGCCTTTTGACTGATGCGCCTATTAAGATGTTATTTCATTTATTTTTAAAAACAAAATTAAGAAAGGAAATTTAATATGAGTGCAACATCTTTAGAAAAAGAAAATTTAAGACCCGCGTTGACCGTTTTGTCCGAAGAAGAGGAAATGTTTCGCAGCAGTTTCCGCGAATTCGCCGAGGGCGAGGTCCGCCCCCGCGTCGAAGAGATGGAAAAGAACGCCAAACTCGATCCGGAACTGATCCGCCAATGTTTCGAGATCGGTCTGATGGCGATCGAAACGCCCGAAGAATACGGCGGCGCCGGTTCGACTTTTTTCAACGCCATTCTGGCGATCGAGGAAATGGCCCGGGTCGACGCATCGACGAGCGTTTTCGTCGATGTCCAGAACACGCTCGTCACCAACGCCTTTCTCAAATGGGGCGATGAAGAGCAAAGAAATAAATATCTGCCGCAGTTGGCCGAATCTAAGATCGGCGCTTACGCCCTGTCGGAGGCCGGTTCGGGTTCGGACGCTTTTGCCTTGAAGACCCGCGCCGTTGATCGGGGCGATCATTACGAACTGACCGGACAAAAACTCTGGATCACCAACGGCAACGAGGCCGATATCTTCATTCTGTTCGCGACGGTTGACCCGGACGCGGGCTACAAAGGCATCACGGCCTTTATCATCGAAAAGCAGTTCGAGGGTTTTTCGGTCGGCAAAAAAGAAGACAAACTCGGCATCCGCGCCTCTTCGACGACCGAACTTATCCTCGACAATTGCCGTGTTCCGAAAGAAAACGTTTTGAACGAGGTCGGCAAGGGCTACAAGGTTTCGATCGAAACCCTCAACGAAGGCCGGATCGGGATCGGCGCGCAGATGGTCGGCATCGCTCAGGGGGCTTATGAAGCGACTTTGGCCTACACGGCCGAGCGCGAGCAGTTCGGGCAATCGATCAATCAGTTTCAGGCGGTTCAGTTCCAACTGGCCGAAATGGCCGTCGAACTCGAAGCGGCCCGCCTGCTGGTTTACAACGCCGCCCGTCTGAAGGACGCCGGAAAATCTTTCCTGAAAGAAGCGGCCATCGCCAAACTCTACTCGTCGCGCGTGGCCGAGAAGATCTCGTCAAAAGCGGTCGAACTCTACGGCGGTTACGGCTATGTCAAAGACTACCCGGTCGAAAAATACTGGCGCGATTCAAAGATCGGCGCGATCTACGAAGGCACTTCGAATATGCAATTGCAAACGATCGCCAAACTGATCACGAGCGGGAAATAGTAAACCAATTTGTTTTAATTTTGGAATTGGAGCGAGGGGCTTTTAAGGAAGTCCCCTCGTTTTTTTTGCGCTGTAATTTTCGATCATGTCGGAGAACATCTGATTCTTTATAAGAAAATTATGGAAACCTACCCAATAGAAATTTTAGAGCCAAAAGCGAAGAAGATTCTTGAAGATTTGGCGGATCTGGATTTAATAAAACTGCAGAAAAACGGCGAGCGAAAAGAAGAAGAGCGAAAATTCGGCAGTATGAAAGGGTTGGTCGTCGAAATCGTCGATGATTTCGACGCGCCGCTTGAAGATTTTAAGAAATATATGTAAATGCGTCTGCTGATTGATCCTCACATCCTGATTTATTTTTTGGAAGGCAATAATCTACTCTCAAACTCTCATCGGCAAATTATCGCCGACTCTCAAAATGATGTTTTTATCAGCATTGCCAGCCTTTGGGAAATGGCGATAAAAATCAGTGTCGGCAAACTAACTTTATCCCAACCTTTTGAAGATGTGATTGACCAGTTGAACAAGGAGAGTTTTGAGATTTTAGCCATTTCACCCGACCCTGCTTTACCTGTCCGAAGTATTGGTATAAAAATGTCATAAATGGGCGACCGGCGGTGTTTTTATTGACAGATACTTACATATTTTTCCGGGGATACGAAACCAATTTATGAAAACTCCTTTGCGGCAATTATTCGGTCAGACCGTCAAAAGCAATTGGCTGGCCGATTTTCGTTTTACGGAAACCGTTTATTCCGAATCCGTTCGACTCCCTTTTCATTCCCATGGCTTTGCTTATTTTTGTTTTGTTCTGGATGGTAGTTTTACCGAACGAGTCGAAAAAAATGAGCATTTATGTCAATCCTCGACCGTCGTTTTTCACACTGCCGGTGAAAGGCATTCCGATTATTTTCACACCCCCTCGCGGTGTTTTAATATCCAGCCCGACCCACAGTTTTTTGAGCGTTTTAATGAAAACAAACGCGGATTAAAACAAGCCGTCATTCAGAAAAATGCCGAACTTAACCGGCTGACGATGCGGCTTTACCGGGAATTTTATGAGGCCGATGAATTCTCTTCTTTGAGTGTCGAGGGGCTGATGTTTGAAATAGTCGCCGGATTTCTGCGGCATTCGAACGGGCGAACCGACCGGTCAATTCCGAAATGGCTTTTAACGGCCAGAGATCTGATCAGCGAGGAGTTTGCCGATAATCTGACCATCTCCTCGATCGCCGCCACGGTTGGTGTTCATCCGACCCATCTGGCCAGGGAGTTTCGCCGTTATTTTCAAATGACCATCGGAGATTTTATCCGGCATCGGCGGGTCGAATCGGCCTGCCAAAAGATCGTTAATTCCAGAGCGCCTCTCAGTCAGATATCCGCCGAATGCGGTTTCTACGACCAGAGCCATTTCACCCGAATCTTCCGCAAAGCCATGCAGATGACCCCGGCCGTTTACAGGGCTCTTTATCAGGATCGCTAAGCCTGTCCAAAACTGCCTAAGAATCTCCAATACAAGATTGATCTTATCGGCTAAAAATATAGTTAGTGAGATACTTATATTTTTTTTCGGTGATATTATTTTTGCATTTTGGCGGTAAAGCTCAGACAACTGTTTCCGGCGGCAATTCAAAAACCAACCTTTCGGCAGAAAAAGCAAATCCGGTAAAAATATCTTTTTTTTCGCAACCACCAGTCATTGACGGCAGGTTGGATGACCCGATCTGGAAAGAATCCGAGGTTCTCAGAGATTTTGTCCAGACCTTTCCGGGCGACAACATCGCGCCTTCAAAACCGACCGAGGTTTATATCGGGTATGACGCGAAGCATCTCTATATCGCCTTTAAGTGTTTTGATGAGAGCGACAAGATTCGAGCGACCCTGGCCAAACGCGATAATGTCTTCGGCGATGACAATGTCCGCGTTTATCTGGACACTTACGACGATCAGCGACGGGCTTACGTGCTCGGTTTCAATCCGCTCGGAATTCAGCAGGACGGGATCTATACAGAGGAAGCGGGAACTGATTATTCGGCCGACATCGTGATGGAATCAAAAGGCTTGATCGAAGATTGGGGTTGGTCGGTCGAGGTCAGGATCCCTTTCAAATCCCTGCGTTATTCGGCCGGAAAAGGAAAACTCTGGGGGTTTAATTCTCTCCGCAATATCAAACGGCTCAATGACGAGGTTGATTCCTGGATGCCGATTTCACGGGAGATTTCAGGGCAACTGGTTCAAGCCGGCAAGATCACCGGATTCGATCAAATAGGCACGGAAAGAACGCTCGAAATAATTCCCAGTCTGACTTTGAGTGAAACGGGTAATCGCACGGAGGGAAACCGTTTTGTCAATCAGCCGGTAAAACCCGAAATCGGCGTCAATATCAAATATACGATCACCCCGAATATTACGCTCGACGCGGCGATTAATCCCGATTTTGCCGAAATCGAGGCCGATGCTCCGGTGATCACCGCCAATCAGCGGTTCCCGATATTTTTTACCGAAAAACGGCCGTTTTTTCTGGAAGGGGCGGATATTTTCAGATCGCCTCTGCTGGTTTTCAATTCGCGGGCGATCTTCGATCCGGTGGCGGCTCTCAAACTAACCGGCAAAGTCGGCCGAAACACCTTCGGTTTTTTGAGTTCGGTTGATAATAAACGAAATATCGAGGCCCGATCTTATGCGGCGGTCGTTCGCCTCAAACGGGATTTCGGCAAAGAGAACAATCTGGGTTTTTTCGGGACGACCAATCATTTTCCGAACCGCCACAACACGCTCGGCGGTTTTGACGGGCGTTTCAAATTGAACACCCGAACGACCTTTGATTTTCAAATGATCGGAACGACGACGCGCGGCTTTTTTTACGATCCCGAAACGGATGAAAATAAATACCGTACGGGCAACGGCTTTGCGTATTTCGGGAGATTTGATTTTTCGAGCGACACTCACGGTTTGAGAATTTCAGCCGAGGGGCGAACCCGCGATTATCGGGCCGATATCGGTTTTACGCGCCGGACAAACGCCAACAGTCTGTCGGTCATCTCGCGTCTCAGCACCCGTTCAAAACCCGCCAAGCCTCTGATCCGACTTGACTGGGTAAATATTTTTAATTTCGGCAATGATTGGCAGGGCCGCTCGCAAAATTGGGGCTACAACACGAATTTCGATTTTACTCTGCAGCAAAACACCGTCGCTCATATCGAAACGGGATTCGCTTTTGAAAGGCTTTTCGAGGAAGAATTCGGGGCCAAAAGAAACTCTCTCGGGCAGGACGGGGCGTTTTTCGGCCCCCCGGAACGCTCGGCCTACCGGGGCTTTATCGGCGGTTTTGTCAACAAACAATTTAACAAGAAGTTTTTTGCCGGCGGTTTCTTTTCCTATACTTTTAACCGGTTTGATTTTGATTTCGGAGCCGGCCCGAAATTTCCGCGAGTCAGCCCGGCGGCGTTGCTTGATCCGAATGCCCCGCTTGATCCGGGAACCGGTTCGCAACTGAATATCGAACTTGATCTGGATATCAAACCGACCGAAGAATTGCGGGTTTCAATAAGCTTTGATAAAAGCAGATTCGTTCGCAATGATACGAATTTAGTGGCTTTTGACACCAATGTTTTTTCCAGCCGAGTCGAGTATCATTTTTCCAGATTTGTTTTTATCCGCTCGCGTTGGGATTACGATACGCTTTCGGCCAATATCAGGGGACAGCTCTTGTTCGGTTGGAATCCGAACCCCGGAACCGCATTTTTTATCGGTTACAACGACGCTTTGCGGTATCAGGGTTTTAATCAATTCACCGGACGCTTCTCCCCCGGATTTGAACGCGACAGCCGGACATTTTTTATCCGCGCCTCTTATTTGTTCAGAAAGAGTTTTTAGAGTTATAGACGAAGGAGTCATCAATGTTGAAAAAGAGATTTATTTGCCTGTTTGTTCTTTACGTTTTTCTGTTTCCGTCATTTGCAGTCGGTCAGACCGAAATATATCAGGCTTCGCCGGAGGTCATTGACCGGATCAAAGACGAGGGAATGAACCGGTCGCAGGTAATGCTGACCTTGTCTTACCTGACGGACGTGATCGGCGGCCGTTTGACGGGTTCGCCGGCGATGAAACGGGCCAATGAATGGACGCGCGACCGGATGCAGGAATGGGGAATGGAGAACGCCCGGCTCGAAGCGTGGGGAAAATTCGGACGCGGCTGGTTCCTGAAAAAATTTTCCGCTCAGATCACATCGCCGCAGGTCTTTCCGCTGATCGCTTATCCAAAAGCCTGGTCGCCTTCGACCCCCGGAGAAATCACGGCTGATGTCGTTTTGCTCGAAGCCGAAAATGAAGCGGATCTGGAAAAATACAGAGGCCGCCTTCGCGGCAAAATAGTCCTTGTTTCGAATATGCGAAGCCTCGAAGCCGATTTTGAGGGAATGGCCCGGCGTCTGACCGATAAAGAACTGCTCGATCTGGCCAACGCTCCCGATCCGGCCGCCCGCGAAAGTCGGCCCCGTTCGCCCGAACAGATAAACCGGTTTATGAAGAGATTCGTCGGAAACATAAACCGCGCCAAATTTCTGCTCGCGGAAGGCGCGGCCGTTTTGGTTGACAACAGTTTTGCCGGAAGCGGCGGAACGATCTTTGTTTCCGGCGCCTCGGTGGCCAACGATATTCCGGCAGACCCGCTTAAACTGATCGCCGAAGATTTGCTCCGCCCTTATCAAAAGGAGGCAGAAGCAAAGATGCTTCCGCAGATGACGATGGCGACCGAAGATTACAATCGGCTTGTTCGAATGATAAAACAGGGCGAAAATCTGCGGATGACGGTTGATCTGGAGGCCGGGTATGACGACCGCGACCCGTTGGCCTACAACACCCTCGCCGAGATTCCCGGAACCGATCTAAAGGATGAGATCGTTATGCTCGGCGGGCATCTCGATTCGTGGCACTCCGGAACCGGCGCCACCGACAATGCCGCCGGATGCGCCGTAGTGATGGAGGCCGCCCGGATCCTGCTCGCTGCGGGGTTAAAACCGCGCCGGACGATTCGGGTCGGACTGTGGTCGGGCGAAGAGCAAGGATTACTCGGTTCGCGGCATTATGTTTTCAAGCATTTCGGCATCAGGGACGACATCAATCCGCTCTTTTTCGGCAATACGCAGATGGGCGGTCTGGAAAAAAAAGCCGATTACGACAAACTCTCGGCTTACTATAATCTCGATAATGGTGGGGGGCGAATCCGCGGCGTTTATCTCCAGGGAAATTCGGCGGTTGCTCCGATATTTCGGCAATGGATGGCTCCGTTTGCCGGAATGGGGGCAACGACCCTGAGTCTTTCGGAAACTTTCGGGACCGATCATCTTTCGTTCGATGCGGTCGGAATTCCCGGTTTTCAATTTATCCAGGATCAGATCGAATACAACACCCGTTCGCATCATTCAAATCAGGACAACTTCGACCGTTTGCAGGCCGACGACTTAAAACAAGCCTCAGTAATCATGGCGGCATTCGTCTATCAAACGGCGATGATGGACGAAAAAATTCCGCGAAAGCCGGCGCCCCGGGCAGACAGCCAAAAGTGATGTCTTTGAGATTTCAGAATTCTGGTCTCAAATTTCAAAAAACGATTTCTTCTGATTTTTCAAAAATTCTTTTTGAACAACAGGAGCATCATATTTTTTTGTAAATCTAATTGGTTACATTGGTTTGGCGAAAATGACCTCTGAAGTTTTTGAGTTTTTATTAAACTGTTTTATCGTAGGATATAGGCCGTCTTAAGGCAGGACTCAAAACTTCTGATAAAAATGTCTCAACCGACCCGACGGGAAATTCTGAAAGCCTTTTTGGGCGCGCCGCTGGCGCTGGCCGCCTGTCGTTCCGGTTCCGATGCCGTCTCCTACGACGGCGAGATCGTCGGGGCGAGCGTCGATATCGGGCATATTATCAGGGAAAATCGTTCGTTCGAAGTCCCCGAAAAAAACTGGGAAAACGTCAAAGTGGCGATCGTCGGCGGCGGCGTGGCCGGGCTTTCGGCCGCCTGGAAAATGACTCAGGCGGATTTTGACGATTTTCTTCTGCTGGAACTGGAAAACCGGATCGGCGGGACGGCCGCGAGCGGGACCTCCAAGATCGTTTCCTACCCGTGGGGGGCGCATTATCTGCCGATCCCTTTTCAGGAAAACACGGAACTCATCTCTCTTCTCAAAGAGATGAACCTGACCGACGGGACGGATCAAAACGGCGAGATCGTCGTCAAAGAGCAATTCGTCATCCGCGAACCGGAAGAGCGCATTTTTTACAAAGGGCGCTGGTACGAAGGGCTTTATCTGAACGTCGGAGCGAGCGCCGAAGACCGTCGCCAGCTGGCCGCGTTCCAAAAAGAACTCGACCGCTGGATCGACTGGCGCGATTCAAAAGGAAAACGCGCCTTCGTTTTGCCGGTGGCCGAATGTTCCGATGATGCGGAGGTTGCGGCGCTCGATGAGATCTCTTTCGCCGATTGGCTGAGGGAGCGCGGCTTTACTTCGGAAAGGCTTCTCTGGTATTGCGATTACGCCTGCCGCGACGATTACGGCCTGAAGCCGGAGCGGACTTCGGCCTGGGCCGGACTTTTTTATTTTTGCTCCAGAGTTCCGCGCTCGGGCGCAGAGTCGCAGAGCTTTATCACCTTTCCCGAAGGCAACGGGCGTTTCGTCAATTTTCTCTTCGATAAGGTCAAAGAAAAGGTCCGCCCTTCGCACATCGCCGTCGAGATCATCCCCAACGAAAAGGGCGTCGATATTATTTGCCTCAACGCTCAAACCAAAGAACTTCGCGGTATCCGGGCGGAAAAAGCCGTTTTCGCCGCGCCGGTCTTTACGGCCCGGTATCTGATCCGCGATTTTCGCGCGAACCCGCCCGCCCATCTGGGCGAATTCGACCACAACGCCTGGTTCGTCGCCAATCTTTTTCTGCGGGACCGCCCGCGCCCGCGCGTCGAGCGCGATTTTCCTTTGGCCTGGGACAACGTTCTTTACGAAAGCCCCGGCCTCGGCTACGTCGTCGCCACGCATCAGAAGGGGATCGATTACGGCCCGAGCGTTTTCACCTATTATTACCCGATGCTCTCCGCGGACGGCCGGGCAAAACTGTTCGGACTCGACTGGAGAGAACTGTCGGACGTCTGCCTGAGCGATCTCGAACGGGCGCATCCTGAAATCAGGAATTTGACCGAGCGGATCGACATCATGCGCTGGGGCCACGCGATGATCTCTCCGCGAACCGGCTTTTTATGGTCCGGCGCAAGGGAAAAAGCGCGCGAGCCTTTCCGCAACATCCATTTCGCCCATTCGGATTTGAGCGGCATCGCCCTTTTCGAAGAAGCCTTTTATCACGGCCTGCGGGCGGCCCGGGAGATTCTCCCTTTGGTCGGAGCGTGAAGCGTCCCGCTTGCCGTGAGTGCGAAGCACGAACGTTCCCGTTTTCTTTGAAAAAGTCCGAAATCATCAAATAAAAAGGTTGTCGAATGAAACCCTGAAGCGCTCGATTGGTAAAAGAAGCGAAAAATCCTCTATCATAGAAATTTCGATGAGGGAAAACGCTGGACAATCGAAATGGCTTTTTTCGCCGGGCGTCGATCTGACGGTTTTTTTGGGAAGCGCGCTGGTCTCTCTTCTCCTTCTGGCGGTCGGGTGGCAGTTCGGGTTTTTGGACGAAGATTCGCCCGACTGGACTTGGATCTCGGCGGTTTTGCTGATCGATGTCGCCCACGTCTGGTCAACCTCGTTTCGGGTTTATTTCGACAAGGAAGAGCTAAAGAGCCGCGTTTGGCTTTACGTTCTGGTGCCGGTTCTGGGTTATCTGGTCGGCGTGGCGCTTTATTCCGAAAGCGATATGACCTTTTGGCGGTGTCTGGCTTATCTGGCGGTTTTTCATTTCGTCCGTCAGCAATACGGCTGGGTGGCGCTCTACCGGCGAAAGGCGGGCGAGACGGACCGCTTCGGTTGGTGGATCGATGCGGCGGCCGTTTATCTGGCCACGGTTTATCCTCTGGCCTGCTGGATGTCGGATCTGCCGCGCAATTTCGAATGGTTCGTCGCCGGCGATTTTTTCTACCTTCCGGCCGTCGTCGAACAGATCCTTTTCCCTCTCTACGTGCTGGCTCTGTCGGCTTATTTCATCAAATCGGCCTATCTTTATTTTTCGCGGGGCTTTCTCAACCCCGGCAAAGACATCATCGTTTTGACGACCGCCCTCTGCTGGTACGTCGGGATCGTCGCGCTCAATTCCGATTACGCTTTTACCGTCACGAACGTCATCATCCACGGCGTTCCCTATTTCGCCCTGATCTATTTTTACGCCCGGGCGCGGCGCGCATCGGCCGGGAAGATCTACCGCACATTGTCGCATAACTGGTTCATATTCCTGGCGACGCTCTGGTTTTTCGCCTACGCCGAGGAGCTCTTATGGCACCGCGGCGTCTGGCACGAAAGGCTCTGGATGTTCGGCGGCGGATGGGACTGGAGCGATCTGAAGGTTTATCTGGTGCCGCTGTTGGCCGTCCCGCAACTGACGCATTATGTTCTCGACGGTTTCATCTGGCGGCGCAATGCGACCAAGAACTTCCGTCTGATCTGAAGCTTAAAAGTTTAAAAGTGAAAAGGTGAAAAAGGAGGGGGCAGTCGATGTTGCCGACTTTTGATTGTGGTCGGGAAAGGGATTGTTCCGGCAGAATTGACGGTTTCAACAAAAAATCAACCTTTTCCACTTTTAAACCTTTTCACCTTTAAACTTTCATTCTTCCTTATCGCTTACATTTCATTTATCATTGAGAAAAGGTTTGAACCGGATGATAAAAAGCGGACTGAAAATTTTGTTGTTGATCTTTGTGGCGGCCGGTTTTTCGTGCACAAGCGATGAAGGACCATCTTTGCTCGGTTTCTCGGATGAGACCGGCAAGGCGGTCGAACTGATAAAATCGGCCAATGAAGACCTCAAGGAGATCAAAAAGTTATACAAGGCCAATGAAAGCGGGGTCGAAGACATCAAACTGGCGATGAAGGAGCAGAACGTCGATGAGGTCAAAAAGATCGCCAACGCCGGAGTTGACGCCATCAACAAGGGAATGGCTCTGGGCAAAACAGCGGTCGAAAAGCTGAACCGGGCGGAGAGAATGAAAATCAACAAAAATTTCAAAGACTACATCGACCTCAAGGAAAAGAGCCTGCGAAAACTGATGGAGGCCTTTGAGATCCGCCGCCAACTCGCGGTGACCCTGCGTAACGGTTATGATCCGGAGGACGACAAACAGCGCGAACTGATCACCAATGAATTCAAAGAACAGGACGACAAGTTCAAAGAGATCATGGATGAGGCGCGCGAGGCCAGCCGGAAGGCCAACGATCTGGCCAAGGAAGCGACTCAGGAACAGCTCAATGATCAATAAAAGTTTAAGGGAGTGGGGTTTTACATAGTTGGTCGTAAAACCCCACTCCCTTAAACTTTTATCGAAGCCGGTTCTTACAGGATCCTCGACCCCAAGGTCGTTTGGACGAGCAACGGCGCCAGTCTCATCTGCGGGCTGATCGCCCTCATGTTCAACCGGTTGGCGTTTTTCTCCAGTTCGAGGTATTTTTCCAGTTCTTCGCCGAACCGAAAAGCCCCGTCCTTGGCTTTTTCCGGGGTAACCGTCACGGTCCGACGATTTTTATCTCTGACGATCGTCAGAGTGATGTCGCCCTCTTTCTTTTCGTTGATGGCGCGCGACAGATCGAAACTTCCTTCGATCGCCTTGCCGTCGATCTCGACGATCACATCTCCGGCCCGCAAACCGGCTTTGGCGGCCGGCGAATCTTCGCGGACGTTGTTGATCAAAACGCCTTTACCTTCGGACACTCCGAAATAATCGCCGAGTTGCTTGCTCAGAGAGGTGACCGTTACGCCGATCTGCCGGTATGTGCCGGTGCTCCAGACAAAGGCGCCCTGTTCGCCCGCTTTCGGGGCGGGGAAAACCTTTATGTCCGGAATTTCGCCCTTCGGAAACTCTTTGAAATCCGGCATCGGGGGCATCTCGAACTTGAAATTTCCGGCGTTAAGCTGAGGCAGTTCGCGTTTGGCGAGCGCGACGTCGAAATCGCGTTCGACCCCGTTTCTTAAAACCGTGATCCGGGCCGAATGATCGGGTGCGACCTCGCCGATCAGGCGGGTCAGTTTGCGGACGCTGGTGACGGATTCGCCGTTAAAACGAATGATGACGTCGTTGTTCATCAACCCGGCCCGGGCGGCCGGCGAATCGTCCATCACTTTCTCGATGGCCACGCCGCGAACTTCGTTGAGGCCGAACTGGGCCATGTTTTCTTTGGAAACGTCTCTCGTCTGAACGCCGAGATAGCTTCCGCCGAGAGCCATTGACCAGACCGCGGCGGGCGTTTTCGGTTCGGGCGGCGTTTCCTGTCCGTAAGCGGCCGCACAAGCAAAGATCGAAAGCAAAATAACTACAGATAATTTGCGTAACATATAAACCTCCAGAGATTTTTAAATTGAATTTACTTTTTTGTGTCGCCGGTTATTTTTCAGGAAAATTGTTCGAAAGATTAAGAACGAAAAGAAAATGACGCGGAAAAAGCGATCCCGCCCGGAACCGATTAAAAGGCGAAGGATCAAAAAGACCGATCCGCCGAAATCAATTCCGATCCGGTGTCCGATTCCCGTTTTTCAAACAATTTCCAAAAACTAAGATTACGTTTCAGATATTACTTTTGTTGCGTCCGGTCCGAAAAAAGGTTGCTTTCGAGCGGAAAGCGCCCGTCAGATCCTTTGCCTGATCTTCGCCAGCCGTTCGGCCGCCGCTTCGAGCGTTTCGTCCTTTTTGCAAAAACAAAAGCGGACCTGTTGCGAGCCGAGTCCCCTTTTGTGGTAAAACGAAGAGCCGGGAACGACCGCGACCCCGATCTCGCGGATCAGAAAACGGGTGAAATCCAGATCGTTTTCGAAACCGAAATCGGAAATGTCGGTCATCACGTAATAAGCGCCTTCGGGCAGATCACAGCGAAAACCGGCGTCGCGCAGGACCGGGACGATCAGATCGCGTTTTTCCTGATAGACCTTTTGCAATTCGTCGTAATAGCTCGGCGGCAGACTCAGGGCATAGGCCCCGGCGTGTTGCAGAGGATTGGCCGCGCCGACCGTCAAAAAATCGTGCACTTTGCGGATCGCGCCCGTAATGTCGGGCGGAGCGATGCAGTAGCCGACGCGCCAACCGGTGACGGAATAGGTCTTTGACATCGAATTGACGACCACCGTCCGCTCGCGCATCCCGTCGATCTGCGCCATCGAAATATGCCTTCGGTCGGCTGTGGTCGGTTGATCGTTGTCCGATTCGCTCTTGTTTTCATCAAAGATGATGTGTTCGTAGATCTCGTCGGTAAAGGCGATGGCGTCGTATTCCTGGCAGAGACCGGCGATGAATTCCATCTCTTCGAGCGAAAAGACCTTGCCGGTCGGGTTGTTCGGGTTGCAGATGATGATGGCTTTGGTTTTTTGGTTAAAGGCGGCGCGCAGTTCGTCCTTTTCAAAATGCCAGCCCCCCTCGCTCCGATAGAGAGGAACGTGGCGCGGAGCGGCGTCCGACAGGATGGCGTCCGGCGCGTAATTTTCGTAGAAAGGCTCGAAGACGATCACTTCTTCGCCGGGATCGACCGTCGCCAGCATTCCGGCGATCATTCCTTCGGTCGAACCGCAGGTGACGGTGATCTCGGTTTCCGGATCGACCTCGAGGCCGAGAAACCATTCGGTCTTTTTGGCGATGGCGTCGCGGAAACTCTTAACGCCCCAGGTGACGGCGTATTGATTGTGATCGTCGCTGATGGCCTCCATCGCCACCCGCTTGATGTCCTCGGGCGCGGCCCAGTCGGGAAATCCCTGTCCGAGATTGACGGCGTCGTATTTGGCCGCCTCGCGCGACATCTCGCGGATGACCGATTCGGTAAAACTGACGGCCTTTTGCGATATTCGGTTTTTGGAAATTTTCGGTTGGATCATTGATTTTGTCCGGAATTTTTTTTATTTGATAATACCGTAAAACCGGAAAAGAAACGAGAAAAAAGGCGGAAAAAATTTCTTCCGCCCCGAGAATGGTTTTGAGTTTCGAATGGAAATCAATAATTCAAAACTCAAAACTCATCGCTGCTTACCGCTTACCGCTCACCGTTCACTAATTGGCAAACACGACGATCGCATCGTCTTTGCCGTCGCCGGTGACGTCGGCCAGGAACTGATGGGTCGAATTGATGCCGTGGCCCTCGATCCAGTTGCTGAAATTGCCGAACGAACTGCCGTTCGAGAGCGATGCGTACCAGGAGCCGTATTGGGTGAAAAAGACCACCGCGTCATCTTTGCCGTCGCCGTCGACGTCGCCCAGGAATTGATTGGTCGAACGGATGCCGTGGCCGTCGGTCCAGCGGCGGAACGCGGAAAAACTCCGGCCGGTCGAGGGCGCCGTGTACCATTGCCCGTTCTGGTTGAAAAAGACCAGAGAATCGGCTCGGCCGTCGCCGGTCACGTCGCCGACGAGCTGGGCGCTCGATCCGATGCCGTGGCCCTTGATCCAGTAATTTTCGTATCTGATGTTGTTGGTGCTGAATGAGCTGCCGGTCGAAAGGGCAACGTACCAGAGCCCCTGTTCGGGAAAACAGATGACGGCATCGGCTCTGTCATCATTATCGACATCGGCCAGAAACTGCCGGGAATTTCCGATGCCGTGTCCCGACAGCCAGAGGGTCTGTTTGTCAAAACGGCCGCCGCCTCTGGCCAGCGCGACGTACCATTCGCCCTTTTGCAGGTAAAAACTGACGGCGTCATCGCGTCCGTCGCCGTTGACGTCGCCCATCATCTGCGAGGTCGAATTGACCGCATAATTGGCGATCCGGGTGCGGCCGTTGCTAAAGGATTTGCCCTTTGATTCGGCCACCTGCCAGTCTCCGTTGGCGTTGTTCATGGCGATCGCATCCGCCCGTCCGTCGCCGTCGACATCGCCCATCATCAGGATGTCGCTGCTTTTTCCGAAACCCTTGATCCATCGCGAGAATTTACCGAAACTATTGCCTTCCGAAGGCGCCACGTACCATTCGCCCTGAGCGTACACCCCGGCCGTCAGACATAGCACAGTTACGATACTCAAGAAAAATGAATATACACGCATTTTATCGTCTCCTGTTTTGAATTAAAGAAATGTAAAACTTTTTTTAGGAGTTTAGCATAGAATTGCCGTTCCCAAAAAAACCGGAAGGATCCACCGGCTTCTTTGATGAGGCGGCGGCGGCGAAAAGTTCGCCGGATTTTTTTCGGGACGCTCCGGCAAAAACATCAATCTTTGGCAAAGAGACGAAAAGTGAGACCGAAATTGAAGGTGATCGGATATCCGGGCGCGGCGTGGATCCGCTCAAACGGCTGGCAGGCCGGGCAAGCCCTCGATTCGAAGAAGTTCTGCGTTTCGTAATAGTCTTTATCGAGCAGATTGTCGATCGAAAAATTGAGATCGACCCATTTTTTCAGGCGTTTGGTCAGCGAGAAATCGACCACGTCCTGTCCGGCGGCGCGCAGAGAGTCGTTCTCGCCGTCGAGCCGGTAACCGGAGATGTGGCGCCAGCTGATGGCCGAATTAAAGCCGTGAAAACCGGCCAGCACCAGACCGCCGTTGGCGACCGTGTGCGGAGCGCTGTCGACGTAGATCCGGCGGCCGTTATCGGAAAACTGTCCGGGGTAGAAGGCTTTCAGGACCTGCGTCAGACCGCCGTCAAAGCTCAGAAAACGGTTGAGGCGGATCGAATTTCTCAGTTCGATCCCGTAGGAGCGGGACCGGCCCGCAAATTCGATCGAACCGTCGTCCGGGATGTAGACCTGCTCGTTGGAGCGGTCGATCAGAAAGGTGCTGAAGACGGCCGAAAAACGGCGCGAATTGTAACTGGTTCCGACCTGGTGGAAATCGGTCGTCGAGATCTTCGGCGCGTCCGGGTTGCGCGCCACTCCGCGGGCGTCCTGACTGGAGATGCCGCGGCCGTAATTGGCGTAAAAGGTGATCGGAAAGGTTTCAAAAGGCGACCAGGCGAGGCTCAGTTTGGGCTGAAGTTTGGCGGCCGTTTCCCGTCCGGCGAGCGTTCGGCAGGAGGAGTTGAGCGCGGAGAACTGATCGCAGGAAAAACTGATCTCGCTTTCGACGGGTTCGTCCGTTCCGCCGAGTTCGAGTCCCCGGACGTCGAAGGTGAAAACATCAAAGCGCAACCCGGTTTCGATCCGGACGTGGCCGTTGAAAAAACTGAGCGCGTTTTGCAGGTAACCGCCGTAATTGTTGACGTTGGCGTGGGCCGAAGTGTAAAGCACGTCCGGGTTGCTGATGTTTTCCGGCAGGAATTTCCGGTTCGGGTTGCGATCGACGGTCGGGTAGAGTCCGACGTTGATCTGGTTGGCCAGAAAGTTTCCGCCGACGGTCAGAAGCGCCTGCCGGCCGAAAAAATTGTAGGGCGCAAGGAACTGCAGATTGGCTCCCTCCTGCAGGCGGGAATCGTGCTGTTGGATCTCGTCGCCGTAAACCGGATCGGCCAGAAAGAAAGTGAAATTCGAAAAAAGATCAAAGAGCGAACGCCCGACAAAAGCGTCGGCCTTTAATGTGGCCCCGGAAGTCCATTCGCGGCGGTAATAAGCGCCGAGCGTGCCGAGCCGCACCTCGCCGCCGTTTTCCGGGTCGATAAAACCGAACCGGTCAAGCCGGCCGGAATTCACCAGATCGAGCGGGATCTGTCCCGACGAGGTGAAAACGTTGCGCCCGGCGTTGAATTTGAGGCCGACGGTTTGGTTTTCTCCGAGTTTGCGCGTGAAATTTCCCGTAACGTTGTCGCGCCGGTAATTGAGCGGATTTTCGAACGGGCCGTCGGTTCGCGAAAATTCGTAGGCGATGAACGATTTGACCTTTTCGATCTGCGGGCTGTAGGCGATAAATGCGCGGTAGGTGTCGAAGCTTCCGGCCTGAAGGCGCAAAGTGAGCCGTTGCGGGAGTGATTCCTTGAGATCGACCTTGACGACGCCGAGGCCCGAAAAATCTCCGTAAGCGGCCGAAAACGGACCGTTGATGATCGAAACATCCTCGACCAGTTCGGGCGAGAGCGATTTCAGACTGCCGAGATAACCCTGCCCGTGGCCCTGCGTCCCCTGATTCTGTTGAATGTTGTCGACCAGAATTTTCAGGCCGCCGCCCACACCGCCGTGATCGGTGTTGAAACCGAAACGGCGGATCTCCAGCGATTTTCCGCCGCCCTCGTGCTGACCGGCGTTGATGCCCGCGTTGAGCGTTTGGATCAGTTGATCGTCGCGGCCGAACAAGGTGTTGGCGTAGATCGAATCGTTGCGGGTTTCGATGTTCGGAGCCAGCGAATTGTCCTCGATGATGACCTGTTCGCTGACCGGCGGAACGACGAAATCGATCTTGATCCGAAGGTTTTCCGTTTTCTCGCCCGGCGCGAAGATCCGCGAAAATGGCTCGATATTGTTGCCCGAGAACCTGACCGTCAGCGGGCCGTCCGGCACCCGCAGACTGAAAGCGCCCTCGCTGTCGCTTTTGGTCGTCAGGTTTTCGCCGGAGGTTTCGATCTCCAGATCGACGCCCGGCACCAGTTCGAACTGCTGAGTGACGATCACGCCGGAAAACGTCCGCCCGGAAGTCTGACCGAAGATCGTTGAAACCGGACACAGGCAGAACAAAAGCGCAAGAGCGAACTTCAGGCCGTGGACGGAAAAGACTTGGAAAAAAAATCTCGGCATAAAACCTCAGGGGTTACGATCAAAAATTTGTCCGCTTACTTTTCGAAATTTGAAAACAGCTTGTCATGGGTAACACGAATTCCCAATTAATAACACGACATTTAAAAATTCGTGAATTTTTCATCACCGGATTCAAATTTTTTTCAGGAAGTGATAACCGAAGAAGGCAGGGTCAAAAACAGTTTGCCGTTTTTTATGCCTTTTAGGCTCAAAAGTTTGTCGGCCAGCTTGACGATCTCGGCCGCCGGACCGCTGACGGCGATGATCTCCAGGCAATCGTCGCGGCTGACGTGGAGATGCATCACCGACAGAATTATTTGGTGAAAATCGTGCTGGATGTCGCCCATCTCCCGCGTCAGATTGCGGGCGTGATGATCGTAAACCAACGTCAGACTGCCGAGCGCGTTTGATTGCGGGTCGGATTCGATCTTTTGCTCGATCAGCGCTTCGCGGATCAGATCCCGAATGGCTTCGGAACGGGTTCCGTAACCGCGTTCCGCATTGAGGCGGTCAAAGTTTTCCAGCAGATCCTGATCGATGCTGACGCCAAATCTGATTAGTTCGCTCAATTGAAAAAACTCCCGAAAAATATTTTCCGAATTTTACTTCAGTTTTTGAGTTTCGACCTAACCCGGTCACCAAACGCCTAGGTTCTGTTGACAAAAATGAATTGCCACCAGCTTTAGCTGGTGGTGGTTAAGATGAATAAAGCCCACCGGCTTTAGCCAAATAAAAATGTAAATAACATCCTGATCAGCTTTAGCTGAAGCTGTCAGAATTGAGATTTTATTTAGTGTATTCGGTTAAAACCTCTGGTTTCCTTTATTTCAGGCCCACGAGTTAAAACTCGTGGCAATTCATAAAAACCTTTTGTCAACCAAGGCTTAAAGTCTTGCCAGAAAAACGCCGTTTTTCCCCTTCTCTTTTTTGACGAAAGCGGCGTAGATGTGTCCGCCCGCAAAGACGGCCGCCGGCAATTCTCCGGCGAATTTTTCGGCCGGGTCGGAAGCCGAACCGGTTTGAAAGATTTTTCCCGCCCCGTCGAAAACCGCTCCGAGATCGGTCTCATTTTTGGCAAATACCGAGACCGTGCCTTTGACCTCTCCCTGATAGACCGGACTGCGCGGCGAAAACTTCCGACCGCCATCGGTCGATTCGGCCGCGTAGAGTCCGGCCGGACCGGCCTCGCCCGCCGCGTACCAGAAGATCTTCAGCCGATCGCCCGGTCCGGTCAGCATCGGCGCGCCGGAAACCGGACAGGCGTCGATCTTCCACCGGTCGTCGCTGACGATCACGGGAGCCGAAAAACTCTCCCCGCCGTTTTCCGACGAAGCGACGGCGATGTGGCGAAAACCGCCGGGCAAAACCTGCCGCCAGCTGAGATAGATCCGTCCCGTTTCGCCGAGCGCCAGATTCGTTTTACAACACGGACAAACCTCGCCCGCAATTTTGGCGTTTTCGGAAAAGGTTCGCCCGCCGTCGTTCGAAAAGGCGAAAAACACCTCGCTGTTCGGTTCGGCCTCCTCGTGGTTCATCTCGTTCCCACCGCCGTGAGGTTCGGGCGGGATGTTTCGCTCGTCGAGCCATGCCATAAAAATTCGGTCGTCTTTTCCGATCCCGAGCGAGTGCATACCGTGCGAGGCGGGCCGGTCGTCGTCATTGACCTTGACCGGCGCATCGAAGGTTTTGCCGCCGTCGCGCGAGACTGAGAGAAAGAGAAGATTGGCAGCCGGTTTTTCGGCCGATTCGACCCCGGCGGTCCAGCCGACGTAGATCGAACCGTCGCCCCCGACCCGTATCGTCGGCGGGTCGCCGAACCAGGCTTTGGCCCGCCCTTTTTCCGGATTGACGCGCACCCTTTCGCCGACCGGTTCGGCCTCCTTATCAAATTTTTGCAGGTAAACATCGGCCGATTTATCCGCCCCGTGTTCGACATAGAGAACGTACAGATTGCCTTCCCGATCCGAAGCGATGTTCGGTTCGGAGGCGCTCATATCGGCCGCCGAAACGCGAACCGCCGTTGGGTCGCCCGGCTGATCCGAAGAATTTGTCTCGCCGGTTTTCGTCCGGCAACCGGCGAGAAGCAGGAGAACCGCCAGCGCCGGAACGGTTAATGATTTTTTGTTCATAAAGATTCGGGTTTTAATGACCATGCTGATGCTTCTCTTCTCCGGCCGAAGAATTTTTTTGCAGAGTTTCGCGAACGTATTTTACAACCCCGGCGATCTCCTCTTCCGACAATTTGTCGCGAAAAGCCGGCATTTTATCCTCCTCGCCGTTTTTGACCTGTTCGACGTATTCGCTTTCGGAATGATGAAGCGCGTGTCCCGAGACGAGCGGGATCCCTTTTTTCGCCCCCTCGCCTTTTTCGCCGTGGCATTCGGCGCAATTGGTTTTGAAGATCTCGCTTCCGCTCAAAACCCCGCCGGTTTTCGCGATCTTTGTAACGATCACCTCCGGCCCGGTTCGTTCGATCTCGAAATCGACCTTGTCGCCCGCCTTTAGCGGTTCGAGCATCTTTTTATCGGCGACCGGTTCGGTCATCTCCATCGCCGACATATAGCCCGGAATATCCTCGTGATCGATGGTGATCTCGCCTTTTTCCGCGTCAATTTTTTTGATCACGCCGGTTGATTTGTAAGTCTGCGTTTCGGTTCGGTTGACCGGAGAATTCGGGTTCGTTTCGGCATCCGATCCGGCTTGACAAGCTAAAAACAATGTCAGCGAGACAAACAGACACGCCGTTTTAATAAGAATTTTGCTCATATGGTATTTTCCCCCTAACCGCGATAAAAACCAAGAAGGGTCTAATTCCCGCTAACCGGTAAAAAATTCAGCGGTCGCCCCGACAATCTGAACGGAGACCGAATATTTTCGTCGGCTGAATTTTCCGGGCTTGTGGTCGAAAGCTGACAAGGGGGAGTTTTAAGTCGTTTTCGCGCCGTTGATGAAAAAGTCGGTCGGGGCCTCCTCGTTAGGCGGGCGGTCGCCCGAAGGATTTCGAACCGTTGGTCTGATGCTGTTTTTTTATTTAAGTCTCGAGCGCCGATCGCCGGGGTTTGATCAGATTTTCCGGGCCTGACGGTTGCGTCTGGCCGGTCGATCCTACTTCTTTTTCTCCGACGGAAATTTTGGCTTCGGGCAAAAAATGATTGAGCAGGCGGCGGATCTTAGTTTTGTCATTTTCGCTCAAGGCCTGACGGAAACTGCTGAGGATCTGTTCGATGTCCTCGTTCGGATAGGCGGCGATCCGGCCGATGAAGATCTTCGGATGTTCGGTTTTCAGCAGATTTTCTCCGGTGATCTCCAATTCTTCGAAAAGTTTTTCGCCCGGACGCATTCCGGTAAAGACGATGCCGATCTCCTCGTAGGGCTGGAGGCCGGAAAGCCGGATCATATCTTCGGCCAGATCGAGGATCCTGACCGGTTGCCCCATGTCGAGAATAAAGATCTCGCCGCCTTTGCCAAGCGCTCCGGCCTGCAGAACGAGCTGCGATGCCTCGGGGATGGTCATAAAATAGCGGGTCATATCCTTGTGCGTGACGGTGATCGGTTTGCCCTGCTGGATCTGTTCGCGGAAGATGGGAATGACCGAACCGGTCGAACCGAGGACGTTGCCGAAGCGGACCGCCATAAAGTTTGTCTGATAAACCTGATTGAGCCCCTGGAGAACGATCTCGGCGATCCTTTTCGAAGCGCCCATCACCGAGGTCGGATTGACGGCTTTGTCGGTCGAGATCAGAACGAAGTCGCGGGTTCCGGTTTCTCCGGCCAGTTCTCCGATCAGTTTGGTGGCGAAGATGTTGTTCTTGATCGCCTCGGTCGGGTTGGCCTCCATGATCGGCACATGTTTGTGGGCGGCGGCGTGAAAGACGACCTCGGGTTTGTATTCTTCGAAGATCTCGCGCATCCTTAGCTCGTCGCCGATGTCCGCCAGAAGCGGTGCGTAATTGAGATGTTCGAAATTCTTGCTCAACTCGCGTTCGATCTCAAACAGCGGAAATTCGGTCCTTTCCACCAGAAGCAGGAGTTTCGGTTTGAACTCCGCCGCCTGCCGGACCAGTTCCGATCCGATCGAACCGCCCGCGCCCGTCACCAACACCACTTTGCCGGTCAGAAAATCGTGCAGGTTCTCGTCGTCCAGTTCGACCGGTTCGCGTCCCAGCAGATCCTCGATCTGAACGTCGCGGATGCGGCTCACCTTGACGCTTCCGTGAACGATCTCGTGGAGACTCGGAACGATCCTGGCCTTGACCGGAATCGCTCCGCAGATGTCCAGTATCCGCCGGATGTCCTTGCCCTGCGCCTGATCGATGGCGATGACCACTTGTTCGATGTGAAGCTCATCGACCAGACGGGCCAGATCGTCGGTCGTTCCCAGCACCTTGATGCCGTTGACGCTGCCGCCTTTTTTGTGTTTGTCGTCATCGACGAAACCCTTGATCTCGAATTCCGTATCGCCGCGCCCCAGAATGTCCTTGACCACCAGCGCGCCGATCCTTCCGGCTCCGACCAGCAAGGTCGATTTTTTGACAACGCGCGCCTTGCCCGGCTGGAACGAGCGCTTTTCGCTGATCTCGTAAAAGAAACGCCGGAGCAGGCGGAGGGTCAGAAGTCCGGCAAAGGCGAAGAGCGTGTCCATCAGAATGATCGACAGCGGAACCTGCCAGCGGATAAACCGTCCGGGCGAGAGGAGCAGGCGAACCAGAACGAGAATCAGGCCCGACATCAGGGCCGCCTTGAGAAAGGCTTTGATGTCTTCAAAACTGACGTAGCGCCAGATGATCGAATAGGCCCCGACCAGAAAAAGCGAGGCGAACTGAACCAACACGACGAACGGCAGTTGATTCAGCGCGTTGTCGAAATAATATTCGTTGAGCTGAAAATCAAACCGGAAAAGATAAGCCAGAAAGAACGCTCCGGCCAGCACGCTGACGTCGCACAGAAACTGAAAAGGGCGGCGAAGAAACCAGAGTCGCTCTTCGGGTTGGCTTGTTTTCGAAAAGATTTTCATGGCGGATTGTGTCAGCTACATCTTGAAATTACTCGGCAAATCCGAAATAGTCAACCAAAATGATTTGGGATTTGGCGAGCGCGGATTTCGTATTAAATTCGGCCCCGGAAAGAAAAAAGATTCATTCGTGAATCTTGAAATCGGCGAAAGGCTTTGGTCGGCCGAACCGGTTACGGGATATTATAACAGGCAACCGCGCGGATAAAAGGTTGAATCAAACGCCATACTGCGTTATTCTGTGCGAACTATAAGTTAATAAACTAAATAAAAAAATAATTTAACCGAAATTTTTTAAGATATTTAAGAGGTATTTTGATGAAAGTAAAAGCTGTGTTGTTGTTTATCCTGTCGTTCGGTTTGTTTCAGGCCGCCTTCGGTCAGGAGATCGTTTCGGTCAAGGATGCCGAAAACGAGCGCGGGTATTTGATCGGCCCCGGCGATAAATTATCGATCAAGGTTCTGGGCGAACCGGATTTTAATTCCGAACCGAGAATTGACGAGGACGGAAAGTTTCAGGTCCCCTATTTCAATGACACGGTTTACGCCAAATGCCGGACCGAGAAGGAACTGCGCTCAGACGTCGCCCAGCTCTTGTCGAAATACCTGAAGAATCCTCAGGTCAGCGTCAGCGTCGTCGAACAAAAAAGCCGGCCGCCGGCGGTCATTATCGGGGCGGTCGTCGAACAGCAAAAGGTCGATCTTCACCGGAGGGCGACCCTTTTGGAACTGATCTCCGTCTCCGGGGGCGTGACCGAGGAAGCCGGAGGTTTGATCCAGATCTTCCGCACCCAGCCGCTGATGTGCGCCGAAGAAAACGAGCAGGATGAATGGCTGGCCGACACCAACAACGGAATGGACGTTCCTTCGAGGATCTACAGTCTGGGGAGTCTTCAGCGCGGAAGCACCGAGGCCAATCCGGAAGTTCATCCCGGCGACATCATCGTCGTTCAGAAAGCCTCGCCCGTTTACATCACCGGCGAGGTGCTGCGCCCGCAGGGGATTCGTCTGACCGAAGGCGGTCTGACGTTGACCCAGGCGATCGCCATGGTCGGCGGTGTCAACCGGAGAGCCAAGACCAAGGACATCACCATCTACCGGCTCAAAAACAACTCCAAACAAAGAGAAACGATCTCGGTCAATTACGATCTGATCAAGGAGGGCAAGGAAAAAGATCCCCTGCTCGAACCTTACGACATCATCGAGGTCGATAAAACCAAAAAGAGCATCGCCCAGATCGCCTTTGAAGTCATCACCGGCGCGGGCCGCACCGGGATCACCGCCGTCACGCAGGGACTCGGAACGAGAGTTCTTTATTAGGATTTGGGTTTTGGATTTTAGATTTTGGATTGGTTTGTTCATTTGCTGTCAGTCGGTTTGAGCAATTTTCCGAATGCCTTGAGATCAAAGGTAATCCAAAATCCAAAACCTAAAATCCAAAATCAAGAATAGATTTCCTCGATCACCCGGCTGTATTTTTCATCGACCACCCGGCGCTTGATCTTGAGCGTCGGGGTCAGTTCGCCGCCTTCGACCGTCAGCTCCTCTTCGAGCAGCGCGATCCGTTTGACCCGCTCGTAGCGCGACAGATCCCGGCAGACCTTTTCCACTTCGTTTTCAAGCAATTCCACCACCCGCGGGTTCGAGCAGAATTCCTCCGGCGTTTTCAGATCGAGCCCTTCGGCCTTGGCGAAACTCTCCAGTTGTTCGAAACTCGGAACGATCAGCGCGGCCGGGAATTTCCGTTCGTTGCCGACGAGGACGACCTGGCTGACGTAGCGGATTCCCTTGATCATCTGTTCGATCGGCGAAGGGGCGATGTATTTTCCGCCCGAGGTTTTGAAGAGCTCCTTTTTGCGATCGGTGATCCGCAAAAATCCGTCCCCGCTGATCTCGCCGATGTCGCCCGTCTTGAACCATCCGTCTTCGGTGAAAACCTCGCGGGTCGCCTCGGGTTTGTTGTAATAGCCGAGCATCACGTTCGGCCCCGAAATCTCGATCTCGCCGTCATCGGCGGTCCGGATGCGAACGTTGCGGATCGGTTTCCCGACCGTCCCGAGCCGGTGATTGACCAGAGTGTTGGTGGTGTTGACGGGCGAGGTCTCGGTCAGACCGTAGCCCTGCATGATGTTGATCCCGGCGCCCGTAAAGATCAGATAGATGTCATCGGAGAGAGCCGCCCCGCCGGTGATGCAAAACCTCAGATTCCCGCCGAAAAAATTGCGCAGGCGCGAAAAAACAAGCGTGTCGGCGATGCTGTGTTTGACGGCCAGAACGTAAGAGATCTCTTCGCGTTTTTCCATCTGCAGGGCGTATTCCTTGCCGACGGCTACGGCCCAGTCGAAGATGGCCTCCTTGAGGCGGCTTTCCTGAGCGGCCTTGAGCCGGGCTTTTTCGTAGACCTTTTCGAAGATGCGCGGGACGCCGACGAAGATCGTCGGGCGCACCTCGCCGAGGTTTTCCGCCGATTTTTCGATCGATTCGGCGTAATGAACCGCCATTCCGTGAAAGATGTAAAGATACATTCCGGTCCGCTCGAAAACGTGCGAGAGGGGAAGAACGGAAAGCGGTTTGTCGGAACGGGAAAAACTGAATTCGGCCCCGGCGTCGATGGCGTTGGAGACCAGATTGCCGTGCGAGAGCATGACGCCCTTCGGTTCTCCGGTCGTCCCCGAGGTGTAGATCAAAGTGGCGATGTCGTCGGGCGAGATCGTCTCGCCGATCTCCCGCAGGAGATCGGGTCGCTCGGTTTTTAATTTTTCGCCCGCCGCCTCCAACTCCGCCAGCGTCAAGGCGTTTTCGCCCAAAGGCTCCTCGCCCGGTTCGAAGATGACAAACTTTTCCAGGCTCGGGCAGTTCGGCAGGATTTCCCGGATGCGTTCTAAGGTGGCTTTGTTTTGCAGAAAAAAGACGCGCGCGCCGGCGTCCCGGATGATGTATTCGACCGATGCCGGGGCCAGCGTGGTGTAGATCGGAACGTCGATCACTCCGGCGAACTGGCAACCGGCGTCGGTCAGGGTCCATTCGGGCGAGTTGGCCGAAAGCAGCGCGACCCGGTCGCCTTTGCGGACGCCGAGCGAATGGAGACCGAGCGCGATCCGTTCGGCGCGTTCGATCATCTCCCGCGAGGAAATGGGAATCCACTCATCTTCTTTTTTGTAGTTGAGGGCGTCGGTTCGCTCGTGTCTTTCGGCCGCTTTCAGGAAAAGTTCCGCCAACGTGGCGGGGGCGTCCGGATCAAATCCGGCTCGTCCCTCCAATTTCGGGTTTGGGATTGCGGATTGCGGATTGTCCATCGTCAGATCTTGATTCATTTGTTTAAAACTCCGCCGAAAAAGATCTCCAGAACCGTATCGGCCATCGGAGGCAGGGGGTAGGATTTTTTCGACAGGATCCAGTTCGTCACCATCTCGTCCAGAGCGCCGTACAGTATCTTGGCGCAGACGATCGGTTTGACGTCCTTGCGAAAAAGTCCCCGTTTCTGACCTTCCCGGATGGTGTTTGACATAATATCCAGATAATCGGCGAAACCGGCGGCCGAGAATTCTTCCATGAACTTGGTCGAACCGCGCAGTTCGACCTGAAAGACGATGGCCAGCTCGCGGTCGGCGCTCAGCCTTTCCAGATGAAGCCGGGCGATCCTCCGGAGCCGTTCGCCCGGATCTTCGAGCACGGCCAGTTCGCGTTTGCCCTCATTGATGAATTCCTCCATCGCCCGGTCGAAAACCGAATGAAGGATCTCGCTCTTGCTCTTGAAGTAAAGGTAAACGGTGCCGTCGGCGATCCCCGCCTGTTTGGCGACATCGGCGACCTTGGAATTGAAATAGCCTTTTTGGGCGAACACCTTGACGGCCGCGTTTAGAATCGCTTCGCGTTTGTCCGGGACCACCGCCCGGGTTTGATTTTTAGCACTGACGGAAGTTGACATAGTTCGATTTCGGATTTAAATCGTAATTCCCAATTCATAATTATGAATGAATGGTCATTCATTTTTTTTATAAGGTTATATCAAAGTCGAAAATGAAAGCAAGGATTATTTTGTAAAAGTTTTGTAATCGGCCGGGACCGGGCAAATAAGCCTTCGAAGGGGGCGGCATAAAGTTATGCCGCCGATTTCATCGGCTGGGTCTGAAATGTTAAAATGACCCGGAAAAAGTTAGGTCTAACGTGATTTGTCAATACATATAATCACTTATTAACCCGAACGCTGTTGACAATACTTTGATTTTGCTTTGTCACCAACAAATTTATTTTGGCCCGCCATCTGCTTTCCGGTTGTCATATTCAATAATTCAGGCATTCTCAATATCCGCCGCTTTTTCCAGTCCCAGTTCCCTGACACTGATCGCGCGCATCTCGACTTTGCGGATCTTGCCGGTGACGGTCATCGGGAAGTCTTCGGTGAATTTGTAGTAGCGGGGGATTTTGTAGTGGGCGATCCGGCCCTGACAGAATTCTCTGATCTCTTCGGCGTCGGCCGTCGCGCCTTCCTTGAGTTTGATCCAGGCCATCACCTCCTCGCCGAACTTTTCGTCGGGGACGCCGATCACCTGAACGTCCGAGATCTTCGGGTGGGTGTAGAGAAATTCCTCGATCTCGCGCGGGTAGATGTTCTCGCCGCCGCGGATGATCAGGTCTTTGATCCGGCCGACGATGTTGATGTAGTCATCGTCGTCCATCGAAGCCAGATCGCCGGTGTGCATCCAGCGCGCCGCGTCGATTGCTTCGGCGGTTTTTTCCGGGTCGTTCCAGTAACCGAGCATGACGCTGTAGCCGCGCGTGCAGAGCTCGCCGGACGCGCCGCGCGGGACGACGAGGCCGGTTTCCGGGTCGATGATCTTGATCTCCAGATGCGGATGAATGCGGCCGACGGTCGAGACCTGTTTTTCGAGCGGCGCTCCCAAACGGGTCTGCGTGCTGACCGGACTCGTTTCGGTCATCCCGTAGGCGATCTGCACTTCAGACATGTTCAAAAGGGTCTGCACCTTTTTCATCACCTCGACCGGACAGGGCGATCCGGCCATGACGCCGGTGCGCAAACTCGAATAATCGTATTTCGCAAAGTCCGGATGATCGAGTTCGGCGATGAACATCGTCGGAACGCCGTAGAGGGCGGTCGCTTTTTCCTCGGCGATCATTTGCAAAACCGACTCGGCCTCAAAACCGGCGCTCGGATAGAGCATCGCCGCGCCGTGCGTGATGCAGGCTAAATTGCCGATCACCATCCCGAAACAGTGATAGAGCGGAACCGGTATGACGACGCGCTCGCGGTCGGTGAAATTCATCGTCCGGGCGATGAAATAGCCGTTGTTGAGGATGTTGTGATGACTCAAGGTGGCGCCCTTCGGATAGCCGGTCGTGCCGGATGTGTATTGAATATTGATCGGTTCATCAAAGGCGAGATCGTTTTGAACTTCCTTTAACTCTTCGGCGCTGAACCCGGCGGCCTTTTCTTGCAGTTCGTCCCAGGCGAGCATCCCTTCGGCCGGTTCCGGGCGGAGCCGGATGACCGTTTTGAGATGGGGCAGTTTTTCGGCTACGAGTTGGCCGGGGGCGCTGGCTCCGAGTTCCGGCGCGAGATCGCGGATCATCTGCGCGTAATCGGACGTTTTGAAGCGGTCGGCGATGACGAGCATCTTGCAGCCCGATTGATTGAGCGCGTATTCGAGTTCGTGGAGACGGTAGCTCGGATTGATGTTGACGAGGATCGCCCCGAGTTTGGCGGTGGCGAACTGCGTTATCGTCCATTCGGCGCAGTTCGGCGACCAGATCCCGATCCTCTCGCCCTTCTTCAAACCGATCGCCGCCAGCGCCCTCGCGCATCGATCGACTCTCTCTTTTAATTCGCGGTAGGTCCAGCGGACCTTCTGATGGCGGACGATGAGCGCTTCATTATTCGGGTATTTTCCCGCCGTTTGATCGAACATATCGCCGATCGTCGCGCCGAGCAGGGGCGTGTCGCTGGTGCCTGAAACGTAACTTTTTTTCATAAGTGGTTAATACTCTGTAAATAAAAAAAC
>JAWKHL010000005.1:0-422833 GCA_041394845.1 Pyrinomonadaceae bacterium | reverse complement strand
GGACCAGGGCGCAAAACTCTATCCGGATTCAAAATTCTTTTTTTCCGAAGCCGGCAAGATCCACATGAAAACCTATTCGATCATTAAAAGGGCGTGCAAACAGCTTGAGATCCCGTATGGAAAGAAACGCCCGAATGGTTTTGTCCTTCATGATCTCCGGCACACTTTTACCTCGGTTTTGCACGAAAACCTGATCGACAATAAAACGACGACCGAGTTTACCGACAACCCTTCGGCCGTCGTCGATTACCAGCACTCGACCGCGGCCGCCAGGGAGCGGGCAATGGAAATAATCGAAAAAAAATTCGGCACCCCGGAGAAGATCGACCGGTTGAGAAAAATTTTCGAAGCGGTTCGATCCGGTCAGATGAAGTTCGAAGAGTTCCGCGACTCGATAGGGTAGAAAAAAATGTGCGGTTTTTGTGCAGTATCGAGCGGAAAATGTTGCCAATGTTGCGAATGTTGCCGAAAGAGAATTTAATAAACCCCAATAAAAATCGGCAAATCCCGTAAATTGAGGATTTGCCGAAACCTATCTAAATGCCCTCGGGAGGATTCGAACCTCCAACCAACAGATTATGAGTCTGCTGCTCTAACCGTTGAGCTACAAGGGCAACGGCTTTATAGTTTAGAGAAATTTTCCCGCTCTAGCAAATCTAAAACGGGCGTCCGGAATCATTTGCCGGCCGCCGGTCGCGGGACCGGCCCAAATGGACGAAAAATCAAAGCCCTCGCCGCTTTTGAAATCGGGGGAGAAATTTGCCATTTTATCAAAACCAAATTTCTCAAACCGACGTATAAACCCTCCGAACATAAAGGAAAATCGCAAAGCTGACCAAAAGCATTCGCCGAAAAATTCAAGATCAGAGGATATTTGTCTTTTCCCCGCCTTCCGCCGGAGGAAAAATAAGGGACGTGAATATGAAAAGTAAAAAGCAAACCGTGTTGAGTTCGGCCGTTATTCTTGTTTTCGTTTTGTTCGTTTCGTGCGCATTTCTGTTGCGGCCGTTTTTTCGTCCTGAGGTTGCGGCTCAGGAAAGCAAAACGACCGCACCGACCCCGACCCCGGAGTTCGATCAGGGAGCGGCCGTAGCCAAACTGCGCGAACAGATCAAGGGCCGCGAGCAGGAGCCGGCCGAGACCGTTTTCAAAAACATACAGAACTTCAAAGGCGTTCCGGCCGGGCGGCTTCTGGCCATCATGCAGTTCGGTTTCAGCCGCTCGCTCGGCGTCACCTGCACCCATTGCCACACGCCGGAAAACTGGGCCGCCGAGACCA
The DNA here is from genome assembly GCA_041394845.1 of Pyrinomonadaceae bacterium. Taxonomy (GTDB): domain Bacteria; phylum Acidobacteriota; class Blastocatellia; order Pyrinomonadales; family Pyrinomonadaceae; genus JAHCHG01. The sequence continues at coordinate 421,554 of JAWKHL010000005.1, read as the reverse complement.
AACCGACCAAACAGATCGCCCGCGACATGCAGCTCATGGCCGCCAAGATCAACGAGGATCTGTTGAAAAACATCAAGGGTCTGGAGGGCCGCAACGCGATCGTCAACTGCACGACCTGTCATCGCGGCGAGGTCAAACCGGCCCTTAATCTGCCGATGGCGGCCAAACCGGAAGAGAAAAAAAGCCGTTAAAACGAGGACGTTTCGGGCTTGTTAAATGATCGGGGGCGACCGCCGACCGCCATCTTCGGCATTTTAAAAACCGGGGCGGGCCGCTCCAGCCTTTTTTTCGTCCGCCCTGAAACCTAAATTTCCCGGCGGGCGTAAAAGCATCAACACCAGTGACCAAATCCGTATTTTGTTCAGATTTTTCCGGGAAAGGCCGAAAACGGTTCGGACCCGAGAAAAAAGCAAAATGGAACAGTCGGTCCAATTTTTTATCCGAGGGAAAAAAAGATGAAAAGGTCTTCCGTTTTTATTTTATTTATTTTACTTGTCTTTTCCGGTTTTCCGGCCGCCGCTCAAACCAAGGCGGGCAAATCGGCCGCAACCGCCACCGTCAAAACGGCCCAACGTTTCGGCAATACCGACGCCGTGACGGCCGAGCGTCTCAAGGGGCATCTGGAATTTATCGCTTCCGACGAACTCGAAGGCCGCGACACGCCTTCGCGCGGGCTCGACATCGCCGCCATGTACATCGCCCGGCATCTGGCCGACTGGGGGATCAAACCGGCGGGCGACGGCAACACTTATTTTCAGAAATTCCCGCTCAAGCGAAACCGGATCGATCCCTTTGGAACGATCCTTGAAATGAACGGCGAGACTTTTCGTTACGGCGAGGATTTTCTTTCAAACCTCAATCCGGCCGAGATCAACGGAGCCGGAGTCGTTTACGTCAGCCACGGCTGGGTTTTCAAACCGAAGAACATCGATCCCTATCAGGGCATCGACGTCAGGGACAAGATCGTGGTCGTGACCAACGGCCTGCCGCCGGGCGTTACTTTTCCCGATCTCCAGCAGACCCGGCAGGGCGAGGACTGGATGTCGCCGGTTCTCTACGCCCAAAAGAACGGAGCCAAAGCGGTGATCGTTTTCGGAACTTTCGGGAATCTGGCCTCCTGGAGTTCGTCGCGCTGGTCGCAGAGCGAGAAAGGTCAGGTGGAACTGGTCGGGGATTCTTCGCCGATCACCATTCCGGTCATCACCGCTTCGCCGCATCTTATCAACGAACTGTTCCGGGGCGAGAAATCGAACGGGAGCGCCGTTTACACCAAGGCCTCGACCGGAGAACCGGTCTCGACCTTCGATCTCAAAACAAGCAAAAAAATAAATCTGAAGATCACCGTCAAGAGCGAACCGACCCATTCGCAGAACGTGGTCGGCATTCTCGAAGGGAGCGATCCGGTCTTAAAGAACGAATACGTCGCCATCGGGGCGCATTACGACCACGTCGGGATGAATCCGAACCGGGCGGGCGAGGACAAGATCTGGAACGGGGCCGACGACGACGGTTCGGGAACGGTCGCCGTCATGGCCATCGCCGAGGCCTTCGCCAAAGGAGCCCAGCGGCCGAAACGCTCGATCCTGTTCATCTGGCACGCGGGCGAGGAAAAAGGTTTGTGGGGCAGTCAGTATTTCACCGACCATCCGACCGTGCCGATCACTTCGATCATCGCCGAACTGAACATCGATATGATCGGCCGCTACCAGAATCCGGGCGACGAAAATCATCCGGTCAACAAGAATCTGCCCAAGCCGGGCGAGGTTTACGTCATCGGTTCGAAGATGATGAGCACCGAGTTGGGAGAATTGAGCGAAGCGACCAACCGGGCGTTTTTGAATCTGAATTTTAACTATCGTTACGACGACCCGAAAGACCCGGAGCAGTTCTTCTATCGATCGGACCATTTCAACTACGCCCGCAAAGGCATCCCGATCATCTTTTATATGGACGGCGTCCACGAAGACTATCACCAGCCTTCGGATTCGGTCGAAAAGATCAATTTCGAACAGATGGAAAAGGTGGCGCGAACCATTATGGCGACGGGTTGGGAACTGGCCAATCGTCCGGCCCGGCCAAAAGTCGACAAGCCGCTCAAAATGGACGGCAATTAGTGAAACGGGTTCCAGTGAGCGGTGAGCAGTAAGCGGTGAGCATTTTAAGGAGGAATACATCATGACAGAAGGATCCGAAATCCGAAATCCGAAATCCGGAATGGACCGTCGCGAATGGCTGAAAACATTCGGAACGGCCGGGGCGCTTTTTCTTGTCTCGCCGGCGCTCGTCAATTGTCAGAAGCGCGCCGCCGGGACGGAGGCCGCCGGAGAAGCGGTTAATCTGACCAAAGCAAAGGTCGCCTTTGTCAAGACGTCAAATCGCTCCGAAGGCATCCGGCGGGCGATCGAACTTCTTCATTTGAAAGACGAGTTCAAAGACAAGAATCTGTTCATCAAACCGAACTTCAACAGCGCCGATGCGACGCCCGGTTCGACCCACGGCGACACCCTCCAAACCCTTATGGAAGAAATGCGCGCCCTCAAAGCCCGTTCGCTGACTATCGGCGACCGGAGCGGAATGGGCGACACGCGCGAGGTGATGAAAACCAAAGACATCTTCGCGCTGGCCAAGGACGGCGGCGCGGAAACGATCGTCTTTGACGATCTCAAAGAGGAGGACTGGAAGGCCTTTCAATTCAAAAACAGCCTCTGGCAAAAGGGCTTTGCCGTCCCCAAAAAGGTTCTGGAGGCCGATGCGGTGATCAACACCTGCTGTCTGAAAACCCACCGTTACGGCGGTCATTTCACCTTGTCGCTGAAAAATTCGGTCGGTTTGGCCGCCAAACGTCTTCCCGGCAACGATTACAACTTTATGCGCGAACTGCATTCTTCGCCCGACCAGCGACGGATGATCGCCGAGATCAACGCCGCCTACAAACCGGCTCTGATCGTTCTCGACGGCGTCGAAGCGTTTACCACCGGCGGCCCCGACGCCGGGAAGAAGGTCAGTTCCGAAGTGATCCTGGCCGGCACCGACCGGATCGCCATCGACGCCGTCGGGGTGGCCCTCCTGCGGTATTTCGGAACGACGCCCGAGGTCGAAAAAGGGCGGGTTTTCGAACAGGAACAGATCGCCCAGGCCGTCAAACTCGGTCTCGGCGTCGGCGCGCCGGAACAGATCGAGTTCCTGACCGACGATGGCGCCAGCGCCGATTACGCCAAAAAGATCAGAGAAAAACTGGTCGCCTAGATCTCAGCTCCAGTGGCGCTTGTGTCCGAAGCGCAAAACCTTTAGTCTCGCGCCGGAACACAAGGTGAAGAGGCATTCAAAAAAAACAGATCATTGCCATTAAGAAGATCGAAGAAAACGGGACGCGGATGATAACGGATTTTCCGGAATTTTTTTATCAGACACCCGTTTTAATCAGTCTCATCCGTCATCATCCGCGTCCCGTTTTTCTTGATTTTTTTAACCGCAACAAAAAATAAAAGGAACAAAATTCTTATGAAAAAAACATCGATCGTTATCTTATTCACTTTACTGCTGACCATCTCAGCGCTGGCCCAGAAGGACGATTCCAAAAACGCTTTGGGCGTCGTCAATCAACTGTTTACGGAAATGGCCGGCCACAATCCGGCCGGGATCCTGGCGCTTTACACGCCCGAATCCCAGCTGGTCGCGCTGATCAAAAACAAAGAGGGCAAATCCGTCACCAGGGTGTTCACCGGCGAGGCCTTCTCGCAGATGTTCGCCGTCAAACGCGGCGAGATCAAGGAAAACATGTACGCGCCAGAGGTCAAGATCTTCGGCGATCTGGCGCTTGTATGGGGCCGCTACGTTTTTACCAGCGACGGCAAGTTGTCGCATTGCGGCGTCAATTCTTTTCATCTGGTCCGCGACGGGGAAAGCTGGAAGATCGCCAACGCCTCTTCGACGATCGAACCGCAGGGTTGCACGGAAGCCGAAAAAGGAATGGTCAAAGATGAAAAGACCAAGTGACAGAAGTTCTCCGGTCGGGGTCTGGGTGATTTTTCTTTTCCTGCTTTGTCCGGGTCTTTCAATCTTCGCCCAAAAAGCGCCGGACAAAACGGCCGCGCTCAAAACGCGGCTTCAGACCAAACTGGACGAATGGCACCAAAAGGCGAAATTCGCCGGAGCGACTGTCGGCGTCGCGCTGGCCGACGGAACGTCTTTCGGACTGGCCACCGGTTACGCCGACCGCGAGGCGAAAACGCCGATGAAAGCGGACGATCTGATGCTGGCGGGAAGCGTCGGCAAAACCTTTGTGGCGGCCGTGGCGATGCAACTCATCAAGGCGGGCAAGATCGATCTGGACGCGCCGATCGAAAAATATCTGGGGAAGGAAAAATGGTTCGACCGCCTGCCCAACGCCCGCCAGATAAGGGTGCGCAACCTGATGAATCACACCAGCGGCCTGATCCGCTACGAATTCAAGGAACAGTTTACAAAAGACCTGACGGCCGCGCCCGAAAAGGTCTGGCGCCCGGAAGAGCTGATCGCCTACCTGTTCGACGAAAAAGCCCCGTTCGAGGCGGGCAAAGGCTGGGATTATTCCGACACCAATTACATCGTTCTCGGAATGATCATCGAACGGGTCTCGGGCAAGACCTATTATCAACTGGCGCGGGAAAAATTGCTCAAACCGCTGAAACTGAACCGGACGAAACCCCAGACCGGCCGCCGGATCGATGGGTTGGTTCAGGGCCACGCGGGCGAAGACAATCCTTTCGGCGGCAAGGACAAGGTCATCGAAAACGGGCAGTTCATCATCAATCCGCAATTCGAATGGACCGGCGGCGGAATGGTTTCGAACGCGGAAGATCTGGCCCGCTGGGCCAAAATGATGTACGAGGGTGAGGCCTTCGACCCGTCGCTTTTGCCGCAGATGCTGGACGGGGTTTCGGCGCCGATGCTCGGACGCGAAACCAAATACGGCCTCGGGGTGATCATCCGCCCGACCCGCCAAGGGGTAACCTACGGCCACAGCGGATTTTTCCCCGGCTACATCACCGACATGATGTATTTTCCCGAACAGAAGATCGCGCTGGCCGTTCAGGTCAATTCCAGCGTGCCGCGCGATCTGGGCCGGAACCCGGCGGGCGTTCTGGTCGAGATGGCGGAAATGGTGAGCGGTGAGCAATGAGCGGTTTTTAAGAAAGGGGAATGTAAGATGAAAAAGAGATGGGTTCAAAAATGTGATCTGGAAAATGAGGAGCGATTGCCGATCCCGACGCAGATCGTCTCGAACGAGGAATTCGTTCCGCCCGGACAGACCGCAGATCAGCAAAAGGTCGAGCATCATCTGAAGCAGATCGCCGATGACGCCTCCAAAAAACTCGGGATCAGCCGACGCAAATTTTTGGCCACATCGGGAGGAATGGCCGCCGCCTTTCTGGCCATGAACTCGGTTTTCGGTCCGGTTTTCGATGTTTCCGCCGCAGAGATGTTCGAGCCTTCCGCCGGCGATGAGAAGTTCCCGAAAACTCCCTTCATCTTCGACATCCACACTCATCACGTCGAAACCGGGAAGATCATCAGCGTGCCCAATCTGCTCGCTTACCGCAATGCGGGAGCGGCCTGGGGCAACAAGGATCTGGTGGGCAAGAAACACGAATGGAAAGACCTCTATCTGGCCAATTACATCAAGGAGATGTTCCTCGACAGCGACACCTCGATGGCCGTCATCACGGGTTTGCCGGCCAAAGAGGACAAGGACAACGTTCTGCCTCCGGGCGAGTTGATCGAAACGCGGGCCGAGATCAACGGTCTCGCCCGTTCGCGAAGGATCGTCGCCCACGGGCTTTTCTCGCCCGATCTCGGGGCGCGCGACCTCGAAGATATGAAGCGCCAGCACGAGCAACTCAAAGTCGAGGCGTGGAAGGGTTATCCCGGTCAGCCCCTGGCCGACGGGAGCGTCGGCTGGTGGATGGACGACGAAAAGGTCGCCTATCCGGCCTACGAATATTCGCGCAAAATCGGGATCAAAAACATCTGCGTTCACAAGGGATTGCCCCTGCCGAGTTGGGATCTCGACCGTTCGAGCCCGAAAGACGTGCCGAAAGCGGCGCGCGATTTTCCGGATCTCAATTTCCTCATCTATCACGCCGGGTTCAAGGGCGGGCAGGACATCCTCAAGATCATCGAGGGCGATTTCAAGGAAAAAACGCGCGTCCCCTGGGTCACCGACCTGTGCGAAGCGCGCCGGAAAGATCCGAAGCTGAAGAACGTCTATATGGATCTCGGGACGACCTTCGGAATGACCGTCATCACCGCCCCGCGCCTGTGCGCCTATATGCTCGGTGAAATGATTCAGGCGTTCGGCGAAGACGGCGTTTTGTGGGGCACGGATTCGATCTGGTGGGGTTCTCCGCAATGGCAGATCGAGGCCTTCCGGCGTTTGCGGATGCCCGAGGATTTCATCAAAAAATTCGGCTTCAAACCGCTGACCGACCGGGTCAAGGAAAAGATCTTCGGTCTCAATTCGGCCAAGGTTTACGGCATCGACGTCAAGGCCAAAATGAACGCCATTCCCGGCGATTACGTCTCGAAACTCAAAGAAAAGTACCGCGCCGCCGGAACGCAACCGTCCAACGCGCAATACGGATGGGTATTAAGGTGAAAAAGGTTTAAAAGTGAAAATGTGAAAATGTTCGTCCGACGGGTGAATTTCTTTTTCACCTTTAAACCTTTTCACCTTTAAACCTTTTTCACCTTATTTCTCTTTTGTTTGACGAAATCCGGCCGAGGGTCCAGAATAATAGAAAAATTTCAACAAGTTCAGGACATCCTAAAACAATGAAAAAACTTATCTCCGTTTTTTTGATCGGGTTGATGTTGCCGGGATTCGTCGCGGCCAGGGATATGAGCCGGGAGATCAATGCGGCGGTCGACAAACTGATGCCCAAAGTGATCGAATGGCGACGCCACATTCATCAAAATCCGGAACTCTCGAACCGCGAGTTCAAGACCGCAGAATACATCGCCGCTCATCTTAGAAGTCTCGGGCTGGAGGTCAGAACGGGCATCGCCAAAACCGGTGTGGTCGGCATTCTAAAAGGATCTTCGCCGGGGCCGGTGATCGGGCTTCGCGCCGATATGGACGCACTGCCGGTTAAAGAACGCGTCCAGCTTCCCTTCGCTTCGCACGCGACGGCCGAATACAACGGACAGACGGTGCCGGTCATGCACGCCTGCGGACATGACACCCACGTGGCGATGTTGATGGGAGCGGCCGAGGTCTTAAGCGGAATGAAGGATGAGCTCAAAGGAACGGTCGTCTTTATCTTTCAACCGGCCGAGGAAGGCCCGCCCGAGGGAGAAGAGGGCGGGGCCGAACTGATGGTCAAAGAGGGCGTCATGGATAATCCGAAGATCGACGCCGTTTTCGGGATTCACATCAATTCGCAGACCGAGATCGGCACCATCGGTTACAAGTCGGGCGCGGCGATGGCGTCTTCGGACTGGTTCAAGATCCGGGTCAAAGGCAAGCAGGCGCACGGTTCCGCGCCCTGGGACGGGATCGATCCGATCGTCACGGCCGCCCAGATCATCAACGGTCTGCAGCTGATCGTTTCGCGGCAATCGGTCTTGACGCGCGCGCCGGTCGTCATCACCGTCGGCAGGATCAGCGGCGGGATCCGCGAGAACATCATTCCCGAAGAGATGGAGATGGCGGGAACTATCCGCACGCTCGATCCGGCCATGCAAAAAGACGTTCACGAAAAGATCAAACGAACGGTTCAAATGATCGCCGAAAGCCAGGGCGCGACGGCCGAGGTCGAGATCGACACCAAAACCCTGGTCACCTACAACACCCCCGAACTGGTCAAAAAAATGCTTCCGTCGCTCGAAAAAGCGGCCGGCAAGGGAAATGTTCTGGAGAGAGAATGGACGACCGGAGCGGAGGATTTTTCATATTTCGGCGAAAAAGCCCCGTCGTTCTTTTTCTTCCTCGGCGGAATGCCGAAAGGAAAAAACCCGGCCGAGGTCGCCGGGCATCACACGCCGGATTTCTACATCGATGACAGTCGTCTGGACGTCGGGGTCAAGGCGTTTTGCAATATTGTTTTCGATTATAAGTGATGGGTGATAAGTGATGGGTGATGGGAAAAGTCAAATTTCCCATCACCCATCACTATTTACCGCCTTCAAGACTGAATATGCGCCTCGACGAACCACAGCATTTTGTCGATTCCGCGCGATACTTCCGTAAAAAGATCGGCCGTGTCCACATCGCCGGCGTCGTCGGCTTCGTCGATGTTGCCGCGGACCTTTTTGCCGAAATCGGCCAGCGCCGTCGAAAGGGCATCGACGTGATCGCGGCCATCTGAAATTTCAAGCGGATATTGGCTCAGGCTCGATTTCTGCGCCGCCACACGAACGGTTCCCTCGGCCGTGCCGCCCAAAATGGTAACTCTTTCGGCGATCGTATCGGTGTAGCCTTCGACCTCGGTGGCGACATCGTCGAAAAGTTCGTGGAGGGCGATGAAATTCATTCCCTTGACGTTCCAATGCGCCTGTTTGGCCTGCGATTTCAGATCGAGCGAATCGGCCAGCCTGGCGTTCAGAATTCCGATCATTTGTTCTCTCGTTTCTTGCGATAAATCATTTTTCGTATTATGCATATTAATCCTCCTGTCTTTAGAATTATTCTAATTCTAATCAACTCAAAAGTCAAATGAGCAAACCGCTAATCTTCGTTTGTTTTTATTTTATCAATCCGAAGGAAGTTTAACCATCGACAGGCATTAAAGTTAAAAAGAATTTAATCAACCGCCCCGCGCGAAGAAGCCCGTTAAATTCTTTTTATTACGGCAATATGTTGCCAAAATAAATGACCGGTTTATTTGAAATCGAGCGGCGGGATCTCTGAAATACAGGCGTCATCGGGTTTTCTGACCGGATCGTCAAGGAATGAGGCGGTTATCTCTTCAACCGCACAACGGCGGCTGAAAAGCACGCCGTGGCTGGTTCCCTCGACCTCGTAAAAAAAGCTGTGCGAAAACCAGGAGGCCACCAGACGGCCCCAGGCGGGCGGCGTGTCGGGGTCGTATTTGCCGGCGAAGATCAGGGCCGGAACATCGCTCTTGACCGGCCGGTTTTCGATCTTCGGAGCGGGCGGAACATCCCACGCGCGGCAGATCTCGGGAAAAGCGCCCTGAATTTTGAATCCCCGGATGAAGGGATATTTTTCCGCCTGCGCGGCGATCTTTTTTTGATCCTGAAACGGCATCTCTTCGCGGCACCAGACCGAATAACGCATTCCCCAGATGAACCCGCGGCCCGACACCTTATCTTCGGCGTAGGATTTCAAAGAAGAGTAATCGCCTCCGGATTGAGCGTCGATCATCGCCGGAATCCGGTCGAGCGCGCCGGTTCGCTCCATCATATTGTAGAAAAAATCGAAGATCGCGTTGCCGTTCAGTTTGACCGGATAGGTCTTGCCATCCTTGACCGCCTCGACGACGATCGGCTTTTCGTTGGCCGATTCGATCAAACGGTAAAACTTTTTCTCCAGATCGGGATGAGCGGCCGAGCATTTTTTATCGCGGGCGCAATCGGCGAACAGAAGGTTGAGCGCATTAACCACGCCGTCAACGCCGGTTTCGTCCCAGTTGACCGAAGTCGGCAGAACCGAATCGAGAATGACGCTGCGGACGCTTTGGGGATATTCGCGGATGTAGTTGAGCATCAGGCGCGTGCTGTAGGAAATGCCGTAAAGGTTCCAGCGTTTGATGCCGAGCGTCCGCCGCAGATCCTCCATGTCGGCGGCGCTGGCCGCGCTGTCGTAGGCGGACAGATCGATTCCCCCGGCCGCCAGACGGTCGCGGCACGTTTTGGCCGCCCGGGCCTCCCGGCGCAAAGCATCTTCCGCGCTGAGGTTTTGCCGGGCGCTTTCCTGATTGGCCAGATCGACCTCCGGGCATTGCAGGACGGGTTCGGCGTAACCCGTTCCCCGCTGTTCGAACAGGATAAAATCGCGGTCTTTGGTAAAGGCCGCCAGATGATTGGCGCCCCGCGCCCGGCCGAGAGAACCTGCCCCCGGACCGCCGGCCGTGTAAAAAACCGGATCGGGGGCCGGATTGACCGACGTGCTTTTGATGATGATAACCGGCAATCGAATCGTCCGGCCGGACTTTTTCCGGCGATTCTCTCTGACGAAAAGATTTCCGCATTCGGCCTTGATCCCCTCCGGAGGCTGGACGGCGCATTCCGAACGCTCGAAACGCGGAACCGCCGGTTTTTCCTGCCCCAAAGCTCCAACGACCGAAAAAAAGAAAACCGATAAAAACGCTAAACAAAAAAGCCCCGCATATCCTATAAAACTTTTATTCATATTTCTCCGAAACACCCTGTCAGTGGCCAGTTGTCGGTGGTCAGCGGTCAGTTTTCCACTTGGAATTTCTCTCGTCCCTCGTCCCTTTTTTCTGATCACTGCCCGCCGACCACCGACCACTTTTGAAAGCTTCTCTGAACAAGCTCTATTATTACCTAACCGGGTCGCCGATTTTCCGGTGCATTTAACATTTGGGTAAATTAGTAGTAGCATATGATACTAGTATGAGTCAAGAAAAATATAACGACATCATCAAACTGCTCGGCGGGCTCGGTTTTACCGATCTCGAAGCGGCCGTTTACGCTTATCTGGTCGAAAACTCTCCGGCGACCGCATATCGCGCGGCCAAGGAAATTGGCAAACCGGTGGCCAACACCTACAAGGCCGTTCAGGCCCTTTATCAAAAAGGCGCCGTCCTCATCGACGAAACCGAAAACCGTCTCTGTCAGGCCGTCGCTCCCGCAGAGGTTCTGGGCAAGTTGAAGAACTCTTTTCTCGACCGGCATCAGGAGGCCGAAGAGGCGCTGGCGCGGCTGAAACCATCGGGCGACAGCGAAAAGATCTTTTCGCTGTCCACTTCGGAACAGGTTTTCGAACGCTGTCGGAGTCTGTTCGGGGAGGCCCACTCGATCATTCTGGTCGATGCCTTTCCGGGCATCGTCGAAAAACTGAAACCCTGGCTCGAAGAGGCGGCCGGGCGCGGTATCAAAGTTGTTTTGCAGGTTTACCGGCCGACCGAGATCAACGGGGTCGAAACCGTCGCCCTGCAAACCGCCGAACTGATGCTCAAGCGTTGGACGGGCGAATGGCTGATCGCCGTCGTTGACGGAATGGAGTATCTGTTCGCCTTCCTGAGCGACGACGGGCGCTCCGTTCACAAGGCCATCTGGTGCGGGAGCGCCTTTCTGGCATTGCCCCAGCACAGCTATCTGGCCCATTCGATGCGCGCCTGTGTGATGGAAGACCTGATCCAAAAAGGAGTTCCCATCAAAGAGATCCTCGATGAACTGAGCCGGACCGAAGAATGGCTGTTGATGGGCAGTCGCGGATACGAAAAGCTGACCGCCGATCTTAAAGAGAAAAAAGTTTAAAAGTTAAAAAGTTTAAAGGTGAAAAGGTTGAAAAGACCGTCCGGTTTCCCGGACGGCTATTGCTTTTCTCCGGAAAGCTGAGATTACCCGTGATTCTGCTTGCCGGATAATTTAAGGTAATCTAGAAGAATGAGCAATTAAATACCGAAATCCCCCTTTTCACTTTTTCACTTTTTCACTTTTTCACTTTTTTAATCTTTTTAACTTTTATTATGTTTTTACAAAATAGCAATTCTAATTCGAACGTTCCCGATCGGGTGATCGATAACACCTCGTACATCTGGAGCGTCGCTTACAAATCAATTGACAATCTCTTAACTTCGATCGTCGAACGTCTGCCTTATCTGGCCGCCGGACTGGTCGTTCTCATCATCTTCTGGCTGTTTGGAAAAATCGTCCGCGCGATGTTTCTTTCGACTTCGCGCCGGACCCATCTCGACGAACGCCTGCGGATCCTTTTTTCCCGTCTGATCGGGGTGATGATCTTCATCCTCGGGATCTTCGCGGCGATGACTATCGTCATTCCGAACTTCAGTTTCGGCCAACTGATCGCCGGTCTCGGATTCACCTCTTTTATCGTCGGTTTCGCCACCAAGGACATTTTAAACAATCTGCTGTCGGGGATCTTGATCCTCTGGAATCGACCCTTTCAGATCGGCGATTACATTTTCGTCAAGGACATCGAGGGAGAGGTCGAATATATCGGCGTCCGCGCCACCCGTCTGAAGATGTTCGACGGCGAACAGATCCTGGTGCCGAACGGCGATATGTACTCCAACTCGCTGACGATCCGCGGCGCCGGTTATCTGCAACGGAGAAAATTCGAGATCAGCGTCGATTACGAGGCCAAGGTCGCTCAGGCCAAGGATTGCATTCTCTCGGCGCTCGGAAAAATAGAGGAGATCGTCAAAGAACCGGCCCCGAGCGTGTTTGTCACCGACCTGGCCGCCGAGGGCATCAAACTGACGGTTTATTTCTGGGTCGATACCGACCAGAGCAGTCCCTTGCAGGTCTTCGATCAGGCCGCCTCGGGCGTCAACCGCGCCCTGCGCGAGATCGGCATCAAACTCTATCCGCCGAGATCGGTCATGCTGCAAAATGAGAAGGCAGGTTGATTTTGGATTTGGGATTGCGGATTTTGGATTGTTAATGAAAAGGAAATTTTTTTTAGAGGGTTGGAATCCGTTTAACCAAATCCGAAATCCGAAATCTAAAATCCAAAATCATCTGGCGATGGCGTTAAAAAGCAACGGGTACGTCGCCACCGATTGGCCGCGATATTGCGGGCGGAAGCCGAACAGGACGATCCTGCCTTTTCCGATGTTGATCGAAACGAGAGCGGCTTTGCCGGCCAGTTTCTCGGCCCCCAAAGCCCAGCCGGAAAGCAGGATGTCTTTCGGATCTTTCGGATAACGGGCGATGATCTCGACGTTGGTGTCCTCGCTTTCGGTGATCTCGAAAGCGGGCGATCCTTCGAACCAGGCGATCGACTCTCTCGGCATCCCTTTGGCGATCGGGTGATTGGTGTCGAGTTCGGTCCGAAGGATCGAACCGGGAATGTAAAAATCCTTGCGGTCGAGACCGTCGGTGACGTCCCTGACGGGAAGATCGAATTCCCTGATGGCGAAATCCGAGGAACGGTTCAAAAAGACGAGCGTCCCGCCGTCTTCGACGAATTTCTTCAAAGTCCCGACGCCCTCCTTGCCCAATCCGCCAACGTATTCATCGGGCATCGAGCCTTTCGGGTAGCCGTTCAAGATCTGATTCGGGGATTGGTCGGGAAATAAAATTACTCCGGTCGTCCGCAACAAATCTAAAGGTCGAACTGCGCCCGGCAAGTTAAATGTATTAAAAGTATTATTTTTGATCTGTTCATTATTGGTCGAGTTATACCCGAAATACACACATCCGGCCAAATAAGGTCTATGTTGGATTTTTTCCTCTCCAAGAATCCAACGGGTCCAGCCTTCATCCATTGACGGAATGTGAGATTTATAGATCGCCAGCATTATTCTTTGTGAAATGCATCCGGGGTATCCGATTGTCCAAGTCTCGGTTGGAGCAGGCTTATATTTAATCAAACTAAAAACGGGAATTGCCTCGACATCAGCTAACAGTGAAAGAGTGTGAGCGGTAACGTCATAAGGCGGGATCGGATTTCCGCTTTCATCCTTTAAGTTCGGATAAGTTTGCTTTTCCAAAACCGCTTTGGCAAATGAGCCGTAAGGTTGATCCATCTTCACGATCATTGTTCCTTTCGGATAAGTTTTTCCGTCAAAAGAGAATTTATCAGCACGATAAACCTCAACATCCGCTCTGTTTAAAATATCTGCGATAAATCCAATTCCTCCGGAAGGAGTTATCGGCTCCGGTGCGGTAATAATAAAGCCAAATAATTCGCCTTTCCCGCGCGACCGGGTCGCTTCCCTTCCGATGGCGTAAAATCTGGAAAGCCAACGCTCGCGGTTATCTGAAGCGTGCCGCAAAAGCGTCAAAGCACCGGTCTCCATGTAGTTGGTGATATCGCGCATCGTCCAGCGGCCGCCCTTCCAGACCGGGCCGAAATTCTTCGATTCCTTTTTCGCGTCGTAGCCGAGACGCCCCCGCAAGTCTTCGAATTTGACCTCGATCGGCGTGGCCAGATCGGCCGAGGCCGTTTCCGACAAAATCCTTACTCCGCCGTGATAATGAGAATAGGCGCGGGCCGGCGTCCAGGCGTCGTAGGTCGTGTCGGTGGTGATGCCCTCAAAGCCTTTTTCGCGCATCTCTTTGGCCATAAAAAGCCCGAGTTCGGTGTAGCCTTCGACCAGTTCTTTCGGCACGTTCGGTTCGACCGGCGGTTCGTAGGGCGGCAGGAAAAAACGGGCCGCGTTCTGTCCCTGCTGATGGATGTCGTGGACGATCTGCGGATGATAGACGTTGTGGATCTGATCGACCGTCAACTGCGTTTCGACCTGCGTAAAAGCGTACCAGTCGCGGTTGTCGTCGTGGCCGACGTATTTGTGATAAAGCTCCGGCGGCGATGTCCCCTCAAACGGCGTCCCGAGGGTTTTGTCGTACCAGTTCTTGACGATATCGACCCCGTCCGGATTGAGGCTCGGAACCAGCACGATGATCGTGTTCTCCAGAATGTTTTTGATCTCCTTGTCTTCGGACGAGGCCAGCCGGTGCGCGATCAGTGCGCTCGAAAGCGTCGAACCGACCTCGGTCGAATGGATTCCGCAGGTGATCAGAACGAAGGTCTTGCCCTTTTTGATCAGATCGAGCGCCTTCCTCTCGTCCCGGTTGATCTGGCGCGGATCGGCCAGTTTGTCGTTGATGTCTTTGTAATAATCCAGTTTCGCCAGATTCTCCGGCGTCGAAATCAGCGCGTAGGTAAAGGGCCGGCCTTCGGTGGTTTTGCCGATCTCCTTGAACTGCACGCGGTCGGAGGCCGCGTCGAGCTTTTGAAAATATCCGACGATCTGCGCCCAACTGGCCAGTTTCCGATCGTCGCCCGGAGTAAAACCAAGCGAGTCTTTCGGCGCCGGGATCTGGGCGTTGGCGGTGAGCAGTAAGCAGTGAGCGGTCAGGAGAAACAAAAAAAACCGGGAAATTGCGGATTTAGCTTTCATTTACTTAAGAGAACTCCGTTTTGATTTTTGACAATTCTAAACCATTTGGGTTTTTGGTCAAAGAAAGGGGTTGACGGTTTTGACCGGACAAAGTGTTCACCAACAATTAACTGGATTGGCAAATCACGTCAGACAGAGCTTTTTTCCGTGTTGGGTTGATACATTTCAGCCTCAGCCGATGAAATCGGCGGCATATTTGTAGCCCACAACCGAAAGCTGTGGGGAATTTGTCCGCCATATCTCCAGCCGATGAAATCGGCGACATAATTTTATGCCGCCCTCTTTGAGGGCTTAACCGATCGCTTATCCCTGATTCCCACAGCTCGTGCTGTGGGCTACAAATAGATCGCCATCTTCGACGGCTGGGACAAAACTTCCATTAACAATTAACCATTAACAAATAACTTGCTTATTCCCCTGATGCGATGTAAATTAACGCAAGTTTCAA
Source organism: Pyrinomonadaceae bacterium (assembly GCA_041394845.1). GTDB lineage: Bacteria > Acidobacteriota > Blastocatellia > Pyrinomonadales > Pyrinomonadaceae > JAHCHG01. The sequence continues at coordinate 406,047 of JAWKHL010000005.1, read as the reverse complement.
ATCCAAAAAACTCTTCCCGTTGTTATAGATAAAAATTCGGAGGCTTTGATTTTCATTTATGAAAGATAATCCATTTTTAGCTGTGTTCCGCCCGTATATTCCGGACAGCGTCAAGAACATGCCCGAGTTGAGTATTTTGCCGCTGATCGTCGGCACCATTCTCGGAGTCGTCTTCGGCGCGTCGTCGCTCTATCTGGTCTTAAAGGTCGGGTTGACGGTTTCGGCCTCGATTCCGGTGGCCGTCATCTCGATCACGCTCTTTCGCATTCTTTCCAAAATGGGGATGCGGGACGCAACCATTCTCGAACACAACATCGTTCAGACGGCCGGTTCGGCGGGCGAATCGATCGCCTTCGGGATCGGCGTGACGATGCCGGCGATCTTGATCTTGGGATTCGATCTGGAATTTTCGCGCGTCATGCTGGTCGCCGTCCTCGGCGGTCTGCTCGGGATTCTGATGATGATCCCTTTGCGCCGCGCGCTGATCCACGACCAGCACGGTTATCTCAAATACCCGGAAGGAACGGCCTGCGCCGAGGTTTTAAAGGCCGGGGCCAGCGAGGAGTCGAAAAAATACGCCGATGTCAAAACGGATGAGTCCGAGGAAGATGTGGGAGCCGCGACCAAGGGCGGAATGATCATTTCGCTCGGTTTCGCCGTCGGTTTTCTCTACAACTCCATCATGCAAGTCTTAAAGGGCTGGAAAGAATATCCGACCAAGGAATTCAACAAGCCGTTCGAAGGCGCTTCGGTCTCGCTCGAAAACAATCCGGCATTGCTCGGCGTCGGCTACATCATCGGCCCGAAGATCGCCGGAATAATGTGCGCCGGAGGCGTTCTTGCGTATCTCGTCCTGATCCCGATGATCAAATATTTCGGGGCCGGTCTGGCCGCCCCGCTCGCCCCCGAAACGGCCAAAACGATCGGCGAGATGAGCATCTCCGAGATCCAGAAAGCCTACATCCTGTACATCGGCGCGGGCGCGGTGGCGGCCGGCGGGATCATCTCCTTGGTTCGCTCCCTGCCGATCATCTGGCACGGACTAAAGGGCGGTCTGGCCGATCTGCGCGGCGGTTCGAAAGTCGAAGAAGGCGCGAGTCAACCGCGAACCGATCAGGATCTTTCGATCAAATGGGTAGTCGGCGGAATCCTCGGGCTGATCATCGTCATCACTTTTGTTCCGGCTTTGAAGATGAACCTGCTCGGCGCGATCCTGATCATCATCTTCGGTTTCCTTTTCGTAACGGTCTCGTCGCGTCTGACCGGCGAGATCGGATCTTCGTCAAATCCGATCTCGGGAATGACGGTGGCGACACTGCTGTTGACCTCTTTGGTCTTTCTTCTGGTCGGTTGGACCGCGCCCGACCCGTACTTTGTAACGGCCCTTTCGGTCGGCGGCATCGTCTGCATCGCCGCTTCGAACGGCGGGACGACCTCGCAGGATCTGAAGACCGGTTTCTGGGTCGGCGGAACGCCCTGGAAACAACAGATCGCCATTCTCGTCGGCGCGCTCGTTTCGGCGCTTCTTTTGGGGCCGATCCTGATCCAGTTGAACACATCTTCGACCGTCTATCAAAAGGTCGCGCCCGAGACCTTCGCCGCTTCGTTCAGCGTCCCCGAAAACCAACTTCTCCGCCACGGCGGTCAGCTTTTGTCGGAACAACCGGGCGGCTCGCAAAACGCGGGCGACACCAACAACTACCGCGTCTGGCACAACACCGACCCCAAGAACGGGCCGGTCGGACGCTATCTGATCGACACTCAGGGCAAACCCGCCTATCTGGTCGATCCGGGCATCAACGGCGTGGTCGATAAGGTTCAGGTAGGGGTTGACGGCGAAGGCAAACCGATCGAACAGACGGTCACCAAATACTCCGCCCCGAAAGCGACTCTGATGAGCTACATCATCAAAGGAATCTTGAGCCAGCAACTCCCCTGGGGACTGGTTCTGCTCGGGGTGATGATCGCCGTCACTCTGGAAATGTGCGGACTTTCTTCGCTCGCTTTCGCCGTCGGGGTTTACCTGCCGCTCTCGTCCTCGTCGCCGATCCTGATCGGCGGCATGGTCAGGTACTTCGTCGATAAAGGCCTGCGCAAACGCCTGGCGCACAAAAATCTTTCGGAAGAGGAACTGGTCGCCGAAACCGATAAGAGCTCCGGCGTTCTGCTGGCCTCGGGCTACATCGCGGGCGGCGCTCTGGCCGGGATCTTGTTGGCCATCGCTTCGGTCTCGATCGCCGACCGGCTTCAAGTCTTCGAAGAATGGGCCACCGCTCATAATCCCTTCTACACATCGGATGTGCTCGGCATACTCCCGTTCATCCTGCTGGCCCTTTTCCTTTTCTACGTCGGCAGCGAATTGCTGTTTAAGCGAAAGAAGAGCGAGGCGAGTGAAAACAGTGATGGGTGATAAGTGATGAGTGATGGGTGATGGGAGGAGACAAATCCCATCACCCATCACCTATCACAGTTTTCCCTGAAAACGGGGCCGATTGTGTGCTATCATCACGACAGCCCATTTTCAGGAGATTTCTCAAATGCTCAAAAACTTACCTTTTCTCTTTCTTTTGTCCTTTTTTCTGATTTCACTTTTGATCGCACCGGCCTCCCTTTTGGCACAGAACGACGTTGTGGAAGAGGTCAGAACCGTTGCCGTCGCTGGCGGAATCGGTTTCTCCGAAGATGACGACGGGCAAATGACCGGAGCGACGGTGCGCGGTCGGATCTCTTACGAGGACACCGGGCGGCCGGTCCGTTACGTTCCCGTTACGCTCATCAACGCCGATCCGAAAACCGGGGCCGGCTCTCATTATTCGTCCAAATACGTCAAAACCGACGAGAACGGCGAGTTCCTCATCCGCAACGTCAAGGCCGGGAGCTATTACGTTTACATCAAAAGCGACGGGATCTTGAATCCGGACGTTTACAGCCGTTCGCCCCGGATCGATCCGACGCCGTCAAAGGCCGATGATCTTTTCGAAAAGGTCTCGGTCAGCGGCCTCGGCGAATTTCAGGTTTTCGTCAGCGCCAAACGGGGCGGAGCGATCAGCGGTTTCATCCGCTACGCCGACGGCGAAGCGGCGGTCGGCGTCGGGGTCGAGGCTCTCAAAAAAGAAGGCGAGAAATACTCTCCGAGGCCGATCGGCGGAATGTCCGACACCGGTCAGACCAAAACCGATGACCGTGGATTTTACCGTTTTCCCGGTTTGCCCGAGGGCGAATATATCATCCGGGTGATAGAACCCGTCTCTCATTCGGCGAAACCGTTGCCGGGCTACGGCCTCGGAAACGACGTCAACCAAGGTCTTCTGAAAACCTACTTTCCCGAGGGCGAAACGACCAAAACCGCCAAAACCATCGCCGTTTTCCGGGGTCAGGAACAAACCTCGATCGACATCACGATTCCCGAACGCAAGCTCTACGACGTTTACGGAAGGATCGTCGACAAAAGCACGGGGCAGCCGCTCGGGAATTTTTCCATCCGGTTTTATCCGATCGCCGAACCCGATGAGGGATTTGCCGACGGTAGTTTTTTGATGGCCATGAGTTCCATGAGCCCACCCGATACCAACAGCCTCGGCGAATGGAGTCTGAAAAATCTGCCCAAGGGAAAATACCGGATCACCGCCTCGCAGATCAACGGATATATCCGTTCGGATCAGGGCAGCATCGAAAAGAAAAAGCAGTATCCGAGCATTTCCAAAGAGATCGAGATCACCGGTTCGGACCTGACCGACGTGATTTTTGAAATGCCGCTGAGCGCGACCCTGAGCGGAACGATCCTGACCGAAGACGGATCGCCTCTGCCGAAATTCGTCTCCCTTTTTGCGGTTGACGAAAAAACCAAAGCAATCCGGCAGTCGGAATATATTTACCCCAACTCCTCCGGCTCGGGAAAAAGTCAGCAGACACCGAAAAACCAGACCGAATTTCGCATTGAAAACCTGCTCGAAGGCAATTATCATCTGTTTTTCGCCGACCGCGCATTCTACATCAAATCCTTCATCGTCGAAGGACGTCAGACAACCGACGGAGCTATTGCGCTCAAAGAAGGTGAAGAAATGGAAAACATCAAAGTCATTCTGGGCAGTGATATGGGAACCGTCGCTGGGAAAATCGCCAATTTCAACCCGCAGAACAAAACGGCCGTGGTGCTGGTAAAAGGGGAAGGCAACATCGAACGGACGAATCCCTTTTTCGGGGAGGTCAAGCCGGACGGCACATTTTCGGTCAAGGCCGCGCCGGGCGAATACCGGGCGGTCGTTTTCTCGCCAAAAGCGGATCTCAAAACCCGCGAGGAATATTATGAATGGCTCCGCTCGGCGATGGAAAACGCGCCGAGCGTAACGGTCAGACCCAAAGAGACTTCTACCGTCAATCTGACCATGCCGCAGTGATTTGAAAAAATTATCCGAGTCGGCTTTAGCTTTGTTCCGGCTCCGGCGCCGGAAACCTTCGTTTTATTTATTACAAAGAGGAATTTATGACAAAAAACTTTATTTTGCTCATCATCTTTACCGCTTTTCTTTTTTCGGGAACGGTTTTCGTCCGCGGACAAAATCCGCCTCCGCCTCCGCCTCCCAAACCGGTTGTGACCAGAACCGGAACGCTGATTCCGCTTCCCAACTCGGAAACCCCGTCCAATTCAACGGTTCGCGGGCGGGCCTATTTCGAAAACACCGGCCGACCGGTCAGGCGTTCCTCGATCCTGCTTTTTAGCGATGCGACCGGCCCGCTCGGGGGCGGTTCGGGGCTGACCGACAACGAGGGATTTTTCGAGATCAAAAACGTCGCCGCCGGAACCTATTATCCGGTCATCAACGCTCCGGGCGTCGTCACTCCGCTTTCTTACGCCAACCTGTCGGGCATCCGGGGGGGCCAGGACATAAAAAAGGCCTTCCAGCATTTTCAACCGATCGAGGTCAACGGCATCAATGACGTCGAGGTCCAGATCCCGGCGCGTCAGGGCGGAGCCATCAGCGGGCGCGTCACTTATTCGAACGGCGATCCGGCGATCGGCGTCAGGGTCGAGATCCTCCGAAAAAACGGCGACAAGTTCGCTCCGGTCGTCTCCAGTCTGAATTCGATCGTTTCGATGATCAGCGGAGCGGGTTCCGAAACCGACGACCGTGGAATGTACCGCTATTCCGCCCTGCCCGAAGGCGAATACATCATCAAGGTAACGGAAAAAGCCTCGCACGGCGATGGCCAAAAGGCGAAAGGAGGTTTCAATCCGTTTGAAATGTTCGGCATGACCAACTCGCTCCTGACGGTTTATTATCCCGGAGCGTTCAATTCCGAAGAGGCCGGGATCGTTCCCGTTCAACTCGGGCAGGAAAATTACGAGGTCAACCTGACCATCCCGGACCGGAGCCTTTTCCGGCTCGAAGGCAAGGTCATCTCCGATAAGGACGGGAAACCGATCCCGGCCGCCTCTTTTTCGCTCAAAAGAGTCGGGGATACGACGGCCTCATTTTTTGAACAGATCGGAAAACTGCTCCAGCAAAACCGGAGCGACGAAGATGGCCGCTGGGGTTTCCGGGACCTGCCTCCGGGAACCTACAAACTGGTCATCGAACCGCCGTCGTCCGGCCCCGACATTCTGGAGATGGTGGATAAAATCGGGAAGGAAGATGAAGATGAGGACGAGGCGGAAACCAACCCCGGCAACCCTTCCGATCCGGAGAAAAAACCGGAGCCGAAATACGCCAAAAAGATCCAGGAGATCACCATTGATGACAAAAATCTTTCCGGTCTGGTCATCAAACTCGGCTACGGCGCGACCATCTCGGGGACGGTCGTTACGGAAAAAAGCGGGGAGATGCCCCAGATGGTCAACGTCTCAGCCGCCGACGAGAGCGGAGAAACACTTGCCTCAACCCCGATCATCAATTATTCCGGCAAGGAAAACCCGGCTCCGCAGAAAGGCAATCACGATTTCCAGCTCGAAAACGTGCCCGACGGAAAGATCCTCTTTCAGGTGATGGTCTCCGACGAGGATTTTTACGTCAAAAGCGCCACGCTGAAAAACGCCGATGTGCTGACCCGGCCGCTCGAACTGAAAGAAGGCGACAACTTGAAGGGCCTCCAAATCGTTCTTTCGAAGGACGTCGGAACTGTCAAGGGCAAAGTATCGGACGCCGACAAACAGCCGGTCAAAAACACCGAACTGGCTCTGGTTCCGACCGATCCGGCGCGCCGACGAATCACGTCCTTTTACAAATTCGTCAATTCCGACCTGAAGGGCGAATTCACGACCAAGGCCGCGCCCGGCGAATACGCCATCGTCATGTTCGACCGGACGCTCATCGGCCGCGACTTGTCCGGCTTTTACAAATGGCTCGACGAGGTCATCCCGAACGCCCCGAAAGTAAAGGTCGAAGCGGGCGAAACAAAGACGGTTTCGTTTACTCTGCCGTAAGGGATTTTGGATTTTGGATTTGGGGTTAAAATTTGAGATCCGACTTTATTGGAGTCCGCTCAACGGGGGAAATCTTATCGCAAAGGTGTTCCTTATTTTTCGTTTCGATCCTCTTTGATGGGATCGCACTTTCGTACGAAAATGCGATCCCGCATTGGTTCGCCCTCTCTCACAAATTCCCGGAAAAAACATCTTTTTTCGGGCCATCCGATGATTTCTTCCGACCTTTTCCCGCAAATAACGCGCTTTTATACGTCCCTCTGACAAAGTTAGACGAGGTTTTCATATGAAATATCTAAAATTTTCGCTTCCGATCATCCTTCTGCTTTTTTCGGGAACACCCCTTATCCGGGCGCAAGATCCGCCTCCGCCTCCGCCCCCGCCTCCCAGACCGATTCCGGTTCCCACCGTGGAAACCCCGGCCAAATCGACCGTCCGCGGGCGCATCTTTTATGAGAATACGGGCCGTCCGGTCCGACGGGCTCCGATCATCCTTATATCGGAGAACAGCGGTGTGAGAGAAGTTCAGGCTCAGACGGACAATAACGGATCCTTTCAAATAAAAAACGTCAAGGCCGGAACCTATTACGCTTTCATCAACGCTCCGGGCGTGGTAACGCCGCTCGCTTTTGCCGACATGAGTCAATCGAAAAAAGACGGGTTTGACGAAGCGGTCGAGGGCTTTCCGCCGATAGTCGTCAATGGAATCAACGACGTCGAAGTCCAGATCCCGGCGCGGCAAGGGGGAGCCATCAGCGGACGCATCACCTATTCGGACGGCGATCCGGTGATCGGCGCCAGAGTCGAGATCCTGCGGCGGGCCAATGATCAGCTTATTCCCGTCATTCCCAATTTCAGCGCGTTTTTCTCCCTCGTCAGCGGCATCGGCGGGGGGGTTCAAACCGATGACCGTGGTGTTTATCGTCTTTCGGGATTGCCGGCCGGCGATTATTTCATCAGGGTTTCGGAAGGCATTTCGCACGGCGGGAACCCCGAGCCCGGCCCCGGTTCTTTTGCAATGTTTGCCAGCGGCGATGCGCTCGTTGCCGTCTATTATCCGAACGCTTTTGAGGTGGAAAAAGCCCAGTCCGTCCCAGTCATTACCGGACAGGAGATGTACGACGTCAATCTGACGATCCCCGACCGCAGGCTTTATCGGATCGAGGGAAAGATAATTTCCGCCAAGGACAAAACGCCGCTCGAAGGAGCCAGGTTAAAGGTCACAAAATCAAAAGAAACCGTGGTTTCGATCTTCGGGCCGATGTCCAAGAACGGCCCCAACTCGCAGACGGATGAGAACGGGAACTGGAGTTTTAATGAACTTCCCCCCGGAACCTATCAACTGTTGGTGGAACCGGATAATTACGGTTCGACCATTTACGAAAAGGAAAGCGAAGACCTCTCCGATTCTCCGACCGGCGGGCGAGCGGCGACTCCGCCTAAATACGCTTCGACAATCCGCGAGATCACCATCGCTGATAAAGATCTGAGGGAAATCGTGGTCGAAGTCGGCTACGGCGCGGCCGTTTCCGGCACCGTCGTTACGGAAAACAGCAAAGAGATGCCGGAAAATGTCCTAATTTCCTTAAGCGGTGAGATCAGGGATCTGTCGGTCAGGGGAACCGTTTTTAACTATAAGGGAGAATTTCCCGCCCAGCCCGGTGTGGTATATCACGATTTCCAATTAGACAACGTCGCGCCCGGAAAGTCTTATTTCAAATTCACCGTGGAGGATGAGGACTACTACGTCAAAAGCGCCACGCTCGACAAATTGGATCTGTTGAACCAACCGGTCGAATTAAAAGAAGGCGATGATCTGAAAAACATCAAAGTTGTGCTGGCCAAAGACGTAGGAACGATCAAGGGAACGGTTCTGAACGCCGACAAACAACCGGCCGGGAACAAAAAATTCGCCCTCGTTCCGGTCGCGACCGAACGCCGCCGCTCGACTTCTTTTTACCGTTTCGTCGCCTCGGACCGCAACGGCGGGTTTACCGTCAAAGCCGCGCCGGGCGAATACGCCGTCGTCATTTTCGAAAGAAACGCGCCGGACCAAGACCCCGAAGGCTTTTACGCCTGGCTCGACGAGGCCGTCAATGATGCCCACAAAGTAACCGTCAAAGCCGGAGAAAGCTCGACCGTCACGCTGACGATCCCCTAAAGGATTCTTCAGCCGTCAAAAAAAAAGAGTCGGGAAAAACAGCTGGTTTTTCCCGACTCTTTTCGCCTAAATAAGGTCAAATCCAAAATCCGAAATCCGAAATCCGAAATCCCTTAAACTCCCAATACTCATCAAAATCCAAAAAAATTTAAAATTGTTTCAAAAAAAGATTAAAAAGTATTTTACATTTTTTAACAAAACGCGGTATAATTCCTTTCGTCAAAGATCGGACCTTTAAAAAGATCCGCTTCCCTCTCAACCAAAATTCTCTCTAAGAAAAACCATTTCATTTCGGAGCACAGAATTTAATGTTTTACAAAAATTTCCAGTTCAACCAACTCGTCAAGTCAATCGTTTTCGCGGCAATTTTCGCCATTCTCTGGATGACCGGCGGATGCGCGGTCGAAGCCGCCAAAAACTCCGAGCCGAAATCGAAACCGGCTGTTCTTTCCGCCCGGACGACCAACCCGGAAATGAAGGCCAAAATCAAGATCGAACCCAATTCCCCGGCCGACACCGTCAGGGTCTTTTATCAGAAGATGCGGGAGAAGAAATTTCGCGAGGCGCTCTTTTTGACCAATCTCCGCCCGGCCATCGAGGGGTTGACCGAAACCGAACTGAAGGATCTCGAGGTTGATTTCGACGTTCTCGCCGGACAGATCCCGACCGAGATCGCCATCAACGGCGAGATCATCGTCAACAACGAAGCGACCGTCACGGCCAAACTTCCCGACAACGAGACCAATGAGATGAAACTGCAGGAGATAAAACTGCGGCGCGAGAACGGCGTCTGGATCATTCTGACGCTCGATGAAGAGGCGGAAAAGGTCGTCAAGAAAGAGGGCAAAAACTATTTCTTTGCGCTCAAGGTCGAAACCCATCAGGAAGAGGCCAAAGCCATGCTCGAACGGATCTTCAAAGCCCAGCTCGTCTATTCGGCCCAGCACGACGGACAATACGGCGATGTCGAGACGCTGATCTCGAGCCAGTTTTTGCCCGAAGACATCCGCACCCCGGAATCGACCGGATACAATTTCGTCATCACCCTTTCATCCGGCAAAAAGGCCTATCGCGCATCGGCGGTGCCGGCCGATTACGGAAAGACCGGGAAACTTTCTTTCCTCCTGCAGGTTGACGAAAACCGGAAATCGAGCATCAAAAGCGCCGACAATCAGGGAAAACCGCTCAAAAACTGAACAAAACCGCAATTTTCTGTAAAAAGGTGTTGAAATTTTTAAAAAAATAAGTTTATAATGCCGAAACGTGTTGCAATTGTTTGAATTACCCCGACGACAGTCTTTAAAATCCAAAGCAAATGTTTCGAAAATTTTTTACACAGCTAAATAAGTCCGTGTCAAAGCAGGTCGTTGCCGCCCGCCGCGAACACGAGGTTCCGATCAAGATAACTTTCGAACCGGACAGAAATACCGGAAGGCTCCGGATGCCGGCCGAAGAACTTTTTATCACGGGCGAAACCAAGGACTTGAGCACCAGCGGGATCGCCTTTACCGTCTCGGCCATCCGGATCAACGAATACTATCTGGTCGGCGAGGATCGAATCCTGAACGCCGAACTCGATCTGCCGAACGAAAAGGTCAAGATGCAGATCATCGGCAAAAGGTACGAACAGGTCGGCGAGCATATCTCGGTTTCCCGCTACCTGATCGGCGCCAAGATCGTTCATATGTCGGAAGAAAACCGCGAGGCCTACGAACATTTCCTGCGCTACGGCAAGAAACTGGGGAAAAACAGAAACGCGGGAAGCCTGCAACTGGGCATTGATGAAAGCTGAATCGATTTTGGATTTTAGATTTCGGATTTTGGATTGAAGTCGAAACCGCCCCGATTGGCGGACCGGTAAAAGATCATAACCTTCCGCAGTAGCGGACGGGTGAAAAAAAGAGTCATGAAGCGCAAGAGAGTTTTTCCGGCGCTTTTTGTTTTTTAAACCGCTTTCGTGATTTAATTTTTTTTAATGAAAGAAAAGATCGGAATCGGAGTGATCGGAACGGGTTTTGCCCGACGGGTGCAGATCCCTGCGTTTCAAAAAGTGGAAAAAGCCGAGATCGTTTCCATAGCCAGCCGTCACCGGGAAAACGCGCGGAGAACGGCCGAAGAGTTCGGGGTCGGCCATTTTACCGACGACTGGCGCGAGACGCTCGAACGCGGTGATGTCGATCTCGTCTGCATCACCACGCCGCCCGACACTCATCACGAGATGACGCTCCGCGCCCTTGAACTCGGCAAACATATACTGTGCGAAAAACCGATGGCGATGAACGCCTCTCAGGCCCGCGAAATGACCGAAAAGGCGGCCGAAAAGAGAGTTCTGGCGCTGATCGATCACGAACTGCGGTTTCAGGACGGACGACAGAAAGCCTTTGAAATCCTGCGCTCGGGCGAGATCGGAAAGATCCGCCACGCCAAATACGATTTTCGCAACTCTTCGCGCGGAAGCAGTGATCTGCCCTGGGGCTGGTGGTCCACGCTCGAACACGGCGGCGGAACATTGGGAGCGATCGGCTCGCACATCATCGATTCTTTCAACTGGTTTCTCGGAACGGAAATGGCGGAGGTTTTCTGCCAGTTGCAAACTCACGTCAAAGAGCGAAAGGACGAAAAGACGGGCGAGACGCGCGCCGTTACGAGCGACGACGAATGCAATCTGATCGTTCGTTTCAACGACGGCGATCTGACCGAGGACGCGACCGGAAGGATCTCGGCCTCGATGGTCGAATATCCGGATTACCGGAACGTGGTCGAATTTTTCGGCAGCGAAGGATCGATCCGCGTCGATTTTCGCGGCGAACTCCAGATCGCCCGCAAAGGCGAAAAAAACTGGACGCCGATCGAGGTCGATCTCGGCGAAAACATCCCCGGAGTCGGCGACACCGGATTTTCGCGCGGCTTTACGGCCTTTGCTCCCCGGATCATCGAGGCTCTTCTCAAAGGAGAAACCGGGATCGAACACGCGGCCACCTTTGCCGACGGCCTAAAGGTTCAGAAAGTCCTCGACGCCGCCCGCGAATCGAACGCCAGCGGATGCACTGTCAGGCTTTAAGTTTCATTTTTCACAGAGGAAAAGGCCTGAAGCAAAACAAGAAACTTAACAACAATGACAGGTCTGGAAGGGTTGCTTTGCGCCCGCTTTTTCCAGCTTCTCCTGTTAAATAACGTGAGTTCGAGATAAGAAATTCAGATTTAATCGGTGAAACCGATGTTATATTTGTAGCCCACGGTGCTAACCGTGGGAAAACCGTGCAAATTTGATATTAAGCCATTGAAAATGGCGGTATATTATTTTATTCCGCCATTTTCAATGGCTTGTAAAAATGCCCTAAACCAGTCCCATAACTGACGTTATGGGCGGCGAAGCGGGGAATAATGTTGCCGTCTTCGACGGCTTATATCGAACTCCCGTTAAATAGTCAAAAACCGATGAATTTACAAAATGATCCGCTGACAGGACTCCTGACCCGAAAGCTGGGTTTCGCCGAAATTGAAAGGCTTGTTGAAAACGATGAATCTTTCGGCCTCATTCTGTCCGACATAGATGATTTCAAGAGATTCAATGACACTTATTCTCATTCACAAGGGGATGAACTGCTTTGTACGTTGGCCGATGTTTTTCGGGAAACGGTCGGCAAAAGCGAAACCGTCATGCGCCTTGGCGGAGATGAGTTTGTAATTTTTTTACCTGATTTCGACAAAAACTCCGCGCTGGAAATGGCCGAACGCATCCGTTCACAAATAGAAGATCTGACGGTTGAAATTGACGGGGAAAAAATAAGTTCGCCGACGGTTACTCTGGGAGCGGCAATTTATCCGTTTCACGGCGAGGATTTGGAATCAATTCTCAGAAATGCCGATGAGGCGCTCATTCGGGGAAAGAACGCCGGGAAAAATAATGTTATCATCCTCGAAAAGAGATTTGAATTTCCCTGAGACCTTCTTCAATTTTTTTCCTTCGCTTTTGATTTGCCCAAAGGGAAAATCGAGATTCCGCCCCCGCTTCAACTCCACCAATCAGCGTATCCTCTCTCATCGCCGTATCTTTTCGGCAAATTCACCACGATCCGCAGGGCGACCGGAAGCGGACCGATCTGAAAATGCGGATTGATGAAAACGACCGCCCGACACGCCGCCGGATTTTCCGGATCATCATTCAGATTGATCAGTCCTTCATTGAGCGGATACCGGGATTTTTTCACGGAATCCGCCGGAGATGGATCGTATCCCAACAAATATTTGCTCAGCCATCTGTTCAGGAACCTCGCGGCCTCTTCCCGCGAGATAAAAGAGACGACGCTGTCCCGCATCACCAGTTTCAGGTAATGGGCAAAGCGCGATACGGCGAAGACGTACTGGAGTCCGCGGGATTGTCTGGCCAAAATATTGGCCGTCTCCGTATCATATTTTCCGGGTTTGATGGCGGCCGGTATCTCTTCAAAAACGGCGTGCGCCGTATCCGGCAGGTGAATGAGCGGAATAAAACCGTTATCGGTAAATTGTTTTTCCAACCGGTCGGTGACGGCGATCTCGACCGGACAATCCGCCCGCGCCTCGCCCCCGTCGGTTTTAAACGTACCGGTCGGCAGATTGTCAACCAGACCGCCGCCTTCCGCGCCGCAGATCGCCGCGCACCAACCGTGCATCAGAAAGGCTTCCGTCAGCCTCGTGCCAAAGGCGTAAGCGGCGTTACACCACAAATAATTTCTGCCGTCCGGGCCGGTTACATCTTCTTCAAATCTAAACGACCGGATCGGGTCGGGCCCGCTTGTGTAGGGCTTTCGGCCGAGGATGTGCGGAACGATCAGCCCGACGTAACGGGACTCTTCAGACTTGCGGAAACCGGACCATTTGGCGTATTCTCCCCGATCGGACAAAGCCCCCAAATTTCCGATCCCGATCATCTCCGAAAACGTCTGCCAACCGAAAAGTCCGGGGGCGGCGGCGCTGATAAAAGGGGCGTGGGCGAAAGCCGCCACCTGCGCGACATGGGTCAAAACCGCCACATCCGGCGGGTCTTTTCCGAACTCGAAATCGCCGATCAAAGCCCCGAACGGAGTTGCCCCCCAATGCCCGTATTCGTCGGCGTAAAGCTTCTCGAACAACCAGGATCGGGACGGTTCCGGAGACCTTTCAAAATCTTTGAGAAGATCTCTTTTGGTCGCGGTTGCGACCCGTATCTTAAGTCGGGGACTGGTCAACGAGTTTTCGACCAAATAAAGGAGTCCGCGCCACGAGCCTTCCAGTTTCTGAAACTCTTCGTGATGAATGATCTCATTGATCTGGCCGGAAAGAAGCCGATCGATCCCGTTGATCCGTTCGTCCAGAGCGCTCTTTAAACTCCCCGAGACCCCTAAATCACCTCTCCGGGCCTGTCTGAGAAATTCCCGAATCAATTTTTCGATCCGGGCTGACCAAGATTCGTCGCCCGCCGTTCGCAAGGCGTCCCGGATTTGATCCAGAAGTCCCGTTTCCCATTCCGGCTCCCGTTTCTGAGAATTGAAAGATTCAGCCATAATCGACCTCAACAGTGGTAAATCCGTTCCGGATTTGATAACTTTAACTCGTTGGAAATAAAGCGAAATTAGCACACCCGGCGAAAAAGTGTCAACATTTGTTTTTGTCCTCGCGGCCGCCGGAAAAGCGCCGACTTGCGAAGATCGTTTCAAGGCTCGCCGGTCGCCACGGTTTTATGAAAACCTTTCTCAAAATTTCACTTTCCGTTGTCGCCCTCCTGATCGGCGGGTTTCTGATCTTTTTCTTCGTTTTCGCCCCGTCCTACGTCGAGAGTTCGCTCAATCCGGTCATCAACCGGCCGCCGTATCAGATCCCGGAAAACGCCCGTCAACTGCACGAAAATCTGCTCATTGCCGATCTCCACGCCGATTCGCTTTTGTGGAACCGCGATCTGACCGAGGATTCTCCGATCGCGCAGGTCGATCTGCCGAAATTATTGCGCGGCAACGTCGCTTTGCAGGCATTTACGGTCGTTACCAAAACCCCGCGCGGGCTCAATATCGAACGCAACACGGACGAGACGGACAATATTTTCTGGCTCGCGCTGGCCCAGCGTCAGCCGTGGGGAAATCTCTGGAGTCTGAGCAAACGGGCGACCTGGCAAGCCCAAAAACTGCACGAATACGCCGACAGATCGGGCGGCAAGCTGGTCGTCATCGAAACCAGACGCGACCTGCAGAATTTTCTGGAGAGGCGAAAGACGGAAAAGATCGTCGGCGGCTGGCTCGGCATAGAGGGCGCGCACGCGCTCGAAGGCCGGCCGGAAAACGTCGATGTTCTGTTTGACGCCGGATTTCGGATGATGTCGCCGACCCATTTTTTCGATAACGAGATGGGCGGCTCGGCGCACGGCGTCGAAAAATACGGGCTGACCGAAAAAGGGCGCGAGATGGTCCGCCGGATGGAGGCCAAAGGGATGCTGGTCGATCTGGCGCACGCTTCGGCCAAAACCATCGATGACGTTCTCAAAATGGCCGCCAAACCGGTCGTCGTCTCGCACACCGGAGTCAAAGGAACCTGCGACAACAACCGCAACCTGTCGGACGAACAACTGCGGGCCATCGCCAAGACCGGCGGCATCATCGGCATCGGTTACTGGGACACGGCCGTCTGCGGCGAGGACGCGGCGGCGATCGCCCGCGCCATTCGCTACGCGGCCGATCTGATCGGGGCTCAGCACGTGGCGCTCGGTTCGGATTTCGACGGTTCGGTCAAAGTTCCCTTCGACGTGAGCGGAACCGGTTTGATCACCGAAGCGCTTCTCAAAGAAAAATTCACCGAGGACGAGATCGCCGAAATCATGGGCGGCAACGTCGTCCGCATCCTTTCGGAAAACCTTCCCGAATAAAAGTAAGGCGCAAAAAATCTCGCCCGGCCCACCCGTTTGGGGGGCAAAAACCGTCCATCCCCTCCGCTTTACAACCTTTTACCCGCTTTTACTAGCCGAACGGGTGAAGACTTCTTTCGCCCCGAAAAACTATCATAATTCTCCGGCGGCGCTTAAAGAGCGCCGGGGTTCGGGATCAAAAAAATCCCGAACCGGATATTTCGATCAATGGACACCCGGAACCGGGTTTTCATTTAACTATTAACCACTTATTTCATATCGGAGAAGGAATTATGTTTAAAGTTACACCGGCGGTCAAACCGCTCAATCAGGCCCGAGGCACGACCTGCTGGCTGGCCTGTCTGGAAATGATGTTCGAATGGAAAAAAGACAAAGGCGATGCCACCAAAGACAAAACCAAGATCTGCGATCTGATCGATCAGAAGACCGATTATTTTTCGTCCATCATGGTGGAAAAAGGGCTCGGCACCCACGAATGCGCGCCGGTCGCCCGCGCCCTCGGTCTGCAACCGACCGGAGCCGGCGATTACACCAGAGACATCCTCTATAGTCTGGTCTCCAACAAGGGGCCGCTCTTTGTGGCCGGGATCTGGATCGAAAACTGCCCGCACGCCGTCGTCGTAACGGCCTGCGACAAGGATTCGGACAACATCAAGATCATCAACCCGTGGAGAAACTACGACCTGTCGGAATCCCCCAGAACCGTCAACTGGCTCAACGCCCGCGGCGATCTCTGGAAAAAGGTCGAGGGCAGCGTCATGTACTGGAAGAATTGACGACGAAAAAGCGGAAGGTAAATGATCGGTGCGAAGAGGCCGACCCAGATTGAGAAGATGATGAGAAAACAGAGAGGAATTTTGGCATTCATAACGGCCCCTTAATCGATTTTGGATTTTGGATTCCGGATTTCGGATTTGAGGCGTATGATGCCGCCGATTTTCTGATCGGTTGCTTTGGGGCGGTTCGAAAAGACCGGGGAAACTAACGGGTCACCTTTCCCGGTCTTTTCGGGCAGTCCCAACTTATTTGCTTTTCCCGACTCACTTCAAATGCTTATCCAGAAAATCGGCGACCAGCGGGTAGAGTTCGAGGCGGTTCTTTAGTTTGGAGATGCCGTGGCCTTCGTCATCGAAGAGTTTGTATTCGACCGGTGCGCCGCGTTTTCTGAGGGCTTCGACCAGTTGTTCGGCCTCGGTGTAAGGAACGCGCGGGTCGTTTTTGCCGTGGATGACGAAAAGCGGGGTTCTGATTTTATCGACCCTGTAGATCGGCGAAACGCTCCGCAGGAATTCCAGATCTTTGTCCAGAAAACCGTACTCGACCTCGCGCTGGGTGCGTCGGTAGCCCGAGGTGTTTTTTAGAAATGTCTCCCAGTTGACGATGCCGACCGTGTTGACGGCGGCCGCAAACAATTCGGGATAAAGAGTGATGGCGGCCATCGTCATATAACCGCCGTAGCTTCCGCCCATGATGGCAACGCGCTTCGGGTCGGCGCCGCCTTCGGTTTTCAGCCATTCGACCGCAGAGGCCAGATCTTTGACCGAATCCTCGCGTTTTTCGATGTCATCGAGATGAGCGTAGGTTTTGCCGTAACCGGTCGAACCGCGCACATTCGTCTCCAGAATGGCGTAACCGCGCGACAGGTAATATTGATTGAGGGCGCTGAAATCGCGCCGCGCCTGAGAGGCCGGTCCGCCGTGGACACTGACGATGGTCCGGGGAATTTTCAGTTCAGAAGTTCCCGCTTTGGCGGACACATTTGAGCCGAATGTCGTTCCTTTAGGAAGCGGATAATCGGCAGGCTTATAATACCACGCCGGAATTTCGCGCCCGTCGAACGATTTGTATTTGATCAACACCGGTTCGACGAAAGACGAACGAGGAATCCCGAGCGTCGAACTGCGGGTGATCTGCGTCAGCTTTTCGCTTCGCAGATCGTAAACCCAGATGTCGGTCGGGTGAACAGGAGAATTGAACGTAAAAGCCAGTTTCCGTCCGTCGGGGGAAAATTCCAGATTGCCGACGACGCCTTTGGCCGGCAGTTCGACCGGAACGACCTCGGTCAAAGTTCGGCGCGCAATTTTGCGAAAAACCGCTTCCCCTTTCGATTCGATCATCAGCGCGCGCAGGTAAAGTGAGCTGAAACCCTCGGAATTATTGGCGCTGGCCAGCGTTTGACCGTCAGGCGCGAGGGCGATCCCGTCGAGATCGCCGAAAGCATCGCCGTCCTGCGGTACGATCCCGCCGGTTTTCACGTCCATGATCGAAAGAGTGTTGAACTCGCTTCCCTGATCCGTCCCGAAAATAATCCGGCCGTCGGCCAAAAATTCGACGTCCGTATATTGCGTCGCCTCCGCGTGCGGCGTCAGATGCGTGGTCTTGCCATTGGAAGTTTCGACCAGATAGAGGTCGTTGTCGTTGCTGAACCGGACCGAGGAACGCGAAACGATTATTTTTGAATCGTCAAAGGAGGCGGCCGCAAACCAATTTGAACCGTCTTGTTTGTAGATCAGCGACTCGCTCCCATCGGCCATCTTCATCGCATAAACGTCAAAATAATTCGGGTTGCGTTTGTTAGAAGAATAATAGATCCGCTTTCCGTCGCGGGAAAACCCGCCGAAATTATGCCGCACTTTCGGATCATGGGTTAAGGCTTGCGCCCCGGAACCGTCATCGTTCATCCGAAAAAGCTGTGTGTTCTCGTTGCCTCCGCTGGCCACCCCGAAAACCAGCCCGCCGCCCGGCACCGGCGACCAACGAACGAACGAGACGTTATCCTCAAAGGCCGTTATCTGCTCGGGATAACCGCCCGCAGAATCGACCATCCAGATCTGGTTGGTTCCGGTGATATTGGTCAGAAAAGCAATTTTCCGGCCGTCGGGCGAAAAGGTCGGAGAACCGGCCGAACGGATATTCAGATATTGCTCGATCCCGGCCGGTTCGGCCATCTGGGATGAAACCGTCAGACAAAGGACAAAGAGAAAGAAAAATGAAACGAAGATCTTTTGCATATAATGAATCCTCTTTCCGGAGATTTGAGAGGATTCATTATATTACAAATTTCCTTTTCGTATCAGCGGATAAATGCCGAAAACTCAATTAAAGATGCCCCGTCAGAAATTTTAAAATATCTTCGCGCATTTCTTTTGACATCGTGTGGGCGACGCCTTCGTAGAGTTTGAAGGTCGCGTTCAGTTTCTGATCCTGGTAGAGTTTCCGGCTCATCTCCCAGCGTTCGACCGGGGTTTTGCCGAACAGTTCGAAAACCAGTTTTTCGTCCTCCTCTTCGTAACCGTCGCGGTAAGTGAGCGAATCGTTGTCGTCCTTATCGCCCATGAAAACGAAGAGCGGAACCTTTCGCAATTCTTTGAGATTCAGTTCCTCGCCGGCCACTTCTTTGAGATCGGCGACGCCCACCGGGTAGCGCAGATTCTTTTTCTCAAATGTGGCGACCGGCGCGATCGGCCAGCCGCCCGGCGAACCGATGGCCGCCGCCCTGACCCGTTCCGGGTGAAGAAATGTAAAGCGGTTGACGAACATTCCCGAAGCCGAAAAACCGTACATCAGAACCTTTTCGTCGGTTTTGATTTTATCGTCCTGAAGCCGCGACCGGGCATCATCGATCATCGCTTTGAGCTGAAGGTCGAAACGTTTGTATTCTTTTTTGCCGGTCGTCAGGGAATCGCGGTCGAGCGCGTGGGTGTAGATCTTCCAGTCGGTTTTCGGCCGCGGAAAAACCGGAACCAGAACCGCCGCGTTCAACTGATTGAAAACGAACGCGGCCTGAACCATCTTCCGTTTGACGTCCTGTTCGTGGTCATTGAGGTCATCGCTGATGCCGGTTCCGGTGTTGTTCGGAATGACCAGAACCGAAAAGGTTTTGCCCGCCGATTCCGGCTCTCGCAGGGCGGGCGGCACGTACAGATAATAGGGGTAATCGAACCCTTTTCCGGGATCGACCCTCTCGGTCGGCGAACTTTTTTCCGTCGCCGTCTGAGCCGGACAAAGGGCGGCCAAAAACAGTAAAACCGGCCAAAAAGCAAATGCGGGGATCTTCATAACAGATCTGTTAACGCTTCATTCGATTTATTGTTCCCCGAAATCAAAACCGGCCTTTGAAAAAACCGCTCACCCCTCATCGCTATAAAGTCACAATTAAAATTTATTCAGCCACAGAGAACTCGGAGAGCACGGAGAAAAATAGCTTTATTGACTATAAAGTCTCCGGCCTGCTTTTCCTCTTCGGCCGTCAGTTCCGGCTTTTCTTCTTCGGCCTTCCGGTCAGACTGTTTCTCAGCCCTGTTCATGTAAATCCGAAATCCGAAATCCGAAATCCAAAATCAAGACGTGTGGTCGTGAACGATCTTCCAGCCGCCGTCCTTGAACTTGCGGAAGATGAGCGTGAACTTGCCGTGCGGGTTGTCCTTTTTGCCGTCGATCTCCCGCTCCAGAGCCCAACTGCCGAGAACGACGGCCGCGTCTTTCGATAAAATGTTGATCTCCAGGTCGGAAAAGGTCAGAACGCCCATCTTGGCGCGCGAATCGTAGCTTTTCTTGTAACGGTCGAGCGCCGCCTGCCAGCCTCTGGCGACGTTATCGCCGGAGACGAATTTCATCTCGGGCGAATTCCAGTAGCCCGCCATAAAGCCCTCGATGTCGCCCGCGTTCCACGCCGCCGTCTGCTTCTCCATCACCTCGCGGATCGCCGTTTTGATCTTCTCGTCGCTTTTGGTCTGAGCCGAACCGTTAACCGCCATAACAAAAAAAACTATGCAAAAAAGGATAGAAAATTTGTTCATAATCAGTTATCTTAGCAGTCAATTAAGGATATATGAAAGATTCCCCCTCAAATAACATTCACCGCCGGAGCCGAGCGTTGATCTTTCGCGGAAAAGCCTCTCTTTTGCGGATCAAACGAGGGTTTGAAAATCTGGCCGACGACCGCTTAAAACAACATTCTTTTTCCAAAGATCTGATCGGATCTCCGGTAGTGGCTGAATCGAGAACGCCGCTCTGGACCGAGAGCGCGCCGGAAGAACAATTTCTGCTGGCCGGCAAGGTTCAGAATCTGCGGCAGGCCGTGGGCCGCTTGAACGGTCTGGAAATACCGAGGGGCGAGATCTTCAGTTTCTGGAAACACGTCGGCCGGGCCTCGCGCCGGAGGGGCTACACGGTCGGCCGCGAACTGCGCGAAGGCTGCATAATTCCGAACGTCGGCGGAGGTCTGTGTCAAATCTCCAACGCGCTTTACGACGCCGCTCTCAAGGCCGGTTTCGAGATCGTCGAGCGCCACGCCCACACGCAGGTCATCGAAGGCTCGCTGGCCGAACGGGGCCGCGACGCCACGGTTTTCTGGAACTACGTCGATCTGAGGTTTCGCTCGCCGCGCCCTTTCCGCATCGAAGCCTTCCTCGGCCGGGATCATCTGTCGGTCAAATTCAAAAGCGAAGCGAAAGAAAAAAAGCTGTTCCGGATCATCAAACCAAACAGCGCCCCGAAATCCGAAATCCGAAATCCCAAATCCGAATTCCAAAATCCCAATTCCTGCGCCAGTTGCGGAGTCGAAAGCTGTTTTCGCAGTTTAAAGCCGGAGAAGAACCTCAATTTCGGACGGACGGCATTTTTGCTCGACGAGTTTTCGCCCGAATTCGACCGTTACGTTCAAACCAAGCGCGAATCAAAAGACGATCTGTTCATTCCGCTTGACGGCCGCCGTTTCCGCAAGCCCAACTACGCCTGGGACACCGGAGGTTTCAGCCACGTCAAACAGAGTTTTGTGGTGACCGGGATCCGCTCCTACCGTTCGCGCCGTCTGGCGGCTCAGGGCGCGGCCCGTCAGAATAATCTGCTTGAGATGTACGAAAAACTGGCCGCCGATTACGCCCGGAAATTGCCCTACGATGCGCTCCATCTGATCGTTCAGCAGAATCTTTTGCCCTTTCTCTGGAAAAGCGGCGCGCTCGGCGGACGATCATTCGACGTTCTGATGACGGCCCTGCCGATGAGCGAGATCCAGAACCGCCTCGACCGGGCCTTTGCGCTCCATCCCGAAAGCCGGACTCTGGCGGATTTTCGCGCCGACCAAGAACTGCTCGAAGCCGAACGGCGCTCGCTGGAGAACGCGTCGAAGATCATCACGCCGCACAGCGCCATCGCCTCGCTTTTTCCCCGGAGAGCGGAACTGCTGGATTGGAAGATCCCGGCCGGGAAAGAAACCGGCGCGGGAAAAAACGGAAAACCGACGATAGTTTTTCCGGCAACGACCGTCGGTCGCAAAGGATGTTACGAACTGAGAGAGGCGATTCGCGATCTTGATGTTAAACTGATAACGCTCGGCCCCTTTATCGAAGACGAAGATTTCTGGCGCGGTTTCGACGTGGAAAAAAACGCGGCCGACTGGCTCGAACGAGCCGATCTGATCGTTCTGCCGGCCTTCGTCGAACATCGCCCGCGACGGCTGTTGCAAGCCGTTGCCGCCGGTTTGCCGGTCATCGCTTCCCGCGAATGCGGACTGGAGAACGTTCCCGGAGCCGAATCGGTCGAATCGGGGCGGGTCGATGAACTGAGGATTTTGATCGAAAAATTAACAAAGAAGTTTTGAGTCCCGCCTTCAGGCGGCCGATCTCTTGATCGTCGAACGATAGGCGCCTAAAGGCGGGACTGAAGAACAATCTAAACGTCAGTTCTTGTTCAAAAGAAAATGGAACATTTCGACGTCATCATAATCGGTTCGGGTCCGGCCGGTGAAAAAGCCGCGGCCCAGGCGGCCTACATCGGCAAAAAGGCTCTTATCATTGAAAAAGAACCGGTCGTCGGCGGGGCGATGGTCAACACCGGAACCCTTCCGAGCAAGACCCTGCGCGAGACTTCCCTGTTCTTTTCGGGGAAAAAACGGCACCGGATGTACGGGGTCGAATACCGCGAAAAAAAATTCTCGGTCCAGGAACTGATGTTCCGCAAAAATCTGATCATCAAAAAAGAGATCGAGATGATCAACGAAAATCTGGCCAAACATAAGGTCGCGCAGGTTCGCGGAAGCGCTTATTTCATCGATCGGCATACGATCGGGATCGAGGGCGGGGACGATAAATTCACGGCCGATTTCGTCCTCATCTCGGTCGGGTCGCACCCTTATCGTCCGAAGATGATCCCGTTCGAAGAACCCTCTGTCTATGACAGCGACGAGATCCTCCACATGATCAACATCCCGAAATCGATGGTCATCATCGGCGCCGGGGTGATCGGTTGCGAATACGCCTGTATGTTCGCCGCCCTCGGGATCGACATCACGCTGGTTGACACGAGAGACGTCATCCTGCCGTTTCTCGACCGGGAAATTTCGCGACTTCTGGTCGAGGAACTGAAAAAACTCGGAGTCAGGATCATATTCAACGAGTCGATCGAAAAGGTCGAGGTGAAAAACGGGACCTGCGAGACGCACCTCAAAAGCGGCGAGGTTCTGAGGACCGAAACGCATCTCTTTGCCGCCGGACGTTCGGGAAATACCGAAGGGCTGAAACTGGAGAACATCGGCCTGTCGGCCAACAGCCGCGGCCAGTTGGAGGTCAACGAACATTATCAAACCGAGATCCCGCACATCTACGCCGCCGGCGACGTGATAGGTTTTCCGTCGCTGGCTTCGACCTCGATGGAACAGGGCCGCGTCGCCATGTGCCACGCCTTCGATTTTCTTTACAAAGACCGGGTGGCGGCCCTTCTGCCGCTCGGTCTTTACACCATCCCGGAAGTCTCGATGGTCGGAATGACCGAAGAGGAGGCCAGGAAAAACTCCATCGATTACGAGGTCGGAAAATCTTTCTACGCCGACAATCCGCGCGGGCAGATCATCGGCAACGAGCGCGGAATGCTCAAACTCGTCTTCGCCAAAGAGGACAAAAAACTCCTCGGAGTTCACGTCATCGGCGACAACGCCTCGGAGATCGTCCATACCGGAATGATGACAATGCATTTCGGCGGCACGATCGACGCTTTCATCGCCTGCGTTTTCAACTACCCGACGCTTTCCGACATTTACAAATACGCCGCCTACGACGGACTCGGAAACCTGAGCGGGCATAAGATCAGAAAGTAAAACGCCAATGTTAATATGTTGACCGGAAAAAAGTATTTTGTTTGGTTGATGTTGATCGTGCCGAAAATCTGAAAAATGGAAGCCGAAAATCTGATCCGGATCGGGAACGATTCGATCTTTTACAAAACGATCAAAGTCAACGGCGACGAAAATTCCGGCATCCTGATCTTTTTGCACGATGCCTTGGGTTCGACTGAGCAATGGAGGGATTTTCCGGCTTTGCTGGCCGAAAAGACGGGGCTCGACGCGATCGTTTACGACCGGCCGGGTTACGGTCGATCCTCGCCGGCGACGAGCGAGCGAACCGGAAAATATCTGCGCCAGGAGGCCGAACGGGTACTGCCGGCATTTTTGGAAAAACTGGGGATCGAAAAGCCCTTTCTCTTCGGCCACAGCGACGGCGGCACGATCGCCCTGCTGTATGCCGCCCGTCATCCGGCGCGGGCGATCATCTGCGAAGCGGCCCATGTTCTGGTCGAAGAAGAAACCATTGCGGGCATCCGGCACGCCGGGGAACAAAAGGATGTTCTGGTCGAAAAACTGGCGAAATATCACGGCGCAAAAAATGCCGCAAGGCTTTTCGACGAATGGCAGAGGGTCTGGCTCTCGGATGACTTCCGCCAATGGAACGTCGAGGCGGAGCTCGGAAAGATCGAGTGCCCCGCGCTGCTTTTTCAAGGCCTCGGGGACGAATACGCGACGACCGGACATCTGGCGAGGATCGCCGAAGGGATCGGCCAAAAAGCCCGTCCGGTTCTGCTCGAAAACTGCGGCCATCTGCCGCACCACGATGCGCCGGAAGAAGTGATCGAACAAACGGCGGAGTTTCTGGAGGATGTTAATGGTTAATTATAAAAAGGAGTGTTTTATTTTCAATCGTTTAGCCAATTATTTTGGGGCACATTGTTTTTTCGGCTTGCCTAACAATTAACCATTAACGATTAACGGTATTGACAAATCACGTCAGACATAACCTTTTTTCCATGTCGGGTTGACATTTCAGACCCAGCCGATGAAATCGGCGACATATTTGTAACCCATTGCGCCAGCGATGGGAAAATCGTGTCCGCCATATTGTGAGCCGATGAAATCGGCGACATAATTTTATGCCGCCCTCTTTTGAGGGCTTAACCGAACCGGTTTTCTTAAATTCCCAAAGCTTGCGCTGTGGGTTACAAATATGTCGCCGTCTTCGACGGCTGGGGCGAAATGTCAATACAACCTAATTTGTCAATACACTTAGACACCACCAAGGAAATTGTTTTGGCCACGGAGAACACGGAGTTCACCGAGAGGTTTTACTGCGGGAATTCGGCTTTTCCCTTTCTTCCTGTCCACTGCGACCGGTAAAAAAACTTATCTGGAGGAGTTTTTATTTGCTGACGAAAGGATTTCCCCTGATCCAATACCGCCAGGGCTTTTCGGCGAATTCCCCGGCGTAGTCGATCCCGATCCTCTTTCCCGAAGCGATCCGACCGACCGCATTTTGTTCCCCCTCTTCGATCCAGATCCGGTCTCCCGACAGGTCTTCGCCGTAAAAGGTTTTGTCGATCCCGAAGGCGATGCAGAGTTTTCCGGGGCCGGACGTCAGATTTTTATCCTTCATCGCGCCGCGCCGCTCTCTCATGATTTCAATTCCCTCCAGCGGTTCGATCCCCCGAACCAGCACGCAAAAGGGCGCTTCCCTTTCGCCGACGACGATATTCAATTGGTAATACATTCCGTAAATAAAGAAGACATAGGCATGTCCGCCGGGGCCGAAAAGCACTTCGGTTCGCTTCGTCCGCCGGTTTTGATAGGCGTGGGCCGCCTTATCCGCGGCTCCGAGATAAGCCTCGGTTTCGACGATCCTGCCCGAAACCCGGCGGCCGTTTTCATCGGGAACGACCAGGACTTTTCCGAGCAATTCGCGGGCGATCTGCTGTGTTCTTCTCCGGTTGTAAAATTGCCGGGATAGTTTTTCCGCCATTTTTTTTGAAAATCAGCAACCGGAACGAATCAAGAATGAGTGAAAGGCAGGAACGCGACCGTTAGAAGGCGCGCCAAAATGTTTTTCCGAGCGCCCTTCCTGGCGATCGCGTTTCTGCCCATATATCCAAATTACCGGAGCCGTTCTCTTTTTATTTCAAATCTCGGTTCATCCCTTGAAATCCGGCGGGTAATAGATCAGTTCGACGATCTGACCGCTGACGCCTTTGGTGTAAAACGAAGAGGTGCCGTCCCTGTGCGGTTTGATCGGTCTGCCCTCTTTTTCGGCGGCCTTTTCCAAATCCTCCATGGTCTCGACCCGCAAACCGATATGGGGCGGATGTTTTGATCCGGGCGGCAAAAGCGCAATCCCGAAACCGCGCCCGTCGCGCATCATCGCCCAATCTTCGTAGAGCGTCTCCACGCTGAAACCGAGGCGTTTGTATTCCTCGACGTCGCGCGCCAAATCATCGCATTTTACGGCCAGATGATCGACCGTTCCGGAAAAACGCAAATCCTCAATCTCATTCATAATCGAAAAACTCCCTTCGGCTTCGATTTTAACAATTTTACGCCGATAAATAAAAAGCCTGGCCGTATTCCCAAAAAGAGAAAGGCGAGGCCCAAATGAACCTCGCCTTTCTCTTTTTGGGTTGAAGATCGAACCGCTTCGATCTTATTTGACCAACGCCGTCGGATCGCCGATCAAAAGCCAGGTCCGGCGGACATCTTGATCAGCCGTCGCCTGTTTGGTCGCCCGGACAATATCCCCGGCCCGGTAAACCGCGCCTTTTCCATTGAAGATAAAGCCGGTCAGGTTCCGGGTCATTTCGAATTGTTTGTCCGGATAGGTGGTTCCGCTCGAAGCCCAAACCAGAGCCGCCCCGCCGTCCTCTTTGAGAATCGCCGCCTCGGCCAGACTGCCGCCGAAAGGATTGTTGGTCAGTCCGTTGAGACAGGTCATCATCAGGTAGAAGGACAACCGGTTGTTGTTCAAGGCCGAAACGTCGTTGAGAGTAAAGACATCGGCGCTGGCCCACAAACCGGTCGAACCGTGTCCGGTGTAAGTGGCAACGGTCGGACCGGAGTTCAGCCCGTTGATGATCGCCTGACGCATCTGGGCATCTCCCAGAGCGGAGCGTTCGATCCGGCTGATCTGAACATCACCCGGCAGATCTCCCTGCAAAATGCCGTTGTAATTTTCAAAACCGCGGTCGGCGATCAGCAGATCCGATCCGACGGGTTGAGCCGGCTGGTTGGAGTATTGAATGGTCTTGGCCACCAAGACGGAGGCCTCGGCCGGATTGACCGCCGGAAGACGCCCGAGCGAAATGTCTTCGATTCCGTCATCGTTGAAATCCGCCAGCCAGGTGTCGCTCGAAGTTTCCATGAACTCCGTGTCGATCAACTTGGTCGGAACCAGATCCCGGTCGATCTGTCCCGCGTAATTGCGCGGATCGTAACTGGAATCGCCGAACAAAAGCGCGTATTTCGGTTTCAATTGCCAGGTGGCGGCGGCCACCTCGAAAAACCGTCTGATCGCATTTGGCGAATGGGTTCCGTAGCTGAACTCATCGTAAAGATCGGCCACCTGAACGACCTTGGTGTCGAGTCCCTGAGCCCGCCTTAACCGGGCCAGTTGTTCGGCCTGATCGGAGAATTGTTGCGGGGCGATGATGACGAAATCGGCCCGGTTCTCAGGTCTGTTCCAACTTGACGGAACGTTCCTTTCGACCCCGGCAACCGTTTCGGCGCTGGCCCTATCGACGGCGATCAGTTCGCGGCTGAAACCCGTCGGACTCAAACTGATGCCGTGAGTTCCTTCAACCTTCTCGGCCGCGCTCAGGATCTGCCGTTCGACCTGACCGTTGCGGATCTCGAAAAGATCGATCTCCCCTTGGGTAAAGCCGCGGACCTGAACTCCCTGTCCGGCCGGAACGGTGAAATGAATTCGGTCATTTACCGCCACGTACCGGCGCTGATAGGTCAGGCTGACCGTATCGACCAGAGAGATGTCATTGCCCGATCCAACCGATTGCAACACAACCCGGTTCTGACCGGCGATCAGAGCCGAAGCCGGGATCTGAAAATCGAAAGCCCGGTTCTCCTGTTCGTTCAGTTCGACGACGCCGAGGTCGGTCTGATTGAATCTGATGCGGACCTGATGTCCGCCCGAGGTCAATCCCTGAAGGCTGACGCTCAATGCGGCCGCGCCGTTTCCGTCCGGATTGTAAACCGTCAGATCCTGATCGGTCGCACCGTTCGGCGTAACAAAGGGGCCGAACCAGTTTTCCGCCTCGCCGTTCAAAACCGAGGAAAGATAGCTGACGCGATCCTTTCTTCGAACGGTTATCGGGAAAGCCGAAACCGAAGGAGAATCCCCGACCGGAACGCCGCTGACGGCGCCGATCCTCAATCCCTGAACATTTCCCTTGATCAGATAATAAACCTGTTTGTCGGCGGTCGGCGTATCGAGTCCGCGGCCGAAAAATTCGATCGAACCGTCCGTCAGGACCCTGATCGGAACCTCCAGACCATCGGCAAACAACTGCCAGCCGGTCCGGTCGGAAACGGTGTCGAATCCGGCGGCTTGAAGTTGAGCGGCCCCGACCCGGTACCAGCCTTCATGATCGACCGAGATCTTGACTCCGGGTTTGGCGGCGATCTCCCACTGACGGGTCTCATTTTCCGCAGAAACCCTTCTTCCGCTGTTGTTCGGAGTGCCGGAACGGGAGAGAAATTCCCTTTCCGCCGACGGCCTTATGACCTTGGCCAATTCCTTCAAAAGGGCGGAATTGGACCGCAGATTTCCGGCGGAAAACCTGAGAAGCGGCGCGACCGGACCGTGCATGGTTCCCTTACCCTTGATGTCAACATCTTCGAGGTAATAAACCGTACCCGGTTCCTGCGGCCGATCATCAAACCACTGATAATCCTCACCGGTCGCCACCAGATTAACGGTCGAACGGAGGGTGCTGCCGGCGATCGGCGACGGGTTCAGAAGCTCCCGCTGACCGGCGTTTTCGCGGTAAACGTTAAAGCCCAGATTGTTGAACTCTTCGGCGGTCGACCATTTGATCGTAACGCCGCTGGTATCGGCAAAAACGTCGAACGATTCGAGTTTGACGAAGGTCGGAGCGACGATAAACCCGAAATCGACCGTCGGGTCGGCCGTCGTTCCGGCCGAATTATTGACGGTGTTGTTGCCTTGGGCTCCGGTGCTTCCGGGCGTCAGCGTCACCAGATTGGAGATGGTCCGGCCGTTGAACTGGCCGGTTCCGGGAAATCCGTTGTCGTCGCTGTCGACATTATCATCGGGATTGTTGGAGGTCGGCGTACTCGAAACGCCGCTGTTTCCACCGACGACGACCCGGTATTGCCCGACCGGCAGACAGCGGAAATTGTAATTTCCGTTGACGTCCGAATTGACCCCCAGAAGATTGTCATCGGAGGTTCCAAGGATTCCGTCGGGTCCGACCGGAACATCGTTTCCGCTTGAATCGAAAAGACGGACGCGAATGTTTGGGATCACCGTTTCACCAGTATCGAGCTGTCCGTCATTGTTATCCGCTCCGGCACCGGTGTCGTTCCAGAGCGTTCCGGACAAACTCAGGCAGTAGAATCCGAAATCGACGGTCATATCCGCCTGATTGTCCAAAGTTCCCTGTCCGGTCGGGCTGAGATCCGCTTCGCTTACGGGTTCAATCGCCCCGGGCCCGAGGGTCACCGTGTTGGAAAGAATGCCCGCGGTCAGCACAGAGTTGGCCGCACCGGTCGGTTCGATCCCGTTTTCGCCGCCGTTGGTGGCATCCGAATCGACATCTCCGTTATTGCTTCCGGTCGTATTTTGATAACCGGAAAGAGTCGCTCCGCCGGCAAAGTTGGCCGGATTGATTCGGACGACGAAACTTCCCGAAGACAGATTGTCAAACCGATAATAACCGTTCGAATCGGTCATCAAGGTTCCGACCGGGCTGGCGGGGTTGTCGGGCTGGCCGTCCAGATTCGTGTCGGCGAAAAGCGAAACCGAAATTCCGCCGATCCCGACTTCGGCCGCGTTGATCCGTCCGTCGTTGTTGGTGTCGTACCAGACCCGGTTGCCGATCGAATACCCCGATGCCGCGCTGTTAAAACCGAAATCGTAGGTGTGGTCATTGGCGCCGCCGCCGCCGGTTGTTAACGGTTTGACGACCTGACTGCCGGATAAGACGATCCCGTCCGAATCGCGGCTGTCTCCGTTGGCCGTTCCGTCCGAATCGGGAGAGGTCGGCGTCAGACCGGTCAGCGCGCCGCCGCTGAAATTGCTCGACGGAATCCGGATCTCGTAATTGGTGTTCATTTGGATCAGGCACTGGGACGGGGAGGAGTACTGAACCACCAGCCGGGGAGCCTGAAGCGGGTCTCCGTCATAGGATTCGGCCTCGCGGTAAGACGTGAAATCACTGCCGCTGAAAATAAAGACCATCGAATTTCCGCTGGCCCACCCGCCGCGATTGACGATTTCCTGCACGATGCCCGACAGGTTCGCGGTTTGTTGCAGAGAATTGTCGGCCCAGGTCGGCGGATTCCAGCTAACCCTTTGAGCCAGAGTCGTCCGGGGCCGGGTGCTGATGTTGTTGGTCGCGGAGGTGAAAGTTCCGGGATTATCGGCCGCCTGACCGTCGATCAAAATGGTCGGATTGCCTCCCGAAACGGTCGTCTCATTGGCGGTAAATTCGATGTAGGCGTTGGTGATCGTCGCCCCGTTCGGAATATTCAAATTGTTAAACCGGACGCCGACCGCGCTGTAATTCGGGGGAGCGCCTTCGTTGCTCAAAAGATCGAGGTCGCCGCTGGTCAAACTGACCGAGCCGTCGCTCTGATCCTGTTCGGCGTCATCCGAGGAAGCGTTGACCCGGGATGCCACGGTTCTGAAAGTCGTTCCGCAGGCGCTCGATGAAATAAGATTTCCGGCGTTAAAGACGTAATGCCCGTTGGCGTTGGTGGTGGCGGTTCCGACCTGAGTATCAACCGAACCGTTATTGTCGGTGTCGGCCCACAATTGCAAAGAAACGTTTTGGATCGGAGTTTCGTTGGGATCCTGAATTCCGTTCCGGTTGGCATCAACCCAGACCCGGTTTCCGATCTCGATCGGCGCTTTATCGCACAGCGCCTTCAGATCCCCGAGGCCGTTGGCTTTGCCGAAATCGGGGACGTTATTACTTCCGTCGCCGTTGTAGATGCGGTACGCCCGGTCCGAAGCTCCGGTCGTCGAATTGAGCCAGCGGAATCCGCCGTCAAAGGTGGCTCCCGAAACGATGGTTCGGGAAATCGGATCAAGCAAAGTGGTCAGAACGTAATTGGTTCCCGGAACGTTGGCCAAAGTTCCCCAGGAAACCTCATCGTGAAAATTTGCGCTGTTGGCCGGGTTGGAAAAATCGTCCTGATAATAAAACTCTCCGTTTCCGGGGCCCTGACCGGTTCCCTGCGGGGCGTTTCCCGTTCCCCCGCAACGCCCGTTGCTCTCCAGAACCCAAGAGCCGACCGTTCCGCAGGCCCGCAAAGTATCTCCGCCGGTTCGTTTTCCGTTCGGTCCGAAATCAACGGCCGAATCTCCGGTTTTGTCTCTGATGCCGATCACCATGTTTCCATCCTGAAAGGCGATATCAGTAAAAAGCGGTTGCGGGTAGGCGAAATTGGCTGAAATGGTGGTGATCCAGGGATTCCAGGCGGCCGGCCACCCGGGATCGGCCGATCCTCTGGGATAATTGAGGGCGAACTGAAATATCGGGGATCCGCCGAAGGCCAGCGTCGTCGGGTTGACCTGAAAGACGTAGGCCCGAAGATTGGATGTATTCTGAGTGCTTTCGGCCGAACAGATCATTCCGACGTAAACGTTCTGGCGATAATAAGTAACGGCAAAGGGGCGAACATCCGAAGCCGGGCAATTGGCGGCCGTTCCCCCCGGCGTCGGAAGCCCCGAAGTGGGAACCGCCTGACTGCCCAAAACGACGCCGGTCAACGGATTAAGGGCGTAAAGCGTCCGGTTTTCAAGATTCATCACGAACAAACGGCTCTCATCATCCGCCATGTCCATTCCGCCCAGACTGGTCCGGCCGACGGCGTTCCAACCGACATCGAGATTGTCCTCGCCGTAATTGGTTGTATCGTGCGAATTGGTGGTGGCGCCCGGAACCGTAAAAGTGTTGACCACCGAACTGGTTGATGGATCAATGACGTAGATGCTTCCCGGATCATCCGAATTATTGAGGATTAGATCGGCTCCCGGACCGAAACCGGCGTGGCGTTTGAAGTAGGAGGCGGCATAAACCCGTTTGGTGGAGGGGGCATAAGCCAAACTGAAAGTCGTCCCGATCCGGCTGACCTTGATGTCAACCAGATGATTGACCGGTGGGTCATAATTGGTTTCGGTCGGATCGGAGTAAACGGTTCCCGCCCAGAAAGGAAATTCCAAAACCGCCGAATTACCGCCGAAAACCCCGTTCGAAGCCCCTTCGGCAAATTTGCAAACAACCATGTCGGGATTATTCTGACAATATTCTTCGGGGCGATTGATGGCCAGATTGACGTTGGCCGTGTTCCCGTCATTGACGAAGAAAACCGTCGAACCGGAGTTGGAGGCGGTTCCGGCACCGACCGAATCATTGCTCCGGGCCGAGGGACTGTACCCGGCGGGAAGGTTGGTGAATTCCACCCGGTAAGGCCCGGTTCCCGCCGCCGCCAGACTGTAAGTTCCGTTGGCAACGGTCACGGTCGTACCCCGCTGAACCCCGGCGGAATCGAACGCCGTAACGGTCACTCCGGCAACCCCCCGGTCGATGGCGGTCGGATTGGCCGTCACTCCACCCGTGTTATCGTAATTGCCGTTGGAATTAAAATCTTGAAAAACCCGCCCGGAAATAGTTCCGGCGGCAGTTGTCCGTGTTCCGGAAAAAAGGCCAAAGGGAGCAAAAAATGCCGTTACAATAATCACCAATAAAAAAAACAAAAAAAACAGTTTTTTTCCGCCAAGTAGATTTCGTTTCATCAAAACCATTCCTCTCCAAATATTTTTTTTTCAGGTGTAAAAATCACGTAAAATAAACTTTCACCTGCGGGAGAAGGCAAATCTTTCCTAAACTTGTTTTTGGGGGCTTCTTTTTTATTTGTTATTTTCTTACTATGGGCTTTTGAAAATTGGCCAAAGCTGGCTCAATAATTGAACAAAATTTTAACAGAAATAAACGGTTTTTAGCAAGTTGCATTATTTTCTAGAAAAAATGGGGAAAATATAAGGGAATAAAAAACTTTCCCGACCTTAAAAGTTTCAGTTTTTTTTAACACATCTGTTAAAAAGTCGGACCGGATCCTTTATATTCAGGATTACTTCCCGAAATTAGTCGTTTCAAAAACTTTATTAAAATGAATAATGGCCGCTCTCCAAAAATCGTTTCCCTTTTGCCCTCGGCGACCGAAATCGTTTGCGCACTGGGGTTTGAGGAAAACCTCGCCGGAATCACCCACGAATGCGACTTTCCCCCCTCGGTTGTCAACAAACCTCAATTGACCTCGAGTTTGATCTCTCACGAAAAAATGACCAGCCGGGACATCGATCACGCCGTCCGAACCAATCTCGACGGCCACGGTTCGATTTACGAACTTGATCAGGAATTGCTTCGCCAAATCAATCCCGATCTGATCATTACTCAGGAATTATGCGAGGTTTGTGCGGTCAGTTATCAAACCGTCCAAAAGGCGGCCCGGATGTATGTCGCCGAGGCCCGGGTTATTTCCCTTGAGCCAAACACGATCGGGGATATTTTTCAAAACATAAAAACCGTCGGAGACCTTTGCGGGATAGCCGAAAGAGCCGAGGCCCTGACCGATGATTTGCAAAACCGGCTCAATAAAGTTAAAAAACAGCTTGGCGATTCGATCAAAAGGCCCGATGTTTTTATGCTTGAATGGCTTGAACCTCCCTTCGCCCCCGGGCACTGGACGCCCGAACAGGTTGAAATTGCGGGGGGCAACGCGTTACTTGGAGAGACGGGAAAAAAAAGCACTACTGTAACTTATCAGACCATCGTCAGTTGCTCTCCCGAGGTTTTGGTTTTGATACCCTGCGGATACTACATCGACGATATTTTACGGCAACTTACCAAGACAAAATTTCCTCGAATCTTCAGTGAAATGCCGGCTTTTATTAACGAACGGATCTGGGCGATGGATGCCAGCGCCTATTTTTCCCGGCCCGGCCCGCGGGTTGTTGACGGGGTCGAGATTCTGGCAAAAATTTTTCATCCCGATATTTTCGGCGGTCCCCGGAAATCGGAGGCGGTTCGAATTTCACCCGGACTTTTTTTGTTTGAGGATTAATACTGTGTAAATTAAAAAAACTAGAGTTTAGTGATGGGTGATGGGTGATAAGTGATGGGTGAAAAGTTAAACAGATTAAATCCGGCAGTAGTTCCGGATATTCAGACAATTAAGTTTTATCCCATCACCCATCACTTATCACTCATCACTAATTTAACAAAACTTCAGTTTTTTTTTATTTACAGAGTAATTAACATCTTTTTTTTCAATTTCTTATGAAACAAATTTTATCCCTGGTCTTTTTCCTTCTTCTTTTCAGTTTTTATTCTTTTTCCCAAACCGGCAATCAGGTGCTGGCCACGGCCGACGGCTTTAAGTTTACTCCAGCCGATTTCCCGGCCGACATCGAAAAAGCATTTAATTCTTATCCCGAACAGCTGGCCGAAACCCGCCGTAATCTTCTCGACGAACAGATATCCGAAACCCTTATCGCGGCGGAAGCCGGAGAAAGAAACCTGTCGACGGAGAAGCTTCTGGAAATCGAGGTCGCTCAAAAGGTGGCCGACCCGAACGAGGAACAGATCAAAAACATCTATCAGGCCAATCGGGACTCGATCGGCGACAAGACTCTCGAAGAGGTCCGCCATCAAATCGTGGCTTTTCTTCGCCGCGAGCCCCAGCAAAAAGCCTACACCGAACTTTTAACCCGTTTGAAAGCCAAGTTTAAGGTTATTGTTGGAAAAGACGTAAATGCTCCGGGTCTTAAAAACACCGATGTTTTGGCAACGGTCGGTGCAAAAAAAATCACCGTCGCCGATTTCGATGCCCGCAACCGTATTAAACTCTCGGATTTCGAGGGAAACTTTTACGATCAAGTCCGCGATCAGTTGGAAGAGGTTGTTTTCAACTCGCTGGTGGTCAAAGAGGCGAGAACTCAGGATTTGACGGCATCCGAATTTATCGCCCGTGAAATCACCGATAAATTGACCGATTTTTCCGATCAGGAGAGGCGTCAACTGGAAAAGGCGCTTACCTCAAGACTTTTTAACAAATACCACGTAAAAGTTCTCTACCGGGAACCGGAACCTTTCGTTCAGCAAATCTCGACCGATGATGATCCGTCCCGGGGCAATCCGAACGCGCCGGTAACGGTGGTGATGTTCTCGGATTTTCAATGTCCGGCCTGTTCGGCCGTTCATCCGGTCCTAAAAAAAGTGATGGCCGAATTCGGCGATAAGATACGGTTTGTGGTCCGGGATTTTCCTTTGGAAAACGTTCACGAAAACGCTTTTCGGGCCGCCTTAGCGGCCAATGCCGCCAACGTTCAGGGAAAGTTTTTCGATTATGCGGAAATTTTGTATGAGAATCAGGATGATCTTGGCGACGCCTCATTAAAAAAGTTTGCCGCTCAATTGGGTTTGAATATTGAACAATTTGAATTAGACTTGGGTAACGAAAAGTTTGCCGACGAAATCAGAAAAGATATAGCCGACGGAAAAAGGTACGGAGTTACCGGAACCCCGACAATTTTCATCAATGGAGTGAAAGTTCGCCGACTTTCGGAAGAGAGTTTCAGAAAGTCGATCGAAAGAGCTTTGTCGCGTTAAATTTTTTCGGCACTTTTTTGAAAAAATCCGGAAACAGTCATTATTTGGCAGTATTAAATAAACTTAATTTTTTCCCCGGATGTCGGGTAAAAAATCCACAAAATTTATGCGATTTTATTTTATTCTTTTTCTGATAATCCTAGTTTTTCTGGTAGTTGTCAGTCTGGGATGCAACGGCTCTCCCGCAACTCCCAACGCCGGTCCCAATAAAGTCAAGACAAACGGCAACGATGTTCCGAAACCTGAAAATACCGTGCCCCATTACACTTACGAAATCGTCAATACCTATCAACATGATCCGAAGGCTTTTACTCAGGGACTTGTTTTCAAGGACGGATTTTTGTTTGAAAGCACGGGCGAATACGGACGCTCAACCCTTCGCAAAGTCGAATTGGAAACCGGTCAGGTAACCAAGAAAGTCGATCTCGACAAAAAGTTTTTCGCCGAGGGTATGACAATTCTCGGGGGGAAAATTTATCAGCTGACCTGGCGGGAAAACGTCTGTTTTGTTTACAACGAGAGCGATTTTTCCCCGTTAAAGGAATTCAGGTATCAGGGCGAGGGCTGGGGGTTGACGAACGACGGAAAGAATCTGATCATGAGCGACGGCACGCATTTGATCAAGTTCATCGATCCCGAAACATTTCAAACCATGCGGACTCTGGCAATTTTTCAGGAAAACGGAAACCCACTGTATTTGATCAACGAACTTGAATATATCAATGGTGAGATCTGGGCCAACATCTGGCACTCCGAAGAAAAAGAAACCCAGACCACCCAGGGGATTCTGCCCAACATCGGAAAACCAAATTACATCGCCCGCATCAATCCCCAAACCGGTAAGGTAACGGGTTGGATTGATCTGGCGAACATTTCCCCGGAAGATTCCGCAGGGGGCGAAAACACTCTCAACGGGATAGCTTACGATTCCGGTTCGGACAGACTGTTTGTTACGGGAAAAGAATGGAAAAAACTCTTTGAAATAAAATTAAAGGCTAAATAATTTACGTGGGAGCATGGGAGAAAATATATTTAACCTTTAATTCTATCATCGCGTTAAAGCGAATCCATTGGACGCGACGAGGGGTGATTTTTGTAGGGTTTGGTTTTTTTAGAACCTGATTTATCTTCTGTTCGTCAAAGATTAGCATTAATACCTCGAAGTGTCAATTGCAAATTGCTTTGCTAATTAAATAGTTTAAGTATAAACTAAGTTCGGGCACACTAATCCATGATCACCCGTCAAGGGTGATTCAGTATTTTTTCCTGATTTTGTCTGTTTAGAACAGGAATTTCATGTCATTCAACATATTAATAATAATGACTGTGTAGTCCGGTTCTTTCGTAAGTTCACTGTCTTTGCTAGCTAACTGGCCGTTCCCTTCGGCCAAACAAGGGGCGTTAGCAACAGGACATTGCTGGTGGCCATCGTCATCGGCCAGGGCGCTGAAAGACAAAAAGGAAAGAACCATTAACGTAGCAACCATTTTTTTGACTAATTGAATCATTTTTTTCTCCTGATTTGATTTATTGGTATTTTTGAACTTGATGTTCACAGGAATTTTATTTTAGCAACAATAGTTGCAATAGGGAAGGAAACATGCTTTCATTGAAAATTAACAATAAACAACCTATTCATTCTCAAATGGAGGCTTTGGAGGCTTGTGCCCATGCCAGAAGTCTTGAGGATTCGGGCGATTACGAAGGGGCCAGACTGGCCCTCGGCGAACTTTGGGGGGGAATCGGGGAAAAACCTGACCTGAGCGGTTTTTCCGACGAAGTCAAAGCTGAGATTTTAATCAGAATCGGAGCATTAAACGGTTGGCTGGGAAGTTCCCGGCAGGTCGAAGGAGCACAGGAAAACGCCAAAGACCTCATTGCCGAGGGAATCCGGATTTTGGAAGCGCTCGATCTTACCGCGGGAATTGCCGAAGCACAAAGTGAACTGGGGATTTGTTATTGGCGAGAGGGAGCGTACCAGGAAGCCGAGGTTTTTCTGAACGATGCCCTGGACAAAACACCGAAAAACAGACCCGAAATTTGCGGGAAAATTTTGCTGAGACTGGTTAACGTTGCTATTTCAACCACCAGATATCAAACGGCCAAAGAACTTTTGAAAAAGGCGAGCCCGCTGATCGAAAAATATGGCGATAATCTACTTCTCGGTAAACTCTACTTTCATTTGGGGTTGGTGTTTAATTTCCTGTTCGAAGATGATGAAAACCCGGAAAATTCGGAAAAAACCATCGAATACTACCAAAAAGCCGCTCATTTTTACGGTCTTGCCAACCATAAACTTTATCAGGCGGTGGTGGAAAACAATTTGGGGTTTCATTTCCGATACGTCCAAAATCTTGAACAAGCCCATTATCACCTGGACAGGGCCATAAAATTATTCGGTTTATTTGAAAATAAAGGTCGTTTAGCCCCTACCTACGACGCTAAGGCACGGGTATTTATGGAACAATCAAAGTTGATCGAAGCCGAGCTTTTTGCACAAAAATCCGTTGAATTGTTGAGTGAGGGGGATGAATATTCTCTTCTTGCCGAATCTCTGACCACGCTGGGAAGAATCCTGGCTCGCCAACAACTTTTTGAAAAAGCGGCGGATTGCTTTCATCAGGCAAGAGAAAAGGCTCTTTACGTCAATGACGTCGAAGCGGCCGGTCTGGCCCTTCTTTCGGAACTCGAAGAATTGCGCCAGATGTACAGTCTGGATGAACAGCAAAAAATGTTTCTTGAGGCACAAAAAAACCTTTCCCAAACCCAAAGACGAAAAATTAAGGAGCGTTTGAAAAAAGCCGAAAAGATTTGTTTTCAACCCTCCGCCAAAGTCGAATGGGAAAATTTTTCATTGACCGAAGAAGTCAGGAAATTTGAGGCCAAATTCATCAAAAAAGCTTTGCGGGAAACCGAAGGGAAAGTAACCAAAGCGGCGGAACTCTTGGGATTGACCCATCAAAATCTGAGTCTGATGTTAAAACGGCGGCATAAGAATTTGCAATCGATCAAAAAGCCGCGCCGTCGCCGAAGCGATCGAAAAAGGCAGAAAAAAAATGAATCTGCGGGCAACTGAAATCGGTTACAAACGGCGGGCATTCAGGGCCTTTTAAGTTAAAGTTTTTTCCCCGCAAGATCATTTCCCCAGAATGAAATTCTGCAAACCGTCCAGATCCAGGCGGTACACCGGTCGGGCGATTTTATCCTGCAATTCGTCGAATTTCATTCCGTCCAGCAGAATCGGTTCATCCGTTTTGACAATGTGCTCCGGCACAATCAGAAAATCGCCCAGAATCTGATCCTTAACGGC
This sequence comes from Pyrinomonadaceae bacterium, assembly GCA_041394845.1. GTDB lineage: Bacteria > Acidobacteriota > Blastocatellia > Pyrinomonadales > Pyrinomonadaceae > JAHCHG01. The sequence goes on along the minus strand of JAWKHL010000005.1, from coordinate 367,319 downwards.
CAAAATGTCCCGCCCGGTGATCAAACCGGCAACGGCCACATCTCCCCCGAAATAGGTATTGGGAACGGGCAGGACGCGAAGCCGGGTTCCCGTCAGTTCGTTCAATTTTTCGATCTGCCCCGTCAGGATAGGAGCAAACATTTCTCCGGTAATAATGGTGCCGTTCAAGCCCCGGTGAACGTCCCGGGCCGTTTCATCAATCGGATCGGTGGTTTTCGGTCTTAACGCCAGCGGATGGGTTCGAACATCAATCAGGGCTTTCGCTTTGGAACCGTTTTTTGTCCCTTGTTGTTCCCGTGTTTTCGAACTTCGGGCGCGGCAAATTTCCCCCTCCAAATCTGAAAAAAATTGCTCAAACGAATTCAAAAAAGTGCGGATCATGCCGACCCCGTCCTCAATCTGCGGATAATCCCCGTAATGTGATTGTTCGGGAACCGGAAGCCCGGCCTTTAGATAAATTTCATCGCCCAGAAAAGCAAATGAAGTTCCCAGTTTTTTTCGAAATTCGTCCTGTAGTTTTTCAACTTCCCCGATCGTCCGTTTACAAAATTCACCGGTCACTCTGGTCAAACGATCATCCTGGTTGTATCGAGTGAGCGCCACCGGAACGACCGCCGTCGAAATCACCCGGGGAAAAAAGGAGGCCAGATCGCGAAGGGTTTTTTCCAGATTTTTTCCGTCGTTGATCTCCGGACAAAGCACCACCTGAGCGTGAATCTCGATCTGATTGTCGAGCAGTTTTCGCAGTTTCGGAAAAATATCCGCCCTTTTTTCATCAACCCCGAGCAGATAGGCGCGGGTCTTTAGATCCGTGGCGTGAACCGAAACATATTGCGGCGAGAGTCTTTGTTCGATGATCCGGTTCATCTCATCGGGGGTGATCGAAGAGAGCGTGGTGTAATTTCCGTAAAGAAAGGAAAGCCGGATGTCTTCGTCCCTGACAAACAGAGAAGGCCGGGCGTCCTCGGGATTTCCCTTACAAAAACAAAACAGGCATTCGTTGGCGCATTGACGGGGAACGATCTGCTCGAACATAAGGCCGAAATCCTCGCCCTCTTCCCGGTCAAGTTCTATTTCCCAGGTCTCGCCGTCGTTTTTTTTGACCAGAAATATCAGTTCGGTCTCACCCGAGGTTTGAAAACGAAAATCCAGATAATCGCGCACCGGGCGACCGTTGACCCGAACGATCCGATCTCCGGGCCTAAGGTCGATTTCTTCCGCAAGGCTATCGGGGGCGACTTCGGTAATTATGACGCCCGGCCGACGCATCTGGGTAACCGCTGGTGTAACTGCAAATTCGTACATTAAAAAAACCCCGATAAATTTGAAAACAAAAACCTTTTGTTCAATAAAATAAAACGCAATTAGTTTATATTTATTGACAAAAGGTTGGCAAATTTTCTAAGCTAATGCTTTTTAAGCCGGTCAATTTTTTTTCCCGTTCAAAACTTTAATAAAGCCCCCCTATTATCGTTTGGATCCGCCAAAGTATGATTAATGAGGAATTACCTGACCTTTCCCCGAGAGGAAGGGTTTTGATTGCCGAAGACGATGATGCGATGCGGCGTTTTTTGGAAGTAGCACTAAAAAGGGCCGATTTTGAAACCGTTTCAGCCCGGGACGGAGCCGAGGCTCTGGAAATAGCTTTAAACAACGAGATCGATGCCGTCGTTACAGATGCGGTGATGCCGAATCTGACCGGTTTTGATCTGATCCGCATCCTCCGCCAAAATCGGGAAAAGTCCGGCCTTCCGATCATTTTACTGACCGGCTTCGACCAATCGGTTGAAGAAACCGAAGAATCGATTTCCCCCGATGCCTATCTCATAAAAGGAAAAGATTTAAAGGAGCTGCTGATCGCAACCCTGATGGAACTCCTGTTTCAAAAGGGCAAAAATTGATGGTTTTCCCGGACCCGCTCCCCAATTAACAATGATTATTCAAGAATCGTATTTGACTTGAGAAAATCACGGAAAACCCAGTCGGTTTTTTTGGTTTGAGAATGGCATTCGGCGCATTTTCCGCGAGTTTCTCTTTGGGTGAGATTTTCGGCGGTCGAATCAAGCACAAAAAATTCCCAATCCCCGGTTTTTTTGCTGAAACCCTTTTCCCTTTTGACCATTGCGATCACCAGTTCCGGCGTTTCGCTTTCGACCGATAAATGTTTTTCCCGGACGATGATCGATCCGACCGGAAAGACGGGATTCGGTTTTTCGATCTCGGAGCGGGCCACATCATTGGCGTACACCACGCCGTATGAAGTCCCGGTTTCCTCATGCGGGTTCTTCGGTTTTTTCTCTTTCTTGGGCTCGGGCGGAGGAGGTTCAATGTCGGGCATGACTATGTGCGTGGTCCCGGCCTGCGAACTCATTTGCGTAAACCCCGTGTTGTTTCTTCCCATCCCAAAACTTGGGACTACACTGACGTTGCTTCAGGAAGTGATGCCGGCGAAGGTGACATCCACCTTGATCGGTTCCTTGGTCATCTTGGTCCAAGTTTTATAACCGGCGATTTCCCTCAAGATCTCGTCTTTTTCTGCATGGGATTCAAAAACCAAAGTATTTTGGTAAACCAGAGTTAAAAAGCCGAGTATTCCGAGGACAACAAATATTTTGATAAGGTTTCGATGCATATTGATTTTCTCCAAACTTGACGCTTTCGGGATTATATAAACTTTTGATAGGCCGGGGCAAGATAAAGTTGCTTGAGGGCAAAAAAGAAAGGCTCCGAACGTTTCGGAGCCTTTCTTTTTTGCCACTTTTCGAAAACCCGAACGGATCAATTCCCGGCCCGGGCGGCGATCCCATCAACCAGAGAATCGAGCGGGGTGTATTCCAGATCCTGTGATTCGGCCACCGCCTGATAGGTCAGTTTGCCAGCGTAGGTGTTGACCCCTTCGGCCAGACCGCTATCCTCACGGATTGCCTTTTCAAATCCCTTGTTCGCCAACGCCAGAGCGTAGGGCAAGGTGGCATTGGTCAAGGCAAAGGTCGAGGTTCTGGGAACGGCACCCGGCATATTTGCGACGCAGTAATGCAGAACGCCCTCCTCGTAATAGGTCGGATTGGAATGGGTCGTCGCGTGGGTCGTTTCAAAACAGCCTCCCTGATCGACCGCCACATCAACCAGAACCGCTCCGTTCGGAATCAGCTTGAGCATTTCCCGGGTGACGAGTTTCGGGGCGGCCGCACCGACGATCAGAACGGCGCCGATCACCAGATCGGCGTGCGAGATGGCCTCCTCAATGGCGTACCGCGAAGAGGCCAGAGTTTGAACCTTGGATAAAAAGATGTCGTCCAGTTCGCGCAAACGATCGAGGTTTTTGTCAATAATCGTTACGTGAGCGCCGAGGCCGACCGCCATTTTGGCCGCCTCGGTCCCGACGATCCCGCCTCCGATGATGACGACGTTTGCCGCCGGAACTCCCGGAACTCCGCCGAGAAGGATTCCCCGCCCGCCGTTCATCTTCTCAAGGTAAGTCGCGCCGACCTGAACGCTCATCCGGCCGGCCACCTCGGACATCGGCGTCAGAAGCGGAAGCCTTCCCTGTTTGTCGGTGATGGTTTCGTAAGCGACGCCGGTCACCTTGCGCTCCAGCATTTGTTTGGTCAGTTCCAGTTCCGGCGCCAGATGCAGGTAGGTGAAAAGAAGCTGATTTTCCCGCATCCTCGGATATTCGGGGGCGATCGGTTCCTTGACCTTGACGATCATCTCGCCCGTCTGCCAGACCTCATCGGCCGTGTCAAGCATTTTCGCTCCCGCCGCCACATATTGGTCGTCGGAAAAACCCGATCCCTCGCCCGCACTTTTTTGAACGAAAAGTTCGTGTCCCGCGTCCGACAGAGCCTGTACGCCGGCCGGCGTCAAACCGACCCGGTATTCATTATCTTTTATTTCTTTCGGTAATCCGATTTTCATTATTATTATCTCCAAAAATTATACTTTGATAAAAAAAAGCTATGGTTTTAAGATTTTACGTTGTTTTGTCAAATAATTAAAAGCCGGGGTTTAATAATTTCGGTACTTTCTCCGATCTTCAGCCGTCGCCTCCCGCAAACTGACGGCCGCCCCTCCGCCTTCGGCCAGGCGAATTTTCAGGATGCCGGAACCGGTTACCAGAAAGTTCTCGATCAGATAAGACTGCGGATTCTTCTCCCAATGGGCGTCGGTTCCGTCCCTGTAAATCGTCGCCAGATAGGTTTTCCCGGCTGAAAGAAAATTGACCGGTATTTCCGCCGTCCGGGCGTTCTCATCGGTGATCGCGCCGATGAACCATTGATTTTTGTTTTTCGCCTTCCGGGCGATGGTCAGAAAATCTCCGGGTTCCGCTTCAAGTATTTTGGTGTCGTCCCAATCGACGGCGACATCGCGGATGAATTGAAAGGCGTCCATGTGTTTTTCGTAATTTTCCGGCAGATCGGCCGCCATCTGAAAAGGGCTGTAGAGGGTGACGTAAAGCGCCAGTTGTTTGGCCAGAGTCGTGTGAACCTGTTCGCGCTTGACCGGATCGTAGGCCGACATTTTGATCTGAAAGATCCCCGGCGTGTAATCCATCGGCCCGCCCATCAGACGGGTAAAAGGCAAGATCGTTTCATGTTCCGGCGGATTTCCCTCGCTCCAGGCGTTGAACTCGTTGCCGCGGGCCGCCTCGGCCGCCATCCAGTTCGGATAGGTTCGATGAAGACCGGTCGGTCGAACCGATTCGTGCGAATCGACCATGATTTTATAACCGGCCGCTTTTTCGGCAATGCGGTTGTAATGATTGACCATCCATTGTCCGTCGTGAAATTCCCCGCGCGGGATTATTCTCCCGACATAACCGGTTTTTACCGCGTCGTAACCGTTTTCCTTCATAAACCGGAAAGCATCATCGACCCGGCGTTCGTAGTTGGTGGCCGAGGCCGAAGTCTCGTGATGCATCACCAGTTTGACGCCCCTTGAAGCGGCGTATTTCTTTAATTCGGCGACATCGAAATCCGGGTAAGGCGTCAGAAAATCAAAAACCTCTTCCTTCCAGTTGCCGTACCAATCCTCCCAACCGACGTTCCAGCCCTCGACCAAAACGGAATCGATCCCGTTTTTGGCGGCGAAATCTATGTAGCGTTTCGTATTTTCGGTCGTCGCACCGTGTTTGCCGTTCGGTTTAAGGCGGCCCCAGTCGGTCTCGGTCAAGATGATGTTGCCCGCATCGGAATAGTTCCAGGTCGATTTCCCGACGTGCATCTCCCACCAGACGCCGACGAACTTTTGCGGTTTGATCCAGCTCGTATCTTTGATTTCGGTCGGTTCATTGAGGTTCAGGATCATCTTCGAAGCCAGAATGTCAGCCGCCTTATCGCTGACGATGACGGTTCTCCAGGGCGTTTTGGCCGGGGTCTGCAAAAAGGCCTTCGATCCGACCGCATTCGGCGCCAGATGGGTTTTCAAACCGAAGGTCCCCTTGTCAACGATCAGATACATCGCCGGGTAATTCTTCAGCGCCGCCTCGTGAATGTTGATGTAAAGCCCATCGTCCGATTTGAGCATCAAAGGGGTCTGCACGGCGTTGTCGGCGAACGCCACCCGCGTTCCGATCTCGCCCGCATTTTCACTTTTGGTCTTGGAAGTAATCCCGCTCAGCCTTGTCGTCGAATAAGCGTATTCGTTGGTGTCGTAATCACCCGGAATCCAAAAGGCTTTGTGATCGCCGGTCAGATTGATCTCGGTCGCCTCCTCCTTGACGGTGAAATATTTGAGATCGTTCTGAGCGGGAAATTCGTAACGATAACCGAGGCCGTCGTCAAACAGCCGAAAACGCAGAACGATCGTCCGCTTTAAGTTACCTTCAACCGTTTGTTCGAGCGTTGCGGCAAATTCGCGGTATTGGTTTCGGATCGCGCGCACTTCGCCCCAAACCGGCGACCAGACCTCGTTTTTCTCGCTCACATCAGAATTTACGATCCTGAAACCGCGCATCAGATCCGCCGAATCCTTCAACTCAATCCCGAGTCGGGATTCTCTGACCACCGTTTTACCTTTATAGGCCAGCCGATAAACCGGCGTCCCTTCGTCGTTTATTCTGAAATTTAATTCAAGTTTTCCGTCGGGGGATTTGATGTTTTGGCCGAAAACCGCAACCGTGAAAAAAACCAACAAAAAAGCCGTTCCTAATGTCCTCATTTTTTCACCTTTTTTTAATGAACCTTCGCCTTGGCACCCCGTAATCCAAGTTTTTTGGTTTTTAGCCACAGAGAGCATCGAGAACTCAGAGACAAATAGTTTGATCGACAAAAAACTCCTCGGTGACCTCGGTGATCTCCATGGCTAAATAATTTATTGATAAACTTAGATTACACAGTACTTGGTTTCCCACCCAGATCAAATTCAGGTGTGAGTCATACAAAGCGGGCGCAAAGCTGAAACCATTCCCGACCTGCATCCTTTGTTTCGGCGTTTTTGCGAAATCAAAGGATCTTCAAACAGGAAGATGTGGCAATAATTTCAGGTCGGGAAGGGTTTGCGAAGCGCCCGCTCTTTTGGAAAAAACGCCGAAGCAAAATTTTTAGGTCCCGCTTTAATGCGCCCTTATATCTCAACCTCATCGATCTGAGCCTTCTGCAGTTTGCCCGAATAATCGACGTAGATCGCCTTCCATTCGCTGAAGATGTCCAAGACCTGCGTGCCGGCTTCGCGGTGGCCGTTGCCGGTTCCCTTGGTGCCGCCGAACGGGAGGTGAACCTCCGCGCCGATGGTCGCCGAATTGATGTAGCAGATGCCGGTGTAAAGTTCCTGCATGGCGTAAAAAGCCTGATTGACGTCTTGCGTGTAGATGGCCGACGAAAGACCGTATTTGACGTCGTTGACGATGTCGATGGCTTCTTCGAGGGTCGAGAAAGGAATTACCGACACGACCGGCCCGAAGATCTCTTCCTGAGCGATCCGCATATTCCGGGAAACGTTCGTAAAAACGGTCGGTTCGATGAAATAACCGTTTTTGTGGGCGCCTTTGTTCAGACGATTGCCGCCGCAGGCCAGTTTGGCCTTGTCCTCTTTCTGACCGATCTCGATGTAATTGATGATCTTCTCGACCGCCTGCTGATTGATGACCGGACCGACCTCGGTCTTTTCGTCGAGCCCGTTCCCGACCCGCAATTGTTTGGCTTTTTCGACCAGTTTTTCGGCGAACTTTTTGTAAACCTTTTTGTGAACCACCAGACGCGACGAGGCCGTGCATCTTTGCCCGCTGGTGCCGAAAGCGCCCCACAGGGAACCCTCGACGGCGTTGTCGATATCGGCGTCGTCCATCACGATGATGGCGTTTTTGCCGCCCATTTCAAGCGAAACGATCTTGTTGTCGCGGGCGCATTGTTCGGCGATGATCCGCCCCGTGTCGGTCGAACCGGTAAAGGAGATGAGGCGAACATCCTCGTGTTTGACCAACGGTTCGCCGACCTCGGCTCCGTGGCCGTTGACCAGATTGACCACTCCTTTGGGGATTCCGGCTTCCTCGCAGGCCTTGACCAGATTGAGAGCCGAAAGCGGAACGTCTTCGCCCGATTTGAGGACGACGGTGTTCCCGCAAACCAGCGCCGGGATCAGTTTCCACGAAGGAATCGCCATCGGAAAATTGAACGGCGTGATCAGACCGCAGATGCCGACCGGCTGACGCTCGCACATGGCGTATTTGTTGGGCATTTCGGCCTTGGTCGTAAAACCGTGCAGACGGCGCCCCTCGCCGGCCGTGTAATAAGTGCAGTCGATCGCCTCCTGCACGTCGCCGCCGGTTTCCTTTAAGACCTTTCCCATCTCGCGGGTCATCTCCTCCGAATAACGCTGTTTGTTCTTTCGCAGGATCTCCCCCAGACGGAACAGGATCTCGGCCCGGCGCGGCGCCGGGGTTCGCCGCCAGCGCCCGGCAGTTTCCTTGGCGGCCGCCACGGCCCGGTTGACATCCTCGGCATTGGAGGCCGGAAAACGTCCGATGACATCGCTCTTGTCGGCCGGATTGACGTTTTCGAACCATTCACCCGAGGCGCTTTTGACCCATTCGCCGCCGATGTAGTTGTAGTATCTCTTGATCGATTGTTTTGTCGTTTTCGAGTTTTTCTTCTTATTTTTCGCTTCGATTGCTTTTGCCATAATTTTACTCAATAAATTTTAATTCGTTTTTTTACGCAATTTTCTTTTAGGTTTCTAAATGTTTTAATTCTATCCTTTATCACCTCTTTGCTCAATCCGAAGCGGCGAAGTGTTTCAAGCGGGGACGCTCACCAAAGACCGGGATTTTTTTTAAAAAAAGCATTTGTTTTCAAGTTTTTCAGCCGACAAACCTCTCCCGCAAATTGACGGGCAAAGGATAAAACGAGGCTTTTTTCGCAAGACGCTCCAAACCAACAAACCCCTGTTTTGCAATAAGATAAAGCCTCTCATAATTTTCTCACCAAAATCTCATAATTCTTTAAGGATTTCGGCCGCCAAAAAGCGTTAGATTTTGTTCCGGGATTTTTGCAATTTGAATCAAAGCCCGAGCGGTCGGAACTTCGTCGGATGCTTTTTTTGAATGCGCCCCGGTTTTCAGAATTTTCAGATCGGTTTCTTTTCGAACCGAATTAATTTTGGAGGAAAATATGCCCTCGACAACGATCACAGGAAGGATCTTTTTCAAACCCGGCTTCTGGGGAAGAAGAATGCCGTTTCGGCAAACCGGCCGGGTTACGGTTTGGTTAATGGGCCGAACCGCCCCGATCTTAGGCGCCAGCGGGCCATCGGACGGCGACGGTTGGTTCAAGATCAGTTTCAATCTTCCAGCCACACCGGCCACCGATATGTATATAGAGGTCGAGGATCCCTGCTCCGGCGAAAAACATATGCAACCTATAAAACGGCCGCCGAAGATCTCCCCGATCCCGCTGATGACCGATAATATCGGGGAGATAGAAGTTCCCTGGGAACCGGCGGATGCCGAATTGGCCATGGTCAATTCGAAACGGATCAGGGGTTACAGGCTTCTGGCCAAAACCCTCAGCCTGCTTCTCAGATCCCCCGGCTACCCGATCAATATCAGTCTCCGGCGTCAATCACTCGACGGAACCGGCAAAGACTACACGCCCGCCCAGTTGCTCCTGATTCCAATGAAAGTTGACCGCCCGGGTTTCCTCAACCGTGTGGTCGGAGACGTCCGGGACGAGGTGATCAATACCAGATCCGAAAAATTGAACGATCTGGCGGTTGAGATCCTCGAACAGCTTTCGACGGTCGATTTAAAAAGACTCGAGGAAGGAAAGCTTCTCAACCGTTTTCTGGCCGTTATCCAGAGGGCCTTTCCCAGTCATTCTTATTCCGAAAGCCTGATGACCGATCCCACCCACGATATGGCGGCGGCCTGCGTCATCCTCTTTTTGGCGGGCCTTATGAAAAAAGACAATGTTCAGCCGGAGATCATGTTCGACTCTTTCAAACTGGGTTGTGATAAGGGAAACGCCAGACGAACTTTCTCGCGGGTTTACATTTCGGTCAATAAAAACTGACCGGAGTCATTTAGTTTCGGAGGAAATTCGGATCGATTTAGGCAAAAAGAGAAAAACGGCCAATTGTCGGAAAATCTGGGCAGGAGTTTCAATGCAAAGGCTTGATCAAAATGAATTTTACAAAAAAAGGAGAAAAACATGGCAGCTTTAACAAAACAGGATGTTCTTGACACATTGACCGATCCGATGCTCGGACGGTTCTGTCTGTATGTGAACGGCGTTTTTATTACTCTGGCAACCTTTGGTCTGGTTGCCGACCGCATTCGTAACGGAAAAATTTCGGTCGAACAGGGCACCCAAACGATCGCCTTGTATTTCTCGAAAGAAAACAAGATCGTAACCCAGATAGGTTCGCCATCGGCCCATGCCCGCGCGCTCTTGCTCCACGAATGCACTCACGCCTTGATGGACGTTCTTCAATGTAGTTTCACCGCCGTCACCGAAGAGGTCATTTGCTACATCACTCAGCACGTCTATCTACTGTTGCGCGTCCCCGGCTACAACCCGGCGGTCAACAAATCGCTTGACCCCGTTTCGCAAGACGCTTTGTGGCAGGGCTTTTATCACAGCATCGTGGGTTACGCCAAAAGAGCCGTCAATTCCGGCGGTTTTGTGATCGACACCGCTCATTGGGAATTCAGATCGCTGCGCAATCATCTCAGAACGCTGAACATATATCAGCACCTGACCGACACTCAGGGCTATACCAACGATGGCGTTAAATAATCCCTATTTCAGAGTTCAAAAAAATGAAATGATCTTCAAAATACACAATCCGGGTTGGATCAAACGGGCGTATTGAAAGGGCCGGCTGTCTGGGGAAAAGTTTTTGGCAAATCGGGAGTTTTTCGGATATGAGTAGAAAAAAAATTCTGACGATCAAGGATTGGCTCGGAACCAATACGGGAAACATAGCGCTGGAAATTGGCGCGTATATGCTGATCGAAAGAGTTTTCGATCGACAAAAACAGTTGAAACTGGTCGTAAACCGAAAACCGGACCGGTATTCCTCCCGGTTCGGAATGATGGCCAATCTCAACCGGAGGAACCGGAGCTTGAGTTGGGGCTTTACCGAGATGACCTTGAGGATCGAGGATTACTCCGACGCCGGAGCGTTCGTTTATCAGAAGGTGTTGGTATTCTCCGGGGTCGCCGTCGCCGACAGCCGGATGGTTGGCGATGAAGAGGAATTAACTTTTGTATTTAACAGCAAGGGTGAATCCTGTATCGGCCGTTGTTAGGATTTTCGGCCCAATAACGGCGAATCAACAATTCCTTAGTGATTTTGAAGCGAGACCACGTCGCCGGTTTCAAATTTCTGGGAAAATGCCAAACGGCTGCCGTCGGGCGACCAGTCAAAAGAGGTTATCTTTCCCCCCGCGATCTTGTTTATTATCCGATAATGTCCGTCCTCCGGCCACAACAGCAAAAGCCCCTGTTCCTCGCCCTGACTGAAAGCCATCGTCAGAAAGCCCTCCTTCGGATGCCAGACGGTCTTCCGCTCGGTGATCGGAACGGGAAAATCCAGTTTTTTCAAAAAACGTCGTGTTTGGGCGTCGATCAATCCCAGTCTCCAGCGCGGGTCCCGCCCGCCGTAATCCATAAAATGAAAGGCGATCGTCCTGCCATCGGGCGAAAAACTCGGATTGTTGGCGAAATATCCGGTCAATTGTTCCGGGGGTTGGTTTTCCCCGAACTCGAACCGCCACAGAGTCGGAGTCGGTGAGCCTCTCTGGAAAACTACGGACTTTCCGTCGGGTGAGAAAACGGGGGCGATATCGGACGACTGATCCGTCAGGGGAAGAATATTTTCCCCTTTCCGATCCGCCTCCGAGAGCGAGATTTTTCCATCGTGCGAGGTCGAAAAGACGAGCCTGTCATCGATCGGCGAGGCGTCGAATGAAAGCGTCAGATTCGAATCCCGGGTCAGTTGCCGGGGCGATGTTCCGTCGGGATTAATTCCCCAGATCTCATTTTTTCCCCCCGTCCAGGAATTGTAAAAAATCCAACCGTCCCGGGACCAGACAACATTTTCGATCCGGCCCGATTCCCCCAAAACCTGTTTCGGCTGAAGGGTCTCGGCATCATTCACGTAATCGGCGACCTGAATGCTCGAAAAAGAGCTTTTCTGAACGGTAAAAAGTTTTCCGGCGGCGCTCCCCAACCATTGATAATCGTTCAGATCCTCGGTCAAACGGTGAACATTCCCGGTCTTCAGGGAAACCTCCCAGATCTGTTTGGCCGGCGAATTCTGCGAATCTCCGATAAAGGCCAGATTTTCGGCGTCTTCCCAGACAACATCCCGGATCAGATTCCAGCGATCATTGAGCAGGTATTTTTCCCCTCCGCCATCGGGATCAACCAGCAAAATTCTGTAAAAATAACCGTTTTCGTCCGCTTCCTGAACAACGCAGGCGATGCTCGTGCCGTCGGGCGACCAGGCGACCGGGCTGGCTTTATATACGGGAAACATCCGGTTCCCGCCTTTGGTGGTTATCAAAACCCTCTGATCGGAACCGTCGGAGTTGGCGATTTTGAGGTAAGTTTCCTTTACCGAGGTTTTTGATTCGGTAAAAGCGAATCTCCGCCCGTCGGGCGAGAAACCGACCGAAACATCCGAAGCCACCGCCTGAAGCGGTTCGGGCGTTCCCCCGTACAAATAAATGCGCGAAAGGGTCAGGACGGCGGCATTGTCCGAAAAAACCGAGTAATAAACGAAATTATTATCGGGGGAAACTGTCAGGCCGACGAATTCTATTTCTCCCGGCTCCAGTATTTGGGTTTTTAGACCGGTTTCGATTTGTTCCGCCCAAAGGCTTTCCCCGTCGCTCTCTTTTTGGGCAAAAACGATGTTTTTCCCATCGGGCGAAACCGCCGCCGCCGTGACCTTACCGGTATTGGTCAAACGGTGAAATTTCGAACCTTTGTAATCACCCGATTGTTTTTCCCCCAGCCAGACAAAAGCCAGACCGAAAATGCTTAACAGCGAAATAATTAAGATCCCAAGCAGAAAATAAGGTTTTTGAGATGTCAGGGTAAATCCGTGTTTTTCATCCTCAATTGAGGTTGACACTCCGAAATCGTCAAGTTTTTTCACCTCCGCGATAAAACGATAACCTCTTCGCGGAACGGTTTCGATAAAACTGGGTTTTCCGGCGTCATCCCCCAAAGCCTTGCGGAGCATTTTGATATTAAATGTGAGATTGCTTTCCTCGACAAAACGTCCCTCCCAGATTTGTTCGATCAGAAAATCTTTTTCCAGAAGCCGTCCGGCATTCTCGACCAGAATCTCCAGGGTGGCGAAAACCTTAGGCGTCAGCGGAACCGGTTGCCCGGACAAGAGTAAAATCTTTTCCGAGAGATCCAACCGGAAGCCTGCAAATTCATAATACTGCTTTGTTTGCAACGACATAGAAAACTCTCACAAATTTCTCACGAAACTCTCACCGGAATTTCAGGAATTTTGGGACCAAAAGATTCTAAGCTGACTTTCATGGCTTTTATTAGACGAATAATAGCACAAACAAAAGAGCCCCGAAACCGTTTTTTTGAAGCGGTTTATCGATTTTAAGAAACCGGGGTTCAAAAGCAAAAGTTATTTAAAATTTTAAGGAGAAAAAAAAGTGGGAAGTGATTTTTTGTATAGATTGAGAGTTATCTGGTCAACCAAAAGTAAAACCAGCGGGCAAAATGTGATCCCGGTTTTTGCCTTCAAACCGGCCCAAAGACCCTGGTATAAGCTTGGTATTCACAACCTCGAACTTCTTCGGGGTCTGGTGCTTACGGCGGATGGAGAGGGAATCTTAACAATTTGCACCTTTTCGCCTTACTGCTATCGGGCCCTGGAAAACAGAACGATCGAATACTTTGAATTGCATATCAAGGACACCAGAGTGCCACACGGCCCGTTGGAGGAAAAAAAGACGGTTGCCACCGTAACCTGTAACGATATGAACGCCTTGAGTCAGGTTGCCGTCGCTCCGGGAGAAATAAAAATGTCATGCGAGCAGGCGTCAAATTCGTTGGCCACCGTAAATTTGGATTTCAGCGGCAGACCCGACGGAGCCCTGAAATTCAACAAACTTTGATCCATCAACCGATCGAAAAATTTTACCTAACCCAAGTTTTCAAAGAAAAAGCGGCGGAAGGTTTTCGAAAACCTTCCGCCGCTTTTTCTTTTGAAACTCGATCGATTCCGGTTCGGCCCCTTTTTATTGAACCGTAAACTGAACCACGCGCATCTGGGTGCTGCGAGTAAAACGATTGTAGTTCAGGATGTGCAGAACCACGGCGTCGCCTTTTTTCAGTTTGCCGGCAATTTCATTAAAGGTCTTCAGATCGGTAACCGGTTGACGATTGATCCGCTGGATCAGATCGCCCTCGTTGAGGGCATCCGTGCCGGTGGAACTTTTGACATCGGCGATGTAACTGGCCGGGTTGATGTTTTTGACGATCAGACCTTTTTCGCCTTCGAGTTTGTAAACCCTGGCGATGTCAGGAGTCAATTCGGTCAGTGTCAGCCCCAGGGGCGGAAGGGGTTTTTCGACCTGATTCAAGGGCAATTTGCGGGGTTCCTCCTCTTCGGAGGATTTGTCGCTCGAAGGCCGTTCGTCCAGTTTTATCGAAACGGTTCGCCGTTCGAGTTGAGTTCCCTTTTCGCGCAAATAAGTCAAAGAAACCGATTCTTCGGGAAAGGTCCCGGCCACTTTCTGGATCAGATCCTCGGCGCTTTCAACCTGTTCGCCGTTAAATTCGAGGATCACATCGTTGACCAGCAAACCGGCCGTCGCGGCGGCGCTTTTCTTGTTGTGGATTTCGGTGATGATGGCGCCTTTGGCCTCGGGCAAACCGTAAACCTGTGCAAATTGGGTCTTGACCGAATCAAGCAGGACGCCCAGATATCCGCGCCGCACCTTTCCGTTTTGCAAAATCTGCCGGTAAACGTTCCTGGCCTCGTTGATCGGCAGAGCAAACCCGATCCCGTTGTAGTCGCCGGTGGAGGTGGCGATCTGCGAGTTAATTCCGATCACTTCCCCTTTCATATTGACCAGCGGACCGCCGGAATTTCCCCGGTTGATGGCGGCATCGGTTTGAATAAACCTTTGAAACGGATTTGCGGCGGGCGTTTCGCGGTTGGTTTGCGAAATGATCCCGGCCGTTACGGTTTTTGCCAGACCGAACGGCGAACCGATCGCCAAAACCCAGTCTCCGACCCGGGCCTGATCCGAATTCCCGAGATTTATAAAGGGAAGATCATGGCCGGCCTCGATCTTCAAAACCGCCAGATCGGTTTCGTTGTCCGTGCCGACGACCTTGGCCACATACTCTTCTCCCGAGGGCAAACTGACCGTGATCCTGGCGGCATCGCTGATAACATGAAAATTGGTCAGAATGTATCCGCTTTTATCGACGATAAAACCGCTTCCGACGGCGTAGGCGGGTCGGCGCGGAAGTTGACGGCGAAAGAAATCCAGAATGTCGTCCGAATCCTCGCCTTCGGTTTCACCTTTCATTTTCACTTCGGGGATCTTTCCCTTGGTGTCAATATTGACCACCGCCGGTTCGACCCTCTTTGAGACCTCGGCAAAAGAGGCAGATAGTTTTTCCGGAGTAATTAATGTTTCATTTGGGTTGGACTCATTTCCGGTGATCTGACCGAGAGCGGTTTGCGAACTGCCGATCAAGGTCAGACAAGCAAAAAGCAAACCGGTCACCCCCAACCGAATTCTGTTTGTCATAAACTCTTTTGATTTTTTCTGTGTATCGAACATAAATTCTCCTTAAAACTCAAAAATCCCACGAACTGAGGTGCAATAAAAAAGTATAAAGTCAATCGCCGCCGGGTGACAAGTAAATTTTTGTAATGCCCTCCGGACCTTTGATCAGTCATTCCTCAGCAAAACCTTCATCACGCCTTTTCGTCCGGCCTCCGTCATCGCCTCCACACCGCGGCTTAACGGATACTCTTCGCTGATCAGATGATCGACATCGATCAATCCCGCTTTTAATATCTCAAGAGCCGGGGCAAATCTTCCGCAACGGGAACCGACGATGGTTATTTCATCGACCACGACGCGCCAGGCTTCCCAGGAAGGGGCGCCGTGGAATGTCGATTTCAAAACCAGTTTGCCGCGCGGACGAAGCAGATCGAGCGCCAGGTCGAATCCGGATTCCGCTCCGCTGGCCTCAACCACAACATCGAAACTCCGCTTCAACTTTTGGGCCTCTTCAAGCAATATTCCCTCGATATTACGGCCCGCAACCAGCTTTAGTTTATCTTTATGCTTGCCGATCAGTTTCACCCGGTCGCTTTTCAAGGCCAGACTCTGAGCGCAAAGATTGCCGAGTTTTCCGTCGCCGATGACCGCCACACGGGTTTCCGGGTTGATCTCCACCTGCTCGGTTATCCCGTAAGCGGCCGCCAAAGGTTCGATGAAAACCGCCCTCCGATCCGGGATCTCGGCCGGAACTTCCAAAAGATTCCGGGCCGGCAAATTCAAAAATTCGGCGTGCGCGCCGTTGCGTCCGACTATTCCTAACACGGTTCGATTCGGACAATGTCGGGAATCGTTGCCTAGACATAATTCACAATGACCGCACCCGGCGTTGATCTCCCCGACAACCCTTTTGCCCTTCAGACCGGGCGCATCGGCCGATCTTTCGACCACCCCGACGAATTCGTGACCGATCGTCCCCTCAAAACCGGCGTACCCCCGGACAATTTCCAGATCGGTGTTACAAATGCCGGAAACCCTCACCCGGACCAGAGCCTCGCCGCTCTTTTCGGGAACGGGAATCTCCGCCAAATTCAACTCATTATTTTCGAAACGCAGTGCCTTCATCACTTAATCGACGGTGGTTTTTTCCAAAAGTTTTGTAAAAGGATTTGCCCGAGAGTTTATCAACAGATCTCCTATTTAACGTAATAGACCTTCAGATCCCTTTCGCTGACGATCTTCCATTGCCCCCCTATTCTGGAAAACTTGAGCTGACTTTGGACCTTTCCCCGAGAAGTGGAATCCGAACCGGCAAAAAACCATTCCTTGTCAAAAACGGCCGTCGCCCGGTTTCCCGATGCATCAACAGTTACGTTTAATTTGCTGGGGGTGATCTCGATTTGGGTAAATTTCCTGAAAGCCCTCGATTTATCATTGGAGACAAAAGACCGGCTGGCTCCCTTTTTGTTGTAATAATCCAGTTTTTCGGCGTAAAAGCCCATATAGGAATTAAGGTCGCGTTGTTCGGCCAGGCTGATCCAACCGTTCACCCGGGCGGCGACCTCTTTTTTTGCCTCTCCCGGATCAAACTCCGACGGCGGACTCTGAACGGGCGTTTCCTTCTGGTCGGGTGTCGAAACCGGAGTTTCCTTTTCTTCCGGGGATTTTGTGGCGGGAACGGTTGGAGCCGGGGTTTCAACCGTCGGGGAATTTTTATTCGGGACCGTGACCGGCCTTTCCTTATTTCCTTCGTTATCGGACAAGGGGCGATCCGGCGAAGAAAAATAAAGCCAAAGGGCGATTCCGGCTCCGCCGACAAGCAAAAGCATCACCAGAGCCGTCGCCAGAACGGCCACCAGAGCATTGGGGAAATTACCTTTGGCGGGTTTCGGCGAAACCGAAGCGACACGGGTTTCCCGGCTCGCCTCCCAGTAACCGGGATCGGAAGATTCGGCCGGTTGATCGGAGATGGAACCCAGGTCCCGGTTGGTTGTGTAGCTTTCGGTGGCCGGAGGTCCGGGGAACTGCTCGGTCTTATCTCCGGTCTGAAATTCCTCGGTTTTCTCATCCCTGAAGTAGATTTCCTCTTCCGAACCGAAAGCGACGGTCGGCATCTCGGTTTCTGCCGGGGATTCTTCGATCAGTTCGGTTCCGTCCTGCAGACAAAAACTTAGGGTTTCATCGGCAAACCGGGAGCGACATTTCGGACAAAATTTCATGGCTCTTATAATGTAATATATTCCACTTCCTAATAAAAACGCCTGTTTTCCCCTGCCCCGCGTCATTTTCTTCGGGATCGCTCCGGAAGTTTCCAAATTTACTTTTATCCGAACACTATTTATAATTTTATCAACCCGAGAATCGATTGGTTTGAAATTATTGAAATGAAAAATAAAAACTATCTGAAAATAACTTCTCTGACGGTCGTAATGCTGATCGTTTCGATCCTGATCGCCTGCCAGAGCCAGAAAGCCGGAGTAATGGACGTGAACTCGATCGGCAACGCTTCTTCGCCGACCGAGGCCTATATAATGCTCTACAGCGCCGTTAAAAGCAAAAATACCGAGGCCATCAAAAAGATGATGTCGAAAGCCTCTCTGAAATTCGCCGAAGGGGTTTCCGGACAGCAAAAAAAGCCGATCGAGAAGGTGCTCGAAAACGGCTTTTACCGCTCGACGATGAATCCCGAAATGCCCGAGATCCGCGACGAACGGATCAAGGACGACAAATACGGGGCGGTGGAGGCCTTTGTCAAGGAAAACGGTAAATGGGAGCAGGCTTATTTTATCAAAGAGGATGACGGCTGGAAGGTGGCCGTCGGCGACATTTTCGCCGGCACTTTCCAACAACCGCCGAAATCGCAGGCTCAGATTCAGGCCGACCAGTCGAACGCCAATAAATACGTTCCCTACGCCCCCAACGTCAACGGCAATTTCACCTCCGGGCCGCCGCCCCAGAAAAAACCCGAGGTTAACACGGCCCAGGTCCAACCGGAAAAACCGGCTGAATCAAACAAGTCGAAACAATGATCGATTCAAACTTGATCGAAGAAATTTTAAGGCAATATCAAAAACACGGCTGGAATCTGCGCCGTGTTTTGCTTTTGCCCGAAACCCGCGAAAATTTAGGCGATTCGACCGATTCTCTTTTCGGCGAAACGGTCCCCGAAAAAGCGGATTTCGACGGGCTTTGGTTTTCCAGACCCTCGCCCGGAAATCGCGAGGCCTGGGAGCTGCGCCATTTAAGCGAAACTCCCTTTGCGCTTTTCGAGGCTTTTGCATATGATGCTGATGAGGATTTCCGTTCAAAAAAATTATCCGAAATGGAAACCCGTTTGAAAAACAGAACATCATAAGTAACGATGTCAGCCGGTGATTTATTTACTTAACGTTTTTTCCGGCTAAGTTAATTGAAATGACTATCAAAAATTTCGGCGGTCGGGTCAAAAGCGTTTGGGAAGGCCTGAGACCGCTGACTAAAAAGATGTTGGTCGGCGCAATGCAGGCTAACGGCGAAAAGCCCGCCAACACCTCAACCCAAAAATTTTCCTACGACGCCCACGCCGATTGGGAACTTAGCCGTCTGCTTTCGGCCCTCGATGAGCAATCCACCGAACCCGAAATAATAAAGGATCCGGAAAAGTTAAATGAGATCAAACAGATGGCCGAGACCTGTGCCCGGGTTCTGCAATCGAAGACCGAATCGGCCGAGGTCTTCATCCAACTGGCGGAACGCGCCCTGGCCCGCAACAATTACAATCTGCTGGATCGTTTGGGGGACACGCTTTCCGAAAGGTTTTCCGCCGGCGAGGTCGCCGAGGTCATCCGGCAGACAAAAATCCCGCATATCTCCGCCATCGCCTATGAAACGCTGGCGATGAAGAACGTTTCGGCCATCATGCCCCTGTTGGAAGATTCGATCTATTTCGAGATCGCCCGCAATGTCCTCGAACAACAGGCGTTCGAGTTCGATAACGATGAGGCCCAGGCGATCCTCGATGAGATGGATTTCGAGGATTTCGATTTCGAGTAAACCGGGCGGAAATTCGCCTTTCAAAGAATCCGACAAAAGATCGAGCATCACAATTTTTTTATGAGGTAAAAAAGCGGGCGAAGTCCCCGATCCAATTTCGCTTCAAAAGCAAAAGCCCCCGTTTTCAACCGGAAGACGGGGGCTTTTTTTGGAAACGCTTTTCCATCAAAAAAAGGGCGGATCTATTTTTTCATCAGTTCGGCATATTGGCCGCTTTCGACCCATTCGAGAATTTCCGACACGCGCCAGATCGGAAAAGGATGCGAAAGACCGGCGTTTACTATGTCAGCCCAGAATTTATCGAGCCATTTTTCATCGTAATTTCTCTGAAACTCGCGGGCCTGCTCCAAAAACAGTTCGTAATCGATCTTGTTGGCCAAAGTGCCGCCGGCCAGTTTCATCATCGTTTTGCCGACGACGTGCGGATCTTGCGTAACCAGCAAAGCGGCCCGGTCGCAGGAAAGTTCGGCCCGCCGCATCCAGGCCAAAAGCGCCCCCCGCATCGTGGCCGAAAGGATCTCTTTGATTATTCCGGCAACCGGCAGAGAAGCGAGCGGTATCTGGGCGAGCGCCAGGATCAGTTGTCCGGCCGTCAGGTAAAGAACATGCTCGGCGTGAATATGGCCGACCTCGTGAGCTATTACGGCCAGTTTTTCCTCTTCGTTCAAACGTTCGAGCAAGCCGGAATGAAGGACGATGATCGGTTTATCGACCCCGCCGGTAAAAGCGTTGACGATCGGGTTCTGCTGGATGAACAGATCGGGCATGTCAACGCCCAGAGTCGTACAGGCGACCTGCAGTTTGGCGTGAAGATCGGGGCATTGCTTCGGCGTAACCTTGACCGCGCTGGCCAAAAACGTCACTCGAATGGCCGATTCTCCGGTAACTTTTAACAATTGCTTGAGCGCCGTGTCGATGCCGGGAATGGCCCGCAGGGCGGCGAGCGCCTTGCTGTCCGCCGGATGAACGTATTCGTGTTTGCCGAGGTCGGCGAATTTTTTGTGAAATTCATTGGAAAGGGGCAGTTTGCACCGCCCGCAGTTAGCCTCGTTGTTTTTATAATTCTCGCGAACCGTGTTTTTCTGCCCGCAATAACGGCAACGGATGAATAAACTTTTGGCGACCGAGGTCGATTTACTGTCAGAGCTGGATTTTTTTCTTGCCATGTTTTCAAGTTTAATTTAGAAGCCTTAATTTGTTCAAATCTCTAATGAACATTAAACGGCGGGTCAACCGATAAAGTTTTCATTATTTGTGGGAAAGTTTTTATTATCCATATGAAGATATAATAATTTCGATTTATTAACTTTTTATTTACCTTTTCTCAATAAAATGGTAGCTTTACATTTTAAAAAAATTTTATTTACCCCGAATTTTGGGAAGGATTTCCATGGGAAAAAACAAATCGAACTCCCCAAACCGAGAATCAAGCGAACCCGCCCGGGCTAAACGGCTTCTTTTGAGAATGTTATGGGCGGCACAACCGATCTCCCGAATCGAACTCGCCCGCCATATCAACATCAATCGAAGCACGGCCACCGAAATCTTCAAGCCCCTCATTAATTCCGACATCATTCAGGAGAAACCCCTTTCGCAGGAGGGGGAAAGCAGATCTATCGGGCGCCCGCCGATCGGCCTGTCATTCAACGATCAGAACGATTTTTTTATCGGGGTCAATCTCGGCGTCAGCCATTCCCAGATCGGAAAAACCACGCTCAAATGGGATTTTTCCGGCGGAAAGGAGTTTGTCACGCCGGAGGAGCCGAGAAAGGCGCTGGATTTTCTCAGGGACAAAATCAAAAAGTTGTGGGGCGAAACCGACCAGCGGCGGTTGCGGGTGATCGGGATCAGCGTTCCCGGCCCGACCGACAAGGAAAGGCGAAAACTGATCTACGCGCCGCATCTCGGTTGGGAGAATCTGGAAATCGCCGATTATCTGGAAAAAAGCCTCGATCTGAAAAAAGCCGGGGTTTCGATCGTGGTCGAAAACAACGCCACCGCGTCGGCCATGTACGAGGTTCGGCTGAAATTCGCCCGCGATAAAATTCTCCGCGATTACACCGTCGTTCGTTCGGGAACCGGGATCGGGGTCGGTCTGGTCTTTGACGGCGAAGTTTACCGGGGAACCGGACGCGGCAAGGGGATCGCCGGTGAATTCGGCCATATGACCATCATGGCCGGGGGAAAACCCTGTGTTTGCGGAAATCAGGGTTGCTGGGAACGCTACGCTTCGGCCCCGGCCGCCGCTTCGCTTTATCTCGGCGACCGGCGACAACTCGGCGAGCTGTCTTCGATCCGATTCGCCGAGATCGTCAACCGGGCTCTGGCCGGCGAGATCCGCGCCCGCCGGACATTGGAAAAGGTCGGCGATTATCTGGGCGTCGGGATCGCCAACATCATCATGGGATTCGG
Source organism: Pyrinomonadaceae bacterium (assembly GCA_041394845.1). GTDB lineage: Bacteria > Acidobacteriota > Blastocatellia > Pyrinomonadales > Pyrinomonadaceae > JAHCHG01. The sequence goes on along the minus strand of JAWKHL010000005.1, from coordinate 345,652 downwards.
CGTTCCAAATGTCATCCTCAGCGGCCGTCTGGTCTACGGTTGGCAGTTTCTGAGCGGCCCGCTTCGCGAAGCCATCGGCAAAAGCATGGCCCGCAATGTGGAAAACTGGTCGGTCGAATCCGGCGAACCGCAGGGGGCCTCTCTGGGCGGAGCGCTGGAGATCGCGGTCGAAGAATTTTTCGCCCACCATTTGATTCCGGGCTCCGGTTGATCGGCTTTTTTCGGGGCCGCCCGAACCACTTTACGGATTTACGGTTAAAACCACCTCACTGGGGTAAACCTCACAAGCGGTTGAAACGCTGAGAACTCCGGTTTCCGAAAAATCCACCCGAGGAGCAGTGGCCCTTATTTCGGTCGGGGAGACGACCCTGAACCTTATAAAACGCCCGTTAAAGAAAACACTTTCCACCCCGGAAAGGTTGTTGCCGGTGATGATTATTGTCCCTTCGGACTGAACCGTCGCGGGGCTGACCGCTGTTATAGCGGGCAAGAAGAGCGGAAATGAATTTGACGGATCGGGCGAATATTTCATCAAAAAAGCGTCCTCGAAACCGAAATTCACGTTTTTGAAACCGACCGTATCACCCGCCACATAAAGGCTCCCGTCGCTCCCGATTTGAAAGGCGTTAAATTCATCCTTATCGGCGACGGCAAATTGCCGAACGAATATCAGGTGACCGTCCGCCCCCGAACGCTTCGCCAACCATCCGTCAGATCTGCCCAGAGGGTCGGGATTTACGGCGGCCAGATTTCCGAAAACTTTTCCGGTCAGAAAAAGATCCCCGTTGGAATCGACGGTCATATCGCTGATGGTGGCGCTGGTTTGGGTAGCGGGAACCTCCCAGAGAACTCCCCCGTTCGGGTCAAATTTGATTATCCCCATCTGATCGAGAAAGAACCGCTTTCCGACGAAAACATTTCCTCCTCCGTCGATGGCCACCGCTTCGGCATGTGTGTCCTGCTCCTGATTCCTCGACCAGACAAGGGCCCCGCCCGGTGTGAATTTTTTAACCCAGCCGAAAGGAGCGAGTGTGTTCAGATCCAGATCGAAACCGACCACATAGATAGATCCGTCGTTTCCGTTCTTGATCTCAAACGGTTCGCCCAAAAGGTTCGTGATAAGCGGATTTGGAAAACCGGAAACGATATTGAGATTGGCGTCGAAAGTCACCCGGGCGATCTTAAAATCGGTCCTTCCGTTGCGGCGAATGTCGAAAGCGGCGGTCAGGACCGGTCGGTTCGACGAATCAAAACGAAGATCCATCCGGGCGCTTCCGTCCTCCAGATTATTTCCGAAAGTTTTGCTGTGGACCTGACTTCCCGATGAATTTAATTCCACCAGAAAAATGTCAAAATTAACGAAGCTTGAGCCGGTCCGCGTAAAACCGCCGACGAAAACCCGACCGCCGGGATCGACCGCCACCACCGTCGCCCGGTTCTCCAAACTCTGCAATGATCCGAGATCGAGCGTCGTCAACCATAAACGGTTTCCGCCTGGTGAGAATTTTGCCACCCAGGCATCAAAATTGTTTCTGAAAACCCCGTCCTGGTCCGGAACCTGCGTATTTCCGGCAATATACACATTTCCCGCCGCGTCCAAAGCGACATCGGTTCCGAAATCCGGGCGAAAAGTTTGATTGTCGGGAACACCGAACTGTTCGGCCCAGGCGATATCGCAATTGACCCGGAGTTTGACCAGAGTCGTATGTTTGGGAACCGCCGGATCGCGCGGCGCGGCCGTAATAGTTACTCCTAAATCGTCAGGCAAAAAAGGAAGTCCGTTCGAATAGAGACGCATTTGTGCCGTGTTTCCGGTCGTTTCCGGAGGCTCGAACTTTGCGATCAAACCGGCGGGCAGGTTTTCCGCCGAAAAGACGACCGGCCCTTCGTAATTGAATCGATCGAGGGCGATCTCAAAACTCGTTTCCTGACCGGCGACGATCGACTGGGCTTGCGGATTGGCCGCGATTGAAACGGAAGCCGCCGGTTTTGTTTCGAGTTTTACGATCAAAGGTGAAATCGTGATCCCCGGGGCCGCCCCCGAAATCTTCAGGCTGAAAAGACCGACCGGCGTGCCGGGGGAGGTTTTCAGGGTCAATTGCGAACTGTTTCCGGCAACCGGATTGGGATTGAAACTTGCCGTAACTCCCGCCGGAAGCGATGAAACGCTCAATGTAACCTTGTCGCTAAAACCGTCGCGGTTGATTTTGATCGTAAAGACCGCCGATTGACCGACGGTTACGGTTTGGGTGGTGGGAGTGGCCGAAAGCGTTACGGTTGACGCACAAAAGACGCTCCGGGGCAAAAAAACCTCCCCCAAAAACAAAATTGCGACGGCAAACACAACCAGGCGGATTTTGGATTCTACGATCACGTTCATGGCTTTTTGCATAATTCTCCTTCAAATTGCTTAAAAAAATCCGGTGGCATTCGGGAAACCCGTTCTCCTTTTCTTTCTTTTTCCCCCGCCGCATTTTTTATCTCTTCAAATGGTCGAAAGCGATGTGCTAAGATTATTTCGCTTTTTTCAGTTTGACGGCTGGGTTTCAGTGAACAACAGAACGGGGTAAAAATTCCTCAAAAACCGGCTCAAAATTTCTCAAAATTTATGAAAGCCATGGAAAATGAGCTTAAAAAAGGTATTTACCGTTTCGAATCCTTTCGGCTGGACCCGACGCGGCGACTGTTGTTTGGGGAAAACGGTCAAACGGTTCCCCTTACCCCGAAAGCCTTCGACCTGCTTTTGATACTGGTCGAAAACCAGGGAAAACTGCTGAAAAAAGATGAACTGATAGAAAAGCTCTGGAGCGACAGTTTTGTCGAGGAAGGCAATCTGACCCAGACGATCTCGGTCTTACGAAAAGCCCTCGGGGAAAAACGCAAGGAACACCGTTTCATTGTTACGGTTCCCGGTCAGGGTTATCGTTTCGTTTCCGGGGTGATCGGGGACTTCGAACCGAACAAGCCTGAGGGGGATTCTTCGGACTTATCCACATCCGCCGAGCGGGACGATTCGAACCGGGAAAACATCAGGCCGCCTTTGAATTTTGTGCGTCCTCTTGTCCGGCCAAAACCCCTCATCCTTTTCCTGTCGGCCGCCACCTTGCTGGGCGTCGGACTGATCGGTTTTCTCTTTTACCGTCCGGCCGAAACTTCCCGCCCGCCGGCTCAGATCAATGAGATCAAAACCATCGCGGTGCTCCCTTTCAGAATGATCGAAGAGGACGAAAACGCCGCTCAGCTCGGACTCGGAATGACCGACACTCTGGTTCTCAAATTGAGCCAACTCAAAAAGATCATAGTTCGCCCGACGAATACGGTTTTGCGATATTCCGAAAACACAACCGACCCGCTGGCCATCGGCCGCGAATTAAAGGTCGACGCATTGCTTGACGGGAGCATCCAGAGGGACGAGGACCGGATCAGGATCAACGTCCGGCTGATCCGGGTCATTGACGGGGCCACTCTCTGGACCGACACCTTTGTCGATAACTTCACCAATATTTTCAGCCTCCAGGACCGGATTTCCGAAAAGGTCGTCGGTTCGCTGGAATTGAAGATCACCGGAGAAGAGGAAAAATTGATAAAGAAACGTTACACCGAGAACATCGAGGCCTATCAGTTTTATCAACAAGGGCGGTTTTTCTGGAACAAAAGAACGCGGGAGGACTTCCTGAAAGCCATCGATCTTTTCCGGCGGGCGATCGAAAAAGATCCCAATTACGCTTTGCCTTATACGGGGTTGGCCGATTCCTATCACCTTCTCGGCGATTACGGTTTTCTGGCCCCGCAGGATTCGATCCTCAAGGCCAAAGAATCCGCTCTCAAAGCCCTCGAACTCGACAACTCTTTGAGCGAGGCTCACACTTCGCTGGCCTACGCCAAATTTCTCTACGATTGGGATTGGGAAGGAGCCGAAATTTCCTTTCGCCACGCCCTTGACCTGAACCCCAATTACCCGACCGCCCATCAATGGTACGGAGAATATCTGATGGCGATGGGAAAAACCGATGCGGCTCTCTCGGAAATCGAAAAAGCCCGGGAACTCGATCCCCGATCACAGGCTCTGAGCGCCGTAACGGGCTGGATGTATTACATCGGCCGGGATTTTGACCGCGCCATCATCGAAGAACAAAAATCCCTTGAAACCGATCCCGATTTTTACCCGGCTCATTTTTGGATCGGACAGTCCGCCGAAATGAAAGGCGATCTCGGACGGGCCGTTAAGGAATATCAGATCTCGCTCAAACTCTCCCCGGACAGCCCGGAGGTGCTGGCTTCACTGGGACATTCCTACGCCCTTTCGGGCCAAAAGGAAAAATCCCGGGAAATTCTTGAACAGTTGCGAAAAATGTCTGAGAAAAATTATGTTTCGCCCTATTTTACGGCTTTGATCTATTCGGGTTTGGGCGATAAGGAGCGGGCGCTGGTCTGGCTCGAAAAAGGTTCCGGGGATCATTCCCGAGCGTTGCCCTTTCTCAAAGTGGATCCGATGATGGACCGGCTCAAAGCCGAACCCGGTTTTCAGGAATTGTTGCGACGGATGAGGCTTTAGCCGGAAGATTTTTCCATTCTGACAACGGTTTCAATGTGATGGGTTTGCGGAAACAGGTCGATGGCCGTGATCGATTCGATCCGATAACCGCCGGCTTCAAGAATTCGCAGATCTCTGGCCAGGATCGAAGGCTCGCAGGAAACATAAGAAATCCGCCGTGGAGCGGCTCCGATAAGGCCTTCGATCACTCCTTTTTCGGTTCCCGAACGCGGGGGATCAAGAACGACAAAATCGATTTCCTTTAGTTCGTCCGGGTTTAGAACCAGAAAATCCGAGACCGCCCGGCGGTAAAAACCGATGTTCTCAAGTCCGGCCACGGCGGCATTTTTTTCGGCGAAATCGACCGCCCTGTCGGACGCCTCCACGCCGATGACCGTTCCGAATTTTTTCGCCAGCGGCAGGGTGAAAAGCCCGACGCCGCAGTAAAGATCAAGCGCCTTTTCACCTTCGGCTCCGGCGAGAGCGGTTTCGGTCAATTCTCCGATCAAGAAAAAATTCCCCTGAAAGAAGGTGTTGGCGTTGAAAAAATAACGGTTTCCGTCAAGCTGAAACTCGATTTCGCGGGTCGGTTCGATGATCTCATCGGAAAAAAGCGAAACCTCTCCGCCCGCAGCCGAGGCCTCGATCCTGACGGTTTCGCTCCAATAAGCCTGCCAGTCGATGTTTTTTCGCAGTTCCTCAAATGCTCCCTGCAACTCTTGGGAAAGGATCGAACAGGTTTCGACATCTATTACCCGGTTCGAATTTCGCCCGTAGTAACCGGTCTTTTTTCGCCGGGTTTCAAGATGCCATTGCGCGCGGGTCCGATACCCGAAAGGTTTTGGGCTGGGAATCATCCGGATCTCGTCCGGAAAATCAATTTTGCCGATCCGCCTCAAACAATCGCGGATGATTTCGATCTTGGCTTCGAGCTGGACCGGGTAAGGCATCTGCTGAAAATCGCATCCGCCGCATCTGCCGAAATACTGGCATGGCGGATCGACCCTTTGTTTCGACGGATCAACGATCCGTTCGATCTCGGCAAATGCGGTTTTTCCCTTGATCTGATTGATCCTCACCCGGAGCCGGTCGCCCGGAACCGCCAGCGGGACAAACACCGTCAGGTTCTCGGCAAAAGCCATTCCGAAACCGTTGGGAACGATCTTTTCGATCGACACATCAATTGTCTGCCCCGCCAGGTAACCTTTGCTCAATGAACGTTTTCCACCTCAATCTCGATCCCGCCGACCATTTTGGCAAAGATGTTGTAGATCAATGCCCCGATCAAACCGGCGACAAAACCCACGATGGCATAGATGATCGGGATCACCACCATCATTACCAGACCGATGACGATGCTGCCCCCGCCGGCGGCCAGGCCCTGTTTCTGTCCCATCCCCAACATCATGGCTCCGAAAAGGATGGTAAAAAGCCCGTAAATCACTCCGATAATCAACCCGATAACGGCTCCCATAAGGGCGTACATTTTGGCAACCGAAAGAATGTCGATTTTTTTTATCCTCAATTTGTTCATTTTTGTTTTCTCCTTTGTTTTTACAAACCCCGCTCCGAACGGAGCCTGTTTTCTTTCAGAAATTAATAAGGGTTATCTAATCCGGACGACTTTTTTGAGAATGTTTTGCCGGCACAATTTTTTCTAAAAATGTTTAAAAAAAAGCCGAATTCAAACCATTAAAAACCCTCTTTATTTTCATTCCCGGAAAACACAAATAAAACAAATCCCGATCAACCGTTTCCGGCCCGCTCAAAAGGTTGAAACAGGAATCGGCTTTTCAAGTCTTGGAGCAGATTAAATTTTGATATTTGGGCAGAAACCCGAGCCTTAGGAAGCGTGTTGGGGCAAAAACTTTGACACGCTTCCTAAGGCCCGCGTTTCCGCCTCACACTCATTCTTGATTCGCTCTAATGCCCCATCAAAGTAAAAAAATCGCAATAATTGCCTATAGACTGAAAAAACTAAGCCGGGGAATCCGGTGCCGCCGACGCAGGTTTTTGGCCAGCATCAATTCGCAGGTTCGCCGGTAAACCTCTTCGTCTCCCTGGATATTAAAGGCGGCGATCTGTCCCTTGACCTCCCTTTTCAGCTTTTCCGTCACAAAAGATCCGAGCAGGACGCCATCGATCCAACCGTCCAGTTTTTCCAGAATCTCCTCGAATTTTTCGGCGTCCGGCTCTTCCCGAACCAGCCGGGCCAACCGCCTTTCCGCTTTTTCAAGCACTTTCCGCAGATCGCCGTCAGCCGCCTCGACCGCCGCCGACAGTTCGGCCGAAACCCGTTCCAGATGTTCCCTGATTGAGTCTTCGGAAAACAAAGGATTGGGTTGTTTTTCTACGGCTTCGGCTACTTTACTCTCCTCGACGGAAGCGGTTTCCCCGCCGTTGCGGCCGATCTGCGATTCGAGCCATTCGGCGTATTGAGCCTCGATCTCTTCCCGGCAATACATCAAAGATTTTATGGTGCGGCGGTTTTTCGGATTTTGATCGTATTGATCGAAGATCTTTTCGATCCCCCGGAGGACTATGTGAAGAGGGATCTTGCGTTCCTGCCAGGTTTCGATCAAAGCCCAGTCGAGCGGGCTTAAAAGCAGATTTCGCCCTCTTCGGCGAATAAAGGTCTCTTCAATTTCGGAAAAGTAGCTAAAGTAGTTCAAGGTCGGCTGTTAACCGTCAATTGCCAATCGCTTAAAAAAACAATTAACGATTAACCATTTAACGATTATTCAATAATGATTTTCATCCGGCGTAAAGTTCTGAGGTCTTCTTCGGTCAGATCGAGTTCGATTTCCTCGGGAAATTCCTCCTGTCCGGGATCGATCTCCTGAAGTTCCTGAAGTCCGATCTCCAGTTTGAGCATCAGATTCGGTTCATAACCGAGCCGGCGAAGATGCTCGATGGCATCCGCCACCCGCTCAGAATTTTCGATCGCCTTATTAATTGCCTCGCCGAGTTGACGAACGGCTTGCTGTGCTTCACTGTCGAGTTTCATCTTTTTTCTTATTAGTGATGCTACGCGACACGCGAAAAAGTTTCAAGTTTCTTTCGACAAACCCGATTTTTTTTCGTCCCGGTGCTTCGGTTTTTTGATTCCAAATTTAATAAAAACGGACTTTTAGGTTAATTTTTAGTAAAATCGAGCCGGAACCAACAAATATGGAAAGACGAGAAAAATTTCAGACTTCTTCGGGGATCGAATTGCCGGTTGAATTCGATTCCGAAAACACGGATTTCGACCCCCAAACCGACATCGGCCATGCCGGCGAATTTCCCTACACGCGGGGGGTTCGCCAAAATATGTATCGGGGCCGGTTCTGGACGATGCGCCAATATGCCGGTTTTGCAACGGCCGAAGAATCAAACGAACGGTACAAATATCTGCTTTCGCAGGGGACGACCGGTTTGAGCGTGGCTTTCGACCTTCCGACCCAGATCGGGCTCGATTCGGATGACCCGCTGGCCGCCGGTGAGGTCGGCAAGGTCGGGGTGGCGATCGATTCGCTCGAAGACATGCTCAAGCTTTTCGACGGGATCCCGCTCGAACGGGTTTCGACCTCGATGACCATCAACGCCACCGCCTCGATCCTGTTGTGTCTTTATCTGGCCGTTGCCAAACGTCAGAACGTTTCCCCCGACAAGGTCAAGGGAACCATCCAAAACGACATCCTCAAAGAATATATCGCCCGCGGAACCTACATTTTTCCGCCCAAACCGAGTCTTCGCCTGATCACCGACACCTTCGCTTATTGCGCCCGACAAGTTCCAAACTGGAACACCATTTCGATCAGCGGTTATCACATCCGCGAAGCCGGTTCGACCGCCGCCCAGGAGATCGCCTTTACCCTGGCGGACGCCATCTGTTACGTCGAGGCGGCCGTTGAAGCCGGTCTTGAGGTGGACGATTTCGCCCCCCGCCTCTCCTTCTTTTTCAACGCCCACAACAATCTGCTGGAAGAGATCGCCAAATTTCGGGCCGCCCGCCGTCTTTGGGCGCGGACGATGAGAGATCGTTTCGGGGCCGAAAACCCGAAATCCCTGATGCTCCGTTTTCACACTCAGACGGCCGGTTCGACCCTGATCGCCCAACAGCCGGAGGTCAATGTCGTCCGGACGACCGTTCAGGCATTGGCCGCGGTTCTCGGGGGAACCCAGAGCCTTCACACCAATTCGATGGACGAGGCTCTCTCGCTTCCGACCCGGCAGGCGGCGCGGATCGCCCTCAGAACCCAGCAGGTAATCGCTCACGAATCGGGGGTCGCCGACACGGTCGATCCGCTGGCCGGGAGCTACGCCATTGAGGAGATGACCAACCGGCTGGAGGAAAAAGCCCGCGATTACATTCAAAAGATCGACGAAATGGGCGGAATGCTCCGGGCAATCGAATTGGGATACGTTCAGCGCGAGATCCAGGAAGCCGCCTATCAATATCAAAAAGCGGTCGAAAAACAAGAGGAGATCGTTGTCGGGGTCAACAGCTTTCAGATCGAGGAGGATGAGACCATTCCGATCCTGACCGTCGATGAGCAGATCGAACGGAATCAGGTCGAAAGGGTTCGGGCGGTCCGGCAAAAACGGGACTCCAAAGCCGCCGATCTTACGCTTTCGAAACTGGAGGAAGCCGCCAAAACCGACGAAAATCTTCTTCCGCGGATTTTGGAATGCGTCGAAAATCACGTCACGGTCGGCGAGATCTCCAATCGACTCCGCTCGGTTTGGGGCGAATACCGGGAGGCCGTCACGGTTTAACTTGCCGATTCCATGACCAAAACCAAAAACATCTGGATCCGCCTTATTTCCACCCTCTGGTTTTTGCCGGCGTTGTTTGTGGTAACGGGAATCCTGTCGGGAATTTTGCTGACCGGTTTTGATTATTTTTTCGGCAGTCCTTTTCGCTATCTGCCCTATTTGTTCGGGGTCCAACCATCCGGCGCGCGCGATATTCTGGCCGTCATCGCCGGATCGGCGATCACCGTCGCCGGAACGGTTTTTTCCATCACGATCGTTGCCTTGACTTTGGCTTCGACCCAATTCTCCCCCCGCGTTCTGCGCAACTTCATGCGCGACACCGGCAACCAGTCGGTTCTCGGAACCCTGGTCGGGATTTTCGCCTACTGTATCGTCGTTCTGCGAACGATCCGCGACGGAAGTCACACCGGCGAAACCGATTTCGTCCCTTCTACCGCAATCTTTTTCGGCGTCATTCTGGCCTTGATAGGGATCGGCTGCCTGATCTATTTCATCCATCACGTCGCCACCTCGATCCAGGCGACCCAGATCATTTCGCTCATCGCTCAGGAAACCGTCCGCGAGATCAGAGACAGCTTTCCGACCGACGCGCCTGAAAACGAAATCGATGGCCAAACCAAAGATTTTCTGAATAAAACCCCCTGTCTTTCGGTCAAGGCCGGTAAAACCGGCTACGTTCAAAATGCCGACAAGGCGAGCCTCATCCGTTTGGCCGACCAAAACGACCTGATCCTCAAAATGCAAAGGCGGATAGGACAATTCACCATCGAGGGGCTTCCCATCCTACAGGTCTTTCCAGCCGATCCGGACTTCGAACTCGACGAGGAATTGTCGGAGAGGTTTCGGGAAACCTATGACGTCAGCAGTTTTCGAACGGTCGGCGGAGACGTTGCCTTCGGGCTTCGTCAAATCGTCGATATCGCCCTCAAGGCTCTTTCTCCGGCGATAAACGATGCGACGACGGCCGTCACCTGCGTCGATTACCTGACGGCGATAATGGTTTGCCTGGCCAAACGTCCGTCCTGCACCTGCAATTATTTCGCCGGCGGAAAATTGCGTTTGATCGTCGAAGAACAGCGGTTCGAGGATTTTTTCGATCTGGCTTTCAATCAGATCCGACAAAACGCCGGAGCCAACGTCGCCGTCATCCTCCGCCAGCTCAACGGGGTCAATATCCTAAGCCTGATCAACGTCGGACTTCCTTTCGAAGAAGAACGACGGGAACGCCACGAATTGATGCAAACTCAGGCCCGGCTCCTTTTTGAACTGGCCGAACAAACCGTCAAGGCCGACGCCGATCTGGAAACGGTTTCCCGTTATTATCAAAGGATCGAGAAATCTCTGACCGAAAGGGAAAGCAAGATCTGAATTTTCGAGGCGACCGATGAACATCAATCACCGCCGAAGCCGGATAACCGATAAACCTCTCTTTTTTCCCGAATGAAAAAATTTCCGATCCGGTTTGATTTATTAAAAATCTGGTGCTACTGTTTCATCTGTGCAACAAATAAATTTTATTTAGGTGGAAAGAATGATGGCTGAGCCGGGATTGAAAAGCAACGATGAACTGATTGATGAAAATGAACTGACCGGGGATTTGACCAGACCCGCCCAATTGCGGTCGATCAGAGAAATTACCGGGGATTTGTCCAAACCGGTGGCTAAAAGGCACCTGCGGAAGCGCAAACAAGGGGGTAAAGAGATCAAATACATCGCCTGGCACGATGCCATCAAGTATTTGGATCATTATGCGGCCGGCTGGAATTACGAGATCCGATCGATCGATTCGGTTGGAGGAAAGTTGATCCTCACCGTCCGGCTTTCGGTTCCCTGCGCCGAGGGAATCGTTTACCGGGAAGCGACCGGTCAGGAAGCGGAGGATCTGGACGCCTACGGCGACCCGAGTTCAAACGCCGAGTCGATGGCCCTGCGCCGGGCGGCCAGCAAATTCGGTTTGGGTCTGTATCTTTACGATCAATAAGAAAAAGGCGGGTCAGACCCGCCTTTTCTTCAAATCCCTTAAAAATTTTACCCCTCAGTTCTTGGCGATATATCCCGCTGGTACGGCGGTATAATCAAAAGTGTAATTATAGTTGTACAAGCCGAAAGGAAGAATTTCGACGTTTTTCGTGTAATAGACCCGCCCCTGGATCATATTCCCGACCTGTTTCACTTCGATAAAAGCATTGTCGGGAATGGAACTGGTTTTCGCCGCCTGCATCAATTTGTAACGCACGGCATCCATCGGGGAAGTTTTGGGCATCGGCACGAGAGTTCCCTGCACAACGGCAGCTTCCATTTCCTGCTTGAAACTGGCTCCCTGATAGGCCACCGGGACGTAATGATACCCGGCATTGGCAAGCAATATTATCAAAACCATGGCCAGCAATAATTTTATTCCGGCTCCGCCACGTTCGGATTTTCGTTTGTTTAATACTTCTTTCATACAGTAAAGGCTCCTCTAATAATTATTAATTGTTAGAGTCTGTTTTCGTTTGTAATGTCTTCTTTAGTGCTAATTCAATAGCAGATTTCGGAACCTCGGAGTTCCTACGGATAAAAGGTTCTCCAATGTCTTTGAGTAGGATCCATTGGAGGGATTCGTTGACGATTTTTTTGTCAAATGAAAATGCCTGAAAAACCTTTTCGATTTTGATGTCGTCTGTTTCGGGAAGGACTCCCGCTCGACTTACAACATCGTTCAACAATTTTAATCTATTTTGGTCAAAAATTTCAAGTATTTTTGACAACTCCCCCGCAAACCTTATTCCGTATCCGACGGCTTCGCCGTGTTTGAAGTATTTATATTCGGTAACTTTTTCCAAAGCATGCGCCAGAGTGTGCCCGAAATTAAGGATTTTTCTGGATTTAGCATCCATCCTTGAAGCCTCTTCCCGCTCGTCCTGCATTACTATTTCGGCCTTGAAACCGATCTGAGCGGCCAAAAGTTTTTCCAGTTTCGAAAGAAATTTTTCATCCGAAAAAAAATTTTCAAACCGCTCCGGAGAATAATTTTCCAAAAACTCGCCCGTCTGATCGAAAAGCCTCGGTCCGGAAATGGCCCCTTGTTTGACCGCTTCGCAAAAGCCGGCCGTAAGTTCGCGCCGTTCGAGCGTTTCCAAAACACCTATATCAACCAGAACCCCGGCCGGTTGAAAAAATGTTCCAATCAGGTTTTTTCCGAATTCGGTGTTGACGGCCGTTTTCCCGCCGACCGAGGAATCGATCATGGCCAAAAGCGTCGTCGGAATCTGAAGAAAAGAGATTCCCCTCAAATAAACCGAGGCCGCAAACCCGGCCAGATCGCCGACCACCCCGCCGCCGAGCGCCAGAACCGAATCGGTCCGGGTCAATTTGTTCCGGCTAAAAAAACTGAGGGCCGTTTCCAGCGAGCCAAGATTTTTGAATTGCTCTCCGTCCCCCATCAACCAGACGAACACATCGAAACCATTATCCCGCAGGCTTTTTTCCACTTTTTTCCCGTACAAACCGAAAACTTTGGGGTTGGAAATCACCGCCACCTTGCCGCCTTTTCGACCCAGGCTTTTTTCCGCCCAGCCCCCGCAGTCCTTGAGCAAATCATGTCCCACCGTCACCCGATATTGATGCGGTCTTTCATTCAATTTAACGGACACTTTTTTCATAGTTTTTCCCGCTCTTCCCCGATCCTCTAATCATCCCCGAAAGGCGAAGATTTCGGCCACCAGGTCAAAACTCAATTCGAACCCGATCAAACTCGCCATTTCTTCCGCCCCGTATCTTTCTCCCGTATTCCAAAAGTCGATCAATTCCTCAAAAGCCGCGCGCTTTTTCCACCAGTGAAAATCATGACGGCCCAAAAGATATTCCCGCAATCCGCACGCAAACAGAAATGCCCGCAATTTTTTTTGCGCCGAAAAATCGGTGGTGAGTTCAAAAGCCATTTGCTTTTTGAGAAATTCAAACCCCAGATTTTCCGTGCATTTTTGGGAAAATTTTTCTTCCAAACCCTCGACATCGCGGTTCCCCGCCGAGTAAAACTCAAGTTCGGCCAAAAACCGGAGCGCGGCCCGGCGAAGGTGAAAAAACAAACGGAAAATGTTTTCCCGCAGATACGCGGGATTCGGCTTATTCTGCCGGGGGAAAAAACTTTTTTGCCAAAAATCCCGGTCGATCAAAAGAAGCTGGAAAAAATGACCGTAAGCCAACCCCAAAACCCCGTCGGGTCCATTGACGAATTCCGGATATTTTCGGCACATTCGGGGCGAGGTCCAGACATTTTTTTGCGCCCGGCCGAAACCGGCCAGAAAATCCAGATAATTCTCCGCCCCGTCGCGGCGGGAAACCAGCAGAAAAACCTCTTCCGGAATCCGCGGTGCGAAAACCCGGGTGCTTTTTTCGGCCTCCATTCTTTTAAATATTATTCGTGGTATCTTTCCCGAACTGAAGCCGAAATTCTCCAACAGATGCTCGTAAAAAAAAGCCAAACGGTTCCCCGGAAAGATCTTTTTCCTCTCGATCTTGTGGCTCAGGTAATAATATTCGGAAAAGCCCGAACCTTCCGCCCCCAAAGGAGAGTCCGGTTTTATGGCGGAAAGAAAACGAAAATAATCCTCCGCCGAATCCGCCAAAAAATCCTCACATTTTTTGGCCAGCGCCCGAAGATCCAATCCGGTTATTTCCGAAAACAAATCCGCCAAATCAGCAAAACCCAGTTTTTTCGCCAAACGATTGGTTTGCGAAATTCTTTCGTAGACAAGATCGGCGCAACCGTACAGATCCCCGACCGAACGTTCGAAAATCTCCCTCCGGACCGCCGGATCGGTTTCGCTCATGATTCGGGCGGGCACCTCCTCGAAGGTCAGCGTCTCTTCCCCGAATCTGACGCGGACCGAATTCCGGTATTTTTCGATCTCCGCCGAAATCTCACCGGTCCCCCGTTTGATAAATCCCAAACGGGCGAGTTGTAAAAGATTTTGCCGACTCTTTCGTTCGGTTTGACTTTGTCCCGCTTCACCGCCCTCGATCGATCGGATGAGGCTTTCAATGGTCGAAGCGGAAAACAGATCGCCGAAGGTCTCCTCTATTTCTTCGATTGGTCTGGTCGGTTTTTTGCCCAGATATTTTTCCAGCCGGAAGGTTTCGATCTGTCCATGGTATTTCCGATGATTGAGACGCAATTCGGTCGTTATCATGGTTTGAGATTAACTTAGTCGGGGCGGAACGCCCAAACGGAAAGCGTTTTTTTCGGTTTAAAAAAGAGGGGCAGGTGAAGCTACGTGGAAGTGTGCCGCACCTGCCAATTCGCGGTTACTGTCCTCACCCCAGCAACCACTGGAGACGGAGGATTCACCTACCGTCTCGGTTTATTTACTATACCTGTTATGACTTTGGAATTGCAAGCGGGGATCAAAACAAATAATTCAAATTTTCGGTCCGGAAACCGGGACCAAACGATCGGCGATGATTTCCAGAATCACCTCGGGAAAAGATTCTTCGATCGCCCTTTTCATTTTTTCCGAAGCCTCCAACTCCGGCCTTTCGGCAAAGGCGTTTTCTCTCTGTTCGGCCGATCTCCACTGAGCATATGCGTAGAAGATCCCGTCATTTCCGCGATGCAGACGAGAACCGAGCGAATCGTAGTTATCGAAGAGATAAGCCGTGATCTCATCCCAGGCGGCCGAAAACTCCTCCTCCAGACCTTTTTTCACCCGCCAGCGATAAAGCACAACAAACATAGGTCAACCCAGACTCTCCTCGATAACCCCGGCCAGACGTCCCGCCTGATCTTCTATTTCCCTCTGATTTTCGCCTTCGATCATCACCCGGGCCAGATTCTCCGTTCCCGAATAGCGGAGCAAAAGTCGGCCCCGATCGCCGAGTTCGGCCTCGATCCGCCGGGCCGATTCGTCTATTTTCGGCACTTCGCCGAACGGGATCTTCTCCCTGACCTTGATATTGACCAGGATCTGCGGAAACTGCATAAAGCCCGCCGTCATCTCGGAAAGTTTTTTTTCGGCCGACCGAAGCGCCTCCAACAGATACAAGGCCGTAAACATTCCGTCCCCGACCAGGCTTTTATCCGGGAAAATGATGTGCCCCGATTGTTCTCCGCCGACCGAGGAATTGGTCCTGAGCAGTTCTTCCAAAACGTATTTGTCGCCCACCTGAGTTCGTAAAAGCGTAACGTCTGCGGATTTTAGGGCCACTTCCAAGCCAAGATTGCTCATCACGGTGGCGATGATCGTATTATTTTTGAGCTGGCCAAGAGCCTTCAGATGGCGGGCCATTACCCAGAGAACCGCATCGCCGTCGACGATCCGCCCTCTCTCGTCGACAAACAATGAGCGGTCGGCATCGCCGTCAAAAGCGACCCCGAAATCGGCCTTTTCCTCAAGCACTTTTTGCTGGAGGCTTTCCAGATGAAGCGATCCGCAGTTGTGGTTTATGTTGCGGCCGTCGGGCCGGTTGTTGATGACCACCGTTTCAGCGTCGAACCGGCGGAACAAACGCGGGGCGAGTTCCGAGGATGCCCCGTTGGCGCAATCCATCACCATTTTGAAATTTTTCAATGAAAGTCCCTTGAACTCCCCCGACAGATAATCAAGATATGACTTTTGAAAATCGGAAACGGACGCCGAATCCGGCTTTTCAGCCGAAGGGATTTCCCCTTCTCCGGCCCCCTCAAAAATGTCCTTTTCGATCAACCTTTCGGTTTCTTCGTTCAGCTTCCGACCGCTTGGAGAGAAGATCTTTATCCCGTTGTCCTCAAAAGGGTTGTGCGAAGCGCTGATCACGATCCCGGCGTCAAATCCGGCGGTTCTGGTTAAAAAAGCGACCCCCGGAGTCGTGATCACCCCGGCGGTCTGACAACTGCCCCCGACCGAATTGGCTCCGGAACAAAACGCCTCCTCGATCCAATTTCCGGATTCGCGGGTGTCGCGTCCGATGACAAACCTTGGGTTTTCGCCCGTTTTTTCCCTCAAATGTTCGGCCAAAGACCGGCCGATGACGGCGATCGTCGCCTGATCGAGCGGGAAAACACCGGCCTTCCCGCGGATTCCGTCCGTTCCGAAAAGTCTTTTCATATTGTCCTGGATTTTTCAATAAATTTGTTAAATTTCATACCGGGGGTTTAACAGAAATTTTATTTATACAGTAAACCGGAAAACTAAACAAATCCACCCTTACCATAAGCAATTTTTGTAGGTGCCATAATTTTTCTCTTTTCGATTTGACAACCTTTTGGTAAATAAGCGAATCTTTATATGTACGGTTTTTCAGAAACTGTACGTTCATTAAGAGTTCCGCTAAACTAATAAAGACTCCCGCAATTAACTCTGAACCATTTTTCTGACGCTACTATGAACCAAAAAATTTTGACCGGATTAATCTTTGCTGTCTTTTGTTCGATGTCCATTTTGGCTCAGGAGCCCGGAAATTCCGAGGCGCCGGCCCGCCCGAGAGTGGTCGGCGAAACCATCGCTCCCGAACCGACTCCGACGCCCCGCAAGGTTTTGGTCATCACCGACAACTTGCCGAAATCGACCCCGACGCCCAAACCGACGCCCTATCGGGTGGAAGAACCGGAAGAAAGGGACGAGGCGGAAAGTCCCGCTCCCAGATCGAACCGATCCTATCGGCTAAGCTACGGGCAGATCAAAAGAAAAATCGCGGAGGCCAAAAGAGAAATGCAGGGTCGCCCGATCCCGACCGCCATTACCGATTCTTTTTTGCTGACGGATGTCATCCGGCTGGCGTTTTACGACTGGGAAACTAAGGAACTCGATTACGTCGTAATGACCAAGGAAAGCTTCCTCAAACGCGGAGCCGACACTTCGACGATTTCTTCCAAAGGGAAGATGATCACGGTTCACACCATTCGCGGAAACGGCGTTAATACGCCGGTGACGATCCTCGGGCCGAAAAACGTTCCCTATCTTCCGCTGTTGGTTCAGTACCCGCGCGAAAAAGGCGGGGTTTTGCAGAATATCGCCTTTTACATCTCTTCTCATCCCGGTCTGGTTACCCCGGAAGTCGTCAACGCCGGCAAACTTTATGTTCGCAACACGATCGACATCGCCCGGGATAATCTGCGCAAGAAAGGAATTTTTATCACGCCGCAGGTGACCGACATGGCCGAGCGGCTGGCGGTCGTCGAACACGTCGATCACTGGCGTTTTCGCAATGAATACCATCCGACGATCTACAACGACATTTTCGCCCTGTTTGCGCTCAACGAGGGCGAGACCTACAAATACTCGGTTTCCAGCGCCGGAGCCGGCGGAATGGTGCAGATGATTCCATCCACCTACCGGATGATCCGCTCGCGTTACCCGCAGGTCGGACTGATGCCGGATTTCGTCGAAGGAATGCGCAACCACGTCAACGCTTCTCAGGCGATGCTTTTGTACATGCAGATGACCTGGAACGATCTGATCGGAAATAGCACGATCTTCGAAGCCCTTCGGGATGGGATCGCAACGCCCCAGCAACTGATGTCGGCGGGTTACAATTCGAATCCGGCCCGCCTTCCCGGATATATTCGCCGGGGCGGAGCCAACTGGACGAACCTCATCCCGCGCGAAACCCAGATCTATCTGGAGATCAACGAATCGCTTGATCAACACGTTCCGATAACAAAGCGCGTCAAATAATTGAAAAACCTTTCCAAAGAAAAAAGCCCGGATCAAACCGGGCTTTTTTTAACCTTGACTGATCTTTTGAAATTCCCTCCTCACCTCGTCAAAAGTCTTTTCGACCAGGATCTCGCCGGTGAAAAATTTATCGTCCGTCACCTCGCAAATAACAAAATCCGGGGGCAGAAAATCGATCAGTTCCTTTCCGGTCTCAAAATGAACCGTCATCAGGTTCAACCCCCAGAGTCTTCCCAAGAAAACATCGAGTTCCAATTGCCTTCCCGACCATTCGAAAAAATAACGGTTTTTGCGGATCTCCCGGCCCTCGAATTTCTCCAACGTCAGATGTTCGGTTTCGTCAAGATGGATCTCCGCCATTTTCCAGTGCGACAGATCGTTATTTAATGCCGGGAATCTCTGTTGCAGAACCCGGGTCCATTTATTTTCCTCCGGCACGCGGATCGAACGGAGCCGGAGCCTCGTGTTCTCGATGTAATTGTCAAAAATCTGCAGATGGGCGCTGGCCGGGGTCAGGGGTTCGGGCAATCCCTGAAACAAAAACGTCCGGCGCAAATCGGTCTGATAAGTTTTGTCCATAAGTTTTTTTGATTTATACTTTCCTTTTTCAAAAGGTATAGTTACCATCAAACGCAAATTTTTGGAGAGTAAAGATGCATATCAAAGCCATTATTATTTCAACCCTTTTTATTATTTCAACCCTTTTTACGGCCTGCGGAAGCGGGGACGCTCCGCCGCCGACCAGCAAGGAAAACAACGGACCGAAAACCGCTTCACCGGCCCCGAACGCCAATGATAATCCGCTCAAAACCGAGAAAAAACCCGAAGCCCCGACCACCAATGACGCCCCGACCCTGACGCCGGTCTGGAGAGCCTATTGCGAGGCTCTGGTCAAAAAAGACGACGCCGGACTGAAAAAGGTTCATTCTTCGGAAACGCTCAAAACACTGGAAAAGGACGCCAAGGAAGAAAATAAATCTCTGGCGGTTTTTCTGGCCGAACTCGACTCGTCGATCAAAAATCCCGCCCAATGCGTCGCCCGCAACGAAAAGATCGAAGGAGAAAAGGCGACCGCCGAGGTAAAAAGCGAAGGCCTTCCGAACTGGACCCCGATGGTTTTCGTCCGCGAAAACGGCGAGTGGAAACTGACCAATCAAAGCCCGGATCTAAACCTTAAATGATTTTGGATTTTAGATTTTGGATTTTGGATTGAAATAAAAAATCTAATCCAAAATCGGCAATCTAAAATCCAAAATTCCTACGCGCTCGCATCCTTCGACTCGGTCGGTTTGTAGGCCGGAAGCGAAACTCTGGCGCTCGGTTCTTTTTTCAAGCCCAGAGCCCAGTCGGCCTGCATCAATGTGTGGATGTCGCGGGTTCCTTCGTAAATGACGGCCGCTTTGCAGTTGCGCAGGTAGCGTTCGACCGGATAATCGTTGGTGTAACCGTTGGCGCCGTGAACTTCGATGGCCATCGAGGCCGCCTTTTCGCTTCGGATTGTCGCCTGCCATTTGGCCAGCGAGGCCGCTTTGGTCGATGATCTTCCGAGGTTCTTGAGCCAGCCGGCCTTGAGCCAGAGCAGATGGCACATCTCGTAATCGGCCTCCATGTCGGCAATCTTCTGTTTGACGAGCTGGTAATTGGCGATCGTTTTGCCCTGAACTTCGCGGGTGTTGGCGTATTCGACCGAAGCGTCGCGTGAGGCGCGAATGACGCCGGTTGCGCCCGAAGCCACCGTGTAACGGCCGTTCTCCAGTGAGAACATGGCGATCTTAAAGCCCTCGCCCTCGCGCCCGAGCATATTCTCCCGCGGAACGCGGACGTCCTGCAAAGTGAAATATCCGGTGTCCCCGGCCCTAATGCCCATCTTGCCGTGAAGCGTGCCGGACGAAAAACCCTCCATCGAACGCTCGACGATAAAACAGCTCATCCCCGAATGATCGCGCACTTTTCGCTTTTCCTCGTCGGTCCAGCAGAAGAACAGGAAATGATCGGCCGTGTTGCCCAGAGAAATCCACATCTTCTCGCCGTTTAAGATCCAGTCGTCGCCGTCGCGGCGGGCTGATGAGCGCATCCCGACGACATCGCTCCCGGCGTTCGGTTCGGTCAGACCGAAGGTCGCCAGTTTTTCGCCCTTCGCCTGCGGAACCAGATATTTCTGCTTCTGTTCCTCGGTTCCCCAGGTCAAAAGGCTCAAAGAGTTCAAACCGACGTGAACGCTCATCACCACCCGCAAAAACGTGTCGCAGGCTTCAAGTTCTTCGCAAACAAGTCCGAGCGAAATGTAATCGAATCCCGCCCCGCCGTATTGTTCGGGAATGCAGACGCCCAAAAGGCCGAGTTCGCCCATTTTGGTAAAAATGCTCTTTTCAAAATGCTGTTTTTCGTCCCATTCCTTGATAAAAGGCGCGACTTCGCCCGCGACGAATTCGCGAACCGTCTGACGCAGTTGCAGATGCTCTTCCGATAATTCAAAATCAATCACTTTTTTCTAAATTTCCTCTCTTAAAATTATGTTGGTTAAATGCTCGTTAAATTGTATCACCTACCGGGAACACAGGCATCCTTGCCTGCCCATTTGCTGAAAAGCAAATGAAAACCTCGATTAAACAAAGTTTTTTCGTTGGGGTGTTTTCGCGCTCTCGCGCTCATGCAGGCAGGATGCCTGCGCCCACAATCAACTAAAATCTTGATGAAACACAAAATTTCAAAACTCAAAATCAGCCCTTTACAGCCCGCTTCGAACGATGTCGTGAAGTCTCAACAAACCGACGCAAATTCCCTCGGCATCGACCACCGGCAAGACGGAGATCTGGCGCGGGCGGTTTTCCATCAGTTGAAGCGCGTCGTAGGCGAGCATTTCCGGTGCGGCGACGGTCGGTTTTGAAGTCATCATCTGTTCGGCTTTGAGATCGGAGAGTTTTTCGGGAGACGTTTTTTCGATCGTCCGCCGAAGATCGCCGTCGGTGATGATGCCGATCAGTTTTTTGTTCCCGTTGACGACGTTGACCGCTCCGAGCGTGTGATTGGAGATGGTTTTGACGACTTCGAGCCATCCGGCTTGGGCCGAAATCTCCGGGCTTTGATGCATCAGATTGGCGACTTTTAATGTGAGCCGTTTGCCCAGACGCCCGGCCGGATGATTGGCGGCGAAATCCTCGACCGTCAATCCCTTTTCTCCCATCACGGTCATCGCCAGCGCGTCGCCGATCGAAAGGGCGACGGTCGTCGAAGTGGTCGGAGCCAGATTGAGCGGGCAGGCCTCCTGATCGACCGATGCGTCCAGCACAACATCGGATTGGCGGGCGAGGGTCGAATCGAGGTTGCCGACTATCGAGATCAGCGCAACCCCGCGCGATCGGATGGCGGGCAATATCAGCAAGATCTCATCGGTTTCGCCGGAGTTGGAAAGGGCGATGACGACATCGCCGGCCGAGATCACCCCGAGGCTCCCGTGAAGTGCGTCCGACGGATGAACATAGACCCCGACGGTTCCGGTCGAGGTCAGTGTCTGGGCGATCTTCTGGGCGATGACGCCCGATTTTCCGACGCCGGTGACGATGATCTTGCCGCGGCAGTCGCAGATCAACCGGAGGGATTTTTCCACCGCCCCGCGATCCAGGCGATCGGCCGCCCGCTCAACCGCATCGGCTTCGATCCGCAGAAGTTTGACGACGTTCTCAAAACTGTTTTTCACAAATGAAAGTTTGATATTTGCGTGAGTTTTTTTCAAGTGTCGGCAAAAAACCTCAAAAAAAACCATCCCTCCTTTATATTATTTGTGGAAAAAACAAATTCCGATAAGTGGTTAATCGTAAATAGTTAATTGTTAATCGTAAGAACCATCGTTCTATTTTCAACAATTTAACCAATTGTTTTAGGTTAGATCGTTTTTGTCCGATTATTTAAATCAAAAATGTTTAAGAAAATTACCAACCCGGCCAATTTCGCCATCACCTCGATCCTCGTTTTGACCATCGCTTTGGGCTGCGGCGGTTTTCGCAATCCCCTGCGGAGCTATGACTCCAAACCGTTTGACGCCGAACTCTGGAGAAAGGGCGATCTGATCGAACGCGGGCAGATGGCAAAAGATCTGGTCGGATTCCAACCGGTCCAGAACAAGGCCGGGGTCAACCGGCGGGAATTGATCGAAAACCTCGGCCAGCCCGATCTGATCCTCGAAGACTCGATCGGCGACCGAAAAGCCACGGTTCTGGTCTATCAGATCGATCTCGGAACCTCCGAATTCGACGACGCTCTCAGAATTTACGTGGACGAAAACGACCGGACCGTTTTCGCCAACCTCAGCGTCATCCGGGAAAAAAAGAAGCTGTTCGATTTTTGATTGATCAATTCGGCCCTTTTTTTCCAAACCGATCCGAATTCCGAAATCCCAAACCCGAAATACCTATTGCTTCGCTCCCGCCTTTTCCAGCGTCTTTCGCGTGTCCTTGTGCTTGTTGAAAACGGCCCATCCGAGCGCCGTTCGTCCGGTTTCATCGCGCAGATTGATGTCGGCTCCGGCTTTGATCAACTCCTTTAAGGTGTTGTTCTTGCTTTTGGCCGCCGCCAGTATGGCGGCCGTTTCGCCCAGATCGTTTTGCAGATCGAGTCCGGCTCCGGCGCGGATCAAAAGCTCCGTCGTCTCGTCGTGTCCCTCTCCGGCCGCCAGCATCAGGGGCGTGCTGCCGTTCGAAGCGTCGCGGGCATCAACCAAAACCCCGTACCCGATCAGAAATTTTAGGGAATCGCGTTTATCCAGCAAAGCGGCCGCAAGCATTCCCTTTTCCATTTGCGGGTCGTCCTTTTTGAACCCGCCCAGATCGGCCAGAACCCGCAAAACCCTTTCGGCGTCCGATCCGACCGCCAGGTCGAAAGCGGTATTCTCCCGATTATCCCGGGCGCCGATGTCAACGTTCCGGCGAAGGAGAAACTCGACCGTTTCCGGTTTGTTGTTCGAAGCCGCCAGCAGAAGTGCGGTCCGGCCCGACCGATCACGGCTCTCGGGATCAACCCCGGTTTCATTAAAGAGGATCTGCAAAACGTTCGAATGACCGCCCGAGGCCGCCGCGCGAAATGCGCTTTCCAGATCGAAACGGTCGATCCTTCCGACGTACTCATTCCGCAAAAAGTCCTCGACCATCCGGCTTTGCCCGCCGGAAGCCGCCAGGATAAACGCCGTCTCCCCGTCGTTGTTGCGGGTGTTGACGTTGGCTCCCTCGCGGATCAGCAGACCGGCGATCTCGGTCTGGCCGACCGAGGCGGCGTACATCAAAGCCGTGTTTCCCCGATCGTCGGTCAGATCGACCGATGCTCTTTGATAAAGAAGTTCGCGAACGATGTTCAAATGCCCTTTTTCCGAAGCGATCATGAGGGCCGTCCGCCCCGATGAATTGCGCTGATTGATGGCCTGACCGTCCCTCAGGGCGTCGCGCAAAGCCTGATAATTTCCCCTTTCGGCCGCCGTCAAAAGGGTGTAAAGATATTCCTCGCTCTGCAAAACTTCAAAATCACGGCTCGATTCCCCCCGGCCGCCGGCGCTGTAATAACAGCGTCCCGATTCGAGATAACCGGGATACTGCCCGCCCCGATCCGAAACCCGGCAGACGTAAAAATTCCGGTCGCGGTCGCTTCCGCTGACCACGGCCCGGTCGTAATTGACGTTGCGTTCCGTCCAGTAATACTTCTCGCCGATGAGAACCTCGAAACGGGTCGAAGAGCGCTCCCTCCGGTCGTGGTAAAAATAACAGCGGTCGTCGATGAGTTTTCCGGACACAAGACTTCCGCCGTAATTTGCCCGGCAGACGTAGCTCTCCCGTTGATCCGGCTCGCCGCCACCGCGAACGGCCTTGTCCGGCACTTTTCCGTTGCGAAATCTGACCCAGTCGAAATTGGTCTGGGCGAGGGTTTGCCCGGCAAATGAGATCAAAAGGACAAATAAAAAACAAAAGCGGGTTTTAGGCAAAAAAAACTGTTTTTTCATAAATTTATTATTGTGTAAGCCGAGTTTTTCCGTTGAAGATGGAACCGATCAAACGTAACTCCGACTCTTTGGGAAGACGCGGCTTTCGGGGTCTTCTTGCCGGCGAGCGCGGGCGAAATCCCCTTTTCCGCAAATTTGGGATGTCCCCCAAAGCGGATAGTTTGCCGGCAAAAATTCTTCCCCGGAACGTCCCACTTACGGGCTTTTTTAAAGAAAATGTTGTGATTTGCCGGGATTTATGGCATTTTATTTCAAATAAAATTTTAAGTCTTTCAACCAATAAGGAGCAAGGGAACCAATGCAAAACGAATTTTTCAGAGGGGCGATCAATCCGGGCGACTGCGTCAGCAACGCCTGGAATCTGGTTAAACAGAATTACGGTCTATTTATTGCGATGGTGCTGGTCGGAGGCATTTTAGCGGGTTGTATTCCCTGCGTCAGCCTTTTTCTGGCCGGTCCGATTTTGGCCGGATTCTATCACGTCTTTTTAATGGAAATGAACGGCGAACCCGCCGATTTCGGGGCGCTCTTCAAGGGTTTTGATGTTTTTGTTCCGACAATGGTGGTGGGCATTATCCTCGCCATTCCCGAGATCATCGGACAGGGCGTTCGGGTGTCGGTCGATTTAGCAAATTTCGGCCTGACCCGCGAAGGCGCCCAGAGCGGAGAGGTCGCGCTGGCCAGCGGGCTCGTGATATTCGCCTTTCTCTTCGCCATTGGGGTTTTGGTTTTGACCCTCGTTCTTCGGGTTTCCATGTTCTTCACCCTGCCCCTGATCATCGAAAGGAAAATGGCCGTCGGCGACGCGATCAAACTCAGCGCCAGCGCCGCCTGGGGAAACCTCGGCGGGATCATTCTTCTTTTCCTGCTCGAGGTACTTTTGCTTATCGCCGGGTGTTTGGCCTGTATTATCGGCCTTTTGTTCGTGGCCCCGATCATTTACGCGGCCAATGCCTTTGCCTACCGTCAGGTCTTTCCGAAAACCGATCAGACCTTCCAGAACGTTCCGCCTCCGCCGACCGCCTACGATACGGGTTTCGGCCGGGGAATGTAGTTTTTTCAGATTCTAACCCTTTTTGGAAAAAGCAGGTCTTGCCGGATCTGCTTTTTTCTTTTTTGCCATTTTTTTCCGACCGCAGACCGCGCCCGATCTCTTTTTACCAAAAAGTTTTCGAATTCGGATCGCTTAATAAAGCCTTTATCCTGTGTTAATCTCTTATTGCTTTTCAAAAAAAAATAAACCGGGACAAAAATCTGTTATGCTTGCGACCTTTTTTCTTTCGGCTCTTTTTCTGTTTCAAACCCCGACCATCTCGGCCGCTCCGACCCCGAGCCCTTCGCCGGGAGCCAAGGACGATAAAAAATTAACGCTCGACGAACCGCTTTCGATTACCAAACACTCGATCCGGACCGGTTCCGGGCAGTTGAATTACACCGTCACGACCGGATATATGCCGATCCGCAACGAGCGGAGCGGCGAAACCGAAGCCAAGATCTTTTTTATGGCTTACACGATGGACAATTCTCCGGCGGGACGCCCCCTGATGTTTTCTTTTAACGGCGGGCCGGGTTCCAGTTCGGTCTGGCTTCATCTCGGCGCTTTGGGACCGAAACGGGTCAAGATGCTCGACAACGGACTGATGCCGCCGGCGCCCTACCAACTGGTCGATAACCCTGAGACCTGGCTGACCGACACCGATCTGGTCTTCATCGATCCGGTCGGAACCGGTTACAGCCGGGCGCTCGATGAAAAAAAAGCGAGCCAGTATTTTTCGCTCAACGGCGATCTGCAATCGGTCGGCGAATTCATCCGCCTTTATCTGAGCCGTTACGAACGCTGGAACGCGCCGCTTTATCTGGTCGGTGAAAGCTACGGAACGACGCGGGCGTCGGGGCTTTCCGGTTATCTTTTCGAAAAAGGGATCGCCTTTAACGGCATTTTGCTGATCTCTTCGGTGATGAATTTCCAGACCATCCGTTTCGCCGAAGGAAACGATCTGCCTTTGGTTCTGATCTTCCCTTCCTACGCGACGACCGCCTGGTATCACAAGAAGATCGCCCCCGACCTGCAAAGTCAGCCGGTCGAAAACGTCGTCCGGCAGGCCGAAGATTTCGCCGTCAACGAATACATGCCGGCGCTTTTGAAGATCGACAAACTGAGTCCGACGGAAAAACAAAGCCTGCTCGACAAATACAGCCGGTTCACGGGTCTCAGCAAAACCTACATCGAACAGAGCAACTTCCGGATCGAACTGAGCCCTTTTATGAAGGAACTGCTCCGCGACCGGCGTTTGATGACCGGGCGTCTCGACAGCCGGTTTACCGGTTTCGACACCGACGCCTCGGGGGACAATCCGGATTTCGACCCGAGCATGGCGGCCATCCGGACGCCTTACACCGCCACCTTTAACGATTACGTCCGCCGTTCGCTCGGCTTCAAATCGGATCTCGAATATTACATCCTCGGCGGCGGAATCACATCGCCCTGGAACTGGAACGTCAATAACGGTTACGCCGACACCAGCCGTTCGCTCTCCAGCGCGATGAGAAAAAATCCCTATATGAAAGTCTTCATCGCTTCGGGTTATTACGATATGGCGACACCGTTTTTCGCCACCGAATACACGCTTTCGAACATGAATCTGGAGCCGGAGTTGAGGAAAAACATCTCGGTCAAATACTACGAGGCCGGACATATGATGTACATCGAAACAAACTCCCGGCGGAAATTGCGCGAGGACGTTTCGGCCTTTTTGCAAAGCACACGGTAGTTTTTTAGGGTTTGCTAATGATAAAAAAACTGACGATTCTTTTTCTGTTGTGCCTTACCGGTTTTTTTTCGGCCGAGGCCGTTCGCGGCCAAAACTGCGGTTGCACCCCGGCCGGTTTCGCACTTGGGGTTCGGGATGAGACCGGAAAATACACCAAACAGGTGAGGACGACCTTTTTCGTCTTTGAAGGCGATGAAGCGGAAGAACTGGGGGCGAAATTAAAAACGCGGGGCGATAATTTGAAATTGACCGAGGAGCGGGGAGCCGAACTGGAAAAGGGGCTTCCTCAAATCAAGGACGTCGTGTGCCCGATCCCGCTCGACGAAAGGCTGGCCAAAACCGATGTCTTCTTTTTTCCGACCTTCGGCGATGAGAAAACCGACGCCACACTGATACTTTTAAAAATCGAGGCCGAAGGGTATCAAACCCAGTATTTTATCGGTCATTTTCTGGGCGGCTGTAATCGCCGGGTGGTCCAAACGACTTTAAGGAAAACCGAATCACCTTAAAAACCGCCGAGGAGATCTTTTAATGCGCAAACCATTCTGGTTGATAATTTTTTCTCTTTTGTTTTTGTTTCCGGTTAACGCTCAGAAACCGGCCGATTGGAAAATTTCCGACTATCTGAAAAACCTGCCGACGGAATTCAAAACCTTTTCCGGCGATTTCGCGTCGGAACCGAACGAAAAAACCACCGTCATCGACGATCGAAACGGTTACGCAGTTTATCTGAGTTCCGAAGCAAAGGACGCCTTTCCGATCCTGGAAATGGCACTTTTCAAAGACGCCCGGGGCCAACATCTGCTGGTCGTTTCAAACCTTCAATCCGATCCGGTCTGCAATTTTTACCAAACTTTTTTTCTCCGCCGGGACGGCGAAAAATGGCTTGAGGTCAGGGACCAGGTTTTGCCCGACCTGAAATTGACGATGTTCTTTAGGGAAGCGAAAACCGCGCTCGAGTTTGAAAAAGATTACAAGCGGGCCGGAAATTCCGATCCGCTTGACCTGCATTTTTATCCGCCGCGAAAGGGAACGGTTTTGAAGGTCGCTCTGGAATTTTGCGATTACGTTCCCGACGATCTTTCCGGCGAGATCGATCTTCAAAAATTCACCGACCAAAGGAAAACAGTTGCGCTCGGCTGGGATAAGGGAAAAGGCGTGTTCAAAATTTCCCGATAGACCGCGCGGTCGCCCGCCTTTATCTGAAAGCCTGACAGGGAGCCTGATCGATTCGGGCCAACATCTTGAGGCCGAAGCGGTACCCCAGGTAAACGCTGGCCGGCTTAACATTTTCCAGTTTATCCCGGGAAGTGTGAAGATAATCCTTCCAGTTGGAGGAGATCCCGTGAAAAGTCGCCGCCGGTATCTTGCGGTCGTTAAAAGATCTTGAATCGGCGGTGGCTTCGGGGATCGGGTAATGCGAAAGGGAAAAATCAAAATCTTTGGCGACCTCCTTTCCCAACTTGATAAGATCCCCGTCCGAAGCATTGCCCATGGCCTGCGGATAACTGAACCCGAAACTGTCGAAATTGATCATGGCGCAGTATTTTTGGAGGTCTTCATCCTTTATTTCTTTGGCCATCGCCCGCGAACCGAGCAACCCCTTCTCCTCCTTATCAAATGCCACGAACTTATAGGTCTTCTCCGTCTTAACATCTTTGAGGGAACGGTAAAGATTGGCCAGAACAACAATTCCGCTCCAATTGTCGATCGCGCCGCACCCCTCTTCGACCTTGTCGTAATGGGCTCCGATGATAACGGTATCATCGGTTTTCCCCTTGATCACAAGGACCAGATTCTCGATCTTGTCGAAGTTTTCAATCGAAAGGTCTTCGTCCCCGGCCCCCATTTTCAGAAAGAGTTTTTTCACCCCCTCAAGCCTCTTATCATCTTCACAGGGAACCGTCTTCAGATCGACCGCGATTTCCTCTTCGGTCGAAACCACATTTCCCGGCATCCGAAGAACAAAAGCCGTTACCGATAAGGTCAGGATCAGAATCGATACGAGCAGAATTTTTTTCCAAAGGTTTCCCAACAAATTTCTTTTCTCCTAATGTTCGGTTTTTCCGACCAGTAAATTGATGGCGTGGGGCAAAACTCCCCTGATCACCTCGAAACATTCGACAACGGCTTTGGGCGAACCCGGCAGATTGACGATCAAGGTGTTGTGCCTGATTCCGCAAACGCCGCGCGAGAGCGAGGCCAGGGGCGTGTGTTTGAGCGTTTCGGCCCGCATCACCTCCGAGAGTCCGGGCACTTCTTTGACAATTACGGCCCGCGTCGCTTCCGGCGTGTTGTCGCGTTCGGCCAATCCGGTTCCGCCCGTCGTAATGACCAGATTGACGTCCTCGCGCTCGGTCAAACCGTAGAGAACGTTTCTCAGCGTTTCGAAATCGTCCTTGATGATGATCTTATCAATGACCTCGGCGCCGATACCGATCAAAAGCCCGACCAGGGACACCCCCGACATGTCATCGTCCTTGTGCCGGGTATCGCTGACCGTAACCACTATGGCTTTGATTATTCCGCTTTCATTCCCCATATTTGATAAATTCTTTGAGCCAGCACCGATCCATGACGACCAGCAAACCGGCATCGGCGGCGCGCCGGGCCGCTTCCTCATCAATGACGCCTTCCTGAAGCCAGACCGCTCTGGCTCCGACAGCGATCGCTTCGTCAACGGCCTGACCGGCCTTGTCCGAACGGCGGAATACATCGACCAATTCAACGGTCTCGGGAACATCGGCCAGTTTTTCGTAGGATTTTTCCCCCAACACCTCGGTTTCAAACGGGTTGACCGGAATCACCCGGTAGCCTTTTCTCTGCATAAAAGCCGCCACCCCGTTCGACGGCCGATAAGCGCTCGAAGACAAACCGACCACCGCAATGGTCTTGCATTCTCTTAAAATTCTCTCGATCGTTTCCCTGCTGTTGATCATAAATAAGGTAATTACTCGCTACTTGAAAATCCCAAATCCGAAATCCCAAATTCAACGCCCCGTCGATTCCACCCGCTCAAGTTCTTTTTTCCTCTGGCCGTAAAGGACGCTCGAAATCACGCCGACCACCACCAGACACATCCCCAAAAGCGAAAACAGCGTTTGCGGTTCCCCGAAAAAGATCCAGCCGATCGTGATCCCGTAGATCAATCCCGAATAAACGATGATCGCCACGCTGGCGGCCCTTTCCTTGCTGAAAGCGTTGGTCAGAAAAACCTGTCCGAGTTGGGAAAACACCCCGACCAGCAATAAAAATAACCAATCGGAACCAGCCGGGGTTTTCCAGGCAAAAGGAATCGAAACCAAACCGGCGACGATGCCCACGGCCTGAAAATATAAGATGATGGTTAGCGGATGTTCTTTGTCCCGAAGTTTTCGCACCAGATTATAGGCCGCGCCGGAGCCGAATGCCGAAAGAACGCCGAGCAGAATGAATCCGAAAGAAACTCTCGTGTCGATCTGCCCGATAAACAGCACTCCGGCGAAAGCGATGGCGTAAAACAGCCATTGAACCGGGTTGACCGATTCGCGCAAAAAGAAAATGGCGATGATGGCGGTAAAGATCGGCGACAGATATTGTACGGTCATCGCCGTCGCCAGCGGGATGTTCTGAACGGTCAGGAAAAAAAACGCCAGAGCCAGCGTTCCGAAAACTCCCCGCAAAACAAGGAACAGACGGTTTTTACCGACGATCGAGGCCTCGGCCCGCTGAAGTCCGATGAGGCAAAAAACCGCCGCCACCAGACACCGGAAAAAAACGATCTCCATCACCGGAATATGCGAAACTTTTTTGACGAAAACGTTTGCCAGAGCAAAGGCGAAGGTGGAAATAAACATCTGGCTGACGCCGGTTTTCAAAAACTTTGTCGAATTGGTGCTCAAATTAACTTGAATTTCTGTGTTAAATTAAAAACCAAAGGATACTATAATCTCCACTGTTTTGAATAATTTGAAAAACGAATGCTCAAATATCTGGTTCTGCTTTTTTTTCTTGTTTCCCTGATGACCTCCTGCGACGACCGGGACGGCCTGTTGTTTTCCGACGATTTCGAATCCTACGCCGAAGGTTCGGTTCCCGCATCTCCGTGGGAAAAAAGCGGCGACGGGCGGATTTTCGTCGATTCGTCCAAAAGCCGGAGCGGGAAAAGATCGGTTCATTTCGTCACCGGCGAAACTTATAAAAACCGGGCCTTTCTGGGGCTTTTCGACCGGAAGATCTTTCCGCTCAAAAAAAACCGCTATTACGGTCGGGTGTATATGTACGTCGAAGAGGCCTCGCCCGACGGCGTCCACTGGACGATGATCCAGAGTTCGGGACGGGTTCCCGGACGGGATTTTTCCTCCGAGATCCGGTACGGCGGTCAACACCAAAAAAGACTGATGGCCAATTAC
Organism: Pyrinomonadaceae bacterium; assembly: GCA_041394845.1. Taxonomy (GTDB): domain Bacteria; phylum Acidobacteriota; class Blastocatellia; order Pyrinomonadales; family Pyrinomonadaceae; genus JAHCHG01. Next base: position 314,576 of record JAWKHL010000005.1, on the reverse strand, counting down.
GAGACCCACGGCGTCAGATCGGATTGCTGGCAACATTCCAAATTCGAAATTCCCGAAAAACAATGGTTTCTCATCGACTGGTTTTTCGACGGCCGAAAAGGGCGGATGAAGGTCTGGATCGACGACAAACCGATCGAAGATATCTGGGTCGGGAGAAAAGGCGAGGGCTGTATCGACGACGACCTGAAGGGCGAGTGGATCTATCCGCTGATCGAAAACGTTCAGATCGGCTGGGTTGATTATCAGCCGAACGGCGGAGAGCGAAACGTCTGGTTCGACGATTTCATGATCTCGGCCAAACCGTTTGATAAATCGAAAAAATGAGGGTTTCAGGCCGGCTTTTCCCTTTTGATAAAAATCTTTGTAAATTGTTTAATTCGTGTTATAAATAAAGCCGTTAGAGATTGCGGATTTGGGATTGCTTTCGGTTTTATCTTTGTTCTGAAATCGTTCCAAATGATCCGTTTTTCAAGAGTTCGGTTCGAAACTCATCGTTTTCAAGACCTTTTCGGGAGTTAACCCCTGATGGATGCCAAAGAGAAAATCCAGACTCTCAACAGTCTTATCGCCAACGAAGAGGGCTTTATCAAATGGAGCGTTATTCGGGCGGCGATTCCCTTTGTGATCGGGGTTACGACCAGCATCTTGCTTTATTTTTTCGGACCCGAAAGCCACGAGATAGCCGGTTTCTGGAACGCCACCATCAAAAGCCTCAACACCATTCCGGGGCTTTTCGGCACCACTTTTGCCGCCTTTTCGGTCAAGGATTATTTCGACCGGAAAAACCGCATCACTTCGTTCAATTTTCTCAAGATCCAGTACGTCAGGTTTGAAAAGGAAACGAAAAAGACCGGTCTTCCCGACAACCTCAAATCCGATCTGGAAAAGATCGACCAGCGGTTCTGGATTCTGGTGGACAAATATTTGGCCTGAAAAAATCGTTATGGAAAATTTGGATAAAACCAATGTCGAAGAGGTTCTGGAAAAACTGGACCAAAAATCCAGGGCAGCCCGAATTTTCAGCCTCGCCGTCACGGGTCTGACGATCCTGATCGCGGTCATCGTTCTGTTTTATCTTTACAATCTGATCGGCGAAGCCAACCGGGAACTGGTTACGCTGGGAAAAAACAAGGATCAGATCACGCGCGAACTCGACGAAACCAGCAAGGAACTGGAAGAGAAAAAGCAACAACTGGCCGACGCCCTGAAAGGCTGGGAAAAGGTCAAGGAGATCCAGGACGTGACCGACCAGCCGATCTCTTCCCGCGAAAAGGTCAACAAGGTCGATCAGATCATCAAGGAGGCCGAAAAGGAGGAACCGACGCCCGCGCCACCGGCAAAGGACCCGCTGGAAAATGCCCGCGTCGTCTTCGCCACCACCAGCAACGTCAATTTGCGCGATTCGGCCAGCCTCGAAGGAAAGGTGATCGGAAAATTGGAAAAGGGACAGAAAATGCTGTTGCTGGGGTTTTCGAACAATTACGACGTGTGGGGCGGAACCCGCGCCAAATGGGCCAAGGTCAAAACCGACGACGGAATAACGGGTTGGGTTTTTGCGCCTTTTGTCAGCGAAAAACCGTCGGGTTAAATTTGGATTTCGGATTTCGGATTTCGGATTTTTTCAGCCAAAATAACGGTTAAATTTGATTTAGACCGGAAATTATTACTGAATGGTTGAAAACGGGCGATGCTCTTCCGATTGGCTGAATTGACAAAACTTTATGCCTTGTTTTTGTCATTACAACTAACAATTAACGAGTAACAACTTATGTTCAAAAAAATACTGATCCTGTCGGCTTCGGTCGGGGCTGGGCATTTGCGGGCGGCGGATGCTCTGGAAAAGGAGTTTCGGCGGCAAAATGCGGCCGACGAGATCAAAAACGTCGATGTTCTCAATTACACCAATCCGCTTTTTCGCCGCCTATACGGCAAGGCTTACATCGACATGGTCAACACCATGCCCGAAGTTCTCGGCTGGATGTACGACTCGCTCGACAAGCCCTGGCAGAACGAAAAACGGCGGCTGGCGCTCGATCGGCTCAACACTCACCCGTTTATCAAGATGCTCAAAAAGGAAAAACCCGACATCGCCATCTGCACTCACTTTCTTCCTTCCGAGATAATCTCCTGGCTTAAGGCCAAAGAAAAGATCGCCTGCCCGCAGGCCATCGTCGTTACCGATTTCGACGCCCACGCCCTCTGGCTCTGTCATCATTACGAGCAGTATTTCGTCGCCCTCGACGAAACGAAGGTTCATCTGGAAAAACTCGGCATTCCTTCGGAAAAGATCTCGGTTACGGGAATTCCCATCGACCCGGTTTTCGCCGAGAAAAAAAACAAGGTCGAGATGCGCAAAAAACACGGGCTGGCCGAGGACAAATTGACGATCATGGTCTCGGCCGGCGGTTTCGGGGTCGGCAATATCAAACATCTTTTGCGGGCGCTGAGCGAACTGGAAACCCCGGCCAGCGTGATCGCCATTTGCGGGCGCAACGAGGATCTGAAAAAAGAACTGCAAAAAATGGCGGTCGAAACGCTCAACAATAAAAGGGTTGGTTTCAAACCGGTCGGGTTTACGGATAAAATGGACGAGTTTATGTCGGCTTCGGACCTGATCGTCGGAAAACCGGGCGGTTTGACCACCAGCGAAGCGCTGGCCAAAGGGTTGATCTTTGTTATCGTTAATCCGATCCCCGGTCAGGAAGAGAGAAATTCCGATCATCTTCTGGAAAAAGGCTGTGCCATCAAATGCAATAATTTGCCGGTTCTGGGCTATAAGATCGACCAACTGGCCAAAGATAAAAAAAGATTCGCCGCGATGCGCAAAAACGTTTCCCGGCTGGCCCGGCCCGAAAGCGCACGGGCGGTAGTTGATAAACTTTTGGAATGGAAATAGAATTCGGCCTAAAATTTCAAAGAATTAGGGCTTTATTCGTAATTTGATAAGGAACGGATCGACAATGGATCGGGAAAAAAACCGGATGGTTCGAAGTTTTTTTTCCGCCGAAGGAATCCGATCCGTTTTCCGGCTTGAAACCGAAAAACTTTACCTTTAATATCTGACCGAAAACATTTTTCGGAAGGGATGGGACATATGAGAAAACTTGCAGCTTTTGCCTTTTCACTCGCTTTATTTTTCACCTGGTCGGTCGTCGCCCAAAACCGCCAGCTGGTTCAGGAATCGGACCCGACCGAAATCCGAACCGCTCTGGTTATCGGCAACGCCGCCTATGCCAATTCCCCGCTAAAAAACCCCATCAACGATGCCACCGACATCGCCGCCGCCTTGCGCGACACGGGTTTCGAGGTGATTTATAAGACCAACCTCAATCAGACCGAGATGAAACGGGCGATCCGCGAGTTCGGGACGAAATTAAGGACCAAGGGCGGGGTCGGATTGTTTTACTTCGCCGGACACGGGATCCAGGTCAACGGGACAAATTATCTGGTTCCGATCAGCGCGACTTTTAACAGCGAAGAGGAGGTCGAGTACGAGGCGGTCGATGCCGGGTTTGTGCTGGCTCAGATGGAGGCCTCGCAAAATCCGATGAACATAGTCATCCTCGACGCCTGCCGGAACAATCCTTTTTCCCGTTCGTTCCGTTCGCAATCCCAGGGACTGGCCCAAATGGACGCCCCCAGCGGAACCATCATCGCCTATGCGACGGCTCCGGGATCGGTCGCTTCGGACGGACCGGGGCGGAACGGGCTTTACACTCAGGAACTCCTGAAAAACATTCGAACCAGCAATCTCGGGATCGAAGAGGTCTTCAAACGGGTCAGGATCTCGGTTTTGAGTTCCACCGAGGGGAAACAAACCCCCTGGGAATCATCATCACTGACGGGAAGCTTTCGCTTTACGGTATCAAAGAACCAGCCGATCCCTGCCGGCGGATCTTCCGGCAGCATTTCGCAACCGGTCGATCTCGGGCCGAGCGCCAAGACCATCGAACTTACTTTTTGGAATTCGATCAAAGACAGCACCAATCCCGAGAGTTTCCGGGCTTACCTCCGCAAATATCCCAACGGCGATTTCGCCGAGATCGCCCGGATAAAGATCCAGAGTCTGACCGAGGGGGCAAAACCCGACCCGCAGATCTCCCGCCAGACCCCTGGAAACGAAGGGGTGGTCGGCATCGGAACCTACGTTCCGGCCCTTAACGCCAAAGTTACCAATCTCCTTTTTTTCGAATCCCCGCAGGAACTGACTCCTTCGGATAAGAGGGTTTACGCCACCCGTTTTCCGTTAAACAGTCGTTTTATCTGCTGGCAGATCGAATTTGAATTTCCCAAACAAACCGCCCGCCGGGATTTCAGAATCCGCGCCATTTATTACGATTCGAAAAACACCGCGCTCCAAACTCAGGAGGTTGACACTTATTTCGAAAAGGGCTGGGAAAATTCGATGGTCGCCAAGGGTTGGGGCCATTCCGACGGCTACAGTTACGGGGCCGGAAAATACCGGGTTGACGTTTATTACGGAAACATCAAACTGGCAAGCGGTTGGTTTGAGGTGTTTTAGCCTAGGGTGAGGGATAACGTCGGTAACCGGTCGGGGCCGCCGTTTTTTTCGGCTCTTTGAGCTTTTCTTCAAAGGGTGTTTCCCGGTTTATCTGATGGGTTCCGGCAAAACTTCCCGGCCTTCAATTTGCAAAGGAATATTGGCTCCTAAATTTCCAGAGGTAGTTATTAGAGATCAAAACCCAAGTGCTTTGACAAAATTTTTTCGGTTGTGGTAGTTTCAAAACAATCGATTAATTTACTCTCTTCTTTCGTAACAACTCTTTTAGAGAAGCTATTTGGCCCCGGTTTCACAGAAGAGTTGTTGGAAAAGAGTTTAAATTTTGTTGACCGGGAAATTTTATTTTATTGAGGGTCAAAAATTAAAAGTAATTTATGTTCGGAAACTCCCGCGGCTTTTATTTTCTTCCTAAAATTTCCAGAAAGCATCAAATAATTCTGCGTTTTTCCAAGCTGAGTTCTCAATTGAGAACCCGGCTTTTTTTCTTTGAGTCATTTCCAAATCCCGTTTCATTTTTCATGCGCCTTTTTTTGTAAAGGGTTTGCCTTTACAGCGGGCATTGAAAAAGGGAGGTTTTTTTATTGTCTGTTTCCTTTTGGACTTTTTAAGGGCGGAATTGGGGATTTTGCCGGAACGTCGGGTTTGGAAAAAACAAGCCGGTTAACGGGCGAGGGCCGGATATCTTTCCCAACCACAATTTTTCCTAATATGGCAATTAATTATCAAATGAAACTGGGCGATTGTATTTTTTGCGTCATACAGGAAAAAGGCATCTTACCGGCAACCGCTTGGAAACACCCAAACAACGGAACCTTGCGCGGCCAACGCGGGGAACTCAACCGGTTGGTGCCGGGAGATGTCGTTTTCATACCCGACCCGCGTCCGAAAGAAGTTAAAGAGCCGACCAATCAGGTTCACAAGTTCAGGATGAAGGATGAAAAACATCGGCATTGGATCGAAATTGAATTGGTCGGTGAGGACGGCCGGCCCGTTCCGGATGAAAAATACAGGGTGGTCATGCCCGACGGAAGTTTAAAGGAGGGTAAACTCGATCAAAATGGTTGGGCCCGGGTTGAAAGCGATCCCCCGGGCGAATGCGAGGTTACTTTTCCCGAACGGGATAAGGAGGCCTGGGAGTTTATCGAGGCGGTTGCCTCAAGGACCTTGTCTTCGTGATTCGAAGGAAATAAATCAGCGAAGAAAAGACACTTTTATAAAAACGGGAAAGTTGATCAGCCATTTCGGATGATGCGTCATGAATAAGTTACAAATCAACCCCGGGGATACCGTTGCCCGCATTGCTGGCGCCACGGGTTTTGCTCCCGATACGATCTGGTCCCACCCGGACAACGCCCAGCTTAAGGATCAACGCGATCATATGGATGTGCTGGCGGCGGGCGATCATCTCACCGTGCCGGATCTGACGGTCAAGTCTTTATCTTTGGTCACGGGCAAACGCTACCGCTTTCGGCTAAAAGGAGTGCCCATGCGGTTTATCCTGCAGGTGCTTGATGCCTGGGGAAACCCGCGAAGTGAGCGTTCCTACCGGCTGGTCGTCGATGGAGATCCTCTGGAGGGCATCACCGACGAAAACGGCGTTCTCCGCCATTTCATACCCAACTCCGCGCGGACCGGCCGACTTTTTCTGGATGAACTTGAACTGGAACTGGCCTTTGGAGAACTGGAACCCAAGTCAACTTTATTGGGTGTCCAGCAGCGCCTCAGCAACCTGGGATTTTCCTGCCTGGCCGATGCCGGCAAAATGGGGCGGGACACCGTTTTGGCCCTGCAGCGGTTCCAGCGTTTGATGGGGCTGCCCGAGACCGGCGAACTGGATGACGCCACCCGCCGATCCCTTGATGAACATCACCAACAAGTGGGTCTGCTGGCCCAACATATTTCCAGTGCGGAGCCCGACCTATGAGACCGAACCCATTTCAAAGCGCTTTTGATCTGACGCCTCAATGGCTGGAAGCCTGTCCGTGGCCGGCGGATCAGAAAACGTCACTTTTGGCTATCAAGGAACTGGCCGAGGCTGAGAGGCAGCGAAATGACGAACAAGTCAAATTCCACGAAACCCTTCAAAACCGCTTTGATCAACTCAATTTTCTGATCCAAAAACCGGTCACCCCAATTCAGCAACCGTTGCACCCAACCCCCGTAGCCCCCAATCTGGGAAACGTTTATCGACCTCAAATCCGCTATTTCCGAGCCCTGGTGTGGAATCTGGAGAATTTCACCCACGACAACCGGCCGGCCGGCACCAAACCGATCGAATCAAGACGCAATCAGGCGCGGATCGCAATTGTGGCGGATTTGGCTTTCCGGATTGGCGCCGATGCTTTGCTGATCATGGAAACCGGTTCCGATGTCGGACAGGCGATGACCTTGCTTGCCAATCGTTGGACGCTTAAGGAACAAAACAGTAACGACCTTCAAAAACGAACCGTGGAGCCGCTGGTCAGCCCCGCGACTCACGGTCTTTCGGAATTGCCGATGAAGGTGCCGGATAAACAGTTTGCGCCCGAACCGGACCGCATCCGGGCGCTGATGCTGATTGGCGAGGGTTACAGCGTGCGGCCGGCCGATCTTCCCAATTTGACACTGGAAGGCCTCCTCCGGGCATTTGCCCTGCTTGAACAAACCTCCAACAATTTTCAAAGCTTTGTTTCCCGCCCCCCTCAATTGAACTCACTGGACGGGTCGCTTTTAGAATGGGCCAAATGGTGTCTGGAGGGAATGCGACAAGGCAACTTTTCGCTGAAGGAAAATGAAGATCAGATGTTGATCCAGCGGGTTCTTTTCGACCTGATTTCGTTCCCGGAACAGTTCCTGAATCAGCCGGAAACGGAACTGGGCGTCGTGCGCGAGGCGATCCTGGCGGCGAGAATTGTCGCATCTGACTTTAGTTCTCCTTCTCTGGAGTCCGGTATTGCCGAGGTTATCCAACTCCTGCTGCTGGCCCTGATATTGAGGAAAGGATTTGGAACTCTGGAACCCAACCCCCAAATGCCCTCAAAATCCCCGCCCCATCCGACATTTGGAATGCCCCCGCCGGTTCTGCTCCCTTCGCAACTTCCCCTCTGGGTAAACGATTACGGCGAACCGGCCGATCTGGTTGTCCTCGCCCTGTTGCTGGGAACGGGTCAGCCACTGAAACTGGTCGCGCACGATCCGGAAAACGGCCCCATCTACACGGCCAGCGATGGCGAATTATTGATCAACGGATTGATCCGATTGGAGATTTTGCCCAAACCTCGCGCTGAGACCTACGGCGTGGCCTACCGCCCCTACACCCCACAGCACCTGGAGACCTTTTTTAAAGAACAATACGAGGATCTCGGGCTTGGGACCAAAGGCATCTACGGCATTCTGCATGGCAACCAAACCCACGGATTGCTGGTTTCACAACAACCCAAACATGTTTTGGCCGGTCGTTCCGCCCTTAAAATAAACTTCCCCGTGACTCCGGAAATGTGGGTGCCTTTTGCCCTCCACCATAACCGCTACTCGGGTTCCAAAGAGATCCGGAATTTGAAACCGAAGGAAGAAGGTCCGGAAAGTGCTGTCTGGGCGCGAATGGAGACCATGGAAGACGAGGCGCGTTTTCTGGCCGGCCAAAAACAACCGGCTCTGATCGTCGGGGATTTCAACCTGCCGTCCGCTTTTGTTGATCCGGAAACGGGCCGAAAGGCAAACAACCCGGCCGGCCGCCGCCGAGCCGCGCTGCGCGAAAAACATGTCCGCGAGATGGGCGGCGCAGGCTACCTTCGGCGGCTGAAAAATGACAAAACCAACCCGCGGACAACTCTCAAACGACCGCTGAACATCGCCAAGGGCAAGGAGTTGTTTTCCGAACCATACGACGCGGCATATATGCCTTTTGATTTTCTGGGCGGCGCGGTCATTGTCCGCAGCGGGGTTGTTTCCAATTACCAGGCTTTTTTCCCTCCCCAGCTCCTGGCCGAAACCATCTCCGCCGCCACCTTGCAAGGTTCTGAAACCCTGGAAATCAAACAAGTGATGTTTGACCAGGTTTTGTATAATTATTCGGGAATCATCAGACTTATCAACGCCACCCTGACCGATGCCGAGCCGTGGCTGGCCCGGCATTGCGGTAAATTTCTGGAAGCCGACCAATTCCTGCGCGGGAAACGAGAGGAATTCGGCAAATGGCTTTGGGGACGAAAATCGTTTTTTGCAGAATTACTGGCGAAGAACATTTACGGGGTTTTCAATATTAAAGATGATTACCTTCAATACATGAGAAAGGCCATTTCCCAAGTTGCCCCAATCGTTAAAGAGGTCGAAAAAGAAGAAAAAGCCCCCAAGAAAAAATCCAAGAAAAAATCCAAAAAATCCGGCACCGGAAAGAGCTCAAAAAAGAAAAGCAAAATAGAGATCAACACCGTCGATGAACTGGGTGAGGAGGATATGATGGACGATTCTCTTTTCTCCGATCTCCTCGATGATGACGAACCGGTGGAGGAAAGCAGCGCCTCAACCCCAACCAAAAAAGTGCGCAAGAAAAAACCGGGCGAACAGCGATTAATTGTAATGGGTGAATTGTTCGACGCCATCACCAATCTGGAAAAGCGTCCCGATCTCAGGTTATGGGGGACCTATGGCGGTCTGGTCAGCGACCACCTGCCGATACTGGTCGAAGTTGAATTGCCCAATTAACCGTTGGTTGTTTTTGCGGGGAGAGTCGGGGGATGGCCCCCAAAGCCGATTTTTTTTTCAAACCGATGGTCATTGGAAAAGATTTTCGGAAAGCCTCGGTTGACTATTTCGTCCGCCACCAGTCATCTTTGGTTTCGAGTCCGACCCCGGTGGCGTTGCTCAGGACTTTCAAAGTCACCTTTTTTTTCTTCTGGTAACCGCCCAAAGCCACAAAAAGCTCTTCCATTGCCGCTTCCGAACCGCCGAAACCCCAGAGTTTCCCCCAGCTTCCCGGCGCAATGCAACCGGCCAGCGTGTTCGGGTTGTCATTCTTGGCCCGGTGGATCAGAACGTGTTTGATTCGCAGATCGGTCGGTCTCAGGCAGTTGATCGGATCGCACGGTGTGCCGTCCAACTGGTTTTCCTTGACGCTGTGTTCCATCTCATAGATGCCGACCCTCAAACTGCTGTAACTGAGATTTTTGTCGTTTTCGCGCGTGGCAAACACGGCCTTCATGAAATTTCCCTCCATGACCTTTAAGATTCCCTGCTCGTCTCCCTTCAGATCGGGTCCGATGCGAAGCAGGGTCAGATATACTTCAGACATAATTTTTCTCCTTTGATAGATATTTTTGTTCGAGCCGAAGGGGAATCCCTCCCCCGGCTAATTATTTTTTTTCTTCACTTTGACCTTGGTTTTGGTTTTACTCCCGTTTTTGGTCTGGGTCGTTTTCCTGACCCCTTTTTTTACGGTCGTTCCGTTGTTGTTGGTTTTTTTGACGCTTCCCTTGACGACCGTCGTATTCCCCTTATTGACGACCACCTTGTTCTTTCTGACCAGGGTCGAGGTTTGCCGGTTATAACTGACCTTGTGGACGGTTTTGACCCGGACCGTCTTTGAAGCCACGAAATTGTTCCGTCCGACGAATCTGACCGTCCGCGTCCGGTAAACGTTGATCGTGACGGGCCGCCAGGGACGCCACCATCTCGGATAAACCCGAAAACCGAAAACCGAACGATACGGACGATAAACCGGACGATAAATCCAACCGACGATCGGCCAGGCGCCGATCCCCCGATAGGCGGGGACGATGTAAAAGTTTTCTCCGTAAATGTCCGGATCGCCCTGAACCTGCATCTGGTAATTCTCTTCGTCCTCCTTTTCAACGGCGATGGTCGCCACATCCTGAACCTCGTTCTCGGCCAGTTGGGTTTGAAGGACGATCAGATGAGTGTCATCCTCGACCTGTTCTTCGACCCGGATATAATCGACCTCGTCGTTCTCATCGAGGTCAAGGTTGTTGAGACCGGTTTCGGGTTTGTTCAATTCCAGTTCGAACTTTTCCACATTGCTCGATTCCTTGAACAATTCGGCCAGCGCGTTCAGATCGAGCCCCTGACCGCCGCTCAGCGACGACGCGGGCAAAGCCTTTTTGGCCGCCACCGTTAAAGCCCCGGAAAACATAAACGCTCCGACGATTAAAGCTAACAAGATATTTTTTTTCATTTCATTTTCTCCTTTTGATCCTTTTGAAAGTTTCTTCTAAAGTTTTTTGGCCTCGTAGGAAGAGGTGATCAGGTTTTTCCAGGCCGACTTCGGGGAATCCCGATAAAGCCTGATCCGAAAGATTCGGGCCACCCTTTCCTTGCCGCCGACGTCATTTGTTCGTTCGGTGTAAACCGCCACCACGTTGAGCGAAACCGAGTTCGGCGTGTGCCATTCGTACCCGGGATTATCGGAAAGACCGATCGACTCGACCTGTCCGACGACGTGATTGAAAAAATAATTCCCCATAAATTTTTCCACCCCGAATTCGGCGATCAGTCCCTCGACGTCGGCGGCCGATGGATCGGGAATGCCCTCATAGCTGTTGGAAGTGGTAAAGGTCCGCCAAAAAACGTACCGTCCGCCCGTGATGTCATAAGCCGCGTACCCCTTGACGATGACAAAGATTTCCGGATCGTTCGTTTTCAGCTTGGCGGTGAAATTCCGGGTCCAGACGTATTTTTTGTAGGTCGAACTCCAGGATTTTGTTCCCGGTTTTCCCAGTGTTACGGAAACCGTTCTGGCTCCCGACACCTGCTTTTTGATCTGGGCATCTGTCGGTTGAGCGAAAAGCTGGCCCGCTCCCAAAAGCATCAAAAACAAAAAGGTGACTGCCATTGACAAAAGTTTTGTTCTTTTCGTATTCATTTTTTTCTCCATTTTCGTTGTTCCAAGAAATTAAATAAAAAGCCGGTCTTCAGATGGAAACCCCGACCGATCCGGTGATCCCGATATCGGGAAGACTGCCGCTGATTCCGGCTGCCACGACCATGGCCTCGCTACTTAAAGCCAATTTGGCAACCAGAGAACTGATGTCCATTCCGGGGAGCGGCAGAAACTTCGCTCCCATGAAAAGGAAACTTATCCCGGCCGTCGGACCGCAACCGATTCCGGCCGTAACTCCCACGTACCCGCCCCGGAAACTGTTGGGTCTCAGACTTCCACCCGAATTCGGCATCAGATAGATAATTCCCTTACCCGGCGTTCCCGGCAGCGGAAAACTGACGTTAAAAGGAACCGGACTGATCCCGACTCCGCCATCGACACTGCCGCACTTGACGCTCAACTTCGGATCCCCCTGCTTTTGCACGGTCAAAACGCCTCCGGTCAAACCGATCGACAGTTCCACTCCGGGAGTGCCGATCGAACCGCCCCCGCTGTCGAAACTGATGTAGCTCCAATCGGTCTGGATCGGGTTCAACCCGGAAATGATCTCCGCCACTTTTTCGCCGATCCGCTGACCGATTGTTTTTCTCTGATATAACATTCGCCTTCTCCTTTTTTTCCGTTGTTGCCCGTTACTTTCGGTTGATAAACTGATCCATATAGTTCCCTCCTTCATAAACCGGCGGCTTGATATAGCTTTGCCGTCCGAAAACGATATTGAGGGTTATTTCTTTTTGGTAAACCTTTTTTCCCTGCGGGGTGATCCCTTCTTTTATGCATTTGACATATCCCAGATAGGCGCTTCCGTAACGGCCGATATGAAGATGCTGGCCGCCGGTTTCCGTATAGGGTCCGTGCCAGATAAACTCGTAGCCGTGGCTGTTTGAGAAGATATGATTGAAATACAGTTTTATTTTTTCGTAGGCCGTCCCGTCATCGACCCCCTCGACGTGGAAATCCACCGCCCTTTTTTGCAAATGCAGGCTTTTATCCTTGGCCCCGTCCTCTCTGGGTGCGGACCGGTCTCCGCTGGTTACGTTGACGTTGGACTTGAAAACCCGACAAATCGCTTCCAACACTTCTTTTAATTCGCCATCTGAAACGGTCTTGCCGTTAAAATTCACCTGTGCCATTTTCTTTTTCTCCCCTCTCTTTCCAAATTCGGAGGCGTTACTTCCCGAATTTGAACGTCCTTTTGCCAACTCTTCTGAAATTGGCAAGAGTAAAACCTCTTTTACTCTTGCCTAGACGAGCTCAAACAAATCCGACTAGTTATTCTTTTTTCTGCGGATGTTGCGGCTCGATTGATTGAGTTTGTGATGGAGGCGGAGCCGTTCGGCCGCCGTCACTTTTCCGTCGCTTTTGGCCCGACGTTCCGCCTTGCGGATCTCGGCCTGTTGTTTGACGAGTTTTCCGGTTTCCTTAAGCGTCAGATCACCGGATTTGACCCCATTGACGATCCGCTGTTTTTGGTTTTTCTCCCTTTTGTCGACGCCGTGCGTTTTGCTCTGGGCGGCCGCCATGACGGATAACCCCAAAACCAGACAGGATATCGCTAAAATTTTCTTCATACTTTTTTTCTCCTATTTATTGATTCTTTCTTTTATGGCAAAATTGATTTGTCATAAAAAACAAAGCAAAACTGTTTGTTCTGCCGTGTTCGGTTTTTTTGACGCGCGACGGCAACCAAATTGCACTTTAAAGCCCTCAAAAGTGGACTCAAAAAATTCTCAAGGAATTATCAAAGGAGTTATGGGCAACAAATCCAAGGGGTTATACGAATTCGGAAATTTTCGGCTGGACGTCGAAACGGACACGCTCTGGCAGGACGATCAACTCATTTCCATTTCTCCGAAGGCCTTCGATCTTCTCAAACTGCTGGTCATCAACGGCGGAAACATCGTTTCCAAAGAGGAGATCTTTGAAACCGTCTGGGCCGATACTTTCGTCGAGGACGGCGTTCTGACCCAGAACATCTACACCCTGCGCAACACGCTCGGAAAGGATGAGAAAGGCAATCATCTGATCGAAAACATCAAGCGTCGCGGTTACCGGATCTCGATTCCGGTAAAAAGGCTCGGCAAAACCGAATCCGCGCCCAAAACGTCCGCGGTCAGTTTGGATCAGGTCGGGCCGAAAGAAGAGAAGAAACGGGGAAAAGGAATTTTTCCGCAAAGACGGGTTTTGCTCGGCATTCTTCTGATCGTCGCGCTCCTTTCGGTTTCGGGGCTGGTTTTCTACAACCTTTCCCGGAACCGTGGCGAAGCCCGAAAGGAACCCAAGACGACCTTTGACAATCTCAGTTTTCAGAGGTTGACCGACAAAGGGGATGTCGATTTTCTGAACATCTCGCCCGACGGCGACTGGCTCGCCTATTCCAACAGCGACGGGCTTTTCCTCAAGGACCTGAAGGCCGACAGCGAGATAAAGCTGGAGGTGGAGAATTTTAGGGACATCGGTTTTTTGCAGTTTTCCCGTGACGGCAATTCGCTGTTTTTCCGCAGTCCCGGCGCGTCATATCTGCCGGGCAACATCTATCAGACATCCCGGCTCGGCGGGGCCGCAAAAATGGTGGCCGAAAACGTCTGGAGCGGTTTCAGCTTTTCGCCCGACGGGCGCCGGCTGGCTTTTACCCGCGTCAAACCGGCCGAAAACAGACAGGTGCTGGTTGTGAGGGATCTGGAAAAAGGGAACGAAACCGAACTTGCCCCCCAAACCCCTCCCTTTGAATTTTATCCGAGAAACTTTCCGGCCTGGTCCTTTGACGGCCGCAAGATCGCTTCAGTCGTCATCACCCGAACCGAACATTTCGCCCGCTTGTTGGTCGCCGATCTCGAAACCGGCCGGGATGAGGAGGTCAAAACCCTGGACTTTCAAAACGTCGAACAGGTGGTTTGGACTTCGGGCGGAAAAGAGCTTATTGCGTCGGCCAGCGACGGCAAAAACTTTCAACTTTGGCGGATCGCCTATCCCGACGGGGAGGCGAGCCGGATCACCAACGACCTCAACGATTATCTGGGGCTTTCCATATCCTCGGACGGCAAAAAGATTCTGGCCCGCCAGCGAAAATATTTTTCCAACATCTGGGTGGGCGACGGCAAGGACATCGGCAGTTTCCGCCAGTTGACCCAAGGGTTCGCCCGAAACGAAGGGCTCAAGGGATTGAACTGGATCGACGAGGGAAAAATAGTTTATACGGCAAATTACGAGAAGATCAGGGACTGGAATTTGTGGGTCATCGAAACGGCCGACAATTCCCGTCGCCAGTTGACCAACGACAGCGAAACCCAAAACGAATATCCGGTCGTCTCTCCGGACATGGCCCGAATCTACTACAGTTCGAACCGGGTCGATTCCGCCAATATCCGGAGCATCGGGGTAACGGGAGAAGATCAAACCCAGATCACCTTCGACGAAAAGGAATCGGAACTTTTTCCCCAGATCTCTCCCGACGGACGCTGGCTTTATTACATTCAGGAAAAAAGAGACTCCTCGGCCGTTTGGCGAAGATCGCTGGCCGACGGGAAAGCCGAGAAGATAACGGCCGAAAACGAACTGGCCCCGATCAATTTTTTGTCGCTTTCGCCGGACGGAAAAAGCCTCGCTTTTCAGAATCTGACCAAGGAAACGGGAACCGAAAAATCGAAGGGTTTTTTCAAGGTTTGCGTTATCAGCACCGATGATCCGAGGGAAAAGAGGTTTTTTGATCTCCCTTCATCGGAGCCGTTCGCCCAGTTTTCCCCCGACTCCAAAGCGCTGGAATTTATTCGCATCACCACCGGAGGCTCCGAGATCCTGCGGCAGGAACTGGACTCATCCGATCAAAACAATCTCGTTTTGAGCCTGAAAAACGAATGGATCTTTAAACACGCCTGGACGCCGGACGGACGACAAATGGCGATTTCGCGCGGCAATTTGATCCGCGACGCCGTTCTTCTGACCGGTTTTGAATAAAACGTTTTCTTCCGGTTAAACCAAAAGCCGCAATAAAAAAATTTGTTGTTTTTTGCGTCGGAAAGCAGTAAAATTCCAACCGTCTTTTCAAGTTAATGTCCTTAAAGATCTAATGAAAATTAGATTTGCGGGTTCAATGAGTTTTTTTGAATTCGGCTTAAAATCGAGTCCACTCCGAATTTTTTCCCAGTTGCTCCCGATTTCCAAAGCTAATTACCGTCCGACGGTTCCGGACAACCCTCGGATTTTTTGGGATTGCTTATTATTAAAGAAGTTCGGCAAGGCAGAAACGCGACCGTCAGGAAGCGTGTCAAAATGTTTGTGCGAACACGCTTCCTGACGGTCGCGTTTCCGCCCATATATCCAAATCTGCTCTGGTTTTCCCGATCTTTCGAGATGATGGGCGTTTTTTCAAAGGCCCGAAACACAGGGCTTCGGTTTTGTGTTTTCCAAATAAAGGGCGAGGCCGATGTCCGCCAACAAAAACGGCCCGGCCAAATCCCGGATAAGGAGTTTGTTATGGCAAAAAATCACGACATCAAGGGATTGGAAAAAAAGATCGACGCGCTCAGCAACGCGCTCGCAAAACTTGGCAATAAGGACGATTTCAAACAATTGATCCTGATTTTGAGGAAACCCGGTTGGACGACGCCGGCCGAATTTCTCTTCGCTTCGGCGATCGTCGATTCGATGACGGCCGAGGTAAAAACGCTGACCACCTTAAAAACCTCGCTGATCAAAGGCAGCAAGGAAGTTGTGGCGGTCAAACGGGCCGCGGCCTGATTTTTCAGATTTTGAAAAAAAGACGGCGAAAGCCCCTGAGGGGCTTTCGCCGTCTTGCCAGAGGTTTTAGTTTTTGTCGAGAAACAGATAACGATCCCGGCCGGTCGCCGTTTCCGCCCCGGATTCGACGTCGATCCTCATCACCGAAAACGGCTTTCCTTTTTCCGCCGCCGGCCAATCCGGCAAACCCGTCCCGTTCGGATTTCCGGTCTTGATAAAGTTGGCGAAAAATCCCTGCATCACTTCCGAAACCTTGTAATCATCCGGCGTCCAGGCGAAAACCTTGTTGGTCGCCAGATTTCCCATCGCGTATTCGATCTCCGCCGAATGAACCGCCCCCTTTGAGGTCGGGGCCGTTTTGTCGGCGTTCAGAGCCGGGCGCGGGCGCGCGTAAAAATAACGATAAACCGGTGAATCGCCGGTCAAAACGTGCATATCGAACCATTTCCAGGTGCTGTACCCGATGAAGCGATCCCCGGCCAGAGCGGTCGCCGAATCGATCACCTCTTCGCGCGTTTCGCCCGGATAAAGTTTCAGCACTTCGGCCGATTTTTCCCCGTAGAGCTTTTTAAGCGCCGCCTCGTAATTTTCCGGGGTCGGCTCCTGATCTCCCAGAATTCCCCGCCAGTTCGATTCTTCAGAGTTCCACCCGACCAGCAGAGGAACATGGGACTGTCGCCCCTCGGCGTAAATCTTCAGCGGCGATTCGGGAAAGAAATATCCGTCAACCGCCAGCGGAAAACGCCATTTCCAGGGATTTTTGGTCGCCTCCTGGATCTGTTCCGTCGTCAGGGCGCGAAGGTCCTTGAGCGTTTCGGCGCCGAGGCTTTTGGCGAATTTTTCCCCTTCTTTTTCCGCCTCCGCAAGCGGAACGATCCGATTGGCGGCCGGATGCGAGAGGACCGAACCGCTTTCGCCGATGGCACTGCTGATCAGATTTTTCGACAGCGGCGAGGCCATTTGCGCGCTGACCGAAAAAGAACCGGCCGACTCGCCCGCGATGGTGATCTTTCCGGGATCTCCGCCGAACGCAGCGATGTTCCGCCGGACCCAATCGATCGCCGCCGCCTGATCCAAAAGTCCGTAATTGCCCGAAGCCTTGTGCGGCGATTCTTTGGTCAACTCGGGATGCGCCAGAAAACCGTAAGGGCCGAGCCGGTAGCTCAAAGTTACGGCGACGATCCCCCGGGTGGCCATGCTCTCGCCGTCGTAGCGGAGTTCCGAGCCGTCGCCGGCGATAAATCCCCCGCCGTAAAAATACACCAGCACCGGCCGGCGTTCATTTTTCTTTTCCGCCGGGGTCCAGACGTTCAGATAAAGGCAGTCTTCGCTCAACCCGTCGGAGCGAAAAACCATGTCGCTGAAAACCGGTTGCTGCATACAGCGGGGCCCGAAATCGGTCGCCTTCCTGACGCCCTTCCATTTTTTCGGTTTTTGGGGTTCCCTCCATCTGAAGGCGCCGACCGGCGGTTGGGCGAAAGGGATTCCCCGGAAAATTCGAACGCCCGAATCCTGACGCCCCGTCCCCTCGACCAAACCTTCGGCGGTCTTGACCCGATCCTGCCCGGCGGCCGTCAAGATCTGGATCAAAAAAACAAAAACAGCTAAAAAAATAATCCTTTTCGGAAGTTTCATAATCATTCGCTCCTGATTTTTTTCAAGGGGATCTTTTTTCGGTTAAGTCGATTTTAACAAACCAAATAAATTTCCGGTCGGGTTCGAAAAAAAATCAGGCGGTTTCCTCACCCGTCCGGCGCCGTCTTGTCAACCAGAAGATCAAACCGATCATTGCCAGCACCAAAATCAGCCAAACCAATTTGCTTCCCAAAAGCCGGGCCAAAAATCCGGGCTCCTCTTCGGCCAAAGAATCCCGGTCGCCTCCGAGTGCATAAGCCGTGTAGCGTCTTGTGTCCTTGAGAACGTCGGTCATTTTGCCTTCCGCCTCTCCGTCCACCGCGACCCGTGCCAACTGTCCCATTTTTCCGGTCAGCGCCCCGGCTCGCGAATGGCTTTCGAAAAACACGTAGGTGGCGAAAGTCCCGTCCGGATTCGGAAAACTGACGATCCCGGTCAGCGACAGCGAAGAGTGGAAATAATGATTGGCGTAGATCTGTTTGGAGGCGATCAAGCCCTGCGGGACGCCGTCGGCGTCTTTTTTGTAAAAGATGATGTGGGTGTTGATGATGACCGGTTTAAAACCGACCCGGACCTTTGACCAGGTGGCCAGATCTTCGATCCCCGGCAGTTCGCGCTTCGGAAATTCCCTCAGATAATCCTTGAATTCCGGCGCGAAATCGTTGATCCAGAGCAGACCGTCAAGCAGAGATCGCTGTTCGTCGGCCAGACTCAGAGGTTCCGGGTCGTCGTTATAGGTCATCAAAGCCTGATCGCCCCCAGTCAAATACCCCTGAAAATGCCCGGCCATGATCTGCTTCATCAATTCGGTCGCCTTTTCGTCGGCGTCCGCGGAGTTCCAGTCGATCTCATTTTGGAAACGTTTGATCAGATCGTTCGAGAGGCTCCAACTGCAATCGCCCGGCTGGCAGTTTTTCAGAGCCCGGATCTCGGAATTCTTGATCGTCAGAGATTTCAGATCGCTGGCCTGCGGTGGTTTGCCGAAAGCCCCGTATTCGTCGGCCACCTCTCTTTGCTGGCGTTCGATGGCCCGGCGAAAAGCGTCGAACACGGCATCGCGCGGGGCCGTCAATTTCAAGGCGCTGCAAAAAGCCACCTCGCCGTCGGCCTCGACCTCCATTTTTTTGACGACGATCTCGCCCTTTTCCACCGCCTCCAGATCGGCCGCCGTGAATTTGGCTCCTTCTCCCAAAACCTTTTTGACCTGTTCGACGGTCGGTTTCTGGCCGAAACCGTTTCCCGTGAAAAACAAAAGCCCGAGAGTCAAGGCTGAGGTCAAACGAAAAAAGATCGAATAAATTTTCTCCATAAATTTCCCGGTTTTTTCAACTAATTAACGATCACCGGCTCCTTTGCAACTCCGGCAAATGATCGTCTTAAACGGAGAACCCTGTTTTAACCTGAAGTCATTTGTTTTTTTCAACCTTCCCTACCCATCAACTTCAGCCGATTCAAAAATTCGGGCAAATTCCTCGATCTTCGCCTGCAAAAGTTTTTTGTCGGGAAGTTTTGTTTCGTAATCCGCGATCAAAGCGGGGAAACATTTCGCGCCAGAGCGTATTCGATTACAGTATCATCCTTTCCTTTGAACAATAAAACGCCGATACTCGGATTTTCGTGATCCCTCCTGACATCGCGATCCAGAGCTTCGAGGTAAAAGTTGAGTTTCCCCAGAAATTTCGGTTTGAATTCTTCGATCTTGAGTTCGAAATTGACCAGACATCGCAAATCCCGCTGATAAAACAGCAAATCCAGATAATAATCGTGATTGCCGACCTGCAAGCGGTATTGTCTGCCCAGATAGGCGAAACCTCTTCCGATTTCGAGAATAAAATTTTTGAAATTCTCCACCAAAGCCGATTCCAAATCGTCCTCCGAATGATCGGCGGGCAAATCGAGAAATTCGAAAACATATTTGTCTTTGAAAATTCCCCTCGGCAAAATCGTTTCAGGCAGAGTCATTTTCTTATCGCTCAGGATCGTTCGTTCAAATGCCGAAGATTTTATTTGTCTTTCCAATTCCCGTTTGCTCCAATTTTCTTTTGCACTTACAAGCAAATAAAAGATTTTTTCCTCGGCCTGCTTTGTTCCTGAAAGAATTATTAGATGGTTTGTCCAGGAAATCTTTGTCAACACTTCGGAAAGGAATAAATTGTTCTTCTCAATAGCATCTTCCAATTGTGTCACCAGTGGTGACACAATTGTATCCGTTTGACTTTGTTCATCTTGTAATTGTGTCGGGGGTGCCGACACAATTTGAGTTGGATTATCTGTTCGGGTTTTTAACCAAATCTGAAAACATTCCGAATCGGGCGAATAGGTTTCGTAAAACTGCTTCATCCGATACAGTCCGCGCCGAGTGAAACCTCTCAGTTCAGGCATTTTCTCTTTGATAAATAAAGCCAACTCATCAACCGTTTTTTCGCCCCAAATTCCTTCGGCAACCTTTTGAGAAACAATTTGTCCGATTTCGAAATAAAGCCTCACAAGTTCGACATTTACCTGACGCAACGCCCGGTTTCTCGAATCTTCGATCAGTTTTATTATCAGATCAAAATCGGAGGTTTGTGAAGATTTTTCGATTTTCATGGTTGATATTTCAGATTGAGAGGCTAGGGAAAAGATTATTGGCTTTCTTCGGCTGATAATCTTTTGCTTTTGTGAATCTCCTGCAAACTTCTGACCGAAACCCTTCCCTCCTTCATTTTGGTCGTGATTGCCTCGATCAGGGCCTCGGCGCCGGTCATCGTCGTAACGCACGGGACGTTGTATTGAAGGGCGGCCTTCCGGATGGCTTTTTCGTCGTAGTGCGATGTCCGGCCCAGAGGCGTGTTGATGACCAGAGCGATCTCGCCGCGTTTGATGTAATCGGCGATGTTGGGACGGCCCTCGTTGACCTTGAAGACCGTTTCGCATTCCAGTCCGACTTCCCTCAACCGGAGGGTCGTCCCGTAGGTGGCGATCAGTTTGAAGCCGAGTTTATCAAGGCGGCGGGCCAGAACGACGGCCTGGCCTTTGTCGGAATCGTTGACCGAGATAAAGGCCGTCCCGCTCAGAGGCAGATCGATCCCGGCCGAGATCATCGCTTTGCCGTAAGCCTCGCCGAAGGTCTCGCCGACGCCCATCACCTCGCCGGTCGAATGCATTTCGGGGCCGAGGATCGGATCGACACCGGCGAATTTTTTGAACGGAAAGACGGGCGATTTGACGAAGATCATCGGAACCGGCAAAACCTCGGGCAGATTGAAATCCTCCAGTTTTTTGACCCCGGCCATCAACAGCGAAGCGATCTTGGCGATCGGAACTCCGGTCGCCTTGGCGACAAAGGGAACGGTCCGCGAAGCCCTCGGGTTGACCTCGATGACAAACACGCGGTCGTCCTTGATCGCCAGTTGAAGGTTCATCAAACCGACCACTTTAAGCGCTTTGGCCAGATTGCGGGTGTAATGCTTGATGGTTTCGATATGTTCCTCGGCGATCTTCTGCGCGGGCAGAACGCTCGATGAATCGCCCGAATGGATGCCGGCTTCTTCGATATGCTCCTGAATCCCGGCGATGACGACCCCGGTTTCGTCGGCCAGCGCATCGACGTCGATCTCGACCGCCCGCTCCAGGAATTTGTCGATCAGGATCGGTTTTTCCGGCGAAGCGTCGACGGCGGTTCTCATATAATTGTTGAGCGTTTCCTCGTCGTAAACGATGGCCATCGCCCGCCCGCCGAGAACGAAACTCGGGCGGACGACCACCGGATAACCGATCCCGGCGGCGATCTCTTTGGCCTCCTCGGGCGAAACGGCCGTCCCGTTGGCGGGTTGCGGAATGTTGAGATCTCTCAAAAGCGCGCTGAAGCGTTTGCGGTCTTCGGCCAGATCGATCGAATCGGGCGAAGTTCCGATGATCGGGACCCCGGCCCGGCTCAGTTCGTCCGACAGATTCAAAGGCGTTTGCCCGCCGAATTGAACGATGACGCCCTCGGGGTTTTCCTTATCGACGATGTTCATCACGTCCTCAAAAGTCAGCGGTTCGAAATAAAGCCGGTCGGACGTGTCGTAATCGGTCGAGACGGTTTCCGGGTTGCAGTTGACCATGATGGTCTCGAAATCGGCGTCCCTGAGGGCGAAGGAAGCGTGGCAACAGCAGTAATCAAATTCAATCCCCTGCCCGATCCGGTTCGGCCCCGAACCGAGGATCATCACCTTGCGCCGGTCGGTCGCGTCGGCCTCGCATTCCTCTTCGTAGGTCGAATATAGATAGGGCGTGAAGGATTCGAACTCGGCCCCGCAGGTATCGACCCGTTTGTAAACCGGAACTATGCCCAGATTTTTCCTTCTTTCCCGAACCTCGGCCTCGGTCGATTCGGTCAGGTAGGAAACCCGGCGGTCCGAAAGGGCGAATTCCTTTGACGTCCGCAGAACCTCGCTCGGCACGTCCTGGAGTTTGCGCGAATCGATCCGCGCCTGCAACAACATGACCTCCTGCAATTGTTCGAGAAACCAGGGGTCGATCCCGGTCAAACGATAGATCTCACTGATCGAATACCCGTTTCTCAGTGCAAAGGTGATGTAGGAAAATCTCTGCGAATTGGGCCGCGCCAGTTTTCTTTGCAGAACGTGATCGGGAATGCCTTCCAGTCTGAGCGGCTTGACCGCTTCGAGCGAGCGCAACCCCTTAAAGAGACTTTCCTTAAATGTCCTTCCGATGGCCATCACCTCGCCGACCGATTTCATCTGCGTTCCGAGAACGTCCTCGGCTCCGGGGAATTTTTCAAAGGCCCATTTCGGAATCTTCGTAACGACGTAATCGATGGTCGGTTCAAACGAGGCCGGTGTCTTTTTGGTGATGTCGTTGGGGATCTCGTCGAGCGTGTAGCCGACGGCCAGTTTGGCGGCGATCTTGGCGATCGGAAAACCGGTCGCTTTCGAGGCCAATGCCGAGGAGCGCGACACGCGCGGGTTCATCTCGATGATGCGGATCTCGCCGTTTTCCGGATTGACGGCGAATTGGATGTTCGAACCGCCGGTCTCGACCCCGACCTTGCGGATGCAGGCGATCGACATGTCCCTCAGCCGCTGATATTCGACGTCGGTCAATGTCTGGGCCGGTGCGACCGTGATCGAATCGCCGGTGTGAACGCCCATCGGGTCGAAATTTTCGATCGAGCAGATGATCACCACGTTGTCGTTGAGATCGCGCATCACCTCCAGCTCAAATTCCTTCCAGCCGAGGATCGATTCTTCGATCAAAACCTGCGAAACCGGCGAGGCGGCCAGACCGTTCTCGACTATCTCTTCGAATTCTTCCGGGTTGTAAGCGGTTCCGCCGCCCGTTCCGCCGAGCGTGAAGGCCGGGCGGATGATGGCCGGATAACCGGTTTCGCGGACTATCTCGCGGGCCTCGTCCCAATTGTGGGCGAAACCGCCTTTGGGCATCTGGATGCCGATCTCGTCCATCGCCTTTTTGAAAAGCTCGCGGTCCTCGCCGACCTTGATCGAATCGACGTTGGCCCCGATCAGCTTGACCGAGTGTTCCTTGAGGACTCCCTGTTCAAACAAATCGACCGACAGATTGAGCCCCGTCTGTCCTCCGACCGTCGGCAAAAGAGCGTCCGGTTTTTCCCGGGCGATGATCTCGCTGACCGATTCGACCGTCAGCGGTTCGATGTAGGTCCGGTCGGCGATCTCGGGATCGGTCATAATGGTGGCCGGATTGGAATTGACCAGGACGACCTCGAAGCCTTCCTGCTTTAAAGCGCGGCAGGCTTGCGTTCCCGAATAATCGAATTCGCAAGCCTGCCCGATGACGATCGGCCCCGAACCGATGATTAGTATCTTTTTGATGTCTGTTCGTTTTGGCATTAAGTTAAATGAAAAATTTCAAGGTATTTCGCAAAATTATAACGGAAAAATCCCCGATAGCTAAATTGCCCGCCCGAAAAAATAAATTTCTCGCAAAACCCTTTACTCAGCTGAAAAATATTGAAAAAAGTGTTTTCCGGGGCTATCCTTTACTTAGAATTTCTGCTGACGACTCTCAAAATCTATGAAAAACATCTCGCTTTCTCTGTTCTTAACAATCATTATTTTCACTCTTTCGGCGTTCGGTCAGGCCGGTTCGACCCCGGAGGCTCTGGCCGCCTACAATCGGGGGGTCGCCCTCCAGGATGACGGCGATATCGACGGGGCTCTTATCGAATACGAAAAGGCCATCAAACTCGCTCCGAACTTCACCGACCCTTATCTCAACCGGGCCAACATCAGGCTCAGCCTGAGGGATTTTCAGGGCTCGCTGGCCGATTACGGAAAGGTGATCGAGATCAACCCCAAAGATTATCAGGGTTATTTCAACCGGGCCGTGGTTCATTCCGAATCGGGCGATTATCAGGGGGCGATCGCCGATTACACCCGGGTCATCGAAATTCAGCCGACCTACGCGATGGCCTACAACAACCGGGGAAACGCCCGCAAGGAAACCGGAGACAAAACCGGCGCGCTGGCCGATTATGACGCCGCCATCAAAATTTATCCGACCTTTATGGCTTTTTTCAACCGGGGCGGGATCAAGTTGGAATTGAAGGATTTCGACGGCTCGATCCTCGATTATCAAAAGGCCATCGAACTCAAACCCGAGTATGCGGAAACCTACTTTTTCATCGGCCTGGCCTACGAAGATAAAAATAATTTTCCCGAGGCTCTCAAAAACTTTTCCAAAACAATCGAACTGGAGCCGAATTACGCCGAGGCCTACGCCCGGAGAGGATTGATCCATCTCGCCCAGAAGCAAAAAGCGGCCGCGGCCGCCGATCTCTCGAAAGCGATCGCCCTCGACCCTTCGCTCAAGGCCAGCTATCAGACTTTTCTCGACGACGCCCGAAAGCGCCGTTAGGAAATGTTCCCCGTCGTCATTCTTCAAAACCGATAAAGATCGGTTCGGGATGAAGCGCGACTCCGAATTTTTCCGCCACGCCGGTCTGGATCTCGTTTTTCAGTTCGATCACTTCGCGGGCCGTTCCCCCGCCGCGATTGGTTATGGCCAGAGTGTGTTTGGTGGAAAGCCCGACCCGGCCCAGCCCGTAGCCTTTGTGAAATCCGCTTTTTTCGATCAGCCAGGCGGCCGGAATTTTTCGCGTCTTTTCGTCAACCGGAAAATTAGGCGGATCCTCATCCCGGCCGATCGCCCCCAAAGCCCTCGCCTTTTGCTTTACCGCTTCGAATTCCTCAAGGGAGACCACCGGATTTTTGAAAAAAGAGCCGGCGCTCCTCGAATCGGCGTCATTTTCGTCGATGACCATCGCTTTGGCCGACCGAACCCGCAGGACGGCCTCGCGCGTTTCCGAAAGAGTCGGCCGCCCTGAGCCGAAAACCTTTTTGAGATCGGCGTAGGCGATCTTCGGTTCGCCGCCTGACAGAAGATCATAAGCGACGGCCAGAACGACATATCTTTCCCGCTCGGTCGAGTTGAAAATGCTCCGCCGGTAAGAGAACCCGCATTGCTGGTTGTCCAGTGTCAGAATTCGCCCGGAGTTTCGGTCAAAGCATCTGACCGCCCGGATGGTTTCCGAAACCTCCTGTCCGTAGGCTCCGACGTTTTGCACCGGGGTTCCGCCGACGAATCCCGGTATTCCGCTCAAACATTCGACGCCCTGAAGATTTTCTCTGACGCAGAATTCGACGAAACGATCCCAATCGACGCCGGCCCCGGCGGTAATCTGCGAGGGGCTCGTTTCGGAAATTCCATTGATCCCGATCTGCAGAACGAGGCCTTCAAAACCCTCATCCGCGATCAGAACATTGCTTCCCCCGCCGAGAACAAAGACCGGCAGGGAGTTTTGTTCGGCCATCCGAAAAGTCTCGATCACCTCTTCTTCGCTCTCGGCCCGAACAAAAAAACGAGCCGGACCGCCGATCTTCAGAGTCGTCAAAGGGGCCAGCGGGACATCTCTTAGAATTTTCAGTTTGGTTTCCATGAAAAAAAGAATCGGAAGTTGAGATTTTAACCTCCCGACTTCCGACTCTTCAAGCCAACGAAAAAACGTTTTCTTTATTTCATCAGCGAAATGGCGAATTGAAGCTTGTTGGCCTCGTTGATGGCATCCCGGGTTCCGACCTTCTTGAGCTTGTCGATGACCTTTTCGACATCTTTTTTCTTGCCCTGTTTAAGATAGGCGTTGCCGAGCCCCGACAGAGCCGGGACATATTTTTCCTCCGTATCGACGGCCTTGGTGAATTGTTTGATGGCATCATCCAAATCCCCGTCCTGGAAATAAGCGACCCCGAGCGAATAATTGGCAAACGCCCAGTCCTTCCGGCTTTCGGTTACCGGTTTCAGGTTTTCGACGGCACCTTTGAAATCTCCCAGATCGATCAAAGTGATCCCCAGATTGAGCCGGATGGCGGTCAGGATCATCTGATTCGGATTCAGCGATTTGGCTTTTTCGAGATTGGCTTTCGCCTTGAGCAGTTTATCCTTGGCGGCGGCCGGATTGGGTTTCAGATCGATCCGCGCCGAATTGTAATAAGCCCATCCCAAATTGGTGTAATCAAGCGCGTCGTTATTGATCTCCGCCGCTTTGGTCAGAAGTTCGATCGCCTGCGTCCAGTCATTTCTAAAACCGAGTGCGCTGGCGGCCATGTTCCGCTCGCCGGCGGTAAAACCGAAACGGCTGTTTAGGTCGGCCAGTTCCTCCTGAGTGAATTGTTCGGCCTCCTTGGGGTTGTT
Organism: Pyrinomonadaceae bacterium; assembly: GCA_041394845.1. Lineage (GTDB taxonomy): Bacteria > Acidobacteriota > Blastocatellia > Pyrinomonadales > Pyrinomonadaceae > JAHCHG01. Next base: position 288,093 of record JAWKHL010000005.1, on the reverse strand, counting down.
ATTGATAAAGGTCTGAGCCAGATTGTAATTCTGGATCGCCCGGCCCAACATATCGTATTTGGCCCGGATGCCGGTCTCGGAATCCGCCAACTGACGGTAACCGTCACCCAGATTGATGTAGGCTTCGGTGTAATTGTTCTTCAAACGAACGGTCTGCTGGTAGGCGTCGACCGATTCCTTGTATTGTTCGGCGTTGTAATAGATCGAGCCGAGATCAAACCAGGCCTCGTATTTCTTGGGATCGAGCCGGATCGCTTCCTTGAACTCGCCGATGGCCTCCTTCTCGTTTCCAAGGCGAACCAGCGCCGCGCCCAGATAATAATGTCCTTCGGCCGATGTCGGATCGAGCGAAACCGCTTTGCGGAATGATTTTTCCGCCGCCTGATCCTGATTCTGATCGTATTGAACCAATCCCAGATAATACTGGGTTTGAACATCGTCGGGTTGGTCGGCCAGAGCCTTTTTGAGAAGAATTTCGGCCTTGGCAATATCTCCCCTCCGGTAATAAAGAATACCGAGCGGGCCGTTGACCTGGGTCAGGCTGGGATCGATCTTCAGCGCCTTTTCGTAATTATCAATGGCATTGTCGTTTTCCTCGAGTTCCTCATAGGTCTCGCCCAAACCGGCAAAGGCGGCCGAGTTGACATCGTTAAGTTTTACGGCTTCGTTGTAAAGGGGGACGGCGAACTTCAGATTGGTATCTCCTCCCTCCATCAGTTCATCGGCCTTACGGGTCAGTGAATCGCTCAAACTAAGCCGGGCGAGGTCATTTTTTGAGTTCAGATCATAGGCCTGCCGGAAATACAGAATGGCCTTATCGACCTGATTTTCGTTGAAATAATATTGTCCCGCTCCGGTCAGCGCGAGCGAGGCCTTGACCGGATCTTCTCTCGGGATCAGGTCTTCCGGTTTGATCACCTTGATTTCTTTCCTCCGGTTGGTGACCTTGGCCAGATTATCGTATTGCCGGCGAATCTGACGCCGGGTGGCGGTTCGCTGACTGACCGACCGCCGGCCGCTTGAACGGCCCGAAGAACGAGCGTATTTTTTTGGCTCTTTTCTCGATTTGGGAAATGCAAATACGCTGGAACCTCCGGCGATGTTGCTGGAGATGACGAAATCCTGCGCTTCACTCAAAAAACTGCTTATTAAAAATGCCCAGATTATGAAAAAGGTTATAAAAAACTTCAACCAGGTTTTTTTATTTTGCATTCTATTCCTCTAAAAATTTTTTTTATTATAATCTTCAATAATTCCGAAGCAAGTCGTAAAATACGATGCTATCTTCAGTTCCAGACGTTTTCCCGGTTTTTTTTTGCCTTCGGAAAAAAAACGGTCGGTCCGAAAAAAACTCGGACAAACCGTTTTTATTCCTCAACTTGCCAACCTCCGGTTCTAACGAATAAAAGCGTTCGGGATCGGAATGTCGGTGCTGACTCCCCATCTTACGGCCCAAAAACCTTCGGTTGTCCTTAAAATGTACCAGACTCCGGTCGATGGCCGGTACACTGCGATGTCCGCCTTTCCGTCCCCGTCGTAATCGGCCGCCACGGGTTTGTCCTCGGAAATTCCGAACGGGGCGATGGTCGCGCCTCCGGTCGAACTGTTCAGAATGTACCAGACTCCGGTCGATGGCCGGTACACGGCAAAATCGGTTTTACCGTCGCCGTCGTAATCGGCCGGAACCGGAACATCGGTGCTGATTCCCCAATGAGTGGCCCGGAAAACCCCGTCGGCGCTGCTTCTCCACCACCAGTCGCCGGTCGATGGCCGGTAAACGGCCAGATCGGATTTACCGTCGCCGTTGAAATCCCCGGTCACCGGTTTGTCCCCGCTGATGCCGAAATTTAAGGTGGGACTTGAACCGACCGAACTGCCCCAACGGGTCCAGTTGCTGGTGGCCGGATTAAAGACGATGTCGTCGGCCCGCCCGTCCCCGTCAAAGTCCGAGGGAAGCGGAAGATCCATATTCTGACCCAGTTGCGAGAAGGTCTGCACCCCGGTCAGCGAACTCAGATACCACCAGGCCGCGTTGGCCGGCCGGAAAATGGCGATATCGGTTATTCCGTCGCCGTCGTAATCGGCCGGTGTGATCAGATCCCCGCTGATGGCAAAGACCGTTTCGGTCAAACCGAAGTCGGAACTGCGGAGGATGTACCATTTGTTCTCCGAGGGACGGAAAATGGCGATATCCGATCTCCCGTCGCCGTCGAAATCAAACGGCGTCGGTCCGAGCAGCGAAGCGACCAGAAGCCTTGAGATTCCCGGCTGAGACGTCAGATTGATCTTTGTAAAATCTCCGCCGGCCAGAACCTGATCATTGCCACCGGCAATGATCGAACGAACCCTGGCATCCGCACCGACTGGCAAAAACAGCGGATTGAAAGCGCCGTCCGCCTTCAGACGGGCGATATTTTGCATGATAATGCCGCCGACGGTTTCAAATCTTCCGCCCACTATCAGCCCGCCGTCGGGCCTCACAAGCACCGAATGGATCTGGGTGTCGGACGATGAACTGGCCGCAAAGACAGGTGCGGAAAATGTGGTGTCCGTAGAACCGTCGGAGTTGCGGCGGACCAGACTGCCGGAACCGGAGGTTCCCGCCGTCAGAAATTTGCCGTCCGCCTGTCTCCAGAGCCCGCCGACGGTCGGGCTTCCGCCGGTGAACGTCTGATCGAGCGAGCCGTCCGAATTGAGCCTCACCAGATTCGAACGATTGAACCCGTTGACGCCGGAAAAACCGCCGCCGATGACGATCTTGCCGTCCGGCTCAACGAGCGTTCGAAAAACCGTGCCGCTGCCGACGACCGGGTTGAAGGTGTCGTCCAGAACGCCGTTTGCATCCAATCGCGCCACTCTCGTCCGGTCGGTCCCGTTAACCGTCAGGAAACTGCCTGAGATCAAGATCTTGCCGTCCGCCTGAAGCGTCAGACCGTAAACCGAAGATGACGCCGTTACCGAAAACCCCGTATCGAGCGTTCCGTCCGGGTTGATCCGGGCGATAAGGGAACGAGCCGTCCCGTTGTAACTGGAAAAACCGCCGATCGCCAGAATCTTCCCGTCGCTTTGAATGACGAGCGTTTCGGGCGGGCTGTTAAACCCCGAACCGGGATCGAACGTCGGGTCCGGATTGCCATCGGCGTCCAGCCGGGCAATTCCGGCCCTGGCCGCACCGTTCATCCGGGTGAAGGCCCCGGCCACCACATATTTTCCATCCGGCTGTCTGACCATCTCCCGGATGGTCCCGAAAACGGTCACATCGGGCGCAAATCCGGTTTCGGCCTGGCCGTCCGGGGAAAGCCGGACAAATTGCCTGTTCTGACCGACCTGACCGAGAAAAACGATGTTCCCGGAAACGTCCCGGACCCACCGGTTGGCGACCGAATCAATGGATGCGTCCATCGTAAAAGTGTTGTCGGCGGAGCCGTCCGGGTTGAGCCGGAGCAATTTGTAGATCCCGGAAATATCGACCAGTTGCGAATAGAGCACCTTGCCGTCGGAAAGCGCTTCGACGCCGGTGGCATTAAAAGTGAGAGAGGCCGAAAAAGTCAGATCGACATTACCGGCCGGTTTTAGACGGATCAGATGGGGCATCGCCAATCCGTTGACGGTATCCCAGCGGCCGGCCACCAAAATGTCTCCGTCGGCTTCGAGAGAGATCCCGGAAATGGAAACGGTCGTCGGAAATCCGGTTCCGGAAAAACTGGGGTTTTCCCAGGTCGAATCGACCGAACCGTCCGCATTGTAACGGCGGAGCGAACCGGACGAGCCGAAGACCCCGAAGGTAAAAGCCATATAAAAACGGCCGTCCGGAAGGAAGATCAGTCCGTTGACGGTTGCAAACGACGGACTCCCGGCGGTCAGTCCGATCGCCGTGAAACTATTATCCACCGAACCGTTCTGATTGAATCTGTACAAAACAAACTCAACAAACCCGAAATTTGATTGCCGCCGGTAGGCCAGGATCTTGCCGTCGGGCTGAATGGCCGCGATTGTAAAAAGCGAACTTCCCGACGGATTGGGCGGAGTCCCCGAAACGAAAGATGGATCAATGCTCCCATCGGCATTGAGACGGATCATTTTCGCGTTGGGACCGTTTCCCGCCGCGATGAACCGGCCGTCCGACAACAGCGCCACATTGGAAACGGCGTTCAGTCCGCAGCCGCAGTACGAAAAAGTATTATCAAGGCTGCCGTCCGCATTTAGCCGCATGATCTCGCCTTTGGCGATCCCGTCCCCAACCAGTGAAGCTCCCCAGACGACGACCTTGCCGTCGGGTTGAACAAGTTGTTGGATCGAATTGATGGCGGGGATCGGGGCCGAGGGCGCGGCCTTGAATGTCAAATCAACCGAATTGGGCTGAGCCACCGAGACCAAAGCCAAAAAGCCGACGGCAACACAAGCAAAAAACACCATTCTTTTCGGGTTCTTCATCATTCCTCCTTTCGGTTTTTAAAAACACCCCGGCGAACAACGAACGATATTGCGCAAAGTCCGCCGGGTTTTCCACATTCAACTTATTAAGGCAAAAAGGCGTTGGGAAGGGGAACGTCGGTGCTGACTCCGAATTCAATCGCTCCGAATCCTTCGGTCGTCCTCAACAGATACCAGACTCCCGTCGACGGTCTGAAGACCGCGATGTCCGCTCGCCCGTCTCCGTCATAGTCCGCCGCCACCGGTTTGTCCTCCGCCAAACCAAAGCCCACTATCGTCGCTCCTCCGGTCGAACTGTTCAAGATGTACCAGACTCCCGTCGACGGCCGGTACACCGCCAGATCGGTCTTCCCGTCCCCGTCGTAATCTGCCGGAACAGGCACATCCGTCCCCGCTCCCCAATGCGTCGCTATCTGCGCATTCGTCAGACTGCTCTGATACCACCAATCACCGGTCGAGGATCGATAAATGGCCGGATCGACCTTCCCGTCTCCGTCAAAATCTCCGATCAACGGATCATCTCCGGCGCTCCCGAAGGTGATGACCGAAACGGCTCCCGTACTGCCGAACCGATACCAGGTCGAGTTCGAAGGACGAAAGACGATGAAATCATCCTTGCCGTCAGCGTCGAAGTCTCCGGGTCTCGGAAGATCGCCGTCGGCTCCGAAATGGACGTTGATCTGGGAACCGGAAAGGCTGCTCAGATACCACCAATCACCGGCCGAAGAGCGGAAGATGGCGATGTCGGTTTTGCCGTCTCCGTCGTAATCGGCGGGAGCGGGAATATCGCCTTGAGAGCCGAAGGAGGCCTCGAAGACCGAGGAGGATGAACTGCGGAACTCATACCACCGATTGGTTGAGGGACGAAGCACCGACACATCCGATCGACCGTCCCCGTCAAAATCGAACGGGGTTCTGACGAGAGCGTTCTGATTGTTGAGAAGCCTTCCGATGGCAACGCTCGATGTCTGGTTGAGTTTGGTGAACTCGCCGCCGACCAGAATCCTGCCGTCGGTCTGAAGGTCAATCGCCCAAACCGTCCGGTTGGCCTTGGTGTTAAAGGTCGTATCGACCGACCCGTTGGAGTTGAGCCGGGCGATGCCGTTTCTGGCGGCATTTCCGACCATCGTCATCGAACCGCCGATCAGAACCTTGCCGTCGGACTGGGCTTTGACCGTCAGGACGCTGGCATTGACCGTCTGAATAAAGGAGGTGTCGAGAGTGCCGTCCGGATTGTAACGGCCGATCTTTTGCGCTCCGTTGTTTCCGTTGAGCGAAGTGAACTCACCGCCGACCAGAATTTTGCCGTCCGGCTGAATATCCATCGTCAGGATGTTGCCGTTGGCGCCGCCGGGCGGGTTGAAAGAATTATCGAGAGTGCCGTCGGCGTTCAAACGGGCGATGTGCCCGCGCAGACTGCCGCCGACCTGTGTAAATTCGCCGGCGATCAGAATTTTTCCGTCCGGTTGAACGAGGGATTTGTGAACGAATCCGCTGGGGATGGTCGCGGCGTTGAAGGACGAATCGACCGTTCCGTCGGCGTTTAATCTGACGAGGGTAACGCTGGTGCCGCCGCCCTGAACAAAAATTATTCCGCTGAGAATGATCTTGTCGTCCGGTTGAACCGCGATGTCATAGATATTGCCGCTGATGATCGCGGGCAAACTGGCATCCTCGGTTCCGTCCTGATTCAATCTGATGAATTTGAGGCCGTTCGTACCGCCGACCAGTATTTTTCCGGTCGATTGCAAAGCCACGGAACGGAAGGCGTTGATAAGCATCGAATCGCTGAAATAGGGAACAAAAGAAGTGTCGAGGGTGCCGTCCGGATTGACGCGGGTCAAACCTTTTCGCAATTGCCGGTTGCTCATATAATAATCGCCGGCGTAGATCACCTTGCCGTCGGGCTGTTGGATCACGTCGTAAACGGTGCCGGACCGGGTGATCTCGGTAACCAGACTCCCGTCATCGCTTCCGTCGGCGTTGAAGCGGAACAGCGAGGGAGGAACCTCGGTCGCACTTGAGCCGAAATTGGTGCCGACCAACAGCTTGCCGCTGCTCAATTGCTCGATCTCGTTGACGATCCGGCCGGTCAAAATGGTTGAAGGCACAAAGGTGGTTTCCAGGGAACCGTCCGAGTTGAGTTGGGCGATCCTTCTTCTGCCCTGATTGTTGAACGTGCCGAAGGCACCGGCCAGAAGGATTTTTCCGTCGCTTTTCAAAACCAGATCGTTGATCGTCCCGTTGGCCCCGACGCCGTTGAGATTGAAGTTGAAATCGACCGAACCGTTCGAATCGAGCCGGGCGATCCGTCCTTGCGGAAATCCGTTGACACTCGAAAAAGACCCGGCAATGATGACCTGTCCGTTCGATTGACAAATGATGTCCTCGATCCCGCTGATCGAGCCCGGAGCGAACGAACTGTCGGAACTTCCGTCGGAATTTAACCGGACCAGCGTCGAACCGCCGACCAGAATCTTTCCGTCCGGCTGAATCTCGATCGCTTTGACATCCAGATTGGCTCCATTCTGAAAGGAGCCGTCAAAAACCCCGTTCGGGCTCAAACGGGCGACGTGCAGATCCGGCCCCGTCGCGTTCAAACGGAAAACTCCGCCGATGACGATGCTGTCATCGGAGAGAACCTCAAGGTCGGCGACCCCGCCGAAAACCAGCGGGGCAAATTGTCCGGCAAACGTCGGATCCAGAGTCCCGTCCGGGTTGAGCCTTTTGACGCCGGGAGAAAAAGCCCCGTTGACGACGAAAAAATCCCCGCCGATGATGATCTTGCCGTCCGATTGAAGTCCCAACGCATAAATTGAAGCGCCGAGGCCGAAGCCGCTTTCAATGTCGGGGGGAGTGAACGAAGCGTCCACGCTCCCGTCCGCGTTGAGACGGGCGATGCCGCTTCGGGCGTAACCGTTGACGGCCGTAAAAAAACCGGCGATCAGGATCTTTCCGTCCGGCAGTTCTTCAACCACATAAACATTTCCGTTGACCGCATTGCCGTAGGCGGAGGCGCTGAATGAAGTGTCGACATCTCCGGGGGCCGGGTAGGCCGTCAAAACCGAGAAAAGAATAACCAAGGTCAGGCCGAACAGTCGGAACCGGTCGGCTGCGGAATAAGGTTTGAGTTTCATTTTTTCCCCCTAAAAACTAATTTTTTTGAAATAAGGTTGGTTTCGGTTATCGTTGTTTTTTTTATATTTTAGACCTAATTGTTATTAAGTCAATGTTTTTTTGCGGATTGAGTCAGGGGATGGCGAAAGAGAATTCGGAGAAGGTCGATCAACGATCCAGAAGGGTTCTGATTTTCTTGGTCAGGGTGTGGTAGGTAAATGGCTTTTGCAAGTAATTTTCCCCGTTGTCGATGATGCCGGTCCGCAAAACCGAATCATCGGTATAACCGGACATGAACAGGACGGGCAGATCGGGTTTTAACTTGCTGATCTTCTCGACCAATGTCCGCCCGCCCATCTGAGGCATCACAATATCGGTCATCAGAAGATCGACCTGATCGATGTTTTTCTCGAACAATTCCAGGGCCTCGACCCCGTTTTGCGCCTCGAAAACCTTATATCCGGCCGTTTCCAAAACCTGTCGGCAGAGGCTTCGAACCAAATATTCGTCCTCGACCAGAAGGACCGTCTCGTCTCCTTTCCGGTCAACCGGTTCCAGATCCGCCTGATCATCAGCCCCCGACCCGGCCTCAACCTGTGGAAGATAGATCTTAAACACCGTCCCGTGTCCCAGATCGCTGTAAACCCAAATGTAGCCGTCCGATTGTTTGACGATCCCGTAAACGGTCGATAAACCGAGGCCGGTTCCCTTGCTGATCTCCTTGGTCGAAAAGAACGGCTCGAAGATCTGTTCCTGAATATCTTTTTCCATCCCGATCCCGGTGTCGGAAACGGCCATCATCACGTATTTGCCGGGTTTGGCCTGAAGATGCAGACTGGCATAAACCTCATCGAAAATGACGTTTGCGGTTTCGATCGTCAACACTCCGCCCTCGGGCATGGCGTCCCGCGAATTGACCGTCAGATTCATGATCACCTGCGTCAACTGCCCCGAATCCACCTTGATCTTCCAGATGTCAGGGGCCAGTTTGGTCCGCAATTCGATATTGGCGCCGATCAACCGGTCGAGCATTTTGCCGGTGTCGCGAATGACCTGATTGATGTCCAGAACCTTCGGATGGAGCACCTGTTTGCGGCTGAAAGCGAGCAATTGATGGGTCAGTTCGGCCGAGCGTTCGCCGGATTTTTTGATCTCTTCAATATAGCGGCGGACCGGGTCGTTTTCGGGGAGTTTTCTGAGCGCCAGATCGCTGTAACCGTTGATGGCGGTCAGCATATTGTTGAAATCGTGGGCGATTCCGCCGGCCAGTTGACCGACCGATTCGAGCTTCTGAGCCTGCTGGAGCTTGGCTTCGCTCAACTGCAATTCGGCCTCCGCCTTCTTGCGCTCGTCGATGTTAATATTTATTCCGACCCATTCGCGGACCGAACCGTCCTCGTTGAGAACCGGAACCGCCCGAACGTAAAAATACCTGTAACCCGAACTGGTAAGGGCGTTAGAATCCCCGGCCTCGTCCATAATCCGGTACTCAAGTTCGAAGATCTTCTTTTCCCGAACCGCTTTTTTCCAGGTTCCCAAAACCTCCTGGCGGTCTTCGGGGTGAGCCCGTCCGACCCACCAGTATCTTTCCGATTCGGGCAATTCATCGGTGGAAATATCAATAAGGTTAAAGTCGGGGTTGGAAACGTAACCGTGGGCATCCGCCGTCCAGACCTCCTGAGCGCTCGAAGCCAGCGCTCGGTACCGCATCTCGCTGTTCCGAAGCGCATCTTCGGCGATGGTCGTCTGGGTGACATCGGTAAGGGTTCCGATCCATTCCCGCACCGTCCCGTCCCGGCGGAAAATAGGAACCCCCCGGGCCAGATAATGATGGTACTCGTTATCGTCCCGGTGCCGGAGCCGAAACTGGACCTCAGACTCACCATTATTTTTGGTTGCCTTTTTCAAGCCCTCAATCGCCAACTCTCTGTCTTCGGGGTGGATCCGCTGGGTCCATTGCAAATGTTCGGCTTCCTTGTCCCGGTCACCGCTCTCATTATCGGTCAAGTTCCGGGCCGTCAACAGATTTCCGTCGGCATCGGCGGTCCAGACGACCTGCGAAGTGGCGTTGACAAGGGAACGAAACCGCTCGATGCTCTGGCGCAATTGTTTTTCGGATTTTCTTTGCTCGGTGATGTCCTGAACCAGAGCCACCAGTTTGACCGGTTCCCCTTTTTTGTCGAAATGGGGACGCCCCAAACTCGAAAGCCAACGGATCTCTCCTCCTTCGGCGATAAAACGAAACTCGGTCTCAAATCTCTGATTGTTCTCGATCGCCCCGGTTACCAGTTCAACCAATTGGGGAGCATCTTCCGGGTGGATCGGTTCAAGGCAGTCCTCATAATGCCGGCCTTCGGGACCGACCCTCCACAAACGGCGGAATTCCGAGGAACCGATGACGTTCCCGGTTTTCAGGTTTAATTCCCAAACCCCCATCTTGGCGATCTCAAGGGCGAGTTTGAGCCGTTCCTCCGTTTCGTGATGAGCGATCTCGGCTTCCCTCTTCTGACGCCGGTTTTCGGCCTCCTTAAGTTCCCTCTCGATCGTCGGAGCCAGCCGCGCCAGATTATCCTTCATCAGATAATCGTTGGCCCCGGATCTCATGATATTGACGGCCCTCTGCTCGCCGAGAGTTCCCGAAATGACGATAAAGGGAATGTCCAGACCTTCGTGCTGAAGAATGGCCAGGGCCTCTCCAACGCTCAAAAGGGGCATCGAATAATCGCTGGTGATAATGTCCCAGGGTTCGTTTCTGAGGGCGATTTTCAGTTGGCCGGCCGTATCGACTCTTTTCCAGATGGGAGCATACCCCTCCTTATTGAGATGCCGGACCAACAACTCGGCATCCGTTTGGGAATCTTCAACTATTAATAGTCGCAGATTTTTTTTCATAGGAGAAATTATTTTTTCGGTGACGTCTGGTTATGGACCAGCCAAAACAAACTCAGCTGAACGCAGGCGTCGATAAATTGTTCAAAATCCACCGGCTTCCGAACAAAACTGTTGGCACCGAGGTTGTAGCTGTTAATGAGATCGGATTCTTCGTTAGAAGAAGTAAGCACAACCACCGGAATATGTTTGGTGGTTTCTTTTTGACGGATTCTTCGCAAAACTTCCAATCCGTCGATTTTCGGAAGGTTCAAATCAAGCAAAACAAGCTGCGGCATTTGGACTGAATTTTGCTTTTCATATTTACCCCTCCCGAACAAATAGTCAAGAGCTTCGGCCCCGTCGCGGGCGACAACCACTTTATTTGAGATTCGGTTATGTTGCAATGCCCGCAAGGTCAATTCTTCATCCATTGGATTGTCCTCAACCAACAGAATCACTTTTTCACTCATATTTTCTTCCCCTTTCATCAAATTGTAAAGTAAAAAACTGCCCCTTGTCCTTCCTGCCCCACGGCCCAGATCTTGCCGCCGTGCCGGTTTATTATCCTCTGTACAAGAGCCAAACCGATCCCCGTCCCCTCAAAATCCTTCGCATCGTGAAGTCTTTGAAAAGGCTGAAAAAGTTTGGCTTCGTAATCCATATTGAATCCCGCCCCGTTATCACGGAGAAAAAACGCTTCCCCGCCCTCTTGTAATTCCTTGCCGAATTCGATCCGCGCCCGTGGATTCTTGGATGAAAACTTCCAGGCGTTTGAGAACAGGTTTTCCAGCACGATCCGGATCAGGTGCTCATCGCCCTCCACCTTCAGATCGTCGGCGATGACAAACTCCGCTTCCCGGTCCCCGTCGATCGCTCTCAATTCCCTCACCACATTTTTTGCCAATAAGCTCAGGTCGATCTCCTCGCGCTTAAGCTGGGCGCGGGTGGCGCGGGAAAGTTTGAGCAAATCGTCGATCAATTCCCCCATTTTCTGGGATGACTGTCGAAGGTAAGAGAGGTATTTTTTCCCCTGTTCATCCAAGGACTTTCCGTAATCTTCCAGCAAAGCCTGACTGAATCCGTCGAGCGCCCGGAGCGGCGCGCGCAGATCGTGGGACACCGAATAAGAAAATGCCTCCATTTCCTGATTGATCAACTCCAGCTGGTGGGTTCTCTCCCGCAAATCGCTATTTAAACGTTTGATCAAATTAAAAGATTCGACATCTTCGGTTACGTCCTGCATCGTCCCGATGACCTTGCCGGGGTTGCCGTCCTCATCGAAAATGATTTTTCTCTTGGCCTGGATGATCCGAACCTTTCCGTCTTTTCGGACGATGCGAAAATCATTTTCCGGCACGTCCTTTCCGAAGCCGAGATCCCGCTGAACCTTTTTAACTTTGTCGAGATCGTCGGGATGGATGAAGGATTCCAGTTTTTCGAGGTTCGGTTCGAACGACTGCGGTTCGAAGCCGAAGATCCGAAACAACTGATCGGACCATCGGATCTGGTTTTTTTCGAGGTTCCACTTCCAGCTTCCGACGTTGGATAATTTCTGGGCCTCGTTGAGCCAGGCGTCTTTCAGGATCAGTTCCTCCTCGATCCGCCGGCGCTCGGTCATCTCGCTCTCCAGCTTTAAATTGCGCTCTTCCAGATCTTGTTTTCTCTGACCGGAAAGCCGGGCCTCTTCGGCCATGGAAATGGCTTTGGGGATCAACGGCGGCAGGATGATGGCGGTCGCCGCCGAAGCCACGGCCGTTATCATCTTGACGTAACCCGACAACCAGTAATTGGCGTAAAACGTGGTCCAAACCTCCATAAAATGGGTCAAACCGCAGGCGATGATAAAAACCCCGAAAGCAATGAAGACCATTTGAAAAGGGATGTTGCGACGCACCCGGTAAAGCAGATAAATGAGCGATGCCGAGATGGCCACGTAGGAGAGGCCGATGACGGAATCGGAAACCAGATGAAGAAGAACCAGTTCCGGGATCCAGAAATAACAAACCGCGTGCGGCATAAAGTTTCCGGCCGAAAACAGATTGGTCCAGAGTTTCGGATACAAAAACAAAAACAGACCCGTGAGGGCGATCAACCACAGATCGTACCGGCGGAGGATTTTTCCGATCTCGATCCTTTTATTATTCGGTTCCTCTCTCATTTTCGTCCCCTCACTTCTGATTTTTCCCCTTTTGTTGATCCCCAAAGCCTCCGCTGATTTCTCGCCAAAAACAGATCGGGCATTCGGAATCGCGCGGAGACGTTCAAGTCTCCACAACTAGTTTTGTCTTTTCGGTTTCTGGGAGAAAAGTAGGGTTTTCCCAATTCAGACCGACTGATGATTCATCAGAAAAAGTCTTTCGAAAGATTCGGAATTCACCGGTTTACTGAAATAATAGCCCTGAAATTCATCGCACCCGATGTCGCGCAGAAAATCCAACTGACCGGCCGTTTCGACCCCTTCGGCGATCACCTGGAGGCGCAAATTATGAGCCAGTTCAATAATCGCCAAAACCAACGCGACGTTGTCAGGATTGTTGGTTATTTCGCTGACAAAGGATTGGTCGATCTTCAAAATGTCGATCGGCAACCGCTGAAGATAACTCAAGGAGGAATAACCGGTTCCGAAATCGTCGATCGACACCAGGATCCCGAACTCCTTTAATTTGCTCAGAGTCTGGATCGAAGCCTGAGGATTTTTCATCAGAGAGCTTTCCGTCAGTTCCAGTTCAAGGCTGCCCGGCGGCAGGCCGACCTCATCAACTATTCCCTTGATGATCTGAACCAGATCTCTTTGTTCAAACTGCCGGGCCGAGATGTTGACCGATAGCCGACCGGTTCGAAATCCCTTGTTTTCCCAATCCTTGACCTGATAGCAGGCGTTTCGCAAAACCCAGTTCCCGATCGGAATGATCAATCCGGTTTCCTCGGCCAGGGGAATGAATTCGGCCGGCGATATCAATCCCATTTCGGGATGGTTCCAGCGAACCAGAGCCTCAAGCCCGGCGATCTTTTCCGTCCAGACATCGATCTTCGGCTGGTAATAGACCTCAAACTCCTGATTTTCAACCGCCCGCCTCAGGTTGTTTTCGAGCATCAACCGTTTGCGCGCCTGATGGTTGATGCCGGGGATGTAGAACTGGAAATTCCCGCCGCCTTTTTCCTTGGCACGGGCCAGAGCGGCGCTGGCGTTTTTGAGCATCGTTTGCTCGTCCTTTCCGTCATCCGGGAAAAGGCTGATGCCGATGCTGAACGAAATAAAGATCTCCGAATCGTCCACCACAAAAGGATATTCGAGATTTTCGAAGATCCTGTTGGTCAGTTCGATAATGTCATCGGTGCTGTCGATCTGGGAAACCAGCATGGCGAACTCGTCTCCTTCGAATCTGGCGATGGTTATCTCTTCCCCGACGCTCTCGGTCAATCTGGCGGCCACTTCCTTTAACAGCTCGTACCCGTGTTTCGGACCGAGAGTATCGCTCACCATGTTAAACCGGTCGATCGACAGGTAGAGCATGGCCAGACGATGCTTGTTGCGGTTGGCCTGATACAAAGCCTGCGAGAGCCGGTCCTCGAACAAAATGGAATTGGGCAAGTTGGTCAAAGGGTCGTGATAGGACAGGTAGATCAGCTCTTCGGTTCTTTGTTTTACCAGTTCCTCGAGTTTGGTTTCGTGCAAACGCTTGGCGACCAGCAGAGAATGATGTTCGAGCGCCCTCTCGACTGCCACTTCGATGTGGCCGAGATCCAGAGGTTTCCCGATGTAATCGAAGGCGCCGATCCTCATCGCCTGGATCGCCCGCTCGATGGTTTGCTCCCCGCTGATCATCATAATGACCGTATCCGGGGATTGATTGTGGACGTGCGGAATCATTTCAATTCCGCTCATTCCGCCAAGGTTTATATCGGCTAAAACCAGTTGGAAATTTTCGCTTTGCAGGAGATTTAAACCTTTTTCCGCCGAATCAGCAGTCTGGCAACAATACTTTTCCGACAGAATTTCTTCAAGCAGTTTTCTTACAAAGGGCTCATCATCGACAATCAGGATGTTGGCTTTTCCATATTCATCATTCTGCATACATAATTCAAACTAAACGTTAACTAATTAAACCTCAAATAATTATGTTGGGAAATAGATTTAATAATTATTTAAATTATGTTGTCAAAAGTCCGGCCAAGGGACCCTTCCCCGTTATTAATCTTCCAAATGGTTTATTTTTTTGCTTTGTGAGGAAAAAAGAATCTTTGGCCCTGGGAATCCAGAGAAAAAAGGAAAATATGTAAAAAACCTGAGAGCAAAATGACAGACGGGCTTGAAATCATTTTATTTTCGTTTTTTCAATTGTTTCGTGGGCTGCGAATTATTAATCCTAGTTCCCGATATATTAAACTTTGTTTGCACCTAATGTAAAGTGTTTTTTCGGCAACTTTCATTTTTTTGGCTCTTCTTGCTATCTTTTGCCGAGTCGGATAAATTAAATTCTTACCAAACATTTCAGTTCAAAGATCCGGGTGCCAGAACTTCTGAACCGACTTCTCCGTTGCCCCGGACAGCCCTTTACTGGAAGTTGAAACTAAAGATTAAGGAGATTTTGCCGAAGATGAAAGCTTTTGAAACAGAAAATTTACGCAATCTGGCTGTCATTGGACACGGCGACGCGGGTAAAACCCAACTTGTCAGTTCCCTGCTTTATGTTGCCGGAGCCACCCCGCGCTGGGGAAAAGTTGACGAGGGAACGACCGTTACGGATTACGACGAGGATTCGATCGAGAGAAAAGTTTCACTCAACAACAATTTCGCGCATCTGGAATATAAAGACAAAAAGATCAATCTGATCGACACGCCCGGTTACGCGGCTTTTGTCGCTCACGCCCGGCCCGGCCTGCGGGTTTCCAACTGCGCTCTGGTGGTGGTTGACGGGGTCAACGGCATCGAGGTCCAGACCGAGAGAACCTGGAATTACGCCAACGAATTTATGCTCCCGCGGTTTATGGTGATCAACAAACTGGACAAGGAACGCGCCGATTTCGCCCACGCGGTCGAAACCGCGACCGACAGTTTCGCCCGTTCGATCGTCCCCTTTACATTGCCCATCGGGGAGGAATCAGGTTTTCGCGGAGTGGTCGACGTGGTTCATATGAAAGCCTACGAGTTCGACGACAAGGGCAAAGCCAAAGAGGTCGCGCTCCCCGAAGAGAACCGCGATCTGATCGATAAGACCCGCGAGAGGATCGTCGAACTGGTGGCCGAATCGGACGACGAGCTGATGGAAAAATATTTCGATCAGGGAACGCTCGAAGACGACGACGTTCTGCCGAATCTGGCCAAAGCCATCGCCAAGGCCCGTCTGTGCCCGGTCTATGCGGTTTCTTCGGAGACTCTGGTCGGCCTTTCGATCCTGCTCGATCACATCGTCGAATTCGGGCCCAATCCATCGACGCACGAGGCCGAATCGGGATTTCCCGACTCCGAGATGAAGGGCGACCGGATCAGCCGCAAATACAGCAATGACGAGCCTTTTTCGGCTTTCGTCTTCCGCACCATCGCCGATCCCTTCGCCGGCCGGATCAACGTCATGAAGGTCGTCTCCGGCAAGATCGACGCCGACGCCACCGTTTACAATTCGACCCGCGAGACGGCTGAGAGGCTCGGCGCCCTTCACGTCCTTCAGGGCAAAACTCTGGACAAGGTAAATTCCGCTCAGACCGGCGACATCGTGGCGGTCGTCAAATTAAAAGAAACCCAGACGGGCGACACCCTTTGCGATAAAGCCAATTCGATCGTCTATCCGCCGGTCAAATACCGCGAACCGGCCGTCGCCTTTGCCATCGAACCGAAATCCCGTTCCGACGAAGAAAAGATCAGCGGCGCACTGCACAAAATTCTGGAAGAAGACCCGAGCCTTCACTTCGATCGCGACGGACAGACCAAGGAATTCATCCTCAGCGGTTCGGGCCAACTGCACATCGAAACCGTGGTTGACCGGCTCAAAAACCGCTACTCGGTCGAGGTCGAACTGCATCCGCCGAAGGTGCCCTACAAGGAAACCATCACCCAGCAGGTCGAGGTTCAGGGCCGCCACAAAAAACAATCGGGCGGACGCGGCCAGTTCGGCGACTGCAAATGCATCTTCGAACCGCTCGGACACGGCGAAGGATTCATTTTCGAAGACAAGATCTTCGGCGGCTCGATCCCGCAGAATTTCCGGCCGGCGGTCGAAAAAGGGATTCTCGAAGCCGCCGCCAACGGCGCGGTGGCCGGTTATCCGCTGGTCGATTTCAAAGTGACGCTGATCGACGGCAGTTACCACACGGTTGATTCCGACGAACATTCTTTCAAGGCGGCCGGACGCAAGGCCTTCCGCAACGCCATGGAAAAGGCGCGGCCGACGCTTCTGGAACCGATCATGGAGGTCGAGGTTTTCTGTCCGCAGGAATTTTCCGGCGACATCATGGGCGATCTCAACTCCCGGCGCGGACGGGTGCAGGGAATGGATATGCGCGGCAAACAGCAGATCATCAAGGCTCTGGTCCCGCTGGCGGAAATGCTCGATTATCAATCGAAATTGAATTCCGTTACGCAGGCCCGCGGTTCGTATCACATGCAGTTTTCGCATTACGACCAACTGCCCCAGAATCTCCAGGGCAAGGTCATCGAACAGGCGAGAGAAGACGGTCGAATCCGCGCTCATGAAGACGACGAATAAACGCTTTTGAAAAGCCGTTTTGCGCTCAATATTTTCATTCAAAAAAGGCATAAATTTCCGAACCCGGAAATTTATGCCTTTTTTTCGTTCCCGGTCAAAACCCGGTTAAGACCGTGCCAAATGTTCCGATGGTTCCATACATCCCCTAACGAAATATGTTAGTTTGATCGAAAATCCTAAGGGGAGAAATAATTTTTTATGGATTCAAAGTTTTTTTATTCATCGAACGGAGAAAAGACATCAATTTTTTATTTTCCGGTGATAATAATGACTTTATGCATTTGGCTGACGGCGGGGTCCGTTTTTGCGGCCAAATGGCTCAACCCGGCCGATGATTGCCGGTGCGACAAAACGGAGGTCAGTTTCTCGAACGGCCCGGTAAAACTGGCGGCGACACTTTTGATTCCGGAATCGGAAACGGGACGAAAATCGCCCGCCGTCGTATTTGTTCACGGCTCCGGCTCATCGGACCGGAGCAACGCCTGGACCGGGGCTTACGCCGACGGTCTGGCCCGGCGCGGCATCATCGTCCTTTATCCCGACAAGCGCGGGTCCGGAAAATCCGGGGGCGATTGGCTGACTTCGAGTTTTTTGGATCTATCTGATGATGCCGTGGCCGGTGTCGAGTTCCTCAAAAAAGATGAACGGGTCGATCCGG
Organism: Pyrinomonadaceae bacterium; assembly: GCA_041394845.1. Taxonomy (GTDB): domain Bacteria; phylum Acidobacteriota; class Blastocatellia; order Pyrinomonadales; family Pyrinomonadaceae; genus JAHCHG01. The sequence goes on along the minus strand of JAWKHL010000005.1, from coordinate 270,309 downwards.
ACCGGCTGGGACTGATCGGTTTCAGTCAGGGCGGCGACATAGTTCCGGCCGCCGCTGTTCGTTCCGATGCGGTTAAATTCGTCATCGACATATCCGGTTCGGTGGTTCCGATTTTCGAACAGATCATGGATGAGGTCGAGATGAGCGCCGAACGCGAGGGTTTGACGCGGAAACAGATCGAAATCGTCAACGAGATCAACCGCAAGGCGCTTCGGGCCGCTCTCACCGGAAAAGGCGGCGAGGAATATCTAAAAGCCCTTCAACAAGCCAAAAACGGGGACCTCAAGGGTTTTAAAGTGATCGAAAACTTTCCCGACGAAGCCGATCCTCCGGCCGCCAAATTCATCCGGGCGATCGGCAATTTCGACCCGATGCCCTATTGGAAAAAGCTTAAAATCCCCCTCCTGTTTCTGTACGGAGGCGAAGACAAAAACCTGCGGGTCCACAAAAGCGTCCGCCTGATCGAAGAAAACCTCGGTTCCGGGGATTACAATTATTCGGTTTTGCTTTTCAACCAGAACGGCCACGGGGTTTTCCGGCAGGATTCTCTCGATTTTATCGGGCGCTGGATCGAGGACGGGGGAGCCAAATAAATTGCGTTTAAAAAAACTCCCAAAGCGCATTATGTTGGGATATAGGGGTTCAGAGTAACGCATCGATGCGTTACTCTGAACCCCTTTACCGATGTTTAATTCGCTCCTCTAAAGCCTCACCGAACGTAAGCGCTCGGCGTCGGTGCATCACCGGCGATGCCGAATGAGACAGCCGAGAATCCGACCGTTGATCCATCGATAAACCAGGTGTTGACCGACGGCCTGAAGACAGCCAGATCTGACCTTCCGTCTCCATCGTAATCTCCCGGGACAGGCACATCTCCCATCGCTCCGAACGGCCCCGAATAAAAGCTGGCATCTTCCGATCTGAGGATGAACCATTCTCCGGTCGTCGGTCTCCAGAACGCCACATCCGCTTTCCCGTCTCCCGTGTAATCTCCGGGAACCGTTCTGTCCGTTCCGGTTCCGAAGTTGTAGACGATCAACCCGGCTGTCGAACGATTGAGCCACCAACTTCCGTCTCCCGGTCGGAAGATGGCCAGATCGGCTTTTCCGTCTCCATCGTAATCAGCCGGAACCGGAAGGTCTGTATTGGCTCCGAATTGAGCGATGGTCGTTCCTCCATCGGTTGAACGGATGATGAACCAGGTGGCTGATGAGGGTCGGAAGATGGCCGGATCGGCTTTTCCATCACCGTCGTAATCGGCCGGAACCGGAATGTCATTGGTTGTTCCAAACGGGAAAGAATAGAAACTGGAATCCTCAGACCGAAGAACAAACCATTCGCCGGTTGATTCTCTCCAGAAAGCGATGTCGGTGGAACCGTCTCCGGTGAAGTCGGCGGGAACGAGTTTATCGGTTGAGGAGCCGAACTGGAAGGCGCGGTTGCCGCCATCGGATGATCTGAGATACCACCATTCGCCGGGACCGGGACGGAAGATGGAAACGTCCGTTTTGCCGTCGCCGTCGTAATCGAACGGAGTTCCCGATTGCCCCCCGGCGTTTGATAAACGGGCGATGCCGATCGCGCTCCGACCGTTGATCTGCGAAAAGGCTCCGCCCAGCAGAATTTGACCGTCGGTCTGCTGATTGATCTCCCAGACGTAATCGTTAGCCCCGATTCCGGAATTGAACGTCGGATCGAGGGAGCCGTCCGGGTTCAAAAGGGCGTAATAACTCTGCGGCGCGTTGTTGACGGTCTGGAACTTGCCGCCGATCAGGATCTTGCCGTTCGCCAGAACCTTCAGCCCCAACGTTTCATTGTCGGTTTTCCCCGTAAAGCTGTTGTCAAGCGTGCCGTCCGCATTGAGCCGGGCGACGCGCGGGTGATTGGTATCGAAATTGACGGCCGTAAATCCGCCGACCAGCAGTATCTTGCCGTCCGATTGGAGATCGATGTTATAAACGAAACCGTTGGCCCCTCCCGGCGGGTTGAACGAATTGTCGATCGAACCGTCGGAGTTCAAACGGGCGATCCCGCCGCGATTGACGCCGTTAACCTGTGTAAAACTGCCGCAGATCAGGATTTTTCCGTCCGGTTGAACCAGAACGTTGTAAACCAGTGCCGAGGGATTCGCCGAAAATGTGTTATCGACCGAACCGTCCGGATTCCTCCGAACCAAAGAGGTTCCGGCGTAGAGGATCTTTCCGTCCGACTGAACCTCGATATCTCTGGCGCCAGCCGTTCCGACAAAAGTGTCATCGACCGAGCCGTCCTGGTTCAGCCGGAAATTGTCGATCAGAATTTTTCCGTCCGCCTGAAGCGCAACCGGCCCGAAATCTCCGAAAGGCGAAAGGGTCGTGTAGATCATCGGGTCGAACGACGGGTCGAGCGTTCCGTCCGGATTGAAACGGGCGATCCGTATCCTCTGAGCGCCGTTGGCCTGATTAAATCCTCCGACGGCGATGATCTTTCCGTCGGGCTGGACTTTGGTCCGGTAAACCGAACCGTTGGTCCCGAACACCGGCAGAAACTGGTCGTCCGCCAGCCCTTGGGCGTCGAGTTTGACCAGAGCGCTGTTGCGGGAAACCCCGAACCGGTCGAGCGCCGCCCGGCCGACCAGAACATTATCGTTGGCGGTTGCGGTCAGGCTGAAAATGGTTTCGGTCGTTTCCGGATGGTTAAAGGTCTTGTCGAGCGTTCCGTCCGGGTTCAAAAGGGCGATCTTGTTCCGGCTGACCCCGTTGTAGGTGGAGAATCGTCCGCCGACAACGATCTTGCCGGTGGAAAGAAAATCGATCGCGTTGACCTCAAAATTCGGCCCCGCGTTATTGGTGTTGAAACTCGTGTCGAAAACCCCGTTCTGATCGAAACGGGCCAGATATCTGATCTGCGTAAAACCGTTGACGCTGTCGAATTCGCCGCCGATCAGCAGTTTTCCATCGCTCTGACGGGCCAGCGCGAAAATCCCGCCGCCGCCGAAACTGTTGGTGGAAAAGGTCATATCGTCCGAACCGTCGGAATTGAGCCGGTCGAGCCGGGGCATCAGCGGCGATGTTCGCCCGCCGACAAAAACTATCTTCCCGTCCGGCTGAACCAGGATCTTGTTAACGTCGCCGACCGTCCCGGCGAAGAAACTTCCGTCAACTTCCCCGTCCGGTCCCAGTCGAACCAGATTGTGCCGGGTTGAAGAATGATTAAATGTCCCCCCGACCAGAACCTTGCCGTCCGATTGGACCTCGAGAGCGTAAACCGTTCCCGCCAGAGTGGCCAAATTGCCCCCGGCGGTCTGATTAAACGTCGGATCGAAAGATCCGTCCGGATTTAATCTGGCCACGCCCTGCCTGACCGACCCCGCCACCAGAGCAAAAGATCCGCCGATCAAAACCTTTCCGTTTGTCAGCAGTTCGATGGCGTAAACGGTCGGCGAGAGCGGGTTGAGATTGTTTGCTCTCAGATCCGGCGGGTTAAAGGTCGGATCGAGCGAACCGTCCGGATTGAGCCGGGCAATTCCGGTTCGGGCCACATCATCGATCACACGGAAATTGCCGGCGACCAGAATTTTGCCGTCCGGTTGAACCACCGTTTGATAGACCGTTCCGCTGGGAAGTTTTTCGAGCGTCGCTTGAAAACTTGCGTCCACATCCCCGGCGGCCCCCAAATTTGTTAAGGTCAAAATAAGGATCACAAGGATAGCTTTTGTGATCAAGAAAAGGTGCTTTGAAAAAAGCCGATTGAGTATCATTTTCCCCTCCAATTGTGATAAAAACCCGAATCAAACGGTTCGGTCCGTAAAAAAAAATTCCGTTTCCTGTTTTGTTGAGCCGGAAATCAGTCGATCGCTTGAAATCATTTTAGATGACCGGGCGGGGTTAACCAAAATCGGTTCCGGACGCCCTGATGTTTTTTCATCGAATAAAAGCTTTTTATATATTTAAGTTTGAAGGAAAATTGGATTATAGGCCAAAACCCTCCCACAAGTAAACAAAATTCTTTGTTAAATCCCCGTAACCGTTCATTTACGGTTTTCGGCCGATTAGCGGTAAAGGTGATTTTTTTATATTCTAAGACTTATAATGAGGTTCAGTTATGAGCAAATTTACCGATCCGATCTGCGGAATGAGCGTGTCGCCCGAAACGGCCGCCGGAAACTACCTGCACGAGGGTGAACTTTACTATTTCTGCAGTCCGGGCTGTCTGGAGACCTTTAAAAAAGAATCCGCCCAAAAAGCCGCCCCCAAACGCCGGGTCAGGTCCTTGCCGGTTCAGATCGGAGGGGTTCGAAAAACCGAAATGAAGCAATCCGCCGGGGGAACCCGAATCGATCCGGTTTGCGGAATGACGGTTGATCCCGACACGGCGCCTGCCCAAATCGATTGGGAAGGCGAAACCTATTATTTTTGTTGTCCCAATTGTCTGGAGAAATTCAAAACTGAAAAAAGCGGGTCTCAGGGTTCTTCAAAAAAAGGGGCCCCGTCGGCCGCCGCCGCAGAATTCACCGACCCCGTGTGCCAAATGAAAATTTCGCCCGAAACGGCCGCCGGAAGTTTTCATTTCGAGAATGAGAATTATTATTTTTGTTCAAAAAGCTGTCTGGATAAGTTCCGGCAAAACCCCCGGGCATTTTTAGAGGAAAAAACGGCCCCTCGCGCCGGGGACGCCGAAGCGATATACACCTGCCCGATGCACCCCGAGATCGAACAGATCGGGCCGGGAACCTGCCCCAAATGCGGGATGGCTCTGGAGCCGAAAACCGTTTCGCTCGAAGACGCGCCCGACCCGGAATATCTGGATATGAAACGCCGTTTTTGGTTATCAACCGCGTTGACCGTCCCGGTTTTCGTTCTGGCAATGGGAGAAATGCTGATCGATGCCAACCGGCTTTTTCCCGGATTTCCCGGCGGGCGCATCTCTTCGATCATCGTCTGGATCCAGTTCATCCTGAGCACGCCGGTCGTCCTCTGGGGCGGATTTCCCTTTTTTCAGCGGGCGGTTCAATCGGTAAAGAACATCAGTCCGAACATGTTCACACTGATCGCCATCGGCACCGGCGCGGCCTATCTGTTCAGCGTTTTCGGGCTCTTTCTTCCGCATCTTTTTCCGGCTTCGATGCGCGACCCGCACACCGGAATGATCCCGGTTTATTTCGAATCGGCCGCCGTCATCATCACGTTGGTCCTGCTCGGACAGGTGCTTGAACTGAGAGCCCGGAGTCAGACCTCCTCGGCCATCAGGGAACTCCTCGGTTTGGCGCCGAAAACCGCCACCGTGGTTTTCGAAGACGGGACCGAGGAAGAAATCCCGCTCCCGGAAATTCAAAAGGGAGCCCGTTTGCGCGTCCGGGCAAATCAGAAGATCCCGGTCGACGGCGTCGTTTTGGAAGGCTCGACCAGCGTCGATGAATCGATGGTTACGGGAGAATCGATCCCGGTTGAAAAAGAGGCCGGCGCTCGGGTCATCGGAGGGACGATCAACGGAAAAAGCGGCTTTTTGATGGAAGCCGAAAAGGTCGGCCAGGAAACGATGCTCGCCCAGATCGTCCGGATGGTCGGCGAGGCCCAGCGGTCGCGGGCGCCGATCCAGCGGTTGGCCGATGTGGTTTCGGCTTATTTCGTTCCCGGAGTCATTCTGGCGTCGATCATCGCCTTTATCGTCTGGATGATTTTCGGTTCCTTGACCTCGGCCATCGTGGCGGCGGTTTCGGTTCTGATCATCGCCTGCCCCTGCGCTCTCGGTCTGGCGACGCCGATGTCGATCATGGTCGGAACCGGTCACGGGGCTCAAAACGGGGTGCTGGTCAAAAAGGCCGAGGCGCTGGAGATCCTGGAAAAAGTCGATGCCCTGGTGGTCGACAAGACCGGGACTTTGACCGAGGGCCGCCCCCGTTTGCAAAGCGTTCTGGCGGTCTCAGCGGAAAATCCGACTCCTTCGGAATGGAAGGCGGGGCAACAAGATCCTCCCGATTCGGATCAGAAGGAGATCCTGCGCCTCGCCGCCTCGCTCGAAAAACAAAGCGAACATCCTCTGGCCGAAGCCATCATCAAAGGGGCGGAAAAAGCTGAAATTGAGCCGGTCAAGGTGGAGGACTTCGAAGCGATCACCGGAAAAGGAGTTTCCGGTCGGATCGACGGGAAGGATGTCCTCTTGGGAAACGAAAAGATCTTCACTCACCACGAACGCGTTCGGAAAAATGAAGAAGATCCGGGAGTTGCCGTTTTCGAAGAAACCCGGTGGGCTGAAGGAGTTCCTTTCAAAAAACGGATCGAAGAGATGCGCTCCGACGGCCAGACCCTGATGTTTCTGACGGTTGAAGGCCGTTTGCGGGGGATCATCGGCGTCGCCGACTCGATCAAGGAATCGGCCCGGAAAGCCATCGAAGATCTTCACCGGCAAAAGATCGAGGTCATTATGATGACCGGAGACAACCCGCAAACGGCACGATCGGTCGCCCGAAAACTGAACATCGATCAGGTTTTCGCCGACGTCCTGCCGGAAGAAAAAGCCGAAAAGGTCAGACAACTGCAATCGGAAGGCAAAACGGTGGCGATGGCCGGAGACGGGGTCAACGACGCTCCGGCGCTGGCCCGGGCGGATGTCGGTCTGGCCATGGGAACGGGAACGGATGTGGCATTGGAGTCGGCCGACATAACCCTTTTGAAGGGCGATTTGAGCGGAATTTTGAAAGCCAAAAAACTGAGCGAGGCGACCATGAACAACATCCGCCAGAATTTGTTTTTCGCCTTCATCTACAATTTGATCGGCGTTCCGATCGCCGCCGGGGTGCTGTTTCCGCTGATCGGCCTGCTCCTGTCGCCGATGATCGCCAGCGCGGCGATGACTTTCAGTTCGGTTTCGGTTATCCTGAATGCGTTGCGGTTGAGAAATCTGAAATTGTAGGAACGCGTTTCAACTGATGATTTCTCACGAAGTTGGCAATGGAAAGTTACGGTAAAAATTATCTTCCCGCCTTGCGGTTTCAATTTTTGACGCGGTTCTACGACCCGGTCGTCCGGATGACGACCAGAGAATTCACCTTTAAACGCGCCCTTCTCAAACAGGCACGGCTCAAAAACGGGCAAACGATCCTCGATCTGGCCTGCGGGACGGGAACCCTTTCGGTCGCCATCAAGAAGAACTTTCCCGAGACTCTGGTGACCGGTTTTGACGCCGACCGGGAGATCCTCCGGATGGCCCGGGAAAAAGCCGCCAATCATTCAACCGACATCCAGTTCCGTCGCGGCTTTTCCGATGCCCTTCCGTTCCCGGAAAACAACTTTGACCGGGTCTTTTCAACGCTGGCTTTTCACCATCTGACCTTGGATAAGAAGATCGAAACCCTGCACGAGATCCGGCGCGTCCTCAAACCGGGCGGCGAGTTTCATCTGGCCGATTACGGCTTGCCGCGCAACAAAAGACAGTTTATCTTATCCAAAGTCGTCCGGGCGATCGACGGCCCGGACACCACCGAGGACAATCTGCGCGGAAGGCTCGGGCTTTTGATGGAACAGAACGGTTTTCCCGAGGTGGAAAGAACCGGTTATTTCAAGACTGTGATCGGCACGATCCGGCTTTTCCGGGCAATCAAACCGTGACCATTTAACAGTTAAGTGGTTAATCGTAAATGGTTAATTGTAAGAACCATCGTTCTATTTTCAACAATTTAACCAATTGTTTTAGGTTAGATTGTTGTTGTCCGATTACTTATCATTTATCGGTTATCCGGCCCTATTTTGTAATCCCGTCGCACTCGGGAAGTTGATAGATGATAACTGTTAAATGATAAATGAAAACATGAACAAAATAGCCTTGGCCATTCATGGCGGCGCGGGAACGATCCGCCCCTCGGAGATGTCCGCCGAACTCGAAACTCAATATCGAAACGCTCTGTCGTATGCGCTCAAAACGGGCTGGGAAATTTTGAACAAAAACGGAAGTTCGCTCGATGCGGTCGAGGCGGCGGTCGTAACCTTGGAAGATTTCCCCCTGTTTAACGCCGGTCGCGGTTCGGTTTTTACCAACGCCGAAAAAAACGAGATGGACGCCGCCATTATGAACGGCGCGACGCTCGAAGCCGGAGCCGTCGCTTTCATCAGGAACGTCAAAAACCCGGTCAAACTCGCCCGCCTTGTGATGGAACGGACCGAACACATTCTTTTGGCGGGCGGCGGAGCCGTCGAACTGGCCCGCGAACTCGGAGTCGAATTCGCCCCGGACGAATATTTCTTCACCGATTTCCGCCACCGACAACTCCTCAGCGCCCGCGCCGCCGGAAAAACCCAACTCGACCACGCCGGCAAAAACCAAAAAGAGGAATTGCAAAAACAAACAAATCCGAAATCCGAAATCCAAAATCTAAAATCCAAAATCGGAACCGTCGGCGCGGTCGCCTGCGACCGCCGCGGCAACCTGGCCGCCGCCACCTCGACCGGCGGGATGACCAACAAAAAATTCGGCCGCGTCGGCGACACCCCGATCATCGGGGCCGGAACCTACGCCGACAACCGAACCTGCGCGGTTTCCTGCACCGGTCACGGCGAATTTTTTATCAAAGGGGTAACCGCCTACGACGTTTCGGCCCGGATGAAATACAAGGGTTTAAGTCTGGAGAAAGCGGCCGCCGAAGCCATCGAACAACTGTCGGAGATCGGCGGCGAAGGCGGCCTCATAGCCGTCGATGCGCTCGGAAATATTACTCTTCCTTTCAATTCCGAGGGAATGTACCGGGGATTTGTCAGCGAAGAAGATTTGACGGTGGAAATTTACCGGTCCTAACTTGTGGATTTACAAATGGAAAAAACCAATTTCAGGCCCCACGTTTGATCAATAAATCCTGAAAAAAGCCGGCGCAACCCTTCCGTTCAGGCTCAAACCATCCTAACCCGCTCCGGCCGCTCTGGCCCGTTCCAGGTCATCGCGGTATTGATCGACATATTCGATGTCCTTGCTGACCGTGTCGGCCAGAATGACGACCAGTTCCCCGGCGCGGGCGTTTTTCAAAGCCGAGAAAATCGCTTCCTTTGAATCGAGGATGGTTTCGACCTCGATCTCCCGACCGCTTTCCTTGATTCCCTGTTTGAGCAGGTCGAAAACCTCCTCCTCGGTCCGGCCGCGCAGATAATCGCCGCGCCGGAGGATCAGTTTGTCAAAAGTCTCGGCCGAAAGGCGGCCCATCTCCCTGAGATCCTCGTCGCGCCGGTCGCCGACTCCGCTCAAAACCCCGATGGAACGGGTGTAATTCAAATTGTTGATAAATTCCCTGAGCCCGAGAAAACCGGCCGGGTTGTGGGCGAAATCCATCAGGACGGTGAAATCCCCGACCTCGATGACGTTGAGTCGTCCGGGCGTCTGCGCGGTCGAAGGCGTGAAGGTCGTCAGTCCGACGCGGATGTCTTCCAGCGAAACTCCGTGGACGAAACATCCCAAGGTGGCGGCCAGCACGTTTTGGATCATAAATTCCGCCTTGCCGCCGAAGGTCAGAGGGATGTTGATCACCTTTTCGACCCGCACCTTCCACTCGCCTTTTAAGATGGTGATATGGCCGTTTTCATAGACGCAGGAGATGCTGTTACGCTGGGCCCGACGCCGGATGTGCGGATTGTTTTCGTCCATCGAAAAATAGACGCAGTTTCCGTCCACCAGTTCGCGCATCCCGTAAACGTTCTCATCGTCGGCGTTGAGAATGGCGAAACCCTTCGGGGAAACGCTCCGGGGAACGACCGATTTGACCCGGGCCAGATCTTCCAAAGTATTGATGTCCTTCAAACCAAGGTGATCGGCCGCGACGTTCGTAACGATGCCGATGTCGCAGTAATCGAACCCCAGACCGGAACGAATGATCCCGCCCCGCGCCGTCTCCAAAACGGCGACATCGACGGTCGGGTCCTTCAAAACAAGTTGGGCCGAGACCGGCCCGGTGTTATCACCTGATACGATCTTGTTGTTTTGAATGTAGGTTCCGTCGGTGGTGGTAAAACCGACCGTCTTTCCGGTCCCCCGCAGGATGTGAGCGATCAATCTGGTGGTCGTCGTTTTCCCGTTCGTACCGGTGATGGCGAAGATCGGAATCCGGGCCGGAGTCCCCGGCGGAAAGAGCATATCGACGACGTGTTCGGCGACGTTCCGGCCGATCCCCTCCGACGGAGCCAGATGCATTCGGAAACCGGGAGCGGCGTTGACCTCTATGATCCCGCCGCCGTTCTCGGTCAAAGGCTCGGAAACGTTCGGCGCGACGACATCGATCCCGGCGATGTCGAGCCCGATGATCTGGGCGATCCGTTCGAACAAAAAGACGTTTTCCGGGTGAACCTCGTCCGTCCGGTCGATCGCCGTTCCGCCGGTCGAGATGTTGGCGGTCGTCTTCAGATAAATGATCTCGTCTTTCGGCGGAACGGTTTCGAGCGTGTAATTTTTGGCCGCCAGCAGGCGTTCGGTCTGGCCGTCGACCTCGATCTGCGTTAAAACTTTTTCGTGCCCGTATCCGCGGCGCGGGTCGGCATTTGTCCTCTCGATCAACTGGCGGATCGTGCTTTTTCCGTCCCCTTTGACGTGAGCCGGCGTCCGCTCGGCGACGGCGATCAATTTGTCGTTGACGACCAGCGCGCGAAAATCCGCCCCGGCGAGCGATTTCTCCACAATCACCCAGCGCGAATGCTCTTTGGCCTTTTCAAAGGCGGTCCGGGCCTCTTCGATGGTTTCGATTCCGATGGTCGCGCCCCGGCCGTGATTGCCGTCGAGCGGTTTGATAACGGCCGGAAAACCCACCCTTTCAATCGCATCCTCCAGATCCTCTTCGTCGCGGATCCGGTAGCCTTTCGGAACCGGAACGCCCATGTCGCCCAAAAGTTCTTTGGTGGCGTCCTTGTCGCAGGCGATATCGACGGCGATCATCTTGGTTTTGTCGGTGGTCGTCGCCTGAATCCTCTGCTGATTGACCCCGTAACCGAGTTGAACCAGCGAGTATTCGTTCAAACGAATAAAAGGAATGTCGCGTTTTTCCGCTTCTTCGACGATCGAACCGGTGCTCGGCCCGAAGCGGACCTCTTCGCGGATCTCGCGCATCTCCTGAACGTCCTTGACCAGATCCGCCTCGATCTCGCCGATCTCGCGGCCTTCGGCCAGATCGAGAAAGAGCCTGACCCCGGCCCGTGCCGCAAATCTGCCGACCTCTTCCTCCATATAAGCGAAAACGACGTTGTAGATTCCCGATTCGCTCGTCTCTCTGGTTCGCCCGTAACCGACGTCCATTCCGGCCAGGGTTTGCAGTTCAAGCGCGAAATGTTCGATGACGTGTCCGGCCCAGGTGCCCTCTTTGACCCGCTTTAGAAACCCCCCGTCCTCGCCGTAACTGCAACCGTGCGTTTGGAGGCTCGGCAGGATCTTTTTCATCCGCCCGTAAAAGCCCCTGATCTTGTTGGTCGGCTTCTGTTCGTAATCCTCGATGTCGAGCCGCATGATGATCAGCTTTTTCCAGTAACCGCTCCAGTAATTCGGTCCGCGCAACGTCCTTATTTCCAGTATTTTCATATTTTTCCTCATTCCAAATCCGGCAACAAAAACTCTTTCGGAGGCTGAAGCGGATGGCGGGCGAAATAATCGTAAACCAGCCCGTCGCTCAGGATGTGGATCTTGACTCCGACGACGCCGAAGGGTTTGAAATCATCGACCTCGGCAATCTCGTTGTAAGAGATTTCCGACCCGTCAACGATCGTTACCGTTCCCTCGCCGATGACCTCCAGAACGCCCTCCCGATCGAGAATGATGGCGGTGTTTTCATCGATCCCGATTCCCAGATTATAGGGATTGTAAGAAACCGCCGTGATCAGACGGCTCATCCTCCCGCGTTCGGTAAAATGCTGATCGATGATGATGTTTTTCAAAAAGCCGAGTCCGGGCGACAATCGAACGGAATTCCTGTGCGGATGCGGGGTCGATTCGCCCCGGACTATCATCGAAGCGCTCATCCCGGCCGCTCCCGCGCTCGTTCCGGCGATGACCAGATCGGTTTCCCGCGCCAGTTTTCGCATTTTCTGAGAAAATTCCGTTCCGCCCAAAACCGAGAGCAACCGCATCTGATCGCCCCCGGTGATAAAAATTCCCGTAACCCCGTCCAAAAGTTCATCGGCGTCGGCCTGAAAAACATCCTGCCGCGACGTCGCCCTCAGGACCCTCGGATTGGCGATGCCGAGGTGACGAAACGCCTGCGTATAGACATCGGCCGCAAACTCCGGAAAATCCGAGGCGACCGGAACAATCAAAACCTCTGCGGAATCGCCTCCGGCCAGTGAAATGAATTTTTTCAAGATACGTCTTTCGTTGTATTTATCTTCCGCACCGCCGATCACCAACAGATGTCCGCCGATCACCTCGCGGTGTTTTCTTTCGGTCATAAAATAAATTTTCGCGCTTTGATTACGAATGAATAATGATTGAACTAAATTATTGCAAAACCGAGCCCGTCGTCAAGATTGAAGACCGGGGAAACCGGACCGGAGGATGGACAAAGAATAATGTCGCCTGTTAATTGTTGCGAAAAAAACCGACCGGGGGCAGACAAAGAGTTTGGCAACTGTTTATTTGATCGACAGTTTTTTTTTTGCCTTCCCTTCACAGCCGCAATCATTTGGGCAGGAAGAGGAGTTTCGCGGGGAGAGATTGCGGATCTTTCGATGCAGGAGAAATCCGGCATAAAGAGCCGCCAAGAAAACTATCGACCCGGCAATCAAGGTTTGAATATCGATGTTCATAATGGGTGATTCCCTCCGATAATTCCGGTTCTACCCGAAACCAAGAAGCCTCCCGCCCTGATAGGTTATTAGCGAACCAAGATAAGCCAAAGCCGTCATATAACCGACCATAAAAAGCGTCCACGACCAGGAGTTGGTCTCGCGCCTGACGACGGCCACGGTCGACATACACTGCATCGCCAAAACGAAAAAAACCATCAACGTCAGGGCCGTCAAGGGCGTCCAGGCCTTTGTTCCGTCATCTCTTTTGGCATTGCGGACGGCATTGATCAACGACGGAGAGTCCTCGGCGGCGTCCTTTTCGACGTTGTAGATGATGCTCAGGGTCGAAACCAGAACCTCCCGGGCGGCGAACGAAGCGATCAGCGCAACGCCGATCTTCCAGTCGAAGCCGAGAGGCTCAATGGCCGGTTCGATCAGATGCCCGAGACGCCCGGCGTAACTGTTTTTCAGTTGTTCGCTCTCCCCCGCCAATTGACCGCTTTCGTTTTGTTGGGCAACCGGAACTTCGGCCGAAGCCGTTTCCTGCCGGGGAAAATAGGCCAGTGCCCATAAAATGATGGAGATCGCCAAAATTACCGTTCCGGCCCGTTTGATAAACATCCAGGCGCGGGTGAACATATTGAGAAAAACGGTTTTGAGATTCGGAAGCCGGTAGGGCGGCAATTCCATGACGAAAGGCGGGGGCGGCGATTTGAGCACCGTCCGTTTCAAAACCCAGGCGACACCGATCGCCATCAGGATCCCGAGCGTGTACATCGCCAGGATCAGGACCGCCCCCAAAGATAAAAATCCGAACAGATATTGCCCGGAAAAAAACGCGGCGATCATCAAAGTGTAAACCGGAAGCCGGGCCGAACAGCTCATAAACGGCGCGATCATTATGGTTGCCAGTCGATCTTTCGGGTTTTCGATGGTCCGCGTCGCCATAATTCCCGGAATGGCGCAGGCGAAACTCGACAACAAAGGAAGAAAAGCCTTGCCGTGAAGTCCGACCCCGCGCATCAGCCGATCCAGCAAAAAAGCCGCCCGGGCCATATAACCCGTGTCTTCCAGAATCGAAAGAAAAAGAAACAGCAGCAGGATCTGAGGAAGAAAAACCAGAACCCCGCCGACCCCGGCGATAACGCCGTCAACCAGCAGATCGGTCAGAATTCCCGGCGGAATATTAGACCGGACCAATTCCCCCAACGCCCCAAAACCCTGATCGAGAAGATCCATCGGCAGATTGGCCCAGGAAAAAATGGTTTGAAAGACCAGCAAAAGAATCCCGATTAAAATGAACAGTCCGAAAAATTTGTGGGTTAACACGCCGTCGATCTTCTCCGAAAGGCTTCTCTCCGGAGTTTCCCTCGGTTTGACCGCCTCCTGGTAAACTTCGGAAATGTAATTGTAGCGGGCAAAGATCTGCTTGTTGACCGCGGGATTATCGGTCAGGCTCAGGTGAATGGCATCGTCTTCGACGGTTTCCCCTTGGGGTTCCCCGTTTAAAAGCCACACGGGATGGACGATGGATTTTTTTTCCGCCGTTTTCAGGGTCTTCCGCGCCAGTTCCTCGATTCCGATCCCCTGAACGGCCGTTACCCGGACAACCGGAATCCGGAGCATTTCCGACAGCTTCTCGACGTCGATATCAAGAGCCTGTTTTTCGGCCATGTCAACCATCGTCAGGGCGATGACGACCGGAATCTTAAATTCGATCAATTGCGTGACCAGATACAGGTTTCTTTCCAGATTGGTCGCATCAACGACCGCGATTATCACATCAGGTCGGGTCAGATCGCCGACCTTTCCGGTCAGAACGTCGCGGGCGATCTGTTCATCCAGGGATGTTGCATCGAGGCTGTAAAGCCCCGGCAAATCGACCAAACGAGCCAATTTATCGCTTCCGGCAAAACGAAGGTAACCCTCCTTCCGCTCAACCGTCACGCCGGGGTAATTGGCGACTTTTTGCCGCAATCCGGTCAGAGCATTGAACAGGGTCGTCTTCCCGGCATTGGGATTTCCGGCCAGGGCAACGGTAAAATCCGGAGTTTTGGGTATCAAAAGGCGCGCCTTCTTTCTCCAGATCCTTCTTCGGGGAACGATCCCTGAACCTGTCAATTGCTCGTTTTCCATTATTCGCTGGTGATTTCGATCACGTCCGCTTCGTTGCGCCGCATGGCGAGATGATAGCCCCGAACGCGAACTTCGAGGGGATCGCCGAAAGGAGCCGTTTTGATCATTGTTAAAGAAACTCCGGGGACGACCCCCATTTCCATCAGGCGTTTGGTTATGGCCGAGTTTCCGTGAACTGCAACAACTTTGGCTTTTGCGCCGATCGGCAGATTTGTTAGGGTCATCACTTTTTCTCTTTTTTCCTTTTCTCGGAATATGCTCAAAGCAAATTAAACAAATTGCTTGAACCAACCCCCTGGAAACGGTTCGTCGAACCGGTTAGAATTGTAGTCTAATTGAAATTAAATTTCAATTTCAATAGTTTATTTTTTCGAAACCGGCACATCGAAGATTTTTGGAACCGAATTATGTCTTTGGAAAGCTGTTTTTCCCCGGGTCGGTTTGAGTGGATTCAAGATCGGCGAAGTTTCCCGCACCTTATTAGTTTTTGTCAAGACTCAAACCCGTGCTTTTTTAACCTTTTAGGGGGTCGGTTCGGTTTTCTGGAGCTGGATGATCTTTTCCGAAATCAGATCGGCCTGATAAATGCCGGCCGAAAGACGCAAAGGGGTTCGTTTTTGGTCGGTGCCAAGCCAGAGTCGGATGTTCAATCGATCGACGGCGGGGATTCCGGTCGTAATCGAGATTTCCTGAGCGGAAATTTTCCGATCCTGAAGAGTGATCAAATCCGGGTCTTTGGGGCGAAGAATAAAAACGTAGGCGCGGTCGTTGATAAAAACCGCCACCCTGGTATCGTTTACGGGATTGGTCGGATCTTTGCTCTTTTTCAAATTAAACGAACGAATTGCGTACGCCAGTGATAAGATGCTGTGGGTTCCGACCGGCACGTCCGGAAAAATCTTTCCGTTAAAAGTGGCGGTCCCGGCCCGCTGATCGAACTGAACCACCTGATTGTACTGACCCAGGGCTCCGCTCAAATTAAGTTCGATCCATTGCGGAGCGATCGATTCCGGATTTACCCGGGCCATTATTCCGTCGTTCAATTTAAAGATCTGATTTCCCTGATCAATTCCGGTCACGCGGGCCGTCAGCAACAGACTGTCCTCATTCCGGAAAAGGGTCCGCTCTTTTGCCTGAAGCGTAATTAAACCGAACTGCTGTCCGCCGACCGTCACTTTGTATTCGAGGGTTTCTCCCAATTGAAATGGAAGATCCGGGGAAAGGGGTTGGTTTTCGGGATATGGCGTCGCCGTCGGCACGGGTTTGGGAGTAACCACAGGCGTCGGCGGGGGCGTCGGCGTCGGCGTCGGTTCGGTCGTAGCCTCCGGTTCGATGATCGAGAGGCTGGCGAGTTCCGCCCGGAATTCCCCCTTCTCGGTTTTAAAACGAACCAGAACCGGTATCCGGTTTTCATCCTGACTGAAATTTATTCGCAGGTCCTTGATCCCTTTTTCCGTCAGATATTCGCTCGAAACGGTCGAAACGCTGGTGTCGAAATCACCGGCATCTGTCTTTACCTGTTCGCTGACCGTGTTTTGGAAAACAACCGTGTAATTTTTCTCGTCTTCGACCAGCGGGAAATTTCCGATTCCCCCGATCTTTCGAGCCTGATAAATGAGCGACAGCAAGTCGTAATCGACGGTCGGCGAATTCAAATAATTCTGGATCGTCTCGCGCGGCAATCCGCTTTCACTTGAAGTTTTTCGAACGAACAGGGGAAGTCCGGTTTCGGCTGAAGCAAAAGTCGTTCGCGAATGATCGATCAGATAAAAAGCGGCGCTGACAAAATCGTTGGTTCTTATCTTGAGCCGAAGTTCGACCGCTTCCTTCCCTTCCAGTTTGCCGCGAGAGACCACAAAGGTCTCGGCGTAGGCGGCATTTCGAAAATTGCCGAAAGAAATGTTATAGGTCAGGCGTTCGCCGACCCGAAACCCGTTGGCCTGAGCGGCTCGGGTGACCGGCAGATGTTCCTGCGCCAAAGTAAGATTAAGGGCGAGCGATACCGAAAAAAGGATCAGTAAAAGGCAGATCGGACGCGACCATGTGCGGATAAAAAAACTTTTCGGTTTGAGGCTTTTGATTTCAAGTTTATTTTTTTTCATTAACAATCTTCGCGTCTAGGCGGTTTCCAATTCCCGGATTATCTTCTCCACAGCCGAAATTTTATCATCGGCTTTCAGGATCGGGCGACCGATGACCAGATAATCGGTTCCTGCCCTGACGGCTTCGCCCGGAGTCATTACACGCTTTTGGTCATCATTCGTTGCAAAAACCGGACGAACTCCCGGAGTTATTATCAAAAAGTCCTCGTTTTTCACTTTCGAACGGGTCATTTCAATTTCCCTGGGCGAAATTACGACGCCGTCCAAACCACATTTTGCCGTAAGTTGAGCCAAATTTAAAACCTGTTGATCAATTTCTTTTTCGATCCCGGTTTCCCGCAAAGTATATTGATTGGAACTGGTTAAAACCGTTACTCCGATAATTTTCGGAGTAACGAGCCCCTCCTTTTGACAAACCTCCGAAACTTCTTCGACCGTCCGCCGGAGCATTTCCCCGCCCCCGAGAGCGTGAACGTTAAACATCCAGACCCCCAGACGGGCCACCTCGGCCGAGGCCAGAGCCACGGTATTCGGAATATCGTGAAATTTAACATCCAGAAAAACCTTGATCCCGGCCTCCACGACCTCCTTGACGAAAGATGCTCCGGCCGAAGTAAATAGTTGTAAGCCGATCTTAAAAGCCCCGACAAACTCTTTCAAATCAGCAATATGCCGCCGGGCTTCGGTTGCCGTCGGCACGTCCAGCGCTACGATTATTTTCTCTTTTCCCATTTATTTGATGCTCTCCGAGATTTTTCTCAGTTCGCCGACATTTCGCGGTGTGTCCCGCTTCCAAACCTCAAATATCTCCGGTTTCTTCCCCGCGATCTCCAGGATCAGATCGATCTCTTCGGGCGAAAAGTAATCTCTTTTCTTGCCCTCCAGATCTTTCGCGGGAACATTATCATAAAGCCATCTCCGGTATTGTTTTAATCCCGCGCCGTAACCTCTTTTGATCGCTTCGAGATCGGTCTTTCGTTCGAATTTCGCCGTAAAACTGCGATCCGTCAAACCGATCAGTCCGATCAATTCCAGCCGGTTTTTCCGGCGGTAATATAAAACGTGAGAAAGTTCATGGGCGAGGATCGCCCGAATTCCCTCTTCCGGAGCATTTTTTTCAAAAACCGCCGGATTGACGTAGATCAAATATCTCATCTCCCGAAAGGTCAGAAAACGGAAAGTTGAAAATCTCGATTTGAAGTAATTGGATTTGCTCTTAAAGAGTTTGACTTTTATTTTCGCCCCTTCGAGTTCGGGAAAGGAAGCCGGAATGATCTCTCCAATCAATTTTTCCGTTTTCTCAACGGCCTCCCTTTCTCCCCCGGCCCGCTTTACGACAACTTTCGGGCGGGACGGTTGGCTTCGTCGAACAAAACCTCCGCCGAAACCCGTTGAAAAAGCCGTCAGAAAAACGGCTGGCAAGATAAGATATTTCATGATTTTCCGGCAATTTATCGCTTTTTTATTCCTATCGGACAAACCGGCCTTTTAATACCCAAAATCGTTTTTTCTATTCCACGGCCTTAAAAATATTTTCCCGGAAAAACTTGTTCAGGCGCAAAGATCCCTGCGATAGGAGTCTTTTGTTTTCCCGGTTGAAATGGACAAAAGGAAGCGCTTTTTCCGGCAGAATTTCGTTTTCCCTCTTCAAAAACTCCAGACATTGGGCCCCGGCTTCTCTGGCCTCAAGGGCGGCTTGCCGGGCCTGTTTTGCCTTTTCCGTTCTGTTCAGACTTTGATAGATCAAACTCAGCATAAACCAGGCGTCGGAAAACCGCAGATCCTCCTCGATGGCTTTTTTCAAATGCCGGATGGCCGATTTTCGCCGACCCAGTTGATAATAGACCGAGCCGATCAGATAGTGAATTTCCGGAATATCATTTTTCCCGAGAGATTCTTTCAAAGCCGCCAGCGATTCGGTCCAGTTCTCTTCAAAAGCGGCCAGGACTCCCCAAATCAGATTGACGCAAACGGCGGTTTGGGGGTCGTTGGCCAACACGCTCAGCAATTTGCGGGCCTTTTCGGCCATTCCCCGGTCGGCGTAAAGGACGCCGAGAAGCAGAAGGATTTGCGGGTCATGAGGGGCGATCTCAAAAGCCTTCTCCAGATTTTCCCGGGCCTCGTCGAATTTTTCCGCTCCGAACTGTTTCTTGGCGATAAAAACCAGCAGAGGTGCGTTTTTCGGCGAAAGCAAAACGGCCCGATCCAAAGTTCGAAAGCCTTGTTTTTCCTCATCTTCCTCCAGAAGCCGAATCCCCTCACGAACCAGATGAGTGAAAAGTTCGGTCTGCGGATTTTCGTGTCGTCCGAGAATTTCCCGCAGTTCCAGCAGTTTTTTGTCCTCGTTCGCCCGGATCGCATTTTTTTCGCCGTAAATCTCAATGCATTCCCGGCTGAGGAGTTCCGAAAAATCGGGATTCACTCTCTCCAAAGTCTCGAAAAATGACTGCATCAAAACGTGATCCCGTTGAAAAGATTTGATCTCGCGCTGGATAAACTCATAGGCCATCGCCAGTTGTTCGGTCACCTGAGCCAACCGCAGTTCCAGCAAAGAAACCCTTTCCAGCAGATGATCCTCGTAAAATGACGGAACAATTCCCTCTTCGTGGCGCACCGAAGGCGGAAATACAACCAGCATCAGACGAGTGCCGCATTGCCAGCAATTGACTTCGCCGGGATCGTTGGCAGCGCGACATTTTTGGCAGTAGTAGGTTATTTTTTCCACAAAACTTTATTGCTTCGTTTTTAAGTTTTCTGATCTTTAAGATCTCAAATCTCAGAATAGATCGCTGAAAACCCAAACCTTTTGTGAGATTTGAAATCTGAGATCTGAAATCCCGTAAAATTAAAAACCTTAAAAACCGCAGTATTTATCTTTGGATTTTACCTTATTTATCAATCGTTCGGGATTTTCCCGGTTTTCCGGGGCGGGCAACGACTCTTGCCCCTAAATTAAAACCCCCGCTCCGTTTTAATCAAAGTCCAGCGGATTTTTGAACGGTTTGTCCAAATCCTGAGCTCTTTTCTTAGCTTCCTGAAATTTTTCTTCCAGAAGACGCTCGCGGTCTTTCTGGGATGACATTTCCTGAGCGAACAGTTTCTCGCGGAGTTCCTTTTGTTTATCGAGTTCGCCCTTCAGATCCTCAAAAGAACCGTGGACCTTCTTTTTTTCCTCGTGTGCCAAAATGGCGCCGGTGGTTCCGTCAATGGTTAGGGTCGCTTCGCAGCAGGGACAAATAACGCTGATTTTTTCCATAACAGTAAAGAATTATACTCCAAATTGTTTTACCGGCGGGTTCGAAAAAGGCCCGAACCGTTTTTTTTCTCCGTTTTTTCAACCATTTCTCACCTGAACCCTAAATTTACGGACACTTTTGAAACAAATCGGGGCCTATTGCCCCTCCTTTTTCTTCTCGGTTTCACCTTCGGGCTTCGGTTTGGCTTCGGGTTTCGGGGTTACCCCGATGGCGATCAAAATATTTTGCGGGGCCGCGACCCGGAAATTCGGCACTTTTTCTTCGGAAAGATCGTAAACCTTTCCGTTTTTCAAATAAACTTTGAGGGAGTTTTCCTTTCCGGCGGTTTTTCGCTCGATCTTTAGAATTTGCGGGTGATCCTTGAAGGTTCGGGTTTCGAGCACCTCCCCTTTTTTATTCATCGTCGTACTAAACTCGGACTGGTCCGGGGCGGGGCGGGAGTCGAATTTGGTCTTCTGTTTTTCCTCCGGCACCTCGACCACCCGCACGTTGGATGTATTTCCGTTAAAGGCTTCGGGATCGACCCCGTTATAGGGAACCATTTGTCCGGTCGTGTTTGATCCTTCTCCCGTGTTGGCCCCGTTGCCGGCATTGACCGAATTTTTATCATGGGCGGAATCGGCCGAAGACGAACACCCGGCCCAACAAAACGCCAAGATCAAAATAAATGCGATTTTTTTCATCTCTTACTCCTCATTTTATTCTTCAGATTCTCCTTCACCTGCGGCCATAAAGAATCGATCATTTTGAAAATCACGCCGTCCCGGATGCTCCGCGAAATGACGATCGGTTCGCTCTTTTTTCAACAAAAGTTTAAGTCAAAATTAAAGCAGTGGGCAAATCAACCGATGCCCACTGCTTCCGAAAATTTCCGTTCGCCGATCAAATATCGAAATACATCGAAAATTCGAGCGGATGCGGACGCAGACGAAGTTTGTTGACCTCGTTGTCGCGTTTGTAATTGATCCAGCGTTCGATCATATGGGGCGTGAAAACATCGCCTTTGAGCAGAAATTCATTGTCGTTCTCCAAAGCGTTAAGCGCTTGTTCGAGACTGCCGGGCAAACTCGGAACGTCTTTTAATTCCTCGGGCGACAGATCGTAAATGTCCTTGTCGAGCGGTTCACCGGGATCGATCCGGTTCTGGATCCCGTCCAGACCGGCCATCAACAGAGCGGCAAAGGTCAGGTACGGGTTGCAACTCGGATCCGGCGGACGGAACTCCAAACGCTTGGCTTTCGGGGATTGCGAAAACATCGGGATCCGGACGGCGGCCGAGCGGTTGCGAGCCGAGTAAGCCAGATTGACCGGAGCCTCAAAGCCGGGAACCAGTCGTTTGTAGCTGTTGGTGGTCGGCGCGGCGAAAGCGATCAAGGCCGGAGCGTGTTTGAGCAAACCTCCGATGTAAAACTTGGCCATCTCCGAGAGGCCGGCGTACTCGTTGCCGCCGAAGAGCGGTTCGCCGTCTTTCCAGAGAGATTGGTGGCAGTGCATCCCTGAACCGTTGTCGCCGAAGATCGGTTTGGGCATAAAGGTCGCCGTTTTGCCGTGAGCGTAGGCCGTGTTTTTGACGATGTACTTAAAAAGCATCAGATTGTCGGCCGTGTTCAGAAGATTGGAAAACTTAAAGTCGATCTCGCACTGTCCGGCCGTGGCGACCTCGTGATGGTGACATTCGACGTGAATTCCGACCTCGCCCAGTATTCCGGAAATTGAATTCCTCAGATCGATCAGGGAATCCATCGGGGAAAGCGGCACGTAACCCTCTTTCGGACGAATGTGATACCCCATATTCGGGGATTCCAGATCGCCTTTTCTGCTGGAATTCCAATGCCCCTCTTCGGAATCGATGGTATAACCGGCCGATTGCTGCTCGTTGTGATAGGAAATCGAATCAAAGACGAAAAATTCGGCTTCGGGTCCGACGAAAACGGTATCGGCAATGCCGGTAAATTTGAGGTAGCTTTCGGCCCTCACGGCCACCGACCGGGGATCCAGGCCGTAACCTTCTTTGGTCATCGGTTCGACCACGTTGGCGATCAGACAAATGGTCGTTTCTTCGGTGAAAGGATCGATCCAGCATCTGGCCGGATCGGGAACCAACAACATATCCGATTCGTTGATTGCCGCCCATCCCCGCAAACTTGAAGCATCAAAACCAAATCCTTCCTCAAATGAATCTTCGGTTAATTGGTCAATTGGAAAAGTTAAGTGATGCCACGATCCGAGTAAGTCCGTAAAACGCACGGATACAAATCGGGCTTCCTGATCACTGGCATAATTTAAAATATGTTTGGCGTTCATTTATTCTCCTGTTTTTAGGCTTTGAAAAGGTAATTTTGAAGTTTGCGAATTATTTCACACGCTAAATTCAAAAAGTGATTTTACAATACTCAAACTCAACTTTAAAACCGGATTTTTAAAAAAATAAAAGGCCCTCCGATTTTGCAATTTTACGATTGA
This sequence comes from Pyrinomonadaceae bacterium, assembly GCA_041394845.1. GTDB lineage: Bacteria > Acidobacteriota > Blastocatellia > Pyrinomonadales > Pyrinomonadaceae > JAHCHG01. The sequence goes on along the minus strand of JAWKHL010000005.1, from coordinate 247,632 downwards.
AGAATTCGATCAATTATAAACAAATCCAGTGAATTTGCGAACAATTTTCTTCTTCAATCCAAACTCGGAAAGCCTGAAATTGATTTGATTTTATTAAAAAGTTATTTGATTTCCACTTTTTCTTCGGTGGCCGCGGCCAGAGTCTTGCCCTCCGGATCAAGCAGATGAACCTTCTTGTAATTGTTGGTTTTTCCGGCCATTACCATTTTCATTAAAATTTCTTCCTTTTGCTCCTTCGGAGCGGGTCCCCAGGCGGGTGAGGCGATGGCGAACAGAGCCTCGTTGCTGATCCGGGCGGAAAGGACGTAATTCTTGAATTCTTTATCCGCCAGATTGAACTCGACCACATCGGCCGATTTTTTCAACGGAGAATCCCCCATTTCGACCCAGAAATAAAGGACCCCGGTAAGAAGCACGGTGGCGATGGTCAGTCCCAAAATCAACTTGTTGACGCCAAAAATCCAGGCATATTTGCCCTTTGACAAACCGGAATCTCCTTTTTTACCCGTCCGTTTGATGCCGGCTTTTCTCTCAAGTTCGTTCAGGTTAAAAAGCGGCGTTTTCGGTTTGTGCCGGAGTTCTTCGAGGACGTTGACCAGTTCGAGGGTTTTGCTGGTGGCGTTTGAGATCAACTGGTCATTGATCAAACCGAACCTTTCGGCCAGAGTTTCGGGATCGAAATTTTCCTGTTCCCTTTCCAACAGTTCAAGATAACGATTGCCGATCTTGATATTACATTCAATGGCCGAAGCCGCCACCGTCGGAGCGTAGAAATTTTCGGAGGCGCCTTTTTTAAAGTTTCGGAATTCCTTGAAAAATGCGCTTTCGATCAATTCCTCAAACCGGTCGGCTTTTCTCGCTCTGGAAATAAAATCATCGAACCCGTAAACCAGAGATTCCAGTTCGGGGTCGTCTTTATCGGGATAAAGAAGGATGCTTTCCCATTCGGTATAGAGTTCGGTCAGATGGCCGACCAGTTCCGAACGGCTGAAAACCAACTCTCTTTTTTCAAATTCCAGATCGCGGGAAAACAAACGGGTGATGATCAGATCGAATTTGTTCCGGACGTCCTCTGAAAACGGAGAATTCCGGTAAAATCTGGCCAGCGCCAAAAGCGCCGGAGGACTTAAAGGAGGTTTGGTGGTTTCGCAACAGTAGCGCAGGTTTTCCACCGATATTTTGGCATCGCGGGCGGCCAGCGCGGCATACCAGCTTTCGGTCTCCTGCATCAGTTGGAACTCGGCCTCGGCGTGTTCCGGCGAGTTGATCCCGCCGGAAACCTGCATAAACCCGTGCAGAACCTTTTTGACCCGCAGATCGTCGTAGGGTTTCGGCATCACCTTCACCTGTTCCCGCTCGACGTTCGAAAAAATGAGATCGACCATCTGGAGGCAGGAAACCTCCTCCATCGCCCGCTTGCGATAAAAATCAACCTCGCTGAGCGGCTGTTTTGGCTTTTTCCCGTTTTCCTCCTCGGGTATTTCGCCCGAGTTCTGGACGATAAAATGGTGGTCGGTAAAGTTTTCAGAAACCGGAACGGCCCCGCCAGTCGGCGCGGCCGAAACTTGTTTTTTTTGTTCTTCAGCCTCAAGCTGGCTTAAAAATCTCTCGGTTTCCAGAATCTCCTCCGAGGCGGCGGCGTCGCTTTTCGACTCCCCGGAATCTCCCCCGGAAACCTCCAGAACCGTGGCATTTAGGGTTTCTTCCTCATGCCCCGCCCTTTCAATGACGGTTTCTTCCAGTAAATCTTCTTCCTTTAACTCATCAATCAGATCTTCAAATACATTCATTTCTTTTTACCAACACCATTTTTTCGAGGAAATTCCTCAAGCCATTACGGGAAAATTGTTTGGATCTCACCCGTTTCATCAACCGAAATTATGTAAGCCGATTCGTTGGCGTTACCGGGTTTCGAAGCAATGATCGTAAACCCCATTCTCAGATCGGCATCTGTCGGCGAAGCGGGGTTCATCTGAAAGGTGAATTTTCCGCGAACCAGATCCGTCCCGCTTATGGTTCCGAGCGCATTGGCCTGGGCCGCGTTGAGTTCGTCAAGCCGGGCAAAACGGCCATTTTGGGAAAGATAATTGACCTGCGACGAGGACATGGTTCTCAAGGTCGCAAAAGCGTTGGTTTCCTCGCTCCGGTGGACGGCTTTGAGCAAATACGGAATGGCGATCGTGGTGATAATTCCGAGAATGACCATTATCAACAACATCTCTATCAGTGAAAATCCGCTTTGACCATCTTTTTTCATACTATATTACCTCGACAAGATTTTTTGAGTCGTTTTATTTTTTGTGACAAAATTTGTCACTTTTTTTTGACAAGATTCGACATTTACCGCCCTTAATTTTCGGAATTTTTTCGTTTTTTCCTTTGTTTTACTTGTATTTTTCATTTATCGAACTTTTCCCGTTAATTCCGAACCTAAGACAAAGCAACGGGCGTGCCAGATTAAATTGACGTTCAACCCTTTCGGTTTTGGAACCGATCCGAACTAATTTCGGGCTATTTTTTTGAAATCGGTTTGAAGTTAAAAAAGATGTTTTTTCGCTGGAGAATTCTGGGGCGACCTTTTTTGATTTCCTTGATCGGGAAAATTTTTATGTCGTTTTGAAAAACTTGAAAAAAATGAACAAATTTCTTATTCACCCGTAAAATGTTTTTTTTGAAAACCCCATTCCTCCCCGGTTTGGGCCGATATTTAAAAAAAATAGTTGTTGTTCTGAGTTTTATTTTTTGTTAAATTTCTTATAAATTATGAAATTTGTATTTTTATTCGGCTTTTCGGGGACTTTTGTGGCCCGGCTGGTATCTTTATTGATTGGAGAATCGCAAATTGAGCGCAGTTATCGAGCAAAATATTGAAACATACGGGATTGAAAATTGGGGTGCAAATTATTTCGGGGTTAATAAAAAAGGAAATTTGATTGTCCGGAGCACGGAGGGCGAGAGCCCGGCGGCGGATGTCAAGGAGATCATCGACGATCTTCGAAAAAGGGGAATCGAAACTCCCGTCCTTCTCAGGTTTCCCCAACTTCTTTTCGGACAGATCCGCAAACTGCACAAATCGTTCAGAAACTCCATCAAAGAATTCGGCTATCAGGGGAGCCATATGTGCGTTTACCCGATGAAGGTCAACCAGAACCGGGCCGTCGTCGAAGAATATCTGAAGGAAGGCTCCCGCTATGATTTCGGCCTCGAAGCCGGCTCCAAAGCCGAGCTTTACGCGGCCATCGCCATGGAGCAATCCGAGGAAAGCCTTTTGGTTCTCAACGGTTTCAAAGACAAGGGCTTTATCAGACTGGCATTCGTCGCCGCCCAGGTGGGCAAAAGAGTGGTCATCGTCATTGAAAAACTGAGCGAACTCGATCACACATTGAGCATCGCCGAAGAGATGACCTCACAAAACCCCGATGCCCCGCTTCCCCTGATCGGCGTCCGGGTCAAACTCTATTCGAAGGGTTCCGGCAAATGGGAAAAATCCGGTGGCGAAGCGGCCAAGTTCGGTTTGACCACCACCGAAATTCTGGAGGTCATCCGGCGTTTGAACGAGGCCGGAAGAGTGGAGATGCTGAAACTCCTCCACCTTCACATCGGATCGCAACTGACCGACATCAAGCGGATCAAGAACGCCATGAAGGAAGCGGCCCGGACCTATTCCAAGATCCGTCAGCTGAACGTTCCGATCGAATATCTGGACGTCGGCGGGGGAATGGCGGTCGATTACGACGGGTCGAGAACCTCTTATGAATCCTCCGCCAATTACAACGCCCAGGAGTTTGCCAATGACGTCATCTACGTCATCAAGACGATCTGCGATGACGAAAACGTCCCGCATCCGACCATCATTCAGGAATCTGGACGTTTTCTGACGGCTTATCACGCCATTCTGGTTACCAACGTCCAGGACGAGATCGAAACCGTGGTCGAAGATCTGACCCCGATGTCGCTCGATGAGGACGACCCGCAGGTGGTCAAGGAACTCTACGACCTGCGCGAGAGCATCAACGGGAAAAATTACCGCGAATATTATCACGACGCCCTCGAACACCGGGAAGAGCTTTTCACGATGTTCATTCTCGGCCTCATCTCGCTCGAAGACCGTGGCAAGGGCGAGGTTTTGTTCTGGGACATCTGCGAACAGGCCGATCGTTTCGCCCAACAAAAGAAATACGTATCGGAGGAATTCGACGATCTTCGCCGTCTGATGTGCGCCAAATATCTGGCCAATTTCTCGGTTTTCCGCTCCATGCCGGACAACTGGGCGCTGGAACAACTTTTTCCCGTTTTGCCGATTCATAAACTCAACAAAAAGTTGACCGAATATGCTACTCTTTGTGATATAACTTGTGATTCCGACGGCGTGGTTGATAAATTCGTGGATCTACACGATGAAAAGCCGGTGTTGGAACTCCACAGTTTGGAGAAAAACGAGCCGTACTACCTGGCCATGATGCTGGTCGGCGCGTACCAGGAAGTGATGGGAAACAATCATAATTTATTCGGCGTGCCCCACGAAGCTCATATTCATATCGGAGAAGACGGTTTTATCATCAAAAAAGTTATTCAGGGCGCCACGCTCGGCGATACGCTGTCCACTGTTCGTTTTGACAAAAACCAACTGCACGACCAATTCCGGCGAAAAGTGATGAAAAAAATCAAGGAAAAGGAACTGACCGCCGAAGAGGGCGATCAATTGATCGAGTATTACGAAAAGCAGGTTGACAGTTACACCTATCTTTCGCCCAATGAAAATAATTTAATAACAAATAATCAGCAAAATAAAATATAATGCTTTTTTTATTAATGCTTTAACTATAAAAAAAAAGATATTTTACGATTAATAATTGATACGGAGACAATATGGCAACACAACGAAAATCAAAGGCTTCAAAATTTTTAACGGTTCCGACCAGACCCATTCCGGTTGACCGCGACCGCTCGGTTGCGGGTTTGCTGGAAAAGATGGAAGGCGCCGGTTTCGGAGCCAAGCAACTGGCGGAATCCCACCGGATCTGGCTGGATATGCTCGATGACACGACCACCATTTATTTATGCGCCTCCGGGAACCTGATCCCGGCCGGAATGCGGAGACTTCTGGCCTACGTGGTCAAAAATCGGTTCGTCGATGTTCTGGTTCTCTCGGGTTCGGTAATATTTCACGACATCCACGAAATTCTCGGCCGCAATCATTATCAGGCTCATCCGAGCATGAGCGACGAAGAACTGGATGACGCTGAGGTAACCAGGGTCGGCGACCTTTTATCGAATCAGGAAGAGTATCACGAAGCCGACGAATGGATCGGCAGCGTCATCAACCAGCTGGAGTTATCCCGCTCCTATTCGATCCGCGAATTCCTCCATCTGCTGGGCCGCGAACTGGCCGAGATCGCCCACGAAGACGGCATTTTAACCGCCGCTTTCAAATCACGGGTCCCGATCTTTTGTCCCGATCTGCCTCAGACCGAACTGGCCATCGGGATCGCCCGCACCAGATTTGAAAAGAAAATTCAGTTTAATTTCGACATCACCCAGGACACGATGGAAATGATGCAAATCGCGGAAAAGACCCGCAATTCCGGGATCATCACGCTCGGCAGCATCAACAGTCAGAACATGGTCAACATGTCGGAGAACTCGTCTTACATAACGCGCTCGAATCCGCGCGGACACAAATATGCCATCTCGGTTACGACCGATTCGGTTCCGCTCGACATCCGGACCCCTTCGATCGGGGGAAACCACCGGCAATTATTCGGAAAATTATTGAAAAACGCGACCACCGCTTACGTCCCGAGCGACCCTTCGATCGCTTTGCCGATGCTGGTTACGGCCCTCTCACAAACGGCGGCCAAGTTTATGAAAACCCGGAAACGTCCGAATTTCACTTTTTCGGGCAAGGATCTGGGAATTGAAATACCCTAAGGGTCGGAGGTGGTTTTAGAAATTTTAAGGAGTTCGGTGAGTTTTGCGGTTCCGATCCAAATCCCAAATTAATCAACCAAAGTTAAGGAATGAACGCGGGAATTCAATTTTGAAAACTCGTTCCCGCCGGAATTACCACCCCGAAAACATCGCCGAGCCTGAGTGAATTATGAGTGAATCAGCCCATCTGCCGATGAATTTCGGCGGGATCGATGATGAGAACTTTTCCGCCTTTGATTCCGCCCGAGTCCTGGTTTTACCCGTTTCCTACGAAGGCACGGTTTCGTTCGGAACCGGCACCGGCGCGGGCGCAATGGCCATCGTTGACGCATCGCGAAACATGGAACTCTACGACGATGAAACCGATTCCGAAGTTTATAAGATCGGAATCCACACCCTCGGAGAATTCGCCCCCCGGGAAACTCCGGCGGCGATGATGACCGATCTTTACGATTACACCAAAGAATTGCTCAAATCCGACAGGTTCATTTGTATGATCGGCGGAGAACACTCGGTCAGCGCCCCGATCATCAAGGCTCACGCCGAAAAATACCACAACCTTTCGATCCTCCAGATCGACGCCCACGCCGATCTTCGCGACGAGTACGACGGAACCCCGCATTCGCACGCTTCGATCATGGCCCGGGTCGTCAAAGATCTCAGGATTCCCTCGGTTCAGGTCGGAATCCGCTCCATCTCGGCCGACGAGGCCAGAGCCATCGATGCCGGTTTGCCGACCAAGATCTTCTGGGCCAAGGACATCGTCGGGAAAACGGGCTGGATCGATGAAGCGGTCGACGGCCTGACCGAAAATGTTTACCTGACGATCGATATCGACGGTCTCGACCCGAGTCTGGTGCCGACCACCGGAACGCCTGAGCCGGGCGGACTCGGTTGGTACGAAACCCTCAAACTGATCCGCCGCCTCGCCAAAAAGAAACGTGTGGTCGGAATGGATCTGGTTGAATATTCCTACTTTGAAAATCAGGATGCCCCGGCCTTTCTGTGCGCCAAACTGATTTACAAATCCCTGGCCTATATTTTTAAGGAAGAGACCCCGAAAGTAGTCGGCGCATAAAGTCTTTTCATGGCCCGCCCGAGAAAAAACGATTCTACTTTTTTGTAACTTTTCCGAACCTGCGGATTCCGGATTGCGTAAAAAAAACACGGATTTTTTTCAGGCGCCCCGGCAGGGCCGTTTGTCTCTTTGACTTTTTGGAGTAAAATTCAATAAATACGTTAGTCAGGTTATTTTGGAGAAATAAAGATGTTTATTAATAAATCAAGTCAAAACAAGTTCGGTAAACTTTTCGGTTTTTTTCTGGTGATTTCGCTCCTTGTTTTATCCGGTTGCAAAACCGGGGTTTTCAGCGACCAGAATCCCCCGGACACGTCTCAGCAGGCGCCGGCCCCGCCGGCCCCGGTTTCGGTCGACGGCGTTCGGACCTCTTACGCCGATGTGGTCGAGAAGACCTCTCCCGCAGTCGTCATGATCCAGTCCGAAAGGAAGGCCTCGGCCCAGCCGCAGATGTTCGATTTTTTCAACGGTCCGCAATCCGCCCCCGAAGGTCGCCAGAGGCCGACCGAAAGAGGTCTCGGTTCGGGAGTTCTGGTCAGCGCCGACGGAACGATCCTGACCAATCATCACGTGGTTGACGGGGCCGACAAGATCACCATCCAGATGAACGACAAGAAGACCTTCGTCGCCAAGGTGATCGGTTCCGATCCGCCCTCGGATCTGGCGGTTTTGAAGATCGATGCCCGGAATTTGCCGTTTTTGACGCTCGGCAATTCCGACAACGTTCGCATCGGCGACATCGTTCTGGCGATCGGCAATCCGCTCGGGATCGGCCAGACCGTTACGGCCGGGATCATCTCGGCCAAGGGCCGCCAAACCGGCATCAGCGACGGGACTTTCGAAGATTTTCTGCAAACCGACGCTCCCATCAACCGTGGAAATTCCGGAGGCGCTCTGGTCAATTTGAGCGGAGAACTGATCGGCATCAATTCGCAGATCCTCTCTTCGGGCCAAAGCGGAGGCAACATCGGGATCGGGTTTTCGATCCCATCGAATATGGCCAAATCCGTCATGGAACAGCTGATCCAAAACGGTAAGGTCCGGCGCGGGATGCTCGGGATCAACATCCAGAACGTCACCGAAGACATCGCCCGGAATTTCGATCTGAAAGAACCGAAAGGCGTTCTGGTGAGCAACGTCCGCCAGGGCAGTGCGGCCGAGAAAGCCGGCATCAAGACCGGAGACATCATCATCGGAATCAACGGCGAAGAGGTGGAAGACGCCAACATTTTGCGCAACAAGGTGGCCGGAACGCTGCCGGGAACCGAGATCAAGATCAAGGTTCTGCGGGACGGCAATGAACAGGAACTGACCGCCACCCTCGATGAATTCCAGGTCGAGGGAATGAAAGCCTCCAACGATCAGGGCGAAGACGGCGATAAGGAATCCGATAAATCGGGACAAAACGGAAAACTCGGTCTTTCGCTCCAACCCGTTACGCCCGAGATGGCGAAACAGCTCAACCTGAACGGCAACAAGGGTCTGGTCGTCACCAACGTCGATCCCAACGGGGCGGCCGCCGAGGAAGGAATCCGGCAGGGCGATGTCATTCTTTCGATCAACCGCCAGGAGGTCACTTCGCTCGATCAGGTTCAACCGGCCATCGAAAAAAGCGGCGACCGCCCGGTCCTCCTGTTCATTTCGCGCAACGGTCAAACCGCCTTTTTGACCGTAACGCCGAAATAACTTTTCTTCTTCGCAAATTGACACAGAAAAAGGTTCGATCAGAATTCTGATCGAACCTTTTTTGTTTTACCAAATCGGGACGGCAAGATTTGAACTTGCGACCTCTTCCACCCCAAGGAAGCGCGCTACCGGGCTGCGCCACGCCCCGTCCGATTGTGACTTAAACAGATTAGAAAGGTTTTGAGCGTTTGTCAAACTTCCCTTTCCGGGGCGAACCGGGGTTTCCTCAAACCGGCTTGCTTTTGAGCATTTCGCGCAATTCCAAAAGCTGAGCCGTGAGGGCCGAAAGAGCCTCCTGGCGCTCCTCGTCGAGCTCCAGTTTCTCATCTTCGATCTCCTCGATCTCCCCGAGGTCCAGTTCCTCGTCTTCGATCTCGATATCTTCGGGATCGGGAGTTTTGACCTCTTTGATAAAGTTGTCTTTTTTGGCGTTTTCCGAATGGACGATCTTCAGCCGCGAGGAATCACGCATCTCGTTCTGCAATTTCTTTTTGGCCCCGGCGATGGTGTAAAGGTCCTCGTACAAAAGTTCCTTGATCCGCAATGCGATCTCGACATCGCGCCGCCGGTAACTCCTCTGTCCGGAACGATTTTTTTGCGGCGAGAGCATCGGAAACTCCGTTTCCCAGTAGCGCAGGACGTGGGCCTGAACGCCGACCAAATCGCACACCTCGCCGATTTTAAAGAATATTTTCTCTGGAATAGACATTGCTGCTTGTCCCATTTTTACCTCGTTTTATGTTAAAGTTTTTTGTAAATTCCGCCGTCGTTATTGTATGAATTTAGTGAATTTGTGTCAACGAAAAATTTTATGAAGACCGAATTCGGGTTTCTCGGGGAACTCAGAGAAAAATATAACCTCGAAAAAATCGGCGATGATTGCGCCGTTCTGCCAAAAGATGCCCGATCCGATCAGGTCATCACCGCCGATCTGCTGATCGAGGACATCGATTTTCGACTCGAATGGACGCGGGCCGAATTCATCGGCCACAAGGCATTGGCCGTTTCCCTGTCGGACGTCGCCGCCATGGGAGCCGATCCGGTTTGGTCGATGGTTTCGATCGGGGTTCCGGAAAAAATCTGGAGGACGGATTTCGTCGAAAATTTTTACCGGGGCTGGTTGAAACTGGCCGAAAACTACGGGGTCGAACTGGTCGGCGGCGATGTCTCGAAAACGCCCGACAAAATCGTGATCGATTCGATCGTCGGAGGCGAGGTCGAAAAAGGAAAGGCCGTCCTTCGGTCGGGAGCGAAACCGGGAGATCTGATCTTCGTCACCGGTCCTTTGGGCGGGGCCGCCGCCGGTTTGCAGCTGCTGGAAAGAGGGGTTCGGCTGGAGAGGGCCGCGGCCTGGCAATCTCATTTGATTCTCAAACAACTGGCTCCTTATCCGATCCTGAAAAACAAAAAGCGAACCGAGTTTCTCCCCGCCACCTGTCCCGGCGACCGGGCGACGGCGATGATCGACATTTCCGACGGTCTTTCCTCCGACCTCGGCCATCTTTGCCGGGCGAGCGGGGTCGGAGCCAAAATCGACGCCGAAAAAATTCCCCTTGACCGGAAATTGAAGGGCCTGACCGGGGACTTTTCCGAGCAACTCGATCTGGCGCTTAACGGCGGAGAAGATTTCCAACTGCTCTACACTTCGGATCCGAAAAATTTTTCAAAAAAAATTTCGCCCGGTTTCGGTCCCATCGGAGAGGTCACGGAAAACCTTGGAAAGATTGAACTTATCATCGCCGGAAAAAGCGTCAATCTGGAGGCCGGAGGCTACCGGCATTTTTAATTTTTTTCATCCCTCGCGCAAAAAAGTCTTGACAAGCTCGTTCGTCCTGTGGTTACATTCTCAACTGTTTGCTACCGAACGGTGGGAAATGAACAAAAAATTTTAGGAGATAAATCGGTGATTCGAATTTGGTCACATACAAGAAAAACTATGCAGGGCTCGGCCGCCAGCGAATGTTTGCGGAACCCCGGGAGCCTGAATATATCCTTGTTTGCCAAATTTGAAAATACAGATTATCAACCGAACCTCCGCAGCGCATTAGTCGACACGGAGAGAAAGTTTTAGAAAAGCGGGAGCGGCTTCGTTTCCGCTCCCGAAAATTAAAAAAAGTTTAAGTCAAAGGACTTATTCCCGAAAAATTTTTTAGGAGCGGTTACGCGAAGTTTCTCTGAGAAACATTTCGAAAGTAACCGCTCCTTTTCGCTTTTAGGGTCTTTGACAATTGAATAAACTTTTTTAGGGGAAATAGCGAAAGCAGACGTCCGGTCCGAAAAAAGTTTTCCGGGAACTTTGGCGAGTAACATACGGAAAACTTTTCACTGGGCGAATCCGCGCAATTTTTAAAAAGGCGCGTCTTCGTGTGTCTGTACGCCTGCTTTCGCATTTTTATTTAAGCACATTTTTCATTGATTTTGGATTTCGGATTTCGGATTTCGGATTACTTATCGGCATCGGTTGCCCATCGGCAAAGGCGGGCGGTCCGTAAAACCGTCGCTCAAAGAGCTGTGAAGGTTCGACTCCTTCCCGGTGCATTTCGATTTCGGAATTCGGATTGCGGATTTCGGATTTGTTTTCAATCCGCAATCCGAATTCCCAATTCCCAAATCATTCCGGGGGCGTAGCTCAAACGGACTTAAGAGCAGCTCACTACGAATGAGCAGGTTGGGGGTTCGAGTCCTCCCGTCCTCTTTTCATTTATCATTTATCATTTTTCAATTTTTTTGATCCCGAAAACTTCGAATTATCCGGAATCCCTTCCCTTTTGATAAACGACAAATGCCAAATGATCCAGGGATGTAGGTTAATCGGCAAACCGTCGGTCTCCAAAACCGAAATTCTCCGTTCAAGTCGGAGCGTTCCTGCCAGTTCGATTTTGGATTTTGGATTTTGGATTTCGGATTCATTTTTCCTTATCAAACTATCTGAAATTTGAAAATCTGAAATCTGCCTTTGTGGGAGAGATGTCCAAACGGCCGGACAGCAGTCTTGAAAACTGCCGCGAGCAATCGCCTGCAGGTTCGAATCCTGTCTCTTCCGTTTTGTGATTTTAGATTTTGAATTGATCCCAAATCCAAAATCTAAAATCCAAAATTCCACTAGGGTGTTCCGCAGATGGCTATACGGACTTGTTTTGGGAACAAGTTTTCGCGGGTTCGAATCCCGCCGCCCTAACCAATTTTCCCCCGGCCGGGTAGCTCAAACTTCGGCAGAGCAAACGGCTTACATCCGTGAGGTTACAGGTTCAAATCCTGTCCCGGCCACCAAATAAAAAACTATGAAAAAATTTATTTTTTTTCGGGGTCGTCCAACTGGCAGGACGCATGATTTTGGCTCATGAGATAGAGGTTCAAATCCTTTCCCCGAAGCCAGTTCGATTTTGGATTTTAGATTTCGGATTTCGAATTATTTTTCGATTCGCAATTCGCCTTTTGAAATTCAGTTTATCTCCTGTCATTCCAAACTTTGGTTTTGGCCGCTTCGGGGCTGACAAAAAATTAGGCTCACCGGCCCGAATCCTCGAACCGATGCGAATGCCGGAGCGATTACATTCCAACTTTCTCCTTGAACGGATCGCTCCGATCCCTTGTCGTTTCAGTTCATCCCCGGGCGAATGCCGAAATGATTACATTTGTCTTGAAAACAAACCCGGTATCATTTCAAATTCTTGTCGCCCGCCCTTTTCTAATCCGTTTTTTTTCCCGCCGACGTAGCCTAATCGGCAAAGGCACTGGTCTTAGAAACCAGCGATTGTGAGTTCGAATCTCACCGTCGGCATTCCGATTTTGGATTTTAGATTTTGGGTTTTGGATCAAACCGTCAAAAAATGCGCGTGTGGCCCAATTTGGCAGAGGCGGTTGACTTAAGATCAACAAGTTGGGAGTTCGAATCTTCCCGCGCGCATTAATTTTTCCCGAGAACGAATGCAAAGCGGTCGCGCAGTTAGTCTTTCAAGCTAACCCTAGCGGGTTCGAGCCCCGCCGTTCTCATTTCGATTTTGGATTTTAGATTGCCGATTTTCGATTAATCCGTTTGCCGAATGTCAAAAAGAAGAAATTGCAATCCAAAATCGGCAATCTAAAATCCAAAATCCTCCTCGCGGGCATCGCCAAATGGATTAAGGCTACAGTCTGCAAAACTGTCATCGTCGGTTCGATTCCGACTGCCCGCTTATTCGATTTTGGATTTTGGATTTTGGATTTTGGATTTGCTTTGATTCCAAATAATCCAAAATCTAAAATCTAAAACCCAAAATGGTCATGTGGATCGTAGCTTAATCCGGCCAAAGCGCTGCACTGTGAATGCGGAGATTGCGAGTTCGAATCTCGTCGATCCACCCAGTTTGATTTCGGGTTTTGGATTTTGGATCATCCCCAAACAAATCCAAAATCCGAAATCCAAAATCCGAAATCCATTGGGGTTGAAGCACAAAGGATGTGCGCCTGATTGTCGATCAGGAAGGTGCGAGTTCGAGTCTCGTCAGCCCCGTCATTTTTTTTGAGTTTTTCGCCCGAAATCTATTTTTTGTCAAAGCAGAGATCGCCGATGACCGGAGTTTTGATGATCATTTGCTTTCCGTTAATTTTTTTGATCTTTGGCGAGATCCTCAACGAATAACGATGGATAAAAACGTAAAGCCCCGAGGAAAGAGCCAGAAGGAATAAACCGATCATCAAGGAATCGGCGGCAATCCCGGCCACCATCGACAATACCAGACCACACAAAAAACCAATGCCGCTGAAAGGAATCAAATAATTGGCCAGACGGTAATTCTTGGAGCAAACCGGACAGAATGGAACCTCCACCCGATAACGGGTTCGAAGGATCAAAATTAAAATGAGGACCGGCAATAAACCCAGAAAAATTCCCAGATAAACCACCGGCGGAACGTAATCCTTTTGAAAGGTTTGAATTGAGATCTGGTGCGTCCCCCCGCAGGTTATGCAGTTTAAGCGCTGTTGTTGGCCCGGCGAAACGTTTTGACCGTGGAAAACCGGCGGGGGCGGGGGCATTTGAAAATCGCGAAAATCGCGGACGGGACTCTGATAATTTCTTTGGCCGGCAATCGGAGCCAGCTCATTCAGAGCAATTTTGCACCTTTTGCATTCAGGTGCAGTGCTGAAATTTACAAGACCGCACTGCGGGCATTTGATTGAAGACATATTTTCTTTATTTTATTTTTACGGATTTGAAGTAAGAGAATGACTTTTTTGAGATTGTTTCCACCAAGGATTTTAGTTGAAAAGCAGGGAGTTTTCAACCATTATTTTCATTGATAAAAAAGTTTAAAAATAAGGTTTGGCGAATGCCGGTTGGGAGTACATCGGTAACATCCTTAAACGGGATCAGCGAGTTCGAACCTCGCCCCGTCCATCGAAAACTGCGGGCGGGATCTCTCGCCACCAAATTTGTCGCCAAACCGCTTTTTAACTTTTTTCCCCGGTCTTCCAATCCTTCAGAGTAGTTTCAAGCGCCTTTTTAAATGACGAAGCGCTGGCCTTTTCGGCGTTCGGGGAAAATTTGAGATCCCAAGCGCTCTCACCCGTTTTTTTGGCCAGAACCCAATAATTCTGCCGCGTTCGCGGTTCGTAAACCAGCACCCGGCGCTCGGAACCGTCGGCGCTGGCGCCGGAAAAGATAACCTCTTCGAAACCGTCGCCGTTGACATCCTGCGGTTCGAATTGCCAGTTGGGACTGCGGAACCCCGGCACATCCAGAGACATTCTGGCGGTGATCTGCCATTGACTTTCGAGGTTCGGGCGCTCGACCACAAAAGTGTGGGTTTTGCCCATATCCACCATATTATGAAGACAGACCAAAGCCGTGTCCTTGGGGGTTTTGATGATCTGCATCCCGTCGGCCCGATGTTCGGTCGTGTTGGTGATATGAGTGATCACCTTGTCGGCCTCTTCGGTGGTCAGGAGCGGAGCGGAGGGCGAGTTTTTATCTTCGCCTGAAGAATTCCCGGGATCGACGAAATCATCACCCGTGGCGCTGCCGTGATTTGAGTGATCGGTTGTGTTCGAACCGTAACCGTAAGGATCGCTCTGACCGTAAGGATCACCATTTTTGTTCCAGGTGTTGGCGTTTTTGTTCCAGGTGTTTGAGTTGGATTCGGCGACCTCCCTCTGACCGGGCCAACCGAAAAACCAAATCAGGGCCGTGACCGAAAAAGCCAAAGTTGAAAAAGCCAGCAACCCGCCGAGCGTGTAAACCAGCCACCGATTGTTTTTCACATCCTGAACTGGTTCGGTTCGGGTTTGCGCCGCTTCCGACTGATTGGTCGCCCTCATCTGATCCGCGGTCCCGGGATCATTGGATTGGGTGAGACCGGCAAAATTCATCTCCCGCGTCGGCTCGTTATGGATCACCGGCGGAGCGGTCATTTTGGCGGTTTTGGCCTCCTGATTGCTGACGCTGGCTTCGAGCAAAACCTGTGTGGCCGAGGCGCTGGCCGGACGGTCGTCGGGTTTCTTTTGCAGTAGATGGTTGACAACGCCGCACAGTTGGGGCGGAAGTTCGGGATTGAATTCTTCGAGCCCCGGCGCGTTGACCATCGCGTGTTTGATGATGATCGCCGAGATGACCTCATCGTCAAACGGCGGTCTGCCGGCCAGCATTTCGAACAGCAGTGCGCCGAGACTGTAAAGGTCGCTCCGGATGTCGACCGGTTCGCCGAGGCATTGTTCGGGCGACATATAAAACGGAGTGCCGATCAGCGCGCCTTTGCCGGTCATCGAAAGCCGGAGGCTCTCGGCCGTGTCGCTTTTAAGCATTTTGGCGATCCCGAAATCCAGAACGAAAACGCCCCGGCTGTTGAGCATGATGTTGGCCGGTTTGAGATCCCGATGGATGATTCCCATCGAATGAGCCTCCCCGAGCACATCGCAAATGCTGACGGCGATCTCGACGGCCCGGCGGTAAGGCAGGCGGCCTTCTCTGGCCAGAACCTCGGAAAGCGTGGTTCCCTCGACGTATTCCATGACGATAAAAAGCCGACCGTCGGGCAGACTGCCGGCATCGTAAATGGTCGCGGCTTTGGGGTGGCGGAGTTTGGCCATCAGCCTCGCTTCGTAGGTAAAACGCTGCGAAGCGTCGGCGTCGGCGGCGAATTCGGTATTGATCACCTTGACCGCCACCAGACGGTCGAGACTCAGGTGCCTGGCCCGGTAAACGGTTCCCATCCCGCCCCGGCCGATGATCTGTTCGATCTCGATCCGATTGGCCGTTAAATCCGGGGCTTCCCCGCCGATGCCGCTGTTTGAAGCGCCAGTGCTTTCCATAATCTTTTCCTCTCGTTTTTCTCGACCGCACCGCGCGGCCTCTTTTTATTACTTCGGATAAAGTCCTTTTTTAGATTTAATATACAACATATTGACCCGCAGCAAAAAAACCGCTGAGTTTCACACGGAGAGAGAATGCCCGGCAAAACGGGAACATGTTTTTGACCAGTTTCTCACCCCTCTTTTGCATAAATGCGGATCATTCCCTGATCGCGGCGAATGCCGTTGGAACTACATGGCTCATAACCCGCAGGTTGTCGGTTCGAGTCCGACTGCCTTGCCATCCGGCAAAGTATAGCTCAAATGGTTAGAGCGGCGAAAACGTTTCAGCCAATTCTTGTCGCCGCGGAACATTTAACATTTAATATTCTGTAACTTAAGTTTTTTTATATTTAGCCACAGAGAACACCGAGAACTCAGAGACAAATAGTTTGATCGACAATAATTCCTCGGTGCCCTCGGTGTTCTCTGTGGCTAAATTTATTGTTAATAAATTTTGATTACACAGTATTTAACATTTATCAGTTATCAGCCAACAATCCAAAATTTGACCAATGATAACTGATAAATGTTAAATGAATTCGGCGAATGCCTGAGGAACTACAAGGCAAACACTATAGTCTGGGAAACTATTGTCCCGCGAGGGACGTCCGGGTTCGAATCCCGGTCGCCGGCGTTTGAAAAAACGCCGGGCGAAGGTGAAAAAACAAAGTTTCTCACAAACCTTGTCGCCGATCCCTAAAAAAACTTTTGACGAATGCCCGGCGGAATTACATGAAAGTTCGAATCTTTTCTTCCCCTCCAAACTTTCTGGGGAAGTCGCCTAAATCGGTAAAGGCAAATTTCGCCCCCTTCTTGTCGTCAAAACATCGATCATTTAACCTTTATCAAAACCATTCTTCCATCGAACGATGCGATAACTAATCAATGATCAATGAATTCGGCGAATGCCGATGGAACTACATCACCTTTGAAGTGCGAGGTCGCCGGTTCGAGTCCGGCCTTCCCGTTCAGTTTTTCCGGGAAGTAGCTCAGTTCGGTAGAGCGCGAAAAACGTTTCATCAAACCTTGTCGCCGATCATCTTTTATTGATGACCGCTTTTTCCCGATCCCGTCAATACGGGCGGGGGAAGGTCATCGCGGCCTTCAAACCGACGGTTTCGCCGCATTTTCACCCCCAACCAACTATCCCTACGGGTGGCGAAAAAGGTTCATCAGATTCGTATTATTCCTCCTGCGGGCCTCATTTGGTCCGCCGAAAAATTATTTTTTAGAGGAGTAAAAAATTTATGGCATTTATTGATTTAGACACCATCGACCCGGCCCGAACGCCTTCTTTTTACAACGTCAATATGGCGGTCGGTTACGGTTGCCCGAATATGGAGGAAGACGTTAAGGTGGTTCAGTTTTTTTTGAAAAGGGTTTTCGAAATCGATTTTTTGAAAAACAAAAAACCCTGGGGTCAGATGACCATCGACGGCAAGGTCGGCCCCGTCACCCGGGCCTGGATCGTGAAAATGCAGATGCTGGCCCCAAATGTGATGATCGACGGGATCGTCGATAAGGCCGGCAACGAAAACAACCCGAGCAACCGGTTGGCATCGCTCTCGCACACCGATTACACGATCCGGATGATCAACAACCTGTTGCGGAAAAAGGACACCGCCGTTTACAAGACACTGCCCACCAATCCCGAGGTTCCGGCCGAGATGAGGCTCATCTTTCAGCAGATCCACGCCGCCGGACCGCCGATGAATTTCGGGAACAACTGAGGCGATTTCGGATTTTGGATTTTGGATTTCGGATTGTTTTTTTTGAGCGCCGAGGGGATTGGCGCGGACATTTTCAGGTTTGTTACCCGCGAGAGTTTGCTTTTGAGTTGTAGGTGAACTCTCGATTCACTTTTTTTTCACTTTTCAACTCTTCACATTTTTCACCCTTTTTGGGGCGAATGCCGGAGCGATTACATTCCAACGCCAAACTGTGGAGGTAGCTTAAACTGAGCAAAGCGCCGACCTTCCCGGTCGGAGATGCCGGTTCGAATCCGGTTCACAGATCGATCCGAAACCCTTGTCGCCCTTTCCGCACGAAAAAGGCAAGCCCGCCGGGCTTGCCTCAGGGAATAAAGACAAAAACCTTAATTTTTACGGAGTTGGAGACGGGGTCGGGGTTTCCGTCGGCGGCTCCGTCGGATCGTCTTCGGAAGGCGTCGGAGTTTCCTCCGGTTCATCTTCGTCGGGCGACGCGCTCGGACTAGGGGTCGGGGTTGCCGTCGGTGAAACCGGCGGGGTCATTGCCGAATCGAGCTCCAGCTTTTCCAGGTAATTCCGGTGAACGGTGGCGGCAAAAATGCCGGTCAGTAAAAATACACTGATACCGACTGCCATTAAAATTTTCTTAAACATAAAACCTCCTTGAAATTGTGGTTAAAAATCAAACCGCGGAACGGTTCACATTTAAGGGGGGATCATCTTTTGAGGGGATAATCCTTTTTCAGCAAGAGGCGTGCCAACTCTAATAACCTCGTTTTTACGGTAAAAACTTTTTTGTAAATAATAAATATGTATCAAATCAGAAAAAACAACTG
Source organism: Pyrinomonadaceae bacterium (assembly GCA_041394845.1). GTDB lineage: Bacteria > Acidobacteriota > Blastocatellia > Pyrinomonadales > Pyrinomonadaceae > JAHCHG01. The sequence continues at coordinate 229,063 of JAWKHL010000005.1, read as the reverse complement.
TATCGAAAACCGACACGGATCATTCCGAATCATTACACCAACGAATTTTATCTTTTATATAATGGACACAGGAGGAGAAAGTCATGCCATTTAACAAACTGAACATTTCTGGCGCGCAAGCCGAAATCTTTTCGTGGGTCGATCACGGATTGACCCGAGAAGAACAGGATATGCTGCGCAACGTTTCGCGTCTGCCCTGCATTTACAAGCACGTGGCGCTGATGCCCGACGCCCACCTCGGCAAGGGTTCGATGGTCGGTTCGGTCATCGCCACCAAAGACGCGGTCATTCCGGCCACCGTGGGGGTCGATATCGGCTGTTTTACGGGCGATACTTTGGTCCCATTGCTTGAGGGCAGATCTTTTCCGATTGAGGAGTTGGCAAAACGCGATGACGAATTTGTTGTTTTCGCCTGCACCGATTCCGGAAAGATCGTCTCGGCCAAAGCTACTGCCCGGAAAACCCGCACTAATGCCAAACTTGTCAAAGTCCTTCTTGACAACGGTCGGGAAATTCGCTGCACACCTGATCACGAATTTATGCTTCGGGACGGAGGTTTTAAAAAGGCAGAAAATTTGAAATCGGGTGAGTCCCTGATGCCTCTTTACCGAAAAAAAGATAAAGATGGATATATTCTGGTTCAGCAAAATTATTCGGGTCGCTGGCAAAAGGCTCATTGGATAGTGGGAAGAAGCGGTTTACTCGGAAAAGTGCCGCGATTTAAAGGCGAAAAAACAGTTATTCACCATAAGAACTTTGATGGATCGGATAATCGTCCCGAGAATCTGGAATTTATGAGCGCTTCAGCCCATTCGTCTTATCATCGCAATTTGGCAGAACGTAATGTTCACTGGCATTCGCCGGAATTTGAAGATAATCGGAAAAAAGCCCTGGCCGAAAAAGCTCGAACCGCCGAGGGACACGCCTATTTTGCCAAAAGAGGAACCGAAAATATTTTGAAATATATGGAAGAAAAACCCGAACATTTCAAAATGTCTGTGGCCGGAAATGGCCAAAGAGGCAAAAAATTTCTGGTTTCTTACAACAAAAGTGAAAAAGGCCGGGCAAAAAGCAAAGAAATTGCCAACCGTTATTATCCCTGTGAAACTTGTGGTGAAAAAGTAAAAAGCGGGATCGGCTTGCATAATCACCGTCTTTACAAACATGGCTATAACCACAAAGTGGTTTCCGTGGAACCGATCAAGGAATGTGAGGATGTTTTTTGCCTGACCGTACCCGGATTTCATAACTTTGCTTTGGAGGCCGGTGTTTTCGTGCACAATTGCGGGATGGCGGCCATCAAGACGCCTTTTAAGAGCGGAATTCTGGACGGAAAACTGAAACAGCTTCGTCTGGCGATCGAAGAAAAGATCCCGGTCGGATTCAAGTGGTACAAGGAATCCGACGCCGAGGCCTCGCGCTGGACGGGTTGGGAAAATTTCGACGAACTCCACACGGGCGTTCAGGACCGCAAGAAAAAAGCGATGCAACAATTGGGAACTCTAGGTGGGGGTAAAAAGTTGCCCCGTATCACAGTGATGTGATAATGAAAACTCGTCCAAAACGGAAAAAAGCTGAGATGCCGATTCCGTGGGAAGCGGTAAAACGCCCCGTAGAGAGCAGAGGGACTTGGGCATCTTAAATTTCTTTAAGATGAAGGTGTGCTCCGAACTGCAACGAAAAGGAAGTTGCAGAGCCAAGCAGAAATGACTTGGCCGATTGCGGTTTTCATTTGCCAAAAATTGAAAAATGAAAGAAGAATTTCTTACTTTGGAAAATCCATTTTATGCCTATTTGTTTGGCTTTGCCCAAACAGACGGACATTTATATGAAACAACTCGGAATCGAGGAAGGTTGAGAATAGAAATAAGTGGTCGAGACAAAAAAACACTTCTTGAATTTCAAAAACGCTTGCCATTTAATTCCACTATCACCGAAAGAGTTCGAAATACTAATTTTAGTGAGAAGTATGTTTCAGTTATTTGGTCAGTTTACGATAAACGTTTTCGTGATTGGCTGATTAGCCTCGGATTTCCAAACGGAAATAAATCCAAAATCATCTCAAAACCTAATGGTCAATGTTCAAAAGTGGATTATTTCAGAGGTTTAATTGATGGTGACGGATCATTAGGGTTGACGGCTAAAGGTTTTCCCTTCTTATCTCTAATAACCTCAAGTTCCTCAATAACCAAGGAATATTTGGGGTTTTTAAAATCAATTACCGATAAAAAGAAAACTTCCGGGCCTAATAAAAGAGATAAAGTTTACAATATTGCGGTTTTTAAAGAAGATGCACAAATGGTTGTTGAACAACTTTATTACAAAACCTGCCTAGCCTTACCAAGAAAATATAATAAGGCTCAGGAAGTTTTAAGTTGGAAACGCCCCAAAACCATGAAACGCATTGAAAATCGTAAGCGTTGGACAATTGATCAGGATAAATTCATACTTTCAAATTCAATTGAATTGGCAATGAAAAAATTGGAAAGAAGTCGAAGAAGCATTGAAATGCGACTTTGGCGGATAAAATCCAAAAGCAATAGGTAACAGACTGAACCACTTCATAGAGATCTGTCTCGACACCGAGAACAATGTCTGGCTGATGCTTCATTCCGGCTCGCGTAACATCGGGAAGGAACTGGCCGACCGCCACATTGCCACGGCCAAGAGCCTGCATCGTCTGAACGAACTGCCCGCGCCGGATCTGGCTTACTTCATCAAGGGAACCGACGAGTTCCAAAACTACTGGAGCGATCTGGAATGGGCGCAGGGTTACGCCATGAAGAACCGTGAAGTGATGATGAACCGTCTGCTCAAAGTGTTCAATAAAATGTTCAACCGGGGCAAGGCGTTTCGTCCCGAGATCACGGTCAACTGCCACCACAACTACGTCGCCGAAGAAACCCACTACGGCGAACGGGTCTTCGTCACCCGCAAAGGCGCGATCAACGCCGAAGCGGAACGTTACGGGATCATCCCCGGTTCGATGGGAGCGAAATCGTTCATCATCAAAGGACTCGGAGCGCCCGAAAGTTTCAATTCATGCTCGCACGGCGCGGGACGTAAAATGTCCCGGACGAAAGCCAAAAAGCAATTCACCCGCGAGGATCTGGAACGTCAGACCAAAGGCGTCGAATGCCGTAAGGACAAAGGCGTCATTGACGAGATTCCGGGCGCTTACAAAGACATCGACAAGGTCATGAATAACCAAAAAGACCTGGTCGAGGTGGTCGCCGAATTGAAACAGGTTGTGTGTGTTAAAGGGTGAGGCGATTTTGGATTTTAGATTGCCGATTTTGGATTTAATGAAATCCGAGATCCAAAATCTAAAATCCAAAATTTAAATGCATCGTTGGTCCAGTCCGGTCGAAGACATCGGCGTGCCATGCCGGAGACAGCGGTTCGAATCCGCTACGATGCTTTTTCGATTTGGGATTTGGGATTTGGGAATTCGGATTGTTTTTTTTGGTTATTTAGGTTTTTGGTTTTAAAAATACAATCCGCAACCCCAAATCCCAAATCGAACCGTTTCTCGCGGGCGGAAACCTTTTTCCAGCCCGGTTCTTGGCTGGTCTCGTAAGCCGCGCCACCCGCCGGAAGGGGCGGATTTGATGCAAATAATCCGCCCCCGAAAAAAACTGTTTCGAATCAGGCATTTTGGGAATTGATCACATTGACCTGTGACCAAAGATCCAAGGCAAGCGGCTTGCCCGTTTCAAGCAGGGACTTTATTCCGCTGAGGATTACCGCCCAGCCCTCACCGGTTGATTCGTATTCCTTGGTTCCCCGCTCGTAGCCCTCGTGGATGGTCGTTAATTTGACCGCTTCGCCTTGTTTGGAAATTTCAAAGGTAACCTTTGTTTTTTCCTCATCCTTCACGAAAAAGCTATATGAAAGAAGTCTCGGGGGGTCGAATTTCAGGATTTCCCCCTCAAAACCGGGTTTTCCGTTTTGCATCGTTTCCTTGATGCTCGAACCGATCTTCCAATCAGTTTCAAAACTGCTTCCGAACCAATACAGTTTCATAAAATCGGTGTTCGTCAAGGCTTCCCAAAGTTTTTCGGGGGTGGTGTTGATATAGGTTACATAAACGAATTTATCGTTTTTCATTTTTCTTTCTCCTTTTCTTCCAGTATCTTTTTCAACTGGGTCAAAACCTCCAGACGTTGTTCTTCAAATTTTTGTATCCAACGCTCTGAAATTTCCTGGATCGGGATTGGATTCAGGTAATGCAGTTTTTCCCGTCCCTGCCAACGGGTTACAACCAAATTGGCGTTTTCCAGAATCATCAAATGTTTGCTGACCGCCTGCCGGGACATCTCCAGATGTTCGCAGAGTTCATTCGACGTCTGACCATTTTTCCGCCTTAAACTGTCCAGCAATTTTCTTCGCCCGGAATCGGCAAGCGCTTTGAAAACCTTATCCATTGCCATAATTATATGCAACCATTTGGTTGCACGTCAAAGCCCAACTGAGGATTTTCCCCAAGCACTTTGTTAGCCCCAAACGGCCATCTAAGATCCAAAATCCCTTCGCATCGTTGGTCCAGTCAGGTCGAAGATCTCTGCCTTCCAAGCAGAAGACACCGGTTCGAATCCGGTACGATGCTATTTCTATTTTGGATTTTAGATTTTGGATTTTGGATTTGTTGGGTATTTTCTAATCCTGTTTTTTTTCAATAATTCTTGGCAAAAGCGTTTTATTGTTTTCGTCCAAAAGTTTTCACAACTATTTTAAAGATTTTTGGAGAACTTTGAATTATGGGAAGTAAAATTTCTGCCCCGGTCGGTGAAGGGGGCAAAAACAACCGCAACGATGTCATCATTATTCAAACCCTTTTAAATAAATGGCTCGATACGCCTCTGGCCATCAACGGGGTTTGCAACGGGAAGGCGGACGATCCGACGGTTATCGCGATCCGAAATTTCCAGACGCATTTTTCCAAAAACCCGGACGGACGGGTCGATCCCGGCGGGCGGACTTTGGAAAAACTCGACCGGAAGCCTTTTCTCCTGCTTCCGCAGATGTGCGGATTCGGCTATTACTCATACGGCAAAGGGAGTTGGAACGAAAGGCAGTGGGGGACGGCGGAGACGATCGGAACTCTCGAGGAGATCTCCCGCCAGTTCAATCTGAGCAATCCGCTGACTCTGGTGCCGATCGGCGACATCAGCTTTCAGTTCGGCGGCGAGATGAAACCCCATAACAGCCACCGCGAGGGCAAAAACGTCGATATCCGGCCTTTGAGAAAAGATAATGCGATGGCTCCGGTCAATTATAAAGACACGACCAATTACGATCAGGACAAAACCAAAGCTCTGATCGAACTTTTCCTGAGCCACAAAAACGTCCGGAGCATTTTGTTCAACGACCCGGTCATCAACGCCCTCAAGGGCGTCAGCCCGTGGCAGGGACATGACGATCATTTTCATATCAATATGAAAGGGTAGGGATTTCGGATTTCGGATTTCGGATTTCGGATTTGGGATTTCGGATCGGCCTTGATTTTGCAGGCCGATCCGTTGGTTTCGGGTTTTTCCCGAGAACCTTTTCAGCAAGCGGCCCTTCCACTGCTTACTGCTTACTGCTCACCGCTCACTGACAGTTTTTTACAAAATATTAATATACAAAAACGGGGTAAATCAGTTAATATGGTGTCAATTAGAAATTTGCACACAAGATATTGCGTTTGATTCCGATTTTGAACTTACTTCTGACAAATCAAATTTCAATCTAAATAAAAAGGAGGTGATTCCGTTGATAACCGGAAGAGTATTACTGCTAAATTTTTCTTACGAACCGCTCGGAACGGTGGGCGTCGCCCGGGCCGTCTGCATGTGGTTTCGGGGAAAAGTTTACATCGAAGAACACGACGGCGAAAATGTTCTCCATTCGCCTTCAACCGAGATCCGCGTCCCGAGCGTGATCCGTTTGAAAACCTACGTGCATGTCCGCCGTAAACGTCGTGAAAACACGATGAAACGGGCCCGGATCTACATTCGCGACCGTTACCGTTGTCAGTACTGCGGCGACCACAAACACGCCAAAGACCTGACGCTCGACCACATCTTGCCGCGCGCACAGGGCGGCGAAAGCACGGCTCAAAATCTGGTTACGGCCTGCGTCCACTGCAACCAGCGCAAAGGAAACCGGACGCCCGAACAGGCCCGGATGCCTCTTCTGACTCCGCAAAAACTTTTCAACCTCGGTCTCGACCGCGTCCTGCTCTGTCATTACGCCGAATCAAAGCCGGAATGGAAGAAATATCTTTTTCTGGAAGATCTTATGGAAGAGACACAAGATCTGGCCGCTTGACAAATGGTTAATCGCTCCCCCGGCCATCCCACACTCGGTTAACCATTTTCTCAAACTTCAGTCATCAAAAAGGTTTTCCGGCAAATCCGAAAAAACTTCTCTCCTGAAGGACTTTTTCCGGACGAACCTCCGGCGGAACATTCCCCCAAAAGCTCAATTTTTCTAAACAAGAGATCCGGGTTGGATAGCTGAGATGGATTAGCGTTGGTCTGAAGAGCCGAAGAGGTTGGTTCGATTCCAACTCCAACCGTTTCGATTTTGGATTTTAGATTTTGGATTTTGGATTGACCGGAATTAAACCAAATTCCGTCAAATGAAAGACAATCCAAAATCGGCAATCTAAAATCCAAAATCCCCTTGGCCGATTAGCTCAGCGGAACCACTAGAGCGGCGGTCTTCTAAACCGCAGGTCGTTGGTTCGAATCCAACATCGGCCATTTCGATTTTGGGTTTTGGATTTTAGATTTTGGATTTTTCCTTTTTGGTTTCCAAACCAAAATCGGCAATCTAAAAGCCAAAATCCTTTTTGCGGTGTAGCTTAATCCGGCAAAGCACAGGTCTCATAAGCCTGAGAATGGTGGTTCAAATCCACCCGCCGCAACCATTTCCATTTTGGAATTTAGATTTTGGATTTTGGATCGTTTGAAATTCACACGGAAACTCTCACCGTCAAACAATCCAAAATCGGCAATCTAAATTCCAAAATCCCCTGGGTCGGTAGCTTAATTTCGGCAGAGCGACAGTCCTGCAAACTGTTAGGTGTGAGTTCGAATCTCACTCGATCCATTTTGATTTCGGATTTGGGAATTCGGATTGCGGATTTTTTTCCAATCCGCAATCCGCAATCCCAAATCCCAAATTCATTGGCGGCGTAGCTTAACCGGTCCATAAGAGCGTTTGCCTCGTAAGCAAGAAGATGCGGGTTCAAATCCCGCCGCCGCCTCTTTCGATTTTGGATTTTGGATTTCGGATTGCGGATTTGGATCGAAATCCGGTTGCTAAAGGGCTTTAATCAAATTCTCAAATATGCGGGGATGGAGCAAGGTGCGGCTCGGCGGGTTCATAGTCCGCAAATCGGCAGGTTGGACTCCTGCTCCCGCGACCATCATTCCTTCGGAACATAGCTTAATTTCGGCAAAGCATCCGGTCGATAACCGGAAGATTAAAGGTTCGAGTCCTTTTGTTCCGACCAAATCCATTTTGGGTTTTAGATTTTGGATTTTGGATTGACCGGAATTTCACCGGATTCCGTCAAACATAAAGACATTCCAAAATCGGCAATCTAAAATCCAAAATTCCAAGTTTCCCTCCAAAAGACGCCGGAAGAAAGATCACACTTCACCGATCCACATAAGTCCTCGCCTCTCGCTACGGGTGACCGTATTGGTTTGTTCTTTCTTCCGCGTTTCCCACCCAGAGGGATTTTGGATTGCGGATTTTGGATTTTCGTAATTCTTTCTGACGGGTAACTCAATTGGTTAGAGTGCCGCTCTGTTAAAGCGGAAGTTGCGGGTTCGAGTCCCGCCCTGTCAGCCAATTTGATTTCGGATTTTGGGTTTTGGATTTTGGATTATTGTCTCAACTGAAAGTAATTCAGTGTAAGTTTTATGATCCAAAATCCAAAATCTAAAACCCAAAATCGTCACAGATCGGTAGCCAAGTCAGGTCTAAGGCACGCGCCTTTTAAGCGCGGGAACGTGGGTTCGAATCCCACCCGATCTATTTTGTTTTGAGTCCAGCCTTCAGGCTGTTTTTCGGTTGACTTTGGAAACTCTCAGTTAAAAGAAACGCCTGCTAAAGCAGGGACTCAAAACGGGACTCAAAACACCTTAAAAAAGTTTATTCAATTGAAGAAGGCCGATTTTTTCCAGAGGAGGAAACGGTCAAAGGTTTTCCGGGCTTTTGCCTTTTTACTTTTGCCTTTGGCCTTGAAAAAACTATGGCTAACAAAAACATTTTTCAAACGTTCATCGGAATGCTGACGCCGAAGGCCGACACTTTTAACGAAGCCGGCGGCCGGGCTTACGAGTTCACGCCGAAACACGCTCTGGCGCAATACGCCGTGACGGGTTCGTTCAACGCGACCTTTTACGCCGATGCCGCCGAACAGTTCGGCAAGGTCGTCGAACTGTGCCGCGAGGTCGAACCGGAATTCGTCGCCAAGCTGGCGGTCTTCGCCCGTCAACGAGGTTTTATGAAAGATATGCCGGCCTTTCTGGCGGCGATGCTTTCGGTTCGCGACAAATCGCTGCTGGAGAGCGTTTTTCCGCGCGTCATCGACAACGGCAAGATGCTCCGCAACTTCGTTCAGATCATCAGAAGCGGCGCGGTCGGGCGGAAATCGCTCGGTTCACTGCCGAAACGTCTGGTCCGCGAATGGTTCACCTCGCGCCGTCCGGAAAACATTTTCCGTCAATCGGTCGGGCAGTCGCCTTCGTTTGCCGACATTCTGAAAATGGTTCACCCGAAACCGCTCGATGATCAGTACGAAGCGCTGTTCGGTTACCTGATCGGAAAGGAGATCCGTTTCGAAAATCTTCCCGAGGTCGTCAAAGCCTTTGAAAATTTCAAGGCCGACACCGGGGCCGAGATTCCGCGGGTTCCCTTCCAGATGCTGACGGCTCTGCCGCTCGAAGCGCGGCACTGGGCGGAGATCGCCCGCAACGCCGGTTGGACGATGACGCGGATGAATCTCAACACCTTCCAGCGTCAGGGGGTTTTCGCCGACGCGGAAATCGTCCGCCTGATCGCCGAACGTCTGCGCAACGCCGAAGAGATCGGGCGCGCACGCGTTTTCCCTTACCAGCTTCTGATCGCCTACAAAATGGCCGAAGCCAATCGGGAAATCCCGCGCGAGATCGTCGAGGCTCTGCAGGACGCGATGGAGGTCGCCACAAAGAACGTTCCGCGGATCGACGGCAAAGTGTTCGTTTTTCCGGACATCTCCGGATCGATGCATTCGCCGGCGACCGGTTACCGGAAAGGTTCGACGACGGCCGTTCGCTGTCTCGACGTGGCGGCTCTGGTCGCGGCGGCGGTTCTGCGCAAGAACCCGACCGCCGAAGTGATCCCGTTTTCGGATCACATCGTCGAAGCGCGTCTCAATCCGCGCGATTCGGTGATGACCAACGCCGACAAACTGGCCAAACTGCCTTCGGGCGGAACCAATTGTTCGGCGCCTCTGCGCGAGATCAACCGCCGACGCTCTCAAGGCGATCTGGTCATCTACGTTTCGGACAACGAATCGTGGGTCGATACGCGCAAAGGGTGGAACAACGGGACGGAAACGATGCGTCAATGGAACGAATTCCAGTCCCGCAACCCGCAGGCGAAACTAGTCTGCATCGACATTCAGCCTTACGGCACGACGCAGGCTCAGGAAAGAGGGGACATCCTCAACATCGGAGGATTCTCCGATCAGGTGTTCGAGATCATCGATCTGTTCGCCCGCAACGAGCTTTCGGCCGAACACTGGGTCGGCGTCATCGAAAAGGTTGAACTTTGAAAAAGAAATGAGCGATAAAAATGTTTTTATCGCTCATTTCCGGAAATATTTTTTGAAGGGGAAAAACCGGGTTATGCTAACTTGTGAATTTATGAAGGAAACAGAAGGCAAACCGAAAACGGAAAAAAAATCCGTCGAATTTGGCGGGATAAACGCTGAGGCTTCGCTTTGGGTTTTATTGCCGAAGGTCCTGGCGTCGCTCTTTTTTTCTTCCGTTATGATCCTGCTCCGCTTTTGGCAGATGTTCGGTTATTTATCGGCCTTCGCTTTCGGCTTTGTGATCTTCACCTCCGCTTTGCAGGTCCTGATCATCGTCGGTCTCCGGTTTCAAAACCGAACTGATCTGGCCGTCGACCAACCGGAAAGATTCAATTGGCTCGACTGGATCGGCGCGTGGTGGCTGATGGCCTGCGCGGGCGGCGCGTTTTTCGGCTGGCTCTGCGGAAATCTGGCCGTGGCCTTTCCGGCCTGGGATCTGACCTTTCAGCTGGCGAAGGTCTTTCTGACGATAGTTTTGCCGATTTTGACGATGCTTCCGAACACCCGCTATGTCAGCGCCAAAACGGCTTACATTCAGATCCCGCTTTTGATCGTTGTGACGACGCTACCGATGTTGGTCGGGATCGGTTCGGTCTGGACGCTCTGGACCCGCTTTTTTTCAGGAGGTTGGCAATGAAATTACTCTTTATTTACGGTTCGCCGGCGGTCGGGAAACTGACGACCGCCAAAGAAGTCGCGGCTTTGACCGGTTTCAAACTGTTTCACAATCATGTTTCGATCGATTGCGTGAGGCCCGTTTTCGAATGGGGTTCGAAGCCTTTCGACCGTCTGGTCGATTTGATCCGGGTTGAGACAATCCGCGAAGCGGCCCGCGAAAATGTCGATCTGATCTACACCTTCTGCTACGCCAAAGGGCTGGATGATCGGCACATCAAGGCGGTTTTAGGCGCAGTCGAGGAACACGGCGGCGAGGTTTGTTTTGTAATGCTGGTGCCCGAATTGCCCGAAATAGAAAAACGCGTTCTGGAAAAATCCCGGGCCGAATTGAAAAAAGTCAACTCGGTCGAAACCCTGGCCATACTCCACGAGGAATACGAATTCTTTTCCCCGGTCCCCGAAAGGGAAAGTCTGGTCATCGACAACACCCATCTGACGGTCGGCGAAACGGCCCGCCGGATCATCAGTCATTTCCAGATCCCGTTCAGCGACGCTTGACCGGATCCGGCCCGATGCTTTAGAATCGTCCGCTGATACAAAAAAAACAGAGCGCACCGGAGAAATTCGGTGCGCTCTGTTTTTTATTTATAAAACCGACTCAAAACAAAAAAAGGAGTTTTATGAAATACAAAACCGAAAAAGAAATTTTGGAGGTCGTCCACGCGTTTGAAACCGGAACCATCGAACGCGGGGCCTGGGGCCATCCCGAGCATCTGCTGGTCGCTTTTTGTTATTCGAAGGAAAACGATTTCGAGACCGCTCTGAAGAAAATGCGACATGGGCTTTTCCACCTTTTGAGGGCTTTCGGGGTCGATCTTCACCACGAATCGCCCTATCACGAAACGCTGACGGTTTTCTGGATGCGGACCGTTTTCGATTTCGCCGCATCGAGGACGGAAGTTTCGACGGTCGAGGCGGTCGATGATCTGATCCGAAACTTCGACAAGGATTACCCGCTCCGCTTTTACAGCCGCGAACTGCTTTTTTCCGACCGGGCCCGCAAAAGGTTCGTCGAAGGCGACCGGAAAATCCAAAAAGGGATTTGAACCGTCTGGGGAAGTGAACGGAACAAACCCCTTATTTTTGGAGGAGAAAACCCTTGTTAAAAAATATCGTCAACGACGTCTTCGACCCAATCGGTAAATTTGGTCCAGAGTTTGAGCTGATTGAGATACGGCGTCGGGTCCATCAGATCGGCCCGGCGCTGGTAATTGGCCCCCGGAACATTGTAAAAGGTCTTGTTCTTTCTTTGCGTCAGCGGACCGATCTCGGTTCCCTTGTACATCTCGAAATGAAGCATCTTCAAACCGCCGACGTAACCGATCACCTGACCCGGATGAACCGTGTCGCCTCTTTTCAATCCCTTGACCTTCTTATCTTTGGAAACCTCGCCGTAGCGAACCAGGAAGCCATTGTGCTGAACCACCAGAGCGTCGGTTCCCAGATAAAAACTCTCCCGGTAAAGATAGGTTCCGGTGTCAACCGCCAGAACGGGTTTCCCCGGACTGGCGATCAGATCACAGGCCGCGTGGGTCCGCCCGCCATCGCGGGTGGCTCCGAACCAACGCTTTCCGCTCCCCTTGTGATAACCCCATTTCGGTATCTTCGTTAATGGAAAAACTGCCATAATTCTTCTTACTCCTTAAATTTCCTAAAAAAAATTCTCTCTCGTTCGCCCGAAAGGACCGGTTTCTGATAAAAATCACCGATAATATTTATAATTGCTTTTACTTCAACCGATCCCCTTTCCGGCAAATCCAAAAAACTCTCAAACAACAACTTCCCCGCTTGATCTTCTGCAAATCCGAAATCGCTCTCAGTTGTACCCGAAATAAACCGAACCGAGACGGTTAAAATCCGACAGGTTCTTCAACTTGTGAGCGCCGGTAAAGGTCCAGTCGGGGTTGGTCTGGCTCTGCGGTTCCATCACCTTGACCTTGGCGTGATTGCCCGAACCCTGAATGCCGTAGATCACATTGACGTGCTTTTTCCGCGACGAGGTTTCGGTGTAGGCGACGTAGAGCGGCCCGTAGCTGAGTCTCTGGCGAACGACATCGGCCGTAAAATCTCTGGCCCGGTCGAAAACCTCGATGTACATATCGTTATCGACGATCAGCCACTCGATTCCCGATTCGTTCATCGCTCCGTAATCATCGGTCAGATAATTGTATTTGTCGATGATGGTCCTCTGAGTTTTGTTGACCGACCGAACGGCCTTCAGCCACCACTTCAAACATGCGGCCCAGCAGGCCATATCATCCAATTGCCCTTCGGCCGGTATCGCGTAATATTTAGATCCCATTTTTCTTTCTTCTCCTTAAAATCCTCAAAATTTTTTCGAGCCCTTTGGCCCGGTTCAATAACTAATGCGTTTAAATCGAAAAAAAACTATCATCATCCCCAAAAAAAATTTTCGATTTTTTTTATTTTTAGTGTTAAATTAAGTAAAAATAAGGCTTTGAGCGAAAAATGCCCCTAAGCAATTCACAGGAAGTTACCGAACTTTTGCGAAAATGGAGCGGAGGCGACCGCCAGGCGCTGGAGGAATTGACCCCGATCATTTACGCCGAACTGTACCGGATCGCCAAACGCTACATGGGCCGCGAGCGGCGCGAACACACCCTTCAGACGACCGCTCTGGTCAACGAAGCATATCTCCGTTTGATCGACTGGAAATCGGCCAAATGGGAAAACCGGGCGCATTTTTTCGGAGTTTCGGCCCAGTTGATGCGAAAGATTCTGGTCGATTTCGCCCGCAAAAGAGCGAGGGTCGATGAAAGGAGCGTGCCGCATCTTCCGCTCGACGAGGCGCTGACCGTTTCGGCCGAAAAAGACGCCGATCTGGTGGCTCTCGATCACGCGCTGTCGGAACTGGCGGCCTTTGACGAGCGAAAGGCAAGGATCGTCGAACTGAAATTCTTCGGCGGACTCAAGGTCGATGAGATCGCCGAGGTTTTGGGAATTTCCGGCGTAACCGTTATGCGCGAATGGCAAAAGGCGAGGGCCTGGCTTTTTCTCGAATTGAACCGGGAATGATTTTATCGGCCTTTCGCTCTCTTTTTTGAAGAAAAAACTTTTCTCCCCGCTTTCGTTTTTTCTGCGGCAAAACCCTATGGACCCCGAACGCTGGAAAAAGATCGATGAACTCGTTGATGCGGCTCTGGATCTGCCCGAAGCCGAACGGGAGGGTTTTGTCGCGGAAAAAAGCGGAGACGACCTCGAACTCAGGCAAAAGGCGCTCGAATTGATCGGGGCCGAGAAGGCTTCGGAAAACTTTTTGCAGAATTCGGCCATGAACCAGATGGCCCGGACGATCGCCGAAAAAGATCCGGCCCTTTTTCAAAACTCCCTCTACAACCGGACGATCGGAAATTACAAGATCAAGAAGATCCTCGGCTTCGGAGGAATGGGCGAGGTTTATTTGGCCCAGGATCAAAAATTAAATCGTCAGGTCGCGCTGAAGATCCTGCCCAAGGAGTTTCACGCCGACGACGAACGGGTCAAGCGGTTCGAGATCGAGGCCCGCGCCATCGCCGTTCTCAATCATCCGAACATCGTCACCGTCTACGATTTCGGCCACATCGAAGGGGTCAATTACATCGCCACCGAGTTCGTCAAAGGAAAAACCGTTCGCGACCTGATCGGCGCCCCCCCGGCGCTCAAGGAAATTCTCTCGATCATCCTTCAGGCGGCCGACGCCCTGACGGCCGCTCACGAAGCCGGCATCATCCACCGCGACATCAAACCGGAAAACATCATGGTCCGCCCGGACGGTTACGTCAAGATCCTCGATTTCGGTCTGGCCAAACTGACCGAGAACGAAGGCGGCGGGGCCGGGGATTTCGCCGCCACCCTCAAGGGAGCGGTCCTCGGCACTCCGGCCTATATGTCGCCCGAACAGGCGAGCGGCGATCAGGTCGATAACCGGACCGATCTGTGGAGCATCGGTCTGGTGTTTTACGAAATGCTGACCGGTAACAATCCTTTTAAAAGGGACGGCCGCCAGGCGACCATTCACGCTGTCTTGACGGAAGCCCCCTTGCCGGCCTCGAATTTCAACCCGGAAGTTACCCCCGAACTCGACCGGATCCTGACAAAAGCCCTGGAAAAAGACGCCGATCTCAGCTATCAGACGGCTTCGGATCTCCGGGCCGATCTGAAAAGGGTCAAACGCGAGATCGATTCCTCTCCATCGTGGAGCAGAATTTCCGGCGATTTTCAGCCCCCGCCCGCCCGGCCAAAAGCGAGAAATCACCTGCTGTTTTTGGGAGCGCTGTTCTCATTTTTTCTTTTGCTCGGATCGATCTGGTTTTTCTATTACCGCTCCGGCTCCGGCGGAGAAAAACCGCCCGACTGGACGCGGGCTCAAAACGTCCGCTTGTCGGACCGGGCCGGAACCGAATTTTATCCCTCGCTCGCCCCGGACGGAAAAAACTACGTCTTTGCGTCCGGCCCGGACGGAAATCTCGACATCTTCTCCCAAAGGGTCGGCGGAAAAAACCCGATCAATCTGACCCCGGACTCCCCGGCCGATGATTCCCAACCCGCTTTTTCCCCGGACGGCGAACAGATCGCCTTCCGGTCCGACCGAAAGCCCGACGGTATTTACGTGATGGGCGCTTCGGGCGAAAACTCGAGGCTGGTGGCTGATTTCGGGTTTCACCCGAGCTGGTCGCCGGACGGAAAATGGATCGCCGTGTCATCAAATACGCAGGACATCCCGGCGGTCAGAACTCCGAGTTCGTTGTGGGTGGTCAATATCGAAACCGGGGACAAACGCCGTTTGACCGAAAATTTCGCCATGCAGCCCAACTGGTCGCCGGACGGCGGGCGGATCGCTTACTGGTTCACCGAAAGCCGCGGCCGACGCGATGTGGCGATCATCTCGCCCGAAGGCGGCGATCCGTTGGTGATCACCGATACGGGCAATACCAACTGGAATCCGGTTTGGTCTCCGGACGGCAAATATCTCTATTTTTCCAGCGACCGGGGCGGGAGCATGGCTTTCTGGCGGGTTCGCATCGACGAAGAAACGGGGCGTCCTCTCGGCGAGCCCGAGGTCGTGCCGACCCCGGCCAAATTCAACCGGCATCTTTCATTTTCGGGCGACGGAAAACGTCTTATTTACGTTCAGACCGAAAACCAGTCCAATCTGAAGGCGGTCGAATTCGACCCGATCGGGGAAAAGCCGGTCGGCGATCCGGTTTCGATCACCGACGGCAACCGCGAGGTCGGTTTTCCCGAACTCTCGCCCGACGGCCGGATGTTCGTCATGAACCAGATCTCGCAGACGCAGGAGGACATCGTTTTGCTGGATCGTGAGGGCGGTAATCAGCGCGACCTGACCTCGGACAAAGCCTTTGACCGTTATCCCCGCTGGTCGCCGGACGGCAAAAAAATAGTTTTCGCTTCTGACCGGAGCGGCAAATACGAACTCTGGACGATCAATTCCGACGGTTCCGGTCTGAAACAGATCACCTTTATGAAGGATCTGGCCGCTTCGATCCCGGCCTTCTCGCCGGACGGACGGAGAATCAGCTTCGATAACGCCCGCGAGAGTTTTATCCTCGATCTCTCCAAAGAATGGAACGAGAGCGATCTGCGGAAATTCCCCTCTCCGGGCGGAGGTTCCTATTTCCGGGCCTGGGACTGGTCGGACGACGGCCAAAAAGTGATCGGCTATTTCGAGGGCGGCCGGGTTCGCGGAATGGCCGTTTATTCTCTGGCGGAGGACCGGTACGAAAAAATAAACGAAATCAAATATTTTCCCTTCTGGCTTCCCGACCGGCGGCGGATCATCTACGCCCGCGGCGGGCAGGTTTTCATCGCCGACACCGACACCAAAAAAGAGCGCCGGATCGAAGCCCTCTCGGATGAACCCGTCCGCCACGTCCGTTTGAGCCGCGACGGCCGCCTGCTCTATTACACGGTTTTCAATTCCGAATCCGACATCTGGATGCTGGATCTGCGGGAAAATTGATTTTTCTCGGAACAATTCGCCCCGATCGGGTGTCTAATCAAAAAAATTCAAAACCCAAATATTTATGCCAAAAGAAAAGGAAAAATTAATTGCCCGGCTTCTTTTTGTTCCGGTAAACGGACTTTTCACTGTTTTATTGTTTCCTCCGTTGGGAAATTCTATCAATAATGTTCTTTACCGCCTGACTGGAAGCAATTTCCAGTTTTTTCTCAGAGTCGATACCAGAAAGACCGTGGTTTTTTGGCTTATTATCGGTTGGATTTCAGCCCATCTGGCTTTTGAATTGGGCAATTTTCTTTTCCGGAACTTCAAATTCCAAAGAACACTCAAACACCTCCGCTACTCCTCAATGGCAATATTTATTCTCTCTGCTTCAATGGTACCGGCTTTCGATCAAGCCATGATCGCCTATTCGAAAATGCAGATCCGGAATTACGTGTTCTCCAATTCCGGCTCGGTCGAAAAACCGGATCAAATCCTTTACAACGATTACCGACACTGGTGCGGGAACGGGGCTATCGCACGAGAGGAAGATTTATATCTGGGTACTGCTCTTGAGGGTGTGGATTCGCAAAAGCCCGAAATCCGCGCCAGATCCTTGTTAATGGCTTTTATGGTAAGGGACTGGATCAATGGTTCCAAACCGAAAATAATGCAACAAGCCCTTGCCAAAACCTGTCAGGATGCC
Source organism: Pyrinomonadaceae bacterium (assembly GCA_041394845.1). Taxonomy (GTDB): domain Bacteria; phylum Acidobacteriota; class Blastocatellia; order Pyrinomonadales; family Pyrinomonadaceae; genus JAHCHG01. The sequence goes on along the minus strand of JAWKHL010000005.1, from coordinate 211,858 downwards.
GATTTGATGGTCAGGGATCTGGCGGAAAATTATTTAAATTCCCGATCCTCAAATTGTCGGGAATTACTTTCAAATCAATGAATTTTCCATGATGAATTTATTTCTGATCCTAATTTTAACTTTTCCAATCAACGCTCAATCCTCCACTTCGCCGGAAAAATACGCCTGCTCACCCAAAGACCGTCCCCAAATCAACAAGTATTTTGAGATTTCCGATGAGCAGGAAAGCTTCATCATCGATTACCTAAAAATGGAGCGTAAAGAAATTTTGAAAAAAGGCGGCGAAACTCTCCGGCCAATCGTCGGCGGCTGCGAGTGGTCGGCGGACGGCTGTCCGGCTAGTTTGGTCAAACCCGATTTCCCTCCCCTGGTGCGTGAACTCAAAATGTCCGGTTCGGTAAAGGTCGAGATCATCATTGATCCCGAGGGACGGGTCATTTACGCAAAGCCCTCAGGCGGCCCCAAACTCCTTCGTCATTTTTCCGTCAAAGCCGCCTGCCGTTCCGCATTTTTTCCCAAAACCATCGGCGGACAAGCGGTCTTTCAAACCGGAACTATCCTTTATCATTTTTTACTTTAGCCCGATTATTCCCGCCAATACCGGTCAATCAACTGAAGGCTGTGCTCCCGGCTTTAAGGTTGCTGAAAGGACAGTGAATTATTTAATCCAAAGAACTTTAATTTGCACACTCTTCAATTAACTAACTTTCAAACGCCCGTCATTTCGCACCCTTTATGCAAATCTGAGTCAATTCCCCGTTCCGATAATGAAGAAAAATTTGAGGAATGATGAAAAAAATGTTGAATTTACTGAAAAAATCGAAACTGGGGCTGATGATCTTTTTATCGGCGATCCTCTTAACCTACTGCAGTCCCAGTGAGAGCTACAAACTGGAAAATAACCGGGAAAAATGGAAATCCCAAAACATCTCCCATTACAGTTTCGTTATCGTATGGTTAGCCTTCGGCCCCCGGGAAGTCGCCGGAAAACCCGTCCGGATCGAGGTTCTCAACGGAAAAAGAGTCGCGCTCGAATGTCTCGATTGTGAACTGCCGGAAACCGATTTTTTCGATGATCTCGACACGGCGGAAAAACTTTTCGACCGGGTTCAGAGTTCCATCGCCGCCAAACCGTACAGTCTGAGCATCATTTACGATGATGATCTCGGCTATCCGGTTTCGATCAGCGGAGAAAACCACGGACCGCGCGTTACCGACGACTCCTGGAGCATCAGAATCAGCCAATTCAAGGTGATCGACGGATCCGGGTCGGAATCCCCGGATCCGCCCCTGCCCAGAGTCGGATAAACTTTTTTGGTAGTGATCAAAAGTAATGCTGAGCAAAATCTAATTGCTCCAACGGAGCATCTGAAAATAGCCCGGCGATTGATCGCCGGGGTTATGCAACCGATGTCGTCAAGTCCTGAAGGGACAGTCTCGAATTTGCCAAATTCACATTTATCTTTCGTTCTTTCAGGACTATGGATCTGAGAGAGAACCTGTACCCGGCGATCAATCGCCGGGCTATTACGACAAGAGTCCCTGCGGGACATTCATTTGTCAGCATTACTTTTGATCACTACCAATTTTTTTAGTGCTTTTTTTCACAAAATATGTTATAAACTTCCCCATGCTTTTGAAGCCCGCCAAAAAACTTCTCCACCAACTCGGCATCGCGCCGAAGGATTCCTGTTGTCTTTGATCCTCAGAGCTTTTTAATCAGACAATTTTTCGCGTTTAACAAACCGCTTTGGACAAGCGGGTCATCTTAACGTTTAATAATGACTTCAGGAGTTTCTTATGAAAAAAGTTTTTTTCCTTATCCTTTTGGTTTTAACCCAGATGTTGGCAGTTTCGGCTCAGAAAAAACCGGAGACCGAGAAAGTCTGCCTCGATCCCTTTTCCTTCAAGTTTTCCGAATTCAAGGTCACCAAACCCGAAGATCTGCGGCAATCTCTCGACGAGTTTAAAGGGAAAATGCGTTCCTACCGCGGTGAAACCAAAGCCTATATTTTCGTTTACGGCGGTCAGAAAACCAGCATTAATGAGGTTACGAACCTGATCCGTCAAACCCGGGAACACTTTGGCATTTACGGAAACGATTACGGGACCGGAATTCTCGTTTACAAAGGCGGCTACCGGGTCGAGCCATCGGTTGAGATTTTCATCAAACCGATGGAATGCAGCATCACGCCCGAGGCGACCCCCGATTTCACGGTCGAACAGGTCCTCTTTGCCGAAGCCCCGAAAGAAAGCACGGTCAGTAAAACCCCGGATCAGATTTTGGATTCTTTGAACGGGATCAACGAAATCCCCTGTCCGGCGGCCGCCCGGGCAGTTGGATTTTGTAACAAAAAGATAGATGTCTTTTTGATCATTGACCAGGAGGGCAAAGTGATCTTTTCGGAGGCTCTGTCCGGCCATCCGCTCCTTTGGCGGGCCGGTCAGGAGGGCGTCCGAAGCTGGAAATTTAAACCGACCGTCATCGAGGGCAAAAAATACAATGTGGTCGGCCGGGTGACGATAGAATTCAAAACGGAAAAACAGATCGAGGAAAAATAAAATGCTTAAATTTCATAACACTTTAACCGGACTTACAGAAGAATTTCACCCTTTGGAAGATAACATCGTGCGGATCTATATGTGCGGCCCGACGGTCTGGAATTTCGCCCATATCGGCAATTTCCGCGCGTTCACCTTCGGCGACATCCTGCGGCGTTATCTGGAGTTCAAGGGCTATCGGGTGACTTATGTGATGAATCTGACGGATGTTGACGACCGGATCATCAACGAAGCGGCCGAACAAGGCATTTCCATCGACGAGATGACGGCTCCGTTCATCGTCGCCTTTAATGAAGATATGGCGACGCTGGGCAATCGGGCGGCGGACATTCAGCCGCGCGCCACCGAACATATTCCGGAGATGATCGGGATCATCCAAAAACTGCTCGATAACGGCAAGGCCTACGAATCGGACGGTTCGATCTATTACCGGATCTCGGCCTTTCCCGATTACGGCAAACTCTCGAAGATCAATTTCGCCGGAAACATCGAGGGCGGCAGCAAACGGGTCGATACTGACAAATACGAAAAAGAGGACGCGCGCGATTTCGCCCTCTGGAAACTGGTCGGCCCGGACGAGAATCCGGGTTGGGACGCGCCGTTCGGTCGCGGCCGGCCCGGCTGGCACATCGAATGCTCGGCGATGAGCATGAAATATCTGGGCGAGACCTTCGATATTCACGGCGGAGGGGTCGATCTCCAGTTTCCGCATCACGAAAACGAGATCGCCCAATCCGAAGGCGCCACCGGAAAACTCTTTGCCAGATACTGGCTCCACGGCGAGTTCCTGAAGATCGACAACGAGAAGATGGCCAAATCGCTGGGAAATTACTACACCCTGCGGGACATCTTACAACAGGGTTTTTCGCCGCGGGCGATCCGCTATCTTTTGATCAGCGTCCCTTACGGAAAACAGCTCAATTTCACTTTTGAGGGGCTGAAAGGGGCCGAGAGCACCATCGAACGGCTGATTGATTTTCGCCGGAGATTGCTGGAAGCGCATCTGACCGACGGCATCAATCCCGATCTGCAATCGACGGCCCAAGGGCATCTGCGGGAATTCGAGGAGGGGATGGACGACAATCTCAACACCTCGGCCGCGCTGGCCGCCCTCCATAATCTGGTTCGCGATGTCAACACCGCTTTGGCTCACGAAACGGTTTTGACCGAGGACCGGTCCTTGATCCTCAAGATCATCGACCGGATCGATTCGGTTTTCGGAATTTTCGGCGAGGTCGAAGAGGAGTTGCTCGACCAAGAGATCGAAAAACTGATCGAAGAACGCCAGGATGCCCGGCACCACCGCGATTTCGCCAGAGCCGATGAGATCCGCGACCTGTTGGCGGAAAAAGGCATCATCCTCGAAGACACCAAGGACGGGGTCCGCTGGAAACGAAAATAAACCGATGCCCGATCTGGTCGAAAAAATAAAGGGCGGTCTGGTCGGTTTGCTCGTCGGGGACGCACTCGGCGTTCCCTACGAGTTTCACGACCGCCAGTCGATCCCGCCCACGGAGAAAATAGAATTCGAACCGCCCGATGATTTTCGCCGGGCGCACGTCGGAGTTGCGCCAGGCACCTGGTCGGATGACGGGGCGCAGGCCCTCTGTTTGACGGCATCCTTATTGGAACGCGGCCGGTTCGACGCCGGAGATCTGGCCGAAAAAATCGTCAGATGGTACCGGGAGGATTATCTGGCGGTGGATGGGGTTTTTGACGTCGGAAACCAAACCTTGCGGGCGATCCTGAACTTGCGCAAAGGTGTTCCGCCGCTCGAGGCCGGGCCCAAGGACGAAGACAAGAACGGAAACGGTTCCCTGATGCGCGCCTTGCCTCTGGCGCTCTGGCACCGGGGGACGGATGAAGAATTGGTTGCGGATGCTCGAAGCCAATCTTTGGTCACTCACGGGCATCTTCGTTCGCAGTTATGTTGCGCCATCTATTGTCTTTGGGCGAGAAGGACCCTGGAAGGATCGCCCGCCCCTTGGGACGATGCGGTTTTTGAAATCCGCCGCATTTTTCCTGACAGATCTGCCGAGCGGGAAGAGATGGAAACTCACATTCTCCCTGACGACCCCCGCGAACCGGTGGGAAGCGGGTATGTCGTCGATTCGCTTTTTTCCGCCAAATGGGCCTGTTCCAATCCGGATTTCGAAAGCATCGTCAAAGCCGCCATCTCGCTCGGCGATGATACGGACACGACGGCCTGTATCGCGGGCGGGATCGCCGGGATCAGGTTTGGCTTTGATGCGATTCCCCTGCGCTGGCGCGAAAACTTGCGGGGCCGCGAGCTTTACCAACCATTGTTGGAAAAACTGATCGAAAGGGTTTGATCGGCCTCAATCCATTTCCGAAAAAGATCCCCGATTTGCTTCCACAGCATTCGGGATCTTTTTTTCCGCCCGCCGTTTTCATTTTATTCTTCGGGTAAAAGATTTTTTCCGCTTTTTTTCCCAAAAAGACCAGCCTCTCAAAATCCCGTTCTCTACTTGTAACTCATTCACAAAAGTGGCTTTAAGCCTTGTCCGATTTTTGTCCGAAGAAAGTCCTTAAACCATCCGGCCCAAATCGAGCAAAAGTTTTTTGATGCCTTCGTCGCTGAAACGTGGACGGGAAATGAGGGGCGCTGAAAAACGGCGCTTTGATAACAACAGGAGAAGAATTAACTGGTAAACGACTCCGTCAATTCGATCATTGAAAACCCCGTCCGCCGCTCTGATCCTTGATTGAAAAAAAGGACCAAACGGGCGACGAAAGGAGAAAGTTTTTTATTGGAGAAAAAATCAGCTTAAATTTTTGGAGGTAAAATTATGATTAAAAAGTTATTGGCAGTTGGTTTCATGGGGTTGGTTTTGGGTTTGGTTCCGGCGGTCGCTCCGGTGCAGGCGCAAACAAATGCGGCTTTTCCCGAGATGTCGGCCGCCGGTTCGGAATCACGGGCCGCCCGCAGATTCGGTCCCTACGCCACTTTGCGGCGCGCCAATGAAGTCGCCAACTACGCCCGCCGGTACGGCTATAACGCCAAGATCATTTACGGGACCGTCGGTCTTGGAACCCGCGCCTATTACGTCGATGTCTGGCGGTAAGAAAAATCTTTAACAAAAAGAACGGTTAAACTCAAAAAAAAGATGCGGCCCGAAATTTCGGGCCGCATCTTTTTTCCGTAAAAAGCCATCCGGTTTTAGAAGTTGTACCGGACGCCGAATTGTAATTGCCTGGAAGGGGCCGCCGAGGTGAAACCGAGGGGCGATGTCGGCGAAACGCCTTCGAGTCCGCGAGCGTTGAGCGGAATCGAATTCGCCGCGCCCGCGCAATTCGGGTTGAGCGCGAAGTTGTTAACGCAGGCAGTTCCGACGATATTGTTGATACCGTTGTAATTGACATGGTTAAACAGATTGAACGCTTCAAAAGTCAATTCCAGATACCTCTGTTCCTTGACGAAGAAACGCCGGGCCAGCCGCATATCGAAGCTGTAGAAGGGTTCGCCCCGGCCGGTGTTTCTTCCGGCCAAAGCCGGCCGGTCATTGTAGAGGCGGCTGTCGTTGTCGGTGTCGGTTCCGATCAATAAATTAAACGGTCGTCCGCTGCCCGCCGTAAAGATCGGCGAAAAAACGAAATCCTTCAGAAAGGCGTTCTCAAACGGACTGAGAATGACCGCGCTCAGAACCAGACGATGGCGTTGATCAAAGACCGAAAGCGAACGGTCGTCCCGGATATTGAGCGGGTTTTGCGCCAGATAGTCGGTGTTGAAATCCGTCGCCTCATCGATCGTTTTGGAAAGCGTGTAGTTGGCGTTGACGCTGTAATTACGCGATAAACGCTTGGTCAACTGCAAGGTTCCGGCGTGATAAAAGGAGTTGGCCACCGATTGATACTGCGCATCGAGCGCATATCGCGGCAGGAAATTTCCATTTAACGCGCCGCCGGTGGTCGAACAGTTGAAGCCGGCGGACGGAGCGCCCGGAATCACATAACAGCCGAGTTCGGTCGCCGAAACAATGTTCTGACCGGTAAACGGGCTGATGCCGGTGACTCTGTAATTTCTGACATCGACCGGACGGATCAGGTGAACTCCCCTGGCGAAAAGATAGCTCGCTTCGACGGCAAAACCGCCGCCCAGATCCTGCTGAATGGCCCCGCTGACCTGATAGGTTTCGGGATTCTGATAATTGTCCCCGATCCGGATCCGGGCCTCCAAAGGTCTGCCCGGCCCCGTCGCCAGACCGAACGGGGTCAGATCGGAAGCGACGATCTGCCGTGTTCCGAGAATGCCCTGAGCGAGCAGGGTTTGATAGATGGCGGCTGCGCTGTAAGTGCCCGGCAGGGTGATCGCCGAAACCACGATGTTGATGTTGTAATCGGCGGTTCCCGAAGCCAGAACGTTGGTGACGTTGGTGATCTGGTTGTCGATCTGGCCGGTAAAGATCCCCGCGCCGGCCCGGACAACCGTCTTGGCGTTGCTGAAAACGTCCCACGAAAATCCGACCCGAGGCTGGAAATTATTGGTGTCGGTCGGGACCGGATCGGCCTCATTTTGGATGAAATACCGCAGGCCGTAATTAAAGGTCAGATTCGGACGAACCTTCCAGGTATCCTGACCGAACACCGAAAATCTCTGACTGCTGCTGGCAAATCCCGAATTTCCGAACCCCTGCTGGTAAACCTGCGGCAGGTTGACGTTAAAGGCCTGAAGCGAATTGATCGTGCTGGAAGTCGTGTTGCTCAGAGTGCTTCCCAGAAGCGCGGCCTGCGCCGGAGTGATGTTTCCGGCCATCACGTCGGCCCCGATCTGGTTGGCGATGGCCGTCCTTTGAGCCGCCGAGAAAAGAACGGCGAACGGCAACGAACCGAACCGGAAAGTTCCCGGCAGATAGGTTTCGGAGTTGGTCGAAATCCGGTTGTATTGAAAGACCGCACCGACCTTGACGGTGTGTGACCCGCGAACCATCGAAAGGGTATCGGCCAGATCGAACTGCCGGGTGATGCTGTCGGAAGGCAGAAAGATGTCGCGGCCGAAGTTTCCGAAACCGAGAATGTTGATCTCGGGACCGATCGGATCGTTCGGATCGACGATCAAACGGTAGTAGGAAAGCTGTCCGCGGATCTCGTTAACCGTGGTGTTGTTAAAGGTATGGTTCTCGGAAACCAGAATTCCGCCGCTCGGCGATTTGACCTGGCGACCGCGGGAAACCGCGTTGAGCGCGCCGGTGGCCACGTTCTCACTCTTCATATAAGTGTAGTTCAAACGGGCAAACCCGGAATCCGTGGAACTGAACGTGTGGTCGATCCGCCCGGTGATCAGGGCGCTGTTTTCGCTGGCCGGAAACTGGCCGTCGGTGGCGGCGTAAATTCCGGCCGTCCGGGCCGAAGGAACCGTCAGGACATTGCGAATGCCGAGGGCGAGCGGTTGGAAGGTCGGGATCCCCGCCAGATAATTGAGGAAGAAATTCTGGTCGCTGGCGGCATTGGCCGGAGCGATCTTCAAACCGTTGGCCAGAGAATCATTGAGAGTGACAAAGGAGGTCAGGTTTTGGCGCAATCCCTCGGCCGCCACGAAAAAGAAGGTTTTGTTTTCGATGATCCTTCCGCCGACCGAACCGCCGAACTGCTGGCGGTTGAAGGGCGATTTTCCGTTGGGATTGTAATCGAAGGTGTTGCGGGCATCGAATGTCTTGTCGCGGAAATATCCGAAGGCGCTGCCGTGGAAGCTGTTTCCGCCGGTCTTGGAAACGATGTTGACCAGACCGCCGGAAGCGCCGCCGAATTCGGCGTTGTAGCTGTTGCGGTCAACCTGAAATTCCTGAACCGCTTCCTGACTGACCACTTGACGGGCCCCACCGGCCGCCGTGTCGGTCGTCGAACCGTCCACGTTGATCGAGTTTCCCCGACCGTTGTTGCCGCCGAAACTCAAACCGGACTGCGGCGTTTGGGCGACCCGGAAATCGGTCGAGTCATTGATATTATCGGCATCGGTAACGCCGGGGGTGAGAAGGGCGAAATCCAAAAAGTTGCGTCGGTTGATCGGAAGATTGTTCAGTTGTTTGGCGCTGATAACGGTCGATTGCTGGGTCCTTTCGGTTTCAACCAACTGCTGTTCCCCGGCCAGAACATCGACAACGGCGCCGATCTCTCCGAGGGATAGATTGACATCGAGGGTCGATTGCTGCCCGACCTCCAAGACGACGTTATTGATGGTTTTGGCGGCGAACCCTTCGGCCTCCACCTTGACCGTGTAGGTGCTCGGGGGCAGTGATAAGATAACGTAGTTTCCCGATCCGTCGGCCGTTGCGGTGCGCGAAATGCCCTTGGCATTGTTGGTCGCCGTGACGACGGCTCCGGGAATGACGTCTCCGTTCGGGTCAAGAACCCGCCCGCGCAATTCCGCCGTGGCGTTGGCCTGGGCAAAAACGGTCGTGATATTTATCAATACCAAGCATAAAAACAACAAGAAAAATAACAAAAACTTTTTCATATAAGATCATCTCCTTTGCCGATTTTTTTCCTTCCTAATTAAAACAAAACTTTTTTTGACCAGCGCTGCCGAAGGTTGACCGATTCCTTTTTCCCCTTTCGCAAGGTTTCAAGCTTTTTTCCTCCGGGAAAAACCCCTAACTTTGTTCCCCCATCCAACAAATCGGTCGGGCTCAGCCTTTCAAAATCCCTCTCATGGCCATTTCGCAAACGTCCTCGCAAACATTTTCGACGGACATCTTCCCCTTTGAACTGAACCAGCGCGAAAGCCAGATGATCATCCCCAGAATGGTAAAAGTTGCGGTCGTCAGGTCCACTTCCTCTAGTTTTCCCTGATCCCTGAGTTCAACCATCGTATCCCGGATAAAATCGAAATATTCCCTCCGGCGTTTGAGGGTTTCTTCCTTTTGGGTGAAACTCAACTCATTGACCTCATGCGAGATAATGATCACCGCGTGATCCCCGCCGGCCGACAAACGGGCGTGGTTGTAAATGATGAACCGGAGTCGCTCTTCCGGGTCAACAATGTCCCGCGCAGGGTTCAGGACCTCATTTCTGACGTTGTCAAGCCCCATCTGAATTATGCGGTAAAGCAGATCCTGTTTGCCCTCCACATAATAATAAAGCCCGGCCTTGGTGATGTTCAGGGCCTCGGCAATATCGTTCAAAGAGGTGGCGTTATATCCTTTGGAAAAAAAAATCTGAGCCGCCGTCAGACAAATCTCCTGCGCTCTGTCCTGATTTTTTTTAGATCCGTTCCTCGCCATTGAAACTGTTTGAATAAAGCTGGATTCGCTAAAAAAAAATCCCCCGCTTTCGCAAGTAAGACAAAACCGTCGATTTACCGGTTCAAAGCCGGTGAGGTGAAATTTTTGATTGTGCCGGCAAATCGTTTATGATATTTTTTACTTACCGTTCGGTAGAATTTTTCTAAATTTAGTTAAAACTTGGCCAATTGTCAAGAAATTTTTTGTCTGTTTCCCGGCAGAAAATCAAAAAGCCGCAAAAAGGGAGTTCGTCCGTTTTCGCTTTTGACCGGCTTTTTCCGAAGAAGTTCCTATGTCCGACTCAGCCGTAAAAAAACTGGTTCAAACACCGATAAAAACTAGCGAAGACTACGTCAATTCTTTGCGAAACCGACGCCTCAAGGTTTACCTTTTCGGCGAACTGGTCGAAGAGATCGTCGAACATCCGATGATCCGGCCGAGCATCAATGCGGTGGCCGAAACCTACGATCTGGCGGAGCGGGAACCTGATTTGGCGACCGCCACCTCTCATCTGACGGGCCAAAAGGTCAATCGTTTTTTGAACATCGCCATGGACCGCGAAAACGTCGTTCTCCAAAACAAGATGCAGCGCCGTCTGGGCCAGTTGACCGGAACCTGTTTTCAAAGATGCGTCGGGATGGACGCCCTCAACTCGCTCTATTCGGTGACGTTCGAGATCGACGAAAAACACCGGACCGTTTATCACGCCCGGTTGCGGGAATTCATCAAAGAGGTCCAGACCTACAATCTGGTCATCGGCGGAGCGATGACCGACGTCAAAGGCGACCGTTCGCTGGCGCCGCATCAACAGGCCGACCGCGATCTGTTCGTTCATATCGAGGAGAGGACCGAAGAGGGCGTTTACATTTCCGGCGCAAAAGCGCATCAGACCGGTTGTCTCAACTCGCACTGGCTGATCGTCATGCCGACGATGCGCCTGACCGAAGAAGACCGGGATTTCGCCATCGTCGGAGCGGTTCCGGTCGAAGCCGAGGGGATCACTTACATTTACGGCCGCCAGTCGTGCGACACCCGTTCGATGGAGGGCGGCTCGATCGATCAGGGCAACGCTCGCTTCGGCGGTCAGGAGGCGATGGTCATCTTCGACCGCACCTTTATCCCGAATGAGTTGATCTTTATGGACGGCGAGACCGAATTCGCTTCCCTGCTGGTCGAACGCTTCACCTGTTACCACCGCCGATCCTACGTCTGCAAAAGCGGTCTCGGCGACGTGATGATCGGCGCGGCGGCCCAGATCGCCGAATACAACGGGGTCGAAAAAGCCTCGCACATCAAGGACAAACTGGTCGAAATGACCCATCTCAACGAAACCATCTACGCGACGGGGATCGCCTCCAGCTATCAGTCGAAACCGACTAAATCGGGCGCATATCTGAACGACGACATGATCGCCAACGTCTGCAAACATCACGTCACGAAGATGCCCTACGAGATCGGCCGTCTGGCCCAGGATCTGGCCGGAGGTCTGGTCGTAACCTTGCCGTCGGAACAGGATTTCCTAAGCGAAGAGGTCGGGCCTTTGCTGGAAAAATACTTAAAAGGGAGGGCGGACGTTTCGACCGAAAACCGGATGCGCATTCTGCGCCTGATCGAAAACATGACCTTGGGCCGAAATGCCGTCGGCTACCTGACCGAGTCGATGCACGGGGCCGGGTCGCCGCAGGCCCAGAGAATCCAGATCGCCCGGCAGATGCAGATCGAGATCAAAAAGCGTCTGGCCAGAGAACTGGCCGGAATTGATGACAGAAAACGAGAAGAGCTTTCGAGCGAGATCGCCGATTATTTCGGGAAGGTTTTTGATACGAATGTGTGATGGTTTGGTGATCCGATCGAACCAAATAATCAATTAGATCTCCTGATGCGAAATGGAAAATATCAGGACATCATCGAACTTTTGGAAAAAGGGAGTTTCAATACCGAAGAAGATTGGCGTTTATTATGGCATCTCGGCTGGAGTTATTACCAACTCGAACAATTAGATGAAGCCCGGCAACAATTTAGTAAGGCCCTCCGACTTTCCCCGGAAAATCCCCTTTGTAAATTGTTATTGGGAGCAGTTCATCTTGATAAAAAGGAGTTTGAAAAAGCCGAATTTGTTCTATCTGAAGCATTACGAAAAAAGAAAGGTTACACTTTTCGTTTGTGTTTGACACTGGCATTTATGGGACAGGGGAAAATCGAAGATGCGGAAAAAATTCATCTTGAAGCCATAAAACTGAAACCAAATGATTGTGAAAGATTGGAGGCATACGGAGACTTTCTTTCCGATGTCGGGCGTGAAGATGAATGGATGAAAAGGCGCTTGAACTAAAGAAAACCGTTAAATAAGATCAGTTATTTTTTTCCAAAAACCCCAGGATCGCCTCGGCCGATTTTTCGGTCTGATCGGTCGTAAAAATATGGCTCGAATCATCCAATTCGACGATCTTTGAATCGGGAATCGCATCGGCCAGGATCCGGGCGTTGGCACAGGGGATCAGTTGATCGTTCTTGCCGTGGAGAACAAGAGTCGGGGCTTTGATCCCGGAAAGGCGCGAAAAAGTTCCCGGCCAGGCAATGATCGCGCCGAGCTGGCGCATAAAGTTTTCGGGCGTGGTGAATTTCCCTTCGCGAACGGCCAGATCTTCTTCGAGCATTTCGCGCGGCGTCCCCGGATCGTAAATATAAGGCGCCATCGCCCAGAAGGCTTCTTCCGGGGTTTCCGATCCGCGCCCCTGCAAGGTGAACAGAACCTCGGTTTTGGCGAGAACGGTTTCGCTCCCCCCGCAGGCCGTTACGGCGAGAACGAGCGAGCGCAATTTTTCGGGGTAATTGATGGCGAATTCCTGAGCGATCATTCCGCCCATCGACATCCCCAGAACGTGGGCCGATTCCGCCCCGGCGGCATCCAGAACGGCCTTTGCGTCAGAGGCCATCAGCGAAATCGAAAACGGTTCGTTCGAAAAAACGGTCTCGCCCGTTCCCCGGTTGTCGAAGGTTATGACGCGGTATTTTTCGGTCAGGGCCGGAAGCAGACGGCGCCACTCCTTGTGAGTTCCGCCGAGCCCCATGATCAAGAGGAGCGGATCGCCCGCGCCCTGTTCCGTCCAGTAGATTTTGGTTCCGTTGTTTTCAGCGTATGGCATTTTTTTGAAATTTCCGATTTTTTTTTCAAATCATTCTGCCGATTTCGTCGGCGATTTGCAAAATGGAGAAATGAAAATGAACAAAACTTCTTCCGAACAAGAACAAATAAAATTCGATATCTGTTGTGCCGCCCGGCTCTTATACCGCCAGGGTTTGAGCATGGCCAACGCCGGACATCTGAGCGTGGCGATCGATGATAACACGATGCTGGTCAATCACTTCGGTCCCTCGTTCGCCACCCTTGGTCCGGAAAACATCGTCCGCGTGGATTTCGCCGGAAACGTTCTCGACGGCGATCATTACGTCAACGACACGATCCGACTGCACGGCATCATTCACCGCGAAAATCCCCTGGCCACGGCCGTCGCTCACACTCACCCGCCGGCGACCGTCACCTACAGCGCCTTTCGGATGGAACCGGAGATCTACGATCAGGAAAGCTGTATTCTGACCGATGATGTCGGCGTCGTCGAACAGGATTACGAGGGGCTGGCCTCCGAAGAAGAGCGCGTCATGCCGATCGCCCTGGCCTTGCGGGAGAAACCCGTCGCCATCCTTCCCAATCACGGCGCCATCACGACCGGCGATAATATCCAGACGGCTTTTGTCCGGATGGTTCTGCTGGAGGGAATGTGCGGGCGGAATCTGTCGGTGGCGTCCGCCGCCCGCGCTCTCGGCCGCGAACCGATCCCGATCTCGCGTTCCATCGCCCGGCAGACCAAAGAGGAGATCGCCCAGATTCCGGCCTTCGGCCCGCTGTGGAAGGATTTTCTGACACGCTTGAGGCAAACCGATCCCGACCTTTTCGAGGGTTTGAGAATCTCAGCGGCTCAGTAATTTTTTTTTGTTAATTGTAAATGGTTAATTGTAAGAACAGATTTTCTGATTTCACCTAATTAAACCATTTATGTGGTCCGATCAATTAACCATTTACAATTAACCATTTACAACTTATGAACAACGAAAAACTGACCGTAACTCTGGAAAACGGGATCAAACGGATCACCTTTAACCGGCCCGAAAGACGAAATTCGGTCGATCGACAGATGACCGAACAATTGTTCGACGCTCTGCGCGAATCGGTCGAAGACACAACTCGGGTCGTCATTTTGACCGGCGCCGGAGATTCGTTCTGCGCCGGGGCGGATCTGGCCGCCACCAGCGAAAGCGAGATCGCCGAATTCGACGTGACGACTCACCTGCGAGAAATAGTCAATCCGACAATTCTGGTGATGCGTTCCCTGCCGGTTCCCGTCATCGCCAGGGTTCACGGGCACGCCGTCGGAATCGGCTGCAATTTCGCGCTCGCCGCCGATCTGATCGTCGCGTCGGAGGACGCCCTGTTCGGTCAGGTCTTTATCAAGATCGGTCTCATTCCCGACGGCGGAAGCACTTTTTTTCTGCCGCATCTGGTCGGTTATCAAAAAGCCTTCGAGTTGACCGCTCTCGGCGACATCATCGACGCTCGCGAAGCCGAACGCCTCGGTTTCGTCAACCGGGTCGTTCCCTTCGCCGACCTCGATCAGGCGGTCGATAAAATGGCACAAAGGCTGGTCGAATCGCCCCGCACGGCGCTGGAAAAAATAAAGGAAGGATTGAATCAAAACCTGCAAAAAGCATTGGCCGAAGCCCTTGAATTCGAAGCCGTCAATCAGGATGAGTGCTTTCATTCAAGAGACTTTATCGAAGGCATCTCCGCCTTTTTGCAAAAACGCAAGGCGACTTTTAATCAGTGAGCGGTGAACGGTGAGCAGTTTTTTTTGGGGGTAAATGGTTTGGAAGGTTTTCATCATTCATTTACAAAGTCTGTTTCAAATTACTGCTCACCGCCCACTGTCAACCATAATCATTTATGAACCCAAAACAGGCGGCCTGGTACGCGCTCGCGGTTTTATTTTTAATAAACGCTCTCAATTTTTTCGACCGGCAGATCATCGGCGCGGTGGGCGAACCGATCCGCAAGGAGTTTTCGCTGAGCGATTCTGCCCTCGGGGCGCTCAACACGGCTTTTACTCTGCTCTACGCTTTTGTCGGTCTGCCGCTCGGCCGTCTGGCCGATAAACACAGCCGCAAAAAGATCCTGGCGATCGGAGTTTTTCTCTGGAGTCTGATGACGGCCGGTTCGGGGCTGGCCCGAAACTTCTGGCAGATCTTCGTCATGCGGCTCGGCGTCGGTGTCGGCGAAGCCACCTGCGCACCGGCGGCCACCTCGTTGATCGGCGATTATTTTCCGACTGAAAAAAGGGCCAAGGCGATGTCGGTCTTTATGCTCGGTCTTCCGGTCGGTCTGGCCTTGAGTTTCGCCGTCAGCGGCCCGGTGGCGAAAAACCACGGCTGGCGGGCGGCTTTTCTGGTCGCCGGGATTCCCGGGCTTTTATGCGTTCTGGCCGTTCTTTTTTTGAAGGAGCCGGAACGCGGGATGGTCGAATCGGTTCAGGTCGGTCTGAAAAAACGCGAGGGTTCGGTGTTTCGTCTGATCCTCACCACGCCGACCATGATCTGGCTCATTCTTTCGGGCGCATTGCATAATTTTAATATGTACGCGCTCGGCGGTTTCATCACGCCCTATCTGATGCGCCATCACCGGCTGGACATCGCCGAAGCCAATTACGTGGCGATGATCGTTTACGGGATGTTGGGGGCGCCGGGGCTTCTGCTCGGCGGTTTTATCGGCGATTGGGCCAAGCGAAAACGCCCCGACGGCGCTCTTCTGATCGCGGCGCTGGCGATTCTCATCTCGGTTCCCCTGTTTTTTTTCTCGATCGGGGTTCCGGGTGGAGAATACGTAAAATTCTCGATCCTGATCGGGGCCAGTTGCGCGCTCATGTATTTTTATTATTCGATAGTTTATTCGACCATTTCCGACGTTACCGAACCGGCTTTGCGGGGAACGGCGATGGCGCTCTATTTTCTGGCGATGTATTTTCTCGGCGCTTCGCTCGGTCCTTTTATCATCGGTCTGGTCAGCGATTATTTCACCCAGCAGGCGGCTCTGGCCGCGGGAGTTACCGAGATGACCGCCGATGCATTGGAGCCTTTCCGGGCCGCCGGTCTTCGTTCGGCCATGTATCTGGTTCCGGTCCTGAGCACGCTTTTGACGCTGGTTCTTTTCGCCGCTTCCAGAACGGTGAAAGCCGATGTCGAGAAAATTCAGAATTGGATGAGAGGAGAATCTTGAAACAGTGATGGGTGATGAGTGATGGGATGAATTTGGAATTCGTCTTATCCCACCCCCAACACCCATCACCCATCACCAAAACCATGACAGCAAAAATTCCCAGAAACAAAGAAAATGATTACACCTGCGAAGCCGCCGGGGCGAGGCGCGAATTCGCCCGCGAACAGACCGGCGCGGAACTGGAACACACCGGAAGCTTTTCGTTCGATCCTGCGGTTCTGCCGGGTAACATCGAAAATTTCATCGGCGTCGCCCAGATTCCGATCGGTCTTGCCGGGCCGCTTCTGATCAACGGCGAATATGCCAACGGCGATTTTTACGTTCCCCTGGCGACCAGCGAAGGGACTTTGGTGGCCAGCTACAACCGCGGGATGAAACTCCTCCGCGAATCCGGCGGAGTGACCGTCACGGTCGTTGATGACGCGATGCAAAGGGCGCCGGTCTTCGTTTTCAAATCGGCCCGAGAAGCCCGTAAATGCGGGGATTGGATCAGAGAAAATTTTGATCGAATAAAAGCCGAGGCCGAGACGACCACCAGCGTCGGGCGTCTGCGCGACATACAGTATTTTCCGGCCAGCCGCTTTCTCTACCTGCGTTTCAATTACACGACCGGCGACGCCGCCGGGCAGAATATGACCGGCAAGGCCACCAAAGCCGCCTGCGACTGGATCAGGACCAATGGCCCCGATGTCGAACATTACCAGCTCGAAGGCGGGATCGCCACCGACAAGAAATCCTCCTGGATGAACCGCATCCACACGCGCGGCAAAAAGGTCATCGCCGAAGCCGTCCTCCGGGCCGATAAATTGAAAGAGATCATGCACGTTTCGGTCGAACAGATCTTCGCCGCCCGGCTTCGCTCGCAACTCGGAGGTTTTCTCGCCGGGGCCAACAACAACGGCTCGCATTCGGCCAACGGCATCACGGCGCTGTTTATCGCCTGCGGTCAGGATGTCGCCAATGTGGCCGAATCCTCGGCCGCGCTCGCCTACGCCGACATCACCCCGGAGGGCGATTATTATTATTCGATCACCATCCCGGCGCTGATCGTGGCAACCTACGGCGGCGGGACGGGCCTTCCGACCCAGCGCGAATGTCTCGAACTGCTGGGCTGTTACGGCCGGGACAAAGCCAAAAAATTCGCCGAGATCGTCGCAGCCACCGTCCTTTGCGGCGAGATCTCGCTCGGCAGCGCCGTCGTCGCCGACCACTGGGTCTCGTCGCACGAACAACTCGGGAGAAACAGGTGAAAGGATTTTGGATTTTAGATTTTGGATTTTGGATTGAGGGAAATAATCCAAAATCCAAAATCTAAAACCTAAAATCACCGCGTGATTTCCACCAAAAAGGCCGCTTGGCCCTGGGCCTGGTAGGTTGTCGGTCGTCCGATCCGGTAGTTTTTTTCGATCAGGAAATTCAATGGCGGTTTGAGGTAATTGAAATCCCCGGCGCGAAAGGCAATGTAAAACTTTTCGCCGGTCAGGCCGTTTTGATCGGTGATCTTAACCTCATCAAACCCGCGCGGCAGGAAATAGGCCGGATCCTCCTTCAGTTCCGGAATTCCGTTGACTTTGATGATCTCGACATTCTTTTCTTTTCGCAGGGCGAACCAGAGTTGGTAGGCGATCAGGTCTTCGAAGACGTAGATCTTGGTCGGTTCCGATGCCGGCGGAGGTATTTCGGCGGCCAGATCCTCCCACCCACACCAGATGAATTTTTGCGGCGGGCGGGTCAATTGCCAGATGAAGGCGACCAAAAACACGGCCAGAACCGATCCGATAAGAACGGCCCGAAGCCGAACGTCAGAAATTCTCTGAAAGAATTTCGCCCCCAAAATCGCCAACGGCGCGAAAATGATGATGAAATGACGCGTTCCCCAGATCGAAAAAGGCAAGATCCAACTCGCCGCCAGAGCCAGCAAGACCGGCGTTAAAATGATTATCAAAAGAAATGCGAAATCGTTTTTTTCTTTCTCGTTCCGCTCCCTCCATCCAGCCAGATAAAATCCCGATGCGGTCAGAATTAGCAGAATAAGAGGCAGCGTCACCGGCCAGTTGGTCGGCGGGTCGATGTTGCTGGCCGGATAATAAAACGGTTCGATCAGGTTAAAAATGAATTGAAAAACGACGGTCAGATCGGGCCGGGCCGCCCAACCCAGATTTTGCGAAAAATTTCCGTTGCTTCCGGCCGCCCGCCACACCGCGATCAGCCAGGGAACGAAACCGACGATCGTCAGACCGACCATGATCAATGTCTGCCCGATCTTGATTCTCTGCAAATACAAAACCGCCAGAACCTCGCCGAACACAATGAACCAGCCGAAATACTGCGTCTGAACCAGAAGGATGTTGACAAAGGTCAAAAACCAGATCCCTTTTCCGACGTTGAGATAGCGCGCAAAAAGCCACAGCGAAAACAGCGAAAGGCAAAACAAAAGGCTGTACATCCGGACTTCCTGCGCGTATTTGATGAGCGAGCCGTTGACGGCCAGAAAACCGAGCGCCAGGCCGACCGTCAGAGGCGAGAGTTTCAATTGACGGCAGAGCAGATAAAAAGGAACGAGCGCCAGAAGCGAGAACAAAACCGGGAAAAACCTGAGCCAGAAAAGCGATTCGCCGCCGATCAGGATCCATATTTTGAGAAAAACGTAAAACAGCGGAGGATGGATCAAATCCCTGGCGACGAAACCGAAAAGGTCCGACCATCCTTGTTCGGCGGCGTGGACGCTGAAGATCTCGTCAAACCAGAGGCAGGAATCGGTCAGATGCCAGAAACGAAAAAAAATGTAAACGATAATGACCGCGGCGGGAATCAGAAAACGTGATTTTTCGTCTGCTTTCATCGCTATATTTCGGGGATTCAGGATACAACTCTAAACCAAACCCGGGATGACTGTAAAACTTACCCGAATAGTTAAAGGGCGAGATTCGGTCCGGTCTTAATGGTCGGTCTATAACCTAACGCCGTCGCAGAGTTTTCCCCCGACACTCGTATAAAAGAGCGAGACTTCGCGAAATGTATCGGTTTCACAGCAATAGGAAAGGCAGGTTTGAAACGGTTTGGAATAGATGTGAAGACTGACGGCCCGTTCGTCGAATTCGGGCAGATTGAGAATCTGATGGATCGGTTCTTCGAGTTCGACCTTGGCGGCCAGACAATCGGAAAGTTCGAAGGTTTCCGTCTCTTCCAGTTTGCAAAAGCCCCGGGCCTCGTCAATTTCGACGGCCCGAAAATTCTGTCCGCGCAAACGGCCGGCGGGGACGGTCATCCAACACATCTGATCGGCGTGGTTGTGAATCCGCGAAACCTGACCTTTCTCCCAGCAAAGGGCCATCAACTCGAACCTTTCATCCTTGTAGATAAGATTGCGCGTGTAAAAATCTCTGCTCCAGAAGAAAAATTGTGAGATCGAATCTATCTCGATCGGATTATCGCTCAAAAATTGATAGATCTGATCGCATTTGAATTCCCGGTCGGGAATCTCGCGAAGGCCTTCGACTAAATTCTGAATATTTACTTTTTTCATTTTTCTCCCCTAAGGAACAGGCGGATTGTTTTTTGATCCGGGCATCCCGAAAACAACCTGCATTTTAGCATCATGATAAGATATTGCAAATTTGGCGAACCGGCTCCGGTTTGTGGGTCTTCCCCTCTCATTCACCCTTTTCGGGCCGTACCGCTAAATTCTCCCGGGAGACAGAATCGGCTTTTCTCGTTTTTTTTTGCAATTATTTCCTCTTTCTGCGTCATAATAGACAAATCACTTTTTTATTTGAAGCGTTTTTACGCGGGCTCATTTCGGTTGCTGGTATTTTTTAGGGAGGTAGAAAATGAACAAAAAGAATTTTGACGGGAAAAAGACTTTGGTTTTTACTCTGGCGGTTTTGCTTTTGACGGGTCTGGTTTTCGGAGCAGGTGAGGCATTTTCCCAAACCGATCCGGCATCTTCCGATGGCCGGGGGATAGGCGATGTCAAGCCCCCGGTCTATCCGAAAAAAGAGCCCTCGGTCTTTATCTGGCAATATCCCGACAAGGCTTTCTGGCTTTTGATCCGGGATGACCAAAAAGCCATTCAGTGCCGGATCGGTCAGGACGGAAAGGTCTTCAAATCTCTTGGCACAATGGACGACAACAATCGGGTCGAATGGGATTCGATCTGGAACCCGACCCAATTGTACCTGCGGGAAAAGGGGATTTTAATGGCGGAGAATGAGGAAACGTTTTTACTCAAAAGAGTGGAAACCATTTCCGACGAGCGTTGCCGTCTTTCCTTTGAGAATTTTACCGCCGGTGAAAAGTCCGATCCGAAGAACACATCCAAACCCGTCGGGTTGCCGGAAACTCTGGCGGAGGCCGAATTCAACCCCTCGCTCAGCTTCAATTATTTGCCGTTACCCAACGATGATTACGGGGTCGGAACCGGACAGGGTGGCGGAATCGGAACCGGACAGGGTAACGGAATAGGCAGCGGAACCGGATCAGGAGCCGGCTCGGGCGAAAGCGTCAGCGGAAAGACGCCGCCGCCGAAAAATTCCGATATTAAAACCGCCCGACAGCCCCTGAAACTTATCTCCAAACCCAGACCGCTTTATACTCAGGCGGCGCGGGAAAACAATACCGAAGGCGAGGTCATCCTGCGGGTCAATTTTCTGGCAAACGGTCAGATCGGAGCGATTACGGTGGTTAAAGGACTTCCCGACGGATTGACCGAAAAGGCCATTCAGGCGGCCAAGGGCATCCGTTTCGAACCGGAGATCAGAAATTCCCAATACATTAGCGTTACAAAATTGGTCAAATTCAATTTTGTTTTGTTTTAATTATGAGCTAAATTTCCGAAGGATGTGAAAAGGCTCAAGCGGTCGGAGGCAAAGAGTTTCGAACCTTTGTCTTCGACCGCTTGAGCTTTGAATCGAATCAAACAACTGAATACCGAAAGATCTCCCGATTTTTTTAATTGCCTTGAGGCGAATTGAGAATGAAGTTTCATTTTTGCGGGGGGCTTACAGAAGAAAAAACTTGCGGTCGGAATGGCGGAAAAGGCGAAGGAATTTGTGAAAAGTGGAAGCGAGATTTATCACGGCAATTTGCCCGAAGGTGCGAAATAGCATCATCAAAATACTTTTACGGAGAAAAAATGGCAATAATCAAACACAATCCCGAAGGCGTTTTTCCACCTTATCGAGCTTACAGTCACGCAATCGAAGTTACTGAAAATTCAAGACTTTTGATAATCAGCGGATTAAACGGTTATCTGACGGATGGCGTGACGATGCCCGAATCTTTTGAAGAACAAGGCGAAATCATCTGGCAGCACATCGGCACGATTTTGCGGTCGGCGGGAATGGATTACGAAGACGTTATCTCAATCAGAACATATCTTTCCGATCCGTCTTTTAATGAAGCCAATGTCCAACTGCGAATGAAATTTATGGGCAATCATCGCCCCGCTTTGACGGTAATCTGCTGTCAATTGCTTGAAACCAAGTGGAAACTCGAAGTCGAAGTGATGGCGGCAAGGCGCAGGAAAAACTGATTGGAATCTGTTTTTTTCATCAGCCAAAATGGTTATATCCAAAGCCTTATAATTGGATATTGTGATAGCTCCAATACTGACTTAGGATATTTTAGCAAGTAGAACCTATGAACGAAGTTTTTAAGATTACTTTGCTTGGCACCGGCTCGCCGATTTTTGATGTAAATCGTCAACATTCTTCGGTTGTGGTTGAAGTCGGCGGCGACAAAATATTGGTTGATTGCGGTCGCGGGACAACCACGCAAATGCTTCGTTGCGGGATTTCGCCGGTCGAAGTGGATTACATTTTTATCACGCATCATCACTTTGACCATATCTGCGATTTGGGTGAGTTCTTGATGTCAGCGTGGCACAACGGACACCAAAAGCCTTTTTACATCTACGCTTCGCGCGGAACGGCGAAGATAATCGAGGCTTTGCTGGATAAGGTTTTTGCCCACGATTTGGCTTTTTCGATGCAGGCGGAAAAGGGCGTTGAAAGCCTCAGAAACTTGGTTAAGTTCAGCGAAATTGAGTCGGGCTCGGTTCACGTCAGCGGCAATTGGAAGGTTTTTGCGGAAGAAGTGAGTCACGGCGAACATCTGAATTTGCCAAAAGATGAATGGATTTGTTTCGGATTCCGCCTTGAATCTGGGGGCAAGGCAATCGCTGTCAGCGGAGATACCGTGGCTTGCGAAGGGCTGAATAAACTCGCCAATCAAGCTGATTGTTTAGTCCAATGCTGTTACCTAGCCGAAGCCGAAATCACCAATCCGGCTTTTGAATATTCGGCAAAATATGTGATTGCGTCTTCGGGACAGGTCGGCAAAATCGCGGCGGAAAACAAAGTCAAGAAATTGGTCTTAACCCATTTCCGCCCGAAATCGGAAGCGTTGATGCAGTCCATTTTAGTTGATGTCAGAAAAGATTTTGACGGCGAAACTATTCTCGGAAAAGATTTAATGACAATCGAAATTTAAATTATGAGCAATAATCTGGCGGCAACCAGTCGAACAAAATTAAAACGATACCCAAAACGCGGAAACTTTGACCGTGAAACGATTTATAAAATTCTGGATGAAGCGTTTATTTGCCACATCGGTTTTTCGGTTGATGGGCAAACTTTCGTCATCCCGACCGCCTATGGACGCAAGGGCGACGCGCTCCATGTTCACGGCTCGGCGGCATCGCGGATGATGAGTGAAATGTCGAAAGGAATTGATGTTTGCATCACCGTTACAATGCAAAAATTAAAAGACGTCAAAGAAACCGGAGTCGGTTTTGCGTGGCGCATCGGCGAAGACCCAAAAGGACGAAAGATCTACCATCACGGCGAAGCATCTGCCGGCGGACGCACCTTTTTGCCGGTTTATCCCGAATAAAAAATTGTCGCGGCATTATTCTGCAATTTAACTTTTGCCCGTTTTGCCGAAACAGATACTGAAAAGATCGGCGAATTATTTATGGATGCAATAGAGCAACATTAAATCAGTCGAGTCAAAATCAAGCGGCACTCAAATAAAATTTCTTCAAGCGAAACAGAAATATGAAATATGCACCCAAGGATGGTTTTCCATATTATTTGGATTTTGTAAACAATGAAGATTGCTTATCGCTTTTCACTTCGGAAACAACTTTTACTTTTTTGAATTCAATCAGCGAAGAAAAATCGCTCTATCGGTATGAACCCGATAAATGGAGCATAAAACAAATAGTCGGACATATTACCGACCACGAAAGAATAATGATAGATCGGGCTTTTTTTATGAGCCGGAAAGAATCGGTGAAGTTGTGGGGTTATGATCAAAACTCGCTTGTAGAAAACAGTCGTTTTGAAGAACTGACATTTCAACAATTGGCGGCTGACTTTATAAATGTCAGGCAGGCATCTGTAAGTTTTATCGAGGCTTTGTCTGAAAGTCAGTTGAAAATAAAAGGTTTTGCAGGAAAATACAAAGTTACTCTTGAAAATTTTCTGAAATCAATTATTGGACACGAAGTCCACCATTTGAAAATTATCAAAGGGAGATACTTATAAGAAAACGCGAGATTACCGAAGCAGTATGGAACAGAAAATACAAAGAGGTGGCTGACAAAATCGCCATCCGCAACACGACGGAATTTGTCCGCGACGGCAAAACGGGCAAATTCGTCAATTCAGGCCCTCTTGACGAATTTGACGCGCCCGGCAGGGTTTCCAAAGTGCGATCTTTTGCAACTCGAAAATACCGTCGTAAGATAATAATATGAAAAAACTAATAATTTTTATCGCAATTACAGGTTTGAGTTTGGCAACAGTTTTCGCTCAATCAAACGCCGAAAAGCCGAATCAAAAGACCCGCAAAACAAAGATGGAAAAGAAATTCATCAATCCGAAAAAGCTTGCAAAATCGCCCGCACTTTCGCACGCAGTTTCGGTCAAAGGCGGACGGACAATTTACGTGTCCGGACAAATCCCGCTCAACGAAAAAGGTGAGCTTATCGGAAATGGCGATTTTAAAAAACAGACCGAACAGGTTTTTGAAAACATCAAGTTCATTTTAAAAGAAGCCGGTGCAAATTTTTCCGATGTTGTGAAACTTACATATTTCGTCAAAAACCTGGAGCCGTCAATGGTGCAGATCACACGGGAAGTCCGCAGTCAATATCTGCCGCCCGATAAGCCTTTGCCCTCCACGAGTTTGATCGGTGTTCAAGGCTTTTTGCGGAAAGATATTTTAATCGAAATCGAATGTATCGCAGTTGTAGAAGATTGATAAATTTCTTTTGGGCGCGAAAAACAAGAGATTTTGACACAACAGGCGGGAAACTCATCACGGGAATTTACCTTATGGAGCGAAAGAACATCCTATTATGAAAAAAATATTTTTTTTATCCACACTATTGCTACTATTTATTGCTAATCACGCTTTTGCTCAAAGCAAAGAGGCTTTGCGGCAAAAGATAAAACAGATCATTGCGACCAAAAAAGCAACGGTCGGAGTTTCGATTGTCGGCGCGGGCGGCAGGGAGGAAGTTTCCGTCAATGGCAACAGACATTTTCCGATGCAGAGCGTTTTTAAGTTTCACATCGCCCTAAAGATGCTTTCCGAAATTGATAAGGGAAATTTTTCGCTCGATCAAAAAATCGAAATTCAGAAAAAAGACTATTTCGAGACTTACAGTCCGATCCGTGATAAATATCCCGAAGGCGTAACTCTGACAATTTCAGAAATCTTGGAATATATGGTTTCGGCAAGCGATAATGTCGGTTGCGACGTTTTGCTGGGACTTCTCGGCGGACCTCAAACGGTCGAGAAATACTTTGTCAAAAATAAATTCAAAGACCTTTCGATAAAAGTTACGGAAAGACAGACGCACGCCGAACGGGATTTGCAATATCAGAATTGGACAACTCCCAAAGCCGCAAATAAAGTTCTGAAAGCATTTTATGACAACAAGAAAGAGCGGCTTTCCGCGAAAAGTTATGCGTTTTTGTGGAAATTGCTGCGGGAAACTTCGACGGGCAATAATCGTCTGAAAGGGCAATTACCAGAAAATACGGTTGTTGCACACAAACCCGGCACTTCGGGCGTGGATCCGTCAACCGGAATCAGAGCCGCCGTCAACGACATCGGAATCGTCTTTTTGCCGAACGGAAAGCATTTTTTCATCAGCGTTTTTGTGACGGATTCCAAAGAGAATCTTGAGACGGAAGAAAAAATAATTGCTGATATTGCCAATTCTGCCTGGGATTATTTTTCTACAAAAACAAAATAGAAAGTCCACATTTTTGCTGTTGGAATGGCGGAAAAGGCGAAAGAGTTTTTAGAAACCGACGCGGAAATTTATCACGGTAATCTACCTGATGGACCGAAAGAGCATCATTGAAGATTAAAATAAATGGTAGTGATCAAAAGTAATGCTGAGCAAAATCTAATTGCTCCAACGGAGCATCTGAAAATAGCCCGGCGATTGATCGCCGGGGTTATGGAGCCGATGTCGTCAAGTCCTGAAGGGACAGCCTCGAATTTGCCAAATTCACATTTATCTTTCGTCCTTTCAGGACTATGGATCTGAGAGAGAACCTGTACCCGGCGATCAATCGCCGGGCTATTACGACAAGAGTCCCTGCGGGACATTCATTTGTCAGCATTACTTTTGATCACTACCAAATAAATTTATGCCATATACTTTAATTGAAGCCAGACGACAATTTACACCTGAGGAAGAAGCCGGAATCATTGACGCTGTGCATTTATCGTTGCAAACAGCATTTAAGATTCCAGCAACCGATAAAAACATCCGATTGATTGTTCACGAACCTAGCAGATTTGCTGTTTCGTCAACTTTGACTAATCCTGACTATGTAGTTTTGATTAGTATAGACGCATTTCAGGGTCGAACTATTGACGCTAAAAGAAATTTATATCGCAATATTGTAGATAAACTTGAGCCGTTCGGCATACCCACAAATCACGTAAAGATTGTAATTAGAGAAATTCCGCTGGAAAATTGGGGAATAAAAGGCGGACAAGCTGCTTGTGATATAGATCTGGGTTTTCGGGTTGATGTTTAGAAACTTATCAAGACAATCTGCCCGAAGGTGCGAAAGAGCTATAAAATTCAATGATTGGGATTAAACCATTAGATAAAGCGGTTGAATTAAAAACGCCGCGACGCATTCGGAAATATGTTTTGATTTGGTGTGGGTCGGGCGAAGCCGTGTTGGCGGTTGATGACGGTGTTTTTCGGCTCACGGAGAATTCAGTCGTTACGATTACTTCGGGGCAAATTCATTATTTGCGTGAAAATAAAAACGCTAAAGGATTTGTCCTCGAATTTACTTACGATTTTTTCTGCAAGAGCGATAACGACATCGAACTGATTTTTCACAACAGCCTATTTTGTCATTTTGCGATGAACGAAGTTGTTTCGTTGGGTGAAAATAAAGTTGTCGCTGCGGAACTGAAACAAATCGGTAAAGAGTTAGAACAACAACCGTATCAATATTTAATCTCACTACATAGCCGAATCGAACTGATCTTGGTTGAAATCAATCGGGAAAAATTGAAGCAAGGCGGCGAAATTTATAAGCCTGACGCTTTGTTTTTGAAATTTCTCGAAGCAATAATGGCGAATTTTGATAAGAAAATGTCGGCGCGTGAGATCGCTTCTCTGCTCCAAACGACCGAATCGAAACTTAATGAGCTTTCAAAATTGCATACGGGCAGGACCGCACAAAGTGTTATTTACGGGCTTGTAGCTTCGGAAGCAAAACGGCTTTTGAAATACGAAAACCTGTCGGTCAAAGAAGTTGCCTATCAACTCGGCTTTGACGACCCATTCTATTTCTCCAACTTTTTCAAAAAGCAAACCAAGTTGTCGCCGAAATCCTACAAAGAACATTTCGGCATCTGAAAATTACATTCTTTTTCTAAAATCCTCTATTCCTGACGAACCACAGACGTGTCAAAATCATAATCAGGTTGAAAAGAGATTATGACGACACAAAAAGACGTAGCGACTTTGTTACTAAGATTGACACTTGCAGCAGGTTTCTTATCCAGCGTTGCTAGCCGGTTGAGCCTTTGGGGACAACATTCGTCTGGTTGGGAGAAATTCTTGAAATACACAGGTGAAGTAAATTCATTTGCCCCGATAAGCCTAATTCCTTTTCTCGCAATTACTGCAACAATTTTGGAAACGGGTTTCGGCGGTTTACTGCTAATTGGTTTAATGACACGATTTGCCGCCATCGCAAGCAGTGTTTTGACGTTGATATTCGCTTTAGCGATGACATATTCATTCGGCATCAAAGAGCCTTTGGATTATTCGGTCTTTGTCTTTAGTGGCGCCGCGTTTCTTTTGTCAACCGCGACGCAATACCGTTGGAGTATTGACGAAAAAATCAACAGGAGCTAGAAAAAATGAACGGAAATCAGCTTGTAAAAAACAATGAAACGGAATGGAAGCCTTTGGACGAGGATATGGTCAGCGGAGTTTTTATCAAATCTTTGTTGTTTGACGAAGAGACACAACGCTCGCCGACAATTCTCTTAAAATTTGAAGCTGGTGCAACATATCCTTTGCACAATCATCCGGGCGGCGAGGAAATCTATGTTTTGGAGGGCGATGTCAAACTCGGGAAAGACGAACTGCAGGAAGGCGATTATCTTTTTACCGCAGTCAACAACAAACATCGCGTCAGCACGAAAAACGGCTGTGTTTTGTTTCTGAAAGTGCCGGAAGAAGTAGAAATTATCGAACCGCGAAGTTGAAAAGTATGAATCAAAAAATAATTTGCTGTGCTTGCGGGACGAAATTTCCTGCCGAAAAACCGCTTCCGGAAGTTTGTCCGATTTGCGAAGATGACCGTCAATATGTTCCCGACGGCCTTCAGACTTGGACGAGTTCGGCGGAGTTGGTAAAAAATCATCGCGTCGAAATTCGCAAGCTAAACGAAAATCTTTACGAACTGAAACTCTCGCCCGCATTTGCGATCGGGCAACGTGCCTTGCTCGTTCTCGCTCCCGAAGGGAATATTTTGTGGGACCTTATTCCGTTGTTCGATGAAAGCGCGGTCAGTTTGATCAAATCGAAAGGCGGTCTCAAAGCGATCGCTTTTTCTCACCCGCATTTTTACAGCAATATGAGCGATTGGGCGGAAAAATTTGATTGCCTGATTTATATTCACGAGGCGGATGAGAAATGGATTGTTAATAAAACCGAACGGGTAAATTTGTGGAACGGCTTAGAGAAAGAATTGTGGAGCGGTATGAAAATCCACAACATCGGCGGACATTTTGCGGGAAGCAGCATTTTGGAATTGGCTTCGAGTAAAACAATTCTCTGCGGCGATACTTTAGTCATCTCGCCGAGCAAAAAACATCTGGCGGCAATGCACAGTTATCCAAACAAAATTCCTCTGCCGATAGGTGAAATTGCCCGCATCAAAGAACGTATGAAACCGATTGAATTTGACACGCTTCACGCTTGGCACGAAACACAAAGCATTGAAACAAAAGCTAAAGAGGTTTTAGACAAATCATTGGCAAGGTATGCATGATTAATTTTGCTCAATGAAAATCACGAAAGTTGTCTGCGAATTCGCCGCCAAACAAGGCGTTTCATAAGCAAAGACTCTGGCACCCAGAATGGCAGAAAAGAAGAAAGAGTTTGTCGCAAAGTGAAGCGAGATTTATCACAGTAATTTTGCCTGATGTGGCAAAGGAGCCTCATTGATGAATGCACCTGACAAACTTTAATCAATACTAATACTGAGAACAACATGGCAATTTTCAAACACAATCCCGAAGGCGTTTTTCCACCTTATCGAGCTTACAGTCACGCAATCGAAGTTACTGAAAATTCAAGGCTCTTGATAATCAGCGGACTCAACGGTTATCTGACGGATGGCGTGACGATGCCCGAATCTTTTGAAGAACAAGGCGAAATCATCTGGCAGCATTTCGGCACGATTTTGCGGTCGGCGGGAATGGATTACGAAGACGTTATCTCAATCAGAACATATCTTTCCGATCCGTCTTTTAATGAAGCCAATGTCCAACTGCGAATGAAATTTATGGGCAATCATCGCCCCGCTTTGACGGTAATCTGCTGTCAATTGCTTGAAACCAAATGGAAGCTTGAGATGGAGGTGATGGCGGCAAAATCATAGAAAATCGGTCATTTACACTTTGCATTTTTTTTTATTTTTTGCGGAATTGCGGTAGCATGGCGAAAGAATTTGTGAATAGTGGAGGTGAAATATATCATGGCAACAAGAAAAGATATGCTTCCTGAATCAACCGAAAAACTAAAATTTCGAACCCTTTACAAAAGCGGTTTGGTCAACATCACAAACTACTTTTGTAATTCTCGGTGCGAAGTGTCAAAGAATGAAGAGGTATGTCCTGAAAATTACATTGTTTTGCTAAGGGGCGGAACATTTGACAAATGTTTTGGGAGAAAGAGTTTTAATGCGAACGTAAATCAGGCTGTGTTCTTTGCCAAAGACAGCACATACCGAATTGATCATCCTGCGGATTGTGGAGATTGCGGAACGGTTTTTAGCCTTTCCGAAGAGGTTTTGCGGGAAATCATCAATAAATTTAATCCTGCTTATGCGGAAACTCCTCAACCGCATTTTCCTTTTGTAACGGCAACGCTCGATTCGATTAATTTCAGCCGAAACGTTGCTCTTATCCGACAAATCGAAGATGGAACTTTCCCGTCTCAACCATTTGAGACAGAAATTTTAGCTTTTGAGATCATCACAAACATTCTAAAGCAATCGTTTGAACAACATAATAAAGCTTCAAACGTCAGAAAAACCGAAACCGCATCATTACACAAAGAGATGACTGAATCAGCGAAGCATTATTTTGCCAAGAATTTATCGGAAAATATTACCTTGGAAAAAGTGACTCGGTTTGTTAATTCGTCGCCGTATAATTTTGTCAGGATTTTTCAATCGCAAACAGGAATTACTCCGTATCAATATCTCAAACAATTAAGACTTCGGGAAGCGTTTGAGCGGCTTTCTTCCGGCGAGGATGACATAACGTCTATGGCTCTCGAACTCGGTTTTTCCAGTCACAGCCATTTCACCTCCGCGTTTCGGAACAAGTTCGGAGCAACGCCTTCAGAAATCCGAGAAAAACAACGATACAAAAGGTTCAAAATTGGCAAGAATTTGATAGTTTGAAATTTGTCCTCGCCTTACAGTTGATAGTTGAATCCCGGAAAATTTCGAAAAAAAATCAACTATCAGTGAGGAAAAATGTCAAAAGAAAATAGACAAACCATTGAACAAATTTACATTGAATTCGGCGAAAAGAACTTTGCGGCAGTACTTGAAATTTTTAGTAAAGATTTTGAATGGATTGCGGCAGATAATTCACCGCTTTCCGATCAAAGTCCTTATCTCGGCTCAGATGCGATCAGAGACATTGTTTTTGCAAGAATCAACGCGGGGTTTGAGAATCTGTCAATCCAAATAGATGAGATATTCGATGTTGGGGAAAAAGTGATCGTATTGGGTTATTACAACGGAAAATTGAATGGCGGCACAGACTCATTTCAAGCTCAGTTGGCACATGTTTGGACTTTTAATGAGAATAAACCGGCGAAATTTCAGCAATATGTCGATACTCTGAAACTCTTTCTGGAAATGAAAAAAATGACGGGATAAAGCGTTTGTCAAAAATTAACTGCATTCGGATTCCAAGTAGGCGATTTAGTTGTTTTTATAGCTGAGAAAACGCTGGCGAAGTCGCGTTTCTGCTCAAGGAAAGTCATCCAGAATAGTCACTGAATTTGCGAGACTGCAAAATATCGGGGAAGAAAGGATCTTAAAACACATTGACAGATTCAATAAAATAGTTGAATATGTCAAATATCATGCAAGAACTTATTGAATCAGTCCGTGAGTTTAATCGCTTTTACACAAAACAAATCGGTTTATTAAATGAACATCTTCTGGAAAGTCCTTTTTCACTTACCGAAGCGCGCGTAATGTATGAACTGGCGAGTCGAGGCGCTTGCGCGGCCGCCGAACTTTCAGGCGAATTGAATCTTGATGCCGGTCAGCTCAGCCATATTTTGCGTCGGTTTGAAAAGAAAAATCTGATTCAAAAAAAGAAAAGCAAAACGGATGCCCGGCAATCAATCTTGAGTTTAACCGAATTGGGGCACAAAGAATTTAAGAAACTAAACAATCTTTCACACAACCAAATCGGAACTCTCTTGAACGATTTAGGCGAAGAAAAAAGCCGCCGTTTAGCCAGGGCGATGGGACAAATCAAAACGCTTTTGTCGCCTGAAAAGGAATTCGATAAATCATTCGTTCTGCGAAACCCGAATCCCGGTGATTTCGGTTGGGTCGTGCAAAAGAACGGTGAGATTTACGCCGAGGAGTACCATTGGGACGAAGAATATGAGTGTCTGGTCGCTGAAATCGTTGCTGAATTTATCAAAAATTTCGATGGAAAGAAGGAACGATGTTGGATTGCCGAAAAGGACGGGGAAAATATCGGTGCCGTTTTTCTTGTAAAAAAGGACGATGAAATTGCCAAATTGCGGTTGTTAATTGTTGATCCGAAGGCAAGAGGGCTCGGAATCGGCAAACGTCTGGTTCAGGAATGCACGCGTTTTGCCAAAACCGTCGGTTACAAGAAAATTACTTTGTGGACGAACAATGTTTTGATAGCCGCCCGAAATATTTACGAAAAAGAGGGGTACAAACTTGTCAAAAGTGAAACTCACCGTAGTTTCGGACAGGATTTGACGGGCGAAACATGGGAATTGGACTTAGGATAAGCTTTGGCGGAAAATATGATAGAAAGACACTGGAAAGGAATTGCAAAGGTCGAAGAATCCGACAATTATATAAAACATCTTCTTACCGAGACATTCCCCAAAATAAGTGAGATGGATGGTTTTATTGACGCAAAGATCCTGAAAAAACGGGTTGATAAAGGCGTCGAGTTTTTGGTTGTTACGGTTTGGAGTTCGATTGAATCAATCAGACAATTTGCCGGTGAACAAATGGATTTGGCAGTTGTCCCAACAGTGGTTCAAAAAATGATGATTGAATTTGATGATAAAGTTTCGCACTTTGAAATTGCTTGGAAAATGAAAAACTGAAGATCGTAAAGAAAAAACATTTGCAGGGACAATGGCGGAAAAGAAGAAAGGAGTTTACCAACATAAAGTAGCGAGTTTTACCGCCGAAATTTGCCGGAACGAGTGAAAGAGACTCATTGCCTTCTCGGTTTTACAAACTGAGATCAGGCAAATAGTTATGAAAAGATCGGACATTAAAGAAATACCCGAATATTTTGATTACTACATCAATTTGGTTGACGACATCGAACTTTCCGAAGCATTTGATAAAAGTCTCAAACAAATCGACGGTTTGGACATCGGAAAGCTAAAGCGGATCGGCTTGAAAGTTTATGCCGACGGCAAATGGTCGGTCCATAGAATAATCCAGCATTTGACCGATTGGGAACGCATCTGGTGCTACCGAACGGTTCTTTTTGCGCGCCGTGAAGGAACCGTGCCGAGAGGACTCGATCAGGAAAAGATGGGGGAAAATTCAAATGCCGATGAACTTCCGATAGAACTGTTAATTGCCGAACTTCGTGCGGTTCGAATTGCGACAAAAGCGATGTTCGACACTTTCAACCAACAAATTTTCGAGACAAACTGCAATTTCTATAAATACGAAATGTCCGTTTTTGCTATGGGATATACCATCATCGGACATCAGCTTCATCATTTCGGAGTCATCGAAGAAAGATATTTTCCGCTTGATAAATAAAATATGTTTGCTTCAATTGCCCGCCGAATGCGCACAGCCCGACCGCTTTTGCTCGATGTGCGAACCGCATTCCTGCCCCAAAAAACATCACTCGGGATGTCAGCGAATTTGCCAAAGAGCATCACTGAATCCGGCTGACGGCCGATTTACTGCAATTTAATCTCTAAAAGGTCAAAAAGTTCCTTTCGACCTTTTGCGGTAACTTCCAGTTCTCTGGAAAATTGGATTTTATTAAACCATTTTCTTTGCAGGATCTTTTCTAAAAATACCGCTCCGAGTTTTCCCGCGAGGTGCGGACGGCGTTCGCTCCAATCGAGGCATTGGCGGGTTAAAGGACGACGGTTGTTGGTAAAATCGGCTTGAAAAATCTCGAATTGAGCAAACCAGTCCCAACCGTTTTCGGTAACATCGTAAGCCGTCCCGGTTTTGCTGACAAAACCTTTTTCCTCCAATGCTTCGATGAGTTTTACACCCACAAATCCCGCTAAATGGTCGTAGCAAGTCCGACAATATTTCACGCCGGTCACGGCTTTTTCCCGCCTGATTTTGCCAAACGCCCCTTTATCCGCCAAATTTGCCAATGATTCAATGACATATGCCACTTCGGGATTGGCGAACGTGTAATATCTGTGTCGCCCCTGCATTTCGACCTTGACGACATCGGCATCGAGCAGTTTAGCCAGATGATTGCTTGCCGAGGTTGCCGAAACATCGGCGGAAACCGCCAATTCCGTCGCCGTATAAGCTCGCCCGTCCAGCAGATTCCAAAGCATTCTGGCCCGTGTCGGTTCGCAAAGCAAACCCGAAATTGTGACGAAATCTTCTTCTACATCCATGGTTCATTGTCAGATGAAGCGTGTCTGAAATCAACATGCTATCTTCGCCAAATGAAAAAGTCAAAAACGATTCTCGCAGTTTGTCAGAGATCGATAAATTTGAAAGCTTTAATGAAAAAAATGGCGGCGGTTTCGATTGCCGTCCTAATCGCCGTAAACATATTTTATCTGCAGGAAAACGCCAAAGGAGAAACAGATCCGAAATTGACGACAACCATGAATACTTTTGAAATTATCAACACCGAAAGTCATCTCCCTAAACTGAATATTGCATTGTCACATCTTCCGTCGGGCGGATCGTCAAATGACTACCCGATTCTTTTTCTTCACGGTTCGTCGTTTCCGTCAGCCCTTTCTTTCGGCTTTAAAATGAGCGGCGAATCGTGGATGGATGATCTTTCGCACAAAGGTTTTGACGTTTTCGCGCTTGATTTTTTAGGTTACGGAAACTCTGATCGCTATCCCGAAATGCTAACAAATTCAATGGGCGGGCGACCTCTTGGCAGGGCGTCGGAAGTTTATCAGGACGTCGATAAGGCGGTAAATCTTATTATTGAAAAGACCAAAAAGAACAAAGTTTATTTGATCGGTCATTCGTGGGGCGGATCGGTGGCGGCATTGTACGCTTCAAAACATCCCGACAAGGTTGCCAAACTTGTGATGTTCGCCGCAATTACGGCACGAAACTCGAATGCCGAGGGCGAAATCCTTTCCGATAGTTTTGAAACTATGACTCCCAGTCAAAGAATCGAAGCTATGAAAAGACTGACTCCGAAAGGAAAAGACTGCCGTTTAGAAAATGAAGTTCTTGAAACGTGGGGCGACATTTGGCTTAGATCGGATCCTTTGAGCGAAAAATTCCATTCGGAATATGTGCGTTTTCCGGCCGGTCCCTCGCAGGATATCGAAGATCTGGAACATAATAAACCGTACTATGATCCGGCTGAAATAAAAGTTCCGGTCCTGATCGTCAGGGGCGAGTGGGACAAATATCCGAGTTATGATGATGCTCAAATCCTGTTCACCAATTTGGAAAATGCCCCACTGAAAAAATACGTCGTGATTGAACGCGGAACCCACGTCATGCACCTGGAAAAAAGCCGCCATCAACTTTACGACGAGGTTTCTCGTTTTCTTCAAGCCGAGAGAACTCTCGGGAAAACAAATAAACACGCCCTTGCCGTAATATTTGAAGTAATTCCCGCCGAAGGGCGCAAACAGGAATATTTAGACATCGCCGCCCGCCTAAAACCGGAATTGGAAAAAATCAAAGGATTCATTTCGATTGAAAGATTTCAAAGCATCTACCACCCCGAAAAGATTTTGTCATTGTCATTTTGGGAAAACGAAGAAGCTATAAAAAAGTGGCGCAATCTGGAGAGGCATCGACAGGCGCAGGCCAAAGGCAGGAGCTATGTTTTCGAGGATTATCATTTAAGAGTTTCCCAGGTAATCAGAGACTATGGAATGTTTGACCGCGAACAAGCACCGAATGACAGCCGGGAGATCCATCAATAAAAACATGAAAGATTTAGAGATAATTCTGGAAAACAAAATCGGCGCGCTGGCCCTTTTGGGCGAAACTTTGGGCGAAAACAAGATCAGTCTCGAAGGCGGAGGAGTTTTTGCAAACGGCACGCATTCAATCGCTCATTTTTTGGTCGAAGAAGCCGAACGGGCAAAGGAGGTTTTGGCGGAAGTCGGGATCAAAGTTGTAAAAATAAACGATGTCATCATCCAAAAACTGCGACAAGACGTGCCCGGTCAACTGGGGATGTTTTGCCAAAAATTGGCCGAGTCCGAGATAAACATTTTGACGCAATACAGCGACCATTCAAATCGGTTAATTATCGTCCCCGATAATTACGAAAAGGCAAAAAAAGTTTCGGATGAATGGATGAAGCAATGGTGGTAAAATTTTACAAACGTCCGTGATCAGCATTTGCCGGAGCAATGGCGAAAAGGGCGAAGGGATTTGCGGCAACGGACGGCGAGATTTATCACGGGAATTTGCCGGAAGGTGCGAGGGATCATCAATAAATCTGGTCAGAAGAACTACGCGGGTTTTGCGTAAACATTTGACCAAATATCCTTTGATTATAGGGAAATGAATGAAAAGGGAAATGAAGTAATTACGTCGGCCTTGATCGGGATTTCTGCCTATATGTGTGCCGACATATCGCATGAAGTGATCGGACACGGCGGCGCAGCTTTGATTTCCGGCCATCATATCGATCTTTTGACCTCAGTATTCTTTAAAAGCAGTCCGGGCGGGATTTTGACCGATCTTGCCGGACCGCTTTCAAATTTGTTTTTCGGATTGCTGATTTTTACGATCCTTAAATTCAGACCGAACAGATCTTTTCTTCCCTCGCTCTGGCTGACCACTATGATGGCATATAATTTTTTCTGGTTTTCAGGAACTATTTTACAGTCGGGTTTTAGCAAAACGGGAGATTGGACATACACGGTTTCGCAACTAAATATCGGAGCATCGGCCAAACTTCTTTTAATAGTATCGGGAACAATCGCTTATTTGATCTCTTTCAAATTTGTCGCCGGCCGCTTTTCAGACTTGAAGTCCGGATTTTCGAAAATCACACTGAAACAAACCACCTGTTATGCTTATTTATTCGGAACGATAGCGGCAACAACGGCGGGATTATTTTATTCACCTGATAGAATATCTGCTTCGAAAGAAGGCTTATTAGAGATGCTCGCTTCATTGCCCATACTTTTTGTTGGAGTAAAAGATAGCGACAAACGGATAACCGTGGAAACCGATTGGATCTTCTACTTTTCCATTTTCATTTCATACATTTTATTTTGTTTGACTCTTGGAAAAGGAATTTACTGATCAATGGGCCAAAGAGGATCAACTGAAAAAAGGGGGTTATGAAAGAAAAAGCCTCAGCAGTCGAAATGACTGAAAAGGCCGGGAAATTTGTGGCGACCGGCGGCGAGAGTTGTCAAAAAGGCATAAGTGATTAAAACAGCCCCCGGTAATGAACCCTTTTAAGCTCGGGACGGGTGCATTTGCCGTCGACCAGCGCGTTGCCGGTGTCGCGGCAACAGGGGTTGATCCGCGAACAGGTCAGTCCGTCTTTCATCAAACGGCCGAGCGTGTCCTGCCCGAAGGCCGACGGGTGAAAACAATCGCAACAGGAAAGCTGTTCGGAGCTGAAGCGGTAAAACCAGGGCGCATCGCTGTAAACGAAATCGACGCCCGAAGCCTTGGTCGCGCCGCCGACCATCTGCCCCCCGATGATGACGACCGGCGAGTTGCCGCCGATTGGGATGGCGGCGTATTCCTCGGTTACGTCTTTGAGGATCTGGCGGTAGCCTTTCAAAGTGTTGTAAGCGTCGGTGATCCTGATCGCCGAACAATCATTGGTCAGCGAACCGCAGATGTTGGCCAGTCCCCACAAAAATTGACAAGTTCCTCCAAACTGACAATTGGCCTTGCTCCCGAAATTACAAAGCTGTGAGACGCGCACCGGAGCCACGACGCCGACCCGTGTGTCGGGGATGGTCATCAGAACGTCCAGCCCTTTGCGCAGTTCGCGTTCGAAAGAATCGTTTTTGGTCCGGCAGTAGTTGTTCGGGTCGAGATCGTTGCTCGAACACGAAGCGTTGGTTTTGGTGATGGTGTTGGTACAGGCGTCGTTGTGGCCGAGGAAAACGGCCGCCAGACGGGGCGAACTCTGGCCGCTCAGATAGGTTTTTATGGAATTGGTCTGATTGAGAAAATCGGTCAGCAATTGCGCCCCCGACATGGCCGAGTTGGGATTCGGAGCGGCGATGCTTCCGCCGAACTGGCATTCCAGTCTTTCCAGCAGGCTGTAAACCCCTTCCGCTCCGGCCCCGCAACTGTCGGTTCCGTGCGTGTCGCTGGTGATCCAGTTGTACTGCTCCTTGTCGCCGTTCGAACAGGGAAAGGTCGAACGGGCGTT
The DNA here is from genome assembly GCA_041394845.1 of Pyrinomonadaceae bacterium. Classification (GTDB taxonomy): domain Bacteria; phylum Acidobacteriota; class Blastocatellia; order Pyrinomonadales; family Pyrinomonadaceae; genus JAHCHG01. The sequence continues at coordinate 174,124 of JAWKHL010000005.1, read as the reverse complement.
AAAACCTTTGGAAATGCTGTCGCCCGCCACATCGATGGCCTTGACGTTCAGTTGCGATCTGCCGGTTGAAACCAAGAAAAAAAGAAACGCCGACGCCAGAAGAAAACTCCAGAATGTTTTTCTCATTTGATTAACCGTCCCTGAAAGGCCGGGCTTTTGTTATTTCTACCCGGAAAAAAACACAAAAACTAATTGAGAAAATCGGATTACAAAATCCCGCCTCTTCCGTTTCGCATTGTCCGTTTTCAATTTTTTTTAACCTGAAGCGCCGGTTATGGAAATAAGAAAGAGATTTGCCCACGAATAACACCAATTAGCGCGAATGTTAATTCTTAAAAATTTGTGTGAATTTGCGTTCATTCGTGGGCGAAAAAAAATAAACGGCAACTTGGGCTAATTATTCTGCGCTTTCTTTAAAAAGTCAACAAATTCCCCGACGTTGCGGGTCAGACCGGGAAAAGTCGCAACCGGCTTGCCGTCCGCTTCGAGAACGGCGTAAAAAGGCAGGGCGACGGTTTTGAAGGTGTTTTCCTGATACTGCTGTTGCCGATAATAAACGTCGCCCTCGCCGTCGGTGTAAAGGCGGGCGAGAACGAATTTGCCCATCTCCGCCTCGACCTCTTTTTTGGGAAAGACGTTGGCCTCCATCCAGCGGCAGTTGGTGCAGGTGTAACCGGTGAAATCGATGAAAACCCGTTTGTTTTCCGCCCGCGCCCGTTCCAGGGCCTTTTCCAGATCGTTCTCCACCCAGGTCAGCTGATCCGCCTTTCCGGCCCCGAAAACCCGGGCCGAACCGCCTTCGAGGTCGGGCGGCAGGAACGATTCAAGTTCGCCCAGTTTGGCCCCGAACAATCCGGTCAAAAGATAAAAGCTGATCGCCAGCGAAAGCACCGCCGCCATCACCCGAAAAGCCCCGATCCGCTCCGGTTTCGAGTCGTGCGGCAGTTGGAATTTGCCGAGCAGATAAATGGCCAGTATGACCCCGACGGCGATCCAGATTGACAGCACCACGGGGCGCGTAAAAATTCCCCACTTCCAGATCAGATCGACGTTCGAGATGAATTTCATCGCGGCCGCCACTTCCAGAAAGCCCATCGCCACTTTGATCGAATTCATCCAGCCGCCGGAGCGCGGAAGTTGCGAAACCAGTTGCGGAGCCAGCGCCAGAACGAAGAACGGGAGGGCGAAGACGGTCGAAAAAGCCAGCATTCCGACCAGCGGCATCTTCCATTCTCCGCCGGCGGCCGTCACCAGGATCGTCCCGACAAAAGGCGATGTGCAGGTAAAGCTGGTCAGAGTGAACGTCAGTCCCATCAAAAGCGCCCCGATGATGCCGCTTCCCTCGCCCTCCTTGCTCCGGGTCAGACCGTCGAGCCGGGACAAAATACCGCTCGGAACGGCGATCTCGTAAGCGCCGAACAGGTTGAAGGCGAAAAAGAGAAAAATTCCCGTGATCAGCAGATTGACCCACGGGTTGGCGGCGAAAAGATTTATCCCGGCCGCCCCGACGAAGATCGCCAACAGCATCCCGAGGATGGTAAAAGTGGCGATGATCCCGAGCGAATAAATGGTCGCCAGTTTGACCGCCGCCCGCCGACTGCCCGACGAGTGATTGGTAAAGTAAGAAACCGTGATCGGAATCATCGGAAACACGCACGGCGTCAGCAGCGAAAGCGCTCCGAGTCCGAAGGCCAGCCAGATAAACGACCAGAAACTCTGGTTTTCCGCCGGGTTTGGCTGATTGGTCGAGATCAGATTCTCCCCGGTTGCGGCCGGGATCTGATTCTGGCCGTCGTTTGAAACCGGAACCGAAACGTTACTTCGCTTGACCTCCTCGAAACCGCCGAAGGTGACTTTGACGGTTTTCGGCGGCAGACAAACCGTATCGTCGCAAACCTGAAATCGGACGTTGACGGCCAGATCATCGCCTTTTACATCGGAAGTGGTTTTGACCGGAACCGAAAAAAGAGCGCTTTTTTCGAAAAATCTGGTGTCGATCTTGAAATTGGGATCGAATTTGGTGATCGCCCCCGTCGAAGTGGGTTCGCCGTCGAGTTCCGCCGGGATGTCCGGGGGAATCGAGATCTTGGTGGGAAAAGGTCCCGTTCCGGGCTGGGTCAGATCGTAAAGGTGCCATTTATCTTCGATCGTCGCTTTAACGCGCAACTCGTGTTTCTTGCCAGGCTTCAGGTTCTTTCCGCCCGTCTCCGATTCGAGCGACCATGAAACCGGGTTCTGCGCCAGAACGCCGCCCGGCAGGATCAAAAACAAAAGACCGAAAATGACGAGTAAAATTTTTTTATTTGCTGAAAACATATTGGACCGAAAAAGTGGTTTCTGATAATTGGCAATTCCCGGAATTAAACCGTTGGTAAAATCCGCTTTTTTTAGTAATGAAATACCGGTCAAAGGCCGATTTTATCATTAATTCGAATAATTTTGACAATCGGATGAACCGATAAATAAATTGTTTTTGCACAATTTGCTTTCTCTCGCTTATAATTTAAGACTGAAGTTTTCATTCTGATAGTAATTAAGTTAAAAGCGCCTTTTTTTATTCCAAAAGAAAGGTTGCGGAGGATTTTTAGTTTTGCCAAAGACGACAACCCAAAAAGAGACCGAAACCGGCACGAACTCCAAAAACGGTTCGGTCAAACACACGACCAAAGCCGAAAAAGCGGCCGAGAAGGGCCTGACCGAGATAGTCGATCTCAAAGAAGCCAAGGCCGAATACGACAAACGCCACAAATCCCAACTGGCCGCCATCAAAAAGCTCGACAAGGAAGTCCTTCGCGAGATGCTTTACGAGATGGTTCTCGGTCGGATCTTCGAACAAAAATGCGCCGAGGTTTACCGGATCGGCAAGATCGGCGGATTCTGCCATCTTTACATCGGACAGGAGGCCATCGCCATCGGGGCGATGATGGCGCTCAAAGAGGGCGATTACGTCGTCAGTTCCTACCGCGACCACGTTCAGGCGATGGTCGCCGGGATGAAGCCCGAAGCGGTGATGGCCGAACTTTACGGCAAGGCCGGCGGGGTCGTCAAAGGCAAGGGCGGTTCGATGCATATGTTCTCGAAAGAACACGGATATTTCGGCGGCCACGGCATCGTCGGGGGTCAGATCGGCGTCGGAACCGGAATGGCCTACGCCCAGAAATACAAGGGAACCGACAACGTCACGCTCTGCTTTTTCGGCGAGGCGGCCGTCAATCAGGGGATCTTTCACGAATCGCTCAACATGGCCCAGTTGTGGAAACTTCCGGTCATCTATATTTGCGAGAACAATCGCTACGGAATGGGCACTTCGCAGGAGAGGGCGATGAGCATTTCGAGCATCGCCAAAAAGGCCGAAGGCTACGGAATGGCCGGGGAGTTCGTTGACGGAATGGACGTGATCGCCGTCCGCGAGGCGGCCGAACGGGCCATCAAACGGGCTCGCGAAGAGTCTTTGCCGACCCTTCTTGAAGTCCGCGCCTACCGTTACATGGGGCATTCGATGTCCGATCCCGGCAAATACCGTTCGACCGACGAGATCAAACGGTATCAGGAGCGCGACCCGATCGCCCTGTTTCAGGATTCATTGAAACAGGCCAAAGTTTTCACCGACAGGGATTTCGAGGAGATCGAAAAAAAAGCCCGAGAGGCCACGCAAAAAGCCGTCGATTTCGCCGAAAACAGCCCTCTGCCGGACGAATCGGAATTGCTGACGGACGTGTATGTTTGAGCAGTGGTCGGTGGTCGGTGGTCAGTGGTCAGAAGTTTTTTTATTACTCACAACTTGAAAAGGGGATGATCATGGGATTGCAGAGTTACCGGCAGTTGATTGCCTGGCAGAAAGCCATGCATTTAGTAGCACAGATTTATGATTTGACAAAACGATTTCCGAAAGAAGAGATTTATGGCCTGACGGGTCAAATCAGGCGGGCAGCCGTTTCTATTCCTTCCAATATAGCCGAAGGACAGGGACGCGATTCGACCAGAGAGTTTCTCCATTATTTATCAATCGCCTACGGCTCGTTGATGGAAGTGGAAACCCAAATTCTGATCGCCGCCAATTTAAAATATCTGAAACTGGAAGAATCAGATTCGATTTTAGAAAAAACAGCAGAAACAGGTCGGTTGATCAACGGTCTGACCAGGTCACTGAAAACAAAAATCTGACCACTGACCACCGACCACCGACCACCGAAATTATGGCAGAAATGACGATCCGCGATGCGCTTAACCAAGCCTTACGCGAAGAGATTTTAAGAGACGAGAACGTCTTTATCATGGGCGAGGAGGTCGCCGAATATGACGGCGCTTACAAGGTGACGCGCGGGCTTTGGAAGGAGTTCGGCGACAAACGGGTGGTCGACACTCCGATCACCGAACTCGGTTTCGCCGGCCTCGGGGTCGGCGCGGCGATGGCCGGTCTGCGGCCCGTGATCGAGTTCATGACCTTTAACTTTTCCATTCTGGCGTCCGATCAGATCATCAACAACGCCGCCAAAATGCTCTACATGTCGGGCGGTCAGTTCAACGTTCCGATCGTTTTTCGCGGCCCGAACGGTTCGGCCTATCAGGTTTCATCACAGCACTCTCAGGCGCTCGAAGCCTTTTACGCCAATTTTCCCGGCCTCAAAGTGGTGATGCCTTCGACGGCGGCCGACGCCAAAGGGCTTTTGAAATCCTCGATCCGCGATGACAATCCGGTCATCTTCCTCGAACAGGAAAGGATGTACGGTCTTAAGGGCGAGGTGCCCGAGGATGACGATTTCACCATCCCGCTCGGAGTGGCCGACATCAAGCGCGAGGGATCCGACTGCACGATCGTCGCCCGCTCGATGACCGTTCCTCTGGCCTATCAGGCGGCCGAACAGATCCAAAAGGAATTCGACGTCTCCTGCGAGGTGATCGACCCGCGAACGATCAAACCGCTCGATATCGACACGATCGTCCGATCGGTCAAAAAGACCAACCGTCTGGTGATCGCCGAGGAATCGCACTCGTTCGCCTCGGTCGGCGCCGAGATCTCGCATCAGGTTATGGAACACGCCTTCGATTATCTGGACGCCCCGGTCAAAAGAATTTCAACCGCCGAAGCCCCGATGCCTTATGCGAAGAATCTGGAAGACTTGGCCCTGCCGAGCGTTCCGAAGATCGTCGAGGCGGTCAAAGAGGTTTGTTATTTGTAAAGAGGTGGTGGGTGATGGGTGATGGGTGATGAGATTTTTTCTGAAATATGAAATTTTTCTTTTCACCCATCACCCATCACCCATCACCCATCACTTAAAAAAATATGGCAAATAAAATTTTAATGCCCAAGCTTTCTCCGACGATGGAGGAAGGTCAGATTTCAAGCTGGGTCAAAGAGGAAGGCGATGCGATCGAGGCCAATGAGACGATCGCCGAGGTCGATACCGACAAGGCGACGATGGAGATGACCTCGCTCGAAGCGGGAACGCTTTTGAAGATCATTGTCCCGGCCGGCGAAAACGCCAAACTGGGTCAGACCATCGGCATCATCGGCGAAAAAGGCGAGGATTTCTCCGCGCTTTTGAAAGAGATCGAAAGCGAGGGTTCTTCAAACGGTGCCGGCGCGGCCAAAGAAAAAGAGGCCGAAACTGCTCAGGAAAAACCGGCGGAAACGCCCGCCGCAGTTCGGGAAACGGCACCGGCCCGTTCGGCCACTTCGAACGGACGGCTTTTGGTATCGCCGATCGCCGCCCGGATGGCGACGGAAAACGGAATCGATTTGAGAAGTGTTTCGGGTTCCGGCCCCAACGGACGGATCATCAAACGCGACATCGAGGCCATTTTGGAAGGCAAAACGGAAGTTCCGTCCGCCGCGCCCGCTTTCGCTCAAACCGCCGACATCGGGGGCGCTTCCGCTTACCGGGAGGAAAACACCTCGCCGATGCGCCGGACGATCGCCCAGCGTCTGACGACTTCGATCGGACCGGTTCCGACATTTTATCTGACGGTCGAGATCGAGATGGACCGGGCGATGGAGTTCCGCCGCCAGATCAACGAATCGATCGCCCCGGAAAAAGTCTCGCTCAACGACATCATCGTCAAAGTGGCGGCCATCGCCTCGCTCAAACATCCGTTCGTCAATTCGTCATACCGCGATGACAAGATCCGCTTTTACGAAGACGCCGATGTCGGTGTGGCCGTCGCCATCGACGAGGGGCTGATCACGCCGGTCGTTCGCAAGGCCAACAAAAAAGGCATCGCCGAGATCTCGCGCGAGGTCCGGGAACTGGCCGAACGCGCCCGCGCCAAAAAACTCCAACCCGAAGAATATACGGGCGCGACCTTCTCGATCTCGAATCTGGGAATGTTCGGCATCAAGGAATTCACGGCCATCATCAACCCGCCCGAAGCGGCCATCTTCGCCGTCGGCGCGGCCAAACCGACGCCCGTCGTCAAAGACGGCGAGATCGTCGTCCGCAACCTTATGTCGGTTACGATGAGCTGCGATCATCGGGTCATCGACGGAGCGACCGGAGCCAAGTTTTTGCAGACCTTCAAACAAATGCTCGAAAATCCGGTTTTGATGTTGATGTAAAACGGGTTGGGAACCGAAAAAAAAAGGGAATAACATTTTTTTTTGTTATTCCCTTTTTTCGGATCTTCGCATTTTTCAGATCACATAAAGCCTTTTTGGACAATTAACCATAAACAAGCCAAAGCGAATAACACGAACATCTCCGGCCGTTCATCCGCTTAGTTCATTAAATTTTTTCAGATCCGCATCCGCCTTGTCCTTCTTGCCCAATGCCTGAAAAGCCAGACTCCGGCCCCAATACGCGTCCGCATATGCCCCGTCAAGAAAAATCGCCTGACTGTAAGATTTGACCGCTTGTTTGTAATTGTTGACCATAAAAAAATAATCCCCCAGAGTTTTATGGATCGTTTGATCCTTTGGAGACAACCCCAAAGCCACGGTCAGATCGCGAAAAGCCTTTTCCGCCTCTTCGATTTCCAAATAGTACTCCGCCCGAAACCGATAAAGCGTGGCGTTCTTCGGATCGACCTCGATGCCCTTGGAGTAATCCTTTTCCGCATTGATCCGGTCTTCCTCCTCCAAATAGCAATTTCCCCGATTCGAATAAGCATCTCCGATCTTCGGATCAAGTTCGATCGCCTTGCCGTATTCTTCAAAGGCCTGATCGCATCGGTTCAAATAGTAAAAAACCAGCCCTCGAGAATTGTAATATTTGGCTTCCCGGGGCGTTAATTCGATCGATTTGTTGAAATCCTTAAGAGCCGCACTGTAATCTTCGGCGTAATAATGGGCCTCGCCTCTGGAGTGATAATTTTCGGCCTCCGCCGGGTCCAGTTCGACGGCTTTGTTGAGATCGGCGATCGCTTTTTGATAGTCATTTTTGTAGGTAAAAAACTCCCCCCGCATCCTGTAATTATAAGAATCCGAGGGTTCGATCCTGATGCTCAAATCATAGTATTTAAGCGCCAGATCGTATTTCTCCAGATAAAAGTAAATGTTGCCCAGATCAACGTAGGCCTCGCCGCTCCGCGGGTTGAGTTTGATCGCCTTTTTATAATCCCGGATCGCCTCCTTGTTTTTTTCCAAATAATAAAAGGAGTTTCCCCGGTTGATATAAATCTCCGGATCTTTGGAATTGAATCGGGCAGCCTGATTTAAGTCATAGACGGCCAGATCGTAATTGGCCAGATAATAGTTGGCCAACCCCCTTTGACTGTAGGCATAGGCGTTTTTGCGGTCGAATTCGATCACCTTGGTGAAATCCGCGACCGCCTCCGAATATTTTTTCAACTGGCCGAAGACGAATCCGCGATAGCTGTAAGCCGGCAGAAAATCGGGTTTGAGTTCGATCACCCTGGTGAAATCGGCGTCCGCCTCGGGATATTTTTCCAACTCCGAATAAGCCCGGCCCCGCCCGTAAAAGGGAAGATAATCCGCCGGATTTTTCCCGATCGCTTCGGTGTACGCCTTGATCTTGCAGTCAAAATCTTTTTCGGGGCAATTCTCAGCCCCGTTCGTCTCATCCTGTGCCAGGCCTCCCAAAACCAAAACAAGCGGCAACAAGATCACCGGGACCATCTTTTTGCGAAAGATTTTTACAAGTTTCATCTGTGGTTTTCATCCCCATTTTTTCGATTTTTTGAATGATAAAACACTTCCCCGTTTTTGTGAACGGCCCTTCACGGTCAGGGTCGGGGAAAATGAAAATTTTTCCCGGAGCCAACTGACAATTTTTCGGGAAATTTGTTAGCATCAGGTTTTGCTTTCGATGGAAGACATTTCAACCAATCCGGAAAAAACCTACGCCCCGCACATCGCTCTCGTCGTCGTTCAGTTGATGTTCGGTTCGGCCGCAATTTTGGGGAAATTCGCTCTGGAGGCTTTTCCCAGTTTCACCATCGTCGGGTTTCGGGTCGGCGCGGGGGCGCTGGCTTTTTTTCTTTTGCAGAGATTGAAAGGGAATCTGAGTCTCGAAAGCCGGCGCCATTATCTTTACTTCGCGATTTTCGCCTTGTTCGGGATCATCTTCAACCAGCTTTTGTTCTTTCACGGGTTGTCGCTGACGACCGCCACCAACACTTCCCTGCTGGCGGTTCTGATCCCGGTCTTCGCCATCATCGTCAGCGCTCTGGTCGGAAACGATCGCCTTTCGTGGAAAAAGATCGGCGGAATCATTCTGGCCGGATTGGGAGTGATTTATCTGATCGACCCGCGCAAGGCGAGTTTTTCATCGGCAACGACGCAGGGCGACATTCTGGTCATCCTCAACAGCCTCTCATACGGGGTTTACATGGCTATTTCCAAAAAACTGATCAGCCGGTACGGGGCCTTGAAATCGATCGCCTGGCTTTTTATCTTCGGATCGATCATCAACGTTCCGGTCGGGATCATCTCTTTCCGGTCGGTCGAACCGGCCGAAGTCGCCCTTCATTCGTGGGCCGCGCTGGCCGGAGTGATTCTTTTTCCGACCATTTTGGCCTATTACTGGAACACCTGGGCGCTGGCCCGGGTCGAACCCTCGGTCGTCGCCGTTTACGTTTATCTCCAACCGCTGATCGGGACTTTTCTGGCCATCACCATCCTCGGCGAACCATGGAACCCGCGCATCTTCGCCGCCATGGCCCTGATCTTCGCCGGAGTTTTTCTGGTCACCAGAAAACCCCGCTCCCTCAATCCGAAATCCGAAATCCGAAATCCGAAATAACTTTATTTGGCTTTGGCTCTTAACATCTTTTCGCGGTCGGCGAAACTTTCCTTACAAAGAGCCAGGAATTCCTTGACGATCGGGGAATTATACCCTCCGCGCAGACGGGCCAGACCGAGATCCCACTTGATCGAAGCGCCCTCGATCTTCCAGGAGATCAGTTTGCCATCGGCGATCTCGCCGGCGATGTATTTGGTTCCGGAAATCCCGACCCCCATCCGGTTTTCGACCATCTTGTTGATCGCCTCCTGGCGGCTCAGTTCCATCACCACGTTCGGTTTGACGTTGGCCGAATCGAAAAAATCGTCGATCATCCGCCGCGTGTTTCCGCCCTGTTCGCCGAGGATCAGTTCCTCTTCCCCGAGCCGTTTGGCCGAGATCGTTTTCTTTTTGGCCAGCGGATGCGACGGGTGGGCGATGGCCACGATCTCGTCGCTGAAAAGCATCTCGGTCAGGATGTTTGTATTTTCGACCGGGAGCGAAACAAAGGCGATGTCGATCTCGTTGTGAAGGATCTTATCGACCAGAGTCTGGCTGGTGCCGGAAAAGACCGTGATCTCGCATTGGGGGAATTTTTCCTTTAATTTTTCGAGGATGCCCGGCAGTTGGGCGGTGGCGAACATGGCCGAGGCGGAACCGAGCCGCAGACGTCCGTGTTCGGCCCCGGCGATCTCGGCGATCTCGGCCAGCGCGGCGTCGTGTTCACTCAGGATCTTGCGCGCCCTCCGGAGCAGATGTTCGCCGGCCTCGGTGATGATCACCCGCCGCGAAGTCCGCGTAAAAAGCGGCAGACCGATCTCTTTTTCGAGCTGTTGGATCTGCATCGAGATGGCCGCCTGAGTTATGTTGAGCCGTTTGGCGCCGGCCGTAAACGTTTTTGTTTCTGAGATGGCGACAAAAGCTTTCAGTTGTCTGATGTCCATAAATTTTGCGGGCTGAAAGGACAAGAAAACCGCTCTCATCTTTTACCTGATTATCACAAAGGCTTATAACAGCGTTTCGTTTATTCAGGTTTCGTTATATTGGATGATTCATAAAATACAATAAAAAAGGCTGAAAAGGCAAGAAAGCGAAAAGCCGCCCCGGTTTCGGCGTCCGGTTTATTTTCACCCGGCGAAGCAATCTCATTTTTAATCTCTCCCTTCAAAGGAATGCAAAAAAAGGTTGAGATTGATAGAAAATTTTAAATTCTAAATTTTGGTAGTGATCAAAAGTAATGCTGACAAATGAATGTCCCGCAGGGACTCTTGTCGTAATGGCCCGGCGATTGATCGCCGGGTACAGGTTCTCTCTCAGATCCATAGTCCTGAAAGGACGAAAGATAAATGTGAATTTGGCAAATTCGAGACTGTCCCTTCAGGACTTGACGACATCATCGGTTGCATAATCCCGGCGATCAATCGCCGGGCTATTTTCAGATGCTCCGTTGGAGCAATTAGATTTTGCTCAGCATTACTTTTGATCACTACCTAAATTTTTAATTTTTAATTGGTCTGGATAAAAAAGGCTTTATTTCCAAAATAATTAATAATTTACAGTTTTGAATTTATAATTAATGCACCCAAACTTTAGAAACTGTATTGATCTCAGATCTCAAATTTCAAAACCCTTTCTCAAATATGAAATTTGAGATCTGAGTTCGGCCCGAGAATTGGATCATCAGACTCCGAAAAATTCAAATGCCCGGACAGTTTTTGGTTTCGCCGGTGGGCAAGAATTTATCCTTTCTGATAAAACTAAATATATGTCCGGCTGGCAAATCGAAAACTATCTTGAAATCAAAAATAACGGGCTCCACATCGACGGGGTTTCGGCGGTCGAACTGGCCGAGGAGTTCGGCACCCCGCTTTTCGTTTTTTCCCAACGGCGGATCAGGGAAAACATCGGGAGGATCAAACGCGCCGAAAGAAAACTGGACTGCCCGCTGAAGGTCTGTTACGCGGCCAAGGCCAATTCCAATATGGGCGTTTTGCGAACGGTCCTCCAAAGCGGCGCGGATCTGGAGGTCAATTCCGGAGGCGAACTCTACAAGGCTCTGAAGATCGGATTTCGTCCCCGACAGATCATCTTCAACGGAACCAGCAAAACCGAACGCGAACTCGAAGAGGCGATCGAAGCCGGGATCTACGCCATTCAGGCCGATTCGATCTTTGAGATCGAACTGACGGAAAAGGTCGCCCGAAAATTAAATAAACGCGCCAACATCTCTTTGCGCCTCGTGCCGGAGATCGAAAGCGACACCCTTTCCGGACTTCAAACCGCACTCCTGACATCTAAATTCGGGATGATGCCCGGTGAAGCGCTCGAAGCCTTCCGCCGCTGGGAACCGGAAAACGAATTCCTCGACCTGTGCGGAATCCATCTTCATATCGGGTCGCAAAACCCGAAATCCGAGCCTTACGCCGAAGCGCTCAAAACGCTTTTCGAAAATCTCTGGCAAATTCACAATGAAACCGGCCACCGGTTAAAACACCTCAATCTGGGCGGCGGTTTTCCGGTCAATTATTTGCGCGATCTGGCGCATCACGGGCATTTTTCCGACCGACAGCGCGATTTTTTCGCCGCCGATCTCGACCCGGCGGAGGTTTTGCAAAGCGCCTGGGCGGCGATGAAAGAGGCCGCCCGCGAAGCCGAGGCCGAACATCTCCTCGACGACATAGAACTGCTGGTTGAACCCGGCCGGAGCGTCATCGCCGACGCCGGAATCTGCCTGACGACCGTTCGCAACAAAAAAGAACGCCCGATCAGAGATCTCAAATCCCAAATCCCGGATCTCAATGGCGAAAGATCCGAAATCCGAGATCCCAAATCCCAAATCGACATCTGGCTGTTGACCGACGCCGGTTTCAACCTCCTGCTGTCGATGGAAACCTACAAATGGTACTATCAGCTGATCTCGGCCGAACGGGCCGGGGCGGATCACGATGCCCGATACAAGGTGGCCGGCCCTTTATGCGACGGGGGCGATGTTTATTTCGATATCGAAGGCGAGGGGCGTCTGCCGGATTACCGGCAATTGCCCGAATCGGTCGGGGTCGGCGAGATTCTGGCGCTGCTTAATTGCGGGGCCTATTCCATCGCCCAGATGTTTCCCTATAACGGCCGGGAACTGCCGGCCGTGGTTTTGATCGGGGAGGGTGGTCGGATCGAGCCGATCAGGAAACGCGATTCCTACGAAGACCTGCTGATCAACGATATTTATTGAGAGGCCGTTTTTCAGCGATCCGAAATTGCTATTATTTCGAACCTCTCGGGTTTGCCGTGAAGATCGGTCTCGACCTCGGACACTTCGAATTTGGCTTTTTCCCCTCTTTTCAGATTGCTGACGCGGGTTGATTCCATTCCGACCATCTCCGAATTTTCATCGTAAAAAATGACGAAAATCTCCGGGTCGATCTTGTCGTAATCGTTGTTCTCAACGATGCCGCCGACCTTGTAAAAGGTCTTTCTGAGCCTGGTGCCGTTAAAGATCAAATTTCCCATTTCGCCCCTCATCCCGGTTTCGTTGAAACTGAGCGTCGGGTATATTTCTTCGATCTTCTTTTTGGCAACCTTTGCCATAACCGGTTCTTCCGCTTTGACCGAGGTGTAATTGTCGGTTCCCCACAAATTCACCCAAACGGCAACGCTTTGACCGGGCTTGAGATAATCCAGATCCGAATGCGCCGAAGTGTTTTTGATCTTGACGTCGCCCTTATAGAAAGTGAGGTCCACATAGGGCATTTCCACGACCTCCTCGCTCGTGTTGGTGATCCGGCATTTCAGATATTTGAAACCGAATTCATCGGTCGTCGGTTCGAGGATCTCGAACTTGACTTTTTCCTCATTGTTCTTCGGAGGAGGGCTGGTTCGACGTTCCTCCGGAGGCGGATTCAGGATCTTCCCTCCCGGCGGAGGCGAACGCCAGTAGAAATAACCGGCCACCGAACCCGAAACGGTCAGTAAAAAAAGTCCCATCAGAACTCCCAAAAACCTTGTTAAAGGAAATGAAGAGGGTTCCGGGGCGTAGGCGCTGGTCGGTCTGGCCAGCCTTTGTTTCCCGGTTGCGGCATATTCGCCGGGGTCGGTTTGGTTCGGATAAGGCAAATTGAGGGTCGGGTCGTGGGCGAAGGAAAGGGTTTGTTCCGGGTCATGGTTTTCGAATTTTACCAGGGTCAGACCATCGTCGAGGCAATAATTCATATCATCCGGAAAAACTGCTTGGCACTGTTGGCAAACTTTCATCGGTTCGTTTCCTCACAAAAAAATACTATTACTTGTCGGGATTTTCTTTTACTTTTTGCCGAATGGGTAAATCCCTTTTGTTTTCTTTGAAGCCCGCGGAAAATGTTGGCAGCCCGTTATTTCCGGTCAGAAAACATTTTTTTGAGGAGATTTTTCTTGTAAAAAACCGAATGACCGAACGATTCGCAAGCCGTTTGAAAAATAAGATCGCCGGGTAAAATCGGAGCCGCATCTTTTCGGGGAAAACCCGTTACTGTCCGGCAGGACCGGCCCTTGAAAGGTTTCTAAAACACCTCGGCCTTGCGGACCAATTCCTTCAGGATCGCCCGTTCATCTTCGGAAGGCTGGAGATCGAATTTTTCGTAAATTCCGGCCAGTTGGGTAAGTTTCACGGCCCGGCTGCTCTGGTCGCGGATCTCGGCGATGGTTTCCAGATTTTCGTGCAGAAAAGCCCGCGCCTTTTCGGCAGCGCCGAATTCCTGAAAACGGACGGCAAATTCATTAAACGCCTCCGAACGCGATGCCAGTTGGGGAACGGTCTCGCAAAGCGCGGCCGCCTCATTCAAAAGTCCGATCGCCTCCTCTTTTTCTCCGGCCTCTTTTCGAGCGTCGCTCATTCCGATCAGGGCGAACATTCGGGTCGAATCTTCAAAGATGCCGTTGAGAGCCTGACGGGCGATGTCGTCCTTGCCCTGCAAAGCGCAAACCTGGGCGATCTGTGCCAGCGCGGAGAGCTGATCCATCTCGGAAATGTTTTCCTGAGCGATCTCGATCCCCCGCTCGGGTTTGTTAAATTTGGCAAACTGAACCGCGACATTGGCCAACAGACGGAACCGCGCCCGCGAATCGCGGATCTCGTTATCGCGCTGGGATTTCAGGATGGCGTAGGCCTCTTCGAGAGTTTCAACCGCCTCGCCCGTTTCGTCGGTTTTCCAGAAAATTTCGGAAAAACCTATCAAACAGGCGGCGACCTGGGTTTTGTCGCCGACCAGATCGAGGGTTTTATCGGCCAGATCGAGGCTTCCGGCCTTGAGAAAGCCGAGCGAGATGCTGGCCAAAAGTCCGTCCCGGTGAACCCCGTCGATCCTTTCGGCGAAAAGCCGGGCGTTTTCCAGGATCTCGATCGATCTTCCCTTTTGTCCGACCTCGACCAGATTTCCGGCGATCTCGGTAAAAGCGCGGACCTTTTCCTCGAAATACTCGATCGAACCGGCCGCTTCGTAAGCCAGATCGAAAAACCGGGCCGCCCTTCCGCCGTCCTCGTTTTTCAGATAATGAACCGCTATGTTTTGCAGTGCGTTGGCCCGGGAGAGCGGAAAATCGATCATTTCGATGGTCTCCAGTCCCGTCTCTTCATCGCCCTTCATCACCTGATGGAGGGCGATATCGGCGTAAGCGTCATCCGGATGAGACAATTCGGCCACGATCTCCAGCGCCTTTTCGGTGTCGTTCTTGGCGGATTTCTGCAGGGCGACTCTTTCCCGTGCCATGCTTTGGGTGCCGGCGTCTTCGATGGCTTCGACCAGTTGGAAGGCATATTCGTCATCGTCGATGGCCGCGCATTTCTCGGCTACATACATCAAAAGCTTGTCGCGGACAAAGGGATCTTCGACCGAATCGGACAGTTGGGCCGCCAGATCAACCTCGCCCTTGGCGATAAATCGCGGGACGATCTCGTTCAAAGCCCCGGCGTGCCCGTCGCTGCTTCCGATGGTTTCTGCCAAAAAAGCCCCGCATGATAAAAGGTCTTCCTGTGCGTCTTCGATGGAAATAAGATGTTCTGCCATAATTTTAAAAGGGGGAAAAAGTTTAAAGATTTAAAGGTGAAAAAGTTTAAAAGTTTGGTTGGAAGTTAAAATTCAAATAAGTTACGGCAAACAATTTGGAATCAGTTAGTAAGTCATCCACTTTTTCACTTTTAAACCTTTAAACCTTTAAACTTTTAAACTTTCAAGCTTTTCTCAAACAAACACTTGCCGGACCGACTCGGGCATCCAGTCTTTGAGGCCTTTCGAAACAGAATCCGCGCCGGCCGCCCGGAGGCGCTGTTCTTCGACCGTGTTGGGAATCCCCAAGGTCTTCAAACCGGCCCGCCTTCCGGCCTCGATCCCCTGCGGCGAATCCTCGATGACCAGGCAATCGCGATGAACCATCGGGTTTCCTCCGCGCGCTGTGCGGGCGGCGTCGATCAGATTGAAACCAATCAGGTAACATTCCGGGTCGGGTTTGTGTTTGGAGACATCCTCGGCGCTCACAAGGGTGGGAAAATATCGGCGCAAACCGGTTTTTTCCAGCACGAATTCGATCTCTTCGCGGCGGGCCATGCTGACGATCCCGAGGGCGAAATCACGATCCATTTTCTTGATGAAATCTTCCGCGCCTTCAAACAGGGGAACATCCTCTTCGACGAATTCCCGCCAGCGTGCCGTTTTGGCGTCCATGATCTCCAGAACCTTTTCATCGGTACATTCTTTTTCGGCCCGTTCGTAAGCCGCTCTGATGTAGGCCCGGTCGTCCATCCCCAGACAGGAATAATATTCCTCCTCGGTCATCTCGATGCCCTCGCCCTTGAGAACATCCTGATAAGCCTTCATATGAAGCGGTTCGTCATTGATGATGACGCCGTTAAAATCCATTAAAATCGCTTTTATCATTAAAATTTGTTTCCTTTTTTTTGTTCGCCTGGATCCCTATGTTTCGAAAAAACAATTCGATTTTTTTCATCCGAGCGTCAGATTTTCTTTCGTTTCCCGTATTTTAGCCCCGAAACCGGGCCTCCGCAAATTACAGGAATTTCTCATCGAAAATATTTCCGCGCCCGAGAACTCCCCTTGGATCGAAGGCTTTTTTCAATTCCGCCATTTCGTTCAAAAACCGCTCGCCGTACATGACGTAAAGATAGTGTTTTTTCAGTTTGCCGATCCCGTGTTCGGCCGAGATCGTCCCGCCGTTCATGATCGCCTGAGCGATGAAACGACCGTAAAGATGGCGGGCCCGCGCGGCTTCTTTCTGATCCCGGGGCAACATATTGGCGTGCAGATGATTGTCGCCGATGTGCCCGAAAATGACGTACTCAATTCCGCTCTCACCCAGCTTTTCCCGATAAAACTTTAGGAACGAAGCGAATTTGTCGTCCGGAACGGCCATGTCGGTTCCTATTTTTTTCTGGCGGTTGCGGACCACCTTTTCGTTGACCGAAACGGGAAGCGCGTGGCGAAAGGCGCGCATTTTTTCCAGATCCTGTTCGTTGATGGCAAACCACGAATTCTCGATCTCGGCATCGTGTTTTTCGAGCAGTTCATGCCATTTTTCAAACATTTGGTCCTCGTTCTCCTCATTGGTCTCCTGCTCGAAAAAGATCGCCCCGGCCATGTTTTCCGGCACTTCGGGAAATTTTTCGGAGATGAAATCGAGCGAATTCCGGTCGAAATATTCGAGCAAAGTGGCATCAATCGGATTTCGGATCTCGGATTTCGGATTTCGGATTTGTCTGGTTTGGAAGGATTCGGACCGGGCCTCTTGGACAAAATTGAGCAGATTCTCCTCGTCTTTGAAAAAGACTATGCCGCTTAAGAAACCTTCGGGTTTGGGCAGAAGTTCCAGTTCCACTTCGGTGATGACGCCGAGGGTGCCCTCGCTCCCGATAAACAGATCGATGGCGTCCATTTTTTTTGAGCTGTAATAACCGGAAGTGTTCTTGCGGGTTTCGGGCTGAAGATAGCTCGGAACTTTGGCCCGGATCGAGCCGCCGTTTTCGGTTTCGAGTTCGATGTAACCGTTTCCGGCGAAAACTTCGCCCCGCCTTATTTTGAGAAGATCGCCGGTCGGCAGAACGATTTCCAGCCGCCGGACGAAGCGGCGCGTCGCCCCGTATTTGAAACTTCGCGCCCCGCTGGCGTTGGTCGCCACCGTCCCGCCGATCTGACAACTCCATTCGGTCGGATCGGGCGGGTAAAAAAGCCCTTTCTGATCAACCGCCTTTTGCAGATCGGTCAAAAGAACACCGCTTTCGACCACCGCAAAATCCTCGCCGATCTCCTTGATCCGGTTGAATCTTTCGAGCGAAACGACGTAACCGCCGAAAGGGATCGCGCCGCCGACCGTTCCGGTTCGCGCCCCGGAAACCGTCACGGTGATGTTCTTTTCGTTGGCCTCCTGTAAAATACCGGCGATCTCTTCGGCGGTTTCGGGAATAAAAAGTTTGTCGGCGTGTCCGCCCGGCAAATTGCTGGCGTCGGTCAGATAGTTCTCTAAATCGTCCAATTGAGTTTTCACCTGCATAGACTCTGATTATAAATGATTGACTATTTTCTTACTATTTAAGAAAGTTGGATTTGCCTCTCGCGCAGATAGTTGATCCGGTCGCGAATCTCGGCGGCCTGTTCGAACTTCGTATTTTTGGCGGCCTGACGCATCTCCTGTTCGAGATGGGCAATTGTTTCTTTTAATTGTTTGGGAGAGTATTCCTCGAATTTTTCCATTTCCAGCGGGACCTTGAAATAATCCGCCTCGTAGGCGGTAACCAAGGTGGCTTCGATCGGTTTGACGATGGTTTTCGGGGTGATCCCGTTTTCCCGGTTGTATTCTTCCTGAATTTTTCGGCGGCGTTCGGTTTCGTCGATGGCGACCTTCATCGAACGGGTTATTTTGTCGGCGTAGAGGATCGATTTGCCCTCGGCGTTGCGGGCCGTCCGGCCGATGGTTTGAATGAGACTTCTCTCGCTCCTCAGGAACCCCTCCTTGTCGGCGTCCAGAATTGCCACCAGAGACACTTCCGGCAGATCGAGCCCCTCGCGCAAAAGATTGATGCCGACCAACACGTCGAACTCGCCGCGTCTGAGATCGCGGAGGATCTTGATCCGCTCAAGAGTGTCAATGTCGGAATGAAGATAGCGGACGCGAACGCCGACCTCGGCGAAATACTCGGTCAGATCTTCGGCCATCTTCTTGGTCAGGGTCGTCACCAGAACCCGCTCGTTGCGTTCGGCCCTTTGGCGGCATTCCTCCAAAAGATCGTCGATCTGCCCGCGGACCGGGCGCACTTCGACAACGGGGTCGAGCAAACCGGTCGGACGAATGACCTGTTCGATGATCTCGCCTTCGGTTCGCTCCAGTTCGTAGTTCCCCGGAGTCGCCGAAACGTAGATCGTCTGACAGATCATTTTCTCGAACTCGGCAAAACTCAGGGGCCGGTTGTCTTTGGCCGAAGGCAGGCGGAATCCGTATTCGACCAGAGTTCCCTTGCGCGATTGATCCCCTTTGTACATGGCGCCGAGTTGCGGGATCGTCTGGTGCGATTCGTCGATGACGATGATGGCGTCGTCGTGCAGATAATGAAGCAGGGTCGGCGGCGGTTCGCCCGGTTTTTTGCCGGTCAGATGGCGCGAATAATTTTCGATCCCGCGGCAAAATCCCATTTCTTTGATCATCTCCAGATCGTACATCGTCCGCTGGTGAAGCCTTTGCGATTCGACCACCTTCCCCTGTTTGATCAGTTCCTCTTCCCACCAGTCCAATTCTTCCTTGATCGTCTTGAGCGCCCGTTTGACCGTCGATTTGCTCATCACGTAATGGGTTTTCGGATAGATCGGCAGGCGCGAATCGTGTTTTTCGATGACTTCGCCGAGCAGGGGATCGATGGTCGAGACCGAATCGATCTCGTCGCCCCAGAATTCGATCCGGTAGGCCTGATCCTGATAAGAAGGATAAACTTCGACGACATCGCCACGGACCCGGAAGTTGCCCCGGTCGAATTCGATGTGCGAGCGTTCGTATTGAAGTTCGACCAGACGTTTCAACAGGTCTTCGCGCTTAAGTTGCTGACCGGGTTCGACGAACAAAAGCATTCCGAAATAAGCGTCCGGGTCGCCGAGACCGTAGATGCAGGAAACGGAGGCGACGACTATCACATCGCGCCTTTCAAACAGCGCGCGGGTGGCGCTCAAACGGAGCCGGTCGATCTCCTCATTGATGGTCGCCTCTTTTTCGATGTAAAGATCCGAGGCCGGAACGTAAGCTTCCGGCTGATAATAATCATAATAAGACACGAAATATTCGACGGCGTTTTCCGGAAAAAAGGTTTTGAATTCCTGATAAAGCTGCGCGGCCAGCGTTTTATTATGCGCCAGGACGAGCGTCGGGCGCTGCACCCGTTCGATCATCTGCGCCACGGTAAAGGTCTTTCCGCTTCCGGTAATACCGAGCAGAACCTGATCTTTGACGCCCTGATTCAAACCCTCGACCAGTTGGGCGATGGCGGCCGGCTGGTCGCCTTTGGGTTGATTGTTGGAAACTAATTTGAATTGCATCTCTTAAATTGTATCTTGAATGAGAAAGAAATGCACGGATGAAAACGTGTTGTTTCAGCCTTTTTGTTTGAGAAGGCGGGTTTTCAGCTTTTGGGTGAATTCGACCGGGTTTCGGAAAAAATCGGGGTCGAGAACCTGATAATCTCCCAACGTCGAAAAAACCTGTTCCCAGCCGGCCCGCTCGGCGATTTCGAAACATTCGTGCGCCCGGGTGATCCTCTCTTCGGTGGAACTGAAATTTTTGAACCAGAAAAACTTTACCCGCGGAAAATAGCGAAAACGGACGAACGGTTTGAGAACCAGTCGTTTGAGGATCGGACAATCGAATTTGGCGACTTCTTCCTTGACCTTGGGAGCGACCGTTACCTCCTGTTCCCATTGAAGCGCGGTTCGAAAAATTTTTCGGCGCTCCGAAACCTCAAGGGTTTTGCCCGCAGCGGTCGCCCGGTGAACTTTGTTCAGCACTTCGAGCAAATCGGGTTCGAGTATTTTTTCGGCCCCTTTTTCCCGCCCCAGTTCCTTGGTGAAATAGTAGTTGGAATAGGTGTCGATGAAAACCGAGCGATTAGCCGTCTTGAAACCGTCGGAAAAACCTTGCAAAAGAGAATGGCGGTATTTCATCTCGCGACCGTTGTAAAAATAGCGATAGGAGATCAATTTTCCGAGCGTGCCCGTTGCTTCAAAGAAATTAAAGGCCCAGAGAGCCCCGTGAGCGGCGATTTGGGCGAAACCGTTGTTGCCTTTGGAATCCCGAAAAATATCGGACAAGATCGCCGCTCTTTGCCGGATGTCGGACGGGTCGCCGGCCAGCGCGGTGGCTTCGTCTCTCCACTTTTGATAACGTTCGCCCAGATTCATCCAAACGTTTATATCAAAAAATGGCTCCCGGAACATCATCCAAGAGCCGCTTTTTTTATTTTTTACTGATCAATGTTCGAAAACGGAAAACCAAAGCAGAGACAAAAAATTCGGGAGGCTTTTTTGCGGCCTCCCGATCAATTTTCCGGATTTTTTTAATTTTTAGACCATGACAAATCCCATCTCTTCAATGGTTTTATCGATTTCCTCCTGAAACTCAGGGTTCAGATTTTTTTCCTCAAGAATCGTTTTCAGTCCGTCCAGAGCCTTTTTATCCTTGGAAACCTTGAGCGTATGAAGGAGGGACCGGCGAACTTGTATATCTTGTTTTTTCCGCAGAAAATCGAAAATCGAATCAGTTTCTCCGGTTCGGATCAACAAACTGACAAGAGCAAAAGCCTCGTAAGCCATATTGCTGTCCGGATGAGCGAGGCGCTCAAAAGACCTCTCAACCAGATCTCCCTCGACGGCGGCCCGGGCGGCCTGCAACATACGGCCCTCCTCACCCGAATCCGCGATTCTTACCCAGGCATCGGCCCGGTTGAATGTCAGGTGAAAAAGAGCGCGAGCGGCGGCGGCCCGAACTTCTCGGGTCGGATCAGCACAACCCAGCAATATCGTTTCAAAAATCGATTCGTGATCGAACTCGGACAGGATGTTCAGTGCCTTGGAGCGAAGATTCGTGGAAAGATCGTAAAGGGCGACCGGCGAAAGGGCTTCAACCGAATTGCTGGTTCTGAAAGCCGCTAAAATCCGAACGGCCAAAGCCCGAACCTCTTCATCCTCCTCAAACTCATCCTGAACCTGTTCAATGGCGCTCATCAAAGCCGGATCATTTGAAGTCGGGAGTTCGGCAAAAGGCTTGGTGGGCTTCAGCCGGTGAAATGAAAAAATCGGCAGAACCGCAGTCATTTCATTCAACTCTTCTTGAGTTAATTGCTGGGTTTTTCCCGCAAAGCCGTCAAAGCCGGAACGGGTTTTTCTTTCGCTCTGGGATCCTTTTTTCGGTTCCCGTTCTTTTTCGGTCGTCTGTTTTCCGGCCAAACCCCAATCCGGATCTTTATCCGAATCTGTAGTTTTTTTCTCGGCAGATTTTGGCGAATATGAGACTCTTTTGTAATCGGCCGCCGAGACCTCCTCGGCCTCCTTGACCCTGAACCGATAATAGATCGCCCCGATCAGACTGACGACCATCAAAAACAAACTGATGTTCCACCAGCTGAACAAATCAACCTGTGATCCGGTCCCCCCGACCTGTGCCGGGGTTTCCGTGGCAGCCAGAAAAAAAACGAACGCCAAATTTATCAATCCCAATGTTCGAATTTGTAAATTCTTTTTAATAAACATAGTTGTCTCTGCCTTTTAAATAAAGTCTTCTTAAAATGGGAAAATGCTTGTGAGAAGAAGTTTAATTTTTGAAACTCATCTAGGTTTCAGTTGTTTGCGGCGACAAAGTTCCCACAGTTTTTATGCGGAAGTTGCCACTTGACATTATGCACTTTTTTTTCAAAAATGTCACCTTTTATTTAACGTTTTTGCAATTTTTTCAACAAAATTTTACAATTGATTCGGCAATCGAAAAAAAATAGCATCTAAACCTTTACGGATTTGGCTTTTCATAATAAAGTTAGCTTGTACAAGCAATCCAAATATTTCTTGAGAAAAAATGTCGGCTGTTAAAACGGTTTCGGAAACAAATCTCGTCGGTTTGCCGCTGATTCACAGGGGTAAGGTCCGCGATGTTTATCAGGTCGGTGAATCGCAAATGTTGCTGGTCGCCACCGACCGGATTTCCGCCTTCGATTGTGTGATGCCCAACCCGATCCCGCGCAAAGGGGAGATTTTGACCGCCCTTTCGGTTTTCTGGTTCGGATTGCTGGAAACTTTGACCAAACATCACCTGATCACCTCGGATCTGGACGAGATGCCGGAAGAGATTCGACGCGCCGAAGAACTAAGAGGTCGTTCCCTGTTGGTCAAAAAAACCCGTGTTTTTCCGGTTGAATGCGTCGTTCGCGGCTATCTTGAAGGATCGGGCTGGAAAGATTATCGGGCCACCGGTGAAATTTGCGGACATCAATTGCCGCCCGGCCTGAAACAATGCGACCGACTGCCGGAACCGATCTTCACCCCGGCGACCAAGGCTCCGACCGGACACGACGAGAACATCACCGAGGCCGAGTTTTCCCGGATCGTCGGTTCGGAAACGGCCCGAACATTGAAAAAACTGACTCTTGATATCTACCGCCGGGCATCCGAATACGCCCTTACGAAAGGAATCATTATCGCCGATACGAAATTTGAGTTCGGACTTGATGAAAACGGACAGATCTTGCTCATCGACGAGGTTTTAACACCCGATTCCTCCCGTTTCTGGGCGGTCGAAACCTACGCACCGGGCGGCCCCCAGCCCTCTTTCGATAAACAATTCGTCCGCGAATATCTGGAAACCCTTGATTGGAACAAACAACCTCCCGCACCGGAACTTCCCCCTGAAATAGTCCGGGCGACAGTCTCCCGTTATTTAGAAGCTTACCGGATTTTAACCGGAAAGAGTTTATAGTCGGTAACCCGGAAGATGTTTTTCCCGGCCACCGTTCACCGACCGCTGGTAACTGACTTTATGCAATTACGCGACCGTATGGAAAGTTTGATCGAAGAAATGCTCGACGGGCAGATCCTTTTAAATGAGGCCGTCAGCGAATTTGAAAAAATTTACATCGAAAAAGCCCTGGAACGAAACAACGATCATCTTTCCAACACGGCCTGTATTCTGGGGATTCACCGCAACACCCTTTCGAAAAGAGTTGCGGGTTATCAAACTAATTCAAAGACGCCGAAACGACTCCTCAAGCGCAAGGCGCGTTAAGCCTTTGAATCGAGCACCTCGACCTGATCGCCCAATTTCAGGAAATGTCCCGGGTTTTCAGGAACCAGATTTTCGCCGAAAAGGACGGCCGTTTTTTCCAGATCAAGGTCTTCCAAAGAATCCGGAAAAACATCCCGGGCCATCCGGTATTGCGACAAAGTCCGAAGCGGTTCCTTTCCCGCCGTTTCTCCCAAGCCTTGATCGATCGTCGTGATGACGCAACGGGCGCAGGGTTTGGTCAGACGAAAAACGGTCTGGCCGATCCTGACATTTTTCCAGCGATCTTCGGCAAAAGGCTCCGATCCCTCGACCACCAGATTCGGCCGGAAACGATTCATCGGGAGTTTTTCCTCCAGTCTGCCGTTCAAATCTTCCAGAGAACCTTCACCGATCAAAAGCAAAGGGTAGCCGTCGGCGAAACTGACCAATTCATCCCCTTGATTAAATCTGGCGTTGATCTGCCTTTCCGAATCATCGGGCATAAAAACAAGTCGGCAATCCGTTTCCAAAACCGCGCCGAACCATTGATTGACCTCTCTCCCCAAAACCAGCGCATCGCAAACGCTTTTCCAGATCCGAACGCTCACCCTGTCGGCGCCGTCGGTTTCAAAAGGAATCGACAGGCTTTCGAATCCGGCGGCCGTTGCCGTCAATCCGGTTTCCGACAGAGAGACCCCGATGGTGGCCATTTTTGGAAACTCTCTTTGAGTGAGAAATCCATTTTTCTCATCGACCAGCAAATACCGTCGGTCGAATTGAAGGCCGCGCCGCTCGACCAAAGCCGTTTCGAGCGGAATTCCCCCGAGAGATTTGATCGGATAAACAAATATTCCCGAAATTTTCATAAATTATTTAAAAACTTGATAACGCTATTGTCAGATTTTCTGCAAATGTCTTTAGCCCACTTGAAATTTTGTGAAACTTTTCTTATACTAGCACTCATCGATTATGAGTGCTAAATCTTTTCCCGGTTCGGGCATTTGTGATCAAAATTTTATAACACAAAGTTCATTAAAAGGAGTAACAAAAATATGGCTACAAAAATCAGACCTTTACACGATCGTGTGATCGTCCGCCGGATCGAAGAAAACGAAAAGACCGCGGGCGGACTTTTTATCCCCGATTCCGCCAAGGAAAAACCCCAGGAAGGCGAGGTGATCGCCGTCGGCGAAGGAAAATACAAGGATGACGGAACCCGTCAAACGCTCGACGTCAAGGAAGGCGACCGCGTTCTGTTCGGAAAATACAGCGGTTCCGAGATCACCATCGACGGTGAAGAATTTCTGATGATGCGCGAAGACGAGATCCTCGGGATCATCGAACGCGCCGGCGCCAACGCCAGCTAAAGCGTGATAAATAAACGGTGATAGAAAAATGGCCAGCGGTGAATGGTTTTCGGTTAAAAAAAATCCCATCACCCATCACCTATCACCCATCACGGATTAAAAAATATTACCAACAAAGAACATATATCTACAGGAGATTTAACAAATTATGGCTAAACAAGTTGTACATGGAGAAGGTTCGCGGTCCGCTATTCTGCGCGGCGTCAACCAACTCGCAGATGCGGTAAAAGTTACCCTCGGACCCAAAGGACGCAACGTCGTCATCGATAAGAAATTCGGTTCCCCGACCATCACCAAGGACGGCGTGACGGTCGCCAAAGAGATCGAACTGAAAGACAGTCTGGAAAACATGGGCGCTCAAATGGTTCGCGAAGTCGCTTCCAAAACCTCTGATGTAGCCGGCGACGGAACGACCACCGCCACCGTTTTGGCTCAGGCCATTTTCAAAGAAGGCGTTCGCACCGTTGCCGCCGGCGCCAATCCGATGGCCTTAAAACGGGGCATCGACAAAGCCGTTGCCAAGGTCGTCGAAGAGATCAAGAACTTTTCACAGCCGGTTTCCGGCGACTCGATCGCTCAGGTCGGAACCGTTTCGGCCAACGGCGACAAAAAGATCGGTGAGATCATCGCCGAAGCGATGGACAAGGTCGGCAAAGACGGCGTCATCACGGTCGAAGAATCCCGGACGATGGACACCACGCTCGAAGTCGTCGAAGGTATGCAGTTCGACCGCGGTTACCTGTCGCCCTATTTCGTAACCGATCCGGAAAGGATGGAAGCCGTTCTGGAAAATCCGTACATCCTGATCAACGAAAAGAAAATTTCTTCGATGAAAGATCTTCTTCCGATCCTCGAACAGGTCGCCAAACTCGGCAAACCCCTGTTGATCATCGCTGAAGACGTCGAAGGCGAAGCCCTGGCCACTCTGGTCGTCAACAAACTGCGCGGAACGCTGAACGTCGCGGCCGTCAAGGCCCCCGGATTCGGTGATCGTCGCAAGGCCATGCTCGAAGACATCGCGGTTATGACCGGCGGAAAAGTCATCAGCGAAGACCTCGGCATCAAACTCGAAGCCATCACGGTCGATGACCTTGGACAGGCCGCCAAGATCACCATCGACAAGGACAACACGACGGTCGTTGACGGCGCCGGTGCGGCCGACGACATCGCCGGACGCGTCAAAACCATCAAAACGCAGATCGACGAAACATCTTCGGACTACGACCGCGAAAAACTTCAGGAACGTCTGGCCAAACTGGTCGGCGGCGTCGCCGTCATCAAAGTCGGCGCGGCCACCGAGACCGAAATGAAGGAAAAGAAAGCCCGGGTTGAAGATGCCATGCACGCCACCCGCGCGGCCGTCGAAGAAGGCATCGTCGCCGGCGGGGGAGTCGCTCTGGTCCGCGCTTCGAAGATCCTCGACAATTTCGACACCGAAAGCCGCGATTCAGATGAGATGATCGGCGTTGCCATCGTCAAACGCGCTCTCGAAGAACCGCTTCGTCAGATCGCCAACAACGCCGGACGCGAAGGCGCTGTCATCGTCGAAAACGTTCGCGGCAACGAATCGGCCACCTACGGCTTTAACGCCGCCACCGAAGAGTTCGAAGATCTGGTCGGCGCCGGCGTCATCGATCCGGCCAAAGTTACCCGGACCGCTCTTCAAAACGCCGCCTCGATCGCCGGCCTGATGCTGACGACCGAAGCGATGATCTCCGAACTGCCGGAAGAAAAAGACGAGATGCCGGGCGGAATGCCGGGCGGCGGTATGGGAATGGGAATGTAATCTGATTTGGGATTTTGGATTTCCGATTTCGGATTTTTCCGCAAACCAAAAGGCTTCGCTTGAGATTTTCGAGCGAAGCCTTTTCTTTATTTTTCCCCAACTTTATTCTATATTGGTTAGAAAAAAATTTGGAAAATCTTTGATTTTTCATATTCTCTATTTCAAAATCATTCCACCCATTCGAATTTGATTGAACGTTGACTTGTCCCCAATGAAAGGAATTTGAGCAACTTTATTGCCTTTGGCCAGCCGATAGTTGCTTTTGTAGGTTCCGACAATTAATTATGAAAAGAATTGCTTATCACCTTGTCGCATCTGTCCTCTGTTTTTTATCGATACTCCAACCCGCCTTTGCCGGAACGGTTTCTCTTGACACATCTTTTAATACTTCCGGCTATCGGATTCAGCACTTTAACCAGTTGGGTTCGGTCGGACGATCCGTCGCGGTTCAAACCGACGGCAGAATTATTCTCGGAGGTTGGACGAGGGATGTGGCTCTTTTCGGTGCCTTTGCGGCCATGCGGCTGAATACTGACGGAACACTTGATACGGGGTTCTCAGACGACGGAGTGGTTATCACGCAATATTCCGCTTTCAATCAGGTCGAAAAACTTTTGATCCAGCCCGACGGACGGATTATTTTAGGTGGAACGCGTCATTTCGGTCAAAACGATTTTGCCATGGTTCGTTACAACACCAACGGATCCCTGGACACGTCGTTTGACGGTGATGGTGGCGCCGCCTCCCCCATCAACATCATTTCGGAAGATTTCGGAAAAGATATGGTCCTTCAAACTGATGGAAAGATCGTCATGGTCGGAAGCACTGCCGCCGATCAAAATTCTCCGACCGATATCGGGATCATTCGTCGAAACGTCAATGGTTCGCTGGATACAAGTTTTAACGGAACCGGAATCCTCAGGGTTCAATTTCCGAATGTCAACGCCGGGGCCGAGGCCGTTTTGATCCAAAATGATGGAAAGATCGTTATCGGCGGTTTTCTTTTCACCGGAATTAACAATGCGCTTTTGCTGATGCGGTTTAATCCCAACGGATTTCTCGACACGACGTTCGGAACGAATGGTCTAACGCTGACTCCGGTCAACTCCTCAAACAATTCCATCCGAACATTGGCCCAACAAAGCGATGGGAAAATTTTGGCGGGAAGTCAAAACCTGATCGCTCGCTACAGTTTGAACGGAATTCTCGACGGCACATTTGGCAACAGCGGTTTGGTAACCGCCCCGCAAACCGTTCAGGAAATAATTGTGACGGAAGGCGACAGATTTATGATCGGAGGTTCGGTGGGCTCAGCCGTTGCGGCGTCCCGGTTTAATTCTGATGGGAACATTGATACCAGTTTTAATAACACCGGGACCTTTTCCGCGTCAGCAACGGGGAGTTCCTGTTTTGGCAGTTCCATCGCTCTTCAAAACGACGGCAAAATAATCATCGGTGGAAATTGCGGACTTTCGGTTCCTGATTTTGCCGTGTTTCGTCTGGTTGAATCCTCCGCTGGGGGGGCAAAACCCATTTTCGATTTGGACGGTGATTCGAAAACGGACGTTTCCATCTTCCGTCCCGGTCCCGGCGAATGGTGGTATCTGCGGAGTTCCGACGGTGGTAACCGCGCCTTCCAGTTCGGCTCCTCAACCGATAAACTCGTTCCCGCCGATTTCACCGGAGACGGTTCCACCGACATCGCTTTCTGGAGAGAATCAACCGGCGAATGGTTTGTCCTGAGGAGTGAGGATTCCAGTTTCTATTCTTTCCCGTTTGGAACAACCAATGACATTCCGGTCCCGGCTGATTACGACGGTGATGGAAAAGCCGATCCGGCCATCTTCCGACCCTCGTCGGCCACCTGGTTCATCATCCGTTCAACCGATGGAGGAACGACCATCGCTCAATTCGGAGCCAATACAGACCTTCCGGTTCCGGCTGATTACGATGGAGACGGAAAAGCCGATCTGGCCATCTTCCGACCGGGAGACGGTTCCTGGTGGCTCAATCGTTCGACCGCCGGGTTGATCGTTTACAACTTCGGAACCGGAACAGACAGAACGGTGCAGGGAGATTACACGGGAGACGGGAAAGCGGATGTGGCATTCTGGAGACCGACGACGGGAGAATGGTTCATCTTAAGATCGGAAGATGCCAGCTTTTATTCGGGGCCGTTCGGAGCGATGGGAGATGTGCCTGTCCCGGGAGATTACGATGGAGACGGAAGGTCAGATCTGGCGGTGTTCAGGCCGTCGGTCAACACCTGGTTTATCGATGGATCAACGGTCGGATTCTCGGCCGTCTCGTTCGGCATCGCCGGGGATATTCCCGTTCCCTCGGCCTTTGTCCGTTGAAACAAACCGCCGGAAGTTTTCACTTCCCCGAAGGACCCGTTCGATCTTTTTGAGCGGGTCCTTCTTTTTTTAATTCCATCTATCAAAGGGTTTATCAGAGAGTGGCGGAGCCCGTCGAGGATTGACTAATTTCCTCCGAAGAATTAATTATTAAAAAAAGAGCTGTTTTACTTTTTCTCCTATATTCAAAAGAGGTTTCCAAAATGAATTCTGAAATCAGAAACTCCGAATCCGCTGACCGAAACCCCGGTAAAGGAGCGTCGACTTCCGGAAATCCAACCTCCCCAAGAAAACTTCTGGAAAGCCGAAAACTGGAAAACATCAGGAAAAACTTCCAAAAATTCACCAAACCCTCGGTTTTTATTGAACGCCTCCCCGCTTACGCCGGTATCTTCACGGTTCTGGTCGGGTTTCTTGGACTCATCGGCTGGGTCTTCGACCTTCGATTCTTCAAATCGATCCTTTCGGGTTATGCCACGATGAAACCGAATACAGCGATTTGTTTTATTTTGCTCGGGTCGGGGCTTTGGCTTTTGAAAGATCAAAGGGAAAAACCGCCTCCCGGCAGATTGTGGATCGGAAGAGCCTGCGCATTGATCCCGGCGATAATCGGATTGGTGACCGGTTTGGAATATATCTTTCGATCGGATCTGGGAATCGATTATCTTTTTTTTCGCCAAAGTCTGATGGCCGAAAATCTTCCGTGGCCGGGAAGAATGTCCGGAATAAGCTGTATCGGTTTTTTTCTGCTCGGGATCTCTCTCATCCTCACCGAGTTGAGCGTAACTTCCCGGCTTCATCAGGCAATGGCCATATTTGTAACGGCCATTTCCCTGGTCGCCTTTTCCGGTTACGTCTATAACGTCAGCGCCCTTTATCAAATCGCTTTTTTTAACACTCTGGCTCTAAATACCGTCCTTACTTTTTTCGTCCTTTCGGCCGGAATATTGTTTTCCGACCGGAAAACCGGAATTACCAACGTCTTCAAACAAAACAGTCTCGGCGGCCTGTTGGTTCGCCGTCTGGTGCCGGCCGTTCTCGTTTTGCCTTTTATCATCAGTTGGCTCCGGCAAAAAGGCGAACAACTTAACCTTTACGAACCCGACTTCGGACTGGCTCTGGTCGCAACCTCAAACATCATTCTTTTTTCCGTTCTGATCTGGTGGTCGGGCCGGACTCTCGACCGGCTCGATCGCCAACGCCGCGAGGCTCACGATGAATTTCTTAAGGAAAAGAAATTTTCCGAAACGGCCATCAATTCCCTGCCGGGGATCTTTTACCTCTTTGACAATCAGGGACGTTTTCTTTTGTGGAACAAAAACTTTGAGACCGTAACCGGTTATTCCGAGGATGAGATCGCCGATCTTCGCCCGGCCGATCTTTTCGGCGCCCCGGAAAAACCGCAATTCGAAAAGAGGATCGCCGAGGTGTTTGCCGAAGGAGGCTCGTCGGCCGAAGGCCATCTTGTTTCCAAATATGGGACCCAGACACCTTTCTTCTTCACAGGCAACAGGGTCAGGTTCGAAGACGAGTTATGTCTCGTCGGGATGGGAATTGACATCACCGAACGCCGTCGGGTCGAAGAAACCCTGCGCGAGAACGAGGCCAAGTTCCGTTCGGTCACCGAAACGGCCTCCGATGCCATTCTGACCATCGACAAGGAAAGCAAAATCGTATTCGCCAATCCCGCCACCGAAAACATCTTCGGCTACCCGCCGGACGAGATCGTCGGAAAACCGCTGGCCGCGATCATCCCCGAAAATTACGGGAACTCTCACCCGCCAGGCATAAGCCGTTTTTTTGAAACGGACGAAAAAAACATTTCGCGGCAAGCGATCCAATTGCCGGGCCGGCACAAAGACGGGCGGAAGATTCCGCTTGAGTTGTCATTTTCCCAACACGGCGCCGGGGGGAGAAATCTTTTAACCAGCATCATCCGCGATATCAGCAAACGGCAAAAGACCGAAGAAGAACTGCGGGAATCCGAAAAAAGGTACCGCCATTTATTCGAGAACAACCCCTTCCCGATGTGGGTTTACGATCTGGAGACCCTACGTTTTCTGGCCGTAAACGGCGCGGCCCAACTCCAATACGGCTATTCGGAAAAGGAGTTTCTTTCCATGACCATCAGGGATATTCGCCCCGAAGAGGAAATTCCCAGATTGTTGGAAAACGTCCGGGAAACGGAGAAAAGGCTCGACCGATCCGGCCCCTGGGATCATCGCAAAAGAGACGGAACCTTGATTCAGGTGGAGATCAGTTCCCACGAAATGGCGTTTGACGGAAGAAAAACCCGTCTGGTATTGGCCAATGACATAACCGAACAAATAAAAGCCCAGGAACTTCTGCGGGCCAAAACCAAACAGATCGAGGACATTTTGGAACGGATCAACGACGGATTCATAACTTTAGACAATGACTTCAATTACACGTACGTCAACCGGAAAATCGGCGAAATGGTCGGTCGCGACCCGGATTCATTGATCGGGAAAAATGTCTGGGAGGAGTTTCCCGATGCCGTCGGTTCGGAAACCTACAAAGTCTTCTGCCGGGCTCTCAGCGAACGGCAAAATCAAAAAAACATTGATTATTACGAGCCGCTGGATCTGTGGCAGGAAAACCGCGTTTATTCGACTCCGGAAGGTATTTCGGTCTTTATCAGAGATATTTCCGAAGAGAAAAAAGCCGAACAGAAGATCACCAAACTCAACGAGGAACTGGAACAAAAAGTGATCCGCCGGACCGCCGAACTGGAGGCCGCCAACCGCGAGTTGGAAACGTTTTCCTATTCGGTCTCGCACGATTTGCGCGCTCCGCTCCGGGCGATCGACGGTTTCAGTCTCGCCTTGCTCGAAGATTACAGCGAAATTATTGATCCTGAGGGCCGGCATTTTCTGAACCGCATTCGAAAAGCCAGTCAAAAAATGGCACAGTTGATCGAAGACCTTTTAAAACTTTCCAGAGTGACGCGGCGCGAGATCCGGCGAACCGAGATCAATTTAAGCCAAATGGCCCGAGAAATCGCCCAATCATTGACTCAAGACCAACCCCAACGGAAAGTTAATTTTCAGATTCAGGAAGATCTTCTGGCGACGGCCGACGAAGGGCTGCTGCACATCGTTTTGCAGAACCTGATTGACAACGCCTGGAAGTTCACTTCCAAAAAGGAAATCGCCGAAATCTCCTTCGGAGCGGTCGTTTCCGGTAAAAAGGTCGAATATTTCGTTCGGGACAACGGGGCCGGATTCAGTATGAAATACGCCGACAAGTTGTTCGGGGCCTTTCACCGTCTTCACCGGGAGGAAGATTTTGAGGGAACCGGAATCGGGCTGGCGACCGTCCAGCGGATCATTCAGCGGCACGGCGGAACCATCCGGCCCGAAAGCAAGGTCGGGCGTGGTGCGACTTTTTATTTTACGATCTGATGTATTTTTGGAGTTCCTTAAATTATGTTAATTTACTTTATCACTCCGCGGAGAATTGATTGAATGAAAAAACTCATATTACTTGTTGAAGACAATCCTGACGATGTGGTTTTAGCCCGGCGGGCTCTCAAACAAATTGAAATTGAAAACGATGTGATCGTCGCCCGCGACGGCGTTGAGGCCCTCGACTTTCTGGCCTCACAGGGAAAATTCGAGGGGCGCGGTCTGAGGGACATCCCCCATCTGATCCTGCTCGACATCAAACTCCCGAAAATCAACGGATTTGAGGTCCTCAGATCGCTTCGCTCAAACCCCGAGACCCGATATGTACCGGTCGTCGTTCTGACCTCTTCGACCGAGGAAAAAGACATCGCCGAAAGTTACGATCTCGGAGCCAACAGCTTCGTTCAAAAGCCGGTTGATTTTGACGCTTTTATCGAAGAAACCCGGCAACTGAGCATTTACTGGCTGGCCATCAATCAAACCGTTTGAAAAGCCGACGGAAAACCGTCCCGAATTCGAAAAAACGGTCAAACCCAGATTCCTGCCATCCGGGTAAAAAAGGTTGTTTTTCTTGCCAAAAACTTCCTTTTCGACTTAAAATCCTACTACAATCGCTCAAGCAGATTTAAAGTTCGTTGTTTTCGCCCCCCTTGGTGCTGTGACCGGCGAATTCGTGCTAAAATCTTCGCCCGACGATCAAAAGTGAACCCCTGTTTTTGTTTCGGCAAACGAAATCCGTTGGAAACCGACGGGAAAAACCGCTCCGCCATCCGAGTCGTATTTTCCCGTTCTGAAGATTTTGTGAAAATTTCGCCTTAATCGAAGTTTATTCCCGGTTAAAAAACCGTCAAATTTTATTTATTTTAGGATTCAGCAAACCAATGAATAAGATCTTTTTGGAAAATGCCTCTTTCAAACTCGCAATGTTTCCTCTTCCCGTCCGCTCGAACCGGAGATTCTCGCAACTGTTTTTGTTATCGGGACTATTGTTATTATTTTTCGGGATCGGTTCGATCTCTTCGGCCGCCACTTTCACGGTTACCAAAACGGCTGACACCGATGACGGCTCGTGCGATGCGGATTGCTCTCTGCGCGAAGCGGTCGGGGCCGCCAACTCGGCCGCCGGGGATGACCTGATCCAATTCGATCCGGGCCTTTTCGGCACCTCTCAAATCATAACGCTCGGCGGAACTCAGATCGAGGTCAACAACAACGGGGCTCTCGTCATCAACGGTCCCGGAGCCGGTCTTTTGAAGATCGCCAACGGGTTTAACGACCGGATCTTTTTGGTCAACGCCGGGGCCGATCTTTCGGTTGAAAAACTGACCCTCAGCGAGGGCGACGCCGACAGCGGCGGGGCCGTTTACAATTTCGGGACATTGACCATAGCCGATTGCGTGGTTCGGGACAACACATCGGTTCTTCGCGGCGGAGCGATCTACAACAACGAGGGAAACCTGACGATCGTCAACTCCGAATTCCGCGGCAACTCCACCCTCAACTCGGGCGGCGGCGCGGTCTCCAGCCTCCTCGGGACGGTTTCGATCACCGGCACCCACCTGTGGAACAATTCGGCCGGCAGTTTCGGCGGGGCTTTGGACTTCAACACTTCGACCGTTTCCATCAATAATTCGGCCGTCACCAACAATTCAGCCGTCAACGCCGGCGGCGGAATTGCGGCCAGCGGCTCAAGCGTTCTGACGATCACCAACTCGACCGTCAGCCAAAATCAGGTCGTAACCGGCGGCGGGGGAATCGCCAATCTCACTCAGGCCACAACCAGTTTGATCAGTTCGACCGTCGCCGGAAACACCGCCGATTCGGACAATGACGGAAACGGCGCGGGCGGCGGAATTTCCAACAGCGGCACCTTTCAAGCGATCAATTCGATCATCGCGGACAATTCCTCCAACTCCGGACTCGGCCCCGATTTTGAGGGCATTTTCACCTCGCAGGGGTACAATTTGATCGAAAACACCAACAAAACAACCATTACCGGCGACATCACCGGAAACATCACCGGACAGGATCCGCTTCTCGGAGGTTTGCAAAACAACGGCGGTTTGTTGCCGACTCACGCTTTGATGTCGGGCAGTCCGGCCATCGATGCGGGAGATCCGGTTAATTTTCCTTCGAGCGACCAGCGCGGAGTCGTCCGGCCGGTGGACGGGGATGGCGACGGATCGGCCCTGCCCGATATCGGATCCTTTGAATTGAACAACCGCTGGGTCGTCACCAAAACGGCTGACACCGACGACGGCACCTGCGATGCGGATTGCTCTCTGCGTGAAGCCGTCTCCACCGCCAACTCCACGGCCGGCGATGACCTGATCGAATTTGATCCGGGGGTTTTCGGAACCCTTCAAAGAATTCTTTTGGACGGCAGCGAGTTGCGGATCAAAAACAACGGCGCTCTGACCATCCACGGAACCGGAACAGAAATGCTGTTTATCGACGGAAATGCCCGGAGCCGCATTCTTTTTATCGAGCCGTCCGCCCAGATCCGTCTGGAAAACCTGACCGTCAGCGGCGGCTCGGGTCAGGGGATCTACCCCGGCGGGTTCGGCGGCGGCATTTATAACCGCGGCATATTGACCCTTTCAGACTCCAGCGTCATCAACAACTCGGCCCTCTCCGGCGGTGGGATTTTCGGCGGGTCGGTGATCGCCTTCAACTCCCGTATTGAGAACAATCTGGCGACCGACGGCGGGGGCATCAGCGAGGCCGTCTGGTTTATTCAGGATTCGGTCATCAGCAATAATCGCGCCTCCAATAAGGGCGGAGCCGGCTATTTCGTCCGCGGGGTTGTTCAAAACACGAACATCGCCGGTAACCTTGCCGGAAACGAGGGCGGAGCCATTTACATGAGCGGCGATATGACGCTGACCCGGGTGGTTCTGGAAAACAATGCGGCGGACACCGGAGGAGCGATTTTCTGCGCCGACATAACGGGCCTGGATCTGTCGATCTTTCAGAGCACCATTCGGAACAACTCGGCCAATTCGGCCGGCGGAATTTACAATTACGCAACCACCGACATTTACGATACGACCATCAGTCAAAACACCGCCAACGACATCGGGGGCGGATTCTTTAACCGGCGGGGACCATTGATCCTGTTCAACTCCACCATTTACGGCAACAGCGCCGGATCGGACGGCGGGGGAATCTATAACCGTTCGGACATTGTTCTAAAAAACGTAACGGTGGCCGCCAATCACGCCGTCAGCGGGGCCGGCATCATCAGTCTTTCAACCGGAACCGCCAGCGTTCGCAATTCCCTCTTCGCCGACAATCTGACAAATTCTTCTCAGGAAGATTTCTTCGGAACGATGGATTCCGGAGGTTACAATTTGATCGAGAGTCTGGAAAACACCAATCTGACGGGCGATCAAACCGGGAATATCATCGGTAATGAAGCCGGACTCGACCCGCGCGGACTTCGCAATAACGGCGGGCCGACCCAAACGGTCGCACTGCTTCCCGACAGCCCGGCCGTCGACGCCGCCTTGTCCACCGGCGAAGTCACGCTTTCGGCCGACCAGCGGGGACGGATCCGTCCGGTCGATTTTCCGGACATTCCCAACGCCCCCGGCGGCGACGCCACCGACATCGGTTCCTTTGAACGCCAGACGGACGATGTCATCAGCACCTTCTTTGATTTCGACGGGGACGGACGGGCGGACGTTTCCATTTTCCGTCCATCGGCCGGCGAATGGTGGTATCTGAGAAGTTCCGACGGAACTAATCGCACCTTTCAATTCGGCACCTCCACCGATCACATAGTCCCCG
The DNA here is from genome assembly GCA_041394845.1 of Pyrinomonadaceae bacterium. GTDB lineage: Bacteria > Acidobacteriota > Blastocatellia > Pyrinomonadales > Pyrinomonadaceae > JAHCHG01. The sequence continues at coordinate 137,956 of JAWKHL010000005.1, read as the reverse complement.
CCGATTACACCGGCGACGGACGAACCGATGTGGCTTTCTGGCGGGAATCTTCGGGCGAATGGTTCATCCTCCGCTCCGAAGACGATTCGTTTTACTCGTTCCCCTTCGGCGCTCCGGGCGATGTTCCGGTCGCCGCCGATTTCGACGGGGACGGGCGGGCCGACGCGGCCGTTTTTCGCCCCGGCAACGCGACCTGGTTCATCAACAGATCTTCTGACGGCGGAACGACCATCACCCAATTCGGGGCTTTGGGAGATTTGCCGGTGGCGGGAGATTACGATGGCGACGGACGGGCCGATGTGGCGATTTTCCGGCCCGCAGACGGCTCCTGGTGGCTCAACCGCTCGGCGGCGGGTTTGGCCGTTTACAATTTCGGAACCGGGGAAGACCGGGTCGTTCCGGCCGATTACACCGGCGACGGCAAAACCGACGTGGCCTTCTGGCGGCCCTCAACGGGAGAGTGGTTTATTTTCAGGAGCGAGGATAATTCCTTCTATTCGTTCCCCTTCGGCGCGGTCGGGGATCTGCCCGTGCCGGCCGATTACGACGGGGACGGACGAACCGACCCGGCGGTCTTCCGGCCCGGAAACAACGTCTGGTACCAACTGCAAACGACCGGCGGATTCAAAGCAGTAACTTTCGGTGCGAATGAGGACATTCCCGTTCCCGGAGCCTTCGTCCGGTAAATTTTCGGGTTGGCTTTGGAGGGGCAATCTGTTTTGAGTCCCGCCTTTAGGCGGCTTCCGGGTTAACATTCAAGCCCTTGATGGTACGCCTTGGCCGCCTGAGGGCAAGGCTTAAAACTTTCCCACCCGATCTATCGTTACAATCACGATTTGGGCTGGATTCCCAGACTTTTCATCCGCCGGTAAAGATGACTTCGGTCGACGCCCATCATCTCGGCCGCCCTCGATACGTTTCCCTCCGCTTCGGCCAGCTTGTGCTGAATGAACTCCCGCTGGTAGGCGTCCGTCGCCTCCTTGAAAGAGGGAAACCGGAAGGTCGAGGCCGGAGGCTCCTCGCGGGAATTGAGTTGCGGAAGATCTTCGGCCGAAACCTTGTCCGCTCCGTGCATTATGACGACCCGTTCGATAGTGTTGCGGAGTTCGCGGACGTTTCCCGGCCAGATGTAATTCTGCAATGCATCGACCGCCGTTTCGGAAAATTCCTTCGGACTTTTGGCGTATTCGATCGAAAACTTCCGGTTGAAATGCTCGGTCAGAAGCGGAACATCCTCAAGCCGTTCGCGCAGTGGAGGGATCTGGAAGGGGATGACGTTGAGCCGGTAAAAGAGATCGGCCCGGAAATAACCGTTTTCGATCAGATCGGAAAGCGGCTGATTGGTGGCCGAGATCACCCGGACGTCGGTTTTGATCAGTTTATTGCTCCCGACCGGTTCGAACCTTTGTTCTTCCAGCACCCGGAGCATCTTGGCCTGAACCCGCGGCGACATATCGCCGATCTCATCCAGAAAAAGCGTTCCCGAATCGGCGATCTCAAACTTCCCTTTCTTGGCCTTGATGGCGCCCGAAAAAGCCCCTTTGACGTGGCCGAAAAGCTCCGATTCGACCAACTCCTCGGGAATCGCCGCCGAGTTTATTTCGACAAACGGGGCGTTCCGCCTTTTCGATTGAGCGTGGATCGCCCGGGCCACCAACTCTTTTCCCGTCCCCGATTCCCCCGAGATCAAAACCCGCCCGTCGGTCGGGGCGACGATCGAGATCTGTTTGCGAAGGGCCCGCATTCCGACCGAATCGCCGATCATCACATATTCCTGATTGAGAGTTTCGGCCAATCGCCGGTTGAGAGTTTCAAGCTGCCGGGTCCTCAGGGCGTTGCGCACCGTAAGGATCGTTTTTTCCAGCGATAGGGGTTTTTCGATAAAATCGAACGCCCCCAGTTTGGTGGCGTTGACGGCCGTTTCGATGTTGCCGTGCCCGGAGATCATCACGACCGCCGATTCGTTTCCGCTCTCGCGCAGTTTTTTCAGAGTCTCCAGCCCGTCGATCCCGGGAAGCCAGACGTCCAGCAGGATACAGCCGTATTCGGCCCCAGCGGCCGATTCCAGACAGGCTTCGCCCGAATCAACCGTTTCGACCTCGAACCCCTCGTCCTCCAGAACGGCGCTCAAAGTCTCGCGGATACCGCGTTCGTCATCTACGATTAAGATCGAATTCCTATCCATTTATCAGGTAAAAAATCACAAATTTTGTCATATTGACAATTACATGAAATGACATTATCCGATTTTATCCTCGCCGCATCAAATCTCCGGCCAACTCGCTTTTTCGGCTTTTTTCTTATTTATCAGCATTTTAACAGAAATCATCACGCTTCCGCCGACCCGTTTTTTCTTTGGCATAATCCTTGCTCCGTACCCCATCCGGGGATATTTGAAATATGTTTAATACTCTTACAACTTGCAAAAACGAAAGAATTGATAAAAACCCGGTCCGACAAAAGGGTTTCTCTTTGATAGAATTGCTGATCGTCGTCTTGATCCTGGGAATAATTTCCATGATCGCCATCCCGAACCTTCTCGGAGCCCGGCGGGCGGCCAACGAAGCCGCCGCCATTGCCAACACCCGGATGATCTTCAGCTCCCAGTCCTCCTACAGAGTCTCGGCCGGTGGCGGCAATTACGGAACATTTCCGCAGCTTCAGACGGCGGGTCTGGTCGATTCGAGTTTCGGCCTTTTGCCGGCCACCAAGAGCGGTTATTATTTTGAGATGGATGTTTACCCGTCGACGTCGACCACTCAGCCCAAATTCGATCTGAGAACCCGACCGACCGTTCACAGCTTTTCCAATCCGCTGACCGGAACCGGTTCAAGAGATTACGGGGTCAATGAGCACGGAGTTATTTTTCAAACCACCGATGACACGCCGGTCACTTTCGATTCGACGACGCGGGCCGCACAGGGCACCGCCGCTCCGGCCGGAAACTAAAGATCGGCCTAGTTGTTTGCAACCGGAAGTTCGACGGTAAATTTGGCGCCCCGCGGCGAATTGGCGGCGGCGCGGATCTTACCCCTGTGTTCGGTTATGATCCTTTGAACGATTGCCAGACCGAGGCCGGTTCCCCGCCCCTTGGTTGAAAAATAAGGCTGAAAAAGCCGCGAAAAATCCTGCGGGGCGATCCCGCTGCCGTTATCCGATACCTGAACGACGATGATGTCGCGGGCCGAATTTTGAAAGGTCTTGATCGAGATCATCTTTTCCGGGTTATCGCCCTTAAACGATTCCAGCGCGTTTTCGATCAGATTGACCAAAACGCGCTTTATTTGTTCTTCGTCGATCATCGCCGGCGGCAGGTTTTCCGCCAGATCGAGTTTGATCTCGACATCGGCGAAACGGTCTTCGTAAAGGGCCGCCGATTGACGGATCGTTTCGTTCAGATCGCCGCTTTCAAGCCGGGCGTGGGGCAGGCGGGCGAACCGCGAAAACTCATCGACCATTGACTTTAAGGAGCTGACCTCGCGGAGGATCGTTTCGGCGCTCTCGTCGATCACCCGGGCCAGTTGCCCTTTCCCCGCCTCCCCGTTGCTCCCGGCCTTCTCCGCCCGGGATGGATCCTGCGTTTTGGCGTTGCGGTAAAAGTTCTTGACGATCCGTTCGGCCGAAAGTTGGATCGGGGTCAGCGGGTTTTTGATCTCGTGAGCCATCCGCCGGGCAACCTCCTGCCAGGCCGAAGCCCTCTGAGCGGCGATCAACTCCGACAGGTCCTCGATGACCAGCACCACTCCCCCCGATTTTCCGTCGGCCGTTTCGGGAAGAGCGGCGGCGCTCAGGGCGACCGGAAGGGATTCGTTGGTCTCACCGCTTCCGTCGGAAGGCTCCCGTTGAAGAACGGTCTGCTCCCCGGCGTAACCGATCCTTTTGGCCCGGCCGAGCAATTTTTCCAGAACCGCAAAATTTTCCGCTCCGACCAGTTTTTTCAGCTTTAACCCTTCGAAACCGGCATTTTCCAACCGAAAGATATTGATGGCGGCCTTGTTGATGGTTGTCACCCGGTTGTCCGAGTCGAACGAGATGACGCCGGTCGAAAGCGATTGGAGGACGGTTTCGATATATTTTTTCCGCTCGCCCAATTCCGCCGAATTTTGCTCCAGAGTGGCGGACATCTCGTTAAAAGCCGAGACCAAAAGCGCCAGTTCGTCCTCGGCCAGCACGTCGATCCGGTAGCCGAGGTTCCCCCGGGCGATCTCATCGGCCCCTTCGGCCAGCGCCCGGATCGGCCGGGTTACGCCCTTGGCAATGTAAAAGGCCGTCCAGGAGGAGGCGAAGATCAGCAAAAAGGTCAGGACGCCGAGCGTCAAAAGTCCGATCTGCCGGATGATCTTGTTCTTTTCTTTGAGCGAGTCGAACTCTTTGAGCGAACTTTCGACCAGTTGGCTGACGTTTTCCTCCCGCCTCAGATCGGGGATGACGACCAGGGTTCGGCCATCGGTCATTTTCGCCGTCGCCGCATCAAAGCCGCGTCCGTCGGCCAGGCCGATATCGAAATATTTTTTCTCCCTGATGAGGGTCAACGTTCGGTCAAGCTCCTTTTTTTGATCCGCCTCAAGAGTTTGTTCGTTGGCCGCCAGGATCCGGCCGCTCTCGTCCAGAATCTCTATTCGGGTCAGATTTCCCTTTTCGGCGATTTCACCGAGGAAGCGGTCGTCCGGGTTTTGGTTTTCCAGCACGCGGGCCAGCATCGCCGCCGTTTCGTTGAGTTTGGCGTTTTGATCCTGAACGGCCTGATGCTGGACGAGTTGAGCCTCGCGAACGACGTTTTCGGGAATCTGTGAAAACCAGCGCTCCAGCGCCCGGTTCATAAAAAGATAGGAAAACCCGGCCATCGCCACCGTCGGCAAAATGCTGATGGCGATGAAATAAAGCAAAAGGCGCGTTTTGATCCGCGATCCGAGCTGGAGGGCGCGGCGCTGGCGGGCCAGTTTCAAAATGCTGCGGATAAAGATGAATCCGAAAATGACGAAGGCAAAGAAATTGAGCGAGGACAAGGCGTAAAGCAGGAGTGTGTCGCTGGCGGATTCGACCGTCAGATTCCGCCACATATTCGAAGACTGGAGCAAAACCAGAAACGTCAGCGTGAAAAGAACGATCCCGCCGAGAATCCATGGCGACGTTCGTTTCGGGGCGGTGTTTTTTTGCTCGTCCATACAATTTGCCTTTTGGCAAAGTTTAGCATAATGTTCAGATTATTTGGGATTTGGGATCCGGGGATTCGGATCTTATTTTTGTTGGTTTTTATCATAACTGTTGTAAGGTCAAAGGCTTGTATCTGAAACAATGAAATTTGAAAAGGCATTTTTTAACGAGTACGGACGATTGCGAAGCGGCTGGCGTTTCGGCTTTTTTTTGGCGCTTTGTTTTTTGATCGGCTTTCCGTTGCAAATCCTGACCGACTCGATCCTCCTCGCGCTCCCGGTCGGTTACAGCGATCAGGGAATTCTTCACCTGGTGATCCCTTCGGCCGTTTCGCTAGCAGTTGTGGTTCTGGCCGGATGGTTTTGCGGAAAATTCTTCGAGGATCTGCCCTTTCGCGCCCTCGGGCTTTGGTTCACAAAAAAATGGTTCGTCGATCTTCTGTCCGGTCTGGTCGTCGGGGCCCTGACCGTTTCGCTCGCAGTTTTGATCCCGGTCATTTTCGGCGGCCTTCGGTTTCAGCTTAACGAATCGGCCGGACAATCGGCCGTGATCTTGACTCTGGGAACCTCTTTTTTGATCTTTTTGACCGGGGCCGCCTGGGAAGAAGCGCTGTTTCGGGGCTATATGCTGCAAACCTTTACCCGTTCGGGTTTGGGCTGGTTCGCGATCATTCTGACCTCCGTGTTTTTCGGCGCGGTTCATCTCGGCAACCCGGCGGCGGGATTGCTTTCGACCGTCAACACCATCCTCGCCGGGGTCTGGTTCAGCGCGGCTTATCTGAAAACCCGGACGCTCTGGTTTCCCATCGGTCTGCATTTTATCTGGAATTGGATGATGGGGGCTTTTTACGGCATCGAAGTGAGCGGGATCACAAATCTGACGACGGCCCCGCTTTTTCGCGAGATCGACCGCGGCCCGTTCTGGTTGACGGGAGCCGATTACGGACTCGAAGGCGGTTCCGCCGCCACTCTGGCTCTGGCCCTGTCCACGCTTTTGATCTGGTTTCTGCCGATCTTCCGACCGACCGAGGAGATGCTTTCGCTGACCGATCGGGAAAAACCAAAAACTCCGGAACAAATATGAATGGTCGTATCTCAGAATTTATGACGAGCAAAACCTTATCGGGCGAAGCCTGGATCAATAAAAAATTGTAAATTGTAAATTATTAACTATAAATTGTCTTGGAATAAAGACTTATATCATTATCCAATGATAATTAATAATGCAAAATTTACAATTTATAATTGGCTTTCTCTGATCATCATAAATTCTGACACACCACCATATGATTTTTAGGGTTGAATTTAATTCAAAACTAAAAATCATCCTCCCAATTTTTGATCCATCGCGTCGAGGATCTGAACGACGTGGCGGCGGTTTTCGCCGAAATCGCTTTTGCCGACCCGCGAGGCCGAACGGACATCGACTCTCACCTGATCCTTCTCCTGTTTGATCCGCACCTCCAGATCGTCGGTAAAGACGACCACCGGAACCTCGGCCCGGATGACGGCCGAGTCTCCCTCGATCCTGTCTTCGGCCAGTTTCCAGTTCGCGCCCCAGGTCGAAATGGTCGGAATAATCTCTTTTACCCTCTTCGCCGCCTCCGCCAGATCGGTCTTGTAAAAACGCGTTTTCAGATCCTTGTTTCCCCCGTCGAGCGCGGTTTCGGCGATGTTATCCGGATAAAAGGTGCGCGTTACGGCCCAAACCGCCACCAGAACGGCGACTATTATTCCGATCACGATCAAGAGTTTTTTCATTTTCAACCTGTTTTCCGTCTGGGATCAAAAAAATCCGAAATCCGAAATTCAACATCCGAAATCAGATGGTTTTGATCTTAAAACTGATGTCAACCGCGCGGGCCGAATGGGTCAGACGACCGACCGAGATCAGATCGACTCCGGCCTCGGCGAAACCGCGAACGGTGTCAAGATTCATTCCGCCCGAGGCTTCGATGATGACATTCGGATTGAGATTGCGGGCCATTTCGACCAGTTTTTCCGCCTCCTCGGGCGTTTGGTTATCGATCATGACGATGTCGGCTCCGGCCATCACCGCCTCTCTCAGTTGGGCCCAGTTCGATATTTCCACCTCGATCTTGTGCAGGTGCCCGACCTTTTTTTTGGCGGCCGTGATCGCCTCGGTGATGCCGCCCGCCAATTCGATGTGATTGTCCTTGATCAAAACCCCGTCGTCCAGCCCGAACCTGTGATTTTTGCCGCCGCCGACCGTGACGGCGTACTTTTCGAGCATTCGCAGGCCCGGCGTGGTTTTGCGGGTATCGACGATCTGGGCGTTGGTCCCTTCGATCGCCCTGACGTATTTGCGGGTCTCGGTGGCAACGCCGCTCATCCTCTGCAAAAGGTTGAGCGCCACTCTTTCGCCGGTCAACAAAACATCGGCAAATCCCTTGAGCGTGGCGAAAGCCGTCCCCGCTTTGACCTCATCTCCCTCGTTGATGTGGGTTTCGATCTCCGGGCTTTCCTCATCGAGATGAAGAAAAACGGCCTCGGCAATGTGCAGACCGCAGACCACCAGATCTTCCTTGGCCAGAAACTTCCCCAAACCACGAACCCCCGCCGGAACGGTCGAAGCGGTCGTAATGTCGCCCCGGCCGATGTCTTCGGCCAGAAATTCCCCGATCGCAGCCAGCGTGTCGCTCGTTTCTATCAGATTCATATCGAATTAAATTAGCACAAACGGAGGGAGAATGGGAGTGATGGGTGATAGGTGATGGGTGAACGGATAAGAATTTCACTCAACTAACATTTAACATTCAAAATCATTACTGTTAAAAAGATTTGAATCCGACAGAAGTTTAGGACACGGATGATGCGGATGACACGGATTTTCACGGATTTTTAATAAAAAAGAATCCGTCCCTATCCGTCTCGATCCGCTCGATCCGTGTCCTATTTTTGTTTTTCTCATTCTTTTTAACAGCACAAAACTCCAAATTTTCCCATCACCCATCACCCATCACAAAAAAAGATCTACGGAACCCAAAACTCCTGACCGGCGTCGGTCTTCATCTGAAGTCCAAGCGATTTGAGCGAGCTTTCGGCCATCCCCAGAAATGTAAAATGCGGATGATCCTTGAAGACGGTCTGAAACCAGCCGTTGTCGGCCAGGATCTTTCTAACCCTTTTATCCTTGTGCTCTTTGACGTCGAGAGCCAGCATAAAAAGATGCTGGGAAGTGCCCGGAGCGGCGACCGAGGCGAGAATCGTCTTGTCGTGATAGGTGCTGAAGAAAAATCCCCGGTCCTCGAGTTCCAGCACTTTGTTGATCTGCGCCGTTCCCTTGAGCGAGTTGAGCGCGTCGGCCTCGGCCTGGGTCAAATTCTCGCCCTTCGAATTTTTTCTTACTTTCCAATGGGCGATCCCGCTGGTGATCCTTTTGTCCCAGAATTTTTGGGTATCGGCGTAGGAACGGCGGGCGGCCGTTGCGTCGCCGTTCGGGGTTATCGTAAGGCTCGCATCTTTGGCTTCGGTTTCGGCCTTTTTGAGCGCCCCCATGGCCTTGGCCTGAAGTTCGATGGTAACCCCGCCGACCGTTTCTTTGGCGCTCGCCACCGAGCTTTGAAAATCGGTTACGGCCTGCTCGTCCGGAAAGATGCATTTGCCGGGAAATTTGATCCTGGTCGAAGCCAAAGCCGCCCGGATGCTTTCCCGAACTGCGACATTGCCGGGAAAAGGGATCGGCATGGCGGCGGCCAGATCCGGGATCACCGGCTCGATCAAACTAAACAGATAATCGCTCAAAAAAACCGCGCCGTACATATTCATAATGGTCGCCTCGGCCCGGTTCGACATGTCGCAGAAACTGGAAAATTCAATGCCCCGGCTCGACAGCGAGGCTTTGACGGAATCTAAAAATGTCATTGGAAATCTCCCTCCCTAAACTTCAAGTTCGGATATTGGTTGTTCAGTAAGGACGAAGGGACTTTTGAGGTTTTGCTCAGTTTTAAAGATAAAAAAACAGTTTTCCTCTTTTGGGCACCGCCGTTTTTTTTATTGTTCTAAACTCATTTTATCGGCTTTTCGATCTTTATGGTCGGGTCGTATTCGTAATCGGAAAGGCTCAGGATGACGGCGGCTCTCGGATTTAACCTTTCTTTGACCAGTTCGAACCTCAACCACAAGCCGTTTTCGCTGTACCATTTCTGGCTTTGAAAAATTGTCGTTTCGTGAACTTTACCGTTTGCCGGATCTGTTTCCCCGGAAACAAATTCCTCTTCGAACTCCAAAATGTCCACCGTCTTTTTCCCGTAACGGACATTTTTGGTCAGATAATACTTCCTGTATTTATTTTCGGCTTCAGGTTCGGATTTTTCCGCTTTCGGCCCCTCGGAGGTGATTTCCCAATTTTTGTTATCCTCCCGTTGGTATTGGATGGAGGCGATCTTTATCGATTCCAAAACGCGCGTTCGGTTCGGATCATAGTCGGTTATCTCCCGGTAAATCCTCAGACTTCCGTCGGGAAGATTTTCGCTAAACCCCTTCTCGGTCCGCCGGATGTTTGTTCCTTTCGGATCGAAAAAGGCCCTTTCAGTATTCAGGCGAAAAGCCAGTTTATTTGTTTCCCGTTCGATCCTTTGAAAAATATCGGAGTATTCTTTTGATGTGATCTCCTTTTTTTGCCCGTAAAGGTTGAGGCTCGTCAATACTAAAAGGATTCCCGCCAATTTGAAAAGGTTAAATCTGCTCATCTAATTCGAGACTCCGAGTCTTTCGGTCAGGGGAAAAACCGCTTTTCACTGCTTTTTGATTTCCGGCGCTTCGATCTTGATTTTCGGGTCGTATTCGTAATCGACGGTCGTTCGGTAGGTTTTTTTGGAAATCCCGTAACTGGTTTTCGATTCGGTTTTTACAAAAAGTCCCGCCTCATTCAGCCAAACCCTGCTTTCGTAAATATTCGAATGATCCGTGAACTTGTGGGTTGTGACGATCTCATAAAGATCGGCTTTTTGTTTGCCGACAATTTGCCCGCGGACGAGTCGGCGTTCCTCGGTTATTATCGGCGTTTCGCCGATACCGCTGCCGTTGCCGCTGCCGCTGCCGCTGCCGCCCCTGATAATCTGCCAGTCCTCGTCATCCGTTCTATGATAACCAATCCCGTCAACGTATATATATTCATCGGTCTTTACGCCTTTTTCCGTCTTTTTTTCGATGATCGTATGCCGTCGATCTGGGGGAACGAATTCGGAAATGGTTTTTTCGGCTCCGCCCTCACCGTCAAAATTCTCCTCAACCCTGACGCTCCGGTAAGCCAAATCATTGAGTTTTTCGTAGGCGGCCCTGGTGAGCGTCCTTAGATCCCCCCGTTCGAATGATTGATCTGTTTGAGCGGCCGAATCGGTCAAAAAACAGCCCAAAACAAGAATGACCGGAAGAATCGTCCGGCGCAGAGTTTTTTTCCAAACTTCGTTTTTAGTCATCTTCTTTCTCCTCCTTTTTTATAAGGATCTGATGCAAATATTTTTCTGCAGGTTATCCGCAACCAGAACAAAACTTTATCCAAAGGCTTGTTTCCCTGTGGCTTTGTCGAGAAAAAAATCTCAAACCGAGCAACATCGGTTTGAACAAACGGGTTTCAACCTAAAACCTCCAGATTCTCTTTCAGAGCCTTCAATTGCGTTTCGATCTCGGACATCCTTTCGCGGACGGCTTCGACTTTTTCCGGCGGGGCTTTTTGGACGAAATTCTCGTTCGACAGTTGCTTGCCCAGTTTGTCGCCCTCGGTCTTTAAGTTGTTGATCTGAGCCGAGAGCCTTTCGCGTTCCATCTCGAAATCGATCAGGCCTTCCAGAGGAACGGCGATCTCCGCGCCGCTCGTCATAACGCCCTTGGCAGAGGCTTTCGGAACGTTCAGACCATCGCCCAGATGCAACCGGCCGGCCCTGGCCAGTTTGAGGATCTGCGCCTCGTTTTCGGCGAAGATCCTTTGCCCCGAATCGTCGGCCGACACGTGGACGTCGAGTTTTTCCGAAGCCTTGATCCGCATCTCGGCCCGGATGTTGCGGATTCTGGTTATCAGTTCGATGACCAGTCCCATCTCCGATTCCGCCCGCTCGTCGATCAATGCTTCTTCTCCTTTCGGAAAATCGGCCAGCATAACGGTCGCCGGGGCCGAGGCGTAAGCCGGATTGTGCAGATCGCTCGATACGCCGGGCAATTTCTGCCACAGATCCTCCGTTAAATAAGGCATGAACGGATGAAGCAATCGCAGAGCCTGTTCGAGGATCGAAATGATCCTCGTCCGGGCGGCCGATTTCGGATCCGACCCGCCGGCTACCGCTTGCGGTTCCGATTGATCACCGTCCGAGATCTCATCCTTGACCAGTTCGATGTACCAGTCGCAGAAATCGTCCCAGAAAAAATGATAGAGCAGTTGGACCGCTTCGTGAAAAGCGTATTTTTCGAGGGCGTCATTTACGTCGCGGGCCGTTTTGTTGAGCCGCGAGATGATCCATTTGTCGGCGATCGATTCCGGGTCGGAAAGCGACTTTGGATCGACCCGTGCGCCCTCGGAGTTCAAAAGGCAAAAGCGGGTCGCGTTCCAGATCTTGTTGGCGAAATTGCGGTAGGATTCGACCTTCTCGTCGCGCCAGGCGAAATCCATTCCGGTCGAAGATCCGGCCAGAGTGATCCGCGTGGCATCGACGCCGTATTTGTCGAAAACCTCGATCGGATCGACGCCGTTTTTCTTCGTCTTGGACATTCTCTGGCCGTCCTTGGCCAAAACTGTTCCGGTAATGTAAACGTCGTCAAAAGGTCTCTCGCCGACGAATTTGAGCGCCGCCATGACCATTCTCGAAACCCACAAAAAGATGATGTCGCGGGCCGTCACCAGAACGTCGGTCGGATGATACCGGCGAAGGTCTTCCGTTTCGGTCGTCTCGCCGTCCCAGCCCAAAGTCGAAAAAGACCAGAGCCACGAGGAAAACCAGGTATCGAGAACGTCCGGGTCCTGAGTCAACTTGTCGGTTCCGGCCTTTCGGGCCGCCTCTTCGGCCGATCGGGCGACGTAAACCTCGCCCGATTCGTCGTACCAGGCCGGGATCTGATGCCCCCACCAGAGTTGGCGCGAGATGGTCCAGTCGCGCAGGTTTTCTAGCCAGTCGGTGTAAACCTTGGTGTTCGGATTGTGCGGCGTAAAACGCGGGTAATCCGTCTCGCGTTTCAGTTTCAAGGCCAAATCGCGCATCTCGTCCATCTTGACCCACCATTGTTCGGAGACGAGCGTTTCGATGACCGTCTTGCAGCGGGCGCAAACCGGAAGGACCATTTCGTGATCGTCGATCTTTTCCAGAAGCCCGAGCTCCCGGAATTTTTCGACAACCTTGCGACGCGCCTCATAGCGGTCGAGTCGGTCGAAATCGGCCCCGGCCGCCTCGTTCATCGTGCCGTCGAGATTCATCACGTTGAGTTCTTCGAGCTGGTGCCGGAGTCCCATCTCGTAATCGTTCGGATCGTGAGCCGGGGTGATCTTGACGGCCCCGGTGCCGAACTCCATATCGACGTATTCGTCGGCGATGACCGGAATTTCCCGCCCCGTCAGAGGCAGATCCACCGTCTTCCCGATCAGATCCCGAAACCGTTCGTCGTTCGGATTGACGGCGACGGCCGTATCGCCGAGCATCGTTTCGGGCCGCGTCGTGGCGACCGTCAGTTTCAGGTCGGCCCCCTTGACCGGATATTGCAGGTAATAGAGTTTTCCGTCCTTTTTGGTTTCGTCCTCGACTTCCAGATCCGACAGCACCGTCCTGTCGTTCGGGCACCAGTTGACGATCCGCGCCCCGCGATAGATCCATCCCTCTTCGTAAAGGGTTACGAAAACGTTCCTGACGGCCTTCGAAAGATCCTCGTCCATCGTAAAATGCTCGCGCGACCAATCTACCGAAATCCCCTCGCGCCGGATCTGAGAGAGGATCGTTCCGCCGTATTTTTCCTTCCACGCCCAGACCTTTTCGGTGAAGGCCTCGCGGCCGATGTCGAGCGGCGTCTTTTGCTCTTCGGCCCAAAGCTTATCGGTCACCATTTTTTGCGTCGAGATGCCGGCGTGATCGATGCCCGGAACGAACAGAGTGCGAAAACCGAGCATCCTTTTGCGGCGCGTCAGAACGTCCATGATCGTGTGCTGAAGGGCGTGCCCCATATGAAGACTTCCCGTCACGTTGGGCGGAGGAATGACGATCGAGTATTTCCCGGCGTCCGGGTTTTGATTGGTTTCGGGTTTAAAGCATCCGCTTTCTTCCCATCGCTGATAATGGCCTTCCTCTGCCTCTTTCGGGTTGTATTGTTTCGCTAAATCCATAGTTTTGTCGGTGGTTAATGGTTGATTGCTAATTGTTAATCGGGGGGTTTCCGAAACAATTAACGATTAACAATCAACCATTAACAAATTTTCAATTCTAAAATAAAAGCGGTTAGTTTTCATCCGGGGAGCGAAAACTAACCGCTGGGTTAATAGGTTTTGAAGAGAGCTACTCTTCTTCCGATCTTCTCTTTCGCTCCATTTTTTCGACGATCAGATCGGCCAGATCCGACACCACCTCCGAGGCCATTTCCTGAATGATCTTCTCGGAAATCCGTTCGGCGATGCGCGACGCGATGGTTTCCACGGCTTCCGAGGACAGACTGATGCTCTGCCGGGCAAATTCCGACACGATGACGCTTTCGACCGCCTCCGTCTTGTCCTTGTTTGAAACCAGTGCGTTGACCTTGGAATGAACCGAATCTTCTTCGGGCGCGATCTCCAGAGGTTCCTCGCCCAGTTCGATTCCGGGAACGGTTTCGGCCTGATCCTCTTCTTCCGTCATTTGGTTGAGTTCAACCGGGGTTTCCGATTCGACGCCGGTCGATTCTTCGACAACCGCCACCGGTTCATCCTCTTCCTCTTCGACGGGCGGGGCCTCCTGAACCACCGAAACGGGTTCGCCTTCACCTTCAAAGGATTCATCGGCCGTTTCGACCGGTTCGGCCGCCTCGGACGGCTCCATTACCTCGACCGTTTGCGCCTCTTCGGTCGGCTCTTCCGGTTGATATTCTTCAGTAACTTCCTCCGGTTGATATTCTTGGGCAATTTCCTCCGATTCGACCGCCTGATCCGTTTGAGCGGATTCGGCCGGTTCAGCTACGCCGTCAAAGGCCCTCGTGGTTTCCTCTTCGGAAACGGTTTCCGCTTCTTCAACCGGGGCCGACCAGGGATCTTCCGAACGAACGTATTCCTCGTACGGATAGGATTGTTCGCCGCCCCAATCCGACTGTTCGGCGACCGGTTCCGACTGTTCGGCGACCGGTTCGGGGGAAGCCTCTTCTTCGGCGACCGCCTCAAACGGTTCGGCTTCGGCGGTGCCTTCCCAGGTCGGTTGATCGCCGGTTTCTTCTTCGACGGCGCTTTCGCCCGCCTCCGGGGCGGTCTCTTCGGAATCCGCGGTTTCGACAAAAGATTCGAGCGGGGCCGTCTCCGGTTCTACTGAAATTTCCTGAACATCGACATCGCCGGTTTGATCGTAGAAATCCCGGGCCGTAGATTCTTCTTCGGTCGCCGACCGATAATCGCCCGCCTCCGCTTCGGGGACGGCCTCCGGTTCCGTCATTGGCTCATCGATGGCAAAACCTTTTTCTTCCGGAACCTCCTCCACCTGATACGGTTCCTCTTCGGCCATCTCGACCGGAACGGGTTCCGGGGTCGGTTCAGGAGCCGGTTCCGGAGCGGGTTCGGACGCCTGGGAGGACGAAAAATAATCATCCACGGAAGCCAGTTTGGGAGCCTCGGCTTCTTCTGCGGAAGTTTCGGCGGATTCCGATTCGAATTCCGAAATCATCCTTTCTTCGAGAAAAGCAACCCGTTCGTCTTCCACCGGTGGCGAGACATCCTGATCTTCTTCGACCGGTGCCTCCGGTTGAGACGGGGCCGACTCCTCAGGTCCGGCTTCCGCAACCGGGGCCGATTCCTCGGGTTCGGCTTCCGCAACCGGGGCCGGTTCTCCGGTAAATTCTCTCATCTCCTCGGCCGTAAAAGGCTGGGTTTTGCCGAAATCCTCAACCCCGGCTTCTCCGGTCTCAGTTGGAACGGCTTCCTCTTGCGCCTCAGGTTCTTGAACTGTTTCCTCTTCTTCGGCCTGAAACTCTTCGGTGGTTTCCACCTCGGTCTGAGGCTCTTCGGCGGTTGGAACGCTCTCGCCCGATTCAAATCTCCGGGTTTCATCTATCGAAAAACTGCCGACCTGATTGGCCTGGATCATCTCATCGTCCATTCCGGCATCCCCCAACGGATCGAAAGTTGCGGTTTCCGCCGTTTCCGGTTCCGGTGCAACCTCTTCTGCCGGAGCGATCTTCTGAGTTTCGGGTTCGGCCGGAGCCTCCTGAACAACTGGGGGTTGGGCCTCAACCTCTAAAACCGGCTCGGGCGCCGGGGCTTGGCTTTCGGCCGAACTATTCAATAAAACTGTAACTTTATTGACCAGTTGGCGAATGGATTGAAACGGCTTGGTCAGAAAATCGTTGGCTCCCACGCGACGAGCCTCTTCCTCGTCAAAGGGCTCGAACGAACCGACCAGGAGAATTACAGGAACCTGTTTGGTTTCCTCGTCCTGTTTGATCATTTCGCAGATCCGGTAACCGTCCAAACCGGGCATATTGACATCGACCATAACCAGATCCGGCGAGGTTTCAACAAACTTCTCCATCGCCGAATTGCCGTCTCCAACGGAAATAACCTCAATTCCTTCATCGGCAAACGTCAGATTGACGACCTTTTGGATCGTCACCGAATCGTCAGCCAACAGTAGTTTGTGTTTTGACACGAGAGTTTCGCTCCTTAATTTTCTGCTGTTATAAAAAAATTTTAGAAGACCAGATTTTTCTGAAAATTATCATTCACACGATAATACGTCAAGAAAACCGGCTTCCTTTTTCAATTAGAAAGATTCTCGCTTCTTTGGATACACATTCTCAGCATAGCCTGAAGCTGGGCGGTAGTAAAAGGTTTCGGTAGAAAGGCGACGGCTCCGGCGGAAAAGCTGTCCGAAGATAGACGCGGATTCTGTTCGGCAGTCATCATGATGACGGGAATATTCATCAACCGTTTTTCTGATTGCATATAACGAACGAGTTCGGTTCCCTGGATATAAGGCATAACAACATCGAAGATGGCCGCCGCCAGCCGGCCGTCGGACTGCAAAAATTTATAAGCCTCTTTTCCGTCGCGGGCCGAAAGAACCTCATAACCTTCTTTTTCCACAATGGTTTTAACCAAACGAAGGATGGCCGGATCATCATCGGCGATCAGGATCCGCCGCCGACCACTTTGTTCGGTTTTTTCCTCGCTCATCAATTATCCTCTCTTTGAAAAAACACTGCCGTTTTCATTGTAGCAAAGATTCGTTTAATTTTCCGCCACGAAAACCAACTCGGCGGCCAATTTGATCGCGGCTCTCATGCTCGATGGATCGGCCGCGTTTTTTCCGGCGATGTCAAAGGCCGTACCGTGATCGACCGAGGTCCGGATCAGCGGCAACCCGAGCGTGACGTTGACCGACGCCCCGAACGAAAGACATTTGACGGCAATGGTCGCCTGATCGTGATAACAGGAGATGACCCCGTCGAATTCACCCTGAAAGGCCCGCAAAAAAATCGTGTCCGGTGAAAACGGTCCGCTGACGTCGATGCCGTGTTCCCGACGGCATTCCCCGATCGCCGGGATGATCTCATCCTCCTCTTCGTTCCCGAAAAGACCGCCTTCCGAAGCGTGCGGGTTGAGACCGGCGACGGCCAGCCGCGCCTCCTTTTTTAAAAGACGGGAAATTTCCCGGTGAGAAAATCTGATCAATTCGACCAGTTTGGCGCGGGTCACCAGATCGATGGCCCGCCGGAGCGAAACATGTGTGGAAAGCAGAACGACGCGCAGGCGGTCGGCGAAAAAGCTCATGGCGAACTCGCGCGTCCCGGTCAGTTGGGCCAGAAACTCGGTGTGCCCCGGAAAATCGTAACCGCCGAGCGAGATCGCTTTTTTGCTGATCGGCGCGGTGGCGATCGCAGCCAGACGTTTTTCTCCCCAGAGCCGGACGGCCGTTTCGATATATTCGGCCGAGGCTTTTCCGGTAACGGCCAGATCAACCCCGATCTCAAACGTCCCGGGCAAGTTTTTCAAATCGACGACCGGGACCGAGCCTTCGGGGGCGGAGAAATCCCCGGCCGCTTCAACCAATTTGAGGTCCGAACCTATCGAAATGGCGGTTTTTTTTAGAAAGGAAAGATCCCCGATGATCACCGGTCGGCAGTTTTGTTCGATTTCCTTACCGGAAATCGCTTTGATCACTATTTCCGGGCCGATCCCGGCGGCATCGCCCATCGTTATGCCGATCAGTGGTAATGGATTGTTTGAATTCAACTCTTAAATTTTGCCGTTTGCGTCTCGGGAAAAAAGACACTGTCGCCGAAAATCCCTACCCCTTATTTTTTTCCGACTTTTTGCGGTCCTCGGCCTTGAACATATATTTAATGTTATGTTTTAGAAGCAGAATCTTGGGAGCCCCTTCGCGGTCGATCTTGATGGCGTCGATATCGTACCAGTCGATGACCCCTTCGATCTCTTCGCCGTCCTGAAGAACGATCACCATCCTCGTCCGCGCGTCGATCTGTTTTTTGTAATAATAGGTCTCGGCATTTGTTTCGGACGGCGGCGGCACCTTTTTCCGATTGTCCGGGTAATTTTGTCTGCTGTATCTATCTCTCATAATCTCACGACTTTTAAAAATCGGTGAGGCCTTCTTTTTTCCTTATTATAAGGGAGGGCGAAAACCCTCCGGCATCAATCCGCCTGCCGGCGAATGAATGTCGGAACATCGATGTCCTCTTCTTTGGTCACATCCGGAGCCGGATAAGCCGGTTTGTTGGCGTAATGCATCGGCTGAGTTTCGTTGGCCGGCATGGCCATATGAGCCCGCTGTTCGAAACCGGTGGCGATGACCGTCACCTTGACCTGATTCTCCATCTGCTCGTCAAAAACGGTTCCGAAAATGATGTTGGCGTCATCGTCCGCCTCCTCGTTGATCAGCGAGATCGCCTCCTCGATCTCGTCGAGCGGCATATCTTTCGATCCGGTGATGTTGATCAGTGCCCCGCGAGCGCCTTTGATCGAATTTTCCTCCAGCAGTTTGGACTCGATGGCCGATTTCATGGCCTTGATCGAAGCGCCGTCGCCGTTGCCGTGGCCGATCCCCATCAGCGCCACACCCATTCCCTGCATCACCGATTTGATGTCGGCGAAATCGAGGTTGATGATGCCCGGAACGGTGATCAGATCCGAAATGCCCTGAACGGCCTGCAACAAAATGTCATCGGCCCGGCGGAAGGCTTCGATGATGGAGATCTTTTCCTCGACTTCTTTTAATTTGGAATTGGGAATCGTAATGATCGTATCGACACAGCCTCGCATCTCGGCCAAACCCTCTTCGGCCTGCCGCATTCGTTTCTTGCCTTCGACGGAAAAAGGCTTGGTAACGATGGCGACCGTTAATGCTTTCAGTTCGATGGCCAGAGCGGCGATCACCGGGGCGGCCCCGGTTCCGGTTCCGCCGCCGAGTCCGGTGGTAACGAAAACCATGTCCGAACCCTCGAGCACATCCATAATTTTTTCGGTATCTTCGATGGCCGCCTGCCTGCCGATCTTCGGGTCGGCGCCCGCCCCAAGTCCCCGCGTCAACTCGCTCCCCAACTGGATCTTGATCGGGGCCTTGGAGTTTTCCAGGGCCTGCAAATCAGTATTGGCCACGATGAATTCGACCCCCTGAATCCCGGCTTCGATCATATGGTTGACGGCGTTCCCGCCGCCGCCGCCGACGCCAATAACTTTTATCCTCGCTCCCGTAACGGGAGGCTCATCGATATACATTTTTATTCCATTATTATTCATTTGAAGTCCGTCCGTAGTCATTTTATTCGATTCCCATAAGGAATTTTCCCATTCCAATACTAATTGTGATGCTTTTTCGAGAGTTTTTTAGATTTTCAACAATATGTTGTGTCTATGGCGAACAAGCATACAACGATTTGGGGTTAAAAATCTAGTCAAGATGTTAAATTTATCTAAATTTCTCCCGAAAACTTTCAAACCATTCGGCAACCTTGCGGGTTGGCGATTTTCCTCCGTAATTTTGCTCCCGGATCTGCGACCGCATCGAGGCCAAAGCCAGCCCTCCGGCCACCGCCCAATCGGGAGTTTGAATTTCTTCGGCCAGGCCTCCGAAATACTCCATATCCAAAAAACCGAGACGGGTCGGGGCATCAAAAACCTGTTCGGCTATCTCGATCATCCCCCGGATCATCGCTCCTCCGCCCGTCAGAATGACCCCGCTCGGGATCTGTCCGCCCGAGTTGACCACTTCGAGCGCGATGTGCTGCAGGAGTTCAATGGCCCTCGGCTGGACGATGTCGCAGAGAATCTCCTTGGTCAACTGGCGCGTTTCGTTGCGTCCGACCGGTTTGATCTCGATGATCTCCTGACGTTCGTCCTCATCCATCAAAAATCCGGCCACGCACCCGTAATAATGCTTGATCTTTTCAGCCTCGGGGATCGAAACCCTGAGTCCGACGGCGATGTCCTTGGTAAAATGCATCCCGCCGAACGGGAAAACGGCCGTGTGCTGAACGGCTCCCCGCCCGAAGATCATCAAAGAGGTGATCTCAGCGCCGATATTGACGATGGCGCAACCGTATTCCTTGTCATTGTCGGTCAAGGTCGCCTGCGCGGCGGCCAGCGGTTCGAGCATCATGTTCTCGATCTCCAGACCGGCCCGGTGAATGGCCTTGATGATGTTCTGCCCGCCCGCGCTCGGACTGGTGACGACGTGGATCCGGCTCTCCAGCCGCGCGCCGTGCATCCCGATCGGCTCGATGATCCCGTCCTGCCCGTCGATGATGAATTCCTGCGGCAGACGATCGACGATCTTCCAACCGGCCGGCAGTTGAATGGCGCTGGCCGATTCGATGGCCCGTTCGACATCGTCGCGGGTGATCTCGCGCCCGGCCCCGGCGACGGCCACCACGCCGCTTTTGTTTTCGCCCTGCAGATGCTCGCCCGAGATGTTGACGTTGGCCAACTGAACCTCCAGACCGCTGACCCGTTCGGCCTCATCGACCGCCTTTTTAATGGCCTCGACGACCGAATCGGTGGTCGTGACGATCCCGCGCCTGAGGCCCCGCGAATCGGTCTGACCGATGCCGACCACATCCATCACGCCGTCCCCGGCCGACTCGCCGATGACGCACCGCACCTTGCTGGTTCCGATGTCTAATCCGACTGCTTGTATTGAACGCGCCATAATTTTTTTTGATTTTGGGTTTTAGATTTTAGATTTTGGATTATTCCAAACAATCTAAAATCTAAAACCCAAAATCCGCTTAGCTGTCCCGCGGTAAGGCGACCGAGTTGAGAACGTCGAAGGACTTGATCTCCTTGCCCTTGTTGGCGATCTTCTTCAGAGCCTCGCGCAGACTTTTGCCGTAATTGTCCTTTCCGAGATTGATCGTCACCTCCTCGCCGGAATCCTCGACCACCGCCCTGATCTCGTTCAGATCCCGGAGGTTGACCTCGGTCACTCTTTTGAGAAGCCCGAAATCCTCCCATTCTTCCAGCATTTGCCGGTAAATCCTGACTCTGGCCTTGTTCTCTTCGAAGGCCTCGAGCGTTTTGGCTTCGTCCCATCCCTTCAGAACAAAGGGCGGTCGCTCCTCGTCTTTTTCCACCCGCGAAAGCAGGAAGCCCTCGTCATCGACCCAGAAGTTTCCGGTCTCAAGACTGATCACGGCCCGTTTTTCCCGCTCCGAAACGATCACCCGGATGCCGTCCGGAAGAATCCGCGAAACCGATGCCGTTTTGACGAAGTTCAATTTTTCGACGTCGCTTTTGATTCCGGCCAGATCGGCGTTCCAGGCCCCGGAAGCCGAGGCCGCGCGGCGGACGATGTTTTCGATCTCTTCCCGGGAAGCGTTCTTCACGCCGCGCACCTCGACCGTCTTGACGTCAAAGAACGAAGATGCGGTAACGCTTCTGTATCCCATGAACAAAAGGTAGCCGAGGCAAAATGTCAGTCCGATGATAAAGACCAGCGGAACCAGAAAATTGGCCACCTTGTTGGGTCCCTTCTTCCGGTTCGAAGCCGTCCGGCGGCGCTTGGCCATCGACGCGGGTTTTCTCTTCGCAGTTGCTCTTTTTCGTGTTGCCATAACAATTTTTCAGCTGTCAGTGATCGATCTCCCTCAGCGATCGTTTGTTTTACCCATGACTTCCCGCCCTTTCAATTTTTCCAGAATCTCGTCCGACAATCCGGTAATACTGCCGGCGCCAAGGGTTATCACGAGATCATCGGGCTGAAGGTCCGGAAGAACCCGGTCGGCGGCGGTTCTGATGTCGCCGATGAACTGGACGTTTTTGTGGCCGAATTCCTCGATCTTGGCCGCCAGCACCTCGGCCGTGATGCCCTCGATCGGTTGTTCGCTGGCCGCGTAAATATCCAGCAGATAAAGCGCGTCGGCGTTGTTGAAACAGCGGGCGAAATCCTCCATCAGTTCCTTGGTCCGGGTGTAGCGGTGGGGTTGGAAAACCACCACCGTTCGTTTTCCGCCCGATCCGTTCTTGGCCGCCGAAAGAGTGGCCGTGATCTCGGTCGGATGATGACCGTAATCATCGACGACCGTGATCCCGCCGGCCTGCCCCTTGAACTGAAACCGCCGGTCGGCGTTCCTGAATCTGGTGAAAGCCTCGACTATCTGCTCGAACGGGATCTCCAGCTCAAGACCGACGACCGTAGCCGCCAAAGCGTTGTAGACGTTGTGTTTGCCGGGAACCGGAAGATGAATCTCCCCCAGCACTTCGGCCCCCTTCCAGACCTCGAAACGCGACCCGAAACTCTCGTCATACGATATGTTATGGGCCGACACATCGGCTTGGGCGGTAAACCCGTAAGTGACCCGGCGGCGTTTGATCGAGGGAATGATGGCCTGCACGTTCGGATCGTCGAGGCACAGGACGCAGGCTCCGTAAAACGGAACTTTGTTGCTGAAATCGGTGAAACACTGAACCACGTCCTCCATTCCCTTGTAGGATTCCATATGCTCCTGATCGATGTTGGTAACGACGGCGATGGTCGGGTTGAGCATCAGAAACGAGCGGTCGCTCTCGTCGGCTTCGGCGACGAACCAGTCGCTGGTGCCGAGTTTGGCGTTCGACCCGAGAGTATCGACGACACCGCCGACGATGGTCGTCGGTTCGACCCCGGCGTGCCCGAGAACCGTGGCCACCATCGAGGTCGTCGAGGTCTTGCCGTGCGAACCGGCGATGCACACCGCGTAGGGTTTCAAGGTCATCAGTTCGGCCAGCATCTCGGCCCGCGGGATGACCGGGATCTTTTTTTCGCGGGCGAAGACGACCTCCGGGTTGTCGGCCTTGACGGCCGAAGAATAAACCACCACCTGAGCATCGCCGACGTTTTCCGCCGCGTGTCCCTCAAAGATCCGCGCCCCGAGCCGTTCCAGGCGATCGGTGTTCTTGGATTTCTTCAGATCCGAACCCGACACCCGAAACTCCAGATTGCACAAAACCTCGGCGATCCCGCTCATGCCGATCCCGCCGATGCCGATAAAATGTATGTTTTTAACGTGTCTGAACATCTTTCAATTTTGGATTTCGGATTTTGGATTTTGGATTTGTTTGCTTTTGCAATTCAAAATTCAAAATCAAAAATCTCCTGCAAGTTTTTCGATCAAATCGACCGTTGCCCCGGCGGCATCGGATTTGGCCAGTTTTTTGGCGGCCTGCTCCATGGCCGTTATTTTTTCCGGGGCATTGATGAAACCCTTGATCTTTTCGGCCAGAACCTCGCCGGTCAGATCTTTCTGGAGGATCATCACTCCGGCGCCCGCGGCTTGAAAAGCCTCGGCGTTGTTGCGCTGGTGATCGTCTGCGGCGGTCGGCAGCGGAATCATGATGGCCGCTTTTCCGGCGGCCGCCACCTCGGCGCAGGTCGTCGCCCCGGCGCGCGAGACGATCAAGTCTGCTTTGGCGAATTCCGCCACCATTTCCGAGATGTAAACGGCGACGTCGGCCTCCTCCCAACCGTTTTCGGCGTAACCCGCTTTCACCTTTTCAAAATCAAACTGTCCGGTCTGATGCTTGATCCGCAGTTTGTCCTTAAAGTCCCCCAAATGCTTCAAAGCATCGACCATCGCCAGATTTATCCCGCGCGCGCCTTGCGATCCGCCGAAGATCAGAACCGAAAACTCCTCCGGATCGCGCTTTTTCGGCTCTATTTCAAAAAACTCCTTTCTCACCGGATTTCCCGTTACGACCGATTTTTTGCCGAAATAGGGAACGGCCTCTTCAAACGTCAATGCCGCTTGATCGACAAAGCGGGCCAGTCGCCGGTTGGTAAAACCGGGCAACGCGTTGGAATCCATGACCAGCGTCGGATACCGCAACAAACTGGCCATCAGCAGAACCGGTCCGGAAACATAACCTCCCGCACCGACAACGACATCGGGCCGGAAATCCCTGATGATCCGGCGCGCCTGGAGAAAGCTTTTGGGCAAAATCGCCACCCCCTTGATCTGCCCGATCAACCCCACGCTCTTGAGAGCGGTGCTGTCTATCAAAGAAAGCTCGAAACCGTTGTCGGGAACGATCTTTTTCTCCAGTCCCCTTTCCGCCCCGACGAACAGAACCTCGGACTCCGGATCGCGCCGCAAAATCTCTTTGGCGACGGCAATGCCCGGATAAATATGTCCGCCCGTTCCCCCGGCGGCGATGAGTATTCGCATCATTTCAATTTTGGATTTCGGATTTCGGATTTGGGATTTTTGGAACTTTACCCTTTATCTTTCCGGTTAATCCAAAATCCAAAATCTAAAATCTAAAATTCACTTCAGCCCGGTGCGGTTCCTTCGCTTTCTCGGCTTTGGCTTTTCGTAACCTTTATTGACGAAATCCACTTTGACCTCGACGAAACCGGCGTATTGCGACAGGTTGAGCAAAACCCCGACGGCGCACAGCGTGACCACTATCGACGATCCGCCGTAGGAGATGAACGGCAGGGGAATCCCCTTGGCCGGGAGGATCGAGATGACGACGCTGATGTTAAAGAGCGCCTGAACGATGATCCCCGTGATCAGACCGATGCCGAGCAGTTTGCCGAAACGATCCGGCGACAGAAGCGCGGCCCGCGTGCCCCGCCACAACAAAAGACCGAAGGCCAGAACAACCGCCAGAGTGCCGATCAGCCCCAGTTCCTCGCCGACCACCGCAAAGATGAAATCCGAATGCGGATACGGCAGATAAAAAAGTTTCTGCTGGCCTTTGGCGAACCCTTCGCCGAGGACCCCGCCCGAACCGATGGCGTAAAGCGACTGGACGACCTGATAACCGGCATCGTCGGCGTGGGCGAATGGATCGAGGAAAGCCATCAGTCGTTCGACCCGCCACGGCGCGAATATCAGAGCCCCGACCCCGACCGCCAGCAGGCTCAGAACGACGGCCGTAATATGAAGGATCCGGGCCCCGGCGGCGAAATAAACGGTCGTAAAAACGGCGCATAAAACGATCGTCGTACCCAAATCAGGCTCGAAAATTATCAGTCCGCCCA
Organism: Pyrinomonadaceae bacterium; assembly: GCA_041394845.1. Taxonomy (GTDB): domain Bacteria; phylum Acidobacteriota; class Blastocatellia; order Pyrinomonadales; family Pyrinomonadaceae; genus JAHCHG01. Next base: position 113,157 of record JAWKHL010000005.1, on the reverse strand, counting down.
AAACGGCCAGCACGACGGCGCAGGGCAGGACGGTCTCTTTCAGTTCGCCCACCCGGTCCTCGTTCCGCGTCAGAAAATAGGCCAGAAAGATCGGCAGAACGATCTTGGCGATCTCCGAGGGCTGAACCGAAAAGCCGCCCAGCCGGAGCCAGCGACGCGCTCCGTTGACCGAGGGAAAACCGAAAACCCCGATCAACAGCAGAACCGTCAAAGTCAAAAGACCGAAAACGACGTAGCTGTTCTGATACCAGCGGTAATCGATCCGGCTGGTCAGATACATCGCTCCCAAACCGATGACGGTAAAACCGAACTGCTTGTAAAAATAGGTGAACTGGCTGGCCCCGTCGGTTTCGCGCAGAGCGATCATCGCCGATGCGCTGTAAACCATCACCACTCCGAAGAGCGCGAGCGTGGCCGCGATCGCGAACAAGAACCAATCCATGCGTAGTTTTTTAGCCATTGTTTGTTAAACCGATCTTCACCGAGCCAACCCCGCCGGAAATTCCTAACCGACCTTCAGGGGATTAACGTACAAAATGATCACCGTAAATTTTTCCTTCAGTTCGCGGAGTTCCTCTTCGTCGCGCTCGCGCTGTTTTTGGTCCTCCTCGTAACCCTGCGAAGCGCCCCGCACGGGCGGGCGGTAAAATTTGATCTCGCGCCCCTCATCGTCAACCAGTTTGTCGCCCTCGTAGGCGGCCTTCAGCTGTTTCAATTTTTCCTCGACCGTGATGATCCGAAAGCTCTTTTCGCCTTTCTCATCGAGGGTTTCCTCCCGGACCTCGTCGGTCAGTTTAACGCCGTCGGGCAGGCGGTCGTATTTTGTATCTTTTTTCTCCACCGGCGTCCTTTGGTTGGCGGTCGCACTTTCCGCTTTATCGTGCCCCGCCTTTTTACTGCATTTGTCCTGATTCTGGGCGAACCCGAAAACCAAAAAGATCATTAACCCCAAAATTCTCATAAGCCTTCTCCCGTTTGCGCTCTGGCCGCCAGATTGGCCACCTCGGCCTTAAAGATCCGCCCCCTTTCCTCGAAACTCCGGAACATGTCGAAACTGGCGCAGGCCGGAGCGAGCAAAACCGAATCCCCCGCATCGGCCGCCGCCAACGAAACGGAAACCGCCTCGGCCATGTTTCCGGCTCTTAGAATGGGTGCGCTTCCCGAAAGCTGATCTTCAATCTTGTCGGCGTCGGCTCCGATCAAAACCAGAGCCCGGACTTTTCGCTCGATCAAAGGGATCAACGGCGCGTACGGGGCGTTTTTCCCCAGCCCCCCGAGTATCAAAATCATCTTTCCGTCCTCTTCGGCCAGCGCTTCGAGCGCCTTTAGGGTGGCATCGACCGAGGTCGCCTTCGAATCGTTGTAAAACCTGACGCCGCGGGTTTCGGCCACATATTCGAGACGATGCTCGACGGCCTGAAAACTCCTCAGCGTCTCGCGCATCGATTCCGGGTCGGCGCCGCAGGCCAGTCCGGCGGCCAGCGCCGCCAGAACGTTCTGGACGTTGTGCAGACCGCGCAAGGATATCTGGTCGCGGGTGGTCAAAACCTTTTCCCGTCCGCCCGAGCGGCAAACCAGTTCCCTTTCGCGCAAAAACAAACCCTCGTCCAGTTGGCGGGCGGTCGAAAAAAGCACCGGATGAGCCTTGACGCTTTTGACCCAATCGGCCGTGATCTCGTCGTCGGCGTTCAAAATGGCCACATCCTCCGCCCTCTGGTTCATAAAGAGCCGCCGTTTGGCAGCGGCGTAGTCCTTGAAAAAATCGTAGCGGTCGAGATGGTTCGGCGTTACGTTCAGACAAACCGCCACCGATGGACGGAAATCGACGATCGTTTCGAGCTGAAAACTTGAAAGTTCGGCCACCGTCCAGCCGTCCTCGCGCGAGGTTTCGGCCAAAGTGATCAGCGCCGTGCCGATGTTTCCCCCGACCTGCGTCGGCAAACCGGCCTTCCCGAGCAGTTCGCCGATCAGACTGGTGGTCGTGGTTTTGCCGTTCGATCCGGTAATTCCGACGATCCGCCCTTTCATAAAACGGTAGGCCAGTTCGACCTCGCCGATCACCTCGCCGTCCTTGCGGTCGACGTACCGGGCCGGCACGACGCCGGTCGGAACGCCCGGACTGATGACGACCAGATCGATCTGATCGAGCAACCAGGAAGGGATCTTCCCGTCGATCAGGCCGACCCCGTTTTTTTCTTTCAAAGAGCGCGCTTCATCCGACCATTCCTCGATCGGTTTCCGGTCGTGAAGCGCGACCGTCGCCCCCCGCTCGGCCAGAAAACGGGCCGATGTCACACCGCTTTTCCCGGCCCCGAGAACCAAAGTTTTTCTTCCCCCAACCTGCATCTTTTTTTCACCACCGGGGCACAAGGTTTTTAATTCCCTGTTTAATAACTTCAAAAATCCGCCTAGCCATACCAAAGAAAAATCTTTGTGTCCCTTGTGCCTCGGTGGTTAAATCAACGTAATTTCAAAGTCGAAAGACTCATCAAAGCGAACAAAATGGCGACGATCACGAAACGGAAAACGACCTTCGATTCCTTCCAGCCCGACATCTGAAAATGATGATGGATCGGGGCCTGCCGAAAGATCCGTTTGCCCGTTCCGCCGGTCCGTTTGGTGAACTTGAAATAGGACACCTGAAGCATCACCGAGATGGCTTCGAGGATGAACACGCCACCGATGAACGGCAAAAGGAATTCCTGCTTGGTCAAAATGGCGACGGTTCCGAGCGCGCCGCCGATGGCCAGCGACCCGACATCGCCCATAAAGACCTCGGCCGGCGGCGAGTTGTACCACAAAAACCCGAGCGAAGCCCCGACCATCGCCCCGCAGAAAACCGTCAGTTCGGCCGCTTCGGGTTTGTGCGTGATCTCCAGATAATCGGCCCACCGCTTGTCGCTGGCAACGTAGGTCAAAGCCGTCAACGCCGACATCGCGATAAAGGTAACGCTGGTCGCCAAACCGTCCATTCCGTCGGTCAGATTGACCGCGTTTGACGAGCCGAGCAGGATAAAAATGATAAAGAACAAATAAACGAACGGGCCGACATAGCTGATGCTGATGGCCGGATCGGCGACGGCGGTCGCCTTGAAAAAGGGAATGCTGATGTTCCACGGATAGGTCTGGAAATACCAGAGACAACCCCAAACTATCAGCGCCGTAACAAGCTGGCCCAGAATTTTCTGCCATCCGGTCAACCCGAGACTTCTTTTTTTGACGATCTTGATGTAATCGTCCGCAAAACCGATGATCCCGAAAGCGGTCGTCGCCCCCAAAGCCAGCCACAGATACAAACTGTCCAGCCGCGTCCAGAGGATGGTCGAAAGAAAGACCGAACCGAGGATCAGAATCCCGCCCATCGTCGGAGTTCCTTTTTTGGCCTGATGTTCGGCCGAGAGTTCCTCGCGGATCTCCTGACCGTATTTCAAAGCCTGGAGCTTTCTGATCACCTTTCCGCCCAGCAGCAGCGAGATCAGAAGCGCCGTTATGGTGGCCCAGGTGGTTCGGAAAGTGACGTATTGAAAAACGTTCAGGCCTTTGAAAAAATACGATTCGCTTCCCGCTCCGTATTGCTTATAGATCAATTGATATAAAAAGTAATAAAGCATCAGTTCGATTTTGGACTTTGGATTTCGGATTTCGGATTTTTGACCTTACCAGATCCGCTCATCCGTTGATGACTTATTCCTCACTTTATCTTGAAATTTTCCAACAATTTTTCGACCACCTTTTCCGTTCGGACTCCCCGCGATCCCTTTACCAAAACCAGATCGCCGGGTAGAATGTCGGCGGCCAGAAAATCGCCGGCCTCTTCGGAATTTTCAAAAAACATCGTTTCCCTCAGACCGCTCTCCCGGGCCCCTCCGATCAGTTCACGGGCCAATCCCCGAACGCCGATCAAAAGATCAATTCCCGTTTCGGCAATGTCCTTTCCGGTTTCCCGGTGGATCTCTTTTTCGAGCCGACCGAGTTCGAGCATCTCCCCGGCCACGACGATCCGGCGGGCGGCGTTTCGGCCCCCGTCAATCAAAGTCTTGACCATCGACAACAGGGCCGCCGGATTGGAATTGTAGGAATCGTTGACCACCGTGAATCCGCGCTCGAATTCGATCACCTCACCCCGTTGCGAGGGAGGCTTGATCGATCTCAAAGCCTCGGCGATCTGCCCGGCCCCCATTCCGAAACTGCTCCCGACGGCCGCCGCCGCCAACGCGTTGAGAACGTTGTGGCGGCCCGAGAGCTGAATCGTCACCGGAGCCTCATCGCCCGGAATATGAAGAACGAAACGGGTCTCTCCGAACCGTTCCATCTCGATCTGATCGGCCGTCACGTCCGCCTCGTTTTCGATTCCGTAGGTGATGACCCGTCCGCGGCTCAGTTCGCGCATGGCCAAAACCCGTTCGTCATCGGCATTAAGAACGGCCGTCCCGCCCGGTTTCATCCCTTCGATCAGTTCGGCCTTGGCCTTGGCGATATTTTCGATCGACCCGAGATGCTCGACATGCACCGGAAGAACGTTGAGACCGACGGCCACGTCCGGCGGAGTGATCTCGCACAAACGGGCGATCTCGCGCAACGGAGTGGACATGCCCATTTCCAGAACGGCGACGTCGAAATCCTTTTTGCTGACCAGATTGAGCACCGTCAAGGGATGTCCGAGACCGTTGTTGTAATTTTTGATGTTCCGCAAAACGTTGCGACCGCTCGCCTCCAGAACAAAAGCGGTAAGCTCTTTGGCCGTGGTCTTTCCGGCGCTTCCGGTGATGGCGACGACCGGGCGGTTCCATTCGAGAAAAACTCCCCGGGCCAGTTTTTGCAAAGCGGCGATGACGTCATCGGCGAAGATCAATCTGTCCCGGTACTTTTCGAGTTCCTCCCGGTGCTCCTCAAAACGGTCGGGGCGGACCACCGAGGCCACCGCCCCGGCTTCGAGCGCCGCCGGAACATATTTGGTTGCGTCTTCAAAATCACCGTTAAAACCGTTGTTTTTGTATTCCGGTTGGGAGAGGGCAAAAAAGACTTTGCCCGCTTCTACTTCGCGGGAGTCGATGGCGAAAGATCCGACCTCCCTTTCCAGCAGAGCGGGATTTAGTTTGGACGCCTCGGCGTTCATATATTCAATGGCGGTTTTTAGTTTCAAGTCTTCTGTTTTGCCCTCTCCTCGGTTGATTTCTTTTTCCGCTCACCTTTCGGTTTTTCGCGGACGGCCGGTTCCTTCTTTCCAACCGGGTCTTTTGTCTTGCCCGGCGGTTTGACCTTCGGCTCGTCCTTTTTTCCTTCGGACTCGTCGGTTTTTTCTTTTTCGGCCGCCTTTTTGTCAGCGGCGGGCGTTTCTTCACCCTCCTCGTCCTCGGTCGCAAAAACATCCCCGTCCACCGTATCCGGCGCCTCTTCGGCCCTCAGCACTTCGGCCCTCAGGTTCCCGTCGGGAGCCACTTTCAATTCCGGCAGGATCTGTTCGGCGATCTCGCGGAACACGGGAGCCGACACCTGGCCTCCGTCGCGGGGACCGCCCCGGGGTTCGTCCATCACCACCGCGATCACCACTGAGGGATTTTCGACCGGCGCGAATCCGACGAAGGACGAGATGTATTTGGCCGGATTGTACCGGCGGATCTTGGGATCGTATTTCCAGGCCGTCCCCGTTTTTCCGGCCGAGGAATAACCGTTGAGCTGAGCCCGCCGGGCCGTTCCCTTTTTGACCACTCCCTGCAACATCCGGCGCAGGTCGCGGGCCGTGTCCGGACTCAGCACCATTGATCTTTGCGGCTCCGGAGAGGAGACCGTCCGCCCATCGGCCGAGCGGATCTCCTTGATGATGTGCGGGGCCACCCGAACCCCGTTGTTGGCGATCGCCCCGTAGGCCGAAGCGGCCTGCAAAGCCGTCACGCTCACCTCGTAACCGATCGACATCGAAGCCAGCGAATCTCCGTTCCAGTTCTCCGGCGAACGGAGGACTCCCGAGGCCTCGGCCGGCAATTCGATCCCGGTCTCCTCGCCGAAACCAAATGTATGAGCATAATGATAAAACCTCTCTTTGCCAAGTCCGAGAGCCGTTTTTATCGCCGCGTAGTTGGAGGAAATTGCCAGGGCCTCGCTGTAGGTCATTATTCTGGTGGCGTGGGGATCGTCGAACCGCCGCCCTCCGACCTTGATAAACCCTTTGCGGCCATCAATTTCGCCCTCGGGCCGGATCAGTTTTTCCTCCAACGCCCCGCCGTAAGCGATCGCCTTGAAGACCGATCCCGGCGAATAGACATCCTGCACCGCCTTGTTCTTCCAGATCTCCGGTTCGGACTCGTAGAATTTGTTCGGATCGAAGGTCGGATAATTGGCCATCGCCAGAACTTCCCCGGTCTTCGGATCGAGGACGATCGCCATCCCCGATTTGGCGCCCGACGCCCTGACGCCTTTTTCGAGCGCCTGTTCGGTTTTGTACTGGATCGAATTGCTGATGGTCAGAACGATGTCCTTGGGCGGTTCGCGCTCGATCTCGGATTCGTCATAAACCCTTCCCAGACGGTCGCGTTCCTGCCAGGTGCGAACCATTTCGCCCTTGAGGATCTCTTCTTTCGACTGTTCGATGCCGGCCTGACCGATGTCGTCCGAGTTGCTGAAACCGATGATGTGCGCGGCCAGCGTTTTATACGGATAGTTCCTTTTTTGCTCCTCTTTCCAATGAAGCCCGGCGAAACGGGGCAGATCGTATTTTTTGAGGGCCTTATCCTCCAGAAGATCGTTGATCTCCTCGACCCGGTCCTCGTCGATTTTTCTTTCGATCCAAACGAACCTCCGGCTTTTTTCCTTTCCGTCCAGCAAAATCTCCCGGATTTCCTTTTTCGGGGTTTTCAGAACCTCGGCAAGCCTGGTCGCGGCTCCCTCGACGTCATCGATCTCGGACGGGTCGGCGTAAAGCGATTTGACCTTGACGCTCATCGCCAGCGCGCGATCCGAACGGTCGTAAATCGTCCCCCGCAACATCTTGCTCTTGAGCAGATCGCGTCTCTGGTTCTGGGCCTTCTCCCGGAGCCATTCGTTCTGATTGACCTGAAGGTGAACCAGCCGGACGCTGATGCCGCCGATCCATAAAAGGAAGATCGCCACGATAAACATAAATCGCGTGAAGATCGTCTGCATCGGATTCTGCTGAGTCCTGCTTTTTGTTTTTCTCGGGCGTCTGGGCATTCGTTCTGCTCGGCTGTCGGAATAAAAAAACGTTTTCTCTGCGGGTCAATTCACCGGGTTCTTACAACTTTCTTTTCCGAATTGTCGATTTTTTGGCCGGATCTTCTTTTTTTTCGGGCTTTCCGTTTTTATTTCCGGCCGTTTTCGTTTCGTCCTTATCTTCAACCTTGGCCGTCTGTCTTTTTTTTCCGTCCGGCTTCTTTAAATTGTCCTCGGTCTTTCCGGCAACCGTTCTATCTTCGGATTTGTTGGCGTTCGGTTTTTCGGACGATTCGTTCGGTTCGGCCCGGAAAGTCTGGATATTGCTGGCGGTCATCTCGGTGAAACCGATCTTCCGGGCGCTCTTTTTAATTTCCGCGGGCGAGAGCGCCACTTCTCTGGAAAGCAGAAGGCGACGCCGTTCGCTTTTCAATTCTTCGACCTGTTTGCGCAGTTTGGAGTTGCGGATGCCGTAATCGATCGAGGCGAAATGTTGGCGGGCGGCCCCGAAAAAACCGATCACCAGAATCAACCCGCAAAATGAGGTCAGCAAAACATATTTCCACGAAACCGGCTCCCGCTCGCGGTGAATCCGGGCGGCGCCTTTTCGTTGAGATTTCGGGGCTATTTTACGTTTCATAGGTCTCCACTCCAAAAAACTGGATTCAGGTTAAAAATGGGGGTTAGTTTAATTTCAAACAAGCCCGGAGTTTGGCACTGCGGGAACGGGGGTTTTCGCTCAGTTCCGAGTCCTCCGGCAAGACCGGTTTGCGGGTTAGGATTTCAATTTTTTTTTCTGCTCCGCAAATGCAAACGGGCAGTTTTGGTGGACAAAAACATTTTCCGGCCAGTTTCTGAAAGGTTCGTTTGACGATCCGATCCTCCAGCGAATGAAAGGTGATCAAACACATACGGCCTCCGGGCTTCAGCAGATCGGCGCTGTCGCGGATGAATTTTTCCAAAATCTCAAGTTCGGAATTGACGGCGATCCGCAAGGCCTGAAAAGTTCGGGTGGCCGGATGGATCTTGTCTTTTCGGCTCCTGCGAACCGCTCTTTCGACCAGCCCCGCAAGTTCCCCCGTAGTCCGGACGGCCTGACCTCTCTCTCTTTTTTCCACGATCCGGCGGGCGATCCGGCGGGAAAATCTTTCTTCGCCGTATTCGAAAATGATCCGGGCGATCTCTGTCTCGGGCAATTCCGCCAGAAGTTCGGCCGCCGTTTGCCGGTCCGATCCGGCATCCATCCGCATATCGAGCGGAGCATCGAACCGAAAACTGAAACCGCGCTCGGGGCTGTCAAACTGGAGCGAAGAAACGCCCAGATCGGCCAGGATCCCGTCAACCTTCGGATGCCCGGCGGAGGTCGAAACATCTCCGATCTCGGAAAAATTGGCGTGGTAAATGTTCAGCCTGTGGCCGAAGCTTTTGAGCCGTTTCCGGGTCAATTTGATCGCTTCCCGGTCCTGATCGATCCCGATCACCCGCGCGTTCTCGCCGGCCGTCAGAATCGCCTCCGTATGACCTCCCAAACCGAGGGTGGCGTCGATAAAAACGCCCCCGTTTTCGGGCTGAAGAAAGCGGATCGACTCTGCCAGCAAAACGGATTGGTGCAGATTTTCGACTTTTTTGAACGGCATATTCAAAGAGCGAATCCGGAATTAAAACCGGGGGCTATCCTGACAAAGGCAAACCCGATCAGATTTACCCGTTATTAAAACCCGTTTTTGATCTTTTTTCGAACTGTATTTTTCTTAAAGAATTTCTGCGGAAACATTGTTTTTTTTTCGACCGTCCTGTTCCTTGATAAATTTGATGATGTCTATTTCCGCATAAAAACCCGTCCAGAAATCTTCACTGGGGAGTGCTTAAAATCCTCCAAAATCTTAAACACTATTTGCGTGGAAACTTTTATGCCTAAATTATTGTTTAAGGCTTTGTAAAACTAACTATACAGCATATTACGATGCCCTTTCGGTTTCTGTCAAGAATTATTTGGATTTTTTTGTTTAATCAGGTGTTTAAAGTGGGAAAGCGGTTTTTCGGACTCCTTTTTCCGAAAAAATCCCCCTCAATCGGAGGGCTTGCGTTACAAATTTTTGAGTTAAAGTTTATACTTTGTTATTTACTTGATTTGTTTGTTTTCAAATGGAAGACTAGATAACTTTATTCGGAGAGAAAACCAAGTATTTTCATCTTACAATAAAAAAGTTATTTTTTCACACCATCCGAACATTTTTTTGATTTATGGATTTTTCCCTTTTTCAGTTGCTGGCTTTCGGAACGCTGGCCGGTTTGGCCAACGTCATCGGCGGTCTCATTTTGTATCCGCCGGGGATTCATAAGAACTACAAGAGCCTTCTCAAATACATTCTGGCGCTCGGAGCCGGTTTTATGCTTTCGGTGACTTTCGTCGAAATTATGCCGGAGGTCGCCGAACTGTGGCAGGCCGACGGAAAATCGGTGAGCGAGGCCTTCGTCTTTCCGATGGGACTCCTGCTGGCCGGCTACCTTCTGACCCAGTTCTTCGAACACACCATCGCTCCTCATTTTCATCTCGGCGAGGAGGTTCATTCCGATCATCTGATCTCGACCAGATCGGTTTTTACGGCCATCGGGGGTCTTCTCATTCACACGTTCTTCGACGGGGTTTCGATCGCGGCGGCGGCCCAGGTCGATGAGCGGGTCGGGATCCTCGTCTTTATCGCCATCTTTTTGCACAAGTTTCCCGAAGGTTTCACCATCGCCTCGATGGTTCTGGCCGCCGGCAAGGGTCTAAAAAGCGTTATTTTGACCACCGGTCTGGTCGGTCTGACGACCTTGCTCGGAGTTCTGCTTTTTTATCTGATCGGAACCAACATCGGCTTTACGGTCGCCTACGCCCTTCCCCTGGCCAGCGGGGTCACGCTTTACGTGGCGGCCAGCGATCTGATCCCTGAGGTCAATCATCACGGCGGAAAACGCCCTCTGGTTTCCCTTTCGGTTTTCGCCGGCGTCGCACTTTTCTTCGCCCTTCATTTTATTCTTCACTCATTTCTGCACTGAATCGGGGGAGGTTTCCGATCTGCGATTTTTTTTTGATACAATTGGAGGCATCGGAACAAAAATACACTTTTTTCGTTATTGGTTTTTCAGAGTTTTGAAATCGATGGAAACAAAGTTCTCAATGGTAAAATCGTCCCCCCTTTTGATCGTTTTGCTTTTGGGCCTGATGTTTCAAACGACGGCCGCCCAATCTTCAACCCCTTTTTCCATCAATAATTCGCCTTTGCCCGCTCCGAAGGGTTTCGTCAACGATTACGCCGGAGTGATCGACGCCGGGACCAAACAAAGGCTCGAAAACCGGCTAAAGAATTTCAAAGAACAAAGCAACCCGTCGGTCGAGATCGCCGTCGCCGTCGTCGGCACGACCGGGGACCGCCCGATCTTCGATTATTCGCTGGCCGTCGCCCGCGGTTGGGGGATCGGTTCGAAATCCGCCGATAACCCGAGCGCGCTTTTATTCATTGCCATCAACGACCGCAAATATTTCACGCAGGTCAGCCGCGATCTCGAAGACGAACTTCCCGACGGGTTGGCCGGTTCACTGCAAAGACAATATCTCGTCCCGGAGTTCAAGAAGGGAAACTACTCTCAGGGAATAGAGGACACGATCGAAGCCTACATCAGGACCATCGAAGCCAAACAACGCGGCGAGGACGTCGCCGCACCGACCCCGACGCCGGGATCCGAAAAAGATTTTGCCGATAAAATTTTCGATGCCGTCCCGAACTGGGTCTGTCGCGGGATCTGCATTCTGGTCATCATCATTTTTATCATTTCCGTTTTCAGCGGGCGCGGAGGAGGCGGAGGCCGTGGCGGGCGCGGAAGGCGGGGCGGCGGCGGCGGCGGTGGTGAGATCGCCGGGGCGATTTTAGGCGCCATCCTCTCCGGAGCGGCCAACAGCGGCGGGAGGTCCTCGGGCGGTTGGAGCGGCGGAAGCGACTGGGGCGGCGGAAGCAGCAGCGGGGGCGGCTGGGGAGGTTTCGGCGGCGGCGGCGATTTCGGCGGCGGCGGAGCCGGAGGAAGTTGGTGATTCGATTTCGGATTTCGGATTTCGGATTTGTTAGAGATCTGGGAAGTTCGGTCATCCTTATATTTGAAGACGGGGGATTATGGAGCAACAATTTAAGGCTTTTATTGATGATCTAAAAGAGACTCACGGCGAGAATCTGGCGGCGGTCATCTTGTACGGATCGGCGGCGGCCGGGGATTTTATCGCCCGCGAATCGGATTACAATCTGCTCATCGCACTGCGAAAGATAACTCCCGAAGACCTCAGGAAGGCCCACGCCTGTATGCGGGAATGGCATAAACTGGGGCATCCCGTGCCGGTCTATTTTACGGTCGGCGAACTGCGAAACGCGGCCGATGTCTTTCCGATCGAGTTTCATTTTATGGAGTCGGCCCGCAAGGTTCTCTACGGTCAGGACGTGCTGGCCGGATTGAAGATCTCGGACGATTTTCTGCGGCATCAGACCGAATACGAACTTCGCAGCAAATTGATCAAACTCCGCCGGGCTTATATCCAGGCCTCGACCTCGACCGAGCGACTGGCCGATCTGATGGCCAATTCGCTGACCAGTTTCGCCGCTCTTTTCCGGGCTGTTTTGCTCCTGCACGGTTTGACGCCGCCGGTGACCAAACACGAGATCGTCGCTTTGACGGTCGAACATCTCGGGATCGACGGCAATTCGTTTGAAAAAATTTTTCACATTCGGGAAAATAATTTCGAACACACGCTTGACGAAGTTTCCGCCAATCGGCTCTTTACCGCTTATATGGAGCAGATCGAAAATGTGATCGCGACGGTGGACGAACTCGGGAAATCGTAAACGGTTGATGGTTGATGGTTGATCGTTTGTTTGCGGCGATTAACGATTAACGATTAACAATTGACAATTAACTATTTATGAGGAGATAAAAGATGAAAAAATTTCTGTTATTCACAACTATTCTGATGATTGCATTCGGTCTGAGCGGATGCAGTTACAACGACCTGACGGCCAAACAGCAAAAGGTCAAATCGTCCTGGTCGAACGTCGAAAACCAGTTGCAGCGCCGGGCTGATCTGATCAATAATCTGGCCGAAGCGGCCAAGATGGCCGGAGTTCAGGAACAGGAGGTTTTCGGCAAGATCGCCGAGGCCCGCTCCAAACTTTTGAACACGGCCAAAGAGGCTCCGCAGGGCGCGGACGGGGATAAAACGCCGGAACAGAAACAGGCGATGCTGGAAGCCAATAATTCCTTGGGAGCGGCCCTTAGCCGTCTGCTCGTCCTGCAGGAAAATTACCCGCAACTCAAATCCAACGAAAACTTTCTTCAGTTGCAGAACTCGATCGAAGGCACCGAGAATCGTCTGAGCGTAGCGCGAACCGATTACAACAATGCGGTCGAAACTTACAACACCACGCGCAATCAGTTTCCGGCGGTCATCACGGCCAGTCTTTTCGGGTTTCCGGAAGAACCTTATTTCAAGGCGGATGAAGGGGCCAAGGAAGCCCCGAAACTCGATGCGAACACTCTCCGGGACAACAACTAAAACCCGCGCGAGTTGCACATCGAGCAATGATCGCAAGGCTTGCCCGTCGGCTCATACGGGCAGGCCTTTTCATTTTCCAGATTTCCGATGATTCGTTCGGCGATCACTTCGGCGACGTCGAATTTATCGAGGCTCGGATGGTTGGATTTCGGATTTTGGATTTCGGATTTTGGATTTTGGGAGTTTAAACGGTTTTCGATGGCGTCCAGCCTCTGGTTGATCTTTTCCAGACTTTGGCGAAGAAATGTCGCATCGCTCGGCTCGCTCTCTTGCAGGAGCCGGGCGATCCGTTCCGCCAATTGTTGAGTGTTGTCCGCCATAAAATCCGTCTTTATAGAACCTTTTTTACTTTGGCTTTGAACCGTCTTCGGGCAAAAGCTCTATGTAATCGACCACTCCGACGATGGCCGAATCGATGGCCGCGCCGGGCGTTCCGGTGGCGGCCGTCGAGGCCGACCAGCCTTCGCGGGCTACGAGGACGATGTCGCCCTCACCGGCATCGACCGAATCGAGCGCCAAAAGAGTTATGTCGGTCTCCTCGCCTTCAGGCGTGATCTGCCGGCAGAGCATGATCCGCCCGCCCTCATACCGCTGGTTCTTTTGCGTCGAAACGACATTTCCGATGACTTTGGCTAAAAGCATTTTTTTAAGTTGGAAGTGAGCGGTGAGCAGTGAGCAGAAAAGTTTGGCCTGAGACAATAAAAAAACTGACTCTTTTCACGACGAAAAAACTGCTCACTGCTCACCGCTTACTGCTCACTTCCTATAAACATGCCCGTCCGAATCGACGATCCCGACGATCGTGCAGTCGGTCGGGGTGGCGTCGCGCTTGAATGGAAAAGAGGCTTCTTTTCCCCGGCACCAGAAAACCAGTTCGCCGACGCCGGCCCCGATCGCATCGAGAGCGATCATCGGTTTGCCGAACGGTTTCAGATCTTCGGTCAGATTCTGAACGATCATGATCTTTCGCCCGTCGAGCGATTCGTTTTTGATCGTGCAGACCACGTTTCCGATGACTCTTGCCAGTTGCATATTGTTTTTCCGGCACGTTTGGAAATCAAACGGCCCGGGAGACTTCAATCCAATTCCTCTCAGGATTTCTGCAAATCCCCGAGAGACAGCGCGATAAAAACGGCGATCAGCAAAACACTGTATTCGGCCCCGTTTCTTCCCGCGCCGACCACGAACCAGCCCTCTTTCAGATGGACCAGAAGAATTCCGGCAAACAGATGAACGGCAAAGACCAATGATAAAGGAGCGACGAAACGCCCGATCAAAAGCAGGATGCCGCCGACGATTTCAAAAAGCGTGATGGCCCAGGCCAGATAAAACCCGAGCGGAAATTCTTTAAGAGCCAGAAATTCCCCGAAATCATCGACCGTCCCGAGATAAATCCGGGCAACACCGTGGATCAGCATCAGTGAAGCGGCGACAATCCGCAAAAGGATCCAGGCATATTTGGTCGTGTCATTCTTCATTTTCCTTTCAAAACTTTATAGCGGGGTTAAACGGCTTTTGAAATTGCCCAACCGACCTTTTTCAATTCTTCCGCCCCGGAGGAGGTGGCCCTTTTTCCACCTTTTCAATCTCCTCCTTGATCATTCGGTCCACTAAATTTATTATTTTCGGAACCAAATGCTGTTGGCTCAAATTCATCGATTCGGCCACCAGTTGGGGCATTACGGAAATGATTTTCTGCCCCGTCTCAGTTTTGTAAAAAGCAACCAGATCGCCCAGTTCCTTTTCGGTAAAAAATTTATCGTAAAGAGGATAAATGGAAACTTCAATGAACTCCCGATAATCGACCTCGACCGGCAACCGTTGTCGGAATCTTTGACTGAACGATTGAAAATTTCCTGATAACTCCTGCCTTAAATTCTCCTTTACCTCCTCGGGCAAATCGGGATTTCGGGACAAGATTTCCTGAATGACGGCCGGATAGGTTTTCTCGAAACTCTCCAGAAACACATCCGTAATTTCAACTATCTGTTGATCTGCTTTGGTCAAAACGATCAATTCGGCGATCAGCTTTCTTTTTTCTTCCGAAATGGTTTGCTGCGCATTTGAGACACAAGTGAAGCCGAAAACGACTATTAGAATGAGTGTAAGTTTGGTAATGCTTTTCATATTTTTTTAGGTGGAATCGGATGAAATAAAATCAATTGTGTCGATCACCCCGACGATGGCCGTATCGACCGGGCAATCCTTGTTACCCTCGGCCATTCGCGCCGACGAACCGGCGACGATCAAGACCTTTTCGTGAAAACCGGCCCCGACCGTATCGACCGCCACCACGTAACCGCTCTGATCCGTGCCGTCCAGATTGATCGGGCGGACGATCAGCAGTTTTTTGCCCCTCAAACGCTCGTCCTTATGCGTCGAAACGACCGTGCCTAAAATTCTTCCGATTAACATTGTTTTTGGTTTTGTTCCGATTTTCCTCCCCGATCTTTGCCGGAAATTTAATTCGTTTCCGGCCATCGGGGAAAGAGGAAAACTAACCTTTCAGTTGAACGGGCATCGCTTCATCGACGCTCGAATGCGGACGGGGGATGACGTGGACGCTGACCAGTTCGCCGACCCGACGGGCGGCGGCCGCGCCGGCGTCGGTGGCGGCTTTGACGGCCGCCACATCGCCGCGGACGATCGCCGTAACGAATCCGGCGCCGATCTTTTCGTAACCGACCAGTTGGACGTTGGCCGCCTTGACCATCGCGTCGGCCGCCTCGATCGTGGCCACCAGGCCTTTTGTTTCAACCATTCCTAATGCTTCTTGCATTTAATTTTATCGCTCCTATTTTTTTATCAGCTATTTTTTTCAATAATGGCCGCCCGGCCCAGATCACCGACGACAAAGGTATGTTTTCCCTTGTCGGCGATCTTGGTGATCGTTTCCGGCAACTGAACAAATTTAATATTTTCGTCGCCTTTCATCAACTCTGAAGTTTTCATTATCGCCGTCGCCGGGGCGACCCGCTTCCGGACATTTTTCGGATTTGAGCTCGCCCGAATCTGCACCCTCAGCTTTGGCCCGAAAGATCCCGGATCATTTGCGGATCATTGAAATTATCGCAGATAACGGTTGAGATAATTCTAGTCGGTTTCAAAGGTTTTGGCTAATCGCGAAGCGCCGCAACCTGATTCAGCAGTTCGATCAGTTCCTCGCGGGTGAAAGAAATTTTTTGCCCGTTTGGCCGCCCCGGTTCATTCGCCGGAAGATCGCAGGTGATCTCGGCTTCGTGCAGATAACCGCAAGCCTGACACCTCGCCGATTCGGTCAGATAACCGGCTTTTTCCCGGATGTTGATCAGTTTTTCGATGGCCGCGGGCGGCAGATTGTTGGCCCGCCCGAGCGCCCGCGCCAAAATGGCGATCCGCGCCGTGTGTTCGAGGGTTTCCAAACGGTCAAACGCCTGCCACAGATCGACGCCGTAGGCGACCGCGCCGTGGTTGGCCATCAAAAGCGCGTTGTGATGCGGGACAAAGGGTTTCATCGATTCGGTCAACTCGTCCGTCGAAGGCGTCCCGTAATCGGTCAAAGGGACACAGCCCAGAGTCAGGATGACCTCCGACAGGATCGGCGCGTCGATCGGCAGACCGGCGACGGCAAAAGCGGTTCCGTGCGGCGGATGGGCGTGGCAGACGGCCTTGATGTCGGGGCGCATCTTGTAAATAAGAAGATGCATCGCCAGTTCCGACGAGGCCTTTCGGTCGTTAAGCGCCTTTCCGTCCATATCGGTAACGGCCAGAGAATCTTCGGTCATTCGCCCCTTGCAGGTCATCGTCGGAGTCGCCAGAACCCGGTTTTCATCCAAACGAATGCTGACGTTGCCGTCCGACGAAACGACGTAGCTCCGCTCGTAGAGCAGTTTGCCGACCTCGACGATCAATTTTCTCGCTTTTGTTTCTTCCATTAAAGATTTAATAAATCGTGAAGTTGTAAATTATCTTTCTGGTCACCGTCACCGATTTCCCGCCCTTTTGTTCCGGCAGAAATTTTATCTTTTTGGCCGCCTCCACCGCCCGTTTCGACAAACCGTTCGGCAGACCTTCCAAAATCCTGATCTTTCCGACCTTACCGTTGGCCAGAAATTTTACTTTTAAGAGGACTGTGCCTTGAACCCCGTTTTTTCTAGCTTTTTCCGTGTATTTTGGCTGTGGTTTGCTAATAAATTTCAACGGAGTTCTAATTAAATTGTCCGTTCCCGACCCTCCATTTTCGGGCTGGTTTCCAAATTTTCCGGTTGATCGGGAGTAGCCCTCGGCTATTCCCGGTCCATTTTCGCTTCCCGGCGAAAAACAGGGTTTGACATTCGATGATGAGGTGTCCTCCGGTTTGATCTGGGCTGTAACATTGATCGCCAAAAATCCGACAAGCAGAATCAAACTTAACAGAAGTTTAGCCCGAAAAAAGTCAACGGGCTGAATACTTTTTTCTATAAAAACCCCGAACTGATCAATTGTTAAGCGTTTATTTTTCAAAACATTTTTCAATGTAAATTAGTTCCAACTTAAGAGAATGTTGGGAATTGTTTTGCCCTTCAATATCCTCCATTCGTCTAATCGGTTTCCTTTCACTTTTAATCTTCGATTTATCATTCCGGGAAGAATTTTCCCCGTTTTGTTTTTCAACCGATTCCAGATCCGAAAGATGTTCGGCCGGAAAGTACTCCGATTCCCTCAGAGGTAAATCCCGGTACTTTAAATTCGGATCGGCCGGAACACAGACCCTTCTTTTTGCGTCAATTTGCGAACCGGCGGCTTCAAACGGATCGGTCGGAGTTTGATTGAGGAATTGTTCAACCGGAGGAGCGACTTCCCTTTCGAGATTGTCCAACGGGATCCCTCCGAAATCGAAAAAGCCGGTCAGAAACAGACCGAGCCAGAAGGTCAGGAAAAACGGGATGATTCTTTGCCAGCAACTTCGACAACACATATTTTTCTCCTCCAAAAAAACTTAAACCACAGATTAGCACAATTGGAACGGCTTTGAAAAAAAGCCGTTCCAATTTGGCCAGATCCGTGGTTCAGGCGTGTTTATTCCGAAGAAAAAACTATCTGGTTTCGGCCGGGACTTCCCGGGGTGCCGGCGGCAGGGGCGGCGGGGGCGGAACGTCCAGATCCAACCGCTTCAGTTCAAGGATCTCCTCCGTCCTTTTCTGTCGTTCCATTTCGGCCATCTGTTTTCTCATCCGGCAGTTTTCCACCCGCAGGCGGTAATTTTCGCTCTCCAGACGCCGGTGGTATTCGCGATGTTTTTTCCAGTTGCGTTTGCCCCGGAAACTCGGCGCGGAAATCGAAATGAACAATCCGGCGATCAGCAATCCGACGGTAAAGGTCAGAATGAACGGAACGGCTCTTTTTAAAACTCCTTTGTAATCCATAAAAAACACCTCTTGATTATTTAATGCCCGAGAAAAAGTAAAAAATTCCAACCGCGATTTTTTTTCGCCCGTAAAATTTTACTGCCGTTTATTTCGCTTTTTTCCGGAAACAGGTTTCGGCCCTTTTCCGTTGGTGTTACCGGGCTGAGCCAAAAAATAGGAGAGACTTTCCAGTGAAGTGGTCAGATCAATGGTTTTGAGCTTGACATCTCCCTCGACCCGCAGGGGCGTCGGGGCGAAATTCATGATGGCTTTGATGCCCGCCTCAAGAACATCTTCCAGAACTTTCTGGGCGAAAGCAGCCGGAACGGCGATAACGGCCACATCTATTCTATCTCTTTTGGAGAGATCCGAAAAGTCTTTTATGTCAAAAATCTCAACTTCGCCGACTTTTTGGCCGATCTTCTCCCGGTCGGCGTCGAAAAGCGCGACGACCGTAAAGTTGGTCTGTTTGAAACCGTAGTAATCGGTCAGGGCCGTCCCCAACCGCCCCGCTCCGATGATCGCCACCCGGTGCTGTTTGTTGAGGCCGAGGATCTTGGTCAGGTGATCGCGCAGTTCCTCGACGTAATAGCCCACGCCGCGGACGCCGAATTCGCCGAAATAGGCCAGATCCTTGCGGATCTGCGCCGAGTTCAGATGAAAACGTTTGGCCAGTTTGTCCGAAGAAACCGTTTTTGTGCCTTCGGCGACCAGTTCGTTAAGACAGCGCAGATAGACGCTCATGCGGTTGGTGGTCAATTCTGAAATCTTCTCTACTTTCATCTGCAGATGATTATAATATTTATTTTAGAAATGTGAAAAAGTTCTCAAACTAATTGATGGCGAAAAGCCTTTTCATCGTTGCCCCCCGGAAAAATTTCAATTACAATTTGTGTTTCAACTGTGAAACACATGGGTGATCCGAGTATGGAAATAGCCAAGGGAATCTGGACCGTGGAAAACTTTTTTTCGGCCGAAGAATGCGCCGAATGGATCGGGTTCGCCGAAGACCTCGGGTTCGGCGACGCCCCGATCAGCGTTGGGTTCGGCAAAGAATCCATTCGAAAGGATATCCGCAACAACGATCGGGTGATGATCGACGACGAGGAAAGGGCTTTGATCCTCTGGCAAAAAGCACGGGAACATCTTCCGCGAATGATCTATCAGCGAGTCGCGGTCGGTCTGAACGAACGGCTGAGATTTTACCGGTACGATCCCGGACAACAGTTTCGCACGCATTTCGACGGTTCTTTCAGAAGGCCGACCGGCGAACAGAGCCACGTGACATTTATGATCTATCTGAATGAAGATTTCGAGGGCGGCGAAACCACCTTCTTAAATCCGGAAAAAACCGTGATAAAACCGAAAACCGGTATGATGCTGGCCTTCAGGCACGAAATTCTGCACGAAGGGTCGGAGGTCAAAAGCGGGCGCAAATACGTTCTTCGGACCGATGTTATGTTCAGCCCTTAAACATTAAAATGCCCGAACCGATTTTTCCGAAAAATCCGGTTTGACAAATTTGCCGAAATCCACGGGGAAAAGTCGTCTTAAGGCGGGACTCAAAACAAAATATGATCGCTTATCTGGCAGGAAAAATAATTGAAAAAGAGGCCAACACTTTGATCCTCGACGTCGGCGGGGTCGGTTACGAGGCGACCATCCCGCTTTCGACCTTTTACGAACTGGGCGAACCGGGCGATGATGTTTCTTTGCGGATCTACACCTACGTCCGCGAAGACACGCTTCAGCTGTTCGGTTTCAAGACCTTGCAGGAACGCGAGCTTTTCCTGAAACTGATCACCGTTTCGGGCATCGGCCCGAAGGTCGCCGTTTCGATGCTTTCCGGGATGAACGCCGACGAGATCATCGCCGCCATTCGAACCGACAATCTGGCCCGTTTGACCTCGATCCCCGGCGTCGGGAAGAAAACCGCCGAACGGCTCGTCATCGAACTCCGCGACAAGGTGGCGACTCTGGCGGCCGCAGCCACCGGCGGAGTTTCCCCGCAAATGGACGGTCAAAGCGCCCCGGTTTCCAGCAACGAGATCTACGACGACGCCATCTCGGCGCTCGTCAACCTCGGCTATCAGCGCGGCGCGGCGGAAAAAGCCCTCAAAAAAGCCGTCCAAGAAGGCACCGAGATGAGCGTTCAGAAACTGCTCCGGAGAAGTTTGCAGCTTCTGGCCAAAGGTTAAATTTTATGATCGGACGTTCCTTTTTTTTCATCCTTTTATCGGCGGCTCTCGCCCCCTTCGTTTTCGGTCAGAGAACCCCGACCGAAATCGTCACTCTGGAGAAAAAAGCCGTAACGCCGGAAAGAGAATTGATCCTCTGGATGAAAAACCCGAAAAAAACTCCGCGCGACCCGGAAATGGAGATCTACACCTGCCCCGAAGAGACGCGCGGGCATTATTACAACGGAAAAGCCTACGTCTCGCTCGTCAACACCAAAACCAAAAAGGTAATCAACGTTCTCGAAATAAAAGGCAGCGAGGTCACCGGCGACGGCGAGGCGCTCGATCTTCCCTATCTGATTCATCGCGGTTATTACGACGTTCCCGAAATTGACGAAAACCGGGAAGGCAAGCCGGTCTTGATGAATCTCAAAGATTACAACGACGATGGCCGGGCCTTTGAGTTCGCCCTCTACGACGCCGTCGCCTGCATGGGTCTGGAGACGACATTGATCGGCTACAGCCCGAAACGAGATCGCGTCATCCAATATCAGACCGAACTGAAAACGGGGGACAAAACCTTTCAGAAATACTGGGTCGATTATTTTTTCCCGCACCGGCCGGTCAAAAAAATGTTCTGGCAATACGAGATCGACTACCGCGGCCGCGGCGGCGCCATCGACAAATACGAGATCCGTTATGATCAGGAGAAGGAAAAATTTTTCGGCACTTTGAAATTCGAAACGGGCGACACCAACCAGATTCAGTTTAAGATAACCAAATGAACGAACATCTCGAAACGATAGACACTCGCGACGGGTCGGTTTTCAGCGAGGAGGAAAGACAGTTTGACCTTTCGCTGAGGCCGACGCGGCTCGAAGAATATATCGGGCAGGCCAAGGTCAAGGACAATCTCCGCATTTTTATGAAGGCCGCGCTCAAACGGCGCGAGGCGCTCGATCACATTTTACTGACCGGCCCGCCGGGGCTCGGGAAAACAACTCTGGCGACGATAACGGCCCGTGAAATGGGGGCGGAGATCAAATCGACGGCCGCCCCGATCATCGAAAAGGCGGGCGATCTGGCGGCCATCTTGACCAATCTGGACGAGGGCGACGTGCTGTTTATCGACGAGATCCACCGGCTCAATCCGGCCATCGAAGAAGTTCTCTATCCGGCGATGGAGGATTACAACCTCGACATCATGATCGGTCAGGGAACGGCGGCCCGTTCGATCAAACTGGAACTGCCGAAATTCACACTGGTCGGCGCGACGACCCGGCCCGGTCTGATCACGGCCCCACTTCGCGGGCGTTTCGGGATCATTTTTCATCTGGATTTTTACGGCGTCGATGACCTCAAGACCATCGTCGAGCGTTCGGCCGGGATTCTGGAAGTGGAGATCGAAGCGACCGGAGCCAAAGAGATCGCCCGCCGTTCGCGCGGCACGCCGCGGATCGCCAACCGCCTTCTGCGCCGGGTGCGCGATTACGCCGAGGTCGATTACGACGGGCGGATCACGGAAGAAGTGGCCAAAGACGCCCTCAACCGGATGGAGGTCGATACGTTCGGCCTCGATGAGATCGACCGCAAACTGCTGTTGACGATCATCGAAAAATTCGACGGTGGCCCGGTCGGCCTCGGGACCATCTCGGCGGCCATCAACGAGGAAAAAGACTCGATCGAGGAGATCATCGAACCTTATCTGATCCAGTCCGGTTTTTTGAACCGCACCCCGCGCGGCCGTCTGGTCACGCGTCTGGCCTACGAGCATTTCGGCCTCGATTCGCTGATCAAAGCGGAAGCGCGGCGTTTGTTTGAGTAGAACAAATCAGATCAATGGTTTTGATAAAGATCTTGGTTGGCTGGTTTAAAAGCCGGACAGATTGTTGGATGGACAAAGTCGAAAACAAAAAGCCCGCACAGGAAGCGAGGGCAACAAATCGAATATCCCCAAAATTTTCCTATCCAACCAACCCCGACAGTTTTTGCACCAGGTTAAGAGTTAAAGTATGAAAAGAATGCGTTACGTATTGGCAATCGGTTTACTGTGTTTTTCTTTAATGGGGTGTAAGATACTCCCAGGTTTTGAAGAACTAATGACCCAAGAGGATAAAAGGGAAACCCGAGAAACTGAAAAGGCAATAAAAAACAGCCCGGAATTGCAGGAATTAGATGAATTATGCAGGAAACTTCCACAAGTAAATGAATTTAGATTGATTGGGAAAGCAAGAAATTTTCGAAAACCAACAAAACTAACTTTTTTTTATTACTCTGAAAAAGACCCTTATTCCTTAGATAGAGTTTTTAGGAACTACTTTAGGGAAAAGGGGTGGGAAACCGTAGAAAAAAATACAATGAACCAAACCAGCGACTTTAGGAATGAATATTTTACGGTGAATATTCAATATGGCGGAATCAGCCTGGATTCAAACATTGGGATTAGTTGCGGAAAAAGAAACTAAAAGTCAGTTTCAAAAGTTGTGGGAGACTGTAAAATACTTTGTGGAGTTCACTTTAACTGGCTTGTTCAAATTGTCGGCGGTTTCAGTATAAAACGCGTGATGCTTTATTTTCTGCTAATTCCGTTGATCTTTTATATCGCTCTGATACCGCTGGCCTATTTCTTCGCCGAAAGTCTGATCTTTCAGCCGCAAGCGCCCTCCTATTCCGACAAACATTCGATCATCAAACTGAAAACCCCGAACGGAGAACACATCGCGGCCCGGTATTTTCCCGATCTGAACGCCCGTTACACGATCCTCTTCAGCCACGGCAACGCCGAGGACATCGGTTCGGCCGAGTTTTTTCTGGAGGAATTAAACGAGGCCGGTTTTGCCGTCCTGGCTTACGATTATCGGGGTTACGGCAGAAGCGAGGGCCGGGCGTCGGAGAAAAATTCCTACCAGGACATCGAAGCGGCCTACGATTATCTGACCGGAGAGTTGAACGTCCCGGCCGAGCGGATCATCATTCACGGGCGTTCGCTGGGCGGGGCCGTTTCGGTCGATCTGGCCGCGCGAAGGAAATGCGGCGGATTGATCGTGGAGAGTTCTTTCGTCTCGGCGTTCCGGGTGATGACCCGGCACCCGGTCCTGCCGTTCGACAAATTCGTCAATCTGGAAAAGATCAGGCGGGTTTCGTGTCCGGTTCTGATCGTTCACGGGAAAAATGATTCGCTCATTCCCGTCTGGCACGGCGATGCTCTGTTTGAGGCGGCGCCGGAGCCGAAAACCGCGTTGTGGGTCGAAGGGGCCGGTCACAATGACATTTTCTTCAACGCAAAAACCGCCTACCTTCAGGCAATTCGGGATTTTTCTGCTAAACTTGAAAAAAATGAACGGTGAGCGGCGGGTAAAAAGGGTGCGGTAAGCAGTGAGCGGTGAGCAGTTTCTTCCCCTACCAGTTATTTTTGCCGGCTATTTTGTCCGCTCACCGCTTTTCGGCTGACTGCCCGCCGCTTACTGCCCGCTGATAAAAAAAATATGTCAAAAAACATTCCAGTCGTATTTCTTTTCGTTTTTATTTTTACGATTTCAACCGTCGTCCGGGCCCAGAGCAACAGGTTCGAGGGCTACAACATCATTCTGGATGCGCCGGAGACGCATCGGGGAGCGACCTGCGCGATCCGTTATTCTCCGGCAAACTCCGACATAACGGTTTCCGATCTCGACTCCTCGACCCCTATGAACCTGAGGCCTTGCCCCGGTTCTGGAACCAACATCAATCAATCCGGGTTGACCGCGACGATGCGCGCCACGGTCGGTTCGGGAAAATGGTGTTTCGAGGGCGAGGACAAAAAATACCGGATCTCTTTCCGCGGCGACCAGTTCAGCGGGCCGGTCTCTTACGACTGGATCCCGACGCCGGAAAACCCCGGGGTTTACAACGTCCGGGATTTCGGAGCGGTCGGCGACGGTCGGACCGACGACACGATGGCCATCCGGAGCGCGCTGGCCTTTCTGGCATCGCGCAACGGCGGGATTTTGCAGTTCGGAGAGGGCGATTTCGTCGTCGGCAACGTGCCCAATTTCAAGGGTCTGGTTCTGCCTTCGGGAGTGACGATCCAGGGAATCAGCGGTTTGCAATCCGGGGCTTCGACCAACAACATCGTCCAGAAGAACGCCAGCCGGATCACGCTCAAGGGAAGCAACCGGGCGTTGTTTCGGATCGGCGAATGCACCGAGAAGGTTTCCATCAGGGACATCGAACTTTTCGCCGAAAGCAGTCAGAACACCTACGGCGTCGAAGCCCTCGGAGCCTACACCTCATCGCAGGGTTTCGTGTTCGAAAACGTCTCCTTCAGCCGCTTTTACCGGGGGATCTACGCCTACGGTCTGCGCCAGACCGACAAAAACTGGCAGTTCGATTACATCAAGATCAGCGATTGCCGTTTCGTCTTTAACACCGATGCCGGAATCTACACCGACATCCGCAATTCCGACTGGAAGATCGAGGGCAGTTTTTTTATCAATCCGCGCCGGACCGCCGCGCAAAAGGCCGACTCGATGCATTTCGAGAGGGTGACGGCGGTTTTGGTTCAGGACACCTTCGGAGGCGGTTTTGCGGGGTCTTTGGGCGGGACTTTTCTCAACATCCTCGACAGCGGCGTTCTGACCGTCATCGGGTCTCAAACCGAGAACATGACCAACTCACTGGTTTACAACGAGACCGGAAACCAGTATGCGGGCGATTACTCCTACCCGATCAATTTCGTCAACTGCGTTTTCGGCAACCCGATCATCTTCAAAGCCCGGCGAACCTTCGTCTCGACCGGAACGCTTTATCTGGGAGACACCTTTCAGGCCGACGAACGGCTGAGGGTCTATTCGACCGGCGACCGTTTCTGTTACGACGGCTACATCCTCGGTTGTCAGGGCGCGACCAAAAAGAACTTCGACCGGGCGACGGTCGTCTTTATGACCGGCCAGCCGGGCGAAAGAAACATCCCCGACACTCCGACCTATTTCGGGACCGACGTGCAGTTCGGCGCTCCGGTTCAGATGCCGGTTTTCCGGCAAAACGAACTGCCCAGGGGCAAACCCGACGGATCGATGGTCTATTGTTCAAACTGCCGCCGCGATACCGACAGCTGTCAGGCGGGCGGAAGCGGCGCTCCGGCGATGGTCGTCAACGGTCAGTGGAGTTGCCTCTGAGCGAAGGCCCGTCAGAAAAGGGGCGGAAAATCCGGTTTCGTTTTTCCGGCCGCCCCCTTTTCATTCCTAAGCCTTTCCGGACTTTTCTCCCCCGTCCCATCGAACCTCTGTCAATCTGAAAGACCGAATCGGTCAAATTGATCGAATTATTCTCTCAATCAAACCAGTCATTTTTCATAACTGCAATTATTTCTTCATTTAGTTTTCGGCACGGGCTTTGCTTACAGGAGAACCGGCTATTTTTGTGTGAAGTATCTCAAGCCGAAAAAATTTTCCTTAACATTTAAGGAGCTGCAAATTATGAAGCAAATAAAACGAACTCCAAATTCCTTAAATAAGCTGATCGCGCTGGTATTGATGTACTCGTTCATCTTTACCAACGTTATGGTGATTCAGGGTTTTGCTCAAACCACCGGACAATCCTCAGTTTATTCAGCAAAAAATACCAAATTCACGACGGATTTAACCCGCCTCGCACAGGAAGGTAAAATCCGGCGGAATTCAAACCTCGAAGGAGACGTCAACCGTCTCATCAAGGTTCTTGCCACCAGCGGCCTGCGCCATCCGGCGATTCTCGATGAAAAAGGAGAAGAACAGGAACTGGTCGTCGAAAATCTCGCCGCCCGCATCGCTTCCGGGGATGTTCCCGCCAGCCTCGCGGACAAGCGGGTTGTGATGATCGAAACCGACGTTCTTTTCTCCAACTCTAAAAACTCCGCCGATCTTTCGCAAAAAACGGCCGCTATCTTTGACGAATTGATCAGCTCCGACAAAGATACGATCATTTTCGTCGATGAACTTTCCAATTTCGTCGGTCGCACCGCGATCAACGAAACATTGACCAATGCTCTTTTGGACGGAAAGATCAAGATCATCGGCGGCAGTTCGAAAGCCGCCTATTCGGATAAGATCGAGACTTCCCCGGAAGTCGCCGCCCTGTTCGAACCGATCATCCTCGAAGGAAATCAGAATTTCGGCAATTCCGCCGAAAAAACAGCTCAGAACGAGGGTTTCCGCGGCGACAATGTTTCGCCCGATCTGCGCGAAATGCTCCAACAGGATCCGACCGGTCAAAAACGTCTGGACGTCATCATTCAGGCCAAGGACGCCGACAATCCGGCTCTGCGCGCCATCATGGCTCAAAACAAAGTTCGCCTGACCGACCGGATCGGCTCCTCCGATACGATGGTCGTCAACCTGCCTTTGAGCGCGGTTGAGGCTCTGGCGCAAAGCGGCATCGTCAACTATATGTCGCCCGACCGCGAAGTTTCCCTGCTCGGACACGTTGAAAACGCCACAGGTGCGTCCAACGTCCGCTCGATGGGCTATAACAACACCACTTTGGACGGAACCGGCGTCGGCATCGCCGTTCTCGATTCCGGCATGATGGAAAGCCACAAGGCCTTCAAGACCGGCAACACCAGCCGGATCGTTTACAGCCAGAACTTTACGACCGAATCCGACACCGACGATAACTACGGACACGGCACCCACGTGGCCGGTATTGCCGCCGGCAATTCCAACCAGAACGCGGGCGCTTACCGCGGTGTGGCCAACAACGCCAACCTGATCAATCTGAAGGTTCTGGACGGCGAGGGCCGGGGCCAGAGTTCGTGGCTTCTGAACGCTCTGGAATGGGTCAAGAACAATCACGCGACCTACAACATCCGGGTTGTCAACCTGAGTCTCGGCGGCGTGGCGATCGACAGCTACACCAACGATGCGGTTTGCCGCAAGGTTCAGGAACTGAGCGGTCTCGGAATTCTGGTTGTCGCAGCGGCCGGCAACGAAGGCAAAGGCGCCAACGACCAGAAATTGTACGGCCACATTCACTCGCCGGGCAACGATCCTTCGGCCCTGACCGTCGGTGCCGTCAACACCAAGGACACCGACAACCGGAGCGACGATGGGATCACCACGTTCAGTTCGCGCGGCCCGACGCGCAGCTATTACACGACTGCTTTGGGGCAAAAGGTTTACGATAACGCCATCAAGCCCGATGTGGTCGCCCCCGGCAACAAGATCGTTTCGGCCAAGGCCAAATCGACCAGCTATTTGGTCGCCAATTATCCGAGTTTGTCCGACCCGGCGCTCAACACCACTGCCGACGACAGCATGCTCTATATGAGCGGAACTTCGATGTCAACTCCGGTCGTTTCCGGCGCTGCCGCCCTTCTGTTCCAGCTCAATCCGAAACTGACGCCGCAGATGGTCAAAATGATCTTCGAATACACGGCTCAACCCCTGACCGGCTACAACATGTTCGAACAGGGTGCCGGCCAAATCAATCTCGAAGGCGCCGTCCGCCTGGCCAAAACCTACAAAACGGACGTTACCTTCAACACGGCTTCTAACGGTTCGAGCCTGCTCGCAACCGGACAAACTTTTCCGACCGCTCAGACGACCCTCAACGGACAAACCTTCCCTTGGGCTCAGGGCATTTTGGCCAACAACGTCTATCTGACGGGACAGGACATCGCCGGAAAACTGCACGGCGCTTACAAAAACGGTTCCTGGTTTAACGAGGGAATCGGAACCAACGTACTGGGGAACCTTGTCATCAACAGCAAGTTCAGTTCCTCCGGTATATCAGTCAACACGAACGTTTTAACTCTTAACGGTTCTCTTCTAAACGGTGGCTCAGTCTTCTGCTCCACCGGCGTCCTAATCAGCGACGGTGTCCTGATCAGCGACGGCGTCCTTTTCGGGGACGGCGTTCTAATCAGCGACGGTGTTTTGATCAGCGACGGTGTTTTAATTAGCGACGGCGTTTTAATCAGCGACCGCGACAGCAGGGCTCAAAGCTCGGTGGCCTCCCTTCACGGAGAATAATTAAAATAAATTATTTAGGAGAAACCGCAATGAAATTACAAATTGATGCTATAAAGGCCCAGAGCCAAATTGGGCCAACTCAAGAGCAGGTATTTGTACAGCCGATGCCGGATATGAACCGAGTGGAGTCGCTGACCGAAGCGAACAAACAGGAAGTGCTTTCGTTCCTGGCGCAACGCCCCGTTCATACCGTCGTGATGACCAGCTTCATCCGGGACAACGGCATCGAAAGTTCCGATAACCGTGGAAAATTCCACGCTTACCGAAACGAGAAGGGAGACCTCGAAGGCGTCGCTCTGATCGGCCACACGACACTCGTCGAAGCCCGGTCCGCCAACGCCCTGATGGCTTTCGCCCTGATCGCTCGCGAATCCGAAACACCGATCCACATCATGATGTCGGACGGCAAATCGACCGAAAAGTTTTGGAAATACTTCGCCGGTGAATTGCAGGAACCCCGTCTGGTCTGTACTGAAATGCTCTTTGAACTCAACTTCCCTTTCTTTGTCAGGGATTGTAAATGGAACGTTCGGCTGGCCAAAGCCGAAGAACTCGAACCGATCGCCGAGGCTCACGCCGAAGTCGCCTTCATCGAAAGCGGCGTTGATCCGATGAAAAAAGATCGCGAGGGTTTCTTGAAACGATGCCTGAAGAGGATCGAGAAGGAACGCACCTTCGTCGTGTTCGAAGACGACAAACTGGTTTTCAAAGCCGACATCGTGGCTGAAACCGACAATGTGATTTATCTGGAAGGCATTTATGTGTCCCCGGAATACCGCGGACAAGGAATCGGATCAAGCTGTCTGTCCAAACTCGGACTCGATTTGCTCGACCGCGTTCAGCACATCTGCCTGCTCAGCAATGTCGAATTCAAAAACGCCCATAAAAGCTTTGCCAAAGCCGGATTTGTCAACACGGATCAATGTCAAACGATATTTGTTTAACATGAAAAAAATATGGACAAAAATGTTTATTTAGTTCATAATAGAGGAGGGTTAAAATTAACCTTCCTCAACCCGTTTTAAATAACCTGGACGTAACTTCTCTGCTCTTCTAAAACTCAATAAATGCCCCTTATGCTGTTGGGAAAACCATTTGTTGAAATGACCGTGTGATTTTTCCGGAGCATCATTTATGAACACGCAGTCCAAGACAAAAACATATATGCTGGCGGTTGTCGTCATCGGCATTTTTTGCCTGGCGCTGGCTATATTCAATTTGCCCTGGACTAAGATCGATTTTAACTTTTTCCTGCTTTTCCTGTTCACCATCGGGTTCGGTTCCCGGATCACGCTTCAGATCCCCAGATTCAAATCCCACATCGCCGTTTCCGACACTTTCATTTTTCTGGCCCTGTTGCTCTACGGCGGAGAGATCGCCATCGTTCTGGCCGCGGTTGAGGCCTTCCTGTCATCCTGGCGCTTTTGCAAAAAGAAGATCACCGTATTTTTCAATTTTGCGGCCATGGCCTTTTCAACGACTCTGGTCGTTTCGGTTTTGTACTTCCTCGGTTTCAAAACCTATTCTCAGGCCGGAAGTGAAAAACTCCATTTCGATAACTTTTTCGTAACGCTTTCGGTCATGGCGTTGGTTCAATTCATCACCAACACATCGACGGCGGCGATTTACGGCGCTTTCAAAAGCAACAAACCTTTCTGGGAGACCTGGAAGACCCAGTACGCCTGGACCTTCATCACCTACTTTGTCGGAGCCCTCAGCGCCGGTTCCCTGCTTCAGCTGACCGATTATTTCGGTTTTACGGTGGTCATCGCCTCTTTCCCGATAATCTTCTTCATCTTCCTCTCCTACCGGATGTATATGAAGAACGTCGAGATGTCGCTCTCTCAGGCCGAACAGGCTGAAAAGCACGCCGCCATTCTCGAACAGCAGTCGATCGCTCTGCGCGAATCGGAAGAAAGGTTCCGGAGCGCCTTCAACTACGCGCCGATCGGGATCGGGCTGGTTTCACCCGAGGGAAACTGGCTCAAAGCCAACCGCGCGCTGTGTCAGATATTGGGTTACAGGGAAGAGGAATTCCTGAACTCCGATTTTCAGTCGATGATCTTCAAGGAGGACCTTCGCGACACCGAACTGAGGATCTCCGCCCTGCTTTCCGGCGAGACACCGAACTGCCAGATGGAACAGCGCTATCTGCATAAAATGGGCAAGACCGTCTGGGCCTCCTGGAGCGCATCGACCGTTACCGATTCGAAATCCGACCAGCCCAATCTGATCTTTCAACTTCAGGACATCACCGACAAAAAACTGGCCGAGGAAAAACTCCAGTACGAGGCCACCCACGACGCCCTGACCAACCTGCCGAACCGGGCTTTCTTTCTGGCCAAACTCGAACAGGCGCTGGAAAAAGTGGCGGCCAATCACAATCACAAGGTATGCGTTCTTTTCATTGACCTCGACCGCTTTAAGATCATCAACGACTCGCTCGGTCATTTTTACGGCGACATGCTTTTGATCGAGATCGCCGACCGGCTCCGCCAGTGTCTGCGCCCGAACGACATTGTGGCCCGGCTCGGCGGCGACGAATTCACCATTCTGGTCGAGGGCAATTACGACGAAAAAGAGGTGATCGGGATCGCCGAACGAATCCAGACCAAATTCGCCCAACCGTTCCAGCTGGCCAACCAGCAGGTTTACAGTTCGGCCAGCATCGGCATTCTGCATAATACCAACAAACATTATTCGGCCGAGGAGATGATGCGCGACGCCGACACCGCCATGTATCAGGCCAAACGCGCCGGAAAAGCCCGCCACGAGATCTTCGATGAAAACATGCACGAAGAGGCCAAGGCCATTCTGATGCTGGAAAACGATCTCCGGCGGGCGGTCGAAAGAGACGAGTTTTCGGTCTATTATCAGCCGATTTACTCGGTTGACGGATCGGTCATTCAGGGCTTCGAGGCTCTGGCCCGTTGGGAACATGCGCGCCACGGGTTCATCTCGCCCGACAAATTCATCCCGCTGGCCGAAGAGATCGGATTGATCGACATTCTCGGACTTCAGATCCTGCGCAAGGCCTGTCAGCAGGGCAAGGTGCTCAAGACATTCTTCAAAGACAGTTCATCTTTTATGATCAGCGTCAACCTTTCCTGCCAGCAATTTGCCTACAATCATCTGGTCGAAAAGGTCAAAAAGGTTCTCGAAGACACCCAGTTCCCGCCGGATAACCTGAAGCTTGAGATCACCGAATCGGTCTTTTTCGAACACAAGGAAAAGGCCGTCGAAACCCTACACCAACTGCGCAAGATCGGGGTTGAGATCAACATCGACAATTTCGGTACGGGCTATTCGAATCTGACCTATCTGATGCAGCTTCCGATCTCGACCCTGAAGGTGGACCGGACGTTCATCAATCCGATGGACATCGAAGGAAAGAATCTGGAGATCATGCAGACGATCCTCAATCTGGCCCGCAGTCTCGGCATCCGCGTCATCGCCGGCGGCGTCGAGAACGAAAACCAGTTCAATCAGTTGAAGAATTTGAAATACGAGGGAGCGCAAGGTTACTTTTTCGCCAAACCGATGAGTTTTGAGAAGACAAAATCCTTCTTGGAAAACAAAGATCTTCCGCATCCCAAACTGGCCAACGGCTTCGAGGACCTTCCGTTCGTTTCGACGATTCAGTAGTTTTTTTGTGATGAGTGATGGGTGATGGGTGATAGGATTTATTTTGTCCCATCACCCATCACTCATCACTTATCACTTATCACTTCCTGAGCCAACCGAAGAGCGCATTGACGGTGATGTCGCGGTTCGTTTCGTAGATCGCGCGGGTCAGCGGGATGCCCATCGGGCAGACCTGAACGCAGTTCTGGGCGTTGCCGCAATTGCCAATTCCGTCCTCTTCCATCAAGCCTTCGAGGCGTTCGTCCATCGTGATCTTGCCGGTCGGATGCATGTTGAAAAGGCGGGCCTGAGCGATGGCCTGCGGGCCGATGTAATTGTCTTCGTGATATTGCGGGCAGGCCTCCAGACAACAACCGCAGGTCATACAACGCGAATAGGCGTAGCGTTCCTGCTGGGTTTCCTGCGGAATATGGGGGCCGGGGCCGAGGCTGTAGGAGCCGTCGAGTTCGATCCAGGCCTTGACCCGCTTGAGATGATCGAACATCGGCGAGCGGTCGACCTTCAGATCCCGGACGTTCGGAAACTTGGTCATCGGTTCCAGACTGACGGTGTTTCCGCCGCTTTCGACCAGCAGATCGTCGATCAGGGCCGAACAGGATTGGCGGACCCGACCGTTGATGACCATCGTGCAGATCCCGCAAACCTGCTCCAGACAATTCATGTCCCAGACCGGCGGAGTGGTTTTCGCGCCGTCCTTTTTGACCGGATTTTTGCGGATCTCCATCAAAACGGAGATGACGTTCATATTGCGCCGGTAGGGGACTTCGAAGGTTTCCGTGTATTGGGCCGCATTGAGATTTTCGCGGCGTTTGATCTTGATGACGACGGTTTTCGGCGGATCGGTCAATCTCTTTTTTTCGTAATGTCCGTTGGTTTCGCTCATTTTTTCCCCTCAAAAAAATCTCGGGCGGAGTGCTGAATTCTTTTCCGCATTCTTCAAAAGTATTCCGGCTTTATCCGGCCATCGGCCGATCATTTCTCTTCGTCAAAGGTTCGGCCCTCGGTGATGTTCTCTTTCTGTTCGGCGTTGATCTCGACCCGGCCCCGGCCCTCGGGTTTTTCCCCGTGGCCTTCGGCCGGAACGGGGGCGACGGCGTCTTTTTTGTCGGAGGCGCCGACCTTTGCGGTTTTGCTTTTCGACGAATAATCGCGTTTTCTCGGCTCGATCAGACTGATGTCGACCGCTTCGTAAGAGAGAACGGGTTCTTCCGAAGTGTATTCGGCGATCGTCGTTTTGAGCCATTCCTCGTCATTGCGCTCGGGAAACTCCGGCTTGTAATGCGCTCCGCGCGATTCGTTCCGGTTGAGCGCGCCGAGCGTGATGACGCGGGCCAGCTCCAGCATATTCTTCAATTGCCGGGCGTGCGGCACGGCCTGTGTCGCCCACAGATTGGAATCGTGGATCGAGATCTTTTGGTAGCGTTCCATCAGTTCGAGCAGTTTGTCGTCGGTCGCCTTGAGCCGTTCGTTGTAGCGGACGACGGTAACGTTCTCGGTCATTACCTTGCCCATCTCCTCGTGGATCTGATATTGGTTTTCCGAACCGCTCTGTTTGATCAGACCCTCGTTGATCTCCTCCTGGCGTTTCAATTCCGAAGAGTAAAGACCGTTGGTCCGGGTCTCGCCTCTTTCAACATTCTTGGAGTATTCGATCGCCGCCGGGGCCGCCACAAAACCGCCGTAAACGCAGGAAACCAACGAGTTGGCCCCGAGCCGGTTGGCCCCGTGGATCGAGTAATCGCATTCGCCGGCGGCAAACAGACCGGGAATGTTGGTCC
The DNA here is from genome assembly GCA_041394845.1 of Pyrinomonadaceae bacterium. Taxonomy (GTDB): domain Bacteria; phylum Acidobacteriota; class Blastocatellia; order Pyrinomonadales; family Pyrinomonadaceae; genus JAHCHG01. The sequence continues at coordinate 79,458 of JAWKHL010000005.1, read as the reverse complement.
GTTGTTGAAAATCGACCCAGAGGCCGCCCATCGAATAGTGAACGCCGGGAAAGATCCGCATCGGCACGAAGCGCGGATCGTCGCCGACGAACATCTCGTAGATCTCCAGAATCGCCCCGAGTTTGCGGGTCAGAGTTTCGGCCGGAATATGCGTCAGGTCGAGATAGACCTGATTTTCGCCGCCGATCCCGAAACCTTCCAGACAAACCTGAAAGATCTCGCGGGTGGCGATGTCGCGGGGAACCAGATTGCCGTAGGCCGGATATTTTTCTTCGAGGAAATACCAGCGCTCACCTGCCGGAATATCCTGCGGTTTGCGCTCATCGCCCTGATTGCGCGGAACCCACACCCGTCCGCCCTCGCCGCGGGCCGATTCGCTCATCAGACGCAGTTTGTCCTCGCCGGGGATCGAGGTCGGATGGACCTGTATGAATTCCCCGTTGGCGTAGCGGGCGCCCTGCTGGTAACAGGCCGAAACGGCGCTTCCGGTGCAGACCTGCGAATTGGTCGATTTGCCCCAGATAAGGCCCGGTCCGCCCGTCGCCATGATCACCGCGTCGGCTTCAAAGGCTTTTAATTCCAGCGTTTGGAGATTCATCGCGATGACGCCCCGGCAGACCTGATGGTCGTCCAGAACCAGGGAAAGCATCTCCCAGCCCTCCCATTTTTTGACCTTTCCGCCGGCCTCGAACTTTCTCACCTGTTCGTCCAGTGCGTAGAGCAGTTGCTGACCGGTCGAAGCCCCGGCAAATGCCGTCCGGTGATGCAATGTTCCGCCGAATCGCCGGAAATCGAGCAGACCTTCCTTGGTTCGCGAAAACGGAACTCCCATCCGGTCGAACAGATAGATGATCTCCGGGGCCATCTCGCACATCGCCTTGACGGGCGGCTGGTTGACCAGAAAATCGCCGCCGTAAACCGTGTCGTCGAAATGTTTCCAGGGCGAATCGCCCTCGCCTTTGGTGTTGACCGCGCCGTTGATCCCGCCCTGAGCGCAGACCGAATGCGAACGCTTGACCGGAACGATCGAAAGCAGATCAACCTCGTGTCCGGCCTCGGCGATCTTCATCGCCGCCGCCAGTCCGGCCAAACCGCCGCCGATCACCGCTATTTTTATTCCACTTGAAGCCATAATACTCGTTTATCGTTTGTCTTTTTGTCGTTAATTGAAAGATCCGCCCGCTTTTCACCGTTTTAAAAACTCTGCGGGGCCGTTCGTCGAACCGATTTCGGGGAATCGCAGAGGATTTCGGGCAACATTCCGCAGGGGCGGATAAAGGAGACGGCCGCCTGCGTTCCGATAAAGAACGCCCCGAGCGCCACCAGCAGGCAGATGTAAAGCGCCACTTTCTGGGCTTTTTCACCGATCACGATTCCCCAATCGACGGCAAACAGCCAGAGTCCGTAACCGAAATGCCAGGCCGTCGCCGCCACGCCGAGGATGTAAAAGATCAAAATTCCCAGAGAGCGGAAATCGCCGGCGACGATCCCGAACGAACGATAGGCGTTTCCGGCGACGGCGATGTCGGTCAGGCCCGGGATCAGGCCGAAGCGAAGATGAAGAATATGAAACAGCAGAAAGAGAAAAAGAAAGACCCCGGTTATTCGCTGAAACAAATAAAACCAGTTGCGCCCGTAATTGTACGAGGCATTGTTGACCCGCGCTTCGGCCGAGATGATGATGCCGTAAACCGAATGGAAAAGAAGGGGCAGAAAGACGCCGAAAACCTCGATAAACAACAAAAACGGGATGTGATGAATGTCCGCCACAGCGTCTTCAAACACTTCCCGCCCGTACATCGCCTTGGCGTTGGTGAACATATGAACGAGAAAATAAATGCCGAGCGGAACGATTCCCGTCAATTGATGTAATTTCCTCGCCAGAAAATTTTTACTTATTTTCATAGCCCTTGTTTTTCCCTGCCTCTTTATAATTTTAGGAAAGATATTGCGGATAACCAATTATATTGAGCAAACATTATCAAAAGCAAACCGGATCGGAAAGTTTAAAAGTTTAAAGGTGAAAAAGTGAAAAAGGTTAAATGAAGACATTTCCCGATGCCGCAGTTTGTCTTGTTCAAAACTTTTTCACCTTTAAACTTTTGGTAGTGATCAAAAGTAATGCTGAGCAAAATCTAATTGCTCCAACGGAGCATCTGAAAATAGCCCGGCGATTGATCGCCGGGGTTATGCAACCGATGATGTCGTCAAGTCCTGAAGGGACAGTCTCGAATTTGCCAAATTCACATTTATCTTTCGTCCTTTCAGGACTATAGATCTGAGAGAGAACCTGTACCCGGCGATCAATCGCCGGGCTATTACGACAAGAGTCCCTGCGGGACATTCATTTGTCAGCATTACTTTTGATCACTACCAAACTTTTAAACTTTTTCACCTTTAAACTTTCAACTCTTTCTTTCACGGGTTCCTATCATAACCATTTTTTTTGATAAGATAAAATGAAATATCTTTCCGCTATTTTTCAGGAAAACTAATCAATCGCCTCGTTTTCGCCGCCCCGAACCGGAAATAAAAAAACCGTCAGGCTCTCACAAGAGAGCCTGACGGACGAAAAAGGAAAAAACATGAAGTTCAAATTTTCATGACTGATCTGTTTTTAGAGAGGTTTCGCCTTTTTTCGGTCGGGCAAAACCCCTCTGTTTTGACAGCAGCTATCCGGGAAATCCCCGTTTAGGGCTTGGTGGCCGGCTGAGCGCCCGGTTGTGAAACCGGAACTGTCGGAACCACCGGGTTCGGAGTCGGCTGAGCGCCGGAGTTGGAAGGCGGATTGCCGAGCGGAACCGGCTGGATGATGGTCGTCGTCCGGGTTCCGTCGCTGACCTTACCGGCCGTCGGATTTCCGTTGTAATCCGGACGGTAGATGCGCGGCGTGATAAAGAACAGCAGTTCGTTGGTTACGCGCGAAACGCCTTTCCGCTTGAACAGGTTGCCGATGATCGGGATCTTCGACAGCCCCGGAGTCCGATCCTGCGATTCGCGTTCGTCGTCAAACAGAACTCCGCCGACCACGGTCGTTCCGCCATCGGGAACCATGACCTCGGTCTGCATGCTCGAAGTGTTGATCGGCGGCGGCGCTCCACCGGTGGTCGGAGCGGCGGTCGAATTCTCGGCCGTTACGTTCAGGATGATCGTGCCGACGTCGGTGATCTGCGGCGTAACCTGCAAGCGCAGGGGAACCGAGACGTATTCGGTGGTGGCGATGATCGCACCGCCGACGGACGAACCGGGCTGGACGGTGGTGATCGGGATCTGCGAACCGCTCTTGATCTCCGCCGGACGGTTGTTGAGGGTCGTAACCCGCGGCGTGGCGATCGTCTTGGCCTGGCCTTTTTGTTCGCCGGCCGTGATCAGAGCGCTGATCTGCGCCGTTCCGAAGATGCCGGTCGTCAAACCGATGACCGTGTTCGGGATCGAGGAGAGCAGTGAATTGTTGGGCTGAAGGCCGATTCCGCTCGGGATTCCCTGCGGATTCAATCCGGTCGTATCGGTACTTCCCGGCAGTGTCGAAGCCGAAGCCCCGGAACCGCGGCTTCCCAGTACCAAACCGGCAAGTTGAACGCCCAGATCGCGGCTGAAGTTGCGCGAAGCGATGACGATCCGGGTTTCGATCTCGACCTGCGGCTCGGGTTGATCGAGCAGCATGACGAGCTGACGGATGGCGTCGATGTTCTCGCGAACGTCCGTTATGATAAGCGTGTTGCTCCGGCCGTCAACTTCGACCGAACCGCGGCGCGAAACTCTGCGTCTGACGATCCCCAGAATGCCCTGATCGGAACCGTTCTGGCCGCCGGCTCCGCCGGCTCCGCCGCCATTGCCGCCGAAACTGCCGCCGCCACCGCCGCCACCGCCGCCGACCGCAACTCCGGCCGTCGTCTGGTTCTGGCCGCCGGCATCGCCGGAAAGAGTTCCCAGAGCGCGGGCGTAATTGAGACGGATGAATTCAGTGTAAAGCGGTTTGGTGTCGAGCTGACTCTCGCGGTTTTTCTGAGCGATCTCGGCTTCCTGAGCCAATTTTTTGGAATCGCTCACCCGGAGGATCGGTCCGTTGACCTGAATGGCCAGATCCTGCGACTGAATGATCGAATCGAGGGCGACGTTCCAGGGGACATCGCTGACGTTGACCGTAACCGGAACCTCTTTGACCGAGTTATCAATGACGAAATTGATTCCGTACTGTTCGGTGATGTAGTTGAGAATGTCGCGGATGTCCGCATTGACAACATTCAGGTTGATGGGCTCGCCCCGGAAACCGGGATCGCCGTACATTTTGCCTTGCTGTTGCGGATCAACCTTTTGAGCGGCGACTCCGACGGCTAAGGCGCTGAAAATCATTAAAGCGAAGATAGCTCTGATCGAGCGGACGCTTATGGTATGTAGAGAATTCATGTTTCCTCCGTGTGTATTGACTAAAATAGTTTGTTTTTCTCGGACGCATTTTTATTTGCGCGCCGCTGGAAATTGATTAGTGTTTTTTGCCTTTGGCGACCTTGACCGGTTTTTTGCCCTTTTTGGCATCCTTTTCGTCTTCGGCCGGCTGGTTGTTCATTTCATCGAGCGGCGAAATGATCATCGCGGGCGGGGCCGGTGCGCTCTCGGTCTTTTGAGCCGGTTCTGACTGGCGGGCGGTCTCGACCGATCCCGAGGATCTGACCGGGGCCGTTCCCTGAACTTCTTCCTGAACGCTGTACTGGCGCAGGGTCTTGTTCTCAACCGAAGAGATGAATTTGTTGTTGCTCATCTTGGTTACTTTTCTGAAGACCAGCCGGTTTTCTTCGACCGCCACGAGTTGTCCGTCAAAAAATTTCTCGCCCGGATAGATCGTATAAGAAAGGTTGATCGGTTTCGCTTCGACCATCGCCGCATAACCGCGGGGCGTCCGGAAAATGCCGGTTACGGACATTTCGCTGAGCGTCAGAACGCTGGTTACCTTGGGGATCGGCAGACCGTTCAAGGCGGCCTGTTCGCGCATCATCTTGTAATAGTTGATCCGCTGTTCGATCGAAGGGGCCGGAACCACCATCGGGCCTTTCGGCTTGTCGGGAGTCGGTGAAGAATCTCTGTCGGCCGGATTCGAGCTCGTTTTCGCCGGTCTCGGTTTGGCGTATCCGGGCATTTTGAACGGGTCGCGTTGGGCTTTTGTTTCCGAGAAACTTCCGCTGACCAGAACAAAACCGACGGCGGCAAAGCTAATAATCAGGAAGCGTGTCATTTTTGATTTATTCATCATGGCTATTCTCTCTCAAATAAATATCCTTCAAATAGTGGCGGCGAATCGCTTTACAGGTTTCCGCCGGGTCCGGCCGGGCGGGGCGCTCCGGGTTGAGCCGGCGGTAGGGCCGCGGCGGCGTTCGGAGCCGGGGCGGGCGCTCCCGGTTGTCCGGGGACGGGCTGTCCGGGCGCTCCGGGTTGTCCGGGTTGCGGGGCGGCCGGTTGAGACAGGTCTTCCGGCGAGGCGTAGTAAGCCGTCAGCATAAATTGCGCGTGCAGGGTGCGATCAGCTTTTTGTTGAGTCAGCTGGGTCAGTTTGAAATCGGTGATCGAAACGATCCTCTGCAATTTGGCCATCCGGTCGAAAAAGACCCGGAGGTTGTTGAAATTGCTGTCAACTTCGATCTGAACCGGTTTGGCCATCAGCATATCCTGCTGGGTGTCTTCCTGCGGCGAAAAACGCTGAACGATCAGACGGCTTTCCCGGGCGGTGTCCTGCAAACCCTGCAAAACGTTGGTGATCTCGCGCTCTTCGGGAAGGAGGACCTTCAGTTCGTCGTATTCCTGCTCTTTGCTGGCGTACAGCGAACGGAATTCGTTGATCCGCTGGGTGGCGACTTTGGCCGCTTCGTTTTTCGATTTGAGCTGAGCAACCTGTTCGTTCAAACCTTCGACTTCGACGTGCATATCGCTGGTAAACAAATACCAAACTCCCATGTAAAGCATTGCTGCTATACCGACCAAAATTATAAGTTGCATGTGCCAGGCTAGGGCTGTTAATTTATCTTTCATCTCAGTTTTCCCTTTCTCTTCCTAGTTTCGACAAACTAAGGTTTTGGTATCTGTTAATTTTTTGCCACTTGCGGCTGTCCGGCGGCTCCGGGTTGGGGAGCGGCTCCGGGTTGCGGCGTGTTCTCGGCGGTGGTGGAATCCTTGGCTCCGCCCGCTTTGTCCGGGGTGTAGGCGCACCGGATGGTGAATCCGACGATCTGTTTGCCCGGAGTCTCTTCGCTGCCGGCCGAAACCTGCTGGCTGCCGATTTCTTTTCTTTCGGTCTCGATGTTCAGATTGGTGAACAAGCCTCCGGAGAACTCTAGGCTCCGACCGAATTGCGTAACCTGCGATTCATCCGGCGAATTGCCCTTGATGGTCAACTCCTTGCCGGTTTGTTCGACGCTTTCCAGATACAGTCCCGGAACCATAACGATTCTTTCGACCATCGCGTCTAGGACCGCGCTCGGACCGGCCTGTTCGGACCGGAGTTTCTTGATGGCGTTGATCCGCATATCGATGTTCTGGATCTTCTGCTCAAGTTCCTTTTGTTCTTTGAGAACCGCATCGAGTTCCTTTTGGATCTGCTGTTGTTCGGCGAGTTGTCTTTCGGCCTCTCTTTTGGCCATATGGGTGCTGATCACATCCCAGCCGACGACGGCGAACAATAAAAAGAAGACCGCAATCGTCATCAGGACGAGCCGCGAGACGGGACTGCCGATCTTGCGTTCGACCGCTACGACGGTTCCTCCCTGTCTTTCCGTTACTGAGTCTAATAGATTTATCTTAATCATTTTAGTTCCACTCCCCTTATTGCCAAACCAACGGCCACGGCCATTTCGGGCATAATTTCACTCAAATAATCCGGGTCAAATTTTCTGGCGTCCACCTTGATATTGCGGAACGGATCGAGGACCTCGACCGGCAATTCGAGTTTGGCGGAAAGATCTTCGGCCAGTCCGGCCAATTTGGAACCGCCGCCCGAAAGCAGGATCTTCTGGACGACCATTTCGGCATCGTCCGTGGTGGCCCGGTAAAAATCGAAGGTTTTCTGAATTTCCATCGCGACCAAATCGGTTACGTTGTCCATCAGCGGTTCGATGGCCGTTTCTTCGATTCCCTCGGAGGCCTCGGCGACGCCGCGTTTGACCGCTTCCGCCTGCTGGAAGCTGAGCCCCAGACTTCTTTGCAGAACGTCGGTGAACTGGCTTCCGCCGACCGTGATGTCGCGGGTAAAGAGCGAGCGGGTTCCCTTGACTATATTGACGTTCATCGTCGAAGCGCCGATATTGAGCAGGGTAACGACCTGGGACGGGTCGGGCTGGTAATTGACTTCGTAGCAGTTTTGCAGAGCAAAAGTATCGACGTCGATGACGACGGGTTGTTTGCCGGCGAGTTGGATGGCTTGTTTGACGTTATCAATTCTTTCGCGCTTGCAGGCGGCGATCAGAACCTGAGTGACTTCCGCGTCTTCGGCCGTCACCTGATAATCGAGGCTGACGTCCGACAGATCGTAAGGAATATGCTCCTCGGCGTGCCAGTCGATCGATTCCTCGAGTTCTTCCGAGCCCATCGACGGCAGAACGATGTTCTTGATGATCACCGAATGTCCGCTGACGCCCGTTACCACCTGGTTTACATTAATATTATGGTTATTACAGATGTTCTGGATGACGTCCGAAACAACGTTAAGTTCCATAATTTGCCCGTCAACGATGGTGTCGTCGGGCAGGTTTTCAAAACCCAAACTTACCAAATTCAGATTGTTCAATTTGCCTTGAAGTTCGACCATCTTGACCGAACTCGAACCGACATCCAAACCGGCAACGCTTTTCTTTTTACCGAACAGCATTATCTCCTTACTCCTTTTAGCTTTCTCGCCAATCTTTTAATTTTTTTTGCTTTGTTGTGTGTTTTCATTTACCCAACGATCCAGGTTTTTGACCGATTGAAGAATTTTTGCCACCATTCATCGGACTGACAGCAAAGACAGGACTGTTTTTGATAGGTCAACTGATTGCAGAGTCAAAATATCTGTTTCGTTTTGTACTTTGTGATCAAGGGATTTTGTTTGTTAAAGCTATTTGAAAATGCCCCTTTGTTAGAAAACTTCTTTCGCTTATGGTGGCGAAGTGAGATGACTTGTTTTGGTGTCATCAGTAAATAAACTACACTACGTGCCAAAAATTGTCAACAAGTATTTACATTGTTTAACAAATTTTTGAACGTTTTTTTATCAATTTGACCGACTGGTCATTCAAAATGGTTTCAAATTGAAAGAAAAGCCAGTCAAAATGGGCTATTCGTTCAGATTGACGCGAATCGCCCGCTTGATCAAATCGGCGGTTTTTTTCGGGTTTTCAAAGGGGAAAAGATGGGTTCCTTCGACAAAAAAATAGTTGAACGGAAAGTTTTTCCGCATAAATCCGATCCGGGCCAGACGGGCCTCGCGCGAACGCGTCCCGCCGATGTAGGCGACCGGGACCTTGATCCGGCCGCGCAGGCGGGGCAGGAATTCGGGCAAGGTCTGATAAATGCCGGCCTCGACCTCCGGTTCGAAGAACAGCCGGATCCCGGTCTCGTTCTCGACGGTTCCCTGTTCGACGTAATCGCGCAGGACCTCTTCGTCGAACGAGCGGAATTTGCTTTTTTTGGCGAAATGACCGAACGCCTCGTCGGTGTTTTTCCAGACCGAACGCCGCCTGAGAGTTTCGCGGGTCGGAGACATCCGATGACCGAGACCGGTTTTGCGGATGACCTTGAGAGCCAGACTGCTCAGCGGGCTGATGACCGGAGAATCCAAAAGAACGACCGACCGGTAGAGTTCGGGATGATCGGCGGCCGTCAGCAGATGGAGGATTCCGCCCAGACTGTGCCCGAGTCCGATCACCGGTTTCCGGTAACGCCGTTCGATCTCGGACCGGAGTTCCTCTTTCAGATGCTTCCAGCCGGGGGTGATCGGATAATCCGGATTGTGCCCGTGGCGGTCGAGATAACCGATCTCGAATTGATCGCGGAGAAATGAGAAAAGCTTGCGGTAGGTCCCGGCCGGAAAACCGTTGGCGTGAACGAAATGGATCTGCGGTTTCTCCATCATCCGATAATAATATGAAAACCCGGGCGGGAAAAAGTGGTCGGTGGTCGGTGGTCAGTTAATTGAAGATTTTAGAAAATAAAACCGCACTGGCCGGGCAGGCAGGCAAGATGTCTGCCTGCGTTGGCACTAACTCAGGTCTCCTGATCGTTTTTCATCCGCCCGCCGGTCATGAAGTTGATGATGGCAAAATAGCGGCGGGGGAAAATCCGGGCGATCAAACTCAGCAGGCGGGCGTCGCCTCCGATCAGAATCCGGGGATTTCGCGCCTTAATTCCGTTGACGATGATCTCGGCCGCCTGTTCGGGCGTCGTCCGGCTCAGGTCGCGGTTTATTCTCTCCCTTCTCGCCTCTATCTGTTTTTCGGTCAGCGCGACGCCCCGGCCGATCCGGGCGCTGTTGGCGATGTTGGTTTTCACGCCGCCGGGATGGATGACGGAAACATTGATGTTGGTCCCTTCGAGTTCGTGGCGGAGCGCTTCGGTAAATCCCCGGACGGCGAACTTGCTGGCGGCGTAGGCGGCCTGACCGGGCGGCGCGATGAAACCGAAGAGGCTCGAAAAATTGACGATGTGCGCCGACTTCTCTTTTTCCAGATGCGGCAGAAAAAGTTTGGTGCCGTAAACGACGCCCCAGAAATTGATGTTCATCAGCCAGCGGATGTCATCCAAAGAGACCTCTCTGACCGCTCCCCCGAGGGCGACACCGGCGTTGTTGATCAGGTGCGTTACGCGCCCGTGAAGGCTGATCACCTCATCGGCAAAGGCGCGCATCTCCTCTTCATCGGCGACATCGACCGGATGGACGGTTACTTTGATGTCCGTTTTTTTGATCAGTTCTTCGGTTTCCCTCAGACCCTCCTCGTTGACGTCCGCAATGGCGATCCCGGCGATCGGCTCCCGCGCCAGACGAACGGCCAGCGCCCGCCCCATGCCCGAAGCCGCGCCGGTGATCACGACCACGCTTTCTTTGGTTAAACTCATAGATCGTTTTACGAGACGCTGGCCGCTTTTCCCTTCTTCCGGCTTTTAGCCGACGCCTTCTCAAACTCCATCGCACCGTCTTCCAAACGTCCGTACCGGAGCATCCCGAGATCTTTGACGTAGTTCTGATACAGTCGCCAGGGCGTTTTCGTCCCCTGCTTCGGCAAGGTGTCGAGGGCCCTTTGCACATAACCGGAGGTAAAATCCACCGCCGGTTCTCTTTCGATGGATCGGTCATTGACCCTCGGCGTGCAGACCGCATAGCCGTTCCGGTCCATGTAATTCAAAAGGCGGCAGACGTACTCGGCCGTCAGATCGCATTTCAAGGTCCACGAAGCGTTGGTGTAGCCGAGCGCCGAAGCCGCGTTCGGAACGTCGCTGTACATCATTCCCTTGTAGGTAAGGGTTTCGGACAAATCGACCGGTTCGCCGTCAACGACGAGTTGCAATCCGGCCATCAGTTTCATCACCAGCCCGGTCGCCGTTACGATGATGTCGGCATCGAGATGTTCGCCCGATCTGAGTTTTAACCCCGTCTCCGTAAAAGTTTCGATGTGATCGGTAACGACCGAGGCCTTGCCCTCGCTGATCGCCCGGAACAGATCCGAATCCGGAACCAGACAGAGCCTCTGATCCCACGGATTGTAATCCGGCGAAAAATGTTTGAGGTCGTAATCCTCGCCGAGATTTTTCCGGACGCCCTTGGCGATCAGGCGCTTCATCACCTCCGGCCGCTTGCGCGAAAGATTGTAAAAGAACATCCCGACCAAAACGTTCTTCCAACGCGTGATCGCATAGGCGGCCCGCCGGGGCAGGATCGCCCGGAGCAGATTGGCTATCTTGTCCTCAGAGGGGCGCGAGACGATGTAGGTCGGCGAGCGTTGAAGCATGGTCACGTGTCGGGCGCTTTCGGCCATCGCCGGAACGAGCGTGACGGCCGTCGCCCCGCTTCCGATGACGACGACGCGTTTCCCCTCGTAATCGAGATCCTCGGGCCATTTCTGCGGATGGATCATTTGCCCCCGGAAATTTTCCGTGCCCGGCCATTCGGGCGTGTAGCCCGCCCCGTAATCGTAATAACCGGTGCAAAGATAAAGAAAATTGCAGGTCAGACGGACGACCGCCCCTTCGGTCTCGGCTTCGAGAGTCCAGCGGGACTCATCCGACGACCAATCGGCCCGGCGGACGCGATGGTTGTAGCGGATCTTCCCGTCGAGGTCAAACTCCCCGGCCGTTTCGCGGATATATCTGAGGATGGCCGGACCGTCGGCGATGGCTTTCGGGTCGCTCCACGGGCGAAACCGGTAACCGAGCGTGTACATGTCCGAATCGGAACGGATGCCGGGATAACGGAACAGATCCCAGGTGCCGCCCATCGAGGGACGCCCCTCGATGATCGCAAAACTTTTCTCCGGGCATTCCATCCTCAGATGCGCCCCGGCGCCGATGCCGGAAAGCCCCGCTCCCACGATCAAAACGTCAAAATGTTCCATACTTGATAAATTAGGGTGATTATCCTTGAAAGAAAAGTCAAGCGTTTGGGGGAGCGATGGGAGAAATTTCAAATTCTCCCCGCAAAACATTTTTATCCGGGATGTCGAAGCGGGCGCGGAGCCTTTGCTAATATTCCCTTTCAAATCATTCAAACTCTGCCCTTCAATGATCGGCGGCCCCGATCAGCAAAAACTGACCTTCGGCGGGTTTGATCCGATAGCGTTTGATCTTGCTGTGAAGGGTCGTGTATTTGAGTTTCAGCAGACGAGCCGCCCGGTGCTGGTTGCCGCCCGTCCGCTCCAGCGCCCGTTCGATCAGATAGACCTCGAACCGCCTGACCTCTTCGTCAAAATTTATCTCGTCCTCCAGCTCGACCCGCTTCGGCCCATCCAGCCGCCGCACCTCCCGGATCAGTGCGAAGGCCGTTTCCCGCAGATAATCCAATTTTTCGTCGATGTTCGAACCGCTTTTCGGTTGATCGGTATGATCCATAAATTATTATTCCTTGCTTACTATTTTTTAAAACCTTAGCCGATTTTTCGGATTTCGCCGGCCGTTTTGTGACGAACGGCAAAAATCACCGGGTCACAACCGGCACGGACGGGATAAACAATTTTTCGCTACAAATAGGGAAAATCCGGGGCCGCCGGGAAAAAAATCTTCCGCTCTAGACTTTGGAAAACATTCAATATATAGTTTCGGGCTATAAATTTTACCGGGGGCTTTTTCGCGCGGAAATTCATTTTTTTGAAACCGTCCGACCGTTTTTGCGTAAAAAACACGAATTCCAACGCCTTAAAAAATTAAAAATCAAATATCCGTAAGGGAGGAACGTATGAAAAAATTCATTCTGACCGTCTTGATCTCGGCCGTTTCGTCAATCGCCGGACTGGCTCAAACATCAAAACCGATGCTCTACCGGCAACCGACGATGAACAAGACCGACATCGTTTTCGTCTATGCCGGAGACCTCTGGAAAGTGCCGCGCGCGGGCGGGCAGGCGGTTCGCCTGACGGCCGATCCGGGAAATGAGTTCAATCCGAAGTTTTCTCCCGACGGAAACTGGATCGCATTTTCCGGCCAGTACGACGGGAACGTGGACGTTTTCGTCATGCCTTCGAGCGGCGGAATTCCCCGCCGGATCACCTATCATCCGGGCGGCGACAGCCTGATCGGCTGGACGCCGGACGGCCGTTCGGTGGTCTTTTTGTCGAACCGGGGAACCGGAATGCCTCTCCCGAAAATGTACACCATGCCCGCCACGGGCGAGGGTTTGCCGTCCGAACTTCCCTTCCCGATGGCCGGCGGCGTGGCCTCCTATTCGCCCGACGGAACCCGGCTCGCCTATATGCCTCTGGCTCCGGCCTTCGCTCAATGGAAGATGTACCGGGGCGGGCGCACGACCAAGATCTGGATCGGCAACCTGAGCGATTCGGCCGTCGAGGAGATCCCACGGCAGAATTCCAACGATTTCATTCCGATGTGGATGGGGGAGAAGATCTATTTCCTGTCGGACCGCAACGGGCGCAACGTAACTCTTTATTCGTTCGACACCAAAAGCAAAAAAGTTACCGAGGAGATCCGCCACAACGGCCTCGACCTGAAATCGGCATCCGAAGGCCCGGACGCGATCGTCTACGAACAGTTCGGTTCGCTGGGCGTCTTCGATCCGAAATCCGGCAAAACATCTCCGGTCAACATCACGCTCAACGGCGATCTGCCGCAGGTCCGGCCGCGCTTTGAAAGGGTCGCCCAGAGGGTTCGCAACGTCGCCATCTCGCCGACCGGAGCGCGGGCCGTTTTCGAGGCCCGCGGGGAGATCATCAGCGTCCCGGCCGAAAAAGGAAACGCCCGGAACCTGACCAACACATCGGGGGTCGCCGAACGCGATCCGGCCTGGTCGCCGGACGGCAAATGGATCGCTTATTTTTCGGACGAATCGGGCGAATACGCCCTTCATCTGAGGGATCAGACCGGACTCAAAGATCTGAAAAAGATCAGCCTCGGCAATCCGTCGTCCTATTTTTACTCGCCCCGTTTTTCGCCCGACAGCAAAAAGATCCTGTTTACCGACAAGCGGCTCAACATCTGGTATCTCGACATCGAAAAGCAAACGCTCACCAAGGTCGATACCAACACCTACGAAAACCCGTTTCAGGTGCTCGACCCGAGTTGGTCGCCCGACGGGAAATGGATCGTTTACACCAAACAGCTCAAAAACCGCCTCTGCGCCGTTCACGTCTTTTCGCTCGATACGGGCAAATCGACGATGATCACCGACGGTCTGAGCGATGCCCGGTACGCCGTCTTTGACCAAAGCGGAAAATACATCTTTTTTACGGCCAGCACCGACAACGGTCCGACCACCGGCTGGCTCGATATGTCGAGCTATCCGTTTCAAACGACCCGCAGCGTTTACGCCGTCGTTTTGAAAAAGACCGATCCGTCGCCCCTGTCGCCCGAAAGCGACGAGGAACAGGTCAAAGAGGAAAAGGGCGATGCGCCGCAAAAACCGGCGGCCAAACCCGAAGCGCCGGCCGTCGTCATCGATTTCGAAAGCATCAGCCAGCGGATCGTCGCTCTGCCCCTGCCGGGCCGCAATTACGTCGGACTGGTCCCGGCCAAAGCCGGAACCTTTTTCCTGCTCGAAAACGTGCCGAATTCCGGCACTTCGACGACGCCCCAACCCGGCGTTGACGTTCACCGGTTCGACCTCGGCAAGCGCAAGGCCGACAAGGTCCTCGGCGGAGTCATCGCTTTTGACGTGTCGGCCAACGGCGAAAAAATGATCTTCGGCCAGCCGCCCGGACGCTTTACCATCGCTTCGACCTTTTTGCCCTTGAAACCGGGCGAAGGCGCCCTCAAGGTGGCCGAAATGGAGGTTTACGTCAACCCGCGCGAAGAATGGGAACAGATGTACAAGGAGGCCTGGCGCATCCAGCGCGACTTTTTCTACGATCCGGGTTTTCACGGTCTCGACCTGAAGGCGGCCGAGGCCAAATACCGCCCGTATCTGGACGGGGTCGCCACGCGGGCCGATCTCAATTATCTGTTTCAGGAGATGCTCGGCAATATGACGGTCGGACACCACAATTCGGGCGGAGGCGACAACCCGCAGATCACGACCTATTCGGGCGGTTTGCTCGGAGCCGATTACCGGATCGAGAACGGCCGCTACCGTTTTGCCCGGATCTACGACGGCGAAAACTGGAATCCGGGGCTGACCGCGCCGCTGACGCAACCCGGCGTCAACGTCCGCGAAGGCGAGTATCTGATCGCCGTTAACGGGCGCGAGGTCCGATCTTCCGATAACGTCTATTCGTTCTTCGAACAAACGGCCGGCAAACAGATCATCATCAAGGTCGGATCGAACCCGGACGGCAGCGACGCCCGCGAAGTGACGGTCGTTCCCGTTCCGAGCGAATCGCAACTGAGGAACCGGGCCTGGATCGAGGACAACCGCCGCAAGGTTTACGAACTCAGCGGCGGGCGGCTGGCCTACGTCTATCTGCCGAACACGGGCGGGGCCGGATACACCAACTTCAACCGCTATTATTTCGCCCAGATAGACAAGGAAGGAGCGATCATCGACGAACGCTTCAACGGCGGAGGTTCGGCGGCCGATTATATGATCGATTATATGCGGCGGCCGCTGATGAACTACTGGTCAACCCGCGAGGGCGATGATTTCACGACGCCGGTCAGTTCGATCTACGGGCCGAAAACGATGATCGTCAACGAATACGCCGGTTCGGGCGGCGACCTTCTGCCGTGGCTTTTCCGCCAGGCCAAGGTCGGCCAGATGGTCGGAAAGCGGACCTGGGGCGGTCTGGTCGGAATCTACAATTACCCGCAACTGATCGACGGCGGCGGCGTCACCGCTCCGCGCGTGGCATTCCGCAACGCCAACGGCGAACTCGACGTCGAAAACAAAGGCGTCGCCCCGGACGTCGAGATCGATCTCGACCCGAAGATGTGGCGACAGGGGCACGATGTTCAACTCGAAAAAGCGGTCGAGATCACCCTCGAAACGATCCGCAAAAATCCGCCGAGCAAACCGAAACACGGCCCCTTCCCCGATTATCAGAAAAAGCCGTAAGAGATGATGAGTGATGGGTGATGAGTGATGGGATTTGATTTAAGGGCGAACGATCTTCCCTCAAATTCTGTCCCATCACCCATCACTTCTCACCCATTACTTCTCACCCATCACGATCTCCCAATACCCGACGTCGATCCAACGGCCGAACTTGTAGCCGACCTCGCGGAAATGGGCGACTTTTTCCATCCCGAAACTCTGGTGAAGGCGGACGCTCGCCTCGTTCGGCAGGGAGATCCCGGCGATGACGGCGTGAATATCGGTTTCCTTTAATTCTTCGAAAAGTTTCTCGTATAGCCGCCGACCGATGCCCCGGCTCCGAACGCCCCATTTGACGTAGACCGAGATCTCGGCCGAATGGCGGTAGGCCTGCCTGATTTTGTAAAGCGCGGCGTAGGCGTAGCCCAACACCTCGCCGTTTTCCTCAAACACCAGATAGGGATATTTTTCTGAGATGGCCGAAATGCGTTCTCCCATCTCGGCCGCCCCGACCGGAGCGGTCTCGAAGGTTTGATGGCCGTTTTCGACGTAATAATTGTAGATCCGCGCGACTTGCTCGGCGTCCTCCGGGCGGACAAAGCGAACGCTCATCGTTTTTTAATCGACCAACTCGAACTGAACGAATTGGAACGAAGTTTGATATTTCCTCTTGGCCAGCGGGTCGGTGACAATAACCTGCAAAACGTAATCTCCGGCCTGCAACTGGCGCCCGAGACTCAAGGCCCCGGCCGTTTTGATGACTTTCGGATCGGTTTGACCGAACAGATCCACCGATTGGGGTTTGCCTTCGAAAATGACCTTTCCGTCGCGATAAAGGCGGGCCTGCATTTGCAGTTCGGGCTTTTGCCCCTCGCTCAGCCGGAAGTTGTAGATCTCAAAACCGTAACGCAGGACCGTTCCCCGCTTAAAACTTCGAAAGGCCGTATCGAGGATCGGATCGGTCTTTTTTTGAGGACGCTGACCCTCCGGTTTTTCCGCCGCCTCATCCTTCCATTGCTGGATGGTCAGGTTTTCAAGCACCATCCCGGAGAGCGTCAGGCGTTTTTTCTTGAGTTTCGGCACTTCGACGAACTGGCTGGCCGCGCCCAGTTTTTCCGAACCGTGATCGCGGATGGCGACCCGCATCTGATAGGCTCCGGGCTTCTCGATCGGGAGAGTGAAATAGTAGACGAACCCCTCTTTCAGAAGTTCCTGATAGGCATTTTCCTTGATATTGAGAGTGTAGGTCTTACTGATTTGATCGACCGGTACGCCATTGTCGCCGAAGGTCACCGCCAGAAGATCGAAGGCCGCTTTTTTCAAACCGTCCTCCCCGTCGGTAAATTTCAGATCCCTGAGATCGATGTAGAGAAATGAACTGAGCGACGTTTTATAATTGTTGTCGGCGCTGAAAACGGTGTTCAGGTTGAGGTTTATTCCGCTCACGCCGAAAGGCGAGGTCAAAGCGGTCAGGATCTGCTGTTCGGGGGTCCGATTGACCGGCTGGGAGGGAATATCCTCGTCGCTGATGCCGAAAAAACCGCTCCGGTAACGGACCTTGAGGTCTTTCCTTTTGACCTTGATCTCCAGTTTGTTAAACTTTCGTTTTTCCGGGTCGAAGGTCTCCTCGTCCGGCTGATAACCGATCAGATAATAGCTTTGATCGTCGAGAATCCGGCGAATCCCGCCCGCGATGTCGTTGTTGTTGATGATCGGGAAACCGCCGGTCTCTTTGGCCAGATAGATGAGCCCCTCCTGCGAATCGAAGAGTTTGTTGCGGCGGTCGGCGAGTCTTTGTTCGATCTGATCTCCGGTCAGACTGGAAACGTTGTCGGCCGCCGTCAGACCGCCCACGACCAGACCGCGGGCGTCGATGGTGTAGATGATGACCGCCGACCGGTTGGCCTGATCGACCAAACGGCGCAAGGCATCGAGAACGCGCGAAGATTCGGCCAGACGGTTATCGGAATTGGTGAACAAACTGAAACCGTCGGACAAAAGCATGATCGATTTGCGCCCCGGAAGTTCCCTCATTCCCTGAACGATGTAATTGATCGCTCCGAGCGTTCCGGCGGCGAAGACGTTTTCCCGGAATTCGTTGAGATCGGCCTGCGGATCGACTCCGGCGTCCGAATCTTCGTCTCCCTCGACCGTTCCCTTGAGATCGTAGTTCTGATTCTCGCCGTTACTTTCGATCGGGGCGAATGCGCCGATGCCGCCGGTTCCGTACTGATTCCAGCGGATCTTTTCGATCGCCGCGTACAACAGCCGTTTATCCGAAGTGAACTGCTGAAGCGCGCCGATCCCCGCGCCGGTCCGAATCACGGCCACCAGATCCCCTTCCGTCATCTGCTCATCAACGAATTTCCTCAAGGCCCGGCGGACGTAATAAGTGCTGGTGAATGAAAGCGTCAGATCGTCCACGACCAGCGCGATGGTCCGGCGGACCTGTTCCGGTTTGAGCGGGGACGCGGGAGGCAAAACGGCGTTTTTCTCTTTTTTTCCCGGTTCCGTCTCCGCCGACTCGCTCTCGGCCGAGATGAAGGAAAAATTGGTGATCTCCTGTTTTTTTCCGTTCTCGAAGACCTCGAAATCCTCCGGCCGGAGGTCGGCCACGGGCTTTCCTTTTCGATCCGTAACCGAAACGTCGACCTGGATCAGATTGGTCGAAATCTTGACCACGTCCGGGTCAATCTGCGGCGGAGGCGTCGGTTCGGGGGCGGTTTGTTGGGCCGGACACGAGAAAACCATCATCAGGGCAAGGAACAAAGTGGGGAAAAATCTTTTCATAAAAAACTCCGGAAAGGTAAAAAATCAAAGCCATCATATACCAGAAATGATTTGGTTGAAAAGCCTTTGCCGACGGAACCCGGTCGTTTTGAGCCGGAGTTATCTCATTATCTTTTCGGATCCGACCAAACTCTCTCTACCGCCCTCGGACTGATGTTAAAATTTGCTCTCTCTGCTATCATAGTGGAGAATCTTTTTCGGCCGGAATTCTTTTTCGGCTTAACTGTTGAACCGGGACAAATCTCATTCAATTTTGTTCATCTGAAGTTTAGTGCTGTGTAAATTAAAAAAACTAGAGTTTAGTGATGGGTGATGGGTGATGGGTGAAAAGTTAAACAGATAATATCGGGCAGCAGATCCCGATATTCAGACAATTAAGTTTTATCCCATCACCCATCACCCATCACAAATTTAACAAAACTTCAGTTTTTTTTATTTTCACAGTATTTAGGAGTATTAAATAAAAAATGTTCTTTTCCAGCGACTTGCGCTTCAAATCGTTTTCCCATTTTTCCATACTGATCCTGTTGACCGGCCTGTTGCTCATTTCCCTGAATCTGAGTTGCTCGGCCTTTCGGCCCCAGCAAACCGAGGAGGAGGCCTTGAAATCTCTGCGCCGGATGACAAAGGACGGCAAACTTCCGGCCGAGGAGGTAGTTCTCCAGATCGAGAATCGTTTTTCGAAAACCAAGACCGGGGCTTTGGCTCGCCTTCTGCGGGCCCGGATTCATTACGAAAACAACGATCTGTTGGGAGCCGCCGCGATTCTCGCCACCGACATCTTCCGCCAAAAAACGACCCTCGGCGATTACGCCCTCTGGCTCCGGGGCAGGGCGCTTCATCAGATGGGCAAATCCGCCGAGGCGATGAACGTTTTCGCCGAACTGTTGCGGGATTTTCCGGGTTCCCTGCGCGCCCGCGAGGCCAGTCTTTTGTGGGCGGAATCGGCCTTAAAGAGCGGGAAAGCCGATCAGATACCGGATTTTCTCAGGGAACTCAACCAGAAGAACAACCCGGACGCGCTTTTGCTGACGGCCAAGTCCTACGAACAGACCGGAAACCAGGCGCGGGCGGTCGAATTTTTCCGCCGCACCTATTTCAGCGGTGCCGGAACCGATGCCGCCCGGGAAGCCGAAACCAAATTGACCGGGTTGGGAGAAGATCTGACGCCGAAAACGGCCGACGAAAATCTGGCCCGCGCCGATAAACTGTACAACGCCCGCAACTACAAGGAGGCGCTCGATGCCTACAACGATCTGGCGGCAAATTTTCCCGGCTCGGTTTCCGACCGCACCAACCTTCAGAGGCTGACGGCCGCCGCCCGGACCCGCCGGACCCAGGACGCCCAGACGGCCTTCAATTCGATCGGCCCCGATGCGCCCGAAAAAGAAGAGGCCTTTTACCAGTTGGCGCTCGGTTTCGCCCGGGCCAGACAGTGGCAGGAGGCCAAGAACACGATCAACGAGATGCGTCAGAAATTTCCCGGCGGGAAATGGACGCCAAAGGCTCTGGTCGATGCCGGGACGGAGGCCGGTTCGCAGAAAAACCGGGCCGACGAATCCTATCTGCTGAGAACCGCCGTTACCGCCTATCCGCGGGCCATCGAGGTCGCTCAGGCGCAGTTCGATCTGGCCTGGAACGAACACGAAAACCGCGATTTCCAAACCTCTTCGCAGATGTTCATCGAACATCTGGCCCGTTACGTCGACGAGGATACGACCAACCGCGGAAAGGCGGGCTACTGGGCGGCCCGGGATTCCGAAAAAGCCGGCAAGATCGATGAGGCCTGCGCCCTTTACGACGCCGAGATCTACCGTTACGGCTCCAACTGGTACGGGCATCTGGCCCTCGAAAGGGTGACCTCTCTGAGACGTCAGGGGAAATGCCAGTCGCCCGCTGTTTTTCCGGCCTCCTCTCCGGTGCCGAAGGCGGTCGAGAATCTGAAGATCGTCACGGTCGCGCCGGAAACCGCCACCGAGCGGGAGCTGGCCCGGGCCGAAAATTCCGACGAACTGAGCGCGGTCGGTCTGTTCGACTGGGCGATCGAGGAATTGAAAGAAGCCAAGAAAACCGCCGACAACAGCCCGAAGATCAATCTGGCGCTGGCCCGATATTACCGCCTGAAAGGCGACAACATCAGCGCTTTCATCGCGCTCAAACCGAGCTATCCCGATTATTCGCAGATGTTCCCCGAAGAGATGGGACGCGAGGAATGGGACATTTTTTATCCCTTGAGCAATTGGAACGACATTCGTTTCTGGTCGGAAAAAAGAAGTCTCGATCCCTATCAGGTGGCCGGATTCATCCGCCAGGAAACCATCTTTGACCCGAACGCCAAATCCGGGGCCAACGCTTACGGCCTGATGCAACTTCTGATTCCGACGGCCCGTTTGATGGCCCGCAAATACAACCCCGACATCGGAACCATCACCGGCTCAACGCTTTTCCAACCGGCGCTCAATATCGAACTGGGAACGGCCTATATGCGCGAACAGTTCGACAAATACGGCCGGGTCGAATTCGTCGCGGTCGCCTACAACGCCGGGCCGGGCCGGGTGGTTCAATGGCAAAAATCGCTCCCCTACGAGATGGACGAATTCGTCGAGGAAATACCTTTTCGGGAAACGCGGGGCTACGTTCAGGGCATCATCCGTAACACGGCCCAGTACCGGAGATTGTATGATCTGGACGGAAACTTCAAAACCAACGTCGGCTCCTCCCCTTTGCGCGGGCGGATCGATTCGCTGCCGAGGGAACAGTTCGCCAGAGAATTTCCGGAGGTGTCGCTCGGCGAAAGAAAAGCCGGCGAATAGTCGGTTTTATCCGACCGCCCGAACTGGGGCCGGATCGAGCGCTGTGAGGAAAACCTTATGAACATCTTCTCCCGTCCCGGATTTTGCCGGTTGTTGCTTGTCCTTGGGTTGTGGGCCGGTCTATTTCTCTCCTCCGCCTGCGTTTCGGCCCCGTCCGGACCAGACCGGAATGATCCGAACGGTCGGATAAAGATCGGCTTTTCCATGGATACGCTCAAAGAGGAGCGGTGGAAACGCGATTACGACCTGTTCAAAAAAAGGTGCGAGGAACTCCAGGTCGAATGTCTGGTGACGGTCGCCGATAATCAGGCCGAAAAACAAGCGAATGACGTTGACAATCTGCTGACGCAGGGGATCGACGTGCTGGTTATCGCCCCGCACGATGCCACTCAGGCGGCCTCGATGGTCGAAAAGGCCAAAGCCCTGAAGGTCCCGGTCATCAGCTACGACCGGTTGATAAATTCCGATGATATCAGCCTTTACGTTTCTCATCAGGTCCCGCTGATCGGAAAATTGCAGGCCGAATACGCCCTCAAACACGCTCCCCGGGGAAATTACATTTTGGTTTACGGGGCTTCGACCGACAACAACGCGCTTATTCTCAAAAGAGAGCAATTGAAAGTTCTTCAGCCGTCCATCGACCGGGGCGATATCAAGATCGTGGCGGAACAGTTCGCCGACGACTGGAAACCTGAAGAGGCTTTGAAGATCGTCGAAAACGCCCTGACCCAAAATCAAAATCAGGTGGCGGCGGTCATCGCCTCCAATGACGGCACCGCCGGAGGAGCGATCCAGGCTTTGGCGGGGCAAGGTCTGGCCGGCAAAGTGGTCGTTACCGGTCAGGACGCCGAATTGGCGGCCCTTCAGAGAATCGCCCTCGGAACCCAATCGATGACCATCTACAAACCGATCCGTCCGCTGGCTTACGGTGCGGTCGATGCCGCCGTCAAACTGGCCCGGAAGGAACCCGTCTCCCCGCCCGATAAAATCAAATCGCCGTCGATGACCAAAGAGGTTCCGGCCTTTTTTTTCGATCCCGTGGTGGTCGATAAAAGCAATCTGTCCACAACGGTCATCAAAGACGGCTGGGCAACTTACGACGAGGTGTACCGCGATGTCCCGCCGGATAAGCGGCCGTGATCCGCATTTCTCTCCGTTCTTCAATCGTCCGTTAACCGCCCCCGTGTTTTTTAAACCAAAAACCTTTCGGAAAATTTCCGCCATTGTGTTTTTTTTAAATACTGTCCTGTGTTATGCTTATCGTGCAAAATTTCAGGCTTTCCGATCTAAACCTGATGTTTCTTTTCAAAAATTTAGATTCAAGTTTTCAAATCAAATAAAGACCCCGTTTATCCCTTTCTGCGGATAAAACAAAAAGTCAGGAGGCAAATCAAATGACCTATCGAATTTTACTGACCGTAATGATTCTGGCGGTTGGTATTGTTTCTTTCAGTGGATCCGTCAATGCCCAATCCACCGATAAAAAGCAGAATCTGACCCGCATATCCAACGATGGCGCCAATCTTATCTGGACCATCAACGTTCCGCACGCCGGCGGAACATTGAAGGTCAAAACTCCCACGGGCGAGGTTTTCAGCCAGGAGTTCAGACCCGGCAGTTCGCCGATATTCAACGTCCAGAGCCGCTTGAGAGGAAGACTGGCCGAAGGCGAGTACAAGTTTGAAATAGTCCTGTCGCCGATCCTCTCCGACTCGGTCAGGGAGGCCCTCAGAGCGGCCCGCGAAGAAGGCCGGAGCGACGAGGTTTACCAGAGTTTCGTCAAAAGCGGGATCATCCCGCCCCGGATGGTCGATTCCGGAGGTTTCCGCGTTCTGAACGGTGTCATCTATTCGGCCGATTCGGGAACCGAACCCGAACCGGAAAAGGCCGCCGACACCAAAACGCCGGAGGCTGATCAAAAAACGGTCAAAAACTCCGGAACGACCGACACTCCGGTAGACGGAGTCGTCTTTACCGAAGACTTGATCGTTCAGGGCAGCGGCTGTTTCGGCATCGACTGCGTCAACGGCGAGAATTTCGGCGCCGACACGATCAGGCTCAAAGAAAACAATCTGAGAATTCATTTCAACGACACTTCAAGTACCGGCAGTTTTCCGACCCGCGACTGGCGGATCGTCGCCAACGATTCGCTCAACGGCGGCCCGGAATTTCTTGGCATTGAAGATTCGGATGCCGGAACCTTCCCGTTCAGGGTTTTCGCCAATGCCGGAAATAACGCTCTGGTGGTCGATTCACAGGGCAATGTCGGTTTGAACACGATGACCCCGGCCACCGAACTCCATATGATCGATGGCAACACCCCGACGGTCCGGCTCGAACAGGACGGTTCCAACGGCTTTTCTGCGCAAACCTGGGATGTGGCCGGAAACGAGGCCAACTTCTTTATCTCCAACTCGACCAGCGGTCAAAGACTGGTTTTCCGGATCATGCCCAATGCTCCGGCCAACAACCTTTTCCTTGACAATGACGGCGACATCGGTTTCAGAACGACCAGTCCCGGCGGTCCGCTCGACATCTTCAAAGGCGGAAGCCGGTTGTTTCTGGTGGATGACGCCGGTTCGGTTACCGCCTCGGGTTCGGTCAAAGCCGGAACCACCGGATTTATCTTCCCGGACGGTTCGATCCAAACGACGGCGGCTTCGAGCAGTCCCGG
Source organism: Pyrinomonadaceae bacterium (assembly GCA_041394845.1). GTDB lineage: Bacteria > Acidobacteriota > Blastocatellia > Pyrinomonadales > Pyrinomonadaceae > JAHCHG01. The sequence goes on along the minus strand of JAWKHL010000005.1, from coordinate 55,532 downwards.
AACCTCGACCAGCGTGCTCGGCGCCGAAAACGCCCAGCATCTGTTCGGCGGTCAGGGAACCCTGGCCAGTTTTTCGACCATCACTCCGACCACCAATTTCAACAGTTACGGGATTGGAACCAACGGCGCGACCGGTTTCTTGACCACGACTTATTCGATCCCCTACAACATCAACCTTTCCAGCCAACTGGCCAATTTCGTGGTTTACAAAATCCGTTACCGCGACGCCGACGGAACGGCCACGGCGTCTCAGGTCAGGGTTGATCTGGTGGCGATCGACATCAACACCGGCGGTCGTGCCAGTTCGCTGATCTTCGACAGCAACACCGACGCGACGACCGGCGTCCAGACTGTTACGGTTTGCAAACCCTTCGACGCGTTGAATTTCAATCCGCGCGTCCGGGGCATGCATCTGAACGTAAGCTTGATCGGAACGGCCGCCGCCAGTGCCGATTTCGCCCACATTCAGATTTACAAGAGTCTGACCTGCCCGTAATTTTGAATCGGGTGGATTTTTCAGGTGACAAAACGGAAAAAGCGGGTCTGTTATCCCGCTTTTTCTTTTTTCCCGATCGTATCCTTGCGACTTTCGCAGCCAAACCGAACGGTTGCCAAAGGTCCCGAAATTTCGTTAAATTTGTCAGCAAAACCATATGAAACGACAATCCCCTTTTGATCTCGAAAACCGTCTGCTCCGGATCTTTTCACAAATAGACCCGCCGAGGGACGAAATCGGCCATCTGCTGACTGAGGAGATCGACTGGGATTATATTTTTCAAACCGCCGAGGATCACCGGGTCATCCCGCTGATTTTCGACCGATTCCGCACCCTTAAATCCGATCGGATACCGGAAGATGTGTTCGGCCGCTTTCAAAATCGTTTCCGCGAGATCGCCGGTTACAATTTCGCCCGCACGACCCAGCTCATCAAACTGATCGAACCTTTGCAAAAAGGAGGGTTTCCGGTCCTTGCCTACAAGGGCATGGCTCTGGCCGCCCTGGCTTACGGGGAGGTGACGCTCCGTCAGTTTACCGATATCGATCTGTTGGTTCGCAAACGGGATTTTCCGGCCATCAAGGAATTGCTTGCCGGGATCGATTGCCGTCCGGTCTGGGATTTATCGGCAAAACAGGAAAAGGCGTTTCTCAAATATTATTACGAATATCCGTTTTTCTACGGCGACGCCAACACTTTGGTCGAGGTCCACTGGGATTTCGTCGAATCTTTTTTCACCTTTGACTTCGACACCGAACCGCTCTGGGACAGGGTTTCGACCGTCAGGCTCTACGGCCGGGAGATTCCGACTCTCTCGCCGGCCGATTATCTGATCGTTCTCTGCTCCCACGCCTCGAAGCATTTCTGGGGACGGTTGAGCTGGATCTGCGACATCGACCGGCTGATCGTCAACACCAGGATCGACTGGGATGAGGCCGAACGGCTGGCTTCGGAAACCGGAAGTTTCAGAATGCTTCTGCTCGGGGCTTATCTGTCGCGGGAAATACTCCGCACAACTTTGCCCGCGGCGATCGAAAAAGACATCGCGGCCGACAAAAAAATCGCTCCTCTCGGAGACAAATTTGTCCGGGGACTTTTTGCTTCGGGAAAAGCCCCGCCCCGATGGCAGGAGATGGCCCGGACCCATCTGAAGATGCGGGAAAAGCTGACGACCAAGATCAAATACTCGCAGAGGCTTTTTACAACCAAGTTAATCGATAAACTATTTATGCCGATGGGACGCCCCCGCTAAAAACCCCTTGGTCCTCGTCCAGCGGTCGCGCAATTTATAACGAAAATGAAGCGGAAAAAGACGGCGGTAAATCTGTTTCAATCTCCGCAGGCGGGTTTCGAGAAACACTTTTCGGCGAAAACCGCGCCAGGCTCGCCAAACCTCCCCGTCCTCAACTCCCCGCTCGCGCAGGTATTTTTCCAGCCATTCGAGAAAAATGCTTCTGGAGCTAATGTCAAGACCGTTTTCCGTTTCCACCGCACAGGTCGAACCGGGATGTTGCCGGTATTTGGCCAGAACCGCATCGGTTACATAGATCCGGCCTGAAAGACTGACCTTGGCCCAAAAAACCTGATCTTCCCAGGCATACCGGTAATCTTCCTCGAAAACCCCGGCTGACCGGGCGAAATCGCTTTTCAGCATGACGCAGTTGATTCCCGGTTTGCGCCCGCCGGCCCTCAGATTATGAACCAGCAGATCGGGCGGCTGATATATTTTCTCGGTTTTCAAAACCAGATCAATGACGAAATCCTTTTCCCTCTTTTCAACCCGATCCGACCAGGAATACCAGCATTCCAAAGTTCCGCAGACGGCGTCCGCCGAGGGGTTTTCCCGGAACGCCCGGAGTTCCCTCTCCAGGGCGTCGGGAAAATAAACGTCGTCGGAATCGAGAAAGGTGATGTAGCTTCCCCGCGCCCGCTCGATCCCCAGATGCCGGGCGGCGCTGGCCCCTTTGTTTTCTTTTCCGGGATGTCGGAAAATCGAGATCCGCTCCGGACATTTCTTTCGGTATTTTTCGGCTATCTCACCGCTCCGGTCGGTCGAACCGTCGTCGATCAAAAGCAGTTCCCAATTGTCTTCGCTCTGCGAGATGACGCTTTCGATTGCCTGGCTGAGAAATTCCTCGCGGTTGTAAAATGGAATGATGACGGAAACCAGAGGGATGATTTGATTTTGGGAAGGTTTTTGCTCTTTCATCACGATTGGAAAATCGGGCGCCCGATATACAGTTTCTTTCAAAGTGCCGGATTTGGCAAAGGGCGGAGTTTCAAAGATTCGAGTTTTATATTAATATCAGAAAAACTTTGAGGAAATCTGATTTGAATGACTAATTTTTCTTTGCCCAAAAAGGTTTTGATCCCGGAGGAGGTCCTTTTTCAGGAGATCGAAGGCGAAGGGGTTTTGCTGAATTTGAAGAACGAACAGTATTTCGGTCTCAACGAGATGGGGACGCGGATCTGGCATCTTTTGTCGGAAAACGGTCTGCCGGAAAACGCTCTCGTCAGACTTCAGAAAGAATACAAGATCGACGAAGACACTTTGAGAGTGGATCTGGCCGAACTGATCGCCGAGTTGAATCGTCAGGGTCTGGTTTCGACCGAGGATTGATGGTAAGCAAGATCAAAACATTCTGGAATTTGCCCCTTTCGCACAAATGGATCTTTATCCAAATAGCGACCCTTGTTCCGCTGGTTCAACTCGGGATCAAGACGGTTAAATTCAAGCGCACTTTCCGAATTCTGCAATTTTTCCAGAAACGGCGTCCGGCGAATCCCGCCAACCGGCTGAAAACGGTCCGACGGTATCAGAACTATCTGAATCTTTTTCACAAACAGTTCCCTTTTTTGGGAAAATGTCTGGCCGGGTCGCTGGCCCTCTGGTTTCTGCTCAGAAGAAAAGGGATCGAAACCGAATTGAGATTCGGAGTGAAAAAAGAGGACGAGAAATTGCTCGCCCACTCCTGGATCGAATACCGCGGGAAACTGCTGGAAACCCAGAACAGTTATGTTCCTTTCCCCGGATCGATCCTCGAAGAAGTCGGTCGGCTGAATAAATAAAACATAGAGTTTGTGAATTGTGGTTTTTTATATTAAACTTACAACTTAGCTTAAGAATTTCAACAGTTTGGAGGCTTTCCTAATGAAAAAAAACGAAAAAACCAAAATCTCTTCCCAACCGAAATTCGAGGATTCTGACGGACGGAAGGAATATCAGAAACCCGAGCTGAAAATCTACGGCGGGATCGCCGAACTGGTTTTGGCTTTGGGAGGCGCCGGAGCGGACGGAAGCGGCTTCCCGCCGGTTTCTCTGACCTGAGTTTCCGAATTGAATGTCGAAGATCTGCGGCGTTTTCAACTTTCGGGAAGGCCCACCTTTTGAGGATGAAATCAATTCCTGCCTGCGATCGCTGGCCCGGTCTCCGCGAGAAAAAGCCGCTATTTGGACAAATAAAACCGTCGGGTTGGGCCGACTGGAAAAGGGTGGCAAATCCGACTTCCCTTCTGACACCTCTTTTTCCCCTGAAACCAAAAAAAATTTTAAAATAGTCGCCGATGCGGTCTTAACCAATCGCGCCGAGCTTTTACGGCGTTTGGACCTACCCTCTTCGGAAAGGACGGTTGTGTCCGACGAACAACTGATCCTCAAGGCCTACGAAAAATGGGGTGAGGATTGTCCCGAGCAGATCATCGGAGATTTCGCCTTCGCCGTTTGGGATGAACGCCTTCAAAAACTTTTTTGCGCCCGCGACCATTTCGGGGGAAGCCTCTTTTTTTTTCGCCGCGACGCCGGGCGATTCCTTTTCGCCAGCGAACCGAAGGGGGTTTTGAGTTTTCCGAAAGTCGAAAAAAAATTCAATCTGAAAAAACTCGGGGTTCTGCTTTTGCCGGAACCGCACACCTACCTGACGGATCAATCCTGGTTTGAGAACATTTTCCCCTTGGAGGCCGGAACGGCCATGACGATCGATTCGGGCGGAATCAAAACCCGGCGATTCTGGAGGCCCGAAATCCCGGCGAAGCAAAGCGTCCGTGAAAATGAGATTCTGGAGGCCTTCCGAGAATTGATCTTCGAGATCATCGGCGCCCGGATCGATTCCGATCCCCCGGTCGTCGGCCTGTTGAGCGGCGGCCTCGATTCCTCGTCAATCGTCGGGGTGGCGGCTCAAATCCTGGCCCGGAAAAACCGCGAGATCGATGTTCTCGCCGGGGTTCTGGCTGAGAGGAACGACCCCGATTTTTCCGACGAACGTTATTTTATCGACCGGTTCGCAGAAAACGAAAACGTCCGGATCCATTATGTGAGCGCCCCCGAGGCCGGCCCCTTCAGCGGTTTGGGGGAATTCTTTACCGCTTCCGATTCCCCGTTTATTACCTCGCGGCACTATCTTTACACGGCTTTTCAGAAAGAGGCCGAAAGAAACGGCGCCGAAACCCTTCTCGACGGCTCTTTCGGCGAAACCGGACCGACCTTTTACGGAACCGGCGGATTTGCCGAGATGTTCGCCCGCTTTCGCTGGATCAGACTGTGGCGCGAATTAAGACAACGAAAACGCCTCTACAACGATTCCCTCCGTTACAATCTCCGGGCCGAGGTCATCAACCCGGTTTTGCCGCAATTGCTGGTCGATCTCAAACGCGGAAAAAAAAACGCCCGGGATTTTCTGGTCCAGCCCCACTCACTGCGTGAAGACCTCGCCCGAAAACTCCTGAACGAGATCGAAGACCCGCCCCTTCGCGCCGAGCGCCCGGCCCCGGATCACCGGAAAAATCAACTTGATGAAATCATCTTTATGCAAAAAAAGATGTCCGAAAAAGCGTCTTTAAACTTCAGCCGATCGGCCGTGGAAGTTCGGTATCCCCTGCTCGACAAACGCCTGGTCGAATTCAGTCTGGCCGCTCCGGTCGAACTCAAGATCAAAAACGGCTACAGCCGTCATCTGATGCGCGCCGGACTCGATGGCGTTCTCCCGCCTGAGATCCAGTGGCGAACCACCAAAACGCCTTTTTCTCCCGACTACGTCCGGCGCTTCAACCGTCAGATCGGAGGGGTCAGAAATTTTTTGGCCGAGATCAAGCCGGCCGATCCGATCCGCCAAGTCCTCGATCTGGAAAAAATAATTCAATGGGCGGATTTGCCCGTCCAAGATACCGAAAGATATACTACCAACGAAAAAATCGCCCGCGAATATCTCCCGCAAGCGATTTATCTGATTTACTTTCTCAGAACGTTCCCTGATTTTCAGATTTAATTCTATGCACAAGTATCGACTTTACGGTCTCAGGATCTCCAGTTCCCGCCCGATCAAACTGCTCGAAGAGGAGGGGTTTTCCCGGCCGGATCTGACCGTCAACTGGGACGTCAGCGCTCCCTCGACACCCGACAACGCGCCCGGCTGGAAACCGGTTTCGACCCGGCTTCTCGACGAACTGACGGACGTCTCGCTGTGGGAGACGGAGGATGAAAACGGTCGCTGGATGAAGGTCGTCTTCCGGGTGGACGAGGTGCGAAATCTCAGTTTCGTGATCGATCAGGCGAGGGAAAATCTACGGATCTATCACCGAGAAGACGAACCCGCGGGCAATCTGGAATCCTATTTCGTCGGGCCGGTCCTGAGTTTCATTTTGCGTTTGCGGGGAACGGTCTGCCTCCATTCGAGCGTCGTCGCCATCGACGGGCGGGCGGTGGCGCTGGCCGGACATGCGACGGCCGGGAAATCCACTCTGGCCGCCGGTTTGGCCGGGGCCGGGGCCGGAGTCCTCTCCGACGATATCGCCGCCATAAATCCGCAGAAAGAGAGTTTTCTGGTTCAAACCGGTTACTCCAAGGTCCGGCTCCGCCCCGTGGCCGCCCGCTACCTGACCGAAAACCCGGAAGCCCTTCCGATGGTTTACGCTCACCGGCAAAGCCGTTACGTTTCGCTCGAAAAAGGCAAAATTTTCCGCTCCCAACCGCTTCCGCTCGGAGCGATCTATCTTCTGGGCGAGATCAGCGACGAATACCGCCGGCCTTTTGTCAGACCCGTGCGGTCGCAGGACAAGCTGATCGAACTGATTAAAAACACCTCCGGCAGTTACGTCGTCCGGGGCGGAAGCAGAACCGACGAATTCCTGGTTCTGGCCGAGATCGCCCGGCGGATCCCGGTCCGGCGGCTTTATTACGCCCACGATATTTCGACTCTTCCCGACCAGTGCCGTCTGATCCTCGAAGACTTTCGGGATCTGGCTAAGCAGTCTTCAACCCCGCTTTAAAACGTTACTCTCCCTGGCCCGTGCTTTCCCCGTCCCGCTTTCCGGGCGGGTAGATATGTTTCCGGTAAACCGGATAGGCCTCGGTCCGCAAATGTTCGAGCATCAGGTGACCGGTCCGGGTTTTTCTTTCGTGGCGCAAAGCGGAGATATCGACCGGAGCGACGACGATCCTCTCGCCCGGCCCCTCGGATGCTTTGGCCACGATGCGACCGTCGAAATCGACGATCATGCTTCCCCCCGACCAGGAATAGGGCGGATAATGCGCGAGCGAGGCCGCCTGATTCGAAGCCACCACGTAGGCCGTGTTCTCCAGCGCCCGACAGCGGTTGACCACCGTCCACCAATCCATCGGTTCGGTCGCGTTCCACGGGTCCATATAGGCCGAAACCCGAACCAGAACCTCGGCCCCGTTGGCCGCCAGTTGGCGGGTCGGTTCGGGAAAGATCCAGTCGTAACAAATGGCCGCTCCGATCCGGCCGATCTCGGTCTCGGCCACCGGAAAAAGCTCCTCCTCGTAGCCTTCGACGTCGTGCGGGCTGGAATGAACTTCGAACGGGATCCACGGGTTGACCTTGCGGTACTTGTACAAAATGCCTTCGGGGCCGATCAGACAGGTCGTATTGAAAACGTGACCCGGATATTTCCGGTCGATCTCCAGCATCGAACCGCTCTGGATGTAAATGCCGTGTTCTTGGGCCTTTTCCCCGAGTTTTTCCGTATGTTCATTGGGAATCTCGACGGCCAGTTTATCGCGCAGATCGGCCAGTTTTTCGTAAACCGGAGCGGCGTGTGCGAATTCGGGGAAAACGACCAGTCGGACCGGCAGAAAAGGCGACGCCCCGAGAACCGCCGAATCGATCATCGAAAGAATGCGGGCCGTGTTTCGTTTCATCTCGCGCCGCTCAAGCGGATTGACCAGATCGGTCTGACAGGCGGCCGCGCTGTATCTGATATGTTCCATAATTCAGGTTTGTGTTTTTTATGATTTCAATTTATCACCACAAAGGCACGAAGGACACAAATTTGTTAAACAGCAGTCCCTGTCGGCCCGATCCGATTGATCTTCCCGAATTGGTCGGAGCCATAAAATGCAAATTCCCAAAACAGTTAAAAAATCTTTGTGTCCTTCGTGCCTTTGTGGTAATAATGCCTTTAAACAACAATATAACAACATCCGGCCGGCGAACATCCCGCCCTTTGATTTTTCGGCCGGATTTTGCCAAACTTTGGCTTAATTGCCGATGAACAAAAAAACTCTTCCAAACATTCTGAAATTACTTTGTCTGGCGGTTCTGGTGATCGTCCCCGCGACCGGCGGACTGGCCCAAACTCCCGAGGCTGACGGACGGGAGTTCACCCAACCGCCCGCGCGAAAAAACCTCTCGGACGTCCGTCATCCGGATGTGACGAAACTGGAAACCGAGGTTCGGGAACAGATCATCGGCGAGCGAAAAGTTCTGCTCGACACCGCCGCCGATCAAAATTCGACCGGAGAAAAGCTCGGTCAGGCATACGGCCGGATGGGAGAGATCTACCAGCTTTATTCTTTTTTCGAAGCGGCTCTGGCCTGTTATCTGAACGCCCGGAAACTCGAACCGGGCGAATTCCGCTGGGCATATCTGGCGGGAAAATCGGCCCAGCAGGAAAACAAACCGGACGAGGCGCTGAAGATTTACGAAGAGGCCCGGCGGATCAAGCCCGATTACCCGACACTGCTGGTCAATAGCGGCGATCTTTATCTGGAGTTGAACCGGACCGACGAAGCGGCCGCGGCCTATCGGAAAGCGCTCGAGACGGACGAAAAATCGGCGGCCGCCATTTACGGTCTGGGGCAGATCGAGTTGGCCCGCCGGAATTTTTTGATCGCCGCCGTTTATTTCGAAAGGGTCCTCGAATTGGTTCCCGAGGCGAACCGGGTTTATTACTCGCTCGGTCTGGCCTACCGGGGTCAAAAGGAATTGGAAAAAGCCCGCGTCGCTCTGGAAAAACAGGGGCCGGTCGGCGTTCGGGCGGCCGATCCGCTGTTCGATTCGCTGCAAAAACACGAGCGGGGAGCGAGGCTTCATATTCTGCGTGGCAAACTGGCGCTTGAGGCCGGCCGTTTCGCCGATTCGGCGGACGAATATCAAAAGGCCCTGTCTGAAGAACCGGAAAACATTCCGGCGCTGGTCAACCTCGGAGCGGTTTTGATCCAGATGGGAAAAGAGCCCGAGGCGATCGAACTTTTTCAGAGAGCCGTCCGGATCGAGCCGAAAAACACCAACGCCCGGTTCAATCTGGGAATGCTTCTGGCCTTGCAGGGGAAGCATCTCGAAGCGTTATCGCATTTTCAGACCATCGCAAGGGAAAACCCGAAGGATTTCGAGGCCCGCTTTCAGATCGGCGAACAGTTTCTCCGTCTGGGTCGCGACGACGAGGCGCTGGACGAATTTTCCCAGATCGAAAGCGAAAAACCCGAACTGGAAAAGGCTCTCATCGCCAAGGTCAACATCCTTTTGAAAAAAGGCCGTTACGCCGAAGTTAAGGAAGCGCTGGAGAAAAGCTACGCCCGGTTTCCCGATCACGGCCGGACCGTAGTTTTGCTGGCCCGTTTTCTGGCCGCCAGCCCGCAATACGATCTCCGCGACGGTGCCAGGGCGCTGGAACTGGCACAGCTTGTTTACCAGACCTCCGGTTCGATCGAACACGGGGTTTTGGTGGCGATGGCCCTCGCCGAAATGGTCAAATGCGGCGAAGCCGCCCGCTGGCAGAAAGCGATGATCGAGAGAGCCTTAAAGGCCGGGGACAGATCGCTCGCCCAAAGCCTTGAACCGGACCTCCGGCGGTATCAGAACGATATTCCCTGCCGCCCCTGATCAAACAAATGAAAAACTATCGGGATTTCGTCAGGAAAATCGCGGAGATTCAAAAAGAAGCGGGTGGGATTCGGCCCGGCGGTTTTCCCACGCCGGAAATCCCTCCCCGGTCGCCGGACGCGCCGGTCGGAATGATCTTCTCCCCGCATCCGGACGACGAATGCATCAACGGCGGGCTTCCGCTCAGACTGCGGCGCGAGGCGGGTTTTCGGATCATCAACGTTCCCGTAACTTTTGGGAGCAACCGGGAAAGGCAAAAAGAGAGAATGAAAGATTTGACGGACGCCTGTCGTTTTCTCGGTTTCGGGATCGAACCGGCCGCTCCCGGCGGTCTGGCGGGAATCACGCCGTCGGATCGGGAGAAAAACCCGAAAGAATGGGATCAATCGGTCGGCGTGATCGCCCGATTGCTGGAAAAACTCCGGCCCCGGGTTTTGTTTTTTCCGCACCGCTTCGACCGCCATCCGACCCATTGCGGAACGCATCTGCTGGTGGCGGACGCCCTTCGAAAGATGCCGACGGATTTCACCTGTCTGACGATCGAAAACGAATTCTGGGGGGCGCTCGAAGATCCCAATCTGCTGGTCGAACTGGACGAAGAAACCGTCGCAGAACTGATCTCCGCGCTCAGCTTTCATCTCGGTGAGATCCGGCGCAACCCGTATCATCTGACCTATCCGTCGTGGCTCATCGACAACGTCCGCCGGGGTGCCGAGATCATCGGTTCAAGGCAGGGCGAAGCGGCTCCCGACTTTCTTTTCGGAGTCCTGCACAAAGCCTCAGAATTCAAAAACGGACGATCCAGCCCTCTCTTTCCGAGGGGACGATTCCTTCCGGCCTCCAACAACTCCGGTTCAATTTTTCGGTAAAAATCTCAGAGAATTTTAACCGAAATTGCGCTGACCAATGTAAATCCATTATTTGACTCAATTGAGATCTGTGGGAAATTCGGAATAAACTTTGGAGCAGAATCGGCGAAGCCGATGCCATATTGGCAGCCCCGGGTGAAGCCTGAAGACGAAACCCGGAGTTGGCGATCCAAATCAAATAAAAGCCCTTGAAAACGGCGGCATTCTTATAAATTATGTCGCGGTCTTCAACCGCTCGGAATCTTTTCGTCATCCCGATCCCACGGCTAGCGCCGTGGGCTACAATTAAGTCGTCATCTTCGATGACTTTTGAATCCCAAACCCGAGATCAAACCGTTTTCGTCACCTTCGAAAGCGAGCGCGGCTTATCGGGGTCGAGTCCCTTGGCCTCCGACAGATAGGCGGCGAAAAGCTGGGCCGGGATGATGAACGGGATCGGCGACAGAACCTCTTCGATTCCGGGGTCCATCCAAAGATTTCGCGAACTGAGGCGAGCCACCTGACGGTCGTTGGTGATCGAAAAACTGTCGGCATTGAGACCGCGAAGACGTTCCAGCAGATCCAGATTGCTCCGGCGGGTTACGCCCCCGGGAGCGAACATCAGGATCGGAAAACGCCTTTCGACCATCGCCAGCGGACCGTGAAAAAAATCGGCCGAAGAAAACCGTTCGGCCACAACATAACAGGTTTCCATCAGTTTCAGGGCCAGTTCAAAAGAGTTCCCGTAATTGAGTCCGCGCCCGACGACGACGCAGTTTTCCATAAAACTGTAACGCTGGGCGATCTCCTTGACCGTTTCTCTGAGTTCCAGGGCGGCGGCCGAGAACTGCGGTATCTTTTCCAGTTCGATCCGCTTTCGTCCGTCGTCCAAAAGGGCGTTGGCCAGCAGATAAAACTGGAGCATCTGCCCGGTATAGGTTTTGGTGGCGGCGACGGATTTTTCCGGCCCGGCGTGAATCAAAAGGGTCTCGTCGGCGACGCGGGTGATGGCCGAACCGCCGTTATTGGTGATGCCAAGCGTAAAAGCCCCGAATTTTTTGGCGTCCTCCAGGACTGCGTTGATGTCCGAACCCTCGCCCGATTGCGACACGCCGACGACCAGAGCGCGGTCGAGTTTGAGTTTGGCCCGGTAGAGCGTGTAAACCGATGGCGCGGCCAGCGAAACCGGGATCCCGCAATTGGTTTCCAGCAGGTAGCGTCCGAACTGGGCCGCGTTGTCGGAACTTCCCCGCGCCGCCAGAATTATCAGGTCGATGTCGCGGTCGTGCAAAAATTTGCCGATCGCGTTCATCTTCCGGGTTTCGGCCTTGATCGTCCGCTCCAGCATCTTCGGTTGCTGGGCGATCTCTTTGAGCATTAAAGACATTTTGGATTTCGGATTTCGGATTTTGGATTTTGTTAAACCGTTTTCCATTTTTCGATCAGTTCGGGGCCGTCGTTGGCCGGGTTGTTGACCGAAGGGCTGACCGCGTAGGATTCGAGTTCTTCGTTTATTTCGGAAGAGAGCATCCGGTCTAGTTCGGCCGGGTCGGTCTTTCCTCCGGCATCGAGCCATTTTTCGTAATCTCCGGGGCCGATGATGACGGGCATCCGGGCGTGAACCGGTCTGACCAAACGGTTGGCTTCGGTGGTGATGATCGCGCAGGTCTCAACAACCTCGCCCGAATCGCGGTCGAGCCATTCCTCCCAGAGACCGGCGAAACCGAACAGATCCCGGTCTTTGAGATGAAAATAAAACGGCTGTTTCCCGTGATCGGTCGCCTTCCATTCGTAATAGCCGTCGGCCGGAATGAGGCACCGCCGTTTCCGGTATGCCTCGCGGAAAGACGGTTTTTCGGCCAGAGTCTCGGCCCTGGCGTTGACCAGTTTGGAGGCGAAGGAATCGTCCTTTGACCAGTGCGGGATCAGCCCCCATTTGAGCCGGGCGTATTGGCGCGCGCCTTCCGTCTCGCGAACCGCCCCGATCATCTGCGACGGGGTGATGTTGTAACGCGGCTCAAAAGATTGATCGGGTGATATTTCAACGTTGAACTCGCTCTGAATTTGTTCCGGTTTGGCTTTTTGGATAAATCTTCCGCACATTTTTTTCGCTCCTTTTGATGGCCTCAAACGCCATCGCTTTTGGTCGGATTTTCCTCCGCGTTGTCGGCCGGACAAGGTGCGGCCACGGCGCGGTTGACGCGGACCGGATTTTTCGGCTTTTCCTCTTCGACCTCCATCCGGTTGATCGCCTCAACCACCTCCATCCCCCTGATGACGCGCCCGAAGGCGGCGAAAGAACCGTCCAGATAGTCGGCCGACCGAAGCAGGATGAAAAAATTGCTCGACGCCCCGTTCGGTTCCTCCGGGCGGGCCATCGAAACTATCCCGCTTTCGTGTTTGATCTGATTCGGTTCATCGGGGATCGTCTTCTGGGCCCGAATGGTCTGTTCGCGGGTCCGGTTTTCGCGCGTCCCGACGTTCCCGCCCTGAATGATGAACCCCGGCACGACGCGGCTGAAGGTGGTCGTATCGAAAATTCCCAGCGCCGTCAGATTGAGAAAATTGCGAACCGTTTCCGGGGCGCTTTCCGGAAACAGTTCCATCGTAATATTTCCCTTTTCCGTCTCCAGAGTAACGCATTGAGCCGCCATCGTCTTGACATCGGCATCATCGTAAGGCTCTTTCTTTTTGGTTTCCGGCGGCCGCTGGTTGGCTTTTTTCTCGGGCGGTTTTTCGGCCGGTTTGTTCTGAGCCGACGCCGAAACCGCTGAGAGAAGCAGTCCGACGGCCGTTAAATAAATAAAAAACTTCTTCATTGCTTTAGATTTTCTTTCCGATTTTTGGGGGAAAGGCTCAATCGTCGTCGTCATCATAGAGCGGCCCGTCGCAGGTGACGCAATGCACGTGGACCTCTTTGATCGTTTCGCTTTCGTCGCGGGCCATCTGACCGCAGGTCGGACACAGAGCGTTGCGGTGAAAACAGGTCAGATTGTAAGCCTTCATTCCGTCGTGTTCGCCGATGAACTGGACCTCCACCTCCTTTTGACAAAAGGCGCATTTGACGATCGAACCTTCTTTGATCTCGGACATTTATTTTCCTCCCCAAAATTTGTTTGGAAGATTATATCCAAAACCGTGAGCCAAAAAAACTCGCGGGAGGGTTTTCCGCTTGAAGATTTGCTGAAAATTCCCCGCAAAACCCCGTCTCTGGAAGTCCGGAGGAATTGTGCGTATAAATAAAACACGCGGGTTCGGAGGTTTACTTGCCAACTCACGAAACCCGCGTTTGCTCACAAGAAGGCTCGCTCGCCCTGCGAGCCTCTTTCAGACGAGTTTTTTCTACAAATTCTGCCAAAAGACCGGATGGTCTCTTCCAGAAAATAAAACAAAATCTCCAATTATTCAAGATGTAATGACAAAACCGATCATGAGGTTTCGAGTCCCGCCTTCAGGCGGCCATCACCTCGATTCCGGCACTATGGCCGCCTGAAGGCGGGACTCGAAACTTTTACGGCTTTGCCGGGTGCGTTTTTAATCCGTTCGGCAATTCACTCAAACCGGTTGTTGATTTTGGAAGGCTGAATGATAGATCATTTTCATATATGATTAATTTAAGTATTAAATGATCGGGGCGCGAGGCCCTTCGGCCCGAAGCAGAAAAAATTTTATGGGACATCAAATCGGCGATTCGTTTTTCGGAGAAAAAGATCTGGCCGGATTGAGAGTAGCCGTCGAAAAGGCGGTTGCGGAAACTCCGGTTTTCGATCTTCACACGCATCTTTACGCGCCCGAGTTTTCGGAACTCAATCTGTGGGGCATCGACGAACTGCTCAATTACCATTATCTGATCGCCGAGATGTTTCGTTTTTCCGCGACGCCTCCGGAAGAGTTCTGGCGGATGGAAAAGGCGGCGCAGGCCGATCTGATCTGGCGGACCCTGTTCGTCGAAAACACGCCTCTCAGCGAAGCGGCGCGCGGCGTCATCTGTGTCATGAACGCGCTCGGGCTCGACACACGGGCCGAAGATCTGAACCAGGCCCGCGAGTTTTTCCGTTCGTTCCGGCAGTCTGACTACATCGATCGGGTCCTTTCGATCTCAAATGTAACGGATGTCGTGATGACCAACGATCCGCTCGACGAAACCGAAACGAAAACCTGGCTGAGCGGCGAAAAACCCGACGCCCGTTTTCACGCCGCACTGCGGATCGACCGGTTTCTGAACGACTGGGATCAGGCGGTTCCGGGCATCCGGGCGCAGGGTTACGATGTCCGGGGTTCGCTCGACGAAAAAACGGTCGGCGAGATGCGCCGGTTCGTCGCAGACTGGATCGAAAGAATGAATCCGCTTTATCTGGGGGTTTCGCTCCCCGACGATTTTCGCCACCCGGAGGATTCCGCCCGCTCGGAACTTCTCAAAAAAGTTGTTTTGCCCGCCTGCAAAGAAAATAAGATCTCGCTCGCCCTGATGATCGGCGTCCGGCGCGGGGTCAATCCGGCATTACGGCTGGCGGGAGACGGACTCGGACGAGCCGATGTCGGCACCGTCGCGCGGCTCTGCTCGGAAAATCCGGACGTAAAATTTCTGGTCACTTTTCTGGCCCGCGAAAACCAGCACGAACTTTGCGTAACGGCCAGAAAATTCAGCAATCTGATGCCGTTCGGCTGTTGGTGGTTTTTGAACAATCCCTCGATCATCGGCGAGATCACCCGGGAGCGGTTCGAGCTTTTGGGAACGAGTTTCATCCCGCAACATTCCGACGCGCGGGTTCTGGATCAACTGATCTACAAATGGAAACATTCGCGGGCCGTTATCGCCGACGCGCTGTTTGAACAATACGCCGCGCTCGTGAGCGACGGCCGGCAGGTTTCCGAAGCCGAGATCGGTCGCGACGCCGAGCGTCTTTTCTCCGGCAATTTTCGCCAATGGGCCGGGCTGGACGGCGCGAAAAAACAGATTTCGGCGACTTGAGTTTTTGATGAGCAACAACGATTCGACAAACGGATTCGGAGCGGCCGACGCCGATCTGACGGCGGAGGACCTTCGCCAAATTCTGGAACAGGCCCTCGGGCCGATCTCAAACGGGAAACGCGTGCTGGCGGTCATTCCCGATAAGACCCGCGACGACAACACCCCGAAAATTTTTCCGATCGCGGCCCGGATCTTGAAAGACAAAGGCGTCGCAAAATTCGATGCGCTCGTCGCCCAAGGAACGCATAATCGGATGAATGAGGCCGAAAAACGCTCAAAGATCGGTTGGCGCGAGGACGCCCCGATCCCGCTTTTGGGGGAGGTCTTCGATCACGAATGGAGCGATCCGGGGGCGCTGGTGAAACTCGGCGAACTGAGCGGGAAAACGGTTTCCGATCTGACCGGCGGAATTTTAAACGATCCGGTCCCGGTAACTCTCAACCAACTGCTCGCGCCGGGACTTTACGATGTGGTTTTGATTTTCGGCGCGACGGTGCCGCACGAAGTGGCCGGATTTGCCGGCGGGGCCAAGTATTTTTTTCCCGGCGTGGCCGGTGCGGAACTGACGCACGCGACCCACTGGCTCGGGGCGCTGGCCTCGATCGAAAACGTCATCGGGAGGGTGGAAACGCCGACCAGAAAAATGATCGAAGCGGCCGCCGATCTGATTTCCGCCCGCATTATTTCGATCAATTCGGTCGTCTCCCGAAACGAAAAGAACCGCCTCCGAACCCACGCCCTTTTCTGCGGCGATTTCCGCGCGGCGCTCCGACGGGCGGCCGAGATCAGCCGTCAGGTTCACATCAAATATACCGGACGAAAATACAAAAGGGTCGTCGCCCTTCTCGACGAACATTACGACGAACTGTGGGTCGGCGGCAAGGCCAGCTACAAACTCGGCGGCGTCATCGAAGAAGGCGGCCGACTTATCATTTACGCGCCGCACCTGCGGGCCATCTCGGAAACACACGGGCTTTTGATCGAAAAATACGGTTACGCCCCGCTCGACCGGGTCCGCGAGATGGTCGCCCTGTCGGAGGAATTAAAAGCGAATCTGGCGGTGGCGGCCCATCTGGCGCACGTTTCCTACGCCGGAAGAGTCGATGCCGTCAGCGGCCGGGTGGTTCCCCGCTACGAAATAATCCTCGCCTCCGCGCTCGATGAGGCCGTCTGCCGCCGCGTCAACCTCGGATTCATGGATCACCGGAAATTCCGGATCGCCGATTTCGCCAACGATCCCGACACTCTTATCGTCGAGCGCGCCGGGCGGGATCTGTATCTGGTCGGACCGTAAAAAGGCCCTTCCTTCAAAAGCGGGAACAAATCCGGCGGTAAAAAATCATCGGCGACAATCGGAGCATCCGGCCTCCGGGGGCGTTCGATCCGTCACACCTTTTCGAACGAACCTGCGTAAATTGAATCCACAAAAAATCAAATAAATTGCGTTGATCTTTTTGACGGCAAGGGCAAAAAATCAGTATTTTTTTAAGAAAAACAATTATGAAAAAATCCTGTGTCGCCCTTTTGCTTTTATTTTCATCCGCCGTTTTGACCAGTTCTCAGCAATCGTCGCCGATTCCGCCGGACTGGGAAAACCCGCGCGTTTTCAACATCAACAAAGAACCGGCGCACGCCACGCTGGTTCCCTATCCGAGCGAAAAAGCGGCGCAAAACGCGCTCGATGTTCCGGTCGGCGCGCCGGCCAAGGATTCTCCCTTCGTCGTCTCGCTCAACGGAAACTGGAAATTCAATTGGGCGAGCGAGCCTTCAAAACGCCCCGAAAATTTTTTCAACACCGATTTTGACGCCTCCGGTTGGAAAGAGATCAAAGTCCCGTCGAATTGGGAGATGGAAGGCTACGGCACGCCGATCTATTCGAACATCACCTATCCGTTCAAACGCGACGCTCCGCGCGTGATGGAAGAACCGGAAAAGGATTGGACGGCGTTCAAAGCCCGCAATCCGGTCGGATCTTACCGGCGGACATTTTCCCTGCCGGACGGCTGGCAAAAAAGGAAAACGTTTTTGGTCTTCAACGGCGTCAATTCGGCCTTTTACGTTTGGGTCAACGGCGAGCGGGTCGGTTACAGTCAGGACAGCCGTCTGCCGGCGGAATTCGACATCACGAAATTTTTGCAGGCCGGCGAAAACCTTCTGGCGGTCGAGGTCTATCGCTGGAGCGACGGAAGTTACATGGAAGATCAGGATTTCTGGCGTCTGAGCGGCATCTTCCGCAATGTCGATCTCGTCTCGCGCGATGCGGTCCATATCCGCGATTTTTACGGCCGGCCGGTTCTCGACGAAAATTACAGGGACGCCCGGCTCAAATTAAAGGTCGAACTGGCGGGCGAAGGGGCACGGGATGAACAATTTTCGATCGAGGCGAAACTGCTCGATGAAAAAGGAAAACCGGTCTTCAAACCGCTCTCGAAAACCGCGAAAGGCGGCGAAACGGTGGAGTTTGAACAAATCGTTTCGGACCCGAAAAAATGGTCGGGAGAGGAGCCGAACCTTTACACTTTGCTTTTGACCCTCAAAGATCCAAACAACCGCGTCATCGAATCGATCCCGCAGCGGATCGGTTTTCGCGTTTCCGAGATCAGGGACGGACAACTTCTTTTTAACGGCAAAAAACTGATGATCAAGGGCGTCAACCGCCACGAACACGATCCCGACCTCGGTCAGGTCGTAACCCGCGAGCGGATGATCGAGGACATCCGTTTGATGAAGCGAAACAACATCAACGCGGTCCGGACCTCGCATTATCCGAACGTCCCGGAATGGTACGACCTGTGCGACCGCTTCGGGATCTACGTTCTCGACGAAGCCAATATCGAATCGCACGATTACGGGGCGAATCAGGAACAGCGGATCTCGACCGGCGAGGATTTCACCGAAGCCCACGTCGAGCGCGTCCGGCGGATGATCGAGCGCGACAAGAATCACGCCTCGATCTTCATATTTTCAATGGGCAACGAGGCCGGAGTCGGCGGGAATTTCGAGGCCGCGCGCGGCTGGATGAAGTCGCATTACCCGGAATTTCCGGTCTCCTACGAACCGGGAAACAGCCGCCACGGAGATTTTTTCTCGCCGATGTACACCAAACCGAAAGACCTCCAATCACATTGGGAAAGAAACGGGCGGGGCAAACCGATGTTTCTGGTCGAATACGCCCACGCGATGGGCAACAGCGTCGGCAATCTCGAGAATTACTGGGACGTGATCGAATCGCACCGGCAGATGCACGGCGGTTTCATCTGGGACTGGGTCGATCAGGGATTGCGGCGCAAAGGAGCAAACGGTAAGGCCGAATGGCTCTACGGCGGCGATTTCGGTGATAAGCCCAATGATGACAATTTTTGCGCCAACGGTCTGATCTTCCCCGACCGCACCCCGCATCCCGAGCTTTCGGAGGTCAAAAAGGTCTATCAGTTCGTCAAGGTCGAACCGATCGACCTGAAAGCCGGGAAGATCCGCGTCCACAACAAATATCTGTTCCGCGATCTTTCGTTTTTTGAAGGAAGTTGGGAACTGGCCGAAAACGGCGCGGTCATCGAACGCGGGAAATTGCCGAAACTTGTCGGCGGCGGAGGCGCAACTCAGGAAATCTCGCTGGCGATAAAAAAGCCGGTCTTGAAACCGGGCGCCGAATATTTCCTGAAGATCAATTTCGCTCTGGCCGAAAATGCCCCGTGGGCGGCCAAAGGATTCGTTCTGGCCTGGGATCAGTTCGAAATGCCGTATGACGCGCCGTCGCAGGCCGCAAAGAATTCAGACCCGGTGCCGGTCAAATTGGAGGAAACGGCGGACGCTTTTGCGGTTTCAAACCAAAAATTCACCGTCCGCGTCGGCAAACGAAGCGGCGCGCTCGAAGCGTTTGAGACCAATGGCAAAAGCCTGCTCTCCGGCCCGCTGGATCCGAATTTCTGGCGCGAACCGACCGACAACGACCGGGGCAACAAAATGCCGGAACGCCTCGCCGTCTGGCGCGACCCGGCCGGCAAACGAACGGTAAAAAGCGTTAAAGCCGAGCAGATCTCCCCGCAAAAGGTAAAGATCACCGCCGACGGTTCGATGGCCGGTGAATCCACTTTCGAAATAACTTACACGATCGACGGAGACGCCCGCGTTGAGGTTGAAAGCTCGATCACGGTCGGCGAAAAAATGCCGGAAATGCCGCGCGTCGGAATGCGTTTGAGGGTTCCCGGCGAATTCCAAAACGTCAGCTATTACGGGCGCGGTCCCGGGGAAAATTACTCGGACAGAAATACGGGCGCGGCCATCGGTCTCTATTCGGATCGGGTGAAAGATATGTTCGTCCCGTATCTTGAGCCGCAGGAAAACGGGAACCGGACCGACGTTCGCTGGGTCAGTTTGACGGACGAAAAAGGCTTCGGGCTGAAAGCCGTGGGAGAACCGCTAATTAATTTCAGCGCCTGGGATTTTTCGCCCGAAGAGATGGAAAAGCGCAAACATCCTTTCGAGATAGTCCGTTCAAAGGACATCACGGTCAATCTCGATCACCGGCAGATGGGCGTCGGCGGAGACGACAGCTGGGGCGCGTTTCCGCACGACGAATACCGCCTGCTCGGCAAAAGTTACGAGTACAAATTCCGGCTCGAACCGGTCGGATCGTTGAAATGAACATCAGTACCGGGAGCGGTGGCGCCGGGGTGATCGCGTTACCGCTCCCCCTCCCCGTTTGGAATGGAAACCGCCGTTTTGATTATGAAAGCAAAAGCAATTATTACGTTATTGATCTTTTTCGGTTTGACCATTTCGGCGAGCGGGCAGAAAACCGACATCTTCAAGAAAAAAAACATCAAAGAGCGAATGCTCAAGGTTGCCCTTTGGCAGCTCGAAAACCCCAAACACGAGCCGAACGACTGGACCAACGGCGCGTTTTACGCCGGGGTTTTCGCCACCTTTGAGACGACCCGGTCGCCCGAATTGATGCGGGCTTTGCTCGATCTCGGCGCAAAGACCGAATGGAAACCCGGAAAAAGGTTCGATCACGCCGACGACATCGTCATCAATCAAACCTACATCGACATTTACCGGATCAAGAAAGACCCCGAAATGATTCAGCCGACGATCGAGGTCATCGGGCGTCTGCAAACGGAAAAAAGCGTCGAGGCGGAAAAACACGGGATCACCTGGTGGTGGTGCGACGCGCTGTTTATGGCCCCGCCGACCCTGGCCAAGCTGGCCCGGGAGACCGGAAACAAAGATTATCTGGCTCTCAATGACAAACTCTACCGCCAAACCCACGATCTGCTCTACGACCGGGAGGAGCATCTTTTCGCCCGCGACGCTTCTTACCTGATCGATGAAAAAGGCCGGGGAAAGCGCGAGGCGAACGGGAAAAAGGTCTTCTGGAGCCGCGGCAACGGCTGGGTGCTGGGCGGTCTGGTCAGGCTTTTGAAAGAACTCCCGAAAGATCATCCGCAACGCGCCTTTTACGAAAACCTTTTCAAAGAGATGGCGGCAAAGATCGCCACGCTCCAGCAACCGGACGGTTTGTGGCGTTCGAGTCTGCTCGATCCCGAATCCTATCCGGGCGGCGAAGCGAGCGGCTCCGGTTTTTACACCTACGCCCTGTCGTGGGGAATAAACAACAAACTGCTGGACGGAAAAAAATATCTGCCGGTCGTTAAAAAGGCCTGGACGGGTTTGAACGCTCTGGTTCACGAAGACGGCAAAGTCGGCTGGACCCAACCGATCGGAGCCGACCCGAGGCGCAATTTCGGCGCTGATTCCTGGGAAGTTTACGGCGCTGGGGCGTTTTTACTGGCCGGTTCGGAGGTCATCAAACTGAAAAAATGAAGTGGCGCAGACCGGCTATTCCGCTCGTACTCGCGCTTTGGCATTTGATGTGAGTTTGAAGCGAGCGGAATCTGGTGCTCATTTGGTCAAATTCTCAGAAGCCATTTGAGGGCCACTTCCTCGTCGGTGAAAACGCCGAATTCGAGCAAACCCCGACTCTGGCAAAGAACCTGAAATTGCCGGCCGTAACCGAAATCGAGACTCGTTTTTCTCATCAGCATAACGGCTTTTCCGTGGCCGATCTTCTCGCTCATTTTCTGATAATTTCCGGCCGCCCGGTGCATGGTCGGAAAATCCACTTTGCCGAACTCCAGATCCCGGTTATCGAAAAAAAGAGGCATTCCCGGCCGGAAAGGCTCGGTCAAAAGAATTTCCTCAAACATGTTCAAATGTTCGGCGATTCCAAATTTTCCCTCGCGCGTTATTTTCAGATAGTTCTGCTTTTCAATATATTCGATAGTCCAAATCATTGCAGGAGTTAAAACGGGGGTCCCGAAACAAAAGTCGGGGAAAGATGCGGGGGCAGGAAAAACTCTTAGGTTCCCTAAAGCATATCACAAAGGGCAAGAAGAGAAAACTTTTTTTTAAATCAAGGCCCGCCCAATTGGCCGGAACGATCACGGATCGCGCCTTGCCGGAAGCGGCCCGGAGGAATTTTTCCGCCTTTTGATCGCCAACTTTGTGGACGGATGTCAAAAATGGCGGCCGCACGAATCAGAGAAAAGCGCTGAACATTTAATTTGATTTACATTTTTCGATTTTTTCGATCAGATCGGCCTCCTTTTTTTTGAAAAAGTAATTCGGGGCCGAAAGCGATTCCGCCGATCTTAAAATTTCCAGACTTTTTTCATAATAAATGTTCGCCCGCCGCCGATTTTCCGAATTGCCGATTTTCATCTTGTGGGTGGTTTCATCAAAACCCGTTATAGCATCGCCTATTTTTTGAAAAGCGTATGCCTTGTTATTTATCAAATTCCCGTCTTCAGGATTTTTTTCCACGAACTTTTCCGTAAAATCGGCGAAATCCTCCCATAATTGAACACCCTCTTCTGTTTTATTGTTGGCAATAAAATATTCGGAAGCGATATTAAGGAGTTCCGGCCCGAAGGCGACTTCGGTTGCATCGTCGGCGTAGGTTTTAAGGCGCAGGCGGAAGATTTTCAATCCGTCTTCGATGATTTCCGCCGCCTCTCGTTTTCGGCCGAGTTTGTCGAGCATCGCGCCGATTCGCAAACGGTTGATTGATTCGGCATAATTCAGGTTTCGCGCATCGAGATGCGGATTGTTGATATTTTTTTCGATCAAATTCAAACTGAACTGATACATTTCCAAAGCCTTCCGAAAATCTCCCCGCCGTTTATAAATATCGCCCATCAACCGATGCGTTCGCCCGGTGTGATTGAAAGCGAATTTTTGGGTCGGGTCGGCGCGGTAAATTTCTTCGGCAAAATCGGCGGCCCGTTCGTAAATTTTCAAAGCCTCGTCGTCGCGTCCCGTTTTTTCCAAAAGATTTCCCTTCTGCATCCAATAGAAAACAAGCTGAGTTTTTTCTTCGGACGAATTCAGATCATTTTGGCGAACCTCGATGGCGCGTTCGACAAAATTCATGCTTTGACGATACTCTTTTGAACTTTCGGTTTTGCGTCCGGCTTCTTGCAAATAGTCGGCATTTTTTTCCATTTCGGCGGAAATCAGCCAAAGGTTCTCGGCATTTTCGGGTTCGAGTTTGAAGATCTCCAGATAATTGTTTCGGGCTTTTTCGCCGAACTCCAAAACTTTTTCCGAATTGCCGAGAAGCGAATAAACCTCGTAAAAACCGCCCAATGTTTGCACCATTTTCTTTCGGACGGCGATTTTGTCCGAAGTGGTTGAAAGCGATTTTTCGCGCAAGTCGAGAGATTTTTGATAATTTTCGAGCGCATTTTCGGTTTCGCGGAAACTCCAGTTTTGAATGTAGCCGAGTTTGTCGTAGGCATCGGCAAGTTCGTTCAAAAAATCGGCATCCGAAGTCTCGTCCTTTGACAGCGAATCCAAAACGGCGACCGACTTTTCGAGAATCGATCTTCTCAATTCGATACTTCGCGGCATTTTTTCGAGCGCGGCGTTAGTATCATTCAGAAGCGATTTGGCGACTTGGCGCAGTTCGCTGAAACGCTTTTCGGATTTGGCTTTTTCGCGTTTCGCCAGAAAGAATTGCCAACCCGAAAAAACGGTCGAAGCGATCAGCAAAAGCGAAATTGCAATTCCGCTCAAAACTCCGGCGCGATGGCGGTTGTAAAATTTTCCGACGCGGTAAAAGCGCGAATCGGCCGTCGCTTTAACCGGCAAATTATTCAGATAACGGTTGATGTCGTCGCAAAATTCTCCGACCGATTGATACCGTCTTTCGGGTTCGCGGCGGATGGCTTTGAGGATGATGTTGTCGAGATCACCCTTTAGGGATTTTGGGTTTTGGATTTTGGATTTTGGATTTTGTTGTTCGTTCTTTGTCCTTTGGCCCTTGTTTTGGATTGTTTCTTTGTCAAAAGTTGAGATCAAGGCGGACGAAGGCGGCAGCGGCTCTTTTGTCAGAACTTCTTCGGAAACGGTGACCGGATTTTTCGATTTGAAATTGAACGGACGGGCTCCGGTCAAAAGTTCGTAAAGGACGACCCCGAGGGAATAAACGTCCGTCGCCGTCGTCGTCATCTGTCCGCGAAGTTGTTCTGGCGAAGCGTATTCGGGGGTCATCAGGCGAAAATTCGTGGCGGTCGCTTCGGTCGTCGAAGCGTTCCAATCCGCGATCAACAGTTTGGCGATGCCGAAATCGAGCAGTTTCGGTTCGCCCGCGTCGGTGACGATGATGTTCGAGGGTTTGAGGTCGCGGTGGATGACCAGTTTTTGATGGGCGTAGCTGACCGCGCCGCAAACTTTCTGAAAAAGCGCCAGCCGTTCTCTCGTGTCGAGGACGTGGTTTTCGCAAAACTTTTTGATGCTTTCGCCCTCGACGTATTCCATCACGAAATAAGGCAAACCGTCTTTGGTCGCGCCGCCGTCGAGCAGTCGCGCGATGTTCGGATGTTCGAGCGTGGCCAGAATTTGCCGCTCCATCAAAAAGCGTTTGAGAACCGCTCCGGTATCCATTCCGCGCTTGATCAGTTTGAGCGCGACCTTTTGCGAAAATTCTTGGGCGCGGTGTTCGGCCAAAAAAACCGCGCCCATTCCGCCCTCGCCGATCTTTTCCAAAATCACATAATCGTCAATTTCCCTGCCCGTAAAATCTTCTTCGAAACCGTTTTCCGGCGAGTCATTGAGGGAAAAGAGGGGTTCATCAATAAAGCCGACGGCTTTTTCGTGGGCGCTGAGGAGTTTTTCGACTTCGCGGCGGATCTCTTCGCCGGAATTTTCCAAAAACCGCGCGCGCTCCGAATCGGTCAGTTCGACCGCCGCCGCGAAAGTCTCTTTGATATTTTCCCACTTCGCCGATTCCATAAAATCTTCTAAATCACTACGCGAAAAACGAGAGCAAAACGGCTCAATTTTTTCAGCCGTTTATTTTCTGATAGAGCCACGCGCGGGCGATCGTCCATTCGCGTTTGACGGTCGCCGGAGAGATCTTCAAGACCTCCGCCGTTTCCTCGATCGTCAATCCGGCGAAATAGCGAAGTTCGACGATCCGGCATTGGGTCGGGTCAAATTTTCCGAGTTCTTTGAGGGCGTCGTCCAGATCGATCAAACCCCGATCCATCACCGTCGAAATGGTTGGTGCGTCATCGAGGGAAATTCTTTCCGAGCCGTGCCGGAGGGATTTTCTTTGGCGCGCCGCATCGATCAAAATTCGCCGCATCGCCTGCGCGGCGATGGCAAAAAACTGCCCGCGATTTTCCCAATCGACCTCTCTTTGATTTGTCAGTTTGAAATATGCTTCGTGAACCAGTTCGGTGGTCTGGATCGAAACGGCGTGTTCGCGGCGGAGGAAACTCGCGGCCAGGCGACGAAGCTCGTTATAGACAATCGGCAAAAGACTATCCAACGCCTGGCGGCCCGTTTCGCCTTCGCGTTTGATTTCCTGTAAAAGAAGCGTAACTTCCGTCGCCATAAAAAAATATTTTGAGCCGATTTTAGCACAGATTCCGCGTAGTGCGGTGAAAGAAATTTTATAAATCAATCAAGGAGAAAAGATATGCCGTGCTGGGCCAGTTGTTTATTAGGATTTTGGTGGATATGGGGTATTGGAAGTATTGTTGCCGCTTTAATCGGTTTGGCATCAACTTTGACTCCATGGGGATTGATTTGGGGAGCTGTATGGCTTGGCGTAACGATTATTGCCTGTCTGATCTACTGTCTGGTCAGATGTAAGGGCAGGTAAATTTCAGAGTTTTCCGTTTCATAGCTATAAAAAATCAGGAGAAAAATATGAGTGCGATAAAACCGGGTGGAACTCGTGAGCAGAATGCGGTTGGCGAATGGCTGGACCGAGCGGCTTTAATCAGAACAAATTTGATAACAACGGCGGAAGGTGTCCCGACTATTCTTCCGTACTTCGATTCGCTTTCAAGTGCGATTGCTTGTTTTGGCAGGTGTGAAATTGCGGCAAGAAGCCTTGACCGTTCCGTAGCAATGAACTTATTTGCGGAGCGCCGAAAGGATTTGAAAAAAGAAGTTGGGAAATATAATAAAGCGGGTTTAGAACAAATAGGAATTGTCCGAAAGGTTCTTTCCAAAATGTCCTCAGATTTGTCCGAAACCAAATTGAATCAAAAGACGATGCTGAAAAGGCTCGACAGTTGCACGAATGAACTTCGACTGGCCATTGCGGAATGGGATATGAAAGGAAGCGATGCCAGAAAACTTGATGACGTTTTAAAGGAAATAACAGGTGTTATCCGCAAAAAAGGGATCGCCGCGCTTCCCGCATATCTTGACGGCAAAATGGCTGAACTGCAAGAAGTCCGCCAAAGAGCTGATCGCGGGGCGATAGATAATATCGCCTGGTGGAAAATACTGACGATCGTTGGGATGGTCGGTTGGTTTATTCTTCAGGTTCTTTGGTGTAATGCATTTGGATGTCAACCGGCAAGTGCTCTCTTTTGGTGGTGGATCGAAGCAATTCACTTGGTTGCTTTTGTCCTCTTTTGCTAAAAGTTATTCAAAATATAAAAGAATAATCGGCTCGATAAAGAGCGGGGATAAAAACAACTTTTGTTTTTATCCCCGCTCTTTTCGAATCAATCCTATTAGCCGAAAAAAAAATTCAAAAAGATCGAAAACATATTTTTAACAACCGGGAGAATGATAAAAAACACATTTTTTCATTTTCAATAGAAAATATTTGAGCCGGTATTTGCAAAATTCTCGCGTATTGGGGTGAGCAAAATTCGATTGAATGGAACGCGGGAGAAATTTTATGAAAAATGTTTTTTTGAAATTAACAATTTTGGCGATTTTGATTTTGTCATTCAACACGGCGCAGGCGGCGACTTTTACCGTTACAAAGACTGCCGACATGAATGATGGCGCGTGCGATGCCGATTGTCCTTTGAAAGGAACGTTAAACGCCGTCAACGACCAAACCAAATCCTATCCGATCAAAGTCGTCGGCGACAGCCATACTTTGGTTTTGCTTTCGGATGGTTCGGTTGCCGGTTGGGGAACTTGTAATCGGGGCGAGTTGGGACCAATGCCCGGCAAACCCCGGAATCAAGTCTTTGCAACCGCGTTGGTTTCCATCAAACTGCCGGGCAAAGCCATTGATATTGCGGCAGGTGAATCTTCGTCATTTGCCTTGCTCGATGACGGAACGGTGGTTTCGTGGGGTTCGAATTTGCGAAAGATGCTGGGGAATACGGGATCGGCTTATCAACTGTCAAACGGTCAAAACGGTTCGGAAACTCCGGTTAAGATCAGCAAATTAAACGACATTGTGCAAATTGCCGCCGCCGCGACCCGTGCCGTTGCTTTGAAACGTGATGGAACCGTTTACGCCTGGGGACAGAGCGAAAATGCCGATTCACCCGTTCCGATCGCCGGTTTACGGAACATTTCGCAAATTTCCGTCGGCAGCACGCACGCGATGGCTTTGGACGCCAGCGGAAACGTCTGGACCTGGGGCGATAACATGTATGGCGTTTTGGGAAGAAAAACCGAATCGGGAACGCCCGCACAAGTTCCGGGATTGAGCGATGTCATCTCGATCTCGGCGGGAAGCGGCGTTTCAACGGTGGTCAAAAAAGACGGCACGGTTTGGGTTTGGGGTTCAAATTGGAACGGTCAATTCGGCAACGGCTCTCGAACCGCGGCTCCCGTTTACGGCGGATTATCCAACCAGATCGAGACCGTTCCGCAGAGAGTTCCCGGCGTGCAAAATGCCGTTTTGGCGACATCGGGTTTGCGCGGGCGGCACACGCTTGTTTTGCTTAAGGACGGCTCGTTAAAAGGTTGGGGCAATACCGACTGGGGACAGCTCGGCGCGGGAGTTTTGGGAACATTTCAAGAAAGTGCGATCATCCCGAAAATCACCGGTGTCAAAGCGGTTTTTGCCGTCGGAAACAATTCATATGCGGTCAAAAACGACAACACATTGTGGATTTGGGGAGCCGACACAACCGGCGGATTTCCTCTTAAAGTTAAGTCCGCAATTCCAAAATTGCTGGGGCTAGGTACATTGTAAAATGAGGGACGAGGGGCGAGGGAAAAGGGGTGAGGGAAAAGGGGTGAGGGACGAGAAAACCCTTCAGAGTTTGGCTTCCCTCGTCCCTCATCTCTCGTCCCTTTTCTCTCGTCCCTTTTCCCTCCTGTAAACCCTGGTCATTAAAATTTTTGAGCCATTTTTTCTGCAAACTTCGCGTAGTGGGTTGAATGTTCGTTCGAGGAGAAGATTTTTTAAGATGAAACGGGTTGTTTTTTACTGCTGCTTTTTGATGATCTTACTGGCGTTTCAGGCTTTTGAAGCAAAAGCCCAGATTGATTTCGCCGATTTTACATATCAGGGCAGCCTAAAAGACGGCGGAGTTCCGGCAAACGGGAATTATGAACTGACGTTCGAATTTTTTAATACTCCGACCGGCGGCGCATCTCTCGGCTCTTTCGTTTTTTCCACCGTGACGGTGACGAACGGAATTTTCACTGTTGATTTGACCGGCAACACGACGCTGTTTGCGCCGGGGGCGAGCGTCTGGATTCAGATAAGTGCCAGACCGGCGGGAAGTTCAAATACGCCGACTGTTCTCAATCCGCGCCAGCGGGTTCGGTCCGCACCGTTGGCGATCACCTCGCTGCTCTCCTCCGATTCAAACAAACTCGGCGGAGTTGATGCCAACCAGTATTTGACGACAACCGGCGGCGCGGCGAGTTTCATTCAGAACGGCACGACGCAACAAACCGGAGGTTTTAACCTCAGCGGCACGGGAACGGCCAATGTTTTCAACGCCGCGTCGCAGTTTAACATCAATGGAAACCGCATTTTGAGCGCGGGCGGCGCGGACAATATTTTTGCCGGTTTTCAAGCCGGACAATCAAACACGAGCGGCGGTTCAAATTCGTTTTTCGGCGTTTTGGCGGGCGGTGCGAACACGACCGGAAATTTCAACTCGTTTTTCGGCAGATCGACAGGCAACAACAACAGCGGCGGCAACGCGAATTCTTTCTTCGGTTCCGGTGCGGGCAACAACAACAGCACCGGCGGCAATAATTCGTTTTTCGGTTCCGATGCGGGAAGCGCCAACGGCACGGGCAGTAACAACACGATCATCGGCGGCGCTGCGAATGTAACGCTGAACAATCTGACCAACGCCACCGCTCTCGGCTCCCGGGCCGCCGTTTCTCAGAGCAATTCGCTCGTTTTGGGCAGTATCAACGGCATCAACGGTGCCAGTGCCGACACCAATGTCGGCATCGGTTTGACCAACCCGACGCAAAGATTGCAGGTCGTCGGCAACGCCGTCTTTTCGGGAAATCTCGGTATCGGAACAACAACGCCCAACTTCAAGTTCGAATTGATTGACTCTTCGAACACGGGACTTCGCGTGCAGACCAACGTAACGGGAGGAACGGTCGCCTCTTTCGGCGGTTTCGGCGCGTTTCGGGTTGACGCACCGGGAATCTCCGGCGGCAGATTTTCGATTCTTGAAAACGGCAACGTCGGCATCGGCAACAACGCGCCGACCCAAAAACTTTCGGTAACCGGCAACGGCGCATTCACGGGCAATCTTACTGCAAGCGGCACCGGAACTTTCGGCGGCAACGGCATTTTCAGCGGCAATGTCGGCATCGGGACAAGCAATCCGCTGGTTAAACTGCACGTTGTCGGCGAAAATCTCCGCGTCGAAGGAAACTCGACGGGTGTTTTGCCGCGCTTTTCGCTGAACTTTACGGGCGGCGGGGCCGATGCCAAAAAATGGCAGAACTACGCGGCGGCGGATGCGCTCAGATTCAGCGCGTTAAATGACGCGGAAAATGCCGAAAGCATCTGGCTCAATGTTACGCGGACCGGATCGGTCGTATCGGAAGTTCAATTTCTCGCCGGAAATATCTATTTTGCCAATGGACTGACGATTAGCCCGCCTACTACCAATGTTCAGAGTCGTCTCGATGTCAACGGTCTAGCAAGTTTTGATTTTTTTAACCCGACCAATGGTCCGGATTTCACCATTTGCGCAGTTCGCGTAAACGGATCAATTTCTCACGCCACTTTGTCGAAATGCGGAACATCTTCCATTCGATACAAAAATAACGTCAATGATCTGCCGTCCGCCCTCGAACTGATCAGAAAACTTCGGCCGGTTTCGTTCAACTGGAAAGCGAACAATTCGCCGGATGTCGGTTTCATAGCCGAAGAGGTGGCGGATGTTGAACCGCAGCTCGTTTTATACAACCCGGATAAAACCGTCGAAGGCGTGCGCTACGAAAAAATAAGCATCTATCTCGTCAAAGCCGCGCAGGAACAGCAAACCGAGATCGAAGCACAGCAAAAACGGATTGATGAACAAGCCGAGTTAATAAAACAGCAACAGGAAAAACTCGACCGCCAGCAAACCGAAATCGAAGCGCTCAAGCAGATCGTTTGTGCGAACAATCAAACGGCGAAAATCTGCGGGGAGCAAAAACCGTGAAAAATATAATCGCGTCGATTTTGTATTTGAATTTATCGGTCGTCGCTCTGCTTGCTCAAACCGGCGGAAACTATACGATGACCAGATCAGTTATCGCCTCGGGCGGCGGCAGTGTCTCGGGCGGACAGTTTTCGATGAACGGAACCGTCGGTCAAGCGGTTGCCGGAACGACTTCGACGGGCGGCGGTTTCGATCTTCTTTCCGGTTTCTGGTCGCCCGACGCTCCGCACGGAAAAACACCTTTCGACTTTGACGGCGACGGGAAAACCGACCTGGCGATCTTCCGTCCCGCGCCCGCCGAATGGTGGTATCTGAGAAGTTCGGACGGCGGCAACCGCGCTTTTCAATTCGGTCAAATGTCGGACCGCATCACACCCGCCGATTTTACGGGCGACGGGAAAACCGATATCGCTTTTTGGCGACCTGTCTCAGGACAATGGTTCATCCTGCGTTCGGAAGACGATTCGTTCTACGCCTTCCCGTTCGGCGCGTCGGGCGATATTCCCGTCCCGGCCGATTATGACGGAGACGGCAAGGATGATCCGGCCATCTTCCGCCCCTCGTCGGCCACCTGGTTCATCATCCGTTCAACCGATGGAGGAACAACCATCTCGCAATTCGGAGCCAATACCGATTTGCCTGTTCCTTCGGATTACGACGGAGACGGACGGGCCGATCTGGCCATCTTCCGCCCCTCGGACGGAAGTTGGTGGCTGAGTCGTTCGACAGCCGGGTTGATCGTGTACAACTTCGGAACCGGAACCGACCGAACGGTTCAGGCAGATTACACCGGAGACGGACGGACGGATGTGGCTTTTTACAGGCCATCGACCGGAGAATGGTTCATTTTAAGATCGGAGGATGCATCGTTCTATTCGTTCCCGTTCGGAGCTTCGAGCGACATTCCCGCGCCGGGCGATTTCGACGGCGACGGACGGATGGATCCCGCCGTATTTCGCCCGGCGAATTCGACGTGGTTCATACTCGGCTCGACTTCGGGAGTGCAGATACGGCAATTCGGCATTGCGGGCGACCGTCCCCTTCCAAATGCTTTTGTAAACTGAGGAGTAAATTTTAATGAGGCAAAATACGTTTTTATTACTACCGTTTTTGGTCGCTACGCTTTGTTTTTGTTCAATGGCAAAGGCGCAGGAAGCGGAGGCCAAACTCTCGGACGGAACTTACGGTTTTTACAATCTTCTGGCCGAGGATTTGGGCGAAACCTGCAAAGCGGAAAAACCTTATTCGGGAACGGTTTCAAAATTAGAGGCCGGTGAAAGCGACGGGACGACGATCTACAGTTTTCTGCTGACACCGGCAAAAGGCAAAAAGATCACGATCGGCTTGATTTTAACCGATTCGGAAATACCGCCCGCCAAGGTCGGACGGTTTTTGACCGACGGGCGGAAAGTAAAGGTCATCGCCCGCAATTGCGACGGACAATTAACGGCGGTTGAAATAGTTTCGGTTTTGCCGATGGAAAGCGAGCCGTAACTTCAACTTTAATCTACATTTCGCAAGTTTAATGCGGAAACACATTTTAATTAGTTTAGGGAGAAAAATAACAGTGAAAAAAGAAAAAGACGCAAACAAAACAAGACGAGATTTTTTGAAAACAGGTTTTGCAGCAGTGATTGCCGGAACAGCTTGTTTCTCTTTCGGCGGATTAAAGGAAGCCTTAGCCGCTGCAAAAAAAGCCGAAAAGCCTTTATTAACGGTGGATAATCTCAATGCACTGGTACCCGACGAGCCAAATGATGAGTATTTCAAACTGGCAAAACGAGCCCTCAATGATCCGCTGGCTTTCCTTAAAAAGTATTTCTACATAACCGATATTCAAAACGAAGGATTGGCTTCTTTGAACTCGGAAGATTGGGAAAAAATCAAAAATGGGATCCAAATTGTCATAGACAAAAAATACAATTTTGTTGTCACAATGTCCGGTGATCGGCTTGAGAGTCGTTTGACCGGCAATGTCGAAATTGTTAAGGCAAGTCTTGCCATGAAGAATTGGGAGATAGAAGTTTCTGCCGAAGGCGGCACTAAAGGCAATGGGCAGTTTGAAGGCAAGGTGGGAGTTAAGGTTAAAGGAAGCTGTTAAGTTAACTTTCTGTGATCAAATGATGGAATTCGGCTTGAAAAAAATTGTCAGAATCAAGCCGTTTTCCCAAACCATTTCGCGATGTCATTGAGAGGTGGACGGCGGAAAGCGGTGTTGCTCAATTCGAGAGCGACTGCAACAACGGATGACGCGGATAAGAAAAGCGACCGTTGGTAATGGTCGCACAGCTTTTAAGTGAAAGATAAATTATTTTGGAGAAAAAATGAAATCAAAAAAATTGTTGTTAATGTTTATTCTTTTGTTTGTTTCTACAATCGTGTTCGCACAAAAATCCGAAACCTTTGACATCATCACATTTCAAACGCCGAACGGCTGGCAAAAACAGGTTCAGCAAAGTGCTGTTCAGATCGGAGCTGAAGACGCGAATGGCGGAGTTTGTCTGATCACGATCTTCAAATCAATACCCGGCAATAATGATTCAAAAGTCAATTTCAATGCCGCTTGGGAAGCCGCCGTTAAAGAGGTGGTAACCGTCAAATCCGCTCCAAACATGAATCCTCCGGGAAATGAAAACGGCTGGATGGTTGAAAGCGGGTCGGCCCAGTATGAAAGCGACGGCCAAAAGGGAGCGGTCATCCTTATCACCGCAACCGGGGACGGCAAAATGATCAACTTTTTGATCATGACCAACACCGACGCTTTTCAATCCGATATTGATCAATTTATCGGATCGGTTCAACTTCCGAAAATCTCTTCTCGAAACCCGGCTTCAAACCCGCCAAACACAACCAGTTCCCCAAGCGCATTTAAAAGCCGTTTCACCTACTCGACCACGAATTTCGATGACGGCTGGGTTAGCCGTGAAGACGAATATTGGGTCGAAACCGTCAAGGGAAACGTCAAAGTTTATCTCTATTATTTTTTCAACCTAGGCGCGGATATGCGCCCGCCGAATGGAAATATTCGGGATAATCTCTGGCAAAAGATGATCGCCAAACGGTACAAAATTTTGAATGAAAATGAAAGCCGTCGAACTCCATACACGGGTGAATTAAAAGAAGGCGAGGCGATTGATAATGCCACCGGACAGAAGGTTTATCTGACGATGGTTTGGAGAGGAAATTTGATCTTAGCCGTTACGCCGAATCAGCAGGAATCGAATCGGCTTTTTCCTGATGAAAATTCTTTGGCAAGGATGAATGATTACAATAAATTTGCCGTCGGCGAGAAAGATTTGACCGGAACCTGGCAAGATGGAGCGACAAATACGCAGGATTGGTATGATTCGGTAACGGGAAATTATGCCGGTATGACCTTTGCTTCAAAAACGGCGGTTTTCAATTTTTACGGGAACGGAACATATTCAAGCGTTCACAACGGGGCAACGGGAAGAGTCGGCAATATGAGTTCGTTTCAGCAGGAATACAAAGGAAAATACAGCGTTTCAAATTGGAGTTTGACCGCCACGAATCGTTGGCAAGGTAAAACAGAAGTCTTCAACGCTTCTTTTCAAGCCGTCAAAGGCGGAAGGCTTTTGATTCTTAATAACACCGACATAAGTTACACCTTAGTAAAAATAAAATAATCCGTAATGCCAGTTATGGAAATAAGAAAGAAATTTGCCCGCGAATGAACGCGAATTAGTGCGAATATGATAATAATTCTTAAAAATTCGTGTTCATTCGCGTTCATTCGCGGGCGGAAAAATCTAACCGGCAACTTGGGGCATGTTTAGAGAACAGATGCAAAAAAAGACGGCAAAAACTCGGAATTATCGGTAATGAGGTTAAATTGATGAACTTTTTCAAAAAATCGACACTTTTTTTATTTTTTATGCTGGCAACTTCGACAAACCTTTTCCCCCAGAAACAGGTGCCGGCGGGGGGACAATATAAACTGGGGATAACTTATGCCAACTCACTGCGTTCAAACAAGGAGCAATTTGAATTTACGATTGATGGCATTAAACAAAGCGGTTCAAATACCTCGCCCCAAAAAGTCGTTTTAAGCGGCACAACGCCGGAAGTTTATTTCACCAAAAAATTTTCCAAAAGTGAAACATACATCATTACCCAAACTTCGGGTCCCCGGATCTGCACGATTCAAGAAGCGTTTCGACGCGGGACTTTCAGAAACAGCGACATTTTAGTTTATGCAAACTGCGGTTATCCGCCGCTGGCGAATTACAAGTTGGAAGTTAGCGGCGTGGAATCGGGCGAAAATTTTCAATTTAGCGACGGACACGGACGCGGACCCGCTCAAATTCGTTTTAATACAACGATCAACTGGGGAGCGTTTCCGCAGGGGGACGATTACGCCATTACGCAAACGGGCGGACCCCGGCAATGCAAAATGACTAATAATCAAGGAGTCGTTTCCGCCACGCCGATCATCATCAAAGCCGATTGCAGTAAAACCGTTGGTGGCGGAACTGGTGATGGAAATGGCGGTGGAACCGGAAATGATGGCGGCAAAGTTGGCGGAAACCAAACGCCTCCGCCGACAAGTTTTCCGACATTCGATCTCGTCACCCGCAGTTCGGACGATAAAATTGTCGGCACTTTTTGGGAAACATTTACGCCCGTCATCGGCGGCACAGGTGCGGACGAAGGGCGTTATATTGCGTATGTTACATACACGAAAGATTTGGTCGGAAGCGGAAAGTTTCGTCAAGTTGTTTGGCGTGATCGAAAAACAGGCGAAACAAAACTTGTCAGTCAGGGAATGAATGGCGTTGAAGGCAATCAAAACAGTTTTAATCCCGCAATCTCGGCGGATGGAAAATCGGTTGCTTTTGAATCTTACGCGACAAATCTCGTTCCCATTGACTCGAACGGGGTGAGAGATGTTTTTGTCTGGAACGCCGACACGAACAGGGTTTCCGCCGTCAGCGAAAATCGCGGAACGGAAGCAAACAGCGAATGTTTCGATCCGACCATTTCGGCGGACGGAAATCTGATCGCGTTTTCGTCTTCGGCAAGTAATTTGACTCCCGGTGTTGACGGAACTTCGACCGTCAATGTTTTTTTGAGAGATATGCGAAGCGGTTCGGTCACGCTGATCAGCAAAAATGAAAAAGACGGCAAAGGCGGCGGCGGTTCGCGTCCTTCGATCTCCGAAGACGGCTCACGCATTGCGTTTTATAATTATTTCCCTCTGACCAAAGAAGATCAAAACGATTTGTGGGACATATACGTTTGGGAAAACGGAAACCCGAAATTAAAAAGGGTCAGCAAAACTGCAAGCGGCGGCAATAAAGATCAGGGCGAAGAAAGTTCGAGCCGCGTCGTCGCTCCTTCGATTTCCGGTAATGGTAAATACGTCGCATTTGCGACGACGGCGACAAATATGGTCGCAGACGACTCTAACAAATTACAAGACGTTTTCGTCGTCGAAGTTGATTCCGGCAGATTAATTCGGGCAAGCGTCGGCGAAAATAACACGCAAGGCGACGGCGATTCGCCATTCGGACAAGGCGAAAAAATCGCTATTTCCTATGACGGAAATCTGATCGTTTTCAGCACGAAAGCCAAAAACTTGGGCGGAAACATTTTGATGAAAAATATCCAAACAAATCAACTCATCAAAGTTTCAAGTGATGTTGAATCGTCCGTCGGTCAACCCGAAATGTCGAGAAACGGAAATGCGATAATTTTCGGTTCAAACCGCAATCTCGACAGCCGTTTTCAATCAACGGGAATTTTTGTGGCTGTTTCGGGCGGAAGTTTGCAAAAACCATAAATCAAAATATTTTTTTAATTAATTTTTTTGCTTTTCTGACAAAGCTTTTTCGATAAGATCAACAGAATATTTCTTGATTTTTTTTATGTTGGGATCAGTCGAATTCAGAAACCATCGTTTGCAGATCGAGTAATGTTCATCGAAGTCTTTCCGATTTTCCTGCTTCGCTAAGGTATATGCAAGTTTGCATTCGGTTGAGTAAATTGCACTATTATCCGGTTTGTAATGAAGACGAAAAACGGGCAACGATTCGCGGAGCATTTTTTCGGCGATTTCGTAACGGTTTTCATTTGTCGCAGACACGACGGCTTTTAGAAATAGTTCGTGAACCGATTCGTGTTCGGGAAAAATCAATCTTGACGTATAATCTTCCAACATATACGGCAGATTCAGATTATTCGGATTCGTTTCCCGCATCATTGTTATTGCTGACATCAGATAGCTCGCCCGATTCGGATCATCGGAGCCTCTTGCCCAATAAAGATAAACCATATCTTTGGCGACGAGTTCGTGCTTTTCGCCGTAAAATTGTTTTCTGAGTTCCAAAGCCCTGTAAGCGTGAAAAAGTTTTCTTTTTTTATGTTCTTCTGCTCCGAGACTTCCGGCGTTCGGCAAAACTCCGTCCAAAAAACGATGATGAAGTTCGGCGGCAACATCGGGTTCATCGGCAAATTCGACATCAATTTTGTCGCCCATTTCAACTATCGCATCAATTACACGAGCATCTTTGCCGAATTTTGCACCTTCGGCATACCAATTGGGATTGGCATAACCGATAATTTTCGACATAAATTTCGTAACTTTTTCGGATTTTTCTTGCTCGACTTTCGCTTTTGCTGTTTCTTTTTGGGCAAGATTTTGCGATTCGGAAGCAATTCTCGCTTGTTCATTAGCAATTTTTGTTTGACGCATCGCCGCCCAAATTCCCGTTACTAAACTCAGAAATATTAGCACACCTGCAATCACCGAAATTTTATTGCGTTTGATAAATTTGTTTGTTCGATACGTAAATGTTGCCGGACGAGCCGTAATCGGTAAACCGTCAATAAATCGCCAAATATCGGCGGAAAATTCTTGCACCGTTTGATAACGGCGTTCAGGTTCTTTCGATAATGATTTAAGTAAAATATTATCTAGATCGCCTTTTAATTGTAGATTTTGGATTTTGACTTGTGGATTATCAGAATTGGAAATTTGAATTGCCGAAGGTTTGACAGGTTCATTTTCGGTGATTGTCTTTAAAATATTGCCGTTTGTTTTTCCTCTAAAATCATACGGTAGATTTCCCGTCAGCATTTTGTATAAAACTACGCCCAAACTGTAAATATCGGTCGCTGTCGTAACTGTTTCGCCTTTGATTTGTTCGGGCGAAGCGTATTCCGGTGTCATTGCGCCGAACATCGTAACCGTATTCCCGTGAGTTTCATCAAGCAATTTTGAAATCCCGAAATCGAGCAATTTCGGCTCACCTTTGTTATTGACAATGATGTTTGAAGGCTTTAAATCGCGGTGAATGATCAAATTTCGATGGGCAAACGAAACCGCTTCACAAACTTTATTGAAAAGTTTGAGTCTTGCATTGAGTTCGAGCGAATTTTCCGTGCAGAATTTATCAATCGAAACGCCTTCGACATATTCGACTGCCAAAAACGGAATTCCGTCTTCGGTTGTTCCGGCATCAAGAAGGCGTGCAATATTAGGATGCTCGAGCTTTGAAAGAATTTCTCTTTCGCGTTCAAAGTTTCGGCGGATTTTTTTGACGTTAAACTCGCGTTTGAGCATTTTTAACGCGACTTTTTGCTTGAATTTCCCATCGGCGCGATCTGCCAGATAAACCGCACCCATTCCACCCAAACCGAGTTCTTTTTCGATCTCGTAAATCCCGACTCTTTGCCCGACGAGCAGATTTTCAGAACTTTCCTTTTCAAAAACCATTTCGCCCGTCAAACCGCCCGCTGAAACCGACATAAATTCTCCGGCACTTTCTTCTAAAGCCAAAAGCGATTCGACTTCGGCTTTTACTTCCGCAGACAAATTCGCTTTTTCAAGAAAATTGTTCCGTTCGGAAGCAGGAAGTTCCAAAACTTCCTGCAAAACTTCGCTGGCAATTTTCCAATTTTCCGCTTGCATATCGGCAATCATACATCAATTTCGGTAAAAATCATTTGATATATTCGGCTTTTTCGTTCGTTAATTCGCTCAAAAGATTTTTGTCTGATGCCTTTAAATTATTTGTTTCATTGAGTTTCTGAATTATCGTAATCGCTTTTTCGACAAATTCGATGGCTTTTGATTTTTCGCCTTTCTTGAAAAAAGCATTGGCGGTCGAACGATAAACTTTGGCTAATTCTGCTTTGTAAGATGTAACGGTTTTGTCGGTTTCGACGACTTTTTCCAATTTTCCCCGCGCGTTTTCTAAATGTTTTAACGCTTCATCAGTTTTTCCGAGCATCAATAACGAATCACCGATTTCATTCTCAACAACGG
This sequence comes from Pyrinomonadaceae bacterium, assembly GCA_041394845.1. Taxonomy (GTDB): domain Bacteria; phylum Acidobacteriota; class Blastocatellia; order Pyrinomonadales; family Pyrinomonadaceae; genus JAHCHG01. The sequence goes on along the minus strand of JAWKHL010000005.1, from coordinate 16,895 downwards.
CAACCGAACGCATATAATCGTTGATATTCGGCGAAGCTTTATCGAGTTTGGCAAGCGGTTCTAATGCTTTTTCGGCAAATTCAATGGCGCGTTGCGGTTGATTTAAAAGTCTGTAGCCTTGAGCGACGTCGTAATTGCTGATCGCCAGATCGTAAAGCGCGAAAGACTCGTCGGGTTCTTTTTCCAATGCTTTGACATTGAAATCAAGCGTTTTTGTGCAGGCTTCAATGATTTTTTGTCCGTCTCTTTTGTCAACGAAAATTTCGCACGTCAGAAAATCATTGAGCCAAGATGTTCGTCTCAAAACGTAATCTTCAGGCTTTTCCTTGATTAATTGGTTTGTTAAAGCAACAGATTCTTCGATATTTTTTATTGCACCTTCATAATCACCGAGATTTTTTCTAAGTTGCGCATAAGCCCGTAATGCACGCGGATAAGCCTTTCGCGTATTGAGATGTTTGGGATTTTTTTGAAGTGTTTCTTTGAGAATTACGATGGCTTCGTCGAGAAGTTTTTGCGCCTTTTCGTTTTCAGCGTTATTGATCGCAACTCCCGCGTAATCGGTCATTAAAACTGCCAGACGATTTTGCAGATCGGGCGACGCGGGATTTTCTGCAACCAGTTCGCGGCGGATGTTGATGGCTTTTTCAAAAAATTCCGACGCTAAAGCCGTATCAATATTCCACATTAAAGTTTGCGCCGTAACCTGATAATTTCTCGATAAAGCCTCTTTATTTTTCGCGTCTTGCGGATTCGTTTTAAATATATCCTCACGCAGTTTTTGTGCTTTTTTGTAGCTTTCCATTCCGGCTTTGATGTCGCCGAGATTCATTATATTGACCGCGCCTTGAACTTCGCCGATCTTTTCGTAAGCCGTCGCAAGTTCGAGTTGTAAATCCGTGTCGCCTTCGGCTTCCTGCGAAAGACTGTCGAGATATTCGAGCGCGGTTTTGATAATTGTTCCACGCGCTTTGAGCGAGCCTTCGAGGTCTTCGATTTCGGGATAAATATCGAAAAGATAAGAATTTGCGAGTTTTCGCACATCGCCGAAACGCTTTTCGGCTTTGGCTTTTTCGGCTTGTGCGATTCGTGCTTGCCAAAGCGTTGCGGCAATTCCGGCAATAATTGCCAAAACCATCAAAACTCCCGCAATAACACTTGCTTTATTGCGTTTGAAAAATTTTTCGGCGCGATATGAAAACGTATTCGGACGCGCTGTTACGGGCAAACCGCGCTGATGGCGATGAATGTCTTCGGCAAAATTTTCGGCTGATAAATAACGTCTTTCGGGTTCTTTGCGAAGTGATTTCAGGACGATATTATCTAAATCGCCGCGCAAACTTTGCGAACTTAATTTAACTGGATTTGAAATTGTCAGACGAATTTTGTTGATATCCGTTTCCAGATTTGCCGATTTTTCATTTTCAGCAGGAATTATCATTGTTTCCGCCGAAGTTTGTTCTTTAAATTCTTTTTTGACTGTTTCGACCAACGCGGACGGCGGCGGAGGTTCGGTTTCGAGAACGGCTTTGTAAATTTCTTTTAGGTCATTTTCAACCGCTTCAAACGGGCGATGTCCGCTTAAAAGTTCGTATAAAATGATGCCCAAGCTGTAAATATCGGTCGCCGTCGTTACGCTTTTGTGTTGTAGTTGTTCGGGCGAAGCGTAACTCGGAGTCATCACGCCGAGTTTTGTAATTGTCGCCGAATCTGATTGTTCAAATTCTTCGCTCAAGATTTTTGAAATCCCGAAATCGAGCAATTTCGGCTCGCCGTCTTCATTAACGAGAATATTCGACGGTTTCAAATCGCGGTGAACGATCAAATTTCGATGGGCAAAATCAACTGCCGCGCAAACTTTTCGGAAAAGATTGAGTCTTTCATTTAAATCGAGTTTGTTTTTCTCGCAAAAATCGTTGATCGGCAAGCCTTCGACGTATTCCATTGCCAAAAACGGAATTTTATCGTCGGTCGTTCCGGCATCGAGCAGTCGCGCAATGTTCGGATGTTCGAGCGAGGCGAGAATTTTTCTTTCGTGCAAAAATCTTCGGCGAAGTGCCGCCGTGTTCATTTCACGTTTGAGTAGTTTTAAAGCGACTTTTTGATCGAATTCCCCGTCGGTTCTTTCGGCGAGATAAACTGCGCCCATTCCGCCGTAACCGAGTTCGCCGATAATCGTAAAATTCCCGATCTTCTGCCCGATGAGCGAATTTTCATCCATTTCATCAGAGTAAAAACCGCTCGAAACTTCGCCTGCCACAACAGACATAAAATTGTTTGATGCTTCTTCTAATTCAAGCAAAGATTTAACTTCGGCAAGTGTTTCGGAACTCAAATTTAAGCCTTCCAAATACGCTTTTCTTTCGGAAAATTCTAATTCCAAAACATCAGCCAAAATGTCTATCACATTTTCGCGTCTTTCTGCTTTCATAATGCCTCATTTTTATATGTGCAATTCCGAAAACATATATGACAAAAAATTTCCGAAAATTAGTTTGGATTGAGTTCCCTGAATAACCAAAGACGAACGGCTTGCCAGATGCGGACAACGGTTCTTTCGGAAATTTCGAGTGCTTCGGCGATTTCTTTGTTAGTTAAACCGCCAAAAAATCGCATTTCGACAATTTTTGCTTGCTTTTCGTCAAGTTTGGCAAGTCTTTCCAATGCTTCGTCTAATTGCAAAATCGAACTTGCGCGTCCTTCAATCGGAATTTGCAGATCGTCAACGGAAAAATGAATGGGTTTATTCCCGCGTTTTTCGGCGGCGTGGTAACGGGCGTGTTGGACGAGAATCTGGCGCATCAAGCGCGAGGCGATGCCGTAAAAATGACTGCGGTTTTGCCATTCGATGCCCGATTGCTCGCTGAGTTTGATAAAGGCTTCGTGGACGAGTGCGGTCGGCTGCAAAGTATGATTCGAGCGTTCACGCGACATCAAAATCCGCGCCTGCCGCTTCAATTCCTCATAAACAAACGGAACTAAACGCTCCTTGGCATCCTCTTCGCCATTATTCCAATCATTCAAGATTTGTGTGATCTCCGAAGCATTTTTATGATACATAAACTTTATAAGATTTTTACCGATATTTTAGCTTATATAAGCTGAAAACCCTAACTTTTTCACTCCGAAAAAAAAATCTCAAAAAAAACAATAAAAATTTTTGGCGTATTTCTCTTGCTTTTTTTACATATTCATTCAAAAGGCAAATTTACAAATTATTTTTGGGAGAGAAAACTATGAAACTATCAACAAAATTTATCGAAAAACTTTTTCTTGCGGCTATCTTCGGATTGGTCGTTTTGGCAATAGATATTTCGGCGGCGACATTTACCGTGACCAATACTACCGACAGCGGCGCAGGAAGTCTTCGACAAGCGGTTTTAGACTCAAACTCGGCGGCTGGGTCGGACACGATTGTGTTCGATGCTTCATTTAATACGGCGCGAACGATCACGCTCGCATCGCAGATTACGATTGATCCGGCGGCGGGCGATTCTTTGACGATCACCGGACCCGGCGCGAATCTTTTGACCGTCAGCGGCAACAACGCCGTGCGGATTTTTTTCGTCAACACGGGCGACACGGCTTCGGTCAGCGGAATGACTCTGACGCTCGGTAGACCTCCGAGTGCTTCCGGCGGCACGATTGATAATCGCGGCACTTTGAGCGTCACCAATATGAATTTTACTTCAAACATCGGCAACAACGGTGGCGGCGCGATTAGCACTCAAGGAACTTTGACCGTTTCCAATTCGACTTTTGACGGAAATTCGACCAGCTTCAGCGGCGGCGCGATTTCAGTTACCGGCACTGGTTCGGCAACCGTTTCCAACTCGACATTCAGAAATCACACGGCTGCTTATGGCGGAGCTATCGGCAACGAAGGTGTAATCAGCGTGAGTGGCTGCGTTTTTACCAACAACGCCGTCAACAGCACCAGTGCGACCGGCTTGGGCGGCGGCGCGATTTACAGCTTTAGTAGTGTAACTGGAACGACGGCGACGATTTCCAACTCGACGTTCGATAATAACCGCGAAACCGGAAGTAGCGGCGGCGGCGGCGCGATCAGCAATCGCTCCGGCACGATGACGATCACGATTTCGATTTTCACGAACAACAGTTCGGTTTCTCCCGGCGGCGCGATCTCAAATCGCGGAACATTAACCGTGAACGGTTCAACCGTTACCAATAATGCGGCAACCGGTCCGAACGGGCAAACTCTCCAAGGTGCAGGCGGCGGCATCAGCACGACCGGCAACGGAGATTTGACCATCAACGACTCGAATATCAGCGGCAATATGGCTGCCGTTTCCGGCGGCGGAATTTATTTTGGTGGTCCAATCTCCGCCACGACTTTCTCCATCACCAACTCGACCGTTTCGAATAACGTCGCCAATTTTGACGCGGACGGCAATACTTCCAGCGGCGGCGGCGGAATTTTTTCGCTTTATACGACGAATATCACAGGCACAACTATCAGCGGCAACCGAGCAGTCAGCAACGCAACCGGCGGTGCCGGACTTGGCGGCGGTATTTATGCACTGGGGAGAGTAACAATGACCAACAGCACAGTTACCGGAAATACTGCTGTGTTGGGCGGCGGACTTTATGATACCTTTCCGGGCGGCGGCAATAGTGAGATCGTCATCGAAAGTTCGACGATTGTTAATAATCAAGCAGGCGGCGGCGGCGGCATTTATATCGTTAATACCAATAATATACCCGACGATGTGCCGCCACGTCTTCACAACACGATTGTCGCCCTTAATACAATTGATAATATCCTCCCCGCAAATTCTACTACGGGAAGTTTAAATTTAATCGGCGGCGATCCGCTGATCGGACCATTGAGCTTTAACGGCGGACCGACGCGCACACACGCGCTTTTAGACGGTTCTCCAGCGATTGACGCAGGCGACCCGACGAATTTTCCGGCAACCGACCAACGCGGCATCAGCCGCCCGCAAGACGGCGACGGCACGGGCGGCGCACGCTCCGACATCGGTGCTTACGAACGGCGTTTAACAAATGACACCCTCGCCCATAGTCCTTTTGACTTCGACGGCGACGCAAAAACCGATGTTTCGATCTTTCGTCCCTCGGTTGGTCAGTGGTGGTTTCTTCGTAGTTCCGATGGCGGGAATCGGGCTTTCGAGTTCGGGGTTGACTCCGATACTCTCGCTCCGGCTGACTTTACAGGCGATGGCAAAACCGACATTGCTTTCTATCGTTCTTCCGCTGCTCCGGGTGATAATAATTGGTATATCTTGAGAAGTGAGGATTCTTCCTTCTATGCCTTTCCCTTCGGTTCTCCGACCGATATTCCCGTGCCTGCCGATTATGATGGCGATGGCAAAGCCGATCCGGCTGTCTTTCGTCCTTCCACAGGTAATTGGTTTATCTTTCGTTCGTCTGATGGCGGTGTAACCATCGAACGGTTCGGAGTCTCGGGAGATATTCCGGTCATCGAGGATTATGATGGTGATGGCAAGGCTGATCTGGCTGTCTATCGTCCATCACTCGGACAATGGTTTTATCAGAAGAGTTCAACGGGCGAAGTCCGAGGCTTTCAGTTCGGCTCAGCGGAGGATAAACCGGTTTCAGCAGATTTCACCGGAGACGGCAAAGCCGACATCGCTTTCTGGAGACCTTCGACGAGTGAATGGTTTATCTTGAGGAGTGAGAATGAAACCTATTACGGTTTTCCATTCGGAGTGGCGACAGACATTCCGGTGGTGGGAGATTACGATGGCGATGGCAAGGCAGATGCCTCGGTGTACCGACCCTCGAACAGTTTCTGGTATCTGTTGCAAAGCACATCAGGTTTTGAAGCCATCCCCTTCGGAGTCGCAGGAGACCAACCCGTCCCTGCCGCTTTTGTTCCGTAATCTTTAACAAAGCAACCTGATGAAAAAAAAACTCTGCTCAAATTTGAACAGAGTTTTTTTTCATCAGGTTGCTGACAATAACAACGACTTACAGGATATTCTGATAGCCAAAATTGATTCGGGCAGAGCCGTGCATATCAATGTATTTAACTTGAAATTAAACTAAACCACTCTGCACTGCAAGTGCAGAGGTTTGAAATCGGGACGCGAATGAAATTCGCTTGATTGTTCTTTTCAGACTAAGAAAAGAAAGCATAATAAATTCTTGCGCTGAAAGCGCATAGCTTTTACTAGCGTGCTGGAACAGTAAAGATTGTTATAAACTTGTTTCAGATTTTTAACAAGGAGATTATATAGAAAATTATGACAGCAGTTGCGACACCGACAGTTGAAATTGATATAACGGAGAATGCCGCAGAAGAAATTAAAAAATTTATGGCAAATGAAGAAGACCTGCCGGAAACATCCGGTCTTCGTGTTCGGGTAGTTCCGGGCGGATGTTCGGGTTTTCAATATAGCTTGAATATTGAGGAAGAATCGCGTCAGGGCGATTTTATACTGGAGAAACACGGCGTGCGTCTTTTTATTGATATGTTCAGCGCACAATATTTAAGCGGCGTAACCATTGACTATACTTCAAATATGATGGGTTCCGGTTTTACTTTTGAAAATCCGAATGCGACCGGCGGATGCGGATGCGGAAGTTCATTTTCAGCTTAATTTTTTTTACAGAAGCATCGGTGAAGACGCGGCAGAGTCAGCTCGGCGAGTTTTTGACAACAAGTATTATGAAATTTGATGATATGAAGCGGGAACCTCCCTCCACCAATTTTTGATAAACCGGCGGTCCTTCTTGAATTTGTACCGATCAAGTCCCGCTCACGTCAAGCGATCATTTCTTTAATCTTTGATTATTTCTTTATCTTTGATAATCCGGTGTTAGCTAAACTTGCCTTTGGTCATGTTTTCGGTCCTCCTCTAAAAATCCGTTGTGACCGAAAACCGTAATGCCCGCCCGGTTCTATTTTATGGGATGGTTACAAATTATCTGATCTAATTCAAAGCATAAATCGGAGAGATGAAAATCAGACCAAAAATGTTTTATGATGAGTGTCGCTCATAAAAATCCGTTCCGTAATTTTTGCGCATCACTGTTGTATGAATAACCGGTTTAACGTCATCAGCAAAATCTCCGAACTTTCGGCACAGGCTGTTCAGGACCTCAAGGAAGTAGGCTTTATTGTTATTCCCGGCGCGGTTAAATCTGAAGATTTGGCGCTGGTTGGGGCGGCTTACGATGCCGCCGTTTGCTTTGCGTCGTCCGACGATAAAAGAAGAGGTAGTTTCAGTACCAGAGTCAACGACTTTGTAAATCGCGGAGAAGGCGTATTTGACTCGCTATATCTTTACCCGCCTTTACTTGAAGCAAGTTTTCGGCTGATCCGTCAGCCATTCAAACTTAGCTCGATGCATGCCAGAACCCTCCATCCAAACTCTCAGGCACAGGAACTTCATATCGATTTCAAACCTGACGAAGAAAGATTTCCACTGGTCGGTTTTATTTTGATGGTTGATGAATTTTGCAATGAAAACGGAGCGACCAGATTTGTTCCCGGTTCTCATAAGTGGTTACAGGTTCCGACAAAATTGACGAACGACGCTCTGGCAAATTATGAAAGTCAATCTCAAATGGCGACCGGGCAGGCAGGTTCGATGATTATTTTCAACGGTTCAGTTTGGCACGGACACTCAGCCAATATGACCGATAGACCCCGCCGTTCAATTCAGGGCGCATTTATCCCGCGAGTGTCACAAGCCGCGACTGACTTTCAATCCCGGATGAATTCTGAAACCCGCGCCCGAATCGGTTCGCTGGCGAAATATCTGTTATTTGTTTAGGGATAAGCCAAACGCTTCTAAAAATTCCGTGGGTGTGAAAACCAGACTTTTTGCCCCTTTTCTTTATTAGAGAGATAAAGGAATTATGCCGGTCCTGAAGTTGACCACTTTTTGACCACTTTATATGAGGGAAAAGACACAAAACGACATATAGATCATTTGTCAAAACAGTCCGAAAAGCCCATAATGTCGGAGTTTATTGGGTTATTTGAAAACCATCTAAGAGGAACGGAATGGAGCAGAGGGGAGTCGAACCCCTGACCTCAGCATTGCGAACGCAAAACCCGTCATTGCTGAACCCCACTAAAACCAATAACTATAACAATTTAGCCCAGCATAAGCCGGAACATTTGGGAACAAAAAGGAAAGCAAATGTAAAAATTCTCTACCAAAATCCTACCAAGGGCTTTAAAACACCGCCAGTGTGACACTGATGAAAATAACAAAAAAATTAGCAACCAAAAATAAGTTTGGATTAAGCTTACCACTAAAAGCCTCTTTCAATCTACACCAAAAGTGCTTATACTTGCCCCTAAACCTTTATAACCTTAGATGGTCATTTCAGATTACCAACTTTGACCAAATCATTTTCCATTACATCCGTTACACGAATAGTGTATTACGTTTTCAGGTTTTGACAAAGATTATGGAACAGCAAATAGACAATTTGAATGAGCGAGAAATTGAAGAAGAGGAACACCAAAGAGAAGAGGATCGCCGGATTCAACAGGAGCTTTCTAAACTCTGGCAAACAATCCCATACGGTATAGGTATAACCTTACTATACTTGTTCATAGTCGCTATGATGTCTGCATCCAGATCCGGTGAGCCCGTGAATATAACGGCTGGTAATGTAGGTGGTGCTATCGGGTCTTTAGTAGGACTGAACATACTACCTGTTTTACTGGCTTTGGTCTTTAAGAAGAAATCCCGTGCTTATCTCATAATCTTAGGCATTATGCTATTTCTCAATTTCGGAATTAGGGTAAGTTCAATATTTTGACACTGCTTTACAAATTACTTTTATTTAATTTTACGCGTAGTCTAAAGGACGAAGTATCACTACGACCAAGAATTTGGGATGGATAATTTTTTGCTCTAGCAAAACTTCTTGAATAACAAAGCGATAATGAGTTGAAAAAAATACAACAAAAGTAAATTACTTTTGTTTATTATGTTATTTACTAAATAGACAAAAGAATAAAATAACATAATAAAACGACCGTTTTAACAATCAACCTCTTTTGACCAATTTGCACACCCTTGACCGCTTATAAATTATACAAACATATAATCTTCCCTTATCGTATAGCCAAAATTCTGATGATGGATTTCTAATAATTTGATGGGGGATTGGGGGGAAACTGGGGGCGAAAGGTAAGAGACTCCTACTCATTATGGATTATTGCCAGTGTCACACTGAATGCTATTAAAGTTCACCAGTTCCAACTACCATCTTCGTTCCAACGACTCGGTAGAGGAGGAAGAAATCCAATTCGCTCCAACAGTTTTCCAGATAAACTACGACCTTCCTGCAACATACTAAAGTCATCGTTTTTACAACCTACTTTTCTGTAATCTTTATCATTTAACTCTTTACGGGTTCCTTCTCGGTATGGCAATCCTTTCTCAACACAAGGGGGAATCGAGTAGGTTTTCGCTTCATCATTAAAAAGAATGACAGCATTATCGGGAGGAAGTTTGGAGGTTCCAATTCCGAACCCACCCAAAAACAGTAAAATCAGGACAGACAGTAGCCCTCCAAGTAAATTGAAGATGCCGACTCTTAAATTTTTCATTGTTTCCATCTAACGCATTTCTTATATCAATTTCTTATTTTTGGATCTAATAATTATACTTAATTAGTTTTAGTTTTCCAGTGTGATACGGATAGTTGCGGATAGTTGCTAGGGCTTATTCAAAGTAAAAGGAAAACCGAACAATGGATAGTTACCCCGGGCGTTTAGTGGTCAGTGGCCGGTGATCAGTGGTCAGAAAAAACAACTGGCCACTGACCACTGACCACTGATTACTTTTTCCGAACGTCATTCGGCTACTTTGAATAAGCCCTAGGATAGTTGCCAGTGTCACACTGGATATTTTACAAGAACGTAGAAAATGGGTATGCACTTAACTCAAGAAGAATTTAATTATAAGGTTGTTACAACACAAGGCATTTTTCAAATAAATTACAGCTCTACACTGGATGATGAAGCCATCATCCGCCTTACACAAATTGACGGATGGGTTGAGCCAAATAATTCGGTAAGTGATCTTATAGAAAAACTTGAAAAAAAATTGTCTGCTGACAATTTCATCGAACACCGTAAAATCAAGAAACTCCGCTTTGCATTATTAGATTTGCCTAGGACAATAATCGAACTCGCCCGCCTAACTAAACAGTCCCAAACCCTAAGAGAATTTGAAAAATATGAATCAACTGATGAATTGACAAGTCAGCAGAAGGCGATTTTTCGTGAATTGCTTAAAGCTGATATAAAGCAAAGCGCCAAAAGACTGTTTGATGAAATACTAATTGAAGACTCATTGCTTCAACAAGGTGGAAGAAGAAGGGCCGATGGGTGGAGTGTAGGCGATTACATACGTTTTTATCTTGCCAATGAGGAAATAAAAAATACAATCATTAACGCTGAACCCTAAAGTGAACCCCATTGTCTAGACAGCAAACTCACTTTTTTAAGGTGGATTTTCCTCTGTCAAAAACTGCCCGATTTGGCTCCTTTTTCTTGTTCCGTTTGCCGACCTTTTTGATAGCCCTCAAACGGTGTCTGATATTTTAACGATTGATGCGGCCGCCGATAATTGTAAAATGAAAAGTATTTTTCCAAACCTGTTTCGGCTTCCCAAACATCTGCGTAGTCATTCAAATAAACTTCTTCCTGTTTGACCGAGCGCCATAACCGTTCGACAAATATGTTGTCAAAACACCGGCCCCGGCCGTCCATACTGATCTGGATCCCGTTCTCGTGCAAAACTTTTAACCATTCCACCGAGGTGAACTGACTCCCCTGATCCGAGTTGAAGATCTCCGGCTTTCCTTTTTTCAATGCTCGTTTCAAAGCCTCGATATAAACGCTCGATTCCAGCGAATTGGAAACTTCAAACTCGATCACGAACCGCGAATGCCAATCCAGGATGGCCAGCAAATAAATAAATCCGCTTTCCAGTCTGATGTAGGTTATGTCGGTTGCCCAAACCTGATCTGCCTGATCAATCTCCTTATCCTTCAATAGATACGGATAAACCAGATGTTCCTTACAGGGCTTTGACAAGTTCGGTTTCGGATAGATCGCTTCCAGTCCGAGTTTTCTCATCAACCGCCGAACCCGTTTGTGATTGACCCTCAAGCCGAGATTTTGCAGATAAACCGTCATTCGCCGATAACCGTAAAACGGTGTCCGGGTGTATTGCTCATCCAGAAGGCGCATCAGCCGGGCATCTTCTTCATTTTCAGCCTGCCGGTGATAATAAAGCGTTGACCGATTCAGGCCTAACAGCTGGCATTGCCGCGAGATCGAAATCTGTTTGTTCTCAGGCTCGACCAATTCCCGGCGAACTCTAGCTGAAAAAGGAAGATTTTTTTTTCAGCCAGTCAAGCTCGACTTTCATCTGCCCGATCTGTTGATAGAGTTGATTGATCAATTCCTCATTGTCGGCATTTGGCGGCGACTTTGAGTTATCAAAAATCAGCGGCAGAGACTCCAGAAAATGCTTTTTCCACTTGGAGATCTGATTCGGATGAACGGCGAATTGCCGGGCGATCTGGTTGATCGTCAATTTGCCCCGGACAGCTTCCAAAGCAACTTTGGCTTTGAATTCGGCACTATAAGTTTTACGTTTTTTGGTGGTTGTCATAGTGTTAATTTCAGGGGCAATTTTAACACTTTTTCCACCTTAGCTACCTGTCTAAATTTTGGGGTTCATTATACCCAGAGACTTTTGGAAGTATGTTTCTGCTTTAACTAAAAACACCTACGATCCTTTAGCAAATTTATCTCAAGTCGTCCCGGACTTTGAGAAAATTCCAACAGATTTACTTAACGAGGCAATTGCAACTTGGCAGAAACCAGGGGGAAATAAACCTCACCAACAACCAAGGATGTTTCGTTATCGCCACGCTTTAAAAATCGCTAACATTTCGCCGGGTAGAATGAACAAGGCGAACGGGCAGATTAAGGCTTACAGTGTCTCTACTTTAGATCGTTACATTAAGGAGGGTAAGCGTTTGTTAAATGAATCTCCTTACGGCTGGCAGGAAGAATGAATTTATTTCTTAGATTTTCAAAAAACTTCTGAAAATCGAAAATATCCTTTGTTAAGTTTAAGTCATCGTGATTCGTTGCGATGACTTAATTTATTTTAGGAGTTTTATTATGAAAGAAACACTACTAACAGCAGAACAAGTCGCTGAATGGCTAAATATAAAGAAGACAAGAGTTTGGGAATTAGTAAGGGAAAATCAAATTCCCTTCATTCGATTAGGAATCAGGCAATACAGATTTAACCGGGATCAAATATTAGAGTTTATTGAAAAAGGCGGTTCCGGTCTGGGGGAACAACAAACCAAAATAAAATGATTGACACCGTTGAATTAAAACATTGTTACCGGAGTCTGAAATGTAATGATTTTCAAAATGACTGGCAACATATTAATAGGTATGGAAACCCTCGCTGGGTCTTAAACCCCCAAAAACCTGAGAAACTACCGCATCTAACGATGATTTTTACCCCAAATGGTTTGTGGCATTTATACGCAAGGGTGTCAATTCCAAACCTTTTGTTCGGTCATAATTCTCGATTACCCAACCAGTCTGAAGTTCTCAACGGATTAGATCTATTGGGTAAATTTGTTGAATCAAAAAGCGGAAATTCCTTCGACCCTCAAAGCGCAACAGTTTCAGCGGTTGATTTTGTTTACGATGTTCCGTTAGGCAAAGAAACCACCGTCCATAGAACTGTAAAACACCTGTCTAAACGACGTTTAAACCGATTCTGGAAGTGTTTTATTGAGGAGTTAACCCTTTACTTCAATTCAAAGGGGAAAAGAAGGACTAGGCAAATTAGAATCTATCCGAAATTGCCAGAGGTATTGAGTCGTAAATCTTCCAATGAGGAAGCTATTCAATTTGCAAGAGGAGTTTTGCGCATTGAAAATTGCTTTCGTCACAAAAGATCAATTGACTCGTTTGTGAAGGAATATAGCTTAGAAGATAGTTCTGCAAACTCTATATTGAAGGAAAAAGTGGCCAAACAATCAATTTCTCGAATTCTAAAAAAACTTAATTTTAATGACGCTGTTTGCCCTACCAAGGATTCAACGTTGAACATTTTATTAAGAAAGTTCAAACCTTTAAAGGCTATGAAACTTTTGGGCTTTCTTCGATTTGTAAATGAACGAGGTCTTTATTTTTACAAAGATGAAGCGTTGGGTTTTTCCAAGGACAGTTATTACCGTTGCATAAGAGATTGCTCGGACGCTGGTGTTTGGTAATCCGTTGAATGTGGGTATAAAAAGGATGGATAAAAAATTACAAAAATCTTGTAAAAAGTGGGTAACAATAGACCTAATAGCGAAGCACTTTGAGTGCTGTGAAAAGACTTTTCGAAAGTATGTAAAGAGATACAAAATTCCTCATATTCGATTGGGAAGGCAACTTCGTTTCAACATTTCTGAAGTTGAGGCTTTTTTACGACAAATGATTGCAAATGAACAAAATCGAAAAGCCCGTAACATCTTGAAGAGAACTTCCAAGCTGAACAAAACAACCAAAAAGTCAAATAAAGCTAAACAAAGATATGCAAATTTACTTGGACTAGGCTAAAATATTCTTACGGCTTATGTCTGGGCAAAAAGGAGACTTTATGCCAATTTACACAGACAAAATAACCAAACGGCTTTTTATCCAGTTTGAGTTCGAGGGCAACACTTACAAAAAGCGGTTGCCCGAAGGAATGACTAAAAGGAAAGCCGAGAAACTCGAAACAAAGTGGAAACATCAATTGTTCTTTGAATCAAACGGAATCACTTCCGAGAGGGATATTCTTTTTGAGGATTTTCTGGTCGAATGTTTTTTGCCATTTGCCGAACAGAATCACTCAAAATTAACTTTCGAACGCGACTTGCAAATTTGTAAATCGGCAATACCTTTTTTTGAGGGTATGAAGATGCGAGAGATTAAGGCTGCCGATGTGGAAAAGTTCAAGAACTTTAGAAAAAACCTGCCGACAATCCATAATCGTCCGCGCAAACCAGCAACAGTCGTTCGGGATCTTTCGGTTTTATCTAAAGTCTTTTCTTTAGCGGTTAAAAACGATTATGCAGTCTTCAATCCCTGTTCGCGGGTGGAAAAACCCCAATTCGATAATGTCCAGAATCAAGTTTTATCTTACGAAGATGAGGAGGAGTTCTTTTCATCGTTTCGCTCAGAGTGGGCACGGGATATATGTCTTCTTGTGCTAAACACTGGACTAAGACAAAACGATGCCTTGGGACTATCTAAGTTTCACATTGATTGGAAAAGACGGGAAATTCGTCTAACTCAAGGTAAGACCCAAAGAATAGTTGAGATTCCGATGAATGATACAGTTTACAAGCTATTGAGCCGACGCCGACACAATGGATCAGATTTATTCTTTCCAAGCCCTAAAACAGGCAAGCAGGGTGTTTCTGTCAAGAAAGCTTGTTTGGGAGCGTCTAGCCGAGCCGGAATTGAACCGATTACTATCCGCACATTGCGGCGAACGTTCGGCACAAGACTAGATGAAATGAATTTTAACGATTCTACAGTGGCAAAACTTCTCGGCCATACCGACCTGCGGAGCGTTCACCGTTATAAACGTGGAAAAAGCATTTTACGGGAGGCGGTTTGTGAACTTGAAAAGAAAAGGTCTGCCAAAATCCTACCAATTAGCCAGAAGGATAAAAAGCAGATTGCTGTAAACTATTGAAAATAAAGAGTGGAGCAGAGGGGAGTCGAACCCCTGACCTCAGCATTGCGAACGCTGCGCTCTGCCAACTGAGCTACTGCCCCGTAACAGGTCGGCCTTTTGATGATAGGAATCCGACCGGGATTAGTCAAGCAGATTTTTTCATTTATCAGGGAACATTTGTCATTTATCAAAATGCTCTGATTTTTTAGCGAAACAGGATAAACAAACCAATCCAAAATCGGCAATCCAAAACCCAAAATCGAATCACTGAACCGTTGCCGGCAGGAGCGATCCCTTCGGATCGTAAGCGTATGCCTCGCCGTTTTCGATCTTGCCGATGATTCCGTGAAAGACTATCTCGTCGCCGTCGAGGACGACGATCACATCGCCGGGAGAGTAACTCGATTCGTCGATGGCGAATTTGATCATCGTGGCGTTGCCGTTATCGTGATTTACCGTTTCGTATTCAAAGCCCTTGGCCTCGTAACTGATCGTTTGACAAAAACTTACTTCTGACATTTCAACCCTTTTTATTTTAGATTTTAGATTTTGGATTTCAACCCTCGGCTTTTGATCACTAAATCCAAAATCCGAAATCCGAAATCCAAAATCGAAATGATTTTATCCTTTTGAAATAATAAAGTCCAAAGCTATCGCATCGTGATCCGACAGCGGAATTCCCTCTTCGTTCTTCAAATCGCCGATCGTCTGCGGCATCGTTTCGGGCGCCAGATCGATCCCTTTGCCGGCGAACCAGTCGAGCCGGAGGGAGAATTTTCCCCCGACTTTGCGCGAAGCCCAGAAAATAAACGGGAAGCACCATTTCGGAACCCAGTCGCCGAGATTGGTGTTGTAGGCGACGTTCTCCATATCGTAATGGAGCGTGCCGACGCCGTCCTGGTTGAATTTTTTGTATTCGAACCCGTGGCGTAGGAATTCGTCGAAAATTCCCTTCTCAAACCGCCGGTCGGGATGCGGGTAATGATTTTTGACGACGTTGTTGACTCCCATCATCACCCGGTGCCAGAAACCGAGGATGGCCCGCGTGGCGTTTTGCGCGTTGTAGGTCGTGGTGTTGAAATCGCCGCCGATGACGGTCGGCAAATCCGGCAAAGTGTCGAGATGATCGAGGATCAGTTTGACCTGCAACTCGCGGTGTTTGCGCGAACAATGAACGTCCAGATGAACCGTGACGGCGCGAAAGACGCCGTTGGGATGTTCGATGTCGGCGATCAGTGCGCGAAGAAACCCGAGCCTTTTTTCCTTGCCGATCATCTTGTCCTTGCCGTTCGGCAGGGCGACGGTGTGAGCGTTTTTGATCGGATACTTGGAGAACAGAGCCAGCCCGTGGATCGACTGCCGATTCTCGCCAACGACCTCGGATTCGACCCCGCTTCCTTTTTGCAAAGCGATATAGACCGGCGCGAAGGCGTAATTGAGTTTCAACTCACGGGCGATCTCGCGGGCGACGAAACGGTTCCCGCTGCGGGCCATTCCGTAATCGAGTTCGGTCAAAAGATAGAGATCCTTATCCTTTAATTCAGGTTGATTTTGTAATGCGTCGAGGATGCCCTCGAAAATCCTTCCGCGTTCGATGTTCCAGGCCACCGAACCGATCCGGGACTTTGAAGACGACTCATCGGCCACGGCGGTCGGTTCTGACAGAACCGCAAGATTTTCAATCACGACCGCGTTCAGGATCTCCTCGACCTTATCGCGAATCTTTTGATAAACGGCCGATCCTTCGGCTTCTTCGATCGATTCGAATTTGAGCAGTTCGGGAAAATACCGGTTCAGGTCGTGTTCGAGAACGGCCGGATTTTCAAGTAAACTTTTTTCCATCTTTACAGTCATAAAAGATGTAAGGATAAAGGATGGAAGGCGAAAAGGAAAGATTCAAAAACCTTTTAACGGTTTTGATTGCGGATTTTTCCTCTTTCCCAAAAAAGAACGCCGTCTGACCTTTATTTCAGATGGCGTTCTGGCTTTCATTTCACCTTGCCCGAAAAATTTTAATTTTTCTGCAATATGTTTCCGGCTCATTGATAATGATCGTCGTGTCTTTCCTTGGTCGGCATGATCCTGAGGAAATCGGCCGAGATCCGACCGGCGTATTCATCCATCAGGTCCTGAACCCTCTGACGGCTTTTCGAGCGA
>JAWKHL010000004.1:0-528075 GCA_041394845.1 Pyrinomonadaceae bacterium | reverse complement strand
TGATCTCTTCAAACATCTCAAACTGGTTTCATCGACCCCGATCCGCAACATGGCGACATTGGCCGGAAATTTCGTCAACGCCTCGCCGATCGGCGATATGACGGTCTGGTTTCTGGCCCTCGACGCCGAGATCGTCCTGTCAGAACCGCCGGCGACAGCCGATGGGTCGTCTGAGACAAACAAAAACCCGATTTCCAAAAACCGCACGATCCCCCTCAAAGATCTCTATCTCGGTTACAAGCAACTGGCCAAATCCGAAGACGAATTGATCACCGGGATCCGTTTCCGCAAGGGTTTCACGCATTTCAATTTTGAGAAGGTCTGCAAGCGAACCTTTCTCGACATCGCTTCGGTCAACGCGGCGGTTTCATTAAGGCTTGAACCGGCGGACGATTTTTCGCAGCCTTCGGCGCTCACTGCAAGCGCTCCGCCCGCGCTCCGGCCGAAAATTCTCGAAGCTCACGCGGCAATCGGCGGCGTCGCGCCGGTTCCGCTCTACTTGCGGAAAACCTCGGAGTTCCTTGCGGGAAAAGAGATTTCCGCCGAAACCATCCTCGAAGCCAACGAGATCCTTCAGACCGAGATCGGCCCGATCTCCGACGTTCGCGGATCGAAAGAATATAAAAGATTGCTGGCCCGCCAGCTTTTCACGGCGCATTTCGTCGAGTTGTTTGATTTTCAGCCCGGGTTGTAAGATAAGTTTCAGGCGGCTCAGCCGCTTTGAGCAAAATAAACTTTTATGAAAAACATCGACGCAAAATCGCACGTTCGGGGCGAATCGGTTTATCTGGACGATCTTCCTTTGCTCGAAGGAACGCTCTTCGCCTGCGCCTTTGATTCGCCGGTCGCGCACGGGAAACTGAAAGGTCTCGATCTGGCGGAAGCCGAAAAATGCGCGGGAGTTCATAAAATAATAACGGCCAAAGACCTGATCGGCGAAAACGAGATCGGCGGGATCATTTCGGACGAACCGCTGCTGGCCGACCGTGAGGTGCATTTTCAGGGGATGCCGATCGCCATCGTGCTGGCCGAAACCGAAGAGCAGGCCAGATCGGCGGCAAAAAAAATCAAGGCCGAGATCGAGCCTCTGGAGGTCATCACCGACCCGCGCAAAGCTTTTGCCAAAGATGAACTGATCGCGCCGCCAAAAAGGTTCAAACTCGGCGACGCGGATCGGGCGTTCAAAGAGTGCGAGCATATTTTTGAAGGGCGGACCGATTCGGGCGGTCAGGAACATCTTTACATCGAAACCCAGGGGGCTTACTCGGTTCCGGCCGAGCAGGGCGGTCTCAAGGTTTATTCATCGACGCAGGGGCCGACCGCCGTTCAGCGCTGTATCGCCCGCGTAACGGGTTTGCCGATGCATCTGATCGAGGTCGATGTGACGCGCCTCGGCGGCGGTTTCGGCGGCAAGGAGGATCAGGCCAACGCCTGGGCCGCCATTTGCGCGGTCGGGGCGCAACTGACCAAACGCCCGGTCAAATACGCACTCCACCGGATGGAGGATATGCGGATGACCGGCAAGCGCCATCCGTATTCGGCCGATTACCGGATCGGTCTGGACAGGGATCTGAAGATCATCGCCTACGAGGCGACGTTTTATCAGAACGCCGGCGCGGCGGCCGATCTCTCTCTGCCGGTTCTGGAGCGGACGCTTTTTCACTGCACCAACTCCTATTTCATTCCGAACGTTTCGGCGACGGCTTATTCGTGCCGGACCAATCTGCCGCCGAACACGGCCTTTCGCGGTTTCGGCGGGCCGCAGGGAATGTTCGTCATCGAATCGGCCATCGCCCACGCGGCCGAACGTCTCGGCGTCGCCAAAGACGAGATCCAAAGAAAAAACCTGTTGCAAACCGGCGACGAATTTCCTTACGGGCAGGTGGCCGAAAGCGAGGCCGGCACGAGCTGGGGGCAGGCGGACGCTGAATTCGATTTCGCCCGGATCAAAAAAGAGGCCGAAGAATTCAACCGGGAAAATAAATTCCGCAAAAAAGGCGTCGCCGTCCAGCCCGTCTGTTTCGGCATCTCGTTCACCAAAACGCCGATGAATCAGGCGCGATCTTTGGTCCACGTCTATACCGACGGTTCGGTGGCCGTTTCGACCGGCGCGGTCGAGATGGGGCAGGGCGTCAACACCAAGATCGCTCAGGTCGCAGGGAGGGTTTTCTCTCTTCCTTTGCGAAGCGTCAAAGTTCACACGACCAACACTTTGCGGATCGCCAACACGTCGCCGACGGCCGCTTCGGCCGCCGCCGATCTCAACGGCAAAGCGACCCTTTTGGCCTGCGAAACGATTCTAAAGCGTTTGAAGGAAGTCGCCGGAGAGCTGGTCGAAGCCGAAAGCATCGAAGCCATCTCGCTGGCCGATGGATTCGTTTGGCGAAACGGCGAAAAAACCGATCTCGACTGGCCGACGCTGGTCATGGAGGCGCATCTCCGGCGCGTCAATCTGAGCGAACACGCCCATTACGCGACACCCGGAATTCATTTCGACTGGTCAACCGCCAAGGGCCATCCGTTCGCCTACCACGTTTACGGAACGGCCGTCATCGGGGTAACGGTCGATTGCCTGCGCGGGACCTACCGGGTGGATTTCGTCAGATGTTGCCACGATTTCGGCCGTTCGATGAACACGGCGGTCGATCACGGCCAAATCGAAGGCGGCATCGTTCAGGGGATCGGCTGGATGACGCTCGAAGACGTTTTTTACGACGAGAAAGGCCGTTTGCGCTCGAACGCCCTTTCGACCTACAAGATCCCGGACATCTATTTCGCTCCGAAGGAGATCGAGATCCTGCCCCTTGAGACGGATCGCGAAAGTCTGGCCGTTTTCAATTCCAAGGCCGTCGGCGAACCGCCGCTGATGTACGGCCTCGGCGCGTTTTTTGCGATCCGCGAAGCCGTCAAGGCGTTCAACGGAAAAAATCCGCCCCCGTTCGACGCGCCCCTGACGCCGGAAAAGGTTTTGCTCAATTTGTATGGCGAAGATGTTCAAAAGATGGAAGCGAAAATATAAGTCGTCAGGGTCTGCATCAAATATCACCTCCGGTTTTTTAAATGAACAAAGAACTTGAGTTGTGGCGATTTGCCGCCGAAAAATTAAAGCAAAACGAACCCGTCACTCTGCTGGTCGTAGCGGAAAGCAAAGGCAGTTCGCCCGGTCGGCAGGGTTTTAAGATGGCGGTTGCCGGCGAAGAATTATCGGGCAGTATCGGCGGCGGCGTGATGGAAGTGAGGCTCGTCGAACTGGCCAAAGGCAAAAGGCAAACAAATCCGAAACCCGAAATCCCAAATCCCAAATCGAACAAATCCCAAATCCCAAATCTAAAATCCAAAATGGACTTGGTTCACCGCAAAAACTCGCCCGACTCCAGCGGAATGATCTGTTCCGGCGCTCAGACGGTCATTTTTTTTGAACTAAAACGGGAGCATCTGAAAACGGTCAGGCAGATTGTCGAGGCGCTTGAGGATCATCTGGAGAAAACGCTTTCGATTTCGGATTCGGGATTTGGGATTGCGGATTTGGGAACGCAGAGGTTTGATTACCGGTTTTCGTCGGAGGGCGAAGACGATTTTCTTTACCAGGAGCGTCTCGGTTTTAAGAGCGAAATTTACATCGTCGGGGGCGGGCATTGCGCTCTGGCGCTGTCGGAACTGATGGCCAAGATGGATTTTTACATCTCGCTGTTTGATGACCGGGAGGAATTGAACACGCTCGATAAAAACCGTTTCGTTCACCGGAAAACCGTCATTTCGTCTTACGAGAAAATCGCCGAGTTCATTCCCTCGGGCGAGAACGTTTACGTCGTCGTGATGACCGTCGGGTACAAATTCGACGCCATTGTGATCCGCAAATTGTTCGACAAGAACTTCAAATATTTCGGCGTCCTCGGAAGCCGGGCCAAAATGCGGGTTTTGTTGCGGGAACTGGAAAAAGACGGTTTCGACCAAGATCGTTTGAAAAATATCCGCACCCCGATCGGTCTTTCGATCAACAGCCGGACGCCAGAAGAGATCGCCGTCTCGATCGCCGCCGAGATCATCGCGGTCAAGAACGCCGGGTGAATGAAAGTTTAAAAAGAAAGTTTCGGACGGAAATTTATGCCGCCCTCTTTGAGGACTTAACCGATCGCGTATCCCTGATTCCCACAGCGCGAGCTGTGGGCGACAAATAGATCGCCGTCTTCGACGGCTGACGCGAAATGTCAACCTAAAA
This sequence comes from Pyrinomonadaceae bacterium, assembly GCA_041394845.1. Classification (GTDB taxonomy): domain Bacteria; phylum Acidobacteriota; class Blastocatellia; order Pyrinomonadales; family Pyrinomonadaceae; genus JAHCHG01. The sequence goes on along the minus strand of JAWKHL010000004.1, from coordinate 523,856 downwards.
TGATTTGTCAATACAATTAACGATCAACCATTAACAAACTATGCTTAAATATCTGATCTTGACAATCCTGCTCTTTTCGGCGGTCGCCGTCGGGCAAAAAAAACAGTTTACCGAAGAACTTTTGCCCGATGACTGCACTTTTGAAACCGTCGGTCGCAACCGCTATTTCATTCTCGAACCGGGTTATCAACTGACCTTGGAGAACAAAAGCGGCGACCGTTTGATCGTCACCGTTCTGAGCGAAACCCGCAAAATCGGCGATGTCGAAACCAGGGTGGTCGAGGAAAACGAATCGAAAAACGGCCGGCCGGTCGAGGTGTCGAGAAATTTCTTCGCCTTTTGCCGCGAAACCGCGAGCGTTTATTATTTCGGCGAAGAGGTCGATCTTTACAAAAACGGCCGCCTCGTCAAGGGCGAGGACGCCTGGACGGCCGGGGGAGAAAACCGGGCGGGGCTGGCGATGCCGGGACTGGTTTTGCTCGGGGCCAGATATTATCAGGAGATCGCGCCGGGCGTGGCGATGGATCGGGCCGAGATCATCAGCATCAGCGAGACGAAAAACACTCCGGCGGGGAATTTTACGGGTTGTCTCAAGACGGAGGAGACGACGCCGCTCGAACCTCGCGAAAAAGAGTATAAGTTCTACGCGCCGGGCGTCGGACTGATTCAGGACGAAGACCTGCTGTTGACGAAATACGGTTTTATCAAATAAACCCGCTTTTCCAAAAGGGATCTTTTTTGATCTTTGAACCGCCGGGCAAAAAAAATCGCCGACACATTTCCGGTTCCCGCGACAGTTATAAACAGAGGGCAAAAAAAACGGCCCGGATTTTTATAATGGTTATGAGGAATTTTATGAATTTATATCTTTCGAGGCATTTTACGGCAGCTGTCGCCTTCGGTTTGTTTTTGTTGATCGCGCTCGGTTGCGGCGGCCGATCGGATGCGGAATGGAAGGCGGCGCTCGGCGGGCGGAAACTGATGACGGTCAAAAACTCGGGCAGTTTCAGCGACAAGACCGAGATCTGGTTTTGTTCGAACGGCGAATATGCGTTGCGAACCGTGTCTACGGGTTTTTCGCCGGGCGGCGGCAGCACTCTTTCGATGGTCGATCAGGACGGCGAGATGGGCCGGTTCGAGGTTCGGTCTTCGACGCTGATCCTGCGCTCGCAGGAGGGAAATGTCAGCGAATACAGCCTGTCGCCGGGAAATGATGAAAACGTCATTGCGCTCAACGGCGTCAAATATCTGGTCACTTTGCACGACGAGTGTCAGTGAGATTTATCGGTTTTTTCAATTCGTCCGGTCGAGCCGCTTTCCCCCGATCGCCAGACAGGCCGCGCTCAAGGCGCAGGAGACCGGACAGACCAAAAGGGCGTAGCGCATCATCGCCGGATTTTCCGTCGCGCCGAGGCGGTCGTTGAGGAAGCCGATCAGATTCGAGCCGATCAGATAGGCGGCGATGTTGATCGAGAAAATGTAGATGGCGACGGCCAAACCGCGCAGATTGACGCCGGCGATCTCGGTGGCGTCGGCGGCGACCGCTCCGAGCCAGGCCAGAGCCGCGAAAAGCAGAAAGGCGTTGGCGATGAGGATCAGCGGGATCGACGTCGTCAGGATCAGAAGAATCCAGAAAGGAACGCTGACGGCGGACAAAAAAGCGCCGTAATACATTCTTCCGCCGCGACTTTTTTGCCGGAATTTATCGGCCAGAACCCCGCCGAAAAGCGTCGCCGGAATTCCGGCCGCCAAGGTCAGAAGCCCGCCCCAGAATCCGATCGTCGGCAGATCGAAACCGACCACCCGCGAATAGAACGTCGCGCCCCAGATCGAGAGGCTGTTGGTCGCCAAACCGAGCAGGGAATAACCGAGGCAGATCAGAACGAAATGAGAATTGGTCAGAAGTTTTCTCCAATCGGCGCTCGAATAATTGGTTTCATCTTCAAGCGGAACGGTTTCGCGTTCCGGCTCGCGCAAAAAGAAAACCAGAGTCGCAAAAACGATTCCCGGAAAACCGACGATAAAAAAAGCCTCGCGCCAGCCGATCCGGCTCAGATAACCGCCCAGAAGGGCCGCCAATCCGGCTCCGATGGCGATGCCCATCGAATAAATGCTGGTCACGGTGGCGCGTCTTGCGGGCGGAAAATAATCGGATAAAAGCGAGATGGCCGCCGGTCCCAGAGTGGCTTCGCCGACGCCGACCATCACCCGGCAGGCGAACAGCGTCCAAAACCCGCTAGCAAATCCGGTCAGACCGGAAAACAGACTCCAGACGGCAAGGCCGACCGCGATCAGTTTGGTCCGCGAACCCTTATCGGCGAGACGTCCGAAGGGGATCCCCAGAACCGTGTAAAAGATGACGAAGGAGGTCGTCCCCAAAAGCGCCAGCTGGGTGTCGGAGAATGCCATCTCCCGTTTGATCGGCGGAAACAGGATGTAGATGATCGTCCTATCCAGAAAGTTTAAGATGTAGACGAACATCAACAGCGCGAGCGCGTAGATCGCGTAACCGGAGGTTTTTGCGGTTTGGTTTTTCATCAATTTTGAGCCTGCTTTTGAATTCCGAATATTATTCCAAAAGCATGATCCTGCCTTCTCCGGTTACGACCGTTTGACCGTCCTGATTGGTGCAAACGGTTTCGAGCGTGATGATCGGTTTGTCGGCGCGGATGTCGGTGACGGTCGAGGTCGCCGTCACCGTGTCGTCGATAAAAACCGGCGCCGTAAACCGCATCGTCTGCGAGAGATAAATTATCTTTCGCTCGCGGAACTCATTGCCGAGGACCGCCGAGATCAGAGCGCCGGAGATCATCCCGTGGGCGATCCTCCGGCCGAAACGCGTTTTCCGGGCGAATTCCTCATCGAGATGGATCGGGTTGTAATCACCGGAAAGTTCGGCAAACGCCCTGACAACCTCATCCGTGATCTTTTTGCTGGTGGAGAATTGGTCTCCGATTTTTATGTTCATAGTTTTTTTATTGTGATGGGTGATAAGTGATGGGTGATGGGATTTTTTTATCGTGATGGGTGATGCGTTCTTTAGAAAAGTGAAAACCAATACAAGATAATTTTATTTCCAAAATACCCATCACCCATCACCCATCACCATTTACTTATTCAAATCACCCATCACCATTTACTTGTTCAAAAACTCCAAAACCTTCTTATTAAAATCCGCCGCTTTCTCGATTTGCGGGACGTGGCCGCAATTGTCGAAGATGGCCAGTTCCGAACCCTTTATTCCCTTGTTGAATTTTTCGCCGTCGGCCAGAGGAATCAACGCGTCCTCGCGGCCCCAGATGATCAGAGTCGGGGCTTTTATCTCGCCGAGGCGTTCGTCGAGAAAATCCTCCTGCCGCCGGATCGATTCGATCAGACTGTTGATCGTATAGCCGTCGTTGATCGAGACCCGCTGGGTCATGAACTGATCGACCATCGCCTCGTTGGTCTGAAAAGCCGGGTTGGCAAAGACCCTTTTCATATTGGCGCGGATCTCGTCGCGGGTCGAATTGTTAAGCTGATAGATCTCGCGCAGATCGATTTCTTTGGGAAGGATTCCGGCCGCATCGGCCAGGATGAGTTTTTCGACCCGGTTCGGATATTTGACGGCCATCAATCCGGCCACCCATCCGCCCATCGAATTGCCGACCAGAGATGCTTTTTCGATCTTCAGTTCGGCCATGAATTTGTCGAGAAAATCGACCAACGTCCCGATCCGGTATTTCAAAAATGGCTTGTCCGAGTTGCCGAAACCGATCTGATCCGGAGCGATCACGTGAAACTCCGCCGAAAGAGCCGGAATATTGGCATACCAGCTTTCGGCCTGCCCGCCGAGACCGTGCAGCAGAATGACGGTCGGTTTCGAAGGATCGCCCGCTTCGAGATAACGGATCTTGGCCCCGAAGACCTTAACGCTTTTATCCTGTTGCGCGTTTTGGCCGAGGGCCGGAAGGCAAAAAAGGCAAATTAAAAAAATTGGAATGATGGTTTTGATTTTCATAAAAATTTCCTCGTAGGGGCAGGTCTCGTGCCTGCCCGATGCTCGTAGGGGCAAGTCTTGTGCTGCTGCCCGATGCGTCGGATGACGCAAATTATGATTTCCGTCAAATTGATTTGATTGTCATACGGATTTCGGCCATTCGGCCGATCGGGCAGCCACAAGGGCGTGCCCCTACGTTTTATATAAATTTTCGATTTCCTTTTGAAAATTCTCGCCGACGACGTTTCTTTTCAATTTCATGGTCGGCGTGATCTCGTCCATTTCGAGCGAAAAATCGCGTTCCGGGATGATGAATTTTTTGATCTGTTCGGGCGAAGAAAGCCGGGCGTTGGCTCGTTTGACGGTTTCTTCGATCGAAGATAAGATCCGAGCATTTTTTGTCAAATCGGCGAAATTGTCAAATTCGATCTCCCGCGCTTTGGCAAAAGCCTCGACCTCGGCCCGATTCAGCGTGATCAACGCGACGCAATAGTTTTTGCCGTCGCCGTAGAGGAAGCACTGGCTGACCAGATGGTTTTCCTTGACCAGATTTTCCGTCAGGGCGGGCGCGACGTTTTTGCCCGAAGAGAGAACGATGATCTCTTTTTTGCGTCCCGTTATCCGCAAAAAACCGTCCTCGTCCAGTTGGCCGAGATCGCCGGTTTTGAGCCATCCGTGCGAATCGAACATCTCTGAGGTTTTTTCCGGTTCCTTGTAATAGCCCGAGAACATCATCTCGCTTTTGACCAGAATCTCGCCGTCCTCGGCGATCCGCACTTCGCACATCGGCATCGGCCGTCCGACCGTTCCGAATCTCAGATGTTCGACCGTATTAAATGCGACGCAGATGTTCTCGGTCAAACCGTAGGCCTGCAAAATGGGCAGATCGCGGTCGGCGAAAAACCGCGCGATCTCATCGGGCAGAGGCGCGCCGCCGCTAGTCAGTAATCGGACGCGGCCGCCGAAAGCGTCCTTCAGATCCTGCCCGCTCGCATCCGGGCCGCATCTGGAGACGACCTGAGCGTGGACCTTCTCGAAAAATCTCGGCAGGGAGGCGAAGACGGTCGGTTTGACTTCGAGCATATATTCGTAAAGGCGCGTCAGATCATCGACGAAATAGGCGCTCGTTCCGTTGTAGAGCCGGTTGTAGATGCCGGAGATCCTTTCCGCCACGTGGCAACCCGGCAAATATGAAAGCGTCACGTCTTCGCTGAAGATCGGAACCGAGCGTTTTAACGATTCGACCGAGTTCAGAATATATTGGTGCGAGAGCATCGCGCCTTTCGGCAATCCGGTCGTCCCCGAGGTGTAAACCATAATGGCGATCTCTTCCGGTTTGGCGTTCGATCCGATCCCTTCGATTTCGGGAAAGAATTCATCGCGGTTTTGCCGGCCGAAAGCCAAAAAATCTTCGAATTGAGTAACCGGAGTTTCTTTTACTTCGGCGGAACTGACTTTCGAAAACAGTTTGGTTTCTTTAACGACCATTTCGACGGAAAATTCGTCCGTTTTTTCCAGACAAATTATTTCCTTCACCTTTGGAAGATTGGTATCAAACAATTTAAAAAGCTGATCTTCCGAATCGACGAAAACGAACTCGGCGTCCGAGTGATTGATGATAAATTCGCATTGAGCGGGCGAACTGGTCGGATAGACGCCGACGCCGATGCCGCCCGCCGCGATCGTCCCGACATCGACGATCGTCCATTCGGGAATGTTTCCTGCGAGAATGGCGACCGAAGCGCCTCTGGTCAATCCCGCGGCCAAAAGAGCGCAGGCGAACGCGTGAACCTGTTCTTCAAAATCCTCCCAGTTGATCGCCTGCCAGTTTTCTCTGGTCGGATCTGACCCATCCGCTACCGCGGACGGTACTGATCGATTGCGGCGGTAAAAAACCGGCTCGCCGCGGTGTTTGGCGGTTTGTTCACGGAATAACTGGTAGATGTTTTGATATTTCATAGTCGGGAGCGCAGGCATCCTGCCTGCCAAAATTGCGTCGGCAATTTTAAAGACTCAACTTACGCGAAAAGGAGAATTCACCACCAAGACACAATGAACACAAAGTTTTTTTTATCTTGATTTTATCCTTTTTCCGATCCATCGGATCAAGTTAGATCTTTTCCGATAAAAGAGCTGAAATTAAAAAGAACCCTTTCAAAGAGAAAAACAACCACTTAAAAACCTTTGTGTTCTTCGTGTCTTGGTGGTGATAATTTCTCTTTGCGTTCAGAAAACAGGCAGAATGCTCCCGACTAATACCGAAAGACCGTCGCCGCCATGTTGACTCCGCCGCCGGAGGCGCAGAAAACTGCTATGTCGCCGCGTTTTAATTTGCCTGCGGAAAGCGCGTCGTGCAGGACCATCGGGATGCAGGCCGAACCCGTGTAGCCCCATTTCTCCATGATGGTGTGCGTTTTTCCCATCGGCCGGCCGAGTTCGGCCATCACCTCTTTGATGGTCGAGAGGTTGACCTGCGTCCAGAGAAAAAGATCGACATCATCCAATGTTAAACCAGCGCGTTCTAATATCTCACGGACGATCCGCGGCCAGCCTTCGAAATTGATCTCGGGAGGCATCCGTTTGGCGAAACGAACCCGGTTGAAACAGCCTTCGTCGAGAACTTCTCCGGTTACCGGCATTTTCGATCCGCCGGCGAAGATTCCCAGAAAATCGTGATATTCGCCCATCGCTTCGAGTTTCGAGGCGAGGAGGCCGGTGTTTTCCTCTCCCGAACTTTGCAGAACCATTGCACCGGCCCCGTCGGCGAAGATGGTCGCCGTTTTTTTCTCCGTCCAGTCGAGGAACTTGGTCATCGCGTAAACGCCGATCACCAGAATGTTTTTATAGTTTGGGTCGGCGATGATGTATTTGCAGGCCCCATCCAGAGCCGTTACGAAACCGGCACAAGCGGCGTTGGTGTCGAAGGTCCCGGCATTTTTCGCCCCGATCCGGTGCTGAACGACGACCGACGTGCCGGGCGAAAGATATTCCGGCGTGTCCGTTGCGACGATGATCAGATCCAGTTCTTCCGCCCCGATCCCGGCATCTTTGAGGGCATTTCGGGCGGCCTCGACGGCCAGATCGGCGGCGCTTTCACCCTCGGCCAAAACATGCCGCTGGCGGATGCCGAGGACGCTTTCGACGAACTCGCTGACGTCCTCGCCGAGCATCTCGCTCAGATCGGCGTTGGTCAGAATTTTTTCGGGAACCGCGATTCCGGTTCCGATGATTTTCGCGTTGCGCATAAGTTTTTGTTAATTGTTGATGGTTAATCGTTAATGGTTAATTTTCATTTCGGAAAAGCAATTAACAATTGACCATCAACAATTAACGAATTCCGAAACGATCTCATTAAACTCTCCGGCCCGTTCAACGAAAAACATGTGGCTTCCGCCTTCGATCAGTTTGATCTGCGCCCTCGGCATTTTGGCGGCCAGATTGAACGAATTCTGCATCGGGACGACGCGGTCGCGGTCGCCGGTCAGGACCAGCGTTTCGTGTTTGATCCCGCCGACCAGATACTCGAAATCGAAGGTCGTGGCGGCCTTCATTTGCGCCAGATAGACGGTTTCCGGGACGATCGACGCTTCGCGCAGACGGCAGACCTCTTCGACCGTTTCCGGGTGGAGGGCGTTGAATTCGTCGGAAAAGGCCGGAGCCATGAATTTTCTGATCCGTTCCGAAGTGTTCATTCCGTCGGTCGAAGCGAAAGCCAGAAGGATTTCGGGGGCGGGCGCGACGTGATGCGACCCGCCGAAACCGGTGCAGGCGAGGATCAGTTTGTTTAGTCTGTCGGGAAATGACAGGGCGAACTGCTGGGCGACGAAACCGCCGAAACTCGCGCCTAAAACATTGGCTTTTTCGATCTCCAGTCGATCCATTATCCCCAAAACATCCGAAGCGAAACATCCGAGCGTCAAATGGGTCAACTCATTTTGATCTTCGACTTCGGACCGGCCGATGCCGCGCGGGTCAAAGGTTATGACCCGCATTTTTTCGGCCAGCGGCCCGGTTTGCCAGTTCCAGATCCAGGCTCCGGAGGCGAAACCCGGAATCAGGATCAGAGGCGGGCCTGATCCTTGAGTTTTGTAATACAGTTTTGAACTCATGAAAATTAAAAACTCAACTTAAATCCGAGTTGAATGACGCGCGGACCGGTCGAAGCGCTGGTGATCTGTCCGAAGTTTCCGAGCGCGATGTTGTTGACCGGATTGGCGTAATTGACCCAGTTAAAGACGTTGAACATCTCGGCCCGGACTTCGCCGCGGAGGCGTTCGTTGAACGGGAGCAGTTTGATGATCGAAAAGTCGATGTTTTTCTGTCCCGGCCCGGTCAGAAAGTTGCGCGGCGTGTTGCCGAAAGGTGCATTCGGGTCGAAGGTCGGATTGTTGACCGCCCCGACGCCGGTTCCGTCGAGCCGCGGCCGCGACGTGACGAAGGCCCCGGCGTTGAAATATCCGCCCAGCCGATCCGAAACATTCCCCGCAGTGTAGATCTGTCCGCTGAATGCCGGATTGTAATTGGCCCGGCTGATGACGGCGTTGCCCGGATTGTCGATCACCGAAAAGGGAAGTCCGCTCTGGAAAACGGCGATCCCGGCGATCTGCCAGTCGTTCAAAAAGGCTTTGGCCCATTTCGAATCGGAACGGGTTTTCGGCAGATCGTAAACGCCGCTGATCACCAGACGGTGTTCGCGGTTGAAATCCGAACGCCCGTAATTCTTGCTCCAATCGAGCTGATCGCCCGGAATGTTGGTCAGTTCGTTGATCGAAGCGCCGGAGTAATAATCGAACGAACGACCGTAGGTGTAAGCGCCGAGAACCTGCAAACCCCGGTTGAAACGTCTGGTCAAACTGACCTGGAGCGAATTGTAATTGGAGTTCGAGGTGGTCTGAACCTGCTGAACCCCGCCGGTTACGTTCTTGTTGGCCGAGATGATGCTGCCGGCGGCCAGACGCGGCGAGAAACTGTTGGTCGCCGCGTTGTAAACCGGCTGGTTGAGCGTGATGATCTGCAGAAGATGGGTTCCCTTGTTGCCGACGTAGCCGACTTCGAGAACCGTGTTTTTGGCGAATTCCCACTGGACGCCGAGATTGAATTGCTGGACGTAGGGCGTCTGGAGTTCGGGATCGACGAACACGCCGCTGACCGGAACTCCGACGAACGGAGCGATCGGCCCGAGCGGCGACGGAATGGTGGCGGCCGTCGGAAAGGCCGAGGGCTGCGGAACGGGAACAAACGGATCGGAAAAGGTCCTGAGAAGTCCGGGCAAACCGATCCCCAGCGCCAGATACGGAAAATTGAAAAGCTGTGTGTTGGCGAAACGGGTCGAGATCCGGTCGTAATAAATGCCGTAGCCGCCGCGGATGACCGCTTTGCCGTTTCCGTCCAACCGGTAGGCGAAACCGATCCGCGGGGCGAAATTGTTCTTGTCGGTCGGAACCAGGGTTTTTTCGACCGTCGGCACTCCCTGAAGCTGTCCGCCCTCGGCCTGAACCAGACCGTTCGGCGGCGGGGCCGGTGCGGCCGTCGTGCCGACCGCCAGTTGGTCGGTCAGGAGATTGACCAGACGACCCTGTTCTTCGACCGGCAGGCCGTAAAAATCGTAGCGCAGTCCGAGATTGAGCGTCAGGCGGTCGGTCAGTTTCCAGTCGTCCTGAACGAAGGCGCTGAGATCCTTGACCCGGAACGAACGGTCAAAGATGCCCGAACCGATGATCGAGGTGCCGGTTCCGGTCAGAAAATTGTTGAAGCTGGAGAAGATGACCTGTCCGCGCGAGAACGAATTGAAATAGAATTTGACGGTCGAATGGCGGAATTCCGCTCCGACCCGAAACCGGTGCTTGCCGCTGACGATCGAAACCGTGTCGGCCAATGTGTAGGCGTTGATCCGCGAGGACTGATCGGCCAGAACCGATGAACCGAAGGCGAAATTGGCGTCCAAACCGGCGACGGTCAGGGTCGGCGCGCCGGGAAAGAGGCTCTGCAAAGGGCTGGTGATGCCGAGGTCGGCGGCCGTGAAAGGTTCCTGCGGGACGCTGGTCACGAGGAGCCGGTTAAACCCGAAACGCGCCTGATTGCTGATGTTCGAATTGACGATGTAGGTGTCGGTGAACGACAGCAACGTTTGCTTGATGGCCAGATCGCCGCCGAAACCGATCAGCTGATTGGAGCCGTTGCCGAGGCCGGCGAAGTTGTAATTGGCCTGAGTCGTCGGATTGTCGGCGAAAAATATCTTGCCGGCAAAAGTGTGCCGGGCGGAGATGTTGAAATCGAGGTTGGCGTTGAACTGGTTTTCCCTGAAGCGCGAAATGCCGGTTTGCGGCGTCGATACCGGACAGCGGTTGGCGTTGCCGCCGAGCAGGGCGAGCGGACAGTTGGCCGGAGCGCCGGTCGCGCCGGAAGAGGGAATGGCGAAACTGCCGTCGGGCAATCGGGCGTTGAGGATGGCGAGCGAAACCGGATTGACCGCGGCCACGCCGAAGGCGGCCATCAGATCGGCGGCGTTGCGGTTGGTGTCGGTCAGACCGAGCGGGATCGACGGGAAGGTCAGGCTGTTGAGAAGCGAAAGGCCGTTCCTCTCTCTGGTGCCCTGATAGGAGCCGAAGAAAAAGACGCGGTCTTTTTTGATCGGGCCGCCCAGGGTTCCGCCGTACTGGTGGCGGCTCAGGACCGGACGTTCGACCCCGCGCGCCTTGATGAACGGCTCGTTGGCGTTGAGGTTTTCATCGCGCAGAAAATAATAGACGTTGCCGTGGAAATTGTTCGATCCGCTGCGGGTGACGGCCTCGACGTTGCCGCCCGCGTTGCGCCCGTTCGAAGCGTCGTAGAGCGACGTCTGAACGATGAATTCCTGCAATGAGTCGCTGGCCGGGACGGCGATGTTGGGCGTCGAATTGGTTCCGATCGAATTGGCGTCGACGCCGTTGATTCGGACGCTGTTGGAGGTCGTTCGCTGGCCGTTGACGGTGATGGTCGAATCGCCGCGCCCGAGTTCGGTGTTGTTGGAAACCGAGGACTGCGCCCCGGCCTGCAATGTCAGCAGTTGCTGGAAATTGCGGGTCGGGAGCGGCAATTGACGAATGGTCTCGCCTTCGACGACGCGGCCGGTCTGTGAGGTTTCATTTTGCAGGACGGGCGTATCGGCCGTCACAACGACCGTATTGTCATCGATCCCGCCGACGCCGAGAGTGATGTTGGCGGCGGTCGTCTGCGTGATGTTGACCACCACCTCGACGCCGGTTTCCCGAAACCCCGAGGCCGAGACCGACACCCGGTAGCGTCCGGGCGGCAACAGCTGAAAGGCGTAAACGCCGTCGTCGCCGGTCGTCTGCGTCCGCGAAAAATTGGTGTCCAGACTCGTTGCCGTAACGGCCGCTCCCCGAACGATCGCGCCGTTCTGATCGGTGACCGTTCCGGTGATCTGTCCTGTCGTTCCCTGGGAGAATGCCGCGCCGGTCAAAGCCGTCAGGCAGAAAAACAACGCCGCCGAAATGTTTTTAATTCGATTCATAAACCAAATGCTCCTTCAATAAAAATGAACGTCCGTTTTTTATTTTCTCAAATTAGAAAAGTTTAAATGTGAAGGGGTGAAAAAGTGAAAAAGTTTGTTTTTACAAGGTCGAGCGACTCATCGAAAAAGCCGACCTTTTCCGCTTTTTCACATTTAAACTCTTAAACCTTTAAACTTTCGCCTTTCCGCTGAACTCGGCCAGTTTCTTTTCGCTCAAAATGCCGTAAGCGAAGATCTCGGTGATGCAGTTGAGCGATTGGTCGTCCGACAAATTCAGATGGCTGTTGCCGCCGAACAGTTTTTCGACCAGAAAATAATTGAAAAACTGCATATAGGCGGCCGTAAAGACGGTCGCCGGTTCGATGCCCGGCCGCAGATCGCCGCGCCGTTTGGCCTCTTCGAACTTTTCGCCGAAAACCCTTTGAAAACGGTCGGTCAGACCGTCGAACATCTTGCGGAAATGGCGGTTCTGAAACTCCAGCACGTCGATGTACATGAGCAGCCAGAAATCGGCGTGCTGATCGACCAGATCGCCGACCATTTCGCCGAGTTGGCGCAAACTCAAGGGGTCGAGCGGTTCGTCGATCCCGTTGAAAATATCGCGCAGTTTGTCGTCGATGACCGTCAGATAACTGTTGATGATCGATTCAAAGATCGCTTCTTTGGTCGCGTAATAGTTATATAAATTGCCCAGCGAAACTCTGGCCGTCTTGGCAATGTCGCGCATCGAAGTCGCGTGGAAACCCTGTTTGATAAAAAGTTCGCGGGCCGCGTCCTCTATCGTCGATTTCCTGATCTGGATAGCATCTTTGCTTAGTTTAGGCATTTAAAAAAACAAGCGTTCGTCTTTTTTACTTTTTCTCCGGCGGGTTTGTCAAGCCTTTTTTGTTCCGACCGCCGAACCGGTAACCGGCCGGATTTTCTAAAACCATGTTATTTGTTCAGTTAAGGAACAAAGGGGGGCGAAAAAAAATGCGGAGTCCGAGGAGAGAGCCCGTCCCTTCGAATTTGAATAACAATTTAACAGATTTGGCGGCAAAATGGATAATTGGAGGCAAGCGGTCGGCGTTATCCGACCGGGGCCGGGCGAAACCCCGCTTGATTGCGTTTTTTATTTCCGCGTTTTACAGTTAGAAAAAGAAACATAAGCGAGAATACTGGATTATGAAAATCGGAGAAGAAGCGCCGGATTTTACTTTGCCGGACGGCGACGGGAACGACTGGAGTCTATCGGATCAGCGCGGGAAAACCGTGGTCCTTTTGTTTTATCCGGGCGACAATACGCCGGTCTGCACGGCACAGCTTTGCTCGGTCCGCGACAACTGGGAAGATTACGCGGCGACCGGCGCGGAGGTGGTCGGAATCTCGACCGATTCCGCCCGCTCGCACGCCGGTTTTGCCGAAAAACACGAACTGCCGCTGACATTGCTCTCGGACGAAGAAGGCGATGTCATCCGGACCTACGGGGTCGGTTCGTGGCTTCCGGGACGCTCGGCCCGGGCGGTGGTCGTCATCGACCGCGACGGCGTCATCCGGCATCACAAGACCCAGAGTCTGAGCCTTTTCCGGCCGACCGACGACGAGGTTCTGGAGGCGATCCGAAAGGCAGACGATCAGTGATCAGTTGTCGGTGGTCGGTGGTCAGTGGTCGGTCTGGGCAAAAACCGCCGGGCCACTTTCTGCTTTTTCAGATCACTGATCACCGACCACCGGCCACTATTTTAAAACCGATTCGCCCGTTGCGGCGAACATCAAAAGGAGAAGATGAAATGGCTTTATTTTCAGGCGGAAAATTCAAATGCGCCCGGTGCGCCGCCAAAACGGAACCGATCGGTTTCGCACCGATCCCGACCGAACTGGGACGGCAGATCGGCGAGGAATGCTGTAAGAATTGCTGGACCGAATGGCTCGAAAAGCAAAAACAGATCATCAATCATTTCGGTCTCGATCTGTCCGATCCGGACGCCCATCAGTTTCTCTTCGATCAGATGAAGATATTCTTTTTCGATGAAGGGGTCGAACTCCGGGCCGAGATCGACGAATCGAAGGAGGGAACAATCGAATGGTGATCCGGTATTAATAGGGTATGAGAAAGTTCAAGTTTCAGTTGTTTTTAGGTTTGGTTATTTTTTTGAGCGGCACGACACCGCTTTTTTCTTTCCAAATGAGGGAACAGGCAAAGGTTCGCGCGCCCGAACTGACGGGCGGAAAGGGCTGGCTCAATACCGACCGGCCGCTGTCGCTCGCCGGTTTGAAGGGCAAGATGGTTTTGCTCGATTTCTGGACCTACGGCTGTATCAACTGCATCCATATCATTCCCGATCTCAAGCGGCTGGAATCGCGTTACGAAAACAAACTGGTCGTCATCGGAGTTCATTCGGCCAAATTCGACAACGAAAAGGAAACCGAGAACATCCGCCGGATCATCCTGCGGTACGGGATCGAGCATCCGGTCATCAACGATGCCGATTTCAAGATCTGGGACGCTTATTCGATCCGCGCCTGGCCGGGGCTGGTTCTGATCGATCCGGCCGGTTACGTCATCGGCACCTGGTTCGGCGAAGGGCGTTTCAACGAGATCGACGCTTTGGCACAGAAGACCGTCGAAGAATTCCGCAGCAAAGGCGCTCTTGACGAAAAGCCGATCGCGTTCGCCCTGGAGCGGGCCAAGGTCGGCAATCTGCCGCTTTCTTTTCCCGGCAAGGTTCTGGCCGACGAAAAATCCGCGCGCCTTTTTATCGCCGATTCCAACCACAACCGGATCGTCGTAACCGATCTGAGCGGCAAATTGATCGAAACCATCGGTGCGGGCCGGGCCGGATTGAAAGACGGCGGATTCGATGACGCGAGTTTCAACAAACCGCAGGGGATGGCCCTCGACGGCGATTTTCTTTATGTGGCCGACACCGAGAACCATTCGATCCGGCGCGTCGATCTGAAAAACAAACGGGTCGCGCGCATCGCCGGAACCGGCAACCTTTTCGGTTTTACCGGCTCGGGCGGCCCGGCTCTGGAAACCTCTCTGCGTTCGCCGTGGGATTTGTCGCTGGTCGGCCGGGATCTTTTCATCGCCATGGCCGGTTCGCATCAGATCTGGAGGCTCGATTTGAAGACCGGCGAGATCGGCCCCTACGCCGGTTCGCGGGTCGAGGCGCGGATCGACGGTCCGCTCGGCGAGGCCGGTTTCGCCCAGCCTTCGGGGATCGTCGCGGACGGAAAACATCTGTTCGTCGCCGACAGCGAATCGAACATCATCCGCGAGATCGATTTCGAAACATCCTCGGTCGAGACTCTGGTCGGGGGCGACCTTTTCTACTTCGGCGACGTTGACGGCCGGGGCGATTCGGTTCGTCTTCAGCACCCTCTGGGGATCGAACTTTACGATGGCGATCTTCTTCTGGCCGACACCTACAATCACAAGATCAAGATCCTCGATCCGGAAAAACGCACGGTTCAGACCTTTCTCGGGACCGGAGAACCGGGGCAGAAGGACGGGACAAAACCGAGTTTTTACGAACCCGGCGGGATCAGCGTCGCGGGCGGAAAACTCTTCGTCGCCGATACCAACAACCAGGCCATCCGGGTCGTCGATCTGAAGACCCGGGAAACCTCGACGCTGAAGATCGACGGTCTTGCTCCGCCCGCGGAGACGACGGCCGAAAGCGACGCCGGATCGGGGCTGAAAACCAAACCGATCGGACTCGAAACCAAAGAGATCGAGGCCGACTCGGCGGGTTCTCTGATCGTTAAGGTCGATCTGCCCGAGGGCTTTCACCTCAACCCGAACGCCCCTCAGCGGTACGAGGTTTCGGTCGAGGGCGGCGAAAACGTAAAGCTTGAAAATCCCCGGCAAAAGTTCAGGCAACTGCCGGTCGTCATACCCTTTAAGACCGGTGCGGCCGGGGCGGCCACGCTCCGGGCCGATCTGACCATTTACTACTGCCGCGAGGACAACACCGGCGTCTGTCTGATCAAATCGCTGTCCTGGAACGTTCCGCTCAAAGTGGTCAAAAAAGCCGGAAAAACCGCCGATCGGATCGAACTGACCGCCAAGGTCGAATAAACTCTCAGCAAACTGTTCGGTTTCCGGTTTTCGCGAAAACCGGAAACCGAACGCCGAAACCGTTCACCCGCCAAATCCCCGCATTCGTTCTGGGAAAACTGCCGTCTGCTAAGATAAAATTTGTTTTTGAGACGTTTTGGATTAAATGTCTAATGGTTAATCCTAAGAATCAGGTGTTTTGATCCTGCTTCGAATCAATCTGTTTTTTAACGATTGCTCGAAATCAATTTCGGTAACCGGAATTTTCGCCGAAACAACGAAAATCCAAAATCCGAAATCCAAACTCGAAAGATGTACTCGCTCAACACGGCATCGCTGATCAATCTGCTGGGCTTTACGGTCGGGGTGGCGCTCTACGCCCTTCTGCTGTTGATGGTCCTCAGACACCGCCGCCGCAACGCCAAGATCGACCGCCTTCTTCTGTTGACGGCCGGACTCGGGATCTTGTGGAATGCCGGCGAGCTTTTTTCCCTCATCTGGAAGGATTTCGCCCGCAACCCGCTGCCGCCCGCGCTGGTCGCGCTGTCTTTTTCGGCGCTCGGATTTCTGCCGTCGGTGGTCGTTCATTCGGCCGAGAACGAAAAACAGGATTCGCGCATTTTAACGGTCGCCGCCTACAGCCTCAGCGTTTTCGCCGCCCTGCTTCACTTTCAGGCGGCATTGTTCGACCGCGTGGCGCCTTCGAATCTGGCTTTGCAGATTCTGACTTTCGGCGCGCTGGCTCTTGTGGCCGGACTTTTGTACTACAACTACCGCCAGCGGCTCGAAAACAAAACGGTCTGGGTCGCCGCCCTGCTGATCTTCGCCGTGTCGGCCCTGCATCTGAGTTCAAAGACCGAAGACAGCTTCTGGCTGGTCGAACTGATCGCCCATCAGTCGTCCCTGCCGCTGGTGCTGGCCATTCTTTTTCAGGATTACCGGTTCGCCTTTGCCGATCTTTTCTTAAAGCGCGCCCTGTCGCTTCTCCTGCTCGCCCTGACGGCCTTCGCGCTTTACGTTTTGGTCGCCGAACCGCTCCGCGCGCTCCACCGGGCGCATCAGGAGAATGATCCGCTGGCCACCGGGATCCTGCTTCTTTTATGGATCGTTACGGCGCTGGTTTACCCGCTTCTGCACTCGTTCAGCGTCTGGCTGGTCGATAAGATCATTCTGCAGCGGATAAGCTACGAAAAACTTCAGGGCGACATCGCCCGCCGGATCGAAAAGATCGAGGCCATTGATCCGATTCTGGACGAGGTCTGCGCCGATCTGGCCCGGGGATTGACGGCCCGGAAATCGGTCTGGAACGAGGTTTACGAGGCCGAGACGGCGCATCTGCCGACCGTCAATTTCACCCCGCAGGCGGCCGAGATCCTGATCCCGACGGCCGAATCGCCGTTTTACAAGATCTCGCTCAAGAATTTCGCCGGCGGTCGAAGGCTTCTGTCGGATGAGATATCGATGCTCGAAGCGGTTTCGGTTCTGACCGCGCGCAAGATCGACGGTCTGCGCGTCACGCACGAGCGATGCGAGCAGGAACTGCGCGAACAGGAATTCGCCAAACTGGCGACCGAGGCTCAGTTGACGGCTCTCCGGTCGCAGGTCAATCCGCATTTTCTGTTCAACGCTCTGACGACCATCGGTTATCTCATTCAGTCGGCGCCGGACAAGGCTTTTGAAACGCTGATGCATCTGACCCGGCTTTTGCGCCGCGTGCTCAAATCGACCGACGAATTCTGCTCTCTGGGCGAAGAGATCGGTCTGATCGAAAATTATCTCGACATCGAACGGGCCCGGTTCGAAGAGCGTCTGCGGTTCGAGATAGATGTGCCCGAAGAACTGCGCGGGCAAAAGATCCCTTCGCTGATCCTTCAGCCTCTGATCGAGAACGCCATCAAACACGCCATTTCGGCCAATAAAAACGGCGGGAAGGTGACGCTCTCGGCCGGTCTTGAAACCGCCGGAACGGAGGCTTTTCTGGTCCTTGGCGTGAACGACACCGGCGCGGGAGAAAAGGCCCCGGATTTCGACCGGGCGGGCGGCATCGGGCTCAAGAACATCCGTCAGCGGCTCAATTCCTATTACGGCAAACGGGCTGTTTTAAAGATCGAACCCGATTCTCCCGGAGGAACCCGGGCCGAGATCAGATTGCCGGTCGAACCGGCCCTCGGGAGAAGATGAAAGAATGTGATGGGTGATGGGAATTTGGTGATTGAGAAGAATCCGCAACTTCTTTTCACCCATCACCCATCACCCATCACCAAAAAAAACAATGACCAAACTAAGAATAATAATCGCCGACGACGAGCGGCCGGCGCGGAATTTTCTCAAAGCCGCGCTGCAGAACTTTGAGGACGTCGAACTGGTCGGCGAGGCCGAAAACGGTGCCGAGGCGCTGGAATTGATCAGGGAAAAAAGGCCCGATCTGGCATTGCTTGATCTGCAGATGCCGGAAGTGACCGGGCTTGAAGTGGTCAAATTTCTGCGGAAAAGTCAGATGCCTTTGGTCGCTTTCGTTACCGCCTACGACGAATACGCCATACAGGCCTTCGAGGTCAACGCCGTCGATTACCTGCTCAAACCGGTGGAAAGCGCACGCCTTCGCGAAACGGTCAACCGCGCTCAGGAAAGACTGGAGCAGAGCGATTTCCGCGAGCGTGAAACCGAGAAGGTGAAAAAAGCGGTCGAGGTTTACGAAGAGACCTCGCGGGCCGATTTTCTGGAAAGAATACCGGTCAAAAAAGGCGAGGACATCCTGCTCGTTCCGGCCGGTTCGGTCGCCTCGATCGTCGCCGACGGAGAACTCCTCCACATCACCACCCGGAAAAACGAAGAATACGTCATCAACTTTCGCCTCAAGGACATCGAGGCCCGGCTCTCGCCGGACGAGTTCATCCGGCTCTCGCGCGGCGCTCTGGTAAATGTCTCGATGATCGAAAAAATCTCTCCGATGCCCGGAGGAACCTATCTGGTCATTTTGCAGAACGGTCAGGAACTCTCCTCAAGCCGCCTCCAATCGCGCGTCCTGCGCGAAAGACTGCTCAAACTTTGAGCCAGTTATCAGTCATCATTTATCAAAAGCTTCGGTTTTAACGGAAAGCGGGTTGGTTCCGGGGCTTACCGATAACGGCCTCAAAACCGTTTCCGGCCCCCCCGAAACCCTCGATAACTGATAACTGAAAACGTTCATTGGCCCGAACGGACGGTTTGTTCGCGTCTTTTGACAATTCATTAAAAAGAGTTTCGGTGTCCGCCCGTTATCGAAGATAATCCGGGCTTTGATTTCATCAGTTTAAAATTCATCAAGATCAAACGGATTATCATGCGGACTTTTTATCGAATGTTTTTGTTGTGTGGCTTTATCGCGGCGACCTCGGCGGCGGCGTTTGCCCAGACCGGTTCTTTGAGCGGCGTCGTTACCAGCGAGGTCAACCGTCAGCCGGTCGGAGGGGTTTCGATCGAGATCACAAAGTTGCGGCGCAGTACGGAAACCGACGCCGAAGGGCGCTACGAATTCACCGACCTGCCGGCCGGAACCTACACGGTCGTTACTCATATCGACGGCTTTGCCGACAAAGCCCAGACCGTCACGACTTCCGCCGGAGGAGCGACGACCCTCGATTTCGGCCTCAGTCTGACGGCCATCCGGGCGGAGGTTACCGTCACGGCGACCGGCAGTGAAGAAGCGGTGCTCGAATCTTTTTCTTCGGTCAGTTCGATCGGAACGACCCAGATCGCCGAAAAGGCCAGCACTTCGATCGGCGACGTCCTCGAAAGCGAGGCGGGCGTCAGCAAACGCTCGTTCGGCCCCGGTTCGGCCCGTCCCTCGATCCGAGGTTTCGAGGGCGACCGCGTTCAGGTTTTGCAGGACGGAGCCCCGGTCGGTTCGGTCGGAGCCCAATCGGGCGATCACAGCGAGCCGGTTTCCACACTCAATCTGGAGAGGCTCGAGGTCATCAAAGGCCCGGCCACACTGCTCTACGGAAGCAGCGCCGTCGGCGGCGTGGTCAACGCCGTCACCAACGACGAGAACGACGCGCACCCCGGCATCCGCGGGTATTTTACGGGCCTCGGAGGAACGGTCAACCGGCAGGGCGGCGCGGCCGGCGGCCTCGAATACGGGGTCGGCAAATATCTTTTTAACCTCGATCTGAACGCCGCCCGCGAAGGCAATTTTGAAACGCCGCTCGGGCGGATTCCGAACTCGGGGTCGCGGGCTTACGGCGGTTCCGGCAAGTTCGGTTATTTCGCCGACAAGGCCTTTATCCGCGGGACGATCAGTTTGGATCGCCGCCGGTACGGCGTTCCCTATGCGCCATTGTTCGAATCGGGTGAAGTGCTGAGCATCGCCAACGGCGGCATCGATTGCAGCGACCCGAATGCCGATTGCCAGTTTGACCTCGATGCCATCAAAAACGCTTTTGCCAATCAATTGCCGCCCCTGTCCGACGAGGACACCGACATCAAGATGCGTCGCAACGGCTACCGGCTGACGGGCGGTTTCCGAAATCTGAAAGGGGCGATCCCGGAGGCGGATTTCAGAGTCGATTTTTCCGACTATCAGCATCAGGAACTCGAAGTCGCGGGCGGCATCGACACGGTGGCGACGACCTTTGACAACGACGTTTTTTCCTATCGGGCGATGTTCCATCAGGCCAACTATAAAAAACTTTCCGGCAGTTTCGGTTTCGACGGTTACCGCCGAAGCTATCTGACGCAGGGCGAGGAGCAGTTGGTCGACGGCCGCGTCCGGCAGAACAATTTCGCCGTCTTTGCCCTCGAAGAACTCAATTTCGATCGCGTTTCCCTGCAATTCGGCGGAAGGATCGAGAGCAATCGCTACCGACCGGTCAACGCGAATCTGGTTGATACCGATTTTACGGGTTTTTCCGGGGCCGTCGGAGCCAAATTCCGGGTCTGGAAAGGCGGCACGTTCGTGACCAATCTCTCCAGTTCATTCCGCTCGCCGGCGCTCGAAGAACTGTATAATTTCGGCCCTCATGTCGGAACGGTTTCGTTCGAGGTCGGCGATCCGACGCTCGAAAGAGAACGCACCAACGGTCTCGAATTCAGCCTCCGGCAGGATTCCAAACGGGTTCGTTTCAACGGCAGTTTTTTCGTTTACGACATAAATAATTTCATCTACGGGGCTCCGCAGGACGAGGATGGCAACGGTTTCGTCGATGTCGAGGACGGTCTGCCGTTGACGCGCTACAAGCAGAATGACAGCCGCTTTATCGGGGCCGATGCGAATCTTGAGGTCGATCTGAACGAGTACGTCGGGGCTTATTTTGTCGGCGATGTGGTCAGGGCCGAATTGAAAAACATCAATGTTCCTCTGCCTCGCATCTCTCCGGCCCGCGGGCGGATCGGTCTCAATTTGCGTTACAAGGGCCTGAGTCTCAGACCCGAAGCCGTTTTCGTGGCCAAAAAAGGCTCCGACGATGTTTTCACATTGGAAACGCCGACCGCCGGATACGGCCTTTTCAACATCAACGGCACCTACGCCTTTGCGGTCGATAAAACGGCCCATATCATCACCTTCGGCGGCCAGAACCTGACCGACAAACTCTACCGCAACCACGTCAATTTCATCAAAGACCTCCTGCCCGAAGCCGGCCGCGGGTTTAAGGTGTCGTACACGGTTCGGTTTTATTGATTTGGGATTATTGATTTGGGATTATTGATTTGGGATTTCGGATTTGCAGGTTATTCAAGGTGTCGGTTTCTACCAAAAAATAAATCCCAATTCCGAAATCCCAAATCCCAAATCCGTCATCTTTCCCCGATCATTCTCACTTTGCCGTCGGCGGCCGTCTGGCGGTTCATCAATCTCAACAGCGAGTTCAGACAGATATAAACGGTGTCGTTGGTATCGGGACGGTAATGTCCGGCGTTGACGTGAATGAACTGGAAAAGTTTGACCTGTTCGACCCCGAAGAGTGCGGCGGCATCGGGCAAAGACAGGAAATCGCCCTCGCCCCCGCACTCCTCACAGTAAGAGATCTTCGATCTCGAACGCCGCCGAAGGACCTGAGTTCTTTGAATTTCGAGGATGATGGTTCTTATCTTTTTGGGCATTTGGATTTTATAAACCGGATTCATATTTTTTTAAAAAAACCGAACATTTTGTTACGATTCGTTTATAATTCAGAGCAAAGGATTTAATCTTTAGAAAGAGTTGAAAGTTTTCTGAAAAAAAACTGAAGAAGTTCTGAAAAAGACGATGAGGGACTTTCCCAAACAGATCTATCAGTTCGGCCGCTTCAAGCTGGACGCAGTCGAACGGCTTTTGTTTGACGGCGAGAAGATCATCTCGCTGACCCCGAAGGTCTTCGACACGCTGTTGCTGTTGGTTCGCAACAGC
Source organism: Pyrinomonadaceae bacterium (assembly GCA_041394845.1). Lineage (GTDB taxonomy): Bacteria > Acidobacteriota > Blastocatellia > Pyrinomonadales > Pyrinomonadaceae > JAHCHG01. The sequence goes on along the minus strand of JAWKHL010000004.1, from coordinate 501,955 downwards.
GGCCACGCGCTGACCAAAGAAGAAATGCTGGAGGAGATCTGGGAGGCCGCTTTCGTCGAGGAAAACAATCTGGCGCAGAACATCTCCATTTTGCGCAAAGAGATCGGGAGCGATCTGATCGAAACCATCCCCCGGCGCGGTTATCGCTTCGTCGCTCCGGTCAAACTGCTCGATGCCGCCGAGGATGAAACCGGCGAATCTCCGGTAGTTTTCGAGAGTTTCAGGGCGCGGATTCTGGTCGAAGAAGAGGAAGATGAGACGGAAGGATCGAACGCGCCCGGACTGCCCGAACCGGGATTCCGGCCGCTGATGCCGCACGCGCCGGAGACCCATTACGTCCAGAACGGAGACGTCAACATCGCCTATCAGGTCGTCGGCGAGGGCGATCTGGACATCGTCTTTGTGATGGGCTGGATCTCGCACCTCGAATATTTCTGGAAGGATGCGAGTTTCGCCGCTTTCCTGAACCGGCTGGCCTCGTTCTCGCGCCTCATCCTCTTTGACAAGCGCGGAACGGGTCTTTCCGACCGGGTCCCTCTGTCCGAACTCCCGACGCTCGAGCAGAGAATGGAAGACGTTCACGCCGTGATGGACGCGGTCGGATCGGAACGGGCCGTTTTGATCGGCGTCTCGGAGGGCGGCCCGATGTGTTCGCTGTTCGCCGCCACCTATCCGGAAAAAACCAACGCGCTGGTGATGATCGGAACCTACGCCAAAAGGATCCGCGACGACGATTACCCGTGGGGCGTATCATCGGAGGATCGCGAGGCATTTTTCGAACTGATGCGGCGCGAATGGGGTCGGCCGGTCGGCATCGAAGAACGCGCTCCGTCGATGGCCGACGATGAGAAGTTCCGCGACTGGTGGGCGACCTATCTGCGGATGGGAGCCAGTCCGGGCGCGGCCGTCGCTCTGACCAAGATGAACGCCGAGATCGACGTTCGCGAGGTGTTGCCGAGCATCAGCGTGCCGACGCTGGTCATTCACCGGACGGGCGATATGTGTCTCAAGGTCGAGGAGGGACGTTTTGTCGCCGAACAGATCCCGGGCTGTAAGTTCGTCGAACTGGGCGGCATCGATCATCTGCCTTTTGTCGGGGATCAGGGCGAGATCCTCGACGAGATCGAGATATTTCTGACCGGCGTCCGTTACGGCGGAGATCACGCCCGCGTGCTGGCCACGGTGATGAACGTCAGGATCATTGATCCGCAGACTCACGCCCGGGAAAGAGGGGCCGCCGATTGGCGGGAACTGCTGGAACGCTCGCAGACCTACGTCAAAAGACAGCTTCAGCTGTTTAAGGGACGCGAGGTGTCTTACGACGAAAACGGCGTTCTGGCCGCCTTTGACGGACCGGCCCGGGCGATCCGCTGTGCGTCGGCGATCAGCGCTTCGGCGGGGCGTCTGGGCGTTCGGGTCAAGACCGGCCTGCACACCGGCGAATGCGATGTGGTGGGCGAAACACTGGGAGGTTTTGCCGTCGAACTGGCCCAGAAGATCGCCGACCAGGCCGAACTCGGCGAGATCCTGGTGTCGCGCACCGTCAAGGATCTGGTCGCCGGTTCGGGGCTCGGATTCGAGGAACGCGGCGTTCGTTCATTCCCCGACATACAGGGCGAATGGCGGTTGTTCACGGTCAATGGCGGGTGACCTTGGTTGCTGTTTGCAAATGGCTAACGGTTAATTGCTGATCGCCGGTCGGACGGGAAAGATCGGGTTGGATGAGAACCGCCAAATCGATCAACAATTAACCGTTAGCCATTTCCAGATTGACAAAATATTTATCTTCCCAAAAGCGAAAAAAATCTGTATCATCTTTCCTCAAATGTCACCAATCGCTATAGTTTTGATCCTTTTGTTGATTGCCGTCATCCTGTTTGCAACCGAAAAACTTCCGGTTGATGTGGTCGGCATCATTCTGGTCATCGGTCTGGTTTTGACGGGCGTTTTGACCGTTCAGGAAGGCGTTTCCGGTTTCGGCGACAGCATCATCATCACCATTGGCGGGCTGTTCGTTCTGACCGGCGGTCTGGTCAAAACCGGTCTCGTCGATCTGATCGGAAGGAGGCTTTACGGGATCGCCGGCGACAACGAGTTTTTCCTGACGGCTCTGATCATGGTGGTGGCGGCCGTATCGGCTTCGGTGATGAAAAACACGACCACCACGGCGATGTTCGTGCCGGTCGTTATGGGACTGGCCGCCCGCGCCAAGATCCCGCCCTCAAAATTGCTCATGCCGCTGGCGTTCGGTGCCATTCTGGGCGGCAGTTGCACCTTGATCGGAACCTCGACCAATCTGGCCGTCAGCGGCGCCATCGCCCGCCACGGGCTGGAGCCTTATTCGATGTTCGAGTTGACCTCGGTCGGCGTCATCACGGTCGGGGTCGGTCTGATCTATATGCTTTTCGTCGGGATCCGTCTTCTGCCGTCGCGCGGCGGCGAAGATTCTCTGACCGAACAGTACGCCATCCGCGAATACGTTTCGGAACTGATCGTTCTTCCGGATTCGCGGCTGGTCGGGAAAACGCTCGGACAGGCCGACATCAATTCGACGTTGCAATTGAACGTCCTCGGCATCCTCAGAGGCAGGGAGGAGAAACTGGCGCCGAGGCGGAACGAGAGGATCGAGGCGCACGACATCCTGATCGTCGAGGGGAGCGTCGCCGACATTCTCCGCGTTAAAGAAGACGCCTCGCTCAAGATCAAGGCCGATTTCATCCTCAACGACGATCTGTTGGAAAGCGGCGACGTCGAACTGTTCGAGGTGCTGGTGATGAAGGATTCGCGCCTCATCGGGCAGACCCTGAAAACGCTCAATTTCCGGCAGACTTACGGTCTGACGGTGCTGGCGGTCAACCGCCACGGCGAGACGTTTTTCAACAAACTGAGCGAGTTGATGCTCAAGTTCGGCGATGTTTTGCTGGTCCAGGGCAACCGGCGTCTGATCGAACCTTTTGTCGTCGATCGCGAGATGATTCTTTTGGATGACGTTTCGGCCAGCGCCGCCCGGACGGAAAAACGAAAATGGGCCATCGCCGCTTTCGTCCTGTTTCTCTCTCTGTCGCTTTCCAAACTCGTGACCGGCGTCGAGATCCCGCTGGCCATCGCCGTCCTGCTCGGCGTTCTCCTGTTGCTGGCGACCAGGACGGTTCTCTACTCGGAACTCTATTCGCTGATCGATTTTCGCCTGCTGGTTCTGATCGCCTGTATGATGAGTTTCGGCGTGGCGATGGAGACCACCAAGGCCGACATTTTTCTGGCCGGTTTGATAGAAACCTATTTCGCCCAGTTCGGCGGGACGGCCGTTCTGGCCGGATTCTTTATTCTGACGGTCGCGCTCACCCAGCCGATGTCGAATCAGGCGGCCGCGCTGGTCGTTCTGCCGGTCGCTCTCAAGACGGCCACCGCGCTCGGACTCAATCCGCGCACCTTCGCCGTCGCCATCACCTACGCCGCGTCGTTTTCGTTTATCACGCCGCTGGAACCGGCCTGCGTGCTGGTTTACACGCCGGGCCGCTACCGCTTTATGGATTTCGTCAAGATCGGGACGGTCCTGACCATTCTGGTCTTTATCGCGGTCATGCTGTTGGTGCCGATTTTCTGGAAATTGTGAGCGAGGGGGCGATCAGTGAACGGTGAGCGGTGAGCGGCGAGCGGTAAAAATGGAAGCCCGGCCCGTCATCAATCTCCTTTTCAATCACTGCTTACTGCTCGCCGCTCACCGCCCACTGATCTTCGAGCATCGCGTAGAGATATTCGTCAAATGTGAGTCAAAAGATTCCGAGGGCGAATTTTTTCAATCCACTTGGTGAGTTTTTAAGAATTTCCGTTATCGAAGTGTCAAGTGTTGGTTTTCCATCTTCAACCAACTTCATAACGGCAACTCCCGCAAAAACTTTCGAAGCTGAATAAAGCTGGTAAATTGTGTTTTCATCAGCTGGAATGTCAAACTCAAAATTGGCAACCCCATATCCATTGCTCTTTATTATTTCACCATCTTTAACGATGGCTAAAGAGAGTCCCGGAATCTGATATTCCAGCATTATTTCCTTAAAATCCTCTTGCGGAAATAAAATCTAAGAGCCTTCTTCAACTATCGTCTTTCATTATTTTTAAATCAGCACTTAGTTTGATGTTCATAGATTTCACAAGAAAAGCCAGTTCATCGCTAAACGTCGTTACCGTCGAATGAGTTTTAGAACCGAAACCGCTGTGGGTAGAACCCCACGCAATTTGTAATAACTGCGGCGAAGAGGTTTTTTCAAGATCTTGCATCTTAGCAACCCATTTGAAGGATTCGGCGTTTAACGGAAAATCCTGATCGCTCGTCAACGCCAACGTCGGCGGATAAGAAGTGTTTCGATCTATTTTCTGATAGGGAGAATAATTTCTTATGGTTCGAAAATCTTCCAATATCGTGGCATCTCCAATTTCCGGTATCATATATCCGTAACTGGCACTGTTCCGATATTTGGAAGCGTAAGAAAGCATATCCAACATTCCGTAATGTAAAACCGCACCGCCGACCAATTCGGGTTGTTGTGTCAGGACTCCGACGACGGGTATTGTTCCCGCACTCGTGCCATTCATCACGATTCTTTTTGCACTTGTATAGCCTTTTTCGGTTACCCATTTTAGAGCGGCAATGTAGTCATCAATTCCGTTTTGTTTGTTTCTTTTGATTCCATCCTGATGCCATTTTTCGCCATACGCACCGCCGCCTCTGATATGTGCAACGGCGTGAATGCCGCCCATCTCGAGCCAACCGATATAGTCGCCTTGAAAATACGGATAATTTACAAAGGCAATCGCTCCATAAACCTGCATCATCAGGTAATTTTTGCCGTCGAGTTTTAAACCTTTTTTATAGGTGAGTGAGATTGGAACCTTAGTGCCGTCCTTGCTTTCAGCAAAAACAATTTTACTTTCATAATCGTCGGAATTAAACGAAACAGTTGCTCTGTGAAACACAGATAGTTTTCCATTGTGAGCATCAACTTTAAGAATCGTGTTAGGTTCGGTTATTCCGATAAATCGAAGCAGGGCTTCATTTTTATATTGTTTACCGCTTAGAGCATTTAATCCGTTGGCATTGAAGTAAAGTCCGCCGCTTGGAAGTTCGACAGTATCTTTTAAAAGACCCGCGAAATCATAGATTTTTACGTTCAACTTCAAGTCTTTTTGATAAACGACCAAAATTTTGTCTTTGACTAAAATCGGCAATAACGATCCGCCTGCCGATTGATAGCCCATAATCGTTTCAGCGTTTTGTTTGACAACATCTTTCCATTGAGTATTCTCTTTTTTTGTGTCTATCGAAACTATTTTTCCGCGAGGAGCATCTCGGTCAGTTTCAAAATATAATACCGAGTCCCGATTTCCCAGAAAAACGTAAGAAGCGGTCGGTGTTTTTTCTAAATAAACGGGTTGTTCCTTCTTTTCATTTTCCGTTTCAAAATAAAAAACCATTCCTTTGGTAGATGCCCGATCCCTTTCAACAACAACTATTTTCTTGTCTGCCAAATCAATTTCCAGTTTCGAGCCATCTGTTTCGGCTTTGTAAATCAGATTATCTCCATCAGCTTTTGTTCCAACCGTATGTTTTTTAATGGAAAGATTTGTTCGAGGATTTTGAGGGGCCTGAGCCTGTTCCGAAGCAATATAGTAAAAAGAGTTTCCGTCTTCCGCCCAAGCCAATCTGGTGTTGCCTATCACCGAACCGCGAAGAGTTTCGGGAAGGAGGGCTTTTTTTTGAACATCGTAAATCTTCCAATCAAAATACCCATCCGGCATTGCTAAACCGAGGGCAACGTGAGTTCCTTGGGGATTGGGGAGGAAGAATTGAGCGGCTCTGGCATCAAACGGCAAGGGCAAAACTTCTGCTTCTGTATCGTTTATTGCTTTTTTATATAAATTCCACTTTCCCTCCCTATCATCATTTACATAAAACAAATAGTCTTTCGAGTATTCAGGCAAAGCCATGTTGCCTTTGACATCACTAAGATCTGTCAATCTTTTCTTAATTGCCTCGTAAAAAGGAGAACTTCTGGTGTAAGCGGTCGTAAAATTGTCCTGAGATTTTACCCATTTTTGAACTTCAGAATCATTTGCATTTTCCAACCAACCGTAATCATCCGAAAACTCTTCATTGTGATAAGTAACAACCTTCGAGACTTTTTTTGCCGGCGGATAATTTAATTTCTCCTTCGCCAAACTATTGCTTTGGGCTTCAGGATTTCTGCTTTGAGTAAATGCCGAAAGACTTACAACGGCAATTAAGCCAAAAGTGTATAAAATTTTATAAATCATATAATTCCTCCTAATTTCATCAAATAAAATTGCCGGACGGTTTGTGTAAGTTATTGGAGTGCGGCGCTTTTCCAAGTGTATGAACGATGGGGATTCCAACTGCCTTTAATCAAGAAAAAAGACAAACCGATGTATTGATCTTTTTGTTCGATCATCTTATGTAAAGCCCGAAATGTTCCGCCGAGAGGACTGTAAAATACTTCATCCACCTCTCGTTCGATTTTGTTGTTTCCTTCAATATTGCGAATTTCCCCAATCCCCACCGAATTGTCCGCCATAATTTGGTAAACCAAAGCTTTCTGCTCTCGTAAATCCCAAAATACCCGAACTGTCATCGGGCTGTTTATAACCTTCTTATCTTTCAAGGATGTCATTCTTCCCGTCAGAACTTTCCCATCATTTTCCAGCGTCCATTTTATTGCATACTCATCAAACGGCTCGTCTTTGCTCATAAACATCGAATTATCCGCCACCCAGTATCCATCGCCTTGAGTCAAAAACCTTATATGGCTCAAAAGCCATTCCGGTGTTTCTTTTTGTCGGGAAGCATGCATAGTATTTGCATTTTGGTTCGAGGTATTAACTTTTTGTGAGAAATACAGGTTTGGAAAGCACAATAAAATTAGCCCTGAAATTATTTTTGTTGCAATTTTGTTCATCTTTTTAATTCCCATCCTCCTTTGTAAATAAATCATTCAGTTGTAACCGAATATCCCATGACAGAAATTGGATCAAAGCAATCCTCAAAAAAATTTTGAGCCTGATTTTTTGACTCGGCTTGAACATATTTTCCGCTTTTTATTGATCCGCGACGTTCAATAAATTTTGACTGTTCAATTTTTCTTGAATGTTCAAGTAGACTTTAAACCATTTCTTCTATGATGTAAAGTGAAATTAAATAAAAGGAAAATTATTGTGGTTGACTATTTTGAAATTACAACTCTCAAACAACTAAAAGCCATTACACATCCATTAAGACGGCGTATAAAAGATGAGTTCTGTAAAAATGTCTGCACTACAAAACAAGTGGCTGAGGCCCTGGGCGAACCGCCAACAAAACTCTACCATCATGTTGAAATCTTAAAAGAAGCAGGTGTCATAGAACTTGTAGAAACAAAACTAAACCGCGGGATAACTGAAAAATATTATCGAACCGTAGCATCGAATATACGAATTTCACCCGAACTTTTAGAATCTCCGACGACATCTGAAATTGCCTCAAATGAAATTTACAATATGGTGAAAGATAAATTATGGGAAACCTTACAAGGAGTTACGGAAAGTTTTGAGGAAGCCTTAAAAGATGATCCCAAAAACATAAACCCCGTATCAACCTGGAATTATAACGTCCATTTAACCGATGAGAAGAAAGCCGAATTTGTTGAATTGGTTCAAAAATGGTTACAGAAAAATACGGACAAAAATGAAGAGGGCGCGAAACCAATCCACATTGCGACATTTATATATGAGCAAAAAGAGGAAAATGGCTAAGAACTTTAAGTCATTACGTCCTTGAAAGATTTGAGATGAATCGGCAAAGCAAAGAATTTCTCTTTTTTATATCAAAAATTCGGAAGCAGAATTTCGGCTCACATTTATTTGAAAAATCAAGGATTGAACGATTCGGCAAAACGAGTGCTTCTGTGATTTTCCATTACTACTGGAACCGGCCTGCGTGTCGGTTTACGCGCCGGGACGCTACCGCTTTATGGATTTCGTCAAGATCGGGACGGTCCTGACCATTCTGGTCTTTATCGCGGTCATGCTGTTGGTGCCGATTTTCTGGAAACTTTGAGTCAGTGGGCAGTGGGCGGTGGCCGGTGGTCAGAATTAATTTTTTGATCTAAGGCTTTTCCAAAACTGATCACTGACCACCGCCCACTGCCCACTGATCTTCGAGCATCGCGTAGAGATATTCGTCCCGCCAGCGATTTTTCCCTTCGTCCCAGAAACTCTCTTTGAATTCGGCTTCGCGGCGGAATTTCAGGTTTTCCAGCAGACGGATGCAGGATTGATTATTGACGTCGGTGATGCCGATGATGCGGTGGGTTCCGACCTTTTCGAAAAGGAGATCGAAGATTCCGGTCAGAGCCTCCCGGGCGTAGCCCTTTTTCTGATATTTGACGGAAAAAGATATTCCGAATTCGACCACCCGGATGTCGTAGCTTTCGGGTTTTAAGCCGATGTCGCCGATCACTTTTCGCTCGCTTTTCAGTTCGACGCAAAGCTGGATCCATTCGCCGGCTTGGCCGAACCGGGCGTTTTTGACGCTTTGGATGAATTTCCGCGCCCGCTCTTCGGTCATCGGCCGGAAACCCTGAAATTCGCAAACCGCAGGGTCGGAGCGGTATTCGAGAAAATCCGCGAGATCATCGGCGCGGATCGAGCGGATGGTCAGGCGTTCGGTGTTTAGGGAGATGTTCATATTTTCAGTTTTTAGTTTTGAGTTTTCAATTTTGAATTGACTCAAAACTAAAAATTCAAAATTGAAAACTCAGTCAGGCCTCAAATATTTCTTCATCCCGAGATGCGTTCCCTTAAAACCCAGATTCTCGTAAAACCTGTGGGCGTCGGTTCGTTCGTTGTTGGTCGTCAACTGCATCGTCAGGCAATCGACCCGGCGGGCGCGTTCGATGGCCCATTCCATCAGTTTTTTGCCGATGCCCTGACCGCGATATTTTTCGTCCACCCGGACCGATTCGACCGTCGCCCGCTTGCTCCCCTGAAAACTGATCGAGGGCGTAAAGGTCAGTTGCAGAGTCCCGATGACCACGCCGTCATTTTCGGCGATGATCAGTTCGTTGTTTTTATCGGCGTCAATTTCTTTAAACGCTTTGATATAACTTTCCGGCAGAGGATCTTCAAATCGCTCACGCATCGAGCCGAGAAAATCATCGGCGAGCATTCGGACGATCTCGGGCAAGTCTTCAATTGTGGCCTGGCGGAATTTAAGTTGCATTTTCTAATTTCAAAATATTATCCCAACTTTCTGTTATATATCCAATTAAACCTCTCGTTCGCGGAACATCATCGTTTTGTAAATAATCCGCCAGAACTTTATTCATATTTTCAATCTTGTCGGGGTTTAGAAGCTTTTGCGGGTTTTCCCGGAACCAAGGTGAACTTCCCCAGGAATCTTCAGTTACGGCGCAGAACTGTAACGCATCCAAAGCAATCAAACTCAAAGGTCGGCCCTGATCCAGCCATTTTTTCGCCCGTTTCCAACTGAACTTTGAACTTGCCGCAACCAATCCCCAGGAAGATGAAAGATTTTGCATTCTGTAAATATTATTTTCGATCCAATCGAGCGATTTTTCCGTTTGAAGAAAGGCAAGGCAATCCAGATATTCGTTCAATTTTGAGGCGGAAGTTATTTTATCGAGTTCATCTGTCAAATAATCGAAACTTTCTTCCGAAGGCAGGCAGTGAGCCAGCATCTCGGCAAAAATAGTGAAGTCTTCATCCGTGTGCAGTGGCCACTCTTTTCGTACCCAGTCTTCAGCAAAATTACCCAAAACCTGGGCGACTATCGAATAAATTTTATAGTCGAGAAGCCTGTTTTGTTGGATCCTTATGTCTAAGGAGGTTAGTAGTTCTTTTTTATCGAATCTTCTTAAAGCTTGGGCAACTTCTTCCGTTAACTCAAACTGAACAATTCCAAAATCAATGACTCTTTCCATATTGCTTTCGATTTCCGGCAATTTTGGAAATCTTAAATTTGAATCATCGATAACCTCTATATCCGGTTGACCTGCTATTCCTGTTTCATAGTCATAAAAGTCATCGTGTAATAAGTATGTTTCGCCGTGTTTGGCTTTGAGATTAAAAAACTCCAGAGGTCTCAGGGCTCTGTTCAAAAGTCTGCGGCGACAAGATTTACATAATTTATACGGGAAACTATTGTTATCAGAGTCTTCGATAACCTTAACTTTTTTTATCTGGCAAGATTGGCAAAATTCCATCTTTATTTCTCAACTACCAATCCATCATAAGCAAGCCACACATTATCCGGCAAAAGCCGCGATTCCCGTTCGTGCAGAATATCGTGGTTGAGATGCGTCAGAAAGGCGCGTTGCGGTTTTAGTTCTTCGATGTAGGCGAGCGCTTCTTCCAGACAAAGATGCGTCGAATGCGGTTTGATCCGGACGCAGTCTAAAACCAGAACTTCGAGATCGCGAAGGGCGTCCATCGATTCTTCGGGGATCGTTTTGAGATCGGTCGCGTAGGCGAAATCGTTGAAGCGGTAGGCGATGACCGGGAGTTTGCCGTGGATCACTTCGAGCGGCGTGATCCGAAGATCGGGGCCGAGCGAAAAAGGCGCGTTCGCCTCGACCGTGTGTGGGATCAGTTGCGGCAGACCGCCGCCGAAATGGGTCGGCTGGAAAATGTATTGAAAGATCCGGCGCAAGTCCTTCCAGGCCACCCGGTTGGCGTAAACGCCCATCGCGCCGTGGCGGAAATTCAGCGGACGGATGTCGTCGAGTCCGAAAACGTGATCGACGTGGCAGTGAGTTATGAGAACGGCGTCGAGATATTTGATGCGAGCCCGCAATGCCTGCTGGCGGAAATCGACCGAGGTATCGACCAGAACGCTCTTTCCGGCGTGTTCGATGAGGACGGAAACCCTGAGGCGTTTGTCGCGCGGGTCTTCGGACAGACAGGTTTCACAATCGCAGCCGATCGATGGAACGCCGGTCGAGGTGCCTGTGCCGAGAAAAGTAAGTTTCATAAGAGTCCGGAAAGTTCCGGCGGGTCGGATGTTTTAGGGGAGTTTCCGGATCTGAAGCCGGTTTCCGGTCGCATTGACCGGACTTTCCAAACTCCCTTCAATCCCCGGAACCGTCCAAACGGATTTTTATCCTCCGAGAATGTCTTTGGCCGAAAACTTCTGCGCCGCCTGCTGTTTGAGTTTTTCTTCCGTCGCGCGCGTCAATGCGACGTACTGCATCTGAAGATCGCTCAAAAGCCCTTCGAACAGGCGTTTTTCCTGCGGGTGGAGATTCCCGTCGGTCTTGTCGCGAAGCATCAGCAGAACGTCGATCCAGTATTTGCCGGTTTCGAGATCGACCGTCCGTTGTCCGGTCACCGGATGCGGCATGGCTCCGAGGGCGGCGGCGGCCTGCGAAGCCAGGGTTGATAGAAAATTGACAAAACTGGCCGGATCGTCCGCGCCCGGCACATCGGCGCCGTAAAGGCCGAGGTCGGAATCGTCTTCAAAATCTTCGGCCGCCCCTTCGGCGGCGGCGGTTTCCAGCGGATCGGCCGTTTCTTTGGGAGCATCGATGATCGGAGTCTCTTCTTGTTTGGGCTTTTCCGATTCGAGCGTGACGCCCTCGCGCAAACTCCCGTCGGGGTTAAATTTGCGTTTGTCCGTAACCTTCAACGCGGGTTGTTCTTCATTATTTTGATCTTCTTTTCCAATCATTGCTTTTTCCTGTAAACTTTCAAAAAATTGATACATTGATAGTAGCATTTTGGCAAAAGAAAGTTCAAAATCAACCAAAGAGTCCGGCTCAGAAGAGAGAAGTCGTTCGGGATCGACTTTTCGGAAATCTCCCGGATTTTTCAATTCAAAAAAAATTATGTCAGAAAAATTCGACGATCTGGTCAATGTCATGGCCCGGCTCAGGGCTCCGGGCGGCTGTCCCTGGGATCGGGAACAGACCTATGCTTCCCTGGCGCAGTATCTGCTGGAAGAAACCTACGAGACTTTCGACGCCATTCAGGAGGCGGACGAAACGGGCGATACGCGGAATCTGCGCGAGGAACTGGGCGACGTTCTGCTTCAGGTGGTTTTTCATTCGACCATCGCCGCCGAGAAAAAGGATTTCACCATCGATCAGGTCATCGAGGGCGTCACCCGGAAACTGATCCTCAGGCATCCGCACGTTTTCGGCGACCACCGGCTCGACACGGCCGAAGACGTTCTGCAAAACTGGGACGAACTGAAAAAGGCCGAACGCCGGGCGAGCGGCAAAGAGGAAAAGGCGAGGGAATCGATCCTCGAAGAAGTCAGTCTCAACTTCCCGGCGCTTCTTGAGGGGCAAAAATTGACGAAAAAAGCCGCCAAGGTCGGGTTCGATTGGGAGAACGCGGGGCAGGTTTTCGGGAAAATTGCCGAAGAGTTGGAGGAGGCCAGGGAGGCGGTCGCCGCCGGGGATCGGGAGATGATCGACGAGGAGATCGGGGACCTTTTGTTCGCCGTGATGAATCTGGCCCGAAAACTGGAGATTGACGCCGAAACCGCACTGAAAAAAACCAACCGGAAATTTCGACGGAGATTCAAATTTATTGAATCCGAATTGAAAGAAAGTTCGAAAACATTGGAAGAAGCAAGTTTAGAGGAAATGGATGCTCTTTGGGACAAGGCCAAGGCGGGATAGAAAAAAACTGATCGAAACTCCGCCGGGGTTAAGTAGGTGTTAATTAAACCGATTAATATGAATTATTTACTTGTCAAATATTTATATTAAGTGTAAGATTCACAACAGGCTTGCATTAAATACCAAATTAAACTAAACAAAATCAAAGACATCTTCGGATGGGTTATGATTTTCAGAAATTGACTTTAATCGTCCGAGGCCGGTAAACAGTAATTTTTTTGCTTTTTCTTAAATTAAAGATTAAAGTTTAATTGATTGAAATTATTCAATGGAGGATTCGATAAATTATGAGAATGGATAACAAACTGGATTGGCTCCGCAATCTTACGGCATATTGTTTGATGATCGCCGTCTTTGCGGCCACCTCATTGATAGCTTCGGCCGCCCCTGACAAGAAAGTTTCAATGGGTGAATTGATCGTCTCCGGCAGCAGCGTTGATGGCAATGAACCGTCCGTTTTGCTCAACGGGGAAAAAGCTTTGAGCGGACGCACGTTTTTCTCTTCCGGCACCATCGCCACTCCGGAAAGCGCCACCGCCACCGTCAAGTTGGGAAATCTGGGTTCCGTCACCCTGGCCCCGAACACGGTTTTGAATTTAAGTTTTGATGAAAACAGCATCTCCGGAACTCTTTCGGCTGGAAATGTCAAGGTTTCCAACTCCGAGGGTGTGAACGTTAAGATTCAAACCACCAAGGGAGTTGTCGAGAATCAGGCCAAAGCCGGCGAGGTTTTGAACGTTAACGCCGATGCCATGCCCGCTCCGGATGATGACGACGGAGCGGTCAGCGACAGCAGCCAGTTGGCTCTGGTTCTGGTATTTGCCGGTGTCGTTGCCGGAACCGTGGTCTATGTTTTGACCAGAGGCGGCGACGATCAGGTTCCCCCGGTCGTCAGTCCGACCAGCTAAGGGGTTCGTTTCGGAATCGCCTTTGTTATTCAATTTAATAAAATGCGGGCAACGTGTGGTGCCCGCATTTTTTTTCTTCCGACGACGAAAAACTTTATTAGGTGGAGAGAGTTTTAGAGAGATTAAAAGCCTATTTTGACCCGGCGGTGATCGCGGCCAAAACGATGGTCATTTTGGAGAATGTGGTCATCGCGGCAATCATTCTGCTGGCTTTTTACATTCTCTATCGCATCCTGCGGGGCGTGTTGGTGAGGATCATCACCCGCTTCGAACTCGAAAAAACCTTCGTCAGTTTTCTGTTCCTGACGCTCAAATACACGATCTTCATCTTTGCCGCCGTCACCACTCTGGATCAGATCGGACTCAACATCACCTCACTGCTGGCCGGGCTCGGGATCGCCGGATTGGCGCTCGGTTTCGCCGCCAAGGACACGTTGTCGAACATCGTCGCCGGAATATTTATTTTTTGGGATCGACCCTTTTACATCGGAGATCTGGTCGAGATCGAGGGCGAATACGGCGAGGTTCAGGACATCACGCTCCGGACGACCCGGATCGTCACGCCCGACGGCCGGATGATCAGCATTCCCAACCAGAACATCGCCGCCAACAAGATCACCAGCTACACCATGTTCCCCCATCTGCGGCTGGACGTCGAAGTAACGATCGGGGTCGAAGAAAAGATCGCCGGGGCCCGCGAAAAGATTTTGGAAATAGTCCGCGACGATCCCAGATTTCTGAAAACCCCGGAACCGGTCGTTTTGGTTCAGGAACTGGGCAACTATTACACCAAACTCGAACTTCGGGTCTGGCTCGAAGACACCAAACAGCATATCAATGTCCGGGCCGAACTGCGCGAGAAGATCAAGGATGCGCTGGATGCCGCGGGCGTCGAGATGCCCTTTGAAACTTTGGAAATTCTTAATAAAATCGTTAAGGAACAACAGAAAACGAAAGAGTCCGGCGCGAAGGAGTAAATAGATCCAAGATCCGAAATCCGAAATCCAAAATTGAATTTGATCTGGCCGACATCCGCCGGAAATTCCCGGCCACCGTCGAGAATCTGGCCTCTTTGCCCGATCGCGAGGCGTGGCTCGGGAGGATCTGGGAGATCGAACGGCGCTGGGAGGAGTTTCGCTCCGGTCCCGTTGGGGGCGAAGAAGTCCTTTTTTTCGGTTCTTACGGGCCGAAGGACGCGGAGGCCGAAGACGAGTTCGAGATCATCTACGCCGGCGGGACGCTCGGGCTTTTGCACGCCGCCGTCATGGCCTGTAAATACGATCGCCGGGTGTTGGTCTTCGACGCTCACACGGTCGGCAAGACCCATCGGGACTGGAATATTTCCGACGAAGAGCTGCGGGAATTCATCAGCGCCGGGCTTTTTTCCGCCGAGGAGATCGAAACCTCGGTGGCCAATCGGTACGAGAACGGGTTCGTCAAATTTTACGATGCCAATTCGCGGATCAAGGCGCCGCCGCTGTTTATGGAAAACGTTCTCGATGTGGCAATCGAAGCCGACAAACTCCTCGGCCTCGCCCTCGGAAAATTAAAAAAGAACGGCTCGCGGGCCATTGACCGTCTGCGCTTTCTCGGCGCCCACGTCGGCCAAAACAAAGTCCTGGTCGAATGCGAGGACGAGGTAAGCGGAAAGCGCCGGTTTTTCTCGGCGAAACTTTTCGTTGACGCCACCGGAACCAACTCGCCCGTTTCGCGTCAACTGAACGCCGGGCGGTCGATCACCCACGTTTGTCCGACGGTCGGGACGGTGAGCCGGGGGTTCGTCCGCGGGACGGGCGTCAGGGAGACCGATTTCTCGGTCGGGGAGATCCTCGTTTCCACCGAAGACGCCTCGGCCGGCCGACAGCTGATGTGGGAGGGGTTTGCCGGCAGTCCGGCCAGAGATGAATATACGACCTATCTGTTTTTCTACGATTCGGTCGATTCCGGAGCCGACAAATCCCTGTTTCGCCTGTTTGAGGATTATTTCGAAAAACTGCCCGCCTACAAAACGCCGTCTTCCGGCTGGCGGGTGGTCAAACCGGTTTTCGGCTATATCCCGAGCGTTCATCACCGGGGCTGGAAAAACAGCAAGAGGACGGCCGCCGAAAGGATTTTGCTGGCCGGGGATGCGGCCGGACTCTCTTCGCCGCTGACCTTTTGCGGTTTCGGATCGCACGTCCGGAATCTGAGGAAACTGACCGATCTGACCGAGCGGGCACTGCGGGAAAATTCCCTTGACGAGGCGGCTCTTTCGATCATCAACGCCTACGAACCGAGGGTGGCGCAAATGGCTTCTCTGGCCGAATTTATGCGACCCATGCCGCGCGGCCGGGCGTCGGTCGTCAACGAGACGATGAACGCCGTCATGATGGCGCTGAGCCGGCTCGACGCAAACATCGGACGCCAGATGTTTCAGGATCGGCTTCCTTTCGCCGCGCTCAAAAAACTTCTGACGAAGACCGCTCTCATCCATCCCAAGGTCTTTGGGTTAATGTTCCGTCATCTCGGCGCGAAAGGCGCTTTCTGGTGGATCGCCAATATCGCCGAAGCCGCTCTTGATGAAAGGCGAACGAGGACTGAAAAAGATCAATGAAAGTATCGTTTCGGGACATTTTCGGGGCGTTTATACACGTAATGGTTTCTTATCCCCGTCGTCGCCTTTTTTGAATAAGTCCTCTTATTGCAAGAAATAAAGAAAAATATCGCTTTTTGGCACGATGCTTGCCGTCTTTTTTATCGGTAACCGGACGCGGTTTGTCCGAAACGCTTATAAAACTGAGGGAGAGTGCAAGACTATGAATCGCAATCCATTGATCGAAACCGACGCCGGTTTGGTTCCGGCCGTAATTTTATCGGGATTTGTTATAGCCCAGGAGATCGGAAGGCCGACGAATGAGTTCGAGATCGATTTTTCGGGCTGCCTTGACGGTTTGAAGGGAAAGGCCGTCGTTAGTCCGCGGCTGGACGGTACGACCCGGATCGTTATGCGGTTTGACGGAATGAGAAACACTCCTGAGGGCAAACGTTACGTGCTGTGGGCGCTGGAGCCGAACGGGCGTTACCATAAACTCGGACAGGTGGTCAACACCGGAGAGCGTCAGCGGGCGGAGATTCACTGCGAGGTTTTCCTGAGAGATTTCAATCTGTTCATCACCGTTGAGGACGAGGACATAGACGTGCCGACCGGACCGGTCTTTTCGGTCTTCAGCGTTTAGATCGCGTTCGGCCACAAGCAGATTCGAAAGGTTTGAAATCCGGCAACGTCCAGAAGCCGGGTTTCAAACCTTTTTTGGTTTGGCACTCTTAACTTGTCGATTTGTTTATGACTTCTTTTTTTCGTTAAATTCTGACTTCAATAATTCACGCAAAAACTCTCCGGTTCGCCGGTAGATGTCAGGGTCGGTCGAGGCCCTCGGGCCGGCAACGTTTAAGATCCGGCAGTCGCTCGCGGTCAGCCATTTTTTCGCCCGTTCGACCGAATCAGGAAAAGTTTCTTCGAGAAAGTCCACGTGAAGAAAAGGCTTTTGGTGTTTGTCGGCCAATTTGGCGGTCAGACGCGATCCGCCCGTCAGCGGGCCGTGCGACAGGATCAATGTGGCGTCGGCCGCCATCACGTTGAGTTCGGTCCGCTCGGCGTAATTCCGGGTTTCGGTTTCGGTCAGATTCGGGTATCGGGGCGGGATCGAGCCGTCTTCGGCGCGCCTTCCGAGGGGAACGAACCCGCTGATTTCGATGCCTGTGGCCAGTGCGAAATCAAAGGCCGCCCGGTCGGTTCCGGTCTGTCCGCCGGAGATGATCTTCGAAATTCGGTCCATATTCTGATGAACTGATCGGAAAAAACTTCTGCAAAATGAATTATACTATTCGTTCTTTTAACGTGCTCGATGAGAGGTTTCGTTTACCTGTTTTGCGAGAGGTTTTTATGATGAGAATATTTTTCAGATCTGTTTTGATTCTGCTGGCGGTCCTGCTGACGGCCAACGTCTTCCGGGCCGACGTCCCGGCTCCGCCCGTCGGCGAAACGATCGTCGTCGAGGTCGGAGAAAATTATCCCGATTATCAGTTCTACATCGCTTCATACAAGCGCGAAAGTCGGCCCAATCCGAAACCGCCGCACATTTCGCGTCCCGATGTCGAGGTCAATCTTCCGGAATCCTTTAATCTCGAAGAGATCGATCTGAGCGCCAAACATCCGCACGTCCGGCCGATCGGTTCGGGCCGGATCAAGGTCAATCGCTGGGAACTGGCCGAAAACGTCTACTGGCTGGTGGCGGTGAAAAAACCGGCTCCCGAAGGCCTCCGGGCCAGGGTCAGGGAATTGATCGATAAATACGAGGACGGCGAGGGAATTTATCTGGCCCGTCTGAACGATTCTTTCGAACTGGGCGTCGATGAGGGCAAGGGAGCGAAGGTGATCGTCAACAAGGTCAAAAGCCTGAGCGAAAAAGGTCTGGAGATCTCGGTTTCGGAAGGCGGCAAACTGCCGTCCGTCGCTTCGCGTCCGATGAATCTGATCGGCTTCGGATTAATTTTGACCGGTCTGGCTCTGCTCGGTTTCTGGTGGACGAAAAGAAAATATGCTTGAGCAGTGGTCAGTGAGCAGTGAGCGGTAGGCAGGGGATAAACTCAGCTTAATATCGGTCACTGCTTACTGCTTTCCGCTCACTGCTTACTTAGCTTTTGGGCTCGATCTTCTCAAGGCCGTTCATAAAGGGCTGAAGGATTTCGGGGATCAGGATCGAACCGTCCTCCTGCTGGTAATTTTCCAGAATGGCGATCCAGGTTCGGCCGACCGCCAGTCCCGATCCGTTGATCGTGTGGACGAACTCGGGTTTGGAGCCGCCGGCCCGGCGAAACCTGAGATTCATCCGGCGCGCCTGATAGTCGGTAAACAAAGAGCAAGAGGAGATTTCGCGGTAGGTCCCTTGCGAGGGCAGCCAGACCTCGATGTCGAAGGTTTTGGCCGAACCGAAACCCATATCGCCGGTTGACAACACCACCGTCCGGTACGGAAGTCCCAGAAGTTCCAAAACCCTTTCGGCGTTGCGGGTCAGTTTTTCGTGTTCTTCGGCCGAATTTTCCGGCAGGGCGTATTTGACCAGTTCGACTTTTTCAAACTGATGCTGGCGGATGATCCCGCGCGTGTCGCGGCCGTAGCTTCCGGCTTCCGAACGAAAACAGGGCGTGTAGGCCGTAAACAGCATCGGCAGGTCCTTGGCGTCCAGAATCTCATCGGCGTGGTAATTCGTCACCGGAACCTCGGCCGTCGGGATCAGATAAAACCCCCTCTCGTCCGTTAATTTAAACAGATCGGATTCGAATTTGGGAAGATTTCCCGTCCCGAACATGGCGTCGGCGTTGACGATAAAAGGCGGCAATGTTTCGGTGTAGCCGTGTTCGGTCGTGTGGAGTTCGAGCATGAAATTGATCAGAGCCCTCTCCAGTCGCGCTCCCGCGCCGTTGAGAATGGCGAATCTCGCCCCGGCGATCTTGGCGGCGCGATCCAGATCCAGAATCCCGAGCGCTTCGCCGAGATCGACGTGGTCCTTGATCTCGAAATCAAATTCGCGGGCGTCGCCCCAGCGGCGGATCTCCCGGTTGGCCGTTTCGTCGGCGCCGACCGGGACTTCCGGCAGGGGAACATTGGGCAGACCGGCCAACAGTTCGTCCATTTCGGATTCGAACTTTTTGCGCAATGTTTCGAGTTCGCTCTGCTTGTCCTTCAGACCGGCGACCTCGGCCTTTTTCGCTTCGGCCTCTTCGCGTTGCCCGGACTGCATCAGCGCGCCGATCTCTTTGCTGGCGGCGTTTCTCGCGGCGTTCGTCTGATCCGATTCGCCGATCACCCGGCGACGTTCCGCGTCGAGTCGGGCGAACTTCTCCAGCCCTTCGGCCGGAAAATTGCGGTTTTTCAAGGCCGTTTTGACCGCATCAAGGTTTTCTCTGACGTAATTAAGATCTAACATGGTTCGATTTTGGATTTTAGATTTCGGATTTTGGATTTTCGCAAGCCGATCTTTTCCTTAACTGCTAACTGCTTACCGCTTCCTGCTTATCTCCTCGACCGCTTTTTCGATCCTTCGGAGTCGGGTTTCTTCTTTTTTGGCTTCTTCGATGGCGCGGACGTATTCTTTTTGATGCGTGTAGCTCATTTTGGAAAAGGTCTGGCTGAGGCCGGCTTTTTTGAGCGCGGCGGCGAAATCTGCGGGCGGTTCGATGACGCGTTTTTCGGTGTCGCGCTCCATCACGACTTCGATCAGATCGCCGGCTTTGATCCCGGCCGCCTCGCGGAATATCTTGGGGACGCCCATCATATAACGGCCGTGCATCCGGGCGATCGTGCTCCGATGTTCGGCTCCGTTGATCCACACCCGAACCGGAACCCGCTTTGCTCCGAAGGCTTCTTCGACATCAAACGGAATATGAATTCCGGTCGCCTGTGATCCCTCGGCTTTTTCCAGCACGACTTTGAAGATTTGTTTCTCTGCCATTTTTCACCTACAATTTTAAGTTCGTTATCAACCTTCCCCCGGCCTTTGTCTTGAGCCTCGGCAAAGGGGAAAACCTAAGAATAAACGAATTTAACAGAACTTACTATGACAGACAAAATTCGCAAAGCAGTTTTTCCCGCCGCCGGTTTGGGAACCCGATTTTTACCCGCCACCAAAGCATCGCCCAAGGAAATGCTGCCGCTGGTCGATAAGCCTCTGATCCAGTATTCGGTCGAAGAAGCGGTCGCTTCGGGGATCGAGTCGGTTCTGATCGTTACCGGAAGAGAGAAATCGGCAATCGAAAATCATTTCGATATTTCCTTCGAACTCGAACATATTCTACGGGAAAAGGACAAGATGGAAATGTTCGAACAGGTCCGGGCCATTTCCGAGATCGCCCGCATCAGCTACACCCGGCAGAAACAGGCGCTCGGACTCGGGCACGCCATTTTGCAGGCCGAGGACTTCGTCGGCAACGAACCGTTCGCCGTCCTCTTGGCCGATGACGTCGTCGATGCCGAAAAACCGGCGCTCCGGCAGATGATCGAAGTATTTGAAAAATACCAGTCGCCGGTCATCGCCACCATGCAGATCGAGGGCGAGGCCATCTCGCGTTTCGGCGTCATCGACGCCGAGGAAACCGATGACCCGAATGTTTTCAAGATCAAAGACATGGTCGAAAAACCCAAATTCGAGGACGCGCCGTCGGATCTGGCCATCATCGGCCGTTACATCCTGACACCGGACATTTTTCCGGCCATCGAAAACACGACCAAAGGCGCGGGCGGCGAGATCCAGATCACCGACGCGATGCGCGATCTCTTGAAGGAGCGGGATTTTTACGCCGTCAAACTGGAAGGCTCGCGCCACGACGCCGGCGACAAACTCGGATTTCTGATCGCCACCGTCGAGTTCGCCCTCCAGAGAGAAGACCTCGGCGCCGACTTCCGCGAATATTTGAAGTCTTTAAAATTGTAAAGGGATAAAGGTGAAAAAGTTTAAGGGTGAAAAGGTGAAAAAGGTTGTTCATCAATTGGAGCATTACTTTTAAACATTTTCACTTTTAAACTTTTTCACCTTTTAGGCTTTATGGTAGATCCCCGAAAAATAAAATTCATCGCCTTTGACGCCGACGATACGCTCTGGCACAACGAATCGCTTTTTACTCTCACTCAGGACAAATTCAAACAACTCCTCCTGCCTTATCACACCGAAGAATGGATCGGGCAAAAACTTTACGAGACCGAAACGCGGAACATCGAGCATTTCGGTTACGGCGTCAAGGGATTTACGCTGTCGATGATCGAGACGGCCATCGAACTGTCGGAAGGACGGATCGGAGGCGACGAGATCGCTCAGATCATCGGGTTTTCCAAAGAGATGCTTCGCTCGCCGGTCGAGGTTTTCGACGGCGTCGAGGAAACGATTCAAAGGCTCTCTCAAACCCACCGATTGCTGATCATCACCAAGGGCGACCTGTTCGATCAGGAAAGCAAGATCGCCCGTTCGGGTCTCGACCGATATTTCTCACACGTCGAGGTGGTGGCGACCAAAACGGCCGAAACTTACGAAAAGATCCTGTCCCGACAAAACATCCCGCGCGAGAATTTTATGATGGTCGGCAATTCCTTAAAGTCCGATGTTCTGCCCGTGACGATGCTCGGCGGAACGGCGGTTCACATTCCCTACGCAACGACCTGGGCGCACGAAGAAGTCGGGGCGGAAGAACTCGATGGACACGATTTCATTCGGTTGGAGGATATTCGTGATTTGACGGGATTGTTGGTGGGTGATGAATGATGAGTGATGGGTGATAGGTGATGAGACAAAAGACAAATTTCCCATCACCCATCACCCATCACCCATCACCCTTTTACAAGATATTTCTCCGCCAATTCCTCAAATTCGCTGATCTGCATTTCGATCCATTCCCGGTCTTGATTTAATTCGGCGGCCATGATTTCAGCCGACGACGGGGCGGTTTGAATCGCGGCCCGCGCGTCCAGAAACAGAAGCCGCGTTCGGCGGGCCAGGATGTCTTCGAGAGTCCGGGCCGATTCTTTTCTGACGGCGAAAACGACATCCGCCCTTTGATAGGGAAAGTCCGGGTGGAGTTTTTCTTTCAGGGACGGATCTTCTTTGATGATCTCCGACAGGTCTTTATCGCTCTTGATCCTCAACTCTCTGGTCGGGCAGGGTTTTTCGGGCAGACCGGCCAGCGTCAAAGCCTGATTGACGGCGTCTTCGGCCATTCGCCGGTAGGTCGTCCATTTTCCGCCGGTGATGGTCAGCAGGCCGGACTCATCAATTTCGATGGTGTGATCGCGCGACAGGGCGGCGGTGTTTCCGGCGTCGGCTGAAGACCTGACCAGCGGGCGGATGCCGGCGAAAACGCTCAAAATGTCTTTGCGTTTGGGCGGGCGGGCGAGATGATCGCGGGCCGTCTCCAGGATGAATTCGATTTCCTTTTCAAAGGCGACGGGCTCGGCTTCGGGCCGTTCGATCGGTGTGTCGGTCGTTCCGACCAGAGTTTTGCCGCCGAAGGGAATGGCAAAGAGAACGCGCCCGTCGCTCGTTTTCGGGATCATCAGCGCACAGTCGCCGGGCAGAAAAGACCGGTCGAAAACCAGATGGACACCCTGGCTCGGTTTGATCAGATCGGACGAATTCTCGTTCGAAAGACGGCGAACCGCATCGCTGAACGCTCCGGTCGCATTGATGACGGCGCGGGCTTCGGCTTCGAAAATTTCGCCAGTTTCCGCGTCGGTGAATTTGACGCCGGAAATGCGCCCGTTCCCGTTTTTAAGGAGTTCAAAGACCCGGGCGTAATTAAGCAACGCCGCGCCTTTTTCGGCGGCCGTTCTGACCAGATCGATCAAAAGCCGGGCGTCGTCGAACTGCCCGTCGAAATAAAGAACGCCGCCCCGCAACCGCTCCCGCTTGACGTTGGGCAGTTTTTCGATCGTTTCTTTTCCGGAGAGAATCCGCGATCTTCCGAAAGAGTATCGGCCGGATAAAAGATTGTAAACTTTGAGCCCGACGCCGTAATAGAACTTTTGCCAAAGACTGTAGCAGGGAACAATGAAGGGGAGTTTTTCGACCAGATGGGGCGCGTTTTCAAGCAATCGTCCCCGTTCTTTGAGAGCTTCGCGAACCAGCGCGAGATCGCCCTGCGCCAGATAGCGAACGCCGCCGTGAACCAGTTTGGTCGAACGGCTCGAAGTGCCTTTGCCGAAATCGCTCCTCTCAAGAAGCAGAACGTCGAAACCGCGCCCGGCCGCATCGAGTGCGCATCCGACCCCGGTCGCACCGCCCCCGATGACGATCAGATCCCAGGGCCGGTCGCGCCTTCGGACGCTCTCAAGCGTGGCTTCGCGGTTCATGGAAAAGACTTTAGCAAAATTCCGCGGAAAACTGTAAAAGAGAGGGTTTTAATGAGTCGGATTGACAATAAGTGAAAAAATCACCTTTCGCCGCGCGCCATTTCGGTGGCGGTTTCGAGATCGACGACCAGTTTCCGCGAGGCCGGTTGATCGAATGTCTCGGTCCAGCGCAAGGCTTCGTCGAGAATCCGGTGCTGAAATTGTTTCCAGCCCGGTTTACCGGCGACCGAGCCGAATTCGCCTTGATAATAGGCGACGCGCGGGGCGCGGACCGAATCGGTTACGGAACGGTCGACCGAAACCAGCATCGTCGGAATTCCCGCTTGCTCGATCGAACGGGCGATGATCCCCAATGTCTGATGACAAAGCCGCGAGGCGGGGATTAAAAGTGCGGCCTGAACCTCATACCGCGCCAGTCTCTCGGTGATGCGCGGCGCGGTTTCTTCGGCCACCAGACGGGCGTTCGGGATATGCCCCATCAAACTCCACCAGACGTGGTTCAAACGGCCGATGACGCCGTTGGCTTCGTATTCGAGGAGGCGATCAACCGGGATCTGCGCGTTGCGATCCTCTTTGACGGCGGCCGGATCGTAGCCGCGGGCGGCGTAAAGCAGATCTTCGGCCTCGACCTCGACCGGAATTTCCCTGAACTTCGGATCGCCGTCGCGGGCGTCGGTGTCGAACGGATCGGTGCCGTCGATGTAGGCTCCGGCCGAAGAGATGAGCGCCAGATTGAGCATCGGCAGAGAACGTCTGGCCGGCGAAAAAGGGGCGTCTTCGTTTTTGACAAAGGGATAGTTTTTCAAGTCGTCATTGGCGTTCCATTTTTCGTATTTCCTCGAAAAATCGCCGATTTTTTCAATCAGTTCCATAAGTTTCAGTTAATAAATTCGTTTGGAAAATCAAAAGGCTTGGAAGCATCTTTCTTGGGGGAACCGTTAAAACTCTTTCCCGACATTATAAAAAACACGATCAGTGCCGCGACCATGGCGGCGACCAGAACCCAGACCGAATAGTTGTGCAGATTATTGAACTGGATGCGGAGCGGATCTTCCACCGGGATCTCGTCGATCGGTTTGCCCATCTGCGCCCGGAGCATCGAAAGCCACAATCCGATGACGAATTGCCCGACGGCGCAGGCGGCCGTCATGATCAGCAGCAAAAACCTCTCCGTCCAGAGCCAGAGGGGGCGAATGTCGAGCCGTTTGACGAGAGTCGTCAGAAGGAGCAGAACTCCGATGGCCATTCCGCTGAAATTAAGGATCGAAAGAGTGCGCGAAACGATCGAACCGGCCAACTCCCGGGAAGGCAAAACTCCGAACGCGCTCGGCGCCACCGCAAAACTGAAAAAACACGCCGCTCCGAGCCAGAGAGCGATCGATAATGCCCGCGAATTGGTGATAAATTTCATAATTCCAAACTGCTTAAAACAATTTGTTATTATGTAGTTTTTCACCAAAAAGGGCAAAACCCGGAAGGTGATAATCGCCGGAGAACCAAACCGTAAGACCGGGTTTCTCCGAAAAAAAAATCTCACTTTTGCAGAATTTCGCTTGATTTAACCGGAACTTTTATAGCATAATCGTTTCTGCAAACGAGGTTTGCATTCGTTAAACCTGTTTGACGCATCTGCCCGATAAACTCCTTTTCACCCGATCGGATCGATTCCCCCGAAAATTTACTATGGAAATGTTCAAGAACAAAAGCGTTTTGCTTTCGCTTTCCTTATCGGTGGCGGTCGCATTTTCCATCTCGATGATCTGGATTTTCGGCGGGAGCGTTCTCGGTTCCCTGAAGGATCTGATCCTGCCCCCGGCGGTTGATTTCGTCTGGTGGAAGATCCTGATCGTCATTGCGGTCGGCGCGGGAGTCGGTTTCTGGGCCGAAAAAGTGGGGCTCAAAAAGATCTTTGCGCCGATGGTCTGTTTTCTGGCGCTCTGGTTTTTGGCCAGCCTTCTGGCCGCCAAATTCCTCGGTCAGAGTATGATGTTCATTCCGATGACCCTGACGGTCGTCATTACGGTCGTCGTTGTTCATCTGAAAAAGATCTGGATGATCGATTCCGAACTGACCGAAAAGCTGGTCGGACTGGCTTCGACCGGACATCTTCTCGAAGGCAAATCGGCCGATCTTCGGATCGAAAGCGGGCTCAAACTGCTGGAAACGGTCCTGCCGCTTTCCGAAGCGATCGTCTTCCGCTACACCCTCGACGGCCGGCTCAATCCGGTCGGACGGGCCCGCAACGGCGGCGGAGCAAGCGGACCGGATTCGGGAAGCGCCCGTCATTCTTCGTGGCGCGACAAAGTGGAGTTCTGCGAGGAGGCCTTGCGAACCAGAAGGACCGTCATCGGGCACGACGATGCCGAATGCGGCGCGGCCCGCATCGCCCTTCCGCTGATCTACGAGGACGTCGTCATCGGCGTTCTGTTCGTCAAGGTCGAGCAGAATTTCGAACAGGAAGACGTTTATTTGCTGGAGGCTTTCAGCGGCCAGCTGGCCCAGAATTTTCAGCGCAAGGAACTGCGCGGAAAGACCCTGCCGCATCAGAACTGGTGGAGTTCGTTTTCGACTTTTTCCGCCGAAAACCGGCTCGACATCATCAATCTGATCCACGGAATCATCAAGGAACAATCCTTCAGCGCCATCGCCAGTTCTTATCTGAAAGAAGCCCACGCCATTGCTTATCTGGACGGAACGCTGGCGTATCTCAACCGGCAGATGCGTCATCTGGCCGATCTGAACGCCAAGGAATTTTACGAGATAGACCTGTTCGGTTTGCTGGAGAAATTTAAGACGGACGTTTTCAACGAACCGCGTCTGGCCATTCGCCGGGTTTTGCAAACGGGCGGCTCTTACAAAGGCGAATTGCATTTTCCCGAAACCAACAAAACTCTCAAGATGCAGATCTCGCTGGTCAAGGTGCCGGACGACAATCAATCGATCCACGAATCGGACATCCCGATGAAGCCGGCCTGTTTTCTGATCACCTTCCGGGACATTTCGGCCGTCAAGGAAAACGAAAAGCTCCGGAGCGACATGGCTTCGCTGATGTCGCACGAACTGCGGACGCCGATCACCAGCATTCAGGGTTTCGCCGAACTTCTTCTGGCGGACGAAAATCTGGGCGAAGAATCGCGCGAGTTTCTGACCATCATAGCCAACGAATCACAGCGTCTTTCGAAGATGCTTTCGACCTTTTTGTCGGTTTCCAACCTCGAACAGTCGGACAAAAAAGAGGTCTCCAAAACAACCGTCAAACTCGATAATATCGTGCGCGAAGTGGTCACCGATTATCAGGAAACGGCCCGCCGCAAACGGATCCGTCTGGTCGAACAATTCAATCCCCATCTGCCGCCGATCGCCGCTGACAAGGGGCTCATTTCGCGCGCTCTGTCGAGTCTCATCGACAACGCCATCCGCTATTCGCCGGAGCGGACCTCGGTCATCATCTCGACCATTCTGGAGTCGGATTTTCTGCGCGTCGTGGTCGAAGACCGCGGCTACGGCATCCATTCGAGCGAACACGAAAAGATCTGGGAAAAATTCTACCGCGTCGCCCGCGACGGTCAGGACAAGGAAGAGGAATCGACCGGTCTCGGTCTGTCGCTGGTCAAAGAGATCGTCGAACAGCACGGCGGCCAGGTCGAGGTCGAATCCGAGGTCGGCCACGGCTCCCGGTTCAGCTTCAAACTTCCGCGTTTGTGATTGAGCCTCAAAGAATGATCTCCAATTAATAAACCAGCTCCTTAATAATTCCGCCCTTTTAGGGCTGGCCGACAATTTTGCTCCATACCCCGGCGCTGACGCACCGGGCTTTTTTCTCCTGCGGAGCTTTTTAAAAAGGCTGAATCAGCCTTCCGGAAAACTCCCGAAAAACCGAAAAACAAACTTTTTTTTGAACCCCTCCGTAGATATTCAGGAAGATTATCTAAAAATTTATATCAGGAAATACGGAGAATTTAATGATCAAAAAAACATATTTTCGTCTGCTGGTTACGTTCGGTCTGGTTTTTTCGCTTTTCGCCGCCGCCTTGCCGCCCGCGGGTTACGCGCAGACCGGGACCAAAACCGCTTCCGTCGATGGCGATCTGCAAAAGAGGCTTTCGCGGATCGAGGAAAAGGCCGAGGCCCGGCGCAAGGAACTGGGCATCCCGGGCATGAGTCTGGCCATCGTCAAGGACGGCCGGGTCATTTTGTCGAAGGGCTATGGCTACAAGAATTTTGAAAAACGGGTTCCCGTTACGGCTCAGACGCAGTTCGCCATCGGTTCGGCCACCAAGGCTTTTACCGCGCTGTCGGTTTTGATCAGTCAGGACGAGGGCAAACTCTCGCTCGACGATTCTCCGAAAAAATATCTGTCTTATTTCAAGATCAATGACCCGGAGATCGACAAGAACATCACGATCCGCAATCTGTTGTCGCATTCGTCGGGTTTGAACCGGACCGATCTCGGATGGATCACCGGCAAACTCGACCGCGAGGAGATCATCAAGGTCGCCGGCGAGGCCAAACCGACGGCCAAACTGGGCGAAAAGTTCCAATATCAGAACGTCATGTACACGGCCGCCGGCGAGATCGTCTCCGAGGTGCAGGACCAACCCTGGGAGGCTTTTGTCGCCGGGCACATTCTAAAGCCGATCGGTATGCTCAACAGTTCGATGTCGGTCCCCGAAATGCAGAAGACCAAAGATTTTTCGCTCGGTTACGAATACAATTTCGACACCAAAGAGACGCGCCTGTTGCCGACCCGCAACATCACTTCGGTCGCGCCTGCGGGAGCGATCAATTCGAGCGCCGACGATATGGCCAAATGGCTCCGGTTCATTTTGAACAAAGGCGAAGCGGGCGGAAAGCGGCTGGTTTCCGAAGAGGGTTTCGCCGAATGGATCAAACCGCAACAGCAGATCGCCGGGAGCGCCAGTTACGGTCTGGGCTGGTTTCTTCAGGACTGGAAAGGCAAACGGGTAGTCCAGCACGGCGGCAACATCGACGGGTTCAATTCGATGGTGGCGCTCATTCCGGAAGAGAACGTCGGTTTCGTCATGCTGACAAACGTTTCGGCTTCGAGTCTGGGAAGCGAACTGATGCCGATCGTCTGGTCCTCTCTGCTCGAAGAACTGCCGGACGAAAACCGAGCGGTTTCCGCCGAAGCCCGGAAGGAGGTTGGCACCTATCACTTCGAACAGGCCGGTTTTGACATCGAGGTCGAGGTCGAAGACGGTCAACTGGTCGCCAAGGTTCCCAATCAGCCGACCTATGTGCTGGAGAAGGTCGAGGGGCGAAAATACAAACTGACCAACGCGCCCGACGGATTTTTTATCACTTTCAGGGACGATTCGGCCTATCTCGAACAACCGCAGGGAAATTTCACTTTGCCGAAGGAGGGAAGCGCGAATCGGCCCGCGCCGCGCTCTTCGGAATCGGCCAAAGAACTGGTTGGAAAGTACGAATCGGAACAAAATAAGGGGCAGATCGTCGAGATCAAAGAGGTGAACGGCGCGGTTTCGCTGGTGGTCGGCCCTCAACCGCCGTATCCGCTGGTGGAAAAGGAAAAGGACGTCTTCCGCTCGCCGAATCTGCCGGATTCATACAGCCTCCGGGTTCGGCGCGGGGCCGACAATAAGATCGACGGGATCATCTTAAAACAACCGGAAGGAGAGTTTCCGTTCAAATTCGCCGGGGCCGGAGAGAAAACGGAAACGCCGACGATCACGGTTGACGAATTGATGGCCAAGATGATCGAGGCATTGGGCGGCAGTCAGAACCTCCGCCGGATAAACTCGCGCGTTTCGAAATTCGACATCGATTTCGTTCATCAGGGTCTCAAGGGCAAAGGCACGGTTTATCATCAGGCTCCGAACAAGATCTCGACCGAAATGACAATCACCGCGCTCGGCAAGGAGATCGGTTCGATCGTCGATCATTTTGACGGCACGAGCGGCGGGGAAGAGACCAGTTTTTCGCGCGATGAGGCCTACACCGGGCAGAGGCTCGAAGATGTCAAATTCGAGGCCGATTTTTACGGCGTCCTCGGCTGGAAAAAAGACGCCAAGTCGGTCGAGATCAGGGGGATTCAAAAGGTCGGCGACGAAGATGCCTACGTCGTTCGGATCGAACCGGAAAAAGCCAATCCCGTGACATACTACATTTCGACCCGAACCTTTTTGCCGTTAAAGAGAACTTCCGTGACGGTTTCCGGCACCTCGCCGCAAAAAATCCCTTCGAGTCAGGTCTTTTCGGATTACCGCGAAGTGGACGGTTTGATGCTCCCGTTCAAACTCGTCACGTCGAACATAGGGATGGGCGACATCATCATCTACACCCGCGAGATCAAACATAACGTTCCGATCGACGGGGCAAAGTTCCGTGCGCGAAAATAGAAAAGGTTTGATTGCGGTCTCCGGCCGGCATTGATGAAATGGGGCGAGATTCGACCGTTTTCAGGTCGATAAATTCCATTTCGGAAAATGCCGGCATTTTTTCTTTTGTTTGCTTCAAATGTTTGTCGAAGAAGGCCGTCGTATAGGCGCTTATGATTCGATGCGCTCGCAAGGGTTCGATCAGACCATCAGTTTGCTCGGGCGGTTCGATCAACGGAATGTCGCTGAAAAAATTATGCTTCGTTCCGTTGATGATCGCCACGGACGGATTTTCCCAGGCTTCGAGATAGCTTTTACTGATCTTTTCCGGAGTGTTTTTCCCCCAATCGGAATTGAGCAAAAGCAGAAACGGCTTGGAACTTGAGGCGGGCATTCGGTTGAGAAAATAATTGACGCCGTCCAGACTGACGCAGGCCTTAAAAACCGTGTAATGCAAGCAAGATGCGGTGGCCGCCATGCCTCCCATGGAATGACCGAGGACGCCGATTTTTGACAGATCGAGCTTGTTTTTGAAGAACGTCGAACCCGCGTTCAGTTCGGCCATCCGTTCGGCGACAAAAGCCTGATCGGCGGACATCACCGCAATTCCTTCGAGCATCATCCGGTCAATTTCTTTGAAATCGAGTTTGTCTCTGGCGATCATCGAGTCCTCGAAGCTGACGATCTTCCCGTTGGGAAAAGCGACGCCCGGTCCCCAGTAGGTATGGTCAATTGATGCGACAACGTAACCGCGGCTGGCCAGTTCCTGCGAAATTGATGTGTAAAGAAAACGACCGCTGTTCATTCCGTGCGAGAGGATCAACAGGGGATAGCTTTTCCGGGCTTTTGAGATCGGAATATTGAGGCTCGACCGGGAACGGACGTCCGGCATGTTTTCCCAGTATTTCTCAATGCTCGGGCGGATCTTTTCGAGGTCGAAGATATAAGGAGCCGGATCGCCCTTGGCGTTATCGGCCGGATACCAGATCTGAACCATCAATTGGCGGTAATCGTTCGGCGTTGGGGTCCAGAGTTCTTCGCGCTTTTTGTCTTCAAAGAAATAGACGACCGTTCCGACCTTATGCTTGCCGGTCGGCTCGGGAAGTTCGACCGTTTTCAGCGGCGCGGCGACGGAAACGATCTGAAGACATATCGACGGGAAAAAAATTAAAAAGGCGGAGATACGAAGCACAGGCATAATTATCCTCATGCTTAATAAACACCAGCCGATGATAATTTATGACAAAGGATGGGCAGGAACTTTACCGAATCCGCCAGGGCTTTCTTGAATCTCTCAGTTCTCCGGGCTCATCACCAACTCTCTTAAACGGGGGTTGACGAAACTTTCCTCGGAATGATCGAAGACCGCGTCCAGTTCCTTTTCGACGTTGCCGTGGCCGGGCGGGATCTGTTTGACGACCGGTTCGAAGTTTTTGAAGTCGTAGAGGTCGCGGTCCAGCAGATGCGAGCCGGTCACGTTCGACAGAGCGGTGATCATCGAAGAGCGGATGTGCGGGATCTCTTTTTCCAAATCGTCGATCAGCCGCTTGACGCGGGCGCGTTTGAGGTTCGGTTGCGAACCGCACAGATTGCAGGGGATGATCGGAAACTGTTTTTCCTCGGCGAATCGCCGGATGTCTTTTTCCCGGCAGTAGGCGAGCGGGCGGATGACCGTGTTGCGGCCGTCGTCGGCGCGCAGCGAGGGCGGCATCGCCTTTAGCTGTCCGACGAAGAACAGATTGAGCAGAAAAGTGTTGATGACGTCGTCGGCGTGATGCCCGAGGGCGATCTTGGTGCAGTTTTCCTCCTGAGCCGTCGTGTACAGAATCCCGCGTCTGAGCCGCGAACAGAGCGAGCAGAAGGTCTTGCCTTCGGGGATGTGTCGGGTGACGACCGAATAGGTGTCCTCTTCAACGATCCGGTACTCGACGCCGATGCTCTCCAGATAATCCGGCAGAACTTCTTCGGGAAAACCGGGCTGTTTCTGGTCGAGGTTGACGGCCAGGATGTCGAACCGGACGGGCGCGCGTTTGCGCACGTCGAGCAGCAGGTCGAGCATCGTGTAGCTGTCCTTTCCGCCCGACAGGCAGACCATCACCCGGTCGCCGTCCTCGATCATCGAAAAATCATGGATGGCCCGGCCCATCTGTTTGAGTAGTTTGGTTTTGATCTTACTTTCTACGAACAATTTCTATCGTTTTCCTCCAAACTTAAAATTCTGACACGAAAAGGGCGCAATTGACAACCCGCGCCGTCGGCGGGATCCGGGCCCGAAAAACTTGACGAACCGCCTTCTTTTCTGAATAATGATTTTTGCTCAGAAGACACAACCACACTTTTTCCCATTTACTCAGGAGTTTTAAAATGTCAAAAAGAATTATTTTTCCCGCCTTGTTGCTCTCGGTTTTAACTTTCATTTTTCCGGTTTCGGCTCAGGATCCGGACAAAAACGTTCTCGGCGAGGTCCAGGTCTACGCCGTCGATCCGCTCTACAAACAACTCCGCGGACTTTCCGACGGAGGAAACGCTTTTTCCGGCGAATATGCCACGGTCAATAATCTGGTTCTGAAAAAGGACGAGGGGGTCTTTACGCTCAAGACCGGCGAGATCTATTTTCTCCAACCCGTCGAAGGACGGTCTTTCGGCGCGGTCTTTTTGGGGGACGGGGAGTTTTCTCTGACTCCGCCGACCGAGATCGAAAAGAAACATCTGGCCCTGTTTATCGAAGGATCGGAATTTAAGGAGGGCTTCAAACAACTGGTGATGTTCTTTTCCGATCAGACTCTGGAGGAAATAAAAAAATCCGCCGCTGCCCGGATGGGAACCGGCGGGCCGCAATCCGAAAAGGCCCGCGACGCCTATCGCGACAAAGAAGATCGTTTGCGCAACGACTTTCATTACAATATGAATTCGCGGGTTCTGGCCGACATCTACGCGCCGGATCGCAAGGGGTTCTTTACGGCTTTTATCGACGGCAACAAATTCGGCCGGCTGATCTATCAGATCGACCCGCTCGGCATTCCGGAGGTCTATCCGGAGCAGGTCGCTCTGGTCAGCTACGGCGATTCGACCGGCGGCATCTGGACGGCTTTTCATATGGCCGAGGAATACAAAAAGGGAACGGCCACCAGTTGGCAGGATCGGCGGATCTATGACATCACGCACCACGATCTGGACACCACCGTTGACGGCACCAGACTGGTCGTCAGAGACACCATCACCTTGAAGATGCGCGAAGCCAACGTCCGGTTTTTGCCCTTTGATCTGTTTGGCAGTTTGAGAGTCAAGACCGTTACCGACGAAAAAGAAAACGGTCTCGTTTTCATTCAGGAGAAAAAGGACGCGGACTCCGATTTCGGAGTCGTCCTGCGCGAGCCGGTCGAGGTCGGAAAGCCTTTTACGATCATCGTCGAATACGAGGGAACCGAGGCTCTGCGCGATGCCGGAGACGGGAATTTCATTCTCATCCCGCGCTCGACCTGGTACCCGAACAATCAACTCTCTTCGTTCGGCGACCGGGCCACGTTCGATCTGACGTTTCATTTCCCGAAAAAGTACGAGATGATCGGAATCGGTTCGCGCGTCGGGGAGGAAGTGGTCGAAGAAGGACAAAAGACCTCGAAATGGACCAGCGGGGAGGTCGAGATGGCGGTTGCCGGTTTCAACTACGGCGATTTCAAGATGAAGGAGATCAAGGACGAGATGACCAATTACGGTCTGGAGGTCTTCGTCAACAACACCTTGCCGGACGAGATGCGGGCCATTCAACTTCAGGTCGAGGAGGCCGAAAGGCGTGGAATCGGAACGCAGACCACTCTCGGTTCGCTGAACACTTCGAGCATGGCCGGCGCCGTTTTGGTCGAGGCCCAGAATTCGACCCGGATCTACACCAATTACTTCGGAAAACTCCCCTACCAGCGGATCGCCATGACCCAGCAACCGGCCGGATTTTTCGGCCAGGCTTGGGGAACTCTGATCTTTATGCCCTACATCGCCTTTATCGGCGACACGCATCGCGTTCAGCTTTTCGGCATTCGGGGCGGGACCGACGGCTTTTGGCGCGAGGTGGCTCCGCACGAGGTGGCCCATCAATGGTGGGGCCATATGGTCGGCTGGACCAGTTACCACGATCAGTGGATGAGCGAGGGGTTTTCCGAATTTTCCACCTCTTTATACATTCAGTACGTCAAGAGGGACACCGACAAGTTCATCGATTTCTGGGAAGATCAGCGCAAACTGATCACCGAAGGCTCGCCCGCCACCCGAGGGCGCAAACCCTATACGGTCGGGCCGGTAACGCAAGGGTATCGTTTGAACAGCGCCAAGACCGGCAATATCGCCCGGGCGATGATCTATCCCAAGGGAGCCTTTATTCTTCATATGCTGCGGATGATGATGTTCGATCACCGCAACGGAACGGGCGACGCCAAATTCAAGGAGATGATGAAAGATTTCATCGCCTCGCATTACAATCAGGACGTATCCACCAACGATTTCAAAAAGATCGTTGAAAAGCACATGCTTCCCGAAATGGACATCGATCAGAACAAGACGATGGACTGGTTCTTTGACGAGTGGGTTTACGGCACCGAAATGCCTTCCTATAAAATGACCTATACGGTCGGTTCCGAAGGCGGCAAGACGGTTTTATCGGGCAAAGTCACCCAATCGAACGTCTCGGATCGTTTCGTGATGCTGGTTCCGATTTACGTCGATTTCGGCAAGGGCTGGGTTTATCTCGGTTCCGCCCGGATGGTCGGCAATTCGACGGTCGATCTGGGCGGGATTAAGCTTCCGACAAAGCCGAAAAAAGTGGCGGTGGCTGCCTTGGAGGACGTTCTCGCGGAAAAGATCGAAAACAAAAAAGAGTGATCGGAAAAGGAGAGCGGAGAACGGACCGAAAGAATCGGTTTCGGCGTCCGCTGACAGCGAAACTTTCTTTTCGGAGCGGATCAGAGGACTTGAAAACCGCCTGATCCGCTCGTTTCCCAAACCCTCCGGATTTGTTTTTCGATCCGAAAAACAGGACAGTTTAAA
Source organism: Pyrinomonadaceae bacterium (assembly GCA_041394845.1). Taxonomy (GTDB): domain Bacteria; phylum Acidobacteriota; class Blastocatellia; order Pyrinomonadales; family Pyrinomonadaceae; genus JAHCHG01. Next base: position 467,085 of record JAWKHL010000004.1, on the reverse strand, counting down.
AATATTTAACTTCTTTTGACATTAAAAACTAGACATAACCCTCACAAGTCTTTTATGATGGAATTTCCAACTGAAAAAAAACTAAAAAAGTTGTCATTTCAGTAGCACAATTCAGCAATAAAACTACATGACTCGTGTTCGTTCGGCTGCTTTTTAACAAAAAGGCTCCGGTCGGAAGTTGACGGGTCGAAAAAAATCAAGCGGAGGTTTGCAACAAACATGATAAGAATGGGAAGGAGTTCCAAACCGGAACAGTCGAACGAAGAAATTAATACGCCGCCACCGTCGGTTAACACGGGAATCAGAAATACTTACAGGGGCGGGAATATCGCGCCGACCGGTCAGGCTCTGACCGAGAGCGAAAGCATGGCCCGCGACATCAAAGAGGGACGTCTCAGCGGTTTTGTCGGCAGCGGAACGGTTTTGACGGGCGAGACGAATTTTCAGTCGATGCTGCGGGTGGACGGTCATTTGACCGGAAGCGTTTCGTCCGATGACGGCACTCTGATCGTCGGCACTTCGGGCAAGGTTGACGCCAACGTCAAGGTGGCCGCCGCCGTCATCAACGGAACCGTCAACGGCGACATCATCGCCTCGGAAAAACTGGAACTGGGCCGGACGGCCAAGGTGACCGGAAATATCCAGACTCCCCGGTTGGTCATCGAAGACGGGGCTCTGTTAGAGGGAAGTTGCACTATGCTGAAGGCGCAGGAGGACCTGGAAAAAAGAAAATCGCAGGCGCAGGCGCAGATTGCCGTCGCCAATGAATTTTCGGCTTATCAGCCCGAGGAAGTGCTTGAAGTTGAAGAAGCGGATGATGTGACCGAGGAAGAGGAAGAAGCGGCTGAGGCCGCGGCGAACTGATCCCGGAAGCGTTTGAAAAAAGAGATGAGAGGCGGGATCAAACGCCTCTCATCTCTTTTTTCGGATCGTCGCAACCCTCCGCCTCAAGGTTTCTCAGGGGGTTGCCAGGCTCTGTTATAATAAAAAAAATCTTGTCCGGTTAGGAGATTCGGTCGGGGCCGTTTATGCTCCGCCGGAGCAAAAATATCTTGATCGGCCGATGCGGACAGTTGATTGAATTGACTTTTGAAAAATCTCTCCTGCCGCGCATGAATTTTAACTCTCCCGGCAAAGCGACTGACCGACTCGCCGCCGGACGATAATACTGATCATGGCGCCATCGCTCCGGGGGCGTTTGCGATCTTCAGATTTTGGAATTTCCGGAGGCAAAAAGGCTTTTTTGTCTTTTCACCGATAAAACCGATTCAAAGGGATGTGGCCTTTGCCACTTTTTTCCCCATAAATCTTACCGATGCTCGAAAATGAATTTCTTCTGACGAATGATTTCAGCTTTGTCAATGAAGAATTTTACACTCTTGAAATTTCTCCGCGCCAGATGGACATCTTGCTGTCGCACGGCTGGCGGCACTTCGGAACGCATTTTTTTCGTTACAGCATCGGCATTTACGGAAACCAGGTCCGCCGCGTCATTCCGCTGAGAATAAGGCTGGAAGATTTCACCCTTTCCAAGAGCCTCCGCCGAATCATCAAAAAGAATTCGGACCTTCAACCCATCATTCGTCCGGTCTTCATCAGCAGTGAAAAGGAAGAGCTTTTCGAACACCACAAATGCCGCTTCAACTACGGCATTCCGGGATCGATCTACGATTTTCTCTCGTTTTCCCCGTCCAACGTGCCGGGCGAGGCTCTGGAGATCAGCGTGTACCGGGCGGGAAAACTCATCGCCGCCAGTTTCTTCGACGTCAGCGAACGAGCCGTTTCCGGCATCTATGCGATGTTTGATACGGAGGAAAGCGCCCGCAGTCTCGGCATCTTCACGATGCTGCTGGAGATCGAGTTCGCCCGTTTGAACGGCAAGGCCTTTTATTATCAGGGATATTGTTACGAAGGCAATTCCTTTTACGATTACAAAAAACGTTTCCGGGCCACCGAACAGTTCGATTGGAAAGGAAACTGGAAGAATTTTGAAAATCAGAACCGTGAGCGGTAGCGAACGGGTTACCGCGTCGCCGCCGCTCCGCGTAGTGATATCAAGGGTAACCGCATCGCTACCGCTCCGCGTACTGATTCTCATCCGATCAGACGCAGATTTTCGGCCGCCGGCGCTCTGGGCGGCAACGGGATCTGAAGCCATTCGGCGTAACTTTCGGGAGTGACCAGATTGACGTAGATCTCGGTCATCTCCGGCGTCATCAATTCGAGCATGAAGTGATTTTCGATCCACAGCTCGATCAACTGAAACGCTCCCTCGCCGCGGTTGGCGACAAAACAGCGCCATCCCTCGCGCTTGGCGACGGCCTTGACCTCTTCGATGCTCAATTTGGTGTTGATGTTCAGATGCGTGACCACGTACTGCGGCTTTTTGCCGGTGGCGACGAACTTGGCTTCGTAATCTTCGGTCGGAGTGTTGATGTCGAAATCTTCTTCCTCCGGCGGCAGACCCGCGCCCGGTTCCAGAACCGTGTCGATGGTCGTCACTTCGACCCCCGTTCCTTTGCCGTCGTCGGCCAGAACCATCCATCCCTCGGGGGCCGGCGGGAACGGCAACGCGTAGCCTCCCCACAATTCGGCCAGCACTTTGGCGACTCTTTCGGTGTCGTGAACACCTATTGAAATGTGATTGATCATTTTTATAATAGCTCCTTATGATTGATTTGCGGGCCTGAAAAAATTTTGCCCTCTGTCAGAAAAACGCGCGGAAGGACGATAAATCGGATCAGGAAAAATTTGCCGGAACAAATTTTTTTTTCCGGTGTCTAAAAAGACCGGAGGTTCATAAAAATGCAAAAATTCACCAATCCGCTCGATAATATCCGGATCGCTTCGCCCTGTCCGGCCGATTGGAACGAGATGCGCGGGGACGAGCGGAGCCGCTTTTGTTCCCAATGCCGGCTGAGCGTTTACAATCTTTCGGATATGACCCGCGAAGAGGCGGAGAGATTTTTGATCAATGCCGAGGGCCGGGTTTGCATCAAATATTACCGCCGCCGGGACGGAACGGTTCTGACCCGGGACTGCCCGGTCGGACGGGCCAAATTAAAGAAAAAGGTTTCGCGCATTTCAACGGCGGTTTTTACTTTCGTTTTCAGCCTGTTTACAGGGCTTTTCGCTTTTCATCAAACCGAAACCGATCCGCTCGATCTGAGAGATCAGGTGACGGTCGAAACCGATGATTTGATCGTTGAGCCGAAAATTCCGGTTATGGGACAGCCGAAATTGATAAAACCCGAGGCGCCGGAATTTATTGAACGTAAGGTTATGGGAGAGCTTTTAATAAAAAACTCCCCGAACGATAACAAAAAATCCGAAAAAGGTGAACGGAGCGAGAAAGTCCGCCGGTTGGAAGATGAACCGGTGGTCGTCTGGATCGAATAGGATCTTTCTCAAACGTCCGGCAACTCCGGGTTATCCGAAAGAGCCTTCGTCCATTCGATGTATTTTTTCGAATCGAATTTCTTTCCGGTCGAACCGCTCGTCATATAGCGCATTTTGCCGAAAACCGGTCGTTCCATCCACGGCCGGTCGTGTTTGCCGAAACACCAGAGAATCCCGGCGTAGGAGTTCGGGTTGCGGCCGTCGAGGCAGTATTTGTTGTTGAGATGTTCGAGTATGGCAAAAGCCTCCTCGTAATTGCGCGTCCAGCCGATGACCAGTTTGCCCCACAGCATCCGCACGTAATTGTGCATCTCGCCGGTTAAAAGCATTTCCCGCTGGGCGGCGTTCCAGAGTTCGTCGCCGGTTTCGCCCGCTTGCAATTCTTCCAATGAATAGATCTTTTGGCGCTCGTCCCGGACGTGATCGCGCATCGTCTGCTGAACCCAATCGGGCAGGGATCGAAGCGTTTCGTAATTTTCGTTATGGAGCGTGAAGTTGTAGGAAAGCTCGCGCCGGACGATCAATTCCTCCAGAAAAGCGTCTTTCGAATCTCGGGGGGCGTCCGTCTCTTTGGCGGCCAGCGCGATCTCGAGCGGCGACAGGAAACCGAAATGAAGATACGAACTCAAACGGCTCGATCCGTCCAGTTCGGGTTTGTTCCGCGATTTGTCGTAACCGGGCAGGATCTTTTCGATGAAATGACGGAGTCGCCGTCGCCCGTTTTTCGTCCCGCCGTGATAGATCGGCGAAGGCGCGACCGAATGATCGATGTCGCATTCACCGACCAATCGGGCGATGTTTTCCGAATTAACCTCGGTGTCCGGACACTCGACCTCGATCCCCGCATTTTTGTTTTTGATCCCGACCTCTTCGAACGGAACCAGATAATCGTCCAGAATTTTTTTGATCTTCGGCCGGATGGTGTAGGCGGCGTATTCCTCTTTGTCGAATCTGGACATCGGAATGATCCCGTTGGAATCGACCGCGTAAACCGGAATCGAGGCTTTGCGGGCGATGGCCGCGTTGTGACCGGGGATGATGAAACAGGGAAAATCGTCCGTCACCAGAAGGGCCGCATCCCGGGCGATTCTTTTGACGGTCTGTTTGGGCGAATTTTCATCCTTTTGCAGGTAAAAGACGTAAGTCATCCCGAGGCGCTCGAATTCCTGACGCTTTTCCGCGACGCCTTCGAGGATGAATGTGTGAAGCCGGTCCGACGCCCACGGGTAATAAAATTTCAACCCTTCGTAAACGAGGAGCGGCAGACCGCGTTCGTTGGCCATCTCAATGGCGAATTTGAGCGCGTGATTATGGTGCGCCCGTTTGTACATCTGCATCCAGTAAAGGACGTATCTCGCTTTTTTGTTTTCCGGCTTGTCGTTAAGGAGCCGGACCCGTTCGCCGATCTGTTTCATATTGAAATTGTAAATCGTTATTTGTCAGGGGGAAAACGCAACCAGATTATTTGGTAAGAGCCAAATAAAGTCTCTTATTAGTCATTTTCCCGTAATCGATCCGGAATCAAAAAAAGCCCCATTTTCGGGGCTTTTTTTGATGTGCGCTTTGTCCGGGGAGGAAAAAACTTCGACACATTCCTGCGATCTTTACCAGTAAAAAATGAAGGGCGAAAACGAACGCCTTATTTTTTCGAGAAAAATCATAACAATCTAAAACCAAATTGAGGAGAAAAAAATGAAAAAAATTAATTTAAAATCAACCATCTGTCTTACGTTTTTGGCGCTGGTTATGCTGGCCGGTTCAATGGTAAGCTTCGCCGCCGTAAAGTTACCCGATCTGTCAATTCCGCGGTATGGCGCGTGGGCTTCAAGCAGAACATTTAATGTTACAAACAGGGGAACGCTGAATGTTACAGTTGACGTTGCGGTCAAAGGCTTTCTGGGCTCGGGAGGCAATTCCACCTATCAGGTTCAATTAATGAAGGGTAATACCATTATCCGATCCAAAAGCATCACGACCAACACTACCTTTAGGTATTTGGCTTTTAGTGAGACCATCAGTTGCAACCAAACGGGTAGTTATTATTTTCGGGTGAGGAACAACTTGCCGGCCAACCGTCAGGCGGGCATCGCAAAATTCCGCACTTTCAACCCGCCGGCTCCCGTTACGAGATCGAACAACTTGGCGAGATTTGGGATCACGCAAGGTCAAACCGAAACCTTCGACATACCTGACACTTTAGTGCCGCAACAGCCCGGCCGGTTCACTCTGACCGCCACCTGGGGCAGTACCTGTAATTTGGATCCCGCCGGATGCAAATTAAGATTTCAAATAGTGCGTAACGGGCAAGTCCTTGCCACCTCAATATGGGGCTATACTTACACGACCATATTTGCCCGATCAAATCAAAAACTGAGATTAAATTACAACGTCCCCATAAATCGGGTTGGCGGTAACTGGAGTCTGCGTGTTACGGCAAGCGACATCGGCGATGCCGCAAACGTGATTCCCCGGATTCAATACACCACCGGTTGTCAGTAAAAAAAACTCTTCGACGCCTTCAATCAAAGAGAAGCCCGGTTATCTATCGGGCTTCTCTTTTTTTCGGAAATGATTTTTTTCGTCGGCGAAAGAGCGCGAATTTTTAGGAATTAATTTAGTCTTCGCGCCAATTTGTGTCATTCGTGGGCGAATTTCTTTCTGCCTTCCATAACCGGGATCTTCCCGAAAATTATCTGCCGTTACAGGCTGAAATCCCTTTAGCAACACGGGTGCCAATCCGTCCGGGAGGGGGAACTTCTTCGTCCGTTTAATCGAAAAAAAACGCGAAAAAGAGCTGACCCGCATAAAACGCCGCAAAAACCAGAGATTTATCGGGTGAAATCTTTTTATTTCGGGAGGGTCGGGTCGTGACATTGATCTTCAGACCGCCGCAAAAATTTCGTTTGAGTTGTGTATTTTTTGCAGATGCGACTTTTTTGCCACGACTTTTTTGCCGATTCTCGGCCCTTTTTACAAACAAATCCCTTGAATTATCGACCTTTTCTCGAAAACCGCGGGTTTGGCACGGGCCTTGTGATAAACCGGATCGGGAAGAGAACTTCCGCAAAGAGTTTGGAGGAAAGATGTTCGGATTGAATGAAAAAATGGAGCGGTTGACATCGGGCGCAAGTTTCGCCGAATGCGATATGGAGATCGAGGCCTTTGGGGCTTCGGATCGGGGCGAAAAACGCGGAGAAAATGAGGATTCGTTTTTGATCTGGCGCATCGGCGGCGTTCCGGGTTCGAAGGCCGGGGAGGCGGGAGAAATCCTGCTTGCCGCGGCCGACGGATTGGGCCGCGACCGGCGCGGTCAGATCGCCAGCCGACTTGCAGTTGAAACCCTGCGAAAGGTCTTTTCCTTTCCTTCGTATCTGCCTCCCGGAGCGAGGCTGGCCAACGGTTTGGAGATCATCAATCGCCGGATATTCAATCTGGCGAAACACGATTCCCTCCTTCGCGGGATGGCCACCACCCTGACGGTCGTTTATATCAAAGACGCCACCGCTTACATTGCAAACATCGGCAATTCGCGGGCGTATCTGATCCGTCAAGGCGAGATCCGTCAATTAACCAAGGATCATACATTGGCGCAGATTCTGCTCGAAAACGGTTACGCCGACCGCCGGGACATTTCCGAACGGGCTTGCAAAACGCTTTTGCAGGCCGTCGGAAATGATTTTTCGGTCGAGATCTGGCAGACCTCAATCGATCTTGCGCCCGACGATCTGATCCTTGTGTGCAGCGACGGTTTGACGGCCGAAATGGCCGACGAGGAATTGAGACGAATCGTAAACGATCACGCCGCCGGGCCGGAAGCGGCCGTCAGAAGGCTGATCGACCGGGCCAACGCGCTCGGCGGCAAAGACAACATCACGGCGATTGTGGCTGGAGTAAAACAAATCGCCCGAAAAATTTCACCTGTTTCGGCAGGCATCAACGATCCGCTGATTTGCAAGGCGGTCTGAATAAAATGAGGTAAAAACAATGATTAAGAAATTATACGCAATTTTGGCAGGGTTCGCTCTTCTTCTGATCGGCGGATTTACATTGACGGCACAGGCTCAGGTTCCGAGCAACACGGTTATCAAAGCGCATATTCCGTTTTCTTTCATCGTCAAGGACAAAACTTTTCCGGCCGGTGAATATACGATCAAACCGACGGAAGATGTGTCCGATTCGGATATGATTTTTGAGATCGTAAGGGATAATGGGCGCGAAAAAGCGATGATTTTCGAAACTTATGACGCGACCGAAAATCAGGCTTTGAAAGACGATATGCTGATTTTCGACAAAATGGGCGATAAGTATTTTCTGTCGAAAATCTTTGCGGCGTATGAAACCAGCGGAAACGAGGTTGAAAAATCGAAAATGGAAAAGAACCTGGAAGACCGCGCGGTGAAAAAAGAAACATATCACCTTAAGGCCAAATTCTGGAAAAAAGGCTGAAAACGGACGGGGAATTTTTTTCGATCAAGGGGCAGTCAGCAAGGGCATCGGGATTTTTTGCCGGTGCCTTTGCTTTGGAGAACGAATTTTTCTTTTGAATTGAAGTTTGAAAAGTTGGCAAAAAACATTTCGAATGTTTCTGAAAACGGTGAGGGGATTATGAATATTAAAAATGAATTGCTGTCAAAATTTCCGGTTTTTCACACGCCTGTCGGCTCCGCCAACAGCGAGGAGGCGATCAGGCGTTCGCGGCGGGGAATACTGCTTCTTGACCTCGTGATTTTGGGTTTTACGGCTTCGGTCGCTTACGCCGACAGCCGCGTGGCGGAGATCTCTCTCGGTTATCTGTATGTCTTACCGGTCGCCTTGAGCGCGCTCGTCAACCGTCGCGCTCTGACCGTTTCCCTCATCGTCGTTTGTATTTTTTTGCACGATTATTTCGGTCCGGCGCACACGCTGGTGCCTCGCATTTTTCTCAATATTTTCGCTTTTACCGGTTTTTCGGTGATCGCCTTGATCGTCGGGTTGCTCGGCCGCGAGCGCGAGGCTTTGCGGGAAGTGGTTCGGCGGCAATACGAGGAACTGAGCGCGGAGATCAATCTGGCGGTTCAGGTTCAGCAACAGCTTCTCCCCGATTCCCCGCCGGTCATCGAAGGGATCGAGATCGCCGCCGGCATCAAATACGCAAAAAAGATGGGGGGCGATTATTACGATTTCATCGAACTGTCGGGCGGAAACCTGGGGATCGCCATCGCCGATGTCTCCGGAAAAGGAATGCCCGCCGCCCTTTTGATGCCGCCGGTCGAGACCGCTTTGCGGATCAACGCCAAAAACGACAATGAACTGCTCGAGACTTTTTCGAGCATCAACGGCATCATCAATGAGATCTCCGATCCCGCGCGTTTTGTGACGCTTTTCTACGGCAAATTGAATCTGAAAAAAAGGCAGCTGGAATATATCAATGCCGGGCACAACCCGCCCCTTTATTTCTCCCGAAACAAATCGAGATGGCTCGAATCGAGCGGCTTTCCGCCCGGAATGTTTCCTTTCGCCGAGTACGAAACGCAGACCATCCGGTTGCAAAAAGGCGATGTGTTCGTTTTCTACACCGACGGTCTGACCGAATCGGAAAACGCCGAAGGCATCCAGTTCTCCAAAGAGCGGGTGTCAAAAATAGTTGCGGAAAACGCGGAAAAAACGGCTGATGAGATATTCGATTGTTTGCAAACCTCATTGACTGATTATCGCGGCAACGACATCTACGAAGACGATCTGACGCTCATCGTATTGAAAATCACCCGCTGAGTCTTTCCGGGATCAAAAAGCCGGGTTAAAGGAGGTTTTTCGAAGTTTGCGGGGGCTTATCGACACTATGCCTGCTCAGCTTGTTATGAAAACGGGAAAATTATTATATAAAATGAGTAATCGCCCGGTTCAGAAGATATGCGTTTGCCGCTTCACATAAAAACCACGATTTTCGCCTCGGCGGCGATACTGATCGTGATGATCCTAACTTTCGGACTTTTCGCCGGAACGGTCGTCAACCGCCTTCAGAAAGACCAGATGGATTTTGCCGAAGCCCAGGCGGAAAACCTGACGGAAAAAATCTCCGACCTTCTGCCCTCGGACGATTTCGACAAGATACTCAAAACCGTAACCATCTTCAACAACGCCCGGATCAACCGGGACGAAAAAGACGTCATCCGCGTCTGGGAAACCAACGACCAGAGCTTTTTAAAACGAATCACGACGGCCGAAACGGAGCAGAATGTCGGTTTCGATTCGGAGGTCCAGAGGGATCTGTTGGCCGGAGAAGAAGTCAAGGTCCGGGAAAATTTCGACGGGGTTTTGGTTTATCGGGTTTTCGTGCCTCTGCGGTCGGGGAACAAACAGACGATCGGCGCGGTCGAATTCGCCGAACAGCTCGATACCTTTACCTCCCTCGCCAAACGTTATTTGACGACCGGGATCATTCTCGCCTTGGTCTTTGTCGGGATGACCGCGCTGGCCATTTACCAGATGACCGGCTTTTTCGTTTACCGTCCGCTCCGAAAACTGACGCAGGCGATGCGTTTTGCCAAGAAGGGAAATCTCGAATCGAGAGCGGCCGTTTCGGGAAAGAACGAATTCGGCGCGGTGGCCGACGAGTTTAATTCGATGCTGGCCGAAATCGAGGAATTTTCCAAAGAGCGCGAACGGCAGAACGAAGTTCTGGAGGAAAAGGTGGTGGAGGCGACCGCCCAGCTGCGGCGCAAAAACAGTCAGCTCGAACGCGCCAACGCCGAGATCTGGCAGGCGACCAGCCGGCTTTCCGATTACGAAAAACTGGCCGCCGCCGGACAGACCGCCGCCCAGTTCGCCCACGAGGTCGGAACGCCGCTCAATTTGATCAGCGGGCACGTTCAGCTTTTGCTGATGCAGAACAGCGACGACGAGGCCGTTCGCAAAAGACTCGATCTGATCAATTCGCAGATCGAAAGGATCGAGAAGATCGTTCGTTCGATGCTCGATAAAACCCGTTTCGGCGAGGTCGAATTCACAAAGATCTCGCTCAATGAGATTCTGGCGAACACGATCGAGATCGTCGCGCCTCATCTCGACGCCGAAGAGATCAAACTGAGCGCCGATCTGGCGGAGGATCTGCCGAGGGTCGAGGGCAACGCCGAACGATTGATGCAGGTCTTTCTGAATCTGATAAACAACGCCAAGGATGCCGTCGGCAAATCGGGCGAGATCACCCTCCGGACCTTTTCGGGCGAAAAAGAGATAACCGTCGAAATTTCCGATAACGGAGCGGGGATGGACGGGGAAACCAAAAAACGAATTTTCGAGCCGCTTTTTACCACCAAAGGACGCGGGCAAGGCACCGGATTGGGGTTGGTCGTGGTTCGTCAGATCCTCACCGAACATCACGCCCAGATCGCTGTGGAAAGCGAAAAAGGCGAGGGAACCGTGTTTAGAATGATCTTCCCGTCCGCCGGGCAGTAACGGCAAATTCGCCACGCCGGACATTTTTGCCACAGGAATTTATCCTTAATCCTCCCGAAAAATCAATAAAATCCGCGATCAAATTTTGGCACGCTCGTTGCACTAAGTATCTTCAGCCGTCAGCAAGCGGTTGAATAAATTTCAAGTTGGGAAAGGAGTCATTAAAATCAGATGAACAAAAAAATAATTGCCGGGGCTATTTTAAGCGCGGCTTTAACCTTAGGCGGAGCGGGGGGAGCGGTGTTTGCGAAACCCAAAAAACCGAAAGTATCGAAACCGGTTACCATTGAGCAGGCGCAGGCCATCGCTTTGAAGAAAGTGCCCGGCAGTGTCGAAAACAGCAAGACCGACACCTTAAAGGGCAAAACGGCTTATATGTTTGAAATTTCAAGGACGAAAGGAGGTTTGACCGACGTCTGGGTCAATTCCGAGGGCAAGGTTGTCAAAACCCAAAAAGTGAAGACCCCGAAAACGGAGAAGCCTTCAAACAAAATGAAGAAAACCAAAAAGATGAAGGAGGAGGACAGCGACGGAAAATAACGGGAGATTGAAACCATAGGCGTCCAAAACAAAAGCGGTTGATTTCCGGAAGACGGAAATCGCCGCTTATTTTATTGGTTGACAAGAGATATAATTTTGCCCTATATGAAAAACATTTTGGTGGTTGACGACGACGCGGCTTCGACGGAGCTGTTAAAAGAAATTTTCCAGACCCAGAACTGGCAGGTGGAAACGGCCAACACGCCCGGTAAAGCGATGGATCTGGCGGAAAATAAGGATTTCGATCTTTTGGTCAGCGACGTGAACCTCGAAGCGGAGAAAAGCGGGTTGGATCTGCTCAAAGAACTGCACGAACGAATGCCCGTCATCCTGATAACCGGTTTCGGAACATTGGAGACGGCCGTCGAAGCCTCGCGCGAGGGGGCCTGGGATTTCATCTCAAAGCCCTTCAAGGTCGAGGAGGTTGTCCAGACGGCGCGGCGGGCGCTGGAAAAAACGGGATCCCCGAAAAAAGATTCCGACAGGGAGATCGAATTGATCTCGACGGCCATCGTCGGGCGTTCGCCGGTTATGATCGAGCTTTACAATGAGATCGCCAAAGTCGCGCCGACCCGTTCGACCGTGCTGATCTCGGGCGAATCCGGCACGGGAAAGGAACTCGTCGCCCGGGCGATTCACGAAAACAGTCCCCGAAAAAATGAGGCTTTCGTCGCCGTCAACTGCGGAGCACTGGCGGAAACGTTGCTGGAATCGGAACTTTTCGGCTACGTTCGCGGAGCGTTCACGGGCGCGACCGGCGACCGGCGCGGGCTGTGGGAGGAGGCGACGCGGGGCACGCTTTTCCTCGATGAGATCGGCGAGATCTCTCCGGCCATTCAGGTCAAACTGCTTCGCGCTTTGCAGGAGAACGAGATCCGGCGCGTCGGTTCGAACTCGAACATCAGAGTCAACGCCCGGATCATCGCCGCCACCAACCGGGATCTCGAATCGGAGGTCGAGCGGGGCTCTTTCCGCGAGGATCTGTTTTACCGGCTTTCGGTTTTTTCGATCAACGTCCCGCCGTTGCGCGAGCGGACGAGCGACATTCCGCTTTTGGCCGAGACCTTTCTGCTGAGATCTTTAAAAAAGACCGAAAAGGAAAACATCCGCTTTTCGGATGAAACGATGAAACTTCTTTCGGCCTACGAATGGAAGGGAAATGTGCGCGAACTCGAGGCGGCGATCGAATACGCCGTTTTGCACTCGCGCGGCGCCGAAATTCTGCCCGAAGACCTGCCCGCCAAGATCAACACCGAAGAAAACAGGAAAAACGCCGAACGTCTGCATTTGAGCGATCTTTACAAAGATTTCCCGACCCTCGACGAACTCGAAAAACGCTATCTGCAATTCGTGTTGGAGAAAACCGACCGCAATCGAACGCGGACGGCGGAAATTCTGGACATCGACCGCCGCACGCTTTACCGGATGGCCGAACGCTTCGGGATCAGTCTCGATGATTAGATGGCCGCTCATTTTTTTCTTCGTTTTGCGTCGAATCTTTCGATCAGTCCGTCAACGCGGGCGTTTATGTTTTCCCGCTTTCCGTTTTTCGCATCGCGTTCGATCGATTCGATGTCGGCCGAGAGATTCTGGTAGGCAACCCGTTCGAACCCCTTCTTTTTGAAAGCCTCTTCGGACGTCCAGCGGACCGCCTCGTCAAACGATGAAAAGGAGGATTCTTCCTCGCCTTGTTGGAGGAACATTCTCGCCTTGAGCAGATCGTCCTTGATTCTCTCCAATTCCGGCGCGTCGTCCGAGGTTTGCGCCGTACTGAGAAGTACCGGAGTGTTTCCGCCGCTTTTATCGTGCAGATCCGAATCGACGGTGATCACGATGCGTTGTCCATCGGTGTTTTCAGACCGTTTCCACAAAAGGATGAATCCGATGACAAGGATCGTTATTACGGCAACCGAGACGGCTTCAGACTTTAACATTTTGGTCATAAAATAAATCCCCGGCGCGGGCCGGTCGGGTTTCTTTCAACCTTGACCCCGGCCGGTTACCAGAAACTTCTGACCGCTTCGTCCTCATTTTCAAAACAATCGAAAACGGTCAGCAATTTGGTGATCGTGATTATGTCCTGAAAATGTTCGGTCAGATTCAGCAGTTTCAACTCGCCGCCGTCTCTGCTGACCGCTCCGAAATCCGAGACGATCTCTCCGAGTCCGCTCGAATCGACATATGCGACCTCGTCCATATTAAGAAGAATGCGCTTTTGGCCCTGGCCGAGAAGTTTTCTGATTTCTTCGCGCAGGATCCGGCTGTTTTCGCCGATCGTAATATCACCGCTCAAATCCAGAATCATCACATCATCTTTCAGTCGTTCATCGATATTTAAGTTTCGCATCTTGCCCCCTTCATTTTGATAAAGCCCCTGACCCGGATTTTTTTGCCGGGCATCTCCTGCGGCAAATCGAAATTTGTCCTCATTTCGATCGCCTTTCCCGGCGCACGCCGAAGCGGCGCCGGAAAACCCGCTTCTCAAAACGGCAAAGCCCGTGCCACGTTCCGGCAATCGTCAATTCCAATGTTTATGGGGTTTTCCCCGCAGATTGCTGCGGGGCATTTTAGCGCGGGAGGCAAAATAGTCTCAGTAATTATTGTCCGTTTTTTCTTTTTCCGCCGATCAAACAAGCTTTCGCAGAAAGTCTCGAAGCATTTTAGAAAACAGGAATTAAGATGGATTATTCAAAATCGGGCCTTTGCGGCCTAAAAGTCACAAAATGAATAATGGCGGTGTTTTATTATTAAGGTTTATAACGATGTCTAAATACGCTTTCTTCATAGCTTTTATAGCTTATTGTTTCTGTTTGCAAAATGCCTGGCTCAAAGTCAATGCCCAAACCCCTTCTTCAAAAACTAAATCATATCAATTTGTAAACGGACAATGGTTTAGCGGTCAGGGCTTTCGCCGGCAAACTTTTTATTCCGTGAACGGCGTGCTAACTCGCAAAAAACCCGCGAAAATCGATGAGGAGGTGGACTTAAAAGACGGGTATGTTGTGCCTCCTTTTGCCGAAGCTCACAACCACAATTTGGCGGGCGGCATTTATTTTAATCGTGAGTTTAACGAAAAAATGATCCGGCGTTATCTGGCCGAAGGAGTTTTTTACGCCAAGATCCCGGGCAACCCCGCCGAGAATGCGGCGATTCTTCGCCGCGAACTCGTCAATCGTCCCGATTCGGTTGATGCGATATTTGCCAACGCCATATTAACGAGCAAAGACGGTCATCCGATCGGAATGACACTGGATTCGTTCAAACAGGCCGGGGTTCCCGTTCCGAGCGTTGCGGAACTTGAAGGCAAGGTTTGTTTTATCATCGAAAACGAAACGGATTTGCTTGCCAAATGGAAACAAATAATGGTCGGCAAACCCGATTTCATCAAAACCGTCCTTGTTCACAGTGAGAGTTTCAAGGGGCGACGCGAAAACCCGGATCTTTTCGGTCGCAACGGGCTCGATCCCAAGATCTTGCCGATTATCGTCCGGCAGGCTCACGCGGCCGGTTTGCGCGTTTCGACTCACATCAATTCCGCCGCCGATTTTGCCGCCGCCGTGCGGGCCGGAGTTGATGAGATCAATCATCTTCCGGGTTATAGTTTTGGCCAAGGAACGGACGAAGCGGATTATCTGATCACGCCGGAGGATGCAAAACGGGCCGCCAAACAAGGAATAATTGTTGTGACGACCTGCAATGTAGCGAAATTTTACGCCAAGGGCGAGGCCCTCGAAAAGGTTCAATCCGCCCAGCGAAAAAACTTACGGCTATTAAAAAAGAGCGGTGTTCGTCTGGCTGTCGGCAGCGACAATTATTCAACGACTTCGGTTGAAGAGGCGATGTATCTGAAAGCGCTCAACGTCTTTACAAATGCCGAACTGCTCAAGATGTGGAGCGAAACCTCGGCTCAAACCATTTTTCCGGATCGAAAGATCGGACGTTTGCGTGAGGGCTATGAAGCCAGTTTTATTGTGTTGGGCGGCGATCCGCTGGAAAATTTTGAGTCGGTCAAGGACATTAAATTCCGGTTCAAGCAGGGCTTTTTCATCAAAATCCCCTGAGGGACCTATTTTCTGAAAGTGCCCAATTCCTCGATTTCATAGCCTTCCGGATAGGTCGGACGTCGTCGCTTGCTCCCCAGAAGCGGTTTCTTTCGTTCGGGAAAAAGCCTCAGGATCCGTCCCCGTAATTTCAACAGACCGCCCGCAACGGCCCGCATAAAGCCGTTTGGCATTGGATAATCGAAGGCTTTTAAGAGAGGTTCGTCCATCAATGCGTAAACCAGAGGACGTGCGATCGGAAAAAGAAATTTCGGCAGATAAAACCCGAGCATCAGGTCAAGCGTAACGTCCCCGATCTCGCGGTTGGTGTCGGCGTGCCGGAAATTATCCCGTTCGTAATTTCGATTGTAGTCTTCAATCTCCTCGAAATCATCGGGAATATCGCGGATGTTCATTCGTTTGCCGACCTCTCTGTAAAAATAGAAGTACGAGAGCTTTTCATTTTCCGCCAGCGGGCGCCACCCGTATTTTTCGATCCAGCGGATCGGCTCGAAGATAAAAGTCGTCAAAACGTAAAGCAGGTCGGCGTTGCTGATCGGAAAACGGCCGTGCATCTGATTCATCCGTCGAAAGGCGCGCCGGGCCTCGGGGCTGTCGTAGCCGTTTTCGGTGATCGTGTACATGATCAACTCGGTGTCGTCATAACGTTTTTGCGGCCGCCGGGTGAATTCTCCGGTTTGAGAGAGGAGTTTCGAGATCGAGGGAACGGCATAAGTTCTAAAAAGAGCGAATTCCAAAGCCCGCTCGATGTCCCACGGAAAAACGTGGCAATTGAGCAAAAAGAAGATTTCCTGATGATCTTTTTCCGCATCAAGCCGGGCAATTCGTTCGGTGATATGTTTTCTTCCCATTTCGCCTCATTCCGAGAAATACCATATCATACACCGACAGATTTCGGGGCAAAGGACATCGAATGACATCTGAAGGCTTTACTTGATTTCGCGGAAAGGTTCGAAATTTCGGCGGTAAAAAAATATTGGGAAAATAAAGGTGGTAGCGCATAGGGGAATTGAACCCCTGTTTCAAGGTTGAGAACCTTGCGTCCTAACCACTAGACGAATGCGCCGGGCGGAAAACTCAAGCTTTATTTTTACCACAAAGGCGCGGGAGAGACAATCCGATTTTGGGTTTCGGATTTCGGATTTTGGATTTTAGCGGATCATCATTAGGGCGCTTCTTTCTCTGGGGCCGTCGAATTCGCACAGATAGATGCCCTGCCAGCGGCCTAGGAGGAGACGGCCGTTTTCAAACGGGACGGTTACGCTCGATCCGACCAGACTGGATTTGATGTGGGCGTCGGAGTTGTGTTCGAAATGACGAAAGCCGTCGTAATATTGCGGGATCGTGTTTTTCAGGAACAGGAGAATGTCGTGCCGGACGTCCGGATCGGCGTTTTCGTTGATGGTCAACCCGCAGGTCGTGTGCCGGGTGAACAAGACGCATATTCCCTCGCCCGTTTCGGGCAGATGCCGGGCGACCTCGCTCGTGATGTCGATCAGTTCCTCGCGCTTTGTCGATCGGACCATTATATTTTCCATAACAGAGATTTCACCACAAAGAGACGATGAACTCAAAACCTCTTAAACAAGAAAAGCCCCGCAATTTGGGGCTTCTCTTTCCACGGTTTCCTTGTCGGACTTTATTCGGATTGAACTTCGATGGTTCTTTCCACCTTGGCCGGCGGCGCCAGTTCGGCTTTTGAACCGTGATTGGAATTGATGGCGATGTGCGGGGCGATGATCAGCGCCACGATGCTCATCAGTTTGATCAGAATGTTCATCGAAGGCCCGGATGTGTCTTTGAACGGATCGCCGACCGTGTCGCCGGTAACGCTCGCTTTATGGGCCTCGCCGCCTTTGTACTCCATTTTGCCGTTGATCTCGACGCCCGCCTCGAATGACTTCTTGGCGTTGTCCCAGGCTCCTCCGGCGTTGTTCTGGAACATTCCCAAAAGGACGCCCGAAACTGTAACGCCCGCCAGCATTCCGCCGAGAACCTCGGGGCCGAAAATAAATCCGACGACGACCGGGGTGATCAGAGCGATGGCGCCCGGGATCATCATCTCCTTGAGAGACGCCTGCGTGGAAATGGCCACGCATTTATCGTATTCCGGTTTGGCCTTGCGTTCCATGATGCCCGGAATCTCCTTGAACTGCCGTCTCACCTCCTGAACCATCGCCATCGCCGCCCTGCCGACCGCCGCGATGGCCAGAGAAGAAAAGATAAACGGAATCATTCCGCCGACGAACAGCCCGGCCAGCACGTTCGCCTTGTAAATGTCGATCGAATCAATTCCGGCCAGACCGACAAAAGCGGCGAACAGGGCGAGAGCCGTCAGAGCCGCCGAAGCGATTGCAAACCCCTTGCCGGTGGCGGCCGTGGTGTTTCCGACGGCGTCCAGAATATCGGTTCTTCCCCTGACTTCCTTCGGCAGACCGCTCATCTCGGCGATCCCTCCGGCGTTGTCGGCGATCGGCCCGAAAGCGTCGATGGCCAACTGCATGGCCGTCGTCGCCATCATCCCGGCCGCCGCGATCGCCACCCCGTATAAGCCGGCAAAATGATGGGACACGAAAATTCCCGAGGCCAGAATGAGGATCGGAACCAAAGTCGATTCCATTCCGACCGAAAGACCGCCGATGATGTTGGTCGCCGCGCCGGTGTCGGATTGCCGGACGATCGAATTGACCGGGCGTTTGCCCATCGCCGTGTAATATTCGGTGACGATGCTCATCAGAGCGCCGACGATCGATCCGACCAGGATGGCAAAGAAAACATCGTTGTTGGTGAACTCATGACCTCTTAAGCTGAGGTTTTCCGGAAGCATCCATTTGACCAGGAAAAAGCAGGCGATGGTCGTTAAAATGATCGAGGTCCAGTTGCCGATATTGAGCGCTTTTTGAACGTTGCCCTTATCGTCCGAAATCCTGACCAGCGAACAGCCGATGATGGAAAAGATGATCCCGATCCCGGCTATGACTATCGGAAGCAGGATCGGCGACAGACCGCCGAATTTGTCGGTCACCGCGATCTCGCGCCCGAGAACCATCGTGGCCAGAATCGTCGCCACATATGATCCGAAAAGATCGGCCCCCATTCCGGCAACGTCGCCGACGTTATCGCCGACATTATCGGCAATGGTCGCCGGGTTCCGGGCATCGTCTTCGGGGATTCCCGCCTCGACCTTGCCGACCAGATCCGCCCCGACGTCGGCCGCCTTGGTGTAGATTCCGCCGCCGACCCGGGCGAAAAGGGCGATCGATTCTGCGCCCAGAGAAAAACCGGCCAGAACTTCGATCGCTTTTTCCATGGCCGCGCCGTTGACCGAGCCGCCGGTGCTGACGACGTAGATGTTGTAAAAGATTATGAACAAAGTGCTCAGCCCCAACACCGCCAGACTGGCAACCCCGAGCCCCATGACCGTGCCGCCGGTAAAGGCCACTTTCAGGGCGTCCTTGAGATTGGTTCTGGCCGCCTGTGTCGTTCGGACATTGGCTTTGGTGGCAATGTTCATCCCGAAGTAACCGGCCGTCGCGCTGAAAACGGCTCCGATGACAAAAGAAATCGCGATCACCGGAGAAGAGGTTTCGACCAGCGTTCCCGACCATCCGAGAATAGCGGCCGCGATGAACGCAAAAATGGCCAGGATTCTCCATTCCGCTTTCAGAAACGCCATCGCGCCTTCGGCAATATAGGTCGCAAGCTCAACCATGTTTTCCTCGCCGGTCGGCTGTTTGCTGACCCACGAAGACTTAAATGCCATCACAACTAATCCGAAGATCCCCAAAGCCGGGATCAGGTAAAGAATTATAGATTCCATTAAAAAATCACCTGTTTTTTGATATTTTTACTGTAATAAATTAAGTGGTTAACCATATAAGATTAAGCGCAAGACCAAATTTTCTTTGTCAACTATTTAGCCCGCTGATTCATTTCAAGTCGATCTGATCCGCCGCATTTATCAGCTAAATAAAAGCTTTTTATTGAATAGGTTTTCCGTCGTTATTTCGGATTTCAGATCTAAGATTTAGGGAATAGCCACCCAAAAAACCAAAATGATTTGAAATTTGCGATCTGAAATCTGAAATCGCTTTTTTGTTTTATCCACTAAGTTTTGATTTGTTCGATTATGAAGTTAATCAAAAGTAGCTATTATCTATATTTTATGCCAAACATTCAAATCAATTTTAGATTTTAGATTTCGGATTTTTGATTTTGTTAGTTTCAGAAGCCCGGATTTCTCAGAACCAAAATCAAAAATCCGAAATCCAAAATCCGGAATCTTCGCTCTCGGTGGCTTTCTTTTGACTTTCTCAATTGATTAAAAGAAGATAACTTTACGCGTTTCCGTCGGGTTTCGAAAAAGTGAATCCGAAATCCGAAATCCGAAATCCGAAATCCCGATGATGATCTCTCGAATGAAACATTTCGAAATCAAAGAACTGCTTGGATCGGGCGGTATGGGCGAGGTTTATCTGGCCGAGGACACGCGTCTGGAGCGAAAAGTGGCGCTCAAGTTTCTGGCCGCGCAATACAGCCAGAGCACCAATCGTCTGGGCCGTTTCATCCGCGAAGCCAAGGCCGCCTCGGCGCTCAATCATCCGAACATCATCACCATTTACGAGATCGGCGAATTCGAGAACCAGCATTTCATCGCCACCGAGTTCATCGAAGGGGACACCTTGCACCGGCGCCTGCGGGGTAAGCCTCTCGAACTCAAAACCGCCCTCGACATCGCCATTCAGATCGCTTCCGCGCTGGAGGCGGCTCACCGGGCCGGCATCGTTCACCGCGACATCAAGCCCGAAAACGTGATGATCCGCCCCGACGGGCTGGTCAAGATCCTCGATTTCGGGATCGCCAAGCTGACCGAAAAGCAGACCCTCGATTCGGAATCGGGGATCGCCGCCGTCCGCGAGGTCAAGACCCATCCCGGCATGGTCATGGGAACCCCGCAATATATGTCGCCCGAACAATCGCGCGGGCTGGCCGTCGATGAGCGGACCGACATCTGGAGTCTCGGCATCGTTATCTACCAGATGCTGACCGGCTTCGTGCCGTTTCAGGGCGAGACGATGAGCGATGTGATCGTCGCCATTCTGGAGAGAGAGGTCCCGCCGCTCGAACATTTTCTGACGGATTATCCGGTCGAACTCGAAAAGATCATCAAAAAAGCGTTGCGCAAGAATCTGGCCGAACGCTATCAGACGGTGGGCGAACTGGCGACCGATCTGAAAAATCTTAAACGGCGGGTCGATTTCGAAACCGAACTCGAACGCAACGCCGCTTTCGATACGGCCAAGACGATCGAGATGCACACTTCGGACGGCGGAACCACGTCGGCGCCGCTTTCGACCAGCGCGCGGATCAACAAGGACAAACTGCTTCTGACGGAGTTCAAAAATCTGACCGGCGATCCGGTTTTCGACGGCACGCTCAAAACCGCGCTCGCCGTTTCGCTCGAACAATCGCCCTTTCTCGACATCTTTCCCGACACGCAGGTTCGCAACACATTGCGGCTGATGGAGCGTTCGCCCGACGAGACCCTCACGGCCGAACTGGGACGCGAGATCTGTTTGAGGAAGGGACTTAAAGCCTATATTACCGGGACGATATCGAGTTTCGGATCGATCTACGTGCTGACCCTCGAGGCCATCAACGCCCGGACCGGCGAGAGCATCGCCCGCAAACTCGATCAGGCCGAATCGAAAGAGCAGGTATTGAAGATCCTCGGGGCCGCCGCCACCGGTTTGCGCGAAAGACTGGGCGAAAGTCTCAGTTCGATCGAACAGTTCGACGCCCAGTTCGAATACACCACCTCATCGCTCGAAGCATTGAAGATCTACTCGCTCGGCGTCCAGCAACAGCGCAAGGGCAAATGGCTGGCGGCGATCTCTTTTTACCGGCAGGCGATCGAACTCGACCCGAATTTTTCCTCGGCCTACGTCGGGGCTTCGTCGAGTTATTCGAACACCAATCAGCCGAAACTGGCGGCCGAATATGCGGCCAGGGCCTTTGAACTGAGGGACCGCGTCAGCGAGCTGGAAAAACTCCGGATCTCGCATTTTTATTACGCCTACGTGACGGGCGAACTGGACAAGAGGGTCGAAACGCTCGAAGTGATGAAGCGGATCTATCCGCGCGTCAAGACGACGCTCAACAATCTGTCGGATTGCTACATGCAGCTCGGCCAGTTCGAAAGGGCCATCAACGCCATCCGCGAAAGCCTCAGGGAAAATCCCCATTCGGCCGTCAGCTACGACAATCTGGCCATGTCGCTCCTGCACATCAACGATTTCGCCGAATCGAAAAAGACCTGCGAGGAGGCGATCGAAACCGGTCTGGAGAACATTTATTTTCACATCTGCCTCTACCTGATCGCCTTTATCGAAAACGACGGGCCGGCCATGAACCGGCATCTGAACTGGATGGGGGGGCAGCCCGAGGAATATATGGGCCTCGACATTCAGGCCAAGGCCGCCGCCTTTCGCGGACAGATCGAAAAAAGCCGGGATTTTTCCCGCCGGTCGATCGAGATGGCCAGCCTCAGCCGGGTTCCGGGCGTGGCCGGAATCTACTCGGTCGAACAGGCGGTGCGCGAAGCCCTTCTGACCCGGGACGAGGATATCGAAGCGGGGAATCTCAAGAGCGAGATCAAGGTTTTGACCGACCGGGCGCTGGAATTCGAGCGCAACCCGCTGATCTTTCCGAGGGCCGTTTTCGCCCTCGCTTTCGGCGGTTTTCTGGATGAGGCCGAAGCTCTGCTCGGCGAGATGCTCGAAGAATATCCGAAGAACACGCTGGTCAACAGTCTCTGGCTCCCGGTCATCCGGGCGACGCTCGAACTTCGCCGGGACCGGGCCTCATCGGCGCTCGATGCGCTCGATCTGGTCAGACGGTTCGAACCGGCCGCCGAATTTTTCCCGCAGTTTATCCGCGCGCTCAGTTTCCGCCGGTTGGGCCGAAATTCTCAGGCCGAAGCCGAGTTCGAAAAGATCCTTCAACATCGGGGCGAATCGCCGCTTTCGCTGATCTACCCGCTGGCCCAATTCGGTCTGGCCGAAGCGGGGCAAGACCCGGAGCAGTTCGAAAAATTCCTCGATCTGTGGAAAGATGCGGACGAGAAGCTTCCCTGGCTGACCGTCGCCCGAACCCGATTGGCCGACCGATCGGAGGATTGAAAAACTCCGTTATTTTTGTCCCGATAAAAAATTTCTTGAACAAAATATTTCTCTCGACCGATATTTTTTGTGTTATATTTTCTGAAAAAAAATTGCCGAGGATGATTCTCAATTCGTAAATGCCCGGCAGTTTTCCCCTTCCTGTTTTCAATTTTTAAGGAGGTTCACGTGAAAATGTGGATGATTCAACGGGCGGTGAGAACCGTGATGGGTGATGGGTGATAGGTGATAGGAAAAGAAGCCAAAATCCCATTACCCATCACCCATCACCCATCACCATCATCACCCATCACTATCTTCACGCATCACTGCTTACCGCTCACTGCCCACTGCTCACTTCTTCTTCACATAAATCGAATCCCAGACGGTCGTCCAGGTTTTTCCGTCGTCGGTCGATTGTTGCCACCATTGGCGGACGGTTTTGTCCGGGAGATCGTGAAATTCGAGAATGTGCAGGGTCTTGGCTCCCTTGCCGTCGATGGTTTCGCCTTCCAGATGCATCACTCCGTCTTTGAAACCGCCTTCGAATTCGAGCATACTGCCGCTGCTGTCAACGTAGAACTGCTTCCATTTTTTGGTCGAAGAATTGTAGGAATTAAGGCTCTTGCCGTAACCTCCGTTCAGATTGTTCCAGTTTTCCACCAGCGTACAGCCCTTTAATTCCATCCGCACCAGATTCTCGCCGACCTTTTTGCCGCCGACCAGCACGTCCCAGTCGCCGACCCAGAAATCGAACTGCCGCGATTCGGCGCTGTATTGACAGGGATTCTTTTTGCGGTCGACGATCTCCAGCATTTGCTTGAAGCGGGCGTCGGCGCGGATGGTTTCGAAATCGGGATCGGCGCTGATGTTGGTCCCGAAGGCGGCCCCGGAATTGAGGGCTTTTTCCAGCCATTCAAAGGCCTCGTCCTTTCGACCGAGCCGGGCGTAACCGGCGGCGACATTGTACATGGCGGCCGGAACCTGGGCGATCTCGACGGTTTTTTTGAAGGCTTCGATGGCACTTTCCCATTTTTCCTGCGAATGACGGGCCATTCCCAGATTGAACCAGGCCCGGCCGTTTTTCGGTTCCTTCCGAACAACCTCGCCCAGAGCCTTTTCGGCTTCCGTCCATTTCTGCTCTTTGACCAGTCCCATCGCCGCCGTCATTTCCGGCGATTGCTGTGGCCCTTGTCCGTTAATTGTCTGGCCGATCAAAATCATAAACATCCAAATAATTGCGCTCGATAAAAAAAAGCGTCTCATTTTTTTTTTACTCCTCATTGATGAATTTATAAATGCCGGTCTGGCTGTCGGTGAAAACCTCGAGCCTTTCGGTCTCGAATTCCTGTTCCGAGCCCGAAAATTCGTTGTCGAACGAAAACAGGCACAGCGACGTCAAACAAATGAACCAGCGGTTTTTGTCGAAGTGGCGGACGTGGAGGGCGTTGGAAAGCATCAGAGACACGATCAGATCCATATCCTGACCCGAAAGAAAACGGGCCTCGGTCGGCAGAACCATGATCGAAACCCGGCGGCACTGGTCGCACCAGGCGCGGATCGAATATCTCTTGCGCCGGACCGTCAGGCTCTCGTTCGATTCGATGGTGATGGCGGTTTTGATCTTGGGCATGTGTCGATTTTGGATTTTAGGTTTTGGATTTTGGATTCTTTCAAATTCGAAATCCGGTAACCGAACTATAGATCGCCTTTAACTTATCACTAGTTCTTTCCCGCAATCCAAAATCCAAAACCTAAAATCCAAAACCTCCGTTGCTTTCCCTTCCCGCTACCTTTGTAATGGCGTCGATTTGTTTTAGAATGGGGTGAGCGGAAAATCGCGTATGTTGCTGACCATTTAACATCCGTCAATCTTGCAGAAAGCTCACCTCATTCATGCCGCCTAATATAAGGCCCGGAACTTTGGAAAGTCTTGAAAGTTTCGTGAAATTTTTTTGAAAGAACCGGTATTTAAGGTATGAACAATAGAATTCTGTATGATTTTGAGGGTTTTCGCGTTGATTCGGCGCAAAGTTGTCTCTGGCGCGACGAGGAGATAGTTTCCCTGACGCCGAAGGCTTTTGAAACCCTTCTCGTGCTGGTCAAAAATCAGGGTCAGGTGATCAGCAAGGATTCCCTGCTCGACGAGATCTGGAAGGACACCTACGTCGGCGAAGCGACCCTGGCGCAGAACATCAGCACGCTCCGGAAAACCTTTTCCAAATACGTCAAAGGCAAGGAATTCATCGAAACCATCCCGCGTCGAGGCTACCGTTTCGTCGCCGATGTGACCGAGATCCTGACCGACGAAGAGGTGGTCGTTCTCGAAAAGCGTTCGGTAACCCACATCGTGGCCGAACAGGAATTGGTCGAAGATGAAAAGGAAACGGCCGCGGAGCCCGTTTCGCAGGCGGAAATAAGGCCCGCCTCCAGCGGAAAATTTTCCTTCGGCGCCAGAAGACCGGCTCTGGCCTTTGCCGGCGTCATCGCCCTCGTCGGTCTGCTCGGTTTTCTGGCCTTTTCCTATTTTTTCCGGCCCGAGAGTTTTTACGCCGGAAAATTTCAGAATTTTCACTCCAGCACGGTTTTTTCCGATTCCGACATTCAGGGGGTTTCCGTTTCGCCCGACGGAAAATATATGACCGTCATCAAAAAGGATCGAAGCGGCGACCGCCTTTTGCTCAAACAGATTTCCGACGGGAACGTCGTCGAAGTCCTGCCCGAATCGAGCCGGGCCATAACGGGAGCGACCTTTTCGCCCGGCGGAAATTATATTTATTACACGGCTTATCCGGCCGGCGACGAACCCGGATCGCGGATGGGGAGTCTTTACAAAGTGCCGCTCCTCGGCGGCGCTTCGCGGGAGGTCCTCAGCGACATCGACAGCCCGGCGGCCATCTCCCCCGACGATAAGAAGATCGCCTTCATTCGCAACAATCCTCCCGAAAGAAAATCAGCCCTGATCATTTGCGACATCGACGGCTCGAACGAAAAAGAACTCGGGGTCCGCCAGCTTCCCAACGGTTTTTCCCTTCACGGCCTTTCTTTTTCGCCCGACGGAAAATTGCTCTCGACGGTCGTTGATGACCGGGACGATGAAAAAACGCCGGTCAAGATCCTGCTGGTCGATGCCGAAACCGGAGAACAAACGCCGTTGACCCGTCAATCCTGGATCTGGATCGGTCAAACTTCGTGGCTGAGCGACGGGAGCGGGATCGCC
Source organism: Pyrinomonadaceae bacterium (assembly GCA_041394845.1). Taxonomy (GTDB): domain Bacteria; phylum Acidobacteriota; class Blastocatellia; order Pyrinomonadales; family Pyrinomonadaceae; genus JAHCHG01. The sequence continues at coordinate 441,271 of JAWKHL010000004.1, read as the reverse complement.
TTCGTCGCTTTCGGTTCGAAATCCCCCAATCTGACCGACGAGATCTGGTTCGTTTCTTACCCGGACGGCGAGACCCGAAGGATAACCAACGGCATCAACGGCATCAGCGGCATCAGTCTGACGACAGATGCCGATTCGGTCGTCGCCGATAAATTGACCCGGATCACGACTCTTTTTAACGGCCCGCTCGATGATCTCGATCAATCGACCGAGATAACCAAAAGCGTCAAGGAGGAAAGCCTTCTGCAACTGGGCGCGGATTGGGTCGCCGACGAGAAGATCGTCTTTTCCAAAACCGACAACGGCAACGCCGACGTCTGGATCATGAACGCCGACGGCAGCGGGCGGAAACAACTGACCTCGGACGAAAGCGCCGATTTCGGCCCGGCCGTCTCATTGTCGGAAAATTACATCTTTTATTTGTCGAACCGCGACGGGCGGATGAATATCTGGAGAATGAATCTGAACGGCGAAAATCAGATCCGTCTGACCGATGCCCGGAACGCCTATCCGCCGTCAGTTTCCGCTTCGGACGGACTGATCTATTTTTCGGCCAAAGCCCCCGACAAGATGTATAACGTTCTCTATCAAATGGATTTTGACGGCAAAAACCTGCGGCAGATCACCGATGACAGAACCTATTCGCCCAAGGTCTCGCCCGACGGAAAACACATCCTCTGTTACTACCCGGACGCCGAAGGCAAATCGAAAACTCAACTGCCGCCTTTAAGAATGACCCTGCTCTCGCCGGACGGCAAGGTCGTCAAACAGTTCGACTCGTTAAAGAACAGCCGTTTGAATCTGATCGAATGGAAAAGGGACGGGCGGGGCTTTTTGTTCGTCCGAAGCGGCGAGGATTCGACCATCTGGGAACAGCCGATCGACGGCAAAGAGCCTTTCAAATTAAAAGGGTGGCCGACCGGAAACGTCTATCAGATCTCCGTTTCCAACGACGGCAAGCGTCTGTTCTACGAAAAGGGCGAGGAGGTCAACAGCATTATCCGGTTGGAAAGCCAAAGGTGATTTCGGATCGCGGATTTCGGATTGTTATTTTGCGGGTCTTGCAAAATAATTCCGGCGGAGGTTTTTTTGACTCGGCCCTGGCAACAAAAGCCTTTAATCTCAGGCAATCCGAAGTCCGCGATCCGAAATCCGAAATCGAGCATGTCCGAAACTTAGCCCTTTGTTTTCAAAAAGATTTTGACGGCCAGTCCGCCGTCGGGACGGTTTTCGGCCTGGACTTTTCCGCCGCAGGCTTCGATGCAGGTTTTGACTATGGCCAGCCCCAGTCCGCTGCCGCCGGTCTCGCGCGAGCGGTGCGTGTCGAGCCGGTAAAGCGGATCGAATATCTTTCCCAAAGCCTCGTCCGGAACTCCCGGCCCCCGGTCGGCGACCGTCACCTCGATCAGACCGTTGCCCGATCTTTGGCCCGAAATATCCAACTCTCCTCCGGCGTAGGAGACGGCGTTGCGGATGACGTTGCCGAAGGCGCGCGAAAGCAGTTCGGGCCGGGCCAGCACCCTCAGGTCCGGATCGAAGCGGATATTTATTTCGGCCGCCTGATGGTCGCCGTTTTCCCGTTCGGCGGCCGACCGGACGAGCGGTTCGAGCGGGATCTCTTCGAGTTCGACGCCGGGCGATCTGATCCCGGCTTTGGAATAGGCGAGGAGTTCCTTGACCAGTTGGGACATGATCTCGACCTCCTCCTGCACGTCGCGGATGTAGGCGAGGGAGCGTTGATCGGCTTGTTCTTCGAGAATGCTCAGACTGACGGCCATTCGGGCCAGCGGAGAATTGAGTTCGTGCGAAATATCGCCCAAAAAGCGTTTCTGTCCGCCGACGAATCCCGACAGCCGCTCGGCCAGATGATTGATCGCTTTTCCCAGACGCCCGAGTTCGTCGGTTCGTTTTTCGCTGACCCGGACGTCAAAATTTTCCTCGGCGATCTGTTCGGTGGCGCGGGTGATCTGGCCGACCGCTCCGGTCATACTGCGAACCAGAGGAAACCAGAAGAGGATCGAAACGATGACGATGATGGCCGTCAGAACAAGCCACGGCAAGGGATTGAAAAACAGTCCGTAACCGTAAAATGAATCCGAAACGGCCAGCAGACGGGCGCGGACCATTCGTGGTTCGTCGCGATTAAATAAACCGACGCGGGCGCCGAACCAGTAGCGGGTCGGGTTTTCCGTCCTGAGATAGATCGAAGGCGGAGGTCCGGGCGGAAGCGGCGGATTCATCGGCGGAGGCGGAGGCGGTTGCATTTGTTCGGTTTGTTGTGCCGGCGCTCCGGGTGGCGGCATTTCGGGCCGGGTGATCTCTTTGAAAACCTCGGGCGGCAGATCGATCCGGCGGCCGCCGATCTGGGAGCCCCGGTTGTCGAACAGGAAGAACTCGACCCCACGGTATTTCTCCGAATAATTTTTCAGAACCGCATCGCGCTCGGCCCGCGACTTTTGATCCGTTTCGCTGATGATCTGGCGCGTAACGACCTCGATGTTGCTGCTGGAGAAAGCGCCCGAGAACCCGGAGTTCGGTCGGAAGCGGAAATTGTAACCGAAAAAGACGAACAGGATCGCTCCCAAAAGAAGCAGATTGAGAAAAAACCAGATGATGATCCGGGTGAATAATGAAAACCTGACGCCTCTCATCGCTTAATTCTCACCCGCCTTGCCCGGCACCAGCATATAGCCGACCGAGCGGATCGTTTTGATGTAGCGGGGATTTTTGAAATCGTCGCCCAGTTTCCGGCGCAAGGAGGAAATATGAACGTCGATCGAACGGTCGAAAACGTCGTAATCGCGCCCGGCGATCTCGTCGAGCAGTTGATCGCGGTTTAAGACCCGCCCGGCCGAACGCGCCAGACATTTGAGCAGATCGAATTCGAGAGCGGTCAGCGCGACCGGTTCGCCCCTTTGCGTAACTTCGTGAGTGGCCGGATCGATGGAGATGTCGTTGACGGTGATCTCTTCGGTTTCCGCCTGCAATTGCGAGTTGGTGATGTTCGAACGCCGCGTCAGTGCGCGAAGCCGGGCCAGCAGTTCGCGGGTCGAAAAGGGCTTCGACAGATAATCGTCGGCGCCGGTTTCCAGACCGATCACCTTGTCGGCCTCGTCGCCCATCGCCGTCAGCATCAGAACCGGCACGGTCGAAAACCTGCGGATCTGCCGGAGGACTTCGAAACCGTCCATTTCGGGGAGCATCACATCGAGGATGACCGTCCGGTGATCGCCCGATCTGACTTTTTCCAGACCCGCTTTTCCGGTGTGGATGCTGTCAACTGCAAAACCGAACGGTTCGAGATAATCCTTGACCAATCGGCACAGTTTCTGGTCATCGTCGATCATTAAAATTCTGGTGTTTTTCTCTTCAGTTCTCATCACGGTCTTTAGTTTAACCGAAAAGGCCGAAGGCGCAACCAACTTTACAAACCCTTAACAAAATTCCGCCCTCGCTACATAAACGCTTAACAATTTTCCGATAAATTTCGAAACTACCGAACGCCGGATCCCGATTTTCGGGGAGGGCAAAATAAAAAAGCGGGTCGAGACCGCATTCGGATCGGAAGATCGGCCCGCGGATTTTTTTACTATTTTTTGGGGGAGAAACTCTATGACGGAAAAAAACGGAAGGGAAGGCGACCCGATCAGTCGCCGGGCGCTTTTGACCAAAGGATTGAGAACGGCCGCCGCGCTCGGCCTCGGGGCCGTCGCCTTTAATGCGACCGGTCATCTCAATCCGTTCGCGGTCAGGGCGATGGATAAACTGTCGGCGGGGGATCTGAACTTTGCGGGCGACGATATGTGCGTTCTGACCTGTCAGACGACCGAAGGCCCCTGTTATTACAACGGCAATCTGGTTCGCCGCGACATCACCGAAGGGATCACCGGAATGCCCGTTCGGCTGGCTTACCGGGTGGTCAACGTCGATACCTGCACGCCGATCCAGAACGCCTCGGTGGAGATCTGGCACGCCGACCGGAACGGCAATTATTCGGCTCCGATCTCGGCCATGTGCACCAACGACACGACCACCCGCAATCAGACCTTCGGGCGCGGCATCCAGTTTACCGACTCAGGCGGCTGGGCTTATTTCGATTCGATCTATCCGGGATGGTATTCGGGGCGCGTAACCCATATTCACGCCCGGGTTCGCCTCGATGCGACGACCATCGTCACGTCGCAGTTCTTTTTCTGGGACAAGGTCAGCGAGACGATCTACCGCAATCACCCGCTTTACACGCACCGGCCGAACCGCGACACGACCAACACCACCGACAACATCATCGGCGGCAATCTGTCGCGTTCGATCCCCTACATTATGAACACCAAACTGGTCAACAACCGCTTTTTGCAGGCCGTCAAGACGATCGGCGTACGGACGACGGCGACGGTCTGTAATGCCTGAGGAGTGAGCGACTTTGAGTTTTGAGTTTAATTGAGAACTCAAAACCCACCACTGATTTTAAGGGAGATCAAAAGATGAAAAAATTGAACAGATTTTCGATCGGGCTGGGACTTTATCTGACGGCTTTTCTGGCGATGGCAGGGGTCGCTTCGTCGCAGGTCAAACTGCGCGACGCGCTCGATTTCGACGGCGACGACCGGGCCGATTACGCCGTCAGCCGGGTCGATAACAACACCTGGTACGTTCTCAAGAGCGCCGACAATTCGCTCGGCGCGACCACCTTCGGGATCAACGATTACGACACGATCGTTCCCGGCGATTACGACGGCGACGGCAAGGGCGACATCGCCGTCTGGCGCTACTCGGATCGGGTCTGGTACCGGATCAACAGTTCGGACAACACCTTTTCGGCCGACCAGTTCGGTTTGATCGGCGACGAACCGGTCCAGCGCGATTACGACGGCGACGGCAAAACCGACTTGGCCGTCGTCCGCCGTTCCGGGAGCGCGATGATCTGGTACGTTCTGCAAAGTTCGAACGGCGGCTTTACCGCTTATCAGTTCGGCCTCAACACGGATTTTCCGGCTCCGGGCGATTACGACGGCGACGGTTCGTTCGATTTCGCCGTCATGCGGGCCGGGGCCGATTCCTCCTCGCAGTCTTATTTTTACGTTCGCAGATCGAGCGACAACACTTTTTCGATAACGCCCTGGGGAGTCGGCGGGGATTTCGCCGTCCCGGGCGATTACGACGGCGACGGAAAAACCGATGTGGCCGTTTACCGCCGCAGTTCGGACACTTCGGGCGGTCTGACCTGGTACATTCTGCGGAGTTCGGATGCGAGTCTGGCGGCCTACACATTCGGGATCACCGAAACCGACACGGCCGTTCAAAACGATTACGACGGCGACGGCCGCACCGATCTCGGCGTCTGGCGCGAGACGGACGGGACTTTTTACGTTTTAAGAAGCGGCGACGGCGGCCTGTCTGCGGTCAACTGGGGCCTGATCTCGGATCTGCCGATCGCCTCTTATGACACGCATTAGGATCAATGACAGTTTAAAATTGATCCCGATGCATTGGGGAGACGGTTAAAAGGGGGCCGTCTCTTTTTTTTGTGATGGGTGATAGGTGATGGGTGATGGGAAAAGACCTCCGATCTGTTCACCCATCACCTATCACCCATCACTTTTTTAACTTCCGGCGGCTTCCTGTTGCTTGTTTTCTTCCATCAACTCGATGAAGCGACGGAAAAGATATTCCGAATCGTGCGGGCCGGGGGCGGATTCCGGGTGATACTGAACGGAGAAGATGGGCAGATCCTTGTGACGCAGGCCGGCCACCGTCCGGTCGTTGAGATTGATGTGCGTGATCTCGATCTCTCCCGGCAGATTTTCGCCCGAAACGGCAAAGCCGTGATTGTGCGAGGCGATCTCGATCTTGCCGGTCGTCAGATCCTTGATCGGCTGATTGCCGCCCCGATGGCCGAATTTGAGTTTGTAGGTCTCGGCGCCGAAGGTCTGCCCGAGGATCTGATGGCCGAGGCAGATGCCGAACATCGGAACCCGAGTCTCGGTCAGTTTTTTGATCTCTTCGACCGTCTTTTTCATCGCCGCCGGGTCGCCCGGGCCGTTCGACAGGAAGATCCCGTCGGGTTTGAGGGCGAGAACCTCGGCGGCCCCGGTTTCGGCCGGAACGACCGTCATCCGACAGCCGAATTTGGCGAACTCGCGCAGGGAATTGGTCTTGACTCCGAAATCGTAAGCGACGACGTGGAATCGGGCCGCGCCGTCCGATTCGTATTCAAAAGCGTTTTCGACGGTAACCGAACTGGCCAGTTCGCGGTTTTTCATCTCGGGCGAAGCCAGAACCTTTTCGAGGAGGCTTTTTTCGTCCAGATCGACCGAAGAAACGGCGGCCCGCATCGCCCCTTTGTCGCGGATGTGGCGAACCAACGCGCGGGTGTCGATATGTTCGATGCCGACGATCCGGTGGCGTTTGAGATAGGAATCCAACGTTTCGGTCGAGCGCCAGTTCGAAGCGATCCGGCTCGCCTCGCGAACGACGAAACCCTCGACCCAAGGCCGGCGCGATTCGGTGTCCTCTTCGTTGACGCCGTAATTCCCTATGAGCGGATAGGTCATACAGACGATCTGACCGGCGTAGGAAGGGTCGGTCAGGATCTCCTGATAACCGGTCATCGAAGTGTTGAAAACCATCTCGCCGAAGGTTTCGCCCTCGGCGCCGAACGAAGCGCCGCGAAAAGTCCGCCCGTCTTCCAGAACGAGGATCGCTTTTTTGGAAAGATTCATTTTTTTTGTGATGGGTGATGGGTGATGGGAGTTCGGATTCTCACCCATCACCTGTCACTATTTATTCTCTTCCGCCTGCAAATCGCCTTCGTCGGTTTTCGGGTCCTCGATATTGTAACGACCGTGTTCCAGAAAGCCGATGCTCGAAGGTTGCCAGTAGCGGAAAAATGCTTTGCCGTAGATGTATTTTTCGGGAACCAGTCCCCAGTAGCGCGAATCGGAGGAATTATCGCGGTTGTCGCCCATGACGAAATAATAATGGTCATCGACCTTTCTCGGCTGAAAACTCGGCATGGTCTGATTATGTTCGGCATCCAGGTAAGGTTCCTTTAATTCCGTCCCGTTGATAAAAACGACGCCGTTTCTGACCTCGACGGTTTCGCCCGGCAGACCGATGATCCGTTTGACGTAACTTTTGTCGGGCTCCCTCGGATACCAGAAAACGACGATGTCGCCCCGTTCGAGATGTCCCCAACTGACGTTCTGAAATTTGTAATAGACCAGTTTGTTGACCAGCAGGCGCTCACCGTCGTGGAGTTGGGGCAGCATCGAGGTTCCTTCGACCACCACCGGTTGAGCGATAAAGACCCCGATCAAAATAAAAACCGCTATGATCAGAATGATGTCGCGCAGAAGATAGAGGCTTTCGGACAGCAGACCGGTCCTGGGATTTTTCCTCACCCGGTAAACTTCAATATCGCTGTCGTCCTTGATGGAGATATTGCCAAAATCATATTGGTCTTTTTTTCGAAAATCGAACATAATCAAACGGTTTAGATGTGCATTCTGAGCGCCGGAGTTGGAGTAATTTCCAAGTTAAATTATAAAATTATATACAAACAAGTTTGTTGTCAAAAACTTAAAGGGAGTTTGTTCAATTGAACGAGAAGATTCGAGAACTTTTTCCGATAACCAAGAATTACACCTATTTGAACAGCGCCGCCGTGGCGCCGCTTCCGACCGTGTCGGTCGAGGCCGTCACCTCGCAACTTCTGGATGTTTCCGAAGGCGGTTCGATCGGTTATGCCAAATGGGTCGACACCAAGAAACGCGCCCGGACGATCATCTCCAAGATGCTCGGCGCCCAGCCGGAACAGATCGCTTTTATGCGCAACACGTCGGATGGCTTTTCGACCGTCGCCAACGGGTTGAACTGGCGCGAGGGCGACAACATCGTCTCTTTCGCCAAAGAGTTTCCGGCCAATTATTACGCCTGGCGGCGGATTCGCGATAAGTTCGGCGTCGAACTGAGGCTTTGCTCCGAAAGGAACGGACGGATCGATCAGGAAGAACTGATCAATATGATCGACGCCAACACGCGTCTGGTGTCGGTCAGCGCGGTTCAATACGGTTCCGGTTTCCGCGCCGATCTGGAGAGGATCGGGCGGGCGGCGCGACTGGTCGACGCCCTGTTCGCCGTCGACATCATTCAGGCGCTCGGCGTCATGCCTTTCGATCTCCCGGCGCAGTTCGTCGATATCGCTTCCGGAGCCAGCCACAAATGGCTTTGCTCGCCGGAGGGCTGCGGAATTCTTTATCTTTCGGATCGGGCCCGCGAACGGATCGAACCGACTCTGGTTGGCTGGATCAGCGTGGTCGATATGTGGGATTTCGAGCGTCTGGAGCAGAATTTCAAACCGAGCGCTCTGGCCTGGGAAAGCGGAACCGGTCCGTCCGCGCTTTTTTACGGTTTGGAGCAAAGCGCCTCGCTTTTGTACGAAACGGGCGCCGGAAAAATTCAGAAATATCTGGATGAACTGACCGAATATTTCTGCGAGGTTCTTTCGAAACTCTATTACGAAGTGGTCAGTTCGCGCGAAGAGGGGGAACGCTCGCAGATCGTCTGCATCCGGCATCGCACCGGTATGACGCCCGCCGAGATCGCCCGGACTCTGGAAAACCGCAACATCATAGTCTCGCCGCGCAACGACCGGATCCGCATCGCCCCGCATTTTTTCAACACTTACGAGGATATAGACAGATTGGTGGAAAATCTGCCGTAATTAAGGCTAAAAAGTTTAAAAGTTTAAAAGGTGAAAAAGGTTTATTTTTGCCATCAGGCAATTCGCCCGACTTTCAGTCAACAACCTTTTTCACCTCTTAAACTTTAAATATCTGATCATTCTTCGAGAAGTCTTTCGGGGAGAACTTCCGGGGTAAAACCGTCGAGGTTGAGCCTCGTCATCCCGCCGGCGTCGGAAAAGGTCTCCATCGCGGCCCGTTTTTGTTCGCGGACGAAGAAAAATGCGATTCCGAAAACGATTCCTCCGAAACCCGAAATGCCGATTCCGATGAGGACGATCATGACTGTCGAGATAAACAGATCCGAAGTTTGCAGAACGAAATTCCGTTCGGCCCGTTTGAGGGCAAACGGGTCGGTTCCGAGCCACCGGACGTCCTTTTCGTATTTGATCTGATCGAGCAGTTGATTGGCCGCCCCGGCGTCGGTTCCGTCAAAAATAAAAGCGTTGTAGTTTCCGATGCGGCGGTAAAAGATCGCGGGTTGGCCGTTCAATTCGCTCAATCTCCCTTTGATCCGGTTGTCGGCATCGACCGAAAACTGCGGGGTTGTGTATTCGACTATCAGGAGCGTTCCTGCCGGGTACCGAGCCGTTACGGCCTCGGTGCCGCCGGCGAAATCGATCAGATCAAAGACCGGACGCTCTCCCAGGGCGTTTCGAAGGTCGGTCGGATTTAGAATATAAGTTGCACGATTTGCGACATTTTCGTAGTCCGGCAGATGTTTGGTCAGAACCGGAACGCCGTCCGTTTCCGAAACCTCCTGGCTTTTATTTTCGGATGGCGCTTCGGCGGCGACGCGCAAAGCGCCGATGCAAAAGGTGCAAATCAAGATCAAAAATGTGGTAAAGCTAAACCTCTTCATCCTCGTCGAAAGACCCCGCCTATATCGGGAATTATTCCGCGTTTTTTTGGAATAATAATAGTAGCATTATTCGAAAACTATGAGCAATCGGCAAATAAACCGCTCAAACTTTCAGCCGTGTATTAATTGGTTAGCTTACTACACGGTTTGGTGACGAATCCGGACTTGGATGTCGGACGAATATAAAAGTATGTCCAAGAAAATGAAACAAAAAAGCGGTTTTAGCGTGAAATGATGTATAATTGCCATACTAACGGAGTTTTGGCACGCGAATTGATGGTAGTTAACGGTGTAAGGGGGATTAGAAAATGACAACAACTACTGAAACATTAAAATTTCCGGTGATGCCCGAAGCCGCGCAGGAGGCGGAGGTAAAGGACGGATTTATCAAGTCTGAGGAGAGGATTGATGTAACGGATCTCAAAGACTTTGAACTGACAAAACGTTCGGCCAAAGGCGATATGATCGCGTTTGAAGAGATTTATCAGCGCCATCACCGCCGGGTTTATTCGATCTGTTTGAGGATGTTGAAAAATACGACCGAAGCCGAGGATCTGACTCAGGACGTCTTTATTCAACTGCATCGCAAGATCGGATCGTTTCGGGGGGATTCGGCTTTTACAACCTGGCTTCATCGTTTGACGGTCAATCAGGTTCTGATGCATTTCCGAAAACGGAACGTCAAGTTCGAAAAGACGACCGAGGAAGGCGACACCCCGGTTCAGGTGGTTGACGGAACGAACAACCCGCGCAAGATGCCGGTCGTTGACAAGATCGCGCTCGAAAACGCCATCGAGCAGTTGCCGAACGGTTACCGCAATGTCTTTGTTCTGCACGACGTCGAGGGCTACGAACACGAGGAAGTCGCCCGGATCCTGGGATGCTCGGTCGGAACGTCGAAATCGCAACTGCACAAGGCGCGTCTGAAACTGCGCAAACTCTTAAAGAGAAAAGCTCCGCCAAGATTATTCGGCATTTAATGATATTCAAATCATAAAAACAAAGGACCGCCCCGGGGCGGTCCTTTGTTTTTTGTCCGTAAAAAGTTCTATTCTAAAGACAACTCGACCAAACTCGGACGGAATATCTCTTCCGGCTTTAGCATTTGAAACCCGGGAGAAGTTTTCAACGAATTCGATATTTGTGCAAATAGACTTTTTCAATCCGCGAAGCGTCATTTGTTTGATCGCCATTTTGCAGGGGGCAATCTTTGCCGGTTTGCTTTTATGGCGGTTCATTCGAAAAGGACAAAAGGCCGATTTCTGGCTGGCCCTTCTCCTGGTCGTTCTGTGTCTTGGGTTGATCACTCCGCTGATCGGTTTCGCCAACGTCTACGATTTGAATCAGTGGCTGACCTATTTTCCTTTCTGGATCGCTTACAGCAACGGCGTCCTGGTTTGGCTCTACACGTTGCACCTGACGGATTCCAAAAGAAGGTTCCGGGCAAAAGATCTTTTCCTGTTCATTCCGTCAACCGCTTATCTGGCATTTCGTTTTTTTCTTTTCGCCCACGATCTGGAATGGAAGGAATGGTTTTCTCGAAATTACGAATCGTTTTTCGGGGGATTTATTTTCGTCACCCAATTGATCTGGAATCTGGTTTTCCTTTTCCTGGCCATCAGGCATTACCGGCGTTATCGTGCCTGGCTCGATCAGAATTTTTCCGATACGGAAAAGATCAAGTTCGATTGGCTGAGTAATTTTCTCCATCTTTTTACGTCCGTTCTGTTGGTCGGGGGAATCTTTGATTTTACCGACAGCTTTTTGTTCAAACTGTCTTACATTCAGTATTTTTACTTCGAACTGATTTTGGCCCTGCTGACCTATTATCTGGCGATCGCCGGTTATTTGCGTTCGCGGACGATCGAACTGTCTTTTTCGCCCGAGAAGGAAAGCGAGGCCGAAGACCGGAAAACCTTGATTTCGGAAAGGGAACTCGAAAAACTCAAAGCCCGACTGAAGAAATTGATGGAAGAGGAAAAACCCCACCTCGACCCGAATCTGACCCTGGCCGATCTGTCCAGAAGACTGGGAGTCAACTCGGTCGTTCTGTCTTACACCATCAACAGCGGCTTTGATCAGAACTTCAATGATTTCGTCAACGGGTTTCGGGTCGCCGAGGTGGTGGAAAAACTCGAAACCTCCGATGATTCGACCCTGCTGGCCCTCGCCTTTGAGTGCGGTTTTAACTCGAAATCGACCTTCAACCGCGCTTTCAAAAAGATCACCGGCCGCTCGCCCAGAGAATTTCAGATCAATCTGGTCTCAAATCAGTAGATTTGGTTCAAATCCTTAGAAAAAACGCCTCAAATATTTATTTGAAGCGATTAGGCTTCGAAAAAACGATAGGCTGGCAATCGTTTTTTCCAAAAAGATCGGACGCGAGGCGGATATGAAGAAATTGATTTTTTCGGCGATTTTGATAACGGCGTTCCTGATCATCGGAGTTGACGGGCAAACCAAAACTCTTTCGGTCGGGCAGTTGGAGGAAGATTTCGCCCTCGTCAAACGGGCTTTGAAAACCCTTCATCCGGGGATCTACCGCTATCAGACTCCGGAAGAAACCCGGAGGATCTGGGCCGGCTATCAAGCCGAAATAAAAAGGCCTTTATCTGAAGGAGAATTTTTTCTGCTTCTCTCCCGGCTAACGGCTCAAATCCACTGCGGACACACCTATCTGAATCCCTATAATCAGGATCCGCAGGTGCGCGACCGGCTCTTCGGGGGAAAGATCCATCTGCCGTTTTATTTTCAGATAGTTGACGGAAAAATGATGGTAACGCACAACGCCTCGGCGGAAGATCTGTCCCGCGGCAGTGAGATCAGAAAGATCAACGGAATCTCGTCCGAAAAGATCATCGAAACACTTTTGACCGTGACCAAAGGGGACGGGATGAACACCTTGGGACATCGGATAGGGTCGGTCGAACTGACGCGCTTTGAGGCCGAAAGCTACGCCCTTTTCGATTGGTATTTCCCGCTGTTTTTCCCGCTTGACTCCGCCGCTTTTACCATCGAGGCGGTCGATTTTGCCGCCCGAAAGAGATCGGCGTTCCGGGTGCCGGCCATGACCAAAGAGGAGCGCTCGGCGAAGATGGCCGAGCGTTACGGTCCGGCGCCGACCTACGATGACGGTTGGAAATTCGAGATCCGGAAAGATTCGACCGGTTACCTGAAGATCGAAAATTCGATCACCTGGAAATTGGAAAAAATAAAATTCAGGGATTTTCTATCGGACGCTTTCGCCCGTTTAAGGGCGGAAAAGATCAAAAATCTGATCGTCGATCTGCGCGGCAACGGCGGCGGCGATACGTCCGTCGGTCTTGAACTGGCCCGGTACCTCGTCAAAGAGGACCGGCCCCGGTATCTGAATGGCCGGCGTCTGGTGCGCAACGTCGCTGCGCAAAAGGGTCTGGCGAAATATGTCGACACTTACAGCGATGAGCTGAAATTCGCCTTGCAAAACGGAATACCGGCCGGGATGTACCGCCGGGCCGAAGACGGTTTTTATGAAATTTTGCCGGATGAAGTTGCGGACGAAAAAGCGGGAGTCGCGCCTTACGAAAACAATTTTCGCGGAACGGCCTACATCATCTGCGACGCTTCGAACGCCTCGGCGACGTTTCAGTTCTTGAGCTATGCCCAAGAGAACGATCTGGCGATCATCGTCGGGCAGACGACGGGCGGCAACAAACAGGGCATCAACGGCGGGGGTTACTTTTTTCTGAACCTGCCCAATTCGCAGATCGAGATCGACATCCCGGTAATTTTTTCGGCTCCGCTAAAACCCCAAAAGGACGAAAGCGTAATCCCCGATGTGATCGTCGATAAGAGGCCTGAAGACATCGGAAACGATTTCGACCGCGAAATCTCCGTCGTCAAAAAACTGATCGAAAACCGCCCCCCGACGATCAAAGATAAAAACCCGAGATCCGAGATCCGAAATCCGAAATCGAACTATTCCGGAATCCAAAATACTCGCCCGCCGTCCGAAACCTTTTTCAGACCGAGTTTCGGCAGATCGGATTCCGAGACCCCCAGATAAGTAAAATGCGGCAGGTCGGAGACGACCGTCTGAAACCAGCCGTGTTTGGCCAAAATGGCCCGGACCTTTGAATCCTCGTGCTGGGCCACGTCCAGGGCCAGCATCGAGATATGCTGGGAGGTTCCGGGCGGGGCCACCGAATAAATGATCGATTTGTCCTTGCCGGTCGAGAAATACATCCCCTGAGATTCGAGTTTGAAGATCTCGGAGATCTGTTCCGGGATCGGCAATCCCTTGATCCGGTTGGCCTCGTTCTGCGGCAGACGGCCTTTGCCGACCCAGTAGGTCAAACCCGGATCAACCCGGCTTTTCCAGTTCGTGACCGTTCCCGAGTAATCGCGGCGTCCGGCGTCCGAACCGCCGCGCGGCGTGATCGATTTCCCGTTTTGTTTGGCCTCATCGATGGCTTCTTTAAGGGCGTTCATCGCCGGGGTCTGGAGTTCGATGGTGGCACCACCGATGTTTTCGCTCGATTTGCTGATGCCCGATTGCCAGGCGGAGACCTCGGATTCATTGTTAAAGACCACCTTCGGCGGAGGCGCTGCCCCGCCTTTGGCGACGAACATGGCTCCGTATTCCCCCAGCATCTTTTTCCCGACCGGGTCGGTCGGCTGACTGAAACCGGCGGGCAGATTGGCCGCAAATCCGCCGTCTTTGATCTCGCTGGTTGATTTTCCGTTCATTTTTTCGTTGGAGTTTTTTCCGCTCTCATTTTTGTTATCCTCATCGGGAGTCGGCTGTTTGCCGGTTTTGGGCGTCGAGGTTCGGTTGTTTCGGGGCGTCGAGGAAGGCTCGTCATTGTCCCGGCTGATCGAAAAACACGCCGCCGTTGCCGCGACGCAGACCAATAAAAAAGCGGTTAAAAATAACTTTTTGTTTTTCATCTTTTTCCCTTATAAAGAGCGGCCTTTCAGTAATTGACAAACGGCGTAAAGACCCAGCCGCGACCTCCGTTTTCGGTTTGAACATAGGCCCAGTTGGCCACCGTTCCCCGCCAGTTGTCGTAATTCTTTGAATATTGCAGGACGTAAAGCCTTTGACCCCGGCCGAGACTGCCGATCTTGCGCCCTTCGAGGCTCGGCGTGGCCCGCAATACGACATTGCTGCCGTTGCAGTAGGCGACCCGTGCGCCGAGCGGAGGTTCGACCTTGGTCTCCTTTTTGGGCGGCGGCATCTGCGGCGTTTGTTTTTGCGCGGTCTCTTCGGTTTTGGGATCTTTTTCCTCTTTTTCCTTCGACTCATCGGCCGGTTGTTTGAGCGCGACGGTGGCTTCTTTGGTCAGACCGGAGTTGTCGGAAGCGCCCGTTCCCTTGACTTGAAAGGCCCAGAATTTGTGCTTTCCCTCGTCCAGAAAACCGTCCAGAATGGCGAAGGCATATTTCCCGTCGGCGACCGCTTCCGGCAGTCGCAATCTTTTCATCGCCCGTTTCCCTTCGATCGGGGCGGCCTGAAAATCCATCTCTTTGATCTTGCCGTCCGGTTGGATGCTCTCCAGCGGAATCAATTTGAGATCGGTTACCGGAACGTCGTTGGCCTCGGCGTAAAGGATCAGACTGGAGTTCTTTTCCCAGACCGGCAGATTTCCATCCGAAAGCAATTTATCCTTTTCCTCGATGGCATTGACGACATCGAGTTTTCGTATTTCGGCCAGACCGTTCCGGTCCTTGTTCTGAACGAACATTCCCAGATGATCCGGCAAAACCTCTGCCGCCGCGGTTTCTTGCTGGTTTTTCCAGATGAAATATCCGCCGATGCCCGCCCCGGCGAGGACCAAAACGATGATCGCTGTCAGTCCGGCATAGAGCAAACCACGGCCGCTTCGGGGCGGCGGGGAAGGCGGAATCGGAGAATTGATGCCGGGAAATTCCGGGTTGTAACCGACCGGAGCGGTCGGTTTGGGAGGAGGATAAGCGGTGTCCACGGAGGAGGGCGAATCGACCGAACCCGAATCGATAAATTGGGTCGGCGGAGGAATATCAGCCTGAGTGTCGAAATTTTGCCCGATGGTCTCTCCGCAGCTGACGCAAAAGCTGTTCTGATCATCATTGAGGGCATCGCAATAAGGGCAATTCATTTTTTTTTCTCCAAAGGCGGTCGGTGCAATTCGGCGGTTTCCGATAATTTACACCAAATCGGCTGAAAATTACAGTTACAAGAAAAACGGCCGGGGAGGAATGGAATCCAAAATCCAAAATCCAAAATCTAGACGTTCGGTATCCAGAATGTCTGTCCCCCCGAAGAGACGCGGATCAAACCGAGCGATGGCAGTTTCTCCTTGTTAACTCCGAGATAGGTAAAATGCGGCAGATCGCTTTTGACGGTTTGAAACCAGCCGTGTTCTGAGAGGATGTCGCGAACGCGCTTGTCGCCGAACTGCTGGATGTCGAGCGCCAACCTGAAGATGTGTTGCGAAGCGCCGGGGGCGGCCACCGAATAGAGGATCGATTTGTTGAAACCGGTGCTGAAATAAAAACCTTTTTCCTCCCATTCGAGAACCCGGGCGACCTGCTCCTGAATTCCCATGGCCTTGGCCTCTTCGGCTTCGGCCCGCGAGATTTTTCCTCTTTTGACCCAGTAATTGAGGGCGGGCAGAAAACGCGAATTCCAGAGCCGGTAAGTGTCTTCGAAGGAACGACTGCCGGCGATCGAACCGCCCCGCGGCGTGATGCTGAGACCTTTTTGCGCGGCGTCGCGGCGGGCTTCGATGAGGGCCTCCATCGCCGGTTTTTGCAAAGTGATCGTCACTCCGCCGATGTTTTCCGTTTGCGAGGGAATGCCCCCTTGAAATTCGGAAACCTGGTTTTCGTTTTGGAAAATGCAGCGCGCCGGAAGTTTGCCTCCGTTGTTCGAGACGAAGATCGCCCCGTAATCGTAAAAAACGCGCCGGGCGGCCAGATTGGTTTCGATCGGGCAGATCTGCGACAGCTTTATCCGGTAGCTTTTATGTAACTTTTCCTTGATCAGTTCGATGAAATTCGGCGTTTCGACCGTTTTGGTCTGGGCCGAAACGGCTCCGATCAGGAGAAAAATGGCGAAAACGACGGTTTTGATTTTGAAGTTCAGCATGGTGTGATTCGGCATAGAAGCCCGGTTGATTATAAACTCCGCGGCGGAAAAAAATAAATCCGGATCGAGTTTCCGCCGGCTCTTTCGGCGACCTTGTGGGGGAAATGGCTGTTATTTTTCGCCGAAATGAAAAGAGCGCCGGGAGGGTTTTAGTTTGTCGATCCGAATAAAGTAATATAAACAAAAACAAAATGCTCAAGATAGAAAACTACATCGACGGTCAACTGGTCGGGCCGGAAGCGGGAAATTATCTCGATAATTTCGATCCGGCCATCGGCAAAATCTACTCTTTGATTCCCGATTCGGACGAAAAGGATGTCAAAAAAGCGGTCGCGGCGGCCAAAAAAGCCTTTCCCGCCTGGGCGAAGATGAGTCCCGAAGCGCGCCATGACATTCTGATGCGCGTCTCCGGGCTGATCGAGCGCGATCTGGAGGCGCTGGCCGAGGCCGAAAGCATCGACAACGGCAAACCCGAAACTCTGGCGCGGTCGGTCGATATTCCGCGCGCCGTGGCCAACTTCAAATTTTACGCCACGGCCGCCATGCATTTCGCTTCGGAATCGCACCAGACGGCCGGGCAGGCGATCAATTACACCTTGCGCCAGCCGCTCGGCGTGGCCGGTTGCATCAGCCCGTGGAATCTGCCGCTTTATCTTTTCACCTGGAAGATCGCCCCGGCCCTCGCGGCCGGCTGCACGGTCGTCGCCAAACCTTCGGAGATAACGCCGATGACCGCTTATCTGCTGTCGAAACTGTCAATCGAAGCCGGCCTTCCGCCCGGCGTCCTGAACATCGTTCACGGACTCGGCGGCGCGGCCGGCGCGGCCATCGTTCAAAACGAGGACGTTAAAGCCGTCTCTTTTACCGGCGGAACGGCGACCGGCGAATGGATCGCGCGCGAGGCGGCGCCGAGGTTCAAGAAACTCTCCCTGGAACTCGGCGGCAAGAATCCGAACATCATCTTCGCCGACTGCGATTACGAGGAGATGCTCTCGACCACGGTTCGTTCGTCATTCGCCAATCAGGGCCAGATCTGTTTGTGCGGTTCGCGGATTTTCGTCGAACGTCCGCTGTACGAGAACTTCTGCGGTGATTTCGTCGAAAGGGTCAAAAAATTAAAGATCGGCGACCCGCTCGATCCGGCGACTGAGGTCGGCGCGGTGGTTTCCGAAACTCATATGGAAAAGATCCTCTCTTACATAGATCTGGCCAAAAAGGAGGGCGGACAGATCCTGACCGGCGGCAAACAGATCAAACCCGAAGGGCGTTGCGCCGACGGTTATTTTGTCGAACCGACGGTCATCGAAAATCTCTCACCGGATTGCCGGACGAACCGGGAAGAGATCTTCGGGCCGGTCGTGTCGGTGATGCCGTTTGACGCCGAGGAAGAGGTTTTGGGTTACGCCAACAGCGTCCGTTACGGCCTGTCGGCGACCGTCTGGACCGAGAATCTTTCGCGGGCGCACCGGGTGGCGGAAAAACTGGAATCGGGAATCGTCTGGGTCAACACCTGGCTCCTGCGCGATCTGAGGACTCCTTTCGGCGGCGTCAAAGATTCCGGCATGGGCCGCGAAGGCGGTTTCGAGGCGCTCCGGTTTTTCACCGAGGAGAAGAATGTTTGTGTTAAGGTGAATTATTAGAATGGAAATTTTAGAGAAAGCTTTGTTTGAAAAAACTGTCAATCCATATCTGAATAAAAATGATGATTGAAACCTTTGGTTGGAATTCTTAGATATATTTAATCAGAGCCTTTATTTTTACAATCCGAAAAAAAAAGATGAGATCTTTTTACAGATCGGATCCTGTTCTCACTGGCTTAGACCGAATCAGACGCGTCTGACCGTAGCAGGCGGTTCTGCTTATCCTGCGGGTTATGACAAAACTATCAATTCTGGTTACGGATTGCCTGCATTTGATTGGAGTGAGTTGTTTTATTTTGATAAAAGACAAAATATCTGGTTGAGAGCGGAAGGATTTTCGGGAAAACGAAAATTGGTTTGCCGTGTTACCCTTCCAAATCGAACACGACAACATAATCAGGCGGCAATTCATTTGATTTGGTTCCCCGGCAGCCCTGAAGACCCGAGTCAGAAACTGAAAATGTTTTATGGATTCAGGAGAATTGATGGGAAATGGCAATGTGTTGCATCAATTGAGATTTAGCAAAGTAACCGTAGCTAAATTTGCCATGATCAAACTGGGTAAAAGAATTTGTAATTTGGATATTCAAAAATGAACAGAGTCAGAAAATTCAAGATCAGTTCGATCACGGTTTTGACTACTTTTTGCATCGGCGTTTCGGCGTGGATCATTTACAATTCGTCCGTTTTTCAGGCTCCGCGTCTTGATATTCCAAAAGCGGGATGGGAGAAACTTTTCTTCAAAGGGATCAATGAGGTTTCCGATTCGGCTAAATTGACAAGACTGCGGGAAAGTCATTTGGGAAGAAATGATATAGAGATCCGGATGTGGAAGGGCTTCGGACTGGAAGAATTGGAGGCGATGATCTTCAGAAGAATTGATGGACAGTGGACGGCTTATTATCTCAGAGAAAACAGGCACGCCGAACCGGTCAGGGCAAGGGTTACGCAGCTTTTTAGGGCGCCGAAATCGGGCTGGAAATCATTTACCGAACAGATCTTTGATGCCGGGATTTTAACTCTCCCGGATGCCGAGAGCATTGATTGCGAGGTTTATGATTATTTGGATGGAGGCGGTTTTGTGGTCGAGATTTATAAAGACAAGGTTTATCGCCCTTATCTTTACAGTTATTTTGCCGGAGAAAAATGCGATGAGGGCAAAAAAATCAACGAGATCGCCCGGATCATCGCCAGAGAATTCTACAACGGCGTGGGTAAATGCGAGCGATATGAATGGCTGCCGTGTCTGAGCCGGGATATAAAATAATTTTTTTGAAAAGGAGAAAAAATATTATGGAAACACAACCTGTCCGAATCGAAACCGGCGAGGAGGTCGCCTTTGAGTTGATGAAATTCATCGCCGAAAAAGAAAACAAACAACTCGCGCCCGAAGAGATCCGCGATTATTATCTGGATCTTTTCGTCGAATGCGCCGAGGCCGTCTACAACGGCGAGCGGAGCGAATAGATTTTGGATTTCGGATTTGGGATTTGGGATTTATAAGAATCGAGAATAAAAACAAATCCGCAATCCGAAATCCCGGATCCCAGATTAAAATGAACGAAGAGATCATCAATTCCGAAGAGGCGCCGGAACCGGTCGGGCTTTATCCGCACGCGCGGCGGGTCGGGAATCTTTTGTTTCTGTCGGGCGTCGGTCCGCGTGAGCGCGGGACAAAAAAGATCCCCGGCGTCGAACTCGGGGAGAACGGCGAGATCCTATCCTACGACATCGAGGCGCAATGTCGTTCGGTGTTCAGGAACGTCCGTTTGATCCTGGAGTCGGCCGGTTCGAGCTGGGAGAATCTGGTCGATGTGACGGTCTTTCTGACCAATATGAAGGATGATTTTAAGACCTACAACCGGATCTACGCCGAATATTTCCGCGACAATCAGCCGTGCCGGACGACCGTCGAGATAAACTGTCTGCCGACGCCGATCGCCATTGAACTGAAGGTCATCGCCACTATTGATTGAAATGGATTTTTCGATCAGAAAAGCGGCTTTGGACGATTTGGCCGGGATCGAGCGATTGATCGCCGCCTCGGTCCGCGGTTTGAGCCGCGCTCATTATACCGACGAGCAGATCGAGCGGTCGGTCAGAACGGTTTTCGGCGTCGATACCGAACTGATCCGCGATCGAACATATTTTGCCGCCGGGGAATCCGGGACCGGAAAGCTGGTCGGTTGCGGCGGCTGGGGCAAAAGAAAAACCCTCTACGGCGCGAGCCGTTTCTCATACAGCCGCGATTCCGCCGAACTCGATCCGCGCACCGATCCCGCCAGGATCCGCGCTTTTTTCATCCACCCCGATTTCGCCCGCCGGGGGATCGGCAAAGCCATTCTCAACTTATGCGAAGAAGAGGCGCGCGCCGCCGGGTTTCGATCCGCCGAGATGATGGCCACCTTGCCGGGCGTCGAATTTTACCAGGCTTCGGGTTACGCCGGAGAAGAGCGCGTCGCTGTTCCCATCGGCGACGGTCTGGAGATCATCTGCATCAGGATGAGCAAAAGCCTGATTTGACGCTCTTTTTACCTGAGGAGATTTTCCGGGATCATTGCCGACGAAGGCGATAATTTCAGATTTCAGATCTCCCGATCATCCGCCCTTGTCATAAAAGGTTCCTTGCCGGTGTCTCTATAATAAAAGAAATCCTTAAAAAGGGAGGAACCGAAGCGAAAATATGTTCGATATTCAAAAAAGACTCCGCATTCTGGAAATCTACGCCGCTTTATCTCTGATCGTCATCGGGGTTATGGTTTTTACCGGTTTTACCAGAAGCAAGGAGAAATTCGCCGAGATCGACGTCGAAAGGCTCAACGTCCGCGAAAAGGACGGGCGGCTTTTGATGGTCGTCGCCAACAGCGCGCGGATGCCCGATCCGGTCGTCAACGGTCGAAGCTGGAAAACCGAGCGTCCGGCCGGAATGCTTTTTTACAACGGACTCGGCGACGAGAACGGCGGTCTGGTCTTCGGCGCGGTCGAGGGCGGCGGCAAATACGGCGCCTATCACGGTTTGTCGTTCGACAAATACAAACAGGCGCAGGCGATGGCTTTGGTCTATAACGACCATTCGGGCAAATACCGCGCCGGATTGCAGATCTGGGACCGGCCCGAAACCCCGCTGTCCGAAATCCTCGACAAGCGCGAGAAGATCGCCAAAATGGCGGACGGCCCGGCCAAATCCGAGGCCAAAGAAAAACTGGACAAAGAAAATTTTTCGCCGACCCGCGTTTACGTCGGCAAAAACGCGGAAGGCGAATCCGAGGTGACGCTCTATGACGGGAACGGCAAACCGCGGATCAAGATGTCCGTTGCGGCCGACGGAGAGCCGAAACTCGATTTCCTCGACGAAACCGGAAAGGCGATCTACAGTTTGCCGAAGGCCGCCAAAACTGAGATCAGAAGAAAATGAATTGAGGGCCGTTCGATCAGGACTTTTTCGAATACGAATCTGAGAGGAAATTAAAATGATCAATAAAACCAATCGCTTTTTGTCCATTTATTCCGGGATTCTGACGGTGGTTTTCGCCGTTACGGTGTTTTCCGGGTTTTCAACGAGCAAACCGAAGAATTTTGATGAGATAAACGTTCATCGGATCAATATCCTCGAACCGGACGGCACTCTGCGTTTCGTTCTGTCGAACAGAAATCGGTTTCCGGGAACCTACATCAAGGGTAAGGAGGAACCGCGTTCCGACCGGCCGACCGGGGGAATCATTTTTCTCAATGACGAGGGTAGCGAAACGGGCGGTTTGATCTGGGGCGGAAGCCGGGATGAAAAGGGAAACGTCAAAAGCCACGGTCATCTCAGCTTCGACCAATATATGGCAACTCAGGTTTTCGCCGTTTCGGCCTTTGAAGAAGACGGCGAAAGGGCTTCGAGAATGACCTTTACCGACTGGCGCGACCGGCCCGGAGAAACCGGAAAAAACAGATTGCGGCTCGGTAAATTCGAAGATAAAACCGTCGGGATCGAGATCAAGGATGGGGAAGGCCGCAATCGGATCATCATCAAAACGGACGCCGGCGGAAATCCGTCGATCCGGTTTCTCGATGCCGAAGGGAAAGAGACTTTCAGTTTGCCGAAATAGGTATTCTGTAACTTAAGTTTTTTTATTATTAGCCACAGAGAACACCGAGAACTCAGAGACAAATAGTTTGATCGACAAAAAATTCCTCAGTGTTCTCGGTGTTCTCTGTGGCTAAATATATTTTTAATCGACAGTTGTCATTTAGCATTTATCATTCGGGAAGTATAAAACATTCGGCCCGATCCCATATGGTAAAAAACTGATAACTGATAATTGATAACTGACAAAGGTTTTACCGGAGTTCGAGCGGGCGGAACGTCTGGGCGTCGAAAATGACATTTGTCTGGCGCGGTTTTTGGACGTATTGGATCGAGGTCAGCAGGACCGATTCCTGAACGCGGGTGACGCCGATCTCGAAATTCGGCAGGGTCGTTTCGGCGATCATCCAGTTTTTCCCCTCCCATTCGAATTTGAGGTTGTTCTGGTTGGGAAAAGCCCCCTGCGGAACGGCCACCGTGATATGTTGCGGACAGTAGAGGAGCAGGTAATCCTCGCCGATCTGTTCGAGCAGGGAAGCCATCAGAATGGTCTTGTTGCTGCAATCGGAGGTCCGGCTCATGAGGACCTCGTTGGGGCGTTTGAGAGTTTCGTAATTGCCGAGCGCCTCGGTAAAGTCGTATTCGATCTCGTTGGTGACGAAATCGAGCAGTTTTTGGATTTTGACCTCGCGGACCTGTTTGTCGGGAACATCGCGCAACAGTTCATCGACCAGCCGGTTGAGGCTCGGTTCGTTCGGTTTGGCGACCATCGTTCCGTGATTGGCGAACAGCACCGTTTGACCGCCGATCTTGATGGACGTGTCGGCCGCCAGTTTCCCGCCGTAAATTCTGGAATTGTTGTAAAAATCGATCATCTCCCGGACGCTCAATGTGTAAATCGCCCGTTGAAATGGAAAGGTCATCTCGCCGTCGGTTTCGAATTTCAGATTTTCGAGCGGGGTCCTGAAGAAATAACCGGTTTCCGGTGTTTTCAGCAGGGAATAGCGATCCAGCACGAGTTCCCCTTCGATTTCGCGGGCCCGTTCGATCTTCAGCGGATCGACAATGAATTTGCCCGCCCCGGTCTGAAATTCCTCTTCCGAAGAATCGGGCAGGGAGAAATAAACCACCCCTTTATCGACGATATAACGCTGGATGCGGGCCGATCCGAGCATTTGTTCGCGGAACAGTTCACCCGAAAAACGGGGCTGGGCCAAGAGCATCACGATCGAATCGCGGAGTTTCTCGTCGGCGTAAGGGTTGGTGTCTTTTTTCGGAGGTTGCGGCCGGAATTTCCAGACGCCGTATCCGACACCGCCGGCCAGAACCAGCAGGACGGCCAGGATGAGAGCGAATTTTTTGGATGATCTTTGTTTTTCCGAATCGAATAGAGTGTTGGTTGACATTTGAAATACCCGTCAGATGTTTTTCGCCTATTTTCCCCGATTATGTCAATTAAGACAAGTTTTTATTATAATGACCGCAGAGTTTGTTTTCAGTGGTCGGTGGTCAGTTAACTTCTGCCCACCGACCACTGACCACTGTAGAAGGATCGGTCGTTGAGCGGATGAAACCTATGAAATACGTTGCCTTTTTGCGCGGGATCAATATCGGCGGGAAAAACAAGATCAAAATGGAATCTCTGCGCGAAGTCTGCTCCGGGATCGGTTTTGAGAATGTGAAAACCTACATCAACAGCGGCAATGTCATTTTCGAAACCCGGAAAACCGATGACAACAAACTGGCCGCCCGGATCGAAAAAGCGATCGAAGGGGAGTTTTCGCTGGCGATCAGAGTGATGGTCCGCCCTTTTGCCGAGCTTGAAGAATTGGTCGAAAACAACCCGTTTGCGGGACAGTTCGACGATCCCAAAAACCTGCACGTTTTGTTTTTGGACGAAGAGTTGTCGGCGGAAAAATGCGAGATGCTGCTTGAGAACAATTGCGAAAACGAGATGTATGCCGTCCGCCGCCGGGAGATCTTCTGCCTTTTGCGGATCAGCGTTTTGGACAGCCTTTTTTTTGGCAGGGATTACGTCGGCAAAAAACTGAGGGTTTCGGCGACCTCGCGGAACTGGCGGACGGTCAGCAAGGTTTTGGAGTTTTAGATTTTTTTAGAATAATTATGTCAATCAGTAGACCTTTTAATTTCAAACAATGGATCGACGAACACCGGCATCTCCTGAAACCGCCGGTCGGGAACAAATGCGTCTGGGAGGACGCCGAATTCATCGTCATGGTGGTCGGCGGGCCGAACTCGCGCAAGGATTATCACTGGGACGAGGGCGAGGAATTCTTCTACCAGCTCGAAGGCGACATCCTGATCAAATTGCAGGAAGACGGCCGGGCGGTCGATGTTCCGGTCAGAGAGGGCGAGATCTTCCTCTTGCCGCCGCGCGTCCCCCACAACCCGATCCGCGGCGAGAACACGGTCGGCCTCGTCATCGAACGCAAACGCCGCGAGGGCGAAAAGGACGGCCTGATGTGGTTCTGCGAAAACTGCAACGCGAAACTCTACGAGGAATATTTTGTTTTGACAAACATCATGACGCAGTTTCAGGAGGTCTTCCGGCGCTTTTACGGCGATGTCGGGAACCGGACCTGCGATAATTGCGGCGCGGTGATGGAACCGCCGCCGGTTGTGAGTTGATATTTCTAATTCTAAATTTATAATTCAAACAAAAATTCATTGACGTGCATATATCGTGCATATAGACTCGAATTATGTTCGTATAGGACGAAGCGAAAAGGCTGAAAGTTATCGAAGTTCATAAAGTGGATTTTGCGTCGGTGATTGATGCTTTTGACGATGTTTTCGGCGTTTACTTCGAAGATTTTGAACATTCTACCGATGAAGAAATACGTTTTAATTTGATCGGTTTTTCGGCTCAATATGGATTGGTTTACATTACATTTACATACCAGGATAAAGATGTCCGTTTGATTACGGCGCGGAAAGCCGAAAAATGGATGGTGAAGGAATATGAGCAATACCAAAAATAAAGATTATGAATATCTGGAAACTTCCGAAGAGGCAAGTAAAAGAGGTCTGAGGCGAATTACGAGACCTGCTTTTTTAGGCGAGCCGAAATCTGTTAAGGACACGAAATCACGCATCACGATCTATCTCGATGCGGATATTATCGAGCATTTCAAAGCGCAGGCCGAAGGAACAACAACGGGTTATCAAACTTTGATCAACCAAACTTTGCGGGAAATAATTGACGGTTCAAACACTGCAATAAAGGCGGATGAGGTTATCGAAAGACTTCTTAAGGACAAAAAAGCTTTGAGCAGATTGAAGGCCGAATTGGAAGCGGTTTGAGAAACATAAATAATGAACAAAGGATCAGAAAAAGAAATTTTTGGTAAATTGGTTTTTTCAGGTGCAAAAGATAACGTCAGAGAGTTGATTGATGCAGGAATTGATTTAGATGAAAGCAACTCAAGTGGAATGACACCTTTGTTTTTAGCGATTGAAGGCGATCAGCCACAAATTTTAGAATTACTTCTAAAAAGTGGAGCAAACCCCAATAAACAATCTGGAATTGATGGAACAACCGCTTTGCATTGGGCAGTTGATTACTCTTACGATGGAATGGTCCAAAATAATAGAGACATTTCATATCCCGAACCGCTTGAATGTATCAGAATTCTTCTGAAATATGGAGCAGATGAAAACATAAAAGATAATTCCGGTAAAATACCATTGGACTATCGAACGACCGAAGAAATCCGAAATCAATTCATAAAATGAAAAAAACGGCTGGCCGGGCAAAGGATTTAATAGACATTGAAAGGATTGAAAATGAAAAAAGTTGATATGTCCAGCAAAGCGATCACCAGGGGTTTGAGGCAGACGGACGAGTTGCGCGATCTTTCGCTTTCCCTGATGAAAGCGAAAAAAGCATCGGATGAGAAAAAAGAAAGCAAACCCGAACCACGCGACAAAAACGAAGATAAATGCTGAAAATTGACATACACACACATATTCTGCCCGAGCACATACCGAACTGGAAAGACAAATTCGGTTACGGCGGTTTTATCACGCTCGAACATCATCGGACGGGTTGCGCCCGGATGCTCAAGGACGACGGACATTTTTTCCGCGAGATCGAAGATAATTGCTGGAGCCCGGAAAAAAGGATCGAAGAGTGCGACGCAAACAGCGTCGATGTGCAGGTTTTATCGACCGTTCCGGTGATGTTCAGCTACTGGGCCGAAGCGTCGGACGGAGCGGAAGTGTCAAAAGTTTTGAACGACGGGATCGCCCGGATAGTCGAAAAATACCCGCGCCGGTTCGTCGGACTCGGAACCGTTCCCCTGCAGAATACCGACCTTGCGATCAAAGAATTGGAGCGCGCCCAAAAGATCGGCCTCAAAGGAGTCGAGATCGGATCGAACGTCAACCAACTCAATCTGGGCGAGGCGCGGTTTTTCGATTTTTTCGCGGCCTGTGCCGAAATCGGGATGGCGGTTTTCGTTCATCCGTGGGAGATGATGGGGCAGGATGAGATGAAAAAATACTGGCTGCCGTGGCTGGTCGGGATGCCGGGCGAGACTTCGCGGGCGATCTGTTCGCTGATTTTTTCGGGAACGCTGGAAAAACTGCCCGATCTGAGGATCGCTTTTGCTCACGGCGGCGGCTCGTTCCCGGCGACGATCGGCCGGATCGAACACGGTTTCCGGGTGCGTCCCGATCTGTGCGCGGTCGATAACGACTGCAATCCGCGCCATTATCTGGGGCGTTTCTGGCTCGACTCTCTGGTTCACGATCCGTCAATGCTCGATTATCTGGTCAAATTGGTCGGATCTGAACGGATCGCGCTCGGCACCGATTATCCGTTTCCGCTGGGCGAACTCGAACCCGGAAGTCTGATCGAATCGATGCCGTTTGACGATGAGACGATGAGACATCTTCTGCACGGGGCGGCCCTCGAATGGCTGAATTTGGATAAGGAAGAATTCATTTAGTTCCAGGGTTCGGGTAAACCGGATTTTTTACGTTAAGCCACAGAGGGCGCAGAGATCACCGAGAGTTTTTTTTGACCGGAAACTTTTTCTCCGTTTCTCTATGCTCTCCGTGGCAAAATAAAATTCTTTTCCGAATAAAAATCCAGGGTCACCTCTCTTTCACCGAAATCACCTTTTTTCGAAAAATCTTCCGGAAAAGCAGTTCGGCCAGATCCGGATCGGCTCTCTTCAAAAATGAATATTGCTCGATCGCCGCGCTTTCATTTTTCCGCGCCAGCTGGGCGATGGCCAGATTGTAACGGACGGCGTTGTGATCCGGTTCGAATCCGAGCGCCCGCTCAAACGCCGCGATGGCCTCTTTGAAACGCCGCAGTTCGAGCAACGCCACGCCGAGGTTGTTGAGCGTTTCGGCGTTCGGCGGAAAAGCGCGAAGAGTTTTTTCCAGAACGCGGACCGATTCTTCCCACCTCCCCGAACGCATCAGCGCGACGCCGTAATTCGAATGCGATTGAGCGTCATCCGGAACCGACGGCAACAGCTTCCGATAACAACCGGCCGCTTCTTCCGCCCTTTCCCAATTCAGATACAGATCGCACAGTTTGGCACGCGGTTCGGCGTAGTTCGGATTGAGTCCGACGGCTTTTTGCAAGGCGGTTTCGGCCTCGTCGTTTCGCCCGAGACGGGCGTAAACGACCCCCAGATTGTAAAAGGCCTTCTCGTCGTCGGATCGAAGCGCGACCGATCTTTGCAAGGCCTCGACGGCCCGATCATATTCCCCGAGTTCGAAATAATCGGCGCCGAGGTTGTTATAGATCGAAGCGCTCTTCGGGGGATCGGTTTCCAGTATTTTCAGATAAACGGAAACGGCTTCGGCGAAGCGGCCCGCCTTTTCCAGCCGAACGGCCTCGGCGGCCAAAATCTGCGCCCGTTGATCCTGAGCAAAGGCTGTTTGAAAGGTCAGAAATAAAATTGCGGCGACCAACAGACCGCCGCCGGATAATAGCTTGTAATTCATAATTTCCTCTTGGCAAATGGTTGAAGATCGTAACCGGTCGAAGGAAGGGGGGGAAGGTATAAAAGTGAAAAAGTGAAAAAGTGAAAAAGTTTAAAAGGTGCCCCTCGGTCAACTTTTTTCACTAAATCCCGCCACCGGAGAAGGCGGTCAAAAAACTTTTTCACATTTCCACTTTTATACCTTATTCACTTTTAAACCTTCCTTCTTTCGGACTGATCGGTTAAAAAAATTTCCGGACAACTTTTCTTTCCGGTATTTCGTAAAGCAAAATTGACGAAAACAACTTGTTGGTAAACGCCGCCGAATTTGGGATATAATCGCTTTTATTCGGAAACAACCAACCCAAAATCAGCGGCGGCAGCTGTAGGCTGCGGGAGAAATCTATCGCAGTTGAGGGCGGAAAGTCTTTGAAAAATTCTCCTAAATTTTTCCTAATTTTTTTCCGAAGAAAGATGATGAGCAGTAAAGATCAACATTCCTACAGTTTTAAAGAGTTTCGTTTGGATCTGGCGGAGCGTCAGCTTCTCCGCAATGAAGATTCCGTTTCGCTGACGCCGAAGGTGTTCGATCTGCTGGCCGTGCTGGTCGAGCGCAGCGGTCATCTGGTGGAAAAGGACGAACTTCTCCGGCTCGTCTGGGAGGACTCCTTCGTCGAAGAGGCGAACGTGGCGCGGATCGTTCATTCCCTGCGCAAAACCCTGGGCGAAGCCGATGACAACAAATTCATTGAAACGGTGCCGAAAAAGGGTTATAGATTCGTCGCGGAGGTGGAAAAGATCAACGGGGCCTCGCCGCAAAAAAACGGCGGGCGGGCCGGAGAAGAAACGCCCCGACGGGAAGATTGCATCAATTACATTTTGGAAACCGGAGATGATCTGGTCAGAGTCGAAGAGAAAGACGATCGGCGGAATTTCGATGCCGATGATGAGTTTTTCCCTCCGGCACCGCCGACCGACCAGATGCCGAAAAGACGATTCGACGGAAAAAGTCTGAAATTTCCGGTTTTGGGGACGCTCTTGGTTCTGGCAATTTCGGCGGCCGCCATTTTTGGCATATCGGGTTATTTCCGAACGGCCGTTGAGAGAGAGAAAAGAAGCTCGATCGCCGTTCTGCCGCTCAAACCGATCGACAGCCGGGACCGCGACCCGATCTACGAGCTTGGAATCGCCGAATCTCTGATCCTCAAACTCAGTTCGGCCAGAGACCTGACGGTGCGCCCTCTGAGCGCGACCCGCAAATACATGGATCTCGATCAAAATCCTTCGGTCGCCGGCGGCGAACAGGAGGTCGATCTGGTTCTGTCTTCGAACTATCAGGTGGCCGACGGCAAGATCCGCGTGACGGCCCAGTTGATCGACGTCAAAAGCGGCGATGTCGAGGAGGTCTTTAAAAGTGAAAAAGATTTCTCCGACGTGTTTCTGATGCAGGACGGGATCGCCAACGATATCGGCAACGCTTTTCTGGCTCACCAAGGAAGTCGGGAAAACACTCTGACGGCCCGGCGGGGAACGGCCAATGAGGAGGCCTATCGCCTTTTTCTGCAGGCCATTTATATTTTTGACCGGGTCGACAAGACGGACGCCGGCAACGCGGTCGAATATCTCGAACGGGCGATCGAACTCGATCCGCAATACGCGCAGGCCTATGTTTCTCTGGCCTACGCTTATCGATTCTTCGCCCATAAAGCGCCGGGATCGCCGGAGGAACAATATCTCAAATCAAAACGAGCGATCGAAAAAGCTCTGGCCCTGAACCCGGATCTGGCAGATGCCCACGCGGTCCTGGGTTCGATCAGGGCCGGCTACGAGGGCAATTTCCCCGAGGCCGAAAATGAATTCAAGCGGGCCGTCGAACTCGGCCCCGCTTCCCCTCTGGTTCACGCCCTGTACGCCAATTATCTGGTCAGCCCCGGCCGTTTTGATGAGGCTCTCCGGGAGATCGAAAGAGCCATCGAGATCGATCCGGCCTCGTTTTCACTCCAAATCGCCTACGGAACGATCCTCTATTACGCCCGCCGGTATGAGGAGGCGAGCGCGCATTTCGAGGGGCTGATCAAGGAGCATCCGAATCTGGTCTATTCGTATTTCTGGATGTGGCTGTTGTGCGATCTGCGCGGTGATGAGGAAAACGCCTACCGCTGGTTCATTAATTATCAAACTCAGATCAAGGCCCCGCCCGAGACCGTTCGGCTTTATCAGGACGCCTATCAAAAGGGCGGCTGGAAAGAGATCATGCGCCGCCACATCGAGCAGGACGAGAAGAATAAAACCCCGGCGAGCAGTCCCAACCTGAATTATTCAATGGCCTGTTTCAGCGCCCGGCTCGGCCGTCGGGAAGATGCTTTTGCCTATCTGGAAAAAGCCTTTCAACTGCACAGCTCGTCCATCAATCAGATCAAGGTCGATCCCTATCTGGATTCGCTCCACGGCGATCCGCGCTTTGATGATCTGGTCAAGCGGGTCGGATTGAATTGACCGGTTGGCGGTCAGATGTTTTGATAACCCTTTCGGTTACGATCTCTAGGCTTTGCCGAACGTAGGATTTTATGACGAATTTCGAATATTTTCTTTTCGCCCTCAAATTCGTTGCGGCGCTCGGTTGCGGTTTGGTCGCCGGGGTGTTTTTCGCCTTTTCGACCTTTGTCATGAGCGGTCTCGGGCGACTCGGTCCGCCGCAGGGCATCGCCGCCATGCAGTCGATCAACATCACGGCCGTCACCCCGATGTTTATGACGGCCCTGTTCGGAACCGGATTCTGCTGTCTCGTTTTAGCCGTTTTCTCGCTGGTCAGATGGGATCAACCCGGCTCCGGTTTTCTTTTGGCCGGAAGCCTGATCTACATCACCGGAACGGTTCTGGTAACGATCTTTTTCAACGTCCCGCTCAACAACGCGCTGGCGGCGGTCGATCCGGCGAGCGCGGAGGGCGCAAACGTCTGGGCGCGGTATCTGGTAAACTGGGGAGTCTGGAATCACGTCCGGACAATCACCTCTTTGCTGGCCGCCGGTTTGTTCACCTGGTCGCTCGTTTGATTTCGGTGAAAAGTTTCGTTTTCGCGTGGATCGGAAAAAAAATGCTGAAAAAACTTCTGAAAATTTTGCTCGTTCTGGCGGCGGTTTTTGTGATCGCCTTTGCCGTGTTTTGGTTTTCGCGTCCCGATGACGTTTCGTTCGAAGCGTTAAAGGGAAGCGTTCCGCATTCGGAATCCAGCAAGTTTGCCGAAATCGACGGCGTCCGGGTTCATTATCAGGAAAAAGGTTCCGGGACGCCCTTGGTTTTGATCCACGGCTACACTTCTTCGACCTATTCCTGGAAAGACGTTTTTGATCCGCTGGCCGAAAAATACCGGGTCATCGCGGTCGATCTCAAGGGGTTCGGTTTTTCCGCCAAACCCGACGGCGATTACACCCGTCGGGCTCAGGGCGAATTGGTGGCCGGTCT
This sequence comes from Pyrinomonadaceae bacterium, assembly GCA_041394845.1. Taxonomy (GTDB): domain Bacteria; phylum Acidobacteriota; class Blastocatellia; order Pyrinomonadales; family Pyrinomonadaceae; genus JAHCHG01. The sequence goes on along the minus strand of JAWKHL010000004.1, from coordinate 409,417 downwards.
GCTCGATCATCTGAAGATCGAACGGGCCTGGGTGGCCGGCAATTCGATGGGCGGAGAAACGGCGCTTAATCTGGCGCTTCATCATCCGGAAAAAGTTTCCGGATTGATCCTCATCGACAGCTCCGGCGTTCGCCTCCCGGGCCGGACCTCGCTCGTTCCGTGGTACGCGCAAACGCCGGTTTTGGGGCGGCTTTTGACGGCGCTCGCCCTGACCGGCGACAAACTGGTCCGCGAGGGGTTGCAAAAGAGTTTTTACGACGATTCGAAGATCGATGACGAGCGGATCAGTTATTATTACCAGCCCTTAAAAACGCGCGGCGGTCAACTGGCGGCGATGCGCGCCCGGACGCAATATGTTTTGCATCCGATCGAGGATGAAATAAGCAAGATTGGCGTCCCGACATTGATCCTGTGGGGAGCCGAAGACGAGGTCATCCCGCCGGAAGCGGGGCGAAAAATGAATTCGCTGATCAAAGACTCGAAACTCACGGTGATCGAGAAATGCGGTCATCTCCCGCAGGAAGAAATGCCCGGACGGATTTTGCGCGAAATGGAGGATTTCATCGGGCAAAACCAATAGATTTCGGATTTCGGATTTTGGATTTCGGATTGTTGGGAGCGCAGGCATCCTGCCTGCATGAGCGCGAGAGCGCGAAAAATCCCCGACCGATCTAACCATCTCGCCTTTATGGTTTTATTTTCATTTGCTCGTCGGCGGTAAGTAGTCGAACAAAATTAGACCAGACTCAAATAAATGTCTAAGCAGGTGAAAATACAAGACTTGGTTTTACAATTAACAATTATCTATTAACGATTAACTACTAACCGTTTTTTCTAATCAAAAGACTCCGAATCATTAACGAACCGCGCCGTTTTCGTTTTCCGGTCTGATTCGCATCGCTCGGACGATCTCGGTCAGCGAAGCGCCGAGGTTTTCCAGAATGTCTCTGGTTTTCGGGTCGATCATCTCCTCGCCTTCGAACTTTTCCGGGGCGAACGTGACGGCGATCTCGGTCGGCAGGACGTGGACGCCGACGCTGGTCATGATGGCCCGCAGGTGCGAAAGCGTGCGGACGCCGCCGAAACTTCCGGGAGAGGCCGTCATAATGGCCGCGAATTTGTCCCGGAAAACCTCTTCGCGGGGAAATTCGCCGCTTCCGACCGAGGCCCAGTCGATGGCGTTCTTGAGCGCGCCGGTTACGGAACCGTTGTATTCGGGCGAGGCGACCAGAAAACCGTCGTGTTCGCGGACCAGTCTTTGAAAGGCCAGAGCCTTCGGATCGAAACCGCCCGCTTCGTGTTCGTCCGGGTCATAGACCGGCATCGGAAAATCCTTGAGGTCGATCACGGTCACTTCGGCTCCGGCTTTTTCAGCGCCTCCGGCGGCGGTGCGCAAAACCTTGCGATTGAGCGAACGGGCGCGAAGGCTTCCGGGAATGGCCAGTATTTTGGGTTTCTGATTCATTTCGATTTTTCCTCTTGCGGGCAACAGTGGGCCGAGCGCACTTTTTCCAGCAGGGCGATCAGATCTTCGAGCTCATCTTCACTCAGGCCGTCAAAGACGCTCAGATTGGCCGATTCGACCGGCGCGTCCATCTCGTCCAGAAAATCCAATCCTTCTTTGGTGATCCGGCAGTAAACGAAACGGCGGTCGTCGGGGCAGGGCATCCGGTAAACGAAGCCTTTTTTCTCCAGCCGGTCGATCATCCGCGTGATGCCGGGAGCCTTTTCGATCATCCGGTCGGCGATCGTCAGGGTCGGCAGTCCGTCCGGTTCGGCGCCGCGCAAGATGCGAAGAACGTTGTATTGCTGACGGGTGATCTCGGAGCCGGAGCAAAGGTTTTCGAAGATCGAGCGGGCCGAATCGGCCGTCGAGAGCAATGTCAGATAAGCCTTTTGCGCCAGCGGCGGCGGGGCTTTCGGCTTTTCCGCAGGTTGTTTGTCGGGGCTTTCTTGGCTCATCACAAAAACACTTTACACATTAATAGTTGACTAGTCAAGTATCTTTCCTGTATTTTGAGATTATGTTCAGAAAATGGAGGTTTAACAAAATGAACAGATTAAAAGACAAACAAATTCTGATCACCGGCGCCTCGCGCGGTCTGGGTCGGGAACTGGCGCTGGATTTCGCCCGTCAGGGCGCATCCGCCATCGTTTTGACTTCGCGCCGCGCCGAAGATCTGGAAGAGATCAAAGAAGAGATCGCCGGGATCGCTCCCGAAACCGGCGTTCGCATCGTCGCGGCCGATCTTTCGCGCCCGGAGGAGATCGAGCGTTTGGTGGCGACCGCTCTCAGCGAGTTCGGCGGGCGGCTCGACGTTCTGGTCAACAACGCCTCGGTTCTGGGGCCGACGCCGATGCCTTTTCTGCTCGATTACCCGCTGGAGGATTTCCGCGAGGTTCTCAACGTCAATCTGATCGCGCCGTTTCTGTTGATCAAAAAGGCTCTGCCGGCGATGATCGAGCGGGGCGGATCGATCATCAACGTAACCAGCGACGCCGGGCGAAACGGTTATCCGGGCTGGGGCGCTTACGGCATCTCCAAGTTCGGGATCGAAGGGATGTCGGAGACCTGGGCGGCCGAACTCGAAGACTCGGAGGTGCGGGTCAACCGGGTCGATCCCGGCGATATGAACACCCGGATGCACCGCGACGCCGAACCGGACGAAGACCCGGCGGAATGGTCCGATCCGGCCGATGTGACCGAGGTGTTCATCTATCTGGCCTCGGACGAATCGAAGGGAGTTTCCGGCCGCCGTTTTCAGGCGCAGGAGGAAAACTGGGGCTTGGAAGAAGATTTGCCGTCCGTTGAAACGGTCGCCGGAGGAAAATAAAAACTTTTATGTCCGGAGCGCCTTTTGCATTTCAACTGCCCGAAGATCTGATGGCCAAAGAACCGCCCGAACGGCGCGGGATCGGCCGCGATCAGGTTCGCCTGCTGGTCATCGACCGGAAGGCGAAAAAACGTCTGCACACGCGTTTTGACCGGGTCGGCGATTTTCTCGGGGAGGGAGATCTGATCGTTTTCAACAGCAGTCGCACCTTGCCGGCCGCGCTCAAAGGCTGTGCCGCCGAAAGGGCACCCTGCATCGAAGCGCGGCTGGCAGAACATTTGCCGGACGACACCTGGCTGGTTCTGCTCTTGTGCGAAAAGGGCGATCCGTTCGCCTGCGGTCTGCGGGCCGGTATGGAGATCAATTTCGGCGAAGACCTGACAGGAAAAGTCATCGAAAGGGACGAGCGGATCCCGCGTCTCTGGCGGATCGGTTTTTCTCAAAGCGGAACGGAACTGGTCGATACGATCTACCGGCTCGGCCAGCCGGTTCGTTACGAATACGTCTCGGCTCCGTGGGATCTGGATTATTATCAAACGGTTTACGCCCAGGAACCCGGTTCGGCCGAGATGCCTTCGGCGGGTCGGGCCTTCACCTGGAAACTGTTGTTCGAACTGCGCCGGCGCGGCGTGGAAACGGCTTACATCGTCCTTCATACCGGACTGTCTTCATATATGGACGACGATCTGGACGCGCTCCATCCGGCCGGCGAGGAGGAGTATTTCATCGGTCCCGACGCGGCCTCGAAGATCAACCGCGCCCGCCGCGAGGGAAGAAGGGTCATCGCCGTCGGGACGACGGTCGTCCGCGCTCTGGAATCGGCCGCCGATGAGAACGGTCTGGTCGCGTCCGCTCACGCTTACACGCGCCTGAGAATCACCGAAAGCCACCGTTTGAAAACGGTGAGCGGACTTTTGACCGGGATGCACGAACCGGAGGCCAGCCATCTCGATCTGCTGACGGCATTTTTGCCGCCCGAAGAGATCCGCGGGGCTTACCTCGAAGCGGTCGAGCGAAAATATCTGTGGCACGAATTCGGCGATCTCAATCTGATCATCTGATTTTATGGAAGCGGAACGAAAAATTTACGTGATGGCGGAGGTTCGGGCCGCAGCGGGTTTTGCCGCGGAGGTCAAAGCGGCCTGTTTGGCTCTGATCGGGCCTTCGCGCCTTGAAAAAGGCTGTCTCAGCTACGATCTTCATCAAGCGGCCGACGATCCGAATCTGTTCGTGTTTTTCGAAAGCTGGGCGAGCCCGGCCGATCTGGAGAGGCATCTCGAATCGGATCACGCCGCCCGTTTCGACCGGGAAACCGAAGAAATGCTGGCCGAAGAAGAGCGGATCACGATTTTGGACAGGATTTCCTGAGATTTTGTTAATTGCTGATGGTTAATCGTTAATTGTTTATTTGTCGGCGGAAAGTTGTCGGAAAAATTGAAATGAGATAATTAACCGGAGGAAAAATAGTCTAAACTGAAATTGATGACCAAATGATTGAAAGCAGACAAAGGTCTCTGAGAAGCAGTTTGAAAACTCGAAAATAGCTCCATAGGAGCGAAATGTTTATAGGATTTTGAGTTTTCTGCTTCTGACAATTAACAATTAACTATAAACCATTAACAACATAAAATTTTTTATTGAATCGAAGATCAATTTTATGACGAAGCAAATTTATCGACCGGAAGAATCCTTCGCCCGGGAAATGGACGAGCGTGATCCGCTTGGGCATTTTCGGAACAGGTTTTACATTCCGAAAGAGCCGAACGATGAGGAGGTTTTGTATTTTACGGGCAATTCGCTCGGGCTTCAGCCGCGCTCCGCTCGCGGTTATATCGAACAGGAATTAAAAGATTGGGAAACCTTCGGCGTCGAAGGGCATTTTCACGCCCGGAATCCGTGGATGCCATATCACCGTTTTCTGACCGAACAGATGGCCCGCGTCGTCGGCGCCCGCCCGCTCGAAACCGTGGTGATGAACTCGCTGACGGTCAATCTCCATCTGCTGATGGTTTCGTTTTACCGCCCGACCGAAAAACGCTGCAAGATAGTCATCGAATCGGACGCCTTTCCGTCGGATCAATACGCCGTCAAATCGCAAATAGATTTTCATAGGGATTTGGGATTCGGGATTGCGGATTGCGGATTGCGGAATGGCGAAGAAACAAATCCCAAATCCCAAATCCCAAATCCCAAATCGAGATGTCTGATCGAACTGAAACCCCGTCCCGGCGAGACTTGTTTGAGGACGGAAGACATCGAAAAAACGATCGAGGAAAACGGCGATTCGATCGCTCTGGTGATGCTCGGCGGGGTCAATTATTACACCGGGCAGAAATTTGATTTTGCGCGCATCACCGAGGCCGGGCATCGGGTCGGGGCGGTGGTCGGTTTCGATCTGGCCCACGCGGCCGGCAACGTCGAGTTGCGGCTTCACGACTGGAATGTCGATTTCGCGGCCTGGTGTTCTTATAAATACCTCAATTCGGGGCCGGGCGGCATCGCCGGGGTTTTCGTTCACGAGCGGCACGCCGAAACCCGCGATCTGCCGCGGTTTGCCGGTTGGTGGGGGCACGATCAGGCGACGCGTTTTCTGATGGGGCCGGAATTCCGGCCGATGCGCGGGGCCGAAGGGTGGCAGTTGTCGAACCCGCCGATCTTTCAGATGGCCGCCCTGAGGGCTTCTCTGGAGATCTTCGACGAGGCCGGAATGTCGGCTTTGACGGAAAAATCGCGCCGGTTGACGGGCTATCTGGAATTTCTGTTGAGCGAGATCGAAGACCCGAGAATCTCGGTCATCACGCCGCCGAATCCGGAGGAACGCGGCTGTCAACTGTCGGTCCGCGTCAAGGATGCGGACAAAAGTTTATTTGAAGCCATCACCGAAAAAGGCGTCATCGCCGACTGGCGCGAACCGGACGTGATCCGCGTCGCGCCGGTCCCGCTGTATAATTCGTTTACGGATGTTTACCGGTTCGCCCGGATTTTGCGGGATTGTTTGAAATAGACGGGCTCAGGCGCTTCGTTCCAGCAGTTTGATCAGCGAAACGAGGGTTTGATTGACCGGGGTCGGAATTCCCGATTCCTTTCCGCGCTTCGCCACAAAACCGTTGAGCGCATCGATTTCGGTCACCCGGCCGCGCTCGATGTCCTGCGCCATCGAAGAAAACGCTCCCGGCATCGCCGACCCGATCCGAAAGGTCTTTTCGCGCAGATCGTTTTCGTCCAACTCGACCCCGTCGGCTGAGGCGACCTCCAACGATTCGTCGATGATCCGGTTCATCAAACGGCGGGTTTCCTCGTCTTCGACCATCCGCCCGTAGGCCGATTGCGAGAGCGCCGAGACGGCGTTGTAGGCGCAGTTGATGATCAGTTTCGTCCATAATTCGGCGCGGACGTTTTCCGATACTACGCAGGGAACTCCGGCCTTCTGGAAAAGGCGGGACAATTTTTCCAGACCGGTCTTCGTTTTTTCCGATCCGTTCAGGCGTCCGATCACCAGATCGCCGCGGCCGTTGTGTTTGACGTGGTTCGGCGCGAGCATCTCGGCCCCGACGTAAACCACGGCCGCCGCGGCCTCGACGTTTGAATTGGCCGAGATCTTGTCGGCGTTATCGACGCCGTTCTGCAAACTGATGATCAGGGATTCCGGGTTAAAGTGCGGCGAAAGAGCGCGGGCGGTCCGGGCGGTATCGGGCGATTTGACGCAAAACAAGACGAAATCCGCATCGGTCAACACATCCGGTTCGGCGGTCGCCCGGACCGGCAGTTTATCGCTGAAATTGAGGCTGTCGATATTGAGGCCCTCCCGGTTCAAAAGATCGGCCTGTTCCCGCGAATGGGTCAGAAAGATCACATCCCGCTCGGCCCGCGCCAGCATTCCGCCGAAAAAGCAGCCGACCGCGCCGGCGCCGACCACGACCGTTTTCATTTTTTTCCGATCTGCTCTCATCTGATTATCATGACCAACTTCGGCCTGTCGTTATTTTGCCGAAAATCTATTATTTTTAAAATTGACAATCATTATACGAATCAGCAACCAGCTTTGGTACTTAAACTGACAAAATTGAGAATTTTATGGCAAAACAAAAGGTGATCATCATCGGAGCCGGTCTGGCCGGTTCTCTGCTTTCGACCTTTCTGGCCCGGCGCGGGATCGAGGCGGACGTCTATGAGGCGCGCGGCGATATGCGCACCCGAGAGATGTCGGCCGGGCGTTCGATCAATCTGGCCTTGTCGGATCGCGGGATCGCCGCATTAAAACAGGTCGGAATGGACGAATACATGCTCCGCGAGGCGGTCCCGATGGTCGGCCGGATGATCCATTCCGTCGATGGCGAGACCAAACTCCTGCCCTATTCGGGCCGCGAAGGAGAATACATCAACTCGGTTTCGCGCGGCGGTTTGAACGTCGCTCTGATCAATGAAGCCGACAATTATCCGGCCTCGCGGTTTCACTTCAACCGGAGATGCGTCGATTTCGATTGCCGCTCGGGCGAGGCTCTGATCGAAAACGCGGAAACGGGCGAAAGATTTTCGGTCGCGGGCGAAACGTTGATCGCCACCGACGGCGCCGGTTCGGCCGTCCGCCGGGCGATGATGACGAATCGCGATTGCATCGAAAGGTTCAATTACAGCCAGACATTCCTCGAACACGGTTACAAGGAATTGTCGATCCCGCCGAGATCCGAATTTGCGGGCGATCTGCCCCCTCATGCGAACGACGACGGCGAGTTTCTGCTGGAGAAAAACGCCCTCCACATCTGGGCCCGCCATCAGTTCATGATGATCGCCCTGCCGAACTTCGACGGCAGTTTCACCTGCACGCTCTTTCTGGCCCACGCCGGACAGGAAAGCTTTCAGGCGATCGAATCGGGAGTTTGGCGAAACGAAACGGACCCGATGAGCGAAAACCAGCAAACAAATCCGCAATCCGCAATCCGCAATCCCAAATCGAAAAAAGCGCTTTTTGATTTTTTCAAAACCAATTTCCCCGACGCCCTTCCGCTGATGCCCAATCTGGAAGCGGAATTTTTCTCCAACCCGACCGGCAATCTCGGGACGATCAAATGTTTTCCGTGGAACGTCCGGGGCAAAGCGCTTCTGCTGGGCGACGCGGCCCACGCGATGGTTCCTTTTTACGGGCAGGGAATGAACTGCGCGTTTGAAGACTGCCGCGTTTTCGATTCTTTGATCGAGGAACACGATGGGGATTGGGAAAAGATTTTCAACGTTTACGCCGAACGCCGGAAACCGAACGCCGACGCCATCTGCGATCTGGCCGAAGAGAATTTCTACGAAATGCGCGATGCGGTCGCCGATCCCGTTTTCCAGCGCAAACGCCAGCTCGAAACGCTTCTCGAGCAAACCTACCCGGATTATTTTTCCAAATACTCGATGGTCACTTTCCGCGAAGACCTGCCCTACCGGGTGGCCAAGGAAAAAGGAAACTCGCAGGATGAATTGCTGATGAGGATCTGCGCCGGAATTGAAGATGTCGGCGCGATCGATTTGGGTGAGGTGATGGAAAAGGTGAAAATGATTTAGTTCGACTTTGGGTTATGATAAGATTTGAGCCATGGAAATTACATTGAATCTGCCTGAAAAAGTTTATCAAGAGGTATCAACTGTCGCTAAAAAATCGAAACGCAAGGTGGTTGATCTGATAGTCGATGTAATTGAGGAAAAATATTCCTCCGAACATTCTGAAAGACCTTTGATGAATCTGTCGGACGAAGAAGTTCTGGCTTTGGCAAATCTGCAAATGCCGAAAAAACAGTCCGACCGGCACAGCCGATTGCTCTACAAAAATCAGGCCGGAACTCTTAAAAGCGAGGAAAAAAAAGAACTGGATTTCTTTCAGCAGGTTTACGGCGTCGCTTTGATGCGGAAAACAGAGGGCGTTTATGAGGCCGTTCAGCGCGATTTGATAAAAAGTCCCTCCGACCTGAAAAATGAGTGACCTTACCGAGAAACTCAAAGGAAAAATTCGCCGAAAGGCCAAAAATCGCTGCGGATATTGTCTTTTGCCTCAATCTCTGAATCCGGGTTTGCTGGAGATCGAACATATTTTGCCGACCGCCAAAGGCGGAACCGATGACGAAGGAAACCTGTGGTTGGCGTGTCGGTTATGTAACGGCTACAAAGGTGTTCAAACCGAAGGAGTCGATCCGAAAACCGGGAAAAGCGTCCCGCTTTTTAACCCGCGAACTCAATACTGGAAAAGACATTTCGAATGGAATGACGAAAAGGTCAACGGAAAAACATCTTCCGGCCGGGCCACCGTCGAGGCCCTGAAACTCAATAATGAAATAATTTTGCCGGTCAGAAAAAAATGGATAGAAGCAGGATGGTTTCCGCCGAAAGATTGATATTGTTTGGTTGGGGAGATCTGCGCCGAAGTTGAAGATGTCGGCGCGATCGATTTGGATGAGGTGGCGGAAAAAGTAAGAATCGTTCGAGAATGAAATTCATTTACCACGCCCGCCAGCCGATCACCAGTTTGCCCTTGGTGCCGAAGTAAGAAATATCGCTCTTGAGCAGGCCGCCGCTCGAAAAATCGGGGTTGAGATAATGAACCGTCTTGTCGTCGAGACCGTAGATCAAACCGACGTGCCAGCCCGAGATTTTCGGTTCCCAGTAACCGATGATGACCATTCCGGCGCCGAGTTTGTTGTTTAGATAAGCGGGGGTCGAACTGAAATATTCGTGGTCGGCCTCTTCGGTTTTGAGTCCGAAGCGGTGATCGCGGAGCATCGTGTGCAGGCCGTGCCGGGTCAGGGTCCCGTCGGTGGCGCTGAACGAGAATTTGTCGAACTGTTCGACGATCTCCGCCTGTTTCAATTTCGGTCTTCCGGGATTCGAAGCGCAGAAGGCCTCCAGAACGGCTGCCCAGCAAGTGTCGTCGTAATCCTGCCGGACATCCGGCGGCGCTTTCCAAATCTTTTTGCTCATAAAGGGTCTTTTTTCCCAACCTCCAAAATGGTCTAAACCTTTGAAATACCTGACGCTTCACCGAACTCTTTTTTGCGGATCGCCGAAAAGTTCAGATTTAGATGCTTTCAAAAAACGAAATTTAGAATTTTGACTAGGAGCTATCTCAAAAATAGTTTTTTACGCCGCATCAGCGGCAGTTTGAGTTTAGCCGTGGAATAAATTCCACGGCTAAATTCATCAAATCGCTACGCGATTAATGATTTTGCTATTTTTGAGATAGCTTCTAAAATAAAAATCACTCCCCGATTAGGGCCGCTAGGGAACCCAATTGATAGCTTCCCGGCGTTATCCGAAAGGCGATGTTCAGGCGGCTCCAGCCGTTAATTGCCACCACTGCCAATGTCAGATCGGTCAGTTCTTCTTCGGAAAACTCCTTTCTCATTTTCGATGATCATAAAAAAACCTTAAAATATAAGACGAACCGAAAGACGTTTTGGGACAGGAAACCATTTTATCAAAGAACCCGACCGGCGTTTTCCGTAAAGGCGGGTCTTGTGCTCGCCCGATGCGTTTGATTTATCAAATTTTAAAATTGATGAAAATTCTCTTTGTTGAAAACCACAAAATTTTTGCAAACCTCATCACCAGGCGCTTATTGGCGCAACACGATGTCGCCATTGTCCCGAGCCTCAAAGAATCCAGGCGCGTTTTGCAAAATGATTATTTTGATCTGGTGCTGATCGATTATGATTTGGATGACGGAAAAGGAAGCGAGTTGATTGAGGAATTAAAAACCAGAGAAATAGTTCCGGTCATAATCGGAATTTCCTCTCACGAAAAAGGGAATGAGATTTTGCTGAATCGAGGTGCGGATACAATTTGCAGTAAAAAGGAACTGCCCGACAACATAAACAAAATTATCGATAATTTATGTCGGGATTGATTTGATGGGGGATCGGTCTTGTGCCCGCCCGTTGCATCGAGCAACGCAAAATGCGGTTGGTGTCAAATTGGTTTTATTTTAACGCGGATTTCGGCGATCCGGCCGATCGGGCGGGCACAGGACCCGCCCCTACGATCTGAAATTAAAATCATCGTCCAATTGTTCAACCCGGTGTTTTCATTGTATTTTGTTGTGTATGAAACAAAAAACGAGAGCCTGCGTCGCATATGTTGCCGGGAATCTGTTTGAAAAACGGAATGGCGGGCGGATTTACGATTATGCGGTTTCGAAGTATTTCGATATGACCGGAACGGTCGAACCGGACGAGATAAAGATCTACGATTATTCGCGGAGTTGCGGTGTGGCGGGCAAAAGGAAGGGCGACGGCTACGAGCTTTACGAATTCGGTTCGGGCGAATATATAACATTGACGATGAAGGGCGATGGCTTCGAAGGCTACGATTACGAAATGGCCGAATATTTCAGCGGAACGATCGAGGCCGGACAGATAACTCTTTATGACAATCAGCACGAGGATTATTTCAATTACAGATTGTAAACCCCGGAAAAGTCCGCAATCCTGAATGATTATCTCCATTAAGACAGAAGATCAAAACTACCGGATCGACGCGGCGCACCCGCTCGACATCTCCGTTCCGCTCAGGTTCAACGGACCTCAGCCGAACGCTTATGATGTCGAAGAGGCCGTTTCCGAACCCTGCCGGGCGGGCGAAATCATCGGCGATGTGCGGCTCGGCGGAAGCTGTAATTTCGAGCAGTACAAATTCATCCCGCACTGCAACGGAACCCACACCGAATGCGTCGGCCACATCACCAGAGAAAGGATCTCGGTCCGCGATTGCTTGACGGATGTCTTCATCCCGGCAATCCTGATCTCGGTCGAGCCGGAAAGCGCCCGAAAAACCAAAGACACCTATCCGGTCAAATTGGACGAACCCGATCTCCTGATTACAAAACGCGCCCTCGAAACGGCGATCCGAAATCCGAAATCCAAGATCCGAAATCCAAGATCCCTCATCGTCCGCACTCTGCCCAACGACGAAAGCAAACTTTTCCGCCGATATATGAAAGCGATTCCGCCTTTTTTTTCGACCGAGGCGATGGAACTCATCGTCGAAACGGGGATCAAACACCTGCTGACGGATCTGCCTTCAATTGACCGGACCTTCGATGAGGGCAAATTGGACAATCACCGGATCTTTTGGAACGTCCGGCCGGGCGGTTTCGATCCGGGCGAAAAAAGCCGCCTTCGAAACACGATCACCGAGTTGATCTTCGTCCCCGGCGAAATTGGTGACGGAGATTATCTTTTGAACCTGCAGATTGCACCGTTTGAAACGGACGCCGCGCCGAGCAGACCCCTTCTGTTTCGGATTTCGGACTTCGGATTTGGGATCGATGCGGAATCTGACGGCTGACTCAAACGCTCACCTTCTTGTTCAGATACCAGCCGAGCGGCGTCAGGATCAGACCCAGAACCAGAAAAACGGCGGCGAATTCCGGTTCGCCCGGAACCTCCGTTCCCTTGTAGCCGAGCCCGAGATCGAACATATAGTTCAGAACGCTCAGGACGGAGACGAAGATAAAAGCGAAACCGCAAAGCTGAACGATCAGGATGATAAAGTTTTTCATTTTTGATTGTGCTCCTGTTTTTTTTTCCGGGACAGGAACGCGTCCGGAGGCGGATTCTTGCAATTATTGAGACGGGAAAATCTTTCCGGTTAAAAATGAGGGGCCGGTTTTTTCACAGGTCCGATCGGAGAATATAATTCGTTTCGATCTTCGATCCGTACCTGAAACGCAACTCGCCGGCTTTGACAAAGCCCTGTTTTCGGTAAAACCTTTGCGCTTTCGGATTGTTCTCCCAGACGCCCAGCCAGATCGAAGTAAAGCCTTTTCTTCGGGCTTCGGCCCGGCATTCCCGGATCAGTTCACCTCCGATGCCCCGGCCCGACATTTTTTCCAGAACGTAAATGCGATGGAGTTCGACCGCTTTTTCATCGCGGATGCAATCGACCCGGGAATTCTCCCGGAGTTTGGCGTAACCGACCGCCTTGCCCTCCACTTCGGCGATCATAAAGGTCGAGTCGGGGTCCGCCAATTCTTTTTCCATTTGTTTCGGATTGAAATTCTCGGCCAGATAATCGGCCAGATCGCCGGGTTCGTCCTGCTCGAAATAGGTTTCGTAAAAGGTGGTCGCTCCGAGCCCCGAAATCAAACGGGCGTCGGAGAGGTCGGCGTAGCGGATCGTCAGTTGCAAGGCTTTTTTCTCGGACATCTTTTCAAACTCCATTTCTCCGAATTTTCGGTACTCCCGAGCTGATCTTTGAAGATGTTTTGTTAATGTTTTTTAACCAGCCGTCGAAGACGGCGAGATGTTTGTAGCCCACGATGCCAATCGTGGGGGCAGAATTGCCAAAACCGACCAAGCCATTGAAAATGGCGACATATTATGTCGCGGTTTCCTGTTCCCATAACTTGCGTTATGGGCTACAGATATATCGTCGGTTTCACCGACTGATTTGTAAATTCATCAATTTCAAAGATCAGCTATCGAATACCGAATTTTCAGATTCAGAATATAACCCAGAAACGTCCCTTTGAAAAACACAAGGCCGGTAAATTTTCTTTTGATGAAAGCCTCTTTTGACCGTCCGGAGTTTGCCTCATCGGGAAAACATTTTTATCATCTGACGACGAGGATTTTCCGGGCGAAGACGACGGGCCGAAATTCGAGTTTGCCGCCGGGGGACTTTCAGCCGGGCAAAAATTGCTGATCGCCGAGGCTTTCGGGCGATTGCCGGAAAACACCCGGACGACCGGAGCCTCAATAACTTTCCCTCGATCGCTCTGGCCGTCTGAAAAGCATCTCACCCCATTCGATTTTGGATTTCGGATTTTGGATTGATGTAATTCGGTTCACCGAATTCGATCCCATCACCCATCACGCATCACCCATCACCTTTTAGTTGCTTCCCGTGCGGTTTTGACCATTGATCGGATCTCGGCGGCAAGGGTCGGGGCGTGGAACGGGATTCCGTCCTTGATCGTCCATTCGATCCCGCCGGTCTTGTAGATCCGGCCGTCGCGGATCTCTTCGACGCCGGTCGGGTAGAGGACCTTGAGATTCTCCAGCGGATTGCCGTTGACGATGATCAGATCGGCCTTGTAGCCGACTCTGATCCGGCCCAACTCATCTTCCTGACCGAGAATCCGGGCGTTGTTGACGGTCGCGTGCTGGATCACTTTCAAAGGATGAAAGCCGGCCTCCTGCTGGAGTTCCAGTTCGCGGATCAGCCCGAAGCCGTACATCTGATAGATGAAACCGGCGTCCTCGCCGACGCCGATCAATCCGCCCCGTCGCTCGAATTCCAGAAGAGCGCGCATCCAGATCCGGTAGTTTTCTTTCCAGAAGGCCTCGTCGGTCGAGGTCCAGCCGATGAAATACGAGCCGTGATTGGCCGGGTTGGGCCGGAAATATTCCTCCAGCACCGGATGCAGATATTCGGCGAAGGCCGGATTGGTCTGCGCTCTTTGCAGATCGCGCGAGGCCTCGTAGATGTCGAGCGTCGGGTCCCAGGCGACACCGGCCCCGACCATTCCGTCGAGAACCCTCATCAGCTGATCCCAGTCGGCCTCGCGCCAGAGCCTTCCGGCGTAGCGAAAGCGATCGACCTCGTTGTTGTAATTGTAGGTGGAAGGGAAGTTTTGCCGACCGCTCGGGATGGCCGCGTCGGGGATGCCGTACCAGTGTTCGATGCTGGTCGTGCCGAAGCGGATGTCGTCCCAGGTGTTCGTTTCTTCGACCCCGGTGTGATGAGCGACCCGCATTCCGGCCTTGTGCGCTTCATCCATCATCGCCCCCATCAGATCGCGGTCGATGCCGAACAGCTTGATCCCGTCGAACCCGGCCGCTTTCAATTCGCGGACGCGGGCGCGGGCCTCTTCCCTGGTTTTCGGAGTCGGGGGCGACTGGAAAACCCCGTAGGCGAAAATGCGCGGGGCGGCCAATTCGTTCTTGGCGCTTTGGTCGCGCCACTGGAGGGTTTTTCGCGAAGAGCCGACGTCGCGCACCGTCGTGATTCCGCAGGCGAGCCACATCTTCAGACAATATTCGACCGGTTGCGGCATTCCGCCGCGTCCGTCTTGCGTGTGGCCGTGGAGATTGATCAGACCGGGCAGAACGTATTTGCCGGTCGCGTCGATCTCGACGTCTCCCTCGGCCGGCCGGCGGGCGTCGCCGGCCTTGACCGCCACCGGGTCGATCGAAACGATCTCGGTTATCCGGTCGCCTTCGATGACGATATCGAACGGCCCGGCCGCCGGTTTGCCGCTCCCGTCAACCACGATCGCGCCCCGGATGACGACCCGCCCGTAACGCTGACCGCTTTTGATCCCGCTTTGCGCGAAGACCGGCGATGAAAAAATGGAGACGATGACAAGTACGGCGAAGAGCGGACGGAAATTCATATCAATTTTGGATTTCGGATTTTGGATTTCGGATTTATCTTCTGCAAAAGACAGCGGAAATTTACCATTCTTTAAGCCTGCAAATCAATCGTCAGCGATTATTTCAAACAAATCCAAAATCCGAAATCCGAAATCCAAAATGGAATCATCCCGCCGCGCCTTCTTCGGCCGGCTCTTTGGTCCAGAGGGCGAACAGTCTTTTTCGCGCCTCCAGTTTCTTTTCCAGATCGGGAACCCGGCGGCTCATTTGTTCGAGATTGATCAGATAATCATCTTCCCGGAAAATCTCGCGGATCTCGTCCAGATAGGGGGCGATCTTGGCGTAAACGAAAACGATCTCGCCGCTCGTGTCGAGAAATATCTTTTCATCGAGCGCATCGTTTAAGACGAAGGACGCGGCCATGTCCCAGAACGAGGTGACCATCCGGAAATAGGCGCTGGCCTCTTCGCCCTGACGGTAAAGCTGGAGGATGTCCATCGCCGAACGGGGCGAGAATTCCGAAAAAAACCAGCGTCGGGCGGCCCGCATCTTTTCCTCGCGGCGCATTTCATAAAGCCGCATGACGGCCATCATCGATTGTTGTTTGTCCATTTAATAATCCTCCTAAATTCCGATTCGCTCCCGCCGACTGAATTGAAAACCGGCCAGCAGTTCTTTGGTTTGATGCTCTTTGAAATAACGGCAGAAACGCAGGTTTTTCCCGGCTTCGGCGGAACCGCCGTTCGATTCGGCCAGCGCTTTTTGAAAATAATTTTCGGCCTTTTCCAGATCGCCGGTCAGGGCGAAGATGACCCCCAGATTGTTGAGAGCGTCGGCCGAACTGACGCTTTTATTTTCGATCGATCTTTGAAAAGCGCGCTCCGCTCCGCCGAGATCGTTCTCCCGAAGATGAACCAGAGCGAGATCGAACCAGACCTCGCCCGTCCGGTCTTCGGCCCTGATGGCCCGCCGGAAATTCCGCTTGGCCCGATCCAATTTGCCGAGTCTGGTTTCGGTCAGCCCGAGCGGGTAAAAGGCCCGCGCGTAAAGGCCGCCGCTTACATTGACCGATTTTGTAAGAGCGGTTTCGGCTTCGGCGAACCGACCCAGTTGAAACTGGCAAACCCCGATGTTGAAATGGAGCCGGGCGAAAAACATCTCGCTCAGATTTTCGCTTTCGGCGGCCGTCAAAGCCTTTTGATAATCTTTCAGAGCCTTTTCAAACTCGCCCCGCCGCGCTTCGGCCGTCGCCTGATCGAAAGAGTTTTTGACCAGGGCCGTCTGCGAAAAAGCCAGCCCCGAAAAAGCAAAGATGCAAAACAAAACAATAAGATGACGCATAAGTTTTTCACTAACCTCCTGAAAAAATCGTTCAGGAAGAAATTCTAAGCTATGCGCCGGACGGAAATCTTTCGGCTCTGTGCGGTTTGTTTTCTGAAATTGCTAATTCAATTTGATTTTGGGTTTTAGATTTTAGATTTTGGATTGTTCTTCTTGAAAAAAAAATCCAAAATCCAAAATCTAAAACCCAAAATCAACTCAGGCAAGCTTCGTTTCGCGCCAGCCTTTCGGGGTCAGCTTGGTATATTTGCGAAAAAGAGTGGTGAAATGGCTCTGGTTTTTGAAGCCGGTCTCGAGGCTCACCTGAGCGATCGGCAGGTCTTCGTTTTCGAGCAGTATTTTGGCCCGTTCGATCCTCTCCTTTTGAAGAAACTGAACCGGGGAAAGACCGGTCGAACGGCGGAACTCGCGCGAGAAATGATAGCGGCTCAGATCGGCGATCTCGGCGATCTCGCTGAGGCTCAGATCGTGCGACAGGTTTTCGCGGATGAATTCCTTGACGCGGCGAAGTTTGTAGCCCGAAAGCCCGCCCCCGGTTTTCCCGGCGGCGAATTTGGCGGCCGCCGTGCTGTGGTTTTGAAGGAGATGGAGGATCAGCGTTTGGGTCAGCGATTCGATGTACAGATGGCCGGTCGGATTTTCGGCGTTGACCTCGGTCAGCATGGCCAGACCGATCTGTTCGATGAGCGGGTCTTTGCGGTCGGCGATCTCGATGAATTCGAAGTTCGGGATATTGTTCTCTAAAGCCGTCTGATCGACAAAAGCCGGTTCGAGAAAGATGCCCAGATTATCGAGCGGAGCGTCCCAGTAGGCGCTGACGTGCTGGCCGGCAACGGTCAGGCAGGAGTTTCCCGAACCGGTCTTGGCGATCACGCTCCGGCCGGCTTCGGAAAATTTTTCGATGAACAACTCGCCGCTCAAAGTGACGTTGACCTCGTGATAGAACGCCTCGTGTCGGTGCATCCGTCCGGGCAAAACCCCGGCCCGGCGGATCTTGACTCCCTTCCAGTTAGCGCCCTGTTTGTGCAGAAACGGATTCTGCCCCGCTTTCGTTTTCCATTCGATCTCCATATTTTTATAGATATTCTTATTTGAAAGAAATTGCAAATTAATTTTGGCCGACCCGAAGCCGGAGCGGCCGGACAAAATTCACCAAAGCAAAACAAAAGCCTTATAAAACCGGTAAATTGCGCTCGATGATGCGGCGGAAATCGGCGTCGGCCGGCAATGTCCCGAAGGCCGAAAATCCGCCGGCCCCGAGCCGCGAACGGCAAAAAGCGTCGGCGATGAAACCCGGCGCGGTCCGGATCAAAACGGCCGCCTGCAAAGCCAGCGCCAGCATTTCGACAAGGCGCCGGGCGCGGATCTCCGGGTTTTCGAGATCGCTCAGCTCGGTGTCGAGCCGATCGAGAAACAGGTCGAAATCCCTATTTTCCCCGCGAGCTTTCGACGCTTCCGCGCGAATCGTCCGAAGCGTTTCCGGTTCTTTGGCGGCCGCCCGCAGAACGTCCAGACACTGGACGTTGCCCGAGCCTTCCCAGATCGAATTGACCGGAATGTCGCGGTACAGGCGGGGCATGGCGGATTCTTCGACGTAACCGTTGCCGCCGAGACATTCGATCGCTTCGCCGAGAGCGGCGACGGCTCTTTTGGTCACCCAGAACTTGCCGACCGCCGTTCCGATCCGGGCGAGGAAATTTTCGTGTTCGTCGGTTTCGGCTTCGTCAAAAGATCGCGACAGGCGAAAGGCGAGCGCGGTCGCCGCTTCGGATTCGAGGCACAGATCGGCCAGAACGTTCCGCATCAGCGGCTGGTCGATCAAAAACTTTCCGAACGTCCGGCGATGGCGGGCGTGATTGATCGATTCGGCCACGGCGCGGCGCAAGGTGGCGGCCGACCCCGTGATGCAATCGAGCCGGGTGTGCCGGACCATCTCGATGATGTTGGCCACGCCGCGGCCCTCTTCGCCGATCAGCAGAGCCCAGGCGTCGCGGAACTCGACCTCGCTCGAAGCGTTCGAACGGTTTCCGAGTTTGTCCTTGAGCCTTTGCAGATGAAAATCGTTCTTCCGTCCGTCGGGCGTGAACCGGGGCAAAAGAAAGCACGACAATCCGCCTTCGGTTCGGGCCAACACCAGAAAAGCGTCCGACATCGGAGCCGAACAGAACCATTTGTGGCCGGTGATCCGGTATTCCCGTCCGGCTCCGCGCGGTCCGACCGGGTTGGCGACGCTCGTGTTGGCGCGGACGTCCGAACCGCCCTGCCGTTCGGTCATGGCCATCCCGAAAATGGCTCCTTTTTTCTCGGTCGCCGGGATCAAACGCGGATCGTAACGATCGGAAAGAACCCTCGGCAACCATTCGTCGGCGATCTCTTTTTGAATCTTGAGCGAGGGAACGACGGCGAAGGTCATGGTCAGCGGACAGCTCGAACCCTCATCGACCTGATGACGCAGGAACATCAGCGCCGAACGCGCCGCGTGAGCGCCTTTTCGTCCGTTTTTCCAGGCCAGCGAATGGGTTTCGTGCTCGATACTGAGCCGCATCAGTTCGTGATAGGCGGGATGATATTCGACCTCGTCGGCCCGGTTGCCGAAACGGTCGTGGGTTTTCAGAACCGGCGCGAAGCGGTTGGCCAGATCGCCCAGTTTTAATGTTTCGGCCCGCCCCAGAATCTCGGCGAAACCGCTCGCCCGTTCGGCCACCCAGCCGCCGTTGTTGACCCGGACGGCTTGGCTGAGAGCCTCGTCCGAGGCGAACGGGTTGTAATCTTCGAGCGCGGGCGACTGGTTAAAGACCCGATCATCGTATTGCAGTTTTTCGGACATTCTTTTTTCCTCTTGAAAGCGTCTCTTTTAACGGTCGGAAAAGCCTTTTCCCGACCGCT
Organism: Pyrinomonadaceae bacterium; assembly: GCA_041394845.1. Classification (GTDB taxonomy): domain Bacteria; phylum Acidobacteriota; class Blastocatellia; order Pyrinomonadales; family Pyrinomonadaceae; genus JAHCHG01. The sequence continues at coordinate 390,009 of JAWKHL010000004.1, read as the reverse complement.
CCGGAATATCGATTCGATTGACAAAATTATACCATTGCCAAATACTATCTACCGAACGGCTTAATGCTCTGTAATCTGAATTTATTAGGAATTTATTTGGCCACAGAGTCCACAGAGAACTCAGAGACAAATAGTTTGATCGATCAAAAAATCCTCGGTGATCTCTGTGATCTCTGTGGCAAAAGTAAAAAACTTTGGTTTCGAAAGACTTGATCGACGAAAAGCCGGTCGTTCATAGAAATAAATTTATGCCGGAAACGCTAAAAAACGAACGCACGCGCACCTTCAGTTGGACGGACGCCGATGAGATTTTTGAACGGATAAAGCATTTGAGCGGCCGGGAGTTTTTGGAGAAAATGCTGGCCGGCGAACTTCCGCCGCCGCCGATCGCCTCCGCATTGAACTACCGGATCAGCGAGGTCGGCGAGGGATCGGTGGTGTTCGAAACCGAGGTCGCCGAGTTTCATTACAACCCGATGGCCATCGCCCACGGCGGTCTGGCCGCGACATTGCTCGACACGGCCATGAGCTGTGCCATCTACACGGTTCTGCCGCCCGGCGTCGGCAATTCGACGATCGAACTGAAGGTTAACTATCTGCGGCCGATGACGATCCGAACCGGAAGGGTCCGGTGCGAGGGAAAGATCATCAACGTCGGCCGCCGGACGGCCCTGTCGGAAGGCCGGATCACCGACGAAGCCGGAAAACTCTACGCCCACGCGACGACGACCTGTATGATCTTGAGAAACGCGTGATAGGTGATAAGTGATGGGTGATGGGACGGAATCCGATTCACCGAATCGGAAAATCAATCCAAAATCCGAAATCCAAAATCCGAAATCCAAACTATGTCTGATACCAAACCGGTCAGGAAAAGCGAAAATCTCGATTGGCGGCGATTGGAAGAATACGTTCGCCGGGAGTTGAAGGAGATTCTCGGGGACGAGTTTGACGAAGATTCGGCGTTCGAGGTCGAGCAGTTTCCGGGCGGACATTCCAATCTGACCTATCTTCTGAGGTTCGGCGTGCGGGAATTCGTCATGCGCCGCCCGCCGTTCGGGCCGGTGCCGCCGAAAGCCCACGATATGGCCCGCGAATACCGCATCCTGGAGGCCGTTCATCCGGTTTATTCTCTGGCGCCGAGGCCTTTCATCTTGTGCGAAGACGAGGGGGTTATCGGCTCGACCTTTTACGTCATGGAACGGCGGCGCGGGATCATCATCCGCACCAAGGAGCCTCCCGAGATCGAAAACAACCCGGAAAAACGGGCCTCGGTCAGCCGGGCGATGATCGGGGCATTGGCCGATCTCCACGCGGTCGATATCGAACGGCACGATCTGAAGAGGCTCGGCAAACCCGAGGGGTTCGTTTTTCGGCAGGTTACTGGCTGGACCCGGCGCTGGCAGGGGGCGAAGACCGAGGAACTCCCGGAGATGGAACGGGCGGCCGGATGGCTGGAAGCGAATCTGCCGCCGGAATGCGAGCGTCCGACGCTGGTTCACGGCGATTTCAAGCTCGACAATGTGATGCTCGATCGGGAAAGGCCGGAGAAGATCGTCGGCGTTTTCGATTGGGAGATGAGCGCCGTCGGCGACCCTCTGATCGATCTCGGCATCCTGATATGTTACTGGACGCATTGGGGGCGGGTGGCCGAACTGGCGGGCAGCGCCTCGCTGGAGTCGGTCACGCAGAGAGAGGGCTGGCTGACGCGCGAAGAGATGATCGCCGGTTACGCCCGGGAATCGGGACGCGCTTTGGAAAATTTCACCTTTTACGAGGTCTTCGCGGTTTTCAAACTGGCCGTCGTCATCCAGCAGATATTCTATCGGTATTACAAAGGGCAGACCGACGATCCGCGTTTTGCCAAACTCGATGAGAGCGTTCGCCTGCTGGCCCGGATCGCCTTCGAATTATTGGAAAACTCCTGATCGGTCGGAAAAAAAATCAGGGAAAATTGGTCCGAATGAGAAAATAAATGGCTCCGGAAACCGAACAAAATGTGGAATCGGCCGAACTGATCCTCGGTTGCGCCGACCTGGATGCGACGATTCGATTCTTCACCGAAAGGCTCGGTTTTCGGCTGGCTCTGATCTTTCCCGCCGATGATCCTTCGGTCGCCGTCGTTAGGGGCCACGGACTGCGCCTGCGTCTGGAACGCCGCGGGGGAGAGGATCTGTCGGGAAATGAAAATATCCGGCTCCGCCTCAATTGTCTTATGCCGGAGAAGATCGGCGGCGGGGAGCGGGAACTGATCGCCCCGAACGGCGTCCGGATCGAACTGGCGGGAGTCGAACCGGTTTTGCCCGAACTCCGACCTTCTTTCGTCATCAGCCGTTTTTCCGGCGCTTCCGATTGGGGCACGGGGCGGGCCGGGATGCGTTACCGGGATCTGATCCCGGATCGTCAGGGCGGCCGTTTCATCGCCTCGCACATCCACATCCCCGAGGCCGGGCCGGTTCCGGATTACGTCCATTTTCACAAGATCCGTTTTCAGATGATCTACTGTTATCGTGGCTGGGCCCGTCTGGTTTACGAGGATCAGGGCGAGCCATTCGAGTTTGCGGCCGGCGACTGCGTGCTTCAGCCGCCGCAGATCCGCCACCGCGTGCTGGAAAGTTCAGCGGATCTGGAGGTGATCGAGATCGCTTCGCCGGCCGAACACGAGACATTTGCCGAGCATGAAATGGATCTGCCGACCGGGGATCTCCGCCCCGAGCGCGATTTCGGCGGACAGCGTTTCGTCCGGCACATCGCCGCTTCGGCCGATGTCTGGAGGGATTGGAGGTTGGCCGGTTTCGAGTGTCTGGAAACGGGAATCGGGAGCGCGACCGGAGGACTGGCCGGCGTCAGAACCGTTCGCCCGGCGGGAGATTCCGGGCCGGTTTTCTGCCGGCACGAAGCGGAGTTCGTCTTTTTCTTCATTTTGCGCGGCCGGGTTTCGCTCTGGCGCGAAGGCGGGAAGGCTGACGGTCTCGGGCCCGGCGACGCTCTGGTCATCCCGTCCGGTCTGGAATACGCCTTCGCCGAATGTTCGGAGAAACTGGAAATGCTCGAAGTCGCGCTCCCGGCGCAAATAAAGACCGAATTTTTATAACGGACCGCTCAATAGAAAAGCCGGAATCGAACCGCATCCCGGTTCGATTCCGGCTTTTCTATTTAACGAACGGAGAGGACGCTATTCCTGATTTTTGTCGGCTTTCCTCTGTGCTTCCCGATCCTCTTCGTTGAATTCCAGCGCGAAATCCTGCGGGGCAAGGCGGCTGAACTGGATCTTTTCGGCCACCATCTTCATGGCGTTTCGGGTGCCGCCGGCGTTGGCCGCAAAGGTCAGTGCCTTGTTGCTGGCGATGCCGATCTGTTCGGCGCTCAGGATGGCGTCCTGATTGGCTCCGATAAACAGAAACTCCCAGCTGTAAACCTCCTTCTGATGGCGGATCATCTCGCCGATCTGTTTGGCATCGAACTCGCGCGAAGCGTTCTCGTAGCCGTCGGTGAAGATGACGAAAATGACCTGATTCGGGCGTTCGCCCTCGGGCAGAGCGGCCAGACGCTGTCCCGTCGTGTTGATCGTCCGTCCGATGGCGTCGTAAAGAGCGGTCGTCCCGCGCGGCTGAAATGTCTCGTCGTTGAGCGGTTCGGCCGCCTGAATGTCTTTGTCGGAATAGACCGTTTCGTACTGATCGTCGAACTGAACCAGAGACAAAACGGCCTCGTCCGACACCTTTTGCTGTTCCCGGAGAAAACTGTTGAATCCCCCGATGGTGTCCGTTTTGATCGCGTCCATAGAGCCTGAACGATCGAGAATAATTGTTATGTCGGTTTTGTTTTTCATTTTTGATAAGCCTCCTTCGGTAAAAAAAAATCGCGGGAACTCTCTTTCTTTCGCCAACCTCCTGCGTGCGGTTAAAGCCGAAATTAAACACGAAAAAATTTGATTAAATCTAAACCCTCGGGGTTGTTCGGGGAAAATTCAAAAAAAACTCGCAAAATTTTTTTGGTTTCCTTTTCCGGGACTTTATCCTGCGCAAAACCGGACGCCTCAAAAGGATGTAACCTTTTTGCCGGATTTCGACACCTTATAAGCAGAGGATGCGGCGGAAAGCCCAAAACATAAGGAGAAAATTAATAAAAATGAAAAAACGACCGATGATGATAACGGGACTGGTGATCGGAATTCCGCTTTTCACAATTGCTCTGATACTTTTTGCGATAATTGGTTGGTTTGAATACAGCCGCCCGAAAACCGGGATTTACGAGACCGCCACGGTCGAAAGAAAAGGGGCGTATTATGAGATAACTCTAAAGAGGGAAGAAAGATTGATGTGTCATTCTCCGGATTGCCTGATCTTTCCCGAGACCTACACCAACACCCTGGTCATAAAAACCCCCGGAATAACCGGAAAAGTGGATGCTTCGGAGATTCCGGCAGAAGAATATCACTTTAACTATCTGGGAGAGATCGAGTTTAAGGAAAACAACGAGATGATCGTCGATCTCTATTATGACAACACGGATGAGAACAAGAAGGTTCCGACCGGTTGGAGCGGCCAATACAAACTTGTTTTTTCGTCTCGGGCCGTCTCAAAACCCGGAGCCGAGTTCTTTTCGGGGGCCGCCGGGACTCCGGACGGCAAAGACGCGCTCAACAAACCCGCCGCCGCAATAAGCCGCCCGGAATCCGGCGACCGGAACCGCCGTCAGCGAATGTAAAAAACCGCCGACCGTAAAACCGATCGCATTGGCGAAGACCCATCCGATCCTTATCGGGTTTGATTTCAAGTCGTTCATAATTTCCGTTACCTCCGACGTTTTTTTGCCTCAGCAAAACTCCTTTCGATTGATAATTTTACCTGCCGGATATTTACGCGAAATAAAAAACGAAAAAGTGCCATTGACGAAAGAAAAACGAGGGAAAAGGGTTTTGACCGCCGATCGTTCGATTTCATAATACGGGACGGGTTGCGGATCGGCTCGATCGGTTTTCGGCGGGGATCTTGACGAAGAGCTGTCGCCCGCATCGCCCGGTTCCCCGCAACTTAAGTTTAAGAAAGAAAAAACTTTATCAATTGTTTTGCATGTGTTATAAAAGCATTTAAATCAAGTCGTATCGGGTAAACAGGTCATATTTTTACAAAAAAGCGATATTCCTAACATTTTGGCGGGAACCGAACTCAAGGGATATTCGGTTTCCCGAAATGATTTCATTGGGCGAGGATTTGGAGTCTCGGAATGAAAAACGAAGATTACCAAAAAGTTATCAGGATATACCAATCCGCGGTCAAACTCGGTCCCGAAAAGAAAGCCGCTTTTCTAAAAGAGGAATGCGGTGAGGATGCGGAATTGCGCCGCCAGATCGAACATCTTCTGGCCTCCTCAGATGGCGAGCCGATGACCGAACCGATCCTGATTCAACCGTCCGAGGCTTTTGTTGAAGATGAAGCGGAGGGCGAACCGACGAAAAAGATCCCTGCCGGGGATCGGGCCGGGCGACAGTTCGGCCATTACAAGATCCTTCACAAGATCGCCGAAGGCGGAATGGGAGAGGTTTTTCTCGCCCACGATCCCAGTCTTGACCGCCGGGTGGTTTTGAAGCTTCTGACACCGAAATTTACCGATCATCCGCAGTTTTTACAGCGCTTCAAACAGGAGGCCCGGGCCGCGTCCGCGCTGAATCATCCGTACATCCTGACCATCTTCGAGTTCGGGCAGACCGATGACGGGGTGCATTTTATCGTTTCGGAGTTTGTCGAAGGCCAGACATTGAACCGGTTTGGGGCCGCTAACGACATCGAATTGCCGGAAAAACTGGACATTCTGATCAAGATCGCGGAGGCGCTTTCGGCCGCTCACGAAGCGGGGATAGTCCATCGGGATGTCAAACCGGAGAACATCATCGTCAGACCCGACGGATTCATCAAAATCCTCGATTTCGGTTTGGCCAAACTGATCGAGAGTCCAAAGGCCATTGAAAGGGATCCGGAAGCGGCCACCCGTCCTCTGGTCGAGACCCTTCCCGGAATGATCATGGGAACCGCCAATTACATGTCTCCCGAGCAGGCCCAGGGCAAGGCGCTTGATGCCCGCACGGACATCTTCAGTTTCGGCGTCGTTTTTTATGAGATGGTGGCGGGGCATCTGCCGTTCAAGGGCAATTCGGCGATGGAGATGATCGCGGCGATTCTTTATCAGGAGCCGAAACCGCTCAATGAGGGACCGATGATTCCCCCGGAGTTGAAAAGGATCATTGGCAAAACCCTCAAAAAAGACCCCGGCGAACGCTACCAGACGATGGGGGATCTGTTGGTTGATGTGAGGGAGTTGAGGCGGGATCTGGAGTTTCAAAACCAATTGGAGCGGAGTTCTCAACCGGAACGGGGAGAGGCAAAAACGCAGATTTACAATTCCGGAGCGGCCCCGCAGACAGTTATTAAAGAGGATGCTCAAAAGACTCTGAAAACTCTCTGGAGAGAGCGACCGATTTACCTGCGGTCTGCTTTGATCATAATTTTTGCGACTTTTGTCGGAGGTGCGATCTGGTGGTTGGCGTCCGGCCGGAACGAAACATCGGCGACGGTCGATTCCCTCCGTCCGGGGGCGCTCAAAACCTACAAAATAACAAATTGGGTCAACGCCGCCGGCGAACTGTCCAGCACCGCCTCGTTTTCCCGGGACGGGAGATTTATCGCTTTCGGTTCGACCAGGACCGGCACCACCAGCATCTGGGTAAAGCAGGCCAGAACGGGCGACGCGATCCAGGTGACGAAAGATGAGTTTTACAATCGTTACCCCGTCTGGTCTCCCGACGGAGATGAGATCGTCTATTATTCGAAACGCGGCGATGCCCGGGGACTGTGGCGGGTGTCCCTGCTTGGCGGACAACAGAAACTGGTCGCCGACAATGTTGACAATGAATCCAAACCGAGGTTCTGGTCGAAAAGCGGCAAGATCTATTTTCAGGGGAATTCCAATCTTTTCGCCGTCGATGAGGAAAACGGCGAAGTTTCTCAGGTCACTGATTTTCCCTCATCGGGAGTGTCGGTAAAGATCATAAAAATTTCTCCCGACGAATCACAGATCGCCTTTTTGGTTGCCGAGAACGGCCGATGGGAGGTGAAGGTAAGACCGAACGGCAAGGATTCTCCGGCGACTACCCTGATCGATTCCCCCGACCCGATTGACAATTTTATCTGGCACCCGGACGGAAAAAGAATCTTGTTCAGCCGAAAGACGGAGGAGTTTTATCAGATCTTTACGACCGAACTGAACGGAGGCGACCCGGCCCAGCTGTCGTTTGCCGATGGCGACAGCTTTGTTCAGGACATCTCCCCGGACGGGGCCGGTATTTTATTCAGCTCGGCGACCGAGACCTCGGATCTTTGGAGAACCGGTGTGGACGATGTCCGGGAGCAGTTGATAGGGTCGGAGATCGACGCCGAATTATGGGCGGATGTTTCGCCGGATAACACCGCGATAGTTTATCAATCGGTCAGAAATCTCCGTCAGGGCAACAATTTACTGGACGGAGCGATAATGACGCGATCGATTTCAAAGGACGGGCCTCCGGTCCGGCTGGCCGACCACGGATTTTTGCCGCAGTGGTCCTCGGACGGAAAAACGGTCGCCTTTCTCAAACTTGCCGGTCAGGAGATGGAGATCTGGAGCGTGGCCGGAACGGGCGAAATGTTAAAGCGCGTTTCAGCCGGAGGGGTGGAGGGAATCGGGTATTTGCTTTCGCCCTACCTGAGAAGTCAGGTGAAACACATAAGCTGGTCGCCCAAAGGGGGCGTTTTGGCTTTTCCGGCAACCAGGGAGGGGATCACGAATTTATGGCTTACCGACGGCTCGTCCGAACGGGTGATTTCCGCCAATCAGGACAAAAACCAGTATTTTTATTGCCCGATCTGGGCATCGGACGGAGTTAGGATCGCCTACGGTTCGCAGACCAAAAAGCGGGATGATGCGGGGAGGCAACGATACTCGGTTTGGTTCTGCGACCTCGCAACGAACGAGCGGAAAAGGTTGCTGGAAACAGAAGAGACCGTCAAACTTCTGGGATGGACGAGGGACGAGGATGCTTTGATCTTCGCGGTGAAAAAAGATGATAAGGCGTTTACGCTGACGCCGCCGGAGGTTCCGGTTCGGATGGTGTTCGTCAAGACCGGCGAACAGCGTTCGCTGGCCGTTCTTAAAGATGCCTATTTCTACAATATTCTTTTGTCTCCGGACAAGGGATCGATCGCTTTCACGTCGCGTTCAAATGGGACGGACAATATATGGATCTCACCTTTGGAGGGCGGCGAGGCGCGGAAGGTGACCGGCAATGACGATCCCCGGCTTTATTTTTCGAGTCTTGCCTGGGCGCCGGACGGCAAAACCATTTTCTTTGGAAAGCAGACCAGATTTACCTCGCTTTCCATTTTAAGCGGCCAAAACATCATGGAGAAAACCAATGAAAAACCAAGCGAATAGAGTTCTGGTGATCCTGCTCTTGGCGGGATTCGCTCTGCTCGGCATCGGATGTTCGACCGATCAGCCGCCGCAGACCGATCGGGAAAATCCCAATAAAGAAGAGACTTTCCAAAAAACGCCCGCCCCGGGCGGCTGTACCGAGGATGAGATCAGGACGGCGATCCCCGGATCGCTGAAGAAACAATTTGACAGCGGGACCATCACTTTAAGCTATGCCGGCGATCGGCTGGTTTTTAAGGGCTATCTTTACGGCAACGGAAGCGATCTCGAGACCCTGCTTAACGGATTCGATAAATTTCGGAGCAACGGCTGCGTAAAAGTGGTTTCATTTGAAGGCGAGTCCGAGGGGGAAATGTTCAGATGGTGTCGCGATGAGGATTGCAAAACCCAGACGACCGATACTAAGTGTCTGGCTGTCAATAACCGGATAAGAACCAGCCGGATGAAAGAGCAGATATCGGAAAATCTTCTTTATGACTACAAAACTGACGGGGTTTTAGAATTCACGGGATTCGTCAGCGACAGTCCCGGTAAAAAACAGTTCAGTTCGCTTTTCACTCTCCTTAGGGGAGATATGAATGGCGGTTGCATAACCAAAGTCCTGTTCAAGCCCGGAAGCCGAAGGTCGGACGGAGACCTGTTGCTTAAGGGGTTTGAATGGCAGTTATGCACAGATCCCAATTGCGAATGCGACGGCGAATGCAAACCCTGCGTGCTTTGCAAAAAAATTGACAACAAGAATACCGGCGGCGCAAACGGGAATGCGAATAATTCCAACGCCCCGTAGTTTATGATGACATAACGGTTAATCTTCAGGCCGACGCAAAAACGGTCGCTGATCGGGTCGTTTCTTCCTCAGGAAATGACTCGCATTGTTTTTCAGGCGGAGTGAAAATGCAAGGCGGAATGATTCTGCGGTTTTGGGACGATTGACGGCCAATCAGGTTCGCATCTTACAGACTTTTTTCCCGCTTAAGTTTTGGCCGCTTTCAAGCTTTTTTCTTCCCTGATCCATTCGAGGGCCTGGTCCAAGTCTTCAAAGTATCTGATTTCGCCGGAGAAAAACCACGAACCGATCTTCACCGCCCACGCTTCCCATTTTTCGTGACCGAATACGGCCACCTTTGAAAACTCGCTGCCGTGCCGGAGTCCGAGTTTGAAATCGTCCCAGGCCGCTCGCAACTCCCAGCCGTGCATTTCGGAAGCGTCGAATAATACGTTTATCTTCGGGTCTTTGACGCTTTCCAAAGCCGCGTCGATCAGCGGGGTTATTTGCCCGTAATCTTTGTGCGTTAATTTTCCGATAACTTTTATCGTCAGAAAAAACCGGTTGCCGATCTTCTCCATTCCGATTGATAGCCCGTGTCTGTTTGAAGTCATATTAATTTCTCCCTTAAGAATGTTTTGCAGATTTTGTCCGCAGTCGATTAAAAATCCTTGAAAACCTTTGGCTTTTAATAGGTCCGGGGAGCGGGAACGCTGTGTTCATTGGCCGACGGATTTTTTATGTCGGCCCAGAAATAAGCCCCCGCCAGACCCAGAGAAAAAAGTATGAGGGTGGAGAGCAAGAGAAAGGCGATCAGCACCGATACTAATTCCTCCTGATTGAGGCTTTTGTTTTTCTCTCCCGAAAATCGGTCGTTAAACTCTTTTGTCGTAAACATCTTTTTTTACCTCCTCGCTTTTTAAGTTGCCTTGATCGGGCGTAAGTTTTATGCGGCTTATGCCCGATCAGGATGTTTGAAAATTTCACGGCCTTTACGAAAGTCCGCCATCGCCCGGACTGGCCGCCTTTTGTTGTTCCGCGTGAACATTGACCTGCGTGGCGCTCGTTCGCGTCAAAATTTCTCTGGCCTGGTTGATCTGCTCCTCGGTTCCGTGGGCGATCAGCATATATCTTCCGGCTTTCAACTGGGTTTCATATTCCAATACGCTGTCCTTCGGAATGCCGATGCTGTAAAGTCCCGCTCCCAAAGCGCTCAGACCGCCGACGACAACCGCTCCTTCCAAGGCTCCGACGAGCATGCTGACGAACGGTCCGGCGACCAGGATCGGACCGATGCCCGGAATCCAAAAGAACGCCGCGCCGATGAACAATCCCCACAGACCGCCCCAGAAAGCGCCGGCTTTGCCCCATCTTTTCATCCTGTCGCCCGTGTTGTAGAAACCGACGACATGCTCTTCCGTGTGATAATCCCGGCCGATGATCGAGAGTCTCTTTATATCGAAATTAGCTTTTTTCAATTCATCGATCGCCTCTTCCGCCTGAGCGTGATTATCAAATACCGCGACCGCTAAATTTTTGTTATCAGACATTTTTTTATACCTCCGAATTTTTGTAGTAATTAAGTCCTTATTTTCCGTTTTTTCCTATAGTTCTTTGCTCTTCATTTGGAGACCGATCAGCTTGGCCGGCAATGCTCCGAAATTCTCGAAATCAATCGAGTTCGGATTTTCCTTGTTGGTCTGAACCCGCGCCGCGCCGATGGCGAATCCGGTGCTTTTCCCCTCGTGATCGGAGTAGATCTCGATGTAGGTGAACGGATAATCGCTCGAACGGGTGCCGTAGCGGAGTTCAAAAGGCCTCAGCCAGCGACCGAAAACCGCGACCAGTTTTGTCCCCTCATCGGTTTTTGTTTCCCGGACGTATCTGAGCGTCTGGGCGATGTCGCCTTCGAGCGCAAAATACCCCAGATCCTGTTTTTCAATCGCCTTTTGGAAACCGTCCTGACCTTTTGATCTGAGCATGTTCAGATCGTTTTCCGCGTTCGCATCCGATGTCAGCTTTCTGACTTCCATCGTGAACGGCAATGTCCGGCCATTGGAGGTGACGATCGTTCCGCTGTAAGTCGTTTCAAGGAATTTGTTTTCTTTCTTTCCTTTTTCCCGCGCCGCGACCGTGATCGGCACAACCAAAGACAAGACCGCTAAAACAAACAATAATTTCGTGCTTTTATAATTGTTGATATTCATTTTTTACCTTTCCTTACGGCGGCGATCCCGCCGTACATTAATTTTTCCCACACCAATAAAATTCAAATAAACCGAAGATCAACTGATCTTAATGATCTTCCCGCAAAACTTTCAGATCGTTTTGCACGGATGAAACCCCGGGAATTCCCTTGAGAACCATTGCGAAAAGTTCCGCATCGCTTTCTTTGCGAACCGTGCCGAAAAGCGAAACGTTTCCCCGGTTGACGATGATGTGAACCGCCGGATTCGCTCCCTCAACGTAGTTTTCAAGTCCCGAATTTTTCTCTGATTTTTCCCAGGCCTGGTTGCGAATTTCATTATCAGTCCTTGAATTCGGCAAAACCTCGATTTTGTTTTCGACCGCCTTTACACCATCCGTTTTCTTAGCCGCCTTTTCGGCCTCCTCTTTGGTTTCGGTAAAAACCGCGTAGCCTTTTAGAACGACCTTTCCGTTCGGCGACTTTTCAAATTCGATCCAGTCGAAAACGCCGTATTCGGGAATATCGCTCAAATTAATTCGCAATTTTGCAGTCGAAATGCCGTTTTCGTTTTGTAAATTTGTTCGGCCGAGGCCCCCGGCTTTTGAGTTGAAAAGCGGAATCGACAAAAGAACCGTGAGAATAATGATCCCTTCAAACAATTTCCCGTTCTTTTCCCGGTCAATAAGCATCGTCTTTTTCCTCTGCCCGATCGTGTTTCCAAATTCCCATCTTTTGTTATTTCGACCGGCAACCCCTTAAATTTCTCCTGCCAAACAGCTTCTTTGACCTTTTTATATTCAAGGCGCGTGCCACAAAAAAAATATGATATTGGTCAATAAAAACGGGTGTTGTGTGGATATTGTTGAATGAAAGCAAGGATTCAGGAGGGGGTTGATTTTGTCGCACTTTTGCAGTCATTGCCATTTCGCTACAGTCCGACCCGGAAGAGGCAGCAGGGGATTTTCCCATCAAAAGGAGAAGTTACTTAAGAAGGAAATCCCTACATTTAAAAGGCGATTCCCGCCACAATTATTTAGTCTGCTGCGCGATACATTTTTCCCCGGGGGTTTACTATCTTTTAATTGAGTTACAGGCGAACTCCTTTCATCTTGAAAGGGAAGATCGGGCAGCGGAGATCGGGGAGGTTTAATGGCAATGCCCAATGAAGAGCTGAAATGTCGGCAATGCGACAGCCGGGAAGTTTTCATTGATGCCGGTTACGGCTGGTTTTGTTCACAGGGTTGCCGGGTGGAATTCTTGCGCACCTTTTGCGACTGGGTTCAAGATGACCGAAACTCCATCGATCCGGTTGAAATCGCCGAACGATCGGTGATAGGCGATCAGAAATTCGATCTGATGGCACTTTGAAATTAAAAGATTTCCTCCCTCAAGGGGTGATTGCGAACCTGATCGCAATCCTCCTCAGAATGGCCGGAGTCGGCAGAGTCAGGATAGCCCGCTCCGGCTCCTTTAATATTTAAGTCTCGTCCAATTGGCCAGCACAACGATCTGGCTTGGATAGTTATGTCAACAAAACCCAGAGGAATTCCAGTAAATAAAAATGTTTGGGCAATCCTTGGATTGCCCAAACATTTTGTTTAAGCCTGGTTTTTATGAGCTAATCAATCAGATGGTTTTCCTTAAACCAAGTTTTCCATGCTTCCGTGCTTTGACGGCTGGATGGCGGATTTTCCACCGTTGTAAACAAAATTTCTTTTGTTACCCACGATAATGTTTCGATTGGCTGATCATCATCTGGGTTGGGATCGCGGACAGCTACATCGTCGAGCAGTTCGTAGAGTTTACGATATGACTCTTTCGTTTTGAACCGTGCCAGTCTCCAGATGGCATGATACCGAACCGCAGCATTTTCAGATCTTAGTTCCTCAATCGCCAGATCGACGTATTGTGTTTCGCCGAGCGCGACGAGCGCAATATCAAGGTATTGCGCGGGACCTAAACCGAGTTCTTTACGCGCTTTCAGATAAGGCACAATGCTGCGGTCGCCGGTTGTAACGGCATCCTGCAAAATCTTTATTCCGTTACGTCCGTCCGGATCGTTGATAAAACGTTCGTGAATTGCTTTGGAGGCAACAGACAAATCAATTGCCGTTTCCAGGGCTTGATAATCACGACGCTGTTTTTCAAAATCAGCAGTTGAGCCATTGTTTTGACCTAAGACAACTGATGAAAAAATCATCAACCATCCACAGATAATTAAAAAAATACTCTTTTTCATGTTCATTTTCCTTTTTAACCTCCTATGGCAAAGCTGCCGTCCGATCCCACTCCTGCTTCCGAACGCGACATTGATCCATTCCGGATATCCTGAAATAATCCATCAAATCGGGTTTACAGAATTCCTGAAAATCCGCGGGACTGCCGTTATCCGCAAATCTTCATTTACAAATTTGTCCAAAAATCTCGGTAAATATGACCTTTTTGCTCCTGTAAATAGTTGGTTAAAACCTAAGTACCTGATTCTAAAGAAAAAAGTGATGCGTTCGCCCTGCAAAATAAGCATCCAAAGCCGAAAAAGGCTTGGTATTTGGTAAAATACCAAGCCTTTTTTCCTTAAATCCGATCAAAATTGTCTTTATTCAATCAGATGTCTGCTCTTAAACCATTCTTTCCAGGCTTCAGTGCTGTTTTGATCCGACGGAGGATTCTCGACCGTTGAAAACAGTTCGTCCTTTGTAACCTGAGAAAGAGTCCTGACAACCGCGTCATCATCAGGATTCTTATCCCGATTAGTGTTGTCGTCCAACAGTTCGTAAAGTTTTCGGTAAGATTCCGTGGTTTTGAATCTTGCCAGTTTCCAAATGGCCCGATATTGCACTAAGTAATCTTCGGATTTTAATTCCTCGATCGTCTCATTGACGTACTGAGTTTCTCCGAGATTAACAAGCGCAATTTCCAAGATCTGATCGTCCCCAAAGTTTCCTTCCAATCTGGCTTTCAGGTAGGGAATGATACTGCGATCACCGACCAGAACGGCGTCCGACAGATACCTTGAAAAATCCTTTTGGCTGGTAGCTTCGGAAAGGCGTTCATGCAAAGTTTTTGAGGCGACGGACAAATTGGCCGTAGTTTCCAGAGCCTCACGGTCGCGACGATTTTTTTCTGCCAGAACGTCCGAATTCTCCGCCGGCTTCGGGTGTTGAGCCAATGCGCAGGTTGAAAAAATGATCAACCATCCAAAAATCAACAAAATAGTTTTTTTCATGTTCATGCTCCTTTTTTCTAAGGCAAATTTGTCGTTGTATCCCATTGCGGCTTGCGAATCCGGCATTGGGTTACTGTCGTCAGGTTTGCGTAATACATCACATCGGGTTTATAGAATTCCTTGACTTCCTCGGTATCACTATCTTCGGCCGTATGGCGGCTTCCGAATAAATGCCCGATCTCGTGAGCTATCACGCTAAAACGGCGGTTATCGTTGCTGAGATCCCAGAATTGCTTTCCGTAGTAGGAATGTTGTCCCGGCCTAAGCGAAATACCGAGCACATCGTCCTGCGTGACCCTCAGATTGGTGAAATACAAATTATATGTACCGACCGGAGGGTTTTGCATGGATGAAATGCGTGAATACTCCGTGTTTCCGGGATACAACAGTTCTTTATCACGGTCCAAATCGAAGTTCCTGTCCAGAGGATGAACCGTTGGATTTACCGTAACGGTAACGTTTGCCTGTTTGAGCCAGATGTTATCGTTCAGATAATCTTCGAGATCCTCTGCGAAACTGGCGGCTGAAGACGGATTCGTCATTCTACCCGGAGCCTCAATATCATCATCATTTACATCCGTATCACAGCGGCCGTCCGCTCCGGACATTATAACCATCAAAGAGGGATTGTTCGGATCCACTGCTTCATAGTCCCGTCGGCTGACCTTGGAATCAAGGAAATTATTCGGGCCGCTCGTAATGCAAACAATATCCGCCAAACCGTTACCCATTTCGGTCACCGGGGCGTAGAGCTGCATCAATTCATCGTCTTTCGAACTATACATTGCGTCGTCCCCTTGCGGAAGGGTTTCCAGAATTCCGTTGGCTCCCGTGATAACTCTCCGGCTCCGGGAGCTATATCCCGGGGGTCTTTGTCCGATCGGAACGGTGGCTAACCAGTCATCGCCTCCGGCAACCGTATCGATAAAATTATTTGGTCCTTCGGAGAAAACATAGGCTACGGTATTCGGGGTGCCGGTGCCCGGTGGTACCGCCGCAACATCATCGTTATCTTCAGATACGGCGTAGAGTTCAACTGTCACTCCCTTTTGCCGGTCGGTTATAATGTTAAGCACCTCCGCCTCCCGAGTTAGTGAGCTTGTGTTATCGGCCTTAACTTTGATGTTGGTTGTTTGACTGGCAGTTGCATTGGCGCTCACCGTAACCACCTGCGAACTGGTGCTGTTGATAGTGGTTTGAGATAAGGTGATATTCACCTCAGCGGGTTCAAGCTTAAAGTTACCGCTGGCCCCCGAAGGAACTACCTTCATTTTGATGGTATTGTTATTACCTCTTTTAATGAACAGGTAGCGCTCGTTGTAGTCCAGAGTTTTATCAAACTCAACCAGATCAACTCCGTTGCAGTCATCATCTTCTGCAAATTCAACGCTCGATACCGTGAAACCCTTGTCCTTTTCAACCTGGGTGTTGTTATCGAATCTCGCTTCAAGTTTAACATTGTTGGTCGAAGTGCTTCTTTCCAACCCCCGAATTTGTATTTGCTGGGGCTGATCTCCCGTATAAGAGATTTCCTGAACGTCATTACCGTTTGAGTCGACAAATATCGCTTTTCCGGTGGTCCAACCGCCCGAGGGTTTCATTGGCGGCGGGTCAGGTTTATTCTTAAAACTCAATCTGGTGGTCAGGGTCGAGGGGGCGTTTTCCGTTCTGACCGTGATGGTTTTGACTGATCCTTTTTCCACCGAGCCAATTTCCGGGAATATGACCTTTGGCCGGGCGGCCAACACGCCGAAATCAACGCTGTTGCTTCGGTCGGAATTACCGGGTACGGTCATAAAACCGGTTCCCGTAACTCCGCGGGACCGGACCTTGACTCCGCGCAGTCCTTCATAGGTCGTGTCGGAAATTGAAAAGATCGCTTCAATGGAGGTGGTTGTCGAGGAGGTTATCGCCCGGGCCACTCCCAGACCGTCGATCTCAACATCGGGGTTAAACCCGAAATAGGATCCCGTGATCGTAACCGAAACCTCATCCCCCGTATCGCCTTCGTCCGGCGATATGGACGCGATTTGCGGGGAATAATCGCCCACCCGGAAATTGATGCTGTTACTGGTTTGACCGTTTACCGTCAAGGTCAGATCGCGGTCTCCGGGATCTGCGTTTGAGTCAATGGTAATCTGAACCTCCAGGACTTCTATTGTGTTCGGACTGGTCGGTTGAACGGTTGCCGATACGCCTTTTCCGCTTATTTGAACGGTTTGGCTCGCACCCTGCCCGTTTCCGAAAAATCCGGTTCCGCGAAGAGTTGTTAAAAACGAAGATCCCGGAACGCCCCCCGTGGTATCTATGCTATCCAGATGAAGCGGCCTAAGCGCGGTTAAAGAAACCTGAGTTGTCGCCACCCGGAAGATCCGGTAAGTGTACCAAAGCGCCGGTCCCTGCGAAAAATTGTAGGGCGATGGAAAGGTTCCGGCGTAAAAGTTAAAACCGTAAGGATCGTAATAGATCCACCCGTTTCCGGTTGAGTATCCGACAAGGGTTCCAAGGTAATGATCGCCGTGGATCGTATAGGTGCTTCCGTAGTTTGCATTGATCGGCGGTTCGGTGTAAACGTAAACGACCGGACCATCGTAATTCATTATTCTCTCGGTCGAGGCGATCAAGCCCCCGCCTTCAAACAAATAGGCTTGAATGCCCGGATCATAATATTCCCAGACGTCATAATCCAACACCGTTCCGGTCTCGGCATAAACCTTCAGACCTGCGGCCGGATCATCCTGATAGATTTCCATATAGGAATACCCGTAACTTATGGCCTTGGCTTCAAACATGAAAAGACCAAGAACGAAAAACAGTAAGAGCGGCAAAAGTCTTAATCGCATTTATTTGCCCTCCTGTTTTTCAAGATCTTTAACCTGAGGGGTGATCTTCTGGCGGGCAAAATCGTTAAATTCGCTGAATTTATCGGCTCCCAGAAAACTTTTGAACTCGTCCCGATACCTCAGGACGGTTTCGTTCTTTTCTCTTTGGAGTTCTTTTAACTCGGCCGGCGGTTGGGGGATCGGGTCATCCTGAGACTTTATTTGCTTGAATTTTTCCCGCTCCTTGACGATTATGTCCCTGGCTTTATTATCAATGAGTTTTACTGCGTCGATGCAGTTTTGAGCAGTATCAAACAAAAATCTGCTTTGAGTGTTGTCGAGGGCGGCCTGCTCCTCGTACATTCCAAAGTAATCGAGTGTTTGACCGGTTGCGGCGACTTTTTCAGCCTCTTTTTTGAGACCGACAAGATGATGAAACAAAATAAAATAGACAACGTGATCGGGAACCTCCCTTTTTTCCTCCCCTGAGTTTTGCACCGGTCCCCGGTTTTCAAAATTCACAGGCGGCACAATATGTTCCGGAGGACTCACCTCAGATATTTTATCCAGGATGGGTTTATTCACCTCTTTTCCGGAATCGAAAAGAAGTTGCGATAGAGGCCGATAGAAAAATGGCATCTCGCCCGAAAAGGCAATCGCACTTGAGGTGATCGTCAGAATGATCCCCAAGCCTAAAAGCTTTTTGGTTTTCATGGTAATCTCCTTAAATTTAGGAGAACTGGCGGCAGTGAAGGAAGGGCCTCAAAATTCTAAGCGGGCGCATTCACGGGCGTTTCAGTTCAAGGTTTCGGGTTGAAATCTCGCCTCGTTTACGCTATGATGCAAGGTGCAAAGTACCGCATCAACCACTTCCAAACGAAGTGCGAGATAAGGTAAACAAATCTGACGATTATCCGCAAAATAGTCGTCAGATTTTTTTTTCGGAAAAATCGATTGCTAAGTAAATTGTTGCCTTATTTTCGGGAGAACTTCATTCAGGATTTGGGTTTACTACCTTAAATTGTGAAATTACTCTTCTTGAGGCAACCCTTAAAACATTAAAAACAAGTATAGTCTTTTATAGACATTAATTACAATTTTGTCAACGAAAATCTACTTTAAAAATCACCGGTCGATTTCGAAAATCATCGGAAGCCGTAAAAAAGAATGCTCTATAAATCTCACCGGGGAAAATGCGCTTATTGCGAAACGAGGATCATCCATTCGAATTATGGCGATGTCGAACATTTCCGGCCGAAAAAAGGAGTTGACTCCAGAAATAAACGGGGTGAATTGATAAAGATCAAAAACTCGTATTTTGGGCGGGCCTTCGACTGGGATAGTCTGTTTTTGTCCTGCGGAACGCGTAACGAATTTTACAAGAAGAATTATTTTGATCTGTTGCCGGATCTGACTCTGACGGCTGAGGAAGAAAATTACTCTGGGGCCCTATAAAGTTAGATGAACTGCCTCCCCAAAGACAAACCCCGCAGCAACCTGATGTAGAGGAAAACCCCATTCTGATCGATCCGGGCAAGGATGACCCCCGGAAGATGCTCCGTTTTGATGTTAAAACATCTGTGGCCTGGGCCAACGAAGCGCTCATCAAGGAAAGTATGGATGCCAATCTGTTGCCCGGACGCAAAAGACCATCGAAGTTCTGGAGCTAAACCGGATCGTTCTGGTTGAGATGCGTAAAAAGCCCCATCATCATAAATGAACTGTTCTGTTGCCCACTGTTTGGCAGTCTGTTCTCAAATAGAATCACCGCATACATAGTTTTGACAAGATTTTGACGACAACGCTTTTTTGCGGGGTTTCGATGATCTGAGAACTGCCGGAATCGGTCCAGTTTTGAATTTCCATTACATCCAAACTTAAAAACTCCTTTTTATCATCGAATTTTCCCAGCACGACCTTATCGGCACAATAGGTGCACCAGGAGATCATAAAGCGTTTGTCTTCGGCCTGGATCATTGCTTTTTTCGCGCAATCATCACATTCTTGCAGATCCAGTTTTTCCACCTTGATCAAAATGGAATTTCCGTTATTTGAAAGTGTAATAAAATGCTTCTGTTCCAAATTTCCACCGATCTCAAATACTTGCTGAATCATAATGTTTTTTCCTTTTTTATTGCCTTCTGAAAAATTATCCACTTTCTTTAGCTCCTCAATATGGTTTTCATCACTTCTTTAAAACTTTTGCGGACGGCACTCACCCGAATAAATCAAAGAATGTTGAAAGGATAAATTGAATCGGGGTTTGTTGGAATAGAAAAAGGCGCGTATTTTTCTACGTGTTAGCACGTATTTTTCGGTTCGGCGGATTGACTGAACTTGGTAGGTTTGTAATTGGGGAAATTTGTGAATTTCCGGTCAATTTTGAGGCGGTCTAATAATTGGGGGCCGGGGCTTAAACCGACGATGGAAAAAACTTTGGACCCGGAAATGCAACCGGGCGCACGATACAACAAGCCATTGATGTTCAAATAGAGAGCTCTTAAAAAAAACGATAAAAATATATTGACAAACGATAAATTCTCATATAGGATCGCAGTCTGGATCATCAAGAAAGATCAACTATGAAACGAGGCGCAACAATCTTCCTTCAGATAGTAATTTTACTTTTCGGCGCGGGAGTTCTGGCCTTCCTGCTTTGGGAACCTCAGGTCGAGGGCAGGAACGTGAACGCCACGCTTTTTGAGATATATTTCAAGGATCCGTTTCTGGCGTATATATACCTCGCCTTCGTCCCGTTTTTTGTCGGTCTTTACCAGGGATTCAAGTTATTGGGGTATGCCGGACGAAATGAGATATTTTTCGAGCATTCAGTGCGGTCTCTGCGGATCATCAAGTACTGTGCGTTAACCACGGCGATCTTTATTCTCGGGGCGGAGGCCTATATTTTTATATTCGTACGCGGGACAGATGACATTGCCGGCGGAGTAATGATGGGCCTCTTCGTCATTTTGGCGTGTGCCGTCATCGGGACGGCCGCCGCAGTGTTTGAGCGGATCTTACAAAATGCCGTGGATATGAAATCCGAGAACGATCTGACCGTCTAAAGACACATGGCAATCATCATTAACATCGACGTCATGCTGGCGAAAAGGAAGATGAGCGTGACGGAACTCGCCGACAAAGTCGGTATTACGATGGCCAATATCTCCATTTTGAAGAACGGCAAGGCGAAAGCGATTCGGCTTTCAACCTTGGAGGCGATCTGCAGGGCTTTGGAATGTCAGCCCGGAGATATTTTGGAATATGAGGAGTAGCCCAGGGCTCCGTCTTCAGCCCGCTCCGCTGTGCCGGCCGTCGCCGTTGGATAAAGCAGTTAATTTCCGCTTTTATCAGGTCACTACATCCTTTTACTTATTGATGATCTTGAAGTTCCCGTTTGGTTGTACTTCTCCGTATCCGACATATCTTGCCGTAAAAGCCATATTTTCGGTTTCTAACGTTCCCATTTCATTGGCTTTCAATTTGAAGATCGGTTTGTCCATGCGCAAAGATGCGTAAAGCGACTTATTTGCCCGGTAAAGTCCAAAGCCTTGGCAATTACCCTTGTCCGTAGGGTTATCTTCCGTTTCGAAGTTTTCATTCTTGATCCTTAACAGAACCCATTCCTGAAGTTGACTTGTCCGTTGATTTACTCCAATGAATAAAAACCATGTTTCTTTATATTGATGGTGACTAATGTGAAAAAGATAAAACGGCTTTTGGGGCAATTTATACGACATATTTTTACCTCGCAAATTTGAATTTAGAAGATTCCTTTTATTTAAATATTCGTATTTTCGTTGAAAAAGAGGACATTGTATCAAAGAATGTTTCTGGAAAAAGCCGTTAAGGGCACCATAAGCAAATCTTAAAATAATGACTGGAAGCTTGTAGTTAATTTTTTTTTGTGGTGTTTGATCGTTTAAAAAAGATCCGATCTCTTTCTGGTTTTGGTAGAGAGCGGCATGATCTCAAAAATTTTTTTTGGAATTTAGGTGGGAAACAAAAAAGAGCATCTTGGATATGCTCATAATCTATTGTTTTTATGGAGCCACCCATCGGATTCGAACCGACGACCTACGCATTACGAATGCGTCGCTCTACCAGCTGAGCTAGGGTGGCTTACCTTTTTGTTAGTGAAGCCGAATTGAAACTATACGAAGCAAAAGTGCATAATGTCAAGTAAAATCCCCGGTTGATCGGTAAATGAAAATGGCGGCGTTTTAATTTCCGGGGTTGGGGGAGCGGTTCGGGCGGTTGGCGGACCAAGGGCCCGGAAAATTATGAAAACTCTCTGGGATCAATTTGTTCCCGCCGAGGCGCCGGAAAAGCGGTCCGGTCGGGTTTTTGAAATGTTGCGGGAGAAATATTCCGAAGATCACCGCTTTTATCACAATCTCGATCATATCGGGGCTTTGCTCGGATATTTCGGCGAATACCGGAACCTGATCGAAGACCCGTCGGCGGTGTTTTTTTCGGTCTGGTTTCACGATGCGGTTTACGATCCGCAAAGGATTGACAACGAGAAAAAAAGCGCCGAACTGGCCGGGGAACAACTGGCGAAACTCTTGGTGGCGGAAGGATCGATCCGAAAGATCAGCCGGATGATTCTGGCTACGGAAAAACATTCGGCCGAAGATCTGGACGCCGACGGAAGGCTTTTCCTCGATTTTGACCTCGCCGTTCTGGGCGCGGAAAAAGAGGTTTACCGGCGCTACTCTTTCGGGGTGCGAAGGGAATACTCTTTTGTCGAAGAGACGCAATACCGGGCGGCGCGCGGCCGGGTTTTGCGGAAATTTCTCGAACGCGATGCGCTTTATCTGACCGACCCCCTGCGCCGAAGATTCGAGAAAAAAGCGCGCGAGAACATCGAAGAAGAGATCGAAGAGTTATTGTCCTGAAAAGAGGTTTTTCGGCGAAAAAATATCGTGGCCACAGGGGACACGCAGAAAACGGAGGAAAAAGGATTCGGTCGTTTTAGCGAACAAAAAAAGACTCGGTCAGTTCGGTGTCCTCCGTGGCAAAAAAAACAAAGTTGCATCGAGTGTTGAATTTGTGATGAAAGAAACCGTTGTAAATGTGGTCGGCGGCGGGTTGGCCGGGGTCGAGGCGGCGTGGCAGGCGGCCGGGGCCGGGGCCGGGGTGCGCCTTTACGAGATGCGGCCCGCGCAGACGACGCCAGCGCACCGGACCGAAAAACTGGCCGAGATCGTCTGTTCCAATTCGCTCAAGACCGATCAGATCGGCTCCGCCCCGTATCTTTTGAAAGAAGAACTGAGACGCGGTTCATCGCTGGTGATGGACGTCGCCATGCGCAATCAGGTTCCGGCCGGCGCGGCTCTGGCGGTTGACAGGATCAAATTCGCCGACGAGATCACCCGAAGGATCGAGGAGCATCCCGGCATCGAGGTGATCCGCGAAGAGATCAAGTCGATTCCCGAGGACGGGATCACCATCATCGCCACCGGGCCTCTGACCAGCGACGCGCTGACCGGCGAGATCATCAAATGGACCGGCGACGATCAGCTTTATTTTTACGACGCCATCGCGCCGATCGTGGCGGCCGATTCGATCGATATGGCCGTTGCCTACAAAGCCGCCCGCTACGGCCGGGGCGGCGACGATTACATCAATTGCCCGTTTGACCGCGAACAGTACCAGACGTTTTACTCGGAATTGCTCGAAGCCCGCTCGGTTCCCTTGAAACGCTTTGAGGAGACCCATTGGTTCGAAGCCTGTCTGCCGATCGAGGAACTGGCCCGGCGCGGGGTCGATACGTTGCGTTTCGGCTGTATGAAACCGGTCGGTCTTCCGGACCCGCGGACCGGGCGCGAACCGTACGCCGCCGTTCAACTGCGGCAGGAGGACCAGATGGCCGACGCCTTCGGTCTGGTCGGTTTTCAGAACCATCTGCGGTACGGCGAACAAAAAAGGATCTTGCAGTTGATCCCCGGACTGGAGAACGCCGACATCCTGCAATACGGACAGATCCACCGCAACACTTTTATCAATTCGCCGAAGATCCTGCGCGAAACCTTGCAGACCAAAAAGAACGCGAAACTTTTTTTCGCCGGTCAGATCACCGGCGTCGAAGGCTACATCGAATCGGTCGGAACGGGCTGGCTGGCCGGGCTCAACGCGGCCCGGCTGGTCCGCAACGAAGAGCCTCTGACCGCGCCGTCGAAATCGGCCATCGGCGCTCTGTGTCGCTACGTTTCCAGCGTCGAGACGAAAAACTTTCAGCCCGTCAACATCACTTTCGGTCTGCTCGAACCTCTCCCTTTCGAACTCAGGAAAAAGCATCGCAACAAACGGGAGCGCCACGCTCTACAGGTCGAACTCGCTCTCAAAGACTGGGATCAATGGCTGGCCGGGACCGGTCTGACCGGAAAAGAGACGGATGCCTGAAGGTGAACATTTCCGAACGCCGTTTGGCCGGAGTGATATAATCCGTCTTTAGATACGGCAAGGGGCAATTTTTTTCGAAGGAGAAAAAGATTATGAACAAAGATCTGGAACATCTGAAAATACTTTCGATCTTCTATTATGTGGTCGGAGTCCTGATCGCGCTTTTTTCGTGCATTCCCATTATTCATCTGTTTATGGGGCTGATGTTTCTGACGATGGATATCCCGACCAAACCGGGCCAACCGGAATTTCCGCAGACGGCCTTTGGTCTGGCGTTCACGATCATTCCGCTGATCTTTATCCTGGGCGGCTGGACTTTGGCCGTAATGACGATCGTGGCCGGGCGGAAGCTGTCTAAACAAACAAACTACACCTTTTGTTTCGTGATCGCCGCCATCCTCTGCGCCTTTATGCCTTTCGGGACGGTTCTGGGAGTTTTTACGATCATCGTTCTCCTGCGCGATTCGGTCAAGCAATTGTTCGAACGCGGGGCTTCGCCGTCCGGATTCCAGGGGCCAAATTCCCCGTATAACTGGAAATAGCGGGGGAAATAAGGCGGAGTTTTGAATCTCGGTCGGGTTTTTCCTTTTGGGCCTAATCAATTCGACAGATTGTTTTTTTATGACCGGAAATTTAAGGGAAGAGATCGACCGGTGCGGCTTTGCCCGAAGCGGGCCGCTTTTGGATGACCGGGAGATCGAAAAGATTCTGAAAGATCTGGCGGGTTTGCGGATCTCGGACGCGGTCAGAATGAGAAACGGGGCGGCTTACGGGATCAGAGATCTTTTAAGATCGGTTCCGGCGATCGCCCGACTGGCCGAAAGCGAAAAGATCAAAGGGCCGGTCGAACTTGTTTTGGGAAAGAATGCGCGGCCGGTCCGGGCGATATTTTTCGACAAAACGCCGGAAGCAAACTGGAAAGTCCCGTGGCATCAGGACATAACGATCGCCGTCAGAAAGAGATTTGCGGTCGAAGGCTTTTCGGTCTGGACGCAAAAAGCCGGCATCGATCACGTTCAGCCGCCCGTTTCGATTTTGGATCGGATGCTGGCCGTGAGAGTTCATCTGGACGATGCCGACGAGACCAACGGGACCTTGAAGGTTCTTCCCGCGACTCACCGCCTCGGGCGTTTGAGCCAAAATGAGATTATCTCTCTCGGCAAGGCAAATCGAGCGAAGCTTTGCTGCATCAAACGGGGCGAAGCGTTTTTCATGCGCCCCCTTTTGGTTCACGCATCTTCGGCCGGAACCCGACCGAAACATCGGCGCGTCGTTCACGTAGAATACGCAGGAGAAGATCTGCCCGGCGATCTCGAGTGGTATGGCTCATAAATTTATTATTTCAATTCTGGTTCTTGCTTTCGCCTCCTCATTTGCGGCGGCGCAATCGGGGCGGGTCAAACCGTCCGAGTCGCCGACGCCTTCGCCGGAGCGTCCCCGCGTCATCTACCAGCCGACCCAGCCCGTAACCAAAAAGAAAGATCCCGACCCGGAAGCCACGCCGCCGCCCCTGCCGAAGATCGAAGACGACGTTCTCCGGGTCAACTCGACGCTGGTGCCGATCCCGGTCTCCGTTACCGACCCATACGGGCGGGCCGTTACCAATCTCAAACTCGAAGATTTTAATTTGCGGATCGACGGAAAGGCGGCCGAGGTGAGCGATCTTTTCACCTCCGATACGCCCGTCAGACTGGCGCTTTTGTTCGATAACAGTTCGAGCGTTTTCCAGGCCCGCGAATTCGAGAAAAAGGCCGCCGTTCGTTTTTTCAAAAGGGTTCTGCGGCCCGAAAAAGATCTGGCCGCGCTCTACAGCGTGGCATCCGGCGTCCGGCTCGAACAAACCCTGACCAGGAACACCTCAGATTTGATCCGCGCTCTGGACTCTCTGCTCGAACCTAAGGGAGCGACCAAACTCCTCGACGCGATCATCGAAGCCTCGAATTATCTTCAGGATTATCAGGGCCGCCGGGTGATCGTCATCGTCTCGGACGGCGAGGACAATCTGAGCGATTCTTCGCTGGCCGAGACGGTCAGGGCCGCCCAGGTCAATAACTGCCAGATCTACGTCGTCAAAACGACCGAGTTCGAAAATTACAAGCGGACCGGAAACCGTCAGGGCAACGCCAACATCCGCTATCTGGCCGCCGAACGGCGGATGCAGGAACTGGGCGCGCAGACCGGCGGAGCCGTCTATTCGCCGATCGATGAGGACGAACTGGACGCCGCTTTCGCCCGCATCTCGGCCGAACTCTCACAGCAATACATTCTCAGCTATTACCCGCAGGACGACGCCGACCGGCCGGGCGAATTCCGCCAGATCTCGCTTTCGGTCAAGGGCGCATCCAACCTGACGGTCCGCACGCGGAAAGGGTATTTTGTGCCGAAGGCGGTTAAGCAGTGATGGGTGATGGGTGATGGGTGAACAGAAAATAACCCATCACCCATCACCCATCACCATTTACCATTTACCGCTAACCATTTACAATAACCGAAATATGCTTGAAGAATACTTACAGCAGTTTTTCGAACATCTCCGCTACGAACGCAACGTCAGCCGCCACACTTTGCGCAATTATCTGAGCGATCTGGAACAGTTTCACGATCACATCTCCCGGCCGCGTCCGGACGGCTCTCGCGAGGGGATCGCCGTCAAGGACATCGATCATCTGACCATCCGCGAATGGATGGCCGAACTTCACTCGGAGAACAAACGGAAAACCTCGATCGCCCGCAAACTCGCCTCGCTGAGGACGTTTTTTCAATTTCTGGTCCGCGAGGGCGTCCTCGAAACCAATCCCGCCAAACTGGTCGCCACGCCGAAGATCCAGCGCAAACTGCCCAATCATCTGTCGATCGAGGACGCCGTCCGCTTTATCGAAACGCCCGATCTGGAAACCGATCTCGGCCGGCGCGACCGGGCCATTCTGGAATTTCTCTACGCCACCGGAATGAGGGTCGGCGAACTGGTCAACCTCAACCTCAAAGACATAGATTTTCGCGAAAAGCTGGTTCGCGTGACCGGCAAACGCAAAAAGCAACGGATCCTGTTTTTCGGCGAACCGGCCCTCCAATCGCTGATGTATTACTTAAACGAGACGCGCCCCGATTTCCTCAACAACTGCCCGGCGGCCGAGCGCGACGAACAGGCCGTTTTTCTCAATTATCAGGGCACCCGGATCACCACCCGCTCGGTCGGCCGAATGGTCGATAAATACATCAAACAATGCCCGGACATCCCGGACATCTCGCCGCACAGCCTGAGACATTCATTCGCCACCCATATGCTCGATCAGGGAATGGACCTGCGCGAGATACAGGAACTCCTCGGCCACGCCCGCCTTTCGACGACGCAGATCTACACGCAGGTTTCGATGGAAAAACTGATCGAGGTGTACGATCAGGCGCACCCCAAAGCGTAGCGATTTCGGATTTCGGATTTCGGTTCGGGCCTTGGCCGGTTGAGGCTTGAACGTTGGGCCGGGTTTGCGACATTTCAAATCAAGATCATTCCTGAAAAGCCGTTTTAAAACCAAAAAAACAAAGAGTTCAGAACGCGGATCGGACGGATGAGACCGATCAATACGGGGCGTTATTTTAAAACTCCGCTTTGATCCGTCCGGGGTTTCTCCATTTTCGTTTTTAGAAGATTTTAGAAGTTTTAACCTCGGTTTTTAAGACTTTTTGGGAGCCTTTCGACGATTCTTCTCTGCGTTGAAGAAAAAAACAGGGCGAAACGATTTTGCGTTCGCCTTAAATTTTAGCGGATTTTTGACGTAGGAAAAAAATATTTGATCGTATGAAAACGACAAAACGCACGACGATCACGTTTGAAACTTTTGAAAGGATGGTTGTTCAATTCCGCCAAACGCCGCCGAAGGTCTTCTGCGAAAATTGTCAGCGACCGATTTCCGAGTTGCCGATCACGAAAATCGCTTTCGCTCAGCCGGTTTCCGAATCGGAAGACGTTTATTTGTTCGTGACCGAATCGGGCGTTTGCTTTTTTTTAGAAATTACATGAAGGAGATCCGGCGATGGAAATCTTTAGGAGAAGGTCAAAAAAGAAAATAGTTAAACGATCATTGGTTGGGCGGTAACGGATGAAGGAAGACTTCCTTAAATCCATCAAAAGTAAGGAATTGATCCGCTTCAAAAATTCAGATCTTGAGTTCGATTACCAGGAGGAATGTGTAGGAGGAATATTTATGAATAGGAAACTCAGTCTTATTTATTCGCTGTTAACCTTATCGGTTTTATTTTGCGCCTTTTTTTATCTAGTCTCGCCGACTCATGTTTTATCTGAAAACTCAAAGAAGACCGAAAAATTGAAAGGGGCTTTTGTCCTGCCCGAATCGAACGAATCAATCGGCAAAGTTCCGGTCTGTTTTGAACGAAATGACGGTCAATTTGATAAACGGGTGAAATATTTCGCTCGCGGAACCGCCGGGTATTCGCTTTTTCTTACTGCAAATGAAGCGGTGTTTGTTTTGGAAGAAGGCGAGAAAGCGCGAAGCCGAAAAAGCGAGGACGATTTTCTCGGCGGCAAACAAAGGACAAAGCCCGGAGAAGAAAAGGCCATTGCCGTTTTTATGAAACTCGCCGGTGCCGGCGAAAACGTGATCTCGGCCGGTTCGGAAAAACTGCCGCACAAGACGAATTATTTCAAAGGGGAAAAGTCCGATTGGCGAACCGACATTCCGAATTTCAAACAAGTTCGGATGGAAGATGTTTATCAGGGAATTGATACGGTTTGGAAAGGAAGGGAAAACGGTTCGATCCAATATGATTTTATCGTCGAGCCGAACGCGGACCCGAATCAAATCGAATGGAGGATCGAAGGCGCCAAAGCCATTTCGATCAATGAGAACGGCGACCTTTTGATCGAAACCGAATTCGGCACGATTAAGCAGGAGAAGCCCTTTACATTTCAGGAAAATTCGGAGGGCTTAAGACGAGAGGTGGAAAGCCGTTTTATCGTTAGATCCGAAAACAAAATCGGGTTTGAAATAGGAATTTACGATCGGACCAAAACTTTGACGATCGACCCGTCAGTTAATTTGACCGCTCTCGCTTTTTCTACTTTTTTGGGCGGAAGTTCCGTGGAAGAAGGTGATGACATAGCGGTTGACCGGGCGGGAAATGTTTATGTGACGGGTTATACCGACAGTCCTTCGTTTCCGACTACTCCGGGAACCTTCGACACTTCTCGGAACGGGGGCGAAGACGTTTTCGTCACAAAGCTCAACGCCGGCGGGACGGAACTCGTTTATTCGACTTTCATCGGAGGCGCTTCGGATGAAAGGGGTTTCGGCATCGCCGTTGACGATACGGGCAACGCGTTTGTGACCGGTCGGACGTTCGATTCAACCACGGATTATCCGACCACCGTCGGCGCTTTTGATGTAACGCACAACGGAAATTATGACGTGTTCGTTACAAAACTGGATATGTCGGGTTCCGCCCTCGTTTATTCGACTTTTGTCGGCGGAACCAGCAATGACTTTGCCGAAGAGATTGCCGTTGACACAAACGGAAACGCTTATATTGCCGGAAGTTCGGCCTCGGGTAATTTTCCGACGACCTCGGGCGCTTACGATACTTCGCTGGCCGGCAGTTTCGATGCCGTTTTGACGAAATTAAGCCCCGACGGCGCATCTCTCGTTTATTCGACCTTTATCGGCGGCGGCGGAACGGATTTCGCAAACGGCGTGGCGATCGACGCATCGGGCAATGCTTTCATCACCGGCTCGACCGACAATTCGATAACTCCTTTTCCGACCACACCGACGGCTTTTGACACCGTTCCGAACGGGTTGAATGATGTTTTTGTAACGAGATTCAATGCCGGCGGATCGGGTCTGCTTTACTCGACCTTGATCGGCGGGAGCCTTGACGATATCGGATTGGCAATCGCCGTTGATTCGGGGAACAACGCATACATAACTGGTTACACAAATGACGGAACCACCGATTATCCGACCACTTCCGGGGCTTTTGACACGACTCATAACGGCATAGCCGATGCGTTCGTTACAAAAGTCGATACCAGGGGAGAAAATCTGCTTTACTCGACTTTTGTGGGCGGAAATGATCTGGAAAGAGGTTACGACATAAAGGTTGATGCGCTGGGAAATGCCTTTATTACGGGTTTTACGAATGACAGTTCCGCGATCGATTATCCGGTAACGGCCAACGCTTTTGATGCTACGCATAACGGTTCGTCGGATGTTTTTGTAACGAAACTCAATCAAAGCGGCGCGTTCTTGCTCTATTCGACCTTTCTCGGCGGAAACTCGAGCGATCTGGCCTACGCTCTGGACATAGACTCATCCGGCAACATTTTTATCACGGGCGAAACATTCAGCGGGTTGAATTATCCGACGACTCCCGATGTCATACAGAGGTTTCCCGATTCGGGGGGCGAGTCTTTCGTCAGCAAATTGGGCGATTTTTCGATAGCCGGCAGAACGGTTGATTACGACGGAAACCCGTTGGCCAATGTCGCCGTCGCGCTGAGCGGGGCGAGTTCGGGTTTTGTCTTCAGCGACGCCGACGGTTTCTACGGCTTTTCCGACACGGCCGCCGGGAACTTTGCCGTTTCCGCCACGCTTCCGCTTTATCAATTTAATCCCCCGGCCTTTCAGTTTCCGGCCCTGGCGACCAGTCAAAATTTGACATTTGTCGGTCTGCCGACGACCGGAGGACCGACCGCCGCGCCGGCCGATCTGGGCGGCAAAGTCTCATCTGCGGTCGGCAATATCGGTCTTCCCAATACCCGCCTGACCCTGATCGGAACCGGTTTGGGGGATGTTTCGGTCACGACCACCGACGCCTTTGGCAATTATGAATTCGAAGGCGTTACGACCGGGGCTTTTTACCTGATCTTCGCCGAAAAAGAGGGCTACGATTTTGCTCCCCAAATCTACGAAATAAATCATTTCGAGGACAATCTGAATCTGGATTTTGAGGCGACTCCGAACAGCCCGCGCCCGGTCGATGATTTTGACGGCGACGGAAAAACCGACTTTACGGTGTTTCGTCCCGAAAACGGGATCTGGTACATCCTGAATTCGCAGGATAATTCGGTCAGAACGGAAAGATTCGGTCTGGAGGGCGACATTCCGGTTGCCGCCGACTACGACGGCGATGCTCGCACGGATATTGCGGTTTATCGTCCGGCCGACGGCAATTGGTACCGGCTCAATTCAACCGATGGGGGTTTTCACGCCATTCATTTCGGAACTTTGGAAGATGTTCCGGTTCCGGCCGACTTTGACGGCGACGGCAAAGCGGATCCGGCGGTTTACCGTCCTGCGACCGGAGTCTGGCATCGATTGTTGAGCGAGAACGGCGGTTATCAATCAATAAGATTCGGAATTTCCACCGATGAACCGGTTGCGGCGGATTATGACGCGGACGGCAAAGCCGATCTGACGGTTTATCGAAAAGGAATCTGGTATCGGCTCAGAAGTTCCGACGGACAGATCGAGATATTGCAGTTCGGAACGGAGGGGGACCGGCCTCAAAAGGCGGATTTTGACGGCGACGGCAGAATTGACACGGCTCTTTATCGGCCGTCAGACGGAGTCTGGTACTGGCTGAAATCAAGCGACGGAGATTTTGCCGCCAGACAATTCGGAACCGCTACGGACGTTCCCGTGGCGGCGGATTACAACGGCGACGGCCGATATGAGCAAGCCGTTTTCAGAAACGGAACCTGGTTTGTTCTGAGAAATGACAACTCGTTTTACTGGGGCCGATTCGGGCAAAACGGCGATGTTCCGATTCCAAACAGGTAGATTTCGGATTAAAGTGAAAAAGTTTAGAAAGTGAAAGGGTGAAAAAGTTTTTCTCCGGCTTCGGTTGCAAAATTGGTCAAGCAATTCCAATTCACCTTTTCACCTTTAAACTTTTTCACCTTTAAACTTTTTCACTTTTCCGCCTTCCAGCGCCCGCCTCCGGCCGATCTTGAGAAGTCGAAAGAAAACCGAAGCCGGTGAATTTCAAAACAATTTCGGTTATTCTTCGTAAAAATAAAAACTTTCCAAAAATTTCGAGAAAAGAGAGTAGAAAAAATGAAAAAAATAAAATGGCTTTTGATGGCCGTCTTTGTTTTGGCTTTGGCTGTGCAGGCGCAGGATAAACTTTTGACGGTTGAAGATATTTACAACGCCAATCCGGGCAGGCGGGTCGCTTTCAGCGGGCGGCCGACATTCGGTTTGCGCTGGTCGAAGGACGGGACTTCTTTTGTTAAATACGAGGGGGGAATGATGGTCAAGGTCAATGCCATCAACGGGGAGAGCGTGCCGCTTTTCGACAACAAAAAGATGGCCGGGGTTTTGACGCAGACCGAGGGGTTCAGCCTCGACGACGCCAGTCGGATCGCCCAATCGTCGAACCTGCAAATGAACGAGGCAGACACCGAGATCCTGATCCGGCATAAGGGCGACCTCTGGGTTTACGATATTCCGACCGGGTCGGTAAAACGGATAACCGACGCCGACGGGGACGAACTGGAGGCGGATTTTTCGCCCGACGGGAAAAAGGTCAGTTTCGTCCGGGGCAACGATCTGTATGTGGTTGATGTCGCCTCGGCGCGGGAGACGCGGATCACCGAGGACGGCGACAAGCATATCTTGAACGGCTATCTGGCCTGGGTTTACGAAGAGGAGCTCTACGGGCGCGGACAGAACCGCGGTTACTGGTGGTCGCCCGATTCCCGGACGATCGCCTTCCTCAGACTCGACGATGCGGCCGTCCCGATGTTCGTCATCGCCGACGACACGGTCATCGATCAGGTGGTCGAGGACGTCGGTTATCCGCAGGCCGGCGACCCGAACCCGCTGGTCACACTCCACGTCGCCGACGCCGGTTCGGGGGCGGTCAAAACCGTCGATACCTCCAAATACAAACCGGATGATTTTCTGATCTCGAACGTCGATTGGTCGCCGGACAGCCGCCGGGTGATCTGGCAGGGACAGAACCGCGAGCAGACCTATCTCGATCTGAACGCCACCGACCGGGCGGATCTCAGGACGACGACTCTCTTTCGGGAGACGACCAAAGCCTGGGTCGCTTCGCCGGGCAGTCCGACCTGGCTGAGGGACGGTTCTTTTATCTGGGAAAGTCCGCGCGACGGTTGGCAACATCTTTATCATTACGGCGCGGACGGCAAGTTGATCCGTCAGGTTACGAAAGGCGACTGGGAGGTCGGCTCGTTTTACGGGGTCGATCAGAAAAACGGCTTCGCCTATTTCTCGGCGACCGAACACAGCCCGATCGCGCCGCAGATCTACCGGATCAAACTCGACGGGACGGGGCTCACTCGTCTGACCCAAAAAGAAGGCTCATATTCGGCCAGTTTCAACAGTCCGGCCTTTACATATTTCGTCGCCACCTGGAGCGACATCAACACGCCCTGGCAGACGACCCTGCACAAGGCCGACGGCACTTTGGAAAAGGTCATCAACGAGAACAAGGTCGATGTTTTGTCCGAGTACCAACTGGGCAAGCCGGAATTTCTCAAGGTCAAGAACCGCGACGGTTTCGAGATGGAGGCGATCATGATCAAGCCGCCAGATTTCGATCCGTCGAAAAAATACCCGGTTCTCTCGCACGTTTACGGCGGGCCGCACGCTCCGCAGGTTCGCAACTCGTGGGGCGGCTCCGGCTATATGTGGCATCAGATGATGGCCCAGAAAGGTTACATCATCTGGGTCCTCGATCCGCGCTCGGCCAGCGGCAAGGGCGAAAAAGAAACCTGGACGGCCTACAAACAGTTGGGCGTGACGGAATATCTGGATCTGGCGGACGGGGTTAAATTTTTGAAGACCCTGCCTTATGTTGACGGGGATCGGATCGGCATCTGGGGCTGGAGTTACGGCGGTTATATGACCAATTTCGCCCTGACGCACGGCGATCTGTTCAAGGTCGGCGTGGCCGGCGGAACGGTGTCGGATTACCGGCTCTACGATTCGATCTACACCGAAAGATATATGCTCACGCCGCAGAACAATCCCGATGGTTACGCCAAGACGGATCTGGCCTCAAAAGCCAAAGACCTCCACGGAAAACTGCTCCTGATCCACGGCGCGATGGACAACAACGTCCATATGCAGAACACGACCCGGCTCGTCTACGAACTGCAAAAGGCCGGAAAACAGTTCGATCTGATGATCTATCCGACCCAACGCCACGGCGTCGGCTACCCGCCGCAGGTCTATCATATGTACAATATGATCACCGATTTTTTATTGAAAAACCTGTGACCGTTTTAGATTTCGGATTTGGGATTTTGGATTAAGAAAAATCCAAAATCCCAAATCAATCCAAAATCCAAAATCTAAAATCTAAAATTGACTAACCTTGACTCCGCCGTTGGTGGTGATGACGCGGATCGGGGCGCCCCCGCCGTTGAGGCTGGCGTTGACCCGTTTCGGGCGACTCCAGCGGTCTTTTTCGTCTTTCGGAGGATTCAATTCGGCGAAATCGCTCTTGAATCCGCCGTTGACCGTGCCGGTTTCGACGTTGGCCGAGTAGTTCGACGGAAGTGAGAGTTTGACTCCGCCGTTGGTCGTTTCGACGTCCAATCCGGTGCCGATCCAACTCGTGCCCGTCAGATCCACCTTGACGCCGCCGTTGGCGGTCCGGCCCCGGACGTTGCCGCCGACATCTTCGAGTTTGATCCCGCCGTTGGTCGTCTCGAAATCGAGGGTTCCCTGAACCGAACTGATCGAGATCCCGCCGTTATGAGCCTTCAGGTTAAGGTTGGTCGCGCGGGGAACGAAGATGTGATACGAGACCGAACCGTTCATATCTTCGGAAAGGTTTTCGGCGCGGACGACCGAACCGGCTTCGATCCGAATGGCCTTGGCGATCGACTGGGCTTCGGCCTCGGACTTGCCCCAGGTTTGAACGCAGGCCTGAATTAGAATGTCCGAACGGTTTTCGCCGACGACCTTGATGCCGCCGTTCTGCCGGCCGTCGACCGACAGCGAACCGGTCGCCGCGATGGTCATCTCGCGTTTTTCGCTGTATGAGACCTTATCTCCGTTAGACCAGTTGTTGTGCGAACAAAATTCATAAGTTTTCGATTTTTCCTGAGCCGAAACCGCCAAGCCGGACAAACAGATGACCGTCAAAAGCAGACTGTAAATAAATAAATTTCGTTTACCTGAAATCATAAAACTAAACTCCTCCAAATTTTATTGTTTGATATTTTTGATAAATCGCGCCGTTTGAAAATGTAAACACCGCCGGAAGACGGTTTGTGACAAATGATTTTAGATTTTAGATTTCGGATTTTGGATTTACCGAGCCTCAATCCAAAATCCGAAATCTAAAATCTAAAATGCCCCCGGTGCAACCCTTTGGAAAACTCATCGCATCACAGCGGAAAAGTTTCACGAAACTCTGAAAAGTCAAATTAAAAACTGAGGTTAAAAAAGTGCGTTCAAGAACTTGTTTGCTGATCGTCTTGTGCTTAGTGTGCTTTTTTTCGGCCAGGGCGCAGTCCGTCAAAGAATCGGAATCGAGTCTCATTTTTCAGAAAGGCTCGGCCGATGTTTCGATCGTCATCGAGAATCCGGCCGGAGAATTCAAAGGCAGAATCAAAATTGAACTGCTCGACATCGAAAACCGCATCCGGTCGCAAGGAGCGGAGTCCGTCCGCGTGAAAGACGGCAAAAATCCTTACCGCATCGCCTTACCCCTCGAAAGCGGTTTTCTCAAGGAAAATCAGGAGCAACTCGTCTGGTTTCGTCTGCGCTACGCTTTGACGGACGAAAAGGGAAGCGTCCGGTCTGCCGGGATCGTCTCCTTGTCGGAGATCTTAAAGGACGCCTTCGAACTGCGGATGGCGGCGGCCGAGCGTTTTAACGCCGGACAAAATTTCCGGGTTCGCATCCGCGCGGTCGATCCGGGGAGCGACCGGCCGGTTGAAGGTGTCCGGATCGACGGCGCGTTCGAACTGGAACTCGACACCGAAGATGACGAGGACGAACTGACCCTCCGCTCGAAAAATACGACCGACCGGGACGGTTTCGCCCTGCTCGAGTTCAAGATCCCGTCCGGCCTCAAATTCAGCTACGACGGCGACCTCAATATAACCGGCACGAAAAACGGGATCGTCCGCCAGATCAGCGAGGAAATAGAAGAATTCGAGAACGACGGTTCGGTTTTCCTGACGACCGACAAACCGATCTATCAGCCCGGCCAATCCTTCAAGATCCGCGGCCTTTATTTCGATTCGAACAATACGGTCGTCGCCGGAAGCGAACTCCGGTTTACGGTCAAGGACGAAGAGGGAACGGTGGTTTTCCGCGAAAAGGCCAAGACCTCGGACTTCGGCATCGCTTCGGTCGAATGGCCGATCCCCGAAGGCGCCAAACTCGGCACATATCATGTCGAGATCGAAAGCGAAGAGAGCGACGAACTGGGCCGGCAGGATTTTAAGGTGACGCGTTATGATCTGCCCAATTTCACGGTCAATCCGAAACCCGACAAGACCTTTTATCTGCCCGGAGACGACATCGCCGAAGTGACGGTCAAGGCCGATTATCTGTTCGGTCAGCCCGTCTTAAAGGGAAAGGTCCGCGTCGTTCAGGAGACCTCCAGACGCTGGAACTGGCGGGAGCAAAAATACGATGTTGAGGAAAAACAGACGATCGAAGGCGCGGTCGATGAAGAGGGTAAATTCGTCGCCAAAGTCGATCTCAATGATGATCAGTACGATCTGAAAAACAGCCGTTGGCGGCGGTTTGCGGATCTCAACTTCGTCGCCTATTTTACCGATCTGACCACCAACCGGACCGAACAGCGCCGTTTCGACATCCGCATCTCCAAAGAGCCGATCCATATATATCTGGTCAGAAACCGCAGCAACCTGCACGCCGATCTTCCGGTTACGGCTTACATCTCCACTTTTTACCCTGACGGAACCCCGGCGGTTTGCGATGTCGAGGTCAGGGGAAGGGAGGATGATAACTATTCCCAGACGTTTGAGACTCTCAAAACCTTCAGGACCAATTCGCTCGGCGCGGGCAAGGCGGAGTTTTTCCGGCCCAAATTCGACTCTCTCAATGGCGGTCTTTACGTCGAGATCAAAGCCCGCGATCAGGAGGGACGAACCGGAACTTTTGACGAAACCCTTTATTTTTACGACAATCAGGCGATCCGGATCGAGACCGAAAAGACCATCCTCAAACCCGGCGAAAGCATCAATGTCAAACTCCTTTCGAGCAAAAAAGACGCGCTCGTTTACGTCGATGTCGTCCGCAATCACTCGGTCATCGAATCGCGTCTGGTCGGTTTGAAGGGAGGCCGGGCCGATCTGAAGATCCCTTACGATCCTCGGTTCAAAGGCGATTTGACGATCGCCGCCTACACCGATCCGACCGATTTCAGGGACCGGTATTACTATTACGACGAGTTCCCGAGAGACGCGCGCGGGGTGATCTATCCCGAACAGCAAAACCTCAAACTCGATGCCCGGTTTTCCGAGGCGGTCTATCAGCCGAACGAAGAGGCGAAGGTCGATTTTTCGGTTCAGGACGGTCGGGGCAAAGCGGTCGAAAGCGCGCTCGGCGTGGTCGTTTTCGACAAGGCGGTCGAGGAACGCGCCCGGACAGACGCCGAATTCGGTTCGTATTTCAGCCGGTTTTTCCGCCTCCTCGGCTACTCGAAATCCTTCGGCGGAATCACTCTCAAGGACCTCAACGAACTGGATCTGTCGAAGCCGATCCCGGACGAAATGCAGCTGGCGGCCGAGGTGATGCTGGCCGACAATTATTATTACCCGAAGTTTTACCGGAGCCTTTTTGACCGGACCGGCGCCAACAGCCTGTACGCCGACTATTTCAAAAAACAGTTCTCGCCGATCGAAAACGCGCTCAACAAACGTTTTGACGAGGATTTCGCCCATCCGACCGATGACGGTTCACTGCGCCGCATTCTGAGCGACGGCGGGATCGATTTCGACTCCGTCAAAGATCCGTGGGGGCAAGATTACAAGGTTTCTTTTGAGATCAACCGGACCCGGGATGTCGTCAAATTCCGGACCGCCGGGGCCGACAAACGCTTCGATACACCGGACGATCTGGAAACGGCCAACCTCAGGTTTGCCTATTTCAAACCGGTCGGACAGAAGATCGACCGGGCGGTCGAGAATTATCACAAAGAGACCGGCGGTTACATTCGCGATCCGGACACCTTGCGGGCTCAGCTGGCCAAGGATGATTTTGATCTCGATCAATTGAGGGATCGCTGGGGCCGTCCGTACCGGATCGAATTCGGTGTTCTGGGAAGGTTTTACGGGGTGGTTTTCCGCAGTGCGGGACCGAACGGTCGTTTTGAACAATATAGTTACAGTTCGGATGATTTCGAGGTCTGGCAGAACCGGATCGATTATTTCGCCCGAACAGAATCGCAGATCAAGGAGATCCTCAGCCGGACGGTCAATTCCGGCCGGAGAGAATTTCCGGAAGATTTGCAAGGATTCCTCAAACTCCTCAAAGAAAACGGCCTTGACCCGGCCGAGATCAGAGACGGTTACGGCGAACCGGTTTACATCCGCCGGCGTTCCGAGATCCGTTATTCCGACAAAACGACGGTTGAGAACGGCAAGCAGAAGATCACTCCGGTAACCGAGGAACTGGCAGTTTTCACGATCCGCAGTAAGGGCGGAAATCTGATGGTCGGCCAGTATGCCTCTTCGGATGATTTCGATCTGGCTTCGTTTTCCGGCGTCGTCAGCGAAAGGTCAAAAGACACCAAATACGAGAAGGCCAACGTTAAGACGATCAGTTACACCGGTTCCGACGGGGCGATCCGCGGAACCGTCCTCGATTCGGTCGGCGCGGTCATTCCCGGAGCCGTCGCCACGGCCACCAATGAAAGCGACAGCGCGAAAACCTATTCGGCCAAAACCAACGATGAGGGCGTCTTTTTGATCGAGAACGTCCCGTCGGGAACCTATTCGATCAGGATCGACGCGGCCGGTTTCAAATCGTCGGTTTATTCGGGGGTACAGGTTCGCTCGCAAAATCTGGTCGAGATCAAAGCGACGCTTGAGGTCGGGGCCATTGACGAAGTCGTTACGGTTTCGACGGAATCGTCATCGATTCAAACCTCGGTTGATGTTTCGGACACGAAGATCGATACCAATATTTCCAAACAGGCGATCGCCGAATTGCCGAAAGGGACGAATTTCAGCGCTCTGCTTCAGTTGAAACCGGGGGCAAAAGACGGGATCGAGGTCACCGACAAACAGGAGAATTCGACGCCCCGTCTGCGCGAGTATTTTCCCGAAACGCTGGTCTGGAACCCGGAACTCGTTACCGACAAGCGGGGCCGGGCCGAGATGAAATTCCGCCTCGCCGACAACATCACGACCTGGAAACTCTACACCGTGGCTTCGACCAAAAACGGCAAGGTCGGCGTCGCCGAGAGGGAGTTTCAGGCTTTTCAGACCTTTTTCGTCGATCTCGACCCGCCCAAATTTCTGACCGAAGGCGACGAGATCCATCTGCCGACTCAGATCCGCAACTACACCGAAACGAAACAGAGCGTTGACGTTTCGATGGCCAAAAGCGACTGGTTTTCGTTCCTCGACGCCGACCGGCGAAAGATCGAGGTTCCCTCGGGCTCATCGGAGAACGCGGTTTTCGGTTTCCGGGCCGACGCTTTCGTCAAAGACGGCAAACAGAGAGTGACGGCCGTCGCCGAGAGGGAATCGGACGCCATCGAAAAACCGGTCACGGTTCGGCCCGACGGCCGCGAGATAATCCGGACAGAGTCGCGTCTGTTTGCCGGAGCGCAGGTTTTCGCTCTCGATTTTCCGGCCAACGCGATCAAAAACACGCCGAGAGGCGAGGTCAAGATTTACCCGAATTTGTTCTCGCACGTCTCGGAATCGGTCGAGGGACTCCTTCGTCGCCCCTACGGTTGCGGCGAACAAACCATCTCCTCGACCTATCCGAACCTGATGATCCTCAAATTCAAATCGGAACCGTCCGCGGTAGCGGATGGGTTAAAGGCAAAGGCCGATAACCCAAAATCAAGCGACAAAAAGCCAAACGCAGCATCAGACGGCTTGAAACAAAAAGCCCAAACATATCTGCAAAAAGGCTATGAAAGGCTGCTCGGCTATCAGGTCGCATCGGGCGGTTTTTCCTACTGGGGCGGCCGCGACGAATCGGACGTCGCTCTGACGGCCTATGCGATCAGGTTTTTGCAGGACGCCCGAACTTTTGTCGATGTCGATCAAAAGGTCATCGAAAGGGCGCAAAACTGGCTCCTTTCACAACAAAAGGCGGACGGCACCTGGACCAAGAGGTATTACTGGGAATCGAGCGCCGATTCCAACCGGACCAAACTCTTCACCTCGTATGTGGCGCGGATTCTGGCCCTGCAAAAGGCGGAAAACGGCGCGTCGCCCGATTCGGAAAAAGCCCTGCAAAAGGCTCTCGCCTATCTCAAAGCGCGCAACGGCGAGATCGACGAGCCTTACGCGCTGGCCCTGTTCGCGCTGGCGTCTTTTGACGCGGGAAACGCCGAAGACGGTCAGGCGACGGCCCGGAGGCTGGCGGCGATGGCCATCCCCGAGGGCAATGCCTCGTACTGGAAACTCGAGACCAACACGCCTTTTTACGGCTGGGGAACTGCCGGAAGAGTTGAGACGACGGCGCTCGTCGTGCAGGCTTTAATCGAAGGCAAAAGGCAAAAGGCAAAAGGCGAAAATGCCGGAGATGGTGAGATCGAAAATAAATTTGACGAACTGATCTCGAAGGGGACGCTCTTTTTGTTGAACAACAAAGACCGCTACGGCGTCTGGTATTCGACCCAGACGACCGTCAACGTTCTGGATGCATTTCTGGCTTCACTTTCCGGCCCGGCGCGTTCGGCCCAAAAGGAGGACGGTCGATTGACCGTTCTTCTGAACGGGGAAACCTTGCAAACCGAAACGGTCGGGCCGGATCAGATCGCACCCCTGACGGTCGATCTGTCGGGCAAACTGACTCCGGCCGGGAATCGGCTGGAGATCAAAACATCCTCATCCTCACCCATTATGGTTCAGACACTGGCCGATCATTACATCAAATGGCCGGACGTCGATCCGGGCGAACTGTCGAAAAACACCAACCAATCGCGGCAATTGGAGCTCGATTACAGTTGCGATCGGCAGACGGCCGAGATCATGCAGGAGGTTTCTTGCCGGGTCAAAGCCGAAAGAGTCGGTTTTCGCGGTTACGGAATGCTTCTGGCCGAGATCGGCACGCCGCCCGGCGCTGACGTCAGCCGCGAATCGCTGGAAGAGGCGTTGAAGAGCGACTGGAGCCTGAGCCGTTACGACA
Source organism: Pyrinomonadaceae bacterium (assembly GCA_041394845.1). GTDB lineage: Bacteria > Acidobacteriota > Blastocatellia > Pyrinomonadales > Pyrinomonadaceae > JAHCHG01. The sequence goes on along the minus strand of JAWKHL010000004.1, from coordinate 348,782 downwards.
TTCTGCCGGATAGGATCATCGTCTATATGTGGTCAAAAGCCGGAGGCACGAGTTTCAATTTCAAATTCCGCCCGCGCTACGGCATCAAAGCCCAGACGCCGGCCTCGGTGGTTTACGATTATTACAACCCGGAAGCACAGGCGCTGGTGGCGCCGCTGAGGTTTGAGGTCAGGTGATGTTTTTTGTGATGGGTGATAGGTGATGGGAAAGAAAAATCCCATCACCCATCACCTATCACCTATCACGGATTAAAAAAACAATGAAAAAATCTTCATCTGAGTGGCGGTGGTGAATTTTCCCGAATTGGCGTAAAGTTGGTTAATAAAATGATCATGAAATCAAATCAACTTAAATGGACGATCGTGTTTTTTCTCGTTCTCGGTTTGTCCGAGCCCGTTCTTGTGCGGGCGCAAAAGGGCGGTCAGGCGGGCGGCGGCGTCAATTCCGTGGCCGTTCAAACCGACGGCCGGCGGGCTTTGCCGGTGGAAAAAAGGAACGTTCGCTCGCACATGGATTTTCTGGCGAGCGATGCGTTGCAGGGGCGCGGCAGCGGAACGCAGTTCGAACTGATCGCCGGGCAATATCTTGCTTCTCAGATGGAACAGTTCGGCATCGAGCCGGCCGGCGATGCGCTTCCTTCGGGCGGAAAGAGTTACATTCAAACGGTTAAGATAGTCGAGAACAGTTTTGCCGAACTGCCCAAACTGACCTTTAACTCCGGAGACGCCGCCGTCAGCTTTGAACACGGAAGAGAGATGCTCGTCTTTCGTTTGTTTTCGGAAAAAACGGCCGGCCCGTTGCAGAGGATCGGTCCCGACGGAAAGATCGAAAAAGGCGCGGTCGTCTTTTTCCGGGCGAAAGAGGGAGGCGAGGTTTCGCGGTCGGATCTGGGGCGTTTGATGGAGAGCGGCGCGTCGGCCGTTATCATCGAAGAAACCCCGCAGTGGCGGGCCGGCTGGGAGAGAGCGGCCGCCCGGAAAGTCTCTTTTACAACGATTTCCGGCTCCGGTGAAAATTCCAGAGGCGCTCTCGTCATCATCAGCAAGGAGGCGGCCGAGACTCTGGATCGGACGGACGAGGGAACGCGAATCGAGATCGGCGGAAAACTGGATGAACCTGCGATCAGACACACCTGGAACGCGGTCGGGATGCTTCCGGGAAGCGATCCGCGCCGGGCGTCGGAGGTCATCTTACTGTCGGCTCATATGGATCATCTCGGCGTGCGGGGCGAGGGCGTCGACAAGATCTTTAACGGGGCCGATGACGACGCTTCGGGGTGCGTCGCCGTGCTGGAACTGGCGCGCTCTCTGGCCGCCGGAGCGGAAAGGCCCAAACGAACGGTCTATTTCGCCTTTTTCGGGAGCGAGGAGGCGGGCGGTTTCGGGGCGCGTTATTTCATCGACAATCTTCCTTTCTCGAAAGAAAAATTGATCGCCAATCTGCAGTTCGAGATGATCGGCCGCCCCGACGCCAAAGTCGGAAAGGACGAACTCTGGCTGACGGGATTCGAACTGTCGAATCTGGGAGAGGAACTGGCCAAAAACGGGGCCAAACTGGTTCAGGATCCGCATCCCGAACAAAACTTTTTCCGCCGGTCGGACAATTACACATTGGCCCGGCAGGGCGTCGTCGCTCACACGGTTTCGAGTTTCGGTTTGCACAAGGATTATCATCAGGCGAGCGACGAGATCGAGACCATCGATTTCGACTTTATGACGCGGGCGATAAATTCGATGGTCGAACCCGTCCGCTGGCTGGTCAATTCGGATTTCAAACCCGCTTGGTATGAGGGGAAGCGGCCTTGATAAGTGTGATGGGTGATGGGTGATAGGTGATGGGTAGTTCATATCCTATCACCCATCACAATTCACTTCGTCATCATCCAGTTGTCTCCGACTCCGATCTCGACCGTTAGGGGAACGTCCAGTTCGACGGCCGTTTCCATCGCATTTTTGACGATCCCGATCGCTTTTTCGACCTCGTTTTCCGGGGCTTCGAGCAGGAGTTCGTCGTGGACCTGCATGATCATTTGAGTTTTCAGACCCGCTTTCCGCAAAGCCTCATCGACTTTGAGCATGGCGATCTTGACGATGTCGCTGGCCGTTCCCTGGATCGGCATGTTGATCGCTTCGCGTTCGGCGCGCGAACGGACGTTGTAATTGCGGTCATTGATCGATGGCAGATAGCGGCGGCGGCCGTAGAGCGAGGAGACATAGCCCTGTTCGCGGGCCAGTTCCGGCGTTTCGTCCATGAATTTCTTGATGCCCTTGTAGGTCTCGTAATAATTCTCGATCACCTCTTTGGCCTCCGAGCGCGAAAGACCGACCCTTTGCGACAGACCGAACGCTTCGACCGCGTAGGCGATGGCGAAATTGACGATCTTGGCCAGACGGCGTTTTTCCTTTAACTCTTCGTCGGTGTCCGCTCCGAAAACCAGTCTGGCGGTCTTGTTGTGGATGTCCTCGTTATTTTTATAGGCTTCGAGCATCACCTCATCATGGGTGATGTGGGCGAGGATCCGCAGTTCGAGTTGTGAATAATCGGCCGAGATCAGTTTGCACCCTTTTTCGGGAATGAAGGCGCGGCGGATCTGCTGGCCGAGTTCGGTGCGGATCGGGATGTTCTGGAGGTTTGGGTCGGTCGAACTCAAACGTCCCGTGGCGGCGACGGCCTGATTCAAGGTGCCGTGGATCCGCCCGTCCGAAGCGATCATCGTCGGCAGAACGTCCGAATAGGTCGATTTCAGTTTGTCGAGTTCGCGGTAATCGATCACCAGTTGGGCGATCTCGTAGGTTTCGGCCAGTTCGTTGAGGACGTCCTTGCTGGTCGAGATCTGCCCGGTCGGGGTCTTGTGCCGGGTTTCGATGTTGAGTTCGGTCAGCACCTCCCCGACCTGTTTGGGCGAATTGATGTTGAATTCGCGCCCGGCGATCTCGTAGATCTTGCCGCTCAGGGTTTCGAGTTCGGTCGAGATGAAATCCGAAAAACCCTTCAACGCCTCGGCATCGACCTTCATTCCGGCCATCTCGATCCGGTAAAGCAGCGGGATCATCGGAAGTTCGATCTCCGAATAGATCTTCTCCAGACCGTCCTCGGCGATCCGCCGCCGAAGGACCGGGGCCAGTTGAAAGACCATATCGGCGCGTTCCATCGTCCGGTATTGCGATTCGGAAAACCCGGCCGGGATCTCCGGCGCCGGTTCCTGATTGAGATAGATCCGGGCGAGGATCTCAAGATCGTATCTTCCGCGCGAAGAATCGATCAGATAGGCGGCGATCATCACATCATCGGCGACCGCTTCGGGCACGACCCCGCCCTTTTCCAGAACGGCCAGATTGCGTTTGTAATCGTGGGCGCATTTTTCCAGAAAACCGTTCGATAAAATGTCGCGCAAGGGACCGACGGCCTCATCGCGGCCTTCGGCGAAATTTTCCAGATCGACGTAATGGGCGGCTCCGGCGGCCGTGGCGATGGCCACGCCGGCCGGTTCCAGTTTGTCGAACGAACCGGATTTGGCGGCCGAATTGGAATCATCGACCTCGAAACTCCAATGCTCGGTTTCCCACAAACGGCGGATCAGTTTGTCGAGTTGCTCGCGGTTTCGGGTCAGGTGATAGCGGCGCTCGTTCGGGCTCGGAGGCCCGTCATCGAGTCCGGCGAAAAGCGGGGCCGAATCGGCGAATTCCTTGGTCAGCGTGTTGAATTCGAGTTCGCTGAAAAGTTTGTAGGCGAGGGCGCGGTCCGGTTCCTGGTATTTGAGCGCGTCGAGATCGAGTTTGACCGGGACTTCTTTGTGGACGGTCGCCAATTCGAGCGACTGGCGGATCAGATCCTGATTATTCTGCAGAGATTCGCGGTAGGTTTTATGTTTGACCTGATCGGCGTTTTTCATCGCCTCTTCGGCCGAACCGAATTCGAGGATCAATTTCAGCGCGCCCTTTTCGCCGATGCCGGGAGCGCCCGGAATATTGTCGATCGAATCGCCCATCAGACCGAGCAGGTCGATGATCCTTCCGGGCGGCAGACCGAATTTGTTCTCGACCCATTCCTCATCGCACCATTCAATCGGCGGAACCGGCACTTTGCGCTTGATGTTCTGGGAATTCTGGCGCATGCAGACGATCAGCGGATCGCGGACCAACTGACACAGGTCCTTGTCGTTGGAAACGATGACGGCCTGCAAACCCTTGGCCTCGCATTCCTGCGCCAGAGTTCCGATGATGTCGTCGGCCTCGTAGCCCTCCATCTTGAGAATCGGAATGTTAAATGCCTCGCAGACGCGGACCAGATACGGCATCTGCGAGGCCAGATCGTCGGGCATCTCGTCGCGATTGGCCTTGTAATCGGCGTAGGCGTCGTGGCGAAAGGTCTTTTCGGGCGTATCGAAAACGGCCGCGACGTAATCCGGTTGCTCGTCTTCGAGGAGTTTGCGGAGCATATTGGTAAAGACAAAAACGGCCTGCGTGACCTGCCCTTTGCTGTTCCGCAGAGGTTCGCCCCCCTTGCGGCCCATCGGGGCGAAATAGGCCCGGAAAATATGCGACATGGTATCGATCAGAAAAACTCTTTTGGGTTTGTTTTCGCTCATTGATTTTAGTTTGCCGGAGAATTTAGTTGTTCGTGTATGAATGATAGAGAAACGCTCCGTCAGTTACAAGTTGGGAAAATCGTCGGCGGTCAGCGGTCGGTGATCAGCGGTCGGTGGCCGGCGATCAGGGAGCTGGGAACAGAAATCAAATTATCAGGCACAACTGATTTCCGACCACCGGCCACCGACCGCTGACCAGTTAGGAAAATTTTCTCGATTCCGGTTGACAAAAAAAAAAGCGTGCGGTATCTTAACAGTTCGTTTTGCGTTGGCAAATGTTATTTGAAGCTTAGATTTTGTTTGAATAAGTTGTTTTTTTCTTCTTTTCAAAAGAGGTTCATCATAACACCGTCTTTGTGTCCGGTTCGTCTAGGGGTCTAGGACACCGCCCTTTCACGGCGGCAACACGGGTTCAAATCCCGTACCGGATACCACTTTTTTTAAACAAACTGCATCATATTTTGCAAAGCCGATTCGCTTGTGTTTCAAGCGAATTTTTTTATTTGGAAAGAAATATGCTGAGAAAAGTTTTATATAGCCTCGTTTTAATGATGTTGGCCGGCGTTTTCGTTCAGGCCCAAACTGTGCAGAAAAACTCTGATACGGTGATGGTTCTGCCGTTTGAGAATACTTCAAACAAGTCGGAATTCAACTGGGTCGGAGAGAGTTTCGCCGACTCTCTGACCGATCTGCTGAAAGTGCCGAGCCTGAACGTGGTTTCGAACCAGGAGCGCAAGATCATCCAGCAAAGACTGCACGTTCCGCTGACGATTTTGCCGAGTCTGGCGACATCTTTGAAACTGGCGCGGGAATCGAACGCCACGCTTTTGATCTTTGGAAAATACAATATTATTCCGGCCGACGGCGATGTGGCCGCCAGTTTGAGCGTTACCGCCAAGATCATCCGCGTCAATGAGGGACGCTTTCTTAGCGAGGAGTTCCCGGACGGCCGGCGGATCACGCGGGATATTAATTTGAGCGATGCGCTCCAGAATCTGCAGACCATTCAGGGCCAGGTCGCCTATCAGATCCTTTATCAACGCGACAAGGCTCTGCCGTTTTCGCAGAATCAGTTCATTGAATCGGCCAACAAGGTTCCGGCCCGGGCTTTTGAAGCCTATATAAAAGGATTGCTGTCGGGTTCCAACGCCCAGACCCGCGAGATCTACTGGAAAAACGCTCTGCGGATCTACGCCGAGGAGAAAGAAGGTGCGGTTTACGCTGACGCCGCGCTCGAACTCGGGCATTTGTATCTGAGTCAGAACCGGAACGCCGAGGCCATCGAGTATTTTTCGCGCATCCCGCAGGAGAGCAGTCAATACGCCGAGGCGGCGTTTTATACCGGGCTTATTCACTGGCAGCAGAAAAATTACGAGCAGGCGCTGGCCGTCCTCCGCCCGCTGGCCGACGATCTGAAATTGACCAGCGTTTACAACACGCTGGGGGCGATCGCGGTCGAGGCGTCGCGCAACGAAAAGAAAGACGGTCGCAAAGCGGCGGCCCTTTTGACCGAAGGGTTGGGATTTTTGAAAAAAGCGGCCGAATCGTCTCCGGATGAGTTGGACACCAGATTCAATTACGGGCTGGCGCTCATTCTCAATGAAAGCTACGGCGATGCGGTTCCCGAACTTTTGAATCTGGTCGGAAAAAGACAGACCGACGGCGAGGCTTATTTTTTGCTGTCAAAGGTTTTTGAAAAACTGGGCGATACGGTTCGCTCGACCGATGCCAACGAAAAGGCGATCCGCTATCTGACGGCCAACAACAAATACGCCAAGTTGGAGGTCGATTGGAAAGGGGGAAAGACCGACGGCATCGGACTGAGAGTGGAGAAACCCTCGCGCCGGGATTTCGTCAGCGTCGTTCTGATCAAGCAGCGCAACGTTGCGGTTCAGACGACGATGAGCGAAACCGACACTTTGCTGGCGCAGGCCGAGACCTTTTACAAGGACGGCAACGACGACGAGGCGATGACGGTTTTGCGCAAAGTTCTGGTCGGCGAACCGATGAGCGCGCAGGCCTATCTTTTGCTCGGCAAAATACATCTGCGCCGGGGCGATCTGGAACAGGCCGTCAGTTCTTTTAAAACGTCGCTGTTTTGGGACAACCGTCTGATCGACGCTCATGTTTCGTTGGGTAAGATCTATCTGGAAAAAGGCGATTGCTTGCAGGCCAAGAACTACGCCGCGTCGGCTCTGGCGATTGACGAGGATTATCAGGAAGCCCTCGCTTTAGAGCGTCTGGTTGAACGATGTTCCAAATAGTGTGACTTTTTCTGTTTGGAGTTTCGGATTTGAGGTTGAAAAAATCTCCGAAATCTTCCGATTTGAAGCGAAATATTTTTTTTAAGCCTTTATTTACGGGGCTTGAAGCGAAAAAAAGAAATAATTGATAATTGACAAGAAGTTTTTGGCACGCAACGTGCTATACCTAAGAGTGGCTAGCTTAATGATAACCATTAAGACCCCGCCGCCAACTCTTCTCCGAGCATAGTTTGCCACTGTGCTTCAAGCCTTCCGAGCGTTCCTTCAGTTGTCTTTCCTATATGAGCCCGGTCAACAGAGACCGGGCTCTCCTACTTTTAAATCCCTGTATTTTCAACGTTTTCCTTGATTTTTGGGTATTCGTTCATTTTGATGTAATGCCCTTGGACCGTTTTCTGAGAAATAACTCAAATTGACAGACCTCCGAATGGATTTTGTCCCCGATTGACAAAATCCGTCACTTTTTCGGTGACACATTTTGCAAATTCGGGCAATTTGACCTCTCAAATTGATTGAAATTCTTTCAGATTGACCTAAATTGTTGGTTTTACTCCAGTTTGGAAGAATTTTGCCTTTCTTGTCGTTTTCAACTCACGGGCGGTCGCGTTTTTTGTTAAACTGTGGAAATGAATTTTACCCGGATCAAAGGTAAATTGCCCAAACCGGCCAATGTGTTTCTGACTTTTCTGAGCGTCATTTTTTTGACACTTGCTTTTCCCGACTTCGAGCTCTGGTTTTTGGCCTGGGCGGCTCTGGTCCCTTTGTTTTATGCGATCGACCGGGAGAAAGGATCTTTTTTCAAATCGGCCGTTCTGGGTTGGATCTTCGGAACCGCTTTTTTTTTCGGAAGCTGTTGGTGGCTGACTTTTTCGATGATCACCTACGGGGGGCTTCCCTCGCCGGTCGCCTATCTGCTGCTTTTCATCATCGTGGCGATCGTCGGGATTTTTCCCGGCCTCTTCGCCGGATTGTTCTCTCTTCTGCTCAAGAGATTCGGAAGCTACGCCGTGTTCGCCGCGCCGTTTTTATGGACCGCCGTCGAATTCGCTCGCTATTATCTGGCCTTTAACAACTGGAACGAAATAGCCTACTCGCAGGCATTTCATCCTTTTTTGATCCAGTCGGCGCAGTACGGTGGAATTTATCTGGTCGGATTTTTGATCCTCCTGACCAACGCCTTTTTCGCATTTGTTTTCTTCCCCGCCCAGAAGACAAAACCGGCTTTCCGTCTGATTCCCGTGGCGGCCGTTCTGATCGTCATTTTTACCGTCATTTTAAGTTCGCAGAATTCGACGGCCTCTATGTCTTCGGCGGATAAGACGGAAAAAAACATCTCGGCCAATGTCGTTGCCGTTCAGGCCAATGTTCCGATGAGCGGGCTGGACTATCAAAAATGGATGGGACTCAGAGCCCGCCATGTGCGTCTGGCCGAGGAGGGGTTGAAGAGATTAAAGGCCGAGCGCCCCGATTATCAAAGCAAGCCTCTCCTGATCATCTTTCCCGAATCGCCGATGAATTTTATGTACGAAGAGGACCCGGAGTTCCGCGCGTTCGTCAGGGATTTCGCCTCCCGGCACAACGCCTTCGTTCTGTTCAATTCGGCCGAGCCGAACCGGGCCAAGGGCAATTACTTCAACTCGGCCGTGCTGGTCGATCCGCGGGGCGAAAAGATCGGCCAATATGATAAGATCCATCTCGTGCCGTTCGGAGAATACGCTCCGGTGCCGGATCTGATCGCCGATTACGTGCCGACTCTGATCGGCAGTTTCGAACTCGGCAAGGAATACGACCTCTTTCCGGTCGGCGACGCCCAAGCCGGAATCCTGATCTGTTACGAATCGCATTTTCCGACCCTGTCGCGCCGTTTCGTCGCGGACGGAGCCGACGTTCTGATCGAGATGACCAATGACGGTTATCTCGGCCCGACGGGCGTTCTGCGTCAACATCTGGCCAGCGCGGTTTTCCGCGCGGTGGAAACCGATCGCCCGCTTTTGCGGACCACCAACGTCGGCATCACGGCCTATATCGACGGGCGCGGCGAGATTTCCGGAGCCTCGCAATCTTATTCGGAAGACATCAGGGTGTGGACGATCAGCCGATCCGACGGCGGAAGAACCTTTTACGTCAGGTACGGCGACTGGTTCGCCTGGCTTTCGGTGGCTGTCAGTTTGGGATTATTGGGCTGGAGTTTTTGGAAAAGAAGGATTGAGTAAAAGAATTGGACACGGATTCGGACGGATCAAACGGATTTTTACGAAATTTTTTAATAAATGATCCGTTTCAATCGGTTTCATCCGTTAAATGTCCTGAATGCTGTCTTTCAAGTTTTTGAAAGGGCAATGACTCGGATCGGGTAATGAAACGAAAATTTCTTCTGACGGTATTGGCATTATTTCTGGTTTATTTTTTGAGTTATATTTGGATTCGGCAGGCCAATGCCGAAATTTGGGAAAAAGACGGCCGGGTTTATGTCATCTTTCCGGCCGACAAGACTTTTTTATACTACTTGTATCGCCCTTTAAGCTACCTCGACGGCTCATTGACGGGCATGAGGTTTCATATCGGGCCGCATCGATAAAATGGAATTAATTGATTTACAGACAAAATACGAAGAGTTGGGAGAGAAAGTGACGCAACTCGGGAGGTTTCTTTGACGCTCCGGCCAAACGCTCGAGGCTGGAGAGTCTGGAAAAGCAGATCGCCGAGCCTGATTTCTGGAACGACCAGGAAAAGGCGCAAAAACTGGTGCAGGAGCGAAGCCGGATCGAACGGGCTTTAGAGAGTCAGGAAAAATTCGAACGGGCCGTATCGGACGCCGAGGTATTGATCGAATTCGCCGAATCGGACCGGGAATCGGCGCGGGAACTGAAGGAGTTGATCGGGGCGCTGGAAAAGGACGTCGAGGAGGCCGAAACCGAGGCTTTGCTTTCGGGGCCGAACGATGCCAGCAACGCCATCTGTTCGATCCAATCGGGCGCCGGCGGAACCGACGCGCAGGACTGGGCCGAAATGCTTCTCCGGATGTATCTGCGCTGGGCCGAGAACAAGGGTTTCAAGGTCGAGGTTCTGGACGAACAGGCGGGAAGCGAGGCGGGCTTAAAAAGCGCGACTTTTCGCGTCGAGGGTGAATACGCCTACGGGCTTCTGGCCTCGGAGGCGGGGGTTCACCGTCTGGTGCGGATATCGCCTTTTAATTCGGGCGGAAGCCGCGAGACCTCTTTCACCTCGCTTTTCGTTTCGCCGGAAATCGACGAGGACATCGAGATTGAGATCAACGAAAAGGATCTGCGGATCGACACCTATCGTTCGACCGGCGCCGGAGGCCAGCACGTTAACACGACCGATTCGGCCGTTCGCATCACGCATCTGCCGACCGGTCTGGTCGTAACCTGTCAGAACCAGCGTTCGCAGATCCAGAACCGGCAGGTGGCGATGAAGGTTCTGCGCTCGAAACTCTACGAACTGGAACTGGAAAAGCGTCAGGCCGAAACGGCCGAACTCGAGGCCAACAAACAGGACATATCGTTCGGTTCGCAGATCCGCAACTATGTTCTTCATCCTTACCGTCTGGTCAAGGACACGCGGACCAAATACGAGCGTTCGGACGTCGAGGCGGTCCTGGACGGCGATATCGACGATTTCATCAAAGAATTTTTATTGCTCAAGAAAAGCCGTTAGATTTTGGATTTCGGATTTTGGATTTCGGGTTGTAGAATCAAAGTGAGAAGTTAATTGAGTAATCGGTAAGCAATGAGCAGTCGGGGGAATAACAGATAAATAAAAACTGCTCACCGCTCACCGCTTACTGCTCACTGAACCAAAGAAGTTATGGCAGTAAGAACGACGACCAAAACCCAGGCGAACGAAAGAAATTATTCAAGGGCGAACGAGATCGTGGCCGTGATCCTGCTGGCTCTGGCCGTTTTGGTTTTTCTGTGTCTGATTACCTATAACCCCAACGACTGGTCTTTCAACACCGCCACTTCGCAAAAAACCCAGAACTGGGTTGGCATCGCCGGTTCGGTCATCGCCGACCTGCTGTTTCAGGCGATCGGTCTGACGGCGCATTTTCTTCCCGCCTTGCTCGGCCTGCTGGCCTGGCGTCTTTTTCGGACGAAGGATACGAAAATATCGGTTGCCCGCATCGTCGGGTATGTTCTGTTTATCCTTTCGCTGACCAGTCTGGCGCATCTTTTCGGATTTCGCGGCGGGATCGTCGGAACCTTTTTCGCCCAGATATTCTCTTCACTGCTTGGCACGGTCGGCACCGGAATTTTGCTGGCGGCCGTCTGGGTAACCTCGATCTTACTGATCACAAATCTCTCCTTCATCTCCTTTTTCAGCGATTTTGAACTGGCCTGGCAGAACTTCCAGATCCGTTTCGAAGAATATTTCACCGGTTATAAGAAGTGGCGCGAAAACCGCAATAAATCGGCCATCGAGCGGATGGAGAAACGCCGCCGCCTTCGCGAAGAACAGCCCGCTGAGGAGGCTCCGATTACGCCGACCATCTCGGCCGGAGATGTCGTCCTCAACGAACCGGATGAGAAAAAGGAAACCGTCGGGGAAAAGCTTTCCGGGATTTTTACCCGCCTGAACGATCCGCCTAAGGAAACCAACGGAACGGGCGAAATTCCCAAAGAGCGGGTTAAAAAGGAAGAACCCGAAGAGACCAAAGATGTGTTGCCGACCATTTCCGATTCCGAGGAGACGGCGGAAAAAACGGCGGAAACGATCGAAGCGGCGAACAAGCCCGTGGATCTGGTCGCCGAATCGGAAAAGATCCCGATCACGCCGGTTCAGGAAACGGAAGATGCGGAAGAAGAGTTTTTGGGGGACGAAGAAGATTACGAAGAGGATCTGGAAGATGAGGAGGTCGAACCGCAGAGTTTCGACGATTACGTTCTGCCCGGCGTCGAGCATTTGAAGGAGCCGCCCGAGAGGATCGAACAAAAGGAAGATGAACTGCTGGCCATCGCCAAAAATCTGACGGAAAAGACCAAGGAGTTCAACGTCACCGGACAGGTCAAGAACATTGGTCTCGGTCCGGTCGTTACGACCTACGAATTCAAACCCGATCCGGGCGTCAAATATTCGCGCGTGACGGGACTGGTCGAGGATCTCTGTCTGGCCCTGAAGGCCGAATCGATCCGGATCGAGAGAATTCCGGGCAAGGCCGTGGTCGGCATCGAGGTTCCCAACAAAGAGCGCGAGACGATCTATCTTCGCGACGTCATCGATTCGGATAAGTTCAAGCAGTCGGATTCTCTTTTAACCATCGCTCTGGGCAAAAGGATCGACGGCGTTCGTCAGGTGGCGGATCTGGCCAAGATGCCGCATCTATTGATCGCCGGTGCGACCGGAGCCGGGAAATCGGTCGGCGTCAACACGCTGGTCGTTTCCATTCTCTACAAGGCGAAACCGGACGAGGTGAAGTTCATCATGGTCGATCCGAAACGCCTCGAACTCGGGCTCTACGCCGACATCCCGCATCTGGCGACGCCGATCATCACCGATCCCAAACGGGCGGCCATTTCGCTCAAATGGGCGGTGTCGGAAATGGAACGCCGCTACAAACATCTGGCCGGTTGGGGCGTTCGCAACATTGACGGCTACAACCGAGAGGTTCTCCGGCGAAACTCCGAAGGCGATTTGGACGAAGACGGACAGCCGTGGAAGAAACTGCCCTTTATCGTCATTATCATCGACGAACTGGCTGATTTGATGATGGTTTCCGGCAAAGAGGTCGAGACCTCGATCACCCGTCTGGCGCAGATGGCCAGGGCGGTCGGCATCCATCTGGTTCTGGCCACGCAGAGGCCTTCGGTCGATGTCATCACGGGGCTCATCAAAGCCAATTTCCCGGCTCGGATCTCATTCCGGGTTTCGTCAAAGATCGATTCGCGGACCATTATTGACGGCAACGGCGCGGAGAGCCTTCTGGGCAAGGGCGATATGCTTTTTTTGCCGCCGGCCACCTCGCAGATCATCAGGGTTCACGGGGCTTATGTCGATGAAAAGGAGATCCAGAAAATAGTCGAAAATATCAAAGTGCAAGGCAAACCGGAATACGACGGCAGTATCACCAAATCGGAGGAGGAAATGGACGATTCGGGTGAACTTCCCGGACGCCAGGACCCGCTTTTCGCCGACGCCCTGCAATGCGTCGTCAGTTCGAAACGAGCCTCAACTTCGCTTCTTCAAAGACATCTGCGGATCGGCTACGGTCGGGCCGCTGCCATTCTGGACGCGCTGGTGGCGGAAGGTTACATCGGCGAGATGGACGGCAGCAAACGGGCCCGTCCGGTTTTGCAAAAGGCCTACGAGGCTTTGCAGGAGGCCGAAGAGGGAAGGGAGATTTAGATTTCGGAATTTGGATTTCGGGTTTCGGATCGGGCTTTTTTGTTCGGGGAAGTTTTTGTTGGTTGGACTCGGTTTCTTTGGGGCGGCGTTTGGGGAAACTTTGAAAAAAATTACCGGTGAAAGGGCGGAAAATGCTCTCATTTTGTTTGAAAATCAGCTAAATGTTTTTGCCTCGCTCATTTAACAGTTCTGTAACGATGGACGGATTTTCCGTTCAATGTTTTTCCACAGTTTTCCACAAAATTCTGTGGAAAACTTTGTGGAAAAGGCACTTTTGGTCGGCATAACTGGTTATTATTAATGAACTTTTAACATTTTGCACACATTGTATGCAGAAAAAATATGCGACATTCTAAACTCAATTCTCACAATAAATACAAATTCTTTATTAATCCACTGCTTTTATTAATTTTGTCTTGTTTAATCAGTTGTTGCGGACAAAAAGAGAGCAAACAAGTTTTATCAGACAAAAATCGGGTTTTGATCTCTGATTCGGCGGTCAACATCAACACGGCAAATGAGACCGAACTGGAAAAACTGCCGCATATCGGTCCCGGCACGGCGCGCGAGATAATCGAGCACCGGAAGCGGTTCGGAAAGTTTCGCAAACCCGAACATCTTCTCTTGATTCGCCGGATAAGCGATAAAAAATTCAGAGAAATCAGCCATCTGATCAAAGTCGAATGAAGCGGTCTTCACCCGCGTTAAATCAGTTAAAAAAAATGTCTCTCACACACTCACGAAAAACGAACTTCACACAATATCCCTTTCTCTGGCTGGCCGTCTGTTTCGCCGTCGGAATCGCCGGAGCGGAATTTTTAAGTTGGAGCCCGGCAGTTTTTTTGGCGGCGGGTTCGATCTCCGGGTTTTTAACCGGAGTCGTCCTCCGAAAAAAAGTCGCTCTGATTTTTCTTTCGCTGGCTTTCATTTCGGCCGGGGGATTGTTTTTATCGATTGAAAAACGCGGGGTTTCGGCTGATCGTCTGAAAACCTTTTACGATGCGGGACGGTTTAAGTCCGGCGACCCGATCGAGATCGAAGGGGTTTTGCAAAACGAACCGGAACCGGCCGTCGGCGGAAACTTTCTTTTTCTCCGGGCCGAAAAAGCGATCTATAAGGGACGGGAGCAAAAAGTCTCGGGAACGATCAGATATTTCGCTCCCGTTTCCGGCGAGCGGATGGAAGAGGAATACGAACGCCTTGAACTCGGATACGGCTCGCGAGTTCGGATAGCAGCCCCGGTTCGGCGCCAGGAAAAATACCTGAATCCGGGCGTCGCTTCCCGCAAAAATCTGCTCGACCGACGGGGCTTGGACGCAATCGGAACGGTAAAAAGCCCGCTTTTGGTGGAAAAGATCTCCGAAACCGGGGCTTTTTCCCCGCTCGCCCCTTTATTCAAATACCGCCAGAACTTGATCAATGGGCTAAGGAACCGTTTTAACCCGGAAACATCCGGCATTCTGATCGCTTCTCTTTTGGGAAATCGCCATTTTCTGGACAAGCCGACGGGCGAGATCTTTCGTCAGGGGGGAACTTTTCACGTTCTGGTCATTTCCGGTTTGCACATAACCTTCATCGGTTCCCTGATGCTCGTTTTCGTCCGGATTTTCACCGGAGGAAAGTTCCGGCAATTCGTTTTGGCCGCGGCGTCTCTCTGGGCCTATGCGCTTGTGGTCGGGGCCAATGTGCCGGTCGTCAGGGCCTCGCTGATGTTTACTTTTTTGCTGTTTTCCCAGGTTTTGAACCGACGCGGAACCTTGCTCAACGCGTTCGGCGGATGCGTAATCGTTCTGTTGATCTGGCGGCCGGAGGATCTTTTCGATCAGTCTTTTCAACTTACCGTCGCGAGCGTCGCCGCCATTGTCTCGACGGCCTTTCCGCTGATCGAAAAACTGCGGTCGGTCGGTTCCTGGATGCCTTCGGCGGCGGAGCCTTTTCCGCCGAACGTTTCGCCTCATGTAAAAAGTTTTGCCGAAATGCTTTACTGGCGCGAAGATGCGTGGAGGAGAAACGAAAAAAGACAGATCTGGTCCGCAAGGCTGTTTAAAGCGCCCTATTTGAAAAAATTCTCGGTCGGCGGCAGGCAGAGTTTTCTGCGCTTTTTGTTTGAAGGAATCTGGATATCTCTGGTCGTTCAGGCGTGGATCTTGCCGCTTTCGGTTTTTTATTTTCACCGGCTTTCTTTTTTCGGCGTTGTTCTGAATTTGTGGGTCGGGGTCAACATTGTCCTGTCGGCATTTTTTGCGGTTTTCAGTCTGGCCTTGGCCGGTTTGAGCGAAATGCTGGCCGCTCCCGTGATAAAACTGACCGAATTTCTCGTTCGTTTTCTGATCGTCGTGCCGCAATGGCTGATCGAAAATGATCTGGCCTCGATTCGCCTGCCGATTTTTTCGGGAAACTTGAGGGCGATTTATCCGCTTTATTTCTTGCCGTTGCTGATTCTGGCGCTCGGGTTGAACCGATGGAACCCTTTTCGTTTGAATTCGCGTTCTGAAAAAAGCAAATTTTCGAGGCGTCGTTCGATCCGGTTTGCACTCGCCGGACTGGTTCTGTGCGGCGCCCTGATCGTTTTTCACCCTTTCAGCGCGCCTCCCGCCGACGGACGTTTGCATTTTGATTTTCTGGATGTCGGTCAGGGCGATGCGGCCCTTATCACGTTTCCCGACGGCCAAACAATGCTGGTTGACGGCGGGGGAATAATGAGTTTCAACCGAGAAGCGGACGGCGAAGCGGGGATTTTCGAACCCGACATTCCTTCAATCGGTGAATCGGTCGTTTCGGAGTTCTTATGGGAAAAAGGTTACGCCCGGGTCGATTATATTTTGGCGACTCACGCCGATGCCGATCACATTCGGGGATTGGCGGATGTGGCCGGAAATTTTCGCATCGGCCGGGCCTTGTTCGGCCGCGCCCCGGTTGGAAATCCGGAGTTCGAACGGCTTTCCTCGGTTTTGGACAGACGCGGGGTCGATCGGGAACTGATCTCCAGAGGCGATCCATTGAACGTCGGAGGCGTTCGGGTCGAGATCCTTTATCCGGTTGCGGACCGGTCGGCCGAAGCGGTTTCCGACAACAATCATTCTCTCGTTCTGCGGCTTGTTTACGGGAACCGGTCATTCCTTCTGACCGGCGACATTGAAAAAGAAACCGAGGGGATTTTGGCGGGGAACTCGTTTTTGAAGTCGGATGTCGTCAAAGTGGCCCATCACGGCAGCCGGACCTCTTCGACCCCTGATTTCGTCAACGCGGTCCGGGCTCGATACGCGATCGTTCCGGTCGGCCGAGATTCGCCTTTCGGACATCCTCACCGGGAAGTGATCGAGCGTTGGAAAAATTCGGGAGCGAGGATTTTCCTGACCGGAGAGCGCGGAACCGTCTCGGTTTCCACCGATGGAAAAGACCTGCAAATCGGGACATTTATCAAATAAACGGTCGGTTTAAAACGCAAAAACCCGAAAAGTTTTTCGACTTCAAAAACCTTCGAGCGTTCCTTTAAGAAATCTTATTGCCCTAAGTTGTACCGCAAAACAAATTAAAAGTCAAATATTTTTTTCTTATGGAAAAAGTTGTCGGCGGCCAATTTTTTTTATCACCGGCCGCCGACAACCCGATCCGGCAAGGTTTAATGCTTGAAATGCCTGACGCCGGTAAAGACCATCGCCAGCCCGTGTTCATTGGCGGCTTTGATCGATTCGTCGTCGCGCATCGAACCGCCCGGCTGGATGATGGCGGTGATGCCGAATTTGGCGGCCTCATCGACGTTATCGCGGAAGGGGAAAAAGGCGTCCGAGGCGAGAACCGTGTTCTTCAGGTCGAGATCGGTTTTTTCGGCCCGCATGGCGGCGATCCGGACCGAATCGACCCGGTTCATCTGTCCCGCCCCGACCCCGACCGTCTGAAAACGGTTGGCAAAGACGATGGCGTTGGATTTTACGTGCTTGCAGACCTTCCAGGCCAGAAGCAGCGCTTGGATCTCTTCTTCGGTGGGCACTCTTTCGGTGACGACTTTAAGGTCTTCGGCGGTGATTTTGAGAACATCGCGATTTTGCACCAGAAAACCGCCGGAGATCGAACGGTATTCGAACGGGTCGGCCCGTTCGTTTTTTTCGACCCGGAGGACGCGAAGATTCTTTTTCTTTCGGAAAATCTCCAGAGCCTCGTCGTCGAAATCCGGGGCGATGACGACCTCGGTGAAGATCTTATTGATCGCTTCGGCGACCTCGGCATCCGCTTTGCGATTAAGCGCGACGATTCCGCCGAAGGCCGAGACCGGATCGGTGGCCAGCGCGCGCTGATGGGCCTGCAGATTATCCTCGCCGGTTCCGACGCCCGACGGATTGGTGTGTTTGATGATGGCGCAGGCCAGTTCGTCAAAATCCTGCACCAGATTCCAGGCGGCTTCGGCATCGACGTAATTGTTAAAGGACATCTCCTTGCCGTGGAGCTGTTCGGCGTGGGCGATGCCGCCCTGCTCGCCGGTTTCGTAAAGGGCGGCTTTTTGATGCGGATTTTCGCCGTAACGCAGATCGGCCACCTTTTCGATCTCGACGGAGAGGAAATCCTCCAGGTCTTCGCCCTCCTCGGCCTCTTCGGTTTCGTCTTCCAGAAGCTCGTCGATCTCAACGAAGGCCAGATTTCCGAAGGGGTTGAGCGGTTCGAGAAAATCGAGATCATCCGCATCGAGTTGCTCGGCCAGATAGCCCGAAATGGCCAGATCGTAATAAGAGGTTCGGGTATAGGCCAGGGCGGCCAGCCGCTGACGGGTTTTGAGAGAGAGAGAGCCGCCGGTTTCCCCCATTTCTTCCAGGATCGCCGGGTAAAGTCCGGCGTCGGTCAGGACGGCCACATCGCGCCAGTTTTTCGATGCCGAACGGATCATGGCCGGTCCGCCGATGTCGATCTGTTCGACCGCTTCTTCCAGCGAAACCCCGTTTTTTTCGATCGTTTGTTCAAACGGATAGAGATTTATGACGACCAGATCGATCGGCTCGATGCCGTGTGTTTTCATGGCGCTGAGATGTTCGGCATTGTCGCGAAGGGCGAGGAACGCGCCGTGGATCTTCGGATGAAGAGTCTTCACCCGCCCGTCCATCATTTCCGGAAAACCGGTCACTTCGGCAACTTCCGTTACCTCAAGGCCGGCCTCGCGAAGTGCGCGGGCGGTTCCTCCGGTCGAGATAAGCTCGACTCCGAAATCGGCCAACGAACGGGCCAGTTCGACGATTCCTGTTTTGTCCGAAACGCTCAGCAAAGCGCGTTTTATTTTTCTTAAATCGCTCATAAAATATGTCTGTAAAAAAAAATCAGCGGCCAGATCCTGACCGCTTCGGGTGGTTTAAATTCGTTTGCAGGCAAACGCAGAGAACGACCTATAGTTCTCCTCAAAAGATAACTCGAAAAAAGATTTTTGCTGATCCATCAGCTTTAGAAAAAGAAGCGTCCGAGAAACAGAAGGCTCAACAAAAATGCTAATGTGTAAATGACTATTTTGATAACACTCATATATTTTTTATGCTTAACTTAAAGAGCCTAACCAATGTAACGAACAGATGGTTATTTTAGTTCCGCAAATCGTACGCTGTCAAAGATGAAATTTTGGTTTTCGATTATTTTTAAGGCCTTTCCGCTCTGCCTCTTCTGCTTTTTTAACTTGGCCGCGCAGGATCTCAAGGCGACCGTCAGGATCGTCTCTCCGGTTTCGGGAGAGCTTTATGTTGAGGGGCGTTTTCCACAGAATAATCCGTCTGAAAACAAAAAAAACTGGGGCTTTGTTCGTTCCTTGGCCGGAATCGGAGAACTCGGAGAGCGAATTTCGGATTTGAAACTGAAGGACGAGCGGGGCGGGACGATCGGTTTCAAAAGACTGATGGCCGGCGAATATCTGGCCGATGACGGGGCGGCAATCTGGAGTTATCGCGTCGATGTCCGCCCGACGAAGCAATTTACGGCGCTGGCGCATCTTTCATGGCTGACGGGCGAGCGCGGGGTTTTGATGACCGGCGATCTGTTTCCTCAATTCGGCTCGGCCGAAAGCGGTCCGGTTTCGGCGCGGATCAGGTTCGAATTGCCGCCGGACTGGCACTTGATCACTGCCGAAAAAAGAATCGGCGACAACGAATTTGAGGTGGCCGATATCGACAAAGGCATCTTTCTCATCGGCGTTGATTGGCGCGTCAGGCGGATCGAATCCGGTCCATTTTCGTTGAAGATCGCCACTGCCGGCGAATGGCTTTTTTCCGACGACGAGGCCGCTTCGATGACGACCGAAATCGCCGCCAGATACGGCCGGATGTTCGGCGGTCTTCCCGGAGAAAACCCTCTCGTCGTTCTCGTCCCGCTCGAAAATAAAAACGGCCGCTGGGAGGCCGAAACGCGGGGGCGAACCGTTCTTATCGTCTCCGGCGACATGCCGTTTAAGAAACTCTCCCTTCAGCGCCTGCACGAACAACTCCGCCATGAGATTTTTCATTTGTGGATGCCGAACAACCTGACTCTGACCGGAAATTACGACTGGTTCTACGAGGGGTTTGCGGTTTACCAATCCCTGCGGACCGGAATCGGGATGAACCGGATCGGTTTTGCCGATTTTCTCGCCACGCTTTCCGAGGCCTTTAATCTGACCGATTTTCAGGACCAACAGATCTCCATGATCGAAGCATCCAAACTCCATCGCAGCGGGGCCAATCCCGGAGTTTACGCCCGAGGAATGATCGTCGCCTTTTTGTGCGACGCGGCCATTTTGGAAAAAAGCAAGGGGAAAAACTCGATCGAGGATGTTTTCCGGCAGATCTACGCCGCGCACAATCGGCCGAATTCGAAGAGCGAGGACGGCACCGGAGCGATCCTGCGAATTTTGAAGTCGCGGCCGGAACTGGTCCCGGTGGTCGAAAGATTCGTCGAAAACGCGGGAAAAATTGACTGGACGCCTTATCTGGAAAATCTCGGCCTCGAAGAAAACCGGGAAGGGTTGCGGGTAAATTTGCGTGTGAAAGCCAAATTGAAGAGGCGTCAGAGGGATTTATTGGATAAGTTGGGTTATAATAACTGGCGTAAATTTTCGGATAAATAACAATGAAAGTAAGAAGTTCTATAACGAAAACGGTATTATTTTTAATCTTTTCTCTGCTGGTCGCAACTCAAAGCGGGTGCGGTTTGATCAGCGCCGTGTCGGAAAATTTTTCCTCGGTCGTCGGTCTCAACGAAACGGGAACCGTCATAGCCAATACGGCGCAGATCCGCAGTTCTTATGCGGTGGTGGCCGCCGATCTGCTGGAGGTCAAACGGGGCGATAAACTGGACGTTTTGGACGAGGTGGAATTTGAAAAGGTTCAGTGGTTTCGGGTTCGGGCAAATGACGAAGACAAGACCGAAGGATGGATCGAGGCGCAGAACGTCATCACCAACGAATTGCTCGAAAAATCGAAAGCATTGGCCGATGAGGTCAAAGATCTGCCGGCTCAGGCGACCGGCCAATTGCGGGCCGCTTCAAACCTCAGGCTTTCCCCGGAAATAAGCGATTCAAATCTCCTCTACAAACTTGATAACGGATCGGGTTTCGAGATCGTTGATTGGAAATACGTTCCCAAAGAGCAGGACATCTCCGGCGACGGCGACGCCAATTCGAACCAATCGAAACCGAAAAACCCGGACATCGAAGCCGCCAAGGAAAAAGACGAACCGGAAAAGATCGATGACAAATACGACATCTGGTATCGCGTTCGGCTTGATCCGTCGGTTTCTCCGGCTCCGGCCGGCTGGCTTTTCGGCCGCCAGATCGAATTGCAGGTCCCGAGCGACATCGTCTTTTACCAGACGAACGTCAAGAAATTCGTAACCTGGCAAAGATTGGACAGCGTCGCTTCGGACGACGATGTTTCCCCCAACACGACCGTCAAGATCACGCGGCCCGGAAGTTGGGTGATTCTGTCGCGGACCAACGAGGTCAAGGCGCGCGACGGGGTCGAACCCGATTTCGACGGCATTCTTCTGCTCGGTTATGACAAGATCAACCAACAGCATTACACCATCCGTCGGATCGAAGGCGTCTGGGGGCAATTGCCGCTGAAGGTCGAAGGCAGCGTCAACAACAAAACCTTTACCGTCCAACTGTTAAATACCGACGGAAAGATGGAAGAAAAACAGTTCAGCGTTTTCAAAGAAGGGAACGGCAATCTGAAAGCCACCATTCCCGACGGCATTGCGATGGAGGGGAGAAAGTAAGCAGTGAGCGGTGGGCGGTAAGCAGTAAGCAGAAGATAAATCCCACTTACTGCTTACCGCTCACCGCTCACTGTCAACTATTAAAAATGACAGAAGACCTTGAAAATCCATTCCCCGAACCGGTCGAGATAGAGATCACCGACACGCTCGATCTGCACGCTTTTAATCCGAAGGACGTCAAATCGGTGGTCGAAGCCTATCTGGAAGAGGCCCGGAAAAAAAAATTCGGCATCGTCAAGATCATTCACGGCAAAGGGATCGGCGTCCAAAGAGAGATCGTCCGGAGCGTTCTGGCGAGGACCGATTTCGTCGAATCATTCAAAAACGGCCCCGAATTCTCCGGCAGTTGGGGAGCCACGATAGTTCATCTCAAATAAATCGATTGGGAAGTAAGGTCAAAAGAAGACGAAAAAAAATCCGAGATCCGAGATCCAAAATCGAAATCATCTTTCCTCGATGACATCCGCCCAAACCTCTTCTTCGTCCTCGTCATCGAGTTCCTGATAGACCGACTCCAAAAGTTGGGTTTGTTCGCTGAGTTGGCTTTCGGCGTCTTCGAGCCGGTGGGTCAGGTATTTGATGTGCCGTTCCAATTCGTTGATGCGTTTCTTGCGTTCGCGGTCGATTCTTTCCAGATATGCCAGATAGAAAAACTGCAAACCGGCGACACCGGCCAAAGACAAGCACAAACAAATTAAGACATACCACATCATAATTATCTCCGGGGGGGGATTGGGAAAGATTTTTTATTAAAACCGATTATAACCTTGACCGGCGCCAAAGGAAAAGCAAAAATCTTAAAATACGGAAAAAAACGAAAAGACCGCGTGGAAAAATGAAATAACGGGTTGATTGAGACTTTTAAAGCTATACAAAAAAAATCCGGGCAATTATTAATAAAATGACTACCGAAAGATTACAACTTGTTTACACTCTTTTGTGCGACGATGTGCGGCTCGAAATGGGAAATAAGATTTCTCTGATGGGAGTTTTTCAAAACATCATGGTCGAGAAACTGCCGATCTCGCTGATCAAATTTGCGGTCGTCAATCACTGGCGCGGCGAAGGCAATCATCAAACCGAGGTCCGCATTATGTCGCCGGATAAAAAGAATCTGGTCGTCACGTCGCAACCGACAGGCATTCAACTGGCGCCGGGCGGTTTTACCGACAACGTCAGCTTTTTCGTCAATGTGGTGTTTCCTTCGGCCGGAACTTACTGGGTGCAGACGCTGGCCAACACCGAATTGCTGGAAGAATTTCCGCTGATCGTCACCGATGCGATCAACGCCCGCAACAACGCATTGCCGGAGGAGATCTCCGAAAGAGTGAATTAGATTTGGAATTGAGAATGGCGGATTCGGGAATTGTCCGGGTTCGTCAGCGATTGTTTTCGTTCTCTTCCTTTTTCAGATTGAGCGTGATGGCCAGACGGTAAATGGCCGCGCCTTCGACCTCTACCTCTTTGCTTTCCTCGACGCCTTTGGCCGAAGCCGTGATCCGGAATTTGGTGGTGCTTTCGGGAAACCGGAAGGTGAACTCGCCGCTTCGGGAGGTGTAACCGGAACCGATCTTTTTGGTTTTTCCGTCGCCTGAAACCCTCTCGATCTTGATCTTGGCCCCGTAGATGGCGAACCCGTCCTGATTGAAAACGCTGCCGTTGATGATCACCTGAGTTCCCCGGTCAACCCTCAAATAAAGATTGTCCCCGAGGTCCTTGATCTTGCCCGCTTCGACCTCGAAATCGGCTTTCAAACCCGAACTGAAACCGGTCCGGCTGAAAACGAAATTGTATTTGCCCGGTTTTAATCCTTCGAGAACAAAATTTCCCTTGTTGTCGGCCTTGGTCGATTTAATGTCATCGCCGTCCTGTCTGGCCGTGACGAGCGCGCCGGAAATGCCGTCGCCGTCGGCGGTCCGGATCTTTCCTTTGACGCCGCCGGTGTTCTGGGCCGCCGCCAGACCGACGGTTAAAAATAAGGTTGAGATCAATAAAGCGAGTTTTTTCATAAGATTTTTTGAGTGAGCAGTAGATTGTGAAAAAGTAAGGCGCATGTTTCATTGACCAACTGCTCACCGCTCACTGCCCGCTATCTACGCATTAGCCGTTTCCATTATCAATTCATCGCGAAACTGCCGGGCTACATCATTGATGATGTCTTCCAGCGTTCGGGTTGGCTGATAGCCGATCAGCCGTCTGGCTTTTTCCAGGCTGGGAACGCGGCGGCGCATATCTTCAAAACCCTCGCCGTAAACTTCCTCGTAAGGGATAAACTGCAGATCGCTTTGGCTTTCGGTCATCTCAATCGCTTTTTCGGCCAGTTCCTTGATGGTAACTTCCTGATCGTTGCCGAGGTTGATCACCTGACCGAAACATTGCGGGGTTTCGATGGCCCGCGTCAGACCCTCGACGACATCCAGGACATGGCCGAAACAACGGGCCTGCGAACCGTCGCCGTGAACCGGGATCGATTCGTTTTTGATGGCGGCTTTGACGAAACGGGGAACGACCATTCCGTATTGCCCGGTCTGACGCGGTCCGACCGTGTTGAACAGGCGAACGACGACCACCGGCAGGCGCGTCTCCTTCCAGTGGGCCAGCGCCAGAAATTCGTCCAGAGTCTTGGCGCAGGCATAAGCCCAGCGATGTTTGTCGGTCGGGCCGGTCAAAAGGTCGTCTTCTTCCCTGAACGGTATCGAATAGCCTTTGCCGTAAACTTCGGAGGTGCTCGGGATCAAAACCCGTTTCCGGTAGCGCGAACAGAAACCCAGCACGACATCGGTTCCGCGAAAGATGGTTTCGATGGTTTGCACCGGGCGTTCCATGATCAGTTTGACGCCGACAGCGCTGGCCATGTGAAACACGCGGTCGGTCTCGCGGATCAATTCCTCCATCAGGTCATGGTTGAGAACGGTGTCGATGATGAGTCGGAAATTTTCCTTCCCTTCGAGATGAGCGACGTTTTGATAGCGGCCGGTCGAAAGATCGTCAATGACTGTTATTTCGTGTCCTTCGCCGATCAGTTTATCGGCCAGATGGCTTCCCACAAACCCGGCCCCGCCGGTAATTAAAATCTTCATAAATAAATCGTTAATAGTTAGTTGTTAAATGGTTATTCAAAAAAAACAATTTTTCCAAACAATCGAACGAAAAGATTTCGGCGTTTATTTCAAACGTTTCTGTTCAATTAAAAATCCGAAATCCGAAATCCCAAATCCGAAATTCCTTAATTTTCCAATCTTTGAGCGAAATATGCAACGGTTTTTTTCAAACCCTCCCTGAGCGGCACGGTCGGTTCCCAACCGAGCAACTGGCGGGCGCGGGTGATGTCCGGTTGACGCTGTTTCGGATCATCCTGCGGCAGGGGCAGATGGGTGATCTTGATCTCCCGCCCGACCGTTTGGGTAACTTCGGCGGCCAGTTCGTTCATCGTAAATTCGCCCGGATTGCCGATGTTGACCGGCAGATGAATGTCCTCACCATCGGCGTTCATCAGACGGATCATTCCTTCGATCAGATCGTCGACGTAACAAAACGAACGGGTCTGCTGGCCGTCGCCGTAAACCGTCAGTTCCTGCCCCCGAAGCGCCTGAACGATGAAGTTTGAAACCACCCGTCCGTCGTTCTCCAGCATCCGCGGTCCGTAGGTGTTAAAGATGCGGATGATCCGCGTATCGACTCCGTTCTGCCGGTGATAATCCATCATCAGAGTTTCGGCCACCCGCTTGCCCTCGTCGTAGCAACTGCGAAGCCCGTTGCAGTTGACGTTGCCCCAGTAACTTTCCGGCTGGGGATGGACTTCCGGATCGCCGTAAACCTCGGAGGTCGAAGCCTGCAGGATGCGGGCCTTGACGCGTTTGGCCATGCCGAGCATATTGATCGTCCCCATAACGCTGGTTTTGACGGTTTTGACCGGATTGTACTGATAGTGAACGGGCGAGGCCGGACAGGCCAGATTGTAGATCTGATCGACTTCGAGCAGGATCGGTTCGGTTACGTCGTGCCGGATCAGTTCAAACCGGGGATTTTCCAGCAAATGATAGACGTTTTCGCGCCTGCCGGTGAAAAAATTGTCCAGACAAATTATCTCGTGTCCTTCATTTAAAAGGCGTTCAGAGAGGTGCGATCCGATAAACCCGGCGCCGCCGGTGATTAAAATTCTCATTTGGTTATCAGTAAACGGTTAATTGTCCAATTTTTCTACTCTTTATCAAGCAAGCGACAATTATCCATTATCCATTATCAATTATCAATTCTTCAGATGCTTCTCGAAAAAGGCCAGAATCCGTTCGTACTCGTCCTCCCAACTGGTCGGACGCTGGAAGGTGTGATTTTCGGTCGGATAGAGCATCAGCTGGAAATATTCGGTCTTGTCGAGCCGGATCAGTTTTTCGATCAGTTGCAGGGAATCCTGCGCGTGAACGTTGCTGTCGACCAGCCCGTGAAGAATCAGGAGCGGTTTTTTCAGGTTTTCGGCGTAGGTGATCGGCGAGCTCTGGCGGTAGCCCTCCGGATTTTCCTTCGGACTGCCGAGGCGCTGTGAGGTGTAAAAAGGATTGGCCGCATAATAGTTTTTCCAGTCGGCGACCGGCCGGAGGGCGGCAGCGGCGGCGATCCGTTCGGGAGCCCGCATGATGAGCATCTCGGCCATGAAGCCTCCGTAACTTCCGCCGTAAACCCCGATTCTCCGGGCGTCAACCGCATAATTGGCGGTCATGAAATCGATCGCATCGAGATGATCTTCGTAGTCTTTTCCGCCGAGAAAATCGTAAACGTCCGTCCTCCAGTCGCGTCCGTAGCCCGAAGACCCGCGATAATCGATGTCGAGGACGACGTAGCCTTTCTCGGTCAAAAGCTGGTTGAACATAAATTCGCGGTAGTAATTGTTCCAGCCGTTGATGACGTTCTGCAGATAGCCCGCGCCGTGAACGAAAATGACCATCGGGTATTTTTTCGTCTTACTAAAACCGGCCGGAAGATAAATGCGGGCCGGGATCTTTTTATCGTCGCGCGAGGGGATTTCGACGAATTGAGGGGCGTTCCATCTCCGCCCCGGAAAACTCTCGGGCGCCGTTTTGGTCAGCTGTTTGAGCGGCGGGTTGGGGACGCAGAGCGTGTAGAAAACCCCGGTCAGGCTGTAGAGTTCGTCCGGTGCGTTCCATTTCGAACCGTTGAAGATGAGCGTCTGGCCTTCGAGTTGAAGACCGGTTTTCATCCCTTCGAAAGATGTCAGTTTTCCCTCTCCGGGTTTGAAGCCGTAGTTTCTCGAAAAACAGCCCAGGAATCTTTCCTTCGCGTCGTTTTGAGTCGAATTATAAATTATCGCCTCGCCGTTATCGGTCCATTTCGCCCATTCGACCTGCCAGTTCCCGCGCGTCAACTGACGGATATCGACCTTTCCGGTCAACCCGGGATCGCTCGGATTCTCGCCGCGGATCTCGCCCGTCGGGTTCGGTTCCGCTTCGGCTTTCTCCAGCGTCGCCAGATAAAGGTGATTGAAACCGTCGCGTTCCGAACCGAAGAACAATTGAGCGGCGTCGGTCGGGTTCGGCTCGACGATCCCCGAGAGCGGCGCGATCCATTTGTCATCGGTTTCTTCGGTTACCAGGATCGTCCTTTCGTCCTTGCGCCCGACGTGATAGACGTAAAAAAGCTGACGCCGTTTCTGCGTCCGGTCAACCCGGTTGACGATCAGCGAGGAATCATCGGCCGCCCACTCGATTCCGGCGAAATAGCTTTCGCCCTCGCTTTTCGGCAGATCCACTTCGATCGGTTTGTCGAGGCTTCCGTCCAGTTTCGCCACCAGCACCTTTTGTTTCGTCCAACCCCGCCGAACCGAGGGCGTTTCGACGTATTCGTCCAGATAATTCGGCACAAACAGCGCGCGCTGGGCCGAACCGTCGGAAACTGTATAGGCGACGAATTCGCCGTTTTTGCTCGGCGTCGCGCCGAAAACCGAGATGAACCTCTGCGGATTGGCCTCTCTGGAAACCTGCACGAGCGAAAACTCCCCGGTGTCCATGACAAACAGATTGCCGCCCTGCGAAAAGAGGATCCGGCGATCATCGAGCCAGTCGGCCCCGCCCTCAAAGCCGCTCGTCCGGGTCAATCGTCGCGGTTTTTTTTCGCCGATCTTCAAGATATAAAGGTCGCCGTTTTGCGAAAACAAAATTCTGGTCGAATCCGGCGACCAGTCGATGTTGCCGATCTGATTCCTTTGCGATTCGGTAAAGGCGTCTTCCAGCACCAGACCGTAATCGAGCTTGTTTTCCGGCTTCGGCTCGCTCTTCGGCGCGATCAGATCGCGCGGGCTGAGAATCCTTTGCGCCGGCGAACCGGCGTCGGCCGGGACCAGATAAAGATCGGGCGGGTCCTTGCCCTCGGCGTTCCACAGATAAACGACCCATTTGCCGTCGGGCGAAAGACTCTCACCGGCGGGCCGCATCCCGGCGATCGAAGGCTCATGCATGATCTCCTTGACCGAAAGGTTTTGCGCCTGAAGGTTTAAGACAAGGCAAAAGGCGAAAGGCAAAAGGCAAAAAGCAAAAGGGAAGTTTTTGATTTTCATAAGTAATCGGACAGAAATATCTAAATTGTTGGAAAAAGGAACCTTGTTCTTACAATCAACAATCAACAATTAACCATCAGGCATTTATTCCTCTTCGTCGCTGAGAGCCTCCCGCAGGGCTTCAAGTTCGGGCAGAACGAGCAGATCTTTGGTTCGTCCGGCGGCGCGTTTGGCTTTGATCAGCCCTTCGATCGACAGTATTTTCACATCGAATCCGTAAAGCCTTACGATCTCGGAATGAGCTAAAACCGCTTGATAATCTCCGATTCCCGAAATTTCACCGAGCAAATCGATTTTGCCGATATTGGTTTCAAGGGTGAAATTGGTTCCGTTTCGTAAGGTTGATATGTCAAAAACGAACGGCAACTCGTCCGGGAAGTTCCTCGGTCGCGGATTATGTGAGAAAAGAGCTTCAATAATCCGCTTCAAATTTGGCCCCGATCTCGAATAACAGCAATCAAAGTCAAAAGTAATATAACCGGAAGAGTGCGCATTGAGGGCGACACCGCCAACAATTACGTAATCAACTTCAGCCCCTGAAAGTGACTTGATTACAGCTTCGATTTTGACCATTTGTTCTCAGTTTTTTTCCTAGCCAGTTTGGCCTGTTTGGCAAAGTCCTCCAAAGATTCCATTGCGCTTTGGAGTTCATTGAGCCTTTCCTCAGGAGTCAAGCGCAATTGTCCTACCAACAAAGTCAAATCGATGCCAAACTCTTGGGCGGCGGCGATCTTGCTTCCGGGCCGCGGATTGAGAAGTTTTTCCTCGGGCGTTCGCTTCATTTCGGTTTATTTTAATCGCTTTTGGTGGCAATTGCACGCGTTTGCCGGAGATGCTCGGTTAATCGGAAAAACTCTCCAGCGCCTCGATTCGCATCTGTTTTTTCTGTTCTTCGGTCAACCGCTGAGGGCCGTAAATGGCGCTTTCCCAGGCTCCGTACATGACGTTTGGCAGAACGATGAATTTGTGGCCCCACATATCTTTGACCCGATCGACCTCGGCGAAGCGTCCTTCGACCGATTTGCCCTCGAAGGCCTCGGACAGATCGTTCAGATTGTCGCCCATCAGAATGACGACCCGACAGGTTTCCGTGATCTTTTGGCGGCGCGGTTCTTTGGTCGATTTATCCGTTAAAAGCATGACGGTCTCTTCCGACACGTCGGGAAACCCGGTCGCTTTGAGATTGTCGATGGTTTCCGGTTTCTGGCGGTCGAGCCGGTTCGAAACGTAAAAAACGCGGACGCCTTTTTGGTGGGCGTAATTGAGAAAATCGACCGCGCCGGGGATCGGTTTGGCCCGTCTCATCTCGCCCCATTTGAGCCACGAATCCATCATAAAGGGCAGATGCTGTTTGACCAGAAAGGCCTGATGCGGCGAATTATCGAGCACCGTTTCATCGACATCGACGACGACCGCGCGCGGTTTTTTTCTCTCAGCCTTGGGCAGTTTTTTTAGACTTTTTTTGTCGAAATCGGCGTCGAGCTGCATCTTGGCGATGTTAAAGGCCTGATAGGTCAAAGCGCGGTATTCGGCCGCTTTCTGCTGAAAAAGAATGGCCGCCACCTGATATTCGTTATCGACGGCCGGAGCGGTCTGTTGGGCGTTGGTGATGACGGTCGAATTTGAAACGAAATAGGTCGTAACGACCGAAACGATGACGAGCGAAGCGCTCAGGATAAAATTTTTTGGTTTCATAAAGCTGGTTTTACGCGAACGTTTGGAGAATTGTTTTGAACCGATTATAAATGAAGTGGCTTATTTGCGCATCGGCCCCGGAAATGAGATTGGCAAAAAAAGAAAATGAAAGAATTTTTATTCCGAAAAAACCTGTGGACGCTGGATTGGATAACTTCCTTGATTTTTTTAAACTCAGGATCAAATGACAATGGCCATAATGACGGAGAAAACTGACCGCATCGAACCGGAAAAGAAACGCGGTGAAAAGAACCGGACGCCGGAGATCGAGGAGATTCCCGAAGAAGAACCGGAGATCGGCGACCGATCCTCTTGGAGCCGCGATCAGAAGGAGAAAAGTTATTATTACGACGATTCATACGGCTACGAGGTTTACGATCCGGACGAAGAAGAATGATTCGATTTCGGATTTTGGATTTCGGATTTGGGATTTTTTTTAGAAGGGAACGGTTTTGCCGGAAGAATTATGACGCAGAGGATTTTTACTACCGGGTACACGGGGAAGGACGTTGGTGATCTGCGGCCGATGCTGGAGGCTTTGGATGCGATGCTGATCGACATCCGGTTTGCGCCTTACAGCCGGATCATGCATTGGCAGAAGGTTTATCTGAAGGCTCTGCTCGGAGAAAGATACCGCCACGTTTCAAACCTCGGCAACCGCACTTACAAAGAGGAAAAAATAACCATCCAGAACCTGAAGCTCGGGCTGGAAACGGTTTTCAGTATCGGGCGGAACGCCGTTCTGATGTGCGCCTGCGAACGGGCCGAAAACTGCCACCGGCGGCTGATCATCGAGGAACTTCGCCGTCAGGAAGTCGAAACGCAGGAGCTTTTGACCTGGAAAACCCGCGATCCGTCGTTTCAGACCGATCTGTTTTGAATTTTCCGAAAAAATAAATATCCTTTGACCTGAAGCTTTTCAAAAATTTCCAATTCCCAAATGTTTTTACTCACAGAAATTAAGTTTATGAAATTTGAGATCTGAGATTTGAAATTTCATAATGTCAAAAAACCGGAATCGCGAAGCGACAAATTCCCACATACATAGGTGGTGACAAATCAGCCGGAATTGACCGACAATGTCCGGGTTTGAAATTCATCTGCTGTCAGGATGACTGTGTTTATCAGAAGTACTTATTAAAAAAAACTTTACGGAGGAGCAATGAAGTTAAAACTGTTTTTGTGTTTATTGAGTCTGGTTCTGACCGTCTCGTCGTGTCAGATGCTGGGCGGGGCCAAAGAGGCCGACGACAAGGGAAATACCGAAGCCAAAAAAGAAGATCCGGCGAAACCCGAGGATAAAAAGGAAGAAAAGCCGGAGAACGCCGGGCCGGTCAAGTTCCCGATCGACGGTTTCGTCATCGAAGAAACGACGGCCAAGGCCGGTGAATATGTTCTGGTTCCGTCCTACAACTGGCTGACCGACGCTCAGGAAAAAGGCCTCGACAAAGTGACGATGATCTTTTACGCGCAGAAGATGGACACACCCGGCAAAGAGATGTCGAAGGTCAAGTTTATGAGCGACAGCCACGATGTGCCGAACGCCTACATCATTCCGATCCCGGCCGGACAGACGGCCAAAAAAGGCGACATCCTGCTGACCTGGTGGCAGTCCGGTTCGGGGATGAACCGGGCCATCGTGACCGACGATTCCGACCCGAAACGCCCGGTCGTCCGCTATCTCGACATCGCCTACGACAACCCGGCCAAAAGCCGCGACAAGACGACGACCATCGGTCAGATGGACGAACAACTCAAGCCCGACACCTTCGTCAAGATCAGCGGCCCGATGCAACCCGGAAGCGCCACCGCCATTCAGGACGGCGGCGATCTCAAGCACGGACTGATCATCAGCATGACCGACGACAAGGTTTACGTGAAGCAATTTGCCGGAAAAACCGGGGTTTACGACCGCGATAAATGTCAGGGCGTTCCGCTCGTCCCGGACGTCAAGGCCGGCGATACGGTCAAGGCCGAGCGGTTCGGCAAATTCAGCAGCGGCATCGTCTCGCGGGTCGATCCGAAGATCGGCCGCGTGTTCATCAAGTTCGACGGCAGTCAGGACGAAAAAGCGATTCCCTTCGGCGACGTGATGAAATAAGCAATCGGCGCAAAACGTCCCTCATTTTAAGGCCACAGATTTTTACCGGAATAAGGCGGATATGATTATCTCACTTTATTTTAAGTAAGAATCTGTGGCTCATCATTTTACCGGATCTGAGTTTTTCCCGTTGAAACCGCTTTGGGTTAATAATAGAGCGGTTTTTTGGGTAAATGCCGCAAATTCGAAAAAAAACGCCCGCCTAAATCCCCGACCGATGGCGGGCGGAAGACGGCCCAAGGTTTCGCGTTTTGAGGAAAGCGGTTCGTGGATTTCGGAAATTCTGTGGTAAGATTCGCAAATATTCCCGCGCCGACGATTGCCGGATTTTTTATCAAAAGCATTAAAAAAAAGAGGAGAGGAAAATGAAAAATTCAATAACTTTAGTTCTAATTGTGATGTTGTTCGTCGTTTTGGGCTGTTCGATGCTCCGCCCGAAAGAGGATAAGGTCGATACTCCGACGCCGACGACCGATGCGACGCCGACGACCGACTCAACCAGCAAACCGCCCACTTCCGGCGGAGACGGTTTGTCGATCGACAAGTTCAATCAGATCAAAAACGGAATGAGCTATCAGGAAGTCGTTAATATCTTGGGTTCCGAAGGAACCGAAACCCGCAGTTCCGAGAGCGGCAACATCAAGATCGTCTCCTACAAATGGGAGGGCGATAAATTTCAGCGGGTTTTCGCCACCTTCCGCGACGGTAAACTGACCAGCAAGGCGCAGACGGGGCTTTCGAACACTTCGACCACCAAGGACGGCGACGCCGACATCACGATGGAAAAATACAATCAGATCAAAACCGGGATGAGCTACGACGAGGTCGTCAAGATCATCGGATCCGAGGGCGAAGAATCGAACAGTACGACCGTCGGCAAGTATGAACTGAAAACCTATATCTGGAAAGGAGCGGAGTATTCGCGCATATTTGCCACCTTCCGCAACAATGAGTTGTCATCCAAATCGCAGTCGAGGCTTAGATAGACAAATTCCCGGACAGTTGATCCAAGAAGTTGGTTAAAAGAACCAGAAATGGGACGCGGATCAAAACAGAACCTTAAATTGAGATTCGTTTTGATCCGCGTCCCGAATTCCTCAGCTTTTTCGTTCCGGTTGATCAATCGGAAATGCTGATCATCACCGCATCGCTCAAATTATCGCCCCGGGCGATGGCCAGATCGCGGCCGTCGGGCGACCAGTCGAAATTGATGATCCTTTCATCGGGAAGCTGAAAAACGAGTTCGGGCGGCGCGTTCGGGTTGGCGAAATCCTGTCGCCAGATCTTTCCGCCCCCGCGGGTGTTTTCGGCGCAATCGAACGTTTTTCCCCCGTTTGTCCAGCGGATCAGCGCCCGATTGGCGTTGATCTCGAAAACTTTTACCTCACGCCCGTCGATCACGTCGAGAAAACCGATCCGGGTTCGGACGGCGTCATCTTCGTCGCCGGATTCCTGATCTTTTTTTCCGTCCAGATAATGAAAAGCCAGATACCTCCCGTCGGGCGAGAAAGCCGAGAAAAGCCCCATCGAAAAATCATTGGTGGCAAAGACCCGGTCGGGCATATCTTCCGCCGTCAGCGATTTGCGCCAGAGCGAGGTCGCTTCCCGGTTCTGCTTGATGAAATACAGCCACCGGCCGTCGGGCGAGATGGCCGGATGGAGATTGCGCTCGTTTTTGTCAAAAGTGATCTGCGTTCGTTTCATCCCGTCGGTTCGCCAGATATTGAGCGATCCGCTTTGATTGGAAACGAAATAGATGTTTCCCCGTCCGTCGCCGACCGGCGAATGGCTGTTGACCTGACCCTCGTCGCCGATCAGGGTTTGTTCGGTTCCGCCGACCGGATCCGACAGGTGCATCCAGCGGAATTTTTCGCCTTTGACGTCAAAGATGATCTTTCCGTCGGGCGTCCAGACCAGTTCGTAAAGCCCCTGAGCGCCGCTTTGATTGAGGGAGCGGGCCTGACCGATGTCGGTCCGGGGAACGATCCAGATCTGAGAGGTCAGTTTTCTCTGTTGGGTGACGATCCGTTTTCCGTCGGCCGTGATGGAAAGACTGCGGTAATTGTTCAGATCGTTGGTCAGCCGTTTGGTCTGCCCGGTCCGGTAATCGAGCCGGAAGATCTGCTGGGTCTTGTCCCTGGCCAGAACGAGCAGTTCATTCCTTCCGGGCAGCCAGGCCACCTGCCGGATATTGGCCAAGCCGGTTTCGATCGTCTCTTCACGTCCGGTTTCCAGATCGACGAAAACTATGCCGGCGCGTTTGTGGCCCTCTTCGACCGGGACAAAAGCGATCTTTCGGCCGTCCGGCGACCAGGCCGGATAAACGTTGAAAAAAATGTTTTTCGGGACGATCCGTTCGGCCACCGCCCGCTCCTCTCCGCTCTGGAGATCCCTGATCACAACCGTCTGTTTGTGCCGGGCAATGTCCTGCCGGTAAAAAGCGAGTTTCCGACCGTCCGGCGAAATGCTGAAAAGACCCCAGACGTCGCCGGCCGCCGGTTTGGCGGGGCCGCCGAAATATGAGATCCGGTGGATCTCTCCGGATTCCGCCAATCGTCCTTTGGTCCGGAAAAATATTTGGTTGCCGTCGGGAGAAAATTGCAGGAAGCCCGGTTTGACGTCCGTTTCGATCTTCAGTTCGATGTCGTTGCCCGAATTGATGTCCTTGAGGCGAAGATGGCGTTCGTCTTTCAGATAGGCCATGAATTTGCCGTCCGGGGAGATGGTCGGATAAAAGGCGTCGCCCGTGTCGGTCAGTCTGGCGAACTCGAAATCGAAAGTTGCCGGAACCTGACTTTCGGTTTCCGTCGGCCAGAACCGATAACCGAAAAATCCGAGCGCCGCAACCAGCAGAACCGTGAAGGCGAGAAGCGGGAGGTTTTTCCCGAAAAAGGCGCCGACCCGCTTTGAGGCTTCCCGGAAACCGGATTCCTCTTCGATCACAGTCTCTTCAACGATCCTGGTTCTGGTTTTGGTGGCGACGATCACCTCTTTACGACCGGAAGCCGTTTGAGCTTCGACCGGCGGCAGACATCGGACCGGAGCGGCGAACCGGTAACCCTTGCGCGGAACGGTCTCGATAAAATTCTCGGTTTTGCCCAGAATCTGCCTGAGCAGGTAAATGTTCTGCGTCAGATTGCTTTCCTCGACAAAAGAATCCTCCCAGATGGTATCCATCAGTTCGGCCTTGGTCACCAGATTTCCTTGTTTTTGCACCAGCAGAAACAACGTGTCGAAGACTTTTGGAGCCAGTGAAACCAGTTCTCTCCCGCGCCACAAGGTCTTTTCCCGGGCGTCGAGCCGAAACTCGCCGAATTCATATAAATCTTCAATCAGCTTACTCATACGACAACACTTTGAGAAAACTTTGATAATAAATTGAGCCGATTATTGAGGACTTCCCGGACTCTGTTTTCTTAAAATCAACGCCGATCGGAAAACGATCATCGGCTTCATCTTACGATAATTTGACGCCGAAGAAAAAAATTATTGCGGGAGCAAAAATTGTTGAAAAAGAAATTCCGGCGCGAAATTTTTATCGAAACCGAACAAATTGCGATATTTTCCGACTCCCCGGCCGAGAACTTTCTGGTCTGCCGGACCTGCCGAAAATACGCCATGATGCTTCAGCCGCATCTTTTGGCCGGGGCTTTTCAGATCAGCACCCGGGATATCTACCAACTGATCGAAACCGGTTCGATCCATTTTATCGAAGACGAACAAAAAAGGATCTTCGTCTGTTTGCGGACATTGGCCGAAGCGATGTCGCCCGAGGGAGATCTGATCTTTAAATTGTCGGACGGGTTTCACTGAGTTTTTTTATTAAAGGAGATTTAAGAGAATGATTACTTATGCGGGAATTGACGGAACGTCGAGCGAAGAGGGAACGGCCGAGGACGAGGGACCTTATCAGGAGACTTTCCGCAACAGCTTTGTCAACCGCCTCGGCCGCAACGAATGGGTTCAGTTCACCCAGCCCTGGTATCTGCGCGGACCGTTCACCTCCGGTTTTGACACCAGAAAGCGGGCCAGAGCGGCTTTTGACAACGTCGTCAAATTGTGGGAGAACGGGACCGCTCAGGCGATCTTTCTGGCCGGCTACAGCCGGGGCGGGGCGGCCGTCATCGAGGTTGCCAAATGGCTCAAGTACGAAAAGAACATTCCGGTCGAATGTCTGATCCTGTTCGATCCGGTCGATCGGACGCAGACGCTCGGCGGGATCTTTTTCAACACGCCGATCCCGGACAACGTCAAGACCTGTATCTACGCCCAGCGCAACAAGAACACCACCTTGTCGCGGATCTCGTTTCAAAATTGCGGGTGGACGATGGAGGACAAGAAGATGGATTACCGGTACCAGAAATTCTTCGCCACTCACGGCGGGATGGGCGGAACTCCCTGGAAAGAAGCGATCAACCCGTACACCAAGCAACCGAGGAGGACCATCTGGGAGTTCGGCGAGATCAATCCGACCCGGGTGACGCCCGGTCAGGATAAGGTCGGCGCTTCGCTGGTCGAAACCTGGGTTTTTCCGCAGATCCTGATGTCCTACGTCGAATGTCAGGCGAGGCTGCAAAAGGGGAATCCCTCGATCCCGACCCAACCGCCGGGAAATCCGGGACTCGGCTCTTATCTGCCGCCGACGGGCGGCGGCCAGCGGGTTCACGTCGTCAAACAGGGCGACTGGCTTTCCAAGATCGCCATGCAGTATTACGGCGATATGAACAAATGGCCGGTGATCTACAATCATCCGGAAAACCGGAGAACCATCGGTCCGGATTACAATCTGATCAAACCCGGCCAAAGACTGATCATTCCCTGAATGCGGGTGAAGGGCGGAGGCTCGTTTAACACTCTGTGATTTGTTTTTAGCCGCAGAGGACGCACGGAGAACACCGAGGTTTTTTTTATTCGATCGAACTATTTGTCTCGGTGATCTCTGTGGACTTCTGTGGCTAAAAATATGCCTAAAATAATCATCCCTTTGCCAACCGCCTCCGTGTTTTGGCATTCTAAGATAATAAAGATCGGGATTCACTATTACTCTGTAAATTAAAAAACTGAAATTTTGTTAAATTTGTGATGGGTGATGAGTGATAGGTGATGGGATAAAACTTAATTTTCTGATCATCCGGATCTATTGTCTGATATTATCTGTTTAACTTTTCACCCATCACCCATCACCCATCACTAAACTCTAGTTTTTTTAATTTTCACAGTAATTATTATCTTGGAGAAAAAAAATATGAAGTTATCAGCATTAATGATTCTGTCGGCCGTTTTGTTCGGCGCGGTATTTTTTCATGCCGACGCGTCGGCGCAAAAACGCTCCGATCTGGAAAAGGCGACCGATCGGGCACAGAGCGCGGCGGAGGTCATCCGCGAAGTGATGAGGATCCGGGAAAAATCGATCCCCGAAGACATTATGGAAAAGGCCGAGGCGGTCATCGTTTTTCCGGGCGTCCTCAAAGGGGCTTTCATTTTCGGCGGTCAGGGCGGCAAGGGCGTGGTCGTCCGCCGGTTGAAAGACGGCTGGAGCGCCCCGGCTTTCCTGAAGATGGGCGGCGGGAGTTTCGGAGCCCAGATCGGCGGCGAGAAGATCGATTACGTGATGATCGTCCGCAACGAATCGGGGCTCAAGGGAATTCTGGAAGACAAGTTCGAGATCGGCGGCGAGGCCAGCGTGGCGGCCGGCCCCGTCGGAAGAACGACCGCCGCTTCGACCAACACCACGCTCGATGCCGGGATTTTGACCTATTCCAGAAGTCAGGGGGCATTTATCGGCATTTCCTTAAAAGGGGCGGTCATCTCTCAGGACGACGATCTCAACCGCGCGCTTTACAAAAAAAGCGCCAAAACCCTTCTTTTGAAATTGCCGACCCTCTGGGACGAGGCCCCGGAAAGTCTTCAGGTTTTTCCGAAAACCGTGGCCGAATACGCCAAATGATTCGATTTTGGGTTTTGGATTTTGGGTTTTGGGATGTTTAAAATCGGGAGCCGGAAACGTTGTTTTCGCGCTCCCGATCCCTTTTCACGATCCCGAAAATCCCTTGACTTTATGGTCGGTTTCTTGGCAAGGTGTTTGTAATAATCAGGACTTTAAATTTTTCGAAGTTATGGAAAAAAAACTTTGCCGGGCAACAGTTTTTCTGCATTTTCTGATCGCGGTCTTCTTTTTCGGCGCAAGCGCGGCGGCTCAGACCCAAACGGTAAAACTGACTTTGGGAGAACCAGTCGAGTCCGAAATAAAGGGAGGGGAGAGCAGGCTTTTTTCCGTTTCTCTGGCGTCGGGGCAAACGGCGCGGGTGGAGATCATCCAGAAAGGCGTTGACGTTTCCCTGATCGGCATTGACCCGCAGGGCGAAAGATACATCACGGCCTCTTCGCCGAGCGGCCGTTTCGGCAATGACCTGATCCTCGTAACGGCGCGGACGGCGGGCGAATATCTGGTCGAGGTGTCTCCGGCCGATCCGCGTTCGCCGCTCGGCGGGTTCGAGATCTTGCTCAGGGAAATCCGACCGACCGTTCCCGAGGACTGGCGGATCGGCGAGATCGGGGCCGAACTCGAATCATTGGCCGAAGCGGCCACCATGGACAAATACAAGGGAACGATTCAGGGGAAACGCGACTCTCTGGCCAAGTGGGACAAGGTCATCGGGCTTTCCAAAGTCAAAAAAGACAGGGTCTGGGAGGGCGTCGCTCTGGTGTCTAAGGGGCTTGTTTACGAACAGCTCGGCGAACTTCAGAACGCGCTCGACGTCTATCTGGAGAGTCTGGACATCTGGCGGGAGATGGGGCTGCGCGAGTATGAGGGCTCGGCCGTCAACAACGCCGGAGTCGTTTACTCCGACCTCGGAGAATACGAAAAATCCATCACTTATTACCAACAGGCGATCAAGATCCAGCGCGAACTCGGCAATTTGAACAGCGTTTCCATCTATCTGAACAATCTGGGTTTTACCCATATGAGCCTCGGGAATTATAAAAAGGCCGAGGATCTTTTCAGACAATCGCTGGAGATCAAGCGTGCTGATGAAAGCCCTCGCAACCAGAGGAGCATTTCGCACACTTTGAACAATCTCGGAAACGCCCTTTTCTTTCAGGGAAAGGCCAAAGAGGGGATCGCTTATCTGGAGGAGTCTCTGGAATTGAGGCAGAAGTTGGAGTTCCGCTGGGGGATCGCCAATTCGCTCCTCAATCTGGGCAAACTCCGGTGGCGGAACGGTGATCACGAGGAGGCTCTTAGGAATTTGTCGGAGGCGAACATCAGATCCGGAGAACTGGGCGACCGGCGGATGGAGGCCGAATCTTTTTATCTGCTGGCCGTGGCCGAAAAAGAGCGCGGAGATCAGGAAAATGCGATCAAATACATCACGGCCGGG
Source organism: Pyrinomonadaceae bacterium (assembly GCA_041394845.1). Taxonomy (GTDB): domain Bacteria; phylum Acidobacteriota; class Blastocatellia; order Pyrinomonadales; family Pyrinomonadaceae; genus JAHCHG01. Next base: position 309,601 of record JAWKHL010000004.1, on the reverse strand, counting down.
CTGGAGCTGATCGAGCAGATCCGCGGCGAACTGGTCGCATCGCAAAACCGTTCGGGGTATTTTTCCACCGTTCAGAACTATTATGAACTCTACACCGATCTGCTCATCACGCGGTTTGAAAAAACGAAGGACAAACGGGACGTCGAACTCGCTCTGGAGACCAGCGAGCGTTCGCGTTCCCGGAGCCTGCTGGAACTGCTCCGCGAGGCCCGGGTCAATTTCAGAAGAGGGAACGATCCGCACCTGCTCGAAAAACTGAAGGAACTGCAAAGCGAACTCAACGAAAAATACACGGATCGCCAAAATCTGCTCGGCGGAAATCCCGAAGCTGAAAAGGTGGCCGGGATCAACGACCAGATCATCGATCTCAATTTGCAGATCCAAAATCTGCAAACCAGAATCCGCCGCGAAAATCCGAAATACGCCGATCTGACCGAAGGAAAGACGCTGACGATTGGAGAGATCAGGAATTTGCTCGATGAGCGGACGGTCCTGCTCGAATACAAACTCGGAGGGGAGCGAAGTTTCGTCTGGCTTATCACGACCGATTCGATCGATGTTTTTAATTTGCCGCCCGGCCGCGAGATAGAGGCCCGGGTCAAGACTTTCAATGATCTGATCATCGCCGGAAAAAGACCCGATGAGGCGAAGGTTCGCGAACTTTCGCTGGAACTGGGGCAAACTCTGATGGGCGAATTCGCCGCCCGCCTCTCCGGCAAACGGCTCGCCGTTGTGGCCGACGGAATTTTGCAGTACACGCCTTTTTCGGCGCTGGCGATCCCCGGTTCCGAAAAAGTTCTGGCCGATGAAAACGAGGTCGTCATTCTCCCGTCGGCTTCGGTGCTGGGGCAACTGAGAGACGGTCCGAAACCGGCCCGGATCAATCAAAAGACGATCGCCATTTTTGCCGATCCGGTCTTTGACCCGGCCGACCCGCGCGTCGGTTCCTCCAAAAAAACGGTATCTTCCGCTCAGAGCGAAGTCATCGAAAGGGTTCTGCGCGATTTTCAGTTCGGCGACCGACTGCCCAGACTTCTGGCCTCGCGCCGGGAGGCAAACAACATCGCCGCTCTGACCGCCGCCGACAAGACCAGTCTGCGGACCGATTTTCAGGCCAGTCTGGAAAATGTGGAAAATGCCGATCTGTCGGGTTATCGGATCATTCATTTTGCGACGCACGGTTTGCTCAACACCTCACAGCCCGGACTTTCGGGGCTGGTTTTCTCGCTCTACGATGAAAAGGGAAGACCGCAGGACGGTTTTCTGAGTCTGGACGACATCTATAATCTGAATCTTCAGAGCGAACTGGTCGTTCTCTCGGCCTGCCAGACGGCGCTCGGCAAAGAGGTGCGCGGCGAGGGCCTGATCGGCGTTTCGCGCGGTTTTCTTTATGCCGGGTCGGAACGGATCATCGCCAGTCTCTGGAAGGTTGACGATTTCGCGACCGCCGAATTCATGAGGCTTTTCTATCGCTATCATCTGGAAAAGGAGCTTCCTGCCCCGACCGCTCTCCGACGGGCCAAAGCGGATATGAAAAAGATCCCGCGCTACCGTTCGCCCTATTACTGGAGCGCTTTTATATTGCTCGGCGACTGGAAATAAATCGGAAGACGAAACTCCCGCCCGCCCCCGAAAAAAAAACGGCGATCGGGCGGAGAGCGTCGGAAGGCTCTTTGCCGAGAGCCGAAAGCCCCGGATTCCCATGACCAACACCTTTGCAACAGATTTCGAAGAGTTTCTCAAACTGCTCGACCCGGATCGCGAACGGGCGGCGGGGCGGTACATCGCTCTCCGGGAACGGGTCGAGAAATTCTTTGAATGGCGGGATTGCGAGATGCCGGAGGAACTTGCCGACACGGTCTTTGACCGGGTGGCGAAGAAGATCGGCGGCGGGGAAAAGATCGAAAACGCCGAAGCCTATTGTGTTTCGGTTGCCAAATTCGTTCTTTTGGAAAACCGGCGGGAGGTTTTGCGGCGGGAGGAACTGGACGAGGATTCGCTGAAAACCGACCGGGAGGCGGACCGGGAAACATCGGCCGCGGAAGATGAGGACAAAAAGTTAAAATGCCTCGATCAATGCCTGGCCGGGTTTTCGGCGGAAAAGCGGAAACTTTTGATCGATTATTTCGACACCGATGAGGAGACGATGATCCCGGCCCGGCAGCGTCTTTCGAAGAAACTGGGAATCAATCTGAACAGCCTTCGGATCCGCGTTTGCCGCTTGAAATCGAAACTGGAAAAATGCACGCGGGATTGCTGTGAGGCTTAAAGAGCGGGCGCTTTAAAACAACTCGGACGAAGATCTCAGATTTTTTTGCGCAAAGGGTGAAATGTTTTTTCGATCAATGACACTATTAACGGGTGGGGAATGTTTGAAGAATCCGAAAATAAAAAATTGATCCGAAGTTTCCTGCTCGGCGAAATGGCCGAGGAGGAGCGGTCCCGGTTCGAGGAGAGATTTCTCGGCGAGCAGGAGCTTTTTGAAGAGATCCGGGTCGTCGAGGATGATCTGATCGAAAGATACGTCCGGGATTGGATGAGCGAAGATGAGCGCTCCCGATTCGAAGCGCATTTTCTGACGACCCGGAAGCGACGCGAGCGGGTCGGGTTTTCCCGTCGCCTGATCCGTCGGCTCGAATCCGAAGGAACGGCTCCCGCCGTCCTTTCAAAGACGGTAGAAGATGAGGAGGATGAAGGGAATTTCTGGAACCGTCTGGGCGGTTTGTTTCTGCGTCCGCAGGCTGCCGTTGCCGCTTTCGGTCTTCTGGTAGTCCTGTTCGGCGGTTGGATGCTCTATCGCTACGCGGGGACACAAACCCCCGAGGTCGTGATCATCGATCAAAATGACAACACCGTTCCGGCGGCTTCTCCGTCGGCGGACGGCGGGGCGCAAAAAGAACCGATTTCAAATGAGAAGGAAACCGAACAAATCCCGGAGAAACCGGAAAGGGAAACGATAGAAAAGAATGAGACCCCCTCGGAAACTCCGTCGCCGGTGCGCGATAAAACCCCGGAAAAAACTCCCGTTCCGGTCAAACCCCGGCCGGTCGAAAAAAGAGCCCCGAATCCCGTTCTCGCCCTTTTTGCCGGAACGCTCCGTTCGGACGGAAAGACGAACGTTCTGAAATTGCCCCGGACCGCCTCCGGCGCGACCCTCCGGCTCAATCTCGAAACGGTCGATTACAAGATCTATCAGACCCGTTTAACCGATGCCGCCGGAAATGAGAGTTTCCGAAAAGACGGTTTGAAGCCCCGCAATTCGAAGATCAACCTGTTCGTTCCCGCCCGTTATCTGAAAGGCGGCGACTACGTCATCAGTCTTTACGGCCGGAACGAATCGGGCGAAAACGAATCGGTGGCCGATTTTCAGTTTCGGGTCGGCCGGTAGTTTTTCGAGATTTCAGACCTCGGATTTCAAATTCAAAAAAATTTAAGAGTGAAATGTTTTTTCCCCTCTCAACACCATTGGTGACAAGGGAAGTTGAAATTTGAATTTTGAGGGAGAAAAAAATGGATCAAAAAATTTGCAGGACTTGCGGACAAACGAACTTACCGAACGAGACGAGCTGTATCAAATGCGGGTTGAATCTGGGCGGTGCGAGAGAAGAAAAGACCGGGGGGCGGGCGGAGTTGCCCCGGACCGTCGTCGTCGGTTCCGGCGCAGGACAAAATAATCCGGCGGCCGGCCGGGCTTCGGCACAAACTGCGGATCGGTCGAACAAAAAGCTTTTATTAATTCTCGGCGGCGTCGGCCTTTTGGGAGTGATCGGGGTGTTTTTATTGGCCGTTCTGGGAGTCGGCATCTATTTCTACTCGAGGGGGCAAAGCGAAGTCGCCAAACAGCCGCCGGTGGCGAACAGGGAAACCACCGAGCCGGAGAAGCGGGATTCGCCCGACACCCAGGAAAGGGATGAAGTTCTGGTGAAGATGACCGACGACGACATCAACAAACACATCAATGAAAAACTGAAGCGTCTCGGGGTCTACACATTGGCCAAAGCGGGGACGCCCAAAAAGAAGACCTTCGAGGGGTCGAACGCCGAACAATACGGGCTCTACTTTCCGAAAAACGAGCGCAAGGAGTTCGTCATATTGTCGATGGCGACATTCGAATCGGTGAAGGAGGCCAAGCAGTTCGTGGCCGAAAAAGCGGCCCGGATCAAAAAGGAGGGCGGCAAGGTGATAAAACATGACGACAGAGCCGACGGCGATATTTTAATGTTTAACGAGAAGGGCACCGGCGGGCATATCATGGACTGCAACAAAGGGGTTTGCATCAATGTTTGGGGAAGCACCGGCAAACATACCGGAGGGCTTTATCAGGCCTATTACGACAGAAAATAACCCCTTTCGGAATTCCTTCGGCGGTTTGGTTTCTGCGACGCGGGTGATTTTTTGACCGGGCCCGATCGTTCCGGCCGGGGCGATCTTTCTCAAACGGTTTTCCGAAAAGGTTTTTGCGGCCCGGATCGCCCCCGGCGGATGTTATTTTTTCGGACGCTCGTTGGCCCGCAGAACCCTTTTGCGAAGGCGGATCGCTTTCGGGGTAACCTCGACCAGTTCGTCATCGCCGATGAATTCCAGGGCCTCTTCGAGCGACTGGTCTTTGACCGGAACCAGACGCATCGCTTCATCGGCCGAGGCGGCCCGCATATTGGTCAGTTTTTTCTCCTTGACGGCGTTGACGTCGAGATCGACCGCCCGGGCGTTTTCGCCGATGATCATTCCCTCGTAAACCTTGGTCTGCGGCCGGACGAAGAGACTCCCGCGTTCCTGCAGATTATAGAGCGCGTAGGTCGTCGTTTCTCCGATCCGGTCGGCGACGAGCGAACCGGTCGAGCGGTTTTTCATCGCGCCCTGCCATTTATCGAATCTGAGGAACAAAGTGTTGAGCAGGCCGGTGCCTTTGGTTTCGGTCAGAAATTCGCCGCGAAAACCGATCAGACCGCGCGAAGGGATCTCGTATTCGAGCCGGACGCGCCCCGTTCCGTTGTTGATCATCTTCATCATCTGACCTTTGCGGCGGCCGAGCGCTTCGGTTACGACGCCGATGAATTCGTCCGGCACGTCGATGACGACAAGTTCGAAGGGTTCGAGCGTCTCATCGGTTTTTTCGTCTTTTTTCAAGATCACCTCGGGTTTCGAGACCTGAAGTTCGTAACCCTCGCGCCGCATCATTTCGATCAGGATCGACAATTGAAGTTCGCCCCGGCCCGAGACCTTGAACTGGTCGGGCGAATCGGTCTCGGCGACCCGCAGAGCGACGTTGCCGAGGAGTTCTTTTTCGAGGCGTTCCCTGATCTGGCGCGAGGTGACGAATTTGCCGTCGATGCCGGAAAAGGGCGAGGTGTTGACCCCGAAGATCATTGTAATGGTCGGTTCATCGACGGCGATGACCGGCAACGGCCGGGGATTTTCCGGCAGGGTGATGGTTTCGCCGATGTTGATCTTGTCGAAGCCGGCCAGCGCGACGATTTCGCCGACGCCGGCTTTTTCGACCGCCTCGCGTTTCAGCCCTTCGAACACGTAAAGTTCCTTGACGCGGGTTTTTTCGGTCGAACCGTCGCGTTTGGAAACGATGACCTCGGCGTTTTTGGCCAGTTCGCCCGAGAAGATGCGGCCGATGGCCAGACGGCCGACGTATTCGTTGTAATCGATGTTGGCGACCAGAAGCTGAAGCGTATCGTCGCGAAGGGCGCGCGGCGCGGGGATGGTTTCGAGGATCTGGTCAAAGAGCGGTTTGAGGTTTTGGGATTCGTCTTCAAGGGATTTTTTTGCCAGACCGTCGCGCGAGATGGCGTAAAGGATCGGAAAGTCGATCTGTTCGTCCTCGGCTCCGAGGTCGATAAAAAGATCGTAGATCTCATCGACGACCTCTTCGGGTCGGGCGTCCTGCCGGTCGATCTTGTTGACGACGGCGATGATCGGCAGTTTTTGCTCCAGCGCCTTGCGGAGAACGAACCGGGTCTGCGGCAGACAGCCTTCGGCCGAATCGACCAGCATCATCACGCCGTCCACCATTTTCAGAACGCGTTCGACCTCGCCGCCGAAATCGGCGTGTCCGGGCGTATCGACGATGTTGATCTTGTAATCACCGTAACGGACCGAGGTGTTTTTGGCCATGATGGTGATGCCCCGTTCGCGCTCCAGATCCATCGAATCCATGACGCGTTCCTGGACCTCTTCGTTTTCGCGAAAAGTGCCCGATTGTTTGAGCATGGCGTCAACCAATGTGGTTTTGCCGTGATCGACGTGAGCGATGATGGCGATGTTCCGAATTTTTTCCGTTGAAATCATATCAGTAAATCCTTCTCATAAAATGAAAAGGGAAATAATGAATGATTGAACCGGAAAAGGCAACCCGGGAACGGAGAAAGAACCGAAAAGGTGACTGCTCACCGTTTAATCGGACTCGATGCTCTCGATCAAACCGTCGATCTTCCGGGACGCCTGGTTGGCCGAGGGCGGATCGAGATTGGACAGGACGATGAGAGTGTATTTCCCCTTGATCTTGTTGCTGATCGTCGCGTTGATCCCCGGCGCGCCTCCGGCAAAACGCAAGATCCCCTGACCGAGACCGTTGAGCATCGGGTCGCGGACCGAATTCAGGGATTTCGGCGTCGGAAAGGTTCCCGATTCCAACGCGTTGGCAAATTTGAGCAGATCCGGCGCGGTCGAATAACCGCCTCCGGCCGAACTTCCGCGGGCGGGACGGGTGGCGACGTTGTTGATCAGTTTTTTGGATTCCTCGGAAAACATGTACCCTTCGGCCATGTTCGCCACCCGCTCGCCGGATTCGAATGATTCGGTGTCGGACATGCCGATCGGTTTGAAGATCCGCTGGCGGACGAAATCGTAATAGGTTTTTCCCGAGATTTTTTCGATGATCGCCCCCAGAACCAGAAACCCCCCGTTGGAATACTGGCGGTCGGTTCCCGGTTCAAAAGCCAGAGGTTCATTTTCGAATAAGGGCAGATAGTCTTTGATCGACCGCAGTTTGCTCTTCGGAGTGGTTTCGTATTTCGGGCCGAAGATGTCGCCGATGCCCGACTGCATCGTCAGCAGATGCTCGATCGTGACCTTCTCCCGCGCCTCTTTATTGGGATAATCGGGCAGATGTTTGCCGAGCCGGTCAGCAAAAGACAGTTTTCCCTCATCGGCCAGAATGCCGACGGCCAGTATGGTAAAAAGTTTGTTGATCGAGCCGAGATTGAACTTGGTGTCCGTTTTGTTGACGATTCCCCGGTCGCGGTCGGCCAGGCCGTAGGCCTCGGAGAAGATCGGTTTTCCGCCGCTGGCGATCAGGACCGAGCCGGAGAATTCTCCCTTTCGGCTCAGTTCTTCGAGGTGTTTTTTCGCTTCCGAGATCATCTGGCTCTCAGTCAATTTGCGCCCGGTTTTTTCGGTCAGAGCGTCGCCTTCGACTCCTTGAGCCGAACCGCTCGCCGGGAAAAAAAGGAATAAAAAAAAGATCAGGACTGTAAACTTCATCGAAATCGCTCCTTAAAATAAAAAAAAATCGTTTTAAGAATAGAGAAAAAGCGGTTCGATTTGGTTAAAATGTTGAAAAAAAATTGTAAAGTTTGTAAAAAGAGGCCGGTTTTGAAAAAAAGAGGGACGAACCAATTGGTTCGTCCCTCTTTTTTTTCTTCTTAATCGTCAATTGCGATTATCGCGGTTCTTTGTTGATCACCAGATTGTTTTCAACGCTGAAAACTCCGGGGATGCCGTTGGCCAGAATGTTGGCCAGATTGTAATCGCCGCGGTTGGCAACGTAGCCTTCGAGCGAAACCCGGCCGCGGTCAACGACAATTCTCATCGAGGGCTGCGGTTCGATCAGATAACGGTAAAGGCTTCCGCCGTTTCTGGAAAACGAACGCAGGATCTGCCGGCGAATGGAATCGTCGAGCGACGAAGGCGGCAACATTTCGATGTTGTTGACCACTTCGTCAACCCCGTCGATCTTTTTGACGACCCGCTCGGCGGATTTCGTCAGACCCAGCGAATAGACCTTTCCGTACAAAGTTACGGTGCTTCCATCGACCTTGAATTGGATATTGTCGAAAACTCCGTAATAAGGAAGGGTCAGAATTTCCTTAAAGACCTTTTGTTCGATCTCGGTCTGGGGAACATCGGCCGGGGCGGTGAGAGTCCGAGCCTCAACATTTACGAATGAAAACCCAATAATGGCAATGGATAAAATCAAAAAGCTTTTTAATAATCTCATCTCTTTATTTCTCCTTGTAAAAATCATCAAAGAGCAAAATGTGTATCACTCTTCACTCTTTTTACGTAATTTGATGAAGAATTTGCGCAAGAGGATGTAAGAACCTGAGTGCGTCATTGTAAAGTTTTGTCAAGTAAACGTTTTCAAGAGCCGATAAATAAAGGGCTTATCAAAAAAATATGCGGCCGGAGGACCTTTCGCATCCGACCGCATTCCCGTTTGATCCCGGATCGGATGATCTCGGTTCACCGGCGATCTTCAGATTGTTCTCGACCGCAAAAGTTCCGGGAACTTCGCGGGCGTCGAAAATAAAAGGGAAAAAGCTAAAATGGAGTTTGTTCCCGGTTTAAAAAAATCCGAAATCCGAAATCCGAAATCCGAAATCTAAAATCCATCTGTTTGCCGCAACGCTTCGTAAAGAACGATCCCGACCGAATTGGCCAGATTATGACTGCGGATATTCGGATTCGGCATCGGGATCGTCAGACAGCGCTCCCGGTTTGACCGGAGCAGATCTTCGGGCAGACCGCGCGTTTCCCGGCCGAAGACCAGACAATCGCCGTCCTCATACTGCCAGTCAGTGTAGGAGCGCCGGCTTTTGGTCGTAAAGTACAAAAAACGCGAATCGGGAAGTTCGTCGTAGAGGTTTTGGAGTTCCAGATGACGGCGGAGTTTGACCTCGTCCCAGTAATCCAGACCCGCCCGCCGGACCGCCCGGTCGTTCATCCGAAATCCGGTGACGCCGACGATATGAAGCTCGGTGAAAGTGGCGGCGCAAAGCCGCGCGATATTGCCCGTATTGGGCGGAATTTCGGGTTCGACCAGCGCAACGTGAAACATTCGTTTGATGATAAAAGGTTCGTCAGTTCCCGGCGGAAATCCGGTTGTTCTAAAATCCAAAAAGAAAACAAAAGCATCCCATTTTATTAAAAAAACATCAATTCTGTTAGTCGAAAAAGCGGTTCAATGTGCCGATTCTTTTTATTTGTGCTAAAATCCGCAAGAGTAAAATTTCAAGCATCATGAGAAAAACGAATTTTGAGAAGAATCCTTTTGTGTTTTTGCGTTTCAAGGCCTTTGGTCTTTTAGCGATTCTTATCCTGGCAAGCGTTTCATTCCTTTCCGCTCAGGAGACCAACAACCGGACGCCGAATGTCCGGCCCAAATCGGACGCCGATTCGAGTCCGACGCCGACGCCGACGCCGGCTCAAAGCAAGCAGGACGCCAGACAGAACATCACAGCCGAAAAAGGGCGGGAAACCAAATCCGGTGAACCGACCGCCGAACAGGTCGCCGAATCCGCCATCTTCATCTACGGCGGAGGTCTGGGACGGGCCAATCTCGACCAGATCCGCAAGACCACATTTGAAAAGGGAAAAATGAGCCTGACCGACGCCAGCGGAAAAACCGAACAGGCAAATTACGAACGCTGGATTCTGCGGGGCGAGAGTCTGGAAAAGGAAAAGGTCCGGTTTGACAAAGAGTTTCCCGGCGCCAAATTCGCTCTTGTGACAAATTCCGAAAAGGTTTTCGGGCTTTTGGACAACGACGCCGTTTTCACTCCCCGCGAAGATGCCATCAAGGAATTTCAAAACCGGATCTGGCACGGGCTTGAAGCCCTCCTGCGTTACAAAGAGAACGGTTCGACCGTTGAGATGGTCAAACGCGACAAGATCATGGGCGTCGATTTCTACGTTCTCGACGTGAACGACAAACAAAATCGCAAGACGCGTTTTTACGTCAGCGTCAAGACCTTCCGCGTGATGATCCTCGAATACACCGAAGATTCGATCAAATACAAAAGGAAATTCTACGATTACAACTACGCTCAGGGGACGCTCGTCCCGTACCGCACGGTGCTCTGGGCCAACGATAAGAAGATCGAGGAAATGGACGTTCAGACGATAACCTTCGGTCAAAAGGTCGAGGAAGACCTGTTTGCGGGAAACTGAATCGATTTCGGAATTGGGATTTGGGATTTGGGATTAATTTGCTTTGCGAATTGTCCCTTTTATTTTGTTTGAATTCCCGTCCTTTGACAAATCAATTAAATCCGGATTCCGAAATCCCAAATCCGAAATCCCAAGTAATTATTGCAACTTTATCAGGGTTTGTTTGTGACAAGGGTTCATCTCCCCGAAATTTTTTTAGGAGACGAATCAAAAATGAACAAACCGAAATTTTTTGTCGGCCTGCTTCTGGCCGTTGTTTTGCTGGGCTTTTCCCAATCTTTCGCCCAGCCGGAGAAACGGGAGATCGAGCCGAGTTACGAGGTGATCCTTCAAACTCTGGTCGCGTCGAATGACGCCGCGGACCGGGCCGGTCTGCCGGACTCTCTTTCGGGGACCGTCAATAAACTAAAAACCAATTTTGCCTTTGCCAATTACAGGGTCGTTTCGACCCATCTGGAAAGGATTTCCAACAAAGGGAGTCTGTTTTTCCGAAGCGTTTTCAAAGCCGCCGGGCCGGAAGAGATGTCGCCGATATCGACCAGCTGGCAGCTGGATTCTCTGAACAGTTCTGTCGATTCCAAGGGCCGTCCGGGGGTCGAATTCAGATCCTTTTCCTTTGAAGGGCGCATTCTCTATAAAACGACCGTCTTCAATGAAAAAGCGGGAAGCATGGTGCCGGCCACCGGTTCCGACCTGATCGAACTTAAGAATCAGAGATTCAACGTTCCGGAAAACGAACCGACCGTCATCGGCAATCTGGCCCTGCCCAAATCCGACAAGCAGATCTTTCTGATCATCACGGTCAAACCGACCTGAGGAAAAAAGGTGAAAAAGTGAAAAAGTGAAAAAGTGGAAAAGTGAAAAAATTGGCCGTCGGAGAAAAAAGCCGATCCTGCCATCAAACGATCAATCGAATTAAGAGGGAATCTCCCGGCCGAAGATGACTCGTTAACTTTTTCACCTTTCCACTTTTTCACCTTTAAACCTTAAATCGCTGCAACTTTCGACGCCGTCCGGCGTGACTGAAAAATGCAAAGCGACTTTTGTTTTGCATCAAGATATATTGTAAAAAGATATGCGTGTATGGCTTGGGACAAATTCGAGAATTCGGGCGCGGAGGTGTTGCAAACTGCCGTGTCGATTGAGGACTTGTCCGATCATGAACTGATTGAATCCACCAAAAACGGGGACGAAGACGCTTTTGCCGAGATCGTCAACCGTTACCGCAATCCGCTGACCAATTATCTTTACCGATTTTTGTACGATTACGAAGAAGCGGTCGATCTGGCCCAGGAGACTTTCGTGCGGGTTTATTTCGCGCTCGATCGCTACCATACGGACTACGCTTTTTCGACATATATTTACCGGATCGCTTCGAATCTGGCGATCAGCGAGATCCGCAAACGGAAACGGCGCAAGACGCTGTCGCTGACCGGTTTGTTCCAGTATGACGAAACGGAAACCAAAGAGTTCCAGCCGCCCGACGAGAGGACCTTGCCCGAAGACGATCTGATGGAAGACGAGCGGAGGCGGGTCATCGAAAGGGCCATCGCCACTCTGCCGGACAAGTATCGCGGGCCGATCATCCTGAGGGATGTCGAGGGCAAGACCTACGAGGAGGTCGCCGAGATCCTGGAACTCGGTCTGGGGACGACCAAATCGCGGATCAGCCGCGCCCGCCGTCTCCTGCGCGACAAACTGGAGCATTATTTTTGAATTTAAGATTATGAGTTGTCGAGATTTTCAAAACGAGATCGAGGAAAGTTCCGCTTTGAGCCGAGAAGCGGAGCGGCATCTGGAAGATTGCCCCGATTGTCAAAGATTTCATTTCGAGCAGTTGCGTCTTCTGGAGATGCTCGGTGGATTGCCGCGCATCGAAGCCCCGAAGGATTTCGATTTTCAGCTGAAAGCCAGAATCGCCCGCGGACGGCCCGCCGACGGCCCGACCTCTCCGCTTTTTCCGGCGCTCCGCTACGTTCTTCCGCTGAGCGCGGTCCTCATACTGATTTCAATAATCGCGCTGAGCGGTTTGTATTTCGTCGGCGAGAGAAAGGTTCCCGAACCGGAGTCGGTTGAAAGCAAAAATCCCGTCCCCGCTCCGACCGAAACCCTTGCCCCGAAAGATGAGACCCCGTCTCCGAATGAGGTGGCCGAAGGCAAACCTGCACCCGAAAACCCGGAAGTAGAGCCTTTGGTTCCCAAAAAAGAGGCGCCCGAAAAGCCTTTTAATGATGAAACCGCCCGGAAAAGAAAGAACGACGGCGGCAGTCGGGACGTGATCTCCGCTCCGCCAAAAATAATTTCCGTTCCCGATGACGGCCGCGGTTCCAATGTCTTTAGTTCGAGCGATGGAAGGACCATCGGACCGAAAGGGACTGATTCCAACCGACCGATTCCCGAACAAGAAGTTAAAACGACGACCGGAGTCGCGGAAATGCTCGATTTCAGCGGAATCAAAGCCGCCCCGGAAAATGACCGGATGACGGTCAGATCCGTCCGGAAAAACAGCATCGCCGAACGTTCGGGCGTGAGGGTCGGCGATGTCATCGAAGCGATCAACGGCGATCCCGTAACCGGCGAACCCCTCAGCGGCCGGTCCGTCACGGTCAAGACCCTGACCATTTTGCGCAAAGGCCAGCGGAAAGAGATCACCTTTCAAAGCCAGCAATGACGGTTAACATTTAACATTTATCAGTTATCACTTTTTCATCGGGCGGCGGTCTTCTTCCCGAAAGCAAGGACTGATAACTGATAAATGATAAATGAAATCATTCTCCCAGCCAGCGGGATTTTTCCGGCTTTCCGCGTTTTAAACGGTATTTTTCGACGGCGTATTTCTGCAGATGATCCATCGCCTCTTCGATCGAATCGGTAAAAAGCAACAGGTTCAGATCCTTGAGGTCGATGCTTTTGGCTTCGGCCATCGCCTGCAAATGTCTTTCCATATGTTTCCAGTATTCGGTTCCGAAAACGATCACCGGAAAATCAGAGATCTTGCCGGTTTGGATCAGCGTTAAGGCCTCGAACAACTCGTCGAGCGTTCCCATCCCGCCCGGCACGACCACGAAGGCGTAGGAATATTTGACCAGAGCGACCTTGCGGACGAAAAAATAGGGAACCGTCACGACCCGGTCGATGAATTGGTTGGGAAATTGTTCAAAGGGAAGTTCGATATTGCACGCCACCGAAAACCCGCCCGCTTCTTTGGCTCCGCGGTTGGCGGCCTCCATCAAACCGGGTCCGCCGCCGGTCATAACGGTAAACCCGATGTCCGCCAGACCGGCCGCCACCCGTCGCGTCAGTTCGTAATACTCATGTCCTTCGGAAAAACGGGCCGAACCGAAAACCGTCACGCACGGCCCGACGAAATGCAGAACCCGGAAAACCCGCAAAAACTCCCAGGCGATGCGGGCGATGCTCCAGAGTTCGGCCAAACGCGAACGCGGACCTTCGAGAAAAAGCCTCTCCTTTTCGATATCGGCTTCGATCTTTTCTTTTTTTGGGGGGGAATCGTTCATTTAAATTTTGGATTTTAGATTTTGGATTTTGGATTGGTTTTCATTAAAAATTTTTGGTGAATTGCCACGGACCCTCATTTCTAAGTTTCCTAGGAATCCAAAATCCAAAATCTAAAATCTAAAATCCAAAGTCCTATTGTTTTTCCACATCTCCGATCTTCGAATCCTTTACTTCGGTGCTGAATTTTTGGTAATCGTAGGATTTGATCACCTGATTGACGTTGATCCCTTTGACCAAAAGAACCCGCACCGAGAGATTGATGTCGGCCACCGAAGGGAGCCAGATTTCGTCGTTGATCCGTTCCTGTTCGAGCGTAAAGGAAGCGCCTTTTCTGAGTTTGGCCAAAAGGCCGCCGCCGACCTTGTAGCTGTCGAACAGTTCGGCCTCGATCCGGGCGACCTGCTTGTCCTTTTCGTCGATCCACATGACGCCGCCGGTCTTGCCGAAAAATTTGAGAAAGCTCTTGGCGTTGTCGAAATTAAAATTCGGATTCGGCTCGAAATCGAAAACTATGACGTCGCGCCCCTTTAACCTCTCGCGGCGCGGATTGATCAGGTTCGAGGCCCTCAGGACCTCGGCGATGGAGATCCTTCGGCTGTTCTCATCGGGCGGTCCGGAATCGGTTTTGTCGGTCGATCTTTTCTCCTCTTTGGCGATCTTTTTCTCGATGTCGCGGACCCGTTCTTCGACCTCGCGGTCTTCTTTTTCCTGATCCTTTTTTGAAAGCGGACGGCCGTTTTTTTCGATCAGGCGGCGAATCCGGTTGCCTTTGTAAAAGGTCAGCAGATAGGTCTCCGTTTCGGTTTCGCGCAAACGGCCGTCTTTGCCCGGTTCGCGCTTGATCGTTTTTTGTTTGAAGGAATAATTTTCGAGGATCTCTTCGACCCGATCTTCGTTGGCCTGAAGATCCTGAAGGAGTTTGGAAATGTCGGGCAGAGGCTCTCCGGAGATGCGTGGAAAATTGAAATCTTCTTCGGCGACTTTGGGATTGTGGCTGATCTGATCGAGTTTGATCTCGAAATCCTCGTCGTTGATCCGGGCCTCGATCCGAAAAGGTTCCCTGATATTGCCGACCGAGCGATAATCGCTGTAATCGTAGGTTTTGACCGAATCTCCGGCCGGAATCTCCTCGCGCAGCAAAAGCGAGGTGGCGGCGTCGAAATAGAGTTTTATCAGGACGCCTTGCGGATTGATGAAATTGACCACATCGGCCAATTTATCTCCCAGTTTGACCTGTCCGCCGCTCGCGACGGTCGCCTTTTGTTTTTTGTAATCGATCCAGCGCAGGTTGCGGAAATCGACCTCGGCCTCGAAATCGCGGCTCTCGTCGCCGGTCAACGTCCTCAAACCCTCGCGCGAATCCCTCATCCAACCGGATTTTCCGTTGGCCCCGACCTCGATCTCGAAACCGTTCAAATCGTAAAGCGAATTAAACAGATCGGGCGCGGCCGCCTGTGCGTGATACTCGCCCTCGGAACCGTCCCGAAGCCGGGTGATGAGACCGCTTTTTTTCCAGGTCCGGACGGATTTTAAGGCCCTCTCGCCGCCGAGCGCTTTGGTCGCATTTTTGAGTATTTGTTTCGGCGATTGAGCCGGAATCTGGGCGGCGAAGATCAATAAAATGATGAAAGCCGGAAGAAACAATCTGTTTTTCATAAATAAAAGGCCAAAATAAAGATTTTATAATCGATGATAAATAGATTGTACGGGTTGCGGCGGAAAATAAGAAGTCCGTCCGGTTTGGCGGACGGACCTTGAGACGCTTGCCGTCCCGAGAGAGAATTTCTTTTTCAGGGAAAATTCTCAAACGAGGCCAACCGGCGGAAACTGATGCCTCCGGGCATTTACAGCAGAATGTCCTTGATGGCCGAATCGAAGACCAGGATCTTTCGTTTTATTTTCTTAACGTCCGGATGCTCGTCGCTGTATTGCTTTTGCAGATTCCAGAGATCGGTTTCGAGGTCGGCCTTTCTGATCATCAGTTTGCCCAGCGCGAGGGTTAATTTGGAGCTTTCCTCCTGCTTGACGTCGGCCAGTTTGTAGATCTCGGCGTTGAGCATGTCGAGTCTGTAACGGATTTCCTTGACCTTGGGAAATTCCAGCGTGTAGGCGACCAACAGGTCCTCCAGATCGGCCTCGAATTCGGTTCGCTGAAGGAGGATCTCGGCAAACGCCGGCGAAGCTTTGACGAACCGGGGAAGGTCTTTTCGTTTCGGTTCCGTCTGCCCGGCGCAAAGAACGGCCGAAAGCATTAAGAACAGGATGATGAAGGTCGTTTTTCGTAAATTCATAATAAAGCTAAATGGTCAATGGTTGATTGTTGATCGTTCAAAAGGCAACTTTCATTCGGAAAGTCGCTTAGTTTTCGGGATCGAAAGTCTTGTCGTCGATCGGCCGGTTAAAGGCGAACTCGGTCAGACTGAACTTCCACTCGACCTCGCTGGTTCCGTTTTGTCCGGAAATAGAATAAAGCAAACGGTAGCCGTGCGGCAAAGTCAATCCGCTTTCGTCTTTGAAATCGGAATAGTCTTCGGTTACTTTGAGATGCGTTTCGCTCTGCCGGGCCGATTGGTCGATGGTCCGCCCCTGAGCGGCCGAACTGGTTCGTTTGTATTCGGTTCGGACGTGGCGAAAGGTTTCCTTGTCGAAATAGAGGGTGATGTCGATATCGCCCCCGCTTTTGCGCGAATAACCGATCGCGTAAACCTCTTTGCCGTCGATCTTTTTGGTCCCGTTAAAAGAGAGTTTGGCTTTTTTATCCGTCAGATTATGCAGGGCCCAACTGGTAGAAAGCGTCCCGCCCAGAAGGCTTTCTTCGAGCAGTAGATCGTTGGAACTGATGAAATTTCCGAGAATGGTCCGGCTGGTGCGAACGATGGCGACCTTCGACTTTTTGCCGTCGAAGGTGAATTTTTCAAAAGGATAATCGACCGCGTTGAGATTGAGGCCGAAGAAATTCTTTTCGCTGGCCGAGGCCAGAACGATTCGTCCCTGTGCCGACTGGTTTTTTTGCGAAAGGAAAGTGACCGTCGCGTCTCCGACGGCCATCATGGTTTTGAGCGAGGCGCGTTTTTCGGCCGTCCCGATCGAATCCAGATGTTTGGCCACGACCTCTTCGGGCTTCAACTTCTGAGCCATCGCGCCGGAAACCGCCGGCAAACACAGTAAAAGCCCACACAACAGGGCCGTTTTCAAGCTTTTCATTTTTTTTACCTCGAAGAACAAAATTAGGTGGCAATGGAAGCCATATTACTTGAATTTCGCTCCTCGGAGCAAGAGGTTTTTTCGTCCTCGAAAGCGTCGCACGAATTTATCTCAAGATCGCGGTCGGCGTCGGCTTCGACCGCCCCGTCGCCGTAGGTTTGGCGCTCGTGCAAAGTGTTGAAATAAATGCCGATGTTATCGAGGATCTCGTCGGCCGTCTGCGAATGATAAAGCGTCTGGCGAAACTGCGCGCCGCCGACCAACCCCTTGGTGAATTGTCCGGCCAACTGCTTCATTTTGCCGAGCGCGGCCTTTTCGGGCATATCCTCGCTGAGGAGTTCGAAAAACTCCAGCAGGACCGCCTGTTTTTCCTCGATCGGCGGCTGATAGGGCGGGCGGCCTTCGAGGACGTCCTGGATCTGCCGGAAGATCCAGGGGTTCTGCATCGCGCCGCGTCCGATCAGGATCCCGTCGCAACCCGTCTGGCGGAATTTATCGAGCGCGAATTCGATGGTTGTCACGTCGCCGTTGCCCGAAACGGGGATCGAAACCGCCTCTTTGACCTGACGGATGAGATCCCAGTCGGCCTCGCCCTTGTAGCCCTGTTCGCGAGTCCGGCCGTGAACCTGAAGATGTTCGACGCCGCATTGCTCGGCCATTTTGGCCACCTCGACGCAGTTGATCCGGGCGTCGGAAAAACCGGTCCGGATCTTTAACGTCAGCGGGATCGAGATGGCTTTTTTGATCTCGGTCAGGATCAGTTCCAGATTCGGCAGATCTTTCAGCAGCCCGGAACCGCCGCCCTTTTTGACGACCTTCGGCGCCGGACAGCCGCAGTTGACGTCGAGGATGTCGGCACCGACCTCTTCGGCCATCTCCGCGCCCATCACCATCCTCTTGACCTCGCCGCCGAAGATCTGAACGGCGAACGGGCGCTCTTCTTCGAGGAAACGCATCTGCCTTTTGGATTTCGGATTGTGCCGCGTGAGGCCTTCGACCGAGATGAATTCCGATACGGTCAATCCGATCCCGCCGCGCTTTTTGAGCAGGCGGCGAAAGGTGAAATCGGTTACTCCCGCCATCGGCGACAAGACCAGCGGAGGATTTATTTCAATGTTGCGGATCTTGAAAGGTTTCATCGTTTTCCATTTTACCGATTATCTCCGGAGTTTTCACGCTGACCGTGCAAAATCTCCGAGGCGGAAACGCGACCATCAGGGATTGTTTTTTTTTCGGCGTTTTAGACACGCTCCCTGACGGTCGCGTTTCCGCCTGATTCGCTTAATAAGCTAGGCCTTTTTCTTCCGACCCTTGATGACCAGAATCAGGCCGATAACGGCGAGGATGAAAGCGAAAAAAAGGAAGACCGCGCTCGGGATGATGCCGAGCAAGGCTTCTTCCCAACTGGTCCGGCCGTCGGTTAGGATCGGCAGGGCGACGGAGATTATCAGGGCCAGACCCCCGAGCAGGACGCCCAGGATTCCCAGGATCAGAGCTATTTTACCGAACATTTTTTTCCTCCGGAGAATTTTTGAATTTGGAGGATTTTAGCACAAGTTCAGAATTTGGGAAGCAATTTCCCGATGTTCCGCTCGCGCATTCTTCTTAACTCTTCGGGCTCTTCGAGAATTATCTTGAGCGGGGGAGTTTTGGCGTCGAGCCGGAAGATCTCGGTTCGGTTCGAGGCCAGCACCGGGCCGGCCGCCTCCAGCAGATTGCGGCCCATTCTTTCGAACAGAACGGCCCCGACGACGTATTTTCGGCCTTCGAATCCGGAGACCGTGAATTTCCCGTCGAAATCGGTTTTGATGCTGGAGACGCTGAAGGTTTCGTTGTACTCGATGTCGTTGATGTAGATGAAGGCGTCGGACACCGGTTCGCCGTTTTCCCAAAGAACCCGGCCGCCGAGCTTTCGTCCGACCAGTTTCGGAAGAAGACGAAAGGTGACCGGGGCAAATCTGCTCGAAGCGTTGAATTCGAAGACATCGGCTTCGGAGCGCAGTTCGGTGTCGGGGTAGAAATAGGTCGGATAGGGCGAGGTTTCGGTCGGTTTTTCGTCGAAATTGATGCTCAGCGTGTATTTGCCGTCCGGAACGTCGATGAAGGAAAATCTTCCCGAGGCGGTCGAGATGGCCATCAGGCGGCCGTCGTTCAACTGGATGTCGGAATCGACCGGAACGAGTTCGATCTCGGTGTAGGGCAGGGGCTTTCCGTTCGATTTTAAGAGCCGGCCACGGAGCGAGGCCTTTCCGGCCGACTCCGCACCGATGTCGGCCGCCGACATCAGCGCCACGATCAGAATCAGAAAGATGGCCGGGAATTTTTTGTTCATCTACAGCGTGAAGATTTTCAGGTCTTTGATGAACTGGAAATCCTTGACGTTATGTGTGATCAATGTCAGATCGTGTTCCAGACAGGTGGCCGCGATGATCGAATCGGGCAATCTCAGACCGAAGTTTTTCGAATAGAGCCGCGTCAGTTCAAAGGCCCGCTGGGCGACCTTTTTGTCGAAGTAGATCAGTTCGAAAAGGGTCAGATATTTTTCGACCCGCTCCGCCTCGGAACTGTTCCGGGTGGCTTGCAAAAGTTCAAGATAAACGATCGAATCGACCGCCGAATCCAGATTTTCGATCAGTCGGCGGAGCCGGTCGTCGCCACGAAAGACGGCGGTGAAAATTGTTAAATCGATCAGATAATCAGCCATGGGATAATTTCCTTTTCCATGATCGGCGCAATCCGAGGGCGATCTCCGGAGCCGACCGATTGCAGTCGGCCCAAATACCGGAAATGTCGTCGGTTTCCGACTCGTTGGCCCGGTCGATCAGGTTTCTCAGGTTTAACAAAATCTCTTCCGCCGCCTTGTTTTCAACGATGCGGAATTTAAATTCCAGATGTTGGGGGATGTCGATAATAATCTGACCCATGGTTTTTATTCCGAGGTTTTGGTCAATTCGACGCCCGAGGCCAGAAACGAGATTTCGGTCACGGTTCCGTCGTCGTTGATCTTGTCGAACTTGGCCCCGTCCTCGTTCATCAGATGATCGACCTCTTCTTTGGAAAGCGTTTTGACGCTGAAAACGCCCTCGGCCTTAGCGGCCGCCCCGGCCGCGTTGAGCGGGATGAAAAAGGCGTGATCCTTGAATTTGACGCGAACCGATTTGGCCTCCTTGTTCGGAGCCAGTTCCATCCAACAGCCTTCCATCTTGCACGAACGAACGATGACGCCCTCGACGCGGACGGTCTGGCCGGCGTATTTTCCGGGGTTTTCCATCACCTTGGCGAGCGAGACCTTTTTCGATTTGCCGAGCGGCGCGCCCCTTTTGAGGACGCCTTTCGAGGGGATCGCCTCGGTCTTATCGAGTTCGGTCGGTTTGGCCTTTTCCATATTTTCCTGCGCGATGGCGGTCAGTGAAAAAGCGAAAATTAAAATTAGCAAACTGATAAATTTTTTCATTATTTGATTCTCCAAAATGTTAATAGATCGAATAATTATATTAAAAAAAAATCGTGGCGGAAATTGGCCGATGTCAGAATCAGCCCCTTCAAATCAAAAAGCATCACCTTCATTATTAGCGGACAGATGATTTTTTCATTTGAATTCAGGATTTTTAAGTTTAATCCCCGAATGTTTTCCGCGGTTACTTAATTGCCTGATAAACAATACGTCCCCCGACGACGGTTGTCAAAACTTTGGTGCTTCGGATTTCTTCGGGGTCGATCGAAAAGATGTCTTTCGACAAAATAATAATATCAGCCAGTTTCCCGACCGTTAAGGTGCCTTTGACGTTTTCCTGAAACTCGGCGTAGGCCGAACCGGCGGTGTAGGCGTAAACCGCCTCCTCGACCGAAAGGGTTTCGCCGGGCGATTCGGTTCGGCGGAAGTTGACGGCGGCGTAGATTCCGAGCAACGGATCGATCTCGGTGATCGAGGAATCCGACCCGAAAGCGAGCCGCGTATCCTGCTTGAGCAGACTCCGGTAAGGCTCGCTCGAGTTGTAAACTCCGCCGAAAAACAGATGAGGCTGCATCGAAGCGATGGTTTTCGTCGCGGCAAAACGGGGGAGATCTTCGGGCCGCGGCCGATGGGCGTGTTCGATCCGAAAACGCCTGTCTTTCGGTCCGTTTTCTTCCAGCACCTTTTCGTAAACCGTTAAAACCACTTCGTTGGCCCGGCTCCCGATGGCGTGGATCATGACCTGAAGATCGGCCCGGTCTGCTTCCAGAACCTCCCGGTAAAGATCTTCGACGACCCCGAAGTCCCCGTCCGAGAAATGTTTCAGACAGCCGCGCCTGAGCATGGCGTCGCCGTCGGCGCGTTTGATCCCGGCTTCGATCAGTTTTTTCCGGTTGGGCAATGTGATGCATTCGTAGATCCTGGTTTTCAGTTTGCCCTCTTTTTCCAACTGGCGAAACAGTTCGGTGTTATCGTCCGAATGAACGTCCTGCACGCTGGTAACGCCGTAAAACGCCGCGTAATTGGTGGCCGTGATGGCCGCCTCCCGCCAGTTTTGGGTGGTCAGTCTGGGGGTGAAGGCGCGCAGGTAACGGATGGCCTCGCCCCGAATTATCCCGGTCGCCTCGCCCCGTTCATCGCGTTCGATCGTTCCGCCGGGGATGGTTTTGGTCTTTTTGTCGAATCCGGCCAGTTTAAGGGCGGCCGAATTGGCCAGAGCGGTTTGCGGGTCGCCGTTTTTATAAACCAGAACCGGATTCTCCGGCGTCGCCGGATCGAGCAGTTCCCTGGTCGGCGCTTGGGAATCGGGATTCCACAGTGTGTTGTCCCA
The DNA here is from genome assembly GCA_041394845.1 of Pyrinomonadaceae bacterium. Taxonomy (GTDB): domain Bacteria; phylum Acidobacteriota; class Blastocatellia; order Pyrinomonadales; family Pyrinomonadaceae; genus JAHCHG01. The sequence continues at coordinate 287,915 of JAWKHL010000004.1, read as the reverse complement.
GTATCCGCCGAGGATCCAACGGCCGGGCGATATGAAATTGGTGTAATAGCGGAATTTTTCGACGAATTCATCCGAAGATCGGACCTGACGCAGATCGATCGAAGAAAACATCTGACCGATGCTCATAAAATGAACGTGGCTGTCGTTAAAACCGGGCAGAACCAGCCGCCCGCCGGCATCGATGGTTTCGGTTTTCGGCCCCGAAAAAGGGCGGATCTCCTTATTTGATCCGACCGCGATTATCTTACCTCCGGTTACGGCAAGGGCTTCGGCAACCGGTTTTTTGCCATCCATCGTCCGGACGTTGGCGTTGATGATGATGAGATCGGCCGCAGGCTTTTGCAAATAAACGGGAAGCGGGATCAGGAGTATCAGGGCGAGGGAAGAACGAAGGACCTTTTTGAGCTCGACGATCATAAAAAACTTCAATCGGTTTTCGGCGAAGTTCGGGGAAGCCCAATTTCGCCGCCCGGTTGCCCCGGTCAGGATGATTTTCCGTCCCGCTAAAATTTCGTTTCCATCGTCGCTCTTTCGCGGCGGGCGACTCCGGAGTGATAGGCGGCTTCTTCGACCTCGGCGGCGACGGCTTCGCCGACTCTCCGGTCGAAAACCGACGGAATGATGTAATCGGGATGGAGTTCCTCTTCACCGATGATTCCGGCGATGGCGTTGGCGGCGGCCAGTTTCATCTCTTCGTTGATCCGCGATGCCCGGCAGTTAAGCGCCCCGCGAAAGATGCCCGGAAAACACAGGACGTTGTTGATCTGATTGGGATAATCGCTCCGGCCGGTGGCCATCACGGCGACGTGTCCGACGGCGTCCTCGGGCATGATCTCGGGGATCGGGTTGGCCATCGCAAACACGACCGGATCTTTGGCCATGTTCTTGAGATCGGTCTCGGTGATGACGCCGGGAACGCTGAGGCCGAAGAAAACGTCGGCCCCTTTGATCACATCGTGGATCGAACCCTCTTCCTTGTTGGGATTGGTGTTGCGGGCGAACCAGTCCTTGACCCAGTTCATATTTTCGGTCCGGCCTTCGAAAAGCGAACCGCTGGTGTCGCATCCGACGATGTTGCGCACCCCGGCCGCCATGACGATCTTCGAGCAGGCGACGCCGGCCGCGCCGATGCCGTTGACGACCACCTTGACGTCCTCCATCTTTTTGCCGACGATCTTGAGCGCGTTGATCAGCGCCGCCAGAACGACGACGGCCGTTCCGTGCTGGTCGTCGTGAAAGACCGGAATGTCGAGTTCTTCCTTGAGGCGGTCTTCGATCTCGAAACAGCGGGGCGCCGAGATGTCCTCGAGATTGATCCCGCCGAATGCGACCGAGATGTTCTTGACGGTCTGGATGATCTCGTGCGGATCTTTCGTGTTGAGACAGATCGGAAAGGCGTCGACCCCGCCGAATTCCTTAAAAAGCTGGGCCTTTCCCTCCATCACGGGCATGGCGGCGGCCGGGCCGATGTCGCCCAGTCCGAGAACCGCGGTTCCGTCCGAGACGACCGCGACCGTGTTTTTCTTGATGGTCAGCGTAAAGGCCTTTTCCGGGTCTTTGTGGATCGCTTCGCAGACGCGGGCGACGCCCGGCGTGTAGGCCATCGAAAGATCATCGCGCGTCTTGAGCGGCATTTTGGAAACGGTTTCGAGTTTTCCGCCGAGATGCATCAGAAAAGTTCGATCCGAAAAGTTGATCAGCTCCACCCCGTCGATGTGGCGGATGGCATCGATGATCTCCTTGTCATGCTGTTCGGAAGAGGCGTTGACGGTGATGTCGCGGATCAGAAAATCCTTGCCGACGCTGACGATGTCGATCGCCTCGATGCTCCCCCCGGCCTTGCCGATGGCGGTCGTAATCTCGCCCAGTTTTCCGGGTGTGTTTTGAATTTTGACGCGCAGGGTTACGCTGTAACTGGCGTTCGGTGTTAATAGATTTGGCACGATAAAAAAAACCTTCTTTTGGATAAATTTAATGTAACCGGATCAGATTGGAATGGAAGAGAATTTATCAAGGTTTAAAAGTTTATAAGGTGAAAAAGTTTAAAAGAATCCTCTCCGGGAATTTACAAACTTTGTTTTTTTTCGACAATTTCGCTTTCTGAGCCAACCGCCGTAAAAACCTTTTTCACCTTTAAACTTCTTCACCTTTAAACTTTTAAACCTTTTCACCTTTAAACTTTCAACCCCTCAACAAACCCCTGATCAATTACAACTTAGTGAAAAATTTAGCTTACCCCGTAAAGCGCACACGACGCAAATTGCAAATTGCCGACCGACCCCGGTTCGATCACACTCTCCCGACTCCGCAAAGCGCAAGTTAAAGCCTGAACGATTTTTAAATTGCGGATTTGGGATTGAGGAATTCGAATTGAAAAAGATCCCAAATCCGCAATCCCAAATCCGCAATCGAATCACTGTGTCGGCCGCAATAATCCCCGCAACACGCCCTTGATCTCGATCTTGTCGGCCGGCAATACGATCGGGTCGTAGTTGGGATTGGCGGGACGAAGTTCGATGTTGGCCCCGAGGCGGAAGAACTGTTTGAGGACGGCCCGCCGGTTTTCCAGCAATGCGACGATGATATCGCCGTCGCGGGCGTACGAGCGGTTTTCGATCAAGGCCACATCGCCCTCGCAGATATGTTCTTCGAGCATCGAATCGTTCGGCACGAGAAAAGCGCGGATCGATCTTTCGGAATAGGATTCGATCAGAAATCTGGGAACGAAAAGCGATTTGTTCTTCCATTCTTCGGCGTAGGTCTCTTCTTTCGGGACATCGAGCCATTCGACCTCGCAGATCAACTCCAGAATCGATTCGGTCGGGTTGATCTCCAGCCGGAAACTGCCGCTTTCGCGCACCCGGGAGATGAGGCCCTGATTTTCCAATGCCTCGATATGTTTGGCGATTCCCGCCTTGGAACTGACGCCGAGATGTCGGGCGATCTGTTGATAGGAAGGCTCGTAGCCGTGTTTTTCGATGTATTGCTTGACGTATTCAAGCACCTCTTTTTGTCTGCGCGTCCGGGGCTGCATGGGTTTGATTGTAAGGCCTGAGTCGTGAGGCGTAAAGGGTGATGGGTGATAGGTGATAGGTGATGGGTGATGGGAGGAGGGAATAGGAATCAATTAAAAACTCAAAACTCAAAACTCAAAATAAAAACTCAAAACTCAAAATCAAACCCATCACCTATCACCCATCACCCATCACCTATGCTATAATCTAACCTCAATCAGCAACGCCCGGAGGTTTTTTTTATCAGTACGATTTACGGCTTTACGCAGGGGCTAAAGCATAATCAGGTCAAACGGATCGAACGACTGCAAACGCGGCGGGTCGCTCCCGAACAGATCATCTCACCTGAACTGGCCCGCCAAATTTCCGAGATCTCGCACGAGACGGGCCGTCAGATCGGAGTCCTCATCAACCGCAAAGGACAGGTCGAATATGTCATGGTGGGCAACGCCAAACAGATCGAGATGCCCGATTTCAAACGGGTGCGCGTCGGCGCCGACCGTTTTCGCGGACTCCGCTGTGTTCACACGCATCTTTTGGGCGAAAAACTGAATCAGGACGATCTGACCGATTTGGCCCTGCTCCGGCTCGATCTGATGGCCGCCATTCAGGTCGATGAAAAGACCGGGTTGCCGAATCAGGTTTATTCGGCGCATCTTTTGCCGACGACGGCCGAAAAGATCGAGGACGAATCGCAATCGGCTTTCCCTTACGAATTTCTGGAACCTCAGATCCCTTCGCAACTCGACACCGATTTCATCTCGCTGATCAATTCGCTGGAAAACGAGATGGCCCGGATCCGCCAGACGGCCCGCAACCGCCACACAAGTCGCGACCGCGTCATTCTGGTCTCGGTAACCACCGGATTTAAGTCGGACGCCGAAGAATCTATGAGGGAACTCGAAGAACTGGCTCTGTCGGCCAACGTCGTCGTTCTTGACAAGATCATTCAGAGGCGAAATCAGATCAATCCGAAGACCGTTCTCGGTCGCGGGAAACTGGAGGAGTTGCTGGTCCGGGCGATGCGTCTCGGGGCCGATATGATCGTTTTCGACGCGGAACTCACCCCCGGTCAGGTGCGTTCGCTGTCCGAGGCCACGGAACTCAAGGTGATCGACCGTCCCCAGCTCATTCTGGATATCTTCGCCCAGCGGGCGCAGACCCGCGAGGGAAAATTGCAGGTCGAACTGGCCCAGCTCAAATATCTTCTGCCCAGACTGGCGCAGGGACAGAACTCGGCCCTGTCGCGGCTGGCCGGAGGGATCGGCGGACGCGGCCCGGGCGAAACCAAATTGGAAACCGATCGCCGCCGCGCCCGCAACAAGATCAACCAGCTTGAAAAACAGGTCGATCAGTTGAGCCGCCAGCGTCAGGAGCGCCGCAAGAACCGGCTCAACCGGAACGTCCCGATCATCTCGCTGGTCGGCTATACAAACGCCGGGAAATCGACATTGCTCAACACTCTGACCAGCAGCGAGGTCTTCGCCATGAAAAAGATGTTCGCCACGCTCGACCCGACTTCGCGCCGTTTGCGACTGCCCTACGAACGGGAGGTGATCATCAACGATACGGTCGGGTTTATCAGAGATCTGCCGGAAACGCTGGTGGCGGCCTTCCGGGCCACCCTCGAAGAGATCAGCGACAGCGATCTTCTGGTCCATGTGGTCGACGCCTCGAACCCGAACGCTCTGGCCCAGATCGAATCGGTCGAAAAAATTTTGGGCGAATTGAAACTCAACCAGATACCAAGCGTAATTGTTCTGAACAAAGCGGATCTGCTGAAACCGGCAGAGATCGAAGCGTTGAAACGCGAGATCACGCTTGACAAAGGCAAAGAGAGCGTGGCAATTTCAGCTATCCGACAAAATACTTTAAAACCTTTGCTTGAGAAAATCGAAAAGTTTGCGGCGACGCCCGATTTGCAGTTTGCGGTTAACAGGTGAAACGAACGATTTTGGATTTTAGATTTTGGATTTTGGATTAGATAAAGAATGAAAAGTGATTTGTGAATCACAAGAAATCCGAAATCCCCGATCCAAAATCCGAAACATCCAAAATCCAAAATCTAAAATCCAAAATCTGTATGAGTAAGCGTCTTCAAAATTTAGGGAAAACGTTTGATAAAACGCGCAAAAAGGCACTCGGCTATCTTTATTTGCCGTTTGAGAAACTTTCATTCGTTCAAAAATTTTGGATCGGATTTGTCCTGCTTTGCCTGATTACGACTTTCCTGATCAACAATCCTTTCTGGCGATCGACGCCCGAGCAATATAAAGAAGGAGATATTGCCATTCAGAGCATTATCTCGCCCGCCGATATAACCGTTACTGACGAAGAGGAAACGGAACGGGTCAAACAGGTCGCCCGCGAGAGCATTCGGCCGATATTCAACTATGAACCGAATCTGGCCGAAAGCGCCGTTCAGAACTTCCGTCTGGCCTGGGAAGACCTGCAAAGAAAAAATGAAAGGCCCGGCGCCAACGCCCGGGATAATTCCAATTCCAAATCGGGGGGCTTGTGGACCGGAGCGGGGGGCGAAGCGGTCGGGCAGGTTTTAACCGGCCGGAGATTTACTCAAAACGAGATCGAGGCCGTCACCCGGGTTTTGCGGGAAAATTCCCAGGGCCGGATTTACGATGACAAGGATCGTCAGTATTTTCAGGAGGAGATAACGCTCAACGATCGGCAAAACCCGGATCAGCAACCGACCCTGAAGTTCCCCGAAAACAACGCCATTCCGCTTTCGGAGGCCCGAGCCAATCTGAAAGAGGGACTGGGTCAGATCATCAGCTTTTCGCCGAAAGAGGTCGAAGCGTTCAACACGGCGCTGGCTCCGCTGATCAAACCGAGCATCGTTTACGACAGCGTGGCGACCAACAACGCCCGCGAAGCCGAGGTGCGAAAGACCGCGCCGGTCACCATTTCGCTCAAACGAGGGCAGACGATCGTCCGCGAAGGCGACACCATCACCGAAACCGCTCTGGCGCAGATCTCGGCCATTCGCTCCTACAGCACATCGAGCCGACAGGTCAATCGCTTTTTCGGTCTGCTGGCCCTGATCTCGGCGCTCTTCTGGGCGGCCTGGAAATACATCCAGCATCGCGGGATCGCCCCGCGTCTGGTTTTGTCGGAAGAAAAAACATTCGCTCTTTTCGGGTTCATCATCATCATCCAGACGGCCCTGATGGCGATCTCGTTCCGTCTGGCGGAGTTTACCGCCCTGCAGAACGTCAAAGCGCCGCTCAACGATCCAACGCTCTGGTCTTTCGCCATTCCGTTTGCTTTCGGATCTCTGCTGATGACCCTTCTGGCCGACCGGCGGACGGCGCTTTTTACCGGTCTTTTCGGAGCGCTTCTGGCCGGTTGCATCGCCCCGAGGGGATTGGAATTTGCGCTTTACGCGGCGATCAGTTCGGCGGTTGCGGTGTACGGGATCGGTCGCTACCGGAGCCGCCAATCGGTGACCATCGCCGGGGCTCTGGTCGGAGTCGGAAGCGCCGGGGTGGCCGTCGCTTTGATCGCTTTCACCCAGCAACCGTTTATTCTCAACACCATCCTTTTGGCGATCAGTTGCGGTCTGGCCAGCGGGGTCGTAACGGCCGCCGTAACGGCCGTCTTTCTGCCGATCTGCGAAACGACTTTCGGGATCTTGACCGACGTTAAATTGCTGGAGCTTTCCAACGCCGATCTGCCCGCGCTCGGACAATTGGCTTTGCGCGCGCCCGGCACCAACCAACATTCGCACGCCGTCGGACAACTGGCCGAAGACGCCTGCCGGAAAGTCGGGGCCAACGGTCTTCTGGCCCGGATCGGGGCGCTTTATCACGACATCGGCAAAACGGCCGCGCCGGAGCATTTCGTCGAAAACCAGATGGGCAAAAATCCGCACGACCGGCTCAAACCGGCTCAGAGCGCGCGGATCATCATCAGCCACGTAACTTACGGAACGAAACTGGCCAAGGAAATGGGGTTGCCGGCCCGGATCGTCGATTTCATTCCCCAGCATCACGGCACCCGGACGCTTCATTATTTTTTGAAAAAAGCGCAGGCCGAGGCCAAAGAAGGCGAGGAAGTGGCCGAAAACGATTTTCGTTATCCGGGGCCGAAGCCGCAGTTTAAAGAGGCGGCCATTATGATGATCGCCGACAGTTGCGAAGCGGCCGCCCGCTCGCTGGCCGATCCGACCCCCGAAAACATCCGTTTTATCGTCACCAAGATCATCGACGCCATCCTGAGCGACGACCAGCTGGACGAATGCGATCTGACCTTGCGCGAACTGACGCAGATCCGCGAGTCGATGATCAAATCGCTGATCGCCATTTATCACTCGCGGGTCGAATATCCGGGCTACAAACCGCCCGATTCTCTGCCGAAGATCACCGTCGAAGCGGATTCCGAAGAACGCGGAATGCGTTACACCAACCCGGCTGATATTCCCATCAGCAAAGGCGGCGAGGTCGAGGACGAGGCCATCGACCGCTCGCATCCGCCCGAAAAAGCCGACGCCAAAGTCGGGCGTTGATTTTCAAATAAGAGCCAATTCTGTTAAAAAGATTTGAATGAATTGCCTCCGCCTTCAGGTGGAGGTCCGGGCAAATGACAATGATCCCAAGGCTTGAGCCGAATGTTTGAAAGTGAGCAGGTGTTCCTTAAGGCTTCAGCCCAAGCTGAAAGGATCACGTCGGATCTGTTACCGATTCGGCTCAAGCGATTAATATCAAGAGATTCATCGCATTCTTTAGCGAAGCGGATCGAGGTTGTTGGCGTCGAAATCGGCGATCAACTCCTCGCACATGTCTTTTAAGTTGGTTTTGGTTCCGGCGAAAACTCCGAAGTTTTCGAAACGGTCGCATTCCTGCGCGGAGACTGTCTTTCCCTGAGTATTGATGACCGTGCATTTCGATTCCGAGGTGATGACGGCCGAGAGGGTGTAGCTTTTTTCGCTTCCTTCCGGGACCTTGTTTTCCAACACCATGACGCGGATGCTCCAGTCGCCGTTCTGGCTGATCCTGACATCTTTGAGCTGGCTGAGTTCGCCCAAAAGATAGTTTTCAACCTGTTGGCTCATCTCGTCGCTGTCGGCCCGGACCGCCACCGTTACATTGAAATCGCGGGCCATGGCGGAAATCGCCGAAACGCATAAGAACAGAAAGATTATAAAGAATTTTTTCATTTGTTTGTCTCCTTGCATGAATTTTTGGAATATGAAAGTTACCGAAAGTCCCGGTTCGATCGGACCGTCGGATTTGGCTGGAAATTGTTTGCTTCAGGTTTGTCGTGAGATTTCGAAACCTCTTTGTCAAAAAAGAGGCCTTCCTTTAATGCACATACAGTTTAACATAATGAGCCCATATGGACAAAACGATCTTGAAAAATGTTTAACACATTAAAACCGACAAGGAATGCCAGTTTCCGGGCGGAGAGTAAGATCGTTGACCAAAGATCCTGATCCGCGATTTCGCCCGCAACTCCTAAAACCGTCTTTTTTTCTCATCCTGCCCTTCCGTTTCGGATCGCCGAAATCCGCAGTTTTCAATCGTCGCGATTTCCCAAAAGTCCGATCAGAACCAGAGCCGAACCGATGACGATGTGCAAAATGTCGTCGGCCGGTTTCCAATGGAAAAAGCTTTCCGGAAACCAGTCCAGAAAAGAGGCCAGCGCCTGATAGAGATCGATCAGACCGAAACCGATGTTAAAAACGCGGATCAACTTTAGGCGGCGGCCAATGACGAGCAAAAGCCCGACCGCGCCGAAGCAGATGTGGAAAATGTTGTAAGCCGGAGCGTTGCTCATCGGCCCCTCCGGCAAAACAAATCCGAGGGCCCCGGTCAAAACCAAAATCGGCGCAAAGATCAAAAGAGTCGGGTAATTCAGGTTTTTCATAAAAATAACTCCACCGGGCGGATTTGGGATTTGGGATTTGGGATTTCGGAATTTTTGCAATTGTTAACCTTCAATTCCTTTATCATTTTTCCGGTTTTACTCCCCAAGTTCAAAACCCATCATCAAATACTCAAACCCAGGTAAAAAAACAAATCCAAAATCCAAAATCTAAAATCCAAAATCGAAATGAATCCATTTCATCATTCTCTCCGAAAAATAGTTTCAGGTTTTTGCGAAACTATTGCTTCGGAGGCTCAAAGTCATGCTCATTCTTTGGATTCTTTTTTCAATCGCCGCCGCGCTCGCCGTTTGGCTCGGTTTCTGGTCGCTGGTTTCCTTGTTCGTCCGGCAAAGTCGTTTTCACCGGCAGTTTATCTCGGGAACCTTGCCCGAGGCGGCTCCCGACGGTTTCTATCGGGGGACGGCGCACATCTTTTTCGACCGGCAAACTCCCTGGCTCGGTAAATCATTCGATCCGGCGGGCGGTTTCGGATTCAACATTTTTTCGCCCGCCGGTGCGTCGATCCTGAAGATGCTGGCTCCGTTTTACCGGCTCTTCACCGTCAACGAGGGGGGGAACACCGACGCCTTTTATTTCGAAACGCGCGTCGAAGCCGGTCTGAAGGACCAAGATGTAAACGTCATCAAACTCGATTACGACCGCTCGGAAAACCCTCTGCCGATCCGCATCATCCTCGATGAGATAGTCGCGGTCGGCCCGGACGCATATCTCGGCAAGATCCATCTCAAGGTCTTCCCCGGATTCTTCACCACGATCGGATATTTTTCTTTGAGAAAGTGAGCGGTAAGCAGACGGTGGAAAAAGGATGAATGCCAATCCGAAATCCGAAATCCAAAATCCGAAATCGACTAGATTTTCCCCTTCAACTTATCGTATGTGTCCCGGAGCGATTCGGGGATAGTGCGGGTTTGGCCGACGGCGGTCATGAAATTGGCGTCGCCGACCCAGCGGGGCAGGATGTGCATGTGAAAATGTTCGGTCACGCCGGCTCCGGCCGCTTTGCCGAGGTTCATTCCCAGATTAAAACCCTGCGGGCGGTAAACCTCTCTCAGGACGCTCTGGCAGGTTTTGGTCAGATCCATCAACTCATCGGTCGATTCTTTCGAAGCGCGGTCGAGATCCGCCAGATGTTCGTAAGGGACGATCATCAGGTGGCCGCTGATATAGGGATAGATGTTGAGGATGACAAAATTAAACTCGGCCCGCTTGAGGATGAATTTTTCCTCATCGGCGGCCGAGTTGTTTAAGATGTCGCAGAAAACGCAACCGCTGCCGGTTTCTGCGGGTTTTTCGCCGGATTTAATGTAGTCGTAACGCCAGGGACTCCATAAAACATCCACGACAGTAAAGATTCCTTATTTATTGATTAATTCTTTCAGATCCTTGCCCGGTTTGAAGTAAGCGACGCGTTTGGCCGGGATTTTAACGGCTTCTCCGGTTTTCGGATTTCGTCCTTTGCGGGCGTTGCGTTCGCGGACGCGGAAACTGCCAAATCCGCGAAGCTCGATCTTTTCTCCCTGATTCAGGGTCGTAACAATGCTGTCGAAAATTATCTCGACCAATTTCTCCGCGTCTTTTTTGGTCATTTCTGCCTCTTTGGCAACTTTTTCAACTAAATCTGCTTTGGTCATTTGTTTTCTGATCTCCTGCCGTCAACTAGTTTGGATTCCTTGCAAATTAAATAAAACATCAGGCCGACTTTTCTTCGGTTTCCGCTTCTTCTTCGGCTTCCTCTTCGGCTTCTTCGGCTTGGGCCTGGGCGGTTTCTTCGGTAGCCTCGGCCTCGGCGGCGGTTTCGGCTTCAGCCGTCGCTTCGGCCGCTTCTTCGGTTTCTCCGGCGGCTTCGGCCGTTTCGGCGGTCGGTGTCTCTTCGGTTTCCGAAGCGGTCTCTTCTTCCGCGGCCTCAGCGGCCGGGGCTTCTTCCTCGGCTTCAGCCGTCGCTTCAGCGGCCGGGGCTTCTTCCTCAGCCTCAGCCGTCGCTTCGGCGGCCTCTTCCGCCTCGGGTTCTTCTGCGGCGGCGGGCGCTTCCTCGGTTTCAGCGGTTGCCTCTTCGGTTTCGGCGGTTTCCTCCTGGTCGGAAACCGCTTCCTCTTCTGCCTCTTCACCGGCGGCCTCGGCCTCGGCCTTTTCCTGAGCCCGTTTGGCGCGACGTTCTTTTTTGGAAAGTTTCGGCTCTTCGGCCTGTTCCTCTTCGCCGTCTTCCTGATTTGAGCGTTTCAGGTTGATCAGTTCGCCGAGCGATGCCATGCCGCCCTTGGCTTCGGTCGAATACATCCGGGTATCGACGACCGGTTCATCATCCTTGCCGACCGCCCGGTGCGAAAGACCGATCTTCTGCACGTCGTGTTCGATCCGCAGGATCTTGAAATCCAGCTCCTGACCGATCGAGACCACATCTTCCGGTTTTTCGACCCTTTCGTCGGACAGTTCCGAAATATGGCACAGACCTTCGAGGTCTTCTCCCAATTCGACGAAAACGCCGAATCCGGCAAAACGCGAAACCTTTCCTTTGACGATGTCGCCGGGTTTGTGGTTTTCGGCGAAAGAATCCCAGGCGCTCGGCGTCAGATCCTTGATCGACAGCGACAGCCGGTGCCCGTCGGTATCGACGTTGGTGACGATGGCTTCGACTTCCTGATCCTTTTTCAGAACGTCTTTCGGATGTTTGATCTTCTTCGAATGAGAAATGTCGGAGACGTGAACCAGTCCGTCAACTCCGTCCTCGATCTCGATGAACGCGCCGAAATCGGTCAGGTTGCGGACCTTGCCCTTGACCTTCGAACCGACGTGATAACGTTCGGCGATCGTATCCCAGGGATTTTCCTGCAACTGCTTCATCCCGAGGCTGATGCGACGTTCTTCGGTGTCTATTCCGAGAACCTGAACCTCGACCTCTTCGCCGGGTCTGACCAGTTTTTTCGGATTCTTGGTCCGTTTCGACCACGACATCTCCGAAATATGAACCAGCCCTTCGACTCCCGGTTCGAGTTCGACGAAAGCGCCGTAATCGGTCACGCTGGAGACGATTCCCTTGATGGTCGAATCGACCGGATACACCTCGACGACCGTTGACCACGGATCGGGGAGAAGTTGTTTGTAACCGAGGGAAACCTTTTCCTTTTCGCGGTCGAGCTTTAAGATCTTGACCTGAACGTGATCGTTGACCTTAAACAGTTCGTTCGGATTCTGAAGCCGGCCCCAGGACATATCGGTTACGTGAAGAAGCCCGTCGATGCCGCCGAGATCGACGAACGCGCCGTACTCGGTCAGATTTTTGACCACGCCCTCGACCACGTAACCGGGTTCGATCCGGGCCAGAGTTTCAGCTTTTTGCTTGTTAATGGTCTCATCGGTCAGAACTTTGCGCGAAATGACGATGTTGTTGCGTTTGCGGCTGAACTTGATGACTTTGGCTTCGATCTCTTTGCCGATGAACGAATCGAGGTTACGAACCGGGCGCGAATCGACCTGCGAACCGGGCAAAAACGCCTCGACTCCGCTGATATCGACCTTCAAACCGCCCTTGGTTTTCGAAACGACCCGGGCTTTGATCGGCTCCTCGTTGTTGAAGGCGTTTTCGATCTCATCCCAGGATTTGCGCCGAATGGCGTCCAGATGCGAAAGGGTCGGCGGGGCGTCGCCCGAGTAAATGGTCTTGATGATGACCTCGACCGTATCGCCTTCCTTGACCGTCAATTCGCCTTCGGGCGATGTGAACTCATCGCTGGCCACGACGCCTTCGGACTTGTAGCCGAAATCGATCAGAACGCCGCGGTCGGAGATTCCGACGATTTTACCTTCGACCAGCTTGCCGATGTGAAAAACTTCCTGATCCTGCTCAAACTCCTCAAGGATCGCACCGAAATCCATGTCGCTGGTGATTTGCAGTTCGTCATCGTCTTCAGCGGCTTCCGGTTCGGCCGTCTCGGCAACCTCTGGTTGGGGAGCGCTGGAAGTCGTTTCTTCTTTTGGGGAAGCAGATGTTTCTTCCGCCTGAACTTCTGCGGAATTGTCCGTGTTTGTTTCTTCTACAACTGAATTCTCATTTTCATTTGATTCTTCAGTCTCGTTAATAACCTCGTTAATCATTTAAGTTTGTTAAATTTCCTTATTTTAAAGTCGCGTTTTTATCATTTTTTGCTCTTCATATCCGAAATCCACGAGGGATCAAGATAAATGGCTTCGCAAAATAACCAATTATAGCAATCTATCGCTGCGGTTGGAAAGAAGTAAAAAGGACTGCCGGTATTTTTAATTGAAAAATATAAGATAATGTGAGACAAAACACATACTTTTCGCCCTACTTCCGAAATCGCGCGTTTGACCGGATAAGACTAAAATTTAACGCCGAAGTACTTGTATGTCAAGACAATACCGAAGAAAATTGCAAAAGTCGGGAGAGTTCCGAAAAAAGTCGGGCGAAAAAAAGCGGTAAAAAATTTCCGGGGCCGGGGAATTAAATTTTGCGATTCACAAATTATCTGAGATGAATGATAATTGATCCCATGCGGAAATATGAATTTTATCAACTGGACGTTTTTACCGATCGGGCCTTTACCGGCAACGGGTTGGCGGTTTTTCCAGAGGCCGCCGGGTTGACCGATATCGAGATGCAGCAAATCGCCCGCGAGATGAATCTTTCGGAAACGGTTTTCGTCTTTGAATCGGACAAAGCTCTCAGGCGTTTGCGGATCTTCACCCCGATGCAGGAGTTGCCGCTGGCCGGACATCCGGTGGTCGGCACCTGGAATCTGCTGGCCCGGCTCGGCGTCACGCCGCAGGCCGAGGACGGCGCGGTGGAGATCGAGCAGGAACTAAATCTCGGAGTGTTGCCCGTCGAGATCGAATTTCGGGGCGGCCACGTCTCTCAGGTGACGATGACGCAGGCCCGGTTTGAAGCCGGCGAGATCCTGAATGATCGGGATGATGTAGAAAAACTGGCCGTCGGACTCGGTTTGAAGGTCTCCGATCTGGCCGCCGATGAGAATCTGCCGATTCAGGCGGTTTCGACCGGGATCGGAGCGCTCGATGTTCCGGTCGTCTCGCTCGAAGCGCTCGGACGTTGCCGGATCAATTCGTCCGTTCTTTCCGAAATCTATCTGTCGCTCGGGGCGGTCGGTTGTTTCGCCTTTACGTTTGAAACCAAAGAAGAAGACTCAAAGGTTCACGCCCGCTTTTTTGCGCCCAACGATAACATTCCGGAAGACCCGGCGACGGGGAGCGCCTGCGGCTCCTTGTCCGGCTATCTGGTTCATCACGGAGCTATCGAAACGGCCGACAAAAAAGCCCGGTTCAAGATCGAACAGGGCGATTTCATCGGTCGGGAAAGCCGCATTTTCGCTCAGGTGACGGGCGAGCGGGGGAATGTTGAAAAAGTTCAGATCGGCGGAAATTCGGTTCTGGTGGCAAAGGGCGAGGTCTTTTTCTAGTTTCTGAGGGGGTTGAGTCCCGCCTTCAGGCGGCGGACGGTGGTTGTCGAAAACCTCGATTGTTACCGAAAGGCCGGGGCTTGTGCCAGGCGGGACTCCAAACCGGTCGGCGGCCGTTCTTCCGCTCCCGATGGGCCGGGACCAAAGGGAACGCCATTTTGGACAATGGGCCGACGGGCATATAATCGGTAATTATGAACGATCCGAAATATGCCGACCTCGATGCCGAAATTATTGATGTCACGCCGAAACAAAAAACTCCCCCGAAACGAGGCAAATGGTTTGTTCTCGCCGCCATCATCCTTTTGGCGGTGGTGCTGTGGAACGGCATCGGCGTCTACACGGAGGTCCTGTGGTTCGGATCGCTCGGGCTGGCTTCCCGTTTCTGGCATGTTTTCACGCTCGGCTGGATCCTTTTTGCCGTCTTCTGGATCCTGACCCTCGGCATCCTCGGCGGCGGGTTTTATCTGCTCGGACGCCTTTTCGCTCCAAATAAACTGACGCTTCGAAGGATCGTCATCAACAATCAACCGCTCGATGTCGATCTGTCGCGGTTTTTTCGGCCGTTCGGTTGGATTCTGGCGATCATCATCAGCTTCAGCTACGGATCGGGGATGAGCGACGATTGGCAAACCTGGGCGCTTTATCTGCACCAGCCGGCCACCTCGATGACCGATCCGATCTTCGGCAATTCGCTCGGTTTTTACCTTTTTACATTGCCCGTCTATGAGAAGATCGCCTCGTGGTTGACGGGCCTCTCGGTTGTTTTGCTGGTCGCGGCGATCTTTTACGCCATTTCATCTCCAGCTCAAACTCCCGTCGCGAACCGGCTGAAAAATGATAAAAAGAGGGCGATCATCGGCGGTTTCAGCCCGCTCGCCTACGCGGGGATTTCCATAACTCTGGGGGCGCTGTTGAGCCTCATTGCCGGGCGCGTCATCCTGTCCCGTTACCAATATCTGTGGATCGACCACGCCTCGTTCAGCGGCGTAACTTATACCGAGGATAATTATCTCTTGCCGGGTTTGACGGTTTTCGCCGTCTCTCTTTTTATCTCGTCCCTCATCCTGTTTATAAACGCTGTGACCAAAAAGGGCTGGCGCCTTCCCGTTTTGGCGGGAGCCATTCCGGTCGTCGTTTATCTGGTGGCCGTCATTTTCATCCCCGCCTACGTCCAGAATTTCATAGTAAAACCTAATGAACTGGGGCGGGAAACTCCCTATATCGAGCATAACATCTCCGGGACGCGGGCCGGGTTTAACATCGAACGGGTGGAGATGCACGACTATCCGGCCGACACGACCCCCGAATCCTTCAATCTGACGGCCAATCGCAGCACTCTGTCGAACATCCGTCTGTGGGACTGGAACGCGCTTCAGGACACTCTGCGGCAAATCCAGGAGATCCGCACCTATTACGACTTTCCCGATGTCGATGTCGACCGCTATGTGATCGGCGGCGAGAAGCGACAGGTGATGGTCGCCACCCGCGAGATGGATAATCGAAAACTTCCCGAACAATCGCGCAACTGGATCAACGAACGGCTCGTTTACACGCACGGCTACGGCCTGACGATGAATTTGGTCAACGAATTTACGAGCGAGGGCAAACCGCGTTTTCTGCTTTCCAACATGCCGATCGAATCGAGCGGAGACGTCAACGTCAGCAGACCGGAAATTTACTTCGGCGAACACACCGACACGGTCGTTTACGTCAACACCAAACAGCGCGAATTCGATTATCCGCAGGGCGAGAACAATAAATACACCAATTATCAGGGCGACGGCGGTTTTCCGGTCGGAGGCGGTCTCCGTCGTCTGGCCGTCGCCTGGGCGGTCGGCGATCTGACGAAACTGCCTTTTTCCGATGACGTTACCGGCGAGAGCCGCGTTCTGATGCATCGCAACATAAGAGATCGGGTGAATCGCATCGCCCCGTTTCTGATCTACGACGACGATCCCTATATGGTCGTCAACGACGACGGGCGTTTGTTCTGGATGATCGACGCTTTTTCGGTCGCCCGGCATTTCCCCTATTCGCGTCATTTTGAAGCGGGAGGACAAATCGTCAACTACATTCGCAACAGCGTGAAAGTGACGATCGACGCCTACGACGGCGCGGTAAATTACTATGTTTTCGACGCCGCCGATCCGATCATAGGGGCCTATCGGGCGGCCTTTCCCGAGATATTCAAGGACGCGGCCGAGATGCCGGCGGGTTTGCGGGCGCATATCCGTTATCCGGAAACTTTGATCAAGGCGCAGGCCGACGTTTTCGGCCTTTATCACACCGCCAACGCCAAAATGTTCTTCGGGCGCGAGGACGTTTGGAGCGTCGCCCGCGAGGCTCCGGTCAACAATCCGGCAAATAATTCCCAACAGACCAGGCCTCTCGATCCTTATCAGGTTTTGATGCCGTTGCCCGGAAAAGAGGCGGAGCCGGAATTCGCTCAGGTCGTCCCGTTCACCCCCGCCAACCGCAACAACATGATCGCCTGGATGGCCGGCCGTTCCGACGGCGAGGCTTACGGACAACTGCTGATCTACGTCTTTCCGTCGTCGCGCGTGATCGACGGACCCTCACAGATCGAAGCCCGGATCGATCAGGACGCACAACTGGCCGGACAGATCACGCTCTGGAATCAACAGGGCTCAAAGGTCAAACGGGGCAATCTGATAATCATGCCGATCGGGACCGGTCTGCTCTTTATCGAGCCGATCTACCTGCAGGCCGAACGGAGTCCGATGCCGGAACTCCGGTTCGTCGTTCTGGCGACACAGGATCGTCTGACATATGCCGCAAATTTCGAAACGGCTTTGAAACAATTGCTGGGCGATTCTCCGGGAACGACTCCGGATGAGGAGGAACCAAAAGAGTCGACCGGGGAAAACGTTCCGCAGTCGGTCAGGGAACTGATCGGGGTTTCGGGCCAGATCTTTGCCGATTACCAACGCCTGACGGCCGAGGGCAAACTCGGCGAGGCCGGTCAGAAACTCGATGAACTGAAGCGCAAACTGGAAGAACTGCAAAAATACCGGTAAAACCCTCGGGAGAGTTTTACCGGCATTCGGTAATGAGTAATCGAAAGATTTCCGATTACTTCCAAATCACTGAAACGGAGCAGAAATCCGAAATCCGAGATCCAAAATCCGAAACCGACTCAGTTTCTGGTGAGCAACTGACTGAGGGTTCCGACCCCGCTCGTTTTTTCCATCTCTTCCTTGGCGATGGCCGAGGTGTTCTGAATGCCGGCCAGACGCAGACGGAATTCGTCCGGATTGGTCGAACCGCGCAACGCCTCTTCGAGGCTGATCAATGCCGATTGATAGAGATAGAACAGCGATTGATCGAAGGTCTGCATTCCGTATTGCGAAGTTCCGGCGGCGATCGCGTCGCGGACCTGAGACGTTTTGTCTTCGTGCAGAATATAATCGCGGATCAGCGGCGTCGAGATCAGAACCTCGACGGCCGGCACCCGGGTGTTGCCTTTGGCGGACTTCATCAACCGTTGCGAGACGACCGCTTTCAGAAGACCGGAAAGCTGGATCCGGATGGATTTTTGCTGATAGGGCGGGAAAGCCGTGATGATCCGCATCAGGGTTTCCGCGGCGTCCAGAGTGTGGAGGGTCGAAAGAACCAGATGACCGGTTTCGGCGGCCAGCAAAGCGGTTTCGATCGTTTCCAGATCGCGCATCTCGCCGACCAGAATGACGTCCGGGTCCTGACGGAGCGAACCGCGCAGGGCCTCGGCGAATGAGCGCGTATCGACATCGACCTCGCGCTGGGTTACAAAAGACTTTTTGTTTTTATGAAGAAATTCGATCGGGTCTTCGATGGTTACGATGTGCGCGTTGCGGCTTTGATTGATCTGATCGACGATTCCAGCCAGAGTGGTCGATTTACCCGAACCGGTGGTTCCCGTAACCAGAACCAGCCCGCGGTTTTCCTGAGAGATCGTACTGAGGATCGGCGGCAGACCCAGTTGGCTGAAATTTTTGATCTGATCGGCGATGACGCGGGCGACGATCCCGATGGAACTTCTTTGCTGAAAGATGTTGACGCGGAAGCGACCCAGACCGGAAACCCCGTAGCCGATATCGACTTCGAACGCCTCTTTGAAATGCATCTTCTGACGATTTGACATCATCGAAAACGCCATTTCCAGCGTTTCATCCTGACTCAGGCGACTGACCCCGGCCACCGGTCGCAGTTCACCGTTGACGCGGATGAAGGGGAAAGAACCGGCTCTCAGATGGAGGTCTGATGCGCCGAAACTCATCGCCATTTGTAACAAATCGTCAATTCTATTGGACATAATTTAAGACTAAAAAATAAAGAAGTTTGTCGGCCTAGGTGGTAAGATTTGAGGTTTGAAAATAAAAATCGCCAAACCGAATCAAGACTCATTTTAACGTTTGATAAACGATGGCGTCAACATTTTTTTTGAAAGCTAGTTAGACACTCGGACGGTACCGGCGTAAAATTAAAGTTCAATGACCGGAAAGGAAAAAATGAAGAAAACAGGCAAAATATTGTCATTTAGTCCCCGCTTTGCGATCCCCGGCGGCGAAATAATAATCGAATGCGAAGGATTCGAAGTCAGTTCCCAAACCGAATACGGTTGCTATTTTAACGGTCAGCCCGGAAGACTGGTCGGGGCTTCCTCCAAACGCCTTTTGGCGGTTGTTCCCGATGATCTGGAGGAAACCGATGTTGAGGTCCATCTGGAAAGCGGCGGCGGAAAAAGCGAGCCGAAAAATATCGTCGTCGGCAAAAAACTGGCCGAAGATCTCCATCTGGTCGCCAATCCGGCGGTCGATCCGATCGATGATTCGATCATTCTCACCCGTTCCGGTTCCCGCGGACAAAAGTTGCCGGTAACGCTTTTTCGACTCGATAAGGATGGGTTTTTGAACGAAATGGCGGCCGATGTCATGAATCCGACCGGCATCGCTTTTAATCAGGGCGGCCAGCTTTTCGTTACCGCCCGGGCCGACGGCGAGGTTTGCCGTCTTTCGCACGACGATGAGATTCTGCCCTACGCTTCGGATCTGGGAATCGCCACCGGCATCGCCTTTGACAGCGATGATGTGATGTACGTCGGAGACCGGAGCGGGACGATTTATAAGATATCCGGTTTGGGCAAGTCCGAATCTTTCGCCGTTCTCGAACCCTCGGTTTCGGCTTATCATCTGGCTTTCGGACCGGACGGACGGCTTTATTTGTCGGCGCCCGGTTTGTGCAGTTTCGATTCGGTTTATGCCATCGGCCGGGACGGTTTGGAAGAGGAATTCTATCGCGGACTCGGCCGACCTCAGGGATTGGCCTTCGACAAGGACGGGAATCTCTACATCGCAGCCTGCCGCGAGGGCCGGCACGGAATCATCAAAATATCCAAGGACGGAAAAGAAGCGGAGATTTTTGTGGCCGGAATGAACGTCGTCGGTCTTTGTTTCACCCGCACGGGCGATATGATCGTGGCGACCAACGAGGCGGTTTTCTCTCTGCCGCTCGGGATTCAGGGGACCCTGCTTGACTAGAGCGGAGCATGGATCATTTAACATTGATCATCGATCATCGGTTGGAAAGATAATGGGTTTCTTTCAGGTCTGACAGGTGCGGTAAATTGTAAGTTTGCCGATCAAAGAGAAAAAGCATTGGTTCCGGAACCAATGCTTTTTTCTCTTGCTTAGAAATTTACTTTCAGATGATAAATGAGATCACTGTTGATCCGGGGACGGTGTCGGGTCCGGATCGCCGCGCCGTTTCAGTTTCGGCGGGCCGGAATTTTGTTCGGAACTGGATGATTCGCCCGTCTGGGCCGGATCGCCGGTGCCGTCGTTTTCGGGCTGTCGCCGTTTGAGCGTCGGCCGCCCCTGTTCGCCCTCATCGTAATCTCCGATGACGGCCGCCTTGGCGTTGGTCTGTTTGAGCAGATGAGCCTTGACCTTCTGAAACTCCGAGGTGCTGATTATATATTCCTGTTTTTCCGGGAAACGGGCGACCAGAGCCAGAGAGTCGTCGCGGCGTTCGATCGACTGCGGATGGGTCGAGAAAAGTTCCGACAGCTTGCTTCTCTTTTTCTTGTTCTGCGAAGCCAGTTTTTCGAACATCGTCGCCATGGCGGTCGGGTCGTAACCCGAAGCGTAAAGATACTGAACGCCGAGTTTGTCGGCCTCTTCTTCGGCTCCGCGGCTGAATTTGAAGAAGGCCAGAAGCTGTCCGAGACCGGCCGTGTTTTGCAGAACCGCTCCGGCGATCCCGCCGGTGAAGATGATTCCGCCGATCAATGCATAGTTGATAAAGGTTCCCTTACCGGCGTTTTCCATCGCGTGTCGAGCGGCGACGTGGGCTATCTCGTGGGCCATCACACCGGCCAGTTCGGCCTCGTTGTCGGCGGCCAGGATCAACCCTTTGTTGACGTAGAAATATCCGCCCGGCAGAGCGAAGGCGTTGACCTCGTCGCTGTCGATGACCTTGATGGTAAAGGGGATTTTGGCGTCCGAATGAAGAACGATGTTTTGTCCTACCCGGTTGATGTATTCCGTAACCAGCGGGTCCTCGATCAGTTTGGCCTGCTGATCGACTTCCATCGCCAACTGTCGGCCGATCTGCTGTTCCTTTTCGCGCGAGCCGCCCAGCCAGCCGAAAAACTTGTCGCCCAAACTGCCGTTGATGTTTCTTTCTCCGATCTTCGAAGGATCCTCCTTTTCCGAAAGGGGCTTGAGGTCGGTTTTCTGTTGTTGTTCCTTTTGGTTTCCTTCGACCGGGGCGGTCTGAGCGGCCAAACTAACCGGGAAAAACGCTATGGCGCTTACCCAGACGGCCGACGCCAAAAACAAAGCATTGAATTTGCGCACCGAATTTCTAAGCATATCTTTTACTCCTGAAAAAAAACTTGTCAGCTGATAGAGTTAAATTCTAACTTTCTAAAATTAACTTGGCAACAGTTTTTTGATGCAGTGTGTTCGAAAAAAGTTGTGATAAGTTAGGCAAAAATTTTCATCCGGTCGGCCCGATCGTCAAATTTTGCGCAAAAAAAAGTTTTTTTTATGCGGGAAAATTGTTAAAGTATTAATGACCCGGTTATTTCCCGACCGGCATTTTGAAAAAAAATCCTTTACCTTGCTGACTAAAAAACAAATCACGTTATAATAATACCTGCCGATATTCTTTTTATTTCAAACGAGCGAGAGTTTCCCTTTATCCCAAACCGATGAAACGTATTCAGGAAAAAGTTAAAGACCTAATTGATGTTCGTCCGCATCAAGTTGTTCAGGATTTCCTTTCCGACCCGGCCCAGACGCTGGCGATCTATCATTTCACCGACATCACGGCGGATCTGATGGCTCAGTGGATTGACAGGGTCGTGGACGTGTCTTTCGGAAACGGCCGGTCCAACGCTCTGGCGGGTTACCGGGGAGTCGGGAAGAGCCATTTTCTGGCGACCCTCGGAGCGATCATCGCTCATCCCGAATTGCGTTCGCGGGTGACCGACCCGCATGTTTCGGCCAGCGCCCAGCGGCTCAAGCGCCGCCGTTATCCGGTGGCCTACGTCCGGCGCGGGATCTTCGATGACTTCATCGACGAACTGCGGGCGGCCATCGCCAAATCGCTCGGATTGGACGTCACCCCGATCGATTCGCTGGAAGGTCTTCTGAGCATCGCTGCCGAACAGTCTCAGGATCTGCCCTTCGTTCTGATCATCGACACGGCTTTCGAGCGGACCTCGCGGGTTTCGCGGGACGACGGAGCCATTTTGAGTCAGATCGCCGAGATCGCCAAGCACCTGAATATGTTCGTCGCCGTGGCTCTCGACGACGACATCTCGGGGGCCGACGGGGCCAACGCCGCCATCACCCAGACCTACATGATCGATTTTCTCGATCAGGAGCATCTTTACCGGATCGTCAACAACTACATTTTTCCGAAACATCGCCAGACATTGCCGCTTCTCCACGACATCTACAACGACTTTCGCTCGACTTTGCCGAGTTTTCGCTGGAGCGAGCAGAGGTTCGTGTCGCTTTATCCGCTGCACCCGATGATCCTGGAGATCGCTCCCTTCGTCCGTCTTTACGCGCAGGACTTCGCTCTGCTCAGTTTCAGCGCCGACGCGGGCCGGAAGATCATGGGGCGGCCGGCCAACTCATTGATCGCTCTGGACGAGGTTTTCGACAGCGTCGAAAACACTCTGCGCAAGGTCACCGACCTCAATGAGGCTTTTGCCACCTACGATCAGTTGAATACGGAAGTCGTTTCGCATATTCCGGTGATGCACCGGATGCAGGCCAAACTGATTCTCAAAGGACTTCTTCTCCTATCGCTCGACGGCTACGGGACGACCGTCGGAGAGATCAGCGCGGCGATGCTCATCTTCGACGAAAACGATCCGTCGAAATCGAACAAAGAGGTCGAAGACCTGCTCGAGACGTTCGTGGCGGCTTTCCCCGAGAACATCGAACGGCGGGTCGAAGAGGACAGAGAGACCCGTTACAGTCTCAAGGTGTCCAGCAAGGAAAATCTCAATAACGCGCTGAGCGAAGCCATCAAAAGCGTTTCCGGCGGCGTGATACCCAAACTTCTGCGGCGTGTGGCCCGCGACAAATTCCCCGAATGGCTTTTGCCGAATGAGACCGAGGGGCAAAAGGCGGATCTGGTCGATTGCCAGGTGATCTGGCGCGGCGGCATCCGTCGCGGACGGATCAACTGGGCTTTGGAGCAGAGCCAACCCGGCGAATCCCCGGTCGCGCCGGCCAATTCCGATCTTTACGATTGGGAGGTCGTCGTAACTCCGTCGCATCTGCCGATCGCTGAGGTGGCGGGCGGCGAAGTGCCGAAGGCTTTCTGGCAGCCGGCGCCGCTCAAAAAGGATGAGGCCGAGACCATTCTGCGCTATTTCGTTTTGCTGACAAACGCCAAACTGCGCGAAGAATACGGCGAGCAATGGCAGGTTGCCGGACACGCCCACACCGTTTCGGTCGAGAAGATCTGGATGCGGATCTTTTTTCAGGACGCCAAATTCATCATCGACGGAGCCGAATATCCGATCACGGAAGAAGCCCGAACGGCCATGAGTTTATCGGAGATGCTTTCGAAGATGATCGAACCGCTCTTCGAGGTGCGTTATCCGAACCATCCGTTCTTCGCCGAACCGTTGGGAATGACCGAGGTTTCGGCGCTGGTCAACGACTTTTTCAGCGGGGCGCGGCAAACCTCATCCGAGGTTCAGAGGCTTTCCCAGACCTTCGCTCTGCCGCTCGGTCTGGTTGCGTTGCGCGGCGAGGCACACGTCCTCGAAACCGAGGAGAACATCGTCAATCTGCCGCTGGCTCAGGAGGTCCTCTCGCTGGTCAACAATCTGCCTGAGGGGCAGGACACGGTTTCGCTCAAACAGATCAACCATCAGCTCAAACAGTCGCCGTTCGGTCTGATGCGCGAATCCCAGCATCTGATCCTGACTTCGCTGGTCGCCCAGCGGCAGGTCGAATTCGTCACTTCCAAAGGCGACCGGATCAACCGCCGATCTCTCGATCTGAAGATCATCTGGGATGACATCGTCGGCATCGCCAAACCGACCGGCCACACCTACGGCAGCAAGCGGCTGACCACCTGGGCCCAGCTTCTGACCGGAGCCGAGGACTTTCAGACGATCGATCTGCCGTCGGATCAGGTGGCCATCCGCGCCGCCTTCGAGAGATGGATGGGCGATTGGGAAAGCGCCGCCGTGTTGCGCCGGTTCAATGAGTTGCCCGATGAGATTCTCAACACCAAGATTTGGCGTTGTTCGATGAATTCCCAGAAAACCTTCGGGGCCGTTGCCGCCACGGTGGCGGAAGTTCTGGACAATTCCATTTCTCTGGAAGAGGGATTGTACCGGATCGCCGACGCTTTTTCCGATTCCGAAGAGGTCTTTTTCGCCTGCACCAAAGACCTGGTCGTTCTGGAAGATTTCATCAACAGCGCCGACCAGCGGCGGGAGATCTGGGACTATCTGGCCGTCTGCGACACGACCGAGGATAAAAGGATCGAGGCCTTGCGCGACCGGCTTCTCAGGGTGATCGACGAGATCTATTTCGAGCCGAGCGCCGATCTGGCCGGCGAGATGCACGAATTGTGGAAGAACTTCCTCGAACAGTTCACCGAGCATTTCGCCTCCCAGCACGACGCCGTGATGAAATCGCATCTCCTGCAGGAGAAATTCGACGAGATCCGCCACGGCGACGAATGGTGGGAGTTCGAAAATCTCTCGGCCCTGCCGATCTTTCCGCCCGCTCACTGGAAGGAGGCGACCCGGGTGTGCCGTCAGTTCAACGAACTGAACTGCCGTTTCGACGTCCGTCAGATGCTTCAGACGCATCCCTTCTGCGCCTGCTCGTTTAATCTGACCCAGATCTCGGAATGGGACAAACTGCCCGAGATCCTTGAGGAGAAGGTCACGGAAGGACGATCCAGTTACCGCCGGATCCTGAACTCCGAGAGCGCCAGGTTGATCCCCCTGATCGAAAAATTCGGTCAACGCGACCGGGAAGGAGATTTTGCCGATTCGGTTAAGCATCTGGTCGATGTTTTAAGGTCGGGGCAGGAGATTCCCCTGCTGACGACCGAGGAACTGATAATTTTGCAGAAGATCTTCGAGCCTTTATCGGAGCCCGCGCCTCAAAAAACGGGATTTGCCGAAAGCGAAGAAATCCTCGAAACGGCCGATCTGTTGTCGGAGTTGAATTAGCGCGAATCTGAAACCCACCCGGTTTTATTTCAGGGCTTTGACGAAATTATTTACAAGAATTCATAAGAACAATAAAAACAAAATTTGTTCAATTAGGGACCGGTTTGTTCAAATCGCTTCGCCGGTTTTTTCATTTTTGATTTTTTCCGTCCCGGTCTAATTTGAGTTAGAATTTTTTTATCCGGACAAACGGGACGAGAGAAAATGAGAATTTCCATCATCGGCATCGGACGGCTCGGGGGAGCGCTGGCGCTGGCTTTTTCCAAAAAAGGATACGCGGTCGAAAATCTTGTCGCCAGAGATCGACGGACGGCCCGTTGGATCGAACCGCTGATCTCTCCGCCGCCGGCCATTTTGTCGCCGGAAGATGCGGGCAAGATCTCTTCTGAAGTCGTTTTCATCACGACGCAGGACGGGGAGATTTCGGGAGCGGCCGGCGATCTGGCGGAAAAACTCAACCACCGGCCGGTCGTCTATCACACCAGCGGTTCGCTTTCGTCTGAGATCTTGAAGCCGTTACGGGACAAGGGCTGTCCGACCGGTTCGATCCACCCGCTGGTTTCGGTCAGCGACCCGGCGCTCGGTGCGGGGCGTTTTCCCGGCGCTTTTTTTTGCATCGAGGCGGCTTCGGAAAAAGCGACCGCGATCGCCGAAAAACTGGTGGCCGATCTCGGCGGGCGACCATTTTCCATCGAAACCGGATCCAAGGCGCTGTATCACGCTTCGGCCGTCGCCGCCTGCGGACATCTGGTGGCGCTGATCGACATCTCGGTCGAAATGCTCTCCGATTGCGGGCTGACGGAGGCGGACGCCCGCCGGATACTTCTTCCTCTGATAGAAAGCACGGTCGAAAACCTCAACCGGCAAACCCCGGCCCAGGCTCTGACCGGAACCTTTGCGCGGGCCGATGTCGATACCTTCGAGCGCCATCTGGCGGCCATCGAAAAGCTCGGTTCGCCGGAGATCCTGGCAATCTATTTGCAACTTGGAGAACGTTCCCTGCATCTGGCCGAAGAGCAAAATGCCGATCGGGAAAAGCTGGAAAAACTGCGAAAAAAAATATCGTTAGCGAAAAAGAATCTCAGATGTTAGAATTGTTTTAAACGAGAATTTCGCGATCTTTTGGCGCAATTTGAAATTCAGATATTATGGCGGGAAAAAAGGGAAAATTTGAAAAGGAAAAGCAGGTATTCTTGGAACATATCCAAAAATCGGGCTTACGGAGAACCGCACAGAGAGATCTGATTCTGGAGATTTTTTTGAAGACCGAGGAGCATCTTTCGAGCGAGGACCTCTACTGGTTGGTGCAGAAAGAAGATCCGAGCGTCGGTCATACGACCGTTTACCGGACGCTCAAACTTTTGACCGAGGCCGGGCTGGCCCGCGAAGTTCGCTTCGGCGACGGCAAGACCTATTACGAACACCATTACAATCATCAGCATCACGATCATATGATCTGCACCGAGTGCGGCAAGGTGATCGAGTTCTTTTCGGCTGAGATCGAGGAATTGCAGGATCAGATGGCGGAAAAGTTCGGTTTTAAGGCGACCCATCATTCGATGCGGCTTCTCGGGATCTGTGCCGAATGCCAGGCCAAGGAAAAGGATCTGCAAAGTGCGGCATCCGGCGCCCAACCGCGGGTGCGGGTGAAATCGATGGTTACCAACTGAAATTTTATTTATAAGGGAATTTATTTTTATCGTCTATTTATGGCAGAAGCTGATGTAATTTTCGAGCGGGAAGAACGGGACGGCGTGGTGGCCGTCGGAACCTATGTGATTGATGCGGCCGGGCGGCTCGGCATCGAGATCGACGCCGATTGCGGACGGCACGGCGAGTGCGATTCGTGCGCGGTGACGATCAAAAAGGGCGGAAATCTTTTGTCGGAAACAACCAAAGCCGAGACTGAACATTTAACCGAAGATCGGCGTAAGAAAGGAGAGCGTCTGGCCTGTCAGGCGAAAATAGAAAAATCAGGAGAAGTAGTGATTATGACAAAAGAGAAAAAGGTAGAGGAAAAGCCCGAAGCCGAGGAGAAAAACGAGGAGTTTCGCAAAGAATTTGCCGAAATGCCCCTGGAAAAAAAGATCGCTTCGCTGGTCGAACTGGAAGCGATGGCTCTCAGCGAAACGTTTTCCTTCGTCATCAATTCGCCCTTTAAGATCGTGGATATGGCCATGGGCGTGATGGCGGAGATGGGGCTCAAACTCGAAGATGACGCCAAAAAAGCCAAACGGCCCGACGAGCATCAACCGGAGGAGGAGAAGGCTGAAGAGAAGAACGGCAAAAAGGAAGAAACCGGAAAAACCGAGAAAAAATCTCCGAAAGCCAAAACATCCAGATCCTCATCCAAGAAAACTGCGGAACAGACGAAAAAGGCTTCGGATAAAAAGGCCTCGAAAGAGGGTGAAGAGGAGTGAGACTTGAAGAGTTCGGAGAGTTTTTCCCCGTTCAGAGGTCGGGTCGGACTTCGGGGTTTGTAAAAACCGGCGGTGTCCGCGTTTTCATCTGAAAAAAAACGATCCGTTCGGACTTTGATAAAGTGTGAGCGACAAAATTCAAAAAAAGGTTCCCGATACTCTCAAAGAGAACACGCATTACGCGTTGGCTTTCGGTTTGATTGCGACGATGCTTTTCGTCGCCGGTTTTCCCGTGTTTGTAATATTTTTCTTCGGACTTTTCGCCTATTTCCTATGGAAGACTTTCTCGCAGCCTTCGCGCAATGAAACGCGGGAAATTTTTGAATTTTATCTGGCCGCCAACGAGATCCTGCGCGATGACGAGCGGCGTTGGTTCGGTTTCGAGGTGCAGGAGGTGGTCGCCCGGGGCGAACGCATTTTGCAGACCATGAACGGCGCTCCTCCGCTGGTTTATTTCACCCTCGGCGCGCTTTACAACAAGATCGGCGATCACAAATCGGCGGTCAATCACCTGTCCTACGTCGTCGAAAACGAAAACGCCGACGAGGCAACCTACGTTTATCCCTCGCCCGACCTGCGCAATTACGTCAAATGGCTGAGAAAGATCGAACGCGAACCGGCCGAAGCTCCGCAGACCTCGGCCGCCGTCCGCGCCCTTGAACGCGCCCGTCGCAACCGGGGAAAGACCCTTCTGGAAGAAAGCCGCGTCGAACTCGACAAGATCAACCGGAAAAAACGCGAACTTCTCAAAGAACAGATGAATCATCCGTTCGAACTGCACGAGTCGGCCGACGGGGAAAAACCGAGGGCCGAAACCGGCCAGACCCAAACCCCTGAAGAATACTCCTCCGAAAATTACAACCGGAACGGCAAGTCCCTGTTCGCCGCCGATCAAACCGGAGAGACCAGCTCTTCTTCCAGAACCAGAGGGAAAACCCGTTCGAGAAGAACGAGAAAAGAGTCTTCGGACGACGATCCGTTCGGCGACCGCAAGCCGATCTCCGAGGTGCTTCACGACATCTACGACAAGAACATTCAGTGAGCGATAAGCAGTGAGCGGCTGGAAAAAAAAACGGACCTCTGATTCGGGGTTGGCATTTTTCCGTCCGTCGGGGTAAATTTGTCTTTAAATCATTTAGCGGGCAAAACTTGATCTCGCTAAATCCGAAATCCAAAATCCGAAATCCAAAATCGAAATGCTTTCAGCTGAAATTATCGCCATCGGTTCCGAACTTTTAACCCCGAACAAAACCGACACCAACAGTCTCTGGCTGACCGAAAAGCTCAACGAACTGGGCATTGATGTCAAACTCAAGACGGTCGTCGGGGACGATTCGATGCGGCTCGAAGAGGCCATCAAAGACGCCGTCAAAAGATCCGACGTGGTCATTACGACCGGCGGTCTGGGGCCGACCGAAGACGACATCACGCGCCAGATCTCGGCCCGGGCGATCGAACGCCAACTCGTCTTTCACCCGGAGTTGGAGGCCGATCTGCGGGAACGCTTTCGCCGCTGGGGGCGCGAGATGCCGGAGATCAACAAACGGCAGGCCTACGTCATCGAAGGCGCAAAAATTCTGCCAAATCCGAACGGTTCGGCTTCGGGGATGCTGGTCGGATTGGGCGGAAACTTTCTGGTCGTTTTGCCTGGACCGCCGCGCGAACTGAAACCGATGTTCTCCGATCACGTTCTGCCGGAACTTTCCGAAATGGCCGGCGAAGTGGTTTTCCGCAAACGCATTTTGAAAGTTTCGGGGATGGGCGAATCGGCCATCGACGAAGCCATCGCGCCGATCTATTCCGCCTACAAGGAGGTTCAGACCGGAATTCTTTTCAACAAAAGCGAGGTCGAGGTTCATCTGACGGCGCAGGGGCGCACCGCCGAAGAGGCCGACCGGATCAATCGGGAGATCGCCGACCGGATCGTCGAAGCGCTCGGTCTGGCGGTTTTTTCGACCGAGGGCGAGGCGATGGAAGAGGTTGTCGGCCGTCTTTTGAGCGAATCGGGCAAAACCCTCTCGGTCGCCGAAAGCTGTACCGGCGGTCTGATCGGCGAACGGCTGACCAACGTTCCGGGTTCGTCCGGGTATTTTATCGAAGGCGTGATTTCCTACGCCAACGATGCAAAAATCAGAACTCTGGGCGTTCCAGAAGAGGCGATCGACGAACACGGCGCCGTCAGCGCGCAGGTTTGCGAGGCCATGGCGCGCGGAATGATGGAGCGGGCCGGAACGGATTACGCCATTTCGGTTACCGGAATCGCCGGGCCGTCGGGCGGGACCGAGGAAAAACCGGTCGGAACCGTTTTTATCGGTTACGCCGACCGGAACGAGGTGAGGTCGCTGAGGATGGTTTTGCCCGGCGACCGCTATCTGATCCGCTGGCGCTCCAGTCAGGCGGCGCTCGATTATTTAAGAAGAAGGATTTTGAAACAGCAAAATGATTGATGTTCTGGAAAAAGTGAAAGTCCCGGCGATCGGTCTGATGGTGACCGGAGTTTTGAACGGGGTGATCGGTGTTTTTACTCTTTTTAGCGGGCTGCTTCGTCTGACCGGGTTGATCGGTCAGGAGAGATTGCCGACCAACGAAGCGGAGAAACTGGGTTTTATCATGGGCACTGCTTTCGGTTACGGCATCGCGTTGATCGGTCTGCTGGCCGCGCCGTTGATTTTTTACGGCGGCTTCCGGATGCTCAAGGGAAAATCCTACAAGCTCTCGAAAACCGGCGCCATTCTGGCCATCATTCCGCTCGTTTCCTGCTGTTTTCCGGTCGGCATGGTGTTCGGTATCTGGGCTTTAACGATCCTTAGCCGAGCCGAGGTCCGGGCGTTTTTTAACGGCGAATCGCCCTGGCAATCGAATTTTCCGCCTCCCCCGGGTTATCATTGAACGAAAGCAAGATCGGGAAAAAATTCCCGTCAGTCAAGCCGGAGAGAACCTATGAAAAAACGAAAACTAATCTTGACGGTCATCGCATTGATGACTCTGGCGGTTTGCGCGTCGGCTCAGACCGAAACCGTCGAATTCGGCGACGGGGCCGAACTCGTTCTCAAATCCTTCAAAGAAAAGAATAAAGAAAGGCTTTACGATATTTCGGCCGATTATCCCGAACTTCAGAACTTCAACCCGGCCATCGCCGGGCGTTTTAACCAGCTGATCAAAGCCAGGGTTATGAAGGACGTCGATGAGTTCCGAAAATCGATGCTGGAGATGAGCGAGGAGGATCTGAAATTCGCCCGCGAGCGAGAGGTGGAAAATTACTCGGAGACCGGTTATTGGGTCGCCACGGCCAACCCGAACCTCATCAGCATCGGGTTCGGAAACGGGAATTACAGCGGGGGCGCGCATCCCAATTCCTACAGCTACAGCTTTAATTTTGATCTGAAAAACGGAAAAGAGCTGAAGTTGTCCGATCTTTTTCTGCCCGGATCGAACTATCTGAAAGTGATCTCCGATTACGCCATCGCCGATCTGACCAAACAGCTGGAAACCGAAACCGATGACGAATGGTTGGCGCGGGGAGCGGGACCGAAGGCCGAGAATTTTGAAAGCTGGACCATCGGCGAAGACGGCTTGAAGATCCAGTTTGACGCCTATCAGGTGGCGGCCTATGTTTACGGCCCGCAGGAGGTCGTCATCCCTTTCGACAAATTAAAAAGCGTTCTCCGGGTTTTCGATTTCGATCCCTTGCGCTTTGCCGCCAACGGCAATCCGGTCAATTGGTGCCGCAACGGCCTGTTTCCCAAAGACGGCGAAAACTTCCGTCTGGCCAAGGTCGTCGGGGGATCGGGCGCGAAGGCTTTTTTCTACGGCGATGACGGGAAGGATTGTCCCGGCAACGCCCGCTGCAAAACCCGCAGTTACGTCATCCCGGGCGATGAAGTGATTGTTTCCGGAACCTACTCCGGTTACGCCTGCAGTTGGTATCAGCCGAAAAAGGGAAATGAAACGGTCGGGTGGATCTCGCTCGACGATCTTTCGATGACCGAAACGGCGTCAAAACCGGCGCTCGGCGACTGGGTCGGAAACTGGAGTTTCGCCGAAAATTCGATCGAGATCCGGAGTTCCGAAAAAAGCGGTTTTCTGAAAATCACCGGAAACGCCTTCTGGAAGGGCGCGGGCGATAACATCCACATCGGCGAACTCGATGATGAGGCCGCCCCGACAGGAGATAAGTTGAATTTCGGGGGCGAGGACGAATACGATTGCCGGGTGCGGATGCAGCGCCTCGGGCGTTTTCTGATCGTCTCGGACAACCTCCAATGCGGCGGCGTCAACGTTACTTTCAGCGGGGTCTATCAAAAAAAATAGGTAGTGTCCCGAAAGTAAAGCTTTGCTTTTTCAATTGCCGCTAGCTTCAGCTAGTGGATTGGATCTTCTGCTGTTTCCCGGCTTTAGCCGAACAATGTGTCCGGGCTAAAGCCAAGTGGAATACACATTTATTAATGTTTGGCTCAAGCCTTTTGGTTTTTCAAACCTGTTGTTCCACTAGCTGAAGCCAGTGGCAATTTATGAGAGGAATGTTTCTTCCACCATTACTTTGAAGACACTACCCCTTAAATAATTTCTGACTCGCAGAAAAATGTACGGAGAAAAAGAAAGTTCCTATTTGCCCAGAGGTTTTCTGGTCGTCAATCATCTGATCGCTCTGGGAATCGTCTTCTGGCTTTTGTTCGGCGGCGGGATAGAAACGGTTTGGCATTGGTTCGGCTTTTTCCGGGCGAGCGGAAATTTCTGGCGGCGGGCGCTGATCTTTTTCTGTTCGGCCTTTTATTTTTTGAGGATCATTGTGACGACTTTCGTCCTGCTCCGGCGGAAGATGGATTGGGGCGAATCGATAACGATCGTCGTCTGGCTCTACATCATTCATCCGACCTTTGCCCTGCTCGGCGGAATCAACAAAAGCGGGCCGGGCATTCTGGCCGGGGTCGGGATCTTTCTCTATCTGTTCGGATCGTATCTCAACACCGGTTCGGAATATCTGAGAAAAACCTGGAAGGAAAAGCCCGAAAACAAGGGGCGACTTTACACCGAGGGGTTGTTCCGCCATTCGATGCACATCAATTATTTCGGCGATGTCGTTTTGTTCACCGGATTCGCACTGATCACCCGAAGCCCCTACGCTTTCATCATTCCGGCGCTGATGTTTCTCTTGTTCAACTTCGTCAACATCCCGATGCTCGACAAATATCTGGCCGAAAAATACGGAGCCGAATTCGATGAATACAGCCGGAAAACCAAAAAGTTCGTCCCGTTTGTTTATTAAATCAAAGAGCGAAACAGAACACGGATAAAAACGGATTTGAGACGGATAAAGACGGATGATTTGTTTAACAAGTCGGTGGAAAATTAAAAAAAACGTCAGTTCGACATAAGCCATCGAAGCGGGGAATAATGACGTCGGTTTCACCGACTAAATTCGATTTTCTTATGTCGAATTGACGTTAAAAAAGGTCGGCGGGCGATTGCGCAACCCTTCCCCGCCTGAAATCTTTGTCAAAGTTCTTTTTCGGGATAAAACTTTTTTTCACAACCGAGCCTCAACTGCCCGAAGCCACAAACCGGAAACCGAAGTTGTCAAGAAGATCCGCAATCCGAATTCCCAAATCCGAAATTCAGTCAAGCGGCAAAAACCTGAGCGGCTCCAACTCGATCCGGGTCGTCGAGACCCTCTTTCCCTTCATAAAATCGAGCATCGCCTCCTTGATCTGCGGCGAGGATAAAAACAGCGGGTCGCTGTGGACCGCGCCCTCGATGATCAGATGGCGGCTGTCGGGAAAACCCCGGCGAACCTCCTCGGCGTTGCCCGGCGGCGTGCGAACGTCGAGCGTCCCGCTGATAAATAGCGTCGGAACCTTGGTTTTGACGATCTCGCGGCGAAAATCCTCGCCCGCGTCCGGTTCGCCCCAGGCCGTGCAGACCTCCGGGAAAGGGAAGTTCATGACATCGCCGAGGAGAGCGGTTTTGGCCTCCTTTTCCACTCTTTTCCGACGCTCGGGGGAGATGCCGGAATAGCAGTCCATCATAAAGGACATCGCCGAACCGATCGGCTGACCCGAATTGGTGATCCGGAGCCATTGAGCGGCGACCCGCGAAAAATCGCCCTTCGACATTTCGTAGTAATATCTCGGGAGCGCGTTCTCTCCCGATCCGAAGGCGAAGGCGGTCAAAAGCTGAAGGACGAAACGGTTGACGGTCACCTTTACTTTTTCTTTGCTGACGGGATCGGTCACCTCGACCATGGCCGGTTCGCGTTCGACCTTTTCCAGAACCTCCTTCATCAGACCGATAAGCGAAGGGATCTTTTCTCTGATCTTCGGATCGGCCTTGGCCAGACGATCCAGATGTTCGAGATGCGCCTCGATGCTGGAGGGCAGTTTGATGGTGTGTTGGAGACCTTCGACGCCGGCCAGAATGGCGCGGTCGATGCTTTTTTCGTGGCGTTTGATGGCATCAAGCGACAGATGAGTGCCGTAGCTGATCGCCCATAGGCTGATCTTCTCGGCTCCGAGCGCCAGACGCAGATCCTCCAGATCGTCGGCGCTCTGTTCGGTGTTGTAACCCGCCAGATCGGCGCCCTTCCGGCGGAAATCCTCCAGGCAGGCGCGCGATTCGCGCCGATATATCTCAAGCGCCAGGGCCGCGTCGGGAACCTTGTCGGTCGGGTAAATGAATTTCTCCCGGCACAAAAGCTCGGGTTCGCTCATACCGGTTCCGCGCTGGTCGAAGGCGATCACGTCGGCCACCTCGCGCATCGCCATAAAGAGCGGAAAACGCGTGCCCCGCGCCGTCCCACTGCCCGAACCGCCCGGACCTCCGGCCAGATAGACGATCGGCGATCCCGGCCGCTCGGCCGTGCTCTTGAAGCGGACGAAGGAGAGTTCGATCAGACGGCTTCGCGGATCGTTGCGGTTTTCCGGCACCTTGAATTTGCCCAGCTCGGCCTCGACCTTTTCTCCGGCGGCGTTCTCAAAAACGTAGGGCTCGATCTTCAGTTCGACCTTTCGGTTCTGCCCGAAAGCGTCGGCGACGGGGAGCGTTAATAACAGTAAAAGCAGAAGGATTGATCCGCAAGACGGTTTTCTCATCAGCATAAAAAAGATTTTCCTCGGTCGGAGTTTTTACGGCCGGCCCGGATCATTTTTTCCCGGGGGCTATTCTCTGGTCCATACGGTTTTTCCGGCCGAACCGTTCC
Source organism: Pyrinomonadaceae bacterium (assembly GCA_041394845.1). Taxonomy (GTDB): domain Bacteria; phylum Acidobacteriota; class Blastocatellia; order Pyrinomonadales; family Pyrinomonadaceae; genus JAHCHG01. The sequence continues at coordinate 253,223 of JAWKHL010000004.1, read as the reverse complement.
ATTCGAGTCCGGTTACTCGGCCCTTGTCGTCCCGCATAAACTTGATCTCGGCGTAACTCCAGAAGTTGTAAAAACGATCTTCGCCCAGAGGATAGAGTTTGAAATTTCCAGCGGAAAGCTGATCTTCGCGGGCGTAAATGGTGAACTGACTTCCCCCGAGTTTATAGACTCCCTCGTAATCGGTCAGTTTTTTCGGCGATTTGGCGATGATCGTCGGCTCCGGGACCGGCGGCGGAGCCACTTCCTCGCCCGTCAGAATCTTCGGCAGACTGTCGATGATCAGATCATTGGCGCCGGAGGCGAGATTGGAGACGACGACGAACCCGTATTTTTTTTCGGTGTCGATCCGGACATTACAGCGGAAACCGTTGGTGCTTCCGTTGCTGGAGAAGACTCCGTTGCGAACCAGATTCAGTTTGGCATTGGCCCCGTATTTTTCGTCGATGGCGGCCCGCCCGAATTTGTAAATGTCGCCGGCCGTGCTGAAGACCGAACCGGCTCCCACCAGAAATGAGAAATCTTTTAAGGGCGCGGCGATCAGACCGGACGGGGCGAGAAAATAGTCCCGGCCGCGGTTTTTGATGATCAGATCGCTGTCGAATTCGACCGAATCTTTCATTCCGGCGGGATTAAAAACGTATTCCTGCAAAAGTTGGTCGTAGGTTTTTCCCGAGGCGATCTCCAGCACCCGGGCCAAAACGGCGTAGCCGGCCGAACTGTAAAGCCGTTCGGTGCCCGGTTCGAAGGCCAATTTAGCCTTTTTGGCCTCTTCGACCATTTCGGCTGCGGTGTGCGGCAACGCTTCCATTTCCTCCGGCATTACCCGGTGGGGAATGCCGGAACGATGCATTCCGAGCATCAGAATGGTGATCTTGTCGCCGCTCGGGAAATCGGGGATGAATTTGCTCAATTTGTCCTCGGGCGAAATTTTCCCGGCCTCGATCAGTTTCAGCAGGATCACTGAGGTCATCGGCTTGGTGACCGAAGCCACATTGAACTTGGTGTCCAAACGGTTCGGCACATTATTTTCCGCTTCGGCCGGACCGAACGCCTTGTGGTAGATGATCCGGCCGTCCTTTTCGGCCAGCACGACTCCGGCGAAATGTCCCGCGTCGGCGAAATGCGCAACGTAACTGTCGATCGTTTTGACGGTTTGACCGCCGGCCAAACCGGCTGACAATTCCAAAATTATAGCTGTCGTTAAAAATAAATAAAGTCTTTTCATATTAAAATTTGATGATCTCATTTAAGACCCGGCTCGAAAAATCCGGGGTCAATCGATCCGGTCGGCCACGTAGTCACGGCCGTCGTAGCGCCAGATCAGTTTGTCGGTCTTCCCCTGATCGTTCTTTTCGAAAATGACGATCCCCCAGAAACGCCGGTCGATAAAACGGTTTTCCCCCAGAGGCGCGAGCGGAGCCGTCGCTCCCGAACTCCAGGTCATCGCCAGATAATCGCCCTTGTTCTCGATCTTCAAACCGACCCCGGGAAAAAAGAACTGATCGTTGCCGCGATAGTTTCCGATGAAAGTTTGAAGTTGTTTTTCGTCCACCCGCCGGATCGGACCGAACTCCGGCGTTCGATACGGCCGGTCGAAAACGATCGCCGCCAGAGATGTGCCGATCATCGTCGAAACGGCGGCGTAATTGTTGCTCAGCAGAACGATGCAGACGTCATCGTCGATGTAGCGCTGAAAATCGGCGTTAAAGCCGGGAGAATTGCCGTTGTAGCGGATGACGCGGCGATCGAAACGCTCTCCGGTAAACCAGCCGTAAGGCTCGGCGTACATTTTTTCGATGGTCGTTTTTTTGAGAAGTTTTTCGGTGTAGAGAGCGCGGTCGAATTTGTAGAGATCCCCGACGGTCGAATAGAGCGAACCGTTGCCGGTCTTGGTCGTCCAGTCGAGGAAAGGGGCGTTTTCGAAACCGTCCCGACCGGCCGGAACGTAACCCGAGGCCCGACCCCTGATCAGCCGCCCGGCGTCGCCGTCGTGGCCGGTGTCTTTCATCCCGAGCGGATCGAAGATGTTCTGGCGCAGAAATTCGCCGTAGCTTTTTCCGGAAACCTTTTCGATGACGTAGGCCAGCAGGCGGTAGCCGTTGTTGCTGTAGCGGTATTTACCGTCCGGTTCCGTGGCCTCGGGCGGGGCTTTTTTGATCAGCTCGACGAGTTGTTCGAGGCTGTGGCGAAGCGGCCATCTATCGTCGAAATCGGGCAGATCGCGGGCGATCCCGCCGGTGTGCGTCAGCAGGTGATGAAGGGTGATCTTGTCGCCGTTGGGAAAGTCTGGAACGAATTTGCTCAACGGGTCGCGGACGCTCAGTTTGCCCCTCTCTTCGAGCATCAAAACGGCGGTGGCGGTAAACGATTTGGAGAGCGAGGCGATGTGAAATTTGGTTTCCGGCGTGTTGGGGATGTCCAGTTCGTAATTGGCCATTCCGTAACTTTTTTCGAGCAGGATCCGACCATCTTTGGCGATCAGAACCGAACCGTTGAAACTCCGCGCGTCAAAATACGGTTTGATCAAGGCATCGACCTTTGATTCGAGGCTTGAAATGCGCCCGGAAACCGGGGCGGCAAAACCCGCCAGCAGAGCCAAAATCAGAACAACAACAAAACGATCCGCTTTTTTCATAAATACAAGAGACTGCCCCCCGAAATTCGGAAAATGCCGAAATTGTTTTTTCGATCCGATTCCATCCTATCGGTTCCGAAAAAAAAACTCTTGCACGCAATGAACCGTCTTGTATCAGAGTAGCAGGGACAATTGAGGCGAATCCAAAACTCAAAATCTAAAATCGGCAAAGATTTTCCGAAATTCGGTCGGCGTCATTCCGGTTTCGCGTTTGAAGGTGCGGGTGAAGTGGGCCTGATCGGAAAAACCCGTCTCAAGGGCGATCTCGACCAGTGAAGCCCGGCTGGAGATCATTTTCCGGCGCGCCTTTTCGAGACGAACGCGGCGAACGTATTCTCCGGCCGTGCAATGCTCGAACTGGCGAAAAACGCGGGCCAGATGGGTCGGATGAACCCCGGCCGCTTCGGCCAGATCGCCGAGTCCCGGCGGAGATGCGAAGTTTTCGTTGAGATATTCCTTGACCCGTCCGAGCCAGCGGGGAGCATTTTTTTCGGCCCGGCGTTCGGATTGACGCGAGGCGGCGATCAGCAGTTCGGTCGAGATGCTCTCCAGCGCCAAAGGGGAAAACCGGTCTCTCCGGCTGAATTCCCGGTACATCCGCGCGGCCAGCCAATCCGACGATTCCCCGCCGAGCAGAACCGGTTCTCCGAGACGGGCTCCGTATTGGCGCACCTTTTCCAGACCGGCGAAATCAATTTCGACCAGTAAATGCCGGCCGTTGCTTCGATGCTCTTCGGCGTGGCTGACGTCCGGCGGATAAAAAACCAGCGCCAGCGGGGAGCGCTCAAATTCTCTTGAGCCGATCTTCTCCCGGTAATTTCCGGCCAGAACCAGACAAAAATGCGAAAGTTCGTGGGCGTGAGAGGGCAGACGGGCGTCGGTGGAATAGGATTTTTCGGTAAAACGGAATTCGTTCGCCCGCAGGGTCTGCGAGGTTTTCCCGTAAAACTGACCGGCTTTAAGTTTCATAGCTTTTGGGTCTTATACGCTTGATTTTGGGTTAAAGTTCAGCCCGTTTGATGAGACTATTCGTCAATGGTATGTCCGCAGGTTTTACAAAACGATTTGACCGAAAAAGGCTTTTTGAAAATATTAAATTCTGTTAGATTGAGCGTATGAATCGGACTGGTTACGAACAGATCATCATGGTCGGAATCAGAAACCTTTCGCCCGAACGCCAGCGCGAAGAAAACTCTGCTGAATATGATCGTTTGATCGAAGCCGATTTGGCCAAACTTGAAACGGACGAACTCACGCATCTCGAAGAAGAATTAGAAGACTGTGAGCAACTTCACCCTCGCCGCTGAATATGTTACTGATACGGTTGGATTAAAACTCTATTTGGAAAAACGCAGATCCGGTCCGGATGCCGAAGCCGTTTTCGATTCAGCCGAAAACGGGAACACAATGTTCCCTTTCTCAAAGTTAAGAATGACGTGATTCAAGAGAAAGAAATATTAACCGAGTGGATAAATGCCCGACCATATTCGGGTTCTTTTCCATTTGATTCAAGAACGTAAAACTAACATTTACATTGATTTCTTGAAACAGCGAACGAAATGAGTTGAGGTCAACCGTTCAAAATCTCAACGTAAATTCCCTGATCGACGTTTCCGCCGCTGACGACCAGACAGACCTTTTTGCCCGCAAATTTTTCCCCTTGTTCGAGAATCGCTCCGAGCGAGAGCGCGCCGGTCGGTTCGACCTTGAGGTTGGCCAGAGAGAAATGTAGACGCAGGGCCCGGCGGATATTTTCTTCCGCGACCTCGATGATCTCCGCCACGCCGTCTTTTATTATTTCCCAGTTGTGGCGGCCGATCGAGACCGTCCGGGCGCCGTCGGCCAGAGTCTGCGGTTCGCTCTCGTTGCGGACGATCTTTCCGGCCTCAAGCGAACGGAAAGCGTCGTTGGCGATCAGCGGTTCGGCTCCGGTCAGGGCGGCCCGGCAGTCGTTCCGGCAAAGCCCGAGAGAGATTCCCGAGATCAGCCCCGCTCCGCCGACCGGGACGATGACGGCGTCGAAATCAGAGGACCTGTCGGCGATCTCGTCGCCGAGGCTGGAATTGCCCTCGATGACCAGCGGATCGTCGTAGGCGCTGGCCTGATAGGCTCCGGGAAATTCCTCCATTAGTTGCGCCACCCTTTCCTCGCGCCCGACCCGCTTGGTGTCGATCAGCTCGACCGTAGCGCCGTAGTTGCGGACCGAATCGATCTTGACGCGGGCGGAATTGTCGGGCATGACGACGTGACAGCGTTTGCCGAGCAGGCGGCAGGCAAGGGCCAGCGCCTGACCGAAATTGCCCGACGAAGCCGTGATCAGATGATCTTCTTCGACCTTGAGAGCGGTGTTGTAGGCGGCGCGAAACTTGAAACTTCCCGTGTATTGAAAGGTCTCCGAAGCGATCGTCAGATCGACTCCTAAATGATCGGAAAGTTTTTGGGGACGGATGAAAGTGGTCGGGCGGATTGCCTCCAGCAGCGTTTTCATTTGTATAGAATCTATCAGAAAAGTTAGACTCGTCAACATCTATGAGCGAGAATTTTCCGACCGTTCTGCCCGAGCGGTTCAGACAAAACGCCTTCAGGAGGGGCGTCGGCCGGGGCGAAAAATGGCTCCGGGACTTGCCTGCTCTGATCGGAGAACTGAAGGCAGATTGGAACCTTCGGCGGGTTGACGGGCCTTTTCCGAATCTCTCTTATCATTACGTCGCCCCCTGCCTGTTGGCCGACGGCGGAGAAGCGGTCCTGAAGATCGGTTTGCCGGAAGAGGAGACCGATCTGTTGACCGGGGCCGAATTCCTGAGATCCTCGGACGGATGTGGAGCGGTCAGACTTCTCCGGGCGGATGACGAGAGAACGGCTTTGCTGATGGAGAGGGTTTCGCCGGGGCGCGATCTGAAGGAGGTTTTCGCCGGGGACGAACCAAAAGCCCTTTCGGCCGCCATCGCCCTTTTTCAAAAACTCCCGCGATCACTCCCGCCGAAAAACTTCTCTTTTCCGAGTTTGGAGCGATGGTTCGGCGATCTGGAAAAGGCTCGAAACACGATATTTCCGCGGGAAGCGGTTAAAAAGACAAGACGGATCTTCGACGAACTCTGTGCCGATCCCGACCCGCTTTATCTCCTGCACGGCGATCTTCATCACGAAAACATCTTATCGGCCGGGAACGGGGAATTTCTGGCCATCGACCCCAAAGGCGTGATCGGAAAGCGCGGTTACGAGGCGGCGGTTTTTCTCAATAATCACGCCGATTGGATTTTGGACGCGCCGGATCATCCGCTCCAACTGAAGGCGGCGGTCGAAAGATTTTCCAAAACATTCGAGATGGAACCCCCGACCTTAAAAAAATGGGCATTGATCCAGCAGATCCTGGCGGCCTGGTGGAGTTTCGAAGACCGGGAAGAGAACTGGCGAAGCCAAATGGAACGGGCCGAAATCTGGGAATGAAGACCGGCGACGAGGCGGCGAGATTCGGGAAACCGCCAACGTTAAGTTAGAACGAAAGACAAAATCAAAATCCACATTTTCGGATAATTCAAAAAGAACGCGTCTCGCATTTTAAGATCGTTTCCGGCGCCGTCAGAAAAAAAACGGATAGGTTTGAAAGGTAAAGCCCGGTTTTTTTCTATCTGCCGAAAATAAAGGCTAAAATTAAATTTACCAAAGATCGACCGGCAGAAAAAAATGCTTTTTTCTGCGTTTTTTCGCCCCCCAAAACAAAAACGTTATTTTCCTCTGGCTTCGTATTTGCCTGTTTTATTATCCGGATCTGAGTTTTCTTTGAAAACTTTTATTTTATCTGTTTTGCTGTGTCTGTTTCTGGCAAGAGATAAAAAGATCTGGTTGTGTGACAAAAAATCAGTATAGTGAACAAAATCGGGATGCCCCGCCGGCATCCCGGTTTGATCCCCGGTTCCGGGGGCTCGGAATCGAGGATTCGCTATACTGATTTGTATTTTAAAACCGTGATGGGTGATGGGAAAGAAAGAAAATCCCATCACCCATCACCCATCACCTTCTCACTTTTTCACCCGATAGGTAACCAACACGCATCCGTTCTTGAACGGGCGGCATTCGATCAGTTCGAGGTCGATCTGACGGTTCATCTCCAGAAAAAGCGGGACTCCGCGGCCGAGCAGGACGGGGTGGATGTTAAAGCCGATCTCGTCGATCAAATGGGCTTCGAAAAGCGTTTTGGCGAAATCGCCGCCGCCCATCAGACAGATGTCTTTGCCCTCCCGCTTTTTCAGATCGCGGACGAAACCGGCGGCGTCGTCGGCTATGAATTCGACGCCGTCGGCGGCGCCCGGTTTGATGGTGCGCGAGAAAACGTAGGTCTTCATCCCGAAATTGTTTTTGCTTTTGGATTTGCCCTTGCTTTGGCCGACGGCGACCTGGTAGGTTTTGCGGCCCATCAAGATGGTGTCGATGGTTTCCCAGTAATTTTTCATCACCCCGGCCGCCTCGTCGCTCCACAAGAGCCAGTCGACCGCGCCGTCCGGACGGGCGATGTAATTGTCCAGAGAATTGGCTCCGCCGAATGTGATTTTTCGCATGATTTTTTTTGCTCCTTAACTTTTTTAAAGTGCCGGAAATGCGGCTTTTATTTTTCAAGTCGAGTTTATTAAATTGGCGGGGCGCGTGTCTTGGCGTTTTTTGATCTTAACTGCCGTTTTTTTTCTTCCGGCAGATTCCGGGCGAGGCCTTCATGTTTTTGCGGAACTGTTTGTAGAAACGGCTCAGATCGTTGTAGCCGACGTCCATCGAAACGTCGATGATCTCTTCGCCGCGAATGAGGCGGAAATTGGCGTCCGAGGCCCGCAGTTTGTGAAGATAAGCGTTCGGACTGAGGCCGAAATCGAGTTTGAAACGCCGCGTCAGATGTTCGTGAGAAACGCCGACCCTGTCGGCGATCCGTCCGATCGACGGGAATGAGAGATAATTTTCGTCGATCAGCCGTTTGGCTTTGATTGAAAGGAGCGAAGGAGCGGGATTTATCTCGATCCGCCGGTGATTCCGGCCGGTTTTTAAAACTTCTATGATCCGTTTCGCGTCGGCGTCGGCCTCGGGCGGTGCCGAGTCGAAGAGATAGGGCGCGGAGAGGAATTTTTCCGGCAAACGAATCGACGAGGCAAAACCCTTCAGGCGGCCCCGAACGTTTCGGCAACAGGGGCGGAGGATCGAAAACGGGGAGTAGAGAATTCCGAACATTTCGGCTCGGGCGCGAATCTTCTCGGTTCCGCTTTCAAAATAAAACTCTCCCTTTTCCAATTCGAAAAATTCCAGAAGCCAGACCGGACCGGTGATGTAGGTGGCGGCCAAAAGACCCTTTATCTCGATCTTGTCTTCAAAAAAGAAGGTGCCGTCCGCCAGAAAACCCGACCGGCGGCGGGCGATCGAGCCGCCGTCCTCGAATTCGACTTTTGCCTCGGACGGTTTGTTTTTCATGGCCTTTTGCCTTTGTGCGGGCGATGTCCGGAATCCCGATCCGGAAATTCGCTTTGATATTATCGGAAGATCCGCCGGCTGGCAACATTTTCAGAATGTTTCCGGCCGGGTAAATAAAGAGGGATCAGGAATTATTGGAGGGATTAATTATTAAAATTCAGCGGGAGCAAAGCAACCCTTTCCTACCTGTCATTGGGTTAGAGGGTTCTTTTTTATTGTTATATTGATTGGATCTCGAATACGGACAAAGAATCTCGACAGGATTTCAGGTCAGGAAGGGTTGCTTCTAGCGCCCGCCTGCTTTTCGGAAAGATGCCCTTTCCGGCCTTGCGGGTTTATCTCTTTGCGTTAAAATGAATTTTATGGAAAAAGCGAAATTCGGGATGATCGGACTCGGCGTGATGGGGCGGAATTTTTTGCTCAATGTCGCCGAAAACGGGTTCAGATGCGTCGGTTACGATCTGGACGGGGAAAAGGTGGCGGCTCTCAACGAAGAGGGACGGGAATTTGACGTCCGGGGCGTCGGGACGCTAGAGGAATTCGTCGATTCTTTGGAGCGGCCGCGCAAGATCATGTTGCTGGTTCCGGCCGGAAAGATCGTCGATGCCGTGATCAATGATCTGAAACCTCATCTCGAAGCGGGCGATCTGATCATCGACGGCGGGAACTCGCATTTTCCCGACACCGAAAGACGCGAAAAGGAATTAAGCGCCGAGGGCTTTGAATTTCTCGGCGTCGGCGTCTCGGGCGGAGCCGAAGGAGCCCGGCGCGGGCCTTCGATCATGATCGGCGGGCGGCCCGAGGCTTACCGTCACGTTCAGCCGGTTCTCGAAGCCGTCTCGGCCAAGGTCGGCGGCGAACCCTGCGCGGCGCACGTCGGGAAGGGCTCGGCCGGGCATTTCGTCAAGATGGTTCACAACGGCATCGAATACGGTCTGATGCAGTTGATCTGCGAAACCTACGACCTGTTGAAGCGGGGCTTGGGGATGGATCAAATCGAGATGAGCGATGTGTTCGCCGAATGGGACGCCGGCGAGCTGAATTCTTTTCTGATCGAGATCACGGCCGCCATCCTGCCCAAAAAGGACGACGAAACCGATAATTTTCTGGTCGAAATGATACTCGACACGGCCGGGCAAAAGGGGACCGGCCGCTGGACTTCGGAAGTGGCGCTGGAGATGGGAGTTCCGATCCCGACCATCGATTCGGCCGTAACGATGCGTCAGCTTTCGGCCATCAAAGCGGTGCGCCGTTCGGCCGCCGCCATCTTCCGGGAAGGCGATCCCGCGATCGGAGATCTGCCGCTCGAAACCCTGAAAAAAGCGCTCTATGCGGCGTTCGTCATCACCTACGCCCAGGGATTGTCGCTGTTGTCGGAGGCCTCGACCGAAAAGGGCTACGACCTTCATCTGGAAGAGATCGCCCGCATCTGGCGCGGCGGCTGTATCATCCGGGCCGCCCTTTTGGAAAACATCCGCGCGGCCTTTTCCCGAAACGCCGGTCTGTCCAACTTGTTGTTCGACGAAGATTTCGTCCGGATCCTGAAAGACAATATCGGCGGTCTCCGCTCGGTCGTCGAAGCCTCGGCGCGGGGCGGTTTTCCGTCCTATTGCCTGATGTCGTGTCTGGCCTATTTCGACGCCTACCGTTCGGAAAGACTTCCGGCCAATCTTCTTCAGGCGCAGAGGGATTTCTTCGGTTCGCACACCTATCAACGGGTTGACCGGGACGGCATTTTTCACACCGAATGGGAAGGGTAGGAAAAGGCAAAATTTTGTTTCCGGAAAAATTGCGAACGATCTATGTTTTACGGAGAGATAAACGGCGATTTTAAGGGAGCGGTCAAAGAGGTTGAAAGCCGGACCTTTACGGTTTCCGAATCGGATGGGCAAACCAGCGAACAGGTCGAATCAACCGAAATCCGCCGTTACAATCGTTCGGGAAAACTGCTTTTCTTCGCCCACACCGTTCCGGGAAAAAATTCCGTCCAAACAACCTACCTTTACGACCCGAACGACCGGATGATCGGTATGTCCGAGGGAGACGGACAATCCGTACAAAACAAATGGGAGTTTTCCTACGATGCCGACGGAAGATTGACCGAACTGAGATTCTATGACGGCAAGGACAATCTTCTGAGCGTCAACCGTTCTGTTTTCATAAAAAACGGATTGCGGGTCGAAGAAGGGAAGAGTCCGGGCGATTTATATAAAGGGAGAAAAATTCTCGGAACGATCAGCTTTACCATAGCATCGGAGACAAAAGTCGGCTTTTCAAACAAAAACATTGATTGTTGGAAAACTTTTTACGATGCCGAAGAAAAACCGGTCGAGGTTTCTTTTTACAATGTCAGGAAAAGACTGATCGGGAAGATGTTTGTCATTTACAACGCCCAAGGCAATCCGGCGGAGGCCGCATTTTACGGCGATGACCCAAGCTTTCAACCGAACAATTTGAAGAGTTGGGCGAAATTTCTGTATCCGGTTTTAGAAAAATTGAATAATTTTCTTCTGATCTGGCTGACCTTTTGCCGGCTCGCCCTCCGCCAGGAATACAAAAATGCTTTCCGTTGTCTGATTTACGGCGTTCCATTTCGATCGACGACGTTTGTTTATGACGAAAAAGGGAAGAAGATCGAAACGAGGGATTTCTCGCCGGGATTTCCGGGCGACAGAACCGTTTACCGCTATAACGAAAACGGGGAAGTAAGCGAGGTGATCAGTTACGCGGACGACGGCTTTGTTTGGCGTCAACAGCCGTTTGAGTACGAATATGACCGCCGGAACAACTGGATCAAAAAAACGACCGTCGAAAAAATTCCGTTGGATCATTTGAAAAAGGTTTTGGAATTTAAAATTGTAACCAGCCGGACGATCAAATATTTTTGAAGCGGGGCAACGGCATCTGATCTCGAAAGGCAGAAATCCGCGCATTAACAAGGGGGGCAAAGTTCCATATTTATTTGTGTTTTTTGCATCTCTAAAAACCATTTGGTCCGGTGAACGTAAAACTATCACAGGGCTCAAAGTTTTTTTGTATGTTATATTTTTAGGGGAAATTAAAGTTTAAAAGTGAAAAAGTTTATAAGGTGAAAAAGCTTGATCAGGATTTTTCTTTTGTACTTATTTGAAAATTTTATTTCAGCGAATTTAATCGGATCAACGAAACCCCGGCCCTTTTCACTTTTACACTTTTTTCCCCTTAAACTTTCTGAAGATCATGGGAGGCGCACCGACACAGGAATTGACCGGGCTTTTGCGGGCCTGGAGCGATGGCGATGAAACGGCGTTGGAACGGTTGACGCCCGTTATTTACGACGAACTTCACAAAATCGCCCGCAGTTATATGAGCCGGGAGCGGGCCGACCACGTTTTGCAGACGACCGCTCTGGTCAATGAAGCCTATTTGCGTCTGATCGACTGGAAATCGGCCAAATGGAACGACCGGACGCATTTTTTCGGGGTTTCGGCCCAACTGATGCGGCGGATCCTGGTTGATTTCGCCCGCAAACGGCCGAAGTTCGACGAGGTCGAGATCCGGCACATCTCACTGGCTGAGGCCGCCGGGGTGTCGCCTTCTGAGGAAACCGATGTCGTGGCCTTGCACGAGGCTCTCGGGGAACTGGAAAAATTCGACCCGCGCAAGGCCCGGATCGTCGAACTCAAGTTCTTCGGCGGTCTCAAAGTGGACGAGATCGCCGAACTGCTGGATGTCGCTCCGATCACTATTTTGCGCGACTGGAAAAAGGCCAAAGCCTGGCTTTACCGGGAAATTTCCAAATGACACCTGAGAGATGGGAACAGATCGACCGGCTGTTGGATGAGGTTTTGGAGATTCCCGAGGCCGAACGCCGGAGGTTTCTGGACGAGAGATGCGCTGAGGATGAGGACCTCAGATCGGAGGTCGAAAGCCTCCTCAACGCCCACGAAAAAGCCGATGAGTTCATCGAGGACTCGGCCGTTCGGGTTGTGGCTCAAAACCTCGCCCGGGAAAAAAGATCCCGGACGGAAACGGATTACGTCGGGATTTCGTTCGATGTTTACCGGATCGAAAAGCTGATCGGCCGGGGCGGCATGGGCCGGGTTTATCTGGCTTACGACGAGAAACTGCGGCGCCAGGTCGCCGTCAAGATCCTCCCTCCGGAATACACGGTCGAAGATGAACGGGTGAGCCGTTTCGTCCGCGAAGCCCGGGCCATCTCCGCTCTGAATCATCCGAACATCGTCACCATCTACGATGTCGATAATTTCGAAAACGTCAATTACATCGCCACCGAATTCGTTTCCGGCAAGATTCTCCGCGAATATGTCGAGAAGGGAATCGATTTGAGCGGGACTCTCAACATCCTGATCCAATGCTGTGATGCGCTGGCGGCCGCCCATCAGGCCGGGATCATCCACCGCGACATCAAACCCGAAAACATCATCGTCCGCCCGGACGGCTACGTCAAAATCCTCGATTTCGGTCTGGCCAAACTGACCGATCTTTCGGCGGTCGAAACGGAACATATTGTCAGAACCGCCGAGGGGCTGATCATCGGCACTCCCTCTTATATGTCGCCGGAACAGATCTCCGACGATCCGGTCGATCGCCGGACGGATCTGTGGAACATCGGGCTCATCCTTTACGAATTGACGACCGGAATAAATCCCTTCAGAAAAGAGTCGAACCGACAGACCTTTGATGCGATCCTCGAAAGCGATCCGCCCGCTCCGAGCCGACTCAACGGAGAGATCCCGGCCACACTCGACCGGATCGTAAACCGGGCCTTGCAAAAGAAACCGGAAAGCCGTTATCAATCGGCCGCCGATCTGCGGGCCGATCTGATGGAAATAAAACGGGAGATCGACTTTTCCCTGTCGGAAAGCGGGGATTCGATGGCTTCGTTCCGCCGGACCGATCGCTTTCCCCGCTCTCTCTGGCCGCTTGCCGCCGGTTTGTTTGTGCTGGCGGCGGCGGTCGGTCTGATCTGGTTCGTCTTTTTTCGGGATCAGGCCCCGGCGGCCGGGCCGGATTGGACCAAAGCGGAAAATATTCAACTGACGGGTCAGGCCGGAAGCGAGATTTTTCCCGATCTGGCCCCGGACGGAAAATCCTTTGTCTTCGCCGCCAAAACCGGGGAAAATTACGACATCTTCCTGCAAAGGGTCGGCGGGAAAACGACCCTGAATCTGACGGAGAATTCACCGACCGACGACACCCAGCCGGCGTTTTCACCCGACGGCCAAAAGATCGCTTTTCGATCCGAAAGGGACGGAGGCGGAATTTTTGTGATGGAGGAAACCGGAGAGAATCCGCGACGGGTAACCGATTTCGGCTTTCATCCCTCATGGTCTCCGGACGGACGGCAGATCGCCGTTTCCGAAAGGGGTTACGAAAGGCCTTCGACCCGCGACCCGAGCGCCATCTGGGTGGTCGATGTGGCCGGCGGGGAAAAGCGCAAACTGGTCGAAAATTACGCCAACCAACCGGCCTGGTCGCCGGGCGGCGGGCGGATCGCTTTCTGGTTCATCGGAACCGGCGGGCGCCGCGATGTGGCCACCATTTCCGTTTCCGGGGGCGAACCGGTTCCGGTCACCGATTCGGCCAACACCAACTGGAATCCGGTCTGGTCGCCCGACGGTCGTTTTCTCTATTTCGCCAGCGACCGCAACGGCAATATGGCCTTCTGGCGGGTGCGGATCAATGAATCGACCGGAGAGGTTTCGGGGGAACCGGAGATCGTTCCGACCCCGGCGAAATTCAACAGTCATCTGGCCTTTTCCGATGACGGTCGGCATCTGATCTACGTTCAGACCGAAAATCAGTCCAATATCAAAGCCGTCGATTTTGACGAAAAAGCTGAAAAAATCGTCGACCAACCCTTTTGGATCACCCGCGGAGATTACGAGATCATCCGCCCGAGGCTCTCGCCCGACGGCGGGCGGTTCGTCGCCGATCTGGCCCGGCAGACCCAGGAGGACATAGTCCTAATAGACCGGGACGGAAGCAACTGGCGGGACCTGACAAAGGACGAGTATTTTGACCGCTATCCGCGCTGGTCGCCGGACGGGAAAAAGATCGCTTTCACCTCGGATCGGACCGGGGTCTACAAGATCTGGACGATGAATGCGGACGGAACCGATCTGCGTCAGATGAACTTCGACGAAAAATCGACCTCGTTTCCGATCTGGTCGCCGGACGGACGGCGACTTACCTTTCACATCGGTCAGGAGACCTTTATCCTCGATCTGACGAAAGACCTCAAAGAACAGACTCCCGAAAGACTTCCGCTTTTCGATGGGCTCAAGTATCTGGTCTGGGACTGGTCGCCCGACGGGAAAAAACTGGCCGGAAACTGGGGAGATTACGACGGGAACGCCGGCATCGGCTATCTTTCGCTGGAGACCGGAGAATACGTCAAGGTCTCGTCCGACAAAAGCGAATTTCCTTTCTGGCTCTCCGACAGCCGACGCCTCATCTGGGTTTACGACGGCAATATCCGGATCGCCGACATAGATTCGAAAACGCCCCGTCAACTCTTGGCTTTGCCTCAGGAGACGATCACCAGTCTCGGCATCAGCCGCGACGGACGACTCCTCTATTTCACGGTCTTTTCCTCCGAATCAAACATCTGGATGATGGATCTGGATCAGCCTTAGAGCGGTTCTTGGATCAATGTACGGGAAATCCGGGGCAAAGTTAGCGGGCGCAAAGCTGCAACCCTTCCCAACCTGTTACTGTGGTTAAAGTTATTTTCAAATTTAACCCGAATTCGATGCAAACAATCCCGAACCGCCCTGAAAACTCTTTACGGCCTTAAATCTTTCAGATCGGCGGGCGAATTGATGTTGGCGAACAGATCGGCGGTCGCGCCCAAATCCTCGGTTCGGACTGTTTTGATCTTTAGCATTTTAAGAAAATCCCGGACCGAAGCGTCCTCTTTTTTCGACAGGATCTCTTCCAGATGCGGCAGACATTCATCTTTCCGGTAGATGGCGCAGAGCGGCTGAAATCTTCCGTCCGGCTGAACCGGAACGACCGCCGCCGATAAATTCTCATCGCAACTGATCAGTTTTTCGATCACATCCTTTGTTATAAAGGGCAGATCGCAGGCCAGCACAAACGCCCGTTTCGAAACGCAGTTCTGCAATGCGGCGTGGATGCCGCCCAAGGGACCGCGGTCCTCCAATTGATCAAAAACGCTTGCAACGCCCGGCGGGAGTTTTTCTGCCAGATCGCGCTGATCGCGGTTGAAGACCGCCGAGACTTTCGGGCAAAAGGGCATCAAAATCCCGGAGGCGTTTTCCAGAAAGTTCCTCCCGCCAAAAGGCAAAAGGGCCTTGTCGCGACCCATCCGCCGCGAACGCCCGCCGGCCAGCACGAAACCTTCGGGCGGATCAGACCTCGACGTGGCGTTTTCCCTCGGCATATTGGCTGTGGAATTTTTCGGAGATGAAACGGCCGCCCTTTCCCCGATGCGCTTCCAGCGTGATGATGACCATCTTCGAGGTCGGGCAATTGCTCCTGAGGGCGGTACTGCCGTGCGGGACCAGCACGTTGGTTTCCGGAAAATAGGTGGCGGCGCAGGTTTTCGGGATCGGGTAGGGCACGACGATGAATTTTTCGGCCCGCCGCTCGCCGTCCCCGAAGTGACTGACGATATCGACCACGTCGCCCGTCGCCAGCCCTCTTTCCTCGATGTCCTCGGAGTTCATCAAAATGACGCGGCGGGTGCCGTTGATCCCGCGATAACGGTCGTCGGTTTCGTAGATGGTGGTGTTGAACTGGTTGTGCGCCCGGATCGTCGTCATGATCAACTGGCCTTCGGCGAGTTTGACTTCGGGCAGGGAAGATGCGGTGAATTTGGCCTTGCCGATGTCGGTCGGAAAACGGCCTTCGTGGGGAGGATTCGGCAGATAGAAACCGCCGTCCTGCCGGACCCGGATGTTGTAATTTTCGGCTCCGGGCACGACCTTTGAGATCGCTTCGCGGATGTTGTCGTAATCTTTGGCCATCGCGTCCCAGTCGACTTTTGACCTTTTGCCGAGCACCGCTTTGGCCATTTCGGCGACGATCCACGGTTCGCTCCGAAGATGTTCCGACGCCGGTTTGATGACGCCGCGCGACGTCTGCACCTGCAAGGTCGTGCTTTCGGTCGAGACGAACTGCTCGCCGGACGCTTGCCGGTCGATCTCGGAGCGTCCGAGACAAGGGAGAATGATGGATTTCCGGCCGGTGACGATCGCCGTCCGGTTCAATTTGGTGATGACCTGAACGGTCAGATCGCATTGCCTTAATCCCTTGGCCGTGTATCGGGTGTCGGGGGTGGCGCTGAGAAAATTTCCGCCCATCGCAAAAAACACGCGGGCCCGGCCGTCGTGCATCGCTTCGAGGGCTTCGACCGTGTTGAAGCCGTCTTTTTCCGGCGTCTGAAAATCGAATTCCTTCTCCAGGTTTTTGCGGAAAACCGGATTCATCTGCTCCCAGATGCCCATCGTCCGGTCGCCCTGAACGTTGGAATGACCGCGCACCGGACAGAGGCCAGCGCCGGGCCGACCGATCTGCCCGCGCAGGAGATGAAGATTGACTATGTCCTGAATGGTGGCCACCGATTCCCTGTGTTGCGTAACGCCCATCGCCCAGCAGGTGATCACCCTTTCGGCTCCGAGATAGAGCTCGGCCGCCTCTTCGATCAGGGCTTTCAGCAACCCGCTCTGTTCCAGAATCTCCTCCCAGCCGATCTTCTCCAGATTGGCCGCGAACGCTTCAAATCCGTTGGTGTTTTCCTTGATGAACTGGTGGTCGAGGACCTTTCCCGGATTTTGTTTTTCCCGTTCGAGAACTATCTTCAGAATGCCCTTCAAAACGGCCATGTCGCCGCCGACGCGGACCGGCAGGTGAAGATCGGCCAACTGGGTCGATTGTCCGGTCAGAAGCGCCAGCGGGAATTTGAGCGGGTTGGAATAATGCTGGGGATTGGGGTTGATGAAATTCCTGAGTCCGGCTTCGGGCAAGGGATTGACGGCGATCATCTTCGCGCCGTTCCGCTTGGCGTCCTGCAGGGATGACATCATCCGGGGCGCGTTGGTGCCGGGGTTCTGGCCGATGACGATGATGAGATCCGCCTTTTCGAAATCCTCGATCCGGATGCTGGCCTTGCCGAGACCGATCGCTTCGGAGAGGGCGACACCGGTCGATTCGTGGCACATGTTCGAGCAATCCGGCAGATTGTTGGTCCCGAACTGGCGGGCGAAAAGCTGGTAGAGAAAAGCGGCCTCGTTCGAGGTCCGGCCCGAGGTGTAAAAAACGGCCTCGTCGGGCGACGCCAGAGAGTTGAGTTCGTCGGCGATCAGCGCGAAAGCCTCTTCCCAGGAAACGGGTTCGTAATGAGTCGCATCTTCGCGCAGGATCATCGGATGCGTGATCCGCCCCTGAGCGTTGAGCCATTGATCGTCCTGGACGGACATATCGGCGACGCTGTATTTGGCGAAAAAATTCGGGGTTGCCCGTTTGTTGGTGGCTTCGTCGGAAAGGGCCTTGGCGCCGTTTTCGCAAAATTCGGCCATCGTCCGCTCTTCGGGGTCGGCCCAGGCGCAGGACTGGCAATCGATCCCGCCTTTCTGATTGAGTTTAAGCAAAGTGCTGACGGCTTTTCTGACGCCCATCTCGTCGTAAGCCCGTTGCATGGTGGTGATGATGGCCGACAGCCCGGCGGCCGTTTTCCTGACATCTTCAACTTCCAGACTGTCGATCTTATCGGGTATTTCTGTTTTCATGATTTTTTAGTGGCCGCCCGCCGTTTTGATCCTTTCTTTCCCGGCGTAAATGTTAAACCTTCCATCGCGGACGAAACCGCACAGCGCGACGCCGAATTTGCGGGCCGCTTCGACCGCCAGGCTCGAAGGCGCACCGACGGCGGCGATGACCGGTAGGCGGGCCATGACGGCCTTTTGCAACAGTTCGAAACTGGCCCGCCCGCTCAAAAAAAGGATCCGGTCCGAAAAAGGCAGATCGCCCGCCAAAAAACCGGCCCCGATCAGTTTATCGACGGCGTTGTGCCGGCCGACGTCTTCGCGCAGGGCGAGCAGATCTCCGTTGGTGTCAAACAGGGCGGCGGCGTGCAAACCGCCGGTCTCGTCGAAAACGGTTTGTTTTTCCAGCAATTTGCGGGGGAATTCGTGAATGATCCGGGCCGGCACCTCGGGGAACTGCGACTTTTCGAGCGGTTCGGCTCCGGCGACCTGAAGGGCTTCGAGCGAACTTTTGCCGCAGACGCCGCAACTCGATGTGGTGTAAAAATTCCGCTCCAGTTTTTTAAGATCGATCTCGACGTCGCCCGCCAGATCGACCCGGACGGTGTTCTGGTTGTTCGGGAAACGCCCGCAATGTTTGATCGCCCGGATCTCATTTTTCGATCTCAAGATCCCTTCCGTAAACAAAAAACCGACCGCCAGTTCGAAATCGTTCCCCGGAGTTCGCATTGTGATCGAGATCGCCCGGTGAATTTTCCGGCCGTTTTCCGAAAATCCGAGACGGATTTCGAGCGGTTCTTCGACCGCCAGCGTGTCGGTAATTTCGGAATCGGGATCGTTTTGCGACACGCGCCGGATCCGGGACCGGAATTTTTCGCCTCTGATGACCCGCGCCGCTTTTGTCATATTGGGGATTATACCACTGTTCCGGGTCCGGGCTTTAGCCCGCCGAAGCGCCTTCGGCCGAAACCCTGATCAGGAGCCGGATTCCCGGATCTCCCAGGCCGATTCGGTCTTGAGCAGTTTGCTCATCAGCGAGGCGTGGACCGAATGTCCGCTTTTTTCGGCCTTGATCTTGCCGAGAATGGGCATTCCCAGAAGAGCGAAATCGCCGATGATGTCGAGGATCTTGTGGCGGACGAATTCGTCGTCAAACCTGAGAGGGTTTTCGTTGAGCATCCCGTCTTCGGTCAGAACGATGGCGTTATCGAGCGAACCGCCGAGTGCCAGATTGGCCTTCCGGAGCATCTCGATCTCGCTGGTGAAACCGAAGGTTCGGGCCGAGGCGATCTGGCGGCCGAACGAACCGTTTTCGAAAACGAAATGGAAAAACTGCCGTTCGATAAAAGGATGGGGAAAATCGATCAGGCATTCGATCTCGTAGCGATCCGAAGGCTCGACCGACATTCGCCGGTCGCCCTGCGAGAACTCGACCTTTTCCCTGATCTGCAAAAAATGACGCGGCGCGTTCTGCTCCGCCAATCCGGCCTTTTCGATCAGTTCGACGAAATTCTCGCTCGACCCGTCCATGATCGGGATCTCGATATTGTCGAGTTCGATAAAGCAATTATCGACGCCCGAACCGCGCAGGGCCGACAGAAGATGCTCGCAGGTCGAGAGGACGACGCCCTTTCGCAAAAGGGTCGTCGCGTAGGAGCAATGCGAAATGTATTCGACCGAGGCCGGGATCTCGAAATCGTCGAGATCGGTGCGGACGAAGATATAGCCCGTATCGGGCGGCGCGCTCCGGAGCCGCAGATTGACCTCGACGCCGGTATGGAGGCCGACGCCTCTGGCTTCGATCGGTTGGGCGATGGTGGTTTGTTTCAATATCATTCGATTTCGGATCTGGGATTTCGGAATTCGGATTTGTCCGATCCATCAAAAATCTTCGTGCCGCTTGAAAAAAAGTAAGTAAAACTCAGTTATAAAGATAAACAAATCTCGTGCCCGTTTCGTTAAAAGACGCTAAGTCGTTGAAAAACAAACCCATCACCCATCACCCATCACCCATCACCCAAGCGAGAATGTGGCTTTCAAGCAACACGCCGCGTCGCAGATCCGCCAAACGGGCTTTTGCCTTGACTGCGATGTGCGTCTAACCTAGCATTTACTGTATTATTGTTTAATAAATTAGCGGACGAATTAATAAAAACAGGATTACATTTTAAAATGGCAATAAAAACAGCAGGCATCAGAACCAACAAGAAAACCGAGATCAGGATCGAAAATCAGGCGACGCTCGATCTGCCGAAAAAAACCGAAGAGACGATCCAGAATGTGATCGCTTTTTTGCCGATCGAACATCTGAGAGGACTTGAAAAGGTGCGTCTTGTCGATTTTATCAAACCGCCGCAGATGAAGAATGTGAACGTGCCGGTGTCGGGCGATCTGCCGGGACTTTATCATCCGAGAGTCGGCAACCAGTCGGCCTGGCTGGAGGTTTCGCTCGGCGCGCTTTTGCAACCGACGGAGAATTTCGGCAAACGCTGGATGGCCAAGACCTCTTTTAAGAGCAATCTGGCGGGCGTGCTTTTTTCGCTGGCCGGTCAGCATTATTACCTGACGCTCCGGCATTCGGTCAAAAAACAGAGCCTCGAACCGCAGATCCGTCAATACACCCAGAAAAATCTGCGCGATTGGAGCGAAAAACAGTCTGAGAACTCTTTCCGGGCCAAGCTTTTCCGGCCCCTGCGCCCCTACATGGAACGCTGGGCGAAATGGCTCAACAAAAAAGCGACACAGGCGAAGAAGTCCTGAAAATCGTTAATTGTTAATGGTTGATCGTTAATTGTTGTCTGTCGTTCAACAGATTTGATTCCGATGAGGTTTCTTTACGATCAACCATTTACAATTAACCATCAACAATTAACAACTATGAAATACTGGCTGGTTAAACAGGAACCCGAAAAATACTCGTTCGACGATCTGATCAGGGACAAGAAAACCGTCTGGGACGGGGTGCGGAATTATCAGGCGCGGAACAATCTGCGCGAGATGAAAACGGGCGACCGGGTCCTTTTCTATCATTCGGTCTCGGACAAAGCGGTGGTCGGCGTCGCCGAGGTTTCCCGCGAGGCCTATCAGGATCCGACCGACGACACCGGAAAATGGAGCGTCGTCGAGATTAGCGCGCTGGAAAAGTTCGCCGATCCGGTGACTTTGCAGGAGATCAAAGACGATCAAAAATTGGGGGAAATCGCTCTCATCCGGCAATCGAGATTGTCGGTCGTGCCTTTGAAAAAAGCGGAGTTCGACCGGATCGCCAAAAAGGGCAAATGATCCTTAGCCTTTCTTAGAGGGAATTCAAAACCGAAAATTCAAAACTTATGCTAAAAGAAGCCGTTGCTTATTACAATGAATTGCTCGAAGACTTCGATCTGGCCGAACGGTCGCGTTTGACTCTGGACGAGGGATTGGAGGACGCCAAACTGATCTTCGGCGGCCGCCGTTTGACGCCCTATCTGCGGCCGCATTTCGTGACCGAAGACGATTGGGCCAAGGTGACCGTCCGGTGCGAGACCATCTGGAACGCTCTGCAAAAGGTCAAGGATGCGGCCGTCGGCGACGACGCTCTGCTCGACGAACTGGGCGTTACGGGGATCGAACGCGAACTGGTTTCGATCGATCCGAAATACCAGCAGGTTTCGCCGACCGCCAGGCTCGATTCGTTTTTGACCGACGACGCCTATTCCTACGTCGAACTGAACGGCGAAAGCCCGGCCGGGATCGCCTACGCCGATTCGGCCACCGCCATATTCGAACAGCTTCCCGTGATGCGGCAGTTCAAGGAAAGATACGAGATTCGCGGAATGGAAGGACGCTCGAAACTGCTCGACGTTCTCATTAACTGCTACCGGGAATATCTCGGGGGCGATTTTGAAACCAAACCCGTCATCGCCATCGTCGATCTCAAGGATCTGCCGACGCAGAAGGAGTTCGAACTGTTCCGCGACTACTTTGAGTCCGAGGGTTACCGGGCGGTCATCTGCTCGCCCGACGAACTGGAATTTGCGGGCGGGAAATTAAAATGCAGGGACACGGAAATAGATCTGGTTTACCGCCGTCTGCTGGTCAATGAATATCTGCCGATCATCGACGAGGCACCGGCTCTGCTGGAGGCTTACCGCGCCGGAGCCGTCTGCATGGCCAACAGCTTCCGCTCGAAACTGGTCCATAAAAAAGCCATCTTCGCCGTTTTGACCAACGAAAGATACGAGCATCTTTTCGACGAGACCGAACTTTCCGCCATCCGGGCCCACGTTCCCTGGACGCGCAAATTCCGGAGCGAGCGGACCGAGTATTACGGAGACGAGATCGATCTGGTCGAATGGACGCGGATGAGCCAGAGCAAACTCGTCCTCAAACCGAACGACGATTACGGCGGCCACGGCATCTACATCGGCTGGGCCTCGACCGTCGAAGAATGGAACAAGGCGATCGAGATGTCGCTTGAGAACGGCGATTATCTGGTTCAAGAACGGGTCAAAACGGCCCGCGAACATTTCCCGATGCTCGACGACGTCGGCAACTGGCATATGATCGAACAACTGGTCGATCTCGACCCTTTGCTCTTTAACGGCAAGGTCGGCTCGGCCTTCACGCGTCTGTCATCATCGGAACTGGCCAATGTCTCCTCGGGCGGCGGAATGGTCCCGACTTTCATCATCAGCGGAAAGGAATAGGAGATTTTGAGGCAGGCAACAGGGGTTTTGAGTCATCGAAGATGACGGCAATTTTTGTAGCCCACGGCGCCAGCCGCGGGAACAGGATTCAATGAAAATTCGAGCCGTCGAAGACGGCGGCATAAAAAACGTGTGTCGCCCTTTATCGAGGGCTTTCGGGTTTGTTTCGATCGACCCCACGGGTTTCGCTCACGCTCCACCCGGGAGTAAAAATGTGGGCTTTCTCTTCGATGACTCAAAACCGATTTTTGCCCCAAAAACCAACTGGAAAATTTATTGCTGAAGACCGAGACCGTTTTTTGATAAAATACCTTGCAGGGTTTACTCAACTCCTAACTTGTCGCCGGACGAATTTTATGATCGGTAAATCTCCTAATCAGGATCAGAAGCATCTTTTTTTGCCCAATCTGACCGAGTTCATCAATCCCCGACACGAGCTTTGTCGGCTGGCCGGGAAGATCGACTGGGATTTTTTTGAAACCGAATTCGCTCCGCTTTATTCGACGGTCGGTTGTCCGGCCAAACCGGTTCGACTGATGGCCGGTCTGCTCATTCTGAAAAACATCCATCAACTGAGCGATGAGTCCGTGGTGGAAAACTGGGTCTCGAACCCCTATTTTCAGTTTTTTTGCGGCGAGGCCGTTTTTCAATGGCAGACGCCTTGCGACCCTTCGGATCTGGTTCATTTCCGGCATCGGATCGGCGAGGATGGAGTCGGGAAAATACTCGAACGAAGCGAAGCGGTCGGCGACCAAGACGATCCGGAAGAAGATCAGCGATTCGATTCGAAGCCGGTTGGCTCCCGTCAATCGGTCGAACCGGCCGAAGCCGGATCGGGTTCGAAACTGATCGAGACCTGGCGGCAGTTCAAAAACAAATTCAAAAAAAGGTATTAACAAAATGAAAACAAAAACGAAATTGTTGACCGGTTTCGGTCTGGCTTTGATTCTGGCGGCGGCGGTCGCAATCGGTCTTTTCTTTTCTCCGGAAACCTCGGCGCAAAAGCGGGACGCTCTTTTTTCTCTGAAAGAAACCCCGGCCGCCCGGCCGGGTGGCGAAAAATACTCGGTCGCTTCGGTCAGAGAAAGCGAGATCGTTTTTGACGGCGGATCTTTGCGGGCGGAAAATTCGGAAATCCTCAGTTTTCCGCTTTTCGACGGGAAGATTCATCGGGCGGTTCGCAATCCGTCCGAAGGGCTGGAGGTGCGCGGTTCCGGCGATTTCACCTGGCGCGGCAAACTTTCCGACAACTCCCTGGCGGCCGACGTCACTTTGACCTTCAAAAAGGGGCGCGTCTGGGGTTTGATCTATTCTCCGGACGGCGTTTACGAGATCGTCGCCAAAGGGGACAAACAGATTCTGGTCGAACTCGATCAGAGCCTTTTCCCGGAATGCGCCGGCGAT
This sequence comes from Pyrinomonadaceae bacterium, assembly GCA_041394845.1. Taxonomy (GTDB): domain Bacteria; phylum Acidobacteriota; class Blastocatellia; order Pyrinomonadales; family Pyrinomonadaceae; genus JAHCHG01. The sequence continues at coordinate 229,317 of JAWKHL010000004.1, read as the reverse complement.
GTTAAGGGAAAAACGGAGAAGCGGGAAGCGGCGGAAAACCTCGGCGCCGGATCGGATTCGGGAGACCGGATCGACGTTCTGGTGGTTTACACCCCGGCCACGAAAAACATTCTCGGCGGAGACGCGCAGGCGCAGACGCTCGCCCAGCAATCGATCGACATCACCAACACGACCTATCTCAACAGCAAGATCCGCCAGCGCGTCCGGCTGGTTCACGCCGAGGAATATCAATACACCGAGACGTCGAGCGCCAGCACCGATCTGAGCGCGCTGAGGAACAACGCCGGAATTCAGAACCTCAGGAACACCCACAACGCCGATCTGGTGGCGATGATCGGCGAGATCCAGGGAGCCTGTGGGATCGGTTATTTGATGGGCGCGGTCAGCACCTCTTCGCAGGGCAACGCCTACACCTTTACGGGGCGGACCTGCGCGGTCGGAAACCTCAGTTTTCCGCACGAACTGGGCCACAACATGGGCAGTACGCACAACCCGGAAAACGGTTCGAGCGCATCTTACCCGTACGGTTACGGCCACTGGATCGACGGCAATTACCGGACCGTCATGTCGTATTCGAACCCCTGCACTCAAGGGTGCACGCGGCGTCCTTATTTTTCCAATCCCGCGATCGTCTTTAACGGCGCGCCGACCGGAATCAACAACCAGCGCGACAACGCCCGCTCGATCAACAACACGGCCGATACCATCGCCAATTACCGTTACAGCGGCAAAAGCCTGACGCTCAATAATTTCAACGGGGCCGAAGCCCTGCCCCGGATCATTTCGCGCTCCGTCAACTGGTCTTCGGATAATCTGGGCGGAAATGTAAAAATAGAGATCTCGCGCGATGAAAGCACCGGTTGGGAAACGTTGATCGCCAGCACTCCGAACGACGGGTCGGAGACGATCAACGTTTACGGCCGTCCGACGCGGCGGGCGCGACTTCGGATCACGAGTCTCAGCGACCCGGCGGTCAGCGATTCGAGCGTCGCCAACATTTCCATCAGGTAAGGGAGCATTTATCATTTATCAGATATCATTTATCAGAGGCTTGCGGTTGGTTGGGAATTGATTGACTTGAAATTTAAGATCGTTCTGATTATTTCGATCCTCCTGGTCTGCCTTTCCTGCGGCAACGGGGAAGGCGGGCGGGAGGAGGCTCTGACCGTGTCGGCGGCCATTTCCTTGAAAGACGCTTTTGACGAGATCGGCCGGGCTTTTCGGGCCAAAAGCGGACGGACGGTGAATTTCAATTACGGGGCTTCGGGAACCCTGCAAAGGCAGATCGAAAACGGCGCACCGGTCGATCTTTTTGCCAGCGCGGGAGAGCGGCAGATGGATGAACTGGAGAAAAAAGGTCTGATCGAGGCGGAGACGCGGCGCGATTTCGCCCGCAACTCGCTGGTTCTGATCGTTCCGAAGGGAGCGCAACCCGGGATCGCCGGTTTCGCCGATCTGACCAAACCGGAGGTGAAAAAGATCGCCGTCGGCAATCCGCAGACGGTTCCGGCCGGGCAATACGCCGAAGAGAGTCTGAAAAATATGAATCTCCATTCCCGGTTGACCGGCAAACTGATCCTCGGGGAAAACGTCCGGCAGGTTCTCGAATACGTCCGGCGGGGCGAAACCGACGCGGGCATAGTTTACGCCACCGACGCCCGGACGGCCGGGGACGGCGTTGCGGTGGTCGCGACGGCCGACGAAAAAAGCCATTCGCCGATCCGTTATCCGCTGGCTCTGGTCAGGGACGGAAAGCGAGCGGAGGCGGCGCGGGAATTTGCGGATTTCGTCGGAAGCGGCGAAGCGCGGGAGATCTTGCGGAAATACGGATTTCGGGACGCGGCGGAAAAATGATCTGGTCGGCACTCAAATTATCCTTTCTGGTCGTCTTCTTCGCCACATTGATCGTCGGCGTTCTCGGTCTGGCGTTCGCCTTTCTTTTGGCCAAGCGGCGTTTTCGCGGCCGCGAACTGCTCGACGCGGTGCTGACCATGCCGCTGGTTCTGCCGCCGACCGTCACCGGATATTACCTGATCGTTCTGCTCGGCCGGCGCGGTCTTCTGGGCGGTTACATTTACGATCTGACGGGCTGGTCCTTCGTTTTCACCTGGCAGGGCGCGGTCGTGGCGGCCGTCATCGTCTCTCTGCCGCTGATGATCCGGGCGTCGCGGGCGAGCATCGAATCGGTCAACCCGAACTACGAGATCGCCTCCTACACTCTGGGCAAAAGCGAACTGGAGACGTTTTTCCGGATCACTCTGCCGCTGGCCCGGCGCGGGGTTCTGGCCGGGCTGATCCTAAGTTTCGCCCGCGCGCTCGGCGAGTTCGGAGCCACCCTGATGATCGCCGGAAACATTCCCGGCAAAACCCAGACGATGCCGCTGGCGATCTACGAAGCGGTCGCCTCGGGCGATGATCGAAGGGCGCAGGTTCTGGCCCTGATCCTGACTGTGGTTTCGGTGGCGGCCGTCTATCTGACCAACAAGATCAGCCGCTCAAAGGTTTACGGCTGATATCGTTTAACATTTATTATTAATTACTGTGAAAATTAAAAAAACTAGAGTTTAGTGATGGGTGATGGGTGATGGGTGAAAAGTTAAACAGATAATATCAGACAGCAGATCCGGATGATCAGACAATTAAGTTTTATCCCATCACCCATCACTCATCACCCATCACAAATTTAACAAAACTTCAGTTTTTTTTATTTACAGAGTATTAATTGATCATTTGCCAACCATTAAAGGTTAGCAGTTTCCCGCAGAAAAAAGACCTGCAAACTGATCACTGATCACAGACCACTGAAAAAGATGTTGACGGTTGATGTCAAAAAAAGTTTCGGCAAGCGTGGGAGCGAGGAGTTCTCGCTCGACGTCCGGTTTTCGGCCGGGGACGGGATCACGGTTCTGGCCGGGGCGTCCGGGGCGGGGAAAACCACCACGCTGAAGCTGATCGCCGGGATTCTGACGCCGGACGAGGGGCGGATCGAACTCAACTCGGAGATGTTTTTTGATTCGACCGCCAAGATCGATCTTCCGATCCAGCGCCGCCGGGTCGGTTTCGTTTTTCAGGATTACGCGCTTTTTCCGCATCTGACGGCCGAGCAGAACATCGCCTACGGGGCCAAGAACGGCGACGGAAAAAACGGGCGGGAAAAGGCGCTGGAGATGCTCGTGCTTTTTCGGATCGAACATCTGAAAGACCGCCTCCCGGCCGAGATGTCCGGCGGCGAACAGCAAAGAGCGGCTCTGGCCAGGGCTCTGGCGTCCGAACCGCGGATAGTTCTTTTGGACGAACCGCTGTCGGCGGTCGATGTCGAAACCCGCTCGCGCCTTTTGGACGAGATCGAACTGGCCCAGACGCGGGCCCGGATCCCTTTTATCTACGTTACCCACAACGAGGCCGAAGGAGCGCGCCTCGGTCAAAGGCGCATCACACTCGAAAACGGGAAGGTGGCGGGCGACGAGGTTTTCGAATCGCGCGCGTCTTTGGCTTAGTCAAAACGGCTGTGATATTTTGGGCTTACAAAGATTTTTCATTGCCGGCTGACGGGATAAATCCAAACTAAAATAAACAACTGGGAATTTGAATATCCGGAACTTTCTTTTCAATTAACAATCAACCATTTACAATTAACCACCAAATGAAAACAACCGAAAAAAAAACGCGATTGCGCGAATTGAGCGAAGATTTTGAGCGATTGGAGAGGAAATTAAAACTCGGCGGCGGGCCGGCTAAGATCGAGCGCATTCATCAGAGAGGGAAACTGACGGCCCGCGAGCGGATCGATCTTCTTTTTGACAAGGACGCTTATCAGCAGGAGATCGGCCTGCTGGTCGCCTACGACGAATACAACGGTCAGGCTCCGGCGGCGGCCGTCGTCACCAGCGTCGGCAAGATCGGCGGCCGCGAATGCGTGGTCGTCGCCAACGACGCCACCATCAAGGCCGGCGCCTGGTATCCGGAAACGATCAAAAAGATCCTCCGCGCTCAGGAGATCGCCATGCGCTGTTCGGTGCCGATCATCTATCTGGTCGATTCGGCCGGCGTCAATCTCCCCTATCAGGGCGGCGTTTTCCCCGGTCAATACGGCGCGGCCCGCATTTTTTACTACAACTCGATCATGCGCCGTTATCTGAAAGTCCCGCAGATCTCGGCCGTGATGGGAATGTGCGTTGCGGGCGGCGCTTATCTGCCCGCTCTGTCGGACGTCATTCTGATGGTCGAAGGCACTTCTTTTATGGGACTCGGCGGGGCCAATCTGGTCAAAGGCGCGACCGGGCAGACGATCGACAACGAGACCCTGGGCGGCGCGATGACGCACAACTCGGTTTCGGGCGTGGCGCATTTTCGGACCGCCAACGACGAAGAATGTCTGGAAAAGATCCGCCAGCTGGTTTCCGAACTGCCCGACAAATTTCAAACCAGAGTTTCGATCAAAGAGGCCGAAAAACCGAAGACCGATCCCGAAAAGCTCTATGAGATCCTCCCGGAAGATCACCGGGCCGGTTACGATATGCGGGAGGTCTTGAACTGCATTCTCGACGGGGGCGAACTCGACGAGTTTCAGGCCGATTACGCCCGCGAGATGATCTGCGGAACGGCCCGCATCGCCGGAATTCACGTCGGCATCATCGCCAACCATCGGGGAATGATCGCTCAACCGGGGAAAGCTCCCAAATTCGGCGGCATCGTTTACACCGAATCGGCCGAAAAGACCGCCTATTTCATCGAAAACTGCAACCGACACGGGACTCCCATTTTATTCGTTCAGGATGTTTCCGGTTTCATGGTCGGAGCCGAGGCCGAGCATTCGGGCATCATCCGGGCCGGAGCGCGTTTCGTCGAAGCGATGGCGACGGCGACCGTCCCGAAACTCGTCCTGACGATCAATCACGCATCGGGCGCGGGCTATTACGCGATGGCCGGACAGGGTTTCGACCCCGATTTCATCTTTAGCCTGCCGACCGGACGGATGGGCGTCATGGAGGGCGATTCGGCCGCCGCCGCCATCTTCGGCACCCAGCTCGAACGGCTCAAAAAAGAGGGCAAAGAACCGGACCAAGAGATGCTGGCCGAGATGGACAAGGTGCGCGAGACCTACGAAAAGGAACTCGACGCCAAATACGCCGCCGCCCGCGGTTTCGTCGACGCCATCGTCGTGCCGGAGAATCTTCGCAACGCTCTGGTCCTAGCTCTGGAGACGACGCTCAACACCGACAAACCGCATTTGGGGGCGTTTGTGCTGCCGGACAATCTGAGTTGATTTTGGATTTCGGATTGCCGATTTTGGATTGTATTTATTAAGTCTGCGTAGGCGTTTTAATGATGACATCTGCTTCACAATTAATGGGTGATCTTAAAAACATCGGCATTCGTGTCGGGGACATCATCATGGTTCACGCCTCTTTGCGGGCGGTCGGAGAGGTCGAAGGCAGAGGCGAGGGACTGGTACGGAGTCTTTTGTCGGTTCTGGGCGAATCCGGCACGCTGTTGGCTTATGTGGATTTTGAGCCGACCGATGAGGTGCCTTATTTTGATCCGGAGAGATCGCCGGCCCGCCCCGGTTACGGCACTCTGGCCGAGATCATTCGCCGCTGGCCGGGAGCCGTCCGGTCATTGAATCCTGGCGCCTCGATGGTCGCCGTCGGAGCGCGGGCCGAGTGGATCTGCCGGGATCATCCGCTCAACTACGGGTACGGCGCGGGGACGCCTTTGGCCAAACTGGCCGAATCCGGCGGGAAGGTTCTCTTGCTCGGTTCGGATTTTAACAATGTGACCATTCTCCATTACGCTGAAAGCATCGCCGACATTCCGGACAAACGGGTTATCAAACGGACCGACAAGGTCCTTTCCGGCGGCGAAGTGATTGATCTCATCGTCGAGGAATTCGACACCGGCAATCCCGTCATCAGCGCGATGCCGGAGGATTATTTTGCCGAAATAACCCGGGAGTTTGTAAACCTCGGCCGGGCGCAAGTCGGCCTGGTGGGATCGGCCCGCTCCGTGCTTTTACCGGCCGGAAAGTTCGTTTCATTCGCCGTCAGCAAGATGGAACGTGAGTTCGGATTTTAGAGTTGGGATTTCGGATCGCCCTCCATTTTAAGTCAGCGGAGCAGATGACGAGCCTTCCGCTTAGCCGCCCGCAGCGCAAACTGCGGGATCAGGGAAAAACAGAATATGATTCTGGGGCGACGGCGGAGTCGGTTATTTCGGAAGGGGAACCGTTGAAGGCAAAAAAGATGAGTGGGCTTTGGCGTGGCAATGTTTCTAGCCGGAAAGAGCGATTTTGTTTATACATATCATTTGAAAAAAATCTTTGTGGTCTCTGTGCCCTTGTGGTGAAAAAAAGTTTTTAAGAAAATTCCGACGTGATAAGATACCGTTCATGAAAATCATCCCGTCCATTTTGATCATGCTTTTCGCCTTCGCTTTCTTCGCGGCGGCTCAGGAGAAACAGACCGTTCTTGAGCAGAGAGCGGCCGAGGTGGTCGGAATTATCAATCAGCCGAAGGATCTCGATAAGGTCTTTGCGCCCGGTTTTTTGCAGGCGGTTCCGCCGGAGAAATTCGCCGAGATCAGCAAGAGTCTGACCGATAATTACGGTAAGGCCGTCGGTGTTAAAAAGATCACGCCGAAGAGCGAATTTGCCGGCCAGATCCAGATCCTTTTTGAAAAAGACACGGTCGCTTCAATGACTCTTTCTCTGGAGCCGTCCCCGCCGCATCTGATCAACGGGCTTTTGATCACCGGCGTCGAGGAGACCTCCGAAACGCTCGAAGAGATCGTGGCCGAACTGAAAAAACTGCCCGGTCAAACCGGTTTTGCCGCCGCCAAATTGAGCGTCAGGGATTTCGACACGATCATCGCACACAACCCGGATCAGGCCTTTGCCATCGGTTCGACCTTCAAATTTTACGTCCTGGCCGAACTCGTCCGTTCGGTTACGGCCGGCGAGCGGAAATGGTCGGATGTCATCGAACTGAAAGAAAGGTCCCTGCCGTCGGGGCAGATGCAGAACTGGCCGACGGGAGCGCCGGTAACTCTGCACACGCTCGCCTCTCTGATGATCTCGATCAGCGACAACACGGCGACCGATCAATTGATCGAAACGCTCGGCCGGGAGAAGATCGAAAAGATGCTGACCGCCGCTGGCAACGATTACGCGGAGATGAACCGCCCGTTTTTGAAGACGATTGAGATGTTCAAAATCAAGGCCGCGGTCAAACAGAATTACGCCCAGATCTTTATCTCGAAGGACGAGAAAGGCCGCCGCTCGATGGTCGAAAACGAGATCGCCGCCTTCAACAAAGAGGAGATCGATCTGGCCAATTTTTTGAAGGAACCGACCTACATCTCCGAGATCGAATGGTTCGCTTCGCCCAGCGATCTGATCCGGCTGATGAAATGGCTGAGGGACAACAGCGAAAAAGGAGAGGCCGAAAAGGCGCGGGGCGTGATGACGATCAACAAGGCACTGCCGGAAGCGACCGCCAAAAACTGGAATTACGTCGGTTACAAGGGCGGATCGGAACCCGGTGTGATCAGTATGACCTATCTGCTGGAGACGCCGAAAGGGGAATGGTTCGTCGTAACCGGTAGCTGGAACGACGAGAAATCGCCGGTCGCCGAAGCCCAGTTCGTCGGACTGATGCAAAAGGCGGTCAAGATCCTGTGGGAAAAACACACGATCAAGAGGACTTCGTTGTAACTTTGTTAAGGATGAAAAAAGTGAAAAGGTTTAAAAGTTTAAAGGTGAAAAAGTTTAAAAGTGAAAAGATCTTTAGGTCGAAAAGGGTTTGGAACCGAAGAAAAACTTTTTCACCTTTTCACCTTTTCACCTTTTAAACCTTTTCACCTTTAAACTTTCAGGCCTTTAAACTTTGTACATTTAAGGTGTGTTTATGGACAAACTTTTCGGATTGCCGGAGGGCGAAGAGGTCAGCAAAATTTTAAGCCGTTTGATCTCGCGGACCGACCGGCTCGGGGTCGAGGTCATCAACGATCTTGCCGTCCCGGATCACGCCCGTTTTATCGGGATTTTCGACGACAACCGGATCACGCTCTATCCGCGCGTCGCGCCGCTGTTTGCCTGCTGGTTCACGATCGCCCATCTGTACGGGCATATGTGCCAGCTGCTCAATAAGACCCCGCGCGTCAACCGTTCCAACGAACTCGTCCTCAAATTGGGCGAAACCCTGGCGCCCGAAGACGTTCAACTTATCTACGATCACGAGCGCGAGGCGGCCGAGATCGGGCGAACGCTGATCGCGTCGGTCGAACCGGATCTGCCGGACGAGATGGATCGGGCCTATTGCCGTTTCTTCCACGCCGATTTTCACTATCTGATCAACGTCATCGAAACCGGCGAGGGCGGAGAGGATTTGTTCGCCCTTTACTGGAAACGCGAGCCCGTTCCGCGCGCCTTGATCGAAGCGGACCCGCGCCCGCTTTTCGATTTCAACACGACCGGTCCTTCGACCGAAAAGATCGTCGTGGTGTAACCCCCGGTTTTGGATTTTGGATCGCCGGTTTGGGATTGTTTTCCGCCGGCGATCCAAAATCCAAAACCGGGGATCTAAAACCGATATGAAGTTTACGATCAAAGAGTTTTTGGAAAAACTGCCCCTGCCGGCCAATGAGAAATGGAAGGATGGCGTCTGGGACGTCGAGCCTTTCCGCAAGGGCGATGTGACGCTGGTGTTTTTCGCGCCGCGCGGGACCGATCATCAAACCTTTCACGAAGAGGACGAGTTCTATTTCATCGTTGGCGGGAGCGGGGAACTCGTCATCGAAGACGAAAGGTTTGATTGCGAGGTCGGCGACGCCTTTTTCGTCCCGGCGCGCGCGGCGCATCATTTCGAGAATTTCTCGGACGATTTCGCCACCTGGGCGGTCTTTTTTTAGCGTTTTTGAGTCGGCGGAACTGGCTTTCTCCATCCAAAAACGCTGAAAAAATCAATTTGCCGCAGAGAACACGGAGAAAAGGAGAAAAGCGGTTTTTCAGTTAAAAAATCCCTCGGTGAACTCTGTGCGCTCTGTGGCAAATTGATTTACAACGGACTAAAAATTCCAAACTCAAAATTTCTATAAAAGTGAATCTGAAGATCGAAAAATCGGATCGGGGGAGCGTCATTCGGTTTTCCCGTCCCGAAATAAAAAATCCGCTCTCAATCGAAACGCTCGAAGAACTTAAAAGCGCTTTTATTTCCCTTGAAACCGACCCGAAATTTGACAGGATCATTTTTACCGGATCGGGCGACACATTCGCTTCGGGCGCGGATCTGAGAGAGGTTTCCCGTCTCAATCCGGAGGCGGCGCGCGAATTCGGCCGGCGCGGGCAGGATCTTTTTCGGCGGATCCATCGTTCGGAAAAAGAAACGGTCGCCGCCATCGACGGTTATTGCATGGGCGGCGCGCTCGATCTGGCGCTGTCGTGCAAAAAAAGGATCGCCTCGCCGCGTTCGGTCTTCGCTCATCCGGGAGCGCGCCTCGGGATCATCACCGGTTGGGGCGGAACCCAGCTTCTTCCGCGTCTGATCGGACGGAAAAAGGCTTTTGAGATCCTCCTTACGGCCCGCCGGGTCCCGGCCGAAGAGGCTCTGGAGATCGGTCTGATCGACGAGATCGACGAAAGACCGCTGGAAAAAGCGCTCGAAGGCGGAGGGTGAAAAAACAAATTTCCCGGCCGCGCGTATAAAAATTATGAAAAAATTCGTCATCGGTCTGGTCGCCGTAAAATTGACCTTTTTGATTTCTTTGGCCGCCTTGTTTTTGACCGGACAGGGGGATTTTCCGGTCAGTTCGCAGACCCGGCGGAAAACTCCGACGCCGACCGCGACTCCGGCCGACGACACCATCAGCCGGCCGACGAGCGAGCCTTTCAAGGGCGATCTGTCGCGCTACGACCGCGAGGGGCGGGCGGAAAAACTCCAGATCGAACGGGTGATGGATCTTTTGGGGATTGCGGCCGGAAAATCGGTGGCCGACATCGGCGCCGGGGGCGGTTGGTTCTCGGCCATCGCTTCGAAGCGGGTCGGCGAAAAGGGGATCGTTTACGCCGTTGACGTCAACGAAGACGCCATCAAATACATCAACGAGCGCAAGGAAAAGGAAAATCTGATCAATATCAGGGCGATTTTGGGGACGACCGAAGATCCGCTCCTGCCGAAAAAATCGGTCGATGCCGTTTTGATCCTCAACACTTATCACGAATTCGGCCAACCCGTTAAATTGATGAAAAACCTGCGCGCCGCGCTCAAAAAGGACGCGCTGGTCGGGATCATCGACCGGGACGGCCGGGGCGATGACCACGGCATCGATCAGCAAACGATCATCGAAGAGGCCGGAAAGGCGGGCTACGAGCTCAAAGGGACTTACGATTTCGTCGAGGACACAATGGATTACTTTCTGATCTTTCGTGTAAAATGATCGGCAATCTATGTCTGATCAAACCAACAGCCAAAGGCGGAGGGAACTGTGGTTTCTGTTGCCGGTCGTTCTGATCGCCTTTTTGGTTTTCGCCAATTCGCTCAACGGTCGTTTCGTTTACGACGATACCCGCCAGATCGCCCGCAATCCGCTGATTCAGGACGCTTCGCTTTACTCGACCGCGCTGACCTCGGACGTCTGGGCTTTCAAGGGCGATAGGACGGTGACTTCGAGCAATTACTGGCGGCCGACCTTCACCGGGTTTCACATCATCAATTTTCAGCTGTTCGGCCTCAATCCGCTCGGCTGGCATTTTTTGAATCTCTTGCTTTTCGCCGGAATCTGCGCTCTCATCTACCTGCTTTTGCGCCGATTTGAAGCGTCGCCGGCCGTCGCCTTCGCCGTTGCGCTGATCTTCGCCGTTCACCCGGTTCACACCGAATCGGTGGCCTGGATCTCGGGCTCGCCCGATCTGCTTTTCGGATTGTTTTTTCTCTCTTCGCTGTGGTTCGTCGTCAATTACTCCGAGGGGAGGAACCGAAGGGATCTGATCTTCGCGCTCATCAGCTACGCGCTGGCGCTCGGGGCCAAGGAGGTGGCGCTGTTTTGTTTTCCGGTCTTTTGGATCGTGTTCGCCGAATCGGACGCCGGTGAGGGAAAAGAAACGACGCGCCGGGCCTTCGGTTTGACGGCCGCTTTCGCTGTCCTCGGGGTCTTATATTTTCTCATGAGATGGGCCGTTTTGGGCCGGGTGGCGCAACCGGCCGAAGGGGCGGCCGGTTTCGAGGAGGCGTTTTTTACGGCACCTTCGGCCTTCATTTTTTACCTCAAACAGATGGTCTTTCCGTTTTCTCTCGGGCCGAACTACGGTCTCAGGGCGGTCGGCGGATTCGAAGCGGCGGAGTTTCTTCTGCCTTTGATCGTATCGCTCGCGGCGGTCGTTTTGTTTTATCTGCTGGCCCGGCGCTCTCCGGTGCAAAAGGCGGGGTTTCTTCTGCTTTTTCTGCCGCTGATCCCGGCCTTTAATATCACCGCCTTCATCCCCGAACAGATCGTCCACGACCGTTATTTGTTTCTGCCCCTGCTCGGTTTTCTGATGCTCGTCCTGCCGTACCTGAAAGATCTGGCGGAACGGTTTCGGGAGGAAAAGGCGGATTTGATCGTTCTCATCCTGGCCGTGGCGGTCGGCTTTCCGCTTTCCCTTAAAACCTTTTTTTACAACCGGGTGTGGACGGATGAAACGACCCTCTGGCGGCACAGCGTTCGGATCGACGACCGGTCTTCGTTCAACTGGGCGCAGTACGGGACCGCTCTGGCCGAGGAGGGAGAATATAAACAGGCGCTCGAAGCCTATGACAACGCGCTCGACCTGCGTCCGACCCCGCAGGTTTACTTGGGCCGGGCGCGCGCCAATCTCAGTCTCGGACAACTGGAAGAGGCCGTCTGGGATCTCCGGACGGTGGCCGAAATGCCCCCGGAGAACATCAATGTCTACACGCTTTACCTGACTTATGAAGCGCTGGCCATCGCTCTGGTCGGGCAGAAGAAATTCGATGAAGCGGCCGGGGTTTTGCTCGAAGGGCGTCGGCGTCTGCCGATCTACGCGGCCGCGCTGACCGGCAAACTGGCGGTCGTTTATTATCAGCAGGGAAAAAAGGATCTGGCTCTAAAGGAACTGGAGGAGGCACAAAACAAGGCTCGGGCCGAACTTCTGCCGGAATCGAAAACCGTTCTTTTCCGCCTCGGAATGCTTTACGCCGAACTCGGCCGGAGAGAAAAGGCCCGCGCCGTTTTGGGCGAATACCTGCAAGTGACCTCGGCTTTGCAGGACAAACTGACCCTTGAAGACCGCGGGCGGGCCGTCGATGCTTTGAAACGGTTGGGGACGGGCAGTGAGCAGTAAGCAGGAAAAAGCCAACTGCTCACCGCTTACCGCTCACTTTTCCAAAAAACGAGCGATCCCTTTCCGGCAATCTTCGGTCAGACGGGCGATGGTGTTGACCTCGGCCCCGACCGCCAGGGCCGCGTCGAACGGCATCGAATCCATCTGGTAAAGCAGTTTTTTTGAGAGGATGACGGCCGAACGGCTGACGCGGGCGTATTCTTCGGCGAAATTCCGCACCTCCTCCTCGAATTTTTCATCCGGGAAAACGCGGTTGATGAGCCCCATCGTTTCGGCCATCCCGGCGTCAAAATCAAAACCCTTGGTGATCAGTTCGAACGAGCGTTTTTCCGACAGGTTGCGCCGGAGAATGGCCATCACCATCGCCGGGACGAAACCGATCCTCACTTCCGGGTAGCCGAACCGGGCCGAGCGGGCGGCCAGGACGATGTCGCAGGCCGTGGCCAGACCGCATCCGCCGGCCAGCGCCCGCCCGTGAACGGCGGCGATGACGGGGATTTTTATTCGCCGGATGAGCGAAAAAAGCTCCAGCAGATTTTCGGCGTCCGCCAGATTCTCCATCACGTCGCTTTCCGAGATTTTTTTGAGGGCCGACAGATCGGCCCCCGAGCAAAAGTCTTTCCCCGCGCCGCGGATGACGATCGCCCGCAGGTCATCGTCGCGGTCGGCCTCGTGCAAAGCCTCTTTGAGAGAGCCGATCAAGGCGTCGTTCAAGGCGTTGCGCTTTTCGGGGCGGTTCAGGGTTACGGTAAAGATCGAATTTTCCGCGTCGGTTAAGATTTCAGACATTTTCTTTTGAAGTTTTGACGATCGACGTCAGCATTTTGAAGATTTCCAGACGATCGTCTTCCATTGATTGAAATTGCGGTTGAGTCAGAAAATCGGCCTTGTGGAGGAGTTCGAGCCAGTATTCATTTTCGGAAGCCTTTCGGCGGGCTATTCCCATCTCGCTGACGAAAATCTGGCGGGATTCGCCGTTGACGGCCTCCTTGCAGTGCCTGCCGATATGAGTTCCGGAGGTCAGCAGTTCTTTGCTCAGTACAAATTCCTGCTTTTCCTCGACCAGATATCGGTAAAGTTTGACGGTGCGCAGAGCGTAGGCAAAGGATTTTTCCAAAACGGGATTATCTTTCATAATTCTGAATTTTACATTCTACATTCTACATTGATCCGGAAAAAACGTTTATCCATAATAATTTAGAATTAAGAATGCGGAATTAACAATTTTCAAAGACTAAAACAACCCGGCCGCCCGATCGATCTCGGCCGCGAAATTTTCGATCGTCCGGGCCAGAATCTCGATCTGCCCGGTCGCTTCTTTCCAGTTTCTCTGCTCGATCGCCTCGCGCACGCCGGGCAATGTTTTGACGCCGTAGCCGGTGTAAAAGCCGGGCGCGTAGATCTGATGGCGGAACCAGTCGCGGCGCGGAAGACCCCGGTCCGAGGTCAGCAACCTTTCGGTTTGGATCAGGATCTCGTTCAGTCTTTTTCGCTCATCGCCCGACAGATTTCGTTTTCCGGAGGCGGTTTGAAAACCGGCCGCGCTTTTCTTAAGACGCTCGACGGCGTTTTGCAAGGGAGCGAAATTCAGATGCGGCACCTCGTCTTTGATCCCGGGGACGACGTAGGTTTCCTGCGGATTCTGCACCGCTTTGAGCATTCCCGAAGAGATCAAACGGTTGGTCAGGGCGGTTTCTTCGCGCATCGCGTCGGTCAAACGCATCACCTCGTCGGCGTATTGATCGACGGTGTCGGCGAAATTCGTGAATTCGAACGGGAGAACATCGGCGTCGGCCAGACGCAGAACGGCGCGGCCGCAGACTTTGGCCAGCGTTACGCCGTAGGCAAAATCGAAATCGCCGAAACGGGTGTAATGGTCGAACGAATCGTAGATCGAATGATAGGACCCGCCCCCGTCTTCGCCCCCGAAACCCATATTGAGCGAGGCAACGCCGAGATGCTGCAAAAAGGGCGTGTAATCCGAACCCGACCCGAGCGCCGAGATCCGCAGATCGGGCCGGCTCATCGCTTCTCTTCTGGCCGCGGGCGAACCGCCGACGATCCGGGCCGCGCGCGCGCGTTCCCGGACGCTCATTTTAATTTGCGGGTCGGGGACGTCGCGGACAACCTCGTTGATGAATTTTTCGAGCGTGTGCGAGCCGCCGACTCCTAAAAAACCGCGTCCGTTGGAATCGGTGTTGATGTAAACGGCCAGTTTTTTCTTCAGTTCTTCGGCGTGGGTTTCGACCCATTCGGTCGAGCCGAGCAGACCCGGTTCCTCGCCGTCCCAGGCGGCGTAAACGATGGTCCTTTTCGGTTTCCAGCCCTGCCTGGCCAGTTCCCCGAGCGCCCGCGCTTCTTCCATCAGAACGACCAGACCGGACACCGGATCATCGGCCCCGTTGACCCAGGCGTCGTGATGGTTGCCCCGCATGATCCATTCGTCGGGGCGCTCGGCGCCGGGCATTTTGGCGATGACGTCGTAGATCGGTTTGATGTCCCAGTTGAATTCGAGTTTGAGGCGAACCTTGAGAGAATCGACACCGCCGAGGTGATAGGTCAGGGGAAGCGCACCCCGCCAACCGCTCGGCGCCACCTGACCGCCCATTTTTTGCAAAAGAGGCTCGGCGTCGGCGTAGGAGATCGGCAGAACCGGGATCTTCATAATGGTCGGGGCGTTCTTCCAATCCAGCCTTTTGGCGTCTTTGGTCGCTCCGATGCCGGGCGTTAGCGGGTCGCCGGGAAAAACCGGCATATCGGCCACCGAACCGCGCTGGACTCCAAAGGGAGCGCGCCAGGCGCCTTTCGGGTAAACGTCGCCCTGAAAATAACCGTCGTTGCCCGGATCGGAATAGATGATGCAGCCGATGGCTCCGCGTTCGGCCGCCACCTTCGGTTTGATCCCGCGCCACGAACCGCCGTATTTGGCGATGACGATCTTGCCTTTGACGCTGATCCCGCGCCGCTCCAATTCTTCGTAATCGGCCGGCACTCCGTAATTGACGAAGACCAGATCGCCCTCGACATCGCCCTCGCCCGAATAAGCGTTGTAGGTCGGCAGTTGTTCGTTTTTCTGGCCGGAGGTCGCATCTTCCACCAGTTCCGGCTCTTCCAGTTTGGCGGTGAATTTTTCCGGGGCGGTCATCTCCAGCAGACGCGTTTTCGGCGTCGGGAACAGAACGTCGAACTGTTCGATCCGGGTGTCGAATCCCCATTCCTTGAACTGGGCCGCGATGAATTCGGCGTTTTCCTTGTCGTAGGGCGAGCCGACGTGATGCGGCCGGGCGGACAGGCGCTTCATTCTCTGGCGCAGGTTTTCCGCCCGGAGCAATGCATCGAACTTTGTTTCAAGTTCCACCTGACGCGCCGAGGCGTTTTCGGTCGAAAATCCCATCAAATGATTTTCATCCGACGGCAGCGGCCGGGCCAGAACGGAAAAGCTCAAGAGAAACACCAGAAAAAGGCGCAAAAATGTGTGACGCATAAAAAATGACTCCCGGTAATTTTTTGATCTGATAAAAACGAAGTGAGGTTATTGTAAAGCAAACCCGGACGGAGATGCCAATCGGGAGAGCGAGCGAGGGAAAATTGCCGGAGAAAAAAACTGGGGATTGCAGATTGAATTAAAAAGGAATCAAGCGATTGGGTATTCTGCTCACCGTTTACTGCTCACCGCTCACTTTTCCCCCGCCAAAAAATCCCGCAGAACCTGCGTGACGGTCTCTCTGGCCTCCTGCTGAACCCAGTGAGCGGCTTCGGGGATGTGGATCTCTTCGTATTCGGCTTCGATCATCTCTCCGACGCCTTTGACCGTTTCGGGCAGGACGGCCGTGTCTTTTTCGCCGTAAATGAAAAGCGTCGGAACCTTTATTTTCTCCGTTTGCGGCTGTTTGCCGAAGATCCGCCGCAAAATGTTGGCGCGATAATAATTGAGCCCGCTTCGCAATGCGCCGGGTTCGCTCCAGGCTTTTTTGTATTCGAAAATGTCCTGATCGGTAAAAACGCCGCCCTCGGCCGTCGATCCCTTGAGGCCGTTTTCGAGCGCCTTGTAATCGTTGAGGCTCAAAAGAAATTCGGGCAGACGCGGGATCTGAAAAAAGAACATGTACCAGCTTTTGAGCAGTTGGCGAAAGGTCTGATTCTTTTTCCAGACGGCCGCCGGGGGAACCTGCAAACAGGCCAGTTTCCACAGATGTTCGGGATGTTTTTCGGCGATTTTCCAGGCGACGGTCGCCCCCCAGTCGTGCCCGACGACGGCCGCCTGCTCGCGCCCGAAATGGCGGATCAGACCGGTTACGTCATCGACCAGATTTTCGATCTCGTAATCGGAGATGTTTTTCGGTTTGTCCGACAGGTTATAGCCCCGCATATCGGGGGCGACGACCATGTATTGATCGGACAGATCAATAAGCTGATGCCGCCAGGAATACCAGAATTCGGGAAAACCGTGTAGCAGCAGAACCAGCCGGTCGCCGTTTCCGGCCGTCGCGTAATGAAGCCGGACGCCGCCGATCTGGGCGTAATCGAAATTTATCTTTTTCTGCAGTTCTTCTCCCATTCTAATTTACCCCTTATCTGTCAATTGCCTTTGATTTCGAATTCCGTTCAGCCGATCCCGAGACTCTCGGCCTCCTCTTCGGGCAGGTCGATCTTCATCCGCAACAGCGCGGTCGAAAAGGTTTTTCCCTGCGCGTCGGTCATCAGCGACAAGGTCCCGCCGCCGCCCAGCGATTCGTGCAAAAGGAAATTCAAAGCGCCGAGGTTCGGCAGTTCGAACCGCTCGACCTCGCCTTTGACGATCGGGCCGAAATGCTTCTTAACCCGTTCGGCCGTCACTTCGCGTTTTAATACATCGTAAAATTCGTCCTTGAGGGCGATCAGGCCGACGTTGGCCGTGTCGCCTTTGTCGCCCGAGCGGGCGTGCGCCAGTTTGGTCAGTTCAACTTTCATATTCTCTAATTTTAAAGCGTCTGACGAATTTGACAAGCCAGAAGATGACGAAAGCGAGAAATCCGCACAGAACCACCCAGATGGCCAGCGGCGAGATGTTTTCCCGCGCCAGATTGGCCTGAAAAACCAACTGATTGACGGCGATAAAGAGCGCGGCCAATAGAACGCTGAACCAGTCGAAGTAATTGCCGATGACGGCGAAGGCCTCGTCGCGCCTTTCCGGGGCCAGCCAGTAATCCTTGTTCGGCAGATTGATCATTTTGGCCGGGGATCTTCTGATCAAAAAAGGGATCAGGGTGAATTCGGCCAGGATCAAAAGAAGGAGCCCCGCTTCGAAGATAAAAAATACGTTTTTCGACATCCAGCCGTTCGGTTCGCCCGCCGCGTTGAAATGACTGGCCATTTTTTCGGGCAGATTCGGATAATAATAAACGCATTGGGCCACCAGAACCCCGATCAGAAAGAAGATGATAATCCGCGCCGTTCGCATTTTTTTTCCTCGCTTTTTTCTCAAGTCACAGTTTTTCCAGATGGAGAGCCAGATAGTAAAAGCCGGTCACGGCCAGAGCGTGCGTGATCCGGCCCTCGGCCACCAGTTTTTTGATCTCCTCGTAAGGGACCAGACGGGTGATGACGCTTTCGTGTTCGTCAAACGAGGTCTCGCTCCGTTTTTCGCAGTTTCGGGCCAGAAAATGGTAGATGGTGTTGTTCTGAATGGCCGGATTGGGCCGAGATTTGCCGAGATAAACAAAGTCGTCCGCCTCGAAACCGGTCTCTTCGGCCATCTCGCGCCGGGCCGCCCGTTCCGGGTCTTCGCCTTCATCGAGCATCCCGCCGGGAATTTCCAGGATGATCTCTTCGGTCCCGTGGCGGAACTGTTCGATGAGAACCACCTCTTGGTCTTTGGTCAAACCGATGATGTTGACCCAGTCGGGGTTTTCGATGACGAAAAAATTATGTTCGGCCTCTTTTTCCCCATCGCGGCGGCAGACGTCTTCCCGGATGCGAAAAACGCGGCAATCGGCGACCTGTCTTGACTCGATCCTTTTCCAGATGTCGGGTTTCATAATAAAAATAACTTCGGATTCTATTAAAATTGGGTTTCGATTATAAATCAAGTAAAAAATCCGCGCTTATTTTCTCAAAACCGTATGGACCCGGTTGGCCGAATTGACTTGCAGTCAAAAACGACTCATTGATCTGCTGGCTTGAAGGCTGTTTGCGACCTCCTCTCAAAAAATGTTTTTCTGGATTTGTCCCGCTCCGACGATCGCCACCTGATTCGTGCCGGGCAAATATTTGACGTTGATGAGTTTGCCGGGCTGGAACGAGGGCATGTGAATATACGGGACTATCTGCCTTGTTTCGGCGCGAAAAGCGGGTTGTGAAGGTGAACTGACTTCCAGAATAAAATTGACCAAAGGGTTGTTGTTGACCAGCGTTCCGGTGTCGTTGATGGCCAGAATTCTCGCTTCGGCGGGCAAGCCTTCCAAAAGGATCTTCTTGTTTTTTTTCATTCCGGAAATCAAGGGAATGAGCGTTGCTCCGAGGATCAGGGCAATGCCGATGATCGGAATGATGACCGATGTCCCGATCAGCAAAGCCGCGAGGATCCACCGGGTTTCCTCGGCAAGATTTAAGAACGATCCCGTATCACCTAACAGAAAAAATACCGGCGTTCCGATAAATGGCGAAAATATAGTCAGTATCAAACCGATGATAAACATTCCTTTTTTCATAATTCCAATTTCTCCTTTGACTTAAATAAAAATTGCCTTTCTCCGGGCTTTGATCTTGAGTGTCCGAAAGTCGAAAAAGGTTACGGATTATTTTTTTTCGGGTGAATGTGAGCACCGCGTAATCTGAATTTATCAACAATTTGATTAGCCACAGAGGACACAGGGAACACCGAGGTTTTTATGGTCGATCAAACGATTTGTCTCTGAGTCCTCGGTGTTCTCTGCGGCTAAAAAAAACTTGAGTTACCGACTTGGTGAGTGTGGACAAATCTTTCCGGTCAAAAAGGTTTCGGGGTGAAAAAAAGGCCCGCGCCATTCGAACGCGGGCTTTTTACTCCGTTGAAATGTTTTCGGAGAAGTGATCTTCTCCTTGGCTTTTAACAATCTCTGAAGGGGTTAAAGGGAATGTTGGAAAAGCCTCGGAGTCGGTCAAATAAATTGTTGTTCCAGTATCTGATAACCCCTATTCGATTGCTGTACCTTCCGGCAAATAATTCCGAGAGGGATCTGAGGGCTTCTCTGTCGGTTTTTATTGATTCCATATAACTTTCGACTTGAGTTTGATTGAAGATCGGTCCCGTCGGCAAGGCTCCGCGCTCGCGCATTACGCCCGGTTGGGTCGTTGCCGCTGCCTGACTTTGTCTTTCCTGATTTGCGTTTCTCCAAAATTCCTGAAAAACCGGATCGACGCCGAAACCGTGATTGACCCTCAGGCGTAACCTCAACTCGGAGCGCATCACATTCTCGACCAGACAGGCGACGAATTCTTCGTAGTTATCCCACGCAACCATCGGAGAATAAATTTGTGATCCCGAAAGAATTCGAAGCCCGTGGACCAGTTCGTGAGCAAGTGTTACCTGAAGGGTTCGGTTATCGCAGAAATCTCTGGGCGAAATCCTCACTCTTGCCGCACCGGCTCCGCCTCCGATGCCGCGATAACTATAGAGATGGCCCGCACGATGGCGGATCGGTGATCCGTAAGCGGAAGCCCGCTGACTTTGTTGTTGAGTCAAAAAAGCCACATTTGCATCCGCATTCGGAGACATGGAGCAACTTTGGTTGTTTCCCCGCAGTTCTATAAATATAATGCCAAACTGCCTTTGCCGGATGGATTCGAGGACGGCGTTTCCCGCTCTCACTCCCCGAATATTTCTCAGGGCGGTGTTTATGCCATTCCTGAATCTTTCGCTTCCGTTTATCTGAATCTCTGCCATTTTTTTCTCCTTAAGATAAAATCAGTTTTTTTCGACCTCATTTTTGGCCTTCGCCGACTCGACAGTTTTTTTCCCGAGCCTCAATGTTTTGTGCCGGGGGATGGAAAAAGGTTACAGATTTGCTAATTGCCCCGATAGCGAAGACCCCGAATCCCGTTTTTTGTATAATGACCGCTCGTGTACCCCAACCGCCCGGTTTGTGCCCTGGCGGCGTTGATTTGCTCGACGGAAAGTTCAATCGGGGTCGCGCCTCCTCCGGAGGTCATCGCCTGCTGGCGCAGATTCTCCGCAATATTCCCGAAAACGGTCAGATAATTATTCACATCGACCGGGTCGTATCCGCAATTGAGGAGATACCACGCCTCGGCTATGAATGCCGCCGATTCTTCCGATCTCACCGATGAAGCTCGGGAGCGCAGATCCAGCAGGGCGTGGGTGCATTCATGGACCACGGTCGCCCTTCCTACATATGTTTGCAGAACTGCGGGAGTTCTGAATAAGAGCTTGTCGGTGTCGGAATGGTATTCGGCATCGGCCGTTCTGGAAATCAACTCCGGACGAACCAGAATTCTGATCCGGTGGCGAATAGGTGTGTCGCTAAAACAAAAAGACAATTCCTCGAATCCACGACCCGTTACCAAAAGTCCGCGCAGTGAAAAATTTATCTGTCGAACCGTGTTACCAAGAAGTAACTGGATGATCTGCATGTCCAAACTCATATTTCTTTTACCTCTCTCCATCTAACTTCCCCGGCAACTTAATTCTCTCGGGGTTCAATCTAAAGTGCCGGTAGGGCAAAAAAGGTTACGAAACTTTTTTCGCATGAGGCATAATGGGAAAGATCCCAACGGAAAAAGAGGTTTTCGGAGATTTTTCCGGCGGTCGGACAAAAAAAAACGAATTTTACGTAAATTTTTTTTCAAGGGGGAACAAGAGGATGTGCAGATTTTGGGTGGTTTTGTTGTTTGTAGCGGCGTTTGGGGGATTTGGAGCCGGGGTTGCTCCGGCTCAGAATGCCGATCTGAAAGAGGTCATCAGCCGGGCCAACGAACAGACTCTGGTTTACGAAAAGGGTTTCAGAGACCTGTTGGCCAAGGAGACCAAGACTTTTGAAATTTACGGGAAAGGCGGTGATCTGAAGAAAAGGGCGGTGATCGAATCGAATTTTCTGGTGTATCAATCGCCCCGCGACCCCGGCGCGGTGTCGGAATTCAGGGACGTTACGCGGGTTGACGGAAAAGCGATCACGGGCCGCGACCGGACGCCGGCCGAGTTTTTCTCGCAGGTGGAAAAAGCGGGATCGATCGAAAAAGAGCTGGAAAAGGTGCAAAAGGAGAGCCTGAGGTTCGATAAGACTTTGGAAATCGAAGGGCTGACGCTTTTGCCGGCTCCGGTTCTGGCCGATCATATCCGGCCTTTTTTCGATTTTGAATTGGTCGGGACCGAAACGTTTGAAGACCGCCGGGTTTTCGTCGTCGCCTACCGGCAGACGAGGAAAAGTCCCTACATTCTGATCAACGAAAAAGGCGCTAAATTCAGAGAACTGAGCCTTCGGTTCGATCTGGATCTGCCCGGCGGGGTCAAAAAATCGGATGTCGTTCTAAGCGGCCGACTGTGGATCGACGCCGAGACCTTCCAACTCCGGCGCGAGGTCAGGCAACTGACGGCCGGAACCGAAAATCCCCTCCTGCTGCTCAAAACCGAGTTCGAGTATCAGCCGAGCGAGTACGGGATCATGGTGCCCAAACATATCACCCTGACCGAATTCAAAACGGGGAAAAAGGACCGGGAAAACGTTTCGCTCAAGGACACCCGGGTCGATTTCGATTACTCGCAGTTTATGAAGACCAATGTCGAAGTCAAGGTTTTGGATGACGAGCAGAGTGAGCAGTAGTTGGAAGAGGTGATGGGTGATGGGTGATGGGTGATGGGACAAAACAGATCCCATCACCCATCACCTATCACAAAAAAAATAATCACGCCTCCAGTATCTCGACCTTCGTTTCGATCAGATCCTTCGGGATCAGGGCCGGAAAATAGGCCATGATCTCTTCGACCTTCGGGCGGCCGCCGGCGAAACCGGTTACTCCGGGCGGGCCGGTCAGGATCAGCGGGGCGATCTCCTTGGTGAAACGCTCGATCGAAGCGCGGTCCTCTCCGCGGACCCCGATCCGCAACTGGACTTCGGGAATGTCGCGCGGCGGATCGCCCGAGAGATGTCCGTGGGTGGCGCTCCAACCGACGAACTCCGTCAAAACGACGTCGAACTGCAAACCGAGTTTGTCGAGCCGCGAACGGAGGATCATATCGGCCGCCTTCGCTTTCCGGTAGGCGTCCGGGTAGGAGTAGACCAGCGTTCCGACCGCTTTCCAGCCGGCCGAATAGGCGATCGAAACTTTGTAAAACTCGGTGTTCGGCTTGCCCTTGATGCCGGAGACGCGGACCCGATCCGCCCCGTCGTCTTTGAGGTTGATGGTCGTAAAATCGGCGACCACGTCCGGAGTGATGTATTCGTGCGGGTCGCCCATCTCATAGAGAAGTTGTTCCTTGACCGACGGGACGTTGACGCGCCCGCCGGTGCCTTCGTGTTTGGTGACGACGAATTCGCGGTTCGGGTAGGCTTCGATGATCGGAAAACCGACGTTGGCCAGATCGGGGATGCTTCCCCACTCGAACTGGCAGTTGCCGCCCGAACACTGCGCCCCGCATTCGATGATATGCCCGGCGATGGTTCCGGTGGCGAGAGCGTCCCAATCCTCGAAAGACCAGCCGAACTCGTGCATCAAAGGCGCCAGGGTCAGGCCCGTGTCGGTCAAACGTCCGCCGACGATGATCTGCGCGCCCCGTCCTAATGCCTCGACCAGCGGCCGCGCGCCGAGATAGACGTTGGCGGCCTGCACCCGGTCGAGAATATCGGAGAGCGGCTCGCCCGTGTCCATGTTGTTGATCTCAATGCCCCGGTCCAAAAATTCCCCGAGACGCGGCAGAATGTCGTCGCCGGTGATGACCCCGATCTTGACCCGGCCCGAAAGCCCCAGCTCCTCGGCTGCCTGTTTGACGGCCGCCGCACAGCCTTCGACATTGACGCCGCCGGCGTTCGACAGGACCTTGATGTCGCGTTCGACGCAATCGGTCAGGATTTCCCGCATCAAGGTGATAAAATCGCGGGCGAAACCGGCTTCCGGGTTGCGGGAACGCTGTTTCTGCATGATGCTCATCGTCACTTCCGCCAGATAATCGAGCATCAGGTAATCGATCGGCCCGCCGCGAACCTGATCGACCGGGGCGGTCAGCAGATCGCCCCAGAACCCCTGTCCGCTTGCTACTCTAACTTTTTCTTTCATAAGTAGTTTATTAAAAAACAAAAAACAAGGGCGGTCAACAAACGAACCTTAAATTCGTTTGTTGACCGCCCGAAATTCGGACAATCCGAAATCCGAAATCTAAAATCCAAAATCGAATCAGTTGATCACTTTCTCGGTTTTCTCGGCAGCCTTTTCGGTTCCTTTTTTGGTTTTAAACCAAACTTTCTTGGCCACCCATTTGGTGCCGTCCCAGGTCTTGACCGTGTAATATTTGCCTTCCTCGGCGGTTTTGCCCGCCAGATTGTCCGTAACCTCGACGACGTTGTTGCCGATCTTCTTGCTCACCTTGACGGTGCCTTTGGCCCCTTTGACGGTTGTGTCCTTGGTGCCTTCGACCACCTTTCCGGCGACATCAGCCGATTTGTCGGTGGCATCTTCGACCACATCGGCGGTTTTTTCGGCGGCGTCAACGGTTACGTCCTTCGTTTTGTCAGCCGCTTTCTTGACCGTGTCAACGACCTGGGCGTTAACCATCGCGTATGAAAACAATACAAAAGAAAACACCAGCAACAAACGACCTAAACCTTTTATGTTCATAGTTAACCTCCTTTGTCGAAAGAAAAATAAAAATTCAGTCTATTTATTTTTTTAATACTGCATATACCGTGCCAGATGCGGTTTAAAACAGTTCGGCGCCGGGGTGGGAACGGAATTTCCGTTCCCACCCCGGCGCCTTCAGAGTCAGGCTCCGAACGAGCCTAGTTAAAAATTTTCTTGGTCCTACTGACGGTGGCGCGGGTTCCCTTGACGGTCTTTTTGCCGACGTATTTGGTTCCCTTATAGGTTTTCTTGCCGATGTACTTGCTTCCTTTGTAGGTTTTTTTGCCGACGTAAACCACTCCTTTGGCGGTCTTGCGATAGATATAAACCGTGCCGTTTCTGGCTTTACGATAAATATACTTGCTGCCGCGGTAGGTTTGCGAAGCGACCCCGCGTTTCTTTTTCTTGACCGTTACCCGGCCCTGACGGGTTTGCGCCTGAGCCGCAAACGGGTTGTGTTCGGAAACGGCGTCGCTGATCAAAGCGACGGACAGGATCATTGCGAATGCGAATAAAATGCCGAATATCTTTCTCATAATTTTTTCCATCCCTTTTTTCAAAAAATTTAATCGAAACGTGAAAGCTTAAAAAAAAATGAACGATTTTGATTCACATTTCAATTTCACCCACATACACTGCAAATGCCGTACCGCTGTCAAAGACAGATCCGGAGATATTCGACTTGTCCGTTGCCTTCCGGCTCAGTTGTCGGCGCGGACGTTTTGATTGATGAAATCGACTATGTCTTCGGTCGATGTGCCGGGCAAAAAGACCTCGGCGACTCCTTTTTCCTTGAGTTTGGGCACGTCTTCCTGGGGGACGATCCCGCCGACCAGGACCAGCGTGTCGGTCATCCCGCTTTCGCGCAAAAGATCGACGATCCGCGGGCAAAGAGTGTTGTGCGCCCCGGAGAGGATCGAGATCCCGACGGCATCGACGTCTTCCTGAAGGGCCGCCGCCGCTATCATCTCGGGCGTTTGCCTGAGACCGGTGTAAATGACTTCCATTCCGGCGTCGCGCAAAGCCCGCGCGATCACCTTGGCTCCGCGGTCATGTCCGTCGAGTCCGGGTTTTGCCACCAAAACACGAATTTTTCTGTCGCTCATAAATTGCCCATTATATTAGCGAACAAACCGTCCCGGCAAGCGGGGATCGGTGGTCGGTGGTCAGTGGGCAGACATTTTTTCTGATCACCGCCCACCGGCAACTCAAATCAATTTCCGATCTTGTTGAATTTTCCCGGTTCCAGTTTGAGTTTGGTTTTTTCCTCGAAATCCATATCGGGCGAGGCGAAAATGCAGCGGAGTTTGCCGAACAGTGTGCGTTTGGTCTTCATCGCTTCGAACATCTCGAACCAGGCGTGGAGATTGATCCAGAGCCAGTTGTAGCTGTGGATCGGTTTGATGATGCCGTAACGGACGCGTTCGGTCTCTTCGACGAAAGTGCCGAACATCCGGTCCCAGATGATGAATATCCCGGCGTAATTCTTGTCCAGATACGGATTGTTGACTCCGTGATGAACCCGGTGATGCGACGGCGTATTGAAGATGAACTCGACCGGTTTCGGCAGACGGTCGATCAGTTCGGTGTGAATCCAGAACTGATAGAGCAGGTTGAGTCCGTGAACCAGGGCATAGGCCCAGTAGGGAAATCCGAACAACGCCAGCGGAAGATAAAAGACCCAGAAGGCCAGTCCCCCGAACCAACTTTGCCGGACCGCCACGCTCAGATTGAATTTGTTGGACGAATGATGAACGACGTGAAAATTCCACAAAAAGCGCGATTCGTGGCTGAAACGGTGAAACCAGTAGTAGAAGAAATCATCGCCGACGACCAATAAAGCCCATGCCCACCAGGCGCCCATCGGCATTTTCAGGGGCGACAATTCGTACAAACCGATGTAGGCCACCGCGTGAAAGAGGCCGAACAAAAGGCCGAACCCGAGACTGCCGAACCCGAGCGCGATGTTGGTCCAGGTGTCTTTGCGGTCGAAATCGTCCCGGTTCCCCCGGATGATGAGCCACGCCTCGATGGCGATCAGCAGGGCGAAAAGAGGGACGGCGATGTATTGCGGCTTCAGCATAAAGTACGTTAATTGTTAAACGTTAATCGTTGATTGTTAAAAGCCCCCGACTGCCTGAAGATACTCGACCGGCTTAAACAATTAACAATTAACCATCAACCATTAACAAGTAAGAGTTTAATTGAAAAACCGTCTGAAAATAAAGCGGTCTGTGACAGAAAAGAAGACTGTCATAAAAGTTTTCCTGAATTTGGACGTTCGGGGAAAGGCAGCAGGTTGTCCGGGTTTATGATCCGATCCTGTTAAATTGGGATCGGGGAGGATCAATTCCGAATTTTGAATTGCTTGGGATGAAAGAGATTTTGTTTC
Organism: Pyrinomonadaceae bacterium; assembly: GCA_041394845.1. Taxonomy (GTDB): domain Bacteria; phylum Acidobacteriota; class Blastocatellia; order Pyrinomonadales; family Pyrinomonadaceae; genus JAHCHG01. Next base: position 202,783 of record JAWKHL010000004.1, on the reverse strand, counting down.
CAAAATAATTAAAAATTTGGAATTCAAAATTTTCTCGCCTGTTTCAATCTTTTAGCTCTGAAGATCAATAATCCTCCAATTCGATGGCGTCGGACAGATATTTTTTGACCACCCATTGCGAGATGATCGGCCAGAACATCAGATTGGTGAATTTGTTTCTGACCCACAGGCCGAAGGAAGTGTCGGGGACGAATGAGGAGGCGAAATCGCGCCCCATCTTTTGAATGTAAACGGCTTCGGGTTTCATTTTTTCCTGATAAAGCGCGAAGGCCTCCCGGTGATCGCCTCCGGCTCTTTTCAGTTCTCCGGCCAGAATATAGGCTCCGGCCATCGCCAGCGAGGCGCCTTTTCCGGCGACCGGAGAAACGCATTGGCAGGCATCGCCGATCAATGCGACGCGGCCTTCGGTCCAATCGTCCATCTCGATCTGAGAGACATCGTCGAAATAAAAATCGGGCGCCGAGGACATCTTTTCCAGAAGAGCCGGACATTCCCACCGGACGTCCCGGAAATTTTCGCGCAGGATCTCCTGCTGGGCCTCGGTGTCGTGATGCGGAAACTCCCGCCTTTCGCTTTTGCAGATAAAGAATGTGGCCAGTTTGCCCTCGCCGACGCCGTAGATGCCGACCCATTTTCCTTTGACGGCGTGGCTTTGAAAGACGTGTGATTCGTCCAGATAATTGTCGATCGTAAAAGAAGCGACGTAATAGCCGAGATGTCTGGCGAACCGGGATTCGGGGCCGAAGACCATTTGGCGGACGTTGGAATGAAGCCCGTCGGCCCCGAGAACCAGATCGAAATCTTTTCGGGTTCCGTCGGCGAATTCGACCGAGACGGAGTTTTCTCCATCTTCGATGGCCGCCACCGAATTGCCGAAGATGAATTCCGCATCGCTTCTGACCTGATCGTAAAGAACCCGGGCCAGATCGCCCCGGAGCATATTGAAATGCCTGAGATCGATCAGTCGGCGGAGACGGTTGACATTGAATCCGCCGACCCTCTTTCCGCTCTCATCGACGAATTCGAATTCGGGTATCGGGTAATGCTTTTGGCGGAGTTCTTCGATGATGCCCATTTTTTCGGCCACATCAAAACCGAGTCCCCAGAAGTCGATCATATAGCCGCCTTCGCGAAGTTCCGGCGCCCGTTCGACCACGACCGGCTGATGGCCGAACTTTTTGAGCCAGAAAGCGGCGGCCAGTCCGGCGATCCCGGCTCCGGAGATCAGGATGTTCATAACGATTCAATTGTAGGAGAAAAACGCGGCTCCCCGCAAACCCGTTCAGACCGCGAAGGCCAGGATCGAATAGGAAAGGGCGTTGCCGAGCCCGTGGGCGATCCAGCCGGGAATGATACTGCCGTTGCCCACTTTTTCGTTGATGTATTCGACCATGTATCCGGCCAGACCGGAAAAGAAGAAGATGAAGATCAGAAAACCGATCCCGGCTTTTGACAAGGCCCAGAAAAGCAGAAGGTGAACTGAAGCGAAGATGGCCGCCTGAACTAGATTGCCGGTCTGGAATCCGAGCCGGGCGACCAGCCGTTTGGCGATGAAACCGCGAAAAAGGATCTCTTCGGAAAGGGAGGTCTTGAAACAGGCGATGATCAGCAGGGTGGCGATGGAAACTCCGCTCAGACCCATCTCCCGCAGTTTTCCGGTGATGCTCGGCGGGTTGAGCAGAACGTGGCGCATCTCATCGCTTAAAAAAACGAGCGTGATGCCACCGGTCAGGAACACGAGCGAAGCGGCCGCCGCCAGCCAAACGGTCTTTTGTTCCGGTGCCTTCAAACCGATGTAGTCAAAGAACCCCGCAATCTTGCGCCGGGTTATCAGATAAACGATAAAGGGGATCAGCGCAAAGACGAGAATCTGCAGAACGGTCGAGATGATTTCGTTGATCATTTTTTCTCCCAATTGATTTGTCGCAAATGGCCTCGAAACCCCGGTTCCTGATTTAGTCGAACTCAACCCGGCTGTCCTGCTGTTCGGGGCCGACCCGGCCTTTTTCGATTTCGGCCTTAAAGTAATTCTCGCCTCTGATCGGCGATTGAAACATCCGGCGAAGCATGGCGATTTGCCCGATATGCGTCAGGGAATCGGCGACCGGGCCCTGGAAAAGTTTTTCGGTCTGACAGGCGAGCGGGGAGTCCGAGGCCAGAAAATCGTCGAATTTTTTGAGCGACGCGAAAAATCTGTTCGATTCTTCCTCCCACGCCAAGGGTCGGGAATTGTTCCAGACCGTTTTCCCTTCTGCCATCGTTAACGCCCAGTCGAACAGGTCGCCGATATGAGCCAGAATTTCCAGCGGCGTCCGGGTCGTCTCGCCCGCTTTGAAATCGGCGAAACCGTCGGGCGCTCCGCGAATGGCTTTGGCGCCGCGATAGGCGACCGTGGCGGCCGTATGGCGGAGCATCGCGCGTTTGTCGTCTTCCCGCATGATTTTTATTGATCGATCCCCTTGCCGCCGAAAACTTCGACTTCGGCGATCTGAACCGGCGGTCCCTCGACCATCGGCAAAGCCTTGGCGATCAGCCGACGGACCTCCTCTATGTTCAGGGAATTGTCGTGATCGTCTTTGCTGTCCCAGACCTCGTAAACCGAGATCACATTTTTGTTTTTCGGGTCGCGGCTGACGACGTAAAGATGACACCCCTCGACCTTGGTCATTTTTTTGGAAGCATCGAGCAAAATGGCCAGAAGTTCTTCGGCTTTTCCCTCTTTGGCGGTGATCGTCCCGAACAAGCCGTATTTGGGTTTTTCGGGGTTTTCGGACGTTGTCTGTCCCGAAATGGCTGAACAAAAGATCATCGTTGAAAATGTCACAAGAACAAAAGAAAAGATCATTTTAAAATTTTTCATAGTAACCGCCCCGTTTATTTGAACTTGTTTCCGACGGTGATGCCCGGCCAGTCGTCGGTCCGGAAAGACGACGCGGGAAAGCCGGCCGAATTGAACAGATTGGCGTCGGACGGCGCGTCCGACCAGGCGTAGCGGACGGCGACCGGGGCTTTGACGTCCGGACTGTGGACGATCACCTTATCGCCATCGATATCGGCCTGCGCGTAATAAAAGACCTTGTCCTCCCCGGCGATCTCGAAACCTCTGAGATAGCCGAATTTGTCCCTGGCTTGAAGTCCGCCGTAAACGAATTTGAACGAAACCACGGCCCGCCCGTTTTCGAATTTGACCGAATCGAACATCGGCCCGCTGTAGGAAACGTCGCGCCCGTAGGTCATTTTCAGGGCGTTGGCCGCCAGCCGCAGACCGACGTCCTGTTTGTTGGTCGGATGAACGTCGTCCGGGTTGCCGATGTCGGTCGTAACGGCCATTCCGGTTTTCGGCAGACTCAGCGTCATCGTTTGGGCCTCGCGCAGTTCGGCCCAACCGCTCCCCTCGTTACTGCTCTGATTGGCGCCGTAGCTCGACAGCTGAACGAAAAAGAAGTAAAAATCGTCGTTCCATTTCCGCCGCCAGTCCTCGATCAGCAGGGGAAAGGCCTTCCGGTATTGATAGGATCGTCCGGCGTTCGTCTCGCCCTGATACCAGAGGACCCCGCGCACCGCGAAAGGCACGATCGGCGCGATCATCCCGTTGTAGATGGCCGTCCCGACGTTGTTGCTCGAATGGGCGTATTCGTGTTTTTCGGCGAAAGAGGGCATCATCTTCCATTTGGCGTCGGCCAACTGGATCTTCTCGCCTTCACCGGCCGCCACGAAAACGTCGGCGGCCGAACCCATAAACCCGAGCCCGAACCATTCCGGCTCGATCATCCGGTTCATCTTCAGCATCAGCGAGTTCTCCCCGGCGCGCCAGGTGTTTTTCGGGACGATTATCTGCCGTTTTCCTTTGAGCGTGCCGGCGAAGATCTCCCGACCGTTGATGTAAATCTCGTTGTAGTTGTAGCCTTCGCCCAGACTGAGCGTCGTTTCCCGGTTGACGAAACTCTCGGGAATATCGATCTTGCGGCCCATAAAACCGTTGCCGCGCCAGGCCCAGATGCCCTGCCAGTCCCACTGCCACATCGGGCTTCCTTCGTGCCAACGTGAAAAATCGTAGTCCGGCGCAAGATATTTTTTCTCGTCGGCGAGCGAAGGATTGGCATTCTCATCGCCGAGCGTGATCTTTTTAATGTTCCTCTCCAGAAGCGCGTCGGCCCCGGCCCAGTTCGGCGGCAGATTCCGGATGTATTCCCTGAATTCGTCCGACGAGAGCATTCCCTCGCGGCTGATCCAGCCCTCGATCTGCGAACCGCCCCACGAGGAATGAACCAGACCGACCGGGATCTTCAGCTCCTTGTAGATCTTGCGGGCGAAAAAGAAACCGACCGCCGTGAAATCGCCGACCGTGTCGGCGGAACTCAGTTTCCATTCTCCTTTGTCGAGGTCTTTCGCGGGGTTGATCTCGACGATGTGATCGACGTAAAAATGCCTGATCTGCGGGTAATCGGCGTCCATTTTCTCGGCGGCGAAATTGTCGGCCCGCCTGACCGGAAACTCCATATTCGATTGCCCGGAACAGAGCCAGACCTCGCCGACGAAAACGTCTTTGGCCGTCGCCGTTCCCGAAGGCGCGGAGGCTTTGAGTTCAAAAGGGCCGCCCGCCTCCATCGCCGCAAATTCGACCGTCCATTTTCCGTCCTCATCGGCCTGGGCGGTTTTGGTTTGCCCGGCCAGCGAAACCGTGACCGTTTCGCCCGCTTTCGCCCAACCCCAGACCGGGATCGGTTTCTGCCTCTGCAAAACGACGTGGTCGGAAAAAAGCCGGGCCATTTTTATCTGAGCGAAAGCGCCGGTCGCGCCAAAGGCGAAAAGACAAAAAAAGAGCGCCGTCAAAACGCTCTTCGGATTTGGAGATTTTAATTTATTCATTTTTTAGGTCTGGTTTTCAGGTTATTGAAATCATCATGATTGTTTTACTTCGAATGAATCAAATAATAAAGGAATTTGAAAAAAAAATCGAAGATAGGCAGCTCGGCCGCCCCGATGTGCGGAAAGGCTCGCCTTTCCGGGGGCTTTTCTCTGAACCCTAAAGAGCGAGGCTCAGCCTCGCGGAATCTTTTGAAGGATGTTTGGCGGAAAGCCAAAGGCTTCCCGCATCGTCGGGCGAAGTCCGAGGGCTTTTTTCCCTGAATTTATCTTTATAAGTATCTGTTTTGTTCGTTTGGCTTGGAAAAATGTTTTTATTTGACGCCGTTTTCGCGGAGAAAGAAATAATTTAGTACTCTGTTTTTTAAGTTTTCTGATATTTGGCATTTTCTTCATTGACTTTTTTGTAGTAGCGGTTTAGTTTCTTCCGCGCCTTGTCGATCGAAAACTGCCAATCTATTTTGATTTTCTTTTCTTCTCGTTCTTTGATAATTGACATCACTTCCTGGCTCAATTCTTCCTGCCTCGGAATGCGCCGGTTCAAACACTGCCGGGCGATGGCTGAAAACTCGATCTCGATCATATTGAGCCAACTCGCTTTCTTCGGCGTGTGGACGAACTGAAACTTCTGACTCAAAGCGAAGGCTTCTTCGGCCGGGAAAGTCTCGTAGAAAGAACTTTCGTTATGCGTGTTCAGATTGTCCAGAATGACAATGATCTGCTCGGCTTCCGGATAAGCGGCGGCGACTCGTTTGAAGTGTTTGGCAAACTCTCTTTTGCGTCTTCGCTCAAAGACATCTCCGATGCGTTTTCCCGTCAGCGGTTCGATCGTCATCAGCAGATTGCACGAGCCTTTCTTTTCATACTCGTAATGCTCGCGCTCGAAATTGACCGGACTTCATTTCCAGACCCCGGACTTTCTCGCCGATCAGAAAACACGGTCGCTCGTCATAGCACACAACCGGGAAGCGAGCGTCGTAGGGCTTTCGATACCAGGCCAGAATCTGTTCAAGTCGGGCAATAAAATTGGAATCCATAACACCGATCACCCACATCTTTTTCAGATGCGGTTGGAGTTTGTTTTTTTTAAGATCTCTCACTTTAGAGTAAGAGATCTTCTCGCATAATTCAACTCGACGGCCTTGTCGGCGAGCAATCGCAGACTCCACTGCGAGTGTCCGTCAGGTGCATCGGAACAGGCCAGCGCAGTGATCTTGGCGCGGTCTGCTCCGTCGATTCAATTCCGGCGGTCTTCCGGAGCGCGGTTGGTCGGTCAGAAAATTCAGCCCGTCGGCTTGATATTTATCACGCCACACCCCGACAGTTTGATGAACGACACAAGTTGTTCGGCGACCGCTTGCAGAGTTAAGCCTTGATTCAGAAGAAGCAAACCGTTGATGCGACGGGCGACTCGGGCCGACAGATTCCCTTTGGAAAGAAGGGTTGTCAAATATCGATGATCTTGATCTTTAAGTGTAATGTGTTGTTTTTTCATACCAATAGGTATAAAAAACTAAAAGTTAGTAAATTTAAAAACAGAGTATTAGTATTTGATTACTTAAGTTTTATTTAAATTTGTGATGGGTGATGAGTAATCTTGATGCTCGGAACTAAATTCGACAAATAATTGAAAAATATGTTCATCACCGTCTGATATTTCTGTTTAACTTTAGATAGCGTCTCTTTTGATCTATCCAGATTTTTTCTTCGTTTTTAAACCAGGGATGTCTTCAACTTTCGGATTTTTTCATACACTTTTTTTTTTTTAAGCCACATTCACCGGGAAACTCGTGATTCCAGATCGCTTCCTCCAAAAAATCTTTCTCGGCTCGGAAAACATCTTCCTCGTTTTAGAATTACACAGTATTTAAGATGGATCCTGCTTTATCTCGTCGATTTTTTATCCGAACTCCAAAACTACCCGTTTTGGGCTCAAATATCTTTCCACTTACCGGTTTTCCCTCAAATACGCCGGGATTAATTTCAATTGTTTCAGTACGTTTAATTCTTCTCTTTTTATCTCAAAAGGATCAAACCTTTATCGAAAAACCATTTGCTCGTGGTTTCAGATTACACTTCTCTGAAAATATGCCCTCGCGGATCGCTGATATGATGAAAGTGCTCGGACTTCAATATTTTGCGGATCCTGGCTCGTCTTTTGATAAGCTGAATCTTTAACGGTTTATTCCGCTCACTGATTTCTAGTATTTGTGCGAAAATCTGCGATGAGAATTGACACAGCAGGAGTAAAAGCAAGCCGCACATTGGTAAGGTCTTATTCATAAGCATTTTTTCTGAAGGTTTTTATATTTGATTCTGAAAATAGTAACAGTATTAAAAGATTCGTAAGTATTTTCGAGTTAATTTGACTTCCATCCCAAATTCAGTTTTATTGTTTTAGAATTCATTTACAAAATCAATTTCTCCGATTATTTAATTAAAAAGCCGGCTCTTCGTAAACTCCGTAAATATCCCGCAGGGCGACCGAGATCTCCTCGACCGTGGCGTAGGCCTTGACCGCTTCGATGGTGGCGGGCATCGTGTTTTCGCCGGTGCGGGCGGCTTTTCGTAGTTTGTCGAGGGCGTTTTCGACCGCTCCCGCGTCGCGTTTGTCCCGGACTCTTTCCAGCCGCAGAAGTTGGTGATCGCGGACGGTCTCGTCGATCTGGAGGATCTCGATCTTTTGCTTTTCCTCTTCCATCACGTATTTGTTGACGCCGACTATCGATTGCTCACCGCGTTCGACCGCTTTTTGATATTGATAGGCCGATTCCTGGATCTCGCGTTGCGGAAAACCGGCTTCGATGGCTTCGACCATTCCGCCGAAACCGTCGATCTTGTCGAAATAATCCAGGCATCCGTCGATCATCTTCTGCGTCAGCGATTCGAGATACCAACTGCCGCCGAGGGGATCGACCGTGTTGGCGACGCCGGTTTCTTCGGCGATGATCTGTTGCGTCCGAAGCGCGATCAGAGCCGCCTCGTCCGTAGGCAGGGCGAGCGCCTCGTCGTAAGCGTCGGTGTGGAGCGATTGGGTTCCGCCGAGGACTCCGGCCAGAGCCTGAATGGCGACGCGGGCGATGTTATTTAAAGGTTGCTGAACGGTCAGCGAAACCCCGGCCGTCTGCGTGTGGAAACGGAGCATCATCGTCCTCGGGTTTTTGGCTCCGAAACGATCGCGCATCGTTTTGGCCCAGACGACGCGGGCGGCGCGGTATTTGGCGATCTCCTCGAAAAAGTCGTTGTGGGCGTTGAAAAAGAACGAAAGACGGGGTACGAATTCATCGACATCAAGACCGCGATCCACGCCGTATTTAACGTATTCGACGCCGTCGCGCAATGTGAAGGCGAGTTCCTGCAAAGCGGTCGCCCCGGCCTCGCGGATGTGATAGCCCGAAACGGAGATCGGATTGTAGCGCGGAACGTATTTGGTGCAGTATTCAAAGGTGTCGATGACCAGTTTCATCGCCGGTTTGATCGGATAGATCCATTCTTTCTGGGCGATGTATTCCTTGAGGATATCGTTCTGCAGAGTGCCCGAGATCTTCTTGAAATCGGCCCCCTGCTTTTCGGCCAGCGCCAGATAAAAGGCCAGAAAGATCGAGGCCGGAGCGTTGATCGTCTGCGAGACCGTCACGTCTTCGAGCGGGATGCCGTCAAAGAGAGCCTCGAAATCGGCAAAACTTGACACGGCCACGCCGCATTTTCCGACTTCGCCTTCCGAAAGGGGCGAATCGGCGTCGAGCCCCATCAGCGCCGGCAGATCGTAGGCGACCGAAAGCCCGGTCTGTCCCTGTTCCATCAGATATTTGAACCGGCGGTTGGTCTCTTCGGGCGAAGAAAACCCGGCGAACTGGCGTTTGGTCCAGAGTTTGCCGCGATAACCGGTCGGATGGATCCCGCGCGTGTAGGGAAATTCGCCGGGAAAACCGATGTCTTTCCCGGTGTCGATCTCTTCGGTGTCGGCCTCGGTATAAAGCCTTTCGACCGATTCGAGCGAGACGCCTTCGAATTTTTCCTTTCTCTCGGGCCGCCTCTCAAGAACCGGCTTCAAGGTCTCATTTTCCCACCGTTTAACTTCGGACTGCTTTTCGTTCAACTCTTCTTTGATCTCGGGCATAATTTTTTCTTCGATTTTATTAGGATATTCAATACAGGAATCATTTTAATTTATGGGGGGGAAAAGCACAATCGGTGTCGATTTTGGATTTTAGATTTTAGATTTTGGATTGAGAAGAGAAATCCAAAATCCAAAATCTAAAATCCAAAATCAATACTGGATGAGGCTTCCCTCGCGCTTGGCCCGGCGGATGGCCCGGCTGAAGACCCAGAGCGAGAAGGGAAGCAGGACGCCGAGAAAGACCAAAAGGGTGATGAGCGGCGTTTCGACCTGGCCGAGGCCTTTGCCCTGGATCAGGACGGCGCGGATGCCTTCGAGGCCGTGGGTCGAAGGGTTGATGTAGGAGAGCGCCCGCCCGCCCGCGTCGCCGAGCGATTCCTGAAGCATCTCTTTGGGAAAAAAGACGCCGGAAAAAAGCGCCGTCCCCGCGCCGAGCAGGATGGCGAACGGATCGCCGCGTTTGAAGGCCATCGTGAAACTGGCCGAAAGAATTCCCAGACAGGCCAGAACGAGCGTCGTCAGGATCAGAAAAAGCAATGCCAAAAGGAACGAGCCTTTGTATTGAACGTTGAAGAAAAACCAGCCGAAAAAAAGATAAAGGAATGAATTGAAGGTCGCTTCGACGTAGGACCAGGCCGAACTCGATACGACCACCGTCGGGACGTTGATCGGCGTCAACAGGACGCTCTCCAAAGTGCCCTGCATCTGTTCCTGGCGGATGGCGTTGGCCAGCGAAGAGAAACCGACCAGAAAATAATTGAGCATTGCCATTCCGGTCAGCCAGGCGGCCAGAGGGTTCTGCCATTGCTCGTATTTGGCCAGCGGGAAACTGCCGAAAATGCGCGAGATGAAAAAGAAGGTCGTAACGATCCCCAGGATCCAGACGATCTTGATGAAAAACTCGACCCGGTAGGAGATTGCCAGCTGAAAATCGCGGATGACAAAGGCACGGATGCGGCGCAGCAGGTTCATGACTCTAAACAATTTACAGGATCGGGGAGGATCCGGCCAAATCTGATCCGAAGACAAATTGCAATCTGCGATCAATCTACTTAAAATGAGCGAATGAAATTTCCCCCGAAAATATCCCTCTTCATTTTGTTATCAAGTCTCTTGTTTTTGACCGGATGCGGCAACGGAGGCGAGGCCAACGGGAACGATTCGGCCGGCCCGACCCCTTCCAACGAGAACGCCAATGTCGTCGGAGACAATGTGCTTGAACTCGGCAAGATCATCAATTTGCCATTCGAACCGGACGAATCGACCGTCTGGCGTGAGATCAACCTGAACACCCAAAACAGCGAAAAAAGGGTTCCCGGCCCGAATGAGAAAAAGCTGATCGCCGTCATGAAATTCACCCCCGAACAGACGGCCGAAATAATAAAAAGTGCGGAAAAACACGGGGTTTCGGCGCCCGCCCAGCTCGATGCCGAAAACTGGTTTCCGGCCGAACTGGTCGCCCAGAGTCAGGAGGCCGGCGACGCCACCTTGAAGGGAAACAGTTATGCCGCCGATGATTTCATCAAACATCCATACACCGGCGGCAAACTTACGCGTATTGTCAATACGGACTATTTCGTCTTGGAAATAACTTCTTTTTAAGAACTACTTCTCGGCTTTCTTGAAGCGTTTGAGTTCTTCGCGGACGCGGGCCAGTTCGGCTTCGGCGGCCAAACGGGCGTTGCGTTCTTCGAGCCGGGCGTGGCGTTCTTCGCTGAGGGTTCCCAGAGATTCCTGTGTGGCCGGATTGAAAAATCTCAGACCTTCGCCGGTATCGACCACTTCGAGACCCAGTTCATCGCTGAAGATGCGGCCGTTCTTGACCGAGATGTGCTTCAGTTCGCCGCCGATCAACCGGTAGGCGACCAGAGGTTCGGGCAGGTAATCGTATTCCGGATCGAAAACGTAATATTCCTTGACGCCGAAAGATTGATAGAGGAGCCATTTTTTATTGAGATCCTCGCTCCAGGTAAGACGCGAGGAAACCTCGAAGACGACCTGCGGAAACACTTTTTCTTCCCAGAGTTTGTAGGTGTGGCGGGTTTTGTTCGAAACGTCGAAGCAAACCATCACGTCGGGCGAAAAGACCTTGCGTTCGCTGTCCTGCTCGTAATAAAAAAGATTGTTCCCCGAGACGTAAACGTCTTCCAGATGGTTGAAATAAATTTTCAGGGATTCGATCAGGTAATAGATCTGATCGCGATGGATGTCGGTTTCGGCCATTGGTCTCCCTTCCGCTTCAAGAAATTGGTTCTCTGATTTCATTTTTGGTTTTGAAATTACGCTCATAGTTTTTCCTCAAGATTTAAAAGTCAAAAAATAATATCACAATTAGTCGGAAAACATTAACAACAAATTGCGAAAATAAATACTGCGCTGAGTGAATATCGGCAATTGAAAAGATGAAAAAAAGAACTGCCGAAATGAAGTTAAAGCATTTGAAAATTATCCGCAAACTTCAGACCTTAAATTTTCTTTTTTTTAAACAGAAAACACCGATTTCTCAAAGGCCGGGGGATGCCGATTTTCAAGAGTTTTCGCAATTTTATCTTTTCACATTGTCCGGTTGCGAAAATAAAGGGTGTTCAAATCTTATCATAACGTTTTAATTTTCGGTATAGGGTCGAAAGATCGATCCCCAGAATTTCGGCCGCCGCCGATTTGTCCTGCCCGGCCGAGTTGAGAATTTCCAAGATATAGCGGCGTTCCATCTCTTCGAGCGTCGGACGCAAGCCCTCGGGGTCGCGCATCTCGAAGGTGCCGTCCGCTCCGGAGCGCAGTTTCGGCGGCAGATTGTCGGTTTCGATCTCGCGGTTGCTGAGGATAAAGGCCCGCTCGACGGCGTTTTGCAGTTCGCGGACGTTGCCCGGCCAGTTGTAATTGATCAGCGCCGAGAGGGCCTCGCGGGAAACCGCTTTTTCGTCGGCGTTCTGTTCGCGGGCGATCTTGCCGACGAAATGTTTGACCAGAAGCGGGATGTCCTCGCGGCGGGCGCGAAGGGGCGGCAGATCGATCTCGATGACGTTGAGACGATAGAAAAGATCCTCGCGGAAACGGTTTTCGGCCACCTCTTCTTCAAGATTCTTGTTGGTGGCGGCGATGATCCGGGCGTCGAATTTGACGGGCCGGGAAGCGCCGACCGGAGTCACCTCCTGTTCCTGCAAGGCGCGCAGGAGTTTGACCTGAAGAGGCTGGGGCATCTCGCCGATCTCGTCGAGAAAAAGCGTGCCGCCGTCGGCCGACCGAAAAAGTCCTTTCTTGTCGCCGGTGGCCCCGGTAAAAGCCCCTTTGGTGTGGCCGAACAGTTCCGACTCCAAAAGGCTTTCGGGCAAAGCCCCGCAGTTGACGGCCAGAAAAGGTTTGCCGGAGCGGCCGCTGTTGAAATGGATCGAGCGGGCGATCAGTTCCTTGCCGGTCCCGCTTTCTCCCTCGATCAGAATCCCGGCGTTGGTGTCGGCCACCTTTTCGACGATCCGGAAAACCTGCTCAAGCGGCTCGCTCTTGCCGATGATCTCGGAAAAACTGTAACGCCGGTCGAGTTCGCGGCGGAGGACGCGGTTTTCCCGGAAAAGTTCCTTGGTGCGGATGGCGTTTTTGACCGTTTGCAGAAGGTCCTCGTTGACGAAGGGTTTCGTCACGTAATCGTAAGCCCCTTTGCGCAAAGCGGCGATGGCCGAATCGACCGACGAATAAGCGGTCATGATGATGACGATGGCCTCGTCGTCGACGGCCTTGATCTGATCGAGGAGTTCCAGCCCGTCCATTCCCGACATCTTGATGTCGGTCAAGGTGACGGCGATCTCGGCGGAGGGGAAAATATCGAGAGCGTTCTCCGCACTGTCGGCCGTCAGAACGTTACAGCAACCCTCATCTTCGAGCAGTTGCCGTAAAATGGAGCGCATCAATTCTTCGTCTTCGACGACTAAAACGTTTGGAGTGTTCATATTTTAGGTTTTAGATTTGGGATTTTGGATTTGTTTTATGCTCGGGTCCCGGCAATATTAAAATCGCTTTCGGTTAACCGGAAATGATTTTTTACATTTACATAAAAAGAAGGCTGATTCGGGATAATAATCAAATCCAAAATCCAAAATCTAAAACCCAAAATCCCTTTGTCTTTTAATTTTTAACTATTTTCGTGGTAGCATCAAATTTATTATCTTAATAATTTCAATGGGGTTTCATAAATTCTTAAAAATCGGTTTTTTTTTCGTCTTTCTGACGATAGCGGCGACGGTTATTTCAGCTCAGCAGACCAACCCGGTCGACCGTCAGGTGGCCAATCCCGTAACCGATGAGCCGAACGTCAAACCGATCTCACCGGAGAAAAGCATCAAGGCTCCGCGCCGGCAGGATTCGGGTTATCAGCCCGAGGGCGGCGACGGCGAACTGGTCGTTTATTCCGAACGGACGAGCGGCGAGGGCGAAGAGGGCCAGCGGGTCGTCGTTCACGAGGGAAACGTCGATGTCCGCTACGGGATCTACCGTTTGCAGGCCGACAAGATAACCATCTACGAAGCCAAAAATCTGATCGTCGCCGAGGGCAGCGTCGTTTTCGATCAGGGCGAGGATCAGCGGATCACCGGCTCTCAGGGCGTCTGGAACTATAAGACCAAACTCGGCAATTTTCTCGACTCGACCGGATTTACCAATCAGACCGAGGACGGAACGGTCATTTATTTCAAGGCCGATAAGGTCGAGCGGACCGGCCTCAACGAGGTGGTCGTCGAAAACGGCGAATTCACCGCCTGCGAGGACGCCGTGCCGAACTGGAGTTTTACGGCCGAAAAGGCGACCATCCGGCCCAACGACCGGGTGAAATTGAAAAACGCCAAGTTTCGTCTCAGGAACGTTCCCGTCCTGCCCGTCCCCTACGCTTCGATCCCGATCAAAAAACGCGACCGGGCTTCGGGGTTTCTGACCCCGACCGCCGGTTATTCGGCGAACAAGGGAGTTCGACTTTCCGGGGCCTATTACCAGACGTTGGGACGGTCGGCGGATATAACATTCCGGGCCGACGTTTACAGCGAACGCGGCATCGGTTACGGGGCCGATCTGCGGACCCGGGCCAATTCGCGCTCCTATTTCAATTTCGGCTTTTACGCCGTCAAGGATCGGATTCTCGGGGCCGAGGCGAGCGAAAAAAATCCCGATCAGGGCGGCAGCATCGTTTACGCCGAGGGCGTCCAGTATTTTCCCAACGGTTTTACGGCGGTGGCCGACGTTCGTCTGACTTCGAGCCTGGCTTTCCGGCAGGTCTTCTCCGACGGCATTCAACAGATCATCTCGCCGATCGAGGTCTCGCAGGCGTTCGTCAACAAAAGCTGGAACAATTACACGATGAACATACTGGCCCGCTCGCAGGTCATCTCGATCCCCAACGTTCGGATCAAGACGCGCAATCTGCCGAGCGTCAATTTTGAAAAACGTCCCTCTCCGCTGTCGTTTTTCAAAAACGCATATTTTTCCTTCAAGACCAGTCTCGAAGGGGTTTCGCGCCGCGAGGAGACCGACGATATCGAGGCCTACCGCCAATCGACCGGCGGAACCGATCCGGTCATCTCTCCGGCCATCGGGCAACGGTTCGACGTTCACCCGCAGGTGACGGTTCCGCTCGATTTCAAGTATCTTTCGCTGACGGCGACGGCCGGCGCCCGTGTTACCTATTACTCCAATTCATTTAACGACATGCGCCGGGTGGTCGGGCGCGACGTGATCCGCAAATACGGCGAATTCGAACTCGATATTCGCCCGGTGGCGCTGGCCCGCAATTTTTACGGCAAGAACGACAAGTTCAGTTTTCGCCACGTCATCGAACCTTTTCTGACCTATCGTCTGGTCAAGGGAATAGACAATTTCAACAAGATCATCCGCTACGATTTTACCGACACCCAGACCGACACCAACGAGATCGAGTACGGGATCACCAACCGCTTTTACGTCCGCAAATACACCGAAGCCGTCACGGGCGAGGCGCAAAAACTGCTGGCCGATCAGGCGGCCGACGAAAAGGACCCGCTGGCCGTTCAGCCCTACGAGATCTTTACATTGACGATCCGGGGCAAGTATTTCTTCGATCCTTATTTCGGCGGCGCCTTGACGCCCGGACGACGCAACCAGATCGAACCGATCACATCCCTGACGGCCTTTACCTTCGGCGGCGTTCCCCGGCGGTTTTCGCCCGTCAACATCGACGCCACCTACCGGCCCCGGAAGACTGTCTTTTTCAATTCCCGGATGGACATCGGCGTCCAGGGCGGAGGTCTTCGCGACATCTCGGCCACGGTCGGCTACGACACCAAACTGGTCAAATTCTTTCAGACCTTCTATTACACCAGAGCCGTCACGCTGATCCCTTCGCTCCAGAAATTCAGCAACGAGTTCGGCAAGGAGGCCGGGACATTGCGCGGTTCGCAATGGAGTCCGTCGATCTTTCTGGGCAACCGGGACAAGGGCCTGTACGGCGGGACGTCGCTCTTTTTCGATTTCCAAAACCGCCGTGAAAACAGATCCTCGCCGCTGATCAGTTCACTTTTCACCCTCGGCTATGCTTCGAGTTGCTGCGCCGTCACGACGCAGTTCTACACTTTTAACGTCGGCGTCCGCCGCGAAAACCGGATCGTCTTCAGCTTCCGCCTCAACGGCATCGGCACCTTCGGGACCGAGCAGTTCGGCCAGGGATTCTGAAATTCTTCATTCCTTTTATTTTCGATAAACGCTCTGGGCGAAAGAATTGTAATATTCGACCGGGGAGAGATCGTCGGTCAGGACGGGCGCTTCGAGCGGAAAGTCTTTTTGATAAAGATGTTCGAGCAGAGGGGAGATTTCCGGATCATCGCTCGTTAAGGAGAGTTTTTTTTCGGATTTGGAGGCGACGATGATCAGATTCTGCCATTGCTCGTCGGTGTAGGGCGCGTTGACCTTGAAAAGGTAGACCTGCGGAAAAATCCGGCGATAGGTCTTCAGTTCGGATTGCAGGAAAAGGCTCAGACGGCCGCGGATCGAGCCGCCGAGATTGAAGATGACGACGCCGTCGTCGGTCAAGATGCGGTCGATGTGGCGGACGGCCTCAACGGTCGTCAATTGGAAGGGAACCGAAAAAAGCGAGCCGAAGGCGTCCATCAGAACGACGTCGTATTGTTGGGAGGGCGCCCGGTTGAGATAGACGCGGCCGTCCTGATGGATTATGCGCAGGCGCGGGTCATCCCTCAGGCGGAAAAACCTGCGGGCGATGCGGGTCATCTGCGGATCGATCTCGACGACATCCATCCGGGCGTCCGGGTAGGTTTTCAAAAATGCTTGCGGGTAGGAATAGCCCGCCCCGCCGATCATCAGCGCGTTGCGGAAACCGGGCCTGAAATGCCGGATCAGGTGATAATAGCGGGCGTAATCGAAAACCAGATCGTCGCGGTCGAGGAACATTCCCGATTGGATGAAATAGGGATCGGTGGCCAATGCGCGGATCTTTTCTCCCTTTTTGGTTTCGGTCAGAAAAACCCTGACGCGGCTGTATTCGGTGTCGATGTCATACAGGTCGTGGGTTTTGAAAAGCAGATAGCCCTGGAGTTCGCTGGCTCCGACGGCCAGAAAAAACAGCAGGAGAACGCCCGTTTTGAACTGCGTCAATGCGAAGGGCGCGAGGAGGAGCGAAAGCGCGATCAACGCGCCGCCGATCCCGTACAGCGTTCGGGTGCTGCCGACGAAAGGGATCAGGAAAAACCCGGCCAGAAACGTTCCGAAGATGCTCCCGACCGTCGACAGGGCGTAAAGCCGTCCGACGGTTTTTCCCGCGTCTTCGATCGTCGCCATCTTCAGTTTGACGGCGTAAGGCGTGACGAAACCGAGCAGAACGCTGGCCGGCGCGAAAAGCAAAAGGGCGGCCAGCAGGGATTTTATCTCCAGGATCAGACGGCTCTGCCCGATCAGCGAGAGGATCACCTCCTGCACCAGAATGGTCAGCGAAACCAGCGCTCCGGCCGCAAAGATGACCGAAGCGAGCACCCTGACATCGGGCCGCCGGTCGGCCCATTTTCCGCCGAGCCAGTAACCAAGGCTCAAGGCCGCCAGAATGACCCCGATCAGACTGGTCCAGACGTAGGTCGAGGCCCCGATATACGGCGCCAGAAGGCGGGAGCCGATGATCTCGTAGATCATCACCAGCGCCCCGCAGACGAAAACCGTGATTTCGAGGATGTGTTTTTTCAGCATTTGGGTGATGGGCATTTTAGTGATGGGTGATGGGTGATGGGTGATGGGTAGTGAATCAGGAATTCGGGAATTAAGAATTAAAAATTCAAAACTAAAAATTCAAAATTTGTCCCATCACCCATCACCTATCACCCATCACTTGCCTACGGATTAACGGTCGAAAAATATTTAAACGATTTGGCCTTCGGATCGAGTTTCTGAATGATTACCGGTTTGCGCGGATTGCGCGATTCGTCAAAGCTGATCCGGCCGGTGATGCCGTTGTAATTGGTTTGAGCGATCGCCTTGCGCAAAGTTTCGCCGTCGGTCGAACCGGCGCGGCGCAGAGCATCGGCCAGAACATAAGCGGAGTCGTAGCCCAGGGCGGCCAGAGAATCGGCTTCCATTTCAAATTTTTCCCGGTAGATGCCGGAGAAATTACGAATGGCATAAGAAGGATCATCCGAAGCAAAATGATTGGTAATATATGTGTTTTCCAATGATTTTCCGCCGAGTTCCCAGAGTTTCGGCGAATCCCAGCCATTACCGCCGAGGATCGGCACTTTGATCCCCAACTCCCGCGCCTGCTTGACGATAACACCGACTTCGCCGTAATAACCCGGCACATAGATCGCATCGGGTTTATTTCTTTTTATCTCGGTTAACTGACTTTTGAAATCCACGTCGTTTTGAGTGTAGCTCTGTTTATTGATCACTTTGCCTCGATATTTTATAAACATCTCCTCAAAAGAAGAAGCCAGGCCTTTACTGTAATCGGATTGGACATCGTTCATTATTGCAATCCGCGTAGCGCCGAGTTCAAAAAGCGCGAAATTGGCCATCGCTTCGCCCTGAAGCGGATCAACGAAACACGTTCGGAAAATATAGTTGCCGGCTGCGGTTACTCTCGGATTTGTCGAGGACGGCGAGATCATCGGAATTTTCGCCTCCTGCGCAACGGGAGCCGCCGCCAGTGAATTGGTCGAAGCGACCTCGCCGAGAACGGCGTGAACCTTATGCCGGCTGATCAGTTTTTCGACGGCTTTTTTTGCATACTCGGGACGACCCTCATCGTCTTCGATAAAAAGCTCGATCTTTCGGCCGTTGATGCCGCCGGAACGGTTTATCTCTTCGACGGCAAGTTCAATACCGTTTTTTGTGGCTTTGCCGAAAATTGATGTAAAGCCGCTCAGATCAATAAAAACACCGACGCGGATGGTCTCATCTTCTTTTTCCGTCACCGGTTTTTCTTGGGCGAAAAGATTGGTTGAGAAAAAAAGCAGGAGAAGGGAAGTGAGTGTTAAAAGTTTTTTCATTACATTTACCTCTTGAGAAAAATAAAACCCGTGTCAAGTCAGACTTGATACGAGTTTTATTGAGATTGGGTTTGATTGTCAAACTATTTTTTGACGTTTATCGTCTGGCCGAAATAAAATCAACATATTTTCGGCCTAGACAACGGCCTCGGCCTCAGTTTTCAGGCTTTGGCTGTTTTTTTTTCCTCGGTCTCGTTGACGTAGGTCAGCCACGGCGCGTTGTTCGGCGCGGGACGGCGGCCGTGGATGACGTCGAAAAATACGTCCTGCAATTTTTCGGTGATCTGGCCGCGTTTTCCGATGCCGATCTGGATCTTATCGACCGAACGGATCGGGGTGATCTCGGCGGCCGTGCCGGTAAAGAAGAGTTCGTCGGCCAGATAAAGGGCGGCCCGCTGGATGTTCGATTCTTCGACCGGAATGCCCAGTTCACGGGCGATCTGGATGACCGAGTCGCGGGTGATGCCGGGCAGGATCGAAGCTCCGAGGGGCGGCGTCAGCAGGCGGCCGTGGTTGATCAGAAAGAGATTTTCGCCCGAGCCTTCCGAGACGTAGCCGCGATCATCGAGCGCGATCCCCTCGCTGTATCCGCCGAGAATGGCCTCCATTTTGATCAATTGGGAATTCATGTAATTGGCGCCCGCTTTGGCGACGGCCGGCAGGGAATTGGTGGTGATCCGCGTCCAGCTCGAAACGCAGACATCGACGCCCGCTTCGAGCGCCTCTTCGCCGAGATATTTGCCCCAGTCCCAGGCGGCGATGTAGGAGACGACCGGATTCGGAAACGGATTGACGCCGAAAGCCGGTTTCTCTTCGTTGAGGCCGCGGAAGATGATCGGGCGGATGTAGCATTGATCCATGTCGCTTCGGCGGATCAACTCGACCGTTGCCCGGCAAAATTCGTCCAGATCCCGTTTGACGTCCATCCGGTAAACCTTGGCCGAGTTCAAAAGACGCTGCATATGTTCGGTCAGCCGGAAAACGGCCGCGCCGCGCTCGGTTTTGTAGGCGCGGATGCCTTCGAAAACGCTCGAACCGTAATGAAGGGCGTGGGTCATCACATGAACCCGCGCGTCGTCCCATTCGATAAACTCACCGTTGCGCCACACTTTGGCCGCAATTTTCATAGTACTCACATCTTTTGTTGTCATAATTTTTTGATAGCTCCCAAGGGTATGATTACGAAGAAATATTAAATCTCTCTTTGATATAGGAAGAAACGACGAAAGAGACGGAAATTCTAAAAAACTGCCGTTAAGATTGTACGTTTCCCATAAAGGATAATATATTGCCGGAGGTTTAGCAAGAATTTGGATTTTTCCCGCAGACGGGAGTTGAGAAGACCGGAAAGCATCGGATCAAACGAAAAAAGAGAGCGGAAAACCCGTCGGTTTTTCCGCTCCCTTTTTTATTGTCGCTCCGTCACAGGATGCGGACGAACGGAGCCGTATCATCGAGCCGACTCTGATAAGTTTGGCCGGCGAAGTTGATGGTGAAAATCACCGGCACTTCTCCCGCCATGTCCAGTTCGGGCGGGAGTTCGAAATCGACCGTATAGACGCCGGGTTCGACCAGCGTGGCCGGCGTCAGAATTCTGGTGCCGAGGATCGACTGATCCCCGATCCTGATCGTGATGACGCTGGTCGGCGCTCCTTCGATTCCCGTCAGATAAAGGCGCAGAATGGTCGGAACTTTTCGACTGCCGCGGAATTTGAAGGTCCGGACCGTGAAAGGCTCCTGCGTGGCCACCCGGTTGGTGACGTTCAGCAGGCGGGGGCGATTGGTCAAAATCGTATTGTCGGAAGTCAGCACATCTCTGGTAAAGATGTCCGGCCGGGCCGTAACCAGCGTTACCGTTCCTTTGATGACCGTTCCGTTATTGTTGATCACCACCGGATAAGACGTGCCTTCGGTTGGAACGACCGAAAGAGCCGGCGGGACGACGAAAAGGATCTCCCGGCGGCCGACCATTTTCAACCCGCAGGCGATGCCGTTGATGGTCATCGAAACCCCGCCCAGTTCGATCGGCAGGGTGAACCGGCGGTCGAGTGAACCGACGGCCGTCACCGTCTGGATGGGATGATTGGTTCCCGAATTGTAATTGACGATGGCCAGCATTCCCGGCGAGAGACCTTCGACGGCCGGCGGGGTTTGCGGCGTCGGAGTGGGCGTCGGACTCGGCGTTTCGGTCGGGGTCGGAGTGGGCGTCGGAGTGGGCGTCGGGGTCGGCGTCGGTACCGGATCGGGCGACACCGGAATCCGGGTCGCTCCGGTCGCAAAACTGAAACTCGAAGGCGTTTGCGTTACGGCCGCGGGCGTCAGCAGATAATAGGCCTCCGACAGCAGATCGGGATTGCCCGTGCCGAGTTCGCTCAACGACAAACTGAAGGCCATCCGGCCCGCCGAATTGCTCGGGACGGGTTGGGTCGGAATCGCGATGCTGGTCAGCGCGGGAAGTTTGGTTCTCCGAACGAAGGTCGGCGTTGCCGGAGCGGCGACGTTAAAATCGTAGGTGTAAATTTGCGTCGGCCGGGTGGTGTCGGGGTTGAGTCCATCATCGACGTTGGTCGGAACCGTCCCGTCCGCTTTGATGTTTACGCGGGTGTTGAGGACGAGCGTTTGCGGCGTTCCGCTTCCGTCGTAGTCCGTAAATCCGGGATAATGACTGATGTCGCCGCCCGAAACCCCGGAATCGGCGTCGCTCCGCGGTCCGATCCGGCGAAAACTGTCGTCGGTCGTGTCGTAGAGGAAAAGAGCGAATCCGGGCTGGTTGGTCCCGCCGTTCTCGTTGACCAGATCGGCGAACGAATCGAAAGCTATGTAGCGACCGTCGCGGCTCATCCGGCGGCCGAAATTGAGGATGTTGATGATCTCGCCGCCCGTCACTCTGGTCGTTTCCGTAACCTGTTTGTTGGTTCCGTTGGGCGCACCGTTGCCATCCAGATCGGCGTAAAAGATCTCCGGGTTGCGGTCGGAATTATTCCCGCCCGTCATTCCGAAGATCGGATTGTCGGCGCTGCTCATAAAAGCCACCCGTCCGCCGTTTCCCGAAATGGTCGGGTTGAGATTGACGGTCGGCGAAGAAAGCGGGCCGCGCAACGTTTTGGTAACCTGACCGAAAACGCCGGTGACGCCGGTCAGAGATGACTTCGCCCGGGATTTGGCGGAGGTGCGCGCCGGGGCGGCCGATTGGACAAAAGTGAAAACCTCGTCGTTGTCTTCGTCGGGAAAGGGGTTTCCGACGCTCGGAACCAGATCGCGGTTGGAGATAAAAGCGATGACGTTGCCGTCGTCGCTGATCGAAGCGTCGCGGTTGTCATCGGCGATAAAAGGCAAGGTGGTGGTCGAACCCGGAACCGGCAGATTGCTCGGATCGGTGTTGGTCACCTGAATGAAGGTTCCCATGGTCAGATCCTGAAGCGGAAGTTCGGCCCCCAGAGACAAATTGACCGGGGTCGTCGCCGGGACGTGAAAGAGCCACATTTCGGTGTTTCCGTCATCGGTCAGCGGGTTGTTGTCGTCTTTGTCGGTAAAGGTGTTGGCGTCGAAGTTGCCGGGATTGGTCGAGTCCGGCATGGCCGGCGTCGAAGTGGTGGCGTTGGAACCGAAAACGATCCACCGTCCGTCGTTGCTGATCGACGGGCGGGCGTTGACGATGTCCACCCTGATGTTGCTGGAGATCGGAAGCTCATCGGTGTCGGTCAAAAGACTTTTGGTGTCGGTGATCTGAAAGATCCGGCGCTGAGCGTAATCAAAAAGAAAGACCTCCCGGTTGCCGTCGCTGTTTCGGGGATTTTCGGTGGCGACGTCGCCGGTCGATTCAAAGACGACGAAACGTCCGTCTCCGCTGACCCCGCCGACAAAGGCTCCGGCGAATGATGAAGATATTTGACCGATGACCGTATCGATCTGGGCGGAAACCGTCAAGAGGTTTCCGAAAAAAGCCATTAAGGTTAGTAAAATAAAAAAGCGAAACTTCACAAAAGCCTCCAACTGTAGATAAAATTTGTTTTTGAGGACGTAAAAAAACGACACCCGAATAATAAAATTTGCCAACTGCACAAAACATTGCATTTTAAGCGTATTGAAACCGCGTTGCAAGCATCTGGTTAGCGAAATTGGCAAATTTGCAGGAAAAACATCTGCTTTGATGCGGGATCGGCCGCAAAGGGTTGACTTGACCGGGGGAAATAAAAATTAAAGATTTCGGGGGGGCGTTCCGGTTTTCACGGGGACCCGTTTTTCTCAGACCATGCTTTTTTTTGATTTTGCGCCAAAACGTCCTCCGGCCGTCGGCGGATGAAGGATCGCCCGATTGATCTTGATCGAACGAATATGAAAAACGGACGTCAATTTATGGTCGTCGCCGGCGAGGTTTCGGGCGATCTTCACGCGGCCAAACTCGTCAAAGCCATCCGGCAATCGAGGCCCGGCGCCGATCTCGGATTTTTCGGGGCGGCCGGGGCCGAACTGCGCCGGGCCGGGGTCGAAGCGATCGTCGATGCCGATCATCTGTCGGTCGTCGGATTGCCGGAGATCGCCCGCGCCTTGCCGATGTTTTTGAGGGCTTTCCGCGAATTGAAAAAAGAGGCCCTTCGCCGAAAACCCGAAGCGGTCATTCTGGTCGATTTCCCGGATTTTAATCTGAAACTGGCCAAGTCTTTGAAAAAAGAAGGTCTGAAGATAATTTATTACATCTCTCCGCAACTCTGGGCCTGGCGGCAATACCGGATCAAAACCATCAAAAAACACGTCGATCTGCTTTTGACCATCCTCCCGTTCGAAAAGCAATGGTACGCCGAGCGGGGCATCTCGCACGTCCGGTACGTCGGCAGTCCGCTGGCCAGAGAGGTTCACCCGAGCGTTTCCAGAGAGGGGTTCTGCGCCGGTCATTCGCTTGACCCTTCGCTTCCGGTGATCGCCCTTTTGCCGGGGAGCCGCCACAAGGAGATCGTCCGGATTCTTCCCGTTATGATCGAGACGGCCGTTCGGATGATGGAAAAAGATCGGCGACTCCAATTCGTCATCGCGCTGGCCGCCGAACGCCACCGGGCCGAGGTCGAAGAGGCCGTCCGGCTGGTCGGCGAAGAGGGGCTCAAACTTCCGGAAAAACTCCCGATCGTCGCGGGCCAAACCTACGACGCGCTCAACGCTTCGGACGCGGCGGCCGTCACCAGCGGAACGGCGACGCTCGAGACGGCCATCATCGGGACCCCGCTGGCGATGGTTTACAAAACATCGACCTTTAACTACAAACTGTTGCGGCCGATGATCGACATCGATCATTTCGGGCTGGTCAATCTGATCGCCGGAAAGCGCCTGGTGCGGGAATTGATCCAGGATGATCTGACGGCGGAGGAACTGGGGGACGAGCTTTTTCGTCTGCTCGAACCGGAGGAAAACAAAAAAATGCGGGCCGAACTCGCCGCCGTCTCCGATCAACTCGGACACGGCGGCGCCTCACTGCGCGCGGCCGAGGCGATTCTGGAGACTCTGGGGATTTGAAAGTCAAAAAAAGCGAAAATGAGACACGGATCAAAACGGATTAAATAAACCGTAACCTAAGTTTTTTCTTTTTTAGCCACAGAGCGCGCGGAGAACTCAGAGACAAATTGTTCGATCGACAAAAAAATCCTCGGTGTTCTCTGTGATCTCTGTGGCTAAATATATTTTTTATAAGGTGATTACGCAGTATTAAAGCGGATCAAAACAAAATTTTAAACAACCATCCGTATTGATCCGTGTCCCGAACTCTTTGACGTTTTATTTTTAATCGTCTTTTTCGAAGACTTTATTTTTCAATTCCCTGACCTCTTCGCGCAGTCTTTTCAATCCCTTGACCATCGCGTTCTGGCGTTTGTATTCGTCGAGCGGTTGGACCGGAGTTCCCCACCAGACGCCGGGGCGGACGATCTTGCCGGGCAGAACGCCGGCCTGCGAACCGATCACGGCGCCCGATTTGACGCGGGCGTGATCGCCCATTCCGACCTGCCCGCCGATGACGCAGTCGTCCTCGATGATGGTACTGCCGGAGATGCCGGTCTGGGCGGCGATGACAACTCTTTGGCCGATCTGGACGTTGTGGGCGATCTGAACCAGATTGTCGATCTTGGCCCCGCGGCCGATCCGGGTTTCTCCGAGAGCGCCGCGGTCAACGCAGGAATTGGCTCCGATCTCGACGTCGTCTTCGATGACGACGGTGCCGATCTGCGGGAATTTGATGTAGCCGTCATCGCCCCGGACGAAACCGAAACCGTCCGCTCCGATGATCACCCCGGCGTGAAGGATGACGCCCGCGCCGATCCGGCAATCGTCCTCGACGAAAACGTTGGGATGGAGGACGCATCGGGAGCCGATCTCGACATTGTCGCCGACCTTGGCTCCGGCTCTCAACTGGGTCCCGGCTCCGATCCGCGAATGCTCGCCGACACAGCAGAAAGCGCCGACAAAGACATCGGGGGCGATCTCGGCAGTTTCGGCGATGACGGCCGAGGGATGGATCTCCGGAAGGCGGCGTTTCGGCGGATGCAGAACGGCGGCGATCCGGGCGAAGGCGAGTTTCGGGTTTTTGACTTCGATCAGAGGACGGGGAATCGAGGGGAATTCCGCGGCGAAACCGGCGGGAACGATCAGACAGGCGGCCTTTGTGCGGGCGGCCTCTTTGGCGGCCGAGGCGTTTTCGACGAAGGAGATCTCGGTCTCTTTGGCGGCATCCAGGGCCGCAACGCCAAACACTTCGGTTTCTCCCGAACCCGTCAGGCGGCCTTCCAACGCTTGGGCTATGTCCTTGGTTTTCATCTGGGATCGTTTCGGGAAAGGATCAAAGGTTAGCCGGGACGTTTGGCCGTCTCTTCGACGATCTTCTGGAGGAAGATCTGGAGCCCCTCGATCTCAAAACCGTGTTCGTATTGCAGACGTTTGATGATCGGGGCGCTGTCGCTGTCGATAAAATGCAGATCGGCCAGATCGAGCGTCAGATCGTGCCCGTTGTGTTCCCGCAGATCGAGCGCGATCCTCTCGAGCAGGAGGGCGTCTTCTTCGGCCAGCGAACCCTCGACGCGAAGAATGGTTTTGCTCCGTTCCTTATCTTCGATTTCGGTTATTTTTGTCGGCATTCGGTTATATGTTTATTAATGGTTTATTGACAAAAAGTCAATCCATTTTGGATTTTGGGTTTCGGATTTCGGATTTCGGATTTCGTGTTTTTTATTAGACGCCGTAAAGCTTTTGTTTCTTCTTTTAAGCGACCGTTGACGCGAAAAGGGGAACTCAATCCAAATTAATGATCCGGAAAATATCTATCAGATGCATCAGGGGGCGGGAAAATTGCTTGAAAAAAAATAAAATCTCGTTTTATAAATTTTTTAGATTTTCCGGCGATCCGTTGGCAAGAAAAAGCCCCGCCGGGAAGGTTCGGCGGGGCTTTTCAGAGGGGAAAGCACCCTTAGGGCTTTGACCTTCGGATGCGTTCCTTATGGGTTATTCCTGAGCGTCTTTGGCCGCTTTGCGTTCGGCGCGTTTTTGCATCCGTTCCTGCATTTTTTGCTTGAACTGAGCTTTCAACTCGGCCGCCTTGGCTTTTTGTTCGGCCGTCAGGACGGCGTACATTTGCGATTTGACTCTTTCGCGTTCGACGATCAACTGGGCCTGCAGAGCGCCTTGCTGTTGGGCCAGGGCCTGAACCTGAGATTCGTTGAAATTGCCGTTTTCCGACAACTGCTCAAGCTGTTGGCGGTTGGTCCGCATTTGTTCGTGCAGGGATTTGGTGCTTTCCCGGCTTGATTGGGCGATCGATTTCATCTGCTCTTTTTGAGCGTCGGTCAGATCGAGACCGCGAAACATCATTCCCATACCGCGATGGCCGCGCATACCACGCTTGCCGCCTTTGCCGAATTTCCGGTGATGTCCGTCCCCGCCGAATTTTTTGCCTTCCGTGGCGGTATCGGCGGTTTGGCCGAACACGAAGATGGCGCCGACCGCAACCAATGCGATCGCTATGATTGCGATTGTAAGTTTTTTCATTATTGTCTATATCTCCTAAATTTAATTATTTCTAATTTCGGGCGGGACGTGTTGATCCCGCGTTCAGTTATTTAGACGAAAACCGAAAACGCCGGGACGTATGTTTATCGTGAATAAGTGCAAAGAAGTGTAATATAAGGGGGCGGGGAAATTTACGTTTCTTGACAAAAATCGCTCCCCTTTTAGGATAGAATCTTACATCTAAATAAAAGCGGCGGTTCCAATAGAGGGCCCCTTTTATTTTACAGTTATTTTTTATTTCAATATGAATCGAGTCTTAATAATTGACGACGACGAAGAGCTTTGCGAACTGGTTTCCGAATACCTGACGGTCGAGGGATTTGAGGTGGAGGCCGTTCACGACGGCGCGACCGGACTGGAAAAGGCGGCCGAAGACGGTTACGATCTGGCCATTCTTGACGTTATGCTGCCGAAGATGAACGGATTTGACGTTCTGCGCGAACTCAGAAAGACATCGAAACTCCCGGTTCTGATGCTGACGGCCCGCGGGGAAGACATGGAGCGGATCGTCGGTCTGGAGATCGGCGCCGACGATTACCTGCCGAAGCCCTTCAACCCGCGCGAACTGGTGGCGCGTCTGCGGGCCATTCTCCGCCGGATCGAAATGAGCGAAGACACCCGCAAGACCGAGGCCGACAAACTTCAGGTCGATGATGTCGAGGTGCAATTGTCGGCCCGCTCGGCCCGCCGCAAGGGTGAAGACCTCAGTTTGACGTCGGTCGAGTTCGACCTTCTGGCGGCGTTGATGAAAAAAGCCGGTGAGGTCGTCAAAAAGGAAGATCTCTCGCAGGATGTGCTAGACCGCGAACTTTCGCCCTTTGACCGCAGTCTCGATATGCATATCTCCAATCTGCGGAAAAAACTGGGCGAGCGCGAGGACGGCGACGAGATCATCAAAACGATCCGTTCGGTCGGATACATTTATACTAAGTTGTAAATAGTAAATGGTTGATTGTTAATCGTCTTTTTCTTTTGAAGCGACATCTGACAATTAACAATCAACTATTTACAATTAACAAAACCCATGTCCATATTCTTAAAAATTTTCCTTTGGTTCTGGCTGGCGATGGCGCTGATTGTCGGGGCCGTGACGCTGGTCAACTGGTCAACCCAGTCCGAACCGCTCGTTCGGCAGTGGCAGACCTTTGTCGGCGAATCCGTGACGACCAATTCGCAGACCGCCATTCAGATCTACGAGAACGAGGGCCAAAAGGGCCTGGAAGTTTATCTCGATCGGGTCAAAAGCCGCCTCCGGGTCAATTCGGTCGGTTTGTTCCGGGAAGATAAGCATCGGATCGCCGGGAACCTTGAGGTCAACGAGGTCAGCGAGCTTTTCAACCGGACCTTGCAAACGGATGAGCCGGAATTCCTGCGTCTTCCCGACAAGACCTACGCCGCCAAACGCGTCACCTTAAAGGACGGGACCAATCAGGTTTACATTCTGGAACTGAAGCGTTTTCAGGCTCCGCCGTTCTTTACCACCCGACTTTTGTGGCAGATCCTGGCGGTCGTCATCACGGCCGGACTGGTCTGCTACGCGCTGGCGCTGTACCTGACCTCGCCGATCTCCAAACTCCGTCTGGCCACCCAGAAATTCGCCGAGGGCGATCTGCAGACCCGCGTCGGCGGAAAGGTCGGCAAACGCCACGACGAGATCTCGGCCCTGGCCAAGGATTTCGACGATATGGCCGAGCGGATCGAGGCGCTGGTGACGGCCGAAAAACGTCTGACGCAGGACATCTCGCACGAATTGCGTTCGCCTCTGGCCCGCCTCAACGTCGCTTTGGAGCTGGCCCGCGCCAAGGCCAACGATTCGACCAAACCGCTGATCGAGCGGATCGAAACCGAATCGAACCGCCTCAACGAAATGCTCTCGCGGCTTTTGACTTTGTCGAAGCTGGAAACCGGTTCGGGGAGTTTCGAAAAACACGAGGTCAACCTGACCAAACTCTCGGAACAGGTGGCGGCCGACGCCGATTTCGAGGCGCAGGCCCACAAAAAGAAGGTCAAGATACTGCAAAAGGATGAGGTCAGGGTTTTCGGCAACGAAAGCCTCCTCAGGAGCGCCATCGAAAATGTCCTGCGCAACGCGGTGCGCTACACCCGCGACGCGTCGGCGGTCGAGGTTTCGTTGAAGAAGAACGGCAAGAACGCCATCGTTTCGGTCCGCGACTTCGGCCCCGGCGTGCCAGAAGACGAATTGCAGAAACTGTTCAAACCGTTCTATCGTCTGCAAACGGCCCGCGACCGCAAAACCGGCGGGATCGGCCTCGGTCTGGCCATCGCCGAACGCGCCGTCAACGCCCATCACGGCTCGATCGCCGCCCGCAACCTTCAGGACGGTCTGGTGGTCGAGATCGAATTGCCCTATCTGAATTAAAGCGGTAGCGACCCGAGTGCCATATCAGTACGGTGAGCGGTAGCGACCCGGTCTCCCTTTAGCAGTACGGGAAGCGGTAGCGATCCGGTCTCCCCGTACCGCTTAACGTCAGTTCGACATAAGCCATCGAAGATGGCAACATATCTTTAGCCCATAACGCCAGTTATGGGAACGATTTAGCGATTTATTCCGAGCCATTGAAAATGGCGGCATAAAAGATATGTCGCCATTTTCAATGGCTTTATCAGAATTATGGCGATTTCCCCCACGATTAACATCGCGGGCGGCGAAGCGGGGAATAATGACGTCGGTTTCACCGACTAAATTCGATTTTCTTATGTCGAATTGAAGTTACCGCTTAAGCCCTGAAGATCAACGAAACACCCGGTCGCTACCGCTCTCGGTACTTTCGACCAGAAACAACAATACCTTTTGGCTGATCGGTCGCGGCTTGTGTTCTTCGTCCGGCCCGGCCGCGATGAGGATCCCGTCGCCTTTCCGAAAAACGATCTTCCGGTCGCGGAATTCGATCTCCAGTTCGCCCTCGATGACGTAGCCGACGTGCCCGTTCCGGCACCATTCGGCCTCGCCGTCGGCGCGGTTTATCTCGACCAGACGAACCCTTTGTTGCCGCCCCGTTTCAATGGCCTTGAATCTGGAACCGAGCGGCGAAGTCTCCCAATCAATGGCGGAAAAATCAATTTTCATAATCTTTCAGTAAGCAGTAAGAGGTAACCGGTGAGCAATAATCGATAACTGGTAACTGATAAATGATCACTGATTCCGGCGGGCATCGATGAATGACTTGATGCCCAGCAGGACGAAGGCCAGACAGATGACCGACATCAGAAGTTGCGAGATGAAGGCCATCGAAAGCGAGATCTGGCTGATCTTGGAGATCAAACGGCCGGCCGAGGCCAGGAAACCAAGAAGGGCGATCAGAACGGCCGCGTGCATCAGATGTTTGCGCAAGGTTTCTTTGCTCTGGGCCAGCAGGCCGAAGATCAGCAAAAGCAGACCGAAGGCGGCCGGGATCAGTGCCGTCGGGCTGGCGTAGTCGGTCGTCAAACCGTAAACGTAGCCGATGATGCCGAGCAGGATCAAAAGCGCGCCGCTAATTACAGAAGTCGAAGGCATAATTTAAGATTCCTCACTTGAAATAAAAAAATAATAAAACCCTGATGACGGTTTTCCGAAACGCCGAAGTTATTAGTTTATCCGGGCGTTTTAAAAAAGATAACTGATAATTGGCCTATTTCATCACCGGCAGAACGATCATCGAAGCGGTTTTTCCGCCGTGATAGACGCGTTCGGTCGCTTTCTGAAAATCCCCTTCGGTGGCCTCCATATAATTGGCCACGAACTTCTGCGGGTTGCGGGCGACCAGAGGAAACCAGGTGCTCTGGATCTGAACCATGATCCGGTGTCCTTTTTTGAAGGTGTGAACGATGCCGGGCATCGTGTATTCGAGTTTGGCGACCTCGTTCGGTTTGAGCGGTTCCGGTTTTTCAAACCCGTTGCGAAAACGGGCCGGCATCGGTTCGCCCCGCAGAAGCATCTCGTAGCCGCCCGGCTGAAAGACGGAAAAAGCCGAATTTTCCGGCGGTTTGACGCCCTCCGGATATTTGTAATCGCCGGGAAAAACGTCGATCAGTTTGACGACGAAATCCGAATCGGTCCCGCTCGAAGAGATGAACAGATAAGGCTTGATGTCGCCGGCAACCGTCATGTCTTCGGTCAAAGGCTCGCTCCGGTAAACCAGCACATCGGGTCTGGTGGCGGCGAAACGCTGATCCTCGGTCATATAATCGCGCGGATAATTGAGCGTGATCTTTTGCGTATAGGGGACCGGATTCATCGGGTCGGAGACGTATTCGTCGAAACCTCCGGCGGCCTTGAGGGCGTCCTGAGAAAAGGTCAGCCCGCCGCCTTCGGTCAGATAGAGCGCCGTGTCGGTTCCGCCGGTCGGATTGTAGGTGTCGAAGTTCTTCCATTCGTGCGATCCGGTGTCGAACAGGTTGACCTCCTTGATGTTGGAAATGTCGCCCTTGTCCTTGAGAAAGTGATCGAAAAAGGGAAGTTCGACGTTTTTCCGGTACCAGAGACTGGTCTTTTCTCCGAAATAGGCCGTTCCCAGCCAGTCGCCCTCGGAGCGTTCCCAACCGCCGTGAAACCACGGCCCCATCACCAGCACGTTGAAGATTCCCGGATTCTGGCGTTCGATGTGCTGATAGGTCTGAAGGGCGCCGTAGAGGTCTTCGTTGTCGTACCAGCCGCCGACGGTCATCGTCGCGCATTTGATGTTCTTCAGTTTGGGCAGGATGTTGCGGTCTTTCCAGAACCGGTCGTAATTGGGATGCTCCTGCATCTCGTTCCAGAATTTGACGTCCGCGCCGAAATTTTTCCGGTAAACGTCGTCCGAATTGCCGAGGCCGCCCATGTCGAGATAAAACCGGTAGCCGTCCGGCGTGCCGTATTCGACCGGTTTCAGATAGCCGTAATTGTTGACCGGGCCGGGCCGCGCCTGACCGAAAAAGGCGAAAAATCCGAAGTTCTGCGCCAGAAAGAAAGCCCCGTTGTGATGCATGTCATCGCCGTGAAACCAGTCGGAAACGGGAGCCTGCGGCGAACAGGCCTTCAGCGCGGGGTGCGAGTCGATCGAACCGGCCGAGGTGTAAAAGCCGGGATAGGAGATGCCGTAGGTTCCGACCCGGCCGTTGTTGTTATCGACGTTTTTGACCAGCCAGTCGATCGTGTCGTAGGTGTCGGTCGATTCGTCGATGTCGGTTTTTCTCCGGTTGTCGATGTCGGGCCTGACGTCCATAAACTCGCCCTCGCTCATCAAACGCCCGCGGACGTCCTGATAAACGAAGATGTAGCCCTCGCGGGCGAAAAGCTCGTTCGGCCCGAGAGATGTTTTGAACTGATCCGGCCCGTAGGGCGAAACCGAATAGGGCGTCCGGTTCATCAGGATCGGATATTTCTGTGATTTGTCCTTCGGTTCGTAGATGGCGGTGAAAAGTCTGACCCCGTCGCGCATCGGTATCCGGACCTCGCGTTTGGTGTAGTTATCGCGGATGTACCCGGCCAGTTCGTTCCCGTCGGAGTCCTGCGCCAAAAGCGTGATCTGGCACAGGGCGACGACCAGAAAAACGAAGAACAGATCTTTTAAACGATTGATTCTCATAATTTTCTCCTGAAATTAAGACGGATTGATAATGCCTTAATTTTCGCTCAAAAATTTTGTAAATACAACCGCCGATTTTGTAATTTTTATGGTTAATCACCTACCGGCCTTTGATCTTGGCCAGCAGTTTCGGGGCCAGCGGCGAACGGAGTTCGACCAGTTTGCGGTGCTGGGTTTCGGCCTGGATCTTGTGGCCGAAACCGAGATAGCCGAGTCCGAGTCCGTAATAGCCCTTGTCGCTTTTCGGGTCGAGTTCGACGATCTTTTGAAAGACCGGAATGGCCGTGTCGTATTCTTTGACCAGCAGATAATTTTCGCCCAGATAGTGAAGCGCATCCAGCCAGTCGGTCTTGAGTTTGGCGGCCGTTTTGAAATGCGGGAGCGAGCGATGGTAATCGCCCGCGTCGAAATGCAGACGTCCGACGTTGTAATGCGCCTCGGCGTATTTCGGATCGAGCCGGACGGCCTCTTCGAAATGCCTGACGGCGTCCGGTTTGCGATTCGTCTTCTGGTAGATGACGGCCAGCGAATTATGAGCGAGGGGATCTTTCGGATCGAGCCGGACTGCCCGTTCCAGCGTCTTCTGGGCTTCTTCGGACCGGCCCAGTTCGACGTAGCACATTCCGAGATGACGGGTCGCCTCGCCGGATTTCGGGTCGAGTCTCAGCGCCTTGTCAAAGGATTCGACCGCGCTTTGACAGTCTTTGCCCGATCTTTGGGCGATCCCCAGATGCAAAAATCCCTCGCCGTCCTTCGGTTTGATCTTGACCGCCTCGCGAAGAGAATCGGCCGCTTCGCCGAAACGCTCCAACTGGTTGAGCGATTTTCCCAGAGCGAGATGAGCGTCAAAGTAATCGGGTTTGAGGTCGGCCGCCTTTTCAAAAAGCGGCACGGCCGCCTCGTGTTTTTTATTTTTGACGTAGCACGATCCGAGATAAAAATGAGCCTCGGCGTGGCGCGGATTTTTGGCGATGACCTGTTTGAACATCGAGATGGCCGGTTCCAGATTGTTGGCCTTGTACGAGGCGAGCGCCTGATTAAAAAGCGGATCGGCCGGTTGAGCCGGTGCGGAACAGCAGGCCAGGGTCAGCGTTAACAGGATCGAAAAAAGCGGGGTTCGGTAATTTTTCATAATAATTCCGTATTCAGTTTTATTTTGTCAGAGCCATCACATAAAAGCGATTTTTGCAAAGGTCGGGAAGGGACGCTAATTCTGTTGTCCCCGTTAAGATCACGACCAGATAGTCTGAACCGGCAAAATAATGACGGCAAAACTTTTAAATTTTGCCGCCCGGAAAAGTGCCGGAAAACTTGAATACAGCCGTTTAGAAGGGAAGGATCATTTTCGCATCTCGTCGATCATCTTTTCGATCTCGTTTTTCAGATGGTCGGTGATGATCACGTATTTTTCTTCATCGGATAAATCGGTGGCCGCGTTTGACCCGTCGGCTAGTGCCGGCGGTGCTGACCGCTCACCGCTGACTGCTGACTGCTGGCTCAGAACCTCCCTCGGAAAAAACGGCTCTCCGATCCGGATCTTGACCTTGGCCGGGCGGATCCGCCACGAACGGCGGGCCCAGACGTTTTGCAGTCCGTCGAGAGCGACGGGCAGGATCGGCAGATCGAGTTCGGTGGCCAGAATGGCCGCGCCTTTTTTGAATTCGTGGAGGTGGCCGTCGTAGGCGCGTTCGCCCTCCGGGTAGATGTTGAGGATCATTCCGTTCTTGAGGCCCTCGGCCCCGGCCTTCATCGCCCGCATCAGTTGCGTGTCGGGGTCGATCGGGACGACCTGCAACGTCCGCGCCACCCATTGCATGAAACGGCCGCGGAAAAACATGCTCGCCCCGACGTGAAAGGTCCGGCGGAAAACATCGACCGAATAGTTTGAACAGAGGACGAACGGATCGAGAAAACTCTGGTGGTTGGGGCAGATCAAAAAGGTCGCGGGGTTTTGAGTCCGGCCCTCGGGCGGCTCTTTCAATAAGGCCTTCAGATTTTCCATTCCGGCGACTTCCAGCCGCATAAAGACCCGGCAGAAAAGGTTGAATATTTTATAGACCGAAAAAGCGAAGACCGGAAAAACGGCACGTTTCCGCAAGATGTACTGAACCTCGGGAACCCCGGTCGATTGCTCGCGGACGATCTTGCCCCAGTTGAGATCGGCCGGGATCTTTTGGATCCGCCCGACGTCTCCGGCTCGTTTTTCGATCAGCGAGATGACGTCGCCGACCGTCAGAGCCTGAGCCGCTTCATCGCCCTCGAATTCGGTTTGAAAAGCCTGTTCCAGAGCGGCGAAAACCTCGGCCCTGGCCAGAGAGTCGAGACCGAGATCGATCTCCAGATTCATCCCGGGATGGATCACTTCGGCGTCCCGCGCGTTGCTCCCGATGACCGATGCGACCGCCCGGCCGATTGGCGAATCGATCAGCTCCCGGTCTTCGGCGGTGAAACTCCAGCTTTTCGCTTCTTTTCCCGCTCCGGCGGCGATCTGTCCGGTCTCGATCTCCTTTTTCAGCTCGAACCGCTTGATCTTGCGGGTGGCCGTTCGCGGAAGTGGTTCGGCCCGGATGATGTATTCGCGGACCCTCTGGTATTCGGGGATCTCGCGCCCGAGATTATCCAGATCATAGCGGATCGCCTCGCGCGAATTGGCGATCGAGGCGTGCTTCAGATACTCGAAATCCGGCACCACGACGGCCGCCAGTTTCTCCGCCCCGGCCCGGCCTTCGGATCGGTCTTCGACGCCGAGAATGGCCATTTCCGCCACCAGCGGCGATTTCAGATAATGAACCTCGAGGTCTTCCGGGTGAACGTTTTTCCCGCTCGGCAGAACGATCACGTCCTTGGCCCGCCCGACGATGTAGAGATGACCGTCGCGATCGAATTTGCCGAGGTCGCCGCTCCTGAACCAGCCGTCCCCGGTGAAGGCCTCGCGGGTCGCCTCCGGGTTTTCGTAATAGCCTTTGAAGACCAGCCCGCCGCGGATCAGAACCTCGCCGACGCCTTCATCGTCGGGCGAGTCGATCTTTACCTCGGTCCCGTACATCGGTTTGCCGACCGAACCGACGCGGTTGTCGTCGATGTAGGTGGCGGTCGCCGCGCCGGACGTTTCGGTCAGACCGTAACCCTGAATGATGGTAAAACCGAGCCGGTGAAAGTCGATCGCCACCTTCTCGTCGAAACGCGAACCGGCCGACACGGCCAGCCGCAGATTGCCGCCGAAAGAATCGTGAACCTGTTTGAAAAACAGATGGCCGAGATTGACGTTCAAAGTGTCGCGCAGAAAACCGTTGGTCCGGAGCATCGAGCGGAAAAGCATCTGAACGGCCTTCGGTTTGTCTCTGACCGCGTCGAAGATCTTTTTGTGAAACAGATACCAGAGGCGCGGAACGCTGGCCAGAATGGTCATCCGGCTCTCCTTCATCGCGCGGGAAAGTTCGTCCGGCGAAAGCTCTTTCAGATAAAAGACCTCGGCCCCTTTGGTCGAGGCGAGCCACAGATTGACGATCTGCAGATAGGCGTGAAAAAGCGGCAGAAGGCTGAGAACGTTCTCTTTTTCGGTGATCTCCAACACCCGGTCGATGGCGTCGAGTTCGGCGCAGATGTTGCCGTGCGTCAGGGGCACGCCCTTCGGTTTTCCGGTCGTCCCCGAGGTGTAGATCAAAAGGGCGTTGTCATCCAATCCGGCGGGCGGTTCCTTTTCGGCGAACGAAGCGGGAAAACCGGCCTTTGACCAATCATCGAAGGATTTTAGATTTTGGATTTTGGATTTTGGATTTTTTTCAACGTCAGTTTCCGATTCCTCGTCCTCTCCGAAGGCGCGCCAGACGACGGCCGGGATGCTTCGGCCGAGGCGTTCCTGGATCTCGGAGAATTTTTTTACGACGTCGGCCGAGAGGAAGGCGATCTTGGCCTTGGAGTTTTCGAAAAAATTGGTCAGCGTCTCGATCTCGCCGTGCGGGTCGAGCGGAACGCAGATTGCACCCCGGTAGAGCGTCGCCAGATAAGCGATCGCCCAGCAGGGATGGTTTTCGCCGATGACCACCACGCGGTCGCCGAAACCGACGTTCTCCAGCGAAAGCCGGTGGGCGATGCTTCGGATCTGTTCGAGCATCTCGCCGAAAGTGTAGATCTCCCGCTCATCGCCGACCACCCGCATGGCGATTTTCTGCGAATGCTTTTCGCACGATTCGATCAGTCGCTGGCAGAAGTTTTTCATAGATTAATTCTCGATTCTTTGAAAATTATTAAAGAAGCAAAGTAACGGCGGATCAAGGAATCCGGTTACGGACCGGCGCGGCATATTAGTCGGACGACATTGTAATTTTAGTTCATTATGATTGACGACCTGAAGATCTGCGCTGATCTTTTTCCCGACGCCGCTTCGTGTGTAATAAAAGGTTGCCGAGTTATTGTCGAACGTCTGAAAATCGTAATATTCAATTTCCGATTTCCCTCGGCGCGGATTTACTTCAACTCTAAGTAAATCATTTTCTTGAAAAGAGAGAACAACTGAAGGTTCCGATTGGCTATTATTTTCACTTTTCCAGTTTCCGTAAATCGGATGGAGCGGCGGCGGCACCGGATTGGTTTCGATCTTTTCCTGATATGCACAAGAAGCCGGCAAAAGTAAAGTCGGGGTAATTAAAATGAGATTTTTCATTAACGATATAACCGATTGAAAAAGAAAATTTTTCATAGATTAATTCTTTACTCATCAGGAGTGCAGACATCTTGCCTGCCTATTTGCGAACGACAAATGAAAATAGCCGGTCCGATCAAAGTCTTTTTCTCCGGGAGTTGATGTTCGTGCTTCGCACTCAGGCAGGCAAGATGCCTGCGCTCCCGGTAACTATTCGCTTTTCGGAACGCGGACTTTCAAGGCGTCCGGCACCACTTCGAAAACCGCCGGGAGACGGCCCGGCAGTTCGCCGTCGGTTTCCAGATAAATTATCCCGTCCTTTTCGAACGGAGCGACCTCGATCCGTTTGGCCAGCGTCGCTTTCACCTCTTTCAGATCCAAATGCGATCCGCCGTAGAGTTTGTAGGCGTTCAAAAGGATCCGGGCGGTTTTGATGTCGCCGATGTTGATGACGTCCAAAAGCCCGTCGCTCAGCCGGGCGTTGGGGGCGATCTTCATCCCGCCGCCGAAAAAACGGGCGTTGCAGACCGCGAAATTGATCGTGTTGAGGTTGGTTTCCTGTTTATCGTCGATCCGGACGCGGACCGTAAAAAAATCCGATTCCAGGACTTCCTGCAAAGTGGAAAAGGCGAAATTGGCCTTGCCCCGCACCGAAGTCGCCGGGAGCCAGTTGAGAAAATTCTGCCGTTTGACGCGGTTGTTGATCGAGGCGCTCAGGCCGAACGACGAGACGTTCAGAAAATAGCGCGACACCTGCCGGTCGGTGTGATCGAGAAAAGCGACCCGGCCGACGTCGATCCGGCGCGTTTGGCCGTCCCGCAAAGCCCGGGCCGCCTCGCGGACGTTCGACGGCATTCCCAGTGTGCGGCGAAAATCCCCGCCCGTGCCCGATGGCAGAACGGCGAATTCGACGTCCTCGCCGGTTTCCAGGATTCCGTTGGCGACCTCGTTGATGGTCCCGTCGCCGCCGCAGGCGATGACCAGTTTTCGCCCGTTTCCGGCGGCTCTTTTGGCCAGTTCCGTCCCGTCGCCCAGTTGTTTGGTAAAAGCCACGTTGAAGGGGCCGAAATGAGCCCGCAGATCGCTGGCGATGCCCGCCCAGTTGTCCCGCGTGGCGCCCGAGGCGGATTTCGGATTGACGATCACCAGCGGCAGTTGCGCGTCCGCCTCAGGGGAAGAAGATTTTCGGGTTCTTTTTAACAAAATTTTTGATTTCGCTTATCTTGGTAAAATCGTCCAATTCCAGATTGGCGTCGCGGTCGGTGTAAAAATCCTGACTCGTATTGGTGAAAACCTGATTCGAGTAAACTTTGCCGGATTTTGCTCCGGCGCTCCCGACGACGATGACGTCGGTCAGATTGTCGCCGTTGAGATCTTCAAAGGCGACCGCTTCGACCGTATACGTGGCCGCCTGATTCGGATCGGGAAAGGCGAAGACCTCGCGGCCGTCCCGGTAGATGTAGAATTTTTCGCCGAGCGGGGGATCGTCGAAATCGGGTTCGTGGAAGGTGGCGAAACAACCGCCCTTAAAGGGCGCGAAATTGATCGGAAAGGTTTGTTTCTTATCGAGCTTCATCCCCGCGCGTTTGAGATCGTTGCAGGAGTTGGTCGGCGGAGCGGTTTTCGATTCGGCCGGTTTTTCCTCGCCCGCGTCCGGGGGCGAGAATGACGGTTTGTTGATCTGACCGGCGATTTCCTTTTGATCGTCATTTTCCCGGTCGGCCTCGCTTTGCCGGGTCGTCCGGTTGTCGGAAGACTCGTTTCCCTGGGTTTGATCGTTGAGCGTGATCGAACAGGAAGTCAGACAAAGCAGGGCGAAGATCGGCAAGATTATCGGTATTTTTTTCATCATTAAAATAAAAATTTGTCGGAGCGGTTTATACCTGTTTAACTTTTTTTCGAGGTTTAGTCAATCAAAAGGCCGGGCCGACGCCGGTGATTCTCTCATTTCCCGCATCGGCCCGGCCGAATAAACGGCAACGGTTTTTCCGGTTCTATCCGGCCCGGTCATGCCGGTCGCGAGCCGATGCCCGGCGGATCGGGAAATATCCGCTTCGCAAGGTCTGACCCGACAGGACGGCGTTGATTTGCAACGGATTCCAGACCGGTTCGGCTCCCGAAAGGACCCGCACCGGGGCTTCTTTTTCCGGCAGACGACCGGCGGAGGCCATCTCGCGCGAAGCCCGCCCCATGAAGGCTTCGATGTCGGAGATCGAGCGGGGCAGGGCTTTGGTCATCCATTCGACGCCGTCTTTGGTGACCAGCATGTCGTCCTCGATCCGGACGCCGATATTCTTGTATTTTTCAAAGGCCGGCCGGATCTTTTGGAAAAAAGCATCCGTCTGGACCGTTTTCGGCAGATAATCCAGAGCGTTGCCGCGAATGTAGATCCCCGGTTCGTTCGTCATGATCATTCCTTCTTTCAGCACGGCTCCGTAACTGCCGACATCGTGAACGTTCATCCCGAGCCAGTGGCCCCAGCCGTGCATGTACCAGAGTTGCGATTGCGGCATCCGGGTTCCGGGGATCGGAGCGCCTGGCGCGGTGATCAGACCGAGTTTGGCCAGCCCCGCTTCGATCACCTCGGAGGCCGCTCCGCTCGGATCGCCGAAGCTGGCGCCGGGGCGGATGGTTTTGGCCGCCGCTTCCTGAGCGTCATAGACGATCTGATAGATCTCGGCCTGTTCCTTGGTGAACTTTCCGCTGACCGGAAAGGTGCGGGTGACGTCGGCGGTGTAATGGTCGTATTCGGCCCCGACGTCCATCAGCAGGAGGTCGCT
Organism: Pyrinomonadaceae bacterium; assembly: GCA_041394845.1. GTDB lineage: Bacteria > Acidobacteriota > Blastocatellia > Pyrinomonadales > Pyrinomonadaceae > JAHCHG01. Next base: position 163,262 of record JAWKHL010000004.1, on the reverse strand, counting down.
CTTTTTGATCTCGCCCTGCGATTCGACGTAATGAAGCGTGGTGGCGTTCGGCCCGCACCCGACGATCGACGGGTAACCCCAGTAATCGGCGTTGCGGCGGCGGAAGGTGTATTCGACCTCGGCCTGAACCTCGTATTCCCGTTCGGCCCGTCCGACCACTCCCATCGAACGCATCAGGGCCTCGGTCGTGATGTCGACGGCGTGCTGCAACAGTTTGATCTCCATCGGCGATTTTGTCAGCCGCAGGTGATTGAAGATCGGCCCGGCGTCGGCGACTCTGGAGCCCGTCAGCTGACCGGCCAGTTCGTCTTCTTTCGGATACTCGCTCCGGTAGATCGGACCGGAGGCGTTCGGCGAAAGGAGATAAACCTTGGCTTCGCCGACCGGGACCGAAATGTCTCCTTTGGAAATAAAGGACGATTTCCCCTTGACGGCATTGAGAAACCCTTTCAGTTCGGAGGCGTCAAAGATGGTTTTCAGACCCGAGATATTGGCGGCCTCCTCGTTGCTGTACATCCGGCCGTTCCAGGTTTCAGCCTGCGGGTTGCGTTTCGGAAGAAAGAGGAATTCGCTTGTCTGTCCGCCTTTTTTCAGCAGAACCAGAGTGGCGTTGTTTTGTTTGAGATTGGTCAGGTAATAGAGATTGTTTTCCTGCCGGTAGTAGAAATCGACATCGCCCGCGTAGATTTTGGGATCGGCGCTGAACAGGATCATGACGCTGTTGTCGTCCATCTCTTTGGCGACCGATGCGCGCCGGGCGGCCAGTTCCCGCTGGCGTTCGGCGTCGGTGAATTTCGGCGCCGGAGGCGCGGTTCGGATCGCTTTGCCTTTATCGCCCGTATCTCCCGCCGCCGCTCCGGCGACCGATCCGGCGCCGAGGGCACATACGAATATCAAAACCAGCACATTTTTCAATCTCATCAAATTTTTCTCCCTTAATCTCCGATGCTGAACCGGACGTCGGATCGGGCCTGATTGCCGAAAAAATCCGCCGCCACCACGCGCAAGACGTATTCGCCTTTTTCAAGAAGCGAAGCGTCGAAAAACCCCTCCCGGAACTGATCGCCTTCGACCTCGTTGGTAACGATGTAATTGAAGATGGTTTGTCCGGTCGCGCCGGAACGGCTTCCGGGGGCGTAAACGAATTTGACGGCTCTTTCATCGGGCATCCGGTCGAACCGGATCGTCCATTTGATCTCTCCGAGCGGGGTTTCGTCCTTGAGAATCTGATAACCGAGCCGGTAAACCCCGAGTCGCCTCCGGTCGGCGTTGCCGTCCATCTGATCGTAAGCCCGGACGACGATGCGCGTTTTTCCCGTCAGGTTTATACGCTCATCCCGCTTTTCGGTTTCAAATTCGCGCCAGTTTTCGTCAAACAGCGAGACCTTTTCGATGGTCGGCGTCCGGGAATCGGAAACGCCCGGAAGGATGAGCGCGTCGAGCGCGTTCATCTCGAGCCCGCGCCGTCCGGCGATCAGATGAACGTGATTCATCGGATTCAAGGTGCCGATCGCCTCGCCCGCCTTGAACTCGGTGCCGCGCGGGACGCGCAGGCTTTTCAGATCGCCCTCGTCATCGACCGAAAACTGAAAGCGATGATCGTTGAAAACGGCCGAATTGACGTTTCGCCCCAGACGGATGTGGATGTAGCCGAGGGTCGGCAGGCGGATCAGTTCGCGCGAGGTGGCGAAATTCTGGACGGCCAGCGGATCGAGGACTTTTTCCGTTCGGATAAAACGGGCCCGTTCGCCGTAACCGCCGGTGATGTCAAGCCCGTTGTGAAACCAGACCTCGGAATCGGCGTCCTCGATCTCGCCCCGGATCTCGCCCAGCGTTCCGGCGATCTCCCGAACCCGTTCGGGCGGATCGTAGGGCCAGCGGGGCGGACTCATCTGCCGGAACTCTTCAGCCGATTCGCCGAGAGCGGCGATCTCTTCGGGAGCCATCTGCCGACCTTTGGGATCGTCGCTTAGGATCCGGACGACCCGGTTGTCGGCATCGGCGACGATCAGGTTCCCCTCCTCATCCAGCGCCAGACCGCTCGGGCGGCTGAAACGGGAATCTTTCGCCTCGCCGTCGGAAAAACCGAGCCAGGTGTCGGTGAGGGTTTCGACGCCCGGAAAAAATCTCCTGCCGAGCGCGCGGATCGAATTGCCGTCGGCCACGTATATCACTCCGAAGCGATCGACCTCGACGGCCAACGGGCGGACGAAACCGGCTTCGAACAAACTTCCGTCGATCACCCCCTGTTGACCGTTTCCGGCCAGGGTCTGAACTGCGCCGTTCTCATCGATCAGCCGGAGGCGAAAGTTTCCGGTGTCGGCGACGATCAGCTTTCCGTCTCCCGTCAGAGCGATCCCGCAGGGAGTGTCGAAACGGGCCCGATCCGGGGAGCCGTCGGCGAACCCTTCGGTGTCTCCGGCCACGGTCGAAACCCGGCCGTTTTCGATCAGGCGAATCCGGTCATTGTAGGTGTCGGCGACGAAGATCCGCCCGTCCGGCGCGACGGCGAGACCGATCGGGCCGTTAAAAAGAGCCTGATCGGCGGGGCCGTCGGCGAATCCTTTCCTGTCTTCGACGCCGGCGAGGACCGAAACCTGACCGGTCGAAATTTCAACTTTTTTTATGGTGTGCGCGCCGGTATCGGCGACGATCAGATCGCCTTCCGGATCGAAGGCGATGGCCGAAGGGGTGTTCAGCCGATCGGTCAGGACGGTGAAATTATCGCCGTCCGAGATGCGCAGGATCTTTCCCGTTTCGCCGTCGGAAACGAATGTCTCCCCGTCCCGGTAGGCGATCCCGAACGGTTCGCCCAGTTCTTTTTTGGCTCCGAACAAAGTGCCCGTTCGGGTCATCTCGGGCGGCCCCGAACGGCTCGTTGTGCGGAAGGCGAAATAAAAAAGTCCGCAGATCAGAAAAATAAATCCGCAGATGGAGACAACTGCCGCCGTGGTTGAGACTCGCTTCTTTTTAGCCATTAGTTTCGTTTTCTACTCATTAAGTTACAACGAAAAAACAAAAAAGGACAAATAAAAAAAATTTTGATAAAATTTATCACACAGCTTTTACAACTGAATAAATTTTCAAGCTTGAAGGAGAATTAAAACGATGTTTTCATTGCAGGATTTGCTCGGACAGAGTTCCGGAAGTCAGGCGGTTGATCAGATCAGCCAGAATCTCGGAGCCGATAACAGCACGGTCAATTCGGCCATTCAGCTGGCCTTGCCGATGATCTTGACCGGGCTTGCCAAAAACGCCCAGACCCCGCAGGGAGCCCAGAGCCTCGACAACGCGCTGGCTCAGGATCACAACGGCGGTCTGCTCAATAATCTGACGGACTTTTTGATGGGCGGCGTGCCATCTCCGCAGGCCGCCACCCGGGAGACCAACGGGGCCGGTATTCTGGAACATATTTTCGGAGGCAATCAGGGACAGGTGGCCCAAGAGGTGAGCCAGAAAAGCGGGCTTGATATGGCTCAGGTGGCCAATCTCTTGATCACGCTGGCGCCGATCGTCATGAGTTTTCTCGGACAGAAGAAGCAGGAGAACAATCTGGATGCCGGCGGCATTTCCGATCTTCTGATCAACCAACAGCAACAGATGCAGTCTTCGGGCAATCCGATGATCGATCTGGCATCAAGGATTCTCGACCGCGACGGCGACGGCAGCGCGCTCGACGATCTGGCTTCGATGGCCGCCGGATATTTTATGAAATAAAAAAGAAAGGAAGGTTTACAAGGTGAAAAAGTTTAAAAATGAAAGGGCGAAAAAGTGAAAAGGTGGGGTTACCTTAATTTTACCGGCTTTCCCGCTTTTTCACTTTTAAACTCTTTCACTTTTAAACTTTTCAGACCTGAATCTGATGCCGCTTGATCTTTTTGTTGAGCGTCGAAAGCTGAATGTTCAAGAGCTTGGCCGCCCGCGTCTGGTTGCCCTGAGCTTCACGCAAGGCGCATTCGATCAGACTCTTTTCGTAAAGCTCCATCAGTGAGTAAAAATCGATTCCTTCTTTGGGAAATGATTTCGGCTGGATTTGAAGAAGCTGATCGACTTCGGCATCTTTCAGGGATTCCAATTTGAAAAGAACGCTGGAGAGGGATTCGACGATTTCCTTCAAGTTCGATGATTCGAGCACCGTTCGTTCGGATAACCGTTCACTCGCCTGATAAATTTCTTGACTTATTGCATTGGTTTGTAACATAAATTCACCTTTTCACAAAAAAAACTTTTCGGGTTGTGTCTTTTATGATGCCTGAATCGAACCGAAAAGTTATAAAAAACGAGCAAAATCTTTATCAAATCTTCATCAAATTAATTCAAAATTAATATTTATACAAGCTTTAAATGAACAAAGAAGGGCGAAATTTACAAATATTTACATTTGTCCCCGATGGGGAACTTCCGCCGAAAAAAAAGGGTTGATCCCGAAGGATCAACCCGAAGCCTTGGGTAAGTAATAAATCTCAATAAATCAAAGACTTAAAACTCAAAGCGGACCGCAAACTGCATGATCCGCGGACCGTAGTTGTTGGTAGCCGGAATTTGTCCGAAACTGCTCGAACGAATGTTGAAGATATTGCTGTCTTCACCGACGTTCAAGGCGGAAGGTCCGGTCGGGACGAAGAAGTTGACGTTATTCAGAACGTTGAACGCCTCGGCGCGAAGTTGCAGACGCATTCTTTCGCTGATGGCGATGTTCTTGATAAGTCCGGCGTCCCAGTTGAAGTAGAGCGGACCGTTGATGATCGAACGCGCCAGATTTCCGGTTTGTCCAGCCTGAGCGGCGAAGAAAACCTGTCCCGGGAAGGCGCCCGAATTGGTCGGCAAAACGTTGCCGCCCGTGGCCGTGCCGTTCGGGGCGATGACCGACGGGTCGATGAAATAGATCCGTCCGTTCTGATGGAAGATACCGATCAGATCCTGGATCTGATTGATCGTCAGATTGGAATTGGCGGTTTGCCGCGCCGAACGTCCGGATCGGTTGAGAGTTCCGTTGGGATCTCTGATCGAGATCGGCGGTCCGCTGCCGATGTTGATGATCGACGTTACCTGGAATCCTCCGAGCAAGGCATTGACCCAGCCTCCCTGATTGAAGAAGGGTTTGCCTTTTCCGAACGGAAGTTCGTAGTTGGCGTTGATGTTGATCGTGTGGGTGCGGTCGTAATTGGTCCGCGCGTAATCGAGCTCCTGCTGGGCATTGTCCAGGAAGGGATCGAAACGGTTCTGACCGTCGGTCAGAATGTCGGACAGGGTCTTCTGGAAGGTGTAATTCGCCTGGAACGACAACCCTTGGGTGAAGCGTCGGCGAATTTCAAACTGAAGCGCGTTGTAGCGGTATTTGCCCGCGTTGGCCAGAAGATCGACTGGTCCGGCGTTCGGATTGGCGCGGAACTGAACGCCGACGAAATTGTTGTTGGCGTCAAAGAATCCGTCCAGTCCGTTCTGAAGGTAGATCAGCGCCAGCTGTCCGGCCCGGCCCTGACGAATTTCGTTGAGCACCGTACCGTTGTTTAAGAAAGCGCCGAACGGCAGTTGGGCGAAGACCGGCAGATCGACCTGACCCGGCAGACCGATGTTGGCCGCCGTGGTGCAGCTGAAGATCGGGTCGAACGGGTTCGGATTGGCGACGGTCGCGCCCTGGATCCGGCAGTTGTTCTGGGCGTTGATAAAGTCCTGAGCGAATCCGGTTCCGAAGATATCGACCTGATTGTAGTCGAATCCGCGGACCAGCGAATTGCTCCGGCCGCCGACGTAGCGGATCTCAATGGCCGTGTCCCAACCGATCTCGCGCTGGAATCCGAGAGAATATTCCATATTCCGCTGGACCTCCAGATTCGGATCGATGGCGAAAACGGTGTTGAAGAAAGCGCCGTTGTTGATGTTTCCCTGAGCGAAACTGATGGTCGAACCACCGAACGGCGGCAGAATAAAGCCCGGCAGATTGTTGAACCGGGAATTGAGCGAAACGGTTCCGGTGTTCGGATTGAGAGCGGAGATGGTCTGGTTCAAACCGTCGTTTCCGCCGCCCGCGTTATCCGGACCCTTGACGTATTCGTCGTTGATGTAACCGATGCGGAAGCCGCCGCGGATGACCGATTGTCTTTCTTTGCCGAAGATGGCCGACAAAAATCCGTTTTCGAAATCCGGCGTGTAGGCAAAGCCGAGAACCGGACCGAAATTGTTTTTATCCGAGAAGAAAAGCTGTCCCGGGTTGCCGGTCGTCGTGCCGGCGATGACATACTGTCCGTTCGGATTGAGCAACGCGGCCCGCACCGTATCGGCCGAGGCGGTCGCTCCGCGCAGATCCGGTTCGAGCAGAACCTGATTGGTGTTTTCGAGCGGAGTGAAATAATCCCAGCGCAGTCCGAGATTCAGGGTCAGATTCGGGGTCGCCCTCCACTGATCGGTGAAATACAGACCGTGCGTGTCGTATTTGTAGTTCTGCAGACTCGGCGCGCCGATGACGGGGCCGGTTTGCGGATCGACGAAATTGGCCTGAACGGATCCCGCTCCGACGATCCCGCCGAGCAGGTAACGCAGAGAATCGGCGATGGCCAGATCGCTCGAACTGATTCCGCCGGGGAACAAAGCCGACGGCAGTCCCGGCGTGGCCGGATTGCCTGTGCCGCTGATGTTGTAGATCGGGATCGCGTTGAAATTGGTTTGCGAAGCGATTCTCTGCCGGTTGAACTCGTAACCGAAGCGCATCGTGTGATTGCCTTTGGTGTAAGAGGCGTTGTCCTGGAACGTGTACTGATCCGTGTTCCGGCCCTGATCCTGAAAACTGGGTTCGGGGCTGGTCAGACCGAACGGCAGACCGCCGATGACGAAATCGGTCGGGAACAGAGCGGACTGATTAAAGAACGGATTGCTGTAAACGTAAGCGCCGCGAACCTCGTTGGTGAAACTCGAACCGAGCACCGTGCTGTAACTCAGCAGATAGGACGCGGTCGGTCCGCCCTGAACGACGAACGGCTGTTGCAGGAAGCCGCCGGGATCGGACTGCCGGTCGTCGGCGTTGTCGTTGTATTTATAAACGAAATAAACGTTGTTCCGGTCGTTGATGTCAACATCGAACCGGGTGGTGAAACCGTTGCGAGTGTCGTTGTTGTTCTGATTGAAGACGAAATCCTGCGTGACGAAACCGCCCGAAGAAGCCGTCTGACTGGCCGCGTTGCCGGCCGTCGGGGTCAGACTCAGAAATCTGGCCTGAATGGTCGGATCGACCGTCAACGCTCCGCCGGAAGTTCCGGGGATCGGTCCGGTCAGACCGGCGCCCGAAAGGACGTTGATCGTTCTGGTGACGCCACCGTTGTCAACGTAGGTGAACGTCCCGTCGCGGAACCTGTTGAGCAGAACGCGGTTTTGGATCGAAGAGGTCTGCCGGAGCAGGAATCTCTCGTAAGCGACAAAGAAATACCCTTTGTCTTTAACGAAAAGCGGGCCGCCCGAACCGAAGCCGGGAAGCGGAACCGGACCCGAGACCTTGCCGCCGAACTGATTGCGGTTGAGGAACGGACGATCCGTGCCCGAAGCGTTGTTCCCGAAATCGTTGGCCGCAAATTCCGAGTTGCGGTTGTAGGCGAACAGTGCGCCGTGAAAATCCTTACCGCCGCGCGGGGTGACCAGTTGAACCTGGGTCGATCCGCCGTTGCCCTGGGCCGCCGAGGCGTTCTGGGTGGTAACGGTGAATTCGCCCGTGTCGTCAACCGAGGGGCGGTCCTGGACGAATCCGCCGGAACGGATGAAGTTGTCCTGAACGTTGATGCCGTCGCGGGTGTAATTGGCCGACGACGAGCGTTGTCCGTTGATCGAACTGCTGGTGGCATTGACGCCGGCCTGCAGGTTGAGCAGCGAAAGCGGGTTGCGTCCGTTGATCGGCAGATCCAAAACCTGCCGCGGACTGACCGTGGCGCTCAGTTCGGCGTTGCTGGAATTGACGATCTCGGCGCCGGCCGAAACGTTGACCACCTCATCGATGATGCCGATCTCAAGCTGTGGATTGAGTGAGTATTCGCGGTTGGCGTCGATCTTGACGTTATCCGAAACGTAGGTTTTAAAGCCTTCCTGAGTGACCTTGACCGTGTAGGTGCCGAAACTCAGTCTTTCAAATTTGAAGGCTCCGTTTTCATCGGTTACCACGGTTAATTCACGCCCGGTCTGGTTATCGGTGACCGTCACGGTTGCCCCGGGCAACAGGCCGTCGGGACTCGAGACGTTTCCGAGGAGCGTTCCCGTGGTAGATTGTGCGAATGTAAATGCCGCCGTCAGGGTCAGCAAAAGCATCGCAAAAACTAGCTTTCTCATAATTAAAACTCCTTAAATTACATTGTTTGGCTGATAAAATTCCCGCAGGCGACATTTTCGAAAAAATGTTGCCGGTCGTTCGAAAGACCGAAAAATCCCTCTTTTCTGAAAGACTTCGAATTTCAAAAAACCGGCAAAAGCCTGCGGAAATTTTCTTTCGTCAACGATCTGTAATAATCGCAACAGTCATTCCACGATTGTTCCGGAATTTTATTCGGGGGCGGGAATTTATTTATTTTTTAGAAAACCGGTGAATAAAAACGGAGGTTTTGTTTCGGTCGGGGTCATATATTTTAGGATTATTTTATATTTATTTTATTTTTATTAAACCCTGAAAAAAGAGAAACTTAAGGGTAACTATGATAATTACGATTTGAAAACGAAATTTTGGATGAGCGGGGGAAAGAAAACGGGCCGAAACCGCGCTAAAAAACCACCGACGCCGCGATGATAAAGTCCGTTATGACCGGCTTTGAAGGAGGCTTTTTTCGCGGGCCGGATTATATGAAACAAAGTTTTTGGGCGAAACGTAATCAAACCCTGTGGTAAAGGCAGGCCTTTAAGGGTCGGAAAATTTTACAAAAAAAGAAGTAATTGATTGGGTCGGGGTTAAAAGTTAAAAAGTTTAAGGGTGAAAAGGTGAAAAAGTTTTCTCCGGCCGCAGATGGTTGCCGGTCAACCGAAGAAAAAGCGATTCGCCGGTTGAAAGGCAGATCAGCGTCGCCGAATTAACAGGAATAACATTTTCACATTTTCACATTTTCACTTTTAAACTTTTAAACTTTACACCTCCCGGAAGCTGATCAGTTACAAAAAGAATTATATGAAATTGAAATTACTGCATTTAAAAGGATTTGTTTTTTTATTGATGTTTTTTTTAACGTTCGGGCAAATTATCAACGCCCGTCCGTTGTTTTCAAATCTCCATCAACAGGAGGATGACGCTCCCGAAGCGAGAAAACTGCCGCCGGTCAACTGGATCCGCAGTCGTTCGATCGACGTCAAACATATCCTGATCGATCTCAGATTTGACTGGGAGCGCGAGCAGGCGCTCGGCGTGACGACCATAACGGTCGCGCCTTTTGAAGACACGAACCAGATCGCGCTCGATGCCGCCTATATGACGATCAAATCGGTCAAGACCCTCGGCGGCGCTCCGCTCAAGTTCGATTACGCGGGCAGGGATTCGGACGACAATCTGAAGATCACGCTCGATCGGGTGTACCGGGAGGGCGAAGATGCGACGGTGGTCATCGATTACGCCACCAATTATGTCAATTCGGCCGACGCCGACACGGCCATCGGAAGTTTCGGGCGCGGCCTCCGGTTCATCAAACCGACCGAGGACGAGCCGAATAAACCGCGCCAGATCTGGTCGCAGGGCGAAACCGAGTTCAACCGCTACTGGTTTCCCTCTTATGACACGCCCAACGATTTCCGCACCACCGAACTGCGGGCGACGGTCGATAAAAAATACACGGTCGTCTCGAACGGCAAACTGGTGAATGTCAAAAGCAATTCGGACGGCACCAAGACCTTTGACTGGAAGATGGACACGCCGTACTCGAACTATCTGACCTCGATCGTCGTCGGCGAATTCTCCGAGGTCAAAAACGGCGAATACGCGGGGATTCCGGTGATGGCTTACGGTTATCCTTCGGAGACCAAAGAGGTGGCCGCGACGACCAAAAACATCGTCGATATGGTCAAATTCTTTTCGGAAAAAACGGGCGTCAAATACGCTTATCCGAAATATTCGCAAACGATGGTCGAGGATTTCGGCGGCGGGATGGAGAACATCTCGGCGACCACTCAGATCGAGGAGATGATCCACGACGACCGCGAACTGCTCGACGGCGACAGCGACGGCCTGCAGGCTCACGAACTGGCCCATCAATGGTTCGGCGATTTCGTTACGACCCGCGACTGGGGGCAGATCTGGCTCAACGAATCGTTCGCCACCTACTTCGACGCGCTTTATCAGGAGCATAAAAAAGGGCGCGACCATTTTCTTTACAACGAGGTCCGCAACAACCAGAACCAGACCCTGGGCGCCTGGACGCAGAACAACCGGCGGCCGATCGTCACCAAATACTACGCCAACAAGGACGCCATGTTCGACACCTACGCCTATCCCGGCGGAGCATCGGTCCTTCATATGCTCCGCAAACATCTGGGCGAAGAGAATTGGTGGAAGGCGATCAATCATTATCTCGTTTCGAACGCTCATCAGCCGGTTTCGACCGAAGATTTGCGGATCGCCATCGAAGAGGCGACCGGACAGTCGATGGACTGGTTCTTCGACGAGTGGCTCTACAAGATGGGGCATCCCGTTTTCGATGTGTCGAAATCTTACGACGCCGCCAAAAAGGAATTGACCTTGCGGGTTAAACAGACGCAGAAGGTCGATCTGACCAATCCGTTCCCGCAGACCGAGTTTTTCCAGACCTGGGTTGACATCGAGATCGACGGCCGGGTCGAGCGGGTGTGGATCGAACCGAAAGAGGAAAACGTCTTTACCTTCAAGGCCGATGCGGAGCCGAAGCTGGTCAATTTCGATTACGAGGGAACTTTGCTCAAAGAGTTGAAGTTCGAGAAATCGAACGACGAACTAATCTATCAGCTCGCCAACGACCGGGACATCATCGGTCGGGGCTGGGCTCTGGATAAACTGACCGGCGCCGTCCGAAACAAAGCGACCTCGGAGGCCGACAAGGAAAAGATCATGACGGCCATCAGAACGGCGGTCGAAAAAGACGGTTCGGAGGAGATCCGCCGGGCGGCCGTCGGCAGTATTCGCTCGATCATGGTCCCGAACGCCCCGTTCGGCGCGACTCCGCCGGTTTCGCTCGATGACGCCACCGTGGCGACTCTTCTGAAGGCGGCCAAAGATCCCGAATCGAACATCCGCTCCGACGCCATCTCGATCTTGAGCGCGACCCGTGACGCCAAATTCACCGATCTTTATCTCAACGGTTTGAAGGATCGGAGCTATTCGGTCGTCGATCAGTCGGCCATTGGTCTCGCCCGAACCAATGACCCGCGCGCTTTTGAACTGCTTTCGAAACTGCTGACCGAGCCTTCCTGGAAAGGCCGGTTGCAGATCGCCGGTCTCAACGGGCTGGCTCAGCTCGGCGACAAAAAATCTCTCGAAGTTGGGATCAAATACGCCGGCGACAAGAGCCTTCATCCGAACGTCCGGATCGCCGCTTTGACCCTCGTCGGGGCGACCGGCAAGGGCGACGAGAGGGCTTTTCCGCTGATCTTCGATGCGTTCAAGAAATCGCTCGACGCCAACGATTTTCAGGGTATTTTCAACGGTTCGCAGGCGATCATTCGTCTGGCTGACCCGCGCGGTCAGGAGGCGTTCGATCTTTTGAAGGAGAAATTCAAGGGCAACCAGCAGTTCGCCGGGTTTATCACTTTCCTTGAAAATCAGTTCAAACAGGCCACCAACAAATAGTGCCGACAAACCCCGTTGCGGGTTATCGGCCCGAACAGTAACGAAAGCGGAGTCTCCCAGAAACCGGGAACTCCGCTTTCGTTTTTTGAAATGTTTCCGGCTCCGATTGCTTTTTCCGACCGATCCGATCAACAATCATTGCTGGCTGAGAAGATTTTTCCCTTAAATAAGGTTGGAGCTAGGGATCTGACGGATGGGAACGGATTTGGATTTAATTTTTAGTCAGATCCGTTTTTATCCGTTCCCATCCGTCAGATCCGTGTCCTGATCATTGATCAACAAACAACATTAACAATAAATATGAAAACGAAATCATCCCCTTTCATTATTCCGATCGCCCTTTTCATTCTGGCGCTGATCTTTTCCTCGGTCGTCGGCGCCCAGACCGATAACGCGGAAAAGAAGGTCAAAAAATTGCCGCCGGTCAATTACGTCCGCTCGCGCGATTACGATATGCGCCACATCGCGCTCGATCTGCGGTTCGACTGGGACAAAAAGCAGACCTACGGGACGGCCGAACTGACGCTCGCCCCGCTGGTTCCCGATTTTCGGGTCGTCAAACTCGACGCCGGTCTGATGACCATCAACAGCGTCAAAACGGGCGGCCGGGCTCTCACCTTTAAATATGATCAGGATGATTCGGCCCTGACGGTCGATCTGGATCGGGTTTACCGGATCGGCGAGGAGATCAAACTGACGGTCGATTACCGGACTCTGGGCGAAGCGGTGGCCAACGATCTGGCCTTCGGCGGCGGTGGCGGTTTGAAATTTTTCGGCCCGACGCCCGACGATCCTGAGGGGCGCAAACAGATCTGGTCGCAGGGCGAGACGGATTACAACCGCTACTGGTTTCCGTCCTACGACAGCCCGAACGATTTCGCCACCACCGAGATCAGGGCGACGGTCGAAAAACCTTTGATGGTCATCTCCAACGGCAAATTGATGAAGACCACCGACAACCCCGACGGCACCCGCACCTTCCACTGGAAGATGGATTTGCCGCACGCCAATTATCTGACCTCGATCGTCGTCGGCGAGTACGCCGAGGTCAAGGGCGAATACGACGGAATTCCGGTTTCAACCTACGTTTTTCCCAGCGAACTGAAAGAGGGCCGGATCTCCGGACGGAAGTTGCCGGAAATGGTCAGGTTTTTTTCCGAAAAGACCGGCGTTCGCTACCCTTATCCGAAATACGCCCAGACGGTGGCGACGGGCTTTAACGGCGGGATGGAGAACATCTCGGCGACCACCATGACGCCGGGGCTGATCCACGACCAGCGCGAACTGCTGGACGGCGACAGCGAGGGGTTGCAGGCGCACGAACTGGCCCATCAATGGTTCGGCGATTTCGTTACGACCCGCGAATGGGCGCATATCTGGCTCAACGAATCGTTCGCCACTTATTTTCAGGCGCTCTGGACGGAAAAATCCAAGGGCCACGACGAATTTCTCTACAGCGACGTCATCAGCGATCAGGCGGCTTATCTTGCAACCTGGGCCCAGGGCAACCGGCGGCCGATCGTCACCCGCTACTACGCCAGCAAGGACGGGCTTTTCGACACCTACGCCTATCCGCGCGGCGGGGCAGTTCTGCATATGCTCCGGCGGCATCTGGGCGACGAACTGTTTTTCAAATCGCTCAATCATTATCTGAGAAAATACGCCAACCAGCCGGTCGAAACCGGACAATTGCGAATCGCCATCGAGGAGGCGACCGGGCAGTCGATGGACTGGTTCTTTGACGAGTGGCTCTACAAGATGGGACATCCGATTTTTGAGGTGACCAAGTCATATGACGCCGCCAAAAAGGAACTGACCTTGCGGGTTAAACAGACGCAGAAGATCGATCCGCTCAACGAATATCCGCAGGTCGAGTTTTTCCAGACCTGGGTTGATATCGAGATTGACGGCCGGATCGAGCGGGTGTGGATCGAACCGAAGGAGGAAAATGTCTTTACCTTCAAGGCCGATGCGGAGCCGAAGCTGGTCAATTTCGATTACGAAAGCGCTTTGATCAAGGAGTTGAAATTTGAAAAAACGACCGGTGAGCTGGTCTATCAGCTGAAGAATGACAAGGATGTGGCGGGCCGGAGCCGGGCTTTGAAGGAACTCAAGACCAAATTTGATTCCAAAGATGTTTCGGCGACCGACATCGGGGCGATCGCCTCGGCGTTTCGGGAAACCGTCACCGGCGATCCGTTCTGGGGACTCCGGCGCGATGCGGTTCAGGCGTTTATCAAACCGTCTGACCCGAACGCCAACGCGTCGGGCGGGATCAAAGATGAAAAACCGTTCGATGACGCGACTCTGGCCGTTTTTCTCAAAGCCGCCAAAGATCAGAATTCTCTGGTCCGCGCGGCCGCTCTTTCGGCGCTGGCTTCGACCAAAGACGAAAAATATGCCGATCTTTATCTGGAGGCCTTGAAAGATCCGAGTTACGCGGTTATCGGGACGGCGGCCCGGGGGTTGGCGGCGACCGGCGATTCGAGGGCCTTTGATGCTTTGATGAAACTGGCCGAGACCGACTCCTGGCGCGACCGCATTCGGATTGACGGTTTGCAGGGACTGGCCGCTCTGGGAGATCAGCGGGCGCTGGAAACCGGCTTCAAATACGCCGGTAAATCGTATTCTTCCAACGTCCGTTCGACCGCCCTCGGAGTGGTCGCTTCGGCCGGCAAGAACGATCCGCGCAGTTTTCCGCTGATCATGGAAAGTTTCAAGACGGCTCTGGACAACTCGGATTTTCAGAGCATTTTCAACGGTTTTCAAAGCCTCATCAGACTGGCCGACCCGCGCGGTCAGGAGGGTTTCGATCTGGCCAAAGAAAAATTCAAGAACAATTCCAACCTGCTCGGGTTCATCAATCGACTCGAAGCGCAGTTTAAGGAAGCTTTGCAGTGAAAAAAAACGAATTGCGGATTTGAAATCATTGAAAAATTAAGCTCGACTTCATCTGGACGTACAGATCAGAACCACCTGCGGTAGCGGGTGGCTAAAGATTGTCAATTTGGGTTGTTAATTTAATCGCTCTTTACATTAAACCGTCCGCTACCGCAGATGGTTCTGACTGGTTTTTTTCGGTCCGGATAAAAAAATCCGGGATCGGTTAGATAAGGAGAGAAAAAAATGGAATTGCCGATTTTGCTTAACCGGATTAAGGTCGTAAAGGTTTTTTCACTGTTTGTTTTTTTCGTAACCGCGATCAGCTGTGGCGCCGGCCCGGCGGTCGAAAAGGCTTCGACCGGGAAAAAGGAGACCCCGCCCGAGGCCGTCGCCAACAGCCCGACTCCGGGCGAAGTCGTCGCCGATAACCCGACTTCTGGCCAAGTCGTCGCTGGTAACTCGGCTCCGGACAAGATCGAAAGCATCTACACCAGTTTCGGGGACAAGGGCTGCAAAGAGGTAGAGACCGACGAAGAAGGTCTGCTCTATCGCGGCGAATGTGAGGGAGTCGGCGATTACAAATTGATCCTGCTCGAAAGCGAACATCATCAATCGTTGAATGTTGTGGCGCCCGGGGGCCGGGAACTCGAACTGGATCTTTACAAAATCAGCGTCTCTACCGCCTGGCTCGGCGAAAAGGCCGAATGGCGGGTCCGGCGGGAAGGCGGGAAAGTAAAACCGCTGGCTCTGATCGTCAGGATCAATGTTTCCCAAGACCCGAACGACCCGTACAATTCCGACAAAAACAAGTCTTATCTGGCCGTCGCCAAGATCACCGACGAAGCGGTCTGCGTAACGGATCTGGTCGAACCGTCGGTCAAGAACCAAAACGAAAAGGCGCGCCAGCTGGCCGATGCCTCGGCCGGAAAACCCTGCCAAGACATCGGACAACTGGCGCACCCGTCAGCAAAATAAGTACGGGGAGCGGCAGCGACCTGGTTGTTTTACCGGTTTGTTAAAATGTAGAAGATGGACAAGATTGGGACCCAATAATAATTGTAGGAAAAGTTAAAATGACTGCTTTTACAGAAGAAGAACAATGGGATCATAATTATGATGTGTTTGTAGTAGATAAATATGGGAAACTAGGACATCTATCTCATGTTGGTTGGAGATTATTGCCCCCCAGCATTGGAAAAAGTAAAGAGCGGTGGCAAAAAACACGCGATTTTTTTAATAAAATACCTAACAAAGTAGATAGTTATAAAATATGTCCGGATTTGAAAATTCATTTGGATAGAAGTTCAATTATTAACATGGAAAGTTATTTAAAAATATACGGTGGAATGTCATCAAAAGGTCTTTTTTCATACGATAGTTATGATTTTAGTTTTGTTGAGAGGCCTTACTTTAGAGTGACAATTCCCAAAAATGAATTAATACTGGATGATTTACCAGATGAAATAAAGGGTATTCTAAAAGACTTAAAGCTAAATGAGATTAGTTTTGCTGAAACGTCTCTGATACCTGAAGTTATTGTAAAAGAATTGTGAATATTGCAAGTTGATTTGGTTTTATGACTTGTTTATGAAAATGCCACTACAACCGCCCCGGAAAGAACATATGCCGGCGGATTTCCCTATACTCCCGCCTGCCGCATCGACAAACTCCGTTTCTGCAACGGTCTGTGGGAAAGTGCCAGATTCAACACCAGACTTCAGGTAACGGAACTGGCTTTAGGTCATTCGGTCGGCGACGGGAGTTTATGGAAACTCAATTTTGATTACGGCGAGTTGGATGCAAAGGGCGATGTTGACACGGCCAAAAATACCGGCAACATCGCCCGTCAGACCTTGAGTTTTAACGATCTAACGGGCGATGTTGCCGAATTAAAAATACGATTCTCTTTTATCGTCTGACCGAAGCCAGAGAAACCGACGGCACCGAATCAACTTCTCCGCAGATCTGGAAACAGGAGTTCACCTGCGACCGCGTACGGATTAAAGGGATCGCTGCCGCTCTCCGACCTTATTGAACGCAAACCTTGTAGGGGCTGACGTAGTTGCTGTTGGGGAAGGTGGTCAGACCTTCAAAGCAGGTCGAACTGACGGCGAAGCCGTTGAATTCGGCGACCGTGTTGGTTCCGTCCGAATAGGTGAAATGCAGTTGCCAGGGCGTCGGCTGGTACCAGTTGCCGGTGTAGCCCTGAACGCCGAGATCGACCGTTCCGCCCGAATTCAAGGTGGCCGTGTGCTGGCTCAATGAACTCGGGAAAAGTTCGCATTCGAAATAGGACGTCAGGTTTTGTCCCGTGCAGTGCGAATTGAGAACCGTGGCCGAGGTCAAAATATTCGACGGATATGACAGGTTGGGCGCGACGGAATCGGTGTTGTCGGACGTGTTGGTTTCGCCCGGGGTCGAGGCCGCGGCCGTGATGGTAAGGGTTTTGGTGGAGACCGGAAAGGCGAAATTGAAGGTCAAAGAGGCGGAACGGTTTTTTCTGATCCGGCCGAGACTGCATTCGAGGCGGTTGGAGACGACCTGACAACCGGAATCGATGCCCGAAAGCGTTCCCAAAATATGACTGGTCGGGCTGGTGTCGGTTAAGGGCAGATCGACCGTTAGGGCGACATCGCTGGCGTTGGCGTTTCCGACATTCCTCACCGTTACGGTGTAGATATAGGGCGAGCGGACGAAGGCCGAGGCCGGGCCCTGAAGTTCGACCTGAAGATCGGGCCTCTGGGGCATGGGCGCGGCCGAAGCGGTTTGGACAACCGCCGTCAGACAAAGCAAAAGCAGCGGGAAAACTAAGAGTTGTTTAAAAATGTAAGTGTTCATGATTCTCTCCTTAATTTGTTTCTTTTTTTATAGTTACAAGTTTGACTTGTTTTGCAGGGAAAGAACGGAGGGGCAAAAACAAACTTGCAAAAAAAAATGAAAATTTTTTTCCCGGTCAAAAAACATTTAAAAAAATGTTTTGAATCGGCGCTTCCGCCTGCTACAATTTAACCATCCATTTTTTTACAAATTATCCAAAATTCAGCTGAACCGTTTTGCCCGGTTTGAGGTTAAAAAAGATGACTAAACTGAAAGTAAATCGTCGGCAGTATGAGGTTGCCGCAGACCCGGACACTCCTTTGCTCTGGGTTTTGCGCGACGAACTGGGGTTGACCGGAACGAAATTCGGTTGCGGGGTCGCTCAATGCGGGGCCTGCACCGTTCATCTCGACGGCGAGGCCCGTCGTTCCTGCGTAACTCCCTTGAAATCGGCGGCCGGCAAGGAAGTAACGACCATCGAAGGATTGTCGGACGATCTCAGCCATCCGCTGCAAAAAGCCTGGATCGCCGAAGAAGTTCCGCAGTGCGGCTACTGTCAGTCGGGGCAGATCATGTCGGCGGCGGTTCTTTTGAGGGAAAACAAGAACCCGGACGACGAGGCCATCGACGAGGCCATGTCGGGGATCATCTGCCGGTGCGGAACCTACAACCGGATCCGCAGCGCCATCAAGCGGGCGGCGATCGACGGCGCCAGGGGAGGAAAATCGGATGAGTGATAATAATTCAATTGATCGCCGCTCTTTTCTGAAAGTGAGTCTGGTGGCCGGAGGGGCCCTGTTGTTCGGCTTCAGCCTGCCGACCCGATCGCGGGCGGAAGAGCGTTTTTCCGTCGGACCGGAAAACGCGTCGGCGGATTTTCAGCCCAATTCATTCTTGCGGATCGGGACGGACGGCCGCGTGACGGTCATCGTCGGTCAGGCCGAGATGGGGCAGGGGGTTTTGACCTCTTTGCCGATGATCGTCGCCGACGAACTGGAAGTTGACTGGAAGAACGTCGCTTTTGAATCCGGCCCGGCCGACAAGGCATTTTCCAATCCGCTGCTCGGCAGTCAGATCACCGGCGGCAGTTCGAGCGTCAAGGCATTTTTCGACCCGCTCCGGAAATCGGCCGCCTCGGCCCGCGAAATGCTGATCGCGGCGGCGGCCAAAAAATGGAACGTGACGCCGGACGCGTGCCGGGCCGAATCGGGCAAGGTCATCCATTCCGCCTCAAAACGGTCGGTCGGTTACGGGGAACTTTTAGAGAGCGCCGCCGCCCTGACTCCCCCGGCCGAACCGCGCCTGAAAGATCCGAAAGACTTCAAACTGATCGGCAAATCGATGCCGCGGCTCGACACCCCGAGCAAAACCGACGGCTCCGGCGTGTTCGGGATCGACGTCAAGGTCGAAGGGATGCTGACGGCGACCGTTTTGCGCTGTCCGGTTTTCGAAGGCAAGGTCAAATCGGTCTATGACCGAGAGGCCAAAGACGTCAAGGGCGTCCGCGCCGTCGTTCCGCTCGGATACGGGGTCGGCGTTGTGGCCGACAATTACTGGGCGGCCAAAAAAGGACGGGATGCGCTGAAGGTCGATTGGGACGAGGGCCAATACGCCGGGGTCAACAGCCAAGCCATCTATCAAACCTACGCTCAGGCGGCCGACGGGGAAGAGGGGCTCGAAGCCCGGAAAACCGGCGATCCGCAGACCGCCCGTTCGAGCGCCGTCAAAACCTTGGAAGCGGTTTATTTCGCGCCCTATCTGAGCCACGCGACGATGGAACCGATGAATTTTACGGCCGATGTCCGCAAGGACGGCTGTGAACTGTGGGGCGGAATTCAGGGACAACTGATCATTCAAAAAGTGATCGCCGAAATGCTCGGACTTCCTCCCGAAAAGGTCAAGGTCAACACCACTCTGCTCGGCGGCGGGTTCGGCCGGCGGATCGGTCTGGATTATGTGACGGACGCCGTTCTGCTGTCGAAAGCGGTCGGCAAGCCGGTCAAGGTCATCTGGACGCGCGAGGACGATATGCAGCACGATTTTTACCGTCCGGCGACCTACAACAAGATGTCGGCCGGGATCGACGCCGAAGGGAAACCCGTTTTTTGGCATCAGCGGGTCGTCAATCCTTCGATCATGGCCCCGGTCGCCCCCGTTCTTTTCGGTTTCCCGTTTCCGGCCGACCGGGTCGATGATTCCTCGGTCGAAGGCGCTTCGACGCTGCCCTATGACATTCCCAATCTGCAGGTCGATTGGGTGCGCAAGGACACGGGCGTTCCGGTCGGTTTCTGGCGTTCGGTCGGAAGTTCGCACACGGCTTTTTCGACCGAGTGTTTTCTGGACGAACTGGCGGCGGCGGCCAAAAAAGACCCTTATCAATTCCGGCTTTCCCTGCTCGAAAATCATCCCCGGCATCGCGGCGCTCTGCAATTGGCGGCCGAAAAGGCCGGTTGGGACAAGCCCGCGCCGAAGGGGATTTATCGCGGCATCGCGGTTCACGAAAGTTTCGGAAGCTTCGTCGCACAGGTGGCCGAGGTCTCGGTTGCCGATGACGGGAAGGTCAGGGTTCACCGGGTCGTCTGCGCCATCGATTGCGGTCAGGTGGTCAACCCCGACACGGTCGTCGCTCAGATGGAAGGGAGCATCATCTTCGGTCTGACGGCGGCGCTTTACGGCGAGATCACGATCAAAAACGGGCGGGTCGAGCAGAACAATTTTTACGATTACAAGATGCTCCGGATGAGCGAAACGCCCCGGATCGAGGTTCATATCGTGCCGAGCAAAGAAAAACACGGCGGCGTCGGCGAACCCGGCACCCCGCCGATCGCTCCGGCCGTCGTCAACGCCATTTTTGCCGCCACCGGAAAGCGGGTCAGACAACTGCCGATCCGCGCCGGGGAACTGAAAAAAGCCTGATCCGGGAAGGAGAAACGAGAAAATGCGAAAAACCGAAAATTTATCCAATCGAACCGGAGTTAAGTTGTTTCTGATCGGCGCGATGTGTCTTCTCTTCGCCGGTTTCGCCTGGTCGGGCAAAAATTCACCGGCGGGCGACGATCAAGCGGTTCGAGCCGCCGCCGAGCGGGAGCCGAACCCGGAACTGGCCAAAGCCGCCTTTTCGGAAGCCTTCAAGGTCTTCGCCTCGCCCCGCTGCGCCAACTGCCATCCGGCCGGCGACGTGCCGACTCAGGGCGACGAGATGGCTTTGCACGCCCAGGGAGTTACGCGCGGCGCGGACGGCAAGGGCAAGTACGGGATGAAATGCGCGACCTGTCACCAGTCGGAAAATCTCGAAGGCGATCATATGCCGCCGGGAGTTTCGACCGGCTGGCATATGCCGCCCGCCGATATGAAGATGGTCTTTCAGGGGCTGACCGCCGGTCAGCTTTGCCGGCAACTAAAAGATCCGAAAATGAACGGCGGCCGCAAAACGCTGGAAGAAGCGATCGAACACCTCGAAAAAGACCCGCTCGTCCACTGGGGCTGGAAGCCCGGCAACGGCCGGACGACCCCGCCTTTAAGCTACGAAGAGTTTATGAAGAACATCCACGAATGGGTGGAAAACGGCGGCGACTGTCCCGAGTAGATCTGCCGTCTGAGGGGAAATGTTCTTGGCGAAAAGACTCCCGAAGGTTCAAGGCTCCGGAAAGCGGAACCTTGAACCTTCGGTTTTTTGGCTTTGAAAAAATCTTCCCGCTTGAATGAGTTTTTTCGCCGGACGACTTCGGAAGCGACCGGCCAAAAAACGGCGATCAAAAAAAACGACGGTGTTTTTTCCGTCAAGATGGCAAATAAATCTTGTCATTTCGGGGTAAATAATTTATAAATTGAAGCATCAACCGTTTCCAGAATAAATTCGTAAATTGCGTTTTCACATAATTTTAACGGCCAAAATCAATCTCTCAAAGAGAATTTACCAAACTTATGTCGCGCTCTCGGGATGCCCGCTCCGGCGGCTCTGTGCGGATGATTCGGATCGGTCAAGACCCTGGCCGCCCCATTTGGGTGAAAAAGCCCGGAAAGATCCCCGCAAATCGGGTTGACCGACGTTTTTTTTATGACGGGTCGGCAGGAAAAATCTCGCTCCGGTCCGAAAAAACCGGAAAAATCTTTTCGAACAACAAGGAGTTCAGATAATGAAGTTAAAAAAATGGTCTCTCGCTTTCCTTATTTTTCCCGTGATTGTTTTCGGTTCTCTTATGGTTTTGCGCGATCCGGCCGGATCGGAGAGGCAGACCGCCCGGCAATTGCCGACGAAAAAAGATCTCAGCATCGAAGCCAAAAAAGCCATCAGCGAAAATTTCGGCAAAATCCCTCTCCATTTTGAAAAAAATGAAGACCCGGCATCGGACCTCCGCTTTATTTCCAGAGACGGCCGGCACGCTCTTTTCTTGAAACAGAACGAGGCCCGGCTGGTTTTGCCGAACGATGGGGGCAAAAAGGCCGACGTTCTGAAAATGAGGCTGGCCGGACGGGCAAATCAGGATTCCTCCGTCGAAGGCCTCGACCAACTGCCGGGAAAGACCAATTATTTCACCGGCAGTGATCCCGACAAATGGCGCACCGGGGTGCCGACCTACGCGAAGGTCAGATACGCCGATGTCTATGACGGCGTCGATCTCATCTATTACGGCGACCGGAGGCGGCTCGAATATGATTTTGTCGTTGCGCCCAACGTCGATCCCGGGATCATCAAACTGAACTTCGAGAACGCCGAAAAAATCGAGATGGATAAAAACGGCGACCTGCTCCTGAGAGTCGGCAGTCACACCGTCCGCCAGCACGCACCGTTTACCTATCAGGAGATCGACGGCGTCAGAAAAGAGATTCGAAGCGCTTATGTGATCGGAAAAAAGGGATCGAAATCCGCCAACGAGGTCGCGTTCCGTCTCGGCGATTACGACAAAAGCCGGCCGGTCGTGATCGATCCGGTGATCGTTTTTTCCACTCTTTTGGGCGGAAGCTCGGGCGACGATTTTTTCAACATCGAAGCGGGGTTTTCGATCAAAGTGGATTCGGACGGAAATATTTATCTGGCGGGTGAAACCCCTTCCGGGGATTTTCCCGTTCAAAACCCGCATCAGCCGACCACCAGCGGAAATTTCGACGGTTTTATCACAAAGTTCAATCCGACCGGTTCGGCGCTTATTTATTCGACCTATTTCGGCGGAACCGGTGAGGACCGGGTTTCGAGTTTGTCGGTCGGACCTGCCAATCAGGTGTTCGTTTCGGGGTTCACGATGTCGACCGATTTTCCCACAATGACGCCTTTTCAGCCTTCGAACGCCGGAAGCACCGACGGTTTTATCGCCCGGTTCGACGCTAACGGTTCTTTGAATTACTCGACCTATTTCGGCGGGACCTCGAACGAATCCTGCACCTTCAGCCGGAACGAAGGGAGCGATGTGGTCGCATTTGCGGGAAGCACCAATTCTTCGAATCTCCCGACGGCCAATCCACTCCAGCCGAACAACGCGGGCAACGGAGATTTCTTCGCCGGCAAATTGAACATCGCCACCAACAGTTTGATCTTTTCGACCTATCTCGGAGGATCGGCGTCCGACAATATGAATTTCTCTTCGGGCGCGCTCGATTCCGCCGGGAATCTTTACGTTGCGGGCGTCAGCAGTTCGTTTGACTATCCGACGACGCCGAACGCTTATCAGGTTGAGAGCAACGGTTCGGATGAGGTGGTGATAACCAAAATAAGTCCTACCGGCGGCAGTCTGGTCTATTCGACCTTTATCGGCGGGAATCTGATCGACAGCGCCGACGCTCTGGCGGTTGACACCAACGGCAACGCGTATGTGACGGGTTTTACCCGTTCGGCCAATTATCCGTTGAAGAACGCGGTTTTGACCGAACTGAGGGACGTCGATTCTTTTGTCACCAAATTGAATCCGGACGGCTCGGCTCTGGTTTACTCGACTTTTCTCGGGGGGCATAATCTGGAGAGAGGTTCGGGAATTACCACCGACGAGGCCGGCAATTGTTACGTGACGGGGCGTTCCAATTCGGGCGACTTTCCGGCCAAACGGGCGGTTCGTTCGCCGCGCGGGCTTGACGATGTTTTCATTTCAAAGTTCAACCGCGACGGGGCTTTGATCTTCTCGACCCTGATCGGCGGAGGCGGGAACGATTACGGTTTCGGGATCGCCGCCGACAACGCCAACAACGTTTACGTTACCGGCCGCGCAACCGTCTCCTTTTTTACCACCGGCGGGGCGTTCCAGCGCTCGCTCGGCGGCGGGGCCGACGCTTTTGTCGCCAAGGTCAACACTTCGATCCGCAAGGTCAAAAGCGATTTTGACGGCGACGGGAAATCCGATCTGGCGGTGTTCCGGCCGTCGGAGGGCGTTTGGTACGTGGCCCAAAGTTCGGACGGCGCGATCTCGATGCGACATTTCGGAACGAACGGGGATATTCCGGTTCCCGGCGATTACGACGGCGACGGAAAAACCGATCTGGCGGTTTATCGCCCGTCGGAGGGCGTTTGGTACATTCAGGACAGCGGAACGAGTGCCGTTCGCTCGCTCTACTGGGGAGTCGATACGGACGTGCCGGTTCAGGCCGATTATGACGGCGACGATAAGACCGACGTCGCCGTTTACCGCCCGTCGAGCGGCGTCTGGTATATGATCCTCAGTTCGACCAACGGGTTGCGAACCAACATTCTGGGTTCCGATTCCGACCGGCCCGTTCCGGCCGATTACGACGGCGACGGCATTATGGACATCGGAATTTATCGTCCGTTGAGCGGGGTCTGGCTTTATGTCGGTTCTTCAAAAGGGGTTAACGGTTTGCAATTCGGAGTTGAAACCGACCGGCCCGTTCCGGCCGATTACGACGGCGACGGCTACGATGACATCTCCGTTTATCGTCCGTCCGAGGGACTCTGGTATCGTTTGCAGAGCGGCAGCGGCAACTCGCTGTTCGTTTATCAGTGGGGCCTCAGCCAGGACATCCCGGTGGCGGCCGATTACGACGGCGACGGCAAGGAGGATATAGCCATCTTTCGCCCGTCCGACGGAAATTGGTATGTGACCCGAAGTTCGAACGATTCGTTTTTCTCCGCGCCTTTCGGCTCTGGCGGAGACATTCCGGTCGCTTCGGCCTACGTGCCCTGAGCCGTTCCGCTTGCGGTTTTTTTGAAGAGTTGTAATCTTAATAAAAAGTGAAAAAACAGGACACGGATTAAAACGGATGAAGGCGGATAAAGACGGATGGTTTATTTACAGAGTCGGTGAGAAATTCGTTCGATCCGCCGGAATCCGCATCCTAATTTAAAGATATGCGTAGATCAATCTTCTTTTTTGTAACGGTGTTGGCGTTGATTTTTGCCTGGCAACTATCCGTTCGGCCGCTTTTGGCCCAGACTGACCCGCCGAGTCGTCAGGAGATTCTTCGCGGATCGGTAACGCCCGAGCGCGAATGGTGGGACGTTTTGCATTATCATCTGGCGGTCGAATTTTTTCCCGATGCGAGAACCATCAAGGGATCCAACGAGATCGTCTTTAAAACCCTCAAACCGGGCCGGAAGATGCAGATCGATCTTCAGCCGCCGCTGGGGATAACGAAGATCACGCACGCCGGAGAGGATCTGAAATTCGAGCGCGAGGGCAACGTCTACTGGGTGTTTTTTGAAAACGAGATCCCGGCGGGAAGGGAAGACAAGATCCAGATTTTTTACGAGGGCCGCCCGGTCGAAAGCCGAAATCCGCCCTGGAGCGGCGGGATCACCTGGGGGCGGGACGATCTCGGGAACCATTTCATCCAGACGACCTGTCAGGGCATCGGGGCGAGCATCTGGTGGCCGAACAAGGACATCGGTTACGACGAACCGGATCGCGGGATGCAGATCGACATCACGGTCCCGGAAAATCTGGTCGCCGTCTCCAACGGCCGGCTCAAGGGAATCGACGAGAACAAGGCCGAAAAAACCAAGACCTACCGCTGGGAAGTCGTCAATCCGATCAACAATTACGGCGTCAACGCCAACATCGGAAATTACGTCAATTTTTCCGAGGTCTATAAAGGGGAGCGGGGCGATCTCGACGTCAATTACTGGGTGCTGGCGCATCAGAAAGAGGCGGCCATGAGGCAGTTCAAAGAGGTTCCGCGGATGCTCGAAGCCTTTGAACACTGGTTCGGCCCGTATCCTTTTTACGAGGACGGTTACAAACTCGTCGCCGTTTCCTACGCCGGAATGGAGCATCAGAGTTCGGTCACCTACGGCAACTGGTTCCGCAACGGCTATCGCGGGCGCGACGTCAGTTTTACCGGGATCGGCTATAAATTCGATTTCATCATCGTTCACGAATCGGGGCACGAATGGTTCGGCAACAACATCTCGATGAAGGACGCCGCCGATATGTGGATCCACGAGGGATTTACCAATTATTCGGAGAATCTTTTCGTCGAATACTGGTTCGGCAAAAAAGACGCCGAGGATTACGTCATCGGAAGCCGCCGCAACATCCGCAACGACCGT
Source organism: Pyrinomonadaceae bacterium (assembly GCA_041394845.1). Taxonomy (GTDB): domain Bacteria; phylum Acidobacteriota; class Blastocatellia; order Pyrinomonadales; family Pyrinomonadaceae; genus JAHCHG01. The sequence goes on along the minus strand of JAWKHL010000004.1, from coordinate 137,301 downwards.
CCCGTCATCGGGACTTACGGAACCAACCGCGAAGGCTCGGGCGATATGTATTCCAAGGGCGGGAATCTCCTTCACACGATCCGCCACGTCATCGGCGACGACGAAAAATGGCGTTCGATCCTGCGCGGGCTGAACAAGGAATTCCGGCATCAGACCGTTACGACCGGACAGGTCGAAAATTACATCTCGAAACAGGCCGGGATCGACCTCGGCAAGGTTTTCGACCAATATCTGCGGACGACGAAAATTCCCGTTCTCCAGTACAAAACCGACGGCAAGATCCTCAGTTACCGATACGACAATGTGGTCGAAGGCTTCGCCATGCCGATCCGCGTTCACATCAACGGAAAAGAGATCGCGTTAAAACCGACCGAAAAGATGCAGACCTACGATTTCTCCGAAGTTATTAAGACCTTTGAGGTCGATCGGAATTTTTACGTCGAAACCGCTCAGATCAATGATGAAGGCGCGGTCAATATCTTCGAGGTCAAACTTCCCGTGACTGTTACCGAGAGGAAAAAACTCGTGACGGGTTTAAACCGAGGCGATTTCGCCGTTTTCGAAGACGGCGTTCAGCAGGAAGTTACTTTTTTCACCGACGAGAAAACCAATCCTCCCGTTTACGTCGGCGTTCTGATGGACACCTCGCCTTCGACCGCCGGTAAGATGAAATTCTCAAAAGAAGCCGCCAAGAACTTTATCTACACCGTCACCCGGCTTCGCAAAGACAAGGCCGCCTTTATGACCTTCGATCATCAGGTTACTTTGAGACAGGATTTTACCGACAAACTCGATCTGCTGGATAAAGCCGTCGATGATGTCGATAAACCGGGCTCTCAGACCTCGCTCTACGATGCTGTCTGGCAGTTTTCCGATGAGAAGTTGAGAAGCGCACCCGGACGACGTGTGATCGTCATCATCACGGACGGAGACGACACGTTCAGCCGGGCGGATCTGGATGATGCGATCGACATCGCTCAGAGGACGGAGACGACCGTATTTGCGATTTCGACGAAAGCTGGGTTTCTGGGGACCGTTCCGGGAGTGGAAGCGGGAACGGTCAAGGACAAGGGAGACAAGTATTTGACGAGGTTGTGCGAGGAGACGGGAGGACAGGCGTTTTTCACGGGAGACATGCTGGAGTTGGAGCGGGCATTTACGAGGATTTCGAAGGAGTTGAGCGGGCAATACATCATCACCTATCGCCCCGAAAATCAGGCTTACGACGGGCGGGAGAGAAAGGTCGAGGTCCGGTTTACGAACAAGGAGTTGGAAGACAAATACGAAATTCGCTCCAGAAAGAGCTACCGGGCCGTGATCGGGAGTTTAAGGGGTTTTTAATGGTCGCTGGTTGGGAGCGCGTATCATCCTGCCTGTCCATTTGCCGACAGGCAAATGAATTAAGGGTATTCATCTGATTTTTTGATCAGGAAACTTTTTATTCGTGCTTCGCACTCATGCAGGCAGGATGCCTGCGCTCCCAGAAGACTTTACAACTCGACAATCCGTAAAGTTTTCGCTAAACTTCTAATTTCAAACGTGGTGAGTTATAGCGACTTGCGACCACGAAAAATAAACCGCTAAACAGCTTGAGTTTGAGACAATATATTTTATTAAAAAACTCTGTTGCCTGTTTGGCGCAGAGTTTTTTCGATTTGGGATTTGGGATTGCGGAATGCGGATTTGTTTTGCGTTCGGAAATTGTAAATATGAAGAATTTTCTCGATTTATTAAAAGAAAAGATCGTCGTTTTCGACGGGGCGATGGGGAGCAGTTTGCAGGGGCAGAATTTATCGATCGAAGATTGGGGCGGGCCCGAATTTGAGAACTGTTCGGAGAATCTGCTTTACACCAAACCCGAGGCGATAGAATTGGTTCATACGGCGTTTCTTGATGCCGGGTGCGACGTCATCGAAACCAACAGTTTCGGCGGGAGCGAGGTCGTGCTGGCCGAGTTCGGGATCGCCGAGAAAACCTACGACGTCAACCGGCGGGCGGCCGAGATGGCCAAACGAATTGCCGGGGATTATTCGACCAAAGCGCAACCGCGTTTTGTCGCCGGTTCGATCGGGCCGGGCACGAAACTGCCGACGCTCGGGCATATCTCTTTTGTTGATCTGAAAAAAGCCTATCGCGATCAGGTTCACGGTCTGGTGGACGGCGGATCGGATCTTTTGATCGTCGAAACCTGTCAGGACCTTTTGCAGACCAAGGCGGCTTTGATGGCGATCTTTGAATTTTTCGAGAAGAATCATCTGAAAATTCCGGTCATCGCGCAGGTCACGATCGAGACTTTCGGGACGATGCTCAACGGGACCGAGATCGGCGCGGCCCTGACGGCGCTCGAACCTTTCCCGATCGACGTCATCGGGATGAACTGCGGGACCGGGCCGAAACAGATGACCGAATCCCTGAAATACCTGTGCGAACACGCTTCGATGCCGGTTTCGGTTCTGCCCAACGCCGGACTGCCGGAGGTCAAGGACGGCCAACAGCATTACGACGAAACGCCCGAATCGTTTACGGCTCAGGTTGTTCATTTCGCCCGCGATTTCGGCGTCAACATCGTCGGCGGTTGCTGCGGGACGACGCCCGAACATCTCCGGCTTTTGGTCGGCGAGATCGGCCGCCTCGCGCCCAGAGAGCGGACGGCGAGCCTCGCGCCCTCGGCTTCTTCGATCTATTTCCGCCAGCCTTACCGGCAGGACGCCTCGTTTCTGATCGTCGGCGAACGGGTCAACGCTTCGGGGTCGCGCAAAATGCGCCGCCTTTTGGAAGCCGAGGACTGGGACGGGCTGGTCTCTCTGGCCAAAGAACAGGAACGCGAGGGCGCTCATATCCTCGACGTCAACGTCGATTTCGTCGGTCGCGACGGCGTCGCCGATATGCACGAACTGGTTTCGCGGCTGGTGACGAACGTCAAGATCCCTTTGATGCTCGATTCGACCGAGTGGGAGAAGATGGAGGCCGGTCTGGAACACGCCGGCGGCAAATGTCTTTTGAACTCGACCAATTACGAGGACGGCGAGCCGAGGTTTTTCAAGGTTCTCGAACTGGCCAAAAAATACGGGGCCGGAGTCGTCATCGGTCTCATCGACGAAGAGGGAATGGCGCGAAGTAAGGAGAAAAAGGTCGGGATCGCCCGCCGCGCCTACGGGGACGCGACCGGCTACGGAATTCCGGCGCACGATATTTTCTTCGACCCGCTGGCATTGCCGATCTCGACCGGGATCGAAGAAGACCGCCGAAACGCCGACGAGACCATCAAGGCCATCGCCCGGATTTCCGAAGAGATGCCCGAAGCCAACATCATCCTGGGCGTTTCCAACATCTCTTTCGGTCTCAGCCCGGCGGCCCGCGTCGTCCTTAATTCGGTATTCCTCAACGACGCGGTCGAGGCCGGGATGAATTCGGCCATCGTCAACGCTTCCAAGATCCTGCCCCTGAACCGCTTCAGCGAACACGAGATCGAGGTCGCCCGCGAACTGATCTACGACCAGAGGGAATTCGAGGGCGAGGTCTGCGTTTACGATCCGCTGACCGAATTTACGACGCTTTTTGAGGGCAAAACCACCCGGTCGATGAAGGCCGACATCTCCGATCTGCCGGTCGAAGAACGCCTCAAACGCCACATCATCGACGGCGAGAAGATCGGCCTCGAAGACAATCTCAAAAAAGCGCTCGAAGATTACCCGGCGCTGGAGATCATCAACACCATTCTGCTCGACGGGATGAAAACGGTCGGCGATCTGTTCGGTTCCGGTCAGATGCAGCTTCCCTTTGTTCTCCAATCGGCCGAAGCGATGAAAACGGCCGTCAAATTTCTCGAACCGTTCATGGATCGGGTCGAGGGCGTCGAAAAGGGGACGATGGTTCTGGCGACGGTCAAGGGCGACGTTCACGACATCGGCAAGAATCTGGTCGACATCATCCTCACCAACAACGGCTATAAGGTCGTCAATCTCGGCATCAAACAGCACGTCGATGCCATTTTGGAGGCGAGCGAGATCCACAACGCCGACGCCATCGGGATGAGCGGCCTGCTGGTCAAATCGACGCTGGTCATGCGCGACAATCTCGAAATTATGAACGAACGCGGTCTGACGACCCCGGTCATCCTCGGCGGCGCGGCCTTAAATCGCAAATATGTCGATAACGATCTGATCCCGCTTTTCGAGGGGAAACTCTTTTATGCGCGGGATGCTTTTGACGGGCTGAACGCGATGGACCTCCTGACCAAAAAGGAGGATGATGCCGGGAAATCCAAAACCGCAACCGCCGGAAACGGAAATCCCGGAAGCGCGGGCGTCCCTGAGAGCGCAAGCGTCCCGCCTGCCGAGAACGCCGAAGGCCGCGAGGGAACCGAGGCGATCGAAACCGTAACGGATGAAGAAGATCTGGTCGGCGAAGACGCCAAACTCGGCAAAAAAGCGGCCCGCGTTTCCGCCAGACAAACCGGCGATGCGACCCACACGACGCGCTCCGATGTTTCAACGGACGTTCCGATCCCGACCGCGCCTTTTTACGGCTCCAAAGTGGTCGAGATCAGGGATCTGACCAAGGTCTTCGCCTTCATCAACGAAACGGCGCTTTTCAAAGGTCAATGGCAATACAAACAGGGACGCAAATCGCCCGAAGAATATCGGGCGATCCTCGAAGAGACCGTCCATCCGAAATTCGCCGCGATCAAAGCCGAGGCGATCCGCTCCCAACTTCTCGAAGCCAAATTGGTTTACGGCTATTTCCCGTGTCAATCGGAGGGCAACGATCTGATCATCTATGAAGACGACCAGCGGACGGAAAGACTCCGTTTCACCTTCCCGCGTCAGCCTTTGGAACAAAGAGGAGGCAAAAATCTGTGTCTGGCCGATTATTTCGCTTCAAAAGAATCGAATCGGATCGACACGGTCGCTTTTCATCTGGTGACGATGGGCCGGAAGGCTTCGGAACATTCGGCCCGCCTTTTCAAATCGGACAATTACACCGATTATCTGCTGTTCCACGGCCTTTCGGTCGAATCGGCCGAGGCTCTGGCCGAGATGTGGCACAAACGCATCCGCGAAGAACTCGGGATCGCTGATAACGATGCACCCGAAATGGTCAAACTCTTCAAACAGGGCTATCAGGGCTCGCGTTACAGCTTCGGCTACCCGGCCTGCCCGCGTCTGGAGGATCAGACCAAACTTTTCGAACTCCTACAGCCCGAAAGAATCGATGTCGCGCTGACCGATGAATTCATGCTCGACCCCGAACAATCCACTTCGGCGATCATTTTACACCATCCGGAGGCGCGGTATTTTAATATCGAATAGGTTTCTTTTGTGCTAAAATTTCCGATATGAATTATAAGGAAATAATCACCATCGAGCCGAACAAAGGTGGCGGAAAACCTTGTATTCGCGGAATGCGGATGACGGTTTATGACGTTTTGGAGTATCTTGCTTCGGGAATGACCGAAGATGAAATTTTGAATGAATTTCCTTATCTGACAAAAGACGACATTATTGCGTGTTTGGTTTATGGCGCAGATGGCGAAGAAGTTTCGCCAGTGATTGCACGTTTGCAAAATGAATTGGCGATGAAAAAAACGCCGAATGAGCGGATTGAGATTGCTAATAAAATGTTTGTGGCAAACCGTGAAATGATATTGAATTCATTGCCAAAAGATCTGCCAGAGGAAGAAATAAAAAAACAACTCTATTTCCGCACTTACGGCGAAGAACTGCCCGATGATTTTTTCGAGCGTTGAATTTTTTTCGAATTCTCAAACGTCATCGGAAAATCGGAAATATGGGTCGTCAGCAATTTCACACGAACAACGTCATCCAACTGCCCAGCCGAGACATGCTGAATCGGTGGCATTTCGAAGACAATTAGAGGTTTTTTTAAGTTCAAAAACTGGTATCAAAGCCCAACACTTTATAAAAATCATTTGGAGGAAATTTCAGATGGTGCGAATGGAAACGTTCCGTAGCTTGTTTATAATTGGACTCCTGACAGTTTCGGTTTTGTCAATAAAAGGTCAAGAAGTAAAAAGCTACAAAGATACGCAGGTTATTTTTGAAGTCTTATCAGCAACGTTAATGGGTCCCGAAGAACAAATTAGAAAACAGTCAGATAATATAGGCATTGATGTTTCCGTAAAAATGCGTTTGTCAAATACGGGACGGACAACGGTATTCTTTTATACATTTGGAAAAAAATCTACAAGTCCTTATGGGCATATTATAAAAGAATCCGGAAGAGGTCTTGTATGGTTTACCGGACTTCAAAGTCTTTCTGATAATCCTTTGGGAATTGATAAACTTACTCTACAAAGCGGTGATTGGTTTGCATTAGTGCCAGAAATGGCTATTGAGTATGAATCATTTGATTCTTCGGTGGATGCAGGGAAAAAGCACGCTCAAACTTTTTTTATGAAAGTTGGGGGCAAAAGCGCTATTACTCAAGTTTTTTCTGATTTTTATACGGTTCCAACAAATACTGAAAGGTTGAAAAACAAATCAGAGCGTTCTTTTAGGTATGTGATTTTTAGTAACCTGATTCAAGAATTTGATGATCCAAAATTGAATTCAAGAAATATAGGTGTGTTGATTGATGAAAAGGCTTTTTCTGAAAACAATTTGGTTAGGTTATTTTATATGCTTTCAAAGCGTTATCCTGAGCCGGAGTTTTTAGATGTTTCTGTTTACACTAATTTAGAACAGACCCCAACACCTGAGGAAATGGATCAAGGGTTCACTTCTGAAAACGAAGATTCAACAGGAGATCATTATCCTTGGGCTGTTTATATTAGAAATGATTCAAATGAATTTTTTAACTATACTCCAATAAAAGGAAAGTCTGATATAAAAAGCGTTGATTTGTTTAAAAAGCGTAAATGAGAATTAGCTGCCCGAATAAATTTCACGAACGATAGATGAGTCCACAAAGTGGTCAAAAAACATCGAAAACTGCCCGGGTAAGGGAACTTTCTGCCTTATCGCCAAGGAATGATGATATGGGTAAAAATATTGGATTAAGTTGTCTTGGTTTTTTGTTTATTTTCTTTATTTTATCAAAAACAACTTATTCACAAACGGTGATTGTTGATTCAAGACAAACCTCCTTGTGTGAATTTACTGCGGCTTCTTTTTCTGGAATTGCTCAACATGTTCCCTCTGACAAAACGATCATTGTTATTGCCTATAAAGGTGAAAATGAAACCAAAGAAAATATAGCCGAAAGACGCTTGCATAATGCCAAAGTATATCTGACAAAGTTTTATGAAGGAACAAATTTTTCACGATCACCGGAAAAAGTGATTACTGCCGTTGGAATCGGGCAGTTCAAAGAAGGAAAATTAGATTTTTATGTAGATGGAAATTTAATCTATACCTTTCTTTTCCGGGATAACAGAGATTTCAACGTGGCGCTTTGTCATGGAGATTTTTATAAAGATAGATGCAAGGATAAATTATCAAAACTGTTTTACCCTTGTTTTGGAGAAATTAAAGAACCTAGGAAGAAAGATTAATTGAAGGGCTTAGCTCGACTTTATCTAACATTTACAAATTACATATTAGGGGAATTAGGTTGTTCTACCGCCAAAGGTTTTCAAACCGACTGGCGGCCGTCCGGGTGTAGCGAACTGTGTGGGCGATGTTTTTGTGGTCGAGATAATCCTGAATGAGTCTGGTATCAAAGCTGTGGTTGGCCAGATAATATCCGGTCGAATGCCGGAGCAAATAAAGATTGACGGCAAAGTTTAATTTCGCCTGATCGCCCGGAGTTCTGATGGGTCGACAATCCGAAATCCGAAATCCAAAATCCAAAATCGAAAGAGGACCGGAAATTTCCGGCCCTCTTTTTATCGGCTTTACGGTGCGGGCGTAAAGTTCAGGTTTGTGATCTCCCCGCTGACCATGACCATCTGCGGCGTGTATGTGAACAACTTGGACGACACGGCGAAGGTGTAGGTCTGTCCGGTATCGACTCCGTCGAATCTGTAATATCCGAACGGATTGACGCGGGCCGCCCGGACGTTCATGCCGGAATCGGTCATGGTTACGACCGCCCCGGCCGCTCCGCCGCCCTGGGTGTTGGTAACACGGCCCGAAACCGAAACCATCATCGGAGCTCCGTTGATCGTCAGCGGGATGACCCGGAAAGAATTCACCGCCACTTCCGGCGCAATTCCTTTTGATGTCAAACCGCCCGGTGAGACGATCGGGGTGCTGTCGGTGACCGTGAATTTGGGATAGAAGGTTCCCGAAGCCATCGGCGTTCCGGTGATGTTGCCGCCCGAATCGACCATCAGATTGGCCGGCAGACCCGATCCGCCGAAGGTATAGGGCATCGTTCCGCCGCTGGCCGCCACCGATGCCATATAGGGCGAACCCTGATTTCCGTCCGGCAGACTCGAAGTCGTTATATCAACATCGCATCCGCCCAGACGGGTCTCGACATCGGAACCCGACCGGTCAACGATGACCAGATCCATCCGGCCGTCGTTATTGAGATCGGTGATGCCGAGTCCGCGCGGTCCGGTAAATCCGGTCAGGGTTCCGACCGAAGTGAAACCGCCCGCTCCGTCTCCTCTGAGGACGGTAACGCTGCCGGCCGTCAGATTTGAGGCGAACAGATCGAGATTGCCGTCGCCGTCCAGATCTCCGACGCCGTTGCCGAAAAGCCCGGTGCCGACGATCGTAAAGGGTGAACCCGACGCATCGGCAAAGCCTCCCATGCCGTCGCCCAGCAGGATGTTCATATTGTTGGTCCCGGAGATGTTATCTATGGCAATGTCAAGTTTGTCGTCGCCGTTGAAGTCTCCGGTCGAGGCCCATTCGGTGTTGCTGGCGAACGTTCCGACCGTGGTCACGGTGAAACCGCCCGACCCGTCTCCGGTCAGAAGCCTTCCGCTCGTCCCGACTCCGGTGAACAGGTCTTCGTTTGTATCGCCGGTAAATTCGCCGACGACCAGCGCAAAACCGGTTCCTCCGATGGCCACGGTCGTCGCCGCTCCGAACGTCCCGTCGCCGTTTCCGAGATGGATCCCGATGCCGTTGACCGTGGCCGAACTTGAAATGACGGCCAGATCCTGTTTGCCGTCATTGTTAAAGTCGCCGACAACCAGGTTTCTGGGGACGGCATTGGATGCTCTGTCCGCCCGTGTGCCGAATGTCCCGTCGCCGTTTCCGAGCCAGATGCTTAGGGAAGCATTATTGACATTACTGGCGGCGATATCGGCATTTCCGTCTCCGTTAAAATCACCGACGGCGGTAAATTGAGTGCTGGCACCGGTCGGTGCGGGCAAATCTAAAGCGGCGGCAAATCCGCCCGCTCCATTACCGATAAAAACGGAGACTTTATCGCCGGTGAAAACGCCGACGGCGAAATCCTGATTGCCGTCATTGTTGAAATCGGCGACTGAGCCGAATTGAGGCGTAGTTCCGGATCCGGTCGTGCCCGAAAATGTTCCGGTCAAATTGGCGCTGGTAAAGGGACCGCAACCTTGTTCGGTTATCACAGTGAGCGTAAAACTGGTGGTTGAGGTCGTCGTGTCGGCGGCCGTGGCCGTTAGGTCTATGGTGTAGGTTCCGGCCGGACCGGCGTTGGTTACCCGGACGTCTCCGGTGTTCGGATCGACAGCCACAAGACCTTGAAATTCGTTCGAGGTTCTGGCCGTGAACTGAGCCGCTCCGGTCGGGGCGGCCGAGGGGGAATATGTCGCATTGTCGCCCTCAAAAATCGTTTGATTCGAATATGTCCCGAGCGTCGGAGGGAGCAAAGCCCCTCCGCCCTTTTGAGCGGATACGTCGAAAATCACCAGACAGCTGAAAAAAAATGCCGCAACTGTGATAAGAAAAACAAATCGTCTCATTATTTTGCCTCCTCATTTCCTGAATTGTTAACAAACTGCAGTAACGGATAAATTGATGATCGGATCTTTTTGTTCCCAAGCGGGTGAAGCACAAAATCACACCCGAACAAAGATCCGAATGTTCACCACTGGTAGAAAATACGGTTTCCAAACAGAGCAATAAAAATGAAATGCCCGAAACGGAAAGTATTTTATTTGGAAAAGTAGTGAGCATTATACATAGATTTTGACCAGATGCAATCAAAATCTAAGAGATTTGTTTTCATTTCATTTTTTGACGGTTTCCCAACACCGAGGTTTTGAATTGCCGTCCGTTTAGAACCCCTGGGGAATTCTTCAGGTTTTATTGTTAAAACGCATTTATCCGAAAACTCGGATTCCAGAACTTTAACGGTTGAAAGTCCCGTATCCGGTGCGAACTATCGGGCGATTGTTTCGGTCGGCGGCCCGGAGGGATTCTTCTTAAAAAAACTTTATTGTGTGGCGGAAACGCCCGGGTTGCTTTTTTGCCACATCGGAAAGGCCGTTTGTCCGGCGGCCTTTTAAGAAAAAATCCGCAATTTACGGGGTCTTCAGGATGTTTAAGTTTTGGCACGCACTTTGCCAACCTCTATTGGCGGAATGGAAGGTTTGAAAAATAAGTTAGCAGCTGGACACATTCGGGGAGGACGGGAACACCAAAGGAGAAACTCTTCGGATGGGTGTCCTCCTTGAAGCAGAGAACCAACCGGTTGCCGGAAGGCAACCGGTTGGTTTTTAAATTACAGAAGAATGAGGGAAAAGATAATGAAAAATATAGACACCATACAAAATCAAAAGGGAGGAATCATACGGAAAAATAAAAGATTTTTGGTTGTCGGCGGTCTGATGCTGGTTTTCGGTCTGATGCTGGTGTTCACAACGACTTTCCTGTCGCATCGCACCAACGGTCAGACTCTCAAAGCGACCGAACAGAACTCCGGTTTACTTGATAACGGCAAAAATGCCGATTTAAATGTCAATCCGCGAACGGCCGCCGCATCTTTTGCGGATATCGTCGAAAAGGCGTCCCCGGCGGTCGTTACCATTCGGGCCGATATCGTCAATCAGGCGAGCGAACAGGATGCTTCGCCGTTTTTCAACAACCCGCTGTTCCGTCAGTTTTTCGGCGACCGTCTGCCTCAGGGAAAACCGCAACCGAGGACCGAACACGCTTTGGGTTCGGGCGTGATCGTCGCATCCGACGGCACGATTTTGACCAATAACCACGTTGTCGCCGGTGCCGAAAAGATCAAGGTCGAACTCTCGAATCGCAAAACCTTCGATGCCAAGGTCATCGGCACCGATCCGCTTTCGGATCTGGCGGTCTTAAAGATCGAAGCCAGGGATCTGCCGACCTTAAGGCTCGGAGATTCCGACCGGGTGCGGGTCGGCGATGTGGTTCTCGCCATCGGCAATCCGCTAGGGCTTCAGCAAACCGTAACCAGCGGCATAATCTCCGCCAAGGGGCGTCAAACGGGTCTTTCGGACGGCAGTTTTGAGGACTTTCTTCAAACCGACGCCCCGATCAATCAGGGGAATTCGGGCGGCGCTTTAGTTGATCTGAACGGCGATCTGATCGGCATCAACTCGCAGATCCTGTCGCCCTCGGGCGGCAACATCGGCATCGGGTTTGCGATCCCTTCGAATATGGCGAAAACCGTGATGGATCAGCTTATCAAAAACGGCAAGGTGCATCGCGGCATGCTCGGCATCGGTATTCAGGACATTACCTCGGATCTGGCCGAAAACTTCGGCTTAAAGGACGAAAACGGCGTTCTGGTCAATTCGGTTAGTGCGGGCAGTCCGGCGGACAAAGCCGGGATCAAACAGGGCGATGTCATCACGGCGGTCGGCGGCGTCAAGGTCGGCGATTCGAACGAACTGCGCAACCGCGTCGCCAACACGGCTCCGGGATCGGACATCAGTTTGACCATCCTGCGGGACGGAAAAGAACAATCCGTCAACGCCAAACTGACGGAATTTACGTTGGAGAAAACGGGAGCCGATCGCGGAAATCCGGGCGGCGGTTCAGCCGATTCTCAAACCGGAAACCAACTCGGCGTGACCCTCCAATCTCTGACGCCGGAGATCGCCAGTCAACTCGGATTGAAGGATGTTTCGGGCGGTTTGGTCATCACGGAGGTTGGGGCCGGAAGTAAAGCCGAAGAGGCGGGACTGCGGCGAGGCGACGTGATCTTGCAGATCAACCGCCAAAACGTCAGCAATCCCGACGAGGTGAAAGCCGCTCTGGCGAAATCGGGAGAAAAACCGGCTTTGCTTTTGATCAACCGCCAAAACCAGACGATTTTCGTAACGGTTTAGGCAGAATGTGAAATTCTCTTGCCCCGGCAAAAGGCTCGAATTCCGAAACATTTTTCGGTGCGGAATTCGAGTTTTTTTTTATGGATTCGGGTCTCCGCATTCCGAGGCGGCCCGATCAGAAACCTGACACGGGACCGTCGGTTGAGATCGGTCCGGGTGCGTGTCAAAAGTCTTTGGTCCCAGAAAAAAACGGTCGACCGATGCCCCGGCGAAAAAACGCGGGCATCAAAAACCGTTAGATCCCCGCTCCTTTCAGGCAAGTCTCAACCCCCACCATTTCAGCATTTATCCCGCTTTCCGACAACTGTCCGAAAAAGGTCAGGGTTTTGTCAAGACATTTGAATCTTCGTTGCGATAGGCTTTTCCCGCGATGCCGAAAGTGGGGAAAAATTCACTTCGGCGTCCGGGGTGTTTCGGCGTAACGAGGTGGTATGAAAAAACTTGAAAAAGATCCGGAAAGGGCGTCCGGGAAAAAAATCCGAAGGCTGTTCAAAACGGTTTTCTTCATTCTGATCTGCGGCGGAATTCCGCTTTTGCCGGGCTGTGTGGTCGAAAAAGCGGCCGGGATCGGGGCCTATGTCGAGAACGGTTATCTGCTCAAAGAGTTGGAGATGGAAAACGCCCGCTTCGAACCGGTCGGTCTGCCTTTTCCGATCCATCCGGCGCACAATTACTGGCTCCGCCGGGGCGAGGGGCTGGAGCCGAGATGGGACACCTTCGAGATCCACTGGCAGAAGGAAAAAGAGATGTGCGGTTTTTCCGACAACATTTCGACCGACAAATGTCAGATCTGCAATTTCTGCTCGCCGATGCCGATCAACGGAGGTTCGCAATGCGGTTCGCTTTTCGTTTTTCCCGGCATTCCGGAGATAGTCCTGGAACCGGGTTTCGTTCCGACCGAACAACCCGAATCCATCCGGGGCTACCGGTTTGTGAGCGAGATCGCCGCCAGTTGTACGAACAATCCGACGAGCCTGATGCCGATATTTTTCGTTCCCGAAGAGAGCGGTTTCTATCGCCTCAGAAAATTTGACGGAATAACATATCCCGGCGAATTCGGCGGTGAGGCGGCCATTCAGATCGTCGAGGATGATCCGGGCATGACCCGTTCGGCCGCCTTTGAGCTGACGGCCCGAAACGTTGACGGAACCAATTACTGGGCCTGGAACACGCCCGGAAGCGTCATCTGGGGAGTCAACTTCAGTTCGCGTCTGAAGGTGGCGGAGGTTCGCGTGCTGAAGGGGGTGTGCGGCGAACCCTCGGGCGGTCAGGCCTGCTCGGTTCCGGCCGACGCCGAAGAGGTCAAGCCTTCGAGGCTTCTTTTTCTGCCCGGTTTTCTGGGGACGGTCAGCGGTCATCCGGGCGAAGCGGCGCACCGCTGTTACGGCGCTTCCGGGGGCGTTTCGATCAATATCGAGAATTGCACCGAAAGATACAACGCCGCGCAGACCAATCCGAAGTTCGTCACGCCGACCTACGAATTCATCCCGCAGAACGAAACCGAAAAACTGACCTGGTTCATCGAATTCAACACCAACGAGGGAGCCGATGCCGATCTGAGGGCGCCCGGCAATCAGCCGATGGCGGCCGGAGAAAAACTGATCATCGAGTTTACGATCAAGGCCAATTAAAAGATATGCGGAATTTCAGCCGTTTGAAGAATTTGTTTTTACTCGTCGTCGCGGTTTTGTCTATGACGGCCTGCGACGACGATTTCTACCTGTCGGAACACGAGGTCAGAGCCTACGAGAGCATTTTCGTCTCCGAATACGTTCTGAATACGCATTTCGACAATTTGCAGGGGCGTTCCATCCAGCTTAATTTCAACAACCCGGGCGGCACGCCTCAACTGCAAAGCACGAATCTGCTCTCCGAGATGCGCCGCACCGAACTGGCCGATCTCGAGAACGGAGAGGAGGCCGTTTCGCTCGATCGTCTGGCCGGGGAACTCGAAACCCAGATCGGCAAATGGGTCGGGGGAAAGCTCGATCTATACGCCGGGGGGACGGCTGACAAGGTTCGTCTGACGCGGCTCGATTCGGTCGAGGTCGTTTTTCTGACCAACCCGAAGTTCAAATTCAATCCCGACCGACAGCTGATCGAATACGAAATGCGACTCCGGCTCGTCCTGAGCGGCGAGATCGAGGTCAAGGCGGTCAACTGGCTGATCAATCTTTTTACCAATATCAACGGCACTTATCCGCTCGAAGTGACTCTGCCGGATCTGGCCCTGAGCGGCGAAGCGCGTCTTTATTCGCCCTATTCAAACGCCGGGCGCGTCCGTTTTCAGATGTTGCCCCGGCTTCTGGGTTCGGTTCAGGCCGCCGAGACCGGCATTTCGGTCCCGACCAAGGTCAAGCGGGGCGTCGAGCAGGTTCTGACGCACGATCTGTCGCGGCCGGTCGATGAGGTGTTTTTGCAGGAATACGATCATTTCACCTTGCCCGATCTGCATTTGACGCCCGGCACGGCTCAAACGGCCCCCCGTTTGAAGGCCGCTTACCGGAGCAAGGCCGACTGGCTCGGACCCGACGACGCCCATCCGCAGATCCACGTCGTTTCGCGCGGAACGGACGGACGGCTCTATCACGCCCGCAAGGGCGGCGGCGGTTGGAGCGATTACCGGAACGTTCCCGTTCCGGGGGCTTCTCCGCCGCCTTTTACTTACGATCCGACGCTGATTCATTCCGGCCGGGGCCAGCTGGAACTGGCGGCGGTCAACGGGGCGGGCGAACTCTTTTATTCGCACTGGCGCGACGATCAGTGGGGAAATGTGAATTTCATCCGGCCGAACGGTGTGAATTTTTCGGGCAGACCGGCCGTGGCGGCTTCGGCGCCGGGGCAGGCCGAGATCTTCGTCGCCGGAAGCGACGGCCGCCTCTGGCATCTGCGGAGGGTCAACGGGTTCTGGTCGGCCCCGGTTCACGCCGGCGGCGGGTCTTTTCCGGGGGCGGTTTTGCCGATCCGCGATCCGGTCGCGGTTTCGGTCGGCAACAAGGTCGTGGTCATTTTCGCCGATTCGCAAAAACAACTGTTCGCCGTCTGTTTCGATCTGGAAACGGGGGTTTGGGGAAAATCGTGGCAGTTCCGAACGAGTTCCAACGCGCCGGTGCTGAGCGAATTCGCCCCGGCGGCCGTCGCGAGCGGCGAGGAGCGGGTCGATGTCGTTTACGTCAAACCGGGCGGAGCGATCTTTCATCAGGCGCTGGAGATCGGCGCGGCCAATTTTCAGTTGGGCGGTTCTTCAAACGGCATCTCTTTCCGCGATTATGAGCGGCAGATCCCTGGAAGCGCCAACGCCGCGCCGGTTCTGACGGCTGCCTCTTTTCAGCAACCGGAACTCTTTGTTCGCGGAAACGACGACCGGCTCTATCACAATCATTTCGTCCGGGCTCTCTCGGCCTTTACCATCGACGGGCGAACCATCAGTCCGGGCTGGCAGAACTGGACCTTGCTCGACGGCTTCCTTTTTGCCGACACGCCGACCACCGACGCTCGTTTCGCCGAATTCGCGGCGGCCGGGACCCGGGGCGGCAAGACCGAGGTCATCGCCCGCGCCAGACCGAAATACGCCAATCTGGCTCACCTTAATTTTCACAATGAATTTGAGAGCGACCGCTTCGGTCGCCCGACCAATCCCTGGAAAACCGTTCACTGGCGCGGTTGGGAGGCGGCAGGGAGGACTCAGTTCCTCGGTCGTCCGGCGGCGGAGGCGGTTGACGGAAGTTTTCAGACCGCTCATATCGGAAACCGGGCCGGTTTCGGTTCGACCGTTCACACCCAGCGGATCGGCGAGACCGAACGGATCTATTCGCTCGGCGCGGCCTCTCCCGTCCGGATGAGCTCTCCGGTAACCGATCCGGTGATCATTTCGACCGGGCCGGGAATCTTCGACACCTTCGCTATTCTCCAAAACGGGAAACCCGAACACACCCGGCATTACAGCGGCGGCACGACTTTCCCGCAAACCCTGAACGTTCCGGCGGGCGTCGTTCTGACCGGACTGGCGGCTTCAGCTTACGGCAACGGTTTCGTCGATCTGGCGGCTTCGTCCGCGGATAGGAAAATCTATTTCTGGCGTTTTCGCGGCGGCGTCTGGAGTCAGCCGACGGTGGTCGCCGATCAGGTCATCTCGGCCCCGATCCTCCTCCACGTCGGCGCCGGGCAGATCGAACTCCTCGCCGTCGATTCCGATCACACTCTTTTCCGCTGGCGTTTTGCGGGGAACGCCTGGCAACCCCGGCTTTCGGTCGAAAACGGATTTTTTATCGACAATGAAAGATTTTCCGGGGTTTCGGCTTCGAGTTGGGGCGACGGAACGGTGGATCTGGTCGCCGTCGAACTCAATTCGCGCAAACTCCACCATCGGCGGATCGGGCCCGGCGTCTGGAACTGCACGACGCCCGGTTGTCCGCCGCCACGCGCTTTCCGCAATATCGGCGGCGTCGCGCTGGAAACCCCGGTTCTGACCGCCTTCAGCCCGACCCGTTTGAATGTGCTGACGATGCAGGGCCTCAGGTGGTACAGCAGTTGGGGGACGGCCATTCAGTTCCAGCCATTTCCGCCGCCGCGCGATCCGGTTCTCGGTTGGACCAATTTTCAGCCCATCGGCGGGGATGAGATGATCGTCGGCGGCTCCGCCGACACCGGGCCGGGAAACTTCGCGGCGATCGCCGTCCGGGAGGGGGAATTTTTCATCAACCGCAACGAGCGCGGACGCTGGACGGGATTTCGCCCGGTCACCGGACAAAAGGTTGAACAGATCATTCGTCAACCCGTGTTTTTGCCGGCCATCACCGCCCGGAGCGATTGAGAGCGAAACCGTTTTTTGAAAAAAAAATCAAATGATCTGCGGCCATGAGCGGATTTTTCGCGGTCCGTCGCTTTTATGACAGGAGGAAAATTTTTTTATGGCAATCAACGCAAATTTTTTGAGAAAGGGTTTGGACCGGAAACTGTTTTGGGCGACGGCCCTTTTGTTTCCGGTATTTATCCTCATCGGTTTTGCCAGATCTTACTATCTCAGCGCCTTTTTTGACGTCCCGCCTTTTGCCAACGCTCTGGTTCACATTCACGGGTTGGTGATGACGCTCTGGGTTTTGTTCTTTTCGGTGCAGATCGCCCTCATTCGGACCCGAAACATAAAACTCCATATGACGCTCGGGACGCTCGGGATCGGTCTGGCGGCGGCGGTCGTTATCGTCGGACTGATGACGGCTTATGATTCCTTGCTCGTCCGGGCCTCGCCGATCGACGGGATGAGTCCGCACAGTTTTTTGATCTTTCCCTTTACCTCGTTGATGATGTTCGTCGCCCTTTTCGCCGCGGCGATTTTCTATCGCAAAAGCCCGGCCGAACATAAGGCGCTGATGTTTCTGACGGCGGTCAATTTTCTGCCGTTCGCTTTTTCGAGGATGCCTTTTATTCCCGCGCAGTTTCAGATTCCCTGGGCCTTCGGAGGGCCGGATCTGATCGGCATCGGGGTTTTTATCTGGGTTTCGGTCAAACAACGGAAGATCAACAAAGCCTTTGCCGTCGGGCTTTTCCTGATGATCCTATCCCAGCCTCTGCGGATCATGCTGATGGATTCGCCGCTGTGGCTGAACGCCGTGGCTCTGATCGCGCCCGGAAAGTAGAAAAAGTGAAAAAGTGAAAAAGTGAAAAAGTGAAAATGTGAAAATGTGAAAGTCCGAGCGAAGAGAAAACTTTTAAACTTTTAAACCTTTTCCCTTTTAAACTTTAAAACCTTATTTTCTTTGCGCGGACGATTCTCATATGCGAGGATTAAAAAATCTGATTGATGCCGGATTTTTTTTTCGGGCGGGGAGAGCGATATGAGGATCATCGAACAGTCGGAGTTGACGGCCGGACAAAAGGCCAGAATAGTCGAATTGTGGAACGCCGAATATCCCCTGACGCTGGCTCACCGGAAAGATTCCGAATTTGACGAGTACCTCAACGGTCTGTCCCGTAAAAGGCATTTTTTGCTTTTCGGAGAATCGGACGAATTGATCGGCTGGGCGATCACTTTTGACCGCGATGGCGGACGTTGGTTCGCCATCATCATCGACGGGCGGACCAAGGGAAAGGGTTACGGAACCCGTCTGATCGACAAACTCAAAGAGACCGAAAGCCGCCTTTTCGGGTGGGTCATCGATCACAGCAACAGCCTCAAACTGAACGGCGACCGCTACATCTCGCCGCTCGGATTTTACAAAAAGATCGGTTTTAGCGTTTGCCCCGGCGAGAGGATCGAAAACCACAAAATGTCGGGCGTCAAGATCGAATGGAACGCGTTGATCTGAATGAGGAGCGGTTTTTTCTCACCCCGGCGGAAAACGCCCGTTTCGTCTTCGGAAAAAATCAATAGGGAAAAAAACCGTGAACCAGACGGCTGATCTGATCTGGCTGGGTCAGAATGATTTGGACCAGCCAGAACAAACCCGCGCCGATGGTCAGGACCAAACCGTTCATCAAGGCCATCAATAAGGCAAAAGCGGTTCCGCTTTCCGGCATCTCTTTTTCATAATTCAATTTCATTTCCCAAATTCTCCTCCCTTTGAAAATCAACCGACCGCGACAAAATTCCGTCAATTGACCAACATTTCGCACCGGAGACGAATTCGGATTCAAACCAAAAAACAAAACCACCGGAAAGCGGCTCCAAAATCCGAAATCTAAAATCCAAAATTCTTATTGTATTTACTGCGGTAATCGAACGGCGTCATCCCGGTCAGTTTTTTGAAGGTCCCGCGAAAGGATTTGGTGTCCGAATAGCCGACGTCGAACATCACCTCGGTGATGTTTTTGCCGCTGGTTTCGAAGCTTTTTTTGGCGGCCTCGATCTTCACCCGCTGGATGTATTCGGCGACGGTGTTGTTGGTCGCTTTCTTGAATCTTCTCTCCAGACTGCGGCGGCTGAGGGCGACCTTCGAAGATAGTTCGTCGATCGTCAGTTTGTCCTGAAAACCGTTCTCGATGATCTTCTGGGCTTTTTTCACCTCTTCGTCCGAATGTTCATTTTGTCCCTTGAACAGAATGAACTGCGACTGGCTGTGGCGGTCGATGTCGATGGCGAAGATCTTCGAAGTGAGAATGGCGGTTTCCCGGTCGGTGTATTTTTCAACCAGATAAAGCAAAAGATTCCAGTAGGATGTCGCGCCGCCGCTGGTGTAAATTCCCTGATCTTCGGTGATGATCTTGTCGGTCACAAGTTCGACTTCGGGGAACATCCGGCGGAAATCATCGGCCGCGCGCCAGTGGGTCGAGCATTTCCGGCCGTCCAAAAGCCCGGTCCGGGCGAGCAGGAAGGCGCCGACGCAGAGGCTGACGACCTCGGCCCCCCGGCGGTGCTGGCGGACGATCCAGGGGATAAAATCCCGGTTCGCTTCGAGCGCCTTTTCCATCGGGCCATCAAAGGCCGGAATAAATATCAGATCGGTTTTTTTGACTTCATCCAAAAGCAGATCGGCGTGAACCGTAAACGAGCGGTTGTGGAGTTTGACCTCTTTTTTTATTCCGACCAGTTTGATGTCGAAAACCGGAGGCTTTCCATCGGTTTCGAAAAAGGAATTGACCATCGCAAAAACGTGGCGCGGGTCATCAACGGCGGCCAGAACGGCGGATTCGGGAATCAGGATGGAAACGTGTTTCATAGGTAAATGGTTAATTGTTAATTGTTAATTGTCCGGCCGAATGTGCGAATCTGACGGACCGGGCGCATTTTCACAGATTATTTATCTGTTTTTTTATCAGTTGCATCCGTCCGATCCGTGTCCGTTCATTCCACCTTAAAGCAGTTTAACTTTGGATAAATGGGCAGAAAGCAGTGGCCGTTGGGAAGCGTGTCAAAGTGTTTGTCCGAACAGGCTTTCCAACGGCCACTGCTTTCTGCCTTTATTGAGCCCATTTTTGAAAAAAAATTCAGCTTATCCGATTGGCGCGATCGCCCCGCAAGATTGACGCTATCGCCCCGCTCGAAAATCAACTTGCAATGTTATAGTGTGTATATGATAATTTGTATTATCTATGAAACAAATAAAAAAATAAAGGAGCGAGAAGATGATGAAAGGATATGTCGATGGTTTTGTCATTCCGATTTCCGAAGGAAACGTCGAAAGATACCGGGAAATAGCCGAAAAATCGGGGGAAATATGGAAGGAACACGGGGCTTTGGAATATTACGAATGTCTGGGGGACGATCTGGATCACGAAAAAATGACCTCTTTTAAGAAGATGTCGGGCGCTTCGGAAGATGAAACGGTGATCTTCGCCTGGATCGTTTACGGATCGAAAGAAGAGAGGGATCGGGTCAACGCCGCCGTGATGGCCGATCGGAGAATAAAAGATCTGATGAAAGCTGGAAACGAGCCCTTTGATTATCGCCGGATGGCCTACGGCGGCTTTAGGACGCTGGTCAGGGCTTAGGTTCGCGAAGAAAGAGCAAACAAGGAGGAAATTTTATTTTCAGGAGAAATTATTATGTCAAAGGAGTTATGGATAAATCTGCCGGTCAAGGATGTCAATAGATCGAAGGAGTTTTTCGGCAAGATCGGTTTTCCGTTAAACGAAGATCATCCGGGGGGCGACGATTCGGCTTGCCTGCTGGTCGGCGAGAAGAAAATTCCGGTTCTGCTTTTTGCCGAAGACACCTTCAGGGGATTTACAAAAAGCGATGTCTCGAATCCGAAGGCGGGGGCCGAGGTTTTGATCTCGATTGACGCCGGAAACCGCGAAGAAGTTGACGACTTGGCCCGAAAGGTCTTCGACGCCGGAGGCACGATCTTCAGCGAACCGGACGAAATTCAGGGCTGGATGTACGGTTTCGCTTTCACCGACCCGGACGGGCATCGCTGGAATATGGTCCACATGGACTTCGGCAAAGCGCCGAAGAAAAGTTAAAAGGCGAAAAAGTTAAAAAGTGAAAATGCTTTCCGGGAAACGAATAAGTACTGTGTAAATTAAAAAAACTACAGTTTAGTGATGGGTGATAGGTGATGGGTGATAGGTGATGGGTGAAAAGTTAAACAGATAATATCAGACAGCAGATCCGGATAATCAGACAATTAAGTTTTATCCCATCACCCATCACCTATCACCCATCACAAATTTAACAAAACTTCAGTTTCTTTTATTTACACAGTAATAAGGGGCTTGTAAGAAAGCATTTAAACTTTTTCACATTTTCACATTTTCACATTCAAATCAGGAGAAGATAATAATGACAGCAATCAATCCATACTTAAATTTTAACGGCAACACCGAAGAGGCTTTTAATTTTTACAAATCCGTTTTCGGCGGCGAATTTGCGGCGTTTCAACGGTTCGGCGAGATGCCCGGATGCGACGAAATGCCGGAAGACAAGAAGATCACGGAGGCCGATAAGGAAAAGGTCCTTCACGTCGCCCTTCCGATCGGCGAAGGGAACGTTTTGATGGCGACCGACGCGCTGGAGTCGATGGGGCAAACGGTCAGCCCCGGCACCAACTTCTCGGTCTGCATCAGTCCCGAAAGCAAAGATGAGGCCGAAAGACTTTTCAGCGGTCTGGCCGAAGGCGGAAAGGTCGGAATGCCGCTTTCGGATATGTTCTGGGGCGGGTATTTCGGAATGCTGACCGACAAATTCGGCATTCAGTGGATGGTCAATTTCGATCAGAACAGGGCTTCGTAAACCGGATTTTGGGTTTGGCCACGGAGGGCGAAGAGGGCGCGGAGAGATTTTTTCCAAGGAAATTTTATTCTCGGCGGCCTCTGTGGCCGAATTGATCGATTTATTAATTGGAGCAGAAAAAAGACTATGAAAATCGCAATCATAATCGTTCGTACTTTGATCGGCTTATTGTTTTTATTCGCATCGATCACCTTTTTTTTAAATGTTTTTCCGCAGCCCGAAATGACCGGGAAGGCCAAAACCTTTATCGAGGGCTTGAACGCTTCCGGTTATATTCTGCCGGTCGTCAAGACTTTTGAACTCCTGTGCGGTCTGGCTTTTGTTTCGGGTCGGTTCGTTCCGCTGGCCGTGGTGGTCATCTTTCCGATCGCGGTCAACATCCTTTTGATTCACGCCTTTCTTTTGCCGGACGGTCTGCCGGTGGCGATCCCTCTTTTTATCGGGATCCTGTTTCTGGCTTACGTTCACAGGGAGAACTACCGGCCTTTGCTGGCGGCCAAATAAATTCCCGAAGCGGAATCGGGCGGCAAAATCGGCGAGCGGGGACCTGAGGTTTCCGCTCGCCGATTTTTTGGGTATAATTGTCCGCAAAGTCAAAAAACAAAAACTATTTAGAAAAAAACTTTTTGCGCCTCTGGCGTAAAACTTTGCGAGAAAAATTATGAAATTAAACCGCCGTGATTTTTTGATCATCTCTTCCGCCGCAGGGCTTTTGACCGGGGCCGGAGAAATCGCCGCCGGAGCAGAAAAACCTCTGGCGAAAAAAAGCGGAAAAGTCTCAACCGACGACCGCAAAATCGCCGTTTACACGACGGCCCAAAACACCGATCTGCGGATCAGCCGGAGCGAATCTCTCAATTTCAAACCGATGGCCCAGCCTCTGGAATCGCAGATCTGCGTTTTCGTCGAACCCGAGCGGACCTTTCAGACCTTTCTGGGGATCGGCGCGGCGCTGACCGATTCGGCGGCCGAAACCTTCGCCAAACTGCCCGAAGACAAGCAGGAGGAATTTTTGACGGCTCATTTCGACGCCGGCAAGGGCAACGCCTATCGTCTGGCCCGGACCAACATCCACAGCTGTGATTTTTCGAGCGGAAGTTACACCTACGTTGACGAGGGCGACCGCGAACTGAAATCCTTCAGCGTCGAACACGACCGGAAGTTTCGCCTCCCGTTCATCAAAAAAGCCATCCGGGCGGCCGGAGGAAAACTGACCATGTTCGCCTCTCCCTGGAGTCCGCCGGCCTTTATGAAAACGACCGGCAACATGCTCAAGGGCGGAAAATTGAAACCGGAATTTTATCAGCCGTGGGCCGATTATTTCGTCCGTTTCATCGAGGCCTACGAAAAAGAGGGCGTTCCCGTCTGGGGCGTCACCATTCAGAACGAACCGATGGCCACGCAGACGTGGGAATCGTGCATCTACACGGCCGAAGACGAGCGGGATTTTCTCAAGAAAAATCTCGGGCCGACCATGGAAAAGGCCGGCCTCGGCGATAAAAAGATCATCGTTTGGGACCACAACCGCGATCTCATCTATCAGCGGGTCAACACCATTTTGAGCGACCCCGAGGCCGCCCGCTACGCCTGGGGCGTCGGTTTTCACTGGTACGAACCCTGGAGCGGCGGCGAGATGATGTTCGACAACGTCAAACTGGTGGGCCGGACCTTCCCCGACAAACATCTGATCTTTACCGAAGGCTGTGCCGATTCTTTCAACCCGGACAAACTGAGCGACTGGAGCTTAGGCGAGCGTTACGCTTTTTCGATGATCAACGATTTCAACAGCGGAACGGTCGGCTGGACCGACTGGAACATTCTGCTCGACGAAAAAGGCGGTCCGAACCACGTCGGCAATTTCTGCTTCGCTCCGGTTCACGCCGACACCCAAAAAGGGGAATTGATCTACACCAACTCCTTTTATTACATCGGGCATTTCTCCCGATTCATCCGCACCGGCGCAAGGAGGATCGCCGCTTCGCCGAGCCGGAGCGCTCTGCTTTCGACCGCTTTCGTCAATCCGGACGGCAAAGTCTCGACCGTGGTGATGAACCGGGGCGATAAGGAGATCGCTTATTTCCTCTGGACGGACGGGCAGGCGGCCGAAGTGAAAATTCCTCCCCGCGCGATCCAGACGCTGGTTTTTTAAAGATCTCGGGGAAGAGAAGTTCACCACGAAGGCACAAAGGGCACAAAGATTTTTTTGTTTTATCATGTTTCCGATTGATTTGATCGAGTCGAATCTTTTTCGGCAAAACAGTTAAAAATTTGATGGTGTGTCAGAATTTATGATGATCGGAGAAAACCAATTATAAATTGTAAATTTTTCATTATTAATTATCATTGGATAATGATATAAGTCTATATTCCAAGACAATTTATAGTTAATAATTTACAATTTACAATTTTTTTTGATCCAGACTTCGCCCGATAAGGTTTTGCCCCTCGTAAATTCTGAGCCACAATCAAAAATTAAAAGAACACCCTTGAGGCCAATAACAGATATTTAGAACCCTTTGTGTTCTTTGTGCCCTTGTGGTGATAAATTCTTTGCGGAACAACCAAAAATGGCTTTTCATTTCAAAAAACTCGACTCCGGCGATGTCCGGTCGGCCAAGCATCTGTTCCGTTTGTTTCAACTCGATGAAGGGGCGGAAAATCCGACCCAAGCATCGGACGAATATCTGGAAAAACTGCTGGCCCGGGACGATTTTCATGTCGTCGTCGCCACGAGCGAAAACGGCGAGGTCATCGGCGGTTTGACGGCTTATGAACTTCGAAAATACAAACGCGAGGCGACCGAGATGTTTCTCTACGAGATCGGCGTTGCGGAATCTTTCCGACGAAGAGGGATCGCCCGGGAACTGATCGCTTTTCTGAAAAGGGTCTGCGCGAAAAAAGAAATTCGGGAAATGTTCGTCGCCACCGAAGCGGACAACCGACCGGCCAAGGGACTCTACCGGCGGACCGGAGGCGGGCTCGAAAAAGCGGCCATTTACTCCTATGAAGTTTAACTGACTTTCAGGTTTAAAAAAACGGTAAAAAAATGGATAATCAACAAGCATACAACGCCTGGTCGGCCACCTACGATGCGGTCGAGAACAAAACCCGCGATCTCGAAAAGCGGGCTTTGAGGGAAAGCGTTTCATCCGATGATACGCCGGAAATCCTTGAGATCGGTTGCGGGACGGGAAAAAACACCGAATTCTTGCAGACCTTCGCCAAACGCCTGACGGGAGCGGATTTTTCGGCCGAGATGCTTGCCAGGGCAAAAGCCAAGATCAATGCGCCTCAGGTCGAATTCCGGCAACTGGATCTGCGCGAGACTTGGGATTTCGGAGAAGATTCTTTCGATCTGATCGTCTGTTCGCTGGCTCTGGAACACATCGAAAACATCGATTTCGTTTTCGCCGAGGCGCACCGGGTTTTGCGCTCCGGCGGGCGTTTTTACATCGGCGAACTCCACCCTTTCAAACAATATCGCGGCAGTAAAGCGCGGTTTGAAGCGGCAACCGGCGGAGAGTTCGTGCTGGAATGCTTTACCCATCACGTCTCGGAATTTTTCGCCGCCGGGAAAAACAACGGTTTCGCCCTCAAAGAACTCGAAGAATGGTTCGATGATGACGATAAAACCCAGATCCCGCGTCTTTTGACGTTGGTTTTTGAAAACAGAAAATGAGTGTTTTGCCACAGAGGCCACAGAGAACACCGAGGACGTTTCTTTTCATAAAAAAAATCTCTCTGTGAACTCCGTGCCCTCTGTGGCAAAAATAAAAAAAACTACCGAGTGTTTCGCTTTTATCGAGGGAAAACACAGATCCGAATTTCAAGATGAAGAAAATCTTAGTCCTTTTTGCTTTATTCGTTTTTCAACTGAACGCCTTGGCCCAGACTACCGAAAATTACATACAATATGTCAACCCGTTGATCGGGACGCAGAAGATGGGACACACCTATCCCGGCGCGACCGTGCCTTTCGGGGCGGTTCAGCTTTCGCCCGACACCGACGAGCAACCGCACAACATCGGCGGAAAATATAACCCCGACGCTTACAAATACTGCGCCGGTTATCAGTACGACGACGCAACGATCGTCGGTTTTTCGCACACCCATTTTTCCGGCACCGGGCATTCCGATCTCGGCGATTTTCTGATCATGCCGACGGTCGGCCCGTTGCAACTCGAACCGGGAACAAAAGACGCTCCGGAAAGCGGTTTCCGGTCGCGTTTTTCGCACCGGAACGAATTGGCCGAACCGAATTATTACCGCGTCAAACTTGATGATGACGGCATTCTGGCGGAAATGACGACGACCGCGCGGGTCGGTCTTCATCAATACACTTTTCCCCAAACGGACGACGCCCACATCATCCTCGATCTGATGCACGGCATCTACAATTACGACGACAAGAACGTCTGGACCTTCGTCCGCGTCGAAGATGATCACACGGTCGTCGGTTTCCGCCAGACCAACGGCTGGGCGCGGACCCGGACCGTTTATTTCGCTATGGAATTCTCCAAGCCGTTCAAGAGCTACGGCTTTAAGAATTTCGGCGAGGAGCATTACCGGGGATTCTGGCGGAAGTTCGATCAGACGAAGAATTTCCCCGAAATGGCCGGAAAACAGATCCGCGCCTATTTCGATTTTCAAACCGCAAAGGACGAGAAGGTAAAGGTCAAATTCGCCCTTTCGCCCGTTTCGACCGAAGGCGCTCTCGCCAATCTCAAACGGGAAACCCCCGATTGGGATTTCGAAAAAGTGAAACGCGCCGGTCAGGACGAATGGAACCGCGAACTCGGCAAGATCGCCGTCGAGGCCGAAACCAAAGATGATCTGGTCAATTTCTACACCGCGCTTTATCACACGTTTTTGTCGCCGACCGTTTATATGGACGCGGATGGAAATTACAAGGGGTTGGATCAGAACGTTCATCAGGCGAAGGGGTTTACCAATTACACGACCTTTTCGCTGTGGGACACCTACCGCGCCCTCCATCCGTTTTTCAACATCATCCAGCCGCGCCGCAACCGCGATATGATCAATTCGATGCTCGCCCATTACGATCAGAGCGTCCATCGGATGTTGCCCGTCTGGTCGCATTACGCCAACGAGAACTGGTGTATGATCGGTTATCATTCGGTCTCGGTCATCGCCGATGCCGTCGTTAA
This sequence comes from Pyrinomonadaceae bacterium, assembly GCA_041394845.1. Classification (GTDB taxonomy): domain Bacteria; phylum Acidobacteriota; class Blastocatellia; order Pyrinomonadales; family Pyrinomonadaceae; genus JAHCHG01. The sequence goes on along the minus strand of JAWKHL010000004.1, from coordinate 110,258 downwards.
AGGCAACATCGAGGGGATCGACGCCGAAAAGGCGCTCGACGCTTCGGTTCAGACCGCGCGGACCAAATATTACGACGGGCTGGAGTATTACATGCGACTCGGCTACGTGCCGGAAGACAAAAACTCCTCGTCGGTTTCCAAGACTTTGGAGTACGCCTACGACGACTGGTGCATCGCGCAGATGGCCAAAAAACTCGGCAAGGACGATATTTACCGGGAATTCGCCGAGCGTTCCGAAAACTGGAAGAACGTCTTTGATTCATCGGTCGGTTTTATGCGGCCGAAGATGAGCGACGGGAAATTCCGGGAAAAGTTCGACGCCCTCCAGACCCACGATCAGGGGTTTATCGAAGGGAACGCCTGGAATTACAGTCTTTACGTGCCGCACGCGCCCTCGGAGATGATTTCCCTGATGGGCGGCAAAGAGAAATTCGCCGCCCATCTGGACGAACTTTTTACGATGCATCTGCCGGACGAGTTTTTCGCCGAAACCGAGGACATCACCCGCGAAGGCATCATCGGCAACTACGTCCACGGCAACGAGCCTTCGCATCACGTGGCCTATCTTTACAACTGGGCCGACGCGCCCGAAAAAACGCAGGAACGCATCCGGATGATCCTCAAAAACCAATACCGGGCCGCGCCCGACGGACTCGGCGGCAACGACGATTGCGGTCAGATGTCGGCCTGGTTCCTGTTTTCGGCGCTCGGTTTTTACCCGGTCGCTCCCGCTTCGCCCGATTATTCCCTCGGCAGTCCGGCGATCAAAAAAGCCGTCCTGAAACTCGAAAACGGCAAGACCTTGACGATCGAGGCCCGCGATCAAAGCGAGAACAACGTCCACGTCGAAAAGGTCGAACTAAACGGCAAGCCGCTCGACCGTCATCTCATCACCCACGATCAGATCATAAACGGCGGAAGGCTTGTGTTTTATATGAAAAACTGAAGCGATTTTAGGTTTTGGATTTTGGATTTTGGATTATTTTGAGCATTCAATCCAAAATCCAAAATCTAAAATCCAAAATCAAGGCACATTCTCGCACAGCATTTCCCGCTCGCTGTTGCCGACGCCGAAGCCCGGGCCGTAGTACGATCCTTTGTTGTTTTGCTGCATGATGAAGGTGTAGAGAAAACATCTTCCGTCCGGCGCTTTGAGGACGAACTGAGCGTACTGCCTCCGGTTGAGGATGATGCCGGTCAACTTGTTTCTCTCGACCGACCAGTCGCGGCTGATCAGATGAACGCGGAGGATGTTGTCCGGGCCGAGGATCTTGGGCCGGGCGATGTTTGAGCGAAAAGCGCGGATAAATTCTTTTTTGAGAGCCGGGTTGTTCTGCACTTCCGGGTCCATCCGGGCGGCGGCCACCAGTTCGGCCCGGTTTTTCCGGCCCAATTCCTTCATCTCGGCCAGCGTTCCCAACCGGTCGATCATCCCGCCGGCCTTTTCGGCGGCGGCTTCGATCTCGGCGTCATTGCCGAAAATCCGGCCCAGCGTCCGGTATCTCTCGCGGGCGAACAGAATATCGAAATAGCGCATCAGCACCCCGTTTTCGTCCGGAGCGGTGCGGAGTTTTTCGAGATCCAGACCGGAAAGCCGCTCCAAAGCGGAGCGGGCGTTTCTCTGAACCTTGGCTGTCAGGTTGCGGATCTCCCGGTTGTCGGGATTTCCGGCCAGTTCGAGAAAATCCGGCGTCAGTTTCCGGTTCATCTCGTCTTGAAAATCGCTCAGTTGTTTCTCGGTTTCGGCCGCCGCGTTTTCCTCGTCGGCGAGAAATTTCCGGGCGTCGGGCCGAAAATCGAGGATCCGCTCGACGGTCGCCGTAAAATCGTCGATCTTTCCGGCTTTCTGGTCGCGGTCGGCCAGCGATTCTTCCAGTTTCTTTTTGAAATCGGCGATGTCCCGGTCGAAACCGCTGACGTCGTAATCGGGGTGTTTGCCCTTAAATTCCGCCAACTCGCTTTCGGCGGCTTCGAGCGTCCGGGCGACCCGGTTTTCGTTGCGGTTATCGACCGTGGTCGGCTCCAGCTTTTTGAGCGTTTCTATCCGGCGCGTCAGATTTCTCAGATCGCGTTCCAATACCCGGTCCTCCTTTGATCCGGTCGGTTGAGCGGGCGTCGAGGCCGCCACGAACAAAACCGCCAGAATTAATAAGATCAACTGTTTCATAAAAATTATTCTCCTGTTCCTTTTTTTATCTGAGATAAAACTGTCGAGTGGAGAACGCCGGGGGATTTTTTTTCTTGCAGGAGGGCGGGAAAAAAGACGGATTCCGGATAAGAGCTTTAAAACAGCTTCTTAAAATTTTTCCGCTTCCGTATCCCGGGATCAGGAAAAATGGACTTTGGAAAATCTCCGGGCAAAGAGACCGACCAAGATAAGGCTGTAAATGAAACCTGTGGCAAAATAAAGCGTGAACCCCTCGCCCGCGATCAGTTTGTTAAAACCCTGAAAAGCCCAATGGGTCGGCAGAACCGCAAACAGAAAGCCGAGTTTGGCCGGAACGAAAAAGGCCAGAATCGGGAGCGTAACGGGCAGATTGAACAATTTCTGCCAGGTCATCGCCTCGATCTTGTTTTTGGCCATGATCGCCACGAACAGGACCATCTGCGGCGTGATAAGGCCGGTCAGAGCCGAATAAAACAGATTTGCCGGGATGGAGATTTTGTGAAAAGGATCGGCCAGAAGAAGTAAAAAGGTGGCCAGCGTTGCCAGCAGAAAAGGCGCGGTCAGACGAAAATTGACGAACCAGAACTGCGAGATCGGCAGAACGCCGTAAACCTTGGCCACATAAGTGTCTTTTTCATCGACCAGAACCATCGAATAGATAAACCCGAAGCCGACCGCCCCCTGAACCGTGATGAGCATCACGATGTACGGCACATAATCGCCCAAAACCGGAAAAATGCCCAGCACGGACGGCAGACCGTAACGGAGAACCAGCAGGTTCATTAGCGGGAGGAGGATAAAGAATTTCAGGGAGTTGTCCCGAAAAACGAGCCGGAAATCATTGACCGCGACTTTGAGCAGTTTTTTCATGTTTGATGGCTGAGCGGTTAATGGTTAATGGTTAATGGTCAAAATAATCGGGCTTCTTGATATTTTCTAATTTCAGAATTTTCACAATTAACAAATAACTACTGTGTAAATTAAAAAAACTACAGTTTAGTGATGGGTGATGGGTGATGGGTGAAAAGTTAAACAGATAATATCAGACAATAGATCCGGATATTCAGACAATTAAGTTTTATCCCATCACCCATCACTCATCACCCATCACAAATTTAACAAAACTTCAGTTTTTTTTATTTACAGAGTAATAACAATTAACCATTAACAAATCATCAGATAATTTAAAAAACAAAGTACTATGTATTCACCAGTTTTTCTCTAAAAGTCCGGAAAACAAACCAGTACGACAGGGGAATCCAGACGGCGAGAGACAGGTAACCGAAGACGATCTCCCCAACGTTTCCCGAATGGCCGTAGGAGTTGGCGATCAGATAAAGACTGCCCTGAACCGGAAAAAGTTTGAGAAAACCGAGATTCGTCAGATCGAAATAATTGAGGAGCGGCAGACTTATTCCCATCAGAACGGGGATCGAACGCAAAGTAAAATGAAGTATCTCGGTCGTGTAGCTGACGACGAAAAAGCCGAACAGGCTGAAAAGAACGCAGGCCGAAAACGCGCCGACCGAAAAATGTATCGGGTTGAATGAGGTCCCGCGGACCATCAAAACCATTCCGAAGGCGCAGACCAGACTGAGGGCGGAAAGCGTCAGAACGCGCGAGATCAAAAAAGAATGGAGGTTGACCGGCGTGACGAAAAGCGCCGACAAAACCTCCTGATCCTTTTCCAGGATGATCGAAAGCCCGATGAAGATGAAACCGATCATCGAGGAATCGGTCAGGATCAGAAGGGTGACGAATTTTTCCGCTTCGCCGAAATGTTTGAGGAAATAAACGACGGCGACGTAAAAGACGGTAACCCCGGCGATCATCCCGATCAGATTGTTTCTCTGAAAGATCAGGAACTGCCATTTGAACTGTCCGAAAAACTCCCTCATTCCGATAACCTTTTGCCCGTAATCCTGATAAAGACCTCTTCCAGGGTCGCTTCCAGGGTGTTGATCCGAAGAATTTCCCCTTCCCTGATAAATTCCAGAAACTCCGCGTTTTCACCCAGACCGGCGACCGGAAATTCCTTTTGCTCGCGGTTCTTCAACTCGACCAGAACCGCGTGTTTCCCGTATTGATTCTTCAGGATTGATGGCTTTTCGGTCAGTCGGATCTCGCCCTCGACAATGAATGAGACGCGGTCGCAGAGTTCATCGGCGACCGTCATATCGTGGGTCGCCACAAAGATCGTTTTGCCCTCATCCCGCAGTTTTTCGATGTGGTGCTTGATCCTCCGGGCGTTGATCGGATCGAGCCCGACGGTCGGTTCGTCAAAAAAGAGAATATCCGGGTCGTGCATGATCGCGCGGATGAAATTGAGCCGCATCTTCATCCCTTTGGAGAATTCTTCGACCCGCCTGTCCATTGAGTCTTCGAGCGCGACGATCTCAAAAAGCGGTCCGAGGTCGCGCAGATTTTCTTTCGGGTAAAACGAGGCGAAGAGTTCGAGGTTTTCCCGGGCGGTGAGTTTGAGGTAATGGTTCGGGAGTTCAAAGCCGACGCCGATCCGCTCGAAATATTCCCTGCCCCAATCGCTCAGAGACCTGTCCCCGACGGTTACTTCTCCCTCGAATCCGCGCAAGATTTTATAGAGGATCTTCTGCGTCGTGCTTTTCCCGGCCCCGGAAGGCCCGAGAAAACCGAAGATCTCGCCCCGGTTTATCTCAAAATTCAGTTGGTGCAAAACGCGACTTTCGGATCGCGGATAGGTATAGGAAAGATTTTTTACTTTTATCATTTTTCCGGCTGATAAATCATATTCCAAAAATAATTCCGCGTTCAACAGCGAAAATCCGTTTGGCGTTTCAAAACCGGCCGACAAAGATTTTTTTAATTCGTGAATAGTGCATTCTGTAACATTCAAAAGCTGTTTCGTAAAATATTTATTTATTTCAAAAGTCAATGAAAAATAGAATGTAGTGTTTTAATCATATTTGGAAGGTTTTGAAATCTTCTGATACTTTTACCTTGCGTTTATGGCAACAGAAAATAATCCGACAAATCAAACTTTCTTCGATTTGCTAAATAGCAAAAGATTATGGCAGAGAAAAAACATAATTTTCGGGTTGGTTGTTTTCGGTTTTTGGACGCTGATCGCTTTGCTCGAAACGATTCAGATTTATTTAAGGTTTTTGCCGGAAGAATATACGGTTTTTACCGAAGGGCGAGAAATTTCTTGGATTCAATGGACTCTAAAAAACATTCCGGGTTGGTATGTCTTGGCGGTTTCCACTCCTCTGATTTTTTGGTTAGGCGAGCGGTTTGCCTTTGAAAAAGAGAAAACTTCACGTTGGCGTGTGTTTTTTATTCATCTTGTCTTTAGTTTTATCTTTGCGGCATTGTATCTCATCTTCGAGGCATTTTTTTCGAGAATAATTCTTGGGGTTTCGCTTGACCCCGATTTAGTATTCCAAAGTTTTGCCATTCGTATGAAAAGTGCTTTTCATCTGATCGTAACTTCCTACTGGGCGATTTTGGGAGCAGGCTTTGCGTTTAATTTTTACCGCAAATATCGTGAACGCGAAGCCCAGGCTACGAAACTTGCTTTGCGGTCTTCCAAACTCGAAACGCAGCTTGTCAAAGCTCAACTCTATTCTCTAAAGATGCAGCTTCATCCGCATTTTTTGTTCAATACGCTTCATGCAATTTCGGCTTTGATCGAAGATGATCCGAAAATTGCGAGAGATATGATCGCCGATCTGAGCGAACTACTCAGATTTACTTTGGATTCAGTTGAAAAGCAAACAACTTCATTGGAAAACGAGATAGAATTTACAAAACTATATTTGGACATCGAACGGCAAAGATTTAAGGATAAATTGGAAGTGTCTTTTCGGATAAGCCCCGCAGATTTCGGCATTTCCGTGCCGAGTTTTTTGCTTCAGCCGTTGATTGAAAACGCCATTAAACACGGAATTACGGGTGAGAAAAAAACTGCCCGAATTGAAGTTACGGCTTCTCGTAAAGATGACAAATTGGAGATTTCGGTCGAAGATAACGGAAAAGGGTTTTCCGAAAACGATTTGCGAACGAAGAAAAACGGCATCGGTTTGAGCAACACGAAAGCACGACTTGAACAACTCTACGGCGATGAACACGGGTTTTCGCTACAAAATTCCGAACGGGGCGGGGCAATCGTGCGGGTTTTAATTCCTTATTGTTTTGAAAACGATATTTAGATGGAAACCGAAAATTCGAACAAAAAAATCAGTGTTTTGATAGTTGATGACGAATCACTTGCCAGAAAACGCATCAGGGATTTGCTTTGCAAAAAAAACGATTTTGAAATCATCGGCGAATGTTCTGGCGGAGTAGAAGCGATCGAAGCGATTCAAAATCAAATACCTGACCTCTTGTTTTTGGATATTCAAATGCCTGACATTGATGGTTTTGAAGTTTTGGAAAATCTTAAAACGGAAGATTTCCCAACTATCATTTTCGTAACGGCGTATGACAAATATGCCTTAAAAGCCTTTGAATTTCACGCGATTGATTATCTTTTAAAACCATTCAAAGACGAGCGTTTCGAGGAAATGCTCGATCACGTTTCACGACAAATCGGAAGAGAAAAAATCGAAGATTTAAGTAAAAAACTGACTATGCTTTTAACCGATTTTCAAAAACCGGAAAATAAAGAATCCTCTAATGCGGTTTCCGAAATCAAAAACTCTTACCAAACCCGTTTTGTTATCAAATCCGTCGGAAAAATTTCGTTCATCAAAGTTGACGAAATTGATTGGATTGGTGCGGAAGGAACATACGTCAGTTTAAATATCGGCAACAAATCGAATCTTTTGCGGGAAAGTATGAAAAATCTCGAAGAAAAACTCGATCCGACCAAATTTATCAGGATTCACCGCTCGACGATTGTCAATATTTTTCGCGTCAAAGAATTACAACCCGAATTTCGCGGTGAATATCTGGTGATCCTCGAAAATGGAAAACGCCTTAAACTATCGAGAAGTTATAGAGAAAATTTGGAAAAATTGTTGAACGAAGTCTTGTAAAAACAGAAACTCTAAAGTCTATTGAATTGTAACTTTGATTAGAAATGCAGTAAGGAAATTATTTGGAAAATGTCTTTGGAATGGAAGCACTGCCAACTTTTACAAAGCAAAACGCTTGGGGATTATAAGTTCACCGAAACGGCTTACCTTCCGCAAACAAGACTTGCGTTTCATTCTCACGAATTCGTCTATTTTTGCTTTGTCGTAATGGGAGTTTTTACCGAATCATACGGCAAACACAAGCAGATTTATAAACGATCAAATCTGGTCTTTCATCCTTTGGAAGAATTTCATTCCAATTATTTTCACACTAAATCCCGCTGTTTTAATATTCAATTCTCTTTGCAAAACTTTGAAAACAAAATTCTCGGAAAAGAATCATTAACAGACACATATGTTTTTAGGGGAGAAAATATAAATTATCTGACATCAAAACTCTACTGGGAATTTTACTCAATGGATGAATTTTCGCATCTCACAATCGAAGGTTTAATGCTTGAAATTATGGCGGAGACATTTCGTCATTCAACAGAAAAACCTTTTACGGATTTACCGAAATGGCTTTTGCAGATAAAAGAGATGCTGGATGACAAATACGGTCAAAATCAAACGATTGATCTTTTGGCAAATTCCGTAAATGTTCATCCGACTCATCTGATTGGAGAGTTCAAAAAACATTTTCAAACCGCGATCGGAAATTATGTGAGGCGAAAAAGAATCGAACAATCAACCAAACGATTGATCGAAACAAAAACGCCGATCAGCGAAATTGCTATTGAATCAGGCTTTTTTGACCAAAGTCACTTCACGCGAATTTTCAAAAAAGTAACCGGAATGACCCCGAAAACTTACAGGAACATATTTTCCAAACGCTAATTTCATACTAAGGTTTCAAAACATACAATACATAACGATTTGCACCACTTAAATTATTCTAAAGAATAAATGTAAAAGGAGTATGCAATTATGCAAAATTCAGTTTCAAAGAAATTTCCGGCAATGATTTCTCTTGTTTTTTTAGCCTTTTCGATAAATGTTTTTTCTCAAACTGACGATCCGAAAACGGATAATTCATACGAGGAAAAAGAAGTTACATTTTCAAACGGCGATGTGGTTCTTGCCGGAAGCCTTTTTATTCCGAAGAGAGAAGGCGTTGAACTGCTCGGTAAAACGCCGAAAATCGATCAAGAAAAAATCGGCGTAATCGGTTTCAGCCAAGGCGGACATATTGCTCCGGTAGCCGCTTCACGGTCTTCCAAAGTAGCGTTTGCGATCAGTGTTTCAGGATCAACTGTTCCGATGATCGAACAGATCATGGATGAAGTCGAAATCGCTGCCGAATTGACCGGATTGAATCTCGAACAGATAAAAATTGTCAATGACATCAACCGCAAAGGAATCAACTACGCGCTGACGGGCAAAGGAATGGAAGATTATCTGACGGCACTTAATAGTGCAAAGAGCACTGAATTAAAAAATTCGCCCGTCATTCAAAAATTTCCCACCGAACCGAATCCGGAAATGATCCAATTTTTGCAACTGATAAAAGACTTCGACCCGATTTCATATTGGAAAAAAGTAAATGTTCCGGCACTTTTTATCCATGGCGGAAAAGACAGATTAGTCCGCACAAACAAAAGCATAAACCGGCTTGAACAAACGTTTGGAAAAACGAATTTCAATTATACGGTGATGCTCTTTAACCAGGACGGTCACGGAGTTTATAGAGAAGACTTACTGGATTTTATGACAAGTTGGATCACAAATAAATAGTCCCTGGTCTTTTACCGAGTTTGTAATTTGATACTTAAAAAGTCCATTTCACATCATAGTTTGGTATGACAAATACAAAAATATATTCAAATTTGCTTTTGAACAATACGATGTTGATAACGGGAGTCGGGTTCATAATCTCCAAAACGTAAGCCGTATTTAACTTCCCTCCTCGGTTTTTAAATGTTTCGGCTTGCGTTTTTGGGGATTCACTCAATAAAGGCAATTTAAATAAAAAGAGGAATGGATTTATGAAAAAAGTATTTTTGTTTTTGACGAGTTTAACCGTTTTTTTGGCTTTAGTCGCATCCGGGAACGCTCAGGCAAAACCGACCGAAGCAATGTATCAAAAGGTTTTTCCGGGTGATTCGGTTGTCAATTCAAATCGAATCAAACCGCATAAAGTAAAGTATGAAAAAGGCAACTATGCGATGATTTATGACTTGCGAAAAATCGAGAAGGACGGCAAGCAAATCTATGAAATGCTCATTTATTTCGGAAATGAAACGGCAACGCCGGACAAGATTTATTTTGATACAAAAACACTTGCTTATATCGGCAGACGTTTGGAATTAAAGGATTATACAATTGATGTGAAATACACGGACAGCAAATTTACAGGCGATTTAATTCCAGCGAAGGATTCGAAATATACTCCGCGAAAATATGACAAAGCCTATTCGCACACATTTTTCGAACCGGCTATCGTTAATTATTTCATCGCCGCTCTGCCGCTGAAAGAAGGTTACAAAGCGTCTGTGCCGACGATTGATTTAAATAACGGTTCGGAAATTTGGTGGGCGAATGTCGAGGTTCTCGGCAGAGAAAAAGTGGAATCCAATGGCAAAATTTACGATACTTGGAAAGTCTTATCAAAGGGAATCAAAGATAAAACGATCTGGATTTCGACAGACGAACCTTTCGCCGTCAAGATGGAAACAAGCGGTAATTTAGGCTCTTGGTTGGTTAATGAATCCTTTGAAAGCAAAACTTCCAAAGCCATTGAGAACAAATCCATTTCTTCTAACACCAATAATAACCCCGACCCGCTTGCCTTTTTTGCCGGAACGTGGAAACGCGAAGGAATGGAAGGTTTTGAAAGATGGGAAAGAAAAGGTGAAACGGAATTTGTCGGCAAAGGTTACAAATTTGTTGACGAAAAAGAAAAAAGCACCGAAACGATGGAAATAAAATCTGTCGGAGGAAAAGTTTTCCTGGTTGCAAATTTGTTGGAAAACGGTGATGGCAAACCGATTGAATTGGCTTTCAAAGGGGTGAGCGAAGTCGTATTTTCCGTCGGCGAGTCGAACCAAAAAATCAAAGGCATCGAATTTTCTTTTGAAAACACCGAAAGCAAAATCATAAAGAAAATCGTTTATAAAAAAGTTTCCGACACCGAGATGTTTGTCCAAATTACCGACGGCGGCGGAAATGGTTTTTCCTACAAAATGAAGAAACAATAACTTGAACAACTAATTGAATCACATCGGCATTGGCATTGTGGTCAATTAAATATGATTGGGGATATTTAGATTACAAAAGGAGATTATAAATATAAAAAAGTCAGCAACAGTTTTAATTTTCTTATTTTGCAATCTGTTTGCGTTTGTTTTTCCGCAACCTGTTTTTTCGCAGGAAAAGATGAAGTTGTAAACGAATATTCGACGAAAACAAACCTGAATAAATATCCCCAAATTTTGGATTTTCTCGGCAACACCGAAAACCCGTTGGGATAACTCAATCTCAAAGCTCAGTCGGAAACTAAACAATTTGGACAATTGGTTGGCGTGTGGAAATAAGTTCAATAAAAAACTTATTGGAGAATCATTATTTTCAAAAAGTATTGAAAGAGTAAGAAATGAACTTAACAAAACATATTATCGTTCTGCTAATAATTTTTCTAACATTTGCATTTAATGAACCCTTGATCCATTCACAAACAAAATCTAACGACAAATCAAATTCAAAAATATCATTGACGGATTTGTTGAAACAACACAGTTATGAACTAAAACTAGAAAACGGAGATTTATCCGGTAGCGGTCGGGATTTTTTGATTAGTGCTGCACAAGGTACACAGTTTTTTACAATTGGCGAACCTCACAATACCAAAGAAGTCCCCGAAATTACTGCTTTAATTTATAAATTGCTTCACGAAAAATACGGCTACAATTACATCGCTTTAGAGCAAGACCCGATTACGGCAAGAATGATTTCGGCTCGGTCGGTAGTTGGAAAACGTGATTACGTAATCCAGACCGCGAAAAAATATCCAAATGCATTTACGTTTAACTTGGAAGAATCAAACTCTTTAGATGAGCCTTCTTTCAAGCAAGAAATTCCCAATAGTAAACAAACGACTGTTACTCAATTTGATGGTGATTGCCACAAACTTACTATCTATTCGGACAAAGTGAGCGTCAAAGACGAGAATGGAAAGCGGATTTACACGCATACTGGAAATGTTGATATTCGCTTTGGAAATATACAACTCAAAACTTCTCAGATCGATTATATTACGTCAATTAAAAACACTGGGAAGACGACATCAAATATTAATCCGTCGATAATTGAAGTTGAAAGTCCGAAATCCAAAACTCAAACTACAGATAAACCATCCTTTGGAAAAGAGTTTTCCAAGATGTGGCAACGGCACAAGAGATACACGCTTGATCTTGCCGAGGCAATGCCGGAAGAATACTTCAATTTCAAACCTACTTCTGAAGTCAGGTCATTCGCCGAAATTCTGCTTCACATTGCTTCATCAAACTATGGATTTTCGATGATAACGAAAGGAGAAAATGGTCCTTCTCAATTTACAGTAGGGGGAAAATCAAAAAAAGAAATTTTGGAAATTTTGGCGGATTCCTTTGATTTTGGAGATGAAACCGTCAAACGTATTTCGGAGAATGAATTGAGCGAAACTGTGCCTTGGGCGAATCGGCTTGAACCTTCAACGACACGGACAAAGAGGGATGTCTTTCAAGTTATGCGGGAACACGCCGCCCATCATCGAGGAGCATTGACTGTTTATCTGCGATTAAAAGGCATTACGCCGCCCGCCTATGTGGACTGATTATTTTCACGGCTGTTTTTAGGCAGAATCTAATTGGGATTGACGACAAAAGACTTTGGAGATCTACGATTTGAATTAAGCAAGAAGAAAAATGAGCGATGCATCTTTTTAATCCTGAAATCCGGCTTTGGAACATCTATTGGGCGGATAATTAGACTGTTAGTTTGGACGAGCCTTTGATCGGAAAGTTTGAAGAAGAAACGGGCGAATTTTATCGTGATGATGTTTTTGAGGGAAAACCCGTAAGAATACGGTTTATCTGGAGTAAAAACAAAGACTCTGCCCGTTGAGAGGAAGGGTTTTCGTCCAGGAAACAAATTGGACAATGGATTTTATGAGAAACATTTGAAAAGTGGTGAAAATTTAATAAATCTAAAATCCAAAATCCCCCCGCTTGCTTTTCATCCTCCGGTTATGGTGAAATCTTTCACTTATGAATCATAAAATTTTCATAGCCGGAGCGGGCGGGATCGGCGAGGCCGTGGCCCTCCTTTTGCGCGAATGGTCGAAGCACGAAACGGACGTTTTCCTCGGCGATATTTCCGAAGAGCATCTGAACAAGGCTCACCGGGCAGTTACGGAGAATTCCCGGCGGACGGGGCGGGTCGAACGGGTCTTGATGGACGCCGACGGCGTCAACGACGCGATGAAAAATGCCTTCGAAGAATGTCACATCCTGCTCGATTGCCTGCCCGGCAGTCAGGCGCCGCGGATGGCCCGATTCGCCCGCGATTTCAAGATGCATTACGCCAATCTGACCGAATATGTGGCCGAGACCGACGCCGTCATCGAGATCGCCCGCGGGGCCGACACCGGATTCGTCGTTCAGACCGGTCTGGCTCCCGGTTTTATCAATGTTCTGGCGATGTCCCTGTATCGCAAATTCGTTGAGAAGTTCGGAGACCGGCGAATCGAACGGATCGGGATGAAGGTCGGCGCTCTTTCGACCCACGCTCACGCGCCGCATTTTTACGGTTTCACCTGGTCGCCGATCGGCGTCGCCACCGAATACGTCAAGACCGCCCGAGTCATTCGCAAATTCAGGCGGATTCAGCTTCCGGCGCTGTCGGAGCGCGAAAAGATCATCATCAACGGCTACGCTTACGAGGCCGATCTGACCAGCGGCGGAGCGGCCAATCTGCCCCGGTATTTCGAGGGCAAGGTGCAAAATCTCGATTACAAAACGCTCCGTCATCCCGGTCATTACAAATGGGTCGAAAGCCTCATCACCAAACTGCCTTTCGACGAAAAACTGCCGCAGAATCTGGAGGACGTGATGCTCGACCGGGTGCCTTCGGTCGAAGACGATTTCGTCATCGTTCATTCTTCGGTCGAGGGAGTCGATGAACGCGGGCGGCGACGGATGATCGAAAAGGCCTTTCACATCAAACCGCTGGAGATCAACGGGAAGTTTTTGCGGGCCATCCAGACGACCACCGCCGCGCCGCTGATCGAATGCGCCGATATGCTCGCTTCGAACAAACACCAGGGCGTGATCATGCAGACCGACATCGACCCGGATGAGTTTCTGAGGGGCAATTTCGTCAGCCGGGTTTACGGAAATTAACCGGGAATCAGAAAACAATGATCGCCGACAGATCAAACGCCGAACATTACTTTTGGGGAGAAGATTGCGAGGGCTGGCATTTGCTCAAAAGCGAGGCTCTGAGCGTCATCGAAGAAAAAGTTCCGCCCGGCCGTTCCGAGAAAAGACATTTTCACGCTCGGGCGCGCCAGTTCTTTTACATTTTAAGCGGCAATGCGGTTTTGGAAATTGACGGAAAAAAGTTCGAAATGACCGCCGGACAGAGCATCGAAGTTCCGCCCGGCGCGCGCCATCAGTTCATCAACCAAAGCGATGAGGCGGTCGAGTTTCTGGTCATCTCCGCCCCGCCGACCGGCGACGACCGAACCGATCTGTAAAATTTTCGGTCGGAATAGTTTTTTATTTGCAGAAGAGCGAAGTAGGAAAAAGTTTACAAGCAACTGCTCGCTGCTTACTGCTCACTGCCAACTAAACCATATGCCGAGAATCGTTTGTATTTCCGACACCCACAATTGCAACCGGCAGATCGCGGTTCCCGACGGCGACATCTTGATCCACGCCGGCGACGCCACGGTCAACGGAACGCGGCTTGAGGTAGAAGAGTTTCTGTTTTGGTTTTCCTCTCTGCCACACCGGCACAAGATCTTCGTCGCCGGAAATCACGACTGGCTTTTTGAAAAAGAAAACAGATCGGCCAGGCTTTTGACGGCCAATTTCAACATCAGATATCTGGAGGATTCTGCGGTCGAGATCGAGGGGCTGAAAATTTACGGATCGCCCTGGCAACCGAGGTATTTCAACTGGGCGTTTAATTTGAATCGCGGGGCGGAACTGGCCGAAAAATGGAAACTGATCCCGGAGGACACCGAGGTTTTGATCACCCACGGGCCGCCGAACGGGATTCTGGACGAGGTCGAACGAAAATACTTTATCGAAAACACGGGTTGCGAGGAACTCATCAAAAGGGTCGAGGATCTGGCCGAGAAAAAATTGAAACTACATATTTTCGGGCATATTCACTGCGGTTACGGGCAAAGGGAAGAGTTCGGGGTGCGTTTCGTCAACGCCTCGATCTGCGACGAGGCTTACGATCCGACCCAACCGCCGATCGTGGTTGATTTGGAGTAGAAATTAATGCTGAAGATCATCAGAACAAATTCGGAAAACGAGGATTTCAGGGAACTGGTCGGTTTGCTCGATCGGGACCTGAGCATCCGCGACGGCGCGGAACACGCTTTTTACGCCCAGTTCAACAAGATCGACATGATCGCTCACGCCGTCGTGGCCTATCAGGCGGAGGAGGCCGTCGGTTGCGGGGCGTTCAAAAAATACGACGACCGGACGGTCGAGATCAAACGGATGTACGTCCGGCCCGAGAGTCGGAGCGCCGGGATCGGCGCGGAAATTCTGAAAGAACTGGAAAAATGGGCCGTCGAAGACGGCTTTTCGGCGGCCGTTCTGGAAACCGGCAAAAAACAGCCCGAAGCCATAAGGCTCTATCAAAAATCGGATTACTCGCTGATCCCCAATTACGGGCAATACGAAGGCGTTGAAAACAGCGTTTGCATGAAAAAGTATCTGACAGAAATCACTTAATAATGGCCCGTTATTCCCCGGTTTTCTCCAGCGCCGTCGCCTTCGGAAAGATGAAATAGATCGGGATAAAAAGGTAAACCGCAAAGGCTATCAGCGGGTGAAGCCAGGCCGAGGCCGCTCCCAAAAGGTAGAGCGTCGGGCCGAACATCAGGACGTTGCGAACCCCTTTCCACAGATATTCGCGGGAAAAGCCGTTGGTGTTTTCCGGTCGTTTCCACATATAAAGCCGGATCAGCAAAAACGCTATTCCCATCATGGCGTTGGCCACGCCGAAAAAACTGACCGCCAGTTTGTTGTCCGGGTAATCGCCCAGAAGGGCGGTCGGAAACGGGATGAAAGAGGTCCACAAAAGCAGATTGGCGTTGAGCCAGAACAAATTGTGGTCGATCTGTTTGAGGCTTTCGAAGATCCGGTGATGATTGACCCAGATCACCCCGATGATCGGAAAACTGATCACCCAGGCGATGAATTTCGGCGCCAGATGCCAGAGCGCCGTCGCCAGTTCGTTGATCGAACCGGGCGTTTCGATGTGCGGAACCTTGATCTCCAGGACGAGCAAAGTGATGATGATCGCAAATACGCCGTCGCTGAAAGCCTCGACGCGGCTTTTGGTAAAAAAGTTCATAGGTTTGTGTCCCGACAAAAAAGGCCGGTATTGGAAAAAAGCCTTTACTTTTGTTATATCCAAAACGGGGCAAAACTCAAAACCGTTCACTGGCCGAACGTTTCTTTCCAACAAAAATAAAGCGGAGAGTTCAGACAGACTCCCCGCCTTATTTGATTAAACCTAACGACGATTCTTGGATGGGTGGATTGGAACTCCGAGTTAAAACAAGCGGGCGCAAGCGACCCTTCCAAACCTGTTATTGTTGAAAAAGTCGTTTCTCTTTATAAAGAGGTTGCTTTCGTACAAATCTTGATGGGTTTTAGGGGAAGCGGCAGGTTATTAAGCCGCCGCTTCCCCCTAAGCCGGTTTTCAGGGTTTACCTGACAAAAGCATTGGGAGTCGGCAGATCTCCCGCTATCCCGAACGTTACGGCTTCAAATCCGCTCGTCGATCCCTGCTTGAACCAGGTGCTGTTCGACGGTCTGAACACCGCCGTGTCATATTTACCGTCTCCATCGTAGTCTCCCGGGACAGGAACATCTCCCATCGCTCCAAACGGCCCCGAATAAAAGCTGGCATCTTCCGATCTGAGGATGAACCATTCTCCCGTCGTCGGTCTCCAGAACGCCACATCCGCCTTGCCGTCTCCCGTGTAATCTCCGGGAACCGTTCTGTCCGTTCCGGTTCCGAAGTTGTAGACGATCAACCCGGCGGTCGATCTGTTGAGCCACCAACTTCCGTCTCCCGGTCGGAAGATCGCCAGATCGGCTTTTCCGTCTCCATCGTAATCAGCCGGAACCGGAAGGTCTGTATTGGCTCCGAATTGAGCGATGGTCGTTCCTCCATCGGTTGAACGGATGATGAACCAGGTGGCTGATGAGGGTCGGAAGATGGCCGGATCGGCTTTTCCATCACCGTCGTAATCGGCCGGAACCGGAATGTCATTGGTTGTTCCAAACGGGAACGAGTAAAAGGAAGAATCCTCAGACCGAAGAACAAACCATTCGCCGGTTGACTCTCTCCAGAAAGCGATGTCGGTTTTGTCATCTCCGGTGAAGTCGGCGGGAACCATCCGGTCGGTCGAAGATCCGAACTGAAAGGCATTGTTGCCGCCGTTACCTGATCTGAGATACCACCATTCGCCGGGACCGGGACGAAAGATCGAGATGTCGGTCTTGTCATCTCCGTCGTAATCGAAGACCGGACGACGATTGACGCCGACTCCGGGAGTGATCGTGAAGTTCGCATCGGAAATGTCAAAGAAGATGTTGCCGACGGCTTCGACCTTGATCCGAGCCTGAGAGGTCGGAGTGTTGGGGATGGTAATCGATTGAGAGCCGTCGTTGGGAGTCGAAGCCAGAAGAACGGTGGGGAAACTCTGGCCGCCGTCGGTCGAGAGAGAGATCTTGACATTGGCGGCGCTGACCGGAGCATTGTTAGTGTTGTTGACGTTCCAGGAGACGGTTTGTTGAGAGCCGCCCTGCCAGGAGACGCCGGTGTTGGGAGCGGTGATTGAGAAGGGACCGCTGCCGCCGTCAACCACAACGGTGGCGGTAGTGGAATTGATCCCGCCTCCTCCCATCCGATTGTCGCGGGCGACGACCTGAAAATTCATCGTTCGGGTGATCGACGGCAAAAGTTCGCCGGTCAGAAAACTGCCCGTGGTCGAGGGCGGGACGTTGGCGTTGTCCAGAATGAATGGCATCGACGGAAAATATCTGGTTCCGTCATCAACCGGCAGATAGGGGCGAAAGATGGGACGCGCCGATCCGTCCGAATCGGTGTTGGGGACGGCGGTCGTCGAAGCCCCCAGATCGTATTCCTGCCAGTCGTAGGTGATCGGATCGCCGTTGACGTCGGTCGCGCTGGCCGTCAGCGAAAAAGGTGTTTCCTTCGGGATGTTGAAGGAATTTCCGCCGGGAAGCGAGACGCTCGGCGGGGTGTTGCCGGTCGGCGTCGTCGCGGCGCAGGTGTTGCCGTTGCCGCTTTGCGAGTAATTGACGATCGCTTCCAGACTTTTGACGTGAAAGGTGTCGATGCTGTGGTTGGAAAGATTCTGGTTTCCGCAGATCCCGGCGTAGGCCATGATGGTGATGCCGCTGCCCGGTTCGTAGGCCGAACCGCTGCTGCGGTTGCCTCCGCCGCAACTGCTGACGGTGCCGTTAAAGGTGTGGCCCGCGCCCCATTGATGACCCATCTCGTGGGCGACATAATCGATGGCGAACGGGTCGCCGACCGGATTCGACAGTCCGGTGACGCCGCGCGCCTTACTGCCTCCGCACGGACCGTTCAAGGTGGCCACGCCGCCGCCGCCGGTCGAAAAGACGTGGCCGATGTCGTAATTGGCCGAACCGATGACCGTGTTCAGATTGGTCGTGTTTTGCCCGAGCATGGTTGAACCGCTGCCGTTGCTGTACGGATCATTCCCGGAGGTGCAGGCCACCCCGTTACAGGTGTTGTCGCCGGCGTAAATGATCTGATCGTTGTTGTTGACCATATTCATCTGGATGGCCAGATCCCGGTTGTAAACCCCGTTGACGCGATTCATCACCAGCACCTGGGCGGCCAATGTTCCGGCGATCGTGTTTCCTCCGACCGTCGAGGCGTATTCGTTGGTCGCCGCCAGCGCCAGCCGATAGGTCCTCATTTCGGTTCCGGAAGTAACGCTCGGGGCGGCCAGTTCGGGCAGGATTTCCTTGATGTTGAATTTTTCGGGTGCCGAGAGCCCGTCGAAGTCTTTTTGCTCGTCGAAATCACAACGGAATTCTTCGGTCGGGTCCACGTTTCGTTTGAGGTAGCTGATGTAATTTTGAGTGTCGCCTTTGGCGTAGGGATCGATGAAAATCGTCCCTTTGGTCGAGAGGATCATCGAATGAAATCCGGTCGGCATCAGATCGAACCGGGCAAAGGCGGTCGGATCATCGATCCCGTAAGCCCGGTAAGTCTTGATCTCGGGGAATTTGGCCGCCAGACCCGGCTCCATTACGGGCGATTCTTCGATCTGAAAACGCTGGAAAGAGCCGTCGGGCATCGGCATCGTCAGGATGACGGGAGCGTTTCGGGAGGCTCCGGTGAATTCGAGCGGCGCTTTTTTCAAAATGGGGTCGAGAGCGGTCTTGTCGAGCCGGAAGGTTCTGTATTCGCGGGGCCTGACCAGCCGTTCGGCCGGACGTGCGGCCAGAGCGGAATCGTCGATCTCCTGCCATATCCGGTCGTCGGATCGACCCGCACCGGCGAAACTTGCCGGCGCGCTCAGAGCGGTCAGAAGAAGGCTGAAAAGCAAAAGATGAAACTTTTTGGACATGAATATTTTTTTCCTCTTTTTATGGATTTATTTTGGCGTTATAAATAATGGCCGGATTCCTTTTTGAAGGAAGGGTAAAAAGCCTTTGTGTATTGCTTTTTCGGGAAACACACCTTAATTATCGGGGTTAGAAGTCAAAACAAAATGTTAACCATTATCGGGCGAAAAGTCCATACATTTTTCCAGCAAACGGCAGAAAATCCAAAAACCAGAAGAAACAAAAATAATTTCCCGGAACTAACCACCGGATAATGGAAAATGTTAGACTAACTTTTTCGTTTATGGCTGAAGAAAATTTAATTTCGGATGACAGATCCGGGATCGAAAAAAATACGGTGCGTTTGGTCCCTTTGCCGGAGGAATTGGCGGTTCTCGGCCCGGTCGAGAAAATTGGATTCCGGCTGACCCACCGGATGAACATCGGTTTCTGGAAAAGGCTCTGGACTTTTTGCCAGCGACACATCGGTTCGCTTTGGATCAAGATCTGCACCTACAATCTGATGAACGTCTTCGGGATCGAGAACATCGAGCGGACCTCGGTCGAAAAGCCTCTCCTTTTGGTCGCCAATCACCGCTCTTTTTTTGATATGTACACGGTTTCGAGCGTTCTTTTCCGGCAGACCAAACGGGAGATGAGGCTTTTTTTTCCGGTTCGCGGGAAGTTCTTTTACTCCAATCCGATCGGCTGGCTGGTCAATCTGGTGATGGGCTGGTTTTCGATGTATCCCCCTTTTTTCCGCGAATCGGGCGAGGCCACAAAACGCGAGTTCGACAAATACTCCCTCCGTCGGCTGATCCAGATCACGAGCCGGGGGCGCGCCCATGTCATCGGCTTTCACCCCGAGGGAAAACGCAATCTGAACGATGATCCTTACAATTTCCTGCCGGCTCAACCGGGCGTCGGGGCGGTCATTATGAAGGCCAGACCGCAGGTTGTCCCGGTCTTTATCGCCGGTTTGGGAAACGATCTGCCGAAACAGATCTTGGGCAACTGGACCGGCGGCGAACGGGTGCGGATCTGGTTCGGCGAACCGCTCGATCTGTCGGAGTTCTACGAAAAAAAAGACCGCCTCCGCACGCACAAGGAGATCGCCGATTTCCTGATGGAAAAAATAGGTGAATTGGGGGAGAGGGACCGGAAGGATTTTGGGTTTTAGATTTTGGATTTTGGATTGCTTGCCACCTAACGGACCAGATATTCGGATAACAAAAAATCCGGGCTGAGAGGAACCCTCCCAGCCCGGAAATCCAAAATCCAAAATCTAAAATCTAATCATTTCCCCGGAGATTTTTCCGTTTCCGCTTTTCTTTCTTCGGCGTAGAGGATCGGGGCGACCAGCGGGCGGTATTTATCGTTGAATTTGATGTAGGACTCCTCGCGCAGTTTGACCAGATATTGTTTCCGCTCGTCGGGGATCTTTTCGATCGTCATCGTTTTGCGGACCTCGTTTTCGTTGTAAACCGATTCGTCGCTGGCCTGTTGATGAGCGTCGATCTTGATGATCTGAAGACCGACGTTCTCGATTCCGAACGGGCCGAGAATATCGCCGACCTTGACGTTCTTCAAGGCCTCTTTGTATCTGTCGTCCATGTCCTTGACGTTGAAAGTCCCGGCTTTGCCGTTGTTGGATTTGACATCCGGGTCATCGGAATTTTCCAACGCCAGTTTGACGAAATCTTCTCCTTTTTTCGCCCTCTCGATCAATTGGTTGGCTTTGGCCCGCAGATCCTCGGCCGTGTTTCCCTCGGCTTTGAGAAAGATCATGCTGAGAGTGACGGTTTCCGGTTGGGTGAATTGAGCCTTGTGGGCCTCGTAATAGGCTTTGATCTCTTTCGGCTTTAACCCGTTGTAGATGCGGGCATCAACCTCGCGCTGAAAAACCAGATCCTTGGTGAATTCCTTGCGCCGGAAATCGCGGATGTCCTCGGGATTGACGCCCTGATCAGTCATCGCCTGGTAAAGTTCGTCGAGCGATTTGAGGTTCAACTCGCGCATGGTTTTCAGAAAAGACTGATTGATCTGAGCCTCGACCTCGGAATCGAAGCCGTATTCCTTGGCCTTCTGCACCAGCAGTTCTTCGTTGATCAGATTGGCGATGATCTCGCCGCGTTTGGCTTCGACCTCGGTCGTCGCCTGTTCGCGGGGTTTGCCTTCCTGAACCAGAGAATCGATAAAACCGTTGACCTCGCGGTTGATCCGCGACAGCGTGATGACCGAATCGTTGACCTGAGCGACCACCTCATCGACCACCTTGGTCTCGCTTTCCTGGGCCAGAACCGGCGCGCTCAGAAACAACAAACAAAATGCAGTCAAAAAAATTGCCGAATTGGTAAATTTCATTTTTTTACACCTTTTATAAAATAATTACAGGGAAAATTTATAACTTTTATCCGAGTTTTATGCAACTTGAAAGCTTTGATGCAGAAAAGCTATGTCGAGTTTCTTGAGCTTTTCGATTTGAGACGGCTTGCTGATTTTCAAAGAAATTAAAAAAGGAACGCGGATGTGACGGATTGAGACGGATCAAACGGATGGTCTGGAAAAGAACTGAATATTCTGTAACCAAGGTTTTTTAACGTGAGTTCGAGATAAGCCGTCGAAGACGGCAACATTATTCCCCGCTTCGCCGCCCATAACGTCAGTTATGGAAATGGTTTAGGGCATTTTTACAAGCCATTGAAAATGGCGGAATAAAATAATATATCGCCATTTTCAATGGCTTAATATCAAATTTGCACGGTTTTCCCACGGTTAGCACCGTGGGCTACAAATATAACATCGGTTTCACCGATTAAATCTGAATTTCTTATCTCGAACTCACGTTTTTTATTTTTAGCTACAGAGCGCGCGGAGAACTCAGAGACAAAACGTTTGATCGAAAAAAAGATCCCTTGGTGTCCTCGGTGATCTCTGTGGCTAAATATATTGTTAATAAATTTTGATCAAACGGTAATGAATTTGCCGGATAGTGCGAAACTTCGGTTGAAAAATGAAAAACGCTTTATTGGCCCCGGTTCGCATCCGGGAAATCTTTAAATTCCGCACGTTTTTACCGGAGAAAAAACGGTTTGTTTTTTCTGGAAAAAAGGCCGGAATGATCATTTTTTAAACCTAATATGCGGATTCCCCCCCTTACCGCTCCCAAAAATCCATGAAAAAGAAATGCCCGAATTGTCATTTGATCAATTATTCCCACACGGTTGAATGTGTTCGCTGTCGTTGTGATCTGATCGAGATCTCGACCCTCTCAACGTCTTCCGGCGCCTCCGCTCCTTTGGGACGAAGACTCTTCCGTCGCGCTCTGGTTTTTGTGGTGATCAGCATCACCACGGTTTGCGGCTTTTACCTGTCTTTGCTGGTGACCTCGAAATCGCTCGATTACAACCAGCGGCGGACGGTCGAAAAAGCCGTCGCCGTTTTGGAGGCAAAAGGTTTTTCCGACGAGGTTTTTCTTCTCAGACATTTCACCAGCTTCCGCTCCAACGACAACTGGCTCAACGCCTCGACGCGGACCGAAACGGCCTATGCGGCGACCAATTATCCTTTTGAAGTGATGACGCTTTACCCGGAGTTTTTCGATCATTCGACCGACGACACCGAACGGGCCGCCATTTTATTGCACGAAGCCCGGCATCTGCAGGGAAAAGGAGAAGAGGAAGCCTATACGTTCGTCTGGGAAAACCGGAAACGCCTCGGCTGGACGGAGGAAACCCACGGCAACACGCAAATCTGGAAAAGCGTCAAGAAACAGACGATGGAATACGCCCCCAAACTCTTCATCTGCGATTTCATCAAATCCCGCGACTGCACCGAAAGCGACCGATTTTAGATTTTAGATTTGGGATTTGGGATTTCGGATTACAGGTTACGTTTTGTAATCCGAAATCCGAAATCCCAAATCCGCAATTCAATCGTTCGCTCTGATCTGTTCCAACACCTGACGCGCCTTTTCGATCGGGTTTTCCGAATCCGTCGTAACCTGCAGAATTCCGCTCGGTGAGAACTTCGATCCCTCGTTTTGATCCAGAAAATCCATCAGTCGTTCGGGGGCGATGCGCGCGTTTTCGCTCAGTTTGACGGCGATCCCTTCTCTGGTCTTATCGACCGAGACGATCCTCAGATATTCGGCCAGTTTTCTCAGCCGGGCGTGTTCGAAGAGATTTTCGACCGACGGCGGCAATTTGCCGTAACGGTCCTGGATCTCGGTGTAGATCAGCCGCAAATCCTCATCCCGGTCGGCCGAAGAGATGCGTTTGTAGGTTCTCAGGCGCTGGCTGGTTTCGCTGATGTAATCGACCGGGATCGAAACATCGACGCCGAGATTAAGAGAAACACTCGATTCGTCCTCGATCTCCTCGCCCTTGAGTTCGGCGATCGTCCGCTCCAGCATCTTGACGTAGAGATCGAACCCGAGCGCGTCCAGATGCCCCGATTGCTGACCGCCGAGGATGTTGCCCGCACCGCGCAGTTCGAGATCCAGCGCGGCGATCCGGAAACCGGCCCCGAGATCGGAAAATTCGCGGATCGCCGAGAGTCGCCGCCGGGCGATGGGCGTCAGTTGCAGTTCGCCCGGGATCAGCAGATAAGCGTAAGCGCGGCGATTTGACCGCCCGACCCGGCCCCTCAGCTGATAGAGCTGAGACAGCCCGTAATTGTCGGCCCGGTTGATGATGATGGTGTTGGCGCGCGGGATGTCGATGCCGTTTTCGATGATCGTCGTCGCCACCAGCACGTCGTATTTGTAGGCGACGAAATCGAGCATGATGTCTTCGAGTTCTCTCTCGTTCATCTGACCGTGGCCGACCGCGACCCGCGCGTTGGGAACGATCTTTTTAACGTGGGCGGCGATGGCCTCGATCGTCTCCACCCGGTTGTGGATGAAAAAGACCTGACCGTTGCGGGCCAGTTCCAGTTCGATGGCGGTTTTGATGACGCCTTCGGAGAACTGGACGACCTGCGTGTTGATGGCCAAACGGTCGCGCGGGGGCGTTTCGATCACCGACAGGTCGCGCATTCCCAGAAGCGACATGTTCAGGGTGCGCGGGATGGGCGTTGCGCTCAATGTCAGAACATCGACCTTTTTCTTGAGTTTTTTCAGTTTCTCTTTGTGAGCGACGCCGAACCGCTGTTCCTCATCGACGACGACCAGACCGATTTTCGGCAGGGCGACGTCGTTCGACAGGATGCGGTGCGTGCCGATCAGAATATCGACCTCGCCTTTGCCGGTTTTTTCGACCACCTCTTTTTGCTCCTTCCGCGAGCGAAAGCGCGACAACAATTCGATGTTGACCGGAAAGGCCGAGAACCTTCCCTTGAAGGTCTCCGAATGCTGGTAGGCGAGGATCGTCGTCGGCGTCAGGACGGCCACCTGTTTGCCGTCCATCACGGCCTTAAAGGCGGCCCGCATGGCAACTTCGGTTTTGCCGTAACCGACGTCTCCGACGACCAGCCGGTCCATCGGAACCGGCCTCTGCATATCCTTTTTGGCGTCGTCGATGGCGACGGCCTGATCGGGCGTCAACTGGTAGGGAAAGGCGTCCTCGAACTCTTTCTGCCACGGCGTGTCGCCGGAGAAGGCGAAACCCTGAACCAGTTTCCGTTCGGCGTAGAGCCGGAGGAGTTCGTCAGCCATGTCGCGCATCGCCCGTTTGGCCTTGGCCTTGGTCTTCTGCCAGCCGATCCCGCCGAGCCGGTCGAGCGAAGGCTGCGACGTTTCGCCCGAAGAATAGCGCGACACCAGATCAAGGCGTTCGACCGGGACGAAGAGTTTGGCGCCATCGGCGTAGATCAAAAGCATGAATTCGCGCTCCATCCCGCCCGTTTCCAGAGTTTGCAGGCCCTCGAAACGCCCGATGCCGTGATCGACGTGAACGACGAAATCGCCCGGTTTGAGGTCGCGGAAATCGGAGACGAAGGCGGAGGTCTTCGATTTCCGATTTTGGATTTTCGATTTTGGATTTTGCACCGGAAACTCATTGCCCTGAGTTTCGCCGAAGACGTCCGATTCGGTGTGAACGGTCAGTTTCAGAGATGGGATCTCAAAACCGGCCGACAGATCGCCGATGACCGGGGAGTCGGGCGGCAGAACGACGTCGTAATCGCGCAAAATGTCGGAAAACCTCTCGGCCATGCCGGGCGTTTGAAAGACGAAAAATCGCCCGCTGTCGGTTTTTATCCTCTGATTGTTTTTTATATCTTCGGCCAGATCTCTGATGTTCCCGTGAAATTTCCGCGTCGAACGCGACGTGATCTCCAGTTCGAGGGCCTTTTCCGCCATCGGAAACAGGAAAAGCGGAGTCCGGTCGGATTTTTTATTAAACCCGCCGGTCGCCCGATCGGACCCGCTCGCTACCGTTCGCGGTTCTGATCCGGAGTCCGCAATCCCCAATCCATCGATCCCGAACTCTTCGTCCGTTTCGGCCGCCGCCCGGCCGAGGGCGCGGAGTTCGATCCTCTGTTTTCCTTTCAGTTTTTCGCGCAGTTCCTCGCCGCTGAGGAACAATTCCGACGGCGCCAGACCGATCTCGCCGTGTTCTTCGATCCGGGCGAAACTGTCCTCGGTCTGCCGGTGGAAATTTTCCAGATTTTGTTCGACGAGGCCGGGTTCATCGATCACCAGAACGGGGGCTTTGAGATAATCGAAGACGCTGGATGCGAAAGGCTTGACCAGCGGCATCAGAAATTCCCAGCCGGAAAAATCCTCGCCCTCGTCGGCGAAATCGGTCCGGTCTTTTAGATTGCGGGCGAACTTTTCGTCGCCGAAGCGCTGGCGGGCCGAATCCGCCCAGTCGCGGAAATCCTGCGCTCCGGCCGAAAGCGGACGCATCGGTGCGATCCGGATCTCTTTGACGTGCCGGGTCGAAAGCTGGGTTTCGGCGTCGAACTCGCGGATCGAATCGACCGTGTCGCCGAAAAATTCCACCCTCACCGGATTTTCAGCGTTCGGCGGCCAGACATCGACGATCCCTCCGCGCTGGCTGAACTCGCCGACGTTTTTGATCGGGTCTTCCCGGACATATCCGCCGCCCGCCAGTTTTTCGGTCAATTCTTCGGGCGGAAAGTCTTCATCCAGACGAAGAACCGCCCCCATCCGGCGGATCTCGTCGGGCGAGAGGGTTCTGCCGATCAGCGAGCGGGCCGAGGCGATCAGGAAATCCGGCTGTTCGAATGACAGGTGCCACAGCGTTAGAGCGCGTTTTTCCAGCGTTTCGGCGTGCGGCGAAACCCCGGCGTAGATGTCGGTTTCGGTCGCAGGCAGAGTGGCGATCTGCGATTTTGGATTTTGGGTTTTGGATTTTGGATTGCGG
Organism: Pyrinomonadaceae bacterium; assembly: GCA_041394845.1. GTDB lineage: Bacteria > Acidobacteriota > Blastocatellia > Pyrinomonadales > Pyrinomonadaceae > JAHCHG01. Next base: position 83,866 of record JAWKHL010000004.1, on the reverse strand, counting down.
TGGCTGAAAAAGGCCAGATCGTTTTCCCAGATTTCCAGATCTTTGTTGGAATCGGCGACGATGACGAGGGGCTTTCCGGTCTCGCGTTGCAGAGTCGAGAGGACAAAGGCTTTGGCGGCGATCGAGGTCAAACCGCCGAGAGAGATGATCCGCGCATTTTTTTCCACTTCCCGGCGGAGGCGCTCCAGTTCGTTTTCCGTGTCTTCCGAAATTTCCATCAGTTTCGATTTTAGAAAAAAAACGCCCCGGATGCACACCGCCAATCGACATCGTCCGGCCGGGATTTTTGATAAATGATAAATGGTAAATGACAAATGATAAATTGCCGTTTGGCCTCGGGCTCGCTTATAATCTTGATTTTATCGATTTGGAGCCAGTTTTATGAATATTCCCGCATTTGACGAAATCATCGAACCCAACGATCAGACCGAGGCCCGGCGCGAGCATCTGGAAAAACTCCGCTCTCTGGTCGGCAACGCCTATCCGAACAAATTCGACCGGACAAAAGTTTCCGGCGAAGAGGACACGATCACCAAACTGGTGAATTTCGCGCCCGTCGCCGATGTGGTCGGAGAAATGAACGAGCATATCGCCACTCTCGAAGAAGGCCGGCGGCCCGATCCGGAGGTGAAGGAAAAACTCAACGAGAAATTGAGGGAATTGGGTGATGTGCGGGTTTCGGGCCGGTTGGCGGTTCCGCCGCGCGTGATGGGAAAGGCCGCTTTCGTTCATCTCTCGGACGGCATCTCGCGCCTTCAGATCTACGTTCGCAAACAGGATGCTGCGGCCGTCAGCAACGACACCGGGATGGTTGTGGATGAAGAAGGACGGGCGTGGGAGGTCTTCGGTCTGCTCGATCACGGCGACTTTATCGGCGTCGGGGGCTATCTGTTTCTGACCAACACCGGCGAACTGTCGGTTCACGTCGAGACCTTGCAGTTTCTGGCCAAGGCGATGCTGCCGATGCCCGACAAAATGCACGGGATCGAGGACCCGGAGATCAAACAGCGCCAGCGTTACGCCGATCTGATCGGATCCAGCTTGCAGATCGAACACGAGGGGCTGACGACACGCGAGGTCTTCGAACGCCGGGCCCGGATCATCTCTTCGATGCGCTCCTATTTGGAAGATCACGGCTACATCGAGGTCGAAACGCCGATGCTCACACCGAAAGCGACGGGAGCGGCGGCCAAACCCTTTGAAACGCATCACAACGCGCTCGACATCACGCTCTACGCCCGGATCGCGCCCGAACTCTATCTGAAACGCCTGGTCGTCGGCGGTTTCGAAAAGGTCTACGAACTGAACCGCAATTTCCGCAACGAGGGCATCTCCTACAAACACAACCCGGAATTTACGATGCTCGAATTCTACTGCGCCTATATGGACGTGGGCGGGATGATGGATTTCTGCGAGGAAATGTTGAGAGAATCGGTCAAAAAAGCGACCGGAGGTTTGCAGGTGCAGTATGAGGAAAATCTGATCGATTTCGGCAAATTCGAACGGATCACGATGCGCGAGGCGATTCGGAAATATCTGCCCGAAGCCGAATTCACCGATTCGAATATGATCGAACTTTTCGACGAACACGTCGAACCGAATCTGATCCAGCCGACCTTCATCATCGATTTTCCGAAATCGATCTCTCCGCTGTCGAAGGCCTCGCCGGAAAATCCGCAGATCGCCGAGCGGTTCGAACTGTTCATCAACGGAATGGAGTGCGCCAACGGGTTTTCCGAACTGAACGATCCGCGTGAACAATACGAGCGTTTTGTGGATCAGATGAGGGAACGCGAACGCGGCGACGAAGAGGCGATGGTCCTCGACGAAGATTACATCCGCGCTCTGTCTTACGGAATGCCCCCGGCGGCCGGGATCGGGATCGGCATCGACCGGATCGTCATGCTTCTGACCAATCGTCATTCGATCCGCGACGTCATCCTCTTCCCGCATATGAGGCCGGAGAGGAAAGAGGCCGAGATGACGGCGGAAGCGAGCGAATGAACTGACGCCCGCCGGTTCTGAAAAAAATTGCTCCCGAAAAAAAATGATTGAAGCGGCTGACAAATTCCGCTTCAATCATTTTTTTGGTGGGCATTGTGAGATTAATGAACAACCCCTAGTTGTGAGAAACCGCGTGAATGAGATCGGACGATTCCCCGATGTGAGATTGAGGTGCCTGAAAAAGTGTGAGAACCTTTTCAACCCGTCAGAGGTCAGCTGGGATGAGTCCCTGAAAAATTATTGACTGTCAAAACCCGCCACCGCCGTATCAGTTCCGCTTCCGAAAGTCGATACGACGTAGGTTTCTCCCGACATCAGCACGTGCCAGAGATTTTGTCTGCGGATCGCTATGTCGGCCTTGCCGTCGCCGTTGTAATCGGCCGTTACCGGAACATCCCCGTTCTGTCCGAAACGAACCGCCGCGAAGGTGAAGCTTTCGGTGCTGGTCGAAAGATATTGATACCAGATGCCTTCCGACGGACGGTAAATGACCAGATCGGTCTTGAGGTCTCCGTTGAAATCGGCGGCCACCGGAATATCGCCGTTCTGTCCGAATTTGACGGCCCGGAACTGACCGGCGGGCAATGAACTCGGCAACCAGTACCAGATGCCTTCCGAGGGTCGCCAGACGGCCACATCGGCGATCCCGTCGGCGTCAAAGTCCGTCGATTGCAGGGGAATATCCCCGCTCAGACCGAAATGGAGTGCTTTGAGCTGGAGGTTCGAGCTTTGAAGGATGTACCAGTTGCCCTCCGACGGACGATAAACTGCGATGTCGGCTTTGCCGTCGCCGTCGTAATCGGCGGGCACCGGTTTGTCTTCGGGCAATCCCCAGCGATAAGCGGCGAAACCTTCGGTTGATTTGAGCGTGTACCAGATGCCGGTCGAAGGACGATAAACTGCGATGTCGGCCTTGCCGTCGCCGTCGTAATCGGCCGGGGCCAGTTTGTCGCCGTCCAGACCGAACTGAACTTCGGCCACCGTGTCGTTGCCGCTCTGGAAGATCGACCAGACCCGGTTGTCCGGGTTGTAGACGGCGTAATCGGATTTGCCGTCGCCGTCGAAATCGAAACGAAGGCTTCCCAGATGCGAACGGTCAACCAGTCGGGCCACGAAGGATCGGGTGAATTGTTCGCCGCCGTCAACATTGATGGTTGTGAAGTTTCCGCCGATCAAAAGCCGTCCGTCCTTATCGAGCGTCATGCACAAAACCTCGTGATTGACGTTGTAGGTGGTTTTGTCGAGAGAGCCGTCCGGGTTGATCAAAGCCAGATTTGCTCTGGCCGAGCCGTCATACTCGGTGAATCGTCCGCCGAGAAGCACCTTGCCGGTGGGCAGGATGACCATCGCGTTGACCGCTCCGTCGACTCCGGTTCCGGCGTTAAAGGTGTTGTCGGGAGTGCCGTCCGAATTGAGCCGCTGAACGTCGCTTTGGGCGGCGTTCAGGATCGGATAACTGCCCTTGGCGATCAGTATTTTTCCGTTCTCCAGCAGGAGAAAAGCCGAGATCTGTTGGTTGAGCGTCTGGCTGATCTGGAACGTCTGATCGGTGCTGCCGTCGGCGTTCAAACGGGCCATGAAGCTGTTTTGCGGTGAGCCGCCCGGGTCGTGCCATTTTCCGCCGATCAGTATCTTTCCGTCCGGTTGAACGGCGATGTCGTAAATGTAGATCAGATCGTGGCCGCCGAAGAAGTTCGGGTTGAACGAAGTGTCGAGCGTTCCGTTTGAGTTGACTCTGGTGGGGATGGTCGGCGAACCGGTGGACTGGGCCCGTGAACTGCCGATCAGGATCTGACTGTTGCCGAGGAGGAGAGGTTTGTTCCGGCCGGCCAGATTGACGTCGTACAGATTGGCAATATTGAAGTTGAGGACAAAAGTCGGATCGATACTGCCGTCCGGGTCCAATCTGACGAGGTTGGCTTTTGTCGTTCCGTTGAGAGTGTAGACGAAATTTCCGCTGACGATTATCTTTCCGTCCGGCTGGGTCTTGACATAGTAAATGGAGTTGATCGAGGTGAACCGGTCGCCCGGGCCGCTGACGCTCAGCTGGAACGAGGAATCGAGGCTCGAATCCGGATTGAGGCGGGCCATTTTCGGCCGGCTGATCTGATTGACCGTATCGAATTTTCCGGCGATGAGAATCTTGTCGTCCGGCTGAATGTCGATCGACCAGATGCTTCCCGGTGTCATCGATTGAAATCCGATGCCGCCGACATTGAAATTCGGATCGACACTGCCGTTTTCCAGCAAGCGGACGAAATGATTCGGGACCTGGGTGCCGGTGATGACAGCGGCCGAATCCCCGACCACCACCTTACCGTCCGGCTGAACGTCGAAACAGCCGAAGTCAACGGCATCATAGGTGGCAAAACCGGAATCTGGAGTCCCGTCCGACAGAAGCCGTCTTATTTGGATCAGAGAACTTCCGTTGGCGATTGTGATCCGGCCATCGGCGGCCAGATGCAAACCCCTGGCCGGTCCCTGGAAACTGGAGGATTGAAAACCGGGATCCAGCCCGCCGTTCTCATTGATCCGGTGGATCTGGGTCTCATTCATCAAAAGGATCTTTTTGTCGGGTTGAACGACCAGCCCGCGGACGAAGAAATGTTCGAAGAAGGTTCCGCTAAAGGTGGTATCGACCGAACCGTCCGAATTGAACCGATAGACCGCATGAGCGTTGAGGGCGGGATCGGCCCCGGTGACGATGATCTTGTCGTTTTGAGCCACGACCCTGTTGATGTCCATGTCGAAGGTGAAGTCAAACGAGGGGTCAAAACTTCCATCCTGATTTATCCGGATCAGTTCCCGGGGCACATCGTTTCCGTTGATATTGACGTTAAATACCCCGACCAAAAGGAGTTTTTCGTTCTGGTCGAAACAGAAACTGCCCAGAATTCCGCCGGTCTGGTAATCGAACGAAGGATCGATATCTCCGTCCTCGGTGAGTCGTTTGAGGGATAAGACCGGAGTGCTTTGACCCGCAGGAAAGATATTATTGCCGACAATGATTCGGCCGTCGGCCTGAACCAGCATAAACACCGGATAGTCATCGACGCCGAACAAATTGTTGTTGAAGGTCGTGTCGAGGGAGCCGTCCGGGTTCAATCTGATGAGGGTGCCGACCGGCTGGCGGTTATAAGAGTTGAAAATGCCTGAGGCCAAAATCTTCCCGTTAGGCAGCGCGATGATTTTGTGGACGAATTTGCCGAAGAAGGAATTAGTTTCGATCTGGGCATTAAATCCGGGATCGACCGCATCCAAGATGCTGTGTCCGGGACGAGGGTAGACGTGAGCAGAGATCGAGAGGAAGACCGCCAGCAGGATCAAAGCGCCCGAAAGCTTTTTTCCAAGGAGCTCGAGTATCGACACTCCTTTGAGAGGTTCGGCGCTTTGATATTGCGTGTTTTCTTTCGTTTTTATCATATTTCCATATAGTTTCAGCCGGCAAACAGCTAAACCTTTTACAGCAGTAATATGTGCAATGATCTTAATATTTTAGTTTTTGCGCAGCTATCAAATTTTTGCTTTGCTATCGAAAAATTGCAATCATTTGCACTTTACCCGTTCTGTTTTCACGGCAGTGAAAAGCTGAAATTTCTCCATATTTATATATTTAAGGGATAAAAAAATAATATTTTGTTAAAATACAAAAGTAATTATTTTCAAGATGCCCCCGATTCGAAATTTAGTTGTATTATGAAGAGAGATTCTTCTGCGAATCAAACGAAGGAAAGGGAAATTATTGACTCGAACCGCGCCGGTTCGAGGTATAATTGGCGCGGACAATGGGTCGTTAACAGCAAAGACCGCTGGAAAAATCTGAAGATCATTCGCAATCGCCACGCGATTCGGGAGTCGTACATCAAACCCGGCAAGCTGACCTTTCACCTGATAACGGTTTATATGGGCGCTCCTTCGCGTCAGCAGACCATTTTTTCCGGGCGCAATTACAACATTCTCCAGACGGCCGGACATATCGCCGTCATTCCCGCTTTCTGCACTTTGCAATCCTGGTACGACGACGTCGAGCAGGACGATATTTATCTGCATCTCGAACCGGATTTCGTTCAAAGGGTGGCCGAGGGATCGGATCTCAATCCCGATGCGACCGAGATCGTAACCTCGCTGGAGAACCGGAATCCGATCATCCACCAACTGGCTCAGATGGCGTTTGACGAGTTGCAGTTGGGTCGGGAGGCGATGGGCAGCAACCTTTACGCCGATTCGCTGGCCAATATGCTCGCCGTCCAGCTTTTGCGGAACCATTCTTCGCGCCCCCTGCCGGAGGAAAAACATTATTCCAACGGTTTGTCGAACCGCCGGCTGACCCGCGTGCTGGAATTGATCAACAGCGATCTGTCGGCCGATCTGTCGCTGACGGAACTGGCCGAGGCGGCCGGTTTGAGCGAGTATTATTTTCTCCGGCTGTTCAAAAAATCGACCAATCTGACGCCTCATCAATACGTCCTCAATCAACGGATCGAAAAGGCCAAGGAATTGCTCCGGAAAACCGATCTGACCATAACTGAGATCTCCTATATTCTCGGTTTTTCGACTCCGGCGCATTTTACCTATCAGTTCCGCCGCCGGACCGGCGTCCCGCCGAGCAGTTTGAGATAATCCGAAATCCCCCTTCGATGAAAGCCGTTTTCTACACAACTTTTGCTCTGGTTGCCTTCGCTTTCAATTCCATTCTCTGTCGATTGGCGCTCAAAAGCGAATCGATCGATCCGGTCGGTTTTACGCTCCTGAGGCTCTTTTCCGGGGCGTTTGTTTTGGGGGTGATTTTCGCGATTGTCGGGAAGGGGGCGGGAAAGGAACTTCGGAAAAAAGGCGGAAACTGGCTTTCCGCTTTTTTCCTGTTCTCTTACGCGATCTGTTTTTCGCTGGCTTACATCAGTCTGGCGACCGCCACCGGAGCGCTTCTTCTGTTCGGATGCGTTCAGGCGACGATGCTCATCGCCGCGCTGGTTTCGGGCGAAAGGCCGGGCTTTGCGGAGTGGATCGGTCTGGTCGTCGCGCTCGGCGGGCTGGTTTATCTGGTCTTTCCCGGACTGACGGCTCCGCCGCTTTTCCACTCGGCCCTGATGGCCGCGGCCGGCGTGTCGTGGGGTTTTTACACCTTGCGCGGAAAAGGCCTGACCGATCCGCTGGCCGATACGGCCGGAAACTTTCTTCGCACTCTTCCGATGGTGGGAATCGCCGCTCTGCCTTTTTTATCGGCGATCAAATTATCTCAAAAAGGAGTTGTCCTGGCGGTTTTGTCGGGGGCGCTCGCCTCCGGGATCGGTTACGCCGTCTGGTACGCCGCGCTCAAATTCCATTCGGCGACGCGGGCCGCGATCCTCCAACTGTCGGTTCCGGCGCTGGCCTCTCTCGGCGGCGTCATCCTGCTGGCGGAGACGATCTCCTGGCGCTTGTTCTGGGCCAGCGTTCTGATCCTCGGCGGAGTCGGTCTGGCGATTTTCGGCCGCCGGTTGAAAAAGAGTTAAGTCGTATTTTGAGAAGACGGGGCGATGAGATCAGAGCCGGAAAAATCTGTCACAAAAGCCCTCCGGGCGGTGTTTATCTGATAAATCCCTTAATAAAAATACGATTCTTATGAAAAGATCAATTGTCGCCGTTATCATTTTCGCCTTTGCCATTTCGGTTTCGGCCCAACCGCCCAAAAACTCATTTTCCGCAAACTCCCGCCCGACCGTCGAAAAACTGAAAAAAGATGTTCCGGCATTGATGAAAAAAGCGGATGTGCCGGGGTTGTCGGCGGCTTTGATCGACGGGAGAAAGATCGTCTGGAAGGGAAGTTTCGGCGTCGGAAACATCGAGACCGGCGAGGCCGTCACCGACCGGTCGGTTTTCGAGGCCGCTTCTTTGACCAAACCGGTCGTCGCCTACGCCGTTCTCAAACTGGTCGATCAGGGAAAGATCGATCTGGACGCGCCGCTCAACAAATATCTGGGCAGCAACTACGATGTCGGCGAGGACAAAAGGCTCGATCTGATCACCGCCCGGCGCGTTCTGTCGCACACGTCCGGCTTTCCGAACTGGCGGCGGAACGATTCCAAGGTCCTGCCGATCCTTTTCAATCCGGGCGAAAAATTCAGCTATTCGGGCGAGGGATTCGTTTATCTGTCGAAAGTGGTGGAAAAACTGACGGGCGAGAACTTTGAGGATTTCGTCCAAAAAAACGTTTTCACCCCGCTCGGGATGCGCAACAGCAGTCTCGTTTATCAGGATCGGTTCGATAAGTTGAAAGTTTACCGGCACAGTTTTCTCGGCGCTCTGACCGGTCGCAATCAATCCAAAGAGTTCAACGCCGCCGCCAGTTTGCAGACGACGGCCGAAGACTACGCCCGGTTCGTCATCGCCGTCCTCGAAGGCCGCGGCCTCAAGAAGAAAACCCGCCAAGAGATGCTGAGGCCGCAGATCAGGATCAACCCGGAAAAATTTCCCGAACTCGGCTGGGGACTCGGCATCGGTCTGGAGACGATCGGCGAAGAGACATTCGTCTGGCATTGGGGCGACAACGGCGACGCCAAGGCTTTCGTCATCGCTTCGGAAAAGAGCGGCAAGGGGATCGTCTTTTTCGCCAACGGGTCGAGCGGTCTGTCCTTTGTTCGGGAAATGCTCCGGGATTCGATCGGCGGCCATCATCAGTCGATCGACTGGCTCGATTACGAAAGGTACGATTCTCCCGCTCGCCTGCTCTTAAAAGAGATCATCGCCAAAGGCGCTTCGGAACCGCTCAAGGCATATCTGGAAAACCGTTCCAAAAATCCCGCATCGGCCCTCGACGAAAGGGCGATGAACAACCTCGGCTATAATCTTTTGCGCCTCAAAAAGACCGCCGACGCGATCGAAGTTTTCCGGCAGAACACGGTCGATTTTCCCGCTTCGGCCAACGTCTGGGATTCGCTGGCCGAAGCCCATATGATCAACGGCGACAAGGATCTGGCCATCAAATTCTACGAAAAAACCCTCCAATTAAACCCCGACAATCCCAACGCGGTGGAAACCCTCAAGAAGCTGAAAGGGCAATAAACGCGGGGATTTTAGATTTTAGATTTTAGATTTTAGATTTTGGATTAATGATTTTTCATTGAGACATTTCTTCAAGGTCAGATTGAAAATCCAAAATCCAAAATCTAAAATCTAAAATCGAAACAGATCCCGCGAAAATCGAGCAAAATCCGTCAATAATTACGTCTTTGGGTTTTAAGAAACCAAATAATTGCTTTGTCGGATGTTGAAATAAAACCCTCCGATTTTCTTGTAAATTAATAAGGTGAAGAATATGACTGACCAAACTCTTACAAAAACGCCGAAAACGCTTAGTTTCAGAAAATTGCCCCCGGAAAAAAAAGAAAAACTCTTGAGATTGCAAAACTCCAAAGATGAGAACGTTTTTTTCTTTCCGGCCAAACTATCGATCTATTACTGGCTGGCCGCCGCCGCCGGGATCCTCTGGGTGATTTACCTGTGGTTTTCGAGCCAGAACATACTCTGGGAACCCTGGGTTTTCTGGCTCAATGCCGGTCTGACCATTATCGCGGTTCCGGCCCTTATCTTCAGCGCGGCCAAGATCATCGGATTTCTCCTCGGCAAAAAAAAGGACGGGTTTGTCTTTACCAAAGACGAGTTTATCAGGGTCAAGGGCGACCGCCTGCAGGTCTGGAGTCTTCAGCAGTTGGAGTCGCTCCGGGTCGATGAGGATCTCAATCAACTGGAGGTCTGGAGCGGCGATCACGAAGAGCGGTTCGGTTACCGGGAATACGCCCGGGCAAAACGGTTGGAGAATCTTTTTGACGGATGGAAACCCGAGGCTCGCCCCGATTTCGCGGCCGGTCTGGCGGATTCCGGATTCGCCTACAGTCCGGCCGGGAAAACCGTATTTATGGCCGGTCTGGCGGCGTTTTCCCTTTTGCTGGCGGCCGGTCTGGTGTGGACGGCTCAGGCGGCCAACGTCCGATACGACGACGATGTCGTCTGGAGTTTGGCCGAGCGGGCGGGAACGATCGAGGAACTGGAGGGATATAAGGTCAGATATCCGCAGGGGCGGCATCTGGCGGAGGCCAATCAGAGGGTCTCGGCCCTCCTGAGCCGGATCAAGGAAGATTACGCCGGCCTGCCGAAGGACAAAGCCGATCCGGCGGCGGTCGAAACCCTGACGGCGGTGCTCGACGAGATACTGAAAAACGCCGCCCGCAAGATCTACGTCAGAGTCGGCGAAAAACGGGAACTGGACGATCAGGTTATCGAAGATCTGGAAAAGGCGAACGGCGTCCAGCTTGAGCCTTATGAAGTGACGGTTCCGGCTTACAACGAGGATAACCGCAAGGAAAAAGTGAAAAACGATCTGAATCTGGCGTTTCGCGATGTGGTCAAGGAGGGGGCCGTCGAACTGGTGGGAACCGAACAACCGCCGGAAAATGCTCCCCTGATCGAAGTCAATTACCTGATCAAACCGGCGAAGCTGATTTATATCGACAACTTTGTTTTGGGAGGCAAAAGGACCATCGGTTATTATCCGGGGATCGAGTTCAATTTCGATGTTTTGATGAGGGCCGGTTCCGGGGGCAAAGAATACCGGAACACCTACACGGTGGTTCCGGCCAAAATTGATCCGACCAGTTTTCACAAGGACGATATGGGGAATTACACCTTCGACAAGAATCTGTTCCGGGTCGCATCCGAAGAATTCAGCCGCGATCTGGGACGTTCCTTCGGATTTACTCCGTAATCATCTGCCGGGTTTCTGACGTTTGACGGCTTTGACCAGAGATTCGGACCAGAGGGCGAGCGGTTCATCCCTTTTTTGCCCGTTTTGTTTTCGCGCCGCCCGGTTGTAGGTTTCAAACAGTTTCCTCTGGTCGCACATGCATTCGATCAATGCCGTGCGACCGTGGGTTTTTTCGATGGTAACGGCCATTTTCCAGCCGACCGTGTACCAGGGACCCTGAATGCCGTAAAAGGAAAAGGCGGTCTCGTTCGTTTCCTGTTCGCTCAATTTGCCTTCCAGAACGTCGGAGAAAAAACGCTCGACCCGTTTCAAATCATCGTTAAAATTGGCCAAGTCCTTGTCCCAGCGGGCTCGTTCCTCCGGATCGCTGACCGAATGCGGATGGATGTCGGGCCCGCCGGCGGCGGCCAGCATGGCGAAACCCTCGCCGAACGCACCGGTCCATTTGAGAACGGTTTGCACGTTTTCCGGCAACCGTTCCATCTGTTGCGAGGTTCGTGCGGTCGGACAGGCCGTGCCGAAACCGATGTGATGCATCTCGTGAACGACGTCGTTTTCGAATTTGTCCCGGGGCTTTTCCGGGTTGAGATAGAGAAACACGGCGGGATCGTTTTTGAGGTCGAACACGAAACTGTTGTCGCGCGGTTTGATGACCGGATAGATCTTGGCTCTGATCCGCGCCCCGGCGGGAAGATACTTGAGGGCCCGGCGCCCGCCCGCCGCCATATCCGTCTTTTTCCATTTCTCCAGAGTTTCGGCCAGAGCTTTTCGGCGTTCGAGCAGCTGAGGGGAGAGAACGAAGGTCTTAAAGTCGGATTCTTCAAAGGGTCTTTTCATCCCGGTTTCGCGCTGTTTGAGCCGGACGTATCCCTCGCTGGAAAAGACCTTTTGCCAGTCTTCTTCTTCGATCGGACGTCCGGCGGCGCGTTTATCGAGAATAAAAAGAACGGCCTCGGCCTCGTCGGTGATCATTCTGACATCGACCGCCGAAGCCGATCGAGCGTTTTTCTGAGCCGGACAAACGTGCGGTGATAAAAATGCGCAACAAAAACAGACGGCCAAAAACAGACGGGGATGACTTCGGTTTGAATGCATGATTGTTTCGATCGAAAAATGATTTTCTCAATAAATTTAACCCCGCCCGTCCGGGATTTGTGACAAAAAGGTCGAAGGGATGCTGTTCCCGGCAAATGCGGGTTTATGTCGGATTTCGCCTGAAAACGAAGCGAAAAAGCGTTTTTGCGGCCGATTTAAGCGGATCGTTTCTAGGACCAGATCCGCCCCGTCACGCTTTGATTGGCGCGAATCCGCGGTGGTTCTTAAATGACCGTTTTCAGTTTTTCTTGAATTCGGCGATAAAAGAATAGCTCTTGAAGATCGATTTGACCGAAAGCCGTCCCGCCCCTTCTTTTTCCAGTCGCTTCAGATGGGGGATCAGTTCCTGCGGATATTTGACGTGAAACTGTTTGAGCCAGGTTTTCAGGATCCGGCGGAAAGCGGTCGGCAGATCTCTCTGGTCGTAAAAATCGACGATGTAGAGGCTCCGGCCGGTGCGCAGATTTTCAAGGGCGTTTTGAATGGCCTCTTTCCACGGCGGGATCATCGAGATCGAATAGGAGAAGTAGATGGCGTCGAAAGGGTTTTCCAGATCGAAGGTGTCGCGGTAAGTGAAATCGTCGGCCAGAGCCTTTTTGAGCGTGATGTGATCGAGATTTTTGGCGTCGATTTTTTTCTGCGCCGTTTCCAGCATGGCGGCCGAGGCGTCGAGACCGAAAAAGCGGTTTTTCGGATATTTCCCGGCCAGAATGATCAGATTCCGCCCCGTCCCGCATCCGGCTTCGAGAATCCGGTCGCCATCCTTGATGCGCATCTCTTTGATCAGACGGTCGCGGCCCAAAAGGTAATATTTGCGCGTCAGATCGTAAAAGTATCGCTGGTGGCGATACATCCGGTCCATTTTTTCAAAGGCATCAGCCGGATTTTGGATTTCGGGTTTCGGATTTTGGATTTGTTTGGGTTTCATTGCTACAGCTTCATTATTGCAGGATGTACAGATGAAAACCGCCGTAGATCGAGGCGCGGTCTTGTTTGAAAAGTTCGGCGGAGAATTCTTTTTCGTAGGTGAATCGCGAACGCAGTTCTTCGGGCAGATTCTTTTCCACAGGCGATGCGGCTCCGGCGGTTCGGAAGATGATCCGCGAGCCGCTTTCGCCTTTGTCGGCGATCGCCGACCACAGTTCGGTCATCGTTTCCGGGTTCATCCAATCCTGGGCGTCCAGAAAGACGAAGCGGTTGAAGCTGTTTTTCGGCCGCAGGTTGATCTCTTCGGTTACCGAACCGACCGCCGTCCGCAAACGGGTGGCGTTTTGTTTGAGCGCGGCGTAGTTTTCTTTCTTTAAATACTCGGGAACGGCCTGACGGTTTTCCGTGTCGTAGCGGCGGGCGAAGGCCTGCCAGGCGAAATAGTTTTCGTAGATCGGATATTCGACCGCCAGACGATGCGCCCGCTGACGGTAAACGTCGATCAACGTTCCGCCCTCGGCCAGATCTTTTTTCAGTTCCTCGTACTGCTGGGGCGGGATCCCCAGACCGAACATCGTAACGGGCAGTTTCCCGATCGTTTTGATGACGAAGGAATCGAAAAACGGAGCGATGTATTTTTGATAGAGTTCTTCCTGTTCTTCCGGCGTTTTGGCTTTCAGCATCTCTTCCGGCCGACAGCCCAGAAGACGCGAGAATTTGTGGAAAAACCTCAGAAAATAGCCATTCCGCGAATGTTCGTAAAGACCGCCTTTGCGGAAATAATTGATCCTCCGCCCGCCCGCGATCTTGCCGAACAGGGAACTCGATTCCCAGAATTCGCGGGTCTCTTCATCGAGATTCGGCCCGATGTGCCGGCGGTAATTTTCCAGATTGTCGCGGTGTTTGCCGAAACCGAAAAAATTGAAAAAATCTTCGAACGTGGGAAGATTTTTGAGCGCCGCCAGTTTGAGGTTCAAAAGATAGATGTGATGCCGGTTGAGATCGACGGCCGTCACGGTTTCCGGCGATTGGATCAGATAATTGAGGGCGTTGCACCCGCCCGAAGAGATGGTCAGGACGCGCGAACGGTCGTCCAGTTGCAAGGCCCTGAGATCGACCCTCGGGTCTTCCCAGATCTGATTGTAAACAAAGGCGTCGAACCAGACGGCGAACAATTTCTGCAAAATGCCCTGCTTTTTGGAAGCGTCCTTTTGTTTGACCGCTTTGAGAACGAGTTTTTCGGTTTTGGTCGAATTCATTTTGATCTCTTTCGATTATAATTTAATAGCCGGAAAAGCAAAATTTGGTAAATTGGATTTTGATCCGGCCCCGTCGGCAAAAAGTCTTCGCCGGAATTTTTTTACCGTAACAGGCGGAGATTAAAAAAAGATTAAAAGTTCAGTCGATCATGGAAAGATTCATTTATTTAAAAGGAAAAAACGGCCGGATTCGGGCGGAAGGCGATTCGCAGGTCGGACTCGGCGGGGAACGGGGAGTTTTCGCCGAATGGGACTGGGACGGGCAAAGGCTTCTCGCTTGCAACGACCGGTACGGGTTTTATCCGCTTTATTACGCCGAAGGAGAGGATTCTCTGGCCGTTTCGCCGTCGATCCAAAAACTGCTCAATCTGGGGTTTTCCGCCGAATTGGATGAAGACGCTCTGGCCGTTTTTTTGCGCCTCGGCTGGTTCATCGGCGAGGACACGGCCTTTCGGGCGATCCGGGCCTTGCCGCCCGGCGCATCGCTCGTTTGGCGGGACGGTCGGATGGAGTTGTCGTCCGGCGGAATCATCATCGGAGAGACGAAAAAATTTTCCCGCACCGAAGCGATCGAAAGATACGCGGCGCTTTTCGACCGGGCGGTGGAAAAATGTCTCTCGGATGATGAAAGAAAAACGGCCGTTCCCCTGAGCGGCGGCCGCGATTCGCGCCATATTCTGCTGGCTTTGAATAAATTGGGCAGAAAGCCCGACGCCTGCCTGACGGTGCTTCATCCGCCGCCCCGTCCCGATGAGGACGTGCGGGTCGCCTCGGAGGTCTGCCTGACGGTCGGGGTCGAACATATTCCGGTCAATCAGACCGGGACGCGTTTTCGGAACGAAATTCGGAAAAACGAATTGACCGGCCTGACGGTTTTCGAACACGGCTGGTATCTGTCGCTGGCCGATTTTATCCGCGAAGGCTGGGACGAGATCTACGACGGGATCGCCGGAGACGTTCTTTCGGCGGGGCTTTTTCTCGACGAAGAGCGGCTCGAACTCTACCGTGCCGGAAAACTGGAAACATTGGCCGATCGGATCATGGAAAAGGAGGCTTATCTGCCCGCGCTGTTGAAAGCCGGAGTTTATCAAAGGCTGAGCCGCGACCGGGCGATCGAGCGATTGACCATTGAACTGGAACGCCACTCTTCGGCCCCGAATCCGGTCGGTTCGTTCTTTTTCTGGAACCGGACGCGCCGCTGTATAGCGGTCAGCCCGTTTCGTCTGATCGGCGAAACGGTGAGGATCAACGCGCCTTATCTGGACGATGAGCTTTTCGATTTTCTCATCTCGCTTCCGGCCGAAACCTTTCTCGACCATCGGTTTCACACCGAAACGATCGCCGCCGCCTACCCGGAGTTTGCCGGTCTCGGCTACGAAAAAAAGGAGGCCGGAGAGGTCAAAGACGCCGGACATTTCAAAAAATACGGCCGCGACATCCTCCGCTTCGCGCTGACCCGGCGAAAGAAAACTCTGACCAATCGCCGTTTCCTCTTATCGCGCTGTCTGCGCGGAACCTTCGATCCGGCCTACAGCCGCAACGTCATCGACTTCGGCGAACTGGCGATAATGTTGATGCAACTGGAAAGATTTTAGATTTTAGATTTTGGATTTTGGATTCGTTAATGCAGCAACTTTTCCATTTTGGATCGGTAATCCGAAATCCGAAATCCGAAATCCGAAATCGATTCATTCATTGACCAGAACCAGCACGGGATCAATGTCCGAGGCTCGCCAGGCCGGGTAGAGGGCGCCGAAAAGACTGCCGCCGACGGCGATCAGGATGGCCGTGATGATCCAGCCGCCGCTGAACTCGAACTGGAGTTCGAATTGGTTCTGGATGAGAAAGGCGGCCAGAAACGAAACCAAAAAACCGAGCAAGATGCCGAGAATTCCGATCAAAAAGGCCTCGCCTTCGATGACGCGGATGATAAAGGCTTTCGAAGCCCCGAGCGATTTTAAGATGCCGATCTCCTTGCGCCGTTCGGTGATGGTCGTGTACATCGAAAGCAGAACGAAAATCGTGCTGACGAAGGCGCCGAGCCCGACCAGCACGCGGAGGAAGGTCTGGAGGCCCGGAATCCGGTCTTCGGCGTCGATGATCAGGTTTCGGGTCAGATTGATCTTGTTGCCGGGGAGCGCCTGCTCGATCCGGGCGGCCACTTCGTCAACATCGGCGCCGTCCTTTAACTTGACCAGAATGTAGGTGCATTTGTTGGTCTGCAATGCTTCCTGCATGGCTCCGAGCGACATCTTGATTCGCGCTCCGGACGGCGGCGAGAAAACGCCGGTGACGCGGTAATTCTTTCCCAGCAGTTCGATCATATCGCCCAGTTTGTAACCGTCTTTCTCCACCTGCCGTTCGTCGATGACGATCTCGTCGTTGGCGACGGGAGCGCGCCCCTCGACCAGTTCCATCTGGTTCATTTCCGAGAAAGGCTTCCAATCGACGCCGTCGATCTGCTGAATGCCCCAGCGTTCTTTGGGGTTGGCCGTAATGTAGCGGATGACCGGGACGGTCGATTCGACGCCCTCGACCTCCAAAAGCTTTTGGGCGTAGGTGGTGCTGACCGAAGTGTTTGAACTGGTCAATTCCATCGCGCCGGGCCGGGTAAAGACGATCTCGGCCTTCCAGTTGGCCGCCCGGCGGGCCATGTCGTTGCTCATTCCGCGGGCCAGCCCGGTGAAAAGAATGATCAAAACGACGCCGAGGGCGACGCCGATGACGCTGATCAGGGTCCGAAAGGGACGGGTTCTTAAATTGGCTAAAACTAATTCGAGCATTACGGGTTTATTTCAACACAAACCGACCGGCGGCACAAAGCCGGGCGTCAATTATATTTTATGGGTCGCCAGGATCTCCTTGACGAAATCGAACTGATCGGCTTTTTCGCGGTCGGTGAAAAGTTCCTTGCGCGTCTGAAAATCCTCGAAGATCCTATCGTAGGTGGCGATCAGGAAATCGGTCGATTTTTCCCGCGTGTTGTCGAGCGCCGTGCTGATTGCGTTGCGGATCTTCTCTTCGCGTCGGGCCGGATCGCGGCTGATGTCGCGGACGGCCTCGGCGAAATCTTCGGCTTCGGGGCGGCAGAGCCACATATTTTCATCGGTCGCGTAAGAGAGCAGACCGCCGGCGTTCGGGGCGACGGTCGCAGCACCCGAGGCCATCGCCTCCAAAGGGGCGATGCCGAACGGTTCGCGCGGGTTAGGGTGGACGAAAACATCGGCGTTGGCGTAGTAATCGGCCAGAGTTTCCTTGTCGAGATGACCGAGCTGGATGATCTTGCCGGGCAAAAATTTGTCGGTTTGCTCCCTCAGCCAATCGGCCTTCGGGCCGGCCCCGGCCACCAGCAGGCGGTAATCCTTTTCGTCCTCGGCCAAAAGCTTCATCATCTCCGGCAAAAGGGAGATGTTCTTTTCGGGCGAGATCCGCCCGGCGTAAAGCAATATGACGGCCGTGTCGGGAATCCCGGCCCGCTCGATCATCTGTTGCCGGATTTCGGGAGATTTCCTGTCGGGCGAGAACTGATTGATATCGACGCCGCGCGGGCAGACGAAGATCCGCTCTTCGATCGGCACCAGCGGGGCTTTGAAGAACTGCCAGCATTTGTTGAAAAACCAGTCGGACCGGCGCGGGTTCTGGCTTTTTTCGACCGATTGATAAAATTCCTCGGCCGTGTAGGGCGAATTGGCGATGTGATAATCGAAGGAGGGGAAGTTGTAGTTTCCCATCAGCCGCCGGGCCAGCCATTTTCCGATCCGGCCGCCGAAAAGGAAAGAGCCGATGTTGTCGTCCATCCGTTCGCAGGAAAAATGAACCAGAACGGGCCGACCGAGTTGTTTGAACTGATTGCGGCGGATCATCGCGCCCATGATGCTGAGCGTGTATTTGTCGGTCACTTCGATCAGATCGGGCTTTTCGGCCAAGAGTATCCGGCGGATGATCGAATCGTCCTGCATATACTGCCAGGGCATCATGATCCGGTAGCGTTTGTCGAAAACGGGTGAGTTTTTGGCCGGAACGTAGTAGATGCGGGCGTATTCGTTGACCTCTTCGACATCTTCGATCTCGCCCGGAACGATCAGGCGCATCTGCCGCCGGTGGCGTCCGGCGGCCGCCAGCAAGGCATTGTAAGAAGTGCTGATGCCCCCCGAATTCTTATGATAATAATTGGTGATGTGAACTGACTTCAAAAATTTATTTCGCTTCTCCCAAAAAAATTGAGCGCCGGATGGCGTCAGTTTTTGGCCATCTGACGGTACACGCGCGCGCCGAGCGCGACGATCAAAGTCCAGACGAAAAGGATCGCCCAGGCTCCGAGGGCCGTCGTCCAGGCCCAGGACCATTTGCCCCGGAAGACCCCGAGGATGAACCCGACCGTCAAACCGAACCCGGCAAAGATCCCGACCGCCTGCAAGAATTTCCCGCTGCCGACGAATTTCAGGATCTGCAATGGCAGGAAGGTGACGAATTCGGCGATCAGGAAGGGGATTTTTTTGAGATCGCTCCAGATCGATTTGGTTTCCTTTCCGGCCCCGACCAGCAGGACGCCGTGGCGCATTATAAACAGGTTGAACATGGCCGAAAGCACCGAAAACAGAACCGACACGGCGAAGGCTTTTTGCCGGGCGTTGTTTTCGGCGGCCGCAAAGACGTTGAAAAAATATCTCTCCTGAGCGTAATGGGTGATGAATTCGATCGTGTGGCTAAAGACCGGCAACGAGATGGTAACGATGGTCGTCGCCAGCCAGGCCGGAGTGGCGCGGCGAAAAGACTGAACCAGAGAACCGGAAACGCCCGAAGTGAAAAAGCGGAAACTGAATTCGACCAACATCGCCGTCAGGGTTACGATCCAGCTTTCCTTGCTCGCTTTGTAAACCGTGAAATAAAAGGACGCGCGCAGAAGAGCGCCGAGCATGGCGGCTTTCCAGTTCCAGCGCGTGATGATCTGAGCCGGATGCTGGACCAGACTGCGGAAAACATCGAAGACGGAAATCTCCTCTTCCTGCACTTCTTCCAGATCGTCGGCGTCGGCCACAGAAAGATGGATATCTTCCGAAAGATGTATATTTTCTAAATTGATCATTTATTTATGATTGACTTTACTTATAATCAGCCCTTTTTTTCGGTTCGAAAAGACCGAAAGCCGTAACTCCGTATCACTTGGGTTTCCTCAGTTTTTTCTTGGCATCCAGATAATCCTTGGTTTCGGCGTAAGCCTCGAACACCTTTTCAAAAACCGAATCCCACGAACGCTCACGGGCAAAATCGAGCGACGCTTGTTTCATTTTCGACAATTTTTCGGGATTGTCTATCAGTTCGAGCGAATATTTGACGAATTCGTCGAGATTTTTGGCGACAAACCCGGTTTCCCCTTCTTTGACGATATATTTCGGGCCGCCTTTGTCCGAAACAATCGCCGGTACCCCCGAGGCCATCGCCTCCTGCGGAACGTTTCCGTAGGCATCGGTTTCCGAAGGAAACACGAAAACGTCCATATTAGCATAAGCCTCGGATAATTGCTCACCCTGGAGAAACCCGGTCAACTCGGCCGTCGGCATATTTTGCCGGAGCCAGTTGCGCTCGTTGCCCTCACCGACGATCAGAAATTTGAAATTCTTGCGCCCCGCTTTGAGAAGTTCCCGTTCCAGCGCGGCCAGCAGACGAACGTTTTTTTCCGGCCGCAGGCGACCGACGAAGCCGAACCGCAAAATGTCGTCATTGACGGTTCGTTTGTCGGGAGAAAAGATCTCGGTATCGACTCCCCGGATCATCAGGTGAGCGGTTCGTCCGGTCCCCTCTTCGAGCATGTCGATCAGTTCCTGATTCGGAGCAAGCAGAATCTGGGGCATCTTGTAGTAAAGTTTGGCCCCGTCGAGAATTTTCCGTTCCAGAAAATCGGTGAACGAATGGCTCATTTTGGACGGCAGAAAACCGAAGGTCTTTCTCAGACGGCGGGCGGCGTATTCGTGAATGTTGGTGTGCCAGGAACCGAGCAGGGCGACGTCCATTTTCCAGGCCAGATAAGCGCCGATGATGCTGACGTCATTGACTCCGGTGATGTGAAAAACATCGGGTTCGAACTTTTCCAGTTCGCGGCGGACCAGCCGGACGTGGCGCTGAAACAGCGGATCGTATTTGAGGTCTTCGTCCATTCGAATGGAAACCGGCGACCGCTTGAGCGAAATGAAGGTGATGTTGTCCTCGTGCCGGACCTCGGTTTTGGGGCCGGCGTAGACGCACAAAAAAGGGTAGCCCCTTTTGCGGACAAACCCTATCAGGCGATTGCTTGTCATGGCCACGCCGTTGACTTCCAGAAAGGAATCGGGAAAGTAAGCGACGCGCATTGTTTTACTCACAACAGTTTCAAAAGTTTTCGGATCGGAGTTCCCGATGATTTCAGATCTCGGATTTCAAATTTCAGAAAATAAAGACGTTAGTTTTCAATAAATGCGAAAAAAAACAATCAAAAAAAACTCGATCAGCGAAACAAAAAATATTACGAAAAAAAGGGTGTCGGGGCAAGTTCATCCGTCTTGCCCCGACACCTTTGTTATTAGAACCGGTCGGCTATGATGCAAAATTCGTGTTGGTTTGCGGCGGTTCGGCCGCCAGACTGGCCGCGATCTCCTGCAGATCGGGGATCTCGAATTTGGCCTTCTCGGAATTTTTCGGCACCCGGTCCTTTTTCTTCCGGGCCAGAGTAAAGAGGGGGCGCACGGTCGGAGAGCCCAGAACCCCGAGCGTCCAGACCGCCCAGCGGAGCCAGGTCGGGCCGCCGAACTCCCAGTGAACCGATAGCGGCCGGACTCCGAAACCGTCGCCGATGTCGAAATAAACCCGGTCGAACCATCGTTTTCGGCCTTCGGGAAAATCCGGATAGAATTTCAGGATCTCTGAAAAAGATTGCAACTGGCGCGAATGAAGCGGATAACGGTATTCCGGCATCAGAACGACCTCGCTTCGTTTATCGACCCGGATCTCTTCGACGAACTCGGAGAAGGTGCGGCTGTTGGTCAGATTGATGACCGTATTCGGTCGGCAGCCGTGCCGGTCGCCGCCCGTTACCAATGGGAACCCGAGGGCTTCGGCCATTTCGATCACCGCTTTGTTCTCGGACCAGGAACGAAAACCGTTGATCTCAAAAGCGTGGATCCATTTGCCGTGTTCTTTGAGAAAGTTTTTGAGCAAAGTGGCGTGGCGCTCTTTTCCGACCAGTTCGATGTCCCAGATCGGATGATTAAGGACGATCAGGATCTCGGGAATGCTGTTGAGCAATGCGAACAGATCGCGCAGATTTTCGCTGTTGTGGAGCTCTTCGTTGAAGGTGAAATCAAGCAGCGTTTTGGTCAGTTCCTCGGCGCGATTCGGCGGCAGATTGTGAATGCCGACGTGGAAAAAACCGTATTCGAAAGGGACGGTCCATTCCAGCGAGATGGGCGCTTTTTCGTTTTCCGTTTGCCGGTTGACATTGAGATTGGCCTCGATGCTGTCGTGATCGGTCAGCGAAACCATGGCTTCAAGGCCGGCCCCGTTGATCTGTCCTTTTTCCAGATCGTAAACCTCATGAGCGGTCATCGGAGGCATCCAGAATCCGGTCGAAAAATCCAGTCCCTTGCCCTCGCGTTTCAGATACTTCTCGCGCTCTTTTTTCCAAAAATACGAAATGATCGGAAGTTTTTCGCCGTAATGTGGGACAAAATCGAGCATTTCTTTGGAATGTTCGGTGTGGCAATGAAGGGAAACACCCGCTTTGGCTTCTTGGCTCAAGTCTTTTGCTTGGTGCAAGATATGCAAGTTGGTTTGTTTTAAATTCATCGTTAACTCCCTGAAACTTCAGCAATCAAATTAAATAAACTATCAAATTCAATAGGCAAAGTAAATCCCTCAGATGACTTCCTACATTAAATAGTTGTTACGGTTTATTCCAAGTATTTTTACCTTTATTTATATCCAAGGAGAGCTATTTGACATTCCAAGTATTGACCGAAAATGCCCGGTCGTCAAGTTCGACCGGACGGCGTTTGGCGGCCGTTTCCGTTTTTTGGAATCAAACAAAAAAAATGTAGAAAAAATTTGTCACAAAACGAAAAACCGCGGTGTTTCCTTATTAGTTGCAGAAATACACGGGCAAAAAACATTAAATTACAATTTAATCAGAGTCAGGAGAAAATCGAGTCATGTCTAAATTCATTTCGTTTTTATTAGCTATTATTATCACCGCAACCGCCGTCGCAATCAGTTCCGGCAAAACCGCAACCAACACTCCGGCCGAAAAAAGAATCAATTCTTTGGACGAGACCGAACATTTTGAAAAACTCTATCCCTTTAACGCCAACGGGTCCATCGATCTGGGGAACATCAACGGTTCGATCGTCATCGAAGCCTGGGATTCACCGCAGATCAAGTTCGAATACGACAAGGTGGCCGGAAGCCGCGAACGGCTGGCGGATGTCGAGGTTCAGATCGAAGCCGGACAGGACAGTTTTCGCGTCAAGACCGATTATTCCAACCAGAAGAAAGGCAACTGGAACTGGGATGACGGCGGAAAACTCTACGTCAACTTTCGTCTGACGGTTCCGCGAACGGCGGTGCTCGATAAGGTCAGATCGGTCAACGGCGACATCACTCTGGCGGATATGACCAATGCCGTCAACGTTTCGGCCGTCAACGGAAATATCATGGCCCGGAATCTGAGCGGCGCTCTGAAGATCTCGACCGTCAACGGAAAGGTCAACGCCGAACTGACGCAGGTTATGACCGGCAGTGAGATCAAACTGAGCACGGTCAACGGAACGGTCAATCTGTTTCTTCCGAATTACGTCGATGCCGCTTTTGACGGAAGCACGGTCAACGGCAGTATCACCAGCGATTTCGGTCTGACGGTAACCAAGAAGAAATACGGTTCGGGCAGCAGTTTGAGCGGCACTTTGGGAAGCGGAAGTTCGAAGATACGTCTCAGCAGCGTCAATGGCACGATCGCCGTCAAACAGGGGCGCGCGGTTAATTTGTAAAGCCAACGGCGGCGTCGCCCGCCCGAAGGGTTTTGCGCTCTTGTCAGTTCACAAGGAGAAAAAATTATGTCTTGGTTAATTTCGGTCATTTTGGCGAGTTCGCTGTTTACTTCGGGGAACATTCCGATAAGTGACAAATACGTTAACGAAAATCAAAATTCTCAAAATATCAACACGCTGGATGAGACCGAGCGGCTCGATCAGACCTACCCGCTCAATCCCAACGGCAAGGTCAGCGTTTCGAACGTCAACGGCTCGATCACGATCGAAGCCTGGGATCGGAGCGAGGTGAAACTGGAGGCGATAAAGACCGCCGACAGCCAGGAGACTCTGAATCAGGTCAAGATCGAGGTCGATGCCCGGCCCGATAGAATCAGCATTGAAACCGATTACGGCAACTGGAACCGGCGCGGCGATCAGAAATGGGACAACTACAAACGGCGGATCGAGGTTCAATATCGCCTGAACGTCCCCCGGACGGCCGTTCTGGACGAGATCGAAACCGTCAACGGATCGGTGTCGCTCAAAAATCTGGGCAATTACACCAAAGCCTCGTCGGTCAACGGCGCGGTAACCGGGATGAATCTGCGTGGAACGGCGGAGCTTTCAACCGTCAACGGCGGCGTGACCGGGGATTTCGACCAGCTTCCGACCGGCAGCATCATTTCCCTGAGCACGGTCAACGGAAGCGCCAATCTGGTCATCCCGTCGGACGTCAACGCCACGGTCCGGGCCGAGACCGTCAACGGTTCGATCAAAAATGATTTCGGTTTGCCGGTTCGCAAAGGCAAATATGTCGGGGCCGATCTCTACGGAAAGATCGGTACGGGCGATGTCAAGGTCAAACTCGAAAGCGTCAACGGCGGTTTGTCGGTTCAACGCAAAAGCGACGGAAAATCGCCCAATCCGGTTCTCAATCTTTTGCCACCGAAAAAGGATGACGATGATGATTTCAACGATGATTTCGACAATGATTTTGAAATCACCATGAAAGAATCGCGCCGGATGATGGAAAGAAATTTGGAGAGAACCCGGCGGGTGATGGAAAAAGCGATCATCACCTCCAACAAAGAAGCGCTCGAATCGCTCAAGGCCGGTAATGTCGCCAATGAAGCGATGGTGGCGGAAATCAACAGGATCGAACCGCAGATCGCCCGCATCAACGCCGAGGCGTTGCGCGACGCGACGGCCGCCATTGAATTGGCCGATTCAAAAGCGAGCATCGCCGCCATCGCCGAATCGAAGGAAACGATGGCCCGGCTGGCCGAGTACCGTTTGCTGAGTTCGCCCTATATGGAGGAAAGAAACGGTTCGTACCGGATCAAAGGTGTTCCGACGGTTCACGTGGAAACGGTCAACTGTTCGGTTTCGATCCGCGGATGGGACAAACCGGAGGTCAAATATGCGGTTTCCAAAGTCGCCTCCGGCAATTTCCATTTTCCGGTCGAATTCAAGGCCGAGCAGACCGATGAGGGAGAGGTTCAGCTCAAGGCCGTCAATAAAAACGAATGGGCTTTTTCGAGGGCGGCCAAATCAGAACCGGCGCTGGTTCGATTGGAGGTGTTCGTGCCAAAAAAGTCGAATCTGAAGATCGTCACCAACGACGAGGTGCGTCTCGAGGGCGTCTCGGGGGAGATCGATCTTCAGGGACAGAACGGAGCGATCAATGTTCGGGACTCCGACGGAGAGTTGAATCTGAAAGCCGAGGACTCTCTGATCAGGATCATCGGATTCAAAGGTAAACTGGAATCCGATACCGGAGACGGAGATCTTTTCCTCGAAGGCGATTTTCAGCAGATCTGCGCTCAGGCCAAAGACGGAACGATCGTTTTGACGTTGCCCAAGGAAACCAATGCCAGCGTTCACGCCAACACCGATTCGGTGGCCGGTGAGGGAATCGACCTGATCCGCGAGGAGACAGATTCGGAGGAATCTTCGAATCTGTGGCGGATCGGCGATGGCGGACGCGAATTCAATTTCAACATGGCTGAGGGAAAAGTCATTATTCGCAGTTTGAGCGAATTGAAAAATTCCTGAAAAACGGCCTTCATTTTCATAATCAACGACGCAGGGGCGGGGCATTTTTTTTCGGAAAAAATTGAACAGGCGGTTTCGTTTCGTTTTTTTTCGGGTTCGCCCGCCCGCTTCCTATCAAACGTCCGCAAGAAGTAGTAAAAAACACTGCGCCGGACAAAATATATTGAAACTTCTTGACTGAAAAAGCGTTTTAGTCAGAGCCGGTCTTTTGACCGGCGGATGCCCTTAATAATTTTTCCAATTTATAAAAATCCACAGAGGTGAAGTATGAAAGTAGTATTCATATTTGCGGCGGCTTTATTATTTTCCATTTATATTCAGGCACAACCCGCAAATACTTCGACCCAGTACAGCGATACGAAAAACGAGAAGAAAAACGACAAGAAAGACGACACCAAAAAAGACAATCCCCGATTGATCCTTCCCCCCGAAAAAGCCAACCCGGTAAATATCCTGAAAATTGAAACGGCCGTTACAATCGATGGCAAGATCGATGAGGAAAGCTGGAAAAACGCGGCCGTTTTCAAGGATTTTATCCAAACCTATCCGGGCGATAACGTCGATCCTTCAAAGCCCACCGAAGCGTACATAATGTACGACGAAAAACACATTTACATCGCCTTTAAATGCTGGGACGAGCGGGACAAGATCCGGGCGACGGTGGCCAAACGCGATCAGGTGACGGGCGAGGACAACGTCCGGGTCTGGCTCGACACATACGATGACCAGCGGCGGGCCTACGTTTTGGCTTTCAATCCCTTGGGCATTCAACAGGACGGAATTTTCACCGAGGGTCAGGGCGCGGATTTTTCGGTCGACATCGTCATGGAATCAAAGGGCGTGATCGAAGATTGGGGCTGGTCGGTGGAAATAAAAATTCCCTTCAAGTCTCTGCGGTACACGGCCGGCGAGGGAAAAAACTGGGGCATCAATCTGGCCCGCAACATCGACCGGTTCAACGATGAATTCGATCAGTGGATGCCCGACGACCGGAGCGTTTCCGGTTTTCTGATCAAAAACGGAAGGATCACCGGACTCAACCAGATCAAGACCGAAAGGACTCTGGAGATCGTCCCGAGCATTACTTTGAGCGAGACCGGTTCCCGCAAGCGTACTCTCCCCATTTCGGTTACGGCGCCGAACTCATATCATCCGATCTTCAATCCCTTCGGCATCACCGATCCGGGCCGCTTTGTCAACGATCCGATCAAACACGACATCGGCGTCAACATCAAATACACGATCACGCCCAACATCACCTTGGACGCGGCCATCAATCCCGATTTCGCCGAGATCGAGGCCGATGCCCCGGTCGTGACGGCCAACCAGAGATTTCCGATCTTTTTCGAAGAAAAACGTCCCTTTTTCCTCGAGGGCGTCGAGATCTTTCAATCGCCCCTTTCGCCCTTTTATTCGCGAACCATCGTCGATCCTGACGTGGCGGCCAAACTGACGGGCAAGGTCGGCAAGAACTCGTTCGGTTTTCTGGTTGCGTCGGACAACGCGCCGGGCAATTTCTCCGAAGACGAACGCAACGATCCCGATCCGAATTTTCGTCCGAGCGACGAATTTCTGGACAAAAACGCGTATTTCGCCGTTCTCCGGCTCAAGCGCGATGTCGGCAAAGAAAACAATCTGGGCTTTTTCGGGACCGCCCGCGTTTTTCCGCGCAACCGGAATTTTGTCGGCGGTTTCGACGGGAAGTTCAAATTGGATAAGGCGACGGTGATGACCTTTCAGGTTCTGGGAACGCATTCTTTGAAGACCTTCTTCGATCCGGATGACGGATTTCCCCGCTACCGGGTCGGCAACGGACTCGGTTATTACTTCAGCGTGGATTACACCAAAGACACTCACGGCTGGTTCTTCGAGGCTCTCGGGCGTTCCAAGGATTACCGGGCCGATGCCGGTTTCACCCGCCAGACCAACACCAACCGGATCTTTTTCGCCAACCGCTTCAGCACCAAATCGAATCCGAAGGCCAAGATCATCCGCGCCAATTGGAACCAGTTCGCCCGTTACGCCTTTGATTGGGACGGCCGCGTCCAGGAAGGACTGGCCGGGATGAATCTCAATCTCACTTTGCAGGGCAACGTGTTTGTTTACACCGAATCCGGGGTTGGTTTCAACAAGATCTACGAAAGCGAATTCGGGCGCAACAGAACGCCGACCAGAACCGGCGCTTTTGTCGGAGAACCGTTCCGCTCGGCCTATCAGCCCTACGTCAGTTTTAACATCGAAAAGAATTTTAACAAGCGGCTTTACGCCTACGGATTCGTCGGTTCGATCTGGAATGCGTTAGATTTTGATTTCGGGGCGGGACCCCGTTTCCCCCGGTCGAGTCCGGCCTTTCTCGATTATCTGAGCAGTCCCGAATATCTCCAGTTCCTGCAACTGGCGGCGGCCGATCCGGGCAACCCCGACATTCAGGCCCCGGCTCCTCCTCCGCTCGATCCCGGACGTGGACAGCAATTCGACGTTCAGGTCGGAGTTACCTACAAACCGACCGATCCCTTGCGGATCTCGCTCGATTACACCAAAAGCAAACTGCGGCGATACGACACCGACCGCGACGCTTTTAACACCAACATCTTCACGTTGCGCTCGACCTATCAGTTCTCGCGCTTTACCTTTACCCGCATCCGTTGGGATTACGACACGCTCAGTTCCAACGCCAGCGGACAGCTCCTGTTCGGTTGGAATCCTAATCCCGGAACCGCTTTTTACGTCGGCTATAACGACAATTTCAACTATAACGGATTCAATCCGATCACCGGGCAGTTCGAACCGCGTTTCGAACGCAACAGCCGGACATTCTTTATCCGCGCATCCTATCTTTTCCGCAAGAGTTTTTAAGCGAGAGTAGTGCCTCCGGTTTTTGCGGAAAGGAAGGGGCAGTAAGCGATCCGACAAAATGCTTACTGCCTCTGTTTATGGGATCGATTGTCTTGGCGATTGGTGCTGTGGAATGGCCGGTTTTCGGTTTTGCGGGCGGGCGTTGCCGATCATCCGGGGCCGCCCGCAAAACCGAAGACTTTTTACCGGAAAACGTTTTCGACCGGCGTGATGGTTACGTCGTCGGCTTTGACGTTGATCGGAAAGTTGGCGATGATCTTGTCCTCGCTGAGAATTTCCTGCGGTTTTTCCGCCGCGTAGGTGATCTTGCCCGGTTCGTTGTTGACGATCTGCCGACGCAGTCCGGCGGCGTCTTTGGTAACCATCACGATCCGCATCCGGTCGGTTTTCAGATGAGTGTTGATGGCGCAGTTGACCTCGGTCAGAGTCAGGTCGGCGAGCGCCTTTTTCATGTGGGAATTGAAATCTTCGATGCCGTAATAACGGCTGTCGAGCGCGTAGCCCAGTTCGGCGTCCTTGGTCTGCGTCAGGATATTGACGTATTTGGTCAGAAACTGTTTGGTGGCGTTGAAGGCCTCCAGACTCATCCCGTTGCGAACCAGTTTGTCGTATTCGTAAAGCGCCGCCCGCAAGGTGAAATTGCCGTTTTCCGGTTCGACCGGACGGATCCAGATCTGAAAGATCTGTTGCTGACGGGCCAGATTCGGGTCGGGTTCGAACTGGAACATCCCGCGCGGGAAATATTCAACGTAAGCGTAATCGCCGTAATTGAGCCCCCGTTTTTCGCGGATCTGCTGATAGAGATAACTGTTCGAAGAGCGGTGCTGTCCGAAATATGAGGCGACCAGCGCCAGCGCGGCGAAATCCTTGCTTGTCCGGTTGACGTCGATCGGAAAACCCAAAGAGATGGCCGTCGCTCTGGTTTCGCGCTGGATGATGTCGATCTTCATTCCCTCTGCCAGACTCGGTTCGGGGAACTTTCGGGCAGCCCGTTTGCCACCGGCCGGAAGTTTGGCGAAATCTTTGCTGATCCGGTCGGCGAAGGCCTGATCGAAACCGCCCGACATTCCCAATACCAGATCGGCCCGCGTGTAATTTTGCCGGTAAAAATTCCTGACGTCCGCCAGCGTGATTTTTTTCAGGCCCGAAACGGTTCCCATCGAATGATGACCGTACGGGTGATTCTGATAGATGATGTTGTACAAACGCTCTTTGCCGAGTTCCTCGTCATTGCTCTGACGCAGATTGACTTCCAGAAAATTGATCGCTTCGTCCTTCAGCCGTTTGAAGTCCTCGTCCCGGAAACCGGGATCAAGCAGCATCTGACCGATCAACTCGTAATAGCCTTCGAGGTTGTCGCGATGGGTTGAACCGACAAAGGTCGTCATCTCCTTGTCGGCCTGCCAGCCGAAACCCGCCGCCATCGGATAAAACCGCTGGTTGATCTCGTCGTAGGAAAGCCGTTTACTGCCGCCCTGAGCCAGCATGGCGGCGGTCAGCGAGGCCAATCCCTCTTTGCCGGCCGGGTCGTCGACCGAACCGGTCAAAAACTGTATGCGGAAAGAGACGATCGGCGATGAACTTTGCTGAAAAAGAGATTCGACATTTGATTTCATAAATCTTTGGGTTGTTTTTCCGGTCCGCCTTTGTCCCGAAAGAGGAAACGCGAAGGCGAGAATCAGTAAAATAATCAACGCTTGAAACGGGAAGGATCTTTTCATTATTCTTCACCTCCGCCATTTTTCGAAGAAAGAGTGACGATCGTCTGATTGGTGTCCTTGAAATATTTTTGAGCCATCCGCCGGATGTCCTCGGGCGTGATCGTTTCGTAGAGTTCGAAAAGTTTGTCGATCGTGTCGGGAGAACGCTTGAGGCTGATGAAACGGGCCAGAGTTCCGGCGATCGCTTCGTTTGAATCCATCCCGAGCGCGAACCCGTAACGCAGGCGCGAACGGGTTTCGTCCAGTTGTTTCTGGTCGATCAGTTCGTTCGAATACCTCTTGAAAGTTTTGATGATCTCATCGCGAACGTAGTTCAGATCCTTGATGTCCTTGACCTGAGAGTAAACGGCGAAAAGTTCGGGATCGACCTGGTTGCCGAAATCGGAATCGATCCAGACGGCCTTTTGTTCCTCAAGAACCAGTTTTTGATAAAGATCGGAATTGTTGCCGAAGGCGATCAGATTGAGCAGATCGAGCGCCGCCTTGTCCTTTTCGGTTTCGGAAAAAGCCGGACCGCGATAAGCCACGACCACGTGGGGCAAGGTGGTCGAATCCCATTCGATGTGTTTTTGGCGGGACTCGGTCTGCGCCGGTTCGACCGGGATCTGCTGTTTGAAATCGCCTTTTTTCCAGTCGCCGAAATAATCCCGCACCTTTTTGACCACCTCTTCGGAATTGATGTCTCCGACGACGACGATGGTCGTGTATTCCGGGCGGTAATAGCGGTTAAAGAACTGCCAGGCGTATTGGTACTGGTTCGGGTAATCTTTGATGTCGCTCAGATAACCCATCGTCGTATGGCTGTAAGTGTGGTTGCGGAAAGCCGTTTCGCGCATCACCTCGTACATCTTAAAGGTCGGCGAAGCGCTGTTTTTGTTGTATTCGCCGAGGACCGCACCGGCCTCGGTCTTGAATTGCTCTTCGGAAAACTTGAGGTTTTTGAAGCGGTCGGCTTCGAGTCGGAGAATTTCGTCGAGATCCTCTTTGGCGAATGTCTCGTGATAAACCGTCTGATCCGAAGATGTGTAGGCGTTGCTCGACGCGCCGGCCTGTTTCATGATCCGGTCAAACGAACCGGGCGGGTAATTTTCGCTTCCGCGAAACATCAGATGCTCGAAGAAATGGGCGTAGCCGCTTTTGTTGGGTTCGACCTCGTTGCGCGAACCGGTCTGGACGACCGCGTAAAAAGAGACCAGGTTGGGGTAATCGGTCGGCACCGTTACGATCCGCAGACCGTTGGACAAATCGTTGACCGTGTATTTATAGGGAAAGACCTTGCGGGTCTGCCCCGAATTTACGACCACGGAAATCAACAGAATCAGGGCAATAAAAAACACTTTCATAAATAAATTCTCCGTTGTTTTTTTAAAAAGAAAAATTTTGGAATTGAGATTTCGAGGGAAATAAAAAAACAACCCGAAATTCGTTGTTTGAATCAAAATTTTCGCTGATAAGGATAACAGAAAAGTCTTTGCTTTCAAAAGGATGCGATAGGAGAAGGAATTTAACTCGAATTTCTTCTTGTAATTTCTTAGGTTATGGTGTATAAATCATAGCGTACAAATCATTTCTCGTTTTTTGATAAGGAGGTCAAATGAAGCTAGTAAGAAGTTTTTTAGCTGCCAACCTGATTTTTTCCCTCGTTTTTGTTTCATTCCTAACTTTAACAATCCAAAATGCCAACGCTCAGTCAGCCAATATAGCGCTCCAGCGCGGTTATCGAACCGGATATTCGGACGGCTATATGGAGGGCTACCGCGATGTTATCAACAACGTGGCCAAGAACTTTGAAGGTCATAGCGAGTATTCCAAAGCCGACCGGGCTTATGTCAAGGATTACGGTTCTCTGGAAGATTACCGCGACGGTTACCAGCAGGGCTTCGAGATCGGTTACAGCGCCGGTTTTGAAAAACGCAATTTTGATGCGGCTCTGCCGACCAATCTCACAAAACGCGGAATTCGTGAGGTGGCGGCGGCAACGCCTCCGGCCGAAAAACAGATCATCGAACCGGTGGCCGAAAATAATCAGGAAGATGCGACGCCGGTCGAAGAAATTCAGACGACGGCCGAAAACGACGACCAAAATTTGACCGGCGATGTCACCTACGAGGCCAAACCGGCCGACGGGGTCGTCGTTGACGATTCGTCCGCCGTTGCGGATCCGGTCGAAAAAACCGATTCGGCCAAACAGTCGCCCGTCATCAACACCAAGGTCAGTTATCCGGTCCTCAACAACAATGACATCGTCATTATTCCGGCCGATACCGAACTGGTGGTCGAACTGCTCGATCCGATCAATACGGAACAAAACCGCGAGGGCGATTCCTTTAAGGCCAAGGTCGTTTCGCCGAGCGAGATCAGCGGCGCCATCATCGAGGGCCGGATCGACAAGATCCGCCGCCCCGGACGGATCAAACGCCGGGCCGAACTTCTGCTTTCGTTTGACCGGATCATTCTTTCGCAGGACCGCTGGAGCAACTTCGATGCGATCGTAACCGAGGTTTTGCCGGTCAAAGGCGACAACATCAAGCGGGTTGACGGCGAAGGCACGATGGAAGGCGACCGTCCGTATAAAGGCGATCTGACCAAACTCGGGGCCTCGACCGGAACCGGCGCGGTGGTCGGCGGTTTGATCGGCGGACCGGTCGGACTGGCCATCGGTTCGGGAGTCGGAGCGGCATTCGGCGTCGGAGCGATCGTGGTCGACCGCGGAAAAAACATCAATCTGGTCGATTCTCAACAGCTTCGGATCAAATCGTCATTCGAGACTCAGATCAGATAACGGTTTAATCGTTGAGGGAAATTGTTCGGCCGGTCCATCTAATACGGCTGAGCCTTGACCTCTGGCAACTTAATTTTCCGGCGCGAACCCAGGCCGAGCTCTTCGCGTCAGTTTTTTTCCACGAAACCCGGACAAAGTCTTTTCCATTCTCCTTTGAGACGTTCGAGTTGTTTCGTGGAAATTTTTTTGACCGGATGATCATCTCTCTTTTAACCGATTTCGGCGTCCGGGATTATTTCGTCGGGGCGATGAAAGGCGTCATTTTGTCGATCGACCCGGCCGCCCGGATCGTCGACATCACCCACGAGATTCCCGCTCAGGACATCTCTGCCGCCTCTTTTACGCTGCGCGCCTGTCATCGGGAATTTCCTCCGGAAACAATTTTCGTGGCCGTGGTCGATCCGGGCGTCGGTTCGGATCGAAGGGCGATCCTTGTACGGACGGGCGAACATTTTTTCATCGCCCCCGATAACGGTTTGCTGAGTTTTATCTTTAACGGCGGGGAGCCTTTTACCGTTTTCGAGATCGCCGAAGAGAGATTTTTCCGCCATCCTGTCAGCCGGACCTTTCACGGGCGAGATGTTTTCTCGCCGGCCGCCGCCCATTTGTCGGCCGGGGTCGAACCCGGTGAATTCGGCCCGGAGATCGGCGATTTCGTCCGGCACCATCAGTCCGCTCCCCGCCGGACACCGGACGGCCGGATCGAGGCCGAGATCATCCACATCGATCGGTTCGGCAATCTGATCACCAATCTGACCCGGAACGATCTGGCCGGAACATTTTCCCTTGAGATCGGCGGCCGATCGGTCGAAAAACTGTCGGATTATTTCGCCCAAGCCGTTCCCGGCGAGGTTTTTATGATCTGGGGAAGCGCCGGTTTTCTGGAGGTCGCCGCCTTTCGGGATTCGGCCAGAAATCTTCTGGCGGCGGAGGTCGGCGATCGAATTCTGGTTAATCTTGGCTGATATTCAACCTTTCCGCACTTTTTGCCGCAAAATTGTGTATAATCAGTAATCGAAGAAAAGAATCAGTCTGTCGCATTCATCGAATTAACTTGCCCGAAATCATTGAACGAAATTGGTCCGACAAGTTATTTCGGATCACTTGTTTATGATAGACCGTTTTGTTAAATTCAATAAAAGACATATTAAATAACAATTTAAGGAAATAAAGAT
The DNA here is from genome assembly GCA_041394845.1 of Pyrinomonadaceae bacterium. Lineage (GTDB taxonomy): Bacteria > Acidobacteriota > Blastocatellia > Pyrinomonadales > Pyrinomonadaceae > JAHCHG01. The sequence goes on along the minus strand of JAWKHL010000004.1, from coordinate 50,256 downwards.
AATGAGTACAGCAAAAGAATCATCAGCCGCCACCGCCGGACTGCGCGGTGTTGTTGCCGCTCAAAGCCGCATCAGCGACGTCAACGGCGAAGAGGGAATTTTAATTTATCAGGGTTACAACATCCACGATCTGGCCGAACATTCGACCTTTGAGGAAACCGTTTTTCTGCTCTGGAAGGGCCGCCTTCCGAATCGGGACGAACTCGAAGAATTCTCGGCTCAGTTTCGGGCCAATTACGAAGTGCCTTCCCAGATAATCGATTTTATGAAGACGTTCCCGAGCGATGCCGAGCCGATGGATGTCTTGCGGACGGCCGTTTCGGCGCTGGCCTTTTTCGCCGGCGACGCCGCTCATAACACCTCGATCGAGGGCGCGACCAAGGCTTCGATCAATCTGACGGCCCGGATGCCGACCATCGTCGCCGCCTGGGAGCGGATCCGCAACGGTCAGGAGGTCGTCGCTCCGAACAAGGATCTGAGCATCGCCAAGAATTTCCTTTATATGATGCGCGGCGAGATGCCCGATGATGACGAGGCGCGGATGCTCGATATCTGCCTGATTCTCCACGCCGATCACGAACTGAACGCTTCGACCTTTACATCGCGCGTCGTGGCCGGAACTCTGGCCGACGTTTACGGCGCGGTCACGGCCGGGATCGCCGCGCTGGCCGGACCTCTTCACGGCGGCGCCAACACCCGCGTGATGGAAACTCTTCTGGAGATCGGTTCGGTTGATAACGTCGAACCGTGGCTCGATAAAACGCTCGAAGCCAAACGCAAAGTGATGGGAATCGGCCATGCGGTTTACAAGACCGAAGACCCGCGCGCGACCTGGCTCAGGAAATTCTCGCGTCAGATGGGCGAGAAGACCGGCGAGATGAAATGGTTCGAGATGTCCCAAAAACTCGAAAATCTGATGCACGAGAAAAAAGGCATGTACCCGAACGTCGATTTCTACTCGGCCTCGACTTATTACATGATGGGCATTCCGCTCGATCTTTACACCCCGATCTTCGCCATCAGCCGGATCTCGGGATGGACCGGGCACATCCTCGAACAATACGAGAACAACAAACTGATCCGCCCGCGCGCCGAATACGTCGGGCCGCGCGATCTGAAATACACGCCGATTGATGAACGATAGTTCAAAAGGCAATTTCAAAAGTAAAAAGGCATCAGAGAAAAATATTTTCTCTGATGCCTTTTTTATTGTAAAATCCGGATATGGTTAAGAGTTATGTCGAAAAAAGAGATGAAGGCTATTGGATCGCGGGCAAAAGAATTTCGCTCGATTCTATAGTCTATGCCTTTCGGCGCGGACAATCTCCCGAAACTATCAGACGCTCTTTCCCGCTTTTAACCCTCGAAGAAATCTACGGTTCGATCACTTTTTATTTGGCCCATCAAAGAGAAATAGATGATTATTTGCGGCGGGAAGAATCCGAATTTGAGAAAATGCGCGAAGACTCACGAGAAGCGGATTCCGAATGGCGGGAGAAAATGGAAAATGCCCGAAAAGAATTGCTTACTCCTCATTTATGATAATTAAATTTCAGGCAGATGCCGACTTGAATGAAGATATTGTTACGGGCGTTTTACGCAAAATCCCTGAAATTGATTTTCAAACTGCCGGTGAGGCCAATTTAGAAGGCCTGACGGATGAAAATGTTCTGGAAATCGCTTCGCGCGAAAACAGAATTTTAGTTACTCATGACCGCAAAACAATGCCGCAACATTTCGCTCGATTTATCGAGACAGATATTTGTCCGGGAGTTTTAATCGTTTCGCAAAAGCTCGAAATAAAAACCGCCATAGAGGATATTATCCTGATCTGGTCGGCTTCCGAAGCGGAAGAATACATCAACTCAATTCGCCAACTCCCGATCTGACCGGTCCGGTTATCCTTGCCATAAAACGATTTAGAGATAATAATTGAATTTCTTTAGCGGGCTGAAAAATATGGAAGGAAAACGCTTGATCAAAAAAATCAGATTGCGAAATATCCTCTCGTTTGGGGAAAGAAGGTCGGGAGACAGTATTCAATCGAAAGAACACACGAAAGAACACAGTAAATTATTTCGATTACCTCTTGATTTAGGGGAAATTGTCGAACTCGAACCGCTTAATATCATAATTGGCCAAAATGCTTCGGGGAAATCGAATTTAGTTGACGTGATAAAGCTTTTGCGATCACTTCCTGAAGATAAAGGTTTAGTTAATTTTATAAGCCGGAATGGTGGAATTAGTGAGTGGATTTGGAAAGGAAAAAAGGACAAACCTATTGCTGAAATTGAAGTTTGCATCATTTGGTTGTTTGTACAAACCATTTACAAAATAAAGTTTTTAGAAACTATTCAAAGGCTTGGCATTTCCGAGGAAACAATAAGTGAAAAAAACAAGGTAATAAATCGAAGTGAGATTACAAAAGCAGAAGATTCAATGTTATCGGTGAATGAACCAGACTACAGAGGAGCTTCATATACGACAATAAGAAATGCATTTCATCAACCAATTATTTATTCCGATTTACAGACAAACCGTAAAAATGAGATTAGGAAGCCTCAACCATCTGATGCAAGAAATGATTTTCTTGCAGAAGACGGAAGTAACCTTGCTCTTGTCCTAAACGATCTGGAACACAGAGGAGACACCAAAGATAAAATCATCGAAAATCTCAAAAAATTCTATCCGCGCGTCAAAGATTATTCAGTCAGAGTTTTGGGCGGAACTGTTCAGCTTTTCGTTCGTGAAAAAGGCTTGGAAAAACCGATCTCCGCGATTCGTCTTTCCGACGGAACATTGCGTTACCTTTGTCTGTTAGCCATTCTTTGTCATCCCGAACCGCCGCCGTTGATTTGTATCGAAGAACCGGAGGTCGGGCTTCATCCTGATATTTTGCCGACCATCGCCGAGTTGATGATCGAGGCTTCACAGCGGACGCAATTGATCGTGACGACTCATTCGGATATTTTGGTTTCGGCTTTTTCCGATGTTCCCGAGGCGGTTTTGGTTTGCGAAAAGGATGAGGAAGGAACTCATTTCAAGCGGTTGGATAAGGAAAATCTGAAGGAATGGCTCAATGAATACTCACTCGGCGAACTCTGGCTGAAAGGGGAAATCGGCGGAACGCGATGGTAATGGAAATCAGAATCTATATCGAAGGCGACACACAGCGAAAAGGGAAAAACTCAAATATATCACTCCGGCAGGGTTTTCACACTTTTTTGAGTGAACTGATCGAAGATGCCCGAGATAAAGGGATAAAATTCCAAATTGTCATGTCCGGTTCAAAATCTGAGACTTTCAAATATTTTCTCATCGGCAACAAGAATCACAAAGATAGTTTCGTATCCTTCCTAATTGATTCCGACGCCCCCGTCGGCGAAAAAGAAACGGCCAAATCCTTTTTACAAAAACAGAATCCGGGATGGGATTTTCAAAATGTCGGAGAAGACCAGTGTCATTTAATGGTGCAAATTTCGGAATCATGGTTTTTGGCTGATGTTGAGGCTTTGAGAAGTTTTTACGGAAAAAAGTTTCAAGAAAAAAAGATTCCCAAAACCGATGACGTGGAAAAAATCGATAAGACCAAAGTTGAGAACTCAATAAAAGACGCCACCAAAAAGACGGAAAAAGGTGAATATCATAAAACCCGCCATGGACCCGCGCTTTTTCAGAAAATCAGTCCGGAAAAAGCCCGAAATTCGGCATCATTTTGCCGGAGATTGTTTGATGTTGTTTCAGGAAAAATCGGTTAATTTTCAATCAATTCCAAAAAAAACGACACAAAACGGGCCGAATTTCGCTAAAATCACCACAGACAAAATTCATCTCAATTTGGGAAAAGTAGTTTGAGTATTGTGTCAAAGATCGTATGAGCGACTGCTTTTTTGCTCTAGCGGCGATTGTTTTTTCAACTTTACTTTCGGTTCGGGCCGAACTTTTGCGGATCGTTGAAATCCGATCAAAAAAAGAGCTTCGGAAACGTCGGCGTTTCCGAAGCTCTTTTTTTCCCGCAAAGGCAAAGGAGGCACTACTCTCACGAAAATCCCTGCGGAAAACCTTTCGATTGGGGATTTGGGATTTCGGATTTCGGATTTTATTTTTTCCTCTTAGCCTTCTTTCTCTTTGGGTTCGGCATCAACCGGTTGGGCCGGTTCCGCGTCGGGTTTGTCGGCGTCGTCGCTCTCGTCGCGGTCGTCCAGAGAAATGCCGAAGATCTTCGGGTCATTGATGAAATTGGCCAGTTTCTCCGGGTTGAACCGGGCGCGGATGACGGTCGCTTCGTCGCGATCGATCGTGACGACCAGAATTTTGACGCTGTCGCCCATCTCGCGCATATTCATATAGACCTGTTCGCCCTCGCGCGAGCGAACCCGGAGGATCGGACTCCATTCTTGGCTGAAGGCGTCGTGCATCACCGACTGCATCTCCCGGTCGAGCGTTTCGCGGGAAAATTTCAGATCCCGAAAGATCGTCACCTTGAAACTTTTCACTCCGGCGGGGCGGACGATGCCGACGGCCGCCCGGGCCAGCCACATAAAGGGAATTTTTACTTTTTTGGCCTGATAGCGGTTTTTCAGATGATCGCAGACGGCGTCGTATTCGTTGCCTCCGGCGCGGGCGACCGGAACCGCGAAGGTGAAAACCAGAAGCAAAAAGGTCATCGAAAAAACAATCTTCTTTTTTTTAGCTGTCATCTTTTTGGCTCCTTAGTTTCAATGATCCGAATTGTCCGTGTCGTTTTCGAGTTCGATCCTCGGAATGTTCAGTTTGCCGCTCAACTCGACCAGCAGATCGATGTCGATCGGTCCGATCACATTGACCAGCGCGATGCTTTTCTTTTCCGAGATGACGACCGCCACCCCGCTCATCGCATCGCCTTCGAACATCGTATAGACATCTATCTTCTGGTTGTTCTTTTTGCTCCGGACGTTGGCCAGTTTTTCCCAACCGGGCGTTTGCAGTTGATTGCGAATGGCATCGACGTCGGCAATGTTGTATTCGTTGTCGTTCTCAAAGTTAAACACCCGGACGTAGATGCCTTTCAAACCCTCGATGGCCTGACCGACCTTTTGGGCGTTCGGATCTTTGACCTTGACCAGAACCCGTTTGGCCAAATTGAGCAGGTTGCCGTCGATGTTGACCTCGATCACGTCGGTGGCTCTTTCTTCCAGATGATCCAGATTGTCGAATCTGAGCCGGGCGCTCTGCTGGGCGTTGACGGCGAAGGCCGACAAAAGGATGATGGCCGGTAAAAGTAATTTCAATGAATGATTTAATAAGGATTTCATAAATCAGTTTCTCCTGGTTTTTTCGTCTTGTTTGGTAATGATCTTTTGACTTTCGCTTCCCTCGACCTTGTCGCGGACCATCTTCAGTTTCGAACTGGTGATCGAAAGCGCCAGCATCAGCTGGTTGTAGGCGTATTTTTCCTCTTCGGTCAGGGGGACTTCCGATTTTGGATTTATTCGATTTCGGGTTTTGGATTTCGGATTTCGGATTTTTTTAAGAAGCGGTCGTTGGCGATTACGGGTCGGAGAAATCGCGGATTGGCTTTCCGGCGCAGTTTCCGGAATTTCGATGTCGATCTCCGGGGTGATCGATTTGGCTAAGTTGTCTCCGACCGACAAATTTTGGTTCGGGAACCGAAACCAGATGCCGGCGACCAGAATCATCAGGGCCATCGCGGTGGCGCCGAAGGCGAAGGTCGGTGAGAGGAAAAAGAGTTTTCGGCGACGGGGTTTTTCTTCTTTTGCCTGAACGGGATCAAAGGAAACGGAGGGCGTCGCCGTTTCGGGCGCGCGAAACACCCGCAAAACGTTCTCCAGTCTTTCGATCTCGCCATCTTCGCCGGTTTTGTCCCAAAGATAATCTTCTTTCATAGCCGTTTCACCATAAATTTCGCCGTTTAACCGATCCGCTAATCCAAAATCCGAAATCCGAAATCCAAAATCGACTCATCCTTCGATCCCGAGTTTGCTCCGCAAAAGCTTCATTCCCCGGTGCAGATTGACCCTCACCGATTCGGGCGTCAACCCGGTCTGTTCGGCGATCTCGGGGCCGGTCATGCCTTCGACAAGTCGGAGGATCAGAGTCTCGTTGTAGGCGTCGGGCAGCGAGCGGATCGTTTCCAGGATCTCTCTCGCCTCGGCCTTCGACTCATCGTTCCGGCTCAGGTTCTCCGAAAGCTCTTCAGTTGGTTTAGCGCGGCGGTAAAACTCAGCCGCACGATTGCGGGCAATATTTGCAACCCAAGCACCAACAGCATTTTTATCCCGAAGATCGTGCAGGTTCTTGAAAGCGGAAATAAAAACTTCCTGAACAATGTCGTCAACTTCATCTCTCGGCACTCTTGCCAGAACGATTCCGTGAACCATCGGGGAAAGTCTTTTGTAAAATTCATTGAACCCATTTTCGTCACCCGCACACACGCGCTCCACAAGCATCGCCAATTCCTCTCGCTTTTCCCTTGCCGGGGGAGAAAAGGCATTTTGTTTGCGTTGAGCCGGAAAAAGTATGTTTTGAATAATTCCGCTTTCTGACATTTTGGTTTTATGCCGGGCGATAAAAGGTTTTTATAAAATGAGCGAAAGCGCGGAAAAAATCAGTTCATCGCCCGACATTTTTGAAAAAGCAAATTTTTCAGGTCTGCTGTCATTAAAGATGTTTCGGATACGAAAACCGTTAACAGAAGGATGCAATTTTTTTTTAACGGGGAGGGAAGATCAATTCATTTATCATCGATCATCATTGCTGTTAAAAAGATTAAAATCAGAGCACGGATCGGACGGATGTGGGCTGATAAAAAAGGAGACTGCCCACGAATGAACACGAATGAACACTAAATAATTCAAAAAAATTAAGTGGTTAATCATAAATGGTTAATTGTTAATTGTAAGAACCATCGTTCTATTTTCAACAATTTAACCAATTGTTTTAGGTTAGATCGTTTTTGTCCGATTATTTAAAACAAATTCGTGTAACTTCGTGTTCATTCGTGGGCAGAATATCCTTTTTAACACTATTGATCGATCATTTATCAATGATCAGTCGTCCGCCGCGTTCAGGCGACAAAAGGGCAATCGTCATCCGTGGAAGTTGGGGGCTTCCGATTTTGCGAAAAAGAAACAAAGACTTAGAATAAACGTAAAACCGATATTACTTTCCCTTAAAGAATAAAAAGGAGTTTGGCAAAATGAGAGAAATGTTTTACGTTTTATCTTTCGCATTCATTGTGATTGTGATCGGCAACACCGTTATTGTTGCCCAAGAAGATATGAAACCACCCGTTGCAAAAAAAGAACTGAAGGTTACCAAAATTCACGGAGACGAGATCCGCGACGATTATTTCTGGCTGCGCGATCGGAGCAAGGAAAAAAATCCCGAGATCATCAATTATCTGAAGGCGGAGAACGCTTATACCGAGAGTTTTATGAATCCGCACAAAAAATTCGTCGATGATCTTTACAAAGAGATCGTCGGCCGGATCAAGCAAACCGATCTGAGCGTGCCGTATCGCTTGGGCGAATACTGGTATTTCGTCAAAACCGAAGAAGGAAAACAATATCCGACCTATATGCGGAGCAAGACCCGCGACGGCAAAAATCCGGAAATTCTGCTCGACCAGAACAAAATGGCCGAGGGGCACGAATATTTCGCCATCAGCAATTTCCGTGTTTCCGACGACGGCAACTGGCTGGCCTACGCCATCGACACGACCGGCTACCGGCAGTACAAGTTGCAGATCAAGGATCTCAAGACCGGCGAGGTTCTGCCCAATGAGGTCGAGCGCGTGACGACGGTCAACTGGTCGAACGACGGCAAATATCTGTTTCTGACGACCGAGGACGAGGTTTCCAAACGAAGCGACAAGTTCTGGCGGCACGACATCGCGGCCGGAAAGAATGAACTGCTGTACGAAGAAAAAGATCCGCTTTTCAACATCTACGCCGGACGTTCGCGCGACCGAAAGATCATCTTTCTCGATTCGAGCGCCAAGACGATGGACGAATACCGCTACATTCCGGCCGACGACCCGACCTCGGATCTGACCGTCATTCTGCCGCGCGAAGAAGGGCACGAATACAGCGTCGATCATTACGGGGATGAATTTTACATCCGCACCAACAAAGGGGCCGAAGATTACCGCGTCGTCAAGGCTCCGGTTTCCGACCCGAGCGAGAAGAACTGGAAGGAATTCATCAAATACGATCCCGCCGTCCGGATCGAGGGAGTGGATTTTTTCAAAGACTACGCCGTCATTTCCGAACTGGAAAACGGACTCGAATATCTGCGCGTGATGGATCTGAAGACCGGCAAAGGGAAACGGGTCAAAACGCCGGAAAGCGTTTATACGATGGGAATGGCCGGCGGAAACGCCGAGTTCGACACGCCGACCTTTATGTATTACTACGCTTCGATGCTGACGCCGAACTCGACGATGGAATACGATCTCAAGACCGGCCAGAGCCGCCTGCTCAAGCAGATGGAGGTCCTGGGCGGTTACGACAAGACCAAATACGAGACAAAACGCGTCTGGGCGACGGCGCGGGACGGCGTCAAGGTTCCGGTTTCGCTGATGATGAAAAAGGGAACCCGGCTCGACGGCAAAGCGCCGATGCTGCTTTACGCCTACGGTTCCTACGGTTTTTCGATGACCCCGAATTTCAGTTCATCGCGTCTGTCGCTCGTTGATCGCGGGATGATCTACGCCATCGCCCACATTCGCGGAGGCTCGGAAATGGGCGAAAAATGGCGGCGCGACGGACGGATGTTCAAAAAACTGAACACCTTTTACGATTTCATCGATTCGGCCAAATGGCTGATCGAAAACAGATACACTTCGAGCGACCGTCTGGTCATTCAGGGCGGCAGCGCCGGGGGAATGCTGATGGGCGGGGTCGTCAATATGTCGCCCGAAACGTTCAAGGCGGCCATCGTTCAGGTTCCGTTCGTCGATGTCATCAACACGATGATGGACGAAACATTGCCGCTGACGACCGAGGAATGGATCGAGTGGGGCAATCCGAACGAAAAAGAGGCGTTCGATTATATGATCAAATACTCGCCGTATGACAACGTCAAGGCGCAGGCTTACCCGAACATGCTGGTCGAGATCTCGCTCAACGACTCGCAGGTGCCTTACTGGGAAGGCGCCAAATTCGTCGCCAAGGTCCGCGATCTGAAAACCGACGACAACATCGTTCTGCTGAAAACCAACATGGGCGCCGGTCACGGCGGTTCCTCGGGCCGCTACGACCGCCTCAAAGAAGTCGCTTTCGATTACGCCTACGCCCTGACGGAGGTGGGAATCAGTAAGTAATTTTGGATTTTGGATTTTGGAATTTTTGAAAGGAAGACAGTTTGCTTAGAGACGAAGCGTTTACTTAAAAACAGATCCGCAATCCGCAATCCCAAATCCGAAATCGAATAAATCCAAAACCTAAATCGGTCAAATTGATTCTGTGAATGATTCAGTTTGACCGATTTTCTTTTTTATTGAAAGCATCAGGAAATTTGCGGAATATCGGTAAACTCAGTTTTCATAGGGGTTACGGGGATCTGGAAAAAATGGAACAGCGTTTGCTTGAACGTCAGATGTGAGAGAACCCTATCAGTTTTGAAATAAACGGTTTTTTCAAGGGAAACAAGGGGCAAATTTTTATGTTTTTTCAAAAGCTTTCAAAATTTTTCACCACTGCGGCTCTGCTGGGACTTTTTCTGACGTCCACCGGTCTTGGCCAGATTTCGCAGAAACCGGTTTCCATCCCCCCAGGTAAATCGGTTGCAAAGGAGAGTCCTTCCTATTGGTCGGACATTACGGAAATGGCCCGCGAAGGCCGGATCTTGCCGGTCAGCGGGATCGAAACGGAAACCGATCGGGTCATCGGGGTTCTGACCTCGACCGACAGGAAAAACCCCGTTCTGGTCGGACAACTCGCCGACGGAAGATCAATCATCGCCGACAGTCTGGCTCTGAAGATGGTCGGACCAAAGGCCCCGGCCCGACTCAAGGCCGAAAGGGTGATCGAACTGGATTTCGATTCGATCCTTTCCGATACGAAAGACCGCGCCGGAGCCGAAGCCATTTTTGAGCAAAAATTGTCCGAGATCGAAAGATCAAAGGAAAAGGTCATTTTGGTTTTAAACGGGTTGGACGGTTTTAACCGCGATAACCCGGCCTACGGCCAAACCGTTGCCCGACATCTCCGGCAGATGGTCGCCAATGATAAGGTTCAGATCATGCTGGCGGGCACTTACGAAGATTACCAGCGAAATATCGCTTTTGACCCGCAACTGAAAAATTATTTCCAAAAGGTCGAATTGAACCTTTCACAGGAAGACATCGACGATCCTTTCGTCGGCGACAAGATCTCGCCCGATCTCCGTCAGTTGATGGCCGGAAGGTCCCCCGAGGAGCGGGCCGAGGTCATTTTGCAAACCGGCGACATCGATAACCGGGAACTGCGAAGTTTGCTGGCGGCCAACGAAGTGACGGTCTTGAGCGAAGCCAGGGCTCTGGAAATGCTGGTGCTGGAAATGCCTCTCAAAGCGGCCGAACAACTGGTCGCCGGAGGAAACGCCAAGCATCTCTCGCTGGTTCGCAAAACCAACGATCTCGGACATATCGAAGCGACGACCGGCGCTCTGGCGATGCGGGCCGTGTCGGGAAATCAGAATTTCGACGGTCGCGGCATCGGCGTCGCGGTGCTCGATTCGGCCATCTACAAGGATCACGATGCTTTCTTGAACTCCGACGGACAAAGCCGGGTGGCCAAGGTCCAGGATTTCGCCACCGGCGGAAAAGAGGACAAATTCGGACACGGGACCCACGTGGCCGGGATCGTCGCCGGTAACGGCGGAAAACCCGGAGATGCCGATTCGATCGCGGAATTGGGCAATTACAAAGGTATCGCGTCGGGGGCCAATATCATCGCCCTGAGAGTGCTCGATAATGACGGTCGGGGTAAAACGGCCGATCTGATCAAGGCCCTCGATTGGGTTTTAAGAGAAAAAAATAACTACAATATTCGCGTCGTCAATCTGAGCCTCGGCACTCCGGCCATCGAAACCTGGCGCAACGATCCGCTGTGCCGGGCGGTTCGGAAACTGACCGCCGCCGGGGTCGTCGTCGTCGCCGCCGCCGGCAACGACGGCAAAGACGCCGACGGAAACAAACTTTACGGAATGATCCATTCGCCCGGCAACGATCCGACGGTGTTAACGGTCGGAGCGACCAACACTTTCGGAACCGATGTCAGAAGCGATGACGGGATCACCACCTACAGTTCGCGCGGGCCGACCCGTTCGTTCTGGACCGACGAAGCCGGAGTCCGGCATTTCGACCATCTGGTCAAACCGGAGATCGTCGCTCCGGGTAACAAGATCATCGCGGCGGCCGCCAAGAAAAACGAACTTCTCAGTTTGGAAAGCTCTTTGCTGGCCAATAATACCAATGATGATAAAACCCGTCTGATGCGGCTTTCGGGAACCTCGATGGCCACGCCGGTCGTCAGCGGCGCAGTCGCGCTGATCTTGCAGGCCAATCCGAATCTGACGCCGAACATGGTCAAGATGATCCTGATGTACACGGCTCAACCGCTGGCCGGTTTCAATCAACTGGAGCAGGGCGCCGGTGAACTCAACATCGAGGGCGCTGTCCGTCTGGCGAAAATGATCCGCACCGACCTCAATGATCAGACCGTTTTGGGCGCACCCCTTCTGACCTCGACCCAACTGCCGCTCCAGACCTCGGTCATCGCCGGTCAAAACGTCAACTGGTCGCAGGGAATGATTGTCGATCAAGGCTACGTCCAAAGCAGCAAACTGATCACCGATTATCAAAAGATCTATGGCCTGGGAATGCTGATGTCTGACGGAATGCTGATGTCGGACGGGATGCTGATGTCGGATGGAATGTTGATGTCGGACGGAATGTTGATGTCGGATGGAATGCTGATGTCGGACGGAATGCTGATGTCGGACGGGGTTTTGTTCCTCGATTGGAGCGAAACTTTCGGCAGCGGAATGCTGATGTCGGACGGAATGCTGATGTCGGACGGAATGCTGATGAGCGACGGGATGCTGATGTCTGACGGAATGCTGATGAGCGATACGACTTTCAGCAGCAGCAGTCGCGCTCTGCTCAAAGGCGATAACACCTCCGGAATGCAGTAAAACCAAATGGCTTTATAAAAAAAGACGGGCCGCCTGAACTTGAGGGCGGCCCGTCTTTTTTTATGAGGATCGGCTTTTCGGAAAATCAAAAGTTCCGGCAGACCTCCCCCGGTTTTGACGGGCGAAATTCACACGGCTTTCGGTAATCGTCAAAGGCTATGGGATTTGCTTTTAGACCCGTAAGTGCGGGAGTTCAAAGACAAATCCAATTAGAAAATCCTTTCAAACTGAACAGTAAAAATCGGTCAAATTGACTCAATTTGACCGATGAGAGAATCCGTGATTCGACGAAGCCCCGCAATTACGGACACTTAGCCGATCACATAAAGTTGGCACAATGGTTGCTTAAAAAGATTGCGGTTGGAACTCTGTAATCAAGAATGATTTTGGAACTCAAAATATGATTAATAAAAACCTTACAACCATTGTGGCAAGCCTGGTGGTTTTAACGCAGTTGTTTGCGGGGATAACTTTCGGGCAAACGGTCGGTCCTCAAACCGGTTCGGTGAAAAACGAAAAAAACGCCGGACAAAACCAATTGCCGCTAAAATTCGTCCGCGATCTGACGCGGCAGGCGGCCGAGGGGAATTTGGCTCCGACGCCCGGCGTCGAGAAACAAACCGATGGGTTGGAAAAGACCCTGGCCGGTAATCGACTGAAAGGCATCATCATCGTCGATGACCATAACAGCTATCTGAAAGATGCCGTGGTCGAAAATCTGGCGGCTCGTCTGGCCGCCGGAGCCACTTCGGAAAACTTCGGAAACAAAAGGATTCTGCAGATCGATTTCGGCGGTCTTTTGGCCGAATCGAAAGACGTCGCCGGTCTTGAAGCCAAATTGCAGAACATCTTAAATCAGATCGCGGCCGACCGGGACAACCCGCTTCTTTTCGTCCCGGATCTTTCGGCCTTTTCCAAAGACAATCCGGTTTTCGGTGCGGCCGTCGCCCGGACTTTGCGGAGATCGATCACCGAAGGAAAAGTCAGAACGATCGGCGCCGGGACCTTCGAGGCTTATCAAACCGAGGTGGCCTTTGACGCCGGGATGAACAGGCATTTTGCCAAATTTGACCTGACCGGCGCGGGAGAGGGCGGCGACGAAGATTCGTTCGTCGGCGACAAGGTTTCCCCGGATCTGCGGGATCTGATGAGAAACGCCGGGCCGAACGACAACGCCAATATCATCATCCAGACCAACCGGGCGAATATGGCCGAACTGACCCGCCTGCTCAACAGCAATCAGGCGCAGGTCGTCCGGAAGATGGAAAACCTCGGGATGATGGAAGTCAATCTTCCCGTCCGGTATGTCGATGCGGTCGCCGGAAATCAGGCCGCCGCCCATCTTTCGCTCAACAATTCTCTGCAATCGACCCAGCTGATCCGGGGAATCCTAAATGTCATTACCGGCAACGGCAACAACGGGGTCGGAGGCGGCGATTCGAGCGGCAATTCTTCGACCAACGACGAGGCCAACAATCATCTGGAAACGACGACCGGAGCCAAAGCGGCCCGCAATGCTTCGCTGCTTTTGGGCGGAAACTACGGCAACGGGATCGGGATCGCCATCCTCGATTCGGGGATCGAAAATCTGCATTATTCCTTTGCCAGTTCGCCGGGAAGCAACCCTCAGCGGGTGATCTACGAAGAGGATTTCACCGGCGATTGGACAACCGGGGACAAATACGGGCACGGAACGCACGTGGCCGGTTTGGCGGCGGGCGTTGACGGAACGTCTTCGCTTTCAAATTTCCGGGGGATCGCCAGCAAATCGACGGTTATCAATTTGCGGGTTTTGAACAACAACGGTGTCGGAACGGTGGCCGGCGCTTTGCAGGCGCTCAACCGGGTTCTGGAGAAAAAGAATGTCTATAATATCCGGGTGGTCAATATGAGCCTCGGCGCTCCGGCCATCGAATCCTACCGGAACGATCCTCTGTGCCGGGCCGTCCGTCAGTTGGTCGACGCCGGGATCGTCGTCGTCGTGGCGGCCGGAAACAACGGTAAAAACTCCAACGGACAAAAGGTGTACGGCGGAATCCATTCGCCCGGCAACGAGCCTTCGGCGATCACCGTCGGCGCCAGCAATACTTTCAAGACCAATGTCCGGAGCGATGACGGGGTGACGACCTACAGCTCGCGCGGGCCGACCCGCTCCTTTTGGACCGACACGGCTGGCGTCAAGCATTATGACAATCTGATCAAACCCGATCTGGTCGCGCCGGGCAACAAGCTTCTGGCGGCCAAATCCAGATACAACAAGCTTTATGACGAGAATCCTCAGCTTCAGTATGCCAGTTCGCCGACCAATTACAGGGAGAAACTGATGTACCTGAGCGGAACCTCGATGGCGACTCCGGTCGTCGCCGGAACGGTGGCGATGATGCTTCAGGAAAATCCGAATATGTCGCCGAATATGGTCAAAATGGCTTTGATGTACACGGCTCAGCAGCTTCAGGGCTTCAACACTCTGGAGCAGGGAGCCGGGCAATTGAACATCGAGGGCGCGGTCAGGTTAAGCCGCAGTATCAGAAGGGATCTCAACAATCAGACCCCGCTCGGAACCCCGATGCTTTCGGCCTGTTCCCTGCCGTTGGTCTGCATCATGCCGACGCCGAACACGACCATCTCGAATTATAATTTCCTGTGGTCCGGCGGGATCGTGGTCGATAAGGGATATATCACCGGCGAAAACCTGATCAAAAAATACCAAAAGGTTTACGATCAGGGACTTCTGATGTCGGACGGGCTTCTGATGTCAGACGGAATGCTGATGTCGGACGGATTATTGATGTCGGACGGACTTCTGATGTCGGACGGATTATTGATGTCGGACGGACTTCTGATGTCGGACGGAACATTGTTTGCCGATTACAGCGAAACTTTCGGCGACTCGCAGGGACTGCCCGACGGCTCGGTTTTCGCCGACGGGCTTCTGATGTCGGACGGACTTTTGATGTCGGACGGGCTTCTGATGAGCGACAGCGCTCTGTCGGGAGACTAAATAAAGCGAAATGATAATTTCGTGTTTGCGGTTTTGATTAGAGCAGGACGCAGGTAATCAAGCAATATCAGGTTACAAGCATTAAAAGCGAAAAAATTGCTCTAGTAATAAAAAAAATTATTGCTGGGGCAATTTTTTTCTGGAAATTAAACTTAGTTTAACGTATAATAACAAAGGTTAAAAGGTCCCCCTTTTGAATCATCAAATAAAAGTCAAATATCACATCCGCTTACATAAGGCCAAAAGATCATTTCGGTTAGCTAAATAAAACCAAGTCAACAGGAAAATACAAGTGCCCGTACTTAAAAGAATAAATAATTTCTCTGCCTGGATTACCTTGTCGCTGGGGGTAGTCATTTGTGCGTACGCTCTGTATTTTTTCCCCGTCCAACTGGTGGACGCTCAGTTGCTCCTGCTCGTTTTAGCCACCGTTTTTTTATGCCCCTACCTGCAAATCCAACTTCCACGCACAAAAATCCACTTATCAATTTCTGATGCCGTTATTTTCGTAACCTTGATCTTGTACAGTTCGGAAATAGGCGTTTTGCTGGCAATTTTTGAAGCGACCGTAACCAGTCTGAATATTCGCCTGAAAGGCGGAAACATAAGAAAGATAACGATTGCCCTGAACGGGTCAATGGCCGCCATCTCTACTTTCCTGACGGCCACCCTGGCAAATTATTTCTTTGCTTCTCCGAAACAGACCGCCCAGACCGGTGAGATTTATTCCTTCGTCCTGTTGCTCGGACTGATGGCGTTCGCTCAATTTTTGGCCGGTTCCGTATTGATTGCGATGTTCACTGCGAAAAAGACCGAGAAGTCGTTTTGGAAAGTTTGGTATGAAACCTGTCTGAATGTTCTGGTTATCTACCTGTTTAACGCCATTATCGCCGGGGTAATCATTCAGGCTCTGCTCAAGATCGACGCCATCATGGCGTTGGTGGCGATCGTCGTGCTGGCGGTCGTTTATATGACCTATCGCCGTTACGTCGATGACGTCAAACAGACGGCGGCCAAAGCGGAACAGGCCGAACGGGCCCGGGCGGAACAGGCTGAAAAGCACATCGAGGAACTAAAGCATCACATTTCCGAGCAGGACCGGATCGGAAAGGCTCTCAGGGAAAGCAAGGAACGTTTCCGCCACGCCGCTTTCCACGATGCGCTGACCGATCTGCCGAACCGCAACCTGTTCATCGAAACCATCCGGTTCATGCTGGAAAAGAGCAAGACCTCGACCGGCCATAAATTTTCCGTCCTTTTTCTGGATCTCAACCGCTTTAAGACAATCAACGAAAGTCTCGGCCATTCGATCGGCGACCGCCTGATTCTGCACGTCGCCAAACGGCTGTCCAATCTGGCCGGCGAGGGCGATCTGGTGGCCCGGTTCAGCGGCGACGAATTCGCCATCATTCTCAACAACATCGAATCGATTCAGGACGCCGTCAATTTCGCCGAACTTATCAGTCAGAAGATTTCCGAGCCGTTTACCTTGAACGGCCGTCAGGTTTTTACCGGGGTCAGCATCGGAATCGCTCTCAGCAGTCCCGATTACGAAGACGCCGAAGACATTTTGCGCGATGCCGACATCGCCATGTATTACGCCAAAGAGAAAAGCGTTTCGTATGAGATCTTCGATAAAACGATGCACACCCGCGCCGTTACTCTTTTGCAACTCGAAACCGATCTTCGCTACGCCATCGACCGCAACGAATTATGCTCGTATTATCAGCCGATCATCGATCTCGATTCGCTGGAGTTGATCGGGTTTGAGGCTTTGATCCGCTGGAATCATCCGCGCCGGGGACTGGTTCCGCCGGCCGAATTCATTCCGGTCAGCGAGGAGACCGGGCTCATCGTTCCGATCACCTTGTGGATTCTGCGCGACGTCTGCCGGCAGATGGTCGAATGGCAGAATCATTCGATCACCAACAAAAACCTGATCGTCAGCGTCAATCTTTCCGGCAAACATTTCGCTCAGGGAGATCTGGTCGAACAGGTGCAGAGGATCATCAACGAAACCGGTATCGCCCCGCAATGCCTCAAACTGGAACTGACCGAGAGCGCCGTTATGGACAACGCCGAGACGGTCATTTTGATGCTCAAACAGCTGAAACAACTCGGCGTTCAACTGAGCATCGACGATTTCGGAACCGGCTATTCGAGTCTCAGTTATCTGCATCGTTTCCCGATCGACACCCTCAAAGTCGACCGCTCGTTCGTCGGAACGATGGAAAACGGCAGTGAAAACGGCGAGATCGTCCGGACGATAGTGGCTCTGGCCAAGACGCTCGGGATGAACGTCATCGCCGAGGGGATCGAAACGATCCACCAGATCCATCAACTCCGCATCCTCGGTTGTGAGTACGGTCAGGGTTATCTGTTCTCGCGCCCCATCCCGGTCGAAGATGCCGGAAAGTTCCTCGACAACAAAACCCACTGGCGCAACATCATGCCGAGCCACACTTACATTCCCCCGGCACAGAAACGGGAGGTTCCGCATCTGCGACTGGCGAAATAAGTGATGGGTGATGGGTGATGGGATTTTGAATGAAATTCCGGATAACGCCCCTCTCAACCAAGTCGACCCCCCAAAAATCAAAAAGGCTTAAGCCGATCGCTTAGGCCTTTTTTTTGCCTTTTCCGGTATGATGTCGGGAAAACCCTAGCCCGCTCTCCCATCACCCATCACCTATTACCCATCACAGCTGACAAAAATCTCCGGCTTCGCCCCGAGCGGAAACTCCCGTTCGTAGGCGTGCGCCAGATTAAGAAGGACGTTCTCCGACCAGTGATTTCCGACCAGTTGGAGTCCGATCGGCAGGCCCTCTTCCGACAGGCCGCAAGGGACCGACAGACCGGGAATTCCGGCCAGATTGGCCGAAGCCGTGTAAATATCGCTCAGATACATGGCCAGCGGATCGTCCGATTTTTCCCCGATCCGGAAGGCGACCGACGGCGAGGTCGGCGTCAGGATGGCGTCGCACTGTTCAAAGGCGTTGAGAAAATCCCTTTTCAGCAGGGTTCGGACCTTCTGCGCCTTGGCGTAATAGGCGTCGTAATAGCCGCTCGACAAAACGTAGGTTCCGAGCATGATCCGGCGTTTGACTTCGGGGCCGAAACCCTCCTCGCGGGTCTTCATGTACATCTGCCTCAGTTCGTGGGCGTCTTCGGCCCGGAACCCGTAGCGCACGCCGTCGAAGCGGGCCAGATTCGAAGAGGCTTCGGCCGTGCAGATGATGTAATAAACGGCGATCGAATAAGGGGAATTGGGCAGTTCGACATCGACGATCTCGGCTCCCATTTTTCGGTAATTTTCGATCGCTTTTTCTACGGCCGCTCGAACCTCGTCGTCCAACCCTTCGCCGAACAGCGCGCGCGGAATCCCGATCCGGCTTCCCGCGATGTCGTTTTCCAGTTCTCCGGCGTAATCGGGAACGGGAACATCGGCCGTCGTCGCATCGGCCGGGTCGCGTCCGGCGATCGCCCCCAGAACCTCGGCCACGTCTTTTGAGGTTTGTCCGAAAATGCCGATCTGATCGAGCGATGAAGCGAATGCCACCAGCCCGTAGCGCGAGATCCGGCCGTAGGTCGGTTTGAGACCGACGATGCCGCAAAATGATGCGGGCTGACGAACCGAACCGCCGGTTTCCGATCCCAAAGAGGCGCGAACCACTCCCGAGGCGACCGCCGCGGCCGAACCGCCGGAACTGCCTCCGGGAACCCGTTCGGTGTCCCAGGGATTTTTGACCGGGCCGAAAGCCGAGTTCTCGTTCGACGAACCCATGGCGAATTCGTCCATGTTGGTTTTGCCGATGATGATCGCGCCGGCGTCGATCAGTTTTTCGACCGCCGTCGCGTTGTATTGCGGTCGGTAAGCGCCGAGAATTCGCGAACCGCAGGAGGTTTGGGAAAAACGGGTGCAGATATTGTCCTTGACCGCGATGGCCGCGCCGTGCAAAGGATTGCCGTTGCCGGAATTCTCCAGTTCTCCGGCGCGCTCGCTCGCGTAACCGCGTTCGATGGTCAAAAACGAGTTGAGCGTTCGGTTAAGTTTTTCAGCGTTATCCAGAGATTTTTCAATATTCGAAAGAATCGTCATAAATTCAATTTTTACTCTCTACCTGATCGATCAGCCACCCATCGTTCTGTTTGACCGCATCGACCGAAATCTCCCGTTCCTCACTCCGGGTTTCGGTTTTCCAAAACAGCAGGATCTGGAAACGGACCCTCTTGCCCGGTTCGATCACCTCGCACTTGCCGGCCCGGAAGGCCTTCGGATAATCGTCGGTGGCGGTGAAATAATCGACCGGTCCCTCCTGTTTTTCCAGCTTTGCCTTAAGTTCCGGCGTCAGATATTCGGCCCGCAGTTTCAGATTCTCCGCCGAGGGCCTCATATCATTGCCGAAATGAAACGAATAGAAATGCTTGACCCGGTTGCGCGCCGCACTGCAATCGGGGTTTTCCAGATTGGGAATACTGCAACCGCCAAGTAAAAAGGCAAAAGTAAAAAGGCAAAACAGCGCCGTTGTCCGGACATCGGGGACCGCTTTCCAAAAATCCGAAATCCGAAATCCAAAATCCGAAATCATAAGACTTTGGGTACCCGAAAATGACCCTCGGCGGCAGTCGGCGCCTGATCCAGAGCCAACTTCTGACCGAGCGATTCCTGATGAAGGTCGGGTCGCGTCGCCCGGGTCGCTTCGCCTTCCGGCGTCAGACCGCCGATGGCCGGTTCGACCGTTTCCGTGTCGAGTTGGTTGAGCTGTTCGACGTAGGCGACGATGTCGTTCATCTGCGGCGTGTAGAGCGCCACTTCCTCTTCGGTGATTTCCAGATGCGCCAGTTTGGCGACTTTTCTTACATCCATTTTTTATTCCGCTATTTTGTTTTCATCCTTTTTCGAACAATCCTCGCCGCCCGGACTACTTCGGATTTTTTTTCATCTTTTCCTTGCGGGCCAGACAACTTCCGGCGGCCAGCAAAAACTGGTACCGGAGATGATCGTCCTTGATGGCGTCGGCCGAATGTCTCAGCTTGGGCGTTACCAGATCGAGCGCCCTTTCCTCCGACTCGTCGTCTTCCCCGGTCGTCTGCGGCCGCCTGACGTGTTCGCGGCGGAGCGTTTCCTCGTCGATCCGAAACTCGATGAAGGTTACGGCCTCCCGCTCCAGAGCCGAATTGAGTTTGTAGATCATCTGACCGCTCAGCATTTCGAGATGCCTTTTCCACATATTATCGGCGACCGCCACGATCAGATGCTGGCCGAACAGACGAAAGGGGACGGTGTGTCCGCGCAGACTTTCGCCGGCGATCTTTCGCCAGACGGCGAAAACGACCGCTTCGCGCACCTCGGGGGTGTCTTCGAAAACCTCGATCAATTTTGGCAATGCGCGAAACAGTTCGTTCATAAATTTCAGGATTTACCGTTTATCATTTATCATCAATCAATTGTCGGCCGCTAATAATAATTTACGATTAAATCACGAATTTATGAAACTACCAAAACTGATTTTGGCCTCGGGAAGCCCGCGCCGTTCGGAAATTCTGACTTCGGTCGGCTGGGAATTTACAAAGCAAACCGCCGATATCGACGAGACGGAACTGGCGGGCGAAAAACCGGCCGATTACGTTCGCCGTCTGGCGCTGGAAAAAGCCGCCAAGATCGCCGCCCAAAACCACGACCGGCTTGTTCTCGGAGCCGACACGACCGTGGTAATCGACGATCAGATCATCGGCAAACCGGTCGATCCGGAAGACGCCCGGCGAATGCTGAGAATGCTTTCGGGCCGCTGGCACGAGGTCCTAACCGGCGTCGCGCTCGTCAAGCAAGAAGGAGAGGGCGAAAATCCAAAATCCAAAATCCGAAATCCGAAATCGAAGGTCGGTTGCCAGACAACGAGCGTCAAATTCGCCCCTTTAGATCCGTCGGAGATAGATTTTCTGGTCGAACGCGGGCGGCCGCTGGATAAGGCCGGAGCTTACGCCGTTCAGGCCCAGGCCGCGCTTTTCATCGAAGAGATCCGGGGCGATTACTGGAACGTCGTCGGTCTGCCGGTCAATCTGGTTTTTAATCTGGTTCGGGAGTTTTTCGCGGAAAAGGAGTGAAAAATCAGGCTCAGTCGTTTTCGATTTCCAGCGGCGCAAATCGCCATTTGCCGCCCACTTTCTCGAAATTGTAGCCGAGACCGTTGCGGCAATCGCCGAACAAAACGGAGGCCTTGCGGCCGGAAACTTGAAAGATGCGAAATTCAAAAGGACACCCGGTCGTTTCCGTCTCCCCGCCCTCGGCGACGAAACGGGCGGTCAGATTCTTGAATTTGGGAAAATTCTCCATCAGCTTGGGGGGAAGATTTTTGGTGGAAAGATAGATGTTTTCGCCCGATTTTCCCCGGAAAATGTCTTTCAGCAAAAGCTTGACGATCTGGCGTTTGGCTTTGGTGACTTCGGGCGTGTCGGTCGCGGTCGGGTGCGAATCTCCCTGCCCGGCGATGTTGAGGGAAAGAACGATCAGGGTGATGACCGGCAAGATAAATCGGGAAAGTCTCGGATTCATACCAACCTTATACTACTATTGGGCCGATATTTCCAAATAAAAAAAGGCCGCTGTCGAAGGGCGGCCTTTTTCAAAATTTTTTTCGAAAAAACTTCTTACAAGATCTTGTCGATCACTTTGGAGATCGGAACCGTGATGTCGGTCGACGGATCGAGACCGCTGAACGGTTCGCTCGCCAGTTTGCCGGTTTTGTCCAGAATGACGAACGACGGCAGCTGGTCGATGTTGAATTTTTTCAGCGAAGTCGCGCCGTCCGAATCTCTCAGGATCGACACCGACAATTTGTTTTCTTCGGCGAATTTGCGGATTTCCTCGTTGCTCGCGTAATTTTTCGATTTGGCCGAGGTCGAATCGGCCGAAATGAAATAGAAAACAACATCGCGGTTGGCGTATTTTTTGGCCAATTTATTGATGTATTCGGCCTGCTTGTCCGAAAGCGGCAGCCATTGAGCGCCGATCGCCAGAACGACGACCTTGCCTTTTTGCGCTTCCAGATCGATCTTTTCGCCTTCGAGCGAGGTGAACACGATGCTCTGCGCCGAGGCGTTGATCGCAAACGCCACAACCAAACCGAAAATCGCTGACCATAATTTAATGTTTTTCATAGTTTTGTAAATGTCTGTCGGAGTCTGAAATTTGACTCACACGCTTTTTTAGATGCAAGTTGTGTGCCGATTTACTGCTTCGGAGCCAGAATCACGTTGTCGATCAGTCGGACCTTGCCGAAACGGACGGCGGCGGCCAAAAGAACGGGCTTTTCGCCGATTTTATCGACGCTTTCCAGCGTTCCCTGATCGACCGCGGCGACGTAATCGATCTGGGCCAGAGGTTCGCTTTCGATCTTCTGATAGACCATTTCGGTTAGTTTTACGGCATTTCGTTCCCCTTCGGAAAAGGCCTTCCGGGCCTCGCTCAAAGCCCGGTAGATAATGGCCGCCGCTTCTCTTTCCGCGTCGCTCAGACGGGCGTTGCGCGAGGATCTGGCGAGGCCCGATTCCTCGCGGACGATCGGGACGACGATGATCTCGGTGTCAAACCCGAGGTCTTTGGTAAGGCGTTCGATGACGGCCACCTGCTGGGCGTCCTTCTGGCCGAAAAAGGCGAAATCTGGGCGGATCGTGTTAAAAAGGATGGTCACCACCGTGGCCACTCCGCGAAAATGTCCGGGCCGGGAAGCGCCTTCGAGAGGTTCGGTCAGATTTTCGACGTAAACGTAAGTGGAAAAATTCTCGCCGTAGATCTCCTGTTCGTCGGGCGCGAAAATGTAATCGACCTGATACTGCGTCAAAAGAGTGGCGTCGGCCGTCAGATCGCGCGGATATTTGGCGAAATCATCTTTTTCGTTGAACTGGGTCGGGTTGACGAAGATCGAAACGATCAGAATGTCGGACATCTGCCGCGCTTCGTGAACCAGAGCCAGATGGCCTTCGTGCAACGCTCCCATCGTCGGAACGAAACCGATGGTTTTGTTCTCGCGCCTCAATTTACGGGTCAAAGACGCCATTCTCTGTCGGCGATTGATGATTTCCATAATGAATTTTTTATTTTTGATTTTTAGTTTTGAATTGATAAACAAGTCCTTTCAACTCAAAAGTAAAAAATCAAAATTCAAAATCAACTACTTTCCGGCCGTTTTTTGCTCGCTTGAAATATTCATCGCCGCCTGAGCGTCTTTCGGCAAACCGTAGGATTCTTTCTCATTCGGATAATTGCCGGTTTTGACGTCCTCCATCCATTGGGAGACGGCCTCGGTCATGGTTTCGCGGAGGTTGGCGTACTGGCGGACGAAACGCGGCAGGCGACCGAAACTCAATCCGAGCAGATCGTGGATGACCAGAACCTGAATGTCGCATCCGGCTCCGGCTCCGATCCCGATGGTCGAGATGGTCAACTCTTTGGTGATCATCTCGGCAACCTCGCGCGGAACCAGTTCGAGAACGATGGCGAAGGCTCCGGCCTCTTCGAGCAATTTGGCGTCTTCGACCAGCCGTTCGGCGTCCTCGGCCGTCTTGCCCTGAACGCGGTAGCCTCCGAGTTTGTGGACCGATTGCGGCGTCAGACCGATGTGGGCGACGACCGGGATCTCTTCGTCAACCAGTCGCCTGACCAGATCGACGCGGTTGCGTCCGCCTTCGAGTTTGATCGCTTCCGCTCCGCCGTCCTTCATCAGCGTCAAAGCGTTGCGCACCGTCGTGTTCTCGCCCGTGTGGTAACTTCCGTAGGGCATATCGGCGACCAGCAGGGCGCGGCTCGCTCCCCGTTTGACGGCCTTTGTGGCCGACAAAATCTCTTCCAGAGTGACCGGGATGGTGTTGCCGTAGCCGTGAATGACGTTGCCGATGCTGTCGCCGACCAGGATCATCTCAACCCCGGCCTCATCGACGATCCGCGCCGTCGGGTAATCGTAAGCCGTCAGGCAAACGAGTTTTTCGCCCTTTTCCTTGGCCGCGCGGAGCGCCGGAACGTAAACTTTTTCGGGTTTGTCGGGTTTTAGGTAAGCCATAATATTAGTTATTGGTAAATGGTTAATTGTTAATGGTTAGTTGCTTATTGTTAATCGAATAAAAAGGTTGGTCAAGATAGAATTCCAGCCGGTCGAATTCGGAATCGGTATTAACAATTAGCCATTTACCATTAACAATTTACAAATCCCAGTTTTCACGCCGTAATGATGACGGCTTTGGTTCCGGTCAATTCGGTAAAATCTTTGGTGTAGATGGTGTCTACCGTCCGGACTTTCCCGATCGTTTCAACTATGTCCTGAGTCGAGATAAATCCCTCTTCGATGTGAGCGATGGCCCATTGGGAAATATGACCGGCTCTCTCCAGCGTTTCCTCGACGAACTGGAGATACTGGGTTTTGGTTTCGACGAAATCGCCCAGTTTTCCGAACTGGGCCTTCTCCATATCGCCCCAGAAATCATCTCCGCACCGGAGCCATTCTTCGCGCCAGGCCGTCCATCCGAGATAATTGCGCAAACTGTTGTGATAGGCTCGCGGCAATCTCAGGAACATCAGATTGCCCCGGTTTTCGGCGATGAAATCGTTCGCCGTTTTGTTCTGACAGGTGTTGGTCTCACCGTTGTTGATCGGTTCGGGAAAAACGCTCCAGAGTCGGCGGTAAACGGTCGAAAGCGGCTGGCGCAGTTCCAGCGTTTTTTGGTCAAACGAGAGAACGTAATCTCCGACGCTCATCCCGATGCTCAAAGCGATGGCCCGGGCGGTCGGCGAAGTGATCCGGTCGATGTTCTGGCGGACGTTGTCGAACCACCACGAATCGGTTTCGTTGAACCAGTTTTTGAGCGCTTCGTTCTGCAAGCGGTAGCGCGGCACATAGGCGTCCTCGAGGACGGTCTGAACGTCCTCGTCGGCCAGAAATTCCGAGTTGTTTTGAATGACGGCGACGGCTTTGGTCCAGCCCGCCTGGGTCAGATCGTTGGCCGCCACGCAGGTGTTCCAGCGTTTGAGATATGCGCCCAGATTGGGCTCGTTGGTAAAGGGAAGAATCGCCGATTGGTATTTCAGGCGGCGCAGGATGTTGAGTTCAAAAGCCAACCAGCCTCGGGGAATAGTTGATGATAGATTCTGCATAAGAAGGGTCGCTGTTCGTTTTGAAAAAAGATTCTTCAGGAATTGTCGGCGAACGATTCCAATTCGGGTATGCCCTCGAGTCCGAGAAAAGCCTTGACCACTTTCGGATCGAATTCAATTCCGGCCCATTCGCTCAGATAGCGACGGGCTTCGGAAGCCGAGATCGGAACGCTGTAGGGACGGCTGTCGGTCAGTGCGCAGTAGGTGTCGGCCACCCGCAGAATCCGCGCCGCCAGCGGAATTTGTTCGTGTTTCAAAGCGTCCGGATAACCGGTTCCGTTCCACCATTCGTGGTGCCAGCGAACCAGAAGCTGAACGGCGCGGTTCAACTCGCGTTTGGCGGCTTCCTGTTCGCCGATGACCGGATGCCTCTGCATATCGATCCTTTCCACCTCGCGAAGGATGTTACTGCTGGTGATATATTCGCGGTTCATCATCATTTCGCCGATGTCGTGGATCAGGGCGGCCTGACGGAGCGAACGGCGATCATTGGAGGCGAGATTGAAAACCTGAGCCATCGCGTCGGCGATGGTCGCGATCCGCCGCGCGTGGCTGTGGGCATAGCCCTCGAATTCATCAATCGTCGCCGCTACTTTCAGCAAACGGTCTTCTAACTTGGCTTCCTGAGCCGAAGAATTATCCATAAGATCAGAAACGGTTTCAACGGGCAATAAAAAACGATTATAACCCCAGACGCTAATATATCTTAGTCGGCTTTTTGTTTTTCGGCCGAAAATTTACGAAAGGTATTCCGGAAAACTCCTCCGCGACATGATGCGGGTCGCCAAACATCCAGATCTGCGTTCTCGCGAATGGGCCGAGCATGTCCGAAGATTCCGGGCAGGAATTCGAAAAAACGCCCGTTTTATAAACAGGATGATCTCCCGGTCGCGCCCCTTTGAGGGATTTCCGTATGACAGTTTAACTATTTCTTTTGCAGGCTGTCGAGTAGAGCCAAAGCTTCCCGGTTGTCCGGAGCGATCGCCAACAGACGGTTCAGTTCGCCCTCGGCCCGTTTCAGGAGGCCGATGTTGGCGAAAAGCTCCGCCAGCATCACCCGGTAGGTCATATTATCGGGATCGAGTCTGATGGCCGACTGGATTTCCGACTCGGCCTTGTGCTGTTGTTTTCTGTTATATGAAAGGGCCTTGCCGTAAAAAGCGTGATAGCGGGGGTTTTCGCCGTCGAAATGAACGGCGCGGGCGAAGAACGGGGCCGAAGTCTCGAACTCGCCTTCGTCCATCAACTGGACGCCCAGTTCGAAATTTTTGGCCGCCTGCTCGAACTGTTTGTTCAAATTGGCCTGCTCGTCCGTGATGCCGCTTTCCTGACGGGCTTTGACATCGGCCAGCTCCTTTCGCATCTTGAAATCGTAGAGATCGCGCGATTTTTCGGTCTTGAGCGTTTCGTAGGCGTGAGCCAGTTTGGAAAAAGCATCCTGAACGCGCCCGTGAACCTCCTCTTGTTTGTAAAAAAGATCGGGATGGTATTTTTTGGCCTGAGCGAAATAATTCTGTTTGATCTCGGAAGTTTGGGCTTCGGGCGAAACTCCGACGATTTCGTACAGGGTGACGGCGTTCTCGACCCTTTCCAGATATTGGTCAAGCAATTGTTCCTCGTCGAGTTCCGGCGGCGCTTCATTTTCGGGGTCGACCGAAAATTGACCGGCCTGACTTTGAATGAATGCCTCCTGCCTTTTGCGAACCTCGGCCTCTTCGTCCTTTTTGATCTGCAACTTGGCCGATAAGATCTCGGCGATCCGGTTTTCCGACAGCGCCGAATTCCAATTCTGGCGGGACAGAAAACCGCGGAGCCAGAGAATATAGAGCGACTGGCGGGTGAGTTCTTCGGGCAGACCGCTCAAGGCTCCGATCTGATCGAGCCGGAGGCTGGAATTGTCGAATCTCGACAGAATGAACGCCTCGTGGGATTGAAGGTCAGCCGGAACGGGCGCGTCCGGTCTCAATCCGAATGATTCCCCGTCCGATCCAAAACGCGAAAGGATCTGTTGAGCCGTCAGAGAGCGCAAGTAATCGAGCAGTATTTTGGCCAGATCGACCGGATAACCGACCCCTTCCTTGATCCGGACCAGCGAACTGAAATGCCAGGTTCCCGTCTTCCATTTGATCGAGGTGCGGATGATCTCCTCGATCTGGCGGGAAAAAAGAACGTCCAGATCCGGTTTGGTGAGAATTCCCTGATCGATCAGGTTTTCACCGAGTTCGAAATCGTTGACGAAATTTTTGATGCCGACCAGTTGCTGGCGGGAGATGATTTGTTCCCGCAAGAGAATTTCGAAAAGCCGATGCTGGCGCTGGTTGGAGGCGGCGAAAACGACCTCGCCTTCGTCCAGATAAATGATGACCTTTTTTTCTTCGAGGGCGAGCCGGAACGAACCGCTCAAATTCGCGCCGGTGGTTTCGACCAGCAATTCGGCCAGCGGATGCTCGCTTAAATTTCCCTCAATTTCAAGATTGGTTTGGGAACTCATCGGAAAATCGTCAATAATAATTTAAGAAAGAAGTGGTTTGTTTTGAGACCTAAATCGCCCGGGCAGACTTTTTTATCATATCAAATCAACTCGGGAAAAGTTAAGAAAAAATTTCTCTTCCCCCGGAAAGGGTGTTAAAAACCGGATTTATGCTTCACAATTTTTCAGCGGCCGGAAAAAAACTTCGTCTCTGGCAAAGACGCGGCGAAACCTACGAGCATGTGCTGATGAAAGCGCTCGGCTACGCCATGTTCGCTCCGACCTATCCGACCCTTGAGGTCGAAACCCGCGTCGGCCTGCGCTACAAACCCGATCTGGTGGCTCGCGACGACGAAGGCGGGTTTTTATTCTGGGGCGAATGCGGTCTGAACACGATCCGCAAGACGGCCTGGCTCCTGAAACATTCGGGAACGGGGAAACTGGTCTTGTTCAAGATCGGTTTTCGGGTCGAGCCTCTGATCGAACAACTGCGTCGGGAGATCCCGGAAAAATATCGCCTTTCGGGGCGACTTTCGCTGATCAATTTCGCCGATAATATTGTAAAATTGACCGGTTCGAAACAAATCGAAAAGGTTCCCGCCGAATGGTTTGAAAAATTTGAAATTTGAAGGTTCGTTAAAAAATGGAAAGTCCCGAAATCAAGATCCGCGAGGTCGAAGCGCTTGAGGAATTGGATGTCTGTCTCGATCTCCAGCGGGAGGTTTTCAACTATCCCGATCTGGAAGTCTCCCCGACCCGGCATCTGGTCGTCACCAAACACGCCGGCGGGTTTACCTTGGGAGCGTTCGACGGGCCGCGTTTGGTCGGGTTTGTGCTGACGGTTCCGGCTTTTCGCGGCGACGAGCGGATCTATTATTCGCACATGACCTGCGTGTCGGGCCGCTATCAGGGGGCGGGGATCGGAGCGCGTCTCAAATGGGCGCAAAGGGACAGGGCTCTCGAAGAGGGCGTCAAATTCATCAAATGGACCTTTCAGCCGGTTCAGGCGCGGAACGCTTTTTTCAATCTGGAGAAACTCGGCGCGGTGATCCGCCGGTATCTTCCCAATTTTTACGGAACCGATTTTTTCGGCGTTGTCGACCGGGTTCCGATCGACTCCGACCGCTTGTTCGCCGAGTGGGAACTGGGGAGCGAAAAGGTCTCGGCTTTCGCCCGGGGCGAGAAATTCGCCGAAAGCGGTGAGATCCGGCGCCGGGTCGCCATTCCGCCCGACTGGAACGCCCTGCTAAAGACCGACCCGCGGGCGGCGGCCGACGGCCAGAGACGGATCAAGGAGAAATTCCGGTCGGCCCTGGCCGAAGGGTTCATTTGCCGGGGTTTTCAAAGAGACGCCATTCGACCCGAGTTTCTTTTCTTCGATCCCGATTGAAATGTTTTTCGGCTCGATTAAATAAAATGAAAGACGGGACTCGGATCAGACGGATCTAAAGGCTATTAAACGACGAAAAATGGATGGTGTCTAAGCGACCTTAAAGATCTTGGTGTTTTCCTTGGGATGGAAAAACGCGACGCCTCCGCCCGCGCTTTTGGCCTGATACATGGCCTGGTCGGCGTGCCGGAGCAATTGGGTCGTGCTTTCCCCGTGTTCGGGATAAAATGCGGCTCCGATGCTCAGACTGGCGGTCAAAATGCGATCCTCGATCCGAAAGGGTTTCTGAACGCTTTCGAGGATCCTTTCGGCGACGATCCGGACCTTTTCCCGATCGGCCCGATGGAGCAGAATGGCGAATTCATCCCCGCCGAAGCGGGCCAGAATGTCGGGATGGCGGAGGATCGAAACGACCCGGGCGGCCACGTATTTGAGAAGTTCGTCGCCGATCTCATGGCCCATCGTGTCGTTGACGGCTTTGAACTGATTGAGGTCGAAAAACAGAACGGCAAAGGTTTCCCTCGATTCCATCGATTTTTCCAGCGTGGTTTCCAGTTCGTGCTGAAATTTGAGCCGGTTGGCGAGCCTTGTCAGCGGATCGTGAAAGGCCAGGGTTTCCAGCGAAAACTCGTACCGCTTGCGGTCGGTGATGTCGCGAAATGTGATGATCTTTCCGTTCAGGCCGCCGTTGGAGTTGTTCAGCGGAACGATCCTGACCGAGATAAAACGCATGGTCCCGGCCACTTCCAGTTCGACCTCATCGTACAGATCCGGTTCGTCCTCGTATTTTTCGACCAGATCGGGCCAGTTGGAAAAAGCCTCGCGGAAATTGAGACCGACCATCTGTTCGGCCTTCCGGCCGGTCCCGAGCGTGGCCGCCGCGTTGATGTCCTTGATGATGTTGTTGCAATCGAGGATGACGACCCCGTCCCGGATGGTGTGAAAAACGGTTTCAAAAGCGATCGGATTGCTGCCCAGAAGACGGTAGCGGAAGATCCCGATGGCCATCACTACAAAAAAGATCGGGAAACTCATCGGCGTGAACGAGACCGGCCCGACCAGTTTGAAGACGCCGAGGACGTTAAAGACGAACGGAATGCAAAGGGAGACGAAAAGCAGGATGATCGGCGGCCGGTAATGACGCGAGGCGCGGCTGATCTCGAGCAGGACGGTCAGGAAACTGGTCAGCAGAAGCGTGTAGCAGTAGGGAATATGGACGTACCAGAAATAAAGACCGTAAACGACCTTCATGGTGCCCGGATAGTTCAACTGCGCGCTGGAAAAAAAGAGATTGTGCAACGGATTGGTCAGCAGGAAGAGCCAGGAAATCAAGGGAACAATGCTCAACAGGCCGATGGTTTTCCGGCTGATCTTCTTGCCGCAAAACTGATAAACGAAGACCAGAAGGGCGACCGGCAGGGTCTCGACTCCGACGTAACGGATCAGTTCCCCGATCCATTGGCCCGCGTAATTGGGGCTGATCCGGGCGACGAAATCGCCGAACATCCAGACGATGCTGGCGAAACCCGACAGCGCGAACGCCTTGGCTCCCCGGGTCTGCGGATTGTTCCAGGCGTAAAGACAGATGCCGGAGGAGATGACAATAGAGACGGCCAGGTAAACGATGTGGAAGTCGAGAGACATAAATTTTAAATCAAGGGGTAGAGCCGAATCTTTGTAAAACGGAGTCAGCGATAAAAATTATTGTCCGACAATAACGGTTTTTTAAATTGTTTTAGTTAAATGTTTTGGTTGGATAATCCAACCGGTTTAAATGATACCTTATTAAAGGATTTTTTTACAATATAAACAAACAAAAACATTAGTACTGTGTAAATTAAAAAACCTACAGTTTAGTGATGGGTGATGGGTGAAAAGTTAAACAGATAATATCAGACAGCAGGTCCGGATGATCAGACAATTAAGTTTTATCCCATCACCCATCACCCATCACCCATCACAAATTTAACAAAACTTCAGTTTTTTAAATTTACAGAGTAATTAGTTTATCGGAAGAAACAAAATGGACCGAACAGTTTTTGAGATCGACCCGAATATTCGCCGGGCGGAGACGCTTTCGACGAGGTTTTACGCGGAAGAGGAGTATTTCGAGGCTTCGAAAGAGAGGATTTTTGCGCGAAGCTGGCAGTTGATCGGCCGGGCCGAGGAGGTGGATAACCTGTTGCCCGTAACTTTGCTCGGAGGATTTTTGGATGAACCGGTTTTGATCAGCAGGGAGGGCGGGGAACTTTATTGTCTGTCGAACGTCTGCACGCATCGCGGGAACATTCTGGTCGAAAAAGCCTGCCGCGCCCGCGGAATCCGCTGCGGTTATCACGGCCGCCGGTTTGCGCCGGACGGAAAGTTCCTGTCGATGCCCGAGTTTGAAGAGGCGGAAAACTTTCCCTCGGAAAAGGACGACCTGCCCCGTTTGCCGCTCGGCGTCTGGGAGGATTTTTTGTTCGCTTCGATTGATCCGGTCGCGCCGTTGGCGGAATTTATCGGAGAAATGGAGTCGGTCATCAAAGGTTTCGAGTTTGAAAAACTGCGATTCAAATCCGCCCGCGATTACGAGGTCCGGGCGCACTGGGCGCTTTACTGCGAAAATTATCTGGAGGGTTTTCACATCCCGTTCGTTCATCAATCCCTCAACGAAGAGATCGATTACGGCAGTTATGCGACCGAAGTCTTCCGGTTTTCGAGCCTGCAAACGGCTTTTGAAAGCGGTCAGCGGCCGGCCCCCGGCGGTCAGTCAGAACCGCGAGCATCAGCGGAATCGGTACCGCGAGCGGTAGCGAGCGGGTCGCTTCAACCAACAATACGGGAGATGGCAACTGCGTTCTCATCCGACCGCGCCGCTTATTACTTTTTCATCTTTCCCAATCTGATGTTCAATTTTTACCCGTGGGGTTTGTCGGTCAACATCGTCCGTCCGCTCGCGCCGGATCTTTCGAAGATCACTTTTTTGACCTACGTCTCGGACGAATCGAAGCTGGAAACCGGCGCGGGAGCCGATCTTCACCGGGTCGAAATGGAGGACGAACGCGTCGTCGAAAACGTCCAGAAAGGCATCCGTTCGAGGTTTTACGACCGGGGCCGCTACTCCCCGACGCGCGAACGGGGAACTCATCATTTTCACCGTTTGATCGCGGAGTTTATGCGTTGATTGTTGAGTAAAATCTGGGTTACACTTGCGGTATGAGCAATTCAGTTACGGTTCCGGACGAAATTTTCGAGTTGAGCGGGAAACTCGCCAAAAAATTAAAAGTCTCACGGAGCAAGATTTTTGCCATGGGCGTAAAAAAACTTGCCGAAGAGGAAAAAATTGATAAAGAGGAGATCATTGCCAAAATAAATGAGGTCTGCGAAAAAGTTGACACTTCACTCGACCCCGCGATCAAACAATATCAAAGCCGGATTTTTAAAAAGGAAAAATGGTGATCGAACGGAGCCAGATCTGGTGGGCTGATCTGGGTGAACCTCGCGGCTCAAGTCCCGGATTTGAGCGACCGGTTGTGATTGTTCAGTCCGCCTATTTCAACCAAACCAAAATAAACACTTTAGTTGTAGCAATTATTACGTCAAATGTGGATCTTGCCGCGATGCCGGGAAATGTTTATCTGTCAAAAAGGGCCAGCGGGCTCGAAAAGGAATCGGTGGTCAATGTTTCCCAGATTTTCACGATTGATAAAGATGATTTGCTTGAATATGTCAGCACTCTTTCCGACAGGAAAATGGAGCAGGTCGATAAAGGTTTGCGGCTGGTTTTGGACCTGTGAGTAAATTTATCGCTTGCTTAGAACGTTGAAAGATGGGGGTTGTAATTATTTGAAGAGGAGGTGGCAATTTCTCCTTAATGAAAGGCGTTCTTTTTCTTGCTGGCGCCTCTGTCGGGGAAACGGAAACTTTTGGGATTAATTATGAATCTTTTCGAACAGGCCGAAGAAAATATCAAAAAAGAGATCGAATCTTTGCGCTCCGAGATCGACCGGCATAACGAGCTTTATTATCAGAAGAACGAACCGGAGATCGCCGATGTCGAGTTTGATAAATTACTCGAAAAATTAAAAAAACTCGAAGAAGAAAATCCGCAATTCATTACTCCCGACAGCCCGACGCAGAGGGTCGGCGGCCGGGCCGAGGGGTTCGAGCCGTTCGTCCATAAAGTTCCGATGATGAGTCTGGACAATTCCTATTCTCTGGACGATCTGCGGAAATTCGACGAGCGTTGCCGAAAGCTGGCCGACGGGCGCGATTTCGAATACGTCGCCGAACTCAAGATCGACGGCCTGAGTCTTTCCCTGCATTACGAAAACGGCGTTCTGATCGCCGGTGCGACGCGCGGCGACGGGGTCGTCGGCGATGACGTTTTAAATAACGTCAAGACCATCAGGACGATTCCCCTGGGTTTAAAAGGCGATCTTCCACCGGCGGTCGAGGTCCGCGGCGAGGCTTTTATGGCCCGTTCGGTTTTTGAGCAGATCAACGCCGAACTGGAGATGCAGGGCGAGAAGACCTACGCCAACCCGCGCAATTTCGCCTCCGGCACGCTTCGTCAACTCGATTCGTCGATCGTCGCCTCGCGCCGTCTGGATATGTTCCCTTACGACCTTTTGAGCGGCAATCAAAAGATGTTCGCCACCCATTGGGAGATCTTCGAATGGCTCGAAGAAAAAGGCTTTAACGTCAATCCGCACCGGGCTTTGTGCCGGGACATCGAAGAGGTGATCGGTTTTTGCGATGCGATGCTCGGAAGGCGCGATGCGCTCGATTACGACATCGACGGCGTCGTCGTCAAGGTCAATTCGACCGCTCTTCAGGACGAGTTCGGCGCGACGACCAAGGCGCCGCGCTGGGCCATCGCCTACAAATATCCGGCGATGCAGGCGACGACGCAGTTGGAGGACATCGTCGTTCAGGTCGGACGGACCGGAGCCCTGACGCCGGTCGCCCATCTCAAACCGGTCCTTTTGGCCGGGACGACCGTTTCGCGCGCCTCTCTCCACAACCAGGACGAGATCAAACGCCTCAACGTCAAACTCGGCGACTGGGTTCTGATCGAAAAATCGGGCGAGATCATCCCGCAGGTCTTGCAGGTGGTCGAATCGAAGCGGACCGGCGACGAGAGGGAATACGAGTTTCCGAAAAGCTGTCCGGTTTGCGGATCGGACGTTCTGCGGCCCGAGGGCGAGGCCGTCACGCGCTGTACGAATCCGGTCTGCCCGGCCAAAGTAAAAGCCCGGATCGGCTATTTCGCCATGCGCAAGGCGATGGACATCGAGGGTTTGGGCGACGTTCTGATCGAACAGTTGGTCGATAAAGAGCTGGTCAAAGATGTGGCCGATCTGTACCGGCTCGATCTGGAGACGCTCTGCTGTCTGGAAAGAATGGCCGAAAGGTCGGCCTCGAACGTTCTGGAACAGATCGAACAAAGCAAAGAGCGCGGTTTGCAGAGGCTTCTTTTCGGCCTCGACATCCGCCACGTCGGCGAGAGATATTCCAAGATCCTGGCCAATCATTTCCGTTCGATCGATCGTCTGGCCGAAGCCTCGGTCGAAGAACTCGACGACATTCACGAGATCGGGCAGACGCTGGCCGTCAGCGTCCATGATTTTTTCCGCAACCCGCACAATCAGGATCTGGTCGAAAGACTGAAAGCGACCGGGGTCAAAATGGAAACGGACGCGGCCGACGGGGCACAGTTGGACGAAAACTTCCTCGGCAAGACCTTCGTCCTGACCGGCAAACTCGAACAGTTCACCCGCGACGAGGCCTCGAAACTGATCGAAGAACGCGGCGGAAGGGTCGCTTCATCGGTCAGCAAAAAAACCGATTACGTCGTCGCCGGGGAATCCGCCGGATCGAAACTGACAAAAGCCGAAGCGTTGGGCGTCAGGGTTTTGAGCGAGGACGAGTTCGGGGAAATGATCTGATCGATTTCGGATTTCGGATTTGGGATTTCGGCATTGGAGAAATACCCCACAAAAAAACGACTTCCGTTTAACAAACAATCCGTCAACGAAAGCCGCAATATTATCGGTTTTGTCTTTCTTTACGCGGTTGCGTCAAGACTTGCCACTTTAAGGTTCTCCTTAAAGAAAGGAGTTAACTGCGAAATCGCTTCATTGATATGATTTTCTCCGTCATACATCGACATATGGTTAGCTCCTTCCACAATATATAAATTTTTATTTGCACTCGCGGCGCGAGCGATCAGGTCGTCGCTCATCCATTTGCTTCCGGCATCACTGCCGACAACCATTAAAAGCGGTTGAGTCAGAAAGGCTTCGGCTTTGTGATATGCGTCATAGGTGATGATCTGAGTCAGATTTCTGGCGGTGGCGAATCCCGGAGCAGTCGGCCATTCGCAACGATCCGTATGATAGTATTCCCACGCCTCTCTGAGTTCTTCATTCGGAGCATCTTCCTCTTTGAGCGGAGCCAAAGGTATCGTCTGAAACTCATTGCTATTGGCGTCGGCGGTTCTGGCATTGCCGCCGGCGATCAGCGTCGGCAAGGCATCCGCGTCTTTAATATCGTTATTCCATCCGTTGCGGAACATCTGACCGATATTGACGGCACTGACGGTTCCGACTGCTTTAATACGGTGATCGTTGATGGCGGCGTTGGCCGAATATCCGCCGCCCGCACAGATTCCGAATGCGCCCATTCTTTCATTATCGACATAAGGAAGAGTAGTTAAATAGTCGATTACCGCGCTGACATCTTCGGTTCTGATGTAGGGATTTTCGAGTTGTCGCGGTTCGCCCGTGCTTTCTCCCTGATGAGAAGCGTCATAGGCGATGGTGACAAAACCATTTTCCGCCAATTTCCGGGCATAGATACCGGCAGTTTGCTCCTTGACCCCGCCGCCCGGATGGCTGACGACAATCGCCGGATATTTATTGTTCTCGTCAAAGCTCTGGGGGAAATTAATGATTGCGGACATAGTTATGTTTTCGTTGTTGCTGTTTTTGAAATTAATTTTGTTTGACATGATTTTTAGTAAACTCCTTTTATGACCAAACCCTGCGGTTTTGATCTGTTGAATTATTGTTATAAATGTGATTTTACTAATGTCGATGAACTTATTTCGATAAACAGATTACCTGAATGATGAAACAAATTACTGATTTCGGAATTCGGTCGGTGTCATTCCGGTTTTCTTTTTGAAAAAGCGGGTAAAGTAGGTCGGATATTCGAAGCCGAGACTGTAACCGATCTGGCTGACGGTTAAGCGCCGATTGCGTAATTTCTCTTTGGCAATTTTGATAATATGTTGATGGATAACCTCTAACGGAGAACTGGCGGTGAAATGCTTGATGACATCGCCGAAGTAGTTTGGCGAATGGTTCGATTTTTCGGCAAAATAGGAAACGCTCGGCAGTTCGATAAATTCTTCCTGTTCAAAATAATACGACTCTAAATTCTTGAAAAAACCTGTAACTATTTCGTTGTAAAGTTTTTTCCTGGTATCAAATTGCCTTTCATAAAAAGTATTTGCGTAGGAGAGGATTAATCTGGCATAGGATGCCAAAATGTCCGTTGAGAATTTGTCTTTGAGATATTCAGTGTAAGCCTTTTCAAAAATATCCTCTAATAAAATTTCTTCATCCTCCGTTAAAAAAAGCACCTCATGACTGTCATAATCAGGGGAATTATTTCCGAGAGCGAATTTATCGTATAATCTGGCGTCGATCATAAAATTATAGCCCGAAAACGATTTGTTAAAATTCCATTTCAACTCACTTTTCGGTCCGTCCAAAAACAGAAACGAATTACTTTCGTCATAATCCGTCTGACCGTAATCCACATCTCCCTCAAGATTCGATTTGATGGCCAGCATATAAAAATCAAAAGAAACGGGATCGGATTTGAGGCGGAGATTTTTATGGTCATCGTACTTGATTACATTAATGGAGTTGCTTTTACAGCCTTCAACATTCAGGTATTTGAGAAACTCAGGAATGTTGTAGATATTAATCATAATTTTGTAATTTTATACTATCAATCGTACAACCTACCAAGTTTAAGGAAATATTTTGTAACAAATCCGAACTGGTGCATGGATAATAGGAAACATAACCGGTCAATTTTAGAGAGTCCCAAAAACAACGGTTTTTCCTACGAAAAAAACAAATCCGAAATCCCAAATCCGAAATCCAAAATCAATCCGGGTTTGCACATCCGCCGACTTTGCTTTAAGTTAAAAATTTAGTGAGCAACAATTCGGATACAAAATTTTTTTTGCGTTTACTAAAACGATTTAGTTGGGCTTTTTTCGGCCTGATCTTGCTTTTGGCCGCGTGTCAGAAACAAAATCCGCGTGAGCAGGCTTTGGTTCCGCCGGAGCAAAAAATGGTTTTTATCAAAGGCGGGGAGTTTTTGATGGGGAGCGATGACGGAATGCCCCACGAGGGGCCGGTTCACAAAGTCCGGGTCAGGTCTTTCTGGATCGACCCGCACGAGGTGACGGTGGCCGAGTTCGCCGAATTCGTCAGGGCGACGGGTTACCGGACCGAAGCGGAAAAATTCGGCTGGTCGGGAGTTTTCGACATCAGGGTCGGCGAATGGACCCGTTCGGACGGGGCCACCTGGCGCAACCCCGACGGCGATGACAAGGAACCTCCGGCCGACGAACCCGTCACGCAGATCTCCTGGAACGACGCCGACGCCTACGCCCGTTGGGCCGGAAAACGTCTGCCGACCGAGGCCGAGTGGGAATATGCGGCGCGCGGCGGTCTGAGCGGAAAAAAATACGCCTGGGGCGATGATCTGCGGCCCGGCGGAAAACCCGTTGCCAACTGGTGGCAGGGGACTTTTCCCGACAACAACACGGTCGAGGACGGTTTTCTCAAAAGAGCGCCGGTCGAAAGTTTCGCGCCGAACGGCTACGGTTTGTTTGATATGGCGGGCAACGTCTGGGAATGGACCGCCGATTGGTTTTCCGCGGATTATTTCGCCGAATCGCCCGGAGATGATCCGAAGGGGGCCGAAACCGGCGAGGAAAAAGTGATGCGCGGCGGTTCCTGGATGTGTGCGGAGAACTTTTGCTCGAATTACCGGGTGACGGGCCGGAGTTCCGCCACGCCCGACACCGGGCTCAACAACGTCGGATTTCGGTGCGTTAAGGATCAGTGATCGGTGGCCGGTGATCAGCCACCGGTTGTTTTTTTTTTGAGATAGGAAGATTTGGGGAGATGTTTATGTTAAATGACAGGAGCGTTCGGCGAAAGATCGCGGGTTGGTTTTTACTGTTGGCTTTCATTCCGTTTTCGGTTGATTTGGCGTCGGCTCAGGAAAAAGATCCGCCGTCGGCAAGCCTCAAACTGAAAAAGATTTCCGGAGCCAAACAATACAATATTGTTTACATTCTGCTCGACGATCAGCGTTACGACGCGATGAGTTTTTTGGGAGGACAGAAGTTCCTCCAAACGCCGAATATGGATCAGATCGCCCGGAACGGGATTCATCTGCCCAACGCTTTCGTTACGACCTCGCTCTGTTCGCCCTCGCGGGCCTCGATCCTGACCGGCCAATACGCCCATCGCCACCGCGTCGTCGATAACGATTCGCCGGTTCCGCCCGGTTTGATCTATTTTCCGCAGTATTTGCAAAAGGCCGGTTACGAAACCGCCTTCATCGGCAAATGGCACATGGGCGGCGGAACCGACGCCCCGCGACCGGGCTTCGATCACTGGGTCTCATTTTTGAACCAGGGACATTATCTGCCGCACAAGGACGGTTTGAACGTGGACGGCAAGCACGTCGAGCAAAAGGGTTACATCACCGATGAATTGAATGAATACGCGACCGACTGGCTGGAAAAAAGAAGCGCCCGGAAACCCTTTATGCTTTATCTGTCGCACAAGGCCGTTCACGCCGAATTCATCCCGGCCGAACGCCACAAGGGGAAGTTCGAGAACGAGACCTTCGTCGAGCCGAAAACCCAGAACCCGGACAATGTCTCGGGAGCGCCGATGTGGGTCCGCAACCAGCGCAACAGCTGGCACGGCGTCGATTTCCCGTATCACAGCAAACTCGACATCGCCGAATATTACAAACGCTACGCCGAAACCCTTCTGGCCGTCGATGAGGGGATCGGTCAGATCATCGATCTGCTGAAGCGAAAAGGGCTTTACGAGAACACGCTGATCGCCGTCATGGGCGACAACGGTTTCGCTTTCGGCGAACACGGTCTGATCGACAAACGGACGGCTTACGAGGAATCGATGCGCGTGCCGCTGATCATGGAACTCCCGGCCGTTTTCAAACCGGGAACAAAGGTCGAACAGGTGGTCGCCAACATCGACATCGCCCCGACATTTCTGGCGCTGGCCGGTCTGGAAACGCCGAAGAACATGGACGGAAAAAGCTATCTGCCGCTTTTGAAGGGCGAGAAGATCCCCTGGCGCGAGAGCCTTCTGTACGAATATTACTGGGAATACGCTTTTCCGCAGACGCCGACCGTCCACGCCTTGCGGGGCGACCGTTTCAAATACATCAACTATTACGGCCTGTGGGACATCAACGAGCTTTACGACATCAGGGCCGACCCGCTCGAATCGCGCAATCTGATCTACGACCCCGAGTACAAGGAAACGGTTGACCGGATGAGGGAACAACTTTTCAAAACGATGGAGGAAACGGGCGGAATGTATATCCCTTTGAAACCGAACCGCTGGGGCCAGCAAAACAAACGGCGCGAGGACAAGGCAGATCCGGCCCCGTTCCCGCCCGAACTGGTCATCAAACCGGAGGATCAGTAATAAAGTTTTTTTGGCCACGGAGGACCGAGAGTTCTCCGTGGAGGCTTTTTTGAAGGGGGAAATATTCCTCCGTGGGCTCTGTGATCTCTGTGGCCAAAAAATAGAAAAACGGCTTTGTTGAAATCGAAATGCGATCATTAATAAAATTTACAACCGCGATTCTGGTTGTCGGGTTGCTCGTCGGCGGAACCGTCCGGGGCCAAAAAGGCGAAACAAAACAGCCGAAGACCCTGCGGGTGATGACTTTTAACATCCGCTACAACGAACCGAGGGACAAGGAAAACGCCTGGCCCAACCGAAAGGAAAAAGTGGCCGATGTGATCCGTTTTCACAAGGCCGATCTGGTCGGAGTGCAGGAGGCGCTGATCGGACAGTTGCGGGATCTGGAAACGCTTTTGCCCGGTTTTGCCCGGTGCGGCGTCGGCCGCGACGACGGCAAAGAAAAGGGGGAATTCTCGGCCATTCTTTACCGCAAAGATCGTTTCAAACTGCTCGAAACATCGACCTTCTGGCTTTCGGAAACCCCGGAAACGCCGGGCAGTAAAGGCTGGGGGGCCAATTACGCCCGGATCGTCACCTGGGCCAAATTCCGCGACCTGCAAACCAAAACGACGTTTTTTCATTTCAACACCCATTTCGACCACGAAACCCCGAAGGCGCGGCTTGAGGGCGCCAAACTGCTTTTGCAGCGGATCGCGGGGATCGCCGGAAAAGAGCCTTTCGTCGTAACGGGAGATTTCAATCTGGTGGAAACCGAGGAGCCTTATCTGGTTCTGACCGGCAAGGAGAAACCCGCAGACCTCAAAACCGATCTGTCGCTCAAAGACGCCCGTTACCGGAGCGTCAACGGGCATTTTGGCGGAAACTCCTCTTTTAACGGTTTCAAGGAACTGATCCCGAACCGAAAGATCGATTACATCTTCGTCAAAGAAGGGGTCAGGGTTTTTGAACACGGAATCTTGTCGGACCGCTGGGACGGTCTCTGGGCTTCGGACCATCTGCCCGTCCTGGCCGAGATCGCTTTTGCGAAAAAATGAAAAACGCTCCCGCCGATTAACATTCTAAAGATTGCCGCTTTTGTTTCGGGCGATGATCAGTTGCAGGACGATCAGACTCAAACAGCCCGTCAGAACCGATAAAAAGCCGATCCGCAGGTCCTCGAAGGTGGCCGAGAGAAAACCGACCAGCCAGGTCATAAAAGCCCCGCCGACGCTTCCGGCGATGAAGATCGGCGTCGCCCGGCGCGATGATTCCGGCCCGAAGATCTTGGTGAAACGCGACATATTGGTCGGAAAGACCGAGGACGACCCGAAACCGAGAACCGAGACGCCGAGCAAAAGGAACCGGAAATCCCCGGCCTTGAAAACCAAAAGAGCACCGCCCGTCATCAGCAGTAGATTCAGAATTAAAAGGGAATTTTCGTTCAAAAGTCGGAGAAAGACCGGAGCCACTCCGCGGCCGAGGACCAGAAAGAAGAAAAAGACCAGCGCGGCCGAAAGCCATTGCCAGGGAGAACTGTCGGTCAGGCGCTCCTCGAAGGTCGTGATCCAGCCGCCGACGCTGCTTTCGATGCCGATGTGAATGAAGTTGAAAACCGCGATCAGCCAGGCGGTCGGGGTTCGCCAGATCGGTCTCGTTTCTCCGACATCCGACTCGGCCGGTGTATCCGGGTGAACGGGGGCTTTCGAACTGCCGATCAAAAAACCGGCGGCGAGCAATAAAAACGCCAGCAGTGCGGTCGGTATCAGAAAGCTGTCCGGCGTTCCGACGAAATCGACGTAGGGTTTGCAGATGATGGCCCCGACGCCCCAGAAGAAATTGATCAGATTGAGCGCCGGAGAGGATCTGGCCGGGTTCAGTTCGACGACCAGCAGATTGACGGTCGGGATCGACGAGCCGATGCCGATTCCGTAGAGAAAAACCATCGGCAGGCAGAGGAAAAAACTTCCCGCATTAAGCCCCAGACAGCCCGCTGCCATCAGGCAGAAACCGATCAGAAGGGTTTTCGGATGACCGAGCCTTCGGATGCCCTGATTGTAAAGAAAGACCCCGGTCAGCGAACCGGAGAACTGGGCGATAAAAAAATAGCCCGCCTGATTGTCATCGAGCGACAAGCGCTTCGAAAGGATCGGCAGTATCTGGCCCATCAGAACGGTGATGATGCCGATCAGCAGAAAACCGGCGTGCAGCCAAATCAAAAGTTTTTTTTTCGATGTCGGCGGCGTCAAGTTATTGGTTTCCTGCATAGATTTATTATTTGACCGGACCGGTCGATTGGCGGACGATCAACTGGGGTTCGACCGTTACGGTCTCGCTTTTGAATTCGGCGGGTTGTTCGGTCAGTTTGTCGAGCAGAGACTGGGCGGCGATCTGGCCCATTTCGAAAAGCGGTTGGCGAATGGTGGTCAGCGACGGGTTGTGGAAGGCGGCGGCGTAGATGTCGTCGAAACCGAGAACCGAGACGTCCTCCGGCACCCGAAGACCGGCTTCGCGCAACGCCTGAATGGCTCCGATCGCCGAAACGTCGTTAAAAGCGAACAGGGCGGTGAATTCCTTTTTGGCGGCGAGCAGTTTTTTGGCGGCGATGTAACCGATCTCGGGCGAAGGCGAATCGCCCTCAAGTTGCGAAACAAGCGCCTCGTCGATCTCAAGGTCGAGCGCCTTTGCCTCTTCGACGATCTTCTGAAAACGGATCTCCGTATCCGAACTGAAGACCTGTCCCTTGATGACGGCGATCTTTTCGTGGCCGAGCGAATGAAGATGTTCGATGCCGAGGCGGGCCGCCACCTGATGGTTGAGAATGACGTTGGTTACGCCCGGAATCTCTTCCTGACCGGAAACATGAACGACCGGAAAAATCGGATTAAAACGGATCGGAGTATCGACGGCGATGATGGCTTCGACCTGTCTTTCCATCAACAGCTGGGGATGTTTTTCGAGCAGATCGTCGCGGTGCAGGTGACAGGCCGTCAGATAGAAAAAACCTTCTCTGGATAAGATCGATTCGACCCCGTTGAGGACCATTGCCGAATAACCGTCGCTCAGTTCGGGGACGATCACGCCGAAGGTGAAACTGCGCTGGGCCCGCAGGGAACGGGCGAAGTAATTCGGCCGGTAATTGAACTTGGCCGCGGCTTCGAAGATCCGGTTTTTGGTCTCCTGCGGGATCGAAGTTGCCGCCGGGGCGTTATTTAAAACCAGGGAAAGCGATGTCGGAGAAAGATCCAGATGGGTTGCCAATTCCTTCAAACTAATGGTGCGTTTATTGGTTTTATTTGAATCGGGGACCTTTTTCTTCTTGCGCGGCATTCTCAGAGTTTCTCACAATGTGAAATTCTACGCAAGATAATTTGCGGACGTCGGCGGGACGATTTCGGGGAACGACGATGACCCGATCGGGGCGAAATGCGGTTTGGCGGGAGAGTTCCAATACTCAATAAAGATTGTTTGAAAAATAAATTTTCTTGCCGAAAAAAAAAACGAAAACAAAGGCGGAAAACCGGGCAATTTGTTAAATCGCGGAACAAATTGCCGGTTTTAAGGAAATTGTCCTAAAAAAATCTTGACCTTTAGTTTGTAAGAATGTTATAAAACCAATATCAGTAAAACGATTTAGTAAAACGATTTAGCTGAAAAATCTTTTAAGGAGCGGGAAAAATTCTTCTTAGCTCCATTTCGTCTGTTTTTTGGATAAGTTTTCTTCGACTTATTGACTTTCCGGGTGTTGAAAATATTTGCGGCGACATGATTTTTGTGTCGGAAAATTGCCGTAACTATTTGAAAACTCAGACAGACAAAGTTCCCCCAGCGATTTTTTACGAATACCGCTAACCAGATTAATGGCTGAGGTCGGAACCCGGACAAAGATGATCAAAGGATTTATCGAACAATAACAGACCCCCTGTTTAGTTTTAGCGACTGAAAAAAACAAAAAACAATGCGAACCGATTCGCAAAAAAAAATCTTGGAGGACTTTATGCGTCGAACGATTAACCGCATTCAAGCTTTTTTTGGATGTTTGACGATCATTGCCGTGATGTCA
Source organism: Pyrinomonadaceae bacterium (assembly GCA_041394845.1). Classification (GTDB taxonomy): domain Bacteria; phylum Acidobacteriota; class Blastocatellia; order Pyrinomonadales; family Pyrinomonadaceae; genus JAHCHG01. The sequence goes on along the minus strand of JAWKHL010000004.1, from coordinate 6,260 downwards.
ATCATTGCCAATGCACAATTTAAGGGAGGGGTTCAGGGATCGGTAACCGACAGCGCCGGGGCTGTCGTTCCTGGTGCCACGATCACTCTTACCAACAAGGAGACGGGCGTTTCCCAACAAACCGTATCGAGCGACGGCGGTTTTTACCGCTTTACCGGACTCGCTCCGGGAACCTATACGGTAACCGCCGAACAGGCATCTTTTAAGAAACAGATCATTGACAATGTCAAGGTCGATGCCGAAGCCATCCGGGGCGTTGATATTCAACTCGAAGTCGGCGGCATCGAGGAAGTGGTAACGGTCGAATCCGACAATGCGCCGCTCGAAACCGAGGACGCAAGCGTCCGGAAAACCGTTACAACTGAAGAGATTCAGCGTCTTCCGCAGGTCAACCGGGATCCTTATGAGCTGGCCCGTTTGGCGCCGGGCGTTTTTGGCGCGGGAGCCAGAAATGCCAACGGCAGTTCCAACGGACTGCCCAATACGAGCGGTCCGGGCGGTTCCAACATAGGTATCTTCGCCACCGAAAATCAGGTTCCGATCTCGGCCAACGGTCAAAGGGTTTCGTCGAACAATTTCCAGATCGACGGCGTCAGCGTCAATTCTCAGACTTGGGGCGGAGCGGCCATCATCACTCCGACTCAGGAAAGCGTCAAAGAGGTTCAGGTCACCTCCTCGACCTATTCAGCAGAAGACGGTCGCAACAGCGGGGCGCAGATCAAGGTCGTCTCGCAAAACGGCACCAATCAATTTCACGGCAGCGCATTTTTCAAATACAACGATCCGGGTTGGAACGCTTTTAACAGCGGATTCACAATCGCGGGAACGACCCGAACCGTGGCTCCCCAACGGGTGGAGAACCGCGATAAAACCTTCGGCGGAAGCTTGGGCGGGCCGTTGCCGTTCCTGAATTTCGGTCAGGGAGGCCCCGTCTTCACCTCGGGCAAAAACAAATTGTTTTTCTTCTTTGCCTATGAGGGACTGCGGAGCCGGACCAATCAGCCCTACTTCCAGTGGATAGAAACCGATCAGCTTCGGAATTTCATCGTCAGCCGGGGCGGAATTTCCTCTCAGATCGTCACCGCGACGGGAGCCATGCCCCGGGTGATTTCGATCGTTCAGCAGGATTGCAGCGCCTTTACGTTTCCGAACGGTAACAACTGTCAGAACGTGGCCGGCGGCGTCGATATCGGTTCTCCGGCTGGCGCCTTGGGGCAGTATTTTGCCGGCAATCAAACCCTCGGCGGCGGTTTTGACGGAATTCCGGATCTGCAATACGCGCAACTGGAAAACCCGCAAAGGGACGAAGGCAACCAATATGTATTCCGGGTCGACTTCGATGCGACGCAGAACGACAAATTCGCCTTTTCGCTGTTCTACACGCCGCGGAACAGTTTCGGCGCCAACACGGCGGCCCAAAGCCGTCCGATGTCCGATATAAATTCCGAACGGCTTAACTACAACACCGCATTTTCCTATATCCGCAATTTCTCGTCCTTTATCGTCAACGAGGCGCGGGTCAATTACACAAAATGGGGTTTCAACGAGATCGATTCGAACCCGAACGCCGACTTTGGTATTCCGCGGGTCGAGGTCGAGGCGTTTTTGCCGAGCGACCGTTTGCGCTGGGGATTCCCGCGCAGCGCCAACACTCCGGGAACGCTCAACGAAAGGCAGTTCAATTTGCGCGACACCTTGACCTGGGTTCTGGGCAATCACGCCTTCAAATTCGGGGCGGAATATCGCGGCGACGTCAATAAAAATCCCGGCGCCGGCGCGGCCCGCCCGCTCTATTCGTTCAGCGGGGCCTGGAACTTCGGCAATGACACGCCGATCTTCGAGGCGATCACGGCCGATTTCAACGGAAATCCGCTGGCCAACAACGCCGATTTCAATACCGGCGGTTATTCATTCTTCGTTCAGGACGACTGGAAATTCCGACCGAATCTGACCCTTAATCTGGGACTCCGCTGGGAGTATTTCAAACAACTTCAGGCGGATAATCTCGGAGTTCTCCGGTTCGGCCCGAACGGTCTGCCCGATTCCTTTATCGAGGACGGCGGCGAACTTACCAAGCCGGATTACAACAATTTCGGCCCGCAGATCGGCTTTGCCTGGACGCCGACCTGGTTTGACAACAAGATGGTTCTGCGCGGAGGGTTCGGGATCGGCTATGACCGTCTGCCGAACGCATTGCCGGCCAACTCCAGAGCCAATCCGCCGAACGGTTACCGATACAGTATTTGCTGTGGCAGTATTACCAATCCGTTTGTCGGAAATCAGATCTTATATACGACCGGAGGCGGTTTGACCAGTTATCCGGGCAATCCGAATCTGGGAGGAGGCCGAAACGCCAACGGCGGTCCGAACATCGGGACGGTGGAAATCTACGGTCTCGATTATAACAACCGGACCCCGATGGTTTACCGTTACTCGCTCGAAGTGCAGTACGAAATGCCCTGGAAACTGGTCAGCACGCTCGGTTATCAGGGAAGCCGGAACGAGAATTTCACCCGGATCGAACCGCTTCATCTGACCCAGCCGGTCAGGAGCACGACCTTCAATCCGGTTTACTGGGGCTACGGCGACGTTTACGGTTACTACAACGGAATGAACGCCCGTCTCCAGCGTCGATTCTCCAATGGGTTCCAGTTTGATTTCAATTACCGGTTCAGCAAAGGACTCGATTCATATTCCTATGAAGCCCCTTGCGCCTGCACCAATCAGACTTATCCGGTCGATCAATCGACCGAGTTCGGCCCTTCGGATTTCGACGTTCGCCACTTTTTCACGCTATCGGCATTGTGGGACATTCCCTTTTTCCGAAGTCAGAAAAACTGGGCCGGAAAGATCCTCGGCGGATGGCAGATCAACACCATTTTGACCCGGCACACCGGTTTTCCGTGGACGCCGGTCGTCAGTTCGAGCATCGTCGGACCCAACGGCAATACCATCGGACCTTTCCGTCCGATCGCTTATGACGGCACCCAACCGCTCGGCAATTCCAATTCCAATTTCCTGAGCGCGGGCGGTATCTTTCCGGGAAGCTTTACGGCGGGAGCAAACTGTAACACCGGAACCGGTTGCAACAGCGTCTTCTCGACTCTGAGGAACGCCGGCAACGGTTATCTGAACAACCCTCCGGGAATCGGACGCAATGTGTTCCGCGGACCGAGATATTTCAATGTTGATATGAGCGTTTCGAAGCGGTTCGGCCTGCCCAATCTGGGCGTTTTGGGCGAAAAACCGAACTTCGACCTTCGCTTCAACTTCTTTAATATCTTCAACGTGACGAACATCGCTCCGTTCCAGAGCTTCAGCAACAGCACCAGAGTCGATCGGGTCAACTTCGGTGAAGCTACCGGATTGCTGGCCGGACGGGTGGTGGAAATGCAGTTAAGATTCAGCTTCTGATCTGCGTTCAATCGGGAAAAGGCGTGGATAAATGTTTGATTTTTCCGCGCCTTTTCTTGTCAATTAATTTGTAAAACAACTGATAATCAAATCGGTTAATGATGAACAGGAAACCGTTTCAAATTCGTAACCCGGCTTTTTTTACGGTTTCATTTAAAATAGTAAAACTTTCCCTTTCGGCCCAGAATAAGCAAACCAGACCGGGAGTTGTTCCCGCATTTGACGGAAAGGATATTTTCGTCCGGGGAGCGTTCGGCGCTTTTTTCAGGCCGAAGCGCGTCTGAGCAAGGGGGTTGAGCCGTTGGCCGGCCGGACGATGAGTCGAAAAGGCGCAACGGCGACAATATGAAAAAGATAATTTTCACAATCGGAATTGGCTTTATTCTGTTGTTAACCTGTCTTGTTCAAACCGGCAACGCCCAGACTTCGCCGCGCGTTCGCCGGACGATAAACGATAATTGGTTTTTTTCACCGGGCGATGTTCCGAACGCCGAAAAGCCGAAAGCGGAGGTGGCCGACTGGGAGCGGGTTTCCCTGCCGCACACCTGGAATGCCGGGGACGCTTTTGACGACGAACCCGGTTACCGGCGCGGGCCGGGCTGGTATCGTCGCCAACTGGAACTCGATCCCGGCCTTCGCGGGAAACGGATCTTTTTGTTTTTCGAGGGGGCCAATCAGACGGCCGAGGTCTTCGTCAACGAAAAATCCCTCGGCAAACACATCGGCGGATATTCGGCTTTTGTTTTTGACGCGACCGATCAGGTCAGCTTCGAGAGGCCCAATCTGATCGCCGTTCGGGTCGATAACACTCTGGAAAAGGACATTCCGCCGCTCGATGCCGATTTTACGATGTACGGCGGGATCTACCGCGACGTTTGGCTGGTGGCGGCCGATCCGGTTCATTTCAAGGTAACCGATCACGCTTCGGTCGGCGTCCGGGTGGAAACGCCGCGGGTTTCCGAATCGGCGGCCACGGTCAAAATCTCGGGAACGGTCGTCAACTCGACCGCCGGCGTGGGGGATCTGGAGATCATCAGCACGATCTTTGACAACGAGAACAGCCCCGTCGCCAGGGTCGCTTCGAGGCTCGGCGTCAAAGAAAAAAGCGAATCCGATTTCGTTCAAACCGTCGATCAGATCAGGCGTCCCAAGCTCTGGTCGCCGGAGGAGCCGAATCTGTACCGGGTGAAGACGGTCATCAAAAGCGGCGAAAAAGTCCTCGACGAGATCGAAAACCCGCTCGGTTTCCGCTGGCTCAGGTTTGACGCTGAAGAGGGATTTTTCCTCAACGGGAAATATCTGAAACTGCGCGGGACCAACAAACATCAGGATTATCAGGGACTCGGAAACGCCGTCCCGGACGAGTTGATGGTTCGGGATCTGGAGATCATCAAGGACAACGGCTTTAATTTTCTCCGGCTGGCTCATTATCCCCAGGATCCGGCGGTGCTCGAAGCGGCCGACCGGCTCGGCATTTTGATCTGGGAGGAGATCCCGATCGTCAATCTGATCACCATCTCGGAAGCTTTTAACCAGAACTCCAAAACGATGCTCCGCGACATGATCCGCCAGCACCGGAATCATCCGTCGATCATCATCTGGGGCTATATGAACGAGATTTTCCTGCGATCCCCGAAAACCGGGGCCGATCTGACCGAAACCTTTAAGCTGGCGAAGGAACTGGAGAAGATCTGCAAAGAGGAGGACCCGACCCGGGTTACCGGCATCGCTTTTGATTTCGGCAGCCGTGAGGATTATTATCAATCCGGTTTGACCTCCATAACGGACATCGTCGGGTGGAATCTCTATTTCGGCTGGTATCACGACACGTTCGAGGATTTCGGGAAATTTATCGACGAACAGCACCGGCGGCTTCCCGACAAGCCTCTGATCATCAGCGAATACGGTGCCAACGCCGATCGGCGGCTCCATTCGGCGAACCCGAAACGCTTTGATTCGACCGTCGAATGGCAGAGGATGTTTCACGAATCTTACTGGCGGCAGATCAGCGAGCGGAAATTCATCGCCGGTTCGGCCATCTGGAACCAGTTCGATTTCGGTTCGGAATTTCGCGGCGAGACCATTCCCCATATCAATCAAAAGGGAATGTTCACCTACGACCGGCGGCCGAAGGACGTTTCCTTTTTTTACAAAGCGGCTTTTTCCTCTCGGCCCGTTCTCCATATCGCCGCGCGGGACTGGAAATACCGGAGCGGCGGGGCGCGTCAGGCGATCGACGTTTACACCAATCTGGGATCGGTCGAACTTTTTCAAAACGGGGTTTCGCTCGGAAAGAAAACCGCCGCTAACAACAAGGCGTCGTGGGAAGCGAGCCTGGCCGACGGGAAAAACATTTTGACGGCGCAGGCGACCGAAAATGGACTTCACTCCGATACGACCGAGGTCTTTTTTGCCGACACGGCCCGGCCATTCGACCGGTCTTTCCGCGAAATGGCGGTCAATGTCGGCTCGAACGCGGATTTCATCGACGAGGGCCAAAACGTCTGGACGGCCGATAAGATCTTTCGGACCGGAGGATGGGGTTTTACGGGAGATGATGGGGCCGAGGTTTCGACCCTTCGCAACGCTTTCGGAAGCTTGGACGATCCGCTTTTTCAAACCATGCGGGAGGGATTGAACGGGTATCGGTTCGATGTCCCGGACGGTGTTTTCGAGGTCGAACTGCGATTCGTCGAACCGAAGTTCAAGGAAAAGGGGCAGAGGGTTTTCGATGTTAAGATTAACGGACAGACGGTTTGCCGGGAGCTCGATCTGGCCGGAGAAGCTGGCTTGATGATGTCTTTGACCCGAAAATTCAGCGTGGCGGCTGAAAACCGCGGGGGGAT
>JAWKHL010000003.1:0-618613 GCA_041394845.1 Pyrinomonadaceae bacterium | reverse complement strand
GGCGATATGCTTCGGGTTCCCGGCAGCGAAAAGGATCTGTTCCGAATCAAAAGCGAGGGCGGCGATGTTCGCACCGTCTATTCTCCGCTCGATGCGGTTCGTTTTGCCAGGGAAAATCCCGATAAAGAGGTCGTGTTTTTCGGAGTCGGTTTCGAAACGACCGCGCCGGCCAACGCGATGGCAGTCTTTCAGGCCAAACGACAAGATCTGAAGAATTTTTCGATGCTGGTTTCGCACGTGCTGGTTCCGCCGGCGATCGCCGCCATCATGGAATCGCCGACCAATCGGGTTCAGGCTTTTCTGGCGGCGGGACACGTCTGTTCGGTGATGGGGTTTTCGCAATATCCGCCGCTGGCGCAAAAATACAAGATCCCGATCATCGTCACCGGATTCGAACCTCTCGACATTCTGGAGGGAATCCGCCGGGCGGTAACGCATCTTGAACGCGGGACCTTTGAGGTCGAAAACGCCTACAACCGGGTCGTCACTTTCGAGGGCAACACGGCGGCGCAAAAGATGCTGAGAGATGTTTTTGAAACCAGAGACCGGGCCTGGCGCGGGATCGGAGTCATTCCCCAAAGCGGCTGGAGTCTCAATAAGAACTACCGCGATCTTGACGCCGAATACAAATTCGACGTAACCGGCATCGAAACGCACGAATCCGCATTGTGCCGGAGCGGCGAGGTTTTGCAAGGAACGATCAAACCGCACCAATGCCCGGCTTTCGGCAAAGAATGCACTCCGCGAAAACCGCTCGGCGCGACGATGGTTTCCTCAGAAGGAGCCTGCGCCGCTTACTACAACTACGGTCGTTTTGCGGCGACGGCAAAATAACCGGGAGCGAGGGGAGTCCCGCTTGCCCCGTTCGGAGCGCGGGCGATTCGAACGGAATTCGGTGGCGAAGAAATTCCACCGATCCGTTTGGTCAATTTATGAAACCGAAAGAAGGTGAATCAGGTTTTGAATGGCAGATCTCCGTTTGGGAGCGGATGTCGGAGGTTTACGCCCGGGAGATAGATCGACGGTTTTTACCGATCGTTGAAGCCGTCATCGCGCGGGCCTCGCTGAAGGTCGGCGAAGATGTTCTCGATCTGGGGACGGGAACGGGATCGGTGGCGATTCTTGCGGCGACGGGCGTCGGACGCGCGGGGAGAGTTACCGGCGTTGACATCAGCCCCGAAATGCTTTTGCTGGCGAGGGAGAGAGCGGCGGCTCTGGGTGCGGATAATCTGGAATTTTGCGAAGGCCGCGCGGAAGCGATCCCGGCCGACGATTCGAGTTTCGACGTCATACTTGCTTCCTTGAGCCTGATGTACGCGATTGACAGATCTGCCGCCGCAAGAGAAATGGCGCGGGTGTTGCGCCCCGGAGGGCGCTTGGTCGCCGCAGTTTGGGCGGCTCCCGATGAATGCGACATAGTCGCGTTTCAGCAAAAAGCGGGCAGTTTTGCATCGACACCGCCGGTTGAAGGGGTCGGTCCGGGTTCGATGGCGGATCCGGGACCTTTTCTCGAACAATTGCGGCAGGCCGGTATCGAGGCCCGGGCGGAGCGGGAGGATTTTGGGTTCGATTTCGACGATTTTGAGACGGCCTGGGAGGTTCTGGCCGGAGTAACCGCCGCACAGTTGACGCCCGAGGTTCGCAAAGAAGCAAAGAAAGCGGTTCGGGATTTGATGTGGAAAGGGATCAAAGGGCCGAAGCCTTTTCGCAACGCGACGCAGTTTATCATTGGACGGGTCTGATGCGGGAGGCGGAACTGGATAGTATAATTGCCGGGATCAAAAGACTTAAATCTCAACTGTCGGATTTGTTCTTTGCCGCTTGTTCCTCGAAGATTTGAATAAAAATTATGCCTCTTTTTTTTAATCTGAAATCAATCGTTTTTGTTATTGCGCTCGCTGTCGGGGTTCTCTCTGTCATCGGAATTCACTCCGGATTTATCAATAAAGAGGAAACATTCTCAAAAGCACCGGATGAGATGACAAAACCGGTTCCGGTTGAAATAACCGAATCAAACGACAGTTTTCGACCGGACGGAGGATTTGAATTTAAAGACCGGCCGTCCAAAGCCTTTCGGAACATTAACTGGCTGACGGTGATGACAGGTTCGTCCGTGGGTTATGGCAGTGCCTGCGCTCCTTCTCCATGTACGCCGCCGCCGATCGCAAGAAAAGCTATCTGGGTTTCCCAAAAACCGAGAGGTCTTTTAAAAGTCGGTAGTTACTACTACGGATGGCGGGCTGAAAATCTTTCTTTTGGGGATTTCTCGTTTAAGACGAACACACATAAAAAGATCGGCTATAAATTTGTCGGACGCTTTGTAGTAAAGGGGAATTACGAAGAAAGCAAACCCGCCGGAACTGTTCTGACAGGGCGTTTAACCAAACTTTTTGACGGGAAACCCGTTGCCGAAGAAGACGTTTCTTTCAGTTGGTTCGGTTGGGAAGAAAAGGTTGGGAAAATAAACTGAAAACCGCTATTCTTTACTTGTGCAGTTTGATTGGGACAAAAATAAAGCGGCGGACAATCTGGCTAAACCCAAGGTTTCTTTTGAGGAAGCGGCAACCGTTTTCGGCGATCCGCTTTCTGATACTTTTGACGATCCTGATCATTCAGCTGAAGAGCGCCGTTTTCTTATCATTCGGACATTCCGAAAACGGCAGACTGTTGTTTATAGCGCATAGCGACGACGGCGAAACGATTCGCATCATCAGTGTGCGGGAGCCGACGCGCGGGGAAAGAGAGCAATATGAACAAGGACAAAATTGAAAATGATGAGATGCGCCCGGTGTATGACCTTTCGGAACTAAAAGGCAGAGTGCGCGGCAAATATGCCGAACGATATCGAGCAGGCACGAATTTGGTTTTGCTGGAAGAGGATGTGCATGAAGTGTTTCCCGATGCTGAATCTGTTAATGAGGCATTGCGCTTGTTAATGAAAGTTGCCCGGCGCCAGGCACAAAAACAAGTCTGAAATATTTACTCACGAATTGATTTTTTATGAGCGAAATAGATTTCAACAACTGGGTTTGCCCTTTGCCTTTGCGGGATTATCCGAAAATAGTCCTCGGGCACGGGGGCGGTGGGAAATTGTCGAGCGAGTTGGTCGAGAATCTTTTTTTGCCGGTTTTTTCCAACGAGACGCTCGATTCGCTGAGCGATTCGGCGGCGCTCGATGTTTTCGAATTGTTGAAGGACGGCGGGCGTCTTTCTTATTCGACCGATTCGTTCGTCGTTCAGCCGCTCTTTTTCCGGGGCGGAAACATTGGCAATCTGGCCGTCAACGGAACGGTCAACGATGTGGCGATGGCGGGGGCGAAACCGCTTTTTCTGAGCGCCGGTTTTATCATCGAAGAAGGCTTTGAGGTCGAATCTTTGGGACGGATCGTAAACACCATGGGCGAGCAGGCCGCGGAGGCCGGGGTCAAGATCGTAACCGGCGACACAAAGGTCGTCGATAAAGGCAAGGGCGACGGGCTGTTTATCAATACCAGCGGGATCGGGATTATTCCGCGAGGCGTTGATCTCGCTCCGAATCTGGTTCGCCCCGGCGATGCGGTCATCGTTTCGGGCGAGATCGGTCTGCACGGCATAGCCATCATGAGCGAGCGCGAGGGGCTGGAGTTTGACGCCGTCATCGAATCCGATTGCGCCAATCTGAACTTTTTGGTCGAGGACATTCTCTCCGTCAGCAAAGATGTCCGCGTTCTGCGCGATCCGACGCGCGGCGGGATCGCTTCGGCTCTGAACGAGATCGCCAAAGCCTCGGGCGTCGGGATCGTTTTGGATGAAACCAAGGTTCCGGTTCCGAAAGTTGTCGCTTCGGCCTGCGAATTCCTCGGGCTTGATCCCTTTTACGTCGCCAACGAGGGCAAACTGATCGCCATCGTCCCGCCGGATGCGGCCGAAAAGATTCTGGAAGCGATGCGAAAAAACGAGAGGGGCAAAGATGCTGCGATCATCGGTCAGGCGGTCGAATCTCATCCGGGAATGGTCGTCGCCAAAACGAAATTCGGAGCCACCCGCGTCGTCGATATGCAGCTCGGCGAACAGTTGCCGCGAATCTGTTAAAGGGGCGGAGGTTCGAAGGGGCCGCGTTTACGCGGCCGGCGCTTGCGATAAAACTTTGGTTTCCAACGAAAAGCCGGGCGCGAGACAAAACTCCAAATACTTTGTCTGTCAATAATCCTAAAATCGGGCCGGCGGTCCGATTTTTTCATCGAGCCAGTCATTGATCGTGGTTGAGAAAAATTCGATCGTCGGAATATGCCCGCCGTCGTAGATGACCTGTTTTTTCGGTTCGCTGAATATCTTGTAGATGGGTTCGCTGTAGGTTTCGAGCGGATGCGCCTCGTCATAACGCCCGTTAATAAAGAGTTTTGGCAATTTTGAATGCGGGGCGAAATTGATGAAATTGGCTTCCGGTATCCATTCCTGCCAGCTTTTATCGACGCCCGACCCGACCAGCACGGCCGCTTTATAGCGCTTTTCGATCCCCAGAACCAAAATCCCCAGATTCGCCCCGTTGCTGATCCCCAGAAAAGACAGCTTTTTAAAATCCACCTCATCGACCGTTTCCAGATAATCGAGTCCGCGGCGCAGATCGGTCATCCAGTTGACCGCCTGTTTGCGGAATTCGACCGTGTTGCGCGCCGGGGGAACGTAATTGTCCGGGAAAGGGCGTTCGCTGTAACCTCTCAGGGAGACGGTGAAAACCGCCCGCCCGGATTTTATCAACGGCGTCATGAACATCTCGACCGAATCGGGCAGCGGGCGCAAACCGTCGACCACGTCTCCGGGCGGAAGATAGTGGATAACCTGCAACGGACGGGCGTAGTTTTTCGGCAGATAAAGATAAGCCGACACCGTTTCATCGTTTTCTCCGGTAAAGGTGATCGTCCGGCGAATCCAGTCCTGGGCTTCCCGGGTTTCGACGATTTGAGGATTGAGCGGTTTTTGATCGTACTGGTAATGCGTCAGCCACATCTTATGGTCATTTTCGCCGGAAACGGCATAATTCGGGATCTCATCGGGAAGAACATCCTGCGCGCCCTGATCCGATCCGGTTTCCGACAGGTTGAGAACGCATCTGAAGCCCAGTTTGTCCGAAGCGTAAAAGCCCGGATATTCTCCGTAATCTCCGAAGGAATAAGGCAGATCGTTCCAGGCGCCGCCGCTCGTTACATAATTGTCGCCGCTCCGGTTCAAAACCCATTCCGAAACGTTCCCGGCCATATTAAATGCGCCAAAAGGACTCATTCCGAATTCGAACTTTTTGACCGAAACCGAGCCGGTCGAACCGAAGTTGGCGCGGAAATCCGTGGTTTCGCCCTGTTTGATCAGTCCCCAGGGCATCGCATTATAGCGCGGATCGGAAACGCCGTTGCGGGCCGCCCTCTCCCACTGGAAAACGGACGGAAGTTGTTTTCCGCGATATGCCGCGTAGGCCGCCGCTTCGTACCAGGTGATGCCCGTAACGGGAAGATCTTCCTCGCCTTCGGGAAAGTTTTGGTTCGACCAACTGCGCGGAGCGGGCAGACCGGTTTTGTCTTTGAAGTTTCGAACGGCTTCTTCGAGGGAAATTTCCTGACCGGCTTTGATAAAAGCGTGTTTCCAGAATTCTTTCTTCAAATAACCTCCGCTATTGATGAATTCCTTGAATTCCCGATTAGACACCTCGTATTTGTCGATGAAGAAATCGTCAAGCCGGACCTTGTCCTGAATCGGACGCGACCAGTTGACCAGACTGTATTCGCCGCCCGGCACAAAAACCATGTTTTCCGGGGATCGTTCCGTTCCGATCAGTTTGACGTCGATTTCCAGAGGCGGCGAATCGATAAAAGAACCGCCGATCCGCGGGATCGTTCCGGAAATGGTTCTCTCGAACGGCGCGAAACCGTCTTTTTCGATCCGCAGGATGTAATGACCACGGGCTATCTGAAAATCTTTGATCGGGGTTGTTCCGATCAGCACGCTTTCGGGAAAATCGCCGGTTTCGTTCGGAAGGAACCTTTTTAAAAAGACTCTGGCCTCGCCCGGTTCCGATTGAACCGAGATCTTGTCGGAGATGGTCGGCATCAGTTTTTTCAGCTCTTCGTCTTCGGGGATGTAGCCCTGAACCTGGAGGGCCAGATCATACGCTTCAAAATTACTCTCATTGCTGGCCAGCTCGGCGATCTTTTTAACATTTTCCCGGGCCCAGTTGATGTCGGACTGATGTCGTAAATACCAGCCGCCGATCCCGAGCAGAAAAAGGATCAGGCCGCCCAGCGCAATTTGCATCAATCCGATCTTTTGCCAGAAGGTCTTCGGTTTTTTTTCGACGATGAAAAGGGTTTTTTCCGAACCCCGGTCGTCGGAACCGAGGATCTTGGCATTGATGGTCGGCGATCCCGAGTCAACCGAAATATGGGTTTGGAGTTGTTTTTCAAACTCCACCTCCTGTCTCAGAGTTCTCAGATCGATCAGCAATTCCTGAGCGGTTTGATAACGCCGGTCGGCATCTTTTTCCAGCAGTCGGGTGATTATTCGTTTCAGTTCGTCGGACAATCCTCCGGGCAGAGGCGGTTCATCATGCAGGATCGAAACGAACTTGTCGGCCAGAGAATTCCCCTCGAAAGGTCTTTTCCCGACGGTCATCTCGTAAAAGACGACGCCGAAGCTCCAGAGGTCGGTCCGCCCGTCAACTGACAATCCGCGGGCCTGTTCGGGCGACATGTAACTGGCCGTTCCCAAGATCAGCCCCGGTTGGCTTAGAATGCTTTTCAAACTCGGGCTGTCGTCGTCTTTTGGACTGATCCTTTTGGCCAGACCGAAATCCAGAACCTTGACCTGATCGTTCGGGGAAACGACGATATTGGCGGGTTTAATATCGCGGTGAATGACGCCGTTGCGGTGGGCGTCGGCGATCGCTTCGACCACCTGAAGGCCGATCTTCAGAGTTCTTCGCAGTCCCAAAGCTCCGTTCTTCAAAATTTCGGAAAGGGGTTCTCCCTCGACGTACTGCATGACTATGAAGTTGCATTCTTCGGTTTCGACGATCTCGTGAATGGTGCAGATGTTCGGATGTTCGAGCGCGGCGGCCTGAGCTTCGCGCAACAGCCGTCGGTTGGCCTGCGAATCGGAAGCGATGGCGGGGGGCAGGATCTTGATGGCCACCGGGCGGTTGAGCCGCGTATCGCGGGCCAGATAAACTTCTCCCATACCGCCTTTGCCGAGGAGTTTTTCAATTTCAAAAGCGTCGATCTTATCGCCTTTCTTTAATCCGAGTTCGAAAGGCTCCGGTTTCAGGCCCGCTCCGGGCGAATCGATAAAACTGTCTCCGCTTTCGTGAGCCGAAAGAAGGGTGCCGATCTCATTGCGCAAATCTTCGTCACCGCCGCAGATGTCGGCTAAAAATTTCTCTCTCAGAGAAGGTTCTTTTTCTATTACGGCGTTAAAAATCCTGCTGATTTCCTGCCACTTATCGGGGGACATGACAATTCATCTATAGCTGCGTTTTCAACCAGGCCCGGGCCAGATTCCAATCGCGCAAAACAGTATTCGAATGAACGCCCAAAACGGATGCAATTTCTTTATTATTTAATCCGCCGAAAAATTTCAGCTCGACCACCTGACTTCGTCGGGGATCGATTTTCGCCAGGTTTTTCAGCGCTTCATCCAGCGCGATTATTTCTGCCGGGCGCTCCCGAACGAAAACAAAGGTTTCTTCCAGAGGAATTTTCGTCTGATCGCCGCCTCGTTTTTCGGCCTGATGAGCCCGGGCGTAATCCACCAGAATCCGGCGCATCAGTTTGGCCGCCACCCCGAAAAAATGCGAGCGGCTTTCCCAGCGGACTTTTTGATCAACCAGTTTCAGAAACGCTTCGTGAACGAGTGCGGTCGGTTGCAAAGTATGCCCTTCGCGCTCGCTTTTCAGATAACTTCCGGCCAGGCGTCTGAGTTCGGAATAAACGATCGGTATCAGTTTATCGGTCGCTTCCCGATTGCCGTCGCTTAGGGCGTTCAACAATTCGGTAACTTCCTGGGTTTGCTCAGTCGGGGGTAATAAAGTGCTCATTTTGCCAATGCCTGAAAAAAGCCAATGCGAAAAAAATTCAAAAAATATTTTTATGATTGTGGTTTTCAAAAACAAAAACCGCGTTATGGGATGAAAAAAAAATTCAATGAATTTTGCAATTTTATTGAAGAAACAAAATATAAGCAAATTTTTTTAGGAGAGAGAAAATTATGACAATAAAAGCGTGGGGCTTGGATTATCAGGAAGTCGTCAGTTTGGCCTGGCTTTCATATAAAGGAAGCAAGCCTCGAACAAAAACATACACATTTCCCAATGTGGGAACGAAGTGGACCGTTACGGACGTTGCTGACGGAGGAGATTTTCACGCCATTACGGCTAAGGGCGGCAGGAGCAATCAAACGGTAGTTGCTCTGGCGGGCACTGACGGGCTGAACGATTTCGATGACAACATCATCCAGGGATTGACCGGATGTGCCGTTCAATATATGCAGGCCTTGAATTATGTGATCGAGATGTCCCCGGATGTGGTGGTCGGTCATTCTTTGGGAGGCGGAATGGCCAGCTATGTATCTATCTTCTGCGGAAAAAAATGTGCCACGGTCAACCCCGCGCCCCTCAATTTAAATGCCATAAACAGGGTAAACATAAAAGCCCACGGGCAACTGGTGGTAAATTATGTGGTTTGGGGTGAGGTATTGGGTTATATGGACGATCTTTCCAGCAGTATGGATCGGGTAGGGCGGTTCTGTTATGTAGGATCGAGCGGTTCGATTTGGAATCCGATCTCCCGGCACCAAATCACCAATCTGACCGGTTTTGTCCCGCCGAAATAAAATATTAAGGATCGGAGGCCGGACATCTTCCTCCGACAACGGACGTTCGCCCACCAAAAAAGTGGATCGGTCTGAGTTTTTCGACAGATTGATTTCCACTTTCTTTGGCGGGCTTTTTTTTGACCGAATTGTCATTAAATCAACTGATCTGTCGAATTTTCTCCGAGGTTTTTCTCGCCCTTCGTTCGATTTCAATTCCTCCGTCATTCCGAAAGTCCGGTTTCAAAAAAAAAATGAAAAATTTGTTGTGTTCTTCGCTCCGAAAATCCGCGCTGTAGGGTGCGGCAGGATTTTTTAATGAATTTTGCGGTTACAAGAATTAACCATTTTGGAGGCAAAGAAAAATGAATTTTTCGATAAAAGGCTTTGATCGGCAAAGCGAAAACAAAACAATTCTTCAACAAATTGCCGCCGGCGACCAGCACGGGGTTCAGAAATGTCTGGAGGAGTACGGAGGTCTGGTTTGGTATCTGGCCGATAAATTCGCCGGAAAAACCGGAGACACCGAGGACGCCGTTCAGGAGATTTTCATCGCCATCTGGCAGAACGCCGGGCGATTTGATCCGGAAAAGGGAAAAGAGTCGGCCTTTATCACTCTGATCGCGCGGCGGCGTTTGATCGACCGCCTGCGAAAAAAAATGTCCAAACCGGAAACGGTGTTGCTGGACGAGAATATATTGAGATCGCGGGGAAATTCCGAAAGGCAGATGCAAGCCCGGCTGGAAGCGAAACGGGCCGGACAGGTTTTGATGCGTTTTAATCCCAAACAGAGAAAGGTTCTGAACATGGCGATTTACGAGGGTTACACCCATTTGGAGATCGCCGAAGCGCTGGGATTGCCGCTCGGCACTGTGAAAACATTGCTCCGCCGCGGTTTTCAAAAAATCAGGAAAAGTCTCAGGCAAAATTCCTTTTCGCAAACCGCTGCCGCCTGATTATAGATCGAACCTCCGAACAATCCGGTTCAAACAAGCAAATTCGGAAAATCCAAAAATTATTTGTGGTCCTGGCGAAAAAAAAACGCGGAATAGGGTGCAAAACCCTTTTTTGCGAAATTGATGATTACAAAACAAACGATTTTTAAATCGAAAAATTAAAGGAGTATGAGTATGAGAACCCTAATAAGATTAAAAACCGTGGCGAAGAAGATGCTGTCTTTGTCATTGGTTCTGGCAAGCTCGCTGGTGCCGGCTTTCGCTTCAAGTCATTCGGAAGCGCCGCTCACGGCCCGCGACAGATTTGTGGACAACACCGATACCTACGCATTTCGCAGTATCGAACACGGCCGCGAAGATTTCGTCACGCTGATCGCCAACTACATTCCGTTTCAACAGCCTTCGGGCGGCCCGCATTTTTTCCGCTGGGACGACACGGTTTTGTATGAGATCAAGATCGACAACACCGGCGACGGCGTCGAAGACATCGTTTATCAGTTCAGATTCAAGAGTCTTTCGCGAAACGGCGATACCGTTCTGGGGCATAGCGCGGTCAATCAGGATGCGGTGATCAAATCCCTGCACGATCCGGATTATAACGAGGCCCAGTCATATACGGTTACGCGGGTCGACAAAAGGACGCACAAGATGGAGGATCTGATCAAAGATGCGCTCGTTCCCCCCGCCAACATCGGGCCGAGGGTAACGCCCGATTACGAAAAGAACCTCGGCGAAAGAGCGGTTTACAATTTGAGGGGCGGCGGCAAGGTTTTCGCCGGTCAGCGCGATGAGGGCTTTTTTGTCGATGTCGGCGGAGTTTTCGACGCTTTGAATCTGAAATCGGTGGGAATGAACGGCGGTTATGACTATACAAAGGGTTTTAACGTCAGTTCGATCGCGCTCGAAGTTCCCATCAAAGACGTAACCCGCTCGGGCAAAATGCCGAAAAAACCGACCGACAAAGACGCCGTCATCGGCGTTTGGGCGACGGCCAGCCGACAGACGGTCACGGTCATCAACACGGACGGATCGAGAAAGACCGACGGCGACTGGCGACAGGTTTCGCGTCTGGGCAACCCGCTGGTCAATGAAGTTGTCATTCCTTTGAAATTAAAGGACGCTTTTAATTCGCTTTCCCCGAAGGACGACGCCGTTGCGGCTCCGGCGGTGCTCGATCCCGAACTTCCGAAGATCATGAAGGCGGTCTACGGAATAAAAATTCCGACCGACAAGCGCCAGGATCTGGTTGCGATCTTCGCCACCGGCATTCCGGTCAATCCGGTCACCGGCCCCGATTACACGACCTTCCTTTCCGACGGAAAACCGCACGAATATCTGCGCCTGAACGTGGCCATTCCGGCTACTCCTTTCGGACACATCAATGCTTTGGGATTGCTCGGCGGCGATGTCGCCGGTTTCCCGAACGGTCGGCGGGTGCAGGATGATGTGGTTGACATCGCCTTGCGGGCCGTCGCCGGAGGGACGCCCTTTACTCCCGATACGAACGTCGCTCCCAACAATACTCTGGGCGACGGCGTGAGCGAAAACGACGTGCCTTTTTTGCATCGTTTTCCGTATCTGGCTCCCCCGCAGGCGGGAAATAACGGAAATCCATAGAAATTCCAAAAGGAAACGTGAAAATTACGGCCGAGTGCGGGTTTTCACGTTTCCCGCACCGATTTTTCAAAAGCAAAAATTCAATAAAAAGGAGGTAAAAATGTTTAGATCACTATTTACAACCCTGATTGTGATGGCTCTTTTGTCGATGTCATCGCTGGCTTCAAGCCATTCCGAAGCGCCGCTCATCAGTGTGGACAGATTTGCGGACAACACCGATGTCTACGCTTTTCGAAGTCTGGAGCCGGGACGCGAAGGCTTTGTTACCTTGATCGCCAATTACATTCCGTTTCAGGAACCATCAGGCGGCCCGCAGTATTACCGTTTTGACGACAACGTTCGTTACGAGATCAAGATCGATAACACGGGCGACGGGCGGGAAGATCTGATTTACCGGTTCACGTTTAACACCAACACGGTCAACGACGCGACGGTTTTCGGAATGTCCACTTTTAACCAAAACGCGATCATCACAAGTCTGGACGATCCGGATTACAACCAGTTCCAGACCTACACGGTTGAACGGATAGACAATCGTTTAGGACGACGACCCAACAAAATACGCGGAAGATACCTCGGCGTCGGCCTCAAGACTCCGCCCAGCAATATCGGACTGCGGACCACGCCGGATTACGAGACCAATCTCGGCCAGCCGGCGGTTTACGATCTGCCAAACGGCGGAAAGGTGTTCGTCGGTCAGCGCGACGAGGCTTTTTATGTGGATCTCGGAGCGATCTTCGACACCTTCAATATCGGCAACACTTTGTTCGGCGGGGTCGATACGACGCAGGGATTCAACATCAGCACGATCGCCCTCGAAGTGCCGATCGAAGAACTGACGCAGACCAACCTGCCGCCGACCAGTCCGACCGACCCGGATGCGGTGATCGGCGTTTGGGCGACGGCCAGCCGCCGGTCGATCCGGGTTCTCGATGACGGCAACACCCGGATCGAATCGGGCGACTGGAAACAGGTTTCGCGGCTGGGAAATCCGCTGGTCAACGAAGTTGTGATTCCGCTCGGTTTGAAAGACAAGTTCAACGGATCAACGCCGAGAGAAGATGTGATCTTCGCTCCGTCGGTGGTCGATCCGGAACTGGCCCGTATTTTCCGGGACTTTTTCGCTCTGACGGTGCCGTCTCCGCCGCGCCAGGATCTGGTTTCGATCTTCGCCACCGGCATCCCGGTCAATTCGGTCACCGGCCCCAATTACACGACCTTTCTTTCCGACGGTCAGCCGCACGAATATCTGCGTCTGAACGTGGCCATTCCGCCGACCCCGATCGCTCAGATCGATCGTCTGGGGCTGCTCGGCGGCGATGTCGCCGGATTTCCGAACGGTCGGCGGGTGCAGGATGATGTGGTTGACATCGCCTTGCGGGTCGTCGCCGGCGGAACGCCTTTCACTCCCGCCACTAATGATTTTCCCAACAATGTCCTCGGCGACGGAGTGGGTTTCAATCCCGAAGGCCCATTGCTGTCGCGTTTCCCCTATTTGCTCCCGCCGACCCCCGGCGGCGTGGCGCGGACCTCGAATCAGACCCAACTCGGTGTCAGAGAGAGCGTTTTGCCGGTAGTCGATGAAAGGGGATTGTTTAAAATGAAAAACAAATAAATGTGATACGGGCGGGGTCGCTAGCGGCTTCGCCCGATTTTCCCGACCGGAGGAGATCTGATGAAAATGACAAGAATCGAAGTTTCGCCGCTTTTAATTTTGATCCTAATGCTCTTTTTGATTATCGCCGGCGGTTGCCGAACACAGACCGCTTTGACCGAAGAGGCGAGCGAAACGCCCGAAAAAACTGTGGCCAGTCCGGCCGATGAATTGATAAAGGCGGCGGCGGAATTGGTTAAAAGCAACCCGGAAAAGGCCGCTTCCCACGTTCAGCTGGCGTCAGCCTTTTTAAAAAAGGTGAGGGAGACGGGAGATTACAGCCTCAATCGTCAGGCCGAAGTTTCTATCGAAGAAGCCCTCCGCCTTGAACCGAAAAATTTCGCCGCGCAGTTTTTGAAAATACAGATTTACTTGTCCGAACACGAGTTCGCCAGGGCTCTGACTCTGGCCGAGAGTCTGGAAAAGGATAACCCCGATTCGGAGGCATTGATGTCGGCCATCACCGATGCCAAGACCGAACTCGGCAGATACGAAGAGGCGGTCGAAGCGGCGCAGAAACTGGTGGATTTTCGCCCCAATTCGAATTCCTACATCCGGGTCGCTCATCTGCGTTCGCTTCACGGCGACATCGAAGGCGCGATCGAGGCGAGAAAACTCGCTTTGGGAAGCGCCGACCCGGACGATCGAGAAATTCTGGCCTGGCATCGGAGCCAGCTCGGAAAAGAATATTTTAACGCCGGAAGATTTTCCGAAGCCGAACGCGAGTTCGATCTGGCGCTGAAGATCTTTCCCGATTATCACTGGGCTTTGGCCGGAAAGGGAAAGGTGCGGGCCGCTCAGAACGATCTGGAAACGGCCGCCCGGATCTACGAAGAACTGAACGAACGAACGGCGGAAATCGAAAGAGGAATCTTTTTGGGCGACCTTTATCAACGCTTGGGGAAAAAAACAAAGGCACAAAAGATTTATCAACAGATGGTTGACCGCCAACGCGAAAAAGGCGGGGATATGCACCGGATCGCATTGTTTTGGGCGGACCACGACATCAATCTCGACGAAGCGTTGAGGATCGCCGAAAAGGATCGGGAAGAAAACCGGGATCTGCTTTCCAGCGATACTCTCGCCTGGTGTCTTTACAAAAAAAAGGATTTCCGGTCGGCGCGGAAATATATGACGGAAGCGATGCGTTTGAATACAAAAAGCGCACTTTTTTATTACCACGCCGGGATGATCGAAAACTCGCTCGGCAATCGGAGGGAAGCGATCAGATATCTGAAACTCGCTCTCTCCACCAATCCCTCGTTCGATCTGCTTCAGGCCGAGGTTGCCAGAAAGACGCTGACCGGATTGGAAGAAAGCCGGTCGGGGAAAGGCTAGGAAATTGGTACCGTTCAAAAGATAACGGCGTCAAATTTTTCTTTGTTCTGAAAGAAAAATTTGACGCTTTTATCTGGTAGAATATCACCTATGCCGAAAGTGATCAGAACGCTTTTGATCGAGAGCCAGACTTTGACCCGGATCGGAATAAAGACGATTCTCGGAGAACAAAACGATATCGACATCGTCGGCGAAGCCGAAACCGGAGCGGGCGGTTTTGAAGAATTTCGCCGTCTGAAGCCCGACGTAACGGTTCTCGGTTTGCGTCTTCCGGATTCGTGCGCGGTTGATGATATTGAAAAATATCTGGCCGAAGATCCGCAGGCCCGGATCGTCGTTCTGGCCGAGCAGGCGGGCGACGCCGAAATCTCCCGTTCGCTGAAGGGAGGCGCTTACGGCTACATTTGCAAGGACGCAACGGCCGATCAACTGATCGAAGCGATCCGCACGGTGGCCGGCGGGCGAAAATACATCCCGAGCGGAATCGCCGGGATTCTGAGCGAAAATCTCGGTCAGGAAGATCTGACGCCGACCGAGAGAAAGGTGCTGGCGATGATCGTCGAAGGCAAGGCCAACAAGGAGATCGCCTACGCTCTGGAGGTCAGCGAAAACACCGTCAAAACCCACGTCAAAAACATCTTCAGCAAACTCGGCGTGTCTGATCGAACATCCGCCGCCACGACCGCCATCAAACGCGGCTTCGCGCTGATAAGGTGAAAAATTTAAGAGTTTAAAAGTGGAAAAGTTTAAAGGTGGAAAAGTGAAAAAGTTCGCGGCCTTTTCAAAGCCAAACATTTAAACCTTTTCACCTTTAAACTTTTCCACCTTCAAATCCCCAGAATCATTCCTTCTTCGGCCACGCGGAAACCCTGACGCAAAACCTCGCGTTTTTCCTTCGAATTCTTTTTGATCAGCGGATTGGTGTGATTGAAATGAATGAAGATGACCTTGGCTTTATCTTCCGGAGAAAGATCCTTTAGAAGAGAGATGGTTTCTTCGACGAAAGGATGCGGGAATTCCGACATGTCGCGGTTGGGGATCTCGCCGTTCTTGTAAAAGGAGGCGTCGACAATGGCGTAATCGACCCGTTTGATCAATTCCTTAAGATCGGTTTTCCAGATGCTCCATTTGTTGATGTCGGGAATAAAAACGGCCGTTTTTTCCGGCCCGGCGATCTCGAAACCGACCGTTTCGCTGAATTCTTCGCGGTGCGGAACCGGAAAAGGCGTGACCTTGATGTCGGGGTTGAGCGCCAGCGTTTTTCCGGCGACGAGATCTTTCAGTTCGATGTTCTTAAAACTGACGAGCTGGCTCCACGGCCCGTTTTCGGTCAAAAATGTTTTCATTCGCGGCATGGCAAAAACCGGAACACCGCGCGCGCCGACGGCCTCGTGCCCGAGATACATCAGACCCGTGTAATGCCCGATGTGCGCGTGGGTAAGAAAAATTCCGTCCGGCATCGTCGCCGGGCTCGGCACATATTGGTTGAGCGCGTAAAGCTGTTCGCCGATGTCGGGCGTCGCTTCGAAAAGCCATTTTTGTTTCGCTCCCTTATCGACCAGCCCGAGCGAAACGACCAGTTTTCTCTTATTACGATCTTTTTGCGCTTCCAGACAATCGGCCCTTTGACAGCCGATCTGCGGGTAACCGGCGTCCTGGACCGTGCCGAGAACGACCAGAAACCGCTCCGGCGATTTTTGGCCGAACGCGTTCAAACCCAACAATAATAAAAAAAATGCCAGCATCGAAATTTTGCTTTTCATAAATTAATAAAGTTCTGGATTTGGTTTCGGTTTCTTAGAGTCCAATCCAAAATCCGAAATCCGAAATCCAAAATCGAATCTCCCCCGAATGGGTGAGAAAAATCTCACCGCAATTGATGATTACAAACTTTGTGCGGGTCTGTATGATTATTAATGTAAGTTGATAAAAGAGCAAAAAACAAGGAGGGTTTGTTAAAGACAATGATCAAGATCCGAAAAAGCAACGAGAGAGGCGGGGCCAATTACGGCTGGCTCGACACCAAATATACGTTTTCGTTCAACACCTATTACGACCCGATGCATATGGGTTTTCGGGATCTGCGCGTCATCAACGAAGATTACATCGAGCCGAATCAGGGATTCCCGACCCACGGGCACAAGGATATGGAGATCTTAACCTACGTCATATCGGGTGATCTTTCGCACAAGGATTCGATGGGCAACGGCACCACCATCCGGCCCAACGAGGTTCAGCGGATGACGGCCGGAACCGGGGTTCTGCACAGCGAATACAGTTCGCC
Source organism: Pyrinomonadaceae bacterium (assembly GCA_041394845.1). Lineage (GTDB taxonomy): Bacteria > Acidobacteriota > Blastocatellia > Pyrinomonadales > Pyrinomonadaceae > JAHCHG01. Next base: position 601,932 of record JAWKHL010000003.1, on the reverse strand, counting down.
GACCGACCGGACGCATCTGTTGCAGATCTGGATCCTGCCGGAAAAAAACGGTTTGAAACCGGGTTATGAGCAGATCGTTTTTCCGCCCGAAGAAAAGCGAGGCCAACTGAAACTGATCGCTTCCAAAGGCGGTGATGACGGTTCGGTTCACATCAATCAGGACGTTTCTCTTTACAGTTCGATTCTGGCCGGAGGCGGGCAGGTCGAATATCATCTGGCGGAAAACCGCCACGCCTGGGTTCAATTGATCAAGGGAAAGATCGACCTGAACGGCGAGATTTTGGAACAGGGCGACGGAGCCGCCGTCAGCGGGGAAGAGGCTCTAAAGATCGCTTCGCTCGAAGACGAAACGGAATTTCTGCTGTTTGATTTGAATTGATAAGCGGGAAGAAGTGAGCGGTGAGCAGTAAGCGGTGAGCAGTAAAACGGGCCAAGGAGCGGGCAGGAAACGGGAGACGGTAAGGCCAGTAAAATTAAAAACCTCTGAATTCCTCTGCTCACTGCTCACCGCTTACTGCTCGCTACAAAATTCAAATCAACGAAGATTTTTGGATGTTACCTTATTGAGCGACATCCATTTTTTTATCTCCGAATCCGATAAGATGAGTTTCCTCAATTCGCTTTGAGCGGCGGCTTGCAGGTCTTCGAGAATCATCTTCCGCGAATCGGGCTTTGACGGCAGATCCTGCCGGAATTCGGCGTCCTGCATAATCCGGCAAAAAGCCCGGTTGAATTCATAGAACAGATAGCCGTTCTCTTCCCACGGCCCGCGCATTTCGATCGCCGTGGTCAATTCGGTTTCCGCGCCGGCCCAGTCCGGTTCGGCCTTGTCTTTGAGGGCGAAGCCCAACTGGCCGTGGGTGCGGTGATATTCTCTTTTTGTGTCGCATTCGATGAGGGCCTTGAAAATGGGAATGACCAGTTCCATTTTGGATTTATTGTCCTTCCAGTTGTCGCTTCGGAGCAGTTGCGCCTGCGAAAAGATCTGAACCCGAACCGGACGCGAAGCGGAACCGACGGCTTCGTTGATCTGTTCCTGCGAAGGAGCGGGAATGTCCGCGCTCGGATTCAACTGGCGACCGATCGTATTGAGAGCCAGAGCATCGAGTTCCGATTGTTTTTTTAACTCCGCCAGTTTTTGGTTGACCTGTTTGACCTCTTTATTTGTTCTATCGACCTGACTGGCCAGAGCGCTGAGATCGGCCCGACGAAAAGCGCCGGGCAGGAACAGACGGGTCCATAAATAACCGAACAAAAAGCCGCAAATGACAAAAAAAACGATCGAAGCAAGAGCGAAAACCCGACTCCCCGGCGCATTGCCCAAACCGTCGGCAACGGCCGCCGAGATCTGATTCAGCTTTTCGGGAATAACGGTTATCTGCGTCAACCCGACGCCGACCAGTATTTTGGTCAGCCAGTCGGAGATCTGTTCGAGATTGGTGTTGGCGCGGTAGTTAATTGGTTGTTCGCCGTTTTCCGCCTGATCGTTTCCCGGAATTTCGACCGGCTCGTTCTGCTGAAGAGTGCGCGGGATCCCGAACAGAAAACCGAGCATCCCGCCGATCAGGAGGGAAGAACCCGCAACCATTATTCCGACTCCGGCGACCGCGAAAAATTGCCCGGGGCCGGCCGCCTGAAGGGCGAAGATCAAAGTCCCTAAAATGCCGCCGCCCATGACGGCCAGCAAAGTCAGCAAAGCCCTCTCGCTATCGGTGCGGTTCTTTTGTTTATCGGGTCGGGAATCGGGTTGCGCTTCGGCCATAGTTTTTTCCTCCTTATTAAAGATCAGTTAAAAAAGAGAATTTTGCCCGCCAGCGGACGCAAGGTTTTGTTGAGCTTTTCAATTTAATTGTGAGGGAGGTTGAAAGTGTTCACGCCCTTAGGCGGATGGTCTTCTCTTTCGCCGGGATCGACGTTCTCCTGGATTAATCCGGTCTTTGCCGAAACCGGAAAATTTTTTGACATCATATTACCGCTTTTTCGGGCAATTGACTAATTTTTTTCGTTTCGGATCCGGATCTTGCTTCAACCCAAAATTCAAACAAGAAGAGCCCGAACTTTCGAAAGTTCGGGCTCTTCTTGTTTTTTAGGAATTTGGCCTGCCGATCAACGGCGGCGCAAAAGCAATCCGACGATCAAACCGACGGCGGCCGAGATCAGAATGGTTTGACCCGGTTTTTTCCGGGCGTATTCTTTGGCGTCTTCGATCAGTTCCTTCGGATCTTTGTCCTGCAGTTCCTTGAACTTTTCGCTGGCGACGGCAAATTTTTCGCTCGCGAAATCCTTGGCCCGGCTGGCCGCATCCTGTATCTTTTGTCCGTATTCCTGTGCCTGCATCTTTAAATCTCCCAAATATTCATCATCTAAATTTTCCGGCTCTTCGACCGGGTCGATGGTCATTAAACTCTGTTCCAGTTCCTTTTCGGCTTTTTCAACTTCCTTTTCAAATTCTGACATTTTCTTAAATTTACTCCTTAGAAATAAAACTAATTTCCAATCTCAATCCTGCGCAAACCCCGGCGAAAATTATCCCGTGGGCAGAACGTGCGATGAACTCTCTTCGCACAAAGTTGTAACGATTTTCACAAGCTGATTGTTCCGACAAAAATCATCCGATGATGGCTTGACAATTCGGTCCGGAAAATGCAACCCTACAAAGTAAGTAAGTGCTTACTTAGTATAAAGAGGTGATTATTTTTGACGGAGAATATTGAACAAACGGCAACAACCACAAGGATGAGCGGGGAGGAAAGACGCTCGCAATTATTGCAGATCGCCATCAGGCTTTTTTCTGAAAAGGGGTTCAGCGGCACGACGACGCGGGAGATCGCGCATCAGGCCGGAATTTCCGAAGCGATGGTCTTTCGCCATTTTGCCAACAAAGAAGAACTTTACAATGCCATCCTCGATCATAAGGCGTGCGAAGGCGGAATGAAAACCCTGCCATGGGAGGACGAAACCTACCGTCAGGCGATTGAGGAAAAAGATGATTACAAGGTCTTTTTCAATTTGGCGCTCAATGCTCTCGAAAACCATAAGAAGGACGAGGATTTTATGCGTCTTCTGCTTCATTCGGCGCTCGAAGGGCACGAACTTTCGCAGATGTTTTTTGATAAGTTCGTCTCCCGGCTCTACGAGTTTCTGAGCGAATATGTTCGCCAGAGGCAGGAGGACGGAGCGATGCGTCAGGTTGAACCGCGGATCGTTGTCCGGGCCTTCCTCGGAATGCTGATTCATCAGTCGCTTAACAATCTTTTGTGGGACAAAAAGCGTCGTCTGCTGGATATCTCCAAAGAAGAGGCGGCGCATCAATTTACCAGAATTCTGCTTGACGGGGTCAAAAATTAATCTTCTGGAAAGATTTAGGGGCAATAATAATTAGTTTATGAGATCCATTAAGTTCATATGTACGGGTATTTTTATAGCTTTTTCAAGTTTATTATTGGCCGCCTGCGGAAGTTCAAACGCAACTCCTGACAACAAAAACCAGGAATCCGAATCGCAGGCGATCAGCGTCGCAACGGCCAATGCGGTCGTCCGTCAGATCCCGACTTATTTCGAGGCGACCGGTTCGCTGACCAGCGACGCCGAATCGAACGTGGCTCCGGCCATAGGCGGGAAAATCGTTTCGGTAAATTTCGATGTCGGCAGTTACGTCCGGCAGGGCGACGTGCTGGTCAGGCTCGATGCGCGCGACGCCCAGATCCGGCTCGAACAGGCTCTGGCCCAGGTCGAACAACAGAAAAAAGCCGTCGGACAGGCCGAAGCCGGAGTCGAGCAGGCGATCGCCAATCTGCGTCAGACGCAGGTTCGCCTCGGCGTAAAAGACGGCGAGGATTTCGACATCAATGATTTTTCGCAGGTCATCAGCGTGACGGCCCAGCTCGAACTGGCGGAAAAACAACTTCGCCGGTTCGAAAAGTTGCTGGAATCGGGCGACATTCCGCGGGCGACTTACGATCAGGCCAAAGCCGAGCGAGACCGTCTGATCGGTCAGTTGGCTGAAGCGCGTTCCAACGCCGCCGTCGCCGTCAAAGCGATCGACGCGGCCAGGGCCGGAGTGGAATCCGCCCGCAAACAGGTGGCCAACGCCAAGGCCGGAGTGGAAACCGCCCAAACACAGGTCGATCAGGCCCGCAAGGCGGTCTCCGACAATGTCATCTATTCGCCGATCAGCGGTTATGTTTCGGAAAGAAACGCGGATCCCGGCGAATATATCTCGCCGAACCAGCCGAACGTCAAGATCGCAACGATCGTCCGGACCGCGGTTTTGCGTTTGAGGATCGACATTCCCGAACAATCGATCGGCAAAGTGGCGACCGGACAAGGCGTTTCGGCGCAGGTTTCGGCCTATCCCGACCGCAAGTTCGCGGGAACGATCGTCCGGATCCTGCCGAGTTTGAATCCGCAGTCGAGGACATTGACGGTCGAGGCCGAGATCGAGAACATCGACGGATTGCTCAAACCCGGACAATTTGCGACCGTTCGAATCACGCAATCGAAGCCCGAACCGGCCGTAATGATCCCGGCGTCGGCGGTCAAATCGGACGGCGAAAAGAGCATCGTTTACGTCGTCAAAGACGGCATTGCCAACGAAAGGCTGGTGCAGACCGGTTTGCTCGAAGACGATATGATCGAGATCAAACAGGGCATTCAGGAAAACGAAACGGTCGCCGCCGGCAATTTGGATAAACTCGGCGACGGAGTGATAGTCGCGGCTCAATGAGCCGGAACAAAGCCTCACCGAACGCTTTTTTTGTAATCGGTTATTTGTAATTATTTGCGGGATTCGGATTTTTTTTGGCCGAACCGATTGGGTTGGAAACGGCTTTTAGGTTGCGGGTTCCGAATTTTAAAAGAAAAAGATTATGCAGTGGTTAGCAGAAATTTGTGTCAAGCGTCCGGTGTTTGCGACGATGTTGATCTTGTCGCTCGTCGTGGTCGGAGCCTTTTCGTTTTTCTCTCTCGGGGTTGACCTTTTCCCGAAGGTCGATTTTCCGACCATCACCGTAACGGTTCTCAATCCCGGCTCTTCGCCGCAGGAGATGGAGACCGAGGTGACGGACAAGATCGAGGAGGTCGTCAACACGGTCAGCGGAATCGACGAGTTGCGTTCTACTTCGCTCGAAGGGGTGAGCCGCGTTTTCGTTCAGTTTCAACTGGAAAAAGACGTCAACGTGGCGGCTCAGGAGATCGAAAACCGAGTTCAGCAGGCGATCCCGAATCTGCCCGAAACGGCCGAACAACCGACCGTTCAAAAACTCGATTCGGACGCCGCACCGGTTTTGCGGATCGTCGTCTCCGGGCCTTCGAGTCTCAGAGAAGTGACGGAGATCGCCAAAAATCAGGTCAAGGAAAGGATCGAATCGATCAACGGCGTCGGTCAGGTCCAGATCGTCGGCGGCCGCGAACGGCAGATCAACGTCTGGGTCGATCCGGACAAGATGCGTTCGTTCAACATCACCCCGGCCGAAGTGATGGGCGCTCTGCGGGTTCAGAATCAGGAATTTCCCGGCGGGCGGGTCGATGAAGGTTCGCGCGAGATCAACGTCCGAACGCTCGGCAAGGTCAAAAACGTCGAGGGATTCAAAGATCTGGTGGTCGCCAACCGGGGCGGTTACGAGGTTCAGGTCAAGGACATCGGGACGGTCGAAGACGGCGCCGAAGAACTGCGCTCGCAGGCGTTCCTGAACGGAAAACCGGCTGTAACGCTGATCGTTTCGAAGCAGTCCGGTCAAAACACGGTGGCCGTGGCTCACGAAGTAAAAAACGCCCTTAAGGAGATTGAGCCGACTTTGCCCAAGAATTTTCGTCTCCAGATCATCGGCGACAACTCCCTGTTTATCGAAAATTCGCTTCATTCGATCGAAGAGCATCTGGTCGTCGGCAGTATTCTGGCGACGATCGTAATCTTTCTTTTCCTCTGGAACATACGTTCGACTCTGATCGCCGCGATCGCCATTCCGACCTCGATCATCTCCACTTTCGGTTTGATGTTCGCAATGGGTTATACGCTCAATCAGATCACAATGCTCTCGCTCACCCTGATGGTCGGCATCGTGGTTGACGACGCGATCGTCGTGCTTGAGAACATCTATCGTTTTATCGAGGAAAAAGGGATGAGTCCGTACCGGGCGGCGATTGAAGGAACCCGCGAGATCGGTCTGGCGGTTCTGGCGACGACCCTCAGTTTGATGGCGGTTTTCGTCCCGATCGGATTTATGGGCGGCATCGTCGGTCGGTTTATGTCGTCGTTCGGTCTGACCTCGGCCTTTGCCATCGGCGTTTCGCTCATCGTTTCGTTCACTCTGACGCCGATGCTGGCGGCCCGGATCATCAAATGGAAACCGCCCGCGGAGAAAGAGAATGGGATTGAAGAAGGGGAAGAAAAAACTCCCGACAATCTGATGGTCAATGAGACCAAAGAAGAGATTCACGGCGACGGAATGCTTCGGGGAGAACCGGAGATGTTCGAGACTCCTTTGGTCGAAGAATCGGTCCCGGCGTCCGAAATTTCTTCGGGACACACCAGCAAGGACAGCTGGCTTTACAGCAAGATAGACGCCGTTTACGCCAAGATGCTCGAATTTTCGATGAGCTATCGATGGGTCATCGTTCTGGCCTGTCTGCTGGTCGTCATCAGCATAGTTCCCTTGTTTATGTTCGTCGGAAAAAACTTTCTGCCGGTTGACGACCAGTCGCAGTTCGAGGTTTCGGTCAGGACTCAGGAAGGAACCTCTCTGCAGGCGACGACCGTTCTGCTGGAGCGGATCGCCACCGACATCCGCAAATTCGAAGGCGTCACCGATACGCTGATTACGGTTGGAGGCGGTCAACAGGATGTCGTCAACGCCGGTTCTATCTACGTCAAGCTGACCGACATCAGCCAGCGTTCGAAGTCGCAGGAGCAGTTGATGGTGGCCAGCCGGGAACTTTTGAAGAAATATCCGCCCGATCTGCGGACCGGGGTTCAGCAGGTTCAGGCATTTTCCGGCGGCGGTTTCCGCAACGCCAACGTTCAATTCTTTATCGGCGGGCCGGATCTCAAACAGCTTGAGGATTATTCCAAAAAACTGGTCGAGGTTTTGAAAAACAATCCGGATGCGGTTGACGTCGATTCGACGCTGATCAGCGGCAAGCCCGAACTTCAACTGGAAGTCGACCGCGAAAAAGCGGCCGATCTGGGGGTTCGGATCGGCGACGTTTCGCAGGCCCTGAATATTCTGATAGCCGGTCAGCAGGCGACGACCTTTAACGAGGGAACCGAACAGTACGAGGTTCGGGTTCGGGCCAAAAACGATTTCCGGAACGATGTAAGGGGGCTGGAGCGGATCATCGTCCCATCGTCGAAAATCGGCTGGGTGACGCTCGATAATGTCGTCAAAACGGTCCAGGGCACGGGGCCGAGTTCGATCGACAGGATCAACCGTCAGAGGCAGGTTACCATTCTGGCCAACACGCGGCCGGGCGGTTCGGCCGTCGTCATTCAGAACGATCTCAACAAAGCCGTCCAGAACCTCAACATTCCTTCCGAGTACAAGGTCGGCTACGTCGGTCAATCGAAGGAGCTCGGCAAGGCCGGATTTTATTTCCTGCTGGCCATCGTGCTGTCGTTCATCTTTATGTACATCGTTCTGGCGGCGCAGTTCGAATCGTTCATTCATCCGATCACGATTTTGCTGACCTTGCCGATCGCCATTCCGTTCGGCATTCTTTCGATCCTGATCGCCGGGCAGACGGTCAACATCTTTTCCGGTTTGGGCCTTTTGCTCCTGTTCGGTGTGGTCAAAAAGAACGCCATTCTGGTCATCGACCATATCAACAATCTGCGCGAAAAAGGCCTCAATCGCCACGACGCCATTATGCAGGGGAACCGCGACCGACTGCGCCCGATCCTGATGACGACCATCGCGCTGATCGCCGGTATGTTGCCGCTGGTCGTCTCTTCCGGCGCCGGCGCGGGGACGAACCGTTCGGTCGGGGTTCTGATCGTCGGCGGCCAGGCGCTTTGTTTGCTTTTGACCCTGCTGGCAGTGCCGGTCTTTTATTCGTATTTCGACGATCTCGGAAATCTGAAGATCTTCCAGAGCATGAGTCAGGGAATGCAGGTCGTCCGCCGCAAAGCGGCGCAGGGCGTCAGTTCGGTCTTCAATTTACTGGGCCGGTAAGATTGCTTTCAGATTTCAAATTTCACATGGGATCAAACTTTCATAAAATTTGAGATCTGAAATCTTTGTTTAATTTCCGATGCGAAATCTAACAAAAGAAAACGGGCTTTTTTTTCAGAAAAAGAGAAATCGGACGGGAAAAGCGTTCTTAATATTAAAATAATCCAAAATCCGAAATCTAAAATCCCAAATCGAAAACTCCCATTTAATCAAAATTTAACTTGACAAGTTTTCCCTCCTTTTTTACACTTAACACCGTTAAGTAAAAGAGTGCAATGGGAGTCAAGGAGCGAAAAGAAAGGGAGCAGGAAAAGCTGCGACAGAAGATTCTGGATGCGGCCAGCGAACTATTTGCCAGGGAGGGCTATCAGAACGTCTCGATGCGCAAGATCGCCCGCCGGATCGAATATTCGCCGACGACCATCTATCTTTATTTCAAGGACAAAGCCGATCTGCTTTATCAGATCTGCGAAGAGACTTTTGCCAATCTGATCAAGGAAATCGAAAAGATCGAAACGACCTTTTACGAACCGATCATCTGTTTGCGCAAAGGGATGCGAGCCTACATAGATTTCGGTTTGAAATATCCCAATCATTACGAGGTTACTTTTATCGCTCCGCTTTCGGATTATCTGGGCGAACAGCATTCTTACGAAGGATCGAGCGGGCAGAAGGCCTTCGAACATATCGTTCAACAAGTTTCGGAATCGATGAAAGCCTGTCAGATCAAACGCGGCGATGTCAATACCATCAGTCAAACCCTTTGGGCGGGAATTCACGGTGTCACTTCGCTTTTGATCGCACATGAGGATTTTCCTTTTGTGGAAAAAGACGAATTGATCGACAACACGATCGACACCTTGATCAAAGGCTTGCAACACTAAATTTTTTTGCCTTTCGGGTTAACAGTGTTAAGTAAATGTTAAATGTTAAGCAAAACGAACTTCAGGGAGGACATGAAATGAAAGCATTTGTTACGGGCGCAACGGGACTTTTGGGAAACAATCTGGTTCGAGCGCTGGTCGAGCGCGGATTTGAGGTCAAGGCACTGGTTCGGTCGGAAAAAAAGGCCGAAAAATTATTCGGCCGGATACCGGTCGAATTTGTTGTCGGCGATATGGAAGAAGTCGCCGGGTTCGCCGCCGGAATGAAGGATTGCGATGTGCTTTTTCACACCGCCGCCTATTTCCGGGAATATTACGAATCGGGCGCGGATCACTGGGCAAAACTCGAGAACATCAACATCAAAGGCTCGGTCAGGATCTTGGAAGAGGCCGAAAAACAGGGCGTCAAAAAGGCGATCTACGTCAGTTCTTCGGGAACCATCGGGTTAAAGCCGGACGGTTCTCCGGGCGATGAGGACACGCCTCCGAGTCCGTTTGCCGGAGAAAACCTCTATTTCAAAAGCAAGGTTCTGGCCGACCGGGCGGTGGCCGATTTCGCCGGAAAAAGCTCGATGCCGGTGGTGCAGATCCTGCCGGGGTGGATGTTCGGCCTCGGAGATGCGGCCCCGACTTCGAGCGGTCAGATCGTTCTGGATTTTCTCAACGGAAAACTTCCCGGCACCTTTGACGGCGGGACTTCGACGGTTGACGCCGCCGATGTGGCCGAGGCCATGATCGAGGCGGTCGAAAAGGGACGGGCCGGAGAAAAATACATCGTCGGCGGAGAATTTTACACGATCGAGGAAATTGTCGGAAATCTGGCCGAAGTCTCCGGGCTTCCCCCGCTGAAACTGAAAATTCCCGGACCGTTCATTCTGGCATTTGCCGGTTTGGCAGAACTGTTCAGCCGTTTGACGGGAAGGCCCGCCCTGATATCAAAGCCGGGGATCAAAACCATGAGAGCCAGACTGGCCGTCGATTCGGGCAAGGCGAAAAGAGAATTGGGAGCGAAATTCAGACCGCTGGCCGAAACCCTGAAAGCCGAAATCAATTGGTATCGGGAAAACGGTTATGCAAGCTAGATCCGGGAGATAAAAATTATGCCTTCTTTGGCCTGGAAAAATTTGTTTCACGACAAGATCCGTTTGATCGTCACCCTGACCGGGGTGATCTTTGCGGTCGTTTTGTTTTCGGTCCAGATCGGTCTGTTCTTCGGTTTTCGCCGGGCGACCTCCGACATCGTCGATCACTCCAACGCCGATCTCTGGGTCACGGGCAAGGACGCCAAATATCTGGAGAACGGGGTTCGCTTCAATTCGAGCAAAAAGTACAAGGTGCTGGGAATCGACGATGTTGCAGAGGTCGAGGAATTCGCGGCCGATTTCTCTCAATGGAAGGTTTCGAGCGGTTCCGAGGAGGGCATCCTGCTGATCGGTTTCAATCCCCGGAAAAACCTCGGCGCTCCCTGGAATCTGACGGCCGGAAAGATCAGCGATCTCGAACAGCCCGACACGGTCATCATCGACGAGCTTTACAAGGATAAATTGAAGGTTTCGGAGATCGGAGAAAGCGTCGAGATCCTGGGAAAACGCGCTCGCGTTGTCGGTTTCACGCGCGGAATTCGCACGTTTACGACCTCGCCGGCGGTCTTCACATCGTTTAAGAACGCACAGGAATACCGCGATCTGCACGACGATAAAACCTATTATCTGCTGGTCAAGGCCCGGCCCGGCGCCGATCTGCGGGAATTGAAACGGACGCTTCGGATGAGCCTTTCGGACGTCGAAGTTTACTCTCAGGAAGAGTTCAGCCGTTCGACGCAAAACTACTGGATGTTCGGGACGGGCGCCGGAGTAACCGTTCTGATCGCGGCCGTTTTGGGGTTGATCGTCGGCGTCGTTGTGGTGGCCCAGACGATCTATTCGGCGACGGTCGATCACATCAGGGAATACGGCACCCTAAAGGCGATGGGAGCGTCGAATTTTTATCTTTACCGGGTGATCATTTCGCAAGCCGCCATCAGCGCCGTCCTCGGTTACGGTTTCGGAATTTCCATCGCCCTGCTGGTCTCATACATCAGCCAGCAGGGAAAGACGGCCATTATTTTGCCGGATTGGGTGGTCGCCATCCTGTTCGGTCTGACGTTTTTGATGTGCATCGGTGCCTCTGTCATCTCGATCAACAAGGTCACGCGGATCGATCCGGCGATGGTTTTTAAAGGTTGAAAGGTTTTGAGTCAAAACATTAATGGATTTTATCGGAGAAATTTTATGACGCGTTATTCAAAAATTGTTGCGGGGGTGCTTTTGATCACGGTTCCGACGATCGTCTTCGGAGGAACGACGCTTTTGTCGATGCTGGTCGGCGATGAAAGCTATATGCAAAACGCTCTGCGTCAGAATCTGTGGCGCGCCGGACACGCGCACGCCGGCGTTTTGGTCATATTTTCGCTGATCGTTCTTCGCTACGTCGATGAGACGAATCTGGGCGAAATTTCGAAATGGCTGATCCGGTTCGCCGTCCCCTCGGCCGCCATTCTGATGCCGCTGGCCTTTTTCCTGTCGGTCCTTTCGCCACAAGCGACCGCGCCCAACGGATTCATCTATCTGGCTTATATCGGCGCCCTCGCGATCGGTTTGGGGACTTTGACCCTGGGCATCGGTTTGATCCGGGCCAAATGAGAAACTTATGAAAAAAGCGATCGAAGTAAAGAATTTGTCGAAAACATACGGAACGGGCGAAACCGCCGTTCACGCCCTGAGGAACGTCGATCTTGACGTTTTCAGCGGCCAGGTGACGCTTTTGATGGGGGCTTCGGGAAGCGGAAAAACGACGCTCCTCTCGATCATGGGATGCATCTTGCGGGCGAGTTCGGGAAGCATTCAGATCCACGGCCGGGAAGTTACGGCTTTGAGCGAAGCGAAGTTGCCGAAAATACGTTTGCAAAACATCGGTTTCGTCTTTCAGGGGTTCAATCTTTTCCCGGCTTTGACGGCCGGAGAGAACGTCGAACTGGCGCTCAATCTGAAAGGGGTCAGAGGATTCGATGCCCGTCGCAAAGCGTGCGAACTGCTGGAGTTGGTCGAACTCGGAGAAAAGTTCGGGACTCATCCGTCGGAGCTTTCCGGCGGACAAAAACAGCGGGTGGCCATCGCCCGCGCTCTGGCCGGCAATCCCTCGATCATTCTGGCCGACGAACCGACCGCCGCGCTCGATTCGCAAAGCGGGCGAACCATTTCCGAACTTTTGAGAGATCTCGCCCGGCGGCAGAACAGGGCCGTCGTCATCGTTACGCACGACAACCGGCTTCTCGAATATGCCGACCGGATCGTCCATATCGTGGACGGAAAGATCGTCGAATCAGAGGAGGCGGAAGGCCTTTCGAATCCCGGCGGAAAGATGGTTTTAGGGAACGAAATGCCGAACGCCGCTTTGGTTCAGTAGGTGATTCAAATTTCCGGCCGCCAAAAATTGTCGGAAACGGAACTGTTTGGGTAAAAGGAAAATTTGTTATGAAAAGGACTCTGATAATTTCATCGTTGGTGATAATAATTTTGATGGTGTCTTTCGGATATTTTTTCTTCCTTCGCGGAACTTCGTCGAGGGATCACGCGCTGGCCGAAGAAACCGAAACGACATCTCTGGCAGAACGGTCCGAAAAAAAGATCGCGGCCGTCGGCCGGGTCGAATCGGTCTCCGAAGAGATCGAGGTCGGAGCCGAGATTCCCGGAAAATTAAAGGAGGTTCCGGTTGAAGAGGGCGAAGAGGTTTTCAAGGGACAGATCCTCGCCGTTCTGGAAAACGAAGATCTGGAGGCGGCCGTCCGTTCGGCCAAAACCGGAATCGCCGCCCTCGAAGCGCAAAAAGAAACTCTGCGGGCCCGGATCGATCAAGCGGTGGCCGAAAAGACCCGCGTCGTCAGAGGGGCTCGCCCCGAGGAAAGACGCGAGGCCTTGATGGCCGCCGAGCAAACCGAACCGGTTTTGGAAACGGCCGTCCGCGAGGCCGAAAGGCGGCGCAAACTTTTTGCCGACGGTGATATATCCCGCGAAGATCTCGAACGGGCCGAGCGCGAAGTCCGGGTGGCGCGGGCGAAGAACAAAGAATCCCGGGAGCGCTACAATCTGGTCAACGCCCCGGCGCGGACCGAGGATGTCGAACGGGCCGATGCCGTCATTCGCCTTAATCAGTCGCAGATCGGCGAGATCGACGCCCGCATCAGGCAAACCCGGGCGCAGATCTTTGAGGCCGAGGCAAGGCTCGAAAAAACCTTCGTCCGCGCGCCGATCAGCGGGATTGTCGTCCGCAAACGGCTGAAATCGGGCGAGAGTTTTTCGCCGGAAAATCCGAACGGGATCGTAACGCTGGCCGATCTGAGCGTTTTGCGCGTCCGGGTTGACATCGACGAAACGGATGTGGCCAAGATCCGCGAAGGCCAGAAGGCTTACGTGACGGCCGACGCTTACGCCGATCAGAAGTTCACCGGCCGGATCGTCCGGATCGGTCGAATCCTCGGCCGCAAAAATGTTCGGACGGACGAACCTGCCGAAAAGAACGACACCAAGATACTGGAGACTCTGGTCGAACTCGACCCCGGCCAAAAACTTCCGCTCGGCCTGCGGGTCGATGCCTTTGTTCTGATCGATTGATCGGTTGAAAATTTTCAGTTCTGAGTCCTGCCTGGCACAAGCCCCGGCAATCGTGCGAAAGTCGAGGCATTAGCCCGGGCTTGTGCCAGACGGGACTCAGAACTCCTTATACAAAGACGAGAGGAAAAAATCATGAACGGATCGATCAAGATCACACTTTTGTTTTCGGGGCTGTTCCTGCTGACCGGTATGATCGTCGGCATTTTGAAATACCGCGGAATGATCTCGAGCGAAACGCATCGGGCGCCGGTTTACATAGACATCGCTCATCGGGCTTCTTTGCTCTACAGTTTCGCCGCGCTGGTGATGGCCAAACTTTTGGAATACAGTCCGTTTCCGCCGGGTTGGCAAATCGTCATCGCGCTGGTTCCGCTCGCCTATTTCGCGCTGACCATCACCGAATACATCAATCTCGGATTAAAGCGGCAGGAGGTGACCATGTTCAGCCGGCGAACCTTTATAACTACTTGGTTTATGTATAGTTTAATCGCCGGAGAGATCGGCGGAATGGCGCTCATTGTCGGCGGATTTCTGTTCACCCAATTTTTACATTATCCGGTTTGACAACCGGGGCGAAAAATGAGAAAACTTTAAAGATAAGTAAGTGCTTACTTACTTATTAAATAATGAGGTCATAATGAGCAAGCGAATTCGAAATTTTTACGGGGTTTTATTCGGTTTAATAATTGCCGTTTCATTTTTACAGATAAGCGAAATAAAGGCTCAGACGCCGACGCCGACGCCCGTTGACGGCGGGCAAAATGTTCCGCCCGAAAAACTGGAGGGAGTTCCGGCGATCGCGCCCGGTTTTCAATCCGAAGACCGTCAATTGCCGGAGGTCGGTTTGATCGGGGTCGATCTGATGAACCAGAAACCGCTTTCCTTAAAAGAGGCGATCGTCATGGCTCTGGAGAACAACAAGGACATCGAGGTTTCGCGTCAGAACGTGCGGATCGCCGAATTTGATCTGAAAGCGGCCAACGGTTATTACGAACCGCGTTTCGTCGCCAATTCGCAATACGAAAGGGCGACCACGCCCAGCGTCAGCGTCTTCAGCGACACGCAGAGCATCACTCAGAACTCGATCGTCGGAAATGCCGGTTTTCAGGGGAGTCTGAAAAAGTTCGGAACCGTCTACAACGCCAATTTCAGCAATCAGCGCCTCAGTTCGACCAATCCGCTGTCGGTTCTCAGTCCGCAGTATAATTCATCGTTTAATTTCAGCATCACCCAGCCGCTTTTTCGCGGACGTTCGATCGATCAGCCGCGCCGGACCATCGAGATCGCCAAGCGCAATCTGTCGCTGACCGACACGCAGTTCCGCCAGCGTTCGATCGAGATCATCGCCAACGTTCAGCGGGCTTACTGGGATCTGACCTATTCTCTCAGGAACTTGCAGGTTCAGCGCGATGCCGTCCGGGACGCCAAAGATCAGCTCGAACACAACAAACGCCTGGTCGATGAGGGAATCCTCGCACCGGTCGATGTCATCGCTTCGGAAACCCAGGTCGCCAATTTCGAACAGAACGTCTACACGGCTTTGGAGGAAGTCAGCCGGGCGGAGAATAATCTGAAAAATCTGATCTCGGAAAACCGCGACGCCGCGATCTGGGGCGAGGCCGTCATCCCGACCGATCCGGTCGAACTGAACGCGCCCCGGACGAGTTTGCCCGAAGCCCTGACTCTGGCTCTGGAAAACCGTCCCGAGATCGAGGTCAACAACGTTCAGCAGGCGATCAACGAAATCGACCAGCGTTATTATCGGGAACAGACCAAACCGCAGATCGATCTGGTCGCCAGCTACACCTCGTCCGGCATCAGCGGAACCGAAAATCCCGACCGGATCAATTTCATGTCAAACACCGCGACTCAGCAGAAGATCAATGAGATCGTCGGGGTCATCAATCCGACCTTGCCGACCGGTCAGCAGATCGACCCGCTTTTTATTCCGCCGCCGCAAAATATCTCGTCCGACATAACCGGAAATTACGCCAGCTCCGTGACGGACATTTTCGCCAATCGGTATCCGACCTACCGCGTCGGTCTGCAATTTAATCTGCCACTATTCGGCAACCAAACGGCCAGAGCGCAGTTCGGCAAAACTCTGGTTCAGGGCGAGCAGATCGAGACCCAGCGCGAACAACTCGAACAGGCCATTCAGGTCGATGTCCGCAACGCCCTGCAATCGGTCCGCACCGCCGAAGCCCGCCTTCGTTCGGCCGCCATTTCGCGCGAAAATTCGGAAAAGCAGTACGATTCGGAAAAGCGAAAACTCGACGCCGGACAATCGGACATCTACAAGGTTTTGGAAAGGCAGACCGCTTTGATGAACGCCCGCAGCACCGAACTCCGGGCGCAGACCGAACTCAACAAAGCCATCGCCGAACTCCAGCGCGCGACCGGAAATTCGCTCAAGGCCAATGATGTCGAGGCGCGTTTGCGGAACAAATGATTTTCTTGATTTTGAATTTTGAGTTTTTAATTTCGAATGGCGGAGATATTCTCAATTTTCAAGAATTAAACATTCAAAATTAAGAATTCAAAATTCGAATTGATTAGACCTCGATCCGCAAACCGTCCACGGCTTCGATGATCTCGATGCCGGGGTCGAACCTGCCGACCTCTTCAGCAAAATCAACCTCGTCCCATTCCGGGTAAAGATGAACCAGAAGCGCCCTTTTCGGTCCGGCGCGGCGGATCAGAAAAACGGCTTCGGCCAGTTCCAGATGTTTTTCGACCGGTTTGTTTTTGACGAAGGAGCATTCCAGAACAAAAAGATCGGCCCTTCGGGCGAAGGCCGCGATTTTTTTTGAAAAACCGGTGTCGGAAGTGAAAACCAGCGAACTTCCCTTTTCGTCCCGAATGTGGATCGCACAGCTTTCCTCGGTGTGCGGGGTCGAGGCGGCGACCGCCGTTGCGCCGGGCAGGATCTCGAACTTTTCCAGCGGTTCGACCTCGATCATCTCGACCGGAAAGGGCTGTTTGAAAAATTCGTAATCGTTGGCCCGGTCAAAAGCGTCGAGCAGTTTGCGCAAGCCTTTCGGCCCGAAAATGCGCAGAGGTTTGGTTCTCCCTCGGGTGTCGGGCGCGTATTTCGTCCCGAACAAAAACGGGGCCAGCCCGCCGGCGTGATCGAGATGAAAATGCGAGATCCAGACGGCGTCGAGATTCGCCCAATCGAGCCCTTCCTCGGCCATCCGGTGAATGGCCGAAGGACTGAAATCGAGCATCAACGAACCGTTCCCGGTCTCCAACCAAAAAGCCGAACTGCTTCTAGCGCGATGCGGAACCGAGGTTCCCGAACCCAAAACCGTAAGTATCATTTATCATTTATCATTTATCATTTATCATATCTGTAAAATGATGATTTAACGGGCGAAATTATGGAAAATAACCCCACCTACAGAAAAGCTTATAAGTTTGCTATCAGGATTGTAAGAGCATATCAATATTTGCGCGAAGAGAAAAAAGCATTTGTTTTGTCTAAACAGATTCTCAGAAGCGGAACTTCGATCGGAGCAAATATTGCGGAAGCCAACGGATCGATTTCCGACGCGGAGTTTTCCAACAAAATAAGCATTGCATATAAAGAATGTTTAGAAACCAAATACTGGCTTTCGCTTTTGGAAGACACCAATTACACAAGCAAAAACTCCTTTCGAAGTATGTATTCCGACGCGGATGAAATCGGTAAAATTTTGTTTTCAATTTTGAGAAAAACCCGAATTAAAAAAGGAGAATTTATCAATCGCCGCAGGGGGCGATAAATGATAAATGATAAATGACAGATGATAGATGTTCTTGCCGTTTTCGCGCATCCCGATGACATGGAACTGACGGTCGGGGGGACGCTTTTGAAGATGAAATCCCTCGGTTATCGGACCGGCGCGCTCGACATTACGCGCGGTGAAATGGGGACGCGCGGAACGCCCGAGGGCCGCGCGCTCGAAGCCGAAGAAGCGGCCCGGTTATTAAAACTCGATCTCAGGGAAAACCTCGGCCTGCCGGACGGCCGCGTTTTCGCCGATGACGAATCGCGGACGAAACTGGTCCGAAAACTTCGCGAATTCCGACCGAAAATCATTTTGACTCATCAGGAAGGCGATCCGCATCCCGATCACAATCACATCACTCAACTGGTCAGAGAATCGGCCCGGCTCTCTTCGATGAAAAATTACGACGGCTCGTTCGGGCAGGAAAGGATTCCGGTGCCGCAGGTCGCCTACAACATCTTCTCCCGCCGCGTCGTGCCGTCGTTTATAATCGACATATCGGATTTTCTCGAGGAGAAGATGGAGGCCATCAAAGCTCACCGGTCGCAGTTTCACGATCCCGGTTCAAAAGAGCCGGAAACGCGCCTGACCGACAAGAATTTCCTCAATGAACTGGAAAACCGTTCGCGCTATTTCGGCTCTCTGATCGGCGTCGCGGCCGGCGAGCCGTTTTTCGTCCGAGAGGCTTTGAACGTCGAAGACCCGATCAAACTCCTGACCCGGCCGATGAACCTTTATTCCTAACTTAAAATCAACTCAGAGAGCGATGGCGACCTGGTTTCCGGGAGACACGTCAGAACGGCTGCTTGAAGGACAAACGGATTGCTACAGTGAAAAGTTAAGCCAGGTCGCTACCGCTCCTTGTTCTGATACTTTTTCCGTAAAAAATGCGCGTTTATTTTTGTCAGCCTATTTTCGGCAATTTTAATCAAAAGGAGATTTAATAAAAATGAACGCAAGTTCCCCCCAACCACAGGCGGAAATTCCGCCGCAGGCGGTTCTGACGCAGATGACCTTCGGGTTCATCGTTTCGCAGGCGATCTCGGTCGCCGCCAAACTTTTCATCGCCGATCATCTCAAAGACGGCCCCAAAACCCCGGCCGAACTGGCCCGGTTGACCGAAACGGACGAACCTTCGCTGTACCGTCTTCTGCGCGGTTTGGCCAGCATCGGCGTTTTTCGCAAAGACGGGGACGGACGTTTTTCCAACTCGGTCTTGTCGGAATTCTTGCGCTCGGATCATCCCGAATCGATTCGTTCCGCCGCGCATATGATCTGCGATCGCGAACACTGGAATTCGCACGGCAATATGCTCCGATCGGTCCGGACCGGCGAGATCGCTTTTGAACACACTTTCGGAATGCCGGTCTTTCCCTATTTCGCCCAGAACCCGGAGCCGGCCGCCCTTTTCGAAGAAGCGATGACCAGTTTCAGTTCATCCATCGCCAAAGCCGTATCCGAAGCCTTCGATTTTTCCCGAGCCGGAACGATCGCCGACATCGGCGGCGGACGCGGGCTTTTGTTGGCGGCGGTTCTAAAAACCGCTCCGGCCGCTCAGGGAATTTTGTTCGATCAACCGCAGGTCATCGAAAACTCCCGAAAGGCTTTACAAAATGAGGGCGCTGCCGAAAGGATGGAAACGGTCAGCGGGGATTTCTTCCGGGAAATTCCGGTCGAAGCCGACATCTATTTGATGAAATGGATCATTCACGACTGGAACGACGAACAATCGGTCGCGATCCTGAAAAATCTGGCCCGATCGGCCAAACCGGGCGCGCGGGTTCTGCTCATTGAATCGGTCGTCGAAGGGGACGACAATCAGCCTTCGATGAGCAAACTGATGGATCTCAATATGCTGGTCATGACCGGCGGAAAAGAGCGGACGGAAAAAGAATACGCCGATCTTTTCGAAAGATCCGGCTTTCAATTGATCACAATTCACCCGACAGCGTCGCCGATGCAGATCGTCGAAGCGGTCAGGATTTAGGCGGGTGATGGGTGATGAGTGATGGGTTAAAGTTCCAAATTTCGCTTTACCCATCACCCATCACCCATCACTAGTTTTACGCTTGAACCAGAATGTAGATCCAGTAGCCGTTCAGGTTTTTGGCGACCATCGGCCTTTGCGAGTCTTTGTCGTTGATCAGAATGCAATCGTAATCACCGGATTTTATCTTTTCCTCAGCGTATTT
Organism: Pyrinomonadaceae bacterium; assembly: GCA_041394845.1. Taxonomy (GTDB): domain Bacteria; phylum Acidobacteriota; class Blastocatellia; order Pyrinomonadales; family Pyrinomonadaceae; genus JAHCHG01. Next base: position 582,266 of record JAWKHL010000003.1, on the reverse strand, counting down.
GATCAGACTGTCTTCAACCTTCTGCATCAGCGAAAAAGTGCGGGCGTGGTAAATGACGATCATCCGATCCCATTTGTGCCCGACGGCCCATTTTTTCTGATGTTGGCGAAATCTGTCCTTCGGATCCTGCTGGGTCAGGCCGATGTAAATATAACGGTGGCGGCTGGCGTATTGCCCGATCGCCCGGCGCAAGACCATTTCAGCCCGTACAAAACTGTCGTCCGTGTACCAATATTCGACGCTCATTTATCATCTACCTCCTTTATCGATAAATGAATTTATCTGACGGACGTTTCGGATCAATTCGATTTGCCGAATCGGAGTAAATTAGTCGGGATCGGGTTTCATCTCGCCTGCGTTTATTTCATTTCGTAAACGATTTTCCCGTTAAAGATCGTGTAAACGGGTTCGGTCGTCAAAATTTCCTTCGGGTCGATCGTCAGCAGATCTTTGGAATGAACGACCAGATCGGCGTATTTTCCCGGCTCGATGGTGCCTTTTTCGTCTTCGGCGAATTCGGCGTAGGCCGATTCATAGGTGTAATCGCGGATGGCTTTTTCGATCGGGAGTTTTTCCTGCGGTTCCCAGCCTCCGGGCGGGTTGCCTTCCCTGTCCTGACGCGTTACGGCGGCGTAAAGCGTCAGATACGTGTTCAAGGGCTCGACCGGAGAATCGGTGCCGAAAGCGACGTGAACGCCGTAAGATTCGAAGCTGTGCCAGGCGTAAGCGCCCAATGTCCGATATTCGCCCAAGCGGTCCGGCGCCCAGCGTTTGTCGGAAATGGCGTGAGTCGGCTGCATCGAAGCGACCACGCCGAGGTCGGCAAAACGCCTGAAATCTGATGGCGCGACGACCTGAGCGTGTTCGATCCGGTGGCGCGGTCGGCGATTTTGCTCGTTTATGAGGTTTCGCCGGGCCGAAATGTAATGATAATACCAGCGGTGATTTTTGTCGTTGCGCGATGCCGACTGTGAAGGAACCATTTTTTCCGCCTTTGAGATCCCCTCTCGTTTGGCTTTTTCAAACCCGTCCAGGGCGATCCGGTTGGCTTTGTCGCCGATGGCATGAAGGCCGATCTGGAAACCGGCCGCGTCGCGTTCGACGATCATATCGATCATCTCCTCGGGTGGGCGGCGCGGAATTCCGCTGTTGGCCGGATCATCGGAGAAAGGAGCCAGCATCGCCGCCGTTCGCGATCCGAGCGTGCCGTCCATATAGCCCTTTAAGATCCCCAGTTTGAGCCGCGCCGGATCGAGTTTGAGAGCCTTGAAATCCTCGCGCTGTTTCAAAAGCGTCGCGACCGGCAGATCGAAACTCTGCCAGACGGCGACCCGGGCGGTCAGTTTATTTTCCCGCAAAAGGCGGCTGTAAAGCGGTATGGTGTCATAATCCGCTCCGCCCTGAACGCTGGTCAAACCGTAACGCCGGGCCTCATCGAGCGCCAGTTCGAGGCCTTTGAGAACGGTTTCGTCGCTCGGATCGGGAACGACCCGATTGATCAAAGCCTGCGCCGTTTCTTTCAAAACCCCGGCCGGTTCGCCCGCTTCGTCGCGGACGATCTCGCCGCCTTCGGGCGCTCGGGTGTCTTTGGTAACTTTCGCCAGTTTGAAGGCGAGCGAATTCGACCACGACAGATGCCCGTCAACTCTCTGGACAAAAACCGGATTGTCGGGCGTGATGTCATCCAGATCCTGACGGGTCGGCAGACGGTTGTTCCAAAGCGTGTGATCCCAGCCGCGTCCCAGAATCCAGGCGCCTTTCGGTAATTCCCTGACCTTGGCCGCGATCCGCCGGCGGGCTTCTTCCAGAGTCTTTGACCCGGTCAGATCGACGTTCAGCAAAGCCATGCCGACGCCGACGAAATGAATGTGCGCGTCGTTGAAACCGGGCGTAACCAGTTTGCCCTGAAGATCTATTTCCTTTGCCGCCCTGTATTTCGATTGCAGTTCCCGGGAAGACCCGACCGCCACGATCTTTTCGCCGTCAACCGCCACCGCTTCGTGAACCGTGCCCTTTTCATCGGCCGAAAAAACCCTGCCGTTATAAAGCAGGAGGTTTATGTTTTGTTTGGTTTGCGCCGGAGCGTTTAATGTCGTGAAAGTGAATATGAAAACCAGCAGGATGATTAGTGTTTTTTTCAGCATTTGGAATCTTTTTTACTCTTTGGGAACGATAAAATTTTCGCGGATGACGCCCCGGCGTTTTCGGCCGTTCTCGTCATCGGCGATCTGCACGGTTAACTTTCGTTCGCGGTTGCCGCGATTCGGATTTGTCGAAACGTATTTGATCACGATTTGCGAACGAAGTTCGTCGGTCAGATTTTTGACAATATCATCAACCGACATCTTACTTTTTTTATCCAGAATAAACGCCCTGCCGCCGGTTTGAAAAGCCAGATAGGCGGCGAAAGCCTCGGCATTTTCTTTCGGGGTTCCTTTTTTCTTGTCCTTGGGCTTTCCAATACCCCTTACCATCGATTCTAAATTCAGTTCCTCGGTCAAAGCGATCACGTGGATTTGAATGTCGGTATTTTTCATTTTGAACAAAATTTGTGAGAGATCGGAAACGCTGTTTCTTTCTTCACAATCGCTGATCAAAACCAAGGCGTATTTTTGCCGGTCGTTTTCCTTTTCGCGTTGAGTGATTTTCATCCAACCGAGGTTTATGGCATCAGTTATCGCCGAAATTCCTCCTTCGACGTACATGTTGCTGATCGCCCGATTGAGAAGAGGTTTACTGGAAGTCCAATCCAAAAAGATTCGAGTTTTTTCCGTATTAACAAAGCGGACTATAAAAGCCTCATCATTTTCTCCCAGATTATTGACAATCTTGGAGGATGTTTCCAGGATTTTTTCCAGCTGGAAACGCATCGAACCTGTATTATCGATCAAAAGGCCAAGATTGGTAACGGGTTCTTTTTTGGCGAAATATGTGATTTTTTGTTCCACCCCGTCTTCAAAAATTTTAATATCATTTTGATTAATATCATCGGCGACCCTCCCTTCTGCATCCAAAACCAGAACGTTGGCTTTGATCTCAATGGGAGAGTCCGCGGATGTACCTTTTTCGTCCGACGATTTTGATTTATTCTGTGCCGATATCAGAGTCGGCAAAAAGAACAAAGTAAGAAACGAAATAAACAGTATCTTTTTCAGCATTTGAGAATTTCCTTCGGATTCTAAGAATGAATGTGGAATCAATTATAAGCACAAAACGATAAATCTTGAAGAAAATACTTAAGTTTCTCAAAATAACTGTATGCCAGCATCAAAAATTTAATTTGGTAAAATTTACCCAATCTCGGTAAAATCCATTTAAAAATAAAATTACAAGGTAACGATCGATGAAAAACTCTTTAATCATTTGTCTCGCTCTTCTTTTCAGTTTCTCAATTCCGGCTCCGGCGCAAAAAGTTCCGGTCAATACTTTGGTGAAAATCTCCAAAGCCGAAGACGAACGGCGGTTTGATAAAACGCTCGAAGATCTTTTGAAAGACAAGAACGCGGCGGTTCGCGCCCGCGCCGCTTTGGCCGCCGGGAGGATCGGCGACGAGCGGGCGATTCCCGAACTGGGCAAAATTCTGATCGGTCTGGGCGATCCGCAGGTGACCGAAATGGCGGCTTTTGCTCTCGGCGAGATCGAATCGATCAAGGGCGCGGACGCCGTTTTGACGGCTCTGAAAGATGTAAAAACCCATTATAAAACCGTCGGACGGGCGGTTGAGGCGGCCGGAAAGATCGCCGCCGCCAACCCGAAAGAGGAAAAGTCGAAGGAACTCGGCGAAGCCATCCTCGACCGTCTTGAATACGAAGCGGGCCGCGCCTCGAAGCAACAGGATAAAGACATCATCCTGCTCGGGATCACGGCGGTTCTCCGGGCCAGACCGGAAGAAGGGGCGGAGGTCGTGGCCAAATTCCTGACCAATCTCGACGCCCGCATCCGGGCCGACGCGGCCAACACTCTGGCCCGTTTGAGAGCCAAAAACGCCAACGAAAAACTTCGCGCGATGCTTTTGACGGACGATGATCCGGTGGCCCGGGCCAACGCCGCCCGCGCCCTCGGTGCGGCCGAAGACAAGGATTCGCTCGATCTTTTGATAACGGCCGCGACGACCGACCCTGACTTGCGCGTTCGGGTCAACGCGATCCGCTCGCTCGGCGGACTGAAGGATGCGAAAGCGGCCGGCAAACTGCTGGAAAGCGGCGAAAAACTTCTGACAGCTTACCGTAAATCGAAGTTCGCCAATCCGGTCGAAAAGAATGAATTATTGGAGATCGCCTCGGCTTTGGGCCGGATTTTGCCCAATTCGGATGATGAAAAAGCGCTCAAACTTCTGAACGAATTTAATCTGTCCGACGGTTTTCAATCGCCCGAAATTTCGGTCGCTCTGGTCAGAATCAAAAAGGACTCTTTTCTCGACAAACGGTTTATAGATAATTTTTCAAAAATGCCCCAGGAATCAAAATGGAAGGCATTGAGCGGCCATTTTCAGGGGGTCGGGGAAATTCCCGATTCCATTTCGCCCGATTCAAAAAACCCCAAAGATAGACAGAGATTGGATCTTTATCTAAGCAGCCTTGTAGGAATTTCTAAAATATTCGATCAGAAAGATTCCGATTTCAACAAGGCCATTCCCGATTTATTGAACGCTTACGCCAAATTCAAACCCGATGATCTGTCGCAGGTTTTGCGTCAACATCTGGAGCAAAAAGATCTGTTCATCCGCACGACGGCCGCCGGACTTTTGGGCGATCAACCCGCCAGCAAAGAAAACGTCGAAGCGTTAAAAACGGCGTTTGCGAGCGCTTTGAAAACCGATAAAGATTACGACGACGCGCAACTGGCGATTCTTTCCGCTCTTGTCAAACTGGACAAGCAGGAATCGGTCGAATCGCTCAAACTCGCCCTCGATGCGCCGGATTATCTGGTTCGCCGTCAGGCCGCCGATCTGATCAAACAGAACGATCTCGTCAAAGATTTTCCCGATCTCGAAAAACAGGTCGGCCCGGTTAAACCGTATGACCCGAAAACCGGCACGAAACTCGGGCAGATCCTCAATTCCGAAGCCGATTACCGCCGCGCCGTTTCGCGTCGAAACGGGACCGTCCGGGCCGTTTTGACGACCGAAAAAGGCGATTTGACGATCGAGCTTTTGCCGGAAGACGCGCCTTTGACCGTCGATAATTTCATCAAACTGGCCAGGTCGGGATATTTCAACGGCGTCTTGATCCACCGCGTCGTGCCGAATTTCGTCGTGCAGGACGGCGACCCGCGCGGCGACGGGAACGGCGGTCCGGGCTGGCAGATCCGTTGCGAGATCAACACCGTTCCCTACGATCGGGCGGCGGTCGGAATGGCCCTTTCAGGGAAAGACACGGGCGGATCGCAATGGTTCGTTACGCATTCCCCGCAACCGCACCTCGACGGCGGCTACACCGTGTTCGGAAAAATGAACGAATCGGACATGAGGATCGTGGATAATTTAGTCCGCGGAGACAGGATTTTGAAAGTGGAGATCGTTGAGGGCGGTAAGAAGTGATGGGTGATGAGAAGAAAGTGATGGGTGATGGGTGATGGGTGATGGGAAAAAGAAAAAAAATCCCATCATCCATCACCTATCACCTGACTAAAAATGGAATTCACGAACTTAGCCGAAATGCCCGAAGATGAATTCGCCGAACTTGAGCGAGAATTGGCGAAACATAATACTTTGGGAAAAGTCTTGGTCTGGGCGGGTTCGGCTTCGGAAGGGGTTTTTTTGCCGCAGATCGTCGCCGAGGTCGTAACGCAGGATGAGTTTACGCACGATGTCATCGCTCCTTACAAAGATCTGTTTCTGGTTTTCGACACGACCTGACTCGGGGCCGTGGCGGCAGTTGCCGTCTGGAAGGATCGGCCCGATGCCGACCGGCTTTTGCAAAATCGTTTGAAGAACGGCTGGCGTCCGACGCCTTCGAGCCTGAAAGATGGCGACAGGGTTTTGGGACACGCAGCCTGTCTGGTTGAAATGAAATGACCGAAAGCGTTTCCAAAGGCGAGAGGTTTCTCGACGAAGGAGTCAGAATTTACGAATTTTACGACGAGTTTCTGGTCGTTTGCCCGAAATGCGGCGCGCTGGCCAGAGTCGTTCCGGTCGAAATTGATTGGGAAAAATTTAACGACAAACTTTTCGCGCCGCGCCGGCTGATTTGTTCGAAATGCGTTTGCCGGAAAAACTGGAACGGACGGCAGATCTCGGTCGGCGGAAACTTTGACTGGTATTTTCGCCTTCCTTTGTGGCTTGCGGTTCCCTGTGGCGGCGAAACGCTCTGGGCTTATAATCGGGAACATCTCGAACTGATCGAAGATTACGTTTCCGCCAAGTTGCGCGAGCGAACCAAAAAGGGCGGAAATTCGTTTTTAAGTCGTTTGCCGAAATGGATCAAAGCGGCCAAAAACCGGGATCAGGTGCTAAAAGCGATCGGCAGGTTAAAAGGTAAGATAACTGACGGTTAATAAAAAAAGCTTTTTGTGGGATTAACAATTAGCCGATAACCAATTATTAAAATGGAAAACAGCGAAAAATTACAGGCATCGCTTCAGAGCCTTTCGGATCGTGAGGTGAAGCGAAGGGAGCGGCGACAGATCGAGGTCGAGGAAAGTCTGGAAACGATCTCGTTTTATCTGGACGGTCTTTTTCGGATTCCCGGCATCGGCTGGCGTTTCGGTCTCGATGCGCTGATCGGTCTGATCCCGAACGTCGGCGATATTACCACTTCCCTGCTTTCGTTTTACATTTTGGTGGCCGGAGTGCGGTACGGGGTTCCGAAGATCACTTTGGTTCGGATGGCCTTTAACATCGGCCTCGATTATCTGGTCGGAACGATCCCTTTTATCGGCGACGCCTTCGATTTTTTCTGGAAGGCCAACAAGAAGAACATGGATCTGATCCGCGAACGGGGCAAAGGGCGCGGAGAAGGCACTCTGGGCGATTGGCTGTTTGTCATATTTATCATCTTGCTTCTGATCGGCATTTTGGTCGGTTCGATTCTCCTAAGTCTCTTTATACTGGGTCTGTTCTTTAAGGGCATTTACGATCTTATTTTTCAGTGGTAAGTGATGGGTGATAGGTGATGGGACTTTTTTTCTTTTCCCATCACCCATCACTTATCACCCATCACCGACATTTAAAGGGAGATTTCGTCCATGTTCGGTTTAATGCGCGCCAAAAAATGCGGAATGTCGGCGGAGGAGAAACATTTTCGTCGCCTCAATTATTGCGGGACCTGCAAGGCGATCGGAAGTCTTTACGGCCAGAGGTCGCGCCTTTTGCTCAATCACGACACGGTTTTTCTGGCCGAGATCCTGACCGCGTTGAGTCGCTCCGACGTCCGGCGCTGGCCGGATTCGTTTCAATCCTACAATTGCCTCAACCTCCCGCCGGATGAGATTCCCCTGCCGCTCGAATTCGCCGCTACCGTCAACCTGATCCTGGTGAGATTCAAACTCGCCGATCATCTGAAAGATTCCGGTAAAAAACGTTTCGGTTTTGCCAACCGGATCTTTTCCGAAGATTTTCAAAGGGCCGCCCGAAAATTGAGAAGGTGGAATTTTCCCCTCGAACGCATCGAAGGGATTTTATCCACGCAGGAAGAGATCGAGGCCGCACCGTTTTTTCCGGGAACCGATACCGAAAAGCATTTGCGGGAATTGGCCCGTCCGACGGCGCGGACGACCGCCATTTTTTTCGGTCGTGGCGTCCGGTTGATCGGCCGCCGCGAGCTTGAAAGAACTGCGGCCGAAATCGGTTACGCTTTCGGAAAACTGATCTATCTGCTCGACGCCTTCGAGGATTTCGAAAAAGACGCGCAAAAAAGAGAATTCAACGCTTTTCGGGCCGGATCCGGTGTGAGCGAAAAGAAAATGTCGGCCGGGACAAAACGCCGGGCAGTCAGCATTTTGCGGGAACTGGAGGACGAGGTCATCGAACGGATCAGGGAACTTCCGCTCGAAGAAAGGCAAAAGCAGATTTTCGCTTCCCGTTTGTCGGAAAATCTGCGAAAGAAACTCGGGATCGAACTGCCCGTCCTGAAACCGAAAAAAGTCCGCACACCCCGATTGACCCGAGCCGAAAAATGGCGCGCGGCGTCCGGGACTGCGCGACGGCTGGCGCAGAATCATTCGTGGCAGACGCCTTTCGTTTTCGCCTTCATTTTCCTTTTCGCCCTGGCCGCTCCGGCCGAGACCCGGGGAGCCCGTTCGGCGCGGGAGTGTTTCGACCTCGGTTTCAACCTGATGTTTCTCGGTTCGTTGCTGACCTGGGCGCCTCTTCAAATGGTGGCCATCAACCGCCGCCGGAAAAAACAGACGGGCGATACGGGGGATTGGTGCGATTGTTGTGACTGTTGCGGCGACGGGATAGATTGTTGTGATTGTAATTGTTGTTGCGACGGGATAGATTGTTGTGACGGCTGTGATTGTTGTTGCGGCGACGGTTGTTGCGACGTTTGCGATTGCAGTTGCGATTAAAATCGGCGGCAAAAAAGTTCCGCGTTTTAATTGGGAATCAAAATCATTTCCGGTTTACCCGGTTTGTCGAGAAATTCGAATCTTATTTTGGGCAAAGTGAAACCCTGACGTGATATAATCAAGCGAAAGAAATTGCTAACTTGACCTAATTGTCGTTTTTTGATTTGATTCAGGTGATTGGCCGCGAATTTGGCGTTCGGGGTTGGTCAAAAGTTTAGCAGTCTTTTGATGATTAGATAATTTCTTCACTCCGCTCCCTTTGGCCATCTGGCGTGACGCTTTTTTCACCCCGAGCCCATTCGGGGGCGCCGAGGCGGATTTTTCAAAACCTTTATTTACTTACTGGTCGAAGCTCTGGTTTTGTGGATTTTTAAGGATTCCCAAAATCATTGAATGCCGAAGATCATTATTTCCCAAATTGACATTTCCCATCTTGCCAAATGCTAAATAAGTTCTGACAAGTCTTAAAAGCATTGAAAGAAGATTCCGGAGGGATGCCGATTTTGCTTAGGTCGCTGGACGAATGAGCTTATGAGACTCTCCACCCGAATGATATTAGCCACGATTGCATTAGTTTTGCTGGCTGTCGTAGTCACCGGAGTGTTGATGTACGTCAACTTAGCCGCCGCCCTTATTCCGAAGGAACTTAACAAGCTTGAGTATCACGCCCAAAATCTGGCCTCCGGTTTGGACAATTACGTTCGCGAGAGCCGGGTGGATGTCCTCGCCATGGCGGATGATTTTGCCGTCAGGGAAATCGCCCGGGCGGGAGCGGCGGGCGACCGGGCGGGCGAAGCCAACTGGCGAAAGGTCCTGACTCAAAATCTGGTGGCTCAGCTGGAGGCCAAGACCCATTACGTTCAATATCGTCTGATCGGCGTGGCGGACGGCGGGCGGGAAATCATCAGGGTTGACCGGTCCGGGATAAACGGCGCCATCCGGGTCGTGCCCGAAGAGGACTTGCAGCGCAAAGGCGATCGAGACTATTTTCGCGAGGCGATCAGGCTTTCCGCCGATAAAGTTTACTTTTCGCCGATCGAACTCAATCAGGAAAACGGTGTTGTCGAAAAGCCTTATTTGCCGGTTTTGAGGGCGGCAACTCCGGTTATGACTCCCGACGGCAAAACGTTCGGGATCATTATCATCAACATCGATATGCGGCCGGCTTTCACCGCCATTAAACATTCATTAAGCGGAAACGGGCAGATTTATCTGGTCAACGAACGGGGCGATTATCTGGTTCATCCCGATTCGTCGCGGGAATTCGGCTTCGATTTGGGGCGGCCCGTCAATGTCCGAGACGAGTTTCCCGGGTTCGAAGGGATTTTGTCTTCCGGTCAATCGGTGGCTAAAGTCTTCGATGATCCGCGGTTGGGGAGTTTCGGAGCCGCTTTGATTCCCAATCGTCTGGCCGATGAGGTCAAAGTTGTTTTGATCGAAACGATGCCGCCGGAAGAATTGTACGCGGCGACCTACGCCATCCGCCGTTCGATGTTGATCGGCGGAATAATTGCGGTTCTGTCGGCCGCTTTGTTGGCGTTTTTGTTGGCTCGCTCGCTGACCAAACCGCTTGTGAAGATGACCGGGGCGGTCTCCGCTTTTACCGGAACCGAGACGATCGATGTGCCGACCGGAAAAGGAGGCGAGATCGGAGTTCTGGCCGCTGCCTTTGAAAAGATGGGCGGCGAGGTCAGAAAAAAGACCGAGGCCCTCCAAAGAGAGATCGAAGAGCGCCGCCGGATCGAAAAGGAAAAGGACAGATATGCCGAAAGGGATCGGCTTTACGGTGCCGTGGTCAGATTTTCGAACGACGCCATTTTGACCAAAACTCTTGATGGTACGATCACCGGGTGGAATCAGGCCGCCGAGGACCTTTACGGTTACACTTCCGAGGAGGCCATCGGTAAAAATATAAAAATAATAGTTCCGCCCGAAAAAAAAGAAGAGTTGGAAGAGATTCTGGAAAAAATATGTTTGGGCAAACACATTGAAAATTTCGAGACCGTGCGGGCCGACAAGAACGGAAAGCGGATCGATGTTTCCCTGACGATCTCTCCGGTCAAATCGCCAACCGGAAAAATTCTCGGCGCTTCGACCATCGCCCGCGACATCACCGGGCAAAAGCGGGCCGAAGAAAAGTTTCGTCTGGCGGTCGATTCCTCTCCCAGCGGAGTCGTAATGGTTAACGGCGAGGGCGAGATCGTACTGGTCAATAAAGAGACCGAAAGGATGTTTGGCTACGAAAAGGAAAAACTTATCGGGGCGCCGATCGAAACCCTGGTTCCTGAGCGGTTTCGCAAAGCGCACCCCGCATTTCGCCGGGAATACAGTTCCGCTCCGGCGGCTCGCCGAATGGGTCAGGGAAGAGATCTGTTCGGGGTCAAAAGGAACGGAAGCGAATTTCCGATCGAGATTGGTTTAAACCCGCTTGAGACCGGAGAAGGAATGTTGATTCTCGGAACCATTGTCGATATAACCGAGCGGAAATTGGCCGAAGATGCCCTTAAAAAGAGCGAGGAGCGTTTTTCAAAAGCCTTTCGGTCGAGCCCGGATGCGATCGTCATCAGTCGTTTGAGCGATGGTACGATCATTGATGTCAATGAGAAATGGTCCGAATTATACGGTTACCGGGCCGAAGAATTGATCAATCGGAGTTCGCTGGCCTTGAACCTGTTTTCGGATCCGGAAGATCGTAAAAGGCTTATCGACCTGCTGGAGGAGCAGGGGGTTGTCCGCGATTTTGAACTCGATATCCGGAATAAAAAAGGTGAGACCCGAAACACTCTGGTTTCGATGGAAAAAATAGAACTGGACGCTCAGTTGTGCCTTCTTTCCTCGGTTCGCGACATCACTGAACTAAAGCGAGCCGAGCAGGAGTTGGTCACTTCGCGGGAACAATTGCGCAGTCTTTCGGCCCGGATCAACCAGGCAATTGAAGAGGAAAGCAAGCGAATTGCGGCTGACGTTCACGATCTGATCGGGGGAGATCTGGTCGGATTGAAACACAATGTCGAGACCCTGCGGCAATTGCTCAAAGACAAATCTCACGAACCGGTCATCGGTCTGGTCAGAGAGAAACTGGGCGAGATGGAGGATATGATGACCGCCACGCTCAATACGGCCAAGCGGATCTCGTCGGAACTTCATCCGGCCGAACTGGATTTTCTCGGTTTGGTTCCGGCCTTAAAAAGCGAGGGCCAAAGATTCTGCGAACGGACCAAGATCGAATGCCGATTTGATTTTTACGTTGAGGATTCTTCGGTTACCAGCGAACAGGCGACCGCCGTTTTCCGGGTGTTTCAGGAGGCCTTAAGGAACGTCTTTCGTCACGCCGAGGCGACCGAAATAACCGTTCGGGTGATGGAAGAAGATGGGAAATTTATCCTCAAGGTAATGGATAACGGACGGGGCATTACGAACACGGAAAGGAACGCGGCCGATTCGCTGGGTTTGCTCGGGATGCGGGAACGCGTTTCGAGAGTCAACGGGAAGGTAAAGATCAGCGGAATAACCGGAATGGGAACAACGGTGAGCGTCTTGATTCCTTTACAAAAGAATAACGGGGGAGCAGACTGATCATTCCTGCGATATTGACCGGGGAACGAAAACAGCGAGGGAGTAAATTTTTTTATGAAGAGGATTTTAAGTGTTGACGATCACGGAATCATCTCAATAGGTCTGGAAAACATCGCTCAAAAACTGGGCGACGGTGCGATCGTCGGAAGCGCCCGGGAAAGTCGCGAAATGTTCCGTCTGTTGCGCGAAGAGAAGTGGGATCTGGTGGTGCTTGATATTTCGCTCGGCGGAAAGAGCGGACTGGAAGTTCTCAAAGACATAAAACATTATTACCCGAATCTTCCGGTTCTGATCTTCAGTCTTCACACCGGCATCGAATTCGTCCGTCGATCTTTGAAAGACGGTGCCTCCGGCTATATTTCCAAGGATAAATCCGAAGAGGATCTGATCGAAGCTATCAACTCGGTTTTGTCCGGCGGTCATTACATCAGCGAAGAACACAGGGATGAGTTGATCTTCAGTCCGAAGGGTGCCGATCACACCGGGCTTTCGGGGCGGGAGTTCGAGGTGCTGGTCAAAATCGGCGAGGGAAAGACCGTCAGGGAGATCGCCGCCGATCTCGGAATCAGCGAAAATACGGTTGACACTTATCGGTCGCGCGTTAAAGAAAAAATGAATTTGAAGCGGGACGCCGAACTCATCCGCTACTGCATCGGGGCCGGATTGGTCAGCGCTGACATTCCTTATGTCGAAGAAGAACCCCCCGAATCCGATCGATGAATCTTTTCCCTCATAAATGAAACCGGGCCGGTTTTTATCAATCAATAACTCAGAAAAAACAGGAAACAGATCTCAGTCGGGGCTTGTAGTAAAATCCCCTACATTTTAAAAGTGGTTTCCGCCACAAATTATTAGTCTGCTCCCCGATTTTCAAGGCCCAGATTCATTTCTTAACATTACATTTGAATTTAAATGAGGTCTCCCCTAATAAGGAGGGCGAATGTTGGAAAATGGTTTTACAAAAATTTTAATCGTGGATGACTCGCCGAAAATTCGTCAGCACCTGATTGAAATGCTGACAGCCGACTCGAACGGCATCAGGGTGATCGGAACGACCGGTCGAGTCTCGGAGGCTCGGGATCTGATCGATCAGCATAAACCTCATATCATTACGCTCGATTTACAATTGGAGGACGGAAACGGACTGGATTTGCTTCGCTTGGTCAAGCAGTCTTCTAACGGTGAAACCAAAGGGTTTACGCCAAAAGTAATTGTTCTCACGAATCATTCCGGACTTCCTTTTCAGGAAAAATGTAAACTTTACGGAGCCGACGTTTTTCTCGACAAAGCCACTGAATTCGAAAAAATAAGACAGGTGGTTCTTCAACTTGCCGAGGGCGGGTTGTGATTTTTTTACGAGCGAACACATTGGCCGGACAATTTTGCCCCCGATCTTTGTAATTTTTTTCTCCGGTGAAGCAGAGATTTAGCTTCGGTGATCTCGCACAAGAAACTACGCTCCCAACCCGTCTTTCGTGGTGAAATCGGCGACACTCTTTATATCAAAATACCCTACAAAAAAGATAAAATTTTTCCCACGAAACAATAACGGTTTAAGGGATATACAACTATTTTCAAACGGCATACCCTATTGTTGTCATTCTCAAAGATGACGGAACAAGGGGCGAAGATTTAATGGGGAATTTGGCAGTTGGGAAGAAGCAGTACGGATTGTCAAGATGCTGATGATAAACGATGAAAATGAAAAAAGGGATTTGACCGGAGATGAATTTCCGGGCGAACGGGAAAGACTCTTGAGCGCCATAATTGATGCCTCTCACGATGCTATCCTGACCAAAACGCTCGATGGAATAATCACCGGAATGAATCCCGCGGCCGAACGGCTTTACGGATATTCGGCCCAGGATGTCATCGGAAAACACATCAGCATTTTCGTTCCCGATGACCGGCGCGAAGAGGTTGGAGAAATATTGGAGAGTCTCAGCCGGGGCGAAAAGGTAGAAAAACTGGAAACCGTCCGGGTCAACAAAAAAGGAGATTTCATCCCGGTTACTCTGACCGTCTCGCCGGTCATCTCTTCGTCGGGAAAGATCCTTGGCGGCTTTGCCATTACCCATGACGAAACTACCAGAAAAACTCTCGAAAACGAGATTCAGGAGTTTTTAAATCAGTTAAAGAATTTCAAGTTCGCTCTGGAGGCTTCGGCCATCGTGGCCATCACCGACAAGAGCGGACGCATAATTTACGTCAACGAAAAGTTTTGCGAGATTTCTAAATACTCGCGCCAAGAACTGCTCGGACAAGATCACCGGATCATCAATTCGGGCTATCATCCGAAAGAGTTTTTCCGTCAGCTTTGGCAAACCATCGCGAGCGGAAAGGTCTGGCACGGAGAGATTCGCAACCGGGCCAAGGACGGTTCGATCTACTGGGTCGATACGACCATTGTGCCGTTTCTTGACGAAAGCGGAAAACCCCGGCAATACATCGCCGTCCGCTACGATATAACCGGTCACAAGGTGATGGAACTGACTTTGGGAAAACAGGCACGCGAACTAAAGCGCTCAAATGCCGATCTCGAACAATTCGCTTATATCGCTTCGCACGATCTGCAGGAGCCTTTGCGCACCGTCGCCCGTTTTACGGAACTACTGGCTGAAAGATACCGCGGACGGCTCGACGAAAAAGCCGATATGTACATCGACTTCGCGGTTGACGGAGCCAAACGGATGCATCAACTGGTTCAGGATCTGCTGAACTATTCTTTGCTCGAAAAGCATGGCGAAGAACTAAAAACGGTCGATTCGGGAGCGGTTATCGAACGGGTTATCAAGGGGCACCGATCGACCGTCGAGAAGATCGGTGCCGAGATCAATTGCGGCGAGATGCCTTTTGTCAAAGCCGATGAAACCCAACTCGGTCAGGTATTTCAAAACTTGATCAGTAATGCGCTTAAATTCCGGTCCGATCGCCAAACGGTGATCAACATCAATTCCGAAGAAAAGAAAGATGAATGTATCTTCTCGGTAGAAGACAACGGAATAGGAATTATGAAGGAGCAGGCCGGGCTTGTTTTTCAAATTTTTCAGAGATTACACGACCGCGACAAGTACGGCGGAAACGGCATTGGCCTGGCCACTGCCAAAAAGATCGTAGAGCGGCATGGCGGAAAAATCTGGTTCGAATCTGAGTTGGATAAAGGCACAAAGTTTTTTTTCACACTGCCCGTTATTGTTGGAGGCGACACTATTTAAGCGCGTTGTTTCGAACCGGTTATCGGACTTTCGCCACGGGCGAAAGATAGGCGATAAAGAAATAATTTGTTATGAGTACGGTGGAGATAAAAACAAATATTCTTTTACTAGTTGAGGACAATAATTCGGATGCCCATCTGATCGGAGAGATGCTCGATCAAGTCAGCCCGGAAAACTTTCAGATCGTTCGCTCCAAAAGCCTGAGGGACGCCGTGAAAAAACTGAGCGAGGGATTGGTGGATGTGGTTTTGCTTGACCTTCGATTGCCCGATGGCAGCGGAGTAGATGTGATCAAATCAATCCGGACGGTAGCCAGCGAGACTCCGATAGTTATCGTTACCGGAGTTGAAGACGAAAAACTGGCGCTTTCGTGCATCGACGCCGGAGCGCAGGATTACCTTCTCAAAATTGATTTGCAACCGGTGGCGCTCCGGCGTTCCATCGGCTACGCCATATCGCGTTCCCGTGAGGCGCAGGTTCAGGATCTTCAGAGGACTCTCGATCAGTACCGGGCGCTTTCTTCGTCCGCCGCCGACACAACGATCACCGCCGCTCTTTCCGGCACCGGCGCTGTGCGGGAAAGATATTCGGAAGTCTTTCAGGATCTGGTCGGCAATTACATCGATTTGCTCATACTTTATCTCGACCAGTTAGTTGTAAGAAAGAGCAAACCGCTCGATCAAATGGAAGCTCTTGTTACCAAACTGGGGGACGCGGGAGGCGGACCCAGAGATTTACTGGATGTTCATGTCGCCGCGCTTGACGAAGCAATTTGCGGAAGAGAGGCAGAAAGAGCCAAATCGCTGGCGGTAGAAGGTAGATTGCTGGCATTGGAGATGATGGGATTGTTGGTTGATTACTATCGCGTAGGCAACCGGCGACGCTTTATCTGAAAGAGGTAAAAATTATGAAATACAAGTTACGTTTATACGTCACAGGGCACACATCTCATTCAATGAGAGCCATTGAGAATCTCAAATACATTTGTGAATCAGAGATTCAAGGCGATTATGAGATCGAGGTCATCGATGTGCTTGAGCGTCCCGGACTCGCCGAAAGTGAAAAGATCATTGCCACGCCGACGTTGGTGAAAAAACTTCCTGAACCCGTAAGAAAAATTATCGGAGACCTGAGCGACCGTGAAAAGGTCTTGCTCGGTCTGGATCTGTTACCGACCGGGACGCCCCTGACAAAATAGAAAATTAGGAGTAGAAAGAAAATGCATACGAACAACGATACTGTGCTTAGTAAACTTGAAACCGGCATTTTAGGTTTTGACCAAATTGCCAACGGAGGCGTTCCGGAAGGACGAAGTACGCTTATTTCCGGCACCTCCGGAAGCGGCAAAACCGTTCTGGCTCTTCAATTTCTCGTTACGGGAGTGACCAATTTCGATCAAAACGGTGTCTTTGTCACCTTTGAGGAATCTCCCGAAGATCTGATTCAGAACGTTCGTTCTTTCGGTTGGGAAGTCAGAAAACTGATGGATGAGGACAAGATCGCCGTCGTCGACGCGACACCAGAACCGGGACAGGAAACGATCGAAGCAGGGGCCTTTGATTTGTCGGCGTTGCTTGCCCGGATCGAAAGCGCCATCCGCAAGGTCAAAGCGAAACGGGTTATCCTCGATACGCTCGGAGCTTTGTTCCCGCAGTTTTCCGACTCCAATGTGGTCAGGCGCGAATTGCACCGGATTCACGCCGGGTTGCGTCGCCTCGGCGTGACAACTCTGATCACCATGGAGAGGATCGATGAAGAGGGTCCGATCGGACGTTTCGGCGTAGAAGAATTCGTCGCCGACAACGTCATTTTATTGCGCAACCGGATCGAACAGGAAAAACGGCGGCGGACCATCGAGATCCTTAAATTCCGCGGAACGACGCATCAGAAGGGCGAATACCCTTTTACCATCGATTCCGAAACCGGGGTGACGATCATTCCGCTGTCGGCCATTGAGTTACAGCAAAAATCGTCCGGCATCCGCGTTTCTTCGGGCGTCGCCGAACTCGACAAAATGTGCAGCGGCGGTATGTACCGCGACTCGATCATTCTTGTCAGCGGCGCGACCGGAACCGGAAAGACCCTGACCGTTACCGAATATATCAAGGCCGCCATCGATGCCGGCGAAAAGGCGATCCTGTTCGGCGCCGAAGAGAGTCGCGAACAGCTGACCCGCAACGCGGCTTCGTGGGGAGTCGATTTCGAAAAAGCCGAAGCCGATGGCCTGCTTAAGATAATCTGCCGGTATCCGGAGACAATGGGACTCGAAGACCACCTGTTGCAGATGCGCCGCGATATTCAGGAGTTTCAACCGAGCCGAGTGGCGGTTGACAGTATGTCGGCTTTTGAACGGGTCTCTTCGGTGAAGTCCTTCCGCGAGTTCGTCATCGGCTTGACCAGCCACATCAAGCACCAGGAGATCACCGGGATGTTTACCAACACGACGGCCATGCTGCTCGGCGGCGAATCAATCACGGAAACTCATATTTCCACGATCACCGACACCATCATCCTGCTTCGCTACGTCGAAATGCAGGGCGAGATGCGTCGCGGTCTGACCGTTCTCAAGATGCGCGGGACCTGGCACGAAAAGAACATCCGCGAATATATGATCGACAACAAGGGCATGCATATCAAGGAGCCGTTCCGCGGCGTCCACGGCATTCTGACCGGAACCCCGACCTTCACTTATTTCGAAGAGCGGGAGAGATTGGGAGGAATGTTCGAAAAATAAGAACAATTTCCGGGGTCGTATTTAAATAAATGCACTATATAAATAATAAATTACCTCCAGCATTATACGATCCCTCTCACCCCTCGTGAAAATTTCGAACCGGAGATCAAAAAAGATGTACGACAGGACTACTTTCAACTTGCTCTTACTTGAGGATAATCATGGCGACGCCGAGATGGTCAAAGAAAGTCTCGAAGACGTGCCCGGTTATGATTTTGTCCTGACCCGAGCCAATAATCTCAATCAGGCGGTGGAAAGGCTGGGAAAGAATAACGTTGACGGCATTTTGCTTGATCTCAATGTTGATGATTCCAGGGGGATCGAAACTCTGAAACGATTGCAAAGCGTCCGGACGGATCTCGCATACATAGTTTTATCGGGTTTGACCGATGATCGTTTGCGCTCGCAGGTTTTGCGCGAGGGAGCCCAGGATTTCATCGGCAAGAACGAACCCCGGACGCGGCTTTTGGCGCGCAGCATACTTTATTCGATCGAACGTCATCAGGCCCGCGAACTGCAAAGCAATCTTCAAAAACTGGTCGAGGCCAATCCCGACGCCGCCATCGTCATAAACGAAATGGGGGTCGTTCAGTTCGTTAACCAGGCGGCCGTCAAACTCTTCGGGAAGAAACAGGAGGATTTTATCGGCGAACTGCTGGGTTTTTCGGTCAAGGAAGGCGAGATCTCGGAAATCGAGGTTTTTCGGGATGGCGAAACCCGTAATACCGAGATGCACGTTGTTCAGCTGGAATGGAACAAAAAGCCGGCTCTTCTGGCTTCGATCCGGGATATCACCGAACAAAAGAAGTTGGCCAACCGTCTTCGCCAGGCGCAAAAGATGGCCGCCATCGGCCAGTTGGCCGGCGGCATCGCACACGATTTCAACAACATTCTGGCGACCATTCTGGGCAATCTGAAATTGGCCCGAATGGATCTGTCGGAAGATAATCCGGCTCAGGTCAGTTTGTCCGAAATGGAAAAAGCGGCCAGCCACGCTCAGGGGATCATCCAGCAGATTCTGACCTTCAGCCGCAATCAGGAGACCCAGCGCAAAACTGTCAGGCTCGAATCGATCATTGACGAATCGCTCAGATTTTTGCGGGCGACCATTCCGACCCAGATCGAAATAACCCAACAGATCGAGCGGGATCTTCCGTCGGTTTCCGCCGATGAAACCCAGATTCATCAGATCCTGATGAATCTGGGCGTAAATGCCGCTCATGCGATGCCTTCGGGCGGGCAACTGAAGGTTTCTTTGACCGATGTCATTTTGCAGAACGACGAAGCCAACGTGTCGATCGGATTGAACGCCGGACATTATCTGCGGCTTTCGGTCAGCGACACCGGAAAAGGCATGGACAAGGAGACCTGCGACCGGATCTTCGAACCGTTTTTTACTACCAAGGCGGCGGGCGAGGGAACCGGACTCGGTTTATCGGTCGTTCACGGCATTATGAAAAGCCACGAAGGAGCCGTAACGGTTTACAGCGAGCCGGGCAAGGGGACAATGTTCAACCTCTATTTTCCGGCCGTCCTGACTCCCAATACGACCATACCGACGACAGTTCAGACCGCCAGCCCGAAGTCCGGAAAAACCGGACATATTCTTTATGTTGACGATGAAGAATCTCTGGTCTTTCTGGCGGAGAGGATGCTGGAGCGGCTGGGTTACGAGGTGTCCGGATTTGTTTATCCCAAAGACGCGATCGAGGCTTTTCGCCGGAATCCGAGCGAATACGACATAGTGATCACCGATATGGCGATGCCGGGAATTGACGGAGCGGAACTGGTTCGTCAGATCCGACAGATTCGCTCCGATGTGCCGATCGTTATGACGACCGGTTACATCCGGCCCCAAGATACGGACATCGCCGCCGAACTCGGGGTCAAGGACATTGTTCTCAAACCGAGTTCGGTGGAAAAGCTGGCCGAGATAGCCAGCCAGATAATGGATGAAATTCTTCAATAGCCAAAAGGCGGCGGGTAAATCTGAGGCCTCTCCCGATCCGACCGGATCGGGAGAGGCCTCAGATTTTGACGCTCAAAATTTCTCTGTGCCTCTTTTTCTTGAGTTTCGGCATCAGAAAGTTTAGTCTTTTATCACAGGGAGTTTATGAAGATGAAAGCATTTTTGGCATTGGCAATTTTGCTGGTCGGTTTGACGGGGGCTTTCGCTCAGAACGAGCAGGCTCCGATTCTGGAAAAGGAAATCAAATACAAAGACTGGACCTATCAAAGCGTGACCGGCGACGAGAAGATAAATTTGCGCGAATACACCGCGGGGAAAAAACTGGTGCTGGTCGTCTATTTTGCGCCGTGGTGTCATAACTGGCGGCACGAGGCTCCGTTTGTCGAGACGCTTTATGAGAAATATAAAGCGAGCGGTTTGGGCGTGATCGGCGTCGGCGAGTACGATACGGTCGAGGTGATGAAAACCGAATTAGAGGCGAGAAAGATCACCTTCCCGGTAGTTTACGAATCTGAGTCAAGGGATGCCAAGAAAGACACTCTCCATTACGAATACCGGCAGGAAACGGGCGACACGCGCAACTGGGGTTCGCCCTGGAACATCTTTTTACTCCCGGCCGAAATGAAGAAAAAAGGCGACACTTTGACCAAAAAAACCTACGTCGTCAACGGCGAGCTGATCGAACCGGAGGCCGAAAAATTCGTCCGGGAAAAACTGGGACTTCCCCCCGAAGAAAGTAAAATGGAAACGGCCGCCAAAAAAGAGATCGAGGCTTGTCCGGAAGAAAAGCCGGTCGAATTTCAAAAACCCGAAAATTAATTCCTTTTCAAAACGCCCCGGACGATCATTTGTCCTCAAGGCATTGCGGCCAGCGTATCGGCCAGTTTTTCCACCACAAAGAGAAGGGTTTTCCCCGATTCATTGAATTGGCCGCTGATGGCCTGATCTTCGGCCGTGGCGCTGATGTCGGATATTCCCTGAATCTGAAAAAGAAAAGGCCTCAACTGCGGCTTGGTTCGGAATTCGATTTCCAGAGCCACCAATCCGGCCCGCAGATTTCGGATGCTCTGGAGGACGTCCTTTTTGAAATTGGCGTTTTGATCGGCGATCTGACGCGAGGCTTTTCCGGCTTTTATCTCCTTATCGATATTTTCAATGCCTTTGGCCACCCCGCCCAAAATGTAGAGAAATTTGGTCACGTTTTTTATCTGAATCGAAACCTTTTCGGCGCCCGATTTCAAGTCGGTTTTTACAACCGTCGGCGTCGGCGTCGGTTTCGGACTTGCCGTTCTGCTCCGTTTTCTCTGCGCCGGTACCGATAACGTGAGACCCAGAAAACACACCGAGATCAGGGCCAATTTAATCAAATTTTTTTTGGTTGTCATTTTGCTTTTCTCTTCCCAACTCGAAAATTCCTGTGGAAAATCTTATCATTAAATAAAGATGCGGGAAAGACTGTTAGAAGTTCGCCGTCTGGGGCGTTTCGCCTACGATGCGGGATTGGTTTTGCAGAAAGAACTGGAAACGAAGGTTATCGACCGGCGCGCCAGAGATTATTTGCTTCTGCTCGAACACCCGCACACTTTCACGCTCGGACGTCGCGCTCTCGGGGGCGACGGGGTTTTGGCGACGCCCGATGTTTTGAAGAAGATCGATGCGCAGGTTTTTCAGACCAACCGGGGCGGAAAGGTTACCTATCACGGCCTCGGGCAGATCGTCGGTTATCCGGTGATAAATCTGGCCGCCGGCCGAAAAGACGTTCATCGTTATGTCCGCGAGCTCGAGGAGGTTCTGATCAGGACGATGAATGATTTCGGCATCGAGGCTTTCCGGATCGAAGGTCTGACGGGCGTTCACACCGATGAGGGCAAGGTGGCGGCCATCGGCGTTCACATCAAGCGTTGGGTGACGACGCACGGTTTTGCGCTCAACGTCAATACCGACCTCAGTTATTTCAACTGGATCATCGCCTGCGAGGGCGAACCGGTGACTTCGATGGAGCAACTGTTGGGGCGCGAACTGACTTTGGCCGAAGTTGAAGATAAAATAGTCAAGAATTTTAAAGATGTCTTCGATTACGAAAAAATCGAAGAAGAATGAGCGATTTGGGATTTTGGATTTCGGATCTGGGATTTACCTCAATCCACAATCCGAAACCCGAAATCCGAATGAGGAAATTATGAAACACACAAAACTGTTTATACTGATCATAATACTGGCTTTATTTTCGGCCTGCGGCGAAACTGCAAAGCCCGGCAACAACGCTCCGGGCAATCAATCTGCATCTCCGGCCAAACAGAATTTAACCGAGACCGAAAGACCGCAGAAGATCAAGGACATGATGGCGGCACGCGGCGAGCAGGATCAGGCGGCACCGACCCTTAAATTCATCGAACCCAAAGACGGGGCCACCATTGAAGGATCGACCGTCAAGGTCAAACTCGAACTCGGCGGCGATCTGAAGGGCTACAAACCGGGCAAAGATCCGGCGACCGGAATGGGCAATCACATCCACGTCATTTTGGACAATCAGCCCTATGAGGCCTATTACAATCTGGATCAGGAGTTCGAGCTTCGCAATGTGGCCGACGGCGAACACACTCTGCGGGTTTTCCCGTCGCGCCCCTGGCATGAAAGCTACAAGAACGAGGGCGCTTTTCAAATGGTCAAATTCACGGTCAAAAGCGGCGGGGCGGATGACACCAAACCGACCACGACCAACAGCGGAGAAAAGGTCGCCGACGCCAATACGGCTCCGAAAGCTGAAGGCAAGGATATGGCCAAAAGCAACGCCGGAGCGGTCGATGCGGCCAAACCGCTTTTGACATACAGCCGTCCGAAAGGAGAATACAAAGGAGCCGACGCCGAGGCGATCATGCTCGATTTCTGGCTGACCGGAGCCAAACTGACCGGCGACGGAGGCGAGTACAAGGTCAGATATTCGGTTGACGGCAATGAGCCGAAAATGATCGAAAAATGGGGACCGATCTGGCTTTCGGGCTGGACGACCGGAACCCACAAGGTCAAACTCGAACTGGTTGACAAAGACGGAAAACCGGTCGATAACGGCGGCTATAATTCAACCGAAAGAGAGATCACGGTTGCTAAATAGGTAATTCGTTAATTGTAAATGGTTGATGGTTAATTGTTGACGGCCGATTCGACCGAAGAATAACAATTAACCATCAACCATTTACAAACTTTCTCCCTCCGCGCGGTAAAATCAACACTTTTTCGGCTTGAAATAAAAGCCGTTTTCTTTTAATCTCTCAAGATTACAAAATAATAAATCACGAAAAACCGGCAACAGGGTTTTTCAACTAACCATTAACAGATAACTATTTACAACTTTATATTTGGAGCTGAAATTTTAATATATGCGACGCGATACGACATCCTGGTACAGTCATAATCTCGGCATGGAAATGCCGCTCGTGGCCTACGGGCACTCGGGTTATCCGCTTCTGATGTTTCCGACGGCCGCAGCCGATTTTCTGGAATACGAACGGTTTCATCTGGTCGATGCGATCCGGCCTTTTATCGACGCCGGAAAACTTCGGGCCTATTCGATCAACAGCGTAAACAAACACAGTCTTTTGAATAAGCAGGCTTCGCCGCAGTGGAAGGCCGAACTCCTGACGCGCTACGACCGCTACATCATGGAAGAGGTTCTACCGCTGATTCGCAACGAATGCGGCGAGGGCGCCAAGCCTTTGACGACCGGCGCTTCCCTCGGGGCGTTTCTGGCGGCCAACTGCTATTTCAAACATTCCGATAATTTTCGCGGCACGATCGCCATGAGCGGAAGCTACAACATCTACAATTATCTGGAAAGCTATTTCGACGACAACGTTTATTTCAATAACCCGATGATGTATCTCAAACATTTGAGCGACACCTATCATCTGCCGCGCCTTCGGGGCGCAGATTCGATCGTCATCGTAACGGGACAGGGAGCCTTCGAAGCCCCGGACCGGAGCCGCGATCTGTCGGGCGTCCTTCATTCGAAGGGAATTCCGCATCTTCTGGAGATCTGGGGGCACGATGTCAATCACGACTGGGTCTGGTGGCGAAAGATGCTGCCGCATTATCTGGGCCGGTTTTTCGGTTAACTTTCCTGCAAGAGCAAAGAGAGTGAGGGGAAGCGGTTTAAACCGAACCGCTTCCCCTCACTCTTCGCTTTTTAAAACCCGTTTCTTCCAAATTTTCATCCCGATAAAACCGCTCGCCGACGGATATTGCCGTCCGCCGATTTTCCCTCGATTTTTTTCTCACGAAAGGTTTATTTTTGCTTTTGCTGACCGAAACCAAAATTCGACGGGGAAGTTTCGACGTGAGAAAAATCATAGTTGCCTGTTTTCTGATCATTTCAGGTCTGAGTCTGAATGCCGCCGCGCGGACCGAAATCGTTTCGGTCTTGGAAGCGGTCAGGATAAAAAACGATAAACGCGCCGAAGCGCTTTATTTTTACGAAAAAAACTGGAAAGCCTTGCGCGAAGAGGCTCTGAAAAAAGGCTACATTCATTCATTTGAATTGATCGAGGTGGTTGCCGGCGAAAGAAACGGCTTCGATCTGATCCTGATCACCAGATACGAAAACCGGACGCAGTTTGACAAATCCGAAGAAAACTTTCAGGCCTTGATCAAACAACAAGGGAGTTTGAAACTGCTCAATGATCTGAAGCCGGGGGATTTTCGCGAAAGCGTTTTTTCCATCACCGGCAAAAGCGCGATCATCGAAAACCGAAATTGGTAGTGATCAAAAGTAATGCTGAGCAAAATCTGATTGCTCCAACGGAGCATCTGAAAATAGCCCGGCGATTGATCGCCGGGATTATGCAGCCGATGTCGTCAAGTCCTGAAGGGACAGTCTCGAATTTGCCAAATTCACATTTATCTTTCGTCCTTTCAGGACTATGGATCTGAGAGAGAACCTGTACCCGGCGATCAATCGCCGGGCTATTACGACAAGAGTCCCTGCGGGACATTCATTTGTCAGCATTACTTTTGATCACTACCCCGAAATTTATCGACCGGCTTATGAAATTTGGATGGAAAACCGAGGACCTCGCGAACTTTTTGGAGGAAAATTTCAAACCAAAGTTTTGAAAGAATCGTTGAACAACTGAACGAAGACGGCAAAACCTGGCGTTTGCACGTCAGAGCAGTTTACCGGAAAACAAATCAAACAAATTTTCAGCGAGGACAAAAATGATTTTTTCAAAAAAAGCGTTGGTGTTTTTTTTAACCCTGATTTTTACGGCGGGTTGGCAAAGTTCCTATTCTCAGAAAAAGAGTTTTGAGTTAAAGGAAAAACGCGTCGTGATCGAAAATGACGGCTGGAAACTGATCGGCGATCTGCAGATTCCCAAATCCAAAACAAAAGTTCCGGCCGTTATTCTTTTAAACAGAGCGGGCGGAAACCGTCAGGCTTATGAAAGATTGGTCGGACAATTGGCCCGGCGCGGGATCGCCACTTTGCGTTTGGATTTGCGGGCTCACGGCGAGAGCATCAACAAAGGAAAGTTCGGCCCTCCGTTCGACGAAAAAATGCGCGCCATGCTGGTCGGAAGCGATACGGACGTTACGGTCGCCTTCAAATATCTGGAGAGTGATCCGAAGATGGATGCGGCGCGGATCGGTTTCGTCGGAGGCAGTTACAGCGGCGAAGTGATGGTCGAATCGGCCCGAAAAAATAAATACGGCAAAGCCTACGTCGCCCTGTCGCCCGGTTCTTTCAGCGACGAATCGATGGAGGCGATCGACGGGAGCGGAATCCCATGGTTTTTCGTCAAATCGGTGGACGAGATCGCTCTCATGAAAGAGGTCTTTGCGGATTTGCGGGAAAAATCGAAAACGGCGCAAATTCTGGAGGTCGGCGGCAAAGAACACGCTTCCGGCATTTTGGGAGATCATCCCGAACTGAACGAAATGATCGCGGTCTGGTTCAAAAACAAACTTTAAACGGGCCGGGAAGAATATTCCGCAAAATTTCAGATTTCGGATTTGAGATCTAAGAAGGCTTTTGAGATCTGAGATCTGAAATTCAAAACATTGGAAAATATGAAAATAAGGGAGAATTGAAATGAAAAGAACGGCAGTGATTTTGACTTTGATTATGGGCACCATGACATTATATTTTGGAGGACGAACTTTGGCCGAACATAAGGAAAAGGAAGCGGTTCGCATTCCGCTGGAAAATTATCTGAAAGGACACGAGACCGGAAAAGCCGAATTTATGGAAAAGGCTTTTTATTCGGAGGGCAAACTGATGTTCATCCGCGACGGAAAATATACGACAATTGATTTCAAGGATTACATCGGCCGGATGAAGGGCGAAGCGGCGCCGGACGAAGACCAACGCAAACGCCATATCGAAAGCATAGACGTTTCGGGAAACGCGGCCGTCGGCAAGATCGTTCTCGATTACCCGAGCGTCAAATTCGTCGATTATATGACATTGCTCAAGATCGACGGCGAATGGAAGATCGTCAACAAGGCCTTTTACGCCGAGCCGAAAGAGAAAAATTAAGAAATGCTTCCGAAAGACCGCCTCAACAATTTCTGGCTTTTGCAGATCGGCGGCTGGCTGATCTATCTGGTGCTGATCTACATCACCTTTTTTTCGGTCGCCGCCGAGGGCAGTTTTTTGCGCCTCCTTCACATCAAGACCTTTCGGACTATCATCGGTTTCGCATTGACCTGCGCCCTGTGGCGGATCTACCGGCGGATCGTCGGCCGTTATTCTTTCGGGAAGATCGTTCTCGTCGTTATCGTTTCATCGGTCATTTTCGGCTGTTTGTGGACCGCGCTGGAGAGCCTTTACGGCCAATTGACCTCGCCGACCTACGATTTTTACGCTATCTTGCCGCGAATGCCGCGGATCGCGCTCGATTATTCCGTAACGATCATGGCCTGGAGCGCGATCTATTTCGGAATCAAATACTGGCAGCAATGGCAGAGGGAGCGCGAGAACACCTTGCAGGCGACGATCCTGGCCGAAAAGGCCCAATTGGAGATGCTCCGTTATCAGCTTAACCCGCATTTTCTTTTTAACGCCCTCAATTCGATCCGCGCTTCGGTTGACGAGGACGGACGACGGGCCAAGCAGATGATCACCCAGCTTTCGGAATTTCTGCGGCATTCCCTTTTGAGCGGCGAGACGAAAGAAATTCCCCTGCGCGAAGAATTGGAGGCGGTGGAGAATTATCTGGCCATCGAAAAGATTCGTTTCGAAGACAAACTGGAAACCTCGTTCGAGGTGGACGAAAAAGCGAAAGATTTCAAGGTGCCGTGTTTTCTGCTCAATCCGCTGGTCGAGAACGCCATCAAACACGGTTTGCAAACCAGCCCCAAACCGCTCAAGATCAGAATCTCGGCCCGAACCGAAAGGGGAAAACTTTTGATCGAGGTCGCCAACACGGGAAAGCTGGAAAAAACTCCCGATTCGAACGGCACCGGGATCGGTTTGAAAAACGTCCGCGAACGGCTGGAAAAACTTTTTCCCGGCAAGAGTTCTTTCAGGCTGCGCGAAGCGGACGGTCTTGTTTCTGCTAATATTGAAATTCGAAAATGAATCTGAAGGCGATAATTGTTGACGACGAACGCCTCGCCCGGAAAGAACTGCGTTCCCTGCTGGCGGAATTCGAAGAGATCTCGGTGGCGGGCGAAGCCGAAGATCTGGACGGGGCCGTCGAACTGGTTGGCGCGCTAAAGCCGGACGTCATTTTTCTGGACATCCAACTGGCCAATGAAAACGGTTTTGATCTGCTGGAGAGGATCGAAAAGACCTTCAAACTGATTTTTGTAACCGCCTTCGATCAATTTGCGATCCGCGCTTTTGAGATCAACGCGCTTGATTACCTCTTAAAACCCGTCAATCCGGAGCGCCTCGCCAAAGCGATCGAACGGCTTTCGGCCGAAGATGAGACTCCGGCGGGCGAACTGAGAAAACTTGAGATCGACGACCGATTGTTCGTCGATCAGAACGAGCGAACCTGTTTCATCAAGATCGCCGAGATCTCTCACATCACGGCAGCCGGAGATTATACCGAGGTTTTCACGGTCGGCGGCAGGAAGTTTCTGATCGAAAAACCTCTGCGGGAATGGGAAGAAAGATTGCCGGAAAAGAATTTTACGCGAATCCATCGTTCGGCGATAATCAATCTCGATCGGATCGACCAGATCGAAACCTGGTTCAACCGGACCCTGCGCGTCAGTCTTGAGGGCTTTCCGGAAAAACTCTCGGTCAGCCGCCGCTACGCCGCAAAATTAAAGGACAGATTTGCCTGAGCTTGGGTGAGCGGTAAGCGGTAAACCGATAAATGATTGATAGAGTTTGAAAAAACTGCTCACTGCTCATCGCTCACTACTGAAAATTATCCGTCGCCCTTTTTGCCCTTTCGTTTGGTTCCCTCGGTCGGCGGTTTTTCTGCCGGATTGTCGGGTTTTTTGGTCGGAACCGGAACCGGCGGTTGGGGTTTGGGCGGATTATCTCCTCCGGACTTCGGCGGCGGGTTGACGGGCGGGTTCTTGGAATTCGGGTCGGTAACGTTCGGTTTGGTTCCTTCGGGCGCGTCGGCTCCTTCGGTTCCCTCGGTTCCTCCCCCTTCGCCTGATTTTTTGACCGGGGTGTAAACCACGCCTATCCGCTTGCCTTCCATCTCGGCTTTTTCGAGTTTTTCCTGTTCCTCGCGTTTCCGTCGCTCGATCTGGGCCTTCATCTCGGCCGGGATCGGAGGAGGTTTCGGGAAGGCATCTTTCGGCTTGCCCTTCATATACTCGTTCATATAAGCATTAAAGAAAGGCAAAGCCCCGTGTCCGCCGGTCATTCCCGAACCGAGATTTTCTTTTCGTTCGGGATTTCCCATCCAGACGCCGGTCACGTAGGTCGGGGTGTAGCCGATGAACCAAACGTCGGTGTGATCGTTGACCGTTCCGGTCTTTCCGGCCAGTTGTTGTCCGGCCGCGCTGGCGCCCGGAGCGGTTCCTCCTCCGCGCGTCACGCCCTGCATCATCTCGACCATCGTCAGCGCCACGTATTCGCTGGTGACTCTCGACGAGGCGTTGTTCCATTCCTCCAAGAGAGAGCCGTCCCGGCTGTAAACCTTGCGGATCATATGGGGCGTTACTCTGATGCCCTTGTTGGGGAAGGTCGAATAGGCCGAGACCATCTCGACCAGCGCCGCCTCGCTGGCTCCGAGGGCCGACGGGAGACTCGGGGCCATCGGATTGGTGATGCCGAAACGCCGAACCATCTGGGCGCCGGTCTGGATGCCTACCTGGTCGAGCAGATGAACCGCCGCGATATTGTAAGATTTGGCCAGAGCGATCTTCATCGGCACGTTTCCGTGGCTCAGAGACCCGTCGTAGTTGTGCGGCGTCCATCCGCCTCGCTTGATCGGCGCGCCGCTGACGGTCGTGTCGGGCGTCATTCCCCATTCGACGGCCGCCGTGTAGATGAACGGTTTGTAACACGAACCGGTTTGCCGGAGTCCCTGCGTGGCGTTGTTGAATTTATTGGTGTAAAAATCGTACCCGCCGACCATCGCCGCGATCTCGCCGGTGTGGGCGTTAAGCGAAACCATAGCCGCCTGAACCTCCGGCACCTGCGACAGTTCGACCTGAAGGGTTTTGTCTTCTTCGTTGACCTCTTTGACCTCAAATTCGGCTAGATAGCCCGGTTGAAACTCGGAACCCGGCGTTCTTCCGCTGCGTCCCATTTCCTTGCTCGAAACGTTTGCCGAATATTTTCCGAAACGAACCTTGGCCGTATTAGACCCCTTATCGACCTTCATAATCAGGCCTTTGATAAACTCACCTTTTTCGTACTGATCGCCGTACCAATCGGCGTGTTTGTAAGCCTCCAGACGGCGGGTCGCTTCTTTTTGGTCGGTGATCGGCTGGTTGTCTTCATCGACCAGAACATTCTGATATTCGGAACGCCAGCTTTTTCCCCGGTCGTACCGGCGCAATCCCTCGCGGATGGCTTTGGTGGCGATCTTCTGGGCTTCGACATTGATGGTGGTGTAAACCTTCAAACCGCCCTGAGCGACGCGGGTCGTGTATTTGTCCTCCAGATATTTGCGGATCTCCTCGACCGGATAATCCCAGGCGGTCGATTTCGGAAGCGATTGATAATAGGCCGTATCGGCCAGTTTGATCGGTTTGGCTTTGGCGGCATCGACTTCGGCTTGCGAATATTTTTCGGGAAAATATTTGGCCATCTGATCGAGAACGATGTCGCGGCGCATCTTGGCCCTGTCCATGTTCCGCGTCGGCGAATATTCGGGCGATTTCGGAATGGCCGCCAGCAGAGCCGCTTCTTCCAGACTGAGATCTTTTAAGGTTTTGCCGAAATAGGTTCGCGCCCCGGCTTCGAATCCGTATGAACCCGCGCCCAGAAAGACGTAGTTCATATACATTTCCAGGATCTGGCGTTTGGTGTAAAGACGTTCTATCTCCAGAGCCATCATCCATTCGCTGACCTTGCGCGTGTAGGTCTGCTCTTTGGAGAGGAAAAGGTTTTTGGCCAACTGCTGGGTGATGGTCGAAGCGCCCTCGGTTTTTCCGGTCGTTACATTTTTGAAGACGGCTCCGGCGATCCGGTACGGGTCGATCCCGATATGAGAGTAAAAGCGATAATCTTCAATGGCCAGAAGGGCATCTTCCACGTTTTGCGGAATGTCCTGTTCTTTGATCGGGATGCGTTTTTCGAGCGCGAATTCGGCCAGAACGGTTTCGCCGTCATCGGCATAAATGGTCGTTACCTGCGGCGGCCGATAGGTGGCCAGAGCGGAAACCTCGGTCGCATAACGGGAATTATTTAAATAATATGAAGCCAGAACTCCGGTCAAACCTCCCGCCGACAACGCCAGCAACAGCGCGGCCGGAAACCAGACGTAACCCCAAAAGCCGCGACCTTTGGAGGGGGTTGTGGTAACTTCTCTTACTTTTATTCTGCTTAATTCTTTGGCCATTTATAAAAAACTCCTTAATTGACAAAACGGCGCATTTTTACGCTGATGACGAAACCGATCGCGATAAATGTCGATAAAACCGCCGAAAGCCCGGCGCTCATCAACGGCAAAGGAACCCCGATGACGGGCAAAAACCCGAGGACCATTCCGACGTTCATAAATATCTGGAAGGTCAGTCCCCCGACGATCGCCATAATAACCAACATTCCGGCCCGATCGGGCGCCTGTCTGCCTCCGGTGATGAGCCGCGATAAAAGCAAGGCGTAAGCCAGAAGCAATGAGATACAGCCGATGAAACCGGTGTTTTCGGCCGTTACCGCAAAGATGAAGTCCGTATGCGGTTCGGGCAAAAATTTCAAAACGCTCTGCGACGTTTCGGTCTCTCCCTGAATGCCGGTGACGCCGCCCTTGCCGACCGTGATCATCGATTGATTGGTGTGATAACCGAAACCGCGCGGGTCGGCGTTTTCCGGGTCGAGAATCGCTTCGATCCGTTCTCTCTGATAGTTTTTGATGAAGCCGGTTTTGACCCCGACGACATAAGCCGCCGGAATAAAGATCAAACCGGCGACAATTGTTAAAATAACATATCTGATTTTGATTGCCGAGAGAAACAGGACGACGGCCAGAAGCGGGAAATAGGTGATCGCCTGACCGGCATCCGGTTCCAGCATGATCAGACCGACCGGCACGGCGAGGATCACACCTCCGATGACCATCTCCTTAAAGCGAAGAGTTCCGGGTTTGCGCGAGCCGAAATATCTGGCCAGCATCAGAACGACCGTGATCTTGACGAACTCCGACGGCTGAAATCTTCCGACCACCGGAATTTGCAGCCACGCCTGCTGACCGTTGACCTTGACGCCGAGACCCGGGATCAAAACCATAATGAGCAAAAGCAGTCCGAGTCCGTAAAGCCAGGGCGCGGCGTCGTTGATGATCCAGCGATAATCGGTAAACGAGATGGCGACCAGAGCCACCAATGCGATAAAGAGTCCGATGATCTGCTTGGACCAGTAGCTTTCTTCGGGCTGCGCATTATAGATCTGCCACACACCGAAGCAGACGATGGAGACGGCCAAAAATGCAGTCAGCCAGTCGAAATCTCTGAAATTGCGTCTTTCTAAAATGGCAGCCATAAATTCTCCGGTTTTTTGTGATGGGATGTCATTATTCTCAACAGCTTCGTAATTGTCCGAATATTTTTACCTATTTACCTATCACCCATCACTTATCACCTATCACTTCTTGGCAATCTGCTTGCCGGTTTCTTCCTCCGGGGATAACAATCCTTTTTTCCTTAAAAAAGCCTCGTAAACGCCTCGGACGGCCGGAACGGCATATGTTGAACCGAATCCGGAATTTTCAATCAGAGCGACGACGGCGATCTCGGGTTTGTAGGCCGGAGCGAAACTGATGAACCAGGCGTGGTCTTTGGCGCCGCCCGAACCGAGGGCCGAGTTTTGTGCTGTTCCGGTTTTGCCGGCGATCTCAAAATTCTCCATATGAAGCCGCGCCGCCGTTCCGCCGGCGTTGACCACGCCCCACATCCCTTTCAGAACGAGTTCGTTCTGTTCGGGTGTCATCTGGATGATTTTCGGATCGGGCCGGTCGAACCCGAAACTTTCCTTGCCCGGAACGTAATTCGGATCGCCTTCCTCGCCGATGGGGCCGATGGCCTTGAATTCTTTGAGAAAATGCGGCACGTACATTCTTCCATGCTGTCCGATGCTGGAAATTGCACGTAATAGAGAAATAGGTGTAACTACAACTGTCACCTGACCAATAGAAGCATATACTGTTTCAATATCTTTCCATTTTCCATCACGTTTTTCTACATATGAACGCCAACTTTTGGGTGTTTGGCTTATTTTTTCATTCGGCAAATCAATTCCCGTCCGTTTATCAAAGTCGAAGGTCTCGACCATCTTGATGATGCCTTCGAGTCCCAGTTTCAGTCCGAGGCGGTAATAATAACCGTCGCAGGATTTGGTGATCGCGTAGCTCAAAGGGGGCGATCCGTGATTTCCCATACAGCGCGTGAATTTGTTGCCGATGGTGATGCCGCCACCGCAGGCCAGATTCGAATGTTCGACCGTGATCGCTCCCTGTTGCAGACCGGCCACCGATTCGGGAATTTTCCACGTCGAACCCGGATGATAGCGTCCCTGAATGGCCCGGTTAAGCAGAGGACGTTCTTCGTCGGTGTAATAAGAGGCTCTCTCCTTGCGGCCTTCGGGCGTCGCGCTCCGCATAACAAAGGCGT
Organism: Pyrinomonadaceae bacterium; assembly: GCA_041394845.1. GTDB lineage: Bacteria > Acidobacteriota > Blastocatellia > Pyrinomonadales > Pyrinomonadaceae > JAHCHG01. The sequence continues at coordinate 549,019 of JAWKHL010000003.1, read as the reverse complement.
TGGGGTCGAAAGAAGGGGCCGAGGCCATCGCCAGGATCTCGCCGTTGCGCGGGTCCATGGCGATGATCGTACCGCGTTTGGTAACGGAATTGGCCAGTTGTTCTTCGGCGGCTCTTTGCAGAGTGAGGTCGATGGTCGAGACCAGATCCTGGCCGGCTTGCGGTTCGACCCGTTCGATCTCGCTCTGAACCCGTCCCCGACTGTCGACGATCACCTTGCGGTAACCGGGTTTTCCGCGCAGAAATTCATCGTAGGATTGTTCAAGACCGCTCTTGCCGATGATGTCGCCGGGACGAAATCCCTTTTCTTTCATCTCGGGCTTTTCCAGTTGTTTGGGGCTGATTTCGCCCACGTAACCGAGGACGTGAGCCAGCATTTTCCCGTGCGGATAAAATCTCTGCGGCTGAAGTTCGATGCGCAGTTCCGGGTATTCGAGCGAATGGGATTCGACCCAGGAAATATCCTGAATGGAGGCGTTTTCTTTCAGAACCAGCGTCTCGAATTCCGGCTGATCCTTGATTATATTCATTCTTTCGACCAGAAACTGATGTTCCAGACTGAGGCCGCGCGAATAGGCTTCGAGGCGATCATCGAGGCCGCCGCTTTTGATGATGCTTTTGATCTCGTTGGAAAGCGTAACGTTATAGGTCGGACGCGAATCGACCAGGATCTCGCCGTTGCGGTCAAAGATCGCTCCGCGCGGAGCCGGGATCGGAATGAGCCGGATGCGCTGATTTTCCGCCTTGTTTTTGTAGTATTCGCCTTTGACGACCTGGAGGTAATAGAGCCGGACGCCCAGCACGGCCAGGAATATAAAGGCAATTACCTGAATAGTTCCGACCCTGATGCTCAAATTTTGCGAGTAATCGTATAACTTCATAATAACCGGGCCTTGCGAAATTTATTAGCCTCTTTTTCCCAGGCGAATCGGATTGCGCCGCCGGGTTTGCCGCCGGGGCGCAAAGATCTCGCGTTTCCTTCTTTTCATTTTTCCTGAGAAAAAACTATCCAAAATCAAATAAGTGATGGTTCCGACCACGGTCGTTCCGATAACCGAATAGGCCATCGTAATGACCAGTTGACCCGAAGGTTCCTGCCCGAATAATCGGTGTACACCGTAATAAATCAGGTCGTCCAGCAAGCAAGCACCCGCTATGACGGGAATCTGAAGCAAAAGGTTGTCCAAATAGACGCGCCGGACCAACTCCAAAACTATAAATGCTATCAATGTTTTAGAGACTCCGCTGGCTCCGAGAAGGCCGCCGCTCAAGGCATCGACCGCGATGCCCGAAGCGGTCGCGTAAAAGAGCGCTTTGATCGAGCTTCGTTGGAGGGCGGCGTAAACAACGATGATCAGGGGAAAGTCGATATAGGCAAAGGGCTCAGCGACATTTCGAAGCGTCCACTGAAGCAATACAGCAATAATTAAAGCAACTGTAATTTTTACCTGTTCCATTTGATAAAAAAGCTTAAAGCGATTTTCCGATCAATCCGAAATCCAAAATCACCTGTCTTTGACCGCGTTGGGCAAAGTCTCCTCATAGGTCGGCTTTTCCGGCGGTTCGTACAAAAGAACCGCGACCTCCTGCATGGCCGAAAGTCCGGCGCTCGGCCGGACGAAGATCTGTTGCGGCTGGGTGGCCGAACCCGCCCGAACCTCGACGACCTCGCCAAGTTTTAATCCCGGCGGATAGATTCCGTCCTGACCGGTCGTGTAAACGATCTCGCCGACCTGAACTTCGACACTGCCCGGCACATAACCCATTTCCAGCAGATTCTTTTTCCCCGATCCGCTGATGACTCCGAGCGTGTTGGAACTCTCCAATTCGCCGATCACCGCGCCGACGCCGGATTTATCCTTGGTGATCAGATCGACCTGAGCCGTCAGCGGGCTGACGGCCGTTACCCGTCCGACCAGACCGCCGTTGGTGACGATCGGCATATTCAGCTTGACGCCGTCCAGACTGCCCCGGTTGATGATCGAAGTGTCGAACCAGATCGAAGAATCGCGTCCGATGACCTGAGCCGGCAGGATTTTATATTTCGATTGTTCTTTCAGTTCGAGGAGCGATCTCAGCCGTTCGTTTTCCGAGGCCAGACTTTTGCTGTTTTGCAATTCGACCTCGAGTTCCTGAACCCGCTGTTTGAGAATGTCGTTTTCATCCTGCGCCGACCGGAGGGAGGAGATCGACCGGAAATAGCCGGTTACGGCGGAACTGATCGTTGTTACCGGGGATTGAACGAAATCGGCGATCGTCTGAGCCCAGACCCGGATGACCCTTTGATTGGTTCCGGTTTGACGGGCGTCATAGGCCATCAGGACAAAATTGCCCAAAAGCAGGGCGGCCATCACCCAAGGCGTCATTTTCCAAACTTCTTTTTGACTGCGTTCGATCATTTGTCATTTATCATTTATCATTTAACATCAATAATTTACTGATAAATGTTCAATGTTAAATGATAAATGTTTTAACTTCCCGTCATCAACGAATTGTCCCATTTGACGCGCTTGAGAAGTTCAAAATCCGAAAGCATTTTGCCCGTTCCCAGCACTACCGAGGAGAGCGGATCATCCGACAGAACGACCGGCAAGCCGGTTTCGATCGTCAGACGTTTGTCTAAATTTTTGAGCAGAGCGCCGCCGCCGGTCATAACGATGCCGCGTTCGACGATGTCGGCGGAGAGTTCGGGGGGAGTGCGTTCCAGCGCCACGCGCACCGCATTGATAATTGTTGCCACCGAATCCGAAAGAGCCTCGCGGATCTCTTCGTCGGTGATGGTGATAGTTTTCGGGATGCCTTCGATCAGGTTGCGTCCGCGAACCTCCATCGAAAGCGGTTCTTCGAGCGGGAAACCGGAACCGAGCGCGATCTTGATGGCTTCGGCGGTGCGTTCACCGATCAACAGATTATATTTGCGTTTGATGTATTGCGTGATCGCCTCGTCCATTTCGTTTCCGGCGATTCGCACAGCGCGCGAGTAAACTATTCCGGACAGCGAAATAACGGCGATGTCGGTCGTTCCGCCGCCGATATCGACGACCATGTTGCCGTGGGGTTCGGTGATCGGCAATCCGGCCCCGATGGCCGCCGCCATCGCTTCTTCGACTAAGTAAACCTCGCTCGCTTTGGCCCGGTAGGCCGAGTCTTCCACCGCCCGGCGTTCGACCTGCGTGATCTCCGAAGGAATTCCGATGACGACGCGCGGACGAACCCAGGATTTGCCGTTATGCGCCTTGCGGATAAAATGCTGGAGCATCTTTTCGGTTACTTCAAAATTGGCGATCACGCCGTCTTTCATCGGACGAATGGCGACGATGTTGCCGGGAGTCCGACCGAGCATCTCCTTGGCGTCGCGTCCGACCGCTTCGACCTGGTTGGTGACCTTGTTGATCGCCACGATCGAAGGTTCCGAAACGACGATCCCGCGCCCTTTCGCGTAAACGAGGGTATTCGCCGTTCCAAGGTCTATTGCCAAATCGCTCGAAAACAAACTAAATAAAGACTTAAATGCCATCTTCTAATATAAATTCCGTCTCTTGTTATTAAATTTTAAATGTGTTTTGTGTTTAGTAAAGAGGTGTTGCTCTAAACTTTGCTGAGCCTCACAAGGGGAAAGCCGTCGCACGATACATTTAACCTACAATCATATACTGAAAAGCCCTTATTTTTCCAATGCATAAAAGAATTTTTTTTATTTTTTTGGAAATTGATGGGATTTTTCGCAAAAGCGGAAAATGTCAGCCCGAAAGCCAATCGGAAAATCTTCAAATTTCGGGCCGTTTCCGATAGAATGACCGCATTATGAAAAAAACGATTCTCACTTCATTTGCATTATTGACTTTGTGTATTTGTGTGGTTGCGCAATGAAGAAAAAAAATCGCCTTGCCGGGTAATCAATGTCGCAGGGCCGACCGAAATTGTAACGGCGGGAAAAGAGCAGATTTTTACCGCGACGCTCATTGGCGAAGAAAAATATCAATTCGAATACAATTGGACGGTTGAAGGCGGAAAAATCATCGAAGGTCAGGGAACTACGGTTATCAAGGTCGTTCAGCCGCCCGAACTTGCCGGTGCTAATCTTGTGGCGATCGTTACAACAAAAAGCTTTCCGGCCGGATGTGATTTAATCGGTTCCGAAACGGCGCTGATCTGCGATTGTGTCGACCCTTTGCAAATTGACGAAGTTTCCGGCTCGCTGGCCGATGTTAAAAAGGAAAATCTCGACAATCTTGCCAAATATTTAGCAGAAGATCCGTCCGCCCGGGGCGTTTTGATCTGGGAATTCTCCAAACCCGTTTTTGAACGGAATTTCAAACCGGAAGAGCGGAGAATAACCGAGTATCTGACAAAGGAAAAAAACATTCCCAAAGAGCGAATAATCATAAAGGCATTTCGATCCGACAACAATGTTGTCCGGTTTTGGTATTTGTCGCCCGGAGCTAAAATACCGACGCCTTAGGGGGATTTCGGATCAGTTACAGTAAGAGAGTCGATTTTGAAGAAGTGATTTTACATGGGTTTCAGGTCGGGAAGGGGTACTTCAGCATTGTCTGCCTATACCTGAAAATTGGCTAATGCTCAAATATCAATGGACGGCCGATGGCGGAAAGATTATCTGACGGCCAGCCCTTAGAGGCGTTTTGGTTTGAGTATAAGGGACATTTTGGTTACATCCGGCGGGCGCTGGAGCAACCCTTCCCGACCTGAAACCTTTGTTAAAGTTCTTTTAACAAAGTCAACTTGTTTCCTTACAAGCGATCTTAATCCGCTCTCGGATCAGCCCCGTCGGGCCTTTACAACTTTGTTCCTAAAAAGCAAAAGGGAAAGAAGTTCCATTCTCTTTCCCTTTGATAATAATCCCGCTTTCCGATTGCCCGGAGTTTTGATTACCAAAGTTGCCACCAGGGTTTTTTTTCGTTCTCCGATTTCTTTTGTTTGGCCACAAATTTCGGCGGCTGCGGTTTCCAGTCGTATTTTTCGATGATCCGTCGGACCTGTTGCTGAAAAACAAAGCCCTTTTCTTTATCCACCATCCAAACAAAATTGGCGTAGCCTTTTAGGGCGGCGATCAGATCGGGAGAGTTTCCCCAGCGGAGACCTTCCAGCCCGTTTTTTTCGGCCTGATGAAGAACCGCCCGGAATTTCCGCAGATGTTTCCGGTCGATGGAGATCTTGTCGTTGATGACGATTCCGGTAACTTCCTGCTGGCGCCCGCGCCGCAGAATGCGGGTTTTGCTTTCATTTACCAGAAATCCCTGTTTTCCGACAACGTAGCGGACCTGGGCCATCAGTTGGTTGATTTCCGACACATCATCGGCGGTCGAAAAGGTCAGGTCATCGGCGTAGCGAGTGTATCTAAAACCGTGTTTCCGGGCCAGAGTATCCAGCCCCTTATCAAGCCGCCGGGCGATGATGTTGGAAAGAGCGGGACTGGCGGGCGAGCCTTGCGGGAGATGTCTCGGGCCGAAGCCGACGAAATAAGTTCTCCCGTCGATCTCGATCTCTTCGGTTTCGGGCGCCGTGCAAAGCAATGCCAAAACCGTCGCTAAAGCCTCGGCGTAACCGAGCGAGCGGAAAACGCCCTTGACGCGCTTGTAAGTTACGGATGGAAAGAAGTTTTCCAGATCGAAATTAATGACGATTTTGGCGCCGAGATGGACGCGGGCGTTGGAAACGATGTTTTTTTCGGGCAGAAACCCGTGCGCCGCCGGGTGAACCGGAACATGATTTAAGATGTTGTCCAGAATCCAGATCTGGGCGGCTTTCAGATCGGGTTTGGGAGCCGAGATAAGACGGAATCCGCCCGTTTTTTTCGGCAATTTGAAACGGATGTAATGATCCGTTTCCGATGTTTTGCGGTCGAAGGCGAGAAAACGGAGTTTGCCGACATCCATCTTCATCGCTCCGGCAAGCCGTTCGATATCGCTGAAAACCGGCAAATTGTTTTGCCCGAGACGCTCCTGATCGGATTCCAGATCATTGAGTCCGGCCGAAACTTCTTTGCCCAAATAGACGATCTCTTTTTCCTTTTTAAGACGCCAGGCTTCGGCCCGCTCGCGACGTTCACGCTCGCGGCGCTCTTTGGTTTCCTTTTGTTTCCGACGCGATTCGGCCAGACGTTTTTTGCGCAGGTCTTTGAGGAGTTTTTCTTCATTGAAAAGACTGCGGTTTTCCCGGCGCAGCTTGTCAAGTTCGCTCCGCAATTCGGCGGCCCGGCGGACCTCTTCGCCCGGATCGTTCGGCAGGCCCGTGTTCTCTTTCCAGAAACCGAGCCGGATCATTTCTTCCAGGACGAACAGCTCGCGTCCGCCTCGTTGGCGGATCTGTTCGTAAAGTTCTTGTCTTGTTTGCGGTTGTTCCATAGTTCGATTTCGGATTTTAGATTGCCGATTTTGGATCGATTTCGATCCTTTATAAATTCGCTTTTCCGCAAAGCCCGTCGAAGCCGCGTCCGGGATGTCAATGTCTTCGTAAAAACAAAGGACTAGATTGTTCAACTCAAGCGGAATACGGTTACTGTGCATAATTTTATTCTCGGAATACAAACCGAAATATGCACAGTAACCGTATTCCGCAAAGTTAAGAACAAGGCTAGTGATGCGTGCGTAGTCTGTGCGCATGGACGGCGAAACGCCGCCCGGATTGCAAGGCTTTTGGCATCGCCGAAGCCTGCGGCTTCGACCGGCTTTGCGGAAAAAATCAAAGAACTCGGGCGGTGAGCGGAAAGCGGTGATTTTCTATATTAAAACTGCTTACCGCTCACAAAGTTTAGGGAGTTTTACCGAAGATCGTTTTGGTCTTCGTAAAATCAAAGGAATGAATCGTTCAACTCAAGCGGAACCGACAAATAATTGCTAATTTTATTCTCGGAATACGAACCGAAATAGCAATTATTTGTCGGTTCCGCAAAGTCAAGAACGAGTCATAGATGCTTGTTCGGTCAAATTGCATGAACGGCGAAACGCCGCTCGAAATTGCAAGGCTTGAACGACCTTCGGCGGAAAAAACTCCAAAAACTTGTCAAACATCGAAAAAACGTTTCGACCCGGCAAACCAAAGTTTGCCTCTTACCGTCCGGCTTTGAGGCGAAGGGCCAGAATATGTTCGCAGGGGCCCTGGCGCAATTCGTTCTTTAAAAAATACCGGCAAACACAAACCCCCTGGATCATCCTTTGATCACTGTCGAGCGTGAGCGAGACCTTGAGGGTCTTGGGTTGGTCTTTGACGGATCCGTTCAAAACCTCGAATCCGTTCGGTTTATCTTCGCGGCCGCTCAAATGGACGGCATTGGTTTCAATAAATCGCGAAGCTCTCTCTTCCCGTTCGTTGGCGAACCGGAGTTGGCCGAAAGGCAACGGATCGCGGCTTAATTCCCGGACGCGGTAAACCCCTTTGTTCAGATCGTAGATCGCCCGTCCGGCCTGCGCGTAAGCGGAAAGCGCCCCAAGGACCGTGCTCCGGTCGAGATTCAAACGCCGGGAAAGCCGGTCGGGCGTATCGCACCAGTTTTCTTTCAGGCCCGCAAAAACATTTTCTTTGGTAAATTCATCGACCCGGGCGCGGGGTGCCAGCAGATCGAAATTTCCCGCCCTCGACCAATCGTTGGCCGTCCAGCCGGAAAGCCCGAGCGTAAAATTGAGATCTCCCAGATCGGCTATGTAAAATGAAGGCAGACCGGTTCCGAGCAGGTGAACGGTGAATTTTTTGGCAACCGAGATCAATCTTTCCAGAATTAAAATTCGGCGACGGCCCCAAACTCTGATCTCGTGCGGCTCTGTCCCCTCAAAACGGGTCCGGGCGCAGATTACCTCAATATTCCAGGGTTCGAATATGATTTTGACCGGTTCGCCGGGTTTTAAAAGGTAGCGCATCGAACGCGGACTTTCGCGCTCTTTTTTCCGCCGGAGGATAAAGCAGATGTTGTAAACGTCCAGAGGATGGAGATCGAAACTGACCGTCGGCAGACACATTGCCGACGAGACCTGCAAAAATCCTCGCACCCAGCTGTCCGGCAGGTCGATCTTGACCTCTTTGAAGGCATTTTCGTTGGTGGTCGAAACCTCGAAGCCGCTCGGGTCGATCTCGAAACGGGTCGTTTTATAAGTGCGGATCTTTTGAAATTCGTCGTAAAGCGCCGCCGAATAATCGATGTTGGTCGTTCCGCAGGCCATTTCGCCGATGTTTTCGAAAACCTCGTAATTCGCTCCCAATCGCCCGTAACTCGATTCGTCCTCCGAGAAACATTCGAAGAAAACCTCATCCGGGTGAACCGTAATGACCGGATCGAGAACAAACCAGAGGTCACGCCATTTTTGATAGAGGTAATTGAAATAAACCCTCCGGGCGTTGTAGAAAGGGTTCCAGCGCGCCGACCGCCGTTGGTTGAGGTCATTCAATTCAGCTTGCAAAGCCTTGATTTTGCCCGCGACTTCGGCTCGTTGGGCGGCGACTTCCTGCCAGTCGATCTGCTCGCGTTCGGCGGCCCATTGCTTGTAAGCGGTTTTGTCTTTCGGTTTAAAGCGGAGATCGGAAACGACGACGTCGTGAAGAGCCGAGATGGCTTCGCGGAATTCCAGCTTTTGGCGCAGTTCGGCGATAAAGAAGGTCGGTTCGCGTTTGGCGTCCGGAACAAAGGACATATCGGTCGAGCGACTAGAACTGGCGACGCTGGAATTTCCCCTGTAAGCGTAATCAAACTGCATGGCCGCGCACCTCCGTTTCTTTGATCCGGACGGGGAGTTCGATTCCGGGGAAATTTCGCCCGATCTTCAGCATACTTTCGATCATCTTAGCCTTATCGCCGATTGCCAGCGTGGCCGATTGCCGAGCCAGAATGCGGGCGACGATCCGGGCCGAAGCCTCGTTTTTCAAAGCCTCGTTTTCCAAAAACCGAAGAACTCTGTCCTTAGCCGTTCGCGAGCGGTTGACCAGAGACAGAACGCTGAGGAAATAAGGGATCAGTTTTTCGAGTTTTTCGGGCGCGTCGGAAGCGTGATTTTCCAGATAATTGGTGGCGAAAAGCTGCATTGCCGCCGAGGGGTGTTCGCTCAGTTTGAGAAGATATTCGAGTCCGTTTTCCTGTTCGAAATATTCGAGCAAAAGATCGCGCCCGAATTTTTGAGTTTCTTTCCTGACAGAATCGCAGATCGCCACCAGGATTTCCGGGGTCAGTTCATCGGAGGTAAAATTCCGCCGGAAAAACGAGCGCCAGAATTCTCGCGAATCGGGCCATTTCGAATCAAGAGCGCGAACCAGAAAGGAAACTTCCAGGCGCCGGGATTCAACGGTTTTTTCGGCCAGACTCCAGGATGTTTGGCGGATCGAAAGAATTTCATGGCTGGAAAAACCGATGATCTCGGCGACCGTAAATTCTTCGCACCAATCATCGACTCTCTCCCGAATGATCAGACCACCGGCCTCATTGGCTTCGGGATAAACGGAATCGATCAGTGATTTGGCGGTTTCAAAATCGGCGAATTTCGTCCAGCCTGAAATTTCGCGCAAGACTCCAATTAGCCGGCTTCGAACGCCTTCGGCTTTTTCCTCCCGAATCAGCGAATCAAAGATCGATCGGCTTAAATTTTCGGCAAACTCCGGATAGTCTCCGGCCAGCCGCAAAACGATGGGTCGGGTCGAATTGTAAATGTCCGCCAGTTCGTGCGAGAGCAGGGCGGCGAAAACGCTTTCGCGTTGCAAAAGATTCTTGTCCGGCAATTGGCCGAAAAGCCGAACGCCGATATTGCGGATTTCTTCGAACCCGGAATCGATCAGTGAATTGATCAGATCATCGGGCAGGTTTTCAGCGGAAATTTCGTGGCCGAGCAGGACATTGCCGGCAAATTCCTGCACTTCGACCAGGGGATGTGCCAGCAGATTTTTGATCGTTTCCAGATCCAGATGGCGCAGATTTCGGCCGAAGGCTCTGATCAGGGCATCGCCCAGGTCCCTGACGACGAAACGCGTTTCCTCATCTAATTCCTTCAATTGATCGATCAAAAGTTCGATCAGTCGCTTGGCTTCGGTTTCGCTGTAAACGGTCGCGCTTAAAATCTTCGCCCCGAATTTGCGCGTGTCAAAATGAGCGGAACAAAGCAGTTTGAGCAAAACGGATTCGGTTTTGGCAAATAGTTCGCGCCGCGCGTCCATCCAGCGAAAGGCTTCTTGGCGGGCTTTTTCGTTGTTGCAAATCGCGACTGCAACCGCCAGTTCCACGTCGGGATCGGCCGGATCATAAAGCGCGGCGGCCAGATCGAAACCGAATTGCGCGGTGATTTCGTAAGGTCTCGACAAAAGCATCAGAACCGCATCGGTCTGGAGGGTGTCGGTAAAACGGGGACAGTCGCGCAAGGCTTTGACGGCAAATTCGTGAACCGGAGCGCATTCGCTTTCCGACAGAAGATGAAGAAGGCCGACCGGATTTTCTTCCCAAAGTTTCGGAAATGCCTCTTCACGCCGATTCGTCTTGTCGCCGGATTTGATGCCCGCTTTCAGCCGAAATCCGCGCGCCCCGGTTCGGTTTTCGTAACGCGGAGAGTTTTCGTAAAGAATGTGATTAAAAAGAAGATATGGAGAAAATCCGTCCCAGTGAATTTCCGTGACACGCGGGTTTCGCCAGTCCCAGTTGCCGTTTTCATCCCGATAATCATAGAACTTGCTTATTTTCTCTCCGCGATCGTCGGCGTCCGAAAAAGCCAGAAGCGAACCGACCGCCATTGAAACGTAATCCGGATCGCCGATCTCGCCCAGCCGCCGCAATGTCCGCCAGGTTCTCCGGCGAAAATAATCTTTCGTTTTATCGCTGTAAGCGATCCGCGAATTTTCTCCGGCGAGTTCTTTTTTCCGGTTTATTCCGTATTCCCAACGTTTCTTTGTCTCGTCGAACAATGTGACCGAATCCCACCAGGGGGAAGAATAAAAACCGGCTTTTTCAATTTCGAAGCGTTTGGCCAGAGTGCCGAAAACGAGCGCGTCGCGCCTGTATTCGGCCATTTTGAAGATCTGCCTGACGGGCTTGAAATAACGAGGGCGAAAGGGAATTTCGCGGAGAATTTTCAGCAAAACGGGGCGGGTTATCTCGTTATCGATTTCGTAAAGCAAGGTGAAAATCGCAAAACTTCCGTCGGTTTGTTTTTCGATCTCGCGGCGAAGAACGGTTTCAAAATTTTCAGCCGTTCCGTTTTCGGCCGGAATTTGCAGAACTTCGGGAAGTTTTTTGACGGCCCGCTTTTTTAATTCGTTCCGTTCGTTTTGATCGGCGAGTTTGAAAACGGCCTCGCGGGCGATGCGGGCGACGTGTTCGGCCGGATGGGCGGTTAGCCTTTCGAGTTCCGCGAAGATCGTTCCGTCGCCGCAGAAACCGAGACTCCAGGCGATGCAGTAATCCCGCAGTTCCTTAGCCGTACCGATCAATTTGACGAGATGCGGGGTGGCCTCCGCCATTTTCAATTCGCCGGCGCGCCAAATGAATCGTTCAATGCGCGGATTGCTTTTGGCCTTTTCATCTTTTAATGTTTCCAGAACGGCGGCATTTCTTTTTTCATCGTCGGCCGAAAGCGGCACGGGAACGGATTTTTCCTCCGTTTTCTTTTTTTCGCCGACAATGTGATAGCCCTTGCGTTTTTTTTCGTCAACCAGATTTTGAAAGATCTTTTCAGCCTCGGCCAGACTGACCGGGGTTGTTGTTTTCGAACCTTCCCGCAGGTCAGTGCCGGCCCGTCCGTAACGAAAATTGACCACATAATTCCGGCCTGCCTCGCACAAGTCAACTTCGTAAACCTTATCGGAATTTCCCTCTTTGTAGTGAAGTTTTGTTTGGCAAATGAGTCGCATTATTTTTACTCAACTGTGTTTCATCTATGAAACATTATTGCACGAACTAAAAAGAAAATCAAGTTTAAAATTAGCTGATCGCAAATGGTTAATGGCTAATGGTTAAGAGGCTTTTTGACGGAAATAAAGTTCTCTGCCGGGGGAATCCCAACCCGGTCGAAACAATTAACCCTCAACAATTAGCTATTAACAAACAGGTGAGTTTTCATTAACTCCGATAATTAGTTTATAATCTTTTCCGAAAGCGAATTTCAAGGAAAATTTTATGAGCAATCAACCAACCGTATCCGATATTTTTCGCCGCGCAATGGAAATAAGGAAGTCCAACCCGAACGGCTCTTTTAGCGATGTCAAAGCGCAGATCGTCAGCGAATTCAGCGGCCGGAGTTTTCCGTCGCCCGCCCTTTTGACCATTCCCGAACTCGACAACATCGCACCCGAGGAAGACTGGACGTCCGGTCTTCCGATCGTACTTCGGGGGATTCAGAACGAAGACTGGAACGACGTCGCGCTCGGTATAGTCCTTTCTCTCGAACAGGTCGAAAATTATCCGAAACAATCGGGTCGCGAAGATGATCCGGAGAAAAATTGGCGCAACCGTCGCAAGGGCATTGCCGAAGCCGACGAGAAAAATCTAAGCAAATGGATGCCGGAAGATCTGATGAATCTGGCTCAGAGAAATGTAAAAAGCTGACGCAACCGGACCGGTGTCAAATATGCGCGTAAAAGCCGTAATCTGGGATTATGACGGAACTCTGGTCGATACCCGGCGGAAAAATCTGATCGTCAGCCGGGCGATTATTTCCAAGGTCAGCCGAAAGTCTTTTGAAGAATTTCCCGCTCTCGTTTCTTTGGAGAATTACGAGAAAGCCAACCTCAGGGCGAAAAACTGGCAGGCCTTATATCGGGAGGAGTTCGGTTTTACGCAAGAAGAAACCGATTACGCCGGTTCCCTCTGGACCGAGTATCAACTGCTTGATACCACTCAAACCGAGGTTTTTGAAGGTATAGCCGAGACTTTGAAAGCCTTGGAAAACATTCCGCACGGAATCGTTTCGCAAAATTCTCACCAAAACATCAGAAAAAATTTAAAGCAATTCGGTCTCGACGGTTTTTTCGACCCGATAATCGGATACGAAGAGGTCGGTTACGAAAATCAGAAACCGCACCCGGAAGGGCTTTTGTTTTGCATTTCCCGAATGGTCGATCTGAGTGAAAATGATCTGATAATTTACATCGGCGATCATGAAACGGACGCCCAATGCGCTTTTTACGCCAACCAAAAGCTGGCAACCAAGCAGGTCGTCTCGGTCGGTGCGATGTATGATAAAGCGGACCTTTCCGGCCGTTGGAAATTCAGGCCCGACCACATAGCCACCAAAACGCTCGATATTGTCGAGATCGTGTCGAAAGTTTAAAGGTGAAAAAGTGAAAAAGTTTTGTTTCCTTGGTAAAAGCCTCGACCCGACGGTAAATTCAACCGGAAACCAAACGCCCGGAAAGCCGGAAATCTCCTTTTTCACCTTTTCACTTTTTCACCTTTAAACTTTTAAACTTTTCCCCTTTAATTTGAGCAATGAAAGCAGTTTACATCAAAGAATTCGGCGGACCGGAAAATCTGGAGATTTGTCAGGTTGAAACGCCTTTGGTTTCGGAAGCAAAGCAGGTTCTGGTCAATGTCAAGGCGGCGGCTCTCAACCGGGCCGATATTTTGCAAAGAAAGGGTTTTTATCCCGCTCCATCCGGGTATCCCGAGAGAATTCCGGGTTTGGAGTTTGCGGGGGAAGTGGCCGAGGTCGGTCCGAACGTTCAAAGGTGGCGGAAGGGAGATCGGGTGTTCGGCATTACGGCCGGCGGCGGACAGGCCGAATTCGTTTTGACCGGCGAAGATCAATTGGCCGCAATTCCCGGCGATCTCAGTTTTGCCGAGGCGGCAACTTTTCCCGAAGCCTTCATCACGGCGCACGATGCGGTGTGGACGCAGGGCGGTTTGAAGCCGGACGAGACGCTTCTGATCCACGCCATCGGGTCGGGCGTCGGATTGGCCGCCCTGCAGATCGCCAAAGCGTTCGGCAATCGCGTGTTCGGCACTTCGCGGACGCAGGACAAACTCGACCGATGCGCGGAATTCGGCCTCGATTTGCCGATAAACACCAGCGATGACCCCGATTTTATCGAGATCGTCAAAAAAGAAACCGGCGGAAAAGGGGTTGACGTGATTTTGGATCTGGTCGGCGCGAGTTATTTTGAAGGAAATCTGCAAAGTCTGGCCTTAAAGGGGCGTTTAATGCTGGTCGGTCTGGTCGGCGGAAGAAAGGCCGAACTCGACATGGGAATTGCTTTGGCAAAACGTCTTCACATCATCGGAACCGTTCTGCGCGCGCGTTCGCCAGAGGAAAAAGCGGAGGCCACGGAAAATTTCGTCGCAGATGTTTTGCCCCTGATTGCCGCCGGGAAGATAAAGCCCAATTTAGACAGGGTTTTTCGAGCCGATCAGGTTTCGGCCGCACACGAACATATGGAATCAAACCAAAGTTTCGGCAAAGTGGTTCTGGAATTTTAGTGAGCCAAAAAGGTGAGCGGAAACGGTAAAGCGGGAGGATATGGGCAAAAAGGCAGTTTCGCGAAAAGGGCGGAGGGAAAATACGGTTTACCGCTTGCCGCCCACCGGTATTCTGGCGGCGGCCTCGTCCGTTAAAATGCAGAGACCCGAAAGATTTTCCTTGCGGAGTTCTTCCATTTTTTGAAAAGCCTCATCGTAGGTCAATCCCCGGGCCACGCATTTTTCGAAGGTAACCACAGACCACCGCGGTTCGTTTAATTCACTGGAAAAATCTTCTTCGGAAGCCGCTTCTTCTGCCGGGACAACCTTTTCTTCTTGAGCAGTTACAACTTCCTTAAGATCTTCCTTTTTTTCCTCTGACATCTCCGATCAATTCTCCGGCACTCGCAGATATTTCCGGGATTTTATTCGAAAGAAAAAACTTTAACTCCCGAATAATGTGAAACATATCACATTCTTTATCAAATTGGAAAAGGTTTAAACTCAGTTTAAACGATAAAAAAGTAGAATTTGCAACGATTTGAAGTTGCCTGTCAGCGAGATGTTTGGGTAAATTTAAAGGTGAAATGCCTGAGAAAAACGTCAAAGTCGCGCTGGTGCAGAAGGCGCCGGTTTTTCTGAATTTGCCAAAAACTCTGGAAAAGGCCGCCGCCATCGCCGAAGAATCCGTGCGGGCGGGGGCGCGGATCATCGTTTTCCCGGAAACCTGGATCCCGGGTTATCCGATCTGGCTTGACGAAGCGCCGAAGATCGCCCTTTGGGATTACGGCCCGGCCAAGCGCCTTTATCAATACCTGTCGGAAAATTCTCTTCAGATCCCAAGCCCGGAATTCGAATTTTTGCAGGAGACCGCCCGCCGGAATGCGGCTTATCTGGTCATCGGGGTTCACGAACGAAGCGGCGGAACTCTTTATAATACGACTGTTTATCTTGAGCCGGACGGCAATTGGAAAATCCACCGCAAACTGACGCCGACCTATACCGAAAGACTGGTCTGGGGCGTCGGCGACGGAAGCACCTTGAACGTTTTGGAAACGCCTTACGGAGTTTTGGGCGGTCTGATCTGCTGGGAGCATTGGATGCCTCTGGCGCGGGCGGCCATGCACGCCAAAGGCGAGGTCATTCACACGGCTCAGTATCCGACCGTTCACGAACGGCACCAGATCGCCAGCCGTCAATATGCTTTCGAGGGCCAGTGCTTTGTTCTGGCTTCGGGGTGCGTCGTTTCCAAGCGGGACGTTCTGGACGGCTTTCGGTCCCTGGAAATCGATGATAAAGAGGTTTTCGGTCTGCTCGATTCGATGGAAAAAGAGGAACTCCAGCGGGGCGGAAGTGCGATCATCGCTCCGGATATCTCTTATCTGATCGAGCCGGTTTTCGACCGGGCGGAAATAATTTACGGCGATCTGGAGTTGGATCAGGTTAAACAGGGGCGACTTTTGCTCGATACCGACGGTCATTACTCGCGGCCTGACGTTTTTGAACTGCGGGTTAACGATAAGCAAAATAAAAATGTGGTTTTTGCATCTCAAAGCTAAATATGAATTTTAACGAAACAATTTTTTTGACCGGTTTTCCCGGTTTTATCGCCGGGCGGCTGGTTGAACGGCTGGCCGGGCCGAAAACGCAGTTCTTTCTGCTGGTTCAGAAAAACTTCATCGAAAAAGCCTTAAAAGACGCGGCCGTCATCGCCGAAAAAACCGGCACGCCGCTCGATAATTTCGCCCTCATCGAAGGCGACATCACCCGCCAGAATCTGGGTTTGTCGGAAGCGGACCTCGAAGCCGTCCGGGCGGAGACGACCGACGTTTTTCATCTGGCCGCCATTTACGATCTGGCCGTCGAAAAAGAGATCGCCTACCGGGTCAACGTCGAAGGGACCAAAAACGTCAACGAACTGGTACGCTCGATGCCCAACCTGCGCCGTTACAATTACATCTCGACCTGTTACGTCGCCGGCGAACGCAAGGGAACGATTTTTGAAAACGAACTCGAACACGACGCCGGTTTTCGCAATTTTTACGAGGAAACGAAATATCTGGCCGAGGTCGAGGTCGAGCGTCTGAAAGAAGAACTGCCGGTGACGATCTTTCGCCCGTCGGTCGTTTGCGGCGATTCGCGAACGGGGGAAACGGCCAAATACGACGGCATTTATTACGTCATCAAGTTTTTGCTCCGCTCGCCGGAGGTTTTTCGTCTTGTCAACGTCGGCAACGATCGGGTCCGGCTCAATCTGGTTCCGGTCGATTTTGTGGTTGACGGAATGGTCGCCCTCGCCAGAGACGAGAACGCGGCCGGGAAAACCATCGCTCTGGCCGACCCGAACCCTTTGACCACGAAAGAGATCTGCGATGATATTGCCGAAGCCATCACCAACAAAAAAACCGTCCTGACGCCGCCGCCGAGACTGGTTGAAACGTTTTTGAACCTGCCGATCTCGCCGCCTTTGACCGGACTGCCTCATTCGGGCGTGCCGTATTTTTTCGTTCCGCAAAGCTACGATACGAGCATTTCCGAGCAATTGCTCGAACCGCACGGGGTTTCCTGTCCGAATTTCGGCGAATACGTCAAGAATCTGGTCAAATTCGTCGAAGATCATCCGAAGTTGTAAACCGTTGAGGGTAAATAGTAAATGGTCAATTGCCGATCATCGCATCTCGCAAAGCTCCGACCGACAAGATTTAGTTCGGCCGATACAACGAACGATCAACATTTAACAACTAACCATTAACTGTTTACAATCATTTTTTCCAGAGGTTTTTATGAATATGCGGCGAACCCAAATTTTTCTTTTTACTCTCCTCGCAGTATTTTCAACGGCTCTTTTGTCGCGGGCGCAGACGACCGAACCGACACCACCACCGATCAATGAAGAAAGCGGCGTCGAAAAGGTCGTCACCGAAGAGGTCAAACTGAATATCGCGGCTTTCGATTACAACGGTCAGTTTGCCGGCGATGTTAAGAAGGAAGATCTGGTCATTTTGGAAAACGACCGGATTCATCAGGCCAACAGCCTTCGGCGAATCCCGGCCAATGTCCTCATCGTGTTGGACACTGGCGGAGAAATGCGCCGGGCAAAAAACATCGATCTGACCCGCGAAACGGCCAAAACTCTGGTCAGATCTCTCCGGCCGGAAGATTCGGTCGCCGTTATTCAATATAACGATAAGGTCGAGGTGATCGCCGAATGGACCGAAGACAAGGCTGAGATTTTGAACATTCTGGACAAGAGAATGAATTTCGGACGGCGTTCGCTCTTTTACAGCGCGATGCAGACGGCCACCGAATTTCTGGGAAAGACCCCGCTCGAAAACCGGCATCTCGTGCTGATCACCGACGGCACCGATTCCTTTGACCAGAAAGACCAGCGCGATGCGATGATCCGCGGGCTTTTATCGACCGACATCAGCGTTCACGTCATCAGCTACACGCAGATGGAGCAAAAGGAACTGGATCCGAATTCGAGCGCCCTGCGCAAAGGCGAACCGAAACCGAACCGCGCGCCGGAGGAGGTCATCAACACGATGCCGAACGGCGTCAAGGATATTTTGAAAGCCCCGCGGATCGCCTCGGTTTCGACCGACCGGGAATTTTTAAGGAACCTAAAGGCGAGACGGAACGCTCTGGCCGAAGGCGAAAAATATTTGTCGGATCTGGCCCGCGACACCAACGGCCAGTTCATTCTGCCGGAAAACAAAGATGAAATGAAGGCCAAACCGAATCTCATCGCCAAACTGATCGATTCGAGCTACGTTGTTACCTACACCCCCAAAGACCCTCTTAACGAATCGCCGGAAGGCGAGATTCGCGAGGTGGTCGTTACTTCAAAGCGCGAAGGGCTTGACGTTCAGGCGCGTCGCAAGATCGTCGTCGGAGCAACTGATACAAATAAATGAGATTTGCCCCAAATGCGTTAGTCGGAAAAGGGCGATCCCGGACCCGAAATCGTTTTATTGGTTGACGAACTGAACCGCTTTTTCCAAAATCTCATCGCGGTTTTCCCTGATCCCTTTGATCGTTGGTTGAACTTCGACGTCGGGAACAAGTCCGATCTTCTGCAGTTGGGCGCCGTCGGGAAATTTCACCGCCTGGCCCGTAAAACCGACGGTGATGGCTCCGGGCAGCGTCAGGGTCGTGATCTCTCCGTTTACTCCGGTCGTCCGGGAGCCGACGAATTTCGTCCCGTTGGCGGCCCGCAAAAGCATTCCGGTATGTTCGGCCTGACTGGCCGCCCTTTCGTCAATCAGCATTATGGTCTTTCCCCGGTAGATCCATTTTCCGGGCGGAGTCGGCTGAATCTTTTGGAAAAATCCGGCGAAACCGCTATCTTCGGGCAAGTTATGTCCGACGAGCGGCGTTTCAAAAAGCGCGGCGTTCGGCTCTTTTTCGGTTAATCGTGAGGCGATCGCCCAGGCGACTCCGTTGGGATAACCGCGCATATCGAAGATGATGGCCTTCGTATCTTTGAGCTTCTCGAACATCTCATCCAACATATCGAGCGTCAGGCGATCGAGATCGGCATATCCGATGTTGCCGGGAAGAATTTTAACGATTTCCCCCGTTCTTTCGCGGTGATAGAGGGTTGTGTAATCCTCGTATTTTCTGGTCAACTCGACCTGTTTTTCGCGATTATCTCGTCCCCGAAGTGTGAGCGAGAGAATTGAATCGGGTGGGCCGTTCATAAACGAAAAAGTGGCTTTATCCATCTTGCTTTGCGCTGTGGAGGCCGAAATATACCGGGAGTATCGGGCCAGACGAGCGAACGCATCTTCGCCGTCGATTTTTTCGATCAGATCGCCGACCTCGATTCCGGTCGCTCGGGCCGCCTTTTCATCGGTAAGAGCGGTTACCACCGGCTTGTCCTCAATCAGTCGAACGCGGATCGGCGGATAACCGGTTCCGGCGTAACGGTTGTAAACGGGACTGTTGATATAGGCGTGAGAGTCTTCGATCCGGGCGACCATTTCGGCGACCGTCAAGGTGTATTCCAGTTCGTCTTTCGCCCGCTCAAATTTCGGAATAAATTCCCGCAAAACCTCTTCCCAGTCTTCATCGAAAAGGTCTTTGTAAGGGTAAAAATGCCGAATCACGTTCCAGAATCGAAATGCGGCCAAAAGGCGGTATTCGACGGAAGGATATTTCATTTCCGGATAAGAATTCTCTCGGGAAGACTCGGTCGTAGCGGGCAGTTTTTTGTGTTTAACCGATGAAGGCTTGAAATTGCGGGCCAGTTGCAAAGCGCTTTCCAACGGGTTTTCCTCCGCGATCAGATCGGGCCAAAGATCCGCGTCGGTTCCGTCGGCAAAGATCGGTTCGCTGACGCGGATCCGGGCAACCGTCAGCTTGTCATCGCTTACCGGCAGGGAATAGGTTTGAGCGGCGGAAACGCTTTTATCTTCAAATACCAACAGGGCTTTCCCCGCAGTTTGCAAAGCCGGGAGCGATTTCAACAAACCGGCATTCTGATTTAAAACGAAGATGCTCGGGATGTTCCGGGCATTTTTCAGCGGAATCAGGCGACCGCCGGTTTCGGTCAAAAATCCGGTCTTATATTGACCGGAAGCGGATGCCGAGAAATTTTCGTAGCCGTAATAGACGCGTCGGCGCTGTCCTGCGGTCGAAAGGGTTTCGGCGCTGATCGTTCGTTCGATCGGTTCGAAATAAATGTTAAAAATGGCGTTTCCGTAATCGCCGACGGGGACATCTGAACGCAGATCGAAAACTATGGCTCGGGCATCCGGGAGCCTTTTATTGATTTCCCTGAGTTTTTCCCCGCTTTCGGAGCCGGTCAGAGCAAAATAATCGCCGATCGTGATGATCAGAATTTTGTCCTCGGTCAATTGAAAATCCAAAGATTTATTTTCGGCGCTCTCATTATTTGAAGAAGATCGATCAGCGATTTTCGTCAGGGGATCGTCGAGTCGTTCGAGCATACTCTGCAAAGCCCGCAAATATTGACCCTCATTTTCCGCCTCCATTACCCTCGGAATTGTTTCGACCAGGGCCTTGTCCCAATCGATCTCTTTTCGATAAGCGAGAAAAGGATGAAAATATTTGACGTGTCCCCACAGCTTGCATAAATGCATCAGCCTGTCGATCTTTTCGACTTCGTTCTCATTTCCGGCTTTTTGGGAAAAAGAGCGGGGAGCCATAAGCAGCAGGAAAAAAACTAAACTCACATAGAAAAGAGTTTTTTTCATCATCATCGAAAGACGGGATTTCGGTTTATAGTCAGAATTCGATCTGACCTGTTTTCGGGGAGAATCTTTAATTGGGGATGGAAAAAAATCGGAGCGCAAATTCGACGTTTGCGCTCCGATTGCTATTTTTCTTTGGCGATCAGCGCCTCGCTCTGATTGTCGGAGCGCGAATTGACGTTCTGGATCGTGTAGTTTTCGCCCTTCGGAACCGACTGTTCTTTTTCCAGAGCGGCGTCTAGGACATCGTCGATCCGGTTTGCCAGAATGATCTCCAATTCGTTGCGAACGTCTTCCGGGATGTCGTCAACGATGGCCTCGTTCTTTTGCGGTAAGATGATCCGGCGGATTCCCGCGCGGTGCGCCGACAGGACTTTTTCCTTGATCCCGCCGACCGGAAAGACCAGACCGGAAAGCGTGATTTCGCCGGTCATGGCGGTATCGGAACGCACTTTTCGGCCCGTGTAGAGCGAGGCCAGCGCCGTCGCCATCGTCACGCCCGCCGAAGGCCCGTCTTTCGGAATCGCCCCGGCCGGAACGTGCAGGTGAACGCCGTTTTCCTTGATAGTCTTGGGATCGATGCCCAGTTCTTCGGCGTGCGACCAGAGATAGGAACGAGCCGCCTGAGCCGATTCTTTCATGACCTCGCCGAGTTGTCCGGTCAGAGTCAGACCCGCCCCGCCCGGCAGCATCGTCGCTTCGATGAAGAGAACCTCGCCGCCCATCTCCGTCCAGGCCATGCCCGTCGCCACTCCGGCCGGCATGTCGTCGCGCGCCTTTTCCGGATAAAACCGCGGCGCGCCCAGATATTCGCGGACATCTTCGGCCGTGATGGTGACTTTTTCGGTGTTGCCCTGAGCGACCTTGAGCGCCACTTTGCGGGCCAGATTGCCGATCGTTCTTTCCAGTTGCCGGACTCCGGCCTCGCGGGTGTAGCGCGCGGTCAAAAGATTGATCGTGTCGTCGGTGATCTCAAGCTGGTCTTCTCTAAGACCGTTTTCCTTGATCTGGCGCGGAACCAGATAATCTCTGGCGATGTGGAGTTTTTCCTGATCCGAATAACCGGCGATCGAGATGATCTCCATCCGGTCGCGCAATGGAGCCGGGATCGGCTGAAGCTGATTGGCCGTGGCGATAAAGAAGATCTTCGACAGATCGAAAGGCAGATCCAGATAATGATCGCGGAATGTGTGATTCTGCTGAGGGTCGAGGATCTCCAGCAGAGCCGAAGCCGGATCGCCCCGGTAATCGTTGCCGAGTTTGTCGATCTCGTCGAGCATCATCACCGGATTATTGACGCCGACGCGGCGCAGAGATTGAATGATGCGGCCCGGCATCGCGCCGATGTAGGTCCGGCGATGTCCGCGCAGTTCGGCCTCGTCGCGCATTCCGCCGAGGCTCATTCTTTCGAACTCGCGCCCTAAAGCGCGGGCGATCGAGCGTCCGAGAGAGGTTTTACCGACCCCCGGAGGGCCGACGAAAAGCATGATCGGGCTTTTCGAATCGGGGCGCAGCTTGACGACGGCGAGCGATTCGAGGATCCGTTTTTTGACGTCTTCCAGACCGTAGTGATCTTCGTCGAGTATCTTTTGCGCTTCGTTCAGATCGAGCTTTTCCTCGCTCGATTTCTTCCAGGGAAGTTCCAGCACATATTCCAGATAGGTGCGGATAACGTGAAAATCCGGAGCGGTCTGCGGCAGTTGCTCCATCCTTTTCAGTTCGCGTTCGGCCTCTTTGCGAACGTCGTCCGGCAGATCGGCCGTTTCCAGTCTTTCACGAAGTTGTTCGGCCTCGGCCTTCTCGCCCGAATCGTCTTCGCCCAGCTCTTTTCTGATGGCTTTCATCTGCTGGCGCAGAACGTAATCGCGCTGGGCTTTGTCCATCTCGCCCTGCGCCTCACTGGCGATCTTCGAGCGGATCTGCATGATGTCGACTTCTTTGGCCAGCGCCGCGTGAGCCAGAGCCAGAAGGTCGTCGACCGAACCGGCCTCAAGCATTTTCTGTTCGGTGTCGCCCCCCAGATCCAGAACGGAAGCCAGAAAATAAGAAAGCTGAACCGGATTGTTCTGCGACATAACCGCCATCCGGACCTCGGGCGGAACCTGCGGCAGCATCGCCAGCGCCTGTTGAACCAAACTCTGAATATTGCGTTTTAAGGCCTCGACTTCGGTGTTGTCTTCGATCCCGAGTTCGGGCAAAACCTCGACCTTGGCTTTCAAAAACGGTTGCTCATCCAACCATTCGACCACCCGAACGCGGTCGATGCCCTGAACGATCAACTGCAGCACGTCCTCGTTGCGCATCATCCGCTTGATGTTGACGATCGTGCCGATTTCGTAAAGATCCGCCGGTTTGGCCGCGTCGCCCGAAGCGTCCGGCGTTCTGGTGGTGATGCAGGCAATCAGTTTATTTTCGGTCGCGAGCGAGAATTCGACCGCCCTGACCGAACGCTCGCGTCCGACGGCCAGAGGAACGACCGTTTCGGGAAAGAGAGTCGTATTTTGCAGGGGCAAAACGGCGATCTCGAGTTGTTCGGGCAATTTCGGTTTTTCTTCTTTTTCTTTGCTTTGTTTGTTTTCGGTTGTTTCAGCCATAAATTAGTGTTTGAAAGTGAAAATGTTTAAATGTGAAAAGGTGAAAATGTCTAAAAGTTTTGGTAGTAACCGGCGCAGGTGCATTTTCACCTTTAAACTTTTTCACTTTTTCTATTCTTTTTTCAGATGAATCAGCAAAAGCCCGTCCTGATAATTATGTTCGAGTTTGGCGCCCTCAATGGATGCGGGAAACGTCAGAGTTTTTTCAAAATGGCTGTAAGTGATCTCCATCTGCTGATAAGATATTCCGGCGGCGCAGGTCCGATCCTTGCGGCAACCCGCGATATAAAGCACATTTCCCTGAATATCAATTTCTATGTCTTCGGCCGAGACCCCGGCGAGCTCGACCTTGACCAGCCAGCCGTCCGGCGTTTGATAAACATCGGCTGAGGGATACCATAGCCGTCCCGAAGGCTTGGCGTCCTTGGACGAAGCCAGAAATTGAAAATAACGATTGATTGATTTTGCCATAATTCGATTTTGGATCTTAGATTTCGGATTTCGGATTTGTATTGTGCATCGTTATACCCGTTCCGCTGTCCTTTCTTTCTCACTGCTCACCGCTTACGATTTATTCCAAAAGGCGGCTCCGCTTGAAATATCTTCCAGAGTTTCGGCGATCTCGCGTTGGTCTTCCATCTCCAGCGCGATGTCGGCCATCGATACTATCCCCTGCAAAACGCCCTCGTCATCGACGATCGGGACGCGACGGACCTGACGCTGGCCCATCGTTCGGATGGCTTCGAAGGCGAAATCATCGGGTCCGGCCGTGAAGGTTTCCGTCGTCATGATCTCACCGACGGGCGTTTCGGCCGGTTTGCCCTCGGCGACCGCCCGAACGACGATGTCGCGATCGGTCACCAGACCGATCAGTTTATTCGTTTCTTCTTCGACGATCGGCAAAATTCCCACATCGACTTCCTTTAAGATCCGGGCGACCTCCATCAAAGAAGCGGTGCGGTTGGCCGTCTGAACGTTTTTCGTCATTATCTCGCGGCATTTGCGTCTAGAATTGGCCATTACGTTCGGTTCACTCATATTTTTAAATTTCGTTTTGCCGTTTATTATAACTTTTTTGAGATGAAATTGTTAATAGTTGATGGTTATTTGTCGATTGAAGTTTTTTTGTTTTCCGTTTTTTGGTATCTTTTTCAATTTTGGATCGTCCGTCGGATTTGAGATTTGATGTTCAAAGTTCTAAATTCAAAGAAATGGGAAGAGTTTTTGAAAACAAACGCAAACCGAAACGCCGGGGAAAAAAGGTAACGGTCGGAAAAGCCGAGGCCGTTCCGCCCGGACGCGGGGCGACCGTTCAACTCAAGGACGGCACCGAACTGGCACTGTTTAACGTCGGCGGAGATTTTCACGCGATCGAAAATTTCTGTCCGCACAAGGGCTATCCGCTGGCCGACTCGCGCCTTTACGGCAACATCGTCGAATGCGATCTGCACGGCTGGCGCTTCGATGTGAGAAACGGCGAATGCTTCACCAAAAAAAGCTGTTCAATCGAATCTTACGAGGTCGTCATCGAGGACGGCTGGATCAAGATTCTGGTTTAGACGTCAAAATTTCATGACCACACCGGATTCAGGAAATGATCGGAGACAGAAAGTTTCCCGCTCCGATTCTCCTAATGAATCGGGGTTTTTCTCAATCGGGAAAAGACGGAAAATTTTGCCGTCCGATTGAACTCATGAAAACCAGAGCGCAAACCGTGTTCTTTTGGTTTAACAAAAATTATCCCCAAACCGATTGATCAAAATTCCGTTGACTTTATCATTAAATTTTCATTAAATAGAAAAACTTTCCACAACATATTGAGACTTTGTTCGGTTCGGGAACATTTTTCCGCTGAAGTTTTCGGAATCGTCGCTTCCCGTTTCCCACCGGAACTTTTTCTCAATTAATAACAATCTACAAGGAGGAAACTCAGATGTTAAAGAAAACCTTGCTTATCGGTTTGTCGCTAATTTTATTTTTCAGTTTGGCGCAATTGACGGCGGCCAAGACGAACGGCCACGGTCCGGTCGATCTGTCGGGCGAGTTGTTCGGCGCGCCGTATCGAATTCGGGTTCCCCAGAACTGGAACGGAACTCTGCTGGTTTACGCCCACGGTTACCGCGATAAGGCGGATCATCCGGGCGAAGTCGATAATCGCAACGCCGATATCGCTCCGAGCGCGGAACTTGAAACTTTTCTGCTTTCGCAGGGCTTTGCTCTGGCCGGTTCGGCCTACCGCGACAACGGCTGGGCGGTCGAGGAAGGAATCAAAGACCTGCGCAACCTGACCCTTTATTTTCGTCTTCGCGTTCGCAATCCCAGACGGACGATTCTCTGGGGCTTTTCGATGGGAACTGTCGTTACATTTGCCAGTATGGAGCGTTACAGCTTTCTTTATGACGGCGCTCTGTGCGGTTGCGCGGTCGGGGCCGGGTCGCCTCAGTCCTGGGATTCGGCCGGAGATCTGATGCTGGCCTACGACATTTTGTTCGGTTCTTTGCCGTCCTGGGGAACGGTCGGCGACGTCCGCGACGATCTGGATTTTGAGACCGAGGTTTTCCCGAAACTCTTCGCCGAAGTGAACAATCCGGCCAATTTCCCGAAGTTCGAGTTCATCCGGTTGGTAGGGGGAACTCCGGGACGCGGAATCACTCCGCCTCCGCCTCCCGCTTTTTATCCGGGCTGGATTTTTACCGATATGTTTTTCGCCACCGAGGCCCGCGCCGAACTCGAACGACGCGCCGGAGGTCCGGTCACTCAGAATTTGAACCGCAATTACAATCTGACCGAAGAGGAAAAGGCGTATCTCGTTTCGTTGGGCGTTCCCGCGCCGATCATCGACAACTGGCTCGTTTCGCTCAACGCCCAGCGCAACATCTCGGCGTCGTTTTTCCAGCGATTGTACCTGTACAAAAACGCTGCCTACACGGGCAAGATCAAAAATCCGGTGCTGACCTTGCACACGCTTTATGACCCTCTGGTGACGGTTTCGCAGGAGGCCGAATACCGGGAAACGGTCGAAAGGGCGCGCCGGACCCGCTATTTGTACCAGGCTTACACGAACGGCAACGGGCACTGCAATTTTACCGGCGAACAACTGATCACATCGATCAATGCCATCAACGATTGGGTGAAAAACCGCAACAAACCGACTGCCGCCACCTTCCCGACAGCGCTCGGATTTCTACCGGCCGATTTTACTCCGCCGCGAATGAACCAGCCGTAGCCTGATCGATCCGTCAAAAAAAAGGTGATGACCTCGGTTGCATAAGTCATCACCTTTTTTATGTTCGATTTTTAAAACCGCTCATCCGCCGCCGTCATCGCCGATGGCTTCGACCGGGCAGGCCATCAGTGCCTCCTCGCAGAGGTCTTCCTCTTCGGACGTTTCGGGCTGTTTGTAGACGTAAGAATAACCGTTTTCGTCGTAGCGGCGGAAGTTTGAGGGCGATGTATCGCGGCAAACGTCGCAGTCGATGCATTGGTCATCAACGTAATATTTGCCTCTTACATTTTCGGGTAATCTGTCTTCAAGTTCTGCCATAATCCCAATTAATAAAATAACTTTTCTTTTATTTTTTGACAATGTCAATTTTGTCTCCATCGCGGGCCGCCACCACGTCGGGAAAGATCTTTTTGGCCTCGGCGAGGAAATCTTCGGTTTTCGGATAGCGTTGGGAAAAATGGGTCAGCACCAACTGTTTGGCCGAGGCGTTTCGAGCGATGCGGGCGGCCTGTTTGGCCGTCAGATGTCCGTTGGCGACGGCCTCCGAGGTCTCGCTGGATAGATAAGTCGACTCACAGATCAGAAAATCTGCCTCTTCGGCCAGTTCATTGGCTCCGTCGCACATTCTCGTATCCATAATAAAGGCCGCGCTGAGTCCTTTTTTCGGTCGGCTGACATCTTCGAGTTTGATCAGTTTTTTGCCGACCTGCAAGCTTTTTTCTTCGATCAGCCGCCCGACCTCTTTGCCCCGGATGCCGAGTTTTTCCAGTTTTTCCGCGTCCATCGAAACGCTGTCGACCTCTTTGATCCGATAACCCCAACATTCGACGCTATGATCCAGTTTCCGGGTTTCGATTACGGTTTTTTTACTCCGGAAAATGACTCCCGGTTCAAAGATCGGATGCTCGGTTATCCGGGCCACATTGTGGTAGATCGAGGCGTTTTTCAGATTTTCGATATATTTTTTTCCGATCGCCGGATAATAGAGTTCGACGGTGTGCGGAATTTTGTCCAGCGATAGCCTTTGCAAAATCCCCGGCAGACCGAGACAGTGGTCGCCGTGGAAATGGGTTATGAAGATCTTGGTAATGCTCGAAGCCGAAACTCCGGCAAAGATCATTTGTCGCTGAGTGCCTTCGCCGGGATCGAACAAAAATCCCTGATTCTCCCAACGGATAAAATATCCGTTGTGGTTGCGTTCGCGAGTCGGAACCTGACTGGCCGTGCCGAGGGCAAAGAAAGTTTTGGAAGACATTTATTTGGGGGTATCGGTAAAAAGGGGTTTTACCGCTTATCTTTCATTCAGATCGGACGTCGATCATTTTCCGTTTTTGTAAAGATGATGATTGACGAAACTTAAAAAAAACATACGGGGCATCGACGATCTGCGATTTTAATTCTTTTTTTCCTGATTTTTCTCGGTCATCGAGATCATCCGCTCGAGAGCAACGGTCGCTTCGCGCTTTGTTTTATCGTCAACCTTGATCTCATTGACGACGCGGCCGTCCATCAAATTATCGAGCGCCCAGGCCAGAGATTGCGGCGAGATGCGATACATCGTCGCGCACATACACAGGTCCGGCGCCAGAAGGCGAATGTTTTTATCGGGGTTTTCCTTGATCAGGCGATTGACCAGATTCAATTCCGTTCCGATCGCCCAACTGGTTCCCGCCGGGGCGTTTTCGATGGTTTTAATGATGTAGGAAGTCGAACCGTTAAGATCGGATTTTTCGACCACCTCGTACATACATTCCGGATGAACAAGAACCTTGATATCGGAGTTTTCCTGGCGCACCTGATCGACGTGCCAGGGCTTGAAGCGGCTGTGAACCGAACAATGCCCGCGCCATAGGATAAGCCGCGCCCGATGAAGCTCTTCTTCGGTGCATCCGCCGAGTTCCTCGTGCGGATTCCAGAGCGCCATCCGGTCGAGCGGAATTCCGAATTTGAGGCCCGTGTTTCTTCCCAAATGCTGATCGGGGAAAAAGAACATCTTGTCGTATTCCTTGAGATAGACATCGAAAAGCGGAACGGCGTTCGAAGATGTACAGACGACTCCGCCGTTGCGACCGCAGAAGGCTTTGATGGCGGCCGTCGAGTTCATATAGGTCATCGGCGCGACTTTGGATTTGTCCAGAACGCCGATCTCTTCGAGCTGTTCCCAGGCGTCTTCGACTTGATCGATGTTGGCCATATCGGCCATCGAACAACCCGCTCCCATATCGGGCAGAATTACTCTCTGGTGCGGTTGCCCAAGGATGCTGGCCGATTCGGCCATAAAATGAACGCCGCAAAAGACTATGAATTCGGCGTCGGTCCGCTCGGCCGCCATCACTGAAAGCTGATAGGAATCGCCCCGCAGATCGGCGTGCCGGACGACATCGTCGCGCTGATAATGATGCCCGAGGATGACGATCCGCGAACCGAGTTCGCGGCGGGCGGCTTCGATCCGCACCGAGATCTCCTCATCGCTCATCACCAGATAATCTTCGATCGGTCTGATTTGTTCTAAAACTGTTGACATTTTTAGCCTTCCCCGGCGGAATAAATTTCCGCTTTCCTTGTAAAAATTATTGCACCTTGAGAAAAAAGGTGCAAGATGATCTTTCCCCGGTGCAGGCAATAATTTTGAACTTTTCGTCCGATTGGCTCGTCAATAAATGAGAGATTTTTGAAAGGAGTAGCGCAAGATGAAAATAATTTTCGGACCGATCATCGCACTTTTTGTTTTATTCGTTATATTTGCCCCGATCGAACGAATGTTCGCCCTGCATAAAGAACAGAAGATATTTCGCAAGGGGTGGCGCACCGACATTCTCCATTTTTTCTTCAACCGTTTTCTGATCGATATCGGAAGTTTTATCGCCGTCGTTGTCCTGGCCGTTTCGTTTTACTGGATGGTCAGCCCGGATCTTCAGGCCGCCGTCGCCGCCCAGCCTTTCGTCTTCCAGTTCATCGAAGCCGTACTGATTGTCAATCTGGCCGGATATTTCGCCCATCGGCTGGCTCACACGGTTCCTTTTTTGTGGAAATTTCACTCGGTTCACCACAGTTCCGCCGAACTCGACTGGCTCGCTTCGGCCCGGCTTCATCCGTTCGATCAGATCTTTTTGCGGTCGATGATGTTCGTCCCGCTTTACGTTCTCGGTTTTACCAAAGAGGTTTTCGGCGTTTACATCTTTCTCGCACTGGCGCAGGGGATTTTCAACCACTCCAACGTCCGTTTCCGTTTCGGTTTTCTCAAATGGATAATCACCACCCCGGAATATCACCACTGGCATCACAGCAATGATCCGGAGGCGAGAAACAAGAATTTTGCCGGTCAGCTTCCCGTTCTCGACATGCTGTTCGGGACGATCTATCTGCCGGAGAATAAAAGACCGGAAACTTACGGAACCAGCGACCCGATACCAAACGGCTATCTGGCGCAACTGCGATACCCTTTTCATTGATCATTTATCACCTGATCAAAAAAATGAGGCGGATCAGGTCGATCCGCCTCATTTCGATAAATGGACAATGATAAATGTTAAATGTCCAGGTTCTTGACGTCGAGCGCGTTGTCTTCGATGAACTTGCGGCGCGGTTCGACCTGATCGCCCATCAGAATGGTGAAGATCTCGTCGGTTTCGATCGCATCTTCGATCCGCACCTGGAGGAGCGTCCGGCCTTCCGGATTCATAGTTGTCTCCCAAAGCTGTTCGGGGTTCATTTCGCCCAAACCCTTGTAGCGCTGGATGGAAAGATCCTTTTTCGCCGAAGCCAGAATCTTTTCCAGAAAAGCCTCGCGCGTCGGGATGTTTTCGCTGGTGCCGTTCTCGCCGACGATGTAAGGCGCCGGGAAGTTGTTTTCCAGCGTTTTCTGCAGTTCCAGAGCCTTTTGAAACTCGACATAGCTGGCAATATTCCAGTCGAACAGGATCGATTGTCCCGATCTCGAAAAGATCTCGATCTCGGCCAGACCGTGCTCTTCGTCGGCCATCAATTCGGTTTTATAGCCGGCATCGGCGACCTTTCCTTCGATCTCGGCGATCAGATCCCGCTCTTCGAAAACCCGCCGCAATTTGACCTGATGTTTGGTCAGAACGCCCTCTTTGCCGACAAATGCCTCGATCAAAATCTTGAGCAGATTCTCATCATTGCCGAGCCGCCGCGCAAAACGCTCGAAATACCGGCCGAATTCCACCGTTTGCCGCAAAGCGGTCGAAAGCGTGCGGCCTTCGATGGCCTGGCCGCCGGCCGAAACGCTCAAACCGCTGGTCGCCTGTCTGAGCATATATTGGAGCATCGAGGCCTCGTCCTTGATGTACTCTTCTTTGCGTCCCTGTTTGACCTTGTAGAGCGGCGGCTGGGCGATGTAGATGTGGCCGTTCTCCACCAGGTCCGGCATTTGCCGGTAAAAGAACGTCAAAAGCAAGGTCCGGATGTGGCTTCCGTCAACGTCGGCGTCGGTCATAATGATCAGTTTGTGATACCGGAGTTTTTCAATATCGAAATCCTCCTTGCCGATCCCGGTTCCGAGGGCGGTGATCAGCGCCTTGATCTCGCCGTGTCCGAGCATTTTGTCAAAACGCGCTTTTTCGACGTTGAGGATCTTACCCTTTAAGGGCAGAACCGCCTGATTTTTACGGTCGCGCCCCTGCTTCGCCGAATTGTGAACAAAAACCCCGGAAGCCAGTGCAAAATTGTGTGTTCCGGGAACTTCCAGATCGTAAACATCAACTTTTTCGGTCAATTTCTCGATTTTGACAACTCTATGATTGTAGTTTTTAATGGCTTCCAAAGTTTTGGCTCGGTTTCCGTCAAAATATCTTTCGCAGAATTTATCAAAGCGCAGTAAGGACTTATCTTTTGTTTCCAAGCGAAGTTTTTGATAAGCATCCATATCTATTTTTCCCTTTTCAATTTCCACCTTTTTCAAAGCAGAAATCGACTTTTCATAATAAGTCTTATTCAATGTCGCTTTGCGTTTCGCCCTAAATTCATCGGTCCATTGTTTCTTTGTTTCTTTCCGCCGCCAGTTAAGAAGTTTCTCGTCTTTCCATTGATTTTTAGCCATTTTGGAAAGCTTTTGTTTGGCCTCCGGATTTTTCTCATAAAACTTTCTGGTTTTCTCGGATTGGGCCAGACGATTTTCTTTCTTCGCCCAATATTGACGCTGAGCTTTATCAAGTTGCTTACGGTTTTGTCGGCGGTATTCGGCATTTGATTCGTAAAATTCCCGCCACTTTTCCGTCATATATTCTTTATATTCTTCGTTTTGCCATTGCACTTTGGCTTGTTGGGAAAGAATTTGTCGGGTTTTGTCTTGCCTCATTCGCCTGCTCATCATTTGCCGGAATTCTTTAGTCTTTTTTAATTTTCTTGACTTCTCAACAACATCGGGACGATGCAGAGTTTTAGAAACGTGTTTACGATGAATGTCAAGATGAACGTTTTTTGATAAACGAATAAGGTTTGTCGGATTATTATTGAGTTTATTGAAATCTATATGGTGACAGTGTTCGCCTTCATCCTTTTTATAAACTCCTTTCCAGCAGTTATACCAATCGGCTAAAATATGGGTGAAAAGCCATATTTCGCTTTTCATATCCCAGACCATTTCATAACCATTAATTGTAATTCCTTTTTCATTTTTATCGGATAACTTTCGATTTAGCGGCATCAAGGAGTCTTTAACAGTTAAATTTTGTGCCTCCTTGTAATCGCCGTTTCGCAACATGAATTTATGATCCGGAGTACAAACAATATCCTCACCATTATCCAACGTAACCTTGATTACTTCGGTATTTTGTTTGGTTCGGCGAACATTTTTAATTTTCTCCAAACCGATCTTTCCGTCCTTGCGGACGGTGTAACAAAAGTTTTGTTTCCCTTCTTTTTGTTCTTTAATCAACTCGAGGAAATTTAAATGCCTTCCATCCGCCAGAGCAACCTTTGTTTCGGCATGAAAACATCCGCCGGCCGAATCGCCCTCGACCAGATAAAGTTCCGAAAGGGACGGGTCTTTTTCCTGACAATCGGCCAGTTTGCCGGGCAGTGTCGATGTTCCGAGAGCGCTTTTGCGGACGATCTCGCGCGCTTTGCGGGCGGCTTCCCGGGCGCGGGCGGCGTCGGCCGCTTTGCCGACGATCTTTTTGGCGATGACCGGATTCTGTTCGAAATAATCGGTCAGTTTTTCGTAAAGAAATGAGCTGACCTCTCCCTCGACCGGAGAGTTGAGTTTTCCTTTGGTCTGGCCTTCGAACTGCGGTTGCGGAATCTTGACCGAAATGACGGCGATGATCCCTTCGCGGACATCATCGCCCGAGAGCGAACCCTTGAAATTCTTGAGAATCCCCGAATTCTTCGCATAATTGTTGATCACCCTCGTCAACGCTCCGCGAAAACCGGAAAGATGCGTTCCGCCGTCGATCGTATTGATGTTGTTGGCGAAGGTGTAGACCTTTTCATCGTAAGCGTCGTTGTACTGCATGGCGATCTCGATCGATATGTCATCGGCGACCTGTTCGAAATAGATCGGTTTGTCGTGCAACGGGCTTTTGTTTTTGCTCAGATGCTTGACGAATTCGGCGATCCCGCCTTTGTAGTAAAATTCGTGTTTTTTCTCCGGTTCCTCCCGCTCGTCTTTGATGAATATGCGGATGCCTTTATTTAAGAACGCTTTTTCCCGAAGCCGTTCGGAGAGTTTCTCGAAACTGTAAACCGTTTTTTCAAAAATATCGCCGTCCGGTTTGAAGGTTATTTTGGTGCCGCGTTTTTTGGTCGTGCCGACCTCTTTGAGCGGCGCCTGGGGAATCCCGACCCGGTATTCCTGTTCGTAGGTCTTGCCTTCGCGCCAGATCTCCAGTTGAAGCCATTCGCTCAAAAAATTGACGCACGAGACCCCCACTCCGTGCAGTCCCCCGGAAACCTTGTAAGAATTGGAATCGAACTTTCCGCCGGCGTGCAAAATGGTCATCACCACCTCGGCCGCCGAGCGCTTTTCCTTTTTGTGAATGTCAACGGGGATTCCGCGCCCGTTATCGACCACGGTGATCGAATCGTCCATATGGATAGTTACGTGGATCGTGTCGCAGTAACCGGCGAGGGCTTCGTCAACCGAATTGTCGACGACTTCATAAACCAGATGGTGCAGACCCAGATCGCCGGTCGAGCCGATATACATGGCCGGCCGCTTGCGAACCGCATCGCGTCCCTCCAAAACCGTGATCGAATCCGCTCCGTAACTTTCTTTTTTTGATTGTGCCAATTTACTAACCTCTTTTGATAAATTTTTCTTTAACTGATACGGATTTAAGACAAACGAGTGAAAAAGCAAAAAAGCGGGAAAAGTTTAAAAGTTTAAAATGAGAAAAAGCTTTCCCGGCTATTGTCGTTTTTGGGCTGTTTTTGAAAAGATTTTTCTTTTTGGAAAGGCGCTCGATTCAACCGGAAACCGGGCTTTTTCACATTTTCACGTTCAAACTTTTTCACTTATTCTAAAATCTGTCCCAATCAATTACATTTTTCCCAATAATTGCCTATATTTTACCATTTTTTTGCCGATTTAGACAGTCGCCGGAAGCCCTAATTTAGTGAGTTTATGTATTTGTTTTGACAGTGATTTAAATGGGGCAAGTTAAAGCTTTATCTGCGAGCGTGGATTTAATCGGAAAAGGGGCAGCCCCGGCCGGGGCTGCCCCTTTTCACTTTCCGTTGAAAAAATCAGCGAAGCGGCGAGGAGGATTTGACGCTGATTTCCGAACCGGCCTTCAGTTTAAGGTCATCCTTGCCCTGCAAAATGACCGAACCGGCTCCGGCTCCGCCGCCGATGACCGCGCCGATGGCCGCACCCTTGGCTCCGCCGGCGATGGCTCCGATCAGCGCGCCGATCCCGGCTCCGATGCCCGAACGTTTGACGGTTTCCTTGGTCTGGCTGTCGCCTTTGGCGGCTCCTTCATCATCGACCTTGATGGTTTTGCCGTTCTCGTCCGTAACGCTTTGCAGAGTTCCGGCGAAATCGTAGGTCCGGCCGTCCGGCATCCGGATGGTCTGGAAGTTAAAAGTGATCTCCGATCGTCCGGAAACCCGGCCCGAGCGGTCGATGCCCGACAGATAGCCTTCGACGACGGCGCCCCGGAAAGCGTTCGGCGATTGAACCGTCATCCGGAAACGATCGTTGTTTTGCGAAACTTTGGTGTCGATGTCATTATCGAGCGTTCCGTACAGGATCGTGTCGTTGGGCACGATGTAATCGCCGGTCCGCCCCGGTGCCGGATTGTTGCCGTTCGGGTAATTCCGATCGTTCGGGTCGTTGCTCGAATAGCCGCCGTTGTCCGAATAATCGCCCGGATCGTAGTTGCCAAGCCGCGCGACGGAATCGGTCTTTTGATAGACGCTTTCGGCGAAAACCGTCTGGCGCAGGTAAGGCGTCGTTATCCGGCGCGTTACTTTCATGCTCCGGCCGTTTTCGGTCGAAGTGAAGGTAATGGTGAAATCGGTGTCGCCGCCGAGGCTGGAGATGATCAGTTCCTGTCCGCGAAGAGACGCCCGGACGCGGATCGTCCGACCGTCATCGGTCGTTTGAACCTGTTCGCGTCCGTCGGCCGAAAAAGTAATCGGCTGGGCGTTGGATGTGGCCAGAGTGACCTGATTGCCGCGAGCGTCGATGGCGATCTGTTCCGGTGCTTCGAGTTTGTTTTCCAGATCCTCGCGGGCGGCCCGGTCATTGCGCGAATTGCTCCGCTGCATGGCGCGGTCGGCGATATCTGCGGTGTTCTCGCTCCGCGACTGATCGAGTTGATAGGTTCCGGTCAGAGAATAGCTGAAATTTCCGCCCGTCGAAGGATAATCGGTCGGGTAGTTATTTCCGCCGGTCGAATTCGGATCGTTCCAGTTCCAACTGATGTTGTAGTTGGAGGCCAGACGATCGAGCAGGCCGCGAATCGTAACCCAGTCGGAATCGACCTTGGTGCTGATGCTGTTGTAATTGATAAAATCGTTGATCTGTTTGCCGGTTTCGAGAACGCCCGTTACATCCTCCGTCGTTTCATATTGACGCTGGAAACGGGTTTCGAAATCCCTGATCTTGTCTTTGAGTTGGACGACATCGTCCTCCAATTGTTCCCGTTCCTGACGGGGGATCGAACTGCGCCGCCGAAGTTGATTCGATAAACCCATCTGAAAATTATCGACCTGATTTTTCAGTTGGCGCGTGATGTCGCGAATCTCCCGTGAATTTCGAGCGAATTGACCGTTGGCCGGTCCTACCAAACCGAAAACGATCAATCCAATTAATGCGTAAATTGAAAATATTCCTCTAAATCTGTTCATTTTTTTCTCCCTGATTTGCCGTGAAACAATCGTTTGGCAAATATTATGAAGCATTTTTTATGCCAAAGGGTTGTTCGATCGAAAAAGGGTCAACAATTCCGTCGGAATTTATGTTAAAATTCCCCGCAAAATCATTTTAATTAACCGTTCTAAAAAAGGAAAATCTGATGGCTGATAACGATTATAAAACCCTTATTAAATATGGCGGAGACGAGTTTTTCATCGGCACAAGCGCCAGCGGACATGCCCAAACCATTGACACCAAAGGTGATAGAAAAGCCGCCGCATCGCCCATAGAACTGCTTTTGCTGGCCGTCGGCAGTTGTACGGCGATCGATGTGGTTTCGATCTTGGAGAAGAAGCGTCAGGTCGTAACCGATTACCGGGTCGAGCTGACGGGAAAGCGACGCGACGAGCATCCGCGGTCCTTCAGCCATATCAATATTCACCATATCGTATACGGACGTAGCGTATCGAAAAAGGCCGTCGCGGACGCGATCGAACTCTCGGATACCAAATACTGTTCGGTGGCGGCCACGGTCAAACCGACGGCCGAGATCACGACCAGTTTTGAGATTATCGAGGTGCAGGATTAGGTGAGCTATGAGTCTTAAACCGACAACTGCTCACCGAACAAAGATAAAAATATGAAGATAAAAAATTTGACCTGTCTTGTTTTTCTGTTGCTTTTTGTCGCCGGCACCTTTGCGCAGGACAAAGACCCCCGGCAGGAGCGTTGGGATCAATTTACAAAACAGGGCTGGCAGAAAGTCGATTTTACCAAGACGACGATCCGCCAAGCCCAGTTGAAGAAAATGGACACCGAAGAGCCGGATGAGTTCGACGAAACTCAACCGGTCAGCCAATTGGCTCTTTTGCGCGGCATCGTCTTCGGAAAACGCGGGCGGATCTTCAAAGAACGTTCGATCCAGGATTATCTGGAAAAGCAAAAATGGTATAAACCGAACGAAAATTTCGGCAACTCGGTGTTGACCAAAAAAGAACGCGAGAATCTGGATCTGATCCGAATGGAAGAAGCCCGGCGGCATTACACGGTTCAGCCGGGCGATATGCGCATCTGGGAGAACAAACTGATCCCGGAGGACAAACTCGGCGGATATTCGGCGGCCGAACTGCGCGTTCTGATCGCCGAGGTCGAGGCCATTCACGGCAAGACTTTTCCGGACGAGGAATGGCTCCAGAAATATTTCAACGAACGGTACTGGTACCGGTCCGATCCGAACTATTCCCAAACCGTTTTGAGCGACATCGAGCGCAAAAACATCGAACTCCTTTTCAATGAAAAGAGCAAGGGCCGCAATACGGCCATCTCGATCGGCGACATGGAGAATTTTCAAACGGTCGCCCTGACCGACGAGCAGTTGAACGGTCTGACGATGATGGAACTGCGGATGATCCGCAATGAGATCTGGGCCCGGCGCGGACTTCGGTTCCAGACTCCCGGCGTCCGCCAGTATTTCGAATGGCGCGATTGGTACCGGCCGCTTAAGGATCAGTCGAAGGTCAAACTCAACGACATCGAACGACAGAACGTCAATCTGATCCTCGCCCGCGAAAACAAGATGCGCGAAAATCTGGCCACCGAAGTATTGTCGCTGGAAACCATAGAAAATCTTTTCACCGAGGATCTGCGGATTTTGAGAAATGAGATTTACGCCCGTCGCGGCCGGGTTTTCAAGAACCCCGAACTGCAAAAATACTTCGAGGCGCAATCCTGGTATAAGGCCGATCCGGAGTTCAAGGACGATATGCTCGGCGAGGTCGAATTCAAGAATCTGGCGACCATTAAAGAGGCCGAAGAATACGCCATCAGCAAGTTCGCCGAATTCGAGGGCTGATAAAGCCGGAATTTAGGTTCCGCGTGTCGGAGCCCGGAAGACGAGTTGGCAGTGAGCGGGGAGCAGTGAGCAGTACAATCTGTTTCCTCTTGAATGAAAAAACGCGATAAAAAGGCTGTCTGAAAGGTAAAAATTTCAGACAGCCTTTTTATTTTAATGGAACAAACCGGATCTAAAGAGAGCGGACCGGCAGATTTTCTGCTCACCGCTCACCGTCCACTGCTCACCCTTAAATAAACGCAAAATCGAATTGTTCCTGATGGATCGACGCATCGCCGGTCACATCGACATTTCCGAGATAATCCTCGATTTCGTCGAGAACGACGCTTTCCGATTCGCGCAACGCTTTGGCCACCTCGGGATGCACCCGCAACGTCGTCTGCCGGATGTCCTCAAGATTCTTTGAAAGTCTTCTGGATTCTTCCAGAATCTCGTAACAGATGGTTTGCGGAGATTTGACCCAACCGGCGCTCTGACAATATTCGCAGGGCGAACAAAGAGTCCTTTCCAGAGATTGTTTGACGCGTTTGCGGGTCATGATGATCAGACCGAAATCGTTGAAGGATAAAACCTTGGTCGGCGATTTGTCGCTCGACAGATGATCCTGCAAGGCCTGCAAAACCTTGTGCCGGTTGCGCCGGTCTTCCATATCGATCAGATCCAGCACGATGATTCCGCCGAGGTCTCGGAGGCGGATCTGACGGGCGATCTCCTCGACCGCTTCCATATTGGTTTTGGTGATCGTATCTTCGAGCCGGGCGTTGCCCTTGCCGACGAATTTGCCGGTGTTGACGTCGATCGCCACCAGCGCTTCGGTTTGGTTGATCACCAGATAACCGCCCGATTTGAGCCAGACGCGCGGCTTTAATGCTTTGTTGATCTCTTCTTGCACCCCGAAGGCTTCGAGGATCGGTTCTTCGCGGGTGTAGAACTTGACCCGTTTGACCAAACGCGGCTGAATGCGGTTGACGAATTCGACGATCCGGCGGTATTCCTCTTCGGAATCGACGCGGATGGCTGAAAACTCATCGGACAGGTGATCGCGCAAAAGCCTGAGAATGATGTCGAGATCCTGGTGAACGAGTTCCGGAGATTTGGCTTTGTCGGCGTCCAGTTTGATGTCCAGCCAGGTTCGCACCAGATAGTTGGCATCCTGCCTGAGATCTTCTTCCGAGATGCCGACGCCGGCGGTTCTGACGATAAACCCGCCCGACGGCAGATCGACTTCCTCCTTGATCTTCTGGATCAGAGTGCGCAAACGGCCGCGTTCTTTGGAAGACTCGATCTTGCGCGAAACTCCGAGATGTTCGATCGTCGGCATATAAACCAGAAATCTTCCCGGCAGGGCGATATGCGAAGTTATCCGCGCTCCCTTGCGGGCGATCGGTTCCTTGGCGATCTGAACGAGGATTTCCTGACCTTCGTTGAGCAGATCGGTGATCGTCGGCTGAGAACTTTGCCGGCGATTGCTCCGGCGATTTCCGCCGCTGCTTTTGCGGGTTGATTTTTTGTTGCTGTTATCATCCGAAGGCTTGTCGTCGGATTTCGATTTGGTGCTCCGGCGTCGGCCGCGTCCGCCCCGCCGGACGGCCATTTCGGCAGCCGGATCGGCGTCATCTTTAACGCTGGCTTCAGCGTCTTCGAGTTTTTCCTTTTTGGCCGGCGATTTCTTCCGGCGGGTCGAGGTCTTCTTTTTGGCCGTCGATCTTGTGCGGGAAGCGGATTTGGTTTTGGGCTTTTCCTCTTCTTTCGTTTCTTCGGCTTCCTCTGGCCGCTCTTCCGAATCCTTTTTGGCCGAAGGTTTTCGTCTGGAAGTAGTCGTCCTTTTGCTTCGTGT
This sequence comes from Pyrinomonadaceae bacterium, assembly GCA_041394845.1. Classification (GTDB taxonomy): domain Bacteria; phylum Acidobacteriota; class Blastocatellia; order Pyrinomonadales; family Pyrinomonadaceae; genus JAHCHG01. Next base: position 509,597 of record JAWKHL010000003.1, on the reverse strand, counting down.
GGTCCGTTTGGCCTTCGGTTTTTCTTCTTCCTTTTCTTCGATTTCCTCGGGCTTTTCTTCCGGTTCCTCTTTTTCGGCCTTTTGTTTTTTGGTCGATCTTCTGGTCCGGCGTTTGGTTCTGCCGCCGGATTTGGTCGAAGCCTCTTCCTCTTCCTCGTCAGCGATCCGCTGAAAACCGTTCGGTTGATCGGCGACCGAATCGATCAATGAACCGACCTCCGCGCCGGTCTGGCTTTCCATATCGAATTCGATGGCCCGGACCTGATCGACGATCGCTTCCTGAAGGTAGGCATCTTTGAACATATCGCCCGTATCGGTATCGTCGATTATCCGTTCGAAACCCGAATCCTCAATCTCAAAGACCGGAGGCGGGACGCCCTTCTTTTTCCTTCGTGAATCCTTCGAATCTTCATCCTCTTCGTCCTGCGCCTCAGCCTCTTTTTTGCCGGAAGTTTCTTTGGCTTTTTTGCCGCGCCGACTTTTTTTACGCTTGCCTTTGGAGGATTTATCTTCTTCTTCCTCCTCTTCATCCTTTTCCGCCAGAGGTTCGGCCAGTTCCTGAGCCTCCTCCATCTGCTTCTCGCGTTTGAGGCGTTCTTTGTAAATTTGGTCGGTTGCCTCCCGTTCCGCCTCATCCGGGGATTTTTCGGCTTTTTCCAAAATTATGCGTTCGATTTCTTCCTCTTCATCAAAGAAATCCGAGACGTAGAGGAAGGCGTCCCGTTCGAGTCCGATATCGACAAATGCCGATTGCATGCCCGGAAGGACTCTCATCACCCGGCCTTTGTAAATGTTGCCGACGACGCCGGAGTTTTCTTCGCCGCGTTCAATATAAAATTCTGTTACCTGGCCATCATCAACGATGGCGATCTTTTTCTCGCGTCCATTGACGCTGATAATCATTTCTTTCGACATAAAGTGAAAATCTTTTCCTTTTCAAAGGGGTTTTTCGGATCGCTTGTTTAGCGGACGATCCTTTGTATTTTTAATAGCTTGGCAAGATAGATTCGAAGGAGAAATTACTTGAATAAGGAGAATTTGCACACCCTTGCGCTGAGGCTCGGGTCGGCAGAGCAGATTTTGCGTCTAACAAAACGGTTGTATTTTGTATATGGATTTATTTGCCGGGATCTCCCGGTTTTTGAGTTTTTTCACGCAGGAATCTCTGTATTTCTCAAAAGCCGTTAAAAACAGCTTTTCCTTCAAGCAGGGAGCGCTCATTCTTCTCGTTTTTTTCAAATGCGCTCGATACCCGCCGAATCTTGTTCTTTTTGTAAATCTAAAAAACTGTGTAAATTTCGTAAAACTTTTTCGAGTCTGCTTTTTCGTTCAATTCATTCAGGTCGAGATATAAAAGCCAAACTTTGCTTTCATATCTAAGATGTTTAAGCAAACTTGGCCTAGTATAAATGTTTTTCTGAAAAAAAGTAAATGGTAAATGTGGTCAAAAGCCTTTTATTCGGCGAATTTTCGTTTTCGCGGGCGGAGAATAAAAAATGCAGAAGAGCAATTTATCAATTGTTACCGACGGTTTCTAAATCGTAATAGCTAGATGATCTTGCCCAACAACCGAACTGGATTACGGTCTCATAATTATTTCAAACATGTTTTGATGAACCCACCCTGCTCCTTTGATCGTTAAACCCGTAAACCATAAAAAAGTTGCCATTTTTGACCTTATTGATAACACTCTCTCGGGGAAAATTGTCGGCAAAGGCTTACTGAGAGGGGGTTGCTCCCGGAAACACCAAATGAAGGGGTTTCGGTTGGTTGGATGATGAAAACAGTTTCAAATACAAGATGAGGTAGCCGATCCGATTGGCTCTGGTAACCTATTTCTGATGAAGCTAATAAAACCATTGCGAATATTTAGGAAACGGATTATGCTAAAGCACATTTATTCTTAAAACCCAAATAATGTCGAGCCGGTTCCTCCAATATCGACTTCTTCCACCATCGCTCCGTTGCGTAAAAATATTTCCTTGTAGTGAAAAAAAAGCAACCACAACGCCAAGTCCCCTGCTTTCCATTTTTTACCCTGAAATTAAAGAGCAAACTGAAAATGTTAAAGCGAAACGGGGAAGACCGAAGCGATTACTTCATTCTTGATGGAAACCGGATTGGGTGGAGGGCTAAGAAATTGAGACTGTTTTCTTAAGGAGACAAGTTATGAAAACAAAGGTTAAAAACCAAAAGTGGAAAAAGTTTATGGAAGAAGACGCAACCGATGTACTCTTTTTATTTGGATTTTTCATTTTGTTTTTATTTGTTATTTGGTTTGCTCTTTGCGCCATTTACTATGAAGGTATTTTGGGAATCTCTTTTATTGGAGGGCTGATCCTGATGGCTTTCACAATATTGGGTCTTCATTTTAATGCTTTTGGGCTCTGGATTTCATTGGCTTTGTTTATTTCTATCACCGGACTCTATTTGGCGGGAAGCTATAGCTATTTGAGAGATGTAATTTTTTTGCTTCTGTCGTTCGGAACCTCATTTTTCCTGGTCCATCGTTTTGGTTTTAAAGAAGATGATGAACGACACTTTTATCGCCAATGCACGACCGGGATCCGGGGTTTCATTCTCTTCCTTGTTTCTATCCTAATTTTCTGGACGTCCTGTTCCTTGCTCGACGTTGTTATGGAAAACGGACGGGCCGCCAATAAACTCAATCCAAACCGGTTTTCAGAAATATATGCTGATCCTTCTTGGCGAAAGCCGAAGAAAATCGGTCTCGCCCTTTCCGGAGGCGGGTATCGAGCTGCGCTAATGCACGCGGGCATCTTGAATGCACTTGAAAATCGGCACATTCCTATTTCGGTGATAGGTTCAATTTCGGGAGGAAGCATTATCGGCTCGTTTTATACTGCGGGCGGCAACCCAGATGAATTCCGAAGGTTTCTCGTTGAGCGGCGATTTAATTTGCGACGCGACTTATTCGATGTGCACAATGCTATCCGACTTATGACGCCAATGGAAGTTCCTTGGACCAAGATAAAATTACTACCCTTCTGGGAATTCGGACGCGGTGATGTTCAAACGAATTTGCTTGACAGGGTTTTGCTCAAGAATTTGAAGATGGCGGATTTAAACAAAAACAACGGCCCTAAACTTATTATCGGGGCCACCGATTTGAGATCAGGAAACACCATTGGGATCAGTCAAAATGGATTATTCGTGCGTCCTCTGGTCCGCCCGGTTGACAAGGATATTTTTGGAAATTTGCGTGATAAGGAGTTACACGATCCCTTTAAACCGAAATGGTTAACCGAACTTTACACTGAAAAAAGTCAAAACCAAACGAATTTCCTGGATCTGGATTCAATACTTGAAAGCGATCTTGTTCAAAATCACCTGAGACCAAAATGGACTGCTTGGGGCTTCACTGATAAAAAACTCGGGGAGCAACGTGTTTCCACCTTTGTTACGGCTTCGGGAGCATTTCCCGGTGCGTTTGATGCCGTGGAGTGGGAGCCTACACCGGCACATAATTTTCTATTGTCAGACGGCGGGTTATCGGATAACAGCGGAATAAATTTGCTTCTAAACGCTAATGAGACGGATCAGAAGGATTACAAATCCGACATAATTATTTCTTCCGATGCAAGCGCGTTTTTTGCACCTGATCACGAGATTAAATCATCCCTAAATCAGATCACCAGATCGGTGGATGTGATATACGCGAACACGGGCGTTCGAGTTTATAAGAACGATTCTGAGCGCCGACCGATAATTCTGCTCAGTCCTCTTATTTTCTATCCCCGGAATGAAATTTTGGAAGTAAAGGACGGGGCGGGCATTACTCCGAGGGCAGAGGCTACGAACATCTTCCAGTTCATTCCGGAATATCTCATCTACAAATACGAGTCTGAGCCGACCGACTTCGGCGACTTGGATTTATTAATTTCCAGTTTGCCGGATGGAAAATTAAAAGAGGCTGCCGCCAAAGAATTACAAGACATCAAAGGTAATGGTTTTATCCTCGATGATGTGTATTATCAAAATTACGGAACGGGAGATTCATTGCGTCCAAGACTGGAAAAACTGAAAAAAGAAATTGCCATTTTGGAGAAATCGCCGGCTAAAAAAAAGATTGGCAATGAGCAAACAGGCCAAGAATCAGAGAGTCAGGACGAGTTTTTCTTAAAAAATATGCGCGCTACGCTTTGGCTGATCAACCAAACCGTTGCAATTACGTCAACGAATCATATTTCGGAGGCTTTTAAATCGGATTTGCAAGTTTGTTTAAACGTCTTTATCCAAACATCAACCTTGGATGACCAGCTTTCCGAAGACGATGTCAATGCTTTGTTCCGTTTGGGTCAGTACCTCGTTATTTTCAACTCACCCGCCATTAGTTACGAATTATCAAAGGCAAACCCACAAGCAAGTGAAGTTGAATTAGAATAAAGTCCATTCCTGATCGGCAGGTCGACGGAAAAGAGTGGTTAATTGACAAAATTCCTGTGACAATTTAGGTTTTTTTAAATACCAAAAATAGTTTTGCCATCAAAAATTTCCGGAGAAAGATATGTCTGAATCAAACCGAACCACGATCGAATCCGTCCTGCACGAAGAGAGAGTTTTCCCGCCGCCGCCGAAATTTGCCGAGCAGGCGCATATCAAAAGTTTCGAAGAATACGAGCAACTTTACGAACGATCGGTGGAGAACCCCGAAGAATTCTGGGCGAGCGTGGCCGAAAGTCTCCACTGGTTCAAGGATTGGGACACGGTGCTCGAATGGAATGAACCCCACGCCAAATGGTTTGTCGGCGGTCAGCTCAACGTGTCCTACAATTGCCTCGACCGCCATCTGGACACCTGGCACAAAAACAAGGCCGCTCTCATCTGGGAAGGCGAACCCGAGGGCGAGATTCGCACCATCACCTATCAACAACTTCACGCGGAGGTCTGCAAATTTGCCAACGTATTGAAAAAACTCGGCATTGAAAAGGGCGATCGCGTCGCGCTCTATATGCCGCTCGTTCCGGAACTGGCCATCGCCATGCTGGCCTGCGCCCGGATCGGAGCGATCCATTCGGTCATTTTCGGCGGATTTTCGGCCGATGCCATCAAGGACCGGGTCAACGACGGCGGTTGCAAAATGATCGTCACGGCCGACGGAGGTTACCGGCGGGGAAGCATCATCGAACTGAAAAAAGCGGTCGACGAGGCCGTCCGCAATTGTCCGACGGTCGAGAATGTGGTGGTTTACCGGAGAACCGGTCAGAAAATTTCGATGACCGTCGGACAGGACCACTGGTGGCACGAACTGATGCAGACGGTCGATACCGATTGTCCGGCCGAACCGCTCGATTCCGAGCATCCGCTGTTCATTCTTTACACCTCGGGGACGACCGGCAAACCGAAAGGCATCCTGCACACGACGGGCGGATATCTGACCCACGCCTTTATCTCTTCGAAATGGGTCTTCGACCTCAAGGACGAGGACACCTACTGGTGCACGGCCGACATCGGCTGGATCACCGGGCACAGCTACGTCGTTTACGGGATTCTGGCCAACGGCGCGACCAGTTTTATGTACGAAGGCGCGCCCAATTATCCGGATTTCGATCGCTTCTGGGACATCATCGAACGCCACCGGATCAACATCTTCTACACCGCCCCGACGGCCATCAGAGCCTTTATCAAATGGGGCGAGCAATTTCCCCTAAAGCACGATCTGTCTTCACTGCGCCTTTTGGGAACGGTCGGCGAACCGATCAACCCGGAGGCCTGGATGTGGTATCACAAGATCATCGGCAAAGGGAGATGTCCGATCATCGACACCTGGTGGCAGACCGAAACCGGCGGCGTGATGATCACGCCTCTGCCGGGGGCGACGCCGACCGTGCCGGGAACGGCGACCAGACCTTTTCCGGGCATTTCGATCGATATCCGCACCAAAAACGGGCGTTCGGTCGATACCAACGAGGGCGGTTATCTGGTCATCACCAAACCTTTTCCATCGATGTTGCGGACGATCTGGAATGACGACGAGCGTTATCAAAAACAATATTGGTCCGAGATCGAAGGCGTTTATTTCGCCGGCGACGGGGCGCGGCGCGACGAGCGCGGTTATTACTGGATCATGGGCCGGGTCGATGATGTCATCAACGTTTCCGGTCATCGACTGGGAACGGCCGAGGTCGAATCGGCTCTCGTCTCGCACGAAGCGGTGGCCGAGGCGGCCGTCGTCGGACGGCCCGATGATCTCAAGGGGCAGGCCATCGCAGCCTTTGTAACCCTGGAGGGCACGCATAAAGCGAGCGACTCTCTCAAAGAAGAACTGCGCACTCACGTCGCCAAAGAGATCGGTTCGCTGGCCAAACCCGACGACATTCGTTTTACCGACGCCTTGCCGAAAACCAGAAGCGGAAAGATCATGCGCCGCCTTTTGCGCGAACTCGCTTCGAGCGGAACCGTCGCCGGCGACGTTACGACGCTCGAAGATTTCTCGGTTCTCGAAAAACTGCGCCAAGACGAAGAATGATCTCGATTTCGGATTTTGGATTTCGGATTTTGGATTGGGTTTGATTTGATCGGTTGCGAAGAAATGTCAAAGGGCTTTTCTTCGTAACCTTTTTATTTTTGAATCGGGTAAACCGGTCAGGCGGGATCGGAAAAAAGGCTTTAAGAAATCTGAGATCCCTTGAGAATTATTCTTCCACCGCTCACCGCTTATTACAAAACTCTTACAATTCGGGTCGGGAAAACCTGTTACGATTTAAATTGGCGCGGAAAGGCGCGTTTCTACACAATAATTTATAAGCAATCGTAAAAAGAGGTTTTTATTCAAATGGAGAAAATTCTACAGTTCAGGCACGCAAAATCCGACAAATTTCAATGGTCGACCCTTATCGGTCTGGCCGTTTTTCACGCATTCGCCGTTTGGGCGATGTTTGCTTTCAGCTGGCAAAATCTGCTGATTGCCGGGTTTTTATGGTTGGTTTCGGGCAGTTGGGGCATCGGCCTCGGCTATCACCGGCTTTTGACCCACGGCGGTTACAAGGCTCCGAAATGGCTCGAATATCTTCTCACTTTATGCGGCACTCTGGCTTTGCAGTCCGGCGCCATCAGTTGGGTTGCGACCCACCGGATCCATCACAAATACACCGAAACCGACGGCGATCCGCATTCGCCGCGCGGCGGGGTTTTCTGGGCGCATATGGGTTGGATTCTGCAGGGCACGGCGCAGATGCAGGACGAAGCGACGATGGGCCGGTACGCGCCTGACCTGATGAAGGATAAAAATCACCGTTTGATGAACAAATATTACTGGTTAACATCGGTCATCGTCGGCGCGGTCCTGTTCGCCGTCGGCGGTTGGTCGATGGTTTTGTGGGGAATTTTTCTGCGGACGGTCATCGGCTGGCACGCCACCTGGCTGGTCAATTCGGCCACCCATCTGTGGGGGACGCGCCGGTTCGAAACCCACGACGATTCGCGCAATAACGCTTTGATCGCCGCCATCACTTTCGGCGAGGGCTGGCACAACAACCATCACGCCCACCCGCGCTCGGCCCGGCACGGTCTGGCCTGGTACGAGTTCGATTTCAACTGGATGCAGATCCGCCTTTTGGAAAGAGTCGGTCTCATCAAAAAAGTCTACGCCTATCGTCTCAAAGATGAGACGAAAACCGAGGAAATAGTCCCCGAACCTTTGCAGGAAGCCGCCTGAGCCGTTCAGGATGAAAAAGTTTTCAAGGTGAAAAGGCGAAAAAGTTTTATTTCGGCGTTTGCGGATAAATTGGAAAAGCAAATTTATTCATTCTGCGAAACGAGCCATTTAAACTTTTTCGCCTTTTCACTTTTAAACTTTTTTCCTTAGAATCAAAGAATGCGAGTTGCGGGACGCCGAAAGACTGCTGTTGTGGCCTTGATTCTGGGCATTACGCTGATCGCTCTGGCGGTGACGCTCAATGTCGGATGGATCCTGCGAAATCTCCAGCAGACCGTCCTTTTGGTCCTCGGCGTCATCTTTTTTTCCCTGATCATTACCGGTCTGGTTTTGAACACGATTTTTCTCATCCGCGAAATTCGCCGCAACGAACAACAGGATGCTTTTCTCAATGCGATGACTCACGAGCTGAAAACTCCGATCGCTTCGATCAAACTTTATCTCGAAACTCTCAAAACCCGTCAGGTGGCCGAGCAGAAACGAAATGAATTTTACGACGTTATGCTGGCCGACAGCGATCGCCTGCTGACAACGGTCGAACAGGTTCTCCAGGCCAGCAAAACGCGGGAAAAATCCAGAAGACTGAATATTTCAGAGATCGAGATCGGCCGGATGCTGAACGAATGCGCCGAGCTGATCCGGTCCCGTTACAATCTGGAGAAAGAAGCCATCAAGGTCGCCGACATCCTCGATGAGATCTACGTTTCGGGCGATTCGACCGAACTCAAATCGGCTTTTCTGAACCTTTTCGACAATGCCGTCAAATACTCGAACGACGAGGTGGACATTTCGGTAAAAACCAGAGTGCGCCAAAAAAGATTGGTGGAAATCCACATCAAAGACAAGGGCGTCGGCATTTCCTCGCCGGAACTGAAGAGAATATTTCGTCGTTTTTACCGGGTTCCGAATCGCTCCACTCAGGATGCCAAGGGGACGGGGCTGGGGCTTTACATAGTTCGTTCGATCATCCAAAAACACAACGGCAAGATCTTCGCCAAAAGCAGGGGCGAGGGGAAAGGCAGCAGTTTTATCGTTCAATTGCCGAAAATCCGGGCCGGCGGTTGAAAAGGTTTGCCGTCAAAATAAAAAAGCGGATCATTTGCGATCCGCTTTTTTATTTTGACGCCAGCCCGGAAATAATTATCGCTTGGCTTCCAGAATGATGTTGAAAGGAGTTTCGCCGGTTCGGCGCAGGGAGGCGAAACCGCCTTCGGTGACGACTTCCCGGAGCCGTTTTTCTCCGGCCTGTGCTCCGAGCGCCAGCCCGACTTCCTGCGACAGCGAAGCGGGGGTGCAGATCAGCGTCGAGGCCGAATAATAAACCCGCCCGACGGGATTCAGATTCTCCTCGGTCCGATCGCCGGCGAAAGGCTCGACGATCATCCATGAGCCGTCTTCTTTGAGAGATCGCCTGACGTGCCGGGCCGCTCCGACCGGATCGCCCATGTCGTGGAGGCAGTCGAAGAAGGTGACGAAATCGTAATCGGTGCCCGGATATTCTTTCGATTTGGCCACCGCAAACGTAACCCGGTCGGAAACTCCGGCCGCTTCGGCCTTGCGACGGGCGGTTTCGATCGATTTTTCGTGATAATCGAATCCGTAAAAAGTCGAATTCGGATAGGCCTGCGCCATCAGAATGGTCGAAGCTCCGTGTCCGCAACCGACGTCAGCGACCTTGGCTCCGGCCCTTAATTTTTCCTCCACGCCGTCCAAAGAGGGAATCCAGTCCTTGATCAGATGGACTCCGTAACCGGGACGGAAGAACAGTTCGGTTCCGCAAAAAAGCCCGTGATCGTGTTCGTGCCAGCCCAACCCCTCGCCGGTCTGGAATTTCTCGGTGATCTTGGGGGTCGCCTTCAAAGCCGCCGTTGCCAGGATAAATGCTCCCGGCAGATAAGCCGCGCTGTTTTCATCCGTCATTACGAAGGTCTGTTCGTCGGTCATAAAAAAGCTTTGACTCTCGGCGTCGTATTCGATGTAGCCGCTGGCCGCCTGAGATTTAAGCCATTCGCGCAGATAACGTTCGTTCATTCCGGTGATCTCGGCCAGTTCGCGCGAAGTGACGGCCTTGCCGGCATCTCTCATGGCCTTGTAAAGTCCCAATTGCTCGCCGATGACGATCGTGCCGGCCGACATGGTGGCGCCCAGATCGCCGACAAATTTTCCCAGTAAACTATTTAATTTTTCTTCATTGATGTTCATGATTGATTCTCCTGATTATTTCGTTTGTATATAAATTTTATTGAGTTTTTTTCGCTCTCATTTATAAAGACGGGATTCGGACGAAAAAGCGGACACAGCTCAGGAAATTTTTTTATGGCAACTCAAAATAGGGTGAACGGGGTGAATTTTGAAAAGAACTTTGACAAAGGTTTCGGGTCGAAAAGAGTTGTTCCGGCGTCCGCTTTCTGTCAGTTAGATTTCTCATTCACGGGAATCACTCTAACCAGATGTGATTTAACAGAAAAAAAGTCCCGCAAGATCTTTTTTGATCTCGCGGGACTGCTTATAGGTCCGACTTGAAAAAGCCGTCGTTCCACAGCTTATTCAAGCCCCAGATTCAGCGTGCCGACGCCGACCCGGGAAGACTCCAGCGATAGGTTCAACGTGCCGACCGGAATTTCTCCAATGGCGGTCTTGACCTGCGGAAACCGACGGCAGATGTCTTCGATGTAGTTTTCCTCTCCCTTGTAAAAGATAAGATAAGCGGTCAGCGCTTCTCCGTTCAGAAGCTGGATCGACCATCTCCCGTCCCGCCCGAACGACTTGGTGCCGACGGCGCGGTCGAGTCGTCCGTCGACCGAAACGCTCTTTTTGAGCTTGCGGCGGGCGAAGACTTGAAATTTTTCGATCAGACGCATCGTGTTCCGATCCATTGTTCCGGTCGGTTCGGAGAACTTGTCGTTGCGAAAATAGTGCAGGGGTTCGAGCGCGTATTTGAGCAGGGCCTGAACCACCAGGACGTCGTCTTTATGGTTAACAGCGTTTTTTCCGACCGAAGCGGAAAGGTTTATTTCGTCCAAAAAATAAAAAGTTTCTAAATGTGCCATATCATTACTCCTTAAAAAAAATTAAAAATTAAAAATTACAAGTCCCGAACGTAGAAAGGTCGGGATTTCACAATGCGGAACACTCTTTTCCGGCATCACTGCCTTTGAATATGAATTTTGATTAATTTCGGGATTTGAGCGTCCTTGTCTATAAAGACGGAATTCGCACCCGAAACCGGACACGAAAAAACGGAAAAATATTTCGTGAGTGAAAAAAGCGTCCTTTGGCTGACGAAGATCGGGAGCGAGACGGGCGGGAAAGATTTTTTATTTGATTTCGGAAGATATGATAAACTTCAGAGGAACTGACAAACATCCCAAAAAATGTTTCCTTGACGGAGGAAGTTGAATGAGCCAAACAGCATCGCCGGAAATTACACAGCTGTTGCTTGCCTGGGGAGAAGGAGATAAGCAGGCGTTGGATAAACTAATGCCTTTTGTTTACCAAGAGCTTCGCCGGCTGGCCAAAAACTATATGCTCAATCAACCCTCCGACCATACCCTTCAAACGACCGCTTTGGTCAATGAGGCTTATTTGCGGTTGGTCGATTCGAGCCGCGTGAGATGGCAAAATCGAACCCATTTTTTTGCCATTTCGGCCCAGTTGATGCGTCGCATTCTGGTCGATTTCGCGAGAGCCAGAAAAACCGGCAAACGCGGAGGTGAGAACCAGAGGATCACCTTTGACGATGCCCTTCCGGTTTCAGCCGAAAAAGAAGCCGGGCTGATCGAACTCGATGAGGCGCTCAAACAACTTGAAACGCTTGACCGGCGGCAGAGCCAGATCGTCGAAATGCGATATTTCGGCGGGATGACCGAAGAGGAGATTTCCAAGGCGCTCGATATTTCCGCCCGGACGGTGCGCCGGGACTGGGTTGCCGCCAGGGCCTGGCTTTATCGAGAGTTAAGCAAAACCAATAAAGAAAATGACCCCCGAAAGATGGCGAAAAGTAAATGAGGTTTTTCAATCCGCAGTAGAACTAAAAACCGATGAGCGGCAGGATTTTTTGGATCGGATATGTCTGGAGGACGAATCCCTGCGCGATCAGGTCGAAACCTTGCTGGCCGCTCACGCCGAAGCCGGAAATTTTATCACCGGAAATGCCGCCGCCGACGTCGGCCATCTTTTTACAAACGGCGAGGAAATGACCCGGCCGGGGGGAAGTCTGGGGCATTATGAGATCGTATCCGTGCTCGGAACGGGGGGAATGGGCAAGGTTTATCTGGCCAAGGATTCGAAACTGAACCGTTCGGTGGCCCTCAAGACCCTGCCCGACCTGTTGGCCAAAGAACCCAATTACGTCCGCCGTTTTCAGACCGAAGCCAAGGCCGCCGCCACCATCAATCATCCCAATGTCGCCACCGTTTATTCGGTCGAGGAGACCGATGACGATCGTTTCTTCATCACGATGGAATACGTCGAGGGCCAGCCTCTGAACGCACTGATCCCGACCGGCGGCCTCGATCTGCGAACCTTTCTCGAATGGTTCATCTCATTGTCGGACGCACTTTTTCACGCTCACCAAAAAGGGGTCATTCACCGGGACATCAAACCGACCAACATCATGATCACCCCGGGAGGCGCTCCGAAGATCTTGGATTTCGGTCTGGCCCGGATCGAGAAAGCGAAGGTCGATGACGATGATTCGACCCTTCATCTGACCAAAACGGGACAGGTTTTGGGCACGCCGGCCTATATGTCGCCGGAACAGGCCAAGGGAAAACAGTCCGATCACCGAAGCGACATCTTCAGTCTCGGAGTCGTCATGTACGAAGCGATCACCGGCGAAAAGCCTTTTAAGGGCGACAATTACGCTTCGATCGTGAGCGATCTGATCACCAAAGACCCGCCGGTCGTCGAAAAGGTCAAACCGGAGATCCCGTACCTCCTCTCCCGTCTGATCATGAAATGCCTCAACAAAGAACCGCGCTACCGGTATCAGTCGATGAACGAAGTGGTGGTGCTTTTAAGAGAGATCAAATCGGCGATGGAATCGGGAGCCTCGCTTTCGAAACCGTCACCGGCTCTGTTCTCGGGACGGAGGAAAATCCCGCGCGCCGCGCTTTTCGGGGCCGTCGCCCTATTGCTCGCTCTGGCTTCTCTCGGAGGCTGGGCCCTTTGGCGTTCGGTTCGGGCGGATCAGGCCGGGAACCGGTCGATCATTCGTTTCTCTCTCGATCCTCCCCCCGGAACCGGTTCGAACATCTTCGAAGCGAAGATCACGCCCGACGGGAAGAACATTATTTTTCCGTCGCGTCAGGGCGATCTCAAACCGCTTTTCATTCGCCCGCTGGATAAATACGAGTCGAGGCCGATCGAGGGAACCGATGGCGGGAAGAATCCTTTTCTGTCGCCCGACGGCAAATGGATCGGTTTTACGACCGTCACCAAAGGCATCAAAAAGGTGCCTCTTTCGGGCGGGGTCGCCCTGACCGTTTGCGACATTTGCGAGATGACTCTGGGGAGCAGTTGGGGCGAGGACAACACGATCATTTTCGCCGACAATACCGGGCTTCAAAGGGTCTCGGCCAACGGCGGCACGCCGGAAAGACTGACCTCGATCAACCGCGAAGCCGATGAGATAAACCACAATTCGCCGCAGATTTTGCCGGGCGGGGAAAAAGTGCTTTTTACGGTCGAAACCGGCAAAAATTCAAAAGTGGCGGTTCTCTCGCTCGGCACCAAAGAGGTCCGTTATCTGGAGGACATGGGCGAGATCTGGAAGGCCCGATACCTGCCGACCGGACATTTGTTGTTTGCCCGCGACACGCAATTGATGGCGGTGGTTTTCGATCCGGAAAATATGAAGATCAGCGGCCAGCCGATCCCGCTCATCGGAGATGTCTTTTCTTTCGCCCACACCTTTCAAATCGCCGATAACGGGACGCTCATTTATCTCCCGGTGACGAAGATGACCGACAATTATCTGGTGTGGGTCAACCGGGACGGCGAGAGCAAACCGGTGTTTGACCAAAAGGGCGATTTCAGTTCGCCGAGGATCTCACCGGACGGCAAGCGGATCGTCGTCAAACTGGATGACGACATCTGGGTCTACGAGGTGGAGAGCGGCCGGGCGATCCGCATCACGACGGCGGGCCGGAACGAGATCCCGCTCTGGTCTCTGGACGGCCGGTCGGTCATTTACACGACGGAAAGTGAAGGCGTCTGGACGATCTACCGGAAAAATGCCGACGGAACGGGCGATGCCGAACCGCTGACGTCGGGCCCGAAACAATACCACGCCTATTCGATCCATCCGACCGAAAATCTTCTGACCGCCACCCTTTTCGCCTCCACCGGCAACACCGACATTCTGACGATAGATCTGACGGACAAAAGTCAAAAACAGCTTCTCACATCACCTTTTAAGGAAGACACGGCGCGATTTTCCCCCGACGGCAAATGGCTCGCTTTTCATTCGATGGAGAGCGGAAAATCTCAGGTCTTCGTTCAACCCTGGGGGACCGCCGGAGAGAGGATTCCGGTTACCAAAGGAAACGGGATGTTTCCGGTCTGGACGGGGAACAACCGGGAGTTGATCTATCGTCGGGGAAATAAATTTTTCGCGGTCGAACTTCAGACTTCTCCCGCTCTTAAGGTTCTGTCGGAAAAACCTTTGTTCGAAGGCAAATATCTGACCAGTTACGACGTTTCGCCCGACGGCGAGCGGTTTTTGATGGTCAAAAACGAACACGGCATATTTCCCACACAGCTGAACGTGATCTTGAACTGGACCGAAGAGTTCCGACAGATCGTCAGCTCCGCCAAATAAAAGCGGCCGCGCTTTTATTTCTAAAACCCGATCCGATAGAATCAGTTTTTATGAAGGAAATTCTGATCGTCGAGGACGAAAAACACATCGCCGAAGGACTTCGTTTCAATTTGGAGGCCGAGGGGTTTCAGGCCCGGATCGCCGAGGACGGAGAGACGGCTTTGGAATTGCTCTTCAACTCTAACGGGTCGTTCGACGCCGTCGTTCTGGATGTGATGCTTCCCGGGATCAACGGATTCGAGGTGGCCAGAACTTTGCGCGAGGCGGAAAATTTCACGCCGATCCTGATGCTGACGGCGAGGAGTCGGCCCGAAGATGTCCTGCAAGGATTCGAAGCCGGAACCGACGACTATCTGCCGAAACCGTTCGAACTCTCGATCTTTCTGGCTCGGCTCAACGGTCTTTTGCGCCGCCGCGCTTGGCACGAGCGCGAGAAGGTGGCCGCTAATTCCCCGACCGGGAACGAAACCGTCACGGTTAACGGACGAACGGTGGATTTCAGCAATCTGGAATTGAGATGCAGTGAGGAAACGATTCAGCTGACCCTGATGGAAGCCAAGCTTCTGCGTCACCTGATCGAGAACGAGGGCCGCGCCGTTTCGCGCAAGGAGATTCTGGAAGAGGTTTGGGATCTGCACGAAGACACCGACACCCGGGCGATCGACAATTTCATAGTTCGTCTGAGAAGATACCTCGAAGACGAGCCGAACAAGCCCCAGATCCTCCAGACCATCCGCGGCGTCGGGTATAAGTTTGTTTTGGAAAAGTGATGGGTGATAAGTGATGGGATTTTATTCTTTTCCCATCACCTATCACCCATCACCAGCTATTGCTTAGCCAAGGTCCTTCCCGCATTGAGATTATCGAAATTCAAAATGGCGTTAAAGACCAGAAAATAACTGCCTTGGGTTTCGGCCCGCCAGAAAGGGTTGTTGGAAAACAGCAGAACGTGCCCCCGTTCGAACGGAACGTCGATGACGGCCGGACGACGGGCGATCTCGCCGCCGTTTTCGAGCAGACCCGAAACCAGAAGATTGCCGGCATCGGCCCACCGCAGGATGACGCGCGGACGCGAAGCGGGGGGGATCAGCGTGATGGCGTTGCGGAGTTGGTCGTCGGTTACGGGACCGGCTTCCCAGGGATCCACATCCGGCTCGTCCGGGATCTCGTCCGGCTTTCTGTTCTGAACCGTATCGGGATCATCGGCCGTTCCCCGACCCGTGACCCTTTCTCCCGAGCGGCCGAAGCGCCGGAATCCGGAAGCGAAGTTGCTGACTCCGAAGATCGGGGCGTTCGATCCGAAGATCGAAAAACCGTCCTTGTAGCCGTAAACGACCGGACTCGTTTCATCGACCAGCTTCGAGCGCAAAATGCTGCCCGGAAGGCGCATCCGCTGAGATGATCGGGCCGAAACGCCAGGCGTGAAGCCGTATTCGACGGCGAATTCCGAGGTGTCGTTGGCGGTGATCAGCAAGCCTCCTTTCCGAACGAATTCCTGCAGATTTCTCAATCCCGACCAACCGAGTCCGGGACGCATGTCATCGGTCGAATCGATCCGTCCGAGGTTCGGCGTCAGATCGGTCTTTTTCCACGGCAGGGGATTTCCGAACATCGGCATCCCGTTGATGATCTGCTGGGAACCGCGTCCGACCGGAGCGAAAACGATGACGTCGTATTTATCGCGCAGATTTCCATCTTTGGCCGCGTCCTGAGTGCTGATGTAATCGAACGGGACCCCCCGGCGGTCGAATTCCAGTCTCCACCAACCCTCGTCCTGCGTGCTGGTCCAGGTGTGCATCATGGCGATTCGCGCCGACCGGATCGGGTGGGTGGCGACGGTCGGTGCGGTTTCGGCGGCCTGAATCTGCAGACCGAGTTCGGTCGCCGCCCTTCCCAATTCATCGGCCGAAGCGTCGCGGATGATGAACGATCCGCGGTTGAATTTCCGCCCTTCAGCTTCAAACGGCTCTTCGGCCGCTTCAAACGAAGCGTTCCGGAGGCGATAGCGGAGCGTGACCAGTTCGTTGTCGGCGTTGTGATTGACCAGATAAACCGAACCGTTGCCGGTTACGCCGCCGGGAGCGCGAACCTCTCCGGCGACCTTTTCCATCGGCGCATCGAGAACCCTGACGTCCGTTACCCGAACCGTTTCGACATTGCCGAGTTCGCCGAAGGTCCAGGCCGTGTCGTCGTAAATATCCTGTTGCGGATCGTTGGTCGCCCAGTATTGATAATCGAGCATCATATCGGCGATCCGGCTGTAGGGCTGGTCCATTCTGACCAGATAACTGCCGGCCGGAAACTGCCGCGTTTCGGTTTTCGGCGCGTCTTTTCTGCCGCCCTTCTTGGCCGGCAACTCGACCGAAAAAGGTGCGGTTGCCCGGTGAACCTCGCATCCCTGCATCTGCATCAAGCGAAGCAGTTCGGCCTGACCGCCGGGGCGCGGGTCATCGCCCGGAAAAACGTAGGCGGCCGGTCCGGCCTGACGCGGTTTGAGGATCGAGTTGCGGCTTTTCAGATAAAAGTTCCGCAGGAAATATTTGCCGTTGGCGGCGAAATGATTGAGCGAAACCAGCAAACCGGTTTGCTGATAATTGTTGTTGTTCCTCTGCGACCACATCGCTTTCGGGAGCGGCGGATTTTGTTTGTACCAGCGGCGGGCGTAATCATCGGGCGAAAGGGTCCTCTCGACGGTGTCGGCCCCGGCGTTGCCGAAGGTTTCATAAAGCCGGCTGATCCCGTTGTGCGAGGCGGCGATGAACATCAGATAGCTCGGCGACCAGGTGTCGAAGTTTCCGTGCGTAAAGACGCCGGGCATTCCGAACTTGGTCATCTCCGAAACGTTGTTCCAGCCGATGATCTGCCATTCATCGGTCAGGATCGGATCGAGCCAGGCGTTGTACGGCTGATCGCCGACGGTGTTGTCGTAAAGATAGGGAACCGATTCGTGCAGATCGTGCAGAACCTGAACCCTCCAGTTGATGTAGGTGTTGATCACATTCCGCGTCAGATTGAGCGAAAGGGCCATCGAATCGCGGTTGTTGTCGTGGGCGACGTAATGCCCCCAGTAGATGAGCGGCGACCAGTTTTTGTCCGGATTGGCCAGATGCCAATTGTAAACATCGACCTGCCGGTTGCGTCCGTCCACTTCGACCACCGGAGTGATCAGCGTGATCAGATTGTTGCGGATGTTTTTGATGTACGGGCTTTCATCGACCGCCAAACGGTAAACCAGTTCCATCAGAGCGGTCGGCGACCCGGTTTCGGGCGAATGAATGGTGCCGGTGATGTAATAGACCGGGACCGTCCCCGCCACGATCTTTTCCGCCTCGTCGTCGTTCATATTGATCGTCCGCGGGTCGGCCAATTTAGCCAGCCGGCCGCGGTTTTGCTCAATTTGAGCGATGTTGCTCTCGGAAGAAACGGCGACGGCGATCATCTCGCGGCCTTCCTCGGTTCGTCCGATCGAATAGACCTTGACGCGCGGGCTGGCCTTCTCGACCATCCGCATATAGCGATAGACCTCTTCGGCGTAAGGCAATTTGCCCGGCGCGCCGGCGACATCGCCGAGGACGGCTTTCGGCGTCGGGATCGATTTCGAAGCCGGCAGATAATCCGTCAATGGCGAATTGAAAAAGGTTTCGGTCGTGTATTCGCGGATCTTTTGGGTATATTCCGCATCGACCGGCTGATTCGGGTCGCGCTCGGGTTTGACCAGAGTGTTGGTCTGCGCCGAACTGATCATAACGCCGCCGCCGATCAGGCACGCGGTCAGGAACAACAAACGAACGGGAAAAATAATCTTCATAAAATACCTCGGTAAAGGACCGGTTTTACAAACAACTTTCCGGTTGATTTTTCAGGGAAAAAACGGACAGGGGGAAAACGGTCTGAATTTTCCGTAACTCTAATGTTTTTAGATAGAATCTTTGGCAGTGGAATTAGGATAAATTAAATGCCCGCATCTTTCAACTTGCTTCCCGTTCGGATTTCCGTATGATTGTTAAATCGCCTAAAATACGGATTCATTTATCATTTATCATTTATCATTTACCTTTGTTTCCGGTGGTAATCGGAAGAAAACAACTTAGTCTGAAACGGTTGACTGAATGGTTGACAATTAGAGGCCGGTTGTTTCAATTAACCATTAACGATTAATTACCTAAAGTTTTCCTAAATTATGAAAGCAATTGTCAAAAGCAAAGCCGAAGAGGGACTTTGGCTCGAAGATGTGCCGGAACCGGAGATCGGCATCAACGACGTTCTGATCCGCATTTTGAGAACCGGGATCTGCGGAACCGACGTTCACATCTACAACTGGGACTCCTGGGCGCAAAGCACGATCAATGTGCCGACCACTCTGGGACACGAACTGGTCGGCCGAATAGTCGAGGTCGGCTCGAACGTCAACGATTTTTACGTCGGCGACATCGTCTCGGTCGAAGGCCATCTGGTCTGCGGCCGGTGCCGGAACTGTATGGCCGGGCGGCGTTACAAATGCGCCAACACGCTCGGCATCGGAGTGCAGACGAACGGCGGTTTCGCCGAGTACATCGCCGTCCCGATGACCAATATCTGGAAACACGACGCCGAGGTGAATTTGGACGTGGCGGCCATCTTCGACCCGTTCGGCAACGCCGTTCACACGGCTCTGGCGTTTGAGGTTTTCGGCGAGGACGTCCTGATCACCGGGGCCGGGCCGATCGGCATTATGGCGGCGGCCGTCGCCAAACACGCCGGGGCGCGCCACGTCGTCATCACCGACATCAACCCGCACCGGCTCGAACTGGCGCGGAAATTCGATGTCACTCTGGCCGTCGATGTCCGCGAAACATCGATCGCCGACGTTCAGAAACAACTCGGGATGAAAGAAGGATTCGACGTCGGAATGGAGATGTCCGGCAACCCTTCGGCCTTTCGCGACATGATCGCCAATATGACCCACGGAGCCAACATCGCCCTTTTGGGAATCCCGACCGAAGAATTCGCCATCAACTGGAAAACGGTCGTCTTCAACATGCTGACCATCACCGGAATCTACGGACGAAAGATGTACGAAACCTGGTATCAGATGAGCGTCCTTTTGGAATCGGGCCTCAATATCGAACCGGTCATCACGCACCGCTATTCCTATAAAGATTTCGAGAAAGGCTTCGAGGTGATGCGCGAGGGGAACAGCGGGAAGGTGATCTTGGATTGGAGCGATGTTTCTTGAGTCGATGGCCGAGTTGCCCACTTGGCGCAAATTGCAGGGATTTACCGCTATCAAAGGGGTAAAAGTCCGCTTTCCCAATTTAAGCCCGCAAGTTGAACTCAACGTCTCTTGCAGATATTGGCGATAGAGCCGCAAACAAGCTGACGGAGAAGTTCGGATCGTTCTCCGGCCGCACGATGAGTTCGATTGATGAAAAGATGTTTGTATTTGAAGAATGGATTATCCGACGGCTTTATGAAACCAAAAACAGGACTGATTTTATTGATTTTTTGTTTTGCCTGCATCAATTCGTTTTCTCAAGAGAACGGGGCTGAGAACGTTGTCGGAAAAAGACATTTGTTGGCTTCAAAGATATTGGACGAAAACGTGGAGATCAAAATCTATTTGCCTCCCGGTTACAAAGGCTCCGAAGCAAAATATCCGGTTTTTTACTTGCTTGACGGTCAATGGTTTTTCCTCCACGCCGTGAGTTCTCAGATCGCTTACACGCAAAGAGGAGTTCCGGAAACGCCGGAATTCATCGTGGTCGGCATCGTCACTCAGGGCGACCGGAGGGAGAAATGGCTTTTGACCGACAGCCGGCCTTTTCTCGAATTCATTGAAAGGGAACTGATCTCATTTGTCGATAAAAATTTTCGCACTTCCGGAGAGCGCATTCTTTTCGGATGGGAAGCGTCCGCCGGGTTGGTCATCGGGGCGTTGACGCAAAAAAACGAATTGTTCGATGCCTATCTCGCCGCCAGTCCGACGCCGCTTTACGGCTCGTATTTTCCCGGATACGAAAAGCAGTACCGGGCTTTGGAGCGATTGTTTTCCGATGAAAAACAATCGGACAAATTTCTCTATTTTACGGCCGCCGAAAATGATTATCCGGCTCAATACGGGATTGATAAATTGCGCCAATTGCTGGAAGAAAAGAAATCGCCGATCCGCTGGGAATATCGGAAATTGAAGGGAGCGGAACATCGTGAAACCGCCTACGGAACCATCTTTCGCGGATTGAAATCATATTATTACAATTATCCGGCTTTAACGTTCAACAGTCTGGCGGAATTCAGGGAATCCGGCGAGATGAAATATATTGATCAGTATTATCGAAAAAGAGCCGACCGTTTTGGCTTTAAAGATAAAGCGGATCTGGAAAAAAATCTGCAAATGACGCGGACCAATCTGATGCTCCTCGCCGTAGCCGAAGACGATTTCAGAACCTTTGATCTTTTGATCGGGAAATTTGAGGCGGATGATTTTCTCAACAAATCGTTTTTGGGACACGCCAACAGCTACGCTCAATTTTATCTGAAAAACAAAAAACCGAAAAAGGCGCTCGATATTTTGAATTCACTTTTGAAAAGGTTTCCCGCTTCGGCCAGAATCTTTAACAGTCTGGGCGACGTTTACGCCACGTTGAACGATAAGGCAAAGGCTCTTGAATACTACAAAAAAGCCGTCGCTCTGAGCCGAGAAAATCCCGACGGAAGGATTGATGAGTACGAAAAAGATCTAAAAAATCTGAGCCTGTCAAACTGAGAGTTAAAGCGAGTCGCAACCGCCTGCGGTAGCGGGCGGTTGAAGGTTGAATACCGGAGCAATAATTGCAAAATGCCGAAAGTTGAAATTGAAAACCTTAACGTCTTTTTGCTCGAAGAAACGGTTTGGATCACCTCCGCCGAAATTGATGTGCCGAGATACGATTTTGCCTTTGAGACATTTTTTGCCTGTCGTCATCCGATCTATCGTTCTGACGAAATATCGGCCGTCGGACGTTTCGGCGTAACCGACGATTATGCCGATCTTTACCATTCCCTGAAAAAAGACGGGGTTTCGCTCATACACACGCCGGAGCAACATCTTCTGGCGAGCGAGCTGACTGATTGGTATCCGCTCCTTGAGGATGTTACGCCGCGAAGTCTTTGGTTTGATGCACCGCCTTCTTTCGAAGAGATCGAAAAACATTTTTCCTATCCGATTTTTATCAAAGGCAGTCGCCAGACAAGTAAACATAAATCCGCTTTGTCCGTCGTCAATTCCCGCGCCGAATATGAATTTGTCGCCGCGCAGTTTCGCAACGATCCGATCCTGCGCTGGCAATCGTTCGTTTGCCGCGACCTGATCGAACTGCGCTCTGTTGCCGTAGAGCGACAGACCGATAAAATCCGACCGTCATTTGAATTTCGCACTTTCTGGTGGCGCGGCGAATGCGTCGGAAGCGGCGCTTACTGGGCGGATTTCGCCTCGTATTCGTGGACGGAAACCGAAAAACTGGCCGCCCTGAAAGTCGCCCGAAAAGCGGCCGAACGACTTGATGTAGTTTTTCTGGTGATTGATGTCGCGCAGACAAAAGACAGCGAATGGATCGTGATTGAATGCAATGATGCGCAGGAGAGCGGTTACGCGGCGGTTTCTCCCATTGCGCTCTGGCAAAATATAGTTGAAATTGAACGAGCGCGTTTATACAAGTCGCAACCGCCTGCGGCAGCGGGCGGTTGAAGGTTGCCGATATAAGTGTTATTTAACCAACACGTGGGCGCAGATGGTTCTGACCTGGTGAGTCTGTATTTTCAGATATGAACGAGAAAAACTTTCGAAAGACCGAATAATTCCGTTACGAAAGGCATAATAATTGATGCTGTAAATAATTCGTGCGAGTTTAATTTAAATTGCCGTGCGGCTTTAGCGGACGATTTGATACATCCAACTTATTCAAGGCTTTAGCCGAAAATTAAAACAGACAATTTTTTGCCCGCTGAAAATGTTAGAATGAATTTTGAATGGAATGAAGAAAAGGCGGAAGCGAATTTGAAAAACCATGAGGTTTCGTTTGAAGAAGCCCAAACGGTGTTTGATGATCCGTTTTCTTAATTTTCGCTGATCCCGACCATTCGTTTGAAGAAAACCGTTTTATCATTATGGGCGAATCGAACGAAAATCGTCTCCTGGTCATTTCGTTCACTGAACGCGAAACGGTGATCCGTTTGATCAGTGCCCGAAAAGCGACTCCTGCGGAGCGTAAAAACTATGAAGAAGAGGAAATCTGAAATGGAAGATGAACTTCGGCCCGAATACGACTTTAGCAATTTAAAAATCGTTGCCAGAGGCCCGGGCCGAAAAGTTTCGGGCAAGACCACCGTTACTTTGGATCCGGATGTGGCAGAGATGTTTCCGACCTCGGAAGCCGTCAACGAAGCTCTGCGCCTTCTTGTCAGAGTGGCCAAAGAATCGGAGATTCAATTGCAAAAATAAAAATTTGGCGGATTTGGGAAATTGAGCGAATAAGCGAATTCGGCGAAAGGCTTCGCGGTAATGTGCGAAGGAAATTCGGGCAAGGTAATTTTGGATTGGAGCGAGGGATAATTATCGAAACTATGAAAGACATTCCTCAACTAAAATTGGATAAAACCAAAATAAGAATCGTGAATAAAATTGAAGATTCCGCCCGCGATGAGATTGAATATTGGCAGAACACAACCGTCAAGGAACGTCTTCAGCATATCGAAAGATTACGGCGACTTAACTATGGAACTAGAGCTACCGGAAGACTTCAAAGAGTTATTCAAATCGTTAAATGCGAATAATGTCCGGTATTTGCTGATCGGCGGCTTCGGCGGTCGGCGTTTACGGTTATCCGCGGACAACCAACGATATTGACATTTTCGTATCGGATGATGACGAAAATGTCGGCAATCTCATCAAAGCATTGCAGGATTTCGGTTTTGAAGGTTTCGATTTGAACGGTATTTTTAATGAAAAACGCAGTCTGGTTGAAATCGGAGTCGAACCGCTCAAGGTTCAACTTATGAATTTTGCCGACGGAATCGAATTTGAAGAAGCCTTTGAATCCCGAAAAATAGTCGCCGTCGAAGATATTTTTATCAACACCGTCAGCAAATCGGATCTCATCAAAAATAAACTCAAAAGCGGCAGACATAAAGACCTTGCGGATATTGAACGGCTTAATCAAATAGAAGATGTGTGAAAACGGTTTTGAAGGAGATTCGGGCAAGGTGTTTTTGGGTTGAAGCGGGATTTGGACAATTATTATTTATGGCTGAACAAGAATATCCTTGTCCTTCTTGTGGTTTCTTAATTTTTGATGAACCTCCGGGAAGTTATGACATTTGTTCTATTTGTGGTTGGGAAGATGACCACGTTCAATTGAAATATCCATTTATGACCGGCGGAGCAAATGGGGGAAGTTTGTTTGATTATCAACAGGATATAATTAAAGAAATTCCCATTGAAGTGAAAGAAAATTCAGGATATGTTCGAGATTCTGATTGGTACCCATTACGTCCTGAAGATTACAAAGAAAATGAAAACATTCCAAAATCTGGTTT
This sequence comes from Pyrinomonadaceae bacterium, assembly GCA_041394845.1. Classification (GTDB taxonomy): domain Bacteria; phylum Acidobacteriota; class Blastocatellia; order Pyrinomonadales; family Pyrinomonadaceae; genus JAHCHG01. The sequence continues at coordinate 485,547 of JAWKHL010000003.1, read as the reverse complement.
AGGTTATTTCCTGGAAGCCGCTAAAGATGCTCCAGTCTATTACTGGAAAAAGACGATTAAAAATTGAGTTTAGAACAGATTTAAAAATTATGTACGGCAAAATACAAAATCAACTAGAAAACACTTTAGAAGAAATCAAAGAAGCGGGGCTTTACAAATCGGAGCGCGTGATCGAAAGTCCGCAGGAGGCCCGAATCAAGGTGGCGAGCGGCGAGGTTTTGAATATGTGCGCCAATAATTATCTCGGCCTGTCGGATCATCCGGCCATCGTCGAGGCGGCGCATCAGGCCCTCGACGATTGGGGCTACGGGTTGTCTTCAGTCCGGTTTATCTGCGGGACGCAAGGCATTCACAAGGAACTTGAGGAGAAGATCAGCGAGTTTCTCGGGATGGAGGACACGATCCTTTACACATCTTGTTTCGACGCCAACGGCGGGCTTTTTGAGACTATTCTCTCGGAAGAGGACGCCGTCATCTCGGACGAACTCAATCACGCCAGCATCATCGACGGCGTCCGGCTTTGCAAGGCAAGTCGGTTTCGCTTTAAGAACGGCGATATGAACGATCTCGAAGAAAAGCTCAAAGAGGCGAGCGGTTCAGCGCGCAACCGTTTGATCGCCACGGACGGCGTTTTTTCGATGGACGGCTACATCGCCAAACTGCCCGAGATCTGCGATCTGGCCGATAAATACGATGCGATGGTGATGGTTGATGATTCGCACGCCGTCGGTTTTGTCGGCGAGCGGGGGCGCGGAACCCACGAATATCACGATGTGATGGACCGGATCGACATCATCACCGGAACGCTCGGCAAGGCTCTCGGCGGCGCTTCGGGCGGCTATACGAGCGCCAGAAAAGAGATCGTCGAAATGCTCCGCCAGCGTTCGCGGCCCTATCTGTTTTCCAACTCGGTCGCCCCGCCGATCGTCGGCGCTTCGATCAAGGCCATCGATCTTTTGTCGGAATCGACCGAACTGAGGGACAAGTTGCAGGAGAACACAAAATTTTTCCGTTCGGAATTATCGAAGATCGGCCTCGAAATCCTGCCCGGCACTCATCCGATCGTTCCGGTCATGTTCGGCGAAGCCATCCCGGCCGTCAAAATGGCCGAATCGCTTCTCAAAAAAGGCGTCTATGTCATCCCGTTTTCTTTCCCGGTCGTTCCCAAAGGCAAGGCCCGGATCAGAACTCAGGTTTCGGCGGCCCATTCGACAGAAGACCTGCAATTCGCCGTCGAAAAATTCGCCGAGGCGAAAGCGGAATTAGGGATTTGAAAAGTTAAAAAGTTTAAGGGTGAAAAGGTGAAAATGTTTTCGGCATGTTCTGGTTTAAGAAACGGAAATTGGACACTGATCAAAACGGATCAAAACGGGTCTTATAAATAGTTTAATCCGTATTGATCAGTCTTATCCGTTCGATCCGTGTCCTGAATTCCTCGGCTTTTGGTTTTCAAACCGTTCTTAAGACTTTTTACCGGCTGGTCGAAGAATCAAACTTTTTCACCTTTCCACTTTTAAACTTTCTAACTTTTTAACTTTTCCAGTTCAGTTTCGATCTCGCCGAACATCTTTTCGTCAAAACCGCCGAAGGCGTTTAGCGTTCTCAGGCGGTTGAAGATATCGAGGCTCTTTTGGTAATTTTGACGGGCCTCTTCTTTTTGCGAGAGTTTGAGTTTCAAATCGGCGACGTTTTTAAGCGACTGAGCTTCATCGCGCAATGCGTTGGTGTTTTTTTCATCGGCGGCGAACAGCCGGGCGAAAATATCGGTGGATCTCTGAAAATAATCCAGCGCCGAGAGCCAGTCTTTTTGTCCTTTTCGGACATCGCCGAAACGGGTGTACAAGATCCCCAGACTTCTCCAGTAAACCGCATTCTTCGGTTCGCGCCCGATCAGATCGAGGTTGATCTTCTCGGCCTTTTGCAGATTCTCCAGCGCCTCCGGGAGTTTCCGCAGATTTATCAAAATCGCGCCGACGCGCGAATAACTTGAACCCAAAGCCGATTTCGCCTGCACATCCGCATCATCGGCGGCAACGGACCTTTGGCTGACGGCGAGCGATTGGCGGGCGAATTCGAGAGATTTCCGATCATCAATGCTTTCATAAATACTGCTGGCCAGCATTAAAACCCGCCAGATCCTTTTTTGAATGACCGAATCGTTCGGATTTTTTTCTCCCATTTCTCCCGCCAGATCGACGGCTCTGGTCATGGCGGTTTCAGCTTCCGGTTGTCGGCCGTCCCACGACAGGGCGTTGGCCAGACCGGCGAAATTGGTCATTCTCAAAGCCGCAACTTCGGGTTTCGGGTCGTTCAGGTCGTTAAGCTGGTCGCCGACCTTTTGAAAGATCGGGATCGCCGCCCCGTATTGATTGTTGTCGGCGAAGGTTTGAGCGTAATCGTTTTCGGTTTCCAGATAATCGAGCTTCAGCCGGTCGGTCGGATCCTGAGCCAGAAGTTCTTTGTAGATTTGCAGTGAGCTTTCCAGAGATTCGAGCGAGCCTTTAACATCGCGGAGGGCGAATCGAACCGCCGCCAGATGGGCCAGATTTTCCGCCAGCAGTCTCCGGTTTTCTTTTGTTTCGGGCAGATTTCGGCGGATCGCACCGGCTTTTTCATAACTCTGCGCCGCGCCGGGAAAATCGTTGATGTTCGGTTTTTGCGGATTTCCCTGAAGATCGCCGATCTTTTCGTAGGCCGAGGCCAGTTCGCTTTGCAAGGACGGATCGTCGCTCGATTCTTTGGCCAGCGAATCGAGATATTCGAGCGCCCGCTCCACCAGAATTTCGCGGGCCTCGGTCGAACCGTTGAGGCGTTCGATTTTCGGTGTGATCTCGAAAAGCAGAGAGTTGGAGAGTTTTCTGACATCGCTGAAACGGCGCTCGGCGCGCTCCCGTTCGGCCCGCGCAACCCCGGCCTGCCAGAGCGCAATGGCCAGACCGGAAACCAGAGCCAGCATCACCAGAACGGCCGCGAAAACGGCGATTTTGTTGCGCCGGTAGAATTTCAGCGCCCGGTATTGAAAAGTGTTGGGACGCGCCTTGATCGGCAAATGGTTCAAATATCTTTCGATGTCTTCGGCCAGCGCCTCGACCGAACGATAGCGGCGCTCGGGTTCTTTTTGCAGGGCGGCGGCGGCGATGTTTTCGAGATCGCCTCGCAAGATCTGCGGCGGAGTCGATGCGTTCCGGTTGTGACTGAGGCGGCGCGGTTCTTCTTCGGTGATCGTTCGGAGGATCTCTTCGAGGCTTTTGTTTTCAAAATGAAAAGGCTTATCGCCGCTCAAGAGTTCATACAATATGACGCCCAGACCGTAAACATCCGAGGCCGTCGCGGCCGGTTTCCCCTGAAGCTGTTCGGGCGAGGCGTAGGCCGGGGTCAAGGCCCGAAAAGCCGTTTGAGTCGCCTCGGAGGAAAACCCCTCATCCTGAATTTTCGCCAGACCGAAATCGAGCAGTTTCGGTTCGCCGTCTTTGGTGACCAGAATATTCGACGGCTTCAGATCGCGGTGAACGACCAGATTGCGATGGGCAAAAGCGACCGCCGAGCAGACCTTGAGAAACAGTTTCAGTTTTTCATCGAGCGCAAGGCGGGTGGTGAAATCGAGAAAATTTTCGCCTTCGATGTATTCCATCGCCAGGAACGGCTCGCCCGCCGCCGACACGCCGCCGTCGAGCAGTCCGGCTATGTTCGGATGATTGAGCGAAGCGAGGATCTGGCGTTCGCGCCGGAAAAAACGTTCGAGTTCGCTGGAGATGATCGTCTGCCGGACTATTTTAAGCGCCACTTTCCGCGAAAACTCCCCGTCGTTTCGTTCGGCCAGGAAAACCGCACCCATTCCGCCCGCGCCGATCTCGCGGATGATCCGGTAATGTCCGAACTCTTTGCCGTAGTAATTTTTTCCGTTCGGGCGGAGGTTTTCGGTCAGATCGAAAGCGTTTTTTTCGATCAGATTTTCCGGTTCGCCGTGGGCTTTGAGGAGCGATTCGACTTCGGCCAGAAGGTTTTCATCATCGCCGCATCTCCGGCGCAGGAAGGAATGACGATCTTCGGTGGCTTGTTCTAAAACCTCGCCGAAAACGTCCTTGATCTTTTGAAAAAAATCCGGGTCCATTTCAGACATTTCGCGTCAGTTCGCGCTGAAACCAGGCTTTGGCAAAAACCCATTCGCGCTTGACGGTCGCTTCGGAGATTTTCAGAACGCAGGCCGTTTCTTCGATCGAAAGCCCGCCGAAGAACCTCAGCTCGACGATCTTGGCCTGCCGCCGATCCAGATTTTCGAGCGACCTCAGCGCGTCGTCCAGCGCCACCAGATCCAATTCCTTTTCGAACGGATGGCCGACCGCCTCATCCAGCAGGATCTTCTGTCCGCCGCTGCGCTTTCGGGCGTTTTTCCGCCGGGCGTGGTCGATCAGGATCTTTCGCATCACTTCGGCCGCGACGGCGAAAAAATGAGCGCGGTTCTGCCAGCTGACTTTTTCCCAATTGACCAGCCGAATATAGGCCTCGTGAACCAGAGCGGTCGCCTGCAGAGTGTGTTCCTGTTTTTCGCCGGCGAAGTAGGCGCGAGCCAGTCGGCGCAGATCATCGTAAACGAGCGGTAAAAGTTCATCGGCCGCGGATTTATCGCCTTCGCCCGCGGCGCTCAACAAAACCGTCACGTCCCGTTTGTTTTCAAGGCTCATATCTCAACGAAACGGATTATAGCAGAGTTTTTTCAAAAAAAAGTTTATTTTTTGAGCCCTTTCCGAATTGAAATCCGCCTTATTGATCGAGGAAGCGATTCTAAAAATTAATTAAGTTATTTTGGAGGAAAAATATGCAAGTTTCGATTACACGCAAAAAGATCATTTGGGAAGCAATGGGTTGGAAGGGAACCCGCTATCTGTGGGGCGGAAATTCGCGCAAGGGGATCGATTGCTCGCATTTCGTCTGGCAGATCTATCACAAGATCGTGGACCGGGCGATTCCCGAACATTTTTTCACCAGTTCGGCCAACGATTCCTTGTTTTTCAAAAGGGTCGAGTCGCAGGACGTGATAAAAGGCGATCTGATCGTCTGGGGAAATCAGCACATCGGGATCGTCGTCGAACCCGGTTCGGGAACGTTCATCGGCGCCCAGTGCAGCACGGGAGTTGCCGGAGCCTTTTTCAAAAAGGGCTACTGGGCCAAAGAGCATTACTTTTTGCAATACGACCGTCATTACATTTAACCGAACCGGGCGATCCGAAGGAAAAATCGCCGAAACGAAAGCGGCAACCGGGATTTAAATTTTCGCCGCCGAGAAACCAATTGAAAAGTCGGGCATCAAAGGAAATATGAAAATCCGTAAAGATTTGAATATTCTCCTTTTTTGCCTGGCTTTTCTTTTTTCTCTCAACATAATTTGTCCCGCCCAAAATGATGCGGATTCAAAATTGATTCCTTTTATGATGGAGGAAAAATGGGGCTACATAAACAACGCGGGAAAGATTGTAATTAGACCGCAATTTGACGAGGCCGATAGATTTTCAGAAGGCCTTGCCCGCGTGCAAACAGGCTTGAAAAGCGGATTTATAGATTCGACCGGAAAGTTTGCTATTGAGCCGATTTACACCTTTGCTTTTAGTTTTTCCGAAGGGTTGGCCGTCGTCGGAAAAGATACGAATAATCCGTGGTTTTACATCGACCGGAACGGGAAAGCGGTCATTGAACCGAAATATATCTGGCTCGGGCCATTTCGAAACGGACTGGCGCAATTTTCGGTGAACGTTGGCGGCAATTCTTTAGATACTTATGATGCAAGAAATGGATTTATAGATAAATCAGGAAAGGTCATAATAGATCCTAAATTTACGAATGCCGAAGATTTTTCAGATGGTTTAGCCATTATTGCAGATGATAAACCGAATAAAAATATGCAGGCCTATTTCAACAAAAAAGCGTTTATTGATACGAAGGGAAATATCGTAACCCCTTTCTTTGACAACGTCGAAAATTTCAGCGAAGGTCTGGCGGCGGTAGAAATCAATGACCGTTGGGGCTTCATTGATAAAACCGGAAATATAGTTATTGCTCCTCAATTTGATTTCATTTTGCGAGAATTTTCCGAAGGAATTGCCTTCGTCCATTGCCATAATGATAAGGTCGGAGCAATCGATAAAACCGGAAAGATGATTACGAAATGTATTTTTGACGAGGCCTGGGGTTTTACCGAGGGCGTTTCGTCCGTTGAATTTGAAGGTAAATTCGGTTTTATCGATAAAAACGGCAAATTCGCGATCAAACCGCAATTCGACCGAGCCGAATCTTTTTTCAACGGCTTGGCCGAGGTCAGACTTAAGAAAGGCGATTGGATTTACGCCGGATTTATCGATCACCGGGGAAAATTCATTTTCAAACCGGTAAAACGCGAGAGGATAGAAGACTCGGACAGCGAGTCGGTAGATATTGAATGATAAGATATGACGGATTCCGCAAACAGAAAAATCTCTCCGAACAAAAAATTCTGCGCGGAAGTGCTCCACACTGTTTTGCAGGTCGGGCCGCACGACGTAATAGGAGCGACTTACGCGCTCGATCTTCTAAAATACGATTTGCCGTTCCCGGAAATATTTCGCTGGTCTTCAGATTCAAAGGCGATCGGAATGGTCAGCTGCAAATTTGCCGAAAATTTCGCCGGGATCTGGTTTCCTCTGAGCGGAGAATTTTATCAAACGTCATTGCCGAAAAGATTTCGCATCGATTCGATCGAAGTCTTGCCGAACGAGCGAATCCTCGTTTGTTCGTCCGGCGGCGAGGTCGTCAAGACGATCAAAATGCCGGATTCGGCGGCGTTGACCAAATGGGAGAAACAGGTAAAAGATCTGGAAAAGGCTTCTTTTCGGACGGAAAAACAGGAATGGATCTGGAATGAAACCGCCGGCGGCTACGAGGGCGTTCACCTGCGCGAAGGCGTTGTCCTGTGGTTTCAACATTCACACAATCCCCACGCCGGGGGCGGAGCGCTGGAACAGAGTTTTGAAGATTTCCTCAACAACGGCCCCGCCTGCCGAACGCCGCCGGAATTTTTGCCCGAACTCTATCACGCCGTCAGAAAGCTATCCGAAGCGAAGGCCGAACTGTAGCGATTTTGGGTTTTAGATTTTGGATTTTGGATTATTTTCCCTCAATCCAAAATCCAAAATCTAAAACCCAAAATCGTCACCGTTTTTCCCGCCGCAGGACCTTCAATTCTTCGCGCCAGTTTTCGGCCAGATCGAAACGATAGATCTCGATCTCTTCGGAAACGGTTTCGGCCAAAAGCGAAAAATCGCGGTGATAGCCGAGGGTCGGCGCGACCAGATAAATTATTGCGGGTCGGTCGGCGATCGGCCGGTCGCCGAAGAGACTGATCTCGGCCAAAATCCCTTTTCGCCTTTGAAGTTCGATCTTGCGCCAGTAATCGACGGCCTGAAAGATCATTTCGCGGTCGGCTGTGACCTTGAGTTCGATGATCACCAGACGGCCGTCGCGCCGCAGTGCCAGCAGATCGATCCGGTCTCCCGAAGCGCGAAACTGATTGTAAACCGGCGACAGGATCAGATTGGCGTCCAGACGCTTGATGTTTCGGCGGAGGATCGACTCCATCCACGCTTCCGGCGCCAGACGGTAAAAGGCGTGCCGCCGGTAAGAGGAATCGAACCGCCGGTAGTTTTTCAGATCACCGACCAGCTTTTCGAATTCCTCGCTCGTCCGATGCGTCAAAAGGCGTTTTTCGCGTTCGATGCCGAACCAGCATTTTTCCCGGCCGAACATTTTTCGGACGCGCGCAAACGGGAGGCCGGAAAAGCGGAGAGTTTCGCCCTGGCGGGTGAAGATGTGATCGATCCTGTCGGGCGCCAGCCGGATGATCTCCCGCGCCGTTTGACTCATTTTTGTCTTTCCCTCCGGTTTCGGCCGGGCCGGTTTGCCGCGCCAGAGGTTTTCCATTTGCAGGGATTTGACCGCGACCAGACCGATCTGTGTTTTTGACCCTTCGCTTTTTTGCTTTTTCCCGTCGGCGGTTTTTTCCTTGGCGGCTGTGCTCAAAATTTTCAGGATCTTTATTTTTCGCCTCCACTCGTCGCGCAATAAGGCGCAGAGTTTCTGCAGATCTCCGGAGGTTTTCTTTCCGGCCAGAATCCGGATTTCGGTGATCGGATTTTTCTTTCTTTTTTCCAGCCCTCTCAGCCAGAGAATCGCGCCGGCCAGATGGATTTCCGGGGTTGCCGTTTCGGAAACATCGGTTAGGGCGGCTTTTCTGATCCGATTCTGCTTGAAAATGATCCGGGCGAAACGACCGCTTCGCCGGTTGAGTTCGACCCGGCCGAGTCTGGTTTGCGGAGTTTCACCGGCGAGCAGGGCCGCGATCCGGTTGGCTTTTTCGAGCCGGGCCAACTCGACCGCCCCGCCCAACTCTTCGGCCGAAACGCGCGGGACGAGGCGGATCTTTTGTCGATCCCTGCCGAAATTGCGCGTCAGATCAATTACGATCTCGCGCTTTTTCCGCTCGAAAGCCGCGATTCGCCAGGTCTGAAAACCGGCATCGCTCAAAAACGAGATCAAAAGGCGGCCCTCCCGCAAAACGGTTTCGATCTCGTGTTTTCCGAGGGCGAAAGATTTTCCGGAAGGCTCGATCAAAAGCCATTCGGGCTGAGAATTGAGAAAATTCGACAAGGTTTCGTGAGAGTTCGTGAGGCTCATATTTTTTTTGAGAGTGAGCAGTGAGCGGTGAATGGTGTCAGGTGAGCGGTGAACAGACATCTGCCATCCATCATGGTTTATTAAACGGGTAAGAGATCTTATTAAATTGTAAAGCGGTTGCCAACCACGCCTAACTGTTAGTACTGTTCACTGCTTGCCGCTCACTGCTCACTCTTTCCCCGTTTTTTCAACATGAATCTGACCATTTCCTCCGACCAGAGATCGTAGCCCAGCGGCGAAGGGTGAACTCCGTCGCTGAAAAAATCATCGGACACTTTTTTGACGTCGTCAAAATATATCACATTTTCCATTCCGGCGATCAGGTCCCGGGCGTTGAAATGATGCATTTTGGCCAGCCGCGAAAGAACGTACCGGAGAGGATTGGGAAGGGCGATAAAGTCGCGGACCATCGGAACGTTGGCGACGAAGATGGTGGCTTCGGAATTTCGCCGGCGCAAAACTTTGAGCAGTTGGCCGAGTTCGCTTCGCCATCTGGCCGGGCTGGAAAGACCGAAGACGTCGTTTCCTCCGAGGGCGACGACGACGACATCCATTTTTTCTTCTGGCATCTGCGGAACCAGTTCCCGCAATGTTCTCCGGACGGTAATGCCGCTGACGCCGAGCGCCCGCCAGCAAACCCTTTTGCCGGTTTCCCGGCTCAGATGCCGGGCGAATTGTCCGGTCAGCGCTTCGGTGTGATCTTTGGCCCCGACCCCGGCGACGGTCGATTCGCCGATCGCCAGCAACCGGATCACCTCTTCGCCCTCACCGGTTTGACCGGCCGCATCGCCTTCGGCGTCGGGAAGCCGACCGACTTTGAATCTGACGAATTTCCCCTGCGCGTACAAAAACGGCAGAAACGGCCCGAGAGCGAGGCCGCCGAAGATATATTTCATTTGCCATTTTTTGAGACCCATTTCGATTTTAGATTTTGGATTGCCGATTTTGGATTGTTTTAATTTATCATTTGCCGTTTGTCTTTCCCAAAATCCAAAATCTAAAATCCAAAATCTAAAATTCCCCCTCTTATGGTAAGATTCCAATTTACAGATGGTTTCGTCAAATGCCGGGAAAATTTTTCTGCCTCTTTCGCTCATGCTGGCGATCGTTTTTTCGTGCAGTTGGTGGCAGGACCGGAGCGGCAATTCGTCGGTACCGAAACCGTCCGGCGATTTAGTAAGCCGGGTCCCTTTTGAAACAAAAGAGCCGCAGGTTTTTGAGGCGGATTTCGTAACGACCAGTTACGTTTCCGGATCACCTTCGGAACGCAGGGTCCGCGCGGCCCGCAACGGTATCAAACTCCGATATGATTACCCGGACGGACTGATCTTTTTGCAGTTGAGCGAAACGGAGAGTTTTTTGCTTGACGACAAAAAAAAGATCTACGCCAGGACTCCGAACGGTTCAGGTCAGGCCGAAGGCGGCGGGTTGAGAGATTTTCTGACGACCGAATGGCTCAGCGAAAAGCGCGATGCCGGATTTGAAAAACTCGGCGCTGCCGACGACGGTCTGATCAAATACCGGGTCATGCCGGACGGCGCTGCCGCCGGTTCCGAGATCTACGTCTATTTCGATGAGGTCAATAAGATACCCGTCAAACAGGAGTTTTATTCCGTTTTGGGCGAACAGAAAACTCTCGTGTCGGCGATGGAGGTCCGCAATTTGAAACTCGCCGCCGCCGATTCATTATTTGTCGTACCGAACAATTTCCGGGAGGTTCCGCTCAAAGAATTTCAGACCGAGATTCGCCGCTGAAAAGGCTGAGGAGAAAAAAGGTGGAGGAGCGGAAAATGAACGCTCCTCCACCTTTTTTCTCCTGTTTTACCTGACAAAAGAGTTCGGAATCGGATAATCGGTGCTGACTCCGTAGGTAAACACCTGCGATACGTTATCCGAACTTCGAAAAACGTACCAGTTGCCTTCACCCGGACGATAAACCGCCAGATCGAAACGACCGTCTCCGTCGTAATCGCCCGGAACCGGAACGTCGCTGTCCATTCCGTACTGGATGATGGTAAAACCGCCATCCGTGCTTCGCAAAACGTACCAAACCCCGGTCGAGGGCCGCCAGACGGCCACATCCGCCTTGCCGTCGCCGTCGTAATCGGCCGGCAGAATCCGGTCGGTGTCGACTCCGAACTGCAGAATGGTGAAGCCGCCGTCGCCGCTGCGCTGAATGTACCAAACTCCGGTCGACGGGCGGAAAACGGCGAAATCCGCCTTGCCGTCGCCGTCGTAATCGGCCGGGGCGGGCCGGTCTTCCATCATTCCGAATTGATAGATCTGAAGGGAGTTGTCCGAACTGCGCCGGACGTACCAGGTTCCGTTGCCCGGCCTCCAGACGGCGATGTCGGCCTTCGTATCGCCGTCAAAATCCGCCGGGACGGGAACGTCATCGGTCAGACCGAACTGAAGGTAAAAGAGCGGATTGTTGCCCAGATCGACCCCGTACCACAGACCGCTTTCCGGTCGGAAAATGGCGTAATCCGTGTCGCCGTCGCCGTCATAATCGGCCGGAACCAAAGTGTCGGTCGGTTTGCCGAAATTCTTCGGCGGCTGGGGGACGGTGGCCGAATACCAGGAAGTCTGCGGCGGCCGGAAAACGGCGTAATCGGTCAAACGGTCGGCGTTAAAATCGAACAGATTGCCTCTGGCCAGCTGACACGAATTGAGCAAAACGGAAACGTTGTTCGAATCCGAATTGGCCGTCGCCAGATCGAGTTTTCCATCGCCGTTGAAATCGCCTTTGACCAGCGAATAGGGAAACGTTCCGGCGCCGACCTGACCGCCCTGAAGGAACTTGACGCTGTTCGAACCGCTCAGAGTGACGGCGTTTTGGATGCCGGTGTCGTTTTGCGTAAAGTCGCCGGAGACGACCGCCGTCGGGTTGAGGCCGATCGGCGCATTGCCTGTTCCGGTAAAAGTCCCGTTGCCGGTTCCGAAGCGTTGCGAGATGCTGTCGGCGTTGAAATTAGCCACCTGAAGATCGTCTTTTCCATCGTTGTTCAGATCGACGACCTCGATGAACACGGGGCCGGAGCCGACCGGAACATTTGATGACAGGAAAAAGCCTCCGTTGCCGTTATTGATGAAAACGGCCACGCTGTCCGAACCGAAAGTTGCAACTGCCACGTCGGGAAGGTTGTCCCCGTTAAAGTTTCCGACGGCCGCGTAAGACGGTTGGGTCCGGGTTCTAAGAACAGTCGGCGAACTGAATCCGCCGTTGCCGTCGCCGAACAGAACCGATGCGGTTCCCGAAAAGAACCCGCCGAAATTGGCCACCACCAGATCTTCGTTCATGTCGTCGTTGAAATCGGCGACGGCGACCGAGATCGGCATCACGCCGACCGGAAAATTGGTGGCGGTCGAGAACGTGCCGTTGCCGTTGCCGAGGAAGATCGAAACGTTATTGGATGCCGAGTTGATGACGGCCAGATCCTGATTCGGGTCCGAGTTGAAATGACCGACCGCGACCGCATACGGGCTCGAACCGGCGGTGATCAGGGTTTGATTGGTAAAATCTCCGTTGCCGTCATTGAGAAGGACCGAAACGTCGTTGGAGATCTGATTGGTTACGACCAGATCCGGCCCCGACATATTGTCGAAATCTCCGGTCGCCAGATGCGTCGGACCGGTGCCGACGCCGAAGTTGTTCGATAAACTCAGGGTCGGTACGATGCAACCGATCTGGACGGGAACGAACGGCGCGGTTGTAATATCCAGACTCCAGCCTCCGGCGATCTCTCCCGATTCGCCCGGCGCGTCATCCGACACATATAAGACCCAGTCCCCGTTCGGATTGATGTCGTTGAATTGGGCCAACTGGCCGGAGGTGAAGTAGGGTTCCAGCGGGGCGGGCGGGAGAAAAGTGTCGCTGTCAGGGACCGGATTACTGGAATTGTAGTTGGCCGGCCTGAATGTTCCCGTCGTCAAAGTTCCGCTTGGAACCGGCTGAGCAGCCGCATCGTCGAACGTCAGATCGATGTTCGACGCGGGGCCGTTCCCCGTATCGCCCATTAAGATCATGGCGGTTCCGTTCGGGCTGACCAGCAGGACGTCGATGTCCTGAGCTCTCCCGTGAGTGATTCCGCTGAGCGAAACTTTCAATTCGGAAACCACTCCCGAAAGCCCGGAAACGCTGATCACCGAACCGTAAGGGTTGGCTTTGGCCCTGAGCGAAGAGATCTCCAGATAATTCGAATTGACAAATGTGGTGGCGGCGCTCCCCGAGGTCGTTACGTTCAGGCTCCAACCGAGATTAAGACCTCCGACATCGGAAAAATTTCCCTGACTGACGATATAGAGCGACCAGTCACCGTTCGGGTCCGCCCCGCCGAACGTTCCGTCCAACGTCGAATTGAGGGAACTGTCATACGGTCCCGGAGGGGCCGGATCGGGAAAAACATCGCTTGAACCGGAATTTCTCGGTCGGTAAGTTCCCGAATAAATGACCCCGTCGCTCGGATAAAGCGTCGGGGCATCGTCATCGAAAGTGATGTCGACATCATTGACGGGATAATTAAAACTCCCGATGTCTGACAGAATGATGAATTTTTGCCCCGTCGGGCTGACCAGCAAAAAGTCGAGAGTGTTGGTTCTTTTATGCGTAAAACCGCGAAGCGAAACGGTAACTTTGGCGGTCGTTCCGGTCAGACCGGAAACGTTGATCGTCGAAGGATAGGTCGCCGCCGGGATCAGCAAAGGCGTCGGCGTCGGGGTGGCAACCGTGTTGATGGTGATCGGCGAAGAGTTGGAAAAGACCGTTTTCGGCGAGGCGTTCGGGTTATCGGCCGCCTCGGTTTTACTGGAAATAAAGATCGAACAAGTGATGATTAAGGAAAAGACGCAGATGCTGACAAAGATTAAAAATCGGCCGGACAGAGAAAACGAATTCATGCTTTTGCTCCTTGGTTTAATTTTGAACCAAATGATTGAAAAGGTGATTTTGCCCGAATCTTATCATTTAAAGGAGAGGTCGGAAAATAAAAAAAATCGTCTGCTTTTGCTTTTGCCGGATTTAAAACTTAAGGTTTTATTTTATGAAGTTGGCAGAGTTTTGTCGGACCTCAAGAGTTGTCTGAAGTTTGAAAAGGTTTTTGGTTTTTTCAGATCTTCAGAGCCTTCGGACTCTCCAAAATCGGTTTTAAGTCATGGAACAGCTGAAAAAATTCGCACCGTATTTCAAGCCTTATAAATGGCGCATTCTGGCCGGGATCGGTTTTATTCTGGTTTCGATGTCGTTCAGTCTCTTGGTTCCCTATCTGGTCGGGAGGGCGATCGACGATCTGAGCCGGGACCCGTCCTGGGCAAAGGTCATCTATTACCCGTTGACGATTCTCGGAGCCAGTCTCAGCAGCGGGTTTTTTCTGTTCTGGCAAAGGCGGCTTTTGATCAACACTTCGCGCCACATCGAGTACGACATGCGCCGCGATTTTTACGCCGCTCTGGTTCATCAGCCGCTCGAATATTTTCACAACAACCGCGTCGGCGATCTGATGGCGCGGGCGACCAATGATCTGGCGGCCGTCCGGCAGATCGTCGGCCCGATGATCCTCTACAGCTTTCAGGCTGTTTTCGCTCTGGCCATCGTTTTGCCGGTCCTGTTCGGGATCAGCGTCAAATTGACCTTGTTTTTGCTGATACCGTTGCCGATGGTGTCGTTGACGGTCAAGTTTTTGGGCCAGCAGATCCACGTTCGGTTCGAGAAGATTCAGGAATTTTTCTCCAACATCACGGCGCGGGCGCAGGAGAATCTGACCGGCGTTCGGGTCGTCCGCGCTTACGCGCAGGAGAATTCGGAGATCGAAAAATTCCAGATCCTCAACCGCGAATACGCCGAAAAAAACATCGCTCTGGTCAAGTTCGCGGCGGCGATGCGGCCTCTTTTGTTTTTCTTTATCGGTCTCGGTTTCGTCATCATCGTCGCCGTCGGAGTTCCGATGGCGGCCCGCGGGGACATCACGGCCGGCGATTTTTCGGCCTTCATCCTTTATCTCCAAAGGATGATCTGGTATCTGATCGCGCTCGGTTACGTGGTCAATCTGTATCAGCGCGGAACGGCCAGTCTGAAGAGGTTCAACGCCATCCTCGAGACCGAACCGGCGATCAGGGACACGGCGGAGTCGCGTCGGCAACCGAAGATCAAAGGCGAGATCGAATTTCGTCATCTGACTTTCGCTTACGAAGAAGCGCCGGTCTTACGGGACATCAATCTGAAGATCGAGGCCGGACAAACGGTCGCCTTCGTCGGCAAGACGGGGAGCGGAAAGTCAACCTTGATCAGTTTGATCCCGAGGCTTCTCGATCCGCCGCCGGAGACGGTTCTGATCGACGGAATTCCGGTGCAGAATTTTCCCTTGCAGCAACTGCGCCGGGCGATCGGTTTTGTTCCGCAGGAGACGTTTCTGTTTAGCAGTTCGATCGCCGAGAACATCGCTTTCGGCGTGGAGAACTGGAACGGCGGCAAAGCGCCGGGAGAATCTGCTGAGGTCAAAGATGCGGGCCGGAAGAACGGATTTATTTCGGTGGAAAAATCGGCCGAGATCGCCGGATTGGCCGATGACATCAGGGAATTTCCCTACAAATACGAACAACTCGTCGGCGAACGCGGGATCGCTCTGTCGGGCGGACAGAAACAGCGGACGGCCATCGCCCGGGCCGTGATGCGCAACCCGCGCATTCTGATTCTGGACGATTCGCTGTCGGCGGTCGATACCTACACCGAAGAAAAAATTCTGCGCGGTTTGCGCGACCTCCGGCAGGACAGGACGACGCTGATCATCTCGCACCGCATCTCGACGGTCCGCGACGCCGATCTGATCTGCGTTCTGCACGACGGACGGATCACCGAACGGGGCACTCACGAAGAACTGCTCGCCCTCGACGGGGAATACGCGGCTCTTTACGAGCGTCAGCTTCTGGAGGAGGAGATCGAGGCGACCGATTGAGTAAAGAAAAGCGAAAGACGGGCAATACGGATTGAGCGAATGAAAGAAATGAGCGGTTTATCCCGGCGTTACGGACGCGGGATTCACCATTCTCTTTGCCGCCACTTTCAAAAGCTGTATCGGTTTTATTTTGTTCTTCGGCCTACTGAGCTTATTAGAACGATTTTTGATTGGGTGTAAGGGGCATTTGGTTTATATCCGGCGGGTGCTGGAGCAACCCTTCCCGACCTGAAACCTTTGTTAAAGTTTTTTTTATAAAGTCAACTTGTTTCCTTGCAAACGATCTTTATCTGCTTCCGGGTTTTGATTAAAATGAACGACCTGAAATAAGGTTGAGATGAGGCGAGGCAAAAACCGTTTTGAGTTTTAAATTACCCGAAATTCCGCCCCCGAGACTGATCAAGGCGCTCGATTCCTACAATCTTCTGCCGGCCATTATTTTTGTGCCTTCGCGCCGCCGTTGCGATGAAGCGGCGACCGAGGTGGCGCTCGATAAATCGCAGAGGATCGATACCGAAAAACAGAGCGTTCGCCAGCGCATTTACGATGAGTTCGTTCTCGAACACCCCGAGGTCAAACGACATAAGCACACCAAGATACTGCTCAATTCGGGCATCGCCTCGCATCACGCCGGTCATCTTCCGGCGTGGAAACTCCTGATCGAAAAAATGATGTCGGCCGGATTGCTGAACGCCATTTTCGCCACTTCGACCGTTGCCGCCGGAGTCGATTTCCCGGCCCGGACCGTGGTCATCTCCAACGCCGACACCCGAACCGGCGACGGTTGGCGGCCTTTGCAGGCGAGCGAGCTTCAGCAGATGACCGGGCGGGCCGGGCGGCGCGGCAAAGACAACGTCGGTTTCGTCGTATTGGCTCCGAGCAATTTTCAAAATCCGCCGCGCATCGCCTCTCTTTTGCAATCTCCGCCGGACGATCTGCAAAGCCAGTTCCGGGCGACCTATTCGAGCCTTCTGAATCTTCTGGACGCGTTCGGCGGTTTCGATCAACTGCGCGAGATCGTCGAAAAGAGCTTCGCCTTTCGCGACACCGCCCGCCGGATCTCGGGGCTTGAACGAAAAATGGTCGAGCGCGAAAAGGCGCTGATCAAAAAGATCCATAAAAGCGTTCCGAGTTTGAATCTGGCCGATGTTCGCGGGTTCGAGCGTTTGACCAGGGCGCGGATGCGTCTGGAGGAAAAACTCCCGGCGACGCGGGCCGAGATGCGCCGCGACTGGCTGACGGAGAACGTCCGGCCCGGCCGGATCGTAACCAAAGGGCGGAGCGGAAAGAGTTTCTTTCTGGTGATCAGCGTTCACGGCGAAAAGGTTTCGGCGATGCGCGACGACGGAAAAGGCGCGACATTTCCCCTAAGCCGCGTCAACCGGATCTACGCCAAACAATATCAGATCACGGCGAAATCCGCCGAAGATGCTTTTTTCGACATTCACGAAGATAAGAACCCGCCGCTCAAAGAGCCGAAACTTTCCGCTAAAAAAGAGAACCCGGATGAGGCGTTTGATCTGATCAATTCGCTGATCGAGCTTTTTTTGCCCGAAACCGGCAGTAAAGATGAGAAAACGCGGACTCTGAGTTTTTTGTGGGAATCCTGGCGGGAGGCGGAGTTTCTGCAAAACACCGAACGCGACATAGAGATCTTGCGCAACGACATCTGGCTTCCGTTCGAACATCGGGCCCGCGTCCTTCACGAATTCGATTATCTTGATTTTCCTTCGCAACAGGTGACGGAAAGCGGAAAATGGCTGGCCGATGTTCGGGTCGATCGTCCTTTGCTGGTCGGCGAGGCCTTGAAACAGGGACTTTTTGAAGAACTCGAACCAAAACAGATCGCCGGATTGATGGGAGCATTGGCCGCCGATCCCGATCGGGAGTACGGCGAACTCTATCTGTCGGACAAAATTTTGGAGGTTTTGACCGAGTTTGAGAATACGGTCTTCGAAGTCTCCAACATCGAATGGAAGTTCGGGGTCGAACCGGCGCCGGAGATGAATTTCTCGGCCGCGGCAACGACCGAGGAATGGGCCGAAGGCGGAAACTGGAGCGATCTGGTGCGGGACACCCGGGCCGAAGAGGGCGATCTGGTGCGGCTTTTGTCGCGCACCGGCGAGGCTCTGATGCAGATCGCCGCTTTGCGTGAGACTCACCCGGAAGCCGCCCAAAAAGCCTATTTGACGGCCGAGATAATTTTGCGGGAACCGATCCGATAAACAGTTGTCATTTAACAGTCATCATTTACCAAAGCTTTCCCTCGGAGGCACTTTTTCTCACCGATCAAACCTGATCATTTTTCCGAATCTTTAAATATCAAAACGCTTGATAAATGGTAATGATAGCTGTTAAATGGTCTTGATCATCTCAAACTGGCTCATGGTTTGGTTCAGTCCGAGGTTTTTGAAAAACTCGCACAGTCCCGTTAAACGGCTGTCAACGTTGCCGAAACGGAGGGTTTTGTCGTTTTCTGTTCTGTTCTGCATTGCGATCAGAAGGGTCGAAGCCACGCCTTTTCCCCGAAACCGTTTGTCAACGGCAAATTGAGCGACCACTCCGGACAGTTGATAGAGAACCCCGTAACCGACGCATTTTCCATCGAAGTGCGCCCCCAGGATCATCTTCGGCAAGAGTTTCCTTTCGACCGAATCGGGAGAGAACTGCCAGCTCGTTTTGCCGTCCCAGAAGGTTTTCAGCAAATTCCAGTCGGGATTTTGGATCTCCCGGACCTCGAAATCTTTTCGGAGGGGCAGATCAATTTTTCGGTTCGCCTCAAAAAACAGCAGTTTTCGGGATATTTCAAAGCCGAGTTTTCGGTAAAGTCGGATCGCTCTTTCGTTGCCTTCGATGACTTCGAGGAGAATCTGCTCGATCCCGTGTTGGCGAAGGTGGGGCAGAAAAAAATCAAACATGGCGCGGCCGATCCCTTTTTTCCTGAACTCGGGGATGACTCCGGTTCCGGCGTCGTAAGCGGTTTTTTTTCCCTCCCAAAGGCCGAAACCGTTGAGCGTATAGCCGACCAGCTTTTCTTCGAAGAAAGCTCCGACCGAGCGGGTCAGATCGACCGCGTTTTGCGCGAGGTGGTTTTTGAATTGCAACTGAGTCAGGTTGACCGGAACCAGATAATCGGAAAAAGCCTCAAGCGAGGTCTGATACAGCTGTACAAAATCTTCGTCCGATAAATAGCGGTAATCTATTTTCAAAGTTTCGTTTCCCCCGGTCATTTGTTAATATGAAAGTAACTTTACCTTGGTAAGGTAGCAAGGGTTTGAAAAAAATGAAAGTACTATTAGCAGACGAATACGGATTTTGTTTCGGCGTCGAGCGGGCGGTGGAGATGGTCGAGGATTCGCTGGAAAAAGGCGAAACGGTGAGAACGCTCGGCCCGCTGATTCACAACCAGCAGGAGATGGAGCGACTGGGACGACACGGCGTTCAGGCGATCAACGAACCGGTTCAGATCAAACGGGGCGAAACGGCCGTCATCCGGGCGCACGGCGTAACGCCGGAGGTTCAGCGCGATCTTGAGGAAAAAGCTTCGAAAGTGGTCGATGCGACCTGTCCTTTTGTAACCAAAGTGCAGAGATTGGCCTCGCGCGCCGCCGCTCAGGATCGGCACGTGATCGTCGTCGGAAACCCGAATCACCCGGAGATGATCGGCGTTTTCGGATATGCGCCCGAACACACTTTTGTCATTAATGATGCCAGCGAAGTCGCCGCTCTACCCCGGTTGAAAAGTCCGTTGGTGGTGTCGCAAACGACCATCAAACTGCAAACTTTCCTTGACGCGGCCGAGGCCGTCAAGGGAAAAACCGATGACGAGGTTCAGATCGTCAACACCATCTGTTCGGCCACCCGCGACCGCCAGGACGCCGCTCGTGCGCTGGCCGGCGAGGTCGACGCTTTTTACATCATCGGCGGCCGTCATTCTTCGAACAGCCGCAAACTGCTGGCGGTTTGTCAGGAGAAATGCGAAAAGAGTTTTCTGATCGAAACCGAGGCCGAGATAAAGCCGGAAGATCTGAAAGGAGTGTCGCAGGTGGGCGTTACGGCCGGAGCCTCGACTCCGAACTGGCTGATCGAAAAAATAGTCAAACGGCTCAAAGAGATCGGCGCCGAAAATGAACTGGCGCTGAAGTAGAGTTTTTCAGGATCGGATTTATCAAAGGCAGACCTTGAAACCGGGATCTGCCTTTTTTTTTCGGCCTCGTATTTTGTTCGCCCGTTAAAAAACCTAAATTTCGATCCTTTGCAAAATGATCAGGCAGATAAGCGGCGGCAGAATTCCGACCAGACAAAGGATGAACGAGGGCAACCAGAAACGGGAAACTGACCAACGCAACCGCCCCCAGAATGATTGCCCGAAGGCCGCCGACTTTTTTCCGGAATCTCAACTTCAAACCCTGTTCGGTGAAAATCAGCGCAGGGATAAATTTGGCTTTTTGGCTCCAGCCGGCACAAACCGGAAATAAGACAACCACAGAAAAACAAAAAAAGCCCGGAAGAAATTTCTCCCGGGCTTTTGGTTAAAATTTTGCCAGTTCTCGTTTACGGAATTCTCAGTTCCTGTCCGACCTCGATCCGGCTCGGACTGGCCAGACGGTCGCGGTTGGCGTTGTAGATGTCCATGTAACGCCGGGTCGTTCCGTAAAACCGAAGGCTGATCTTGGCCAGAGTGTCGCCCGGCCGAACGATGTAGGTTTGACCGCCTCCGACCGGAGTGGAAACCTCATCTTCGTCTCCGACGGCGCTGAATTTCGGCAAGGTAACGGATTTATTCAAAATCACGCCGAATTCGGTTCCGGTTTTGACGGTCGCCTCTTCGCCTTTGGTCAGCCGTTCGCCGGCCAGACCGCCCAAAGCGCCCAAAATACCGCCGATCACCGCGCCTTTGCCGCCGCCGATGATGCCGCCGATGATCGCACCGCCGCCGGCCCCGCCGCCGATAAAGATGATCTTGTCATTTTTTCGGTCGTCGCCCGAAGCGGTTCCCTCGTTGTCGCTCTTGGCGCTCTTGGAATCGAGATTGGTCAGCGAACCGTTGATGATCCGGGTCGTTCCGTTCGGCAATTTGACTTCCCGGAAACTGACATCGATGGTGCCGGGATCGCCGCCTTTTTTGGCTTTGGTGACGGCATCGACGTGACCGACCACCGTGCTTCCGGTCGGTATGACGACGATTCCGTTATTCGAATAAACCGGCTCGGTTACATTGGTCGTAAAAGTGTCTCCGACGCGGGCTTCTTTGGAACTCAGGGTTTGATTCATCCGAACCCGGACGATAGTTCCGCTTTCAACGGTGTAAAGTCGCTGGGCGAAGGTCTGAAAGGCCCCGAACACAAAGACAAAAGCGAACACTCCTACCCAAAATCTGACATCAATAATTTTTCTCATCTTCTTATCCATCCTTATTTCAAGTTGTTCAAAATTCAATTTTCGGTACTGCCAGACACCCGCACGTAAGACGGGCTCCAGGCCCTAATCGTTGTATTAAAAGTCGATGTTTACAAAACTATACATTCATAAAAAAGAGTAGCATTTTCCGATTCGAAAATAAATTTCAAAAAAAATTGAAAATATGTTTTATTAGTCGTATATAGTAAGCAACGATCGAATTTGGTGTTCTCATTTAAGAGCTTGCCCCCAGTCCGCACAGACCGGGGGCAAGGTGCTTTCGAGGGGAATGTTTAACAAATTTTTTTAAGGATAATCTTTGTTATGCAATTATTAATACAGGCTTCTCTTCTTTTCACGCTGAACCTTTTGGACGCAGTCCTGACAATCTACTGGATTCGCAACGGTTTTGCGACGGAGGGAAACCAATTGATGGCCGGTCTGCTGAACATCGGAAACATTCCTTTTTTGGCGGTCAAGGTTTCCGTCGGGGCTTTGGCGGCGGTTGTTCTGTGGCGCTGGCGCCACCTTCGTTTGGCCAAAATCGGTTTGGCAGTAAGCCTGTCCGTTTACGTCTTTTTGATGGGGGTTCATCTTTTTACCGGGCTTTCCGCCTTCGGTTATTTGTCTGATTCAACGGTCTATAACATCGCCCACTGGACGGAAAAAATGCTGGCCTCTTTTATCTGATCCAAAGTTCAAAACTCGAATTTCAAGGCATCCCGGTTTGAAACCGGATGCCTTTTTTTGCGTATCCATAAGGTACATTTATAACGCGCAACGCGATGACAAAAATTCCGCATCATAGGTTATATTTTTTATTTTTGAGAGAGAATTAATTATGGCAAAAAAACCGATTTATCAATTATCTGCCAGACAGATTTTATTTCTGGCTTTATTTTCGGCCGTTACCGCCGCAGTCGCAACGGCCTTACTGATCGGCTCCGGATATTTCTGGAGCGCGAAAAATCCGGCCAATGTGGCGCTGGCCGAAAAGGCGCCGCCGCCGCAGGGCATCACCGATCCCTCGGCCGTAACGGACGAGCAAAACAGCATCGAGGTTTACAAATCGCTTTCGCCGGGCGTCGCTTTCATCACTTCGACCACCTACCGACCGGATTTCTGGGGCGGCATTGAAGAGGGTGAAGGTTCCGGTTCCGGTTCGGTGATCGATAATCAGGGGCACATCCTGACCAATTACCACGTTATCGAAGGGGCGCAAAAACTTACCGTCAGTCTCAGCGGAGACAAGGTTTATCCGGCCAAGGTCGTCGGCGGCGACCCGGACACGGATCTGGCCGTCATCAAGATCGATCCGCCGAACGAGGGGTTGACCGTCATTCCCCTGAGCGATTCCGACAAGCTCGTGGTAGGACAAAAAGTTCTGGCCATCGGCAATCCCTTCGGACTGGACAGGACTCTGACGACCGGCGTCATTTCCGGTCTGCAAAGGCCGATCCGCGCCCGCAACGGCCGTCCGATCGAAGGCGCGATCCAGACCGACGCTTCGATCAATCCCGGCAACTCGGGCGGCCCCCTGCTCGATAAATACGGCCGGATGATCGGCATCAATTCGCAGATCTTATCGCCGGCCGGCGGTTCGGTCGGCGTCGGTTTCGCCATTCCCGTCAATATCGCCAAACGGGTGATCCCGCAACTGATCCAGTTTGGCGAGGTCCGCCGTCCGAAACTCGGCGCTTCGACGCCCAGCGTGGCCGATCTGATCCAGCGCGGTTTCCGTCTTCCGATCAATGAAGGGTTGCTCATTTACCAGACTTTACCGGGAAGTTCGGCCGAACGCGCCGGATTGCACGGCATTTCGCCCGAAGGCTACATCGGCGATATCATTCTTTCGGTGGACGGTCAGAAAATGAACAGCACCGATGATCTTTACCGCCTTCTCGACAAGAAACAAATCGGAGACACGGTTCAGGTCGAGGTTTACCGCGAAGGAAAGAATGTAACGGTTCCGGTCAAACTGTTGCCGTTACCGAACCAACCCGACAGGCGTTCCAATCGCCGGTTCTAAATTTCCGGGCGCCGGATGATCAAAGTGAGGAAGAATTCTGCCGGTTTTTGCGGGCGGTGAAATATCTGACCGCGAAAACCGGCTTCGGGGTTTTTGATCATGAAACTGGAGATCAGAGATTTTTACAATGACGGATTCGGCTGGATCTGCAAACATTGCGAGCGGGAGTTTCAGCGATCGAAAACTTCGGCCGACGAGAGCCGTTCGCGGCTTTTGCGGGAGGGAGAAGCCGAATCGAAAACCCCGGAACTCTCAAGCGCCGCGCTGGCCAGATGGGCCGACCCGGAACAGCGAACTTTGACCTGTCCCCGTTGCGGAATCACCGAACTGGCCGATAAATTTTGAAGATCGACCGAAAGATCGTTTTCAAGATCGGCCGAACTTCCCGGCCAACTTAATGCTATTATTAATTCATCATTAAACTTTGAAGCATTTGCTCGAAGTAAAATTTCAAAACGAGGTTTCCGAATGATCAAAAAAATTATCGCAGCGGGCATCGCCCTGATTTTTGTTCTTAGTGTGATCGGTCTGGCTTTTGCGGGTGATGAAAAGAGCGCGGCTCAGGCTCCGCAACTGGCCGCGATGCTGCCCGAATCGGACGGCATCATGACTGTTGATGTCCAACGCGTTTTCAATCAAATGCTGCCGCAGATCCTGTCGGCCAATCAGCCCAAACTCGACAAGATGATGGCCAAGGTCGAAGAGGTCAAAAACAAGACCGGGATCGATCTGCGGCGTTTCGAACAGGTGGCGGTCGGGGTTAAAACGAGACCCGGAGCCGGCGGAAATATGGACTTCGAACCGGTTATTCTGGCGCGCGGAACCTACGATTCGAATCATCTGGTTGAATTCGCCAAACTGGCCGCCAAAGGCGATTACCGGACGGAAAAACTCGGAGACCGGACGATCTATATCTTCTCGCCCAAAAATATGATCGATGAAAACAAACCGAAGAGCGATAATTCCTTTTTCGGCAAGATCATCAACAAGATCTTTATCAACCTGGACAAAGAGTTTGCGCTGACTTCCTACGACCGCAACACTCTGGCCTTCGGTTCCGTCGCCCGCGTCCGGGAAGTCATTGAGGCCAAGACCCGGGTCAACGATCAACTTCTCAATCTGGTTTACCGGGACCAGAATGCGGTGATGAGTTTCGGAGCCAATATGCCGTCCGATCTGTCCGGAGTTTTGGATCTCGGCAATGAGGAGATCGACAAAAATATCGACGTCATCAAACAGCTTTACGGAACGCTCGACGTCAACGGCAACAGCACCACCCTTTCGGTGACGGCCAGAGCGTTGAAAAACAATCAGGCCGAGGATCTGAAGATTTTTCTCAGCGGCATGGCCGAGGTCGGCAAGACCCTGCTCGGAAGCTCAAAAGGCGAAGACAAAAAAGTGTACGTGCGAATGATCAAGAACGCCCGCATTTCGCGCACCGGCAACGAGGTGATGTTCGATCTTCAGGTTCCGCAGAGCGACATCGACGTTTTGCTCGGCGAAAAGAAATAAAGGGCCGAAAGTCTATAGACTTATGATCTCAGGTTCGGGCTGCGGGAGAGAGTTCCCCGACAGCCCTTTTATTTTGCGCCGGTTTCCGATTCGGATCATTGAGGATGGAAAAGCCTGAAATGCATCGGAGTTTAGAACGCGGATGCGGGCGGATAGAGACGGATTTTATTCTTGGATCTTAAAATAAATCATTCGTTTTGACGGGTTTCATCCGGAACGTCCGGAGTCCGGCTTTTTAACCGCCGGGATCCGGAGGAATGGTCAATCGTTAAAAGGAGCAATTATCGGCGGCAAAGTAATTGATAATGAAAAATTTAGGATCTATAATTTTTTATCCGAATCCGTTCTCCGAATTTTTGATAATCGAATGATGAAAATTAAAACAAAAACCATCAGGACCGCTCTGTTTTTGACTTTGGCGGTCGCTTTTTTCAACCTCGGAATCGCCGGTCAGCGTCAACGGGTGATAACCAAACCGACGCCCAAACCGACCGCAACCCCGACGCCATCGCCGACGCCGACGACCACGCCGACTCCGGTTCAGACTCTTCCTTCGCTCCAAGCCAAGATCCGCTTAGCCTTGCAGAGGCCCGAACTGAGACGCGGGCAGATCGGCGTCAAGATCGTTTCGCTCGATACGGGACAGACCGTGCTTGAGCAGATGGGCGAAAAGTATTTTATGCCGGCTTCGAATATGAAGGTTTTTACCGTCGCCGCCGCGATCGAAAAACTCTCGCCCAATTTCAAGTTCGTCACCAGCGTTTACGCTCCCGCCCGTCCCGACGAAAACGGGACGATCAAAGGCGATCTGAGGGTTTACGGTCGCGGAGACGTTTCCTTCTCTTCGTCTTTCGACAACGGCGATTATTTCAAAAGACTGGACGAACTGGCGGATCGGATCGCGGGGGCCGGAGTCAAGCGGATCGAGGGAGATCTGATCGGGGACGACAGCTATTTTCGGGGCAATGCGATTCCTTACGGTTGGGAATGGGACGATCTCCAATGGTATTACGGAGCCGAGGTTTCGGCCCTGAGTTTTAATGACAATTCCATCGTTCTCCGCGTTGCTCCCGGTTCGACCGGTTCGCCCTGCGCCGCGCAAATCGAACCGGCCAACACCGTTTTCCGGATCATCAATACCTGTCAGACCGGGGGATCGAAAAGCACTTTGCAGATCGTAAAACGGCTCGATCAGAACATTATCGAGATCAGCGGAACGATGCCTTCGGGCGACAGCGGGTTTCGCGGTTCTCTGGCCGTTTCGCATCCGGCCGGGCTTTTTGCGGAACTCTTGCGGCAAAGACTGGAACAGAAAGGCATCGTCATTACCGGACAAACCCGGACCAACCTTGAAAACCGGTCGCCTTCGACCGCCAACGGTTCTCCCGAGCCTGTGGAGATCGCCAGACTCGAATCCGTCCCGCTCAGCATTATCGCCCAGAAAACCCTTAAGCCCAGTCAAAATCTTTATACCGAGATGATTCTCCGGGCGCTCGGCGAGGAGGCCGGGGATAAAACCAACGCGGAAGCGACCAGCGTCGATAAAGGGATCGCCGTCGTCCGAAAATTCCTGCAGGAGATCGGCGCTCCGGCCGACGGCATCGTTCAGTGGGACGGATCGGGGCTTTCGCGTCACAATCTGGTGACGCCGGAAGCGGTCGTTGCGGTTTATTCCCACATGGCCAAAAGCCGTTACTGGATCGCCTGGAACGCCGCGCTGACGGTGGGCGGTGTTGACGGCACTTTGCGCAATCGTTTTCGCGGTACCGTCGCTCAGGCCAATGTGCGCGGAAAAACCGGAACCATCGATCAGGTTTCGAGCCTTTCCGGTTACGTCAATTCGGCCGCCGGCGAGAGGTTCGTCTTTTCGATCATTGTCAACGGGGTAAACCAGCAAAGCGTCCGGCAAAGCGCGATTGATGATATAGTAGTGGCGCTGGCCGATTTTAACGGAAAAACCGAGTGAAAAGATCCGCGAGCCGGGAGCCGTTTGGGGGTGCCCTTTAATTCGGTCCGGATTCCGAAAACCGGGCCTGAAACCGAAAACTTAAATATTGCCTTAAGCCAACGATTAAAGGTTTTCAGACATCATAAATTTGCAATACACAAACAGATTTTTATGCAAGGTTTCCAAAAAATGAAATATTTCAGAAAAAGTATTTTTCGAGTTTTCGGGCTGGCACTGGTTTTGGGCTCATTCTCTTTGACGGGAGCGGCTCAACAGATCAAGCATTCGCCGTTCGACATCTCCAATTATCGAATGGATGTTCAGCTTTTGCCGGATGAAAACAGAATAAACGCCTCGGTCGATGTGGAGTTTACGCCGCTGGCCGACACGCGTTCGGTCGAGTTCGAACTGAACGGTTCGCTCAAGGTCGAAACCGTAACCAGAGAAAACTACGTTCCGACCGTCCCCGCCGGCGAGACACCGCCGAAACCCGCGAAAGGGAAAACCCCGACCCCGGCTCCGGTTCAGGTGACTTTCATTCAGGATCAGGTCGGGGTGTCCGATCTCGGTCCGAGCGTCAAGGTCGATCTCGGCGAAATGGTTACAAAGGGGACTCCGGTTACGCTGCGCTTCAAATACAGCGGGGTTTTGGTGACGCCTTCGGGCGGGCCGCTTCTGACCAAACGGCTGGCCTATATCGGAGCCAACAACGGATATTTGATGTATGCGGCGCGCTGGTTCCCTTTCCACGAATACGCCGCCGATCAGGCGACATCCGATATAACGATCTCCCTTCCGAGCGGTTTTCAACTGGTCGGATTCAGCGACGTTCCGGTTTCTCAGACGGCCGGAAAATATCGTTTCGTCCGCAATCAATCGGGTCTGGTCGGAAATTTTGCCTATGACCGTTACGCCAACAAAAATCTGCGCTTCGGCGATTACGAGATCCAGTTTTACACCAAACCCGACGGAAACGAACTGGTCAGCGAATACGGCGAAATCGTCGGAAAGGCGCTGACCTTTTACAATCAGAAATACGGCGTTCCCGAAGGCGGAAAGCGTCTGATCATCGTTCAGATCGACGACGACAGTCTTGATTTTTATTCGACCCAAGGGATGATCTTTATGGCCGACCGGAATTTCCGACAGGCCCGGGAGATTACCGAAGAACGCCTCCAGCGCGAAGTGGCCTATCAATGGTGGGGTTTGACGGTCGGTTTGAAGTCGTTCGATGATGCCTGGCTTTCGCAAGGTCTGGCCGAATACAGCGCTTATTCTCTGCGCGAAAGCCAGCTTTCGGGAGCCAAACTGGATGCCTTGCGGCGGGAGTTTCTGGAAAAATCTCTGACCTTCGAGCAGACCGCTTCGCTCGCCCGAACGCCTTCGGTCCTCGACGATCAGTCGGTCGCCTATCAGTACATCATGTTCGGCAAAGGCGCGTTCGTTTACAAACTCCTGCGCGACACGCTCGGCCAGCAGAAATTCGATCAACTGCTCCGCAACTTTCTGCAGAAATACCGGGGCAAAAACGCTTCGATCTATGATTTTGAAAAAATGACCTCGGACGTCGCCGGAGAGAATATGCGCTATTTCTTCGCCCGTTGGGTCGAAGGAACGGGCGTTCCCGAATTTACGGCCGATTACATCATTCTCCGGACCCGCGACGGCAAATTCATCACCCGCGGAACCGTCAAACAGAATTACGACAACCTGCGTCTGCCGCTCGATCTTCAGCTTCGCGCCGAGGGTGAGGGCGAACTCCGGACCGTAACCGTTCAGGTCGATGAAGCCAGCGCGGATTTCAACATCGAATCGAACGGCAAACCGCTCGATCTGATCATCGATCCGAACTATAAGATCCTCAGGATCGACGATGATCTGAGGGTTTCCTCGATCGCCCGGCGCGGCATCGAACAGTTCAAGGAAGGCAATTACGTTGAAGCCCAACAGCAGTTCGAAGCCGCCCTCAAACTGGATCGGTCGAATTCCTGGGTTTATTATCATCTCGGATTGCTTTTCCTCGAACAGAGAAATTACGAGCTGGCCATCGACAATTTCAAGGCCGTTCTCAACGGCAATCTGCGGCCGCCGTGGCTGGCCGTTTGGGCCAACATCAAGATGGGCAACGCCTATGACGCCAAAGGCGACCGGACTCGGGCCGTCGCCGCCTACAACCGGGCCGGCAGTCTCGGCGACGATTACGACAACGCTCAGGATGCGGTCCAGAAATATCTGGCCAACCCTTACGACCCGCGCGAGAGTGATAATACGACGGCCGTAAAATGAGTGAGCCGTAAGCGGTGAGCAGTGAACAGAAGAAAACCGGGTGATGGGAATGGAACTTGACCTCCATTTACCCATCACTTTTTACTTTATTTATAAAAAGGAGAAAAACTCGATATGAACAGGATTTTGCGATTCGGCGTCGCGGGATTGTTGATCGGCATCTTTTCGATCAATTCTCTGGCGATCACCTGGTTTCCAAAGGAATTCACCTGCCCGATCGATAACGAGAAAAACACTTTTCTGGTCGTCGGCAGTTACGGAAGCTACATTTATTCTTATCCTTCAAAATATCAGTGGTTGTTCTTTCCGCAGACGGACAGCCCCACCTATTACATGTGCAAAAAATGTCATCTGACCACGTATATGTGGGATTTTGATAAATTGCCCGAAGATAAAATACCCGTCCTTCGCAAATTGCTGGCCGATGTCAAAGTTTCCAAGAGTTTTAAGGATTATCAGGAAATTCCCGTTACCGAAAGATTGCAGGTTATGGAAAAGGTCTATGCGGTTTTGGAAAAGGATGAGGAATGGTGGGAGACTTTTTACCGCGTCGAAGGCTATCATTACGGGCAGGTCGGCCAAACCGAGAAAGCCGCCGAGATGCGGCGGAAATCGCTCGAAATGATCCAGAAGGAATTAAAGAACGAAAAAAGCAAAGCGCCGAAAAAGATTCTCTACTACATTTCGGCCGCGATGAAGCATTTCCTCAGCGACGACAAAGGCGCGATCGAAGATCTGGAAACCGCTCTTAAAACCAAATATGCCGAGGAAGGAACCACATCGGAGAATCTGGAAAGCGCCGAGACGGGTTTGAACGAGCGGATCAAGGACTATATGGAAAGGATCAAAGGCGATAAAAAACCGCGTCTGGAGGAGACTGAAGGCGATCACGACCATTAGATCGGTTTCGGATTTGGGGTTTCGGATTCCGGAGTTTTTTCAGTTACAAACCAGAAGAAAGGCGAACTCTTCGAAGAGTTCGCCTTTCTTTGCTGATCTCAGCTTCTAAAAATTGAAACGGAAACCGAACTGGATCTGCCGGTTTGTTCCCAGACCGACGGTGCGGTTGACGGTCGAGCGCAACAAACCGAAGGTGGAACCGGCCGCCCCTTGCGTGAACGCCTGTCCCGGTTGAATGACGTTGTTCGTATTGACCGAATAAGTGCCGGTCGCCGAGTTGTAGGTCAGACTCGGCAGGGCGTTGCTCAGAGTTGCCGAGGGATTGGAGAAATTCGTCGTGTTGAAGACGTTGAAGATCTCGGTCCGAAACTCGAAATTCATCCTCTCGTTAAAATGAAAACGCTTGGCCAGAATAAGATCGACCTGACGGAAGATCGGTCCCGACAGTTGGTTGCGCGGAAAATCGCCGAAGGTTCCCGGATCGGGAATGGCGAAAGCCGCCGGGTTGATGAAGTTGCGGTCATTATCCAGAAAAGGATTTACTCCCGAGACCAGATTCGGCCGCCGGACGTTGCGCGAGGCCCCGCCGCCGGGAGTGTTGACGACGGCGACGAACCCGACCGGAAGAGCCGGGAAGTTCGTTCCGAAAGACGGCAGATTGGTGACGAACCCGTTGGGAACGGTGGCGTTGGTTCCGTTTTGCACCGGACATCCGGCCGCCAGCTGACATTGAGCGACGACATCGGGACGAACGACCAGAACTTCTACCGGCACGCCGCTGCGGGCGTTGACGATGCCGCCGATCTCCCAGCCTCCGAGAAAGAAATTCCCGGTTTTGCCGAAATCGAATTTTCCGCTTTTGCCGAACGGCAATTCGTAAAGCGCGCTGACATTGAAGTTGTGCCGGACGTCGAAGTTGTTGCGGCCGCGGTCGGCTTCGAAATTGTCGAGCTGGGCCGAGGTGCGGGCCTCGTTGGAACCGGCCGTCGTGCCCTCGCTTTTGGCCAATGTATATTGAGCGTTCATCGTCAGACCGTTGCTGAAACTGCGGACCAGCGAGACCTGAAGAGCGTTGTAACGGTCATCGCCCCCCGAGGTCTTGTAATCGACTTCGGCGAAGGGGCGCAGTTGCGAGGTTCCCGAGATGATATCGAATTCGCGGACCGTATTGACGCCGACCACCTGACCGGCGGCGTTGGTCCGGTTGATGACGCCGACTCCGGTCGGCAGGGCCGTTCCGTTGGCGATCGTCGTGCTTCCGGGCAGAATTTTATTGGCGACGCTCCGCAAAAACAGATTGCGTCCCTGGCTTCCGACATAAGCGATGGTCGAGGTCAGCCCGTAAGGCAGGCGCTGTTGCCAGGAAAACGAATACTGATAGACGCGCTCCGGAATTTTGTAATCCGGCGAATAGGCGCGCGGTTGATAACTGCGGTTGTTGGGATTGTTGTTGAAGTTATCGACAATGCCCGCAATATTGGCCGGAAAAGCCAGAAGCGAGCCGCTCGAGATGGTCGATGAAATGCGGTCGGATTCGATCGGCTGGATCTGGTCCTCGGTTTGTCCCGGACCGTAATAGATGCCGAAACCTCCCCGCAGAACCGTTTTGCCGCCGCTGAAAAATCCGCTTCCGGCGAGATCGGGCGACCAGGTCAGCGCGACGCGCGGCCCGAAATTGGTTTTCGATGATTTGAACGGCGCCTGATCCGAAGGACGGATCGTTCCGTTGGTGATATCAAAAAGGACCAGTTTGTTCCTGTCTTCCGTGAGCGGGGTGTAGTATTCGTAGCGCAAACCGTAGCTGAGGGTCAGACCGGGGCGCACCTTCCATTCATCCTGACCGTAAGCGATATAATATTGCTGTTTGGCCAGGGCCTGTCCGCTGAGACCGCCATTGAACGGACTCGGCGCGGAAAGATCGCCCAGATACTGAACCTGCGAGGGCGTATTGGCCAGAAAAGCGTTGAGGTTCGAAAAGGTGTAAGTGGTTCCGCCGAGCCGGTCGGTGTAAAGCCGGATGAGCCGGATCTCGCCGCCGAATTTAATATTATGGTTGCCCTTGATCCAGCTCAGACTGTCGATGAAGCCGAGCGAATACGGCGTATAAGGTTGTCCGCGTCCGTTGGTTGCGCTGTTGGCCCGGACCAGACCGCCCGGGATCGAAATCCCCGAAGACGTGCCCTGCCCGGCGATCCCGGTATTGGCCACACTGCCCGAAATGTTCAAAATGATGTTGGAAAAATCGAGCCCGCCGACCGTCGGAGCCGAACCGTTGATCCGCGTCCTCGCGCCGTTGTAGCCGACCTTGAACTCGTTGAGCAGGGAGCCGTCTTTTCTGATGATCGACTGATAACCGGCGACCGCGTTTTGCGGAACCGCCTCGATCCGAACGATTCGGCCGGAAATGCCTTCGGGAGCCACGTCCGTTGCCTGATCGCGGAAAAACCTGAAATAAAAACTGTTGAAATCGTTGTATTTGAAATCAAAGCGGGCGGCGAAGGATCTTTCATCGACCTTTTCATTATCCTGAAGTTGCAGAATATCGAAGGCCGAATTGTTTGACGCTCCGGGAATGACGACCGCTTCGGTCGAGCGAAAAGCGGCGATAAAGGGCTGGATCGCCGGATTGACCGGCGTCGAAGTTCCCGGGATCAAAGCGCCCGGTTGAGCCAGATTGAGACTCGGCGCGGCTTCGACGAAGTTCAAACCGAAGCGACCCCGGTATTGTTCATAACTTCCGAAAAAGAAAAACTTGTCTTTGATGATCGGGCCGCCGATCGAACCCCCGAACTGATCGAGGGTCAGCGGGCTTTTGGTCGCGCCGGGCGTGGCGTTGTCGAAAAAGTTGGCCGCATCGAGCGAATCGCGGCGCAGAAATTCAAAGACCGAACCGTGAAACCCGTTGCCGCCGGATTTGGTGACGACGTTGATCTGCCCGCCCGTGCCGGTTCCGTATTCGGCCGGGAAGTTGTTCGATTCGACCCGGAACTCCTGGACGTTCTCAAGACTCGATTGGAGGCGGAAAGGCGAGGCCACCTCGCCGTTGAGATTGCCGGGCGAGGCGTCAATGATGGCCGTTCCTTCGACCCCGTCATAGCGAATGACGTTTTGCTGGTTGGCTCGGCCGGAGAATCGGATGTCGCTGAAGGTTCCGGCTCCGGTGTTCTGAGCGCCGGGCGCCTGCAGTTCGAGTTGCGAGAGTTGGCGTCCGTTGATCGGCAGATTCTGAACCTCGCGCGGCGTGACGTTGACGCTCATCGAGGCCGAAGCGGTGTTAATGGCCACGTCCGAAGAGGTTACATTGACGATGGCGGTCGTTCCCGCCGGCTGGAGCGCGGCGCCGAAATTCAGCTCCTGTCCGACCGACAGCGGAACGCCCGTCTTTTCGACATCGGCGAACCCGTCGGCGCTGATCCTGACGGTGTAAACGGACGGTTTCAAACCCGTGATCAGGTAAACTCCGTCGCTGTTGCTGGTTGCGGTGCGTTCCTCATTGGTTTTTTCGTTGCGGACGACGACCGTCGCGCCCTGAACCAATCCCCCGAGCGAATCGCTGACGATTCCGGTGACCCGGGCCTGATCGATCTGCGCCCGAACCGTTATGATCGAAAAAGAAAGAATCAGAGCAATGGATGTTAAAATTTTGATCGCTCCGTAAAAGTTGGTCTTCATATGTTTGTTTAAAGAAACTCCTTGCTTTTGTGCAAAAAAATCTGAATATTCGGGGCATATTTGTATTCTTTGTATTGTGAAAAATATGCCGCAAAAAATTGCTGAAAATAAAAAATTTGGACGGTTCCTTTTTCAATTAAAGGAACGGATCGAAAGAATGGACGGGAAAATTTTTTCCGGAATCGGTTTAATTGTTCGGGAGTGAAGGGGGAGAACGACCGAAAGTGTTTTCGGAAAACTGCCGGGAAAAACCGCTGATGATTTCAAATGCTGAAAATATCCGGACGGATTTTACGGAACGGTTAAATTTTACCGGAGACCGGTCGGCGTATTTGAGCGTTTTTTGATGATCGTTTATCTCTTTGCCGCTGAAAATTGAATTGTCAAAGGCGGTCGATGATTTCTTGAATTTTCGGTTGGTCGAGGTTTTCGGGCGGACCGGAGAGGTTTCTTCAAAAAAGGCGTCCGCGCCGCTGTTTCCCGCAATGAAAAGGAAAAAAACAAAACACAGCAATTTACAGAAAACGCGCTGAAACACAACTGAATCCTCAAATTTCACCAAGCGAATCACCGTGCTTTATTCGGATGATCGGGCAATCAAAATTAATCTGTGAAGCAAATGGAAATTTAAGTCAGTTATGTTAAGTCGGAGTAAATTCAAAGTTAAATAAATGTTAACTTGTATCATTATGGATTTCGGATTTGGGATTTCGCATAAAGAGACAAAACGAACCGAAATCCCAAATCTAAAATCTCAAATCAGATCAGGCTCCCGGCCGCCGCTTCGCCGGTTTCGATGGCGCCTTCCATAAAGCCCTGCCAGTCGGCCAGATGTTCGCCGGCAAAGAGGACTTTGCCGTGCGGGCGCTGCAAAACGGGGCGAATGCCGAACCATTGACCGGGTTTGTAAAGCGCGTAGGCGCCGTCGGTGTATTTGTCTCTTTGCCAGGCGTACGATGCGATGCCTTTGGCCAGACGGGGCGCGTTTTGATTGAAATCGACCAGATCGCCGGTGATGATCTTCATTCTCCGCTCGTCCGATTGCGAGGAGAGAACGTCGGCCTTTTCGCCGATCGCGTAGCTGGTCAGAATCCCTTCTTTGCCCGGCTGATTCTGCGTGCTGTGAAAATAATAATGCGATGTCATATCCGAGACCATCGAGAAATTCTCGTCCTTCCAGAAACGGTTTTCATAAAGAACGCTGTTTTTGCAGATGCGGGCGTAGATCAGTTTTTCGGCCGCCTCGCGCTGGGCTGACGGCAAGGGCGGATTGAATTTGATCTTCAAAAGCGAGTTGGTCGGGGCCGTGCAGATGCAGGCGTCGGCCTTGAATTCATCGGTCGCGGTCTTGACCGTCACGGTTCCCTTGTACTGAATGACCTCGGTTACCAGCGCCTCGGTTCGAATGTTCTCCATCCCGATCCGTTTGGCGAACTCTTCGGTCAAACGCGAATTCCCGCCGGTCATCTTGTAATCCATCTCGTTTTTCGGGCTCGATTCGGCGTATTCGGCCAGCGCGCTGTAGGCCGAGACGTGGCGGATCGATTCGCCGAAATCGGTGCTGTCCATCAGATCGCGGATCAGCAGATCTTCCGGGGTGAAACCGATCTTTTCCAGATACGTCCACCAGTCGATCCGGTCCAGACTCCTTTCCTGCAAAGCGGTCAGTTTTTCGTAATCTTTAACGGCTTTGGCGAAAGCGGTCCGGGCCTGTTCGGAAAACCCCCACGCGCCGGGCCGCGAGACCTTGCCGTTTTGCAAAAGATAATCGTCAAACTGATGTTTTTGGAGAGGGATCTTGAAATCCGCGCACAGCGCCTTGAGCCGTTCGTGGCTTTCGCCGACCCATTCCGCGCCGAGTTCGCAGATCAGATCTTTGTTCTGCGGAAGGGAATGGGAAAAAACGCGCCCGCCGATCCGGCTTCGGCCTTCCAGAACGGTTACCTTCCATCCGGCGTTTTTCAGTTTGTAGGCGGCCGCCAGGCCCGAAAATCCGGAACCGATGACGATGCAGGATTTTTTGCGTTTTTGGGCGAAGGCGTTTTGGGCGGAGATCGCCAGTCCGACGGACCCCGCGCCCAGAATTTTCAGAAATTCGCGACGGTTTTGTTTGTTCGGCATAGTCTTTTACTTTCATTCGAGCGTTCGGAGTCCCGCGCTGACGCGGCCCGGCGTTTGTTTTCAGTCAATCCGAAATTGACGCGAAAGCTTTGTTCACTGAGGCAAAGTCGCCCGAAAACGGAACTCTGAACGGAGTTTTGAAATTACATTTATATCACCACATCAATTCGGCTTTTCCCTGAAACCGTCCCAAACGACAGACGGTCATCTTTTGCCCGGAATCAAAAGCGCAGGAAGTTTCGGCTCCTTTGGATGAAACGTTCTTAATCTGGCGGAACATAAAATGAATCTCCAGCGGCCTCGCTTTTTCCGAAGCGATCTCCAAAGAGCTTTTTTCGCCATCGGAGCTCAGATGGCCGCTGACGCCTTCCCAATTGGAAAATCCGCCCGTTTTTCCCGGCCAGACCTGAATGATCCGGCGGTCGTCGAGCGCCACGACATCTTTCGATATTTTGCCATTGCGACCGATGAGCGTGTCCGTGTCCGGAGGGATCATCGGGATCAGCGCGCCCGAGCGGACGAAAAGCGGGATTTGATCCAAAGGAACATAGACATCGAGAGTTTGTTTGCCGTCAAAAGATTTGCCCGTCCAATAGTCGATCCATTGGCCTTCGGGCAGATAAACCGCGCGGCGCGTGCCGCTCTGATAGACCGGCGCGACCAAAAGATCGTTCCCGAAAAGATATTGAAACGAATGCCGTCCGGCCTCGGCGTCGTGCGGAAAAGCGAGCGTCATCGCCCGGATGATCGGCATTCCCGACCGGTTGGCTTCGTGAGCCGCTTCGTAGATGTAAGGGAAAAGCCCGGTGTGGAGTTTGGCGAATTTGCGGTAAACATCAAGCGTTTCCTGATCGAAGTCCCAGGGCCCGAGATTCGAGGTCATATGGACCATCATCAGCGGGCTGAAAGCGCCGTATTGCGTCCAGCGGATGAAAAGCTCTTTGGTCGGACGGCCGAAATATCCGGCGATGTCGTGACCGAACATCGGCAGGCCCGACAACCCGGCGTTTTGTCCGGCGATGATCACCGACGGCAGACCGTTGGCGTAGGAGAAATCGGCCTGATTATCCCCGCTCCAACCGAACGGGTAGCGGTGCGTGCCGGCAAATCCGGGGCGCGCCAGAAGGACGCCGTCGCCGCCGAAGCGGGTGTCGATGTATTCCTGCATCGCCTTCAGGTAAAGTTCGGCGTAGCGGTTCTTCATCTTTTGTGCGGAAGTCCCGTCCGAAAAGACGGCGTCGCCGACGAAATTGCCCTCGCCGTCGTCGCATTTGAACGAGCGGACGACGCCCCATTTCTTTGTTTTGTCGATCTGTTCGTGCCACCAACGGACTGCTTCCGGGTTGGTAAAATCAATCAACCCGCCCTGACCTTTCCACCAATCGCTGAGCATCACGCCGCCGTCCGGCGTTCTGACCAGAAAACCTTTGTCGGCGGCCTCCCTGAAATTGCTCGTCGGCTCGGTGCTGATGCCCTTCATATCGGTGATGTTGCGCGAATTGACGAACGGCGTCAGCCACAAACTGACGTAAAAACCCTGCCGTTCGATCTCTTCGAACATCGCCGCCGGGTTTTCGAACTGCGTTTCGTTGAGAATGAAATTGTTGTAGCCCGTCTCCCAGGGACTGTCGATGACCAGCACCGAGGCGGGCAGATCGTGTTTGCGGTAAAGCTCTATGTCTTCCAGAATCTCTTCCCGGCTTCGGTGAACGTCGCGGCTTTTCCACGGCGCGAAGGCCCAAACAGGCGGAACCCTGACGCGACCCGCGAGTTGATTGAAAGAGCGGAGAATCTCCGGCAACTGCGGCCCGGCGATAAAAACCATCCGAAAACGATTTTCCGGATAGCGCAAAATGCAGTGAAAGCGGTCCGAGGCGTTGAGATCAAAATAACCCGCCGCGTAAGAGTCGGCCCAGATGCCGTAACCGCGCGTGCTCATGTAAAAAGGGACGGGTTTGTAGGTGGTCGTTCCCTTGTCTTCGGGATGATCCTGACTGGCCATCGGCAGGATGTAGCCTTTTTGATTGATCGCCTGAAACCGCTCGCCCCCGCCGAAATAGGAACTATTGTCGGCGATCTTCAGTTCGAACGGCTGAACCCGTTCATCGAGCGTCGACCAGGTGACGGCGATGGCGCGTTCGCTGAGGACTTCCCATTCGAGGCGGAGAGAAGAGTTTTGAAATGCTCTTTCTTTTCCGTTGATCCGACCGTACCCGTTTTGGGTCTGACCGTTCAAAGAAATGGCCGGCAACTTGATCTGATCGATCGATTTTCCGTCTTCGGTTTGAATTGAAAAGATGATTTCGCCCGTTCCGGGATCGAAATCGAGTTTGAGAAGATCGGTTGAATGTTTCTGGGAATCTGTTTTGCCGACGGCGGCGATCAGGGAAAAGATGATCAAAAAGGCCGCCGAAGCCGAATTTAAAAAACCGGCCGCTTTCCGGTCGGATCGCTGGGATGAACGAAAGCCTTTTTTACGAATTTTTTTTGGCACAGCGGGTTTATCGAGACTTTCAGGTCTCCTGAAAATCTACACCTGAAAGCGCCCCTTAAGTATATTCAAGAACCTCCTGGTTGGGAAACAGGATTTTGCGAAACTCGTCATCCTGATTGAAATCCCGCGCCTTTTTCAAGGCGTTGATGACATCGTCCTGACCGGTGGCGTTTTTGAGCGCGTCTTCGCAGTTGAGCATTCCCTGGATGATCGCCTCGCGGCCGCCCTCTTTGGCCAGATGTTCGGGCTGGGGGCCTTTGAATCCGACGCCGCCGTAGGCGTTGAGGATCGAGCGTTTCGAACGGACGCCGCGCTCGAACAGGTCGCGGACCATGGCGCAGGCGACCCGGACCGAGGTGTAATCGTCGAGCGTTCCGAGCAGTTTTTTCCCGTTTCTCGGGGGAAGGTTTTGAACCAGATAACCTTTGGCGGCGGCCAGTTGCGACAGTTTGCCGTTGGCGTCAAAGCGGTAGAATTCGTACGGCTCGGTCTGCCCGAAACCGACGGCATTGCCCGATCCGGTTTGAAGAATATTGTTGAAAAAGGTCTCTTCCCAAAAGATCGCCAGCATCAGTTCGGTTCCGACCGGCGTCGGCCCCAGGACCTGAAAATTCAGATTCAAAAGATTCGCCATGTAAGCGAACGAGCGACCGGGTAATTTGCTTTCAGCCATTGTAAAAAATCTCCTTATCCAATAATTAGTCGGTTAAGGATTGGAACGAAAATTTTCGCGATTTTTTGCTTAACGGATCTTGGTAAAAAAGGAAGAAAAAGAAAAAAAGACGGGTCGAATTTTTCAGAAAATCGGCGAACAATTCCCGTTTATTTCATCTCCGCCGAGGCCGAGATCACCGTTTCGGCTTCGGCGACGCCGCGATCAAAGTCTTTTCTGAGGTCGTCTATCTTCAGCCCGACCACCCGATCGGGCGTAACGCCGACCTTTTCGTAGATCTTGCCCTTGGCCGAAAGAAAGCCGATGTCGCTGATGTGGAGCTCGCCGCCGCCCTTCATCCGGTGAAAACGCGAGATGCCCAGAAGACATCCGCAGGTTTGAGTGCCGATGACCTGAGCGCGGCCGAATTCCTGCAAACCGCTGGAGAACAACTCTGAACCGCTGGCCGAATACTGGCTGACCAGAATGACGACCGGCCCGGCGTAGATCTGACCGCCTTTTTCTCCGGCCGTAAAATCCTTCAGAAATTGATGCTCTTCGCCGTCGCGTCGCAGAAACTTGCCGAACGAACGGTTTTCGTTGAGAAAAAATCCGGCCATCCGCAGAACCTCGCTGATGTTGCCGCCGCCGTTGTAGCGGAGATCGATGATCAGACCGGGCGCGTCCTGAAGATCAATCAGAGCATCTTTGAATTTATCGGAAACCGGCGCTTTGAAACTGCTGACGATGATGTAACCGACGCCCGAAGGAAGTTTTTCGGCCGACACTTTCGATTCCTGCGAAACCACCGTCCGGGTCAGTTCGACCTCGAAATCCTTTCCTTTTTCGTTTCGCAAACCGAGTTTTAAGCGGGTTCCCGGCTCGCCGCTCAAAAGCCGGCGATAAAGAAGGATTTCGGTCGCTCTTTCAGACGAGGAAGGCCCGAGGTCTTTGGCTATCTCGGCCAGTTTTTCCGCGACCGGTCGGCCGTCAATCGTCCGGACCAGCATCCCGGCTTTGATCCCGGCTCGCGCGGCGTCAGATTCGGGCAGGACGCGCTCGACGACGGATCTCCCTTCGACCTTTGAGATCAGCACTCCGGCGGTCGTCGCCTGCCGGGTTCTGAATTCGCGGGCCTCGCGCGGCGTCAAAAACCGCGTGTGAGCGTCCTTGAGTTCTCCCGTGAGGCGTTTGAGGACATCGTAAAATTCGCCGTCGTTCCGCGCCGTTTCGACCAGCGGCCGGTATTTTTCGCGCTCGGCTTTCCAATTGACGCCGTTCATATTCGGGTCGTAATAGCGATCATTGATCAGATCCCAGACCCTCTCGAATACCTTGATCCGATCCTTCGGCGAAAGCTCCTCTTCCTGAGCGCGGACGGCCGTCGCCGAACCGGCCGAAAAAAGAGCAATGACGAGCAAAAAGAATGCAAATCTGCGCCGGAAAATTTCTTCTACTGCTTTGTTTCTCATCTTCAAACGTCCGTTCCGATTTTTGCCGATTTATACGACCTCAATGGAGAAAAAGTTTTTCGATTTCGGATTTCGGATTTTGGATTTCGGATTTGTTTTTTATCCAAAACAATGTTGTCGAATAAATTAACCGGATCTTTTTTCAGCATTTAATTGGTACTGAAAGCTCCCAAAATCGCAAGGAAATAAGCCTTTCAAAGATAACAAACCACTTTACCGACAAGGCGAATCCCAAACCCGAAATCTAAAATCCGAAATCAAATCACCGTCGTATGTCCGGGTTTGCTCTCGATGGCGTTCATCACCTCCATCGTTACGTCTTTGCCGCCCCGGAGATTGGTGACGAGGGCGGCGATCGTGTAGATCGGTCCCCACGGGAAACCCCACCAGCCTAAAACCAGTGAAATTATCGTGAATTTGATGCTTTTGCCGAAAGTTCCCTCATCCGAACGGATGAAATAGATCGACGAAGGTTGCTTAAAGGTGACGATCAAAAGCGAGATGCAAAATTCGAAAACGACGAACTTTGCGCCGCGCTTGATCTCCTGACTGAGCATCTGGGGTGAAATATTTTCCAGTCCTTTGATTTCCATAAAATGCTTGATCCCTGAGTGTGAATTTGCGCAAAGCAAAAGCAGAATACAGGTTTTTGATCGAAGAAGGCAAGGTTTTTCAAAAGAGATTTGAATTATGTGATTTTTCGCCTTCGCGCTTTCGTGCGCCGGAGTTCGGCCAACTCGTCTCCTTTGGGAATATGTTCCCGGCGATCCAGAATCTCTTTCAATTGGCAATGGGCGGCAATCCATTCGGGGCTGTCCTTGAATTCGATGGAATCGGAAGGTCCTTCATCATCCCGGTCCGATAAGGCCAAAGATTCTTCGCATCGTTGCAATTGACGGAGTCTGGCGAGAAGCCGTCCGGTGGACAGCTTCTCCAAATCGGCAGGATTCATCGGAACTATTTTTCGGCGTTTCATTTCTCGTTTTCCGGTTAACCTTAATGATCTCCCAAAGCCAACCGCAATCGCTCGGTAAAATGAAAATTGTCGTCGGGAACGGCGTAGGAAACGTTTGTGCAGTAAAAAGTGCCTTTAGGCGCTGCGGTTTCCAGTTCGTCCATAAGCAGAAGAGTTTGTTCTTCGGTGATGAATTCGGCAATGGTCATATGTGCCGAAAAAGGATATTTTCTCTCCGGCACGCCGTTGAAAACGGTCGCACTTTCGAGGGCCAGACGCAGATCGTTTAATTTATCCTGCGGCTCGATTTCAAGGCAAACTCCCGGATGCGGCAGATAATGTTTCAGCGGGCCGTATTTCACAGGGAAAGGTTCGATGGCCGAGGCTGTTTTTTCCAGTTCGCGCCAATATTCATCGGTCAGCTTCCGGGGAAGAGGAACCGTCAGACTTATATGGGCATCGCAAAAAGCCTGCGATTTCGGATCGTATTTGGCCCTCAAATCATTTACCCGGCTCAAAAGCGGGTCAGGCGGAAATATCAACACGACTCCGAATTTATACTCTTTTTTCCAATCTTCCCATTGGCTCGTGTCCAAAGCGTATTCCATTTTTTTTCTTTCCATTCTTTGACTTTTAATTGCTTTGGGTGGCATCAGCTAAAACGGATAAAATTTCTCCATCACTGTTGATCATCATTTCTCCTCCGGTTTCGGGCCTTCATCTTCGATGGTTTTTCGAATTATTTCGAGATTCTCCTCCGAAAGAATTTTTGGCCCGTCAATCGTCCATTCATCCGGTTCATATCTAACGTTCATAACTTTCATCAAATTTCCGCATTCCGCCCCCGATTGCCTATTGCGGTATGAACGAATCTTTGTCAAACCAAGCCGCTGCATGGACACCGCCCGGATCAGCGAAGAACACGAGAAAGGGACCGTCAATAACTACTTGAAGACGATCTTCGCTCAAACATCGGTACTTCATTTGGACAACTTGAGTTTCGCGTGCGAAAAACCCGTTCTCGTCGACGAGCGCTTCGCCGCTGTTGACGAAGTTGCTCACATAGTATCTTCCGCATTCGCTTTTCAATTGCCATACCCATCCGTAGTCCGGGAGTTGTTTTGTGCGAGCCTGCGGAAAAATGAGGGTAATGCCTGTCTGCTCAATGTCGCCGCAATCCGCATAAACGGAATTGGCAAGCGCCGCCGCTTGAAGGTCGGGGCGGGTACCGGGCTGGAAAAAATAAACCCATTCATCAGATTCGGTTGGAAGGGCAACTAACCCGTTTGCGTACCGCTTCGCATGTTTCGATGTGACTTTGGCCCCTCGAACCGCCGTGCCGTCTCTAAGCTGATGATCTATCGGATCGGCTCCGTTGGGATCAGCCTGAAAACGCAGGTCGAGCGAACAGTGTCCGGCAATGGTGAAATCGTTGGGGGTTTCCGGTTTCTTCAAGCGGCCGGCTAATTCAGGCGCGATCTGCAAAATCTTCGAGACCAGGGAAGAGTATTCATCTGCGGTAAAAGCCCAGTTTCCAAAATACTTGTGATAGGCTTCGGATGCGAAGTTGAGGACCAGCTCAGACCGCGGCTTTGAGTCGCGCAGACGGGTACCACGTTCGCTGAGAATCCGATCAACGGCATCGAGTGAGTCCGGAAGAGTTCGAGTCTGCAAGTGTGATGTCATAGTTTGTTGCCTAACTTTGGTAAATGCCAAACTCCCGTTTACTTTTTCAGAAATCTTTATACTCTTCAAAGAATTTCAAAGTCAATGAAAATCCTGCCTTTTCAGTAATTGACAGAAAAAAGAAAGTGGGCGCAGGGCAACCATTCCTGACCGGTTATTGGAGTATGGGACATATTTCAAAATGTCGGGTTTTGAAAGCTACGACCGATTGAGGTGGTCTTTTTTCAGATTCGACAGAGGCTTTTCCCAATGTCCGGTTCTGTTTGAGAAGGCATAATAATAACACCTAACTTAAAACCTGATTAACCTTTTGGGTAAGGCTTTGAACCGAAAAAGGTTTTTGTAGAAAATTTATGCCTTCGTCCAGTATGCCATGATGGACAATTACATCATCTGTGTAGCCGGACATAAACAATACTTTGATATCGGGTTGGATAACTGCCACTTTTTGATGAAGTTCTCGTCCATTCATTACAGGCATAATCACATCGGTAAGCAAGAGGTGGATTTTTTCTTTAGTGGAGGCAAGTGCCAGACCTTCATCAGGGGTTTTGGCTTCAATGATCCTGTAACCGTATGCTCTAAGCGTTTCACACACGACGTTTCGCACTATCTCCTCATCTTCAACCACCAAGATTGTTTCCGTCCTGTAATTTGAAGCAAACTCTGGGACCGTTGTATGCGGAGTTTGGACTTCACCTTCGACCTGAGGCAGGTAAATCTTGAAGGTTGTACCTTTCTCCGGTTCGCTGTAGATCCAGATATTGCCCTGATGTTGCTTCACGATGCCAAAGACCGTCGCTAAACCTAATCCCGTCCCTTTGCCGTTGGCTTTGGTAGTAAAGAATGGTTCAAAAATATGTTTTTTGGTTTCGGCGTCCATCCCCTGGCCGGTATCGCTAACAGCCAGCAATAAATAATGGCCGGGCGGCTGAGAATCAGCATATTTTTCAACGTAATCTTCATCGAGATAGGCGTTGCAGGTTTCGATGGTCAACTTCCCCCCCATTGGCATTGCGTCGCGGGCGTTGATCACCAGATTCAGCAATACCTGCTCAATTTGTCCCTTGTCGGCTTTGACCAAATAAGGAGCAGGTGCCAGAATAGTTCGAAACTCTACATCTTCCCCAATCAGGCGCTGAATCATTTTTTCGAAATCTGCTACAACCGCGCTAATGTCAAGCACTTGCATTTCCAATACTTGCTTGCGACTGAAGGCCAAAATTTGGCGGGTCAAACCGGCGGCCCTTTCTGCCGCTTCACGCAC
Source organism: Pyrinomonadaceae bacterium (assembly GCA_041394845.1). Classification (GTDB taxonomy): domain Bacteria; phylum Acidobacteriota; class Blastocatellia; order Pyrinomonadales; family Pyrinomonadaceae; genus JAHCHG01. The sequence continues at coordinate 441,506 of JAWKHL010000003.1, read as the reverse complement.
CCGTTTAAGGTTGGTATAAAGTTTGTCGTCCGGCTCTAAATCTTTCATCCCCAATTCGACATAGCCGATGATAGGCGTCAGGATGTTGTTAAAATCGTGAGCAATACCTCCGGCCAGTTGACCAATGGACTCCATTTTCTGGGTTTGCAACAGTTGCATCTCCAGTCTCTTGCGCTCAGTAATATCGCGCACTATCACCGACATTTCATTTTTAAAAGGATAGGCCCAGATCTCATCAAATCGCTCTTGACCCTCCGATTGAATCTGGTTGATGAATTGCCCGGCTTTGCCGGTATGTAATACATCTTGATAGAATTTATCTAAAGGCGTGTCTTTCGTTTGGGGAAAAAGGTCGTACAACCGCTTTCCCAACACCTCTTCCGCGCGGTAGCCCTCCCTTTCAGAGGCTTTGTTCCAATAGGTAAAGCGCATATTAGCATCCAGGGAGAAGAATACGTCATTGATGCTTTCTGCCAGGTGACGGTATTTTTCCTCGCTTTGTGCTAATGAAGCTCGTTGGCGTTGTATTTCTTCAATTAGCTCTTCTTGCGGGGCGGCCAGAAGTTCTCTTAAAACCAGGGGGTGGCTGACATACTCGGTTAGGCCCTTACGGTAGACCGCCAAAAACAACAACATCGGGAGACTATAGGCCGCGGCTATAATAAATTTACTGGGAATGCCGCCAATAACAATGCTGACCAAATTCGGGTTAAAGGCAAAAGCTATGACAGGGAAAAGAATGCCATCCAAACACAATATCAAGATAAAAACGAGGATATATAGAATGGATATTGCAAATATATTCGTGATTTTTGACTTGATTCTTTCAAAAATAAAAATCATAAGAATCAACTCAAAAATAATAAGCACCCCTCCGAGAATGGTAAAAGCTACGGAAAAACTGAATATGGATGCGGAAATGTTAAAGGGGTTGAGGATTCCGGTGCTTCTTAAGGCCCAGGATATTGATGAAAAGAGCAGAATTTTTAATATATTTACAATGATAACCAACCGAACAACGTGGCGCATTATTCCCACATTGTTTTCGATGATGACGAATAATATGGTTGTCATCATAAATGCGCCGTAGAGCATACTGCCGCCGGATATTTTTATATTATCGGTGATGGGGAATGAAAAAACTGAACCGAGCAAACCGCCCATAGCCAGAAGAATACTTAAGTAGATGTAGAAAGAAACGGCTCGTAACGGTTTTTTTTGTCTGGCAAAATAGAAGGAAAAACCTGCGTAAAGTACCACCTGAATGACGAAAATTGTTAGCACAGGCATAGTGGTTAAATCAGCTAGTGTTCTATCAGTTTAGGTTTGTATGAAAATTCAACAGTCCAACATACCATTAGGCGGACAGCCCTCCCCTGATTATAACGTGGTTCTTTTATTCGCACCATCGTTGGTCTTTTGCCCGGCAACGGCGTCCCGCCCGAGAGCGGCTCAACAACTAAGAAGAGCAATGAAGTGGAGCGCAGCGTAACCTCATTTGCTCCCTCGTCTGGTCCGGCGACGACTTTGATCTATTAGCCGTCATGGGGGACATCCGATCGGCGTTGCGCGATGTGCCAAAGCACCCCGGACGGGTCGATTACATAGGCAATCCGAAGCCCCCAGGGCTGGATTGCCGGTGGTTTTGGCGCGGGCACGCCGAATCTCCCCGGCAAATCCAGCAACTCAATATGCGTCCACCATTCGTCAAGATCGTCCACCATGAGCTGCATCATGAAATTCTCTGCCCAATCTTTCTGGAAATGCTTTTGCAGGAGGAAACTGCTTGCTCCCATTTGAAAGATCGCTACGTCGCCATCCGACAGCTTTGCGAAGCCCAATGCTTCGTAAAAGCGTTTGGAAAGGTCGAAGTCTTTTGCCGGAAGGAAAGGCCGGACAGTCTCTGTGTTCGCTGGAACTGATCTATTCATAAAATTGGTATGTGCCAAACTCCCGTTTACTTTTTCAAAAAATTTTATACCCTTCAAATACTTCTAAAGTCAATGAAAATCCTATCTTTTCAGTAATTGGCAGAAAAAAGAAAGCGGGCGCAGGAACTCAGATATAGCAGGTAGAAACTCGAATTCGTCAAACCTTGGGCTTTTCATGTTTTGAAGAGTGTTACACATCCGGAAGCCTAACGCCCGGCATGCTCTATCTTGTCCAAGGCCTCGCGCGCGAGCCGGACCAATCTCCGGCGCGTCCGCCCGAATGGGCCGGCCTCTGCGGAGCTCGGGTCGAACGAAGCAACACGTCGCAGCGCCTCAGCCGCGCGCGACTCCTTGAACTCACCCAGCTGCCAAACGACGACCTCGTCGGCGTAAGGGCCGATCGGGTACTCCGAGGGTGGTTGCTCTTCGAGTTGGCGGAGCAAGGCGAGCAAGTGCTGGCGAATCTCTTCGGTGTCAGGTGACGGCTGCCAGAGCTTCCGCTCCTCTCCGGTGAAGACGGGGCCGATCGGGATATGGTCGCGCTCTGGCCGACGGTGGGGGTGGTTGCCGCAGTACGTGTAGAAAGGATCGGCGATTGGGAGGCTGCGGATTGTGCAGAAGGCCGGTTCGGGGTCACTCGCGTGATCGTAGCCTGCCTCGCCCTTGTTCTTCGCGTTGAACCAGCATGTGCCACAGCAATCGGAACCACCATTCGGCATAGAGACGACCTCCTTTCGGCCTAACGCCTGAATTAAGCCGCGCCGTGAAGCGGCGTCGGCTTGAATGAATTGTTAGGCCGCACGCTTGCCAGAAACACGACGCGAATTAATAGCTAAGAACAGAATCGTAATTACCGTAGGGATAATGAACCCCTTCAGATATGAAAGCGGATGCGTGCCTTCTAAGAAACGGAATGGAAGGTCAAAGAAATACGCCCAATAGTGCGTTGCTACAAGAGTAGCGATGGCAATCCACATGCCAAAGAGGGCTGGTCGTTTATTCAAGACTACTAGAACCAGGCTGCCGATGATAAAGACACGAAGGATGGAATGTATGTGCCGATATAGATCATAAGTATTGGCATTACCAATATCGTAGATATCTGTACCGGAGCCAAGATACAAGTCGTAGAGAGTGTATGTGTGGTAGAAAATTAGGAGGCCAGCGAGCGCATAAATTATCAGCCGTCCGACAAGGAGTAATCCGTGAGATGTCTGCATGGTCTTTTCCAATCCTTGCGGTTGTATCCGCTCTGTGTGGCCTAACAATACGTTCACCGGGCGCGCCCCTGTAACACTCAAATACGGAGGCCACGTGGGGCGCGCTCCGGTGGAATAGATGTTAGGTCGACTTGGAAGCCATTAAAGGCTTCAGGTTTACGATGAATACATTCGGCCAATTCTTTCCGGTTAGATAAAGCTGTCCTCTAACAGAGTCATAGGCAATTCCGTTTAGAACATTGGCCTTATTATACAGGTCAGTTGGCAGAAGCCCCTCAGCTAATATCCAACCTATTAACTTTCCTGATGTTGCATCAATGCGGGCAATACGTTCGGTGAAAAGGATATTAGCTAACAGTTCGCCATTAACATATTCTAGTTCATTGATATTCATTATAGGCAGGTCACCATTGAAGACTTTGATGGTTTTCTTGATGCTGCCTGTCTTAGGATCAAGAAAACGGATTTCATTCGTGCCATTACTGCAGATTAGATCAGTCCCATCGTGTGCTATCCCCCAGCCTTCTCCTTGAAACGCGAAAGTTCTCTCCAATTGGTTAAGCTGTGAGTCAAAGACCAGTCCAGTTCCTTCCAGCCAAGTCAACACAAAGATTTTTCCATTGATCTGTGTAAGACCTTCGCCATAGTATTTCTTATCCAACTTTTGCTCCGCTAGCAGTTTGCCTGTCTTTGCGTCAACACGCCGCACGCTAGATTTACCTTTCAGCCCACAACTCTCCCAAAAGGTTCCCTTATCAAACGCCAAGCCTTGTGTGAAGCAGGTTGAATCGTGTGGAAGTGTCGCAACTATCTCAACAATCTCGATACGAAGAGGCGGATTAACTTTGGGGTTAGCCAGTTCTATTCGAGTGCAGGTTTCAGAAATCAATTTACGCGCAGACATTATGTCTGGAGATGACCAAGGGACAGTAAGCAGCACTTCAAGGGCTTCACGTGTCTTCCCCTCATAAAGAAGTTGTTTACCTTTTTGAAAAGGTGTTGGTAGCTCTTGGCCACGAAATCCTACGGCCAAAATAAGGATTAGGAGAAATGCTATGTGAAATCTACGCATATTCTTTTTCCAACTCGTTTCACTCAAATAGACCTAACGTTTGAGTTAGGCATCGCGCTTGCCCCAGCGCCAGCGCGGAGGCTCGCCCTTTAGCCAGCAGATGGCAATGAGTGCCACGGTGAGCAGCGAAGCGTAGGCGATGTAGACAACGTTGCCGAAGCGGGCTTGGACAAAAGGGATTCCTGCGGCCACGAGCACGAAGTATGAGGCCAGGACAATCCAGCCTTGCCAGGCGGTTGGCGGGCCCCAGCCCCAGCCGTACCGTTTGGCGGGAAACCAGTGCTTTGGCTTGTCAGTGGTACGCACTGCACATGCCTCCCAGCGCGATGCCTAACGCTTCGGCTGACCGGTCCAGCCGTTTGTTCGACGCAGCCGCAACCGGATATGCGACCGCGAGAGTTCCTCCGACGCTTCGAAGTGTGCATCTACGAACCTGAAATACCTAGCTCATCATTCCGGAGATATCGTGCGACTTTGAGTTCCACACCGTCCCGATCAATCCAAGTGCGCGGTTCGAGAGTGATGTTCTCGATCATGCCCGCAGCATGAGACGCCCAACCCGCGATGAAGCCGTCTGCCTCAGCAATCCAGCCGGCTTTCCAGACCAGCTCAAAGAACGCTATGAATACATCTGGATCGATCTCGTGTTCGTCCATGCCATTATCGACACTGATGCCACAGGACTGTCCGACGTACCGTTCGAGAAGTACGGCAATGTCGTAGAACAGTGCGGCACGCCCCATAGCCATCGAAGCAGCGAAACGCTCTGAACCATCTGAAAACTTGGCTGTGAATTCTTTCCCCATGGCTATGTGCGATTTGCTGAGTCGAACGCCCGGGTTCAGCGGGCCGCGCCACCAACATACGGTGAATCGATCAACATCGTGTGCGCGGCTCCGGTGCAACCGCTAGTTCGGCCGCCCAGCCGGCGACGACCGACAACTTTCTAGCCGGGGTCACCGGTTGGCACGATGGCTGACGTTTCCACCATCAAGATCACGGTTCGCTGTGTGGCCCGAGGTCGATGCATCACACCCTTTGGGATCACACACCCTTGCTGCGGACCGAGCTCAATCGTGCGATCCTCGAGATCGATGCTCAGGTGGCCCTCGAGTGTCAGAAAAAACTCATCGTCTCTTTCGTGCTTGTGCCAGTGGTATTCGCCCTCCACGACACCGAGCCGAACTACCGAATCGTTGACCGCGCAGAGCGTTTGGTTGTACCAGCGGTCTGTGCAGGCTTCGACGAGCGTATTTACGTCGATACGTTCAAGTGCCTGATATAGGACGTTGAGATTTGTAACATACGAGTAGGATGTTCCGTCGCTCATTTGACCCTCCGCGAGTCGAGCCGATCGTTACCAAATCGTCGGCTCGAGGTTTATCACGATCAATCCTTGCAATGTTGGGTACCTTGCGAGCTGCCGCTCTTCTAGTGCCATCATATTATAAAAAGGCAGATTTGCCCATTTATAGAATTAATATTTTTCTTGACCTTATTTTGGACCTAGTTCTTCATTGTAGAATTCTTGGGAAGCATCTCCTGAGTTCAGATCTCTAATAATGACTCCTGCATAAATGTACTTGTTGAGCAAGCGATCTTTCTCTGCAATCGCGGCTTCCATATCAGAGAATTTAGGACGAAATTCTTCAGTCCCTTTGATATGGATATCTCCATTTTCATTTAGAACAGTTCCGAACTCGGGGTTTATCAAGATAATTTCATACATTTACTTTACTCAGGCACTTAACAACCAAGCTCAGCGACGTGACAGTGCGGCACGTCCGTTGCAGCGCCATGTTAGGCGGCGCACTCGGGGCGTCTGCGTGCGATGTGCTGATGACCGTCACGGTGTAGCACCACTACACATCGCCAAGGAGCCAGCTCTTCCCTTCTTCCACATCGACAAAGAGTCTCGCCTCGAGCCCCCTATTTAAAAGGACGGTCTCAGCAAATTCGTTGTCTGACTGTGTATCAGGATTTAGATCTACATAGGCCATGCGGTGAATATGTGTAAACCCCACTTCGCGGAACATTTCAGCAAGCTTATAGGTGTTTATGACTCCCAAAGGATTCTTCATGAAAGAGATTGCTAGAACATTCCTACACTGATGCTCATTGCATGCGGCGACTACCTGCTGCATAAAGGCTCGGCTTATCTCCGGGCTGCCGGGTCCGGTGTATCTCACGACAATATATCGATCGTGGGGTTCAATTTCGACGCGAATCTTCATACTGCCTCTGGCGGATTGCGAATGCTCGTCACTGCTGTCGAATATGGAGCACTGTTTCGACGCGGAATCCCTTGTACCGACGTATCGTGCCGCCTAACGGCTGAGATGACGTGGGGCGAAACCGCCACCAAGCCCGTTTGTGTTTAACGGACAACGCTGATAACACGCGTCGCTGCCCGCGCCCTCACGCCCATTGTTTGGTTAGATGCGTCTTGCGGTTAAAGACATCTTTAATTTCCTTCCGGTTTATAAACCCGACAGTCGTTTATTATCTTTTCTGACTGATAATTTTCGCCGTTAAATTTATAGGGCGTAATAAAATATAAAAAACCGTTTTCACATGAACCTGTTTTATGCTCGCTTGACAAATCTCGATATCCGTTGGTTACAGTTTCTTTCACGCGCAAAACCTTATCTTCGACGAGCAGTTTATAACCGTTTTCAGCTTTTTGATACACCCAATACGAGCAGTTGCTTCCTGCACCGCACCAATCGCTATGGTCAATATAAAGAAAATACTCTGAAACTCCGTCGGCGTTCAAATCGTGCAACTCGAACTTCAAATTCTCATGCAAAACTTTCAAGTCTTCATCCGACAAACAGAAGTTGTTTTTGTTGTCGTTGATATCAAGGATTAGCTGTTGAACTAAACTTTTCGGCAGATTATTTTCGGAGCGACGTTGAGCCGTGACCGTTAAAATTGCGACATAAAACAGGCCAGCAATAAAAACTGCAATTAATTTTCGACTGCTCCTCATTCTTATATCTCCGAATTTACCAGGAAGCCTCTAACGGTTGAGATCAGCGGCAAATTAAAGCGTAACTTTAATTTGTCCGTTGAAGCGAATTGTTACCCTATTTTTCATTATCAAAATCAACTAATATAAGATTTTGTTTATTACCATCGATGAATAATAAGCCCAGTAATCGCATATGATGTGAAACTAATCGTACTGGTATAAATTGATCAATAGTAGTGTTGAAGTATTTTTCAATAAATGGGATTAATTTATCAGGTTTATTTAAGAACTTGTTAAATAGTTTTTTAATCATTGAGTTAATAGGTTTAAAGTTTTCATCAATTTTGAAGATACCATCAGAACCGCTTCTACTCCTCGAATTTAATGAATCAAAACCATATGAAGCATTATTTAAGGTAGTTAGCATTTCATTTGACTTCCAAATTTTACCTTTTTTACACAGGTTTTTGAATCTATCAGTTAGGAAGACAGTTAATTTGCCATTCGGTGTACTATGGGTGTGAAACTCTACAATTAGATCTTTAGTTAAACTTTGTTCAATTGTGCATAAGCTTTCTCTTTAGATTCTGCAATTTTCATAATTCACGGGCGGAATTAGGATTGAATGAATCTAAAGGGTAACGGCTGAGATGATTCGTGGGGCGAAACCGCGGACCAAGATGGCCGCCGTTTGTGTTCTAACGGACAACGCTGATAACAAAGACGTGTTTCGCCCTCAGTCCATCTGATTTTAGTTTTAATAACAAAAAGATTTGTTTGCTGCAACCACGCTCGTGTAAGCACGAGTCCCCATTGTATCGCCCCTTAAGACCGTCTGGGAGAAGGCAGTTTGATAAGATAGCTCGAATTCCGGGCTTTAGTCCTTCAATTTCAAAAAGACCTTCGTTCTGTCGCAAGTCGTTAAGCTGTAAGCTGGATCGCTCTGTCGCTTCGAACCTTGATCTTGACACCAACCATCGGATCCGGACAATCTTTGTTCCACGACTTCGGGCAAACTGTCAACGTCAGTGGCGAGCGCCCATACGGTTTCGCGCTTCGTCGTCGGCAACAGTTCCGTAGATCGCGACTACTCATTCATTTTCAAACGATTTGTCTGAAAAAACGCTATCTTGACGGTTTCGGCTTGGCCGTTATAGCGGTACAGAACTGCGTTCATTACGTGTGCAATAAAATCTTTGTTTCCGCCTTTTTACGATTAAATGAAGTAGCGTTTGCGAACGCTCAAACGGTTCATAGCCGCAGAGCGACTCGTTAGAATAGGCTTTAACAGTTGCGGCGCAACGTTGTTCCGGCGAAGCACTTGTTCCACTTATAATTCACTGATAACTGGCCAGATGAAGACGAACCTGTTCCGTAATCTTCAACACCAGAAAAAACTGATGCCGCCATTCGTGTCGTATGCCTCACGACGACGATTGCCCAGTCGGAGCTGGATGTCTCCTGATACGTTGCAACAACAGCCGGTGATTGAGCGTTGGACGACTATAGCAAAGCTATGAAACCGAACCTGCTTCTTTCGGAATCACGTTCACATCCGATTTTACGCACGGATCGGTACGATTGAGATGGATGTGGCGCGCGGTGATAACGCTGTCGGTCGTCGCCTGCGCCATACCCCGCTCGTTTAATGAAAGCCCGCATTCGATAGGAAGTGAGCGCAATTGTTGTCGTACCGATCACCGTCAGCGCATTGAGTTGCTGTAATTCGGCCCTACGCTCGGCAGTGAAGCCACGGAGCCTGGATCTCTCCCTCAGCGACAGCCCATCGCCCGCAAGCCAGGGATTGCCGCCTTCTCTTCTGTTGCAACATCGATGGCTGGCGCGAGGTGCTCCGTCTTCAAGTTCAAGTCTTTTCCCACGCTCTGCGAATACCTGCTCACGACGAACGATGACATCGCCGAACGTCCATTTTGCAAGACGCTCCGATGCGTACCCAATCCGCCGACTCGAAGCCACCGGGCTTCAGCTCTGGATGACAAAACTCGACGTCCTTGTCCGCAGGAGAAGCCGGATTTTTGAGACGACTGACGGACTCAACAAAGTGCCGGATTTTCCCGATTGCTCGCGTCAGCTGAGTGCCCTTCCAACGAGCAGTCCGCGGTCTAATCTGCGCTCTAGCTGCAATGATACTTCGACACAAAACAGCTACCGGCTGAAGTCTTCGCGTCCAGCGATGATCTCGACCTTCTATCTTGGTTGCCAATATCTTGACCTCCTTTCAGGTCTGTCGCTGTTACAAAGCAAGAAACGCCTAATGATTGGGATCAGCCGAGCCGCCGAAGTTGATTTTGCGTAGCCGGAGAAAACGCGCGAAATTCGGCGGCTTCGGCGTGCATCCCTTTGTTACAATCTTTGCATCATGTCGGACGATGAAGCATCGATAGCCGAAAGTTCGCAAATAAATCCGTGCAGGTGCCCAATCCAGTTTACCACTCACTGAGAAATCGAAGTTTGACGTTCACCTACAGACTTCGCTGAGTCCTTTTTCTTGCGGCGTCACGGAAAAGCAAACCTTGGACTGGATCATTCGATTCGTATTGTACCATGTTCGGCTTGGTATTAGCGAGTGTGCATCAAGAATTTCCAGATCATGAATACCAGATCTTTCAGCCATGCGCAGTCATTAGAGAATATCCGGCGCAAATGTTTTCCCTGGTCTAGATCCATCAAATATCGCCTCTAGTTTTCCCTTCGTGCCAATTGTCGCAATGATTCTTCTAGTCGACCACTGATAACGCGACCAAATGCATTCGATTCACAGATTCATCGCTTCATCACGAAATCGAAGCTCTGCAAATAAGACGATCAGTGGCAAGAACTACAGGCTAAATTGTACGAACGTGTATCCAATGAAACTTTCGAGGACATGCGCCTCAAAACACTTTCTATGGCATGTCGTCCCGCCGTTTGAACTTAAAGAATATTAAGCGCAGTACCTGCATCCAATTCATGCTTGACTGAATCCTATTGATTCTCTGCGTAAGCGACGTGTTCCGCATATAACTCCACGAATTTTACGATGTGTTAAGCTTATCAGGAATTTCGCTCATGGTGATTGGAACCGGCTACGCCGCTTTAAACTGAAACTTTGGAGGCGGTGCCTGAAAGTTTCAGTTTGATAGCTTTGTTATGTGCCCCATTGTCATCTAAAGATCAAACAATTAATTTTTTCCTATCACCAAAAAGTTATGAGATAAACTTTCTAAACTGCTCGATCAGGTGAGAAACCTGATCAGAATATTTCTGGCACACCTCAGTTCTTCAGCACCGATATTTGGAAATTACCATTTCCACTAGAATAGAATGCTGAATTACATTCGTAGTTCTTTTGGATTCTATATCTTCACAAGCGGCATACCACGCCGACATGGTGCGCTGTAACATTCTTACATGATCATAGTATTTGCTCAATTAATTCATCTGGCGGTATATGAACGTGCTTTATCTTTATATCCTTTGCTGCATTCTAGAAAACTCAGTTAATGACCTCGCCTTAAGATCCAATGCGCTTTTATTCCTTTACAAGCAGGTACTTGACCTGGACCTGCCGAAAATCGACGATGTCGTTCGGGCAAAAAGACGCATGCGGCGTCTTCCGACCGTTTTCTCGCGCCGGAAGAAGCAAAAGCTATCATTGCCGAACTGGAGAATTCCATAAACTGGCTAATCGCGAGCCTCCTCTACGGGTGCGGAATGAGGTTGGCGGAGCTGTGTTATTCCGTCTTCACCGTAAAGTAGATGTTGATTTTTCGCCATCAATCAACGCATAATGGTTCGCAATCGGGACACCTGCGGCAACTTCAATTCCGCCGTCGTGATGCCATTACCCTCGGAAACCGTGATATTGGTTAAAGACCTTAAATTTGCATATGAATGCGGTGCGCAATCTTCACGAACAGGATCTCGCTCGGGGTTCGGAAGTGTTTTACTGCATTGCTTTTGCGACCATTCGCGCTCAATAATGGGCGAAAATGCAAGACGCCGATAAGAATTATTTGGTCTGGCAATATGTTTTCCTTCAACCAATTAAAGTATCTTGCCGAGCCATTGAACAATTTTGAGAATCTTGCATCGGATTTGGGTAAATAAAATAAAAGGCTGCAAAATTGGCACGAGAGACAGCAAGCAGGCGTCATATGGACTCGGATCCCCGTGTTCCGTTGCCTTTAGGGTGACCTTGTCGCCTCTGCTGCCGAGCATCTCGAGCAATTGCTTTCGCCAGTTGGCCCAGCCTTCTCCCGTGCCGGATATGTCGACTTCGTTTGGTGCGCTGTAGCGAATGAGCATAGACAGTTGCCGAACTTTGATTTATACCGAATTCCAATTTACTTATACCGAAAACCGTTATACCTCTTAAATAATTCTAAAGTCAATAAAAACCCGGGCTTTTCATTTGCATAACAAAGAAGAGCGGGCGCTGACGCAACCCTTCCCGACCTGTCATTGGGGTTAAAATCTCTTTTTCAAATTCAGCTTGTTTGCTGAAAAACAAATCCCAATCCAAAATCCAAAATCTAAAATCCAAAATCGCCTTGCCTCAACTTCTCGTTCCGGTTGATCTTTTCGATGAATTTATGGGCGGCCTCCGATTGGAAGAGTTCGCGGGTTTCGATCTCGTTGTCGGAAACGGGCTCTAAGGCGAGGTCGGTGTACTCGTGTTTTTCAGGGTCGTTGCGCACTTTGCGGTAGATGAGGCGCAGGCGCAGGTAGAGAGAGATCCAGCGGATCTGTTTCCGGAGGGTTTCGAGGAAGGTCTTCGGATAAAAGACGAGCGGATTTTCGAACCGGGTTCCCGAACGGCGCGTTTTTCGGCGTTTCATCCGGAGGAAACCGCCTTCGAGCGGGTGGATGCCCTCGATGTCGATACAGCCGTTGAACCAGGTGATGAAAAACATCGTCTTGCCCGGAGATGTCCCGGTGGCGATCGCCCGCCGGAGAATGGTTTCGATATGCTCGTCGGTGTAGTAGGTCTTCCACGCCTTGCGGTAGGTCTCCTCCCATTCTTCGCGCGACATCTTCGGATGAGCCGTAACGGCGTGATTGAGGTCGTATTTGTTGAGGTCCGAGTCCATCGGGACGCCTTCTTCAAAGAGCTTTTTGTGATCGGCCGAACCGGGCAGGGGCGTCAGGTAGAAGAATTCCAGCAGATCGACCGGCAATTCCTTTTTGATGACCTCGATGTCGTGGAGGACGGATTCCCGCGTGTCGCCCGGAAAACCCAAAATGTAACCGCAATAAGTGACGATCCCGACCTTTTTCCAGGCTAAAAGCATCTGCCGGTAATCAGTGATCTTGTTCTGGCGTTTGCTGGCGCCGATCAGAGAGTCGGGATTGATGTTCTCCAGACCGATGAAAACCCGCTTGACGCCGGCGCGCTTCGATTTTTCGATAAAGCCGGGCAGTTTATGACAGAGCGTATCGACCTGAATGATAAAGCTGATGTTGAGTTTTTCCTCTTCGCGCAAGCAGATCAGTTTGTCTAAAATGGCCTCCCAATCTTTGTTGCGGGCGAAATTGTCATCGGTGATAAAGAACGAGTGAAGCCCCTGAGCGACGTTGGCGCGGACGATCCTCTCGATGTCTTCGGGCGACCGCCGGCGCGATTTTCGGCCCTGCACGTTGATGATGGTGCAGAACGAACAGGAAAAAGGACAGCCGCGCCCGGCGTCGAAACTGGTCGTCGCCCCGGCCGTCAGATGGACCCGCTCGGCCGGCAGAAGCGGCGTGGCGACATTTTCGATGTTCGGCAGATCGTCCATAAAATTGTAGATCGGCCGCAGATCATCGTAAAAAGCGTCCTTTAAAACCTGACCGAGCCGTCCCTCGGCCTCGCCCGCAAAAAGCGTGATGCCCATGTCGAGCGCCTTCTGCACATACGGGTCGCGTTCCCGGAGCATGGCCATTGTGCCGGAGACGTGAAAACCGCCGAGCGCCACCTTGATTCCTTTTTCCCGCAAAGGCGCGGCGATGTCCAAAGCTCGCGGAAACTGGTTGGACTGAACGCCGACGAGCATGACCATTCCGTCATCGGCCGCCTCGATCAGAGAACTGATCCTTTCCGTTTTGATATGCGTGTTGGTCTCGTCAAAGGCGTGGATCAGAAGTTCGGTTTCTTCTCCGAGCATTTTTTCCGCTTCGCATTCCAGAGCCAGACCGTAAAGACAGGCCAGCGAATTGGCCGGGATGGCCGAACGAAACCATTGAATGACATAACCGTCGTCATCGTAATGCGAAGGCTTGATCAATACGAGAGAAAATTTTCGGGGTTGTTTCATCAGACGGGTTGATTCTATCCGAATGGGATTTTTGGCGCAAGACAAATCGATTTCGGATTTTGGATTTCGGATTTCGGATTTGTTTGTCTGAGATCTGAGATCTGAGATTTGAAGTTTTTATAGCGGGGTTAGTTTTCGGCCGCTTCTTTGGCTTTTGCCGTTTCGGAATCGGCCTGCCTTTTGGCCATCACGTCGGCCAGTTCGGTTTCCGGGCCCATTTCCGGCAGGACCGTGATCTCGATGTCATCGTCCAGATTTTCCTCCGCCTGCTTGAGAACGATGTCGGTCATCGACAGCCAACCGACCAGATGCCTGTCTTTCTTGGAACTAACGACCGCGATCTGGCGGACCTCCAGATGATGCATTTTGACGACCGCTTCGAGCAGGGAGGATTCGGGGAGGATATAGGGGCGCGATTCCATAAACTGAGCGATGGGCCCGCTCTTGTTCTTTTCGGCCATCATTCGCCGCAGGCGGGCTTCGCCGATGATCCCGACGTAGCGGCTTTTGGCATCGACGACCGGAAAAACCGAAAAGTCTTTCCCCTGGGCGAATTTGGCGGCCTCTCCGACCGTCAGATCCTTGTTGAGCGAGATCGGGTTGATGTTCATCGCCTGACCGACCCGGATGCTCTCCAGAACTTTCTGATTGGATTTTTCGCGATGCGGCATGGTGACGCCATCCTGTTCCAAAAGGGCCTCGTAGATCGGCTTCGGTCTCTGCCGCTGGGCCAGAATGTAGGAGATGGTGTTGGCCACCATCAGCGGAAGGATCAGCGAATAAGCGCCGGTCATTTCGAAGATGATGATCACCGAGGTGATCGGAGCGCGGATGATCCCGGCGAAAACCGCTCCCATTCCGACCAGTGCGAAAGCGCCGAATTCGTTGCTGCCGTGACCGAGGATGCGAACGTCGAGAATCCCGAAAACGCCGCCGAGCATCGCTCCGATGAAAAGCGCCGGCGCGAAAATGCCGCCCGCTCCGCCGCTGGCGTAGGAAAAGACGGTGGCGACGAGTTTGAGGGCGCAGAGCGCGATCATCACCTGCACGGCCAGTTTTCCCGACAATGCCTCCGAGAGAGTGTCGTAGCCGCCGCCCGTAATTCCGCGGGTGTTGAACCAGGTGATCGCCCCCACCGTCAGCAACCCGGTGACGGCGCCGCCGATCGAGGGGCGCGCCCAGACCGGCACGCTCTGAAGGGTTTGAAATTTTCGTCGCAGATAAAGAAGCGAGTCGGTAAAAGCGACCGAAACGAGCGAGGCGGCGATTCCGAGCATGCCGTAAAAAAGAAGCGATGAAGGGTGATGAAGACCGTAATTTCCGGGAATGTTGAAGATCGGATGCTCGCCCAGAATGCCGCGTTCGACGACCGCCGCCAGCGCCGCCGCGACGACCACGCCGGACAAAATGGTTTGGTCGAGGTCGCCGACGATCTCTTCGATGGTAAAAGTGACGGCCGCGATCGGGGCGTTAAAAGCGGCGGCGATTCCGGCGGCCGCTCCGACCGGCAGAAGGCGAGCCAGATTTTGCCGCGAGAGGGCGGCGATCCGACCGAAAAAGGCGGCGATCCCGGCGCAGATCTGAACCGTCGGCCCCTCGCGTCCGAGCGATGCTCCCGAACCGATCTGCAAAGCGCTGATCAGAAATTTCCCGATCGCGACCCGGAAACGCATCTTTCCGCCCCGGATGACGTAGGCCGTTTTGACCTGCGGAATTCCGCTGCCGCGAGCGTCCGGGACGACCTTTTCCAAAAACCAGCCGCAGATCAGACCGCCGACCACCGGGACAAGGATTGTCAACCAGATCCAGCGGTAACCCGGGGAGTTCATGGCCGCTTCGATCAAATGATCTTCGGCGAAACGAATGGTCAGATGAAAAGCGACGGCGGCCAGACCGCAGACCACGCCGATGATCAGCGTCAGACCGAAAACCCTCTGGCTTTCCGACGGGATGAGCCGGATGGAGAGGCGCAGGATCTCGATATTGATTGCGTGCAAGCGCCTGCGCAGAAGTCGCAAACGCGCTTTTCGCCGCCGAGCAAGATTCATCTGTTATTAAGCATAAGTTTTTCGGGCGAAGATTGCCATTCCGAAGGGCGCGCTTTGAGCGTTCGGGAAAACGGCCGGAATTCAAAACCCGACCGGGCCAGATCCTTTTTGACACGAAACGCTTTAAAAATCAAAAGAATCTTTAAAAAAACGGCCCCGAAGTCAAAATAACTTCGGGGCCGATCCAAAATCTCCGCTCACTGCCTACTGCTCGCTCAAAACTACATATAGGTTCCCTCGATCCTTTCCGGCGGTTTGATCCTGATGTGATAATGTTCGCCGTGATTTTTCTCGTGGGTGGACAGTCTTTTCTTGATGAATTCGGGGTCGTTGAAAAAGATAAACCGGGTGTTCATCATTTTTTTGATGGCCGTTACCTGAAGCAAGGCCGCCTGGCGGTGAAATCTTTTGTCATAATCGCCGGCTTTGAGCTGATCCCATTTAAGCGTGTCGGGCGGAAGAAGCGGAAGACGCATATCGACATCGAGACCGGTTTGATGACTGGCGTGTCCGGTCGCCTTGCCGCCCTTGTGCGGGGAACAGTCCCGAACCCACATCGGCGGAGCGTCGGAAACATCGGCCGAAAGGACGTCGAGACCCCGGTAGTAGATTCCCGCCATATGGATGGCAAAAAGCATCCAGGTCGTCGTCCAGGCGTTGCCGTGATCGAATTTGGCGACCTCCCAGCCGATGCCCGATTTGCCCTCCATGTGAACCCATCCCGGCGCGTTTTCGGCCGCCAGCCATTTGTGGGTCGTGCCGTGCAGATCGACCCGTCCGTCGCCGGTATCGAATTTGGAATGGCCTTTATAGATAGTTTGAAACAGTTTGATGACGCGGATAAAGTCTTTGTTCTTTCCGTCGGTGATGCCGCCGATCCAGTCGTATCCGAGTTCGATCAGGCGGTCCCTGACCTTGATCACATCGGAAATCTCGTTGTGCGGAATTCCTTTTTTCGAACTGCCGCTGCCGACTGAACCCGTTAACCTCAGTATTGCCATTGTTACCTCCAGAGATATTTGTCAGTAAACGATTAGGGGGAATTTAAAGGTGAAAAGGTGAAAAGGTGAAAAGGTTTAAAAGTCGGTTGTTTGATAGGCGCGCTGCTTTTTCACTTTTTCACCTTTTCACTTTTTCACTTTTTCACTCAATCATCCGGTAACCTAATCAGTTCACGTTGATTAAATAATAGTTGTAACAATCTCACGGATACTTCTCTGCAATTCTCTGTCGTCGGTGATCGGCGAAACCAGTGCGACTTCGGCCGCGTCTATCGCTGAAATTCCGTTGGCGATCATCTGCGCCGCGTAGATCAACAGGCGGGTCGATACACCTTCCTCAAGACCGTGTCCGCGAAGATTGCGTATCTTGTGACCGATGGTGACGAGATCTTTTGCCGTCTGTTCGTCGATTCCGCCCTCGCGGGCGACGATCGCCGTTTCGTCCTCCGGTTCCGGATAATCAAATTCCATCGAGACGAAACGCTGGCGCGTCGATTGTTTGAGGTCTTTTAGGATCGACTGATAACCGGGATTGTAGGAGACGACCAGCATGAATTCGGGCGGCGCCTCGATGACGGTTCCGCGCTTTTCGATCGGCAGGCGACGACGATCATCGGTCAGCGGGTGAATGATGACGACCGTATCCTTGCGGGCTTCGACCACCTCGTCCAGATAACAGATCGCCCCTTCGCGAACGGCGGCCGTCAGCGGGCCGTCGTGCCACACCGTTTCGTTGCCTTCGAGCAGAAAACGGCCGACCAGATCCGTCGCCGAGAGGTCTTCGTGACAGGCGACCGTGATCAGCGGGCGGTTCATTTTATAGGCCATATATTCGACGAAGCGGGTTTTTCCGCAACCCGTCGGCCCCTTCAGCATAACCGGAAGGCGGGCGTTGTAGGCGGCCTCGAAAAGTTCGACTTCCTGCCCGACAGGAAGATAGTAAGGCTCGCTTTCCACTTTGTATTTTTCGACAGCTAGTTCCATATTTCCCGATTATAAACTTTAACCGGATCTGACGCTAAGGAAAACAAATGGATTGCAGATTCGGGATTGCGGATCTAGGAATGAAAAAATAAATCCAAAATCCGAAATCCAAAATCCAAAATCGAATTATCTTCCGTTGAGCTGCATCTTTCGGACTTCGACTTTTTCCTGAACTCCGGGCGGAAGGGTCAGGCTCAGGGAATCATCGTCCAAATCCGTTTTGACCGACTGAATCTGGATGTCTTCGGATCTGAGGGCGTTCAAAAGCGAACGGGCCCCGTAAAGGACGATGGTCGCGGTTCGCTCTTCTTTTTCGTTTTTGACCGGGACTATAAACAGTCTTTCGATCCGCTTTTCGCCGATCCGGAAAAAGACATCGACCGCCGTTTCCTCGATCACCCTCACTTTCGGATTGGCGATGTTGAGCGGAACCTGCGGAGCCGTAAAGTCCTCCCGCCGGTCTTTGACATCGATCTTTTCGGTGGAGATGTATTGGATCGAGTTGATGTAGCTGGCCGGTCCGCGGGCCGGAACTTTCTGAGGGATGACGGAGACGCCGTAGATCTCGAAACCGTCCGGAACGTTGTTGGCGATCTCGGCCTTGACCGGGATCTCGCGGCTTTCGACCATCTCCAGTTTGATCGGGATTTTGCTCGGCTGAATTTCCTTGAGTTTGACCCCGGTCGGAAGCTGAAGATTGACCGTTTCCGGAGTCAGTTCGATCGTTCTGTCGCCCGGAGGAGTATCGACCAGATCGAGCGAAGGCTTCAGATCCTCGCGTCTGATCTGGTTGATCTTGCGTTTGTCGCCGACCACCACCAGATCGACCTCCTGCTGGGGCGAGTTGGTGATCTCCATCTCGTTTGAAACCCGAAGTTTGATCTCGACATTGCGAATGCGCTCTTCGGTCGTTGTTCCGAGGCCGGTTACGCCGAGCCAGAGCGCCAGAGTGATGATCAGTGCGATCAGTTTCATCAGCCAATCGTCCAGGAACAGGCGCTGGAGAATGTAGCGGAATGAAAATTCCTCCTTCGGTTTCGGAAAAAGCCTTTCTATTTTTTCTATGGAAAACTGAAACATCTCTTATTTTCGAGAGCCTCCGAAAAGTGGAGCTTTTCGGACAAACGGATCTTCAAACCATCACAATTTACCGAAAATCATCTCATCCGACCGTGATCTCCGTTTCCGCTTCTTTCATCGGTTTGGCGCTTTCGCGCGGCTTTTTGGCGACCGGCAGATTCATCGATTTGAGAAGCAGACGGCGCAGACGCGGCGGATCGACATTGCGTTTGACGTGACCGTTTTCGACAAAAGTGATCAGGCCCGTTTCCTCGGAGACGACCACCGAGATCGCGTCCGAGCCTTCGGTTATGCCGATCCCGGCGCGGTGGCGGGTGCCGAGTTCGCGCGAAATGCTCGGATTTTTGGTCAGCGGCAAAAAGCACGAAGCGGCGGCGATCCGCTCGTTTTTGACGATCACGGCTCCGTCGTGCAGGGGCGTGGCCGGATTGAACAAAGTTACCAGCAGGTCATAACTGATGCGGGCGTCGAGTTGGACGCCGGCGTCGATGAAATTCCTCAGCCCGACGGTGCGTTCGATGACGATCAGCGCGCCGATCTTTTCCGAAGCGAGAGTCGTCGCCGCCAGGACGATCTCGTCGTAAACCGTTTCTCCCAAACCGCCGTTCTGACGGCGAAAGACGGGAAACTGCAACCGGTTGCCGAAATAGATCAGCGCCTGCCGGATCTCGGATTGAAAAAGGACTATTATCGCCACACCGATATAGACCACGGCCGAGCGCAGAACGAATTCGAGCGTTTCCAGATCCTGAGCCACCGCCAGCCAGTAAAGCAAAGCCAGAATGACCATTCCAACGACGGTCGGCACCGCCCGCGTGCCGCGCAACAGTTTGAGCACGACATAGACAATGATAAAAACCAGCGTGATGTCGAGCACGTTGCGCAAAGTATTTATCGTTGGAATAAAATCATTCGGCGACATTTTCTTTACAAAATCGGAGAATTTTCACCGGTTTCGGCTTTCGCTGATCCGAAGCCGGAATTTCGAGACTCACCTGAAATATGTCCGGTCCATCGCTTTTCTGTCTCGGTCGTCTCTAAGAATATCATAACAAAGCCCGCCCGGCTTATTTAATATTCCGGTTCCGTGCGGGCCGATTCGAACCGGGTGTGTTTGTCGGGTGTTTGATCTTGTCAACAGGGTTTGGATGCGCTTTTAAGGCGTTTCGGATGGCTTTACGAATCGCAAAATTTCACCGAAAAAAAACGAGCGGAACGAAATTTGTTCCGGCTTTGTTATCTGATTTTTCTGTTCTGCAAAAAACCGACCAGATTGCCGCGCGAGTCGATCACGCCGAGGGCTCCGATGCCGTTGAAACGCATCAATTCCCGCGCATCGCTCAAAAGAAACCGGGATTCGACGAAAAACTCCGGTTCGATCGGACGCATGACTTCCTTGATCTCGGTCCGGTTCCAGTCCTCGCGCGGCAGTTCCTTCAGATCCGCCAGCAACAGCATACCGTAAAGCTGGCGTTCGCGGGCGACGGGAAAAACCGTCTGACGATAGGCCGGCAGAATATGATCGACGAAATGAAGAACGGTCATCTCGGGTTTGATGGGAATCGGCAGGGTCATCACGTCTTCGACGATCAGTTTGTCCAGATTCTTGACCTGGCGAATGATCGATCTGGCCGAATCGAAAAGAAAGATCCCGACCACAACGGTCCAGAAACCCAGAAAGAACTGTCCGTGAACGAAGGCCGTGAAAACGCCGAAAACGAGCATCACACCGCCGATGATCTGACCGAACCTTCCGGTCAGAACGGTCGCTTCGTTGAGATCCGTCCCGCGTTTCCACAAAAAAGAACGCAGAACCCGACCGCCGTCGAGAGGATAACCGGGAAACATGTTAAAGACGGCGATCAGGAAATTGAGCAGGAAAAGCAGAAAACAAAGCGGCGACAGAATGTTGCCCTCGCCGAGCGAATTGAAAGCGATCATCAGAGAGATGAACACGAGCGAAAGGAGAAAACTGGCGACCGGGCCGGCGATGGCGATCCGGAATTCAGCCTGCGGGGTTTCCGGTTCGCGCCGGAACCGGGCCATCCCGCCGAACGGGTGAAGGATGATCTCCAAAACCTGAAGACCTTCCATCCGGGCGATAAAAGCGTGTGCCAGTTCGTGAAGAAAGATCGAACCGAAGAAAATGAGAGTCGTCAGAATTCCGAAAATGCCGCTGGTCAAAAAGTTGTCGAGATAAGAATTGATGCTCGCCGCCGTGATCCAGGAAAGCAGGAGGAGGACGAAAAACCAGCGATAATCGGCCCGCACGGGGATCCCGTAAACGTGAGCGATGACGACCTTACGTTTGAGAAAATCGAAAAATTGCATGGCCGAAGACAAGAATAAATTATGAGAGGAGAAAGTTAAAATTGTCCGGGCGATTAATCGTTTTTTGTGGACGCCAATCTAGAGGTGAATTTTGAGTTTTTAATTTTGAATGTTGAGTTGTCGGAAAAGACACTTTTCCCGACGTCATTAAAAATTAGGTAGTGATCAAAAGTAACGCTGAGCAAAATCTAATTGCTCCAACGGAGCATCTGAAAATAGCCCGGCGATTGATAGCCGGGGTTATGCAACCGATGATGTCGTCAAGTCCTGAAGGGACAGTCTCGAATTTGCCAAATTCATATTTATCTTTCGTCCTTTCAGGACTATGGATCTGAGAGAGAACCTGTACCCGGCGATCAATCGCCGGGCTATTACGACAAGAGTCCCTGCGGGACATTCATTTGTCAGCATTACTTTTGATCACTACCAAATATTAAAAACTCAAAACTGAAGATAAAGTTAGGCTTCGAACGGAATCTCGGCGTTTTGCAGGAAATGGAGTTCGGTTCGTGAGACTCTTTCGAGAAGTTCGGGTTCGTCGAACATGCTCAAAAGCCCTTTGACGGTGGCGTAGCGCGGTTCGTCAGCGATGGTGACCGGAAGGCTGACGAAATTGCGCAAGTATTGATCGAGCCCCTGCAAAAGGGCACCGCCGCCGGTCATGATGATCCCCCGGTCGTAGATGTCGGCCGCCACCTCGGGCCTCAGTTCGGTCAATGTGTCGCTGACGATCTGGGCGATCCGCCGGACGATGCTTTCGACCACCGGGTAAATCTCGCCGATGGTGATCTCGACCGCGCTCGGGCTTCCCGACTGCATATCGCGTCCCCGGACGATGGTGGTTTTATCTATTTCTTCCGGCAGATAAGTGGTGGAAAACTGGGTTTTCAGATTTTCCGTCGTCTCCGCTCCGACCTGAAGTCCGCGATGCCGCCGCAGATGTGTGGCCAGAGCTAAGTTGATCTGATCGCTCCCGATCCGCTCCGAACGAGAATGGACGATCGATCCCTTGGCGACAAAGGCGATGTTGGTCGTGCCGGCGCCGATGTCGATGATGGCCGAAGCCCGTTTGTCTTTCGGCGAAACACCGGCTCCGAAGGCGGCCGCCAGCCCCTCCTCCATCATATAAACTTTGCTGATATGGGCTTCTTCGGCGGCGTTGAGCAAAGCCCTCTGCTCGACGTGCGTTACATCGGAGATGATGCTGAGGACGGCGTGCAGGGAAACCTGCGATCCGCCGGTCTTGGCTTTTTTGACGAAACTGGCGAGCATTTTTTTGCTTCGCTCGAAATCGGCGATGACCCCGTTACTCAGAGGCGACATGACCATGATGTCCCGCCCTTCGCGCCCGCGCAGATCGAAAGCCTCCTGACCGTAGGCGACGATCTCGTCCGTCAGTTCGTTGATGGCGACCAGCGACGGTTCGTCAAGCACGATCTCGCGCCCCTTGACGGCGATGATGGTGTTGGCCGTTCCCATATCGATCGCCATCGAATCGGTAACGTATTTTTTGAGCGACTTAATTCCCATAAGTAGTTAATCGTTAATAGTTAATGGCAAATTGTAAGGACAAGTCTCTGGCTCCAACCATTTAGGCATCTATTTTTGATTAAACTATTTTTGTCCTACTGTCGGAAAGATCTTCTCCAGCCGGAAGACCAAAGCAAAACGGCATGCAAGCGACTAATCTTGACCTGGGGAGATCTCACTTTTAGCAAGTCAACTGGATTTCGGACAAATCCGAAATCTGAAGTCCGAAATCCAGGTCAGTTCCATTTTACCTCAAATAGCGATACAGGTTCTAGCCTATTTTTCACATTTAGCGGTTCGCGCGGAATAAAAGTGAAAATCTCGCCTCCCGACTGAGCGGTGGCTTCGCTGACCAGGATCTGTCCGCCGCTGGCGTTCGATTCTAACCGCGAGGCCAGATTGACCGTATCGCCGATGGCCGTGTATTCGGAACGCTGTTCCGAACCGATGTAGCCGATGGTCGCTTCGCCGGTGTGCAGCCCGATGCCGACATCGACGGGCCGGAAGCCCTCGGCGGCCAGTTCCTGATTCAGTTTCTGGATCCGCTTTTGCATCGTAACCGCTGTTTTCAAGGCGTTTTTCGCGTCCTCCGGAGTGGCCGTCGGTGCGCCGAAAATCGCCATCAAACCGTCTCCGATATATTTGTCGAGAGTTCCGCCGTGAGCAAAGATTATCTCCGACATGGCCGAAAAATAACGATTCAGAAGGCCGACCACCTTTTCCGGATTTTCTTTTTCGGCAAAGGCAGTAAAACCGCGAATGTCGGCGAAAAGCAGAGTTACGGTTTGATTGATGCCGCCTAGTCTAAACGAATCGGGATTGTCAAGCAACTGTTTGACGACATATTCCGGCATGAACCGGCTGTAATTGGCCCGGGCGACCTCTTCGCGGGCCAGACGTTTATGCGCCTTGATGGTTTCCACGGTAACGGCCGTCTGAGCGGCCACCGCGCTGATCAGCTCCAGATCGTCCTGCGAAAAAGCGGCGAACGGGTCGAGCCGGTCGGCGTAAACCACGCCGTGGACGTTCGATTCGGTTATCAAAGGAGCGCAGATGGTTGACCGGACGCCCTGCGAAACGATCGATTCCGCTCCGCTGAACTGTTTATCGGTCGTCGCGTCCTGCGACAGCAGAGCGACCCTTTCGCTCATCACCTTTTGCGTGATGGTCCGGCTGATCGACAATTTTTCGGATAAATTCTCCAAATTTTCGTCGCGTCCCTTGACGGCGATCGGGTACAGGCTGTATTCCAGGATCTTGCCGTCAAGCGTTTCATCTGCCAGCAAAGCGACCACTCTTTCGGCCGGAGTCCCGCGAAAAATGAGATCGGTCGCTTTCAGAAATATTTCTTTTAAGTCAAAAACCGTGCCAAGAGTTTTGCTCATCTCGTAGAGCATTTCCAGGATCTGGGCCTTGCGGCGAAGATCTTTGATCTCATCGGGGGTGGCGAAATTGGTTTCGCCGGAGATGCTCGCGGATTTTCCGATGATCTCGTTGACGGAGATCTGCAACTGGGTGTGACCGAGCGGTTGGTCGTCATAATTGACCCCGGCCGGAATTTCGGTGGCTCCCGCAGAATAATCGCGGGTTTCGCTGTGGGCCGGCGGCTGGCTGACGGGTTGACTGATCGGTTGCGGTTGGACGGGTTTGTCGAATTCGAGCTTGGTTTCGCCGATCGCAATGACATCGCCCGGACGGAGAATCTTTTCTATTTCCGCCATCCCGTTGACGAACACCCGGTTGACGCTCCGTTTGAGCTCCCCGTCGTCGTAATAACCGTCAATGATGGTAAAGTTTACCTCATCGGCCACGAGGTGGGCGTGCCGGCGCGAAACGCGGCGATCGTTCAGAACGATATCGTTTTCCTTGGCCCGGCCAATGGTGTAGGTGGTGTTGGGGAGTAGATTAGCTTCCCACTGGCGGCCGCTGGCGTCTTTTATTTTTAAAATTCCATTCACGATTCAGGGTTATGATACATTCTAACATTTAAAAAACTGTGAAATTTCCGCTTGGAATTATTATCTAAACCGTGGCAATTATCAATTTGATTTTATAAAACTATGATTTACTTTGACAACAATGCAACCACCCGGACGGCTCCGGAGGTTTTCGAGGCGATGAGGCCGTTTTTGACCGAATTTTACGGCAATCCGTCATCGGCCTACGAATTCGGCCGACGGGCTCGGCGGGTTTTGGAAGATGCCCGCGAAAAGACGGCCGCCCTGCTCGGTGCGGCCGATCCGGACGAGATCGTTTTCACTTCTGGCGGAACCGAGAGCGACAATTGGGCGATTTTGGGGGCGCTCGAGGCCGATCCGGAAAAGCGCCATATCATCACCACGCGCGTCGAACACGAGGCCGTTCGCCGGGTTTGCGAAAAACTCGCTCCCCGGGGCTTCGAGGTGATCCGGCTCGATGTCGATGAAGAGGGATTGCTCGGCGCGGATCAGTTAAGGGAATTCATCCGCACCGATACGGCCGTCGTTTCGGTGATGCTGGCCAATAACGAAACCGGCATTCTGTTTCCGGTCGAAGAACTGGCCGAAGCGGTCAAGGCCAATTCCGACGCGCTTTTTCACGTTGACGGCGTCAATGCGGTCGGCAAGATCCCGATCGATCTGAAAAACACGGCGATCGATCTGTTTTCGATCTCGGGTCATAAATTCCACGCTCCGAAGGGCGTCGGCGCTCTTTACATCCGAAAGGGCGTTCATCTGCCGTCGAATTCGATCGGCGGTGGGCAAGAGAACGGACGGCGGGCCGGGACGGAAGCCGTTCACCAGATCGCCGGGCTGGGCGCGGCCGCAGAGTTGGTATCGGGTTTTGCCGCGACGGAGAGGGTGTGCTCTCTGAGGGATCGTCTGGAGGACGGGATCTTGGAAAAAATTCCTCATTCCCGGCTCAACGGAACATCCGACAGAACAAAGCGCCTGCCGAACACTTCGAGCATTTCCTTTCCGGGCGTAAACGGCGAAGCGATCCTCGCCAAACTCAACGATCTGGGCGTTTGCGTTTCGACCGGTTCGGCCTGCAACGCCGAAACCCACACGGCATCGCCGGTTTTGCAGGCGATGAATATTCCCTACCGGACGGCGATGGGCGCGATTCGCTTTTCGCTCGGACGTTACAACACGGAGGAAGAAGTCGATTTCGTGCTCGAAAAACTGCCGGGGATCATCGCCGAACTGGAAGAGGTGTCGCGGATCCAGCAAGGTTTATAAGGTGAAAGGGTTTAAAAGGTGAAAAAGTGGAAAAGGCGGAGATGGTTTTCGGATTTTTCAAAGGGCTTGCCCCGGAAAAAACAAACTTTTTCACCTTTTCACCTTTTCACCTTTAAACTTTTTCAACCCCAAAAGCTGCAAACCGGCCAGGATCACAAAGCGCGGGTTCAAAAACAGGTAGCGGCGCCACAGACGGCGCGGTTCGCGCGACAGGCGATAGAGCCATTCGAGGCCGAGACTGCTCAGCCAGCGGGGCGCTTCACTGATGTTTCCGGCGTAAAAATCGAAGGCCGCGCCGACTCCCAGCATGACGGTCGTCAGTTTGTTCCGGTGAGCGGCCATCCAGCGCTCTTGTTTCGGACAGCCGAGTCCGACGAACAGAATGTCGGTTCCCGATTTTTCGATCTCGGCCGTGACGGCCGCGTCTTCATCCGCAGAAAGGGGGCGAAAAGGCGGCGAATGAAGATAGCTGATCTTTAATCCGGGGTGGTCCTTTTTCAAAAGTTCGGCGATTTTCTCCAAAACCTCCGCCCGCCCGCCGTAAAAACCGACCGAAAGATTTTTCGCTTCGGCCAGAGCGAAAAGCCTCAGCATGAGATCCGTTCCGCGAACTCTGTCGGCTTCTTTTCTTCCCCGCAATTTCTGCATCCAGAGGATCGGCATTCCGTCCGCAGTCACCAGATCGGCCCGGTTGACGATCTCGGAAAATCTCCGGTCGTCGCGCGCCTCCATCGCCATGTGAACGGTTGAAACGCAAACGTAACCGCCATTTTGGACGGCGGCCAGAGCGAGGACTTTTCCGGCGGTCGACTCCAGATCGCCGACGTTGACCCGCAAACCGATCACGTTTACTTTCGGGTCGGCGGATGATCGGTTTGTATCTTTTTTTTCGGTCATTCGGTCGTTCTTTTTATCGCTGGGCAGGTCAAAAGTTTTACCCGGTCGCTACCGCTCGCGGTACTGATGTTGACTGATCTTCCGGTAAATGCCTTCCAGCTTCACCAAATATTCCGCCAGATCAAACCTCTCGCAGATGGTTGCCCTGGCGTTCTTTCTGATGTCCTCCCAAATATCATTATCCGAAAGCAGAAACCGGAGTTTTTCGATGATTCCCGCCACATCGCGCGGCTCGGTCAAAAATCCGTTCTTTCCGTCCTCGACGACCTCGCCGATCGAACCGACGCGGGAGACCAGAGGAATACAACCGGCGGCCATCGCTTCGAGCAGAGAGAGCGGCAAACCCTCGTAATGAGTCGGGAGCAGGAAGATGTCGCCCGCCCGGAGCGCTTCCCATTTTTCATCGCCACCGATGACGCCGCCGTAAAAGAACTTTTCTCCGAGGATGGCGGTCATCTCCCGGATGAAACGCTCCTTTTCCTCTCCCGCTCCGTAGCAGGTAAAGCGAAATTCGAACCCCTCTTTTTTTAAGGTTCGGACCGTTTCGACTATTTCCTTCAAACCCTTTCCTTTGTGGAAACGGCCGATGAAGATCAGGTTTTTTTCCTCGTTTTTCGGGGCGGCTTTTGAGTCGATCTCATCGAACGGAACGGCGTTTTCCAGAACGCGGACGTCTTCCGGGTCGGCGAAATCTTCGATCAGTTTTTTTTCGCCTCGGCTTAAAACTACGACGACCTCCGACGAATCGATCATCCGCCGGGTCAGACGGGCGAAGACCGGTCGGCTGAAACCCTCGGTCAAAAAACGCCCGCCGTGAATATGGAGCAAAACCGGAAATCCCATTCGTTCGGCGACGAATGTCAGGGCCGCGTCGCGCAAGATCGAAAGCGGCGTCAAAGCGGTGTTGATGTGAACGATGTCGGGCCGGTTTTTTTTCAAACTCGCGCGAAAACGCGGGAGCAGACCCGCCTGATCGAAAAGCCAGACCGGTCCCGTTTTTCGCCCGTCCCGTCGCCCGGCCGTGAAATGAACGAATTCCGTTCCGGCCGCGCGAGCGACGATCTGCCGGACGACGGACGAGATCCCGCTGACGTTTTCGTTTTCATCCAGACTTGGCGCGGTTATCAGAACTTTCATCGAAACATCCGGGAAAATTTTTTTGCGGGCGACCGGTTGCAAGCGTTAAGAATAGCTCAGACGGCGGGAATTGTCAGCCGCCTGCGAAAGTTGCAAGTCAAAGGCTATTAGCTTAAAAAGAATAAAGGCGATCGTGAATTCAAGGTGAGCGGTGATCGGCGAACTGTGGGCGGTTTTTCAAAAAACTGTAAATCATTTCCGTTACCGCTTAAATCTTTAACAATGAAGGCTGAAACGATAATCAATCCGGCGAAAAAGGTTGTTAAAGCGGAAAACCGCGTGCCGGGCTGGGTCTTGCCATCGGTCAGATTATCGATCTTCGTCCTTGATGGGGCTCTGGCTTTTATCTGTTTCGCTCTGGCTTTTTTTCTGCGCGAGGGAGATGCCGTTTTTGCCGCGACGGCTCCGATCTGGTCGGGGGATTTCGCGCCCTACGCCGGAGTCGCTCTGTTCGCCGTTCCGGTTCGCCTTCTGATGCTTTCTTATCAGAGGATCTACCGTCTTCAGGGCGCGTTTTCCTACATCGCCGAATTGATCAAGATCTTCAAGGCGACGGCCGTCGGTTCGCTCCTGATCATCGCCTTTACCTTTCTGTTTCGCGGCGGTTTCGCCTTCCGCGAGTTTTCCTATTCGCGCGGCGTGTTTGCCCTGGATTTCGCGCTGGCCCTTCTTTTTTACGGCGTTTTTCATCTCGGTCTGCGCTATCTGCAAACGCTGGTCAGAAAGCGCGATGTCAATCTGATCCCGACCTTGATCGTCGGAACCAACCGGGAGGCCGAACAGACGGTTCGGGAACTCAAAGAACGGCGCGACCTCGGTTACCGGGTGATCGGGGTTGTCGCCACGGAGGAGGCGGAGAACACAGAGAAAAAAGAGACTGGAGAGAAATTTCCCTCTGTGGCCGAAGACATCGATTCGCAGATCGTCGGACGATTTGAAGATCTGCCCGAAATCATCCGCGAACTGGAGATTCAGGAGGTGATCATCACCGACAACCGGATTCCGAGCGAGATGCTTTTTGAGGCGATGATGCAAATGGGACGCAAAAGACGGGTCGAATTTCGTCTGGCGCCTTCGATGTTCAATTTTCTGCCGCAGAAAACGAGCGTCGAACAGATCGGCGTTCTGCCGATGGTCAGGCTTTTTCGCGAACCCTTGTCGGACGGCGAAAGATTCATCAAACGCGCTTTCGATATCATCATTTCCGCTTCGGTTTTAATCTTGTTTTTGCCGGTCTGGCTGTTGATCTCGCTGATGATCAAACTGGACTCGCGCGGGCCGGTTCTTTTCCGGCAGGAGCGGGTCGGGATGGACGGGCGGAAATTCCTGTGCTACAAATTCCGGACGATGCGCGCCGGTGCGGACGAATCGATCCACCGCGAAGCCTATCGCAAAAACATCGAGGGCTCGGCCGAAGCCAACGTCGGGGACGAGGAAAAACCGGTTTTCGGCAAGGTCAAAGATGATCCGCGCGTCACCGGGACGGGCCGCATCCTGCGCCGGACGAGCCTTGACGAAATGCCGCAGTTTCTCAACGTTCTGCGCGGCGAAATGAGCGTCGTCGGAGCGCGTCCGCCGATTCCCTACGAAGTCGAAGAATACGATCTCCGCCACCGCAAGCGCCTCGACATGAAACCGGGCATCACCGGTTTATGGCAGGTCTCGGGACGCAACCGCCTGACCTTTGAAGAGATGGTCAGGACCGATCTCTATTACATCGAAAACTGGTCTTTGTGGCTCGATCTGAAGATAATTCTGCTGACCCTTCCGGCGATCTTAAGAGGCGACGGGGCGAGGTGAGATTTTCGCCGATGATTAGTGAGAAAAATTTTATTGGAAAAGGTCTATAAAAATTATTTTGCTCCGAAAGCTGTGGCGGAAAGATATTTGAAAGGCCGACCGCGGTATCATTCGTTCGTCATCGGAAAGATCAGGGAATCTTTGCGGCTGAGAGAGATTTTGGCTTATTCCCTGGATGTCGGGTGCGGAACCGGGTTTTCAACGGTTGCTTTGAAAGAAATCTCGGACAAAGTCATCGGATTGGATGTTTCCGCTGAAATGGTCGCTTTGGCGAAAAGGAAAAAAGGGATCGACCTTCTGGTTGGTTCGGCCGAAGAACTGCCTTTTGACGAAAGCCGTTTCGATCTGATCACAATCGCTCAGGCCGTTCATTGGATAGATAAACGAAGTTTTTTCGCCGAAGCCGGTCGGGTTCTGAAACCGGACTGCTGGATCGTCGCTTACGATAATTATTTTCTCGGAAAAACGGCCGATGATCCGGATTTCAGCGTTTGGTATCGGAATGAATTTTTGAAGATCTTTCCATCACCGCCGCGGGCGGAACGGTCTTTTCCGGCAAAAAGCGAAGATCCGAAAGCCTTTGTTCTGGTCAGGGAAGAATGGCATGAAAACGAGATCGAGCTTTCGGCAAGGGAAACGGTCGATTTTTTGCTGACCATTACCAATGTCATCAATGCGGTCGAAAACGGCGTTGGTAAGATTGAGGAAGTCGAAGATTGGTTACTGGAAAATATCAACCCTTTTTTCAAAGATGACGGGAGAAACAGTTTTGCCTTTATGGCACCGGTCTGGTATTTGCGGCAAAACAGGTGGAAACTATGAACATTCATTCACATAACAGCAAGGCATGGGACAAATTGGCCGAAGACAATATCGAGTGGAGCGTTCCGGTCAGCGCGGAAGAGATCGAACGGGCGCGGCGGGGCGACTGGGAGGTGATTCTGACGCCGCTCAAGCCGGTTCCGCGCGAATGGTTCGGCGATGTTCGCGGGAAAGATATTTTGTGTCTGGCCTCGGGCGGCGGTCAGCAGGCGCCGATTCTGGCGGCGGCCGGAGCCAACTTAACCTCGTTCGACGCTTCGGCAGGCCAGCTTGAAAAAGACCGGCTGGTGGCGGAAAGAGAAAATCTTCAGATCAGGATCGAACGGGGCGACGCGGCCGATCTCGGGCGGTTCCCGGATGAGAGCTTCGATCTGATTTTTAATCCCTGTTCGAACTGTTTCATGGCCGACCTGCGGCCCGTCTGGAACGAATGTTACCGGGTTTTGCGCCCCGGCGGCGCGCTTTTGACCGCGTTCAACCAGCCTTTTATCTATATTTACGATTTTCGGGCCGAGGAGCGCGAAGGGATTTTGAAACTCCGGCACAAACTGCCTTATTCGGACGTCGAATCCCTGACGGAAGAGGAAAAGAGCGAGTTGATCGAACGGGGGGAACCCCTCGAATTCAGCCATTCGCTCGACTCTCAGATCGGCGGACAGCTTGAGGCCGGTTTCCTGATCGCCGGTTTTTACGAAGACTGGTGGACGGACGAGGCCCGGCTTTTGAACAAATACGCCCCGACCTTCATTTCGACCCGGGCGATCAAATGATCAGAACAAGGAGCGGTAGCGACCTGGTGGTCTGTCAAACACATACTTCGTACCGCTCACCGGATCGCTACCGCTCACCGTACTTATGGCGAATATTTCGGAAACGCTCAAAAAGGCGACGGTGATTCTGCGACGGAGCGGAATCGCGGAACCGCGTCGGGAAGCCGGATCTCTGCTTTCTTTTGTCCTCGAAAAAGACAAAACATATCTGATCGCCTATCCCGAATATGAATTGACACAAGAAGAGACCGAGCGGTTTTCCGAGGTTTTGAAACGTCGGGCCGGGCGCGAACCGTTTCAGCATATCACCGGCCGGCAGGAGTTTTACGGTCTGGATTTTTTCGTTTCAAAAGACGTGCTGATCCCGCGCCCGGAAACCGAAATGCTGGTCGAAGAGGCGATGGCAATTTTAAGCCGAACGAAAGATCCGCGTTTCGCCGAGGTCGGCGTCGGCTCGGGTTGTATCGCGGTTTCGATTCTCCGCAACCTGCGTTCGGCCCGCGCCGTCGGTCTTGATCTCTCCGCCGAGGCTCTTCGGGTGGCGGAGAGAAACGCCCGGACCCACGGAGTTTTTGAACGCCTCGAACTGGAGGAATCAAACGTTTTCGAGGCTTTGCGAAATAAACTGAAATCATCGACCCCGTTCGATCTGATAGTCTCCAACCCGCCTTATATCCCGGCCGAAGATTTCGCCCGGCTTCAGCCCGAAGTCGGCCGTTTCGATCCCGAGGTCGCTTTGACCGACGGCCGCGACGGTCTTTCGATCATTCGAAAGATCGTCCGACGATCGCCTCAATTTTTAAAGCCGGGCGGCTTTCTTCTGCTCGAGATCGGCATCGGGCAGGCGGATGAGGTCCGGGCCATGTTCGCCCCGAAAATCTGGTCTTCGGTCGAGATCAGGCCGGATCTTCAGGGAATCCCGCGAATGGTCAAAGGCAGTCGATTTTAGATTTTGGATTTTGGATTTTGGATTTATTAATTCACGGAACAATAGAATCCAAAATCCAAAATCCAAAATCCAAAATCCGATTGCCCGCTTTTCCGCTTTCTGATATATTCTAACTATCAGAAATTTAATAACTTTTTAAGGCAAACCGCTGGATTTGCAGATTTGGGAGACTGTTATGAAATACGAATACGAAAGGGAAGAAACGAGCGCCACGACGAAGCTGACTTATTTGTTGATCGGCGGGGGAATCGGAGCCATTCTGGCTCTCTTGTTCGCGCCGAAATCCGGTCAGGAACTGCGCGAAGATATTGCCGACGTTACTCGCAAAGGCATTGAAAAAGGACGCGAAACGGCGCATTTGGTCGGCGAACGGGCCAGCGATTACTATGAAGTAACGCGCGAAAAAGCCAACGAATTTTATCAAACGGCCCAGGAAAAGGCCGGACAGTTCGGCGAAAAGGCCAAGAGCGCCGCGGCCCGGACGGCCAATCCTTTTTCGGCGGCCATCGAAGCCGGCAAGGATGCCTACAACCAGGAGAAAAAGCGTTCGGAAGTGAAATCCATCGTCGAAGGCCGGCCCACTTATCCGGTCGAGGAAAAGGCGCTGGATGCTCCGGATGAGTCCGAAGAAAAATAGGATGTAGCTATGAATGTTAATGATCCGCAATTTTGGATGATGATCGCATCGATCGTAATCGCCGTGATGTTCATCGTCATGGCCATTACTTTGATCTTTGTTGCGGTGGTCGTAAAAAGAGTCGTCAACACCGTCAACCGGGTTGAAGAACGAGTTGAACCTCTGCTCGTCAAATTCACGGCCATCGGTCAGCAGGGTCAGGAGATTTCGGTTCAGTTCACCGAAATCTCGGAAAACCTTTCGACCGCGACCAAATATCTCTCCGAATCGGCCGGACTGGTCAAAGAGGAAGTGGCCGAACTCAAACAACTTGTCGGAATGACGGCCAATGAAGCCAAAGAAAAAGTGGCCCTCGTTTCGCAGACCATCGACCGGACGCAGATGCAGGTTGTTTCGACGACCAATTTCGTTCAGACCAAAGTGGTCGAACCGGCCCGTGAGATCGCCGCCATCATGGCCGGAGTGCGCAAAGGGCTGGAGGTCCTGTTCGCTCCTTCGCCGAAACAGATCGACCGGGTTTATCACGAGGACGAGATGTTCATCGGTTGACGGTTCCGAACCGGAAGTTTCGTAATCAAAAAAAATGCGCGAGTTTTCTGCTCGCGCATTTTTTTTCCAAAATTCTATATTCGATTTTAATGAGTGGGAAGCACGGACAATTATCGAGCCTTAGACCGAAACATGAAACATCTTCAGCTTCAAAACCTTGCCCTTGAGCAAAGTCTTTTCGGACGAAAAGTCCTAATATAATCATCCGTGCTTAATTTATTGAAAAATGCAAATAGACCGGTTTTTCCAGAAAAAATCTTTTGCAAAGAAATAATCGGAGCATCCGGGACGGGATCTGAGATCCGCATTCCGCTGGCTCCGAATTCATTTGACCGGCCGAGGACAGCTCTTTAATTATCGGTGGCCGGTTTTTCGGTCCGGTTTTCGCGTTGCTGGCGTCTTTCCATCATTCTTTGTTTGCGTTCTTCCATCCGCTGTTGCCGCTCGGCTTTCATCTGTTCGAGTTTGGCGACCTGATCGGGCGTCAGCATGCCCATGATCGTGGCTTTGAGCTGTTCGGAAGAGGCTTTTCTCTGATTGTGGATTTCGGTCAAACGCGTTTTATCAGCTTCGGTCAACGATCCGTCGCGTTTTTTCTGAAACAGCGTTCGCAGCTCTTCCTGCTGGGGCGCGAGGCTGGCCCGGTGGGCTTCCATCAGAGTTTTGATCTGGGTTTGCTGGGCTTCGGTCAATTCGATGCCGCGCAGAAAACGGAACATCATCCGGTCGTCGCCGAAATGGCGTCCGTGCATTCCGCCACGGCCGTGATGGCCTTCGCCGAAGCGTTTTTCCATTTTGCCTTCCCTGGCGGGCGGGTTCGGTGTGTCGCTCTTATCCTGAGCGGAAACAAAGGTCGAAAAAGCGACCAGAGCCAAGGCCACGGTGACGGCGGAAAAGAATTTCTGTTTAAAAGACATATTGATACCTCTTTGGATTTTATTAGGGATTCGTATAGCTTTTAGCCAACTTGCCAGTTTAGACGTTTTCAAATCCCAATTGGTTGAATTTTTTTTTAAGCGGCCTCGAAAGGCCTGAAAATTTCCCGATCTATTGATCAAAAACCTCGTTTCCGCTCATATCTTCGGGCGAAATTTCCTCGTCGCTTCGCTTTTTCGGCCGGGTGATAAAAAACGCTCCGAGCAGATAAATTCCGGCGCCGATGATCAGGGCCTGGTTAAAGCCGGTCAAAATGGCGATCACCAGAGCGCTGACCGAACCCATCACCGAGGCCGCGCCGTTGACGCCCCAGGCCCACGGAATTATCCGGGGCGAATGTTTGGAGAGGAGTTTGATTCCGGTCGGCATCGGCATTCCCATCAAAACGGCCAGAGGAGCCATCAGTATGATGGAGATGATGATCCGGGCGGCGATCGGCAGCCAGACCAGCCCGTAAAAGATCGGCGGCAGGACCAGAATATAGAGAAAGATCACCGCCACCAGAACCGCGATCAGTTTGACCAGCGTTTTCTGCAGATCGGATGTGTCGAGCCAACCGCTCAGATAGCTTCCCAGAGCGCTGAAAGTGAGCAGGGAAAAAAGAATGACCGCCAGCGAATAGACCGGATGCCCGAGAAACAGAATGAACTTCTGGATCATGGCTATTTCGACGATGATGAAACCGGCTCCGAGGCAGGCGAAATAAAAGAGAAACGGCAGGCGTCCCGTCGTGTTGCCGGTGATCGCCCGGTTGCGCACGAAGATCAGCGGCAGAATGATGAAGAGAAAGACCGTTACGGTCGTGATTCCGAACAGGCTGAACAGCACGAAAGTGCCGAGATTCGTCTTGCGCCATTCGCCCGAACCGCCGAAGGCCTGCGACAGATTGCCGAGCCGGATCGAGTTGAAATAAAACGGATTGTTGTCGTAAGTCGGGTTGATGTTCGAAACATAAGCGTCCCAGAAGACGGCCGGATCTTCCGCCGTGATCAATTGCGTGAAAACGTTGTCGGGCTGGGTCAACGGCGTGTAGAGGATCTCAAAGTTGTTTTCTGCGGCGGCGGCTTCGATCGTCTTTACGTCCTCATCGGTAAACTCGCTTTTTTTGAAGATGAACGTGGCCGGGGAACGATCCGAACTCTGGCCCGGCGCGCGGATCAGCATAAAATGGCGCTCCGGATTGTCGATCTTCAGTTCCTCCATCATCGCTCTTGACAGCGAGATCAGGCGCAAAAGCTGGTCGGGCGGCTCAAAGTACCAGCGCGTCATTGTAAACACGCCGTCGTCGGTCAGATGAGTGACGTAATCCTTAAAGGCCTCGACCGTGTAGAGGTTGTTCTCCGAGAGCGAAAAGGCTCCGGCGGCGGTCGCCGCCCAGGTATCGACCATCGTCGCCTGCAAAACGTCGTAGCGCTCATCGGAACGGCGAATAAAGGAACGCCCCTCGTCGTTTTTGATCTCGACCTTCGGATTCGCGTAGATATTGCCGCTGTAAGATTTGAACGGGTCGCTCAGCATGACGTCGTTGACGATGATCGAGTTGATCTCGACGGCCGTCACCTTTTTGGCGTCAAAGACCAGCGCCGAGGCGATGTCGAGTCCGCCTCCCGGCCCGATGATGACGACATTGGCGTTCGGTTTGAGGTGATAAGCCAGCGCGGTGATGTCGGCGCGCCGCTCCTGATGACGGGCCGTGTCGCTGCCGTCGGGGACGATGATGGTGGCCGCATCGGCGTCGATCTTGATGTTCATCTGGCTTTTGAGATCCCCGGTTACGGTGATTCGCGAGAAGGAGTTCCATTTGGAAAAGAGAACGTTGGTTTCTTCGATGCCTTTCGATTTTCGGATATCGAGAAATTCCGCCGAAGCATTGTAAACCGCCAGTCCGGCGATTCCGGCGGCCAGAACGGCGGCGATTCCGGTCAAAACGCGGTTCTCTTTTTTGCCGAGACTGAAAAGAACGGCCGCCACCGAGCCGACACAGCCGATGACGATGACGACGTTGATGGCTCCGACGGCGTTGAGGACCGGGATCAAAAGCAGGCAACCGAGAGCCGCTCCGGCCAGATCAAACAGATACAGGCGGCTGATGTCGCCGGCCAGTCGCGAAATGGCCAGCGTGACGGCGCAACCGGCGAAAAAGAACGGCAGAAATGTGGCCAGATAAATTTTTATCAGGCGGTAGTAATTATCGGTTCCGCCTTCGAACAGGAGCGGGTTTTCGAAGATGACGTAGAGGGCGAAAAGGCCGCTGACGGCGAAGAGCATCGAAAAGATCGACAGCCATTTTCCGGTGTTTTCCCGGTCGAGTTTGTTTTGAATGAGGTAGATAAAGACGCCGCTGACGCCGGCTCCGAAAAGCGCGAGCGAGATCGCCAAAAAGGCGAAGTGATAATACATGGTGGCCGAAAAGAGTCTGGTCAGGGCCAGTTCCAGCATCAGCACGGACAGGGTTAACAGAAATATTCCTGCAAAAATCTTTAAGTTTTTCATTATTAATCATCAGGTCGGCGACACCGGAAAACCGGACGATCCAATTCGGGGATCCCCGTTCGCCAACGGAATTTGACGGCTTTAACTTTTTACTTTTTAGGGCGTAAAATTTAATAGTTTGATTTAACATTTAAGATTTGACAAGTTAAAATGCGAAATTTAGTAGATATAAACAAATAGGGAAAACATGTTAAGGATGAGATTTTTATCGGAAATAGATTCACCGGCTGATTTGCGTCAATTGAAGATCGAGGATTTGCAGGAAGTGGCCGACGAGGTTCGCCAGTTCATTCTCGAAACCTGTTCGCGGATCGGCGGACACACGGGCGCCAGCCTCGGGGCGGTCGAACTGGCGGTCGCCATGCATTACGCTTTCGACACGCCGCATGATCGTCTGGTCTGGGACGTCGGACATCAGGCCTACGCTCACAAGATTCTGACCGGTCGCCGCGACCGGATGAACACCATCAAGCAATACAACGGTTTGAGCGGTTTTTTGCGCCGCGATGAATCCGAATACGACACCTTCGGCGCGGGACACGCTTCGACCTCTCTTTCGGCCGCCCTCGGAATGGCCGTCGCCCGCGACAAACAGAAAGAGGATTTTCACGTCTGCGCCCTGATCGGCGACTCTTCTCTGGCCGGCGGAATGGCGATGGAGGCCCTTAATCAGGCCGGTCATCTGAAGACCCGTTTGATCGTTCTCTTAAACGACAACGATATGTCGATCGCACCGGCCGTCGGCGCTCTGACCCGTTATCTTAACCGGATCAAAGAGGCCCAAAGTTATCATCATCTGAAGGAAGAGATCGGCGAAACGCTCGATTCCGTTCCGGGCGTCGGCCACAGTCTGCGCCGCGCCGCCAAGACCTTCAAAGACGCCATTGCGGCGGCCGTTCTGCCGGGCGCGCTGGTCAACGAACTCGGATTCAAATACATCGGTTATGTGGACGGGCACAACGTCCCGATGCTGGTCCGGGCCCTCGAAGAGGCCAAGAAGGTCAAGGACGGGCCCGTCATCGTTCACGCGCTGACGACCAAGGGCAAAGGTTATCCTTCGCGGGAGAAAAATTATTACGCCTGGCACGCCACCGGCCCTTTTGATCTGAAAACCGGCGAGGCCATCAAATCGAGCAAATCAACCCCCAAAGCCTACACCACAGTTTTCGGCGAGACGATGTGCCGGTTGATGGAAAAAGATGAAAAGATCGTCGCCCTGACGGCCGCCATGCCCGACGGGACGGGAGTTGACAAGGTTCTGGAAAAGTTCCCCGAGAGGGCTTTCGATGTCGGGATCGCCGAACAGCACGCCGTTACATTTTGCGCCGGAATGGCCTGCGAGGGTTTAAAACCGGTGGCGGCCATCTATTCGACCTTTCTTCAGCGCGGTTTCGATCAGGTCATCCACGACGTCTGTTTGCAGAACCTGAACGTGACCTTTGCCATGGATCGCGCCGGGATCGTCGGGGCCGACGGACCGACCCATCACGGACTTTTGGACATCGCCTATTTTCGCGGTTATCCCAACATCGCTCTGATGGCTCCGAAGGATGAGGCCGAGATGAGAGACATGCTCCTGACGGCCATCGAACATAAAGGCCCGGCCGCCATCAGATATCCGCGCGGGGCCGGGGTCGGCGTTGACATTTCCGAAGAACCGAAATCGCTGGAGATCGGCAAGGCCGAAATTCTTCGCGATACGACCGGCGATGTCGCCATTGTGGCTTACGGTTCAATGGTTTATCCGGCCATGGAAGCGGCCGCCGATCTGGAAAAAGACGGGATCGAGGCGAGCGTCATCAACGCCCGTTTCGTCAAACCGCTCGACTCCGAACTGATTCTGGCGCTGGCTCAGACCAAACGTCTGATCGTCACGGTCGAAGAGGCGTATCTGGCCGGCGGGTTCGGTTCGGCCGTGATGGAACTGCTGGAGCAAAACGGGCTTCTCGACGGCGTTCGCGTCGTCCGGATGGGCGTTCCCGATCGGATCATAACCCACGGCGATCCGAAATTACTGCTGGCCAAATACGGGCTGGACGCCGACGGGATCTACACCAGGGTTAAGGAAACGATCGAAATTTTAGAAGAACGCCGAATGGGAAATAATCGGCGCAAAGTTGTAGGATAAAAAATGCAAAATCAACCAAAAAACAACAGTGGCGGAACGCCGCTTTTAATCATCGGAGCGGTTTTTCTGATCGCTATCATCGGCGGTTGGTGGCTTTATTCATCGTCGAAAACGCCGCCGAAACCGGCAACCAATACCGGGAACAGCAACAATGGCACAAATGCGCCGACCCAGAAGGATATCTGGGAGAGGGCATCGCTCGGAGCCCAGCCTCCGCACGTCCTCGGTTCGCCGAACTCGGCCGTAACGGTCGAGGAATTCGCCGATTTTCAATGTCCGACCTGCGCTTCGGTTCAGCCTTTGATGAAGCAGATAACGTCAGCCTACGGCGGCCGGATCAAATTCATTTTCCGCAATTATCCGTTGATTCAGGTGCACGATAAGGCGTATGACGCGGCCGTTGCGGCCGAGGCCGCCGGAATGCAGGGCAAATTCTGGGATATGCAGAACCTGCTCTTTACCAACCAGAGAACCTGGGTGGCTTCGGCCAATCACCGCCAACAGTTCGCCGATTACGCCGAACAACTCGGCCTGAACGTTGAAAAATTCCAAACCGATATGCTCGGTATTCCGGCCAAATCAAGAGTCGATGCCGATCTTCAGAGAGCCCGTTCGCTTCAGGTTCGCTCGACCCCGACCGTTTACATCAACGGGGTCGAGATTCCGTTCTCGCAAGTGACGGTCGAGGGATTGAGCCAGTACATCGACTCAGAACTGCAAAAAGCGAACGCCGGTAAACCGGCTCAGGGCGGAGCGACGGAACCAAAGGCGGGTGAGAGCAAATGAGCGCGTCTGAAGAATTGATCGAAAAAACCGGCGGCGGATTTCTTTCCAAACTTCCGATCCTGGCGGCGGCCGTTGCTTTGATCGGACTGGCCGATTCGGTTTACCTGACCGTCAAGCATTTTACGGGCGAAAAGGTTCCGTGTTCGATCGTCTCGGGCTGTGAACAGGTTTTAACCAGCGAGTACGCCGAAATCTTCGGAATTCCGACCGCCGCCTTCGGCGCTCTCGCTTATTTCGCGGCTTTTTCGCTGGCCGTTATGACGCTTTACGGCGACCGCCGGATGTGGACGCTGTTCGGGGTGCAAACGGTCATCATGCTTTTGTTTACGATCTGGCTGTTTTATTTGCAGGCTTTTGTCATCGGGGCCTTTTGCCAGTTTTGCCTGCTTTCCGCCGTCACGACCCTCGTTTTATTCCTCATCTTTATCGGGTCGAAGTTTTTTTCCGGCCGGTAAAAAAAATAATTTCCCGCTCCCTGCATCCGTTCTTTCAAGACGGGCGAATACAACTACTGAAAGGCAAAAGAAATTTTGTCTTTGGACAGGGAGAATTTGCGCCTAAATAAATCGGTTGGCTTGGCAAATTCGCCGAAAATGAGATAGCTTTAAAGGCGATAAATCTTTTTCCGAAAAACTATTTTTGTGGCTCAAGCTATCTTAAAAAGAATAACTGACGGCGACAAAACGGCCGTTCAGGAGTGTCTGGACACTTACGGCGGTTTGGTCTGGTCGCTGGCCCGCCGGATGTGCCGGAACACCGCCGACGCCGAGGACGCCGTTCAGGAGATTTTCATCGACATCTGGAAAAATGCCGGACGATTCGATGAAACCCAGGCTTCGGAAACGACGTTTATAGCCATGATCGCCCGTCGCCGTTTGATCGACCGGTTGCGCAAACAGACGCGCCAGCCCGATGTCGATTCGCTGGATGACATTTTGCATCCGCCGGCGAGTGAATCCGACCGGGATATTTTGGCCGGCATCGAAGCCAAGGAAGCGGCCCGGGCGATGAGGGAATTGCGGCCCGAACAAAGACAGGCCATTTACCTGTCGATCGTTCAGGGATGTTCGCATCAGGAGATCGCCGACGCGCTCGATATGCCGCTCGGCACAGTCAAGACTCATATCAGGCGCGGTTTGATCGAGATGCGCGAGATTTTGGACAAGGGGAATTCTATTAAGGAGGTGACAGCATGAAAGATCTGACCGAAGAACAGTTGCTGGACCTCCTCTGCAAAAAAGCCACCGAAGGCCTCAACGCGGAAGAGTTAAAGCAGTTGGAACAATTGGAAAACGCCTTTCCTCAGTGGAAGGACGACGAATCGTTCGAAATGGCCGCCGCCACCATCAATCTGACGGCGGTCGATCCGGGCGAGAAAATGCCTTCTCATCTGAGCGCCCGGATTCTGGCTGATGCCGAAGAGTTTTTCGACTCGAAAGAAGAGGAGATTCAGGAGACGTTCGGCTTTAAAGCGGAAGCTGACAGGGGGCGGGCGGTCGTGCCGGCGGAAGAGTTGAGTTTCGCTCCGAAACCCTCTTTCTGGCAATGGCTCGGCTGGGGCGTGGCGGCCTTCGCCTGCATCGCGCTGGCCGTCAATCTCTATCTGACCCGATTTCAGCCTGGGCCGGGAAAAGCTGGACTTGACACCCCGCCGCCGACCCAGACTCCGATTCCCGAGCTGACCCGGGAGCAGAAGTTCGAACAACTGAAAAAATCCGGTGATGTTATCACGGCCGAGATGGCCAAGGCCGATCCCAAGGCGCCGGGCGAGATTTCGGGCGATGTCGTCTGGAATAACAATAAACAAGAGGGCTATATTCGTTTTCGCGGTTTGCCGGTTAACGATCCGACTCAAAAAACCTACCAGCTCTGGATCTTTGACGAGGCGCAGGACGAAAAATATCCGATCGACGGCGGCATTTTTGACGTCAATCAGAAGGGCGAGGTGATCGTTCCGATCGACGCCAAACTAAAAGTCAAAAATCCGAAGATGTTTGCCGTCACCAAAGAAAAACCGGGCGGAGTCGTCGTTTCGGGTCGGGGCGATTTGGTGGCCGTCGCCAAGGTATGACCCTTTATGGCAATTTCGAAATTTGCGAAAGCGGGATCTGAAGAGCCCGCTTTTTCGTTTCTATTTCCCGTCGAAAAAGCGGGCAGACGGATTTCCTGTTGCCGACAAAAGCAAACCGAGCATCAATTCATTCCGGAAAATCTCCCTCGCCGGTAACGGATCATAAAAAAACACATAAATCAGTAAAGCGGCTTCATGTGGGAGTGATCCGAACCGACAAAAATTCGATTTAAAAATAAAGGAGAAAGGGAGATGGCTGAATGGACGATTATGTTTTACATGGCGGGGGATAACAATTTGAGCGAGAATATGGCTCTGGCGCTGGAAGGTTTGCAGTCGTTCCGACAAACCACCGAAACCGAAGGAAAAGTCAATCTGTTGGCTTATTTCGACGGAAATTCACTGACGGCCCCGACGCATTATTTCGATTATTCGGAGGCCGAGACCTACAAACATCCGATGAAAAAAGAGGATCGGGTGTTTTCCGGGGCGACTCCGGACGGTGATTCCGAAGGAGAGGACGATTCGGCCTCAGCCAGTTCGATTCTCAATTTCGTTTACTGGTGCCTCAAGACGCGCAACCGCAAGGCCGCCAATTACGCCATCATTTTTTCGGCGCACAGTTTCGGATTTCACGGGACCAGTTTTTTGAGGGACGATTCATCGGGGAGTTTTATGACGCTTTTCGAATTCCGCCGGACTCTGGAAATAATCAACCGGGAGTTTATCGGGGCGGGAAAAAAGATCGCCATTCTCGGTTTCGACAGTTGCGTCATGAGCATGCTCGAGGTCGGCTACGAATTAAAGGACGTCGCCCGGACGATAATCGCCTCCGAAGGCAGTCTGCCCAATTCCGGTTGGGGTTACGCGCCGATGCTGAAAAACTTCGTCGCTTCTTTCGATAAGGAAGAGGCCGATTGCAAAAATAATGTGGATTACATAAAAAAAGCGGCGCAGGGGTTCGTTACGGCCTTTATCGAACTTTATAAAGATCTGGCCATCGGCGGCCGATCCGTCGATATCTCCGCCTGGGATCTGGCCCGGATCGAACCGGTTGCGTCCGGGGTCAATCAGCTGGCGATGGAACTGAACGAACATCTGGATATTGTTGAGAGAATAAAAGAAAATCAATTGACCGACGACGACATCGCGGTCTATCAGGAGCTGAAAAAGATAGTTCTGCAAAGTCATTACGACGCGCAAACCTATATGAAAGAGCAGTGCGTCGATCTGAAAGATTTTTGTCAGAGACTGATAATCGAGTGCAAGTTTTTGGAAAAAGGCAAGCACGGGCGGGTTTTTTCGGCCATCATTCAAAGATGCCGGGACATCATCGTGGCGATCAATAAATGCGTTCTTAAATCCGGTTACAGCGGCGAGGAATATCAGTTTTCCAACGGCATCTCGCTCTACTTTCCCTGGACGCAGGTGACCTATCTTCTGACCGATTACCGCTACCGCTGGCTTTTGTTCAACAAGGGATTTACCGATGACGGAGAGCCGAACGAAGACCTCGAAAATCCGACCGGGATCGGGAAGGAGTGGAATCACTTTTTGCGAAATTATCTCTCCCGCGTTACTCTACGTGGAGGGCGAAAGGACGAGCGGGGGAAAATCTCGATGTTCAACGATTTCAGCCCGGATAGTCCGGTCTGGAGCGCGAAAGATCCGGTCTCGAGCCAGGCCAACCCGCACTGGAGCATCGAAAACCCGCGCTGGAGCAAGGACAATCCCGGCTGGAGCAAAGACAATCCCGGCTGGAGCAAGGACAATCCGGGTTGGAGCAAAGGCGAGGCCGGGGAATATCTTTTCTATTTCGGAAGATTTAAGAACTTTCAACTGGGTTGGGACATTAACGGTTACGCAGATGAAGCCGAATTCGACGAAAAGTTTAAATGATCGCGGGCTGACGGTTTTTCGCGTTTTGATGATCGGCGTTCTGGTCCTGGCGTTTTATTCGCTCGTTTCGGCCGAAGTGCCGGAGAACGGATCTTCAAAACCTTCGGCGGCCGATCTGGAATCGCTGGCCGAACAAAAAGGGCGCGAATGGAATAAGAAGGCCTTTGAGGATTACATGGATCTGTACGGGCGGGCGGCCGCTCTTTGGTCCGAGGCGGGCCGGCCCGACAAGGTCGCCGATTGTTATCGCAAGATCGCTCATTATCGCGAGTTGCTGGGCGATTATCAAACGGCTTCGCTCAAACTGAAAGAGGCTTTGCGGATCGAAGAAACCGGAAGATCTCCCGAGGGACAGATCAAAACTCTGAGTTTTCTGTCCAATGTATCTTTGAAAGCCGGTCGGGATGCTGAGAGCGAAGGCTATTTTCAACGCGCTCTGCAATTGAGCCGTTCGAGCAAAGACCCGGTTTCTCTGGCGACGGTCTTTCACAGCGCGGCCGAATATTATTACGCCCGAAGGGATTTCGAGAGCGCCGGAAAATATTACCGGGACTCGTTGGATAATTGGGAAAAGACGGACGGGCAAAACATTGAACAGGCCCAGACGCTGGTCGATTACGGATATTTTATGATGTCGGTCAACGGGCCTATGAAAGGTTTGGATATCTTAAGCCAGGCCGAAGCCAAATTTCAGGAACTCGGAAATCCGCGCGGGTTGGCCCTGACGAGGATCGCCGCCGGTCATCTCAACTCCAACATCGACCGCAAACAGTCCGCGCTGAAATATTATCAACTGGCCGACCGGAATTTTCCCGAAGATATGGATTTTATCGAGCTGGCCAGACTAAGTAACGGGATCGGTCTCATTTACGAAGATTTCGGGGAATGGGATCTGTCGCTTCAGTACCGCCGAAAAGCGTTCGATCTGTTCA
This sequence comes from Pyrinomonadaceae bacterium, assembly GCA_041394845.1. Taxonomy (GTDB): domain Bacteria; phylum Acidobacteriota; class Blastocatellia; order Pyrinomonadales; family Pyrinomonadaceae; genus JAHCHG01. Next base: position 397,012 of record JAWKHL010000003.1, on the reverse strand, counting down.
AAAAAGATGATTATCCCCGCGGACAACTGGCGACTTTGCCGAGTCTTGTCAAATTGAGCTATTTGACCGGAGATGAGAAAGGGGCGGTCGATTATTATTCGGAAACCGAAAGACTTTCAAAAAAACTGAACGACCAGTTTTATCTGGCCGTCACCAAACAGCAGGTCGGCGATTTTTATTTCGAACGCAAGGAGGACGAAAAGGCCGTTCGGTATTACCGGGAAACCCTCGAAGTGCTCAAGAAATTCAACTCCAAAAACGATTTTGCCCTCATCCAGAATAATCTGGGGACGATTTACATCCGGCAGAACAAACTCGGTGAAGCGCGCCGTTTTTATGAGGTTTCTCTGGAGATCACCCGGGAAGTCGAGGACAAATTCAACGAAGCGGCCACGCTTTACAATCTGGCCGAGCTTGATCTGCTCGAAGGCCGCTTCGAAAATGCGCTCGAAGAGGCCCGGCAGTCGATCGCCATAACCGAAGACCTGGCCTCCGAAACCCTGAACTCAAAATTGACCGGAACCTATTTCTCGGGAGTTTACGACCGTTACGAGCTTTACATTAACCTTCTGATGAAGATGCACCGGCGTTTCCCCGAAAAGGACTACGCTTTGCGGGCTTTGCAGGCCAGCGAAAGGTCGCGCTCGCGTTCCATGCTCGAAGAATTACGACTGGCCGAGGCCGATTTTTTCCGCGACGCCGACCCGCAGATCGTTCGAAGGGAACAGGAGATCCGCAATTCGCTGAATCTCAAGTCGAACAAACTGACCGAACTGCTGATCGCCGAAGCGCCCCGAAGCGAGACCGATAAACTGAGCGCCGAGATCAACGAATTGACCGACCGCCTCGAAGCGACCAAGGCCGAGTTGAAACAAAAAAGCCCGATCTATTCGGCGATCAAAAACCCGCCGGATTTCGACGTCCGAGAATTTCAGGAAAAGGTGCTCGAAGATGGCACATTGTTTTTGGAATTTGCTTTCGGTCGGGAAGAGAGTTTTCTGTGGGTGATCGGCAAAAAGGAGTTTGACGTTTACGGTTTGCCGGGACGGGAAAACCTCGAAGGGCGGATCGAAAAACTTCGCCAATTGCTCATCTCGCGCGAAAAATTGCCCGAGGAGGACATCTCCGGTTATCAGGCCAGACTGAAAGCGAACGATGAGGAATACGACCGTCAGGCGCAGATTCTCAGCGATCAGCTGTTCGGTCAGATTCGGGACAAACTTCCCGAAAAACGTCTGGTTTTCGTTACGGACGGAAAACTTCAGCTTCTCCCGATCGCGGCTCTGCCTTTCCCGCAGGCCGAAGGAGAAACCGGTGAGAAAGAGCCGTTACTTCTGACCAACGAGATCGTCTATGAGCCGTCAGCTTCGACGCTGAGTCTGTTGAGAAGCGGGCCGAAAGCGGAGGCGAGCGCGTCCCGCAAAGATCTGCTGGTTTTCGCCGATCCGATCTTTTCTCCCGAAGATGCGCGTCTGGCAGGGGTTCGGGCGGCGGAAACCGGCAAAGATCAGGTGGCCGATCTGCGCGACAATCTCCGTTCGATGGCATCGCTCCGCTCGCTTCGACGGTTGACGGCTTCCGAGAAAGAGTCCAATTCGATCATCGAATCGGTCGGTCGGCAGAACGCCACTCTTTTCGAGGGATTTTCGGCCAACCGGAAGGCCTTTTTATCAAACAATCTGACCGATTATAAGGTTTTGCATTTTGCGGCTCACGGTTTTCTCAACGAAGAGCGACCGGAGCTCTCCGGCATAGTCCTTTCCCAACTTGATCCGCAGGGAAACAAGATCGACGGATTTATCCGGTTGCAGGACATATACGGTTTGAATCTGTCGGCCGATCTGGTCGTTCTGAGCGCCTGCGACACCGGCATCGGCAAAGAGGTCAGGGGAGAGGGCGTATTGAGCCTCGACAACGGTTTTTTGCAATCGGGCGCGAGATCGGTTATCTCCAGCCGTTGGAAGGTGGATGATCAGGCGACCTTCGAATTGATGAGAGGGTTTTACGAAGAAATGACCGGGCGGGGGGCGACCGCCTCGGAGGCTTTGCGCCGGGCGCAGATCCGGATGAGAGAAAATCCGCGCTACCGGTCGCCTTTTTACTGGGCGGCTTTTACCTTGCAGGGCGATTACCAAAGCAAACCGGATTTCGCCGGCGAGGTCAATTATCTCAAATATGTCTTACTGCTGTTTTCCGTTTTGGGTCTTTTCGTCGTTTACCGATGGATCAGGAATTCCCGGATGAAAGGGAATCATTTGACCGAAAAATAATAGCTGAATTCTTCGCTTTTCCCCCCTTTGGCCCGGATCTGATAATTGCCCGGCGCAAGCACGGAACCGGGAATCAAAAGGCGAAGTTCCTGGCCGTTCGGATTTTGATAGGCTTTGATTTCATTTTGGGTGAAGATCACGGTTTGGTTTGAGGACAAAACGATCCTAAAGACTTCCCCGGATTGAACTTCAATCGGCAGGGCCAATCGCACAAAAATCTTGTCGGTCAGATTGCGGGTCGTCAGATTTTCCGGCCCGTCCGCGCCTCGCGTAGATCCCGGCGCCAAACCGAGCGGCGTTAAATCGGCATATTGGGCCGGGTTTCCAAGGTCGCCTCGATTCAATCGGGCAAACTCGATTTCCAGAGAAGAAGCAGGTTTATCGGCGCTCATCTGAAAATAAAGAAACCCTCCGATTATAACGATCAGAACGGCGGCAATTGCCAGAGCCGGCCGGAATTTTCGGATAAACCCGGAAAGGGATTTCGGGAAAAAACTTTCGGGATCGGCGGGCGGTTTTGAAGGGGGCGAAAGCCGATCGATTTGTCGGCGAAAAGCGCGGGCAAATGAAAGTTTTTGCCGTCTCTCCTCCGATATCAGAAAATGGGTTTCAAAACGCTCTTTTTCGTTTTCCGTCAAACGCCCGTCAACGTAATCCTGAATAATCTCTTCTTCAAAGGCGAGGATCTGTTCAAAAAACCCATCATCCGTCATCAGACGCTCTTCGATTTTCTCCGAATCATCGGGGTTGGAGCCCAGCAGATAATTTTTTATTTGTAAGATTTCCTTGTTTTCCTTCGACATTATCCGTTACCAAGAACCTTGTCTAATAATGAATGGAAAATTCGTCTAAAACGTTTCACGAATTTTCCTTCAGGCATTTTAAAAGGCATTCCTGCAATCTGAGCCGGATGCGAAAAGCGCGCACCCGCAGGGCTTCGGAAGATATTTCCAACTCTTCGCTCAAATGCCGCCTTTGATCGATCTTCTCCTGCCGGTCTTTCTCGTAATATTTGAGGATAAATTCCCTCTGTTCGGGTGAGAGTTCTTTCAGACATTTTCCCAGACATCGGTCCTTTATTTCCAATTCTTCGGAATCGGAATGGTTCTGCGCCAGATTTGTCGGCAGTTCGACGGAGTCCGGTTTTTGCAATGATTCGCGGAAGACATTTTTGGCCACGCCGTAAAAATACAGGGCCGGATCGCCCTCGTAGTTTTCCGCCAGGAAGTCCATTTTTCCGGTGACCCTTTCAATGGTCTGATCGGCGAGTTCCTCGGCCGTCCGGCTTCCCCGCGCCAGAAAAATTTTGATCAGGCGCTGCCGGATCAACTCGTACTTTTGTCCGGCCAGGTTCGGGTCCTGATCAAGCCATTGAAGCAGTTTTTCGAAATTATTGTTGTGTATAATAACGCCCTTCGCCATTAATGGATCTTCCCGAATTAAGGAGACTCAAGCATTTTCATTGAGTTGTGGAATTTATCGGAATAATTCAGGTTGCTGAACAATTTGGCAGTTTATCCGTTAATTTTAGCCGTGTCAAAAAAACTACGGACAGAACAATGCCCCGGGATCTGTTCTGTCCGAATATCCTCCTTTTCAACCGCGTCGGGTGGCCGCTTAAAACCCTTTTTGATTTGCTTTCCGCAGGTCCGAAAGTCTAAGATTAAAACAAAATAAAACTAAACAAATTCAAGGAGCTTTGCGATGAATATGAAGAAAACTCTCGTTTTTCTTTTCGCCTTCGTTTTGATTATGCCAACAGTCATTTTCGGACAAAAAGCGGATAAACTGCCGCCCATAAAATACAAGGAGATCAGGCTAAAAAACGGTTTGCGGGTGATCATGCACATTGATAAATCGACCCCGATCGTGGCCGTCAATCTGTGGTATCACGTCGGTTCGAAAAACGAGGTTCCGGGCCGGACCGGGTTTGCCCATCTTTTCGAACATATGATGTTTCAGGGATCGAAACATTACGACAAGGATTATTTCGGCCCCTTGCAGGAGGCCGGAGCCAACATCAACGGTTCGACCAACCCGGACCGGACCAATTATTTCGAGGTCGTCCCGTCGAATTTTCTGGAACTCGCCCTGTGGCTTGAATCGGACCGGATGGGTTTTCTGCTCGATGCGATGACGATGGATAAACTCAACAATCAGCGCGACGTCGTCAAGAACGAAAAACGGCAGAACTACGACAACCGGCCGTACGGAACCGTCGGCGCCAAGATCGCCGAACTGATGTATCCGAAAGATCACCCTTATCATTGGTTGACGATCGGTTCGCTCGAAGATCTGACGGCCGCCTCGATGGAGGACGTTCAATCCTTTTTCCGTCAATACTACGTGCCGAACAACGCCTCGCTGGTGATCGCCGGGGACTTTGATCCGAAAGAGGCCGAGAAACTGGTCAAAAAATATTTCGAACCGATCCCGAAAGGCGGAGAAATCAAAAGGCCGAATCCGGCCGCGCCGAAACTCGATGAGGAGATCCGCTACGAAATGGAGGACAGCGTTCAGTTGCCGCGCGTTTACATGGTCTGGCATACGACTCCCCGATATTCGCAAAGCGAAGCGACTCTGGACATTTTGAGCAGTATTTTGTCATCCGGCAGAGGCTCCCGCCTGCAAAGCAAATTGGTCTATGACAAACAGATGGTGCAGAGCGTTTTTGCCAATAACGGAGCCCGCGAACTGAGCGGCAATTTCCAGATCGTGGCGACGGCCCGGCCGAACTCGAATCTGGCCGACATCGAAAAGGAAATCGGCGCCGAACTGGAGAGGATCAAAAATGAGCCGCCGACGGCCGAAGAAATGGAACGCGCGTTAAACAGCATCGAGTCTTCGGCGATCTTCGGTTTGCAGACCGTCCTCGGAAAGGCCAATCAGATGAACGATTACGCCACTTATTTGAACAAACCCGATTATTTTCAGGCTGATCTCGACCGGTATCGCCGCGTTACGGCGGCCGATGTTCAGAAGGCGGCGCAGGAGTATCTGACCGACAAGCGTCTGGTACTGACGGTTGTCCCGCGCAAGGGCGAGGCCAAATCGGTGGCCAACAGCGAAGCGAACCGCCCGACATCGGTTGACGATGGTGATGACGATGAGGGCGGAATGGCCAAAAAAACGTCGGCCGAAGACAAGACCAAGATGGCCGAAAAGGACTGGCGTTACAATCAGCCGGAACCAAAGGCCGATCCGAGTTTTGCGCTTCCGGCCATTCAGAAAACGAAACTCAAAAACGGTCTCGAAGTCTGGCTCGTCCGGCAAACCGAACTGCCGATCGTTTCGATGAATCTGATAGTCAAAACCGGTTCGACGGCCGACCCGACAAACCTCAGCGGTCTGGCTTCGATGACCTCCAATCTGCTCGACACCGGAACGGAAAAACGCTCGGCCGTCGATATCGCCAACGAAACTCAGGCGATCGGAGCCAATCTGAACACGGGTTCGGGCTGGGATTCGTCGAATATCAGCATGCAGACTCTGACCAGGAATCTGGACAAGGCGCTGGATATTTTCTCCGACGTGGCCCTTCATCCTAATTTCCCGGAAGACGAATTCACCAAATACAAACGCCGGGCGATGATCGGGCTTCGTCAGCGGAAAGACAACGCCAATGCCATCGCCGGAGTCGCTTATGACAAGATCCTTTACGGCAGCGATCACCCCTACGGCGTTTCGATCAACGAGGCTTCCGTTACGGCCGTCAAACGCGAGGACGCGCAGAAGTTCTACAGTTCTTATTACCGGCCGAACAACGCCACGCTGGTCGTCGTCGGAGACGTTGACGCCAAGACGCTGACCGCCAAACTGGAAAATGCTTTCGGCGAATGGAAGTCGGGCGAGGTTCAGGAAATGAGCGTCTCGACTCCGAAAGGACGCGACAAGGCGATGATCTATCTGGTTGATAAACCGGGCGCGGCTCAATCGGTGATCAACATCGGTCAGGTTGGCGTGTCGCGCGACAATCCCGATTATTTTCCGCTTCAGGTGATGAATTCGATCCTCGGCGGGCAATTTTCGGCCCGCGTCAATATGAATCTGCGCGAAGACAAAGGCTACACCTACGGGGCGCGGACCGGATTCAGTTTCCGCCACGGCGCCGGACCTTTTACCGCCAGCGCCGGAGTGCAGACGGCCGTAACCAAAGAATCGGTCATCGAGTTTATGAAGGAACTCAACGGCATTCGCGGTTCGATTCCGGTAACGCAGGAGGAACTCGAATACAACAAACAAAGTCTGATCAACCGCTATCCCCGCGGTTTTGAAACCACCAACCAGATTGCCGGACAACTGTCGAATCTGGTCATTTACGGTTTGCCGGACAGCTACTTCAACGAGTACATCGCCAAGATCAAGGCTGTTACCCTTGAAGACGTCAATCGGGTGGCCAACAAGTATCTCAGTCCGGACAAGATGGCGATCATAATCGTCGGAGACAAAAAGGTGATCGAGCCAAAGCTCAAAGAGATCGAAGGCTTGGGCAATGTGATCGTTTATCTTGATACGGAAGGCAATCCGGTCAACTAACGGAAAACGAAAAATGGATAATGGACAATAAAAAAGGAATTATTATCCATTATCCATTTTCAGTTTTTCATTATTACCCGGCCAGCGCCCGCGCTTCCTCCTTCACCGGGGGCTCGAATCCGAAATGATCGTAAGCGGCGTCAGTCACCACCCTCCCGCGCGGGGTTCGGTTCAAAAATCCGATCTGGATCAGATAGGGTTCGATCATCTCTTCAATTGATTCGCGGTCTTCGCTGACCGAAGCCGAAATGGTTCCGACGCCGACCGGACCGCCATCGAATTTTTCGATGATCGAAAGCAGAAGTTTGCGGTCAACCTCGTCGAGACCGAACCGGTCGACCTCCATTTTATCCAAACCCCGCCTGGTGATCTCGCCGGTGATCCGCCCGTCGCTCAGGACTTCGGCGTAATCGCGCACCCGGCGAAGCAGACGATTGGCTATTCGCGGGGTTCCGCGCGAACGCCGGGCCAGTTCCACGGCCCCGCTCGCTTCGATCTCGACCCCGAGGATTTCCGCCGAACGATGGACGATGATCTCCAGATCCTTGGGCGGATAAAAATCCAGATGATTGATGATGCCGAAGCGTCCGCGCAAAGGAGCGGAGATCATCCCGGCGCGCGTCGTTGCGCCGACCAGTGTGAATTTCGGCAGATCGATCTTGATCGAACGGGCGGCCGGTCCTTCGCCGATCAGCAGATCGAGATTGTAATCCTCCATCGCCGGATAGAGTATCTCTTCGATCTGCGGCCGCAGACGGTGAATTTCGTCGATGAAAAGAACATCGCCCTCTTCGATGTTGGTCAGTATGGCCGCCAGATCGCCCGATTTCTCAACCGAAGGCGCGCTGACGGTTTTCAGATTGGTTCCGAGTTCGTTGGCGATGATCATCGCCAGACTGGTCTTTCCGAGCCCCGGCGGGCCGAAGAACAGCACGTGATCGAGCGCCTCGTTGCGCCGCAGAGCGGCTTTTAAGAATATTCGCAGGTTGTTGACGATCTTGGTTTGTCCGATGTATTCATCGAGCGTTCTCGGTCGCAGACTCTGTTCGGCCGAAACGTCCTCAAGGGTCGCTTCGCCGATCGTCAGAGGGTTGGACCGAACCGGGTTTTCCACTAATTCCAGAGCCATTTTTCTTCAAACCTCTTTGGTGATTTAGTTTTGAATTCGGCTTTCAGGCGAGAGTTATGCGATTTTCAAGACAACCGCCGTCCGAAAGCGGGACCCAAAACTTTCATCCATTTTACTATTTAAGAAAGCGTGTTTCAAGAATGAAACACGCTTCGCAAAAAATATATGGTTTCAAGTGGGCGGTCAGCGGAGCTGAATTTTTTCAAATAATAAGCAGGAAAGTAAGAGTTTTATTCTTTTATCCAGTTTTGTCATCGGTTGAGTTTCCACTCTTTTCTTTAACTACTGCTTACCGCCCCCTGCTTACTGCCCACTTATATTCAAGAATCAAGCGGCCAGTTTTAGTTCTCCTTGTTCTTTCTCTTCGGTTTCACCGTCTTCCCGTCTGACCTCTTTCAACTCTGCGGCATCGGCCAGTTTGGCCAGCGGTGCGCTCAGTTTATTGACCAGCCAGCGACGGTAAACCTCCGCTTCTTCCAGTTTTCCGGTCCACCGGGCGCGGTCGAGCATCGTCAAGGCCATTTCCAGCGTATGATGCTGTCCGGCCCGATCCTGCCCGTCGGCGAACTTCTGATAAACCTCTTCCAAAGTGCGGACGCTGCGTCTGGCGGTCGAAACATCCCTAAACCCGAGTTTTCCCAAAAAATGCTTGGAATAGACGTTCATCGGATGCGCGGTCGAGGTGTACAGATCGAAGTAGTTGTCGATCAATCCTTCGTTTTGCAGGACCGAACCGACATAACTCGGTTTGGCTCCCGACACGGCCGAAATGGCCTCGATGTCTTCGGTGCCGGATTTAAACAGCGACAGGATCAGATCCTTTTTGGTCTTGATCGTTTTCCCCTCCTGCGTTTCGATTTGTAACAATTTTCCGTTAGTTTCTTTTTTCATTGCAAATACCTCACTATGACACTGTATATGATGTTTCATCCGTGAAACGAGTTGCTTTTAGAATACCATTTTTTTCAATAAATTTCTACATTTAAGCTGTTATTTTTTCAGTAATTTGCGGGTTGATTCAAGGTGTTTTTGAGGTAGGGTTTGAACGAGCCGCAGAGGGCACGGAAACCACCGAGAAACATTGTTTTCCAAATAACACTCTCAGTGATCTCCGTGCCCTCTGCGGCCAAAAAATATAGCCGGAATTTTCACGATCTGCTCACTGCTCACTGCTCACGGCCTTCTCAAACATCGTCCGGTAAACCGCCAAATTCTTTTCCTCGACCGCGCCTTCGCGCTCGGTTTTGACCGGAAAGGGATTTTCGCTCGTTTCGATCTCGCGCAAAGAATCGTTCGAGCGGAAGAGCTCGAACATCTCTTCGGCCAGAAACTCGACATCGGTCTGAACGAAGATCCGGCCCGATCCTCTCAGGTGACTGACGACGACTTCGACCAGTTTGTCTTTGACCATCCGTCGCTTGGCGTGTTTTTTCTTAAACCACGGATCGGGAAACTGAATGGTCACGGTTTCGAGAATGCCGTCGGGGAGTTTTTCCAGGAGTTTCCCGATGGCGAGAGTTGCGTTGCAGAATTCGTAGTGAAGGTTATCGAGCCTTTCTTTTTCGGCCAGACGGTTTGCCTCCTCGACCAGAGGTTCGCGGATCTCCAGACCGAGGTAGTTGCGTTTCGGCTCCAACCGGGCCATTTCGAGCAAAAAACGTCCGCGCGCCGAACCTATATCGAGAAGCAGGGGAAGGTGCGGCGCGGCGAATAGCTTTTCGACCTCCAGCGGTTCGGCCGGCAGGTTGCGAAAAAACGTGGCCAGCGGATTGACGTGTTGGTGGACTCTGACTCGGGGCATTTGGATTTGGGATTTGGGATTTGGGATTTGGGATTTAATCCGCAATCCGCAATCCAAAATCCGCAATTACAAAGAGATCATTCTCAATAGCAATAGAATAGTTAAAATCGAGACGAACGCAAAAATGCCGAGGGCGGCGATGCCGATGATTTCCATCGGTTCCGAAACCTCGCGCGGGTCTTTGTGAAGATCCGACGGAATCTGCAGGAAGCCGTAGAGCGCGCCGGTCAGCAGTCCACCGAGATGTCCGAAATTGTCGATCGGAACTCCTTCGTAAACGAGCGAGATGCCGACCAGCGCGATAAAACCGATATTAAAGAGCATATTTTGGAGGAATCGCGAGGTTAGAAGTTCGCGGCGGCGATAACCGTAAACGGTCAGATAGCCGAGAAAACCGATGATCCCGCCGGAAGCTCCGACCGATCCTCCCTCGGGCATGAAAAATAGGCTCAAAAGATTCCCGCCGATCGCCGAAAGCAAAAATATGATTCCCAGATGAGCGCGGTTGGAAAGAGTTTCGATCAATCTCCCGAGGACATAAAGCGCGTAGGCGTTGAAAGCCAAATGAACGATTCCGCCGTGGACGACAGCACCGGTCAGGATTCTCCAATATTCGCCGTACACAAAAGCGGCTTTATCGAACCCGGCCAGCATTCCCGATTTTTCGGCACCGACCAGTATCGAAATACTTGGCTCGATCGCCATTTCAGCAATGAAAACCGCGATCAGGCAGGCGACCATTAAATAAGAATAATACGGCGTGACGGGCGTGGCGCGCCGGACCCGCATCTCAACTTCCGGTCCTTCACCGGTTTCGGTTGGATTTTCCTGAACTTCTTCTAAAGACATATTTCGATTTTGGATTTTAGATTTCGGATTTTGGATTTTTTAACATTGAATCTTGTCGGATTTTCAGATTGAGGCTTAACGGAATCCAAAATCCGAAATCTAAAATCCAAAATGTAAATTACATCGCCAGTCCGCCGTCGGCCTGGATCACCTGTCCGGTGATGTAGCGGGCGGCGTCCGACAGCAGGAAACAGGCGATTTGGGCGACTTCATCGGTGTTTCCAAGCCGTCCGAGCGGAATTTGAGCCAGGATCTTCTGACGGTATTCCTCGTTCATCTCTTCGGCCATATCCGTTTCGATTAAACCGAGCGCCAAAGCGTTGACCGTAATCTTCCGGCTGGCGATCTCTTTGGCCACCGCTTTTGTCAGACCGATCATCCCGGCTTTCGAGGCCGAGTAGTTCGATTGTCCGAGCATCCCGACGACGCCGCTGATCGACGAGATGTTCAAAATGGAACCGCCCGTTTCGTTGCGCATCATCGGACGCAGTACGGCTTTTGTGAAATTCCAGGCGCCTTTCAAATTAGTGTCGATGACCGCGTCCCATTCGTCCTCTTTCATCCGCATGATCAGATTGTCGCGCGTGATGCCGGCGTTGTTGACCAGAAAATCGACCGAACCCAAAGCCTCCTTCGCCTCTTTGACGAATTCCGCCGAGGCCTCAGTATCGGCCACATCGCACGATCGGGCAAAGGCCTTGACGCCCAGAGTCTTGATCTCGGCCCCGATCTTTTCGGCCTCATCGGCGCTCCGGGCGTAATTAAACGCCACATTCGCGCCCCGCCGCGCCAGTTCCATGGCGATCGCCTTTCCGATGCCGCGCGTCGCGCCGGTAACGATCGCCGATTTTCCTTCAAAAAATTGTTTTTCGCTCATATTTGCTTGCTTTTAATCCATTCCCATGTCTTCTATAAAACGCGAATCCTCATTATAATCCGACCGCCTGTTTGCCGTTTCATCTTCAATTATCGCCCACACCTTATCGGCGATATATTCCCGCGGACGGTTTTCCGCCTCGAACTGCGGAAGATCCGTCAAATAATCAATAATGGTCCGCGGCGTGGTAAAGGTTGCGGCGATCTCGTCGGGAATGTCGATCCCGAATTCCTCCTCGACACGCATGACCATTTCGACTATATCCAACCCCATAATAAACTAACCGCATTGCCAAAAGAATTTGCCTTTCGGCGGTCGGGATGTGTCGCCGACATTTTCAACGAAAATATAGCCGATTCCGGCGTCTCCGAAATTAAATCCGGTCGAATCGTCCAGTTGTCCGACGAATCTCCAATCTCCTTCGGGAATCTCCATATATTGAACCCAGGTCGGAACGCTTCCAAGTTTGGTTATATTTTCGAGGCTTTCCATTATTTCTTCAAGCTCTTCATCGGAAGCGTAGTATTTTTCCTCATCAAAAAATACCGAGGCTTCCGGTTCCGAAAGACCGTCATCGCGCGTTTCCCAACCCGCAACCCAGAACTCCTTTTCCGTTAAAATTCGGCCCTCGGGAAGTTTTTCGAACCGTGATGTCAGTTCCCCGGATTCGACTATAAAACAAGAATTCGCTCCGGAATCATATTCCCAAACCGCACAGCAGGAAAGCAATCTCTGATTACTGCATTGGAAAATAAACAGAACCCGTCCGGTTCTTCCCAGATCGAGCCTTTCCTCATCGTGAATCAACTGAACCAGCAAGGACATCGGCTTACCGCACTGCCCGCAAAGTGGGTGTTTTTCGGTCGGCAATCCAAAGGGCGATCCGCCGAACTTTTCCCGAAATCTGTTTTGGGAATTCAGTTCCTCCGCCTCTACCAGTTTGGGAACGAAATACCTCATTAAAAATGAATAAACCTCAACCGTTCAAGGCGTAACGCTGAATCGTAAACAGTTGATTGATGCCTTTTTCGGCCAGGTCGAGCATCGTGTTCATTTGCTGGCGGTCGAACGGTTCCTGTTCGGCCGTTCCCTGGATCTCGATGATCCGTCCGCCGCCGGTGCAGACGATGTTCATATCGACCTCGGCTTCGGAATCTTCCTCGTAGCAAAGATCGAGCAGGGGCGTTTTGGAAACCATCCCGACGCTGATGGCGGCCACTTCGCTTAAGATCGGCGATTTTTTTAAAGTTCCTTTTCCCATCAGATGGCGGACGGCCAGACTGAGCGCGACGAAAGCGCCGGTGATCGAAGCGGTCCGGGTTCCGCCGTCGGCCTGAATGACATCGCAATCGAGAAAGATCTGCCGTTCGCCGAGAGCGTGGAGATCGACGACGGTCCTGAGACTCCGGCCGATCAGACGCTGAATCTCCATTGTTCGCCCAGAAGGTCGCATCGTTTCGCGATTGGTGCGCGTGTGGGTCGAACGCGGCAACATGGCGTATTCGGCCGTCACCCAGCCCTGACCCTTGTTGCGGAGGAAAAACGGCACGCGGTCTTCGACCGTCGCGTTGCAGAGCACTTTGGTGTTGCCGACTTCGATAAAAGCCGAACCCTCGGCGTAAGGCGAATAGTTCGGCGTAATGTGCGTTTGGCGAATCTGATCGAATTCCCGATTGTCTGTTCTTTGATAACTCATATATTCATAGTGATAGGTAATAGGTGATGGGTGATGAGAAAAAGATAATATTTGTTTACTGTTTACCAATCACCTGTCACTTAATTCATCGTTCCCGAAAACCTCGACGGCTTCGAGTTTGGCGGGCTTTGCGCCCAGAAATCTTTCGGCCACGCGGGCGAACCGGCCGGCCGCATCCGTCACGTAAAAATGGTCTAAATCATCGCACAAACGCCGCCGGGTTGCACGTTTCGGCGGATCGGCGTTGGCCAGACCTTTTTCCTTCAAAAGCTCTTTGACCTCTTCGGCCGTCGCTTCGCCGGAATCTATCAGCTTAACATTTTCTCCGACGATTTGTCCGATGATCTCGCGCAGGATCGGGTAATGAGTGCATCCCAAAACGAGCGCGTCCACCTTGTTATCGACTATTTTTTGCAGGTATCGCCGGGCGATCGAAACGGTTTCCGGTTCCCGAACCCAGTTTTCTTCGGCCAGAGGAACGAACAAAGGGCAGGCCGTTTCAACGATCTCGGCCGAATCGCTCGATCTTCGGATCGCATCCGAATAGGCCCGGCTCTCAATGGTCGCTTCGGTGGCGATGACGCCGATTCTTGTCTTTTTCTTATGTTTGGTAACTTCGACGGCCTTGCGGGCGCCGGGACCGATGACGCCGACCACATCGAGCCCGACCGCCCGGCGGATGGCCGGCAGAGCCAGGGCCGAGGCCGTGTTGCAGGCGACGACCAGCAGTTTGATTCCGCGCGAAGCCAGAAAAAGAGAGTTTTCGATGGCGTAGCGTTCGACCGTGGTCAGAGATTTGGTTCCGTAAGGCACGCGGGCCGTGTCGCCCAGATAAATGAAGCGCTCATTTGGAAGCGATTCGTGCAGGGCCCGGTAAACGGTCAGGCCTCCCACGCCGGAATCAAAAATGCCGATGGGTAAATTTACGTTTGGCGGAATTTCGTCAGAGTGCTTTTTCATCCGGAAGAAAACTAAAAGGATAATTGCACCCTTGAGGAAAGTCAAAGAAATAAAAGGCGAAATTTACGAAATGTGGGAGCGGGTCAACGAGAAGGGGGTGAGTGAGGATTTTACCCGTGAGGGTAATTTTTCAATCGGGCAATCAGTTTGCTCGGGGCAAAGATGGCAGATCATGAAGATGATTGCCCGATCGGTCAGGTAAATCAAAGTCAGTTAAAACCCGAATCACGCAAATTGCGGATTGAATTCTAAAAGACGTGCTGAGGATAAACGGTCGAGAGCAAGTGAGACGAGGTCTTCGCTGACGGGAACGCCGAGTTCTTCCTGCATCTCTTTGGCGATCTCGTCGGTATCTTTCCGGCCGTCGCATTTTTGCCAGACATAGGCCGAAGTCGGATTCAGGCAAATGGCCTTGGAGTTGCGCAGATCGCGGATGAATAGTTCTCCTGTATCTTCCTTTATTTCTAAGTCATTTTTTCTTGCGATCGGTTTCATAATTCCCTCCAAAAGTCGGATTGTCGCCCGAGGCGCGTTAATCGGTGAGTGCAAAGCCCGTGCCAATTCGGAAAAATTCTCCGTAAATTGCCTGAAATGTTGGGTTAAATGAAAAAACTCCGTTGGATTTGAAGATCGGAAGGAGATCCGTAAATCGGTCAGATTGACCGATTTACGGATCGGCTGAATTCATTTTAACCAAATTGAAACAAGGGGCGTTCGGCAAGTCGGTTCAGGATTCGGTTAGTTTTTTGCCCGATTTTTAATAAAGAGAAGATTCTTCAGAGCCGGTTTGGCGACCGAAAAAAAAGATGGCGGTCCTTTTTTCTAAAAAAGGACCGCCACGCGAATTTTTGTCAAGGATAAAGAAATTATTGTTACAAACTGAAGTTAAAGCTGACGAAGCCGACTGCCTTGACCGGTTCGCCGTCGCGTTTGAAAGGACGGAACTTCCATTTCAAGATAGCGTCCTGAGCGGCATTCTGAAGCATGGTCGGCCCGTCGACATTCTGCACCTCGGCGACTTTGCCTTCTTCATCCAGCAGGATTTCGACCTTGACCACTCCGGTCATCCGCATGCTTCGCGCTATCGAGGGATAAACCGGGTTTGTTCTTTTGGTCGCGTATCCGATCAGGGGCCCGACCTCCAAAGGAGAATTGTCCTTCGGTAAATCGCTCTTCTGAGCGACGGTTTCCGGATCGGACTTTTTCTCTTCGGCGGGTGTGTCGGTCTTGGGGGCCGATCGAACGACCAGACGATTTCTTTTTTGAGCCGATGATTCGTTCGAATCGTCGTCATCCTTTTTGGCCTCTTCTTTCGGCGGATCGGCCGCCGGTTTTTCAACCTGTTTTTCGGTCTTTTCGATCGGTTTATCTAATTTGGCAACTGTCTCATTTGAGGGTTTGTTGACGGCCGGCTGTTCGGATTGTTTGCGCTGGACGGAAGGATTTTCTTTGGCGACCGGAAGCAGAATCGAAGGAGTCTGTTCGGTTTTGGGTTCGGCCGGCAGATTGGCCGCCACGGTATTATTGCCTTCGGCCGGGGGCATGTTGACCGCATTGATGATCGTGCTTCTCGAATTGGCCAGTTCTTCGCGGGCGTCGCTGACCTCCATCCGCCAGCGGTTGGCGTCGTAATCGTCTTTGGCCAGATTTCCGCGCGCACTGGTCGCTCCTTCCAGAAGGGCGATCGCCGTGTCCATATATCGTTTATCCTTGCCGAGTTCTTTTGATTGTTCGACGACCAGTTCGAGCGTCGTCCGCATCCTCTCGACATCGGCCGCGGCCGCTTCCGGCAGGGTCCGGTCGGACACGTTCAAACCCATCGAATGATACCGGTCGAGCTGGGTTCGGGCGCTTTTGATGACCTGTGCGGCAACGGCGAAATAATTGGCCGCCGAGTTCGGTTTGTTGGCTTGCTGTTCTTTTGACAGGTCGTTCAGAAATTGCTGGGCGCGTTTGTAATCGCCCTGTTCGAGAAAACTGTTCATCAAAAGGACGTTGATCACGCTGTCAAGGGTCGGATCGGCGCTTTCGCGTTTGATGTTTTCCAGTTCGTAAATGGCCGCGTTGTAATTTTTGACGACTATATAGGCCTTGGCCTTGGCGATGCGTTCGCGCATGACCTCGGCGGTTGAAGGACCGTTGGCCGGCGTAATGGTCTGTGCCGATCCCGCGATGGCAAAGATAAAAACAGATAAAAGCGTCGCGGAAATGGTTTTGATTTTTAGCGGCATTTTTCAGTTACCTCTCACAATTTTCAATATTAACAATCTAAAGCGAAAACCCCGCAAAGGTTCACTTTTGCTCAAAATAATCCGTTTATTATGCTCAAAAAAGCTGTTTTAAGCAAGCTTCTTATAAAACCTGCTTATGGATTCGATAAACTATTGATGATTTTCTTGCGATATGCGTTTGCGTCTCTTTTTATAACGCTTTCATTTAAAGTTTTCAAGTGTTTATCGCGCATAATGATTTTGCCGTTGATGATCACGTGGCGAACGTCGTCGGATTTGGTCGCGTAAACCAGGTGCGAATAGACGTTAAAAAAGGGCGTTTGGTGCAGGGAGTCGAAATCGACGATGACGATGTCGGCCAGTTTTCCGGTTTCGATCGAACCGATCAACTTTTCCAGATGAAGCGCCCGCGCGCCCCGCAAAGTTGCCATCTCGAAAGCTTGCTCGGCCGAGACGACCTTCGGGTCGCCGGAGAAAACCTTGTGCAGTTTGGCGGCCGTGTCCATCTCTTCCCAGAGGCTGAGATCGTTGTTAGAGGCCGCACCGTCGGTTCCGAGACCGACCGGCAGATCCATCCGAAGCATCAACGGGACGGGCGCGACGCCGGCCGCCAGTTTCATGTTCGACTGCGGATTGTGCGCGATTCCGACGTTGTGTTTCTTCAAAATTTCCAGTTCTTTCTCGTCAGCCTGAATGACGTGAGCGGCGATCAACTTGTCGCTCAGGAATCCGATCTTGTCCACGTATTCGATCGAACGCATCCCTTTGTTCTGCATGACGAAATCGGTTTCGCTCTGCGCTTCGGCCAGATGCATGACCAGCGGCGCATCGAGTTTATCGGATAAGGCGCGCGCTTCTTTCAGATGTTCTTCCGAAACGGTGTAGGGCGCGTGCGGGGCGATGGCCGGGACGATCAAAGGATTGCCCTGCCATTTTTTGACGAATTTTTCGGCGTAACTCAGAGCCTCGGGCCAGGTTTTGTTGTCCGGCACGGGAAAGTCTATGATCGTTTCCCCGAGAACGCCGCGCATCCCGGCCTTTTCGGTCTCGTCGGCGATGGCGTCCTCGAAATAATACATGTCGCAATAGGTGGTCGTCCCGCCGCGGATCATCTCCGCCAGCCCGAGCCTGGTGCCGACGCGGACGAAATCTTCGGTCACGTTTTTGGCTTCGGCGGGAAAGATGTATTTGGTCAGCCATTCCTGCAGATCGAGATCGTCGGCGATGCCTCGAAAAAGGGTCATCGGAACGTGCGTATGGGTGTTGATCAATCCCGGAATGATCACCTTGCCTTCGGCGAAAACGGTTTCTCTGGCGGCGAATTGCCGATTGATCTCATCGTCGGTCCCGACGGCGACGATCTTTCCGTCCTGAACGGCGATGCCGCCGTTTTCGATCAGCCGTTTTCCGGCGTCCATCGTCACGACCGTCCCGCCGCGAATGACCAGATCGGCCGTTTTTCGCTGGGCCGCGACCGGGTTCGGCAGGAGTAGAACGAGAAAACTGAGAATGATTGTTAGCTTTTTCATATTTTTAAGGCGGTTAATTGTTGATTGCGAAAGAAGATTCGGTTTCAGAAACACTAATTCGGTTAATTTCAAAACATCAATTAACAATTAACCATCAACCATTAACCAATTCATTCAAACTTATTCAAACCCTTCCATTTGGTGATCAGTTTGCGATACATCCGGAACGGGGTTTTGTTGGCGAACTGCCGGTAATAATCGTTGTATTGCAGTGAATAAAGATAACCGACGTGATTATTTAAAAGACGCTCCAGAACGGGCGGACTCCGGTGCAGGGGGAAATCGCCGATCTCGATCGCAAAAACGATCGCGGGCAGATTGTAGGCGCGAAAAGTTACGTTTTTGCTTTTGAGAAACTCGATGCAGTCGGCGATGCCGTTGTAGGTGATGACCGCATCGTGAAAAAGGATCGCGCCGTTTTCGTCCAGAACATCGAGACAGAATTTGAAGTCTCTGAGTGCGGCCCCGTCGGTATGTTCGCCGTCGATAAAACAAAGCTGAATCTTATCCGTGATCTCATCGGGACCGATTTCGCCCGTGTCGCCGTCGATGGTTTTGATCTTGTCCATTTTGTCCGGCGCGACCTCTTTGAGGAGTTCGAGCATTCTTTCGGTCGAATTGTTGAGATAAGTGTAATCGACCCCGCGTTCGTCGGGCTGATGAAGAGGGCGTTTGTCGATCGAATGGATCCGCGCGCACCGCTCATCGAGCAGATGAGGCTGAATACTGCCGCCCAAATAAGAACCGATCTCCAGATAATTGTAATCCGGCCTTAGATCCCGCACCGCAAACTGACAGGCCAGCAGAGATCTTTTATCCTCATCGACCGACTGACTCTTGATCTTCTCGAAAAGGCTCAGATCAAGGTTTGCTATTTTTTCTTCGAAATCGCTCATTGGACTACTTTACGCGAAAGGAAGGATCGACCACAAAGGCGAAAATCATCACTTCAAAAACTTGGTATCGAACGCCCTCGGCAGTAATTCTTTCATCGGGACGGTTTCGACCCGGCCGTCGAGATTCGAAAAGGTGATCGGAATATCGCCGCAGAATTCCCAGATGATCTGGCGGCAGACTCCGCACGGCGGCGTCAATTCGTGCGTGTCGGCGACGACCGCGACGTGGGTGAATACTTTTTCGCCCTCGGAAACTGCCTTCCAGATGGCGACCCGTTCGGCGCAGACCGTCAGCCCGTAACTGGCCGATTCGACGTTGCAGCCGGTGTAGATCTTTCCGCCTTTGGTCCGGACCGCCGCCCCGACCTTAAAATTCGAAAACGGAGCGTACGCTCTTTCGCGCACATCCCTCGCCGCCTTGATCAACTCTTTCGTATCTTCACTAAACTCTTGTTCTATCATTCAAAAAACAAATCCAAAATCCGAAATCCAAAATCCAAAATCGATTCACTGCCCGCTTCCCGCCGACCAGTGCCGACTGACCTCTTCGCGGATCTTGCCGCAAAGGAGTTCGATGCCGATGTCGCAGTTGCCGCCCTCCGGGATGATGATGTCGGCCCGGCGTTTCGAGGGTTCGACGAATTCGAAATGCATCGGGCGCACCGTGGCGTAATATTGTTCGATGACCGATTCGACCGTTCGCCCGCGTTCGGCCACATCGCGCTTCAATCTTCTGATGAAGCGAATGTCGTCCGGTGTGTCCACAAAAACCCGTATGTCCAGCAGTTCCATGATCCGCGGTTCGGCGAAGATCAGAATTCCTTCGACCAGAACCACCGGTTTCGAAACCAGATGTTCGGTTTCGGGTTTGCGTGTATGGGTGGCGAAATCGTAGACCGGCATCTCGACCGGCTGGCCGCCCTTGAGGCGTTTGATATGATTCATCATCAGATCGCTGTCGATCGCATCCGGATGATCGAAATTGGCCTGATGGCGTTCGTCGAGCGGCATATCTTCGAGATTGCGATAATAGGAATCCTGTTCGATCAGGATAACGCTTTCTATCCCGACCGATTCGATGATCTTCCGCGCGATGGTAGTTTTTCCGGAACCAGTTCCGCCGCAAATGCCGATAATCATAGTTTTTTTTCGTGATAGGTGATAAGTGATGGGTGATAGGTTTTATCGTATTGCGTAACGCATTATGCGTGAATTAATTCCCATCACCCACCACCTATTACCCATCACCTAACCGTGGAATTATCCTCCTCAAAAGTTCCTTGAAAGTGCCGGCGACTTTGGCGCCCGTTTCCATCACTTCTTCGTGATTGATCGATTCATCGCTGATGCCCGCGGCCATGTTGGTGATGCAGGAGATGCCCAGAACCTTGATCCCGATCTGCCTGGCGGCGATCGATTCCGGAACGGTTGACATTCCGACGGCATCGGCGCCGAGCAGACGGAGCATGCGGATCTCGGCCGGAGTCTCGTAGCTCGGCCCCGACAAACCGCAATAGACGCCGCGCCGCAAAAGCCTTTTCGGCCGCACCTCTTTGCCCGTTCGCTGTTGCTCTTGCGCTGCGTGCTCCGCGGCCATCTCTTTGGCGGCGGCGATGGCGATCTCCTGATACCTGAGCGAATAGATCTCGGTCATATCGGGAAACCGCTCTCCGAACCGGTCATCGTGTTCGCCGCGCAACGGGTTGACGCCCATCAGATTGATGTGGTCGCGGATGAGCATCAGTTTTCCCTGTTTGTAATCGGTGTTGACGCTTCCCGCCGCGTTGGTCAGAATCAGAGATTTGACTCCCAGAATCCCGAAAACCCGAACCGGAAAGATGACCTTCGACATCTCGTAGCCTTCGTAATAGTGAAAACGACCCTGCTGAATGACAACCGGAACTCCGCTCACCTCTCCGAGGACCAAGCGCCCGGCGTGGCCTTCGACGGTTGATCGCTGAAAATGCGGAACCTCTTCGTAAGGAATCCTGACCGCGTTTTCCAACTCTTCGGCGAAAGCTCCGAGGCCGCTCCCCAAAACGAGCGCGACGCGCAAATCTCCGGCGTATTTTGATCGAATAAATTCGGCTGTTTCAACTGCTTTTTCGTAGCTCATATCCAATAGGTGGTGAAAACTCTGAAAATTAAAGATCGTCCTCAGGTTTCTGATTATCCGTTATCCGCTATCCATTTTCCATTTGAAGAAACTAGTTTTCTTTGCGGTACGGAATGCCCAGGGCCTTCGGAGCGCGCGACCGACCGATGAATCCGGCCAGCACGATGATCGTCAGAACATAGGGGATGATCTGAACGAACTGAACGGGAATTTTCTCGCCGAAGAGTTCCACGGTCGCCAGCGGGATCGTCAGCGCTTCGGTAAAGCCGAAAAACAGACAGGCCAGCAGAACCGGAACGGGCCGCCATTTGGCCAGGATCAATGCGGCCAGAGCGATAAATCCGCGTCCGGCCGTCATACTGCGGGTAAAGAGCGAAGATTGTCCGGTCGACAGGTAAGCCCCGCCGGCGGCGGCCAAAACGCCCGAAAGGACGACCGCGATGTAACGCATCCGGATGACTTTGACGCCGGCCGCATCGGCCGCTTCCGGATTTTCGCCGGTGGCCCGAAGGCGCAAACCGAAAGGCGTTTTATAAAGGACGTACCAGCAGATCGGGACCAGCGCGAAGGCCAGATATGAAGCGAAATTGATGTTGAAAAGTTGCGGCAGTTGGAAATCTTTCGAGATCTGTTCGGTCGAACCGGCCGAATCGTAAAGTGCCGCGCTGATCAATGCCGGAAGACCGAGCATCAGGATATTTATTCCGAAACCGGCGACCACCTGATCGGCCTCGAACTTGATGCAGGCGACGGCGAAAATTAAGGCCAGCGCCGCTCCGGCGAGGATTCCGCAGAACATTCCGATGAAGGGGTTATGCACCTCGTAAGTTACAACGGCCGCCGTAAAAGCCCCGGCCAGCATCAATCCTTCGAGCGCGATGTTAATGACGCCCGACCTTTCGGAAAACAATCCGCCGAGCGCCGCAAAGATCAAAGGCGTGGCGAACCGGATGGTGGCGAACAAAAGCGCGAATGTGAAAATTTCGTTCATAATCTCGTTCAAGTAAGGTGAAAAAGTTTAAAGGTGAAAATGCGAAAAAGTTATTCTTTCGGTCATCCAAAAAATCTGCAAAATGTTTGATCTCCCATTTTTCACCTGTAAATTAAATGTCTCAGATTTATCTATATAAAACTCAATTTCGCCCAACCAAACTTTTAAACCTTTTCACCTTTAAACTTTTTCACTTTGAATACCTCTGCAATGAAGCCACAAACAAAATGACGATGGCCTGAAGGACCTCGACCAACTCCTTGGAAACATATTGCGTAAAAGCGTCAACGAAAATTCCGCCCCGCGTCAGGACGGCGAAAAAGAGCGCGGCGATAAAAACGCCGAGCGGATGATTGCGGCCGAGCAATGCGACGGCGATCCCGGTAAAACCCCAGCCGGCCGAAAAGCCGTCGTAATAATTGTAGCGATAGCCCATCACTTCGCCGATGGCGACCATCCCGGCCAGCGCGCCCGAGATGGTCATGGCGATGATGATCTGCTTGTTCGGCGAGATTCCGCCGTATTCGGCCGCGCTCGGATTTTCGCCGACGGCCCTCAGTTCGTAGCCCCATTTGGTCTTCCACAAAAAGATGTAAACCAGAACGCAGGCCAGAACGGCGATCAGAAAAGCGACGCTCAGGGGGACGAAATCGTCCATGCCGGGAACGAACTGGCTGATCCGCGGGATATGAGCCGCCTCGCCGATCGGGGCGGTCTGCAATATCGGGTCGCCCGGAACCTTGTAATGATACTGCGTGAAATAGCTGACCAGAGCGATGGCTATGAAATTGAGCATGATCGTGTTGATCACCTCGTGCGAGCCGAATTTGGCCTTCAGAAATCCGGGGATCGCGCCCCACAAACCGCCGACCGCGATGGCCGTCAAAAGACACAGCGGGATCAGCAGAAAGGCGGGCAGACTGACCCACGACCAGTTGACATCGTTTCCGGCGATCTTGACGACCGTCCCGCCGAACTTGATGCCGACCCAGGCGGTGGCGAAGGCGGCCACATAGAGCTGGCCCTCGGCGCCGATGTTCAGCAAACCACAGCGAAAGGCGACCGCCACGGCCAGACCGGTAAAGATCAGCGGCGTGGCGATAAAGAGCATATAGCCGAAGTCGTTCAAGGATCCGAACGAATGAGCGATCAGCAGATAAAACGTCGTGAACGGGTTGTCTCCGATCAGCAGAACGATCAGTCCGCCGACGATAAAAGCGGCCGCGACGGCGATCAGCGGAGACAGAATTTCGCGAAAAATTTTCATAGGCCGTTAAAATCACCTGCCATGAGCGGCGACGTTTAAAAGGGGCGCAAATATAAAAAAAGTAAAAAAAATCCGAACCAGATGAGTAAGAAGATCTCCTTGTCAAATTCCGCCCTGACAAAATAAGCCGGCACTCCCGCCCCTGATAAAGTCCGGCGGTTTCGAAAAATGCCTTGAGCCAGAATGATCCAAACAGACGCTCCGAGAATCGGGTAGAAAAGATTTGTACTGTCGTAGTTAGCCAAGAAGATTAAAGATATTGGCAGATAAAACCCCGAAGCGATTATGGGAATTAACAACATCCAAATATTACCGGAGTTAACTTTCCGCAAAAGATCCCGGACCGCTTTATAAGCTTCGGGCAAGATCAGCTTTTTGTTCCAAAAATGCCAGAGACAAATGGGAACCAGACCGGTCAAAAGGAAAACAAACGGAAACCATGTTTTATAATCCGACAGAAAGCGCATTGTGTTTTATAAATTATGAAAAGACGTGCGGTAAATATAACCTTTTCAAAAGGATTATGTCATCTAAAAAAGTAAAAAAAGCGCCCTGATAAGGTTGGAAATATTTTTTCGTTGGAGACTTGACAGTAATACACTCAGGTTTTATTATTATAGCGGACTAAGCAATTCAAACATCTTAGTCATTAATTTCTGAGTGTTTTTAGGAGATAAATGATTATGAATATTATTAAGTATGATCCTTTTCGTGATTTAAGAAGTTTGCAGGATGAAATGAACAGGCTTTTCAGTGCGGGTTTCCCGCGGCTTTCCAATCAGGAGGAAATGTCGACCGGCTGGTCGCCGAGCGTCGATATTTATGAAAGCGAAAACCAGATCGTACTCGAAGCCGAACTCCCGGGAATGAAACGCGAGGATTTCGAACTGTCGATCGAGAACAACGTCATCACCTTAAGAGGCGAAAGACGTTTCGAGAAAAAGGATGAAGGCGATAATTACCATCGCGTCGAAAGAGCTTACGGCTCGTTCACCCGGTCGTTCAATCTGCCGCGAACGGTTTCGACCGAAGACATCAAAGCCGAATTCAAGAACGGCATCTTAACGGTCAATCTGCCCAAGAAGGAAGAGGCCAAAGCGCGCAAGATCGAGGTTTCGGGCGACGAGGCGGAAGCCAGAACGATCGAAGCCAAGGCTGAAAATGCCAATGCCTAGGCGGTGAGCAGTGAGCAGTGGGCGGTGAGCAGTTGGTAATTCAAAATTCGCTTTATCTGCTTGATAATTCAAGACACGAAGGCCGTTGAAGCGATTCGAAAAAAGCCTTCGTGTCATTCGTGTCTTTGTGGTGAAAAAAAATGAGATTTGACAGATTTACAATTCGCGGACAGGAAGCCGTTCAGGAAGCCATCGGCGTGGCCGAAAAAAATCAGAACCAACAGGTCGAACCCGAACATCTTCTGTCGGCGATGTTTCAGCAAAAAGAGGGCGTCGTCCGCCCGATCCTGGGCAAGATCGGCGCCAATGTGGCGGCCATTTCGAGCGAGATCGAGGCGGCCATCGAAAAATTTCCCAAGGTCTCGGGCGGTCAGCAATATTTCAGTTCGCGGATCAACACCATTTTTCAGGAGGCTCAGAAAGAGGCCGAGGCGATGCGCGACGAATATATTTCGACCGAACATCTGCTGATGACGATCGCCGCCGAAAAAGACGGTGATGCGGGGCGCATCCTGCGTTCCAACGGGGTTACCAAAGACGATCTCCTGAAGGTCGTCGAACAGATGCGCGGGGGGTCGCGGATCACCGATCAGAACGCCGAGGAGAACTTTCAGGCGCTCGAAAAATACGCTCAGGATCTGACCGATCTGGCCCGCAAGGGCAAACTCGATCCGGTCATCGGCCGCGACGACGAGATTCGCCGCGCCATCCAGATCCTCTCGCGGCGGCGCAAGAACAATCCGGTTCTGATCGGCGAACCGGGCGTCGGTAAAACGGCCATCGTCGAAGGACTGGCGCAAAGGATCGTTTCGGGCGACGTTCCCGAAACCTTGAAGAACAAACGGCTCGTAGCCCTCGATCTGGGCGCGATGCTGGCCGGAGCGAAATATCGCGGAGAATTTGAGGATCGTCTGAAGGCCGTCCTCAAAGAGATCGAAAATTCCAACGGGCAGATCATTCTTTTTATCGATGAACTGCATACGCTGGTTGGCGCGGGGGCCGGCGAGGGAGCGATCGACGCTTCGAATATGCTCAAACCCGCTCTGGCCCGCGGAACCTTGAAGGCGGTCGGCGCGACGACGCTCAACGAATACAAGAAATACATCGAAAAAGACGCCGCGCTCGAACGACGGTTCCAGCAGGTTTACGTCGCCGAACCGTCGGTTGAGGACACGATCTCCATTTTGCGCGGTCTCAAGGAAAAGTACGAGGTTCATCACGGCGTCCGGATCAAGGATTCGGCCATCGTCGCCGCCGCGACTCTTTCCAACCGCTATATCTCTGACAGATTCCTGCCCGACAAGGCCATCGATCTGATCGACGAAGCCGCCTCGCGTCTGAGGATCGAAATCGATTCCTTGCCGCAGGAGATCGACGAACTCGAACGCGAGATCATGCAACTCGAGATCGAAAAACAGGCTCTCGGACGCGAAGTTGACGAAAGATCCAAGGAACGCCTGGCCGACATCGAAAAACGGATCGCCGATCTGAGGGAGAAATCTTCGGCGATGAAGGCCAAATGGCAGTCGGAAAAAGAAGAGATCGACAAAATGCGTTCGGCCAAAGAAGAACTCGAAGACGCCAAACTCAAACTGGAGCAGGCTCGTCAGGCGGGTGATCTGAACAAAGCGGCCGAGTTGCAGTACGGCCGGATCCCGGAACTGGAAAAACAGCTCGAAGAAGAACAGACGCGGCTTTCGGAACTCCAGGGCGACGGCGTCATGCTCAAAGAAGAGGTTGACGAAGAGGACGTCGCCGAGGTGGTCGCCAAATGGACCGGCGTGCCGGTTTCCAAAATGCTCGAAGGCGAGATGCAGAAACTGGTCAAGATGGAAGACCGTCTGCGTCAGCGGGTGATCGGTCAGGATGAGGCTTTGGAGGCGGTCGCCAATGCGGTCCGGCGTTCGCGCGCCGGTCTGCAGGACCCGAACCGTCCGGTCGGCTCGTTCATCTTTTTGGGCCCGACCGGCGTCGGAAAGACCGAAACGGCCCGCGCTCTGGCCGAATTCCTGTTCGACGACGAACGCTCGATGATCCGGCTCGATATGTCGGAATACATGGAAAAACACGCGGTCGCGCGAATGATCGGAGCGCCGCCCGGATACATCGGTTACGAAGAAGGCGGCCAACTGACCGAAGCCGTTCGCCGTCGCCCTTATTCGGTCATCCTGTTCGATGAGATCGAAAAAGCGCACCCGGATGTTTTCAACATTCTGTTGCAGATCCTTGACGAAGGTCGTCTGACCGATTCCAAAGGTCGAACGGTCGATTTCAAAAACACCGTTCTGATCATGACGAGCAACTTGGGATCGCGCGAGATCCAATCGGCTCAACTGGTCGATACTCCGGTGCAGGAGATGGTTTTGGATGTTCTCAGGAATCACTTCAAGCCGGAATTCTTGAACCGGATCGACGACATTGTCGTTTTCAGCCAGCTTTCGCGCGAAGAGATCGCCAAGATCATCGACGTTCAGCTCAAGCGTCTGCGCGGTCTTTTGAAGGAAAAAGACATCAAGATCACGCTCGACGAAACGGCTCGCGAACTGCTGGTCAAAGAAGGCTACGATCCGAATTTCGGCGCCCGGCCCTTAAAGCGGGCGATTCAGACGCTGATCCAGAATCCGCTGGCCATGAAACTTCTCAACGGAGAGATCTCGCCGGGGCAAACCGTCAGGGTCTCCGCCGAAGGTGATGAGATGAAGTTCACGCCCGAAACGGCAACTGCTTCAGCGTGAGATATTTCACCGGAGTAAGACATCGAGAACGCGAAAAACCGGAAACGGATCTGCGTTGTCTATGTCTTTCCGGTCGGTTCCCTTGTGATAAAGGGTTTGCTAGACTAGGTTTTTAGCGAATTTTCATTTATCAAAATTTATGAGTTGGTTTAACAAAAAAAAGGAAATGAACGAAAAAGATTTTAACCCGGAAGAAATTATTGAAGAAGAGGCGGAGGATTTCACCGTCAAGGATAAAAGACGCTTTAACGAAGAAGGCGAAAGGATACATGTCGATGTTCGCGACGAACCGAAGGAAAAGGTCAAATCGCCGGAACTGATCAGACTGGAGAACGAACTGAACGCGGCCCGAGCGCGCTGTGAGGTGGCCGAGACCAAACTGATCGACGTTCAAAAACGGTTCGACGAAGCGAAAGGCAATCTCGAACGCGAAACCGCCGAGATGCGCACCCGTTTGATGAAGACGCTCGAACAGCGGGCCCAGCAGGGACAGTTCAATTTTTTGACGACCCTGTTGCCGGTCCTCGACAATCTCAATCTGGCCATCCACGCCAGCGAAAAGGATTCTTCTTTCGAGCATCTGCTCGACGGCGTCAAGGGAACGGCCCGTTCGTTCGAACAGGCATTGATGAGCGTCGGCGTCCAACCGATCGTCTCGGTCGGGGCGAAGTTTGATCCCGAACTCCACGAAGCGGTCGATATGATCCCGGTCGAAGCCGATCAGGACGAAATCATCACGGCCGAATATTCGCGCGGTTACACCTTCGGCGACCGTCTTTTGCGCCCGGCCCGCGTGCAGGTCGGCAAAGCCATGCAACAGCAGGCGGGGGCCGAATAGAAGGATTTTATGACAAGGAAAATCCCGATCATTTGCACCTTGACCGACCCGGAACTGCAAGAACGCCGTTCCGGGATTTTGGCCAGGATCGGAGACCACCTGTCCGGTCGCGACGAATTGGAAAACGGTTTCAGTTTCAGTTTTCCGGCCGATGATGCGGTTTTGCGGGAACTGGTCGAAGTCATCAATCTGGAGAGAAAATGCTGTCCGTTTCTTGACTTCAAGTTGAAGATCGAAGCGGGAAATGATCTCGTTTCGCTCGAACTGACGGGCCGGGAGGGAGCCAAGGAGACGATCGGAAATCTGTTTGACTGGAAGTGAGTTTTTTTAATGAGGAAACCGAAAATTTGACGAAACAAGCATTAAAATTCGGCATTGCATTGATCAGCCTCGGGCTGATTTTATTTTCTTCGGGTTGTCAAAATTCGGCTCCCGACACCGGTCAACCGGTCGCACGGGAAACGCCGAAAGACGCACCCCAAACGGAAAAAACGGAAAGGCAAAAGCCGAAAGCCCCGGATTTTGTCGATGTGCCGCGCTTGGCCGACAAATCGGCGGCGGAATTCGACGCCATTTTCGGGCCGCCGGAAAAGATCACCGAGATCACCGATAATCCGGCAATTATGCCGGGCGAATATCGTCTCTATCGTGTTGCCGGACATCCCAAGGGATTGTCGGTCAGATTTTACAGAGACCGGGCCAAACGCTTTAACCTTCTTTTGGGAACGCCCCGGAAATCTTCCAAAGAAGCGCTTTTGGAGGTTTTTAAGATTGACATCTCCGGAATGAAAAAGGTCAAAGGCGAATCGTTGTCGGAAAAATGGTCGGGCGAATCATCGGGAATCAGATTTGAGACGGCTTACGCCAAACGGGAAAAGAGCGGCGGTGATTTCACAATGCTTCACGCCGAGGTCGGGCAATAGCAATTCCGGACCGATAATTTAACTTGGGAAAAGATTTTAAATTTTACTTTTCCCGACCTTTTTCAAATGGTATTATCTAACAGAGGCAGAAATTTTCTGCCAGGCGGCATCATAAGGTTCGGGAGTTGATAGTTTCTAGAGAGATATTTTATGGCAGATATAGACGCATATAAGGATAAATTCAGCGAAAGCGGCAGACGGGTTTTGGAGACGGCCCTCGACGAATCGAAAAAGCGCGACCAGAATTACGTGGCGGTCGAACATATCCTCCACGCCATCGTGCAGGAAGAAGATGACCTCTTCAATTCGACCATGCGCGACCTGTCGGTTGACCCGCGTTCGGTGAAACTCCTGATCGAAAAACGGATGGAGAATAGCCGGCAACACACCGGCAAAGGGTTTCGCATAGCTCCGGAAACGACCGACCTTTTCAAACGTTCGATGGATCGGGCCCGTTCGCAGGGACGACGGGTGATCGAGAGCAGTGATATTTTCTATGTGCTTTCCAACGACGAACGAAGTCTCCTGAACGACCTTTTGCAGAACCTCGGCGTGCCTTCCGAAGATCTGGCGCAAACCGCCCGGACGATCATCAAAAAACGTGAGAGAGAAGAAGAAAAAGCCCGCAAGAAATTCGCCCTTCCGTCTTACTTAAAACATTTCGGAGTTTCTCTTAATAAACTGGCCCGGCAGGATAAATTGCCTCCGACCATCGGCCGCGAACAGGAGATCAGGCAGATGATCGAGATCTTATCGCACCGCGAAAGGTCCAATTCGCCGATGCTGGTCGGCGAACCCGGCGTCGGAAAAACGGCCGTTGTCGAAGGTCTGGCGCGATTGATCGAACTGGAACCCGATAAGGTTCCGGTCCGTTTGCGAAATTCGCACATCGTTCAATTGCAGATGGGCGGACTGGTCGCCGGCACGATGCTGCGCGGTATGTTCGAAGAGCGGATCAAAGGCATCATCGACGAGGTCAAGGAAAAGGACAACATCATTTTATTTATCGATGAAGCCCATACGATCATCGGCGCCGGGGCGGCGATGGGAACCTCTTCGGACGCCGGGAACATGTTCAAATCGGCTCTCGCCCGCGGCGAACTGCGGATCATCGGAGCCACCACGCTGACCGAATACAAGGAATATATCGGCGAAGACGAGGCTCTGGCCCGTCGTTTTCGCTTGGTCAAAGTGACGGAACCGAGTCTCGATGAAACCAAAGAGATCCTGCTCGGCATTCGCCCGCGGTTGGAAAAGAACTATTCCGTAACCATCTCCGACGAAGCCATCAATACTGCTCTGGAGATGTCGCCGAAATACATTCGCAATCTTCATTTGCCCGATAAGGCCATCGGCTGGCTCGATACGGCTTCGGTCAAGGTCGAGATCAACGAACCGGCCTCTCTGGTCGTCAAACCCGAACATATCATCGACGTCATCTCGCAGGAATCACGGATTCCGAAAGATATGATCTTCCGCGATACGACCGACCGTTTTGCCGAAATGGAAAACGCGCTCGGCCGTCGCGTCGTCGGACAAAAGGAGGCCGTCAGGGCCGTCGCCCAGAGTCTCCGGCTCAACAAAGGCCCGCTGAAAGAAAATCATTACAAACCCGACGGCGTGCTTTTGTTCCTCGGGCCGACCGGCGTCGGCAAGACCGAATTGGCCAAAGCCGTGGCCGAGTTTATGTTCGGCGATGAGGAAAAGATGATCCGCATCGATATGAGCGAATACGGCGACGGAACGGTCGGCATTGAAAAACTGATCGGTATGCCGAGGGGAATCGTCGGTTCGGAGCGCGGCGGTATCTTGACCGAGCAACTGCGCGAAAATCCGTACACGGTTCTTCTTCTGGATGAGGTCGAAAAAGCCTCGCCTTATCTGATGAACCTGTTCCTTCAGGCTTTTGACGAGGGCTGGATGACCGACGGTCGCGGCAAAAAGGTTTATCTGTCGGACGCGATCATCATCATGACCAGCAACCTCGGTTCGGAGAGTTTCAAGAAATACGAAAAGCCGCTCGGTTTCGGGATGAAATCGCACGGCGAGATGAAGGAGATCAAATCGGCCGTTCTGAAAGCCGCCGAAACCCGCTTTTCGCCCGAATTTCGCAACCGGATCGACGAGATCGTCGTCTTTTCGCCGTTGACCATGGACGAGGTGCGCGACATCGCCGAGATCTATCTGGGCAAATTGAAAAAGCAGATGGAGCGTCAGGGCAAGATCGTCGAGGTTACCGAAAAGGCGCTCGATGTTTTGACGGAAAACGGCTTCAGCCACACCTATGGCGCCCGATTCTTAAAACGCCACATCGACCAGAAAGTCAAGCTTCCGATCACCAACGCCTGGAAGAGCGCGACCCAGTTCAAGGTTGATGCCGAAGACGAAGAGGTGGTCGTCAAACCGGTTGATTCTTTCAACCTCAATTAAATATTTTTCCGGAAAAAATCTTGCTCGAAAAGGCTCCGACCGATTATGATTTGTTGGAGTTTTTTTGATTTTGGTATTCGAGTAATTCCCTTTTCCTTCACATACAAACTTAACAGGAGTAAAAAGATGTTCTCATTAAAAAAACGAATATTATTGTTCTTTACGGTTCCGATTCTTATGTTTCTATTCGCCGGATTTGCCGGGGCACAGGAAATTTCTATCAATTATCTGTTTCAACTGGAACCGGCGCGAATAACGGAAGCGCCCGAACTTTACGGTTCGCCGCAGATCAACTTCCCGGATGCGGCCCGCAAAAACGGAGTGGAAGGCACTCTCAAGGCTTATTTTACGATCGAGGCGGACGGTTCGATCAAAGACATCGTCATCACGGAAAGCTTGCCGCACGGCGTTGATGAAGCGGTGCGGAACGGTTTGCGTTTTTTGCGGTTTAAGCCGGCCAAACTGGTCGATGATGCGGTGGCCGTTAAGATGTATTTCAATTATGTCGTGGCGGCCGTCTATGACGAGCGCGACAAGACTGTCAGCAAACCGAAGATCACCTCTCAGCCGGATCCGATCTATCCGCCGGAACATCTGGCCGAAAAACTCAAGGGCGAGGTGATGGTCAAGGTTCTTTGCAATGCAGATGGATCGGTCAAGGTGCTCGGCGTCAACAGCGTAATGCCGAAGGAGTTTGATAGGGCGGCGGCCGCGGCGGCCGAGAACATCGAATTTGAGCCGGCGGTTCACAAGAAAAGCAAAAAAGCGGTTTCGCAGGAATTTACTCTCGTTTACAAATTCAAACCGTAATTCGATTTAGGAATTTGGAATTAACCGAATTTACGAGAGAAGGACGTTTAAAAAAACAACTTCAACGAAAAGATCAACTTCCAAAGGCTTTGGTGATAAAATTTCGTCAAAGCCTTTTTTGTTTGAAAAAGAGCAATTATCGAAAAAGCACAAAATTTCGGGAGCAAAGATTATGAAGTTGAAGATGTTTGTTTTATGTGCGTTATTTGTGTTGGGGGCCACTGATCTGCTGACCGTCCGGCGTCCGGCGATGGCCGCTTTAGAAACCGGGAAAGCCGTTTTCCCGGCGGCCGTTCATTACCGGATCGATCCGGCAAACAGCAAGTTTATGGTCGAAGCACGGCGCGGCGGCCTGCTGTGGTTCAAGGGGCACAGCCACCACATCGCGGTTCGCGATTTCGGCGGCGAAGCGACGGTTTCGTCGGATCTGACCAGTCCGGCCTCGCTCGAAATGAAAATTAAGGCCGCTTCGCTCGAAGAAACCGGCGCCGACTTTACGGCCAGGCAAAAAGAGATCATCAACAAAGAATTGGAGGAGATCGTGCTGGAAACCGACAAATATCCGGAGATCACTTTCAAAAGCACGGACGTCAAGGGAAAATTAAAAGATGGTTTTCTGGAGGTGAAGATCGGCGGACAGATGACCCTCCACGGGGTTACGCGCCGGGTCGTCATTCCGGCCCGGGTCACCCTCGAAGGGGACACGATGCGGGCGCGGGGCGAATTCAAACTCAACCGCAAGAAATTCAACGTTAACGCCACCAACGCTTTTCACGGTTTCGTTCGGATCAAACATACTTTGAAATTCACCTTTGACATAGTCGGCCGCAGAGTTTCCTGAGGCAAGGGGAATTCCGGCGCGGCTCATCGAACGCGAACGAAAACTTTCTGCATCAAAGGCTTTGATGTTAAACTTGCTTCAATCCCTTTATTTTGCGGAGATATTTATGAAATTGTCCTTAACAAAATTTCTCTTTTTTCTGTTCATTCTTTTGATGGTCGGTCAGGTTTCTTTCGCCCAGAGTTCGCGGGCCAAGAGGAATCCCGGTTCGACCGTCAACAATGCGGACAAACCGCTCAATATTACTTTTCGGCCCGAACCGGTTGTGACCGACGATCTGCAAAAACAGATCGGTGAGCGGGAGGCGACGGTCAAGTTGCGGGTCGAGTTTCTGGACAGCGGTCTGATCGGAGCGATCACGCCGATCGAGTCGGCG
This sequence comes from Pyrinomonadaceae bacterium, assembly GCA_041394845.1. Taxonomy (GTDB): domain Bacteria; phylum Acidobacteriota; class Blastocatellia; order Pyrinomonadales; family Pyrinomonadaceae; genus JAHCHG01. Next base: position 363,736 of record JAWKHL010000003.1, on the reverse strand, counting down.
CCCGAAGGTTTGACCGCGGCGGCCGTCGAGGCCGCCGGGCGGATCAAATTCGAGCCGGAGAAAAAGAACGGACGCCCCGTTACGGTCTATCAGGTGGTCGAATACAGTTTCAGCCCGCCGGAAAAAGAGGTCGAAAAGATCGATCCCGAGAATCTGGCCAAGGCCCGCGCGATCGTTGGCCGCGCCGTGGAAAAACTCGGCGGAGCCAAATATCTCGGGGTCAAAACCCAGATCGGACGCGGAAAGTTCAGCATCATTCGCGACGGGGTCAATGTTTCGTTTCAATCGTTTACCGACGTCATCGTCTATCCGGACAGAGAGATCACCGAGCTCAAACAGCGCGGGGTCAAAACGGTTCAGTCGAATTACGGAGATGCGGGTTGGCTTTTTGACGGCTCGGTGGAAAAACTGAGCGATCAATCGGCCGATCAGGTCGGTAATTTCAGGCGTTCGATGCGCATCAATCTGGATAATTTTCTGCGGGGCAACTGGCGAGAGGCGCAATTGAGCTATGTCGGGCGCCGTCAGGCCGGTTTGGGCCGTCGCAATGATGTCGTCCGGCTGGCATTTGATGACGGTTTTGCGGTCGAATTCGAATTTTCCGACGAAGGAATTCCGATGAAATCCGTCTATTCACGGGTCGGTCCCGAGGGGAAAGAGATACTCGAAGAAGACCGTTTCGCCCAATTCATCGACATCGAAGGGATCAAAACGCCTTTTATCATCGATCATTTTACGAACGACGTGCACATCAGCCGGGTCAATTATCAATCGGTCGAATTTAATCGGCCCGTTTCGGCCGAGGTGTTTGCCAAACCCGATAACATCAAGGCTCTGAAAAAGGATTTGAAGCCCTGATTCGATTTCGGGTTTCGGATCTGGGATTTGGGATTTTTGGAGCGCCCTCGGACTTTCAGGGTTTTTAAGAAAAACAAACTTTTCAGGCTTTTTTAACGTAAAAGCAGAAGATTTTTCGCCAATTATCAGCGCGGAATTAGACAAAGAATTTTTTGGAGCAAGTATAAGAAAATGTCAAAAACAGCAAAAGTATTTCTCATCCTCGGCGGGATCTGCGTGGTCGCCGTTTTGGTCGCGGTCATCGGCATCGCTCTGATGGCCGAAACGCTCGGCCGGCCCAACGTGCCGGAAAACAGCGTCTTGATTCTGAACGTTTCCGGCGAACTCCCCGATTACTCACCCGACGATCCGATGGCCAGAGTTTTCGGCATCAACCAGCCGCAGTCGTTCACCAGCCTGCTGACCCAGTTGCGCAAAGCCAAAGCCGACAAGCGGATCGGCGCCGTTTTGCTTGACATCAGTTTTCCGCAGATCGCCTGGGGCAAGGCCGACGAACTGCGCGAAGCCATCAAGGATTTTCGCACCTCGGGCAAGCCGATCTATTCCTATATGGAGATCGGTATGAACAAGGAATATTACATCGCTTCGGCCACTGAAAAGATCTATCTCGCGCCGGGCGGCGACCTCTACGTCAACGGTTTTGCGGCCAACGCCATGTTTTATCGCGGATCGCTCGACAAACTCGGCATCGAACCCGATTTCATCAAGATCGGAAAATACAAGAACGCGCCCGATCAATACACCCGCAAGGAGATGTCCGATGAACAGCGCGAGGTGATCAACGCCATCCTCGAGGAATACTACGGAAGACTGGTCAACGGCATCGCGGAGGCCCGCAACAAAACGCCCGAAGACGTCAAGGCGCTGATCGATAACGCGCCCTATCACGCCAAAGATGCCGAGGCGCAGGGGCTGGTCGACGGGGCGATTTATCGCGATCAGGTTTATGAAGAGTTGAAAAAGCGGCTCGATTACAAGGCCGAAGACGATCTTCGGATCGTTTCCAATTCGGCTTACAAGGAAATTCCGGCCGATTCGCTCGGTCTCAACAACGGCCAACGGATCGCCGTCATTTACGCCTCGGGTGCGATCAACATCGGCAGTTCGCAGAAAAGCCCCTTCGGCGGCGAGACGGTCGGCTCCGACACGATCGTTCAGGCCGTCAACGGTGCGGCCGACGATGAATCGATCAAAGCCATCGTCCTCAGGGTCGATTCGCCCGGCGGTTCGGCGCTGGCTTCGGATCTGATGTGGCACGCTCTGGAAGAGGCCAAAAAGAAAAAACCGGTGGTCGTTTCGATGGCGGACGTCGCCGCTTCGGGCGGATATTACATCTCGTGTAACGCCAGCAAGATCGTCGCCGAACCCGCGACCATCACCGGATCGATCGGCGTCTTCATGGGCAAGCCGAACGTTAAGGGACTTTACAACTGGCTCGGCGTTTCCAACGAATACATCCTCAAGGGCAAGAACGCCGGCATTTTCCGCGAAACCGAAAGCTGGACCGAAGAAGAACGCAAAAAGATGGAGGATCAGACCAACAAGATCTATTACGACGATTTCGTTCCGAAGGTCGCCCAGGGGCGCAACAAGTCGCCCGAAGAGGTCAACAATCTCGGTCAGGGGCGCGTCTGGACCGGAACGCAGGCCAAAGAGAACGGCCTGATCGACGAATTCGGCGGGCTCGAAAAAGCCATCGCCGTGGCCAAGGAACTGGCTCAGATCCCGGCCGAAAACGAGGTCTCCCGTGTGGCTCTGCCGAAACCCCCCACACTTTTCGAAACCATCTTCGGCGGCGGTTACATGCAGACCAAAGAAGAGGCCGCGCAGGAGGCTCTGGTCAAGACCCTTCCAGAAGACGCCCGCCGCGCCCTTCGCTACGCCGAACTCCTCGATCAGATGAAGCAGGGCAAAGCGATGCTCATTATGCCTTATGAACTGGAGATAAAGTGAGCGGTGAGCCGTAAGCGGTAAGCGGTAGGTAAAGCGGTGAGGTTGTTTTGGAAACCTCGCCGCTTTTCTTTATACTGAGGTTTCGAATCAAGAAATACCGGTGATTGTTTGGACCAAATCCGAAATCCGAAATCCAAAACCCAAAATCGACTTATGTCTGAGGAATTTTACTTTGTCAGCGATCTCCATTTCGGCGGCGACGGTCAGTTGATGGTCTGCGATTTCGAAGATGAGTTCATCGAATTTCTCCGGCGGTTCGAGAAAAGGGACAAGCGAACCGAACTGATCATCGCCGGCGACACGTTCGGTTTCTGGGAGTTGACCTCGGTTCAGGGCCGCGATCAACTGGAAGAGATCCTCAAACATCACACCCGCATTTTCAAGCAGATGAAAAAAACGGGCCGGTCCATCCAGATCACGATGATGGTCGGCAATCACGATTACGATCTGGCCTGCGATCCGTGGTACATCGACCGGTTGGCCGAATTCAACATCACGCTCGACACTTCGCTGGTTTTCATCCGTCAGGTCGGGAGTCGGAAGATCTGGATCGAACACGGTCAGCAGATCGACCCGTTCAATGCGGCGGCCGATTACGGCAATCTGCACTCATTGCCGCTCGGTTATTTTCTGACCGAAAGCCTTGTCAGCGGCGCCAGCAGGCGCTCGGTCTTCGGACGGAGCAACTGGCTCAAGGACGTTCGCTCGGTCGATGTCCGGCAGATCCCCGATTGGCTCATCTCAAATTATTTTTACCACGAGATGAATCTTTTTCTGCGCTGGCTGTTGTTGCCATTTCTCCTGCTTTTGACCGTCACGGTCTTCGCTCTGATCGGTCAACTGCTCAAGGTTCTGGGCATTTTCGATGTCAATATTCTGATCGAAAACGCGTTTATCAACTGGCTCGGTCTGTTCGGCGACATCTTAAGCTGGACGATCACGATCAGTATGATGGTCTGGTTTTTTATCCTCGTGGTCGGCGTTCCGCTTTATTTTATCTACCGCGACATTCTGGGAACGCTCAAGCGGATGCAGGTCTTTCCTCTTTTCAAGTCGGCGACCGACGATGAGGCCAACATCATCTATCTCCAGCGCGCACGCGAGGTTTTCGCCTCGGAACCGGACGTTTGCGTTTACCTGTTCGGCCACACGCACGACGCCTTTCTGGTCGAGGAAGAAGGCCGGGCGATAGTCAATACCGGCACCTGGCTGAAGATCCTGCGCCGCGTTTCGGTTCGCTTCGGTCTTTTGCCGGGAATTTATTATCCCACCTTCCGGCTCGGCTATTTCAAGATCTGCGCCGAAGAAGAACGGGTCGTCATCGACTACGTCGAGATTCCCAAAGAACCCGATGAAAAGCTGTCCCTGCTTCAGAAATTCCTGATCGTAGGCCGACGCCCCGACGAGGGAAAACTCATTCCCGAAAGGACGGTTTTGTAAATCGCATAAAGTTTTGAGTCCCGCGTTTACGCGGCAAATGCCTTGAAAATCCAAAACTGCCGCGTAAACGCGGGACTCAAAACTTCATAAACTGATTCGCCGAGATTTTTTTTACCCCTATGGTCTCGAAGAAAAAAATATTGCCAATCACCCGGAAATAAAATATCATCACGGCACAAATAAATTTTGGACTTTGGATTTGCAAAACAGGTGATTGCCCCGACTTGTTTCTAAAATAGGAGGGAACTGCATGAAATTGGTCAAACATATCTTAGATTCCAAAGGCGATCAAATCTGGCACATCAGGCCGGACGAATCGGTGTTCGAGGCCATCCGATTGATGGCTGAAAAAGGGGTCGGCGCTTTGCTGGTGATGGAGGAAGAAGATCTGATCGGGATCGTCTCCGAAAGAGATTACGCCCGCAAGGTCATTCTGCAGGGCAAATCGTCGCGGCAGACGCCCGTTAAGGAGATCATGACGGCCGAGGTGGTCTGCACCTCGCCCGATCAGACGGTCGAAGACTGTATGGCGCTGATGACCGATAACCGCATCCGCCATCTGCCCATAACGGCCGATGATCGGATCGTCGGCGTGCTTTCGATCGGCGATCTGGTCAAGGCGATCATCGCCGAACAGCAGTTTACGATCGAACAGCTAGAACAATACATCAGCGCGTAGCCGATGCGGCAAATGACGAAATGAAATCGGTCGGGCGAAAACATCCCGATCCGTTTAACCCGCGCTTTTTTATCGGAAAACTTAACGATTCAGATCGAAAAGCCCGGAACGTTTCAAACGTTCCGGGCTTTTCGCGGCTTGCCGCTGACGGCTTATTTCTTATCCATCGCCGCTTCCTCTTTTTTCTGCATTCCGGCTTCGATCTGCAAACCGACCTTGATGTCATCGGAGATCATCGCCATTCCGTTGGGCATATTGCCGCCGTAATTGACCCCGAAATCCCGCCGGTTGATCGTCGTTTCGGCCGTAACGCCCATTCTCATTCCGCCTCGCTGTTCAACGAATCCGGCGATATTAAAGGGAAAAGATATCTGTTTGGTCACGTCCCTGATGGTCAGATCGCCGGTGATCATCCACCCGTTTCCTTTTTTCTCGACCTTCGTGCTTTTGAAGGTCAGGTCGGGGAATTTGGCGGCGTCGAAAAATTCGGGTTTTTGCAAATGATTGTTTCGCCCTTCGGCTCCGGTGTCGACGCTGGAGATTTTCGTCGTAAATTCGACCGAAGATTTTGATACGTCCTTGGCATCGTAATTTATCGTTCCGGTGAAATCGCGGAAATATCCCGGAACCTCGATCAACCCCATGTGTTTTACGCGAAAACCGATGAAACTGTGCGCTTTATCAAAATTGTAAGTTCCGCTGACTCCCTCCTCCGTTGCCGGAGCGCCGTTCTTGCCGGCGGCAAAGTCCCTGGCGAATTCTTCGGCCGAAGTCTGCGGCAAGGCGCAGAAATTTACGAAGCCGAAGGCGGCCACAAGCGCAAAGATACCGATACCCAAAAATACTGTCAGTTTGAATTTCATGTGTTATTCTTCTCCTTCAAGAGTTATCTTAATAATTTAGACTTTTTTGGAATAAAGTTCCAAGCGCCCGGGAATTATTCCGGCGGAACTCGAAAAAAAATTATGTGGGAAGCGATCAAAGAATGGTTTTTGAGTCTCGGCGCGTCCTACGGCGTCAATCCGTTCATTTTCGGCGGGATCTACGTCGGGGCGATCCCTTTTTTTTCGCTCTCGATCGGCTGGCTGATCCGCAACTACCGCCGGGGCAGATCTATCGTTTTGCCCGCATTGTCGGCCACGTTCTTTTTTATCTCGGCCTACATTTACCTGATCATTGCGGGCAAAAACGTGCCGGTCTGGGTTTACATCGTGCTTGTTTTGCTGGTGGTTTTCGGCGCCTATTCGACCCTCAAAAAAGTTCGCCGACAGATCCGGGAAATCGATGCCGAGGCGCAAAACCACATTTCGACCGAATAAATTCTCTTATGTTTTGGAAGTGGCAAAAAGAGCTTTTGTTTTTTACGGCGCTCGCCCGCAAAGACTACCTGTTTGCCGACCTCCATAATCAGAGAAAAAAGCGGGGGACAAACTGGATGTTGGAGCCGATCACGGTTCGTTACAACGGACAGCACCCGCAGGAAATGATCGTGCCCGATCAATACGACGGGGTGTTTTTCGTCAAAAACGTTTCTCCGCCGGAATATTTGTATTGAAGAGTGATGGGTGATGGGTGATGGGATGATTTTTGAGTTTTGAATAATTAGTTTTTAATTTTGAATTATTGGCAATTCGTAATTTTCCCATCACCCATCACCCATCACCCTTCACCCATCACAAAAAAACATGAACGAAACTTACGATCTGATCGTCATCGGCGGCGGTTCGGCCGGGCTGGTGGCGGCGGGCGGGGCCGGGATTTTGGGCGCGCGCGTCGCTCTCGTCGAAAAAAACAAACTCGGCGGCGATTGCCTCTATACGGGCTGTGTGCCTTCGAAAACGCTGATCCGCTCAGCGCGTTTTGCCTCGGATGCGCGCTCGGCCGGGGATTTCGGGTTTCGGATTTCGGATTTCGGATTTCGGGATGATTCATTCGCCTCCGTTACCGACAGGGTTCAAGAAGTGATCGGCGTCATCGAAGAGCACGATGCGCCGGAGGTTTTCGAGGAGATGGGGGCGGAGGTCGTTTTCGGTTCGCCGCGTTTCGTTTCGAAAAACGAGATCGAAGTTACTCTGCAAAATTCGGGCGAAAAACGCCTTTTGCGATCCAAACGGTTTTGCATCTCGACCGGCTCATCGCCCTTTGTCCCGCCGATCGAAGGCATCGAGGGTGCCGGTTACATCACCAACGAGGAGATCTTTCATCTTCGGAATCTGCCGGAAAAACTGATCGTCCTCGGCGGCGGCGCGATCGGTTGCGAGATGGGTCAGGCCTTTCAAAGGTTCGGCTCGCAAGTGACGATCATCGAGATGCAGGAGCGCATCCTGTCGGTCGAGGACGAAGAGGTTTCCGCCTTTATGGAAGAGGTTTTCCGCCGCGAGGGGGTCCGGATTATGACCCGGACAAAAGCGGTCAGCTTCAGCAAAAATGGGGACGGCAAAAAGATCGTCAGCGTCGAAAAAGCGGACGGCTCGCTCGGAGAGATCGAAGCCGACGAGATCCTGGTGGCGGTCGGACGCCGGGCCAACACGGATGGCCTCGGACTGGAAAAAGCGGGCGTCGAACTGGAAAAGGGAAAGATCAAAACGGACGAATATCTGCGGACGACCAACAAACAGATCTACGCGGCCGGCGACGTCAGCGGCCGGTTCCAGTTCACCCACACCGCCGATTACGAAGCCCAGATCGTCCTCAACAACTGCTTTTTGTTCTGGCCCTTGATGAAAAAAGCCGACTACTCGGTCGTCCCCTGGACGACCTTCACCGAACCCGAAGTCGCCAGAGTCGGCCTGACCGAAAAAGAGGCCGTCGAAAAATTCGGCCAGGCGGTCAAGATCTACAAGGTCCCTTTCTCGCACAACGACCGCGCCCAGGCCGAGGGCGCTCCCGGCGGCTTCGCCAAACTGGTCCTCAAAGGCAAACGCATCCTGGGCGTCACCCTGGTCGGCATCCACGTCGGCGAACTCCTCTCGGAATTCTCCGTGGCAATGAAACTCGGCCTTTCCATCGAAGACCTCAATAAAGCCATCCACGTCTATCCGACCTTAGCCAAAATAACGCAGGCATTGGGGACGGAAAAAACGATCGAGGACTTAAAGAAACCGTGGGTACAAAAATGGTTCGCGCGGTATCTGCAGATTTGGCGATAAACCCTGTTAATCTCTTTCTTTCAGACAAATCCGAAATCCGAAATCCAAAATCCAAAATCGCTAAGAGTGGTCGTGGATCATTCGCCAGCCGTCTTTGGTTTTTTCCCAGACGGTCGTGAACCAGCCGGTTCGCTCCGGGCGGTCGGCGCCGGAGAGGACGAATTTTCCGGTCACGAGCGCGGCCCGTTTGCCGATCAGGCGGACGACGACCGATTCGTAGCGCAGGGTTTGCAACGGGCGGCCGGTTCGCCAGAATCCCTCTTTCATCGTTTTTTCGATCGCTTCGACGCCTCCGGTCGGGCCGGTCGAGAGCATCTCGGTCGCCTCCGGCGTGTAGGCCGAAAGATATTGCGGGAGATCGCCCTTGTTCCAGCCCTCGGCCGTTTTGTCGAGCAAGGCGCGGATCTCTTTTTCGTCATCGTTCATTTTCGTTTCGCTCTTCTTCTGGGCGAACGCGGTAACGGCTCCCAAGGACAGTGCGCAAATCATCAAAAATAAAGCGGTTTTCATTTTTTCCGGTTTCCTTTTGGTTGAATAAATTTTTCTGAAAAACATCGAACTTACGTGTTAGATTTAAAAAGGTTTCCGGTTCGTGAACCGATCTCACGCAAAAATGCGCGTTAGTAAACGTTCAGACTTTTGAAAAAACGAGGACCCTTAATGAAAACGAATAAACTGTTTATCTTATCGGCGACAAAGACAGCAAGTTGTTTTCTCCGATCTTTTGTCCGATCCCAAAAAAGAAAAAAGCGCTTTTCGCTCACCGCTCACTGCCTGCTGGCCGTCCTGATTCTGGCGCTCGGGGGGCGGGCCGCGACCGTCAAAAGCACGCATATTCTTCTTCTCGGAGAAACCGAGGTGACGATCAATGTTTACGAAAACGAAGGGAAGGCGATCACCTTTTTCGCGCCCCATCACAACGAACAGACCGGCTTGAATCTGGCCCGGGAGTTCATCGACAAAAACGGCGGCCGACTGGTCGAGATCGAATCGATCAGCGAAACCGGTGCGCCGCGAAGAAATCTTTTTTTCAAGGTCGGTGAAAGATCCTTTCAGGTCGATCCGAACCGCATTTACACGGCCAACGGCCGTTCCTGCGCATTGCCGGAGGAGTTGCGGCCGATGGCCGAGCATTTTTCGGAAAATCTTCTGAAGGTGATCTTCGCCCCGGACGGGAAATCCCTGCGCTCGGGCGAGAGATTTCTGGTCGCGATTCACAACAACGCCGATATATCGGGCAGGGTGACCGATAAAGAGAGCGATCTGTCGGCGTTCGGCTACATTCGTTCGATTGGCAGCGGCCCCCTCAAAAACGGCGCGTTCGAAGATCAGGCCGACGGCGTTTATCTGTCCAATTTTGAGATCGATCCGGACAATTTCATCTTTCTCTCGACGCCGAAATATCTGGGTTATTTCGCCGAACTGGGTTTTAACGTGGTCGTCCAGAAACCGGCCTTCAAACTCGGCTCAAGCGAATGCCGGATCGACGACGGATCGCTTTCGGTCTATTCCGGACAGAATTCGATTCCCTACATCTGTCTCGAAGCCGACACCGATTCCGGCCGTTTCCGCCAAAGCCAGATGATCGCCGCCGTCTACGATCTTCTTCAAACCGAAGAAAAAGCGGAAAAATAAATCCAAAATCCAAAATCCAAAATCCGAAATCGCTAAAGTTTCCAGACCAGCGGCAGAACGATCATCACGACCAGAAACAGGATGGCGGCCAGCGGCAGGCCGATCTTCATATAATCGCGGAAATTGTAACCGCCGGGACTCATCACCAGAATATTGACCGGATGCCCGAGCGGGGTGATAAAGGCCATCGAGGTGGCCAGAGCGACGCCCATCGTCAAGGCGCGCGGGTTGAGTCCGGTTTGCTGGGCGATGTTGATGGCGATCGGGCCGATGACAGCCGCCACGGCCGCGCCGTTCATGGCCTGCACCAGAAACATCGTCGTCAGGAAAACTCCGGCCAGAAAGGCCACCGGGCCGAGCGGGCCGAGAACCGAGATGATCCCGTAGGCAATCGTGCCGGCGGCGTTGGTTTTGGTCAGGGCGATCCCCAGCGGCAGGATCCCGGCGACCAGAAAAACGGTTTTCCAACTGATCGATGAATAGGCCTGTTCGGTCGTTAAGATCCCGGTCAGCATCATGGCCAGCGCGCCGCCGAGCATGACCGCTCCGGTGATGCTCGGTTCGACGATGGCGATAATGAGCGTGGCGATGAAGATCATCAGCGCGGCCCGGCCTTTGTTGGGAACGGTGATCGCTTCGCTCTCCTTGGGCATCAACAGGATCAGATCGGAATCCTCACGGAGAATGGACATTTTTTCGCGCGACCCCTGCAAAAGAAGGGCGTCCCCGAACTTCAGCTGAAGATCGGCCAGATCGATCAGGATCTCCTCTTCGCCGCGCCAGATGGCCAGCACGGTCAGACCGTATTTTTCGCGAAAATGCGACGAGCGCAGGGTTTTGTCGATCAGCCGCGAGCGCGGCGCGAGCATCGCTTCGACGACCTCGACGGCGCGCGATTTGAAATCATCTTCCTGCCATCCGGGCGAGGGCAGAAACTCCATATAGGGTTCGACGTCGCGCTGGCGGAAATCTTTTTCATCGCCTTCCAGAACCAGCACGTCGCCTTCTTTGAGAACGGTTTCCGGCGAGAGGGCGATCATCTTTTTCCCTTCGCGTTCGATGGCGACGATGCTCACCTTGAAATCTTCGCGCAAGGTCGATTCGGCCAGTTGTTTGCCGTTGAGAAAAGAGTTTTCCGGCACCCGGGCGCGAAACAACCCCTTTTCCAGATGATAGGTTTCGACCAGATCCTGCGGCCCTTCGGGGTTCGGGGCGACGGTTCTTTCAATGATCGACTCGCCCGGCAAAAACCGGCGTCCGAAAAGAACGATGTAGGCGATCCCGACGACGATCAGCGGAACGCCCACGGGAGCGAAATCTACCAGACTGAAACCTTTGATGTTGTTGTCGCTGAGCAGGGAACTTAAGACGATGTTGGAGGTCGTCAGAAGCGTGGCCGTTCCGCCCAGAATGGTGCTGAAGGCGAGCGGCATCAGAATTCTGGAAATGTTGACCCCGGCCTTGCGGGCCGCCCCGGATACGGCCGGCAGAAGGACGGCCGCCGCCGCGATGTTGTTCATAAAGAGCGAAAGAAAGGCCCCGGCGATCATCACCGTGATGATCAGATGAAGTTCGCTTTTTCCGCCGACTTTGAGCAGGATGTTGCCGACCTGTTCGGTGACGCCGCTCCGGCGCAAGGCTTCGGCCAGAATAAAGATCGAGAGAATGGTGATGACGGCCGAGCGACTAAAGCCCGAAAATGCCTCGGCCGGAGTGAGAATGCCGGTAACGCCGAGCGCGACGACGACCAGCAAGGCGACCAGATCGGCCGGAACCTTGTCGGTAAAAAACAAGATCATGGCGACGATCAAGATCGTAAAAGTGGCGGCAAGCTGAATGTCCATCAAATCAAGTTATCAAGTATAGTTGCTTCAAAAAACGCTTGCAATCCATCTCCTGCGGCAAATTGAAAATCCGATCGTTATTCGGAAAATGGCGCCGGGACGAAATCTAAAAAACATCCGAAAAAAAACTTGGCCGGAACGGACCGGGAGACAAATCACTTGACAATCGGGAGCGGGTTTCTTTACTTTGAATCTAATAGCACTTGAAAAACCTTGCGACTCATTAAAAATTTGTCGTGAAAGAATTGCGCTTAAATTTTTTCTGCGGCTAAAAAACTTTTCCGGTTTGCCGCCTGTTTTTACCGGACTTGCCCGAAAATTTGCAAAATTATGACGAACCGGTGTCATGATCTCCACCCCTGACTGCACTTTTTGGCCGCAAGCTGAAAGGAAAATTTGAAACGGATCTGATTGAATTTCACGATCTTTACCTGCAAATTTATCAAAAACCAAAAGAGGATCTGACTCTCATGAAATATATCAAACACCTGCGCCTGATTGTGTGCGTTTTTGTATTGGCGACCGGCATTTTCGCCGCGCCCGGGGATCTCGACACGACTTTCGGAAGTGTCGGATTTAAAACGACTTCGATAACCAACGGCCTCGATCATGCCCGCGGAATCGTTCGCCAACCTGACGGAAAGATAATTCTCGCCGGAAACCGCAACGAGGATTCCGGTTCGGCCATTACGCTTATTCGGTATAATCCGGACGGCTCGCTCGATACGACATTTGACGGCGACGGAATTGTTTTGGGCGACACCGGACGGGCCAACGCCGTCGCTTTGCAGACGGACGGCAAGATAGTGGTTACGGGGAGGATCGGCAATCTTCAGGGCAATTTTTTCGCCGTTCTCCGATACAATTCGGACGGAACACCCGACGCCACATTCGCCAATAACGGGGTGTTCATCATCTCCGATCTCATCACCGGGAGCGCGGTTGCCGTTCAACCCGACGGCAAGATCGTTGCCGCCGGAACTCTGATAACACCCGGTTCCGACGATTTTGCCGCGGTTCGCCTGAATCCCGACGGGACGCTCGACACGAGTTTCGACGGGGACGGCAAAGTCTCGACGGCGGTCGGCGACCCCTCGGTGAACAGCGGAGATGACGTTGTAAAAACAATTGCGCTTCAAACGGATGGCAAAATAATCGTGGGCGGTTTCAGCCCCTTCGTCAATACCGCCAGAGATTTCTCGCTGGTTCGCTACAACCCGGACGGCTCGCTCGACGCTTCGTTCGACGGCGACGGGATTCTCCACACCTCTTTCAACAATTCGATGCAGGATGAATTTCTTCAGTCGATCGCTCTGGATGCAAGCGGACGGATCGTTGCCGCCGGTTATGCCGTCACGGGAGTCGGCGAAGAGTCCTTTGCGCTGGCCCGTTACAACCCGGACGGCTCGCTCGACGCTTCGTTCGACGGCGACGGGAAACTGGTCATCAAAACCAGAGAGAACACTGTTGAAGAAGCCAACGACCTTGTCCTTCAACCCGACGGCAAGATCCTGGTGGCCGGATTTTCGGGACGCAACGCGCAGGATTTTACGCTCGTCCGTTTTGATCCGGACGGGACGCTCGACCCGTCATTCGGCACCGGCGGCGCGGTTTACACCAGAGTTTCCGAGGAGTTCGATGCGGTCTTCACATCGGTGACGCTGGCCCCCAACGGAGACATTTTCGCGGGAGGTTACGCCCAAAACAGTCCGGGCGCCGATTCTTTCGCTTTCGCCAGATACGACAGCCACGGTTTGCCGTTCCCGGATTTCGGCGTATTCGGATATGTTACAAACGATTTCCAAATTGCCGCCAACACTTCTTATGAGGCCAGATCGGTTGCTCTTCAGCCGGACGGAAAATTCCTTGCGGCGGGAAATTACCTGACCAACACCGACGCCACCAACGGCATTTTGGCCCGTTATGATATTAACGGCAGTTTGGACCGAAACTTCAACAACCAGGCCGGTTTCATCGTCATCAATTCTCCGACCGCAAACAGCCGGGAGTTGACGGCGGTCGCGGTTCAGGCGGACGGCAAAATTCTCGCGTTGGGAAATTACGAAGGCGACACCGATGCCGGCATCTTCGTTTCGCGTTTCAATGAAAACGGCACGAATGACACGCAGTTTGGAAACAACGGTCAAGTGTTGATCAGCGTTTTGAGCGGCGGCGGGATCGGACAGGACATCAAGGTCTTGCCGGACGGCAAAATCGTCATTGCCGGGGCAACTCTGAATATTTTTACCCAGCTGGTAAAATTCGCCGTCTTTAAGCTCAACACCGATGGTTCCCGGGATTCGGGTTTCGGTTCGAACGGGATCGCTTCAACTTCTTTCAGCTCCAGCAACGACGTTGCTCTTTCGCTTTCGATTCAAACGGACGGCAAAATAGTTGCGACCGGGGCGAGCAATTTTAACGAGGGCGGGAACAGCCAGGTCGCACTCGCGCGATTCAATACGAGCGGCTCGCTCGATTCGGCTTTCGGCACCGGCGGAAAGGTTACCGGCGAGGTCGGGGCGTTTCTGGATCTGGCCGCCGATTCGCAGATCCAGACCGACGGCCGGATCGTCGTTGGAGGAGTAAGCTGTACGGACGCCGGGTGCAACGGCGGAAACGGATTCATCTTCCGTTACAATCAGAACGGAACGCCCGATGCGAGTTTCGACGGCGACGGCCGGGTCTTCGTGCAGCCAAAGATGTCGGGTTCGCCGTCCGCGATCTCCTCCATCGCCATCCAACCCGACGGCAAGATCGTAGGGGGCGGAGCCGCTCTTAATCAAACGACGCAAAGCGATGTTTTGATCGGGCGGTACAACGCCGATGGTTCGCCTGATACCGGTTTCGGGACGAATGGGATCGTTTCCAGCGATATAAATAATCAGGATCAATTTGCATATTCGATCGCTTTACAGCCCGACGGTAAAATCCTCGCCGTCGGATCGAGCAATGAGGGAACTCACACGGAATTTGCGGTCTGGCGTTATCTGGGAAGTTCGACCACCTTTGTCCCGCTGGGCGCCGCACCTTTCGATTTTGACGGCGACCGGAAAACCGATATTTCGATTTTCCGCCCCGGTCCGGGCGAATGGTGGTATCTGCGATCGGTCGATCTCGGCAACCGCGCCTTCCAGTTCGGCTCTTCCACCGACAAACTCGCTCCGGCCGATTTCACCGGCGACGGGAAAGTGGATGTCGCTTTCTGGAGAGAATCGACAGGCGAATGGTTTGTCTTGAGGAGTGAGGATTCTTCCTTCTATTCGTTCCCCTTTGGAACTGTCGGTGACATTCCCGTCCCGGCCGATTACGACGGTGATGGAAAAGCCGATCCGGCCATCTTCCGACCCTCATCGGCCACCTGGTTCATCATCCGTTCAACCGATGGAGGAACGACCATCGCTCAATTCGGAGCGGGCACCGATTTGCCTGTTCCGGCTGATTACGATGGAGACGGAAAAGCCGATCTGGCCATTTTCCGCCCCTCAGACGGTTCGTGGTGGCTCAACCGGTCGAATTCGGGTTTGATCATTTACAATTTCGGAACCGGAACGGACAGAACGGTTCCCGGAGATTACACGGGAGACGGGAAAGCGGATGTGGCGTTCTGGAGGCCGACGACGGGAGAATGGTTCATCCTCAGATCGGAAGATGCCAGCTTTTATTCGTTCCCGTTCGGAGCGGTCGGTGACATGCCCGCCCCCGGAGATTACGACGGCGACGGACGGGTCGATCCGACGGTCTTCCGCCCCGGAAACAACACCTGGTACAAATTGCAAACGACGGGCGGATTTGAGGCCGTTACCTTCGGAATAAACGGCGATGTTCCCGTTCCGGGAGCCTTTGTTCGTTAAAGTTTCGGATCTTCAGACAAAAAATGCGGCTGAAATCTAAGAGATCGAGCCGCATTTTTTTCTTCAAACTTCTCATTTCCGGATCAGCCTCCTCCTGTCTGCCAGACCTTGATCGCGTCGATCGGGTGGATGAGCATCAGGATATTGATCAAAAGAGAGTCGCGGATGGTCAGGATCAGAAAGATCTCAACCACCACAAAGAGCGCCAGCGAGCGCCAGAATCTGAGTCCATAAGCGATGATAAAACCGGAGGCGCAGGCCGCGATGTCGCCGACGGAATTGGCGATCGAATCGCCGAAATAATCCAGCGATGCCGTGTTTTCGCGATAGCGTTCGATGACGGTCGGAGAATTTTCCACCACCTCCCAAAAGCTTTCGGCCAAAACGGCGAAAAACAACAGCCAGGCGAACGAGATCTTCTTCCCCAGGAGTTTGTGAAAAAACAGATCCAGAAACCACAAAAAAAGAAACCCGTGCAGGATATGAGTGAAAAAATACGGGTCGATAAAATGCTGGGAAGTGTGCTTGCTCCACGCATCAAACGTCCAGAAATGAAGCGGCGTGTCCCATTTGCACCACCAGATCCGGCCTTCCGTTCGCAGGGTCAGGATCATCAGCAGGATGGTTGCCAGCGCCAAAAGCCAGGGCAGGGACCCGGCCCCGGAATCAAAGGTGAAGAGGCGGTTTTGAGGGGGGTTTTTCTCAGCGGCGGTTTCGGACATCGGAAAGGATTATAGCAAAATTTCCGGGTAAACGGTCGATTATTAATTGAATGTAAAGGTTTGGCTTTATCCGGTTGACCGCGTTTTCCCGTTCACGCAGAATGAGATTGATTCTATTATGGAAATTTCCGTCATCATTCCCGCCTTTAACGAAGAGGCGGCGATCGGGGAAACGCTCGAAGCCCTCTCGCGACTGGTCAATATCTCGGAGATCGTCGTGGTTGACGGGGGAAGCGCGGACCGGACGTGCGAGATCGTCGAAAATTATTCGGGTTCGAAAAAGCTGAGGCTGATCAGGGCCGCCGAAGCCAATCGCGGAAAACAGATGCACCAGGGAGCGGAACAGGCGTCGGGCGAGGTTTTCTGGTTCGTTCACGCCGACACGCGCCCGGTTCAGGGATGCGGAAAACAGATCCGGGAACTGATGCGTTACGACGAGATAGTCGGGGGAAATTTTCAGATTGTATTCGAGGGATCGGATCGCTGGCCGCGATTTTTGACCTGGCTTTATCCGCAACTGCGGGCGATCGGACTGGTTTACGGCGACTCGGCCATGTTCGTCCGCGGATCGGTTTACCGAAAGATCGGCGGTTTTCGGGATCTCGCCCTTTTTGAGGACGTCGATCTGTATCGGCGGCTCAAAAAACAGGGCGAGTTCGCTCACGTCAATCTGCCGGTTACGACCTCTTCCCGAAGGTTTGAAAACCGCTCCTTTTTATTGACTTTCGCCCGCTGGTCGGTTTTTCAGATGCTCTACTGGATCGGCGTTCCGCCCCGGCATCTGGCCAAAAGATACAAGGCCATCCGTTGAGGTTTCCGGTCTTCGCCTTCGCCCGTTTCCTTTTCGGATCGGAATGGGCGTCATTTACCAAAAACCGACCTCTCGTGATAAGATTTCGTTTTACTTTGAGCAAGGAAATCTGAGATGAGCGGAAAGGACTTTTCCGGCTTTAGCAAACTATGGACAAATTTTTGATTCGCGGCGGTCAGGCTCTTCACGGCAGGATCGAGATCAGCGGCGCCAAGAACTCGGCGTTGCCGTGTCTGGCGGCCACTCTTTTAACCTCCGAAGAAGTGACTTTGGACAATGTGCCTTATGTGCGCGATCTGATCACGCAAAGACGGCTTTTGGAAGATTTAGGCGCGACGGTTTTAACTCCCGAACTGCGGACGCACAAATTCTGCGCCCGGGACATAGAAATTTTCGAAGCCCCGTATCATCTGGTCAAAACGATGCGGGCGAGCGTGCTGGCTCTGGGGCCTCTGCTCGGGCGTTTCGGGCAGGCCAAGGTCTCTCTGCCGGGCGGTTGCGCCATCGGAACCAGACCGATCGATCTTCATCTCAAGGCCTTCGAGCAGCTCGGCGCGATCGTTTCGCTGGAATCGGGCGATGTCGTCGCCCGCGCTCCGAAGGGCCGCCTGATCGGCGCCGACACTCATTTTGAAAAGGTCAGCGTTACGGGAACCGAAAACGTGATGATGGCGGCCGTTCTGGCCGAAGGCAAAACCACCATCCACAACGCCGCCCGCGAGCCGGAAATCGAAGATCTGGCCGAACTCCTGAATAAGATGGGAGCCCGGATAACCGGCGCGGGAACCGAAACGATCGAGATCGAAGGGGTCGAACAATTGGGCGGGGCGGAGCATTCGATCATTCCCGACCGGATCGAAACCGGGACTTTTATCGTCGCGGCCGCCATCACCGAAGGCGAACTCGAGATCGCCAAATGCCGTCCCGATCATCTCGGGGCCGTTATCAATCAACTGCGCGAAGTCGGCGTCGAGATAGAGGAAAAGGACGAAACCACATTGCTGGTTAAATGCTGTCCGAAGGGCTTGCGGGCGAAGGACGTTACGACCGAACCGCATCCGCTTTTCCCGACCGACATGCAGGCGCAATACATGGCCTTGATGACGCAGGCCGAGGGGACTTCGACCGTAACGGAAACGATCTTCGAAAACCGCTTTATGCACGTCGGCGAACTGGTTCGGATGGGGGCCGACATTCACATTTCCGGCAATCAGGCGGCGGTCAAAGGAAAAACCCAACTGATGGGCGCTCCGGTTCAGGCATCGGATCTGCGGGCTTCGGCCTCTCTTGTGCTGGCGGGTCTGGCGGCCGAAGGCGAAACGACGGTCGACAGGGTTTATCACATCGACCGCGGTTACGAAAAGATCGTCCGCAAACTCCGCTCGGTCGGAGCCGATATCGAGAGGATTGTTTAAGAAAGCGGGCAGTGAGCGGTGATGGGCGAGTGGGCAGTGAGCCGTGAGCGGTAAGCAGATTTTTCTATCGCTTGAATTCACAGGTTAAGTTTTAGCTGCTGCTCACGGCCCGCTTTTAATTTTTGTTGCCACTTACCGCCTTTAGTTACTGCTCACCGCTCACTGCTCACCGCTTACTGTTATGAACATTCTGGTGCTCAATTGCGGGAGCTCGACCCTTAAATTCCAGCTCATCGAAACCGATCTGGAACGGATCGAGAGCAATACCGATCGGCGGCTGGCCCGCGGGACGATCGAGCGGATCGGCGGGGCGGCGCTGATCACTTTCGTCGCCGAAGGAGAGGCTGCCAGGCGTTCGGCCTCGCCGGTCCGAAACATTCGCGAAGCGGTCGAGATGGTCATTCGCTGGATCGCTTCGGAGGAATCCGGGATCGACAGCATCGCCTCGCTGGCCGACATCGGCGCGGTCGGTCACCGGGTCGTTCACGGCGGCGAGAGATTCACGCAATCGACGCTGATCGATCCCGAGGTGATCCGGGAGATCGAAGACTGCATCGAACTTGCGCCCTTGCATAATCCGGCCAATCTGACCGGCATTTCGGCGGCCCGCGAGATCTTCGGTCCGGGCATTCCACAGGTTGCGGTTTTCGATACGGCCTTTCACCAGAGTTTGCCGGAAAAGGCTTTTCTCTACGCTCTCCCCTATCAATTTTACCGTCGGCATCGGATCCGCCGTTACGGTTTTCACGGAACCTCGCACCGCTATGTCGCTTACCGCTATCGCCGCTGGCTCGGAATTCCGCGCGATCAGACCAACGTCATCACTTTGCACCTCGGCAACGGATGTTCGATCGCCGCCATAAAGAACGGCGATCCGATCGATACCTCGATGGGGTTGACGCCGCTCGAAGGCCTGGTGATGGGAACTCGGACCGGCGACATCGATCCGGCCATCGTCGAATTCATCTGCGAAAAAGAGGGGTTGACGGTTCACCAGACGGACGCCCTTTTGAACAAACAATCGGGGCTTCTGGGGATTTCGGGGTTGACCAACGATATGCGCGAACTGCTGGCCGAAGCCGAGGAGAACAACGACCGGCGGGCGCGGCTGGCGATCGAGATCTTCTGTTACCGGGCGCGCAAATATATCGGCTCTTATCTGGCCGCCATGAACGGAACCGACGCCATCATCTTCACCGGCGGGATCGGCGAAAATTCGGCCGAGATCCGCGATGAGATCTGCCGCGAGCTCGAATGGCTCGGGGTCAAACTCGATCCGGCGCGCAACGAGGAAAAATCGACCGAACCCGAAAGGCTGATCAGCACCGACGATTCGCGCCCGAAAGTTTTCGCCATCGCCACCAATGAAGAACTGCTGATCGCCCGCGATGCGGCCCGGTTGATCCTCAAGAACGATCCGAGACAGTGATTCGATTTTGGATTTTGGTTTTTGGATTTTGGATTGTCCTTTTGAAATCGATTGCTTTCCTTATCTTTCACGGCCGGTGTTAAAATGCTTTTATGTCAACGAGCGTCGATCTGGTTATCGAATCGAAAATGCGCGATTTGATCGGGGATTTTAAGGTTCGCCGCGTCCTGCCTTCGGCCAAAAGAAGAATGGTCGGGCCGTTTGTTTTTCTCGATCAGATGGGGCCGGAGATTCTCGGGGCGGGCAAAGGGCTGGACGTCGCGCCGCATCCGCACATCGGGCTGGCGACGGTCACTTATCTTTTCGAAGGCGAACTTCTTCACCGCGACAGTCTCGGATCGATCCAGCCGGTCCGTCCCGGCGAGGTCAACTGGATGACGGCCGGTCGGGGAATCGCCCACTCGGAACGGACGCCGACCGAAGAGCGAAAAGGCGTTTCCGAACTTTTCGGCCTTCAGTCCTGGGTGGCCTTGCCGCTTTCGGTCGAAGAAAGCGATCCGACGTTTGCTCATCATCCCGAGAAGGAACTTCCGCTGATCGAAGGCGAGGGCAAGCGGGTGCGCCTGATCGCCGGTTCGCTGTGGGGCGAAGCGTCGCCGGTTGTCACCGCCTCGGATCTAATTTACGCCGACGTCTCGCTGGAAGATGGGGCCAAACTTTCGGTCGCGCCGGAATATGAGGAAAGAGCGGTTTATATCGTTTCGGGTGCGGTCGAATTTTCATCCGGCGAAGGGAGGTTCGAGGCCGGTCGGTTGGTGGTTTTCAAACCCGGCGAAGAGATCATTTTATCGGCCGGGCCAAAAGGCTCTCGGCTGATGCTCCTCGGCGGCGAACCGCTGGAAGAGAAACGGTATATCTGGTGGAACTTCGTGTCGAGTTCTCAGGAGCGGATCGAACAGGCCAAAAAAGACTGGCGAGAGGGAGATTTTGCCCCGGTCGTCGGGGAAACCGAATTTATTCCTCTGCCGGATCACCCGCGTCCGCCCGTCCCGCGCTATCCTTAAGATCGAGCGGTCGTTGGTAAAAGGTAAAGCATCCAGCCTTTTAATTTAACGTCAATTCGACATAAGAAAATCGAATTTAGTCGGTGAAACCGACGACATTATTCCCCGCTTCGCCACCCACGATGTTAATCGTGGGGGAAATCGCCATAACCTTAAAAGCCATTGAAAATGGCGAAATATCTTTTATGCCGCCATTTTCAATGGCTCGGAATAAATCGCTAAATCGTTCCCATAACTGGCGTTATGGGCTAAAAATATATCGCCATCTTCGATGGCTTATGTCGAACTGACGTTAATTTACAAACGCCTGACGATGATTTTTTCGGGCGAATTCGTCCGGCAGATCTCAAATTAATTTCCGCCCAATCGACCCGGAATTGTTCAAAGATTTCCCTGCAAATATTGTCCGGGCGTGGTTCCGGCGAAACGTTTGAAGGTCTTGGTCAGATGGCTCTGGTCGAAAAAGCCCAGTTCGTTGGCCGTTTCGATGATCGAGGTTCCCGATCTCAAGAGTTCTTTGGCCCGGTTGACGCGGATCTGTTCGAGGTAGGCGTGCGGCGGAAGACCGGTGTGCTTTTTAAAAACCCTGATCAGATGAAACCGGCTCATGCGGGCGAAGGCGGCGATTTCGGCCAGCGAAACGTTCTCCATGTAATTTTCCTCCAGATAGCTTTTGACGCGGCTGACCACTCGCGGCTCTCCTTTGGTCGGCTTCGCGGCGGGCGTTTCCGGCGATTGACGGGAGATCAATCCGGCGAAGGTGCTGAGGATCAGAGATTCTTTTTCCAGCGCTGAGTCGGAGGTTTCGAGCGACCGGTGAAGCCGCAAAAGCCGATGGGCGGAAACCGCGTCTTCGATCACCGCTTCCCGGAAAAAAGGCATCGGCGATTTTCCGCCGGCCATCTCCATCGCCGCCCGGTGCATAATTTTCGGATCGACGTAAAAAATACTGAACGCCCAACCGTCCCGGCCTTCGCCGTTTCCGTCGTGGACCTCGGCCGGATTGATCAATATTATCTGCCCCTCGCCCGCCCGGTAACGGCGACCCTGATAATTGAAAATTTCGATCCCGCGTTCGATCACTCCGATGGCAAAACCTTCGTGGGTGTGGCGGGCGAACGAATGAGTCAGATAGTTGGCTCGCAGGCATTCGATCTGGCCGAAATCATTTGATTGCCAGACTTTCGCTTCTTCTTTTTCCGATCCTTTTTTATTTTCGGGTGATCCCATTTCTTTTTCTCCCTGATCCAAACCGGTCGATCTCTCGACGAAGGCAATTTGGCCCAACCTTACATAACCATATAGTAATATAGTTGTATAACAATTTCAAACACCATCTTCAAGTTTCATCGGCAAGATGGAAATCTTCCGGAACGGAGATGACCGGACAGGGAGCGCGGCGGATTATCCGCGAGTTCTTTTCGCCCAGAGTCTCGTCGCCGAAGATCCGGTGATTTACCCCGAGAACCAACAGATCGGCGTTTTGCTTTTCGATCTCGGCAAAGATCTGTTCGATAAAATCGCCCTCTCTGATTATCTCGCGCAACTGACATCCCTTGCGCGCATCTTCCGGGATCCAATCGCAGAGTTTCGGAGAATCTTCCGCTTCTTCCATTCCGGCCAGAACCTGTACGACCGAAAGTTCGGCCTCCAGACGGCGGGCCAGATCGGCGGCGAACCGGAGAGCGGATTCGGATTCGGGAGAAAGATCGACCGGACAAAGGATCCTTTTTATTTCAACGTCTTCGGTGATTTCGATCTCATCGCTGACGGTCAGAACGGCGCGGTTGACGCTTTCTCTTAAAATCGTTTCGGCGACCGAGCCGAAGTGCAGTTTTTCCAAACGGCCCTCTTCTTCTTTGCCGGTTCCGACGGTGATCAGGATCGTTTCCGCCTTTTCGGCCTCTTCGAGGATCGCGGCCCCCGGCGCATCGTCGATGAAAACCGGGTCGAATTCATTTTCCGGGCCGAGGTTTTCTTCAACAAAAGCCTCGATCTGCGCCAGACATTCACTCTCAGTTCGTTTTTCTTCGGACGAAATCTCCTCCAACTGCGCCTCGGTAAAATACGGCGGAAGGTTGGGTTCGGCCGTGTGGAGAACCTTCAAGCGGGCGTCGAAAAGTTTGGCCAGACGATCGGCGAAGCGAAGCGCAACGGCCGACTGCGGGCTGAAATCGGTCGTGCATAAAACGGTTCTTTCGTCCGATCTCACTTTTTCGTCGCGGTGTTTTTTGCGCTCGCTCAGATAGAAAAGCACCGGAACGGCCATCCGCGAAAGCAGCAGCGAGGCGACCTCGCCGGCCATCAGGGAAATGGCCAGCCCCTGAAAGATCGGATCGAAAAGCATCACCGCCGAGCCGACAATGACGGCCGCCGCCGTCAGAAGCATGGGACGAAAACGGACCGCTCCGGCATCGACCACCGCATCGACCAGCGGCATTCCGTGTTTCATCCGAAGCTCGACGAAATCGACCAGAATGATCGAATTGCGAACGACGATTCCGGCTCCGGCGATGAAACCGATCATCGAAGTCGCCGTGAAAAAGGCTCCCATCAGGGCGTGGGCCGGCAAGATTCCGACCAGCGAAAAGGGGATCGCCGCCATGATCGTCAACGGCGTCTTAAAAGATTGAAACCAGCCGACGACGAGGATGTAGATGAGAACCATGACGGCGGCAAAAGCGATTCCGAGATCGCGGAAAACCTCGTAAGTGATGTGCCACTCGCCGTCCCATTTCATCGAATATTTATCGGTCAGAAACGGCTGGCTGGCGACGTATCTTTCGAGCGCGTAGCCTTCCGGCAGTTTCATCGCTTCGATCTTGTCGTTCAAACCCAGAATGGCGTAAACCGGGCTCTCGACCGCTCCGGCCACGTCCGCCGTCACGTAAACGACGGGCATCAGATTCTTGTGGTAGATGCTTTTGTCGGAGGGAACTTCCCGGACCGAAACGAGTTCGCCGAGCGGCACCTGATTTCCCTGATTCCCGACGACCTTGATCTGGAGAAGATCGGTCAGATCGGATCGTTTCGACCGGGGCAGTCGCAGGTTGATAAAGGTGTCCTCCTTTTCCTCGGGCAGATGGAGCAACCCGACGTTCATTCCGTCGAGAGCGACGCGCAGGGTGCGGGTGATCTGTTCGGCGGAAATACCGCTCAAAGCGGCTTTTTCCTTGTCGATCACCAGATTATATTTGGTCTGGTTGTCTTCAACGTACCAGTCCACATCGACCACTCCCTCGGTTTGGTCGAGGATGTCGCGGATATTTCGGGCGATCTCGATCTGACGTTCATAGGCGGGACCGTAAACTTCGGCAACGATCGTCTGAAGGACCGGAGGTCCGGGCGGAACCTCGGCGACTTTGATGCGGGCGCCGTATTTTTGGGCGATTCGCTGAAGGGCGGGACGGACGCGTTTGGCGACGTCGTGGCTTTGCGCCGTGCGTTCGTCCTTGGAGAGGAGATTGACCTGAATATCCGCGACATTCGGTCCGCGCCGCAAAAAATAGTGGCGGACGAGACCGTTGAAATTATAGGGCGATGCCGTTCCGACGTAGAGTTGATAATCGACCACTTCCGGGACGGTTCCGACATAGGTCGCCAGTTCTCTGGTGGCGGCGGCGGTTTGTTCGAGCGGCGATCCTTCGGGCATATCGACGATCACCTGAAACTCGCTCTTGTTGTCAAAGGGGAGCATCTTGACCTTGACGAATTTCAAAAAGACGAGCGAGAGAGAACTGAGCAGTAGGATCACGACGCCCGACAAAAATGCGTATCGCCACAAAGGTCTGACGATGATCGATGTCATTACTTTGCGATAGATCCGGGTCGTCAGACCTTCTTCGCCGTGTTCGTGCTTCTGATCGCGTTTGAGCAGTTTAAGACTGGCCCAGGGCGTGACGACGAAGGCCACGATCATCGAAAAGATCATGGCGGCCGACGCGCCGATCGGGATCGGGCGCATATAAGGCCCCATCAAGCCTCGGACGAATGCCATCGGCAGGATCGCGGCGATGACGGCGAAGGTGGCCAGAATGGTCGGATTGCCGACCTCATCGACGGCATCGACGGCGATCTCGACCAGAGAGCGGTCTTTGTTTTCCGGCAGTCCGTAATGACGGGTCATATTCTCGACGACGACGATCGCGTCATCGACCAGAATCCCGATCGAAAAGATCAGAGCAAAGAGCGTGATCCGGTTTAAGGTGTAACCGTAAAAATAGAAAACGGCCAGCGTCAACGCGAGCGTTACCGGAATGGCGACGGCGACGATGCCCGATTCCCGGAGCCCGAGCGCCAGCATGATCAGGACCGAAACCGAAGCGATGGCGATGAGCATGTGAAGGAGCAGTTCGTTCGATTTTTCCGCAGCCGTCTCGCCGTAGTTCCGGGTCGTCGTAAGGCGCACATCTCCGGGAATAAAGGTTCCTTTGAGAGCGTCGGTTTTTTCCAGAACCCGGTCGGCGATCTCGATGGCATTGGTTCCTTTGCGTTTGGAAACCGCGATCGTGACGGCCGGTTCGACTCCGCCGGATTCAGCCTCCTCGGAACGGTCGGCCGCGCCGCGCCCGAACATGACATAATCGGCCGCTTCTTCCGGGCCGTCGACGATCGAGGCGACATCGCGGAGAAAAACCGGCCGACCGTTAAAAACCCCGACGACGACATCCCCGACGTCTTCGGCCGAGGTCAGAAAGTTTCCCGTTTCGACGATCGCTTCTTTGTTTCGCGCGGCAAAACTGCCCGAAGTCAATTGTTGGTTCGATTGCTGAAGAATCGGAATGATGACGGCCGGAGCGATGTTGCGCGACGACATCTTCGCTTCATCGAGCAGAACCCGGACCTGACGGCGCTGACCGCCGATGATCTTCACTTCGGAGACGTCGTTGATCTGTTTGATCTGATCGGAGATCTGGGCGGCGATGCGCCGCAGCGTGAAATGATCGTAACCGGCGCCCGAAAGCGTCAGTGCGAGGATCGGCACGTCGTCGATCGATCGCGGTTTGACGAGCGGCGGCGCGGCTCCGGGCGGGATCAGATCGAGATTGGCAAACATCTTCTGATTGAGCCGGACGATGGCGTCTTCTTCGTTCAGCCCGACCTGAAAACGAACGATGGCCATCGACATTCCCGGCGAAGAGGTCG
This sequence comes from Pyrinomonadaceae bacterium, assembly GCA_041394845.1. Lineage (GTDB taxonomy): Bacteria > Acidobacteriota > Blastocatellia > Pyrinomonadales > Pyrinomonadaceae > JAHCHG01. Next base: position 337,801 of record JAWKHL010000003.1, on the reverse strand, counting down.
AGTAGATATATTCCACGCCGGGAATTTCCCAGAGCAGTTTTTCCATCGGCCGGGTGACCCGTTCTTCGACCTCTTTCGAGGAAGCGCCCGGCATCTGGACCATAACGTCGATCATCGGCACGATGATCTGCGGCTCTTCCTCGCGCGGAAGCATTATCACCGCGCCGACGCCGAGCAGGATTGAAGCCGCGATGATCAGCGGCGTCAGTTTCGATTGAATGAACGCCCCGGCAAGTTTTCCCGCTATTCCGATCTCTTTCATAAGTTTATCTGACCTTCACGCCGTCGCTTAATTTTGCGATTTCGGAAGTCGCTATCTCATCGCCCTCGGAAAGACCCGACAATACCTCGACCTCGCCGTCGGATGTTTTTCCGGTCGTAACGATCCGAAACCGGGCCACTCCGTCATCTCCGACCAGATAAACTCCGCTCAGCTGGCCGCGTTGGACGAGCGCCGAAGCGGGGACCGTGATCGCTTCTTTTTGCGAGACGGGGAACCGGGCCAGCCCGTACAAACCGCTTTTCAGGAGCGGATTGGCCGGAAGATCGATCTTGACCGTGTAACTGCGGCTGGCCGGGTCGGCCGCCGGCAGAATCTCGGCGACAATGCCGAAAAGATCGGCCGAATCGAGCGCGTCGATCCGCACATTGACGCGGTTCCCGAGACGGATCAGGTTCGACCGCGATTCTTCCGCCGCGACCTCAAGACGGTACTGCGAATTGTCCTCGATCGAAAGCAAGGGAACGCCCGGCGCGGCGACGGCCCCCGCTTCGGCGAGTTTTTTGACGATGACGCCCGAAACCGGCGAAACGATCCGGGAGTAATCCTGATAGATTCTGGTGTTGGCGATGTCGGCCCGGGCCTGTTCGATCCGGGCGTTGATCTGCTTTTTCTTGGAAAGAATCGTTTCGACCCTGGCCCTGGCCCGTTCGAGTTCGGAGGTGGCCATCTTCAGTTTCGACTGCGCCTCGTCAAACTCCTGAGCGCTGGCCGAACGCCGCTCGTAAAGTTCCTTGAACCGGGCGAAGGTCTTTTCAGCCAGTTCGCGGTTCGCTTCGGCGGTTTTGACCCCGGCGTTGGCGGCCTCGACCGATCTGTCGATCTCGACCAATGCGGCCTCGGCCTCCTTTAGACCGGCGGCCGCCTTCTGCAACTGCGCCCGGCTTTCGCGGTTGTCGATTTCAAGGAGAACCTGCCCGCGCGAAACCTGGTCGCCTTCGGCCGTCGGAAACGAAACGATCCGGCCCATGATGTTGGCCGAAACCTGGGTCGTCGTTTTGGCCTTGACGGTGCCGGTCGCCTCGTAAAAATCTTCGATCGAGGATTTGGTCACCTTGGTAACGCTCACGCCCGTCATCTCCGTCGCCGATTCCTGAACCGCCCGTTCGGCGGTTTCGCGCTTTCCGCAACCGCCGAGATAGGCCAAACCGACCGCCATCAAAATGATCGTGATAAATTTCTTTTTCATAACTTCACCAAATCTATTCGAACGCCCGGACATCGGTCAGTCTTCCGGTGGCCAGCAGTAGCGAGGCGTAGCTGACCAGATAGGCGTACCGCGCCGTCAACAGATTGTGTTCGGCCTGAACCAGGGCCGCTTCGGCCCGCAAAACCTCGTTGAATGTCGTCAGTCCGAATTTGTACCGATCCTGAATTATCCTCAGCGCTCCTTCGGCCTGGGCGATGCTCTTGACCGAAACCCGGATCTTGGCCCCGGCGGTTCGGTAGTTTTGCAATGCCCGGATCACTTCCAGTTTGATCCGGTTGCCGAGATTTTCCTTTTCCAGTTCGGCCGTCGTTTCGCCCTCGGCCGATCTTTCGATCCGCGCCCGGCGCCCGGCATCGAAAAGCGTGTAGGTCAGATTGACGCCGACCGTGTAATCCGAACTTCCGTTGGCCAGATAAGGCGAACTGTAACCGAAATTTCCGAACGCCTCGACGCGCGGGAGTTTCTGGTCGCGGATCGATCGGGTTTGCTGGCGGCCGTCCTCAACGGCCAGTTCCGCCCTTTGGTAATCGGGGCGATTTGTAAGAGCCAGCCGGATCAGTTCGTTCTGATCTTCTTCGGGAAAATAGGTCTCTTTCAGGGTTCCGGTCAGTTCGCGCTCGAAATCCGGTTCGTCGCCGAGGGTGATGTTCAGCGCGGCCCGGCTCGTGATCAGATTGTTCTCGGCCTCCAGTTTGTGCTGATTGGCATTGGCCAGTTCGACGTCGGCCGCCAGATAATCGGCATCGGTCGTCATTCCGACCTCGACCATATCGCGCGTTTTCTGAGAGTTGGCTTCGGCCGATCGAACCGCCCGGCGGTTTACTTCGAGCATTTCCCCGGCCAACACCGCGCCGTAATAATCGCGCACTACCTCGAAGCGCAATTGTTGCCGCGTGGCTTCGGCCCGCAGAAGCATCTGGTTTTTTCCGTTTTCGGCCCGGGCGATCCGCGAGCGGGTCTGCCTTTGATCGAACAGGGGCATCCGGGCGTCCACCTGCGAACGAAAATTGAAAAGCCCGTCGGGATGATTGAGCGACTGGACGGCGAAATTGGCCGAACTGAACCGGCCCTGTTCCAGCAACGAGCCGAAAACAAAAACCGGATTGTTGCTTCTCACGGCCGACTGGCTGAATTGCACGAACGGTTTTTTTCCGGTTCTGGCTTCGGCGATTCCGGCTTCCGCCGTCTTCACGCCGGATTCGGCTATTTTGGTTTGAGGATTGTCGGCCAGGGCTTTTTCGACCGCGCCTTCCAGATCGAGCCGGGGCGGCAGCAGATTTCGTTGCGGCGGCAGAATGCTCTGGGCGAAAAATGCCGGTGCGAGAGAAAAAAACGCCAGAACCACCGCCGACCATCGGATCACTGAGCGGAGCGGAATTTTTTGTTTAATGGCTTTGGACATATTAGGAGCGTTTTTAAAATGGGTTTTGATCTGCCGGAGATCGTTTCCGCCGTTCGGATCAGATATCCTTGAATCCCAACCGGCGCAAAAATGCCATCATCGGACACCATCGGGTAAAGGCCGACTGAGCCAGATTCAACCCGACGAAAATGGTGAAATAGAAAAAATACGGGCTGACGTATAAGCCCAGAATTACGCTGATAAAAACAAGACTTCCGGCTATCAATCGAAGCATTTCGTTTACCGTCATGGCTTTTTCCTCCGTTCTAATGAATTAGATTACTATATAGCTATATAGTAATCTAATTCATTAGAACGGTTCTGTCAAGCCCGATGCTTGGATGGTCGAAGAATCGGGATCTTGAATCGCTTGGAGTTTATTTGTCAAAGCGCTGCCGGTTTCGAAAAAAGTGGCCGGATCGAGATTTTCGTTCTTAAGAATCATTAATAAGCCCTGGCTTTTCAGTCTTTTTTCCCGGCTGAAGGCGTCGCCGTCACTTCGGAATGCGGAGGATAAAGGGCGAGGTTGTTGTAAACCAGAGTCAGTCCGATACTGAGCCCGATCGCCGCCGCTCCCAAACCGACATTGATGAACGGCGGCGCGGTCAGAGCCAACCGGAGCAAGATCGTGGCGACGGCAAATCCCGAATTGCGAAAGACGATGCCGTAGGTCGAGTTGTAGCGGAGCGAGATCAGAACCAGCAGAATGTCGCTGAAGACCAAAATGGTGTAGAAGACGTCGAAGAAATTAAAGGTTTCTCCGCTCGCCGCAGAGAGAAGCCAGAGGTCGTATGAACCGACCAGCATGAAACTCAGCAAAAGCGTCAGGGCAAGGAGTTTTTTGCCCGTCACAAAGTTTGCCAGATCGCCCGCATTTTCGGTGATCCGGCGGTGTTTTTGCAGATGATAGAAAACCCCGACCAGGCCGAACATCAACAAAGCGCCGATCGAATCCGCCAGAATGAATTTGACCGATTCTCCGACGTGCGTCCATTCGATCGGCTCGGCGAAATTGACGAATTCCTTGAAAGACTGCCGCAGGAGAATCAACGAAAAGATCTCGAACTGCTTGCCCATGGCGTTGGCCACGGAACCGGCCAGATTAAAAACCAGACCCAGCACTTCGAGCATCAGAAGGAGTTCGAAGACCCATTTGACGGCGTAAAAATGATTGGTCGGGAGCCGAAAGCCGACGGGCAGAATGTTTTGTCGGGCCATTTCGATGGCCGCCAGTGAGATCAGGAAAACCGCCACCAGCAAATTGGCCTGCCAGCGCTGGGAGCGGTTTCCCTCCCACAGTCCGAAGAGATGATCGTAGAGTCCATCGACAAGCCGAATTTTATCGGCCAAGCTTCTGGTCATCTTCGGGGGTGTTTTTTTCTGAATCATCATCCGGTCGAAACTCGACCTTACACGCACCGCGCATTCAGGTGTCGATGCCGAGCTTCGGCAAAATCACCATCTGGAGCAAGAGCCAGAGAGCAGTCAACCCAATTACCCAAAATATCTCGTTCATATCTAATTTAAGAAAACATCGTTTCCTTCAAAATCATGTAAAGCCCCATTAACAGCACAAACCAGCCGAATCCTTTTTTCAGCCGTTGCCCGTCAACGAAGCGGTGAAGCCAGGAGCCGATAAAGATCCCGCCGACGGAAAATCCGGTAAACATCAGTAAAAACGGCCAGTCGATCGGGCTTCCCGATTGAATATCGCCGGTAAACCCGATCAACGATTTCATCGCGATGATAAAAAGCGAGGTGCCGACGGCCAACTTCATTTCAAGTCCGGCCAAGAGGACCAACGCCGGAATGATCAAAAAGCCGCCGCCCGCGCCGACCAGTCCGGTCAGAACGCCGACCCCGATCCCTTCGAGCAGAACCAGTCCGTAATTGTGCTTTTTCGGCTCGGGTTCGAGCGTTTCGAGTTCTTTGCTTTTCCCGTTCCCGCGGATCATCGAGATCGAAGTGGCGACCATCAAAAAGGCGAAGATCAGCAACAAGAGCATTCCCTTGGAAACATCGGTCGTTTCAGTCAAACTGATCTGGGCGGGGATCCGCGGCATGATAAAGGCGCGGGTGGTATAGACCGCCAGGATCGAAGGGATGCCGAAAATAAAAGCCGTTTTGAAATCGACCCGTTTTTTAAAGGCGTTCTGAATGCCTCCGACCAGAGCGGTCGAGCCGACCACGAAAAGCGAGTAAGCGGTCGCCAGAACGGGTTCGATGTGAGCCAGGTAAACCAGAACGGGAACGGTCAGAATACTGCCGCCGGCTCCGATCAGTCCGAGCGAAATGCCGATGACGGCTGCGAAAACATAAGCTAAAAATTCCATATTTATTTGTTGCCCCTTTTCGGTCCGCCGCCTCCGGCTCCGCATCTCTCAAACGCGGGCAGATGATTGTCTTCCGAGGCGGCCTTGAGGGCCCTGTAAACGGTCAGAATGTCCTCCCGATCCGTCGATTTGAAAAGATTCTGATAAAGATCCCGGTTGGCGATCTCGGCATCAACTCCCGCCCGGCAGGCTTCGGCGACGCTCGAAAATCGAGCCACATTTCCCGGCCAGGGGTTTTCCGGGATGGGGATTTGATAGGTTTTGAACAATTCCTGCAATCTGGCGGCGTGTTTCTCTTCGGCCTGCCGGATATTGATGAACGGTCGCGGGTCGCCGAAATTTTTGTTGACCTCGTCGTAAACCGCCAGCGCGTGATACTCGTCATTTAAAGCCAAAAGCAAGCCTTCGATTTCTTCCTTTTTTAAATCGCCCTTGTAGCTAGCGTAATCGAAATCGCAGATTCTGCATTCGTTTCCGGTCACATCTTTCGCCCCGATGTTTGCCGGGGTTGAATTTGTCACCGGCTTTTGATTGGCATTTGAGGCGTTATTATCGGTCGGCTGAACCGTTCCCACATTGCCCGTTTTCCCGCAAGCCGAAAAAATTAAAACCGTAAAAATCAAAACCGTTAACACGATTAGAAAAGTCTGTTTTTTCATAACATTTTTCTCAATGGAGGAATGGCGGTTGAGCTTTTTTGGCTCAACCGCCTCCCTAATCAAAGTTCTTTCTTCGAAAAATACCAATCGGTATATTCATAGCCCTCTCCAGCGCGTTTTTCCGCGGCTTCGACCGTGGTCGGCGGCGGAACGATGACCTTATCTCCCGGTTTCCATCCTTCGGGAGTGGCGATTCCATGCTCGTCGGAGGTTTGCAGAGCTTTGACCAGCCGGACAAATTCGTCGATCGAACGTCCGTTGGTCATCGGGTAATAAACCATCGCTCTCAAAATTCCTTTGTCATCAATGACGAATGTCGCGCGCACCGCCGAGGTGTCGGACGCGCCGGGCTGAATCATCCCGTAAGCATGAGCCACTTTCATTGACAGATCGTCAATGATCGGAAACGGAATATTCACTCCGAATTTCTCCTTGATGTTTCTGATCCAGGCCAGATGCGCGAAATTGCTGTCGATCGAAAGTCCGAGAAGTTCCGTTTTCATCTCCTGAAATTTCGGAAAAGCTTTGGCGAAAGCCATGAATTCAGTCGTGCAGACGGGGGTGAAATCCGCCGGATGCGAAAACAAAATCAGCCATTTCCCTTTATAATCGGAAAGTTTTTTGATGCCGTCGGTAGTTTTCACTTCAAAATCAGGGGCCGGCTCATTAAGACGCGGCATCCCATTTGTTTTTGTTTCAATCGTATTTTCCATTTTTATTTCTCCTTGAAATTAGGCTGACTTTGATGAATTCGCACAGGCGGTCGCCGAGACTTCCGTATCGAATCCGGCATTCCTCCAGGCGGTCGTGCCGCCCGCGACGTTGTAGATGCGCTTGAATCCGGCATTTTCCAGAATGCTCGTTCCGAGGCTCGAACGGTAACCGCTCTGACAGATGACGTAGGTCGGTTTGTCCGGATCGAATCGGTCGATCTCTCTCGACAGAACATCGAGCGGAATGTTGACCGTCCCCGGCGCATGGCCGTTGGCGTGTTCGGCCGGACGGCGAACGTCTATAAATTGAATGCCGTTTTGGGCGGCCGTTTCTTTCACCTCATCGACCGGCACCTGTTTGATTGTTTTCTTTTCGCCGTTGTAATCATTGATCAAAATAAAGCCTTTGACGGTTTCAATGCCAACGCGGGCAAGACGCATCACGGCTTCCTCAACTTCTTTTTCAGTTTCGGCGACGATCGCCACCGGTGTGCCGATCGAGATCAGAGTCCCGGCCCACGAGGCGAACTGACCGCCGAGGCCGATGTTGATCGCATTGGGAATATGTCCCGCGCCGTATTCTCGGTTGACCCGCACGTCAAGGACGACGCCGTCAAAATTGTTGATTTCTTCAGACGAAAGAGCTTCCGGTTTTGGCAGGTCTTCCAGCGAGATCGATCCCTTCAGATTCTGCGATGCGCTGATCGGAAAATATGCCGGAACTTCCAATTGACCGGCCGCCACCAGCTCGACAAATTTCCCCCGACTCATCGGCTGAAGGGCGTAATTGAATTTCTTTTGTTCTCCGAGCGTCGACCAGGTCTCCTTCGACAACGACTTGCCGCACAACGATCCCGCTCCGTGGGCCGGATACACCTCGGTCTCGTCCGGCAGTTGAAGGATCTTTTGATACAGAGAATCGTAGAGCATCGAAGCCATCTGCTCGGCCGTGAAACCTTTCGATCCAACCAGATCGGGACGTCCGACATCGCCGATAAACAGCGTGTCGCCGGTGAACATCTTCAGCGGTTGATTCTCATCTTCGGTGTTTTCGGCCAGAATCGTGATGCCTTCGGGAGTGTGGCCGGGGGTTTCCAGAAACTTCAGTTTGATCCGTCCGAGCATCAGTTGATCGCCGTCCTTGACCTTATGGGTGGGAAAGGCGGTCCGGGCTTTTTCTCCGAAAATGATTTGGGCGCCGGTTTTTTGTGCCAGTTCGAGATGACCGGAAACGAAATCGGCGTGAGAATGGGTTTCGATAATGTATTTGATGTTTTGATTATTGGCCTGGGCCTCATCGAGATATTGCTGGACGTCGCGTTGCGGATCGATGACGGCGGCATCCCCTTCGGAGCCGATGTAATAAGAGGCGTGGGCCAGACAGCCTAAATAAAATTGTTTGAATTTCATAATCTCAATCTCCAAATGTTTTATAAGTTTTTGTCTTAAAACTCCCGGCGGCGATCGTTGGTCGGGGCCGCTATCGGCCTTTTTTTCGCATCTGCCGCCTCTTGTTTGCTCATATTTTTTATTTAACCTTTTTGTCTTTTCCGAGTATTGTAGAAAATTGCTCTCATATCGCTATATAGACAAACAGTTATGTGCTATTCGAAAAAAAATCGTTTCTTCAATGAATTTGTCCGGTTCCTCCAAGTCGTAAACTCCTATTTTCATAATTTGATAAGATTTTCACATCAACAACACTATATTACTATATAATTATATAGTTGTCAACAGGGTGCTCGCTTAAAACCAGGCCGCTTGATAAAATGATTTGGTTAAGTGAGGCGGGAATTACCCGGCAAAAAGCCGGTTGGACTTATTTATCAAAGAATTGTCAGAATATGAAAGAAGAATTGAGCGATGAAGCGTTGGAACTGATCGCCGACCGTTTTCGCCTGCTGGGCGACCCGACGCGGCTTCGGATTCTCCACACTCTCGGCAGGGACGAGATGAGCGTTTCCGAACTGGTCGCGGCGACCGGCGCGGGTCAGGCGAACATTTCAAAGCATCTCGGAGTTTTGCTCAAAGCGGGCATCGTTTCCCGCCGCAAAGAGGGTTTGACCGCCAATTACCGGGTGGCGGACGAAAGCATTTTCGAACTTTGCGATACGGTTTGCACGCGGCTCAAAGATCAATTTGAGCAACGGCGCGGAATGTTGACCGGAATCGTTTAAGATCGGTTCAGCGCCAAAAGGCAAATGCCGGGAACGCTCAAACTTGAGCGTTCCCGGCATTTTTCCGCTCTTTGAGAAGAGAGTCGGCGTTAAACTCTGCCGCGCAGCATTCCGTACCAGTAGAGTTTCGGCAACAGATATTTTTTGATCAAAAACATCGAATACCGCTCTTTGTTCTGATCGAACGGAAATGTCTCCATCGGTTTCAGATCGTAACCGAACTCGGCCATGACCAGACTGTCGTAGCCGGTAACCAGCGGACAGGACGTGTAGCCGTCGTAGCGTTCTTTGAGCGGCTCTCCGGCCATCGCCCGCAAAAGATTTCCGACGACGACCGGAGCCTGTTTGCGAATGGCCGCGCCGGTCTTCGAGGTCGGCAGACTGCTCGAATCTCCGAGGCTGAAAATATTCTCGTATTGGTTGTGCCTGAGGGTTTCCTTATCGACATCGACCCAACCGGCTTCGTTGGCGATCGGGCTGTTCCTGATAAAATCCGGCGCTCCCATCGGCGGGGTAACGTGAATCATATCGTAGGGCAGAACCAACTCTTCGTTGGTTTCAAGATTAATGAAAACCGCTTCTTTTTTGTCGGCCCGGATCTCTCTCAGATCGTGTTTGAAAACGGTTTCGATCCCCGTTTCTTCGCAATGACGGGTCAGGGTCGGTGCGTAATGCGGCGAGGTGAAAATGGTCGGCGTTCCGGTGATGAATTTGATGTTGATCTGATCCCGGATGTCGTGGCGGCGAAAATAATCTTCGGCCAGATAGGCGATCTTTTGCGGCGCGCCTCCGCATTTGATCGGCGTTACGGGTTGGGTGAAAAGGGCGGTGCCCGATTTCAGATTGCGGATATTCTCCCAGGTCGAATCGACCGTTTGAAAAGAATAATTACTGCAAACACCCCTTTTGCCGACCGCTTCTTTTAGTCCCTTGACCGCCTCCCAGTTGATCTGGATACCGGCGCAAACGACCAGATATTCATATTCGATCTTGCTGCCTTTGTCGGTCATCAACCAGTTCGATTCGGGATAGAACCGGGTCACGCTTTCCTGAATCCAATCGGCTCCGGACGGGATGTAATCCTTTTCGTCGCGTTCGGAATTCTCTTTCGGCAGAATGCCGCCGCCGACCAGCGTCCAGAGAGGCTGGTAATAATGTTTGGCGGACGGTTCGATAATGGCGATCTCGCCGGCCGACAGTTCTCCGGCGATCTGCGAAGCGACGGTAATACCCGCCGTTCCGCCGCCGACGATGACAAGTTTGTATTTTTTCTCCAGCATAATTTTTTCATCGATCTCGTCTTTCGATCATCGTTTCAGGCATTCCGAAAAGGATCATCTTCGGATCGTTGGCCGTAAAGACGCTTTGAAGATTTTTTCTGAAATCGATAATAATGCCGGCCGATCGGGGAGGTCTTGTAAAAAATTGCTCTTTTTGCCGATTGGATTTACGAACTGCATTTGTTAAGAACACAGGTGACCCATTTCCCCGGCGCATTGGGGCGAATGACTCGGGTTTCTCCGGTGTAAGCTTTTACGGTCACGCCGCCGAAAGCATTCGAGACCATTTTCAACAGTTCCTCTTCGTTTCCCGTTTCACATTGATCGAGAGTTATCACCGCATCCCGCGTGAACAAAGGCATGAGCGACAGAAAGTGGAAACTGTATTTGTGAAAGGTTTCCAATGTGATTTTGTCTTTGCCAATAGAAAAACCAAACTCATTTCCATGACCTTCCAGGATCAGATGACGAATTTTCAAAACCTTTTCACCGGAACAACACAGTTCGATCAGGATTTTGCACAGCTCATTTACACTGCCGATGCCCATCACCTGTTCGGTGGGACCAGTGAAACTAAGGAGCGGCTTTATTCTCGCCAGTTTCATTGTCCAGTCATCCGGTTCGTCGTTGTTATAAAAATGCAACGAAATTCCTTCTTTCTTTTTTGAAAATGGTATCAGTGCCATATTTTACTCTCCCAAATTTCCTGCTTGTGGAACTTCCTGCTTTTTAGGAAGAAATTAAATCCTGATAAGATCAAGAAAAGTTCAATCGGAGACCGGCGACAAAGCGATCCACCCGGACTTGACGGTTGTTTTGGAGAAAAGGTCAGTATCCTCGTATCTGAATCTCGATGATTTGACATCCGCCACACCGTCAACCTCAAATGTAACCCAGCCTCGAACGAAATCGCCTCCGTCAACCACACACGATTTGAGGGTCGGTTCGGTTATACCGATCAAGTTAAGTAAACTGGTTGTATCCGTACCATATACATTGCCTTTGGCATCTTTGAGTTTGAATTTATCGGGTTTAACCAGCCATTCGTCTTCACCTCTGTTGTCCAGAATGATTTGAACGGAAACAAATTTTTGCCCTTTCCCCAGATTCAAATATTGATCTTCGGAACCGGCGTTATCTTTGATAGCGGCGACTTTGAGATAAACCTCGGTATCTTTGATCGAAGTTTCCGTCGAACTTTTTGATCCGGATGCTGATGGGGACCGGACATTCTTACTGCCGGTTTGAGCAAAAACGGAACCGGTCAAAACCAAATATAGAATTGCTGCCAAGCCTATTCGCCAGATCCCTTTAATATTTCCCACTCGTATCTTTTGTAAATTTTTTGAAATTGTCATTATTGTTTTCTCTTAAAAATTTCTATGGCTGAACCTAAAGCTCTGGAACTCACGAGCCATTAGAATCAAGCACGACGCGAAAGCCGATGCTGTGGCTGGAAACCGACGGAGTGTTCCGGTCGCGGCTGGCGCATCTGAGATTGGCACCGCTGACGAGCCACGAACCTCCGCGAAAAACCCGCCTGCTGAAATCTCCTTTGGTCAAATTAGCCGAACCGTCTGCCGGCAATCCGTTGTAATCACCCGAATGAACATCCTCGACCCATTCCCAGACATTGCCGTGCATGTCATATAAGCCCCAGGCGTTCGGCTGATAACTTCCAACCTCTGCGGTTTTCCTCAAAGATTGTCCTTTGCTAGCGTTTCCGAAAGGATAATTGCCGTCGAAATTCGCCTGATCCGAACTGAGCGCGCGTCCGAAGGCGAACTCCGTCGTTGTTCCCGCCCGGCAGGCGTATTCCCACTCGGCCTCGGTCGGCAAACGATATGTTCCCTCATTTTTCGCGTTGAGTTTTTTGATGAACTCCTGCGCGTCGTCCCAGCTTACTTTTTCGACCGGGCATTTCGGACAATTTTTGAAATGGCTCGGATTTTTCCCCATGACTTTTTCATATTCGGCCTGGGTGACCTCATACTTGCCGAGGTAGAAATCCTTACCGATCGTCACCCGATGCACCGGGACCTCATCCGTATCGCCCTCTTCGGAGCCCATCTTAAACGAACCCTTTGAAATTTTGACGAACTCCATTCCGACCGAATTGGTCAATGTTTTTCCAGCGCCGTTTGAAGAAATTCGAGCGGTTTGCAATGAATGAGAATCGGCCTCTTGCCAGACAACCGCCAATCCGATGAACAAACAAACCGAAGTTAAAACCGTCATTAAAACCGAACTTCTTTTCATAAATTTAAGTAGCATTACTTGAACCTCCTATTTATCAACTAGTTAATTTGGCCCTCACTTTTAAATGCGAAACTCCGGAGCAAAACCTTTCATTCGTCTCAAACTTTTTTGAAAAAAAATTGAGAGAGCCTGTAAATCAAGCTCTCTCAACAATGATTTCTTTTAACTAATCTCCTATTTAGTGATTTTCAAACTATCCCCAAGAGAAACTATCAATAAAAATCTCATCTTCTAATTTATGATCGGGACTACTTTCAGGGATGTAAAGTGTCCTAACCTTTGCCGGATAAGATTTCAGTATCCCTTTAACCAGTCTTTGAAAATATTGCCATTGTTCGATCAGGCCGTTTTCGCCAAGTTTGATCGACCGCCCCTTTAGATCAGGGTTATGCTGGTAAAAAGCAATATCAGTCAGTTTGTTGATGTCTCTGATTCCCACTTCAACGGCTGTTTTTACTGTTAAAACCCACAAACCGGGGCCTTTTTTGTAAACGTCGTAAACCGTCGGCGGTAAAAGTTTTGGATTGAATGGCATACTGACCTCCTTTTGTGATGTGTTCGCCTGACCAACGCGAAGATTGTCGGTTGATTTTGCAAGGAAACTTTATCGGCATCGCTAATTCCACGTATTTCTTTAACTGGCATCAATATTTCCTGTGAATAATCTCGTCAGTAAATTGATCCAATAAATAATTATTGGCCGCATCTAATAATTCAGCCTCCGCCTTTTTCCCTTCGAAAGATCTCACCATCCCTCTGATCAATCTTTGAAAATATTGCCACTGTTCGATCAAGTTCCTTTCGCCGGTTTTGATCGACCGGCCCATTAGATCAGGGTTATGCTGATGGAAGGCAATATCGGTCAGTTTGTTGAGGTCCGTGATTCCAACTTCGATGGCCGTTTGAACGGTCAGGGTCCACAAACTCGGTCCTTTTTTGTAAACGTCGTAAACCGTCGGCGGTAAAAGTCTTGGATTGAATGCCATTTTTGTTTCCTCCTGTTTTTTTATTTGCCCTCACTTTTAAATGCGGAAATTCGGGACGAAACTTTTCATTTGTTTCCACATTTTTTTCGCAAAAAAACTGAGAGAGCCTGTAAATCAAGCTCTCTCAGTAATTAAGGTCTTATTGTCGGTTTGTTAAAAATTTGGTAGTGATCAAAAGTAATGCTGACAAATGAATGTCCCGCAGGGACTCTTGTCGTAATAGCCCGGCGATTGATCGCCGGGTACAGGTTCTCTCTCAGATCCATAGTCCTGAAAGGACGAAAGATAAATATGAATTTGGCAAATTCGAGACTGTCCCTTCAGGACTTGACGACATCGGTTGGATAACCCCGGCGATCAATCGCCGGGCTATTTTCAGATGCTCCGTTGGAGCAATTAGATTTTGCTCAGCATTACTTTTGATCACTACCAAAAATTTTACTCAAAACCAAGTTAAAAAATTTGGATTTTGAGTAATTATCAGGGCACGATCCGTTATTCCAAAGAAATCCGGCCGGTGATTTATTCTCCTGAACGGGAAAAATGCCGACCAACTCTCAGGAGGCCGAACAAGGAGAGTTTTGAGAAATCAACTCCAGTATTTTGAGCCAAAGAGTTCTTTGTCATCAAGCCGGTATGGTGGAACGATGAGTGATCAGGTGCCCATAGATGGCTTTTTCAAATTCATTTCCCATCTCAATTTCCTTGTCGCCATTCATTTTCCCGTCCTGCAAATCCGCCCAATGCGTCAATTCGTGGAGCAGAATAACCTCAACCAAATCAACTTTTTCGCCCCATTTTGTGTATCTTTTTCCGCCGCCTTCTTCAAACTCCTTAACCCATTTTTTGCGAATATTTATAACATTCGGATTTCTTCTCGGAACATACTTACCGTAACTTAAAATATTCGCAACCTTGATCATTGGAGCGTTTCCCCAACTCAAAGCCGCTTTGATTGCATTCTCATCCAGCGGATTATTTCCTTTTGTTAATGTCGCAAAATCTAAAATGGCCGTTATTTTCGTCTCGGAATCACTTACCAAAGGTAACCCGGTGCTGACATATTTATGGAAATTTGGATATTTTGCAATGTCTTTCTCGCTCATCTGCATAACCCTTTTTTTAATACCTCCGAAAATTTATTACTGTGTAAATTAAAAAAACCAGAGTTTAGTGATGGGTGATGGGTGATGGGTGAAAAGTTAAACAGATAATATCAGGCAGTAGAGCCGGTTAATCGAAAAATTAAGTTTTATCCCATCACCCATCACCCATCACCCATCACAAATTTAACAAAACTTCAGGTTTTTTTATTTACAGAGTATTTATTTGTGTATGATTATTCATCCGAAATTCCCTTTAATTTAACTCATATGGGATAAAAGGCTGGTCGCTCGGGGCTTGTCTCAAATAATATCCGAGGTAAATGGCTTTGTTATATCTTTTGTAATAATCCAGCTTTCTGACCTGAAACGATTCATTGGCCGGATCCATGACAAACATGTCATCCTTGAGATTTTCACTGTTGACCTGGGAAACCAGGACGTTCATATGGTAACCGTCAACAGCCGGCTCGTAATAAGCGATCAGGACGGGGCTGATGTTGAGCAACTCGTTCGCCCGTTTGACGACCAGCTTGCCGCTGTCGCTGTGCTCGCCTACGATTCGAAATCTCATGTCATTGAACATAAATCTGACTCCGATATCGGTCATCGCCCCGAAACCATCAGCGTTCTCTCCTCCCTTATAATTGGTCCATTTTTTGTACATTTGCAGGACATCCGCAAATGAATAATCTTTTTTCAAAACAGCCTGAAGCCACCAGGCAAAAGAGGCCGCCCAACATCCGTTTCTGTCGGCCCCCTGAGATATCGGTGTAGTTGTTAAATGTTCTAAACCCATTTTTCCTCCTTAAATGTTTCTTATCATTCCTAAAACCAAGATTCTTTGTTGTATGTAGAGACTCTTTGTTCTCGGCTCTCTACCCGACAAATATCTTTGCCGTCACCTGAACATGCGAAAGTTTCTTCCGAAAACTATCATCGAAACTAAAACTTTATTTGCAAAAAAAACGAGAGAGTCCATATTTCGGACTCTCTCAACGGCTAAAACCAATTTAGGACGGTGAAATTCGGGGTTCATCGATCTAAGTCTTTGGTCGCCTCAAGCGGCTCAAGAATCGTTGAACCACCTGAGAAGGGCGGAGAATAGAAATGGGATCCTGTTGTTCCCGCGTAAGATTTCAACATTCCCCTGATCAATCTTTGAAAGTATTTCCACTGAGCTATCAGGTCGGTTTCGCCAACCTCGAGCGCACGTCCCTCTAAATCCGGGTTATGCTGATAAAAAGCGATGTCGGTAAGAATGTTAGTGTTCGTGATTCCCACTTCGATGGCTGTTTTGACGGTTAAAACCCACAAACTCGGTCCCTTTTTGTAAACGTCATGAACCGTCGGCGGCAAACGATTTGGATTGAATGGCATAATAACCTCCCTTTTTTGTTCTCCCTCACTTGATTAATGCGAAAATTTGGGGCGAAACTTTTCATTTTTTAGGCAGAAGTTCCACCGGATAATGGAAATCCTGATGACCAAAATCAAGGGATACATTTTCAAGGAGACGATCCTCGTGCGGGACCGAATAAGCTTTCGCCATCCCCTGGATCAACCTTCGAAAATATTTCCACTGAGCTATCAGGTCGGTTTCGCCAACCTCGAGCGCACGTCCTTCTAAATCAGGGTTATGCTGATGGAAGGCAATATCGGTCAGTTTGTTGACGTCCGTGATTCCCACTTCAATGGCTGTTTTGACGGTTAAAACCCACAAACTCGGTCCTTTTTTGTAAACGTCATGAACCGTCGGCGGCAAACGATTTGGATTAAATGGCATAATAACCTCCCTTTTTTATTCTCCGTCACTTTTAAATGCGAAACTCCGAAACAAAACCTTTCATTATTTCGGAATTTTTTTGCAAAAAAATGAGAGATTCCTCGATAAAGACTCTCTCAACGGCTAACGTCAGAGATTTTCAAGAATCTTGAAAATCTCGACCAGTGCGGTTCAATAAATCTTATTTGAACTTAAGGAGGGGAAAGACGAACGATGAGATTGGGATTCATTTTCCTCCATGTAAGACTTCGCTAATCCCCTAATTAATCTTTGGAAATACTGCCACTGTTCGATCAACTGGGTTTCGCCGAGTTTGATCGAGCGTCCCTTCAAGTCAGGATTATGCTGGTAAAAAGCGATGTCGGTCAGTTTGTTGATGTCCGTAATTCCCACTTCGATGGCTGTTTGAACGGTTAAAACCCACAAACCGGGGCCTTTTTTGTAAATGTCATAAACCGTCGGCGGCAAACGATTTGGATTGAACGGCATAGCTTATCTCCTTAGTAATTTTTGGGGACTCGACAGGTAAAATCAGTGGCTGGATGCAAAAAAGTTACCTGATATTGACCTTCACGTAGTTGAACTAAACCCAATAGATACCCGTGTCTGCACCCGTGTCTGCACTATTATCCTTGCCCCAAATTTCATGCCTGCGTCTGATTTGCACTCCGTCATACCTATTTTCATAATCTTTGCTGGTCCTGCTTACAAAAGCTATGAGTTCCTTGAATGGATTAACTTTTTCGCCGGAATCAAGGACGTGCTTTTTGTTAAATTCTTCGGATGAAATCACTTTTTTCTCGGATTCGGATGCAAGGCAGCCAATTAACAGGACTTTTGCCTTTAATTCCTCAATTTCTTTCATTGCGCTTCTGAAACCCATATCTTTAGCAAGAATAAACCCCTGAACGAAATAAGCCATTTCTTCATTTTCACGGTTTGACATCGCCTTCCCAAGATAATCAAAATATGCATGTACCGCTTCATGGGCTATTGCTGACCTCGAAACCATTGAAGGAATCGTAGGAAAGTAAATTGTATTCCCTTCCAGTCCATCTACACCGTAGTTCGGATACACATACAACGCCGCATTTTTTGATTTCAATTCCGGTAATATCTGAACGTCTATCAACTTGGTTTTTATTAGAGAAGCAACCTTTTCAAAAAAGGTTCCATTAAAGAAATGGCTTCCGTGTTTAAGGGTGGGCTTTAATAATTTTGCCACCCCTTCCAAAATGATTGCTGTATGAATTCTATTTTCTTCATTATTATCATCCATATTAGATTCCCCCTATGTATTGCTTGAAAAATAAACCAAACGAGATTCACGAAAATTTTTGCCCTTCACTTTTAAATGCGAAACCGAAGAGGAAAACCTTCCATAAAAACTGAAAACTTTCTCTCCTTATGCTAAATTTGTAAGAAATTTGCGTCTCAAAATTATTGGTGATGATAGGTTCGAATACACAAGAAGTGACTGAACTTTTGAGGGCGTGGAGCGATGGGGATGAAAACGCCCTGGAGGAGCTGACGCCGATCATTTACGCCGAACTTCACAAGATCGCCAGGCATTATATGGGGCGGGAACGCCGGGAGCATATTCTGCAAACGACCGCGCTGGTCAATGAAGCTTACATGCGGCTGATCGACTGGAAGTCGGCGAAATGGGAAAACAGGGCGCATTTCTTCGGCGTTTCGGCACAGCTCATGCGGCGGATTCTGATCGATTTCGCCAGAAAACTTCCGAAAATTGACAATGTCGAGATTCGCCACATTTCTCTGGGGGAGGCCGAAGGGATTTCGGCGGAACGGGATGTGGATGTGATCGCCCTGCACGAGGCCCTGACGGAACTCGAAAAATTTGACGAACGCAAGGCAAAGATCGTCGAATTCAAGTTCTTCGGCGGTCTGAAGGTGGATGAGATCGCTGAACTGCTTGACATTGCTCCGACTACGGTTTGGCGGGATTGGACGACGGCCAAGGCTTGGCTTTATCGAGAGCTTTCAAAATGACCCCCGAAAGATGGCAAACAATTGACCGGCTTTTTAATGAAGTTGCGGAAATTCCCCTGGCCCGGCGGGAAGATTTTCTGGCGGAAAAATGCGGGACGGACGATGATCTGCTGCGGGAAGTGCAAAGTCTTCTGAAGGCTCACGAACAGGCCGACGAATTTATGGAAACCTCGGCGATGAAGGTCGTCGCCAAAGATCTCGCCAGGGAAAAAACGATCCATTCGAACTTTCTCGGAAAAACCCTCGGCCATTACAAGATCGAAAAACTGATCGGCGAAGGCGGGATGGGTGTGGTTTATCTCGCCTTCGATGAAAAACTTCAGCGCGAGGTGGCGATCAAGATCCTGCCCGACGATTA
This sequence comes from Pyrinomonadaceae bacterium, assembly GCA_041394845.1. GTDB lineage: Bacteria > Acidobacteriota > Blastocatellia > Pyrinomonadales > Pyrinomonadaceae > JAHCHG01. Next base: position 319,242 of record JAWKHL010000003.1, on the reverse strand, counting down.
CGCTTCGAATGATGAGCGCGTAAATCACATCGAGCGCGAGGCCCGCGCCATTTCCGCCCTTAATCATCCGAACATCGTCACCATTTACGACGTCGGAGTGTTTGAAAATACGAACTATATTGCGACCGAATTCGTCAACGGCAGAACTCTCAGGCATTACGTTGTCAAAGGAATGGATTTGAGGGGTGTCTTAAATGTCATCATTCAATGTTGCGACGCGTTGGCGGCGGCCCATAATGCGGGGATCGTTCACCGCGACATCAAACCGGAAAATATTCTCGTTCGCCCGGACGGTTACGTGAAGATCCTCGATTTCGGTCTGGCCAAACTGACCGAAGTTTCCGCCGTTAATCAAAAAGGCTTTGACGGAAAGACCGGAGGGATGATCATCGGAACTCCCGCCTATATGTCGCCCGAACAGCTTGCCGGCAAACAGATCGACCGCCGCACGGATCTATGGAGCATCGGTTTGGTTTTATATGAGCTGGTGACGGGAATAAATCCTTTCAAAAAAAAGACGAAACACGAGACTTTCGAGGCGATCCTTTCGAGCGATCCGCCCAGGGCGAGTTCTTTGAACTCCGAAGCCTTCTTTGAACTCGACCGGGTCCTGACAAAAACCCTTCAAAAAAATGCCGACTTGAGCTATCAATCCGCCGCCGAACTGCGATCGGATCTGATGAATATCAAACATGATATCGATTCCGTTTCATCGCAGGGCAACAGTCTGAACGGCCTGACCTCTAATCCACAAAGGAAACGGCTCGCGAGATATTTAGGAGCGGCGATCCTAATTATTTTTACGGTTTTTGCCGGAGGTCTGACCCTATATTTTTATTCCTCCAAAAACGCATCGATCGAGGCTGAATGGAAAAAAGCGAAGAATATTCAATTGACCAGTCAGGCCGGAAGAGAGACTTTTCCCCACCTCTCGGCCGATGGCGAATCCTTTATTTTTGCGGCGAATACAAACGGCAATTACGACATTTTCCTGCAAAGAGTGGGCGGCAAAAACTCGATCAATTTAACGGAAGATTCTTTTAACAACGATACGCAACCGTCTTTTTCGCCCGATGGAAAACTCATCGCCTTTCGGTCGGAAAGAGATGGCGGCGGGATCTTCGTTATGGAAGAAACGGGCGAAAATCCGCGTCGTGTTTCCGATTTCGGTTTTTACCCGGACTGGTCGCCGGACGGGCAGTATTTGGCGGTCGATGAAAAAGGATATGACAGACCCGAAGTAAGAGGGTTGAGTTCGATCTGGATCATAAATGCCGAAAATGGAGAGAAGCGAAAGCTGGTGGGAGACAGGGCGTATCAACCCGTCTGGTCGCCGGACGGTGAGCGGATCGCTTTCTGGTTTGTCGGAGAAAAAGACAGTCAGCGAAATATCGCGACCGTTTCCGTCGAAGGGGGCGAACCTGTTCCGGTCGCAAGTTCGGCCAATACGAACTGGAATCCGGTTTGGTCGCCCGACGGACGATATCTTTATTACGCCAGCGACCAAACCGGAAACATGGCTTTTTGGCGGATTCGGATCGATCAGTCGACCGGAAAGACCTCGGGCGAGGCCGAGATCGTTCCGACGCCGGCAAAGTTCAACAGCCATCTATCGTTTTCCAAAGACGGAAAACGCCTGATCTACGTCCAGTCTATTATTCAGTCCAACCTCAGATCGGTCGAGTTTGATCCGCAAAATGAAAAACTCAAGGCCGAAGTCGTTTCGATCACCAGCGGCGATTATGAGGTCCGTCGTCCGAGACTCTCGCCGGACGGCCGACATTTCGTTTTTGATTTGGCCGGGCAAACTCAGGAAGACATCGTGGTGATCGACCGCAACGGAATGAACTGGCGCAATCTGACGGATGATAAATATTTTGAGCGTTATCCGGTCTGGTCGCCCGACGGAAAAAATATCGCGTTTACATCCGACCGCGGCGGAAGCCACAACATTTGGATGATGAATGCGGACGGTTCGAATCTGCGGCAGATCACCTTCGACCCTCAATCTGTCACGATCCCCGTCTGGTCGCCGGACGGCAGACGGATCATTTCCCGCCGCGGCAGAATCGGATACGTCATTCTCGAATTCGACGGGGCAAACAATCTTACGCAGACCGAAATTCCGATGGAAAAAGATTTTTTTTACGGAAACTGGGATTGGTCGCCGGACGGCAAAAAAATAGCGGGCAAATGGAATGATGATGAAACGGGGGAAAGCGGGATCGGGTATTTTTCAATGGAAAATAACGAGTATGTAAAACTCTGGACGGGCGAAAGCGGAATGCCTCATTGGTTGCCGGACAGCCGGCGCCTGATTTTTCCGGTTTACGGAGGCCTCTTTGTTATGGACCTTGAGACAAGAGGACTCCGGATAATTCTCAATCTGCCACGGCAATCAATTGCGGGGGTGGGCCTAAGCCGCGACGGCGATCTTCTTTATTTCACCGTTCGTTCCGCCGAATCAAACATCTGTCTTCTCGATCTAAGATGATAATAATGAATCGGACGCCCGCCTGATAAATTGCTCTTTGGGAGATGATCGTGTCGGGAAAACTCAGAATTTTCGGCCAATTTACTGATCCGTTTTGGTTGGGAATATCTGAACGACCGAATTGGTATTGCCATTGCCGTCGTCTTCTTTTAGGGGATTGGCCGGATCGACGATCCAACGGCCATCGACTATGAATTTATAAAGATACTTGCCGGGCGTCAGGTCAAGGCGGCAGACCCATCCGTCATTTTCCTTGCCGCAAAAGGTGGCGGTCGGTTTCCAGTTATTGAAAGTTCCGGCCAGATTGACGACCGTTGCCTTTTCAAATCCCTTGAGCCGAAACGTAAAATTGCCTTCCAGAGCCGGCGGTTTGATCTCGGCCCGGTTCAGTTTCTGCTGAAACCCCGGAGCATTGATCGTCGCTGACCGGATCTTGGCCTCCGGGTCTTTTTCAAATTCGAGGCTGATATCGGAATCGTAACGGGAAATGAACTTTGTTTCCGAGACCGGACTAAAGGGCATCGGCAAACCGCCGGGAAAGGTCAGCCAGATTTTTTTGTCTTCGACATAAAGCCTCTGAAACGGAACGTTTTCATTGGTTTGATAAAGTCCCTCGAAATTTTTTAATCCGCCTTCCGGCATTTCGATAAACTCGGGCAGTTCGAACTTATCATCGAAGATAAATTTCATCATCTGAGTTTTAATAAAATCGGTCGGCGCAAAATCTCGATTGGAAAGGACGATGACGACCGCATCCTCTTTCGGAAAGCGCGCAAAGTTGGTCGAAAAACCCTGAATCCCGCCGCTGTGCGTCTGAAAATCGATTCCGTTCCGGCTCTCCATGACGATGCCGAATCCGTAACCGTCCTTGATCGGCGTGAACATCTCTTCCAGAGATTTGTGGGATAGGAGTTTTTCAGAACCGAGAGCCTTGTGCCAGAGATAAAGATCTTCGGTGGTCGAATAGAGCGCTCCGGCGGCAAAGGGAACCTGCATGTCGACGTAATCGGCATTGACGACATTCTCACCGTGAAGTGAATAGCCCGAAGCACGGTTTTTGATGATTTCCGCGTGCGAATCATAACCCGAGTTCTTCATCCCGGCCGGTTGAAAGATATTTTCCGCAATGAAATCTTTGTAGGATTGGCCGGAGAGTTTCTCGATCACGTACCCGAGTAGAATATAACCGGAATTGCTGTAACTGAACCTTTCGCCCGGTTTAAAATCGAGCGGTTTGTCTTTGAACCAATCGATTATTTGCAGGGGGCTGATGTTTTCGCTTTTTTTCTTTTCCGAATCGGGCAGCGAGGTGAAATCCTTGATCCCCGACGTGTGACTGACAAGATGCCGGAGGGTGATCGTCTGCCAGGCGGCCGGGCAATTTTCAACGAACTTGCAGATCGGATCGTCCGTTTTCAGTTTACCGCGCTCCTGCAAAATCAAAATGGCGAGCCCGGTAAACTGTTTTGTGATTGAGGCCAGACGGAATCTTGTCTGCGGCGTGTTCGGCGTGCCGGTTTCAATGTTGGCCAGCCCGTAACCTTTATTTAGGAGAACCTTGCCGTTCCGGGCAAGCAAAACCGAACCGCTGAAATGTCCCTTTTCGGCCATTTGATCGAGATAGTTTTCAGCCTGTTCGATCGAAACCGCTTTGCCAAATGCATTTACACCGGTCACCAGTAAAAAAAGGATCAGGATCAAAATCTGCGGCTTTTTCATAGAGGATTCCTCCGTTAAGAACTTTCGGTTGATTAATTCTACAAAAGATTCGGATGTAAAAAAAATCCAACCGGACCAATCCCTCTTTCTGCTCTGAAAAAACTCGAAGTCCTGAGATTGATTGAACGGCCCGTAATGGAGTTTAATGATCGGCAAAAGCCGCTTACAATTTCTCAAAGGATCAAGTTTGAAATTGTACGGTTTGGTTTAATAATTGAGCGGAAATTGTGGATGCTCCACAATTTCCGCTTTCTACAAATCCTTGTTTGTTACAAAGCTCACCTTTTAGTTTAATAACTTATGTGAATCAATAGTAGAAATTCAGTAACAATAAGGCAAAAGTTAGTTTGCCTAAACAATGAATTATCAATCCTTCGCTCGATCGCACCTGACTGGCTCTTTGAATATCAGTTTTATCGATCAACCAATTGAAGAAACTTTCAATTGGCTGACGAACACCTGAAACGGCTTTGTTATATAACTTTTGGGTCTATGGTAGCAAAAGAAAACTAGAGCGCGATTGCTCCAGGAGTTTCAATAATAACTGTGGCAAACTCATCTTTCGAGTGAAACACCCGAAAATGTTTCTGATAACCGACATCAACCAGTCCGCTGTAACCTCGCCAACCGTCCGAATGAATGATGCTGTCGAGAGCGACCCGGCCCCGAATAATGGCTTGCAGAGTGTCTTTCTGGACATTGGGAACGATCTCGGTATAGACACAGCCATTGCGTTTGAAGATACCGAAGACGATGGTTTTGCTACCGGCTCCGCGACCTCTTTTGCCTTTGACTCAGGTGGCACCGAAGTAAGATTCATCGACTTCGACTTGAGCCCGGGAAAAAGGCGAGGCTCTCTGGCATTCTTGAACGATGCGGAGTCTGATTTTCAAGAAGATCTGATTAACCGATTTATGAGTCAGGCCGGTCAGTTGGGCGACTCGATTGGCGGTCAGATCAAGAGCAAAGAACTTGATGATTTGACGAGTTTTTCGCTCAGAAATTTTAGCATACCGATAATATCGGTTTAGTTGAGTCATTACAGTAGCTTACAAGTTTATCATTGCTTGTTTGCTACCATAGACCCAAATTGAAATGATGTCCATGCTCCGCACAGCTAAGACGACAGTTAAGTCGGTTGGCCGATCTTCCCCTTGACTACCTGTACTTTGACCTCGAGTCCGACGATTCCAAAATCGGGGAATACTTGCTTGCTTTTTGAATCAATACAGGTGTTTTCTCGGAAAACTTGACGTGCAGTTTTTCCTCGTTGCGGAATCGTTTGAGCAATTTTTCGTTTCCTGGAACCTTATGGGGAAGAAACTTGAGAGCGACCATTAGACCGTTCTCAAGTTTCTTCCCATTGTAAACTTCACCCATTTAGCCTTTCCCTAGAATTGCGATGATTCGGCAGAGTTAAGCAATTGCGAATTTTATAACAAAAAATGCCCAAAATTCAGTTTCTGCCATTTATTTGTACCCGTTGCATCTCGTTAGGCTAGTCATTCGACAGGTTTTAGAAGCCACTTTTGTGTTTCGTTTCTCTGGCGTGGTCTGGTTACCACACGGTAGTCTTCTCCCCTATGCTCATGGGCGTCCACAAAACGTGAATTGCTAGCCTGTTGCAATGTAAATTGTCCACGCCCCAAATGATTAACAATCCATTCTTGAGTGTTGTTATTTTGTCTTGGGCGAGTTACTAAACGGTAGTCCTGACTACTAATCTCATGAGCATCCAGGTATCTTCGTGTATTTTTCTGTCTTATTCTGTATCGATTATTTCCAACTGATATAAATGTCCAGACCTGAGAGTCATTATTTTGTTTCGTTCTCGTTACCACATTGAAATCATTGGTTGATTCTTCATGTGCATCAACAAACCGTTTTGAGCTTAGTTGTTGTATACGGTAATCCCGAAACAGTGTTTGTGTACATTGGCGATACCAGAATCCACCAGATTGGCTATTTTTCAATTTGGGGCAAGTTAAGTAAGTACCGACCGCGGCGGATGCTGATATTATCCAGGGAAGTTTTTTCCCGATTAATGTAGCGTTTACTACACCGCGATTAGGCCAAGACTCGACCGTGCTGGAAACTGCGATTACCAGATACTCGTTGCCGCGTTTCAAAATCCAGGGTGAGCCGGAATCACCTGGACATAAGTTCTGTGAACTGCTTTTGCCACTTATCCAGCCAAAGGGCCAGTAGGTTCTGCCTTGAGCAAAGTTGGGATAAGCACCTAGTAGTGGTTGGCTCAGCTTTAGCGAATCCGATATTCGTTTTACCCCACCGGTCAAAGGTGAGGATGGGCAATTTTTGCTCGCACCAACCGGAGTGCCGCGACCCCACGCAAAAACAGTCACCACACTGTTTGTAGAATTTCGATATTTCAGGAGCCATGGTTTTCGTTCATCGGCAAAAATAGGGGCTGGGGAAATTGACGGGTTAAGTTCCGATGACAGTTTATAAAATCCAATGTCATCACTCGAATCACTACTTGCCGGAAAAATACCTAAGGGTCCAGCCTTAGACGGATCATAGGCTGGATGTTGGTATCTTGTCGCCGATCCCTTAAAAACCTCTATGTAATTACCGCTGGCGTCAACTGCTCTGATCGTTATATTTGTTCCCAGTTTGCAGTGGGCTGAAGTTACCACAATGGTTTCGGTAAGTACTATCCCGGAGCAGCTACGCCCGGAACCTGTCATATGTACCGACCATGGTGCCTCGCTCGTCATTGGGGCATTCGTTATTCTTAGTTGGGCTTTTGCGCTCGATATCATAAGTAGTAGCGAACAAAATAGTGTGATGATAACAAAAAGTGCCTGATGTATGTGTATATTTCTCTCCTTGGTATGGATATTACACGCCAATGAGTCTAACTTTTGATTTTTGAGTTTTTTCATTTATTTTTCTCCCTTTACACCTCTAAAAATTTATTGAAGGTTTATTTGTGCCTTCATTTATTGACGCGACACTTTGGAGAAAATCGTTCAGTTTATTTTCAATTTGAGAAAAAACTTTATCGTTAAAACGGTGTCAAAGATAAAATGATTCTCATTAGATTGGAAAAGGGAATCACCTTGGATTTTGGTCAAGTTTGAAGAAGGTATGTTGAGGGGAATCAAATTGGAAATCGCACCGGTTCTGCACAGGGTCAAAAGAAGTGGAAGAGGAAAATGCAAAATCGGCAGAAACCAACAAATATTCAAAAACTTAGTTCAACTGCTGATTTTGCATTAATTAGAAGATAATCAAGCCAGCTAATCCCATACTGGTCCGCGTGTAATATGGAAGTTAACTCCCCGGTAATTTTTTTCTCTATTACAAAAAAACGTCATTTCTCCACGGCTTTGGGCCACCCACATTGGTTTAATGACGTATTCTTTCCCAACCGGCAATTTTGGAGAAACATAGCGGCCATTTTTATCCGGTGAAACTTTAGCTATCGCCTTGCCGGTATCTTTGGAAAAAAACACGACATCAATAATCCAGGTTTGAAATCCGTCAAAGTCCCGGCGGTCTTGAATTTCCATTTTCCAAAGCCCGGTTAGTTGACCGGATACCGAGCAAGTTTTAATTTCCTTGCCGCTTGAATAATTCGATTTAAACGAAATTGGTTTGGGAGCAGAAGCATCCGATGGAGTTTTGACTGAATCCTGATCTTTAGTAATTGGCGTATAATCGCTTTTTGTATTATTGCCTTTACCGGATTTACCCCCATTTGATTTAGAATAACCGTCGACCGTAATAATCCTACTTTTGGTTATAAGTCTTCTTTTTACGGCAACTAATTGATAAGTCGTTTTACTTGATGCATTGATGGAAAGTCTGCCATGCATAACTAGGGGTAATTCGATTCTCATCGCTCGACCATTTCTTAATAACGCTACCCTTTCGGCGTTTTCCACTCGCCAATAAAACTTAACCGCAACTCCATCTCTTTGCTTTTCTTGTTTTACCCGGTATGAGCGAATTTTGGGTAGAAAGCGTTTGTCGCTGTTCCCTTGAAAAGCCTGAGCCGACACAACCATAATTATCATTGCCAGAAGCGATGTATAAATTTTTAACGTTTTAATTTTCATGATTTTTCTCCTTTATCAATTTTTAATGAAGGCTTATTTATGCCTTCATTTATTGACGCGATGTTTTGGAGAGAATCGTTCAGTTTTTTTACCCTAAAAGCTTTAGAGCAGGGTAAGCGGAGATATATTTAGTTTTTCTTCCTCCGAATTATTTGGCGTTGATTTAAATAGAAAAAAAAAGAACCGGCATCAATATGCATATGATTTGCCGCTTTTTTTAAGCAACATTCTACATTTTTTAGATGCCGGTCGGATTCCTAAACTTAAATATGGTTATGCTCGATATATCTCATCCCTTAATAATCAATCTCTTTATAAAATCCCCTCCCGGAGAGCCGTCTTTATTGCCGTCAAGCAGGTCATTTCTGAGATATTGATTTACTCTTGGTTTGATAATGCCTCCTAAGTTTGTCGTATTTCCCGAATCAGACTCTTGCGGTAATCGATGCACGCCGGAAAATGCCCATTTATTTCCTTGCCGGTCGGTTATCGGACCATAAGAACCTTTAATTCTTACGAAAACAACAAGATCCTGGCCGGGTTCTAAGTTCGGTTTATTTTCATCCCCATAAAAAATTGCGATCTTTTTACCTTTAGAAAAATTAAAAGAACCCAACACTTTTTTTCCGTCAATCGTAATTTGAAACGTGCGTCCGGAACAAAGAGTGGAAGTGTTTATCGGATCAGTAAATTCAATAACCAGACTTAACTTGTATTGCGCGTTTTCAGGCGGCGTGGCCCATGGAAAATCTCTTCGAATATCTCTGACGCTCTTTGCTGCGAGAGATTTCACTTGGAGATAAGACATAGAACCTGAGCCATTTCTACGTTTCGGATAGTTTTGAGCCTGAATTGCGATTGCGCTAAGTAAAAATGCCGTAGTTATAATTGCCAATGTAATAAGTTTTTTCATATTTTTTCTCCTTTTTCATCACTAAAAAATTTATCGAAGGTTTATTTATGCCTTCATCTGTTAACGCGATATTTTTTACGCAACCGTTCAGTTTTTTTCTAAAGTTGGCTAGAAAATTTTATTGACTTGATATTTTGATGAGTATATTCTTGCAGGCAAACCCATTAAATAAAGATATTTGGCCACGAAATGAAGCAAGTTTCTCAAATAACCGAGATGTTGCATGAATGGAGCAACGGAAATCATCAGGCATTGGATAAATTGATGCCGCTTGTCTATGACGAATTGCATAAACGAGCCGCCAATTATCTGCGGCGGGAACGGCCTAATCACACCCTGCAAACGACCGCTTTAATCCACGAAGCCTACATCAAACTGATCGATCAGAAGAATGTAAACTGGGAAGACCGGACGCACTTTTTTGCCATCGCGTCGAATCTGATGCGGCGGATTCTGGTTGATCATGCCCGGACAAAAAACCGTGTGAAACGAGGCGGAGACGCTTTAACTTTGCCGATGGATGAAGCCATCACATTGGTCATTGATAAAGGCAAAAGCATTGATCTGATTAATTTGGACGAGGCGTTGAAACGTCTGGCGGAAAAGGACGAGCGGCAGGTGCAGATCGTTGAACTGAGATATTTCAGCGGTCTGACTTTGGAAGAAACTGCCGCCGCATTAAAAATCTCACGGACAACCGTTGCGAATGAATGGGGCATGGCCAAGGCCTGGTTGCATCGTGAATTGAAAAATAAAAATTGAACTGCTTGGTCGAAAATATCGCGTTAACAAATGAGAAAGTTTATTAATTCCCCTGAAGAATAGTTAAAATTCATTTTGTCCGGAAAATAAAAAATGGCGCAGCAAGACTGGCAAAAAGTTAAGGATATTTTTGTTGACGCGATGCAGCAAAAGCCTGAAATTCGCCAAGAGTTTCTTGAAGATGCCTGCAAAGACGATGAAGAAATCAGGCGCGAAGTGGAATCTCTTTTATCCTCTTACGATGAGGCCGACAGCTTTATGGAAGTTCCGGCGGTTGTCGAAACCGGAAAAACCTTGATTGTCGAAAACTCACAATTTACAAACGGACAAAGTTTAAGGCATTACAATATAATCGAACAGATCGGCAAAGGCGGGATGGGCGAGGTTTATCTGGCGAAAGATACAAGACTAAAACGAAAGGTCGCCTTAAAACTACTTTCCACTGAGTTTACTGACAGTAAAGATCTTTTAAGACGTTTTGAGCAGGAAGCCTTTGCCGCTTCATCGCTCAATCATCCGAATATCTTAACGATTTATGAATTCGGAAACACCGAAGATTTAAATTTTATCGTCACGGAATTTGTTGACGGCAAAACTCTCAATGAAAAACTTCGGGATAAACATTTGATGAATTTGAGTGAGATTTTAGACATCACTATTCAAACGACTTCGGCACTTGTCACCGCCCACGAAGCAGGCATCATCCACCGGGATATAAAGCCCGACAACATAATGATCAGAAAAGACGGGATTGTAAAAATACTAGACTTCGGACTCGCCAAACTCACGGAAAGAAAGATTGATGAAGACACAGGTCTTGAGGCAACGACGTTTGCCAAAGTAAAAACCACTCCCGGACTGGTGATGGGAACACCGCAATATATGTCTCCCGAACAAGCCAGCGGAAAAGATATTGATGAAAGAACCGATATTTGGAGTCTGGGCGTTGTCTTTTATGAAATGATCGCCGGACATCTCCCGTTTGAAGGAGAAAGCATAATGGAAATAATCGGCTCTATCTTGAAAGAAGAGCCAAAACCGCTTGATGGCAATGAGGTTCCGCCGGAAATAAAAAAAATTATCACCAAAACGCTTAATAAAGATAAAAATGATCGTTATCAAAATGCAGAAGAGTTATTAGTTGTTTTGAAAAGTGTTCGGCAAGAATTAGAGTTGAAAAACAAGTTGGTCAGAAAAACCACACCAAATAAAGAAGATGCAAAAACTCAACACTTAAAAACAACGACACTAGATGAAAGTGAACAAAAAACAACCGCCCGGAATCCTAAAGAACCATCCATAAAAAAGGCAAAATTCAACAACCCCTTGCTTATTGGTTTGGCTATTTTAATAGTTTCATCATTTGGTTTCGGCTATTGGTATTTCATCCACCGCGTAGAACCGACCGAATCAATTGCAGTGATGCCGTTTGTTAATATGACTAACGAAAAAAGCGGAGAATATCTTTCTGATGGGATGACCGAAACCCTCATTGGCAACCTGATGAAAATACCAGATCTGTCTGTTAAAAACCGAGACAGCGTTTTTTACTACTATGATAAAAATATTCGGGACGAGGAGCGTAACAGTATTTCGCTTAACAGTAGTTCGCTGAAAAGGATTAATGAAAAATTAAATGTCAAAGCTGTTTTGTTTGGCCGAATGGTTAAGAAAGATCAAGATGATGAAATAAGGCTAGATTTAGAGTTAAAAGAAGCAAAAGAGCGTGGAGGGACTTTATGGAAAAAAACTTACTTGTCCAATATAAGTGACATTGTTTCTTTGCAGAAGCAGATAACAATAGATATTTCACGTGAGTTGGGATTTAAACTCAGCGGAAAGGAGCAAGAGAAAGTAACCAAAATATATACGACCAATCCAAAAGCGTATGAAGCTTATTTAAAAGGTAAATTTCATATAAATAAAGGAGGAGATAAAAAGGAATTAACAAAAGGTATAGAGCTCATTAAAGAGGCAACTGAAATCGATCCCGATTATGCTGTGGCATGGAGTTATTTGGCTGATTACTATACAGAGGCTTATGGATATGACATATCTCAAAAAAAAGAGCTGTCGAAAGGTAGATATGCCGCCGAAAAAGCAGTCGAAATTGCCCCGGAGCTTGCGGAAGCCCAATCAGCCTTAGGACGAATCAAAAAATTCTATTATTGGGACTTTTCCGGAGCAGAAAAAGCGTTTCAAACGGCGATCAAGCTGAATCCTCAATATGCAGGAGCGCATTATGATTATAGTATGCTTCTTGCTAACTTTGGAAAGTTTGAGGAATCAATAAAAGAGGCGAAAGTTGCATATGAGCTCAATCCGTTTTCCATAGGTATCAGTAATAATTTGGGGCAGAAATTAATATATGCCCGAAAATATCAGGAGGCAGTTGGACATTATAAAAAGGCACTGGAGATATTTCCTAATTCTTGGATAACCCATCACTTGTTAGCTTTCTCATTAGCATTTCAAGGTCAAATTACCGAAGCAATTGCTGAATGTGAAAAGGCATTCAAATTGATGAAGGGGGGGAATCGATACTGTTTCGTCCGTGTTTATATGCAACAACATGATTTTTCTAAGGCTCTTTCGGAATGTAAAAAAGCAAAAGAAATGGGTGGGTCTAATCGAGCCTGTTTTAAGGAGGTTTATGCAAAATCAGGCAATCGGAAAGAGGCATATAAGATTATAACTGAAGATTTAGAAAGAAGTCAGAATAACGAATTCCACAGTGCAATGACCTATGCTCTTTTGGGAGAAAAAGATAAGGCTTTTGAATTATTAGAAAAGGCTGTTCAGAAAAAAGATCCATTAATTTTCAATATTCAAACTAGCTTTAATTTTGAAAATCTCCGTGGTGATCCAAGATATAAAGAGCTTTTAATACGAATTGGTTTTCCTGAATAGACCAGAGTTTAAGTTAATATCAAAAGTTTTGAACGAGTCCGAAAAATTGTATGGGAGGACTCTGTAAAATGAATTGTGTAATTTTACATAATTTCTTTATCGAATGAATATTTTACCTTGATAAAGTTCCTAAATCTTCAATTCTATTGGCTGAAAGTGACGGCTTTGTATGCAAAATCCGACATAAAACGGCCTAAAACGACATTTGGAAGATTTTATCAAATGTCGTTTTAGACTTTATTTATCGATGTTTCCTGCGTTTTTCGGGTTTTGCGAAAATTTATTGAAATGGAGGCGGCGGGAATCGAACCCGCATCCAAGAGTTGCAACCCAGGGAATCTACACGCTTAGTCGGTTTGCTCAAGATTCGCCCGGCAAAAGTATGCAAACTGACAAAACCTTTTGACGGACTAGCCCGGCTTACGATTTCGCGCATGTTTGCAGGCGGAGAACATACGCTAGCTTAAACTGTGTTATGCCCGGACGACGCGCTTTAAGCGGACTTGTCGGCGGACATCGCTGTAGCTAGTTGTTACTAGGCAGCGAGAGCTAATTCTTGATTAGCATTTGTGTTTCTTTCCGAATTTATAACGGGCTACCGAAAGACCGCCCGACGTGCATCCAAAGATCTATACATACCCCTGTCGAAGCCTGTCGCCCCCGAGGAAGGAATGTTATTTTACAGTATTTGGACGAAAAATCAAACGCCGGGGTTGGAACCGGTTTTCGATTTTGAGTTTTGAATTTTTTATTTCTTTCGGCTCTTGTCCCTCAACCCTGGCCCCCGTTTTCCGGCCGCTGACCGCTCTAAATCCCCGTTATTTCCCGCTTTTCTTTTTGCTCTTGCCGAAGGAAAAACGGAGGCCGGTCGAAAGGAGAAAATCGTTCTTTTCCGTCCGATCGACCGGACGGCTGTTGAAACGGTTTCCGATCGTCACGTGCCAGCCGAGCCAGTCGTTGAGATCGGTCTGGAGCGAAGAATCGAAAAGAGCGCGAAAATCGCCCATCCGCGAGATGTTCGGATAAAAAACGGCGCGTTCGGTCAATCGGACCCGCGAATTGAGCTTGAGTTTCAATTCTTCGCCCAAAAGAACCTCGGCGGAGTTGCGTTCCACTCCGGTCGAGAAATTTTCGTAGTTGTTGGTGGCGCCGAGCGTCAGATCGAAATTAAAACCGTCCCGGCGAACGGCGTGATAACCGAGTCCGCCCCCGAGAACGGCGCGGACGTTGAGCTTTTGCGGTTTGTTGTATTCGAAATCGCCCGAACCAAAAGCGAACCATTTGCGGTTGATGTCAACGTCGTAACGCGCTCCCGACCAGATGCTCTGAGCCTTGGTTTTTCTCGAATCGTTGGAATAATCCTTGACCTGAAGAGCGTTGGCGTAGATGGTGAACTTGTTGTGCGGGGTCTCGCGCACTCCGCGGGCGCCGGCCGTGAAGGTTCGCGTGTCGGAGTTGCCGCTGGTCATGCTGAACCCGACATCGAGAGCCCCGCTCCAGAAATCGGTCCATTTCGATTCTTCGAGGCGTTTCTGCTCGGCTTCGAAACGCTTTTGTTCCTCCGGCGTGCGAACCGTTTTGATGGCCCTTTTTTCGACCAGCAGGTTTTCCGCCGAGGGGGTTTCGATCTTGACCTTTTCCTCTTCGGTCTCGATCTTTCCCTGGATGATCTGGCCGTCGTCGAGCGTCAGGCTCAAAGGTTCGTCGGAGATGATCCGATCAACCGCCGACCATTTTATCCTGACCGTTCCGGCCGCTTCCGTTTGGATCACGACGTAGTCGCCGTCTTTTTTGACGATCTTTCCGGTCAGACGGTCGCCGTTGGTCAAAAAGACCTGATCGGCGAAAACCTGAGTAAATAAGAAAAAGGTTAAAATTACAAGGATAAAAAATCTGCGCATATATCTTCGTTTTTGATGAATTCGGGGCATTTGCCCGCCGGAGGTCCCGACGTGCAAAAAATTGAGTCTAGCAATAAAATCTATGATTGGAAAGTTTTCATAATTTATATTTATGTGAACTTCTGCGGAAAAAATTGCTCAAATCAGTTAAAATCCTTTAACCGAACGCTTTTATAGACAGGGAGAGGGTTTTTCGCCGAAAAATTTATGAAGATCAGAACGGTCAAGGCGACCAGATATGTCACCCCGCTCAAAGAAGGCGGTTCGATGCCGGCCATCGTCGAGGCCGACGACGACGGGCTTTACGTCCTCAAGTTTCGCGGCGCCGGACAGGGCATCAAGGCTCTGGTGGCCGAATTGGTCGCCGGCGAGATCGGCCGTTTTCTGGGTTTGCCGATGCCGGAAATAGTTTTTATCGAACTCGATCCGATCCTCGGACAAACCGAAGGCGATCCGGAGATTCAGGACCTGATCAAAATGAGCGGGGGGCTTAATCTCGGACTCGATTATCTTCCCGGTTCGATCACCTTCGATCCGCTCATTCAGATGCCGGAGGCCGCCCTTGCCGCCGAGATAATCTGGTTCGACGCCTTGACGGCCAATGTCGACCGGACGCCGCGCAACGCCAATATCTTGATCTGGCACAAAGAATTGTGGCTCATCGACCACGGCGCGGCGATCTATTTCCATCACAACTGGAGCCGGTTTGCGGAAAACGCCCGAAACCCGTTCAAGCCGATCAAGGATCATATTCTCTTGCCTTTTTCCGGCGATATCGAAAAAGCCGACGCGACTCTGAACGGCAAACTTTCGGCCGAAATCCTGGCGGAGATCATCGATCAGATTCCGACCGATTGGCTGATTGAGGAGTTTCATTCAAACGATCCGGCCGAGGTGCGGGCGAGTTATCTTGAGTTTTTCGTCAAACGATTGGAAGAACCGCGTCAATTTGTGGAGGAGGTCAGAAATGCCCGAGCTTTACAAATATGATTACGCCGTCATCCGGTTGGTGCCGCGCGTCGAGCGGGAAGAATTCATCAATGTCGGGGTCATCATCTCCTGCCCGGCCAGAGACTTTTTGAGAGCTCAGATCGCGATCAACGAAAAAAGACTGATTGCCTTCGCGCCGCAATTCAAAATCGAAGAGCTTTGCGACTATCTCGACACATTTACAAAAATCTGCGCCGGAGACGAAAAGGCCGGCGTCATCGGCGATCTGACCAAACGCGAACGTTTTTACTGGCTGACGTCCGTCCGAAGCACGATCATCCAGACATCGCCGGTTCATTCCGGTCTCTGCGCCGATCCGGAAAATGAGCTCAGAAAATTGATGAAAAAAATGGTTTTTCTCAGTGATAAATGATCATTGATTTGTGAAACGACAACCGCTTTCTGCTCACCGCTCACTGCCAACCGGAACTCTCACTTCTAATCCTTTCGCCCGAAAGTCGCCCGCAAACCGGTCGAAAACAGGAAGTCGTTCTTTTGCGAACCGACCGGCGGATCGGAGTTGAATCGGTCGCCGACGGTCACCTGCCAGCCGAGCCAGTCGTTCAAGTTCGTAACGATCGAAGCGTCGAACAATGCGCGATAAGTTCCGGCGTTGGTGATGCCCGGATAAACCGACAGGCGCTGTTCGAGTTTGACGCTGTCGGTCAGCTTGAAAGACAACTCATCGCCGATCAGAGCTTCGGCCGAATTTCGTTTAAGTCCGGTCGAAAAATTCTCGCGGTTGTAGGTCGCGCCGCCGAACACATCCAGTTTCGTCCGGTCGCTGCGGATCGCTTTGTAGCCGAATCCGCCGCCGAGGACGGCCCGCAGATCGAGCTGCTGGGGTTTGTCATATTCGAAATCGCCGGAGGCGAAAACGAAGGTCTTTTCGTTCAAGTTGTAATCGTAGCGAATCCCGCCGTAAAAAGCCTGGGCCGTGGTTTCAGATACGCCGCCGGTCGAATTGCTGGCCTGAATGGCGTTGGCGTAAAGACTGATCTTGTCGCGGCGCGTTTCCCGGTTGCCGCGAAAACCGGCGGTCAGCGCGCGGGTTTTAGAATTTCCGGCCGTCAGACTGAAACCGACATCGACCGTTCCCCGCCACAATTCGAGCAGTCCAGGGCTCCTTAATCTTTCTTCCCCGGCTTCGAATCTGGCCTGTTCTTCGGCTGAGCGGACGATCGAGATGTTTTCCTTTTCGACCTCAACCCGGCCGGCCGTTTCGGTTGAGACCTCGATTTTTCCGTCTTCGGTGGCGACGACCCCCTTGATCAGTTGTCCGTCGGCCAGTTTCAGATTGAGAGGTTCTTCCGACACGATTTTTTCCACCGCCGACCAGAGTATCGCCACGGTTCCGGCCGCCTCGGTTTCGATGATGATCTTATCGCCGTCCTTTTTGACGATCTTTCCGGTCAAACGGTCGCCGTTCTTCAAAACGATCTGATCGGCGAAAACGCTCGGGCAGGAAATGAAAATCAAAAGACAGATCAAACCGGCGCATAAAAATTTAGACACTTAAACCTCCTTAAAAAATGTGTGTTTGGTTGGTTTTGTTCGGACCGATGCCGGAAATCCGGTCAAAATCTTCCGGCCCGGGCCGATAGGGTTTTGGTTTTCTGGATTTCCGTATGGAGTTCGAGATAATCGGCCAGTTTCAAAAAATCGGTTCGCGGATAGCAATAACCCCCGACCGACCGGAAGGCCAGTTTCGGCTCGCCCTGATTGAAAATGTGGAAACCCCAGTAAAGCAGTTGTTTGCTGAAGCGGATGGCGGCGTCCTCAGGGTTTATGTAATGAGACCGCCGGTCGCCTTCGGTAAATTTTTCGAACTCCGATCTGAGGATCTGATCGAGAATGATATTGCGGTGTTCTTCATCGCTGTGGAGATTGTTGATCAGGACGAAAAGATTGGCGCGTTCGTTCTCGCGCCGGATGGCTTCGAAGGTGCGTTTGATGACGTCGGCGTTTTTGTTGACGCCGAGCGGGTTGAGGGTCGTCGGAACGATGCAGTGATCGAACCGGCGGATGAATTCGATCGGGTTGGCGTCGAATTCCGGGTTGCAATCGCAGATGACGATTTTTGCGCCGGGCAGTTTTCTTTCGTTCCAGTCGCCGCCGCTTAAGACCGAGATCTTCGCATTTGTTTCCGGCAGATCAACCTCCGGTCCGAGGAGTTTGCGCAGATTTTGCTGATGATCGAGATCGACCAAAGCGACGTCGTAACCGTTCAGGGCGAACGCGCCGGCCAGATGGGCGCTGACGGTCGTTTTGCCGACCCCGCCCTTGCAGGTGAAAACCCCTACATAAACGGTTTCTCTTTTTTCGGCCGGCCCTTCAAAGTCCTCCGCTTCCCAGATCAGTTGGTTGCCCCGCATGATGACGGGCCGCAGATTTTCTATTTTTTCTTCGCGCAGGAAGGTGTGGACCGAAGGGGTAAAGCCGCTGGTGGAAATGAAATACCCGCGGGCTTTTTGACGGTTGAGAAAACAGATGAATTTTTCGATCTGATTGAGCCGGACCTTTGATCGTTGGTTGGTGACCCGGACGGCGGCGCTTTCGCCCGCTTTTTGAATTTCGATCTCGAAATGTTTCTTTTTGGCTTTGACGATCTGAGCCGTCCAACCGGCGCGTCGCAAGAGAAATACCGCCATCCTCTCGGTCTCGGTGGCTTTTTCGACGACGACTCTTCTGGTTTTGCCGGAATCGGTCAAAACATCCAGAAAATTCGGCCAACTGACCCTTTGCTGCTCTGTTGAGTTTTTTTCCATTAAAACAATCTGTCCCGCTCGCGCAGCTGTCCGTTCGGTTCGGTGCTTTGTGGAAGCGCCGATTGGCAAAGACCTTAACTACCCCGCTTAAAATTTTTTACTCTGCGAAACCTTCCAAAACCTCGTCGGCGTGTTCGGAAACCTTCACCTTTTTGAAGATCTTCTTGATCTTTCCCCCGTCATCGATCAGAAAGGTCGTCCGGTTGGTTCCCATATATTTCCGGCCGTACATGTTCTTTTCTCCGTAAACGCCGTATTTATTGACCAGATCCTTGTCCGTATCGGCCAGCAAGGTAAAAGGAAGATCGTATTTTTCGATGAATTTCCGGTGCGATTTTTCGTCATCGGTCGAGACTCCGAGGACCGTTACCCCTTCTTTTTTCAGTTTCGGAAAACCGTCCCGCAACGAACACGCCTGCTTGGTGCAACCGGGCGTATCGTCTTTTGGATAAAAATATAAAACCACTTTTTGACCCCGGAAATCGGCCAGTGAAACGTCGTTTCCGTTCTGATCTTTGGCCTTGAAATCCGGTGCCGCATCGCCTTCTTTGAGCATAAATCTCCGATAAAAAGTTCAAATGTGAAAGGGTGAAAAGGTGAAAAGGTGTATTTTTTTTGCGGCAATCGCGCCTTTTAAACTTTTTCACTTTCAAACTTTTTCACTTTCAAACTTTATTCACTCCTCAATTAATGTTTGGTAAAATTGTATCACGCCGGATCGAAAAAGATGAAAACGCTAAGTGAAAAAGAGGCTCTCGATCGGTTGAGCAAACTGAAAAAATCCTTTCAGCAAATGATCAAGGCCCGCTTTGAGCCGAAGGCAAAAAATTGCCTGACCTGTGAAACAAAGGGCGCCTGCTGTCTGGACGCTCATTTTGTCAATGTCCACATCACGCGGCTCGAAGCGGCGGCGATCGGCGAGGTGTTGAGCGAATTGCCCGAAGAAAAACAAATCGAGATCCGCGAACGGATCGAAAAAACGGTCGAAAAATATGATCTCAAATCGTCGGGCGACACTTTCGCGCAAACTTTCGCCTGTCCGCTGTTTGAAAAAGACGCGGGCTGTCTGGTTCACGAAAAAGGAAAACCGGCGCCCTGCATCCAGCACGCCTGTTACGAAAACCGGGAAGACCTGCCGCCCGATCATTTGCAGACGGAAACCGAAAAACGGATCGAAAGATTAAACCAAAGAACCTACGGCAACGCCTGGAACTGGCTCCCTTTGCCCGTTTGGCTAACAAAAAGTTAGGGAGTCAAATCCAGGTTGTTTTTACGGGAGGACGAAAAATGCCTAAATCTATTTTTTCGATATTTTGCTTTTTGCTGACAGTATGTTTCCCGGTTTATTCGCAAACCGATGCTTTTCTCCAAACATATCGGGAAAGACTTGAAAAAAAAACCGAAGACATCAACTTCACGATCAGTTTTAAGAACGGCCAAACCGTATTCAGACAAGGTGAGATGATTTCGATAGAACTGAAATTTACCAGTTCAACCGCCGACAAATACAAATTTTTAAATCGATCCTATGACCGGAGCGGTCGACTTCATATGGATTCCTTTATCTTTGACAAAAAGGACAAGATAGCTGATCCGCTTTATGATTATTTTTACAGGAGCGCAACTTCATTTATCGCAGGCGGCCTGTTTACCGTGCCGACTCTCGATTCCAAACCTCAGATCGTTAATTTTGAATTGAACGAATACGCATTGTTCAAGGAACCGGGCAAATACCGTCTTTATGTAGTCTCTCCGCGGGTGGGTCTAAAAGATGCCAAAGACGATCCGTTTGAATTTGGAGAAGATGCCATTCCGGTGACCTCGAATATTCTGGAATTTGAGATCGTCCCCGCCGACCGGAAGTGGCAGGAAGAAAAACTCGCCGAAGCCGTCAAACTAATATCGAGATCATCGACCGATGACCGAGAGGGCTGTAATATCTTACGGTTTCTGGGGACAAAAGAAGCCGCCAAAGAAATGATCGTCCGTTACAGTCGCGGGGATAAAACCTGCCAGTTCGAGAATTATATCGGTCTGTTCGGCTCGCCGGAACGGGAATTTATCGTCAATGAAATGGAAAAGATGCTCGTCTCGCCGAATTTTTCCGTAACCAACGGTTTTTTCAAGATGCTCGTGAATTTGTCCTATTTTCTGAATAATCCCGAAACGGAAAAGTCTGAATCGAAGGATTTCGAAACAAGATTAAAAAAAGCAAAAGAAGAGAAGGATTTAATACAGTTGAATTATCTGGAAAGCCTTTTAAGGGCGCTGGCAAACAAGGATAAAAGCGCCTTTGCAAAAAGTCTTGAAACCTATTTCAGTTTCCACGCAAAAGGAGAAAAACAACCGCCGGCCGAATTGAAAAATGCCTTGACCAATGGTTTCGGTGAACTGCCAAAGGGAACGCAACAGATAATTCTGGCAAATTCCTGGGATAAACTAAAAAACCCGGCGATGCTTCCAGTTTTACAGGCTATTTACAATAATTTCGGACGACCCAATCCTTACCCGGAGGCTTTTGAGGATTATTATGACAGGGAATTATTTAACCTCAGCATAAAGGGGATTTACGACCTTGACCCGAACATCGGGAAACAAATTATTTTAACTGAGCTTCGCCGTCCGGATCAGAGAGTTTATACCCAAGTTCTGGAACTTTTGCCGAAGTCCGAGGCGTCCGAAGTGGAAAAATTGCTGTTGGAGAAATTGGTCAGAGAAAATGTGCCGACCGATGACCTCGATTCGATTTTTACCCTGATAGATCATTATGAAACGCCGCAACTTATCTCCAAACTCCGCGAAACTTATGCGGAGCGGATAGATAAAATCGGATGCCAGGCGCGGATCACGCTTCTGAAGATTTTCTTAAAATCAGATATTGATTTCGGAGCGAAGATGTTGGACAAAGCCGTCAAAGGCAACACCGAAGAAAATTGCCACGGTTCGATTTTGGCGAATGCGATCGATCCGTATTGGTCGCCTGAAATCGAACGGATCGTTCTGGTCGGTCTGGAAAGCGATGACTTGTTTGTTTTCAATAGCGCGGTTAAATTGCTGGGAAAACACGGCTCGGTTGATGTCAGGGATAAAATCTGGAAAAGGTTTGAACGATTCAGTCAGGAGGAGAAAAACAAAAGAGCGGAAACCGAAAAAAAAGACTGGTTCGCTAATTTCGGGGTAAAATCAGCAGAATCGGATTTTGTAGTCGGCTTGTCCGAATCTCCGAATTGGTGGTTTGATGAAGAACCTCTTGATCGCGCATCCGGGCTTTGCGTTTACGATTATTGCAAAGAGCGGGTTGAGGAGATAAAAAAGATCTTCGGATCGCCTCTCAAAATTCAATCTTCCATCGATGAAGATGGTCAGATATCATTCTCCGTCTCGCAATACAAACGGATGTCTCTGGACGTGTTAAAGAAAAAACTCGCTCAATTTCCGCCCGACACGACCTTTACATGGGTTCCGAATTCAAATAATCCGGATTCCGAAAAACAATTTCGGGAACTAAAAGAATTTGTCGAAGGGCGCAGAATGAATTTAGTCAAATGATTTATTGCAAAAAAGGTCGCGACTTCAAAAGAGATTCGTTG
Source organism: Pyrinomonadaceae bacterium (assembly GCA_041394845.1). GTDB lineage: Bacteria > Acidobacteriota > Blastocatellia > Pyrinomonadales > Pyrinomonadaceae > JAHCHG01. The sequence continues at coordinate 297,110 of JAWKHL010000003.1, read as the reverse complement.
AAGAACAAAATCGTAACATCCGCGCTCTTCACCGGTCGCTCCTCAATTTCCCGCCCAGAACCGTCATCGGAATGAGCATGAACCAGAACAGAAAGTGGTACCAGAGCGGCAGGTGTTCCCAGGTCAGAGCGTGCATCAAAATGCCGACCAGCAGAAGGAGAAGACCGAGCAGATAAGCCGCCTCCACTCTTTTGCGGGCGACGGAAACCGACAGATAACCCGCCAGAACCGAGCAAAGCGCTCCCCGCAAGAGCGACACGATCAAGATGTCCGCATCCAGGATGAAAGGCGCACCCGTGGTCAGAGACTCCTGGTAACCGCTGATTCTTGCTCCGTACCAAACCGGAAAAAACACCGCCAGCAGTTCATTGCTTACGATCCAGAGCACCGACCAGACGATAAAACCGGCCGCCGCGCCTAAAATTATTCTGCCCATAAAATTTGTTCACTCCGGTTCTCGACCAAAAAAAAGAAACGTTGGAAACGCTGAATTTCGATCCGCCCGCCGCTTCGAAACCGGCGAAAAGATCATTCTCAAATCGATATTTTCGCCGGAAAAACATTAATCCGATATGTCCTGACCGAATTGGAGCAAGTACCCGTTATTGTCCCTGATGGCGAATTCGCGCATACCGTAGGCGAAATTCTCGATCGGATATTCGACCTTGGTCTTATACTTGAGCGACTCCCAAAGTTGATCGACATCATCCGGATAAAGATAGAGCGATCCGGTCATAACCGCCCCTTCGACCTTGGTATGGGCGTTTTTCACCGTGAACATCAGTTCGACCGAATCTTTGACAAGACTCGCCCAACAGGGGTTTTCCTCATCCGGGTAGAGACCCTGACATTTAAAGCCCAGACGATCCCGGTAAAACTCGACCGTTTCCACGATATTTTCGGTTTCCATCATCGGAACCAAACCTCTTAGTTTCATAATTCGATCCTGTTTTTTATAAGGAGAAAATAATAAGGGGAAAATCCCGTCCAATCCCGGAATTTTCCCCTCGTTGTTTTTCGCCTTTGCCTATAATTTACCGGCGAAAACAACCTTCAGGCCGCCTTGCTTCGTTTGGCGGAGCCTTTTTCTTCCGGTTTTTGTGCCTTCACCTTTTCGATCCGGGCCGTCATCCGGCGGTCGAGATCGGCGATCTGTTCATCGGTCAGATGATAGATGTTCGGCTGGTTGTGATAGATCTTGGCTCCGGTGACGATGTCGGCCTGTTTGAATCCGTTGGCCACGGCCTTTTCGATCAGATCTTCTATCGTCAAGGCCTCGGGCGCGATCGAAACCGGTTTTTTGTCCTCGATATATTCCGGCACTTCCAGTTTTTTCGGCTTGTCAAACGCCAGTTCCAGCGCCTGTTCGCCCTTCATATGATCGAGAAAATCCTTGAAACCGATGTTCCCCGTCATTTCGAAACCGACCTCGAAAACGGGCGAATTGGATTTGACGACCTGAAAGACCCGGGTGATCTCGCCGTCGCGTTCCTGCAGGGAGATCTCGATCATCACATCGACGAAATATTCCAGACCGCTGGCCGTCATCGGCAGAACCCGTCCGACCTCGTTGTCCTCCTTCGATTCTTTTCCTTTGGCCGGGATCTGGTCGGCGATGACCACGCTTTTTCCGCTTTCGATACAGAGTTTGCGAAGGACGTTCTGGAGGATCATCTGGTCGGCCGCCAGTTCTTCGGCGCTCGGCTGAGCCAAGGGGTCGCCCGTTTTTTCCCGGACCGCTTCGAGCATCTCCGAATGCTTGGCGCTGAAATAGGCCGCCCAGCTGTCGAGAGCGTAACAGCCGTAATTCTGTTCGCGGCCTTCGCCGGTCAGGGCCCAATCGATGAATTCGGGCAATTCATCGGTGTGTTCGATCTCCAACGCGTCGAACAGATCGCCGACGCCGCGCAACAGGCGGGCCTTTCGTTCGGTATCGAAAATGCACAGCCGCCCGAGGCCGGCGTCCGTCATCGAACGGATGAAATGACTCTTTCCGACGCCCGCACCGCCGCGAATCGCCATCACCAGACGTTGCTGGCGCGGAACGCGGCTCAAAGGATTGATTTTGGGTTTATTTGTAGATTTCATAACTTGACTTTCTCCTAAGCGCTTTATTTCCTTAATGTTCTTTCTTAATTTCGAAATGCTAACTGCCTACCGTCAAAGGCGTTTTGTTGCATTGATGAAACAAAACTATCACAAGTTGCAGTTTGTTTCAAGTGTGAAACAAGATTTTTTCAAAAAAATTGTCATTTTTTTTCGCTTCGGGGTGTTTTCTTTTTTAAAGAGACAGTTTTATTTCGCCCGGAAAAGCGTTCAGTGTCCGAACTTTTCCGCCGGCGCAGTCGTTTGTTTTTTAACCCAAATCTTATTGTTTCAAATCTTTTTAGGAGAAAATCTTTATGCGTCCCCAGACCGTGGATCTGAAAAAATCGTTCATCCTGTCGCTCATTCTGACGTTTTTCGTCATCGCCGCCTTTGGCCAGACCACCGCTCAGGTTCAGCTGAAAAAGATCAGCGAGATCAAAACCGATGGCGGAAAATCGGAACTCGATCAATGGCGCGAGGATCTGCATTTTATCGCCACCGAACTGCCGGCCAGACATAAGAATCTGTTTCACCGCCTCGACCGCGACAAGTTCGAACGGGCGGTCAAGGATCTGGACGCCCGTCTCCCGACCCTGACCCGCAATCAGGTGGCGCTCGAATTCGAACGCCTGGTCGGAATGGCCCGCGACGGCCACACCTGGGTCTCGCCGATCTTTTCTCCGAATATGAATTTTCACCTCTTTCCGGTCAATATGTATATGTTCGAAAACGACATCTACATCCGCAAGGCCGCGCCCGAATACAAAAATATCGTCGGCGGACGAGTCCTTAAGATCGGCAAGATGCCGATCAAAGAGGCTTACGAGCGCGTCGCTCCCTATATGTCCACCGACAACGAGATGGGCATTATGAGCATGGCGCCCAATTATCTCGGTTCGCCCGAGGTTCTGCAGGCTCTGGGAATTACCGATTCGCTCGATAAAGCGACGTTTGAGATCGAAAAGGACGGCCGAGTATTTACGGCCGAGGTAAAACTTCCCGAGGGACGGGACAATTCGATGCGGGCCGTTCACTCCGAGATGAAGAGCTGGGCGGATGCCCGCGACGGAGCGAAAAACCCACTGCCTCTGACCTGGAAAAAAACGGACCAACAATTTTGGTTCGAATACCTGAAGGACGAAAAAATCCTCTACGTCCAGCTGAACGCCGTTCTCAACGATGAGAACAAAACTCTGGCCGGGTTTTTCGAAGAGGTCTTCGATTTCGCCGGAAAGAACAAGCCTGGCAAATTCGTTCTCGACATTCGTTTCAACGGCGGAGGGAACAACACTCTCATCCGGCCGATCATCCGCGGACTGATCAAACTGGACGAGATCGACCGACCCGGTCATCTGTTCGTCATCATCGGGCGGAGGACCTTTTCGGCCGCGCAGAATCTGACCAACGAACTGGAGACCTGGACGAACGCCGTTTTTATCGGCGAACCGACCGCCTCGCACGTCAATATGTACGGCGACGCCCGCCGTTTCGAACTGCCCAACTCCAAGATGCCGATCTATATTTCGGAACTCTGGTGGCAAAACAAACACGCCCGCGACGAGAGAAAATGGACCGCGCCGAACGTGGCCGCCGAACTGACCTTTGCCGATTACGCCCGAAACATCGATCCGGCGATGGAAGCGATCCGCAACTACCAACCGCGAAGGAGCCTGCGCGAGGCGGGTCTGGCAATTTATCAGTCGGGCGATCTCAAAGGCCTCAAACAGTTTTTGATCGATTTTCGCAAAGACCCGGCCAACAAATATTACAACGTCGAGGAAGAGGTCAACGGGTTCGGCTACAATCTGATCCGGATGCAGAAACTCGACGATGCGGTCGAGATCTTCAAGATCAACGTCGAGCTTTATCCCGAATCGTTCAACGTTTACGATTCGCTGGCCGAAGCCTATATGCTCAAGGGCGAAAAGGATCTGGCGATAAAATTCTACAAAAAATCGCTCGAACTCAACCCCAACAACACCAACGCGACCGAGATGATCAAAAAGATGGAGGATCAAAACAAAGAGCGGTAGCGACCTTGGCGCACTTCGGTTTGGATCAGTACGGGGAGCGGCAGCGACCCGGTTCAACCTGCTAATCAAGACGCTTTGATCAGGTCGCTGCCGCTCTCCGTACTGATTTGGGCGTTTCCGCCGGATTGGCTTATAATGCAGGACACAAGGAGTGCAGTTATGAAGCAAATGATTCTTATCTCGATTTTATTCTTATGCTTCAGCCTTCCTGCTTTCTCGCAAACCTGCCCGGAGATCAAAGTGCACGGCCCTGACGGGTTAACCCACTTTGGCGATGTAATTACTTTAACGGCTGTTATTGACGGTCAGAACGAAAATTTCGAATACGATTGGACGGTCAGCGCCGGAAAGATCATTTCCGGTCAGAATACTTCAACCATTCAGGTGCTGACGGAAGAATCTGAATTTGAAAGAAATAACCTTTCTGAATTTATAACCGCAACTCTCAAAGTCAAAGGTTTACCGAAAAACTGCAATAACGAAGCATCGGAAACCGTGGTAATTTCACCTATCTGCATTTTGCCGATGAAAGCTGATGAATATGGGAAGGCTTCTATATTTGAAGAATATGCCCACTTCCAAAATCTTTTTGAAACCTACCTGCAACGGTCTGCCGGATCAAAGGCTTATGTCCGTTTTGAAATCGCCAAAGACGAAAAAATATCCGATGTAAAAAAACGCCTGACGAAAATTTTCAAATTTCTTGACAAAGAAAAATTTGATCGCAACCTGATGATTTTCGACATTTGCCGAAGCGAAGAGCGACGAACCGTTTTTCAGGTGATCCCTGACGGGGCTGAAATGTTGGACTTCTTGGATTGTGACAAGATTCAGATTGATTTCAGTGAGCGGTAAGATCTCAGTGAGCGGTGAGCAGAAAATCAACTCATTCCCATCACCTATCACAACTCAATCATCACCGATTCCAAACATCTCACTCCGCTTCGACAAATTCGGATTATAAAACGGATCTTTTGCAAAATAATCGGGCCATCTTTGTTTGAGCCGGGCGAGTTCCTTTTCGTCCGCTCCTCGTTGGACTTGCAGTAATTTTCCGCCGTCCCTCTGGATCAGTTCGGCGTGCGGCGTAAAGACGTTGCGGAAACCCTTCGAGTGCAGTTTCAAACAGAGATCGACGTCGAAAAGCCGGTCGGGGAAGTTTTCCGCGTCGAAGCTGCCGCAAAGCTCGAACAGTTCGCGCCGCATCATCAGGCAGGAAACGGAGAGGGCGGAAAAATTGTTGATCAGACGGGCGCGAGTCAGATAGCCGTCCTTTTCGCGCGGCAGTCCGCGGTGAGCGACGCCGATTCCGCCCCGGTTTCCGATCAGAAGTCCGGCGTGAATGATCGTTTCTTTCGGCGATAAAAGCTTCGCGCCGATTGCGCCGATCTCTTTTTGCAGGGCGAAACTTACCATTTCCCGGAGCCAGTCACGGCCGAGCGGTCTCAGATTGACTTCGGCGAAACAGAGGATTTCGCCGGAGGCGGCGATGACGGCGTTGTTATATCTTTCGGCCTCGCTGGCGGTTTCGCAAAAGATGGTTTTCGTCCCCGGCCGATCCCCGGAGTCCCGCGTTCTTCGATTTAGAACAAGGGCGATCTCAAGATTTTGGTAATCGGTTTCTTGTCTGAAGATTCTGACCGCTTCTTCGCAAAATTCCGCGTCCTCAATAGCCGACAGCAAAATTAAGCTGACCTTCGGCAAACTCTCCGGCAGACCGTAGCGGACGCGGTGCAGATTATGAACGGTCTCTTCGACGGTCGCCTTTTTGCCGATCCTTTCCAGATGCGCGCCGATGGCCCGCCGGGCGGCCTCGTGAGCGTAGGGTTTTTCGTCGCCGCTGTAGGCGACCGAACCCCGGATGACGCGCCAGTGATAGAGCACGCGCGGGATGTGCCGGATCTGTGATTCGTCAATTTGTTCGATTGCGCGAAGCGCCAGATCGTAATCCTGACTGCCTTCGAGTCCGACGGTAAAACCGCCGATCCGGCGCAAAAGTTCGGTCCGATAGGCGGACAAGTGAGTGACGATATTGCCCGAATAAAAATGATCGCGGGCCCAGTCGGGTTTGAACTTCGGTCCGAAGCGGCCGCCTTTTTCGTCGATCAGGTCCTCGTCGCTGTAGATCATCTGAATTTCGGGAAGATCGTCGATCTCTTTGGCGACGCAGAAAAGCGCGTCTTCCGACAGTTCGTCGTCGTGATCGAGAAGGGCAGTGAATTCGCCGGCCGCCAGTTCCAGAGCGGAATTCGAAGCGGCCGAAATATGTCCGTTTTCGGGGCGAAAAACGATTTTTATCCGTTGATCTTTTTCGGCGTATTCTTCCAAAACGCGGCGGACATGCGGCTTTGGCGAATGATCGTCGGCGATGCACAACTCCCAGTTCTGATAGATCTGCCCGATGACCGAATCGATACATCGGCGGAGCCATTTTTCCTCGACGTTGTAAACGGGCAAAATTACGGAAATAAGAGGTTTGTTGGAAAAGTCTTCAATCCGGCGGCGGAGTTTGCGGCGGTCTTTGTCGGTCAAAGTATCGCATCGGCGGATCCATCTTTGATAAGCGATTTTTTGCCGGAGGGAATTAATCTGGCTTTGCAAATGCGGTCGGATCCCGCTCAGACCGTGTTTTCGCCAGACCTCCAGAGCGGTTCTTATTTTGTGATCAAGACTCATCGCCTTTGTTTCTGGCCTTTTTCAAAAGACTGCCGACGCCCTCGTGTTTGAAGACCCGGTAAGCCCGCATCAAATACGATTTTCTGACGATGTTTTCGTGCGTTTGCAGATATTTTATGTATTCTTTCTGGGCGTTGAATTCCCGCATCGCGTCGATCCGCGCTCCGTATTGATGAAAGAAATTGCGGATCGCGGCGGTTTCCTTCTCCCCGGCCTCAAAGAGATGTTCGAGTTCTTCCGGCACCTTCGCCCCGACGGCCAGAACGCCCAGACCGTGTCCGTGCAAAAAAGTGAAATGCCGGTGTTCGCGGCTGATCTCGCCCCAGAATTTCCAGACTCCGAAATCTTTTTCCCGGACGTTGACGTCGTGAAAAAGGACGATCCCGCCATCGGACATCTTCGGCCGCCAGGTTTCGAAATCGTGCCGGACGGCCTCGTAAGTGTGAAACCCGTCGATGTGCAAAAGATCGATCGAACCGTCATCGAAATTCTTCTGCGCTTCGTCAAAGGTCGCCCGGACGAGGCGGGAAAAATCGGCGTAATGGAGATCGTTGTGGGTTTGAAGCCTCGGCAGAATGCTCTGTTCGATCTGCCCGGCGTGCTCGTCGCCCTCCCAGGTATCGACGGCGTAACATTTGGTGTTCAGGCTCAGCGCCCTGACAGCCTGACAAAAGGCGAAATAGGAAACCCCGTGATAGGTGCCGAGTTCGACCAGGGTTTCGGGTCTGGCCGCTCCGATCAGATACATGGCAAAAGGAACGTGTTCGGCCCAGGCCGTCGTTTCCAGCCAGACCGGGAAATCCAGACAAACCGGATATTCCAAAGGATTGAAGATCTTTCGCGTCATTTCATTTCAAGTCGAGCAAGATTGAACGTTAATCAAATTCTAATCGGTCGGGCGTTCCGATTCAAAGTCGGTTTCCCAATCGAGGATCGGCCGCACCAATCCCTCCATCTGCCCGGCGAAATCGCCGCGCGCCGAGTTGCCTTCGAGCGAATCGGTGATCAGAAAGGCGACCGCGTCGCGTTCGTTGAAGTGATAGTTGAGCGGTTCGTAAGTGGCCAAGGCGACGCTGACGTAAAAATTCCCCTCGGCCAGAAAGTTCTCCGGGATCCGGGCGCGGCTGGTGTAAACGCCGGCTTTGCGCGGGACGCGACGCCATTTTTCGTCGAGGTCGTTGGAGGTGAAGACGCAGACGTTCTCTTCGTTGTAAAGCCGGAAACTCGGCATCAGCGTCTGGCCGTCGCGCAAGACCCGGTAAGACAATTCGACGAAAACCGGGCGGCGGATGTCAAAGGCCGAACTGCCGTCGTCCTTTTCATCGTAAACGCGGACCCGGCGCAAACGGGCGACATCGTTGCCGGGCGCCGTCTCAGTGTCTTCCCAGATTCTTTGCGCGGAGGTCTCGGTCTGCGAGTTGAGATAATTGCTGACCACGTCTTTGGCCGGAGCGTCTTCGCGCACCCGGCCGCTTTCGATCCAGATCGCCCGCGAACAGAGTCGCGTGACGGCCTGCATATTGTGCGAAACGAAGATGATCGTCCGGCCGTGCTGGCTGATGTCGCGCATCTTGTTGAGACATTTGCGCTGAAAGGCCAGATCGCCGACCGCCAGCACCTCATCGACCATCAAAATCTCCGGTTCGAGATGCGCCGCCACGGCGAAGGCCAAACGCATATACATGCCGGTCGAGTAAAATTTGATCGGCGTGTCGAGAAATTTTTCCAGTTCGGAAAAAGCGACGATCTCGTCGAATTTCTTTTCGATCTCGGAACGTTTCATCCCCAGCACCGCGCCGTTCAAAAAGATGTTCTCTCGGCCCGACAATTCCTGATGGAACCCGGTCCCGACCTCCAGAAGGCTTCCGGTTCTTCCCCTCAAAGTCGCTTCTCCGATGGTCGGCTTGACGATCCGCGAAAGGATCTTGAGCAAGGTCGATTTGCCCGCCCCGTTGTTGCCGACGAGCGCCACCGTTTCCCCTTCTTCGACATCGAAACTGACGTCGCGCAAGGCCCATAGGACCTCTTCTTTAACGTCCGCTTTTCCCGATGAGCGAAAAACGCCCGTCACCAGATCGCGCAAAGTGTTGGCCTTGCGCCGGCCGCGCAAAACGTACTTTTTGGAAAGATTTTCGACCTTTATTATTTCCATTCAAAACTCAACCGTTTCTTTAGAGCAGATCCGCGAAATCGTCCTCCATTCGCCGGAAAACCGTCAGGGCGAAGATCAATAAGACAACGGCGACCGAAACCGAGATGATAAAACTGACCGAATCGAGCGCGGTGCCGAAGAGAATATGGCGGAAACCGTCGAGACAGCCCGTCAGCGGATTGAGCGCAAAAACGTAGCGCCATTTTTCGGGAATCCAGTCGGTCGGGTAAAAGACCGGCGAGATGAAAAGCCAGACCTGCAAAAAAAACGGCAGAATGAATTTGACGTCCCGGAAACGAACGTTGACCGCCGCCAGCAAAAGGCTGACCGAAACCGTTATCATCAGCAGAAACATCAGAAAAACCGGGACCAGCAGAATCTTCCAGGTCAACGGCGCCCCGTAAAAGATCATCCCGCCGAAAAGCACCGTCAGGGTCAGCAGAAGATCTATGAAATAAGCGCCGACGGCCGAGGCCGGGACGATCATTCGCGGAAAATAGATCTTGGTTACAAGTTCCTTGTGATGAACCAGCGAGTTGCTGGCGAAATTGACCGACGAATTGGCGAAGGTCCAGAAGGTGAAACCGCTGAGCGCGAAAAGCCAGTAGGGAACGTCCGTGGTTTCAAACCGGGCGACCCGCGAAAAGATGATGGTAAAAATAAAAGCCGTCAGTCCCGGTTGCAGAACGGCCCACAAGACCCCGAGAAAGGTCTGTTTGTAGCGGACCTTCAGATCGCGCCAGACCAGCAGGTAAAAAAGCTCGCGGTAATGCCAGAATTCCCGCAGGTCGAAGGCGCCCCAGGAATCGCTCGGTTTTATTTTGATGACGGGCGTGCTTTGCATTTTCTATCGCGTTCGATTCAGATCCAATTTGCCGTACCTTTCGGCCGCCCGGAGTTTTTTCCGTCGGCGGTTCCATTGAAAAAGCCGTTGGGGAACGGCCAGGCGAAGAAGCATTTTAACAATTTGCGCCGGAGATTGCGCCCCGCCGACGTTTTTTACCAACAGCGAAAGCGCCTCGCGCCGGTTGCCGCTCCTGATAAAATCGGCGACGGCGCGGAATTTCAGTTCGGTCTGCGCTTTTCTCAGTTCCTCGCGCCCGACCGGCAAACGGTCGGCCAGACGGTTCTGAGCGGCGATGAATTCGGGAAACATCTCGCCGTAATTCCCGCTCGCGTTCGAAGCGTGCTGACGCCAGGCGCAGAGAATTTTATCGCTCCGGGCGAATTCGCCTTCGGTCGTCAATTTCAGATACATCTCGTAATCTTCGAGTCTGGCCGCTTCGTTCCAGCGGTGTTTTTCCAAGGGGGCGCGCCGGTAAACCACGCCCGGACTGGAAAAGACCTCGCCGCGCAAAAGCATCGGCAGAAGATCGCCGTCGGCAAAAGGCGTCCAGTTGTCGGTCCGGTCAAAGATCCGGTCGTCTTCGTCGATGATATAAGCGTGTCCGAACGCCAACACCGCTTCGGAGCGTTTTTCCAGCAGGGCCATGTTTTCCGCCAGAAACTCCGGCAGCCACAGATCGTCCGAACCGAGATAGGCGAAATAATCGCCCTCGCCGAGGGCGAATCCCTCGTTCAAAGTGGCGCACAACCCCCGGTTTTCCCGCGCGATCAGTTCGTTTTCAAAAGGACAGTCCCGCAAGACCCGCGCGATTACGGCCGCCGATTCGTCTTTTGAGCCGTCGTCAATTACAATCAGTTTCTTCGGCCGAAGGGTTTGCGCGAAGATCGAACGCAATGTGCGCTCGACGAAAGGCGCGTGATTGTAAGACGGAACTAAGACTGAGATTTCGGGCATCTGACAAATAAATGGAAAACGGCTGATCGTTTTGTTCGATCAGCGATTCGATTTGACCATTTACCATTAACGATTAACCATTAACAAATGTCAAAGATGAAGGTCCTCCACCTTTTGGATTCGGTGAACCGCGGCGGCGCGGAAACGATCGCCCTCGACGTTTGCCGCAACGCCGGAAAATACGGGATCGACCTGACGGTCGCCGTTTCCGGAAGCGGAACGCTCGAAGACGATTTTCGCCGTTCGGGAGCCGATTTCATCCGTCTCAAGCGAAAACTGCCGGTCGATCCCTTTCTCGTTCTGAAGCTCAGACGGATCATCAAAAAGCGCCGGATCGGGATCGTTCAGGGCTATCAGGCGGTCGAGGCGCTGCATCTTTACCTGGCCACGATCGGTTTGCCGGTCAAACGGGTTTTCAGTCTGCAAGGCTTTATTCCGGGCCGGAAAAACCGCCTCGCCGCCCGTTTTCTGATTCCGAGGATGGACGCCAACATCGCGGTCAGCCGGGGCTTGGAAAAATGGCTCAAAGAAGAATTCGATCTCCGGGAGACGGAGAATTTTCGCCTCATCTACAACTGCACCGATCCGCAAAGATTAAAGCCGGGCGGAAGATCGGTCAAAGCCGAACTCGGACTCGGAGAAAACGCCCGTCTGATCGGAATGGTCGCCAATTTCACTCCCGATCAAACCAAGGACCAGTTGACGGTTTGCCGGGCCGCCCCGGAGGTTCTGGCCCATTTTGAAGAGGCGCATTTCGTTTTCGCCGGGCGGATCGCAGAGGGCGGCGGCGAGGCGAAAATAGGTGAGTGCCGGGAGTTTTGCGTTCGGGAGGGAATCGCCGGACGCGTCCATTTTCTCGGCGCGCGCGATGATGTGCCGGACATCTTGGCCTCGCTCGATGTCTTCGTTTTTTCCTCGCTTTACGAGGGTCTGCCGATCGCCGTCACGGAGGCGATGCTGGCCGGCGTTCCCTTGGTCCTGTCCGACATCGAACCGCTTCTGGAAGTCTCGGACGGCGGAAACTGCGCCGAGATCTTTCCGGTCAAAAACGCCGGAGCGTTGAGCGGGAAGATCATCAAATTGCTGGAAGATGAGGACCTGCGAAAGGATCTAGCGGCGCGGGCGCACCGGTTCGCCGCCGAGAATTTCAGCATCGAAGCGCACATCCGAAAGCTCAAAAAACTTTACCGAACGCTCCTTGAGAACTGATTGATCTAAAAACTCAAAAAAGCGTCGAAGGCCCAGCCCGCTTGTCCGCCGTAAACTATCCGGCACCAGCGGCCGCGCGTTTTTCCGACGTAGGAATAGCCCTGACAGCCGATGACCTGAACGGCCGAACCGTGGGGGATCTTGGTGATCCGGTAACCGGTCTCGGTGTCGGGATCGCTCCTCAGGGCGAGAAAACCGTCTCGCGGAGAATTGACCCGCGCCGTCGTGCCGCTTTGTTCCGGCGTCGGAAGGTTTTCCGGGGTGTCTGTTTTTTCCCGCTCGGTTTCAGTATTGCCGATCTTTTTGTCGAGGTTCTTCAGCTTGTCCTTGAGATCTTCGTCATTGACGTTTTCCTTGTCGTCGCCGTTTTTATTGTCGGGATTTTTCACCGGCGTCGGCGTTAGCGTGACCACATCGCGGTTGTCGTTCGGTTTCGGTTCAGACTTGAGAAAAACGTAAGCGGCCAATGCCCCAAAGCCGATCAGGACCAGCAGAAGCAACCCGGCCAGAACGACGACGATTGCCGGACTGACGCCCCGGCGTTCGGTGATCGTCGCGGGAGGCGGTTGCGCGGGCGGAGAGGCGGGTGAAATGACGGTGTTAACCGATTCGTTTTCGCCGCTTCCCGGCAGATTGACCCGCATCGGATTCCGACCGAAAGCGATCGTTTCCTCCGAAGCGGGCATTGAAACGGTGTTCTCTCCGCTCGGCGAAAGGGGAGTCAGCGGCGCCCCGTCGGTCAGACAATAAACGAGCGTTTCGTCGGTATAAGTGGTTTTGCAATTGGGGCATTGTTTCATATTTTACCAAGCCGATTTACCAAATTCGGCCCGCCAGTTCATTTTACGGCGGTAACGATATAGGCCGGATGCTCAAACAAAACCGAGCCGTCTTCACTAACAAAAGGCTGCAGAACCTTTTCGGCCTCCCGCAGAAGCAATTCCAGTTTTTCGTCGTCGATCAGATCGGCCAGCGTCCAGCCTTTGACATCGGTGGAAACCCAGGATTTGATCGAGGGAAATTTGGCCGCTCCGGGCGGATTGGAAATATCTTCGATCGGAACTTCGGCTTTTGCAAAAAGATCGCGGAGGGCGTCGGGGTCGCCCAGAGAATAGGGCGAGCGGAGCGAATCTCCGGCTTCGGGGCCGAAAAGCCGGTCGAGCATTTTGACCACCTCGGCGTAGGCCCGCACTTTTTCCAGCGAATCCCAGACCGCCACGGCGAGGCGTCCGCCCGGTTTTAAGACGCGGTACATTTCGCCGACCGAGGCGACCCGATCGACGAAAAACATCAGACCGAATTGCGAGACCACCCGGTCGAAACTCTCGTTTTCAAACGGCAAAGATTCGGCCGGCGCTTTTTGCCAGTTGATGCCGGGTTCTTTTTTTTCGGCCACGGCCAGCATTCCGTCATTGATGTCGATGCCGGTGACCGACCCCTTCGGGCCGACCCTTGAAAACGCCTCGCGGGCCAGAACACCGGTTCCGCAGGCGACATCGAGAACGGCTTGCCCGTCTTCGATCCCCGCCTCATCGGCGACCTTAGCCGCCCAGTCCCGGAAGATCGCGGGGACAAAAAACTCTTCGTAAACCTCGGCCGCGCTTTTATTAACTTGTCCGGTTTTTGTATTGCTCATCTTTTCTTTTTTTAATTTTTTTGGTTAAGAGTCTCCGGTTGATTTTTTCCGCAATTCCCTGATCCGCTTCAAAAACTGCGGCGCCAGCCAGATGGTTTTAACAAGCGAACCGCTCGAAAAATAGCGGGCCATGTCCTTGAAAGTTTCGATGGCGTTGCGGGAATAACCGAACCACCAGACGTCCGGCACCAGCAAAAACCGGTTGACGTGAATGTGTTGCGGCGCGACCAGTTCCAGCAGGCCCTCGCGCCCGTGGGTGCGGCCGTAACCGGAGTTTTTGAAACCGCCCCACGGCGTCTGGCCGATGCCGTGCGTGTAGAGAACTTCGTTGACCGTTACGGTTCCCGCCAGGATTTTTTCGGCCACCCGTTTTCCGCGTTTCAGATCGCCCGTCCAGACGCTCGCCGTCAGACCGAAATCCGTGTCGTTGGCCAGTTCGATGACTTCCTTTTCGGTTTTGAAAGTGGCGATCGGCAACGTCGGCCCGAAGGTCTCCTCGCGCATCGCCCGCATCGAATTCTTCGCTTTTGAGATGACGGTCGGTTCGAAAAATACTCCTTCGAAATTCGGGTTGCGCTTTCCGCCGGTCAGTATCTCGGCGCCGCTTCGGCTGAAATCGGCGACGTGATCCTCGACCGTTTTCAATTGTTCCTCGCTCGACATCGAGCCGATGTCGGTCGTTTCCTCGCTTCCCAAACCCTGGCGGATCTTTTCGGTTTTTTCGACGATCAGCCGGGTGAATTTTTCGGCGACCGGCTCTTCGACGTAAAGCCTTTCGACCGATGAACAGGCCTGTCCCGAATTGGTAAAAGCGCCCCAAACCGCGCCGCTCGCCGCTTTTTCCAGATCGGCGTCGGCGAAAACGATCATCGGGTCCTTTCCGCCGAGTTCGAGAACGACCGGCGTCAGATTTTTGGCGGCCGCTTCGGCGATCCTTTTGCCGGTGGCGACGCTGCCGGTGAACATGATCTTGTCGGGGGCGGTTTCGACCAACGCGGCCCCGGTTCGCCCGTCGCCCGATAGGATCTGCAGAACGTCTTTCGGCAATTTGGCCTTGGCGAAGATCTCGCCGATCCTCTCGCCGATGAGCGGCGTCAGCTCGCTCGGTTTGACGATAACCGTGTTGCCGGCCATCAGGGCCATGACGACCTCGCCGAGCGGTATCGCCAGCGGGAAGTTCCACGGAGAAATTATGGCCACGACGCCCAGCGGGCGGTTGATTATCTTTGAAGAACGCCCCATCAGACCGAGAAGCCCGATCCCGATCCGCCGCGGTTTGAGAATTTTCTCGGCGTTCCGGGCGAAATACTGCATCAGATCGAGAATCGGAACGATCTCGACCGAATAACTCTCGGCCACCGGTTTGCCCATCTCGTCCGAGATGAGCCGGGCGATCTCATCCATCTCCTCAAGGATCACCTCGCGGGCCCGCATGACGATCCGCTTCCTTTCGGAAAAAGGGGTTTTTTGCCAGACCTCAAACGCCCGGCGCGATCTTTCGACCGCCTTTTCGACATCCTCGGCGGAATTGTTTCTGACCCGTCCGACCTCTTCGCCGGTGGCGGGATTAAAAGAGACGATCTCGTTTTCCTTGACGGGAAACTCCAAAACAGCGCTCATGGTTTTTTCTCTCCTGCCATATAGATTACCTAAAGTTCCCGATTTTCGTAAGACTATCCCCTTGTTTTTAAAAAAAATCCGGTGCTTATGAAAAAAAAACTTGACAAGGTGTAATGGGAATATTATTCTGCAAATCGAGGTATATACCAAATGATTGACGAAATTGACACAAAAATACTGAATATTATTCAGCAAAATGCCAGAATTGCGAATGCCGAGATCGCCCGGCAGGTCGGACTTGCGCCGTCGGCCGTTCTGGAGCGTTTACGCAAACTGGAGGAACGGGGCGTGATCCGGGGTTATGCGGCCGAGGTCGATCCGGCGCAGGTCGGATTAGGTTTGACGGCCTTCATTTCGGTTCGGACCAACGAATGTTGCTACGAAACGGACGCATATTTGTCTGAGATACCGGAAGTTCTGGAGATCCACGATGTGGCCGGCGATTACTCCTACCTGCTCAAGGTGCGGGTAAAGGATACCGAGGAACTCTCGCGGCTTTTGCGGGAAAAGTTAACCAACGTGTCGAACATCGCTTCGACCAAAACGACGGTCGTTTTGCAGACGATCAAGGAATCAACGGCTTTGCCTTTGCCGGACAAGGGGTTAAAGGTGAAAAGGTGAAAAAGTTTAAAGGTGTAAAAAGCAAGATCCTACTTGACTATTAAAACTGCTTTACCTTCAGGCAATCGACTTTTTCACCTTTTCACCTTTAACCCTTTTAACGTTAAGAAAAGGGGGAATCATGAAAAATCTGGAAACGATCAACAAACAGCGAAATCTGATCCTGCTCGGAGCGGCCTTTGCGGCCATCTATATTTTCTGGGGTTCGACCTATCTGGCCATCAAATACGCGATCGAAACTCTGCCGCCTTTTCTGATGGCCGGTTCGAGATTTCTGATCGCCGGATTGATCATGTATCTCTGGGCGTCGTTTTCCAAAGATTTCGAACGCCCGAAACCGGTTCACTGGAAAACGAGTCTGGTCGTCGGAACGCTTCTCCTTTTGGGCGGCAACGGCGGCGTGGTGTTCGCCGAACATTACATTTCGTCGAGTCTGGCCGCTCTTTTGGTGGCCACCGAACCGTTCTGGATCGTTCTGCTCGGCTGGCTCTGGCTCAAGGGAGCGCGGCCCAATCTGAAGGTCGTCCTCGGTCTGGCGATAGGCTTTTTCGGCGTCTGGCTGTTGATCAGCGGACAAACGCCCGCAACGGCCGGAGCTTCCGGTTCGGTCCATGTTTTCGGGACGCTCGCCGTCATCCTGGCGGCCTTTTCGTGGGCGGCGGGCTCGATCTACGGGCTCCGCTCGCCGACTCCGAAATCCTCGCTTTTGACGGCCGGAATGCAGATGATCTCGGGCGGGGCGGTTCTGCTTTTGGTCAGTCTGGTAACCGGAGAATGGTCAAAATTCAACATCGCCGAGGTGTCGGCCAATTCCTGGTTCGGCGTCGTTTATCTGATCATTTTCGGTTCGCTGGTCGGATTTACGGCCTACAGCTGGCTCCTGAAAAACGCCCAACCGGCGATGGTCGCGACCTACGCCTACGTCAATCCGGTCATCGCCGTCATCTTGGGCTGGCTGATCGCCGGCGAATCCTTCACCGGACAGATGCTCCTCGGCGCGGGCGTCATCATCGGTTCGGTCGTCCTGATCACTTCGCACGATAAGAACAAGGGCGGTTCGACCTCAAATGCCGGGGAAGATCTGACGGAAAATCCCAATTGTCCGACTTTGTCCGCTTCGGCCTGATTTGGATTTTGGATTTTAGGTTTTGGATTTTGGATTTCTGATAAAGGTTTTTCAAAATATAAGGCAAGCGGGCGCTAGGAGCAACCCTTCCTGACCTGTCATTGGCGAACGGTTTCTTTTCCAATTTTAACTTGAAGGATTATCACAAAAATAGAAAAGACTTGTTCTAAATTTCAGATCAGGAAAGGTTGCTTCTAGCGCCCGCTTGTTTTCAAAAAAATCCGAAATCCCAAATCCCAAATCAACCCAACATTTTCTCGATCACCCCGAAACTGGCGTCGATCGCCTCGATGAGTTTTTCCGGTTCCGAACCGCCGCCTTCGGCCATGTCGGGTTTTCCGCCGCCGCGTCCGCCGACCAGCGGGGCGATCTCGCGGACGATGTTGCCGGCCTTGATCCGGTCGGTCAGATCGTCCGAGACGCGGACGATGAAAGAGACCTTGCCCTCTTCGGTCCGTCCGAGGATGACGACGCCCGATTTGATCTTTCCGAGGAGCGTGTCTGACAGATGACGCATCCCGCTTTTGTCGAGGTCTTCGACCGTTTTTGCCAACACCTTGACGCCGTTGATCTCTTTCGCTTCGTCGCCGTTCGCGGAGGCCGAACCGATGGCCCCGCTGGCGATCTTCAGTTTCAGATCGTCGATCTCTTTGCGCGTTCGCTTCAGTTCTTCCTGAAGTTTTTCGATCGCCGTCGGCAATTGATCGCGCTGAGTTTTGAGAAACTGAAGCGAACGGTCGATCAAAACCTCGTCCTCGCGGAAACGCCGGAAGGCGTCGAAACCGGTGATCGCCCGGATGCGCCGGACGCCGGAAGCGATGGCTTCGTCCGAAGTGATCTTGAAGGAGCCGATGTCGCCCGTCGCCCGAACGTGCGTTCCGCCGCACAGTTCTTTGGAAAACTCGCCGCCGCCGACGCTCAGGACGCGCACCTCGGAGCCGTATTTTTCGCCGAACATGGCCACCGCGCCCGAACGCATGGCGTCTTCGATCTTCATCAGATCGGTGTTGACCGGCTCGTTCTGCAGGATGTAATGATTGACCAGATCCTCGATCTCCGTGATCTCAGCGTCGGTCAAAGGCTGATAATGCGTGAAATCGAACCGCAGATAACCCGGCGCGACGACCGAACCGGCCTGTTTGACGTGCGTTCCGAGAACTTCTTTCAAAGCGGCGTGAACCAGATGCGTCGCCGTGTGATTGCGCCGCGTCGCATCGCGCTTTTCGACATCGACCGTCGCCGTCACCGAATCGCCGACTTTGATCGAACCGCTTTTGACCTTCGATTTATGCAAAGTAATGCCGGGAATCGGCGCAAAGGTGTCCATGACCGTTACTTTTAAAGAGTGGTCGGTGGTCAGTGGTCGGTGGCCAGTTTCTCCATTCTGATCACTGACCACTGACCACTGACCACTGATAACTCCCCGATCGCCTACCTGTCCGCCCGCCTCGGCGTAAAAAGGCGTCTCATCCAAAACGATCAAACCCTCTTCGCCTTCATTCAACTGATCGGCCTTTTCATCACCTTTGACGATGGCGATGACCTTGGCATCTTCGACTCTGGTGGTTTCATAGCCGCGAAAAGCCGAGCGGACCGAGGTTCTTTCCAGAGATTTGTAGATCGGATTGATCTTTTCGGCCTGCTGGGTTTTGCCGATATTTGATGATTGTTGGAGCGTTTTTAAAGCTTTGGACACTTTTTTATGAAAATCATCCGCACTTAATTCTGAAATATAGTATGTTTCTAGATTCTCATCGCGTACTATCCCACTATTTTCCTCTAGGACAACAAACATTAAATCTATTGGCAAACCATAGGTATCTTTAAATTTAGCTAATTCTATTATCGGGATTATTTCTAATAGCTGACCTTGTTGATTTCTTTTTGTGCACTCCTTCCTCAGTTCATCCAGTTTTTTTAAACCGACGGTAAGCGTATTTACAAATCTGACTTCTTCAAGTTGAACCATTTTGCTGATGAATTCGCGTTGAGTTTCAAGTTCGGGATACGCATCTTTCATTTTTTCCACAACAAAATCGCAGACCTTGTGGAAAAACAACTCTTCAAATTCAAGATGTTTGCGTCCGTTGTAAATAGCGCGCCGCATGATCTTTCGGAGGACGTAATTTCGCCCTTCGTTGCCGGGCAGAATTCCGTCGGCGATGGCAAAGGCGGTCGCCCGGGCGTGATCGGCGACGACGCGCATGGCAAAACCTTCGCGGGAATCGTATTGATAATGTTTATCAGCCAGTTTGGCAATACAATCAACAATGATCGGCAGAATCAGATCGGTGTCGTAATTGGTCGAGACGCCCTGCAAAACGGCGGTGATTCTCTCTAATCCCATTCCCGTATCGACCGAGGGCGCGGGCAGAGGCGTCAACTTAAACTCGCCCGGCGCGATCTCCGAGCGGTCGAACTGCATAAAGACCAGATTCCAGATCTCCATCGTCAGATCGCCGTCGTCGGCGTTGACCAGATCGGCGCGGTTTTTTTCCGGGTCCTCCGGGTCTTCGCCCATGTAATAATGGATCTCCGAACAGGGCCCGCACGGTCCGGTGTCGCCCATCTGCCAGAAATTGTCTTTGCGGCCGAACCGCAAAATCCGCTCTTTCGGCGCGCCGACCTTTTCCCAAAGCTCTTCGGCCTCGGTGTCGGCCGGAACCTCTTCGTCGCCTTCGAAGACCGAAAACCAGAGCCTCTCCTTCTCCAGCCCGAGTTCATCCACCAGAAAATCCCAGGCAAAGCGAATCGCCTCTTCTTTGAAATAATCGCCGAACGAGAAATTCCCGAGCATCTCGAAAAACGTGTGATGGCGGGCCGTTTTGCCGACCTCGTCCAGATCGTTGTGTTTGCCGCCGGCGCGGATGCATTTCTGCGACGAGGCGGCCCGCGTGTAATCGCGCTTTTCGTTGCCCAAAAAAACGTCCTTGAACTGGTTCATCCCGGCGTTGACGAACAGG
This sequence comes from Pyrinomonadaceae bacterium, assembly GCA_041394845.1. Taxonomy (GTDB): domain Bacteria; phylum Acidobacteriota; class Blastocatellia; order Pyrinomonadales; family Pyrinomonadaceae; genus JAHCHG01. Next base: position 277,185 of record JAWKHL010000003.1, on the reverse strand, counting down.
AGCGTCGGGTCGTTGGCCGGCAACAGCGGTGAAGAATGAACGACCTTGTGGCCGTTTCGCTCAAAATAATCCAAAAACTTCTGTCTGATCTCTTTGCCTTTCATAATTTATTTCGATGGATCCTTAAAAATTCAAAGGAAAATTCTAACACGAAAGGCCGGAGCAAAACTAATAACAGCCGGTTCAGCGGGAGGTTTCTTTGACGCAGGCAAAGGCCGGAAATGTTTTTTGAAAAACCCGGGATCAAATAAAAAAATGCCGGATGCCCCGAGCGGAGCATCCGGTTCCCAATTTGAAGCAGGAGACCACAAAGCCACAAAACCTTCACCTCGTGAATTTTTTTTGAGCTCTATTATTCCGGTATTCGCTTGCCAAAAGGGTTCGGATTCAAGTTTTTTCAAATTTTTTATCGATCCGCCGGGATTTCTTCGATGACCGATTCTCCAGCCGACCGGTCGCCGCTCGTCCATTGCCATTTTTCGTAAAGGCGAATCCGGCCGTCGGGCAAAACCTCCGGTGTCGAAAAACACCGTCCGGTCATCAGTTCGCCCCGCCGGTTGAGATGCTGGTAACGCATCTCCAGACAGTCGTTTTCCAGCACTTTGGCGATCAATTGGCCGAAAACGATCCGCCCGCCCGCGTACTCGGCCCGGACCAGATCGCCGCTCTGCCGGTAATGAAAGACCGTTTCGCCCGACACCTCGCCGGTTTCCGAATTTTCCACCGATGCAAATCTTTTGTCGTCGTAATTTATTCGCGTCATAGGTTTCACCGCACACCGCTCACTGCTTACCGCTCACTACTTTATCTTTCAACCACTGGGCGGTTCGCGGGGCCAGTTGCGGATTTTCCTTCAGTTCTTTTTTCAGCCGCTCCAGATCATCCGGAAGATCGACGTCGTACCATTTCGGCAGAAGCGATAACCGGAGGCCCGCATTTTCGATGTTCCGCGCCGTTTGGCGGAAGGCTTCGGGCGAACTCCAACTGACATTCGCAAAGATCCCCTCCGGCAAACGGCGCAAACCGATCAGATAAAATCCGCCGTCCTCGCTCCGGCCGAGAACGGCTTCGGCGTTCCCGCTCAGATGTTCAAAGGCCCGTTCGATCCATTCTCCGGGAAAGGTCGGGCTGTCGGTCCCGATCATGACGATCGCCGAATCCGTTTCCGGACCGAAGGCGAACTCAAAGGCGTTGGACATTTTTTCGCCCAGATCCGCGCCCTTTTGCGCCGTCAAAACGAGCGTCCGTTCGGAAAACCGGTCGAAAAAATCGCCCCCGTCATCGGGCGAAAAAGCCACCACCAGCCGGCCGGAAACCCGCGCCGCCTTTTCGATCGCGTCGCCGAGAAGACTTTCGGCCAGACCGGCGCAGTCCCGCGGAGTCAAAACCGTTTGAAGTCTGGTTTTGACTTTTCCCGGACGCGGAACTTTTGCCATAATGATGGTAGTCTTTTTTAACATCGGAATAATCCGGGGCGATTTTGGATTTTAGATTTTGGGTTTCGGATTTGTCCGAATCGCTCAGGCTCCCGGTGTTTTCATAGTTTACGAAATTTTATCAGGCAGCTTAAACTTTGTTCGAATGATAAATCCGAAACCCAAAATCTAAAATCCAAAATTGATAAGCTTATGCCTTTTGATCTTGATGTCGAAACAGCGGTCCGCGACCGGTACGGGGCGGCGGCCGGAGAAGTCGAAGCGGCTCTGTGCTGTCCGGTCGAATACGATCCGCGGTTTCTCGAAATTCTGCCCGAAGAGATAATCCGGCGCGATTACGGCTGCGGCGATCCTTCGGCTTTTGTCCGGGAGGGCGAAACCGTCCTCGACCTCGGTTCGGGCGGCGGGAAGATCTGTTACATCGCCGCTCAGATCGTCGGCCCGGAAGGCCGGGTGATCGGCGTCGATGCCAACCGCGAGATGCTCGCTTTGGCGGATAAATACCGCGGTGAGATCGGCCGGAAACTCGGCTACGGAAACGTCGATTTTCGCTACGGAAAGATTCAGGATCTGCGGCTCGATCTCGGTCTGGTCGATGATTATTTAAAGAATGATCCGATCAAAACGGCTGAGGATCTGATCCGATATGAATCTTTTGTGGCCAAAACCAAACTGGAAAAACCGCTCGTCCGGGACGATTCGATCGATGTCATTCTGTCGAACTGCGTTTTGAATCTGGTCCGGCCCGAATTCAAAGAGCAGATGTTTGATGAGATGTTTCGCGTCTTAAAACGCGGCGGACGGGTCGCCATCTCCGACATCGTCGCCGATGAGGACGTTCCCGTTCATCTGCAAAACGATTCCCGTCTGTGGTCGGGCTGTATCTCGGGCGCTTTCCGCGAAGACCGTTTTCTGGAAGCGTTTGAGAGGGCCGGATTTTACGGTATCGAGATCGTCAAACGCGATGAACGGCCGTGGCAGACCGTCGAGGGGATCGAGTTCCGCTCAGTTACGGCCGTCGCCCACAAGGGCAAGCAGGGGGTCTGTCTGGAGCGGAATCAGGGCGTCATTTACAAAGGCCCGTGGAAAAAGGTCTTCGACGACGACGGGCATGTTCTGGAGCGCGGAGCGCGAATGGCGGTTTGCGACAAGACTTTTCAGATCTATAACCGAGAACCTTACGCCTCGCAGATCATCCCCGTCGAACCGATCGAAAACATCAAATTGGAAAACGCCGAAGAATTCGACTGCCGGCGGACCGCCAAACGCCATCCGCGCGAAACCAAGGGCTTGGATTATGACCTGACGGAGGTCGGCGAGGTCTGCGGCGAAGGAGGAAACTGTTGCTGAAAAAAAGTTTGAGTGATTACCGACCGGGGGCGACCGGGGCCATGATGGACGAATACGAACGGGCCTTGTTTGAACTGAAATCCGTTCTGCAAAAGATCAGCGAGGCCGATTACGCTCAGATCGCCGACGCGGAGACCGAGGATGAGGCCTGCCGTTCGATTCAGACCGTTGTGTCGCACGTCATCTTTGCCGGTTACGGATACGCCAATTACATTCGCGAGGCTCTTTCGATGGAGGCCGAACCGCGCCAGCGCCGGCAGATGGTTTTCGGCGAAGTCGTCGGCGAGATCGACCGGATGTTCGCCTACACGGTCGGAATATTCGAAGACCGCTGGAAGGAGTTGGATGAGGAGATAGGAAAAGTCTTCATCAATGTGCGCTGGGGAATGACCTATAATATCGATCAGTTGCTCGAACATGCGATCGTTCACGTTCTCCGCCACCGCCGGCAGATCGAGAAATTTTTAATGATGTAGGGGCGGGCGCAAGATTACGATTTCGAAAAAAAAATTTATGCATTATTACAACGAGGAAGATCTGGCGCGTTTCGGCGAGATCGCCAAATACAAACCGGAACTGTTCGAAAAATTTCTGGCCTGGTATCAGGCCTGTCAGGAAGAAGGCGCTCTGTCGAAACGCGAAAAGGCTCTGATCGGTCTGGCCGTCGCCGTCACGGTGCAATGCCCTTACTGCATCGAGGCCTTTACCAATTCAGCCTTGGAAAACGGCTCGAATATGGATCAGATGACCGAAGCGATGCATCTCGCCTCGGCCATCCGCGGCGGCGCCAGCCTGATCCACGGCATCCAATCGCACAACGCGCACGACAAGGTTTCGATGTGAGATTTTCACTGTGTTTGTTTTTTGCCACAGAGGACACAGAGTTCACCGAGGGATTTTTCGGATGGAAAACCGCTTTTCTCCTTTTCTCTGGTTTATCTGTGGCAAAAATTTTTAAAATAAGGATTCTGAAGAAAACCACTGACAAATGACGAATACCGCAAAAGTTCAAATCACCAGAAACGGCGGGCAGACGGCCTTGCCCGATTCGTCCGTCAGTTTCGAGGAAAAGCTTCGACAAAACGATTTGAACCTCCGCTCGACCGAGGTGGAGATCCTGCAGGTCAATGTCGGCAAATTGTGCAACCAGGCCTGCAAGCATTGCCACGTTGACGCTTCGCCGAAAAGGACCGAGATCATGACGCGCGAGACGATCGACGATTGTCTGCGGGTTTTGCGCGAATGCCGAATTTCGACCATCGACATCACCGGCGGCGCGCCGGAGATGAACCCGGATTTTCGCTATCTTATCATCGGGGCCGGTGAGATCGGGGCGCATATCATGGTCCGGCATAATCTGACGGTGATGTTCGAAGAAGGGCGCGAAGATCTGCCCGAATTCTTCGCCGAAAATGATGTCGAGGTGGTTTCCTCTCTGCCGTATTTTCTCGAACGCCAAACCGACGCCCAGCGCGGCACGGGCGTTTTCGCCAAATCGGTCGAGGCTTTGAAAAGGCTGAACGCGGTCGGTTACGGGATCGAGGGAAGCGGGCTTCTTCTCAATCTGGTCTACAATCCGGTCGGCGCTTTTCTGCCCCCGGCGCAGGCGGCCATCGAATCGGATTTCCGGCGCGAACTCAAAAGCCGCTACGACATTTCCTTTAACAACCTCTACACCATCACCAATATGCCGATCGCCCGATTTTTGGACTGGCTCCGGCGTTCGGGCAACGAGGCGGGCTATATGGACAAACTGGTCAACGCCTTTAACCCGGCGACGGTCGAAGGTCTGATGTGCCGCAACACCCTGAGCGTCGATTGGCTGGGGAACCTCTACGACTGCGATTTCAACCAGATGCTCGAAATCCCCGTTTCAGCCCTCGCGGGAAAGACCATCCGCGATTTTTCGCCCGAAAAGTTCTCGGGCCGCGAGATCATGACGGCCGCCCATTGTTTCGGCTGTACGGCCGGAGCCGGGTCGAGTTGCGGGGGAACGGTGGCGTAGATTTTTTGTGATGGGTGATTTTTTGTGATGGGTGATGGGTGATGGGTGATAGGATTAATTATCCATTATCCATTATCCGTTATCCATTAGATAGACGTTATGTTTTTACGAATTTTGATCTTCGCTTTTCTGACGATGACCCTTTCAACCTTTGCCCAGACGCCGCCGGTCGAACCGGGCGTGCCGCGCGAGTTGGCCCGCTGGCGGGCGGCCAATTATTCCGATGTCCGTTACAAATTGGACATCACGCTCGAAAAGGGAGCGCCGTTGATGAAGGGCGATCTGGAGATCCGCGTTAATTTGACGGAAGAGGGCGCGAAGAACGATCTGATTTTGGATTGGCGGACGACGCAGTTTGCGGGCGATAAGGACAAGCCTTTTGCCAACGTTGTCGCCGTCAACGACGCGCCGGACATACTCGCTTCCGAATCGAAGGAACATCTGATCATTCCTCACCCGTTATTGAAAACGGGCGAAAACCTCATCAAGATTCAATTCGCCTCCCCGATCAAAACGAGCGGCGCGGCCGTAACGCGCTACGTCGATAAAGAGGACGGCGGGGAATACATCTATTCGCTCTTTGTTCCGTCGGATGCGAGCACGGCGTTTCCGGTTTTTGATCAGCCGGATTTGAAGGCGCGGTTTCAGTTAAGAATGATGGCTCCGATTGATTGGAAAGTTGTTACAAACACAGATACCAAGCTGTTTACGATATATGATGGAGTATTTCCTAGAGGAAGTAGGCCTACTTCACGATTTTTTGATTTTAAAGAAACCAAACCGATCAGCACCTATGTTTTCGCCTTTGCGGCGGGCGATTTTGTGGAAGTAAAAGAAAATCCGAAATCCGAAATCCGAAGTCCCAAATCTATTTACGTCCGCCGTTCGCAGGCCGAGAGATTCAAACCGCACGCCGCAGAGGTTTTCCGGCTCAACCGCGAGGCCGTCAAATATTTTGAGGATTATTTCGATTACAAATTCCCCTTCCCGAAATACGATCTGGTGCTGATCCCCGAATTTCCGTTCGGCGGGATGGAGCACGCCGGGGCGACCTTTTTGCGGGAAACTTCCGTCATCTTTCCGACCGAACCGACCGCCAACAATTACATCTCCCGCGCCAGCGTCATCTTTCACGAAGCGGCGCATCAATGGTTCGGCGATACCGTGACGATGCGTTGGTTCGACGATCTCTGGCTCAAAGAGGGCTTTGCCACCTTTATGGCCTACAAGGCGATGGAAAAGATAATGCCCGAATACGATGCCTGGAAGGTTTTTTACGAGCGGACCAAACAGAGCGCGTATCGAACGGACGTAACACAGGGGACGACGCCGATCTATCAGGAGATCGCCAATCTGAGCGCGGCCAAATCGGCCTATGGCAACATCGTTTATCAGAAGGCTCCGTCATTTCTGAAACAGGCCGAGTTTTATCTGGGCGAAAAGGAATTTCAGACGGCGGTGCGGGCATTTTTGAAAAAACACCAATTTGCCAATGCGACCTGGCAGGATCTGGTCGGTGAATTTGAAGCGGCGGGCGAAAAAGATCTTAAAATCTGGGCGAATATCTGGGTCAAAAAGCGGGGCTTGCCCGTCATCCGTCTGAAAAAGAGCAGTTATCACGAATATCAGGAACTCGGCAAACCGCACGACACGGCCTCCATTTATTCTCTTGAACAGGATGATGTTTTGGAAGAAAACGGCGTCTGGCTGATGAAAACAAAGGTTTTCTTAAAGTTTGCTAACGGGGAGACCGAGATCAAAGAGGTCGATCTCGAACGGCCGGAGAGCGATCCGAAAACGGGCTTTGCCAGATACTGGATCGACATTCAGGGGAACCCGAACTTCAAGCCGAACGAGCCGGTCTTTGTCTTTCCGAACTATCAGGATTTCGGCTACGGCATCTTTCTGCCTGATGAGAAAAGCCGGGAGTACGTTTTACAGAACATCCAAAACGAAAAGGATCCTTTTCTCCGCTCGATGATGTGGGGCTCTTTGTGGGATTCGGTTCGTTTCGCCGAACTCGACCCGCGCCGGTACGTCGAACTGGTCGTCAAAAACATCGATGTCGAATCGGATGACGTCGCCATAGCCACCCTGTTGGGTCGCGTCTCGACGGCGATGACCTATTATCTGTCGGTACCTTCGGCGGCAGCCGACGGGTCGGGCGCTGTTAAAAAGAACCCATCGGCTGACGGAAAATCGGAAGCAAACCCATCGGCTACCGCCGAAGGTTCTGATTTGTCGGCCCGACTCGAAAAACTGCTCATCGAAAAAATGCAAAACGCGCCGACGCTCGGGCAGAGGATTACTTTTTACCGATCATTTCTGAACATCGCTTCGAGCGAAAAAGCGCGAAACATTTTGAAAAACATCCTCGGCGGAAAACTCAAAATTCAAAATTTGGAATTAAAAACCAAAGACAAGTTCGACATTGTAACCAGACTTATTGTTTTGGGTGATGCGGACGGACTCAAACTTCTGGCCGAGTTGGAAAAAACCGAGACGGACGATGCCGCCCGGCGTTATGCTTACGCCGCCCGCGCCGGAATTCCGAGCAAAGAGAACAAAGCCAAATACTGGAAAGATTTTACGGAAAACAAGGAGATCTCGGAAAGCTGGATCGAAGAGGGTTTCGGCGTTTTCAACTCGCCGCGTCAGAGCGATCTGACATTGACTTATCTGGAAAAAGCGCTGGCCGAACTGCCGAACCTGAAACGCAACCGGAAGATATTTTTCGTCAACGGCTGGCTCGGTGAATTCATCGGCGGGCAGAAAAGCGCTGAGGCGCTGAAAATCGTCAACCGGTTTTTGGAAGAAAATCCCGGCCTGGACCGGGATCTGCGTCTGAAGATTCTGGAGAATGTTGATTCTCTGGAACGGGCGGTAAAGATCCGCTCGACTTTTTAGGTAGGAGCGCAAGCGTCTCGCTTGCGCTCCTACCCGTAACCACCTGCCGTTTATTCATCGTCACCGAAATACGGCATGTAGTTCATCGCCGGGAAGATCATTTTGGCCCCGTCGACCGGCACTCCCTTTTCTTTCAAGTCTTCGACCAGAGCATTGAGGCTGTTGAACCTCAAAGACACTCCCCGGCAGTTCAAGTTCAGTCTCTGAACCGCCCCCTGCGGATTGACAAAGGCCAGACCGACCTGTGATGTGTCGGCTTGGACCATAAAAATTTTGGCCAGATCTCTGTTTCCGCCGGCTTTGGCCATCGCCGCTTCCATCGTTACGGGAGTCGGCGCGATTCCCGGCAGAGGGCTGTATTCCATCGCCTGTTTGTCAACCTGAAAGAAAGCGAAGGTGCCCGGCTCTTTGCCCCTGAGCATGGTTTTGACGTGTGATTTGGCAACCTGAAAATTGCCTCCTTTGTAGATATAGGGTGTTAAAAAATGCGGATACATTGTTGTCTCTCCTCCGATAGAATTTTTTTTCGGGCCTTTGTTTTTGCCCTCTACTTCCTTAAACGTTATTAGGTGAGAAAAAGGGTCATCGGAAATTTTTTTTCAAAAAAAAAGGGTTCCCGTAAATAACGGGAACCCATGACCTTGCTTCAGACAAGATCCAAACGGAAATCCGAAGAAAAGATCGAAGGCGATTCCCCGAAGGGCGAAAGAACCGCTTCCGATCCCTCTTCGAAGCAATTTACCTGACAAAAGCATTGGGAGTCGGCAGATCTCCCGCTATCCCGAACGTTACGGCTTCAAATCCGCTCGTCGATCCCTGCTTGAACCAGGTGCTGTTCGACGGTCTGAACACCGCCGTGTCATATTTACCGTCTCCATCGTAATCTCCCGGGACAGGTACATCTCCCATCGCTCCGAACGGCCCCGAATAAAAGCTGGCATCTTCCGATCTGAGGATGAACCATTCTCCGGTCGTCGGCCTCCAGAACGCCACATCCGCCTTGCCGTCTCCCGTGTAATCTCCGGGAACCGTTCTGTCCGTTCCGGTTCCGAAGTTGTAGACGATCAACCCGGATGTCGAACGATTGAGCCACCAACTTCCGTCTCCCGGTCGGAAGATGGCCAGATCGGCTTTTCCGTCTCCATCGTAATCAGCCGGAACCGGAAGGTCTGTATTGGCTCCGAATTGAGCGATGGTCGTTCCTCCATCGGTTGAACGGATGATGAACCAGGTGGCCGACGAGGGTCGGAAGATGGCCGGATCGGCTTTTCCATCACCGTCGTAATCGGCCGGAACCGGAATGTCATTGGTTGTTCCAAACGGGAACGAGTAAAAGGAAGAATCCTCACTCCTCAGGACGAACCATTCGCCGGTTGATTCTCTCCAGAAAGCGATGTCGGTTTTGTCATCTCCGGTGAAGTCGGCGGGAACGAGTTTGTCTGTTCCTGATCCGAACTGAAAGGCATTGTTGCCGCCGTTACCTGATCTGAGATACCACCATTCGCCGGGACCGGGACGAAAGATCGAGATGTCGGTCTTGTCATCTCCGTCGTAATCGAAGACCGGACGACGATTGACGCCGACTCCGGGAGTGATCGTGAAGTTCGCATCGGAAATGTCAAAGAAGATGTTGCCGACGGCTTCGACCTTGATCCGAGCCTGAGAGGTCGGAGTGTTGGGGATGGTAATCGATTGAGAGCCGTCGTTGGGAGTCGAAGCCAGTAGAACGGTGGGGAAACTCTGGCCGCCGTCGGTCGAGAGAGAGATTTTGACATTGGCGGCGCTGACCGGAGCATTGTTAGTGTTGTTGACGTTCCAGGAGACGGTTTGTTGAGAGCCGCCCTGCCAGGAGACGCCGGTGTTGGGAGCGGTGATTGAGAAGGGACCGCTGCCGCCGTCAACCACAACGGTGGCGGTAGTGGAATTGATCCCGCCTCCTCCCATCCGGTTGTCGCGGGCAGTTACCTGAAAATTCATCGTCCGCGCGGTGGCGGGCAAAAACTCCGCTGAAATGCAGGTGTCGCCGGTTCGGCAAACCGAGCCGGTGGCCGAAGTCCCCATAAATGTCGGCGGAGCCGCATTGGCATTGTTCAGGATGTAGGCCAGCGAGGGAAAGGTTCTCGAAGGCGAAGCGGTCGGACTGTAGGAGCGGAAAAGCGGCCCGAGATTGTTGGCGTTGGGAAGGCCTTCCGGCCCGAGATCGTATTGTTCCCAATCGTAGGTCAGATTGTCGCCGTTGGGGTCGCTGCCGGTCGCCGTCAATGTGAACGGGGTGTTTCTCGGAATGTTAAAAGTGGTCCCGCCGGAAACTCCGACCGTCGGCGGAGTGTTGCCGGTCGCCGTGTTGACCGAACAGCCTCCCCCTCCGGTAATGAAGGTGACGATCTGTTCGAGGCTCTTGACGTGAAAATAATCGTTGCTGTTTTGCTGTAAGTCCTGCGGCGTGCAGATCCCCGCGTAGGCCTGAATGGTCGAACCGCTGGCCGTTTCATAAGCGGCGGTCTGGTCTCTGTTGCCCATACAACTTCCCGTGTTGGAATTGAAGGTGTGCGCGCCGCCGAACTGATGTCCCATCTCGTGCGCCACGTAATCGACGTCGAAAGGGTCGCCCTGCGGATTTGGCGAACCGGTTACGCCCTGGGCTTTTTGAGCCGCGTCGCAGGGCGAGTTCAACGAAGCGATCCCGCCGCCGCCGGTCGAAAAGACGTGTCCGATGTCGTAATTGGCCGTTCCGATGACATTGTCGATATTGGTTTGGTTTTCGTTGAGCATCATATCGCCGCTGTCGTTGGTGTAGGGGTCGGTCGCTCCATTGGTGTAGATGATGGCGTTGTTGTTGGCCACAATCACCATTCTGACCGAAACCTCGCGTTCGTAGATCGCGTTGACCCGGTTCATGGTCGTGGTCATCGCCGCCATCGCCCCGCCGACGGTTCCGCCGCCGACCGCCGCCGTGTATTCACCGGTCGCCGCCAGAGCCAGCCGGTAGGTTCTCAGCATGGTTCCGTTGGTAACCAGATCTGGAGTATCGATGTAGCGTTTGTAATCCGACGAAGTCAGATCGACGGGAGCGCCTTTGGCTCCGACCAGACAGGCGAAAGGCGTTGCCGGTTTCCCGAGATTCTCTTTGTTAAAACTGATGTAATTTGAGGTGTCGCCTTTGGAATAGGGTTCGATGTAAACGGTTCCGTCTTTCGAAAGAATGATCGCCCGGAAACCGACCGGAGTCATATCGAACCGGGTGGTCGCCGTCGGATCGTCGATGCCCTGTCCGACGTAGGTTTTGATCTCGGGAAAAGTGGCCGCCAGGGCCGGTTCCATGATCGGAGATTCCTTGACGGCAAAACGCCCGAAAGAACCGTCCGGCATCGGGATCGTCAGGATCACATCGCTGTTTTGTCCGACCGTTAAGAATTCGAGCGGGGCTTTATCCAGAATAGGCTGAAGAGCCCTTTTGTTCAGGCGAAACGTTTTGTAGACGAGCGGCGAAACAAAACGCTCGCCCCCTCTTTGTTTCAAATTTGCGTCGTCGATTTCCTGCCAGATCTTGTCGTTTGATCTGCGCCCCGCCATGACGGATGTCGAGATGACGAGCATCGTTATGATAAACAATAATATCGATTGGTTTTTCTTGAACATTTTCCTTCTCCTTAAAAATTTAATCAAATTTCTTTTTTCTCGCGGGATTTTTCCCCTCTTATCTGTCTAAACGGTTTTAGGAGAGAAAAAGGGTCATCGGGCGGAATATTTTTAATCGGAAGGGACGGATTGCAAGGCAAAATGAGGTAAAAAAGGACGGAATTTTCTTTTGTGAGGATGCTTTCAGCACTCGGCCTTCGGGTTGGGAAAGTTATCCGATTCGTCTTCAAAAGGCCTTTCGGTCAGACAGGCGAAATCTTTTTCGATCAGGATCCGCAGGATTCCGCTTTCTCCCAGATCCTGCTCGCCCGTAATGCCGACCTCGTCGGTTGAGGCCCAATTCTCGGCAGTCGCTTGCGGAACGACGATCGTTATCTTTCCGCCATCGTACCGGCCGAAAACCTCTCCCGCCCGGTCCGAAGAAGCGAGGGCGTAAACGAGCCGTTGCCGGGGAAGCGGACCGAATTCGACGGTCTCTTCGATCAGTCCCGTTCGGCCGAAATTTTCGATTTCGCTCTGCGTCAGACGAAGCCGGATGGAATTGCCTCTGATCCTTAATTTCATAAAATGCTCCCAAATTCAGGTTAACTACGTCTAAAATAAAAGAGTTTGGCACAAAAGGAAAGTAGTGCCCGTCTAATCTTGATAAAAAAGTAAAGAATTGTTAGTCTTAAATCAGTCAGGTGTTAAATCAGATTTTTTAGCGGAAAAGAACGTATGAAGATATCGGCACAAGAAGAGTACGGTTTGCGTTGTCTTTTGCAGCTGGCGACGCTCGGCGAGGATGAAAGTCTGACCTTGCCGCAAATCGCCGAACGCGAGGGGATCTCGGTGGCCAACGCCGGGAAACTGATGTGGCTTTTGAACAAGGCCGGATTCGTTCAGGCGACGCGCGGGACCAAAGGCGGTTACTCGCTTTCGCGGCCGTCGAGCGAGATTTACCTGAGCGAGGTGATCAAGATCCTCGACGACGACGAGATCGGCAATCATTGCGAAAGCTACACCGGCGTTCTGGATACCTGCGTTCACAAGGGCGATTGCGGCATCCGTCCGGTGATCGTCGGTCTTCACGAAGTCGTGCAGAACGCCCTCTCGCAGATCACCCTCGAACAATTGATCGGCACCGAGAAAAAAGTCGATGAGAGATTTCACCGGATACAGGGAATCAAGGAATTATCGGTCAGCGGTCAGCAAAAAACCGGCAACTGACCACCGACCACTTAAAATTATGAGCAAAGCAGCGGAACTTTTAACCAACAGAGAATATAAATACGGATTCAGGACCGAGATCGAAACCGAGACCATTCCGAAGGGATTGTCCGAAGAAACGATCCGGCTGATCTCCTTAAAGAAAGACGAGCCTCAATGGCTGCTCGATTTTCGCCTCAAGGCCTACCGGAACTGGCTCAAGATGCCGGAACCGAATTACTGGGCCAACTTCGAATACCCGCGCGTCGATTTTCAGGACATCACCTATTACGCCGCGCCCAAGCAGAAAGAGAAGAAGAAGAGTCTCGACGAGGTCGATCCCGAACTGCTCGACACTTTCGACAAACTCGGCATTCCGCTTTCGGAGCAAAAAATGCTGGCCAATGTGGCGGTCGATGCCGTTTTCGATTCGGTCTCGGTGGCGACGACCTTTAAGGAAAAGCTCAAAAAGGCCGGAGTGATCTTCTGTTCGTTTTCCGAAGCCGTCCGGGAATATCCCGAACTGATCAAAAAATATCTCGGTTCGGTCGTCCCGACCAACGACAATTTTTACGCCGCTTTGAATTCGGCAGTCTTCTCCGACGGTTCGTTCGTCTTCATCCCGAAAGGCGTCCGCTGTCCGATGGAACTGTCGACCTATTTCCGCATCAACACGCAGGAATCAGGACAGTTTGAAAGAACGTTGATTGTGGCCGAAGAAGGCGGTTACGTGGCATATAATGAAGGGTGTACAGCTCCTCAGTTCGACACCAATCAACTCCACGCGGCGGTCGTCGAACTGGTCGCGCTGGACGATGCCGAGATCAAATATTCGACCGTTCAGAACTGGTACGCCGGCAACGAAGAGGGCGTCGGCGGGATCTATAATTTCGTCACCAAACGCGGCGCGTGCCGAGGGCGCAATTCCAAGATCTCCTGGACGCAGGTCGAGACCGGGAGCGCCATCACCTGGAAATATCCGTCCGTCATCCTTCAGGGCGAGAACTCGATCGGCGAATTTTATTCGGTCGCTCTGACCAACAACGCTCAGGTCGCCGACACCGGAACGAAGATGATCCATCTCGGCAAAAACTCCCGTTCGACCATTATCTCGAAGGGAATTTCCGCCGGAAGATCGAACAATTCATATCGCGGTCTGGTCAAGGTGATGCCGAAAGCGACCGGCGCGCGCAACTACACGCAGTGTGATTCGATGCTGATCGGCGATGCTTGCGAGGCCAACACCTTCCCGTACATCGAAGTGATGAACAACACGGCCCGCGTCGAACACGAAGCGACAACCTCGAAGATCAGCGAAGATCAGCTCTTTTATCTGCAACAGCGCGGTCTTTCGCAGGAGGACGCCGTTTCCCTGATCATCAACGGTTTCTGCAAAGAGGTCTTCCGCGAGTTGCCGATGGAATACGCCGTCGAGGCGCAGAAATTGTTGGGGCTGAAATTGGAGGGAAGCGTCGGGTAATGAAAAAGGCGCTGAAAGCGACTAACGACAATAGCCCGGGGTGAAACCCCGGGAAACCGGAGCATCGAAATTGAAAAAAATCTATTTACCAGACGCGCCCGCGCCCGTCGGGCATTATTCGCCGGCCGTTGTGCATAACGGCTTAATTTTTGTGTCGGGACAATTGCCGATCGTTCCCGAGACGGGCGAGGCTGTGACCGGTTCGATCGAAGCGCAGACCGAGCAATGCCTGCGCAATCTGGAAGCGATCTTGAAAGAGGCCGGGAGCGATCTGAATCACGTTTTGAAAACGACCGCCTTTATCACCGAGGACGGTTTGTGGGGCGCGGTCAATGCGACCTATAAACGCGTTTTCGGCGAACACCGGCCGGCGCGCGCCATCATTCCGGTCGGCGAATTGCGCGAGCCGTTTTTGATCGAGATCGAAGCGGTGGCGGCCGTTAAAGAATAAAGGCTTTTTGAAAAAAGATGATCGAGATCAGACCGGTTTTTGTCGCAGATGCCGAAACTCTGTCGGAGGTCGCCATCCGGGCCTATTCCGATCATTACCGGCATTTTTGGACCGACGGCGGCGAATGGTATCTGGAGAGATCGTTCAGCCCGGACAATCTGCGGGCGGAACTGGCCGATCGGGGAAACCGCTTTTATCTGGCGGTTTTTGAAGGGAGAGCCGGTCGGATTTTTGAAAACCAGACCCGACAATTCTCTTCCGGTCTTTGAAAACGAAAAGGCTTTTGAAATTGAACGGATCTATCTGATGAAAAAGGCTCAGGGAAAAGGACTTGGCCGGGCGCTGATGGAATTTTCGTTCGAACGGGCCAGAGAGTCGGGAAAAAATCTGGTCTGGCTCAAAGTGATGGATTCAAGCGCGGCGGCGATCGCCTTTTACGAAAAAATGGGTTTCGAAAAATGCGGGAAGGTAACGCTGGATTATCCGGTGATGAGAAAAGAATTGCGCGGAATGTTCATTTTGAGGAAGAGGATTTAGTGAGCAGTGAGCAGAATTAAAAAGCCGTGATGGGTGATAGGTGATGGGTGATGGGAATCGGGAAATGCGTTTGATCAAAAAATCCGAAATCCGAAATCCGAAATCCGAAATTGAAGATGAGCGGGCGAAAAGGCTCGGAGAAACCGATGCAATTTTTACAATATTACGGGATCGATTGGCTGGCGACCGTCTGCGGTTTATTGGGCGTCTATTTTCTGGGCAATAAGAACAAGATCGGATTTGTTTTGTTCATGGGGGCCAGCACCAGTTGGATCACCTTCGGAGTCCTGACCGGAAGCATCGCCGTGGTCATCGGCAGTTCGGTTTTTTTGATGATGCATTTCAGGGGTTGGCTCAGTTGGCGGCGGGATGCGAAGTTATCTCAAACGGATTAGAGGGGAATTTGAATTATGACCACAACGTCAATCTGTATTTTCGATAAGTTTACCGATCTGGATCTGTTCCTGATGTGGGATCTGTTGAATCGCGTCCGCGTTCCGGGCTGGCGGGTGAAGATCCTCGGCGATGGCAAAAAACATATTTCGGCGACCGGCATCGAGATCAAAACGCACGGCGGATTGGAAGAGGCCAATTCTTCGGACGCCGTTCTTTTCGTCAGCGGGCAGGGCACGCGCGATCGGATCGCGGACGATGGCTGGCTCGGCCGGTTTGATTTGGATCCCGAAAGACAACTGATCGGTTCGATCTGTTCGGGCAGTCTGATCTTGGCCAAACTCGGTCTTTTGCGGGGAAAAACGGCGACCACCTATCCGACATCGAAATCGGTTCTGGAGGAGTTGGGAATTGAAGTCGTCGAAAAACCTTTCGTGGCTCACGAAAATGTGGCGACCGCCGGAGGCTGTCTGGCCCAGCAATATCTGATCGGCTGGGTGATCGAGAATCTGGCCGATAAAACTTGGCGCGATCTGATCCTGAGATCGATCCAGCCCGTCGGCGAAGGGTTGTTTTTCGAAGACGCTGAAGAATTGAAAAAACTTTATGCGCCGGTCATCAGCAGGGGCGCAAATATTTAGGAAGAAGTTAATGGTTGATTGGTAGTTCGACTTTAACCATCAACAATTAACCAAATTATAAAAATGTTATTAGAAATAAAAGATTTACACGTTGCCATCGACGGCAAAAAGATTTTGAAGGGTTTGAACCTGCAGATCAATGAGGGCGAGGTTCACGCCATTATGGGACCGAACGGGTCGGGCAAATCGACTCTGGCCAAAGTGCTGGCCGGGCATCCGTCCTATGAAGTCATCAAGGGCGAGATCCTCTATCAGGGAAGCGATCTGCTCGAACTGGAACCGGACGAACGCGCGCGCGAGGGCGTTTTTATGGCGTTTCAATATCCGGTCGAAGTGCCGGGCGTGTCGAATTCACAGTTTTTGCGCCTCGCCTACAACGAGAAGATGAAGCACTCGGGCGGCGAGGAACTCGACCCGCTGGAGTTCAACGATCTTCTGAAGGAAAAGGCCAAGATCGTCGAGATGAGTCCGGATTTTTTCAAGCGTTCGGTCAACGAGGGCTTTTCGGGCGGTGAAAAGAAACGCAACGAGATCTTGCAGATGGCCGTCCTCGATCCGAAACTGGCGATTTTGGACGAAACCGATTCGGGCCTCGACATCGACGCCCTCAGGATCGTCGCCGAGGGCGTCAATCAATTAAAGAGCCAAGACAACGCCATCGTGCTGGTCACGCATTATCAGCGGCTTTTGAATTACATCGTCCCGGATTTCGTCCACGTTCTGGCCGGCGGCAAGATCGTCAAAGATGGCGGCAAGGAACTGGCGCTCGAACTCGAAGAGAAGGGCTACGATTGGGTCAGAGCGGCCGGCAATTAGATGAACGAGGTTTTGCGGATAATTCTGCCCGTTTATTTGCTCGCGTTTTTCGGCATCGCGTTTATCTGGCGTTCCTTTCTGGTCTGGAAACGCACCGGGATCAATCCGTACGTCGTCGGCAAGACCGACAGTCCGATCGATTTTATTGAGAGCGTTTACCGGATCCCGGTCTTTTTGCTGATCGCTCAGGTGTCCGTTTTCGCGGGATTTCCGAACTTTTACCCGTATGCGGCTCCTATTTTCTGGCTCGATCATCAGGCGGTCAAAATGGGCGGTTTGATTCTGCTTTTCGCTTCGCTCGTCTGGATCGCCGTCGCGCAGATGCAGATGGGGCGGTCGTGGCGGATCGGGATCGATACCGAGAACAAAACGGATCTGGTTGAAAAAGGGCTTTTTGCGGTTTCGCGCAATCCGATCTTTTTCGGAATGCGGCTGGCGCTTTTGGGTTTCTTCCTGACCTTGCCGAACGCCTTTTCGCTTCTGGCTCTGGTCTTGGGCGACATTCTGATGCAGATCCAGGTACGGCTCGAAGAAGAGTTTTTAAGCAAAATGCACGGCGAAAAATATCTGGAATATAAAAAACGGGTGCGTCGTTGGATCTGAGAAATGTAGGGGCAGGTCTTGTGCCTGCCCGATTTTATAAAAACAAATGAATTTACAAGTGGCAAAAGAAACAATTTACACGGCCGATTTTGAGCGGAGTCTGAGATCGGCCAATCAGCCTGAATGGCTGAAATCCCTGCGCGAAAAAGCGTTCGCGTATTTTACCGAAAAAGGCTTTCCGACTGTGCGGGAAGAGGATTGGAAATACACCAACGTCAAGGAAGTGACCGGTGGTCAGTGGTCGGTGGTCGGTGTTTCGGATGAGATCAAAGATCTGTCGGAGCATATTTTTGAAGAATCGCGAAAAAGCGTTCTGGTTTTCGTTGACGGCGCGTTCGACAAAAATTTATCGAACCTGGAGGCTTTGGGAGGCGCGGCGGTTCTGAGTTTTGCCGAAGCCGTCAGGAGCGAAAAACTGGCCTTTACTTTCGAGAAAAATCTGGGCGGTTTGATCGATTACCGGAAAAACGGTTTCGCGGCCTTGAACACGGCTTTTACCGATAACGGCGCGTTTTTGTATCTGCCGGAGAACGCCCGGATCGAAACTCCGATCCAGCTTTTGTTCATCTCGACGGAAGGGCGGGCCGCTTTTCCGCGCGTCCTCGTGGTCGCCGAAAAGTTTGCCGAAGCGACCGTCATCGAAAGCTACGGGCGAAGGGATGAAACGGAATATCTTACCGATGCGGTCATCGAAATTTTTCTGGCGGACGAGGCCAAACTGAAACATTTCCGGGTTCAGCGCGAGAGCCACGAGGCTTTTCACATCGGCACCACAGGAGCCAGACTCGGGCGCGGCAGTGTTTACGATTCGACCAACATCAACCTCGGAGGCAAGTTGTCGCGCCACGATGTTGAGGTCGAATTCCGGGCCGAAGGCGGCGAGGCTTTTGTCGATGGCCTTTATATGCTGGCCGGCCGCCAGCATTCGGACACCCATTCGCTGATCCGCCACAATTTGCCGAACTGCATCTCGCACCAAAATTACAAAGGCGTTTTGAACGACAGATCCCGGGCGGTCTTTAACGGCAAGGTCTTCGTCGCGGAAGGCGCGCGCGGCACCGACGCCTTTCAGTCGAACAAGAATCTGCTCTTGTCGAACGACGCGCGGGTCGATACCAAACCGCAGCTGGAGATCTACAACGACGACGTCAAATGCGCCCACGGCGCGACCGTCGGGCAACTCGAAGAAGAGGAATTGTTCTACCTGTTTTCGCGCGGTCTCAACGAAGACCTGGCGCGGAACCTGCTGACCTACGGTTTCGCCGAAGAGATCATCAACAAGATCGAGATCGAATCGATCAAACGCCAGTTGGACGAGGCGGTTTTGAGTCGCCTCCACGCGGAACTGGAAGCGTGAGGGTCATTTGTCATCGATCATTTATCATTGATCGGCAATTGAAAGGTGTAGGGGCACGCCACAGTGCCTGCCCGTTGGCTGGAAAACTAAAGAAATGATCTTGGATGGAATCCAAAATCCAAAATCTAAAACCCAAAATCGAATGAAAGCAGTAAAGACAATGAGAAATTTCGACGTATATAAAATCAGGGAAGATTTTCCCGTTCTGTCGCAGACGGTCAACGGGAAACCTTTGCGGTATCTGGACAATGCGGCGTCTTCGCAGGTGCCGAATCTGGTCATCGAACGCGGGGCGGAGTATCTGAAAAAGGAACATTCAAACGTTCATCGCGGCGTTCATTATCTGTCGCAGAAAGCGACGACCGAATACGAGGCGGCGCGCGAAAAGGTGCGGCGGTTCATCAACGCCAATGAGGCCAAAGAATGCATTTTCGTGCGCGGTTGCACCGAAGGGATCAATCTGGTCGCTTCGAGCTACGGGCGGAAATTCGTCGGCGAGGGCGACGAGATCCTCGTTTCGCAGATGGAGCATCATTCGAACATCGTCCCGTGGCAGATGATGGCCGAAGAGCGCGGCGCGCATATTCGGGTCATTCCGATGAACGAAGCGGGCGAGCTGATCCTGGACGAATACGAAAATCTCCTCAATGAAAGAACAAAGATGGTCGCCGTCACTCACGTTTCGAACGCGCTCGGTTCGATCAATCCGATCAAAAGAATCGTCGAAACGGCGCATAAATTCGGCGTTCCGGTGTGCGTTGACGGGGCGCAAGCGGTTCCCCATTTACGGGTTGACGTGCAGGATCTGGACGCGGATTTTTACGCTTTTTCCGGCCACAAGATGTTCGCCCCGACCGGGAGCGGCGTCCTCTACGGCAAGAGGGAATGGCTCGAACGTCTGCCGCCTTATCAGGGCGGCGGTTCGATGATCCGGACCGTTACGTTCGAAAAAACGACCTACGCCGGTCTGCCCGAAAAATTCGAGGCCGGAACGCCGGCCATCGCTCCGAGCATCGGTTTGGGCGCGGCCATCGATTATCTCAATTCGATCGATCTCGACGCGGCTTTCGCCCACGAACACGAACTCCTCGAATACGCGACCGAGAAACTCTCGGCGGTCGAAGGCGTCCGCATCATCGGAACGGCGCGGGAAAAAGCATCGGTCTTGTCGTTCACGGTCGAAGACGTTCATCCGCACGACATCGGCACGATCCTTGATCAGGAAGGCATCGCCGTCCGCGCCGGTCATCACTGCGCCCAGCCGGTCATGCAGTTTTACGGCCTTCCGGCAACGGCCCGCGCCTCTTTCGCGCTTTACAACACGAGGGAAGATGTTGATAAGTTGGTCAGTTCGATCCAAAAGGTGATCGATGTTTTCGCGTAAATGTTTCGGCTTCGCCGGACGAATTGAAAAAATGGAAGTAAATAAAGATTGGCAGAAATTTGTGATCGTCTTTTGGATGCTCTTGACTTTTTCTTTTGTCTTACCGGCGAAGGCGCAAACCGCTTTGTTTGAGGTTGCACAATATGACGCGGAAATTATGCCGAATCTCATTGACAGATCCATTCAAGGCAAAGTCTCGATAACTTTCAATGCATTAGTCAAAGATCTAAAGGAAATCACGCTTAATGCCGGAGTTTTGGAAATTGATGCGGTCAAACAAGGTTCATCGGCTTTAAGGTTTGAAAAAAAAGACGGTCTTTTGAAAATTCAGCTCGACCGACCGTTAAAGATCGGTGAAAAGCGAGAAGTCGAGATCGTCTATCACGGAACGCCGAAGTTCGGAATTCAGTTTTTTCCCGAACAAAAACAGGTTTACACGATTTTTTCGACCAGCCAATGGATGCCCTGTGTTGATGCGCCGGATGATCGGGCGGCTTTTCGTTTGAATTTGATCACGCCGAACAATCTCAAAACGATCGGAAACGGAAATTTTCTGAAACAGATCGTTTTGCCAAACGGAAAAACCTCCTGGCGCTGGGAACAAAAAAACGCGGTTCCGACCTATCTTTTCGGTTTTGCGTTCGGCGAATTTCAGGAATTGACCGAGCAGGAAAAGGGGACGACTTTTCGCTATTTATACGATAAATCGTTTTCCGCCGAACAGGTGCGCAAGATCTTTGCCGACTCGAAAGATATGCTTCGTTTTTTTGAAAGCAAAGCGGGCGTCAAATATCCGTATAAAACC
Organism: Pyrinomonadaceae bacterium; assembly: GCA_041394845.1. Classification (GTDB taxonomy): domain Bacteria; phylum Acidobacteriota; class Blastocatellia; order Pyrinomonadales; family Pyrinomonadaceae; genus JAHCHG01. The sequence goes on along the minus strand of JAWKHL010000003.1, from coordinate 256,193 downwards.
TATACGCAGGTTTTGACCGCAGGCAACGCCCAGCAGGAAGTTGACGGATTTACTTTGATGACCGCCGAATACGGGCGCGATGTTTTGAAAAACGAAAAAGACATTTGGCTCGGGACACACGAATTTGCCCATCAATGGTGGGGAAATATGGTGACGAACCGCGACTGGACGCATTTTTGGCTCAACGAGGGAATCGCCAATTTTATGACCGCCGCGTATTTTGAACATCGGTTCGGTCGGGCCGAATATCTGTCGGAGATCAAACGGTACCGCGAAAGCTACGAAAAAGTGCGCGATGCCGGAAAAGACAAATCGCTCGTTTTCCCCGATTGGAACCGGCCGACGCGCGAAGACCGCCGATTGGTTTATGACAAAGGCGCGTATGTGATGCAGCTTTTGCGCGAGGAACTCGGCGAGGAGTTGTTCTGGCAAGGCTTAAAGGAATATACACAAAAATATTGGGGCAAATCCGTCGAAACGCGCGATTTTCAAACTTCGATGGAAAAGGCGAGCGGCAAAGACCTGTCGAGATTTTTTGATAAATGGGTTTATTTGAAATCGAACTAAACTCCTTATGAGTTTTAAAAAAAATATTGATGATTCCGCGTTGGAATTTCAGCTGGCATTGGTGTGGCGATCAAACGGAAAGAAAATGCGATTGAGAGAAGACAATATGAAACTACAGGTTTTTACAAAAATAATCGTTTGCAGTTTGTTAATTTCAACGATCTTCGGTTGTCAAAATCAGGCGGCTTCAAATTCGGCGAATCAAGCGAATTCAAATGTTCCGGCGAATAATTCAAGCGACGCAAATCAGTCAAATTCAGGCATTCCCGCGCCGGAGGAGGTGAAATTTACATCCTCCGGAAACGTCGAGATCATCGGCACGTTTTACGAATCGCCGAAAGCGGATTCGCCGGCCGTCCTTCTCCTGCATCAATTCGGCAGCGACCGTCATTCTTTCGATGAATTCGCCAAGCGTCTGCAAAAGGAGAATTTCGGCGTGCTGGCGATCGACGGGCGCGGTTTCGGTGAATCGACAAGGACGACCGACGGCAAAGCGGTCGGGCCGGCGCGCGATGCGGAAACCGTCAAAGGGATGAAAACCGATGTTGCCAATGCTTTTGATCTTCTGGCCAAACAAAAGAACGTCGATGCGGCGCGAATGGGCATAGTCGGTGCGTCTTACGGGAGCAGTCTGGCGATCATCTACGCGGCGGAAAACAAACAGGTCAAATCGGTCGCACTTCTTTCGCCCGGACTCAATTACTTCGGCAATATGCCGACGATGCCGGCCGTCAAAAGCTACGGCGAGAGGCCGCTTCTGCTGGTCGCCGCCGAGGACGACCCGGATTCGGCCGACGCGGTCAAAAAACTGAAGGAAGCCGGCGCGAGCGAAAAATACGAGGCGAAAATTTATCCGAAGGGCGGACACGGAACCGGGATTTTCAAGGCCGGTGTCGGTTTGCAGGACGCGCTGGAAGAGTTTTTGAGGAAAAGCCTTTAGGGAATTGGAAAAGGATCAGGGCAAAAATAATTTGAACGGGCTGAACCAAATGGAACCGGTTTATCTGGAAGAAAAAACTTTTGAAAGAGAGGATTTCACGCAGGAGGCTCCGGCCAAAGGAGAATATGAATTTTGTTCTTTTCTGGCCTGCGATCTTTCCGAAACGGATCTGGCCGATATTAAATTTCTGGAATGCGAATTTGTCGATTGTAATCTGAGTCTGGCAAAACTAAATAAAACCGCTTTCCGGGACGTGAGGTTCAAAGACTGCAAAATGCTCGGGTTGCGGTTCGAAGACTGCAACCCGTTCGGTTTGGAGTTCGGTTTTGAAAATTGTCATCTCAATCATTCTTCTTTCCACCGGGCGAAGATCCGAAAAACGGTTTTCAAAAATTCCCAGCTTCAGGAAGTCGATTTCACCGAATGCGATCTGACCGAGTCGGTCTTTGATAACTGCGATCTCAGCCGGGCGGCGTTTGACGGCACAATTCTGGAAAAGGCCGATTTCAGGACTTCGTTTAATTATTCGATCGACCCGCAACTTAACCGGATAAAAAAAGCCAGATTTTCCCTGCCGGGAGTCGTCGGACTTTTGGGCGGATACGATATTGTCATTGACTGAGACCAAAATGGAACCGAGAATCGAGACTTTGACCGAAAAAAAGTTGGTCGGCAGAAGCATCAAAATGTCCTTTGCCGACAACCGGACTTCCGATCTGTGGCGCGGGTTTATGCCGAGGCGAAAGGAAATTCGAAACAACATCGGCGAAGAACTCTATTCGATCGAGATTTATCCGCCGTTTCATTTTGACAATTTCGACCCGAACGCGGAGTTTGAAAAATGGGCGGCCGTCGAGGTCGAGAGTTTTGAACCGGTTCCCGACGGAATGGAAAAACTCGTTTTGCCCTCGGGGCTTTACGCCGTTTTTATTCATCGCGGGCCGGCCGGCGAAGGCGAAAAAACCTACCGGTATATTTTTGAGAACTGGATGCCGAATTCGGATTTTTCTCTCGATGATCGCCCGCATTTTGCCAAAATGGGCGAAAAATACCGGAACGATGACCCGGATTCGGAAGAGGAGATCTGGATACCGGTCAGGTTTTGAGTCCCGCTTTCAGGCGGCCCATGGGTTGATATCGAGGGTTTTGACGGTAAACGAAAGCCGCGTAAAGGCGGGACTCAGAATTTTATGAAAACAATCGGTTTGATCGGCGGGATGAGTTGGGAGAGTTCGGTCGTTTATTACCAGATCATCAACCGCCGGACGAAGGAGATTTTGGGCGGATCGAGTTCGGCGCAATCGCTGATGTATTCGGTCGATTTCGGCCGGATCGCCGAACTCCAGCATCGGGGCGATTGGGCGGAACTGAAAAAGCTGATGATCGATGCCGCCCGGAGACTGGAACGCGGAGGCGCGGATCTGATCGTTCTTTGCACAAACACGATGCATATGTTTGCGAATGAAATTGCCGGATCGGTCGAAATCCCTTTTCTCCACATCGGCGACGCGACGGGCGAAGCGATCAGCGAAGCCGGTTTGAAAAAGGTCGGACTGCTCGGCACGAAATTCACGATGGAGGGGGATTTTCTGAAAAAGAGGCTGGCCGAGCGATTTAAGATCGAAACCCTGACGCCGGGCGAAGAGGATCGGGAAAAAGTTCATTCGATCATTTACGATGAACTGGTCAAGGGCGAGATAAAAGATCGCTCGCGCGAGATTTATCTGGAGGTCATCGAAGGCCTTCGGGAAAAAGGCGCCGAGGGAATCGTTCTCGGATGCACGGAGATTCCGCTTCTGGTCGGTTCGGAAGACACCGATGGGGTTTTGTTCGACACGACGAGGATTCACGCCGAAAAGGCGGTTGCGCAGGCGATAAATTAAATTGAGCGTTTTGCCGGTGAAATATCCGGATTGACCGGCAAAAAAGGGGAAACTTGAGAAGAAGAGTCGCAATCGTCACAGGAGTCAGCCGTTTGGATGGAATCGGGCGGGCAATTTGTCGTGAACTGGCAAAAGCCGGCATCGACATCTTTTTCACATTTTGGAAAAAATACGATGATCAAATGCCCTGGAAGGTGGCGGAAAACGAACCGGAACTGATTGAAGAGGAGCTAAGAAGTTTCGGCGTTGGTTGTCGGAAACTGGAACTGGATCTGTCGATCGAGGCTTCGGTCGGAAAACTGTTCAAAGAGGTGGAGGAAACATTGGGCAATCCCTCGATTCTCGTCAACAATGCCGCCTATAGCGTTGTGACCGATATCGAGAACCTTTCGGCGAGAGAACTGGACAGACATTATGAAGTCAATATCAAGGCCGCAACGCTGTTGACGGTAGAGTTTGTCAGAAGATTCGGGGGCGAGAAAAACGGAAGGATAATAAATCTGACTTCCGGCCAGTCTTTGGGAGAAATGAGCGATGAGATCGCCTATGCCCTAACCAAGGGAGCAATTGAAACATTGACAAAAACCATTTCTCAAACGATCGCTTCCAGAGGAATAACCATCAATGCCGTCAATCCCGGGCCGACCGACACCGGATGGATCGATGAGAGTTTGAGAAAGGATTTGGTCGGGAGATTTCCGATGAAAAGGATCGGGAGTCCCCGGGACGCGGCAAGGTTGGTCGGGTTTTTGGCCAGCGAAGAAGCGGAATGGATCACCGGTCAGATCATTCATTCGGAGGGCGGATTTATAAGATGAAAATGAATTTAGAAAAAGTTAATTTAGCCGAAAAATTAGGTTTGATAAACGAGCATTGGCGGCCGAAAGTGGTCGGCGAATTGAACGATCAGGAGGTCAAACTGGTCAAGTTCCGGGGCGAATTCCCGTGGCATCAGCACGAAAACGAGGACGAGATGTTTCTCGCTCTGAAAGGGAACTTCAAATTGGAGTTTCGGGATAGAACGGTCGAACTCGCACCCGGCGAATTCGTCATCGTCCCCCGCGGAGTCGAGCATCGCCCGGTTGCCGAGGAAGAGGTCGAAGTTCTCTTGTTCGAACCGGCCAACTTGAAAAACACCGGAAATATCGAAGACGAAAAATACACCGCGCCGATCGGCGATAAAATATGATCGGCGCTCAAGCCAATTAATTTTGAGTTTTGGATTTTGATTGTCCGAAATCCAAAATCCAAAATCCAAAATCGAAATATGTCAGAATTAAGCGATCTGTATCAGGAAGTAATTTTAGACCACAACAAAAATCCGCGGAATTTCCGCGAAATCGACGACGCCGACCGGCGGGCCGACGGGAACAATCCTCTGTGCGGCGACCAGTTGAAGGTTTTTCTCAAGATGGACGGCGACCGCGTCGAGGACGTTTCGTTCGTCGGTTCGGGCTGCGCCATTTCCAAAGCGTCGGCTTCGATGATGACGCAGACGGTCAAGGGCAAAACGCGAGAGGAGGCCGAACGGTTGTTCGAAGAATTTCACCGGATGGTGACGGGCAAACTCGACATCGAAACGGACGAAAACCACCTTGGCAAACTCCGCATCTTCGCCGGCGTTTTGGAATTCCCCGCCCGCGTCAAATGCGCCTCCCTGAGTTGGCACACGATGAACGCCGCCCTTCACGGCGAGGAGGAAGTTTCTACCGAGTGATGGGTGATGGGTGATGGGTTAAATTTTTAATTTTGAGTTTTTAATTTTGAACCAGCTTTATCCCATCACCCATCACAATTCCGTCTTTTCAAAAAATTTTCTCCTCCAAACAAACCTTCCGGCCCTTTCGCGTATCTCAGCACTTAAAGCGATTCGAAAAATTCAACTTACAGGCGTTTTTCAGTTTTTTAAAAAACTCTTTCCCCAAAACATTTCAAATTATTACCAACCGATTTGGGTCGGAATTTCGGGCTAAATCCAAAATCCGAAGTCCGAAATCCAAAATCGATTACGGGAGTGAAAAATGAGAAGAAGTTTTTGCGTCAGTTTCGGAATGTTAATTCTGTTGGCTTTTGGCGGGGCGGCCTTTGCGCAGGAAAGCGCTTCGAGCGCGTCGGTTTCGCGGAGCCGGGCGCTGGCCAATTCGGCCAATCCCAATTCTTACCGTTCGATGGACAGATTCGTCGCGCCCGACGAGGTGGCGGTCGAGGAATTCATCAATTATCATCGCCATCGCCTGCCCCTGCCGAAAGCCGGACAATCGGTGGCGGTCGATGTCCGCTGGGGCAACGACCGGGTTTCTCAAGCGCAGAGAGACGCCGTTTTGCAGATCGGTTTCACGACCGATTTCGCCAACGAGCGGACCGATCTGAGGCCGCTCAATTTGTCGCTGGTGATCGACAAAAGCGGTTCGATGGCGGCCGAAGACAAGATGTCGCGCGTCAAGGAATCCCTGCGGACGATGATCGGGCAACTGCGGGAGGACGACATCGTTTCGATCATTGTTTTCGACAACGAGGCCAGAGTCCTCTGTTCGGCGGCGCGGGTCGGGAACGGTTCCGGTCTGAAACGGGCGATCGATTCGATCAATCCGGGCGGTTCGACCAATCTTCACGGCGGTCTGATGCTCGGTTACCGCGAGGCGCAGAAGAATTTCGAACGCGATGCGACCAACCGCGTCATCCTTTTGACCGACGGGATCGCCAATGTCGGGACGACCGACCCGATGCGGATCGCGCGGGAATCTTCGGAATTTAACGGTCAGGGCATCGATCTTTCGACCATCGGCGTCGGGATCGATCTCGACCGCGAACTCCTCAGGACGCTTTCCCGGCAGGGCCGCGGACTCTTTCATTTCGTCGCCGACGCGCACGACATCGAAAAGGTTTTCGTCAAAGAGGTCCAGAGTCTGATCTCGCCGGTGGCGCGGAGGGTTTCCCTCGAGGTCGAATTCGACCCGAATCTCAAACTCGAAAAGGTTTTCGGTTACGAGCCGCAGTTCGGTCGCAATAAGGTCAGCATTCCGCTCGACGATATGAACAACGGTCTGACGCAGTTGGTGATGATGAAATTCCGGATCGCGGGCGACCGGGCGGGCGGAAAGAATTTTCCGGTCAAGGTCAGACTTTCTTACTTTGACATCAAGACCCGCCGTCAGGTCGCGGAAACGGTCGATTCGGTCGTTTCTTTGAGCGGCGGTAGGGCGGAAGACCTTTTGGCCGATTCGCTGGTTCGGAAAAATTACACCATCGCCGAACTGGCGCAATCGCTCTATGATATGACCGAAGCGGCCCGGCAAAATCAATTCGTTCGCGCTCAGGACCTGGTCAGTCGCTCGGTCCGGACCGCCTACGACCGTTATCCCAATATGGACGACAAAGACATCCGTTTTATTCTGGATATCGTCGAGGATTACGAGCGAAATCTGAGAAATTACAATCGCGGCCGGAGGGGAGCGGACCGGGGCGATTGCGGAAAATGCGAGTGAGATCGGAAATTTTTTTGTGGTGATGCGGAACGCTTGTAAAGTTAAGCGGGCGCCAGCGACCCTTCCCGACCTGAAATCAATTTTAATTTCTTTATCAAGCTTTGGATTCACTCGGCTCAACGGTAAAAGAAGCTTTTAAAAAATAAAATTTCAGGAAGGGTCGCTGGCGCCCGCTCGCCTTGACGAAATTTCTCCCTACGTTTGATCGGTTTCCGAATTCTTCCAAGAATTCTATTCAGCACCGACCTGCTGGATCTTGAATTTATTGTTATTCATCGTCAAAACCCTCTGCGGGAACGGAATTTCGATTCCGGCCGCATCGAGCGCTTTCTTGGCGGCGGAAACAACATCATCGACGGCTTTTGTCGTGCTCGATTGGTTTGAATCGGTCCAGTAAAGCATTTGCAGATTGACCGAAGAATCGGCCAGCTCGATCACCCGGACGGCGGGAGCCGGTTCGTTCAAAACGCCTTTCGTATCATTCAGAACGTTCAGCAGAACCAGACGCGCCTGTTCGTGATCTTCATCGTAACCGATGCCGACGACGATCTTGGTCCGCCGGCTGGGAAAGGCGGTCCGGACCAGAACGGCGTTCATATAAAGATCGCTGTTCGGGATGACCACCCTTTCGCCGTCGTAGGTTCTCATCTTGGTGGCGCGGACGTTGATCTCTTCGACCGTCCCCTCGTAATCGTTGATCAGGATCTGATCGCCGATCTTAAAGGGGCGATAAAGAAGGATCAGAAATCCGGCGAAGAGGTTTTGCAAAACGTCCTTGAAGGCGAAACCGAGCGCCACCGAACCGATGCCCAGACCGGCGAAAAGATCGCCCGGATCGATTCCCGGAACGATCACCGTCAGGGCGACGAACAGACCGAGCAGAATGATGACGATGTTTCCGATCCGGGCCAGCAGGGAGGCGAGCATCGGGTCGAGATGAGCCTTGAGGGCGGTCGCCTTGATCAACCTCCGGATAAGGTAAGCGATGCCGAGAAAGATCACAAAAACGACCAGCCCGACGCCGATCAGAGGGAGCCGGGCGAAAAAACCGTTAAACAACTCAAAAAGCGTATTCTTTACAGCCTCTCCGGCCTCAAAGGTCTTGTTCGTCGTCTCCTGTAAGTTTGCCTGCAACAAAAATATCTGAACCGATTTCATATTCTCCTTCCAAATTTCAATAAATTTTTGGGGGTATATTCAGGGTTTTGTTAAATGATAGCACAAGGGATTTTGGGTTTGTCCGAATTTGACGGTTTGGACGCAATGTAAGAAGATTTCAAATTACAAATTTCAAATTTCAGAAAAAGATTGGCTTGATTTCTCTGAAATCTGAAATCTGAAATCTGAAATCCGTTTTTGGGCTGTGAAAATCAAATCAATCGAACTGATCGAAATCCAGATGCCGCTCGTTTCTTTTTTTGAGACGAGTTTCGGCCGAACCCTCCGGCGGCGGATCATTCTGGCGAGGGTCGAAGACCAGTCCGGCGCGGAAGGCTGGGGCGAATGCACGGTCGGCGAAACGCCGTCTTATTCCGAGGAATGGACCGAATCCTGCTGGGCGGCGCTGGAAAAAATTCTGGGGCCGATGCTTCTCGGAAAAGAGTTTGAAAGGGCTTCGGACGTCTGGGGTTTGATGGAAAAGGTGCGCGGCAACCGGATGGCCAAGGCGACCCTTGAGACGGCCGTCTGGGATCTGGAAGCCAAAAATCTGAACGTTCCTCTGTGGCGGCATCTCGGCGGGATAAACAAAGAGATTCCCTGCGGAGTTTCGATCGGCATTCAGGATTCCGTCGAAGGGCTTTTCGAAAAGATCCGAACCGAACTCGACGCCGGTTACCAAAGGATCAAGATCAAGATCAAACCCGGCTGGGATTTCGACATCATCGAAAAGGTGCGCGAAAAGTTCGGCCCGATCCGGCTTATGGGCGACGCCAATTCGGCTTATTCGCTGAACGACATCGACCTTTTCCGCCGTCTGGAAGAGTTTGACCTGATGATGCTCGAACAACCTCTGGCGTACGACGATATGCTCGATCACGCCAAATTGCAAGGCCAGATCAAAACGCCGGTTTGTCTGGACGAATCGATCCGCTCGCCGGAGGACGCGCGCAAGGCGATCGAACTGAATGCCTGCCGGATCATCAACGTCAAACTCGGCCGGGTCGGCGGACACGCTCAGGCCAAACTCATTGAAGACGTCTGCCGCCGGGCCGAAGTCCCCGTCTGGTGCGGCGGGATGCTCGAAGCCGGGGTCGGCCGCGCCCACAACATCGCCATGTCCACCCTCGCCGGTTTCACCTTGCCCGGAGACGTTTCGGCTGGCAAAAGATACTGGCGCGAAGACATCATCCGGCCCGAAGTTGAAGTTACCGCCGACGGCACGATCATCGCTCCGGAAAAACCGGGGATCGGATTTGACGTCAGAAGGGACAGGATCGATGATTTAACGGTCAGAAAAACGAAGATAAGATGATTCAAAGCACGATACCCGTTCTAGATCTCGCTAGCCGTCCGGAAAGCGGTCGAATTTTACGGGCAAAAACTCGGTCTCGACTTAAACCCGCCCGCCCTTCGCGAATCGGGAATGGAGGAATCGTACGTCATCGAGGCGCACGGCAATCCGCTGAAATTCGGCAAGCCGGGCGATTGAAAAAACACCACATTTTGGATTCCAGGTTTTGGATTTCGGATTATTTCAATTAGCATATTCCTGAGAATTTTCAAAGCCAATCCAAAATCCGAAATCCGAAATCCAAAATCAACATGAGCGAACCGAACAAAGTAATCTTCTCAATGGTCAGGGTCAGCAAGTTTTACGACAAAAAGCCGGTCCTCAAAGACATTTATCTGTCGTTTTTTTACGGCGCCAAGATCGGCGTTCTGGGTCTCAACGGCGCGGGGAAATCCTCGCTCCTTAAGATCATCGCCGGGGTTGACAAGGAATTTAACGGCGAGGTCGTTTTTTCGCCCGGCTATTCGGTCGGTTTTCTGGAGCAGGAGCCGAAGCTCGACGACTCGAAAACGGTCAAACAGACGGTCGAAGAAGCCGTTCAGGAAACGGTCGATCTGTTGGCCGAGTTCGACGAGATCAGCGCGAAGTTCGGCGAGGAGATGACCGACGACGAGATGAACAGCTTGCTCGAACGTCAGGGCGAGGTGCAGGACCGGCTCGATCAACTCGACGCCTGGGATTTGGATTCGCGGCTCGAGATGGCGATGGACGCTCTGCGCTGTCCCCCGCCGGACACGCCCGTTAAGAACCTCTCCGGCGGGGAAAAACGCCGCGTCGCGCTGTGTCGTCTGCTCCTGCAAAAACCCGATATCTTATTGCTCGACGAACCGACCAATCATCTGGACGCCGAAACCGTCGCCTGGCTCGAACAGCATCTGCAAAAGTACGAGGGAACGATCATCGCCGTCACTCACGACCGCTATTTCCTCGATAACGTCGCCGGCTGGATCCTCGAACTCGACCGCGGCGAGGGGATTCCGTGGAAGGGAAATTATTCTTCGTGGCTCGAACAAAAGGAAAAACGTCTGGCGGGTGAACAAAAGGCCGAGGACAAACGGCGCAAGACGCTCGAAAGAGAACTGGAATGGATCAGGATGTCGCCCAAGGGCCGCCACGCCAAATCCAAGGCTCGGATCAGCAACTACGAAAAACTGGTCGCGCAGGAAGCCGAAAAGCGTTCGGAAGATCTGGAGATATTCATCCCGCCGGGCGAACGTCTCGGCGACGTGGTCATCGAAGCCCACGGGGTTTCCAAAGCGTACGGCGACAAACTGCTGTTCGACGATCTCGAATTCAGCCTGCCGCCGGGCGGGATCGTCGGCGTCATCGGGCCGAACGGCGCGGGAAAGACCACCTTGTTTCGCCTGATCACCGGACAGGAAACGGCCGACAAGGGAACTTTCAAGGTCGGTCAGACGGTCAAACTCGGCTACGTCGATCAGTCGCGCGATTCTCTCGATGACAAGAAATCGATCTGGGACGAGATCTCCGACGGACTCGATATCGTTCAGCTCGGAAGACGCGAGATGAACTCCCGGGCCTACGTTTCGCGGTTCAATTTTTCCGGCGCGGATCAGCAAAAGCGGGTCGGGATGCTTTCGGGCGGCGAGCGCAACCGGGTTCATCTGGCCAAGATGCTCAAGTCCGGCGCCAACGTCCTGTTGCTCGACGAACCGACCAACGATCTCGACGTCAACACGATGCGCGCTCTGGAAGAGGCGCTGGAAAACTTCGGCGGTTGCGCCGTCGTGATCAGCCACGACCGCTGGTTTCTGGACCGGATCGCCACCCATATTCTGGCCTTTGAAGGCGATTCCAAGGTGGTTTATTTCGACGGCAACTTTTCGCAGTACGAAGAGGACAAAAAACGGCGCTTAGGTCACGAGGTTGATCAACCGCACCGGATCAAATACCGGAGTCTGACGCGCGATTGAGCGATCACAGAGATTTGTAATCGGAACGCGGAGCGGTAGCGACATGGTTACCCATTCGCTATCGCTCACGGTTCTGATGTGCCGCCGGTTCAACTGACCGTCGGCCACCGGCCACTTAAAAATGCCCCCCGCCATTTCACCTTTACAAAGATTTTGTTTACTATTGAAACAAAGTCCCACGCCATTTTTCTTAATAAATAAAACAAGCAGTCATTATCAATGAGAATTTTACCGAAGTTTGCGGCAATCAATTTGCTTTTCATCTGTTTTTTAATTTTTTCCGCTTGTGGAAAACTGGAGGAAAACACCGTTCAGGGCGCGCCCCCCGAACCTCATCCGAAACAAGATACCGCTCCGGAAGAAGAATCGCCGGTCGAAAAACAAACCTCCGCTTTCCCCAACCTGCAAGCCGAACTCCTGACCAACGAAAACACTCTGACGACCTCGGCCATCGGTCAGATTGATTTCAAAAACCACACCTATCCGTTTCCGCGCGGCTGGCAGGATGTGGACAGCCGGGAATTTACCCTCGAAGATGGCAAAAGGCCGATCTCAAAAGAGAGGATCGGCATCACCTACATCACGACCAAATACGGCGACGCGACCGGGGACGGCGAGGACGAGGCTCTCGTCGTTCTGAAGATCGATACCGGCGGCGGCGGTATTCCGCAGATCGTTTACGTTTATTCTTTAAAGAAGGAAGAGGGGCCGGAACTGATCTGGCATTTTCGGACCGGCGATCGGTCCGACGGCGGTTTGAAGAAATTAATTGCCGAGAACGGAGAGATTTCTGTTGAACTTTTCGGTCAGGACCGTTATATTTTGGGCGAAGTCGAAACGATGAGAATTGACGGCGACGAAGAACAGCTGTGCTGTCCGACCCATTTTACCCGAACTCACTATAAATGGAACGGTTCAAATTTTGTGTTGAAAGGCAAACGCGAGACCTTTTCGATGAAAGACGAAGACGCGCCGCCGGTTGAAAATATGATCAACAAACCGGAAAAGGAGAAAGGTGGAACAAAGAAATAGCCGTCTGTTTCTATTGCTGATTTATTTGGCTCTGGCCGTTTATCTGTTGCCGATGTTTCCCCACGGCGGTTCGGCCAACGAACTGACGCGCTGGGCGACGGCCGCTTCGCTGGTCGAAAAAAACTCATTTGAGATCTCCTGGACCGAACCGTTGATCGGAAAAAACGTCGACACGGCCCGGGTCGGCGATAATGTCTATTCCAACAAGCCGCCGGGGGGCGCGCTTTTGGCCGCGCCGGTTTACGCGATGACCCGCATTTTCACAGGCCCTCCCGACGCCTCCAACATCCGCATCAGCTGGTTTCTGATGCGGTTTTTTATCAGCACATTGCCATTGTTCTTTTTGGCGGTCTGGCTTTATCAAAAGGACGTCGACATTTTTTCGCTGGCCGCTCTGCTTTTCGCCACCCCGCTGTTTTTATACAGCTTTTTGTTCTTTTCCCACGTCCTGGTGGCGGTCTTGATCTATCTGGTTTTTCGTTTGCTCTACGACGCGAAATATCCGGCATTGCGCAATATTTTTCTGGGCGGATTTTTTGCCGGGTTCGCCGTTTTGTGCGAATTTCCGGCGGCCATCCCGGTTCTGCTTTTCGGTCTGGGGCTATTTTTCACCGACCCTCGCGACCGGTTCCGGCGGCTTTTTTTCTACATTTTGGGCGGACTGCCGATGGCCGTTTTGCTGATGATCTACAACAACGCGCTGTTCGGGTCGCCGTTTTCGATGTCTTACGGCCACGAGTCTTTCGCCGAATGGGCCGAGGTCGCCGGACAAGGGTTTTTCGGCATCGGTTTACCGACCTTGTCGAACATTTATCTGCTTTTGGTCTCGCCCGCCCGCGGATTGTTTTTCTTCTCGCCGATTCTTCTGCTTTCGATCATCGCTTTTTTCACTTCGCGCGAACAGGGAACTTTGCGCAAACGGGTCAAGATCACGACCATTCTGGTTTCGATCCTGATTCTTTGCGGACACGGCGCGGCCCACGGCGGATGGGCTTTCGGAGCGCGGTATCTGGTTTTTATTCTTCCGCTGATGCTCGATTCTTTCTTTGACGGCGAGGCGGAGGAATTTCCCAGCCTTTGGCGGGGATTTTTGTTCGGGATCTCGTTTCTTTTATGCACGGTTCCGGTTCTGACTTTTCCGTTTGCTCCGCCCGAATTCCGGTTTCCGCACAATAATTTCTGGCTGCCCTTTTTGACTCGGGAAGGATGGTTTACGCCCAATTTGCTGAATGTCTTCGGATTGCCGAACAACATCTGGACCACTTTGCCGGCCATCGCACTGCTTCTGCTGGCGATTTACCTGATCTGGCGCAACGCCAAGTATCCGTTGATTTCGATGATCGGACTGCTGTCGGCTTTTCTGGCGGTCGGGGTTTATTTCTTCGTTCCGGGTTTGGATAACGACGAAGCCCGATTGCGCCGGGCGACGATCGCCGAGAGATTTTACAAACCGGCCGGTCGGCTTGAGCAGTTTCGTTCCGGGGCGGGAGAGGACTGGCAATTTCGGCGCCGGATCAACGATTTCGAATGGAACATAGCCGATTCGCTCGGAAATGCCCCGAACGAGTTTCCTTATTTGGAAACGCGGGCCGAGCGTCTTCCGGGTCCGACCGCGAAATTGAGCCAGGTCGAAGATCTGCAAAAGCAGGGAAAAACGGCCGAGGCCGAAACTCTTCTCCGCCGGGGGAAAGAGGAATTTCCCTTCGCCCAGTGCGATTTCGCTTCGAATCTGGCCGTCATCTATTACACGACGGGCCGCAAAGATTTGGCCTTACAGGAACTCGAAAGCATTCAACCTCTGGTCAATAAAGCCTCGCGACCGTTATGTCTGCGCTCGCAGTTTTTGCTCGGTTCGCTCTACAACGAGTTGGGCCGAACGGGCGAAGCCGGCGCCGCGCTCAGGAGGTTTCTGGCCAATACGGAAAATTCCGAAGACCCCGAGATCAAAGCTTTTCGCCAGAAAGCGGCTTCGATGTTAAGGCCGTGATCTTGGGTTGGAGTTGGTGCCGAAAAACGGGATTTGTTTTTTACCGGTAATTCGCACCCGGATCGGACGGATTTGGAGGAATATTTAAAGTTAAAATCCGTTTTATCCGTATTTCATCCGCTCTGATCCGAGTTCAAGTCCGCGCAGTTTAAAGACTTTTTACAAGGCTCAAAATATTTCTCTGCTTTACGACATAAAGTTCTTGACAGATTCAATGGCTTGGTGTAAATTTTCCAACTATGGCGAAGATTCAGGCGATCCGAAAAGAAGAGACCGGGCGGAGCGAGCCGCCCAGTCTGCACGGGCGGGCGATGGACAATTTGCAGTTCATCCGCGAAACCATGGAGCGTTCGACCGCTTTTACGGCCGTTCCGGGGTACGGCGGGGCTTTGATGGGAGCGACGGCCATCGGGGCCGCCGTGGTGGCGAGTTTGCAGGCCAACTACAGGCTTTGGCTGATCACCTGGCTGGCCGAAGCCTGTCTGGCTTTTTCCATCGGGCTTTTGACCATGTGGCAGAAGTCGAAAACCGTCAACTCTCCCCTGACGGCGACGCCGGCGCGAAAATTTGCGCTCGGCTTCGCTCCGCCGCTGTTGGCCGGGATCATTCTTACGGGACTGCTTTATTTCAAAGGACTGTTCGAATATCTGCCGGTCGTCTGGCTGACGCTTTACGGAACGGCGGTCGTAACCGGCGGGGCTTTTTCGGTCCGGGCGGTGCCGACGATGGGATGGCTGTTTATCGCCCTCGGCGCGGCCGGAGTTTTTCTGCCGGCGGTTTACGGCGACTGGATGATGGGACTCGGGTTCGGCGTTCTGCACATCATCTTCGGTTTGATAATTGCCAGAAAATACGGCGGATAGTGGGTGAAAAAGTGAGAAAGTTAAAAGGTGAAAAGGACTATTTGGGTTTAAGGAAAAATCATGGGAAAGAGTAATTTGGCGATCAATCAGAACAACTCGTCGGAACCGGAAAAAACCGGGCCGAGGGTTATCAGAGCGGAAAAAGCGGCCGAGAACGTTTCCAACGAACTCGACAAAGTGATCCATGAGCGGATGCGTCTCGGCATCATCAGCGCGCTGGCCGCCAACGAAAGCCTGAGTTTTACCGAGTTGAAAAATCTTTTGAACACGACCGACGGCAATATCAGCGTTCACGCCCGCAAACTCGAAGACGCGGGCTATCTGGAATGCCTGAAATCTTTCAAAGGCCGAGTTCCCCTGACCGAATACCGGATCACCGAAGCGGGACGCGAGGCTTTGAATCGTTACCTGAATCATATGGAAGCATTGATTAGTGCAATGAAGGGAGTTTAACAGTTTCAGAGGAACTTGATGACCAAGGATTTTTCTTTCCCGACCGGCGCGAAAAAAAAACTGGTAATCGGAGGCGGTCATGCGGGAAGTAAACAAATTGGCGGCACTGGTTTTGCTGAGACATTCTTGAATAAGAGAGGTAAAGAAGATGGGCGTTTTACTGATGTTAATGACGATCGGCGGGCTCGGCGCGGCCTTTATTCTTTTGGTCATCTCGTTTTGGAAAAGTTGGAGCTGGCTGAGGAGTTTCGTGCTTCTTTCGACCGCCATCTGGTTTGTTTTCTACGGAGTTATTTTGTTCGGGATGTCGTTTTTAAGCGAGGAGAGGACGCTTTCGCTCAACGAGCCGAAAAACTATTGCGGATTTTATCTCGATTGCCACATGCATACGGCCGTAACCGGTGTCAGAAAAGCGAAAACGCTCGGCGATAAAGAGGCCCGGGGCGAGTTTTACATTGTCAGCATCAGGGTCTTCAGCGATGCCAAACGGGCTTCGCTCGGTTTGGCCGATGTCGATGCGAGGGTTCGGGACGCGGCCGGAAACGAATTTGTCCGCGACCCCGAGGCCGAGGCGAACCTCAGCGGACAGCCTCCTTTCGACCGGCGCATTTCGCCGACGGAAAGTTTTGTCAAGGAAATAGTTTTCGATCTGCCGAGCGACATCAGCGGTCCGCGGTTGGACATTCGCGAAGGCAACCGGATCGACCGCGCGATCGAATCCGTCCTGATCGGCGATGAAGACAGCCTCTGGCACAAACGGAACTATTTCAAATTGGAAGGGGGAGAAAGTTTCGCCAAAACCGACCGCTAAATCGCAAAGGACGGGCAGCGGATCTCAACCAGGCTTTGTCAGCTTTGTGGTGAAAAATTATGAAAGACTTTGACGTAGTGATCATCGGCGCCGGACTGGCCGGTTTGCAATGCGCCCGTCTGTTGTCGGCAAAGGGGGCAAAAATTTTGCTGGTTGATCGCAAGAAAGATCTGACGCGCGGCGTTCACACGACCGGGATCTTCGTTCGCAAAACGCTCGAAGATTTCGATTTTCCGGTCGGCGCGCTCGGTCGTCCGATCCGCCAGGTCAGGCTTTATTCGCCGAAGTTGAAAGCGCTCTCTCTGGAGAGCGAAAAGGACGAATTCCGCGTCGGGAAAATGGGTTTTCTTTATCAGAGCTTTTTGAGCGATTGTCTGCAAAACGGCGGCACGTTCTCCGGCGGAACGCGCTATATTTCGGCGAGTAAGACGGAAGGCCGAACTCAAACGATCGTCCGGCTGGAGAGAGCGGGCCGGTCATTTGAAGTCGGAGCGAAGGTTCTGGTCGGCGCGGACGGGGCCGTCTCGCGCGTGGCCAAAGACCTGAAACTGGACGAAAACAAAGAATGGATCGTCGGTTGCGAGGAGGTTTACAAAAGTCCGGCCCGGTCGACCGAACCGGTTCTGCATTGTTTTCTGGACGCCCGTCTGGCGCCGGGGTATCTGGCCTGGGCGGCCGATGACGGTGAGGAAATCCACATTGGAGTCGGTGGTTATCCCGCTAGATTTAATCCCCGCGAGGCTTTAAAACAGTTCAAGAAAAAAATACTTGAACGGATTTTTGATTTAGCCGACGCGGAATTGACTGAAACCAGAGGAGGAAGGATTCCTGTCGGCGGAGTTTTAACAAGCATCGCCAGCACACACGGACTCCTATTAGGCGATGCGGCGGGTGCGGTTTCGCCTTTAACGGCAGGTGGACTCGACCCCTGTTTGCGTCTTTCGGCCTTCGCCGCTCAAGTGATTGCCGAAAGACTGCAAACCGATAACCCCGACATCCTTCTAAAACTTTCGGGCGAACTTTTCCGCACGAGATTCGTCTCCCGACTCTGGATGCGCCGGACGATCGCCACCTTTACAAATCAGACCCTTTTGGAACTCGGCCACCGTTTTTTGCGCGGGAGCATCGGCCGAAAATTTGCCGGACACGTATTTTTCGGACGCAGTTCTTTCCCGGATATCGGAGCGGAGCAGGACGCGGGAGTTTTGCTGCCGAAGACCGTCAAATAAAAAATGGGCGGGCGCAAGATCAAAATTATGAAAAACCTCCTCGGGAAAACAAATCTGGCACAGCTTTTATTACCTCGATTACGACACCGAACCAAATTGCAAGAAAAAGGACGGTTAAGGGGTTGACGATAAGATTTATTTGGAGAAAAGCATTATGAACGATAGAACGAAAACCGGTTTGGCGATTTTGGAAGCGGCGCTTCTTTTGGGGATTTTGGGCGATGTTTTGCTGAGGCAGATACCCTGGGGATTGAACGTCCTGTTGTTTGTCGGGGCGTTGGTCGGGGCATTGGTGATGCTCATCTGGCGGCGCAAGCCGGAATTCTGGAACGCGCAGACGATCGCCTTGAACGGCGCGCTCGTTTTTTTCGCGGCGATGTTCGTCTGGCGCGATTCGATCCAATTGCAAACCTTCGACGCTCTGGCCATTCTGACCATTCTGGCCGTTCTGACACTGCCGGCCATTCAGATCAAAAGACACATCGCCGGAGTCTTTCACTACGCGGTCAGTTTCCTCTGGTCGGGCATCAGCGTTCTGTTCGCGCCGTTTCTTTTGTTTTTTAATGACGTCGAATGGAAGTCGATCCCGCAGACGGGCTGGTCGAAACACCTCATCTCGGTTTTGCGCGGACTCCTGATCGCTGCGCCTCTGCTTTTGATCTTCGGGGCCCTTTTCGTCGCGGCCGACGCGGTTTTTCAGGGCATCATCGAGCGAACCTTTAACGTCGAACCCGATGTCGTCGTCGGACATATCTTTTTCGTCGGTTTTTTCACCTGGATCATCGCCGGATATTTGCGCGGCTCGCTGGTCGAGAGTTTTTCTACTGATGTCAAACAGACGTTTCTGGATGTCGAAGAAGATAATGACAAGAAGCAGGCTTTAAGCATTACCGATATCAAGGATGAAAACGAACCGCAGGCGGAGGAAAAACCGAAAACCGAGGAAAAGAAAAAATGGCAGTGGCAGGATTTCGACAATTCGATTCTGCCGCCGGTCTTTACGCTCGGCGCCATCGAAATTTCGGTCGTTCTGGGGTTGATCAATCTGCTTTTCCTGAGTTTCGTCATCGTCCAGTTGCCCTACCTTTTCGGCGGAATGACTCTGGTGCAGAACACTCCCGACTTCAAACTGGCCGAATACGCCCGTCGCGGTTTTGGTGAACTGGTGGCGGTCGCCGCTCTGGTGTTGCCGATCCTTTTGGTCTCGCACTGGTTGCTCAGAAAAGACCGGCCCGTCAACGAAAAGATCTACCGCGTTCTGGCCGTCATCCAGATCGGACTCCTTTTCGTCATCATGCTGTCGGCCGTCCAGCGGCTTTTGCTTTTAACGGGAAACCTGGGTTACGGTTTGACGACCGTCCGGTTTTACCCGATGGCCTTTATGGTTCTCCTTGCTCTGGTGTTCGTCTGGTTCGGTCTGACGGTTTTGCGCGGGGCCAGAAGGCAATTCGCCTGGGGCGCTCTGTGGCTGGCTTTATTTACGCTCGGGACTTTGCACGTTCTCAACCCGGATGATTTCATCGTCCGGACGAACGTTCGCCTGATGCAGGAGGGCCGCGCCTTTGACGCCCGCTACAACGCCTATCTGAGCGATGACGCCGTCCCGGCCTTGATCGAAGGCCTGCCGTCGATGAGTTTCGAAGACCAATGCGTCATCAAATACAAACTCTATCAACAGGAATTCGATTCGGAAAAGGACGCGGATCTCCGCTCGTTCAATCTGTCGCGCTGGATGGCCCCCCGGACCATCAAAGCCGACCCGAAACTCACTCAGGTTGCCGCCTGTCCGAGTTATACAGGCTCCATATTTTCAGGCGAATAGTAGCGATGAAGGTTTTAACAAAAACCCACAGATTTCGGATTTCGAATTGCCGATTTTAGATTGAAATCCGAAATCCGAAATCTAAAATCCAAAATTGAAATGAATCGCGATTTTATCAGGGAATATCTTTTATACTTGCAGGTCGAAAAGGGGCTGGCGCGGAACACCGTCGAAAGTTACGAGCGGGATCTGGCGAAACTGAAAAGCTGGGCGGAAAAAAATAAACTCGACCTTGTAGATCTGGATCGAAAGGATCTGCGCGAATGGCTGATCGATCTGTCGGCGTCAGAATTGGCCGAAAACTCCCGGCGGCGTCTGATCAGCGCTCTGCGCGGGTTTTACAAATTTCTGCAATTCGACGGGCACATCAAAAAAAATCCGGCGGAAGACCTGATCGCGCCGCAAAAGAGCAGTTATCTGCCGAAGTTTTTGAATCAGGAGGAGGTCGAGCGTCTGTTGAGCGTGCCGGACGTTTCCGCCGAGACCGGTTTGCGGGACCGGGCGATTCTGGAACTGATGTACGCCTGCGGTCTGCGGGTTTCGGAAGCGGTCGATCTGCGGATCGGCGATATCGACATCGACGCCGGGGTTTTGAAGTGCAAAGGCAAGGGGAGCAAAATCAGGCGCGTTCCGGTCGGGCGGAGCGCCGTCGAATGGGTCAAAAGCTATCTGGCCAGGCGGCGGAAGAAAGATGACATCGAGATCAGAAATCTTTTCGTTGCGGCGACCGGAACGCCTCTGACGCGCCAGACGATCTACTCTATGATCAAAGAGTACGCCGAAAAGGCGGGTCTCGAAGACGTCTCGCCGCACACCCTCAGACATTCGTTCGCCACTCATCTGATCCAAAACCGGGCCGACATCCGTTCGGTTCAGCAGATGCTCGGACACGCCGACATCTCGACTACTCAGGTTTACACCCACCTGACGGACGCGCATCTCAGGAAAAGCTACGAAAAATTTCATCCGCGGGCCCGCGCGGCGTTCGAGAAAAAAGATTTTAAAGAAAATGAATGAAACCATCCCTTCTTAACTTGCAACTTGCCAAAAAGTTGGATAAAATGCGAAATTTGCTACCGACTCGAAAAGTCATTTGAAGTAGCAGTTTGATAATAAGCTGCAAGGGTGGTCGAGTGGTTAATGGCACCGGGCTGTAAACCCGGCGGGCTGACGCCCTACGTAGGTTCGAATCCTACCCCTTGCACCACACTTATTTTGGGTTTTAGATTTTAGATTTTGGTTCATTGAAGTAAGGATTGGTGGTCAATCCAAAATCGGCAATCCAAAATCTAAAATCGAAATGGGCGGGAGTAGCTCAGTTGGTAGAGCGTCAGCCTTCCAAGCTGAATGTCGCGAGTTCGAGCCTCGTCTCCCGCTCCAAAATTTTTTGCGAAAAGAATTTAAGGGCATTTATCAAAGAAGCCCAAGTAGCTCAGGGGTAGAGCGCATCCTTGGTAAGGATGAGGTCACGGGTTCAAATCCCGTCTTGGGCTCCAGCTATTTTATTGATTTATTTAACTAGTTAATTAAAGAGGATAAAGAAAACAGATGTCGAAAGAGAAATTTGATAGAAGCAAACCGCACGTGAACATCGGGACGATCGGGCACGTCGATCACGGGAAGACGACTTTGACGGCGGCCATTACAAAAGTGATGGGTAAACATAATCCGAAGATGGCCTTTCGGTCTTTTGATTCGATCGACAATGCTCCCGAAGAGAGGGCACGCGGAATAACGATCGCCACGGCTCACGTCGAGTACGAGACGTCGAATCGTCATTACGCTCACGTCGATTGTCCTGGCCACGCCGACTATGTCAAGAACATGATCACCGGAGCGGCTCAGATGGACGGAGCCATTCTGGTTGTTGCTTCGACCGACGGACCGATGCCTCAGACCAGAGAGCACATTCTGCTGGCTCGTCAGGTGGGAGTGCCGGCGATGGTTGTCTTTATGAACAAGGTCGACATGGTCGATGACGAGGAGTTGTTGGAGTTGGTCGAGTTGGAGATCAGAGAGCTTCTTTCGTCATATGATTTTCCGGGTGATGACATTCCGGTCGTTCAGGGATCGGCTCTCAAGGCACTGGAAGGAGATCCGGAATGGGAGCCGCGGATCGACGAGTTGATGCAGGCGGTTGACGATTACATACCGACGCCGGAGAGAGACACGGACAAGCCGTTTTTGATGCCGGTCGAGGACATTTTCACGATTCAAGGTCGAGGAACAGTGGCGACCGGGAGGATCGAGAGAGGGATCATCAAGGTCAACGAGCCGGTGGAGATCGTCGGGATCAGAGATACGCAGAACTCGGTTTGCACGGGAGTCGAGATGTTCAAGAAGTTGTTGGACGAAGGAGTGGCGGGAGACAATGTCGGATTGTTGCTTCGGGGAGTGGATCGGTCGGCGATCGAGAGAGGGCAGGTGATAGCCAAGCCGGGAACGATCACACCGCACACGAAGTTCAAGGCTGAGGCGTATGTTTTGACGAAAGAGGAAGGCGGGCGGCACACGCCGTTTTTCACTGGTTACAGGCCGCAGTTTTACTTTCGGACGACGGACGTGACGGGAGTGGCGCATTTGCCGGAAGGAGTGGAGATGGTGATGCCTGGAGACAACATTCAGATGGAGATCGAGTTGATCTCGCCGATCGCGATGGAGAAAGGATTGAGGTTTGCGATCAGGGAAGGCGGACGAACAGTTGGAGCCGGTACCGTTACCGAAATCATTGACTAAGTAAAAGAGGTTAGAAGTTATGCCGCGTGATAACGTGACTTTACAATGTACGGAGTGCAAGGAACGCAATTACGTAACGACCAAGAATAAAAAGAACACGCCGGATCGGCTGGAGTTCAAAAAATTCTGCCGTCGTTGCCGTTGCCACACAGTGCACCGGGAAAATAAGTAGTTCAATTTTGGATTTTAGATTGCCGATTTTGGATTGAAAAATATCTGTGATCCAAAATCTAGAATCTAAAATCCAAAATCATTTTAGGGGTATGGTGTCAATGGCTAGCATGGAGGTCTCCAAAACCTTAGGTCCGGGTTCGAATCCTGGTACCCCTGCCATTTAATTTTTTTTTGAGGAGTAAAAGAAGTGTCGGAAGCAGTGGACACCTTAGGTGGTAAAAACAAAGATGGAAAGGAAGGCGTCGGCGAATTTGTTCGCAAGACGCGCGAAGAGTTGGATAAAACTACTTTTCCCTCTTCCGATGACGTTCGAAATACGACGCTGGTCGTACTTGTCAGCGTGATTTTCTTCTCTGTTTATTTGTTTTTGGTCGATCAGGGATGGGTTTATATTTTACAAGGTCTCACCTGGCTGATCAATAAACTCGTCGGATTATAAGGATTTTTAACAATGAGGCAGTGGTATTTTATCCACACATATTCAGGGCATGAGAACAAGGTTGTCGAGAGTCTCAACGCGCGAATTCGCGACATGGAACTGAGCGATCTGATAACCGAGGTTTTGTTGCCGAAAGAAACGGTCGTCGAAATGCGCGGGAACAAACGGATCGAATCATCGCGGATGTTTTATCCCGGTTACGTCCTGATCGAGATCGAATGCAACGAGAACGGACGAATTCCCGACAACGTCTTTCACGTTATCAAAGCGACGCCCAAAGTAACGGGTTTTCTCGGAGGAAAAAACCCGACCCCGCTGACGCAGGATGAGGTCGATCAGATCGTCCACAATGTCGAGGTGGCGGCCGAAAAACCGAAGCCGAAATTCTCTTACGAGGTTGGCGAAGTGGTCAGGATCAAGTCGGGCCCGTTCGCCAGTTTTACCGGCAAGGTCGAGGAGGTCAACGAAGAGAAGACGACTTTGAAAGTCACGGTGACGATCTTCGGGCGTTCCACTCCGGTTGAACTCAACTTTCTGGATGTGGAAAAAGTCACCTTTGCCGAGGAAGAATAAAAAGATTTTGGAT
The DNA here is from genome assembly GCA_041394845.1 of Pyrinomonadaceae bacterium. Taxonomy (GTDB): domain Bacteria; phylum Acidobacteriota; class Blastocatellia; order Pyrinomonadales; family Pyrinomonadaceae; genus JAHCHG01. Next base: position 232,740 of record JAWKHL010000003.1, on the reverse strand, counting down.
TTTAGATTTGCGATTTGCGATCCGGCGACAGATCGTAAATAGCAAATTTTTATGGGTTAACAAAAATTTATGAGGACATTTTCGGGGCGCTTCATTAACAGGGCGAATTCCCGAAATCGTTAATCAAATTATGGCTAAGAAAATAGCAGGTTATATCAAATTACAAATTCCTGCGGGAAAGGCGAATCCCGCCCCGCCGATCGGTCCGGCCCTCGGACAACACGGTGTCAATATCATGGAGTTTTGCAAGGCGTTCAACGCCAAAACGCAAAACGACGACCCGGATATGAAAATTCCGGTGGTGATCACGGTTTACGCGGATCGTTCGTTCACTTTTGAAACGAAGACTCCGCCGGCCGCCGATCTGATCCGCAAGGCCGCCGGAATCGCCAAAGGCTCAGGCGAACCGAACCGCACCAAGGTAGGTTCGATCTCTCGCGCCAAACTCGCCGAGATCGCCAAAACCAAGATGCCTGACCTGAACACCACTAATTTAGAATCAGCGACTCGCACCATCGAAGGAACCGCGAGAAGCATGGGACTGACGATTTCGGACTGACGATTTTGGATTATTGAGGTTTCAATCCAAAATCCAAAATCGTCAATCTAAAATCAATTTGAGGGAGAGGCTTTGCAAAGAAAGCTTCGTTTGCACCTTGGAGGTTTTTAATGGCAAAAAAAGGTAAAAAATATCGCGCGGCTCTGGAAAAGATCGAGCCGCTGAAAAAGTACACGACCGCCGAAGCGGTGGCCAAAGTCAAGGAGATCGCCTTTGCCAATTTCGACGAAACCGTTGAGCTGACGATGTGGCTCGGCGTCGATCCGCGCAAGGCCGATCAATTGGTCCGCGGAACGATCGTTCTGCCGCACGGCCTGGGCGGCAAATCGAAGGTCATCGTCGTTATCGCGCAGGGCGAAAAGGTCAAAGAGGCCGAAGAGGCCGGGGCCGATTTTGCCGGCGGCGATGAGTTGGTCGAAAAGATCAAGGGCGGCTGGCTCGATTTCGATGCCGTTATCGCCACGCCGGACATGATGCGTTCGGTCGGACAACTGGGTAAGGTTCTGGGGCCGCGCGGCCTGATGCCGAACCCGAAAACCGGCACCGTAACGCCGGACGTCAAAACGGCCATCGAAGAAACGAAAGCCGGTAAGGTCGAATACAGAGTCGATAAAACGGGCGTCATTCACACGCCGATCGGCAAGGTTTCGTTTGACGAGAACAAACTTCTCGAAAACGCCAAAGCATTGATCGGAGCGGTTTTGAAAGCCAAACCGACGACGGCCAAGGGCCGCTACGTCAAAAAGGTCAATCTGGCCGCGACAATGAGTCCGGGCGTTTTGATCGACGAGATGAATTTCATTCAATCAAAGTGAGGAGCGAATAGAGAACTATGAAATCAAGAGAACAAAAGCAAAAAGACTTAAACGCCCTCACCGAACAGTTGAACGCCGCCAAATCGGCGATGATCGTCAGTTTTACCAATCTGACCGTCAACAAGGATCAGGAGATCCGCAATCAACTGCGCGAGGCCGGGGCGAAATATCAGGTCGTCAAGAACACTTTGGCGCGACTGGCCGTTAAAGGCACGCCTTACGAAGATGCGAGCGAGCATTTCAAAGGCGTTACGGCCATTGCCTGGACGGAAAACGACGCCGTCGAACTTTCCAAAACGGTTTCCAAATTCGTCAAGGAAAACAATACGATCTTTACCTTTAAGGCGGGAGTCGTTGACGGCAAAGTGGTTGACTTGAAACAGGTTGAAGCGATCGCCAGCCTGCCTTCGAAAGAAGAGCTTATCTCCAAACTGCTGTTCGTTCTCAACAGTCAGGCTCAGCGTCTGGTGACGGTCATCAATGCCGTTCCGCGCGATCTGGCCGTTGTTATCAAACAGATCGGGGAAAAGGCTCCGGCCGATACTGCTGCTCCGGCTCCGGCTGAAGCCGCTCCGGCGGAAGAGGCGAAAGCTGATGAAACTCCGGCGGCCGAGGCCAAAGAAGAGGCCGCGCCGACCGAAGAAGCGACCGCCGAAGCCCCTGCCGAAGCCGAGGCAAGCGCCGAAACCGGTGAAGAACCGGCGGCTCCGGAAGCCGCTCCGGAAGCGGAGTCCGGCGAGGACGCCGAAGCCGAAAAAGAAGAATCGGCGGCTCCGGAAGCGGAATAAAGATTTTACACTCGACGCGCTTCGTCTGTTTCTTTCAAGAAACGAATGATCGCGTCGATCGAAATAGCCAAGACTCAAGGAAAAACGGGCGAAGCGATAAGTCAGGTCGCTTTTGCAGCTCGGATGTTTTCAAGTAGGCGACCGATGCAAATGCCGAACGGAGATGTCCCGTTGGGTTCTCAAGGCTGACACCAACAAAAAACTGTTAATGGCTGATTGGAAATGGTTAGTTGTTTTCGTGAGTACAAACGGCAATTAACAATTAACAATTAACGATTAACAAACGAATAAACACAAGAACCCCAAATGGAGGACTATTAATTATCATGGCAGTTTCAAAAGAAGATGTTGTCGAATATTTGAAAGGAATGACGCTCCTCGAAGCGTCCGAATTGGTTAAGGAATTGGAAGAGGTCTTCGGCGTTTCGGCCGCTGCTGCGGCTGCGCCGGTGATGGTTGCTCAGGCCGGTACCGGCGGCGATGGCGGCGGTGCCGCTGCGGCTGAACAGGATTCATTCGATGTGGTCCTGACCAGCGCCGGATCGAGCAAGATCAACGTCATCAAGGTCGTTCGCGAAGTCGTCGCCGGTCTCGGCTTAAAGGAAGCCAAAGAACTGGTTGACAGCGCTCCGAAAGCCATCAAGGAAGGTGTTTCGAAAGAAGAAGCCGAAGAAATTAAAACTAAGTTGACCGATGCCGGCGCAACGGTTGAACTTAAATAATTTAGTTGCTAAAATGTAAGGGCAGACATTAAAATTCGGGATCTTTCATTTTGAGGATTTTGATGTCTGCCATCTGAAATTTGTTTTGAAATTCCCGTAAATGCGGGGTTTCCTTGGATGAAAAGAGAAATTTTTTCTTAGGAAAAATTGGAGAGTAATTGTCCTTATCGGCACTCTCAAAAACACATCGGTTGTAGCACTGCTAACAATAAGCGGTCAGGGCGAAGTATACCCTCGACCGCATTTGCCGTCTTTATTTGAAAGGTTATTTTAAGATTTTAAGCTAAGGCATTTTACCAACAAAAGAAAATTAAAGCAACAATAATTTGCTTCAGGAAACCGAGTTAAAAATTATGATTGTCAATCCGCTTCAAACAAACACCAATGGGCTTGGACGCAGAACCAGTCGGGCGCCCGAGCGTGTAGATTTTTCAAAAATTATTACTTCCGCACAAATTCCGAATCTGATCGAAGTTCAGCGCGAATCATATAACCGTTTTCTGCAAATGGACCTGATTCCCGAAGAACGTCAGAACGTCGGGCTTCAGTCGGTTTTTCAATCGGTGTTTCCGGTTTCCGATTTCCGCGAAACGGCCACGCTGGAATTCGTCGAGTACCAGATCGGCAACTGGCAATGCAAATGCGGAAATCTGGAAGGCCTCGAACATCTGCGCACCAATTGTAAAGAGTGCGGCGCCAAGATCAAGGTCGATCCTTTTAATCCGGCGGAAGTCCTCTGTAACAACTGCGGCACTTTCAATGTCGTCAAGCCGAAGCTCTGTACCAACTGCGGGGAGCCGGTCGGTTTGAAGCACAAACACGACCAGCAGGAATGTCAGGAACGGGGAACCTCTTACAGCGTGCCGCTCAAGGTCCGCATCCGTCTGACCGTTTTCGACAAAGATCAGGAAACCAATGTGGCGACCATTCGCGACATCAAGGAAGAGGATGTTTTCTTCGGCGAGATCCCGCTGATGACCGACAACGGAACCTTTATCATCAACGGAACCGAGCGCGTCATCGTCAGCCAGTTGCACCGCAGTCCGGGCGTCTTTTTCAAGGGCGACCGCGATGAGTTTCTGGCCAAGGTGATCCCGTACCGCGGTTCCTGGGTCGAGTTTGAATATGACCAGAAGAACATCCTTCACTCGCGGCTCGGCAAACGCAAACTCCTGGGAACGATCTTTCTCCGGGCGCTCGGCCTGTGGCTCAATCCGCAGATCGATATGAAAACGGTTTCCGACCAGATCCTCGAAGAAGTGGTCAAGAATGCCGAATTTTCCAATGCCGAACTGCTCCGCCAGTTTTACATCACCGATGATGTCAGGATCGAGAAAGGCAAGGTTTTCCTGAAGGTCAGGGAAGAAGGCGAAACGCATCTGAAGGGAATGCGTGCCGAAGAGGACATCAAGGACGGCAAAGAGACCGTTACCAGCACCGGCAAAAAAGTTACCGCTTTGGCCCTGCGCGAACTGAGAAAACTCGGCACCGAAAAAGTCGAGGTTTCGCCAAACGATTTCGAGGGCGCTTTTGCCCTTGATGACATCGTCAATACCGAAACGGGCGAGGTCATTCTCGAATCGAACAACGAGATCACTTCGGCCAAACTTCAGCAGATCATTGACGAAGGGGTCGAGGAATTCTCGATCTTTTTCCCCGAAAAGGACGTCATCGGCAACGTCATTTCGCAGACTCTGGCCAAGGACACGATCATCAAACCGGTCGATGCCCTTTTGGAGATCTACCGCAAGATGCGGCCCGGCGATCCGCCGACCGTGCCGACGGCTTACCGGCTTTTGGAGGGAATGTTCTTCGAACCTCGCCGGTTTGATCTGTCGAGGGTCGGACGTCTGAAGTTCAACATCAAGATGGGCCGTCCGCCCCTGCAGGACATCGACAGTTCACTGCTCGAAGCCAAAGATTTCTTCGAGGTGGTCGATTATCTGCTCAGGATGAAACGCGACAGCGACAATTATTATCAGGATGACATCGATCATCTCGGCAACCGCCGCGTCCGCGCGGTCGGCGAACTGCTGGAAAATCAGTTCCGCATCGGGCTTGAAAGAATGGAACGCGCCATCAAGGAAAAAATGTCCATCCAACAGGATATGTTCACCACGATGCCGCGCGATCTGGTCAACGCCAAACCCGTAACGGCCGCCGTCCGGGAGTTTTTCGGTTCATCGCAGTTGTCGCAGTTTATGGATCAGACCAATCCGCTTTCGGAGATCACGCACAAACGCCGGCTTTCGGCTTTGGGGCCGGGCGGACTTTCCAGAGAACGCGCCGGATTCGAGGTGCGCGACGTGCATCCGACCCACTACGGACGGATCTGTCCGATCGAGACACCTGAAGGTCCGAACATCGGTCTCATTTCATCGCTCGCCTGTTTTGCGCGGATCAACGAATTCGGGTTTATCGAATCGCCCTACCGCAAGGTCGAAGACGGCCGGGTGATCGAATACGTCAAGATCATCAACGGCGGCGATACCGGTCTCAAACCGAACACGCACCTGCCGCTCGAAGAGGTTGAAGCGGCCAACGCCAAACTGAAAAAGGATGAGCGCGAGGCCGAGCACGAGCCTTTTCCGTTCTATCTGACGGCCTGGGAAGAGGATAAATACGTCATCGGTCAGGCCAACATCGAACTGGACGAGAAGGGCAATCTGGTCAATGAACGCAACGCGGCCCGTAAAAAAGGAGAGTTCATCACCTCTTCACGCGACGAGATCGAATATATGGACGTTTCGCCGAAACAGCTGGTTTCGGTGGCCGCTTCGCTGATCCCGTTCCTCGAAAACGACGACGCCAACCGCGCTCTGATGGGGTCGAACATGCAACGGCAATCCGTTCCTCTGCTGAGGGCCGAAAGCCCGTATGTCGGAACCGGAATGGAGAAGATCGCGGCCCGGGACTCCGGTGCGGTCGTCATTGGCAAACGCGACGGCATCGTCGATTACGTCGATTCCGAACGGATCATCGTCAAGGCCGATCACCGGGTTGACGGAACCATTTCGCGCGAGGTAACGGCCGATATTTATTCGCTCGTCAAATTCAAGCGTTCGAACCAGAACACCTGTATCAACCAGCGGCCGATCGTTCAGGTCGGCGAAAGGGTTAAGAAAAGTCAGGTGATCGCCGACGGCCCGTGCACCGACCGGGGCGAGCTCGCTTTGGGCCGGAACGTGCTGGTCGCTTTTATGTCGTGGCGCGGTTACAACTTCGAGGACGCCATTTTGGTTTCCGAGCGGTTGGTCAAGGAAGATTACTATACTTCCATCCATATCGAGGAACTCGAAGTCGAGGCCCGCGACACCAAACTCGGTCCCGAAGAGGTTACGCGCGACATTCCCAACATCGGCGAAAATATGCTCCGCGATCTGGACGAATCGGGAATCATCCGCATCGGCGCTCAGGTCAAACCGGGTTCGATCCTCGTCGGTAAAGTGACGCCGAAGGGCGAAACTCAACTGACGGCCGAGGAAAAACTCTTGCGGGCGATCTTCGGCGAGAAGGCCGGCGACGTCAAAGACGCGTCGCTGACCTGTCCTCCCGGAATCGACGGAACGGTGGTCGACGTTCAGGTCTTTACACGCAAAGGTCAGGAAAAAGACGAGCGTTCGCTTGACATCGAGCGCCTCGAAGAAGACGCCATGCGCCGCGACCTCGATGACGAGGTGCGGATTCTGACCGAACAGCGCGATCAGCGGATCTACGAACTTTTCGAAGGCCGCAAACTGCTCAAGGACATCGTTGACGGCAAGGACGTTCTGGTCAAAAAGGGTGAAACGCTGACCAAGGAAACGCTCAAAGATGTGCCGATCAAAAATCTGCGCAGCGCCGAGGTTTCGGCCGGCACGATCGACATTCCGGCCGAGATCAAAGAATACGAACAGCGGACCGATCGTCAGATCAACATTTTGAGAGACATTTACGAAGAGAAGATCTCGAAGCTCAAACAGGGCGACGAACTTCCTCCGGGCGTCATCAAGATGGTCAAGGTTTTCGTGGCCATGAAGCGCAAACTTTCGGTCGGCGATAAAATGGCCGGTCGCCACGGAAACAAAGGCGTCATCGCCCGCATTCTGCCGGAAGAGGATATGCCTTATCTGCCCGACGGAACGCCGGTCGATATCGTTCTCAATCCGCTCGGGGTGCCGAGCCGGATGAACGTCGGACAAATCTTGGAAACTCATCTCGGATGGGCGGCCCGCGTTCTCGGTCTCCATTTCGCCACGCCGGTTTTCGACGGCGCCAGCGAGAAAGAGATCAAGGAATATATCGGCAAGGCCAACGACAGGTACGACGAACTGGGAATCCCGCCGTCGGTCGGTCCTTCCGGAAAGACGAGGCTCTATGACGGAATGACCGGTGAGCAGTTCGAGCAGAAGGTGACGGTCGGTTACATTTATATGCTCAAACTCTCGCATCTGGTTGACGACAAGATCCACGCTCGTTCGATCGGCCCGTACAGCTTGATCACACAACAACCGCTCGGCGGTAAGGCGCAGTTCGGCGGACAAAGGTTCGGCGAGATGGAGGTCTGGGCGCTGGAAGCCTACGGTGCGGCGCATATTCTGCAGGAACTTCTGACCTGCAAATCCGACGATGTCGCCGGTCGCTCGAAGATCTACGAGACGATCGTCAAAGGGGAGTCGGATTTCGAGCCGGGAATTCCCGAATCGTTCAACGTTCTGGTTCGCGAACTGCAATCGCTCTGTCTCGACGTTGAGCTGATCACCGAAGACGAGATCGACGAGAACGCGCAGAACGCCGGTGTCGGCGAAGTTGTTGGAGACTGATTTGATTTTGGATTTTGGATTTTGGATTTTGGATTCTTTTCGTTCGAAAGCTTGTTCGATGAAGATCCAAACAATCCAAAATCCAAAATCCAAAATCCAAAATGGAGAAAGTGATGTTTAGATTTCAAAACGATAACAAAACACAATTAACCCCTAATTTCGAGGCCATCAGGATCAGCCTCGCCTCGCCGGAAAAAATCCGTTCGTGGTCGCACGGAGAGGTTACAAAACCGGAAACGATCAATTACCGCACTTTCAAACCGGAGCGCGACGGATTGTTCTGCGCGCGCATTTTCGGGCCCGTTTCCGACTGGGAATGTCTGTGCGGAAAATACAAGCGGATGAAACACCGCGGCGTTATCTGCGACAAATGCGGCGTCGAAGTTACCCAATCAAAGGTGCGGCGCGAGCGGCTCGGCCATATCGAACTGGCCAGTCCCTGTTCGCACGTCTGGTTCTTTAAAGGATTGCCCTCGCGCATCGGGCATCTGCTCGACATCACTTTGCGCGATCTGGAAAAGATCCTGTATTTCGAGCTTTACATCGTCATCGATCCGGGCGAGGTTCCCGATCTGAAAGAAAAGGACCTGCTTACCGACGAGCGCTATCGCGAACTGATGCAGGAATATCCGCATCAATTCGTGGCCAAAATGGGCGCCGAGGCGATCAAGGAGCTCCTGATGCAGATCGACGTGCCGGAACTGGTTTCCGATCTCCGGCAGAGAATGCGCGAGGAGACTTCGCAGCAGAAGAAACTCAAATTCTCGAAACGTCTCAAGGTGGCCAATTCCTTCCTGAAATCGGGCAACAAGACCGAATGGATGATCCTCGACGTGATTCCGGTCATTCCGCCGGAACTTCGTCCGCTGGTTCCGCTCGACGGCGGTCGGTTCGCCACATCGGATCTCAATGATCTCTATCGCCGCGTCATCAACCGCAACAACCGTCTCAAGAAACTGATGGAGTTGCACGCGCCGGAAGTCATCGTTCGCAACGAAAAGCGGATGCTTCAGGAAGCGGTTGACGCTCTGTTTGACAACGGCCGCCGGGGTCGCGTCCTGCGCGGTGCCAACAATCGTCCGCTGAAATCGCTTTCGGGAACTCTCAAGGGAAAACAGGGACGTTTTCGTCAGAATCTGCTCGGAAAACGCGTCGATTATTCCGGTCGTTCGGTGATTGTCGTCGGTCCCGAACTGAAGCTGCATCAATGCGGTTTGCCCAAGAAAATGGCTCTCGAACTTTTCAAGCCGTTTATCTACAACAAACTGGAAAAGGATGCCCACGCCGCCACCATCAAACAGGCGCGCGAAATGGTCGAACGGCAGGAGCCGATCGTCTGGGACATCCTCGAAGAAGTGATCCGCGAGCATCCGGTTCTTTTGAACCGCGCCCCGACACTGCACCGTTTGGGAATTCAGGCCTTCGAACCGGTTCTGGTCGAAGGCAAGGCGATCAAGATCCATCCGTTGGTTTGCACGGCCTTTAACGCCGACTTTGACGGCGACCAGATGGCCGTTCACATTCCGCTGTCGGCCGAAGCCCAGATCGAAGCGACCGTTCTGATGCTGGCCTCGAACAATCTTTTGAGCCCGGCCAGCGGTCAGCCGATCACGGTTCCCTCGCAGGACATCGTTCTCGGTTGTTATTACCTGACGCTCGATCAGAAGGAGATGAAGGGCGAGGGCAAGGTCTTCAACTCGATGGAAGAGGTTTTGCTGGCGATCGACGCCAAGGCGGTCGATACGCAGGCCAAGATCAAACTGCGCTGGAAAGGCGATCTGATCGACCTGACGCAGGAACACAACCAGCAGGATGTGATGCGGGCGACCATCCGCAAAGACGTCAACCGTTTGATCGACACCACGGTCGGACGGGTCATTTTCAACGAGCGTCTGATGCGGGGAAATCTGCCCTTCGTCAACGGGACTTTGAAAAAGAAAGGCCTTCAATCGCTGGTCAGCTTTTTCCATCTCCGGCTCGGGCACGATCAGACCGTCGAACTGCTCGATGAACTGAAGAACATCGGTTTTCTGTACGCCACCAAATCGGGCGTTTCGATCGGCATCGACGATATGGTCACGCCGCCGAGCAAACAGGAGATCATCGAAAAAGCCCGGACCGAGGTCGATAAACTGCAACAGCAATCGAGAGAAGGCGCGATGACCCAACTCGAACGCTCCAACAAGGTGACGGCCATCTGGTCGGAGGTTACCGATCGCGTCGCCAAGGAGATGTTCAAAGCCATGCACGAGCGCGAAGAACGGCGTCGGGAACTCAATCCGATCCTGGTCATGGCCGATTCGGGCGCCCGCGGTTCGGACGCTCAGATCCGCCAGTTGGCCGGTATGCGCGGTCTGATGGCCAAGCCTTCGGGCGAGATCATCGAGACCCCGATCCACGCCAACTTCCGCGAAGGCTTAAACGTGTTGCAGTACTTCATCTCGACCCACGGCGCTCGTAAGGGATTGGCCGATACGGCTCTCAAAACCGCCGACTCGGGTTATCTGACCCGGCGTCTGGTTGACGTCGCTCAGGATGTCATCGTTTCCGAAGAAGATTGCGGAACGCTCAAAGGCATCTGGGCCGAGGCCATCATTCGCAACGGTGAGGAGGTCGAATCCCTGCGCGATCGGATCGTCGGTTGCACATCGCTTGACGACATCGTTGATCCGGTTGACGGTACGATCATCGTCGAAGCCAACCGCGAGATCGACGAAGATCTGGCCGCTCAGGTTCAGCTTTCCGGTCTGCAAAGAGTGCGCATCCGCTCGCCTTTGACCTGCGAATCGCGCCGCGGAATCTGCGTCAAATGCTACGGACGCAACCTCGGAACGGGCAACACGGTCGAGATCGGAGAAGCGGTCGGCGTCATCGCCGCCCAATCGATCGGCGAGCCGGGAACTCAGTTGACGATGAGAACCTTCCACGTCGGCGGAACGGCCCGTCTCGAACAGGAAACACAACACACCGCCGCGATGGACGGAACGGTTAAATACCTCGGCGATCTGAAGGTCATCAAAAACCGCGACGGCGAGCTGATCTCGATGAAACGTCAGTCGGAACTGGCTCTGGTCGATGATCGCGGACGCGAGGTCGCCCGCTATCAGATCGTTTACGGGGCGCAGGTTCACGTCGAGGACGGTCAGAAGGTCAAGGAAGACGATCTGCTTGTAACCTGGGATCCGTTCACCTTCGCCATCTTGTCGGAAGTGTCGGGAACCGTTAAGTTCCAGGATCTGAAAGAAGGAAAAACGATCGAAGAGGACATCGATAAGGTGTCGGGACAAAAACGTCTGGTGGTCAAGGACTCGGATGAAAAACATCAGCCGCGTCTGGAGATTCGCGACGGCAACAAGGTCTTAAAGACCTACAATATGCCGATCCGGGCCAACCTTCTGGTTGAAGACGGCCACGACGTCAGGGCCGGCGACATCATCGCCAAGATCCCGCGCGAAACCACCAAAACGAAAGACATCGTCGGCGGTTTGCCGCGCGTGGTCGAATTGTTTGAAGCGCGCCGCCCGTCCGAGACGGCCGTTATGTCGGAGATCAACGGAACGGTCAAATTCGGTCCGATCTCCAAGGGTAAACGCAAGATCGTCATCATCGGCGACGACGGCGGCGAACGCGAATACGACATCCCGCGCGGAACGCACATCAACGTTCAGGAAGGCGATCGCGTCAAGGCCGGCGAGCCTTTGATGGACGGCCCGCTCAATCCGCACGACATCTTGCGGGTTCTCGGAATGGAGGCGTTGCAGGAGTATCTGGTCAACGAGATCCAGGAAGTTTACCGACTTCAGGGCGTTAACATCAACGACAAACACATCGAATCGATCGTTCGTCAGATGCTTCGCTGGGTCAAGATCAAAGAGGTCGGCGACACCGACTTCCTGCTGGAAGAACAGGTCGATCGCTTCCGCTACGAGGACGAAAACCGACGCGTTCGCGAGGCCGGCGGCGAGGCGGCCAGCGCCGAACCGCTTCTGCTCGGCATCACCAAGGCGTCGCTTTCGACCGACTCGTTCATTTCGGCGGCCAGTTTTCAGGAAACGACCCGCGTTCTGACCGAAGCGGCCATTTCCGGCCGGATCGATTATCTGCGGGGTCTCAAGGAAAACGTCATCATGGGACGTCTGATTCCGGCGGGAACCGGTATGAAATATTACCGCAACGTCAAAGTCGAATTCGACCCGACCATCAATCAGAAGGCCGAGGAAGAATACGAAGAATACACGGCTTTGACCGAAGGCCTCAACTTGCCGTCCCCGTCCAATGTTCCGGGCGTGGAAACTGAAAATGATGTTGAGGAACCCGAAGAGGAAGAAGTCGAAGTCGATGAAGAGGATGATCTCGACGTCAATCTGGAAGAAATGGTCGAAGTCGATGATTCGGATGATTTTGACGATGACGATGATTTCTAAAAGAGTGAGCGGTGAACAGTGAGCTGTAAGCAGTTGATTGCTTGTCTCTAGCTTGAATTCCAAAGAAAAAAGTCTGTAAGTCGGAATGACTTACAGACTTTTTTCGATTCGGGATCAGGGATTTTGTTAAATCCGAAATCCGAAATCCGAAATCCAAAATCGAATCACCAGATCTTGCACATATCGGCTCTGACCATCGGGTCGCCGGCCTTACAGCCGAAGGCTTTGGCGAATTGCGGCATATTCGAAAGCGGCCCGTTGACGCGCCAGCGGGGCAATGAGTGCGAGTTGCCTTTGACCTGTTGACGTTCGGCTTCGGGACGATATTTTCCGGCCCAGACCTGCGCCCATCCGAGGAAGAATCTCTGTTCGGGCGTAAATCCGTCGATTTCGGCGGGATGCGGTTTGCCTTCGAGCGATTTCATAAAGGCATCGTAAGCGATGTTCAAACCGGCGAAATCGCCGATGTTTTCGCCCAGAGTCAGTTTGCCGTTGATAAAAAGGCCGTCCTGCACTTCATAGCCGTCGAACTGTTTGACGACGCAGGAAGCCCTTTCTTCGAACTTGGCGCGGTCCTCGTCGGTCCACCACATCTTCAGATTTCCCTCGGCGTCGAAACGACTGCCCTGATCGTCGAAACCGTGCGAGATTTCGTGCCCGATGACGCCGCCGATGGCGCCATAGTTGATCGCATCGTCGGCTTCGAAATTAAAGAACGGAGGCTGGAGGATCCCGGCCGGAAAAACGATCTCGTTGAGGATCGGCGTGTAATAGGCGTTGACGGTCGGCGGGGTCATTCCCCAGCGGTTGCGATCGAGCGGCTGGCCGATGTCCGCCAGATTACGTTTGAGCTGAAACTGGTTGGAATTCATCACGTTCTTGAAATAAGAATCGCTCTGGATCTCCAAACCCTTGTAACCGCGCAGAACATCAGGGTATCCGATCTTGCGTTTGAAGGTCGAGAGTTTGGTCTGCGCCTGTTTTTTGGTGTCGGGGCTCATCCAGTCGAGATTGTTGATCCTTTCTTTCATCGCCGCAAAGAGATTGTTGATCAATTCGTCCATCCGTTTTTTGGCTTCCGGAGTGAAAGCCTTTTTGACGAATTCCTGTCCGAGCGCTTCGCCCAGATTGCCGTCCGTTCCCTGAACGCAGCGACGCCAGCGCGGTTGCTGTTCCTGCGTTCCGGAAAGATACCGGCTGTAAAAATCGAAGTTCTCATCGACGAACGCTTTGGAAAGGAACGGCGCGGCGTTATCGATCACCGTCCAGCGGAAATAGGTTTTCCAATCGGCGACCGGCACGTCGGCCAGCATCTTGTTAAGCTCTTCGAAAAAGGCCGGCTGACCGATGTTAAGTTCCGTTACGACCGGAACCCCGCGGGCCGACATATATTCCTGCCAGTTGAAATTTTCGGAGAGTTTCTGGGCGTCCGCCAGACTCATCTTGTGATAGCGGTTGTCCGGGTTGCGAAGTTCGACCGGAGGCAGGGAGGCGTTGGCCAGGCGCATTTCGATTTCCATCACGGTTTTGGCGTTGGCCGCCGCCTGATCGGGAGAATCGCCGAGCAGTTTGAACATATTGGTCATGTATGCGACGAATTTTTCGCGGATCTCCTTCGATTTGGCATCGTCCTTGGTGTAGTAATCACGGTTCGGCAGACTGAGGCCGCCCTGGCTGGCGTTGGCGATGACCATCGAACTGTTTTTCAGATCGGGGCCGCCGCCGAACCGGAAAACGACCGGAACGCCCAGATTGTGCAAAACGGCGATCTCCCGCTTGAGGTCCTGAGCGGTCTTGATCTTGTCGATCTGTTTGAAGTGCGGTTTGACCGGGTTGATCCCGGCTTTTTCGATCGCCGCTTCATCCATGCAGGAATTATAGAAACTGCCGATCAGATAAGTGTCGCTTCCCTTGGGGGCTTTGGTTTTGGCGGCATTTTCCAAAACCTCTTTGAGAATGTCGCGGTTATTGTCCGCTAAAATATTAAACGTTCCCCAACGGGATTCCGAAGCCGGAATCTCGGTTTCTTTGAGCCAGGTTCCGTTGGCGTACTGGAAAAAATCGGTACAGGCATTGGTCGTGTCGTCCATTCGGGTAACATCGAACCCCTTATTTTGCGCCGACGCGCTCAGGCCAAACGTCAGCAAAAAGGCCAGGACGACGGCCGTCCGAAAATTGAAAAAATTCATTTTATCCTCTCCTCATATTTAGATTTTTAGATAGATGTTGATTTTACGTTACTTTGTGAAGTTTGTTTCAATCCATACCAAGCAAATGATTGACAAAGACCGTAAAACACCGGTCGGCAGAGATTAATCCAAAATCCGAAATCCAAAATCAAATGACCGGAATGAACTTTTCCTTCACTTTTTCGCGGAGTTCATGAGCCAGTTCCTTGCGGTCCGAACGATTGATCGGTTCTTCGCCGAAATTGATGACGGCCGTAAATTCCTTTAATGAGAGAAGCCGCCACAGATGTTCGAGGAAAACCGTGTCGTCCCACCAGCAGATGACTTCGCTCGGGCTGGGAGCGTCGCTCGGCGTTCGATAGGTGATGGAGGCGTAGAAAACCGGCAATCCCCGGCGGGCGGCGAATTCCAGAAGCGACGAATTAAACGGCAGAACCTCTTCGCCCTTGGTGCTGGTTCCTTCGGGAAAAATGACCACGCCTTCGCCGTCTTCGAGTTTGCTGACGATCTCTTTTCCGGCCCGCGGAATGTCGCGCCGGTTGCGCCGGTTGATGAAGATGGTTCCCATATCGCGGACGATCCAACCGGCCAGAAACCAGTTGCGGATGTCGCTTTTGGCGACGAAAACCGTATCCAGAACGGCGCGGAAGGCGGCGACGTCAATATAACCCAAGTGATTGGAAACAAGAAGGAAAGGCGGACGCGGGGGAGTTCCGATGATCTCCACTCGCATTCCCGAAATGACCAGAAAGGCGCGCGCCCAGAAACGAAAGATTATCTGCCGCCAGAACTGCCGGTTGGGGATCAAAAGCGCGCCGATCATCCAGATCAGATAGACGATGATGGTCATCGCCACAAAGCAGATCAAACGGATTGTAGCGCGGATATGTCTCATACGATTTCGGGTTTTGGATTTTGGATCTTGGATTTTTTGGAGTTCATAATCCGTAAGTAGCCATTCTTTATTGCTCGGTTTCCTTGTTATTTTCGATTTTTTTGAAATTGTATCTCAAGAGAACCCGCATCGGCAAAGTTTTTCCGTTTCTTGAGGCCGGACGCCAGTTCATCTCCCGAACGGTTTCGGTCACCGACTCGTCCAGCCCGAAACCCGCCCAGCGGCTGATCTCGGTTTTTATGATCCGGCCCGTTTCGTCAACATCGAGCAAAATGTCGACCGTCGCTTCGATGCCGTAAAGATCGGCGATTTCGGTGTAACGGGGACGAATCCGCTTGAACGGCAAAGGCGGCCGAAAGTTTTTGGCCTCGGGCGCAGTTTCCTCGGGCAGTTCCTCCAGTTTCGCCGGCCGATCTTCGTTCGCCTCTTTTTTGTCCGCCTCGGTTACGGCTTTTATTATCTCGGCGGCCAAATCGTCCGCCGAATTCGATAATGATTCTTCGGCGCCCGCAGGGTTGGCCGCCGGACGGCTGATCAGGTTCCAGTAGATCAGTCGTCCGGTCCGGGAACTGACGGCAAAGACGGCGGCGAAGGATTCGTAATAATCCTTCTTTTCCAGCGAAAAACGGCGCAAGGTCCGGGCTTGGATCAGCAGAAAATAATTGCAGCCGATGGCCGCTCCGATGTTTTTCGATTCCTCCAGCGAGAGGTTAAAAGGATTCTCGTAAACTACGGCGTTAAAAGCGGTTTCGCTTAAATTGCGATCCAACAGGAGAAGTTTGCCGGAAAACGAATTCTCCAATTTGGAGGCGAACTCAACGGCGCGTTCGTTTTTTTCGGGCGTCAGAAGAGCGATTTTTTGAGCGAAGGCGACGGGCGGGAAAAAGAAAAGGCAAAAGGTGAAAAAATGGAAAATGGACAAGGGAAATTGGAAAATGCCGGCAAAGGCGAGGGCTCCTTGATCCTTGAATTTTCTGATTTTAGAAGGCTTTTTGGTCATCTGTAAAAATTCCCATTCCGATCCAAAAAACTGCTCACTCCTCACCGCTCACCGACCTCTGTTTAGAGTGATAAAATTCGGCAATTTTTTCTTTTACCTCGTGCGGAAAACAAACCCGGTGGATCTGGAAACTTTTCTGAAGTCCGCGCACCGCCGCGCTGACCTCGGAGATCTCGCGGATCTGCGGATTGGAAAATCCCTCTTCGACGTAGATAAAACTTTTCGGATCATCCGCGTTTTTCGTGTAGAAGTAATAGGGAACGTCGCCCGCCCGGTCTTCGATGAAATAATAATCGGGATCGAAGCCCGCATCCCGAACGACTTTCCGGCCTCGTTTCAAAAATTTTTCCATTTCCCCGGCCGGCATGTCCAAATCGAAGATCTTAAAGAGCTTGCGATTGAGAAAGCGTTTCGACAGATCCGAGAGGATCCTGTCGTCCGCGTTCTGCCATTGCTTGATGTGGAACAAAACGTCTTTGTCATCCAAATCCAGATGCTCGCGAAGCGAGAGTTTTTCGCCGCGCAGGATTTTTTCAAACGGCGTATCGGCGGCATACCAGACCTCGCGTCCGGTTTGGAAAAGCCGGAGCGCCCGGCGCATGATCGATCGCAGGACGTTTTCGGCCGAACGCAAAGTTCGATGGAAATAGACCTGGCGAAACATATAATAACGGGCTTGCAGATAGCCTTCGACCGCGTAAATGCCCCGCGCCGCCACAAAGAGGCGATCGTTTTTCTCGTCGATCTCCAGCGATTTGATGATCCATTCCAGATCGTAGATCCCGTATTTGGCGCCCGTCATCAGCGAATCGCGCAAAAGATAATCCATCCGGTCGATGTCGAGTTGGGAGGAGACCAATCCCGCCAGCGCCGCCGGGCGGAAAGTTCCCCTGATTATATCGGCGACATTTTTCGGCAGGGAGGGAGAAAAATCGGCCAAGGTGCGGCCGACCTCGGTTTCCGTGCTTAAAACCGCTTCGACCGTAAAATCTTCGTGGTGAAAATCCAGCACGGTTTCGATGACGTGCGAAAAAGGGCCGTGGCCGATGTCGTGCAAAAGCGCGGCACATCGAACGGCGATCCGGGCTTCGTCCGGGATCTCGTATTTGATCGAAAGTTTGGCCAGAATCCGGGTCGCCAGATGCAGAGCGCCGAGCGAATGGGTAAAGCGGGAATGCTCGGCCGCCTGATAGGCGAAGTAGGCCAAACCGAGTTGACGGATTCGGCGCAGGCGCTGAAACTCGGCCGTGTCGATCAGCCGGACGAGCAGTTTTCCCTCCTCCGAATCGGTTTTGAGGCGGATAATATTGTGAACGGAATCGCGATATATTTTCTCGGACAGTTTTTTCTTCCTCGACTTAGTTTCTTTATCTCTATTTTTTCGTTTCAGCGCGATTTTATCAAGTCAAAACGAAAAAAAAGATTTGTTAAAATGCCTTTCTGATGTATAATTTACGAACTACCTTTTTACAATCAAGTTTAGAAAAATTCTCTCTGTTTTTTGGAGGACAAAATGAAATTAAAGAAAAAGAATTTTCGGAAACCCCTTTTGTTTTTTATTTTTGTATTCACTCTCGGTCTTTTGGCTCAAAGTGTCCAGGCCAGCACGATTGCGGGTTTTGTTTATGATAAACAAAGGAACCCCTTGCCCGAAGTGGATATGGAACTCCTCAATGAATATTATCAATTGCGGGGCCGAACCAAAACCGACGGCGCGGGACGTTATGAATTCCAGGGATTAGCGGACGGCAACTACACGGTCCGGGCCTTGCCTTTCAGATATGATCTTGAGGATCAGGAATGGTTGGTTGAAATCAATTCCTTTAACGTCAGGGGCGCCGGTCAGGGAAATGTATACCAACCCCAGGATTTTTACCTTTCTCCGAGAAAAGGAGGCATAGCCGAAGCCGAACTCGGAATTATTTTCGCACAGACTGTGCCGGAGGAAGCCAAAAACGCTTATAAACAGGCGATCAAAGATTTGGCGGAAAAGCGGAATCAGGAAGGCATTAACGGATTATTTGAAGCAATTAAGATTTTTCCGGAGTATTTTGATGCCCTATACCGGATGGGCAAGGAACTTTGCTTTTTAGGGAAGTACAATGAGGCCTGGCAGTATCTTCTTAAATCCACCGAGGTCAACCCAAAATATGGCCCCGCCTTTTTCTATATGGGGTATTGCTTTCATAAACTTGGCAAAGATTATAACAAAGTCGCAATCAGATCTTTGACCCAGGCGTCGATTTTGAACCCCGGTTCAATGCGAATATTTTTTACCCTCGGAATGGTCGAACGCTCGGCGGGCAAATTCGAAGACGCTGAAAAACATCTGCTTCAGGCCAAAAAACTGGCCGAAAAACCGGTGGCGGAGATTCAAAAGGAACTGGTCCAACTTTACAGCGAGGATATGAAAAAATACAAGGAAGCCGCCGATGAACTGGAGCTTTATATGAAGACCGGCAAGATGAGCGACGAGGAGCAGAAATCGACCAGGGCTTTGATCCAAAGACTAAGAGACAAAGCCAAGGCTCAGCCAAATAGTTAAAATCAGGTATTTATACCAGTAAAAAAGGTGCGGGTTCAAAGAACGCGCACCTTTTTTTGGCGGAAAGATTATCTCAGCTTCGCCGACTTTGAACGGGTTTTGAACTGGAAATACCCTTTGTTCTGAATCGGTCAGTTCAATTCGTTTATGTTTTGCCTGCGTAATTTCAATTCACATTAAAAGTTTGACTGAACGGATTCGGAGGTTCTTTTTAATGAAAACTGATCCTGAGATCCGTAAAAAAGGTCCGTCCAAACTTGGACGGACCTTTCAGGTTTAACTCCTGATTCTTAAGAGAATTAGAAGGTAAAGCGGAATCCGAAGCGGACATCACGTCCACCCTGGAAAGTGTTCGGTTGACCGTAGTCGTTTCTCCGACCCGCCGAGCTAACACCCGCTGAATTCAGGAAGTTTTCGACAAACTGCTGAACGCCGCCGCCGTTGAAGATCGTATCAAAGACTTGTGCTTCGTTGGCGCAGGTTGTACAACCGTTGTTCGACAGAACACTGGCCGTAAAGTTGGTGCTGCTGATGGTAGTTTGAACCGCGATCACGTTGTCCTCATCGAAAAGATTACGGATTTCGAGGAACGGCTCAATAGCGAAGCGATTGTCTCTTCCGAACTTATACTTGTGCATAACGGCAAAGTCCGTTTCGGTGAACATTCCGGTGCGACCCAGATCTCCGCGTCCGTACAGAATGGTTGTGCCCAGATTGTACAGATTGTAAATCGTGGTCAACGGAGTTCCCGACTGAATGGTCGTGAAAGCCGAAACCGTCGTCCGGTTGACGTTGTTTCCGGCCCAGTCGAAGCTGTATCCGCCGTAAGCCTTGAAGACGTGCGGACGATCCGTCGCCAGACGTCCGTTGTCCGGTTCGCCGTTGGCAGTGTGGCCGAGCGGGGGAAGGTCGAAGAAGCGGTTGACGTTCGGCGAAGAACGACCGAATTCATCCGAACTGGCCAGACCCGAATAGTTACCGAACAGACGGCTGAAGGTGTAGCTGGCGTTGAAGAAGTAGTTGCTCGCTCTCTTGTCAAAGCGAACCTCAAAGGCATCATAGCGACGTTCAGCTTTGGTACAAGGTTGATTGGCGCTGGTCGAAATCTGACAAACCAGACCGAGGCCGGGGTTGCCGATGATGTAGGCTTCCGATCCCTGATCGTTGAAAACGCCGACGTCTTCAACCGCACGATCGATCTGTTTGTGGGTAAAGCGGGCTCCCAAAATGAAATTGCGCGACAGTTCACGCTCGAAACCGATGGTGTATTCGCTCTGACGGGCCGCTTTCAGATCGGGATCAACCGCACCGGTTTCGAAAATGTCGGCGCCGATCGAGTTGGTGGCGATCCGGAAATCGAACTGACAGATCGAGTAGCCGGGACCGCCGACGATCGGGCAGGTTCCGCCGAGTTCATCCGGACGACCGCCGAGAATGTTGGCCAGAGTGTAATCGGTATAAGCCGTGCCGCGTTCGGGCAGAATTTCGAAGTAATCGCGCCGATAGAAGTCGCCTCCGAAGGAACCGCGGGGCAGTTCATATTTGAAGCGATCGTAGAACCATCCGTAGCTGGCGAACAGTTTGGTTTTGCCGTCTCCGGTCAAATCAAAGGCAACGCCGAGACGCGGAGCGATCTTGTCTCCCCATCCGAATTCGATGGCCTTAGTGGTGGCGGCATCACCGAAACTCGGAACGATCTCGTTTTCGATGCGAACGCCGAGGTTCAAGGTAAGACGGTTGTTGATGGTCCAGGAGTCCTGAACGAACAGCGCTTGATTCTTGCTGCTGGCTTCGCCGACGGTTCCGAATCTTTGCAGAAGACCCGCTCCCCACCAGCAACCTGTTTGACCGGCAGCGGTACATTGTGAACCGGTCGGGGTTTGTCCGGTCAGAGAACTGATCGGAATTCCGTAATAAAGGACGACATAACCGGTATCAGTATAACCTTCCTGAACTTTGTTAAAGAGGCGGTTGAACTGATATCCGAATTTGAAGTTGTGGCGTCCGCCGGCATTGATACCGACCAAACCAGCGTCGGCGTCAAAGGTGGTCCGGGTGGAAACATCGTAGTCGATGGTGAAGTTGGCGCCCGTGTTGAAACCTGCCAGGCAGTTCGAACCGGGAACGTTTTCCGGATCGCCGGAAACGCTGCAAAGATATCGGGTTCTTTTGGTCAATCCGTATGAATTGAGTTTTTCATTGAGGAAACTGCGACCGACGCGGAAGTTCAGAACCAAAAAGTTGGTCGGCGTCCAGGTGGCCTGTCCGTTGATCGAGTTGCTGTTCTGTCGTCCGCCCTGATTGGCGTAATCCTGAACGCTTTGGAAAGGAACACCCGATAAGCCCGAGGTGATTCCCGGAAGAGCGCCGTCCTGAATGATCGGGTTCCAGAGGAAAGAACCAAACATCCGCAACTGCGAAATCGGCTGAGCATCGAGACGAACGAAGGCCTCTTCGGTCTTGACCGTTTGATCGTAAGAATTGGTTTGAACAACGTTGCGGCCCGGAGCGTCGGTGTCGAACGCATCAATAGTCCGCGTGGTTTCATAGATCTGCGGAGCGTAAATGGCCGAGAACCACAGTTTGTTCTTGACGATCGGTCCGCTCAAAGACGCTACCGGGAAGAATCCTACTCCTCCGTCTTTCGGCGGATTGAAGTATTCAAATTCTCCGGCTCCGGCTCCAAAGCGATTGAGAGATTGATTCGGGGAAGCCTGAAGTTTTTCCGGACGGAACGAAGCGCCGAAATTACCGTGCCAGGTGTCGTTTCCGCCGACCGTTACGACGTTGATCACACCGCCCGTCGCTCCGCCGTACTCGGCTTCGAATCCGGTCGATTTGACCTGAACTTCCTGCAATAATTCGAACGGCAAGTTGTTGTTCGAATTGAGCTGTCCGGTCCGGAAGTTGGTTACTTCCTGTCCGTCAACGACGAACACGTTCTCGGCACCCGATGCTCCGTCGATCTGGAATCCCGCACCGAGGGCTTCCGGACGAACGTTGGGAGCGATCTTCAGAAGGCTGCCGAAGGTGGTGCCTTTGGGAAGATCGTCGATCAGCTGTTTGCTGATGTTGGTGTCGATCTTGGTGTCGCCGGTGTCGATCGTCGTGTTGCTGTCGGTTACCTCTACGATCGTATCGATCGAGCCGACTTTCAAAACGGCATTGACGACAGCCGCTTTATCAAGATTGACCGTCGTGTTCTGGGACGATTTCTCAAAACCGCTGGCTTCGACGGTAACTTTGTAAGTTCCGGCGAGAACCTGAGGAACCCGGAAGAAACCCTGATTGTCAGTAGTAACGGTTCTCTTGAAACCGGCAGTCGTGCCGGTGCTTTCGATGATAACGGTAGCACCGGGGATAACAGCTCCCGCGGGGTCCTTTACAGTACCTTCAATACTACCCGCATTCACTTGTCCAAAAGCAATTGCCGAAAAGCAAAGGATGATGGACAGGATCATAGAGATATATTTGAATTGTTTACTCATTGTGATCTCCTGTTTTTTAAGTTTTTAGGGAATTGATTTGTTAGATTGCAGTCTTCTCTTAACTAAAAATTGAAGCTTTACGAGAAACATCAGACTGGAAAAAGCTGTAACTTAACGATCCCAGGCAAGTTTTAAGCCAGATTTATTTGGATTTGGTGTAAAAGATTCACTGTGGCGGATTTATGAGAAAATCAGTGAATAGTTTCAAAAGAGGAAAAATATCCATTTTTTTCAAAAATATGGAAAATTTTCAAGATTTTGGATTTTTTTCCATTTTGTCCCAATCGACGAAGAAGTTAAGTTTTTTTCTTGAATTTAAATTCTGAGCGACGGCTTTCTTAAAAAACTGAGGCCTCTTTTTGACCCCTCTGAAATAAAAAAAAGGCCTGTCCGAAGACAGGCCTTCAAGTGTCATTTCAATTCAATTGAATTAGAAAGTTAAACGAACACCGAAGCGGACATCACGCGGTGCCTGATAGCCGTTCGTCAATCCGTAGTCGTTTCTTCTTCCCGCTGCCGCCGACGTGGTCGGGTTGTTCAGGAAGTTGGTTATGTACTGGCTGATTCCTCCACCGTTGAAGATGGTGTTGAATACCGCCAATTCTCCCGTACAGGTCGCACAGCCGTTGGCCGCCAACGTGGCAGCTCTGAAGTCCGTGCTGCTGATGGTCGTCTGACGGGTCAGTTCATTCTTCTCATCGAACAGATTGCGGATCTCGAGGAACGGTTCCAGAGTGAACCGGTTGTCGCGTCCGAACTTGTATCGATGGCTGACCGCAAAGTCAGTTTCCGTGAACATTGCCGTTCTTCCCAGGTCTCCGCGGCCGAACAGAATCGCTGTCGTTACCGCATAGTTGGTGTAGATCGTGGTCAACGGGGTTCCCGACTGAATGGTCGTGAAAGCCGAAACCGTCGTCCGGTTGACGTTGTTTCCGGCCCAGTCGAAGCTGTATCCGCCGTAAGCCTTGAAGACGTGCGGACGATCCGTCGCCAGACGTCCGTTATCCGGTTGTCCGTCGGCGTTGAATCCGAGCATCGGCAAGTCGAAGAAGCGGTTGACGTTCGGCGAAGAACGACCGAATTCATCCGAACTGGCCAGACCCGAATAGTTACCGAACAGACGGCTGAAGGTGTAACTTCCGTTGAAGAAGTAGTTGCTCGCCCGTTTGTCCACCCGAACTTCCAGAGCGTCATATTTGCGCTCGGCTTTCGGACAGGGGAATCCGGACGTGTCAGCAACTTCGCAAACCAGGCCGAGGCCGGGGTTGCCGATGATGTAGGCTTCCGATCCCTGATCGTTGAAAACGCCGACGTCTTCGATCGCACGATCGATCTGTTTGTGCGTGTAACGGGCGCTCAACAGGAAGTTGCGCGACAGTTCACGCTCGACACCGAAGGTGTACTCGCTCTGACGGGCCGCTTTCAGATTGGGATCAACCGCACCGGTTTCGAAAATGTCAGCACCGATCAGGTTGGTGGCGATCCGGAAGTCGAACTGGCACTCGGAGTAACCGGTGCTGGCCGGGATCGGACAAGTTCCGCCGATCGGATCCGGATTGTTGCCGATGATGGCGCCCAAGGTGTAGTTGGTGTAAGCAGTGCCGCGAGCCGGCAGAAGCTGGAAGTAATCGCGACGGAAGAAGTCGCCTCCGAAGGAACCGCGGGGCAGTTCATATTTGAAGCGATCGTAGAACCATCCGTAGCTGGCGAACAGTTTGGTTTTGCCGTCTCCGGTCAAATCAAAGGCAACGCCGAGACGCGGAGCGATCTTGTCTCCCCATCCGAATTCGATGGCCTGCGAAGTGGCGGCATCACCGAAACTCGGAACGATCTCGTTCTCGAAGCGAACGCCGAGGTTCAAGGTAAGACGGTTCATGATCTGCCATGAATCCTGAACAAAGAAAGACTGATTCTTGCTGCTGGCTTCACCGACGGTTCCGAATCTTTGCAAGAATCCGGATCCGAGGATACAGCCGGCCGGCAGTTGATTGGCATCACAGATCGGTCCGGCCGAAGGCAGTCCGACGAGCGATTCAAACGTCCGTCCGTAGTAAATAGAAACGATACCCAGATCTTTGTAGCCTTCTTCAACGGTGTTGAAGAGACGGTTGAACTGATATCCGAATTTGAAGTTGTGGCGTCCGCCGGCATTGATGCCGACCAGACTCGCATCAGCATCAAACGTCGTTCGGGTCGATACGTCGTAGTTGATGTTGAAGTTGTTGGAGATATTCTGGAAACCGCTGGAGCAGTTCGAACCCGGGGTCGTGCTGGCCGCCCATCCCGCCTGACAGATGAATCTGGTAATGCGGGGCAAACCATATGAATTGAGTTTCTCATTAAGGAAACTGCGGCCGGCCCGGAAGTTCAGAACCAGATAGTTGGTCGGGGTCCAGGTGGCCTGTCCGTTAACGGCATTGCTGTTCTGTCGTCCGCCTATCTGACTGAGGAACTGAGCGCCGCGCAGACCCAGAGCTTCCTGGGGAGCGCCGCTCAAACCTTCGGTGCTGGCCGGAAGACCGCCGTCCTGAATGATCGGATTCCAGAGGAAGGTTCCGTACACGCGGATCTTCGAACTCGGCTGAGCATCGAGACGAATAAAAGCCTCTTCGGTCTTGAGCGTCTGATCATATGTGATGCTTTCGCTGACGGCCCGTCCGTTCGGGTTGTTACCGGTCGTGAAATAATCGATCGGCCGGCTGGTTTCGAAGATCTGCGGAGCGTAAATGGCCGAGAACCACAGTTTGTTCTTGACGATCGGTCCGCTCAAAGACGCTACCGGGAAGAATCCTACTCCTCCGTCTTTCGGCGGATTGAAGTATTCCGGAGTGGCCGTGGTTGAAAACCGGTTGAGGAACGGACGCGGATCGCCCTGCCATTTCTCGGGACGGAACGAAGCGCCGAAATTACCGTGCCAGGTGTCGTTTCCGCCGACCGTTACGACGTTGATCACACCGCCCGTCGCTCCGCCGTACTCGGCTTCGAATCCGGTCGATTTGATCTGAACTTCCTGCAATAATTCGAACGGCAAGTTGTTGTTCGAATTGAGCTGTCCGGTCCGGAAGTTGGTTACTTCCTGTCCGTCAACGACGAACACGTTCTCGGCACCCGATGCTCCGTCGATCTGGAACCCGGCGCTCAAAGCTTCCGGACGAACGTTGGGAGCGATCTTCAGAAGACTGCCGAAGGTGGTGCCTTTGGGAAGATCGTCGATCAGCTGTTTGCTGATGTTGGTGTCGATCTTGGTGTCGCCGGTGTCGATCGTCGTGTTGCTGTCGGTTACTTCGACAACGTTGGGGTCGATCGAACCTACATCGAGGTCGAAATTGACGACAGCCGCTTTGTCAAGGTTGACCGTCGTGTTACGCGAAGCGGTCTTAAAGCCGGTGCCTTCAACGGTAACTTTGTAAGTTCCGGCGAGAACCTGAGGAACCCGGAAGAAACCCTGATTGTCAGTAGTAACGGTTCTCTTGAAACCGGCAGTCGTGCCGGTGCTTTCGATTGTAACGGTCGCGCCGGGGATAACGGCTCCCTGCGGATCCTTTACAGTACCTTCAATAGTACCCGATGTAACCTGTCCGAAAGTGATTGCCGAAAAGCAAAGGATGATGGACAGGATCATAGAGATATATTTGAATTGTTTACTCATTGTGATCTCCTATATAAAATTTTGGGGATTTGATTAATTTCAGTCCGCTCTGAAAAACATTTGATTTTTTACGAGACTACAGACTGTTCAAAATATTCACACTCTACTTAGTAGCAATTTTAGAGCCAATAACCGGAACTGTATTTGATTTATTGTAAAGTGTTGAGACGG
This sequence comes from Pyrinomonadaceae bacterium, assembly GCA_041394845.1. Taxonomy (GTDB): domain Bacteria; phylum Acidobacteriota; class Blastocatellia; order Pyrinomonadales; family Pyrinomonadaceae; genus JAHCHG01. Next base: position 206,693 of record JAWKHL010000003.1, on the reverse strand, counting down.
TTGGTTTTATATTGACGGAAAGGGTTTTGGGTTTTTTCTTGGGAGACCGTATTTCCGATTTATTGAAAATAATTCAGGATTTTGGATATTTTTTAGGACGATTTTTCGGATTTTTCCCGGAGGGTTTTGATCAGTTTTTTGACCTGAGCTTTTTTCTCTTCGGTCTCCTGATTTTTATCGTCCGGCATGGCTTTCAAATAAAGTTCGAGTTCGTCGGCCGCCGCATTATATCGCTTGAGGTTGTAGTAATAGAGCAGGGCGAGATTCCAGTGAACATCCGGTTCTTTGTTATCGCTTATCTCTTTGGCTTTTTTTAAACTCGCTTCGGCCTCGTTGAATTTTTTCATCTCCCGCTGGACGATACCGAGGAGCAAAAAGGCCGAAACCGAACCGGGATTCAACTCGATCGCTTTTTTTAGGGTGGCGACCGTTTCGTCCTTTTTGCCAAGATTGTGCCGGGCGACGCTCAAACCGAAAAAACTGCTGAAACTCTTCGGGTTGACATCGATCGCTTTTTTAAAAACATTCTCGGCTTCGACGAATTTTCCTTGAGAAAGATATTCGCGCCCAAGTCGGTCCAGCGCCAGATAATAATCCGGGAAGATGGAGATCGCGGCGCGAAGGTCTTCGATCCCCTCATCCTTTTTTTGTTTTTCCAGTTTTTCCAGAGCGCTTTCGTATGATGCCTGGGCATCGGTCGGGACATTCTGGGCGAATACGACTGAGTTATTGATCGGAGAATTGTCGATCCGGCGCGGGTCGATCTGCAGATTAAAGTTAACCTGCAGCGACTCACTGCCCGAAACCCCTCCGGTCACCTGATTGACCCGGTTGGCCTGGCCTATCTGGATCCGCTCTTTGGATTCCATAAAAGCCGTTCCGTCAACCCTGACCCGGACGTAATAAACGCCGGCCCGAAGTCCCTGAAAGAAATAAAGCCCCGAACCTTTGGTTTTGGTCGAACGAATGTATCGCTCGAATCCGTCGAGCAATTCGACGTCAATTTCGGGAACGGGTTTGCGGTTTTGGTCAAAGACTATGCCGGTGATCGAGTTTTGAGCGGAAACCTTCTGGGCGGAAATACAAAGCACAAATCCGGTAAATAAACACAACAGCACCACTTTGACAAAACCACTTTTCATTTGTATCTCTCCTTACCTCATTTTTCGAATTCCAGCAGATGTCCGAGTTTTTCTTTTTTGGTTCGCAGATAATGAGCCGCCGGTTCTTTCGTTTCAACCTCGATCGGCACGCGTTCGATGATCTTCAGGCCGGCTTCTTCCAGCGCTCTGATCTTGTCGGGATTGTTCGACATTACGCGCACCCGACAAAGCCCCAGATCGAAAAGAATCTCGGCGCATTGTTGATAATTGCGGGCGTCCACTTCGAAGCCGAGTCTTTCATTTGCTTCGACCGTGTCGGCTCCCTCGTCCTGCAAAGCGTAGGCGCGAATCTTGTTGATGATGCCGATCCCGCGCCCTTCCTGCTGTTGATAGACGATCGCCCCGCGACCTTCACGCTCGATCAGTTCCATCGCCCGCTGAAGCTGCAAACCGCAATCGCATTTGATCGAACCGAAAACATCGCCGGTCAGGCATTGCGAGTGAATCCGGACCAGAGTCGGGACGTCGGCCCGCATCTCGCCCTTGAACAAAACCACGAATTCCTCATTGCTGGTCAGAGAACGGTAGCCGGCGATCTTAAACTCGCCAATTTGCGTGGGCAGATTGGCCACCGCTACTTTCTCGACCGAAACGGAATGATCTTTCGGGAATTCTTTGCGATTATTATCTGACAAATCTAATCTCCTTAACCTAAATATTTATAGTGTTAAGAAAATTATAACTCTATGAATACGGAAATTATAGGCCGATAAAATTTTAACGGCAAGTTTTTTGGGGTAAAGGTTGCGGTTCGCCCGTTTGGGGTTGATTTAAAATGCCAAAAGTTACCTGTTTTCAATAGATTGGTTTGAAAACAGGTAACTTCTAAAACTGTGAATTGTTTACATTAATATGTAATTTATTCTTTTTCTTCGTTTTCCTCGCTCTGGCGGTCATCGGAATCGGATTCTTCATCAGCTTCCTGATGGGCGAAAACCACTCCGTCGTTGGTGCCGAAAATACGTCCCAAAATCCCGTTTAATACTTCCGAGATCTTTGAAGGCGCATGGCTTTCGGCGATGACGGGAACGGATTCGTCCGCAAAAGCGAAGTCCAGCTTAACAAGTTCCGCCGTAACGTGTCGGCAGAAAGAACAATCGACCAAATGATTGACAATCGGCAGAGCCTCCTTTTGTCTCAGGCTGCCCTCGACGAAAGCGGACAGCGAATCCTCATCCAGATGCTGGCCTTCTGCCGTCAAACCGTTGGTAGAAACTCGTAAATGTAAATAATTGCTTAATAAATTTTGGATGTTCAATTCTTCTGAACTTATTTTCCCCTTGTTTTTCATGTCAGTTCCAGCCTCCCACTTGACAGACGAGGCGTATCTTTATAATTTGCATAAATTTTACATATCAGGGGTAAAAATAATTTTTTTCGATGCATGGGAAAGATTTTAGGTTGTCGTCAGATTTCGATAAATATTCGAACTGGCAAGATCCTGCGTGGCCAGTTCCAGGCAAATTTCGATCTCTTCCTGGCTTAATTTATGTGTAGAGTTGAGTTCAGCCCGGAAAAGATGTAATACCTTGGTGTAGCTTTTTTCAAGCCACCGCATAATTGTCGATTCATGGATCCGGCTCGACGGGTTTTTATCCCGGCTGGCAGATTTCCGCTGAAACCAATCGCGCAAAGGCGACGACGGTTTTTCAACCAGACGGGCAATCTCGCGCAGTTTCAGATCCTCGACGTGATAGTACAGGAGCAGAAGTTTTTCGTGACTGTCGAGTTCGGCAAAAGCTTTTTCGATGGCGGCCAGCGTTGCTTTGCGGTATTTTTCTCTGGCGATGTGATCGACCATCTGATCCTCGCCGCCCAGTTCGGTTTCGGCAAAGTTCGAATGTGCGTAGCCCTCGCCGACGTTTTCGGTCATCTCGTCCAGAGAAACCTCGTCGTGGCTTGCCCGGTGAAGATCGACCAGCGAATGCCAGATAACCGTCCTCAGCCATCCGCGCAGAGAACCCCGTCCGCTGTAGGTGGCAAATTTCGAAACCCTTTCTCCATCGACCACGCGCGTTCCGTAAAGTTCGACATATACCGTGTCGACCACTTCTTCGGCATCGACATCGGTGCGGGCCAGATGCCGGGCCACCCGTTCCAGATACGAGCGATGTTGTTGGTCAAACTCCCACCAGGCGCGTTCGTTGCCGCTGGCGCATCCGAGGGACAAAAACAGGTCATCGGCCTGAATTTGATCCAAAAAATCCTTTATCTCTTCGATTGAAGGGGGCTCGGACAAATTGGAAAGCAGGAATTTTTCGATGGTTTTTTTGAGCGAGGCCTTGAAGCATTCGGCCCGTACGCCAAAGTTGGGGGCGTTCTGATGGCACCGCGTGAATATATCATCCATCACGGATTCACATTGATCAAGTAAATCTGTGTTTAAAGTGGCTTCCGGAGTCATGGCTAAATCGGCATTATAAACAATTTTAACAATTTTTTCTAATAGTTTTTCACGTTTCGCTTCGAAAGACGAGAATAAATCAACCGATGCCGCCCGATTCCAGACTGAGGTTTCCGCCCGGTTCGCTCGATAGCGGGTTCGGGGCATCCTCCTCGGCGTATTGCAATTGATAAAGCCGCCAGTAAAGTCCCCGTTCTCCGAGAAGTTCGTTGTGCGTCCCTTTTTCCCGAAGTTCGCCGTGGTGAAAGACCAGAATCCGGTCGCATTTCTGGATCGTCGACAGCCGGTGGGCGATGACCAGCGAGGTTCTTTCCTGCATCACCCGGTCGACCGCCTGTTGGATCAACTGTTCGGTCTCGGTGTCGATCGAACTGGTCGCTTCGTCGAGAATCAGGATCTTCGGATCGAAAGCCAGCGCCCGGGCAAAGGAGATCAGCTGTTTTTGACCGACCGAAAGCCCGGCCCCGCGTTCTTTGACCAGCGACTGATATTTTTTGGGAAGCTTTTGAACAAATTCGTCGGCGCGGACTTCTTTTGAAGCCCAGATCACTTTCTCGTCGTCGATCTCTTCGTTTCCGAGCCTGACATTGTCTTCGAGCGAACCGCTGAACAGAAAAACGTCCTGCAGGACGACGGCGAAATTCCGGCGCAGTTCGTTGAGATCCCAATCGCGGATGTCGATCCCGTCGAGCAGGATCTTGCCTTTCTGAACATCATAAAAGCGCATCAGCAGATTGGTGACGGTGGTTTTTCCCGAACCGGTGTGACCGACCAGCGCGATCGATTCGCCCGGTTCGACCGCAAAGGAAATATCCTTTAAAACCCAGTCTTCCTTTTTATAAGCGAACCAGACGTTTTTGAATTCGATCCGGCCGACCGTTTCTCCGACTTTTTTGGGCTCTTCCGGCGATGTGATCTGAACCGGCAGATCGAGCAAGAGAAAGATCCGGTGCGAGGCGACGATGGCCGCCTGAAGGACGTTGAATTTATCGGAAAGGTCTCTGATCGGCTGAAAAAGCTGTTGCGAAAATTGAATAAAGGCGATGACGATCCCGATCGTCAGGGCGTCGCCGCTCGATGAAACGCGGGTCAAGATCTGATAACCGCCGAACCAGATGATGACGGCGACGCCGATCACGCCGATAAATTCGACCATCGGATAAAAAACGGCGTAATAATAGATCGTTTCGATGTTGGCGTCGCGATAATCGTCGTTGATCTCGTGAAAGTTTTTCTGGGCCTTTTCCTCGGCGTTGAAAAGCTGGACGGTCTGCGCCCCGGAAATATGCTCCTGCAAGAAAGCGTTGAGTTTTGCCATCCGCGTGCGAACCTTGTCAAAACCGAGGCGGGCCCGTTTGCGAAACCAGTTGGTGGCGGCGAACAGCAGGGGAACCGTTACAAGCGAAACGAGCGCCAGTTGCCAGTCGTAAAAGAACATCTGAATGACGATGGCGAAAATGACCACCAGATCGCCGAGCCCGTCGATCACGCCCGAGGTAAAAAGCTCGTTCAATGCATCGACATCGCTGGTCATCCGGGTGATGATCCGGCCGACCGGATTTTTGTCGTAATAGGCGACCTCCTGACTCTGCAGTTTGGTGTAGATCTGGGTCCGCAGATCGAACATCACCTTTTGCCCGATGATGTTGAGAAAGATCTCCTGAACGTAGGAGAAAAGAAAGCGGAAAAGGAACAATCCGAAGAACGCCAGCGCGAAGAGCCAGATCCCTTCGGTGTGTTTCGGCATGATGTAATCATCGACCGCCATCTGCGTAAAACGCGGTTGCAGACTCAGCAGAATGTTGGATATCAGCGTCAAGGCGAGCGCCGCCAGAGCCAGTTTCCAATATGGCCGAAGATAACCGAACAATCGCTTGGTTACTCGAAAATCGTAGGTTTTTTCGATCAACTCTTCTTCGTGGTAATTTTTCGCTTCTTCAGACATTTTCAATTTTAGATTTTAGATTTTGGACTTTGGATTGGCAAAGGGGCCGGGAGGTTAATGTAAGATTAATTTCAACTTCAGCCTTTACAATCCAAAATCCAAAATCTAAAATCCAAAATCAAGATGAACCGTTTTATCGAAGAGAGAAAAAACAATTGGGAGCGTCTGGAAGGTCTGCTGGCCATTTTGGAAACCTCTTCTCTGCGCGGCCTTTCCCGCACCGAAGTCCGCGAATTCGGCGAACTCTACCGCCGGGCCGCCGCCGATCTGGCCATCGCCCGGGCCGAAACGCGCGACCCGAAACTGGTCAATTATCTCAATTCGCTGGTGATCCGCGCCCACGGCAAAATTTATCGGGCCGAAAGTCAGGGGGTTGATCTGGTCCGCGATTTCTTCGTTCGGGAATTCCCGCAAACCTTTCGCCGCAACTGGCGTTACATCTTTCTGGCCTTTGCGGTTTTTACCGGTTTCGGAGTCATATCTTTTATTCTGACTTACAACGATTTCAATTTCGCCGAGGCGCTCGGTGTCGGAGGGGTTCGCCTGGCGGCCCAGAACGACCACAGATGGTGGCTCGATCTGAACGAGGCCAATCAGATCGGGTCAAGTTCGATCATGGCCAACAATATCCTGGTTTCGCTCAGAGCCTTTGCCTTCGGGGCATTTTTCGGGATCGGGACGATCTACGTGCTGGTGTTCAACGGGCTTTACATCGGCGGAATTCTGGGCGTCTGTTACAAAACCGATGCGGCCTTCGGCAATCAACTCGTCACGTTTATGATCGGTCACGGCGTGATCGAACTCTCCTGCATTTTCATCGCCGCCGGCGCCGGAATGATGATCGGATATTCGCTGGTCAATCCGGGCGACCTGACGCGCGTTCAGGCCTTAAAGAAAAACGGTCTGGAGGCGGTTCGGCTGGCCATCGGCTGCGCCTGTTTGCTGGTCATTGCGGGAATCATCGAAGGCTTTCTGTCGCCGTCGTCCCTGCCGGCCTGGGTCAAATTCGGAACGGGCATCCTGACGGGCGTCGCCATGTATTCGTATCTTTTGCTGGCCGGACGGGAACGGGATTCGGTGAAAGTTTAGCCCCGGTCATCCCTCCGACTTCGCGGCGCAAAGGTCAGGCTTTATTTATAGCGGTTTTCGCGCCTTATAACCAGTTTCAGACCCGACCATTTTTCATCAACCGCGCAGACCTTTATATCGACCAGACCGAGCGCCAGCGCCGTTTCGCGAATGACGTCTTCGGTAATGTCGGTCGGAATCTTCGCGGCCTTTTTGTACCAGGAAACCCAGATACAGCCGTTTGGGACGATCTTTTCCTTGAATTGAAAAAGGCATTTTTCCATCTCGGCGGCTTGTTTGGAAAAAAGATGGATCAGATCGGCCCTCTCGTTCAAAGATTGAAGAAAGGTCAGGTTTTCGGGCAGATCACCCAAAAGCGACAAATAATTTTCCGGGGCCTGATGCAGATAAACTTTATGTTCCGGTTTGTAACCGAGCTTTTTTGCCAGCGGCGTGCCTGAATATCCGATCATAAAAACCTCCCTTTTCCCCGCACTTTTTCGCTTTCAGATCTTCCTATATCCATTTTGTCAGAGCCTTTTCCATAATGACAAACGTTGAGCGGTCAAATCCCCGGTGAGATTCGTAACTTGAGATCTGAAAACCCATTTTGCCGTAATATTCCTGCTGTCGTTTGAGTTCGATGCGGACCGACAGGCTCAATTTTTCAAAACCAGTTTCGGTCGCCCGCCGTTCGACTTCCTCCATTAAAGTCTTTCCGATTCCGCCCCGGCGAAAACGGGGCATAACGGCCAACCGGTCGATATAAACTGAATCGCCTTTCGGCTGGTAAAAAACGCAGGCGACGATCTCGCCTCCGGATTCGACGACCAGCGCTTTGGCGGAGCGCAATTCGGCCTCGACGATCTCGACGGTTTTGCGCTCGGCGCTCGAAGGCGGATCGATCAGACCGCGTTGTTCGGCAAAGGCCGTCTTGATGACCGACAGAATCTGCGGAACGTCTTCCGGGTGATGATCTCTTAAATAAAATGAATTTTCCGGCATCGGTTCAAAATCTTGTTCGAATGGGGTCAAAAATTCTTTTTGTTATTTTTCTGGACCGATTTGTAAAATTTGCCGATTCGTTTGTTGCGCCGGCGCTGTTCGGCGTATGACATCTCGTTGCGCATCGATTCCCGGAGCATCTTGGCGTAGTTCTGAAAGCGCTCTTCGGAAAGAGTGCCGTCTTCGATGGCCCCCAAAACGGCGCATTCGGTTTCTTTTGTGTGGGTGCAATCGCTGAACCGGCAAAGGGTTTCCAGTTCGGCGATGTCGTCGAAGGTTTCGCCTATTCCGGCCTCGACCCCGATGTTTCCCAATTCGCGCATGCCGGGCGTGTCGATGATCATCGCCCCGTTTTCCAGCATCAAAAGCTGTCGCCCGGTCGTCGTGTGCCGGCCCTTATCGTCCTTTTCTCTGATCGCCTTCGTTTCCAGCAGATCGGCGCCGAGAAGATTGTTCAAGAGGGTCGTTTTCCCGACGCCCGATGACCCGAGCAGGCAAAAGGTGCGGCCCGGAGCGAGCAGTTTTTCGATCTCTTCGAGGCCGAAAGCCTCGATGTTGCTGAAGGAGACGACCGGGACGCCGGGAGCGGTTTCGAGGATCGCTTCCTTTTTCAGTTCGGTGTCCTCCGGCGGCAAAAGATCGCTCTTGCTCAAAAGAACGGCGGGTTCGATGTTTCCCTCGCGAACCATCACCAGATAACGCTCCAGTCGTCTGAGATTAAAATCGGCGTTGAGCGACTGGATGATGAACGCCGTGTCGATATTGGCCGCGATCGCCTGAAACTCGACTTTTTTGCCCGAAGTCTTCCTTTTCAAAATGGACTTGCGCGGCAGTATTCCGTGGATGATGGCCAGCGAGTTGTCGTCCAGAAACTGAACCCGGCACCAGTCTCCGACGGTCGGGTAATCGAGCGGAGATTCGGCCGCGAACATCAGTTTTCCGGTGGTCTCCGCGTAAGCCGCGGCGACTCCGTCGGTGACCACGTAGCTTTCCTTATGAACTTCGGTCACTCTGGCCAATTGAAACTGATCCGGTCCGGACGAATCCGAATGCCTCTCGAACCAATCTCCGAAACCTAATTTTTCCAGTTCGGTAAAATTCATTTTCACTCAGAATGTAAAAGCCAATGCGAAATCCGAATCACGATCCATCGGTCCGCCACCAGGGCTCGGGCAGCATCTTTTTCTCCGGCCAGATCTGATTCAATGTGTCGCCCTCGAACATTTCGCCGTTTTTCATTACGTAGCGGATCGTGTTGGTGTTTTTGATGTCTTCGAGCGGATTCCCATCAAGCACGATCAGATCGGCCATCTTGCCGGGGGCGAGGCTGCCCAGTTCGGTTCCGTGCCCGAGGGCTTCGGCGCTCAGGATGGTCGCGACCCGCAAAATGTCCGGATTGCTCATTCCCCCCATTTTCAAAGCCCACATTTCCCAATGGCACTGCAACCCCTGCAATTCGCCGTGTCCGCCGAGTCCGATCCGTCCGCCGGCCTGGAGGATCGCGTTGGCTCCCGCGGCGATCTGCGGGAAGATGTATTCGCTTTCCCGAAACCACGGGAGTCGGGCCGTTTTTTCGTCGAGAACCGCCTGCGGATTAAACCGTTGCAGTTTTTTGTCGCCGTAAACTTCCGTCGTTTCAAAGAAATAGAATTTCCCCTGCGGTCCTCCGTAAGCGACCAGCAGGGTCGGCGTGTAGGTGATGCCGGTGCGGGCGAAAAGCTGGATGACGTCATTGTAGATCGGTACGATCGGCAATGCGTGTTCATTGCCGGCAAATCCGTCGATGGCGTGCGTCAGATTCAATTTGAAATTGCTACCGCCTTCGGTCGTCGGAAGGATCCCGAGCTCTTTCGATGCCTGAACGATCCATTGCCTTTGACGGCGGTTGCCGGTCAGGTAGGCCTTCAGAGTGTCGGTCCGGTAATATTTCTGATACCGCTCGACCGTCTCCCGCGCCTCTTGATAGGACTGAAAATCGGTGTCGGAAAAAACGCCGGGCCCGGTCGTCAGGATCCTCGGTCCGATCATATCGCCCGTTTCGACCAGATCCTGATAGGCGAAGGTGTCGTTGGTATTGGTTTGCGGGTCGCGGCCGGTCGTAACGCCGTAGGCCAGATTGGACCGGAAGGTGTAATCCTCGGTATCGAGAACCGAATGCCGGACTTCCCAATGAGCGTGGACGTCGATCAGCCCGGGCATGATCGTCTTTCCCGAAAAATCAAAAACGCGGGCGCCCGTCGGAACCGTTACCTCCCCCTGACGCCCGACGGCCGTAATCCGGTTGTCGGTGATAACCAGGTCGGCTTTTTCAATCACTTCGCGACCCCGCATCGTAATGACTCGTGCCCCGCGCAGAACGGCGGTGCCCCGGGGCGTGTGGCGTTCCCGTTCGATGGTTATGCCGATCTCCTCCGGTCGGGGTCGGTCGGGGGCCGTTTCCGCCGGTTTCGATTCTTCAGCCTTTTTTTCTTCATCTTCTTTCTTTTCCGGTTCGAAAGAAATTTCCGCAGTTTTCTGCCGATAAAAGACCGAACCGATGGTCCAGGTGACGGTCTCTCCTCGATCGGCCCAGGCGAAGGAATCGGCGCCGATCCCGGTCAGCTTTTTCAAGGGCACCGACGACTTGTTGACATCAATGGTCGGCGGATCTCCTCCGCTCCGAGGCACCGCCAGAAAATAAAGCTGGTGATTGACCAGCCCCAGCGCCCGCTTTCCGTCGGGGCTGATCCGCACTTCTTCGGCCGGATCGGGTTTGACGCGTCGGCTTTTTCCGACCACCTTAAAATGCGTCCGCCGGTCTGTGCCGTCAAAACGGAAGGAGATCAACCCCTGGTTTCCGTAAACGTAGATCCGGTCGGGTTCCGGCCCGAAATGCGGGCGACCCAAACCGCGCGCCGGGATGATCGCCGCCGGGTCCCCGCCGTCGGCCGGAAGGCTGACGATGTCGAGTCCGGGTTGCGGCCCGAGAAAATCCGAAGGATGATTGACCCGGATCGGCCGGGCGGTTCTCAGGGCGATTATTTGGCGGCCGTCGGGACTCCAGACCGGGTCTCTGTAAAAGGCCGGGGTTTGCGTTAGTTTTTCGGGTTTTCCGCTGCCGTCGGAGCGGGTTTTCCAGATGTGCCCGCCTTTGGTCGACCAGGTGACAAAGACGATCCAACGGCCGTCGGGCGACCAGGACGGCTGAAATTCGCGCGGATTTTCGACCTGAGTCAAACGTTGCGGCGTCCCATCCGGTAGAGCCATGGTATAGACGGCCGTGAGGGCCGAAAAAGCGATCTTTCGGCCGTCGGGAGCGACCTCCGGTTCCTGGATCAGACGGGCTTTGACCGGGCCCTGCTCCAGTTTTTTAGGAACGTAGAGCGATGGCCCGATGTCGAGCGACACTTTGGCCGAAAACGGAATTTCCGATTCCTTTCCATCGCTGAGGCCGATCCGGCGGATCTTGCCGCCGTAGGAGATGACGATCTCGCGGCCGCCGGGCAAAAACGCGTAGTTCGGCAAAAGGTCGCGCGTCGGGCGCGATTCCTGTTCATCGCGCTGAACCGGAAATTTGAGCCATCGTTCCTCACCGGTCATCAGATCCCGTTGCCGGAGGCCGGTTTTTCCCTCATGGCGGACGCCGAAGATGAGCGTTTTGTTGTCGGGCGAGACAATCGGACGAAAGGCGTTGCCGTGGGCGAATGTGACGGGGTCCTCGTCGCCGGTGATGCGGTCGCGACGGACGATCTGACATTCTGGAAGTTCAAAGCGCACGCCGCTTCTCGGCGCCTGACGGGCGTAGTAAATGTATCGTCCGTCAGATGTCGGGAACGCTCCGAAGGAACTCGGCCCGGCCCGCGGCGGAGCATCGGGATCGTCGGCCGCCGGAGGTTTTCCCTTGGTGATTCTCAATCCCGCGCCGCCGAGGCGGTGATACATCCACAGATCGGCGGCGCCGAGCGTCGCCGGACTGGCTTTGGAAACGATGACGAACTCACCGTCGGGGGTCCAGACCGGTGAGATCAATTCGGCCTGATTTTCTTTGGACATCTGTTGCGCCTGGCTGCCGTCCGCCTTGGCGATCCACAGATTGTTCGATCCGCTCCGGTCGCTGACAAAAGCGATCCAACGGCCGTCCGGGGAATATTTGGGTTGCGAATCGAAGGCGAATCCATTCATCAAAGGCACAGCCTCGCCGCCCGAAAGGGGCAGTGTGTAAAAATCACCCAGCAGATCAAAGATCAGGGTTTTTCCGTCCGGCGAAACATCGACCGAAACCCAGGTTCCCTCGTCGGTCGTAAACTCGATCTTTCGTTCCGGCTTTAAGGGCAGTTCCTTTTTTTCTTTTTCATCTTTCTTTTCGCCGATTTTCGCCTGCGCCCGGACCCGGAGCAAGCCCGGCGTCAAAAAAGACAGGATGAGAAAAAAAGTAAATCCGCGCCTGAAAAAAAATGTCCGCCTGTTCACGGTTTGCCCTCCTTAAAATGGATGAATCATCCTTTGAAAAAAAACTCTGGTTGAAAGGTTCTTAAACTTTGTTTCCCGGAGAATATGCAGTTTTTTATTTCTAACACTGAGTTCGGCAATTTCCAAACGCCGTCAACTGGAAAAGACTTTCGGTCGGGTCGATTCGGAAGATGGGGGCGGCTTTTTTACGGGCAGCGGGCAGACCGGATTTCTTCAAAGCAATCCCCGTTCTTTGACCCGCAGATAAGTTTCCAGAAGGCGCGGAGCCAGAGTTTGCGTCGTAACGTCCAGAGCCAGACCTCCGAGCGTTTCGACCAGACGGAGCGCCGCCTCGCGCTGGTGAATGATCTCCTCGGCGGCCGACTGAATAAAGACGTCTTTGATCTCGGCCGGTTGGCTGCTGACGGTGGCGTTGAGGTCGCGGTCGCCGATCGTCGCCACCAGAGGCAAATGGCGCGGCCGAAGCAGTTTGAGCGAATTGATCAGTTCGCGCGAGGAATCCTTATCGACCAGATCGGTCAGGATGACGATGAAGGCGCGTTTTTTGAGATTGGCCGAGATGTAGCGAAAAGCGCGCAGGTAAGAGGGTTCGATCAGCTCCGGTTCGAGATCGTGCAACGCTTCGAGAACGGCGTCGATATGGGTTATGCCTTTTTTCGGCGGGAGGAACTTTTTGACTTTGCGGCCGAAGACCATCAGCCCGCAGTTGTCCCCTCCGCGCGCCGCCGCCGACATCAGGGCCAGAGAAGCGTGAATGGCCGTGTCGAATTTTGTTTCGTCGCCGATCCGACCGGTCATCAGACGCCCGCCGTCGAGCGCGATGATGACCGTCTGGTCGCGTTCGATCTGGTACTGGCGGGTCGTCAGTTTGGCCCGTTTGGCCGTCGAAGTCCAGGAAATATGCCGCAGTTCGTCGCCGCGAACGTAATCGCGCATCGATTCGAACTCCCGTCCCTCGCCGCGCCGGACGGCTTTTCTCTGAATGGCCAGATATGAGTTGGCGCCGAGCGCCCGCAGTTCCATTTCGCGGGCCCGCCGCATATTGGGATAAACCTTGACGGTTTCCGCTTCGTTAAGCTCGGCCTGACACCAAACCAGTCCGAATCTGGAAAGAAAGCGGACGGCGGTTTTTCCGAAAGTATATTTCCCGCGTTTGAGCGGCGTCAGACCGTAGGAAAAATCGACGCTGTGCTGAGCTTCAAGAGTAAATTTGGCCTCGCGGTCTCCGCTCAGGATCAACTCCGGCGGAAATTCGTCTTTGACCTTCATCTGAAAAGAGCGCGGCGAACCGTTCTCGATGTGCAGTTTGACCTGAGATTCGTCGCCGATGGCGAAACGCCGTTCGAATTCCCGCTTAGCGGTCAGTTCGCCGGGCAGTCGGCGGCTGATGAAATAATCGATCGCCGCCGCTCCGACCAGCAAAACGTCGTAAACGAGGACCAGATAGCGGAGCGCGGGAAAATTCCACGAGAGCGAAAGCGGAACGAAACCGAACGCCAGCAGGATGAAAAACAAACGTGAGAAGACGAAGTTCATAAAATTCGGTTTATTATACCGAATCATTCCCGTTTATGAGAAACTTCCCGCGACGATAAATTAGGATATAATCGGTAAAAAAAGAAATCGGAGGTGCCGGAAAATATGACCATCGGAGAACATGTTCAGGAAGGGATCGACTGCACCGACCGGGGGCTTTATAAAATGGCCTTTGTCTCGGCCTGCGCGGCCGTAACCGAAACGCTCAAAAAAGTCGCCGGAAGCGACGGGCTTTCCGAGGACGACCTCAAGCGTTTTATCAAGGAAAACTGGGATCTGGTCTTGTTCATGTGTTTGCCGCGCGCGTTGCCACTGGCCCTGAACGTGCCGTGGGGCATCAAACGGATCGATCCGAAATTCAACGTTCATTACGGCGCCGAGGAGATCGTCCTGATGGTCATGCAAAAGACCATCGCTTTGGGGCGCCTGCCCGACGAATTCGATTTTCACGCCGGCCCTTCGTTCGAGGTCAAGGACGGCAAATTGCTGATCCCCCACACGCTGGTCGGCGGCCTGCTCGGTCTGGCGGTGGTTCATCCGATCAACGAAGATGAAGAGATCGGCGATAAATACTGGATCAACATCTCGGATTTCAAGATGTTCGTCTCCGAACTGTGGGGCCGGATCGATCTGGCCCAAAGGGTCAGGCGGTTTTATCTGGAAAGAGACTGAGAGGGATTTTGGATTTTGGGTTTCGGATTTTGGATTTTTGGAAAAGTTCTTACAACGTATCGTCAACAGATTTCTTTACGGGCTTTGGGCGAAACAGGTTCTTTTATTTGCAGGAGATCAGGCCGGAACCAGTTTCGGGCTGTTGGGCCGGAAATAAGCAATGGTCCAGAGGATCGAAAAACAGGCGACGGCGATGAGCGTGAACAACAGACCCGAGGGTTCAAAGATACCGCTGAATATGATCGCCGCAAGTGTCGTCGCCGGAATCCTGAGAAGTTCCGAGATCCAGAGCCAGCGTTTGGCTTCGAGAATGCCGCTCCAGTTGATGATCTGCCACCAGAGCAGAAACGCTCCCGTCCAGCGCGCCCCGGCGCTCCAGGCGAAGACGTTGGAAATGACGCCCATCATCAAAGCGACGCCCAGAACGATCTGCAAGACCAGATAGGGTTTTGATCCGGCGAACATCGGCGGGCGGAATTTGATCTGATTCTCGCCGGTGATCTCAGTCTTTTCGGCCTCGGGAAGCCCGCGCGGTCGCCACCCGGCCGGCATGAACCAGACTCGCATTTTGTCCCACCAGTAAGGAGTTGCGCGCGCGTAGCGCCACAAAACACGGTAAAAATGAAAGTTGATGGCGATCGGATTCCACGATTGCGGGTGATCGTAGATGCCGTAGACGACCTTTTCTTTTTCTTCTTCAAAAGAGCCGAAAATCCGATCCCAAATGATCAGAAACTCGCCGAAATTCTTGTCCAGATACTGAAAATTGACGCCGTGATGAACGCGGTGGTGCGACGGAGTGGTGAAGATCAATTCGATCGGCCGCCACAGTTTCGGGACCAGTTCGGTGTGATGGAGGAAGGCGATGAACAGGTGAATCCCGGCCATCATATAAACGTCGAACGGCGTAAAACCGATGATGACCAGAACCCAGAAAAACAGGAAAGAGGTCAGACGTTGCGTGACGCTCGCGCGAAGGGCGACGAAAAAATTCATCTCCTCGGCCGAATGATGCGGAGAATGAGCCGCCCACATGATGTTGATGGCGTGTCCCCAGCGATGAACCCAGTAGAAAACGAAATCGACTCCCACCAGCAGAAGAATAAAAGTCCACCAGTTTAGTTCGATGGTAAAAAGGCGAAAATTCTCCCACAGATAGCTGTAAACGACATAAACACCGGCCGCCACCAGCACGTTCATCGTCTGATTGCCGAGCGCGGTGCCGAAATTGGCGACCGCCTCGGCGAAAGAGATGTAGCTCTTTTTGTAAAACCAGCAGAAAAACATCTCAAGCCCGATAAACCCGAGCGCGACCGGCGTCAGATAGGCGTAAACGTTCGTTTCGTTCATATTTTTTCAAAAAAATATAACGCAAAACCGGGCCAAACCCAAACCCTATTTGCTACAATAAAGATGTTATGTTGTCGGGCAAAAATGTCGAAGAAATAATCCGCGAGGCGATCGCCGCCGGCGAGTTCGACAATCTTGAAGGTCGCGGAAAGCCAATCGATCTGACCGCATATTTCAACACGCCGGCCGAATTCCGGGTCGGCTATTCGCTTCTCAAATCCAACAAATTCGTCCCCGAAGAGGTCGAGATTCTAAAAGAAATCGGTTATCTCAGGGAAAAAATAAAAATCTCAAAAGAAGAATCCAAAGTCAAAAAACTGACCAAACAACTGCACGAGCGACAGATGGCCCTCTCGATCCTCAACGAAAGAAGAGGCCGGAGAAGATAAGTAGAAAGGCGGAAGTGAAATTCATCAACAATCGCCCGGTTTATTCGAAGTCCGGGCTTTCGATCCGCCGAATCCCGGCAGATCGAAGGCCCGAACCTCAAAGTGAAATGGATCTCAAACCAAGACGTCAAATCCAAAATCCGAAATCCGAAATCCAAAATCGAATCACATTTCCTTTTGCCGGTCGGTCAGTTCGATCTTCATCGCTTCGAGCGTCATCTTGTTGAGCGTGCCGGTCGATTTGACGCCGTTGGCCTCCTGCCATTTTCGGATGGCGGCGCGGAAATCGTCGTTGAACTTGCCGTCCGATTCTCCGGCGTAAAGCCCTTCGGCCTTGAGTTTGTTCTGAACCTCGGTGATCTGCGCTTTGGTCGCCCGGAAGACGGGGCCGCGTTTTTTCGGCGCCCCGCCGGCATCGTCGGCCGAGGCCAGATCGTTCGGATTGACGGGAATGGCCGCTTGATCTTCGGTCAGTTCAATGCCCATTTTCTCCAGTGTGGCGCGGTTGAGCGACCCTTTTCGTTTGAGCCCGTTGGCCGATTGATAATCGCGGATCGCCGCCCGCAGTTCGTTGCTGTAGCGGCCGGTTTCCTCGCCCTGAAAAGAGCCGTTTTGCTTTAAGATCCTCTGCGCCGCAGAGATCTGCTCTTTGGTCGGCCGGAAAACGACGCGCTTCGGTTTATCGGAGGCGGCCGGTTCGATTCCCTTTTGCCTATCGGTCAGCGCGATGCCCATTTTCCCGAGCGTGGCCTCGTCCAGACGACCGGTTTGCTCCAGAGAATTCTTTTCCTGAAACTCTCTGAGCGCGGCGCGAAAATCGTCGTTGTATTTGCCGTCCGCCTCGCCCGCGTAGGTTCCGGCGGCCTTGAGTTTTTCCTGCGCTTCGATGATCTGCGCTTTGGTCGGACGAAAAGCCTTTTGGCGAGTTTTGGCCCCGGTCGCTTCCGATGCTTTGGATGAGTTGCCGGCGGTGTTGGCCGGTTGACCGTAGAGCGAGATGCTCAGGAGAATGATGGTGAAGATTACGATTAGTGAGTGTCTCATAGTTTCCTCCTATGTGAGTGTCGAAGGTCCGACGCCGTTCGCTTTGTGAAAGAGCTTTGATCAAAGACGCCGGAACGTGAGTTGTTTGAGCCGGAAAAGGGTTCCCTGCCCGCGAAAAAAATTAAGACTTTCCTGTTTTTCGGTTATTTGTGAGAAAATCTTTTCGGTCTTAAAAAGAGTGTAAAAGGTTCAAACTACCGTAAAATTTGCTAAAGATTATTATTCTTTTTTCGAGGTCGTGTCAAGTATTTGAAAAAATCCGACCGACCTCTGCTTTGAGGAATTGCCGATGGCCTGGATCAGAATCATTGATGAAAACGAAGCGGAAGGCGAATTGAAAGAGCTTTATGAAAAAACGATCGAACCGTGGGGCGGCGTGGATAATATTCTCAAGATCCACAGCCTCAACCCGGCCTCTTTCAAAGGACATCTGGAGATTTACAAGGCTCTGATGCGGAGCAGTCGCGATCTGCCGAGGGTCAAAAGGGAGATGATCGCCGTCGCGGTCTCGGCCCTTAACCGGTGCTTTTACTGAATGAAACATCACGGGGCGGGACTCCGTCGGCTGACCGGTGATGCGGAACTGGTCGAACAATTGAAAAAAGATTTTCGCGCCGCCAGACTCGGCGAAAAGGACCGGGCGATGCTCGAATACGCGGCCAAATTGACGCTTGAGCCGTGGAATATGACCGAAGCGGATGTCGCCGCCCTGCGCGAAAAAGGTTTTAGCGACGAGGCCATCCTGGACATCTGTCAGGTGACGAGTTATTACGCTTTCGTCAATCGCCTGGCCGACGGTCTGGGCGTTCCGCTCGAAGATTTTTGGGACGAAGCAGAAGAAGGAGAAGATTAGGACAAAAAATGAGAGCGATCATTTACGAAAAGTTCAAACAAACTCCGACGGTGCGGGAAGTGGCAGATCCCGAACCCGAACCGGATGGCGTTGTTCTGCGCGTCCGATCCTGCGGGATCTGCCGGAGCGACTGGCACGGCTGGATGGGCAACGATCCGGACATAACCCTGCCGCACGTTCCGGGGCACGAACTGGCGGGCATCGTCGAAGAGGTCGGAGGGAACGTCAAAAATTGGAAGAAGGGCGACCGCGCGACGGTTCCTTTTGTCGGCGGTTGCGGCGTTTGCCCGCAATGCGCGGCCGGTCAGCAACAGGTTTGCGACCGCCAGTTTCAGCCCGGTTTCACTCATTGGGGCGCGTTCGCCGAATATGTGGCGATCGATTACGCCGACGTCAATCTGGTTCGCCTGCCGGATGAGATGGATTTTCTGACGGCGTCTTCTCTCGGTTGTCGTTTCATCACATCGTTTCGGGCGGTCGTTCATCAGGGACGGGTCGAGGGCGGTCAATGGGTCGCCGTTTCGGGTTGCGGCGGGGTCGGTCTGTCGGCGGTGATGATCGCTTCGGCTCTCGGAGCCAACGTGGTGGCGGTTGATATTTCGGACGAAAAACTCGAATTCGCCCGCTCGGTCGGCGCCTGCGCGGTCGTCAATTCGGCAAGGGAAAACCCGATCGAAGCCGTTCGGGAAATAACCGGCGGCGGGGCGCACGTTTCGATCGACGCGCTCGGGCATCCGGAGGTCTGTTTCAATTCGATCTCGTCTTTGAGAAAACGCGGCCGGCACATTCAGGTCGGTTTGATGGAAAATGAACATCGGAACACGGCGATCCCGATCGACAAGGTCATCGCGGGTGAGCTGGAAATCCTCGGCAGTCACGGAATGCAGGCCCATAAATACACGGAAATGCTGGAAATGATCCGGCGCGGAAAACTTCGCCCCGATGAACTGATCGGCAAAACCGTTTCGCTCGAAGAAGCGGTCGGAGAACTGGTCGATATGAACAGCTTTGCGGGAACCGGCGTGACGGTCATCGACCGGTTTTCAGCGTAAATTCGCAGGAGAATTTTTGTTAATCGTTGATCGTCAATGGTTAATTGTTATTTAAGAAATTACTGAAAACAGATATGAATTACAAGGATTGGGAAACAGAAATTCTCAGGGAAAATTCAGTCGAAAAAATTATTGAGCAGTTTCGCTTATCTGCCGATCAGGTATGGTATTTTGATCGGCATATCATTGATTCAATCGACGATCTGCCCGAATTAGAAGATGCTGACAATTTTTGGTCGGTTTGTGATGCGGCTTTAGCCTTACTGGAACAATGGCGCAATTATGTATTCGAGCTAACCAATACGGATATTCTCGCTTCGGAGCCTTATCTGGTCATTGATGATGAATGGCTAGAGCGTCAGCAAAACTCACCTCCGCCGCATGTTTATCTTACCTTGGCAAAACAATCAAAATACCTAAAGCCGGATTTTTTCTTTCATGCGACTAAGGAAACCGACTCTAAGTATAATGAATTCAGGAATTGGTTAATGGGTAAAGGCAACTGGAAAGTAAGAATTAAGAATCCCGATGAAGAATATGGCTGTTGGATAATTATGTTTTAAGCGGTTTGCCTGAGCAAACCGCATTTTCGGATCATTTACATTATTTTATGAGAACCGTCATCGAATTCAGTCAATTTATCCAGAGAGCCGACAAGGAATTCGGCGCCGAACTAAGGGGCGAGATAGTGTTTTTTCTGTCGAAAAATCCGAAGGCCGGAAAACTCTTGGAGAACTTCGGCGGGATCAGAAAACTTGAATGGCGGCAAAAGGGAAAAAATGGTAAGGTCCACAACATCTATTTTCATCCCGGAACGAACAATCTCCCGCTGGTGATTATTTCGACATTCAAAAAAGGCGAAAAACTCATCTTCAACAAAATTATCGAGATCCTGATTCACGACAAGATCGGTCAAATGAAATGAACCGGCCTTCCGCTTAAAGATTCAAACAAATTTCGCCTCAAGCAACTGTTCGGCGGATCAGACGCATCTTTTTCCGTTAGAAACAAGTCTCTGCAAATTAAACAGTTAAAAATAAGGTAGTGATCAAAAGTAATGCTGAGCAAAATCTAATTGCTCCAACGGAGCATCTGAAAATAGCCCGGCGATTGATCGCCGGGGTTATGCAACCGATGTCGTCAAGTCCTGAAGGGACAGTCTCGAATTTGCCAAATTCATATTTATCTTTCGTCCTTTCAGGACTATGGATCTGAGAGAGAACCTGTACCCGGCGATCAATCGCCGGGCTATTACGACAAGAGTCCCTGCGGGACATTCATTTGTCAGCATTACTTTTGATCACTACCAAAAATAAAAAGAAGATGTTTTTGATCGGTCTCCGGTAAAAAGCTGAAAAGGAGAATTACAAATATGTCTAACGGAAAAATGTTTCGCTCTCTGATGGTTTTGGCATCAGTGCTCTTGATGAGCGCCGGGAGCATTTCGGCGCAGGTCAAGGACGTTCAGGACAAACCGCGGAACGCCAAAGTGGAAAAAAAGGACGCCTATAAAAAATGGCTCAATCAGGATGTGCCTTACATCATCACCGAAGAAGAGAGAAAGGCTTTTGAGAAATTGGCGACCGATGAGGAGCGGGATGCCTTCATCGGACATTTCTGGGACCGGCGCGACCCGAATCCGGATACCGAGGAAAACGAATTCCGCGAAGAATATTACGAGCGGATCGCCTATGCCAACGAGCATTTCACCTCCGGCAAACCGGGCTGGATGACCGACCGGGGCCGGATCTACATCACCTGGGGAAAACCCGACGGCGTGGAATCGCACCCGACCGGCGGGCAATACAACCGGCCGACCTGGGAGGGCGGCGGTTCGACCACGACCTATCCTTTTGAGGTTTGGTTTTACCGGCATCTGGAGGGCATCGGCGACGGGATCGAGGTCGAATTCGTCGATCAGTCGGGAAGCGGAGAATATAGGATCGCCCGCAGTCCGAACGAAAAAGATGCGCTTTTGACGATTCCCGGAGCGGGCAACACGACGGCCGAAAGTCTGGGGCTCGAACCCAGAGCGGACCGGATCGCCGGGATCAACTCCGGCCGGTATTACGGGCGCGAACAGGATCAGCCGTTCCGCCGTCTGGAGATCATCGAGGGAATGTTTCGCCCCCCGCGCCCCAAATTTGGCGACCTGGAAACTCTGGCCATAACGGATTCTCCGGTGATCGACAGCAATCCGCTCGATTTCGACCTGAAAGTGGACTTTTTCCGTCAATCCGATGACAGCGTGATCGTAACCTTTACGATCCAGACCGAGAATCGGGAACTGACGTTCGGCGACTCGGTCGGGGGAGTTCAAACCGCCCGGATGAACATCTACGGACGCATCGAAGCGGTTTCGGGCAAGCGTTCCGGCATTTTTGAGGATTCCGTCACGGCCAGCGCAACGGGGCGGGAACTGGCCGATTCGCTCGACCGCAAATCGATCTATCAGAAAGCCTATCCTCTTATCCCGGGAATGACCTACAAGGTCGATGTGGTTGTTCGCGATGTCGTCTCCGGCAACAAGGGGGTCATCCATCAGGGCTTTATGGTCCCGAAATATGACGACCAAACGCTTTCCACCTCGACTTTGATCCTGGCTTCGACCTTGAGAACGACGGACGAGTCGGACATCGGCGGGCGGTTTGTCATCGGCAGTGCCAAGGTCATTCCCAATCTGTCGGGCGTTTACCGGAAAGGTCAGCCGGTCGGCATTTATATGCAGGTTTACAACGCCAAGACCAATCAGACGACCCTGCGTCCCGACGTCGATGTCGAATACGTTCTGTTCAAAGGCGATCAGGAGGTTTTGCGCCAGAAAGAAGACTGGCAGGGAATCAGCGATGCCGGTCAACGCCTGACCCTGGCCCGCCTTCTGCCGACCGAGCAGATGCCGCTCGGCGACTACCGGATCGAGATCAAAATCCGCGACAATGTCGGCGAAAGAAAAGAGATCACCCGCGAGGCGGAGTTTTCGATCAGGAATTGACGGTCGGACGGATCTTAACCGAAATCACTGTTTCATTCTTCCTCAAGCGGGATGACCGGGCCCGATTTTACGCGGCTGATGACGACGCTCGTCTGAAAACCGCTGACATTTCGGTTTTCGATGAAGTAGCGGCGCGTGAAATCCTCGTAATCGGGCATGTCCTTTGCGGCGACGACCAGAATGAAATCCGTCGCTCCGGTGACGTGAAAGCACTGGATCACTTCGGGCGCTTCGAGCATCGATCTCTTGAATCCCTCAAGCCCGGAGGCGACCGGGATCTCTTTTCTTAATTTGACCTCGACTATTGCAAGCAGTTTTTTCCCGACGGCTTCGGGCGAAACGACCGCGGCATCCGCTTCGATCGTTTTTTCGTCGCGCAGACGTTTAAGCCGGCGCTGGACGGCCGAGGGCGACAGCCCGACCCGTTCGGCGATCTTTTCGGTCGGAAGACGGTTGTTTTGCTGAACGATATTTAGAATTTTGATGTCGAATGAGTCCATCTGGAAAATCCGGAAAACCTCACCGTAAGTCTTTGACAGAAAGCGGAATTTATGCATTTTGCCGCCGGTTTTTAAAGAAATTCACCGCTCCCTTTATGTTAGAATTTTAGCACAGCAAAACCCGCAAACGCTAAGGATCAAGCGCTTTGTTAGTCGAGTTTTCTGAGGCGGTGTGAATGGTTGATTGCTGAAAAATTGTCTTTCTGAGATCTGAGATCCGAAATCTGAAATTCATTCCGGGAGCAAACCCATGAGAACTTTTTCCGCCATCGTCCTGATTTTTTCGGTCATGTTCACGGGGTTCGCTCAGCAGGCAAAAGTGACGTCCGCAAAGGCTGATCCGGCCGCCGAACTGATCGGCCTCTGGCGCGCCAAACACCGCTTCGGGCCGGATGTTCGCGGAACTCTGATCCTTGAAAAGGGGGGCGGAAAGTGGAAAGCGCAGATTTCCGGCCGGACCGTTTCGGCAAGCGTTTCGGAAAAAGGGATCTCCTTTGAATTGCCCGGAGAAAAAGGATCATTTGAGGGAAGTTTTGAAAACGGCAAAACGCGCGTCAAGGGGTTTTGGATTCAGCCCGCGACCGTCTCGAACGGAACCCCTTACGCTTCGCCGGTCGAACTTCTGAAGACGGGCGAGAACGTCTGGCGGGGCGAGGTTATTCCGCTCGAAGACGAACTGACGCTCTATCTCTCGGTGGCAAGAAGATCCGACGGGGTGGTCGGCGCCTTTCTCCGAAACCCGGAACGCAACCTCGGCCGTTTCATCCGGATAGATCGCCTTGAAAGGGAGGGCGACGCGGTCAAACTGGTCGGCGCCGATTCCGGCGGACAAAAGGGGAGAGTCTGGGCCGAAGGCATCGTTTACGGCGACGTCCTGACGGTTTTCCTGCGCGGGACGACGTTTGATTTCAGACGCGTCGAGCCGGAGAGGACGAGCGATTTTTATCCGCGCCCGGTTCCGGAAAAATATGTCTATGCAAAGCCTCCCGCGCTGGATGACGGCTGGGAGACGGCGACGCTCGAAGAGGTCGGGATAGACCGGGGAAAGATCGAAAAATTCATCCAGATGATGATAGACACGCCGATCGAGTCGGTCAGTTCTTCGGAAATCCACGGGATTCTGATCGCCCGTCGGGGTCGGCTCGTGCTGGAGGAATATTTTCACGGCGAACACCGCGAAAAACCGCACGACACCCGTTCGGCGTCCAAGAGCGTGACGGCGACTCTGGTCGGCGCGGCGATTCAGAAGGGATTGCCCGTGAAGGCGGCCGACAGCGTTTACAGCGTTGTCAACGGAGGGAGTTTTCCCGAAGATCTTCCGGCGGACAAACGCCGACTGACGCTCGAAAATCTGCTGACCATGTCTTCCGGACTCGACTGCGACGACGGCGATTCCGACTCGCCGGGCAACGAGGATGTGATGCAGGAGCAGACCGAACAACCGGACTGGTATAAATACACGCTCGATCTGAAAATGATCCGCCGTCCCGGAGAAAAAGCGGTTTATTGCAGCGGCGGCGCGAATCTGATCGGCGATGTCGTCGCACGCGGGACCGGGCGAAGTTTGCCGGAACTGTTCGGGAATCTCTTGGCCGAACCCCTTCAGATCAAACGTTTCTATATGAATCTGACTCCGACCGGCGACGCTTATATGGGCGGCGGGATCCGCTTTTTGCCGCGCGATTTTATGAAGTTCGGCCAACTGCATCTGGACGGCGGAAAATGGAAGGGCCGTCAGATCATCTCAAAGGACTGGGCCGAAAAAGCCACCTCGCCGCTCTACGAACTCCGCGACTACAAATACGGCTATCTCTGGTGGGTAACGGATTATCCTTATAAAAACCGCACCGTCCGCGCCTTTTTCGCCGGCGGAAACGGCGGTCAGGTGGTCATCGGAATCCCCGAACTCGATCTCGTCATAGCCTTCTGGGGCGGCAATTACAGCGACCCGGCGCTTTTCATCCCGCAGAGGGTTTTTGTGCCCGAACAAATTCTGCCGGCGGTTGGGGAAAACAAATAAAAGCACAAACTTTAAGCAAAGCAAAAGTTGGAATGGTTGTTTTTGTGGGGACGGAAATCTCCGAAAACGATGTTTTTGCAAAAATTTTAGATTCGGGTCAAAAGATAAAATCCGTCGAGCTGTTATTGAGGAATTTGGAAGATTATTTGCATCAGACAAACAATTTTAAGCTGGGTGATATGATTGGTGTAAAGCCCTCAACTGATGGTTTTGAGTTAATAAAACTTGATAAATCCGATAGGGGAAAAAACAAATTGCCGCAATAAAAGACCGAAATCGCCTCTGATGACTATCAGAGGCTTATCACTGGGCGATCAGCATCGACAACCGAGAGTATTTATTTGATGAATTCTGGCACACGTGACTTCGGACGACCTCAGAATATACAAAAAAGCGTTTGTACTCGGGTAAATTCCATAAGTTCGGCGATTAGTTAACAAAATCCCGGCCTGACACTGGCTAACGCGACGGCGATTTGAAAAAACGAATTTCGGCGTTCAATCTTTTTTCAAAAGAGTTCCCAGTTTATCGCTCAATTCGGCGAACTCCACGCTTATGGTCTCTCCGGTTTTCCGGTTTGTCAGCTCGAATATTCCCTCGCCGGCGGTTTTGCCGACCGTTACGCGAAACGGAACTCCGATCAGTTCCGCGTCATTGAATTTCACTCCGGCTCTCTCTTTCCGGTCGTCGAGCAAAACCTCGAATCCTTTTGCCCGCAGATCATCGTAGATCTTCTCTCCGGCTTCGAGCAGTTCTTCCTGTTTGACGTTGGTGACGGTGATGATGACGTCGAAAGGCGAGACGTTCTTTGTCCAGATGATGCCGTCATCATCGTGGTTTTGTTCGATCACAGAGGCCATGATCCGCTCGACGCCGATCCCGTAACTGCCCATTACGACCGAAACGGATTTGCCGTTTTCATCGAGAACGGTCGCGCCCATCGAATCAGAGTATTTGGTGCCGAGTTTGAAAATATGCCCGATCTCGAGCGCCTTGGCGACTTCCAGAGTTCCGCCCGGACATTCGGGACAATTTTCGCCCGATCCGACCGCCCGCAAATCCGCCCATTTTTCGACCGGAATGTCCCGCCCGACATCGACGCCGCGAAGGTGAAAATCGTCTTTATTGGCTCCGGTCGTCATATTTTTGCGGTTTTGCAGGGCTTTGTCGGCGATGGTCAAAAGCTCCCTGCCGTTTGCCTTTTCCTTTGCATTGACGGCGCCCAGACTTCCCGGATGCGCGCCGAGCAGGGAGTAGATCTCCTCGTCCTGCAAGGGACGGATCTCAACGGCTCCGAGGGCGTCCTGCAGTTTTGTTTCCTGCAACTGATGATCGGCGCGCAGAAGGGCGATAATGTTTTTTTCTTCGCCGCCTGTTTTGGCCGCGTAAACCAGCGTTTTGATCTGCCGGTCGGCCTCGGCTCCGCCTTCGAAATTGACGAGCTGTTCGATGGTGCGGATGTTCGGCGTGGAAAATTCTTCCGGCGCGTCCGGTCCTTCTTCTTCGTCAAGAATTTCTTCGATCCGGGAGGTCGCTTTTTCGATGTTGGCGGCGTAATCGCACCGGTCGCAGGTGGCGATCAGATCTTCGCCGGCGTCGGTTTTGACCATGAATTCCGTCGAAGCCGAACCGCCCATCGCTCCCGAAGAAGCCTCGACCAGAACGAACTCCAGACCGCAGCGCGAAAAGATTCGTTGGTAGGCCTGGCGGTGTTTTTCAAAGGCCGCATCCAGACCCGCCTGATCGACATCGAAGGAGTAGGAATCCTTCATCAAAAACTGGCGCACCCGCAAGATGCCGGATTTCGGGCGCGGTTCGTCGCGGAACTTGGTTTGGATCTGATACCAGATCTGCGGCAGTTGTTTGTAGGAGTTCAGTTCGCGTCTGGCGATCGAAGTGAAAACCTCTTCGTGCGTCATCCCCAGACACAGATCCGCTCCACGGCGGTCCTTGAGCCGAAACATCTCATCGCCCATCACCGCCCAGCGCCCCGATTCCTCCCAGATCTCACGCGGATTCAAGGCCGGCAGAAAAAATTCCTGGCCGCCGATCGCCTCCATCTCTTCCCGGATGATCCGGCTGATCTTACGGATGACCCTCTGGGCCAGCGGCAGATATGAATAGATCCCGGCCGAAAGCTGGCGGATCATCCCGGCGCGCAGAAGCAATTTGTGCGAAGCGCTTTCGGCATCCGCGGGATTTTCCCGCAAAGTAGGTATGAAAAAATTTGACCAACGCATAGTTTTACATTTCTTAAAAATTAAAAGTGTAAATCTTTTGATGCTCAATGCCAAAAGTCTCAAACACCGCGCTGAAATAAAAGCCCTGAAGCGCAAAAGATGTTTGAGGCGAAAAGGCAATTTCATTGCGAAAATCCGTCCGTTGAAGTAAGTTGGTAGAAATTTTTTTCGCGGTTTCTAAAGAACAAATGTTTCAAACCGGACAGACAATCGGGCCGTACACGCTGATCAAACGCCTCGGACGCGGCGGATTCGGAGAGGTTTGGTTGGCTGAAAACAAGGGAAGATTCGCCACGACGCGGGTGGCCGTCAAACTGCCGCTTGATGAGCAGGTCGATCACGCCCTGATCGAACAGGAAGCCCGTCTTTGGGCGAAAGCGAGCGGTCATACCAACGTTCTGCCGATCATCGAAGCCAACGAATACGACGGCCAAGTGGTCATCGTCAGCGAATACGCGCCCGACGGTTCGCTCGAACAACTCTTGAAGAAAAGCGGCGGAAAACTCTCGGTCAAACGGGCCGTTGAAATAACCATCGGCATCCTAAACGGTCTGGGATTTCTGCATTCCCGAAACATCATCCATCGCGATCTGAAACCGGCCAACGTTCTTTTGCAGGGCGAAACGCCGCGTCTGGCTGATTTCGGCATCTCGCGGGCGATGCGGACGACGATGGACAGCCGAACGGGCACCCTTTCCGGCACATTCGCCTATATGTCGCCCGAAGCTCTCGACGGCAAACGCAACGTGCAGACCGATGTTTGGTCGGTCGGCGTGAATTTGTACCAGTTTCTGACGGGGGCGCTTCCTTTTCCGCAAAAGGAATTTACACATCTGCTGACATCGATCGCCACCAAAGAACCGGAACCTTTGCCGGACGACATTCCTCCCGAATTGAGGGAAATCGTCGCCGGAGCGTTGGAAAAGGACCCCGAAAACCGTTATCAAAATTCGGACGGGATGCGGAAAGATTTGAGAAAATATTTGTCCGGAATGGAGCTTTCGCCCTTTGAGCCGACGACGGATTTTGACCGGCCGCCAACGACGGAAGAAACGGCAACCGAAATAATAACGGCCAGAGCCGGGGGCGAAGAGGCGATAACCAGAACGGCCGTTCGATCCGAAGCGGTTTCCGACAAAACCGAACAAATGCCCCTCCAGCCGACCCAGGCATCGCCGCTCAAATCCGAATCGGCGGCATCGAAAGTTTTGCCGACCGGGGTTCAAGGCTATGCCCGGGCGACGCCGGGAGGAAAGGGAAACGGCAAATTTTCATTTCTTGGGCCGGCACTTATGGTTTTGATCATTGTCGGCGGTTTGATCGGCGTTTTCATTTATTCGACTTTGAACCCGCCGAATGACTTTGAACCCGCTCGTTCGGGGAACGATCTTCCCGACAATTCAAATACGAAGAAACTGAAGAACGACCCGGATTTACCCGTTTTGATCCCATACCGGAAGGGCGACAAAATGGGGTATGCCAATCAGGCCAAAGAATTTGTCATTGAATCGAAATATGATTTGGCAAAACCATTTGACGAGGGATTGGCGGTGGTCAGTTTGAATGATAAATACGGGCTTATTGATGCGACAGGAGAAGAATTAATTCCCCTTAAATATGATTGGATAGGCCCATTTGACGAAGGGCTGGCTATGATCACCTTAAACGGCAAATACGGATTTATCGATAAGACGGGTAAAGAAATAGCTTCGCCTAAATATGATTCGGCAGAACAATTTGCCGAAGGTTTAGCCAGTGTTGGCTTAAACGGCAAATACGGATTTATCGACAAAACGGGTAAAGAGGCAATTCCTTTTGAGTATGATCTGGCGGTTTTGTTTTCCGAGGGATTAGCTACGGTTAAATTGGACGACAAGTACGGATTTATTGATAAGACGGGTAAGGAAGTAATTCCTCTCAGGTTTGAATATGCCAATCAGTTTTCCGAAGGGTTAGCTTTGGTTAAGTTGAATAACAAATATGGATTTATTGATAGAACAGGAAAAGAAGCGATCCCTTTTAAATATGACAGCGGCTATCCGTTTTCCGAGGGTTTGGCCTCCGTTAAAATGGGCGACAAGTATGGATTCATTGATGAGACGGGTAAGGAAGTAATTCCATTTAAATATGATCTGGCAGTTTCATTTTCCGAGGGATTGGCTTCGGTTTATTTAAATAACAAAGGGGGATTCATTGACAAAACCGGTAAAGTGATAATTCCTCCAAAATATAGCTTTGCGGGTCCATTTAACGAAGGTTTGGCTGTGGCTGAATTAAATAACAAGGAAGGATTCATTGACAAAACGGGCAAAGAGGTAATTCCTCTTAAGTATGATGATGTGACTTTGTTTTTCGGAGGTTTTGCTCAAGTTGAATTGAATGGTCGGGAGTTTTTCATTGATCGGGAGGGAACCGAGTATTACGAACCGTAAAATCTTGATTTTTCAAAGCAACAAGGCATTTGAGCCAAAACAGTTTTCCAAACTGATCAGTTGATTTGGCCGGTTTTATTCAAAAACCGGAGCCTTTTTTCATCAATCCGCCTCTTAAAAAAGCCATCTTTTATAAAAATCCGCTTTCGGCTTTCGATTCTGAATTGGAATTCCTGCTTTCTCGTCTGTTTTGTCAATTCCAATCTTGCTGAATGAATACTCATTCAGTTATACTGTCCTCATTAAAAGCCAACTAAAAAAAACAGTTTACAAAAAGGAAATAAATCTATGTTAAATATCGGAAAAGCCGCTGTTTTGGGGGCGGGGACAATGGGGGCGGCGATCGCCGCGCATCTGACGAATGCGGGAATACCGACTTTGCTTTTGGACATCGCTCCAAGGGAAGAGGATGCCGGGGACAAGAATCAGATCGTCAAAGCGATGTTCGAAGCGGCCAAGAAATTAAAACCGGCGCCGTTCATGCTCTCGGATAACGCTCGCCTTATCGAACTCGGAAATTTCGAGGAGGATATGGAAAAGATCAGGGATTGCGATCTCATCATCGAAGCGGTCGTCGAACGGCTCGACATCAAGCACAAGGTTTTCGCCGAGGTCGAAAAACACCGCAAACCGGGCGCGATCATCGCTTCAAACACCAGCGGCATCCCGATCAAGGACATCGCCGAGCCTTTTTCCGATGATTTCAAGAAGCATTTTCTGGGGACGCATTTTTTCAACCCGCCCCGCTATATGAAACTGGTCGAGGTGATCCCGACCGAATGGACGAGCGGCGAGGTCGCCTGCCAGATCCACGGTTTTATGGACCGGCGGCTCGGCAAGGGCGTCGTTCCGGCCAAGGACCGGCCGAACTTTATCGCCAACCGGATCGGCGTTTTCGGAATGATGACGACCATCCACGAGATGATCGGGATGGGGCTGACGCCGACCGAGGTCGATCAGATCACCGGCAAGGCCATCGGCCACGCCAAAAGCGCCACCTTCAGAACCTCGGATCTGGTCGGATTGGACGTGACGGCGCACGTTACCCGAAACCTCTATCCGGCGATCCCCGAAGACGAGGACCGCGAGATCTTCAAAATGCCCGAACTGATCGAAACGATGCTCGGGAAAAACATCCTCGGCGACAAGACCGGCGGCGGGTTCTTCAAAAAATCGACCGACGCCGAGGGCAACCGGATCATCCTCGAACTCGACCTTGAAACCTTCGAATACAAACCGCAGGAGAAAACCAGATTCGCCAGTCTCGAAGCGGCCAAACAAACCGAAGACCCGGCCGAGCGGATCAAAAAGCTCTACTGGGGCGATGACCAGGTGGGCGAATTTCTGCGCCGGACATCGGGCCGGGTTTCGCGCTACGCGGCCAACCGCATTCCCGAGATCGCCGACACCATCGTCGAGATCGACAACGCCATCAAATGGGGGTTCGGCTGGGAGGTCGGCGTCTTCGAAGCGTGGGACGCGATCGGCGTTCGCCAATCGGTCGAACGGATGAAGGAAGAGGGCCATCCGGTTCCCGACAACGTGCAGAAAATGCTCGATTCGGGGGCCGAGACCTTTTACAAAAACGAGGACGGCAAAAAGTTCTATTACGATCTGGTCGGCGGCGGATACAAAGAGATCGCCCCGCAAGCGGGCGTCATCATTCTCGATTCGGTCAAGGAATCAAGCGGGGTCATCAAATCGAATCCGGGAGCATCGCTGATCGATCTCGGCGACGGCGTGGCCTGCCTCGAATTCCACTCGAAGATGAACTCGATCGGCGGCGACACGGTGCAGATGATGAACTTCGCCATCGACGAGGTGGAAAAGAATTTCGAGGGTTTGGTGATCGGCAATCAGGGCGGGAATTTCTCGGCCGGAGCCAACATCATGCTCCTTTTGCTGGCCGCTCAGGAAGAGGAATGGGATGACATCAATCTGATGATCGCCCAATTTCAAAAATCGGTGATGCGCGTCCGCTATTCGGCCAAACCGGTCGTTACCGCGCCCTACGGTCTGACCCTCGGCGGTGGTTGTGAAATAACGATGCACGGCGATCGTGCGCGGGCGGCGGCCGAAACCTACATCGGTCTGGTCGAGGTCGGCGTCGGTCTGATCCCGGCCGGATGCGGAACCAAGGAACTGACGATGCGGGCGATGGACGCGGCCAAGGGAACGCCGGACGCCGATCCGCTGGCATTTTTGAAAAAGACCTTCGAGATGATCGGCATGGGGAAGGTCGCCACCTCGGCGCAGGAAGCCCGGAGTTGGGGAATTTTGCGGCCTTCGGATTCGATCTCGATGAACGGCGACCGCCTCGTGGCCGACGCCAAACAGGAGGTCTTGAATCTGGCCGCTTCCGGTTACGTTCAGCCGGTCGAGCGGACCGACATTCTGGCGCTCGGCGAGCAGGGGCAGGCGGCGATGAAACTCGCCCTCCATATGATGAAGAAAGGCGGTTTCATCTCGGATCACGACGAGCTGATCGGCAGGAAACTGGCGAAAGTGATGAGCGGCGGCGATCTCAATCATCAAACTCTGGTTTCGGAAGGGCATCTGATCGATCTCGAACGCGAAGCATTTCTGTCGCTCTGCGGCGAACCGAAGACGCAGGCCAGGATCGCGCACATGCTCAAGACGGGCAAGCCTTTGAGAAATTAAACGTTCGCAAAGCAAGGTTTGAGATCATTGATTGAGCCCGTCGGAGGCTTTGATAAAAGACATGGGAGTTTACGTAATTGCTCAGATCTCGATCACCGATCCGGAGGCTTACAAAAGGTATCAGGACCGTTTTATGGACGTGTTCGGCCGGTTCGAGGGCAAGTTGCTGGCGGCCGATGCCGGTCCGCAGGTGGTCGAGGGCGTTTGGGAGCGGGAAAAGGTCATTCTGTTGTCGTTTCCGAATGAGAACGCCTTTCGGGACTGGGCCTTTTCGCCCGATTACAGGGAAATTTCCAAAGACCGGGAAGCGGGTTCAAACGGCGTTGTTCTGTTGGTTAAAGGCATCAGTTGAGGTGATTTGAAATTATATGAAAACACAAACGGAAGAGGCGAAAATCTCGGTCGAACAGCGCGGACACGTTCTTTTGATCGGACTCGATCGTCCGGCCAAACGGAACGCCTTCGACGGGTCGATGCTCGACGAACTGGCGGCCGCCTACGCCCGGCTCGAAGATACGGAGGACGTCAGGTGCGGGGTTCTTTTCGCTCACGGCGAGATGTTCACGGCCGGACTCGATCTGGCCAACGTCGCTCCGCGCGTGATGGACGAGGGGCGTTTGACGTTCGACGAAAACTCGATCGATCCGCTCAATATCTACAGCGAACGGTTGCGAACCAAGCCTCTGATCGTCGCCGTCCGGGGCAAATGCCTGACGATCGGGATCGAACTGATCCTGGCGGCCGACATCTGCATCGCGGCCGAGAACGCCACTTTCGCTCAGATCGAGATCAAGCGCGGGATCTTCCCGTTCGGCGGCGCGACGCTCAGATTTCCCGAGCGGGCCGGTTGGGGCAACGCCATGCGCTGGCTGTTGACCGGCGATGAGTTCGACGCCCGCGAAGCCCGCCGGATCGGTCTGGTGCAGGAGATTGTGGAAACGGACCGGGAACTGGAACGGGCGATCGAGATCGCCGAACGCGTTTCGGCGCAGGCTCCGCTCGGCGTCCGGGCGACGATCGAATCGGCCCGGAAACTGCAGATCGAAGGGTTTGAAAAAGCCAAAGAACATCTCCGTCCGCAGATCCTCGGACTTTTCCGAAGCGAAGACGCGGCCGAGGGCGTTCAGTCATTTTTGGAAAGGCGCGACGGCCGGTTTAAGGGGAAATAA
The DNA here is from genome assembly GCA_041394845.1 of Pyrinomonadaceae bacterium. Lineage (GTDB taxonomy): Bacteria > Acidobacteriota > Blastocatellia > Pyrinomonadales > Pyrinomonadaceae > JAHCHG01. The sequence goes on along the minus strand of JAWKHL010000003.1, from coordinate 173,749 downwards.
ATTATGTCCGGTCAGATCGAGGGTTTTATCGCCAATGCCCGGATGATCGCCGATGAGGTGCGGGAGGCGTTCGGCGATCTGTCGCCGGAGGAGTTGAACTGGAAACCGACGGCCGAAAGCTGGAGCGTCGGGCAATGTTTCGATCATCTGATCATCACCAACGGGTTGTATGCGGCCAATATCGAAAAGGTCGCCGACGGCACGTTTCGGGCGAACGGGTTCAGCAAGATTCCCTTTCTGGCCGATTTTGTCGGCCGGATGCTCAAAAAAGCGGTCAGCCCCGATTCGGTCAAAAAGGTCAAAACGTTCCCGATCTTCGAACCGGCCGCGAGCGACATCACAAAGACGATCATCGGCGACTTCATCGCCCATCAGGAAAAGATGATCTCCCTGATGGAGGCCGTCAAAGACCGGGACATTCGGCGAATCAAGATCCCGACGCCGGTCAGTCAGGCGGTCAACATCCGTTTGTCGGACGCCTTCGAGGTTATGTTGCTGCACGAAAGGAGACATTTCAATCAGGCCCGGAGGGTCCTGGAAAATCATCAGAACATGGAGCGATAGCGAGGTCGTTTGGTCTTGTTTGTGGATCGAAATCTACCCGCTCGCTACTGCTCGCGATACTGATCGAATGCTGAAAATTATGGAAGAGATCATTTCCCAACTCAAACAAATTTCCGCCGGGGCCCAGGACTCGTTCGGCCGGCTTTCGGCCGGGCAGATCAACTGGAAGCCGAGCGGCGAAAGCTGGAGCGTCGGCCAGTGCTTTGAACATCTGATCAAAACCAACGAGATGTTTTACGATCAGCTGGAGAGGATCGCCGACGGAACGCGGCGCAATTCCTTTCTGGAAAATTATTCTCCGCTGTCCGGGTTTTTCGGACGTTTTTTGATCAAATCCCTGAAATCGGACGAGAAGAAATTCAAAGCGCCGTCGCCGAAGATCGTTCCGCCGAGCGAGATCGACCCGCACATCATCGAGATCTTTGCCGGACATCAGACCGAATTTATCGGAAAGATCAATGATGCGAAAAGTGCGGATCTGAAAAAGATCGTCATCACCTCGCCTTTTCTGAAATTCATGACCTACAAATTCACTCAGGCCATGACGGCCATGGTCGAACACGAAAAAAGGCACATCCGGCAGGCCGAAAGGGTCAGACAAACCGAAGGGTTTCCGGCGGACTGATCGTCGGGTCCTTTCTTCTTATTCAAACGGCTTCTGAGATTTAATGGTCATGGTTGAAAGTTTCGCCCGCAAAATCGACCGCTGGAAATTCAATTTTTTCCCCGCCTATCGCGGCGGCGGCGGGCGGATCACCTTTATTTCGGAAGACTATCACGAGATCCACGTCAAACTGCCGCTCGGTTGGCGAACGCGCAATTACGTCGGAACGATCTACGGGGGCAGTATGTATTCGGCCGTCGATCCGATCTACATGGTGATGCTGATCAAGATCCTCGGTCGCGATTACACCGTCTGGGACAAGTCGGCCGGAATCCGTTTCCGGCGGCCGGGCAAAGAAACGCTCTACGCCGAATTTTTGCTGACGCCGGAAGAGATCGCCGGGATCAGGGCTGAACTCGAAACCGAAAGATCGATCGACAAACTTTACCGGATCGATCTCAAAAACAAAAATGGCGAGGTTCACGCCGTCGTGGAAAAAACGATTTATATTGCGAAAAAAGGAAGTTGATTGATGACAGATTTTACGCAGCGCGCGTTCATTTTCGATATGGATGGGACGCTGGTTGACAATATGCGGTTTCACACGCGCGCCTGGCAGAAGATGCTGGCCGAGAACGGTGTCGTGATGGATGCCGATGAGTTTTTGATCAAGACCGCCGGAAAAACCAACAGCGAGATCATCCCCGGAGTTTTCGGTCCCGTCAGCCAAGAGCGCCTCAAAGCCCTCGGCGACCGGAAAGAAGAGCTTTACCGCGAATCTTTTCTGCCGGAGAGAAAGGCCATCGACGGGGCGGTCCGGTTTTTGGAAGAATCGCGCCGCCTCGGCATCAAGATGGCGGTCGCCACCTCGGCGCCGGACGAGAATATGGAATTTATTCTCGACGGTCTCGGCCTGCGCCGTTTTTTCAAAGCCATTACGACCGCCGACGACATAAAAAACGGCAAGCCGCACCCCGAATCATTTTTGACATCGGCCGAAAAACTGGGCGTTTCGCCCGCCCTCTGTCTGGTTTTCGAGGACGCGCTCAACGGATTCGAAGCCGCCCGCCGGGCCGGAATGAGGGCGATCGGGATCACGACGGTCAACCCGGCCGAAGAACTTTTGCGGCTTCCGTCAGTGGTCGAAGCCAGAGCGGACTTTACCGAATTGAATCCTTCGGAAATAATAGAAAAACACCTTCCCGATTCGCGGAAGGCGGAAGTCTGAAAAAAGTCTGGAGAAAAAATACGATGAAAGCTTTTTCCGTTTTGATGACGGTCGTTCTGTCTGTCGTCCTGCTCGGTTGCGGCAATCAACCGGGCGAGCCGGTCGAATACTCTCAGGTGTGCAGTACCGCCAACAACAAAAAATACATCGAAACCGAGGGTTTCCTCGATGACGCCGGCGGGGTTTTCTGTTCAAATACGAGCGGGCGGATGGAATGCGGCTTCAAGCTCAAAAACGACCTCAAGGACGAAAAGGGATTTTCCGCCGACATCGCCATCGCCGGCGGCGCCAATTCGATGGACAAGCTCGAAAGAGGCTACCGGAAATCCGACATCAAGATCCGCAACAATCAAGGCGATCCGGTTGATCTGTCGAAAAAAGTAAAGGTCACCGGAACACTGACCTTTTCCGACGACCCGGTCTACACCAGCGGTCCGGTCTGTTATCTCAAAGTGGATAAGATAGAACAATAAAGGGTTAAAAGTGAAAAAGTTTAAAGGCGGAAAAGTCGGCTTTTGAATCTTTTCGTAATCTCTTTAATTTTCGCGCCTCCACCCTTTTTCACTTTTAACCCTTTTCACCTTTAAACTTTATTTTATGCGTTGCGATTGGGCGAAAAACGATCTGGCGATCGAGTATCACGACCGGGAGTGGGGCGTGCCGCTGCACGATGACCGGCGGCTGTTTGAGTTTCTGATCCTCGAAGGCGCGCAGGCCGGGCTTTCGTGGGACACCATTCTGGCCAAACGGGAAAACTACCGGGCCGCGTTCGACGGGTTCGATGCCGAACGGATCGCCCGCTACGGTGATGAAAAATTCCGGGAACTGATGGGAAACGCCGGCATCGTCAGAAACAAACTGAAGATCGCTTCGGCCATCCGCAACGCCGGGGCTTTTTTGAGGGTTAAGGAAGAATTCGGTTCCTTCGACGCCTACGTCTGGCGGTTCGTCGATGGTCGGCCGATTAGAAACAGCCGGAAGGTTCTGTCGGAGGTCCCGGCCCGAACCGAGATTTCCGACACTCTGAGCCTCGATCTGAAAAAACGCGGTTTCAATTTCGTCGGTTCGACCATCATGTACGCCTTTATGCAGGCCTGCGGTTTGGTCAACGACCATCTGGTTTCGTGTTTTCGTTATTCTGAAATAGATGAGAACCGCAAGCGGTAGCGAGCGGGTGAGAGCAAACTCCCAGGCGACGGGAAAGTTTTTGTGAGGTGTAGAAATGAAAAAAACGGTGCGGGGAAAAGGACCGTTGATTTTTGCCGTTCTGATCGGAATCGCGGCGGCGGCCTGTTCCCCCGAATTCAAAAAAGTCCCGTTTGAAAAGGCCTGCGACCGCGAGAATCAAAATCAAAAGATAACGGTCGAGGGATATATCGGCGCCGACTCTATCGTTTGTGATTCATCGGACGGGGGAAACTGCAATTTTTGGTTGTCGGAGATTTCAGGCGAAAAAGGAGCCGGTTCGATCAATTTTTCGCTCAAACAGGGCACCAAAGGAAATCAGGTCGAAAGAAGCGAAAGCGGCGGATCGAATTCCGGCGGCACCATTTCCGGAGAAAATATAAAAATTCGCTCTGCTGACGGTCAGATCGTCAACCTCCGAGAAAAAGTTGCGGTTTCGGGGACGACCGAAGTAATCATTTCTTCGGGTATGATGCCGTTGTGTCGGATGGATCTGGTTGGGATTGAGCAATAATGGTGGAAGCGATGGATTATCAGAATTTACGCTGTTAAAGAGACCCTGCGATTGCGCCGACAAATATCTATTTCGCATTTTCGCTTTTCTGAAATAAACTGATTAAAATGTCGGACCTGCTTGAAGAATTTACGAATCTGACCGGGGAACTTGATCGAAAACATATTGATTATGCCATTTGTGACGGTTGGGCGATGGCCATTCACGGGCTGCCCAGGGCGACAGTTGACATTGATCTGTTGATCCCGTCGGAGGATTTGGAGAAAGTTTGGCGGATCGCCGAGAATCTGGGTTATGACGTTGAGGGATTGCCTCTTCATTTTCACGACGGAGTCATTGAAATCAGACGCATTTCCAAAATGGATAAAGAATCGAAAAGACTTTTTACAATAGATTTTTTGCTTGTCACTGAGGGTTTGAAAGAGGTTTGGAAAACGCGTGAATTGATCGAATGGGAAGATGGAAAGATCTGGACCGTCTCGCAAGAAGGCTTGATAGAACTCAAAACGATCAGCGGACGGGAGCAGGATCTGCTCGACATCAAGAAATTACGGGAACTCGAAAATGAAAGTTGATATGTCGCCGAAAGCCGTTAAGTCGAGACTGGAAACGATGAACGATCTCTGGCTTTTGAGCGTTAAATTGAAGAATTCTAAAAAAGTGAAATTAAACGACCAAGGCGGGCAAAACAAATGTTACGAAACCGGTGAATTGGCGGGTTATCTGTTTAATTACTGCGCCAATTTGCTTACTGAGACTGAAAAAGCGGCATTTAAACACAATCTTGTTTTGAAGAAGATCGAAAGTGCGGAATCTCCGATGTTGCGCGAAAAATGGATTTCATCGGATGAGAAGGTTTTGGAATTATTGAAAGACGGCGAATCGGAATTCTTTAAAAGATTGGAAGAAAGAGTTCTGCGCGACAATCCCCAGAAGGAATTTATGAATTTATGTCCGAAATGCGGATATTTGACGATCACTCCAAAGGCTCAACAATGTCGAAAATGTCACCACTCATGGCACGAAGAGACTGAAAAATGAATTACCCGATAACGCCGGCGATTCGTGTTTTGCGCGAAAAGAAAATTAATTTCGAACCCAACGTTTTCGATTACGTCGAAAAGGGCGGAACGTCGCATTCGGCCAGAGCTTTGGGCGTGGACGAACACGCCGTCATCAAAACTCTGGTCTTTGAGACGAGCGAGAAAAAACACCTGATCGTGTTGATGCACGGCGACCGGCAGGTTTCGACCAAGAATCTGGCCAGATTTCTGGGAGTAAAATCGGCGGCTCCGGCCTCGGCGGAAAAGGCAAGCCGTTTGACGGGTTACGTTTTCGGCGGCACGTCGCCCTTCGGTCTGAGAACGAAGATGGAGATCCTGGCGGAGAAGACCATTTTCGATCTGGAGAAGATCTACATCAACGGCGGCGCGCGCGGGTTTCTCGTAGCCATCGGACCGCAGGTTTTGAGAGATATTTTGGAAATCAGGGAAGCGGAGGTCGGAATCATAGGTTAAAGTAGTCCGTAAACAGCATTTATGGAATACATCAAAATGGAACAAATCGAACTGATCCTGCTGGTCGGCGCGATCGTCGCGATCACCGCGAAACGTTTGAGGATTCCGTATACGGTGGGACTGGTGGTGGCCGGCATCCTGATCGATTTCGTTCCCATCCGGTTCGACATAAATTTTTCCAAGCCGCTGATCTTCGGCATCCTTCTCCCGCCGCTCATTTTTGAGGACGCCATTTATATCAGCTGGAGATGGCTCCGCCACGATCTGCCGGTGATCCTGGCGTTTGCCATCCTCGGAGTTCTGTTGTCCGCGCTGGCGACCGCCGTTTTGATGTATTATCTGGCCGGTTGGACGTGGGAAGCGGCCGTCATTTTCGGCGTTCTGATCGCGGCCACCGATCCGGTTTCGGTCATCGCCACATTCAGGGAGGCCGACGTTCACGGGCGTCTGAAACTCCTGGTCGAATCCGAAAGCCTGTTCAACGATGCGACGGCCGCCGTCGGATTTTCGATCGCGCTGGCCTTTGCCTTCGGCGAACAGATCTATTTCCCGACGGCCTTTCTTCAGGTCGTCCTGTCGATCGTCGGCGGAGTGGTTTGCGGGCTGTTGATCGGGTTCGGCGTGTTGTTTTTGGCCGGTCGAACGGATGAGGACCTGGTCGAGCTTTCATTGACGACGATCGCGGCGTTCGGCTCTTTCTGGCTGGCCGAATATTTTAGCTGTTCGGGCGTGCTGGCGACCCTTACAGCCGGACTTCTTTTGGGAAACACGCTCTCGTGGAACTATTTTTCCAAAAAGGGGACGGAGCTGAGCATCGGTTTCTGGAAATTCAGCGCCTTTGCCGTCAATTCGATCATCTTCGTAACGATCGGAGTCAACATCGGCAAACGCGATTTTGCCCAGTTCATCGTTCCGATCCTGGTGGCGATCGGGGCGGCGATTGTCGGGCGGGCGGCGGCCGTTTATCCGGTTTCGGCTCTGTTTTTCCGCTCTTCCCTAAAAGTGGAAAGCCGTTATCAGCACGTGCTGGTCTGGGGCGGTCTGCGCGGGGCGCTCGGTCTGGCGCTGGCATTGGGAATCCCGGAAGAATTCTCTTACCGGCGGCAGATCATTCTGGCGACCTTCGCGGTGGTCGCCTTTTCGGTCTTCGCTCAGGGGCTGACGATGCGTCCTCTGCTCAGAAAACTGAAGCTGGTCACGGAAAAAAGTGAAAAAGTGAAAAGGTGAAAAGGTGAAAAGGCGGCTCAATCCTTTCGTCTGACATTTAAACTTTTTCACCTTTTCACTTTTTCACCTTTAAACTTTAAAATCGATTTATGGCTGAAGAAACACTGGCGAAAACAGCTTTGGAACCGGGTTTGAACATCGAGACGATCGAGATCATTTTGCTGATCGGCGCGGTGGTGGCGATCGTCGCCCGCCGTTTTAAGATTCCCTACACGGTCGGTCTGGTCGTGGCGGGGGCCATTTTGGCGTTTATTCCTCTCGGTCTGGAGATCCCGTTCAATAAGGAGTTGCTGTTCAAGGTTTTGCTTCCGCCCCTGATCTTTGAAGCGGCGCTCTACATCCATTGGAGCGAGCTCAAAAGGGATCTTCTGCCGGTCGTAACTTTTGCCAGCGTCGGCGTTCTGCTGTCGGCGGCCGTAACGGCCGGTTTTATGCATTATCTGGTCGGCTGGGAATGGGCGATGGCTCTTTTGTTCGGCGTTCTGATCGCGGCCACCGATCCGGTTTCGGTCATCGCCACTTTCAAGGAAGCCCGTGTCGAAGGGCGTCTGCGTCTTCTGGTCGAGGCCGAATCGCTGTTTAACGACTCGACCGCGGCGGTCGCTTTTTCGATCGCGCTGGCTTTTGCGATGGGACAGACTCTGACGGTCGGGGGGGCGGCCGTGACGATGATCCTGTCGGTCGTCGGCGGGATCGCCTGCGGCCTAATAGTCGGCGGTCTGATGCTTTTGTTTTCGGGGCGGACGCGCGATCATCTGGTCGAGTTGGCGCTGACGACGATCGCGGCTTTCGGCTCTTTCTGGGCGGCCGAACAATTTCACTGGTCGGGCGTGCTGGCGACGATGACGGCCGGGCTGATGGTCGGCAACACATCGGCGCTCGGTTTTATCTCCGACAAGGGCGAAGAATCGATCGAATCCTTCTGGGAGTTCGCCGCCTTTGTCGTCAACTCGATCGTCTTTATCATTCTCGGGATCAACGAAGCCTATCAGGATTTCGGCCGGAGCGCGATGGCCATCGGCGTCGCCGTCATCGCCGTCATCATCGCCCGGGCGGTGGCCATCTATCCGCTCTCGGCCATCTTCGGCAGATCGCGCTGGCGCCTTGAATCGGCGCACCAGCACGTCATGTTCTGGGGCGGCCTGCGCGGGGCGCTGGCGCTGGCGCTGGCCTTGGGAATCCCCGAATCGGTTCCCTACCGGACCGAGATCCTGACCGTCACGTTCGGCGTCGTCGCCTTTTCGGTTTTCGCGCAGGGATTGACGATGACGCCGCTTTTGAGCCGACTCGGCCAGTTGCCGAAAAACGGAAAAGAGGAAAAAGAAGTTTCCGAAGCTCCAGAGTCCGCCTAGCCGACGACAAAAACGATCGTTAGCGCAAGGCGGAGTCGGGCATTTGCCAATTATGAGGGTTCGGCCTTTTTGAATTCCTGTGAAAACCAGTTGACGATGAAATCGAATCGTTCCCGATCGAGCGGGTGGCCGCCCTCGTATTCCCGATGAACCAGCGCGTCTGCCGCATTTGATTCCTGAAAGACGGGTTTGACCGAGTTGTAGATCTCTTTTGCATCCTGCGCATAAATGTCCTCGGTGGCCGAAACGATCAGGAATTTTCGCGGGCAGACCGTCTTCAGCAGATCTTCGATCTCAAAATTTTCCAGAAATCCGGGGATCACTTCGGCCAATTCGATCCCCGTTTGATGTTTGATCTTTGTCCGGTAGCTGCAAACCGCTCCGCTCGAACAGGTGTAGCCGACCCGTTCATCGAGCGGGGCGTGAAACAGCGCCGTATTTCCTCCGTAAGAATGACCCAGCAGTCCGATCTTACCGGTTTGTGAACCGGCTTGTTGGAGCAGAACATTGATGCCGATCGCCGAATCGTCCAGGACTTTTTTCATCAGCGTCGTCCCTTTGAGCAAACGGTAAGCCATCTCATTATAATGTTGGAGCCAGTCATTATCGGGTTCGGAATCGGGCTCGATCCCCCGCCTGTTGGTTCGTCTGTCTTCAAAACAAATGGAGTCCGGTGCGAGCGTTATGATCCCCTTTTCGGCCAGTGCAGGACAAAATGCCTGAAACGGATCTCCGGCGATCCCGGCCACCTCGCTTTTTCCCAGATGCCGCTCGCCGTTATGCTGGTGATGAACCAAAACCGAACCGGTAACGGGCGTCTGTTTGGGGATAAAAAGATAGGCTCTTATTTCATCCCCTTCGCTGCCGGCATATCTTATCAAACGCCGTTCAAAGGTTTTTTCCCGAAGGACTTCGATTACTTCGGTTTCGACCGTGTCTTCGGAGATGTTTATCTCCAGAAAATCCCTTATGTTTTCCCGTAAGGCCGTTCGGTTCATCATCAGTATTATTGTCTCTGCGCTTTATCCGGTTATCATAACTTGTACAAAAAACCGTTTCTTGAGTTCCGCGCATTATATTGGAAAAAGTGCGGATGAGCAAAGAATCTGAAAAGATATGAGATCGTCAATACGAAGGTTCATTAGAAAGTGTTTTACCGAAAATGCAGGAGAGACTATTTGTTAAGTATAATTGGTAAAAACGCAGGATTTTGTATTTTATTACAAAAATGAATAAACATTCACTCATTTCAGGTTTAAGTCTGCGGAGCAGACGATAAGCATGTAGCCCGCAGTGTAAACTGCGGGAGGAAAGATAAAAAATTTATAGCCCGCGAGCGCGGGCGACAGGAGAAATTCGATGCCTCACACATATACGAATTTGTTGTTTCATATCGTTTTTGGGACGAAAGACAGGTTTCCGTTTATGAAAAAAAAATCGCGTCCCCGTTTTTATGAATACATCGGCGGAACGATTCGCGGGCTGGAGGGAACTTGTTTGGAGATCGGTGGGGTGGAAGATCACATTCATCTGCTCGTAAAATTGAAACCGACGATGAATGTCTCCGATTTTTTGCGGGAATTGAAGCCGAACACGACCCGTTGGGCGAAACGAAATGTTTATCCCGCTTTCGAATGGCAGAACGGTTACGGCGCCTTCACGGTTGGCGAATCGCAGGTACGGAGCGTTCGGCGGTATATACAAAAACAAGAAGAGCATCATAAAGGGATGAGTTTTGATGAGGAATTTGAGATGCTTCTTGATAAGAGCGGCATCGGGTATGACAAAAGATTTCTGTGGCGGTAAATTTGCTGTCGCTATCATTCGATAGCTTGGTTGATTCGGTCTGAAATCCCCGCAGCTCGCGCTACGGGCTACATGCTGAACGCTCGCCTACGCGAGCTTGGGGAAAGACAATTTCCTAGTCTGCGGAGCAGACGACGAACGTGTAGCCACAGGTGAAGCGTTAGCGGAACCTGTGGGAATGAGGCGACAAAAACAGATAAAGCCCGGGAAACGGGCGGCAGAAAATCGAGGTTTGATATGAAAATTCACAAAACACATCAGGTGATTCTTTTAATGGTGTTTTTGACCTTTCAGGCAAACGCTCAGGAAAAAGGGTTTGACGAATCGGTTTTGAGCGAGAACGGCCGACAGGCGTATCGGACGCTTTTGAAAACAGAGCTTTTTGCCATCGGCCCGATTTATGCTTCGGCAGAAGTTTCCGTCGGCGAAAGGGCTTTGGATGTTCTGGTCGGGGAAAAAGAGGCCGTTCCGGCATTGCGGGCTTTGGTTGAAAAGGCGATGCCGGAGGGCGGCCTTTATGCCTTACTCGGATTGCAAAAGCTCGAACCGGATTCTTTTGATAAATATCTGGAGACATTCAGGAAAAAGCCCGAACTGGCCGAACGGGGAGATGATTTCGATAAAATCCCCGGCGGAGAAGTCAAACGAATGGACGGCTGTTCGGGGTTTACCGAAAAAAGAACGGCTGTGGCGGATGCGATCAAGGGCGGAGAATTTGACTTTTGGTTTTATGAGGAATGGGTGAAGATAAAACAACAGCAATAATTTGAATTTAAGAGTAAACCTGTTTTCAAAATCACTTTTAGAAGCAGAGATATATTTCGACGGTCCTATTTTTTGACCAACACTAAGATTTCATTGGCAAATGTTCAGGGTTTTGTATATTATAAATAAAAATGAATGAACATTCACTCATTCCAGAATAACAGAGGAGAATTTAATGAAAGAAGCAGTAATCGTATCGGCCGTGCGGACGGCTGTCGGGAAGGCTCCGAAGGGGACTTTGAGGAATACGCGGCCGGATGACTTGGGCGCGACGGCCATTAAAGGCGCGATCGAAAGGGTCGAGGGTTTGGATGGATCGCAGGTTGACGATGTCATCATGGGTTGTGCGTTTCCCGAAGCCGAGCAGGGGATGAACGTCGCCCGCACCGCCGCCATCGAGGCCGGTTTGCCGGTCGAGGTTTCGGCCATGACGGTCAACCGTTTTTGCTCTTCGGGATTGCAGACCATCGCTCTGGCGGCCGACCGGATCAGGACCGGCGGGGCCGATGTGATCGTCGCCGGCGGACTGGAAACGATGTCGATGATCCCGATGGGCGGCAATGTTTTCCGGCCCAATCCGCGGGTCGTCGATTCTTACCCGGATTATTATCTGAGCATGGGTTTGACGGCCGAGGCCCTGGCCAATAAATATGAGATTTCGCGCGGCGAGCAGGATGAGTTTTCGTTGAATTCGCATTTGAAAGCGGCCAAAGCCATCGAGGCCGGGCATTTCAAGGACGAGATCGTGCCGCAGACGGTGGTGATCGACGAGATGGACGAGCAGGGCCGGGTCCGCCGCAAAGAGGTCGTTTTTGAACAGGATGAAGGAGTCCGCTTTGACGCAACGATCGAGGGTTTGCAAAAACTGCGTCCTGTTTTTCACGCCAGGGGAAGCGTGACGGCCGGAAGTTCTTCGCAAATGTCGGACGGCGGAGCCGCCGCGGTTCTGATGTCGGCTGAAAAGGCCGAGGAAATGGGACTCAAACCGCTGGCCCGGTTCGTCTCTTACGCGACGGCCGGATGTCTGCCGGAAGAAATGGGCGTCGGACCGGTTTACGCCATTCCGAAGGCGCTCAAACTGGCGGGTTTGACTTTGGACGACATCGACGTCATCGAACTCAACGAGGCCTTTGCCGCGCAGAGTCTGGCGGTCATCAAACTTCTGGAGATGAACCCCGACAAGATCAACGTCAACGGCGGGGCGATCGCTCTCGGGCATCCGCTGGGCTGTACCGGAGCCAAACTGACCGCCACCATTTTGAGGGAAATGCAAAGGCGCGATGCGCGTTACGGAATGGTAACGATGTGCGTCGGCGGCGGAATGGGCGCGGCCGGGATCTTTGAAAGAATCTAGTCAACGCCCAAGGTCGATAAAAAGCCGTGAATTAAAGACGGATGCCTGATAGATCCGGCATCCGTCTTCCTTTATTGCAAGACAATTTACGGTTGATAACTTACAATGCCTTTCGGATAATTCTGATCACGCCGGTTATCGGGGATTTGAACCTTTGGGCCAACAGCCGCTGACCGACGGCTGTGTTGAGATTTCTTCCGGGTTTTTCCAAGGAAGTATCGCTGAAATGCGGTTAAGGCGGTTGAGCGGATGATCCGGATTCAACTTGCCGGAAAAACTAAAGTTAAAATCTGCAAAATTTATGTTGCTCGCTGAAAACCCCGCGGCAGGCGAGCAAACCTTTGGCCCCCCGACACTTCTCTCTTTCCCAATCACTTTCTTTCAGATCAAGTTTGCCGGGCACATCATCGCAAAAACCCTCCACCGGCTGACTGCCTTCCAGACAACCCCTGAAAAAACCGCGCACTTCGCCGTGTTTATACATCTGATAGAAACTAACTTCTTCCGATCGGGCGAGAGCTTCTTTCAAACAACCGTTCTGATCCGTTGACTTTCCAAACTCAATTCCCGCTTGCTTTGATCTCTCATATACTTTTGCTCCTTTGGAACAATTTAAATTGAGGATCAAAACAAATAAAACAAAAAATCCCAAAACGGTTTTTGAATGGCCAAAAATCTTGTTAATTCCTAATTTCATTTTATCTAAGTAACTGTTAATAATGTGTTTTGTTTTTAATTTCCCGTCATATTAACAGCATTGATTACAGATGCGGAATGCCTTATTCTCACGGCAATTTATCTCCTCAAACATAAAAAAAAGACGAATGTTTGGCGGAAATTTGCCTTGTTTTGGCGGCAAACACAATTAAAGCCGGGCGAATGACTCAGTCTTTGCCTCGGTTGTTTCCGCCCTGATTCGTGTAAATTCAAAGTTCTTCACGGATCATCGATGATGAAAGATCTCGGAAAACCGAATTGGCGGAAGGCTCACCCGTATTTGTCAAAAAACTAAATTTTCCTTGCTGAATGAGCATTCATTCAGTTATAATGACGGCAACTTACCCAAATAAAAAAGAGGACATTGACTATATGGATGCACAGATGGAAAAAGACTTTATCAAAGGCGGTGCGTTTTTGATCGAAAACCGCGAAGCGAACGAGATCTTCACCCCGGAAGATTTCACCGAGGAACATCGGATGATCGGCGAAACGACGCGCGAATTCATCGACAACGAGGTTTTGCCGCAGGTCGAGGCGATGGAACATCACGCCTGGGAAGTGGCCCGCGAACTGGTTAAAAAGGCCGGCGATCTGGGATTGCTCGGGGCCAATATCCCGGAGGAATACGGGGGCCTCGAACTCGATCAGACGTCCGGCGTGATCGTCGCGGAAAACATGGGCCGTTCGAGCGGTTTCGGCGTCACATTCGGTTCGCAGACCTCGATCGGACTGCTTCCGATCCTTTATTTCGGTTCGGAAGAATTGAAGAAAAAATGGATCCCGCCGATCATCTCCGGCGAAAAGGTGACGGCCTATTGTCTGTCGGAAGCCGGTTCAGGTTCCGACGCGCTCGGGGCCAAATGCGCCGCCAGACTTTCCGAGGACGGAGGGCACTACATTCTCAACGGTGAGAAGATGTGGATCTCGAACGGCGGTTTTGCCGACGTTTACATCGTATTTGCCAAGGTTGACGGCGAGAAGAAGAAATTCTCCGCCTTTGTCGTCGAACGGAGCGAGAACTGTCATCCCGGCGCCGAGGAACACAAGATGGGCATCAAGTCCTCTTCGACCACGCCGCTGATTCTTTCAGACTGCAAAATCCCGGTCGAAAATCTGATCGGCGAGGTCGGCGACGGAGCCAAGATCGCTTTTAACATCCTCAACGTCGGCCGTTTCAAACTCGGCGCATCGGTTACCGGCGGGGCCAAACTGGCCATTCACGATTCGATCCGCTACGCCAACGAGCGCGAACAGTTCAACACGCCGATCGCTCGGTTCGGCGCGATCAAGCATAAACTGGCCGAGATGGCCATCCGGACCTGGGTGGCCGAATCGATGAGTTACCGGACGGTCGGCATGATCGACGCTTTGATCGGCGACGGGGCCGACGGCGAAAAGAAACTGCGCTCGATCGAAGAGTACGCGGTCGAAAGTTCGATCAACAAGGTATATTGCTCGGAGGTTCTCGATTACGTCGTCGATGAGATGGTGCAGATCTACGGCGGTGCCGGGTATTCGGCCGATTATCCGGCGGAAAAAGCCTACCGCGACGCCCGCATCAACCGCATCTTCGAAGGCACCAACGAGATCAACCGGATGCTCATTCCGGGCATGCTCTTAAAACGGGCGATGAAAGGCGAACTCGGTCTGTTGGGAGCGGCCAAGGCATTGCAGGACGAGATCCTCAACCCGCAGATCTCTTTGGAAGAAGAAACCGGTCTGCTCGAAACCGAACTGAAACTGGCCCGCAACGCCAAGAAGGTGGCGCTCATGGTTCTGGGCAGCGCGGCGCAGAAATATATGACCGAACTTCAGAATCAACAGGAAATTCTCCTCGGTTGCGCCGACATCATCATGGAAGCCTACGCGATGGAAACGGCCTGTCTGCGGGCCAAGAAACTGGCCGAGCGGGACGGCGGGGATGCGGCCGCCAAATACGTCGATGCCGCCGGAGTTTTCTGCAACGACGCCATTCAGCGGATTGAGGCGACGGCCAAAAACACTCTGGCCGGTTTCGCCGGGGGCGACGAACTGCGCGTCATGCTGGCGGCCTTAAAGCGTTTCACCAAGAACAACTCGCCGATGAACACGATCGCGGCCAGACAGAGGATCGCCGACGGTCTGATCGCGGCCAACGCTTATAATTTCTAGAGATTTCAGATCTCAAATTTCAAAATGCGGCCTTTCTTTTTGAAGGGCCGCATTTTTTTCTGAAATCTTTGCTCCAGCGGATTGAGATTTCTGCAAACGGAAAGTTTTCCGGCAGTTGATTTCAAATTTTTTTGCCGGATTTGAAAATTTTTGTTGACAATTATAAAGAATAATCATAATCTCAAAAAGACTAAAACTTTTTGTTATGAAAGATAATCGTCAACAAATTTTCAAAATTTCAAGTAACATCCGGCAAATTTCGTCGGTCGTTATTGCAATTATTATCGTCATCATTACTTAAACGAAGGTAATGACAGGCATTAGCTCGCTTAGAAAAGGTCATTACCCGGAAAAAAGGGTGGTGGCTTTTTTTGTTTTTGAAGTAAATGACTATGACATCGGCAAAAGAGGGGGAAGAGTTAAAAACCGGCGCAAAATTGTTTTGCGAATCGCTGGTCAACGCGGGCGTGGATACGGTTTTCGGTTATCCGGGCGGGGCCGTTCTGCATATCTATGACGAACTGGTCAATTTCCGGGATTCGATCACGCATATTCTCGCCCGGCACGAACAGGGCGCCGTTCATATGGCCGAAGGTTACGCCAAAGTTACCGGAAAGGTCGGCGTGGCGCTGGTTACGTCCGGTCCTGGCGCGACCAACACCGTAACGGGAATCGCCAACGCCTATATGGATTCGACTCCGCTGGTCGTCATCAGCGGACAGGTTCCGAGCCATCTGATCGGGACGGACGGTTTTCAGGAGATAGACATTGTCGGGATCACCCGCGCCTGCACCAAATACAATTATCTGGTGGAGAGCGCCGAAGATATTCCCGAAATCATCCGCGAGGCATTTTATCTGGCCGCCTCGGGTCGGCCGGGGCCCGTTCTGATCGACATTCCCAAAGATCTGACGGCCGCCAAAGCCCTTTACAGCGTGTCGGAAAATCTGAATATTCCCGGTTATGAGCCCCATTCTTACGCCGACCCCGAACGGGTCGAAAAGGCGGTCGAGAGGATGCTTTCGGCCCGCCGCCCCATTTTTTACGTCGGCGGCGGGATCGTCCACTCGAACGGAACGGCGGAACTTCTGCAACTCGTCGAAAAACTCTCGATCCCGGTCGATATAACCCTGATGGGACTCGGCGGTTTTCCCTCGGCTCATCCCCTGTCGCTCGGAATGCTCGGGATGCACGGCAGTTACGCCGCCAATATGGCCATCTCCGAAGCCGATCTGATCATCGCCGTCGGCGTCCGCTTCGACGACCGGGTGACCGGAAATTTGAAGAAATTCGCGCCCCACGCCGAGATCATCCACGTCGATATCGACGAATCTTCGATTGACAAGAACGTCAAAACCCACGTTTCGCTGGTCGGCAACGCCAAAGACGTGATGCGCCAGATGCTCGATTTGCTGGAGCGAAGACCCGCGCCCGAAAAAGAAAGGCTCGCCCCCTGGTGGGAGTTGATCGAAGCCTGGAAAAAACACGCGCCGATTGAGTATGAACAGCATCCGGACGTCATCCGTCCGCAGTATCTGTGCGAAGAGATCAGCCGTCTGACCGACGGCGAGGCGATCATCTCGACCGATGTCGGCCAGCATCAGATGTGGCTGGCGCAGTATTACAAGTTCAAACATCCCAGATATTTTCTGACCTCGGGCGGTCTCGGGACGATGGGTTACGGATTTCCGGCGGCGCTCGGGGCCAAGATCGCTCATCCGCACAAAGAGGTCATCGCTCTGGTCGGCGACGGCGGTTTTCAGATGACATTGCAGGAGCTGGCGGCGGCCGTTCAATATCGCGCCAACGTCAAGGTCATCGTCATGAACAACGGTTTTCTGGGGATGGTCCGGCAGTGGCAGGAGGTTTTCTACAACCACAATTATTCGGAGGTCGGAATGCAGATCCAGCCCGATTTCGTCAAACTCGCCGAGTCTTTCGGAGCCACGGGATTGCGGGCCGACCATCCTTCGAAACTGACCGAGGTTCTGGAAAAGGGTTTTTCGACCGACGACGTGGTGGTGATGGACATCGTCGTTTCGCCGGAAGACAACGTTTATCCCCTCGTTCCTCCGGGGGCGGGGTTGAAGGAGATGATTTTGCGATGACGCATTATTTGAAAGTGGAGATGGTCAATCGTTTCGGCGAACTGGCCCGGATCGTCAATCTGATCAGCGGTCGCGGTTTCAACATCGAGAAACTGATGATCGATGCCACCGACCGGCCCGACATCTCGCTGGCCAAGGTTTCGCTCGCCGGGGACCGGGACATTCACGTTCTGGTCAAACAGATCAACCGGCAGGTGAGGGTAACGGAAGCGCGGCTTTTGAACGAAACGGAAGTGGCGGCCGACAGTTTTTTTAAATAAGAGAGGTTAATTGATTAATGAAGGTTTTTTACGACGCGGATGCGGACGGGCAACTGATCAAAGACAAAAGAGTTGCCGTCATCGGTTATGGTTCTCAGGGACACGCGCACGCCAACAATCTGAGGGATTCGGGCTGTGATGTGATCGTCGGTCTGCCGCCGGACAGCAAATCGCGGCCGAAGGCCGAGGACGCCGGATTCGAGGTTTTATACACCCGCGACGCCGTCGAACTGGCCGATGTGGTCATGGTTCTGGTTCCGGACGAACTGGCCCCGACGGTTTATCGCAACGAGATCGAACCGGCCCTCGGAAGAGGGAAATATCTGGCTTTCGCCCACGGTTTTTCGATCCATTTCAAAAAGATCGTTCCGCCCGAAGAGGTCAACGTTTTTATGGTCGCGCCGAAGGGGCCGGGTCATCTGGTCCGGAGCGAATATAAAAGAGATCGCGGCGTGCCCTGTCTGCTGGCGGTTCACCGGGATGTCAGCGGCGACGCCAAAGACGTTGCCCTGTCTTACGCGGCGGCCATCGGCGGCGGCAAGGCGGGCGTCATTGAAACGAATTTCAAGGAGGAGACCGAAACCGATCTGTTCGGCGAGCAGGCCGTTTTGTGCGGCGGTTTGACCGCGCTCATTCAGGCCGGGTTCGAGACTCTGACCGAGGCCGGATATTCGCCGGAGATGGCCTATTTCGAATGTCTCCACGAGATGAAACTGATCGTCGATCTGATGTACGAGGGCGGCATTGAAAATATGCGCTATTCGGTTTCCAACACGGCCGAATACGGCGATCTGACGCGCGGCGGCCGGATCGTCACCGATCGGACCAAGGCCGAGATGAAAAAGATTCTGAGCGAGATCCAGAGCGGGCAATTTGCCGACGAATGGATGAGCGAATGCGATCAGGGCAAGGAAAACTTCCGGCGGCTCGAAGCCGAAGGCCGGGAACATCGGATCGAAGAGGTCGGCGCGCGCCTGAGGGCGATGATGCCCTGGCTGTCGCAGGACAGATTGGTGAATACCGCCAAAAACTGAGCGAGGGAATTATGAAATTCTACGATTTGAATACATTGGAAAACGATGAGGTCAGCTCATCCTATCTGCGCAAAGCCGTTTACGGCGAAACGCTTTCGGTGGCCAAGGTCGAGGTCAAACAAGGCGAAACCACCCAAACCCATTCCCACGACACCGAAGAGGTGATCTTCGTTCTCAAAGGCGCGTGGCTTTTTCATCTGCCCGAAGGCGATGTCGTCGTCAGGGAAAACCAACTGCTTTGCATTCCCCCCGATGTCGAACATTCCTCGGAGGTGCTCGAAGACACCATCGCCCTTGATATTTGCTCCAAACAGCGTCCCGACTGGCTTTCCGGCCAGGACAGAATTCTCCACATCAATCCCGAACAATTTCTCTGGGGAGTTTGATGGATTTTGGGTTTTGGATTGCCGATTTTGGATTCCTTTTAAAAAATCCTGATCGGCCGGATCGAAAAACTTTAAAGTCCGTTAAAAAGGCCTGAAAGAATAGTTTGAGGATGGAAAAGCTTCGGCGCCCGGGATTTCAGCGCGGCGTCGCGGGATATTTTTTTTCCAAAAAACGGTGAAACATTATGTCATTTGAAAATATTGAATGGATTTGGAAAAACGGTCGCATCGTTCCCTGGGCCGATGCGACGGTTCACGTTTCGGCTCACGGGCTTCATTACGGAAGCGGGGTTTTCGAAGGGATTCGCTGTTACGAAACCGAAAGCGGCCCGGCGCTTTTTCGCGCCGAAGAACATTACCGGAGGTTTCACGCCTCGGCCGCCGTTTATAATTTTCAGCTTCCCTATTCGGTCGAAGAACTGATCGAAGCGACCTGCGATCTCATCAGCCGCAACGGATTTACCGGCTGTTACGTCCGCCCCGTCTGCTTTATGGGAAGCGGGAGTCTGAGCGTTTTTCCGAAAAACTGCCCGGTCGAGGTTTCCATCATGGCCTGGAGTTGGGGAGCCTATCTCGGCGCCGAGGGTTTGGAGAAAGGCGTTCGGATAACGGTCTCGCCGTGGCGCAAGTTCCATTCGAGCATGATGCCGACGACGGCCAAAGCCTGCGGTCAGTATCTCAATTCGATCCTCGCCGTAACCGACGCTTTCGAACGCGGTTTCGACGAGGCTCTTCTGCTCGACGTCGACGGACGCCTGGCCGAAGGTTCGGGCGAAAACCTGTTCATCGTCAAGGACGGGGTGATTTACACCAATCAGGCCGACGATTCGATCCTGATGGGAATAACGCGCGACGCGGCCATCGAGATCGCCCGCGAGTCGGGGTTTGAACTGCGGGCGAAATCGCTCGAACTCGAAGATTTGCTCGACGCCGACGAGGCCTTTTTCACCGGCACCGCCGCCGAGATCACGCCGATCCGCGAGATCGACGGGCAGGTTGTCGGGGCCGGACGGCGAGGTCCGGTGACGGAAAAGATACAGACGACGTTCTTCGATGCGGTTGCGGGGCGCGACCGGCGTTTTGCCCGGTGGCTTCATCCGGTCGAACAATTGATGGCGGTCTGAGATTCGACCGAAAAAAAAAGCGATGTTAGTTACTGCACAAAAAACCGAAGCGAATCATCGGCCGGAAAACGTAAACCCGGCTCTTTTCGGCCGAGATTCAAAAGCCGAAGGGAAAACTCGCGAACCGGTCACCCTCGGCGAGATTCGAAAAGCCGCCGTCAGGATCGCCCCCTTTATCCGCCGGACGCCTTTGTTTTACGATGAGGGACTGAGCGCCCGTTTCGCCTCGAACATTTATCTCAAACACGAACTCCTGCAAAAAACCGGCGCTTTCAAGGTGCGCGGCGCCTTTAACAAAATGCTCACCCTCGGCGCGGAGGAGAAAAAGCGGGGGATCGTGGCCGTCAGCGGCGGCAATCACGCTCAGGCCGTTGCCTTTGCCGCCCGTTCGCTCGGATGCCGGGCCTTGATCCTGATGCCGGAGTTCACGCCGGAAAATTACATCCAAAAAACCAGGGCTTACGGCGCGGCGGTCGAGCTTTTTCCGACGATGGCCGAGGCCTTCGAACGCGCCGGGGAATACGAGCGGCAGGGGATGATCTACATTCATCCTTTTGACGATCAAACGGTCGTCGCCGGTCAGGGGACGATCGGGCTGGAGATCCTTGAAGACCTGCCGCAGGTCACCGATGTGATCGTCAGCATCGGCGGCGGCGGTCTGGCCGGCGGGATCAGTGCGGCCGTTAAATCCTTGAAGCCGGATGTCAGGATCTGGGGGGCGGAAACGCGCGGGGCCGAATCGATGAAAAAGGCGCTGGAGTCGGGGCGCATCGTCGAATTGAAAAAGATCACATCGATCGCCAAAACCCTCGGTGCTCCCGCGGTCGCGCCTCTGACTTTCGAACTGGCGAAGCGCCATCTGTCGGACGTGACGGTCGTCAGCGACGAGGAGACGGTCGAGGAATTGTTTTATCTGCTCGATAACAACAAGGTTTTGACCGAACCGGCGACGGCCTGCACTTTGGCCGCGGCCAATCGTCTGCGCGAAAATTTCGGCCCTGCAAACCACGTGGTTCTCATCCTGTGCGGCGGAAACATCGGTTTGGGCGATCTGTTTGATTTGCGGAGGAAAGGTGAAAAAGTTTAAAAGTTTAAAGGTGAAAAGGTGAAAAAGTTTTTTGCCCAAAGGGCTGAGCCTTTAAACTCTTTCACCTTTTCACCTTTAAACTTTTTTTCGGAAAGGTCTTCGGGAGAATTATGGGAAACAATTTCAAAAGCAGAGCGATCACCGGCGGCGTCGAGCGTTCGCCCAACCGGGCAATGTTGCGGGCCGTCGGTTTCGGCGATGAGGATTTTTCCAAACCGATCGTCGGCGTGGCCAACGGTTACAGCACCATCACGCCCTGTAATTTGAGCCTCGGGCAGTTGGCGGATGAGACAGTCAAAACCGCTCGCGGCGAGGGACTGATGCCGCAGGTTTTCGGGACGATCACGGTGTCGGACGGGATCTCGATGGGGACCGAGGGGATGAAATATTCGCTCATCTCGCGCGAGGTCATCGCCGATTCGATCGAGACCGTCTGTCAGGCCCAGCAGATGGACGGCCTGCTGGCGATCGGCGGCTGCGACAAGAATATGCCCGGCGCGATGATCGCCATCGCCCGTCTGAACATCCCGTCAATTTTCGTTTACGGCGGCACGATCAAGGCCGGACATCTCAACGGAAAGGACCTGACGATCGTTTCGGCCTTCGAGGCGGTCGGCGAATTCGTGGCCGGAAAAATCGACGAAGGCGAACTGGCCGAGGTCGAAAAACACGCCTGTCCGGGCGCCGGTTCGTGCGGCGGAATGTACACCGCCAACACGATGTCTTCGGCCATTGAAGCGCTCGGAATGAGTTTGCCTTATTCTTCGACGATGGCCGCCGAAGACCCGGAAAAACGGTTGAGTGCGCGGGAATCGGCGGTCGCTTTGGCGCGGGCGGTCGAAAACGGCCTGTTGCCCGAACTGATAATGACGCGGCGGGCGTTCGAAAACGCCATCGCGGTGGTTATGGCGACGGGCGGATCGACCAACGCCGTTTTGCATCTGCTGGCCATCGCCCATTCGATGAAGGTCGATCTGAAGATCGAAGACTTCGAAACCATCCGGAGAAGGGTTCCGGTTCTGTGCGACCTCAAACCGTCGGGAAAATACGTGGCCACCGATCTTCACCGGGTCGGGGGAATTCCTCTAATCATGAAGATCCTGCTCGAAAAAGGAGTGATCGACGGCGATTGCCTGACCATCACCGGCAAAACGGTGGCCGAAAATCTGGCCGATGTGGCCGCCGAGGTTCCCGAAGGTCAGGACGTGGTCAGAGATTGGGAAACGCCGCTTTATACCGAGGGGCATCTCGCGGTTTTGCGGGGCAATCTGGCCGAAGAAGGCGCGGTGGCCAAGATCACCGGCATCAAAAGCCGCCGGATCACCGGGCGGGCCAAAGTTTACGATTCAGAAGAAGAGGCGATGGAGGCGATCCTCGGGCGAAAGATCGAAAGCGGCGATGTCGTCGTCATCCGTTACGAAGGCCCGAAGGGCGGCCCCGGAATGCGTGAGATGCTGGCTCCGACCTCGGCCATCATCGGTCTCGGCTTGGGCGATTCGGTCGGCCTCATCACCGACGGCCGGTTTTCCGGCGGAACTTACGGAATGGTCGTCGGTCACGTCGCGCCGGAAGCGGCCGTCGGCGGTTCGATCGCGCTGGTTCGCGACGGCGATCGGATCACCATCGACGCCGACGAAAGGCTTTTGCAGGTGAATCTTTCCGACGCGGAACTTGCAGAACGCCGCAAAAACTGGCGGGCGCCGGAACCCCGTTTTACCGGAGGCGTGATCGGCAAATACGCCAAACTCGTCTCTTCGGCCAGATTCGGGGCCGTGACCGATCCTTGAAATTCGTTTGAAAACTGAAACGGTGAAGAAAGCAAGGACACGGATCTTTGCGGATAAAACCGGATCGGGACAGATTTTTGATGGGCGATCCGTTCCGATCCGTCCAAATCCGCGTTCAAAATCCTTATTTTTATCTATTTTTTGGAAGAGTCTATCTGCTCAAATTTGCCAGAACGGCGACGAGGACGACTACTCAGACAATGACGATGGCGAAAAATCCGAGCAGGAGCAAAACGAAGGGCGAGACAAAATCCTTTCTTTTGAGCCCCATGAGGGTGTTTTCGGCGGGGTTCATCTCGAAAGCCTGAAGCGGAGGCGGCACGCGCGTTTCGGCGAATTAATGCGGGGGAAAGGTTTTTCCGCCACCTACACAGGTGGGAAAATGGGATTTCGGATTTTTATTTTTGGAGGACTTCTGCGTTATTTTATATATGCTCGATTTTCCTAAAAAATCTTTCGATAAATAAACAATGGCTATTGAAAAACAAAGTTTGGAGCCGGTGGCGGGTTTTCCGCGGGAGATGGGCTATTATCTGGCCGGGATGGAAGAGGTTCGCGCTCAGTTGCGGAAGATTGCGGCCGATCTGTCGGACGAGGAGATGGCGGCGAAATTAACGCCTGATGTTCATTCGATCGGGCAGTTGATCCTCCATAACGCCGAGGCGGAATGGTGGTGGATCGAATGCGTCGTGGCGGAAAAGGATCTGGACGAAGAAGAGGCCAAGGTCAAGGCGCATTGGGACGTTCTGCTCGACGAAGATTTCGCCTCGAAAAATTATTCCGCCCGGTTTTGCATCGCCGAAATTGACCGGGTCAGGGAATTGTCCAAAGAAACCCTCTCGAAATTTTCCGACGCGGATCTGGACAGGTTTTTCGGCTGGAACAAAACGGACGGGACGCGGATCGAAAAGAGTTTGCGCTGGATTCTTCATCATCTGATCGATCACGAAGCCCAACACAAGGGACAGATCCTGATGCTCAAACGGCTTTTGCGGCAAAGGTAGGGCGAAAGAAGCGAAAAGCCGATCACCTGTTTCGCTCAATTAATTTACGTTTTGTCGCGCAGTTTGTAGGCCTGCACCGCTTCGGCCGAACCGGCGTGGATGATCTCCGGTTTGTGATATTTCCAGAAATGCTCGAATTCCTCCTCGTTCATCTCCGCTTTTTCGCCTCGGATCTTTTCTTTCAGGTAGTTTTCGCACCACTGGCGCATATCCATATTTTGATTCAACGCGGTTCGCGCTCCGTGCATCAAATTATCTCGTTCCATATTTCCGGGTCCTTATGTTAGATTTTATTAATAAACCTTGTTTGCAGTTTTTCGTATTATCAAGACCTTTATTGTCGAAGGATTTATCTTAAATCGCAAATTAACAGCGGAAAAAACCGCGTAAATTTCACTTTGGAGCATTTAGCGTGAAAAAACTTTTGTTAAATTCATTTCTGATCTTATCCCTGCTGACTTCTTTTAGTTTTGCACAGGGGAAAAAGCCGGCGCAAGCGGCGCCGGAAAATGCGGCCGCAACGGCGGCCAAAAACGCGCCCGCGGCCCGAAAAGACCTGGAAATACCGTTCGTTACCAAAACTCTGACCAACGGTCTGGAGGTCATCGTCCTGCCCGATTCGTCCGTTCCTCTGGTCAACGTCGAACTGGCCGTCCGCAACGGCTCGTTTACCGAACCGCCCGAACTCAACGGTTTGTCTCATCTTTACGAGCATATGTTCTTCAAACCGAACCAAGCGGTTTTGATCTACCGGTGCGAACTGGCCCGCAAATACAACCGGGCCGATTACTTCATCGGAGCCGGTTGCGAAAATCAACTGAAACTCAAAAGTCAGATCGGCAACGTGGTCTATCTGGACGACAGCGATCAGCTCAATATCAGCAACGCCAGCACCCGCGAAGAGGTGGTCAATTATTTTATGACGACGACCAGCCCTTATCTGGCGACGGCGATGCGTTCGATGAACGATTCGATCCGCTATCCGACCTTTGACCAAAGTGAGCTGAAAGATGAGATCAAAGTGGTCATCGGCGAGGTTGACCGCAACGAATCGAACCCGTTTTTTTACCTGAACCGGACGCTCAACGACAAACTCTATTACAAATATCCGACGCGCAAAAATCCGCTCGGCACCCGCGAAACGATCAATTCGGCCACCACCGAAAAAATGCGCCTCATTCAATCGCGCTATTACGTTCCGAATAATACGGCTCTGGTCGTAACGGGCGACGTCAACCCGGATGATGTTTTCAAACTGGCGGAAGAGATCTTCGGCAGTTGGGAGAAACGCAAAGTCGATCCTTTCAAGGAATTTCCGCTGGTCGAGCATCCGCCGCTCAAGCGCAGCGAGGCGGTCATCGTCGAACAGCCCGTTCAGAACGTTCTGATCCAGATCGGCTGGCAGGGACCTTCGATCGGCAAGGACGACGAAGCGACCTATGCGGCCGACGTTTTTTCCTACATTCTGACCCAGCCGAACGCCCGTTTTCAGCGGGCGATGGTCGATTCCGGATTGACTGTGGCCGCCAATATCGGCTATTACACCCAGCGCAACGTCGGGCCGATCCAGGTCCTTCTGATCACCACGCCCGATAAGGCGAAAGCCGCGCTCGATGCCCTTTACAAGGAAATCGCCCAGTTTGACAAACCGAATTATTTCACCGACGAGGAGCTGGAAAGCGCCAAGACCATTCTGGAATCGAGAGACCTGTTCGACCGAGAAAAACTGAGCGATTACGCCCACACGCTGTCCTTCTGGTGGTCTTCGACCGGGATCGATTATTTCCGCGATTACTACAAGAATCTGCGGGCCGTTTCGCGCAAGGAAACGACGCGCTACGTTAAAACCTACATTCAAGGCAAGCCTCACGTAACGGTGGCGCTGATGTCGGCGGCCTCAAAGGCTGAGGCAAGCCTATCTGAAGAAGATTTAATTGGAAAATAATATGAAATTGAGAATTAATAATTGGTCAGCCCTCGGCCGGATCGGCCTGCTGACATTGGCAGTTTTTACTTTGGTCGGCGCCGGTTTCGCTCAGACGACCCGCACCGGAATCGCCGCCCAGGCCGCGCTTGTAACCGAGTTCGACGTCAACGGTCTGAAGGTTTTGGTCAAGCGCCGGGCGAGCGCTCCGACGGTGGCGGCCGGTCTTTTCATTCGCGGCGGCGCGCGCAACATCAACAGCAAAAACGCCGGCATCGAGAGTTTTATGCTCAACGTGGCGACCGAGGCCAGCAAAAAATATCCGCGCGAGGCGGTGCGGCGCGAACTGGCCAGCACCGGAGGGAGCATCGGCGCCGGATCGAACAACGATTACAGCGTTTTCTCGTTGGCTTCGACACAGAACAATTTTGACAAGTCGTGGGATATTTTTACCGATCTGATCATCAATCCGACCTTTGAAGCCGAAGATGTGGAAAGGGTTCGCGAGGGAATTCTGACCGGTCTGCGCGAACAGGAATCCGATGCCGATAACTATTTGCAGATCTTGCAGGATCGCGTCATTTATGCCAATCATCCGTACGCCAATGATGTTGGCGGAACGGTTGAGACGATCAGCGGTTTGACGGCCAAGGATCTGCGGGATTATCACACCAGAATCATGCAGACATCCAGGCTCTTGCTGGTCGTGGTCGGGGATGTCGATCCCGGCGATCTGAGGAAGAAGGTCGAAGCGACGATCGGCAAATTGCCGCAGGGCGAATATAAGGAAGAAGCTTACCCTCCGCTCGATTTCTCCAAAGGAACCCTGGATGTGGTTTCGCGTCCCCTGCCGACCAATTACGTTCAGGGCGTCTTTAACGCGCCTTCGCTGAGCAATCCCGATTATTCGGCGATGCGCGTGGCCGTAACTTTTCTTCAGGGACGGGTCTTTCAGGAAGTCCGGGTCAAGCGCCAGCTTTCTTATGCGCCGAACGCCGAACTCAATACGCTCTCGGCCAATACGGCCAACATCTACGTAACGGCCGTTGACGCCAATCAGGCCGTCAGCGTGATGCTCAACGAGATCGAAGGTCTGAAAACCGACCTGATACCTGAAGAGGTCATTTCCAGCATCGGCGGACATTTCCTGACGCTTTATTATCTGGATCAGCAGACCAACGCGGCGCAGGCGGCGGAACTGGCCAAGTACGAATTGATCGGCGGCGGCTGGCGCAACGCCTTTGAATTTCTCAATCGGGTTCGCGAAGTTACTCCGGAGGATGTTCAGAGAGTCGCCAAAAAATATATGAAGAACATCCGGTTCGTCGTGGTCGGCAATCCGCAGGCCGTCAACCGGGCGGTTTTTCTGGGCAATTAGCTTCCTTTTGAAAAGGAGAGGGCGGCGATGGTGGGAAAATCATCGCCGCCCTCTTTGTTGTTTAAAGACGCCTTATCGGCCGGGTTTGCCCTTTCGCTCGCTCGGAGACGGATCGCTCTTGGCGGGCGGGTCGCTCTTCGGCGGAGGATCATTCTTCGGCGGAGGATCGTTGCGCGGAGGCGGATCGTTCCTGACGGGCGGTTCATACTTCGGCGTCGGCGGATCGTAGCGCGGCGTCGGCGGGTCCGGCTTTCGCTCCGGCGGTGAACGATCTTCGCGCTGGGTCGTTCTGGTCGGAGGCGTGTAAACCGGCGGATCATCCCGGCGGGTATCGCTCGGCGGCGATTTTACGACCGGCGGGTCATTTTTCCGTTCGTCCGATTTAATGTCTCTGCCACCTCCGGATGATCGGACCGGGCCGGAACCGCCTCCGTTGATGTCATCGTCGCGTCTTCCGGCCGGAAAACGCGGACGTCCGACGGCGCCGGTGTCTCTCGTTTCGGATTTGACGTCCGGATCGGTTTTGATTCCGCCATCCCCGCTTTTAACCGGTTCGCGGTTTCCGTAAATTCGCTGTTGGCGAAGTTTTTCGTCAAGCGGGTCGCCGGTCTTTCGTTCGGTCGCACCGGTTTTGATCTGCGGTTCGGTTTTGGAGTATTTCGAATTCGGAACCAGGATTTCCGTGCTCACCTGTTTGTTCAAATCCTTGAAAGTCGGCAGGATCGGCGGATCGTCTTTTTCGTCCGGAACCTTGATCAGAACTTCCTTGGCCACATCGTCCGGAGCCTGACGGAACTTCTTCATTCCCCGACCGAATTCGCTGACCTCGGTCATGATGACCGCTCCGGCCGGAAGTCTTCGGGTTGAAGGCGTCCGGATCCGGTTGGCGCGGTCGATGTTGGCTTGGGGAATGACGTTCGGGGTCGGCGTCGGCGTCGGATTGCCGTGTCCGTTCCCGTGTCCGTCGTTGTGATGATTGCGTCTGTCCCTGTGGTGCCGCCGGTTGTAGTTGTAATAACCGTGATCATAAGGCAGGGGATACCAGCAGACATTGTTGCCGATCGAGGCGATGATCACCAGGGCCGGCCGCCACCAGCTTCGGCGCGGTCGGTATTGGCCGTAAGGCGACCAGACCCAATGACCGTTGTAGTAGATCCAGCGTCCGTGGTGATAGGTCGCCCAACCCCAAACTTCATCATTGACCCACGTCCAGCCGATCTGGGGGACCCATCGCCAGTGCCCGTAGCGATACGGCGACCAGCCCGGAAATCTGCCGATCGAACTGGGATACGGTTCCCAGACGTAGCCGTAGCGGTCGGTATAGGTCCATTCCCCGTATTCGTTCAGATCTTCCGCGCCGTAAAAATCGCGGTCGTAGTATTTGTCGTAATTGGAATTGCTCAGACGCTTGGCGATGATCCGGTCGCGTTCGGCGCTCCAGTTGTCAAAATCGTCCATATTGCGCGAGGCATCATCCAAATCCCACTCGCCGGCGTATTCGCCCTCGGTGAAAACCCGCGCACTGCGTCCGTCCCGCAACAAAAAACCGGAATTGGTCGAATAGATCCGCGCCTCTCCGCCTTCGGTTACGTTGATGTGGACGACGGTGTAATTCTGATCGCCGGCGTTGATCCGGTAGTTTCCGGCCTGTTGGACGGCGACGGTCGTCTTGGGCGCGTCGATCTCGAAATAGCTGTTTTCCCTGTCAAATTGGAAGACGCGCAAACTGAGTGAGCCCTGCGACAAACTGACGGCCACGCCTTCGTCGCGCAAGGTGGTGATTTTGAAAAAAGATTTTTCTTCGAGCCGAAGAAATCTGTAAGTGTCGAACTGAATTTCGACCCGCGTCCGTTCATCGGTGGCGATCTCGTCGCCCTCGACGATCGGCAGATTTTTAACCAGTTTTTCCCAATCTTCGCTGTCGGCGCGGCGGATTTGCGCGTCTCCTTTGATAAAACTGACGCGCGCCACCGGTTGAGCGTATTCCGGCACTTCGTCGTCGGTCGTATCATCGACGACATTGGCGAAGACCTTTCCCGTATTCAAGACCAAAAGGGGCATCAGAAAGAAAAATGCCCAAAGAGTTTTCCTGCCTAAATGCATAAGTCTTTTCTCCTTAATTTTTACTTTTTCTTCTAGGGAAGAGAGAATTGGTCGAATTTCTTCTACAATTGTTTTTTCTGCACGCAAAAATTATACCGGGAGCCGTTTCGCCCGACAAAGAGTTTTAATCCCCATATTTATTGATTAAAAAGAATTTATCAAAAGTGCGTGTTATTCCAAATAGTCGGAAAGCGAGAAGGGGCAATACGATATGGTGTAGGGAGCAGTGATGGGTGATAGGTGATGGGTGATGGGAATTTTGAAATTATCCCATCACCCATCACTTATCACCTATCACCGTTTTTAAAGGAATTTGCTAATGTCGATCTCGTGGCCCATCTCCATCGCATCGACGGCGTCCTTGGCGTCGCGCAAACTGGTGTTGAAGGTTTCGCGGAAAATTTTGATGGCGTTGATCTTGTTTCCGGCGTTCAACTCGTTGCGGACCATTCGAAGGCTTTCATTGGCATCAACGCTGACGGTCTGGTCCGGTCGGTTTGCGTTTGCGCCGGAGGTCATATCCTCGACGGCCCGTTTCGCTTCGGCCAGATCGCTGCCGAAGGTCTCGCGGTGAAGTTTGATGGCCTCGATCTTCCGGCCCTGATTGGCAAGCTGTTTGATCTCCAACACCTCTTCGGTCGGGATCTCCTCGGGCGCGGGCATGTTGAGCATCGATTCAATTTTATTATCTCTGCTCGTCTGAACGATTTCCGCCGGAACGACGATCGGCGCCCCGCAGGAACCGCAGTTTTGAAAAAGCGTGGTTTGGCCGTCATATTCCATCGGTGAACCGCACGCCGGACAGTTGAATTTCTTGGACATGATTTTCTTAAAACCCTTTCAAATTATTTTGCAACTAAAGCTTTTGAATATAAAATTAGTCGATCGATTTTCTTTTTTTAAGAGAACTGAAATTATGAATAAATTTGCATTAACCTTTGTAATCATTTTAATTACCGGTTTGGCGATTTCCGGTCAAAAACCGGCCGCCACCGACGCCGACGAGAAAGCCGTTCGCGAACGTTTTGAAGACCTGATCCGCGGAATCGAAAATTCCAGCGTCGACGGCGTGACGGATGTTTACTGGAAATCTGAAAATACCTTGTATTTTAACAACAACGGAACCGTCACGCGAGGATGGGAGCAGGATCGGAAAAACCGGGAGGCCCGTTACCCGAAGGCCTCGAAGGTCAAACTGGAGATAAATGATCTGCGGGTTACGATGCTCGGTTCGACCGGCGCGCTGGTCACCTGTCTCTGGAAACAATCGCAGGATTTCGACTCGCAGGCCGAAGCCGCCACCGGCCGGATGACTCTGGTTTTCAAAAAATTCGGCAAGGACTGGAAGATCATCCACCTCCATACTTCGCCCGACCGACCCGACCCTTCGCGGATCGCGCCGTCTGAACGCGAGCGGATCGAAGACAGTAAGCAGTGAGCAGAAAGCAGTAAGCAGGAAGCGGTGAGCGAAAATGTGAGTGGTTCGAGCAGTAACCCCCGGAGAAATCCCAAATCACTGCTCACCACCCACTTTTTCAAAAACAACCTGAGCGATGGCGTGGTCGGTCGTGTGGGACATCGACAGGTGAACCCGGTTGGCTCCCAGGATCTCCAGAAACTTTCTCGCTTCGTTGCGGATCAAAAGACTAGGAACTCCGGAACCGTCCGATTGGACCTCGATGTCATGCCAGGCGATCTTGCCGCTCCAGCCGGTCTTTAAGGCCTTCAGGCAGGCTTCTTTGGCGGCGAAACGGGCGGCGTAGGATTGAGCCGCCGCCATTCCTTTTTTTTCGCAGTAAGCCCTTTCATCGGCCGTAAAAACGCGTTCGACGAACCGCGGGGTTCTTTCGATAGTTTCGCGGATGCGGTAAACTTCAATTATGTCTATTCCGATGGATACGATCATCAGCAAAGGTTCAGATTCCGGTTCTCCGTCTTTCGATTTGACAGAAGAAACTTTATCAAATTTCGGGTTCTATTGGCGAGAACAGGGCGGAGTAAAGGTTCTGGTCTGTCGCCCGCTGGAAGAAAACGGTTTCGCCAACGGTTTTTCGACCAGACTCGGCGGAGTCAGCGACTTTCCCGAAAATTCTTTGAATCTGGCCGGTTTCGACGAAGATCCGGCTCACAACATTTTCGAAAACCGCCGTCGTTTTCTGAGCGTTTTTGACGACCGGTTCACCTTGACAACGGCCTGGCAGGTGCACGGCGACGGCGTCAAACTGGTCAAGACCCGGCGCGATGCGGAAAATGACGAAGAGAAGTTTGATGCTCTCGTATCGAATCTGGAAGATCTGCTGGTCGGCGTCAAGACCGCCGATTGCGTTCCGGTTTTGATCGGCGATCGGAAGACGCGGAGTTTCGCTTCGATTCACGCCGGCTGGCGCGGAACTTCTCAATCGATAGCCCTCAAAGCCTTTGAAAAGATGAAAAACGAATTCGGAAGCAAACCGGAGAACCTGATCTGCGCCATCGGACCGGCCGCCAGCGGACGGAATTACGAGGTCGGGCAGGAGGTCATTGATATTTTTGTTGAAAAGTTTTCCACAGGTGGAAAACTTTTTTCCGAAACTCGTAAAGACCACGCGCTGATAGACTTGCATCTGGCCAATAAAGAACAATTGTTAAGCATCGGAGTTCCCGAGGAAAACATTTCCACAGCCCCTTTCTGCACGATGGAACGGGTCGATCTGTTCTTTTCCTACCGCCGCGAAAAAAAATTATACGGAAAAACGGGAAGACTTTTGTCGGTCATCGGAAGGATGTGATCCGGGATTTGGGAATTTGGATTTCGGATTGATTTTCCGGTCAAAAAATCCAAAATCCAAAATCGGCAATCCAAAATTTACCTGACTCTCGCCGTCAGGGTGATCTCCTTGGTTTTCGGCGCGTAGCAGACCTCATCGGTGCAGGCCTGATAGCGGACTTTGGCGCGGACCTGAACGGTGCGTCCGCGAAAACCTTTGGGAACGGTGACGTTGAAGCCGAAGACGACGCGGCCTTCGTAGATGTTGATCGTTTCATCGGAAAAACTGAACTTGCGGTTCTTGCCGCGAGGATAACTGACCCCGCCGAGGGTTACTCCCGAAGCGCTGACCTCGACGGTCGTCGGAATGGCGTATTTGCTGTTCGGGTAACGGGAGTTGACGTGGAGACCCGCGGGGATGTCCATTACGATATTGGCCCGGGTGGTTCCGCCGCGCGTAACCGATCCCTTACCGATCGAACCGCTGATCGACTGCGCCCTCGCCTCTCCGACCGCCATCAGCGCCAGAGCCAAAAATAAACCGATAAATAAGAATTTTTTCATAATTTCAAACTGTCCAACTTTTTACATCAGCCTCGAAGTTATCTAACGAGATGCTTTTTCATACCATTGAGTTCGTTCATTTTTAATAATTGCATTCAAAGGGGCAAATTATTCCCGAACAAAAATGATATGAAAAAAAATCGGCGCTGTAAAAAAGAGGTTCCGGCTGAGGAATTTTGATATGCTTTTTCTATGTTCGAATCCCGCAGTCTCAAACCCGAAAGGATCGATACGGGCGATTACACGCCGGAGGAATACGAGCGATTTTTGAGCGACATTCGATTGATAAATCGTCTGGCGGGCGACCGGCGGGCTCTGCGTCTTTCGTTGTTGCGCGAGATCGAAAAAGAAAACCTGCGGCGATTTTCGGTTTTGGACGTCGGGGCCGGATCGGGCGAACTTCTGCGCGTGATCGCCGGATTCGCCCGGCGTCAGAACCGCCGGGCGACGCTTTGCGGGTTGGAACTGAACGCCCGTTCGGCCGAAGCCATTCTGGAAGAATCGAGCGAGATGGATGAGATAAATTCGATTCGGGGCGATGCGCTCGAACTTCCTTTTGCCGACGATTCTTTCGATTACGCCATCTGTTCGCTTTTTACGCACCATTTGACCGACGATGAGATCGTCCGGGTGTTCGGAGAAATGGGACGCGTCGCCGCGCGCCGGATCTTCGTCATCGACCTTCACCGGCATCCGTTCGCCTATGCGCTTTATCAAATGTTCTGCGCCGGTTTCCGGATCAGTCCGCTGGTGCGACAGGACGGTTCGCTTTCGATCTTAAAAAGCTTCCGCCCGCCGGAACTCGAAAGTCTCGGTCGGCGGGCGAATTTCGAAACGGTTTCGGTCAAAAGACGTTTTCCGTTTCGCCTTGTCTTAAGAGGCGGCTGAACTTCTGACCTTTTCGGCGACGGCGATATGTTTGGCCGTGTCCAGATAATGTCGGAACCCGGTGATTTTTCCCTCGTCGTTAAAGGTCCAGAGATGGATCTCGTCTTCGTCGAAATTTTCGGTGCTGATCGTAAAATGAACGGCGATCTTGTTTTCTCCTTCCATAATGGCCAGGACCTCAAACCCTTTGACCCCGAGTTTGGCCACCTCGCCGAAAAAATTGACCACGCCGTCGCGCCCTTTGATGTGGCGCATATAAGGCACACCGGCCTGCTGGGCGTAATTGTCGTCCCATTTTTCCCAATCGACGTTTTCATCCAGACAGCTTAAAATGAACGGCACGTCGCCCTTTCCGAAGGCCTCGTAAATGGCCTTGACGGTTTGCACATTGCTCATAGATTTGAATACCTCACACTTTTTGTAGAATCGGACTTAAAATAACCTTCCTGGCTGATTTTCGCAAGGTGCGCCCGGACGGATTCAACCGCCAGAGAGAAAAGTTGCGGATCGAGGTTTTGATAAACTGCCCGGGCGACCTCTTCGGGCGTTTGCGCTCCGCTTTCGACCGCTTCGATGATCTGCCGTTCGCGCTCGAGCCGGTGAAAGATGTATTCTTCGATTTTGCCCTTCGCCTCCGAGATGGCCGGGCCGTGGGAACCGCAGAGAAAATTCAGACCGGGCAGGTCGCGCATTTTTTCGAGCGAGCGGAGATAATCCGACATATTGCCCTCGGGCGGCGCGATCAGAACCGATCCCAAACCGACCACGTTGTCCGACGAAAGCAGAAATCCGTACTCCTCATCGTAAAAACAAAGATGCCCGCGGGCGTGTCCGGGCGTGTGGAGGGCTTTTAGATCAAATGCCGAGCCGTTTTCGTCCCGCAAAGCGAAAATCTCCTGGTCTTCGATAAACTTTTCGATCTCGACCTTTCCCCGTAAACTCTCCGCCGTCAGACGATGAGCCGAGATCGGCGGATCGGTTTGATGTTTTGACCGCAGATGTTCCCGCAAAACGGTTTCGCCGCCGAAGTGATCCGGGTGCAGATGCGAGACGATGATCGCCCGGCAACGTCCGCCGCCTTCGATCAGTTTGTCGAGCAGAGCGAACAATTTCGCCTGTTCCGGGGTTTCTTTTGAGGCGGCGTCGATGACGACGAATTCCCGCTTTCCGACGATAAAACAATTGGTGTGCGTCGCCGGGGGAAGGGTTTTGGTCCGCAGTGGCAGGCAGATGAGCCGGGAATTGAGTTCGATATGGTCGATTTTAGCGTTTTCGGATTGGTCTGTTGCCGGAAGATCTTTTGAAAGGAGATCGGTCTCGGGATCTTTTGATCGAACCAACCGGCGAAGCGATTGGAGAGCCGGCGGGGCCATCAGAGCCTTTGATCGTCTCCACAGTTCGATGGCTTGTGCGGGCTCGATGAATTCGATGTTCCGCAGTTCGTCAATGGCCGCGTAGGGCTTTTGTTTGGGCGGACAGACGGCCAGAAAAAAACGCGTCTTGAAACGGAGAGGAGAAAATTCGGGCGTCGTCCAGCAATCCGTATAGGTAAAATCGTCGGCGTCGATCGACAAACCCCAGGTTTCCAGAATTTCCGAGAAAGTGAAACGTCCCGAGATGAGATCGTCGTGCAAGGAGGCCCGCTGGCCTTTGGTCAATCGTTCGCCGCCCCGCGCCAGCAAAACGCCGATCTCTTCGAAAACCTCGCGGGCGGCGCAGGCGATCAGCCGGGCCGTTTCCCTGTCATCGCAATTGTCAACTTTGACCGAATCGTCGTCCGGATCGACCTTACCGCCCGGAAAACTGTGAAAACCGCCGAGGAATTTCAGCTTCGGGTTTCTTTGCGCCCAGAGGACTTTGTTCAGATTTTGGTTGAGCAGGATGACGGATGCCGCGTCTTTCGGGGTTGCCGGTTTCGGGTTCATGGATTTCATTTTATCCCAGAACCGGTAAAGACAATAAGGAAGCGGGGCGGGTTTTTTCGGATCCGGGAGGCGGACCTGAGAGGCGAGACGGATCAAAGCGGATTACTTGAAAAAAAATCGAAGTAGATCCGTTTTGATCCGTCAGATACGAGTCCTGAAAATTGGTTCAGTTCGTTTTTCGGTAATGTTCGAGAATTCGAAATTCCTACTCTTTTTTGGTGAAATACATCTCCGAAGTCATTGTTCCTCGGGGCGTTTCCATATCGCGGACGACCTTCAGAGTCTTGCCGTCATCCTGTAATTCCCAGGTGTCCGCAATCTTTACGTTCACCGAACCCATCTGCGTTTCGAAACTGCGGGTCTGGGTGAGCTTCAGTTTGCCCTCTTTTTCAAACTTGGCTTTGAGTTTGGTTTCGCCCATCGCTCCGGCCGCCGCGGCCGAAGTCTCTTTGCCGTCGAGCGTGTAGGTGAAAGAGTTGTCGCCGCCCATCATTCCGCCGCCGCGTCCCATGCCGCGTCCGCCGCCTCCACCGCCGCCGCGCATTCCGCCGCCGTTGCCCGCGCCTTCCGGTCGCTCGGCCCGCTTGGTCTTGGTTTCAACCGTCAATTCCGTATCGGTTTGCGATACGTTCATCGTCATCGACTCGATCCGCATCATTTCCGGTAATTTGCTTTTGGCCGTATCGAGTTCCCAATTGCCCGCAAAATTTGCTTTTTTCTCCTGCGCGGAAACTGCCATGACGCCCAAAAGCAGACAGAAAACCGCCGTTAATACGATTCTGATTTTCATCGAGATTCACTCCTAAAAATTAAGATTGGAAAGTTCCGCCTGATTAGACGTTTGGCGCGGGGTTTTGGTTTTGGGAAATTCGTAAAGATTTGTAAAGAAAGAGGTGATGGGTAATGGGTGATAGGTGATGGGATCGGAATAAATTCACCTATCACCCATCACCTATCACCTATCACAAAAAGCTATTCCGGTTCCGCTTCCGCCACCACCTCTTCGCGGTTATGAAGTTTGCTGTGATTGTAGCTGTAAAGGAAATAAACGATCAGGCCGAAGATCAGCCAGACGCCGAATCTGATCCAGTTGAGGATGCCGAGTTCGGTCATCAGATAGGTGCAGAACATGACTCCGAGGACCGGGATCAGCGAAAATCTTTTGACGAACGACAGACCGACCATCAGCACAGAGAACAGGGCAAAGATAAAATAGGGCAGTTTATGAAGAAAGCCCCAGATCGGAGATTCGCCTTCGGCCGGGGTGAAATCGGTGAAGAATTTGACCATCGCGTCGTGGTTGTAGTAGTAAAGCAGACCGATGACGATGACGAATAAAGCCGGCATTATGAACTGCGAATTGATGTAGGGAACAAAACGCTTCTCTCGTCCGAATTCCTCATCCTTGACCAGCACTCCGGCGCAGACCAGCGTGAACGCGAAAAGCGTTCCGATGACGGCCAGATCGGTTACCTCCGACAGATTCATAAAGAGCGCCGGAATGGCCACCAGCAGACCGGTCAGAATGGTCGAAAACCAGGGCGTCCGGAATCTGGGATGGATCGAAGAAAAGATCTTCGGTAACAGCCCGTCGCGGCTCATCGCCATCCAGAGTCGCGGTTGGCCGAGCTGAAAGACCAGCAGAACCGTGGCGATGGCGATGATCGCGCTGACGGCGACGATGGCCGAGATCCAGGGGATGTTGACGCCTTCCGGGCCGAAAACGAAGGCCAGCGGGTCGCCGACGTTGAGTTTCGTGTAAGAGACCATTCCGGTCAGAACGAGCGCCAGAGTAACGTAAAGGACCGTGCAGATCAAAAGCGAATAGATCATCCCGCGCGGCAGATTCTTATAGGGTTCTTTACATTCCTCGGCCGTCGTCGAGAGCGCGTCGAAACCGATGTAGGCGAAGAAAACTGCCGCCACGCCGGCCATCACTCCGCCGAAACCGTTGGGCATGAACGGGCTCAGATTCTCGGTTTTGACGAAGAACGCCCCGACGATGATGACCAGAAAAATGACCGCCAGTTTGAGGAAAACCATTATGTTCGAAGCGGTTTTTGATTCGCGGATGCCGATGTAAACCAGCAACGTGATGATAAAAACGATCCCCAACGCCGGAATGTCGAGAACGATCGGCATCCCGCCGATGGACGGAGCGGTCGTCCAGGCGGCGTAGGCTTCGACGGCCGAAGGCGAGAGTTTGTCGGAGATCTGCGATAGCTGGTCGCCCGTCATGGTCATCAGCGAACTTAAGGAATGCCCCTGACCGATGACGGCTTCGACCGCCTCTTTATTTTCGGCGAATCCGCGCGACGCGCTCAGAAAATCCATCGTGAAGTAGGCCGGAATGTTGATGCCGTAAGAGGTCATCAGCCGGGTGAAATAGTCGCTCCACGAAATGGCCACGGCGATGTTGCCGATGGCGTATTCGACCAACAGGTCCCAGCCGATGATCCACGCCGCAAGTTCGCCGAAACTGGCGTAGGCGTAGGTGTAGGCCGAACCGGCGATCGGAATGCGGGCGGCGAATTCGGCGTAGCACAACGCCGAAAAACCGCAGGCGATGGCGGCGAAGATAAAAAGCAGAACCACCGCCGGACCGCCTTCGTAGGAGGCCTGACCGACCATGGCGAAAATGCCCGCGCCGATGATGGCGGCGATGCCGAGCATCGTCACGTCAAAAGTGCCGAGCGAGCGGCGCAGATGGGTCTCCCCGCCTTCGGCGTCGGAAAATCCGCTTTCGGCATCGGCCTGAATCTGGGCGATGGATTTTTTTCGAAATAAAGATTTGCTCATAGTTTTGTCTTGTTCAAAAAAATCAAATTTAATTGCGTGTCATGGAAAGCTACTTGTGGGAAAACCGAAATAACCGAAGCTTTTATTCGCAGATAGAAAATCTCATCGGATCGCTTTTTCGAAGCTTTATAAAAAACTTGAAAAAAGTGTCGAAAAAGTTCATAACTAAAAAACTTAGGTTGTTTTTAATACTTTATGTTTGCGAATTTTGAACGAAAATGACGACAATTGCAACGAAAAGTTTACAAAATTAAAGTTTTTTGCATCAAAACGGACGAACACGGTATAGAAAAGTGCTGGAAAATGGTTTTGATATGATCGCTGTAAAGCAAATTATTCCACCTGTTTAGAACAATGAAAACACGTCCGCTCCACAAGAATTTAGATACTTCATACGTCAGCCTTTCCGCCCTGCTCAAATATCTGCGGCGGAAAAAATTCGTCGGCTTGGTTCGGTTTGTGACGAAAGGCTACGAGGCTGAAATTTTTCTGACCGAGGAAAACACTTTGGAATCGCGCGAAAACGACCGCATCGCCGGACGAATCTCGGCCGGTGAGGATGTTTTGAAAAACCTGCT
The DNA here is from genome assembly GCA_041394845.1 of Pyrinomonadaceae bacterium. Lineage (GTDB taxonomy): Bacteria > Acidobacteriota > Blastocatellia > Pyrinomonadales > Pyrinomonadaceae > JAHCHG01. The sequence goes on along the minus strand of JAWKHL010000003.1, from coordinate 135,067 downwards.
GATACGAGCGGGTGAGCCGGGCGGAGTCATTGACGTTTATCAGGCGGTCAGGGAACCGGTCGTCAAAAAAGCGATCCCGGGCTATGAAAAACCACCCGAGGCGGATGTGAAACCCGCAGAGGAGGATCTGAAGATTGCCGATCCGCCGTCGCCTTCGGAACCGGAACCGCTTCCCGAAAACCCCGCTCCGGCGACGGAATCGGAATCGGCTTCAGATTCCGATTCTTTGGCGGAAGAGAGCGCCACTCCGGAGCCCGAACCGGAAAAAACGGAATCTTTACCACAAAAGGCGATGTCGCTTAAAGAAAAACTCGGGTTGCCGAGTCTGCCCTTTTCCTTTAAGCGGAGATTTGAAAGAAAAGCGGCCGCTCGCGAACAGGAATGGAATGAGCTTTTGGAGTCGTCGGGCGAGATCCTGCGGACGATTGAGGATTGTCTGGAACGGGAGAAACTCAATTTTTCCTGGATCTTTGACAAAGTGCGGGGCGAGATTTTCAGGGATTTTCCCTACCTTCGCCCGGATTCGCCCACCTTTGCCTATCAGGACGGGCGGATTTCGATGGAAGAAGAGGTCGATCCCAATCTCTTTGCGGCAAGCATACTGGAGACGGTCGGACGCATTTTGGCGAAACTGGAAGCACACCCGAGGTTCGCCGAACTCCATCAAACCATAATCGAAAGGCTCCATCGTCTGCTCGACCGGCGTCAGGCGCAGTTCGATAAATTTTCGATGACCAAAGGTCTGGAGCAAATCGTCGGTTTGGTCTCCGATGACTTGTAAGCGCCGTTTGGGGAGCAACTCAAATCAGGATTTGCCGCTTTTTATCGAGCTATTCTTCGAACTGAAGTTCTTCAACTATCTCTCGCATAAAACGTTTGCCCTTTTCGAGTTCTTCCGGAGCGAGCGAAACGGCTCCGACCACGGCGTGACCGCCGCCGCCGTAGCGTTCGCAGATCTCGGCGATGTTATGCCGACGCGGGCGCGGCGCCCAGGGGTTTGAGCCGACCGATATCTTGGTGCGAAAATCGCTCCGGGTGAGCGATACGTTATAGGTCGTTTCGGGATAAAAATAATAGGGGATGAATTTGTTGTAACCGTCCACCCGGCGGTCGGTCAGATCGAAGGTGACGACTCCGCGGCTGTATTCGGATTTCTCCTTGATCAGATCGACCATCGCCCAATGTTGATCGAGGATCGGTTTGAGTCTGGTCTGGATTTCCTCGCTCTCCAGGATTTCGTCCAGCGATTTTTGGGTCAGATCGCGGATGATCTTCTCGACAAATGAAGGATCTTTTTCGCCTTCGATAACCTGCATCAGTTTCAGCGCCGACGAACGAAGCTCGACGCATTGGGCGGGCGATTCATAAAGAGCGCCGTCGATGATATGCGCCCATTCGATCAGTTCGTCGAGCGAAGGATCGGCAAAACCGTATTTTTCCCGGGCGATGCGGGCGATGAATTCCGCGCAGGATTTGCTGGTCGTGTCCAGAAATTTTTTGCCCGAGCGGTCGGCCCGGAAATGCGCCTCGTCCTCGGCGGACAAAAACGCCGACTGATGATGATCGAACCACCAGGTCAGCCGTTCGTCGGCGCAGTATTTGAAATCGACGATGGCGTTTTCATCGCCGTCGAACTGTTCCTTGTCGAAAGCGTTGCCGGCCCGATGCATCGTCGGGGTGTAGGCGATTTCCGCTTCCGGATGGATTTTGGCGTGATAAAATTTGGTAAAGATAGCGGCGGACGAAACGCCGTCAAAGCAGTTTCCGTGATAAAGTATGCGAAGTTTCATAAGATTTTTTAACTCGTTGGGCAAACATTTTAAAATAGAGGGCAAACCCGTTCGGCGTCAAGGAAACGTCCGTCGAAAACGGAATAGCAAGAGGTGATTTGAGATGAGCGAAGAGATTTTGATCAGAATCGCCGGTAGAGGAGATGCTCCGGCTCTGGTCGATTTTAATCAGGCGATGGCTTTGGAAACTGAGGGGAAGCGTCTGGAAACGTCCGTGTTAAATGCCGGTGTGGAAGCTGTTTTTGAGGATGAAAAAAAGGGTTTTTACGTCGTCGCCGAAACGTCCGGCCGAATAGTCGGCGGGCTGATGATCACTTTTGAATGGAGCGATTGGCGCAACGGCTGGTTTTGGTGGATACAGAGCGTTTACATTTTGCCCGAAGCCCGGGGCCGGAGAATCTACGTCCGGCTTTACGATTTCGTCCGGGAAAGAGCGGCGGAACAGGGTGACGTTTGCGGTTTCCGTCTTTACGTCGAAAAGGAAAACACAAAAGCGCAAAGGGTTTACGAGAAATGCGGGATGGAGGCTTCTCATTATTTGATGTACGAGGAAATCGGCGTCGATTAAAAGGACTGGTCGGAAAGAAAAAAAAGCCGAAATCCGGTTTCCAGGATTTCGGCTTAATCTTTGAAAAACGAAGCTCAAAAACGAAACGGCTAATATTTTATTAAGATGCTTGAGTCATCTATTCACAAAATATGAACTTGCCAAAAAAAGCTTTGCTTTTCAAATTTAGAAAGAATAATGAAAAAGATTACATTTTCATTGTTTTTCCGGCTTCACTTCCGGCAAATCTCACGATTCACCGAAAACTCCTACCGGAGCCCTGCGCGTTGACAAAATCAACACGCTGTCTTCCCCAAAGCGAAAAACCGACTTATCTCTTCATGCCCACATTTGAAGAGTTTGCCTAATAAGCCAATTTTCCCTCTAAAGACCCCTTTACAAAACTTCAAAATTTCGCCTATAAAATTTATCCGTTTGAAAACTGTTATGTATAAAGAACTAAAAAAACCTGCCCCTGCTCGTTCTACCCTCGCTCAAAGTTTTCCTAAACTTAAAAAGCCTTCCGAACTTTGATACTCGTTTGATTCAACTTGGGAATCTCTTCCGTGCAAACGTATTGAGCAAACCTTGTGCCAAAAACGCAAATTGGGAGAAAAGTTTTTGAAAACTAAGAAAAATAAGATGTTTGCGGTTTTTTTAAACTTTTTAACAGAATTTATTAGAGTGTCCTCAAAACATACAACGTTTTGTATCAGTGCTAAACAAATGTCTTATTTTAGTTCACCTGTGTGGAAAACATGCATTTATGTTTTAATAAAAAAATGAGTGTCAAAATCAGCGAGCGGGAATTGGCTCGGATCTGCCGGGGGATCGAAGAAGACCGGGAGATTATCTGTCGGCATAATCCGATCGGCACCGAAGAGGAGATTCTCCTGTGGATGCTTTTGAGTTGTCTGGTCAGCTATCTCAGCCTGTCCGAAACGGAAACTCCCTGTTTTACCGGCAAGCCTGACGCGCAGACTTACCGGGAGGCGATTTTGTTTATTTTGAAAAACCGCAAGACGGATGATTTTGATGCGGAAAAATACCTGTTACGATTTTCTGTCTGAGCCGATCAACCCCGGTCCAGATAACAAATCCAAGACTTTGTTGAGCGTTACGTGGCAAATTGAAAAGCCGTCTGAGAACCCGAAAAAATCCGAGAATTAGAGAATCCAAACGATCAACTGTCAATTATCTACTTTTCCGGTCGGTAGAGAGTTACCTTCCGGCAATCAGCGAACAATTGACAGTCGATCTATTTAAACGCCCGCAAAGGCCGGGCGAACAGGCGGCATTTCAGAACCTCGACGGAATTGGGCTCACGAACCGCGCCGGGAAATCTTATCCGCCACGGCCGGAGTTTTATTTTTTCTCGACGATCTGCTCCTTTAAACTGCTGACGGCCGCCAGGACCTCGGTTCTCTCCTTTTCGGGGACCTTGAATTTGTCGAGCGTTTCGTTCAAAAGTTTGACGCTTTCCTCCCAATCCTCTTCGTTGATGCCGAGGCCGGTGTGAACGGTTTTCATATCGCGGCCCGTATAAACGCACGAACCGCCGGTGGCGTTGCAGAGAAACTCGACGAAATGCTGGCGAAGCTTCATCTTGGAATCGTTGCTCAGACCGACGACAAATCTGCCGAGAATTTTGCTTTTGCCCAGACGCATGATGAAATCATCCGAAACGGCGGCCAGCGCATCGTAACCGCCGAGCCTCTGATAAAGCGATTTTTCCTGTTTTTCCGCCGTTTGACCGAAAGCGGTATTGGCTCCGACCAAAGCCGTAAAACTCAAAACCAGTACAAACAGTAATTTTTTCATTTTCAATTATCTCCTTAACTTTAAAAAGTTGGTTGGGAAAATCTACGATTCTATTCTTCGAAACCGCCCCGGAAAAGGATTCACTGTTTTTTCGCTTTTATTTAGATTGTTTTGGAGGGGCGTGTTATTCTGAAAGAAAAACTTAAATTTGAGGAGAAAATATGCGAAAACTTTTGTCTGTAATTGCGCTTTGGTGTCTTTTTGTATCGACCGCTCTGGCCCATGTATCGCTGATCAAAGGAAATCACTCTAACGAAAAACAGGATAATTTCCGAACCGAGAAAGTGGCCGGCAATGTTTACGCATTGTTCGGGCGCGGCGGCAACATCGGCGTTTCTTACGGGACCGACGGACTTTTGACGATCGACACGCAGTTTGCCGACATAGCCGATAAGATCAAGGCCGAATTGAAAAAACTCGGAAGCGACAAACCCAAATTCGTCTTTAACACGCACTGGCACGGGGACCACACGGGCGGCAACGAGATCTTCGGTCAGGACGCGATCATCATCGCTCATAAAAACGTCCGCGACCGCCTTTTGAACACGACCATGTTTCGCGGTCAAGCCAGAACCCCGACGGCCAAGGTCGGTCTGCCGATGATCACCTACAACGAAGGTCTTTCGGTTTATTTCAACGGCGAGGAGATCCGGGCGGTGCATTTCGAACACGGACACACCGACGGCGACACGGTCATCTTCTTTACCGGCTCGAACGTCGTTCATCTCGGCGACGATTTCTTCGTCGGGCGTTTCCCGTTCGTCGATCTTGAGAGCGGCGGAAGCGTCGAAGGCCTCGTTCGCAACATCGGCGAACTGATCCAGATGATCCCTTCGGACGCCAAACTGATTCCCGGCCACGGCGCGGTTTCGACCATCGATGATCTCAAAAACTATCATCAGATGCTGATCGACACGACGCTTATCGTCCGCAAACAGATGAAAGAAGGCAAGTCGCTCGACGAGATCAAAAAGACCGGCTTCTCCGATCAATATAAAGAGGCGGGCTCCGGTTTTATCAATACGGACGCCTGGATCGAAACGATCTATAAGAGCTATTCGATGGATATGATGAAGAAGTGAGCAGTGAGCAGTGATCGGTAAGCAATGAGCAGGGAGCAGAAAGAAAAGCCGCGAGTTCTTTCTCGCGGCTTTTCTCCTTTGATTTGTAAGCGGAGGTTTTTGAGCGAAAAAACTGCTCACCGCTTACCGCTCACTTGCTTTAGTTCGGCAGGAGAACTGCATCAATGACGTGAATGACGCCGTTTGATTGTTTGACGTCATAGGTCGAGATGTTGGCCGTGTTGCCCTTTTCGTCCATAACGACGACGTTCATATCGCCGTTCATCATGGCCGTTAAGGTGCCGCCGCTGACGGTTTTCAAAGTGGCTTTGCCGCCGCCTTTTTTGATGGCCTTGATGATCGATTGGGCGTCGTAATTTCCGGCGACGACGTGGTAGGTCAGAATCTTGGTCAGAGTCGCCTTATTTTCCGGTTTGAGCAGGCTTTCGACCGTTCCTTTGGGAAGATTCTCAAAAGCGTCATTGGTCGGTGCAAAGACCGTGAAAGGCCCTTTGCCGGCTAATGTGTCGACCAGACCCGCGGCTTTGACGGCCGCCACCAATGTCGTGTGATCTTTTGAATTAACCGCGTTTTCAACGATGTTCTTGGTTTTGAGCATCGCTTCGCCGCCGACCATGACCGTGTCGGAAGCCATTTTCTGGGCCGAAGCCGTGCCGATTCCCAAACCGATGGTTAATGCCAACCCGAAGAACGATAATAATATTTTTTTCATAGCTACCCTTGTTCACTCCTTTTTTGTGTTTTGGTTGTTTTGAAAGGCAATCTTTCCCCGTTTGTCCGAACGATCCGCGAAGCGGTTTGATCGAAGGTCGGCTTTCATCCGAACCCTTTTTTCGTCAGGATTTTCCCGGAGGAAATCTTTCCCTTTGTTTTTGGTTTCGCCGGGCGGTCGCGATCAGATTCAAAAAAGTAATTTTTTTTTCAAAAGGCGAAAATTAACCGAGGAAAAGCTCGGCAAATGAAGACATTCGACGGGTTGAAAAAAAGTTAAACCCCCGGAGGGGAATTGTTGTAAAACAATAAAAGCAAAAGTTTGAGGAGGCCGAGAAAAGTTTGAGCGGACAATTAAAAGCAATCTGGACCAAAACCGAATGGGGAGGGCCGATGACCTCACGCGAATCGGCTGATCTTGTAGCCGGACGCGGGATAATCGGAAACATCAATCAGGGCGGAAGAAGACAGGTGACGATCATCGAAGAGGAGACCTGGGCGGAGGTGATGAGGGAACTCGGTAGCGATCTGCCGCCCGAAACGCGCCGCGCCAACCTGCTGGTCGGCGGCATCCGCCTGATGGAAACGCGCGGGAAAATCCTGAAGATCGGTTCTGTTTGCCGCCTGTTGATCAGAGGCGAAACCAAACCCTGCATCGCTATGGACGAAAAACTTCCGGGTTTGAAGAACGCTCTCAAACCGAACTGGAACGGCGGCGTTTTCGGCGAAATTCTCGATGACGGACGAATCTCGGTCGGCGATCCGGTCGGCTGGGAGGCGGTCTTGGAGTGATTCGATTTCGGAATTCGGATTTCTTGCAATTTATCTTTCTTCATTACTATTCCAAACTGATCCGAAATCCCAAATCCGAATTTCGAAATCACAAGATTTTTCCCCCTTCGGCCCAGGAGAGCGAGAACCAGATGGCGGCGTCGGGACGGCGACTCCAATTTTCGACCGCGGCAATTTTGTCGCGGTATTCTTTTTCGGTCAGCAGTTTTTCTTCGATGATCGTTTTTCGGGCGGTTTCGATCACCCCGAGCAGATTTTCGATGTAATGGCCGAAATTTTTTTCTCCCGCGCAACTGCCGAAAAATATCCAGGTGTTTCTGATTGGTCGGGCGCCCGCCTGATGGAGCAGGGCGACCAGTTTATGACCGATCAGAGGATCGTTTCCCAAAACTTCGAAAGAGCGCATATAAGCCCGCCAGAGCGCTTCGAACTCAGGCAGATCGGGGTAAAGGCGCATCGAATCGTGATTGTCGTCTTCGAGAATGATTCGCCCGCCGGGTCGCACCGCCCGGACCATTTCCCGGACGACCGCCAGAGGATCGGCGATATGTTCGAGGACAAAGCGCGCGTGAGCCACGTCAAAGTTTTCCCATTCGTCATCTGCGAGCGGCAAATCGAGCGCATCGCCCTGACGAAATTCGACCAGATCCTCTTCGCCGTCCGATAGCGCCTGTCTTTCGGCTTCGGCCAGTTGCCGCAGATCGCGTTCGATCCCGATGACCCGCCCCTTTTTTCCGGCGGTGCGGGCCAGCAAACGGGTAAATTGTCCGAGACCACTGCCGACATCCAGAATCTTTTCGCCGCCTGTCAGATTCATTTCGCTTAAAGACGCCCGGTTGAGGATCCGGTTGAGCAGAGAAAGCCTCTGCTGTTCGCGCGGTTCGGTTCCGTGGATGTATTTGGACGGGATCGCTTCCGGGGTCGGTTTTTTCAAGGGGGGTTTTATCATTCGGTTTTAAAATCAGCTCTAAATTTCTCCGGCCGATTCTTTCAAAATATAATTTTCAAAATCATCCCGATAATTAAAATTCCTGTTCTTTTCCAGAATCATCCTATTTCTTTTGTAATCGAAAACGACGTTGAATCTTTTCAAAAGACCCGAACCGATGCTGGCGATCGAATCGGAGCGGACAAACGCCCCGCTGGTTACCAAAGGCAGGCGGGCGACGACATCGGTGAGGACGATTTCTCCGAAACCGAGACGTTTCAGGCGAAACATCTCCGAAGGAATCGGCCCGCCGATTCCCCAGCCCGTCACGGCTTTGATCCGGTCGGGATATTTTTGTCGGATCGGATTTTCCTGATAAAACGGAACGAAAAGCGTCAGAGAAGATCGGTCGCCGGTGTCGATCACGATTTTCCCGCCGATCCCGTCGATCTCGCCTTCGATCTGCGGAATTTGTCCGCTCAGGCGAAAAGGGATGATCTCGCCCTCGCCCTGGTACCGGAATTTTTCGGGATCGGTAAAGGTCATCTCCCGTTTTTCGAAATCGATCCTCGTCGTCAGTGATCGGAACAATTCGTGTCCGAGCAAACCGTCGAACTCCTTGAAACCGATGGCTTTTTGAATGTCTTTGAGCGAGATCACCAGAAAACTCTGATTCGTAGCCGTGATTTCGCCGACCTCGACCCTCTCGACCCTCGTTCGCCAGGCCGGAACCCGTTTTTCTCCAGCGCCGCCGATTTGAAACCCGTCCGTCAGTTTCAAACCCAATTGTTTGGCCAGTTCGGGCGTTACCAGATTGCCGCCGCCCGTGTCCAGACCGAAAGTAAAGGGACCCCGTCCGTTTATTTTGACCTTGATGAGCTGGCGGTTATCGACCAATTCAAAGGGCAGAACCGTTGAATCCTTTTCCCCGGCGATCCGGTAACCGGAGTCGGAAACGGTCGGGCCTTGAGCCGAACAGCTTTGCAGCAGGGCCAGATGAGCGATGGCCGAAAATAGAACCGCGATGAATCTCATAAACCTTTCATTGGCCGCTTTCCAGTTTTTTGATCTGGTTGACGGCATTGGTGTTTCCGGGGTTTAATTCCAGCGATTTTTTGTAATAACGAACGGCCAGATCCTTGTTCCCCTTGAGCATGTAAACCTCCGCCAGCGAATCCCAGGTGTTGAAGGCTTTCGGAAAATACTCGGTGTTGAGTTGCAAAACCTCGAGCGCCTTTTCGAGATCACCCGACCGAATAAACCGGTAGCCGATGGCGTTGACCGTGCTTTCCATAAATCCCGCCACATCCTTGTTCTTGTCGTCGGAATTTTTGTAGGCTTCGAGGGCTTTTTTGATTTCGCCCCGATTCAGATAAGCCTGAAATTTTCACGATAAAACATCCGGCCGGAACGGCAAGAACCGGTTGGCGAAAAGTGGCCGGACCGCATTTTACGGAAACCTTTGAATCGGGGAAACTAATTTTCCTTCGATGCGACCGGCTTTGATCTCCGTTCGGTTTCCCGCAGTAGTTTTTTCAATTTCGCCCGGTCAAAATACTCTCCGCCCCTGATGACCCCGGCGATCCGTCGGGTGTTTTTGATGTCCTCGACCGGATCGGCGTCGAGCAGAACCAGATCGGCGATTTTGCCTTTTTCGATCGTTCCCAGACAGTCCGCCAGTCCCATGAATTCGGCCGGAACGCGGGTGGCGCTTTCGAGCGTCTCCATCGGCGTCATACCGATCTTGGCGACGAACAGTTCCAGTTCGTCGTGGAGGCTGAAACCGGGAAAAATAAGCGGTCCGGCCAGATCCGTTCCGGGCATGATGCGGACGCCTTTCCGGTACATCACGCCGAGGTCGGCGGCCATTGTGTCGATCGCTCCGGTCCAGCCCTTGAGACTTTCCGAACTCAAAGGCTTGCGGTCTTTGATCTGAAAAGCCCAGTATTCGAGCAGTTCGGGCGCGACGTATTTGCGCCGGAAATCGATCCGGTTGGTTTTGTCGGCGATGATCTCCTTTTCCCGATCGAGCGGAAATATCCGTTCGTTCCAGGTGACCAGAGTCGGAACTATGGCGACGCGGTTTTTGACGAAAGCCTCGATGATCTCCTCGCGCTCGGCCTCGGAATATTTGCTGAGCGGATAAGGATAAAATCCGTGTTCGATGCTGGCCTGTCCGGCTTCGGCGACCTTGATCGGGTCGAGGCTTTCGGGCGCGTGTCCGACGATCTGCATGCCGGCCTCGCGGGCGGCCTTGATGATGGCGAAATAGGTTTCGGGCGAGGGCCAGGTGCGCAATTTGATGAAATCGACACCCATCTTCTTGAGGCGTTTGACGGCCGGTTCGGCGTCTTCCGGTTTGGCGACGACGATCCGGGTCAGGTCGAAATTCTCCTTTTTGCCGCTCGCTTTGGCGCGGGCGACGCTTTCCGGGCTTTCCAGCTCCGGGCCGGAAAACCTGATCCTCGGCCCGGCGATCTCCCCGGCTTCGACCCGCCGCCGCATTTCCGAGAGCTCTTCAAAACCCCCGGCCATGTCCCGGACGCTCGTGATGCCGTTGGCGATAAAAACCGGCAGGGCCGAGGCGGTCGAATTCTTCAGATGGACGTGCATATCCCACAGACCGGGGATCAGATATTTGCCATCGCCGCTGATGATTTCGGCTTTGGCCGGGGGGCGGAAGTTTTTGGCCGGGACGATTTCGGTTATCAGGCCGTTTTTGACGACAACCGTCATCCCGGATTTGATCGGGGCACCGGTTCCGTCGATGACCGAGATGTTTTTAATGACCAGGGTTCCGGTCGATCTGGCGGCGAGATTGCGGCAGTCTTTCCCGCCGGGCGGTTTTTGAGCCGGACTCTGGACGTTGAAAATAAACAGGCAAAGGCACAAAACGACCGCCCGGAGTTGTCTGCGGGGCCGCCCTTTGATCGGATTCGGCGGCCGATCTGAAGGTGAAAACAAACGGTTTCTCAAAACGTACGAACTCTTAATATCCATTTACTAATATTTGATCTTTTGTTGCCGTCTGATCAAATCGATCGCTTTGGAGGCGTGTTTGCGGACCTTCGGATCTTTGTCGCGGGTCGCGGCCGACAATGCCTCCAGCGCCCTCTCGTCCTTGATTATTCCGAGAGACCAGGCCGCCCGTTCGCGGACTCCGGCGCTTTCGTCCTGCAGAGCCTCGATCAGGCCTTCGACGGCGTTTCCGGCCCGCTTCGTTCCCAAACCCCAGGCGGCTTTTTCCCGGACGACCGGATCTTCATCCCGCAAAGCGGCGATCAAAGGCCGGACGGCTCTTTCATCCCGGTAAACGCCGAGCGCCCAGACGGCTCTTTCGCGAACCGAGGGAACCTCGTCCTGAGCCGCCAGGATCAGAGGCTTGACGGCTCTCTCGTCGCGGACTATTCCCAGGGCCCAGGCGGCTCTTTGGCGAACGCCGGAATTTTCGTCAAACAAGGCGTCGATCAGTGGCAGGACGGTATCATCCTGTTCTTTGAGGGCCACCAGCGCCCAAACGGTTTTTTGCCGGACCTGCGGGGATCTGTCTTTGAAGACCGAGAGCAAAGGTTTGAGCGCGCGTTTATCGTGAATGATGCCGAGGGCAAAAACCGCATTTTCCCGGGCGTGTGCGTTCTTGCTGCGGAGAACTTCGATCAGGGGGGCGAAGGCTTCGGCGCCGATCGCGCCGAGCGACCGGGCGGCCTCCGTTCCCGGCGAGGAGGACCGGGCCGGTTCGTAACGGGCGAATCTTCCGCGCGCGCCGCAGGCGACCTGATCGATCGGCTCGTTGTCGCCGAGCGATTCGATCAGATCAGGAATGGATTCGGCGGCGCGCGCTTCGCCGAGGAGACAGGCGGCCAGACCTCGTCCGGCTGGGTCGTCCGAATTGAGTTTCTCGATGGTTCCGCGAACATCAATTTCTCCCCTGATCTGGGCGGACGTCGTTATTGCTAAGGTCAAAGCGATGATCGCCGAAAACAACAGAACTCCGGCATTCTTTGATAAAAACATTTTATAAATCCCCTTCAAAAAAATTTCCGGCCGAACCTGATAAAGTGGGTTGCCGGAGGTTGATAAATAGCGGAGTTTTTATAATAGCGGTCGACGGAAGATGAGGTCTTGTAAATTCGTTGCCTATTTGTATCAAGAGTGCATCGCTCCGGTAAAAAATGCGATTTCCGGGAAAAATTTTGATCGTCGTCGGCCATTCCCGAACGATCGCGCCGAAATGAGGAGGATCGGAAATCGCGGGCGGATGGGGCATTCAGTTTTTATCGGAGCGGTATTCGGTCGGAGTAACGCCGACGTGCAGTTTGAACTCGCGGGTAAAATGACTCTGATCGTAAAATCCGGCCTGAGCGGAGATTTCGGCCAGCGGCCGGTCGGTTTTGACAAGTTGGTCGGCCGCGAATTCGAGCCTGAGCCGCCGGATGTAGTCGCCGACCGAACAGTGATATTTGCGGCGAAAGACCCGGGCCAGATGCGAGGCGTGGATGCCGACCGCTTCGGCCACCGAAGTCAGGCTCATCTGTTCGTTGAAATTGGCGTGAATGTAATCCCGGGCGTGAGCCAGCCAGAGGGGTTTGACCGGCTCAACCTTTTTTTCGGTTTGCCGCGTGAACTGTGTCAAAAGTTCCAGCGCCAGCCCCTCGACCGACATTTCGGAAAGATCGTCGGCGATTCCGAATTCGCGATAGATCCGCCGGATGATATCGAAACTCTCCACCGTTTGAAGAAATTTGACGTCCCTCAGGATCTCGGGCAGATTTCTGTTTTCGCTCATCAGTTCGGGCAGGATCTCGATGATCAGACAATGGGCTCCCGTCCGGTGATACAGGTTCGAATGGGTCTCTCCGGCCGGTTTCAGCAAAAGGCTGTGAGCCGTGCATTCGAATTGCCGACGGCCGATGATTTCGACAAAAGATCCTCTCAGGACGCAGACCAGATTGGCGTTCCGGTGGCTGTGCGGGTTGAGTTGAAGGTTCGGGCGATGCTTTGTTTCGGTCAGCACGAAACCGCCCGTTTCGATCTTGGTCAGGCGTTTCCCCAGAGTTATCGGACTGAATTTCGGCATAGCTTTAAAACCGTGATGGGTGATGGGTGATGGGTGATGGGTGAGTTTTGAGGGTTGAATTTTTAATTCTTATTTCGTAATTCATAATTTTAGTTCGTAATTCATAATTTGCAATTTCCTTCCCATCACCCATCACCTATCACTTATCACCATTTATCAACGCCCTAAAAATTCTCCAGCAAGACCAGATCCGAGGTCGATTCGCCTCTTGAGAGGGCGATCTGGCGGCCGTCGGGCGACCAGGCAAATCCGGTGATGCGCTTCAGATCCCATACGGTTATCTGCTTCGGCTCGCCGCCCGTCAAAGGGATTCGCCAGATGTTCGAGACCTCATCTTTGGTCCTGATAAAATCGATGCCTTTGCCGTCGGGCGACCATTTGAAGATCTCGCTTCCGGTCGGCACATCTATGACTTTAACGTTTTGGCTGACATCGGCGTCGTCTCCGAACGAGACGATTTTTATCCGGAGCGGAGCGTCGAGGTCGTCGGCCCGCGTCAGATAGGCCAGATACCGGCCGTCGGGCGAGATCTCGTGCGCAAAGACGCGATCCTCCAGAATTTTTTCCGGTTCCCCGCCGCCGACCGGCATTTTCCAGAGCGACATGTCATTTTTTGAAAAAATGACGAGGCGCGAATCGGGGGTTACTTCGGGGGACGAATTTCCGATGTTCCTCTGGAGTTCGACCTGATCGCTTCCGTCGGAATTCATCCGCCAGATGCTCCAGCCGACGCTTTTGTTCGTCTCGTAGATGATGTATTTGCCGTCGGCGGTCGGCGCGGTGCGGGATTCAAAAGCGTCATCAAAGGTCAATTGCTTTTTTTCCGAACCGTCGGGTTTGATCTCCCACAGATCGTTGTTGCCGCCCTCCCGGCTGGTATAGAGGATCTTTCCTCCGGGCGTCCAGGAAAGCATATTGTTCGAAAGACTCTTCGGGGTTATCTCTTTGGCCTCGCCGGTTTTATTCACCGGCGCCGCCCACAGGCTGGCGGCTATGTTGACCACCTGAGTGACCAGATTCCGCCCATTTTGATCGATGCTTATATCATTGTAATCGTTCAGATCATTGGTGATCTTGACGGTCTCGCCCTTGGGAAAAGGAATTTTCCAGATCTGGTTCGGACTGCCCGGAACGGAGGCGAAATCGCGCGCCGCGATCAACAATCCGCGGCTGTCCGGGAGCCAGCAGATCGAGGGAATGTTGCGCCATCGGTCGGCCGTCACGCGGCTTTCGGCTTTTGTCTCCAGATCAAGCGCCTCGATATGAACGTAATAGCCCTTTTCATCCTGCCCGTAGAGCGCATAGGCGATCGTCTTTCCGTCCGGCGACCAGACCGCACTTCTTATCGCCGTGTTGAAATCCCGGCTGAGAACGCGCTCCTCATTGGTGCCGTCCGCCCCGGCCGTGATCAAAACCCTTTGTTCTTCTTTCGGGTAGATGCGCAGGAAAACGATCTTTTTACCGTCGGGCGAAAAGCTGACCGAACTGTCCACGTCATCCAGGATCTTTTGGGTATCGCCGCCGAGGGTCGAGATCTTGTAGAGCGATTTGACGATCTTGCCCTCATCGCCGGCCACGTAATACAGATCGTTGCCGTCGGGCGAAAAGGTCGCGCCGAGAAAATATCCTTTGAAATCCGGGATCAGTTCGATGAACGAACCGGTCGCCACCTGCCGGAGTCTGAGGCTCAAACCGTCCGAATCCTCCTGAAGAAAAACGACCGTTTTTCCGTCGGGCGAGATGACGGGCGAAAGCGATCGACCGTTGTTGGTGAGTTTCGTCAATTTGAGCGGGTCCCTGTTTTCCTCGCTCCGGGACCGTGTTGAGTAAAAAAATCTGTAAGCCGCAAACGCCAAACCGGAGAGGATGAGAACCCCGACGATCGCGGCGATAAGGGTTCCGCGTTTATTTTGGCGGATCTGATTGACGATGTATTCCGCGCTGGAGATGTTTCCGGTAGTATTTTCAAATTCGCCGGTCGCGGCCGTTCGATGAGCGTCGGCCACGGTCATCTGCGGCCTTTTTGGCGTGGAACCGCCGCCTCGTCCGTCGGTGCTCCGGCGAATGCCCGGCTCGATTGAGCGTTCGAGTTCGGTCTGGGTGTCTATCTTTTGCCTCAGCCGCTTCAGTTTGCCGAGCAGTTCGCGGGCCGTCTGGCATCTCTCTTCGCGGTCTTTGATGAGCGTCTCGTCAATAATGATCTGGAGCAATTCGGGAACGTCTCCGACAAAGGCCGAAAGCGGAGGCGGTTCTTTTTCCAGAATCGAGACGATCCGGTGGCTGGTCGTCTCTCCGCCGAAAGGGACTTCTCCGGTGATCATCTCGAACAGCAGTACGCCGAGGCTCCAGATATCGGTGCGCGCATCGACCCGTTCGCCCCGAGCCTGCTCGGGCGACATGTAATTGACCGTGCCCATGACGGTGCCGGGGTTGGTGTTGACCAGCGTTTTGGCCTCCAGATCAACTCCGTTGCGGTCGCTCTCGATCGATTTGGCCAGACCGAAATCGAGGATCTTCACGTAACCGTCGCGCCGGATCATGATGTTCTCAGGCTTGATGTCGCGGTGGATGATCCCGGCTTCGTGCGCGGCGACCAGCGCCGAAGCGATCTGCGTGGCGATCTCCAGAACTCGGTCGAGAGTTACTTTTTCCTCTTCGAGGAAAGTGCGAAGCGTTTGGCCGTCCACAAACTCGGAGACGAAATAATGGAGCGGCCGTTCGCCCTCCACATCCAGATGTCCGAATTCGTGAACCGTGAGAATATGTGGATGATTGAGGGCCGAGACCGAACGGACCTCCTGCCGGAAACGATTCAGCAGTTTGGGGTCTCTTTCGAATTCGGAGGAGAGGAATTTTATCGCCACCGGTCGGCCCAATTCCGCGTCTTCGGCCAGATAAACCTCCCCCATTCCGCCCGTTCCGAGCAGTTTTTGGATCTCATATTTTCCGATCCGAAAACCTTTTTCCAAAGACATTTGTTTGTTTTTCCGGAAAGAATTAAAACTCCGATCTATAAAATAAAGAACACCGACAGGTGCTTTATTCTGACAAATTTTCGAAATAAGGGGTAGGTCCTTCGAATATCTAAGAAACAAAAAGGCAACCGCCAAGTTGCCTTTTTAAACCGGAATCCCGGGCAAAAAATTGCAAATCCGAAATCCGAAATCTAAAATCCAAAATCGCTACGCGACCGTAACTTCCTCGGTCAGGTAAACGTCCTGAATCGCGTTGAGCAGTTCGACGCCTTCGGCGGTCGGACGCTGAAAGGCTTTTCGTCCCGAGATGAGACCCATTCCGCCACCGCGTTTATTGATGACGGCGGTTCGAACGGCGGCCGCCAGATCGCCCGCGCCTTTTGATTCGCCGCCGGAATTGATCAGACCGCAGCGTCCCATATAACAGTTGGCCACCTGATAGCGGACCAGATCGATCGGGTGGTCCGAAGTCAGATCGGAGTAAATCTTCGGATCGGTTTTGCCGTAACTGCTCTCCATATTGAGGACCTTGTAACCGCCGTTGGTGGTCGGCAATTTTTGTTTGATGATGTCGGCCTGAATGGTTACGCCGAGATGATTGGCCTGACCGGTCAGATCGGCCGCCGCGTGTTTGTCGCCTTCGGCCGTTTTAAAGGCCGAATTGCGCAGATAACACCATAAAATGGTGGCCATCCCGAGTTCGTGGGCGTAGGCGAAGGCCTCGGCTATTTCGACGATCTGGCGCGAAGATTCTTCGGAGCCGAAATAAACGGTCGCCCCGACGGCCACGGCGCCCATATTGCGGGCCTGTTCGATCGTCCCGAAGAGGATCTGATCGTATTTGTTCGGATAGGTTAAAAGTTCGTTGTGGTTGATTTTGACGACAAAGGGGATTTTGTGGGCGTATTTGCGGGCCACCGCGCCGAGCACGCCGAAGGTCGAAGCGACGGCGTTGCAGCCGCCTTCGACGGCCAGTTCGACGATGTTGGCCGGATCGAAGAGTTTCGGGTTCGGCGCAAAACTCGCTCCGCCCGAATGTTCGATGCCCTGATCGACGGGCAGGATCGAAAGATAACCCGTTCCGGCGAGGCGTCCGTTGTCGAAAAGCGTCTGCAATGAGCGCAGGACGTTCGGGTTGCGATCCGACTGAATCCAGACGCGATCGACGAAATCGCCCCCCGGAAGATGCAGATTTTCTTTGGGGATAGTTTTTGTCTGATGATTTAAAAGAGTTTCGGCATCATCGCCTAGAAGCTCTTCTATTTTATTGAAATTAATAGACATAGATTCTCCTGATTTATTAATGTTTGTAAATAGAGCTTTTTGCGCCAAATTATAGCACAAGATTTATCTTTCGCCCCGGCCAAATTTCCCTTGCCAAATCAAAAGCCCGTATTATAATATGCAAAAGTCAAAAATCTTTTGAAAAAGTAGTTGCATTCTCCAAAGCAACCTATCCCATAAAAGTCAATCTGCGTTTGAAAACGCGGTAAATATACTCTGAAAGAGATTAAAAAAAGAGGTAATTTAGATATGTTTTTAGAGAGCGGAAAGCGTTTTGCCTTGCTTTCCTTTTTTTGTTTGATAATTTTTTGCTCACAGGTAGCCTTCGCCGGCGATGAATGGCGCGAAGTGTCGCCCGCCGAAATGGCGATGAAAACCTCGAAGGTCGAGCCCAATGCCGACGCCGAGGCTATCTTCTGGGAAGTTCGGGTGGACGACAGTTCGGCCGATCTGGTCATGAAGCATTATTTGCGCGTCAAGGTCTTCACCGAAGCGGGACGCGAAAAGTACAGCAAGGTCGATATTCCTTTTACCAAGGGTATGAGGATCAAAGATATTGAAGCCAGGGTTATCAAGCCCGACGGTTCGATAGTTGAACTGGCCAAAGAAGATATTTTTGAGCGCGAGATCGTCAAGACCAACGATGTCAAGGTCAAGGCAAAATCGTTTGCCGTTCCCAATATCGAACCGGGAGTGATCATCGAATACCGTTACAAAGAGGTGTTGAAAAGCGGTTGGGCACAGAATATGCGGATGGTTTTTCAGCACGACATTCCGATCCAGGACATCAGTTATTATTTCAAGCCGAGCGGCAATCTGAAGTATTTCACCTTTAATATGAGCGACACCAAATTCGTCAAGGACAAAGGCGGATTTTACCGGGCTTCGATGACCAATGTTCCCGCTCTCAAGGAAGAGCCCCGGATGCCCCCGGAGGACGAGGTCCGTTCCTGGATACTGATCTATTACACTGATGAAAGAGGAGATTCTGACGAGTTCTGGTCGCACGCCGGGTATTACATTGCCAAGGCTTTTGACATCAAGAAGATTCTCAAACCCGGCAAAAACATGGTGGCTGCCGCCGAACAGATCGCGACCGGCGCTTCGTCTCAGGAAGATAAAATTGCCAAGATTTTTGATTTTTGCAAAACCAAGGTTAAAAACATTTCCTACGACGCGAGCCTGACCGATGAGGAGCGGGATGAGATCAAGGAAAATAAATCGTCCGAAGATACCTATAAGAAGATGCAGGGGACGAGTAACGAGATCAATGAACTTTTCGCCTCGATGGCCGACGCTCTCGGGTTTGAAACCCGTTTGGCTTTCGGCGGCGACCGAAGCGAGAAATTCTTTAATCCGCGACAGGCTCACATCTCGTTCATTCATTTTTCGGCCATTGCTGTCAAAGTCAATAATCAGTGGCAATATTTCGATCCCGGCAGTCGGTTTACGCCTTACGGGATGTTACCGTGGTTTGAAGAGGACACCTCGGTTCTTTTGCTCGGTTATAAGGATTATATGACGACCGAAACGCCGATCTCATCTCCCGATAAATCATTGGCCAAACGAACGGCCAAATTCAAACTTCTCGAAGACGGAACGTTGGAGGGAACGGTCAAGGTGGAATACACCGGACATCTTTCTTTCGTTCGAAAAATGAACAATTACGATGAGGCTCCGGCCAAACGTGAAGAGAATTTAAAAGAGGAGATCACCAAGAAAATAAGCACGGCCGACGTTTCCGGCATCAGCATCGAAAATGTGGATGATCCGCAAAAGCCGTTCATTTATCAATACAAGGTGCGGGTTCCGAATTACGCGCAAAAGACCGGCAAACGGCTTTTCCTTCAGCCCGGATTTTTCGAATACGGATCGAATCCCCTATTTTCGAGCGCATCACGAAAATACGATATCTACTTCAATTATCCGTGGTCGGAAGAAGATGATGTCGAGATTCAACTGCCGGAAGGCTTTTCGCTCGATAATGCCGATGCGCCGGATGTCTTGACCGACGCTCAGAAGATCAGTTTTCTGAAAGTTGAAATGAGAATTGACAATGCAAAAAACACTCTGACGTACAATCGGAAGTTTTATTTCGGTGGGGGTGGCAATACGCTGTTTCCGGTCAACGCATATGACCCGATCAAAAATTTGTTTGATCAATTTCATAAAGCCGATACCCATACCATTACACTTAAACAAAATTAGTGTTTTTTTAAAGGTCGGCGGGCCTTGAACTTGCCTGGTTCAAGGCCCGCCGGATTCTTTGGAGATACTTATGAATTTACTCTCTCGTTGGATCTTTTCCATTCTTTTTCTGTCTTTTTTGCCCGCAATCGCTTTCGGCTTTCCCGATGAAACCTGGCGACCCGTAACGCCCGCCGAACTGGCGATGAAAACCCCGCAGGTCGAACCCAACGCCGACGCCGAGGCCATCTTCTGGGAGGTCTGGCTGGATGACAAAAAACGGAGCCGACTCTCCTATGATCACTATGTTCGGGTCAAGATCTTTACCGAAGCGGGACGCGAAAAATTCAGCAAATTCGACATTCCGTTTTACAAGGGACGCCGCGTGGAAGACGTTGCCGCGCGGGTCATCAAACCCGACGGTTCGATCGTCGAACTCCAGCCTTCGGATATTTTCGAACGCGAGATAGTCAAGGTCGGCAAGGTCAAGGTCACGGCCAAATCCTTTGCCGTGCCGGGGATCGAACCGGGCGTCATCGTCGAATATCGTTACAAGGAGATCATCAAGAACGACAGTCTGGACGGAGAACGACTTTTCTTTCAACGCGACATTCCGATGCAGCGCGTGACCTACTACGTCCGCCCGTACAAGGGAATGAGCCTCGGGTACAGCAACCGGAATATGCCGGATATGAGGTTTTCCCAAAACAGCGAGGGCTTTTACGTCGGAACTTTGACGAACGTGCCGGCCCTAAGGGAAGAGCCGCGAATGCCGCCCGAGGACGAGGTTCGGTATTGGGTCGCGCTTTCCTATCGTTCATTCGGCACATCTTTCAGCTGGAGACTTTTGGGTCGGGGGCTGGCCCTTTATCTGCAGGACGTTCTCAAACTCAACAAAGAACTGGAAAGAAAGGCGGCCGCATTGACCGCCAACGCCTCCACGCGAGAAGAAAAACTGAGAAGGCTCTATGATTTCGCGCAAAAACAAATCAGAAACGTCAGCTACGATCAGTCCTTTACCGACGAACAGCGGGAAAAACTGAAGATCAAAGACGCCGATGATGTGCTCAAACGCGGAATGGGAACTGCGCGCGACATCGATCTGCTTTTCGCCGCTTTGGCCAAGGCCAGCGGTTTCAGCGTCGCGCTGGTTTTGTCGGGCGACCGGAGCGATAACTTTTTTGATCCGAACCGGGATTCCGGCGCCGGTTATGTCCACCCGGCCGGGATCGGCGTCATAGTTGACAATAAGTGGACTTACTACAATCCGGGGGCTCCTTATATGCCTTTTGGTCGAATCGATTGGTATGAAGAGGACACCCAGGCGCTGGTGGCTGACGAAACCGGTTATCTCTGGAAAAAAATTCCGATGTCGGATCCCGAAGACTCTCCGGCCCGCCGGAAAGGCGAGTTCAATTTGCTGGAAGACGGAACGCTGGAGGGACTGGTAACCTTGGAATTCGAAGGACATCAGGCTATTTCCCGTCGGCGAGCCGGATTCAGGGAATCGGCAAGTAAACGCGAGGAAAGCGCAAAAGAAGAGATAACCGACCGGATCAAAACGGCCGAGGTTTCCGATATTACGATCCAAAATTTCGAAAATCCGGAAAAACCGCTGACCTATATTTTCAAGGTGCGGGTTCCGAATTACGCGCAGAAGACCGGCAAACGGCTTTTCCTTCAGCCGGGCTTTTTTGAGTACGGTTCGAATCCGGTATTTTCCTCGGAGGATCGCAGATACGGCGTTTATTTTTCATATCCGTGGGAGGAAAAGGACAACATATCGATCAGATATCCGGAAGGGTTCGAACTCGATAACGCCGATACTCCGGCGGAGGCCTTCGATCCCAAAAAGATCGGGTTTCTGAAGATATTTATCGGCGTCAATAAAGAGACCAACACCTTGTATTATAAACGCGATTTTCATTTTGGCGCCGGGGGGAAAGTGCTCTTTCCGGCGAATGTGTACACGCCCCTGAAAACATTGTTCGATATGTTTCATCGGGCTGACACTCATACCATCACGCTCAAACAAAATTAATTTTTTCACAGTTTTTCGGGCAAGATCAGCCCAAAGTTTTTGGAGGTTTTATGACTCAACTCACTCGTTTGATTTTTTCCATTTGTTTTGTTCTTTTGCTGGTAACCGGCGCGCTGGCCGTGGATGATGCTCCTCCGGCCTGGCTCAAACAGGCCGCTTCGGTAACTCCCCCGACCTACAAAAAGGACGTTCCCGCCGTGGCCATATACAACGAACAGCAGGTTTCATTGGGGAGCGACGGCAAACTGACGACGGTGGAAAATTACGCGGTCCGGATCCTTTCGCGCGAAGGCAGAAAATATGCGGTGGCCACCGCTTTTTATCTGGTCAGTTCGGGCAAGGTCAAGGATATGCAGGCCTGGATCATCCGTCCCGGCGGCTCTTATAAGGATTACGATAAAAAGACGATTCTCGACATCATTTCCGACCCGGACGATGTTTATAATGAGGGGCGCATCAAAGTAATCGACGCTTCGGACGATGTCGATGCCGGATACGTTTTCGGCTACACCATCGAATCCGAGGAACCCCCGCTTTTTTATCAGGTCGACTGGAATTTTCAGGACCGCCTTCCGACCCTTTTGTCGCGCTATACCTTGAGATTGCCATCGGGTTGGAAAGCCACCAGTATGACCTTCAATCACTCGGAAATCACTCCGCAGGTCAACGGTTCAATCTACACCTGGGAAGTCCGCGATCTGGCACCGATCCCGAGCGAGCCGATGAGCCCTTCGATCAGAAATCTGGCTCCCCGCATCGCCATCAGCTATTCGCCCGAAGAAAGTTCTCAGGCGGTCAACCGGGCGTTTTCCAATTGGCTCGACGTATCGCGCTGGGCGACGGCTCTTTACGAACCGAAGGTCATTGTCGATGATGAGATCGCCAACAAGGCCCGGGAGTTGACGGCGGGAGCCAAGACCGAACTGGAAAAGATCCGGGCCGTCGGCGCCTTTGTCCAAAATCTGCAATACATTTCCATCGACATCGGCGTGGGCTACGGAAACGGTTATATTCCGCGGGCTTCCAATCTGGTTTTGAGCCGCGGTTACGGCGATTGCAAGGATAAGGCCAATTTGATGCGGGCTCTTCTGAGGGCGCTGAAAATAGAGGCTTATCCGGTGGTTATTTTTGCCGGCGATCCGACTTTTGTCCGGGCCGAGTGGGCCTCACCGGATCAGTTCAATCACTGTATTATAGCCGTCAAAGTAAGCGATGAGACGGAGGCTCCGACGGTCATCACGCACGAAAAACTCGGTCGGCTTCTGATCTTCGACGCCACCGATCCGTTCACTCCGGTCGGAGATCTCCCCGATCACGAACAGGGAAGCTCGGCCCTGATCATCGCCGGAGATAACGGCGGTCTGGCGACGATGCCGGTAACTCCTGTGGAATTTAACGCGTTCAAACGCGATGTCGAGGTCAATTTGACCGGCGACGGCAGCATCGAAGGCGTCATCCGGGAAAACGCCGTCGGTCAGTCTTCTTCTTACATCCGCGGCTTGTTCCGCTCGCTTTCCAGCAGTGATGTCAACAAGGTTTTCGAAGGCTGGCTGACTCGCGGAGCGACCGCCGCCAGTTTGAAGAAACTGACTCCGAAGGATAATCACGCGAATGCCAGTTTCGATCTTGACGTCGAATTTTCCGCGCCCCGTTACGGGCAGTTGATGCAGGGCCGGCTTCTGATCTTCAAGCCCGCCATCGTCAATCGGGCGAATTCGATCTATCTGACCGAAAAAGAGCGGATTCTTCCGGTGTTGGTAGATGCCGATTCGTTTTCGGAAAAGGCGGTCTTTAAACTGCCGGAAGGGTTTGTCGTTGACGAGATGCCGGATGCGGTTGATCTGGAAACCTCTTTCGGCAAATACTCGACCAGTTACGAGGTCAAAGACGGCAAACTGTTTTTCACCCGCACTTTGATCATGAAACGGACGACCGTGCCGGTCGAAAAATACGAGAAGATCCGTCAGTTCTACACGGAGATCATGGCCGCCGAGCAGGCTCCGGTGGTGCTTGAAAAACAGTAACTGACACGCAACGAGTAATGGGTGATGGGTAAACTTTAATCAAAGATTCTCTCATCGCCCACAAACTTCCGGCACTCATCCATTAAAAGTTTGGCGCAAAAAAGCCCGTCATTTCCCGAGGGAAATGACGGGCTTTTAATTCATAAGAATCCAAAATCCAAAATCTAAAATCCCAAATCGACTCAGTCTTTGAGATCGATCGAGCGGATCAGATTCCGGAACGCATAAGAATACCTCGAAGCCTCGTTCTCAGGAGTGACCGTTACCACGTAAAAGAGCGCGCCGTTGCGAAGCTGGGTCGTATAAACGGTGGCCACCTCGGTCTTGCCGGTAACCGGCGAGCGGCCCGACAGAGTCGTTGTATAGGCTTGACGACCGTCGATCGAAGCGCGCGAATAATTGTTCTGCTGGCGCAGGTAACTGTTTCCCTGAAGGACGCCGTTGACATATTCTTCGGTTGCGTCCAGCAAACCGGTGCTTCTCGTTTTGACGAGACCGATCATCGCTCCGTGGGTGATTCCCTGATCTCCGTAAGCGCCTTTCGGGGCAAAAGTGGCGCTGGATTCGGTTGTGAAATCCTCCCAGTTGTTCGGAATGCTCATTCGCAGAAAATTCCCGCCCGAATAAGACCGCATCCTTGAAGACGGATATGGAACGCTCGATTCGTATTTGCCGCTGGCGGTCGGATTGCGCGGATTGTTTTTGGCGTTCTGCTCGATTTCGGCCATCGTCGGGGCTTTCGGCATCCTTCTCAGCTTGCTTTGAATTCTTTCAAAATCGCGCGTGTTCTTGATCGGGTTCGGCGAAACGCGGAGCGAATCTGCCTCGCGATTGATGTTTTCATAGCGATTTTCCGGGTTCGGATGGCTGCTCAAAAATTCCGGAACCCGGCTGCCGCCCTGAGCTTCGATGGTTTTGAACATATTGGCCAGATCACGCGGATCGTAACCGGCATCGGCCATGATCTGCGCTCCGAGAATATCTGCCTGAGTTTCATATTCCCGGCTGTAACGGGTCATCCACGCCTGAACGCCGAGAGCGCCAAGTTGAGCGCCGGCTTCTCCGGCCAGGATCGCCCCGCCCAAGATCGCTCCGATCCCGAGGATCTGGTTGAGCGGATTGCTTTGTTTGGTTGCCTGAGCGGTTCCGTGCCGAAGAGCGACGTGGCTGATCTCATGAGCCATAACGCCGGCCATTTCTCCTTCATTTTTGGCCGCTTCGATCATCCCCCGATTGACGAACATCGGGCCTCCGGGAAGGGCGAAAGCGTTGATGTCGCTGGCATTGACGATCTCAAAATCATAACGGAATTCCGAATGACGGAACTGCGACGGAATGGAATTGACCAGGCGCTGACCGACCGATTGAACGTAGCGGGTTGATTCGGAGTCTTTTAAGATCGGCAACTGCTCTTCGACTTCACCGGCGGCCTGCTGGCCGATCTTGACATCGTCCTGAACCTTATATTTGTTTTTCGGCATTTTGATGCGGGTTTGGGCCGTTACCGCGATCGGCAGAATCATCAAAATCCACATCAACACAAACGCCGTTATATTTCTGTTCAAATTATTTTTTCTCATCATTTTCTCCCAAATTTCACTGTTCGCTATCGATTCACAAATAGAATACCTGCAATATATATGCCATACCCGGCAAACAAAACCGTTAAATCGGCTGGATTGAGGAGATTAGCGGCGTAACTTGCTCAAATGAGCCGGTTATCGCCGAAAAACAAAAAAAACCAAACTGGCCGTGCGATTAAAAAGTATATACGAAAAGGTATAAAAAGAATAGCCAAACTTTGAAAGCGATGCCGGAAAAAAATCGAATAAGACTTCAACTTCCGGCGGACCGAAACACCGGAAGGTCAAACATTTTGCTGTTTCTGATGATTTGGACGAGAGAATCGGGTTCGGTGGAAAGTTGAAAGTTATAAGGAAATAGAGAAATTACGCGGATGAACAACATCCGTCACAGGTTATCTTAAAAGTGGGCTTATGGATTTCAATGAGCCAAAACGTTGCCGACCTGTCCGGCGACAACTCCCTGTTCTTTCGGTTGTTCGTCATTAGTGAGAGGTTTTAAAACGTCCCTGACCTTATTCATCAAAGCCAGAACTTCTTGTGAGTCGAGTTTTTCCGAGTGCTTTCTTTCAACTAAAAAAGCCAAAGCCAGATCGTTTTCCAATTCATTTACCAAGTCCATATATTTCCCTCAAATATAAATAAAGGTTCGTCCGTTCAAATCACACTCGTTTGAAAGCTTCAGTGAAGATAAATTTTGTATATGAAAGCTACATAATAGGTTTCGGATGTTAACAAAATGTTAAATCCGTTTGAATTATGGTTAGTGTCGGGCCTAATTATAAGTATAATCCGAGTATCAAGATTTAACATCAATGCAAAACCAAAAAGTGATTATTTGGATGTTGGATAATATAGCATATTATCCGTTCAAACCTTAGTGCAGAAAAACAAAAAAAGGCATTTTTCAAAAAAAAAAATTGGTGCCGAAAATCAGGAGATCTGAATGTTTAGAAAATCAATTGAAAAAAAAGTTTTTAGCATATTTTTAACTTCAATTCTGGCTTTATTTGCCGCGTTGGGAATGGCTTCCTGCAGCGGCCAGCCGGTAGGCGGGGGCGATGGGACGACGACGGCCGGAGGCGACATTCGGCTTCAGGGGTCGGGCGCCAGTTTCCCGAAACCGATCTATGAAAAATGGGTCAATGAGTATCAGACCGCCAATCCGAAAATAAAGATCGATTACCAATCGAAGGGATCGGGCGGCGGACAAAAGGACATTCTCTCGCGTCTGGTCGATTTCGGAGCTTCCGACGATCCGATGAAGGATGAGGACCTGAAAGATACCGGAATTCTTCATATTCCGACAGTTTTGGGCGCGGTGGTGATGACCTATAATCTTCCTGATTTGAAAGAACCTCTCAAACTGACTCCGGAAGTGATCGCCGGAATTTATCTGGGCAACATCAAGAAATGGAACGATCCGAAAATCAAGGCCGAAAATCCGGACGCCGCTCTTCCGGAAGCCGATATTCTTCCGGTTTACCGCAACGATTCGAGCGGTACGACGGCCGTTTTTACCGATTATCTGTCGAAGACGGTTCCCGAATGGAAAGATAAGGTCGGCGCTTCGAAACAGCCGAGCTGGATCACCGGTGTCGGAAGCGGCGCCCCGCGCAACGACGGTGTGATGGGGCAGGTCAAAAACACCCCGAATTCGATCGGTTATGTGGAGATCGCCTTTGCCAAAGCCAACAATCTGCCGACGGCTTTGATCAAGAACAAGGACGGTAAATACGTCGAAGCCTCGATCGAAAACGTTTCGGCCGCGGCGGCCGGATCGGCCGGCGAAATGCCCGAGGATATGCGCGTTCAGATCACCAATGCGCCGGGCGAGAATTCCTACCCGATCTCCAGCTACACTTACATTCTGGTCTATCAGGATCAAAAGGATGCGGTCAAAGGAAAGGCTCTGGTCGATTTTCTCTGGTGGGCCGTTCACGACGGAGAAAAATTCACCAAAGACCTTCATTACGCGCCTTTGCCGGATGAGGTCGTCAAAAAGGTCGAGGCCAAGATCAAATCGATCACCTCCGGCGGAAAGCCTCTGCATCAGTAAAATTTCCAGTCGATAAAAAAATTAACCGTAGGTTAACGTCTTGTTGCTAAAGTGGCTCAAATCGAATAGCGTTAACCTACGGTAAATTTCTTCGCTTTCAAATTAAAGTAAGATCTGGAGAACGGGTTTGGCAAAAACAGGCACAATCGGAGATAAGGTGTTCCGAGCCATTTTGTTTGCGATGGCCGCGAGCATTCTGGTGATCATCGTGGCGATGATCTATATGATGATCGTCAATTCCATGCCGACCATCGAGCGGTTCGGGTTCGGGTTTCTCTCGGGAAGGGAATGGAAGCCGGCCGACAGCATTTTCGGAGCCCTGCCTTTTATCTACGGCACGATCGTCTCTTCTGTTATCGCTCTGATCATCTCCGTCCCGATCTCTCTGGGAATCGCCATTTTTCTGACCGAACAGGCGCCGAAAAAGATCGCCACTCCGATCGCCTTCATGGTCGAGTTGCTGGCGGCCATTCCCTCGGTCGTTTACGGGCTCTGGGGAATTTTCGTGCTGGCGCCGTTTATCCGCGATTATCTGGGCGTTTTTCTTCAAACCTATTTCGGATGGCTTCCGTTTTTTCAGGGACGTTTGACCGGGATCGGGATGTTGACGGGCGGGATCATTCTGGCCTTGATGACGACGCCGATCATCACGGCGGTTGTCCGCGACGTTCTGGAGGTCGTTCCGACCACCCAGCGGGAGGCTTCTCTGGCGCTCGGGGCGACCAAATGGGAGACGACCCAGATCGTTCTCGGCAACGCGGCTTCGGGAATCGCCGGGGCGGTGGTTCTCGGACTCGGACGGGCTCTCGGCGAAACGATGGCCGTGACGATGGTCATCGGCAACGCGCCCCAGATCTCGGCCTCATTGTTCGAACCGGCCTACACCATCGCCTCGGTGCTGGCCGCCAATTTTGCCGAAGCCACCGACAAGCTTTATCTGAGCGCGTTGATCGAGATGGGGCTGGTTTTGTTTTTGGTTACCTTTGTGGTCAACGCTTTTGCCAAGGTGCTGATCATGAGCGTTGCCCGTGGGCAGACCGGAGCGAAACACACTTGAGGTGAGGCGTGAGGCCGAAGCAAAGAAATTTGGTGATGGGTGATAAGTGATGGGATATTGCATTGCAACACAATGAACCGATTATCTGATACTTTTTAACGGGAAAAACAATGGAGATCACGGAACCGATTCATCGTCGGAGAAAACTTGTCAGCAGTGTTATGACGACCTTGACCGCGGCCTGCGCGGTTTTCGCCATCGCCATCCTGCTGATAATTCTGACTTACATAGCCGTTCGCGGGATCGCCTCGATCAATCTGGAATTTCTGACCGACACCCCGAAACCGGTCGGCGAGGGCGGAGGGATCGGCAACGCCATCGTCGGTTCGGTTCTGATGACGGTGCTGGCGACTCTTATCGGGTTGCCGATCGGCGTCGGGGCCGGCGTTTATCTGGCCGAATTCGGCAACAACTGGTTCGGCAACACGGTCCGCTTCGTTTCCGACACATTGATCGGCGTTCCTTCGATCATCATCGGCATCTTTATTTTTACTCTGGTGGTTTTGCCGATGGGGCGGCAATCCGGGCTGGCCGGCGCTTTATCCTTGGCCATCATCATGATCCCGATCGTCGCCCGGACGACCGAGGAGATGATCAAACTGGTGCCCAATTCGATGCGCGAAGGAGCTCTGGCTCTCGGCGCTCCGCAATGGCGCGTTACCTGGAACATCGTCATGCCGGCGGCCGCTTCGGGCATCGCCACCGGCGCCATGCTGGCCATAGCGCGGATCTCGGGCGAGACGGCGCCGCTTTTGTTTACGGCTCTCAACAGTCGCTTTTACAATTACTATTTCGACCAGCCGATGGCCTCTCTGACCGTGCAGATCTACAACTACGCGACCGGCCCCTTTGACATCGAACACCAGATGGCCTGGGCCGCGACGCTGATTCTGGTCGCGCTGATCCTGGTCATAAACATCGTCGTTCGTTATTTGACGCGCAAGAAGTTTTAGATCGATTCAACAAGATGGAAAGCAAAATCAGTGTTTCAAACTTAAATTTTTTTTACGGCAAATCTCAGGCTCTGTTCGACATTTCGCTGGAAATTCCCGAACGCGAAGTGGTGGCTTTTATCGGGCCGTCGGGCTGCGGCAAATCGACGTTCCTCAGGACCCTCAACCGGATGAACGATACGATCCCGATCGCCAGAGTTGACGGAACGGTTCTGATCGATGGAAAAGACATTTATTCCCCGAAAACCGATGTTGTCGCTCTGCGCCGCAAGGTCGGAATGGTCTTTCAAAAATCGAACCCCTTTCCCAAAACCATCTTCGAGAACGTGGCTTACGGCATCCGCATCAATCGAATTCACAAGAACAAGTCGGATTTGCAGGAAAGGGTCGAAAAGGCGCTGGCCGATGCGGCCCTCTGGGACGAGGTCAAGGATCGCCTTCACACTTCGGCGTTCGGTCTTTCGGGCGGTCAACAACAGCGTCTGTGCATCGCCCGGGCGCTGGCCGTTCAGCCCGAGGTGATCCTGATGGACGAACCGGCCTCGGCGCTCGACCCGATCGCCACTCAGAAGATCGAAGAACTGGTGGTCGAACTGAAAAAAGACTACACGATCGTCATAGTCACGCATAACATGCAACAGGCCGGACGGGTTTCGGATAAAACGGCCTTTTTTATGCTCGGCAAACTGATCGAATTCAACCCGACCCAAAAGATGTTTACCAATCCGGACGAAAAACTGACCGAGGATTACATAACCGGAAGATTCGGTTAATTGGTCGGAAAATTATACGTGATTACGCCGGGATTATCAGATTGTTAAATTGTTAAATTGTTCTATAATAAGAGAACTTGATTGAAAGATGGAAAACAGAATTATCGACCAACAACTGGATCTCTTGCGCGACAAACTGCTTCTGCTGGGCGGGGCGACCGAAAAGGCTCTCCAGCGTTCGATGCAGTCGTTGATGGAGCGCGACAGCGATCTGGCTCAAAAGGTTTTGAAAGAAGATAAGATCATCGACCAGATGGAACTCGAGATCGACCGTTTGAGCATCGAGATCCTGGCCCTTCAACAGCCGGCCGCTCATGATCTGCGCTTTGTTATTTCGGTGGCCAAGATCACTCCGATCCTGGAGAGGATCGCCGATCACGCGGGCAGCGTCGCCAAGGCCGCGCTGATCCTCAACAACGAGCCGCAGCTCAAGCAATACGTCGATCTGCCGAAGATGGCGGAAAACGCCGCCGAAATGCTCCGCGTGGCGCTCGACGCCTTTACTTCGGAAGACGCCGAGGTCTCGCGTCAGGTCATCAAACAGGACAAGGTCATCAACGAATGCTACAAGCGGATCTTCAACGAATTGATCGAGATCATGATCGAAAATCCGGCTTCGACCAACAGCGCCGCCCAATTGCTCTTTGTAGCCAAACATCTGGAGCGGATCGGCGATTACGTCAAGGACATTTGCGAACTCAACGTTTATCTGACCGAAGCCGCTTTCATCAAACACAGCAAAAAGAAATAAGTCCGAGATAAGATTTTTTTCCTTCCAACGTCCGCCGAAACGATTCCGGTTTTCGGCGGACTTTTTCCCGCCTTGAAATCGGTCGTCGTCGCGGATTCCCGGCCGATCGGGGAAAAGTTTGCGCGGTTATGGACAATACAAATCTCATCGGATATATTTGACTTCTTCAATTCAGAAAAAAGAACGGAGAACAAAAGATGGCTTTTAGTTTACTGCCGCGCGAGGACGAGTATTTCGTTTTTTTTACGCGGATGACCGAGATAATTCAGGAGGCCTCGGATCTGCTCGTTCAGATGGTGGAAGGCGATTCGGGGAATTTTGAGAGTTATTCGGCCAGGATCAAAAATGCCGAACATTCCTGCGATGAATTGACCCACAAGATCACGACCAAACTGAACAAATCGTTTATCACGCCGTTTGACCGCGAGGACATCTACACGCTTTCGGTGGCACTCGATGATGTCTGCGATTACATCGATGCCGGCGCCCGGGCCATTATGATGTATGACATCAGGGAGATAAACGTTCACGCCAAAGGGTTGGCCAAAGTCATCAAAGGCTTGTCCGCGGAGATCAATGCCGCCGTCTCGATGCTCAAAAAGCCGAACGGTATGACCAAGCATATCGTCGAGATCCACCGGCTGGAAAACGAGGCCGACGACATTTATTTCCGGGCCATCGGGGAGCTTTTTCAAAAAGAGACGAACCCGATCCAACTGATCAAATGGAAAGAGCTTTTCGAGATTCTGGAAAGCGCCACCGACCGTTGTGAAAGCGTGGCCAACATTATCGAAAGCGTCGTTCTGAAACACAGCTAGGACAATTTCGGATTTCGGATTTCGGGTCTGGAATAAATCCAAAATCCAAAATCCAAAACCCAAAATCCAAAATAAAGCATGGATAATCAAACAATTACCCTCGGATTAGTTGTTTTCATAATCTTTATCGCGCTGGCCTTTGATTACGTCAACGGTTTTCACGATGCGGCCAATTCGATCGCCACGGTCGTCGCCACACGGGTTCTGTCGCCCGGAGTCGCCGTCGCCTGGGCCGCGTTTTTTAACTTTATCGCTTTTATAGTTTTCGGAACGGCCGTCGCCAAAACGATCGGCGGGGACATGGTCAATATCAACGCCATCGCCTCCGATTACCGGCTTTACGTTCTTTTGGCCGGTTTGCTCGGGGCGATCATCTGGAATCTGATCACATGGTATCTGGGACTGCCGAGTTCCAGTTCGCACGCGTTGATCGGCGGATACGCCGGCGGGGCCATCGCGGCCTTTATCGGCGGCAACGGTTTTGCCGGAGTGAGCAGCGTTCTGATCGCCAAAGGCTGGATCAAGACGCTTTCTTTCATCGTGTTGTCGCCGCTGATCGGTATGGCGCTGGGATTCATCCTGATGGTCACGGTTTTCTGGGTCTTCCGCAAGACCAATATTTCCAAGATAGACAAGGGATTTCGCATCGGCCAGTTGTTTTCGGCCGCCGCTTTTTCGCTCGGGCACGGCGGCAATGACGCGCAGAAGACGATGGGGATCATCACGGCGGTGCTGGCGGCGGGCGGGCTTTTGCAGTACGGCGAGGGCGGCAAACTGCCGACGATCCCGACCTGGGTGGTGCTGGCGGCGCATCTGGCCATCGGTCTGGGAACGCTTTCCGGCGGATGGCGGATCGTCAAAACGATGGGAACCCGGATCGCCAAACTCCAGCCCGTCGGCGGGTTCTGCGCCGAAACCGCCGGAGCGCTGACGCTGTTCGCCAATACCTTTGCCGGAATTCCGGTTTCGACCACTCACACGATCACCGGAGCCATCGTCGGAGTCGGTTCGGCCAAGCGGTTTTCCGCCGTCAAATGGGGCGTTGCCGGTCGGATCATCTGGGCCTGGATCCTGACGATCCCGATGGCCGGTCTGATCGCGGCCGTCTCCTACGAAGTGATAATCGTTCTCGATAAGATTCTATGACTGGGAAGGCTTTCACCCGGTTCATTTTTTCCGGCTCGGCGGTTCCTTTTTGTCGCCCCAGTAAAAAGCCCGGACGACCAGTATATAAACGAGCAGGACCAAAAACAGCAGGATGAAAAAAAAGGTTATAAACCAGAATAAGGACATAGTTTTCTTACCCGTAAGCAGCTGATTAGTAGGCAGTAAGCAGTTGAAAGATTTTCCGCCGAGAGCGAACAATCCAAAACCCAAAACCCAAAACCCAAAACCCGAAATCGCCTCAGCTTTCTTTGCCTTCCTCCTTCGGCTCAAGCCAACCGGCGAAAAAGCCTTCGCTTCCCGTATGTTCCAGAATATGCCGGTAAACCACCGTCAACAGAGCGACGATCGGGATCGAGAGAAAGACTCCCGGGATCCCGGCCAATTGTTCGCCGGCCAGGATCGAAAGGATAACGGCCATCGGATGCAAGTGAACTCCTTCCCGGACGATTCGCGGATAGGTGACGTAATCGTGCAACAGGCGAAGGCCGATCAAAAAAGAAGCGGTCCACAAAGCCTGCCACGAGGAGCCGCTGAAACCGGCCACCGAGGTCGCCAGAATGCCGATGATCAAAGGGCCGATC
Organism: Pyrinomonadaceae bacterium; assembly: GCA_041394845.1. Lineage (GTDB taxonomy): Bacteria > Acidobacteriota > Blastocatellia > Pyrinomonadales > Pyrinomonadaceae > JAHCHG01. The sequence goes on along the minus strand of JAWKHL010000003.1, from coordinate 102,066 downwards.
AACGGAACGAATTCACAGATGCCCGCCAGGATTCCGAGCAGAAGGGAGTATTTTACTCCGATCACGGAAAAAACGACGGTGCAGATGAATCCGATCAAAAGACACGAGATCAGTTGCGCGCGGGTGTAGGCGGCCAGGGTCTTGTTGACATCATTTAACACCGATTCGGCCCGCGCCCTCCAGCGCCCCGACGGGAAACATCCCAAAAAAGAGGTTTTGAAAAAGTGAATGTCCTTCAAAAAGAAAAACGAAAGGATCGGAACCAGAATGATCCACGGCAGAAATGAGATCAGGTTGAGCAGATATACGCCGAAAATCATCGTGGTCAAAAAAGTCGCGAACTTGTCGATCAGGGAATTGAACCTTTCGCTGATCTTTTCCTGAAAGTCCTCGGATATCTGAAGGCGGTCGTAGCGATTGTTGATCTCGGTCAGCCGATCCTGAAAGATGGTTGAATAACCGGGCAGGTTCTCGGCGAATTCGCGGGCCTGATCGGCGATGCGCGGGGCCAGATTGGCTATTCCGATGCCTAAAACGGAAAAAACAAATAAATAAGCAATGACGATGGCCAGCGGGCGCGGCATCAGCTTTTCCAGATTCCTTTGCTTGAAGGGGCGGCGGATGAACTTGACCAGCGGGTCGATCAGATACGCGAAAAAGATCGACACAACGATCATAAAAAACAGATTGGTCAGCGAGGACAGGATCGAAGTGACGATTCCGCCCAGATTCCAGACGATGAATGCCACGATGACCACCCGGACGACCGTCCAACTCGAAGGCATTGCCGGGCTCAGAAAGACTTCCCGCCCTGTTTTTTTGTTCGGGCGGGTTTCGTCTTTCGGGGTTTCGTTGTTTTTTTCGCCGTCTTTTTTTTCAGGCACGGAAAAACTCCTCTGTCAATTCCGGGCGGCCGCTGTCAAAAAGGCGATGAGGACGAGATTCATCGCCAGCAAATCTACGGCCCCTTTTTATTCGATTGGCTTTGTTCGCTTTGCTCGCTTTCTTCATCATTCTTTTCGACGGAATGATTTTCAATGATAAAACGGTCTTCGAGGGCCATCAGATTCTCCGGCTCGAACTTGAATGACGAACCGGCCACCACCGCGCGGTCTCCGTCGCTCAAAACAAAACGGTTGGTGGCGGGCGGAGAATTCAGCTTGAGATATTTCTTGTCGTCGCTCTCAAACGGCGCACCGTCTTTGCGCCGGAACACATAGATGTAATCGAAATCGGCGGTTTGCATCGATTTGATGTCCCTTTCCACGCTGGTCGTCCGGCTTTCCGGGGGAGCGGGCGTCGGCTGGTTTTCTTTTTTCAAAGAAGGACTGACGACGCAACCCGAAACGGCCGGAAGCAGAAAAACCAGCCACAAGATAATAAATTGGGGAAAGCGATCATTGCCCGACAGGAGTTTTTGACGCCCGTTTGATTTTTTTCTAATTTGCCGGAGCTTCATTGGCCGTGTTCTCCTCGCCGACGTTTTCTTCATCGGCTCCTTCTTCATCGGGTTGCTGATCTTGTTCGGCCGAATTTTCCTCGACCGCCTGATTCTCATCATCGCCGGTCGTTTCGCTTCCGGCGGCTTCGACCGCATCCTGATCCGGATCGCCTTTTTGGTCGCGAATTCTGAGGATGATCGCTTCATCGTCCTCATAGGCCGTTTCGCACCAGCCGCTTTGCAGACAATTGGCCACCAGATCGACGTTCTCCTTGGCGTCGGTGAAGATGTATTTGGCCCCGAATTTATCTCGAATGACCGGGCCGGGGTCTTCCTCGTCGCCGTTGGTCAGGGGTTTGATCAATTTATAAAGATCGGGGTTTTCCGAAAAAAGATAATTGGGGTCGAGTCCGTAAACGTAGCTGTGTTTCTGATCGTAGAAGAACAGTTTCGGAAAATCATCCCAGTTGCAGTTAAAGATCCGCTCGCCTTCAGGGATGTTTTGCACCGCCCAGGTCATCGAACGCTTGTATCTTTCGTCCTTTTCGTTGCTGCGGATGTTGGTGATCAGACCGTTTTCCTTGAAATCTATCTTAAAGTGGTTGAGGTTCAGTCCGGTCAGATTGTAGGTCACCCAGCCGACCAGAACCAGCCCCAGCGTCCAGATGCCGATCTGTTTAAATATTTCGCGAACCTCCTGTTTCTCGGTTTTTTTGCCCGTATCGAGATACGGCTCTATCTCCTGTTTGAAATCTTCGGGCAGTTGAAAGAGGTTGGGCATCCGAAAGGCCTGGAGGCTGAAAGCGGCGAAGACGATGGCAAACGGCGGAAAATACTCGGCGAAGCGTTTCGAGCGGAATTGCCAGGCGAGCAGGATCGTAACGAACATCAGAAAGAAAGAGGATCTTTCCGGCAGTTTTCCGTCGCGCGGCGTAAACAGAATATAACCCAAAAGAACCGCCAGCAGGGCGATCGGAAAATTGAGCATCAACTCGACCCCGGTGTAGGGATACCATTCGCCCCCGACCGACACGGCGAACTCTCCGACCCTGAATTTGGTGATGAAATGCTCCCAGAAAAGATAGAGGTTGTTGGGAAAATAGGGGTTGATGATATTGCCCAGAATCATTCCGCCGGCGGTGTAGGCGAGCGGCTTCCATTCGAACCTCCGTTCGTTCCAGGCGATGATCACGGCCCAGATGACGGCGGCGATGAAAAGCATCGGAAAAAGGCTGTAGGTCCAGACGAAAATGAACATCAGCGGCAGCAGCCAGACGTATTTGCGCTCAAACAACAAATAGATCCCGACGACCGTGTAGATAATCGTCAGGGGCGGGGCCTTGGCCATGTTCATCCGGTAAAAGAACGCGTGAGAACAGCCCAGAAGGGCCGCCAGCCAGAGGAGAAGATAATCGACCCCGTAACGGAACATCATCCAGTAAACCGAGAAGATCGCCAGACTCCCGTAAAAAACGGTCGAGACCTTGGCGGCCGTAACCGGCTCGAAAAACCACAGAAAAGGGATCTGCAAAAGATGGAAAAGAAAATGATGATCGGCGTAATCCTTCGGATTGAGGACGGTCAGCGGCAGCCATTTGAATTCGGGCAGCCAATGACCGTGACTGAAGTTTTCCCAGAGCATCGCGCTCCAGCGGATATGATAATAGCCGTCCCAGTCGCCGCAGCAGACGGCCGAGGTCGAAAACTGGAGCAGGATCATTATCAGAATGATGGCGAACAGCCCGAAGACCAGATAAACCGTGCGCACCGCTTCGTCGGTCCCGAACCATTCTTTCCAGGTTCGTTTCGCTTTGGCGGGCTGTTCGGGCGCTTTTTCGGCCGCTTTTTCCGCCGGTTCTTCTTCCGGATTTTCCTTGAAGGTTTCTTCCATTATCAAAAGCTTTTATATGAATAAGTTCGTATTTCTGACACAGAGTAAGTTCTTTCAAAAAATATCACGAAATCCCCACAAATATCTAATTCCATTTTGGATTTAGGGTTTTGGATTTTGGATTCCGCTCGATCTTTCACCGAACGGTCTAACCGGCAAATTAACGCCCGTTTTATAAACTGTTTAAAGCCCGAAAATCGATGATCACCCCTGATTATTTGATGGCCCGATTTGCCAATCCAAAATCCAAAATCTAAAATCTAAAATCTAAGTTATGTATCCCAAAGGAAATCTGTTCATTCCGGCTTCGCACGGAAAACTGGAGGCCATTCTTAAAGAGCCGAAAGGGGAACCGAAAGGCGTCGCACTGGTTTGCCATCCGCATCCGCTGGGCGGCGGGACGATGCACAACAAGGTCGTTTACCGGGCGGCCGCTGGTCTTCTCGACGCCGGGCTCGTCGCCCTGCGATTCAATTTTCGCGGGGTCGGGGCGAGCACCGGCCAGCACGACGACGGCCGGGGCGAACGCGAAGACGTGCTGGACGCCCTCCGGTATCTGACCGAAAACTTTCCGGGATTGCCGGCCACTTTAGCCGGTTTCTCGTTCGGTTCGCGCGTCGGCACCGAAACGGTGATGGACGACGACCGGGTGGTTCGTCTGATCAGCATCGGCACGCCGGTCGATAAATACGATTTTTCCTATTTGAAAAACCTGCGCAAACCCGTTCTTTTCGTCCACGGCGACCGCGACGAATTCGGCTCGATCGAAAACCTCAACAAACTGGTTTCAATGGTCGCCGAAGTAACCGAAACGAAACTGGTCGTTTTTCAAAACTGCGGCCATTTTTTCGATGATCACCTCTTTCAGTTAAAAGACGCGATCCACGATTGGATTTTGGAGCAAATAGTGATGAGTGATGGGTGATACTGCTCACCGCTCGCCGCTTACTGCTTACTGATTAAAAATGGAAGACAACAAAGAAAAAGAAGCCGAAAGACTTCGCAATGCGGCCATCCGCCTGACGATGATGCCGCGCGATACCAACGCCCACGGAACCATCTTCGGCGGCATTATTTTAAGCTACATCGACGTCGCCGGCGGGGTCGAGGCCGTCAGGCACACCCAGCACGACCGGTTCGTCACGGTGGCGATGAAAGAGGTCATCTTTCACGAACCGGTCTTTGTCGGCGATCTGGTCAGTTTTTACGCCCAGACCGTCAAGGTCGGCAACACCTCGATCACCATCCGCGTCGTCGTCGAAGCCGAAAGGTTCGGCTCGCACGGCCAATCGGTCCGCGTCACCGAAGCCGAGGTCGTCTATGTGGCGATCAATCAGTACCGGGAAAAAGTGCAGATCGGGAAGAAATGAGTGGTTGGTGATGGGTGATGGGACATAACAAATCCGAAATCGAAAATGCCTATCTGGAAACTGGAGATCGAATACGAAGGAACGCGTTATCGCGGATGGCAAATCCAGCATAATGCCAAAACCGTTCAGGGCGAACTGGTTAAGGCCTCGCGCGAGCTTTTTGCCGCCAAGGCCGAGATCATCGGCGCGGGTCCGACCGATGCCGGAGTTCACGCCTGCGGGCAGATCGCCCATCTGAAAGTGCCGGAGGTCAAAACAATGATCACGCCCCGCCAGATCCGGTACGGTTTTAACGATCTTTTGCCGCACGACATCAACATCAAAAAGGTCTTTAACGCGCCGGACGGTTTTCACGCCCGCCACGACGCCGTAGCCCGTTACTATCTTTATCAGATCTCGACGCGCCGGACGGCCTTTGCCAAAAATCTGGTCTGGTGGGTCAAGGACGGTCTGAACGTCGAAGAAATGCAGGCTTGCGCCCGGTTGCTGGTCGGACGCGGAGATTTTCAATCGTTTTGCGAAACCGAGGAAGGGCGGAAACGATCGACGATCGTTCAGGTCGAAAGCGCGGAGGTCTTCATTGACGGCGATTTGATCTGTTTCCGGATCGGGGCCGTTCATTTTCTCTGGAAGATGGTTCGGAGACTGGCGGGAATGCTGATCGAGGTCGGACGGGGCGCGTCGTCGGTCGGCGATTTCGAAAGGCTTTTGAGGTTCAAATCGAACGCCCCCGCCAAATTCACCGCGCCGCCCTCGGGTTTGTTTTTGGAGAAAGTCCTCTACAAAGGCGACGATCCGCCGACGTCAAATCGGGCGATTTTTTCTGTCTGATTCGGAGTCCGGATAGGGTTTTCCGGAATTCTGAGTCCCGCATTTATACGGCAAAACCATTGGAATCAACCAGAGTTTTTTCTTTGACATCGACGTAAGTGACAACATCGGCGACCTTCAGATCGCTCGTTAAATATCTCCTTTGCTCGTCGGAGAACGTCTGCGCTTCACCAGGGAGTTGGCAGTAAACCCGTTGAAAAGAGACCAAAGAGAAAAACAAAATGACGGAAAAGACAAGAATTGACGGAGTCTTACCAATAATTTTACACCTTGGCTCGAAAACCGCTCTACTTGCCATTTTCCTCCCATTTATCCTAAAGTCAAGATATAGCAGTTTTACAAAAAAAGTTTGGCAGGAGATTGAGATAAATGTACAAGATTACTGCGGAAACGGCCGACGGCAAGGTGGCTTTCGAGGCCGAAAAAGGCCGGAAATTAGTTTTGTGTCTGGAGGATAACGGGGTCGATATTTTGCATCGTTGCGGCGGAAATGCCCGCTGTACGACCTGCCGCGTCGAGGTTCTTTCGGGAGATCCGGGCGAGATCGGCGAGGCCGAACGGACGATCCTTTCGACCAAAACCGACCTCAACGATCACACCCGGCTGTCGTGTCAGGTGCGCGTCAATGACGCCCTTCACGTCAAGGTCATCAATCAGGCCAGCGTCAAGGGGATCGATGCGGGAACGAGGCCCGAGGAGTGAGAAGGCAAAAAGGCAAAAAATATGGCCGGTTTGTCATATTTTTGACATTTCCGGCGGCCATAATTTTATATAAAAGAGATAAAGGAGCAACAAATAATGTTTGATAAATTAAAAGAAAAATTAGTAAATGCGACACCTGTAAAAAGAGCCGAAGCCCATTGCGACGGGCCTTGCGGCGTTTACGATCCGTCCTCGACGCGCGTCGCGGCCGAAGCGGTTCTGTCGATGACCAAGAAAATTCTCGATCTGAAAAAGCCCGACGGCGATGATGATAAAGCCTTTGCCGCCTACGCCAACACGCTTTCCCGTTTTATTTCCATCAAAGAAGAACAGGCTCAGATCGCCAAGGACGAGGCCTTGATCCTCTGGACGGATTATTTCAAACCGGATCATCTGGAAAAATATCCCGATCTCCACGGGCTTTTCTGGAAAACGGCCAAACTCTGTTCGGCCTGCAAACAGGAGGTCAGCCTCGACCACGCTCAGGAACTGATGAATAACGTCAAACGGATTCACGAGATCTTCTGGGAAACCAAAGGACGCGACATCGAATGGTACACGGCGTCTTGATTTTGAATTTTGGATTTTGGATTTGGGATTGCGGACTTTCAAAAAATCCGCAATCCTTAATTGCTTTAAAAACTGATGAGCGAATTGCCGGATGCGGGGCTTTTTGAAATTGCTTTGCTCTTGTTCGATTACCGGATGCGGTATCGGGTCGAGGGCGGATCGATGCTGCCTTTGCTCCGGGAGGGCGATCAACTGGTGGTTGACAAAAACGCTCCGGTCGAAGTCGGCGACGTCATCATCGCCCGGCACCCTTTTATCAAGGGCCTCGAAATGGTCAAACGGGTCGCCCGGATAGACGAGCGGGGAAATTATTTCCTCCTCGGCGACAACCCGGCCGAAAGCACCGACAGTCGCACTTTCGGCGCGGTTCCGATAGAATGTATCAAAGGGAAGGTCGTCAGTCGGTTGAGGTGAGATGGGTGATGGGTGATAGGTGATCAGTGATGGGAAAATTGAGAATTCAAAACTCCCGTCACCCATCACAAAAAAATGAATGAAAGACTTACCGACGGCGAGTTTTTACGAAATTGCACAGGTTTTTCTGGGATCGCGCCATAAATATGTTTGCCAGGGAACATCAATGAATCCGACTTTGAGAGACGGCGAAGTCGTTTTGGTTGACCGGGAGGCGGAGAAGATCGAGGTCGGCGACATCGTGGTGGCGAAACATCCGGTCGAACAAACGAGCGAGATCGTTAAAAGAGTCGAGCGGATCAATGACCGCGGACATTATTTTCTGGTCGGCGACAACCCGGACGACAGCACCGACAGCCGTCATTTCGGAGCGGTTACGAGAGAATATATCAGAGGGAAAGTCGTCAGTCGGTTGAAGTGAGATAGGTGATGGGTGAACAGAGGCAAGGTTTTTCTCATCACCCATCACCTATCAAAAAAAAAGAAAAAATGATCGAAGAAAAAGTTTTAATCGAAAAGTTCATCTCCAAAAAGAACGGCAAAAGCCGCAAACGCGAGCGGCTCAAAAAACCGGATTGGCTCAAGATCCGGATCGGCGATCCGACCAATCAGAATCAGGTTCTGAAACTGATCGACGGGCTCAATCTGCACACAGTGTGTCAGGAGGCGCGCTGTCCGAACATCTTCGAATGCTGGACCGACAAGACGGCGACTTTTATGCTCGGCGGCGACACCTGCACGCGCCACTGCGGTTTTTGCGCGGTCAACAAAGGCAAACCGATGGAACTCGATCCGATGGAACCGACCCACGTGGCCGAAGCGGTCAAACATTTGGGATTGGCCCACGCCGTCATCACTTCGGTCAACCGCGACGATCTTCCGGACGGAGGCACGGCCCATTGGGCGGCGACCATCCGCCGGGTTCACGAGATGAATCCCGATTGCAAGGTCGAGGTTTTGATCCCCGATTTTCAGGGCGACCGGGACGCTCTGACGACGGTTCTCGAAGCTCGTCCCGAAGTTCTCAATCACAACACCGAAACCATCGCCCGGCTCTACCGGCGCGTCCGGCCCGACGCCAAATACGACCAGTCGATGGAACTCTTGGAACGCGCGGCCCGGTACCGCGATGCGGTTTTCCCGCAAATGCTGACCAAAAGCGGGATCATGGTCGGTTTAGGCGAAGAGTTCGAAGAGGTCGTCGAACTGATGAAAGATCTCCGCGCGGTCGATTGCAACATCATGACCATCGGGCAGTATTTGCAGCCTTACGAAAGGCGCCTGCCGGTCGAACGCTACGTAACCCCGGCCGAATTCGCCGAATGGAAACGGATCGGCGAAGAAATGGGATTCAAACACGTCGAGTCGTCCCCGCTGACGAGGAGTTCTTATCACGCGAGGGAGCAGGCCGAGGATCGCAGACAAAATAATCTGGTTTCAATTGGCAATGACCGGGCAAAACGATGAACAAAATAACCATATTAGGCGCAATCTAAACCAACTTATCAGAGGTTTAACGCAAAATGATTTGACCGAAGCACTTGAGGCTTACAAGTTCTTATTCCAAACAGGTGAGCCGGTCATTCCTCAAGTTCGCGCCGTCTTATTAAAGTTCGATTGCTCAAAGGTTAAATACGACAATGAGATCCGTTACATTAGCGGGCTTGTCAAATTAATTCATGACATCAATGAACCCGAAGCAAAAAAAATTGTCGGGGAGTTAAAAAAACAGAATTGTATTTACTCTCTGACCAAGATTCTTGATTCAATTTGTCAATTTACAATAGGGGATTACGATCAGTACAAAGTTCGGAGATTAAAAATTTTCGAGCATAAAAGGCTTTTCACTGAACAAGATATAAAAGCAACCCTTGAAAAATGGATGAAAAATATCCCTGACGAAGATTTGAAGGGAATTGAAAGGATTTTCATTCTCAGACCTGAAGATTTGGACAATTTGGGTAATTATACGCCGATTCTTTATCAGATCAATATTGTTTGGGATAACCCTTCATCTCGTTGGAGTCCGATGAGTTGGGTAAATAATTTCCTAATTGAATCGACTTTGTATCATGAGATTGGCCATCACGTTTGCCGCCATAAATTCGGGCAAGACCCAACTCAAGAGAAAGAGGCTGTAGCTTATTCCGACAGAATTATGTGGAACAGTGGCCGTCTAATTTTCAGACTTGGCCGTTTACTGAATAAATTTCTGTCTAATCTTCGCCGCTAACAGACAATTCGAATCAGGCGCTTAAGAAAAAACGCAGAGAAACTACTAATGAAAATCCTCGAAACCGAACGCACCATTCTCCGCGAAATCGTCGCAACCGACGCCGGATTCGTCCTTGATCTGCTCAATCAGCCGTCGTTTATCAAATACATCGGCGACCGGCAGGTCCGCACTCTTGAACAGGCCGCCGATTACATCGAAACCCGTTTTGCCAAAAGCTATCAGGAAAACGGTTTCGGCATGTATCTGGTCGAACTGAAAGAGGATTTAAAAACATCCGAAATCCGAAATCCGAAATCCGAAATCGGAATATGCGGCTTCGTCCGGCGCGACACCCTTCCCGACCCGGATCTCGGTTTCGCCTTTTTGCCCGAGTTCGGGAAAAAGGGCTACGCTCTGGAAACGGCCCGGGCGATGATGCGGTACGGCCGGGAAACCTTGAATTTGGGTCGTGTTCTGGCCATTACCACTCAGGACAACGAAAATTCCGTTCGTCTGTTGGAAAAGCTCGGCTTTCGGTTCGATGGATTGATAAAAATGCCCGGCGACCCGGAAGAGTTGAAATTGTTTTCCGCCTAGACTTTTCCGTTTCATATTTGAGCGAAAAACCATCCGCCTTTCCCCAATCGGTGGATTAGAAGAATTTTTCACTGACCACCTGAAGAGCCCGCTCGAAACGCCCTTCCCAATCGCCGCCGATCCCGGTTAGCTCGATCTTTTTCTCGGCGAATATCTGTCGGTGGCTGAGATCGAGCAGATCGCGCTCCGTCTGCACGAGCCTCGTTCCGTCCTGAACGAAATCGGCGTCCTTTTCCAGATAAAGATAAAGATCGAACCGATTGGCCCGCTCGATCCAGTCTTCGACCCGCAATTCCTCGCCGAAAAGAAAACGGCTGTAGGAACGGGTGATGTTGACGTCGGTATCGACGAACAGCAGTTTGTCGGCTTTGGGAACGGTTTCGAGGATCGTGCGGGCGTGAAGTTCGGCGATCTGGCGGAGATGGTCCGACGTGCATTCGACGGTTTTTTCGATGATGTCCCGGGCCATTTCCGGGACGAAAGCAGTTTTGAAGTGGCGGGCCAGCCTTTCGGTCAAAACGGATTTTCCGGTCGATTCCGTTCCGATAAGGCAGACCTTTTTGACGAAATGCGGTTTGACCGGATCGGGCAGAAAATCCCAGTAAAGAAAAGGATTTTCCCGGATCTGCGTGCCGGAAACGGGAACGATCTCTTTCGACAGATCAAAGGCCAGATGTTCCGCTCCGAGGAATTCGGCCAGAAAATCTCCGTACTCTTCCGATGTGAAAACCAGATCGAAAGGCGGAAAATGTTCCCGCAGATGAACGGCCCATCGACGCGAAACCTCTCTCGACGAAACGGACGTGTTGGGCAGAATTCTCTCGTCGTATCGAAGATGAACGGCCTCGATCTTTTCGTTCCGGCGATAAAATTCTTCGATCCAGCCGAGGCGCACTTCGCCGGGTATCTCCTCATCTCTGGTCGAGCAGACAAGAACGGTCAGCCGGTCGCAGCGGCTTTCGGCGAAATCGATCAAACGGGCGTGGCCTTTGTGAAAAGGCAGAAATTTACCCAGCACCAATCCTCTCTTCATTTTTTTGTAACTGACAAGGTCTGAGATTTATCAGTGAAAAAGTTTGTAAAGTGAAAAAGTTTAAAGGTGAAATAGTTTTCTTTGACTCGGGGTGGCGATGCTCCTATCGAAGAACAAACGACAGTTCGGCCAAAAATCATCCTAAAAGTCGGTTTAGACCGGGCCGACTTTTTCACTTTTTCACCATTAAACCTTTTCACCTTTTTTATACCAGTTGTAGAACCCGAAGGACGCCAGACAGAGGAAGATGAAATATTCTATCGAGATCAAAAGGACGTTTTTGGCGAAATAAAGACCGACGCTTAAGACATCGACCGTGATCCATAAAACCCAGTTCTCGAGGATCCTCCGGGCCAGAAAAACGGTCGCCAGAATGCTCATCGCGGCGATGAACGTGTCGAGATAAGGGTAGGCGGCCGGCTTGACGAAAACGTCCGGCAGGATCGAATGAATGTTTTTGATGAGAGTGCCGAAAAGCGCCGTCGAAACGATCAGCAGGACGATAAGACCGGTGCGTTCTCTGGCCGAGAGGAAACGGATCGGATTTTCTTGAGAGCGATTCTGCCGGCTCCAGGCGATCCAGCCGTAGATGCTCATGGCGAAAAAATAGACCTGGAGGAACATGTCCGAATAAAGCTGAACCTGATAAAAAATGAGAAAAAATGCGGCGACGTTGATGAGGCCGATCGGCCACGTCCAGATGTTCGAGCGGGCCGCCATCCAGACCGACACCAATCCGCTGACGGTCCCGATGAATTCGACGTAACTGACCGGATAATCGAGGATCGTGAAAAAGACCGTGTTGATGTCGAAAAAACGGGTAATCATTTTTATTCACCACAAAGTACACAAAGTTTTTAATGAAAATGATCCTTTGTATGCTTTGTTTCTTGGCGGTTGATTTATTCTTCTCACCGAAACGCCGAAACGTCCAGACCGAATCTTTCCTTGATGTCGCTTTCGACCGCTTCGTTGACGTTGCGCAAGTTTGCCAGACGGCGTTCGGCTTTTTTGATGTGCGTCTTGGTCCGTTCGGCCATTTGCCGGAGCAGATTGCGGCCTTCGAGCTGTTCGCTGCGGACCTTTTCGCGGAGGATGAAAAGTTCCGAGAGTTCCGTCTCGAGGCGTTCGGCGCGCAGTTCCCTGAGGCGGCGCGTTACTTGCGAGATCTGACGGATGACCCGGACCAGGCGGTCGCCGATCGAATCGCCTTTGACCAGATCGGGCGAATCCCTGTAATCTTCGACCAGTTTATTGAGAAGATTCTGGTCGCCGGCGGCGTAAGCGTCGTTGAGTTTCGACATCAGTTCGTGGCGGCGGGTCCGTTCTTCCGCGCCGATGGCCAGATCGGGATGGATCAGTTTGGCCAGATTGTGATAGGCCTTTTTGGCTTCGGGCGAAGGGTTCCATTTGTGCGTGCAGGCCTGCCAGTTTTCTTCTTCCGCCGCCGCTTCGGCCGATTCCTCGGCCCGACGGCGGGCTTCTTCGGCGCGTTTTTTGATCTCCTCGTCCTCCGGGTTGAGTTTCACTTCCTCTTCGGCGATCTGCGCTTCGATCTCGTCGAGTTCGGCGTAAAGACGGCCGACCTCCATCGTGTAATTGGCCTCGAACCGTTCGAGTTCGGCCCGCAGTTCGGTCATCTCCTCTTCCCGGTCGGCGAGCCGCTCTTTCAGGCGTTCGAGCATTTTGTGTTTTTTATTTAATTCCAGTTCTTCTGGTGCCGCGATATTCATAACTGTTAAAAATCGAGAACTAAAGATTAGCACAGCTTCGGGGCAAATAAAATGGCGCTTTTAACCTTCGAGGAATTCAAAAAAGCGATCCCTGATCTTCGAGCGTTTCCGGATCGACGGTTTTTTGCCCGAGCAGATGTTTCAGTTTGTTGGCGCTGGCCGGAGCGTGGCCTTCGTAGAAATTGCTGAAGTAAATGTAGATGTCGGTGGCTTTGATCTTTTTGATCTCTTCGGCCCAGATCTCAAGACCGGCGTCCTGCGGGCGATGAACGCGGTCGAAGCTCGTCAGATCCCGTTCGCCCATAAAGCGGACGTAGGCGAAATCGGCGGTCGGTTTTGGCGCGGCTTCGAACATTTGCTCGCGCGGGATCCAACTGCCTTCGACCAGACAGAGCGCCGTCCGGTTTTTTTCCAGCTCTTCGAAGGTCCAATCAACCAGCCAGCCGCGTTCGCGGAATTCGACGGCGAAACGGATCTCATCGGTCGGCAGTTCGGCCAGAAAGTTGCGCAGATTCCGGGCGTTTTCCTTGTTGGCCGCAAACGTCGGCGGCAATTGGATGAGAACCGAGGCGAGCTTTTCCTTTAATTCCAAGGCCCGTTCGCAAAAAGACCGTGAAATTTCAAAAGAGGATTTTCGGAGGAAATGTTCGTGCGTGATCTCCTGCGGCATCTTCAGCGAAAAGGTGAAATCGACGGGCGTTTTCTGATGCCAGCCTTCCAGAGAAGAGGCGGGCGGGATGGCGTAAAAGGTCGAATCGACCTCGATCGTGCCGAACATCCGGGCGTAGAGAGCGAGCATTCCGGCCGAACGGGTTCCGCGCGGGTAAAAGATGCTTCGCCCTCCGGCCTTGGTCGTCCAATCGTCGTAATTCCAGCCCTGGCATCCGATTTCGGGTTTTGGATTTTGGATTTCGGATTTGTTTTTCACACAGTTTGATTCTAAATAGAAAGTTTTATTTTTAGCAATCGGAAGCGAAAGGGGCAGACCATTTTCCAGACCATTTGGAAGTTGAGGGCGTCTAAATTTTTTGTCCCTATAAGTTTTAATTTCGAAGGAGAGTCTCGGGTTTTTATGAAGCAGTATCTTTTCGGCATTCTGGTTTTATTGTTTCTTTTCGGAGCGTCGCCGGTGCGGGCGCAGGAGGTGGGAGAGGAGGAGATCGTCAAGATCGAAACCACTCTGGTCAGCGTGCCGGTGGTGGTCAGCGATCGGGACGGGCGTTATGTTCCCAATCTGAAGGCCGGCGATTTCACCGTTTTTCAGGACGGGGAAAAGCAGAAGATAGAATTTTTCGCCGCCGAAGAGGAACCGGCCAATGTGGCGCTGGTGCTGGACACCAGTCCGAGCACCGCCGGAGTGATCGACCAGATCAAACGGGCGGCGCTCGATTTCACCCGGCTCCTTCGTCCGGAAGACCGGGCGATGGTCGTCACTTTCGACACCTCGACGCAGTTTCTGAGCCCGATGACCTCCGACCGAATCGAACTCGAACGGGCGATCCGGAGCGCCGACATCGGCCCTTATATCGGAACCATAATGCGGGACGCTGTCCGGGAAGTGGTCGAACGCGGCTTTAAGAACCTCAAAGGACGCAAAGCCATCATTCTCTTGACCGACGGGCAGGATTTCGGCAGTCGTTTCGACGAGGACGAACTGCTCGATATGTTAGAGGAATCCGATGTCATGATCTACACGGTTTATTACCAGACCGAACCGGCCAATAATTTCGGTCGGCGGCGCGGTCGCGGAAGGTTCGGTCGGCGCTTGCCGGGCGGAAACGGGGGCCGCCGGAGGGAGGCACGGCGGGAAAGGGCGGTCGAATATCTGGAAAGGATGTCCGAACTGACGGCCGGAAGATTTTACAATAAGGACGTTACCGATCTGTCCCGGACTTTCGCCATCATTGCCGACGAATTGAGAAAGCAATACAGGCTCGGGTTTTATCCCGCCGGAGAATCATCCGCCGGAGATGTGCATCAGATCAAGGTAAGGGTGGGGCGGGAAAACGTCTCGGTCCGCTCCCGCAGTTCTTACCGGACGGCCAGGTGAAATGGTCTTATTAGCAAGAAATTGAAGAGGTTTTGAATCCCGGTTGAGAGTCATTTTTTTACCTGACAGACGATCAGATTGACCACGCCGAAGGCCTTTTTTCTCACCTCCAGGATCTTCAGCCCCGCTTTCTCTGCAAGATCGGCCGTCCGCCGGTTGAAATGATCATCAAACAGCGGTGCCGTCACCAGATTCAGCAGATCAAAGAAATATCCCCGAAGACCCGGCGGGCGGACGTGTTCGAGCAGAACGATCCGGCCCTCGTGGCGGACTACTCGTTTGAGTTCGGCCAGCCCTTTCTCCGGGTTGGGAAGTGCGCAAAAAACCAATGTGGCGAAAGCCGCATCAAAGGAATTAACGGCAAAAGGCAGGTTTTCGGCATCGGTCTGAACCAGCGACACGGTATCGTCCGGCAATTTCCCCCGGGCCCGTCCGAGCATTTTACAGGAGATCTCACCGGCGACCGATTGTCTGCATTTCGGGTAAAAGCGAAAATTCAAACCGGTTCCCGCACCGATCTCGAGAAGTTCGGAATTCTCCGGCAAGAGGTCGAGGGTTTCGCGGCGCCATTCGGAAAGGAACATTCTTTCCAGAGGCGCGATCGCTCTGTCGTACCGGTCGGCAATTTTGTCGTAGGTCATATTTTGTTAATCGTAAATCGTTGATGGTTAATTGTAAATCAATTTCCTCTGATCGCACCGGCTTACAATTAACAACCGACAATTAACAATTAACAATTAAATTTTGTTATATTCAATTATCTTATGGCAAAGAAAGGCACAATTTTAGTTTGCGACGACGAAGAGATAATGCGAGACGTGCTGGAGACGATCCTCTCCGGTGCGGGCTACAAGGTGGATCTGGCCAAGACCGGCGAAGAGGCCATCGAGGCTTACGAAAACAAAACCTACGATGTGGTTCTGATGGACGTTTCGATGCCCGGAATGGGCGGGTTGACGGCCTTGGAGCAGATCATCAAGATGGATGACGAGGCCGTTATTCTGATGATCACGGCTTATGCGACCTTTGATACGGCCATCTCTGCCTGGGAAAAAGGCGCCGAAGGCATCATTCGCAAACCTTTTCAGAACGAACAGATCCTGGCATTGGTCGCCCGCGGCATCAAAAAGCGGCGGAACGAAGAAGAGCGCGTTTCGCTCAGGCAGGCGATGACGCGTTCGGTCAAGCGCGAAGCGATCATCGGCCGGTCGGA
The DNA here is from genome assembly GCA_041394845.1 of Pyrinomonadaceae bacterium. Lineage (GTDB taxonomy): Bacteria > Acidobacteriota > Blastocatellia > Pyrinomonadales > Pyrinomonadaceae > JAHCHG01. The sequence goes on along the minus strand of JAWKHL010000003.1, from coordinate 86,006 downwards.
CAAGATGGAAAACGTTTTTCGTCTGGTCGATCGCGTCGCTCCGGCCCGTTCGACGGTTTTGATCACGGGCGAATCGGGGACCGGCAAGGAACTGATCGCCAAGGCCATTCACGAATCGAGCCCGCGCGCCGACAATCCTTTCGTCGTGGTCAATTGCTCGAACATTCCATCGGAATTGCTCGAATCGGAACTTTTCGGTCATACGAAGGGCGCTTTTACCGGCGCGGTGGCCGCCAAAAAGGGACTTTTCGAAGTGGCCGATGAGGGATCGATCTTTCTGGACGAGATCGGCGATCTCCGGCCCGAAACTCAGGTCCGTCTTTTGCGCGTCATTCAGGAGCGCGAATTTACGTCGCTCGGCGACACGTCGATCACCAAAGTCGATGTTCGGATCATCGCCGCCACCAACGTCGATCTCAAAGAAGCTGTCAAAAACGGGACGTTCCGCGAAGACCTTTATTACCGGTTGTCGGTCGTGCCGATCGAACTCCCGCCGCTCAGAGAACGCCGCGAGGACATTCTGCCGCTGGCCCAGCATTTCATCCGCAAATACAACGAGGAGAATTTGCGTGAGGTGAGCGAAACCATGTCGCCCGAGGTTCTGGCTTTGATGGAGAATTACTATTATCCGGGCAATGTCCGCGAATTGGAGAACATCATCGAAAGAGCCGTCGTCATCGCTCCCGGCGATGAGATAACGGTCGAATGCTTGCGGCCCGAAGTCCGCGATCCGGAACTGGCCCGGGCGATGATCAATGACAGCGAAGGGATCTCCGAGGAGATCGACATTGCCCGCGGAGTCAATTTTTATGACGAGGTGCGCCGCTTCGAGGTTGATCTGATCCGCCGCGCGCTCGACCAGACCGGCGGCCATCAATCGCGCGCCGCCCGCCTGCTCGGCCTCAACGCCACCACTCTCAATTCAAAGATCAAAAGCTACAACATCCTGCCGAGAAACTGATTCGATTTTGGATTTTAGATTGCCGATTTTGGATTGTTTTGGAAACTTAATGATCCAAAACCCAAAAACTAAAATCCAAAATGTAAAAATGTCAATATTCTGGAAAAATTGATATAACAGGAGTTAAACACGTTCAACAGCCATAAAAAATTCAAAAAAATGGAAAAAAGAGTAAATCTCTGAATAGTTGTAAAAAATTCGCAAAATTAAATGTGTGAATTTAATGCACTTTTTGCCTCAGAAAAACTTGGCACCAAATTTGCCAAAATCGACGCATCTTTCCCAAAAGATTCTTTACAAAAAGAGATATTTTGCCAAATTGGAGGGGCAAATTAATGAAAAAGCATTTGATGGGCTTTTTGCTTGTCATTCTTAGTGCGACGTTTGCTTTCGCACAAACGACCACAGGTCGTTTGTCTGGCACCGTTTCCAGTACCGATGGGGTGTTGCCGGGCGCAACCGTTACGGTAACCGATAACAAGACAGGCAAGGAGCAAACGACGGTTACCGACGGAGAGGGAAATTTCCTTTTTCCGCAGTTGGAGTTCGGAACCTACACGGTAAAAATTACCAATGCGGGTTTCAAAACCTACATCGCCAATGACGTCAAGATCGACGTCGGCCGCGATTATACCTTGAATCGTCAGCTTGAGATCGGCGACATTTCCGAAACGGTCGTCGTTACGGCCGGCGCCGACGTCGTCACGTCGGGAACGGCTCAGGTCAGCAACACGGTCAGTCCCGAACAGATCCTGTCCCTGCCGCTGATCACCCGCAACCCGCTCAGTTTGACCACTCTGCAAGCCGGTGTGGCCAGCAACTCGGCTCAGAACACGACCATCAACGGTATGCGGACCACGTTTACCAACATTACCCGCGACGGTATCAATATTCAGGATACTTTCATTCGTTCCAACGCGACCGACTTTGCTCCCGGCCGGCCGTCGGTTGACGACACGGGCGAGTTTACCATCGCCACCACCAACGCCGAAGCCGATCAGGGTTACGGCGGCGCCCAGATCCGTCTGGTTACCCCGCGCGGAACCAAGGATTTTCACGGCGCTCTGTTTGCCTACAACCGTAATTCGGCTTTTGCCGCCAACAGCTTTTTCAACAACCGACAGGGATTGGATCGCCCGTTCCGCAACCGCAACCAATACGGCGGCAAGATCAGCGGCCCGATGCCCGTTCCCGGTATCGGCGAAGGCACTCCGGTTCTCTTTAAAGATAAGGGTTTCTTCTTCTTTGCCTATGAGGGAATCAAAGACCCGGTTTCCGCCTCGGCCACCCGGACGATCCTGACCCCGGCGGCCCGCAACGGCTCCTTCAGTTGGGCGCGGACCAACAGCACCAGCGTCACTCCGTTCTGTCCGTCGCAAACCGTCGGCAGCATCTGCACGATCCCGAACATTCTGGATTTCGCCAGAAACACGATCACCAACGGCAACACGATTCCGGCGACCATCTCGCCGATCATCCAGGCCCGCGTTCTTTCGCAATTGCCGGCGGCCGGAAACTTCACCGGCGGCGACGGTTTGAACACGACCGGTTATCGTCTGCTTCGCGGTTCGAATCAGGAACGCGATCAGTATTCGACCCGCATTGACGTTGATTTCAACGAAAACAGCTCTCTGCTCGGCGTTTTCAACTACAACAATGAAACCAACTTGCGGCCCGATGCCGACACGACCAAGTTCACGACCACTCCGGGCGTAACCCAGTCATCCAAGAACAAACAGTTCACCATGGCTTATCGTCAGGCCTTCGGTTCGAACTTCATCAATGAAACTCGCGGCGGCATTTTCACCAGCGAAGTTCCGTTCGATCGGACCGATTCGATCCCGGATTACTTCCTGGGATTGCCTCTGGTAACCTTCCCTGAAAACACCTTTATGAGTCAGGGACGCAACACCAAAGCGTTCAATCTCCAGAACAACTCGGACTGGGTTTTGGGCAAACACACTTTCCGTTTCGGCGGCCAGTTGCAGGCTTTCAAGGTTAATTCCTACAATGACGCCGGTCTGGTTCCGACCATCACGGTCGGTACCGGAAGCGCTACGCCGGCCTTTACCGCCACTAATTTTTCCACCATCGGCGGCATCAGCAATACGCAACTCGGCACCGCCAACGGTTTGATGGCTCTGCTCGGAGGCGTCTTTACGCAGGCCGCTCAGTCGTTCAACGTCAATGATCTGAGCGTCGGCTACGAAGCCACCCGGCCGATCACGCCTTTCCGCTACGAAAATCATTCGCTCTATTTTGCCGATCGCTGGTTGGTAAAAAGAGGCTTAACCCTGAATCTTGGGCTTCGCTACGAGATTTTCCCGGCCCTCCGGTTGATCAACGGTTTGGCTCTCGAACCGGTCATCGCCGATACCGACAATCCGATCCCGTCGCTTTTGAACATCAACGGAATGACCAATGTCATCGGCGGCAACGCCGGTCGTGAAAATGCGTATTACAAGACCGACTGGAACAATTTTGCGCCGAACATCGGCGTTGCCTGGGCACCGAACTTTGAAACCGGCATCGGCCATCTTCTGTTCGGCGGTGAAGGCCAGACGATCATTCGCGGCGGTTACAGCCACGCTTACGGCAACGACTCGATCGTAACCTCGATCAACAACTCGGCCGTCGGCAATCCTGGACTGGCCCGCACGACCTTTACTCTGCCAAATCAAAACGGACGGCTTGATGGCGGCGTTCCGACAGTTACGCCGGGCACTTTTGTCGCTCCGCCCAGAACTTATCTGGAAAATAACCGTCAGAACACCTTCTTCGGAACCGTCTTCGGTATCGATCCGAATCTGAAAACTCCGATGGTCAAGCAGTACAACGTCGGAATTCAGCGTGAACTTTTCGGAAATACGGCTCTTGAAATCCGTTACGTCGGTTCGCGGAGCGATAATCTGGCGCGCGGCGTCGATCTTAACCAGATCGACATTTTCAACAACGGATTTTTGGCGGACTTCGAACGCGCCCGGGCGAATTTCAACTTGACCGGGAACGCTTTCTGTACGACCGCCGGTTGTCAGGCGTTGACCATCTTTATCAACAGCAACAATCCGCAACCGGGCAGATTGGTTATCGGTACCGGCGGACTTTCGCTGACCACCTTCAACAACAATCTGAACAACGGAACGCCGGCCGATCTGGCGCTGTCGATCATCAACAGCACCGCCAACATCAATAACCATCCGTCTTCGCTCAACCCGACCGCGGTGCCGAGAATCAACTTCCTGGCCAATCCGGCGGCCGGTGCGGTCGATTACTTCCTGAATGACGCTTACTATCGCTACGATTCACTTCAGGTGGAAGTCCGCCGTCGTTTCTCGCAAGGATTGTATTTCCAGGCCAACTACACGTTCTCGAAAAACCTGACGAACGCCGTCGGCACTTCGCAGGCTCTGTTCGAACCGTATCTGGACAATAACAATAAAGACCTTGACAAACAGCGCGCCGATTTCGATCAAACGCACGTCTTTAACGTCAACGGCATCTACCAACTGCCGATCGGTAAGGGCAAGATGTTTATGAACTACGGCGGCATCGTTGACAAGATCCTCGGCGGCTGGGAAGTCTCCGGTTTGGCTCAATGGACCTCGGGTGCTCCGATCACTTTCGTCGATACCCGCGGAACTCTGAACCGGTCGGGACGCTCGGGCAGACAAACGGTCAACAGCAATCTGACCAACGCTCAGATTCAGGGGCTGACCGGAATCTTCGAAGCCAACGGAAGAATCTACTGGATCGATCCTTCGATCATCGGCGCTTCCGGCGCGGCTTCAAACGGTTTCGGCTCGAACCCGTTTGCCGGTCAGGTGTTCTTCAACACCAATCCGGGTGAAACCGGCAGTCTGGGCCGCGCACTGATCGACGGACCGAAGTATTTCAACATCAATGCGGCTCTGCTGAAGAACATCCGCTTTGGTGAAAGAATGCGGGTTCAACTCCGCGCCGAGGCCTTTAACCTGCTGAACAACGTAAACTTCGTTCAAAACACGCAGTTTGCCAACATCAACAGCACGTCTTTCGGCCAGATCACCAGTGCATTCGCCGCGCGTGAACTTCAATTCGCCGCCCGGTTTGAATTCTAAAGGGTTTGGGGAGAATCAGACATTTGGACGGAGTTGCTCTTGAAAAAGGGCAACTCCTTTTTATTTTGGATTTTAGATTTTGGATTTTGGATTATTTTGGATTTTTCCTATTGCCGGTTTAAATGAGAAGTGAAATCCGAAATCCAAAATCCGAAATCCAAAATCAATATGCGTCCACTTTGAATTCCGAATCCTCAATATCGTTGTTGAAATCGAATTTTTGCAGATTCATCAACCATTCGTAGGAGCGGGTTCCGTTGCCGCTGATCTCTTCGAGGTAGATCCGGTAGGTATGGGGCAGGGTCAGATTGTTTTCCGCTCCGAAATCGGAATAATCTTCGATCAGTTTCTGACGGGTTTCACTGAGCCGGGCGGAGGCGTCGACCCCGGTTCCCTGCCCGGAGGAGATGACCCGTTTGTATTCCGTTCGGACGTGCCGGAAAGTGTCGGGATCAAAGAACAGACTGATGCTCATATCCGATCCTTTTTTCGGATTGTAGCTGAGTTCATGATATTTTTTGCCGTCGATTTTTCCCATCCCCGAATATTTTATTTTGGCCTCATTTTCATCGACGTTGAGCAATTCCCAGGAGGTCGACAGGACTCCGCTCATAATGCCGCGTTCGAAGGTGCCTCGATTGTCCTGAAGGATTCTTCCCAATGCCGTCCGCTGACCCGGACGGACGTAACCGACCGTAAAATTCTCGGCGTCGAATCCCATTTTCTCGAATTGATAATCGGGGTTGTTGAACTTCATGGCGACCAGATATTTGTCGCCCTCGGAGGCGACAACTGAAATCCCCTCGGCGACTCCGCCACCGCGACCGAAAAACGTGGCTTTGGCCGTCCCGACGATGGTGACGGATTTCATCGCCGCCCGCGCCTCAGGCGTGCCGATCGATTCCAGATGTTTGGCGATCACTTCCTCCGGTTTCATCTTGTCGGCGGCCGGGAGGCTTAAGGTCAAAAGGCTCAAGATCAACGTCAAAGCGGTGGCGATTTTTTTGAGATACGTAGTTTTAAAGTTTTTCATAACACTCTCCTTAAAACGAAATTTGCTGAATTGAACGAACAACGGCAATAATCGGCAATGATCGAAAGACGCAGAGAAAATGATGGGAAAAGGAAACGCGAACGTTCTTTTATCTTTCGCAGTTCATCGCTCATCAGTCAATGCCTTTTACTGTTTGCCGGATCAGTATAAAACATTTGAGACTTAAAGAAAAAACGGGCGTTGCTCTTAAGCTTAAGAGCAACGCCCGTTCAAATTTACGCTTCAACTTCAAATTTCATTAGAATTCAAGGCGGAAAGCGAACTGCATGATCCGCGGACTGTATTCGTTGCCCGGCGTGATCTTGCCAAAGTTGGTCGAACCGATGTTGAAGATACCGCTTTGTTCTCCGACAAAGAGATTGACCGTGTTAAGCACGTTGAACGCTTCGGCGCGAACCTGGACGTTGAATCGCTCGCCGAACCGAATGTTCTTGATCAGACCGGCATCCCAGTTGAAATACATCGGTCCGGTCAGGAAGTTACGGGGCAGATTGCCGGTCTGTCCGGCCGCATTGCGGAAGAATGCCTGACCCGCAAACGCCGGATTATCCGGGCTGGCGGTGTAGCTTCCGTTGGTGGCCGTGCCGTCCGGAGCGATGACCGACGGGTTGATCCAGTAGATCGTGCCGTTGACATCGAAACGTCCGATCAGATCCTGAATCTGTTGCGTCGTCAGATTCGAGAACGCCGTTTGACGCGGAGAGCGTCCGGTTCTGTTCAGGGTTCCGTTCGGATCAAGGATCGTGATCGGGACGCCCGAACTGATGTTGACGATCGAGGTCAATTGCCATCCGCCGATGATCTTGTCAACAACGCCGCCTTGATTGAAGAAGGCCTTGCCCTTGCCGAACGGCAGTTCATAGTTGACGTTGATGTTGACCGTATGGGTGCGGTCGAAATCCGCTCTGGTGTAATCCAATCTCTGGTTGTTGAAGTCGAGATAAGGATCGAAACGGGTTTGACCGTCGCCCTGGATGTCGGTTAAGACCTTGCCGAAGGTGTAGTTCGCCTGGAACTGGAGACCTTGGGAGAATCTTCTTCTGACTTCAACTTGCAGAGCATTGTAATTGTATTCTCCGAAGTTGCCGAGCAGATCGACGACGCCGGCACGCGGGTTGTTCAGTATCAACTCCCGCGCGTTCGGGAAACAGCATCCGGTGTTGGCGACCAGATTCAAAGCAAATTGTCCGATCGCATTGGTATCGAGATGGCTGTTGGTGAACGAGGTTCCAAGGAACGCCCCGTTCGGGCCGAGCAGATTGAAGAAAGCTCCGACCGGACGGCAACCGGTCGTCGGATCGGGACAGGCACCGCTGCCGCCGAACGTCCGCCGGTTGAATTGGGCGTTGAGGAAGTCAGTCAAAAAGGCGTCAGAGATATTGACCTGATTTAAGTCAACACCGCGAACCATATTACTGCTCTGGCCGCCGACGTAACGAACCTCAAGGGCCGTGTTGAATCCGATCTCGCGTTGGAATCCAAGCGTGTATTGATAGTTGCGTTGCAGTTGGATGTTCGGGTCGACCGCAAAGATCGTGTTGAAGAAGTTGCCCGCGTTGGCATTGCCCGTGGCAAAGCTGATCGGCGGTTGCTGGAAGGCCGGCAATGTAAAGCCGGGCAATCCATTGAAAACTCCCTGCGGGGTAAATCTCGACTGCAGATTGGGCGTTCCGTCGTTCTGATTGAGCGCCAGACCGGTCAGATCGAGACCTGCGTTTCCGCCCGCCGCATTATCCGGACCGCGAACGTACTCGTCGTTGATGTAGCCGATACGGAAACCGCCTCGAACAACGCCGGTGTCGCCGAAGATCGCCCGCATGAAGCCGCTTTCGAATCGCGGAGCATAGGCGAAGCTGACGATCGGACCGAAGTTGTTGTAGTCCGGTTTGTAGAACTGACCGGGTTTTCCGGCATTGTTTCCGATCAGAACGTATTGACCGGTCGGATCGAGAAGAGCGGCCCTGATCTCTTCAAACGTTTGAGCGCCTTCGAGATCGGGTTCCAGATAAACCACATCCGGGTTTCTCAGCGGTGAATAGTAATCCCAGCGAAGCCCGAGATTCAAGGTCAATTCGGGGGTCGCCCGCCATGAATCCTGGAAATACAGACCGTAGGTTTCGTATTTGAACTTCTGACGTTGCGAAGCTCCGAGCTGCGGGCCGATGCCGGCTCCGACGAACGGGGCGGCGATGGTTCCGCTGCCGACGATTCCGCCGAGCATATATCGCAGGGAATTGGCACGTCCGAGGTTGGTCGTGCTGATGCCGCCGGGGAACAGGGCGTTGGTCAGACCCGGCGTGTTCGGGTTGCCGGTGCCGCTGATGTTGTAGATCCCGACGCGGTTGAAGTTGGTTTCCGAATCGATCCGCTGGGCGTTGAAATCGATACCGAAACGCATCGAATGATTGCCCATGATGTAAGCGGCATTGTCCTGAACCGTATAAAGATCGGTTTTACGACCCTGGGCCTGGAAGTTCGATTCCGGACTGGTCGTAAATGAAAGACCGCCGATGACATAATCGGTCGGGAAGTTCGGATCTTCGTTAAAGAACGGATTGCTTTGCTGATAGCCGCCGCGAACCTCATTGGTGAAGTTGTTGCCGAAGATGGTCACGTAACTCAGGATGTAAGACGCGGTCGGGCCGCCCTGAGTGTTGACCGGAGTGACGTTGAACGTCCCGTCGATGTCGGTCCGGTCGTCGGCGTTATCATTGTATTTGTAAACGAAGTAAACGCTGTTGGTGTCGTTGATGTCAACGTCAAAACGAGTGGTAAAAGCGTTTCTGGTATCGTTGTTGGCCTGATTGAAGTTAAATTGCTGACTCAATCCGCCGTTCGAAAAAGAGCCGTTCCCGGCCGTCGGAATCCTCGAAAGGATGCGATTCTGGATGACCGGATCGACCCCGATCGTTCCTCCGGCGGCGGTAAAGACGCCGGCATTGCCTCCGGTCAGATCGAGACCGGCACCCGACAGGACGTTAACCGTGTGCGACATTCCGTCCGTGCCGACATAGGTAAAGGTTCCGTCGCGGAACTGGGGCAATAAAATGGTCGTGCTCTTCGAACTTTGCTGACGAAGCAAAAATCTTTCATAGCCGACGTAGAAGAAACCTTTGTCTTTGAAAAAGAGCGGCGTCCCGGATCCGAAACCCGGAATGGGCATCGGGCCGCTGGCCTTTCCACCGAACTGGTTTCTGTTGAGGAAGGGGCGTTCAACCCCGGTTGCATTTTGTCCGAACTCATTGGCGGCAAATGCCGAGTTGCGGTTGTAAATGTATCCGGCTCCGTGGAATTCTGTTCCGCCGCGGGGAGTAACGATCTGAACCTGAGCCGAACCGCCGCCGCCGGTGTCCGCGCCGGCGTTCTGGGTAATGACGGTAAATTCAGCCGTGTCATCGACGTTCGGACGATCCTGAACGAAACCGCCGGTTCGGATAAAGTTGTCCTGAATGTTGATTCCGTCTCTGGTAAAGTTGACGGATGATGTTCTCTGACCGTTGACGTGATTTCCGGCCGTTACATTGGCGCCGGCCTGCAGATTGAGCAAAGAAAGCGGGTTCCGCCCGTTGATCGGAAGCTCCAAAATCTGCTTGGGGCTGACGGTCGTACTTAATTCGGAGTTGCTGGAGTTAACGATATCGGCACCCGCCGAAACATTAACGACTTCCTCCACCTGACCGATTTCCAGCACACGGTTGTAGGTATATTCCCGGTTGGCGTCGATCTTAAGGTCGTTGGCGACGTTTGTTTTGAAACCGTTGGCCACGATCTTCACCGTGTAGGTACCGAAACTGAGTTGGTCGAATCTGTAGGCTCCGTTGCTGTCGGTGACCGCCGTTCGTTCCTGACCGGTTTGATTGTCAGTAATGGTCACGGTCGCGCCGGGTAGCAGTCCGTCGGGACTGGAAACAGTTCCGATCAGTCGTCCGGTCGTCTGTGCAAACGCTAATGCCGTGCAAAAGCAAAGCATTAGCATAGCAAAAATGAATCTTTTCATACATACACTCCTTATTCCTGATTTAGAATTTTCGAGGTTTTTCAGCAAAAACAACTCATTGGCTTTTCCGAATTTTTAGTTTGAAAAATAAATACCGAAAAAGCAGAACTCTGATGGTCATCTGCTTGAAATTTCTCAACTTAGGCAATTACTCATTGGTTTGAAAGAAGCAAACCTTATTCCACATCGGGGAGATCGTGCGTAAGTTATTATAAATAGCTAGATTAGATGTGTTCGAGGAGCGATCCGAAAAAGGGTTTGTGTTGGAGAATCTGGATATTTATCTATAAAATTGCATCTCTTCTATGGATTTCGGTTGAGAATCTTTCATTTTTTCTTTCTGCTCCGGGAGGTCAAAACCGGCTTCGCCAACTTCGGGGAGAAAAGAAAGCGGGCGCGGTTTTTGATTCAGGGGCTATATTAAAATGGAGAAAAACGATATAATCCAACAACAGATCGTTTCACAGTTTTACAGATGGAAAGCTCAAATTCTTTCAATTCTCAAATGTCGATCGCTCCGCTCGGTGCAGGCGACCTGATCGACCGGGCCGTTCGCCTTTACAGAAAAGACTTCTGGACGTTTGTTCTGATCGCGGCGCCGCCGGTGATCGTCGGAACCCTTTTCTCCATCGGCTGGATGTTGCTGGCCCGTCAGTTTTTCTTTGTCGGGGCAACTTACAGACCCGAGGAAATGTGGTCTTATGTCATTTTTATGTGGCTCGGCGGGATTGTCATCTGGCTGACCGAAACGGTGGCCGTGCTGACCATAATGGGCGGAGCCTCGCGAAATTTCGTCCGGCACCTCCTGTTTAACGAACCGATCACTTTCCGCAAGACCTACAAAAACACTTTTGGGAGATTGTTCGGCTTGATTCTGGCTTCGGGCATCATCGCCGTTTTGCTCGGCATTGTCGGGATCACGATCTTTTATTTCGGTCTGTTTGTAACCATTCTGATAGCCGCTCTGGTGTTTATTGTCTTTTCTTTTTCTCAGGTGTTGGCGACCATCGTGTCCTTTATTTTCGGTTTTGGAGTCGCCGTTTTTATGGGCTGGCTTTTCTTTTTGATCGCCGCCAGATTTGCGTATGTTCCTCAGGTGATGCTGGTCGAAGGGCAGGGAGTCGTTGCGGCGATCGGCCGGAGCATGACGCTGGCCAGCGGAAACGTCAAACGGTTCGCCGCGCTCTTTATTTTCACGACGGTCGTCACCTATTCGGCGCTGGCGATCTTGTTCATCCCGCTCAAGATCTACGCCTGGTACAGCGGCATTGAACTCTTTTTTTCCAATGACGTCATTCCGGCCTGGTATGAGATCGCCAATCAAATGGTCGGTCAGATAAGTTTTATCCTGCTGATGCCGGTGTGGATGATCGGGCTGTGCCTGCTTTACGTGGATGAACGCGTTCGACATGAGGGGTACGACATCGAATTGATGGCCGCCCGCCAGCTCGGCGAGATACCGGCCGTTCCCTCGGAATTCGTCAACCCTTTGCAGCCGGCGCTTTCGAAAAACGTTGCCGAGGCTTCAGTCCGGCCCCGCACATCGCCGCCGTCGTCATCTTCGGGGAGCGGCATCACCACGCTCGGGCTGGATTGAATCTTTGAGTTTTTCGCCAATACAGAGATGCATTTTACTGAAAAAAAAATTGGGCGTTTTGGGCCGGCCTCGATCCTCAGATTATTTTCGGCCGGTTGCCTGATCTGTGTTTTTTTCATCTTTTCGGCGGCGGCCAAAAGTCTGACCGAATACCGGACCGACATCGGTTTTGCCGCCAATGCCGTTCGCGGTCTTCTCAATCCCGAGATCGAAGAGACCGAATCGGCCGAGGCCTACGAAAACCTCGAACGGGAAACCCTGGCCGATATTCGCAAACACGTTCCGGCGAGCGAAAGGATCGAATGGGAAAGTTCGGTGATCGAAACCGATAACCGTTGGCTGTCGGAAAAACTCCAGGCTTTTGAGGAAGAACCCAAGGACTCGGAACAGCGAGAGAGAATTCTGACCGAAATCGGCGAAAGGCTCGATTCGCTCGAACAGAAGATCATCGAACTCGAACAAAAGACCGCCTCCTCCGGGCGCACCAAGGACGAAGATAAAAGAAAACTGGCGGAAATCCTTAACCGCGAGGAGTTTCAAAAGCTCGACGAGAAGGACAAGAGTCTTTTCCAGCGGATAGTTGAAGCGATCTTGAAATGGATCGAGAAACTTTTTTCAAATTCGCGGCCGCCGGAGCGGACTCAGGGCGCCGGAGCCGGGCCGCTGAGGGCCGTTCTGTTGTATCTGATTCTTTTCGGGATTCTCGGAGGGATCGGCTTTTTGATCTATAAATTCGCCCCCCGGTTTTTCGGAAATTATCGGGTCAGGAAAACCAAAGAGAGGGAAGAGAGGATCATTCTCGGGGAAAAACTCGCCCCCGACGAGGGCGCTTCAGATCTTTTCAGGGACGCCGAACGGCTGGCCCGCGAAGGCAATCTGCGCGGGGCCATCCGCAAAGGCTACATCGCTCTTTTGTGCGAATTGGGCGACCGCAAGATCATCGGGCTGGCCCAGCATAAGACGAACCGCGATTATCTGAAGGACGTTCGCGGCCGGAAAGAGCTTTTTCAGGATATGAGCGGACTGACCTCGAACTTCGAACGCCATTGGTACGGATTCGACCCGGCGGAAAACAGCGACTGGGAGGAATTTAAAAGCGGTTACCGAAAGGCCGTCGGCAACAGCCGGTAGATCGGCCCCGATTTTCTCCGGCGACGGTTTGCCGGAAGACGAAAAATGAAAGAGAGGCTTCTCATAATTTTGGCTCTGGGATTTTTGATCCTGGTTCTGATCGGTCTCAACGCCTTTTCTTATGTTCAAAAGGAAAAGGCACCGGACAACGAGATCAATCCCAATCGTTCGACCTATAACGTCGGAGCGACCGGAACGCGCGCGTTTTACGATCTGCTCAAAGAATCCGGCCGAAATCCGTCCCGCTGGCAGAAACCGTCCACGGCTCTGCTCAATTACGAAGCCGACAGTCCCGCCACTTTGGTCGTCATCGGAAAGGTTCAAAGGGATTTTGAAGAAGAAGAAGTCGAGAGCCTTTTGAAATGGGTTTCGGGCGGCGGGACTTTGGTGCTCATTGACCGTCAGCCGCCAAAAGAACTGGTCCGGACGACGGCCGCCTGGGAGGTTTTGGCCCTTGAAGGGGATGTCCCGTTTTTTAATTTGGATCCTTCCAACCAACAGCAGATGACGGCCGGAACGGATGCCGCCAAACCGTCGCAGCCAACCCTTTTTACCGAAAAAGTCAACGCCGTTCAGCCTTCGCGATTCACCTCGTCGGTCGACTTCAGCCGGCTGTCGCAGGAAGAGGCTCAAAAAAGAAATCAGGAGAGAAAAATCGTCAAATCGCCGTTCAGGAGGATCGGCGTTCCCGCCCCGCCCCGGCCAACCCCCGCTCCGGTGAAGACCGCGGGCGATGACGAAAAAAATGTGCCGGAAGAATTTGAAGATCCGTCGGGGCCGAAGGCCGGCCCCGGACAACTGCCGGCGAAAGAAACGGGTTCCGGGAGCGGTTCCGGGAGCGGTTCGGCCGAACCCGGAAACCGGGAAATAATCATCCAACAGGCGCCGCCATCGGTCCCTCCGGCCGCTTCCGCCGAGAAAACTGAGGGATTGACGGCTCCGGTCGTTCATCTGAACCTAAGGGAAAAGAATCTGCTGGTCGATTTTCCGTACGGCGACGGACGGATCGTGTTTTTGGCCGACCCCTACATCGTTTCCAACAGCGGGATCAGTCTGGTTGATAACGCCCAACTGGCGATCAACGTAGTTTCGTCGAGACCGGGGATCGTCGCTTTTGACGAGTATCATCAAGGCTACGGTGCCAATAATAACCGGCTGATCAATTATTTTGAGGGAACGCCGGTTCTCGCCTTTATTTGGCAGTTTGCGGTGTTGGTCGGTCTGGTTTTTCTGGTTCGGGGGCGCCGCTTCGCCCGCCCCCTTCCCGCGCCCGAACCGAATCGCCTGTCCAAACTCGAATACGTCTCGGCGATGGCCGAACTTCAGCAGCGGACCGGGGCCTTTGATCTGGCAATGGAAAACATTTACAAAGATTTCCGGCGGCGGGTCGCAAGATTGACGGGCGTTGATAATTTTACCACCTCGCGCCAGCGTCTGGCCGCTTTGATCGCCGAAAGGAGCCGTTTTTCCTCCGATCAGATCGATCAGTTGATGTCGAAATGCGAGGACATCATGCACGGCGAACCGACCAATAAGAAGGAGATCGTCGAATTGACCCGAGGGTTGCGCGAGATCGAAACCGAACTCGGCCTTCAAAGAAGAAGATAGAACATCGGTTTTTGATTTCGGTCGATGTCGGCAAAAACCCGAAATCCCAAAATCCGAAATCCGAGATCCAATGTCCGTTTACGCCCTGATCCTATTGGCTGTTTTGTTTTTTATCACGAGCGCCGTCGGCGTCGTAACGGGCAGTAATTCTCTGGTCACGGTGCCGATCATGTTTCAGTTCGGCATCGAACCGAAGACGGCCGTGGCGACCAACATGTTCGGTTTGCTTTTTATGGCCGTCGGGGCGACGATCCCTTTTTTAAGGACCGGCACGCTCGACCGTCGCCGTCTGACCCCTCTGGTTCTGCTGACGCTCGTCAGTTCGACCATCGGCGCGCTTCTGGTCGGTTCGATCAAAAGCGAGACAATTCCGATCATCGTCTCGGTTTCGATGATCGTCGTCGTCGCCTTTACGCTTTTCAAAAGAAAGGCGGGGATCGCCGGGGATCAGAAGGAGCAGATTTCCCGCCGGTCGCTCGGAATTGCTTATGCGATCACATTTGTTCTGGGGATTTACGGCGGGCTTTACAGCGGCGGTTATGTGACGATGCTGACGGCGGCGTTCGTCGCTTTTTTGGGAATGACCTTTACCGAAGCGGTCGCCGGAACCAAACTGATCAACGTTTTTTCTTCGCTGATTGCCACAATTATCTTTATGTGGCAAGGTTTAGTTGATTACCGGCTCGGCGCGATTCTGGCCGTCATAATGTTTACGGCCGCTTTTGTCGGCGCGAAAACCGTAACCAAACTCAATGACCTTTGGCTCAAACGAATTTTTTTGGCGACCGTTCTGCTCCTGGCGGTCAAGACTATTTTTGATTTTATTTAACTCCGCCACCGGGAAGGATTTTTTTGTCAGGTGATGGGTGATGGGTGATAGGTGATGGGAAATTTGAAGCTCGCTCTTTCCCATTACCTATCACCCATCACCCATCACGATTTGCCGGCGGCAAAAAAAAATACAGATGCTAAATTACACACCCGCAATAATTGAACAGATCAAGCAAGAACTTCGCAAAATCATCGTCGGACAAGACGAGGTGATCGAGCAGATCCTGGTCGCCCTTCTGGCCGAAGGCCACGCTCTGATCGAAGGCGTGCCCGGAACGGCCAAAACCCTGACCGTCAAAACTCTGGCGAGAATCATCGGAGCGCGTTTTTCGCGCATTCAGTTTACTCCCGATCTGATGCCTTCGGACATTACCGGAACCAACGTGTTCAATATGCAGAAATCGGAGTTCAACCTGCGCCCCGGTCCGATCTTCACCGACATCCTGCTGGCCGACGAGATCAACCGGACGCCGCCGAAAACCCAGTCGGCCCTGCTCGAAGCGATGGAGGAGAGACAGACTACGATCGACGGAAAACGCTATCGCCTGTCGCCGATCTTCACCGTTCTGGCCACCGAAAATCCGATCGAATACGAGGGAACATATCCGCTTCCCGAAGCCCAGTTGGATCGGTTTCTGCTCAAGATACTGATCGATTATCCGGTCGAAGAGGCCGAGATCGAGATCGTTTCGCGCTGGGACGAGGGGTTCAACGCGCGGCATCTCGAACAGGTCGAGATCAATTCCCTGAGCGACCCGGAGGCCGTGAGCAAATGCCGGGCCGAGGTCAGGGAAATGCGGATGGAGCCCGGCATCCGCAAATACATCGTCGAACTGGTCAGAAAAACCCGCAACCATCCGACCATTCTTTACGGTGCGAGTCCGCGCGCATCGGTCGCTCTGCTTCTTTGCTCGAAAGCCCTGGCCGCCATCCGGGGGCGCGATTTTCCAACGCCCGACGACGTCCGCGACGTTTCTTTCCCGGTCCTTCGCCATCGTCTGGCCCTGCGCGCCGAGGCCGAACTCGACGGCGCGACGACCGACGCCGTCATCTCGGACATCATCCGAACGGTCGAGGTTCCAAGATAGTCCGATTTTAGATTTCGGATTTCGGATTTTTCTTTTTTTATTTCTGTCAATGGCTGAGAAAAAATCAATTCCGAAATCCGAAATCCAAAATCTAAAATTGCTTGACAGGTTGGTTAGAATAAATTTAGCAAACAAATTTTACTTCCCGCATCGGCTTTAACAATGAAAAATTATTCCAGACGCGAATTCCTGAGACGGATCGGAGGCGGGGCTTTGGCCTTGGGGATTACGGGGCGAACCGCTTTTTCTTTGCCGAAACTGCTGTTTCCCGGCGATTCCGGTCCGTTTGATATGCTGGTGGTCGGCGATTCCCTGGTTTGGGGGCAGGGGCTTGAGGAAAAGGACAAGTTTTACACTCTGACCAAGAAGTGGTTGGAAACAGAGGTTTTCGCCGGAAACCGGCCCGTCAATCTGAAGGTCAAGGCCAATTCCGGCGCGACCATTTACCTCCATGAATTTGAGGCCGGAGCTTTGAAAATGGCCGAAGAAACCGAAGTCAAGGACTATCATCCGGAAGTAAACATCGGCCTTCCGACCATGACCAAGCAGGCTGAACTGGCTCTGGAAGAATACGAAAAAGAGGGCAAGACCCCGGGCGAGGTGGATCTGGTTATGCTGACCGGCGGGATCACCGACATCACGGTCGCCGAGGTCCTCAGCTCCGACAAAAGCGACGAACAGCTCAAAGAGGATATCGTCAAATACTGCAACGAGGCGATGTACGTATTTTTGGAAAATTCGGCCCGAACCTTTCCGAACGCGCTTTTCGCGGTGATCGGTTATTATCCGCTTTTGTCGGATCAGGCCTCGACCAAAAAGGTCATGAACACCTTTCTGGAGCTGTACAAATTCCCCCGTGCCTTCAAGTTTTTGATCAACAACATCATCGGCAAACAATTCTTTAAGGGCGCGCGCGACAAGGCCATCCGGCGTTCGCGGATCTGGACCGAAAACTCCGGCCGCGAACTGCGCAAGGCGGTCGAGAGGGTCAATGCCAGATTCGGTCGGCGGCGGGCGGTTTTCATCGAATCGCCGATCACCGAAGAGAACAGCTTCGCTACAAAAGAGCCACTGGTTTGGAATATGGGAAAAAACGGCCGCTCCGAAGACCCCTTTTACGATGTCCGGCACCGCGAATGCAAAGAGGAGATCAGGGAACTGGAGGAATCCACCGACATCAAATATCCGATCCGTTTTTGCGAACTGGCCGGTCTCGGGCATCCCAATCCGCAAGGAGCCAAAGCCTACGCCGAAGCGATCGAAGCGGCGCTTAAACCGCTCATTATGGCGAAGACCGCGAAGGTATCCTGAATTCGGATTTTGAAATTCGGATCATTGCTGTTAAAAAGATTAAAATCAGAGCACTGATCGGACGGATGTGGGCTGATAAAAAAGGAGACTGCCCACGAATGAGCACGAATGAGCACTAATAATTCAAAAAATTTAAAACAAATTCGTGTAACTTCGTGTTCATTCGTGGGCAGAAAATTCTTTTTAACACTATTGATTTCGGATTTTGCTTTAGTTTGGTATCATCCGTTTATCAAAATGATCGGGAGAGAGTCATTTATGATCAAAGCAATTCGTGGAAGTACCGTTTAATAACTCGACCGGGAAGAATTCCGAAGACGTATCGCCCCCTACCGGCGAAGGGGTGGTGATGGACATCGGGACCGGCGACGGACGCTTTGCGTATCGCACGGCCCGGGAGAATCCGAACAGGTTTTTCATCGGGATCGACGCCAACGCCAAGCCGCTGGAGAAGATCTCGATGAAGGCGACGCGCAAAATTCAAAAAGGCGGCGCGCCTAATCTGCTGTTCGTTCAGGCGGCAATCGAAGATCTGCCCGAGGAATTCGATTCCGCCGCCGATGAGGTTCACATTCATTTTCCGTGGGGCAGTCTTCTGCAAACGGTTTTGGCGGGCGAGGCGACGGTTTTGCAGAGCCTGCGCCGGATGTGTGCGCCCGAAGCCTTGCTCGAGATCATCGTCGGCATCGACCCGGAGCGCGACCGGAGCGAGATCGAACGCCTCGGTCTCGCGGACCTTTCCTCAGAATATCTGGCAAATTCGCTCATTCCGAAATACGAGTCGGCCGGTTTCGAAATGATTGAAAGCGGCCTTTTGGACTCTCACGAATGGGCGCGTCTGGAAACCAGTTGGGCGCGAAAACTGCGGGGAAATGAAGGCCGCCGCGTCATTTTTCTCATCTTCCGGGCCGTCTGAATCTTTCTTTACAAACAAAGATAATTTCCAAAAGGCAATCGAAATCACTATACTCTAAGGTTCGGAGTTTGATATGAAGATAGCAGTGGCAATGAGCGGCGGCGTCGATTCATCGGCGGCGGCCGCTCTCTTAAAAGAACAGGGGCACGAACTGGTCGGTTTCACGATGCAGTTGTGGAATCAGCGCCGTCACATCAACGTCGATGAGAACGGCGATCCGTTGCCGTCGCGCTGTTGTTCGCTCGACGACGTTTACGACGCCCGCCGGGTGGCCGAAAGTCTCGGTTTTCCGTTCTACGTCCTCAATCTGGAAAAGGACTTCGAGCGCGATGTCGTCAATCCCTTTATTGACAGTTATCTGTCGGGCGAAACGCCGATCCCGTGCGTCGCCTGCAATTCGCGGCTGAAATTCGCCTCGCTCGACAAACTGGCCCGGTCTCTCGGGTGCGACAAGGTGGCGACCGGCCATTACGCCCGCGTCGAATACGACGAGGCGGCGGATCGTTACCGGCTTTTTCGCGGCAAAAATCACTGGAAGGATCAGAGCTATTTTCTCTGGGAACTCGATCAGGATCAATTGTCGCGCGCGCTGTTTCCGCTCGGCGAAATGATCAAGTCGGAGGTTCGCGATATCGCCCGCGACGCCCGGCTTTACACGGCCGAAAAAGAGGAATCGCAGGAGATCTGTTTCGTCCCGGACGGAAAATATGCGGATTTCATCGACCGCTATCTCGAACACGAAGGCCGTTCCGACGAGATGCCCGGCCCCGGCGACATCGTCAACACCAAAGGCGAAAAATTAAATGAGCACACCGGGATTCACCGCTACACCATCGGTCAGCGGCGCGGCCTCGGCATCGCCCACGAAAAACCGCTCTACGTGGTTCAGATCGAACGCGCGCGGAACCGGATCATCGTCGGCGAAAAAGAAGAACTCAACTCGTTTGAATTTACGGCCAAAGGCGTCAACTGGGTGGCGTTTGACGCTCCCCGTGAGCCGGTCCGCGCCGAGGTCAAAGTGCGCTACCGCCACGACCCCGCACCGGCCACCATCCACGCTCTGGCGGACGCCCGCGCCCGGATAGTCTTCGACCAGCCGCAGGCGGCCATCACGCCCGGTCAGGCGACCGTTTTTTACAACGGCGAAGAAACGATCGGCGGCGGATGGATCGAGAAAGATTAGGCCGAACGCCGGGAGCGCAGGCGGGACGCCTGCGCTCCCGGCTGTTTTAGCGCGTGTAGGAGAGATACCAATCGACGCGCCAGGTTTTTCCGCCGTCGGAGGATCTTTGGGCGGTGAGGTCGAAGCCTTTGGCGGTTTTGGTCAAAAGGCGCTCGAAACTGATCTTTCGGCCGCCCGCCTTCGTTTCCGATCTGAAAGTGAACCTATCGCCTTCGAGCGGGCCTTCGTAAAAGGTCAGCAGGCCGTGTTCGGAATGGGCGAAGGTCCATTGATACATATCCGAAAAATTGTTGTAGGAATAAAGAGCGATGACCGTCAGCGGCCGGCCGCCGCGTTTTATCTCCAGTTTTTCCTGCGCCAGACAATCTTCAAAGAGGAATTTTATCTCGGAAGTCCCGGTCGTCTCTTCCCATTTGTCGGGTTCGCTTCCTGTGCGGAATTTGCTTTTGACCCGCCATTTGCCGGTCAGGAAGGAGAGTTTTTTTCCCTCTTCCGAAGCGCAACCGAGATCGTCTTTTTCCTGAGAGAAAGAAACGAGCGGAAACAAAAACAAAGCCAAAAAGGCGAGCGAAAAAGCTTTTCTCATTATTTTCCGGAAATCTCCTCATTTAGTGCAGTTTGAAATTTTATACGGGGAAAAATTGGATATTGTTTTTCGATGGTAAGATAATCAGTACCGGGAGCGGTGGCGACCGGGTGATCAGTTTTTTCGCCGGCGGGCGGCTAAATGGCTGTTGCGGGAAACCATATCGCTATCGCTCTATGTTCTGATTGATGACCAAAAACGAACTCCGCAAAATTTATCTGGAGAGAAAAAAAGATCTTTCCGATGAGGAGAGAACCGGAAAAAGTTTGCAGATCGCCGAACATTTTTTCCGGCATTGCAATCTGGAAAACGTCCGTTTTCTCCATGTTTTTTTGTCGATCGGATCGGCCGGCGAGGTCGATACGGCTCCGATCATCGAGCGTTTGTGGCGCGAATTTCCGCAGATTCGCACCGTCGTGCCGCGGATCGACCGCGAGACCGGCCTGCTCGAGAGCGTCGAATACGATGCGGATTCAAACCTTCTGATCAATTACTGGGGAATTCGCGAACCGGCCGGAAACAAAGTGGTCGAAAACGAAGAGATCGATCTGGTCATCGTCCCGCTTTTATGCGTTGATCGCCGGGGGCACCGGGTCGGTTACGGCAAGGGTTTTTACGATAAATTTCTGGCCGGATGCCGCGCCGATTGCCTCAAAACGGGCGTTTCTTTTTTCCCGCCGATCGACGAGATCTCCGACGTTCACGGTGGCGATGTCCCGCTCGATTTTGCCATTACGCCGGAGGGCGTTGTAAAATTTTCAGGCGCTCACCCGTGACCCGACCATTTTTAAGGAGCTTTGGACCGGCCTTTTCGTTTTGCCTGAGAAATCGGAAATTTGCCGGGAAAGAATTGCCGCAACTTCTCCGAGCATCTTATTTTCTGGAAAAAAACATCACAAGGTTCTTGATACAATCCGTTTGTAAGGAGATTTGCCATGCCCCTTTTGAAAAATTCCGCCCGGTTTCTGCTGATCGCTTCTCTGTTCGTTCTCATCTCATGTCAATCAAATGTTTCGTCCCTTTCCGAGGGAAAAGCTCCGGCGGACGTCTCCGACACTTTCGCCAAACCGAAACTGTCGGAGGTCAAATCGCCAGAGATCCGCAAAATACTGGAAAGCGCCAACAAGCAGACCGAGACGACCACTTCCTACACCCAGAAATATTACACCATAGATTACCCGAACGGCGACGTGCCGAAAGAAACCGGAGCCTGCACCGATGTCATCATCCGCGCTTTTCGGGCCGCCGGAGTCGATCTGCAAAAGGAAGTCCACGAAGATATGCGCGCCAATTTCTCGAAATACCCGCAGAAATGGGGATTGTCCGGGCCCGACACCAACATCGATCACCGCCGCGTGCCGAATCTGCAAACCTTTTTCGAGCGCCGGGGAAAGGATCTTCCGGTTTCCGATAACGGCGAAACCTACGAGCCCGGCGATGTCGTCACCTGGGACCTCGACGGCAAGGGAATGACGCACACCGGATTGGTTTCCAACATCTGGAGCGACGAGTCCAAACGCTATCTGATCATCCACAACATCGGCCGCGGAGCCAGGCTTGAAGACCGCCTGTTTGACTGGAAAGTGACCGGGCATTACCGGTATTTCTGATTTTCGTCGATCATAGCGGCGATGGCCAAAGCGGTTGACGTGAGCCACCAGGCGGTCTGCGCCAGCCAAATTAATTTCAGAGTGATTAAGTCGTCAAACTTGATGATATTTCCGCTTCCGGAGGAAATACAAAAGAGGTAAATCGAAGGCAAGAGAAGTATTTGATTGTAAATAATCGTTGCGATCCAAAGCACCTGGATTTTACTTGAGGGAAAAATTTCCGCAAAATGTTTCAAGTAACCGATGAATAAAAACAGGTTAAAGACCAGAAACGGAAAAAAACAAATTCTCCAAGCAACTAGATTCATAGCTAGAAAACTCAGAGACGTCATCAGGATTACCCCAGCGCCCGAAACTATTCCCACCTTTTGCGAGAAAGTCTTTTTCATCATCTTTTGCCTCCGCCCAGATCGGTTCGCAAAAGGTATGCCGGGATTTAAAAAACAAAAAACCCCTGAATTTAAGGGGTTTCGCTTCAACATATTTTGGCAAAGCGCCGATTCGGAGCGGGTGATTTTGGCAAATGGAGAAATTTCCCGAATTCCGGATTGATTCAAAAGATCATTCCGGCAACCGGTATTTTTTCTCGCTCAGATCGTGAAGCAAAGCGCTGATCGCGAGCGAGATGGCGACGATCCACCAGATGTTGAGGATGATCCAGATAAGCTGGGGCCAGACCCGGATAGAACTAAAAAAGTCGTCTCCGAAACGGTAGGCGGCCAAGATCGATGGCACCATAAACAGAGAGTTGAAAAAAATGATTCCTATCCACAGCCAAATGGCTTTGGATAAAGTCAAATTTCCGCGCGAATGCTTGCAGCAACCGATAAACAACGAGATTCCAAAGATAAAAAAAATCAATGAAACCAGCATAAAAGGCGGACCCATTTCCGAAGCCAGGCAAAAGAAAACCACGAATCCCAATGATGCGGAGATCAGCAAAATGTTGCCGACAATCTGGAAAATCCGGGCGATCTTTTGCGAGAAATTTCTTTTCACCTTTAAGCTTTATTCACTCTGCTCCTTCCAGTCTCATCTGCTCGTTATCTCCGATCTCGATCTTTCCCTTTCGGTCGCGGCAAAAGGCCGTTACGATCTCGACGAAATTGTCGGGCGCTTCTTCCGATGGAATGTGGCCGCACTGGCGAAAGACGACGAAGCGGGAATTGAGGATCTCGCGGTGGAGTTTGAATCCGTTGTGGATCGGGATGACCGAATCGTCCTCGCCCCAGATCAGAAGGGTCGGCTGATCGATCAGATGGGCGTCGCGCTGGACGCGTCCGGCCCGCCATCTGCGCGCCGATTTCAGAACCGAATGATGGGCGTCGGCGGCGCTCAGCGGGCGGTGAACCGAATCGACCCTCTCCTGAGTGACGAGATGCTTGTTTTCGGGCGCGAAAGTTTCGTTCATCCGGTATTTGAGCAAGGCTTTCGAATCGAGCAGAAAAGGCGCCAGGACCTCACCCACGCCGGGAACGGTCGCCAGACGCAAAAGCGGATTGTTTTTCGCTTCGTCGTTGCAGACCGCGCTGACCAGAACCAGCTTGCTGACCCTTTCCGGGTAATCCAGAGTCAGGATCGAAGCGACGGCGCCGCCGTAGGAACTGCCGACGAGCGTCGCCTGACCGATGCCGAGGACGTTCATCAGACGCATCACCATCCGGGCCTGCGAGTCGATGGTGTAATCGAACCACGCCGGTTTGTCGGAATAGCCGAAACCGAGCAGATCGACGGCGATGACGTGAAAATCCATTTCCGCCAGCATCGGCGCCACCGTTCTCCAGACGTGAGTCGAAGCGGTGTAGCCGTGAATCAAAATCAAGGTCGGGCGGGAGGGATCGCCGAATTCCTGATAATGGACGGTCGCTCCGTCAACTTCGGCGAAATTGGAATGTTCGGCGTGGTGAACCTTGTCGGCGACCTCGCGCCAGTAGATGCTGCGGGGCCGGGTCAGCATTTTCCAGGCGATCACCCCGCCGACGGCTCCCCCGACCGCGCCGAGGGCAAGATATGTTTTCTTCATATGATTCAGATCCCTTTAATTGGTTTTTTATTCAGCATCGATTATAAACTTTTTTTGCTCAAAAGCGGATTTCTCACGAAAAAAAGCCGATAACTCATCTGAAATCTGAGATCTGAGATCTGAAATCTGACTTAATAGGTCCTGTCCTTCAATTTTTCGGCGAAATGCCTGAAGGTGGCCGGATAACCGCCGTGGGCTATGTCGATGACGTAGCTTCCCGGATTGGTTTTGAGGAAATCTTCGAGCGTTTCCGTTTGACTTATGACGGCCACATTCGAGGCGTCCGATTGGGCGATTCGGGAGACTTTTTCTTCCGACATGATACAGCCGCTCAAAAGGGAAACCGTTTGCTCCGAGTTCTCGTATCCGGCGATCTCCTTTTGAAAAGCGTCGTGGTCGGCGTAGAACAGTCCGCACAGAGCGTAGAGCCGGGCGCTGAGGGTTCCGTTTTTAAGGATCGATTTGAAGGCGGCGTCGGCCTCTTTTTCCTTGAGCAGGATGTCGAGGTCTTTGGCATATTCCGAAACCGTGCCGGCGAAACCGACTATCGCGTCCTCGAAACGGTTGGCTTTGATCAGCGAACGGTAGGCGATTTGGCCGTCGGCGGAAAGCCGCGAAACATCAAAATCATCGGCCGCGTGGACGGCGTTCAGCGAAATGGCGGAGTTGCCCAGAATAATAAGTATAAAAAGCGTCGTTATTAAAAATTTGGTAAACATAAATTCTCCTTTAAAAATCAAGGAGAAGACCGATTTGCATTTTTCAAGGGGTAAAATGAGGATGCGGAGCTGACAATAAAAGGATAAACCAGCGAAATCGGCCTTCTCACTAAAAAGAACGATTCCACTTTGCCAAACTTGCACCCTCGCAAAAAAAATCCTTAAGCCTTAAGCTTCGCTAAATCTCCGGGCGGAAGGTTTGTGCCACGCGGGCGACATTATCCTCGCCGACCAGACAACCTCGAACGGTCGTGACGGTTCGGTCGCTGTTTTTGTAATTTTCCAGCGCTTTGTTAAAAAAGTTACGGTCGGTTTTATAAATGCCGCTCAGGGCGTACAGCTGACCGGCGATGGTGCCGCTTTTGAGGATCGATTTAAAGGCGGCGTCGGCCTCTTTTTCCTTGAGCAGGATGTCGAAGTTTTTCACATAATGCGACAAAGTGCCGGCGATGCCGACATGCCTCGATTCATGGCGCTCGGCTTCGAGCAAAACCCGGTAGGCCTTTTGTCCGTCGGCGGAAAGCCGGGAAGCATCGAAATCATCGGGCAGAGCCGGAGGATCGGTTTCGGGCGGAACCGGATTGCCGGGCGAAACGGAATCCGGTTCGTCGGGAGCGGAAACGTAAGATTTTTTCAGTTCTTCCATCTGTTTTTTAGCCTCGGCCTGAGAAGCACAGCCGGCGATCATCAAAGAAAATAAAAACGTCAACAGCAAAAGGGCTTTGGTCATCATCACACCTCAGAAACTTTAATTCGAGAAGACCATCCGGGGCCGGATCTTTTTTTCAGCAGCGTCGTAAATTCCGATGGCCGCCAGAGAGCCTTCCTCGTCCGTTAATCTCACTTGTTGAACGTCTTTTTCCCCGAAATTTGCGTCGATCGATTGTCCGTGGCCGATTTTCCGCAGGTCATCGGCCGAGAGTCTGCGCTCTACGAGATGCCCGACGGCCTCATTCATCGAAACGATCATCCGGGCCGCATCGTCAGTTTCTATCGCCTTTTCCAGTTCTTCGATTGTAACGGCCCGGCGGAGGTCGAACCGGCCGGCCCGCGTCCGCCTGAGCGCGGTCAGATGCGCGCCGAGATCCGTCTTTCGTCCTATGTCTTCGGCCAGAACGCGGATGTAGGTTCCGGCCGAGCAAACGACTCGAATTCGGGCTTCGGATTTCGGATTTGGGATTTTTTCATCCAAAAGCTCAAGTTCGTCGATTCTGATCTTGACCGGATCGCGTTCGATTTCGATGCCCTGACGGGCCAATTCGTAGAGTTTTTTGCCCTTGACCTTTTTGGCCGAATACATCGGCGGCGTCTGTTCGATCTGGCCGCGAAAATCGGTGAAAATATCGTTCCAATCGGTTTTCTCCAGAATTTCCATTACCTGCTCAATCCGCAATCCGCAATCCCGAATCCGCGAGCCGGTCAGGTCGCCCGTATCGGTTTCAAAGCCGAACCGCACCGTCGCCTCATATTCCTTGATGTCTTTGTCCAGAAAACGGGCCAGCCGCGTCGCCTGTCCGACCAGCATCACCAGCACGCCGGTCGCAAAAGGGTCGAGCGTCCCGGTGTGCCCGATCCGTTTGGTCTTAAGAATTCTCCGCAGACGCGCCACGACATCGTGCGAGGTCAGCCCGCCGGGTTTGTCGATGATCAAAATGCCGTCAAACATATTTTGGATTTTGGATTTCGGATTTCGGATTTGCAAATTAAAAAGTTAAAATCTTAGTACAAATAAATCTGGCCACAGAGGGAACCGGGTTCACCGAGACGGCTTTCTCTTGGGTCGCAGAGTCCCTTAAATCTCCGCGTTCTCTGTGGCAAAAAAACAAACTGCTTGCCTCTCACCGCTTACTGCTGACTGAAACTATGTGGAAGAAAAGAAAAGAGATCAAAGATGAGGACCGGGTCATAAAAGATCCGGAAAGGTCGCGGAAAAAAACCTTTGACCGGGCGGTCAATCTCCTTACCTACAAACCTCGTTCGATCACCGAATTGCGCGAACGTCTTTTGGAAAAACCCTGGACCGATCACCAGATCGTCGAAGAGGTGATCGAAAAACTCAAAAAATACAACTACCTCAACGACGAGCAGTTTGCCAAAGATTTCGCCGCTTCGAAGCTCCGCCAAAAGGCGGTCGGAAAAAAACGACTGCGGATGGATCTGATCAAGAAAAAACTCGACCGGGAAACGATCGAAAGGGCCCTTGAGGAAACCTTTGACGAAACCTCAGAAGGTGAACTGATCGACCGCGCCATCGCCAAACGCCTGCGGATCAAGGGACGGCCCGAAGATCAGTCGGACCGGAAAAAGTTCTTCGATCATCTGATGCGTCTCGGCTTCAGCTACGACACGGTCCGCGACAAGATGCGCGAGGTGATGAGCGGGGATTTCGATCAGGACGGCGACCGATAGCGACATGGTCGATTTTTTATACGATCAACCGCTTATGATTCCGGCCGGTTAATGACCGTTTTCCACCCGTTTTTGTTTGGCGATGAAAGATTTTCTCGACCATTTCCGTCCGTCGAACTCCCACGTGTCGCCGAATACGTTTTCTCCGTCGTGGCCGCCGAAAAGAATCATCCGGTCTCTGGCCGCGTCGTAAACCATGGCCGAATGATTGCGCGCTTCCGGGCCGTCGATATCGAGGCTTTTCCAGATTTTTCCGTCGAATTTCCAGGTGTCGCCCGTTCGGCTTTCGCCGTTCCAACCGCCGAACCGGATTATGCTTTTGTTTTTCGGGTCGTAGGCCATGACCGTGTTAAAGACCCCCTCCACTTCATTGGTATCAGTCCTGCTCCAGTTTTTTCCGTCCCATTCCCAGGTTCCGTTCGGTTTTCCGCTGCCTCCGAACAAAACCGATCTCTCTTTATTCGGGTCGTAAATCATGGCGGCGCCGTTCCGGGGCGAGGGTCCGGTCACGCTGACTCGTTTCCAACTTCGGCCGTCGAATTCCCAGGTGTCCCCGAATCGGGCGGTTTGCCCGTCTTTGCTGACGTATCCCCCGAATAAAACGGCTCGTTTGCGCTTTTGATCGTAAACCATTACGGCTTCGGCGCGGGCGGGCGGGCCTTTGATTTCGAGTTTTGACCAGCGCTTTCCGTCCCATTCCCAAGTGTCATCGAGAAAAGCCTCATCATCATCGGCTTTCCCGAACAAAACGCGGTTGCCGCCGAAGAGGACGATCTTTTTTCTATCGCTGTCAAAGGCCATGGCCGGAAAAGTGCGGGCCAGTTCAGGAGTTGAATCCAGACATCGCCAGCCTTTTCCGTTCCATTCCCACAGATCGCCCAAAACCTGCGAGGCGTCCGCTCCGCCGAAGAGAACGACTTTCTTTCGCCCGCTGTCATAGATCAGCCGGTGACCGTTGCGAACCGACAGAGTCTTCGGGCATGAGCCGTTTATCCGGGAACCGGCAAAGATGTTCGTGATCAGGAAAAAAACAAGCAAAGCGACCGGAAATTGGAATTTTAGACCTTCAATCAGCATAGAACCTCCCTCGGTTTTCTCTGTTCCTGAATTTTACAGATCCGGTTTCCTCAAGTCCTATAATTTTTATAAAAGTTTTTTAAAATTTGATCGTGGCCTCCAAAAAACAAGGGGCAGAGATCAGAAAAAAACAATGCGGGGCCGAAAGAAAACCGAATCGCCATTTCTAAAGAAAACCATGCCGCTATTGAAAGAAGACCATATCGCTACCGCTCTATGTTCCGATAGACTTTTTCGGTTTCTTCGACCATCCTTTCAAGACCGAAATTTTCTCTCGCCCGGGTTCGGGCGTTCCCGCCCATATTTTTCAGTTTTTCCTTATCTTCCAGAATTTCGCAGATCACGTTCGCCAGCCGGATCGGCTCTTTGATCGGCGTCAGAAGACCGCTTTTCCCGTTTTCGATCAGCCCTTTGGCGCCTTCGGTTTCGGTCGAGACGACCGCGCACCCCGAGGCCATCGCTTCCAAAATGGCCAGACCGAAACTCTCCGAATGCGACGGCGAGACGAAAAGGTCGAGCGCCGACAGCAGAGGGCGGGTGTCTTCGATCCAGTCGAACCAGATAAAGCGCTCTTCCAGATCGAAGACCTTGACCAGACGTTTCAACTCGCGCCGGAAACTCCCGCCGTAGGAATTATCCTTGCCGACGATGATGAACCGGGCTTCAGCGTGGCGTTTGGCCACCTCCTGCGCCGCCAGAATGAAATCCTGCTGACCTTTCAAATGCTTCAGTTCGCCGACCGTTCCCAACACGGGCGCGTCAAACGGGATGTTGTTTTCAAACCGAAACTCACTTCTCAAGGTCTCCCGATCGACCCCGGCCCGTTTTTCCGCGTCGATCCCGTTCGGCACGACGACGATCCGTTCGGGCGGAAAAGTCTTTCGCAGGTTGGCTTCGACGCCCGAGGAAACGGCGATCGCCCGGGAGACATTTTTCAGGGTGATTTTCTGGGCTTTCTTCAGGGGGAAAAGTACGTGGCGGGTGATGACCAGCCGGACGTCCCGCGCGGCCCGGACGGCCAGACTGGCCGGCAGATAATCCTTGCCGGTGTGAGCGTGGACGATCTCGATCTCGCGGGCGCGGATGAATTTGATCAAACGACGAACGGCAAATAGGTCGAGCGCGTTTTTGATCGGGACTTCCAAAATATTTTCCGGCGGGAAACCGGGAAGTTTTTCGGGGATCGGCGAACCGGGACGGACGGCCAGAAACACTTCGTGTCCGCGTCCGGTCAGACCCCGGATCAGATCGACCAGATGCCGCTCGCCCCCGCCGAAATTTTTGGCCGAATTGATTTGCAGGATACGCATCTTTACTGTTTTAGTTTAACCCGTCGCAAATGGCAAACCGGCCAAAAAAAGGCGGTGTGCTTTCCCCCGCGGGGGAAAGCACACCGCCTCCGATTTTCTTAAAAAAGAAAACTAGAAGTAGAACCTGGCGCCGAGCTGCATCTGGAAGATCTGGCTGGCCGGCCCATTGCTGGTGAACAGGTTGCCGTTCGAATCCCTCAGTTGAAGGAAGTTCTGATTGGTCACCCCGTTGAAGCCGCAGTCGATGGTGGTCGGGCTGCAATAGGAGGTGATGCCGGAACCTGAATACTGAAGGTTCGACAGGTTGAAGACATTAAAGAATTCGGCCGAGAAAACAATTTTCCGGGTTTCGGTGAAATTGAATCCTTTCTGAACCCTCATATCAACGTCGTAAACCGGCCGGTTGCGGAAACCGTTGCGTTGGAACGGAACTCCGATTCCGGCGAACGGGCGGTCGTTGAACGAACCGTCGCCGTTCAGGTCGGCGTTGGCGATGACATCGATCGGAGCGCCCGAACGCAGACGGATCGAACTGGAGACTTCAAATCCGTGCGGCAGGAAGAAGACCGGGTTGGCGACGAACTGATGGGTCCGATCGAGTCTCGACGGTCCGTATTCGTCCTGCAGGTTGAAGGTGTTGACGGCATCCTGTCCGCCGGCACTGCGTTCGTTGTCATCGTCCGAATTCGACCGCGACAGCGTGTAGTAAGCGTTCAACTGTCCCCAACTGCGGCTCAGACGGGTCCGAATCGTTAAGGCCGAAAACAGCGAGCGGGCCGACGATTCGCGGATCTGAACGCTGCCGAGGGCCGGAACGGGGCGCGCCCGGGTCGGGAAGAAGGTCGGGAAGTTGGTCGGACGCGAAATTCCGAAGATCGGTCGTCCGGTTTCCAGAGCGATCAGATCAGCCCGTTGTTGAGCGGTCAGACCGGTGGCGGCCTGAGCGATCTGCGTAATGGTCAGCGGGACCGGAAGGTTCAATTCCCGGTTGCGTTCCAGACGCGAGGTGTTGACGTTGACGAAATCGATTCCGACGACGAAGCCTTTGGCAAATTCACGTTCGTAAGCCGCGCCGAGTTGAACCGACAGCGGGTTTTTGAAGTTTTCATCGATGCCGATCGGAGCCAGACCGGGGAGGTTGGAGCCGAGAGCGGCGGCGATAGAATTGATCTGATCGGATGAAAGCTGCGGCAGAGCGTTGAGCGCAAAGGTGTTCAGATTGACACCGGCGACCGCGAACTGACGAAAGATCGTGTTCGGGACACAAGCGCGGGTTCCGCCCAGAACAACCTGCGGACAAGCCAAGCCGGTCGAGGCCAAAATGGCGACATAACCCGGATTGGCGGTCAAAAAGCTGTTGTAGGCCGCCACGCCGGCGGCGTTATTGGCCGACAGGTTGGTTGTGCCGAAAGGGATCTGAACCGACAGATCGCCGGCCGGAGAGCGGAAGTTGTTGACCGGAGCGGCCAGGATCAACAGCGGAGTGGTGGCGTAGAAAACTCCGCCGAAACCGCGCAGAACGCTCTTGCCGTTCTTTTCCGGGTCCCAGGCGAAACCGACCCGCGGTCCGACCTGCCAGCCGCTGTCGGGAATGTTGGTCGGATCCAGACCGCGTCCGTTGCGAACCGGGAAACTGGCGTTTTGAACCAGCGAGATCAATGTGTCGTTGCCGAGTTGCGGAGCGGGATTGAACTGCTGTTCGGCCCGGACTCCGAGGTCGAGCGAGAGATTGGGCAGAACGCGCCAGGTGTCCTGAGCGTAAAAAGCCAGTTGCTTGACCGTGT
This sequence comes from Pyrinomonadaceae bacterium, assembly GCA_041394845.1. GTDB lineage: Bacteria > Acidobacteriota > Blastocatellia > Pyrinomonadales > Pyrinomonadaceae > JAHCHG01. Next base: position 54,714 of record JAWKHL010000003.1, on the reverse strand, counting down.
AATCGGCCAGCAGGTTACCGATCTGCTGACGGTAATTGGCCGATGTGTTGTCAAACCGGCGGTCGGTCATAACGGCCGGGTTCAAAGAAGCCGACTCAAATGCCGTCTGGGCGTTGCCGCCGAGGAAATAAGCGCCGGTCTGGTTAAAGCCGAACAGTTGATTGGCGTAAAGATTGCTGAATTCGCCGCCGACCTTAAGCGTGTTGTTGCCGGTAACGATGGTGAAACCATCGATGAACTGATACCTTTCGTCGTACTGTGTGGTCGACAGGAAGGTCCGGGTTCCGAATTCGCCGACGCCGCCGAGCGAAACGTTGGGCGAGAGTTCGTTGGCGAACCGGGGACGGTCTTCGCGGGCGTACTGGAAGCGGAAATCGTTGATCAGATTGGCGCTGATCGTGCTCAGCAATTGGGCCACGAAGATGTTGTTGCGGTCTTTTTCCGTTCCGTTGGTCGAAAGAGCCCGGTTGGTGGTCGGGTTGATCGACGTGTCGCCGGTGTTAACCGCGTTGAGAGCGTTGTTCCGGCTGTGATTAAAGCGGGCCGAAAGGTTGTTGCGGTTGTTGATCTGATAGTCGATCTTGCCGAGGGCCGCCCAGGCGTCGTTGGTCTGGGTGAAAGCCACCTGGTTGTTCGTATAAATACTGAAGGCTTCGGCGGTGTCCGCATTGTTGGTTACGTTGGTCAGGTTGCCGTAAACGACCTGACGCGGAGCGCGGAACCTTTGATATTCGGCCGAACCGAAATAGAACAGACGGTTTTTGATGATCGGACCGCCGACCGAACCGCCGAACTGATGTTGGGTCGGTGCGGCTACGGCCTGAACGCCGTTGAGGGTTTCCTCGATCCGGTCAACGTATTCGTAGGGGACCGACAGTTGTTCCGGACGATAAAGATAAAAGAGCGAACCGCGCACGCTGTTGGTCCCGGATTTGGTGACGGCGTTGACGATGCCGCCCGTCGAACGACCGAATTCGGCCGAATAGCCCGAGGCGACGACCTGGAATTCTCGGATCGATTCCTGCGGAATGGTGAAGGCCGAGTTGGAGCGTTCGCCGCCGCGGATGCCGCCGAAGAAAGGCTGATTGTAATCGACCCCGTCGACGTTGACGTTGGTGTTGATCCCGCGCTGTCCGCTCAAGGAGATCTGTCCGCGTTGCGGGTCGACCTGAGCGGTCGGGGTCAGGGTGACGAAATCCTGAAAGCGGCGGCCGTTGATCGGGAGATTGGAAATGGCCGTTTCATCTAAAACGGCGTCGGATTTTACTTCGGTGGTCTGAACGCCTTCGGCCGAGACCTCGACGACGGCCGTTACGTCGCCGGCGCCGAGCTCAAAATTGGCGTCGGTTGTCCGGCCGACCTGGACTTCGACGTTGAGTTTTTGCTCGGCGAAATTGCCGCCGCCGGCCGTGACCGTGTATTTTCCGGGCTGAAGCAGAGTAAACGAAAAAACACCGTCTCCGGTGGCGGTCGTCGTTTTTTCGAGACCCGTAGCATCATTGACGATCTTAACGGTGGCGTTCGGGATGATTGCTCCGTTGGTGTCTTTGACGACGCCCGTAATGCCTCCGGTTCCGGCCTGAGCAAAAATCTGGCCGATGCCCAACAGAAGACAGAAAAATACTGCGGGCAAATATTTTATCGTAAAATTTTTAGTCATTTTTTTTGACCTCTATAATAAATTTAGGTTTTTGAACGAACTTGTTTTTTTCTAAAATCTGATTTGATACGGATATTTTGATTTTTATCCTGATTTTTGGATTTATGAACATTAAAAGACTTGCTGAATCTACGGCCAAAAATTCAAGATTCTCTATGTTTAAAAATTTTTAAGTGCTTAGTTTTCACACTTTAATTTTGTCCACAGAATAACCCGTAAACTAAATCCCAATCCCGGCATTCTTTTGCGAAAGATTGAAGCCGATTTTACGCAAATTTAGTTCCTCAAATATCCAGCCCTGACGGTTTGGATAACACCAAAAAACTCTAGGGGTTTCGGGTTAAATTAGAGTTAAATCCGCGGTGATTTTTCGGTTTCCCGTCCGGACCTGTTGCGAGGGGTTTTAAAGGCGGGTTTTGAGCGGGGAAAACAAAGAGCGAAAAAAGTGGCACGCCCGACGAAAAAACGAGGGCGTGCCGGTGAAAATTCGAGTCAAGCCCCGGACAAAACGGTCCGGGGCTTGAGCCGTTTAGAATTGGAAACGAGCGCCGAGCTGCATCTGGAAAACCTGCGAGCCCGCAAAGTTGGCGTTGGTGATGATATCGCCGTTGGCATTGCGAACTTTGAGGAAGTTGGGGTTGGTAACCCCGGTCCGTCCGCAGGCGCGGTCGTTCGTGTTTGAGCAAAAAGACGTGGTGGTGAATCCGGAGATGTCGATGTTGGCCAAATTGAAGATGTTGAAGAATTCGGCCGAGAACGATAACCGCTTGGTTTCACCGAACCGGAAGTTCTTTTGAACGCGCAGATCCATCTCGTACTCGGGCTGTCCGCGGAAGGCGTTGCGCCGATAGGAAAGGCCGACCGTCTGGTACGGGCGTTCGTTGGAATTTCCGTCGCCGTTGAGATCGTTTCCGACGATGGCGTTGACCGGTCTTCCGGAGCGAAGCCGGATGGTGCTGGAGACTTCGAAATCGAGCGGCAGGAAAAAGATCGGATTGGCCGTGAACCGATGCCGCACATCGAGTCTGGAGAATCCGTATTCCGAACCGAGGTTGAATCCGTCATCGTAATCGATCCCGCCCGCACTGCGCTCGTTGTCGTCATCGGACAGGCTCTTGGAATAAACGTAATAAGCGTTCAATCTGACCCAACTGCTCGAATAGCGGGCGCGCACGGTCAGCCCCTTGAAAGTGGAGCGGGCCGACGAATCGCGCAGGGTAACCGTTCCCAGATTGGAGACGGGGCGCGAACGGGTCGGAACGTTGACCGGAGTCGAAACCCCGTTGACCATCACGGATGTGGGAATTCCCCGTCCCCGGAAAATTCCGTAATACGGACGATTGCTGCTGTAAACGCTCGGATCGATGGCATTGAACACCGCCGCCGAATTATTGGCTCGCAGATAATCTTCCAGATTGACCGGGAACGGAACGTTGATGTCCCGGTTGCGTTCCAGATTGGAGGTGTTGACCTGCGAGTAGTCGATTCCGAGGGTCAGGTTCCGGACGATCTCACGTTCGACACCGAAGCCCCACTGGAACGAGGTCGGGTTTTTGAAATCCGGACTGACTCCGGTCGGCTGGGCGCCGGTAAAGAACCCGAGAGCGCTGGTCGGCGCGTTGGGCGAAGCGGCGAGAATGGCCTGCGAGATGGCATTGAGCTGATCGGGCGTCAGGATCGGCAGATTGTCCAGCGGCGATTGATTGAGATTGATTCCCAGAACCGCAAAGTGCCGGTAGACCGTGTTGGGATTGACACCGGCGCCGACGATCGCCACGTACTGCGGATTGTTGGCGTCAAAGGTCGCCTGATCGAACGTTCCGGGGATCGAGAACGGGAACTGAACCGTCAGGTTGCCCGGCGTCGCACGGAAGTTGTTGACCGGGTCGGCCAGGATCAGGAGCGGCGTGCGGGCGTAGTAAAGTCCGGCGAATCCGCGAAAGACCGTTCGTCCGTCGCCGGCCGGATCGAAAGCGAATCCGGCCCGCGGGCCGAACTGCCATTCGCTGTCCGGGATCACCGTAGGATCGAACCCGGCTCCTCCGAGAATCGGGAACGAAGCGTTCTGAACGGCGCTGATAAGGGCGTCATTGCCGAGTTGGGGCGACGGGTTAAACTGTTTTTCAACCCGCAAGCCGTAGTTGAAGGTCAACTGCGGAGTCGCCCGCCAGGTGTCTTGTCCGAAGAACGACAGTTCGTGGACCTGGTATCTGGCCTGGAGATTTCCGATCTGCAAACGATAGGTGGCCGAGGTTTCGTCGAACCGGCCGAGGTTGCGCGTGCCGGCCAGAACGCTCAGAAATGTCGAGTCGTTGTTGTTGAAATAGTTGTAGTTGCCGGGTTGATTGAAGCCGAAAAGCTGGTCGGCAAGCAATCGACTGTATTCAAACCCGGCCTTGATGGCGTGGTTGCCGGTGATGTAGGTCAGGCTGTCGGTCACCTGATAACGGGTGTCGAATTGAGTCGTCGGCAGGAACGAGCGGGTTCCGATGTCGCCGTAGGTATTGGCGATCAGCGGCGTGAACTCATTGGCCAGACGGGGCCGGTCTTCCCTGGCATATTGAAAACGCAGTTCGTTGATGGTAAAGGGGTTGAAATTGCTGACCAACTGTCCGACAAAGGCGATATTGCGGTCTTTTTCGGTTCCGTTGGTCGCCAGAGATTTGTTGATCGTCGGGTCAACCGAGGTTTCACCGGTCGTAACCGCATTAAGCGCCGTGTTGCGGCTGTAGTTAAAGCGGCCGTTCAAGCGGTTGGAGTCGTTGACGTTCCAGTCCATCCTGAAGATGCCGGAATAAACATCATTGGTCTGGGTAAAAGGAACTTCCAGAGACTTGAACAGATTGAATACCTGAAGTTGAGCCGCATCGAGAGTGGCCGGATTGACATCGAGCGAATTCCGGTAAAGGATCTGCCGGGGCGCGCGGAATCTCTGCTGTTCGTAGGCGCCGAAATAGAAAAGCTTTTCTTTGACGAAGGGACCGCCGATCGAACCGCCGAACTGATGCTGGGTCGGAGCCAGTGTGGCGTCGATTCCCTGCGGCAGGGTCGAGACCAGAGCATCGGCGTATTCATGACCGCGGGCCAGTTTGTTGGGGCGGATCAGATAAAAGGCCGAACCGCGCAGATCGTTGCCGCCGGATTTGGTAACGACGTTGACGACCCCGCCGCTCGAACGACCGAATTCGGCCGAATAACCGGCTGCGACGACCTGAAATTCGCCGATCGCCTCCTGGGGAAGCGTAAAGGCCGAGTTGGAGCGTTCGCCGCCGCGGATGCCGCCGAAGAAAGGCTGATTGTAATCGACCCCGTCGACATTGACGTTGGTGTTGATCCCGCGTTGGCCCGAAAGCGAAAGCTGTCCGCGTTGCGGATCGACCTGAACCGTCGGTGTCAGAAGGGCAAAATCCTGGAACTTGCGACCGTTGATCGGGAGATCGGAGATCGCCGTGCTGTCCAGAACGGCGTCGGATTTTACTTCGGTGGTCTGAACGCCTTCGGCCGAGACCTCGACGACGGCCGTTACGTCGCCGGCGCCGAGTTCAAAATTGGCGTCGGTCGTCCGGCCGACCTGGACTTCGACATCAAGTGCTTGCTCGGCGAAGTTTCCGCCGCCGGCAGTAACTTTATATCTGCCGGGCTGAAGCAAAATAAATGAAAAGATCCCGTCTCCGCTGGCCGTCGTGGTCTTTTCCAAACCGGTTCTTTCGCTGGTAAGACTGACGGTGGCGTTCGGGATGATTGCTCCGTTGGTATCTTTGACGATGCCGGTAATGCTCCCGGTTCCGGCCTGGGCAAAAATTTGGCCGAGACCGAAAAGAAGACAAAAGGCGGCTATCGCCAGAGCTTGGCTGGTAAATTTTTTAAACATATATTTTCACTCCGTTTTTATTTATACAAAAATTTGGAAATGTTCTTGGGTTTTTTGAATAACGAACGAATTTTTGAATTTTTATCCTGATTTTCGGACGTGGTTTTAATGAAATTTATTCGACTGATTTATTCGAGAGAATTTTATTTTAAAATAACCAACATTTAATTAACGTTTTGCCTGTGCTTTAGCCAGACGCTCCCGATTTTGTCCGCCAAGAAAAATTCAAAAACTTGAATTACGTTACCGGTCAAACGACGCAAGTCGGATTCCTGAAAATCTAATAACTTGAAATATATCCTTTTTCTTGAAAATTTTCTATAAGCCTCGGTATGCTAAAGCCTCAAAGTTACATTTATGTGAATAATCCGAACTGTTTTTTGAGATTGTTTGGAACGAAAAATATCCCGATCAAGATTTTGGACGGAATATTTTTTATGACCTCCGGTATTTTTAAATCGAGCGAAATGATCCCGGTTTCGGGTTTGACAAGTTTTATCGGAATGAATTAACCTGTCGCGACTATCTGCCGGTATTTGATGTTTTGGAACTTTTGACGGGCTGCGGGCGTTAAAAGCGTTTGCCTTTTTTGGCGAACAAATGTTTGATGGTTTGTGGTTTTTGCTCTCGGGCAAAGATTCATAAATTTGATGAGCGATTTGAGCGGTTTTCATTAATTCGCATTATTTAGCAAAACTGTTCAAACTTAAACCGCTCCTCCCAACAAAAGCGGGCAGGAGCGATTGAAAAGGCGGGGTTTTGTCTGAGCGATTTGAGCGATTTTAATAAACTTGACTTTTTTGTAAATTTGGTTTAGATTACTCGGGCAACTAGAAAATTGGTCTTAGCTATTTTAAATATTTTTTAGAATTACTAATTGATCGAAAAAGGGGAGGCAACAAAAATGGCGCGATTATCACAGCCTACATTGGGGTACAAAACTCCTTTGCATCAGCGCATTATGGCAAAATTAACGGTGCAGGCGAGTTGGGTCGACGAGGACAACGGAAATGTCGTTTTTGTCAACGGTTTAACGGAGAATCTCGGGGAAGCGAGCGTTTTGGTAAATCTGGATGTTTTACCGGCGGTCGGAAGCGACGTCAAGTTGCGCTTGCTGGATGAAAATAATTTTATTATCGAAGTCGATACGCAGGTCATTCGTGTCGAACGAGATCCGAGCAAACCGTTGGCGGCGCTTTCCGTCAGAGAAAATCTGAAAAAATGGAAAAACAAGGCTCTGACGGCCGCTCAGGATTGGGTAACCAGAAACTGGCGTTTGAATTACGAAGAGGACTGGGTTAACTGATCCGGATTTTCAGAGATATATCAAAAGATGGCGGAGACGGGTTTCGTGCGAAGAAACTTTTCTTCGCCATCTTCGATTTAGAAAACGGTAAACGGTGATTGGGGAACCGATTTCAGACTTTTCCGGCCATCCGTAACTTTTCGCCGGTTACGACTCTCACGCTCGGCGAACGAGAGAAAGATTTCGAGCATCTTTATAAGGACAAATGAAGAATATTCTGTCTGCAATTTTACTTTTATTATTTTCGCTGAATTTTGCCGTTGCGCAAAATCCGGTACAGCAAAAGCCTCTGACGCAACCCGAATACGTCAGAATGCTTTATCTTTTGGAAAAAAATCCGGCCACCAAGGACGATCTGATCGAGGCCATTCGAACGCGCGGCATCGGGTTTGAACTGACGGACGGCCTCCGCTCTCTGACCCGGACGAAGGGGCGCAACGATCAGGAAATCCTTCGGACGCTGGAAGAATCGGAACGTCGGCGCGTCAATCCGACGGCGGCCCGTCTGCCTTCGGAAAAAGAATCGACCGAGGTTTTGTCAAGAGCGCGCGAAGCGGCCCTGGCCGCCGTCGATGCGATGCCCGATTTCGTGGTCAGGCAAAACATCGCCCGTTCGGCCGCCTACGCCGGAACCAACAATTTTCGCAGTCTTGACAAACTGGTCGTGGCGGTCAGCTACCGTTCGTCCGGTCAGGAGGAATACAAACTCCTTTCCAAAAACGGCGTTTTGCAGAACGATCCGACTCCGAAAAGCACTTATCAGGAAGTCGGCGGAACCAGTTCGACCGGCGAGTTCGTCACGGTTTTGTCGGTTATCTTCAAACCCGAAAGCGAAACCAAGTTCGAGATCGTCGATACCGACACGGTTCGCGACAGGCGGGCGTTGGTTTACGATTTTTCGATCGAACGCGACAAAGCGCATCAGCGCATCACGGCTTACGGCTACATCGCCGACACGACCGTTACCGGAATGAGGGGCCGGATCTGGATCGACCGGGAAAACTACCGCGTCCTCCGGATCGAAAGCGAGGCGACCGAGATTCCCGGAGATTTTCCGATCCGCACGGCCAACCGGACGATCGATTACGATTGGGTGACGATCAGCGGCGAAAAATATCTGCTGCCGCTCGTGTCGGACGTCCGGCTGACCTTTCGGCAGAACCGAGAGATGTTCGAAACGCGCAATCTGATCCGCTTTAAGGATTATCAGAAATACGGTACTGAAGTTACCATCCTGGGTGATGAAGAAGAAGTGCCGGAAGAAGAAGATCCGAATCAGCCGCCGCCCTTGCCCGAGCCGACCAAAAAACCCTGATTACCAGGCGAAATAAACGGCCAGAGCCGGGATGATGAGCCACAACAGGCCCTTGATCAGGAAAAACATAAATCCGGCCACGCCGAAACGTTTTATCCAGCGGTTGACGGGAAATTGTTTTTTGGGATGTTCGTCCTGCATATTTTAAGTAAAGCGTTTTTCGAAAAAAAGCTTTACTTAAAATATCTGTTTTGTCCCGTTTTTTCAATTCGTTTCGTTATTAATTTCGCCAAACAATGAAAAAATCTGTCTTGACATTTTCGGCGGCGCTTGTTTGGATATTTCTGGCGGCCGTTTTGGTTTTGGCGCAAAACTCCCCGCCCCCGGAAAAAAACAAACGTGAGGCTGACTTGCTCGAACTCATCAAACTCGATCCGACCATCAAACTCGATATTCGCTACGCCCGCACCGATAATTTCGTCGGCAAAGCGGTTTACGCCGAGGCGCGTGCCTTTCTTCAGCGCCCGGCCGCCGAAGCTCTTTTGAAAGTTCACCACAAGTTGAGGAAACAAAATCTCGGCCTGATCATTTTCGACGGTTATCGTCCGTGGGCCGTCACCAAACTTTTCTGGGAGGTAACGCCCGAGGACAAACGGAAATTCGTTGCCGATCCGAAAAAAGGGTCGCGTCACAACCGCGGCTGTGCGGTCGATCTGAGCCTTTACGATCTGAAAACCGGCGATTTTATTCCGATGCCCTCGGAATACGACGAATTTACAGAAAGAGCCTCGCCCGATTATCGGGGAGGCACGCCGGAAGAGCGGGCCAACCGCGATCTTCTGCGCAAGATGATGGAAGCCGAGGGGTTTACCGTCAACAAGAACGAATGGTGGCATTTCGATTACGGGGACTGGGCCGATTACGCCATCTACGACATCGCCTTCGACGACATCAGGAACCTCGATCTGCTGGCGGGCTACAACGTCCGGCGGGTTGATTTTTCCGGCAACGGGAAGCGTCGGTTAAAGGATTTTCGGCAGTCGGTTTTTCTGATTGAGGGCGAACCATTCAGAAGGGAAAATCTGGAAAAGACCCTCAACGCGCTCAACCGACTCGGCTTTTTTGAGGAAATCACCGAAACCGATGTCTCCTGGAGTTACGACGACCGGGAAAAAGATGTCGATTTCATCTTTTTTGTTAAAGCGAAAAAGACGAAATAATCCCTCGATTATTAAATAAATTCTTCGATCTGAAGGAAACGGGCGCTAAAAGCAACCCTTCCTGACCTGAAATGGGTGTAAAGGCGCTTCTTATATCGAAGCCAATGGTTTTTGCCGGAACCAGGGCTTTTTTCATTTATCAAATCAAAAGATCTTCGGCATCTTAAAGTAAATGTCGGCCCGTTATTGGCCCTATTTTTCCGAAGGATCAAATTGCCACCATTTTAGACCCGTGAGGTCGCTCTTTCGCAAAGTGTTCGTGCCGCAGTGGACGTTTCCTCCCTGACTGTGATAGGCCTCAAAATCATCAATCGGATGCCCCTGCAAATTGAAGAATCCCAGCATCTGAATCATATATTGTTCAAAAATATCCTGTCCGGCTTGAAAATTGAAATTTCCTATCTTGATATTCCGGGTCGCCACCGGCCCGCCCGGTTTTGGAAAAAGGCACCGGTTCCCTAAAACCAGCATATTAACCATGTTCTCCGTTAAGGGAGCGGCCCGGCTGCCGGGCTTTTCCGAAGGGTAAAAGATCACCGGGATCTCGATTATCTCAACCTCTTTACCCAGTTCATTTCTCAGGCATTCCCCGGCATTCTGGAGAAATTTCTGATAACAACCGGCTTCGGGCACCTGTTGACTCGTTATCCATTTCAAAGCATTTCTCCGCGTGGTGACCGCCTTCTGGTCAATCTTGTGGCTTTCGATCTGCTTCATAAATCCCTGAAAATTTTGAGGAATGCTCAAACCATTGGATTGTCCGGCCAAATTTTTCAAATTCTGATTTCCCTCAAATTCCCCTCCGAAAATATTGACGTGCAGAAGACGTGCTCCGGAGCCTTTATGGTATCCGGCCATCAGAAATTCCCAGACATTTTTCTCCAGATGCGTAATTTCATTTTTATCGCGTAAACTGCGACCAATCAGCAGTCTTGCATCCGGCATCGCCGCCGCCACTTCGCATAGCAATTGAAAAGCCAATCTCGGGCTCGGGAGAAGGGCCACCAGTTTGTCGTTCTGCGACTTGACGGGAAGAAAAGTAACGACCTCATCAACATGAGCCACTTCCAGCCAACTGGCATCAATAATGAAGGGCTTTTGTATTTTTTGCGCGCACAAAAAATTGACGACCTTCGGGTCGAATTCTTTTCCTTCGAGCATTTTAGAATAATAGATCCTGCCGAACGGATGTTTTTTTACGGGAGGCGTTACTTCCAGATTGCCGCAGCTCATCAGGTCTTTCATATAATCCCGATCATCGATAACCCGGTCTCCGACTTCAAAAACCGGCATCTGCATACTCTCCGGCGTGATGTGTTCGGTCCAGAGAAAGATCGGAGCCCGGTAAGCCACGCTATACTCGCAAATTGTATTTGAAGCGGGAAAATAGGAGCATCCGATCTCGAGACCGTCCTGAAAGAATTGCGACTGGGCGGGAATCTCAAGAACCTCAACTCCGGCGAACTGATTCAGCCCCAAAAGGAACTGATCATTGTTCCCGATCTTCTGGTCGAATTTCGAGCAGTATACTTTTTCCGGCGTGTTCATGTGATGAAGCATCAGCCAGGGCGTAACGCGGACCTTTGCTTTCTGAATTCCCGCCTCAACAACCATTTGATTAACTATCGGGGTAAAGATCAACTCTATTTCCTGATCCTCTTCGGTCTGATCGTAGCGCGTGGCTTCGATCCCGAAAACCTGGAACTCCTTTATATCGAAAACGAATTCCAGCGGCTCGATGATGTCGCCGAGGATCTGTTTTGCCCCCTGAGGCGAGGGATCGTCGAAGATTCGAATGCGTTCTTTATCCCGCAGATGAACGATTTCAAGTTTCCCCTGGCATTCAAGCTTACCGCTGCTCGATGAAGATTTTTGATTGGGAAAGCGGAAAAGAATTAAGGCGAAAGATCTCTTCATATCCTTCGGATCGAGATGGCAGGGGATGATCGCTCCCGTGCCATCTTCTCCCCAGGTCCAGCCGTCTTCGGCCGGTATGTCATCAGGCACCCCGTCGCGGTCCATGTCCAAATACATCTGAGGGCACAAGATGTCATCAAAGATGTTTTCGCCGCTCCTGCGAATATGCAGAATCTGCGGCGGGGTCTCTTTTTTTTCTATTATGATTTTTTCTTCATCCATAACAAATTAAGAGATGGCAAAGAGAATCATTTTCTTTCCAATGCCTTTTGTTCTTGAAAAACCGGGGATTCATCCGCCGTAGGCTCCCTTGATGGCCGCTTTGGTCTGATCGTCGGTTTCGCCGGTTTCGCGCAGATTGTTCGCTCTCTGAAAAGACCGGACGGCATCCTCGAAAGATGAACTCGGTTTGTTGTCGACCGGGCCTGAATAGTAGCCGAGATTTTTCAGCCGGGCCTGAATTCCGCTTATTTCATCGATCGGATTCAGAAAACCGGCGTAAAATTTATATGCTTCCCGACCGCCATTAAAAAAGACGCGAACCTCTCTGGCATTGGGAGGGATCGGGCACTGAATCCGGCCCTGGCTGTCGGTTTTTCGGCCGGTCAGCACGATCTCGCCGTCCACCTCCAGTTCGAAGGGCTCGTTGGCCCGGGGCTGATTATTCAGTTTGAATTGAAGCCGGAGTTTTTCCGGAACAGCCTTGCGATAGAATTTGTGGACCTGATTGGTGGCCCCGCCGACTTCCTTGGGGCGAATATCGGGGATGACGACTATATCGCCGGGCTGCAAAACATTGGGATCGCGGCGGATCTTTTTCAACTCCGCATTGGCCGGAAAATTCCAGACGGTATCCGGATGAAAGCCGTGCTCAAAGGCGATGCTCGAGATACAATCTCCCTGCTTGACTTGATAATTAAGGGGCATTATTAGTCTCTCCGGTTAACAAATGGGATCGAAAATTCTGTTGAAATAACTATCCGAGCCAGATCATCGTGCCGGCCAGATGAGTGAAACCTAAATAGCTCTTTGGAAACGTATCAAATCCGGAAAACACTATTTACAATTTTTCGAAAATGCGGTCCAAGGATTAGGGATGCTTCGACATTTCTTCGACCGCCCGCAGTCCTGCCTTGCTCCTCTCTTGGATTAAGTCGTGTAATTTCAAACTCTCCGCTTCCAATTCTTCCGGCGATTTTTTTGACGGTTCCATAACCAAATTCTTCGCCATTATTATACAGGTTTTGGAGATTGATTTCATTGTATTATCAGCGTTTCTTGCCGCTGATTTCAGAGGGGGGGGGACGATTCGGACGTTCTTTGGTTGCTTCCGCGATGTAAGGTTTTCTTCGGTCTCTTTTTGTTTGGCCCGGACATTTTTCGGTCTGGCTTCTGACGAACTTTTTCAGAGCGTTCGGGTCCTCTTCTGATTTCACTTTCTTGTAGGCTCCGACCCCTTTCCGATGAGCTTCCCTGATCTCTTCTTCGGTTAGCATTATTTTCTCTGGCTTTGGTTTTTCTCTTGCGATCTCCCTGATTTATTTCAGGGTTCTAAAAATACCCGTTGAAATCCTGAAATATATTTACCCTAAATAAGGTATTGCAAATCCGAAAAATTGTGATATTTTATTTCCACTTTTCAAAAACAAATAAAATTTGAGTTTGCAATCCAAAACTCAACCCCCTCCGGAGACTTATGAACTTGAAATGCCCGAACTGTAAGGCTCTGAACCCGGCCACCAAACGTTTCTGCGTTTTTTGCGGTGATGAGATCAAAAACAAATTCCTAAAAGCAAGCAGTCCCCCTAAAAAGATTATTATTCCGGTGATCATTGCCTCGGTCTGCGCTCTCGCCATCTTTGGAGCGCTTATCAGCGGGACCGGTTCCAGAGACATCGCCACCAAACCCAATTCGGAAAACTTATCATCGCTTCGACCCGAGGAGTCCGTCATTCCGCCCCCGGCGATCGAAACAACCGTCGGGCAGGAGACCCAAGCAACCGATCCGCCGCTTCCCGGCGTCGTCGAAACGAGCGCGACCGAACCGAACGATGACAATACCGCCGTGGTCATTGCCCAAAATGCCAATCTGCGGGAAACGGCAAACATCGAAGGGGCGGTAACGGAAGTCATCCCCGAGGGATCGGAGGTCAGGGTAACAAAGAAAAGAGGACCCTGGTTTTTTGTGACCCATTCGGGCCGATCGGGCTGGCTCCACGGGAACGCGATCAAACTTAAGAACGGCGAATTCACCCCCGTTTCTCCGGCCCCGATTCCCGAACTGAAAAAAGTTTCCGCCCCCGCCACCCAGGCCGAAATATTTACCGTACGAGAACAACCCGCGCCGCCTGCTCCGCTTCGAAGGATCGCCACTATTTCCGAAGAACCGGCCCCGACCTATTCCGCCCCGAAAGCGGAGCCTGAAGAAAGGGGAACAACGGCAACCGCAATTTGTGCGGACGGAACCATGAGTTACAGCACAAACAGCCGGGGAACCTGTTCACACCACGGCGGGGTGAGCAGGTGGCTAAATGGTTTACCCGCGACGACCGTTCGACCCGATCCTGTCCCTTCCGGCGGTTCACCCGATTACGATTACCGGCCGAAAACGGTAAATGTTCGCGGGTATTACCGAAAGGACGGGACCTACGTCAAACCGCACACAAGAAGGGCACCGAGAAGGAGAAATTGACTTTAAGAAACAGTCCAACCCACTTCGTGTGCCAACCAGAAAGATGAATTTGAGCAAGGAAAGCCTTTTGATGAAGAAACTATCTCTTTCAAGTATCCGGATATATCGAATCATTTGAAAACTTATTCAAAAATTGTTCTGCAAAACGGCTCTGGCGGGAGAGGTTACGGATTTATTTTTTTTATGGAATCTGAATACTTTGGTTTTTGGAGGTAAAGAAATGAAGGCAATTAGAATTTCTCAGATATTTTTTATGTTCTTGTTTCTCCTCAGTTTTTTGACCTTCTGGATTTATAGTTCACAAAATTATGAATCACCGAGGTCAGGAAAGGTTTATTTTCGTGTTGATCCTGCAACGGGTTCTATCAAACCGACAACCGATTTAGGTCCCGACCCCAATTCCCAACTCTTAAGTTGTAAGGAAGTCAATTCCGAAGAGTCAAAACCCAAGGAAGAGGTTTCTAAGGAAGAATCTGGCAAGGAGGGAAAGGACAAGCCTTCCCCGAATGATGTTGGTTTGAATATTGCAACTTTTTCTTTATTGCTCAGCGCGTTTGGGAGTATTACAACCTTCGCTCTCGCCCTGCGCCGCGAAACCAGAGAGGATAAAAAGACCTCCGCGGAGCTTGAAAAATTAAACAGCGAAAAAAGGATTTCGGGAAACCGAAAAACCTCAACCAGACAAAAAAGGCGAAGGAAAAAATAAAAGAATTATTAAACTCAAAGATCTGGTCGAACAACTTTTCAACTGCGTTTTGGAACTCCACCGGCGGAAACCCTCAATCTGACGGTTTCCGATATCTTCTTTGACGGTAACTTTCTGGACGTCAAAGCAGGTAGGACAAAGAGTGCCGCCCGCAAATTGCCGCTTTCTACGGCCAGCCGAAAAGCTCCTGAACCCCGCGTCAAGGGCGTTGAAAGGGGGAGGCCGTTCCCGGACGTGAAGATCGTCCGCCCCGGTCATCCTCATCAGCGGGGATTAAAGGCGCTCGGGATCAAAAAGTTCGGCAGGGATTATTTCACTCTTTACGAGTTGCGCCATTGTTTCGCCTCTCGACATACCGAAAACAAAACGGATATGATAACCCTATCCGAACTTTTGGGTCACGGCGATCTGAAGACTCTCAAAACATATGCACACCCGAGTTTCGAGCATAGGGTTTCGGCGACCAAACGGGTAGAAGAATCCAATGCAAAAGCAATCTGATTTGAGAGTAACGGGTGCATTTTCGAATACAGTCCATAACGAACCGATCCGGTTCACATTCTAAGCCCTGATAAATAAAGGGGTTATAATAATAAAAATTTATCATCATATGAAACTCCGAATCCATTTCGCGTTCCTGCTGGCTTTGTCATTCTGCTTTTCGGCCTTTGCTCAAAAAACGACTCCCTATCTGACCGATCCGGCCATTTCTCCGGACGGGCGGGAGATCGCCTTTGTTTCGGGCGGCGACATCTGGACCGTTCCCTCCGAAGGCGGAACGGCTCAACTGCTGGTGGCGCATCCGGCCGGCGAATCGCGCCCGCTCTATTCGCCCGACGGCCGCCGTCTGGCTTTCGTTTCGACGCGGGCCGGCAACGGCGACATCTACATCCTCGATCTGGAAACGAACGATCTCAAGCGGCTGACCCGCAACGACAGTTCGGAAAGGCTCGACGCCTGGTCGCGAGACGGGAAATGGATCTATTTTTCGACGACCAGCCTCGACATTTCCGGGATGAACGACATTTTCCGCGTCAGCGCCGACGGCGGAACCCCGATGCAATACAGCGCCGATCTTTACACCAACGAATTCGGCGCCTCGCCCGCTCCGGACGGCTCGTCGATGGCCTTTACGGCGCGCGGCATTTCCTGGAACCAATGGTGGCGCAACGGACGGTCGCATCTGGACGAGACAGAGATCTGGCTTCGGCGCGACGGAGCCGATCCGACATATCAACAGATCAGCGGGCGCGGAGCCAAACAGATGTGGCCGATGTGGAGCGGGGACGGCGCGCGGCTTTTCTACGTGTCGGACCGCGACGGAACGCAGAATATCTGGTCGCAGGCGGTCGGCGGCGCTTCGGAGCGGCAAGTTACCAATTTCAAATCGGGACGCGTTCTCTGGGCCAATATCTCCTACGACGGCAAAACCATCGTTTTCGAAAGAAATTTCCGCATCTGGCGGCTCGACACCGGATCGGGGCGGGCGGCGGAAGTGCCGATCACTTTGCGGGGGACGGCGACCGGGCGTTTGACCGAACGGGTCCGTTCGGCTCCGATCTCCGAATTCGACCTTTCGCCCGACGGCAAGAAGGTGGCCTTCATCGCCCGCGGAGAGATCTTTGCCGCCTCGTCGAAAGAGGGCGGCGACGCGGCCAAAGTAACCGATACGGCGGCGGCCGAGTCTTTCGTCGCCTGGGCGGGCGACAGCACCAAGATCGTTTACGCTTCGGAGCGA
Source organism: Pyrinomonadaceae bacterium (assembly GCA_041394845.1). Lineage (GTDB taxonomy): Bacteria > Acidobacteriota > Blastocatellia > Pyrinomonadales > Pyrinomonadaceae > JAHCHG01. Next base: position 38,349 of record JAWKHL010000003.1, on the reverse strand, counting down.
GCGGGCGATATGTCGCTTTATCAGTACGATTTTCCGACCGAAACCGAGACCCGTCTGACCTCGGGCAACAGCGACGCCCTGCCGGTCTTTGCCCCGGACGGCAAGAGTTTCGTTTTCGTCCGCAACGCCCGCCAGTTGTTTCTCTACGATGTGGAAAAGAAACAGGAACGCAAACTTTGCGATTTTTACACCGATCTGCCGCCGCTTCTCGGCAAGGAAACTCTCGCCTGGTCGCCCGACGGCAAATGGATCGCTTTTCTGACCTACGCGCCGCAAAATCGTTCTTACACCAATGTCAACGTGGTTTCGGTCGAAAACGGCGGCGCGTCCCGCCCGATCAGTTTTCTGGCCAATTCATTCAGCAATTCGATCTCCTGGAGTCCCGACGGCGAGTTCATTCTCTTCGACACGGCTCAGCGGACCGAGGACGGTTTTCTGGCCCGGGTCGAGTTGAAACTGATCGCGCCGAAATTCCGCGAAGACGGTTTCCGCGATCTCTTCAAACAGGAGAATCCGAAAGACAAACCCGAACCGCAGCCCTCAGTTTCGCCGACCCCGGCGCCGACTCCCGAAAGTTCGCCTTCTCCTTCGCCGACCGAAGGCAAAAAGGAGAACGGCAAAAAGGAGGAAAAGGTCAAACCGGTCGAGATCATTTTCGACGACATCCGCCAGCGTCTGAGCATTCTCGACACCGGAGTCGATGTCGGCGGTCAGATCATCTCGCCCGACGGCAAAACGGCCGTCTTGCTGGCTTCGGCCGAAGGACAGGTCAATTTTTACGCCATCCCGCTCGACCAGCTGGCCCGCGACACCTCGGCCAAACAGTTGACCTCGACGCCCCGCTTCAAATCCGACGCCCAGTTCTCGCCCGATTCCAAGGAGATATTTTATCTGGAGAACGGCCGGATCAACATTTTGGATGTGGCGCGGCGCGAAACCAAGTCGCTCAATCTCAATTTTGAGATTGATGTCGCTTTTTCGGCCGACAAAATGGAGGTTTTCAAACAGGGCTGGCGATACCTGCGCGATCATTTTTACGATCAGAATTTTCACGGCGTCGATTGGAACGCGGTTTACAAGACCTACGAACCGCTGATCGCCGCGGCCAAAACCGATGACGAGGTCGATCGTTTGATGTCGATGATGGTCGGCGAACTGAACGCTTCGCATCTCGGAGTGCGCGGCTCGTCCAACGATTTTCCGGCCACCCCGATCGGCAAACTCGGCCTCCGGTTCGACCGCGCCGAATACGAGGCCAACGGGCGGCTGAAGATCACCGAGATCATCGCCCTCAGCCCGGTCGCCATCACCCGACAGGTCAAGGTCGGCGATTATCTTCTGAGCGTGGACGGCGCTTCCATCGGCAAAACCGTCAATCTCAACGAACTGCTGGAAAACAAGGTCGGCAAACGGGTCGTGCTGAATTTTTCGTCGAAAGCCGACGGTTCGGACAAACGCGAGGTGGTCGTCAAACCGGTCAGCACCGGAGCGGAAAAAGGTCTGCTCTACCGGCAATGGGTCGAAAACAATCGCGCCTACGTCGCCCGGATCAGCAACGGCCGGCTCGGCTACGTTCATCTTCCGGATATGTCTTCGGGAACCTTGCGCCAACTCTACGTCGATCTCGACGTAGAGAATCAGGGCAAAGAGGGCGTCATCATCGACGTCCGCAACAACAACGGCGGGTTCATCAACGCCTACGTCATCGACATTCTCTCGCGGCAGGGTTACCTGACGTTCGATCAGCGCGGGCTTTGGAAATTTCCGGCCCGCAGTTCGCTCGGCCAGCGGGCTCTGGAACGCCCGACGATCCTCATCACCAACCAGCATTCGCTCTCGGACGCCGAAGATTTCACCGAGGGCTACCGGACCTTAAAGCTCGGCAAAGTGGTCGGCGAACCGACCGCCGGATGGATCATCTTCACCTGGAACTCGCGCCTTTTTGACGGAACTACCTTGCGCCTTCCGCGCCTGCGGGTCCTCGGCCACGACGGCAAAACGATGGAACTCAACCCGCGCCCGGTCGATATTCCCGTCACGCGCCCGATCGGCGAATCGCTCTCGGGCAAAGACAGCCAGCTCGACCGGGCGGCCGGAGAACTTTTGAAGGAGATCGGGGGAGGGAGATAGATTTCGGATTTTGGATTTTGGATTTTGGATTTTTTCGATATTCGTGATTCCCTTTGACGGTGGAATTATGTTGAGTCTGAGGGAGCTTTGGAGCAATTCAGGATTGTTTGGATGGAATCCGGGTTAAATTTGAAAAGAACCTTAACCCGGATTAACAGGTCGGGAAGGAGGGCTTGTTAGGCGTTCAATCGCACATCATACCTTCGGTTTCGTAATGCCGTCGGGGAATCGGTTTTTGCGACGGCATTTCCGATTTCGTCGTCAGGATGACACCCGATCGCCACCTCTTTTCCCGCCTGCTCATCGAGAAGCGACGACAACTCAAAGTGACGGTTTCCGCAAACATAGTCAGCTATCTCCCGGGGCCACGTAACGGCGGGATCGATGACCCAGAACCAGCGGCCATCGGGGATTGCGCGCCTCGCGCGTTTGAGAAGTTCCTGATCTGCACGCCCGCGGAGAAAAAGCTCTCGAGCGGTTCAAAAAATGGCTTTCCAACTCCTGATCTGCACGCCCGCGGAGAAAAAACATTGGGCCGCCAAATACGTCGAAACAGATGATGTCCCGCCAACCGGGGAGAGGTCGTCTGGCCCGCCCTTCGGCCACGCATTGCCTGAAATCAGCGATTGAGCGCACCAGATAATTGTGCGGACCGCCGCCTGAGTGGGCGTAATACACCTGCACAACGACTTCGCCGGCCTCGTCCAGCCAGCGAGCGACTACCTGTTCGTCCGCGCCGTTGAACGGCACCAAGTCTTCGGCCATAGCTCACACCCGACTAATGATTATCCCGAACCATTCGGGAAAACTGCCAAAATATTTTTGTCATTGATGCAGAAGTTTGTAATATAAGGCCAAGTTCAGCGGCGGGCGGGCTTTTGCGATTATAAAATTCAACGTGATCGCGCGGCCGCTGTCATCGTCAACACACGCTTCTTATCATGATTGCTCATTCTCGATATTTTTCTTGTCCCCGCCCGCTTGCCAGTTCATCAAAGCAAAAAGCCATCCGCCAAATAGCGGAATAAAGAAGTCTCCCCACGATAACCTGAGATGAAAATCTTCACCGGCTGTGAGGTAATCAGTCAGTGTCCAAACAACAAACCATAACGCGGCATACAAAAATGTTCTGGAGAGGATAAAAACCGCTGAACTTATGATCGGATAAGACATCGCCTTTGAAACCATTTCAAGTTGCTCCTTAATACCTAACTTCATACGGAACGTGTTGTCGGGCGGCGCGTTCCGCCGCGACTGCGGTTACGACCCGCCCGACTCTGCCACAGGCGGCCACGCGCCGATTCGCTGACGCAACGCAACGATTTTGCCAAAGTGATAGGCGTTATGTATCGCCACACTGTTCAACTCGTCGGCCAGTGTCAGGCCCGGCTCCACCTCAATCGCCAATCGCTCGGGCGTCTGCCCCAACGCTGCCGCAGCGCGAGCGCCGTCGAGGAACTTTTCCACCAGATCGTGCCATTGGTGCAAGTGTTCCGGCACCTCACTCGGGTACCGTTCGTCGGACGGTTCGCCCGGCTCGATGATACTCTGCTGGTAAGCCACAACGTGCCACAACTCCTCGTAGATCGAGTGCGACGCACCGTTCGGGCATAGCGTGACTTGCTCGAGCGTCAGCCCGGACAGCAGGCGGGCTCGCTCGGGGAACTCGCCGACCAGAAACAGATGTTCGAGAATATGCATCGCATCACTCCTTTTTTGCCAATGTTCGTCACTCTGCGTTTGGTAGCCGCCCAAGGTTTGAGATGACGCGGGAAGAAACCGGATACACGCAAGCTAAGGTTAATAAAGCAACGTCATAAGAAAGTCGCTGTTCGCGCCCTCACGTCCATTGATTTGTTGGGCGGCGGTTAGTTTTCACGGTTCTTTATAAGGGACGGGTGGCTTTTCTTCTGGTATCTCAAGTTTATCTGCGGCCACCGGAAACAACATTTTTAGCTTTTCCTTGTTTACGCCGCCCGCGCCACCGCCAATGAATGTCCAGGTTTTGCCCCCGTCATCTGAAATTGCAATCTCAGAAGACTCTCCAACAAACAGTCCTTCTGGCGTTTGTACTCTCATTCTTTGCGGAACAACGGCAAACAACTGATTGTCAACCTTTATGATTTCCTTCGGCTCGGCAATATCCGAAGCAACTTAAAGTGAACCCCATTGTCTAGACAGCAAACTCACTTTTTTAAGGTGGATTTTCCTCTGTCAAAAACTGCCCGATTTGGCTCCTTTTTCTTGTTCCGTTTGCCGACCTTTTTGATAGCCCTCAAACGGTGTCTGATATTTTAACGATTGATGCGGCCGCCGATAATTGTAAAATGAAAAGTATTTTTCCAAACCTGTTTCGGCTTCCCAAACATCTGCGTAGTCATTCAAATAAACTTCTTCCTGTTTGACCGAGCGCCATAACCGTTCGACAAATATGTTGTCAAAACACCGGCCCCGGCCGTCCATACTGATCTGGATCCCGTTCTCGTGCAAAACTTTTAACCATTCCACCGAGGTGAACTGACTCCCCTGATCCGAGTTGAAGATCTCCGGCTTTCCTTTTTTCAATGCTCGTTTCAAAGCCTCGATATAAACGCTCGATTCCAGCGAATTGGAAACTTCAAACTCGATCACGAACCGCGAATGCCAATCCAGGATGGCCAGCAAATAAATAAATCCGCTTTCCAGTCTGATGTAGGTTATGTCGGTTGCCCAAACCTGATCTGCCTGATCAATCTCCTTATCCTTCAATAGATACGGATAAACCAGATGTTCCTTACAGGGCTTTGACAAGTTCGGTTTCGGATAGATCGCTTCCAGTCCGAGTTTTCTCATCAACCGCCGAACCCGTTTGTGATTGACCCTCAAGCCGAGATTTTGCAGATAAACCGTCATTCGCCGATAACCGTAAAACGGTGTCCGGGTGTATTGCTCATCCAGAAGGCGCATCAGCCGGGCATCTTCTTCATTTTCAGCCTGCCGGTGATAATAAAGCGTTGACCGATTCAGGCCTAACAGCTGGCATTGCCGCGAGATCGAAATCTGTTTGTTCTCAGGCTCGACCAATTCCCGGCGAACTCTAGCTGAAAAAGGAAGATTTTTTTTTCAGCCAGTCAAGCTCGACTTTCATCTGCCCGATCTGTTGATAGAGTTGATTGATCAATTCCTCATTGTCGGCATTTGGCGGCGACTTTGAGTTATCAAAAATCAGCGGCAGAGACTCCAGAAAATGCTTTTTCCACTTGGAGATCTGATTCGGATGAACGGCGAATTGCCGGGCGATCTGGTTGATCGTCAATTTGCCCCGGACAGCTTCCAAAGCAACTTTGGCTTTGAATTCGGCACTATAAGTTTTACGTTTTTTGGTGGTTGTCATAGTGTTAATTTCAGGGGCAATTTTAACACTTTTTCCACCTTAGCTACCTGTCTAAATTTTGGGGTTCATTATAACTAGCTTAAAACCTTCGGCCTCCATAGATTTCATTCCGTTTTTTACTTCAGAGATAAACTTTTCCTTGCCGATACGCTCACGCACTTTGGGGTAAGTTAACTCAAAAAGCTTTTCATAATCGCCTGAAAGAAAAGCTTTGTGCATTTCTTCGGCTTGAGTTTTTACTTTCGCGCGAAGCTCAGCATCGCCTTGTTGAGTAGAATTGATTGCTGATTTATTCGACTCTGTTTCAACCTGCTTCTGAGCGCAAGCTGTTTGAAAAAACAGAGCAATGCTCAAAATTAAAAAGTAAGTTTTCATTTTCATAGTTTTATCAGGTGCGAAGTAAAGACGCGCAACGTTTGAAAGCAGCCGCGCCGCTTTTTGGCGTCGGCTGGCTTGACTTGTTATGCGTTTTCTTTAAATTGATTATCATAATCTTCTCGATGGTGTTTAAATTCCTCGCCATAGAAAGGATAAGGAATACCAAAAACATCTATTTCAAATCCTTCTTCATCGAAGCCTCTTACACAAATGCCTTCACCTTTTATTTCTGTTCCGTCCTCACTAATAATTTTAATACCTTCAATATGCTGCGTATCAATGAATTTTTGTTCCGCTTCATCTTGGTTTATTGGTACATTGTGTTTAATGCAATAATCACGGAAAAAAGCATATCCAGATTCTATTCCCTCAAATTTGATGTCTCCGAGAACTACGCCCATAGGTGCATCATGCCTTTCAAAGTATGTATGGCCTATGACTTCACCATCTAGTTTTATTAAGTACTTTTTACGCATAACGCTGCCATAAAACGCGCCGCTTTTCAGGCGTCGTAGGCCGCGCTTTTTGCGGCCGGTTTTTGATGGCTTTGTTATACTTTTTTTGAAATTTAAAAATAATTGACCTAGCCCAATTACCGCGTTTGGCAAGTATATTTTCCATTTCTTCCCCGGTTGGAAGCGTTCCCGATATTAATACCGGACCAGAACTAGCTATAGTGAAACACGAGATTGAAAATATTCTTGCCATAGCTTCAGAACGGTACCAATTTACACCAGCTTCTGGGAAGCCATGAATAGTATTAAAAATCGAAATCTCATCTGTTTTAACTTTCGATGGAACAGATAGCCAATCAATATTTGCACTAACGTACCACCAACCATCCTCTTCCTTAAATTCGGTGTCGGTTGCTCCTAGTGTAATTGCACCTTGCTCAATGTCACAGCATATTGCAAGCGGACTAGCGCCTTCAGGACCGAAGTACATATCTTGTCTTTTAATGATATGTTCTTCGGGCTTGATGATATTAATATCGTCTTGCGAGTAGCTCATGGCTTATAGGTATAACTATTGATTATCTGGAATCACCCCAGATAGCTACCAAAATCAGCGTATTATGCGGAAGTATTTATACACTTGCTTTTTGAAATATGCAACAAAAATCATCCGGGAAAGCCCGGCTATTCGATATTAAAAAAGTCATCTTTCAAAGCTTTGAAAGATGACTTTTTTCGATCACGGCAAATGGCCTGGAGTGCATTTTAGCCGAGAAAACCTTTGAACTTGCTTGCGCTTATCGGATATTTCGGGAAAACCTTGTCGAGTTCTTTGTTGCCCAGATGTTTGACGGCCACTTCGCCGAACACATCGCGAAAATCGGTCGTTACGTCCAGATCGCGGCCTTCGTAGAGCTGGCTTGATTTCAGGCCTTTCCAATCGCCGTAAACCTTTCCGCCTCTGACCGAATTGCCGATGACGAACATCGCGTTGCCGTGGCCGTGATCGGTTCCGCCGGTTCCGTTCTGGCGCGCCGTGCGGCCGAATTCCGACATCGTCAGGATCACCACGTCGTCCATCTGTTTGCCGAGATCGATCGTCAAGGCGGCGATCGAAGCGCCGAAATCGCGCAGGAGATTGGCCAGTTGTCCGCGCGCATTTCCCTCGTTGGCGTGCGTGTCCCAATTGAGACCGGGCGTGTCGGTAAAGGCCAGCTCCAGACCGACGCCGGCTTTGATCAGTTGGGCGATCTGCAGAAGCGAGCGGCCGAACGGCGAATTCGGGTAATTCGCGCCGTTGGCCGGACGATATTGGGCCGGATTGGCTTTTTTCAGATAATTGACCGCTTCGAAGGTCTCCTTGCCCGTCTCGCCCAGTTGTTCGCTGGCCTTGTCCTGCCAGAGTCCCTCGAAACCGCCCTGAACGGCCGCCGTGTAGGCTCCGGCCTTGATGGAAAAATCGGCCAGATCGGTCATCGCCACCGTCGGCGCGCGGCCCATCAGGGATCGGGGGATTTGCGAGGTCATCGCCACGGCCCGGAAAGGCGAAGCGTTTTTTTCGTTTTGGGTCTGCAGGATGCGATTGAGCCAGCCGTCGCGGGTCGATTTGACGCCGGGCGTTCCGGCTTCCATGTAATCCTGCGCGTCGAAATGCGAACGCGTGTTGTCGGGCGAACCGACCGAATGAACGACGGCCAGCCGTTTGCTTTTCCACAGAGATTCAAACGGCCCGAGCGACGGGTGAAGTCCGAAAAAACCGTCCAGATCGACCGCGCCGTCTTCGCGTTTCGGGCTTTGGATGGCGATGTTCCGCCGCAGAGAGTAATACTCGTCCTCGCCGTAAGGGACGACCATGTTGAGACCGTCAACCGCGCCGCGCTGAAAGATCGTGATCAAGACCTTTTTCCTGCCGTAACCGTCCGCTCCTCCGGCCGCCCGGGCGAACTGGTGGAGAAAATTCGGCGCCGCGCCCATCAGGCCGAAACTGGCCAGAGCAATCCCGCTCGATTTCAAAAAATATCTTCTGTCCATAAAAACCTCTTAACCTAAAAGTGCCGGTTTTGGAAATAAGAAAGAAATTTGCCCGCGAATCCCACTAATTGGCGCGAATATTAAATCATTAAAAATTCGTGTGAATTCGCGTTCATTCGTGGGCGGAAAAAACTAACCGGCAACATGAATCTCCTAAAAATTGCGTTCGAAATCATTTCGTCAGTTCTTTAGACGCAACGCAAATCGCTTTGGTCAGTTTATTTTCGCTTTCAAATTTTGCTCCCGCCTGTCAGTCGGTGTAGATTAGTAATCGGTGGTCAGTGATCGGTGACTGGTGATCAGTTATTCGAAACTGCCGACTTCTGGCCACTGATCGCTGACCACCGATTACTGCTATATTATGCGCGAACAACTGGTAAAACTGATCGATAAAAAGCTCGAAACCGAGGCCGAGAGGATAAACGAGGATTTTCACGCCGACAAAGGGATCAACACTCGTTTTACGGCGATTGACGATCTTTTGCCCGAAGAGATCGCCCGGAAAATTTTCATCTCTTTTCCGCCGCTCGAAGAGATGCGGCTGTTAAACAGTTTCCGCGAAAGGAAATACACGTCGAAATCTCTGGAAAAATACAATCCCCTGATCGCCGACATAACTTTTGCTTTTCAGGATGAAAGGATCATCAACCGGGTGGCGGGTTTGACCGGCATCAAAGATCCGAAAGGCGATCCTCTGCTTTACGCCGGCGGCATCAGCGCGATGGCCAAAGGACATTTTCTCAATCCGCATCTCGACAATTCGCACGATTACGAACAGAAAAATTACCGCGTTCTCAATCTGCTCTACTACTGTTCGCCCGACTGGCAAATCGAATACGGCGGAAATCTCGAACTGTGGAACGAGCAGGTGACGGAATCGGTCGAGATCCCGAGCCTTTTCAACCGGCTGGTTCTGATGTCAACCAACGATAAGTCCTGGCATTCGGTCAACGAAGTGACAAAAGACGGCGTCCGCTGCTGCATCTCCAATTACTATTTTTCACCTCATTCGCCGAACGGTTACGAAACCACCCACGTCACCTATTTTCAGGCCCGTCCCGAACAAAAACTGCGCCGCATCCTGACCCGCGCCGACAGCGATCTGCGGACGATCCTCAGGAAAGTTAAGAAAACCGGTTTTAGCAAGAAGGATGTTTATGAAGGGGAGAAAGGGGAAGGTGATGGGTGATGGGTGATAGGTGAAAAGTGATGGGTGAACAGAGTTCGTCAGCCTTGCTCAAAAATTTAGAGTTTAGAGATATATTCGTTTTTTTACCCCGAAGGGGGCTTCTGATAATAGCCCGGTCATTTATGGCCGGGAACGAGCGATGTTTATTTTCAAGTCCCAAAGGGACGACAGAAATTTCAATTTCTGTCGTCCCTTTGGGATTTTGATCATTGTTTCCGACGACAACCCGCGGCCATAAATGACCGGGCTATTTCCGAAAGATCCTTTCAGGATCAAAAAAGCAAAATAAATCTCTCTAAAAAATAAATCCCTCTAAAACTCTAAATTTTCGTGCAAAGCCTTCGACTCTATTCACCCATCACCCATCACCCATCACTTTTCACCATAAATCAACCGCCTCAAAAACTCCTCATCATCAAAACGCGCCTGACGGCCCTGGCGGACGACGACCAGATCGAGCGACGGGATGATGTAAAGTCTCTGTTTGCCGGCTCCGGCCGCCGCGTATATGTCGCGCGGCAGATCTTTGCCGAAACCGTTCTGGCTGACCTCATCGGTTTCCGATCTGATATTCAGCAATTCCCGCAAACGAGAGCCGCGCCGGTTTTTCGGTTCGGCCAGTTTCGCCTCCGAATCGGAAGAACGGTTGAGCCAGAAGGTCAAACCGTAATTCGGGTTGGCTTTCGATCCTTTTACCAATTCGCCGAGAAGTTTTCGGGAGACGATCTGTTTGCCGTTCCATTTTCCCTGATCCATCAGAAACCTCCCGAACTTGGCCCATTCTCCGGCCGTTAAAAATGCGCCCGAGGGCAGATTCGGCTGACCTTCGATCGGCATCGTCCAGTCGGCGACCTTCAAGCCGATCGGATCGAGAATCCGGCGTTTCAGATAATCCATCACCGTCATCTTTTTCGGCGCCAGTTTCCGCCGCATCAATTCGCCGAAGATCTGAAAGGGAACCGGGCCGTATTGAAAGGTCGTGCCGGGATCATAACGGGTCGGGGATTTAGCGGCTTCGGCGTAACCCGGCGGCCGACCGATGCTTCCGGCGTCGATCCCGCTCGTCAAAGAGAGAAGCTGGCGGAGCGTTATCCGCGATTTTCGCCGGTCGGTCTTCCATTCGGTGATGGTGTCGGAAACCTTTTCGTCGAAATTTTTGATCAACCCGTCCTCGATCGCGGCTGCCGCCACAACGCCCGAAAAACTCTTGGTTCCGCTGGCCAGCATATTGGAGTCGGCGGCCGAAAATCCGTTTTGATAATCTTCAAAAACGGTCTTCCCGCCCTTGACGACCAGAACCGACAAACCCCGAAACTCGCGCGAATAATCGGCCGCCAGCCGGTAGCGTTCCTGTTCGCCGACCGATTTCTTCTTCGCCTCCTGCGCCGTCGCACAGGAAACGATAAAAAAGATCGAAAGAAAAACGAAAATGATGATGGCAATGGTCGAAAAATCTCGGTTTTGTTCAAACATAATCACATTTTGGATTTTAGATTTTGGATTTTGGATTGGTTTTGAAAAACCCCAAAATCTAAAATCCAAAATCTAAAATCAATTTATTGCCTTTGAAAATCGGGAGAACCGAGAAGCAGGCCGACGACTTTGAAGACTTCCGGGTTTCCGCTCGGCTGGAGCAGTTGGTTGGCGCGGCCGCGACGGTCGCGGCGGTCGGGCATCATCATCGCGTCCGCCGCCGGGTTGTCAGCCGCAGGCGCATCATCGTCGTTATTTTCAACAGGAGAGTAGGTCGGTTCGATCAAAGGCTTTTCAATCTGTTTAAGGAGAGTGGTCCGGGTGTTCGGCGCGATCTCGCCGGACAGGATGTTGTTAATTGCCTTGGAGAGTATTTCTTCGGAGTCGGTTGCCTCGAATTTTTTCAGATCGACCCGCGCGCCGCGGATCCGGTTGCTGGAGAGCGCCACCGCAAAGTTCATTCTTTCGAGCAAGGCTCCGGTGTTGACCCAGTCTTCGGCCGTGTCCGGATAACCGGTCGGCGCTTGATAGCCGTAGAGCGGTTCGCCCATTTTTTGGAGCAATCCGATGACCATCGGGCTCGCGTTCGTATCGGCATCAAGCGCGCGAAATGAACTGACCAGCAATTCGAAAGGCGTTTTGATCTTGGCCCGGTAATTCTCGGGTGCGAAGAATTCCTCGCTGGTAAAGATCGCCCTGAGGGTCGTTTTGATGTCGCCGTTCGATTTGTGAAAAGCGTCGGCGACCCGTCCGACGAGCGCTTCGCTCGGGTTGTCGCTGACGAATTTGACCGCCAGTTTGCGGGCGATGAACCGCGCCGTGGCGGGGTTCGAAACGAGGATGTCGATCACCTTCAGACCGTCTTTGATGCCGCCCTCGTTGATCTTCCGGCCGAGAACCGTTTTTTCGCCGCCGTCGTGCAGGCGCGGATTGAAATAGAATTCGCCCGAGTCGATGTTTTCGGGAATCCCGAGTTGCAGAGCCGCCCGGTTTGCCCGCCTGTCCTCGGTTCCCTTGATCATATTGGCCGCCGCGCTCCGGTAGCCGCGCGGGTCGGCGATGGTCCATCCGGTAAAGGCGCGGGCGACCTCCTGAATGTCCTTCTGCGTGTAACCGCCGTCGACGCCGAGCGTATGCAGTTCCATCACTTCGCGGGCGTAATTTTCATTGATTCCCCTTCGCTGACGCTGATTGTTGGCGACGCCCTGCTGGCGCATCTGTTTGAGTCGGGCGTCGAGTTCTGCGTCCGTGAGATTGAACCTTTCTTTCAGCTGTTGACGCACACGCTGAGGCAGAGGCTGGCCGCTTTGGATCATCTGTTGAACCCGGTTGTTCCGGCGGTTGTTGTTGCCGATCTGCGCGTCGGGCGAAACGCTCTGGAAATTGTCCAGATAAAAGAGCATCGCCGGGTGCTGGGCCGTTCCGACCAGCAGATCCCGGAAATTTCCGAGGGCGTTTTTGCGAATCACGTCGCGGTCGTAGCTCGGCAAATACCAGCGGACAGCTCCTTTGCCGGCGAAGACGTTGAAATGGTTGGTCCAGAAATCGACCATCTGTTCTTCGAGCTGGCGTTCCGAATAAACCGCCCGCAGAACTCTCGACGCGGTCAGATCCCGGAGGATCTGACCGGCCGGGCGAAGATTGTATTCCTGATAGATCTTGGCCAGTTTCTGTCGGCGTTCGCGGCGCTCGGCCTGCTGATCCTGTTCGCTTTTCTCGTCGGTTGCCGCCGGGGCGTTGCGGTTTTGCGCCGGATTATTGCGGCCGTTGCCTTCGAGCATCCGCAAAAGCGCGCCCGGATTCGGGTATTTGGCAAAGATCTCCGAAGTCTCCATATTGAGGATGTCCAGATTCCTGACCCTGGCCTCGGCCGCCCGGTCATCGATCGACCCGGGATTGAACTGTCCTTCGATGTATTTATCAAGACCCATCGCCCGGACTTTTTCCAGATCGCCCGGCCGCGCTCCGAAACCGAGACGGTTGAAGACGTGGAGGATCTTCTGATCGGCGGTCAACGCTTTGGCTTTCGCCGGGCGCATCATTTCCTGAGCTCTTGCGCTCGCCGTCAAGAGCGGGCTGAACATCGCCAGCATCAAAACAAAAACGGTCAGTTTACGGATCGGAGAATATTGCTGTTTCATTGATTTAACCTCGAAAAAAGTGGCTGTTTCCGGAATGGCCCGAAAAAGCGATATGTATCTTAGATGTGGGCGGGTTAAAAAAAGCCGAAAAATTTCTGCGATTGATAATTTAAGTGAAAACAAGCGGTTTTTGTCGGAAAAGGCCGGATGCGCCGTCTCGAAATGAATGCCGAGAGCGGGCTTTTTCGACGATCTTTGGGGCCGGAAGATTTCGCCGGCGTCCGATCGTAAGGACAACGGAAATGGAGCGTTCCGGCATCTAAAATTTAGCAATTTCGCAGGAAATGAGCTAAACTTGTCAACAACAAATTACAGGAATAAAAAAATGAAATTAACAAAACTCTCCTTGATGCTGTCGGTTGTCGCCGGTCTGATACTGTCCGTCTCGGCCTTTGCCCAGAACGAGACTTTCAGCGACCCGAACGTTGATTATTCGTTCGAGGTTCCCGACGCGACCTGGAAGATGACGAGCAAACCTTCCGACATCAGCCCCAACGTCGAATATGTTTACGGGACGCGGACGAGCGGTCATCTGGAGGTTCGGAAACTTTCGCTAAAATCCGGAGAAAATCTGGAGGATCTGATCCGCGACGAGGAAACCAAACTTCAGTTCAAACCCGGTTTTGTGGCCGGAAAAGAGGAGCCTTTCAAAGGGTTTTTGGCGGGCAAGGTTTACAATTTCGAATTCGTCAAATCGGGGCGCAACTGGAGCGGCCGGTATTATTTCCTGAAAGCGGACGCCAGCACGGTTTATGTCCTCCGGTTCGAAGCCTACAGCGACAAACTTCTTTCGATCCGCAACATCATTGATCAGATGGGGCGGACGTTCAAGATCTCGAAGGGCAAGTAGGAATCATTTATCATTTATCGGGCCGCCGCTGATTTTGCGGCGGCCTTTTCTGTGACAATCAGTACGCGGAGCGGTAGCGACGTGGTCAGGCGTTTCGCGTAAAACGGACGCATTATGGAAAGGTTCTTTACTAAATTTCTGGCCGGCGGTAGAATTCCAGGCTGAACTTAAAGGAGGCGACACGAATGAGTGACAGCGAAAAACCACATCCCCTCAACGCTCCCGGCGGTTTCTACGTAGTAAACGAATGCTGCACCGCTTGCGATGTTCCGAACAGTACCGCTCCCGAGTTGTTCGCTTACGACCGGGAAATGCATTGCTACGTCAAACGGCAGCCGGAAAACAAAGCCGAATTGGACAAAGCCATTCTCGTGACGGCATATGCGGAGCTGGAATGCGTCCGTTACCGCGGTTCCGATCCCGACACGATCCGCCGGATCGCGGAAACGGGCAACGCCCATCTTTGCGATTCTCCGGAAGCGGAAAACATCGAGCCGGTTTTCCGCAATCACGTTACTTTCAGATGCCCGAACCGATTCGATCTTTCCGCGAAACTTCTGGCGCGCGAATTCAAACAGTGGCTGATCGATGATGCTCATGAATATTTGAAATATTCCTTTATGCCGATCACTCCCAGGGCCAATCACGTCGAGTTTACTTTTGCTTGGGCTAAAGACCAATTCCACACGGTCAATTTCTCCGACATCGATGACGGATCAATCTGGCACGTGTTTCAATCGGAAGATGAAAAGATCGGGAGTCGTTCGGTTTCCAGATCGCTCCATGACTGGCTCACGGGCGATCCGAAAATCAGCCGGGTTCGCTGGTACTCGGAATCCGAATGGACGAACTCAACCGGATGGAAAGAACTTCCGTGGTAATTAGCGGGCGGCAATCCTTTTCGACCTGAAACATCATTAAGGTTCTTCAAGTTATCAAAAACTTCGCGCCGAACGGCAGGATGTAACCCGTTTGCTGAGGGTCGATTCCCGACAGAGCATCTTTCAAACCGCTTGCCTTTTTGAGGCGCATTCGGCCGCAAACATCTTCCGGCAAATCGGTTACGATCCGGACATCGAATTTCTCCGCCTTTTGCAGTATGGCCCAGGCGGTCTGGCCGTTGACCTGATAGCTTTGGCACAGTTTTTCGGCCAACTCGGCGCTGTTTTCCGTTTCGAACCAGTCGAGAAAATCCTTGCGTCCCAAACCGTTTTCGCATTCGGCCAAAAGGACGATCGTCCCGCCGTCGCGGGAGGCTTTCGAAGCCGCGTCGAGCGCTTTGTGCGCCTGAATCATATTGATGTCGTGCGGAAATCCGCCGCAACTGACGATGATCAGATCGCGTTTTTCTTCGATTTTTTCGGTGTGCGTCGCGGCGTAAGAAGCGCACGCTTTTCGATGCGATGTACGCCAGTCGCCGGCGAAGACCTCGACCGCTTGGCCCCGGTCGTTGACGATCGTATTGACGGAAAATGACGGCGGGCATTTTTCGACCGCTTCGGTGAACGCCTCGTGAACCGGGTTGTCGTCGAGAAGACCGGGGCCGACCCCGGCGCGGCGCCTCCTTTTCTCGAAATCAAAGGCCAGCCGGTGCGTTTCGCCGACCGTTCGCGAAGAAGCCAGACCCGGACAGACCATTTTTCGCCCGCCCGTAAATCCGGCGAAATAATGAAAATTGATCCCGCCGACGGTGATCGTGTGATCGTGTTCGGTCAGCGAGCGGTCGAGTTCAACGGGAATCTTCCCGGAGGTTTCGCCCAGCCGGACGACGGTCGCCAGATCGCGCGGATTGTGATCGAGCATTTTTATCCTCTGGGCGATAAAGGGCGTCACCAGTTCCTCTTTTTCGTCGTCGGTAACTTTCCGGTGAATCCCGGTCGCAAAAATTATCCGGATGTCGAACGGCATCACGCCGGCGGCGATCAGACGCCGGACCAGAAGATTGACGATCTGCCCGCTGGCCGTCCGCCGGGTGGCGTCCGGCACTACCAGAAGAACGCTCTCGCCGGGGCGGACGATCTCTTCGACGGTTTTCGAATCAATCGGGGAATCAAACCGCCGACCGATCTCGGCGTCCGAAAGCGGTCTTTGATCTTCCACGCCGCCCAAAACGTCGAAACGGTTCGGGTCGAATTCGAATTCGAAGAAAGTTCTGCCGTAACCGAGGCGTTGGATTTTGGATTTCGGATTTTGGATTTCGGATTTTTTCAATTTTTTCTTGTTGTTAACCACAAAGGCACAAAGGACACAAAAATTTCTGAATGCCCTTTAATGTTACGATCGTTTTATTTTTGACTATGGCTCTCCTGAAAACAATAAAAGACACTTTGTGTTCTTTGTGCCTTTGTGGTGTTAAATTTTGTCTCAATCGGTTTTCGGTTCGAAGCAGTTGGCCCCCGAAAAGCATTGGTGCGAATCGTCTTTTTCGTCGGCCTGAGTTTCCATCTGAATGGTCAGGTGGTTGATGCCGAATTCGGCGTGCAGTTTTTCGCGGATGCTGCGGAGCAGGCGGGGCTGTTCGACGGCTTCGTGGTGAACGATGTGAACGCTCAGAGCCTCCATCCCCGAGGTGATCGTCCAGACGTGCAGGTCGTGGACGTTTTTGACGTTTTCGTGCTGAAGGATCGATTGCTCGACGGCCGTCAGATTGATGTGCGAGGGCGTGCCTTCCAGCAGGACGTTGACCGATTCGTGGATCAGACGCCAGGCGCCGAAAATAATGATCAGACTGATCAGAAAGCTGGTGACGGCATCGGCCCAGACCCAGTTGAAGGCGACGATCAAAGCTCCGGCGACGATGGCCGTCACCGAACCGAGCGCATCGCCCATGACGTGGAGCCACGCGCCGCGCATATTGAGGTCTTCCTGATGATCGCCGTGCAGAAGATAAGCGGCGATCAGATTGACGATCAGACCGCCGACGGCGATCACGGTCAGTTCAAGCCCGCGGATCTCGGGCGGCGAGTTCCAGCGGAGATAGGCTTCGTAGATGACGAAAAGCGAGATCAGCACCAGCACCACGCCGTTGATAAAGGCGGCCAGGATCTCCAGCCGGTAATAACCGTAAGTTTTGTTGGGCGTGGCCGGACGCGAGGCGAACCAGATGGCTCCGAGCGTCAGCAACAGAGCGCCGACATCGGTCAGCATATGCCCGGCATCGGCAACCAGGGCCAGCGAATTGGTCAGCCAGCCGCCGACCGCTTCGGCCAGCATATAGATGAACGTCAAAACCAGCGCGATCTTCAACTTGCCCAGTTTCCGAGCGCTTCTGTGATCGTGTGAATGTGTGTGATTTGCTCCTATCTTTTTATCTTCCTTTAGTTCGGGGTCTCACCGGATCGTTCGGTTCATAAATTACGACCGAATTTTGAAAAGGTTCCGATACCTGAGTTTATCGGCAATTCACCGGCGTTTCAAGGCGGGCCGATTTGCGGGGTTTTGTAAAGTTTTGGCCCCTTTCTTTATAAAAGCCCTTTTTGCTTAACAAATCTTTACAAGGCTTAACCGACTCTTAACCGCACTGGTATCAGATGAAACATATAATGCCGGAAAAAGTTCACAGAAATTATTTTGAACGATTGATTTTTGCCACAGAGAACGGGAGAAAAATTATTTTATCTAAAAAAAAATCTCGGCGCTTTCCGCGCTCTCTGTGGGAGAAAAATAAACTTTTAAGGTGACAAAGCAATGAATTATCAAAGGAAAATTTTTTTCGGTTTTTTTTATCTGGCAATATCGGTTTTTTCGCTGAACCCGACCAGCATTTTCGCTCAACAGGGCGAATCTCTTCTCGGCAAACTGACTCTGCAAAAAGGCCTGACGGGAGCTTGGAAGATCGATCCGGTCGAATCGGAGGACGTTTTGAGAAAAATTCAAATTCTCGCCGATCGGAAAGAAAACGACCGGATCGAAGAGGGCGACCGGTCGCGCCCGTCGCTCTCGGTCTCTCTGCTTCCGCCCGAATCGCTCGTTCTGGCGGCCGAGGACGATCATCGGATGACGATCAACGAAAATTACAGCGATTTTGTCCTGACCCGCACCGTTGCGACCGACGGGGTTCAGCGTTACGAGCGGATCGGGCCGGACGTCGATATTTCCGTAACGGCCGCACAAAGGAAAGATCTGCTTTCGGTGGAAACCGTCTCTCCGCGCGGCAACAAGATGATCGAGAATTACGCGCTTTCGCCGACCGGCGACAAATTGATCGTCAATCTGCGCTTCGAAGATTCGGCCGGCCGGGAACTCCTGACGCTGGTTCGCGTCTACGACCGCGCGGCGCTTGATGTCTTTCCGACCGGGGGAGGCGAAATTCAGTAGGATGGCGGCGGCCTCAGCTTTACAATTCTTAACAATTTTCCCGCCGATTTTCATTAAACCTTTACAATGGCGGGAGTAATATGAAGCTGAAAGAAAAGAGCGTAGTTTACGCCGATCAAAAAAGAAAAAGGAGATGTTTTATGAAAAGCCACATTAAAATTTTTACGCCGGTGCTGTTGGCGATCCTGGTCGGTTCGCTGACCTTCGTTTTCGCCCAGACCCGCGACGGCGGGAAAATGCCCAAAGGCGACGGCCCTCGCGGATTTCGGCCGCCGCCACCGCCCGGAGGCCCCGGCTTCGGTTTTCCGCCCCACGTTCTCGAACAACTGAATCTGACCGACACTCAGAAGGAGCAGATCAAAACTCTGGAAGATGGCGCCCGCGCCTCTGCGGAAGGAAATTTCGACCAGATCAGATCTTTTGACGATCAATTGAAGGCGATGATCGATGGCGGGACTTTTGACGAAGGTCAGGCCCGGCAGATCTTAAACAATAAGGCTCAAATCATGACCGAGTTGCAGATCGTTCGTTTGAAAACCGATTTCGCCATCCGCAATCTGCTGACGGCCGAACAAAGAACTCAACTCGACCAGCTAAAACAACAGCGCCCGCCGCGCCCGCCCGATGGTTTTGCCCCCGGTATGCCGCCTCCGCCGCCCGCGCCGCCGGTCAAAGAAAACTGAATCGATTTCGGATTTCGGATTGGGTTTATGAGGGCAGGGGAGTTTGCCATGGATCGGGGCACCGAGGTGTCGCGACGTGGTTTAGGAGCCAACGATCAGTACGCGGAGCGATGGCGACGTGGTCGGATTCATTCGGCGGCACGCCTCGCCCTCATAAAAGGGAACTGCTTTTTGAGGGGTTAGATACAAACGTGGTCAAAAAGCAGTTTTGGCGGAACCGGCATTTGCCGGTTCCGCCTTTTTTTTATCGAAAACTCTCCGAATCTAAAAAATCCGAAATCCGAAATCTAAAATCCGAAATCGAACTACTGCCTGATCGCCCGGCCGGAGTTGAGCGAAAGGGCGTAACGGGTCTGGTTGCCTTTTTCGTCGCTGATCTCGACCGAGACCTGCGCGGAACCGGAAGCGATCTGCATCTGGAAAGAACCGTCTCCGGTGGCGAAGGTTTCGCGGCCCGAGATGCGGATGATGGCGCCCGGCTTGGTCTTTCCGCTGATGATGTAAACCCCGCCGCCGAGATTGTCCACTTTCCAGTCGGAGGCCGGAATCTCGCGGCCCGCCTCGCGCCGGATGATGGTGAATTTGCCGTTCTCGCTCCAGTCGCTGACCTGACCCGAATCGGTGTTGGCCCGGACCCGCCAGTAGTAGATGCCGGGCGAGATATTGCCCAGAGTGAAATTTTCCCCCGTCAGGGAATCGCGCACCAGGATCATCGAATCGGAGACGAAGAAGGGCGATTTGGCGACCTGCAGGTGATAGCTGGAAGGCAAAACCCCGGCCGATTTTTCCCAGCGGAAAGTAATGTCGGCAATCCCGCCGGGCGAACTGAGGATCTGTTCGTTGACCGCCGGCGAGACGAGTTGCGGTTGATTGAGCAGTTTTTCGCGATTGGCGATCTTGCCCTCGTTGACCGAAGCGAATTCGTTTTCCTTGATGACGGTCTTCTGGTCGCCGATCTTGGTTTCGACGCCGCCCCGGCTGATCCGGATCTCGCCGCCGTTGGTCTTTTCGTTGATGTTAAAACTGGCGTCGGTTTGCGGTTGCAGGTAGTTTTCCGATTCCCGCATCTCGACCACGTTTTCCGCGCTTTCCGGCTGATCCTGAGTGCGGACGTTGATCTGCCCGGCGTCCAGCCCGACGCGGACGTTGGTTCCGCCGAAGATCGAGGCGCTGGAGCGGATGACGATGGTGCTGTTGGGGCGGATCGAAAGGACCGACCCGTCGATCATTTGAATCTTGGCCCGGCCGTCGGCCTGCGTCTGAATGGTGTCGCCGGCGGCGACGAAGATCTCTTTGGTAACCAGAATGGTCTCGCGCGTGGCGGCCCGGATGACCCGGACCTCGCCCTCGAAATAAATGAGCCGGGCCGCGTCCTGCGGGCCTTGCTGAAGTTCGGGGTTTTTGAAAATGGCCTCGTTTTTCCAGAGCCACCAGCCTCCCCAGATGAGCAGGGCGGCAGACAAAATTACGCCGATAATGGTGTAGATGGTGCTTCGCTTGATGTTCCACCAGTCAACGTAAATTTTGCGATACTTGCTTTCCATAAATAAGTCGGTGATGGGTGATGAGAGATGGGAGTTTTAATTAATATGTCACTTTTTGCCCATCACCCATCACACCTCTTACCCATCACACCTCTTCTTCCCGCTCAAACTTCTTCTCAACGCTGTCGATATGCTCTTTGCTCGCCGGAAACATCACCGACAGGATGACCGAAACCGCAATGGCCGCGACGACTATTCCGAGCGAAAGATTGATGACCGTCTGTTCAAATTCGTGATGCAGATATCTTTCCAGAAAATGAGATGTTCCGCTTTCGGCCCCCAAGACCATTATCAATCCTTGAGCGACCAGGGGCAAGAGCATTTTCAATCCGATGAAACTTAAAACAAAAGCCAGACCGTATTTGAGAAAGTGAAACTTTTCCGCCAGATCGGCCAACAGAAAAAAGAACGTCCGCAAACCTAGAATAGCAAAAATATTCGATGTATAGACAATAAATCTGTCGGTCGTGATTCCGAAAATGGCCGGGATCGAATCGACCGCAAAGACCAGATCGGCGACATTGATGACGATCAAAACCAGCAAAAGCAGTGTTCCGACCCGCTTTCCGTTCCTTACGACGAAGAATTTTTCCTCGTCGTATTCCTTGGTGATGCGGATGAATCTGGTCGTCAAGGAGACGATGGCGCTTTCCTCGGGGTTGAATTCCTCGTCTTCGGAGAACATCTTGATCCCGGTATAGATCAAAAAGAAGCCGAAGAAATAGAGGATCCAGCTGAACTGTTCGACCAGTTGAGCGCCGGCGAAGATCATCGCCATTCTCATCACCAGCGCCATAAAGATCCCCCAGAAAAGCGCCCGGTGCTGGTATTCTTTGGGGACCTTGAAATAGTTGAAGATCAGCAGAAAAACAAAGAGATTGTCGATCGACAGCGAAAGCTCGATCAGATAGCCGGTGAAAAACTCCTTGGCTTTGAACAAACCGACGCCGGGGTCTTTAAGATCGCTGACCATCCAGTAAACGAAACCGTTGAAACTAAGGGCGAGCGACACCCAGACGATGCTCCAGACGATGGTCTCCTTGCGGCTCGGCGCGTGAGCCTTGCGGTTGACGATGCCGATGTCGATGAAAAGCGCGATCAGGACGACGGCAAAGAAAAAGATCCAAACCCAAAAGGGATATTCGATTGCGTTCATAGATTTCGTTAATCGTTTATGGTTAATGGTTAATTGTTAATTGAAAAAAAACAAACCAATTAACAATTAACCATTAACCATTAACTTCCTATCTGGTAAACAATTCCTGAAAATCTTCCTCGCCGGTCGGGGCGATCTTCAGCAGACGCAGGTTTTCCTCGACGTGTTTGGTTTGCGCCATTCCGACCAGAGCCGTCGTTACGCCGGGCGTCGAGCGGACGAACTGGATCGCGGTTTGCGCGTCCGAAGGCAGATCGCCGAAGATCTTGCGCACATTGACCGACAGATTTCCCTCCAGCTTTTTCTGAAATATCGAAGCGCTGCTGATGACCGTAACGCCGAGGTTCCGGGCCGCTTCGACCGCCGAATAAACCTTTCCCTGAAAAGCCTGATTATTTAAGAGATAAGCCTCCGGCATGGCCAGATTAAAAGGAAGCTGGATGAACTTGAATCCGTGATCCTGACCGGCGATCTGTTTGGCTATCGAAACCATTCTCTCCAGCGAGTGATAGTTTTCCTGTTGCGGCGAAACCCGAAAGCCGTTCCAGGTGGCCACGCCGTAAAAACGAAGTTTTCCGGCGCTTCGGTTTTCTTCCAGAGTTTCAAAGGCCTTGCCGAGACGGGCTTCGAAGGTGTGTTTGTCGACCTCGCCGAGTTGCATCTCCGGGTTGTGGATGTAATAGACATCGACCGTTTCCAGTTCCATGTTTCCCAAAGATTGATCGAGCTGGTTTTGCAGATATTTCGGAGCCATGCAATGGCTTCCGCCGGCCAGATCGGCGAAATCTGCGATCCCCGGTTTGACGAAGGTCTCTTCGAAATAAGTTCGCACGTCCGAAGACGGCTCTCCGTCAAAGGGCAGAAAACCGCCCTTGGTGCAGATCAAAAGCTCGCCCCGCCCGAAACCTTTCGCTTCCAGATTCTGCAGAGCTTTGCCGATGTTGCGCTCGCTCCTTTGAAAACGGTAATTGGCGGCCGTGTCGATGACGTTGCCGCCGAGTTCTACGAAACGGGTGACCGATTCGGCGTAGGCGGCGTCGGTTTCTGTGTCCCAGTTGCCGAAATAAGTCCCGATGCCGATCGAAGAAAGCCTGAGACCCGACGGCGTTTCGCGGAAATATTCCCGGGCGGCCTCGGGAAAACGGGCGGCGAATTTTCGGGTGCCTTCAGCTGTGGCAAATTTTTCGTCCATAATTTCTGTTTTTTTCTTCAGAAGGTTTCTAGGGTCGGCCCGCTTCGGCGGCCGGTTTTTCCTTTCCGGCGATCAATCCCTCAATGATCTTAGCGATCCTGCCCAAACCCCCGGAGTCGGTTTCGGAAAAATCATCGAGCCGGTCGCTGTCGACATCCAAAACCATCGCAACATCGCCCTGCGGATCGAAAACCGGCACGACGATCTCCGAACGGGCCGCTGAACTGCAAGCGATGTGACCGGGGAATTGATCCACATCCGGCACGATGACGGTTTCCCCGGTCGCGTAGCAATGCCCGCAGACGCCTTTGTCAAAATCGATCCGCGTGCAGGCGACCGGCCCCTGAAAAGCGCTCAAAACCAGTTGGTCGCCTTTTTTTACGTAAAATCCGACCCAGAAAAAACCGAACGCCTCCTTAAGAGCGGCCGCGCAATTTCCGAGATTGGCTGTCAGATCCGTTTCGCCTTCGACCAGCGCGGCGATCTGCGGTGCGATCTCGTCGTAGATCGCCGCCCGGTCTGATGTTTTCGGTATAAAAAGACTCTCAGCCATAAGCAAAGAGTTTAACACAGTCGGAGAGCAGTAAGCAGTGAGCGGTGAGGGGTAAATAGTGATAGGTGATGGGTGATGGGTGATGGGATATCTGATTTAGACATATTCCATCACCCATCATCCATCACCAAATTAAAACCCGATCCAATCGGTCGGCGTCTTGTGATGCGAAATGGTGATCCGGGTTTCCGCCCGGTAGAGCGGGTCGCGCATCTCCAGAGCGGTTTGCGCCATCAGACGGGCCAGATGCGGTTCGTTGGCCCTTTGCGACAAATGGGCCAGAACCAGTTGGCGGGCCGAACCGTCGAAATCGTTGGTCAGCCATTCCGACAGATCTTCGTTCGAAAGATGCCCGGTCCGCGAGGCGATCCGCTGTTTTAATTCCCAGGAATAGATCGGGCAGGTCATCAGCATATCGCGGCTGTGATTCGACTCGACGACGATGCCGTCGCAACCGCGCAGTTTTTCCTTGATCAGGGTCGTGAAATAACCGAAATCCATCAATGTGGCGACGCGGATGCCACGGTTTTTGGCGACGAAACCGAAATTATCGGCCGCATCGTGGGGAACCGAAAAAGGCTCGAAATCGACATCGCCGATCCGGAATTCGCGGCTCGACTCGATCTCGACGGTTCTCCCTTTGACGGCCACGGCGCGTTTTTCCGATTCGTTGTCGCGGGTTTTCGGGTTGTGGAGATAGGCGTCGTGGGTTTTGCCGGAGATGAAAACCGGACATTCGACGGTTTTCAGCAAAACGCGCAAACCGCCGGCGTGATCACCGTGCTCGTGCGTGATCAGAACGCCGTCGAGGTCCTGGAAATCGACCCCGACCGCCGCCATCCGCAGAAGGATCTGTTTGGCGCTGAGGCCGGCGTCGATCAGAACTTTTGTTTTTTCGGTGGCGATCAGAACCGCGTTTCCGGTCGAACCGCTCCCGAGGACCGTGAATTTCATTTTGGAGTCGGTGACAGGTGATGAGTGATAGGTTGTTTTATTGACGATTAACCTATCACCCATCACCTATCACAATTTACTGTTGACAAATGACAAATGTTCACCCTTTGCCGTCGAACTTGCCGCGAAGCTGACTGGCCACGGCTCGCGTTACGAGCCAGTCGGGGGCGAAATTTCCGAGAAACGAAACGAAATAATTGGCCCAGCCGGAAACGGCGGTCGTTTTTCCGCTTTTGACCGCCGACATCGCCGTCTCGACGACCTCGTCCGGCATCTGCATTCCTTTGGCGGCCGAAAAGGGCCCCTCCATTCCGGCGGCGTCGAAAAAACCGGTTTCGGTCGGGCCCGGACAGAGGTTCAGGATCTTTACGTTGTGCGGCCGGTTCTCTTCGGCGATCGCTTCGCTGAACGATGTAACGAAGGCTTTGGTGGCGGCGTAAGTGGCCATAAAAGGGATCGGCTGAAAACCGGCGGCCGACGAAACGTTGATGATGACGCCTTCTTTTCGCTCGCGCATCTTTTTCAGATAGCGGTGCGTCAGAGCGACCAGCGCCATGAT
The DNA here is from genome assembly GCA_041394845.1 of Pyrinomonadaceae bacterium. Lineage (GTDB taxonomy): Bacteria > Acidobacteriota > Blastocatellia > Pyrinomonadales > Pyrinomonadaceae > JAHCHG01. The sequence continues at coordinate 13,371 of JAWKHL010000003.1, read as the reverse complement.
GTTGAGCGTGATCATTCGCAGTTCGTTCTCCAGATCCAGGCGGGTGAAATCGCCCATCGAACCGAAACCGGCGTTGTTGATCAGCCAGTTGACCTCGAGATCGTGTTTTTCGGTCTCTTCAAAAAGCACCGTGTCCGATTGGTACTCGGTCAGATCGACGGCGACGTAATGCGCCATGACCTTGTGTTCGAGCATCAGTTCGTCGCACAGGGCCGCCAGTCTGTCTTCGGATCGGGCGACCAGCACGAGATTGTGTTTTTCAGCGGCCAGCCGGCGGGCGAACGCCTCGCCGATGCCGCCCGACGCTCCCGTGATTAATGTTGCTTTCATTTATGTTACCTTCCCCTGAATTGATCGAAAACCTGATTGACATTGCGGCCGCCGCGATGATCGTCAGCGTTCCGGCGGCCCGGATCAGACCGGCCACCTTCGGCGTCGAATCGATCAGACCGGTTTGGGTCAAAAGATAGTTCCAGTCGTGAAAACTCCCCTCGCTGCCGGTCAGACCGCCGAGCAGGACGAGTTGCATGACGACCGCGTCGTTGGCGTAAACAAAAACGTTCAAAATGCTCTGTCCGACCCAGAACAGAACCATCGCCGCCGAATAGTATTTTTCGTGCCAGACGAAATATCCGACGAAAACTGCCGGCATCACGACCTGAAAGAGCGAACCGCCGGCCACGCTCATAAATTCGCCGAAGGGGCGAAACAGAAGATGTCCGGTTTCGTGGATCGGAAGATCGACGATATCGAGCAGGCTTCCCGAAAGCGGGTCGTAGGCGATCCAGAGAAAATAGACCGCAGCGAGAGCGGCGAAAATAATTTTTGGGTAATTGATCTGCATGATTTTTCGGCTGAAGAAAGAAGAACTTCTTCCCGATCCATTATGCCATTTGACCGCGTTTATCGAAAAACTCTTTTTTGGAGATGGCGTAAAAGACACAATCCAGACCGTAATGCCGGTCGGTCTTTTCGAAACTCATTCCCAGTTTTTCCATCACCCGCCAAGAGGCCGTGTTCTCCGGTAGGGCGATGGCGACGATCCTCTTAAGACCGGCCGCGGTAAAACCGTATTCGAGCCAGGAGTGCGCCGCTTCGGTCGCCAGACCCTTTCCCCAAAAGGCTTTGGTCAGACCGTAGCCGATCTCGATCTCGTCAGTGTTCTCCAGCGGTTGCAATCCGCTGGTTCCGATCATTTCGCCGGTTTCCTTCCACAGCATGGCGCAGGTGCCGAACCCGTATTTATCGTAAGATGAGATGTAAAAGCGGAGGCGTTTTTCCAGCGCCCCGGGGTTTTGCCTCCGGGGTCCGCCGAGATATTTGTACACCTCGGGATCGGAGCGGATCCTGATCAACTCGGGCAGATCCGATTCGTTTAATTTGCGCATGATGAGCCTTTCGGTCTCCAGCATAAAACGATCATTCATCACTTTGATCCTCAACCCTCGGCAACCGTTTCGGACCGGCGTTTTTCCCATTCGTCCCGCTCGATGACGTATTGAACCAGCTCGTTTTCGTAGAACCGGCCGAGTCCGATGAATTCCATTCCCAGTCTTTTCATGACGTTTTGCGATGACCGGTTTTCGGGGGATGCAACCGCCACTATTTTCTCCAAACCGAGCGTTTCGAAACCGTATTCAAGCATCCGGCGGGCGGCCTCGGTCGCATAGCCATTGCCCCAAAAGGCTTTGGCCAGAGCGTAGCCGACCTCGATCTCGCCGGTTTCCTTGAGCTGCCAGAGCCCGCACCAGCCGACGAAATCCCCGGTCGCTTTTTCGAAGACGCCGCAAAAACCGATCCTCTCGGTCTCCCATCTTTGCGAGATCATCTTGATCCAGTTCAAGGATTCATCGCGCTTTGTTTGCGGCTGGCGGATAAAACGCATGATCTCCTCATCGCGTCGCATCTCAAACACCGCGTCGGCGTCGCTCTCTTCAAACGGACGTAAAAATAATCTTTCGGTTTCAAGCATTTCGATTTCGGATTCGGGATTTCGGATCTCGGATTTAATTCGTAATTCCTGATTTCTGACGAAAATTAACTTCCCGACTTTCTGACCACCGATCACCGGTCGCTGTTAAAAAATTGGAAGAAATTCGTCGGCTTTCCCGTCTAAATTATTAACAAATCTTGATAAAGGAACAAAGTCTATGAATCAAATAAGCGAAAACAGGCGCCAATTTTTAAAGCGGGCGGCCATCGGAGCGGCCGCTTTTCCGTTTCTGGTCAATTGCGGAAAAAGCACTCTGGCTCAAAAAACGGAGGGCCTCGACGTGCTGAACGAGATCAAGGAGAACGCAATCCAGGACACCAAGGACGAATGGTGGGGCGCGCGCAATGCCCCCGACGAGGTCCGCTGGAAGACGAAACTTGTCGAAGAGAAGGACGAGGGCGACCGCCTGTTGATCTCCGGGACGATCTATAAATCCGACGGTCGGACTCCGGCACCGAACGTCCTGATCTATTTTTATCACACCGATATCAAAGGGCTTTACGGACGCAACGGTCAACACCGTCACGGCCGTTTTCGGGGCTGGATGCTGACTGACCATCAGGGCCGTTACTCCCTTTTCACGATCAAGCCGGCCTCTTATCCCGACACGACTAATCCGGCTCACATTCATATGACCCTGACCGGCGTTGATTTCAAAGAAGACTGGGTCGATTCGATCCTGTTCAAAGGCGACCCTTTTATCACGGCGCGGCAGAGAAAGATCGAAAGGGGCGGTTTTGATCCGATCCTCAAACTCGAAAAAGATTCGGAAAACATCCTGCGCGGAACCAGAGATATTCAACTGGAAAAAATTTGATGATAAAGTGACGGAAGAACCGGCGAATAAAGGAAGAATCCGACATCCGAAATTAAAAATGGAAAGGCTTGCCCGCATGACCGATATCGATCAGGAAAAAGACCTGCCGGTCCGATACGGAAACGTCGACCGCAGGGCTTTTGAGTCGATCTTTGCCGCCCATCACCAGCGGGTCTTTTCGGTCGCGCTCAATTTTTTCGGGGGCGACCGGCAGGCGGCCGAAGATGTCACCCAGCAGGTTTTTTTGAAAATTTTCACCAGCGCGGCGATCTTTCGCGGCGAGGCCGGTTTGACGACCTGGCTCTACCGGATCACGGTCAACGCCTGCATCGACGAACGGCGCAAAAGCCGGAGGTTCTCTTTTTTGACGGATCTGTTCGGGCTCAAAGAACCGAAGGTAAAGCGCAATCAGGAGGAATCATTCGACCGGCGGGAACTTTCCGGCGAGGTCCGGCAGGCGGTCGGGACTCTGAAACCGATCTTTCGCTGGCCGATCCTGCTCAAATACGTCGAAGGGCTTTCCTACCGGGAGATCGCCGACATCCTGGGCTGTTCGGAAGGGACTGTCGCCTCGCGGCTCAACCGAGGGCACAAACTGCTGGCGGAGAAGTTGGGGCATTTGAGGGGTGAGGTTTAGGGAGTGGTGATGGGTGATGGGTGATGGGTGATGAGTGATAGGTGATGAGTGATGGGTGATGGGTGAATTTTGCCTGAAGCCTCGGAGGCCGAAAAAAAAATCCCATCACCCATCACCCATCACCCATCACCTAAAAAAATCCCATCACTTAAAAACAAAATGAAACAAAAGCATTACAAAGAAAAACTCTCGGCCTTTCTGAACCGCGAGTTGCCTTCTGTTGAGCATGAGGCGGTCGGCGAGCATCTGCTTTACTGTCGTGAGTGCCGACAAGAACACGATCAGATCAGGTTCGGAGCAAGATTGGCCGGACAACTGGAGCGGGCCGACGCTCCGGAATATCTGTGGGAAAGGATCGAGGCCGAACTGGATAAAAAAGAATCCGCCTCTATCGTTTTCGGTTCAAGGCCGAGGATTCTGGCCTTCGCCTCTCTGGCGCTGATCGCCTTTCTGGCGGGCGGCCTCTTTTTCTATCTCGACCGACCGCTCGAAAAAGCGGAGGGCGGGCCGCAAAGTCCCGGATCGGAACCGGCCGCCGCCTGGCAGGTCGAGACTCTGGCCGGTGCGCCGAGGATCGAAAATTCCGCCTCCCCATCCGATCTCAAAGTCGGCGGCGTTTTGGAAACGGACGAAAATTCCCGCGCCAAGATCGATGTCGCCGACATCGGACAGGTCGAAGTTGCCCCGAATTCTCTGGTCAAACTGGTCGGTTCGAGCGAAAAGGAGCACCGGCTCGCGCTCGAACGCGGCGCATTGAAGGCCAGAATCTACGCCCCGCCCCGCCTTTTTGTGGTCGATACCCCGTCGGCCGTGGCGGTCGATCTGGGCTGTGCCTACCGGCTCGATGTTGACGAGGAAGGCAACAGCCGTCTGCACGTTACCAGCGGTTACGTCTCGCTCGAACGGGAGGGGCGGGAATCGATGGTTCCGGCCGGCGGCCTTTGTTTGACCAGGCGCGGGCGGGGACTCGGAACGCCTTTTCTGGAAACCGCGTCCGACCGTTTGAAGAATGCGCTCTACAAATTCGATTTCGAGGGCGGCGGCGAGGCTTCGCTCAAAACCGTTCTCCGGGAATCGCGCCGGGCCGACACCTTGACGCTCTGGCATCTGCTGTCGCGGGTTTCGGAAAACGACCGTTTGAAGGTTTTCCAAAGGGCCGCCGCGCTGGTCAAACCGCCCGAAGGCGTCCGCCGCGAAGGCGTTCTCCGGCTCGATAGGGAAATGCTCGAAAAATGGCGCGGCGAGATGGAACTTTGGTGGTATGAATATTAGAAGGATTTTGGTTTTTAGATTTTGGATTTTGGATTGCAAGCAAAAATAATCCAAAATCCAAAATCTAAAACCTAAAATCAAATCTGGTGGACCAGCAGTCCGTCCTTTAGTTTCGGTTCGAACCAGGTGGATTTCGGGGGCATTATCTCGCCGATGTCGGAGACGGCGAAAAGGTCGTCCATCGTCGTCGGGAACATCGAAAAGGCCAGTTTGGCTTCGCCCGAATCGACTATTCTTTCCAGTTCATCGGTTCCGCGCGCGCCGCCGACGAATCCGATCCGCTGGTTGGTGCGCGGGTCGTCGATGTCGAGGATCGGGTGCAGAATGTAATCCTGCAAAATGCTGACGTCGAGGCGTTCGATCGGGTCGGGCTGGCGGAAAAACTGAACGTTGAAGGTCAGTTTGTACCATTTCCCGCCCAGATACATACAGATCTCGCCGTGTTCGTGCGGAAGTTTGTCGTCCGTCTCGCTGATCAGAAAATGTTCCCGCAATCCGGCAAAAAATTCTTCTTCGGTCAGATCATTTAGATCCTTGACGATCCGATTATAAGCGAGGATCTGAAGATCTTCGGCCGGAAAGATCCCGGCGACGACGTAGTTGTAATCTTCTTCGCCGGTGTGACCGGGGTTTTGTTCGCGCAGGATCTTGCGGGCCGATTCGGCGCTCTCGATCCGGTGATGGCCGTCGGCGATGTAGAGCGCCGGAACCTCTTCGAAGGCGGCGACCAGATCCACGGGATTGCCGACCCGCCAGACGGTCTGTTTGATGCCGCCGGGGCAGTGGAAATTGTAGATCGGCGCCTCTTTAGCGGTTTCCGAGATGATTTGGCGGATGCGGTCGGTTCCCCGGAAAGCGAGGAATATGAGTCCGCTCTGAGCCCGCAATGTGACCATATGTTCGGTCCGGTCCCGGACCTTGTCGGGGCGCGTTTTTTCGTGTTTTTTGATCAGGTCGTTCTCGTATTCGTCGAGCGAACAACAGGCGACGATGCCGGTCTGCTGATGGGTTTCGCCCGAAAGCCGGTAAACGTAAACGCTCGGTTTCGCTTCGGTCGTCAGGATCTCTTTCTCAATAAATCTTTCCAGATTTTCCCGCCCGCGTTCGTGGATCTCTTGGTCCGAAGGGTTTTCGCCCTCGGCAAATTCCGCTTCGGGGCGCGTTACCCGCAAAAAACTGAGCGGGTTGTCCCCGATATATTCGCGCACTTCGGATTCGTAAACCACGTCGTAAGGCACACAGGCAACCTGCTTGGCCTGCTCAAAACTGGGCCGCAAAGCGCGAAAAGGTTTGATAATCGCCACTAAAAAATTCTCCTAAAATAATTGATTTGTTATAAATTTTGCTGTTAAAAAACTATTGCCCTTTAAACTTTTTAAGAATCTACTTTTCGCCCGGTTTCGACGGCATCTGCTTCATCAGATCATTGACCTTTTTCATCACTTCCCGGAAAGCCTGATCGAGCGCGATCTTCCACTGGCCGTCTTCTTTGACGAGAGGCATCTTTTCCCACGTGCCGGTGTTCGGGTTTTGCAGTTCGACCGTGGCCGCATCCCCGCTGATCACTTCGCCGCGCATCTCGGGGACCTCTTTTAATTCCATCCCGGCGGGGTCGGTCAACAGTCTGTCGACCGTGGTGTTTTGTTTTTTGGCCGTTTCCTCCAGAAATGCGAGCGAACTCCGGGAGATGACCTTTTTCTGAGTTTCGGCGTCTTTTTCGATCTTGGCCTTCAAAAAAGTCTTCAACGCTTCGGTCGGCGTGGCGTTTTGGACGCCGCCGTTTCCGGCGTCGCCGCCGCAGGAAAACGCGAATATCAGAAAAATACCGATCAGAAATAATTTTTTCATGTCGTCAACTGGCCGCCGGAATGTCGCCGCCATTATCGCGATCCCGTGTTATTTGGGATTTTTCCTGGCGGGTTCGTTCATTTCTTCGGTCAGATCCCTCATCAGGTTCTCCCGGAAAACATCGAGGGCGATCTTCCATTTTCCGTCCTCTTTGACGAGCGGCATGGTCAGAAATTCGGGCATCGTTTCGTCCTTGTATTCGACCGTCGCCTGATCGCCGTCGACCTTCTCATTCCGGAATTGGGGGATCTTTTTCGACTTGTTGTCCACCGCTCCGCGCGTCAGGATCTCGCCGACCGTTTTGTCTTGCTCTTTGGCCGACTCTTCGATCATCTTCAGTGAGCCTTTGGAAAGAAGGCTCTTGACGGTCGGAACGTCTTTGTTGACGGTCGCCATGATGTAGGTTTTCATCGTTTCGGTCGGCGTTTTTTGCGAATATTCTTTGACCGGATAAACCTCTTCCATCTTGATCGTTTCATCTCCGGTTTCGGCCGGTTCGTTCGATGGGGCGTTCTCGGCCGGCGACGGCTGAGCGTTGATGTCCGTGTTTTTGGTCCTCTGTGTGTTTTCTTCCGGACTCGCGAAACATCCGATCAAAAGGGCCGCCAAAAGTCCGGCCAACAGCATTTTATAAATTTTCATAATTCCCTTATTCGTCTAATTTTTCGAAGGCGATCTTCCAGAGACCGTCCTCTTTGATGAGCGGAACGGTTTCCCATTTTCCGGTCTCGTCGTCCTTGACCTCGACCGTCGCCGAATCGCCGTCGATCTTTTCGTTTCTGGTTTCGGGCGATTTCTTTCCCGACAGGTCTTCTCCGGCGAGGATCATTTCGGAGAGCGTCTTGTTTTTCGCTTTGGCGGCCTCTTCGAATTTTTCCAGAGAAGCTTTCGAAGTGTATTTTTTGACCGTCTCGTCGTCTTTTTTCTTCAGCGCTTCAAAATAAATGCCGATGGTCGCGCCCGGCGAACCGGCCGATGTTTCGGTCGTCGTTCCCGGCGATTTGGCGGTTTCGGTCTGTTGCGCGTTTCCCGTTTCGGCGTTCGGTTTCGCCGGCGCGCTCGCGCCCGTACAGGAGACGGTCGTCAAAACCAGAGCCGTCAGGATGATGATTATCAGTTGATGGTTTTTCATAATTTTTTTTGCTCCGACGGATCGGTGCGGCGGGGTTCGGTTTCAGATCACTGAACCCTGCCCTGATTGATGATTTCGTCTATTTTCTGGTTGTTCTGCTGTTCGATATCGTTTAGTTGCTGGTTGAAATAGCCCTGTTTGTCGATCTTCCAGATGCCGTTTTCCAGAACGAAGGGGACGGTCTCGTATTGACCGAAAGAGTTTTTAACTTCGATCGTCGCCCGCTCGCCGTCGATCCTTATGTTTCGGTAACTCAACGACTTCTGGTCGGGGGTGAAAAGCGTTTCGCGCTGCATGATCTCGTCGAGCGTAACGCCCTGTTGTTTGGCCTGCTCCTCGTGCATTTTGATCGACGCTTCGGAGAGAAGCAGTTTCATCGTCGTGTAATCTTTTTTCTTGATCGCTTCGGTGTAGGCCTTGAGCGTTTCGAACGGCGTCGAATATCTGGGCGTCGTCGAACAGGCGACGATCAGAAAGGCGAAAAGCGAAGTTAAAATCAGGCGATACGGTTTCATCGGTTTTGAACAAATACGCGTAAAAATTTTATACTCTAAACGAACAAACGATTATAACGAAAAACAAGGAGTTTATAAACAGAAGTGGCACGAAAAAAAATGTCGGCCGAAGAGATCGCCGAAAATCTGAAAGGTCTGGAAGGCTGGAAAACATCCGGCGAAAAACTGACGAAACGCTTTGAATTTGAAAATTTCGCCCGGTCGCTCGAATTCGTCAACCGCGTCGGCCGAATAGCCGAACGCCGCGACCATCACCCCGACATCTGCTTCGGCTGGGGCTACGCCGAATTTTTCATCACAACCCACGATGCCGGCGGTTTAACGCACAATGATTTCGAACTGGCGGGGGAAATCGATGCGCTTTAGGAATTAGGAATTAATTGCTTTCTTTTAGAGCCTCAAATCTGAGCATCAGCGCTTTAGATTTGAGAATTTCTAACAACAGTCTTTTTCTCAGGGAGAATTTAAATAATGAATTGTGCGGCATGCGGAAGCGTCTCTCTTATAGAGGGCGAACTGATAGGTTTGGCAGATGGAGGGATGAGCGTCTTCAAATTAAAAGATGTGTCAAAGTGGAAGAGCATATTCGGCATTGGCACTCGCAAAGTAAAGGCTTACGGTTGTGTAAATTGTTATCATCTGCAACTGGCTGTTGATTTCACTGATGCGGACTGTGAGCGTTATCGTCAGTTTGAAGGGCAGCAACCAAGCGTTCTGGAGAGGATAAACGCGGAAGAAGAGTAATATATTATAAAATCGTCTCAAAAACGTCCGCACAAGAAAATTTCCCGCAAAGACGCAAAGAATTTTTTTCTAAAAGCCGCTTTGCGTCTTTGCGGGAAATTGCCTTTCATTGATCCGGGAGTTGCCTTAAATTCCGTCCACAATCGCATTCAGCGTAGAGGAAGGCCTCATTGCCGCGTAAGTCTTTTCAGAATCCGGCCGATAATAACCGCCGATTTCCTGTGATTTCCCTTGCGCTCCGATCAATTCTTCGTTGATCTTCGCTTCATTTTCCCGCATCGCTTTGGCGATCGGCGCAAATTTTTCAGCCAAATCAGCATCAGCAGTTTGATTGGCCAGAGCCTCGGCCCAATACATGGCCAGATAGAAATGAGAACCGCGATTGTCAATTTGCCCGAGTTTTCTGGCCGGAGATTTGTCGGTTGCAAGGAATTTCGCATTCGCTTCATCCAAGGCATCGGCCAGAATCTGGGCTTTTTTATTGTCCTGAGTTTGGGCCAGATGCTCCAGGCTCGCCTGCAACGCAAGAAATTCGCCGAGCGAATCCCAACGCAAATACCCCTCTTGAACAAATTGCTGGACGTGTTTCGGCGCGCTTCCTCCGGCTCCGGTTTCAAACAGACCGCCCCCGTTCATCAAGGGGACGATCGAAAGCATTTTGGCGGAAGTGCCGAGTTCCAGGATCGGGAACATGTCGGTCAGATAATCCCGCAAAACATTGCCCGAAACCGAAATCGTGTCCTTGCCTTCTCTGGCCCGTTTCAAGGTTTCGAGCACGGCGTCCTTGACGTCCATGATTCGCACGTCGAGGCCGTTCAGATCGTGATCCGGCAGATATTTTTCTACCTTTTTGATGATCTGCGAATCGTGCGCTCTTGTTTTGTCGAGCCAGAAAATGGCCGGTGTGTCGGAAAGTCTCGCCCGGCTCACTGCCAGTTTGACCCAATCCCGGATCGGGTCGTCTTTGGTCTGGCACATTCTGAAAATATCGCCGCTGTGAACATTTTGTTCGAGCAGAACATCTCCGTTTTCGTCTTCGACTTTCACCGTTCCCTCGCCCGAGATCTGGAAAGTCTTGTCGTGCGAGCCGTATTCTTCCGCCTTTTGCGCCATCAAACCGACATTCGGAACCGAACCGAAAGTTTTTGGGTCGATCGCTCCGTTTCGCTTCATGTCCTCAATGATCGCATCGTAAAAGCGCGCGTAGGTTCTGTCCGGAATGATGCAAACGGCGTCTTCCTCTTTGCCGTCCTTGTTCCACATTTTTCCCCCGCCGCGCACCAGGGCCGCCATCGAAGCATCGACGATCACGTCGGAAGAAACGTGGAAATTGGTGATTCCCTTGTCCGAATTGACCATCGCGATGCGCGGCCCCCGTTCGATAGTCTTGGCGATGTCCGTCTTTATTTCCTCTTCTCGTTCGTGTCCGGCGATCTTCTCGAAAAGCGTCGCCAGACCGAATTTCGGATCGATGTCGAGTTCTTCAAAGGTGTCTTTATATTTTTCAAAAACGTCCCGAAAATAAGTTTCGACGATCGCCCCGAAGATGATCGGGTCGGAGATCTTCATCATCGTCGCTTTCAAATGGGCGGAAAGCAGAACGTCCTTTTCTTTGGCCTCAGCGATCGCCTGCCCGACAAAAGATCTCAGGGCGGAGAGATTCATCACCGAAGAATCGATCACTTCGCCTATCTTTAGCGGCGCGAAATCTTTCAAAATTGTTGAAGAACCGTCATTCCCGTAAAAAACGATTCTGAACTGTCCCTCCGTTTCCACCGTGGCGGAAGTTTCCGTTCCGTAAAAATCTCCGGAATCCATATGGGCGACGGAGGTTTTGGAATCCGCACTCCAAACTCCCATTCGGTGCGGATTCGCCTTGGCGTAATTTTTGACGGCTTTCGGAGCGCGCCGGTCGGAATTGCCTTCTCTCAAAACGGGATTGACGGCGCTTCCCAAAACGCGCGCATATTTTTTGTTGATGGCTTTTTCTTCGTCGGTTTTCGGTTCGGCCGGGTAGTTCGGCACTCCGAAACCCTGTTTTTGAAGTTCGGCGATGGCCGCTTCGAGCTGCGGAACGGAAGCCGAAATATTCGGCAGTTTGATGATGTTGGCCTCGGGTTTTGTCGCCAGTTCGCCCAATTCCGAAAGCGCATCGGGAACCTTTTGGTCATCGCTCAGGTATTCGGGAAAGTTGGCCAAAATTCTTCCGGAGAGCGATATATCCGGAACTTCGATTTCAACATCGGCCGCTTTTGCAAAAGCCTTGATGATCGGCAAAAAAGAATGCGTCGCCAGCATCGGCGCTTCATCGGTAAAAGTGTAGTGGATTTTTGACATTTTATGGCTTGTTTTTATTTTGAATTTTTATTGATTAGCTTCTGTTGACATTTTATGCCAGCCGTCGAAGACGGCGACCTATTTGTAGCCCACTGCGGGAAGCGGTGGGTGACCTTATCGGCCGTATTTACAGCCGATGAAATCGGCGGCATTATTGTATTTCGCCCTCTTCGAGGGCTTTAACGCTTCATCTGCCCTTTTCCCACCGCTTCCCGCAGTGGGCTACAAGTACGCCGCCGATTTCATCGGCTCGGGTCGAAATGTCAACAAAATCTAATTTTGATCCCCCAAAGAACGATCTGCGGTTAAAACACGAGATCGGTTAAGGTCAATCAATGGTTTACGATATTCTAGTTAACTTTGAGTCAAAACGTAAATTAACAAAGTCAAAAATATTTGACGGGGCGAGAGATTATTCAGTTTAAGTTTTTAGGGACAAGTGAAAAGGGACAAGGGATGAGATTTCGGCCTCATCTCATTTTTTAAAGCCATTCGATCAAAAAAAATCTCGGCGGATATTATGCCTACCAAAATTGCCGTTTGCCAGGTTCCCGATATTCGGGAAGATATCGATGGCTCCCTTGAATGGATTGAAAAGTTTGCCGGGCAGGCGGAGACAAAGGGAGCCTCTCTGGTTTGTTTCCCGGAGTGTTTTCTGCAGGGTTATCTGACGGAAAAATCTTTGGCCGAAAAATGTGCGATCGATCTAGCTTCAACTGAATTCCAAATAATTCTGATTAAAAAAACGCCGGGAAATTATTGTTGACTTCGATTGAAGATAAGGATATAAAACTCGGTAATAAAATGAAGTCCAGGCTTAATCGCCATGTCTAAAATGGCCTAATCCGTATGGAGCAAATGAATTTTCGTTCCACACCTTAATCTTTCGGAGGAACCGCTATGCTGGAAATTCTTATTTTATTCTTTTTAACAAGGAAGATCGGAGATATCTGCGAAGACAAAGGCCGTTCGGCCATAGGCTTTAAAATTTTAACCGTAGCGCTTTGGTTTGTCGGAGAATTGATCGGGGCTGTCTTTGGGGTGATACTTTCCGGCGGAAGGGGCGGTTTGCTTTTGTATGTTTTTGCGTTGGTCGGTGCGGCCATTGGGGCGGGCATCGTTTTTTTGATCGTTTCCAGTCTTAAGCCTGATCCGGAAAATATAAGAAAGGCCGATACCGGATCGACTTTGGGGCTCGGCTAAGATCGAGTTTTACCTCTATTTTTCTTGCGGTCGCCGACAATCCGGCGTTCAGGCCGTAGTTTTGAATGGCCTCATTTTCTGAAAACAGGAGATTTCAGGGATGAGGGACAAGAGACGAAGGACAAGGAAAAACAAGTAAACCTCGTCCCTTGTCCCTCGTCTCTTGTCCCTCTTTTCATCCTTCAAAACAAAAGTGCCCGCCCTGCGTAAAAGTTGCTGGATCAGAGGAAAAACACAATGAAGCAAATAATCGTATCGATAATTCTTTTCTGCGCGGTGCAGATTTACGGTCAGGACGTCGAGTTTTTGAATTTGGGAGGATTTCTTTCGCTCGGAACTGAGGAGAACCGGACGGCTTCGATCACGCTTTTTGACATCGACAAGGACGGCGATCTGGATGCGCTCGTTGCCAACGGCCGGCATTGGGCGGAGCAGAATTTCATTTTTTTCAACAACGGTGAAGGGGTATTTAAAACCGCAATGCCGCTCGGCCGTTTGCGGGACGCCAGTTATGCGGTCGGGGCCGGGGATTTTAACGGCGACGGGTTCAATGACATCGCCGTCGTCAATGACAACGCTCCGAATAAAATTTATTGGGGAGACGGGGATCTCCGTTTTGAAAAAGAGAGTTCGTTCGGGAACCCTCTCTCCCCTTCGCGAAATTTGACGGTTGCCGACATCGACAAGGACGGCGATTTGGATCTGATAATTTCCAACCGTCAGGCGGTCAACGAAATATGCTTTAATGACGGGAAAGGGAATTTCGAAAACATCCGGCATTTCGGCGAGGAGAAAAACCAGACCATCGAAATAGAGGTCGCGGACATCAATAAAGACGGCTTTTTAGATCTGATCACCGCCGAACGTCAGGCC
>JAWKHL010000002.1:0-856769 GCA_041394845.1 Pyrinomonadaceae bacterium | reverse complement strand
TGCCAAGCAGACAGACTTCCAACACAGTGTGAGGGAAGGTTTTATTTTCTATCATTTACCTTAAATCTAAAATAAACGACTCCTGGCTTTTATTTAGGGGATTAGCAGATAATATATTCTGATCAACGAATAGTAAAGTTTTAACAATCAATGATGCTCGTGTCCACCTTCCGGCAGATTGCCCTGATAAATCTCCGAACCCTTTTCGGCAAATTCCCGCGCTTTTTCAGCCATTCCGACGGCGAGCGCTTTTTCCTCTTCGACGCCCTGCTTTTCGGCAAATTCGCGGACATCCTGCGTGATCTTCATCGAGCAGAAATGCGGGCCGCACATCGAGCAGAAATGGGCCAGTTTGGCGCCTTCGGCCGGGAGGGTTTCGTCGTGAAACTCTTTGGCTTTTTCGGGGTCTAAGCCGAGATTGAACTGATCTTCCCAGCGGAACTCGAAACGCGCTTTCGAAAGGGCGTTGTCGCGGTATTGCGCGCCCGGATGACCTTTGGCCAGATCGGCCGCGTGGGCGGCTAACTTGTAGGTAATGACGCCCTCTTTGACGTCCTGTTTGTTCGGCAGTCCGAGATGTTCTTTCGGCGTCACGTAACAGAGCATCGCCGTTCCGAACCAGCCGATCATCGCCGCGCCGATCCCGCTCGTGATGTGATCGTAACCGGGAGCGATGTCGGTCGTCAGCGGTCCGAGCGTGTAAAAGGGCGCTTCGCCGCAGACTTCGAGCTGTTTGTCCATGTTCTCTTTGATGAGATGCATCGGGACGTGGCCCGGCCCTTCGATCATCGTCTGGCAATCCATCTCCCAGGCGATCTCGGTCAACTCGCCCAGAGTTTCCAGTTCGGCGAACTGGGCCTCGTCGTTGGCGTCGGCGATCGATCCCGGCCGCAATCCGTCGCCGAGGGAAAATGAGATGTCATAGGCCGCCATGATCTGGCAGATCTCGCGGAAATGGGTGTAAAGAAAACTCTCCTCGTGATGCGCCAGACACCATTTGGCCATGATCGAACCGCCGCGCGAGACGATTCCCGTGGTCCGTTTGGCCGTCAGAGGGATGTAAGGCAGACGGACGCCGGCGTGAATCGTAAAATAATCGACGCCCTGTTCGGCCTGTTCGATGAGGGTGTCGCGGTAGATCTCCCAGGTCAGTTCTTCGGCCTTGCCGCTGACTTTTTCGAGCGCCTGATAGATCGGAACGGTGCCGATCGGGACGGGCGAGTTCCTCAAGATCCATTCGCGGGTGGCGTGGATGTTTTTGCCGGTCGAAAGATCCATCACCGTGTCGGCTCCCCAGAGGGTCGCCCAGCGCATCTTTTCGACCTCTTCTTCGATACTTGAAGCGATCGCCGAATTCCCTATGTTGGCGTTGATCTTGACCAGAAAATTGCGCCCGATGGCCATCGGTTCCGATTCCGGATGGTTGATGTTCGAAGGGATGATCGCCCGCCCGCGCGCCACCTCTTCGCGGACGAATTCGGGCGTGACGAATTCCGGTAGAGATGCGCCGAAACTCTCGCCTTTATGCTGATGAAACAACGAATCCCTTTCCGCGCCTTCTGCTTTCTGCAAGGCCTCGAAGGCGATCTGTCTTCCCAAATTCTCACGGATCGCCACATATTCCATTTCGGGCGTGATGATGCCGCGTTTGGCGTAATGCATCTGCGAGACGTTATGACCCGGTTTGGCCCGCAGGGGGGCGCGTTTGAGACCGGGAAATTCTTCGAGTTTTCCACGCTCTTTTATCTTAGCGACATCCTCCGCCCCTTTGGTCAGATAGCCGTTGTCCTGCGGCAAAACTTCTCTTCCGGCATATTCCTCGACATCGCCGCGCTTTAAGATCCACTCGCGCCGAAGCTGCGGCAGACCTTCGCGGACATCGCATTTCACTTCGGGATCGGTCCAGACGCCGCTCGTGTCATAGACGCGGACCGGGGGATTTTCCTCCAGTTTGCCGTCTATATCTTTCGAAGGCGTCAAAGCGATCTCCCGAAACGGAACTTTTAAGTTATGCTTGTTCTGATTGACCGTTTGACCGTTGGTCTCAACGTAAATCTTGCGCGAAGCCGGCAATTTCACCTCGTCGCTCGTCTTTTCTCTTAAATCTTTATTTTCATTCATATTTATTTCTCCCTACGTCGGTTTTACCCGCATCAGGTTCAAAGGATAATGTCCGTGGCAGACAAATCTCAGCTATTCGTATAGCTCTCCCGAAAACTTTTTGCTTGGACTTACAGTTTATAAATTCTGTAAAGGCCTTTGCAAATTGCTGGCCTTATGCCGCGGGAGCGGCAACCGGAATTTAGCCGTGTCTTTCAAGGCACGGAAAGCGCGAAAAAGCTTTTGCTGAATATTATTTGATGATCATACTCAATAATCGGCAAAATGATAAAAGATATTCAAGGCTTTATTATAAATTTAAAGAAACAGCAATGATAAAAGAAACCGCTGGAAATTTGTTTGAAGCGAAGACGGAGGCAATTATCAATGCCGTCAATACGGTCGGGGTGATGGGCAAAGGGCTGGCGTGGCAATTTCGTCAAAGATTTTCGGATGAGTATTTCAAAGACTACCAACGCGCCTGTCAAAATGGTGATCTGAGAATCGGCAGAGTTCAGATTTATCAATTGGGAACAGACGGTTATCCGAAATACATCATCAATTTTCCGACCAAACGGCATTGGCGCGAAAAGAGCCGGATTGAATATGTCGAAAACGGTCTGGAAAACTTAGCTGAAGTTCTCCAACAACACAAAATAAAATCTGTGGCGATGCCGGCGCTCGGTTGCGGTCTCGGCGGTTTGGAATGGGCCGATGTCAAATCGCTGATCGAAAAGGAATTTGCCGATCAGCGGTCGGTCGAAGTCCTGCTTTTTGAGCCGGCCGGATTTTAATTGCATAATCGAAAGGCGATGGCGGTTTCCTGCATCAATTGCGGCCGACAATATGACGTGACGCTCTTTCAGTTCGGGCGGACGATCACCTGCGCCTGCGGGAGGCGCGTCGGTCTGGAGCATCGACTGAACCTGCCGAAAACCGGAGAAGCGCGATTTTTCGCCGATGTCAACGTCGCCCGTCTGGTCCGCTGGCTGCGCGCGGTCGGACTCGATACTCTCTGGGAGGACGCCATCCCCGACGGCGAACTGGTCCGGCGCTCGCTGATCGAAAAACGCTTTGTCCTGACCCTCGATAAAAGACTGCCCGAAGAATGGCTGACCGACAACGTCCTGCTTCTTCAGACCGAAAAACCGCTCGGGCAGTTGCGCGAGGTGATAGCGCATTTCGGGATCGAAAAACCCGCCCGCCTTTTCACCCGCTGTCTGATCTGCAATGCCGCTTTGCGCAACGCTCTCTCGGAAGAGATCGCCGAACCGGTTCCGCCGCAGGTGCTCGAAACTCAGACCGATTTCCAATATTGCCCGGCCTGCCGGAAGGTCTTCTGGGAAGGATCGCACACCCGGCGAATGCGCGCCGCCCTCGAAGAACTCTTTTCCTCCGTCTGATCCGCCTCTGGCATTCGTTTTGCACTTCGGTTAATGATATGTGAAAGTTTTGCGGATGTTTGTATGAAAGGTTTACGGTCAAAGGTCTTTGCCAACAGAAAGAGGCGCTTTTTGATCCGATCGAACCGCCGTAAAGCGGAAAACTGACAAATCGGACGGCCTCAGTGTTTGCAATCCATACAAACGCCTGCAATCCGGGAAAAAGCGAAAAAGGAGGAAGAGAAAGAAAATGGCAAGATGCGAAGTTTGCGGCAACGATTATTATTTATCATTTGAAGTGATCACGGCGGGCAAAACCCACGTTTTCGACTGTTTCGAATGCGCCATCCATCTTCTGGCGCCGGTTTGCGCCAATTGCGGATGCAAGGTCATCGGGCACGGGGTCGAAGCCGACGCGACGTATTACTGTTGCGCCCATTGCGCCCGGCAAAAGGGCGTCAAAGGCGTCGATGATCACGTTTGGGGAAAAGAAAAGGAAACGGCCGAAGCGATGGGCTGAAATTATCATCCGAGGAGAATTGTGAAGATTTATCAGTAAGAGGATCAGTGTCAGCGCCCGGAATGTGCCCGGAAACGGCCTTGGTCTTGAAATTTAAGAATTCCGGAATTAGGGCAGGAAGCTTTTTCTGCCCTATAATTTTTTTAAAGTATTTCGAGCGAAGATGCGTCCAATAAAGAAAAAGCCGGATTTGCTCCGGCAGATCGAGTAAGGATAAATCATTATGAAACGGATAAAATATTTTGCGTGCCTTTTGGTTCTGATCGTTTTCGGCTGTAATTCTTCGGCCCCGGCGGGTCTGGCCGAAAACGAGACCGTCACGGCAAAAGACATTAACGGCGGGGACGCCCCGGAAACCAAATTCAAAGTCGAAACGGTGGCCGAAAATCTGGAGGTGCCCTGGGGTTTCGCTTTTCTGCCGGGCGAGGGAAATATGCTTTTTACCGAAAGGCCGGGCCGCGTCCGCGTTATCGAAAACGGCAAACTGCGGGCCGACCCCGTTTTTCGCGTGCCGGACGTCGAGCCTTCCGGCGAAAGCGGTCTGATGGACATTTCCCTGCATCCCGATTTCGCCCGAAACAAATTCGTTTATCTGGCCTACGCCTACAACCGCGACGGCAAACGCGTCAAGGTCGTCCGCTACCGATATGACGGGAAAACCCTGCTCGACCCGAAGGTCGTCATCGAAAACATTCCCGGCGCGCCCAATCACGCCGGAACCCGCTGTCGGTTCGGCCCCGACGGCAAACTCTACGTGACGACCGGAGATTCGACCGACTGGGAACTGGCCCAAAAGACCGATTCGCTGGCCGGGAAAACGCTCCGATTAAACGATGACGGCGCGGTTCCCGAAGACAACCCCTTCGTCAAAGACAAAAGTTACCGCCCGGAAATTTGGACGATCGGTCACCGCAACGCGCAGGGGCTGGCCTGGCAACCGGGCAGTGGTCTGATGTTTCAGACCGCGCACGGGCCTTCCGGTTTCGAAGGCCGCGGCGGCGGGGCCGACGAAGTGAACATCGTCGAACGCGGGAAAAATTACGGCTGGCCGGACATCTGGGGCAACCGGACGAAGGCCGGAATGGAATCGCCTCTTCTGGAATACACTCCGTCCTGCGCTCCGGCGAGCGCCATGTTCTACACCGGCGACAAATTCCCCGAATTCAAGAACAATTTCTTTTTCGGCTGTCTGCGAGGCGCGCGCATCATCCGCGTCAAACTGGACGGCCGCCGGGTCGTCGGACAGGAAAACCTGCTCGACGGCAAACTCGGCCGCATCCGCGAAATGGCCGACGGACCGGACGGTTTTATTTATTTTTCGACCTCGAACCGCGACGGACGCGGGAGGGCGGCCGAAAACGACGACCGGATACTGCGGCTCGTGCCGGCCAATTGATTCGGTTTCGGATTTGGGATCGCGGATTTGGGATTTGGTTTGAGCGGCTGGAACAAACTCCGAAGTTTGTGTACGGATAGCAGATAACGGATAATTTCTCTCAAATTATCCGTTATTCATTTTCAGTTATCCATTTTTTATGAACATCCTTTCGCTGGAAAACATCAGCAAAAATTACGGTTTTCGACCGCTTTTCGAAAACGTGACGTTCGGGTTCGATGACGCCGACAAGATCGGCATCATCGGGGCCAACGGTTCGGGCAAGACGACCCTTTTGCGTCTGATCGCCGGGACGGAAACGCCCGACGCCGGACGCATTACGCGGGCCAAAGGAAAAACGTTGGCCTTCCTCGAACAAAACCCCGAATTCGACGACGAAAAAACCGTTTTGGAAACCATCTTTGCCGCGAGTTCGGGGGTTATGCGGCTTTTGCGCGATTATGAAATCGCCTGTCAGAATTTGAGCAAACAGGGCGGGACCGATCAAAAACTGCTCGAAAAGGTGGCCACGCTGCAACACGAACTGGAGATCGGCGGCGGTTGGGAGATCGAAACCAACGCCCGCATCATCCTCGACAAACTGGGCATTTACGACACGTCCCAACAGATGAAAACCCTTTCCGGCGGCCAGCGAAAACGCGTCGCGCTGGCCCACGAACTGATCTTCAAACCCGACATTCTGATCCTCGATGAGCCGACCAATCATCTGGATGCCGACACGATCGAATTTCTCGAAGATTTTCTGGAGAAATACAAAGGCGCGCTGCTGCTGGTAACGCACGACCGTTACTTTCTCGACCGCGTTACGGGGGAAATTTTGGAGATCGAAAAGGGGGGCGTTCAATCCTTCGGCGGAAATTACGCTTATTATCTCGAAAAAAAAGAGGAACAGGAGGCTTTGCGGGAAACCGCTTCGCACAAACGCCGACAGCTTATCAAAAAGGAACTGGCCTGGCTCCGGCGCGGGGCCAAAGCCCGAACCCGCAAATCGAAAACGCGGGTCAGCGCCGCTTACGATCTGATCAATCAACCCAAAGAAAAATCCAAACCCGGAATGGACATCGCCATCGGTTCGCAACGCCTCGGCAAAAAGATCATCGAACTGCGCGAAATTTCCAAATCTTACGACAAAAAAGATCTGATCGGAAATTTCAGCTACATTGTCAAACGCGACGACCGGATCGGCATCATCGGTCCCAACGGATCGGGAAAGACGACCTTGCTGGAGATCATCGCACGCCGGACCGAACCCGATGAGGGCGAGGTCGAGACCGGACAAACCGTCGTCATCGGATATTACGATCAGGAAAGCCGCGCGCTCAACGAAGACCTGCGCGTCATCGACTATATCCGCGAAACGGCCGAATACGTGATGACCGCCGCCGGAGATCAGATCACGGCTTCGCAGATGCTGGAGAGATTTTTGTTCCCGCCGGCGGCCCAATACGCCGTCATCGGCAACCTTTCGGGCGGCGAGCGGCGACGGCTTTATCTGCTCAAGATCTTGATGGAAGAGCCCAATATCCTTTTGCTCGACGAACCGACAAACGATCTGGACATCTCCACCCTGATCGTTCTGGAGGAATATCTCGACGATTTCCCCGGCGCGCTGATCGCCGTCAGCCACGACCGTTATTTTCTCGACCGGACCGCCGCCGACATCTTCAGATTTGAAGGCGCCGGAAAGATCCGCCGTTCCCCCGGCAATTATTCGGCTTATCTGGAACTCCGGGAACGCGAGGAGGAAAAAGCGAAAGGAGAAGATCCGGCGAGCGCCGACTCGTCCGCCAAAAAATCGGGCGATTCCCGCAACCGGGAAACGACCGCGCCGAAAAAACTCTCCTTCAAGGAAAAACGCGAATTCGAAACGCTCGAAGAAAAAATTCCCGAAACCGAAGAGCGGCTGGCCGCGATCGAAAAAGATCTGATCGAATTTGCGACCGATTCCGACCAGGTCAACCGGCTTTTTACCGAACAGCAGAATTTGAACGAGATGCTGGAAAAAGATCTGGAAAGATGGCTCGAACTGTCGGAGCGGGCTTAGTTTTTCGGCCACTGCGGGATTCATCCCTCTTTTCGGCCCGGCTTTCCGCCAAAAACATGGTCAAAAGATTTTTTCCCGCATCCGGCAATCAAAACCTTTGTTTATCTTTTGCGCATCCAAATGGTATTTTCGGATAAGATCGGTTTTGAAAAAAATTTTATCAAAACAAGTTCGGCCCGAGTAAAATAGAGCAATAAATTCAGGAGTCAATTAATGAAATCAAGGCTATATACGATCCGGCGCGGGGCATTGTCCCTGCTTATTTTATTCACTCTGCTGAACGTGCAGGCATTTGCGCAAACCGGGGGGACCGCTCCGGCCAAAACCGCACAGCTTTCGGCCGTCGAGAAAAAACTGACCGGAAACATCTCGGTCGCTTCGATCAAATCTTTTACCAACGCGCTTTCCGCCGATGAGATGGAGGGCCGCGGAACGATGCAACCCGGCGGGGACAAAGCGGCCAAATGGATCGCCGACCGCTTTAAGGCGCTCGGGCTGAAACCGCTCGGCGATCAGGGCTCTTATCTTCAGGCGATCAAATTCAAGGAGACCGTTCTGACGTCGAAAACCTCTTTTCAGATCGGAGATGAGACGTTCAAATCGGGCGAGGATTACGGATTTGTGCCGCTTCCCTTTAAGAAAGAAAACTCCTCGCTCGAAGGCGATTTGATCTTTTTCGGTTACGGAACCCAGGTCTTTTCTTCGAAAGCCGGCGTCAATCCCTTTGCCGAAGTCAAAGGAAAGATCGTCGTGTTGGCCGAAGGTCCGCCGGAATCCATCAGCCAGGAAGATTGGGAGGGGACGGGCGCCGCCTTTAAGATCCTTCAGGGGCTGATGATCTCGGGAGCCAAATCGGTCATCATCATCGGCAACGGACGCGATTCGGATTCGACTGCCACCCAGATCGATTATTTCGGCCGACGCCAGATCGCTCTCGCCGACGAAAGCGACTCTTTCATGCCTTTTTCCGTCCCGCCGATAGTAATGGTCAATCAGAACGCGGCCCAAAAACTCTTTGCCAAATCCGGGAAAAACCGCCAGGAGGCTCTGACCGAAGCCGAAAACAAGGAATTCAAACCGTTTGCTCTGGGTCAAACGGCCAACATCACGACCGAATTCAAGACCACTCTCGGAACTTCCAGCAATGTGATCGGTTACATCGAAGGCTCGGACCCGAAACTCAAAGCCGAGGCCGTCATCTTTTCGGCTCATTACGACGCCTACGGACTCGATAACGGGAAGATCTACAACGGTGCGGCCGACAACGCGCTCGGCACGGCCGAAATGCTATCGGTCGCCGAAGCCTTTTCCAAAATGAGCCCGAAACCCAAACGATCGCTCGTCTTTCTGGCCGTAACGGGCGAAGAATACGGGCTTTACGGCTCGAAATACTGGGCCCGGAATCCGACCTGGGACATTCTCAAGGTGGCGGCCGATCTCAATCTGGACGGCATCGGGACAGAGGTTTACGGGCCGGTCAAGATCATGGTCGGCTACGGCGCCGAACATTCGACCCTCGGAGCGATGTTCGAAGACGCCGCGGCCGCTTACGGCGTCCGGGTCATCCCCGACCCGGTGCCGAGCGAAAAGGTCTTTTACCGGTCGGATCATTATTCGTTCGTCGAACGCGGGGTTCCGGCGCTGATGCTGATGGGCGCGCCGGGGATCGATCCGGAATCGCTGATCAAACGGATCCGCGCCTGGGAGAAAGCCAATTATCACCAGCCGACCGATGATGTGATGGCCGACTGGGACTGGAGCGGAGCCAAAACGGTGGCCGACGTGATGGGCGTCATGGGCCTCAGAGCGGCCAACGCCCCCGCCATGCCCCAATGGCTCAAAACCTCGCGATTCGCCGACCTCAAACGTGGAAACACGGGGGAGCTTCCGGAAGAACAGTAGACACCTTTTTAGATTTTGGATTTTAGATTTTGGATTTTTTCAATCGCAAATCCAAAATCTAAAATCTAAAATTCAAATCATTCCGTCCGCAATAGTCCGGGGATTAGATTCTCTCCGGCTTTGACCTCAAAAGCCACATCTTTGAGATCGTCTCCGGCCGCTTCGAAGCGGCCGCCGAGGCTGTCGGAGAGAAACCTTTCGGCGACGGCAAAAAACGAGATCCAGTTCTCTTTGCGCCGGTAATCGTGCGGTTCTTCCGGGTAATAGAGATAGGTGACGGGCTTGTTGATCTTTTTCATCTCTTCGACGAAAGAATCCGAATGGGCCGGGACGGCCCGGTTGTCCCGGCCGCCGTGGGTTATCAGAAGCGGTTTTTCGATGCGCCGGACGAAGTTGATCGGCGAACGATCCCGGAGCAGGCGGCGGCCCTCTTCGGTCCGTTCGTCGCCGAGCCAGGTGCGCCAGAAACCGGGACTGCCATCGAGCAGGAGTTTGAGATCGGAAACCGGATAGAGCGCCACGCCGCAGGCGAATTCGTCGGGAGTAAAGGCGAGCCCGGCCAGAGTGGCGTATCCGCCGTAAGACCAGCCGAAAATGCCGATCTTCCCTTTTTCGGCGATGCCCCGCCCGATCGCCCAACGGGCCGCATCCGAGACGTCGTTCTGCGCCTTGCCGCCCCATTCCAGATTGCCCGCGTTCATCTTCTTTTTGCCGAAACCGCCCGCGCCGCGAAACTCGATCCTGAGAACCGCGTAGCCGCGGTTCGTCAGAAGCTGGAAGATCCGGTTTGTAAACCACGAATTCCACGGGTAAGCGACAAAGGGGCCGCCGTGAACGTAGATCAAAAGCGGCAACTTTTCCTTCAGACGCCCGCCCCGCTTCGATCCGGCCGGAAGATAAAGGTGAGCCGGGAACCGGAGGCCGTCGCGCGTTTTGATCTCGAACGCTTCTCTTTCGGCGACCGGATATTTTTCCAGTTCCTCGTGATCGCTCAGCAAAAACCAGGCTTTTTTGCTCTGCCGGTCGTAGGCGTAGAATTTCGGAAAACTGCCGTCGAAATAAACCGCCAGCCAGACCCGATCGTCGAGGCTTCGTCCCGCCACGCCGACGTCGGAACCGGGTTTGACCGTTTTCAGAAAATCGAAGTCCTTTTTGATGGAACGGTCGAGAAAATATCGCCGCATATCGCCGTAATAGCCGGTTGCCGACTGAACCTCGCCGGTGACGGGATGCGTCATCAGGACCGGGACCAGATCGACTTCTTCGTCCTTAAGCAGGATCTTTTCCCCGCCGGTCGCCAGATCGACCGCTTTGAGAACGGCCGTGTCGGTCGCCCGGTTATCGACCAGATAGAGCGTTTCGCCCTGACGGGAGAGGGAAAACGGCGCGGTGAACCGGACCGAGTCAGCCGGAACCTTGAGGAGCGACGTCCAACCGCCCTTTTCGTCCCGCTTGAATAGTTCGTAACCGCCGTCCTGAGAGAATCTCTGGGCGATTTGAGGACGCAACCGGGCGTCGGCCAGAAATCCCTGAAATCCGTCGTTTTTAAGCACCGGTTCTCTCTCGCCGGTTTTGATGTTGACGGTGTAAAGATCGCCCTGCGAGGCCGTTTCGCTCAAAGAGATCAAAACCTCTTCGGGCCGGTCGGCGCTCAACCTCTCGATCCGCGCCGACAACTCATCCTCCGGCGTCAGATCCCGCTTTTCGCCGGTTTTCAAATTCAAAGCAAAAAGATGGACCCGCTCGCCGACCGCTTTCAGATAAAGAATATGCTTCTTGTCCAGAGCCCAGTCGTAGCCCAGAACCGAGCCGTCCGCTTTTTTAAACAACGGTTCGGCCTTCGAGGGACGTTCGATCGGGGCGATCAGCAGATTCATGACCTGATCGCTGACGGCGCGATAACCGATGTGTTTGCCGTCGGGGCTGAGTTTGACGGTCAGTTTGTCCTCATCGGCGAAAATGCTCCGCCGCGGGATCAGTTCGGCGTCCGCCCGCGCCAGAGCGACCGCCACCGTCGCAAAGAAGAAAACCGCCGTAAATAAAAAAGCGAAAAATGCCACACATAGTTTTTTCATAGTTTTTTTCACCCATTTGCGGCCAGCAGTTTTTTTTATCTTTGGAAAGAATTCCGAACACGGATCGAAAAAAAAATCCAAAATCCAAAACCCAAAATCCAAAATCGAACTAATCCTTTTCCGCCACCGCCACACCGTCCGGTCCCTGGCCGGTCTCGGCCTTGCCGACAACCTCGAATTTTTCCAGATCGATCTTGAGGACGAAATCATCCTGAACCGCCGAGACAAACGCGAATTTTCCGTCTTTTGAAAAAACTATCCCGAGCGGAACGCTCTCCAGTTTGAGCCTTCGGACCTCTTTTCGGGCGGCCGCGTCGATGACGATGATCTCTTTGGTGTTCGGCACGGTGGCGTAAACCTGTCGCCCGTCGGGGGCGAATTTGACCCGGTAAGGCCGTTCGCCGAGTTTGATCTTTTCGACCACTTTTCTGGCCGAAGTGTCGATGATGTCGATCGCGCCCTCGGCGTTGAGGCCGACCCAGACCTCTTTGGCGTCGGGCGACAGATCGATCGCCTCGGGTTGGCGTCCGACCGGAATATGCGTTATTTGCGAACGCGCCGGCGGAGCGTTTTCGAGTTCGAAGGCCGTCACGGAATCGGACGCGATATTGGTCGTGTAAAAACGTTTTTGATCGGCCGAACCGACGACCATATGCGAGGCGTTCTGCCCGGTTCCCATCAGCCAGTCGATTTTGTTGGCCTCCGGGTCGTAACGGCCGATCAGGCGGTTGGTTTCGGATGTGAAATAAATTTTCCCGCCGATCTCCTGAAGGCCGTGCGGGCGATAAAGCGGCGAAAGATCGACCCGGCGCAGTTCCTTGCGCGATTTGAGGTCGATGACCGACAGCGAATTGCCCGGCGTCTGACCGCCGTAGTTGGCGACAAAGGCTTTTTGGCCGTCCGCCGAGACGACCACCTCGTGCGGTCCGTCCCCGACCGGCACTTTGCCGAGCACCTTCAAATCCCCGGGATCGAGGATCGTCAGCGAGGCCTCCGCTTTGTTCAGAACCAGCAAATAAGACTTTTCCCCGGTTTTCTCCTGAGCGCAGGCAAAACCGGAGAAGCCAAACACCAGAGCGATCAATAAAAAGTAAAAAAGCCGCCGAAAATGCATAATTTTCCTCCGTCGTCGTTTTTTGACCAATGATTTTATTGCGGGTGTTTACGGTCGGAGGAAATGAAAGGTTTCCCAAATGGCAAATTAGAGGAGCGAAAGAATCCGTTTGCTTTATAGATTTTAAATCTATCGCCCGAGAGCCGCACGAAAACCGACTTTAATCCGAAGCAGAATTTTTGATTCCCCTCACTTATTCCAGATTCAATTTCCGCAGAAGTTCCCGGTAGCGCGAGGTCGATCGGAGAGAGTCGAAGCGCGGTTCTCCTTTGAGATAAAAAAGAAACGGCTGACCGATGTCGTAGGCTTTTTCCAGCCAGTCGAGAGCCTTTTCCCTTTCGTCCAGTGCGGCGTAAACTCTGGCGATGTTGTAAGGGCTTTGGACGGCCGCCTCGGATCTTTCCATCTCCGAGACGCTCCTCAGAGCCTCGTCCCGTCGCCCGGATCGCGCCAGGATGCAAAGCCTCAGATAACCCGAATTGAGCGGATGGACTTTTTCGACGGCGGCCAGAGCCTCGTCGGACCGGCCCAGCATCTCAAGCCCTTCGGCCCGCAAGAAATATCCGTTTTCGTTCTCCGGCGACAAACTGAAGATGTGATCCGCCTGTTCCAGCACGCGGTCGAAATCGTGCATCGAGAAATATATCTCGCCCAGAGTCAGGTTTATCGGGATCGACAGGGGATCGAGTTCCTGAGCCTTTTTGATGGCCGCCTCGGCCTCGGGAAATCTGCCGCGAACCCGCAAAGTCGTGGCCCGCCAGTGCCAGGCCGTCGCATAATTCGGGTTGATCTCGATCGCCCGCTGAAACATTCTCTCGGCTTCATCGAGATTTCGTTCGATCCGGCGGGCCATCCCGAGCGCGGTGTAGGCGCCGGCCAGATTCGGGTCCAACTCCAGCGCCTTTTCAGCATTGGCGATCGCTTTCGGCAAGACCGCACCGGACGGGACGACGGTGCTGTTGGCCTCCTGCACGACGTAGGTTTCCGCCAGACCGACGTAGGCCAGAGCGTAGTTCGGATCGTATTGCAACGCCTCCTCAAAAGCGGCGATGGCCTTGACCAGAGGTTTGTCGCCGCGTTGATGCCAGTAGAAGCGCCCCTTCATATAGGCCCGGTAAGCCTTTATATTTTCGACGTATCGCGGCGGCACCCGGTCTTTCTGCCCGCAAAAACTCTCCCGCAATTCGTTGGCCACCTGACAGGCGATCCCGTCCTGAACGATCAGGATGTTCTCCAGAGGCTTTTCGTACGTCTCGCTCCAGACGATCTCTCCGGTGGCGGTTCTGACCAACCGGGTCTCGACCCGCAGGATTTCGCCGTCGAGCCGCAAACTGCCTTCCAAAAGATATGAGACATTGAATTTTTTGCCGATCTCGCGGTGATCGATGGCCGTGTTTTTGAGCGAGAAGGATGAGGTGTGCGAGATGACCTTGACGCCCTGAAGTTTGCCGAGTTCGGTCATCAGGCTCTCCGTCATTCCGTCGGAAAGCGTCTCGTTGTCGGCCTCGCCGGTCAGGTTTCTGATCGGCACCACGACGATCGATTTTGTCTCCGTAACGTTCGGCGGCCCGGCCGCGTAGAAGCGCCAAAAAACAAAGACCGATGAGGCCACCAACGTCAGAATTGCGGCCGGGATCAGAAACTTCCCGCGACTGAGGAACACCGGGCGGTTCGCCGCCAGATTTTCGGGAACCGTCTTTCGGGCGTCCGGGATCTCCTCTTCGCCCGTTTCGATCTCTTCGATCAAAGTGCGGGTCTGGGTATATTTTTCGATGACCAGCTCGCCCGTTTCGATCACCCGGACCGCGCCGGTAAAACGGTATCCCCGACGTGGCACCGTCTGGATCAGATCCATTTCTCCCAGATCCCTGAGCGTTTTTCTCAAAAGATAGA
Source organism: Pyrinomonadaceae bacterium (assembly GCA_041394845.1). Lineage (GTDB taxonomy): Bacteria > Acidobacteriota > Blastocatellia > Pyrinomonadales > Pyrinomonadaceae > JAHCHG01. The sequence goes on along the minus strand of JAWKHL010000002.1, from coordinate 842,343 downwards.
TGTTGTGCGTCAGATTGGTCTCTTCGACGAAAGAATCCTGCCAGACCGCCCCCCAGATCTCGTCTTTGGTGACGACCTCACCGTTTCTTTCGACCAGAACGGAGAGCAGTTCGAGCGCCTTCAAAGGAAGAGGAACGGGCTTTTCCTCGCACCATAAAACCTTTTTCCCGACGTCCAGACGACACTTGCCGAACTCCCTTAAATCGCTGATTCCGTTGTTCATACACACCCCTCAGAAAAAACTCAGAAAAAACTGAGAAAGAAATCAAGACTTTCTTTCCCGCTCCGGAGTTAAATGCCGAATCGTCAGCGATGGAAAGATTCGTTGACGGCTTTGGCGGAAGCGCCGTTTGAAGCAGATGGGTCGTTTTCCGTCAAGGCCGATTGTAGACCAAACGTTTGCCGAACGACAAGAAAAATTTTCGGCCGACCGGAAGCCCGGCCAAAGGTTCCGGCAAGATGTCTTTTTCGACCGGACGACCGGAAAAGCAGGATTTGGGAGAAAGAAAAAAATGAAAGAGCAAGTTTTGAAAATCTTATCCGCCAAACTGACCGCTGCGGCCCTTTGGACGGCTGTTCTTTTATCGGTTCTGGCCGGAACGGCTTTGGCGGAAAAAATCAATCTGACGTTGAAAGACGCCCCGCTGACGATCCCGAAAGACACGACCGTCACCAAGAACATCAACGGCATTCCGTTCGGAACTCCGGGCAACATCGATCTCAGGATCAAATGGCACGTGATGACATTTATCCCCAACGTCTTCAACAAACTGAAGATCGAACTGATCCACGGTTCAAGCGTTCTGGTAACCAAGACCTGTTACTCGGTCCATTCGAACAAAGAGCCGAAATGCTTCCTGTTCAAGGCCGTCAATCAACTGGAATCGGACATCGCCGGAACCTGGAAACTGCGGATCACCAATAACACTTCGGACGACGTCAACGGATTTAACATCCTCAAGGAGATCACCGATATCAACCCGACCGTGTCGGCGATCCAAAGCACTTTCGAGCCCGATTGCAGCCCCAGAAATCTGACCCTTCAGGGCGGAGGCAAAGTCAAGATCGCCGGATATTCTTCGGTCGAGCGCGAACTCTACGGCATACAAAGCCGGGGCGGCCACGTGACCGTCAGGGGCAAATGGCACACCGACGTCATCACGCCGAACGTCTTCGTCCGGCTCAAGGTCGAACTTTTGCGCAACGGCTCGGTCGTCAAAACCGATTACGGCTACTCGATCCATTCCGATCAAAAGGACAAATTAAATCTCAAATACGATGCTCCGGCCGGCCCGTCGAACGATACATGGAAGCTGAAGATCTCCAACTCGGAGAGTTCTTTTCTGCTCAAGGATTTCAACATCGAAAAGGGTTTTGACCTGAATCCGCTGGTTCCGAGTTTTACCAGCACTTTCAAACCGTGCAGTTGAGACCGCTTTTCAAAAAACCAACATTTTTAGGAGTAAAGAGAAAAATGATCAAAAAAATTTTTGCGAACTTTTCAAAGACCGCCTTGGCCGCATCAGCGGCGGTGATGATCCTCTCCGGCGCGGCGCTGGCCGATGACATCGCCCTCAACATGGAGGGCAGTTCCGCCACCGTTCCGAAAGGAAACACCGTTACGCGCAAGATCTTCAATATTCCAAAGGGCATCCCCGGAACGATCCGGCTCAAACTGAAATGGCACGCCGTCAACATCATTCCCAATACTTTCAACGCCCTGAAGGTAACTCTCAAACACGGCTCGACGACGATCAAAACGGACACCTGTTATTCGTTCCACTCGAACAAATCCCCGAAATGCAACTTTTCCATTGCGGTCAGCGACACCGAGGCCGACCGCGACGTTCAATGGACGCTGACCATCGTCAACAACAGCAACGACGAGGTGATCGGTTTTGACATCGCCAAAGCCGGCGACGTCAACCCGCTGGTGCCGAATTTTGCGAGCGTTTACGACCCGAACTGCCCCGACACGAAAACTCTCGATATGGAAGGCACCACCCTGACGCTGACCAAGGGCAGTACGCAGGTGCGCAAACTTTTCGGCTTCGGGGCCGCCAACGGCGATGTCATTCTGAAGATGAAATGGCACGCCGTCAGCGCCGTTCCCAACACTTTTGTGCCCCTGAAGGTCGAAGTGTTGAACGGCAACACGGTGGTGGCGTCGAGCAACTGTTATTCGATCCATTCGAACAAATCGCCGAAATGCTCTTTCGATTTCGATTCCGGAAATCGTCCGCCCGACCAGTGGAAACTGCGAATTACCAACAACAGCAAAAGCGAGGTGATCGGGTTCAACATCGAGAAGGAAAAGGGCGACATCAACCCGCTGGTGCCCAATTTCTTCAGCACCTACAAAGCCAAATGTCAGTAAACCGGGCGAAAACGAAGGAGACGCTTTTTTTTTCTCAAAAGCGTCTCCTCCTCACATTTACTTTTAGCTTGATCAAATTTTGAGGCAGTTCGGATGATCAGAAATCTCAAGACAAACCGCTCAAATAAATTACGGCTGTTGCTGGCCTTCGGGCTGATCTGCGCTTCGGCTCTTTCCAAACCGGCGGCCGAAGCCCGCGCCGCCGGCGAAGAATTGGAAATCACGCCGAATTTTACCGGGCGCGAGGTCGCCCCGAACGAGGAGATCGAGCTCAAACTGAATCGTCCCGTGACGGCCGCCGAGGGCAGTTTCGCCGTTTTTATCGGCGACACGGATATCACCGCTCTGCTGACGGTCAAAACCGCCGGTTTGAGCTATACGCCCGGCATCATTCCCCTTCCGGCCGGAGAAACCGCGCTGACGGTTTATCTGGTCGGGCCGGGCGAGAAATGGAAAAAGCTGGCGGAATTTCCCCTGCGGGTGAAGGCCGATGCGCCCGAAGATGACCCGGCCACCGAACTCACATCTGATTCCCCCGGATCGCCGGATGACTGGAAATTCGAATTCACGCCCAACGTTTCGGTGAACGCCAAAGGGCAGAATCAGACTTTGGCCTTTCCCCGCGAAAATGCGCCGCCGCGCAACCCTTCGGCGGATCTCGACGGACAGGGAAATCTTGAACTGAAAGTTTCGCGGGGGGGCTGGACGTTCGCCAACAAATTTGATTTCGTCGGCGTCAGCTTCCGGCAAAACGCGATTCGGTTCGGCGAATTGGAAAACCGAGCCCCGCGTGTCGATCTGTCGAGCTATCTGATCGAATTCGGCAAGGGCCGGTTTGCCGTCAAACTGGGACACGTTTCCTACGGTTCGAACCGCCATCTGATCAACTCCTTTTCCAGCCGCGGCATCACTTTGACCCTTCCCATCGGCTCACAAAATGAGATTTCTTTGCTGGCCGCCAACGGCACTTCGATCGTCGGTTACGACAACTTCATCGGCATCACCCGCCGTAAACACAGCGTTCTGAGCGCGACCTTCGCACGCGAATTCTTCAAGGAACGCCCCGGCGCTCTGCGGCTCGAACTCTCGGTCCTGCGCGGTTCTCTGTTGCCCCTGTCGGATTTCAATCAGGGTGAGATCAGTGATGCCGAAAAGTCTCTCGGCTTCGGTTTCAGAGTTCTCGGCAGCGATAAAAAGAACCGTCTGCGCTACGAGGCCGGTTTCACCCGCAGCCGTTTCACCAACCCGGCTGACCCGAATCTGGAACAGACTTTTGATGTGACCGAGATTCGTCCGGTCACCAAAAACGCCCGCTACGCCGAGATCAGCTTCGATCTCCTTCAGGGCTTAAAACTGTGGAAAGAGAAAAAACTGCGATTGACCGGGACTTTTCGCCACGAGGAGATCCAGCCCCTGTTTCGCAGCGTGGCGGCTTTTACCCAGGCCGACCGGCGGCAGAATCAGTTCGAGATCTCGGGCAACTTCGGCGAGTTGAACTTCGCTTACGGCAACCTCAGGGATCACGACAATCTCGCCAACATCGCTTCGATCCTCAAGACCTTTAACCGGCGCAACAATCTGATCTTTGGTCTTCCGCTCAATTCTTTTTTCACCCCGGATAAACCGATCAAATGGTTGCCGAGCGTTTCCTACACCTTCGATCACACACAGCAATTCGGCGCTTTTTTGCCGACCAACGGCGATTTTCGCGATTTGTCGCAGGTGCCGGATCAGCACAGTTTCAATCAGGTTTTCGGGGCGCAGTGGCAGATCTCGGAAAAACTCAACATCTCCTACACCTACAACCGCACTTTTCAGGACAATCGCCAGCCCGGACGCGAACAGGCCGATTTCGCCGGGGCCGTCAATTCTCTGATCTTCAGCGTCAAGCCCAAAGCGGAACTGGATCTGGATTTTGAATTGAGCCGGGAACAGCAGAAAAGTTTCGAACAGCCGCGCATCGACCGGACCCTTCGTTTCGGCACTCGGGCAGCCTGGCGAATGCCGTTTTTGAAAAACTCGGGTTTGAGCGCCGGGCTTTCGACGACCCTCGCGGGCGACACCAATAATTTCAACGATTCGCGCAACATCGAATTCGACGCGCAATGGACCTACGGCTTTAATTTCGGTCGAAAGAAATTCAAAAAAGTGTCGGGACAGTTCTTCATCCGCTATGCCAACCGTTACGGAGACACGATCGATCGTCAGTTTCTGCTCAACAGTTTCAACAAGGCTCAAACCTTCAATGCCGGTCTGACCTTCAACTTCTTCTAGGGACGGCAGAGTGAGACAGAGACAGACAGAGAGAAAGAGCAAGGGAGAAAGAGAAAGAGCAAGAGAGAGAAAGAGCAAGAGTTATGAGTTATGAGTTGTTGAACGGATGGCAAAAGAAGATGAACAGATTATTTCTAATGATGGCGTTAAGTTTGGTTTTGGTTGGAATGGCAACGGCTCAGATCAGGGTCAATCCGACCGGGTCAATGTCAATTCTCAGAATCCGACGACCGTCTTTCTGACCTTCGGTCCCGTTCCCCCCGGATACTCTGCGGCCGAAGCCATCTGGTGCGGAGAACTGACTCCGGCTCCTCCTCCCTCGCTCGGCAATCAATGTTTGGCGGGAACCGTTTACGGCTCACTCCCGGCTCGCTACAACCGTTCGACCTCAAGCGGCAATCAGGGGTTCACTGACATCACGGCCATCCCGTCGGCCGTCGTCAGAAGAGCTTATCAGGCGGCGGTCGGAGGATCGAGCGCCGGTTTCTTCTACGTCAGAAGGTTCGTCTCAACAAACGGAGACCCGGATCAGTTTGTGGCCGTAACCTGCCGGATGACCGGAGGAGGAGCGAGAGTTCCGTTGCTCTGACCGATGTTTCGATCAAGACATCGGAGGAGAAACCGATCCTGTTTATCAGATCGGGAGAGGGAGTTTCCGGAGGTTGTGGCCGAGATCCGATACAACGGAACGGGGCGCTTGAAAGGAAGATGGGGAGATCGTCCAGCCGGGAGAAGAGCCGCCGGAAGAGAGGGACTTGTTGACGGAAGCGACGTTGCCGGTTGAAGAGAGAGGGACGCAGAAGAGGTATCGGGAGGTGGGCAGGTTCAATCATTTTCTGCCACCGGTGGGAAAGTTTCGATTAAAACTTGAGCTGAAGGATCGGGTGCCGACCTTGGCCGAAGGAGGGTATCAGTTGTTATTGAGGATCGAGGCGAGCGATGACAAGGAATCGGATTCGAATCTACAGGTGTTGGGAGTGGGAACGGGAACCGTCCACAGCGGAGCGGTGGCATCATTCCCGATGCCCTCCCTTAAATTCTTCGTTACCGGAGAGGAAAACAATAACTGGCCGGAAACGGCCCTTTTGATCCCGGCCAAAGATGCGGTTTTATCGGCTCCTCAAACCCTCGTTTTCAACTGGCGCGAACTGTCCGGCGCGGCCCTTTATCGGCTGAAAGTCTTTGAAAAACCGGAGGAACCTTTGTTTTCGGCGCTTTTGCCGGGAGAGGTAACGAGTTACCGCTCGCCGTCGATAATTCTGGAAAAATTCAAAACCGGACGCTTGGGCTGGCAGATCGAAGCCATCGACCGGAAAGGAAATGTTTTCAACAAGACCGAGATCCGGACCTTTTCCATCCGCTAAGCGGATCAGGAAGAAAATCTTGAACTTGGGAGAAATCCGACCGTCAGGCTTGACGGCTCAGACGAACGAATGGCAGCCAACAGAAAAATTTTGATCACGACCGAAAGCAGTGAGATCTTCATCATTCGCGCGCGCGGGAAACACGAGATTCGCGGATTTTGCGCCGGGTGCGGCGGAGAATCTCAGATGCTGACCCTGGACGAGGCGGTTTCCCTTTCCGGTATCGCCACGATGGAAATAATCGCCCATCTCCGCCTGGAGAAAATCCATTTTCTGGAAACCGCCGGCGGGCATCTGCTTATCTGCCGGAACTCGCTGGAAAGCGCTTCCTGATTCCTTGAAAGGAGAGAGAGAAAATAATGAGAAATATTCATCGAAAATTTATCTGTTTAACGTTTATCACGCTTTTGATCTGCCTGAATATTTTCGGCCAAACCTCGGAATTCACCTTTCAGGGAAGCCTGAAAAGCGGCGGAGCGCCGGCCGAAGGAAATTACGATTTCGAATTCGCCCTGTTTGACGCATTAACCAACGGGGCTCAGATCGGTTCAGTCATCCCGGTCAGTAATGTACCCGTCGCCGACGGAATATTCTCGGTCAAACTGGATTTTGCGGGTCATTTTCCGGGAGCGGACCGTTTTCTGGAAATCAGGGTCAGGCCGACCGGCGGCGGCGCTTATTCGGTTTTAAGTCCCCGTCAAACCATCACCAGCGCACCTTATTCGATCAAAAGTCTGAACTCCGAAAACGCGGTCAGTGCCGTCAGCGCGACGACCGCCGAAAATGCCCTCCAACTCGGGGGAATCGCGGCCAACCAGTTTATTTTGACGACCGACGCGCGATTGTCCGACGCCCGCCCCCCGCTTCCGAACAGCCCCAGCTACATTCAAAACGGAACCGTTCAGCAGGCATCCGGAAATTTCAACATCTCGGGAGACGGAACGGTCGCGGGCGCCCTTTCGGGGGGAACGGTCAACGCGACCTCCCAATTCAATCTGGGCGGCAATCGAATTCTCACCGCGACCGGAACGAACCTCTTTGCCGGAATAGATGCCGGCGCATCAAATCCGACCGGCAACAATAATTCGTTTTTCGGAAGAGGCGCCGGTCAGGCGACAACGACTGGCGCCTTCAATTCGCTCTTCGGCTTGAGCGCGGGTCGAAGCAATATCGGCGGCACGGCCAATTCGTTTTTCGGTGCGCGCGCCGGTGAATTTACGACCGGCGGCGGCGAAAATTCCTTTTTCGGCGCCGATGCGGGACGCCCGAATACGAGCGGCGCGGAAAACTCCTTTTTCGGCACAAGCGCCGGCGGACTCAACACGACCGGCAGTTTCAACTCATTTTTCGGAAGACGTTCGGGGCAAATAAATACGACGGGCAACAACAACACTTTCTTCGGGATCCTCGCCGGATCATCCAACACGACCGGAAGCAATAACACTGCCGTCGGAAGTAACGCCAATGTCGGTTCGGGCAATCTTTCGTTTGCCACGGCGATCGGCGCCGGAGCGATCGCATCGGCCAACAACACCATTCAACTCGGCCGGGCCGACGGAAGCGACGAAGTCAGAATTTCCGGCAAATTGAATCTCACGGGTTTGGGTTCCGCCGGCAGCACCGCGCTGTGCCGCAATGCTTCGAACGAAATTTCGGTCTGTTCTTCTTCGATCCGCTATAAAACGAACGTCCGCCCCTTCGCTCCGGGTCTGCGTCTGATCCGCCGCCTTCGACCGGTTTCGTTCGACTGGCGCGAACAGGGAACGCCCGATCTGGGCCTCGTCGCCGAAGAGGTGGCCGGGATCGAACCTCTGCTGACGACGCGGAATGAACGCGGCGAAGCCGAAGGGGTCAAATACGATCGGATCGGCGTCGTTCTGATCAATGCCGTCAATGAGCAACAGGTTCAGATCGAGGATCTCGAAGAACAAAACCGATCCTTGCAAAAACAGCTCGACGAGCAAAAGGACACGGTTAAACATCAGGAAGAAAGATTGCAGAAACAGGAATCCGAGATCCGGGCTCTAAAAGCTCTGGTTTGCGATCAAAACAAAGAGGCCCGGATTTGCAGTGAATAAGGAGCGTCAGAAAATGTTTGAAATGATCCGGAAAGTTTTGCCGTTGTTTCTGCTGGGAATTTCTTTTTTCCTTCTCGACCCTTCGGAAGTCCCGGCCCAATCGGGCGGGCAGTTCGAACTGGGAGAATCGGTCATCGCCTCCGGCGGCGGTCAAAGCAGTTCGGGCGGCGGTTTCACGCTCGATGCGACCGTCGGGCAACCCGTGGCCGGGAGCCAAAGCGCGGGCGGCGGTTTCGCTTTGCTGTCGGGCTTTTGGGCGGTCGGTCAGACGCCGATTGCCAACCCGCGCCGCGTGCCGTTCGATTTTGACGGCGACGGCAAAACCGATGTTTCCATCTTTCGCCCGACGGTCGGCGAATGGTGGTACAGGCGAAGTTCAGATCTGCAGGCTTTCGCCGCCCAGTTCGGCTCTTCTTCGGACCGGATCGCCTCCGGAGATTTTACCGGCGACGGGCGGGCCGATATTGCTTTCTGGCGGCCATCGACCGGGGAATGGTTCATTCTGCGCAGCGAGGATTCGTCCTTTTTTTCTTTTCCCTTCGGCGCTCTCGGCGACGTTCCGGTGCCGGCCGATTACGACGGCGACGGGCGAGCCGATCCGGCCATTTTTCGTCCGTCGGTCTCGACTTGGTTCATCATCCGGTCCTCGGACGGCGGCACCACCATTTTGCAGTTCGGAGCGGCGGGCGACCGCCCCGTGCCGGCCGATTACGACGGCGACGAACGATGCGATGTGGCCATCTGGCGGCCCAACGGTACAAGCGGGGCGGAATGGTGGATCTTGAGAAGCACGGCGGGTCTGCTGGCCCTGCAATTCGGCGTCGCGACCGACCGGGCGGTGCCGGGGGATTTCACCGGCGACGGACGGGCCGATGTGGCGTTCTGGCGGCCCGCTTCCGGGGAATGGTTTGTGGTCCGAAGCGAGGATTCTTCCTTTTTCGCGTTTCCTTTCGGAGCGACGGGAGATATTCCCGTGCCGGGCGATTACGACGGCGACGGAAAATTCGACGCCGGGATCTTCCGCCCGCCGTCGGCCGACTGGTTCATTCAACAGAGTTCATCCGGCACCCTCATCACCCAATTCGGTTTTTCCACCGACCGACCGGTGCCGGGCGCTTTTGTTCCTTGAAGATGAGGTTTGGGAAATCGCTTTCTGCCTTCCCGCTCAGCCTTTGAGCCGCGCCGCGAACTTTTTCCGGAACTTGCCGACCTTCGGCGCGACGACCGCCGCACAATAGGGCTGATTCGGGTTTTTGGCGAAATAATTCTGGTGATAGTCTTCGGCCGGGTAAAAATTGGTGAATCCGGTCACTTCCGTGACGATCGGATCATCGAAGACGCCTTCTTCGGTGATCTCGCGGATGACCTGTTCGGCCGTCGCCTTTTGTTCGGGGGTGTGATAAAAAATCGCCGACCGGTACGAGGTGCCGACGTCGTTGCCCTGCCGGTTGAGAGTGGTCGGGTCGTGCGTTCCGAAAAAGATCTGCAGAATCTCTTTATACGAGATCACGTCCGGATCGAATTTTATCTGGACGACCTCGGCGTGTCCGGTCGTCTCCGAACAGACCTCCTGATAGGTCGGGTTCTCCCGATGCCCGCCCGAATATCCCGAAACGACGTCTTCGACCCCTTCGACCGCGTCAAAAACCGCTTCCGTGCACCAAAAGCAACCTCCGCCGAGAGTTGCCGTTTCCAGATTTTTGCTGTCTTCCATAAGTTCTATTATTACTCTTTGTTCGCAATTTATTCCACCTCTTCAGCGATTTTCGCTCCTTTGGCGAAAAGAAATCTTTCGTTTATTCCAACTCGTCGAAACTGCGGATCACCGGGTGGGAATTTCGGCTTTCGTCATACGGCGGGTTGCCCTCGCGAACGGAAAGCCTGGTACTGAATCCGGCCTTTTTCGCGGCGTCGAGTTCGGCCGGAACGTCGGATATGAACAGCGAGTTTTCCACAGGTGGAAAACCTTCCACAGAGGCGATCCGACGATAGCTTTCGGCCTCGCGCTTGCCGCCCGTGTTGGTGTCGAAATAGCCCGAAATAAAACGGGTCAGATCGCCGTGATCGGTATATTTAAAGAGAAGTTTCTGGGCCAGAACGCTGCCCGAAGAATAAATGAAGATCGATTTTCCGGCCGCCGTCCAGCGCTCGAACGCCGGAAGAACGTCTTCGAAAACCACCGATTTCAGTTCGCCCGAACGATAGCCCTCCCGCCAGATCTTTCCCTGCAAGGATTTGAGCGGGGTCGATTTGCGATCCTGTTCGATCAAAAAACGGAGATAATCGGCGACCGATTCCGGTTCGTTTCGGTTGAAATGACGGCCGTACAATTGATCGGTAAAATCTTTTCTGTATTCGGCTTCGAGCTGAGCCGTCTCATCGGCCGAATCGTTTTCCTCAAGAAAGCGGCCGATCCGCTCTCTGGCGAACGGAAAAAGGGTTTGATGGACAAAATCGATCGGAGTGGTCGTGCCTTCGATATCGAGGAGAATGGCTTTGATCATTTGTTCGGATCAGTTTTTTTGAGAAAAAAATGCGTCCGATCCCCGCCCCGGCCACTTTCGCCGTTTACGCGACGGAAGGTCGGAGATGGCGACCGGTCTAAGTCCGCCGGAGCATCTTTTCAGATTTTATCCTCTGCCCGATCGATCAGGCGGTCATTTTAGCGACCGGGATGTAATTTACACCGAGGCAGACCGGTTGATATTTCCCGTCGGTTCCGCTTTCGGTGTAAAAGGGCGTCCAGCCGGCCGGGTTTTGAAAGAGCCGGATGGCCCGCACGTTTTTATCGCCGCACAGGTTGAACCAGTGGAGAGTTCCCTTCGGCACACAGATCAGATCGCCCGCCTCCATCTCGATGGAAATGATGTCGCCGCCTTCGGGTGCGATGTGAAAAAGACCGTGCCCTTTGATGATGAACCGGACCTCGTCCTCGTCGTGCCAGTGCTCTTTTCTGAATTTCTCCAGCATCTCGTCGAGATTCGGGGTGGTCGGCTTCAGATCAATTACGTCGGCGGTGGTGTAGCCGCCTTTTATTTTCAGCTTTTCGATTTCGGCCGAATAGGCCTGAAGAATTTCTTCCTCGGAAGCGTCGGGCGAAACGTCATAGCTGGCCCGCCATTTTTCGTAATCAATGCCGATATTCGCGAGATACGCCTTGATCTCATCGGCTTCGCGTAAAGTCGATTTTTTATCCGGAATGCTTAAAATTGCCATACTTTGTCTACTGTCTCCAAGGGGGAGCCGGGCAAGAAAAGCAAATCCTGTCCGGCCGATTCAATATCAAAATACAAAATCCTTAAATAAGCACTCTTCTAAAGCCTTGAACCATTGGGGGCTGTCGATTCAGCTTATTTGTTAATTTTTAACACTTCTTCCCAAAACCTCAAACAAAAATTCGAATATTTCGATGTGCCGGCGCGCTTCCGCGATGTCCCGGCCCCAGGTGTAAAGACCGTGCCGCCGCAAAAATATGCCGTGAATGCCACGGTTTTCGCGCATGACATTTTCGATCACGTGAGCCAGCGCGATGTAATCCTGCGAGTTTTCGATGACCGGAACGACCTCCCGGTGCTTGTGCGTTTCGACCCCGGCCAGTCCCTTGAGCATCTCGAACCCCTCGATCTCGATCGCCCCTTCGGTGTAAAAAATATCCGCCAGAATGGTTCCCCAGACCGAATGAGTGTGAAGGACCGAACCGGTCATCGGCTGAAGCCGGTAGATGGTCAGATGAAGGAGAGTCTCCGCCGAGGGTGAGCCGAAGCCCTGAAGGACGTCGGCGTTGTCGTCGATTTCGAGGAAATTCGTCTCATCCAGATTCCCTTTATCGTTGCCGCTGGCCGTAATGCAGATCTGCAAAGGGTCGGCGCTGACTTTGGCGCTGAAATTACCGCTCGTTCCCATCACCCAGCCCCGGCGGTAAAATTCCCGCCCGGCCTCGGTCAGTTTTTCGGCCAAATCTGCAAACCCCATTGCAAAAAGTCTAGCCGATTAAGGGTTTTCGAATCAAATTACCACCTGTCAATTATCTTTATAACGGTCGGGACTTCTCGCCGGAGCCGTTTTCTTCGGGCTCTCTTTGCAAGATTATCCGATTGCGAAACCGCCAGGGATCGCGGGTTTCCTTGAGAATCACCAGCCGATCTTTGGAATAGGTGATGGTTTTTCGAACCCGTTCGACCGTTTCTCCATCCGGGGCACTTCCCAGCAGAACAATTTTGCCGTCGGTGATCGATTCGATCTTAAATGAGGCATCTCCCTGATAAAATTTGCTTTCTGTCCGGTCGATCCGCTCCGTTTCGCTGTTCTTGATCATCTTTCCGAAATCGTCAAATATCGTAAAAAACTCGGCCGATTCCCCGTCGGCCGCAGGTTTTATTTCCACCTGCATTTTCAGCGTCACCCGTTCGTTTGACGTGTAATCGAGATATTCGAGAGTGCCCTGCCATTTTCCTCCGACCGTTTGAAAAAAGGTTTCGCTCTGCGCCGGAACGCCGACCGAAAAAAATGCCAAACCCGCAATGATCGCCCAAAAAAGTCTTTTCATAATATCCTCCATTTGGTTTTGTGGTTGAAAAACTTCGGCAATGTTATCCGCGGGCAAGTAAAAAAATCGTCTCAAATAAGAATTTGAGACGATTTTTTTATGATTTGAAACCCGTTCTTTTCGATTTGATCCGTCCGGCCCTTTGTTAAACCAGAAATTCCTTCTCCAGAATGTCGTTGTCCTCGGAGTCTTCGGCGAAATCGAAAAAGCTGATCCGGTTGCGACCATCTTCTTTGGCCCGGTAAAGAGCCTTGTCGGCCGCTTTGATCAAATCAGCCTCGGTCATTTCCATTTTCGCCAGAGTCGTCGCCACCCCGATGCTGATCGTAACCCGATCGCTGGTTCCCGATCCGCGGTGAGGAATGTTCAATTCGGCGACGTTGGTCATCGCCTGTTCGGCAATCTTCCGAGCGCCATCGCGTCCTGTGCCACCCAAAACGACTGCGAATTCCTCGCCGCCGAATCGGGCGATCAGATCGGCGGGGCGTTTGATAATGTTCTTTAAGGCGGCGGCCACCCGCTTCAGACAATCGTCGCCGGCCTGATGGCCGTAGGTGTCGTTGAAAGGCTTGAAATGATCGATATCGATCAGGATCAGAGAAATCTCGGACTTGGAACGAACCGCCCGGTTCCATTCGTCGGCCAGAAACTCCTCGAAGCGGCGGCGGTTTCCGACCCCGGTCAAACCGTCGGAATTGGCCAGATGCTGCAATTCTTCGTTGGCTTTTTTGAGTTCTTTGGTTCTTTCGGCGACCAGCCGGGCGAGGCGTTTTTCGCGGGCTTCCAGTTGATAAACGCTGATCTTCCAGACGGCGAAAAGACCGAAAACCGCTCCCGTCAGGCAAGCCAGAAAAAACCAGTTTGTCTGATAAAAGAAGGGCTTCATCTCCAGAATCAGAGCGGCATCGGATTCGCTCCAGACTCCGTCGCTGTTGGCGGCCCTGACCCGGAACAGATAAGTTCCCGGCGGCAGATAAGAATAATAAGCCGTCCGGCGCGTGTCGGCGTCGATCCAATCCGGGTCATGACCTTCGAGTTTGTATTTGAACTTTATTTGTTCCGATTTTTTCAAACTGATCCCGGTGAATTTGATCTCGATGTTCCTCTGTCCGGGCTTTACGAAAAGCCCGTCGCCGATATCGACCTGCTCCCTTTCGACGCTGGCCGATTCGATGACGACCGAAGGCGGCAAACCGACCTGAATTTCAGAGGACGGATCAATGACAACGATGCCTTCCTGGGTCGGAAACCAGAATTTTCCTTCCCTGTCGCGGATGCTGGCCGGCTGTCTTCCGCCGTTGCATTCGGTCGAGAGCATTCCGTCGCCTTTGCCGTACCCGACGCTGTTGATCCTTTCGATCTTCCCTTCGGCCAGGTCGTTCAGTTCCCGTTTTTTGACCCGGTAGATGCCCTGGTTGGAACTGATCCAGAAATTGCCGCGCTTGTCTTCCTCGATGGCGAAAACGTCGTCATTATAAAGGCCGTTTTCGACCCGGTAATTGAAAAACTGTCCGTCCTTAAATCGGCTCAACCCCTCGCCGTAGGTTCCGATCCAGAGCGTTCCGTCGCCGTCCTCGTAAATTGAACGGACGTAGTTTCCGGTGAGTCCGCTCCCGACGGTGTAATTGATGAACCGACCGTCCCGGAATTCGGAAAGACCTCCGAGGCCCCCGAACCAGAGCCGTCCGACCGAATCCTCGTAGACGACGGTCATAAATTCGTTGGGAAGACCGTTCTCGACCGAATAAAACGCTGTCAGTTTGTAATCGCGGAAACGCAAAATCCCCTTGTTGCTCGTCGCCCAGATGTTTCCGGCCTTGTCTTCGAGGATCGAAGAGACGTGGTAGCTTTCGGTATCGGCCAGCATTTTTGTGTCTCTGCCGTCCACGACGAAAATGCCGCCGCTCACTCCGACCCACATCTTTCCGCGCGAATCTTCCAGAATCGACTGAACCGCCATACCGCCGTTTCTCCACTGAATGTGCTCCGGGGCCGAGAGATCGGTTTGGCGCAGATTGACCGCCTCGAATTTTCCGTTCCGGTAAATGTTGAGGCCTTTGGTCGAACCGATCCAGATATCATCGTGACTGTCCCGGTAGATCGGATAGATCTCCGAACTGCTCAAACCGTCTTCGGAGTTGTAGGTAGTGATGATGCTTTTTTTCAGCCGGTTGATACCCTTGTTCGTCGCCAGCCAGATGATGCCTTCGCGGTCTTTGAAAACGTCGAAGATGCTCGAATCCGAAAGGCCGACGTCTTTGCCGAAACTTGTCATCTTACCGTCCCGGTAACGAACCAGTCCGGCCCCCGGCCCCGATCGACCGCCGTTGGCGAACCAGACGCTGCCGTCCGTTTCTTCCCAAAATGAATGAAAATCGGCCGATTGGGGAAATCCTTTCCCGAGATTTTCGATCCGTCCGTCCTTCAGGCGAAGCAGTTCGGCCCCGCCGACCCAGAGCGCTCCGTCGCTATCCTCAAAAACCTCTCTCAGAAAATACAGACGCTCGACCTTGTAAGGATAAACGGTCGTTTTCCCGTCCTTTAGCTGAGTGATCCGGTTCGGGGTCAATGTCCACAAAGTGCCGGATTTTCCCTGATATTCGACCTTGATGTTGTTTTTATCTTCCCTTTCACTGAAAACGAATTGACCGTCCCGCAGGTAATACCAGCTTTTCGAGGTCCGATCGGTATCTTCTACCAGGAAACGCAGTTCCCCGCTCTCGTCGGGTTTGATTTTTTCAATGTAGTTTCCCGGAACTTGCTCCGAAGAGTAAGAGGAAAAAACGCCGCTTCGATAGATGGTCAAAATGCCGTCCTCGGCGGTGGTGGCGAAAAGGGTCCCTTCGCGGTCGCAGTAAAGCCCGGTAAGACGGTTGTTGATGATGCCTTTGGTATTGGCTTTATTAAAATTGGTGAAACGAACCCCGTCGAATCTGACCAGCCCGTCGAAAGTCGTAAACCAGAGGTATCCGTCGGGCGTCTGCGCGATCTCCCGAACCCCGTTTTGCGGCAGACCGTTATCCGTCGTCCAGGAATCGAAACGATACTGGGCGAATAGATCGGGACGACCGGCCAGAAAGCAGAAAAAGAGGATCAGCAGGGTCAGTAAATGTTTTTTCCGGGGAATCATTTAGGATTATTTGCGGGAAGATTGCGGACCAAAGATCGTTTCAGATCAAAGTATATTAAACACTTCAATTTGGCAATAGTCAACCCTTTTTATTTTGGATTTTGGATTTCGGATTTCGGACCTGACCATCCGCCTCCCGATCCCCCGATCAACCCTTATCTGAGATCGGATCATTTGAACCAGATCGTATCGGCCAGCCATTTGCCGTTTGTTTCGATGAGGGTCGTCAAAGACTTGCCGTTTTTCATCATCACCGTGGCCGTCTTTTTGCCGTCCTTCTCGCCCTCTTCGGACGAAGCGAACAGATCATCCATCGTGTGTTTCGAAGCGTCCGCTTTGGCTTTGTCAACTATCTCTTTGGTCAGATCGCCGCGAACCCGTTCGGTCAGACATTCCTTGAGTTTGTCGAAATCGCCGGCCTTGATCAATTCCAGCTGATATTCGATCGAGCCCTGCGGGGTGGAGAGTTTACTGTCATCGACCGCGGATTTTTCCACCGGTTTCGGAGATTCGGTTTTGTTGGCGGGTGTGTTCGTCCCGTTCGCCGGTTTCGGCTGTTCACCTGTACCGCAGGCGATAAAAAGGGTAGAAGTCAACAAAATCAGCAAGGCACAAAGATATCTCATCAATTTTCCTCCAGTAGATTTTTAAATACGCCTTTTATATTTGATTGAGAGGGGATTTGCAAGTTTTCGGCTCACCCGCCGATAAAACTCATGGTCCGCGACGGCTGGACGAAATCGGGATCGTTGATATGATGCCGGGCCTCTTTTTTGAGAACGGCCGAGCGGATAAAACCGATGATCTCCTCCCGACCGGCTCCGCTCCGCAAAAGATCACGCAGATTATGCTCGACGGTCGAAAAAAGGCAGGTTCGAATTTGTCCGTCGGCGGTCAGACGGATCCGCGAACAGGCTCCGCAGAACATCTCCGTAACCGGCGCGATGATGCCGATCTCGCCCGGCGCGCCGTCGGCAAAAGCGTATTTCCAGGCCGTTTCGCTGCCGCGCGAAGACCGTTTCAGCTTGAGCGGAAAAACCTCTTCGATCCGCCGACGCATCTCTTTGGCCGAAACCACCATCTCGCGCGTCCAGTCGTGGCCCGAATCGAGCGGCATAAATTCGATGAAACGCACGGAAACGTTCGTTTCGCGGGCAAAGCGGGCGAAATCGGCGAGTTCGTCGTCGTTGTAACCGCGGACGATGACGGCGTTGATCTTGACCGGATCGAGGCCGGCCGCCTGAGCCGCTTCTATCGCCCCGAGAACCTCTTCCAATTTATCGACGCCCGTGATCTGCCGGAAATTTTCCCTTTTCAGGGAATCGAGCGAGATGGTCACGCGATCGAGCCCTTTTTCCCTCAAAAGCCCGGCCTTCTCAACCAGAGAAAAACCGTTGGTCGTCAGAGCCAGATCCTTCAATTTCGGATTTTGGATTTCGGATTTTGGATTTTTCAACCGGGCCAATTGCTCTACAAGCGCGTCGATGTCGCGGCGGAGCATCGGCTCGCCGCCGGTCAGTCGGATCTTTTCGATCCCCAAGGAAACGAAGATCTCGCAGATGCGGGCGATCTCTTCGAAGGTCAGGATCGTATCCTTGCGCGCCAGCGGCGGTTCGCCGTTCGGCAAACAGTAAAAACAGCGGAAATTACAGCGGTCCGTCAAAGACACGCGCAGATCGCGGATCATTCGGTTGTGAGCATCACGCAAAACGTTTTCCATCTATTTAAAATAATACCTTTGCCACGGGGCGAAAACAAACCTGAACGAATAAACCGCAAAAAGACTTGAAGAAATCGGCCGCATCGACGAAAATCATATTCACGAAAACCAAGCCATCATCAAAAATGTTCTGAGTCCCGCCTTGAGGCGGTCGGATGTTGCTATCGAAGCCTTTGATTTGAAAGGCGAGACTCAAAACCCGAATGAATTATGCTGAATCTTGCCTCTTTGCTTGAAGACACCGCTTTTAACTCTCCCGAAAGAACCGCCGTCATCTGCGGCGATGCGAGTCTGACCTACGCCGAGGTCAACGCAAAAGCGAACCGGGTCGCCAATTCCCTGCGAGATATGGGCATCGGAAAAAACGACAAGGTGGCCTTGAGCTGCCCGAACCTGCCCCAATTTCCGATCGTCTATTACGGCATCCTGAAAACCGGCGCGGTCGTCGTGCCTTTGAACATTTTGTTCAAGGGGCGCGAGATCGCCTATCATCTCGCGGATTCCGATGCCAAAGCCTATTTTTGCTTTGAAGGAACGGCCGATCTGCCGTTGGGCGAAGAGGGTTTCAAGGGCTTTTCGGAAACGCCCGCGTGCGAAAATTTCATCCTGCTGACGGCGGATGAAAAAAGCGTTTCGCCGTTTGAGAACACGAAAACGCTCAATGAGTTTATCGACGGGAGATCGGCGGAGTTTCAAACCGAACGGACCGCCGCCGAAGATACGGCCGTCATTCTCTACACTTCGGGGACGACCGGAAAACCGAAGGGCGCGGAACTGACGCATCTCAATATGGTTTTGAACGCCAGACTCTGCGACACGATGTATCCGCGCAAGGAAGATGACATTCATCTGATAACCCTGCCGCTTTTTCACTCTTTCGGACAAACCGTTCAGATGAACGCCGGTTTTTACACCCGCGCAACTATCGTTCTGCTTCCGCGTTTTTCCCCCGAAGCGGCTCTGGCTTTGATGGAAAAACACGGCGTGACGCTTTTCGCCGGAGTTCCGACGATGTACTGGGCCTTGTTGAACTGTCCGCAGACCGACCGGTTCGATCTCGATCGAATCGCCCGCAATTTGCGCCTTTGCATGGCCGGCGGTTCTCCGCTTCCGGTCGAGGTCATCCGGGGATTCGAAGCGAAATTCAACACCCGGATCATCGAAGGCTACGGGCTTTCGGAGACTTCGCCGGTCGCCACTTTCAACAAACTGGAATCCCGGCGGACGGGTTCGGTCGGGATTCCGGTCTGGGGAATTGAAGTGCGGGTCGTCGATGAGAACGACCGGGAGGTGGCGGACGAAGAACTCGGCGAAATAGTCATTCGCGGCCACAACATCATGAAAGGCTATTACAAACGCCCCGAAGCGACCGAAGCGGCCATCCGCAACAGCTGGTTTCATTCCGGCGACATCGGGAAACGCGACCGGGACGGATATTTTTACATCACCGACCGGGTCAAAGATATGATCCTGCGCGGCGGGTTTAACGTCTATCCGCGCGAGATCGAAGAGGTTCTGATGACGCACGAAGCCGTTTCGCTCTGCGCCGTCGTCGGAGTCCCGTGCGACGAAAGCGGCGAAGAAGTAAAGGCCTACATCGTCAAAAAAGAGGGATCCGCCGCGGCCGAAGAAGAGATCATAGCCTGGTGCAAGGAAAATATGGCCAGCTACAAATACCCGCGTCTGGTCGAATTCCGCGACGCATTGCCGATGACCGCGACGGGCAAGATCTTAAAAAGAGAACTTCGTTGATCCGCACAATTTTTTGCGGCGATCTTCGGCCGATCCGTCAATCCCCGGCTTTCTCCAGCCATCCTTTAATATCTTCGCGCATCTCGCCGGTGATCTCGTGTTCGGCCCGGTATCTGAGGCAATCGAAATTGGGCAGATATTCTTTTAACCTTTGCTCGAAGGTCTGAAATTTTTCGAGCGGGTAAAATTCGTCCTGATCGCCGTAAAGATAGAGAACATCGGCTTCGGTCGGACGATAAATTTCGTTTGTGTCGAGGTCCGAGGGAATCCCGCCGCAGACCCCGATGACGCCGCGCAGGATGTCCGGGTAGGTGAAAGCGAAACGAAAATTGAGGGCGCAGGATTGAGAAAAGCCGAAAAGATAGATCCTCTCATCGTCGATCAGCCCTTCGGCCGAGAGTCTCTCGATCACATCGAGAACGAATTTGTGGTGCAGAGCGACCGATTCCGGCGAGCGATAATTGGTCAGCCAGCCGAAACCGACCTTCATGGCGCCGTCCTTGGCCTCCCGGTAAAACTGATGCGGCCCCTGCAAAGAGGCGACGGCGAATTTTTGATCGGCGATCAGTTTCCCCTCGCGCAACATGTAATTTTTATGCGCGCCGTAACCGTGAACGGAGATGATCAGCGGAGCCGGCGTTTCCAGCCGGTCGGGAATGTGCAGATCGTACAGAAGTTTGATCTCGGCGCTGACGGACAAATCGGTTTTTAGCATAAGTTTTTTTTAGTGAGCGGCTTAGATCCGGTGATGGGTGATAGGTGATGGGTGATGGGAAATCGGTTTTTTATCTCATCACCCATCACTCATCACCCATCACCCTCTCCACCCATTCCGCCGGTTTGACGGGACCGTGCGGCACGCGCGAACGGAGAAGTTTATAGCGTTTCTTTTCAAACCCGACCAGCTCTTTTTTGAAAACTATGTAGGGTATCAGACGGCTCAGGCGTTTGTACAATTTGAGTTTTTCGCGGCGATGTCGCCAGCCGGCCGACTCGTCCCGGTGAAACTGCGACCAGGCGATCGAACCGACGAAACCGCAGGCCCCGAAATTGGGCGACAGCAGAACGTCCTCCATAAAAACGCGGATGCCGCCTTCGAATTCGTGGAGAACGTCGTGAATGGCGACGATCGCGCCATCCGCCAGATGACGGGCGAACCCGTCGAAATCGAGCTTCGTTCCCCGGTAAGTATGGTCGCCGTCGATCCACAAAAGCCGGAGGGGCCGCTCCCAGTCGCGGGCCAGTTCCGAGGAGAACATCTGGTGAAGATCGATCCGATCCTCGACGCCTTGAGCCCGGATGTTTTTTTGAAAATCCGGAAAAGAAGATTCCGCGCCGCCGAGATCGGGATCGGTCTCCGAAGGCGCGATCATCGGATCGACGGCGTGAACCGGGGCGTTATCGGCCAGAGCGGACGATTTGGCCAGAATGATGGTCGATTTCCCTTTGAAACTCCCGATCTCCAGAATCTCTCCTTCGGCGGTCGGACAGGCCGCCAGAAGAGCCAGAAAACGGATCTCGTTCGGCGACAGGTAGCCCTCGACCGTTTCGATCTCCTTTAACAGATCTTCGACGAAAGACTCGAATCCGGCGGGCGGTTTTGTCGGCGGCATCTTCATAGAAAAAATTAAACGACTGTCTGTCTGGAAATTTCAGATCTCAGATCGATCGGATTTTTCACCGGTTTTCTGAGTTCTGAGATCTGAAATTTGCAATCCCTTAATTACCAAAGTGCTTACGGACAGGTCGTAACGGGATTTCCGCATTGCGACTCGGGCGGAAGCCAACCGGTCTTATCGCTTTTGCCGGGAAAGGCGACCTCGACCCAGGCGGCCTTGCATCCCAGCAAAGTGACCTCGGTTTCCATTTTCAGTCGGCCGACCACCCGGCCGGAGGTTTTGGCGCCGTCGTAGAGTTTGACCAGCTCGTTTTCGGAAGCGCCCGAACCCCGCGTCCGCAACGCGACCAACGGCCCGTAGATCCAACCCGAGCCGGAAAAAACGTTTTCTCCCTCGGAGTTCTCCGCCAGCTTGATCTTCAGCCATTTGCCCTTTGACCCGACGATGTTGACCGAAGTTCCGTCGGCGTCTTTCGGGATCGTGTCGGAAACCTTGAAATTGCTTCCCGCCCCCGCCCGGACGTTGAGGCCGTTCGGATCGTCGTCGATGATGTAGGCCCAGGTATCGCACGAATTCTCGGTCTGCGCCGGAACGAACGAAACGGCTCCGAACATCAGGATCGCCAACCAGATCAAATTAATGACAACGGTTCGTTTAAACATCTATTATCTTCATCTCCCTTAAAGTTTTTTATATGAGTTTATATCATAAACGACGGATTCGTTCCCGAAGCGAAAAACGTTTCTCTCCGCCCGCGCTTCGTCTTTGCGCTCCCAAACGGTTTGTGCGAAACTTTTCAACTGTCATCGGCACTGACGAATAATATGGGTTTGCAGAATTTCATCGAACGAATCGACCTGATCGCCGGCATCAGACCGGAAAGCGGTCTCGCTCCGTGGCTTGAGAGGATCGCTTTCATCTTCCTGTTCCTGATGGTCTTATCCGCGCCGCATTCGATCGCCGCGACGCAGATCGCGTGGCTGACCGGAATGCTCGCCTGGGTCATCAGGCTTTTCGTCGCCCCGCGCCCCGCCCTCGTCAGAACGCCGCTCGACATCCCGCTCTGGGCTTTTTTCGGCTGGGCCGTCGTGGCCGCCCTCTGTTCCTACGAACCGCTCGTCTCGCTCGACAAATTGCGCGGGGCGGCGCTTTTTCTGATCTTTTATTTCGTCATCAACAACCTGCGACACCTGCGGGCGGTCAAATTTCTGGCGCTGGCGCTGATCTTCTCAACCATGATCAACGTCCTCTGGACGCCGGTCGAGCGCGCCTTCGGACGCGGCGTCGAGATCCACGGTCTGAGCGCGGAAAGCCCTCTCAAAAAGGCTCTTTTGTGGGAGGGCGACACGCTTTTGAAGGCCGACGGCCGAAAAATCCGCACGCCCGAAGAACTGGTCGAGGAATTAAAGCGAAACGAAACGACGCGGGTCGAATTTTACCGGCCCGATTTTAACTTCACGGTCGAGGTCAAACGCGCCGATCTGCTCGACGGCGGCGGCGACCCGCTTAAAACCCTCGGGATCGAAAGCTGGAAAAAAAGCCGCAACTGGCGCTCGCAAGGGTTTTACGGTCATTACGCCACCTACGCCGAAGTCCTTCAGCTGATCACATCGCTCGTCCTCGGCCTGTTCATCGCCGGACTTTTCAAGGAAAAAGGCAAAAGGCAAAAGGCGAAAGAAGACGACGAAAAAGAGGGAAAAATCCAAAATCCAAAATCCAAAATCCAAAATCCCAATTGGCTTTTCCTTTTCTGCCTCCTGATGATGGCCTTCGCGCTCCTTCTGACCGTTACGCGCGCTTCGCAACTCGGTTTTCTGATCTCGGCCTTTACGATCGTCCTCCTCGGGGGCAGCCGCAAGATGATCCTCATTCTGGCGGCCGTCGCTTTGCCGGTGGCGGTCGGCGGTCTGATCTTTCTTCACCAAACGCGCGAGGTCGGTTTTTTCGACCGGTCTGACGATTCGATCACCTACCGCGAAACGGTTTACCGCGAAGGCATCAACCTGTGGCTCAAAAACCCGCGCCATTTCTTCCTCGGCGTCGGAATGGACACCGTCACCAAAAAAGAATATGTCCAAAGATGGCATCTGTTCGATGACGGCCGGCTGGCGATGAGCCATTTTCACTCGACCCCGATCCAGCTCCTGGTCGAACGGGGCCTGTTCGGCCTCCTGCTCTGGCTATTGCTTTTCGGCGCCTACCTGCGAACTCTCTGGAAAGGAATAAAAACCGGTAAAAAAGAAAATCCGAAATCCGAAATCCGAAATCCGAAATTCTTCTCCGGTCTCCTGCTCGGCTGTGCCGGCGGCGCGGTCGGTTTTTTCGCCAGCGGAATGGTCCATTACAACCTCGGCGACGCCGAAGTGGCGATGGTCTTCTACCTGCTGATGGGACTCGGGGTTTTTGTTTGTCAGGCAATTAGGCGAGGGGATTTTGGGTTTTAGATTTTGGATTTTGGATTGCTTTCAGTTTTTGGAACTAATTATTCGAAATCCAAAGCCCGATGAATCCAAAATCCAAAATCTAAAACCCAAAATCGAATGGGTTAAGCGGCTTTCTCTATTCCGTAGCGATCAAGTTTCAGATAAAGGCCGCGTCTGGTCAGGCCGAGTTCGCGGGCGACTCTCGTTATGTTCCAGTTGTGGCGACCGAGGGCGTCTTTGATCATCTGGGTTTCCAGTTCGGTGACGGCCTCTTCGAGAGTTCCGCTCTTGGAAGCGATATTGTAGGTGGAAAAGGTCGTATCGTAAGAGGCGATCGTTTTGACGTTCCCGGCCGGTGCCAGCGGGGAGGAGATCGAAGAGGAGGTGCCCCGCCTGAGTTCGGGCGAAATATGGGTCGGCGTGATCGTTTCGCCGTCCTCGGCGCGGGCGACGATCCTTTGAACCTCGTTGCAAAGCTGACGGATGTTGCCGTCCCATTCGCAAACCATCAGGAGATCGATGGTTTGCGGCGTGATGTTGATGTCGCGTTTGCCGAACCGGGCCGAATAATGGTTGATGTAGTAAGAGACAAGCTGCGGTATCTCCGAACGGCGCTCCCTCAAAGGGGGAACGCGCAGACGAATGACGTTGAGACGGTAATAGAGATCTTCGCGGAAACTTCCGTCGGCCACTTTTTCTTCGAGCGGCATATTGGTGGCGGCGATGATCCGGACATCGACCTTGACCGGGCTTTTTTCGCCGAGCGGCTGAACCTCGCCCTCCTGCAAAAACCTGAGCAGTTTCGGCTGAACGTCCAGAGGCAGATCGCCCACCTCGTCCAAAAACAGGGTTCCGCCGTCGGCCGCCCGGATCATTCCCTGAGAATCGGCCGCCGCGCCGGTAAACGCCCCTTTCTTGTAGCCGAACAAATGGCCTTCGGCCAATTCTTTCGGAACGGCCGTGCAGTTAAACGGAATGAAGACCTTGTCCTTGCGGTTGGAGATGGTGTGAATCGCCCGCGAAACCAGCTCTTTTCCGGTTCCCGATTCGCCCGTAACCAGCACCGTCACGTCCGAGGAACGGATCTTGTAAACCTCTTCGACGAGAGCCGTCATGGCCGGCGAAGAATGGATGAAACCGGGCATCAGCGAATTTGATGTGAACGGACCGGTTTCCTGTTCGATCTGCTGATGCTTGTCCTTTTCGCGCAGGGCGCAGACGTCCATTCCGAGTTCGACAACGCGGAGCAGAGGCTGGATCGAAGCATCATCGGACAAAACCGCTCCCGATTGGGGCGAGATGATAAGAAAGGCCGGAGGAGCGCTCGGGGCCCGCAGATTGAAGACCTTCAGGTTTTTCGATTTGCTGAAATTTTCGACCAGATTCTTTTCCCGGGCTTCCTGAAAACCGTAGGTGATCTCCATGCTCTCGTTGGGCGCGTAGCTGTGAGTGATAAACGGAAAGAGCTTTTTCTGGCTGTTGAATTCGGCGATGATCACCTTTTTGGCCTTGCTTTCCTGCTGGAGGATGGAAACCAGTTCGCGAAACAGGAGTTCGCGCGAAGCGGTCGCTTCGGCCAAACGAAGCATCAGCAGCTGAGAGACGGCCGAGGCCGAACGTTTCGTCTCCGGTTGGCTTGCCCTTTCGATCGGACCTGACGTTTTGAGGGCTTCGAGAATTTTTCCGGTTTCGAGAAAAAGCGGTTTGACGCCGAGGCGGCCGAAGGTCTCGCTGGCGGCCAGCAGATTCTTCCGGGCTTTTTCCGAATCGGTCGCCGCCACCGTCCGGCCGATCAGAAACTGCGCCAGCGCCGTGTGATAAAGATCGTCGGCCGCTTCGAAGATCGTCAGCCCCCGGCTCAGATGATGAACCGCCAGTTCTTCATCTTCGGTCCCAAGCGCCAGCAAGCCGCGAATCCGCTGAATGTTGCCGAGAACGAAGAAATCCGAGGTCGGATCGGTCTCCTCGATCTTGTTGAGCACGTTTTCGCACTGGCCGAATCTGTTCTCCTGCAAATGAACCTCGGCCAGCACCAGATTGGCCATATTGGCGATCTGGCTTTCGCCGATCCGGCGGCAGATCTCGGTGGTTTCACGCGCCTTTTGTTTGGCTTCTTCAAGTTTGCCCTGAGCCAGAAAACACCTCGCCAGATTGCGCATCGCCTGAATCGCGTACCATTCTTTTTTCCGCTCTTCGGCGACTCTGACGCCCTGTTCGAGAAGTTCCCGGGCCTCTTCGAGTTCGCCGCGCAGGAGTTTCAGTTCGCCGAGCGAATCGAGGATTCCGGCGACATGGGCGTGGTTGACCTCGATGGCCAGATCGAGCGCCTGTTTGATGATCGTCTCGGCGCGTTCCCAATCGCCGAGCAGCATCAGATTGATCCCGAGATTGTTGTAAGCGGCGATCGATTGGATCTTGTGTTCGGTCCGCTGAAAGAATTTGATCGACTTTTCCAGACAGGCGATGCCGTCCTGCGGTCGGCGCAAAAACCAGTAGGCGCCGGACATGTCGGAATAGAGTTTGCCTAGCAGGAAGGGAGCGCTGCGCGAGCCGATGATCTTGATGGCGAACTGAAAATGCTCGATCGCCTTTTCGCTGTTGCCCTCCTGATGGTAGGTCATGGCGATCATATGATAGGCGTTGGCCATCCCGTGCCAGTCGCCGTCCTCGCGAAAACAATTGAGGGCTTTTTCGGCGTGATCGCGGGCGATCGGATATTCGTTCAGTTTCCGGTAAACCCGGGCCAGAGCGACGTAAATATCGCCGTAAAGATCCGTCAGACCGGCGTTCTGCGCTTCTTCCAGAGCGTATTTCAAAAGCGCGACCGCCTTCGGATATTCGTTGGTGTTATTGAAACAGATGGCCAGTTGCGTCAGGACCGACAGGGCCGTCTCCGGCTGAAGCTGGGTCAGAATGTCCTCGTCGTCGTATTGTTCGACGGCTTCCAGACTCTTGTTGTAACGTCCCTGAGTTTCAAAAGTATAGGCCAGCCAGCGGCGGAACTTGGCTTCGATCTCCGGAGAGTAACTGTAGTTCTCCAGCATATTGGTGAGAATCTTTTCGGCGGCGCTGGATAAACCGTCGTCGAGTTTTTGTTTGATGTCGGTCAGGATCTCGGCCAGACTTTCCGGAGTTACGACCCGCTCCCGATTCGAACGGACTCCGTTTCCGGCGCTCTTAAACGAAGAGGCATTTCCCGACTTATTGACTATGGCCGAAAACAAATCCTTTTTCATCCCGCAATAAAAAAAGAAAAATGTTAATGGGAGACTTTTTTCAGTATTTATTTCCTCAAAAAGTTAAAAGGGGGAAATTTTTTATAACTTTTGATTATCTTGTTTGTGAATTTATCAGAAATTCCCCATCCCGTCTAGTAAATTCAAGTCGTCAATTGCCCACAACCATTCGCCGGTTGTCGGTTCCGTGTGTTCCGGTATCGTTTATAAGAGGTTGCTTTATAACAGTTAACAATTGAAAATGGAAGATAAACAAGGAGGTTTTTTTCGGATGAAAACTGCGGATGTAATAATCGTCGGAGCGGGTCCGACCGGATTGGCCCTGGCCTGCCAACTCATCAGATACGGGGTTGATTTTGTGATATTTGATAAAAAAGAGAAGATCACTCCTTATTCGAAGGCGATCGGCGTTCAGGCCCGAACGCTGGAAATTTATCAGCAGATCGATCTGGCCGACCGGCTTATTTCGCTCGGAACGCTGGCCGAAAAAGTCCGTCTGGCCGAAGGCGGCGAAGTCCGGGGCGAGGTCGAGTTGAAAAACATCGGCGAGGGAATGAGCCCCTATCCTTTTTTGCTGATCGTCGAACAGAGCGAACACGAAAAATTGCTCTACGATCATCTCCGCTCGCACGGGAAGGAGGTTTTATGGAACACCGCGCTGGAGAGTTTTTCGCAGGATGAAGCCGGGGTCAAAGTCCTGATCAAAACCGAGGACGGTTCGCCGGAAACCATTGAGGGCAAGTTTCTGATCGGGTGCGACGGGGCCGCCAGTCCGGTCCGCCACACCCTCGATCTCCGGTTCGAAGGCAGCACTTTCGAACGCCTTTTTTACGTGGCCGACGTTCAGATCGACTGGAAGTTTCCGCACGATGCGCTGATGGTTTGTCTGGCGCAGAACACGATCACCGCATTTTTCCCGATGGCCGGAGACAAGCGTTTTCGGATCGTCGGCACCTTCCCGGAAAACGAGGATGGGCGAGAGGGCGAGATCCTTTACGAAGAGATCGAAGAGCAGATCATCAAAGACACCGAATTCGAACTCGACATCTACAACGTCAACTGGTTTTCGGTCTACAAGGTTCACTCGCGCCGGGTCAGCAAATTTTCGCGCGGACGCTGTTTCCTGGCCGGAGATTCGGCCCACATCCACACTCCGGCCGGCGCTCAGGGAATGAATACGGGAATTCAGGACGGCTATAATCTGGCCTGGAAACTGGCGCTCGTCCTCAGCGGGCGGGCCGATCTCGGATTGCTCGAAACCTACAACGAAGAACGGCTGGCCAACGCCAAACGGCTTTTGCAGACGACCGACCGCCTTTTTGAGTTCGGGGCCAGCGAGGACGCTTTGGTGGCCTTTTTCCGAACTCACATTTTCCCGTACGTCGCCAATTTCGCCCTCAATCTGAAGACGGTCCGGAATTTTCTCTTTCCGCTCGTTTCGCAGATCGGGATCAATTACCGCAAATCGCCGCTGAGCGCAAGCGGCGGTTTCTTCAAGATCAAAGCCGGCGACCGGATGCCGTTTTTCACCTTTGACGACACCAGCATCTACGAAAAACTAAAAGAGCCCAAATTTCATCTGATCGCCTTTTCCGACGGACAAAACCGACCGCCGGATCTGTCCGCCGAACTGGCCGATCACGCCGACGGGATGGATTTCCTCGAACTGCCGCTGTACCCGAACATCGCCGAAACCTTCGGGGCAAATGAATCCTTTCTGGTTCTTTTGCGCCCCGACAATTACATCGGCTACATCGGCGGCGCCGCCTCGCCGGATGATCTGAAGAATTATCTGAAGGGATATTTCAGGTGATTTTGGATTTTAGATTTCGGATTTTGGATTGAGGCACCGGGCTCTCATATTTCGCCCCTTCGGAGCCTCAATCCAAACAAAAGTCTGGGACTATTGTTCTATTTCTCCGATTATATTCATTTTTCTTTGATAAGCTTCGAGTTCGGCGACATCATAAAGCCGTTTGGCCATCAATTCGTCTCTCGCCAACAACACCGAATATTGTTCATAGGCGCCTTTTTGATCTCCCCTTTTGTAAAGGCAGACGCCGAGTTCGTAATGCGAATCGGCATCCGATTGGTCGATCTCGATGGCGCGGCTGAAGGCCTTGATGGCCGCTTTGTAATTTTTCAAACCCTCCTGAGCCAACCCGAGATTGAAAAATCCGTTGAGGGAATCGGGATCTTTTTGCGTTAATCCGGTGAAGGTCCGGCGAGCATCGCTGAACCTTTCCTGTCGCAGATAGTTGATGCCGATGAAATTTTTGGTGGTGGTATTATTTTTGTCGATCTTCAGCGCCCGGTCCAAAACCTCCAGAGACTCGTCGTAATCCCCTTGTAAATAGAGCGCGTATCCGAGTTGATTGACCAAATTCACATTTTTGGAATCAAATCGGAGGCCGAAGCGGAACTTTTCGGCGGCCCGAGAATAGTTTTGGGTCTCGATAAAAGTATTTCCCTGAATTAAAAGATTCCCGGCATATTCCAGACGCTTGGCTTCGCTCAGTCGGGCGATCTCGGAGTCGGTAATATTTTTATCGGGAAAAGCAGGAGGAACCACCGGGGCCGATAACAAATCCTTACCTCCTTGTTCCGAAGTTGTGCCCGTTTCGTAAGTTTGGGTCGTCGAAGGCCTCGTCGGAAGAGAACTCATCTCGCTGACGATGCCGCCGAAAAACGGGGTCAGGAAAGTGATCAGCAAAAGAGCCAGAATGGCCGAGGAATTGGTCCCGAGTTTTTCCAGATCGCTTTCGGTCTGGAGCATCTCTTTGGCCACCGATTCGGTTTTGGCGTAGATCCCCTGCTGTTTTTTGCGAACGAAAACCGAGGCCGAACGGAGCGAGGCGAACAGATGCTCGATCTCTTTTTCGATCCTCCGGCGATTCCCGGACGTTTCCTGAATAAAACGGGCCTTTTCCTCCTCGGGCAGTTCGCCGTCGTCGCCCGTTTCGAATTTCCCGTCCACAGCTCTCCGCCAGTCGAGCAGTTTTCCGGCCATTTCATCAGTCACTTCGTAAAAATGACGGAGGCGGTTTTCCTCGACCTCGGCGGCCGTCCGAACGCCTTTTTTGGCCAGCATCCGGCAATCTTCACGGGTGATGCCCGGTATCTCCGAATCGGCCAGGGAGAAAGACCGCAGATGCTCGGCGAACTTCCGGCGATGGACGTCTTCGCGCAAAGTCTTGAGTTGCTTGACGCTAACCTGCTGGAATTTCTGATAGCTGTCGATCTTTTTCCTGATCCCGTCCAAATCGTCATCGAACCCCGGCGGCACGGCGGCCGACAACCAATCGCTTTCGATCTGACTCCAGGCCTGCCGGGCGCTCAAAAGCGTATCGTTGAGCGAATCGCGGATCACCTTTTCGGAATTGTTGAGAAAGATGATGAGAAAGATCATCAGACACAGCCCGAAGAAAACGCCCGCGCCGATGCCGAACAGGGCCATCAGCAAAACCATGGCGAAAAACTGCACCGTAACGATGGTGATCTGCCGGTTGCGGTTATCCTTCTGAGTCGCCAAAATTCCCGGCGAAGGCGGCGGCAGAACGCTGGGCTTCGGCGGCCGGGCCGGAAGGTCGCGGTTGACGCCGAGATTGGAGATCAGTTTTTCGACCGTGAAAATATTAAAGGGCTGGTCGTTGCCGAGATCGATGTCGCTGGTAACGAACGGAAAGAGCATCAGCCCGGTCTGGGATTCGATCTCGCACCAGGGACAGTTTACAAGCTGATTGTAGTAATGATGTCCCGGATGAAGAGTGCATTGCTTGAGATTGCCGGAGAAATCCTCCAGAGCCTCGATCCACTCGCGCGGGGAGGGACGATCATCGATCAAAAAGGCCCGTTCGAACATGGCCGCCAGACGCGGAGAAACCTCCGACAGCGAAAGCGTGCCGGGCGGCTGTTCAACTTTGGTCATTTCTTTGTTGTTGCCGTAGGCGAAACGATATTCGCGGATGCAGTCTTCGAGCGATTTATCCTTGTCGCCCAGATAATTTCCGGCGAACGGATGACGGCCCAGAAAGAGGAGTTGGAAAATGATGACGGCCAGACCGAAATTATCGTGTTTCGACAGCCGTTCGACGCCGCGCAGATTTTTGCCTTGAAGTTCCGGGGCGAGGTGCGTAGTAACGCCGACTTCGCAAGGGTAGCGCAAGCGGTCGGTCCGGATGCTGTAGCTGTCGCAGTCGATCAGTTTGACGGTGCCGTCGGCCAGCACGACGCAGTTGCCGTGATTGACGTCGCCCATGATGTGATCGTTTCTGTGGAGCAGGTAAAAGGCGCGGGCCAGGTTGGCGGCCGTATGAACCAGAAAATGCCAGGTGGCCTCCGGAAAATAAATTCGTCGGCTTTTCAGCGAATAAAGTTCGTGGATCTCCTTGGCCCGGACGTTCGGCATCAGAAATCCGACGACCCGGCCATCGGGTTTATCGCGCAGGACATCGATCACCCAGGCCGCCACTTTGAGCAATTGATCCTCTTTGTTCCCGGCCATCCAGAGCAGTTTTTCCGCCTTTTCCTCATCGACCGGCTCGTGATAGATCTTGGCGACCATTTCAAAATCGCCGTCGCAGGCGTAAACCGTGCCTTCGCCGCCCCGTCCCAGTTGTTCGGTTAAAACGTAAGGTTGATTTTGGCTGTCGTAAAAAGTGGGCATATCGTAAAACCTCGTCCGAAATATCGACGACTCCGGACATTCTGAATTCATTGATCTGATGTTTTTGCCGCCGGTTTCAATCGGCGGTCAGCCGTTTATTTAAAAGACTTTGGAAAAGTCATTTTTTTGCCGTCCCCTCGGCGCGCAAAGCCCTCGAAGCCAGAATGATGGTTTTGTCGTCATCGGTCTTTTCCCCGAGTTTCGGCGATGCCAGAAACGTCTCCAGTTTCTCGTTCAAACCATCCGACGCGCCTCCGTTTCTGAGCGGAGCGATCATCGGCCGCAAAAACGGTTCGTGCGGCCGGTTTTCCTGATAATCGACGGCGACCGCGAAGATCCCGTCCGAAAAAAGGATTAGATCCTCGATCGCTTCTTCGATCAAAGCGTAGCGCAAAGCATTCGGAGCCGTTTCGTCGGTCAGGAAATCGGTCATATTAACGTATTCCGATTCCATCGGTTCGACCCCGAACAGATAACTGCCCGATTCGCCCGAAGCGGAAAAGACCGCCCCGCCGTCGCCGACCTGAAAAAAAGCGGTGCGATGCTCTCCGGCCACCGCTCCGACCAGAGTCGTCGCATATTCGCGCAATTCCTTTTTATCCTCGCGGGCCACCGTCGCGGTCGCCTTTTGAAAATGATCGATCCAGAAACGGCCGAATTCTTCGTTCAAAGATTCGAGCGAAGCGTTCGGAGAATTCAGGAAATTCTCCACCTGTTGGGCAAAAGACCGGCAGGCCAACTCCGCCCCGCGCCCGCCTTCCGAGGTGCTCCCGGCGCCGTCGGCAACCACCGCGATCAGAATTTCGCCCGCGGCGGTTTCCAACGTCCGGCACAAAAACCTGTCCTGACAATCGGTATTTTGATTGAGATGAGCAAGGCCGGTCACCGAAGCCCGGGCGTAACGCCATTTTCCAAAACTCATTAAACTTCCGCCCAACCGTAGGGTTTGTAATCGGGAATCGAGACCTTGTCGCCCGGCGTGGACCGCGAGACGTTCTTCAGGGAGGCCGACAGCCAGAGGAAGAATTCCTTAAAGCGGACGCCGCTCAGTTTCATCGGTTCGCGCAGTGCGATCTGGCGCAAAACCTCGAAATTGGCGTTGTGAACTCCGAGCGCAAAGAAAGAGAAAGATTTGTTTTCCTCGCCGGCGCGGACGACCTGCGGAAGATGATTCCATTTGTCGGTCGGTTCGCCGTCGGTCATCAGAAAGATCCACGGCCGGAAAAGCTTGATGCCGTTACTGCGCAAAACCCCCTTGCGCTGTTTGAGCAGGTTGAGTCCGTGGCCGACGGCCGCGCCGAGCGGCGTATCGCCCGAAGCCTCCATTCGCGGAGGACGGAATTGATCGGCGGTGGCAAAGTTTTGCAAAACCCGGACCGGCCCGAAAGTGATAACGGCGATCTCGACGCGCTTCATGCTCAACGAGTCGTTGAAAAGCTCTTCGCGGAACATCTGCAAACCGCGGTTCAATTCCTCGATCGAATCGCCCTGCATCGAACCGGAAGTGTCGAGCAAAAGAACGCACGGACAACGCGGTTCGGGGTTCTCGGCAAATTCGGCCGCCGCAAAAGGCTGCTGTTCATCATAATTATAGGTGTGGTCGTTCATAATACTTCAAAAAAAATTTCTTCAATAATAAATCGAAAATATTCCAAAAAGCAATGTTTTTTGATTTCGGATTTGGGATTTCGGATTTCGGATTTGTTTTCTTCCACCATCCCAAATCGAATATTTTGTTTGGCAAATCGCAACCACCTGTGCTAATGTCTTTTTCGTTATGGAAATTGCTACCCGCTAAAAATACTTCGCAACCTTTCTGTTTGTTTTGTCGTATTTTGTTTCATCGATGAAACGAACTGTCCAGAGCACGTTTCGTGCGATAATTTTCATAGTTTTTTTTTCTACAATTTAATACGGAGTTTTTATGTCTAGTTACGCTTTAAAAACGTCTGAGAAGACGTTTGATAACTCTTTTTGGTCCATTTTAAAAGAGGCTGTCAGGGGTTCGGGTCGCGATTTTACCAAGGGATCGATCGGGCTGGCGATCTTTTTGCTGGCGGTTCCAATGATCCTGGAGATGATGATGGAGAGTCTGTTTGCGGTTTGCGACATCTTTTTTGTCGCCAAACTCGGGCCGGATTCGATCGCCGTCGTCGGGATCACCGAATCGATGATGGCCATTATTTACGCCGTGGCCTTTGGTCTGGCCATCGGTGCGACGGCCACCGTCGCCCGGCGGATCGGCGAAAAGGACATCGAAGGCGCGGCCAAAACGGCGACCCATGTCATTTATCTGGGTTTGATCCTGTCAGTTGTTCTGAGCGCCATCGGGATCACTTTCGCACCCTACTTTCTAAAATTTCTGGGCGCCGAACCGCAGGTCATCGCTGAGGGCGTAACCTTTACGAGGATCATGCTCGGCGGCAATGCGGTGGTGGTCTTTATCTTTCTGCTCAATGCCATCTTTCGAGGCGCCGGGGACGCGGCCGTGGCGATGCGCGTTTTGTGGCTGGCCAACGGTTTGAACATCGTTCTCGCACCGTGTTTTATCTTCGGGAGCGATATTTTCGCGGTGGTCGGGATCAACGCGCCGGACTGGCTGATCGCCAACTGGATCTTTCCCAAACTGGGAGTGACCGGAGCGGCCGTCGGAACGACGCTCGGACGCGGCATCGGGGTTTTGTTCGCAGCCTGGAACCTGTTCCGCCCGGCCGGACGAATCACGATCCGGCGGGTCAACTGGGCGTTCGATTATCACCTGTTGTGGAAACTGGTTCGTTTGTCATCGACGGCGGTTTTGCAGTTGATCATCGCCACGGCCAGCTGGAGCGCGCTGATGCCGATCGTCGCCGGATTCGGAAGCGAAGCCATCGCCGGTTATGTGATCGGTCTTCGGGTGATCATTTTCGCACTTTTGCCGGCCCTCGGTCTGAGCAATGCGGCGGCCACGTTGGTCGGACAAAACCTCGGAGCCGGAAAACCCGAAAGGGCCGAGAGATCGGTCTGGCAGGCGTCGTTTTTCAATGCGGCCTTTTACGGTCTGGTGGGCCTCGTCTTTATCTTTTTCGCCGGTCAGATCATCGGCATCTTTTCGACCGAGCCGACCGTTTTCGCCTACGGAACAAATTGCCTTCGGATCGTCGCCTACGGCTTTTTGTTCTACGGCTTCGGAATGGTCGTCGAGACCGCTTTTAACGGCGCCGGCGATACCTGGACGCCGACTTATCTTAACCTGTTCATCTTCTGGCTGTTCGAGATCCCGCTGGCCTATCTTCTGGCCTACTACTTTGATCTCGGACCGCACGGCGTGTTCTGGGCCATCACCATCGCCTTTTCGGTTCTGGCGGTCGTCTCGGCGCTGATCTTCCGGCGCGGAAGGTGGAAGGAGAAGGTGGTTTGAGCCGGGGGCTTTGGGTGATGGGTGATGGGTGATAGGAAAGAAAATCCCATCACCCATCACGATCTAATCTGAAAAAATGCTCAGCGGCTTTTCCGGTTCCGGTTTGCTCCGCAGATAGTTTCCGTGTGCCATCTCGATCAGATGAGCCAGAAGGATCCAGTAAAAGGAGTTGAAGAACATGATGGCGAAAATTTCAATCACTTCAAATGTTTCGGGGCACCATCGGGGATGATCGGTCTTCAGGCTTTCCGTCAAAATCGCCGTTGCCGCCAATGTCGGCAACGAGATCAAAACCAAAAGGCCAGTTAAAATTTCTTCGGGAGGCGGAGGGGCGGAATTATAAATCCCGAAACTCGGCACTTCGGCGACCGGTCGGCAACCGGTTTTGTCGATATCTTTGATGTAGGAAAAAGCCTTGTCCCAATCGAACGCAAAAGAGCAGAAAAAGAGATTGGCGAGCAGAAAGATGACCGCCAGTTGGTTGTTTTTTATGATCTTCGGGCAAAATCTGCCAAAAAACTCCATAAATTTTTTCGGTATCGGAACAGTTTCAACCGTTAGACCCCGAAAAAGCCCAAAGGTTCCCCGAACGCAAAAAAAATCCGAAATCCGAAACCCGAAATCCAAAATCCAAATTGCCCATTCTCACCCGTAATGATATTTTATGTGACCAATTCCAAGGTCGGCGACATTTTCATTGAAGTTTGGGGAAATCGGAACTCAAAACTCCCGGCAGCGTCCGCGGTTTTGAGAGTCATTTTACGCTGTTTCGGGCAATCAAAAAATTATGAAAAAAATGATAAAAACCGGATTCAAATTGGTCATCTGTCTCGTTTTTCTCTTTTCCGCTTATCATCTTCAGGCTCAGGTCAAAAAGAGCGAACTCGCGCCGGGCGGGTCGGTTTCGACCGAAATCAAAAGCGGCGAAAAACATCAATACGAGGTCAAACTGGACGGGAACCGTTTCGCTTTTTTTAAACTCGTCCAGAAAGGCGTTGATCTGATCATTACGACCTTTGATCCGGACGGGAAAAAGCTCGAAGAGTTCGACAGTCCGAACGGGAGCGAGGGGCCGGAGTTTTTCAGCATCATCTCGGGGAAAAAAGGCGTTTACTCCTTTGAGGTGCGGCCCTTAAATCCGGGTACCGAGGGCAAGTACGATCTGCGGATCGAAAAGAACGAACCGCGCGCGACGACGCCCGACGGACAGGTCGATCAGCTATTTACGGCCTGGGACAGCCGCGAAACACCGGGCGCGGCCGTCGCCCTCGTCAGGGACGGCCGGATCATCTACAAAAAGGGTTACGGAATGGCCAATCTCGAATATGATGTTCCGATCACGCCTTCGACCGTTTTTCACATCGCCTCCGTCTCCAAGCAGTTCACCGCCTTCGCCGTTCTGCTTCTGGCCAAAGAGGGCAAACTCTCGCTCGATGACGACGTCAGAAAATACATCCCCGAGGTGCCGGATTTCGGAAAGACCATCACTTTGAGGCATCTCGCCCACCACACCAGCGGTTTGCGCGATCAGTGGAATTTGCTGGGAATGGCCGGCTGGCGTTTCGATGACGTCATCACCAAAGAACATATTCTGAAGATGGTCGCCCGGCAAAAAGAGCTGAACTTCGATCCGGGCGAGGAATACCTTTACTGCAACACCGGGTTCACGCTTCT
Source organism: Pyrinomonadaceae bacterium (assembly GCA_041394845.1). Taxonomy (GTDB): domain Bacteria; phylum Acidobacteriota; class Blastocatellia; order Pyrinomonadales; family Pyrinomonadaceae; genus JAHCHG01. The sequence goes on along the minus strand of JAWKHL010000002.1, from coordinate 806,084 downwards.
GGCCGAAGTGGTCGCCAGAGTGTCCGGCCGGAGCTTTGCCGAATTTACGGAGGAGCGCATCTTCAAGCCGCTCAAGATGAACAACACGCTCTTTTACGATGACCACGAAAAAATAGTCAAAAACCGCGCCTATTCCTACTACGGGAGCGGTTCCGGTTACAAAAAGAGCGTTCTCAATTACGCCAATGTCGGGGCGACCAGTCTCTTTACGACAGTCGATGATCTGAGTCTCTGGGCGATGAATTTCGAAAAACCCGTGGTCGGCGACGCGGCGATGATGGACGAGATGAAAAAGCGGGGCGTTCTTAACAACGGAAACACCATCTTTTACGCGCTCGGTCAGGGAATCGGAACCTATAAAGGCCTCGATCTGATCAGCCACAGCGGTGGCGATGCCGGATATCGGACTTATCTGGGCCGCTTCCCCGATCAGAAATTCTCGGTCATGGTCTTTAGCAACGACGCGGCCTTCAATTCCGGCGGGATGGCTTTGAAGATCGCCGACATCTATTTAAAAGACGAGATCGCCGCCCGCCAACCGCCGCAGGAGGATGCCGCCCGGAAAGTTCCCGAACAGAAGAAAGGGGTCGAGGTCGATCCGGAAATCCTCAAGTCATACGCCGGGAATTACGAACTGCAGCCCAATTTCATCATCACCGTCACGTTCGAAAACGGCCAACTGTTCGGACAGGGCTCCGGACAGCCGAGGGCGGCTCTGCGCGCTCTTTCTGCGGACAGATTCGCGGTCGAGGGCGCTCCCATAGAAATCAGCTTTCACAAGAACGAAAAAAACGAGGTCAATCTGTTGAAACTGTATCAGGGCGGGAACGCGTTGGAGGCGCCGAGGGTCAAGCCTTTTGATCCGAAATCGGTCGCATTGTCCGATTTCACCGGCCGTTTTTACAGCGAGGAACTGGCCACCGAATACACCTTTGTGGTCGAAAACGGCAAACTGACGGCCAAACATCCGCGCGTCAGCGATTTTGATCTGACGCCGGTCAAAAAGGATTTTTTCTCCAGCCGACTCGGAGATATCCAATTCATCCGCAACGAGAGTCAGCAGATCACCGGATTCCGCGTCTCCAACGGTCGCGTCCGAAATCTCTGGTTCGCCAAAGTGGATTGATTTTTTTTCACCACAAAGCCACAAAGGATTTTATTCGTTTGATCGAATGGACTTTCACGCAAAAAAGTCCATCAAAAAAATCCCTTTGTGCCTTTGTGGCTTTGTGGTAAAAGATCAACCCGCTTTTTGCATTTCTTTGGCGACCTTCTGGACCTCGTCCAAAACCCTCAGGAGGTTGCCGCTCCAGAGCATTCCGATCTCTTTTTTGGTGTAGCCGCGCCGAACCAGTTCGATCGTCACGTTGAGCGTTTCCGAAGCGTCATCCCAACCCTCGATTCCGCCGCCCCCGTCGAAATCGGAACTGATGCCGACGTGTTCGATCCCGATCTTCTTGACCAGATAATCGATGTGGTTGACGAAGTCCTTGACGTTGACATCGGGCGCTTTGTCCTTGAGCCGCTCGTTGATGACGGGCCGCGCTTTTTGCCGGAGGGCGATAAATTTGGCGATGTATTCTTCGCGTTCCCGTTCGGGCAGTTTCATCACCTCGGCCCGCGATTCGAGCAGTTTGAAATTTTCCTTGGCGGCCATCTCCTTGAGAATCTCGGTCGAAAGCTTGTCGCGGAGATCGCTTTTTTCCTTGTTGACGTAACTGCGGAAGGCGACGGTCTGAACGACCCCGCCGTTCTTTTTGATCAGTTCGAGCTGTTCGTCGTCGAGATTGCGGCTGTGATCGCACAGGGCGCGGGCGGCCGAATGCGAGGCGATGACCGGGGCTTTGGTCAGTTTCAAAACCTCCAGATTGGCCTCTTTCGACGGATGCGAAAGATCGATCATAATTCCCCATTTGTTCATCTCGTGAACCGCCTTTTTGCCGAGTTCGCTGAGGCCGTGATGAAGCCATTTGTCGTCTCGCTCGCCCGTGTTGGAATCGGCCAGCTGGCTGTGTCCGTTGTGGGCCAGCGACATATAGCGAGCGCCGCGGTCGGCGAATTCTTTGATCTTTCCGAGATCGAGACCGATCGGATAGGCGTTCTCGACGCCGATCATCGCCACTTTTTTCCCGGCCTTGTGAATTCGCCGGACGTCGGCCGAGGTCAGCGCCAGTTCGATCTCATCGGGAGCGATCTCTTTGGTCAAACGCTCGATGGCGTCGAATTTGTCGATCGCGTTCTCGTAGGCCTTTTTGTAACCCGCCTCGTTGAGTTCGCCCTGACCGGTGTAAACGATCATCCACGAAACGTCCAGACCGCCGGCTTTCATCTTCGGGATGTTGACCTGCGTGTTGAGGTTTTGGGTGTAATTGACCTCTTTCGTAAAATTTTTGGTGTCGATATCGTTGTGCGTATCGAGCGTGATGACCTCTTCGTGAATCTTTTTGGCTTTGGCGATCAGGTCTTCTTCGCCGGTCAGCTTTTGCGCATTTTGGGTCGTCATAAAAACCGTCATAAAAACGGCCGCCGTCATAATTGCCGAGATAAAACGTTTCATAAATTTCTCCGGATTGTTGGATTGTTTGTCGATTCAGTTTACTTTGAACCAGCCCCGGCGGGCAAGAAAAAGTTTATGATCCAAATAAAGCATTTGGAATCCGCCTCCGCTCAAGGTTCAGTCAAAAATCGACTGAACCTTTTCCCGCCCGCTTTGCGCGTTAAGAGATTGAAAGCCATTCGTTTTCCGAAACGGCTTTTTGATAATCAACAGCAATCATCAAAGGAGAGATTTATATGTCATCGATCAACGGAAAATTTCCGAAAAAAGTGATGCCGGTTTTCGGCGGACACGGGGCGCAGAACCAGAATCATCAGCGGGAGAACAACCGGAACGAGCAACGGGGGAACGGCTTCGATGCGGCCGACATTTTTGCGCCGCAAAAGCGAAACTTGGTCATTGATTCGGGCAGTTTCGTTCCCGATATGACCTCGAACTATTACCGAACGGCGCAATGGGCGACCGAAACGGCCCGGCCCAACACCAACGTCAAGATCATCGCCGAACTGAGCGGTTCGGTTCCGGACGGAACCCGCGTCCAGATCAACATCATCCACAACCCGACGCCCGAACAGAAAAACGTCTATGAAACGATCCACGGGGTCATTATCGGCGGAGTGGTTTCGGCCGGCTGGCAGGCCAAAGCGAGAGGAGCCGATTGGAACCAGGGCGATTTCACCTTTCTGATCATCGGCGGGAGGGCGAGCCGGATGTCGACCAATGCGCTGAGGCTGATTTAGCGAGAATCGGGGGCGCATTTCATCCCGCCTGAGGCAAATGAAGGCGGGATGAAATGCGCTCCCGACTAATTTTCTAATTCGATTGCAATCGGCGGGCGATCGCTCCGGCCAGATGGGCAATCAGAAGCCATTGCAGAATAATGGAAAACGAAAACAAAAAAAGCTCGATTTGAAAATATGTATAAAAAGAAAGACCGGGAATACAGAATCGAAATGATTCATTCAAAACCAAAGCGAGAATTGCCGCCGGCAAATTCATACACATAAAAACTCTTGACGGAAATGTATTTAACCAAACCGCCAAATTATTTGATTGATATAAAAAATATGCGATATTGATCGCGGCTAAAATGATCCCAAAACGATTCGTCAACAAAGATTTAGCAAACTTCATAAAATTTCAATCTTCTCCGGTTATATTTTTTTTCTCTTTACACCGCCTTTTGCTAAAATAGTTCCCGAAAATGTTCTCGATCGAATTTCCGAATCCCCGCACCCATGAATTTGCCGAATGGGTTTTGTTCGGCGAATATTATTACAATGCCCGCGACATCATCGGTTTCGGCGGCGACCTGTCGGTCGAAAATCTGCGCAACGCCTACTCAAAAGGCATTTTCCCGTGGCACATCGACGGCCTGCCCCTGCCGTGGTTTTGCCCCGAACGCCGCGCCGTCCTCGAACTCGACGAATTGCACATCCCGAGAAGCCTCAAAAAAGAATGGCGCAAAACCGATTTCACCTTCTCGATCGACGGGGATTTCCGGGCCGTCATCGAAAATTGCGCCGATGTTCGGCGACCGCACGAAAACGGCACCTGGATCACGGACGAATTCATCGAGGCCTATCTCGAATTCCATCGAACCGGCGCGGCTCACAGCGTCGAAGTGCGTTCATCTTCGGGCCAGTTGGTCGGCGGTCTTTACGGGGTCGATGCCGACGGGGTCTTTTGCGGCGAGAGCATGTTCCACCTGCGTTCGAACGCGTCGAAATTCGCCCTGCTTTTCCTGATCGAACACCTCCGGGAGCGGGGTTCGACCTGGATCGACATTCAGGTGATGACGCCGCATTTTCAGATCCTCGGAGCCAAAGAGATCAAACGGGCCGAATTTCTGGACAAATTAAAAGAGACTCAGGACAAGAATCTGAAACTGTTCTGAAAAAAACCGTTGACAGCTCCGCTTTCGCCCGTTTAGACTTCAAACACTTTCTGACCGAAGAAAGAATTTCTCATGACCTTAATTAAGGAGAATTAAAGATGCATCGTCGAAAACTTCTCGAAAAAAACACAGCGCTCCGGTTTTTTCTGATCCTCGGCCTGATCCCGGCCTCGGTCGGTCTGGCTCCGGCCCAGCGCGAATCGGCCGAAACGCAAAAGGATCAGGCGATGGAATTGATCGGTCAGGGCCGTTACATCGACGCCTTGCCGATCCTCGAAAAGATCATTCTTTCCTACCCGGACGACGCCGAACTCTGGGCGCAGTTCGGTCTGGCGATCATCGTCAACGCCTCGACCGTCGCCGACACCGAACTCCGCAAAGAACAACATACCCGCGGAGTCAAGGCGCTTGAGCGGGCCAAACAGCTCGGGACGGAAAACGTGCGGGCGCTGGATCTGCTGGACCAGTTCAAAAACAACGAAGGGGCCGATAACTTCATCGATGAAAACCCGGAGGTCGAAAAGGCCCTCCGCGAAGGCGAGGCTTTTTTCGGGCGGGGCGATTTTGACAGCGCCTTCGAATCCTACGAAAAAGCCTATAAACTGAACCCGAAAAGCTACGAAGCCACCCTTTTTATGGGCGATTCGCGCTACTCGCAAAAACGCTACGCCGAAGCGGAGATCTGGTTCGCCAAAGCGACGGTTCTCGATCCGAACCGCGAGATGGCCTTCCGCTTCTGGGGGGACGCGCTGATGCATCAGCGCAAATTTTCCGAGGCCCGCGACAAATTCATCGAAGCCATGATCGCCTCCCCGTATTCGAGAATGACCTGGGAAACCCTGCGAAACTGGGGCGAAAACGTCGGTCGGGAGTTTTCCCCCTACGACATCACTCCGCCGGGGAACGCTCTCGGCGGCGAGCTGAAGATCGACGAAAAACTTCTCCGGGCCGATGACGGAACCGATCTCTGGAAAATTTACAAAGAGGCGGTCGGGCATAAATCGTCCGTCTCCTTCGCCGAAGAAACCGCCGTCTGGCGGAAACTGGCCGGAGCGATGCGGCTCGGTCTGAAAGAGGGCAGGATAAAGTATCCGGATTCGGGTCTGGTCAATCTGGTCAGGATCGATGACGAGGGATTCATCGAACCCTACATTCTGCTGATGCGCCCGCGCGAGAATTTCGGAGAGGCTTATGAAGGCTACCGCGAGAAAAACCGCGAGAAACTTCGCCTCTTTATCATCAAACGCTTTCTGAACATGGAAAAATAATTTTCGTCCCGCTCGCCCGGGATCTTAACCGAACGATGGATCAGGAACTGCGTCAACATCTGCTCGAACTGCTGGCCGGAAAATCGGCCCATATCGATCCGGAAACCGCTCTGCTCGATTTTCCCGTCGAATTGAGAAATGAAAGACCGCCGGGCTCGCCCCACACGGCCTGGGAACTCCTCGAACATATCCGCATCGCCCAATGGGACATTCTGGAATTCAGCCGCAACCCGGATCACGTCTCGCCCGAATTCCCCGCCGGTTACTGGAACAAAAAAGCGGCCGACGCCGAAGACTGGAACCGTTCGGTCCGGCAGGTTCTCGACGATCTTGAGGCGATGCGCGATCTGATCACCGACCCGGACACGGATCTTTTCGCCCGCATCCCCGGCGGCACCGGACAGACCGTTCTCCGCGAAGCCCTTCTGGTCGCCGATCACAACGCCTATCATCTGGGACAGATCGTTCTCCTGCAAAGAATATTGGAAAACGGTGATGGGTGATAGGTTGAATTCAACCCATCACCCATCACCTATCACCATTCCGCCCCTTTGTGATAACCTGATGGCGAAATTATGAAAAACTTTCTGATCTACGGCGCCAACGGATACACGGGGGAACTGATCGCCCGGGAAGCCGCCCGGCGCGGTCTGAAACCGCTTCTGGCCGGACGCAGCCCGCACAAGATCGATCCGCTGGCCGAAGAACTGGGTCTGGAGGCGCGAACGTTTTCGCTCGAAGACCGGAGATCGCTGGAAAGCGCCTTAAAAGAGGTCGATTTCGTCATCCATTGCGCCGGGCCTTTTTCGCTGACTTCGCAGAAAATGGTCGAAGCCTGTCTTCATCTCAACAAACATTATCTCGACATCACGGGCGAGATAGCCGTTTTCGAGGCGATGGCGGCGCGCGATCCACAAGCCAAAAAGCGCGGGATCATGATCATGCCGGGCGTCGGTTTCGACGTCGTTCCGTCGGATTGCCTGGCCCTTCATCTGAAAAACCGCCTGCCGTCGGCGACCAGTTTGACGCTCGCCTTTTACGGGCTGGGGCGGATCTCGCACGGAACGCAGGCGACGATGATGATGAACATCGGAAAAGGCGGGGCGATCCGCCGCAACGGTCAGATCGTCCGGGTTCCGGCCGCCTACAAAACCCGCGAGATAGATTTCGGCGAAGTTCAGAAGACCGGCGTCACCATTCCCTGGGGCGATGTCTCGACCGCTTACTATTCGACCGGCATTCCCAACATCGAAGTCTACACGGCCATCCCGGAAAAACAATTGAAACTGCTCAAACTGAGCCGCTACGTCGGCTGGCTGCTGGCGACCCGGCCGGCGCAGAAGATACTGCAAAAACAGATCCCCGATGGCGGCCCCGACCAAAAAGAACGCGCTCGGGGCAAAACCTATCTCTGGGGAAAAGCCTCCGACGATGACGGCAACACGGTCAAATCGCGCCAGCAATGCCCCGAAGGCTACACGATGACCTGTCTGACCGCCCTCAAAATAGCCGAAAAGATGCTCGATGGAATTTTCTGTCCCGGTTTCCAAACCCCGGCCAAATGCTACGGGGCCGATCTGGTGATGGAGATCGAAGGCGTCTCGCGGGAAGACGTTTAGGGATTGCGGATTGCGAATCTGGGATTTGGGATTTAACTTCTTTCAAAATCCGCAATCCGCGATCCCAAATCCGCAATCGACATCATTCGTTGATGTTGTCTACTCCGACCATCTTCCAACCCGAGGCTGTTTTTTCGAAGTAGAAATAGACCGGTTTATTGTTCTCGTCATCAAGTGCGTTCTTAAAACCGCAATAGATTCCGAAACGTCCGTCTTCTCTGGTCAGATCTTCCCTTTCAAAACATTTGGCCGAGTCGGTTTCCATGTTCATGATCCGGTCGTAGTTTTTCAGAAACTCAGCCCTGGTTTTGATCTCCTTTTGGCCGAAGGGCATCGAAAGCGGAAACCGCGTCATATCGGCCACGGTCGTTTTGTCCTTTTTGACGACCGCCGCTCTGAACTTCGTCCAGAATTCGTCGAGTCCCGTTTCGTCGGCGACATCGGCGTCGCTCTTATCCTGCTTCGGCCGGTATCCGGCCTCGATCTTGTCCAGATAACCGATGATCTTGGTTTTGGCCGTTCCCTCGATCGGTCCGACGATGGTGCGCAGTTCGGAAACCGATTTTTCCAGCTGAACCCGGTCGTCCGGGTCGGGCGTGATGTAATAACCGGTCGTCTCCTTGCCGTCGGCGCCGTCGGCGATGTATTCCAAAGACTCGGTCACATCCTGCAAGGCCTTGGCGGTGTGTTTGCCGTTCGGATAAAACTCCAGATACTGACCGGAGGTTTGACGCAGAACGCTCAGATGACAAACCACCCAGCCCTCGCATTCGCCGGGAATAAGCGTGTTCGCCCCCTGCCAGGCCATCTCGTCGGCCAAAGGGTTTTTCGAAAAGGTTTTCCTCAGATCCCACCAAAGCTCGGCCCGGACGGCGTATTGCCCGGCCGGTTCGCTGTAAACGACCTGCGGGGAATAAACCTCGGTGAACCGCTTGTAAGGGTCCTGATCGGTTTTGTCAAAAGGAATCTTTTCGAGAGCAGCGGCCAGCGCCAGCAGTTTTTTGTAAGCCAGATCGGCCGTCACGCTCATGTCGGCCACCTCGGGTTCGATGCGGTTGAGAAATTCGAAAACTTCGGAAGCCGTGTCGTAGTCCATCTCTCCGCGCTTGAAATATTTGTCGGCCAGACGCTGATAGATCTGACCGCGCCGGGCGTAATCGAAACTCTCGACGATCGTGCCCGAGATCCAGACGTCGCCTTTGGAATTAAAGGATATCTTGTACCAGTCTCCCTTGCGGGCCAGCATCTCGTAGACCGAACCGAGTTTGGCGGCGCCGACGACGCCCGCATTGAGATTCGGGGCGCTGCGCACCCGCGCCTCCGTCACGCTGACGATGATCTTCCCGGCGGACGCCTTTTTCGATGAATTAAAAACTGTTTCCCGGCCGTAAATTTCACCGACCGGACCGATGATTAAAAACGCAAAAAAACCTATTAAAATAAGAATGTTTCTATTAAATTTTTTCATAATCTATTAACCTGCCAGATCATTGACTGGCTTTTTATTTTTTTTTGCTTTAAGGGTCTCGGCATTTCGTTTTAACCCGCTCAGTTTCGCCCGTTTGATGGCGCTGCGGCGGAATTTTTCGACGTATTCTTCGTGCGACAATCCCGCGATCTCGTCCAGATCGGGCGAGATGTTGCCGGGGCGGGGTTCGAACCTGCTCTCTCCGGTCGGTTTTTCGAAACGGTTCCACGGACAAACGTCCTGGCAAATGTCGCAGCCGTAAAGCCAGCCTTCCAGATTTTCCGCCACGGGCGGAGGGATTTCCGGTCGGCGCAGTTCGATCGTCGCATAGGAGATGCAAAGATTGGAATCGACCAGATAAGGCCGGGCGATGGCTCCGGTCGGACAGGCATCGAGGCATTTGGTGCAGGTTCCGCAATGATCTTCGACCGGTTCGGTTTCATATTCGAGTTCGAGATCGAGCAGAATTTCGCCGATAAAAACCCACGACCCGAGATCCCTGGTGATCAGATTGGTGTGTTTGCCGATCCAGCCGAGTCCGGCGCGAACGGCCCAGGCCTTGTCCATCACGGGCGCCGTATCGACGCAGATCTTGCCCTCGGCTTCCGGTTTTTCCGATTTGATCCAGCCCAACAGTTCGCCCAATTTTTCGCGCATCACATCGTGATAATCGTCGCCCCAGGCGTAGCGCGAGATCTTGCCCTTATGGTCCGAATCCGGGTGTTCGTGCGGAGTGTAATAATTGAGGGCGACGACGATCATCGATCTGGCTCCGGGAAAAAGAACGCGCGGATCGGAGCGTTTTTCCGGTTCGCGTTCCATCCAGCGCATCTCGCCGTGAAAATCGCGCCCGAGCCATTCGCGAAGGCGCACGCCCTCGGTCTTCAGTTCTTCCGCCCGGGCGACCCCGAATTTGTCAAAACCGATCTCCAGAGCCTTTCGTTTGATCTTTTCCGTCAGAGAAAGCATTGGGAAGAGTATACAGTAAGCGGTGAGCAGTGAGCAGAAAGCAGAAAGCGGTGGGCAGAAAGCGGTGAGCGGTGGGCAGAAAGCGGTGAGCGGTGAGCAGTTGGTGGTGTCCAAAGTAGTAATTCTCTCTGACACCGGCTCCCGCCTGCTCACCGCTCACCGCTCACCGCTCACTCCCTAAAAACTGAACTTGGCGCCCAGTTGGAATTGCCGCGAATCGAAGGCGGCCGTCGGACGGCTGAAAAAGCGTCCGCCGCTGTCGCGCTCTCCGAAAGCGTTGACATCGGTAAAGAACGGCGACGCCGACGCTTCGTTAAAGCGATTGAAGAGGTTGAAGACCTCGCCGATCAGATCGATCCGGAACCGCTCGCCGAAATGGAAGGCGCGCGTCAACCGCAGATCGACCGAAGCGTACGAATGCGTGATGCCGCGGTTGCGTCCCAGATTTCCGGTCGTAAACGGCGCGGGCAATGTCAGCACCCCGTTGGAACCGACATTCGGCCGGTCGGTCTGTGTCGACTGGTCGTTGTTGGTATCGACGTTGGTGATGATGTTGAACGGCCTGCCGGACGAGATCTCGATGATCGGCGCAACGGTAAAATCGGCGAAGATCTTCTTCCAGGTGCTGTCGGCGGAGCGCCATTCGACGGGTGAACTGAGCAAACCGCTGAGAACAAAGCGATGCCGCTGGTCAAAGAGCGAATCGGCTTTTTCCGCCCGGAAATTGTTGACGTCCTGCGCCACCAAAAGCGTTTGCAGATCCGATGAATCGTCGATCGAATGGGCCCAGGTGTAAGTGGCCAAAAACGTGAAATTGTTGGCAAACCGGCGTTTGAACTCAACGTTCATCGCGTTGTAGCTCGAATTCCCGTCCGAGATCTGGGCGTTGATCGAACCGAACGGCGAGATGACGCCGGGAGTCCGAACCGTGTTGGCGCCGACCAGCGCGGCGTCGAGAACCGCTTTCGTCACCGCTCCGCCCGAGAGAGCCTGCGCCAAAAAGTAATTGGGCGCGTTCGGACGGAAGAAGTTGGCCACCGCCGGGGCGACAAAACCGAGTCCGGTGGCGTTGTTGACGGCGACCATTCCGGGGATGATGACCGTGAAATTGGCGTCGCTCATCATCGGAACCGAAAAGGCCACGGCCTCCTGCGTGTTGATCGGATTGCGACCGGCGAAACGACGGAAGTTCTCGATCTGCAGGGCCGTGTCCGGGGTGTTGAGATCGGTCGGGTGCGGCAGATGATGCGCGCCGACGAAGATGTAGGAAACCGACAGCGCCATGTTCTGGGTCAATTGATGCTCAAACGTCAGATTGGCCTGAGTCGCGTAGGCGTATTCGAAATCCTTGCTGACCGGCAGCGTGAACGGCAGGACCGCGCCGAAACCGGGAAAGGTCTGATCGTCGAAACGCTGGCGGCCGAATTGATAAACGGCCGAAGGCGCCACGCCCGGCGTGAAAACGTTCGGTCCCTGCGCCGCGCAAACCGGAGTTTGCGTCGCGCCCGGAACGCAAACCGTTCCCTGAAACACCTGAGAGGCGTTGAGCAGTGCGGTCGAAGCCGGACTGCCGGCCGTCAGAACCGCCTGTTGCTGCTGAGCGGCGTCGGCGATGTCGGAGTTAAAAGCGACGGCTAAAAGCGGGTGATCGTAAAACAAACCGAGCGCACCGCGAATGACCGTTTTGCTGTCGTTAAAGACGTCCCAGGCGAAACCGAAACGCGGCGCCCAGTTGTTGGTGTCGCGCGGGAAGCCCTGCTGAACGTTGACCACATCCTGAGCGGCCAGAATGTCGGCGGCCGACAGATTGATGCCCGAAAGCGGATCGTTAAAGGCGACCGGCGCGATCGTATCGGTCAACTCGACGTCGTAACGGATGCCGTAATTGATGGTGAAGTTCTGTCGGATCTTCCAGGTGTCCTGCGCGAAGAAAGCGATCGGACGGTTTTTGATCTGACTGATCGGATCGCCGAAACCCTGAATGTAGATCGAAGGCAGACCGAGTCCGTAAGACTGGATCGGGGTCAGATCGGGCGCTCCGAGTTGTGCGAAAGCGGCGTTCAGATTGCCGGCGGCGAACGGACCGAAGTTGAACAGTCCGGCGAAGTTCAGCTCGAAAAGAGCCTCCGGTATCTCGATGAAATTAAAATCGACGCCGAATTTGAAGGTGTGGTCGCCGAGGACGTAATTGAGATTGTCGGCGAACTGAAAGCGCCTCTCGGTCCTATCGACCGGCGAGAAAAGCTCGCGCCCGATAAAGGCCGTTCCGGAAATGTTAAAGGCCACCGCTTCGCCGTTCTGCGAGCGGAAAGTGGTGTCGCGCTGGCCGAAATTAAAGCGAAACTCGTTGGCCATGTTGGCCCCGATGATCGTATTGAGACCGGCCGTGAACGAAGTGTCTTTGAGTTCCTGAATGCCGGTCCGGGAAAAATCGTTTTGTCCGAGCGACTGGTTCTGCGATTCGACCTGAATGCCGGTGATGGTTCCCGGATTATAGCCGAAACGCAATGTCAGCTGATTGTTTTGATTGAAACCGTGATCGACGCGAACCGAAAAGAAATTGCTCCGGTCGGTCACCGGGAAAACCTGCTGGAGATCATTGAGCGGACGAAAAGCGATCGGCAGACCGTTGGTTCCGGTCGTCATGCTCGGAACCGGCGCTCCGGACAGGAAAAACCGGGGGCCGACCTGCTGTCCCGCCGGAATGGCCCCGCCGACGCTGACCAGCGGATTGGTTCCGGTCAGGGCGGTGTTGGTTCCGCTCGAAGCCAGATACAGATACTGGACGGCGGCATTGATAAAGGTCGGATTTCCGCTGGCGATCAGGTTGTTGGCAAAGGCCGCCTGATCGGCGGTCAAACCGTTAAAGGTCTGCGTAAAGGGCAGGATCGGCGCGCCGAGAGTTACCGAACTGGTCAAACCGGAATCGACATCGGTCGTAAAGAATCCCGACTCGTCGCGCTGGCGGCGTTCGTAGGAAACGAAGAAATGCGTTTTATCCTTGACGATCGGCCCGCCCAAAGTGCCGCCGAATTGGGTCCGGCGAAAATCCGGTTTGGCGACCGGCGCAAAGGCGTTGCGGGCCTGAATGTTCTTGTCGCGGAGGAATCCGAAAACGTTCCCGCTGAACTGGTTGGTTCCGCGTTTGGTCACGACGTTGATGATCCCCCCGGTGGCGCGTCCGAATTCCGGCGCGTAGGAATTGGTGGCGACCTGATATTCCTGAACCGCTTCCTGCGAAACGGTCGAACGGGAGGCGTTGACCGAATTGTCGGTAAAGTCCGAACCGTCCACCTGAACCAGTGTCGAGCGGCCGCGCTGACCGCCGATGTTGAGCCCGGAGGTCGGAGCCGGGCCGATCGGGCGACCGTTGTCGCGTCCGACGGTTGAAAGCGTCAGGGCGAACCCGGTGGCGCTTCGTTCGTTGATCGGCAGATTGTCGATCCGCTGTTCATCGATCGTGTTGGAGATCGTCGTCCGGCTCGTTTCGACCAGTTGAACCTGATCGGTCGGAACGATGACCTCGATATCCTGCGTTCCGATCTCAAGCGGAATTTTAAGTTCGGCTCTTTGTCCGACGGTCAGTTTAACTTCCGAAATAATCGCCTTCTTAAAGGTCGGAGCCGTCGCCGTCACCTCGTATGTTCCGGGAGGCAATGCAAAGATCTGATACTCGCCGGAATCATTGGCCGTAACGGTTCGCGTGATTCCGGTCGAAGAATTCTTGACCGTAACGGTCGCGCCGGGAACCACCGCCTCGTTCGGATCGACCACCGTTCCGGTCAGATCCGCCGTGCTCGCCTGTGCCTGAGCAAACGCCGCACTGACACCAAAAAAGATAACTATCGCCATCATCAAAATTTTTTCGGCCATAGCTGAAAATCGCCAGGGAAATGCTTTCATTCGTTTTAACTCCTTTGTTATTAAAAGAAACTTTTTCAAGATGTCTGTTAGCAATTTGCAATTGGGAACTTAAGCCGGTTGACAGGGGCTTATCAACTATTTTTCCACCTCAATAATTCCGAAGTTTTTTGCATTTAGTAAATTTTTGATTTTAACTAACAGATTGCTTTTTAAAGAATTGATAGTGTTGAATTTTAATCGCAAGAGCCGCTTTTAGGCAAGTAAAATTTGAGGATTTTAAGACTTTCTATCTTTTGCTTTCGCCCGTCGAAAATGAATTTCGGGTCGCCCGCGCCAGCATTTCCCGGGCCGTTCGGCTGAGACTCAAAGCGGAAATTCCCCAACGGGTCAGCCCCGGAGCCGATGCCAACCGACGCAAAAGAGCGCAGATCCGCAGCCTTTTTTGAAACTTGTCACTGTGCCGTAACTTATAAATCTCTTCGATTTTCTCGGGCGAAAAACGATTTTCGGCAACGATCCGGGAGAGTATCTCCGCGCTTTCCAGAGCCATCAGCATACCGCTCCCGGTAAAAGGATCGATAAAAGCGGCCGCGTCTCCGACGGTCAGCAGATTCGGGAGAGGCGTAAGGTCCCGCCGTCCGAAACCGTCGATCGAAACCGCCAGCCAGTCAAAAACCGGTTCGGCATCTTTTAATGTCAAAGCGGCGCGTTTGTTCAGCGAGACAACATTCTCCACTATTTTTCCGGCGTCTCCGCCGAACCGCCGGACCGTTTCCGCTTCGATCAGAAAGCAATGATTGGCCAGACCGTCTTCGATGTAACTCAATCCGCCGTAACCGCCCGGAAAAAAATAGATCTCGCAAACGCCCGCTTCCAGACGAACGTTTTTCAGGTGCGCTTTGAAGCCGACCAAGGGATTTTGGATTTTGGATTTTGGATTTTGGATTTTGGATTTGCCTTGAACCTCTTTCCGGCCGGCGATCTTCGTAAGGACCCGAGAGCGACCGGTGGCATCGACGGTCAGATCGGCACTGATTTCCGTGATTTCCCCCAAACCGTTCCGAACTCGCACGCCGCAAACCTCTCCTTTGTCCGTCAGCAGATCGACGACCTGGGTTTCCTCCAGAACCTCGACCCCGAGGGCGCGGGCGCGTTCCAGAAGCCGCAGATCCATCTCCGACCGGCTGATCGAAAGGGCGCTCCGGGCCTCGCCTCCGAACCATTGGCTGGCGACGGAAACGCTCCTGCCTCCGGGCTCGTAAAAAACGGTTTCGGCGATCCGGTCTCCGCCGACCGCCAGCATCTCATCCAAAACTCCCAGATCGCCGAAATGCCTGAGACATTCGGGCGAGATGAACTCCCCGCAAAGTTTGTGGCGCGGAAATTTTTCCCGTTCGATCAACCTCACCCGGAAACCTTCCCGCACAAGCCGGATGGCCAGCGAAGCCCCGGCCGGCCCCGCGCCAACCACTACGATTTCGGATTTTGGATTTCGGATTTTGGATTTGTTTTTCATTCTTCCCAATACTGGATTTTCGAGTCATTTCTCATTCTACGCTAATTAAAGTTATTATAACTTTTTACCTGAAATGCGAAACGCAAAAAACCCGAAATCCAAAATCTAAAACCCCAAATGAATATCCTTTCCCTTTCCATCCCAACCCCCTTCTACGTCGGCGACGTCAATGTTTATCTGATCAGGGAGGACCCGCTGACGCTGATCGATGTCGGGCCGAAGACTCCGGAGGCGGCCGCCGCCCTGCGGGAAAAACTCGGCCGTTGCGGCGTCAGGTTCGCCGATGTCAGACGGATCGTTTTAACGCACGCCCACGAGGATCACTGCGGTCTGGCGCGGCAGGTCCGCGATGAGGCCAAAAACGCCGAGATCCTCGTTCACCCGTGGGAAACAGGGCATCTGTTCGGGCGTCTGTCGCGCCGCGAGCATCAGCAGTTGATGGTCCGCGCCGGCGTTCCCCCGGAAGTTCACGGCCAGATCCAGGAGGTTTATCGGGAGGTTTCTCTTTTGACCGACGCTTTGGAAGAAAACGAATTTTCCGCCCTCGAAGACGAGATGGAACTCGAATTCGAACGCGGCGTTCTGAAGGTCCTGCACACGCCCGGCCACACGCCGGGAAGCTGTTCGTTTCTGCGCGAAGCGGACCGCACATTGGTCTGCGGCGACTGCGTCCTCAAACGGATCACGCCCAACCCGATCGTTTCGCCCGACCCGCTTGACGGGCGAAAGCGTTTCAGATCGCTGGCCGAATATCTGGTTTCCCTGGCCCGTCTCCGCTCTTTTTCGCCGACGATTGTGTACGGCGGACACGGCGAACCGGTGACGGATTTCGAGGAGATCTTCAACCGCTACCTGCGGGCCATCGACGAGAGGCAAAAACGGGTCATCTCGCTGGTCGAAAAAACCGGCTCGACCGCCTTCGATGTCGCTCAAAAACTATTCCCGAACGCCGCCGACGCGCGCGACGTCCACCGCTTTCTGGCCGTATCGGAAGCGATCGCCCATCTCGATTACGCCGAATCCGAGGGCCGCCTCGCCGTCGAAATGAAAGAAGGCGTGGAATTTTATCGCAAGAAATAACGGGTCAATAATCAAGCCAAAAAGAAAACAAAAGACAATCAACTAAACCTTTGAAAATACTGGTGTTATATTTTTTGGTTTTATTTTTATTTATGAATTTTTATAAATAGTTTGTGTTTTTTTGTACCCCTGTTGTATCTTTTACCCAAAATCCTATGACCAAAGTCTTTTTAAGGGAAAAGAAATTGGTTGGCGGGCAATTGAGTCTTTACCTTGATTTTTATCCGCCGATCAAACATCCGGAAACCAAAAAAGAGACCAGGCGCCAGTTCTTAAAGCTCTACCTTTACGCCCGGCCCGGCACCGAACTCCAAAGAGACCACAACAAAGAAACGCGCATGCTGGCCGAAACCATCCGGGCCAAACGTCAACTGGAGGTGCAGGTCGGCGACTACGGCTTCCTGATGAATAGTTCCCGGAAGGACTTTATTGATTTTTTCGAAAAGGTTGTCGAATCGAAAAAGCGAAAATCCCGGAGCACTCATAATTTCTGGCGGGCGGCGCTCCATCATCTCAAGGAATTTACCGAAGATGCCTGCCGGTTCGGAGACGTTACGGAAAGGTTTTGTAATGAATTCAGGGATTATCTTCTTGATGCGGATCTCGCCCAAAACACCGCGTCCGGGTATTTCAAAAAGTTTCGATCGGTTTGTCAGTCGGCCGCCCGGCAAAAACTTTTCAGGGAAAACCCGATGGAAAACGTCGAAAATATCCCCGAGACCGAAGTGCAAAGAGAATTCCTTACCCTTGAGGAATTAAAGAAATTGCACGCCGCGCCGTTCAGATTCGAGACTTTGAAGCGGGCCGCTCTTTTTTCTGCCCTGACCGGTTTGCGCCGATCGGACATTTTGAAACTGACCTGGAGCGAGGTTCATTTCAGCCGGGACCGCGGCCACTTTATCAGGTTCCGCCAACAGAAAACCCAAAGCAATGAAACCCTGCCGATCTCTCCGGAAGCCTTCGAACTATTGGGTAAACGCGCTGGAAGGGACGAGAAGGTTTTCCGGGGGATTTCCAAATATCATATAGAACATTTTCAGGACTGGGCGGATCTGGCCGGGATCGACAAAACCATTACCTTTCACATCTTCCGGCACACCTTCGCGGTGTTGCAGCTTGCGGCCGGCACCGGCATTTACACGGTTTCAAAAATGCTCGGTCATAAGGATCTTCGGACAACTGAGATCTACGCAAAAATAGTTGACGAGAAAAAGCGGGAGGCCGCCAATAGAATTAAATTGAAATAGTGAGTCCGAAATGCCAAAGAAAATAAGTAGAGCTGAAATGGAACAGAAGCGGCAGACAAAGATCGACGAATTGCGAAAAGAATTTCAAAACCATTTGCAGAAATTAATGAATGATTTTGCAACAGATCTGGAGGGGCTTAAAGAAATCATCGATATTGATGAGGAAAAATGGATTAATGACCACCTTCAAAAATTTGATGATGAACAACTTAAAATTCCAACCGGCAAGTATAAAGATGTTGACCATGTCTTCGCCCTTTATCAGCAACACTTTATGGAACATGTCCGGCAACTTTGTCCTGAAATTATTGAAGAACTAAAACAGTTTACTCCGCAATTCGATTTCTTAATAGGTAAATCTAATGGAAACTATCTGCAAGTCTTTGACGAATTACAAGGTGAATTGTTAGATGACTATTTCGAGCTAGAAAATGAACCTTTTGGCGATGATTATTCTTTTTATTGGGGTAAGCTTCAGAATCTGCTCATTTCATTAGATGAAAATGGTGTCAACGAGGACTTAGTCAATGAAGACTTGCTGGATGAATCGTTAAGTTTTTTTTTAGACCGCCAAAAAATCAACATTGAAGAAACTAAACAAAAAATAATAAAAGCCTTTCAAGAAACAGCAACAGACAAAGGAATGATCGTGAAAAATTTTACTTACTTGCAACTTGGTCTGCTTAATTGGGCTAAAAAGCACTTCCTAGAAAAAGATTGGATTATAGAATACACCTATTATTTTCTCTGGCAGTTTTGTGATGCGGAAAGTCATTTACTGGGGCCTACTCTTTCGCCCCCCGACTTCGCCCCAATGCCATCTTTACATGCCAAAAGGGTGGTTGAAACGGCGGAAGAACTTGAAGTCGGGCTCAAGGGATTTCGCTGTTTAGAGGCTCATATTTTTGAATTCAGGGTAAGAGGTTGGCGGGCAGGTGAAGAGGATAAAGAAGAATATGAGCAAAGAGTTACTGAATATTTTCGAGAAAAAATGGAGAAATACTTCGATATAGCTTACCGAGACCTGGGTTTGGATAAGAAGATAAAAGTAACAAAACCGATAGATTATTCAACAGTCAAATGGCTGGTTCGGTGGACAGTTCAAGGATGGAGTAAGGAGCAAATTCTTGATGAAATATCGCAACAAGATCCTAATTCCCGGGATTTAAGCACATTAGGAAAAGCGTTTGAAAAATTCAAAGAATACGACCTACCGGTAAGGGGTTAGATCTCGGAATTATCTCCCACCAAAAATCGCAAGGATAATTCATATACCTACCGCAAACCATCGATTACGATCACCACATAAAAAATCAAAATGTGAGGTAATCGTAGTGGACCTGATAACAATCCAGCAATTAACGCAAAACGACATTCGAAAAGCGATTCGAGCAGAACTTGAGGAATTTTTTGTTGAAAATAAAATCAACTCGGTGCAATCGGATGCCGACGAAATCGGCGGAATTGATTTGGCAATGAGTCTGACCGGGTTGGCAAAACCGACGATTTACAGTCTCTGCTCCAGGCGGAGGCTTCCCCATTCAAAACGCGGAAAACGCCTGTATTTTTCTCGAAAAGATCTTACGGACTGGCTGAAAGCGGGACGACGAAAAACTCAAAACGAGATCGCCGCCGAAGTCCAGACAATTAACTCCCAAAATTAAGTTCAATGTATGCGCGCGAAATCGGTTTGCGCGTCGGAATCAACTGTGTTCGGCGGGAACGCCGAATCCCTAGCCCCTGGAGGAAATATCATGAAACCAAAACCATCAAAGGGCAAAATAAAAAACCGCCCGGGCTCAATCGGAAACGGTTTTCTAAATAATCACTCAATTCACGAAAATGGTGTAAATCAGCGACTCGACGTTTCTGATTTTATTAAAAAACTCGCCCGTTTGCAATGTCGAAATTGTGGCTTTGACTATCTGAGGTTTGCAGTCGATGCAGTAACCATCGATTGCCTGCAAGGTGTTGTAGTCCGGGAATTTCCGCAATTTCGGTCGAAATGGGGTAAAACAGGAGGACGTCATGTATAGCTCGGCAATTTATATAACGCTCCTGGATTTATTGGCTGACCCTCGGATTTATTCGTGCGCAACCGGTCGCTCGTTGCCGGGTGTTTTTCGACATGAGACGAAAGGGAAAATTCCGAACGCTGTCCAGATCGAAACCGAAATATTTCATCAGGTTGAGTTTGGTTTTTTTCCGGATTGGGAGGTTCGCCGGACTATTCCGATCGAGCTTTACCGCCGGTTGAAAAAACAAGGTCGCGCTGATTTGACCTTCGATGGGCGCATTGTGCCTGCTCCAAACTGGATTTTGAACGCGCTGGTTTGTACGGAATTGGAAAAGCGGTTCGGCCGGAAGACTCTTCTGGCCTGTGAGGGTTTCGTTGAAATTCACGCTCGGAATCCCGAAGGATCTGGCCAGATTTCGGCTGTCCGAATCGATATTGAGGACCATTTTTCAAAACGAGGGTTTTTGATGCCGGTTCTCCGAAACGGTATGGCTGTGGGTTTGAGGGTTTTTCGCCACCCAGGCGACGAACGCCCTTTTCTCCTTCGGTCCCGCAGAAAATCTGTTTTGAAGGAGGTTTCATGGCAATAAGTAGCGCCTTTGAGAAAGCGATAGCTGAAAACTCGCCCCAGCTGAACGGTTCGGAGTCTGGGGGAGAATCCCCCCAGAAAAATCTCAAACCGCTTCGGGCGACCAGATTCTCGGAAATCGAGGCCAAACTAGTCAAATGGCTCTGGCCTCCGTTTATTGCCCTCGGCACCTTCAACCTGTTCGAAGGCGAGGAGGGGATCGGGAAAACATTTGTCAGTTGCGCCATCGCCTGCGGTGTTGCTGCGGGGAAGGGTTTGCCTCTCGTTCCGAAAGAAGAACACATCGAACCATCAAATGTAGTGTTGATCTCGGCCGAAGATTCTCTTTCTTATGTGCTCAAGCCTCGGCTCGAATCAATGGATGCCCCCTGCGAACGAATAATCGGCTGCGAAGAGCCTTTTGCTTTAAATCCTGAAGGAATTGTCCGGCTCAAAATGCTTCTTGCGGAATTCGAGCCAAAACTGATCATAATAGATCCGCTTTTCTCTTACACAGGGAGGATTAATCTCGACCGGGACAGCGAGATCCGTTCAGTTACAGATGAACTGAAGCGCCTGGCTGAAACTTTCGAGTGTTCGATCCTCGGAATCCGCCACATCGGAAAATCAAAAGGCTTCGGAGATGCCCGCAACGCCGGATTGAACGGAATCGGCTGGCGAGCATCGGCGCGATCGGTCTTGCTGGTCGGAAAGAATCCGGAGAATGAAAGCCAGCGGGCGATTATTCAAACAAAAAACAATCTGGCCCCTATTTCTGAGAAAGCAATAGGATATAAGATCGCCGACGGGAAATTTCACTGGACCGGAGAAAGCGACCTGACAGCAAAAACAGTTCTCTCTTCGATCCGTCCGGAAACCTCTGAGGAAACCAGCGAGAAGCAGGATGCAATGTCTTTTCTTCAGGAAACCTTAAATAAGGGGAGGCAGCCTACCAAAGACATTCAGGCAGACGCAAGACAGTGCGGAATTTCCGACGCAACACTCCGAAGAGCAAAAACCGCTCTTAATATCCAGAGCATTAAAGACGCTTCACAGAACGGAAAATGGTTTTGGCAACTCCCCGAAGATGCTCCCGAAGATGCTCAAAAGAAACAAGGTGAGCATCTTCAACTAAATAATACAAATAAAACAAGTTATACCAACAATTTAACCGAAGATGCTCAAGGCGTCACATCTGAGCACCTTCGAACATGTTCAAACTGCAATTTAGAGATGAAGCTGGTCGAAAACGGTACGTTATGGTTTTGTCCGATGGGTTGCGGGAGCATCAAGGTTTCTCAGGAAAAAAGTGAAATACCTGAAGAGGTAAAAGATGAAAACAACTTTGAAAACGACCAATGAATTTCTGGAATCTCTCGGCCTTCGGCTTGACCAGTCGGCCCGGCGCGGCATTCGCCTGGAGATCAAAGATGGTGATCTTTCGATCGACGGCTACCGCTTCCCTTCCGATGCTGAAAAGCGCCGGTACATTGAGCTGAGGATCAAAGCAAATCGGGGCGAGATCCACTCTCTTCTGGTGGCTGGCCCGGCCGGAGTTTCTTACCGGCTTCGTGATGGATGCGACACTCTCCGGTACTGCCCGACATTCATTTACCAGGATAAAGGGGGGATCGTGCTTGAGGACGCCCGCAAAATTCAATCTGAGGACAATCTGAGAAAAATAGAGCTGATGAAAAAGCAGTGCGGGATCAATGTAAAAGTGGTCAAATATGACCGAACTGGAGGCGCGGAACATGTTCGAACATAACCGGAAAATTGATGAAAACTATTCTTGCGCTTATTGCGGAACGAGGGACCGGCCGCGACCCGAAAAGGAGTATCTCGTATGCCCCCGATGCGAACTGCCCCAGTTCGAGGGTGTCGGTTATGACCGGATCACAAAATTTACGAGATTGGATTGCCTGAACTGCAAGCGTTCGGTCGAACCGGAGGATCTGATCAGATTTGTTCCGGAGGAACCGGGGAAGCCGGGCGGGCCGGTGGCTCTTATTGTCTGGACCTGCCCGCGTTGCAAAGCACAACACTATCAAAACGATGATCTGTTCGTTTTGGAGGCCGAAATCATTGAGGAGGAAATATGGGATTAAAAGACGCGCCCAAATGCAATGCAAAAGCAAAAAGGACCGGCCAGCAATGTCGCGCTGTGGCAATGCCAAACGGAAAATGCAACAAACACGGCGGGAAAACTCCGAAAGGATTTGCGAGCCCGAATTTCAAACACGGTAAAAACTCGAAGTATGCCTACCTGCCTTCAAACTTTTCCGCTCAGCTCGAAAATCTACTCGGAGATTTTATCGACAATCTCGAGCAATCGATCGAGATCCAAAAACTGCTCGAAACCCGGTTGCTGGAAAAACTCTCGACCGAAGAATCCACCGAAGCATGGATAAAACTCAAAAAAGCGGTGTCCGATTACAACGATGCTACTCATGATCCGGATCCGGCAAACCGCGCCGCCGGACAATCAAAAGCCTTCGGGATGATCAAATTTATCGTCGATGAAGGATTAAACCAGTCGTTTCTTTTCCGGGACATTCAATCGGTTCACGAATCCCAGAGGAAATTATCGGAAACACTTTCCAAAGTGCGAAAAGAGGCTCAGGAAATTTACACGCAGGAGCAATGGAACGAAATGCTGACGGTTTTCGCCCAGATATTGAAAACAAATATTACCGACAGCCAAACCTTGAAAAACATTCAGGATGATCTTTACGAGCGAAGCAATTTCTACAGACAGAATTCGGACGGCGGCCGGGGACATTAAAGGTGAAAAAAATGGCAAAAAGGGCGAAAAAACCAGCGAATCCAAGGGGGCGGAAATGTTCCGTTTGTTCTCATGAACGAATTAAAACGGTTAATTCCCTGATCGGAAAAGGAGGTTCTTTGCGGGACATTGCGGGACAGTTCGGCCTGTCAAAATCGAGTGTCGGCCGGCACGTTGAGAACTGTTTGAAATTGGAGATCCGGGCTTTGATCCGGGCCGAGAAAATCGAAAACGCGATCGATCATTACGAGGAGATCCGGGAGCAGCTTCAACTGGCCAAAGATTTAAGAATGGCCGCCCGCGAATATCTTTCAGACCCGGAGACCGGCGAACTGGTTCTAATTCCGCGCTCGGATGAGATCGAGGTCGTTTATGAAGACTGGCAGGACCTGACTCCAAAAGGAAATCCGAAGAAAAAACGGGACCTTCTCTCAACCCTTCTGGAAAGGGTCGCCGAAGATGGCCATTTAGAACCCAAACGCACCATTGCAAAACACGTCGATATCCGGCAGTTTGCCCTTAATGCAATAAATGCGGTCGATACTGTCCTTGATAAAATCGCCCGAGTGGAGGGACGGTACCAGCAAAATAATTCGGCCAATGAAGACATCATTTTCAAGGTGGCCGGGGTGATTAGAGAATACCTGACCGAGCATCCCGAGTTTGACAAAGAGGAGGTCATCAGGGTCTTTGCTCAAAAGGCACGCGTTGATGTTCAAAAGGTTTCGGAACTCGTAAATTAAGGCTCTAACTGGTTCGGGCTTCTTGTCATGCTCTTGCATCAGTCAAGCCCAGCAAAAAGAATGATTACAGCAAAAAAAACTGTCAAGGAAATAGCCTCGGAAAACCTTACTAAACCTTACCTTTTGGAAGCTGTTGAAAAACATCCCGAACGAGTGATAATTGATCTCCTGTTCGATCATTAAACACTCGCTCCAAATATGATTATCATTGTCCGGCACCCCATTGCGCTGGCAGAACAGTCTCCCGGATTGGTTTGAATACCTCATAGAGATCATTTTTTTTGACGTCTAAAAATGGTCAAAAAACCTCTCGAACCCGGTTGATTGATAAACCCCTCGGCCCCAACCTATTTGAATACCCTATGGAATAAGAATTACCCTATGGATTGATTTGCCTGCGCCGATACCCCATGGAAACATTGAAACCTCATAACAATGATCGGATAAAGCCGCCGGGCGGCAACCGAGGCAACCGATCTTCCGAAAAGCCCCGGCATTAAAACCCTTTCATTCGCTCTCTTTTTCCTGTAAAATGAAGCCCAGTTTTTTGTAAGCAAGAATCGGTTTTCCATTTACCAATCTATTAACATTTATTTGCTAAACCGGCCTTAGAAAACGCAAAGTCTGATCAGACTTTGCGTTTTGAAGGCCGGTTTTTTTCACTTAAACCTTTATGACAGTAAAACTCGATCTCGACGGTATGATACAGCGGCTCTTTTTTCCTCCAACCCCCGACCCCGAAGAGGTCGTAACCTTTAACGGCAAAAGGCTCGGCGAGGCGTATTCTTCTAGGGGGTCGGACATGATGGACCCGATCGCTCCGGTGATAAACGATCCCCCGGCGGATCAAACTGTCAAATCAGAGGGTTCGGGCGTGTCGATGAACATCACGCCCCAGCCTCTGGAGCCGGCCCCTTCGCGTTCCTCCGGCAACATGATCGCTCCGCAGCAGACCCCTCCGGACGCCCTCTCTCAGATCGCCCCTGCGGGAAGCCCTGCGCCGCCCGCGCCGCCGGATTACAACCGACGCGGAATCGCTCCGCAGGCGCGTTCTGTTGCTCCAGCACCGCCTGCCTCGTCAGATGTCCGAATCTCTCCATTTGCTTCGACCGAAGGAGCGTTTGAAGCCGGAGTGCCGGAGATGCCCACGGGAGAGGCTGAGGGAATCGCTCCTCAATTACCGGCTTCCCAGATGACCCAGAATCAGATCAATGACATTTACGCCAAGGATTATTCAAAGGCCATCTACCGCAATCCCGAAACCGGGGAAACCTCTTCAAGGATGAAACCGGGGTATGTTCTGGAAAAGGAGCGAGGAAAAGACAGAGATAAAAACTGGTCGGTCGGGGATAAGGTCGTCTCATCGGTGATCGGTTTCTTGCAGGGCCTCGGACAGACCGGAAACCTGATCGGCGGGGCCGCCGGAGCGGTTCGGGCCGGAACGAACAGAAACTTTATGGAGCAACAAGGGGATAATGAGAATCTGGCCCGACTGGTTCCGCAGGCCAACCAGCAGAGACAAGCCGAGCAGTTCCAATCAAATATGGCCCAGGCCGAACGTAAAGCCCGGATGGACGAACAGGCCATCGGAGCCAGGGCTTTGGAAAACCTCCGGCTGAAAAACAAACCGCTTTACGATGCGATCCTGGCCGACGATATGGTAACCGAGGAGGAGTCGGCCAGATTGAAAGAATCAGGTTATGATGTCCCGCCATATGATGCCCGCCGGTTTGACCGCGTGCCGATCGAGGGCGACATTTTCGAGCGCCCGCAAAAAGGCCAGCACCCCTGGGAGGAAACCAATCTTCCGACCGAAAGGGTCAAAGTCCCGGTTAATGTTACCCAAAAGAATCCGGACGGGACTGAGGTGAGCGTTCCGATGCTTCCCCAAACGGCCGCCGATTTTGCATATCGCTCCCAAAAGGATAAGGCCGCGGCCGAAGCCCGGGCCGCCGAGATCGAGCGCCGGAAAAGAGAAAAAGAAGAGGGCGAGCGGGACCGGCGAGAAGAGAGCAATTTCAAATCCGTTCGGGAATGGGAAACCGCTCAGCGAAAGGCCCGCGCCCAGATCAAAAGCCACCAAAAAATAATCGAACGGCTCGATAGATCCATTGCCGAAGTCAACGCCCAGATAGAGCGGTATCAGGGCAGTTACGACGTGTCGGATCTTCAAAAAACCCGCCAGAGCCTTGAAAAACAACGGGCCGAATATGAGGGCAAGATCATCGAATCGGAAGCCGTTCTTCAAACCCCGAAACCAAAGGTCTTCACCCCGTCTTCAAAACGAAACCAAAGGCGAAAGCGGACCTACAACCAATCCGACATCGAGCGGATAATCAGACAGTAAAATGGACGGACACGAACCAGATCGATTTTCATTCACGGAAGCAGTTGACCAAATTGCCCGGCGTTACGGCGTCCCCCGCTCGGTTTATACCCGGATGCTCGGCCAGGAATCCGGCGATGATGACGCGGCCGTATCTCCGAAAGGGGCCTTTAGCGCATGGCAGATAATGCCGGCGACGGCCCGCGGGCTCGGATATGATCCTGATGAACTTCGGGCGGAACCCCTTAAAGCGGCCGAAGGCGGGCTTCGCATCCTCAGGGATAATTACAAAAAATTCCGCTCTTTCGCCGAAAACGAAAAACACGCCTGGATGA
The DNA here is from genome assembly GCA_041394845.1 of Pyrinomonadaceae bacterium. GTDB lineage: Bacteria > Acidobacteriota > Blastocatellia > Pyrinomonadales > Pyrinomonadaceae > JAHCHG01. The sequence goes on along the minus strand of JAWKHL010000002.1, from coordinate 779,825 downwards.
TGTCGGTGGCCGGATATCACACGAATCCGAATAATGTTCTCAAGGATCTGAAACGGGGCGGCTATGGTTTGCCGATGACCTCGGACGGTTCGATCACGACCCGAGACCATGTTCTGAAGATATTCGACGGGTTGACCTCAGACCTTTTCGACCGCTCCCCGCTCGGAGAGATAAAGGGATCTTCCCCGATGCCTGCGGATGAAGCCGCATCGGAGTATTCGATCGACCCGAACAAGTTGCCGGAAGTTTCCATCTACCCGCTTGAAAAACAGGGTCTGAAAGGTGCGGCGGGTACTGCTCCAACATCTGAAGGAATGGCGGCGACTGCCGGAAATGTTCCGGCAGTGACGGCCGAAAACAGACCCGTTCCCGAATCCGACTTTACCATTGCCAGTCAGATCCGCTCCGCTCTTGATCCCCAGAGTCCGAGAGCCGGAGTTCTTTTAACCGAACCCGAGCGAAGCGCCAAAATGCCGCCCGATGATCAGTTTTTTACCAAGATCCCGGCCTCCGGAGGCGGAGTCCTTCTGGTCAACAATCAAAAGGCCGCCGCTTTGGGGCTTCGCTCTCCGGCCGAAATCTCAGCTTTTGTCGATCAAAACGGCTTTGAATCTTTAATCGGCAAGGTCGATCCCGTTACCGACACCTCAAAAGGCATGGCACTTCGGACCGAAACGCCGGACGGTCGGGAATACTCGACTTCGGTTGTTACGACCCGGCAATCCGCCGAGGATCAGGCCGCCCGGGACCGCTCCGAGTTCGGAGGCAATGTCAACCAAAGATTGATGCCGACCGAGCAGGCCGCCCGCGAGAGGCAGTACGAAACCGACCCGACCGGGCAGATCACCTGGATTCCAAAAGATGCCGAGCCGGACACCTATCCGAAGGGGCCGACCATTTCAGATGTTGAGGTCGTTCAGACTCCGATAGAGCAAACCGCGACTGTCAAGGGCAGCGCTCCGGCCTCTGCACCGACCGCCGACGATTATAAAACTTATGCTTCTTTTGTCCGCTCACAGGGTAAAGAGCCGATGTCGCCCGAACAGTTTCAAAAAGTGGTCGAAGCGACGCCGGACGCAAAAGTTACCGCATCAGCCGAGGTGAATGCTCCGAAGGTTTCTCAAACCCAACAGCAGGAACCGAACGTCTTTACCTCGAATCCAAAGGCTTATGCTCCCGCCTCCCCGGACGCATACAAAAAAGAGGTTATCGGAAATATCTCGTTTTCCGGTCAATACAAGGAAAAACCGACCGCCGGGCAGGTGGTTAATGATGTTCTGGTCAAATCCTACGGCCCGAACATCTTTGAAGCGGCCAAAGCATACCGGGACGCGACCGGAAAGAACCTGATCGAACCCGTTGATTTAGCGGCGACTCAGGCCGACATTGACGCTTATTACAAGGACGGAACCTATAAACCTCCCGACCAACCCGTGTTCGCCCGCGTTCGTGAAGCGGTCGAAGCCTATAACAAAGGCGGGGCCGCCGGGGTCAGAGAATACGCTTTCCGCCGCGCTCCCGAACAGGATCTGCGCGCTCTTAAAGAGATCAAAGAACCCGACCGGCGACTTACCCCGACCGATGACGAATTAAGGGCGCAGGCAAAAGAGAATGTTTCAAAGGGGGCGTTTCTTCCGGGATTTACAACCACGGATAAGGACATCGAGGGGGAATTTCAAAGACTGAAATCCATCACCCTGTCCGAAGAAGAGGCCCGCGATTACGTCAAACGGGGCGAGTATTTCAGACAAAACCCGGAACTCGCCGGACAGATGGGGCCCGATGTCGCCGTCGGTATTTATAAGGCGCTCGGAGGACTGTCTTATCTGGTCGCGGGCGTCGCCCGTCCATTGGCCGCGATGGGACTCGTTGAAGATGCCGCTTACACGGAAATGTCCAAACTCGGGACCGGCACAATGCTCTTTGCAACTGCGGCGAAACAAAAGGACTGGCTTGGAGATGTCGGGGAGATCGTCGGGCAGGCAACGGTCGATGTTCCGAAATACGCCGCTATGAGCACATTGCCGATCGGTGCTGTAGTTGTATTCGGCTTTGATTCGGCGGCTCAGGCATCGGGACAGGGTAAACCGATCACGGAGGTCGGCGGCGAGGCTCTGAAAGGAGCAATGCTCGGCGGAATCCTGAACGGGTCCGGTCGCCTTGCCCGAATGGTCGAAAAAGGCGTTCTCTCGAAACTTCTTCCCCCCGGAGATATTGCAAAGGTCGAGGCCGGAATGCTTGACCACATTTATTCCGACCCGGTGGCCCGAAGAACTCTGGTTTCAAAACTATTCGGAGCCGGGACGCGCATCGGAACGATCGGTTCGGGAACCTTTGCTCTCGAAAAAGCATCCGGGGCCGACACGGACGAGGCTTTCAAATCAGCCATAATGCTCTCCCTGTTTGATCTGGTAATGCAGGGCCGCTCCTACGGCAAGATCGCGGATCTGGCGGGCAAGGTCTTTCGGTTCTCGCGAGGCGGACGGGTGGCCGATGTTGAAGTTACGCCGTCGGGCGAAGTCAAATTGTTAAAAGGAAATGTTCCGAATGAAGCGGTTGAAGCCGAATTCGTTACCGATCGCGTAGAGACCGAAAAGGGGGCGGACGGGGTTTACCGCGCTGTCGGGGATACCTCGCCGATTCGAGAACCTTTCTCCGGTTCGAAGACCGATGCGGTCCCGGAGACAAAACTGCTCGGGGCGAAACCGGAAGCGGAGCCAGGGTCGGCGACGGAGGTCCAGCCAGCTGAATCTGAGGATCCTTTTAACCCTCTCGATCGAAGCGGACCTCCGGCGGAAATCAGGAACCGGCTGGAAGCAAAAGAAAGCCCTTCGGATCAAATCGCCGAACCGACCCCGAAGACCGAAAACGAAAATGTCCATAAGTTCTCATCAACCCAGGTCGATCTGCCGGCCGAAGAAAGCCGACAGATTCTTGATCTCGGCAAAGACCTTATCAAAGAAGAGGATATCTACACCGATCCCAAGGATCCTTCTTTCGGTCGGGAAGATAATCCTCATATCACTGTCAAATACGGACTTCATACCGAGAATCCGGCAGAAGTCAGACAGATCTTAGGAGGCGAGAAACCTTTTGAAGCGACTCTGGGAAAAACCTCGATCTTCCCGGGCGGGCCCGAAACCCCTTACGATGTCGTCAAAGTTGATGTCAAATCACCCGAACTTCATCGGCTCAATAAATTGATCTCGGAAGGCACACGCGTTACGGACACTCATCCGAAATATGTGCCGCACGTAACTTTGGCATATGTAAAACTCGGGACGGGTGAAAAGTATGCGGGCCGGGCTGATCTTGAAGGGCAGAAGATCAAATTTGACCGAATCGCTTTTTCTTCGAAGACCGGCGAGGTTGAAGACATCCCGCTCGGAGGCGGAGAGGCCCGGTCAGAGATTGATCAGAATCTTGACAATCCCCTCTCTCAGACAGAAACTGATCGAATCTCCGGAGTACGACCGAGACAATTTTCTCTCGGACGTGGCGGGGATCTTCCCCGAACTGGAGAAACCGCAAAAGGATTGGAGAAAGCTGGAGATTCATATCTTCACGATCGAGGAAGCGAAAAGCCGGAATCACTAAACAAACCCCGATATATAACACCGGAGATCAAACCGGCCGAAGACCTTCCTGCAGGAAGGTCGGAGAGATCTTTGTTTAAGGACCTTAATTCTCAATTTGAGGCCGGAGAGTCCGAAAGGTCGCTGGTAAAAGAAGCAGAAGCGGCCGTTCATCCGGACGGCATAATCGTTACCAATCCGCCTGGAAGCGAACTCATTCGGCGGGCTCACCGGATTGCCTTTCATAATCCTGATGCTCCGATCTTTTACGGCAGTTATTTAAATCCGAAGCACGCTGAACGGGTTTTTGACGCATTGCGGTTCGGGGTGCTCGGTGATCGGGGATCTTATGATCTCGATACCAGGATCAAGGCCGAGGGGTTTATCAATCAGCTTAAAAAAGCGATCGACAATCCCCACCGGGACGCGGTTCATCTCGCCGGGAATAAGAAAAACCCGAAGGGGTTGATCGTTGCCGTTCAGGAAGAAATGGCCCATCGGAGCGATTACCGGATTGGGCTCCAGCACGCCATTTCCAAGGCGGTCTTCCCCGCAAACAAGATCGGCAGAAAGGCGATGAGACATCTGGCCAGAGGCGCATACAAAGGAGCCGGCATAGATTTGCTTGCCATCGAAGTGGGTGCTAAGATTTGGCGGGATGATGCTCCGGAAGAGTTGGAACTGACGCCCGAGGAAGTGGAGACCCTTCAGGATCTTTGGACGGATTCTCTTCTTTCATCCGGAAAAACAATTGAGGAGATTAGGAGAGCCTTAGAAAATATTTCCCAAACAGCTAAAAACTATGTCAGAAAAAAAAGAGAGCAAAATAACAGAGGAGATGGCGGACAACGAACTCCGACACCTCAGCGAGCGGTTGAGCGATTCGGAGAAGGAGAGACTTCTCAAGAAGGTCGAGGAGCGAGCCAAACTCCTCGAACAAAAGAAAGAACATCCGGACAAATAGTTCAGGATGATCTCAAACTGCCACCGGAAAAAGAATTGTCCCGGCAATTGTCGTCGGCGGAAAATTACTACATCGACCATAAATTGAAGGACGGACCGGAAAGCGATCGGCAAATGGTCAAATCCGAGGTCCTTTATTCAAAACCGCCCGCCGGGGGTAAAATGACCTTCGGCGATTTTCTGATCGATCTGACCAATATGCCGAAGGCGATCAGGGCCGCAGTCGATCTATCGGCGGCCGGCCGTCAGGGTCTTATTTCCGCTATTCCCCACCCCATCATCGCGACCAGATCATTTATCAAACAGATCGGCTCTCTCCTTTCCACTCGGTTTCACCGCCGTTTTATCGAGGGGCTTGAAAATCATCCTTTCCGCGAGATGGCAGAGAAAAGCGGGCTTTATCTCTCCTCGCTCGGAGACGGTTCGGTCAATGCCAGAGAAGAGCAGTTCATGACCCGTCTGCTCGGCGAAGATCAATTTTTTGAACACCGGGCGGCGGAACTCGCCCGCCGGGGTGTAAGCCTTCCCGTCAGAGCGTCAGAGCGGGCTTATTCGACTTTCCTCGACGATCTTCGAATCAATGTCTTTGCCGATCTTGCCAGAGAGGTTCATGCCTATAATCAGCGCAATGGGGTGCCGGACAATGATAATGAGACCTACCAAAAACAGATCGAAGGGGTGGCCCGATTTGTCAATCTGGCGACGGGGCGCGGTTCGCTCGGCCGGTTTGAGTCGGCTGGAGAATTCCTCAACATTCCGTTTTTCTCGGCCAGATACTGGGCCTCACGTTTTCAGGTTCTTAATCCAAAGTTTTATTACTCATTGCCGCCGGGAGCCCGCAAAGCGGTGGTCTCAGATTTCGGCAAATACCTCGGGGTAATGGTAGGGATGTTCGGCCTTTTGAAAATGGCGGGGTTTGATATTGAAACGGACTGGGATAATCCGGATTTCCTCAAGGTCCGGATCGGTCAGTATTCATATGACATTACCGGCGGAATGGTTCAGCAGATCCGGTATGTCGCTCAAATGGTAGGGGCGGCGGCCTCGGGAGATTTTCAAAAGATGGGAAAAAGAACGGGCCGGTATGTCCGGTCGAAACTCTCGCCGGTGCCGGGAGCGGTGATCAATGTCGGCGAAGGGACAAACTTTATCGGTGAACCGACCAATGCCAAAAAAGAAGCCGTAAGCCTGATAACCCCGATCTCGGTCGAGCAGATCTATGAAGGCGGTTCAAAGGACGGCTATCTCGGAGTTCTGCTTTCTTCGCCGGACATCCTCGGCATCTCCACGGCCAGATATTCAAACTCTCTGGAGATCGGTTACCAAATCGGAGACGCTGAACGCCGTCTGGTGTCGGCAAAAACGTCCGGCGAGAAAAAAGAGATTCAGGCCGAAATCCGCGCCTGGCGCTCCCTTTACTGGCGCTCCCGTCAGGGAAAAGGCGAACTGCCCTTTGAATACAGCCGGATGCCGAAAGAGGAGGCGGAAATGGAAAAGACGGGCCGGGGCCGGATGAAACCGCTCGGGGAAATGATCGATTTTTACGAAAAGAACCGATTGACACTCTTTTCCTTTGCTCGGGATGAGCTTGAAAACCTAATAATTGAAAAGGCGGAATATTTGAACACTCGGGGAAGATTGACCGGGGAGGATGTCCGCCGGATAAATGAGTTCATACCGGCCTATTCTCCTAAACTTCATCCGGGGGAGAACCGGCGGCCGGAGAAGCTGAAGAAACCGTCGCGGCGGTCGGGGGATTATCCGAAGCCTCCGGGGCGGCAATCTTTGTCAGAAAATTGAGCTTTTATCATGTTTTCCTTTGATCTGATTTACACTAAGGATTACTGGGGCATTAGTCTATAGTAAAATATTAATAATTCTGGAATTATATTCATTAGCCCAGAACGTGATCTCTTTCCCCCTTTTAACAAATTTGGAAAAAAGTGATGTAAATTTGAAGTGGAAGTACAAATTCGGTTTAGTAAAAACAATCATCTGATCTGGAGCCTCAAAACAATCTGATGAAAAAAATTCGAAATTATCCAAAGTATCAACGGTACCAACGCCGAAGGCAAAAAAGAGCTCTCAGGAATTCGCGAAAAAGGAATCCCAAATCATTACATGCACTAGGGACCTCGAAGGAACGGGCATCAGTCTTTGAAAAAGGCTTTAACTTCGAACGAATTGATGCTCCTTCAAACTTTTCCTTTGTCAATGATCCGGATACGTTTATCGATTTTCTATCGGAATTAAAAATGATTGTTTTCAGCGGCAAAAGTGTTATTGTAGATCTTTCAGACATAAAAGAAATTACAAACGATGCGTTGATTGCCCTGCAATCAGTTATTCAAGACAAAAAAGTTCCGCGGGATGTAAAGGTATTTATTCAACAGCCCAATGACGAAAGGCTTTCAGATCGATTGGAAGAGTCGGGCATTAATGAAGAAGCAGTTGGCTTTAACCGAGACATTGCGCCTCCTTCGTCAGGTAGGTTCAGACAGAAGAACAGCGTCGAGGCCGACATGGAGAAAGCAAATGAATTGATTCGATTTGCAACCCGAAAACTTTTTGGAAGGAAGATGCGCTTGTTGGACGTTCAACGAATATTATCAGAGTGCATAGACAACACCACCTTTCATGCCAATCCTGAAAAAAAATTGGCAGAAATGTGGTGGGCTACCGTCTATTATAATAGTAAGAAAGGGATAGCCCATTTCAGCATTTTGGATAATGGCATTGGAATTATTGAGAGTTTGAAAATAAAGTTCGCGACTGAATTGACCCTTCTTTTTAAGTATGGAAATAATGCGAAACTAATGGCGGCGATTTTCAAAGGAAAAGTAAAGTCACGAACTGGCAAAGCTAATCGCGGCAGAGGCTTGCCAGGAATTTTCAAAGCCCGGTCGCGACATGAATTTACGAATCTCGTCGTAATATCAAATAATGTGTTTGTTAACTTTGACCGAAAAGAATATAAATTATTGAAGAACTCCTTCAGCGGAACCTTTTTTTACTGGGAGGTAAGAAAATGACGACTATGACGCTAACTGACACAAGTATAAGTATTTCTGTTTCAGGCAATTTTGCGAGAGTCCCTGGGCCAAGGTTTGAATGGCAAGGGAAAAGTTCAGGTGAAGAGTTTTTGAAGACAATGTTGATGCCTAAATTTCTGGAAGCTGAAAAAAAAGGTTTACAATTAATCGTAGATTTAGACGGGACGGAAGGATATAGTACAGGGTTTCTTGATGGATCATTCGGCGAATTGGCCCGGGATTTGGGTTTTGAGCGAGTGATGGGACGTCTGCAGTTTATTACAAATGATGAGCCCTATCTTGAAACTGAAATTATTTCATATATGAAACCGAAATAGATGCCCAACTTTATTAAAAATGAATTTGTTAGCCTGATTGTGGCTATGATTTTAGCCCTGATCCTTGGAATTGCCATTGGCGCAACTTACAAAGAATTTTTTAATATTACGTGGAAGACGGAGGTTGGATTAGAGGCGCTGATCAATGTTGTGGCCGGTATCGCTATCGGTATCTTTTTACAACATGCGTACCAAAAGCAAAATGAGAATCTAAGGGTCGAAAAAGGCATCGTAATAGATGAGTGCAAAGTGTCAATCAAACAACTTAGGGATATTCGCAATAACTTTCGGACCTGTGTCGAATCAAATTTGCCAGCTAAAGATTTTGACTATTCATTTGTTAATAGTTTTCGCTTATTGTCTAATGAGATTAGCTCAATAAAGGATTTTATGGAGGCGCTGGATTATCCGGATGAGGTGATCATATGTGATGAAATCCTCTCATCAATAATTGATTACAAAACAATTATCACCGGAGGTCCGGAATTTCCGACTGACAGCTACTCACCTGAAGAGTTTAAAAGTGGTGAGCGTAAATTCGATCAGATTAACAAGTCGCTCCACTCGTTTCTTGTAAAAATAAATCGATTTTAACGTTCCCACGCCTAGCCGCCCTTACACTCTTTTATGGCGAAAAGCCACAAAAAAGGATCTGCTTGATCCTTTTTTGTTTGCTTCCAGAAACCTTTGGTTTAGTGGATCTGTCCGTCGGTTTTAATGTCCACAATCTGAAATAATAATTTTACTTGTGAATGGTGAACGGTTACAGTTACAAAGTTCTGTCCGTCAAACCCATTAAATTCAATTTCATTCTCCCCGGCGACCTTAAAATCATCCTCAATCAGAATCTCTCTGGCGCCAAACTCAATAAAACATCTCAACCTTTTGTCCGCCGACAGTTCAGCATTCCGCCGGACTATTTCCTCTCGAACCCAATCGACCTTTGCCTGGGCTAGGTCTTCCGGTTCCGGCAATTCAAATGTTTCGTAAATAGGGAAAATGGGTTGAGAATCAGGGTTTTCGATTGATCCATTCAAAAACCTCAAAGACCGATCAGTTTCTCCAAAAGGCTCAAAATTTTCCATTGACTCAGCAAACAGCCGTCGGTTCTGTTCCAGACAGGTTTCTGCGAAACTCCGAACCATATCGAACCTTGAATCGTTGATCTGTTCAAAAATGTTGGTTTTTGAAAAAGCGGATTCACAAAAACTTTTCATTATCTCTCGCGCTTGATTTTCTCGAACCTCATTCACTGCGGAAAGGTTTTCCCGGACAACTTCCAGCGCCTCATAAAAAGGGTGTCTGGGCATAGCGCCAAACATTTTTGCTAAGGCTGAATTGATCGAACCTATTTGCGATTCACGGAGCAAATCAAATGCTCTTTTTGTACTTTCGGCTTGAATGGATTGGCCAATTTGGCCCGTCAAAATTTCTATAATTTTTTTTTGAGTTTCGGTTGGCTTCGTGGATACTCCAAAAATATCCCCAAAATCCTTGAATGCGTTCATATTTCTTAATCTCCTCCCCAATTGGGGTCTGTTTGTATGAAATTGACAATTTTAGGGGTCGGTAGTTAATATGAACAGGTTGACCCGCTGCACCATTGTCAACAATTAATGCTTAATGCTCCGTCGGTTCAGGGCGGAGCGTTTTCATTTCCCACATTCTCGACCAAAATGAATAAAAAAGCAAGGGCTTTGTTAAACGCGTTTAACAAAGCGGTTTAGAATTAAACCAAAAAGGAAAATTTACTTTAGCTCTGCTTTATAATAAATTTGCAAAAATCCGAATTTGGCGATAGGAAAAGAAGGTCCCAGGCTTTTTATTTATGGATTCTGAAAAAACAAAATGCGAAGTTCATAACCTTCCTCTTAAAAAGGGCAAAGCTTCCATTTCTTACGGCCTGCCGATTATTGATAAAATTTTAATGGAAGCCGAAAGGAAACTTTTCCCCAATTCAAAAGAAGCGGTTTGGGGCGGTTGCACCGCTGGGCCCCTCGATCGACGGGCCGAGGTTTTGTTCTGCTCGGAATGCCGAAAGGCTGAGAAACGGTGGAGAAAGAAGAACGGAAGGGTCCTGCAAAAAATCAAAGATCTGAAGTTGTGAAACCGGAATTTTATGGACAGCATTTTCGGAAAAATGGTAAATTAAAGCCGGTTGAAAATTAAACAGCTTTCTAACAACTACTAAGCTGATCTTGGAAACGCAAAGCGCAGGAGACTTTGCGTTTCCAAGATCAGCTTTTCATCTTTAAGGAGAAATTTTTATGAGCAGTAGAGGAAAAAAGGACGAACGGGCGCAATTAAAAAGAGAGGCCGATGCCGCGACGAGAGAGTGGCAACCGACGGCCTTAGAGCAATTGCAGGAACAAAACACCCTGACTTTCTTAAAAGACTGGGACTCCGGCAAAGACGTTAAGGACATCGAGGGTCTTCGGCCCTATCTGAACCTTTACCAGAACGCCGCCGCGTCTCAGGATGCGGAGAAACTCGGCGGAGGGGTTTTTAATCTGTCGGGTGAGGGGGCCGGGAAAATGGCCGAAAAGATGCGCTCCCAGAACGCTCTTCGAAAAGAACAGGCGGCATCAGGTCAGCTTTATGATTCTGCCAATCAGGCTTATTCCTATGCTTCCGGCGTTCTCACTCCTTCCCTGATCCAGACTCAGGAAGCCCGCAATTCAGGAAAAGCATCTCTGGCCAACCAGCGTTATCAGGCATTTCTTAATCAGCCCCAGAGTCCGAATCCGTGGCTTCAGGCGTTGGGGATCGGCGCTGGCGTGGCCGGAATGTTCGCTCCGACCCCAAAAATAAAACTGACCTCTATTTGAGATCCACCATCTTCCACCGCTTGTGGAAGATGGTGGCCTTTTTCTCAGGCCGTCCTTTTTCTAAACTCCAACACGCTCGACCTCTGGCCGATAGGAATGACCTCCCTTTCCATGAGATATGCTTTGATATGCTCAGGGGTATAACCGGGCCGGCCGTTCTGCGGCTTGCCGTCGCGGTTGAATTTGGTCGGAGCGCGCTCCCCACGTATGACCGATCTCGCCCGCCGGCGCGAAGGCGTTTTAATGTGCATTGACTGACACCTAACTTTTCGGCCGCCTCTTTTTCGTTAAAAACGAATATAAGGTTCTCTCTCTCGATCCGGCCCATTTCCCGGCGAACCGCCCGGGCGGCCTCCTCGCTTATTTTTTCGGCCAGATCGGCGGCCATTTTTTGGAACGTTTCTTCAAACATTTTTTCCTCCCGTAAAGTTAAACTCTATTATTTAAGGGCGACCCTTCCTTCTCGTTGCTTTGGCCGGAGCGCCCTGATCCTTTTCCATTTTCTGCCGGTGTTTTTAGTTTGATCGCCTTCTCCGGAATCGATCATCCGGCCCTAAAATCTCCCTGTTTTCCAGCAATGCCGTCAGATGCCGGAGCATGTAGCCCGGCACTCCGTTCTGGGGTTTTCCTTTTTTGAATCTCGTCGGCATATGAATGTAGGTGTAGGAAATTTCGCCATCACGCCGCCATTTCCTCAACGTTCGGCTGTCGATGCCGAGCAAGCGGGCCGCCTCTTTTTCCGTGTAAACCAGTTTCGTCAGGTTTTCCGGTTCCTCCTCCTTCGCCGAGGAAGCGGCTTCAATCTGGCTTTGGATTCTCGGAGCGACGTATTCAATGATCGCCTCTCCGATCTTTTCTGCAATGATTTTTTCGAGCATTGTTTTCCTCCAATTTATTTTTAGGGCTACGGCCCCGGCTCTTACTCTGCCTTTCCGGTCGTCAGATATGCAAAGTATTCTCCTCTCCCTCAGCCCATTTAGAAACTCCCCTTGGCAAGCCGTTTGAGAAGAAAGGACGCGCGTCGAGCGCGCCCTTTTCATTTAACCATCTCCGCGTTTAATATCCCGTAGCCAACCTCCTCCGGCGGAAGAGCCAGAAGGCGCCCGCGGAACGTTTCCCAAAACTCCCTCTGATCTTCGGAAAGGACTTCAAGCAGGGCGTCAATGTGCCGGATGACGGCGGAGCGTTCCTCGGGGGAACTGGTTTCGTAACGAGCCAGCATTTCATCCTGTTGGCGTTTAAGGTAAGCGCGTTTAGCCTCGGCGCGGTTTCGTGATAAATTGTTCATATCAATCTCCAGTTAATTTGTTTTCAGGAATGGTTAATTGGAAAAAAAGCCTTCGGAGAATCACCAGTTCCCCGAAGGCTTTTCATTTTATTGAATAATGTCCGAATCCAAAACGTCTCCGGGTCCCCTGTTGTTTTTGGCCTCCCATATGGACTTGGTCATGGATTTATTATGTTTTTCCAGTCCGGCAATGACGTTGATGAAAATTTCGTGGGCTTCCGGGACATTTTCGATCAGCACCGGAACCATTGCCCGGATATAATCGCCATGAAACCAATTGATGTTGCTTCTTTTGCCCATATTGTCAAACATACTGGCCAGAACCTCCCAAATATCCATCGGCCGAAGTTCCTGGCGAAACACCAAATCGATCAACCTTTCGGCGATCTCCGGCGCTTCCTCCAGACGCACCTTCTGGGCTTCGACATCCTCGAAATGCTTCTCCAGAATTAGCCGGATATCTTCTTCGGATAATTTGTTGATCTTTTCTGTCATGTTATTATTCATAATTAAATCGCTCCTTATTTTAGGGGTAATGGAAGAGGCTTTCCGGGCTTGGTCGTTTTGGAAAGCCTTTTCTTTGATTAAACTGCCATTTGCCGTTTCATCGATTGGCGAATGATGTTGACCTGAGCCGCGCTGGCGATGTGGTAACAGACGAACCTGCCGCTCTGTCCGGCCTTGCATTCGCACTGGCCGAACTTGTCGCCATTCTCTCCGAGAGAAAAGCGGACCGTATAAGAGTTGTTGTTATTGGCCGATTGAACTTCGAACACCCGGTCAGAGATAAAGATCACTTTCGGGCGAAGGATCCTCGATCGACCGATCGCGTTCTGCATATTTTCCGTGGTTAATTTGATCATTTGTTTAGCTCCTGAAAAGGGATCGGTTGTTAATTTCTTAACTATGAAAAGTATAGATAATTATCCATAGTTTGTCAAGCTAAAGCATAGATGGTTGACTATATTTTTTAATTAAATTAGAATTTCTTTGTATGGTAAAGAAAGAGGATAAATTACTGAGTGTTACCGAAGCCGCTGAAATCTTGGGTGTGAACCGCCAGCGGACCCATCAGCTTATTAAAGATGGGCGTTTGAATGCTCAAATGGTGGGAAGTCAATGGGTTATAAAAGAGTCTGATCTTGAAGCCGTCAAAGATCGACCAACTGGCCGCCCGCCGAAAGATTCAGAAAACAAATGATATCAGGTCTTCGGAACAGCCTCCGATGTAAATTAATTCTATGAAAATTTGTAACTGTAAATTTGAAAAACTAATGGATTCTGATTGGTCTTGGGGCGAATATATACTTCATAAAGAATGCGGATTGGTTTTGAAATGTGATGAATGCGAAGAGCCAGCTGTTGGGGTGGATGACTCCGCCCCCAAGTGTGGGGAACATCAAAATAGAGTGAGTTTTCGAACCGGAAGAGGATCTTTTTGACCTTTTGTTAGCAACATTTCGATGTATTTTAAAAAATTAAAGCCCCGGTTCCGGCAAGAACCAAGGGCTTAGATGTTTGAAAACTGAATATTTTGCAGCTATTCAGGCAGAGGCATTCTATCAAAAACGCCTCGGTTTACAAAACAAAAATAGGATATTTCTGCCTGAATAGTGCCCTTTTTGTCCTTTATTTGTACCTTCGCAGCCTCCCGACTTGCATAAATCTTTATTTCACAGCAATTAAAAAATTTCTTCTCTTTTATCGCAAGAAATGACATCTTCAAACATTCTCTTTTCAAAGGTTGATACGACGACGCAACGAGGCAGTGAGCAGTGAGCAGTGAGCGGTTTTGGAATAAGCGCGGATGTTCACTGGCCGGCGGCTGGTTTTCTTACGAAACCTCTTTGCCCGCCTGGTTTTTCTGTCAAATGAATTTCTATGCGACGAAGTGTTAAACCTTATTTTCGGGATATTCCCTGAGATGACCGTAGTTGTTTAATACAAGGAGAAAACACCATGAAAAAAAATCGTCTCTTTCTGCTCATCATTTTTTGTTTCGCCGCCCATTCGGCCAGCGCTCAGACCGCGCCTTCTTTTTCGCCCGAAATAAAGCGCGTCGCCGTGTTTAAGAACGGCTATGCCTTTACCTACCGCGAGGGCCAAGCGCAACCTCAAAACGGCTGGGTTTACACCAACAACATCCCGATCGGCGCGCTCGGAACTATCTGGGGATATTCGACCTCGCCCGAGGTCCGCGTTTCGCAGCTGCTGGCCGGCGAAAGCCAAAAGAGCGAAAACGCCGCGATCGAAACCATCGCCGAAGCGCTGTTGGCCAACGAGGGCAAAAGGATCCGTTTTACCGACAATTACAACAAACAGTTCGAGGGCGTTTATCAGATTCTCGGGAAAAACCGGCTGCTGCGGCCCGAACCTGAAGAAGCAGATTCCAACGTCCGCCAGCCGGGAGAATTGACGATCGCCCTCAAGACCGAAACCGGGATGATTCTGTTTCCGGTTTCCACCATCCGAAATATAGAGATCAGCGGGGAACTGAAACTGGACAAAACGGTCCTGCTCAAAGAAAACCGCCTGATGATCAATGTTGACGGCGCCCGCAACGGGCAAAACATCAACCTCGGCGTGGCGGCCCTCGAACGCGGCATTCGCTGGATCCCGGCCTACCGGGTCGAGATCAAGGGAACCCCCGTCAATCAGGCCAAACTCGAACTCGAAGCCAACATCATCAACGAATTGACCGATCTGAAAGATTCGGAGGTTTATTTCGTCGTCGGAGTCCCGCATTTTCTCTTTCAGGACCTGATGTCGCCGCTTTCGATCAACACGGCATTTGCGGGCGTTTCCAATTATTTTCAGGTCGGGCGGGACAGGAGGGATTCTTTCTCCAACGCCATCGCGACGCAGGTCGCTTACAACAGAGAGGACGACACGGGTTCGTCCCAAACGCCTTCGCCGACCGTTTTCGGCGAGGAGAAACTCACCAGCTTTTCCGCCGAACAGCTTTTTCTGTACCGGACCGAGCGGCTCTCGCTCAAGAAAAAAGAGCGGGCCAGCCTCCGGCTTTTTTCCCTGACGGTTCCCGCCACAGAGGTTTTCGAATGGACGATCAACGACGCACCCGACATTCAGCAACGCTATCTGGAATACGCCCGCAGTTCCAATTCGCAGGCTCTGACGCAGGAACTTTCGAGCAAGGTCTGGTACGCCCTCCGGCTCAAGAACGAGACCGGAATGCCCTGGACGACCGCGCCCGCCTTGACCTTCCGCGAATGGAAACCGATCGGTCAGGATATGCTCACTTTTACGTCGGTCGGCGGCGAAAACATTTTGCGGGTAACGCCCGCCACCGAGGTCATCGGCGACCACGATCTGAAAGAGACCTCGCGCGAAAGGGTTCAGCTCAATTACGGCGGAAGCCAGTATAATTTCGATCTGATCACGGTCGAAGGAGCGATCAAACTCCGCAACATCAAAAAAGAGGCGGTCGAGATGGTCCTGACGCGGAATCTGGTCGGCGAGGTCCTCGAAGCGGGCGACGGCGGAAACATCTCCCGCGAGGGACTTAATCTTCAGGCGGTCAACCCGAATTCGATCATCAAGTGGAATCTGACATTGCCGCCCGGCGAAAAAGAGATTCGCTACACGTACAAGATCTACGTCCGGAGGTGATTTTTTAAACCGCGAATTTGGGACACGGATAAAGACGGATCTACGCGGATCAAGCGGATTTTCCAATGATTTTTAAAATCCCGCTGTTTTCATCCCACCCGCATCCGTTAAATCCGCGTTCCGGTTTTATTTGGTTAAATTCTCGTCGGATTCTAAACGGCCGCATTTTCCGCCAGCGTGATCCGTCCGACTTTCCGGTTGATGCTGGTCAGGCCGTCGAAACCGGGAAGAGTCTGCAACCGGCGGGTGACGTTCCGGTCGATCCAGTCCAGCCCTTCGGCCCCGGCAAACAGCGTGGCGATCGTGTAATCGGCATCTTTTTTGGGTTTGGCCCCGCTGCCGACCGGCGCCCAGAAATGTTTGACGATCAAACGGGCCAGTTTCCGCGTCAGCGGCGAGCGTTCGAGTTCGATCCGGGCGACGCTCCGGTAAAAATGGGCGTGGGCCGATTCTTCGCGGATGATGCCGGTCAGGATCCGATTGAGAACGGGATGGTCGGCGAGTTCGATCAGACGACGGTAGCCCTGCGTCGTGCTCATCTCGTGGATCGCCCCGAAGGTCATATGAGTGGCCGTGAACTTCCGGCCGACGAGATTGGTCAAAGTCGTGATCAGATAGGCCGATGCGGCGTAAAAGTTCGACACCGAGTCGAAAACCTGTTCGCGCCAGTTTTCGCGCGTTTCCACTCCGGCCTCGCTCAAGAAACGGTTGATCAACTCGCCGTGCGTCTGCTCCTCGACGCTCCACCGCTCCATAAATTTGCCGATCACCGGATCTTTCCCGGTCGGCGTCCGGCGCAGTTCTTCATAATAGACGTCGGTCAGCGTTTCGACATCGCGCATATAGAGCAGAACGGGTACGAATTTTTCGTCGAGCGGATGGTTTTTGACGTCCCTCCAATCGATCCCGCCGATGAATTCTTCGGTCAGGGTCCGCGGTTGTTTTTCGTACCAGTCGAGCACATCTTTTTTGGTTTCAAAAGTCATGATTTTCTTCTTCCTTTCAAAACCATTTTCGTCAAAAATCCGGTCCCGGATTCAGAAACCCGACGAGCCGAAACTAATTTGCGTTCAACCGAACCGAAAAACCTCGCATCAAAATTTCACCTTTTTCGCCTTATCGGGCAATTTTATTAGTTTGAAAGACATTCTTCGCCTGTAAATTTCATTTTTCCTAATTCCCGCATTCCGGCGGAAAAATGTTAATATCAGGATTAAAATTTGCTTCAATACTCTGTAAATAAAAAAAACTGAAGTTTTGTTAAATTTGTGATGGGTGATGAGTGATGGGTGATGGGATAAAACTTAATTGTCTGAATATCCGGATCTGCTGTCTGATATTATCTGTTTAACTTTTCACCCATCACCCATCACTAAACTCTAGTTTTTTTAATTTACACAGTATTCAATAAAAATACTTATGAAATTTATATTTACGATTAGTTTTGTGTTGATGGTGTCGGTTTCCGCCGTTTTGGGCGCATTTACCAACGGGTTCGGTCTGTTCGGCTCTCCGATCCCTTCGGCCGATCCGGGCGACGATCTGGCGGTCGAGGGCGAACGACATCTGGCCAATATCCGGCAGTTGACCTTCGCCGGAGAGAACGCCGAAGCCTATTTTTCTTTTGACGGCAAACAGTTGATCTTTCAGTCGAAACGCGACGGACGCGGTTGCGATCAGATCTACACGATGAACATCGACGGTTCGGACACCAAGATGGTTTCGACCGGCGACGGTCGGACGACCTGCTCTTATTTCTTTAAGAACAAAAAGAAGATTCTTTACGCTTCGACGCATCTGGGCAACAAGGAATGCCCGCCGAACCCGGATTTTTCCCAGGGCTACGTCTGGGCGATCTATCCCGATTACGATATATTTACATCCACCTCGAACGGCAAAAAGGTCAAACAGCTGACCAAAACGCCGGGCTATGACGCCGAGGCGACCATCTCGCCCGACGGCAAAAAGATCGTTTTCACTTCGGAAAGGGACGGCGATCTGGAGCTTTATTCGATGGACACCGACGGCAAGAACGTCAAGCGGCTGACGCACGAGGTCGGTTACGACGGCGGCGCTTTCTATTCGCCCGACTCGAAACAGATCGTCTATCGCGCTTCGCATCCGAAGACCGAGGCCGAGGTCAAACGCTACAAAGACCTTTTGGGACAGCATCTGATCGTCCCGACGACATTCGAGGTCTGGGTGATGGACGCCGACGGCTCGAACAAGCGTCAGGTGACCAAACTCAACGCCGCTTCGTTCGCGCCCTTTTTCACGCCCGACGGCAAGCGGATCATCTTTTGCACTAATTATTTCGCCACCGATCCGCAAAAGCGCAACTTCGATCTGGCCTTGATCAATGTTGACGGAACGGGCCTCGAAAGAGTCACCTATTACGAATCTTTCGACGGTTTCCCGATGTTCTCGCCCGACGGCAAAAAACTGGTCTTCGCCTCGAACCGCAACGCCAAAACGAGGGGCGACACAAACGTTTTCATCGCCGATTGGGTCGAATAATCCCGTAGGGGCAGGTCTCGTGCCTGCCCGCGCGTAAACATTGATCATTTATCAGAGATCACGATCGAATTAAAGAATAGACATCTTTCCAAAATAAATGTTGAGAAAGATAGCTTTATCGCCGTAAAGTCATCGAAGATGACGTTATATTTGTAGCCTACAGCTCGCTAGCCGTAGGAGAATTAATTGGATTTTTACTATGAAAAAGCAAATATTCAGTCTTCTATTAGTTTTATTTTTGTTAACCGGCGTCTCTTCGGCGCAGAAACGGAGCAAGGAGGAAAAACGGCTCCAGACGCACGTCGTTTATCTGGCTTCGGATAAACTCGAAGGTCGGCGGACGGGCGAGACCGGCGCGACCTATGCGGCCGGTTACGTGGCCAATATGTTCGCCGAATACAAGCTCAAAACTGCCACCGGGGGCGACGCCAAATCTTATCTCCACAAGTTCCCTTTCGTCACCGGCGTCGAACTCGGTCAGAGCAATCTACTGACGATCAATAATCAGCAGTTGAGTTTGAAGACCGACTGGATGCCGGTCGGTTTTTCGAACTCCGGAGATCCACCAAGCGCGCCGGTCGTTTTCGCCGGCTTCGGGATCGCTTCGGGCGAACTGAAATACGATTCTTATGAGAACATCGACATTCGCAACAAAATCGCGCTGGTCTTCGCCGACACGCCCGAAAGCGGCGATCCGCACTCGCAGTTCGTCCGCTTCGCCGACGCCCGCGTCAAAGCCAAGATCGCCGGCGATAAAGGCGCTAAGGCTTTGATCATCATCTCGGCCGAAAAAAATCTGAGCGAGGACAAACTGGCCGGCCTCGGATACGATCAGACGCTCGGCGAAACCTCGATCCCGACCGCCGTCATCTCGCGCGCCGTGGCGGGGCGTCTGCTCGGAGCGAAAAACGAGGCCGAACTGGATGAGGTCGAAAAATGGATCGCCATGCGCAAGGACGCGCCGGAGAACATCCGCATCAGTCTGGCCAACCGCCCGATGTCGGCCGCGCTGAAGGTGGATCTGCCGAAAACTACGGCCGAGGCCTACAACGTCATCGGAATTCTCGAAGGCCGCGACCCGGTCCTGAAAAACGAAGCCATCGTCATCGGCGCGCATTACGATCACCTCGGCCACGGCGGTCAGGGCAGTCTGGCCGTCAACTCCAAAGACATTCATCACGGAGCCGACGACAACGCCTCGGGCGTGGCGGCCGTAATCGAACTGGCCCGCTATTTCAGCAAGGAAAAGGAAAACAAACGAACGCTGATCTTCATGGCCTTCGGCGGCGAGGAAGAGGGACTTCTCGGATCGAAGGCCTACGTCAACGATCCGGTTTTCCCGCTCGACAAAACGGTGGCGATGATCAATATGGACATGGTCGGACGTCTTCACGAAAACAAACTGACGATCGGCGGGATGGGAACGGCGAGCGAGTGGAGTAATTTGATCGAAGAAAACAACTGGACCAAAGGAGGTAAAGTGCTACTGGCCAGTCTAAATTCCGCAGATGCTCAAAAAAACTCATCGACGCCTTTGAAAAAGTTTGAATTATCTCTCAGCCAAGACGGCTTCGGTCCGTCCGATCATTCTTCGTTTTACGGCAAGCAAATCCCGGTTCTCTTTTTCTTTACGGGAACGCACACCGATTATCACAAGCCTTCGGACACATCGGACAAGATCAATTACGACGGTCTGGAAAAGATCACCGATTTCGTCGCCGGGATCGTCAGGTCGATCGATCAGAATCCGAACCGGCCGACCTACACTCAGGCCCAGAGTTCGGGCACGACGGGCGGTCGGCGCGGTTTCAACGTCTCGCTGGGAACCGTCCCGAGCTACGCCGACAACGCCAATGACGGTCTCGCCTTGGACGGAGTCCGCGACAATTCCCCGGCCGCCAAAGCCGGACTTAAGGCCGGCGACAAGATCATCAAACTGGCCGGCCGCGACATCAACAACATCTCCGATTACGTCTTCGTCCTCGGCGAGATGAAGGCCGACGAAGAATACGAAGTCGTGGTCATGCGCGGCACGGAGAAATTGACCCTGAAGATCACGCCGGAAGGGCGGAAATAAAGGGAGTAACGGGCAAAAGTTTAAAGGTGAAAAAGTTTAAAAGTTTGGTAGTGATCAAAAGTAATGCTGACAAATGAATGTCCCGCAGGGACTCTTGTCGTAATAGCCCGGCGATTGATCGCCGGGTACAGGTTCTCTCTCAGATCCATAGTCCTGAAAGGACGAAAGATAAATATGAATTTGGCAAATTCGAGACTGTCCCTTCAGGACTTGACGACATCGGTTGCATAATCCCGGCGATCAATCGCCGGGCTATTTTCAGATGCTCCGTTGGAGCAATTAGATTTTACTCAGCGTTACTTTTGATCACTACCAAAAGTTTGAATGTTTCTCACCTTTAAACTTTTTCACCTTTAAACTTTTGCCCCCTTGGAAAGCCACGGTCAGTTTTTGATCCTGAGGCCGAAGTAATACGCCCACCCGATGAACAAAATTTGCAGGGGAATCCGGAAAAGCAGATACATCGGGCCGTACTCCATACCGCCCAGTTTGACTTCTTTCAGGCTTCCGGCGATATTGGCGGGAAGGATCGCCAGAAAGAAAATCATCAGCATTATCGAGGTCAGTTTTGCCGTTCTGTCCCAGAGCAGACCGACCACCGCCAGCAGTTCGCAGACGCCAGTAAAATAAACCAATTCTCTTTTGGCCGGAATCGCTTCGGGAATCATTCCGACCATCAGGTCGGTGTTGGTAAAATGCGAGACCCCGGTGGCGATCAGCATCAGGGCGAGAGCCGTCCGGCCGATAAAAGACAAACTGAACCTCCCGCCGAGAAGAAATTTGTTGACGGCGAAAAACAAAAGAAAGGTAACGAGTAAAATGATCAGCGGAGCCATTTGGATTTCGGATTTTGGATTTCGGATTTCGGATTTATAATCAGTAATAGACTTTTACCGGTCAATTGAAGCCTAAAGTAAATTAAAATAATAAGCAAAGTTTGCTTGATCTAAAGCAATCCGAAATCCGAAACCTAAACTCCGAAATAGACCTATGTTTGGAATAAGTTTTTGTAAGCTTCACGGGTTCGGCAACGATTACATCGTCGTCGAAAAGAGTGAATTAACCGGGGACGCCGATCTCGGCGAATTGACGCGGCGGATGTGTCATCGCCACACGGGGGTCGGCGGCGACGGCATCGCCCTGCTGGAAAAACTGGACGGCCGCGAAGGCGATTATTCCTGCCGGATCATCAATCCGGACGGGAGCGAGGCCGGTTTTTCCGGCAACGGGACGCGCTGTGCGGTGGCTTATCTTTATTACAAAAACCTCTGGTCGGACGAGAATCTGAAACTCAAAACCAAAAGCGGGATCAAAAATTATCAGTTCTTACGACGCGAAGGCAACGCCTTCTGGTATCTGGCCGAACTCGGCCGGCCGAAATTCGATTTGCCGTCATCACCGGTTTTCGATGCCGAATTCGCCGAAAAGCCTTACGAGCCGGGGATAATTTCGCTTTGTCTGCCGGACGAACACACTTTCATCAGTCTTTTCTTCGTCGATGTCGGAAATCCGGTCGCCTGTTTTTTCGCCGATGAGGGATTGGAGGATTTCGAGCAGTTCGACTGGCGGCGGATCGGCGCGGAGATCGAATCTTTCACGGCGGCCTTTCCAGAGCGAACCAACGTCGTTTTTATAAAAATCTCGGACCGCGAGAATATCGAAATAAGAATCTGGGAACGCGGCGCGGGCGAGACGTCTTCTTCGGGAACCTGTTCGATCGCGGCGGCCGTCGCTTCGGCTTTTACCGGGAAAACCGGACGAAAGGTATCGGTCCACGCCCCCGGCGGTGTGACCGAAGCCGTCTGGCGCGAAGAGGATGATGAGATGCTGATAACGGGACGGGCCGATCTGTCATTTTGCGGCGAGTGGTTTTATGAGTAGATTTGGAATTTTAGCTGAATATTGCAGAAAAAAACTATGAAAAAATTAATCGTCATCGCTTTCCTGTTGACCTTCGCCATTTCAATAAACGCCCAGAATCCCTATTTCCCGAAAACGCTCGACATGCGCGAGCAGGCCGGAGTGATCGACCGCTGGCTCGAAGAGCGGGTCGAAACCGTTCTTCCGAAACTGATGCGCCGTTCGGGGATCGACATGTGGATCATCATCTCGCGCGAATACAACGAAGATCCGGTCCTGTTGACCTTTCTCCCTTCGACCTGGCAATCGGCCCGGCGGACGACGATGCTGGTCATCTACGATCCGGGCGAGGGGAAAAAGCTGGAAACCTACGCGATGGCCCGCTACGGCGTCGGGAACATTTTCAAACGGGCCTGGGAAAAAGAAAAACAGCCCGATCAATGGAAGGCTCTGGCCGCTTTTATCACCGCCAAGAATCCGCGTAAAATAGGCGTCAACCGATCCGACACCTTCGCGCTGGCCGACGGGATCAGCGCGACTCATTACGATCAACTGCTCAAAGCCCTGCCCGAAAATTTGAAAGGGCGCGTTACGGGTGCGGAAAATCTGGCCATCGGCTGGCTCGAAACCCGGACCGAGAGCGAGATGGCCGTTTACCCGCACATCGTCCGGATGGCTCATCAGATCATCGCCGAAGGTTTTTCGGAAAAGGTCATCCAGCCCGGCATCACGACGACCGACGATGTCGTCTGGTGGTATCGGGACAGGATCAGGGAACTCGGCCTCACGACCTGGTTTCATCCTTCGGTTTCGGTCCAGAGGAAAGACCCCGAATCGTTCGAGCATCTGCGCGCCTTTTCCGACCGGCCGGAAGATCAGATCATCCTGCCGGGCGATCTGCTCCACGTCGATTTCGGCATCACTTACCTGCGTCTCAACACCGACACCCAGCAACACGCCTACGTTCTGAAAACGGGCGAAAAAGAACCGCCCGCGTTTTTGCGTGAGGCCTTCGGACGAGCCAACCGCGTCCAGGACATCCTGACCGGAAATTTCAAAACGGGCCGCACCGGCAACCAGATCTTGAAAGCCTCTTTGGATCAATGCCGGGCGGAAAACATCAAATGCTCGATCTACACTCACCCGATCGGCTTCCACGGCCACGCCGCCGGAACGACCATCGGACTCTGGGATCAGCAGGAGGGCGTTCCCTTTGCGGGCGATTATCCGCTCTATGAAAACACCGCTCATTCGATCGAACTGAACGCCGCCACATTTATCAAAGAATGGGATAAAGAGATCCGGATAATGCTCGAAGAAGACGCATTTTTCGACGGACGGAAAGTATATTACATCGACGGCCGCCAGACCGAACTGATGATAATTCCGAGAGAGTTGAAACCCAATCAGCGCACGGAGCGATAGCGATGTGGTCAAATCAGTACGCGGAGCGGTAGCGACGTGGTCAAGCCGCTACCGCTTCATTATGTTTGAGACCGACCCGCTCGCTACCGCTCGCGGTTCTGATCTCTGACCACCGGCCACCGAAGATCACCTCGCCGCGTTGGCGTTCATCTCGGCGTTGCGCGATGAATCGGAGGTTTGCGCCGGGTCGCGCATTCCCGAAGTGTGGCACCAGCCGGTTTTATGTCCGCGGTTGAAAGCTCCGGACAATTGGCCCTTCGATTTCTCGATGACGCCGTCGTCCGGGTCGTTGAGGAAAAGATCGGTCGCGATGTTGCAGTAATCCCAGCGCCACCAGACATCCTTAAAAGAAGTGGTGTAATAATGCACCTTGGCCCGCGCCCACGACGGGATGCCCGAAAGCCAGGCCGATGCGCCGCTGTAGGTCAGATCGTAATTGGTCCCGCAGCCTGCGCCGAAAACACTGCCCAGAGCCGCCAGATTTCCGGCCAGAGCCGTTCCCTGATAGGGCGTTCCGACCGATTGGATCAGACGCGATCCGCCAGTCGCGTAATCCAGACCGCTCCAGTAATAGGTGTAAAGATGGAGCGATGCCGCGCCGCCCTGGCTGTGGGCGACGATGCCGAACGACGGATAGGCCGCGCCGAAATTGCGGATCAGATTGGCGAACTGATCGTGGGTGCGGTTCTGGTTCGGATCGCTGAAGACGATCTCGCCGGTGAACTGCGATGTCGGAAAAGGATTGCCGCCCGAACAGTAACCGTGAACCAGCATCAAACGACCGCCCGCCGCGTCGTTTTTGGCGGGCATCGGCGGGCGTTTGCCCATCCGCATCTCTTCGCTGATCTCGCCGGAAAAGTTCCGGGCGTTCTCGGGAACGGCCGTGACTATCAAATTGATCCCGCCCGTCTTGGCCAGAGGAACGAAATAATCGGCGTCCTGAACCCGGACGTTGCGCAGTTCGAAACCGTCTTTGGCCCCGGAACGCGTCAGCCAGCGGCCGTCCAGGATCACCGGCAGACCGCGCCTTTCGGCCACCGACATCCCGCCGATCCAGGCGACGGGCGTTTCGGTGTCATCATCGTTTTTCGCCCAGACCTCGCCGTAAACGATCACTTTGCGTCCCTGGCGCAACCCCGAGATCGGCAGGTCGATCCGCATTCTGGTATCGTCGAGCAATTCGGTGTGAGCCGATCTTCCGAAACGAACCTGATCGCCGAGAACCCGGATCAGATGCTCGCCGGTCCGGATGAACCTTTCGCCCTTCGGCGTGATGCCCTCGACGGTGATCTGAATCCGGTATTGCCCGGCGGTCTGCGGCGTAAAGGTTCCGCCGAAAAGAGCGTCGCCGTTCGGTTCAAAACTAAGTTTCCGCGCCGCGCCGCCCGGCAGGAAGATCTCGCCCTCGGCCCGTTTGATGACCCCGCCGACGGCCGTCGGCACAGAAACCGAATCGGCGTCCGCCGAATGATCGAAAACGCTGGTGTAAAGAGTCAGATCGCGGCCGACCAACGTTTGATCGGTGTCCAGATAGGTGTAGATCTGATAAGGCGACCCGGTCGAGACGACCAGATATCCGGCCGTTTCGCCCTCGCGCAGATTCGCGCCTTTCGGAGCCGAGATCTCGACCCGCCAATCGCCGGCCCGGACGTGATCAAAACCGAAAACCTCGGCCGGAAACCTGACGCCGTCGAGACCGATCTCGCCGTCCGAGCGTTCGACCAGTTCCTCATTTCGGCGCAGGTCGATTCCTTTATCCTTTTCGTTCGAAGCGATTATCTGCCAATCGCCGCCGCCCGGAGCCAGAAGCGACAAACGCAGTTCGGCGGAAGTCTCGACCGGAAACTCCAGCGTGGAGCGGCCTTCATGGAAACGGATCGGCAGCATCGCCGCTTTCGACCGGACGCCGAGAGTGCGCGCGTCCGGCAGTCGCATCGAGTCCATCTCGTCGGCCGGTCCGGCCAGATTCTTGAAAACATCGGTGTTTTGGGCCATCGCCGTCAGCGACAGGACCAGGATCAAACTAACTAGCAAAAGCGGTTTTCTAATCATTTTATCTCCTCGTTTATTTTTGGAATTAAGACGCATCAAGGTCAAAAAACCCGCTTTTTTTTATTACCGATCAGGGGGAAAACTCTATGAAAAATTTTGAAAAAAGAAGTGTGATCATTTTACAGGATTTTTGAGTTTATGCAATTTCTCTCCGAAAAGAGGTGGAAGCATCGAAAAGGTTCTGTCCGTCGTTCAGATAAAGAACCGGATATTTTTGAAGCGGTTTTTGATCGTAACCGGGCGGCAGAAGAACGCGGATCGTTCTGGTATTGCCGAAAATTTTGCTCTTCAGTTGATGAAAGCGGAACGAATCGCCGCCGGTTTCAGTTTTTTCTGATTTTTCCGCCTCGTTCGGAATCTGCGAATTGACAGGTGAAACGAGCAGACCGGTAGTGAACAAAATAATCAGGAACAGCAGATTTTTTCTCAGCATACAGTCTCGCACAAGATCATTTTTTCACTGCCTTTATTCCCGACCAGGTTCCGCGAAACGGAATGAACGTTTTGATGTAAGCCAGATAAACAATTTCGTCCGAGGCCGTCAGTCCCCACACGCCGAGTTTATTTCCCGTTTGACCGAACCCTTTTTGAAGATCAGGTTTGCGCGGATCGGAAACATCTACGATCTGCAATTCGCTGTCGCCCGCCGATAGAAAAACGAGCTTTTTCTTTTGATCGTAAACGAGCTGATTGGTGTGGCCCTGACTGTTGAACCAGGTGTTCGCAAACGTCTCGCAGCCCCAAGGATTCCACCAACCGACCGGCCGAATGTTTTTCGGGTTGCGGATATTGACGACCTCCATTCCGCAATAGTCAACCGCGATGTAGGCATAGGGAAAATCGAGGACGATATTGTTGTAGGCCTGCGGTTTATTCTTAACGCCCGCGTTTATGTATTTGGCGACCTCAAGCGGTTTCTTTTTATCGGAAACATCGATCACCCGCAACCCGCCGGCGTCGTTGGCCACATATAGCAGATCTCCCCGAACGGCCAGACCGCGGGCGTTCGGATGATGGGTGCGATTCGGGTTCTTTTGCGGAAAATGAATGTCGGGTTGGATGGCCGAAACCTTTTTCGGATTCTTTTTATCGGAGATGTCAAAGATGAAAACACCCTCTTGCATCGCGCCGAGATAAGCATAATCTCCCGCCACCTCGACGATCGCACTGCCCTTGATCTTTTCGACCGATGTCCAGACCGAGAGCGTTTTCGGTCGGCGGGGGTCCTTGACATCCACGATCGCCAGACCGGCCTTGTCTCCCGCCGCATTGAAAAAACTTCCGAGAGCGATGTACAGATGTTCACCCCGCTGGACGAGATTCATCGCATCAAGCCCTTTGAAAGCGGTCTTCGGCAATTGGGCCGTTTCGGTCGGAGGACGATTTTCCGAAAGTTCGAGGATCAGCAAACCGCCTGATTTTTGAGCCACATAGAGATAAGGCCGGGCCGGGGCCGGATCGACCGCGAGCGCCTGGGGCAAACGGTTTTCGGTGGAAAACTCCCACAGAAGCTTTTGGGACAGATCGGCTTTCGCGCAAAAAAGGAAAAGCGCCGACAAGATTGAGATTTTCAGGAAAAATGTTTTCATCGGTCTTATGATAATAAACTTCTACGCTGTAATCTAAATTTATTATCAGAGAAAATTTCAGATCTCAGATCACAAATTTCAGAGCCGATCATTGAAATCATCATCTTTGTTTGAAATTTGTGATCTGCAATTTGAAATAAAAAAATATCAAAAAATATTGATTACAGAGCACTAAAGCCTTAGCCCGAGCTCAAAAGGTTAAATTCGGATCCGCTGCCGATTCGGCTCAAGCCTTGAATATAAAAGGATTCATAAACCTCCACCCGAAGTTGGAGGCAATTGATGAAATATTTGAACGGATCTTCTTAACCGTAATGGTTTTTAATTTTGAGTTTCGATCCTCCGCAAAAAATCCTCCGCCTCCGAGGGCTTTTGAAAAATCAGAAACTCGAGATTTTTTCTCCGATGTTTCTCCAGTTTTTCCGCGCATTCCCGGCGGCGGCGGCGATAAGTCCTGACCACCCAGACGATCATCGAATCACCGCTTAAAAAGGCGTTTCGGAAACTCTCCTTATTTCCCGAAAACAGCGTCTCGCGCGCGTAGACCCGGCGGGTCGTCCGCCTGACGACCCGGTAGAAAACCAGCGGAAATGAAAAATCGAGCCAGACGACCGCCGTCGCCCGCGGCCAGGTGATGTCCTGCGCTCTGGAATAATTCCCGTCCAGAACCCAACTTTCGGACGCGACCTCCCCTTTGACCAGTTCCCTGAATTCATCGTCCGGACGCTGTTGCCAGCCGGGCAACCAGTTGATCGCGTCGAGTTCGATATGTTTGGAATCCAATATGTGCGCCAAATTCCGGGCAAAAGTGGTCTTCCCGGCGCAACTCGAACCGATGACGATCGTCCGTTTTAACTGTTCAGGTTCCATCAGCACACCAAGCGGCAACGCGTGTGGTCAAATCTCATCGGTACACCAAGCGGTAGCGCGTGTGGTCAGGGTCTTTTTGTCAGACAAAGGCGCAAACCCGGAATTCGCTCTTCATCGCAGGCCGAAACGCATCATCCGATCCCTCAATCCGAAACTGAAAAAGAATATCCCCGCAGGAACCAGACGACCCAGAGGAACGCGCCGAAGATCAACGGCCGCAGGACCTGAAGGCCCTCGCCGTTGGCCAGATGCGTGTAAGCCGCGCCGAGCATGATGGCGGTCAAACCCAGGATCGCCCATTTCGTCAGTTTCGGGATCAAAAGACCGACCGCTCCGGCCAATTCGCAAACTCCTATAAAGAGCGCGAACCACGCCGGATAGCCCCATTTTTCGAACATCGGCCCCGCCGCGCCCGTCAATTTTCCGAGCGAGGCCGCTGCAAAGAGCAAAGCCAGCAAAACGACCAGAACCCAACTGATGATACTTTTAACTTTGGATGTACCCATCTTTCACCTCGCTTTCATTTTTTGCTGTGTTACGCTTTTCAGGCGGGTTTGTTTCAGTTTGAAAAAAGGTTCAGATCAGTTTTCTGAGGGTCAGGATCTTTTTCAGAACCTCCCCTTTTCTTCTGATCTCAAGTTCGATCTTTCCGGCGCTTTTGAATTTTTCGCGCAACTCGGAAAGCGAATACCGGGAGGCCGGTCGGCCGTTTATCTTTCGCAGAATATCCTCTTTCTGCAAACCGCTTTCGGCGGCCGGGGAGTTTTCGATCAAACCGGCGATTCCGATTTCGCCGTCCGATTTTTTGAGCAGAATCCCGCTCATATCAAATTTTTGTTCCCCGAACGGCGCCGGGGAGGTTTTTTCCAGGATCATTCGCCGGTTTTTGTAATCGAAGATGACACGAAAATTTTTCAGGATCTCCGCTCCGATGTTCCCCTCGAATTCGGCGGATGTGGCGAAGACCCCTTTTTCGTCGCGCGAAAGCGAGGTGATCGGCCGGCCGATCTCAAAATTTCCGATCCGAAGTTTTTCGATCCGACCGATCAACCCTTTCGAGGTCCCCCCGACGCCGGCCCCGGTCAAAGGAACTTCGAGCGTCGGCGAGATCTTCTCCAGCAATTTGTTCTCATCGAC
Source organism: Pyrinomonadaceae bacterium (assembly GCA_041394845.1). Lineage (GTDB taxonomy): Bacteria > Acidobacteriota > Blastocatellia > Pyrinomonadales > Pyrinomonadaceae > JAHCHG01. The sequence goes on along the minus strand of JAWKHL010000002.1, from coordinate 750,644 downwards.
AAATTGTCTGGTCAGAGCGACCGACTGGCTCGAACCGGTATCGATGACGAAATCCGTTTCGATCTCTTCGGCCCGGTCCGGTCCCCGGACGATGGTTTTGGCTTTTATATGCGGGTGGTTCCTTTTGAAAATGATGGGAATGATCTGCCCTTTGCCCCGGTAATCGAGCCCGTCGCCGTCATAAACGGTCAGCTTTTTCGCCTGATAATCTATATCGACCGCAAATTGCGAGAAAAACTCGTATCCCAGGACGCCTTCGAGTTTCCGTCCCGAAAAAGGCTCCAGATGCGCGAGCGGAACAGCGACCTGAACGGGACTCGTAAAACCCTCAAGACCGTTGATCTTGATACTCGCCCCCTTGAGCAGATGACCGGTGGCCCCGCCGTTCCCCGCCCCGCCGACCGGAATCTCGCCGGCCGAATCTATTTTCAGCCTTTTCATCAGATCCAAACTGATCACCGAGGCCGAAGCGCCCGTATCGAGAATGAACCAAAGAGGTTCGGAATCATTGACCGAAACCCGCAGGTAAATCAGATTGCCGTCAAAATCAAACGGTATCGTGGCAAGAGGTTTTTGTCCGGAAAAACCCTTTCCGGCCTGCTGCGGTTCCGGCCGCTTTTGATCAACTGTTTGCGCCGCTCCCGCATGGGCGGTCGCCAGACCGAAAAGCGAGAAGAAAAGAAAAAAGAAAAAAATCTGTCCGTTAAAATCTGTCATAAATGCTTTTTCCAACCTCCGTTCAGGATAAACTGATTATTCAATTTAATTCGAATAATCAAGAAAACTTTAGTATAATTTTGAAATGATGTAAAGTAAAAAAGTAATGAATTTCTGAAAACACAGGGAGCCGAAGGTGAAAAACTTTTTTGAACTAAACTCGTCCGACCAACTCAAAGCCATCGCCGATCCTTTGCGGCGGCGTCTGCTGGAAGCGTTCGCGCGGGAACCCCAGACCACCAAACAGGTGGCGGCCGTTATCGATGAAAAGCCGACCAAGCTTTATCATCACGTCGATCTCTTGGAAAAAGCGGGTTTGCTGAAACTGGTCGAAACCCGCCAAAATCGGGGAACGATCGAGAAATACTACCAGGCGGTGGCGGGAAAGTTCGTCGTCCGCAAAGAGCTGGTCGAGATCGGCAGCGGGACGGCAGAGACGGAAAATTTTCTGATCAAGGCGCTCGAAGAAACGACGGCGAATTTGCGGGAAAGCATCGAAAAAAAGCTGGTCGGAAAAAACGACTCGGAAGAGGCCATCGTGCTGATGAACAGTCAGGTCAGGCTCTCTGCGGAACAGGTCGGTGAATTTTCGGATCTGATACACGACTGGATCAAAGAGAACACCTCTGCCGGGTCGGGGAACGATTCATTGTATCAGATAACGATCGTCGCCTTTCCGGCAAGCAAAAAATGAGTTTTTTTCGCCAATCGGGTCTCGCTTCGCCGCCTTATCGGTCGGTCGTCCGGGCGGAGTCGGATTCATCGGTTTTCCGACAGATCGTGTGCCAGGTTCGCCCTCCGCATTGAACGCAGACCATCCGCCGGCGGGGATTGCCTTTGGCCTTCCAACGAACACCGCCCGCCTCCCAAACCGAACGCTCAAAACCGCAGTCGGGGCATTTGATCATCCATTCCAGAGATTCCGCCCGCATACTTTCGGTCCAGGCGCGGGGAAGTATCGCGGTGAAAAGTTTTTGAACGAAGGTCATAACCTACTCCTCCGAATTTGAAAAAACAACCGATGTCAGGTGGAAATCCGATTCCGCAACTCCCTTACATTTTGGCCCCATTCCTCAAACTCTTCGGATTCCCCCCAAAGTTCTTTGAGTTCGGATTCCCCGCCCAGAATCGCATCAATCGCCCGGACGCTGCGCTCCGGCAACGACTCCGGAATCACTAGCTCCCGATGCCCTTCAACCCATTCATCGAGAGTTTCGGTATAAGCGTTCCGCTCGCCCCATCTTCCCTTTAATCTCGCCAGAGCCTCGATTGCGGCCAGAGCTTCGGAAGCAATGTCTGAATCAATATAATCTTCTTCAAAAACCGCATCGATCGTCTCCTTGATCAAAGACAAATCTTCGGCATCCTCAAGATCATACGTCCAATCACAGGCCATATCATTATCGAAAATTCCGGTTCCCCAGGTTCCCATAGTTTTATCCTCATCAAAATAAACAAATCTTGAATTTTGTAAATTACAGCCCCCGGCCGCTTTCTGCTGACTCGCCCTGAAGCATTCGGCCGAACGAAAACTCAGGCCGCATTCCCGCCCGGCATCTGAACCGGCGCACCGTCGTAGATGGCGATGCTCGGAGCCTCGCTTGCCAGTTCGGCCAAAGCCCTGGCGAACTCTCGCGAAGCGGGGACTTTGAAATGCTCCCACAGCGCCTCACTGGTCTCCCATTCCTCGACGAACACCAGACGGAGCGGATTCTCCGGATCCCGATAGACGGCGTGCGAGACGCATCCGGGTTCGGCCCTTGAACGCTCCACATGTTCCCGGCTCAGCGCCAGCGCTTCTTCAACTCGATTTTCCCGCGCAATTACGCTTCCGAGTACAAGGATCATTTTTCACCTCCGAATATCCGTCGTCATCCTTAACGAAAATTCCCGAACGCCGGGTTATGACCTTCGGGGTTCTGCAAAATATCAACCAGCAGATCGCGCTTATCGGTAACAAAAGCGAGGCACAAATCTTTGGCGTCAACGATTGTTCGCCCCTCCGAACGAGCCCTGTCCATCGAATGCCTGAAAACATCGGTCGTGTCGGGGGCAATGCGAAGCCCCGTGCCCGTGTGCCGACGGCTGTTTTCAAGCCGCTTTTCAACCGCAGTCCGAACGGATGGCGGATCGATCGAAAAAGTTTGCATCACCTGATTGAAAAGATCGGATTCTTCCGTCATCAGCACAAACAGAATACGTTCCGGCGAAATGCAATTTTGTTCGCGACGGCGCGTTTCATTGCGGGCGCTTTCCAAAATGCGCCTGCCGCTTTCGCTGAATCTATCCAGATAGGGATCTAAATTGTCCATAAATTCCCCTATAAAAGATGATCGCGAGGTTACCCGGTCGCTGCCGCTCCCGGTACCGATCAAACCGCTCTCTTGAAGTTTTTGCGGTGAACGTGATGCGCTTCGTCTTTAATCCGGCGCGCTTTCTCCGATTCGAGAGGCGCTTGAGGCATATCACTTTGACGCACGCCCCCGCCAATACCACATCGCGACGCCGTCAATGGCCGCCTGTCCCTCAGGCGTTTTATAGAGCCGTTCCAACGCCTCAAGGAAGGCTCCGGCATATTCATCCAATCCCGCGAGCCTGAGCGAGCCCAGTATGCGCGAGATCCGCAGATAGTTGTGATTCTCCGGCGTCATCCAGACGCCCAACCGTTCCCGTTGCCGCTCGGAGGGCAGGACGGCAATTTGGTCGTCTTCCGTCCGCAGAACAAATCCGTAAAAGGCCAGCATCCGGCAAAGCGAGAATATCATTTGCTCCCGAAGGGCCGGGTCGTTTCGCAGTTCCTCGACCTCAAACTCTCTGAGCATCGGGGCAAAGACCGCCTCGCTCTCCGTGTTGAGCGGAAACAGCCACTGAATGTAATGGTGATCCCGCTCAAGCCGGATATCGTCCCAGGCGCGGATATCGCGGAGCCAACGACCATCCCAGTCCGCGCGCCGGCCTCGAAGAAAGTCCACGATGACCCCATAGGCGGGGTTGCCGATGTATTGATGGCGATCATCCATTTTTGATTTCTTTGTTTGTTTCGAAAAAGCGAACGCCCGTCTTCAGCCGACGGCCCGCGCAGACCGTCATCTGCAAACCATTTTTATGATGTCCGATCAGTTCCGGCACCCGGGCGTTTCACTTCGCTGTAACGCATCCGGGATAGGGCGTGGCCGCATGATGCTGACTTACGCACCGCCCGACGGTCACGCTCCGGTGCAATATATGTTAGACCGGTATTGAGGGCAACACGTAAGTAATTGTGTCATCGTTACCATTATCGTTTGTTTCTGGTTGTGATAAGCCCATTTCTTTGATTTGCCCATTTATTGAGTCAGGGTAATATTGTGGCGGTTGTTTTTCCTGCCAGTAATAAAACCCTTTGTGAACACCGTCATATTGATTATTGGCGGCATCCCATTTGGGCATTTCGGTACGAACAATTACCCAGCCAAACAATCTTTCCAGTGCTTCTTGGGTGGCGTCGCCTTCGATGGTCAATGTATGCCCTGATAGTTTGCCATCCCGAATCAGGTCGTTATATCGCCCGTCGGTTACTTCGATGTCTGGACCTAATCTATTAATCAGATTGATGAGTTCGTAAATATCCTCGCCTGCGGATGGAACGATACCAATTTCTGCGAGCGGTTTTCCCTGTTTACAAAGTTCATTCAGTAATTGCTTCTGATTCATCATCATCGTAATTTAGGTAAAGAGGTCTAACGACAATAGCTCAGCGACCCGGCCCACGGGACGCCGCGATTGCAACGGCGACGCTCAAGCCGGGTGCGCTGTAGCGCATAGTTTGGCCACTTCGTCATAATCACAAATAAATCCGAGTGTCGCGCCTCAACTCCTCCAGAATACTATCCGGGTCGGAAAAGTCGCGCTGAAAAACCAAGTCGCTGAGAGTGCCGGCGGGCTTGCCAAAGCGGCGGTCGAGTGCCTCCTCAATGCTGTCTCGACGACCGGGACTCTGCGTCTCCAAATACTCTGCCATCAGAGCAAGTGCCTCCTCATCGGTGATGCGCTCCCAGTCGCGAATCGGCTCTGCACACAGCCTGTCAACGAAGTCCTCGACGGACTCGGAGCGCCAATAATTCCGAAGCCAGTCGCCATCAATGCCGCGTCCGGTAAGCTTGCGAATACGAGCCAAGGCAACAACCTCGGTAATCTCCTCTCTCTCGAAACTCTCAACGATGGCTGTGACTTGCAGTTTCATATGGCCTAAACGATTGAGATGACGTGGGGCGAAACCGGATACGCGCAAGTTCGGGTTTAATGAGCGACGTTTTTAACCGAGCCGCTGCCCGCGCTCTCACGTCCGTTGATTTGTTATGCTCGCCGCTATTTAGCGTCTGCCCATTTTATATCTGTAATCAACAAATAAACAAAACCGTCTTGAATTTGCCCTCGATATGCGCCTTTGGCTTTAAGCAGGTGTCCTGCAACCGCCGTCATCGTCCAGGCATAATCCTCGTCGCACTCCCACTGCGCGGTTGACAGTTCTTTGAATTGGTTTTTCTCTCCGAACTCCTTGATTTTGTTCATATCACGCTTCATTGCAAGGTCAACCGTTTCATTTGCCCAAGACCACTTCCAGGTATTTGAATACGTTGAATACGAGCCGGCGATTTGAAACGAAGCGATAACTTTCGGTTTGCCTTTGTCAGAGAAAATTAGTTTTCCGGTGTCCTGGTCAGCGTCCCAACGGCCATATTTACCAAGTTTGAATTCTTTATTAAGCTTCTCTGCGTCCGCACCAAAGCCCTCTGCCACTTCGTCAAGAAACTTATCGTAATTGTTTTTCTCTTGAGCGAAAGCCGCCTGAGAGAAAAACAGCATACAAAAGAGAATTAAGATTATTTTGTGCATATTTCCAATTTTAACAGAAAGAGCATAACGGCGGAGTTTACCGAGGGTGAAACCGCTAGCGATAATTTTAGATTTTACACCGCAACGTATTTAAGAAAGTCGCTGTTTGCAACTTCGGTGCAATGACTGGTCAGATTTCGCTGTGTTAACCAATCATTAATACTTTCAGTTCACGTAATCGCACATCAATTTCCGTACAAATCTTTTTTTTACGACCAAAATCGCAAGGTACTCCCAATGAACCTGACAGATATTTTTCTGTTTTATTAAACAGATATTTTTCTGTTTTATTAAGAAGCCCCTTTATTATAATTCCTTCGTCGCCGAAAAAAATTGTAATTTGACCTTTTTCGTCAATGCTACCCTTGAAGCTCGTTTTATTTCCGGTAGTTTTACTAAAATGAGAGCCTGTTATGTCTCCGTCTGAAGTGATGGTAATATCCCAAGTTCCATCGTCCACTGGTTCAGCAACTATGATTGGAACTCTAAGAGCAAAAGTGCCTTGATACTTTCCCGCGAATGGAGAAGTTTGCGAGTTAGCTGAGTTCGCCAAAAGTAAGACGAAAAACAAACCTACGAGCATTATTAACATTTTATTTTGTTTCATAAATTGCTCCTTTTCTGAGTCGTCGGTTTTCACCCAGACAAACCTAACGCCAACATCAGAGGCGTTTTGTGGAGTGGAGCAATTTTGCTAGAGTGAGCGACGCGAGCGCAAAATTGAACCACGGAGCAAAACGTCCTGCTGCATGTTTTTGTTATGCATCTACGCTCCTATTGAGTCTACCATCACCTTCAGATGCAATTTTTTCAAAGCAGCTATCTAGCTGAGCAAACAAGTCCCAGCGATCTTTACTTAAAGATTGCGCAACTCTATCGATCACTTCTAGTTCTAAACTTTCTACTCGTTTACCCTTCCATAACTTATCAGAAAGCGCGACGAGAAGCTCCTCTAGTGAGACCTCCATTTCACTATATCTCGCGTGTGAGACACAACATCTAGCTTGTTCAGGAGTAGCTCCATTTGCAAGCATTAGCTTCTCACCAGCGGGCTCATGCTCACTACCTTTTTCATTCAATTCGTTTGGATGCAAAATTTTACCTGCATCGTGAATAGCAACGCCAACCTCAACTAAAAACTTATCGAAAGTAACGTTCAAAAACTCACATTCTCTTATAAGTATTTGCGCGGCTTCATCTACGAGCTTTACGTGTTTTATCAATCGTGACGGAGCATCTAATTTCTCGAGTAACTTATATGCCTCTTCTTTACTTCTAATCATCTACTCACTATCCATTGATGCATAACAACTCGTTCACCGGGCGCGCGTGTAACGTTGATGGAAAACGGACGCCACAACTCGCGCGCTCCGCGTGCAACGTATGTTAGGCAGTTTTTTGTTTCAAGGTGTAAGTCTGCATTTTCTTTATAGAATACGATTACTTTTGTTTCTTTGGCCTTTGGTACTTGGACTGATTTTTTAATGTACCTACATCTGGCGTCTGGAGTTCAAACATTAACCCTTTAGGTAATAATAGTTTTCCTTGTTTGTATTTTTCATTGAGCATATCCCACGAGGTTTGGTAATGCGCTTCCGTGACAATTTCTGAATCATAAAAGGGTTGATAGCCTGTTCGAGTATGATTTGCCCATTCCAGAATTGGTTTCTTGATAAACAGTTCTAAACTTTCAATAACTAAATCTAAGTCAGTAGTTTTTGCCCCCCATCGAATGCCTTCGCCCTGACCAATCATCCGCAACGAATCAAATTCAACAGGGATATAGTACCCTCCGCTATTGCCAGCTCGTAAGATAGAAATTGACTGAACAATAAATTGCGCTTTCTTGACTCGTTTCCGATAGACACAAATACCAACACCGTTCTGGCAATAATTATCAATTTCGTTCTTGTCCATACAGTTTAGAGTTTCGCGGATGCCTAACTATTAATTATCTGGAAAATTCCGTATAACTCCGTCAGTACGAATGTTATCTGGAACAAAGACAGGCACCCGACGACTCAATTATCAACGGGGTCTGAATGGCTTGATGTTACGCCCATTTTCAATTAAGATCAATTGATTAATTTTTTCTTCACCAAAAAGTTATGAACAAACCAAAACTGCTCGATCAAGTGAGAAACCTGATCAGAATGCGCCACCTCAGTCATAAAACCGAACGCTCATACTGTCAATTACATTCGCCAATTCATTTTGTTCCACAACAAACGACACCCGGCGGAAATTGGCGCGGCCGGGATTCGCGACTATCTGCTCGAAAATAATTACGATATTCGCACTGTTCGGGAATTGCCCGGACACGGAGACGTGCGGACGACGCAAATCTATCCGCAGGGTTTGATCAACAAAAACTTTGTCAAAAGCCCGCCTGACGCCTGGAGCGTTTCAGGATTGGATTGACGGCAAAGGTTCAGAGTAACGCCTTGAGGCGTGATAATCGCGGCAAATCACGGCTCAAGCCGTTACTCTGAACCTTGCGCTCTAAAGAATCAAAAGAAGAAGTTATAAAACCCCGCGGAAGCTTTTGCGGTGCAGGTCGCAGGGGCCGTGTTTTCTTAGCGCTTCGAAATGGGCTTTGGTGCCGTATCCGGCGTGGCGGGCAAAACCGTATTGGGGATAGGTTTTATCGAGTTCGGCCATCAGATCATCGCGGTAAACTTTGGCCAGAACCGAAGCGGCGGCGATCGAGGCGGAAACGGCGTCGCCTTTGATGATGGCTTTTTGCGGCAGGGCGGAATCTTTGAGTTGAAGGGCGTCGATCAAAAGGAAATCGGCCGCCGGGTTTAACCGGACGACCGCCTGAAGCATCGCTTTTTTGGTCGCTTCCAAAATATTTATCCGGTCTATTTCGTCGGCTTCGATCTGTCCGACGGCGAAGGCCAGAGCGCTTTGGCGGATCTCTTCGGCGATCCGTTCGCGCTTTGTTTTGCTGAGCTTTTTGGAATCGTTGAGGCCCTCGGGAAGAGGTTTCCGAAGATCGAGAATGACGGCTCCGGCGACGACCGCGCCGGCCAGACAGCCGCGCCCGACCTCATCGACGCCGGCGACAAACCCGTACCCTTCGTCGTGCGCCCGCCGCTCAAAATTCAAACCGACCATTTCAATTTTGGATTTTGGATTTCGGATTTTGGATTGCGCGTGTTTTTTCAGATATTTTGCCTTCGAAATCAATCCGAAACCGGCAATCCAAAATCCAAAATCGCTATGCTTTTTTCGCCTTGCCGCGGGTGTCGCGTTCCTGGATGCGGGCCGCTTTGCCGCGCAGTTTGCGCAGGTAGTAGAGTTTGGCGCGGCGGACCTTGCCGCGGCGGACGACATCGATGTGATCGACGACGGTCGCGTGGAGCGGGAAGATCCGTTCGACGCCGACGCCGAAACTGATCTTGCGAACCGTGACGGTTTCGCGCGCTCCGCCGTGTTTGCGGGCGATGACCACTCCTTCAAAAGCCTGCAAGCGTTCCTTGCCGCCCTCCGAGATCCGAACGTGGACTCGAATATTGTCGCCCGGCTGAAAGTCCGGAATGCTGTCTTTTAACTGTGTTTCTTCAACTGTGTCTAAACGGTTCATTTTTTTAGTGATGGGTGATGGGTGATGGGTGATGGGTTAAATCTTGAATTCTCGATTTACCTATCACCTATCACCTATCACCTATTACTCCTTATCTAATAAATCTTTTCTGATCCTTTCGGTTTTCTCCAAAGCCTTTGCTTTGCGCCATTTTTCAATTTCCGCGTGATGCCCGCTCAAAAGCACTTCCGGAACCTCCATTCCGCGAAACTCGCGCGGTTGCGTGTAATGCGGGCAATCCAAAATCCCGTCCGAGAACGAATCGTTTTGAGCCGACGTTTCGCTCCCGAGCGCGTCGGGCAAAAGCCTGACGATGGCATCCGCTACCACCACGGCCGCCGGTTCGCCTCCCGAGAGAACGTAATCGCCGATCGATATTTCCTCATCGACCAGCGCCTCGTTGACCCTTTCGTCAACCCCCTCGTAACGACCGCAGATCAGAACCAAATGTTCGACCTCGTCGGCCAGTTCGCGGGCGACCGCCTGTTTGAAAACGCGGCCCTGCGGCGATAACAGAACGACGCGCGTTCCCGGCTGATACGCATCCCGCTCGCAGGTGCCGAGCAGTTTTTCGATCGCGGCGAAGATCGGTTCGCATTTGAGCACCATTCCGTCGCCGCCGCCGAACGGCCGGTCATCGACGCTCCGATGCTTATCGGTCGCAAACTCCCGCAGATCGTGCGTGTTGATCTCGACGATCCCGCTGAGCCGCGCCCGGCGAATGATCCCGAAATCAAAAACCTCGGCAAAGAATTCGGGAAAAATTGTCAAAATATCAACCCTCATGATTTTAGATTTTAGGTTTTGGATTTTGGATTTCATCTGCAATCAGAAATCTGATATCAGCATTAACCGTCAATCCAAAATCCAAAATCCAAAACCTAAAATTCAAGTAGTCCCTCCGGCGGATCGATCTTGATTCGTTTGTTTTCGATATCGACCTCCGGGCAGATCGCTTCGGCGAACGGGATCAGGTAATCTTTTTTCGGATCATCGGCGTCTTCGACCACCAGCAGTTCGGTTCCGCCGGTCCGCATGATCTCGCGCACATGGCCGATCCGCTCGCCCTCGATGGTCGAAACCTCGCAGCCTTCGAGCTGCCAGTCGAAAAACTCCGACTCCTCCAGTTCGACCGCTTCGTCTTCGGGAACGCAGATCTCCTGATTTCTCAAAGGTTCGGCCGCTTCGATCGAATCGACGCCCCTGAATTTCAGGATGACGCGCCCCTTTTGAAACCAGAAATCTTCGATCTCCAGTTCTTCCGGATCCCCGCCCTTTTCGCCGACGGCGAAAACCCGCGCCAAATTATCAAACCTCTCGGGAAAATCCGTCAGCAGATCGGCGACCAATTCCCCCCGCAAGCCGCGCGTCCTGACAATTCTGGCAATGGCGACCAAATCCATAGAATCCGGACTAATCTTCCAGAATGTTCAGCGTAAACCGCCGGCCCTGTTTTTGTCCGGCGAAATAAAGCAGCGAGCGGATCGCCTTAACGGTCCGGCCCTGCCGTCCGATCAGCCGTCCCATATCGCTTTCGGCCACACGCACTTCGACAACGGTCGTCTTTTCGCTGACGGTTTCCGAAATCTCCACCGCATCCTGGTTATCGACCAAAGCGAGAATAAGTTTTTCGACAGCTTCTTTCATCTTACATAATTCAGAGCACACACGGAGCCGGAGAAGGAAAAAAATCATCGCCCCTCCCGACTCTGTCATTCATCCGAATTTTATTCGCTCTCCGGCTTCGGATTGTTCTTGATCAAACTGGCCACGGTTTCGCTCGGCTGTGCGCCGACGCTGATCCAGTAATCGATCCGGTCGTGATTGAGTTTGATCTCCGCCGGCTCGGTCATCGGATTGTAGGTGCCGAGATTTTCAAGATATTTTCCGTCGCGCTTCGAACGTTTTTCCTTCACCACCACGCGGTAAAAGGGGCTTTTCTTGGCGCCCATTCTCATTAATCTGATTGCTAACATATCTTTTTGTGATGGGTGATGGGTGATGGGTGATGGGCGATCAGGACCTCACCTATCACCCATCACTTATCACTTATCACCTTTTCTTCCTTTTTTTATGTCTTTTCTTCTTCCTGAGTCTTTTACTTAAAGAATCGGTTACTTCGTCGTAATTGTTGTCAAAATCTTCCTGCTGGGAACCGCCGCCCAGCAATCCGCTGAGGCCGCCCCCGAGCAAATTGCCGAGACCTCCGCCCATGCCGCCCATCGCCTTGCCGGCCAGCTTCGAAAAAAGTCCGCCGCGATTCATCTGCTGCATCATTTTTTTCATCTGCTCGTACTGGCGCAGGAGGCCGTTGACTTCGGCGATGGTCGAACCGGAACCGTTGGCGATCCGGGTCTTTCGGCTGGCGTTGATGATCCGGTGGTCGCGGCGTTCCTGTTTGGTCATCGAATCGATGATCGCCTCGGTTCGCTTCATCTGCGCCTCGACCTCTTCGGACTGTTCATCCGACAGCTGCATCCCGCCGAACATCTGTTCGGGAAGCATTTTCATCAGTTTCGACATCGAGCCGAGCTTTTTGAATTGTCCGAGCTGGGAGCGGAAATCTTCAAGCGTAAACTGATTGCTGGTCATTTTCTCCAGCTGTTTCTGCGCTTCCTGCTCGTCGATCTTGTCCTGAACCTCTTCGATCAGCGAGAGAACGTCGCCCATCCCGAGGATTCTCTGGGCGATGCGGTCCGGGTAAAAAGGCTCGATGGCGTCGTATTTTTCGCCGACCCCGACGAATTTCACCGGTTGGCCGATGACCTGCTTGATCGAAAGAGCCGCGCCGCCGCGGGCGTCGCCGTCCATCTTGGTCAGAACGACGCCGGTGATGCCGACCCGTTTGTGAAACTCTTCGGCCGAACGAACCGCGTCCTGTCCGGTCATCGCGTCGGCCACGAACAGGACTTCGACCGGACGGGTCTCGGCCTTGATCTGTTCGAGTTCGACCATCAACTCGTCGTCGATGTGCAGACGCCCGGCCGTATCGATCAGGAGGGTGTCGTAGCCGACCTCCTGCGCGTGCTGAACCGCGCCCCGCACCAGCGTCATCGGATCGTTGGTTTCCTTGTTCTGATAAACCGCCTGACCGACTGCGCCGCCGACCACCCGCAACTGTTCGCGGGCCGCCGGACGATAAACGTCGACCGAAACCAGCAGAGGCTTGCGATCCTGATTCTCGGCCAGCCATTTCGAGATCTTACCGGTCGAGGTCGTCTTGCCCGATCCCTGAAGGCCGACGATCATGACGACATTGGGGATCTGCTTGGTGAAAACCAGTCTGGAAGAGGTCCCGCCGAAAAGGTTGACCAGTTCGTCATAGACGATCTTGACGACCTGTTCATGCGGTTTTAAGTCCTGCCAAACTTCCTGTCCCTCGGCCTTGGCGCGGACCGCTTCGACAAAATCTTTGGCGACCTTGTAGTTGACGTCCGCTTCCAAAAGCGCCATCCGGATCTCACGCAGAGCGGCATCCACGTGTTCGGGAGTCAGTTTTCCCTCTCCGCGCAGATTCTTCAGCGTTTTCTTTAATTTGTCGGACAGCGATTCGAACATAACAGGTACACCTCTGGCATTGGAGCCGAAACTATAAATACTAATTGGTGAAGGGGAAATAGTCAATGGCGGATTTCAGATTTCAGATTTCCGGATTTCGGAGGATTGCGCCCGTGTTTGCGAGGCGGCCGGCTGATTTTAGATCTCCGGTACGGGTTCTCGTTCTTCACGATTTGATAAATCGGTCGCTGGGCCGAATTTTCCATCCGGATGTTTATTTTTACCCGTTATCAATATCCGGATTCAGAGGTTTTGCCGTGGCGGAAATTTGTTGGTAAAGTTACGTTGAAACAGGAAACATAAGATCTGCTCGACAGCACGTTGCCTAATACAGGCAAAAGCTGTTTCTTTCCATTTATTAACCAACACAAGGACACAATTATGAAAACAGAAAAAAACGAAACAAAACCAAATGACGAAATCGAGGATCAGGCAAATACCCCTATGTCCCGACGAAACCTCCTGAAAACGACCATAGCGGCTTCGGCGGCGGTTTCTCTGGGTCTCCTGGGCGCGACGGAGACTCCCGTCCAGGCTCAGACCGGAGCGAGAGATCGGGATGATCTCGCATTGAACGAATACTTTCGAAATGATTTCAACTATTGTGATGCCAAGATTTTGGCCGGCCTTTGGGGCGGCAACGTGGTCGAGGCCAAGATCCGAATGGGCTACACACTGTTGAATAACAAACCGGACCAAGCCCAACGCAGCATCCGTGAGGCGCGCGGTTTAGCCATGGAGAATGCCAGGGTTTACTCCGGGCAGGGCTATGGAGGTTTGAACTTCCCCATTAATTACCAGGACGGGGGTTATCAATACTCGGATGCCGAGGCGCTTTCAAGATATTGGAGTCAGGATGTGGGCGAAACCAAGCTCGTGATGGAAACCATGTTGATCAGCGGCAAGGACAAGGAAATTCGGGCGGCGCTCGACAAAGCAAGAAGGTGAGCGCTCGCCGCACTGCGCTTGCAGATCTTGGTAAGATGGGGGTTGAGATCGAACTGCTCGCCCCTCGGAAACGAAGCAGACGGGATCTGGCTCTGGCCATCGCCGCCCGGTACGGTGCGAATGTCCGGCGCTTTTTTCACCCTCAGATAGAACCGAGCAAAGTACAGAACACGCCCCTTTTTGAGAACCTGACGCTGGGGTTCAGGGTCGAGGACGACCGGGGAAACGTCCTCGCCCAGTGTGTGGACGACCTGACACTGCAGGATGATCTGGACCGCCGATGCCGGCCCGAGCCGGACTGGTACCGGATCGTGAGCGATGATGCCCGTCTCCTGAGGCTCGCCATGCTTCATATGGACGCCGACGCTCCGTTGAATGAGGTACTGCTTCCGCTGGCCCGGCTTTTCGGCACAAATGTTCAGGAAGGCGAGGGGGGAATAATGCACGTGGCGGATCAAAGCGGCGCCTCGATCGCCATCGGCGCCCCCCTTCCCGGCGAACGCGAGCGGCCCTGCGAATTGGTCACGCCGCCGATCGAAACCGATCATCTTGACCGTCTGGAAGAACTGCTGGAACCGGCCAGATCTCTGGGCTTTTTGATCCCGAGCGAAGGCGCCATTCATCTGCACTTCGATGCGACTCCGCTGTGCAAGGCCTCGACCTTGGCCAATCTGGTCAGATTCCTCGGCATCCATACGGATGCGCTGAAAAAGCGCGTCGGAACCAACCCCCGCTGCCGCCGGTTGGGGTCGTGGCCGGCGGAATTGTTTGAACTGGTCTCTTCGGAAGGATTTGCGGAGTTGGAGTGGGCCGAGGCCCGGGAGAGGCTGAGCCGGGTCGGATTAACGAAATACTGCGACTTCAACCTGCGCAACTTTATCCACTGCGTCCCCGGTAAACACACCTTTGAGGTGCGGATTCTGCCCGTCTGGCCCGATGCGCGAAAGATTATAGAGGCCGCCTCACTATTTGCCGCGATCCTCCGCTGGGCGAGGGATGACGGCGGAAAACTCAAGCCGGTCCCGGATGACCCGGACAGATTTGCCGCAACATAAGGGTAAAGGTGAAAAGGTGAAAAAGTGAAAAAGAGTTTTGTTGTTTCGGAGAAAGAAAAATCTACTTTTGTCGCGATCATCAGTAATCTGTGCCTGTCGATGAAAACCCAGTATCAATTGTAAGTTGAAGCTGCCTTTGATGAAACAAAAGAGCGGTTTCGATCGCAAAAATTGAAATGACGTCTATGATCCGCACACCTTACAGCTGTTTGATAAAACCGTAACACTAGTTCGGCTTAACAATTTTCGCTTTTGTTCCGATAGAAAATACTCCCATACCGTAGTAATAGTTTATTGAGAAAACATAGTCAATTTTCGTATCTTTCGGTAAAATGTCTTTCGATAATTCTAAGTAATCTTTTAACGCTTTTTCGTTTTCGTCTGAAAACGGTCGGTTATCAACTTGGACGTAAAGTTCTTTCTCAAGTCTACTAATATTTTGGTATGGAAATGCAAGATCATAATCTCCAAAAATGATTCGAAAATTAACGAATTTTTCGTCCCCAAGAGTATCCGGGACCGTAAATCCTTTATCGGTTCGGACTGCTTCAACTTCTATTTCCTGATACTTAAAGAGAACTTTATATTCACCGAGAAACTCTTCGCCATCAACAAATATTTTGACTTTCTCAACGGTTTGGGGATAAACATCGATACTTGCAAGTCCAAACAGTATAAAAAGAATAGTTAAGAATAAATATTTGCTTTCTTTCATCTCAATAGTCTCCTCCTATGATGAATATCTCCTCCTATGATAAATATTTACTTCAAAGATAAAGCTTTTCACTCTGCCAATTCAAAATTGTCAAAGTCTCTGAACAACCGCTTTGATTAAAGTGTTGTAAATCAGCCGTCGTAATTTGTGCCTTCCCGTGTTTGCGTCCCGTATTGCACCAAAGCTGTTCGTCCGATTTGCTGTTACTCTTTATGGAGGTGTTTCCGTTATGGCTCTATGATCCGCACAGATTTTATTGAAAAAAGGGAGAGTTTCTATGTTTCAGATGATCTGAAACCGACTTTGTTCAAAGAAACTTCCCCGATTTATTTTTCCGGCGAAGGCACCGCTTTCCAGGAGATCGTCACCTCATCGCCCGGAACGATCTTTTCCACGCGCAACAGGGTGTAAAGATCGGAATCTCCGTCTTTGGAATGAATGACATACATATGTCCGACGGCCGCTTTGGTAACCTGTCCGTCGGAAGATTCCTCGTAGGTTTGAGCCTTTGAAGGCCCTCTGATTCCCCGATGAGGGGCGACCGAGGCCTGAAGGATCGGAACATCGAAGATCTCGGACCAGTTCATTTCGCCCAGGTCTTTGATCCGACTGCGATCGTCGGAAACCATCGTCACTAAAAACCAGTCGTTATCGCCGTCAAAGCTGATGTTTCCGTATTCCAATTCGTAGTTATTGCGCGTCGCTTCCCTTCCGACATCGCTTCTCAACCCGTGTCTGAAACTGAAAGCCGCTTTGCCGTAGCCTTCGTATTTGTCTTTGTATTTGATCCGGGAGAAAAGCGTGACGGTCTCGGGTTCGACATCCCGCCAGTTTTCTGCGGTGTTTTTCTGCCCCCTGACCAAGATGCCACCGATGCCGATCGCTAAAATCAGCAACGCCGCCTGAGTTCTTAGCCTCATAACAGGTACCTCCTAATTTTGTCTGAATTTGTTCCGACTATTTTCGCCTGACGATTTAAACGGATGTCGGGAGAAGTCTTTCAGTTGCTTCAATAACTTTCTCGACCCGAACGCTCAAAATACAACGCGGCTCGCCGAACTCCGCGCAAGTATAACCCGGACAGGGCTGGCAGGCGAATTCTTCGTAAACAATCTGATGGGGCGCATCGGTCCAGGGCCGCCAGTGATCCCGATTCGATGAACCGAAGATGACCACGCTCGGGGTGCCGACGGCCCCCGCGATGTGGGCGATGCCCGAATCGTTGCCGACGAAAACGGCGGCGCGCGAGGCCAGAGCGGTTATTTCGGGCAGGGTCAGATCGTCAAATGCCAAAACCTCGGTTCGGGCCGATCTTTCCAGTTCGTCCAAAACCGGGCGCTCACGTTTGGCCGCCACGGCCATTACCTGAAAACCTTTTTCGCTCAAAAAACCCGCGACCCGCGCAAAATTCTCCGCCGCCCACTGTTTGGTGGCGAAGGCGGCTGCCGGATGAAGCATTGCGATTTTGGATTTTGGGTTTCGGATTTCGGATTTTATCCTTTTTTCAATTGACGTCAGGGCGTCTTCCGTTACGTCCAAATGCGTTTTCGGTTTGTCTTTGACCGGAACGCCGGTGAAACCGAGCAGGGCGAGTTGTTGTTCGGCCGAATGGGTCTTCTTTTGTTCCCAGAAGTCCGAGGCGGAAGAAAGCCTGTGATTGTAGAGAAATCCGTATTGATAGTTGGAAAAACCGACGCGGTGTTTGGCTCCCGACGCCCGAACCAGAAAGGTCGAGGTGGTTCCGCCGTGAAGGTTGAAGGCGACATCGTATTGCGTCCGGCGCAAAAGGCGGGCGAGTCTTATCCGGTCTTTGGATTTTTTTGAAACCCTGATGACGTTATCGACCGCGCCGAAACCGTCGAGAACCGGCGCGACCCAGTCTTCCAGCAAAACGTCGATCCGCGCTTCGGGCAAATGGCGGCGCAACGCAAGAAGCGAGGGCGTCGCTAAGACCGTATCGCCGATCGAACGCAGACGAACGACCAGAACGTGCTTTACGTTTTCCCAATTGATGCTCAAATTTTAAGATCGGGTCTGTAAACGGTCCGGATGCACAGCCAGGGCGGAGCGAAAGCGACAAAATGATCCCAGCTTCCCGGCTCGCTCTCTTCGTCCGGGAACATATCACTATCGTCCGAAACACCGGCAATGACGAATCCTTCTCCGATCAAACCGTTAAGCAGGTCGCTCAAAGTGTGGCGATATTCCACCGGATTCGGAACCGGATCGCAGTTTTCCCGATCGAAAACCCACTGCTGATCGGCGGAGTCTATCTTCTCTCCGGCCCGATACGGCCTTTTGAGAACGTAGCCCGCGCCGTTCCAGTCGCTCTGTCCGACGCCGACGGTAAAGGGATTGGCACATTGGAATTGATAGATTCCGCCCTCTCGCAAAACCCTCGCCACCTGCCGGAAAACCTCTCTTGCATCGGGAACGAAATTGATCGAATAAGCGTGGTGGACGATGTCAAATGAGGCCTCCCGAAAGCGGGAAAGATCGCGCATATCGCCTTCCGCGATCTCGAGATCGAAACCGTAACGTTCGGCGACAAGCGCATCGCGTTCGAGTTGTTCGGCCGAAAGATCAAAGACCGTCACCCGCGCTCCGAGCAGAGCGAAAGCCGCCGACTGCTGACCGCCGCCCGAGGCCAGACAAAGCACTTCCCGGCCGGAAAGATCTCCGAATTGATCATTGGGATCGATGAGTCGCCGGGCGGAATCGTCGTCCAGATCCATTTTGGGCCGGGTAAAAAGCGCATTGGCTCCGGCCAGCGCCTTCCAGCGCGCCCGATTGTATCTGGCGACTTCATCCATTTTTATTTCTCGACTACGGCTTCTTCGACGAGCATGACCGGGATCTCATCGCGGACGGGGTAAACCAAACGGCATTCGGAATTGGTGCATTTCAACCCGCTTCCGTCCTTTTTCAATTTGACCTCCGACTTGCACTTCGGACAGCGCAGGATCTTCAAAAGTTCGGGACTGATAGCCATAATTTTTTTACTCCGAAAAAGTTGGTGAATTGCAATTGATTTTAACCTTTGTTCCTCGAATAAGGCAATTGCAAAAAAGGGCAAAACAAAAAGGCAAAAAAACCGGTAAAACTCCAGATGATTTTTGCCTTTTGTCTTTTAACTTTTTACTTGTTTTTTGCTCTGCCTAGCCTTCGCCTTCCACCTTGGTGCCGCATTCGTTGCAGAATTTGGCCCCCGGATTCAGTTCGGCCTGACAGTTGGCGCATTTTTGTTTTTCCTGCGAAGAACCGCATTCGGAACAGAATTTCGCGCCTTCCCGGAGCTCAGCGCCGCATTTGACGCAAGGGACTTTGACGACCTCCATTTTGCCGCCGCATTCGCCGCAGAATTTTTTGCCGATCTCATTCGCCTTGCCGCAGTTCGGACAGGGTACGGTTTGCGTCTGCTGTTGTTGTTGCGCCTGTCCTCCGCCCTGTTGCTGATTGCCGCCGAAAGCGTTGGCCATCTGATTTCCGACCGCGAATCCGGCTCCCAATCCGGCCCCCAGTCCGGCTCCCCCGCCTTCGTTCTGCGCCGCATCCCGCAGAGCGTCGGCCGCCTGAAACTGGGCGTAGGTTTGAACGTCGCCGAGGGCTCCCATCGAGGCCCGTTTGTCCATCGCCGCTTCGACCTCCGGCGGCAGGGATACGTTTTCGACGTAAAACTTGGTCACCTCAAGACCGTAGGAACTGAAATCCTGATTGATCTTGCCGCGGATCAGATCGCCGATCTCTTTGTATTGGGCGGCCAGATCCAATGCCGGGATCTTCATCTCGCCGACGGCGTCGGAAAACTCCGTGACGATGGCGCGTTTTAATTGCCCGTCGATGTCTTCGGTGTCGAAATGTCCGTTGGTTCCGGCGACTTCCTTGATAAAGGTCGCGGGATCGGCCACTCTCAGACTGTAGGCGCCGAAGGCCCGCAGGCGAACGATGCCGAAATCCGCATCGCGGAGCATGATCGGATTGGAGGTTCCCCATTTCATATCGGTGAACTGTTTGGTGTTGACGAAATAAACCTCCGATTTGAAGGGCGAGTTAAACCCGTATTTCCACGCGCCGAGTTTGGAAAGGATCGGCGTGTTGCCGCCGTCGATCGTATATTTTCCGGGGCCGAAAACATCAGCCACCTGTCCTTCGTGGACAAAAACCGCGGCCTGCGATTCGCGCACGATCAGCTGAGCGCCGTTCTTGATCTCCTGTCCGTGAACAGGAAAACGATAGAGAATCGTATCCTTGGATTCATCGAGCCATTCGATGACCTCAATAAACTGATTTAATGCTTCGTTTTTAACTTTATCCCAAAGTCCCATCTTTTAATCTCCTATTAGTTTCTTAAATCACTCCATTAAATTACGATTTTAAGCCTTTTATTGTTCTAAATAATATCTCATAAAACCCGCCCGAAACAAAATTTTAACTGTCTTTTCAGGCTCCCGAATCGGGCGCTCCGGGATCGGAGATCAATTTCGCTCCGCTTTCCGGCCCCGGTAAGTTCTGTATCCGCCGAGCAGACAGATCATCACCAGGCCGCCGAAACAATCGAGCAGGACATCGCGAAAAGCGCCCGTCCGGGCCGGGTTGAAGCTCTGATTGAATTCATCGACCGAAGCGACCGCCAGGACCAGAACGAACGCCGCCGCAAACCAATATTTTTCCAGAAACCGCCGTGAAGACGTCCAAAAGAAGCGCGACGCCCAGAAGCCAAGTCCGGCGTATTCGGTTAAATGAGCGCATTTTCGAATGTAGGCGTGATAGACGAGGAGGGTTTCTTCGGGCGCATCGGGAAACAGAAACCTCAGCAGAGGGCGGATAAAAAGCGACGTGTTCGACATCGCTCCGGCCCGCGACGAAGCGAAAAGAATCAGACCGATCCACAAAATCAAAGGCGCGTAACGCCAAAAGCGCCCGCGCCAGTTGGGGTTTTCCTGATTTTCTGCGCTCATTGACAAGGGATGTGACCGAACAATTTATTGAACCCGTACCCGTACCGGACGAAACCGATCAAAACCAGAATCAGAGGGATCGATCCCGCCCTTTTGACGATGAAGAAAATCATCCGGGCCAGCGGCTGAAAAATGAGATTGGTCCCCGACCAGACGATCTTTTCGGTGGTGCTGTGGCCGAGCCGAAAACTCGGGACAATCAGCCAGACGATGCCGACGAATACGATCAGAAGGCCGATCAGCGTGATCAAAACGTCGCTTCCCATAATCAGTTCCTCCCGAATGATTTTGGTTAAAACGAAAATGTAAAGGGAAAGCCGGATCTTCGTTTTGTTGCAGAACCTGGACAGCCAGATTTTAACACTAAGTTTTTGACGGAAACAATCTGTGGTTTCACCGGGCAAAAAATAACGGGCGAATTTCGAAATTCGCCCGTGTTCCTTTTGTCGATCCCGCGTCGGGTTCTCCCGCAGGTTAGAGAGCCGCCGCGCCGGAGACGACCTCGATGATCTCCTTGGTGATGGCCGCCTGACGAATGCGGTTCATGTTGAGCGTCAGGGTGTCGATCAATTCGCCGGCGTTTTTCGAAGCCGAATCCATCGCCGTCATCCGCGCTCCCTGTTCCGAAGCGACCGATTCGAGCATCGCCCGGTAGATCTGGGTCTCGACCTGTTTCGGAAGCAATTTCCCGAAAATCTCCGCGGGCGGTTGCTCGTAAATATATTCGGCCTGCGCGGTTCCGGCGTTTTCCTCGGCCTCTTCGACCGTGATCGGCGGGATCGGAAGAAGCTGTTCGATCTTGACCTCCTGCGAAATCACCGTCTTAAACTCGGTAAAGACCAAAAAGACCTTGTCGATCGTTTCGTCCTCGACGAAAGTCCTGATTATCCTGTCGGCGATCTCCACCGCATCGCCGTGTTCGACCCGTCCCGTTCCGGTCAGACCGACGTATTCTTCGACAAAATCGGTCCCCCGGCGCTTAAAGAAATCGCGTCCTTTGCGCCCGACCGGAATCATCTGTTCCTGTTTTCCGGGGTTTTCTTTCAAAAAAGCCTGAGTGGCTTTCATCAGATTGGCGTTAAAACCGCCGCACAACCCCTTGTCGGCGCTGACCAGAACGATCAGATATTTCTCATCGCCGCGTTCGTTGAGAAGCGGAGACGAAAACTCGCTGCCGATATTGGCGCTCAGATTGCCGAGCACTTCGGACATTTTCTGAGCGTAGGGGCGGGCCGCCGTCACGCGGTCCTGCGCCCGCTTGAGCTTGGCCGCCGCGACCATCTTCATCGCCTTGGTGATCTGTTGTGTGTTCTTGACCGACTTAATCCGTCGGCGCATATCTAATAAACTGGGCATATTTGGATTTTGGATTTTGGATTTTGGATTTTGGATTTCAGGCCAAAATCCAAAATCCAAAATCTAAAATGGAATCACGCTTTCGCGGAAGAGGATTCTTCCGCTTCCTCAACTTCCGATTCGGCTTCCGCTTCATCGTCTTTGTTCCACCGGGTCGCTTTGAAATCTTCGATGGCTTCGCGGATCGAGGCTTTCAGATCGTCGTCGATCGACTTCTTATCGCGCAGGGTCTGCATAACCGAAGGATGCGAGTTTTTGATAAAGCCGAGCAGTTCTTCCTCGAACCGCTTCAGATCTTCGACCGCCACATCATCGACCAGACCGTTGGTCGCCGTCCAGATGATCAGAACCTGATTCTCGACTTCCATCGGCTGATACTGTCCCTGCTTGAGGATCTCGGTCAGACGCCGGCCGCGCTCCAGCTGGGCCTGCGTCGATTTGTCGAGATCCGAACCGAACTGCGCAAAGGCCGCCAGTTCGCGGTATTGCGCCAGGTCGATCCGCAGGGTTCCGGCGACCTGTTTCATCGCCTTGATCTGAGCCGAACCGCCGACCCGCGAAACCGAGTTACCGACGTTGATGGCCGGACGGATGCCGGAGTTAAAAAGGTCGGCTTCGAGGAAGATCTGGCCGTCGGTGATCGAAATAACGTTGGTCGGAATGTAGGCGGAAATGTCGCCGGCCTGCGTCTCGATGATCGGCAGGCTGGTCAAGGACCCGCCGCCGCGGGCATCGGACATCTTGGCCGCCCTCTCCAGCAGGCGCGAGTGGAGATAGAAGACGTCGCCCGGATAAGCTTCGCGGCCCGGCGGACGCCGAAGCAGCAGAGAGATCTCGCGGTAAGCGGCCGCCTGTTTCGACAGATCGTCGTAGATGGTCAGCGCGTGGCGGGCGTTGTCGCGGAAATATTCGCCGATGGCGACACCGGCATAAGGAGCCAGGAACTGCATCGCCGCCGGATCGGAGGCCGTCGCCGAAACGACGATCGTGTAATCCATCGCGCCGAAATCTTCGAGCTTTTTGACCACCTGAGCGACGGTCGAGGCTTTTTGTCCGATGGCCACGTAAACGCAGATCACGTCCTTGCCTTTCTGGTTGATGATGGTGTCGATGGCGACGGCCGTTTTACCCGTCTGGCGGTCGCCGATGATCAGTTCGCGCTGTCCGCGGCCGATCGGAACCATCGCGTCGATCGCCTTGAGACCGGTTTGCAGAGGCTCTTTTACGGGCTGACGGTCGATGATGCCGGGGGCGATCCGCTCGACCGGGTTGTATTCGTCCGTAACGATCTCGCCCTTGCCGTCGATCGGGTTGCCGAGCGCGTCCACGACCCGGCCGATCATCGCATCGCCGACCGGAACGCTCATGATCCGGCGGGTTCGTTTGACCTCGTCGCCTTCTTTGATCTTCTGGAAATCTCCGAACAAAACGGTTCCGACCTTGTCTTCTTCAAGGTTGAGCGCCAGTCCGCGAACATCATGAGGAAACTCCAGCAGTTCGCCGGCCATGACCTTTTCCAGACCGTGAATCTCGGCGATTCCGTCCCCGACCTTGATGACGGTGCCGACTTCGTTGACCGTCATACTGGCATCAAAATTTTCGATCTGTGCACGAATAATCTCGTTTATTTCGTTGGCTTTAATTGCTTCCATATTTTTTATAGCGGAAAACTGATAATGGATAATTGATAATTGAAATCCATCATTGTCCGTTATCCATTATCCGTTGACTAATTTGTCTTTAAGTTCTTCTAATTGGGTTCTGACGGAACCGTCGTAAACGGTCGAACCGATCCGGGTTACGACTCCGCCGATAATATTTTCGTCGATATTGAATTCTAAATTTACTTGTTTCCCGGTCAGTTTCAGGAGATTGGCCTGAAGATCCGATTTTTCCGCCTCTGACAATTCCCGCGCCGACGTCACCCGACCCGAGATCAGACCGCTTCGCTCATCGAGCACGTTGGCGAACCGCTCGTTGATCTGACCGAGTTCGGTCAAACGGCTGTTCCTCAGCAAAACCCGCAGAAAGTTGGCGGTGGTTTTCGAAGGTTTGGTTTTTTCGATCAGTTGTTCAAGGACCTTTTCCTTGCTGGCGTGGGCGATCGAGGGATTGCGAAAGGCTTCCAGCAGTTCGGCGTTGGAAGTCATCATCGTTTCCCAGGTTCTGAGTTCAGTTTTGACCGGTTCGGTTTCGCCGGTCTTGACGACGACATCGGCCAATGCGCTGGCATAGCGACGGGCAACGGTTTCAACGCTCATAACTTAATTCAAACCTCCGATCGATTTTATGCCGGCTTTGACCAGTTGGGCGTCCTTTTTGGCGTCCATCGCCTTTTTGATCTTCTCTTCGGCCAGCCGGATGCTCTCTTCGGCCGAGAACCGGCGCAGTTCGTTGCGCACCTGTTTCCGTCGGCGTTCGACCTCGGAATCGGCCTGTTCGCGCATTTTGGAAACGGCGAAATCGGTCTGTTCGGCGATTCTGTTCTTTTCGGCTTCGGCCTCCTGTTTGGCTTTTTCGAGGACGTTTTTGGATTCCGAGTCCAACCGGGCGAGCTTGGTTTCGGCAGCCGCAAGTTTGACCAGCGCCGCCTGTTTTTCTTCTTCGGCCTTGATCAGATCGGCGCGGATCGCTTCGCGTCTGGCTTTGAAGGCTTCGCTCAGAGGGGTTTTCAAAAGGTAATACATAACGGCGATGAAAATCGCCAGATTGAGAAACTTCCAGGCCTCGAACCCCGGATAGTTGGCGTATTCCTCCCAGAAATGAACGATCTGGCTCCAGGTTCCTTCGGAATGTCCGGCGCCCCCGGTTTCCGTCGCAAATAATAAAAGGTTAAACAAAAAGGCTAACATGATAGACAGATTTCTAATCTCAAATCTGAAAACTCAGATTTATTTACAAAATATGTTTTTTAATTAAATTCTCGTGTTCGACGGTCCGCTTGCCCGTTTTCAGGCGGCTTTCAAAATATTGGAGCTGATCTGCTCGGCCATCTTTTCGGCCTCCGTGGCGATCTCGGACTTGGCCGCCGCGGTCTGTTTTTCCAGATCTTCAAATTCGGCGGCCGATTTCTGAGCGACCTCTTCTTTGACCGCGCTCATCTTTTTCTCTCTTTTGGCGACGGCCTTGCTCCGCTCTTTTTCGATCAACTCGTAACCCTCGGAACGGGCTTCGAGCATGGCGGCCTCAAACTCGGCACTTTTCGAATCGACCTTTTGCAGAATTTCTTCGGCTTCGGTGTAGCGCCCGCCCTGGTTTTTGACGCGCGATTCGATGATCTTGTTGATCGGCCGGAAAAAGGTTCGGTTCAAGATCCAAATCATCACCAGAATCATCACGATATGCAAAAGCATCGTGCCGTCCGGTACGAGTTGAATGCCACCGCCCTCGGCGGCAAAAGCTAGAAAAACCATATTCTAATAAATGTTATGCTAAAGTAATTATTAAGTAAGCCAAGCGGACAAAAAAATGCCCTCTTTTCAAAAGAGAAAAGAATATCACGCTTAAATAGGGCGGTCAAGCAAGGCAACGGGCGATTTCGGATTTCGGATTTCGGGTTTTGGATTTGTCTCAGATCAGTGTGGACAAACCGGAATTAGCTCAATTAAAATCGTTGTTTATCCGAACTTTCACAATGCGATTTTGGGTTTCCGGCGAATCCAAAACCCAAAATTCAAATAAGGAGGCGCATCTTGTCTGGTGACGGGCGCGGTCTTCAAAACCGTCTGTGAGATTGCGAGAGTAAGCTCAGGTGGGTTCGATTCCCACACGCCTCCGCCAAAGCGATTTTGGATTTTAGATTGCCGATTTTGGTTTTTTTTTATATTATTTAGAAATTCACAGTCAGACATTAGAAATTTCTTCACCGAATATTTCTGAAACAATTATTCTAATTTCACGGTCTTTGCTTTTTAGATTCATAAAAACCCAAAATCGGCAATCTAAAATCCAAAACCCCAATATTTCTCACAATGAACGAACAAGAATTTAAGGACCGCACCAAACAAATAGCCTTACGCATAATTCAACTTTTCAAAGCCTTGCCGAATAATCCTCCGGCTCAGATCATCGGAAAACAATTGTTGCGTTCGGCGACCTCCGTAGGAGCAAATTATCGGGCCGCCTGTCGCGGGAAATCAACTGCCGATGTCATCCACAAACTGAGCATCGTCGAAGAGGAGGCCGATGAAAGCTTATATTGGCTGGAACTCCTTGTTGAATCCGAAGCGATGCCGGAAAAAAGCTTTCAGCCCTTCGGACAGACATGGATCAAATAGTCGCAATGACGGTTTCATCGATCAAAACCTTACGATCAAAAAATGAAGCAAATCCAAAATCCAAAATCTAAAACCCAAAATCACTATGAAAGCCTGGATCTCCCTCAACATGACGCCCGGCATCGGACCTCGCAAAGCCACCGAACTGCTGGAAAAATTCGGTTCGGCGGAAAATGTTTTTCACGCTCTCAGGAGCGAGTTGACCGCCTTGCGCCTCGGGGCCGAAACGGTTCAGAGCATCATCCGGCGCGAGTTTCACCGGAAGGCCGAAGAAGAACTGAGAAAAATTAAGGAAATGAGCGCCGACGTTCTGGTGCTGGACGACGGAAGTTACCCGTATCTTTTGCGCGAGATCGCCGATCCGCCCATCACGCTTTACGTCAAAGGCGAATGGCAGGCGTGTCTCGAAGCGCCGTGCGTTTCGATCGTCGGTTCGCGCCGCTGCTCGACCTACGGACGGAACGCTTCGGAAATGCTGGCGCGCGATCTGGCTTCGCGGGGCGTGACGGTCGTCTCCGGTTTCGCCCGCGGGATCGATTCGGCGGCGCATCTCGGGGCCATCGAAGGCGGAGGGAGAACCGTGGCCGTTCTGGGAACCGGGATCGACCGCGTTTATCCGAAAGAGAACGCCCGTCTATATGACCGGATCCTCGATTCGGGCGGCGCGGTCGTTTCGCAGTTCCCGCTCGAAACCCCGCCTTTGAGGGAAAATTTTCCCTATCGCAACCGGATCATTTCCGGATTAAGTTACGGCACATTGATCGTCGAGGCTTCCGAAAGAAGCGGTTCGCTGATCACGGCGCGCCTCGCCATGGAACAAAACCGCGAAGTGCTGGCCATTCCCGGCAACATCACTTCGAAAAACTCCTTCGGAACCAACTATCTGATCAAATCGGGAGCCAAACTCGTTCAGCAATGGCAGGACGTGGCGGCCGAACTCCCCGCCGAGATCGCCGCCCGAATCTGGCCGCCGCAGATCGACGGGGAAGAAACCGAGCCGGAAGAAAAAGAAAAACTTCCCGCCGGTTTGTCCCAAGCCGAAAAGACGGTCCTTCGCCTGCTGGCGCCCGATGCTAATATTCATCTGGACGATCTGCTGGAGAAAACCGGACTCTCGTTCGGCGAACTGAACAACGCCCTGATCGGTCTGGATCTGAAGGATGTGATCCGCATTCTGCCGGGAAATCATTACGCGAGGAAAATTTAAGGATACGGCAATAAACGGAACACGGAGCGATAGCGACGTGTCTCCCGGTATGACTAAATTAAGGCGGACGATATGAAATTATTTTTTCAACCCACCATTACTGAGTTTTTTTATTTTTAGCCACAGAGAACACCGAGAACTCAGAGACAAATCGTTTGATCGACAAAAAATTTCTCGGTGTCCTCGGTGCTCTCTGTGGCTAAATAAATTGTTAATGAATTTAGATTACACAGTAGTTACATATATGTAAGATACGATCGGCCCGATGGCCGGTCGGGCAAGGCCGAGGGACAACGAAACCGAAGAGATCCTCATCGGTGGAAAAGATACGATTTGGAGATTTGCCCCCAAATAAGATAAGTTGGAAAAAAGTTTGACACGATCGATTTCAAAGTGATAAATGTCAGATAAAAACGATCTGGCATTTTTTTTTCCGAAGAAATGGCGGGCGTTTAAGATCCGCCGGGTTGAACGGACCGGGCCGAAAAAGGTTGAGCCGAAAGGCTTTCGGGAACAAGGAAAAGCATTATGGAGAAAAGCCGTCTCGTTCAGATCACGCGGCGAAAAGCAATCGAAGAGGATGAATTCCTCCATTTCGCCAACCGGCTTTACGAACGTATTTGGGGAAATCTTCTGCCGCCGCAGATCTTAACGCACGATCTTTCCAACACGATCAAAAACAATATTATTACGCCGGAGGATGCGCCGGTCCCCGATTGTCTGACCTGCGGCGCGTGTTGCGGGTCTTTGATCTGCGTCGGTCTTTCGCCGGGCAACCCGATTTCATCAAATGATTACTGGGACATCACCCGGGAGGGAAAAAACGGCCCCTTCACGGTAGATCGTTTTATCAGGAGAAACGAAGAGGATTTTTCCTGCACCGCTCTCGAAGGAACGATCGGCGAGATGGTCGGCTGTCGGTTGTATCAGGAAAGACCCTCGATGTGCCGCAACTTCGAAGCCGGGAGCGACCGCTGCCATGCGCTCCGAAGAGCCTACGGACTGGAGCCGTTTTTGAGTCTGGAGGAGATGTCTGCGGCGCTCGACAAGATCAGCGAGCGCGAGAAGAAGAATGCGCCGGATAAAATAAATGAGGTCCGGATCAGAGAAGATGACGAAACCGAACTGCTTCGGATAATAGTCACTTTAAATGACGGTTCGACCCGCGTTCTGCACAGGTTCGACCCGAAGCGGGAAAGCTGGTTTCAGTTTGAATTTGAGGGAAAGGAATTATCGAAAGCGAAAGAGTTAGTTGCCTCGCGAACGAAAAAAGGGTAAAAATAACAACTCCTTTAATATGGTTTGTTAAAAATTGAATTTATAAAAGATGAGCAAGAATTTAGTTATAGTAGAATCGCCTGCAAAGGCAAAGACGATCAATAAATATCTGGGCAACGATTACAAGGTGCTGGCTTCGATCGGGCATATCAAGGATCTCCCTTCGAAGGAACTCGGCGTCGATGTCGAGAACAATTTTGAACCGACCTACGTGGTCATTCCCGACAAAAAGAAACGCAACAACAAAAAGACCGTGGCCGAACTGAAAAAGGCGGCCAAGGCTTCCGAGGCGATCTATCTGGCCGCCGACCCCGACCGCGAAGGCGAGGCAATCTGCCAGCATCTGGCCGAAGAGATAGTTCCCAAACGCCCGGCCAAACCGGTTTTCCGGGTGATGTTCAACGAGATCACCAAAAACGCCATCAAGGAAGCCTTCAAGGAACCGAAGCAAATCGATCAGAATCTGGTTGATGCCCAGCAGGCGCGGCGCGTTCTAGACCGTCTGGTCGGATACAAGGTTTCGCCGATTTTGTGGAAAACCATCGGCGGGCGACTTTCGGCCGGACGCGTTCAGACCGTCGCCGTCCGCCTCGTGGTCGAACGCGAGCGCGAGATCGAGGCTTTCGTCAAAACCGAATACTGGTCGATCATCGCCAATCTGGCGGCCGCCCTCCCGCCGAATTTCGACGCCCGGCTTTACAAGATCGAAGACAAGACGCTCAAAACCGGCAACTTCGATCAGGACGTCAAGAAGTCGGAAATTCACATCGACAACGAAAAACAGGCCAAAGAGATCGCCGCCGAAGCGGAAAAAGAGGATTTCACGGTCGAATCCGTTACGACCAAAGAGAGAAAGCGCAACCCGACGCCGCCTTTTATCACCTCCAAACTTCAACAGGAAGCATCGCGCAAGCTCGGGTTTTCGGTCAAAAAGACGATGATGGTGGCCCAGAAACTCTACGAAGGCGTCAATATCGGCAAGGAGGGTTCGGTCGGTCTGATCACCTATATGCGGAGCGATTCGACCCGCATCTCGGACGCCGCCCTCGGCGACATCCGTTCGTTCATCGACGACGAATACGGAAAAGATTATCTGCCGGAAAAACCCAATTTCTACCGTTCGAAAAAAGGAGCGCAGGACGCCCACGAAGCCATCCGGCCGACCGACGCCCGCCGCGCGCCCGAAGACCTTCGTCAATTTCTTTCTCCCGATGAATTCCGGCTTTACCGTTTGATCTGGCAAAGGACGGTCGCTTCGCAGATGACCCCGGCGATCTTCGATCAGACGACGATCGACATCAAGGCCGGACGCTTTACTTTCCGGGCGACCGGTTCGGTGCAAAAATTCGACGGTTTTCTCAAGATCTATCAGGAGGGACGCGACGATACGCCCGCCAACGACGAGGAAGATGACGAGGCCGAACGGACCCTGCCGAAAGTGGAAAAGGGCGAGCGGCTGACGCTCAATAAGATCACGCCGAACCAGCATTTTACAGAACCGCCGCCGCGCTATACGGAGGCCACTCTGGTCAAGGCGCTCGAAGAAAAGGGCATCGGTCGCCCCTCGACCTATTCGGCCATTATGACGACCATTCAGGAACGCGAATACGTCGAAAAGATCGAAGGCCGCTTTCATCCGACCGGATTGGGGACGACCGTCAACGATCTGCTGGTGGCCAGTTTCGCTCAGATCTTCGACACGGCCTACACCGCCAAGATGGAAGAGGATCTCGACAAGATCGAGGACGGCGAACTCGATTGGCGGAGCGCCATGCGCGATTTTTACGAGCGGTTCTCGAAAAACCTGGCCAAAGCCGAAGAATCGATCAAGGACAAAAAGAAAATGTCCATTCCGACCAATGAGATCTGCGAAAAATGCGGTTCGGGAATGGTCATCAAGTTCGGTCGCTTCGGACAGTTTCTGGCCTGCGAAAATTACCCCGAATGCAAAACCACGCGCGAGGTCTCCGCTTCGACGTCAAAAGCATCGGATCAAAAGGGCGACGCCGCGACGGCCAAAACTTCCGATGCGGGCGCGGCGGAAGAGTCGGTCGAACCGTGCGAATTGTGCGGCAAGGAGATGGCCTTAAAGCGGGGACGGTTCGGAGCCTTTTACGGCTGTACGGGTTATCCCGACTGCAAGAACATCCGCAAAATCGACAAAAAAAGCGGCGAGACCGTCAAATCGCCGCCGCCGGTCGAACTGGATGAGACCTGTCCGGTTGACGGGGCAAAACTGGTCGAACGTTCGGGCCGCTACGGCAAATTCATCTCCTGTTCGAACTATCCGAAATGCAAATACGTCAAACGCGACACGCTCGGCATCGCCTGTCCGCGGCCGGGTTGCAAGGGCGAACTGGTCGTCAAAAAGACGCGGCGCGGAAAAGCCTTTTACGGCTGTTCCGAATACCCGAAATGCGATGAGGTTTACTGGGACAAACCCGTGGCCGATCCGTGTCCGAACTGCAACGCGCCGTTCGTTCTGGAAAAAACCACCAAAAAAGACGGCACCGTTCGCTATTGCAAAAACGATGACTGCGATTATAAAATGGCCGTCGATGATCCGGCGGACGCGTCCGGAAAAAGCGTCAAAGCTTCAACTCCGGCCAAACAAACTTAAATGAAAGAAAACGTTCAATTTTTACAGGCGTTTCTTAAAAATCCCCTCAACGTCGGCGCGATCGCGCCGAGTTCGCCCCAACTCGCCCGAAAAATGCTGGAAGGGATCGAACCCGGAAAAGATTCGATCATTCTGGAACTCGGCGTCGGCACCGGCGCCATCACCAAATTCGTGGGGGATCTGATCCCGGATGAAGATTGTTATCTGGGCCTTGAACTGGACGAGATCCTGGCGGAATCGATGAAAAAGAACTTCCCGCAATTGAACATCATCTGCGGCAACGCCTGCGAAGTTTCCCGGATTCACGACGAATCGGGGCTGGGCAAGGTCGGTTACATCATCTCCTGCCTGCCGTTCGTTTCCCTGCCGAAAGCGATCACCGAAAAGATCCTCGCCGAGGTCGATCGTTTTATGGAACAGGGCTGTCTGTTCCGCACCTTTCAATACGCTCACGGCTACTATTTTCCGGCGGCCATCAAATTGCGCGAACATATGCGGAACCGCTACGGCGTTTCGCAAAAAAGCCCGTTGGTTCTCAAAAACGTTCCCCCGGCCTACACGCTGACCTGGCAGACTTCGGAAAAATGATGGGTTCTGCTTCCTTTATTGAACGAACCACCCATCACCCATTACCTATCACCCATCACAAAAAATAGGCGACCGCTCTGGCGGTCGCCTATTTTTTTTCATTCACTCTTAACTTACCAGCGCGAATAGTTGCCGCCGCCGCCGCCGCGATGGCCGCCGCGTCCGCCGCCGCGATAACCGCCGCCGCCGCCGCGATCTTCACGCGGACGGGCTTCGTTGACGACGATATTGCGTCCTTCGAAGTCTTCACCGTTAAATTGTTCGATGGCCGCCTGAGCTTCCTCCTCAGACGCCATTTCGACGAAACCGAAACCGCGCGAACGTCCCGTATCCCGTTCCTCAATAACCTTGGCAGATTCAACCGTTCCCGCCTGCGCAAAATACTCGTGCAGATCATCACTTGTCAGATGGAAAGACAAGTTTCCAACAAATAGTTTTGTACTCATTATTCTTTTTTTACTTATTACTTTTTCCGAATGAAGCAAAGACAGGATGGGAAATTTTCAGGAAAGAAAACTTCAAAAACTCTTTTCTACCCAACTGCGACGCACCCGACTTTATTAAAGATACACTTTAGAAACTGCTTCAAAAACTCTAACCGAAACCCTCTACCGAACCGAAACCGTCGCTTGTCTATCTTGAACGGGCGCATCTGCCTGAGATACCTGAGAGTAGAACTTTTGCAAGTATGCATTTATTTTCCCGCACTTGCAAGCTTTTTTTTAACCTGCCGGGCTTGGTTCGGGAATAAATTCGCTTTTTTTTGCGATAAATTTAT
Source organism: Pyrinomonadaceae bacterium (assembly GCA_041394845.1). Taxonomy (GTDB): domain Bacteria; phylum Acidobacteriota; class Blastocatellia; order Pyrinomonadales; family Pyrinomonadaceae; genus JAHCHG01. The sequence goes on along the minus strand of JAWKHL010000002.1, from coordinate 718,125 downwards.
CAGGCCCGCGCATCCGAACATCCGCGAGCCGCGAATAACCTGTTTGACAATCAAAAAAAATGAACAAGGGGGAAGAAAAATGATTACGGAATCAATCAAAACAACCGCCCGGGAATCGGCGCCGGCTGAGACATTTATCCCGACGGTGGAAAAGGTGGCGGAGGCCCGTCTGCCGACCGAATTCGGCGAATTTCGCATCGCCGGTTACCGTTCGCTCGAAAGCGATGAAGAATTTGTCTGCCTTTACAAAGGCGAGTTGAGAGAGGATGTGCCCGTCCCGGTGCGGATCCATTCGCAATGTCTGACCGGCGATGTTTTCAGTTCGATCAAATGCGATTGCGGCCCGCAACTTCAGCGGGCGATGGAAACGATCGAACGCGAAGGACGCGGGGCGATCGTCTATCAACAACAGGAAGGGCGCGGGATCGGCATCATCAACAAGATCCGAGCCTACGCTCTCCAGGACGAGGGGGCCGACACGATCGAAGCCAATCTCCGCCTCGGGCTTGATGTCGATCTCCGCGAATACTCGCAATGCGTCGAGATACTGCGCGATCTGGGCATCCGGCGGGTGCGGGCGATGTCGAACAACCCGGAAAAACTGCGGGCGATGCGCGACGGCGGTCTGGAGATAACCGAGCGCATCCCGATCGAATTCCGCCCGTCAAAAGACACGCAAAAATACCTGAGCGTCAAGAAATTCCGGATGGGACATTTGTTGACTTTGGTCAACTGATTTTGGGTTTTGGATTTCGGATTTTGGATTAGGTGATTTTTATTAAAATAAATCCAAAATCCTATCCCCCATCATCCTTCAGCACTTCCAGGATTTTGTCGTGAATCCCGCCGAAACCGCCGTTGGACATGACGGCGACGATGTCGCCTTCGGCAAGTTCCGGGGTCAGATGCCGGACGATTGTATCGGCGTCGGGAAAACTGTGCGAGGGTTTGCCCTGAAGTTTGATCTGTTCGACCAGTTCTTCGGTGTCGAGAACTTTGCCGAGTTCGCTCGCCTTCGATGTGTTGTAAACACCGGCGATGATGACGTAATCGGCGTAGGCGAAGGCCTTTTCGTATTTTTCCTGAAAAACCGCCAGACGCGAAGACCACGAACGGGGTTCGAACACGGCGATCAGACGGTGGCCTTCGTATTTTTGTTTCAAGGCCTTCAAGGTTTCCTCGACGGCCGTCGGATGATGGGCGAAATCGTCGATGACCGTCACGCCCCGTTCGACGCCGCGGACCTCGACCCGTCTTTTGACCGATTTGAAGGTGGCGAAGGCCTCCTGAATCTTCTCTTTCGGAATTCCCCAGGCGTCGGCCGCGATGATCACCGCCAGAGCGTTCCGGACGTTGAACTCGCCGATCAGATTGGTCTCGAATTCGCCGAACGAATGTTCTTTGCGAAAAACCGTAAATTTCGTCTTATCGCCGGAAAAATCGAGATAATGGGCCTGCCATTTGGCCTCGTCGCTCGTTCCGAAGGTCTCGATGTTGGTGTGAAGTTTGCCGCGCATCTCGCTCAGAACTTCGCGAGCGACCGGAGAATCGATCCCGACGATCAGATGGCCGTTGCCGGGAACGAGGTTCATCAGACGCGAGAATTCGAACTTGATCGCTTCGAGATCGCGATAGATGTCGGCGTGATCGAATTCGATGTTGCCAACAATGGCCGTTTCCGGCAGATAATGCATGAACTTCGGCTTTTTGTCGAAATAAGCCGTGTCGTATTCGTCGCCTTCGATGACGAAAAATGGGCTGTCCGTTACCCGGAAACTGGCCCCGAAATTCTGAACGATGCCGCCGACCAGAAACGACGGATCGAGCCCGCCGACCTCCATCACCCAGGCGGCGATGCTGGTGGTGGTCGTTTTGCCGTGCGTCCCGGCGACGACCAGAGAGCGGCGACCGCGAATGAATTCCTCTTTGACGACCTCGGCCTGCGAACGATAGAGCAGTTTGCGATTCAAAATCTCTTCGAGTTCCGCATTTCCGCGCGAGATGGCGTTGCCGACGATGACGCAATCCGCCCCGACATCGGCGTTCTCCGCCTTGTAACCGTTCAAAATCTCGATTCCAAGATTTTCCAACTGGGTTGACATCGGCGGATAAACATTCTGATCCGACCCCGTCACCCGATGCCCGCGCGCCTGCAGCATTCCCGCCAAGCTGGCCATCGCCGTCCCGCATATTCCGATAAGATGATAGTGCATGATTTGTTATTTATGGTTTCTTTTGCTTGAGGATCTCCCCGGCTTTTTCCAGTTTGTCTTCCTGAAATTCGTAGGTTTCGATGTTAAACCGCAAAACCTTGGTGATATGCGCCAGATGTCTTTCGATCTCGTCCATTCTCTTTCGGCTTTTGATCTGATCCTGTTTTAGCAGCCATTCCGATTTTGCCTGTGAGTCGGCGATATATTTCAAAGCATCTTCAATGGTCGCAAATTTTTCCTTGAATTCGCTGACGAAATTTTCTTCATTCATCGGTTTTCCCCCTATTTTTTTATTGATGAGAATTTTTAAATGGTTTCGGGCAGATTAACTTGAAAAGTATTATGAAATGATAATCGGTGAAAATCAATCCGTTAAAATCAAACGGCTGTTTTCTTTACAAATCACTGAAGATAAACGAAAATTTAATCTCATTACTTTTAAATCGAAGAAAAATAAGGAGCAGATCAATGAAAGTTTCACGACGTGATTTTGCAAAGATTCTCGGTGCGGCGACCGTTGGGGCTTCGGCGGTTTCGGCTCACGGCGGACAAAAAGCGGAGGTTGAACAAATGCCCGAACGACAAAATGAGGCGCGGAAATTTCCCAAGGGCTTTTTGTGGGGCAGCGCGACGGCGGCGTATCAGGTCGAGGGAGCGGTCAAGGAAGACGGGCGCGGCCCGACCATCTGGGACACTTTTTCACACACGCCGGGCAAGACCGTCGACGGAGCGACCGGCGATGTGGCCGACGACCATTACCATCGTTATAAAGAAGACATCGCCCTGATGAAAAACCTCGGGGTCAAGACCTATCGTTTTTCGATCGCCTGGTCGCGCATTTTCCCGGAAGGAGTCGGGACGCCCAATCCGAAGGGACTGGATTTTTACAACCGGCTGGTCGACGAACTGCTGAAAAACGACATTCAGCCCTTTGCCACGCTTTATCACTGGGATCTGCCGCAGGCTTTGCAGGACAAACACGGCGGCTGGGAATCGCGCGAAACCTCGAAAGCCTTTGCCGATTACGCCGGTTATATGACCGGGAAACTTTCGGACCGGGTCAAACATTTTTTCACCATCAACGAATTCGGGGCCTTCGTCGAACTCGGTTACCGGATCGGAATTCACGCACCGGGTCTCAAACTCCCGCCCGGCCGTTTCAATCAGACGCGCCATCACGCCGTGCTCGGACACGGTTTGGCTGTTCAGGCGATGCGCGCCAAAGCCAAACCGGGAACGCGGATCGGTCTGGCGGAAAATATGACCATCTGCGTTCCGATCATCGAAACGCCCGAACATATCGAGGCCGCGACGCGGGCAACGCGCGAACTTAACGCCCAATATATGACGGTCATTCAGGAGGGAAAATACACCGACGCCTATCTGGAAGCGGCCAAAGGCGATGCCCCGAAATTTACGCCCGAAGACCTGAAGATCATCTCCAGCCCGCTCGATTTCGTCGGCATCAACATCTACACGCCGCAGTACGTTCGGGCCGACCGATCGTCGCCGCTCGGATTTGCGGTCGTTCCGCACCCCAAATCCTTCCCGCATATGGCCTCGTGGTGGCTTTTTGTCGGCCCCGAAGCCCTTTACTGGGGACCGCGCCACGTCAATCAGATCTGGGGCGCCAAAGAGATGTACATCACCGAAAACGGCTGTTCGGCCGCCGACGTTCCGGCCGCCGACGGCCAGGTTTACGACACCGACCGGGTGATGTATCTGCGCAATTACCTGACGCAACTTCAGCGGGCGACCGCCGAAGGGATTCCGGTCAAGGGTTATTTTTTGTGGAGTTTGATCGACAATTTCGAATGGGCCGACGGCTACACCAACCGATTCGGTCTTCATTACGTTGATTACGAAACGCAAAAGCGAACCCCGAAACTAAGCGCGGCGCTTTACAAAGAGATAATCGCCCGCAACGCACTGGCTTAGGTGATTTGAAAAGGGTCGGCGCGGCTGGCACGAACCGCCGCGCCGACGCTCAAATCGAGTTTTTTTTGCAATCGTCTTTCGGATAAAAACCTGGAAATCGCCCCCCCTTTCATTCGCCGCATCTTTCACCGAAAAATCAAAGTTATTTATTCCTTCATCAGAAAAATGGCTCAAACTTTGACCTCATATAGTTCAAAACACAGCAGTTAAAAAAATTTAAATTTTGTTAAAGTTTTCTGAGATCCAACCGATATGTCAAAAAGGGAAGGGCTTTTTGCGCCCTTACTGATCATTTATTACAGGAGACCCATATCAAGTGGAAAAAGAAGACTTGGTTCAATTAAAGGCGCTCGTCATCGACGACTCAGGCATAATGAGAAAAATGGTCATGAAATCCCTGACCGAAACCAATCTGGCCGAATTCGAGTTCACCGAAGCGGGCAGCGGTTCGGAAGCGATGGAGAAATTCGATCCCGAAGTGATCGACATCATTTTCGCCGACTGGAATATGCCCGGAATGAGCGGCATCGAGTTCGCCCGTCAGGTTCGTTCGATGAGCTGGGCCAATCACGTTCCGATCATCATGGTCACGAGCGAAAGCGGCGAAGGCAAACAGCAGGACGCCTTCGATAAAGCCCGCATCACCTGTTACATCACCAAACCTTTTACGGTCGAGGAAATGCACGAAAAAATCGCGCCTGTCATCGAAAAACTCGAAAGCAAACAGCAGGGATCGGCCAAACCCGCTCCCGCACCGACTCCCCCGCCGGCCAAACCTCAAGGCGGAGGATTTTTCTCAAAACTTCTCAACTAAAAATTTATGCTCACTCAAATCGATCCCACATCGGAAGCCCCGCCAATCGCCGGAAGCCATCTCGACCCCGTTCCCTCATGGCTGATCGAGAACATTGAAACCTCCACCATCTGCACTTTTAACAAAATGCTCGGCGAAACGGTCTGCATTTCGCCTGATGATCCCGGCAGTGAGGTCCATTATGACGGCGTCATCGGGATCATTTCGTTCGTCGGCGACTTTACCTGGTCGATGGTTCTCGGCCTGCCGCATCCGGCGGCCGAACCGATCGCCAAAAAGTTCGCCGGGTTCGACATTCCTTTCGACAGTCCCGACATGGGCGATGTCGTCGGAGAACTGGTCAACGTGCTGGCCGGAGTAGTTTGCGGCGAGATGGAAAAAAACGATTTGAAAATGCAGATGTCGCTTCCGACCATCGCCCGCGGCGCAGATTTTCAAATGTCTCTCCCCGATAATCTTATCGCTCACAGGCTCTATTTCAGCACCGAAAAAAACGGCTTCTGGATCAAGATGATCGTTGCCAAACAAAAATAAACCCTGCCAGATAAAAACACTTCAGATCAACCAAAACCATGAGTAAAGTTAGTCAGGACGCGATTTCCTCGCTAAAACAGATCAGGAACGATCTCAATTCACTTCAGCCCGATGATACGCAAACCCTAATCCAGATCGGGGCCGGCCTCGAACAGATCGCGGTCGGTTTGCCCGAAGAATATTCGGCCGCCAATGAATTGATCATCGATTGTCTGGGCACTCTGCAGGCGATTTTCGAAGGTCGGACGAACGATTTCGTCGAAAGCGCCAAATTGATCGGCGTCGCTCTGGTGGCCGTCGATCAGGGGATCTCATCGGTTCCCAATCCCATCACGGACGCGATCATCGAACATGCCAAAAAGAATCTGCAAAAGGCTCTGAGCGTTGAACCGGCGACCGGAGAAGATCAACCGACGACCGGGGAGACCCCATCCGACGAGGATGCTCAACCCGAATCGGCCGATGATGAGGCTTCCTCCGGCGATCTGACAACCCTTGATAAGGTCGCCGCTTTCCTGATCCAGATCGAACCCGAGGATACGGATGACTTTTCCCTGATCTGCGAATCGTTAAAGGCCCTGTCGAGCCAATCATCGGTTTCATCGGTCAAAAAACTTCTGACCAAGGCCGCCCGCGAAGCCAACAAAGCGGCCAAAGGAAAATCTTCGGACGCGCAGGAAAGCCTGACCTTGATCGGCGATCTGATCGAACAAGCATCGGAACCGGCCCTTGAGACCCAACCGGAAACCGAACCGGCCCTTGAGACCAAAGAGGAAAAACCGGAAAGCCGGAAACCTGCGGCTCCGAAAAAAGATCAGCCCGCAGAGGTTCCGGAAAAACCGGCTCCCGAAAAACAGCCGGAAAAATCTTCCAAACCCGTCGCCAAAGAATATGAACCGGATGTCCTGACCGATGACGCCGATAAAATGCTTCTGACCGATTTTGTGGTCGAAAGCCGGGAAAACATCGAGGCGGCCGAAAGCGCTCTCCTCGCCCTTGAGACGGAACCGGACAATCTGGAAAACATCAACACCGTTTTTCGCGCCTTTCACACGGTCAAGGGTTCGGCGGCATTTCTCGGTCTGGCCCGTCTGACCGAACTCGCCCATCTGGCCGAATCGCTCCTGAGCCGGATCCGCGACGGCGAGATCCGCTGTACGGGCGGCTACGCCGATCTCTCGCTCCGCTCGATGGATATGCTCAAGGAGATGTTCGAATCTCTTCAAAACGCCATCGACGGCGGATTAATGACCCTGCCGAACTCCTACGGAGATCTGCTTGAAATTCTCACCGACCCGGAAGCGGCCGGCGTCAGCGGAGACTCCGACGGAAACTCGAAATTGGACGAACTGGAAGAGGAAAGCGCGGAACAATCCAGAGGAAAACTGGACAAGTCTTCGCGTCTCGGCGATATTCTGGTCGATATGGGCAAGGTCACCGAAGAACAGGTGATGCTGGCACTGTCTCAGAAAGACGGCGAACTGCTGGGCGTCATGCTGGTCAACGAGGGTCTGGTCTCGCCCGATGACATCGAAAAGGCCCTGGCCATCCAGAAGAGACTGCGCACCGAGAAAAAGTCCTCGGGCGAATCCTCGGTCCGGGTCCGCACCGACCGGCTCGATCGTTTGATCGACATGGTCGGCGAACTGGTCGTCGCCCAGTCGATGCTTTCGCAGGATGAGAGCCTGCTCCGGGGTACGCAATTCGAACTGGCCCGCAAAGTGGCCCACACCGGCAAGATCGTCCGCGATCTTCAGGATCTGAGCATGGCGATGCGGATGATTCCGCTCAAGAACACCTTCAGCAAAATGGCCCGGGTCGTCCGCGACGTGGCCCAGAAATGCGGCAAGATCGTTTATTTCGAAACCGACGGCGAGGACACGGAGATCGACCGCAACATGGTCGATCTGATCGCCGACCCGCTGGTTCACATGGTTCGCAACGCGGTCGATCACGGCATCGAACTGCCCGAAGACCGGATTCAGTCCGGCAAGGATAAGATCGGCCGCGTCCGCCTCTCGGCCTATCACGCCGGCGGGAACGTCGTCGTCGAGTTGCAGGACGACGGCAAGGGACTGGATTCGAAAAAACTTTTGAAAAAGGCTCTGGAAAAAGGCCTGATCGATTCCGACAAGGGGTTGAGCGAAAGCCAGATCTACAACCTGATCTTTGCCCCCGGAATGTCCACGGCCGAGAAACTGACCGACGTCTCCGGTCGCGGCGTCGGGATGGACGTCGTCCGGCGCAACATCGAATCGATGCACGGACGGATCGAGATCTCATCGGAAAAGGGCAAAGGCAGTCTGTTTACCATCCGCCTCCCGCTGACTCTGGCCATCACGGACGGAATGCTGGTGCAGGTCGGATCGGAACGCTATATCGTTCCGACGGTTCACATTTATCTCAGTTTCCGGCCCGGAAACAATGCCATCTCCACCGTCGCCGGACGCGGCGAGATGGTCCAACTGCGCGGCGAACTGATGCCGATCATCCGGCTCCATAATCTGTTCAATATTCCGAACGCCATCGAAAATCCGACCGAGGGTTCGCTGGTCATCGTCGCCGACGAGAAACGCCGCTGTGCCCTGCTGGTCGACGAACTTCTCGGCCAGCATCAGGTCGTCGCCAAACCATTGGGCAGCGGCGTCGGAAAGATTCCCGGGGTTTCCGGAGGAGCGATCCTCGGCGACGGTCGGGTCGGACTGATCCTCGACACCGCCGAACTGGTCTCGCTGGCCCGGCAAAATCCGAATGAACGGGGACAAACCGAAAGCCAAAAGGTAGCTTAAATTAAAAAACTGTGAGGAAGAAAAAATGGAAAAAGAAACATCAACAAACTCAACTCAAAATCAGGTATCGACCGAAAAAGTGAACGGCGGAAAATTTCTCACCTTTTTTCTCCAGAACGAGGAATACGGGATCGAGATCCTGCGGGTTCAGGAGATCATCGGACTGATGCCGATCACCCGGATTCCGCGCACCCCGGACTTCGTCCGCGGCGTCATCAATCTGCGCGGCAAGATCATCGCCGTCACCGATCTGAGAAAAAAATTCGGGATGGAAGATATCGAACAAACCAGCGAAACCTGCATCATCGTCGTTCAGACCAACGGAACCGAGATCGGCGTCATGGTCGATAAGGTTTCCGAGGTTCTCGACATCGCCGACGCCGAGATCGAACCGACGCCCGCTTTCGGGGCCTCGGTTCCGACCGAATTTCTGCTCGGCATCGGCAACACCCAGGGCGGCGTCCGCCTTTTGCTCAATATTGAAAAAGTTCTTTCCGATCAACAACTACTCGAATTCACAAACGAAGCACTTAGCCAAATGGTCTAAAAATCAACGAAAAGGAGCTTGAAACCAACTACTCAAGAAAATCTAGTATGAAATTTCGAACATTATCAACTCTCTTCATTCTGACAATCTGCGCTTTCGCTTTTCAACAGGCCTCGGCTCAATCAACCATTTTTAACGTCGCCTCAACCGACGTCGTCGCTGAAAAAAGCTTTTACATCGAATCCGATTACGTGGCGCATTTCGGATCCTACGCCAACGGCGGTTTTCAGACCTACGGTTTGCGGGGCGTTTACGGCGTCGGCAAAAACGTCGAGGTCGGCGCCAATGTTTTTGTCTCGCGCAACGAATCCGGCACGCCGGTCGAAATTCAGCCGAATCTCAAGTGGAAGGCTTACAGCAACGAAAAACACGGCGTCGCCGTTTCCGGCGGCACCGTCCTTTTTGTCCCGCTCAACAAAAAAGCCGGCGACCGGGTGACCGGAATGGTTTATGCCAACGTCAGCAAAGTCGTTAAATCCACCAACGGAACCCGTTTGACATCGGGCGTTTATACGATGGTCGGCGCGGAAAAAGAAGCGGGAACCAAAACCGGGGTGATGCTCGGCGTCGAACAGCCCGTTCACCGGAAAGTGAACCTCATCGCCGACTGGTACAGCGGTAAAAACCGGATCGGATATGCGGCGACCGGTTTCAGCGTTACCCTTTCTCCGAAACAAACCCTGTTCGCGGGATACAATTTCGGAAATTCGGGACGCGGAAACAACGCTCTTTCTATTTTCTACAGCTATACGTTCTAGAAGAATGTAAAGAATTTCAGAATTTACCGAAACAGGATGATCCAGCTATCAAAAAGGTCAGCTGTCCGTTCGATGATTATTTCAAAACGATGCTTTACGCAAACTTCGGGAATCGGATGGTTGACTGCTTTGATGATGAACAGTCCGGCGCAACAAACTTCGGCACTTTCAGAACTTTTTACCGCCTTCTCAACAAACGAAACGAGCCTCACCGATGATCATCAAATTATCAAACGGCGGTTCGCAAAAACGAGGGATTAATCATGAATAAATTTAGAAACTTAAAAGTCAAATATAAAATATTTACCCTGATCGGGGTGTTTGTGCTGGGGTTTTTCGCCTATGGAATTGTGTCCTACAAAACCATCAGCGAGGTCAAAATCAACGGTGAAAGATACCAGAATATTATCAACAGCAAGGATTTGCTGGCCGATATTCTGCCGCCGCCCGAATATCTGGTCGAATCCTATCTGCTTTCTCTGGAAATGGTGGACGAAAAAGATCCGGCGAAATTGAACGATCTTTTCGAAAGAAGCAAGCAATTGCGTTCGGATTTCGATGAACGGCAGGCTTACTGGAAGCAAACCATTCCGGGAACCGAAATGCTCAACCTTTTGACCAATGACTGTTACAAACCGGCGGTCGAATTTTTCGACATCCGCGACAATCAGCTCATTCCCTTGGTCAAAAACGGCGACATCGAAAAAGCCCGTCAGGTCGCCGTCGGATCGCTCAAACAGAAATATCACGAACAACGCGCCGGTGTCGATAAGCTCGTCAAACTGGCCACCGTCAGAGGCCAGGAACAGGAACAGGAAGCGGCATCGACCGTCAGTTGGAGCAATATCTTTCTGATCCTGCTCGGATTTATGATTGTTGGGGCCTCGGTCGTTATCGGTTTCTTTATCGCCAACGCGATTTCGAAACCGCTCGCCGAAGTTACCGGAAAAATGGAGGCTCTGGCCGCGACCGGCGACATCAATCAGCAATTTGATTACAAATCCGAAGACGAAGTCGGGCGACTGGCTCAGGCTTTCAGAGCGACTGTCGCTTATCTGAAGGACATCTCCGGCGTAGTCGATTCGTTGAGCAAGGGCGATCTTTCGGCCAAAGCCGCGCCCCGCTCCGCCGAAGACGAGCTTTCCAGCCACGTCAATCAAACCATCACTTCGCTCCAAACAATGATCGACGAGGCGCAGAAACTGACCACCGCGGCCCAAAACGGCAATATCAGCGCCCGCAGCAAAACCTCGAAATTCGAAGGTTCATACGCCGATATGCTCGGCGGCATCAATGGTCTGCTTGACACGGTCGGCGAGAGGATCAAAGTGGTTGCCGAACGGGTCGAAAAACTCCGCGGTCTGTGCGTTACCAACCTCGGTAAGGCCAACGATGCGCTGGCCAAGGGCGATCTCAAATTCGAGATCATCACCGGCACCGAGTTCCTCAATGATGATTCGAAAGACGGTCTGGGCGATCTGTCGCGCAGTGTTGACGGAATCATCAAGCAAACTCAGAACACAGTCGCCGCTTTTGAAACGAGCCGCAAAGTAATGCTCGGTTTGATCGAGGAAACAGCCGATCTGACCCGGGCCGCTCGCACCGGTAACATCGATGCCCGCAGCGATGCTTCTAAATTCGAAGGTTCATACGGCGATCTGCTCGGCGGCATCAACGAACTGCTTGACACGGTCGGCGAGAGGATCAAAGTGGTTGCCGAACGGGTCGAAAAACTCCGCGGTCTGTGCATTACCAACCTCGGTAAAGCCAACGATGCGCTGGCGGTCGGCGATCTCAATTTCGAGATCATCACCGGCACCGAGTTCCTCGATGATGGCTCGAAAGACGGTCTGGGCGATCTGTCGCGCAGTGTTGACGGAATCATCAAACAAACTCAGGGAACGGTCGCTTCTTTTGAAAAGAGTCGCGGAATTCTGCGCGAAGCCATCTCCGAAACCAAAAACCTGACGACCGAAGCCAACAACGGAAACATCAGCGTTCGCGGCAACGGATCTAAATTCCAGGGCGGTTTCAGGGAATTGATCGAGGGTATGAACAACACGCTCGAAGCGATGACCAAACCGATCAACGAAGCGGCCGATTGTCTTCAAAAGGTTGCCGACCGCGATCTGACCGCGAAAATGAAGGGCAATTACAAAGGTGATTTCGCCAAGATCAAGACCGCTCTCAACACGGCCCTCGATAATCTGAACGAAGGATTGTATCAGGTTTCGATGGGAGCCGAACAGGTGGCTTCGGCCGCCAACGAGATCAGTTCCGGCAGTCAGACTCTGGCTCAGGGCGCCAGCGAACAGGCTTCGACGCTCGAAGAGGTTTCCAGCAGTCTGCAGGAGATTTCGGCCATCACCCGTCAGAACGCCTCCAATTCTCAGGAAGCGCGTTCGCTTTCCGATAACGCCAAAACCAGCGCCGAGCGCGGAATGAACAGCATGTCGCAATTGTCGCAGGCGGTCGAGAAGATCAAGGAATCGTCCGACTCGACGGCGAAGATCGTTCAGACGATCGAGGAAATCGCCTTCCAGACCAATTTGCTGGCTCTGAACGCGGCGGTTGAAGCGGCCCGCGCCGGGGACGCCGGAAAGGGCTTTGCGGTCGTCGCCGAAGAGGTCAGAAACCTGGCCATGCGTTCGGCCGATGCGGCCAAGACCACGGCTCAACTGATCGAGGAATCGGTCAAGAACACCGAGGCCGGCGTAACGCTCAATTCGGAGGTTCTGACCAATCTCGAAGACATCAACCGGCAGATCGAAAAGGTCAATGTCGTAGTTACCGAGATCGCCACGGCTTCCGATCAGCAAAACCAGGGTGTTGAACAGATCAACATCGCGGTTGAGGAAATGAACGGAGTAACCCAGCAGACCGCCGCCAATTCGGAAGAAAGCGCCAGCGCGGCCGAGGAACTTTCCGGCCAATCGCAGGAAATGCTTTCGCTGATCGGCAGATTCCAGCTGACGCAAAATGGTTACAGTTCAAAACCCTCGTCATTCGGCGGCGGTTTCTCGGTCGCCAACGATCAGCCGCAACCGGCCTTGACCGTTACCGACGGCAAGAAAAAGCCGTCCAAGAAAACCGGAAAAGGTTCGTCCGGAAAATCGAACGGAGTCGATCCCAGCAATCTGATTCCCTTCGATGATTTTGACGATTCCGTTTTGCGCGAATTCTAAGCGCACCAAAGATTTTCGGCGGGTAGACGGCCCGGACGACGGGCCGCTTCCCGCCGAAAACCTTTGCCTCCGGATTAAGCACAATGAATATTGAAGCGCAAATAAATCAAAGGCAGTTTGAGCGGATCAGTCGCACGGTTTACGATTTTTGCGGCATAAAACTCAATCAGGAAAAGCAAAATCTGGTCAAATCGCGCCTGACCAAACGATTGCACGCCCTCAACCTCAACAATTTCGACGAATATCTGGATCTGGTCGGTCGGGATCGGGAAGAATTTTCCGTGATGATCGATTCGCTGACGACCAACAAGACGGACTTTTTCCGCGAAATGGCGCATTTTGAGTTCCTTCGCCGGGAAATCCTGCCCGATCTCATGACAAAAACCCGTCGCCTGCGGATCTGGAGCGCGGCTTGTTCGTCGGGCGAAGAGCCCTATTCGATCTCCATGCTCCTTCACGAATCCCTGCCGGACATCGGTCGCTGGGACATCAAGATCCTGGCGACGGACATTTCCAGCGAAATTCTCGGAAAGGCTCACCGGGCGGAATACGATGAACACAACCTGACGGGAGTTTCCAAAGCATTGCGGCAAAAATATTTTTCTCCCACCACCGAGGGGAAATACGAGATTCGGCCGGCGGCGCGAAACATGGTCAGATTCGCCCGTTTGAATTTGATGGGAGATTGGAAAATGAAAGGTCCGTTCGATCTGATCTTCTGCCGCAATGTGATGATCTATTTCGATAAACCGACCCAATCCAGACTCGTCAACCGGTTCTACAATCTTCTCGCTCCGGATAGTCATCTTTTTATCGGGCATTCGGAAAGCCTTAACGGAGTCACCCACCCGTATCGCTACATTCAGCCGGCAATTTATCTAAAATGAAACATACCATCGGAATTGCAGAAATGAAGGTATCGTCCAACACCGAAGATACCCTAATCACCTACGCGCTTGGCAGTTGTCTCGGGATCGTCGCCTACGATCCGGTGGCCAAAGTCGGCGGCATGCTTCACGTCATGCTTCCGCTTTCGAGCGTTAATCCCGCCAAAGCAAAAGACAATCCCTTTATGTTCGTCGATACCGGGGTGCCCGAACTTTTCCGGGCCTGTTATAAGGCCGGTGCCGTCAAACAACGCCTGATCGTAAAGGTCGCCGGCGGCGCCAGCACCCAACAAAAAGATTCCGAGGATCAGTTTCAGATCGGCAAAAGGAATTTTCTGATGCTGAGGAAACTTTTGTGGAAAAACAATGTTCTGATCGAATCGTTCGATGTCGGCGACAAACATTCGCGAACCATGTCGCTCGACATCGAAACGGGCGACGTAACTCTGAAAATTCAAAACAAGGAAGTAAAACTTTAACGGTCGGGCTTATCCGATCGGGAAAACCGAAACAATTAAACGGAAACCGATGGAGAATAAAATGTCTTTCAATATCTTAATAGTTGACGACAGCGCGGCCATGCGTTCGATAATCGGCAAGACCTTGCGCCTGAGCGGTTTACCTTTGGGCGAAGTGTATCAGGCCAAAAACGGCATGGAGGCGTTGGAGGTCCTGGAAGAAAACTGGGTCGATCTGGCTCTGGTCGATATCAATATGCCGGTGATGGACGGAGAAACTCTGATCAACCGGGTGCGCGAAAACCCGGACATCGAGGATCTGGCCATCATCGTCGTCTCAACCGAATCGAGCGAAACGCGGATCGAGAAACTGCTCGAAAAAAGCGTCGAATTCATTCACAAACCTTTTACGCCCGAAACATTGCGGGAAAAAGTCTTCAACCTGACAGGAGTGGAATATGGAACAAGCACTGTATCAAGCGACGATTTTGACTTTTGAAGAACTGGGATTCATGTTTCCGATGCCGGACGACGAGATTTCGGGCCTCGACCCGAAAACCAGTTCGGCGATCAGCATAGATTTCGATGGAGAATTTGAGGGCCAAATGGTTTTGCAGGTGGAAAGCCAAATGCTGCCGACCATCGCCGAAAATATGCTCGGCGAAGAAACCGCCCTCGATGAAGAGATCCAGCGGGATGCTCTGGGCGAGATCGCCAACGTCATCTGCGGCAACGCATTGCCGATGATCGCCGGGAAGAAGGCCGTCTTCAAACTCCGGGCGCCGGAGTTCGTCGAAGAGTTCAAGAAAACCGCTGAACCCAAAGCCGCCGCCCGCTTCAGCCTCGACGAGGGCCGGGCCGAGGTTCTGCTCTACGTGAAAGGGGAACAGTAATGATTCGCGTTTTGATCGTTGATGATTCGGCAGTCGTGCGAAAAGTGCTGACCGATGAACTCTCGAAGGTCGAGGACATCGAGGTGGTCGGCAGCGCCATCGACCCCTATATGGCGAGGGAAAAGATCGCCCGCCTGTCGCCGGACGTACTGACGCTCGACGTCGAGATGCCGCGGATGGACGGGCTGACCTTTCTGTCAAAACTGATGCAGCATCACCCGATGCCCGTCGTCGTGGTCAGTTCCCTGACCCCGCAAAACAGCGATAACGCTCTGCGGGCGCTCTCGCTCGGAGCGGTCGATATCGTCAGCAAACCCGGCTCGCAGTTTTCCACGCCCGACGTTCAGAAGCATCTCGTGCAGGCCATCCGGGCGGCCTCCAAAGCCCGCGTTTTCGCCCGCGCCGAGACACCGTCCAAAACTCCCGCAGTCACCTTTAATAATCTGGAGACGACCCATAAGATCATCGCCATCGGCGCTTCGACCGGCGGAACGCAGGCCATCGAAGCCGTTCTCCGGGGATTTCCGGCCAACGCTCCCGGCACCGTCATCGTCCAGCATATGCCGCAGGGATTTACCGGGCCTTTTGCCAAACGCCTCAATCAGATCTGCGCCATGGAGGTCCGCGAGGCCAAACACGGCGATCCGGTCGTTCCCGGCGTCGCTCTGGTCGCCCCCGGCAATCAGCATATGCTTTTGCAAAAAAGCGGAGCGAAATATTTCGTCTCTCTGAAAAACGGTCCGCTGGTTCATTATCAGCGCCCGGCCGTCGATGTCCTTTTTCAATCCGTTTCCCGGCACGCGGGCAAAAATGCGACCGGCGTTCTTTTGACCGGAATGGGCGCGGACGGCGCCAGCGGTTTGTTGACGATGCGTCAAAGCGGAGCCCGGACGATCGCTCAGGATGAACAAACTTCGGTCGTTTACGGAATGCCGCGCGAAGCCGCGCGCCTCGGGGCGGTCGATGAAATTCTGCCGCTCAACGCCATCGCCCGGGCGGCTCTCAACGTTTAAAAACAACCGCTGTCTTCGGTTTGATCTAATCCGGTTTTGATCAAAAAAAGAAGCCCGGCCTTTCAAAGGCCGGGCTTCTTTTTTCAAGGGCCGGGGAAAAGACGAACTTTGAAAATCCGTCTTTCCCGGCTTTTATCTGAGAGTTATCAACACCGTCCGGAGGACACCGTCGCCGAGGTCCACCCGCAACCGGTAAATTCCGTCGGGCAGTCCCTTGGTGCTCAGATTGTAGATGTACTGCTTGTCCTGAGCGTCATAACGAAACAGATTGCCGGTGTTGGAAGCCCCGGAGGAGGTCGCCGCAAACTCTGCTCCCGGCACTCCGTTGATCACCCTCGCCAGCCACAATCTGGCGACCGCTCCGGTTGCGCCGCTCGATGCTCCGGTGAGGCGGAACTTGACGGGAATCGTCCGCCCCCCGTTAAAGGCCGAACTTCCGTCGGGATCGATCGGAGCCAGCAGATTGGACCATTCGTAAGCGACTGCCACCGTAAAGGTCCGCTCCGCATAAAGCCCTCCGGCGTCTGTAACCCGGATCGTCAGAGTGTGAATCATTCCGGCCTGCGCCGCGGTCGGCGTCCAACTGAAAACTCCGGTCGAAGGGTCGATCGAAGCCCCGGCCGGAACCGCGCCCGTCAGGCTGAAAGCGAGACTGTCGGCCGGAAGATCGACATCTGCGGCCGAGGCCGTAAAGTTCAGCGAGTTGCCGAGAAATACGGTCGCGTCGCCGACCGGGGACAGCGTCGGAGCGTCATTGACCGAAAGGACATTCAGATTGACCGTTCCGATACTGCATTTCGGATCAGAAGCGCCGTTGGTCGTGCCGTCGTCGCAGATCTGGTAATCGAACGAAGCCGGGCCGTAATAGTTCGGATTCGGCTGATAGGTGATCTGTCCGCCAACCAGAGAAACCAGTCCGTTGGTGTTTCCGGTCGTGATGACCTGAACGACCGTCAGAATCTGGCCGGCTTCATTCGGACCGGCCGAATCGTTCGACGTAAGATCGCCGTCTCCAAGCACCAGCGCGGTGTCTTCATCGGTCGAAAAAGCGTCGGTAAAGGCTAACGGCGCGTCGTTGACTTCGGTGATGTTGATGCCGACCGTGGCCGTGTTCGAATCGGCCGTTCCGTCGCTGGCCTTGAAGGTAAAACTGTCCGCTCCGTTATAATCGGCGTCCGGCGTATAGGTCAGGTTCGCTCCCGAACCCGAAAGGGTCCCGTGTTGCGGCGGGTTGACGACGGTGTAGGTCAAAGTGTTATTGACGTTGGCGTCGGTCGCCGAAAGCGTGACGGCGAGCGGAGTGTCCTCGGCCGTTCCGACCATCTGTCCGTTGGCGACCGGCGCGGAATTGTTCGCCCCGTCGAGCCGCGATTCGATGACGGCCTGAATGTCGGTCGGAACATTCGAGAAAAAGTCCAGTCCGGTCAGAGCCTCGACATCATCGACCGTCACCAGAAACTGTTGCCACGGCGTGTTTCGGATTCCCTGTTCGTTGGGCATGATGACGGCGATGGTC
This sequence comes from Pyrinomonadaceae bacterium, assembly GCA_041394845.1. Classification (GTDB taxonomy): domain Bacteria; phylum Acidobacteriota; class Blastocatellia; order Pyrinomonadales; family Pyrinomonadaceae; genus JAHCHG01. The sequence continues at coordinate 700,580 of JAWKHL010000002.1, read as the reverse complement.
CGCGTGTCGGTCGTGACGCGCGCCACATCGTCCTCGCCCTTGGGCAGGATCATGATAACTTTCCAGGTCAGGGCCGGAACCGTCACCTGACCGCCGGCAACGTTCGTGGCCGGGCCGTTGGAACCCGTTCCGCCGACGCCGAAACCTCCTGAGATGACGTAGATCTCGTTGTTCGGACCGTTCAGGAAAGCGCGTGTGTCGTTTTCCAAAACCGCCCACGGCCCCTGATTGTTATCGGGCGATTGCGGGATCATATTGGTCATCAGGAAGGTGGCCGAGTTTTCCGGGATGGTCGCCGTCCGGTCGGCCGACGGGGTCATATGCCCGCGGTCGAAACCGGAACCGGAAAAATCGGTGGCCAGCACGTGATACCAGGCGGCCGGCAAAGTGTCGTCGGGCCGGAAATCGTCCTGCCGGGGCGCACTGCCGAGCCAGCCCGAATCGAGATGCCAGCTCGTCCAGTTCGGTCCGCCGCGCGAGCGGTTGTACGACAGGGCGTACTCCGGTTTTTGCATCAGATAATTGTTCTCGTTGACGACATCCGGGGTCGCTCCCGACGGATTGCCCATCGTCAGATGGACGTTCGGGTCGCGGACGGTCAAAGTCGTAAAGCTCCAGACGTAATCGGCCGCCATATTGTCCGGCGGATCGTTGGTGTCGACGTCCGTCACCTGCGAGGCGAAGACCGTTACGGTGCAGACCTCGTTGCTGTCGAAATCAAAATCCGGATCGAGCGTAAACGAAACTCCCGTAACGGCGTTGGCCGTCGCCGTGTGAAAACCGCTCTGGGTGCAGGTGATCTGAAACCAGTTGCCGACGACATCGACCGGCTCGTCAAAATCGATCGTCAGATTTCCGGTCAGCGAAGCCGATGTCGCCCCGTTGGCCGGCATCGTCTGAAACACCTCCGGCGACGGATCTCCGGCCGGACAGGGGTTCAAAGCGGTGGAAGTGTTGCGCGGATCGGGAGCCGATTCGACGAAGTTGGCCTGATTGTAATCCGTGTCGCGGCAACCGCTCCGGGCGCGCAGGGCCGCCGTCGTATTGGAAAGCGTCGGCGCCGCGCCCGCCCCTTCAAAACAGCTCGCCGTGCCGTAACCGATCAGATCGACCAGATTGGAATCGCCGAGCGGGCATCCTCCGATCAGAGAAACGTTGTTTCTGACCAAAGCGACCTTGCCGTTCGTCCCGCTCATGTTGATCCCGCCCGAGGCGTCCGGCGTCGGCAGATCGACGGTTCCGCCCGAACCGGCGGCCAGTTGCACCAGATAATATTGTCCCGGCGCGAGCGATCCGGAGATCGGAACTCTCTGCCAGCTGGTTCCCGCGGCCGAAGCATACTGAACGGACCAATCGGTGAAATTGACGACCTGATCGCCGTTATTAAAGACTTCGACGAAATCGTTTTTGTAGGTCGCCCCGCTGTTTCCGCCCCCGCCGTAAACCTGACTGATGACGAGGGTTGACGGACCGGGCGTCGGGGTCGGGGTCGGCGTTGGAGTCGGCGTTGGGGTCGGTGTCGGGGTCGGTGTCGGTGTTGCGGTCGGCGTCGGGGTCGGGGTTCCGGCGCTGCACGAGTTGAGCGGCGAAGCGGAATTCTGCGGATTGGGCGAGGTGTTGGTGGTGAAATCCGCCGCGTTGTCGTCCGTGTCGGTGCATCCCGCGCCTTTGCGGACGGCGGCCGTCGTGTTCGACAGGTTGGCGGTCGGGGCGCTTCCCTCAAAATTGCCGGCCGAGGTGCCGAAACCGACGAAATCCTTAATGGACGCAACGGTCGAACAATTGACCGTTGTTCCGCAGGTCAGCGAGATCTGATCGGTCACCAAGGCGACTTTGCCGCTCGTCCCGCTCATGGCGATCGCTCCGGTCGCATCCGGCGTCGGCAAAGGAGTTGTGCCGCCCGCGCCCATCGCTTCCTGAACCAGAAAATACTGACCGGGCTGGATGACGCCGACCAGATCGGTTCTTTGCCAGGTGCTGCCGCTCGAAGAAGTGTATTGAACCGACCAGCCGGTAACGTCAACCGGAGCCGTTCCGCGATTAAAAAGCTCGATAAAATCATTGGTATAGGTGGCGCCGGAGTTTCCGCCGCCGCCGTAAACCTGACTGATGACGATGCTGTCGGAAGGTGTAAAAAGGGCCGCCTCGGTTCGGGCGGGGAGAAGAATTAAAAGATTCTGCAAAAATAACGCGATCAGGATCGCCGTCGATACGATCCTTCTGAAAACGGACACCGGAGTCGTTGGAGTCTGCAACCTCCGGTAAACGGGCTTGGGCATTTCAAAAAACCTCACTTTTTATTTTTTTGTCTTAAATGTTTATTAAAACCAACGAATTCGGGGGGGATCGGGGGTTGGCTGCTCGAAATGGATTTTTCGAAGAAGCGCGGGCAAAAACACTTGCTCCGTTGACAAACATCCGACGGCGAATTCGCACCTGCCGAATGTCCGCACTCAAAGACGTTTCTTTTTGCCTGAAATTCGTGGTGTGTTGAATTTTAAGAAGGCGATATTACAACGATAATTGAAAATAATCAACGCCAAAAACGGGCGTTTCCGGCTAAAATTCAAAATTAACGAAAAATTAATTTGGTCGGGGGAAAATTCCAGATTTCGTCGCCTGAGAATGAGGGAGAAACGCGGCCAAGTTATGAGTCCCGCCTTGAGGCGGCCAAAGTGCTAAATATCGCACTTTGGCCGCCTCAAGGCGGGACTCATAACTTCTTAGTTCGGATCAACTCAAAGCCTTGCGGAACCTTTCCAGCGCGCCTTCGAGGATGTGATCTTCGCGGGCGATGCAGATCCGCATAAAAGAGTCCCAGGTGTCCGAATCGGCAAAGGCGCTTCCGGGAACGCCGGCGACCTGGGCTTTTTCCATCAGCATCTCGTTAAAAGCGAGGGCGTCCGTGTAATCTTCCGGGATCCGCGCCCACAGGTAAAATGAAGAACCCGAATCGTAGATCTTGAAACCGAGGTCGGTCAACGCTTCGGAAAAGGAGCGGCGTTTGGCGTCGAATTTGTCGCGCAGGTCGTCGTAATAATTAACATCGGCCATCAAAACTCGCGAAAGAGCCGTTTGCAAAGGCGTCGCCGCGCAGACGTAGATGATGTTGACGGCCTTGTTGACCGGCGCGATGAGTTCGCCCGGCCCGTAGGCGTAACCGAGCCGCCAGCCCGAAATATTCCACGATTTGGAAAAGGAATTGACCGTCATCGTCCGCTCCCACATGCCGGGCAGAGTGGCGATCGGGATGTGCGGATGCTCGCCCGCCACGTAATGCTCGTAAACCTCGTCCGAGACGACCAGCAGATCAAGTTCCTGCGCCACATCGGCGATCGCTTCGAGTTCGGTCTGCGACAGAACCTTGCCGCTCGGATTGGCCGGCGTGCAGACGATGATCGCTTTCAAGGGAAAATCGCTCCGACCTTTGAGTTCCCGGCAATGCGCCAAAAGAGCGTCCTTTTCAAACGAAAGTTTTTCGTCCAGCTGGAAAACCTCCGTCTTGCCGCCGAATTCTTCGATGATCTTGCGGTGATAAGGATAATACGGTTCGAAAACGAGCGCCGATCTTCCCTGCAAATAACTCTGAGCGATGCCGACCAGAGCGCCCGTGCCGCCGGGCGTGATCAGCAGTTCGGGCCGGGCGGCCTCGACATCGACTTCGACCGAGTTGTACCTTTTGATCTTTTCGGCGACGGCGCGTCTTAAAACCGGCATTCCGTCCGAGGAACCGTAATGGTTCTGGCTGGCGGCGATCACGTCGTAGGCCTCTTTGGCCAGTTGCGGGTCGATCGGCAGATCCGATTGTCCCTGAACTAGATTTCCTTCGTGCGGCACGAGTTTGGTAATCGCACGAATGTCGGGTTTGATCTTTTTAACTTTGGCTTCTGACATATGAAGTTAAAAATATCAGTTTTTTCGACAGAATTCTAATCGGTTTTCGCGCTCCGCAAAATTCCGCCCCTCCCTTTTTCCCCGCATCTCTCATCCGCTGGGAAGCGCCGGTCGAGTTCGGCGTCGAGCCCCCGGATAAAAACTTCCAATCTTTTCATTCAGCCGAAATTGCAGAACCTCGATCGGCTTCCCATGTGGGAAATACGCAAATCGACGCTCCTTTCCATCTATTTCCACAATTACCGTCAAAGGCCGGTCGGCAGTCCAGGCGTTGCCGAAACGGTTGGCATTTCGGGCTTCGATAAAATTCATTCCGTTCCTTAAACCCGCCCGATAGGCCGGTTGGTCTTTTTCGACGCCGGTGATTTTTTTATTTCGGTAGGAATCGCCTATTGAAAATCCGGGTTGAAAAGACGGAACGCTCTTTTTTTCGATCTTGTAGTCCCGACTGAAAAGATCGGCGTCAAAATCGATCGGCTCGCCCCGCAAAATATGTTTTTCAAAGTCCTCTCCGGCATCAAGACCGAAATCTCCGGCCAGTTCGAACAGAGTTTTCTCGCTGATGCTGCCGCCGTTTTCGGAAGCCGTTTTGTAAATTTTTCGGATCAGATCTCCCACCGAAAGTTCCCGATCGGAGCGGCGAATCCGGGCGTCCCAGATAAAGGCCATCAAGGCCCCGCGATAATAGGAAAGTTTATTGAACGCCTGATCATATTTGCGATTTTTCGTCGCCTCGATCAAATCATCGTAATCGGTCGCCCGGTGCGGGTTTTCGGCGATGTTGATGATGTCCCGGTTCACCAGCTCGATGAACTTTTGCGGGCTCAACAACCCGCCCTCAAGCAGGATCTTTCTGGCAAAATAATCGTTTACGCCCTCGTAAAACCAGGCGTAACGCAGACTGTCTTGGCCCTCTTCCGGTTTAATGATCTCGGCCGTCAACCAGTTGTGAGACATCTCATGAGCCATCAGCAGGTAAAGCTGTTGGCGGGTCACGTCCTGTTTGAAAAAGCTGATGAACATGTTTTCAAATCTCACGCCCGCCACGTTCTCCCTTTTAGGCAGGATGACTATGTCGTAAAAATCGGTGTGTTGATCATTAAAATAGCTCCTTTGCAAAGCTACGATCTTCCGGGCGGCCTCGAAGATCTCGCGGTCGGGAACCTCGAATTCCCCGCCGATAAAGACCGAAACCGGTCCGTCCTGATATTTGAAGAGCCTGAAAGCTATGTCTCCGCCTCCGATGGCCGTGGTTATCAGATCCTGAAAACTCGCCGTAACCTCAAATTTCAGCGGGTGCGAACTGAGCGAGGAGTAGATCTGCCAACCCTTCGGCAGATCCGTAAACTCGATCCTGAGGAGATGTTTTTCTTCGAACCCGCCGATCTGAAGCGCCCATTGACAGCCCGCCAGATGAAAATGCCGGGCGGAAACGTTCGGACTGTAAGTGTTGTTTTCCAGAATTTTCGGGTCGTAGGACAAAACGTATCTCAAGCGGATCAAACCGCTTTTGTTCGGATGGACAAGGCGCGAATCTTCGGCCTCGCCCATTTTTACGACGGTTCCCGATTCCCCCTCGAAAGAAGAGACGAACCGGTGCAATCGGGGCGTGCCGAAATAATCGGTCGGCAGTTTTACGGCGACGGGTTCAATGGCCTTGAACTCAACGGAAATCTCCAGATTCGTCCTGTCAGCGGCTGGAACCGGCTTGATCCGGTAGATGACCGGTTGGCCGGTCGTTCCCCGCGCCGTTGCGCTCAGAATGGCGACCGACAACAGAAATAATAAGATCTTTACCCTTTGAATTCGCATAACTCTGGATCGATCGCCCCTCCCGCTCAGTTTTGCTTGAACAGATAATCGACGCTGCCGGCCGCGCCGAAGATGAACGGTTCTTCGGCCGACACCTTGTATTCGGGCTGGTAGTTCGGATCGTACATGACCCACAAGTTCCATTTTCCCCCGGCGCCGAGGATCGGGGTTTTGGAGGCGAATTCAAAGTGATCGCCGTTGTAATCGAATAACAGCTTGTTGTTCTCGATGGTGCCGATCTTCTGGAAGTTATATCCGGGTTGAGAGGTAAAGGAGAAGATGAACCGGCCTTTTCCGTAAATGTAAACCCAGTTGATGTTTCCGGCGAAGCTGGTGCGGGTTTTGTAGGTTTTCCCGTTGATCGAGATCTCGGGCATTTCCATCTTGAGCATCACTTCATCGATGGTAAAATCTTTGGGCCGCTCATCCTCCAGAAAATAATATCCGCCCTGAACCGATTTGCCGACGATCTTGATCGAATCGGCGATCTTGACCTTGGTCTGCGGATTTTCCAGCAGATCGAGAGAGATCGTATCGCCGTCCTCGACCGTCACGGGATCGGGGTATTTCGGCAGGGTCTGGGCGGTAAAACCGCTGAAATCCTGCACATTACCGGCCCTGACGGTGCTCTTTTCCATCAGTTTGGCCGGATCTTTAGACAGGGGTTTGATGAACACCCGGAACCGTCGCCCCTCATCCAGCGGTTCGACCTGGAGATCGTAACCGAAATAGATCTTGTTCTTGATATCGGTCATGATCCGGTGGACGACATTTTCCTCGGTTCCCGAATAGATATTCAAAAACCCGCTCTTCGAACCGTTTCCGGGCGGAATCGTTTCGGTCTTGATGGCAACGGTGACGCCGTTGTCGAACTGAATGATCCCCTGCTGGGCGCTGGCGGCGGCGAACAAACTCAGGACCGCGACGATGACGGCCGGTAAGATGCGACAGAAACTTCTATTTTTCATTTTCCTCATTCCTCTTTATGATATTTGTCTTAACATCGGAGACCGGCCGAAACCCGCTCAGATCGGTCTGGGTCAGATAGCCGTTCTCGGCCACCGAACTCTTCAAAGCCAGATCCTTTTGGACGGAAGGTCTGTTATCCGTTTTTTTCGGCTCTTCTTTTTCAGCCCTCTTTTCAAGAAAAACCGTTCGGGTGATGACCTTTTCCCGGACGACCGGGACTTCGACGATCTTCTCGCGGATGACCGGAACCTCGACGATCCTCTCCGCCGGAGGGGTGGCTTTCTTTTCGCTTTGGGCCGTATTTTTGTCGGCCGGATCGGCTTTCCCGCCGACCGACATCCGCCCGAGTTGAAAGGCCGAGATGATCGACAGGGCGAACAAGACCAGCGCCGAAGCGAAGACCAATCGGGGAATTCCGAACCAGAAAGATTTGGCGGCCGGTCGGATCGTTTCGGCGGGTTCGGGGCGTTTTTCTCGGTGAATCGCATCGAACGCCCGAAAGACCCGTTCGTCCAGACCGGCCGGAGCCGCAACGGCAGGAGTGCGTTTTACCGTTCGGCTGATCAGAGCCAGATTTTCGAAATCCGTCCGGCAATCGACGCAGGCCTCCAAATGGGCTTCGACCTCCCGGCTCAGCCGGGGATCGAGTTCGCCGTCGATCAAAGCGTCAAATTCTTTTTCCGTCTCAATGCAGTTCATAAACACATTCCTCTTTCAAATATGGAGCCAGTTCTTCGGCCAGGGCGCGCCGGGCCCGGTAAAGCCGTCCCTTGACGACTCCGACATCGGTTCGGGTGATCTCGGCTATCTCTTCATAGGAAAGCTCTTCCATTTCCCGCAAAAGCAAAACCTCGCGCTGGAACGGCGAGAGATTTTGGATGCCGTCCTCGACCTTGGCGGCGATCTCTTTGTCCAGCAAAAGCCTGAGCGGGGATCTTTCGCCCCCTTTCGGGCGATTCTCCAGTCCGCCGGGTTCGGAAAAATTCGATTCCAGACGCGTTCCGCTCTTTTTCAGATGATTGAGAACCCGGTTGCGGGCCACGCCGCACAGAAAGGAAAAGAGCGAACCGCGCTCGGGATCGTATTTCCGGGGATTTTCGACCAGAAAGACAAAGACTTCCTGCGTAATATCCTCGGCCACCCCGGTTTCTCCGGTCATCCGGTAGGCGAACCCGTAGATCGAATCGCGCAAGAGATAGTAGATCTCGCCGAAGGCCTCCCGGTCGCCGTCGGCCGCTCTTTCGATCAGATGTTGTTTGACCTCTCTTTTCAGTTTTTCCCCCGTTTTTCTGCCGGAAAAGTTTTTGCTTTCTCAGTCGGTAATTTTCTTACCATACGAAAAAGTTACGCTGTCGGCACATTTTTTTTCGGCGGCCGAAGATCGGTTGATTTGTTTTTTTAACAAAAGAACGACGGTTTTCGAAAGGATCGGGCGGCAGATTCGCTCAATTGAAAAAGACCCCGTTTTAGCAAAGCGGAGTCTTTAACCGACAAATTTACGGAGGGACTTTGAATTGTAAAATTGCCGGATGTGGTAAAAGCGCTTGATCCGGCCGATCATCCATTCGATTCCCGGTCGGATCGGGTTTTATTCCTTTTTACCTGACCGTTACCCGCGGCGGCTTTTTTATCTTTTCCGTCAGGGAATTTTCTTCAAAAGGCAAAAAGTTACGCTTTCCGGAAAAAATTAGAGAAAAGAGAGATTGTTTCGGAGCGAATTTGGAATATACTGTTTGGAAGTAGAAGTTTATGAAAAAAATGATGCCAACCGAATTGCCCCCGAGCGTCAGAGCGGGAATCTTCGGCGGACATTTCATCAAGTTCCGCCGCGACCCGACCGGTTTTCTGCGAAGACTCGCCAAACTGGGCGATGTGACCTTTTTCAAACTCGGCGGTTATCCGGCATATCTGCTCAATCACCCGGATCTGGCCCGCGATCTGCTGACCACCAGCCAGGCCAAATTCATCAAGGGACGCGCCCTTCAGCGCGCCAAAAGACTGCTCGGCGAAGGGCTTTTGACCAGCGAAGGCGAGGCTCATCTGCGCCAACGACGGATGATCCAACCGGCTTTCCACCGTGCGCGGATCGCCGAATACGCCGACGCGATGACCGAATACGCCGAAAAAATGGCCGACATCTGGCAGAACGGAGAAATCCGCGACATCGACAAAGAGATGATGCGGCTGACCTTGCAGATCGTCGGCAAAACCCTTTTTAGCGCCAATGTCGATGACGAAACGGACGAGGTCGGCGAAGCGATGACCGAACTGATCGAGATGTTCAATTATCTGGTCATCCCCTTTGCGGAATTTCTGGAAAAACTGCCGATCCCGCAAACCCGCAAGTTCAACCGCTCGCGGGAAACGCTCGACCGGGTGATCTACAGGATAATCGACGAGCGCCGCGCTTCGGGCGAGGACAAGGGCGATCTGCTCTCGATGCTCCTGATGGCTCAGGACGAGGAGGACGGTTCGGGGATGACCGACGAACAGGTCCGCGACGAGGCGTTGACGCTTTTTCTGGCCGGACACGAAACGACGGCCAATGCGATGACCTTTACCTGGTATCTCTTATCGCAAAATCCCGAGAAAGAGGCTCTTCTGCACGAAGAACTGGAACGCGTTCTGGGAGGGCGGACGCCCTCGATGAAAGACGTGCCGGAACTGAAATACGCCGAAGCGGTCTTCGCCGAGGCCATGCGGCTTTATCCCCCGGCCTGGGCGATCGGTCGCCTGTCGATCGAAAAACACGAATTCGGCGGCTTCCCGATCCCGAAGGACGCACTCGTTCTGATCAGCCCGTTCGTCATCCAGCGCGACGAGCGCTTTTGGGAAAAACCCGAGGAATTCATTCCCGAACGATGGTTCGAGCAAAGCATTCGGGAGGCGGGCCAGAAATTCATCTATTTCCCCTTCAGCCGCGGGGTCCGCAGTTGCATCGGCGAGAGTTTCGCCTGGATGGAGGGCGTTCTGCTGATCGCGACGATCGCTCAAAAATGGAAACTTCGCCTGACGCCCCGTCAGAAGATCGGGCTCAATCCGCTGATGACCCTCCGACCGAAATACGGTATGAAGATGAGACTTGAGAAAAGGGGTTGAAAGAGAATTTCAGATCTCAGATTTCAAAAAAAACGACTGAAAAACTGATTCATCTGGAATTTGCGACCTGAGATTTGAAATTCTGATCCTTTTTTCAGCGTCTTTGCGCGTTTATTCGCGGGAAAAGACAATTTCCACGCATTGAGTCACAGAGAAGGGAAAAATAAAATGAACGCCAATATTACTGAAATCGCTCCCGATGTTTTTCGCATCTCGACCTTCGTCCCCGAAGGCAACCTGCAATTCGCCCAGTTTCTGGTGCGCGACGAAGAGCCTCTGCTTTTTCACACGGGGATGCGGGCGCTCTTTCCGATCGTCAATGACGCGGTCTCGAAACTGATCAAACCCGAGACCCTGAGATGGATCGGTTTCAGCCATTTCGAGGCCGACGAATGCGGCGCTTTGAACGAATGGCTGGCGGCCGCGCCGGAAGCGACCGCGGTCTGTTCGCTGGTCGGCAAACTGGTCAGCATCGACGATTTCGCCGCCCGTCCGGCCCGCCCTTTGGAGGACGGCGAGACATTTTCGACCGGCAAATACCGGTTTCGCTATTTAAAAACGCCGCACGTTCCCCATTGCTGGGAGGCCGGACTGATGTTCGAAGAAACCAACCGGACGCTTTTCTGCTCGGATCTGTTTCATCAAAACGGCGACGTCGAACCGATCACCTCGGTAAGTGTGATCGACTCCTGCCGGCAAACGTTGATCGAATATCAACAAGGACCGCTGGCCGATTATATCCCTTACACAAACAAAACCGACGGGATCTTGAAATCTCTGGCCGAGCTCCGGCCGCAAACCCTGGCGGCGATGCACGGTTCGACCTACAGCGGTAATGGTGAAAAGGCGCTCCTCGATCTGGCCGAGGTCTGGAAGGAATTGATCGGGTGAGGTCAAAGGCTGAAACCGTCGTCCGGCCTTAGAAAATCCTCAGCCCGGCGGAACTTTTGAAAGTTCGGAGACGTTCAACCTGACAACGATCAAGATCAGGCCCGAACGCTCCGTTATTTTTTTAAAATCGCATTTTTCATCCAATTCAACGCGTTCCGGCTCATAAAACACTTATGAGTTTTCAAAATTTCAAATCATTTTCCGCGACGATCCCAGTTTCAGTTTTTTTGATTTTAGTTTCAGCCGGTTACGGATCGGCCCAGTCCCTGGCGGATAAAGACTGGCACCTCACGTTTCAAACCGGCAGATTAGGCCCGGTCGAAACCGTTCTGGTCTTTAAGGAAACCGAAGGCGGACTCACGGCTCACAGCCTGTCCGGCGCGCGGTCGGTGATCGCCGAATTCCCCCGAGTCAAAGAACGAAAGGCGAACATCGGAGAGCATCTGCTGGCCTTTTCCCTCAAAAAAACCGCCGACGGTTACGCCGGAGAACTGACCGCGCCGTGGGCCGGAGAGAAGGTCTCTCTGATCTTGACGGAATCGGGTTTTAAGGGAAAGATCTCCGGCGGTCTGCTGGGCGGCGCCTTTTCGGGAGTTCCGGCCACACCGGCCGCAGACAAGCCTCTGCGCGATTACCGGGCGGCGGTCGAAGCCTTTCTGCAAACGGTCGAAACCAAAGTCTTCGATCCGCGCGCTTTGCGGGGGGCGGATTGGAAGATTTTCGCCCGGAACATGAAAAAGATCGGGGCCGCCGGGCGCGACGATCTCGATCTTCTTTTCGGGTTTCATTTCGCCTACGAAAGCAAACCGTTCTCGCATCTGACTCTGGCGCGGGCCAATGTGCCGGCCCCTCAGCTGATGATTCAATTCGACAGCTACCGGGTCGGCGGGACGCCGGCGGTGATCGAATTCGACGGAGATGTCGCCGTTCTGACAGTCAAAACGATGATCGGGGTCGATACCGTCGAACAGATCGAAGCGGCTTTTCAGGAGATCGGGAAGCGCTCGCCCAAAGCACTGATCATCGACCTGCGCGGAAACGGCGGCGGGGCGTTCGCCATCAAACCGCTGATCGAACATGTCATCGACCGTCCGCTCGACGCCGGTTATTTCATCACTCATCGCTGGAACATCAAAAACGATCGCTTGCCATCGGCCGAAGAATTGAGCGCGGTCGAGCCGTGGCAGGGATTTTCGCTCAAGGCCTGGTGGGAGAATATTCAGTCCGAGGGCATCATCCGGCTCGAATTCAAACCCGCCCAACCGAATTTCGACGGGCCGGTCTTCGTCCTGATCGATTCCCGCTCGGCCAGCGCCACCGAGATGGCCGCCGACGCCCTTTCGACCGTCAATTCGGTAACTCTGGTCGGCGAAACGACCGAGGGCCAGGTTCTCTCGCAAAGCCCGTTCGACACGTCGGACGGTTTTCAGGCCTTTATTCCGGTCGCCGATTATTATTCGACGGCCAACGGCCGCCTCGAAGGCGTCGGCGTCAAACCGCAAGTCGAAGCCGCATCAAAGGAAGCGCTGGAGGTCGCCAAAAAACTGGCTCAAAAGGCGATCGAAGCGGGCGGCTGACTTCGGTGGTCAGAAAAAACAACTAACTGACCACCGACAACTTTGAATAAGTCGACCGAAATAATTTGAAAAAATTTTCAGATTGATCGTATATTATAGATGTAGTCATTCGGGAAGAATGACGAAAATTAAAGAACACGGAGAGTGTTGAAAATGAATAAGAAATACGATTACGGAATCGTCATAGGGCGTTTCCAACCCTTCCATTTAGCACATCAAGATCTAATTGAACACGCATTTTCTCTGGCCGAGAAGGTCATCGTCATCCTCGGTTCGGCCCGAAGTGCGCCCGACGTCAAAAACCCGTTCACGCCCGCCATGCGCGAAGAGATAGTGCGCGCCTGCTTTCCCAAAGAGTCCGACCGGCTCGTCTTTTGCGCCGTTCGCGATTATCCTTACAACGATCACATCTGGACGGTTGAGGTTCAGAACACAGTCAATCAGGTCGTCGAGGACGACGAAAAAGAGGACGCGCGGGTGGCGATGGTCGGTTTTTTCAAAGACAAGAGTTCGTATTACCTGAATCTTTTTCCGCAATGGCAGTTCGAAGAATTTTACTGCGCCGATAAACGAAAACTTTCGATCAATGCGACCGACATCCGCGAAAAGTATTTTTCGGACGACGACGCCTGGAAAAAGATGGTCCCGGCCGAAGCCCGAAAATATCTGAACGCGTTCCGGGAAACCGAATTTTTTCCGAACCTGAAAGGCGAGTTCGAATACGTTCGGAAATACAAAGAGGACACGCGATTTGTCGGCGTTCCCTTCAATCCGGTCTTTCTGACGACCGACGCGGTCGTCGTCCAAAGCGGACATGTTCTGGTCATCCGGCGCGGGTTTCAGCCCGGCAAAGGCCTTTTGGCTCTGCCCGGCGGATTTCTGGCGACCGATTCGACCCTGGAAGATTCGGCCATCCGCGAACTCAAGGAGGAGACGCAGATCAAAGTGCCGATCCAGGTTTTGCGCGGAAGCATCAAGGCGTCGCACGTTTTCGATTACCCGGATCGGTCTCAGCGCGGGCGAACCGTAACTTTCGCCTATTACATCGAACTCGAGCCGAAGTTAAAAGAAGGACTGCCCCGCGTCAAAGGCGGCGACGACGCCAAAAAAGCCTTCTGGCTGCCGCTCTCGGCGCTCGGCGAAAAAGAGGACGAGTTCTTCGAGGACCACATTCACATCATCCGGTTTTTTCTCGGAATGTGATGCCATTGATCATTGATCAGGTTCTTTGCACAAATCGTAAGGGCGGGTCTTGTGCCCGCCCGCTAAAAATGGAGATTGAAAATGGAGATTTTACGAACGCCCGACGAGAGATTCGCCGATCTGCCCGGTTATCCTTTTGCGCCGAATTATCTGGAAACCGGCGGCGCGCGGATGCATTACGTCGATGAAGGTCCGCCGGATGCGGCCGAAACGGTGCTGATGCTTCACGGCGAGCCTTCGTGGAGTTTTCTCTACCGGAAGATGATCCCGATCGTCGCCGAAGCCGGCCATCGGGTGATCGCCCCCGATCTTTTCGGTTTCGGGAAATCGGACAAATTCACCGATCCGGAAAAATACAGTTATCTGATGCACGTCGAAAGCATCAAGGCCCTGATCGAACGGCTCGATCTGAACGCGATAACGCTTTTTTGTCAGGATTGGGGCGGGTTGATCGGTCTCCGGATCGTCGGCGAAAATCCGGAGAGATTCGCCCGCGTCGTCGCCGCCAACACGTTTTTGCCGACGGGCGACGAGAAAATTCCGAAGGCCTTCAAACTCTGGCTCAAGATGTCGCAGGCGACGCCCTTTTTCCCGGTCGGCAAATTCGTCAAAATGGGATGCAAAACCAAACTTTCCAAAGATGCGGTCCGGGCTTACGACGCGCCTTTTCCGGATAAAACCTACAAAGTGGCGGCCCGGGTTTTTCCGACTCTGGTTCCGATCACGCCCGACGATCCGGCCTCGGAGGCCAACCGCCAAGCGTGGGAGGTTCTGGAGAAATGGGAAAAGCCTTTTCTGACCGCCTTCAGCGACGGCGACCCGATCACACGCGGCGCGGACAGAATTTTGCAGGCGCGTATTCCGGGAGCGAAAGGTCAACCGCATACGACCATCACCGATGCCGGACACTTTTTGCAGGAAGACAAGGGAGAGGAACTGGCGCGGATCGTGGTTGAGTTTATGAGCAAAACTTAGTGAACTTCACCACAAAGGAAACGAAGGGATTTTTATGAGCGTTTTTGAATGTAGAAAATGTTTTCCGATAGATGTTCCGGATGATTGGACGGATGAAAAAAAGGCAGAGGTCGCATCTTTGACCAGAAAAACGAGTCCGATTTTTGCAATTCAATATTTTCGTCCGATCGGAATGGATTTAAGACAGGCGAAGGGTATTGCCCTTCACGTTACGCGGAAAAAAGGGGTTTGTCATGGTTGCACAACTGAACTGATCGAATATGAAGGTCAATGTCCAAAATGTAAAAGATTGAACCTTGATTGGTAAAAACAATCCAAAATCCAAAATTTGAAATCCAAAATCGAATTAGGTTCTCAGGGAGAGAGCCGAAAATGAGGTGAGAGATGAAAAATTTGACGAGAAAAGAGATTGCCAGAGAAACGCTTGAAATCATTGAGGCGGGCGAATACCGTAACAATCTGGGTGAGACGGTTTCGATCAGAGAACAAACCGAAACGGCCGTCAAAAATTCGAGGCTTTTCCGCACCGAAGATTTTCCCGAAACTTTTGATCTAAAAAAGATCTCTGGCAAAATGATCTTTGAAGTTACGGACGAGACCACGCTCGAAGCGGCCAAGAGAATTTGCAAAGAAGACGAAAAGGCCGATCCGTTCGTGCTCAATTTCGCTTCCGCCAAGAATCCGGGCGGCGGTTTCCTCGGCGGAGCGCAGGCCCAGGAGGAATCTTTGGCGCGTTCGTCTGCGCTCTATCCGTGTTTGATCGAACACATCGAAATGTATAAATACAACCGCGGCCGCAAGAGTTGTCTCTATTCCGACTGGATGATCTACTCGCCGCAGGTTCCGGTTTTTCGTAATGATGACGGAAGCCTTTTGCAGACGCCGTATCTCGCCACCTTTTTGACCTCGCCGGCCGTCAACGCCGGTGTCGTCCGGCAGAGAGAACCGAAAAACGTCGGGCGGATCGAAGACGTCAGCCGCGAACGCGCCCGCAAATTTTTGCGGCGCGCCAGTGAAAACGGACACCGGATCTTGATTCTCGGCGCGTGGGGTTGCGGGGTTTTCCAGAACGATCCCGAAATGATCGCCCGCATCTTCGCCGAACTGTTGAAAGGCGAATTTGCGGGTTGTTTCGAGCGGGTGATCTTCGCGATTTACGACCGGACTCCGACGAAGCGGGTTTATAAGATTTTTGATGAAGTTTGTGGCAAATAATTATTTTCCACATAGGAACAAAGAACACAAATGGGTTTCAGATTTCAATCCAAAATCCGAAATCCGAAATCCAAAATCGAATTAGTCTTTCGGGTAGAAAGGCAAACAATAGGAGATAAATAAAATGCTTGAAATCAACAGAATAATCGACACAGATTCATATAAGGCGAGTCACTGGCTGCAATATCCGCCGAAGACGACGCTGGTTCATTCTTATCTCGAATCGCGCGGCAGTATCAGAGATTACACGGAGACCGTCTTCTTCGGTTTGCAGTATATTTTGAAGCGTTATTTTCTGGAAAAATTCACGCAGGAGATGGTCGAAGAGGCGCGCGACGTCATCACCCGCCACGGTCTGCCGTTCAATTATGAAGGCTGGAGATCGCTGATCGAAAAACACGGTGGTCGGATGCCTCTCAGGGTGCGGGCGGTGGCCGAAGGCTCGGTCGTCCCTTTGAAAAACGCTCTGATGACGGTCGAGAACACCGATCCGGAATTTTACTGGCTGACCAGCTGGTTCGAAACCCAGATCATGCGCATCTGGTACCCGATCACGGTGGCCACGCAGAGCTATTACATCAAGCGCGATTTTTACAATTTCCTCAAAGACACGGCCGACGATCCGGATGCCGAGATTCCTTTCAAGGTCCACGATTTCGGGTCGCGCGGCGTTTCTTCCAAAGAAACGGCGGCCATCGGCGGCGCGGCGCATCTGGTCAATTTTCTCGGCACCGACACGATGTCCTCGCTCATTCTCCACCGGGATTTTTACAATTCGGAGATGGCCGGATTTTCCATTCCGGCGGCCGAACATTCGACCATGACGGCCTGGGGCCGAAAAAATGAGGCGATGGCCTATCGCAATATGCTCGAACAATTCGCCCGGCCCGGCTCGCTCGTTGCGGTCGTCTCGGATTCGTGGAACATCTACGAGGCGGTCGAGAAGATCTGGGGCGAACAACTCCGGCAGGAAGTGGTCGATTCGGGTGCGACCGTAGTCGTTCGTCCCGATTCGGGCGACCCGGTCAAGGTCGTATCGGAGATCACCCATATTCTGGCCAAGAAATTCGGGACGACCATCAACTCGAAAGGCTACAAAGTCTTGAACAACGTCCGCGTCATTCAGGGCGACGGGGTCAACGAAGATTCGGTTCACGAGATTCTGCAAAACCTGAAGAACGACGGTTTCAGCGCCTCGAACATCGCCTTCGGGATCGGCGGTTCCCTGTTGCAAAAGGTCAACCGCGACACGATGAAATTCGCCTATAAATGCTCGGCCATCGTCACCGACGGCCGTCTGCGCGAAGTTTACAAACAACCCATCACGGACGCGGGAAAATCGAGCAAAAAAGGCCGCCTTGATCTGGTGCTGGAGCAAGGACAATACAAAACCGTCCGCCTGCCGGACGCCGAAACGCTGGCGGCCGAAAACACGCAACTGCGGACGGTTTTCGAAAACGGCGATCTCCTGATCGACGATTCTCTGGATGAGATCAGGAAGAGAGCGGAAAGCGCCTGAAGGCGGTAAATAGTGATGGGTGATAGGTGATGGGTAAACAAAAACCCCATCACTTATCACCCATCACTCATCACGGTTCAGCGTCCTTAGATCGGCTCCACACCGGCCGATTTGTAATAATAAAAATAAAGATCGTTGTAATCGCGCAACGCCCGGTTCAGGATCAGCGGCATTTGCGAGATGTCGTTGGTGTTGACGATCAGGTTCAAGTTTCGCAAAAACGCTTCGTGGGCGTTCAAGGTGGCGCCGCCGTCTTCGAGCGAAACCAGATAAAGCCGCCGCCTCTCCATCGAATGCATCTTGTTGACCTTTTGCTGAAGGATCGCGCCGCCGCCGAATTCGGCCGCAAAATCGGGCGAGAAAACCAGGATCTCGGTCTTGCCCTCGCGCAGTCTTTCGTTGGCCTGCGCCGGAGTTTCCGCCAGATAAACCTTGTAACCGGAGGCCGCCAGAGTCTTGCTGACAACCTCCCGATGCTGGCCGAGGCACAATAAAACCCTTCGCGGCTTGATGTCCTCCTCATCCTTGCTGTCGAGAACCTGGTTTTCAGTCTTTAAGGCCGACAGCAGGGAGCGCAGAGCGTTGTTAATCTGAAATTCGGATTCCTTGGCCGAAAACTCCTGCGCGTTATCGCTCATGGCCGGCGCGGGGCCGTTGGTTTCCAATTGCCGGACGGTCGAAGATCCGGTTCCGCTGGCGCCCGGCTGAACCCGGATCATATTCTGGCAACGCGGACAACGAACCGTAAAATTCCCGGTCGGAACTTTTGATTCGTCAAGCTGAAGAGAAACCGAACAATTATCGCAACGTATTATCATATTTGGATTTTGGATTTTGGATTTTGGATTTTGGATTTTTGGAAATCAGACCTCAATCCGAAATCCAAAATCCAAAATCTAAAATCTAAAATGTGTTTATTCGATCATATCGAGAAATGAATTGCTGTTCTGAGCGGCGGGCATCAACGGATTCGGTTTGGCCGCCGGTTGAGAATTGGCGTAATCTTCGGTTGAAGCCAATCCTTTGAGCTGGAGCAGAAGGTTATTTTTATTGGTTGCGAACGAAAGTCCGTCTTCGAGATCGATGACGTTCTTCTCGATCATCTTGCGGATGACGGTATCGAAATCCTGCATTCCGTCGAGTTCGCCGTCGATCATCGCGTCGAGCAGGGTCTTGCCGTCGCCTTCGCCTTTTTCGATGTATTCGCGGGTGCGGGGATTCGATTTGAGAATCTCGACCGCCGCCACGCGGCCTTTGCCGTCGGCCCTCGGGATCAGGCGCTGGGAAACGATATAGCGGAAGGTCTGGGCCAAACGGGTGCGGATGATCTTTTCCTCGTTCTTCGGAAAAAGACCGATGATCCGGTCGACGGTTTTCGAAGCGTCGATGGTGTGCAGGGTCGAGAGAACGAGGTGTCCGGTTTCGGCCGCTTCGAGAGCGATTTCGGCCGTTTCCAGATCACGCATCTCGCCGACCAGAATGACTTTCGGAGCTTGCCTGAGTGCGGCGCGCAGAGCCGAGGCGAAATCTTTCGTATCGGAACCGACTTCGCGCTGATTGATGGTCGATTTTTTATGTTTGTGCAAAAATTCGATCGGGTCTTCGATGGTAACGATGTGATAGCTCTTGGTTTCGTTGATGCGGTCGATGACGGCCGCCAGGGTCGAACTCTTTCCGGAACCGGTCGGCCCCGTAACCAGCACCAGACCGTTGCGGATTTCGCAAACCTCGGCCAACTGGGGGGGAACATTCAAATCTTCAAAAGTCGGCACTTCGTGGGGAATGACGCGCATAACGATCGAGTAACTGCCGCGTTGCTGAAAGATGTTGACGCGAAAACGACAACGGCTCGGCAAACTGTAACTGAGGTCGGCCGTACCGAATTTGACCAGCTGAGCGGCGGCTTCCGGGTGATCGCGCAGGATCGACATGGCGATCATCTCGGTCTGAAAACCCGTCAGTTTTCCCAAACCGAGCGGCGTTGCCGAATAAAGACTGCCGCTGATCTCGACCTGCGGTTTTTGTCCGGTTGAGAAATTAAGGTCGCTAACATTATCGGAAATGTGCAACATCTCCTCAATTATCGGTGCTACGTCAAGCAAACTCATTGATTGGATTCGACTCCCAAAGAAAATTTGAAAAGGTAGGTTACTTCAGACTTGGCTATCGACGGGCAGACCTCAAAAGGCCAAATCCCAGTCAACATATATTTTTACGCAATTCGCCACAAAAATGCAAGTCATTTTTTAACAAGAGTAAACATTTTTGTGCTGTTTATTCTTCAATTTAAAAATTTCCGCAGGTTTTCGGGGATTTTTTCCGGCGGGGAGAGAATACCGCTGATGACGGCCGCGGAATCGGCGCCATTCCTCAAAACCTGTGGGAAGTTCTGCCAAGTTATCCCGCCGATGGCGACCAGCGGAAAGTCGCCGACCGACCGACGAACGCTCCGGACGCCTTCGAGGCCGACCGTTTCGTCCGGATCCTCTTTGGTTCGGGTCGGAAAAACGGGACCGACGGCCAGATAATCGATCGGCATTTCCACGGCCTTGATCGCCTGTTCGACGCTGTGGGTGGAAAAACCGATGATCGCATCCGGCCCGAGGATCCGCCGCGCCTCCTCGGGCGGCAGATCGTCCTGACCGAGGTGAACGCCGTCGGCCCGCAAAGTCAAGGCGATATCGACCCGGTCATTGATCAGGATCCTGACCCGGAACCGGCGGGCGATCTTCAGGGCCTTTTCGGCCTGCTCGTAAAATTCCAGCGAAGAGGCCCGCTTTTCCCGCAACTGGATCAATCGGGCGCCGCCTTCGATCAAACGCTCGACCTGTCCGGCGTGCGAAAGACCGGAAATTTGCCGATCGGTAATGGGATAGATTTTCGGTAAACTGAACTTCAAATTTTTACGGGCCGGAACGATTCGATTTTGGGTTTTAGATTTTGGATTTTGGATTGCGGAAAAATAATCCAAAATCCAAAATCTAAAACCCAAAATCGCTACAGCGGTTTGACCATCAGAAAACCGTCCTCGCCGTTATTGTAATATTCCTTGAGCCTTTGCACGATCGAATATCCGCAACTGTTGTAAAGGGTCTGGGCGGCGATGTTGCTGACCCGCACCTCCAGCGACATCATACTGACGTCGCGCTGGCGGACGGCGTTTTCGGCGTGGCCGAGAAGTTCCAGAGCCAAACCCCGCCGCCGGTGTTCGGGAGCCACGCCGATGGTCGTGATGTGTCCGACCCCGTTTTCATTGACCATGATAAAAATAAAACCGACCATCTGATCGGCAGGCGTAACCATCCGGTAGCTGAGCGTGTTCGGTTCGGTGAGCAGATAGGAAAAGGTGTATTTGGTATAGTTCTCTCCGGCTTTGAAACAGCGCAGATTGAGCCGGAGGACTTCTTTCAGATTCTTTTCGGTCAGGGGCCGGATCGAATAAACAGTCATCGGCGCAGGGATCACCGCCTCCGGTTCGACCTCGGCCGGAATGAAAAATTCCCGAATTCTCTGAAAAACGGCCATTTCTACTTTTCCTGATTTCCGTTTCAGCTCACAAAATGAGCATACAATCCCCGTAACTGTAAAACCGGTAGCGGGACTGAACCGCGTGCCGGTATGCATCCATTATAAATTGATAACCGCCAAAGGTCGAAACCAACACCAGCAGAGAAGATTGCGGAAGATGAAAATTGGTCAAAAGCCCGTCGATCGCCTTAAATTCATAACCCGGCGTGATGGTCAGTTCGGCCAGACGATCTCCGGGGACGATCTTTCCTTCGGTATCAACCGCCGACTCCAACGCGCGGGTCGTCGTCGTGCCGACCGCGACAACCCTCCTGTTTTCGCTTTTGGCCCGGTTTATCGCCCGGGCCGTTTGTTCGGAAATCTCGCATCTTTCGGGCAAAACGCTGTGTTGTGAAAGATCGGCAACGCGCACCGGTTCAAAGGTTCCGTAACCGACATGAAGCGTGATCTCGGCGATCTCGGCGCCCCGTTTTTCGATCTTTTCCAAAATCTGCGGGGTAAAATGCAAACCGGCGGTCGGGGCGGCGATGGCTCCGCGTTTGCGGGCGTAAACCGTCTGGTAACGCTCGCGGTCCTCGTTCCGATCGCCGGTCGAGCGTTTGATATAAGGCGGGAGGGGCGTCCTCCCGATCTCGTCCAGGATCCGCTCGAAATCGCCTTCGGCCGCAAACCGGACCGAAACGCGCCCCTCTTCGGTTTTCTCCAGCACCTCGGCTTCCAGCCGTTCGCTGAAGATGATTTTTTTCCCCGGTTTCAGCCGCCGGGCCGGCCGCGCCAGAGTCTCCCAAACACCGTCTCCGGTCTCCCGCGCCAGAAAAAGTTCGACCCGCGCCCCCGTCTCGCTCCGGCCGAAAAGCCGCGCCGGAAAAACCTTGGTATTGTTCAAGACCAGCAGATCATCTTCGCCCAGCATTTCGGGAAGATCGTAAAAATGGGCGTCCCGCCATTTTTTTTCGGCCCGCTTCAAAACCATCATCCTTGATTCGGCCCGACTTTCGGCCGGCTTCTGGGCGATCAGTTCATCGGGCAGATGATAATCAAAATCGGTGATGAGCATAGACGAAAAAAGAGGAACTACAAAATTTCATAATTCCTCAGATAACTCTAACATTTTACCCGGATATATTTAACCCGGATCACGTTTCAAAACGGAATGCATAATTTTGGGCCGAGTTTTTTGAATAAAATTTAGACGATCCGAGTCTTAAAAAAACGGTAGTGATCAAAAGTAATGCTGACAAATGAATGTCCCGCAGGGACTCTTGTCGTAATAGCCCGGCGATTGATCGCCGGGTACAGATTCTCTCTCAGATCCATAGTCCTGAAAGGACGAAAGATAAATATGAATTTGGCAAATTCGAGACTGTCCCTTCAGGACTTGACGACATCATCGGTTGCATAATCCCGGCGATCAATCGCCGGGCTATTTTCAGATGCTCCGTTGGAGCAATTAGATTTTACTCAGCGTTACTTTTGATCACTACCAAAAAAACAAGTAAACGGATCGGACTGATTAAGGGAGGATCATCGTTATTTAAGTTGCTGTGTATGGAAAAAAGAATGGAATTTTCCCGCGAATTTACACGAATGAACGCGAACAGTTCAAGAATTCGTGTAGATTCGCATTCATTCGCGGGCAGAAAAAACCAACCCGCAACTTGGGACGCTTAAGAAATCGGTATCGATCCGCCATTTTTTTGACTTTCCAAACAAGATTATTATGCCGAAAAAAGGGGGTTCACTGACAATCGCCGGCGTACAAGGCCCGCGGACCTTTGTTCGGTATGCCTACCTGGACCTGGCCGTTGGGGCAGGCCACCACGACCATATCCTCAAAACTGAGTGTGGCGTCAAGATCAACGCTGAGATTTGATTGCTGCTGAGTCGTTCCCGCCGAAACCGGGACATTCCAGGCCATCGCCAAATCCCGGATTAAACCCGGTTCCTCGCCAATCCAGCAACCGAGAAGCTGGACCTCCGGAGGAGGATTGCCGCTTCTGTCGAACCAATCCCGCAAAAGCCTTACGGTCGAAAGGTTTTCCCGAACCGAGCGGGTGGTCAGGGTCCCGTGCAAGAAAACTCCCGCATCGCCGTGCCCGTTCATTCTTAAGAGTTTTATTTTGCCCCGTCCGTGACAGAAGTTGATAACCTGATTGATGATGCTTTGCAGCGTATCGGTGGGCAGGACGATTATCACGTTCGAGTTTGGCTCGTGAACGGAAAAGAGAGCGTGAGTGGCGGCGATCTCCGAATCGGCAAAATCCACGCCCGGCAATTCGTCCGGAATTTGGTTGTGAAGAAACAACCTTTCCCGTCCGCTTATCGTGTAATCCAAAATATCTATTATCATCAAGAACCTCCTCATTGGTCGCATCCTGAGACGGATGGATTTTCCGTTTTACTGATCGTTCAGTTTCAAAACCATTTCGACCCGCCGGTTGAGTTTTCTGCCTTCGTCAGTTTCATTGGTCGCAACCGGAGCCAGCGGCCCGACGCCTTTTGATTCGAGCTGATTTGGGCTGATGCCGAATTGATCTTTCAGAGCATTGACAACCGCCGAGGCGCGGCGTTCGGAAAGATTCATGTTATTGAGAAACGTGCCCGTGTCGTCCGTGTGTCCGACTATGTAAAACTGCCGGCCGGAATTGTTTTTCAAATAGGCCGCCATCGTTTCCAGAGTCGCTCTGGATTCGGGCAGGATCCGGGATTTTCCGGTGTCAAAATAAATGGTGTAGATGATGTAACGGCCCTCGGTTTCGATCTTTGACCTGAGCAGTTCTTCGGTGATCCGGACGGTTCCGGTTTCCATCGCGGCCACTTCCAGCACATCGACCAGATACATCTGATTGTACTTCGGCAGACCGGCGGAAGGGTTTCTAAGGACGATGCTGACATAGATCGTCTTGCCCTGAATCTGCTTTTTGGCCGCCAGATAGTAGTCCGCCTGAGTCAGCAATCCCGGATAGCCGACCAGTAGATTCGGAACTTTATTTTCATATTGACGCTTGCTAAGATCATTGGGCGCATCATAACCATACAGCTTCCACAGCACAGAACGGGCATTTCCGGCATCGCTCGATAAGATGGTAAATCCGCCCGCTTTCAACTCGCGCTCATAACTGCGGAAAACCTCCAGATTGCTCTTGGACTCCGGTTTGTTGTAAATACTGCTGACCAGACGGCCTTCGACCGTGAAGATCTTTTTAACATCGCCGGCCTCAGCCAGAGCGAGTTCTTCGAAATCAATCTCGTACTCCCCCCAGATCTCACTGCCCTCAAAAGGCGAGATTATTTTCTTAGTCTGTGCCTGCGTTTTACCGGGAAAAGCAAATAAAACAATGACGCTGATTATCAGAATATGCCGGCTTGATTTAATGTATCGGAGGATCATGCTCATCCGTTTTTCTCCTTAAAATTCTCAAATTCTCCCGAATGTCTTCCCTTTCGACTCCGAAAATCTCGGCCGCTTCGACGACGGTCAGCCATTCAAACTGCCCGCCGCATTCTTTGCAGATCGCCGTCAGAGGTGTTCGGAAAGAACGTTTTTGCTGAATCGTAGTTCGTTCGTACTTTTCGCTGATCAGGAAAAATTCTTTTTTCATATCCGCAATTGATCTATAATTGACATTCAAAATTTAATATCCGCGAACCTAATTCGACCGTGAATTCTTTCTAAGCGAAAGGTTCCGAAAAAGTCTTTATAAAACATTTATAAAACTCTCACTGATCCTTTACTTGGTGGTTATGAACAATGAATGCAACAGTTTAGTGGAGTTCGACAAATTTCGGCTGGATACCGAAAAGAAGGTTCTGTGGTTTGAAGACAAAACGGTTGATATGCCTCTCAAGGCGATCGAAGTCCTCTCGATTCTGGTCGAAAGCCCCGGAGAACTGGTCACCAAAGAAGAGATCTTGAACCGCGTCTGGAGGGATTCTTTCGTTGAGGAAAACGTCGTCGCTCAAAACATTTACCGCTTGAGAAGGCTTTTTGAAAGGTTCGGGATCGAGGGTGAACTGATAAAAAACGTCCCCCGCCGGGGCTACCGTTTTTTGGGCCGGGTAACGGAGATTGTCGCCGAAGAAGAGTTCACGGTCGAGCGCGAGACGTTCGAACGGACATTCATCGCGGAAAGATTCGTCGCCGAAGAGGATGATCTTTCATCTCGGATCAGTCAGGCGGAACAACGGCCGAAGTTCATCCCGAACCGGAATCCGGGCATTCCCTCCCCAAACCGAACCTATTTGTTTCTGGCCATCGGTTCGCTGTGTCTTTTGGCGACCGGCGCGGCATTCTTGTTTTGGGTGAAGGCGGATTCGAATCATCCGAAAACGCCGGTCATCGCCGACAAGATAAGGTTTTCCAGGATCACCGATTCGGGAAATGCCAATTTTCCGGCCATCTCGCGCGACAATCAGAATATCGCCTATGTCCGGAACGAAAACAACACCTCCGCCATAATTCTGCAAAACGCTGCGACCCGAAGCGAAACCGTCGTCGTCGAACCCGAACCATTTGAAATAAGATCGCTCAATTTTTCGGCCGACGGGAACCATTTGTATTACATCACCAGAGAGCCGGAAAAGGCCGAATCAACCGTTTACCAGGTTCCGATCTACGGCGGAACGCGGCGTCAGATCATCGCCAATGTGCGGCATTATTTCTCACTCTCGCCCGACGGCGAGCGGCTCGCTTTTTTCCGTTACGAGCCGAAAAAGGACGAATATCACCTGATGACCTGCCGCACCGACGGAAGCGATGAGAGGATCGTGGCGACCCGCAAACCGCCGTTCTTTTTTCAGGATTGGGGGACCTATCCGGCCTGGTCGCCGGACGGGCAAAAGCTGGTGGTTTCAGCTCATACACAAGCTCCCGATGAAAACGAAAAGAAAAGCTATCTGCTCGAAATAGATGTGGGGACGGGAGCGGAAAAAAAACTGGGACATCCCGAATGGGACACCGCCTATCAAGCTTTTTGGCTGAGGGACGGCAGCGGTTTGGTGGTTTCCGCCCGCGAAAAACTCGAAGAGTATCTGCAACTCTGGCTGCTTTCCTATCCGGATGGCCGGGCCGCGCGAATCACGAATGACACCAATCACTACGTCGAATTCAAACTCGCTTTTGATTCGAATTCCATTCTGGCATCCAAGATAAGCACGGGATCGAACCTTTATACCGTTTCCATCGAAGACCCCGCCGACGTTCGTCAGTTGACCGCGCAGACGCTGACCGATTACGGCAGTAAGGGCGTGGTCTGGACGATGGACGCCAAAAGTCTGGTTTACGTTAAAACAAAGGGACGCTCGGACGGAAATTTATGGAAGCTGGATCTTGAAACCCTCGAAGATCAGCAACTGACTTTTGACGAGAAATCCGCCAACGTCAACCCGGAAGTTACGCCCGACGGCAAATCGGTCATCTTCCAATCGAACCGCACCGGAAACTGGCATCTCTGGCAGATCGGCCTCGACGGGTCGGAGCTGCGGCAGATCACGAATGGAACGGACGGCGAGATGCGTCCCGCCATTTCAAGCGACGGAAGATGGCTTTTTTATCACACCCCCGGCGAGGGACCGACCGAACTCTGGAAAATGCTCCTTGCCGACGGCGAAACGTCCAAGATCCTGCAGAATGCGACCGGAGTCAGTAAGCCCGCGCCAAACGATCCCGACCGGATCATCGCTTTTTTTTACGACCCGGTCGAACGAAACAACATGCCCTGGAAATACGTTCTTTTTTCTCAAACGGAGAAGAATTACAAAGACCTGCACATTGAAACCGAAAATCACTCATTCGCCTGGAAACGGGACGGAACGGGAATTTATTTCCCCAAAAAACAGATCAATCAGAATAATCTCTGGTTTCTTTCGACCGGAGACAACAGTCTGAAAAAGATCACGAATTTCAAGGACCAGAAGATACTGAATCTAAGCGTCTCTCCCGATGACAGAACAATCGCCTTTTCCCGTTACGCCGGGACGAGCAACATCCTGAAGATCAACGGATTTCTGCCAAACTGAAAAGGATCTCAGATCAATCATATTTTCAAGAGATTTATTCTGAAATTTGAGATCTGAGATCTTCACTGTTTGACCCGGCTCAACTCCATCTCGAAAAATTGAAACCAGGTTTTTCCCCCGTCGCGCGAAACCTCGCCGATCTCCTGCCAGTTTCCTTTTTCGTTGGTCTTTTCGGTAAAACGGACCGTCACCTTGTTCTCCGGCACATCGAATCCCCAGACCACCTTTTTGTCGAAAAACTCCGGTGTGACCTCGCCCGCCTGCCCGTTCTCCTTGAAATAACGGAAACGGATCTTGCCCGATTCGTCGTCATAAGAAAAAACTCCGTAGGCGTTGTGAACGATCTTTTCGGCGCCCGTTTTTTCATCGACCGTTTTGCCGATGCCCTCGACGACGATGATCTGTCCGTCGAGTTTCGTTTGGAGAGACTCCCTGACGGTAAAATTCTTTCTCTCCCGCCCGATGATGATCCAGCCCGAGCCCTCCCAGTCGCCGATCAGAAAATCCAGTTTTTTCATCGCCGCCGCCCGCGCCGTTTCTTTGGCCGCCGTTTTTTCCATCTCCTGGGCAAAAACACCCGACGCGCCGAGCGCAAAACAGATCGATGCCAATATCATTTTTCCGAAAACTTTCATCCTTTTATCTCCAAAAATTTTATTCATAAACCGATTGTGCCAGTTTCGTCAGAAAAATAATTGTAAATTTGCGACATCGCCGGGGAGAAAGCGATAGGTGATCTGAAATCTGAAATTTGAGATCTGAAATCTGTCCCCCGCTCGTTACCTGACCAACTCATCATATTCGATGTTTTCCAGAAACTCGGCAAAGGATTTGGGAGTGCGGCCGGTCAGGGTCGAAAATTCGCGGTTGAGATGCGACTGATCGGTAAACCCCATTTCAGCGGCGCGGTCGGCCCAGTTCAGATGTTTTTCTTCGATCACATTGATCGAGGTCGCGTAAAGCCGTCGCACTCTGAGAAATTGCTTCGGCGTCAGACCCGAACATTCGCGAAAACGTCTTTCCAACTGTCTCGTGCTGAGACCGACCTTCGCGGCAATCTCGGCGATCTTCATCTCGCCCTTGGTCTTTTCAATGATCCCGACCGCTTCGGCGATCTTCGGATCGATCTCTTCGGACGAGATCCCCAATCCTTTGAGCAAACGGGCGTAAACGGCCGCCGCTTCTTTGAAATTCCGACAATCATTCAGTTTTTCAAGAAGCCCTGTGACCAAGTGAGGCAAGATCTCCTCATCCTCAACGGGTCGGGTCTGAACTTCTTCGGGCCGTTGCCGCAAAACCCGGATGCAGGCTGCGGGCGAGAATTTGACGCCCCAATGAACATCGTCCGCCAAAACTTCGGTGTGAAAGGTCTTCAAGCTGAGTCCTTTGATAAGAAGCAGAGTTATGCCAAGCCGCGGGTTGCGGCGATAGAGAAGCGAGATACAGCCGTCGGGATAAACTTCGTGCGGGATCGGTGCGGTCGTCGTGCTCTTGACCGTAAAATCAAAAAAACAGCCGGCCAAATGACTGATACCGGCCGGGGGATGAATCTCGTTGTAATAAAATTTAAAATCTCGGTCTTCCATCAAGGCCTGATCGATCCTGTTGAGAGGATTTATTTGGCAAAATACTGGTTGATCACCTTCCCGTCTTTTTTATCAACTTCAACAACCGCTCCCCCGCCGGTGAGATGCTTGTGCTCTTTTTTAAGAACAAACTCAACGCCCCAGTAAGTTTTTCTGTCAAAAGCGAGCGGGTCATAAAGTTCCGGATCGTAATCCGACGATAGATGACGTTTTGCTATTGAAACCGCCTCTTCCCTGGATATTTCCCGCCCGATCGGCTCCTTTTCGCCCTTGATCGGTTCGAACGGGAAAAAGTTCATCTCGAACCAGGCGCTCGCAGTCGCCATCAATTCCCGCACCGCCCAGGAGTTTTCGTGCAAATATTTGCGCCGGTTGGCCGAGATGCCGATGCTGTCGACGCCGAGACTGTTGCACAGATAGAGGGCGCGGGGTTGATGAAATTCCTGCGTGACCAGAATCGCTTTCTCCACCTCGAAGATCTCTTTGGCGCGGTAGCAGGTGTCGTAGGTCCGGCGTCCGGCGAAATCCAGTATGATGTCCTCTTCGGGCACGCCGAGCTTGACGGCCTCGTCTTTCATCGCCGTCGGTTCGTCGTAATCCTGCGTCGGATTGTCGCCGCTCATCAGGATCTTTTTGACCCGTCCGGCGCGGTAAAGTTCGACCGCCGTGATGACCCGGTCGTAAAGCGCATCCGAAAGGCGTCCGCCCTCCCAAACTCTTGCCCCGAACACGATGGCGATGCGAGGCGGATCTTCGGCCGGAATCTCGGTCATCGAGGTCTCCAACTTGCCGGCCACCGTCGATTGAACGTATTTGTTGATCAGTCCCAAAGTCAGCAAGCCGATCAGGATGACGCCGGCCGATATTAACACGATTCTTAAAAACAACTTCATATCGATTTGGGATCTCGGATCTCGGATCTCGGATTTATTTTAATTCTTGGTTCTTGTCCTTATCTGCTCACTGCTCACCGCTCACCGCTCACTGATCCTGATATTGCGGCGGTCGAGTTCGGCGATGAACTTTTCCGGATCGACGGCCAGTTCCTGCGGCGTGGCCCCGCGACCGGAGACCTCGCCCCGGGTCATCATCTGAGCGATGATCGAAGCCGGAAAGGCGGTCGTTCGCATCATCGCGCTCAAACCGGTCGTCTCGTCGTATTTATCGACTATGTCGTAACGCAAACGCCTTGTTTGCCCGTCTTTTCGCCCGACGAATTCGAGCCGGATGAGAACGTAATCGGGTCCGTCGGCCGGCAGGTTTCTCTGCAAAAGCTCGCCGAAAACCTTGCGCGGCGTTACTTTGGCGTAATCGACCACGATCTCCTCGCTGGAGCACAGACCGAGATCGATCATCGTTCGGAATTTATCGCAATGCCCGGCGTAGCGGATGGTTTTGTAATCCAGCTCACGCAAACGGCCGGAAAAAGTTTCGGGAAGGGTCGAGGTGCCGCCGGAGGTCTGAAAGGCTTCTAGCGGCGGAAAGCCTTCGAACGAGAGGCTCTCCAGTTCGGTCATCGAACGAACCTCGGAAATCTTCCCGTCGCGGATGACGCGGGCCGTTTCGATGTATTCGTTGATCAGTCCCTCGACGGAGAAAACCAGCTGATAGTCCAGAGGAGGCTGTGGATTCTGCGGCAGGCCGCCGACGCGGATGTGGATTTCTTCCGGCTCGTCAAACTCGCCCGCGCCCTTCATAGCCAGGATCGAAACCATTCCCGGAGCCAGCCCGCAATCGGGAATGATGCTGACGCCGGCCGCCTTCGCCTCATCGTTCAGGGCCAGTTGCTCATCGACCACGTAATTGTTGCCTCCGAGGTCGCAAAAATGCGTTCCGGTTTCGATCGCCGCCTTCGACAATTCGAGGTTGTACCAATAATTGACGCACGAGATGGCCGCATCGTGCCCGCTCATCAGTTCGACGATGTCCGGGTATTCGGCCGCGTCGATCTGTTTGGCGGAAACCTTATCGGTTCCGACCTTCCCGGCCACTTCCTCGGCGTATCTCAGATGAAAATCGGCCACCGTAACGGCCTCGACCTCGGGCGAATTACGAATCAGATCGAAAACCGCACCATACCCCATGCGCCCCGCGCCTAATACCAGAATTTTCATAAAAACCTATCGATTTCGGATTTTAGATTTTGGATTTTGGATCTGGGACTAATTTCAATCCAAAACCCAAAACCTAAAATCGAATCAGTTCCAGTCGTCCCACTCTTCGGGCTTTTGGTTGGCAAGGATGTCGGCGGCATATTCCCACACTTTTTTCTGCCAAACTCGTTTTGAATCTATCAGTTGGAGAGCGGCCTGCGGATGTCCGGCGTTTCTGACGACGCGGATCACCTGAACCGTTACGTTCACCTCATCGTCAGCGTTTTCGGTCACGGTCAGGCTCAATTTGCTTCCGACGGGAGGAAGAACGCGCGGCAAAAAAACAAGGGTTCCGTGAGGTCCGACATTCTCCGTCAAACCATCCTGAACGATCTCATTGCCCTCCTCGTCCTTCCATTTCAGGCGGACCGGAAATGAGATGACATATCGCGAACCCAAGCGTTTTTCCTGCATAAAGAATGTTTCTCCCAAAAAAGTTTTTGCCGTTTGAAATATACGAAATAAGTTCGTCTAAGTCTAATTATAAGGCGATTTCATCGCTTCAAAGTTTGTGAATATTTTCTCTATGTCCGCTTTCCCGAACGCCCTTAGCTGGACAACCCGCGTTTTAAAGTGCTATCATCGGAAACGTTTTTTTAGGGAACTCTTGCTTATTGAGAGTTCCCGTTTGGCTAATTAAGGCAGTATTTATTTTTACCAACAATTTCATAGCTTAACAAAAAATAAATACGAGTTAATAAAAAAGCCTGATCAGCCAAAACAAACAATAAGGAGCAATTTACAATGAAATACCTAGCTAGAGGAAGCGTATTCTTCGGCATTTTTGCGTTGTTAATGACGTTGTTCTATTTTCAACCGCAAGTCGAAGCCGCTCTCGTTATAGCGAGTGATGCGCAAAATAATAATCAAGTTAATATCCAAAAATTTATTCAAACAAATATCCAATCAGAAAATCAATTCACCGAAGAATTATACACACCCAACAATTTAACCGTTTCGGCCGATGATCCCGAAGCAAACTCGGAAAACAGCAATTCAATCTTAGCCGATGCCAAGTCCTTCAGAGCGACGGCCTATTGTCTCAAGGGCAAAACGGCCAGCGGTTCGCGCGTTCGTCGCGGCATCGTCGCCGCCGACCCGCGGGTTCTGCCCCTCGGAACGCGGATTCAACTCGACGCCGGTTCTTATTCGGGAACCTACACCGTTGCCGACACCGGAGGTTCGGTCAGAGGCCGCATTCTGGACATCTGGGTTCCCAGTTGTGCCGAAGCCAAACGCTTCGGACGCAAAAAGGTCCTGGTTACGGTTCTCAACAAAAAGAAAAGAAAAAGAAGATAGTTAAAATTTAACAGACAATTTATTTTACAATTTAATTTATTCGGGTAACCGCTTCTACGGAAGCGGTTACTTTTTTTTGAACTTTTTTGGTTCAATGGTTCGGACAGTTTTCAACTATTTTGGGTTTATGAATTGCCTCCGGCTTTAGCCGGGGGTTATGCAAGTATCTGAATTCATAGACTTTAGTCAAAATTTATAAAAAATTGTCGATCATCCGATGAGCTTTAGCTAAAAGCTAAAAGGAATTTTATTCACTCTTTCTTTAATTCGGCTCAAGCCTTTTGACAGTTGGATATCCAGCCCCCGAGTTGAAACTCGGGGCAATTCATAAGAAAAACTGTTCGAAGTATTGTTGGTTAATTGTTATTGTCGTCAAGGACTTGGAGAAAAAACTGACATATCAGTTATTCTTTAACTTGCGCCCGTTCTGCGAAAATCAAACAATGAGCGAAGCAACTGGTTTTCTCGTTTACATTTTGCCCTGGTCGGTCGTCCTGCTCTGGCTGGCGGCGCTGGTCCGGACCCTGGTTTTCCTCCGTCGCCGACCGCGACTCGAGATCGATCCGAAGTCGGAGGGCGAAAGCGAAACCTTCGTCTCGATCCTGGTTCCCGCCCGTAACGAAGCCTCAAGGGTTTTGGATCGGAGCATTCCATCAATGATCAACCAGACTTGCCGGAATTTCGAACTGATCGTTCTCAACGACCGTTCGACCGACGAAACCCTGAAGATTCTGGAAAAGATAAAAGCGCGCCGAGATTCCGATCCCGCCTTCCACATCATCGACGGCGCCGAACTTCCCGAAGGCTGGCTCGGCAAACCCCGCGCGCTCGAACAGGCCCGGCAAATGGCTGGCGGCGATTGGATCCTGACAACCGATGCCGACATCATTTTTGCGCCAAAGGCGCTGCATACGGCCGTCCGGCGGGCCGAATCGGAAGATCTCGACGCGCTGACCCTGTCGCCGAAACAGATTTTGGTTTCATTCTGGGAAAAACTCTTCATGCCGGTTTTCGGTTGGTTCAATCTGCTGACGATGCCGCTCCACCGGGTCAACGATCCGAACCGCAAAGAGTCGATGGGCGTCGGCAATTTCTTTATGTTCCGGCGCACTCTTCTCGAAAACCTGGGCGGTTTCGCAATCGTCAGGGATGAGGTCGCCGAAGATCTCAAGCTGGCCGCCTTGATCAAAGCGAAAGGTTATAAACTGCGGATCTTTGACGCGCCCGGACTGATCGAAACGCGGATGTATCAAGGGCTCTCGGGCATCTGGGAAGGTTTTTCCAAAAACTTTTTTCCCGGCATGAATTATTCGATCGGAAAGACGTTTGCGGGAGCGATCTCCATTTTTCTGTTCGGAGCGATGCCGTTTTTTTCGGCGGTTGCGGCCCTCGTCTTCGGACAGTTGGCGCTTTTTCTTCCCTTTTTGCTGGTTTATATTTTGCAGGTTATGACCTTTCTGCTTTACCGGATCGCTTTGCGAGAAAATCCGCTCTACGCCTTCCTGACGCCGCTCGGTCTGTTTTTGTTTGCGGCCATTCTAATCAATTCGGCCGTCAGGATCATAAGCGGAAAGGGCGTCCGCTGGAAAGATCGTGAGATCTATCAGCGGGGCGGAATCCGCCGCCCGCCAGCGGGCTGATTATTTTTGCCACCGAAGCACGCTGAAAGAACAAGGTTTTCCTCAGCGTGCTTCGGTGGCCGGTTTTTGTCGGCTCCTATTGAATTATTTTCGTCCCTTCCGGCAGTTTCAATTCAAAAACGGAAGCATCGATCATCTGATTTTTTTGCAGATCGGAAAGCCGGATCAATGAATAATCGTCGTTTTTCCCGATGAATTTCAACTGAACCGGCATGCCGTTGGAGTTGACCCAAAGTTCGATCGATTTGAACTCGGATTTATCCTTCGGCGTCAATTCCAGATGCCAGGTTGCAACGCCGCCGGGGAGATTTTCCTGACCGAAATATTTGATCTCGAAAGCGGCCTTTAGTTTCTCTTGGGACGGATCAAGCAAAAGAAACGAATCGGAAATCTTGTCGGCATTCCCCGACACGGCTTGTCGCAAACGGGGTCGATAGATCACGAATTTGCCTCCGGCCAAGGTAAGTGTTTCCGGCGTTGGTTTGATCCAATCGATCCTGAGAAGTTTATCGGAGCCATTTGCTGAATAGACCAGATTTCCCTGATAGCTGTCCGCCTGCTTCAAAACCGGATCGAATTTCTCCATCTCGACTTTGGCGCGGAGCGAGGTCAGATCTTTATAAGACTCTCCAATTCGCTTGAGAATCTCCCTCAGGACAACCCCCGGCGCATTCTTATTTTCGGGAGCGGCCGCTTCGGGTTTCGAGTTCGGATCATCAGGCCCGCCGAGAACCACCCTTCGGCCTTTGATGGTCGTCGAAAGTTCGACATCAACCACATCGGCAAATTGATTCGCCATTTGCGTCGGATGGCGTAAATCTCTACGTCCGGGCGGAATTGGAAAAGCAAAACTGCCAGAATTGGTGCTCGGTCTGAAACGGCTTGGGGGTGATGAAAAACAGCCCCTACTTTGCACCCAGGAAACCACCCGCATCGGTTGTCCGTTTGGCGCAACGACCTTATCTTCGACCGCCACGAAAGATGTGAATTCGGTCAGAAGACGGTATTTGATTCCCCGATCGATGATCGCTTTTTGGTTTTCTTCATCATCAAAACGCCTGCCGATCGGCATCATTAAAAAATTTTTTGATCTTCCGTCTTCGAATTTGTCGGTTTCGCCGTAGCTGATCTCTATCTCGACCCGCTCGCCCGGAAGAATATTGGCGACCTTGTAGGTGAAGATGTTCAGCCACTCCTGATCCAGAAGAGCGGCCGCCTTTCCCTCAGTTTTGGCTTTTTCGTAAACTTCCCTCGCCGCATTGCGTTCCATGATCTCGCCGCGGATCACCCGCTCGCCGATCCTCATCGTCATTTCAGTGACGGCCCCTTTGTTCGACAGCGGCATTGTGTAAACGGCCTCGATCGGTCGGTCAAAATCATTTTCGAATTCCTGAACGACGCGCACCCGCGAGAGAAGTCTGTTGATCTCAGTCTTGACATCTGTGTTTTTTAAGGGACACTTCCGGAGATCTTCCTTCTGAGCGTCGAGAGCCCGGAGCGAACCTTGTGTTTCGGGAGTATCCTGAGCAAAAAGACAAACGGTTGAAAACAGAAAAATTACAAACAACAGAGCGAAGCGTTTCATCGTTTTTCTCCTTAAAAAGATCCTGAGTTGTAGAAAAGTTTCGTGAAATTGAATTTGCTCAATACTACTCTCAAGAAGAGGTTTGTTCAAGATTTTTTTCCGAAGCCCCGAATTAGCCGTATCTTTATGATTCAAGTCGGCAAAAAAGAGGCGGGAAATTTGCTTCGATCCATCTTTCCCGCCTCTTTTTTTTGCCAGCCTAAATCTATTTTCCCTCACTCGATCTTGGGCAAAACGTATTGCACCTCCGCGATCTCGGCCAGTTCCGCCAGTTTATCCGGAGCGATCCGGCCGATGAGGATTTTCCCCTGTTTTTCTTCACGAAAGACGAACCCGAGCCGGGAGAGTTTTTCCCGCACCTCGGGCGTCAATTCGTTCAACCAGACCTCGATCCTCGCTTTGCCGTCCCGGAGGAAATCGGCCTCGACGGATTTGGAATTCGATGTTTTCTCCAAAGCATCGACAAAGTTGAGAATTTGCGGATCGAGCTTTTCCTCCAGCAAACTCCGGCGCCTCATTTCCGGAGTCAGGGGCGGTTCGCCGATTGCGGGATCGGTGAGAGAGGTCTCGATATTGGCCGGAAATCCGCCGAAGACGTAGGTGATGACTCCCGATACTTTTACCGGTTGCCCCGACAAAATGACCGGAGCGAATTTGGCCCGCCGGGCGGCCCTTTCGGCCGCAACTCTCAGAAGCGGATGACCGGACACGGCTTTGCAAGATGTAACGTTGCCGCTCTCATCGATAAAAACCTGAACGCTGACCGCGCCCTTGGCGCCGACCGCTCTGGCTGCCGCCGGATAAGCCGGTTGCGGAAGATAAATGGCTTTGCCGTTGATGACGCCGCCGGAGATCGTTTTCGGCGGCGGAGAGGGGGTTACAGTTCCTCCTCCCGAATTGCCGATCGTTCTGGTGATTCCGGATGGACTACGCCCGATCTTGTTTGCATTTCCCATCCTTAAAGCCGGCGTCGGTTTGGGCGGAGGCGGAACGGCCGGACTTTCATAGGTATTTTGAATTATCTCGGTTCTGACGCCCTCCGGATTTTCGCTTGGAACATCCACCCGGACCGAACGCCCGCTCAAGTTTTTCGTCTGCTCCTCGACCGCGACGAACGATGTGTATTGCGTCAACAGGCGAAAATCCAGCCCCAACTTCGTGATTTCCTTTTCAAGATCCGACGGATCGTCGCAATCCCGCGTGCCGGCCCAATCTTCCAACATCAGATCGTCGATCTTCTTCCGCGCCCAGAGCGTTGCCAGCACATCGTTTCCGCTCTCGGTTTCGGGCAGATTGACCGGGATCTCGCGGACGAGTTGCTGGCCGCCGACATTTCCCCTGAGAAGAATTTTGCCTTTTCCGGCCTTCGGATAACGCCCGTAGATGACGACCGGTTTGGCCGAAAAAAGATCGGGAATCCGGCGCGGGTAAACGTCCGACACCGGCAGGGAGTTCCAGTCGATCGAGATGTCGGTCAAAAGCGGCGATCTGACGCGCTCGTAAAACTTGCGGGCGGCCTTTGAGCCGTCGTCTTCGAGCGAAACGTATTCGACCTCGCCGCGTCCGGCTTCCGAAACTTTGTCGAGCAGAAAACGGTTGACCGAATTGCCGATCCCGAAAGCAAAAACCCTGGCGTTCGGATGCCTTTCGACCTCGCCGACGATCTCCATGTCGTTGCCGACGTAACCGTCGGTCATAAAACAGACGATGCGGATGTGATCCTGCGCATCCGACGGAGTGAGCGCGGCCCGGATGGCTTTCATCATCTCGGTTCCGCCGCCGCCGTTCAGAGTCGCCAGAAAGGTCCGCGCCCGGCGCAGATTGGCGGCCGTCGCCGGAACCGGCTTATCAAAAAGCATCTCGGTTTCGCCGGCAAAGGTGATCAGATTGAAAGTATCGCGCTGATTAAGATTGTCGAGCGAAAGGCGCATCGCCTCTTTGGCTTTTTCGATCGGAAAACCGCCCATCGAACCGGAAACGTCGAGCAGAAAAACTATCTCTTTGGGCGTGATGTCTTCGGCCGCCATTTTCTCCGGCGGCGAGAGAATGAGAGCGAAAAACCCGCCGCGCTCCGGGTCGTTGTGCGTCAGAACCGCGTTCTCGATCCGCCCGCCCGTCACGTCGTAACGCAAGATAAAATCCTTGTTCGGAATGACCCGTTCGTTTTTGAGTTTGACCGAGGCCGCGTTCGAACTGAAATTGACGGTTTCGACCTCGTGCGAAGTCGAACGGATCGATTCGACCGGCACGCCCGCGTTCAGATTCACCTCGATCGAAATGTCGTGTCCGGCACGCCCGCGGGCGATCCTCGGCGTAATCAGAGCTACTTTGCTGGTGGCCATCGAAGCGGGCGTGTAACGCTCGCCGACCGTCATCGGAAAGACGAATTCGTATTCGCCGTCTTCGTATTTCAGGGTTTCGACAAAACTGATCTCGACCGTGATCCGCTCTCCGGGAAGAATATTGGCGACCTGCTGAGTGAAGATGTTCGGGCGTTCCTGATCCAGAAGAGCGGCCGTTTTCCCCTCGTTTTTGGCCGCTTCGTAAACTTCCCTCGCCTCTCCGCGTTTCATAATTTGAGCGCGGATCACCCGCTCGCCGATCCTCATCGTCATCTCATCGACGGCTGAATTTTCCGGCAGAGGGAATTTATAGACCGCCTCGATCGGACGGACGAAACTGTTCTCAAACTCCTGCCGGACGCGGGCCCGGGCCAGAAATCCGCTGATCTCAACCTTGACATCCGTGTGTTTCAAAGGGCAGGTCCCCAATTGAGCGCCCTTTCGATCAAACGCCGCGAGCGTTCCCTGAGTTACTCCGGCATCGCCGGTCTGAGCGAAAACACCGGCGACCGAACACAATCCGACGGCCAGCAAAAAAAGTATCCTTTGCATATTTTTCTCCTGTTCTTTTGTAAAAAAAGTGATTTTCCCTAAAACGTTCGCGGACTCTTTCAATTTTGAGCTTTACCCGAAATTAGACAATCGTTTTGGAGTTTTGTTCCCCGAATGATCCGATTTTTTTTCTTTCCCGAAACAAGCGCGGTGAACTTTCTCTCGGGGATTCGGTTTTTCGCTTGAACAAATCGGCCGTTTATTGTAATAATTGAAAACTTCGAATTGATCTTTTGAGATTAAAAAAACTTCTTGTGGCGGCTATAGTTCAGTGGTTAGAGCGCTTGATTGTGGTTCAAGATGTCGTGGGTTCGAATCCCACTAGCCGCCCCATTAAACTTTTCTTCCATTTTTCACCCCGAAACTATACTCCGAAATCCTTTTAATCTATAATTACCCAAATTTTAATGTATCTTTTCACCAGAAAACCGCACTGTTAAATTGAGCAGTCGATTTTCGCAAATCGTTATTTTGCGGAGAGGCCCCTTATGTGTTTCATTTCAAGAAAATCTGATGTCGCCGGATCGAAACCCCGTACCCGTACTGCGTCGGTCGTCAAATCTCTCATTTTTTTCTGTCTGGTTCTGATCTTTTCATCGCAGGCGATTCGGGCGGAAAATTACGCCAAGGGCGAACTGCTCGTAAAATTCAGGAACGGCACGGCCTCCGCCGACGCTTTTTCGACTCATTTAACGCTCGGCGCGAGGGTTCTGGAAGAGTTCCCCGAGCTGAAATGGCAACGGGTCAAACTTCCCGCCGGCCTTTCGGTCGAAGAGGGCGTCCGGCAATACGCCCGATTTGCGGGCGTTGAAGACGTTCAGCCGAACTACTATTATCATCTGGCCGTAACGCCCGACGACACGCGGTTTTCCGAAATGTACGGGATGCAGAAGATCTCTGCTCCGGCGGCCTGGGATCTGACGACCGGCAGTTCAAATGTGGTCGTGGCCGTCATCGACACCGGCATCAAATACACGCACGAAGATCTGGCGGCCAACATGTGGCACAACGAGGGCGAGATCCAGGGCAACGGGATCGACGACGACGGGAACGGTTTCGTGGATGATTTTTACGGTTACGATTTCTTTTTCAACGACTCCGATCCGCTCGACGAACACGGCCACGGCACCCACGTCGCCGGAACCATCGGCGCGGTCGGCAACAACGCCCTCGGCGTTACGGGCGTCAATTGGAACGTCCGGCTGATGGCCATCAAGATCTACGATTCGACCGGATTCGGGACGACTTCGGCGATGCTCATCAACGCCTATAATTACTTGCGCATGATGCGCCAGCGAGGGGTCAACATCCGCGTTACCAACAACAGCTACAGCGGTTGCGATGAGGCCTGCGGTTACGATCAGGCCACCAAAGATGCCATCGACGCCCTCGGCGCGGCCGACGTTCTCCAGGTTTTCGCCGCCGGCAACAACGGCCGCAACGTCGATACGATGCCGGCCTATCCGGGAAGCTACAATTCGCCGAGCATCTTAACCGTCGCCTCCTCGACCTCGACCGATGCCCGCAGCGGATTTTCAAATTTCGGCACCGCCAACGTCGATGTCGCCGCTCCGGGTTCGGGGATTTTAAGCACCATCATGTCGGGGGCCAATTACGGAACCTTGAGCGGAACCTCGATGGCCAGCCCGCACGTCGCCGGGTCGGCCGCGTTGCTTTATTCGATGAACCCGGATCTTTCGGCCGCTTCGCTCAAGGCGACGCTGATGAACACGGTCGATCAGTTGTCGCAATGGAACGGGGTCGTCAAAACCGGCGGTCGGATCAACATCGCCAATGCCCTGCAAAATCAGACGGTGTGCGACATTGCTCTGGATCGCACATTTCAGCATGTTTTCCCCGAAGGCGGTTCGTTTTCGATCAATGTGACCGCGCCGGCGAACTGCGATTATTCGATCGCCAAGGACGCCGCCGCCTTCTTCGTCATCATCACCAGCGCCGACACCGGGAGCGGAAACAGCACCGTCACATTCAATGTGGAAAACAATTCGGGCTTGCCCCGCTCGGGGACCATCAAGATCGGCGACAAAAATTTCATGGTCAATCAAAACCCCGGAAAGATCTTTCCGCATCGCGGGTACCTGGATTTTAACGGCGACGGACGGACCGACTTCGTTGCCATTCAAGATGTGGCCGGAGGAATGCTCTGGCACAACTACCTGAGTTTGATGGGTTACTCGCCCGTCAGTTTCGGGCTGTTTAACGACGATATTCCGGTTCCCGGGCACTACGACTCGGATCTGCAAAACGACATCGCCGTCTGGCGAAATTCGACCGGCACCTTTTACATTTTGCGGAGCATTGACAGCACAGTTCAGATAGTTCAATTCGGTATGCCCGGCGATAACCCGGCCGTTACGCAGGATTTTGACGGCGACGGTCTGGCCGACTTTGCCGTCACTCGACAAGAGGGCGGAAAATTGGTCTGGTACGTCGCGCAAACCACGGGCGGATTTCGCATCGAGCAGTTCGGCAACGCCACCGACAAAGCTTTGCGCGGAGATTACGACGGCGACGGACGGGCAGATCTGGCGGTTTACCGTCCGGAGACCGATTCTCCGGCCAACACCTTTTTCGTGCTTAAAAGCTCCGACGGCGGTCTGCTGGCCACGCAATTCGGGATCTCTGCCACCGACCGGATCGTTCCGGCCGACTATGACGGCGACGGCAAAACCGATTTCGCCGTCTGGCGCGAGACCGACGGAGTCTGGCATTATCTGAAGAGTTCCGACGGAAGCTATCAGGCCTTTCAGTTCGGCAGTCCGGGCGATTTGCCGACGCCCGGAGATTACGACGGCGACGGCCGAACCGATTTTTCTGTCTGGCGGCCGGAAGCCGGTCCGAATGAACCGGGAGTTTTTTACGTGTACTCCGTTCTATCGGGGTTTCAGAGTTTCGGGTGGGGAAATTCAACTATGAAGCTTCCCGCCAATTCAATCGGCAGTCAATAAACTTTTTTTAAAGTTTTTAAACTTCAAGTTAAAGTTTTTTTTGATATGGTCGAACTTTTTAAGGAGTGGAAGCGTCTAAGCTTCCGTATTTACAAGTGATTTTCTGGGCATCGTTCAATTTGAACGATGTAGGGTTTGTGCAATAAAGTTCTTGCAATTAGGCGTTGCCAAGTAATATACTTTATTCTGTATCTGTTTGGCATGGACTTTGCCGGAACACCCTTAGAACAATTTTAAAAAAAGGATTAGATTAATGATGAATATTTTGACCAGAAGTGGCAAATTCATTGCGCTTTTTGCCTGTATTTTACTTTTAACGGTTTCAGTTTTTCCTCAACTCAGTCTGCGCAAGGCATTGGATAAAGACGCGGACGGCAAAGCTGATCTAACGATTTTTCGTCCGAGCAACAACGTCTGGTATTACCTCAACAGCGCTGGTTTTGTCATTCAGCAGTTCGGTCTGGCCAATTCTGATTATCCGGCGCCGGGAGATTACGACGGCGACGGCAAAGGCGACATTGCGGTCTGGCGCGATTCCGACGGGGTCTGGTACCGTTTGAACAGCTCCGACAACACCTTTGCCGCAACCGCTTTCGGAACCACCGGCGACGAGCCGATCGCCAGAGATTATGACGGCGACGGCAAAACCGATCTGGCGGTCGTCCGCCGCACCAACGGTGCTATGATCTGGTACGTTTTGAGAAGCTCCGACGGCGGCTTTATCGCCTCTCAGTTCGGCGTTTCGACCGATTTCACCGCGCCGGGCGATTATGACGGCGACGGCCAGTTTGATTTTGCCATCCAACGTCCGGGAGCGACGGCCGCCGATCAGGCGACCTTCTTCATTCAACGCTCTTCCGACAGCGGCTTTACCATCACCCAATTCGGTTTAAGCAATGACTTGGTCGTTCCGGGAGACTACGACGGCGACGGCAAAACCGACATCGCGGTCGTCCGCGAAGGACAAGCCAATGTGCCGAATAATCTGATCTGGTTTATCCTGCGCTCTTCAGACGGCGGCTTTGTCGCCAACACTTTCGGTTTGATCGCTTCGGACCTCAACGTTCAAAACGACTACGACGGCGACGGCAAAACGGATATCGCCGTTTGGCGCGATACCGACGGAAGCTTTTACATTCTGAGAAGCTCCGACGGAGTCCTGAACGTTATTCAATGGGGCGCCGCGAGCGACTTCCCGGTTGCCAGCTATGACACTCACTAATTAAATTTTGTCAAATGGTCAAATCAAGAGGTTGAAGACTTCCTTCCGGTCTTCAACCTCTTTGTTTATTTAATCGTTTTCCGATAATTTATAGAAAGCGTCAGGAGGTTGATCGAAGGGGGAAATTTTGCCTTTTTAAGGGGCCGCTGAATACAGATACCAAATCGCCCTTTACGCTCCGTTTTTTTCAAGATGAAAGATCTTTCCGACATCATCCGAAAAGAGTTCCCGAACAAAAAGATCGTCATCGTCGGCGATCTGGTGGCCGACCAGTTCCTGCGCGGAACGATCAATCGGGTCTCCCGCGAAGCGCCGGTTTTCATTCTCCGGCACGATGAAACGGAAACTCTGGCCGGAGGAGCCGCCAATGCGGCCGTCAATGTCGCATCGCTCGGAGCGCGGGCCGTCGTGGTCGGACTGGTCGGAAAAGATCCGAACGGTGCGGCGCTCATCCGGGCGCTGAAAAATTCCGGGGTAAATTGCGACCATCTGGTCAGTTCGGAAAAATTTCAGACCACCACCAAGGTCCGGGTTCTGGCCGGACAGCATTACGCCCCGCGCCAGCAGGTGATCCGGATCGATTATGAAAACCGTTCGGAGATCGAACCGGATCTTCGCCAAAAACTTAAAGAAGACCTGACAAAAGCCGCGGAAACGGCCGATGCCATAATCATCTCCGATTACAATTACGGGGTGGCCGATGGCGAAATAGCCGAACTGGCCGGGCGGATCGCCGGAGAGAGAAGCATCCCCCTGCTGGCCGATTCCCGTTTCCGTTTGAAAAACTTTCCCGATGCGACCACCGCCACGCCCAATCAGGAAGAGGTCGAAGACCTTCTGGGAAAAGATTTTACCGAAGCCGACTGCCTGAAGTTATGCCGGGAACTCGGCT
The DNA here is from genome assembly GCA_041394845.1 of Pyrinomonadaceae bacterium. Taxonomy (GTDB): domain Bacteria; phylum Acidobacteriota; class Blastocatellia; order Pyrinomonadales; family Pyrinomonadaceae; genus JAHCHG01. The sequence goes on along the minus strand of JAWKHL010000002.1, from coordinate 657,640 downwards.
ACCGGTCTTTGCTTGTAACCTGCGGAAATAAAGGAATGATCCTGATCGAACCCGGCCGACCGCCGATCCGTTTTGATGCCGTCGGTTCAAAAGAACCGGTCGATGTAACGGGTGCCGGCGACACGGTCATCGCCGCTTACGCGCTCGGTCTGGCTTCGGGTTTGAGTTTCGCCGAAGCCGCCCGGCTCGCCAATCACGCCGGCGGGATCGTCGTCATGAAAAAAAGAACCGCTTCGGCAAGCCCCGACGAATTGATCGATTCCCTGACCAAACGGGAAGCGGCCGAAGCCAAAACACTATGAACCCAGTCAATCCGATCAGCCAAAATGCAAACCTTCCGGCCCCGATCCTCGACCGGATGCGGCTCGTCGCCCGGGTGGCGATCGAACGCCGGGAGGGGAAAAAGATCGTTTTGGCCAACGGTTGTTTCGACCTTTTTCACGTCGGTCACATCCGTTATTTGTCGGGAGCCCGCGAACTCGGAGATTTTCTGGTGGTCGGCATAAATTCCGATCATCAGGTCAAAAATCTGAAAGGAGGGGGCCGCCCGTTCATGCCCGAAGCGGAAAGGGCCGAAATCGTTTCCGCCATCCGTTTTGTCGATTGCGTGACGATCTTTCCGGAACCGACCGTCGAAGAACTGATCCGCGCCATCCGCCCCGATTTTCACGCCAAAGGAACCGATTATACGGTCGAAACGGTTCCCGAAAGAGATGTCGTCAGAGAATGCGGCGGCCGGGTGGCGATTGTCGGCGACCCGAAAAATCATTCATCCACGGAATTGATCGGACAAGTAAGCCGCGGGCGGTGAGCAGGGATCGAGGAACAAGTAATGAAGAACAAAGGGCAAGACAAATCCAAAATCCGAAATCCAAAATCCGAAATCAAGAAATGTGGCAGGCGCGCACCAAACAGGATCTGATCATTGAGGTCTGGGAAAAACTGGACTGCGAATCGGTCGGAGAGCGGGAGATCACGGCCATCGAAGAGGTCGTCCGCGAGGTTTACGGCCCGAACGCCGTCGAAAGCCCGATGATCATCGCCCGTCAGTTGGCGGATGAAGGGGCCGAACTGCGCCATTCGGAAATTATGGAACTCGACGTCCGGCGACGGCTGGAATCACCTTACGCGGCGATGTTTCGCAACATTCTGAAGTTCGCCGACTTCAAACAGGCCGTGATCTCGATCCGGCGATTGGAGAACCTGCGCCAGAAATTCCTACGGGAAAACGACAGGGAGGGGCTCAGGTTGGTTCGCGAAACCGGCATCAAGGGCAAGAACCGGGCGGCGATGATCGCCAAAAATCAAAAGGTCGCCGCCAGCAACCGGGCGGAAAAAGCCGAGATCGCCGAATGGTTCACCATCTGGCTGCAATCGCCGGAGGTTTTCGAAAACTGGGTTCAGATCCGGCAAAATTCGAAAGACTTCAAAGAAAGATTCGGAACCGACGCCGAAGATGAGGAGCAAACTGACAAATGATCAATGAGCCTTGGAAACTGCGCCGGTTTTACGCTCCCGCGGAAAATTTCAAAACCGGGCAAATCACTCTTGATCAGGAACAATCGAGACATTTGCTCCAGGTTCTCCGGATGAACGAAGGCGCCGAGGTGCGGGTTTTCGACGGATGCGGCCGCGAGTTTTTATGCCGGATCGGGAAAGTTGAAAAGCGGCGAACGGTCCTTGAAATCATTCGGGAGATATCGCCCGCCGCCGCCGAATCCGATCTGGATCTGACGCTGGCGGTCGCCGTTCTGAAAGGCGAAAAGTTCGACCTGATCGTCCAAAAATCGGTCGAACTCGGCGTCACCCGACTTTGGCCTTTGCTCACCCGTCGCTGCGACGTAAAACTGCGGGATTCATCCAGAAAAATCGAACGCTGGCAAAAGATCGCGGTCGAAGCCTCGAAACAATCGGGCCGGGCCAGATTGCTGGAAATAAAAGAACCGGCCGAACTGGATTTTTTCCTGAAAAACTCCGCTTCCGCTGATCTGAAAGGCGGAAGAGTTTTTTTTGCCGAACGCGGCGGCGAGGGTTTCACGCGAATTCCGGCGCAAAAAGAAATGATCGCCGTGATCGGTCCTGAAGGGGGTTGGGAAGAGGAGGAGATCGAAACGGCCCGCGACAACGGTTTTCAGGTGATCACACTCGGCGGACGGATCCTGCGGGCCGAAACCGCCGCCATTTCGATCGCCGCCCTTGTTCAGCACAATTTCGGCGATCTCAATTAGCGGAATGATCGGCGTTTATTTATCGTCGTCATCGTCGGTCCGAACGGCCCGGAAATAAGCGTCGCCGCGCGGTTTCATCTCGGCCTTTTCCCCGAGAGTTTTTACAACCGATAGCAACAATTCGTCGGTGTCGACCAGAAAACTGGTCGTTCCGTGAACATCGACATCAGGGTCCCGATATTGAATGACCAGATAATTCTTTTGCTTTTTGATAAAACTTCCTCCGATCCCGGCGCCCGGAAAAGGGATCGCGCCGATGGTCCGACCGGTTCCCGATTGAACCTTGTTGGAACTGGGGTAAATGACCACCATTGAATCGTAATTGATCGAGAATTTTTCCTTATGATCCTTGCCGTAAAAGACCAATCGGTCGTTGATGTCGTCAAACTTGAGGGTTCCCTTCTCCTTTTTGCTGAAACCGATGAGGCCGCCCTCGTATCTCGTTTCGAACGAATCGGGCGCGGCTTTTATATCGGCCTTTGGTTGCGTCCCCTTATCCATCTGACGGGGCTGGGCCGAAGCCGTCGCAGCCATCGCGGTCAAAACGCAAAAAGCGCATAAAACCAATAATTTTTTCATCTTGATACTCCTAAAACTGAGAAATTTCGGATTGCTAATTCTATAGACGCATTCCGCCGAAAGCGCGTTGCCACGCCAGAGTTTGTTTGAGCACCCCGAGCCTTTTTTTATCTTCTTCGCGGCAATCTCCGGCCAACTGATCGATGATCGCCTCAAGCAGGGGAACGGCGAATAATCCGGCGTGAGCGACGACTTGCGAATAATAATGGATCTGCAAAAAGCCCTTTTCGTCGGAATGAAATTTTTTGACCTCTTCGGGATCGATGTTAAAAACCTCCTGCCCCGGCGGAACGACCCGGCGCGGGACTCCCTGAGTGATCCGGCCGGTCCCGTCGAGCGCTCCGAGAAGAAGGATCCCGATCAGAAACCCCTGCTCGTTGATGTAGTCGGGGCTGAAATTGCCGAGTTCGGGTTTCGGCGAAAGGCGCGGCCCGTAAGAGGCGTATTCGGGATTGATGAGCATTGAATTGTAGATAACGCCGACGATCTCTTCTCCGCCCGCCTCCTCAAGCGGAAGAGAAACGAACTGAGCGAAACCGTAATCGTCCGCCGTCGGCGCATTTTCGGCGTCCAGAGAATCGATCACCCGCCCGACGTAATCGATGTGCGAATTGGATTTGACGATCTTGGCGATTTTTTTCATTGGATTTTAGCCACAGAGACCACAGAGTTCACAGAGATATTCTTTTTATTCCGTCAATCAATCGTTTTTCCCCGAAATTGATCAACAAGCCCCGCTTTAAATTAGTCGCCCTTAGATAGGAAAGGGTTTGTGCGGTTGCAACCTGAGGCAATTTGGCCAGAGATTTAATCTCAACCACTACCTCGTCTCTGACAAGCAAATCAATTTTTTGTCCTTTGATTTTTTTTCCTTTGTAATTTACATCAATCTCCACTTGTCTTTCATATTTGATACCGCGAAGCTCAAATTCGTAACAAAGGGCCTCTTCATAAATTGATTCCAGTAAACCACATCCAAGATTTTTATGAACTTCGATTGCCGCCCCGATTATTTTTTGTGTGAGGAAGTCTTGCATTATTTTTTCCACAGAGAATACAGAAATTTTAGAAAACTGTTCTTTTTCTCGAACTGAGCAGGAGATTTTTTTCTGTTCTTTTCAGTAGATTATGAGATCTATTTCGAAACAACTTTTTATCAAATTGCCGGATATTTTAGCCTTTCGTTCTTCTGTTTTCAATCGCGTCCGAACATTTCAAAACCGGATAAATAAAATCCACTCTGTGTCCTCTGTGCCCTCTGTGGCTAAAACCCCTTTGAAATTTCGGGAATAAGATAAAGCAGCCACCAGAGGAAGATTTGGATGAGAAGGACGATGAAACTCATCCCCATGCTGATCAGAGCGAGCTTCCGGCCGCCGAGATGGGGGCGCTGGTAGGAGACGGCCACGCCGAAAAGGCCGATGATAAACGTGAAGGGGATAAAAAGGATGCCGATATAGGGGACCATCGAATAGACGAAACAGGCCCAGGCGGTTTCGGAAACCGTGTTTTCATTGCGCTGGAAAAGATCGGTGATCTCTTCGCTTTTTTGATTTTCCATTAAAAACGATTGCCCCTGCAAACGGTAGGATGAACGAATGGTGTCGAGCGGTTGATAATCTTCGCGGAGCAATTTTCCGCAGATCAGACAGAATTTGGCGTTGATCCGCCGCGCTTCGGCCCCGCAGGCGGAACAGGTCCGATTTCGGATTTCGGATTTCGGATTTCGGATTTGTTGGGGATTTGCCTTCACTTTTATTTCCCTCGCCTTTTTTCCTTCAAATTTGCTCCTTTCCCTTCTTTTCAAATTACCGCCGTCTTCCCTTGCTGGCGCTTTTACGCGAAACGCTGAAGTTTAGTTTTTCACGACTGGCAAACTCTTGTAAAGCCCCAAGAAAAATTTCCCGATCCCGCGAAGTGATGACGGCCGTCGCATCGGCCGTCTCCAGCGGGTACGGATAACCGAGCCCGATGACGCATTCGGCGCGAATCACCTGGAGAACCTCTTCGAGCAGGCCTTCCTCGAAGATCCACGACGGAATATCGACCCTCGCCGGAGGACTGTCGGCGGTCGTTTGTAAATAGGTAAATCCGACCAGCGACTTTTCGGTCGAAGAATCGATGAACGCCTCAAGGCCTTTGCGCCGAGAATGACAAAAAATCGTCCGGTCGCCCCAATTCCGCAACACTTTTCGAAGGGCGGCGGTTTCCGCGCTTAAAATGGTGGCATCATAAAGAGTTCGCCCGTCGGAACTCTCCCGGCCGTCGAAGGCATCGAGCAGATTGAGCAGATCGCGCGAAAAACTGCGGTCAACGTAGCCGATCACCGGAACGCGCATCGCCCGCGAATAACTGACCAGATTGACCATCGCCTGAACGAAACTGATCTGCAAAGCGGTTTGCGGCAATGAAAAGGAAACCATCAGAGTGCCGTCGAAGAAAGCCAGCGGCATCCGCTCGCCCCGCTCCTGCCACCCGGCTTTTTTGGCCAGAAATTCGCTGACCCTTTCGACCTCGGCGTGAAATCGCATCTGGCCGACGCGCGTTTCGGGATTCATCGGCTCCTCCTGATCCTCCAGCAACTCTTTCGGCGAAAGGATCTTGAAGCGGGCGTTCTTCTCGTAACTCTGCGTTTCGTCGTGCGGGTTTTCGAACCAGCCGACCTGAATGGCGGCCACCGGCAGAGAGATGTCGCGCCCCGGCAAGATCTGGCTGGCGTCGGCGGCAAAGGTCGTCCGGTTCTCCAAAACCGAAAAAGCCCATCGACGGGCCTGTTCGTGATTCTCCCATTTTTCGCCGAACCCGGAGGCAAAGCCTTTTTGCGCATCCAGTTCCTCGGAAGGAATCGCGCCGGGATTTTCACTCCCTTTGATCCGTTCCCGGACTTCGGCGCTCGTTTTTCCCGAAACCCGCGCCAGAATCCGCAGGTATTCGTTGAGGTCGCTGTTCTGCGTTTCGGCGAAACGAACGAAATCCTCGCGCTGATTATGAAGTTCACTTGTGAGTAATTCTCTGTAAAGCATAGACCTGCTATCAAAAAAAGATTAGCACAAAAAGACGAATCGATTCATTGTTTTTTGCCCGGAAAATGGCGGAAAGCTTTGTTTAACCGCCAATTTAACGGCAAAATCGGGGAAAATGTTTCGACATAAAAAGGAGAAATAAAACAAAAGACCTTTTTGCGCCCGGGTCTTTTGCATTAAAATCAAATGAAAATCGGCCCCAAAGCGCCCAAACTTTCGGCCGATTTTCAGACAGGTTGAACGATGAAGATTTGTCCGAAATGTAATCAAACATACTCCGACGACACGCAGAATTTTTGCCTGCAGGACGGAAGCACTCTGTCGAGGCTCAATCAAACCGCCGATTCCCGCATCGAGGCTCCGACCATAATCCACGGGGAAAAGGTCACCGCCGACCCTCACATCACCGGACACGGCACCGTCGCTCAGCCGGACAATACCAACAAGAACTACGTCTTTAAATTGATCGGAGCGGCCCTGGTTTTGTTTCTCGTGCTGGTTCTAGGAATCAGTCTGGCGGTCAATTTTTATCAATTAAAGGATTATTTTATCTCGATCCTCAATCCGGAACCGAGCCCCACCACGCCGACGCCGCAAAGCTCTCCGTCCGAAACCAACGAAGCAAAGGAAAAACGCGCCGTCGTCGCGGTGATGGAAAAAGGCGCCGATGCCATTCTCAAACGGGACGTTGATGCTCTGGATGACATTCTGGCCGAAGAATATGTAGAGACCTATTCTCCGGGTCAGAGTTTTTCCAGAAGCCAGGCATTGACGCTGGTTGCCACCATCCAAAGAAAATCTCTGGACAACACCATCAACCGGATCGAGATCGAGGGCAACCGGGCGACGGTTTCAGGAAGAGGAGTCTCCCGGGTGGTCGAATTGCTGGGAGAGCAAACCTACCGTTATCAATTCGAAACCGAACTGAAAAAGCGCGACGGACGCTGGCAGGTGACCCGCACCTTTATCAAATATTAGTGGAGCTTTTTAAAGAAAGATAAGGTGAGCCATTCGGCTCACCTTTCGCTTTTCTCATCTGTTTCGTTTTTTTTATCTTTTTATGGTTTCAATAAGTCTTTGTAAAGCTCCAACTTAAATATCACTCCTTCTTCGAGCCGCACGTTTTTGGCTTTGCCCGAAATAACGGTCGCCCCTTTAAAGATCGGCGAAGAATCAAAATGCAAGGCGCTGTCGGGTGCGGCGGAAATTATAATTGCCTTGAAAGGTAAATAATCATCGCCGTGCTTTAAAAAATCGAATGATAAGCTAATTTCCGACTCATCATCATCGTCGGTGATCTGTTTAACTCTGACGACCCTTCCCAAAACTTCAGTTCCTTTTTCAAAGGTCATCCCATTACCGGTTACGTCTTCGGTTAGGTTCAAAACGAAATCGTCGCCGTTATGACTGCTCTCAGCGCCCAAAACCCCTTGAAGTTGTGCCGAAATATGCGTTCCGGCTTTAAGAATCACATTTTCTTTGTTTTTTCCATCTGTATCCGAATCGTCTTGCTGGGCAAAACAAACTGTTACAAAGGTCAGAAACAGCAGAAAACCGCAAATCGCTTTTTTCATGGCTTCACCTCCTTAAATGTTTTCCAAATACGATGAGAAAAGAACTGTATTTATTTTAGCAGAAAGGAGAGAAAAACGCCCGCCCGGACCGAAGCAAATCTTTTAATTTCGGTTCCCGAAAAGAAAATCCTTTTTGATTTTGCAAAGCCGGAAAATAAATTTCGGTTTCCCTCGAATCAGTTTCCCTCGGCCGGTTTGAGTCCGTTGTAACCGTCCACTTGAAACCGCCATTTTCCGTCCTTTTCCCGAACGGCGACGACGACGAATTTGCCCCGCCCGGTTCCGACCTGCTGGCCGTCTTTGAACTGGCGGATGGTATAGATCCCGACATCATAGCCCAGATCTTTATCGACCTTTCGCTGAAAGATCTGAAACGAGATGGTCATCGTCCGGCCCTCTCCTTTGATCCAGTCGAAGAATCTCCGAAAGGTCGGGCGGATCGCTTCGCGGCCTTGCAGAATGTCGTTGTCGGGCGGAAGATAGGCGGCCGTTTCGGCGTAAAGCCCGGCCACTTTGTCAACATTTAAAGTGCGATAGGCATCGCTGAAATCCTTATAGATCGCGTCGATCTCTTTGTGAGCCGGGACGCCTTTCTCCAAAACGAGTTCGCCGGTCTGGGCATTTGCGCCCAAGGCAAAAAGTAAAAATAAAAAAGCAATAAAAACAGGTCTTTTCATCAATAATCATCTCCCGACGTCGCTAAAGGCTCATCCAGATCAAAAGGTCTGATCTATCGGAACCCGCCCGTTTTGCCAGATTCCGCATTTCCCCGAGCAGTTCTTTTATTTCTTTCGGGTCGAAATATGCCATCTCTTCCGCCTGACTCCAGTCTTCAGCGATCTTCTCCATTTTATCGCCCTCCAATCCGGCCAGCATCTCCGTCATTTCTGCCGGGAAAATCGACACCCACGGCCCTTCCTCGGTTCCCTGCGAAACAAGCGGAAATTGGTCAAGAATGTCGGGCTGCCATTCCTGTTCGGTCAGGATCGAATACAGGTTGCTGTAAGCCACAACATCGATTCCCTTGGTGTCGATTCCCGCCCAGCTTTCGAGCGGATAATCGGAATCGGCAATTTTTTGGGCCTCATCTTTTGAAGCCAGAATCAGATCAGTCAAAGGCATAAATCATTTCGCACGGCTCGTCCGCCGTTTCAAAAAATCCATCAAAACGAACCGCATCAGGTTGTTCGGGTTCGGTCCGCGATTGTTTAGACGGATTTTGCGTTTTCACGCATCCAAACCTCAATCTCCTCAACCTTCCAGACATCGGCTTCGATTTTCAGGCAAAGATCTATCAAATCCCGAATTTCCGCCGAAAGTTTGTAACCGTTTCGCTTCAAAAATAAATTTGTCAAAAAAGTGGCGGTTCGTTTATTTCCTCCCTGCCAGGGATGATTTTTGATCAAACCGAACAGAAGCGTCGCCGCCTGCCGAAAAATATCCGCATTTTCGAATTCAAAAGCGTGCCTCGGTCTGGCCAGGGCGGATTCCACCAAATTTTTATCAAAAACACCGATCCGTGTTTCGCCGACCGCCCGCATGTAAAGGATGTGAAATTTGACGGCCTCGACATATGTGAGGTACTGCATTTTTTGTTAGTCTCCAAGCCGTTTTAACTCCTCGTTGAAATCTCCGAACTCGGCCAAAAACTCCTCGACCTCTTTCTCATCTCCTTGGTCGGGCGAAAAAACCTCGGCTTCGAGTCTTCCGTTGCGCAAGGTCAAAACGGCAAACGAGTTGCTTGGCAAGCCGTTGGCGGCGGCAAAACCCTTCGGCAATTCGAAAACGCAACTGTCGAATTTCCCTTCGCCTTTGGATTTTTTTATCTTCTCCAGAATATCCATATTTCTATCTCAAATCTATTTAATCCGGCTCGTCCGCCGTTTCAAAAAATCCATCAAAACGAACTGCGTCAGGTTGTTCGGGTTGGCGAAATACGCTTTGCCGCGCGTCATGGCCGTCATTTGTTTGACGAAATCGACCAGATAATAATCGCTGGCCAGCATAAAGGTGTTGATCATGATCCCGGCTTTGCGACAGGACTGAACTTCCTTGAAGGTCTCGGCCATAACGAACGGGTCGTTGCCCATCGAGTTCTTGTAGAGCATCCTGGTCTCGCCCTTGACTTTCTGCGAATGACGCCGGTGGCCGAAATAGGCGGCGTTCGACGGTTCGATAAAACAGGCCGTCGGTTTGCCGTCCGTCACCATGACGATCTGTCTCATGTCCTTGCGCTGGGCGCTTAAAAGCCTTCGCGCCAGTTTGAGGCCCTCGGCCGTGTTGGTGTGATAAGGGCCGACCTGCGTCGTCGCCAGTTTGGCCAACGGCAGTTCTTCGGCGTCGTCGTGAAAAAGAACTATCTTCAAAGAATCGCCCGGATACTGCGTGCGGATCAGATGCGCCAGAGCGAGGGCCACTTTTTTGGCCGGCGTAAAACGGTCTTCGCCGTAGAGGATCATCGAATGCGAACAATCGAGCATGACGACCGTAGCGCACGAAGACTGATAATCCTGTTGATAAACGTGCAGATCGCGGTATTCGAGATTTAAGGGAACGCCGAGGCCTTCGCGCTGAATGGCGCTCAGCAATGTCGTGTTGACGTCCAGATTGATCGTGTCCCCGAATTCGTATTGTTTGGAACTCATCGCCGCCTCGACGCCCGTATCGAGATGATTGGTCTCGTGGCGGCCGACCGAGGATTTGCCCATCGAACCGAGCAATTGCCGGAGCGTTTTGTAACCGAGAAAATCAAGCCCTTTTTCCGTTATTTCAAAACGGACATCGCGCGGCAGAGGTTCGCCGATCTCGCCCTGTCCCATTCCGCCCTGCTGTTGTTGACGGCGCTGTTCGGAAGACACTTCTTTCAGGTTCAGATAACCCTCTTCGACCAGACGTTCGATCAGCTGATTGATCAGTTCTTCGAGCAGAGACCCCTTGAATTTGCCGTCATTGTCGGCCAGCATCTTCTCGACGTCGAGTTCGTCGAGAATGCCCTGATCGAGCAATGCCTGCAAAAGAGCCTGCCGCAGACCGTCGAGCGTATCGTCCATCTGATTTCGCTGGCGCGTCCAGTAATAATCGTCATTAAAACCGGAATCGAGCATCATGTCCGACAACGACTGCATCAGATCGCCCAGATTAACGCCGAAAACGTCGAAACCCTTGAACTTCGAATACTTTATAAACTTCATAAAACCCCTTGCTTTTCGCCGATTTACATCAATCCAAAATCCAAAACCTAAAACTCAAAATCGACCTGGTTTGCCAATAAGCCGACTGTCGTTTATAGTTTAAACCATAAAGCAATCCCCCTGTTTAGTTTTTACTCTCTCCAAAAACTTAGCATATTTCTCTCCTCGTTTTGAAATAAGTCTATAAGGAAGGTATGTAAAAATGAGAAAGTTTTTGGCACTTTTTTTGATGTTTTTCGTTTTTGCGGTCGGCGTTCCGGTCTTTTCCGTCAACGCTTACGCCGGAGGAGACAAGAGATTCGGCAAATCGCATCACGGCAAACGCTTTGACAGAAACAATCAACGCCGGGGACAGCGGCGTCGGGCCGTTCGGCGCGAAAATCGACGACAGGATTTCCGGCGCGCGCGCCATCAGGATAACAGGCGGAGAGAATATCGCCGCGAATATCGGCAGGACAACCGGCGCGCTTTCTTCGCCCGGCGCAATCAGGTCAGAAGATCCTATTACCGGTACGATGACGATTACAATTATCGTCGCGACCGGGTTCGCCGCGACCGGCGCTATCGTAGCCAGCGCGCTTATCGGCCGAGAAGATATGTTCCCCGGTACGATAATTACGTTTATGTTCAGGACGTGCGACCGGTCTACCGCACGGTGCCGCGGGCCAGAAGATCTTATAGCCGGTACGATGACGATTACAGTTACCGGCGCAACCGGCGCTCGGTTTACAGCCGCCACCGGAATATCATCAATATCGGCATCGGAGCCGCCGCCGGGGCCATCATCGGCGGAGTCATCGGCGGCAAACGAGGCGCTCTGATCGGGGCCGGAGTCGGAGCCGGAGCCGGAGCGGCTTACACTTACGGCATCAATCCGAAAGACAAACGCCGGAGAAGCCGACGTTATTGAAACCGTCCGGATTTTACTTTGTAAATAACCCGAAACCGGGAAAAGTCTTTAATGGCTTTTCCCGGTTTTTGCACGTCTGATCGGGAACAAAGCGTTGAACTCGACGAGAAAAACCCGTTTCACCGATACGGTCGATTTTTTTTCGATATGGTGTAGAAAGCTCCAAAACAAATCAGGCTTTATCCCTTAAAGCGCTGAAAAACCGTTCTATTAGAGTTTTGGCATAATGCTTGCTCCCTTTGATTTTTTAAGGAAAGAAAGTTTCCTTTGAATTTAAAAGGGAGAAAAAGCAATGAAAAAAATTATAGCGACATTCTTAACCATAGCAATGATGGCAATCGCGCTCCCCCTCGCGGCGAATGCTCAAACCAGAAACAGCAGAAATTATCGCAATCGCGATACCAATTCGCGTCAATACAGAGATCGCGACAAGGACAAGAACTTTTACGAAAAACATCGTAACCTGATCAATATCGGTATCGGTGGAGCCGCCGGAGCGATCATCGGCGGCATCATCGGCGGCAAGAAAGGCGCTCTGATCGGCGCCGGAGTCGGAGCCGGTTCGGGTGCGGCCTACACCTACGGCATCAATCCGAAAGATAAGAACAAGAAAAACAACAGGCGTTATCACCGTCGTCCGTGATCGGTAAATTTAATTCACAACCAGACGAAAAGGCCGCGATGAAAATTCATCGCGGCCTTTTGATTTTTATTTTCAAACCGGCAGAACCGATCTGAAACCTACTCAATTGAGAGCCGCTTCGATCATCCAATCGAGTTCCTTCAGATAAAAACCGCTATCGACGTAATTCTTTTTCTCAAATCTGATGTTTCCCTCGGCATCTATGATAAAAAGAGTTGGAACCGCGTCGATCTTATAATTTTTTTCGATCTCCTCATCCGAGTGAAAGACCGGAAATTCATATCCTCTGTTTTTAACCTCGGTTCGGACCTTTTCCTTCTCCTCATCGGTGCTGACAATGGCAAAACCGATCCGCGAGTCGTTTTTATATTTCCGGTAGGCGGTTTTCAATTCTTCGAGTTCGCCGACGCACGGCAGACACCAGGTCGCCCAAAAATTGAGGATCAGAACCTTTCCCCGAAAATCGCCGAGCGAAACCGTCTTGCCATCCAAATCCATGATCGAAAAATTCCCGGCCGGAATCTTTTTTTCCGTCTTCAGCAAATTCGCCCTCATCAAAGATTCCTGCGAAGCCAGAAATTTTTCGTACTTTTGCCTGGCCGATCTTTCGAAACTTATTTTTTCATCCGCCGAAAGCGGGTGTCTGGCATCGAAGGATTGCCAGTCCGCCCGAAATTCCCTGTTCAAAAAATAAGCTATATAAAGTTGTTCGCGGGCGGAGGGAATCTTTTTTAAATGTTCCAATATGATCGAATAATCGCGGCGCAAGGAAGCCTCATCAAGTTTTTCGCCGGGTCCCGATTTTTCCAGACGATCCAGCAAATTCGCCCCTTTTTTCTCGGCGTTTTTCCAATCTTTCAAAGCGATATAAGAGTTGAACTCCGCCTCTCGAAAAACATCCTCGAACTCCGCCACTTCCGGAACCGCTTTGAATTTCTCAAAAAACGCCAAGCCTTTTTCGGCGAATTTCAAACTTTCACCGGGAAGCTTTTCCCGCAATTTCCCGGAAATCTCCGAAAGGCCGTCGAGGTACAAAAGCTGTCTGGCGTAATCGCTCTGATCGGAATTTGCGTCGTTCAGTTTTTCTTCAAGCGACTGCCCGAACTCTTCCGCTCTGAGAATTAATTTCTCCCGGTCAACCTGATCGGAATTCCGGCAGACCAGAAGAAAATAATTCCGATAATGGGAGGTCTGATCGTTTTTCCCAGCCGATTCCCGGATCAATTCTTCGAGCAGTTCGGCTCCCTTTTGCCAGTCTTTCTCCTCAAACGCCTTTTCCGAACGGTAAATTCGGCCCCAATAACTGCGGGGAAATTTTTTTCCCCATTCCTCGTAAATGGCAAAGGCCGCTTTGAATTTTCTGGCTCCGAAAGCGGCTTTCCGGAAATTCTCGTAAAAGGTTTCGGTCCTTTCCTCGAAAGGAACCTTTTGATAAAACTCCAGAGCCTTTTCGCTCTCGGCGATGTAGATTTTGAGATTTCCGGTCTTTTCCAGCACCTTCAGATAAAGCCCGCGGATCTCGAAATCATCGGGAAAACGGTGAATAAGATCAACTAAGATCGCCTCTGCCGCCGGGTATTTTTCCCGAGATGACAGATCCCTGGCCTTGCTGAAAAGGACTACCGGATTTACCGCTGAAGGATTCACGGTTTCGGCGGTCTGTTGGGCGTTTGACAAAGCAGAGGTCAAACAAAAGAAGGTTAAAAAACAAAAAATTCGGCGTTTCAGCATCTCTGCCCCCTTTTATCAATTAAAACTGTCGAGATCGGTCAGATCTTCGTAGATCAACCCGCGCCGGTCTCTTTTCGCCTTGGTCGTCGCCTCGTAACCGCCCTCTTCGTTGCGCGAGATCTTGTTTTGGGCGTAGAGGCCTTCGAGAACGAATTCGCAGGCCGAAACCAGTTTGGCCTTCTCTTTTTTCTCGAAAGCGAGCGGAGTCAGGGTTGACGAGATCAGATCCGGCACGCTTTCCAGAAGCATCGCGCATTCTTCGGCCGAGGCGGTTTCGCTCAAAAGTAGTTTGTTGCCCTCGTCAAACCAGCGAACCGTCGGTTCGAAATCGATCCCGAGGAAAAATCCCTCGAAGATGATCCCGGCGGCCCGTTTGATCAATTCTCTGGCCAGTCGGGTGGCGCCGATCTGTTCGCCTTCATATTCGAGTTCCATCTTTCCGGTCATCGCCGGCAGGGCGGCGTAAATGTCGGAAACGCGCGGGACGATTTTCTTTTCTCCGGTCACAAGAGCCCGCCGTTCGGCGTTGGAGACGGCCGATTCGAGCGCGCTGATGGAAAATCTCTGCGAAACGCCCGAACGCTTGTCGATCCTTTGATCGTCGCGCGCTTCAAAGGCGATCTGCTCGATCGTCTCGGCGATGAAATCCGGGACCTCCAGGGTAAAGCCCTCAAGCCCCTCGCGCTTCGTCCAGGCCTCCTGCCGGGTGATCGAAACCCCGAGCCCGATGTCTTTCGGATAATGCGTCATGATCTCCGAACCGATCCGATCCTTTAAGGGCGTGATGATCTTGCCGCGAGCCGTGTAATCCTCGGGATTGGCGCTGAACACAAGCATTACATCCAAAGGCAGACGAACCGGATAGCCTTTGATCTGAACGTCGCCCTCCTGCATGATGTTAAACAGACCGACCTGAATTTTTCCGGCCAGATCGGGCAATTCGTTCATGGCGAAGATCCCGCGGTTGGCTCTCGGCAAAAGGCCGAAATGCATGGTCAACTCGTCCGAGAGAAGATGTCCGCCCTTGGCCGCCTTGATCGGATCGACGTCGCCGATGATGTCGGCGATGGTCACGTCCGGGGTGGCCAGTTTTTCGACGAAACGGTTGTCGCGTTTGACCCAGTCGATCTTGGTTTCATCGCCGTGCACCTCGGTCTGATGGCGGCCGAAAGCCGAAAGCGGTTCGAACGGATTATCGTTGATCTCCGAACCGGCGATGATCGGCATCTCCTCGTCAAGCAGTTCGGTCAATTGCCGGATGATGCGGCTTTTGGCCTGTCCGCGAAGCCCGAGCAAGATGAGATTGTGCCGGGCCAGAATGGCGTTGATGATCTGCGGAATGACGGATTCTTCGTAACCGAGGATGCCCTCGAACAATTTTTCGCTCCGGCGCAGTTTTCCGATCAGATTCTCCCGCATCTCGTCCTTGACGGAACGCGACCGGTAACCGCTTTTTTTCAATTCGCCCAATGTGTTCGGTTTAATCATAAATTTCTATTTCCCTTATTCCTTGTTTAATTTCAAATTTCAGATTTCAGGTGGGGAATTAATCTAATGAAAAAAAATCCGAAATCCAAAATCCAAAATCCAAAATCCATCACGTTTTCTCCCCGATCAAATAAATGACCGGTTCTTCGCCGATGACGCGGGCCGAATGGTAGGTTCCGGCGGGCATGAAATCGCGGTCCCCGGCTTCCAAGACGACCGTTCCGAAGTTTTCAACCGTCAATTCCAGCGAGCCGGAAATGATCCAGTGCGACTGGTCTTCGGCGTGGCTGTGCTGAGCGTAAGAGCGGTCGGGCTGATCGCACCATTGAAAGACCCGATAGCCCTCGTTGGCCAGAATGTATCTGAGCATCGCCGCATTCGGTTCGTAAATCTCGCTCCACCTTTTGACACGATATTCGGCTCGCATATCTTTTCACTTCTCCCCGCAGATTCAAATTTTATCTTATTATTACTGTTGTATTACAATTCGTCTATGATACAAAATATTTCGGGCGAACTGGAAAAATTTCAAAATTCCGTCGGGATAAAGTTCCAACTCTACAACAGCCTTTTTCTCTCGCTCCCGTTTTACGGGATCGACAAGACCGGCATCCTGCTCTCGCTTTTCAACCAAAAATGCGAGGAGGGGTTCGAGTCCGGGAAAAGTCCTTCTCAGATCATCGAAAAATTTTTCAGCGATCACACCTCGATCGTTGACGAAAAGGGAAAGGTCGATCTGCTCTTTCGCTTCGTCCAGTACGCCGAACGGCAGATCGTTCTGTTCGACGCGCTCGAAGACGCCGCCTTCCGCCAGCTCCACGACATGCAGGGTCCGGGCACGCTCAAACAACTGGAAACCAGCGTTCTCCAAAACGACAAACGCGAACGGTTCGTCGAAAAACTGGAGAGTTTCGGAGTCCGGCTCGTGCTGACCGCGCACCCGACGCAGTTTTATCCCGGTTCGGTCCTCGGGATCATCAACGATCTGGTCGAAGCCATCGGCGAAAACAACGTTTCGGACATCAACATCCTGCTCCAGCAACTCGGCCGGACGCCCTTTCTCAAACGCGAGAAACCGACGCCCTTTGACGAAGCCGTCAGTTTGATCTGGTATCTGGAGAACGTCTTTTACGACGCCATCGGGAACATCGTCTCGGATCTCAAAAAATCGCTCCGGGGTCGCCGGGTAAAGGTCGATGAACTGATCAACATGGGTTTCTGGTCCGGCGGCGACCGCGACGGCAACCCTTTCGTGACGGTCAAAACGACGCTTCGCGTATCCGATGCCCTGCGGCGTTCGATCCTCAAATGTTATTACCGCGACGTTCGCCTCTTAAAACGCCGTCTGACTTTCGCCGGAGTGGAAACCGTTCTCGTCGAACTCGAACAGAAGCTCTACCGGAACGCTTTCGTCCTCGAAGGAGAAACGGATCTGACCCGGCAGGGGATCATCGGTTTTCTGGAAGATATTCGAAACACTTTGCTCGAAAGGCACAATGGTCTTTTCGTCTATCTGGTCGATAACCTGATCGACAAGGTCGAATTGTTCGGATTGTTTTTCGCCTCGCTCGATGTTCGTCAGGACAGTTCCATCCACGCCGCCGTTCTGGAAGAGACGGCCGAAAAAACCGACGCCCTGCCCGACGGTTACGCATCGCTTTCGGAAAAGGAGAAGATCGAAATCCTGCTCTCGGTCAAAGATCGGGTCGATCCCGGGGTTTTCGAAAACGAACTGACCGCCGACACTTTCCGCAACATCGCCGCCATCCGGCAGATCCAGGAGCGGAACGGCCCGGAGGCCTGCCACCGCTATATCATCAGCCACTCCCAGACGGCGCTCAGCGTGATCGAGGTTTTCGGTCTTTTCCTGCTCGGAGGCTGGTCGAAGGAAAACCTCGACATTGACATCGTTCCGCTTTTCGAAACCGTGGAGGATCTGGAAAATGCGCCCCGGGCGATGCGCGATCTTTACCAAAATCCGGATTACCGGGCGCATCTGAAAAGGCGGCGCGACACGCAAACGATCATGCTCGGTTTCAGCGACGGCACCAAAGACGGCGGATACCTGATGGCCAATTACGGGATCTACCGGGCCAAGGACGAATTGACCAAGGTCTCGCGCGAATTCGGGGTTGAGGTCATCTTCTTTGACGGACGCGGCGGTCCTCCGGCGCGCGGCGGAGGCAAAACCCACAAGTTTTATTCCTCGATGGGCCGCAACATCTCCAACAAGGCCATCGAACTGACGGTTCAGGGGCAAACCGTTTCTTCGAATTTCGGGACCATCGACGTCGCCCAATACAACATCGAACAGCTCCTCAACGCCGGCATCTACAACGAGGTTTTTTCGGCCGGAGAGGAAACCTTCGCCGAGGCGGAAGAAGATCTGATGAGGGAGTTGGCGGAGGAGAGTTTCCGGGCCTATTCCGAATTGAAAAATGATCCGGCTTTTCTCGATTACCTCGAACAGGTCAGCCCTTTGCGGTTTTACGCCCAGACCAACATCGGCAGCCGACCGGCCAAGCGCGGCGGCGCTTCGAGCAAGCTGTCGCTCGATTCCCTCCGGGCCATCCCCTTCGTCGGAGCCTGGAGCCAGATCAAACAAAACGTGCCGGGGTTTTACGGCGTCGGGGCCGCCTTTGAAAAAACCGCCGGAGAAGGAAAGCTTCCCCGGGTCAAAACGATGTACCAGGAGAACGCCTTTTTCAAAGCCCTCATCGACAACTGCGAAATGGCGATGGAGAAGACCTTTTTTCCGCTCACCCGCCATCTGGAAGATCATCCGGTTTACGGCGAACTCTGGCGCAAGATCCACCGGGAATACGAACTGTGCCGGAAACATCTGGAGTTCATCACCGGCAAGAGCGACCCGATGGCCGATTTTCCGGTCGAAAGACAATCGGTCAGGACGCGCGAACGGATCGTTCTGCCTTTGACCACTATCCAGCAGTTCGCGCTGACCAGCATCCGCGAAGGCGAATCCGATCTGAAAGAGGTTTACGAAAAACTGATCATCCGCTGTTCGTTCGGGATCATCAACGCCGGGCGGAACTCGGTGTGATCGGGATCGGGGAAAAATCAAAAAAACTCAATCCGAAAAGAGGTCTCGCGGCCCGCTCCGACCTGCGGGTTTCGTTGTTCAAATCCGCCTTTTGTGATTTAATACCTGTTATCCAAATTATGAGCCGTGAAGATTGTTTATTTTGCAAAATTGTTGCGGGCGATATTCCGTCTGAACTGATCCATCGGGACGACCTGTGCGTCGCCTTTAAGGACATCAATCCGCAGGCGCCGACCCATGTTCTGGTGATCCCGCGCGAGCATCTGGCATCGCTTGACGAAGCGGCGAAAAACGATCGGGAAACGATCGGGCACCTTCTTCTGACGGCGGCCGACATCGCCCGCCAAAAAGGCTTTGCCGAAGACGGCTATCGGATCGTCGTCAACACCAATTCGGACGGCGGACAAACCGTTTTTCATCTGCACGTTCATCTCCTCGGAGGCCGTCAGTTTATCTTTCCCCCCGGATAAACCCAAATAAAAAATTGAATTGTTATGAGAAGTATTCTGATGATTTTGACTTTGGCCGCAACCGCGGCTTTTTCAACCGCCTGCGGGATTTGGGCGGCGGAAGATCCCAACCCCCAGACCAACGCGCCGGTCGAGAATCCGAACGAGGTTCCGGCTTATCCGGACGCTCAGACGGCTCTCGCCGAGGGCAATAAATTTTTCGAAGAAAATAAGATCGAACAGGCCATCGACGCCTTCAAACAGGCGGTCAAAATGAACCCCGATCTGGGCGACGCCCATTTCAAACTGGGGCTTTCCTACGCGCTCATCGAAAGCGAGCAGGAACTGGTCGAAACGCCGGTCGAACCAGTTGAAGATAATAAAGAAGGAACCAATAAAAAAGGGGAAACCAAAGAGAAAAAACCGAATTCGACCATAGCTTTCGAAAACGCCGTGACGGCCTACAAAAAAACCATCAAGGATGATCCCGAAAACGACAATGCCTATTTCAATCTGGGACGGGTTCTCAATCGTCTCAACGACGACAAGGAATCGCGCAAAGCGTTGGAAAAAGCCGTCAAACTCAATCCGGACGACACGCAGTATCAAACCGAACTCGGCGTCATTCTGATCAAACTGGCGCAATACGACGAAGCCGTCCGCGCCCTGAAAAAAGCGATCGAACTCGACGAGGCCAACGCCCAGGCGGAGGAACTTCTGGTCAAGGCCGAAGCGGGCAAAAAACGGGTCGATTTCGGCGCCGAAAAATTAAAGGATCAGTTCAAGAACAATCAAACGCCTCAGCCGGGCAGATCGGGCAATAAGAAAGAGGAAGAAGACGAAAAAGAACCGGAAAAACCGGCTCCCGGCAACAAAAAAGAACCGGAAAAGACTAAAGAGCCGGAAAAGAAAAAATCCGCCGCAGTCTCCAACTCGGGAAATTAAAGCCTGTTGGCGTTTCAGATGTTGAACTGAACGCGGAGCGATGTAGCCCGGCTTGCTACCGCTCGCGGCTCTGATCCCTCATTCGCCGGTAGTCTTCGGGCGTGTCGATATCGATTGCGCCCTCCGGGAACGGAACCGATACAACTTCGGCGGAATATCTTTCGATCAGCATTTTGGCCCCCGAACCGGGCGGCAGCTCCTTCAGTTCCGAAAAGATCCGCCGATCGAAAAGCGCCGGCACTCCGAGCGTTCGGGCGTAAGCGGAAGCCACGATCAAAGCCCCGGTCTTCAGGTATTTTTCGATCAAACGTCCGATCACGCCGGCCGAGACCGCCGGTTGGTCGCAAACCGTGATGATCGCGGCTTCGACCTCAACATCAATTTCCAAAAGCCTTTCCAAACCGGCGCGGATCGAACCGCCCATCCCGTCCGGCCAATCCCGATTAACGGCGATCTCAACCGGCAATCTCTCCAACTCATTGCGGAGTATTTCGGCTCCCGCACCGAGCACAACGATCACCGGACGGCAATCCGATTCGACCGCCGCCCGCGCCGCCCGGCGCAAAAGCGTCTCGCCCTCAAACCGGAGAATCTGCTTCGGACTTCCCATCCTCCGGGATTCCCCGGCCGCCAGCAAAATAAGGCCGATCTGCGGTTGAGTTTTCATCACCTATTTAACACCCGCGAAAACCAAAACACCCGTTTCCGCGTAATTCTCAGGAAAAGGCTCGCAAATAATAAAATAATGACAATCTAAACCCCGCGTGTTATTTTGTAATAACACATATTTTTTAAAACCTAAGTCATTCGGGCTCTTTTGGAAAGCGCAATTTGGAGTTAATTTTCAATGACCGGCGAATTTGATCAAGGAAAAATGAAACCCGGCAAAGGCGAAAGAAAAAAATGTTCCGTCGCCGACGCAAAAGTGATTGAAAAAAGCCTGCGGATCAGCTTTCGAAAATCCAAAATCTAAAATCCGAAATCGAGGGGTTATGGCAAGTTTGATCGGAAAAGCAACGCGACGGGTTGACGGAATCGCCAAGGTGACCGGACGGGCGAAATACGCCGCCGAATTCAATCTAACAGATCTGGCACACGGTTATCTGGCTTTAAGCGCCGTCGCCAAGGGGCGAATCGCGTCGATCGACATCTCAAAAGCGGAAAAAGCGGCGGGCGTAATTAAGATATTTACCCATAAAAACGCGCCGAAACTTCCCTTTTCCGACCCGCAGGACAAGGACGGCGTAGCGCCCGGCGGCAAGCCTTTTCGCGCCCTTCAATCCGATCAGATAATGTTCAGCGCCCAGCCGATCGCTCTGGTCGTCGCCGAAACTTTCGAACAGGCCCGGCACGCCGCCCGTTTGATCGAGGCCGAATACGAAAAAGAGACATCCGAAACCGACATCCTCCCCATTCTGGGAAAAGGAGTCCCGGCCGAACCGGCCGAACGCGCTCCGAAACCGCGCGGCAACCCGGAAGGGGCTTTCCGGGACGCGCCCGTCAAGATCGAGGCCGAATACACGATCCCGATCGAGCATCACAATGCTATGGAACCGCACGCTTCGATCGCCTTTTGGAAGGACGACCGGTTGACCGTTTTCGACAAAACCCAGTGGGTTTACAACGTCCGCAACCATCTGGCTTCGATCTTCGGCATCCCCGAAGGCAAGGTCGATGTCATCTCGCCGTTCGTCGGCGGAGCGTTCGGCGGGGCATTGCGTCCGGCGGCCAACGTCATGCTGGCGGCGATGGCGGCGCGCGAAATAAAACGGCCGGTCAAGATCGTCTATTCGCGCCGGCAACTGGCGACGGCTCACGGCTACCGCCCGCAGACCTGGCAAAAGGTGCGGATCGGCGCGGACGAAAAAGGCAAGTTTCTCTCGATCATCCACGAGGCGATCGGCAACACCTCGCAGTTCGAAACCTATTCCGAAGGAACGCCCGGAACGACCCGTTCGATCTACGCCTGTCCGAACGTTCAGACCGATTACAAAATCGTCAAAACCGATCTTGCGACGCCGCTTTACATGCGCGCTCCGGGCGCGGTGTCGGGAATGTTCGCGCTCGAATCGGCGATCGACGAACTGGCTTATAAACTCAAGATCGATCCGCTCGAACTGCGACTGATCAATTACGCCGAAACCGATCCCGAGGACGGAAAGCCTTTCTCCAGCAAAGCCCTGCGCGAGTGTTACAGCGAAGGCGCGGAGAGGTTCGGCTGGAGCAAACGCAAACTCGAACCCCGTTCGATGCGCGACGGCCCGCTATTGGTCGGCTGGGGCGTGGCGACCGGAACCTGGGGCGCGTATCAGGCTCCGAGCGCTTCGCGGATCACCCTGAAGGCGGACGGGACCGCTCTGATCCAGAGCGCGGCCAGCGATATGGGCCCCGGAACCTACACCACCATCACTATGATCGCCGCCGACACGCTCGGTCTGCCGGTCGAAAAGGTCAGGTTCGAACTCGGCGACAGCCGTTTGCCGGAAGCTCCCGTTCACGGCGGCTCGATGACGACGGCCAGCGTCGGTTCCTCGGTGCAGGAGGCCTGCCGGAACGTTCTCAAAAAAATGTTCGAACTGGCCCGAAAAGGCGACGCGTCGCCCTTCAAAAACGTTCCGGACGATCAGTTGGAATGCGAGAACGGGCAGATCCGCATCAAGGGCAAACCCGGCGTCGGTCTGACTTTGACCGAGGTCTTGCGCCGCAATGGTCTTGAGAAACTCGAAGAAATGCACAATTCGGCTCCCAACAAGGAGCGCGATAAATATTCGATCGCCTCGCACGGGGCGCAGTTCGTCGAGGTCAAAGTGGACGAGGACCTCGGCACGGTGCGCGTCACCCGCATCGTCGAAGCGACGGCCGCCGGGCGGATCATGAACCCGGCCACCGCGCACTCGCAGGAGATGGGCGGAGCGGTCTGGGGGATCGGGATGGCCCTGACCGAAGAAACCGAGATCGATCATCGCTACGGGCGAATGATGAACCCGAATCTGGCCGGTTATCACGTCCCGGCCAACGCCGATGTCCGCGAGATCGAAACGATCTTCGTCGAGGAAGAGGATAAAATAGTCAATGATCTGGGGGTCAAGGGAATGGGCGAACTCGGAATGGTCGGGGTCCCGGCCGCGATCGCCAACGCCGTTTTTCACGCCACCGGAAGGCGGGTGCGCGATCTGCCGATCACGCCGGACAAGATGATTTAGATTTTTGGTTTTGGATTTTGGATTTTGGATTTTTTTTTTGCGTTGAAACGCAATGGATGAAAAGCGGATCAGGGATTTTAACTGAGGAGAATTTCTAATGGATAAACGAGGCGAGCATTTGGAAGATTGGATGAACGAAGAGGATTGGGTCGAACCCGAGGAGAGGCGGATCACCGAGGACGAGGAAAAGCTGCTCGATGAACTGGGCATCTTCGGCGAATCGCGGCGCCGTTTTCTGGGACAGGTCTCGGCGGCCGGTCTGAGCGTTCTGGCCCTGCAACTGATAGCCGAACAAAAAGCGCTCGGCGGCGTCGGAGGAAGAGGGCCGGAGGACGCGGCCTTGATCGCCGAAAAGCTGGAAAACGCCGTCAAGGTCGTCATGCAGATCAACGGCGATAAAAAGACTCTGGAGGTCGATTCGCGGATGACACTGCTCGATGCGCTCCGCGAAAGACTGCAACTGACCGGATCGAAAAAAGGTTGCGATCACGGTCAATGCGGAGCCTGTACGGTCATCGTTGACGGCCGGAGGGTTTTGTCGTGCCTGACGCTGGCGGCGACCTGCGAGGGCAAAAACGTCACGACCATCGAGGGTCTGGCCAACGGCGACGAACTCCATCCGATGCAGGAAGCCTTCATCAAACACGACGGTTTCCAGTGCGGTTACTGCACGCCCGGACAGATCTGCTCGGCGGTCGCTCTGATGGTCGAAGCCAAAAACGGCGAGGCCAGTTACGTCAGCGAGAACATTCAGGCCAAACCGCGCGCCGTTCAGCTGTCGGACGACGAGATTCGCGAACGGATGAGCGGAAATCTGTGCCGCTGCGGCGCGTATCCGAACATCGTCGCCGCCATCAAGGAAGTCCACACCGGCAAGGAAGTGGCGCAAACCTGGCAGTTTGCCGCCGGAGACGATCTGGCTTCGCTCGAAAGCCTGAGAGAAAAAGACGAGGAGGGATAAGATGAGACCATTTAAATACACGAGAGCGAAAGACGGCGCGGAGGCCGTAAAAAGCGCTTCCGCCAATTCCAAAGCCAAATTCCTGGCGGGCGGGACGAACCTCATTGATCTGATGAAAGAGGACGTCGAGCGCCCCGATGAACTCATCGACATCACCCGGCTCGCGTTCGCGCAGATCAAGACGGCCGGCGGCGGCGCGGTCCAGATCGGCGCGCTGGCCAAAAACACCGACACGGCCAATCATCCTCTGATCCGGCAGAATTTCCCGCTCCTGTCGCAGGCGATCCTGGCCGGAGCTTCGGGGCAGATCCGCAATATGGCGACCAACGGCGGGAATCTCAATCAGCGGACGCGATGCACCTATTTTTACGACACGGCCATGCCGTGCAACAAACGAGAACCCGGTTCGGGCTGCGGCGCGATGGAAGGGATCAACCGGATGCACGCCGTTTTCGGCTGGTCGGACAATTGCGTGGCGGTTCATCCTTCGGACATGTGCGTCGCTCTGGCCGCGCTCGATGCGGTCGTCAAAGTGCAGGACGCCAAGGGCAACGAGCGTTCGATCCCCTTCGCCGATTATCACCGTCTGCCGGGAACGACGCCGGAAAAGGACAACAATCTCGGACAGGGCGATCTTGTCACCTCGATCGAGATCCCGAAGAACAATTTCGCCGGAAAATCCTATTACCTGAAAGTGCGCGACCGGGCCAGCTACGCTTTTGCATTGGTTTCCGTTGCAGCCGCGCTGGAGACGGACGGCAAGAAGATCAAAGAGGCGCGCCTTGCGATGGGCGGCGTCGCTCATAAACCCTGGCGGGCTTCGGCGGCTGAAAACTTCTTGAAAGGCAAAGAGGCGACCCGAGAGAATTTCGAAAAAGCCGCCGAGGCCGAGATGAAAGCGGCCAAACCGCTCGAACACAACAAATTCAAGGTCGAACTCGGCAAACGGGCGATCGTCCGCGCTTTGACGATGGCGATGAGCAGCGGGAAGGCTTAGGGAATTTTGAGTTTTGAATTTTGAGTTTTGAGCCCCGCGTTTACGCGGCCATTGCGCGACGGTCAAATTTGGCCGCCTGAAGGCGGGACTCAAAGCAGATTAAGGGGTAACAAAAAATGCGCGACAAAACAAATGTTATCGGCGATGCGATCAGTCGGATCGACGGGGTTTTGAAAGTTACCGGGCGCGCCGGTTACGCGCTCGATTTTCCGGTCGAGAACCCGGCTTACGGCTATATCTTCAAGAGCGAGACGGCATCGGGGAGAATTCTCGACATCGACACCGAAGCGGCCGAAAAAGCCGAGGGCGTGATCGCGGTCATCACGCACAAGAACGCGCTCAAACTGGGATCATCGCGGGGCCTTCGCGGCGGGGCCATCTTGCAGGACGACAAGGTCGAGTATTTCGGCCAGCACATCGGCGTGGTCGTGGCCGAAACCTTCGAACAGGCCCGCTATGCGGCGCGTCTTGTCAAGGTAACTTACCAAAAAACCGAACCGCGCGTGGATTTCGACAAACTCAAAGACGGCGCGGCCAAGGCGCGGGGCCGCGATGACGAACTGCGCGGCGATTTCGACAAAGCCTTCGCCTCGGCCGAGGTCAAGGTCGATGAGATCTACAACACTCCGATCGAGCATCATCAGCCGATGGCTCCGCACGCGACGACCGCCGTCTGGGAGGGCGACGACCGGCTGACCCTCTACAACGAATCGCAGATCGTCAATGGCGTTCAGGGATCGGTGGCGGGCACTCTTGGTTTGCCGCGCGAAAACGTCCGCGTCATCACGCCGCACATCGGCGGCGGGTTCGGTTCGAAAGGCGGAGCGTGGGGCCACGTCATCATCGCCGCCATCGCCGCCAAAATGGTAAAAAGACCGGTCAAACTCGGCCTGACGCGGCAGATGATGTTCAACTCGGTCGGGATGCGCCAGCGAAATCTCCAGCGGATCAGGCTCGGCGCCACCAAAGACGGAAAACTGACCGCTCTCTCGCACGAGACGACGACGCAGACGGCCATCGACGAGGAATTCGTCGAACCGTGCGCCGACGTTTCCGAACATATGTACGACGCCCCCAATTCGCGGATCGCCTACCGGGTCGCCCCGATGAACATCATTCTGCCGACCTACACCCGCGCACCCGGCAAATCGACGGGCAGTTTCGCGCTCGAATCGGCGATCGATGAACTGGCCTACAAACTGAAAATCGACCCGGTCGAACTTCGCATCAAGAACGAACCGGCCAAGGATCCTGCGAGCGGCAAGCCGTGGTCTTCGCGCTCACTGGTTGAGGCTTTGCGCGAAGGAGCCGAAGTCTTCGGCTGGAACCGCCGGAAGATGGAACCGCGCTCGGTCCGCGAAGGCGAATTTCTGATCGGTTACGGCGTCGGTTGCGGAACCTATCCGGCCCGCTCGCGCGACACTTCGGCGATGGTCAAATTGAAAAAAGAGGGCGATCAGGCGCGGGCGACGATCGAACTGGCGGCGTCGGATCTCGGAACCGGAACCAACACCATCATCGCCCAGACCGCGGCCGAAACCCTCCGTCTGCCCTTGAAACAGATCAGCGTCAAGATCGGCGATTCGACTCTGCCACCGGCGGCCGGTTCGGTCGGTTCGGTCGGCGCGGCCAGTTTTTGCAACGCCGTTTTTGAAACCTGCGATCATTGTCTCGAAGAGTTGCAGGCCAAGACCAACCGCGAATGGTTCGCCGCCCCGACCGTTCTCCAACTGTTGGAGGCGGCCGGGTTGGAGGAATACGAAACCCGTTTCGACGCCAAATCGTCCGATAACGACGATCACGCATCGCTCAGTTTCAACGCCAATTTCACCGAGGTCTGGGTCAACGAAGCGACCGGCATGACCCGTGTCAAACGCTTCGTCGGAGCGGTCGGAGCGGGGCGCATCCTCAATCCGAAAACGGCGCATTCGCAGATCATCGGCGGCGGCATCTGGGGCATCGGGCAGGCCCTTTCGGAAGAATCCGTTCTCGATCCGCGAAACGGCAATTTCGTAACGCGCAGTTTCGCCGAATATCACATTCCGGCCAATCTCGACATCGGCGAGATGAAAACCGTCTTTATCAAGGAAAACGACAAGTTCGTCAACAAACTCGGCATCAAAGGGATCGGAGAGGTCGGCATCGTCGGAGTCGCGGCCTCGGTCGCCAACGCGATTTTCAACGCCACCGGCCGCCGGGTCCGCGATCTGCCGATCACGCCCGATAAATTGATTTGATTTTGGATTTTGGATTTTGGATTTATTTAGAACAGAAAGATGAGATACATCGGAAAAGAAATGAGCCGCGTGGACGGCGTCGCCAAGGTTACGGGAGAGGCGAAATATGCCGCCGAGTTTTTTCTGCCGAAGATGGTTTACGGCTATCTGGCGCAGAGTTCGATCGCCAAGGGCGCGATCAAATCGATCGAAACGGGAGAGGCGGAAAAGGCTCCGGGCGTCATCAGGGTTTTTACGCATCTGAACACGCCGAAAATCCCGACCAGAGAGAACGGGCGGACGCGGGGGCGGGAGTCTTTTAATCCCCTCCAATCGGATCGAATATTGTTCAGCGACCAACCGGTGGCGCTGGTCGTGGCCGAAACCTTCGAGCAGGCCCGGCACGCCGCCCGGCTCGTCCGGGTAATTTACAACGAAGAAAAACCCTCGACCGATGTTCTGGAGGGAATGAAGACGGCCGATCCGCTCGATCCGAACCGCGCTCCAAAACCGCGCGGCAATCCGGCCCAGGCTTTCCGGGATGCGCCCGTCAAGATCGAGGCCGAATACACGATCCCGATCGAGCACCACAACCCGATGGAACCGCACGGCGCGACGGCCGTCTGGGAGGGCGACCGGCTGACCTTCTTCGACAAAACGCAGAACGTTTTCGGCGTTCGAGATCATCTGGCCGACATTTTCGGAGTGCCGGAAGAACAGGTCAACGTCGTTTCGCTTTTCGTCGGCGGCGCGTTCGGTTCTTCTTTGCGGGCCAATTATTACCCGTATCTGACGGTCATGGCGGCGCGCGAGCTGAAGCTTCCCGTCCGTTTGGTCTACACCCGGCGGCAGATGTTCACCGGACACGGCTATCGGCCCTACACCTGGCAGAAGATCTCGCTCGGAGCCGATGAAAAAGGCAAGTTTCTTTCGATCATCCACGACACGGCCAACAACACTTCGAGTTTCGATAACCGTTTTGAAGGCACCAATCGCTGGACGCGTTTGATCTACGCCTGCCCGAACGTCGATACTCCGGGCAAAATGGTCTCGACCGATCTCCCGCACCCGGCGGCGATGCGCGCTCCGGGCGCGGTATCGGGGATGTTCGCGCTCGAATCGGCGATCGACGAACTGGCCTACAAACTCAAAATCGACCCGCTCGAACTGCGTCTGATCAATTACTCCGAAGTTGACCCGGAATCGGGCAAACCCTGGTCGAGCAAGGCTCTCAGGGAATGTTACAGCGAAGGCGCGGAAAAGTTCGGTTGGAAGGATCGCAAGATGGAACCGCGTTCGATGCGCGACGGACGTTGGCTGATCGGTTACGGAATGGCGACCGGCGTCTGGGGCGGTTTTCAGTCTCCGGCCGGCGTCCGGATGACTCTGCGCCCGGACGGCTCGGCTCGGGTCGTCAGCGCGACGAGCGACATCGGCCCCGGAACTTACACCGTGATGACGCAGATCGCCGCCGAATTCCTCGGACTGTCGAAAGAAAACGTCAAATTCGAACTGGGCGACACCAAATTCCCGCGCGCGCCATCGCAGGGCGGATCGCAAACAACGGCCAGCGTCGGAACGGCAATTTTCGAAGCGGCCGCCAATATCCGGCAGAAATTACTCGATCTGGCCCAAAAGGACGCGAATTCCCCGCTGGCCGGCGCGAAGATCAAAGACACGGAATTTTCGGGAGGGAAACTGCGTCTGAAAAACGATCCTGAAAAATCGGTCGATGTCGGCGCGGTGATGCGGGAAAACAACCTCGGCGAGATCGTCGAAGAACACCGCTCGATGCCCTCGCCCGAACGCGACAAATACGCGATCGCCGCGCACGGGGCGCAGTTCGTCGAGGTCAAAGTTGACGAAGACCTCGGCATCATCCGCGTTACGCGCGTCGTCGAATCGACCGCGACGGGCCGGATCATGAACCCGAAAACCTCGCATTCGCAGGAGATGGGCGGTGTCGTCTGGGGGATCGGGATGGCCCTGACCGAAGCGACCGAGGTCGATCACCGCTACGGACGGATGATGACGACCAATCTGGCCGAATATCACATTCCGGCCAACGCCGACGTTCACGAGGTCGAAACGATGTTCGTCGAAGAGGATGATCGAATCGTCAATCCGCTCGGCATCAAGGGAATGGGCGAGCTGGGAATGGTCGGCATCCCGGCCGCCATCGCCAACGCCGTTTTTCACGCCACCGGACGGCGAGTGCGCGATCTGCCGATCACGCCCGATAAACTGTTGTAGGAGAAAGCAAAGAAATAAGCAGTCGGGAGCGCAGGCATCCTGCCTGAATGAGCGCGAAAGCGCGAAAACAAATTTTGCCAAACAAAACACTTGATCGTCGCCCTTTTTCATTTGCCGTCCAGCAAATGGGCAGGCCGGATGCCTGCGCTCCCAGTAAATAAAATCGGAGAAACAAGATAATGATAGGAAGAACACAGTTATCAAAAGTCGAAGAAGAGCTTGAAAAACATTCGGAAAATCTGGCCGACGAGCGGGAGATCCGCCGCGTTGTCGATGAGATAGACAATCGGTGCGATCTCAAGGACTGGGCCGGATGCCGTTCCTGTTTCGCCGATGAGGTCGAGATCGATTTCACTTCGCTGGCCGGCGGAGAGCCTTCCCGGGTGAACGCCGATGATCTGATCGCCGGGTGGAGAACAAACCTTTTCGAAGCCAAAAAATCATTTCATACGCGGACGAATCATTCGATCAAGATCGACGATGACAGGGCCGAGGTCTTTTCCAAAGGCTACGCCTTTAACCTCATCAAAGAGGGCGAAGGGGCCGGATTCTGGGAGGTCTGGGGTCATTACACGCACCGGCTCGAAAAGACGCCTTCGGGTTGGAAATGCACCGGAATGAAACTCGACGTAATTCATCAGAGAGGCGACGAATGGGTTCGCACATATTCTTGAGTTTTAATTTCGAGTTTTGAATTTTTAATTTTTCGCGTACAATTCAAAACTCAAAATTGAAAACTCAAAATTGAAAAAAGGTTTTGTCAAAAGAAATTCAACTGATATTAAACGAACTCGATTCCTTTAAGCCGAACGAAAAAGCCATTCTGGCGACGGTCGTCGATGTTCAGGGTTCGGGTTACCGTCTGCCGGGGGCGAAGATGCTGATCGACGAAAACGGCCGTGCGTCCGGCATGGTCAGCGGCGGATGTCTCGAAGCGGACGTCATGGAGCGGGCCCGGCGGCTTTTGGAAACGGGCCGAGCGGAACTTTTAACCTATGACACGACGACGGCCGCCTCGGGCGATTCGATCTTTTCGCTCAACATGGGTTGTAACGGCGTCGTCAGGATCCTGATCGAGCCGGTCGAAAAGGGCGGGATGCTGACGACGGCCTGGCGCAACGCTGTCGAGAGCCGATGGCCGCAGACGATCGCGACGCTCATTTCTAATGACCGGAGTTTGCCGGTCGGAGGGCGCATCTTTTATGGCGGAGTGGAACCGTTTGACCTTGAAAATCTGCCGGATTTTCTGGAAAACTCCCGGGAGATCCGCGCCCGTTGCGCCGCATTTTTCGACCGAAGGGAAAAAGCGGGAACGGTCGAATTCGACCTGACGGAAGGCCGCTTCGAATTCTTTTTCGAGAACATCGACCCGCCGCTCAACCTGCTGATCTTCGGAGCCGGTTACGACGCCATCCCGCTCGCCGGTTTCGCCAAGGATCTGGGCTGGCGGGTGACGCTCATCGACCACCGCCCGGCTTTTGCCGCCCGCGAGAGGTTTCCGTCGGTCGATCAGATAATCGTCGAGCATCCGGAGAATCTGGCCGGAGAAATAACCCCGGATGAAAATTCGGCGGCCGTCGTGATGACCCATAATTACGAAAAGGACCGGGAGATAATGAAATTTTTGCTCCCGCTCGGTCTCGATTACATCGGGGCTCTGGGTCCGAAACGGCGAACGGAAAAACTGCTCGAAGAATTGAAGGCGGAGGGTTTCGGCTTTGAAGAAAAGGAACTTAAAAACCTCCACGCCCCGGTCGGCCTCGACATCGGCGCCGACACGCCGGAGTCGATCGCCCTGTCGATCGCGTCCGAGATCAAAAGCGTTCTGACCGGAAGAGATGGCGGACACCTGCGCGAACGACAAGGATCGATCTACGGAAGACGGGTGATTAGTGATTAGTGATAGGTGATGGGATTTTCTTTCCTATCACCTATCATCCATCACCTATCACCAATTCAAAGAATTATGGAATGGAAAATTTTCTGGACGGCTTTTGCCACACTTTTTTTGGCCGAACTCGGCGACAAGACCCAGTTGGCCGTCATTACGATGACGAGCCAGACGAATGCGGCGCTGTCGGTGTTCCTGGGCGCGGCTCTGGCTCTGGTCCTGGTGACGCTTTTGGGCGTTCTGTTCGGTTCGGTGATTACGGCCTATGTTCCCGTTGATTGGCTTCAGCGGATCGTGGCCGCGGCTTTTATCATCATCGGCGTTCTGATGTTGTTCGGAAAACTTTAGCCTCCGGCAAACCGGTCCCGAACGTTTTTTATCCTGATTGGCGGATCTGTTTTTCTATGCGAAATCCGGACAATCAAACCGCCTTCAGGCAATTCCGAAAGACCGGAGATGGCGCGATCCTCCGGGCCTTTGTCCGTTAACTTTTACGGAAAAATTGTTTTTCCGTTACATTTCTGCGGAAAAATATGTTAAAAATTTAGATTGCCGAAAAATTATCCCACCCTTGATTTTCAGCAGGCGGACCGCCGGGAGAATAAATGATTTGCGCGCCCCCGCTCCCAAAGGTCATTTATGACGAAAAGGATTTAACCGTGTCCGCCAACAAAATTTAACAGGATCACCACCAATAATGAAGCGTTTTTATCTTTATTTGCCGAGTTTTTTTGCGCTTGTCATCGGATTGACATTAGTTTTCCGGCCGGCCTCAGCCGAAAGCGAGATGCCACCGGCGGCCACTCTGGTTTCGCCGGACATCGTCATCAGCCAGTTTCAGACGGCCGGCGGAAACGCCAACGACGAATTCATCGAACTTCACAATACGAGCGGGAACAGCGTCGATCTCAACGGTTACCGTCTGGTTTACCGTTCGGCCGGGGGCGTTAACGACGTTCTCTTTGTCGAATGGACCACCAGCACGATCATCCCGGCCGGCGGCTATTATCTGATCACTTCGAGCGGCTACGACGGGGCCGTGCCGGGCGATATTACTTACGATCCGGGAACCTGCACCTGCGCCATGTCGGCTTCGGGCGGAGGTCTGGCCGTTCGTTTCGGAGCCGTCAACACCGGCGTCATCATCGATTCGGTCGGTTACGGAAGCGCCACCAACGCCTTTATCGAAACGGCAGTAACGGGTGCGCCGCCGGCCAATTCCGGTCAGGCCCGCGCGATGACCGCCTGTCAGGACACGGATGATAATTCCGCCGATTTTTCGACCCTGACGCCCTCGGCCCCGCGCAATTCATCGACCACGCCGAACAGTTGCGGAGGCGGCGGAACGGGTCTTCTGGCCAACGGTGCGGCCAACCCGACGGTCGTCGCGCCCAATGATTCGACGCTTTTGACGGTTTCGGTTCTTCCGGCCTCGAACCCGCCGAGCACCGGAATCGCGGTCACGGGCGATCTGACCAACATCGGCGGCGCGGGCGATCAGCAGTTTTTCGACGACGGGACGAACGGCGACGCAACGCCGGGCGACAACGTTTTTTCTTATCTGGCGACGATCCCCCCGGCGACTCCGGGCGGGATGACCGATGTTTCGGCGACCGCTTCGGACGCCCAGATGCGAAGCGTCAACGTCACCATCGACCTGACGATCGACGCCCCTTTGCCGGGCGAAGATCCGCTGCTTCTGGGCAATCCGACCGGCGCCACCCACGATGCGGCCAACGAGAACAATTATCTGATGACCAAAGCCCAGTATTCGCTCTCGTACAGCCGGGCCAACGCGACGCCAAACTGGGTCGCCTGGCGGCTCGATTCAACCTGGATCGGTTCGGCCCCGCGTCAGGACGATTACCGGCCCGACCCGTCTTTGCCAGCCGGCTGGTATCAGGTTCAGGACACGGATTATTCCGGTTCGGGCTACGATCGCGGGCATATGTGTCCTTCGGGCGATCGGACCCGTTCGATCCCGGACAATTCGGCGACCTTTCTGATGACCAATTTCATTCCCCAACTGCCCGCCAACAATCAGGGGCCGTGGAACGATTTTGAGAACTATCTGCGTTCGGTCGCCAATCAGGGCAACGAAATCTATATTTTCTCCGGCGGACAGGGCAACGCCGGGACGATCGCTCAGGGACAGATCGTCGTTCCGCAGGTTACCTGGAAAGTGGTCCTCGTTCTGCCGAACGGAAACAACGATCTTCAGCGCGTTAACAAGGCAACGCGAACCATCGCAATCATCGTCCCAAATCAGCCGCCGGTCAGCCAGAGCGCTCCGTGGCGGAATTTCCGAACGACCGTCAACGCGGTCGAGGTTTTGACCGGTTACGATTTTTTCTCGAAGGTTCCGAAAAACACTCAGGAAATAATCGAAAGACGCCGGGATTTGCAGTAAAAAAGCTAAAATAAAAACGAAAAAAACGAAAAAAACGAACTATGAGATTTTTGATAATCGGATTGAATTTGCTGCTGGCAATTTCCGCTTTTGCCGCGGGAACCGGCGTGCAAAAAGAGCGTTCGATCGCCGAAGTTCAGGGCGACGGAAACATCTCGCCTCTGGCGGGAGAATCGGCCAGTTTGCGGGGAATCGTCACGGCCCGCACCCGGAACGGTTTTTTTATTCAGACCCCCGACGACGAAACGGACGACGATCCGAAAACCTCCGAAGCCATCTATGTCTATACGGGCAGTGAGCCGACAGTCGAAGCGACGGTCGGTAATCTGGTCATTGTAACGGGAACCGTCACGGAATTCCGCCCGAAGACCGAAACGGACGCGCTGTTTCTGACCGAACTTTCGATGCGCCGCAATCAGGATACGATCAAGGTCGTCTCCGAAGGCAATCCCCTGCCCAAACCGATCGTCTTAACCGCGACGGATTTCGCCTCCAACTCCTTCGATCAACTGGAAAAATACGAGGGAATGCGCATCACGTTCGATGCTCTGACCGTGGTCGCGCCGACCACCGGAAGGTTTGATCTGAAGAGCGGGAATTCGGTTTCCGGGGGAGTTTTCTTCGGCGTTCTCAAAGGAACTCCGAGGGCATTTCGCGAACCCGGAATGGACGTTCAGCAATTTCTCTCGTCGAAAAACATCGACCAGATGAAAAAGGATCACCCGAAGATAGCCCTTTTTGATTCCAATCCGGAGGTCGTCCGAATCGATTCCGACGAACAACTCGGGGCCCAGCCGATCGATGTTTCCACCCGATCCGAGATCCGCAATCTGACCGGAGTTCTGCATTACAATTTCGGCAAATACACGCTTTTGACCGATGTCGATTCCAAAGCGACCGTCTCCGGTGCGATCAAATCCGAGGCGTTGCCCGTCCCGACCGAACGCCAGTTTTCTCTGGCCGGAATGAATCTGGAAAACTTTTTCGATGACGAGGACGACCCTTCGATCAGAGAAGAAATAGCCACGCGCGAGGCGTTCGAAAAGAGACTGGTAAAGATTTCGATGGCGGTGCGCGACTATCTGCGGTTTCCCGACATCATCGGCGTCATCGAGGTCGAAAATCTGTCCGCGCTCAAACGGCTCGCTCAGAGGATCAACCGCGACGCCGTCGAGGCCGATCAACCCGACCCGAAATATGCGGCTTATCTTTTGGAAGGCAACGATATGCGCGGCATCGACGTCGGTTTTCTGGTCAAAACGGCGCGCGTCCGGGTCGTCAAAGTCGAACAGTTCGGCAAAAAGGAAAGGTTCAAGGACCCGAAAGACGGAAGCGATGACATTCTCAACGACCGGCCGCCGCTTCTTCTTCAGGCCGAGATCAAAGACCCGCAAACCGGCAAGCCCTTCGCCCTGACGGCGATCATCAACCATCTCAAATCTCTGCGCGGTTACGATGATCCGAGAGACGGCGAACGGGTCCGGACAAAAAAGAAATTGCAGGCCGAATTTCTGGCCCGCTTCGTTCAGGCGCGACAGACCAAAAACCCTTCGGAAAACATCGTTCTGCTCGGCGATTTCAATGCCTATCAGTTCAACGACGGGATCACCGACATCATCGGCACGATCAAGGGAACGCCGGCCGGAAAGGACGAAGTGCTGATGCCTTCGGAGGATCTGGTCAACCCCGATCTGATCGATCTGGTCGATCTGATCCAGGCCGACCAGCGCTATTCCTACACCTTTGACGGCAACGCCCAGGTCCTCGACCATATGCTCATCAACCAACCGATGCGCAAACACCTGTTGGGCTTCGGCTTCGGCCGCTTCAACGCCGATTTCCCCGAGATCTACCGCAACGACGCCACCCGCGTCGAAAGATTCTCCGATCACGACGCAGCGGTCGGGTATTTTTCTTTCGACGCAAAATGATTCGATCTCGGATTTGGGATTTCGGATCGCAGATTTGACTTGTTTCGAAACTCAACAAAATTGTCGAAAAAAAGGCGGAAAGTTCCGAAAACTTTCCGCCTTTTTTTCTTTTTACTTTTGCCCTTTGCCTTATCTTCCGGCTCCGTGGCATTTTTTGAATTTGCGGCCCGAACCGCAATGGCACGGATCGTTGGGGCCGATCTTCGGTTGATCGCGGACGAAGGGCGTGTTTCTTAACGCTTCTTCGCCGGCCGCCGAGACTCCCTCGTAAGCGCCGGTAAAGGCCATCCCGGCCGCCTGACGGCGCGAACGCTGACGTTCGAGCCGCTCGAGCCGTTCCATTTCCTCGCGTTCGTCGCGGACCACCACTTCCAGATTAAAGAGCGCCTTGGTGGTGTTGGTGTCGATCCTGTCGAGCATATCCTGGAACATATCGAAACTCTGCTTTTTGTATTCGACCAGCGGGTCTTTCTGGCCGTAGCCGACCAGACCGATGCCCTGTTTCAGATGGTCGATCGAAAGCAGGTGGTCCTTCCACTGCGAGTCGATGATGTTGAGCATGATGTAGCGCTCATAGGCCCGCAGTGATTCGGCCCCGGCGATCTTCTCTTTCTCCTCGTAGTTGGCGGTCGCCTTTTTCCAGATCGCATCTTCGACCTCTTCCGGACTCATCTTGTCGAAATTGACATCGGCGCCCGCCGCCGGATCGACCGCGTAAATGCTTTCGATCTCGGCCGCGTAGGTATCGACGTCCCAGTCGTCCGGAGAGACGTTCGGATTGAGATACTGAACGGTCAGATCGGCCAGCAGATCGCGGGCCATTCCGGTTTCGCCCAAAAGATATTCGCGGTGTTCGGGTTCAAACATCAGCTGACGCCGGAGACCGTAGATGGTCTCGCGCTGACGGTTCATCACGTCGTCGTATTTGAGGACGTGTTTGCGGGTTTCGAAGTTGCGGGCTTCGACCGCCTTCTGCGCCCGTTCGATCTGTTTGGAAACAGTCCTCGATTCGATGGCGACGCCCTCTTCCATCCCGAGCCATTCCATCATCGAACGAACCTTGTCGCCCGCGAAGATGCGCATCAGATCGTCTTCCAGCGACAGGTAAAAACGCGACGTTCCGGGGTCGCCCTGACGGCCCGAACGTCCGCGCAGCTGATTGTCGATCCGGCGCGATTCGTGGCGCTCGGTGGCCAGGATGAACAATCCGCCGGCGTCGAGAACCTCCTTGTGCTCCTCTTCGACGACCCGGCTGGCGCGGCGCAGTTCCTCTTCGAACTGTTCCTCGGTCGCTTCGTCCGGGTTGATCTCCTTGCGCTTGAGATATTCGCGCGCCAGGAATTCGGCGTTGCCGCCGAGGATGATGTCGGTTCCGCGTCCGGCCATGTTGGTGGCGATGGTTACCGCCCCCTTGCGTCCGGCCTGAGCGACGATCTCGGCCTCGCGTTCGTGATACTTGGCGTTGAGGACGTTGTGCGGGATCTTGATCTTTTTGAGCCTTTCCGCCAGCAGTTCGGAGTTTTCGACCGAAACCGTACCGACCAGCACGGGCTGGCCCTTTTCGTGAAGTTCCTTGATCTCCTCGACCACGGCGTTCCATTTCTCGGGCAGAGTCCGGTAAATGACGTCCGATTTATCCTGACGGACCATCGGCCGGTTGGTCGGAATGACGATCACTTCCAATTGATAGGTCTCGCCGAATTCCTTTTCCTCGGTTTCGGCCGTTCCGGTCATACCCGAGAGTTTTTCGTACATCCGGAAATAATTCTGCAAAGTGATGGTCGCCAGTGTCTGGTTCTCGCGCTCGATCTGAACGCCCTCTTTGGCCTCGACCGCCTGATGAAGACCATCAGACCAGCGCCGACCTTGCATCAGACGCCCGGTAAAGTCATCGACGATGATCACCTCGCCGTCCTGAACGACGTAATGGTGATCGCGCTTGTAAAGCGTGTGCGCCTTGAGCGCCTGTTCGACGCAATGGAGAAGCTCCATGTTGCCGGGATCGTAAAGGTTATCGACGCCGAGCAGTCTTTCGGCCTTGGAGACGCCCTGTTCGGTCAGAACCGACGAGTGATTCTTTTCGTCCAGAAGGTAATCGCCGGTCGTCACCTTGGTCTCCTCGTCCTTGTGACCGCGTTCGAAATGCGGAATGATCTGATTGGCCGTGTAATATTTGTCGGTCGCTTCGTCGGACGCGCCGGAGATGATCAGCGGGGTGCGGGCCTCGTCGATCAGGATCGAGTCGACCTCGTCGATGATCGTGTAATAATGATCGCGCTGGACGAGTTGTTCGGGATCGAACTTCATGTTATCGCGCAGATAATCGAACCCGAACTCGTTGTTGGTTCCGTAGGTGATGTCGCAGGCGTATTGTTCCTTGCGCTCGTAATCGTCCATCTCGTTCTGGATGCAACCGACCGTCAACCCGAGAAAGCGGTGAATCTTGCCCATCCATTCGGCGTCGCGCGAGGCCAGATAATCGTTGACCGTAACGATGTGAACCCCGCGCCCGGTGAGACCGTTGAGATAGGCCGGCAATGTCGAAACCAGCGTTTTACCCTCACCGGTTCTCATCTCGGCGATCTTTCCCTGATGAAGCACGACGCCGCCGATAAGCTGAACGTCGAAATGCCTCATTCCGGTAACGCGGATCGAAGCCTCGCGAACGGTCGCAAAAGCCTCGGGCAAAATTTCGTGCAAAATGTCCTGTTCGGCCCGCAGGCGCTCAACCCGATCGTCGATCCCTTCGAGCGCGGCGGCGATCCTTTCCTTGAATTTGCCGGTCTGCGCCTTTAATTCCTCGTCCGACAACTTCTTTATCGTCGGTTCGAGATCGTTGATCTCCTGAACTACGGGTTTGACCTTTTTGAGAAAGCGGTCGGTGCCGCTTCCGAATATTTTATTAACTATTTTATCTGCTAATGTAGTAGCCATTGTTTTTATCCTCAGTCAGCAGCGAGCGGTAAGCGGTGAGCAGTTTTTTGCTCGTTTATTCTGAACGCCCTTTGCTTTTTGAAAATCGTAACTGTTCGGATTTTTAGTCAACGCAAGTTGACGACATATTTGTAGCCCGTATCGTCAGATATGGGACCAATATGCGAATGAGCGGAAAGCTATCGAAGATAGCGGCATAAAAAATATGTCGCCGTTTTCAACGGCTCGCGCTTTTCATCCAATCAATTCCCACAGTTGCACTGTGGGCTACAAATATGTTGCTGTCTTCGACAGCTTTTCCATTGACCTTTTTCAAATATCCAAAACAGCTACAAAATATGTAACGCGCCGACGCACGCGGCAAACCTCTGATTGTAACGGATTATGGCGAAAAGGAAAGTTTGAAAGATGAGTTTTTTAAATTTGGAAGGATGCGTTCTCTGCTAATAAAAAAAGAGAGACATTCCGGCTGAAAACTCAAATGGCCTGTCCTTTGCTCCGGACAAGCTGATTGAGCGAGCCGCGCGGGAGACGGGTGACTATCCGCACGTATTCGTTTTCGGCCTTGGCTTTTGTGTTTTCGTAAACCTGTTTGGTAACGGCGTTTTGAGCATTGACCGCTTTGATGGAAAAAAGCGTGGTGAGATTTTCGGCCGTAACGGGCGCCTGCTGCGGGTTTTGCGAAAAGGAGATAGATACTTCAAATTCGGATTTATCGATCGATACGCCGGCATCAAACCATTTGCAAAGACTCCCCTCGTCAGAAACTGACGCCTCGACAAATCCCGGCAGATTCCCGATATTGCGGCCGCCGTCGGCAACGTCTAATTTTTTTCGAAGATCAGATACCGGATCGTAAAACCAATCGTCCTCTTCAATCGCAATGGATGACCCGGCATCTCTCGATTCTTCCGAACAGTAATTATAAAAAAACCCGGTCGAAAACTCTCCTTTTCTCTTATACTTTCCGCGGCGGTCTAACTCGTGCAGATCTCCGATGAACTGCTTTAAAGCGCTGTCGAGCCGAACCAGTAGATAATTCTCAAGGCTTTCATCGCCGTCGGGCTTTTTATCCAGATCTTCGTCAAACTCGACCTCTTTCTGGATCTCGAATCTCTGCGTCAGAGCGGCCTGCTGAGCGAGGACCGTCGGCGATGCGCCGACCAGCGCCAGACCGAGATAAACGCCCAGAGTCGTCAAGAAAAATATCGAGTTGTAGCCCTTATTTTTACTCACTTGATCTTCTTATCTTTTTATACTCCGCCAGGTTCCTCTCGACCATTTCCCGCGCGACATCCTTCGGGAGTTCAATGGTTATGATAACATTTTTGCCTTCGGCCGTCGGCCTCTTTTTCATCGCGCCTTCGAGCAGAACGCGCTCGTCGGTTCCGTCTTTGATCTGATATCCGGCGACACTCAAAAGTCCGTTCAGACCGCTGGCCAGGGTCCTGGCCCTTTCTTCGGTCGGCTGTTCTAATTCGATCTTTGCAAAAGCGTTCTCGTTATCCTGAGCCAGAGTGATTTTTATCTTCTTTACTCCGAGATTGTAAAAATGCCCGAGAAATCCGCTGTCTCCGACGGCCTCGACCGCCCGTTTGGCGATCTCGGCCATCTGCGGGTCGCCCGCTTCTTCGGCCGACAGAACGAGCCATTTTGAATTCGCCTTGTCGAAAGTAACGAATTCGAAATCTTCGGAAACCTGCTTGACCAAAGAACCTTCCAGAACAACCTTGAACGGGTGCGACAGATCGACTTTGTCTTTTTCTATCTTTTCCAGTACAAAATCGGGTAAATCATCCAAAGGTTTCCGGTTAATCTTAACATCAGACACCGGTTTGGATTCCAGCCTGTACCCGTCGCCGTTCTGCGCCGAAACGGGAAAAGCGGCCAGCATCAGCCAGCCGCAGATGATCGAGACGATTGTAAGCGATCTTTTCATTTTCCGGTCTTGACGTTGGAATTGGCGGTCAGCGCCGTACTGTTCGGTTTATCCTTTTTTTCCTGCTTTTTCTGCGCCTCGGATTCGAGATTTTTCCTTATCAGTTCCTTGGCCAGATCGACCGGAAATTCGACGTTCAGGATGATCTTTTTCCCCACGTTTTTCGGAGGCGTTTTCATCGCGCTGTCGAGCAGAATCCGCTCGTTGGTACCGTCCTTGACGGTTTTATTGGCGACGACCATCAATCCGTTCAGACCGCTGGCCAGAGTCTTGGCTCTTTCTTCGGTCGGTTGTTCGGATTCGAGGTTGACGACGATCTTGTCGCCGGCCTGCACCAGAGAGATCTTGACGTCCTTTAGGCCGAGATTGTACAAATGTCCGAGAAATCCGCTGTTGCCTACGGCCTCGACCGCTTTTTTGGCGATCTCGACCATTTCCGGGTCGCCGGCTTCTTCGGGTTTGATGTCGATCCATTTTGTTTTGTCGCCGTCAAAAGCGACTATTTCCTTTTCTTTGCCTTCTTCGTCGGTAAAGGTTTTCTTGACCAACTTTCCGTTAAGCGCCACCTTGAACGGCTTCAGATCAATCTTGCTTTCGGGATTGCCGGGCTTAAAAGACCATTTGGCGGAAACGAATTCGGCCAGATTCTCAAACGGTACTTTGTATGTCGTAATATCTTCGATCGAATCAGCGTCGGGCGGATTTTGACCATCCTTATTGTTTTGGTTATCGGCCACTTTTCCGTCTTCCCCGATCTTCGGCAGTTTGCCGGGCGATTTGTAATCCTTGCCGTTGTTGGCCGTGGTCGGATCTTTGGTGGTCGGGTCTTCTCCGACGGAAGAAGGCTTGTCCGGCACATCTCCGATCAACGGGCTTTTGTTTCGCCTGGGACGCGTCGGATTGATCTTCATCAGATCCGGCACGGTCGGGTTGACGGGCGTCGGATTAATGGTCGTCGGATTGGTGATCGTCGGATTGATGGTGGTCGGATCGGTAAAATTGGTTATTTCCGAAACGTGCCGGGTAACCCCGTCGGCATCGACGTAAAATTTCTCGGGATTGGCAACGGCAAAATATCCCTCCGGATAATCGAGCGGCGGACTGTCTCCGGTTTCATTGATGAAGATGATCTCGTCATTTTTTCCGATCTCTGTTACAGGGACATCACCTTCCCCATATTCGGAGTCCCCTCCGAATATCTTGGTTCCGACGTAAACCGTGTCGATCACCTGACAGACGGTGCCGACAAACGGGCTGTCGCACCCCTTGGTGGTCAGCAGATTGCTCTGCGCGAAAAGAATCAGCGAAACGATGTTGAAAATGGCGGAAACCGCCAGAATCTTGTAAATGCGCGGGTTGAAATTCCAGCTTTTGACCTCGTAGCCTCTGAAAATTTCTTCTTCCGGCAAACTCGCTTGAGCCGACTCCTGATCGACGGCCAGAACGGGCCCCTGATCGACCGTTTGATGAGTTTCCTGATCCGTCTCCCGAATTGCTTCCGAAACAGTCTGGGGAACCGGTTCCTGACCGGCCTCCCGATTGATATCCTGAACTGTTTCCCGATTAACTTCCTGCATAACTTTTTAATTCCCCGTAATAAAAAACCGACCTCAAAACATCTGTCGCAAAATATAGATGCCAAACGCTGAGAATACGTTGCGGCATCTTTCGGGATTCTACCATTTTTCCATCCCAATTGAAAGCAATAGACTTTAACATTTTAAACCGCTATCATCGGC
The DNA here is from genome assembly GCA_041394845.1 of Pyrinomonadaceae bacterium. Classification (GTDB taxonomy): domain Bacteria; phylum Acidobacteriota; class Blastocatellia; order Pyrinomonadales; family Pyrinomonadaceae; genus JAHCHG01. The sequence goes on along the minus strand of JAWKHL010000002.1, from coordinate 615,344 downwards.
CCTATGGCCCGTTCCGGCAAAGGAAAAAACAAATATGACCGCAACCGGCGTTCGGGCAAGTCCCGACGAAAGGAACGGAAGAATAAACGAGATTTTGCAGAGGAAAGTTTCGCCCGAAAAGTTTCGTCCGGCCCCGAACCGCCCGATCGCAAATCGGTCGAACGGCTTCTGGCCGGGATCGGCACTCCCGAACCCTCGCCGTTTGTTCCTGATCATTTCCAGACCGAAGCGCTGGAGGCCATCGAGACCGAAGACGTGCTGGTGACGGCCCCGACCGGCAGCGGAAAGACCTGGATCGCCCGCGAAGAGATCCGTCGTCTGCTCGAAAACGGCCGACGCGCCTGGTACACGACGCCGCTGAAGGCTCTGACCAACTCCAAATACACGGAATTCACCGCCGAATTCGGCGCCGAAAAAGTCGGGATCCTGACCGGCGACCGGAAAGAGAATTGGAACGCCCCGCTGATCGTCGGGACGACCGAGATCTACCGCAACCAGTTGTTCGACGCCCTCAGAAGCGGCCGGCAGGTCAACACCGATTTCGTCATCCTCGACGAAGCCCATTATCTGGCCGACGAATACCGCGGCCACGTCTGGGAAGAAGCGATCATCCTGTCGCCTCCGCGGATCCGCCTTCTGCTGCTTTCGGCGACCATCGGCAACGCGGCGGAATTCGCCCGCTGGATCGAAGAGGTGCGCGGCGTTCCCGTCAGGGTCATCAACCGCGCCGGAGAACGCCCCGTCGAACTCCGCGCCGCCTTCCTGTCGCCGAACTCCCTGCTTTATCCGCTTTTCGGCGAAAACGGAAAGCTCAACCCTTCGGTCAAACAATTCGCCCAAAAAGACAACCGCTACGAGAGAAGACGGCGAAGATGATTCGATTGCAGAATTGCGGATTTCGGATTTCGGATTTACTTGGTCCAAACAATTCGAAATCCGAAACCCCAATTCCCAAATGTAAAAAAACTGTCTTTTTCGCCACCTAAACCGCACTGTTGTTATAGATATGCGGATCGATCGATCCCACACAAATTCCTATAAATCATTGACCTAGGGGGGGTTCAGTCAAAATGAGATCGAGCAGGTTTACTTCTTTTTCCTTATTTGCCACCGCTTTAATAATTTTTTCTTTTCTCAGCATCGGGAAAAATAATTTTTTCCCGGAAGGCGACGCGGATTCGCCTTCGAATTTTTTACAGGCGGAGGGCGAAAAGGTTTCGGCCGAAGCGCAAAAGCAAAAGATCGCCGAAGAATACGGACGTTTGCCGCTTCATTTTGAACCGAATCTGGGACAGACGGACCGGGAAGTGAAATTCCTTGCGCGGGGTCAGGGTTACGGCCTTTTTCTGACCGAGAATGAAGCCGTTCTGACGCTGGAAAAAAGCGACCCTGATAAAAATGCGGTCGTTCGGATGCGGTTCGACGGCGCCCTCGCCGGAACGCGGGCACGCGGATTGGATGAAACCGCCGGACGGACCAATTATTTCATCGGCAACGACCCGGAAAAATGGAAAACCGACGTCCCGAATTACAAACGGGTCAGATTCGAATCGGTTTACGAAGGAATTGATCTCGTCTATTACGGCAATAATCAGCGGCTCGAATATGATTTCGTTGTAGCGCCGAACGCCGACCCGAATCAGATCCGTTTGAATTTCTCAGGAATCGAAAACGCCCGCGTCGAGCCCGGATCGGGCGATCTTTTGCTGGAAACCGGGGGCGAAACGATTCGTCAGCACAAGCCTTTCGTTTATCAGGAAATCGGCGGCGAGCGAAAGGAGGTAGCCGGTCTTTATCGGGTGAAAAAAACGACCGATAAGGAATTCTCGGTCCGTTTTGCTCTGGCCGGTTACGACAAATCACAGGAATTGATCATCGACCCGATCCTGGTTTACGGAAGTTATCTGGGCGGCAGTCTGTTCGATGAAGGAAGCGGAATTGCGGTAGATTCGGGCGGCAACGCCTACGTCGTCGGAACGGCCGCCTCGCGCGATTTTCCGACGACGGCCGGAACCGTCAAACCGGGCATGTTGCCGCGCATCGGTTCGACAAGTTCTTTCTGGTACGACGCTTTCGTTACCAAGATCAACCCGGACGGAACGGCCCTCGTGTTCTCCACTTATTTCGGCGGTCGCGACGGCAACGAATCGGGCGGCGACATCGAGGTTGACGATCAGGGCAACATCTATTTCACCGGAACCACGATGGCCTCGGACTTCCCGACCGTCAACGCCTATCAGACCTCCTTCGGCGGAACCGACGACGCCTTTCTGGCGAAATTGAATCCGACCGGCTCGGCCATCATTTATTCGACCTATCTCGGCGGCAACAATACGGATCTGGGCCGAAAGATCGCCCTCGACCGCGCGACCGGCGAAGCGACCGTCATCGGCCGGGCTTCGTCGCCCAATTTTCCCACCACGCCCGGCGCTTTGAAAGAAAAACTGTGCGATTCGCCGACGACCTGCAGCGGGGTCTTTTTCAGCGGCAGTTACATCGCCCGATTCGCCGACGACGGCACAATCGCTTACGCCACGCTGTTTAGCGCCGGTCTGGCCGACGTCGCGATCGACGTAAACAACAATGCCGTCATCGCCGGAACGGGTTCGTCCAGTCTGACAACTCCGGGCGCTTTTCAAACGATCAGCACCGGAGGCATCGAAGGCTATCTCGGAAAACTGAATCCGGCGGGCAATCAGATCGTTTTCGGGACTCTGCTCGGCGGGGGGTTGGAATCGGACGTCATCAGCGGCGTCGCCGTCGATGCGGCCGGGAATATGTACGTCGCCGGAACGACCGAAAACGCCGGTTTCCCGACCACTCCGGGGGCCTTCGACACGACCTTTAACGGTACGACCGGAAACAATCACGACGGATTTCTGACGAAATTCGATCCGACCGGAAGTTCGCTCGTCTATTCGACCTTTCTCGGAGGAACAGGCAAAGACGAACCGAAAGAGATCGGTCTCGGAAGCGACGACAGCGCTTTCATTATCGGCGAAACGACCGGGGCGGCCTCTTTCCCTCTGAAAAATTCGTTGCTCAATTCGGGCAATATCTTTTTAACCCATTTCAACGCCGATGCCAGCGCTCTCGTTTATTCGACGATCTTGGGTCAGGGCGGAGGTTACGACCTGACGGTGGATTCCGCCGACAATGCTTTTATCACCGGCCGGACAAACAACATTCCGGTAACTCCCGGCACCTTTCAGCCGATCATCGGCGGCGGTTTGATAACCTCGCCCGACGACGGATTTGTTTTGAAGATCGGACCGACCGACGAAACCGTCACGCATTACGCCATCAGCGGGTCAGTTACCAATGAAAACACCGGTTTTACGAACAATTACTCTCCGATCGTCGTGACCGTCACCGGAACGGTCAACCGCTCGATAAATATTTCTTACGATGGCGGTCAGTATTATTTCGGCAATCTGCCGGCCGGCGGAAACTACACCGTCACGGCCAAAAAGGCGGGCTATGAAACCTCGCCCCAATCGATCATTTTCAATAACCTCGGGGCCAATCAATTCGGCGATTTCGTCATTCTGCGCAACCACGAACCGGAGGCGACGATCACCAATCCGGCTCACGGCGATACGTTCCAGGCCCCAGCTTCGATCACGATTCAGGCCGACGCCGGCGATCCGGACGACGGGGATTCGATCCAGAAAGTCGAATTCGTCGCTTACGGCAGTTCGGTCGGAAACGTGCCGATCGGCGTTGACACCCAGGCTCCTTTCGAGATCACCTGGAATGACGTTCCGTCGGGAACCTGGGCTCTTTACGCTTACCCGTACGACAATCACGGTCTGCGCGGAAATACGATGAACGTCGTCCACGTTTTCGTCACCGAACCGGGCGGGCCGACCGTCACGCTGACCAGCCCGACCGAGGGCCAGAGTTTTCAGGCCGGCGAATACATCACCTTCAGCGTCGATGTTTCGCCTTCGGTCACCAGAGTGGAGTATTACAAAGACGACGCATTGCTGGCGATATCCACTCAAAGCCCGTTCACCAAACAGGTTCGGTTCACCGAAACCGGCGACCACGCCATCACGGCCAAAGCCTACAATTCGCAAAGTCAATCGACCACATCGAACGTCGCCAACATCTCTATCGTTCCGTTCAACCATACGATCTCGGGAAGAATTCTCGACAGTCTGAATCATCTGCCGGTCGAAGGAGTAACGGTCAATCTGACCAGTTCGACCAATCCGGCGATCTCCGGCACGACCCTCACGGATTCCGGCGGAAATTACAGTTTCACCGATATTTTCGGTCAATGGGATGACGGAGCGACCGTCACGCCGGTTCAACAGGGATATACTTTTAATCCGCCGAGCCGCACCGTTACCATCGGATTTTCCGATCATCTCAATCAGAACTTTGTGGCGGTTCCGGTCACGGGAATCACGGTCAACATGACCAGCCCGGCCAACGGTCAGAATTTTCCGGTCAACCCCACGGTTACTCTGGCGGCCGACGCTTCGAGCACCTCGGGAGCGATCACCAAGGTCCGGTTTTACGAATATATGTCGGGATCGCCGACGCTGATCAATGAAGACACGAGCGCCCCTTACAGCTTTGACTGGGCCAATGTGGCCGGCGGCAATCACACGATCTTCGCCCGCGCTTACGACGATGCCGGAGGGATAGCCGATTCGACCGGAGTCTTTATCTCGGTGGCGACGCCTCCGACCTCCATTCGTCTGATGGGAACGGTCACCAACGCCAATGGCAATTGGATGCCCGGAATAACGGTCCGATTGACCGGAACGGCGAACGGCAATCCGGTCAATCAAACCTCGGTTTCCAATACTTTCGGCGCTTACGGCTTTTTCAATCTGCCGGTCGGAGGAGATTACACGGTAACCCCCGAAGGAGCATCCGGAGTGACCTTCACGCCGCCCAGTTTCAGCGTGACGGGCGCCACAGCCGATAATATCGACATTGATTTTCAAGCCTCGAACATCAATCAACCGCCGAACGTGGTCATCAACAGTCCGTCGGACGGCGCAATCTTTACCCTGCCCGTAACGATCCAGATGTCCGCCACGGCCACCGATCCGGACGGCCAGGTGACGCATTTTTCGATGACCGCCACCGGCAACAACCGGTCCCAGACGATCGGCGAGGTCAACAACGGAAACTTCGACGTGCCCTGGCAACCGAGCGAACCGGGTCAATATACGATCTTCGCCGTCGCCCGCGACAACGGCGGTTTGCGGACGACCGAACAGATCAGCATTACCATCAATCCGCCCGCGCCGGTTTCGATCTCGGGCCGGATCGTCAACCGCGACAGCCAGGGCATCGCCGACGTTACCCTAACGCTGAAAAACCTTTCGGACGGCAATGCCGCAGACATCACCGTTCAAACCGACTCCAACGGAAACTACATCATTCCCGGCGTTGCGACCTTTAACAATTACCGGCTCAAGGCCTCGAAGCTGAACTACACTCTCTCGCCGCAATACAGGAATTACTTCAGCGTTTCGACCGATCAGACGGGCGGGGATTTCACCGGAACGCTCTCGCTCCAGCCCTCGGATTTCGACGGCGACGGCGAAACGGATTTGGCCGTCTGGCGGCCTTCGACCGGCGTCTGGCACATCAATCGCTCCAACGACGGTTCGTACACGTCGCAGCAATTCGGCTCATCGAGTTTCGGAGATGTCGCCACGCCGGGCAATTTCGACGGGGACGACAAGATCGACGTGGCGGTATATCGTCAGGGGGTCTGGTATATTTCGCGCAGTTCGAGCGGCGAGGTCGAGGTCGTTTCATTCGGACTTTCGACCGACAAACCGATCCCCGGCGATTACGACGGAGACGGCAAAACCGACATCGCCGTCTGGCGGCCTGCTTCCGGCGTCTGGTACATCCGGCGCAGTTCCGACGGCGGTTTCGACATCCGGCAGTTCGGTCAGGACGGCGACCTTCCGCTTTCGGGCGATTATGACGGCGACGGCAAAACCGATCTGGCCGTCTGGCGGCCCGACACCGGCGTCTGGTACGTTCTGCAAAGCACGGACGGAAACTTCCGCGCCTACCAGTTCGGCGCCCAGGGAGACATTCCGCTGGTCGGCGACTTCGACGGCGATAAACTTGCCGATTACGCGATTTTCCGCCCGGCGACCGGCGTCTGGTACATTCTCCAAAGCGCGGACGGAAACTTCCGGATCCTTCAATGGGGGGCCAACGGAGACACGCCCGTTCCCGGCGATTACGACCGCGACGGCAAAACCGATCTGGCCGTCTTCCGCAAATCCGAAGGCAACTGGTATGTCCTTCGAAGTTCGACCGGAAGTTTCACCGTTGAGCGTTTCGGCCTCGACGGCGATGTGCCGCTCCCATCGGCCTATATGCCGTAACAATATTTAGATCCGAGATCGCAATTCCCAAATCGGACTAGTTGGCCCTTTGCAAACGTTTGCCCATCTCAAGACCGACAGCCTGAAGGGCGTTGGCCGGGCGGATCATGACCTCGAAATCTATGATCCGCCCGCCGTCGTCTAATTTGATGAGATCGACGCCCCGCAAAGACAGATCGCCGATCCGGGCCTCGAATTCGAGCGCCCAATCTTTTTCGCCCAAAATCTGGCGGACGTAGCTAAAGTCCTCGAAAACCGTAGTTACGGTCCTCAAAATTATGGTCGTCGCCTCCCGCCCGTCTTTCGGTTTCCACAGAAAAGGCGAATGAAACTTTACATCGTCGGCCAGAAGTTCGTTCAGGATTTCGGCGTTTTGCGTTTCGACGAATTTGTGCCAGAGCGCAAGCCGTTCGGAGAAGTCTTTGTTCATAAAAAGCATTTTAGACCAAACCCGATCAAATCTCTCAGCCGGTGGCCGGTGATCGGAAAAAATTAACTGATCACCGGCCACCGGCCACTGACTGACTCTAAAAAACACACGCCTTTCGCCGTCTGTGTCAACTTGACACTTCGAGCGTTTTTCAGTTATCAGTTAAACAGGCTCTCTCAATTTACCCTGCAATTTATGAAGATCGAACTGGAAACGCCGCAGAATCAGAATTTATCCCTTGAGAGAAAGATCAAGATGCACGAAGCGCGCGAGGCCATCATCGACCGGCTGGCCCGCGATCTGCCGACCAATATCGAACTGGAGAGATTTTTGCGCGCGGTCGTTTCCGAGATCGGACGGATGATGGGGGCCGATCGGTGCGACCTTTTGCAACTGACGGACGAGAGCGAACTGCGGATCAGCCACGAATGGCGAAAATCCGAGGACATCCCGGTCAGCGAAGGAACGACCATTCCGATCGACGCCGAAAAACTGTCCGAACGCTTCGATATCACCAAACCGGTCCGGATCAACGACACCTCGAAAGCAAAGGACGCGACCGTTCGCTTTTTCACCAAAGCGCTGGAGACGCGTTCCCTTTTGGTCGTCCCGATCATTTTGAACAAACGGGTGCTCGGTCTGCTCGGCCTCCACGACACCAAAGCCCCGCGCGTCTGGCTCGATGAAGAGGTTTCTTTTTTGCAGTCGATCGCCCAGCAACTGGCCATCGGTTATCAATACACCAGCCTCTACGTTACGCAGGAGAAGGAATCGCGGCGGATCAACGCCCTTTTGGAGATCGCCAACACGCTCAATTCGCACTCGGATTTCGGCGTCGTCTCATCGCACGTGCTGGAACGGGCGATGGGGCTGGTCGGAGCCGATTACGGCGCGCTCGGCGTTCTCGACCAGACGGGCAAAAAGATCTCCCTGGCCTCTTTTAAATCGGCTCCCGGCGTCAAACCCAACAAGGTTCTCGAAATGATCAGGGAATACGACAAATCGCTCGACATCGAACCGTTTCCGGCGCTCGGCGACATTTTGCGCGAAAACAAGACTCTTCGTCTGTTTGACACCGATCTGCCTCTCCCGATCCGCCTGATGTTCAATTCGCACCTCGGCGGAAAAGCGGCGCTGGTAACCCCGGTGCGCGTCGGCGGTCAGGCCTTCGGTCTGCTCGGCTTCGTCTGGGGCGAGGAATCGGCCAAACCTTTCGAAGATCACGACATTGTCATGGTCGAAGGGATCTCCGATCAGATCGGGACGGCTCTGGAACGCGATCAGCTGTCGGCCGAGGTGATGCGTCTGAAGACCGAACTCCACCAGAAACACAGCGAGATCATCGGCCAAGCCAAATCGATCCGCCGGGCCATCAAACTGGCGCTGACCGTGGCCGACACCAACACCACCGTTTTGATCCAGGGGGAATCGGGAACGGGCAAGGAACTTCTGGCCAATCTGATCCATTACAACTCGGGCCGCGAAAATATGCCGTACGTCAAATTGAACTGCGGCGCGATCCCCGAAACGCTGATCGAATCCGAATTGTTCGGCCACGAAAAAGGGGCGTTTACCGACGCCCGCCACCAGCGCAAGGGACGTTTCGAAGAGGCGGCCGGCGGAACGCTTTTTCTCGACGAGATCGGCGAGATGCCGATGTCGTCGCAGGTCAAACTGCTGAGGGTCCTGCAGGACGGCGAATTCACGCGCGTCGGCGGAAGCGAGGTGATCAAAACCGACGCCCGCGTCATCGCCGCTTCCAACATCGATCTGGAAAAGGCGGTCGAAGAGGGCGCTTTCCGCAAAGATCTGTTTTACCGCCTGTCGGTTTTCCCGATCGTCGTCCCGCCCTTGCGCGAACGCCCCGAGGATATAAACCTGCTGGTTTTTCATTTTCTCGAACTCTACAAGGAAAAGACCGGCCGGTTCGTTTCCGGCATCTCCAAAGAGGCATTGCGCGCCTTGGTCAATTACGAATGGTCGGGCAACGTCCGCGAACTCGAAAACGCCGTCGAACGGGCCGTCATCATCGCTTCGGGACGTCAGATCGAACTCGACGATCTGCCCGAAGCGATCAGCCACAAGGCTTTTGAAATGCACGCCAGAGCCAAAGAGGAACGGGCCCGCGCGGCCAGCGAAGGCGCTTCGATCGGCATCGAAATAGAACTTCCGGCGGCCCTGGCCGAGGTCGAAAAACAGGTCATCGAAGCCACCCTCGATTACACCGGCGGAGACAAATCGCGAGCCTCGCGTTTTTTGAACATCGGCCGCAAAACCCTCTACCGGAAACTGGAGAACTACGGCTCCGACCCGAACTGAAAGATTTCGCCTTTCGGGAAAAAAAGCGATCATTTTCCGCTTCGTCCCAAAAATCTGGAATTTTTCTAAAAAAGCGAATATCATTGCCTGCAAAATTAGTTTTTTTGGAGTTAAAAAAATGAAGAAACTCGCCTTGACGACCTTTCTCGGACTTCTCTTTTCGATCTCAACCCTCGCTCAGGACAAAAATAATCCGACCCCGACGCCGGAGGAGGAAGAGGTTGTCCGGATCAGTTCGGAACTGGTTCTCGTTGATGCGCTGGTTCTCGATAAGCAAGGCAAACAGGTAACCGATCTGACGGCCGACGATTTCGTCGTTTATCAGGACGGCAAACCCCAGGAGATCACAACCTTTACATACGTTCGGGGAGGAAAAGCGAACGCCGGTTCCGAAGATCCGGGCAAAAAACAAACCGGGAAAAACAAATTGCCCGTCCCGCCGGCCGCCCTCCGCGCCAACCGGGGACGGATCATCACATTTGTCATCGACGACGGAAACTGTCTGGCCTCTCCGGAGGGCTTGGCAACCGCCCGCGACGGCGTCAAAAAATTCATCGACGATCAGATGCTTCCCGACGACCGCGTGGCGATTTACCGAACCCGCGGCGGAACGAGCCTGCTTCAGATATACACTTCCAACAAAGAGGTCCTCAAACGGATCGTCAACAAAGTCAATTGGGTTCCCTCCCGTTGCGGAAGCGCATTCGATCCGGCCCGCGACACCTCGACCATCAAAGCCACCGGCAGCGGGGAGAGGTCTTTTGAAAACGAAGAGACCAAAGAGTTCAAGAAAAACATATCGGAAAACGAACGGGAAAATCAGGTGATCGGGTCGGTCGGCGTCCTCGGTTTCGTGATCGACCGGTTGAGGGTTTTGCCGGAAAGAAAATTGGTCTTTTTCATCTCCGAAGGAATCGCCACCAAGTTCGGCGAGCGGGCCTATTCAGCGCTCAGAGAAGTGGCCGACAAGGCCAGCCGTTCCTCGGTCGTCATTTACACGATGAGCCAAAAAGGGCTGACCGTTCCCGGTTTCACCGCCGCGCAGGACGAAGTCTTGCCGGGGATCCTCGGCGGAACCGATGACACCTTCGCCCTAAACGAATCGCGTCAGGAAGAAGAACGCGCCCTCAACGACGGTTTGTCATATCTGGCTTACGCCACGGGCGGAAAATTCATCCATAACAAAAATTTTCTGGATCCCGAGATCGGAAAGGTCCTCGAATCGGAAACCGGTTACTATCTGATCGGTTATCAACCCGAGGGCGGGACGTTCAACAGCAAGGACTTTCATCGGATCCAGGTCAAATTAAAGCGCGATGATCTGAGCATCTCCTCGCGCAAAGGTTTTTACGGCCGGAACGAAAAAGAATCGCGGCCGAAATACAAAAACTCCCAAAACCCGTTGTATGAGGCCATCGCCTCGCCTTTTTCGGAAAACCGGATAGACCTTCGGATGACCACTCTGGTCGGGGTCGATCCCGGAACCGGGAGCTACATCCGCGCTCTCTTTCACATCGGCGGCGACGATTTGACCTTTATCGATGACGGCGAATACAAAAAAGTTGTGCTGGACGTGGTGGCCGTCACCTTGAACGAAAAAGGCGAAGTGATCGAGGAGTTCAATCGCACCTATCCGATTCGGGTGCCGCTCAGGGGCATCGACACGGTTCACAGAAACGGTCTGGATTATTCGGCCGACATACCGATCAAAAAACCCGGCTTTTACAGTTTCCGGCTGGCCGTTCGCGACGTCGAATCAAACCGCCTGGCCTCGGCCGGAGATTTTTTGGAGATTCCCAAGACGAAAAACGATAGATTCTTTTTGGCCGGTTTGATAACCACTTCGGAAGGCTCCAACGGCAAACCGCTCCTGACGGAGAACCGGCCGGCCAAAACAGCCTTCGCCCCGGTTTTCGATTTCGGCATCCCGTCGATCCGGCAACACCGGATCGGAACCTCTTTGATCTACTCCTACGACATCTACAACGCCAAGAAAGACAGATCGACCGGTCAGCCTCAGTTGACCAAACAGATCCGGATTTACAGAGAAGGAAAACTCCTGATCGAGGGCAAAGAGACCCCGCTCGAACTGAAAAGCAAAACCGGCGACGAACAGATTCGGGATGTCGGCCACATCAATCTCAATCAGGGCGTGGCTCCGGGCGAGTACGTTTTGCAGGTCATCGTCAGGGACAAACTGGCCGGCAAAACCGAATCGCAATGGATCGATTTTGAGGTGATCGAATGAATTTTTCTCATTTGTAAAACAATGGAAAAAGTTTAAAAGTTTAAATGTGAAAAAGTTTAAATGGTAAATTTACATTGCAAAAGCCTTGCCCGATGGATCATCCAACCCGAAACCAAAGGCTCCGGTGGCCGGAAATTCACTACTCTGTAAATTAAAAAACTGAAGTTTTGTTAAATTTGTGATGGGTGATGAGTGATAGGTGATGGGATAAAACTTAATTGTCTGATTATCCGGCTCTACTGCCCGATGTTATCTGTTTAACTTTTCACCCATCACCCATCACCCATCACTAAACTCTAGTTTTTTTAATTTACACAGTATTCACCATTTAAACTTTTTCACTTTTCCCCTCTAAAATAATCATCCGAACTCGTTTTGCCACTTGCCGATAAACGTTAAATGATAAATGATAAATGATAAATGACAACTGACATCATCGTCGGAACCGCCGGACATATCGATCACGGAAAAACCGCGCTGGTCAAGGCTTTGACCGGCGTTGACGCCGACCGCTTTCCCGAGGAAAAAGAACGCGGCATCACCATCGACATCGGTTTTGCCGAACTCGAACTGGGCGACGCGCGGATCGGTTTCGTCGATGTTCCCGGCCACGAACGCTTCGTCAAAAATATGCTGGCCGGAGCGAACGGCATCGATCTGGTGGCGCTGGTCGTGGCCGCCGACGAGGGCGTCATGCCGCAGACGCGCGAGCATTTCGAGATCTGTCGCCTGCTGGAAACCAAAACCGGTCTGATCATCCTGACGAAAAAGGATCTGGTCGATTCCGAACTTCTTGAGATCGCCGAACTGGACGTCGCCGAACTGGTCGAAAATTCTTTTTTGCGAAACGCCCCGGTCATCCCGGTTTCCGCCAAAACCGGCGAAGGGGTCGAAAAACTCAAAGAAACCCTCGGCGCGCTGGCGCAAACCATTCCCGACCGAAAAAACGAAACCGTTCCCCGCCTGCCGATCGACCGTTCGTTCTCGGTCAAAGGCTTCGGCGCGGTCGTTACGGGAACATTGATTTCGGGCGAGATCCGCGAAGGCGACGAGTTGGAGATTCTTCCCACGGGAAAAAAAGTGCGGGTTCGCGGGCTTCAAACCCACGGCAAAACCGTTCCCGTGGCCCGCGCCGGACAGAGAACGGCCGTTAACCTCGGCGGGATCGAACACTCCGAGATAGAACGGGGAATGGTCCTGGCGGAAAAAGACATTTTGCGCCCGACTCAGATCATCGACGCGCGGGTCGAGGTGCTGGCCGGAGCCGGGCGGCCGCTTAGATCGCGCCAGCGGGTGCGCGTTCATCTTGGCACCATCGAAGCGCTGGCCAGATTGCAGGTTCTCAACGAGAGGGGCGAGATCTCTCCGGGCGAAAAGGATTTTGCGCAGATCCGTTTGGAGATCCCGGTCGCCGCCGTTCCGGGCGAAAGGTTCATTCTCCGCTCTTATTCGCCGCAAACGACCGTCGCCGGCGGGCTGATACTGGACGCTCTGGCCGCCAAACACCGGCGCCGGGATTTTGACCGGACGCGCGGGTTTCTGAGCGGTTTGATCGAAACCGCCGCCGACCGAACCGGACAGATCAAACTGTATCTGGAAACGGCCGGGCCGGGCGGCGCTTCGTTTGCCGACCTGCAGGCGCGGACCGGCTGGCGCGGACCGGTTTTGAAAACAGCTGTCGAGAAAAATGTCGAAAAGAAAGGCGTCATCGAAGCCGGAGCCTTTTTCGTCGCCCGCACCCCGTTCGACGAATTGAAAGAAAAAACCATCGGCCAGATCGAGGATTTTCACCGGCGCGAACCGCTGGCCCGCGGAATTTTGCGCGAGACCCTGCGCGAGAATCTTTTCGCTCATCTGCCGCCTGAGGTCTTTCGGACCGTCCTTCAGTTTTTGGAAAACGAAAAACGGATCGCGGCTGAAAAAGACGTCGTCCGCGCCGCCGGGCATTCGCTCGAACTGACCGATGATGAAAAACTTCTCCGCCAACGGCTGGAAAAGATATACAATACGGCCGGGCTGGAGGTTCCGAAACTGGACGAGGCTTTGAGCGATGCGGCCCGAAGCGCCGGTTCCAATTCGGCGCACGCCCGGAAGATCTTTCAGCTTTTGATCAATTCCGGTCAGATCGCCAAGGTGTCGGAAGAATTTTATTTTGCCGCCGCGACGCTCGACGCCCTGATCGAAAAACTGCGTCGGTTCGCCGACAAAACCGAAGACCGCCTGATCGACGTTCCGGCCTTTAAGGATCTGGCCGGAATTTCGCGCAAATACGCCATTCCTTTGCTGGAATATCTCGATCTGCAAAAGATCACCCGGCGGGCGGGCGATAAACGACTGATTTTATAAGAGGGTTGTTAATTGTTGATGGTTGATGGTTAATTGTTGATGATTTAATCAAACTCCCTAACCTGATTGGTCAATAAACAATTAACAATTAACCATCAACAATTAACCAACTTCAATATGAAAAAATTTCTGACGGCAAAATGGCACGATCTGGTGATGGCCAATTACGAAGTTGACCCGGAAATCCTGGCCGAACGGGTTCCGGCCGGAACGGATCTGGATTTTCACGAGGACAGGTGTTTCATCAGTCTGGTCGCCTTTAAGTTCATCGACACCAGAGTTCTGGGCGTGCCGGTTCCTTTTCACACGGATTTCGAAGAGGTCAATCTGCGTTTTTACGTCGTTCGTCAAACCGACGAAGAAACGCGGCGCGGCGTCGTTTTCGTCAAAGAGATCGTCCCCCGCGCGATGATCTCGCTGGTCGCCCGCCGGGTTTACGGCGAACCGTATGAAACCTGGGAGATGTCGCACGAACAGACCGAAAGCGAGTTGAGCTATTTTTGGTCGAAGGGCGAGACGAAAAATCGCGTTTCGGTCGAGATCGCCAAAAACATGGGCGTGCCGGAAGAAGGTTCGCACGGCGAATTCATCATCGAGCATTACTGGGGCTATACAAAGCGCGGATCAGGCAGAACCGACGAATACAAGGTCGAGCATCCGAAATGGGAGCTTTTCAACGTCAACTACGCCGAGATTGACGTCGATTTCGGCCGGACTTACGGAGAAAAATTCGCCTTTCTGAGCGATGCCCAGCCCTATTCGATCCTCCTCGCCAAAGGATCGGAGATCGCCGTTTATAAGGGGAAGAAGTTGTTAAAAAGTTAGCAGTGATGAGTTTTTAATTTTTAGTTTTGAATTCTCCCGAACATCTATTCAAAATTCAAAATTAAAAACTAAAAATTGAAAAAATGATCACCGGAATCATCGCCATCGCCCAAAATTACGCCATCGGCCGCGACGGGAAACTGCCGTGGCATTATTCGGCCGATCTCAAATTTTTCAAACGAACCACGCTCGGGAACGCCGTCGTGATGGGCTACAGTACCTGGCGTTCGATCGGCAGACCTTTGCCCAAACGGCTCAATATCGTCCTGTCGCGTTCGCATTCCATCGATCATCAGCCGAACGTTCTTCTGCTCCGGAGCAAAGCCGAACTCGCGGCTTTGGCCGAATACTTGAAATGCGATCTGTTTATCATCGGAGGCGCGCGAACCTATCTGGACTTCGCCGACGCGATCGACCGCTGGATCGTTACCGAAATCCCCGAAACCGTCCCGGACGCCGACACTTTTATGCCGGAGGATTTTCTCGACGGGTTCGAGGCGAAAAAAACCGAAAAATTGGAAGATAATCTAAAGGTGAAATTTTATGAAAAGCTGTCCTGACTGCAATTCGCAGAAGATCATCCCGCACGTCAAAGTGCTCGAACGCGGCGACGGCAACGCCAGTTATTCCCTCCGGGTCGCGCTTGAGGAGAACCCCGACGCATTGTTCTTCAAGGGAAGAACCTATTCGAACATCAAAGCCAGCGTCTGCGCCGATTGCGGTTTCATTCAATTTTACGCCGAGGACCCGAAAACTCTCTGGGCGACTTATCAAAATCGGCGAAACGATGTATGATAGGCGGCAAACCCTAAAATCAAGGAGAAAAAATGTCTATGATGGGCGGAAAATCCTGGGATGAATGGATCGACGAATATTCCAAATCGCACCAGCATCCGATCAATAAACTAATGCATAAATTCGGGATCCCGATGATCGCTCTGTCTTTGCCGTTTTTCGTCGTCGCGCCTTTTGTCAGAGGCTTCTGGCCGCTCCCGGTCACGCTTTTCGTGATCGGCTGGATATTGCAGTTCATCGGGCATTATTTCGAGGGCAAACCGCCCGAGTTCTTCAAAGATTACCGCTTCCTGTTCGTCGGTTTGCGCTGGTGGCTCAAAAAAATGCGCGAAGGCGAGTAAATTTATAATTTTGAGTTTTGAGTTTTGAGTTTTGGAAAAATTAAGGATCCAACCCTCAAACCTATTTCGTAACCTTGACCAGCTTTAATGTGACCGTGAATTCCCCGTAATTGTCTTCGGGTTCGTTGTCGTTGATCAAAAATTCTATTCTTCCCTCTTCGCCCGGCGAATTGAGCCAGCTGTCCGAAGCGGTTACGGGCTGGATGTTGGAAACTCTTCCGTCCGGATAACGCGTCCGCATCAAAAGCGCGCCGGTCGGGTACTGTTTGTAAACCCGGCGATCCGGGTTGCCGGCGAAACCTCGGGCCGAAACTCCTTCCCTGATCCCGTCGAGATCGATCGTCCCCCCGACGCTCGTCTCAAAAGACTCCCGCGAAACCGTCACCAGTTCTGAAAGCTGCCAGCCCTCTTCGTCGGCGTTGATCGAAAAAGAACCTTGCTTTGTCGGTTCGAGCGATGACGGCGGATCGTTTTCGTCGGGCGTCTCTTCGGGGGTCGGTTCGGGCGTCTCTTCAGGAGTCGAATCGGGCGTCGGCGTGGCGGTCGGGCGCGGCGTGGCTGTTTCCCTCGGAGGAGCGGTTCGCATCGGGGTCGGCGTTTTTCCCGGCCCGGCCACCTCTTTCCGCCATTTCAGATAATAATAAAGTCCTCCTCCGGCGCCGCCGATGATCATCACGATGATGGCGAACAGGATGCCGAAGACGGCCACGATCTTTTTTTTGCTTTGCGGAGGCTGAACGGAAGAGAGCGTCGGGATGCTCAGCGGTTGATAGCGGTCTTCGACGACCGTTTCCTGGCTGATGCCGAACGATTCGGTCGGGTCATCGCTCCGGTTCGGATTGAGAGATTCGATCGTGTCGAGCGGAACGACCATCTGCGGTTCCTGACCGAGCGCCGCCCCGCACTCGCCGCAAAAATTCATGTCGGACGGGTTTTCCGTTCCGCAATTGTTACATCTCTTCATCCCTTCAAATCACTCCTTAGAAAAAGACCGCGAAAAGAGTCTCATTTTGCGCTTAAGGCTCATTGTAACAGTTCTTTCGCCGCCGGAATAAATTGGTTTGGAAAAATGCTTCTTTAACTCGCATAAATTTTCGGCTAAACTGAGAGCGATCTTGGATTTCGGATTTCGGATAGCGGATTTCGGATTGGTTAATTGATCCGATTTCCCGGATTTCCGGACAAAAACCTTAAAGCATTCAATATTAGAACTTTGCATCTGCCTTTATTTTTAGCTTTGGACATCGGAACTTCGAGCGTTCGCTCGGCGCTCTACGATTGCCGGGCGGAGGTTCTGCCGGAAACGATGGTCAAAAACGAGCGCGTCGTCCGGATCACCGAAGGCGGCGGCGCGGAACTCGACGCCGGAGAAGCTTTCCGGCAGGTGGTCGAAGCGATCGACGACGTTTTCGGCAAATTCGGGGCCGACATCGAAAAAGTCAAATTCGCGGCGGCCTCTTGTTTCTGGCACAGTCTTCTCGGGATCGGCGCCGATGACCGGCCGACGACGCCGGTTTACACCTGGGCGGAAACCCGCCCCGTCGGTCAGGTGCAAACCCTCCGCGACGAACTCGACGAGGCGGAGATTCACAACCGGACCGGATGCCGTTTTCATTCGAGCTACTGGACGGCCAAATTGTTGTGGTTGCGCCGGGAGAGACCGGACCTCTTCGCCCGCACCGACCGCTGGCTTTCGTTCAGCGATTACGTCGCGCTGAAATTGTTCGGCGCGGCTCAGACCAGCGTTTCGATGGCTTCGGGGACTGGCATCTTCGACATCCGCCGTAACGCGTGGGACGAGGAACTGCTCGAATATCTGAAAATCACGACTCAAAATCTGCCCGAGATCGTTTTGCGGGACGAACAGAACTTTCAGCTCAACCGGGAATACGCCGACCGCTGGCCACTGTTGGCCGGAGCCCGCTGGTTTCTGGCGATCGGCGACGGCGCGGCCAACAACATCGGCGCCAACTGTCTCAAAAAAGAAAAGGCGGCCCTGATGATCGGGACTTCCGGCGCGATGAGGGTCGCTTATGAGGGCGATGTCCCGGAGCGGATTCCGGGCGGATTGTGGTGCTACAGGATAGACCGCAAACGCGTCATCATCGGCGGCGCCCTGTCGGACGGCGGCGGGCTTTATCGCTGGCTCAAGGATAATTTCCGCCTCAAGAAAAACGACGACAAGACCGAGGCCAAGATCGCCCGTCGGCCCGCTGACGGCCACGGGCTGACGTTTCTGCCTTTTCTGGCGGGCGAAAGAAGCACCGGCTATCACGAAGACGCCAGCGGAGCGGTGATCGGTCTCAGATCGGCTCACGACAAGATCGACATCGTTCAGGCCGCGCTCGAAGCGGTCGCCTACCGTTTCGCCGAAATTTACGATCAGTTGAACGAGGTGCTCAAAGTAAAAGAGATCATCGCCTCGGGCGGGGCTTTGCGCGAATCGCCGGTCTGGACGCAGATCATCTGCGACACGCTGGCGACCGATATGAACCTGCCCGACACGCGCGAAGCTTCGAGTCGCGGGGCCGTTCTGCTGGCCTCCGAAACCGCCGGCCACATCAACGGCATCAATGAGATGGAAACCCCCGAGGGCCGGCGGTTCATCTTCAGCCCGGAAAACCACCAAACCTACCGGCAGGCCCGCAAACGGCATGAGGGATTCTACCGAATGCTCATAGAGTGATTTTGGGTTTTAGATTTTGGATTATTTCTGCCCAATCCAAAATCCAAAATCTAAAACCCAAAATCACTAAAATGTGTTCGCCGTGCTGGTCAGCGAACAGCCGAAAACTGCCATTTCTCTGATCTCGGGCCGACCGCCCCGCAAAAAGGTCTCGATCGCTTCGCGGCCTTTGCTTTTTCCTTCGTGACCGCGCCCGAGCGTTATACCGCCGCTGAAAACCAGATCTCCGCCGCCGTCGTATAAAATGACCTGTCCGGACGTGACGACTCCGAATTTATTGATCTGATCCTCGTTCATCGTCCCGATCGAAACGCCCGGAATCCGGCGGGCCTTTTCCCACAGGTCGGTTTTGACCCATTCTTCGGATTGACCGGCCGGTTTGTAAAAAAATATTTTGATCTCGGAAAGCCCTTCGGTGTCGGAGACCATCCGCGCCAGTTCGCTCATGGTCGCCCGGCTGCAAACGCATTTCGGGTGGACGAACAGAAGAATTTTGGGGCGGTCGGAAACGGCTTCGGGAAAAACCCCTTCGGGAAGATGCGGCGAAATGTTGGCCGGAAGCGAGGGCCGCGACGAATAATCGGTGATCCAGACGAAACCGACGCCGATCACAATCATCCAGACGCAAACCGAGGCGGCCAGAATAAAATTTTTAACTTTCATATGTTTTTCTCCGCCAAAGTTCGGATCAGCCGCAATTTCGGAAAAGCTTTTCTTTCCGCACTGTTACCCAAAGACTGTTCGATTTTATGCGGTCGGGTGGCATCATCTTCGAAATCGGCCATCTTGCCCCCGGAAACAACTTTGTCCCCGGTGAGTTTCGACAACCCAGGATTTTTCTTTCTGAAATCCATCTCCCGCTCACGGCGAAAAAGGCGACCGGGAACAACGTAAACCCCTCCGGTCACATATCGACCGAAATCCGGATTTCTTTAACCGAATGTCCGCGGGGGGAAAACTAGTGTTTTCGTCGGTCAACCTGATAAAATGCTCTGAAAAATCTCTTGCTTTCGGTTTTCGCAAAAACACTCGTTTTTTATGTCAATTTCGCTTGATGATTTTGAACGAAAGGTCGAACCCAAAATAATCGAACGCGGTTTCCGGTATTTCCGCGACGGTCGCGTTTCCAGACTCGAAAAAGTCGGCCCCGATGAGTTCAGCGGACTGGTCTGCGGCAATGAGTCTTACAATGTCTTCATTAAGCTCGACGGGCGTCGGATCGCGGAAAAAGACTGCGATTGCCCCTACGATCGGGGCGACACCTGTAAACACGAGGTGGCCGTTTTTTACGCGCTCAAGAATGGCGCGTCGATCGATGATGAGATCGAAGCCGAGATCAAAAAGATTTTGGGCGGGATCACCGACGAAGATCTGCGGGCTTATTTCACCCAAAAGCTGAAAAAAGACTGGCTGTTCAGAAACGATGTTTTCAAGGACTTTGATTCCGACTACGCCGATTACGAGGACGAAAGTCATTGGTAAGATCAGAACCGCAAACGGGAGCGAACTGGTATCAGAAAAGCCCCAAAAACAAACCGAAAACCGCCTCGCTTCCGCTCCGCGTCCGGATCGTGCCGAGTCACCTGACTTTTTTTATTGTTCGGTGGTATCATACGAAAAAAAACAATTTATCCGTTTTTCGTATGACGATTTTCCATCAACGATCAACCGATCCCGAACGAGGACTTTTTTCCAAAAATAAAACCTATGACCACTGCGCCAATGACACAACAATCGATTGAACAACTTTGCATCAACACCATCCGGACGCTGTCGCTCGATGCCGTTCAGGAGGCCAACTCCGGTCATCCGGGCCTGCCTTTGGGCTGCGCGCCGATGGCCTATGTCCTGTGGACCAAATTTTTGTGGCACAACCCGAAAAACCCGAAATGGTTCAACCGCGACCGCTTTATCCTTTCGGGCGGACACGGTTCGATGCTGCTTTATTCTCTTTTGCATCTGACCGGTTACGAATCGGTCTCGCTCGACGAGATCAAGAATTTTCGTCAATACGGTTCGACCACGCCCGGACATCCCGAAAACCACATTACGAGGGGCGTCGAGGTGACGACCGGCCCGCTCGGACAGGGCTTTGCCAACGGGGTCGGAATGGCCATCGCTTCGGCCCATCTGGCGGCGACCTTTAACCGCGAAGATTTCCCGGTGGTCGATAATTACGTTTACGCCATCTGCTCGGACGGCGATCTGATGGAAGGCGTCTCGTGCGAAGCGGCTTCCCTGGCCGGTCATCTCGGTTTGGGCAACATCATCTATCTTTACGACGACAATCACATCACCATCGAAGGCAAAACCGATCTGGCCTTTTCCGAAGACGTTCCGAAACGGTTTGAAAGCTACGGCTGGCACGTAACGACGGTCGAGGACGGCAACGATCTGGGGGCGATCGAAACGGCGATCCGCGCGGCGCAGGACGTCAAAGATAAGCCCTCGCTGATCTCGGTCCGGACCATCATCGGCTACGGGATGCCCAAACAGGGCACTTCGAGCGCCCATTCGGACGCGCCCGGCGAAGAGGCGGTGCGCGAAACCAAACGCAATTTGGGCTGGGACGAGGACAAAAAATTCTACGTCCCGGAAGAGGTTTACGACCATTTCCGCGAAGCCATCGGCAAGGGAGCGCAACTGGAAAAAGAATGGAACGAACTGGTCGCCGATTACGCCGAAGCGTTTCCCGAAGAAGGCCGTCTTTTTCGGATGCTGGCTAACGATGAACTGCCCGAGGATTGGGAAGACGCATTGCCGAAATTTGAAACGGTCGAATCAAAAGCGACGCGCGAATACAGCGGGATGGTTCTTAACGCCATCGCGGACCGCCTGCCGCATCTGATCGGCGGTTCGGCCGACCTCGGGCCGTCGAACAAGACCGACATCAAAGACAGTTTTTCGTTCGAAGCCGGAACCTATGACGGACGCATCCTCCATTTCGGCGTCCGCGAACACGCGATGGCATCGACCATGAACGGCATCGCCCTGAACGGCGGTCTGATCCCGTTCGGCGGAACGTTTCTGACCTTCTCCGATTACATGCGCCCGGCCATTCGTCTGGCGGCGCTGTCGGGAGCGCAGGCGATCTACGTTTTCACGCACGATTCGATCGGTCTCGGCGAAGACGGCCCGACGCATCAATCGGTCGAACATCTGGCCGCTTTGAGAGCGATTCCCGATCTTTTTGTGGTTCGTCCGGCCGACGCCCATGAGACGGCCGAAGCCTGGCGCCTCGCCATCAAGCGGCGCGGTGCGCCGACGGCGATGGCTTTTTCCAGACAAAAAGTGGCGTTGATCGACCGCGAAAAATACGCTTCCGCCGAGGGCCTGCAAAAAGGCGGCTACATTCTGGCCGAAGCCGAAGGGGACGAACCGCGATTGATCATCATCGCCACCGGTTCGGAAGTCGGTCTGGCTCTGGAAACGCGCGAGAAACTGCAATCGGAAGGCACACCGACGAGAGTCGTTTCGATGCCCTGCACCGAACTTTTCGACGAGCAATCGGCGGAATACAAAGAAGAGATTTTGCCGAAAGGGATCAAAGCCCGTCTGGTCATCGAGGCCGGAGTTTCCTTCGGTTGGGAAAGATACATCGGCGACCGGGGAGGAACCCTGACGGTCGACAGATACGGAGCCTCGGCCCCGGCCCCGGTGGTTTTCCGCGAATTCGGCTTTACGGTCGAGAACGCCGTCAAAAAAGCCAAGGAATTGTTGTAACTCGCAGGGGCGGCGGCTCGTCCCCGCCCGTTCCAACTCGTTTTTTTTATCCGCCGCCGGGAATGATTTTTACCGGAAATCGGCTATAATCGCCTCATGGCATCAAAAGAAACACTGCTCGAACAATTCACCGCCAGTTACGACGAGAACGGCTGGTTCGTCGCGCTCAGGAACGCTCTGGAGGGTTTGACCGCCGAAGAAGCCAGATGGAAACCGGAGGAACTCGATAATTCGATCTGGGAGATCGTCAATCATCTGAGTTTTTGGAGCGAAAGCTGGCTCGCCCGTTTCCGGGGCGAGACTTTTCCCAAAGCGCCGGACAATGATGCGACCTTCAAGGACAATTCGGAAGCGGACTGGCAAAACGCCAAAGAGAAACTCTTTCGGGTTTTGGCCGACTGGAAAACCGCCCTCGGCGAAACGGACGAAAGCAAACTGGACGAAACGGTTTCGGAAAAATACGACGAACCGTGGTTCGTGCCGGTCGCCAATCTGACCATTCACAACGCATATCACATCGGCCAGATCATCATTTTAAGAAAACTCCAGGGCAGTTGGGACCGATCAAAGGGCGTCTCCTGAAAAAATTTATTTTTTTCTGAAACTAATCTCGCAGAAAATCCGCGTTTGAAGGCAGGAGGATTTTTTATGAGATTTTTTCTGTTTTCTATTTTCGCAAGTCTTTTATTGACGACGCCCGGTCTGGCGCAAAGCCGGGACGTGCTGGCCGCGGGGAATCCGCCGCTGACACAAACGATGGTCAACCGGCTGACGGGTTTGATGGAATGGTCGCTCGATTCGCATCTTTCCGACGAGGAGCGATCTCAACTGAGGCGCGTCGTCATCGCTTACTGGAAAAACGGCGATCAAAAGAGCATTCGCTCAATTTTGGACACGCTCGCATTTGAGGAAAAACTGGCCGGCGTTTCCGAAGACCAAAAAAGCAGCGTCCAGCCGCAGATCCGACGGCAGCTGCTCGAAGCGTTCGAAAAAGATCCCGCCGAGCCATTGAATAAAGTTTTGCTCGGAGCATATAAACGAAACGGCGAGACCGACAGCGCCAAAACCCCGAACGGCGGAGGAAGTCTTTCGGATCTGGTCGGACGCTGGCAGGTCAGTCATATGAACTCGATGACGACCGAGAACGTCTACACCGGCGCCATCGGCGACGCCAACGGAATGATCGCCGAATACGACCTCCGCCCGGACGGCCGCGTCATCTTCAGTTTTTACCTGTCGCAGAACAATCACGGCTGTACGACCCGGATCAAAACGACCAAAACCGGCCGCGCCTCGGTCAAAGGATCAACCGTAACTTTCGCCTACGAGAGCGGCACGACGACCGCTTCCGACAGTTGCAACGGCAAAAACAATTACACCAAAACCCTCGGGAAAACGAGCGAAACTTTTAATTTCGATCTGAAAAGAGAGAGCGGAAAAACGCAGTTCTGCTTCGCCAATTCGCAACTCAAAGACTGCGCCGTCAAATTGAACTGAAATTGCACAAGGATTGAAAAAAGCGGCACCAAGCATAATTTATGCCGCCCTTATCAAAGGCTTGATGTTCTATTGGGATTTCTTCCGGGTTTATTGTCTTTGAAAAATGATCTGATAAAAATGATGGCGGCCCGGCCGGCTAAGAACATTATTCTTTTTGAAAGGTCTGTTTTTCTTAATCACACCGGCCAGTGGGTTTACATTCATTTGCGCAATTTCGGTTACAATCAACCGTATTTAAGATTAAACGCTTATGAAACAAGCCGGAAGAAAAGACAAAAAACGGGTCGTCCGGATTCTCACCCGGTCTTTCGCCGACGATCCGCACGCCCGGTGGCTCGTCAAATCGGAAGAAAAAGGAAAAGGCAGACGTCTCAAAGCATTGATGAATCTGGCTTTCGAAGACGCTCTGATCAACGGGGAGATCTATCTGTCAGATGACGAAACGGGCGCGGCGCTCTGGAAAAGACCGGGGGCGGGCGGTTTTTCTTTCCGCCGCGTCTTGAGCCGCTGGCATTTCGCCATAGCTTTCGGCTGGCGGAGAACCAGGGCCGTCGTGGAGATGGCCGAATACGTCCGAAAGTTTCACCCGCCGGACGATTATCTCTATCTGTGGTTCATCGGCGTTCTGCCCGAAGGCCGGGGCCGCGGCAACGCCAGCCGTCTGCTCGACCCGATCCTCAAAAAATGCGAAACGGAAGATCTGCCGGTCTATCTTCAGACCGCCAACCCGAAAAACGTCGCGATCTACGAACGCAAAGGTTTTACCGTTTTCCACCGCTGGTCGCCGGAAGACGAAAGCGGTCTCGAAGTTTGGTTTATGAGAAAGCAAGGTGAAAAAGCGAAAAAGTGAAAAGGTGAAAAAGCCCATACTTTGTTTGTAACCGGCGCCCTCTGCACCTCAGAAAATCACTTTTTCACTTTCTCACTTTCTCACTCTTTGCCCTTTAAACTTTACAAAATATTGAAGACTTAACAAAAAATTTTCCTCCCGGAAAGAAACCTATTTCCCATTTAAAGCACCAAAGCAGTTGCGAGCCAAAAGAAAAAATACTCAATTTTTTACAATTCAGTCCGCCGATCTTTCAGGAGAAAAAACATGCGAAAAGGATTTTTGTTGTTCGTCATCTTTGCGCTTTCAACCGTTTGCGCAGTCGCTCAGGGATTTCCCGTCACGCAAGGCACCCTCAACGCCTTCGGGGAAAAGGGCGACCTCGGTGCGTGTCCATTAAAGCACACCGATGTCAAGGCCGAGATCAGCGGATTTCTCTCGCGGGTGCGCGTAACGCAGGAGTTTGAGAACAATTTCGCTCAGCCGATCGAAGCGGTTTACACCTTTCCGCTCTCAAACAATGCGGCGGTTGACGATATGACCATGCGAATCGGTTCCCGCGTCATCAAAGGAAAGATCCTCAAACGCGAAGAGGCCCGGCAGGTTTACGAGAATGCGCGCTCGCAGGGACAAACGGCCGCTTTGCTGGATCAGGAACGCCCGAACATCTTCACCCAATCGGTCGCCAACATTCTCACGGGCGAGAAGATCATCATCGAGATCAGCTACGTCGAAACCTTGAAATACGAGGACGGCCAGTATGAATTCGTTTTTCCGATGACGGTCGGACCGCGTTACATTCCGGGCAGTGCGACCGGACGAACGGGGGCCGGTTTTTCGCCCGATACCGATAAGGTTCCCGACGCTTCGCGCGTTACTCCGAAGATCGCCGAAACGCGCGCCGGACACGATATTTCCATACAGATCAAACTGGACGCCGGCGTTCCGATCGAGGGCATCCGGTCGACGTCGCACGACGTGCAAACCGTCAATCTCAGCCCAAACAGCGCCGATCTGACGCTCAGGGATGAGAAAACCATTCCCAACAAAGATTTCGTCCTCCGCTACGACGTCACCGGCGGACGGATCGAGGACGCGATCCTCGCCCACCGGGATGCGCGCGGCGGATTTTTCACTTTGATTTTGCAACCGCCCGATAAATTCACCGTCAAAGACGTCGCGCCGAAGGAGATCGTTTTCGTTCTCGACACGAGCGGGTCGATGTCGGGTTTTCCGATCGAAAAAGCCAAAGAGGCGATGAAGCTGGCGCTCGAAGGGCTTTACCCGCGCGACACTTTCAATCTCATCACCTTCGCCGGAGACACTCACGTTTTGTTCGACGAGCCGGTTCCGGCGACGGCGGCCAACCTCGGCCGGGCGCAGGAATTTCTGCAAAGCAGACGCGGCGGCGGCGGAACCGAGATGATGAAGGCGATCCGGGCCGCGCTCGATCCTTCGGACTCGCAGGAGCATCTTCGGATCGTCTGTTTTATGACCGACGGCTACGTCGGCAACGAGGCCGAGATCATCACGGAAGTTCAAAAACATCCGAACGCGCGCGTCTTTAGTTTCGGGATCGGCAGTTCGGTCAACCGTTTTCTGCTCGATAAAATGGCCGAAGAGGGACGCGGCGAGGTCGAATACGTCTCGCTCGGCGAAGACGGAACAAACGCCGCCCGAAAGTTCCACGAACGGGTCCGCAATCCGCTTTTGACCGACATTTCGATCGACTGGAACGATCTGCCGGTGGCCGATGTTTACCCGTCGCGGATCAGTGATCTTTTCAGCGCCAAACCGGTCATCTTAAACGGACGCTACACGGCCGGAGCCGACGGCACGATCAAACTCAAAGGCAAGGTCGGCGGACAATATTTCGAGCGCGACATTCCCGTTCGACTCCCCGAAGCGGAAAGCCGCCACGATTCGCTGGCGACGCTCTGGGCGCGGAAAAGGATCGACGAGTTGACATCAAAAGGCTATCAAAAGGACGAGGACGAAAAAGCCCGGCAAGAGATCAATGATGCGATCACCAATATCGGTCTGGAATTCCGCCTGATGACGCAGTTCACCTCGTTCGTCGCCGTCGAGGAAAGAGTCGTCAACCGCGACGGTCAGCCCGTTAAGATCGAGGTTCCGGTCGAAATGCCGGAAGGGGTTTCGCGGGAAAAAATCTTTGGAGGATGGTTGAACGGCGATGTTTCTTACATTACGAATAAAAACTTTGAACTTAAAGGTCAAGGTTCGGTAAGCGGAAACCGCTCGGCGCAAAGTGTCGTGACGGTTTCGGCAGCCAGTCCGTCGGTTGTAAATACTTCTAATGCCTCGATCGGAAATAATTTTCCTTCCGCTCAGATCAATTCGCTTCCGGCAAACGGAAGAAACTTTTCAAGTCTGCTTACCTTATCTCCCGGTTTATCGGTTGATGGAGCCAGCGGAGCGGAAGACGTCTTCGTCGTTGACGGAACGGAAGTAAAGAATTTCCATTCCGAAAAACTCAGGCCCGAAAGCGGCGATGATGATGACATAATCACCAGCAGTGTGGCCAATCTGGAAAAACCCCAGATCCCGCAAAAAGGAACCTGGAGCAAAAAGGATGCGGTGGTCAACGTCGAGATCGCCGTCGATCTCAAGGGAGAGATCTCGGGAGCAAAAGCCGTCAGCGGCAGCGAGATCCTGAGAAAACCGGCGGAAACGGCCGCCAATCATTCCAAGTTCACGCCGCCGACCTTCCAGGGTGAATCGCTGAGGATGACGGGCGTCATCGTCTATAACTTCATCGACAAGGAGAACGTGACGATCTCGCTCGACAAGATGCGCGTCGAGTTGACGCCGGCCATCAAACGCAAACTGCTTCTGCGGCAAAAACTGCATTTCTGGCTCTACGATCTGGTCGAACGCCTCGACAAGGGCGACACCAAACCGACGCCCAATGAGGCCAATTTCATCTATAAAGGGAAAGCCGAGGTACAGGTCATTCTGGCCGAGAACACGCCGGAAGCGATCGACGAGCTGAAGAAGGCAGGCCTTGAGATCGAACGCCAGGCAGACGTTCAGGTGGTCGGCCGGATAGCGATCGAAAAACTGGCCGATCTGGCCCTGCTCGACGGGGTCAAGTATGTTTCGCCGTAGAGGGAACAAGCGGTGAGATAGCTGTTAAATGGGGTGATGGGTGATAGGTGATGGGTAAACAGAATTCAGACTTCTCTTTATTACCCATCACCCATCACTTATCACCCATCACTGCTCACCGCTCACTGCTTACTTCTTCTCCTTCAAAATATCCCGGATCTCGGTCAGGAGTTGTTCTTCGGCGCTCGGTCCGGCCGGGGCGGCCTCCAATCCTTTGAACAGTTTTATGGTGTAACGCGCCAAAAAGAACATCAGGACGGCGACGATCAGGAAATTGATCATGTCGCTGATGAACTGTCCGTACATCAAAAGCGGTTCGCCCGCTTTTTTGGCCGCTTCGATCTGTTCGGCCGACGCTCCCGAGGAAAGCTTTCCGCTCAGGTCGATGAACTTGGCTTTGAGATCATCGCCGCCGGTTATCATTCCGACGATCGGCATGATCAGCCCTTCGGTAAATGATTTGACGACGGTCGAAAAAGCCGCGCCCATGATAAAACCGATGGCCAGATCCATCAAATTGCCACGGGCGATAAATTCTTTAAAATCCTTCCACATAATTTTTCTCCTGCATTTTTATTTGATAAAGCCGTAGGGTTTTTGAAAAATCTGAGATCCTCCCCCGGAACGAAAAAACCTCACCTGATCTCTTTTTTCAACCCCGTCAAAGTCTGGCCGACGCCCGGGTTTTGCCGGCGTTATGGAGCGGGATCAGGCGACAGTCAAAGGCTTTCTCAAAAAGATCCTTCTTTTTTTCGATCGCCTGATATTCGATCCGGCAGTCCTGATCGCTGATCAGCTTGAGGTAAAGGTTTTCCCCTTCGGGCTTGAACTCCACGTCCCGAACGTGATTTTCATAACCCCGGTCGAGCGCGTCGGCCAGCCGCAGAATGGCCCCGAGACGGCTGACCAGACGGCGGTCCTTGCCGCTTAACGCCATAAAATCGAGATGTTTTTCCTTCGGCAGAGCGCCCCGGTGATACCGGGCGATATTGCCGATGATCGTTTTTTCCGATTCGGAAAAGCCGGTTATCTCCGAATGCTTGATCAGATAAAGCGAATGCTTGTGATGCGATTCGTGCGAGATGTGATAACCGACATCGTGCAAAAGAGCGGCCGCCGACAGGAAGATCCGGCCGTGGCGTCTGAGATCGTAAATCGGCGCCAATGCGTCGAAGATCTTCTCGGCCAGCCCGGCCACCTGAAGAGCGTGTCTTTCTTCGTAACCGTACCGGCGGCCGATGGCGAAAATGTCGCGCAGTTTGATGTCCTCGACATCGGGCACCGGCGGCAGAGCCTCGGCCTCGATCTCGCGCAGATAGTCGATGATGACCCCTTCCCTCAGAGCGTAAGTGCAAGGTTGCAGGGTTTCGACCCCGAAAGCGTGCATCACGCCTTCGAGGATCAGCCCGCCGGCGACGATCACCTCGGCCCGCTGGGGGCTGATGATGGGCAGACCGATGCGGCTTTCGAGCGTCATCCGGGAAATGGTTTTGTTCAAAGCCCTGAGTTTTGTCAGTTCGATCTTCGGATCGATGATCTCGACGCCCTCACCCTGAAAATTGAGCAGACTTCCCAGATTGAGAATGGTCCCGGAGGTCCCGGTCGAAGCCTGCCACGAAGCCCCGGCGCCGATCTTGCGCAAAGGTCTCTCCAGCGCGAATTTGATCTCGCGGCGCACCCTTTTGATCTCATTTTTGTCGGGCGGATCGCTCAGCAGAAATTTCTCCGTCAGCCCGACCGCCCCGAGTTTCAAAGAGAAAAGTTTGTAAGGCTCGCCGTCTTTCATCAGCGAGATCTCGGTCGAACCGCCGCCGATGTCGATATTAAGGAGCGATCCGTTTTTTTCCATTCCGAGGTTTTGCGCCACCGCGATGCCGATCAAACGCGCCTCTTCGACCGAGGACAAAACCTCGACCGTGATCCCCGTCCGGCGTTTGATCTCGCTGACAAAGCGGGCGGAGTTTTTGGCGCTTCTGACCGAAGCCGTGGCCACGGCGATGATGGCGTCCACCTCGCGGCTTTCGGCGATCGAACGAAACCGGGCGATCGCTTCGGCCGAAAGATCGATCGCCTCATCCGACAGATGATGAGTTCGAAGAGTCTCATGGCCGAGTCGAACGCGCTCTCTTTCCTGCAAGATGACCGTGAAAGAGTCGCTCGCGGCGGCCTCGATAATAACGAGTTTGAGCGAATTCGAACCAATATCTATGGCTGCGAGTTTTTGTGTTTTCATCTTTTAAGAGATAATAAACAAATCACAAATAAATTTCTAACGGGTTTTTTATGAAAGTCAAAAAATTAATGAAAACCGAGGTCGCCACCTGCCGGGCCGAGGACAGTTTGACCGAGGTCGCCGGGGCGATGCACCGGCGCGATTGCGGCGTCATTCCGGTTGTTGATGACGAACAAAAAGTTATCGGGATGATCACCGATCGCGATATTTGCCTGGCCGTCGCCGACGGCGACAAAAAAGCATCCGAGATCAGAGTCAAATCGCTTCTCGGCCACCGGGTGATCAAATGCCGCTCCGCCGACCGAATCACCAAGGCTCTCAAAAAAATGCGCAAAAATCAGGTCAAACGCCTGCCCGTAGTTGGAAAAAACGAAGAACTGGTTGGTATAGTATCAATCACGGATTTTCTTCTTTCCGGTCCCCGGAAAAAATCCGTCAGGAAAAAGGTTTATTCGACGCTCAAAGCCATCGGCCGGCCGCGGCGGATCATTTTAAGGGAAATAGCCGGGAAATAATCTATGAAAACGCTTTATCTGCTTCGCCACGCCAAATCGAGCTGGGATAATCCCAATTTTTCGGACTTTCAACGCCCCTTGAACGAGCGCGGCGAAAAGGCCGCACCGTTGATGGGCAAAACGATGCGGGACAGCGAATTTCTCCCGCAAACCATCATCAGCTCCCCGGCCGAGCGCGCCAAACAGACGGCCTTTCTGGTTAAAAAAGCCGCCGATCTGGACGCCGAAATCCGTTTTGACCAGAGGATTTACGGCGCCGCCACATCGGAGATTCTGGAGATCGCCTCCGAATTGGACGACGGCTTCGCCTCGGCCTTGCTGGTCGGTCATAATCCGACATTTGAAAATGCCGTTCGGGTTTTGACCGGACGGTTCGAAACGATGCCGACGGCGTCCCTGGCGGTGATCGATCTGGAAATCTCCGACTGGAGCGAGATCGCTCCGGGAAGCGGCCGCCTGCGGGAGTTCCTGCGGCCGAAACAACTGTAGCGATTTTGGGTTTTAGATTTTGGATTTTGGATTTCTCCCATATTTCAAATTTGAAAGCTGAAATTTTTCCCCTTTCTCACGCCGCCAACCTTCTGATTTAACATTTATTTAACATTTTGTTCATATCCAATTTAAACCCCGCACCTAATCTGACTTATGATCTGTAAAAGGGTTCTTTACGTAAGCTTTGTTCCGTACTTCCAACTGACCGGAACATTGAAAATCACGGGAGCGCGAATTGAATAGATTACGAGATCGTTTGTTGTTAATGGGAGGGGAGGTTGAGCTTGCTTTACAGCGTTCATTGTACGCTCTCATTAAACGGGACAGCCCGACGGTCGGTCGGGTGCTTGAACACGATCGGGTAATCAAACGTCTGAAAATTGAGATCGATCAGCTGGGAATCGAAGTGTTGGCGGTTCAACGCCCCGTTGAGGACGACCTGCGGATCGCGATCGCGATCATCAAACTGATGCCGATTCTGGATCGGATCGCCGACCACGCCGTCAGCATCGCCCGGACGGCTCTTCTCCTGAACGACGAACCGGAACTGAGATGTTACGGCAAACTCGACGAAATGGCCGGGATAACGTTGGTCATGCTCCAAACCGCGCTCGACACGTTTACCGAAAGCGATTCCGGAAAAGCGCGGCTGCTGATCGCCAAGGATGAGGAAGTCGATCGGTTGTATAATAATCTGGTGCAGGAGTGGATGAGAACAATGTCGCAAGACGCCAGCCAATCGGCCCGGCTGGCGCGCTTTCTGTTTGTCGCCAAACATCTGGAGCGGATCGGCGATTACGTCAAAAACATTTGCGAACTCACAGTTTATATGAAGGAGGCCGTTTTTATTAAACACATGTAGATTTCGGATTTTGGATTTGGGATTGCGGATTTTTTACTTGAAATCCGCAATCCCAAATCCAAAATCCAAAATCCAAAATGAATTTATGTTGCAACAAATTTTGATAATCGAAGACGACGCCGACATTGCCGAGAGTTTGCATTACAATTTTAAGCGCGAAGGGTTTCGTCCGGTGATCGCCGAATCGGGTGAAAAGGGCCTCCGCCTCGCGCTCGACGAAAAGCACCCGCCGACGCTGATCATCCTCGATCTGATGTTGCCGGGAATGAGCGGAATGGAACTGTGCCGGAGACTCAGGCGCGAACCGTTGACGGAAAAAACGCCGATCATCATGCTGACGGCCAAGGCGGCCGAGACCGACCGGATCGCCGGACTCGACATCGGCGCCGACGATTACATCGTCAAGCCTTTTTCGGTCAAGGAGGTGGTCGCCCGCGTTCGGGCCGTTCTGCGCCGGGTCGACAAGGACACGGTCAAGTTTTACGAAGATGAAAAACTGGCCATCGATTTTGCCGATATGCGGGTTTCGTGCGAAGAAGAAAACGTCAAACTGACGCGCAAGGAATTCGCCCTGCTGACGCATCTGGTCAAAAACGTCGGCCGGGTCGCCACCCGTCAGCAACTGCTCGACAATGTCTGGGGCTACAGCTATTTCGGAGATACCCGAACGCTCGACGTTCACATCCGGCGACTGCGTCAAAAACTGGGCGATTGCGGAACCTGCATCGAAACTGTCGTCGGTGTCGGGTATCGCTTTATCGAATTTAAATGAGCTTCTTAGATTCATGGTTTTCGGAAACGGAGGAGAAGAAGGAACTTTCCCTCCCGATCCTGAGCAAGATCCTCGAAACGATGCGCGAGGGCGTGATAGTTGTCGGAGCCAATACCCGCGTCCTGACCTCCAACTCGGCAGCCTATCAGGCTTTTGCCCGTCAGAACGGGGCTCTTGAAAACAAGCGTTTGAGCGAGGTGATCCGCGATCTTAGTCTTCACGAAGCGTTCCGGCAGGCTCTCGAAGAAGAGAAATCCTCCGACCTGACGCTGGAAATTCCCGGTGTCGACCGGCGCAAATACGACGTTCACATCGCCCCGATCGAGATCGACAACAACAAGAGCGCGGTCGGGGTTTTTTACGACATCACCAAGATCGAGCATCTGGAAAAGGTCAGGCAGGAATTTCTCTCCAATATCTCGCACGAACTGAGGACGCCTTTGACATCAATTCTGGCCTTCGTCGAAACGCTGGAGGACGGCGCCATCGACGACAAAAAGAACAATCAAAGGTTCCTCAACGTGATCCGCAAGAACGCCGAACGGATGCATCATCTGATCGACGACATTTTAGAACTTTCGTCGATCGAATCGGGCAAGATCAAGATCGAGATAAAAAAGGTCACTCTCGCCCCGCACATCGACGAAACCTTTACCAATCTTTCGACCAAGGCCGAGGAGAGGGAGATCGATCTGGTCAATGAGGTCAAGGCTGATGTTCAGGTTTTCGCCGACGTCATGCGATTGGAACAGATGCTGGCCAATCTGATCGACAACGCCATCAAATTCAACCGGCGGGGCGGAAGCGTAACGGTCAGCTACGCGCAAAACGGGATCAAGGATTCGATCTCGGTAACCGACACCGGCGAGGGCATTTCCGGGGAACATCTCCAGCGGATCTTCGAAAGGTTCTACCGGGCCGACCGCGCCCGCAGCCGCGAGATCGGCGGGACCGGCCTCGGTCTGGCCATCGTCAAACATCTGGCCCGCCTCCACGGCGGCGAAGTTACGGTCAGATCCGACATCGGCAAAGGTTCGACCTTTTCGATCGAACTGCCGAAAAATCTCCGATAAATCTTTGCCTTGTTTTGAATCTGATTTAAGGTTTCGCCTTCGACAAATTCCGAAGCGATGTAACGCGGATCAACGATCCGGCCGATCTCACAGATCGTCAGAATAGCGGGCCTACTGAGCGCGCGGAGGCCGCTTTGGCCTGGCGAATAAAACGTCTTGTCTCTTCAAAACCGGCGGCGACGTGTGGCAACAGAACTTTTAAGGCGACCGGTCTTTCGATTTTCGAATCTTCGCCCAGAGACGCGCGTCCCATTCCGCCCGTGCCGATCAACGAACAAATTATGCGCCGACCGAACTTGTCATCCGGTTTGAGCATTTTTCGAACTCTCAAGAAGATCAATTTTGGGCGGTATAAAGTTTCATTCAAATCCCCCGAAAGATCAACGCCGCCGTTGTCCGATCAAATTCAACGGCATCGGAAGGGACCGGAATCCTCCATTGCCGGGAAAAGGGCTTTTCCGGGCAATTCTTCCAAAAGGCCGTTTTTTATGATATAATCCAGACACCTCAGTATTTTGGCTTGTTGATGATTCGGCGCAAAACCGAATTATCCTGTCTCATTTTTTTTACATAAGACATTAAGGAGAGAAAATTATTATGGAACTAAGCGTAGGACAAAAGGTCGCCTATCCGAATCAGGGCGTTTGTCTGGTGGAAGATATTGAAAAGAAAAAGATCGGAGGAAATTCGATGAGCTTTTACGCGCTTCGCGTTTTGAGCGACAATTCGACGATCTTTGTTCCGACCGCCAATGTCGAAGCCGTCGGTCTGAGGCCGATTATCACCGAGAAACAGTTTAAGAATCTGATCAATAATCTGGAAAAAGATTTTGAAGATGTTTCCAGCGACTGGAAAGTCCGCTCACGCGAGTTCAACGAGAAATTACAATCGGGAGATGTTTTTGAGGCGGCCGACGTTTTGAAAAAACTGACGTTTTTGAGCAACGAGAAAAAACTCTCTTTCCGCGAACAGAGTCTGTTGGAAAAAGCGAAATATCTGATCGTGTCCGAAGTAACCAACGCCGGGTTGGCCAAAGAGAGCAAGATCTCCGACAAGATCGACAAACTGATCGAACAAGCCTGCGACAAACATCTCGACACCCAGCCGAGCGTCATGTCTTCGACCAGCCATTAAGGCTTTCCCGATTGAAAACGCTTAAAAGCGGGAGGCGCGAATTCGTCGCGCCTCCCGCTTTTTGTTTAACCGGTTTCCCAAAAGCTCACTTTTTTTGATAACTGGCCCGGACGACCGTTTTGATATTTCCCCGGACGTTGAAATCTCCCTCGATCTCGACCCGCAGAGGATCGCAGGCTTTGATGAAATCTTCCAAAATGACATTGATCACATGCTCGTGAAAGATCTTCACCTCGCGAAAGGAATTGATGTAGAGTTTGAGGCTTTTCAATTCGATACAGCGTTCGTTCGGCACGTATTTCAATTTGATGACGGCGAAATCCGGGAAATCCGAAAAAGGACAAATGGCCGTGAATTCGGGGATCTCGAAATCGATCCAGATCTGGCGGCCGACGTAGTCGTACTTAAAAGTGTCGAGCGAAAAAAGATCCATCTCATCGCGCGGCGTCGAGCGGATATCCAGATTTTGCCGGTTGACCGGCGGCAAATTTATTTTGTCTGACATAAAAATATCCCTTTCCTTAAAATCAAATCAGCGATTTTACAACAATCAACCGGGAATTAAAATCGCAGAGGCGCTTTGGGGAAAAATCAGAAGAGCGACAGCAAAACGGTTTCTAAAAGCGGGATTTTCGGGCCGTGGCCAGATCCTTTATTCCCAGACTCTCCATCTGTACCAGCAGATTGACGAATATTTGAGCGGTGGCCCTGGCGTCGTCGCTGGCGCGGTGATGATTTTCGAGCGGGACCGAAAAATGATCGGCGACCGTTTTGAGCCGGTGATTGACCAGATTCGGAACCAAGCGGCGCGAGAGCTTAACTGTGCAAAGATAAGGGTTTCCGACCCGGTAATCGGCGTAGATCTTTCCGATCTCGTGGTTTAGGAAACGCATGTCGAAATTGGCGTTGTGAGCGACCAGAACCGAATCGCCGATAAAGTCCAGAAAGTCGTCGGCCACCTCGCCGAATTTCGGCGCGTTTCTGACCATCGAATCGGTGATCCCGGTCAATTGAGCGATGAACAGAGGGATCGGCGTTTCCGGATTGACCAGCGTTTGAAATTCCTCGGTCACCCGACCGCCCCGAACTCTGTAGGCTCCGATCTCGGTCACCCGGCAGGGAGGTGCTTTGGCCCCGGTCGTCTCCAGATCGAAAACGACGAAATCGGTTTCAAACAAATTGCGCGAATCGTGATTGGGCGAGATCAATTCGACCATATCATCGTTGAGATGAAGCCGGGGATCGGTTTCGACCAGATCGGAAACCAGCATTTTGGCCAGACCGGGTTCGGGATGATTGATCTTCATCACATAATCGACGATCTTGACGGCCGAGGCGCGTCCGCCCAATGACCGAAGTAATTCAATGGTTTCGCCAATCAGTAATGAATCAGAAATTAGGTTCGGATAAGGCCGCATATTTCTATTTGATTTTAACTCACAAATGACAAATGGCAAGTTCGTTTCAGCAACTTGCGCGAATTTAAGAGAATATACTTTAATAATCTTGATGAATCCCGAAAAAATCTTAGAACATTTCAGAGATACCAATGCGCTCCTCGAAGGCCATTTTATTTTGTCGAGCGGACTGCACAGCCCCAAATATCTGCAATGCGCGCTGTCATTGCAGTACCCGTATGACGCAGCCGAATTCGGGCGGGCGATCGGCGAAAAATTCGCCGCCGAACGGTTCGAAACGGTCGCTTCGCCGGCCATCGGCGGGCTGATCATCGGCTACGAAACGGCCCGGGCGCTCAATCTGCGTTTTATCTGGACCGAACGCGAAAACGGCGTTATGACCCTCAGACGCGGGTTTAAGGTCAAAGAGGGCGAGCGGATCTTGGTCGTCGAAGACGTCATCACGACCGGCGGATCGACCCGCGAATGCATCGTGGCACTGGAGAAAAACGGCGCGCACGTCGCGGCCGCGGCTTCGATCATCGACCGCTCGAACGGCCGGGCCGACGTCGGGGTAACGCGGGTTGCGCTGGCCAATCTGGACGTCCCGAGCTACAAGCCCGAAGACTGTCCGATGTGCCATCGCGGCACCGAGGCCGTCAAACCCGGCAGTCGAAACATCTGATGGATCAAAAAAACAACGGAGGAATCCGAAATCCGAAATCCGAAACCCGAAATCGAATCTGTTTCCTCTCGACCGATTCGCTCGAAGGCTACGTCAGCGACGACGAACTGGCGATCCCGGCTCTGCACGATTTCGGCTGGACGGTCGAAACGGTTTCGTGGCGCGATCAAAAGATCGACTGGAACGATTTCGAGGCCGTCATCATCCGCACGCCGTGGGATTATCAAAGAGCG
Organism: Pyrinomonadaceae bacterium; assembly: GCA_041394845.1. GTDB lineage: Bacteria > Acidobacteriota > Blastocatellia > Pyrinomonadales > Pyrinomonadaceae > JAHCHG01. Next base: position 578,400 of record JAWKHL010000002.1, on the reverse strand, counting down.
CCGGAAGAATTTCTGCGGGTCCTTGAGAGGATCGAACGATCATCGGCCCGGTTGGCCAACCCGCTCGAAACAGTTCAATGGAATCTGAGCAAAACCTATCTGCGGGAACTGGAGGAAAAAGGTGCGCCGATCGTCCCGACCGTCTGGGGAAACTTCCCGATCGACGAGAGAGTCTTTGACAGATGGCTGGAGGATTTCGGAGCCGAGGAGATAATCGTCAAACCGACCATCAGCGCGACGGCCGAGGACACCTACCGACTGCGCGACTTCTGGCCGGAACTGACCGAGATTTTCCGCGACCGCCCCTTTATGGTTCAACCGTTTATGAAAAACATCGTGGCCGAGGGCGAGTTCTCGCTTTTTTACTTCGGCGGCGAATTGAGCCACGCAATTTTGAAAACCCCCAAACCGAAAGACTTTCGCGTTCAGGAGGAGTTCGGCGGGATCATCACGGCAATTGATCCGGAAAAAAAATTGCTCGAAGCCGGAGACAGAATTTTCAATTTCATCGAACCGACGCCGCTTTACGCCAGAGTCGATCTGGTCCGCGACGCTTCGGCCGATGAATTTCTTCTGATGGAACTTGAATTGATCGAACCCGCCCTTTATTTTCGGATGAACCGGGAAGCGCCGCGGCGTTTTGCAGGAAGATTCAACGAGTGGATGAATGAACTATAAACTTTTAATACAATACGACGGAACGGATTTTCACGGCTGGCAGGTGCAGGAGAATCAGCGGACCGTGCAGGGCGAACTGGAAAGAGTCGCCGGGCTTTTGGAAGACTCTCCGGTCGGCGTCAACGGTTCGGGGCGGACCGACGCCGGGGTTCACGCCGAGGGTCAGGTCGCCAACGTCAAACTGAACAAAAACTTCACGCCCGATAAACTGCGCAGCGCCATCAACGGCAATCTCTGGCAGGACGTCCGCATCCTTCAGGTCGAACGGGTCTCGGACGATTTTCACGCCCGGTTTTCGGCCAAAGGCAAAACCTATCTCTATCGGGTCATCAACGCCCCGGTCATCTCGCCCTTCTGGTCGCGTTACGCTCATCACGAAACCCGGCCTTTGGACGTCGTCCGGATGAACGAAACGGCCCGGCTCTTTCTCGGCAAACACGATTGGACCGCCTTTTCATCGGCCAATTCCGATTCCAACACTCGCGTCAGGACGTTGACGGAATTTACCATCGAATCGAGCTGGGATGCGCGCGCGCAGGCCTCGCTCATCGAATTCCGGATCACGGGCGACGGCTTTTTGCGCTATATGGTCCGGTCGATCGTCGGAACCATGCTCGAAGTCGGGCGCGGGGAAAAGGATTCTGATACAATTCAAACTGCCATCATCAGCGGCGACCGCGACCTGGCCGGAATAACCGCGCCGCCCAACGGTCTGACCCTTTTGCAAGTTTTTTACTAATGAAAATCTATCACATCGTCCTGCCCGAAATTTGGGACAAACTCCAAAATGAAGAGTTTTACGAAGCCGCCAGCCTTCGGGCGGAGGGTTTTATTCATTGCAGTTTCGCCTCCCAGATCGCCGTTGTTCTGGACCGATATTACAAGGGGGTTCCGGAAGTTTTGATTTTGGAGATCGAAACCGATAAGTTAACATCGAAACTGGTCGAGGAACCCTCGACCGGAGGTGAGATCTATCCGCACATTTACGGCCCGATCAACCGCGAGGCGGTGGTTGCCGTCGAGAAGAAGGTGATAGGTGATGGGTGATAGGTGATGGGATGAATTATTTATCGGGAATTTCGAACTAATGATCAAAAACTCTTAATTCAAAATTCTACCTATCACCCATCACCTATCACCCATCACTATAAAAAAAATGCACAAAAATTTCGCCAAAGTCATCAAACCGAATTCTCCGGAAGCCGAATTGCTCGAACGGATCGATTTGGAGCGCCTGCCCGAACATATCGCCGTCATTATGGACGGGAACGGGCGCTGGGCGAAGAAGCGCGGGAAACCCCGTCTTTTCGGACACAAGGCCGGAGCCGAATCGGTGCGAGCCATTCTCGACACCTGCGCCCGCCTCCGGATCAGAGCCGTTACGCTCTTTGCATTTTCGACCGAGAACTGGAAACGCCCCGAGGCCGAGGTATCCGGCCTGATGCAGATGCTCAAACATTACATGCGCAAGGAGCTTAACACCGTTCACAAAAACAACATCCGCTTTCAGGCGATCGGAAAATTGGAACGGCTGGACGAGGACATTCAAAAAGAACTGGCGGGCGCGATGGAAAAGACCGCCGGCAACACCGGAACGATCGTCAGCATAGCGCTCAATTACGGAGCCCGGGCGGAGATCGTCGAAGCCTGCCGCAAGGCTTTCAGACAAATAAGCGAAAACGGTCGTCCGATCGAAAGTTTCGGCGAAGACGACATCGAGCGGAATCTTTACACTTACGGACTTCCGGAAGTCGATCTGATGATCCGGACGAGCGGAGAGATGCGAATATCCAATTTTCTTTTGTGGCAGATCGCCTACAGCGAAATCTACGTCACGCCCACGCTTTTTCCGGATTTTCGCCGCCCCGAGATCTTCGAGGCCATTTTAGAATTTCAAAAACGCGACCGCCGCTTTGGCGGAATAAAAACCGTTGCCAGTTAATCGTTGATGGGTATTGTCTAAATCATCCCCTTTTGTTCTGATCCTTAGACTCGTTAAAGGCAAAAAGAACCATTAACCTTAATATTCTGTAACTTAGGTTTTTTTATTATTAGCCACCGAGAGCACCGAGAGCTCAGAGACAAATCGTTTGATCGACAAAAAATTCCTCGGTGTTCTCGGTGTTCTCGGCGGCTAAATATATTGTTAACGTCAATTCGACATAAGAAAATCGAATTTAGTCGGTGAAACCGACGTCATATTTGTAGCCCACGATGTTAATCGTGGGGAAAATCGCCATAATGCTTGATAAAGCCATTGAAAATGGCGAAATGTCTTTTATGCCGTCATTTTCAATGGCTCGGAATAAATCGCTAAACCGTTCCCGAAAACTCAGCGTTATGGGCGGCGAAGCGGGGAATAATGTTGCCATCTTCGATGGCTTATGTCGAACTGAAGTTATTGTTAATAAATTTAGATTACAAAGTACTTAACTATAAACCAAATGAAAAACAGACTCTTAACCGCGCTGGTTGCGCTTCCGGTCCTGATCCTGTCGATCGTTTTGCCCCGCTTTTTGCCGCAGTACTGGCAGACGAATTGGCTTTTTGTACTTTTGGCCGCCGCCGCCTTCGTGGCCGGTTTGTTCGAATTCTTCACGATGACCAAAAAACGCGAACTGAAAGCCGACGCCTCGGTGGCTTTTCTGGGCGGAGCCGCACTCTTCGTCGCCTTTTTGTTCGACGCTCCGGCCAAAGCGCCCGACCTGCTCCTGCTGACCGTGGCGGCTTTTATCATTTTTACTTTTATCACCCAGACCTTTCGTTTTCAGAAGGATTTCTCCAAAATGCTGACCGGCATCGGGGTTACCATTACGGGCGTTCTTTACGTCGTCTTTCTGGGAGGATTTCTGGTTTCGATGCGGCTCGGATTTGAAGAATCGTTCATTCCGAATCTTTCGACCAAACTGCTCGGTTATTTTTTTCTGGTCGTGATGGGTTCGGACGTCGGGGCGTATTTCATCGGCAAAGGGATCGGCAAACGCAAACTCATTCCGAAAGTTTCGCCCAATAAGACCTGGGAGGGATTTATCGGCGGAATTCTTCTGGCCGCCGGTTTCGCCGCCCTTTCCACGCTTTTATTTTTTGCCGAATTGCCTTACAAATTCTCGGTTCCGCTGGCCGTCGTAATGGCCCTCATCGGCGTCGGCGGCGATCTGGCCGAAAGCGCCATCAAACGCGGCGCGGGCACTAAGGACGCGGCCAATATCCTCCCCGGCCACGGTGGTCTGTTGGACAGACTCGACAGCCTTTTGTTCAACGCACCGATCCTTTATTATTTCGCGCGGTTTTATTTTTAAATACGGATTAGTTTCTTCCCAGATAAACCGTGTTCGAAGGCCCCGAGAGCGATCCGCCGCGCAGGGTGCGGATGCGGTAGGTGTAATCGCCGAATTTGACCAGACGGCGGAAACTCGTCCGGTTGGCTCCGGTTCGGAAGATCTCGACGAAATTCCCGCTCGCCCCCAAAGCGCGTTCGATGACGAAGCCGTCTTCGTCCGAAGAATTGTCCTGCCAGCTCAAACGGATGCTGTCGGCGACCCTTTCGCCCGAAAGAGCGGACGGAGCGGCGATCTGTTCGGCCCCGATGACGAACAAGGTGATGCTCTGCGCCGGAAGATCGTAGCTGATCTGATCGTTTGAAACCCCGACATCGGCCAGGCGGTTGATCTGGTTGGCCGCGGTCAACTGCCAGACCTGGGCCGTGCCGTCATCGGCGAAATTGGAAAGACCGATCGTCGCCGCAGAAGAAGAAGCGATCTTGTTGACGACCATCACGGTCAGTGCGCCGTCGCCCGATCGCACCGCCGCAAAGGCCGAAACCTCGTCCGGATCGGGAACGCCGACCGAAACGCTCTCATCGCCGAACCCGCGGTTCTGTCCGTCGTAATTGCGGTACATCTTCATCGCCTTGTAAGTCGGCGTCGAAGCGTCGGGCGTCGTCCAGCGCGTCGCCATGTCCATCCCCTCGCGGCCTAAAATGCCGTAAATATCGGCCTGCGTGGTCGCCCCGTTGATGTGATTCTCGGCTCCCCAGTTGTATTCGGTCAGGCCGATCTTGGTGTTCGGATAAAACTGTGCGACCCAGCCCTTCATCCGCGGAATGAGTTTGACCTGCGTGTTGATCCAGCTTTCATCCACGTAATTCGGGTCCCAGAGCGAGCGGGTCGAACGGTTGCGCCTGAGTTGCATCGAGGTCGAAACGTCCTCATTGAATTCGCCTCCCTGCGGGTAATAATGCAATGTGAAAACGTCGAGCAGACGCCGACCGTTGGTCTGCTCGTAATTCTTGAACTGCTGAAGCATCCACGGCATATAATCCATGTTGCCGTGCGCCGCCCGGTCCGGGTAGGTCCAGTTGTTATTGGGCGCAAACCATTGATCGTAACCCGAATAAAGATAACCGCCCCAGCCCCACTCTTCCGGCCCGACGATCAAAGCGTTGGGATCGCGCCCCTTGATCATCGCGGCGTAATCGCGCATCCGGGCGAACGTTTCGTCCATCGTCGGCCCTGTGGGCTGAACGTCGCGGTGGGTCGAAAACCAGATCGAATGTTCGTTGTCGAGAATGTAATATTTCAGACCTCCGGCGCCGGAGGTTCCCCAGATGTTGATCAGATGATCGACCCAGCCCTGCTGAAAAGCGACCGAATTCGGCACGTTGGCGTCCGTTTTGTCGTTGCCTGTAACGAACTGTCCGTTGGTTCGAACGCCATTGCCGGCGTCGGGAAACCATTGCCAGTCGTTGCCGGTCTGCGCACCGTATTTGCTGATCGAAAAAGAAGAGAGTTTTTCCCGGTTGGGTCCGACCTTGGCGATCCAGTCGATGATCGGAATGGTCAGCATCGGTTCGGCGTTTCCGTTGCGGGCGTTCTGAATAAAGGTGTCGCCCACCTCGCCCGGCGTGTTGGCGAACGCAATGCTTTCGAAATACCAGTCGTTGGCCCGGTTGTCGGCGTTGAGTTGCCAGTTGTAGCGAGTCGTATTATTTCCGCCTTCGCGGTTCAAAGGCGCGTTCAGATCGATGAGTTGCGCCGTCGTCGCGTAGGCCGTCCCGTAGATCAGAGGATTGATCGGATGACGATTGGCCGCGGCGTCGATCTGGATCGCCACCGGCCCGCCGGACGGCGGATCGCCGCCGATCAGCGAAATATCGTCGATGTAAAACACGGGTTGCGCTCCGCCCGTCCGGTCCTGAATCCAGAATCCGTCCATCATCGCCCCGGCGCCCAGACCGAGAGCGGAAAGCTGAACGGTAACCTGTTGCCAGGAATTGGCCGCCAGCGGCGACAGGTTGACGGCCGCCAGCGGATTGCCGCCGGTCGTGGCGTTGATCTGAAGCAGTTGTCCGCCGACGGTTCCGCCGTTAACCCAGAACGAGACGGCTGTGTAATTGGAGGTCGAAAAAGAGGCGTGATGCAGGTAAAACGCCTGCCACGCGCCCGGGGTGACGCTCGCCGAGGCGCTTCCGCCGTGAGCCGGATTGGCATTGCTGAGATTGACCTGCGCCCAACTCCAGTTTTCCCAGCCGTTTTGCAGTGAATCGGTATATACCGGCTCGCTCTGTTGCGCTCTGACGACCGACAGGCCGGAAAAAATCAATAGACAAAACAGCGCGATGCTGAAATTCCGTATATGCTTCAGGAGATGCGGCGACATAGGCGACCTCGATTTTTTATTTCGACAAAAAGCTTTTTTCGGGAAGTTATTTTCGATCCGGTTTTATTATGACTTTTTGCGACGTTTGAAATCAAGTCATTTTTTAACGGCGTTAAACCGATCTGACCATGTCGCTACCGCTCCACGTACTGATTTTCTGATTATGTCGTTACCGCGACATGTATCGATTTTATTGAGATGGCCCGAGGACTTATTTCACCGCCGAGACGAGGATCGCGGGATTCGGCAGAACGAAGACTTCTCCCGACCGGTACGCCTCGGCGGATTTCCGCACGGTGGCCTCGATGGCGTCGCGAATCTCCCCGGGAAAAGCGGACAGGTTTGCCCAGTGGACAAAGGACGCGAGGTACGGTTCAAGCGAAGATGTCCGCCAGGCAATCGGCAGTTCCCGCACCGAGGAATCGCCAAAACCGGCATCCCGAACCATCCGGTGGAAAACATCGAAGTCGCTGACCCCGAACAAAGGCCCGTGGGGAAGGTCCGCCGATCCGACGTGTTCCTCGACGGCGGCAAAGAACAGGCCAAACGCCTCAAGTTTGGAGAGGTCCGCCCAGACCGTGAACGCCAACCTGCCGCCTTCGCGCAACACCCTGAACGCCTCGCCGAGAGCCTGAGCGGGTTTTCCCAGATGATGAAACACGAAGTTGCCCACAACCGCGTCGAACTCTCCGTCGTCGAAAGGCAGAGAATCCGCCGTCGCCTCTTCAAACCTCAGATCGGGATGGAGCCGACGGGCCTCCGCCACCATCGCTTCGGAGAAATCGATGCCGACCACGTCGGCTCCACTCTCCGCCGCCTTCTCCGCGACAAGACCGGGGCCGGTTCCCACGTCAAGAACCCGATCTCCTTTGCCGATCTTGACGGCGTCCAACAAGGGCCCGATCGCCTCTTTGACCAGCGCCCCGAATCCATCCATATAGATCGGAGCGCATCTGGACCAGGTGGCGTTCTCAAACTGTGCTACTTCTTCCGGATCAAATTTTTCTTGTGTCATGGCTTTCCCCTTCGATGGCAGATTCCGATCAAGATCATTCGGCGCATAATCTTTCCTGATAAGGCTCAAATTTCCCGAATAATTCGAAATAATCACTTTGAATTTGCAACGACCATATCTCAAAGCCGTGGTTTTATCAAGAATTCTCAAAATCTCTGAGGATAATGGAGCGGGTCTAAAATGAACGGATAGATTTCTATTTCTGTGCGGTTTTTGCAGGCGAAGGCGCTTTTCTTAAATCTTTTTTGAGTTCTTCGCAACAAAGAGCACGAATTGCCCAACGACCGAGATGAAGTGTGGCGAAACCAAATACGATTCATAATTTAACGGAACAAGATTTTAAAGAAAAGCTGTGTTGCCATCGCGTTCGTGGTGGCCAATGGCGTTGTGAACACGGCGAGAATCCCGAAGGGCAAGGCCGACACCCATCCGTGACCTGCGCCGGCCACGACAAGCGAACCGAATGCGATAACCCCGCCCCAGATGAAACCGCCGCCCCCCACCAGAAAGTTTCTGCCTTAAAACGCATAATGATTTAGGCCGCCGTCGCCGCATGCTTATAACAAATTATGTGCAACGATCAGCTGGACGAGAGTGGTCGGCTCATACAGAGCAACTGACAAAACCGCCGCTCTCTTGGCCGCAGATCGGCCGGAAAGACCAAAGCAATAGCGTACGGCAACCGGCGGCACTCTCACCATTTACCTTTCACATCGGTAATGGCCTCTGTCTCTCCGGGCCAAGGCGGCATCGTAACTATCATGAATCTCAGCGGAACGTCGCCGGTGTTGCGAAACTGAAACGCCTTTCCAGTAGGTATGACAAGGCTGGTTCCCGGTGATACAGGTGTGGGTTCATCATTGTTTATTCCCTCCCGGTAAACCTCTCCGCGACCTTCGAGAAAGAACCAAAGTTCCTCGACTGTCTTATGTGCAACTGGCAGCGATGTCGCGCCAACGGGCAGAATGCATTGGCATAGGTTTCCCTTAGAACCCTCTGCCAGCAGGTAGATCTCCGACTTGTCCGGTGCGAGATAATCGTACTTCGTCTTTAGTTGTACCGACTCGAAACTCATTTTGCCTCCCCCAATAGCGCCGCCTGACAACGGTTGAGATGACGCGGGCGAAACCGGCAACGCACAACTCAACAAGTAATAAAATGTGAATCAAGGGTAGAAAATTACCCTTATTGAAAATAAAGCACTTACAAATTTCCAAGTTTTAAGTTGGTCAAAATCGGCTCTGTAAGTTGTTGATTTTAGGTGCCAAATTTCTACCCTTGATTCACATTAATAAAGTATGTTTTTAAGAGGCACGCTGTTTCGCCTCGCGTCCATTGATTTGTTGGGTTGTCCGTTGCATTCACACACCTTTCTGAAAAATGACTATCTTCCCGGAATACCGATTCTTACCATTACATCATTTTCAAAACGAAAATCAATGCCTTCATATACTACGCGCCGCCAACCGTCGCCGCTATAATTTTCCTTCGGTTTTCCGTAGGCTTTCTTAACCTGTTTGTAATTTGCGCTCCAATCAATGCCTTTGTTTGTCTTGACCGGAGCTGTTGTCATATTTTCGTAGCGATGTTGCTTATTGTAGAAAAAGATAGCAACAACTTTATTTTGTTTGTGAGTATAAGAAACTTGAATTCCCATTTCGGGATATTCTCGGAAATAAACTCCGTCGAGATATTCAGAGCCTTCACTGCCTTCGCCCTTGCCAAGAATTGCTTCGACATCTTTTCGGTTAGCGTCAACTTGAACTTTGCCCCAACCTTTTCCAGCGACGATAACAGTATCGCTTTGACTTTTCGTTTCTTGAGCGAAAGCCAGAGTTGAAAAGAGAGTCAAAAATAAAATAGAGAAAAATATTTTCATCGTTTCATTATTGTTGTGTTTGATTTCACAAGAAGCAACCCAACACCAACCTAACCGGCTCTGCATGGAGCGGTGGCTTTTGTGGCAGAATGCAATGGAGCCACAAAAGGCGCCGCGGAATGCAGAGTCCGTGTTGAGGTTATTGTTAGGCATTACCTTGAGTAGAACCATTCTGAGAATTCCTCTAGCACATCATTGGATAATTCCAGTATTGCATCACCTAGACTAGCATTGCCATTTACAACAGCTACTGCTGCTGCCAATACCCTTACATCGCCTTCATCACGTACACTTACTTGTGGCATGATTTGTATTATTTCCTTCAGCGATGAGAAGTAGCTTTCTTCTACTTCAGTGTTAATTTCTGGGCCATTTCCATTCAATCTGGCTATTTCGATACAGATAGGTAATAAAACATAATCGACTGTTGCTCTGTCTGGATTTTGAACTAGCAAGCGAACTATATGGGGAACTGCTGCATATGAGGCAGAATAGACATCCCCTTGGTGACATAGAGCACTCCACAATGAAAAATAGGGTTCTGATTTATAGGACTCATAAACTGGATATTCAGATAATTGCTTAAGCAAGCTAGGTATATCAGAGGCTTCACCATAAGCATGTTCAAGCTGTCTCCACACATTTTCACTAAGTTCGATCATTCTTTTTACTGCCTAACTTGTGATTATCCCGAACCATTCGGGATAACACTCAAAATTCGTATATTATCCGGACTCATTCCAGATAACACTCAAGTTTGGTTGTGTTATCTGGAATCAGTCGGGAAAATAACCTTATATCCGGAACGAAGATACCTCAACATCAGGATTCTTACAACCAAATTTTCAATACCCCACTTAGAAAAAAAACCAAACTTTTTGATCAGGTTCGCCGCCTCGCCGGGGCGCGTCATCTCAGTCAGCAGACCAGGGGTTGCTTTTTTACGCGTCAATCCTGTATTATTTTGCTCGTTTAAGAATTTTATGAACGCAATTCGATTCAGCAGCGATGATAATTGACCGGCGAGAGCGTTAATTCCCTAGCGTTCCGCCTTTCGTTTATCTCCAGAATCGAAAGGCGTTTTTTATTTTATAAAGTGAAAATAAAGTTAAACCGTGAAAATGTGAAAATGTAAATACGATCGGAGTTCAAACGGCTTTTTCACTTTTACACCTTTTCACCTTTAAACATTAAGAACATGTTAGACAACTTGGGAACTTTAGAGAGAACACACACCTGCGGCGAACTGCGGGCGGAACAGGTCGGCGAAGAGGTCGTTTTGATGGGCTGGATGGCGAAAAAGCGAGATTTCGGCATCTTTACCTTTATCGACCTGCGCGACCGCTACGGCTTGACGCAGGTCGTCGTCAGCGAGGAACGCTCGCCCGAGGCTCACGCCAAGGCCAAAAACGTGCGCGGCGAATTCGTCATCGCCGTCAAAGGCCAGGTCGTCCGGCGCGAAGAAGGGACCGTTAACAAAAAACTGCCGACCGGCGAGATCGAGGTTTCGGTCGATCAGGTCCTGATCTTGAATGACGCCAAGACCTTGCCGTTCGAGCTGGAAAAAGCCGGATCGCAGAATCTGGCTTCGGAAGACCTCCGGCTCAAATACCGCTACGTCGATCTTCGGCGTCCGTCCCTGCAAAAGAATCTGATGATGCGCGCCCGGGCGCTCAGGAAGATCCGCGATTATATGGACGCTCGGGGGTTTCTGGAGATCGAAACGCCGGTTCTCCTCAAATCCACACCGGAAGGCGCGCGCGATTTCATCGTTCCGTCGCGGATCCAGCCGGGCAAATTCTTCGCCCTGCCGCAATCGCCGCAGATCCTCAAGCAGATCACGATGATCGCCGGGCTCGACAAATATTATCAGATCGCCCGCTGTTTTCGCGACGAAGACCTCCGGGCCGACCGCCAGCCGGAGTTCACGCAACTCGACATCGAGATGAGTTTTGCCAACGAAGAGATGGTCTTCCGGACGATGGAGGGAGTTTTGAAAGAAGTCTTCTCCTTGGTCGAGGGCGAATTTGAAACGCCTTTTCCGCGAATGACCTACGCCGAGGCGATGCGCCGTTTCGGCGTCGATAAACCCGACCTCCGCTTCGGAATGGCACTCAAAGATCTTTCCGGCAATCTGAGCGACACGGATTTCGCGCCGTTCGCTTCCGTACTGGAAAACAAGGGCGAGATCAAGGCCGTCGTCGCTCGCGGGAAGTCCGATTATTCGCGCAAGAATCTCGACGATCTACAGGAGTTTGTCCGGCGTTACGGCGCGCACGCTCTGGCCTGGATCAAACTCGGCGACGAGACGACTTCATCTCTGTTGAAAGTCCTCGGCGCGGAAAAGATCAATCAGTTGGCCGGGGCGGCCGGAGCCGAAAAGGGCGACGCGGTTCTGATCGTGGCGGGGCGAAAATCGGTCGTCGCGGCCTCGCTCGGTGCTCTTCGCAAAGAGGTCGCCAAACGCGAGGATCTGATCCCGAAAGGCGTTTACCGGCCGCTCTGGGTGACGGAATTTCCGATGTTCGAATACAACGAAGAGACCGGCAATTACGACCCGATGCATCATCCTTTCACGTCGCTTTTGGACGAGGACGTGCCGCTCTTTAGGCGCGCCATCGAAGACGGCGAAACCGATCTTTTGGGCGAGATCCGCGCCCGCGCCTACGACATCGTCATCAACGGCTACGAGATCGGCAGCGGTTCGATCCGCGTCCATCAGAGCGCGATCCAGAGTCTCATTTTCAAGGCCCAGGGACTGTCGCCCGAAAAGGCCAAGGAACGGTTCGGCTTTTTCCTCGAAGCGCTTCAATACGGCACGCCGCCGCACGGAGGTTTCGCCGCCGGGATCGAGCGGACCGTCATGCTTTTGCAGGAGACGGACAACATCCGCGACGTCATTGCCTTCCCGAAAACCGCCTCGGCGCAGGATCTGATGATGGATTCGCCGGGCGATGTCGATGAGGCGCAGCTCGATGAACTGGGGATAAAAATCGTTGAATAAATATAAAGCAGGCGTTATGCTTGTCTTGATTTTTTATGAAACTGATCTGGAAACTTCTCCTTGCATTTTATTTGCCCATTCATTTTGCGGTCGGGTGTTTTTATGTCGCCAACCCGGTTTTGGAGGGTAAGATAGATTGTCGAAACTCCTGTGTGATTTACTTTAACTCTTACGCTGATGACAGAACCTTGATGTTATTTGATTTTTTTGCCTATTCCGGCATTGGTCTGCTTCTCCTGGCTTTTATACTTCCCTTGATGATCCTCCGGCGAAGTCATCCTTTATATCAAAATAATGTTCTCGGTCTGGATTAAAAATGCAGGCTGAAAGAAATTTATTTTTACAAATGTTAAGGGCAAGTGCGATAATAAAAACTCAATCGGAGAGAAGAAAATGCCAGTTAACCTCGAAGTTGCAAACGAAAATCTTTTGAACGCGGTCGTGCAGATGCCCGAAAGCGAGTTCAAACGTTTTATCAAAAAGGTTCGGGAACTGCGGCAAAAGGATCAAACGGTCTCACTAAATGAAACGGAACTCCTGCACCGGATCAACACGATCTTTCCGACTGAAAAACGTCGGCAATACAACGAACTTTACGCCAAATTCAAGGCTGAAAACATAACCGAAAAGGAACACGAAGAATTGTTGAAATTGAGCGATGAGTTCGAAATTCTTAACGCCGAGCGTCTGAAATACATCGGCGAACTGGCCGTCTTGCGCGGACAGACTCTGAAAGAAGTGATCAGAGACCTCGGAATCAATACCTCTCAAAAATGACGAAAATCTCCGCTCAGATACGCCGCGATGTTCTCGGGCGGGCAAAAGGATTTTGCGAAATATTGCCGTTCGAATTCCGCATTTTCCGACAGTCCTTTCGACATCGAACATATTCTGCCGATCTCTCTCGGCGGCAAATTCGTCTTGGAAAATCTGGCTCTGTCGTGCCACGGATGCAACTTGCATAAATCGAGCAAGACCGAGGGCTTTGACGTTGTCAGTGAGGAAACCGTCAGACTTTTTCATCCGAGAAAAGATTTTTGGAAAGATCATTTTGCGTGGGCACACGGATTTTCAATAATTGTCGGATTGACATCCATCGGACGAGCAACTGTTGAGACTTTGAAATTAAACCGGGAGGGATTGGTTAATCAGCGGCAACTGCTTTATCTTTTCGGTCAGCATCCGCCCGATTAATCAAAATTCCCGAAAACCGCCTCGGCGCAGGATCTGATGATGGATTCGCCGGGCGATGTCGATGAGGCGCAGCTCGATGAACTGGGGATAAAAATCGTTGATTAACGTGGGGGCGGAACAATCCATCGAAGGTGGCAACACATTTGTAGCCCGCGATGCTAGTGGTGAAAATAAAAGCCGAAAAGACCGACCGAGCCATTGAAGACCGCTTGGTTGATACTTTTCGTTTATTTCATCGGGCGAAAAAATTCGAATTTTGACCGAATTCTGAATTAATGAACAATTTCTGGTAAAATAGCGTTTAAACAAACGACAATGCCTAAGAAATTCGATACAAATCCGCTTGATCCCGAGTTTCCCGAAAGAGTCCGGGGACGATGGGCGAAAGAAGAGCCGGAAGCCGAAAAAAAGACCCGGAGATTTCCCGAATACGCCGAACCGGACGAAAGAACGCGGCGGTTCGACGGGGCCAATTTCACGTCTTACGCGCCACCGGCCGACACCGGACAGGCGCCGGCGGCTTATCAGACTTCCGCTTTATATCAGCACCCCGGCGAAGAGTCGTCTTCGCGCAAGGTGGCCAAGGTCGGTCTGCCGGAAAATATTCTGGTCGCCCTGCCGTATCTTCCCTTTAGTCTGATCGGTCTTATCGCCGGGATTCTGGAATTGATCTTCGTTCCGAAAAGCGAGGCCAAGGTGCGTTTTCACGCCGCTCAGGGCGTAGCCGCCCATATCGGCATTCTGATCGTTACGACCATTTTGGGATTTGCCGACGTCTTTACAAACCTGGCCGGGGTCGCCAGCTTCATTTTCTGGATCGTTACGACCATCATGCTTCTCGTTTTCACTTACAAAGCTTGGAAAGGCGAACCCGTTCACATCGAATCGGTCGACGGCTTGACCAACTGGCTGGAAGACAAGATCAATCCTCGGGTTTGAATTCTTTTATCTGAAAGAGGTGTTTTATGTATTGCCCGGAATGTGGAAAACAAGTCAATCAAAACCTGAACTATTGTAACAGTTGCGGCGCAAAACTGACCGTCGGGGATGACGAAGACAAAGATCCCGAATCGCTCTTGAAAAATCTGATTCTGGCGGTCGCCCTGGTCGCCGTTTCCGGCCTCGGAATACTGATCGGATTATCCGCAGTTCTTCTGTTCAACAATTTTCCGTTTGAGTACCTGTTCTTTGTTATCGTGGCTTATCTGCTGGCGCTTTCAGGCATTTGTTTTATGCTCCTTCGATTGATCTCAAAACTGGTCAACGCCCGGTTTGAGGAAAAACCGGAAACAGGTCAGGCAACCGAATCCTATCAACCGCCGCAACTTGCCAAACCCCGGATGACCGCGCTCAACGAACCGCTCGACGCGCCGGCCAGCGTCACCGAACACACGACCCGGACGCTGGATGAGGTTTTGGTCGAGCGAAAATAGATCGCTTTTTGCGAACATCCGAATTTGCCGTTTGCCGGTTTAAAATAACGATCAAGTTGTTTAAAGATTTATGTATTGTTCAAACTGCGGGAGCGAGATCAAAAAAAAACTGAACTACTGCAACAAATGCGGAGCCCGGGTCAGCCGCGACGAAATGGAAAGCATTGTGGCCTCGATCCTGGAAAAGCCGTCGAAGTCGCCGTTCCAGAGTATTTCGACGGCAATCGCTTTTATCGGGCTCGGCGGAATGCTGGCCATCGTCATCTTCGCCCTCAAACTGCTGGACAAAGGCGTTGACATCGGCGCCATTGCCATCATCATCGCCATGTTTCTGGCAACCATTCTGGCGATCATCTTTCTGCTTCTGCGCCAGTTGCCGCAAAGCCAACCGACCTTAAAAGAAAACTTTTCCGAAACCTATCAGGCACCGCAAGGGCTGAACCCCGCCAATACCGCCCAATTGGAAGAACCGCGCGAGCCGGTCATGAGCGTAACCGACCAAACGACCCGAACGCTCGATGAAACCAAGATAAAAGTTTGAGTGAGCCTTGAATTTCGGATTGCTCCGAAGGGTACGTAGCCAAAATCCATTGCTGTTAAAAAGATCTGAATCCGGCAGAAGTCAGAACACGGATCAAGCGGATGACACGGATTTTCACGGATTTTTAATAAAAAATAATCCGTCCTTATCCGTTTTATCCGAAAAATCCGTGTCCTGTTTTTCTCATTCCTTTTAACAGTATCGATCCAAAATCAGAAATCGGAAATCCAAAATCATTTGATTTTTTCTCCCTCCAAATCCAAATACGGATTGAAGACATAGCGGGTGGAGACGGGTCGGTTTTCGGGAAATTTCAGATTGACCGAAACCGCATAGGCCGGATCGAGTCCCCATTGGCCGGTGTTGAGGAGTTTTTTGTCTTTGGTTCGCCGGTCGTGCCAGGCCCAGAAAGGTTTGGCCATGTTGTCGCTGGCCGTCCTTCCGCGAAAGGCTCCGGCGATGAACTTGGCTCTCGTCCTCGGGCGTCCGCCGAAAGGCTCGTAAGTGTAAAAATTCTCGAAAGTCTCGTTCGATTGATCCGAATCCTGATTCCCCCTCATCCACCATTGATCGTAGATCGGCAAGAGATCGTATCCGACCAGACGGGCGTTGGAATGGCGCGGACTTTCGGGCTTTCCTTTGTAGATGTAGGTCACTCCGGTGTTGTCCTTGAAATCCATCTTGTCGGCGGAAAAAAGCGAACTGCGACTGTCGCTCCCGTAAACGCCGTGCCCGCCGGCCTCGATGAAGATGATCGGCCGGGTGTTCTCATAAAGATCGATCTTTCCGTCGATGTCGTGAATCCCTTTTTTGATGGCCGAATCGTTGGTAAAAGAATATATGTTGTTGTGGGCGAGGGTTTCCATCACTTCCAATCGCCCGTATTTTGATCCGTCTTTCCGAACCGTCATCACCAGTCCCTCGTTGTCGTTCTCATGACAGGTGCCGACGACGCAGATGTCCGAATAATCGCGCGGATGATAAAAATTATAGAGCAGAAACCAGTGAGTTTCGGTCTCCATCGCGGCGTAATAAACGAAGGCCTGCGACGAGCTTTTTTCCAGATTCTCCCAATTGTCGTCGCCCTTCCAGTCGCCGTCGTAATCGAAGCGGGACAGAAAATCTGCATCGGGCGTGAACCAGGTCTCCTGCGCGATGAATGGAGCGTAATGGGCGATCAGATCAAAATAAGGGTCGGCGGTTTTGCCGGCGGCCGGAAATTTCACGCCCTCCGCCCCCTTTTTCGCCGACAGGGCCGAATTGCTCACCTCGATGGTGATCTCCTCGGATAGATTTCCGTGGGTGATCTTGATCTTGTATTTGCCGGGTTTTTCCGGCGCCGTGTAGAGGATCGAATCCTTGGAGGCGATCGCGCCGAGCCCCTGTTTGACGAAGTTTTCAAAACCCGTTTTCGTCCTCTCGCCATCCTCCTGAAACAAAAAGGGTTTTGAGAGCCAACCGCCCGATTCCGGCAGGCTGATCTTCCAGTCGTTGCTTTGAACGCGCTGTTTTGAGCCCTCGTCGGCGCTCAAAAGCCCTCCGAGCAAACCCTTCTTTTTTTTGCCGTACAGCTTTACCTGAATAACGGCCGTTTCCAGCGGTCTGATCTTGGCCGATGAGGGCGTTACGACGACCTCCATGTCAGTTACGTCATCTCCCGCCCGGATCGCTCCGGAACAAATGACGCCGATCAACAACAGGTTTATCAAAAAATTCAAGGGGGATTTCTTTATCATCTAAACTCCTCGGAAACATCTTAGGTCTCCGGAAAATCTTCAGCCTTCGGCCACGGCCAGTTCCTCGCCGCCCCGCCTCTCGCCCCGCAGTTTGACCAGCGCCGTGATGACCAGATAAATGGCCAGTCCGATCAGCGTCAGCGAAGCCGCGCCGTTGATGAATTTGACATCGATCCCCTGAGCCGCTCGAAAGTTTCCGATGACCAGCGAACCGAGCGCCCAGAGCGTGATGACGAGGACGAAGAGCATCGGCAAAAGCGTAAAGGCGATCCTTTTCCGGGCCTGATAGAGCCAGGCCGTGATCGAAAGCAGGGTCAGCGCGGCGAGCAATTGATTGGACGCGCCGAACAGGGTCCAGAAATCGAGCCACGAGCCTTTTTTGGCCAGAAAGGCGATGGCGAACGGCAGAGCGACGGTGGCCACCGTTCCGATAACCGCTCCGGCCCGACCGGGAATGCCGAGAAGTTCCTGCACGATGTAGCGCCCGAGGCGCATACAGACGTCCAACGTGTCGAAAACGAAGGTCGAAAAGGCCATCGCCCCGAATGTAATGGCAAACGGAAGGTGTTTCTCTCCGATGATGATCGTCAGAAAATTGCCGATCCCGTTGCCGTAGATGGTTCCGGGCGAAGCGCCTTTGACGGCTTCGGAACTGACGATCATGATCGTCACCAGCGCGATAAAGGCGACGAAGCCTTCGGCCAGCATCGCCCCGTAACCGACCGGATGGGTGTGCGATTCCTTGTCGATCTGTTTTGAGGTCGTTCCCGAACAGACCAGACCGTGAAAACCCGAACAGGCTCCGCAGGCGATCGTGACAAACAAAAACGGGAACAAAGATCCGGTCATCCCGCCGACGTCCCACGATTTAAAGGCGGGCTGTTCGATCGAATAGCCGCCGAAAAACACGCCGATCACACCGACCGCCAGAGCCGAATAAAGCACGAAACCGCCCAGATAGCCGCGCGGTTGAAGGAGAAACCAGACCGGCACCAGCGAGGCGATGATGCAGTAGATCAAAATGATCACCGACCAGCTCAGATGGCTGAAGACGAAAACGTTCGAAAATTCGGTGCCGAGCCACGAGAGAGCGAAAACGACGGGGACGAAAATGACGGTCACCAGCCAGAGCGGCGGTTTGAGAAATTTTTCGACCAGACCGAGCAGGATCGACAGCCCCAGATAAGTGATGCTGGCGAAAGCGACCGCCCCGCCCGGATTGAACCCCTGGGCGTTCTGCAAAGCGTCATCGCCGGCCACGAAAGTCCCGGCCGTAATGTCGGTAAAGGCGACGATCACATAAATCAGTGCGATCCAGATAAAAGCCATCATCGCCCGGCCCGCTCCGGTCCCGAGCTTTTCGCGGGTGATCTCGGCGATCGATTTGGCCTCGTGCCTGACCGAAGAGGCCAGACTCGAAAAATCGTGCACCGCGCCGATCAGAACCACGCCGAGCGCGATCCACAAAAGACACGGCAACCAGCCGAAATACATACAGGCGAGGATCGGCCCGGCTATCGGCCCGGCGGCCGAGATGGCCGAAAAATGCTGGCCGAACAGATAAAACGGTCTGGTCGGGACGAAATCCTCTCCGTCGTTGACCTTGTTGGCCGGCGTTTCGCGTCCGTCGTCGAGTTCGAACTGTCTGGCCACCCAGCGACCGTAGGAAAAATATCCGAAGACCAGCCACGATAAAAAAACGATTGCAATAAGCGCCAGCGTCATTTGCCTTTTCTCCAGTTTCGATTTTTTGCCAAATGTAGGGGCACGCCCTTGTGCCTGCCTTTTTTTCTTGTGCCTGCCCTTTTTTCAGAGAAGTGTGATAAATTTACGTCAAAACCGATCAGAAAACAAACCATTGGCGATTTCGGATTTTGGATTTCGGATTTCGGATTTGGCCTGATCCGAAAGGCAGAGGTTCAATTAAAAATTAACAATCAACCATCAACCATTCTTATGAACGACGAAAAATCAATTCAGGAAACCTTTGCACCCGGAAGCATTTGTTTCGGTTGCGGGCCGGCCAATCAAAAGGGACTGCGGATCAGGAGTTTTGCCGAGGGCGATCAGTACGTCGCCGAATGGCGGGCCGAACCTCATCACGAGGCATTTCCCGGAATGCTCAACGGCGGAATCATCGGATCGCTTCTCGATTGTCACTCCAACTGGGCGGCGGCGCATTTTCTGATGAAAAAGGGGGGCAAGGCCCGGCCCGACTGTACCGTAACGGCCAACTATTCGATCAAACTTCTTCGCCCGACGCCCTCGGATGCGGTCATTCATCTGAAGGCGCGGGTGGTGGAATCGACCGATACGAGCGCCACGGTCGAGGCCGAACTGATCGCCAACGATAAAGTCTGCGCTACCTGTCGGGGACTTTTTGTCGTTGTCAAGGAAGGGCATCCGGCCTATCACCGGTGGTAAAACACCGGATCGGATCGCGTCTTTGCTTTTCGGCCGATCTCTTTCGCCGGAATCAGGCCGGTGGGGAAAAACTTTAAAAAAGCAAAGATTCTGGTATATAATTTTCGCCTATTCATTATTTTCTAAAATAAGCCAGAAAATTTGAAAATGAAGAATTTTAAAAGCCTAAAAATAGAGCATAAATGCGAGAAGTGTGAATTTCGGGGAGACAATTTCTTTTGCAATCTCCGCGAAACCAATCTGAAGGTCTTCGAATCCCTGAAAATCACCCATGCGTTCCCGGAAGGCTCGACGCTTTTTATGCAGGGCCAGCCTTCCAACGGAGTGTATATTCTGTGTCAGGGGCGGATCAAGCTTTCAACCTGCTCCAAAGACGGAAAGGTGATCATTTTGCACATCGCCGAACCCGGAGAAATCATCGGTCTCAGTTCGGCAATTTCGGAATCGAACCATATCGCCACGGCCGAGGTGATCAAACCCTGTCAGGTAAACTTCGTCAGAAATTCGGATTTCCTGGCTTTTTTAGGGCACAATGCCGAAGCCTGTCTCAGCGCCGTCAAACAGCTGGGCCAAAACTGCCAGACGGCCTATCTTCAAATTTGCTCCCTCGGCTTATCCAAATCGGTCGCCGATAAACTGGCCACCTTATTTCTCGGCTGGTGTGCGACGAGTCCCGAGGATCAAGAAGGCGTTCATTTGAAACTCACCTTCACCCACGAAGAGATCGCCCAGATGATCGGAACCTCCCGCGAAACGGTAACCCGGCTTTTGAAGAATTTTAAGGAACAGCATCTGATCCGCATCAAAGGCTCCGAGATGATCATCGACAAACAAAAGCTGGCGGCGACTTTCGAAAGCGATCTGAAAAAAAATTGAAAGAAAATGTGATTTTCATCACCTGTTCGTGTGACGGGCGTCATAATCGCTTTGACCCGAAAGTGAGAAAATGGAAAGCCAAAAAAGTCCGGAGCAACTGCCATGGCTTTCCAAGATTTTGAAATTCAGGGACATTTTCTAGGCGACCCCTTTTCCGCCGAAATCCTATTTCGCGATCTTTCCCCAAATGCCCGCCAAAGCCTGTCGGCGATCACCTCCATAAGGCGAATTCCGGAACAACATAGGATCATCAAAGAAGGCCGGGAACCGGATATTCACGTGCTCATCGAAGGCAAAGCCGACATTATTATTTTCAATCGATTAAACGACCGGAAAATTCGCCGGAAGGCCCAAAAGAATGAGATCATCGGGCTGACGGAAACGATCGCCGGTCAGCCTTTCCGGTTGACGGTCAGAACCCTGACGCCCTGCCGGTTCGAGTTCATCGAAAAAGCCGATTTCAACCGTTTTCTCGAAGATCATCCCGAAGTCTGTTTCCGAGTGTTGAAACTGCTCGGGTGGAACCTCAACAAAAGCTTTCAGACCTTTGCCTCGATGATCTTTTAAGAATTTCCCGTCGCCAAAAACCAGATTTGTGACCTGTGTCACAAATGATAGTGACATTGCTCACTTACAAGCTTTTTGCGTCTCTTTAAAATGATGGCAGAAAAAAAATTACCTTTGGTCCAGCAGTCAAAACACCAGGGCGAAAATGGAGGCAAAACAATGGCTTCGACAAAAAACATCAAACTCGCTTTGCTTGGTATCTTTACGCTTATTCTGGTCTTCTGGGGCATATCCGGAACCTTTTCCAGGGTTGACGGAAACGACGGCATCGACAGTACGAATATTCCCGAAGTTCTGCCGAACACAAATGATGACGATTACGTCGGAAGCGAATCGTGCCGCGACTGTCATGAAGATCAGTTCAAGAGCTTTTCGGAAACCAAACACGCCAAACTTTCTCAGTTGGCCAGTTGGAAGGGAAAGGTTCAGGGCTGCGAATCGTGTCACGGCCCCGGCAAAGACCATCTCGAAGACGCCACCGATCTGACCAAGATCATATCGTTCAAAAACAAAACGTCGAAAGAGATCTCCGAAACCTGTCTGACCTGCCACGCCGGCAAAGAGGACCACAACAAATTCCGCCGGAGCGACCATTGGCGCAACAACGTCGGCTGTACCGATTGCCACACGGCCCACGGAGCCGAGAGTCATCCGACCCAGATCGGTTCGGTCACTTTGGCCGGGATCAATTCCGACAACAAACCGGGGACCGGAACATTGGCGATGCTGAAAGTTTCGGAACCGCAGTTGTGCCTGAGTTGCCACAATGAGATGAAGGCTCAGTTCAGCCAGCCGTTTCATCACAAGGTTCTGGAAGGACAGATGAAATGCAGCGACTGCCACAACGCTCACGGGGAATTCGAACTGAAAAACGCCCGGCTGGCCGTCGGCGGAGACGCCGCCTGCGTCAAGTGCCACACCGACAAAAAAGGTCCTTTCGTTTACGAACACCTGCCGATCACGGTCGAGGGCTGCGCCACCTGTCACAACACGCACGGGTCGGCCAATCCAAAGATGCTCAAACGAAATCAGGTCCGGCAGCTTTGTCTGGAATGCCACAG
This sequence comes from Pyrinomonadaceae bacterium, assembly GCA_041394845.1. Classification (GTDB taxonomy): domain Bacteria; phylum Acidobacteriota; class Blastocatellia; order Pyrinomonadales; family Pyrinomonadaceae; genus JAHCHG01. The sequence goes on along the minus strand of JAWKHL010000002.1, from coordinate 556,334 downwards.
TTCGATCTTTGAAGATCTGGCCCCGAACGCACCGAGTTTCCATCGTCAGGACAACGTCAGGTATCAGAACTGCACGATCTGCCACGTCAAGATCCACGGTTCGCAAACGCATCCGGTTTTCTTCAGATAGCAAATGAAGCGACCAGGAGGAACAGCCATGAAACCAAAAAAATCAATCCATTCAATCGAACGGACGCTCGCTTTAACCATTGCGCCGATGATCTTCTCCGTTGCGATCTCAATGATCTTTTTGTCCGGCAACTTGATGGCCCAGGAAAATTCTTCCGTCACGGAAACGACCCCGGCACAAAACAACAGTTCGTCATCTGCGGGTTCGAGTCAGGACAACGGTAGCGGTTATCAGGTCAAGTCGAGCGTCGAGGTCGGCGTGCGGGGCGTCGAGGTCAACGGCGACCGCGAAAAATACCGGAGCGACCTCAACTACGGGGCGGGAGTCCGGCTTTTCGATTCGAGTCTTTTAATAACAGCCGAAGACTCCAAGGACAAAGCCTTCGATACCCTTTTGATCACCGGTTCGGGGTGGAACGCCGACCCCAACGGCTACGCTCGGATGAACGTCGAAAAAACCGGCTGGTATCGGTTTGACAGCACCGTTCGCCGCTTTTCATATTTCAACAATCTGGACAATTTCGCGCTCAATGAACACACCCGCAATTCCAAGCGCAACATTGGTGATTTCGACATCACCATTCTGCCGCAAAACGAAAAGTTCCGATTCCGTTTCGGTTATTCTTTCAACACCAACCACGGTCCGGCGACCAGCACCTTCGATTACGACCGCGATGAGTTCCCGCTCGAATCGGAGTTTAACAGCCGGGCGCACGATTTTCGGTTCGGAGCCGACGGGAAAGTCCTCGGATTCGACTGGTCGATCACCGAGGGACTTCGCTACTTCAACGACGACACCAACTTTTTCATAGACACGCCGCAACTCGGCTCCAACCCGAGTCCGAACAGTTCGCTGGCGACCTTTATCCGGAACATTCCCGAACGCGGAAAAACCGTTTACCACAGCCTCAATCTCCACCGGACGTTCGCCAAAAGATTTGATTTCACGGGACGGATCATTTATTCCGATTCGAGATCGCGGTTCAGTATGACCGAGCAGTTGACGGGACGCGACCGGTCGGGCAATCCGATCACTCTCGACGAAACCACGGTCAGCGGCGACGCCAAACGGCCGAACACGGTCGGCGACATCGGCATCACGGCCTATATAACGAAAAAATTCAAGGTCTCCAACACCTTCAGCGTCAATTCCTACCGGATCTCGGGGGGCAATGTCCTGCTCGAAGCCTTGCGGCGAACCAACGCCGGAGGCACGCCCCTGCCGGTTTCGGTCACCAATTCGCTGGCCTACCGCTTTACCAATTATCGCCGATACATCAACACCTTCGAGGGCGATTACGATGTCAATCGTTATTTTTCCGTTTATCTCGGCTACCGCTATACAAACCGGCGGGTTACCCTGAACGGTCTGGACATCAATCTGCTCAACCAAACGTCGGGGACCACCGGAGAGACCGCCGAAAACACGACCAATACCGTCATCGGAGGATTCAAGGCGTCGCCGATTCTGAAAAAATGGGTCATCTTTTTCGATCTCGAACGCGGCGAGGCCGACAACGCCTTTACCCGTCTGGGCAATTACAATCTGACCAATGTCCGGCTTCGCAACCGGATCAAACCGACCAATAATCTGTCGCTCAATTTTTCGTTCCAGATCAAGAACAACGACAATCCTTCGCGGAGCGAGACCGTTCCCGCGACCGATTTCAGCGCCGAGGTCAAATCGCGGATCTTTGCCGGATCGATCGACTGGCAGGCGAACGATAAAGTCTCTCTCAGCGGAGGTTACACCTACAATTATCTGAACAGCGAAACGGCCATCATCTTTCCGGTTACGGGAGCCAGCGGTCAGGGTTTCAGCCGTTACAACCTGAGAAGCAATTTCTTCCATTTCGACGTCTGGGCCAGGCCGCATCCGAGGGTTTCGTTTTTCGGCAGTTACCGGATCACCAAAGACACGACCGACGGCGATTTCTTTTCGGCGACCGATTTCCTGATCGAGGGTTCGTACCCGATCTCGTTCCAATCGCCCGAGGCCCGATTGATCTTCCGGATCAACAAACACATCGACTGGAACGTCGGTTATCAGTATTACAACTACAGCGAAAAACTGCCCAATATGCAGAATTACAACGCGCACTTGCCGTACACTTCTCTGAGAATCTATTTCGGAAGAAACGACCGGTAATAATCTTTGTTTTTTCAAATCGGACCGCGCCTGTTATCGACAGTTAACGGGCGCATTTTTGTCATAACCGGCGGCGGGCGCAAAATTAATCGGCCTTTTTTTTATTTTTTTTTGAGAGGGAAAAATCATGAATCCGACACCGATCGAAGAAGAGAAAGTTTGGAGTTATTTATTTGAAGAATACAAAGATCCCAACACCGAGGAAGGCAAACGGATCCTCGGCGGAAAGGGTGCGGCGCTGGCCAATATGACCGCTTTCGGCCTGCCGGTTCCGCCCGGATTCATCATCACTACCGAATGCTGCAACCGATATCACGACAACGAGAAGATCTTTCCGGCCGATCTCTGGCCGCAGGTTCGCCGGAAGCTTTCGACCCTCGAAGCCAAGCTCGGCAAAGGTTTCGGCGACCCGGAAAATCCGCTGCTGGTCTCGGTCCGTTCCGGTTCTCCGGTGTCGATGCCGGGAATGATGGACACCGTTCTAAACCTCGGTCTCAACGACCGGACCGTCGAGGCGCTCGCCGCTCAGACCTCGGACGAGCGGTTCGCCTGGGATTCCTACCGGCGCTTCATCTCGCTTTTCAGCCAGATCGTCCTCAATATCGAGCACGACAAATTCGAGCGCGTGCTGGAACGCCACAAGAACGGTCAGCGGCTCGACGCGGATCTGACGGTTGACGAACTCAAACAGATCGTCGCCACCTTCAAACGGATCGTCTTCGCCGAAACCCGCAAAAATTTTCCCGAAGATCCCGAGGAACAGCTGAAGATGGCCATCGCCGCCGTTTTCGATTCGTGGATGGGACGCCGGGCGGTCGATTATCGCCGCGTCCACCGGATTCCCGGCGATCTGGGAACGGCCGTCAACGTTCAGGCGATGGTTTTCGGCAATCTCGGCGGTGAAAGCGGAACCGGAGTCTGTTTCACCCGCAACCCGGCCACCGGAGAAAAAACTCTCTACGGCGAATATCTGCTCAACGCTCAGGGCGAGGACGTGGTTGCCGGCATTCGAACGCCGAACCCGATCTCGGTTCTCGAAACCCAACTGCCCGAAGTTTTCGCAAGGCTCTGCGACATCACGTCGCAACTGGAAAAACATTATCACGACATGCAGGACATCGAATTTACCATCGAACGGGGAAAACTCTACATCCTGCAAACCCGAAGCGGAAAGCGGACCGGCGCGGCGGCGGTCAAGATCGCCGTGGCAATGTATCGCGAAAATCTGATCGACCGGCGAACGGCTTTGCGAAGAGTTTCGCCCGAACAGCTCGACCAACTTCTGCATCCGATGATCGACCCGGACGACGAGACCGAGGTTTTGGCGGCCGGATTGCCGGCCAGTCCGGGCGCGGCTCAGGGCGTCGTCGTCTTTTCGCCCGACGAGGCCGAATCGATGGCCAAAAGCGGGGAAAAAGTGATTCTCGTCCGGCGCGAAACCAGTCCCGACGATTTTCACGGAATGGTTCTGGCCGAGGCCATTCTGACCCAGCGCGGCGGGATGACCAGCCACGCGGCGGTGGTCGCCCGCGGAATGGGAAAACCCTGCGTGGCCGGGGCCAACGCGCTCAACATCAATTACGCCCACAATGAATTTATCGTCGGCGACACGACCGTAACCCGCGGCGAATGGATCACCATCGACGGCACGCACGGCCGGGTTTTTCTCGGCAAGGTTCCGACCGTTCAGCCGAAACTGGATGAGGATTTCGAACTTCTGATGTCGTGGGCCGACGAGGCCCGGACATTGCGGGTCCGCGCCAACGCCGATACCGGACACGATTCGACCGTCGCCCGCAACTACGGGGCCGAAGGCATCGGTCTGTGCCGGACCGAACATATGTTTTTCGGAGACGACCGGCTGGCCGTGATGCGCGAGATGATCCTGGCCGGAGGTCAGGGCGAACGCGAAAAAGCCCTGGCCAAACTGTTGCCCTTTCAAAAAGAGGATTTTTCCGAGATCTTCCGGGCGATGGACGGACTGGCCGTCACCATCCGTCTTCTGGATCCGCCGCTTCACGAATTTCTGCCCAACAAACACGAATTGATGCAGGAGTTGACCGAGATGAAGTTCAAAGCCCGCCGCGCCAGTCCCGGCGAGATGGATTTTCTGCTCGACGAGATCGCCGAGAAACGCCGTCTGTTGCGCCGGGTCGAGCATCTTTCGGAAGCCAATCCGATGCTCGGTCTGCGCGGCTGTCGGCTCGGAATTCTGGTGCCGGAGGTGACCCGGATGCAGGTCAGAGCTATTTTCGAAGCGGCCTGCGAGATGCAAAGCGAGGGAATTGAAACCCGTCCCGAGGTGATGATCCCGCTGGTGTCGACGCCCGAGGAATTCCGGAATCAGGCCGAACTGGTCCGCGAGGTCGCCCGCCAGGTGATCGAAGAACAGGGCGTCGAACTGAATTTTCTGGTCGGCACGATGATCGAACTGCCGCGAGCCGCTCTGGTCGCCGATCAGATCGCCGCCGAAGCCGATTTTTTCTCGTTCGGAACCAACGATCTGACCCAGACCACTTTGGGTTTGAGCCGCGACGACTCGGCCAGATTTCTGCCCTTTTACGTCGATAAAAAGATCTATCCCGATGACCCGTTTCAAACCATCGACACGGTCGGCGTCGGCCAATTGATCCGGATCGCCATCGAACGGGGGCGATCGGTCAACCCCAAGCTGAAGATCGGCGTCTGCGGGGAACACGGCGGCGATCCGCGTTCGATCGAATTTTTCCATTCGATCGGACTCGATTACGTCAGCTGTTCGCCGTTCCGCGTTCCGATAGCCCGGCTGTCGGCCGCCCATTCGGCGATCAGAAATCCGAAATCTAAAACCTAAAATCCCTTATTGTGGCATTCGGCGCATTGGAATTTGGAGATGTCGCCGAGGTTGACCGGATGCTGAAAGGCGCGGTTGCCTTTGTGGCAGACCGCACACTGGAAAGTGTTCCGGTCGCCCAGATTGACCGGATGCCGGAATTGTCCGTCTTCCGGAACGAACGTCTGTCCGCCGAACTTCTGATCGAGCGTCGTGTGACAGATGTTGCACTCGTTGCGGATCGTTTTGCCTTCGGGGCTGAAATGCTGGCCGTCGTGGCAACGGAAACATCCCTGAGCATTGTAATGGCCGATGTTGTTGATGTGAGCCTGCCAGTCGGTCTTCATTTCGGGAAAGAAATAGGTCGAATAGATCCTCTGGATCTCCAGCACGGCCCGGTTGATCGAATCGCGTTTGGACGTGTAGATATCGGCGTGGCTCGTCTTGTAATAATTGTCCAGATCGGCGGCGATTCCGCTCAGGGCCTCCTCGGTCGTGTTATAGGGTTTTGACAAAACCTCAACCCCTTTCAGTTTGACGAACGGCAGGGACACATCTATCCTTCCGGCCGTCAGAGAATCGTCGATCGCCCGGGTCGGCGGCAGATAAACGTGGGTCGGGCGATTGTGGCAATCGATGCAATCCATTTTTCTCTTTGAAGCCTGCTCGATCTGTTCGGAGGAAAACTGCAATCCCTTCAACGTGTATTCCGTCACCTGACCGTCCGCGCCTTTCATCCGCACCCACTGAATGTTTTGCCGTTTTTCGTCCGAAGCGATGTAGGTGATCTCGTTGCCCAGATTCATATGCCAGTGAATGCCGGTCGCCTGTCCGGCGGTCGGATCTCCCCCGCCGACCTTGACCAGCATCCGGGTCTGGTTGAGAGAGTTTTTCTCGTCGAAACCGTAATGGTTGAACACCTTCAGTTGATCGCCGTAGAACTTTTCCGGCCAGTGGCATTTGCCGCAGGTTTCATTGGCCGGACGCATATTATGGACCGGCGTCTGAATCGGCTTGTTGTAAGTATCGGTCAGAACCCGGTAAAGCTGGCGAACGCCCGAGAACTTCGAACGGACATACCATTCGGCCCCGCCGCCGACGTGGCATTCGACGCATCTGACGCGGGCGTGCGACGAAGCGTTATAAGCGACGAATTCGGGCCTCATCACCGTGTGGCAGACCTCGCCGCAAAACGTGACCGATTCGCTGAACTCATACGCCTGATAACTGCCAAAGGCGCTGAGAAAAAGGAAGATGAACGACCCGACAAGAAAAACCAGCAAAGCGCGGCGACGGCGGGGATGGTTGAAATCGAAGATCGGATAAGCGGCGATCTCTTCGGGCGTCAGTTTTCGGCGGCGACGGCGCTCCCAGAGCATTCCGGCCAATATGACCAGAAAACCGAAGATCATCACCGCCGGAAAAAGAACGTAGATGAGAATCCCCAGATACGGCTGATCGGATGACCCCGAAAGTTCGATCAGAAAAAGAAGAACGATGCTGATCAGAGCCGCGGCCGCGATCGCCGCCCCGGCAAAACTGATGTAGTTGCGGAAAAGTCCCGGCACTTTGACGGTCTTTCCCGAATCTTCGCCGGTCGCCTCTTCGGTCTTTTCTTCGTCCGGGGTTTTTGCGGTCGATTCCTCGCTGACCGTTTCCTTTTCTTCCTCACCGTTGACGACGTCTTCTTTATCTTCGCTCATACGTTTGGGGTTTCAAAAAAGAGTAAGTATCCGGCCGAAAAATTCCGGCCGGATACGCTTTACTTCAGAAAGGCTTTCGACAAGTCTTCCGATTATTCGGGCGGAGTCCTCAGTTTTTTCATATGTTCGGCCAACGCCGTGGCTTGTTCGGTCGTTATTCCTTTGGCCTCGAAGGCCGGCATATAAGGCGGTTTTTCGCCCTTTTTGCCCTTCATGATTACCTCAACCTGTTCTTCTATCGCCATTTCCGGATCGTAGGATTTGGCCGCCGCCGGTCCGTGGCAGGCCTGACATTTGGCTTTGTACAAAGCGACCGTTGCATCATCATCGGGGGAGATCGCCTGCACCGCAGGGGCGTTAAAATTAAATAAAGCTACGGCCAACAACGGGAGAGCCATAAGTACTGTTGCTATAAATTTTATTTTTCGGATATTCATGTTTTTCTCCTAACCAAGTTCTATAATTTCTAAAAGCGCTCTTTTCGGCGAGGCTTCGTTAATTTCTTATAAGTGCAAAAGTCGTGCAAAAACCGTTTCGCTTAAAACTCCTGCTTTTTCAACATTTAAAGAGGCTTATCAAAATCCGTTCCCGGCAACTTCTGCGGGAACCGTCGCGACTCCTGCGGATTTTTCCGCAGTAAAGCGCTTTGATCCCCTAACGAAACCTGAAGTTGTTCCCCTGATGACAGCGCCGACAATCGGAGAAATCGTCCCCCCCGAAAACCCGCCGGTTGTTATGGCAACTGGCGCAGCTTTGCCGACCTTTGGGCGGAAAATGCATCGCCGCGACCGGCGCTCCGACCTGACGACCGCGACCGCCTTGGGCCCTGACCGTATGGCAGGCGGCGCAGTTCAACTTATGTTTGGCGTGGCTGAAACTCCTGGCAAAAGCCGGCGACCGGTCGGAAACGGCCGGCGGCGGATTGCCCGCCTGATGACAGGTCTCGCACGAATCGATCTTTTTGCCTTCGAACTCCGCATCGGGTTTGTGACATTGAAAACAGGTGGCGTGAGCCGTCGTCCGCGAAGGGATCGACAGCGCCTCGCCCCGTCTGATCGGCCGGTGACAATCGGCGCAGTTGGCCTGCCGCGAATGGACCGCGTGATCGAATTTCGCCCCGAAACTCTGCAAAGCCGGAAACCCCTTGAGATCACTGCTTTCCGCCTCGGTATGGCAAATCGTACAGATGGCACTCCGGTTATCGGCGAACTGCTGAGTGTGACAGCCTGAACAGGGCAGATGCCCCGGAAAATTCGGTTTCGCAGAATTGTCCTGACGCTGATGACAAAGAGCGCACGGAAGCCGTTCGTGTTGCGGATTTGAATGTTTGAACCGGGAAAAATCCGCATTCGGATCGATCTCGACCAGAGGTTTTTCCGAAGGAGCGGGAGCCGGTTCGATTCCCTTGTTTTCGGCAGTCTCGGGCGTCTTTGAACAAGAGACCAGACCGTACCCCGCGGCCAGACAGAAAAAAATCAGAATTATCAGGCTGAGATAGCGGCGCGAAGCGGTCGCGTTCCTCGCCTTCGGTCTTTTTTCTCCTGTCGGCTTAGTCATATTTCAAAAATCAATCTCCGGCCTGGGCCGCGATCGCCCGTTCGTGCGACTCGGGAATGGCCCGCCCGCCGTAAACGATGTGGCATTTGACGCACTGAAACTTCGGATTCGCCTTTCTCTGATCGACCTCGTAATTCAAAATTCCGCCGTCGTCCGAAGTCGCCGTGATGTGACAGCCGGAACACGATTGAACGCTGACCTTTTTGGTGGCGGCATCGAGCGTGTTCATCGCGCCCACGTTGTGGCAGTTGGCGCATTCCAGTTCGGCGTGGCTGAACCACTCGTGCCGGAAGGTCCCTGACGAATCCCTCCGACGCCAGGCCGTCAGCATGATCTTGTCCGTGATCCCCATCTCGGACGCCGCCCTGGCCAGAAAATCTCCCTCCGTTTCTTTCGGTTTCAGTTTGTGACAAACGGCGCAATCCTGTGGCGCCGGCAAGATCCCCGTGTCCTCGGAATGACAGGTGTAACAGGTCTTATGTCCGATCGGAGCGGTTTTGAAAATTCCCTTTTTGAGCCAGAACGCATCGCCCACATCCTTCGGCGGCGGGGTAACATATTCGTCGTCCGAATCCCCTTGCGGCATATAGGTCTGATGACAGACCGAACAACTTTCTTCGCCGACCCGGCGCCGCCAACCGGCCCTGACGAAAACCTCCTTTGCATCTCGTCCCCGATCCAACCGGCTGACGATGTCGATATGTTTGTCGTGCGGGAAAAAAACGGCAAAGTCCGAAACGGCCCGCTTGCCTTTGGGCGATCGGTCGAAGATCTCGCGCGGGTTCGGAAACGGATGCCGCGAACTGTTCCGGGGGGAAGGATTGGTATGACAGATCGAACAGATGGCCGGTTTCGGACTCCCGAAAAACTGCTGACGATGGCATTTCAAACAGGATTCGTGCCGCGGATAATCGGTGATGTCGGGAAAAGCCTCGTCGCCTTTTCTCACGGTTTTCCAGTTGGCCGACGGAAACTTGTGGCAGGAATTGCACGATTGTTTGTGTTTATCGTGCGGGAATTCGGAATATTTGAGACCGTTTTCCGCCGCCTCATTTTTCGGACTCGGGTCGAGGGTTTCGGTCGCCGCCCGCTGATACAAAAACCCGCCTGAAAAAAAGCAGATAAACAGAGCGAACGTAGCTGTGCGAATCAAATTTATTTGATTTGTGCGACGATTTTTCATTCTCCGGAGTTTTAGAAAATTTTCAGCTCGACTTCCTGAAACGAATTGTACGGAAAAACGCACCGGTTTGATGTGACCGGTGTCACATCAAACCGCCGATAAAACTGCTAGCTTTTACCGAGAAAAAGCATTAAAGAATGCCGGGAAATTTTCGCCTCCGAACGAAACTTCAGCGGCCGTCGAATTTTCAAATAAATCGGCGGGTCAAATCGGGTAAAAACCAGTGATCTGCCGCACTTTGCAAGGCGACCGAAAGATGTTTCGGAGACAAGGCGAAAAACGTTTTCCCGCTCCGAAGCAATTCGAAATCTTAATAAATCATGGAAGAAATCCGAACCGAAGCCGTCGTCAGTCTGCCCCGCAAAAAGCGGCGGCGCGAATCTCTGCCGACTCGTTTTCTGGATCTGCTCTGTTCGGTCAGGCTCGGTATAATTCTGCTTATTTTGCTCGGGGCGGCATGTCTGGCGGGCATGCTCATCATGCAACAGAACGTTGACGGCTTCGAACGCTATTACGCCGAGCTGACTCCGGCGCAAAGGCTGGTTTACGGCAATCTGGGACTTTTCGACATCTATCACGCCTGGTATTTCAACGCTCTTCTGGCCGCACTTTCGCTCAACATCATTCTCGCCTCGCTGGACCGCTTTCCGAAAACCTGGCGCAAAGCGATGAACCCCAAGCTGACCGTTCCCCTGCGCTGGCTGCGGACGCTGGACGCGTCGCATTCGTTCATCTGGGAGGGCGAGAAAAAAGAGATCACTCAAAGGATCGTCCGAAGCTACCAAAAATCCGGCTGGCGAAAAACCGCGACCGGCGAAAAAAACGGTCGAACCTTCGTTTTCGCCGAATCGGGCGCCTGGAACCGCCTCGGAGCGTATGCCGTCCACATCGCTCTGCTGACGATCTTTCTCGGAGGATTCCTGACCGCCCAGTTCGGCCACACCGGTCAGATGCCGCTGGCGCCCGGACAGAATTCGCATCAGATCAGCGAACTGGATTTTGAACTCGATCAGATGAAGCAGGTCAACAAAATTCTGCCGTTCGAGGTTTACTGCACCGACATTCAGCAAAAACTGATCAAAAAGGAAGGTCCGCTCTCGGCCGGAAATACGATCGACTGGCTGACGGCGATCCGGATCAAGGATGAGACCGGAACCCGCGAAGCGGTCGTCAGTATGAACCGGCCGTTCGATTACCGGGGTTATCGTTTTTTTCAGGCCAGTTTCGTCTCGGTCGGCCGGGCCAGAAACATCACGCTTCGGCTCAAAAACGAGGACGGGCAAACTCAGGATCTGACGATCGGACGCGACGGTTCGACGGTTCTCGCCGACGGAACGACCGTCAGGTTCGCCGATTTTCGCGGAAATTTCCGGACCGGAGCCGAAAATACCGGTGAAGACACCGCCAGTTATCCGAATCCCGGAGCCATTTTGCAGGTTATACCGCCCGGCAAAGAACCGCAGACCGCCTACGCTTTTCCCGCTTCCGTAAAAGATATTCCGATCGCCGGCAAAGCGGTCGGCGGTTACACATTTCAGCTCATCGACTTCGAAAAGGTCTCCGACCAGCATATTCTGTCGGTTCAGCGCGATCCCGGCTCGAACGTCGTTTACGTCGGCTTCGCGCTTTTGTTTCTGACGCTGGTGGCCGTCTTTTTCTTCTCGCACCGAAGAGTTTGGTCGGCCATCGAGGAAATCTCTCCCGGCCGGTTCGCCGTTACGGTCGGCGGGGAGGCCAATCGCAATCAAACGGCCTTTGCCGAAAAGTTCGAACTTCTTGTCCGAAATTTGCAGGAGGATGCGAAGACACAAGTATGAATCAGGAAATTTTACAGCCGCCCGTTCTGGCTTCTGAAACCTCGGAGGAAAGCGTCGAAAAAGCGGGTTCGTGGCGCTCATACATTCCGGCCGGACTGGCCATCGGGGGATCTCTTCTCCTGCTCGTCTGGCGGATCAACAGCGCCGGAAGCGCACATTTCATCTCCGACGGCGCTCTGATGATGCTGGCGCTGGCCGCTTATCTGACCGCGGCCGTATTCTATCTGACGGATCTTTACGCGCCTTCCAATGTGGCCGAGCGGCTGGGAACCTGGGGAGCGACCCTCGGAGTTTTTTTCAATCTGTCGAGTTGGCTCGTCCGCTGGGTCGGAGCCTACGAACGCGAACTGGATATTTTTATCAGCCAGGGCCGCCCGCCGAGCGAAATGCCATGGTTTTTCCGCTACGTTCCGTTCGCCAATCTCTATGATCTGAGTCTGGCTTTCGCCTTCGGTGCGGGCATCGCCACCCTTCTCGTCATCAAACGCCAACAGTTTCGAATAGTCGCCGCGCTATCGCTCCCTCTGGCGGCCATCATCCTGACTCTGGCCCGCTTCATCGGCGGAGAATTCATCGATCTGCCGCCGGTTCTCGATTCCTACTGGCGGCCGATCCACGTCGGCGTCGCCTCTCTCAGCTACGGCGTCGCTCTGGTCTGTTTTGCTGTCGCCGTTCTCTATCTTTTGAAAGACGGTCTCAAGGTTCAGGCGATGGCCATCTGGACGAGCCTTTTCGCGCTCGCTGTTTTCGCCACGATCAGCAAATTCAGCGTTTTCGCTCCGGGCAGTTTCGGAACCTACACGGCCTCGGTCTTTATGGGCGAAGAGCAAAGAATGCCTCTGGCCTTGCGGGCCGATATTCCCTACGTCGGCTGGCTATTGGTCGCGGCCGGAGCGTTCTTGGCCGGAGCGATCGTCTCTTACGGCATCTATCTCTCCAAACGGGACGAAAAAGCTGCCAAGGCCGGTCGGTGGCTGATGAGGTTCGCCCTGTTGGTGCAAGGTGCGGGAATCGGCGCCCTGGTCTACCAGATAAAAAATGTTCAATCGGTCCTCGATCACATCAACCCCGGAGGGTACGAACGGTTCGCCGTCTGGATGCTCCAGCAACAGGACGTTCCGCAACAGCAGATCAACGTCATGGGAGCGGCTCAGCTGAAAAACATCGCCGACGCATGGATCGGGCAGAACGCATCGCAACTGCATCTCGGTCTGCAATCGAATCCGGTCGAACTGGCGGCGCTGATCACGGCTTTTACGGGGACGTTTTTCATCGTCCTGTTCAGCATCAAGACGGAAAAGATCCGCGCCGCTTTGCCTTCGGCCGAAGTTCTCGACCGACTGATGTACAAACTGGCCGGTGTGGCTTTCGCCGGACTCGCTCTGCTTTTGATCACCGGAGCGGTCTGGGCCAACGAATCGTGGGGCCGATACTGGGGTTGGGATGCCAAAGAGGTCGGCGCGCTCATCGCCTGGCTGACCTACGCCGGTTTCCTCCATTCGCGGATCGCCCGCGGCTGGACGGGCCGCCGGTCGGCCTATTTCGCCATCGTCGCTTTTTTATTCGTGATCTTTACATACCTGGGCGTCAGCTATCTGTTGCCGGGTCTGCATTCTTACGCTTGAGGCGGTGGTCGGTGATCCGTGGTCGGTGGACAGTTGATTAGCCGAAAATCCTGTCAAACCAAAACGAACTTCTGATCACTGACCACCGATCACTGACCACTGAAATTATGAACAGAGAAAATTTTTTAATCGGAATCATCGGTTTATTGTTGGGAGTCATCATCGGTTTTACCTTCGCCAATTCGGTCAACCGGAACGCGGCCGTGCCGACGGCGGCGACGACCGCAACGAATCCCGATCTGCCCGAAGGACATCCGCAGGTCGCGGGCGGCGATCCCTCGCAAGGGGGAATGGTGCCCGAAGTCCAGGCCGCCATCGATCAGGCAAAGCGCGAACCGGACAATTTCGACGCTCAGATCAAGGCGGCCGAATTTTATTACCAGATCCGGAAATTTGACGGAGCGATCGAATTTCTCCGCCGGGCCAATCAGATCAAGCCCGATGCTTACGAGATCATCGTCGATCTGGGGAACGCCAATTTCGATGCGGAAAAATACGATGATGCGGAAAAATGGTACGAGGCCGCTCTGGCCAAAAAAGCCGATGATGTCAACGTCCGGACCGATCTCGGGCTAACCTTCATCTTCCGCAATCCGCCCGATTACGACCGGGCCGTCAAGGAATTCACCCGTTCGCTCGAAATCGATCCCGGACACGTCCAGACGCTCCAAAACCTGACGGTCGCCTACACCAAAAAGGGCGACGCTCAAAAAGCCCTGGAAACGCTCGATCGTCTGGAAAAAACCGACCCGTCCAATCAGGCGATCGCCCGTCTTCGCGAAGACATCGGGAAGATCGGGAAATGATTTGGATTTCGGATTTTGGACTTGGGATTTCGGATTGGGAAAAAGGTTGAAATAGCAGGAAGAATTTTTACCAAGATTTAAGGAAACCTTTTATCAATTCATTCCGAATCCAGGATCTTCCTCAAATCGTTTTCATCCAGATTATAGGTTTCGTTGCAGAATCCGCAGGTCATCACGGCGCCGAGGTCTTCGGCCAGCATCGATTCGACCTCAGCCGGGCCGAGCGATGAGATCAGAGAAACGGCCCGTTCAAACGAGCAGTTGCATTCGAAACTGACCTCGCGCTCGCCCAGAATCTCGAATTCGATCTCGCCGAGGGCCATCTTGATCAGATCTTCGGCCGTCGCGCCCCGGTTGATGGCCGTCGTAACGTGCGGCGCTCGCCCGATCGTGTCTTCGATCATCGTCACGATATGTTCGTTGGCCGAAGGCATCATCTGGATCATCACTCCGCCGGAAGCGGCGACGAACGGCTCCGCATTTTGCAGCAAAACGCCCAACAGAACGGCCGAAGGGATCTGTTCGGATTTGGCCAGATAATAGGCGAAATCTTCGGCGATCTCGCCCGAGACGATCGGCACCGAGCCGACGTACGGGTCGCGATGGAGACCGAGATCGAACCCCGATTCGCGGATGACGTAAAAATGCCCTTCTCCGATGATGCCGCTGACGTCGAACTTGCCGTTTTCCTTGGTCGGCATCTGGATCTGAGGGTTTTTGACGTAACCGCGAACCTTTCCTTTTTTATCGGCCTCGGCGACGATCCCGCCGACCGCCCCGAGACATTCGATCTTAACCGTCAGGCGGTCAAAGTCCTTGAGGCTCGATCCGAGCAGAAGCGCTCCGGTCAAAACCCGCCCGAGCGCGGCCGAAACGGTCGGCGAAGTCTGATGTCGGCGAACGGCCTCGGCCGTCGCGCCGGTTGTGATCGCCGCCATCACCCTGACATCTCCTCCGGCCGCCGTTCCATGTATCAATCTGTCCATAAGGAAAGTTTAAAAGTTTGAGGGCGAAAAAGTAAAAAGGAGAGAGGGTGAAAATGCTTAAAAGTGAAAAAGTTTAAGGGTGAAAATGCTGTTTCAGAGGTTTGAACTGCGGTTCAGCCCAAAAAATTTTCATCAAAAAAACAAGAAACGCCCCGGATCCGGACGGTCGTTTAAACTTTTTCACTCTTTCACTCTTTCACCTTGTAAATCCTTCCCGTTTTCGAATTTTTGTCGGACAAAACTCTCCCCGGTCGTCAATTTTTCGGGAATTGAAAATTTATTTATTTTACTGAAAAAAAAGTTTATGACCGAAAACCTAAGAAATTACTTTAACTTACGCGATATTTTGGTTAATTTTATGTGAATGGCACAATATGTTGTGTAAGTTTTCTGTTGACACACAAAATAACATAGGTTATATTGCTTTACACTTGAGAGAAACAACCAATCTGCATCGTCTCAAGATTAAAATTCTTCAGCTTCGCATTTTAAAAATGCACAAGACGAATATTTTAACTAAAATATAAAAATAGACGTGTCTTTGAAAGACGCCTAAAGAGAGGAAAGGGAAAGAAAATGAGTACAGTCTTCGAGCCTGTGACTTCGGGCAATTTTGTCGCTAAAAACGGAAAAACCAACGGAAACGGAGTCGGAACATCCATCCAGCGGGAGATCAAGCCGGTCGGGTTGAACGGTCAGAAAGTGATCGCCAAACGCTATTCTTTAAAAGATGAGGCGGGCGAGCCTTTGGAAAAATGGGACGATATAGTCCGCCGCGTCGTCGGTTTCGTATCGACCGCCGAACAAGATCCGATCATGCGCGATTATTTCTACAATTCGATGCTGGAAATAATGCTCAACCGCGAATTCATTCCGAACACTCCGTGTCTGGTCAACGCCGGCAAACCGAAGGGGCAACTGGCCGCCTGTTTTGTGCTCAACGTTCCCGATTCGATCAATTCGATCATGGAGCACGCGCAGGCCGCCGCCATCATTCATCAAACCGGCGGCGGAACGGGAATGACCTACGAATTTTTGCGACCGCACGGCGCGATGGTCAATTCGACCCGCGGCGTCGCTTCCGGCCCGGTTTCCTTTATGAACATCGTCAACACGATGACCGAAGTCGTCAAACAGGGCGGCGTTCGGCGCGGCGCCAATATGGGCATGATGCGCGTAACTCATCCGGATGTTCTCCGTTTCATCCACGCCAAGAACGATCAGACCTCTCTGACCAACTTTAATATTTCAGTTAACGTCACCGACTCCTTTATGAATGCGGTCGATAACAAGGAATGGTTCCGGACCTCTTTCGCCGACGAAGACTGGGATCAGCCCGTTTTCGATCCGGTTACCGGAAAAGATTACGTCATCTACCGCCGCCCCGACGGTTCGACCGTCACCTTTGCCGACAAACAGGCTTTTGAAACGGCCGACCTTTCCGATTGCGAGATCGAGGCGCCGCCCGCACCGGGAATGATCTACGCCCCGGACGTCTGGAACCGGATCGTCGCTTCGGCTCACAAATACGCCGAACCGGGAATCGCTTTTATCGATCAGGTCAACCGCCACAACCATATGATGGCATCGATGGGACCGATCTACGCGAGCAATCCATGCGGTGAACAGTTTCTTCATTTTTCCAACTCCTGCAACCTCGGAAGCATCGACCTGTCGAAGTTTTACAAGCAGGTCGGCGACGGCACCGATGCGGACGAATGCGTCGAATGGGAAAAACTCGCCCGCGTTACGCATCTCAGCACGCAGTTTCTCGACAACGTCATCGACGCCGGACATTTCCCGCTCGATGATATCGACGACGTGGTCAAACGGACGCGGCCAGTCGGACTCGGGATCATGGGATTTGCCGATCTGTGTCTGAAACTCCAGATCACCTACGGCGAACAGGACTCCATCGATCTGATGGACAAGATGATGGGGTTTGTCCGCAAAGAGGCCTGGCGCGCGTCTTTGAAACTGGGCGCCGAAAAAGGATCTTTCCCCGAATTCGAAGCCAACCGCGAAGCATACGCCAAATTCATCTACGACGAGATCGGCATCTCGCGCGATGTGCCTCTGACGCCGCGCAATTACGAAACGACGACCATCGCGCCGACCGGAACCATCTCGCTGGTGGCCGAAACCTCTTCCGGTTGCGAGCCCAATTTCTCCTGGGCCTACGTTCGTCAGGACACGATCGGCACCAGAACCTACGTTCACACTCTGGCGGCCCAAGCCCTCGGCATCGAGGTCGATCAAACCGATGAGGAATCCATTAGAAACGCCGCTCAATACGTGGTCGATCATCAGGATGAACTGCCGCCGTATTTCATCTCGGCGATGGACATCACATCCAAACAACACGTTCAGGTGCTGGCCGCCGCCCAGAGAAATGTCGATAATTCGGTTTCCAAAACCTGTAACGGTTCACGCGACGATACGGTCGAATCGGTCGATGAACTTTACCGTCTGGCCCGCGATCTCGGTTGCAAATGCGTTTCCTATTACCGCGACGGTTCGCGCGAAGGCCAGGTTCTGACCTCGATGAAAAATGATACGAAAAAAGAAGAAACGGTCGCCGAAGACGTCGATCAGGTCGGACAAAACCGGGATTATGTGGTAACGCAAACCCAGACCGACGAAAGCCAGAGAGTGTCGCGTCCGCGCGAATTGCAGGGTTCGACCTGGCGGATTCCCTTCGAAGGGCAGAATCTTTACGTAACGGTCAATCACAACGGCGAGGACGTGATGGAAGTCTTTGCCACCGGTCCGATCTCCGAAGGCGTCGGATTGCTGGCTTCGAGAATGCTGCGCGGCGGATTTGCCGTCAAGGAAGTCGCCCGCAGTTTGAACAAAGTCACGGGAACGCACGCCGTCTGGTTCAACGAACGTCTGCTGACCTCGCCGGAACAGGCCGTGGCCGAATGTCTTCTGCTGACGGACAGACGCTTGAAAAACCTGCCCGCATCGGAAAGACAGCTGAACAAAATGATCGCCGAAGAAACGGCGGTTTCCGGCGAAGGCCAATCGAACATGTCGAGTATGATCGGCACCTGCCCCGAATGCAAAGGTCAGCTTGAACACGCCTCGGGCTGTGATTTCTGCCGCGACTGCGGTTATTCGAAATGCAAGTAGGGAGCAATAACTGGTAGGTAAATGTGGAAGGCTCCTTGAAGGGAGGCCCGATCCTGATCGGATCGGGCCTCCCTTTTATTTCGGGTACTGTGCTACTCAAATTTTTAGATTCATCAATGGGTTCGCTCAACGGTTTTCCAGACCGAGGCGGTTGACGATCTCCTGAAAACGCGGCCTCGAATGAAGATGTTCGAACTGCGGTTCGTATTTGATGTTGATAATCCAGCGATCGCGGTTTTGGTAGGATTTTTCCAGCCAGTCGATCACTTTTTCGTCATCGCCCAGCCACAAATAACAGCCGACCCGATCCCAGGCAAGATAGATGTGTTGATTTTCCGGTCGATCCATCTGTTCCAGACGCTTTGTCCAAAAAGCCCTGCTTCCGCCGGTTTGGTAAGCTTTTTTCAGTTCCTCGATCTCCTCGGGTTTGCTTCCGTAAAAGAGTTCAGCCACTTTGATTAAAGATTCGATGGCTTCTTTTTCCATCTTTTTTCCGGTATAGCCCAGATACAAAAAGGTGTGTCCCCAGGCGAAATCCGGTTCGAGTTCGAGTATTTTCTGCGACTGTTCGATGGCTTTGTCATATTGTTTCGTCAGATAATAATAAGAAGCCACATCGGTTCCGATGATGAGCGACGAAGGGTCGAGTCTTTCGGCCTCTTTGATCTGGATCCGAACTTCTTCGAACCTTCCGGTTACGGTCAGATATTCCGAGTACCATTGCCGGGCGGTGGCGTAGGTCGGCTTTAATTCGATGGCGCGTTTGAATTCCTTTTCGGCCGCCGTCCAGTTCCAATCGTAAAAGGCCAGTGTATAGCCGAGCGAAGCGTGGGCTTCGGCCAGCGAATCATCTATTTCGAGAGCTTTCCGGGCGGCGGCGCGGGCCTTGGCAAATCCATCGTCAACCGGCATCAGACGGTATTCGGCAAACAACTGATAACAATCGGCCATCCCTGCGTAAGCGAGCGCGTAATTCGGGTCGATCTCGATCGCCCGCTGATAAAACCCCAGACTTTTCTTAAAATCGGCGGGAGTTCTTTTGTTCCACAAATATCTGCCCTTGGAATAGGCCTGAAAAGCCTCCGCATTGTCCGTGTAGCGTTTGGCCAGACTTTCTTTTTCCGCCCCGGTTAATTCGATTTTCAACGCCTCGGTGATCTGGGCCGAAATTTTATCCTGCAAATCGAAGATATCGGCCGCGTTGACATCGAAATTCTCCGCCCACAACGAGGCACCGTCGCTGCTCTTAACCAGTCGAACCGAGATTCTCAAACGCTCGCCGTATTTTTGAATATTGCCTTCCAGAGCGGCATCGACCTTGAGTTCGCGGCCGACGGCGGCGGGGTCCGGGTTCTGGCCGGCGTATTTGAAGACGGCGCTTGTCGGACGCACGACGATCTGTTTGACATTGCTCAATTTAATGATCAGAGCATTGGCCATGCCAAGTTCAAAAGCCGGATCTTCTTCTCCCTCACTGATCACATTGAACGGCAAAACCACTATCGAATCGACGGCCGCCGTTTCGTTAACCGGGGGCTGCCGGGGCGGCCAAAAATAAGCCGAAGCGACGATCAAAACCAGAAGAGCGCCGAAAACCACGCTCCAACGCCAGGCTTTTCGGGACCATTTGTTCGTTCCGACCGGATCATTCGCCGCCTCGGAATCTGAAACCAGATCCAAAAATTCGTCGTCCTCATCGGGGGCGGATTTTTTTTCTCCTTTATCGGAACGACTCCCGGTTTGATCATCCGACAGGTCCAATTCGTCAACGATCAAATGATCGACCGGAGCGGCGAAGCGATAACCGGACTTGGCCACCGTCTTAATATAACGGTTTTCGGAATCCTCGCCGAGCGCCTTGCGAAGCCTGGAGATCGTCCGCGCCAGAGTGGCCTCTTCGACGAACGTATCCGGCCACAGACGATCCAGCAGTTCATCCTTTTCGATCAGATGTCCGTTGCTTTCAACCAGAATGACCAGCACGTCAAAGACCTTCGGGGATAGAGAAACAGGCTCTCCGTTGTATTTCAACAAACGTTCCGAAGGGATCAGGCTATAACCGTCGAATTCGTAAATGCTTGTTCCTGTTGTTATTTCTGCCATCATAACGCTCTCTCTATTTTGTCCGTCCAAAAACTGTCCAAAAAAATTCCCTACATTGTCAAGACTTTTTGCCCCGTCCATTTTACCGTTAAACCCGCCGCAGACCTAAAGGGACGCTGGTTTTAGAGAAAAAGGCAAAGGCCATGGATTGATCAAATAACAAAAAACCAATTCACAATCTCGGCAATAAACCCTGTTAAACCCGCCATCTTGACGCTCACGGCCCGTTTTTTTTGCGTTTCCCAATCCGTCCGGCAAGCCCCTCCGGATCGCGACCGAGCGTTTGAAAATACTGAGAAATTTTAAGGAGAAGAAATATGATCGATGAATTTATTCTGGAATTAAAGCGCGAAGGGCTGACCTTTCGCAAACACGTTCAGGGAATCCTGCGGATCAGAAAAGTCTGGGACACCGGCAAGGAATGTCGCGAAGATAACCTCGGTTCCTTTCTGACGATGGAGCGCGGCGTTCGATACGTCAACCTGAAGATCGGAACTTACGAAATGAAGCATTCCATCAAAAACACGCACCGAAGAGTAAAATGCCTGCGCCCCACAGACCGGCGTCTGAGCACCATTCTGATCCACGACGCGCTCAACGACGACCCGCGCAACATCACGGGCTGCATCGCCCCGTTTCCCTTCGGCGGAGAATCCTGCGGGCAAAGCTCCGCCGAAGCGATGGAGCTTTTGTGGACGATGCTCGGAGGCTGGCACGAAGGCAAAAAAGTAACCCTCAAAGTCCTGACCAATGTGCCGGGCGAAACGCGGACCAAAGAAACCTGGGGAAGACTCAGATAAACGAATTTGGCCTTTTCTAGACGAATAAATCAAAACGCGGAACGATGGCGAACGGGCAACCACCTTGCTGTCGTTCCGCGTTTTGATTTTCCGGGGACAAACTTATCGAATTCCGGGCATTATGATTTTGGCAAAATACTGATAAACTATCGGCACAGCAAGGAGCCTGTTGCGAGTCCATCTTGAAAATCCGAAATCGCCAATAATCCGAAATCGATATGATTGTTCATAACCGTCTGATCCGCGTACTCGTCATTGACGATGAATTGCTCCAGAGAAAATTCGTCTCCCGCCAGCTCGAACAATTGAAATTCACCTTCGAAACGGCCACATCGGCCGCCGACGGGCTGGAAGCTCTGCGCAAAAAAGATTTCGATGTCGTGCTGCTCGACGTCCAGATGCCGGAGATGTCCGGCCTCGAAGCCATTCCGCTGATCAAGCAACTGGAAGATTCGCCCGAGGTGATCATGCTCACTCTGGACAAATCGCTGGAATCCGGCCTGACGGCGATGCGCAGCGGAGCCTACGATTATCTGACCAAACCCGCCTCCATCGAGGAGCTGGAGATCACCATCAAACGGGCCGCCGAAAAACACCGTCTGATCCGGCAGAACACGTCGCTTCGCGATTTTGTGGAGAACAATTCCTCGCCCGAAGAAAAGATAGCATTTCTTTTGCCGGAAAATGCCCGGATGAAAAAGATCTACGAGCAGGCCGGTTCGGTCTCCGGTTTGAATTCCACCATTTTGATAACCGGAGAATCGGGAACCGGCAAGGACGTTCTGGCCCGTTTTATTCACAATCGCAGTTCCCGCGCCAAAAATGCGATGGTGACGGTCAATTGCGGGGCGACCCCGGAAACACTTTTCGAGTCGGAATTTTTCGGCTACGAAAAAGGCGCTTTTTCCGGGGCTACCCAAACCAAACACGGTCTGATCGAAGTGGCCGACGGTTCGACCCTTTTTCTCGACGAGATAGGCGAGATGCCCCCCCCGCTTCAGGTCAAATTGCTTCGCTTTTTGGAAAGTGGCGAATTTCGCCGCGTCGGAGGAACGCGCGACCTTTTCTCGGACGCCCGCCTGATCGCCGCCACCAATACGGATCTGTCGCTGGCAGTTAAGGAAAATCGTTTTCGGGAAGATCTTTTCTACCGGCTTAACGTCATCCAGCTTCATTTGCCGCCTTTGCAGGAAAGAGTCGAAGACCTCCCCTCTCTGATCGAAGGTTTTCTCGAACTGTTTCGCCGGAAGTTCGGAAAACCGGATCTTGATCTGACGCCGGAAGCCCGCCGCAAATTGCTGAATTACGATTATCCCGGCAACATTCGCGAATTGAAGAACTGCATCGAACGGGCCGCCGCGCTCGCCCCGGAAGATGTGATCGAAGCGGGGCAAATTTTCTTTTCGGAAAACGAAACCGCGGGGCGCTTTTCGCCGACAACCGAGGAAGAGATTTTTTCCCGGACAGTTCCATCCGCTGATCTGACCGCGGAAGAACGAATCATACCGCTTGAAGAACTCGAACGACAATACATCGACAAGATCCTGAAACTCACCCAGGGCAACCGAGGGCGCGCCGCCCGTTTGCTCGGAATCAGCGAGCGAACCCTCTACCGGCGGTTACGTGATTACGAATAAATGACTTAACATATCCCGCCTGACAAAATGTCAGACAGGCGCAATATCTGACAAAATGTCAGATATTTTTCTGACATTTTGTCAGAAAAAGGATCTTTCGCGATTTTCTCCCGCCCCCTTTTCCACACACCTAACCTTCTTTTTTTCAACATTTAAAGGCTATCTTCAAGGACTTCGAAGTTTTGGCACAAGGGTTGTATTTAATATTAGATGAAAACTTACCTGGTTTCTCGGAAGTTTCTCCTACTCGCTGTACCAACCATTCAACAAACCTTCAATTTGACAGTTAAATTCCGAAGCGACCAAATTCACAAAAAAACGGAGAAATCAATGAAAAATAAAAAGCCAAGAATTTTTATGTTTAAGCTTGTCATTGCTCTGTTTGCGTTGAGCGGAATGATCGTTTTTGCCGCTACAAACGAAACAGTCAGCAGGGCCTTAAACATCACCCGACCCGACGTAAAGGTTCAGATTTCGGGCGTCGTTCAACGCAACGATCAGACGTTGTCGGTTGAAAAGGTCGAGGCGGTCAATTCCGGCGAGATTCTCGACTGGAAAATAAGTTCCGTCAATGAGGGCAATGCCTCAGCCGAAAACTACCGCGTCGTCGGGCAGATTCCGGAAGGAACCAGTTTCGTTGCCGGAACCGCCCGCAGCGAACAGAAAGGCTCGGTAACCTACAGCATCGACGGTGGAAAAGAATTTTCCGCCCAGCCTTTGATCGACGAAAAACAAGCCGACGGTTCGGTCAAAAAAGTCCCCGCCCCGGTTTCCATGTACACGCATTTGAAATTTGAATGGAGCGCTCCGCTGGGCGTCAAAGAAAAGCTCGATGCCAGCTACCGCGTCCGTGTGAAATAAGCCACTGATTAAATTTTATCGATATTAAATGGAGAATATTAATGAATAACAAGAAAAGCCTTAATCTTGTGGCGGGAGTTCGGCAGCGCGTTTCGCGCTTTTTGGTTTTTGCGGTCGGTCTGGCCCTGATGGTCAGCACTTCCTACGCACAAACCGCCGGCGGAACACAGATCGTGAACCAAGCCTCAGCCACTTATTCGGACGGATCGGGAAACAATTACTCGACCGTTTCCAACACAGTCACCGTAACGGTTGCCAACGTTTCGGGTCTGACGATTACCCCGGACGCCGGAACGCACAGTTCAGTCGTTCCCGGAGAACAGAACGTCATTTACAGCTTCCGCGTAACCAACACCGGGAACTTCTCGGATCAGGTCCGCTTTCTGGCCAGCGGTCAGAGCATCAGCCTGTCCGGCGCGGCCACGCTTTCGCGCGCCGTCATCGACGTAAACTCAAGCGGCACCATCGACGGAGCCGACACCGATATTTTGACCAACGGTGCCGATGTCCTTTCAGCCTCGCTCGCTCAGAACGGATTTTTTGACGTTTTGGTCGAGGTCGATATCAACGCCGGAGCCACTGCCGGTTCGAGCGTCAGCGTCCAACTCGGCGACGCCGCGACGGGCGGACCGAGCTTTGACAATCAGCCGGCCGACAGTTCGGCGGGCGAAGTTCGGACGGTTTCGACCACCTCGGTCAACGGTCTGCGCGAAGCCCGCGGCGACATCTCCGCCACGGTCGATACCGACGCACAGGTTCAGTTGAACGTCACTTATCCGACCGGCCCGGTCGCGCTCGGTTCGAACATCCTTTACGGATGGGAAGCCTGCAACACCGGTCTGCGCACGGCCAGCAGTATCACTCTGGCGGGCGCTCCGGGCGGATCGAACACCGGCGTCTTTATCTTCGTGCCGATCCCGGTCGGAACGAGTCTGGCCACCGGACAGACGTTCCCCGCCGGAACTCTTTATACGGTCTCGCCGCTCAGCACGGCCCCGACCTCGGCCACCTGGACGACCAGTCCGCCGGCCAATCTGGCCAACGTAACGCGCGTGGCCTTTAACGTCGGGGCGACGCTCGGCGTCGGAGCCTGTTCAACTCCCGTTAATATGGAAGTTACGGTTACCACCAGCGATGCGACGCTCGATATTTATCAGATCGGCGATGTCTTTGCCACCAACACGGTCGGCGGACAGATCACCGATCAGTCGGGCGACACGGTCGCCAACGCCGGCGACGGCAACGCCAACTACGACGAGGGCAACCAGCCGGGTAACGTTGACGGCAACGGTATTCAGGTGATCACAACTCTGCAAAGGGTCGGTAACGTATTGATCGGACCGGCCGGGGCTCCGACCGCGGTCGGTCCGACCGACAACAACGATGATTACACCAATCGTTCGGTCACGACCGGCATCGCCGGAGTTTCCAGCGGCGGAACGACCACCGCGGCCGGAACGGTCGTCTTTACCAACACGGTCCGCAACACCGGAAACGCCAACGACACGTTCCTGATCGGCCGCCAAAGCGCACCCGCCGGATTTACCGTCGAGGTCAGCACCGACGGCGGCGCCACCTATACGACGCTGACGACGAATACCGTCAGTCTGGCCGTTAATTTCGGCTCCGACGCCGATATTCTGGTCAGAGTCACGGCCCCGGCCGGACAATCCGTTCTTTCGGCTTATCCGTCGGTCATCCGGGCCACTTCGACCATCACGCCGACGGCTTTCAATGAAACCATTGATCGCCTCTACACCGGCGCTTTGTTGGTCAGCAAGTCCTATACCGTCACCAACTCGACCGGTGTCGGCGGCCCGACGGATGCGGTTCCCGGTGCTGTGATCCAATACTCGATCACCTACACCAACATCACGTCCACGGGCGGGACCGGTAACGCCGCATTGACGCTGTCGAATATCGTCATCACCGAAGACGGTAACGCCGCACCGAACAACTGGGGTTCGACCACGACCCAGGTCGTCGGTTCGGCCAGCGACACCAACGGCGGAGCGATCACCGGGGATACGGCCGGCTCAACGAGCCTGACCGATACTATCCTGACCCTCGCGCCTCAGGGAAGCGGAACATTCTCATTCCAACGGACGATCAACTAGTTTGAAAGTCCCCGCTTTACCAGGGAAAGCGGTCGGTTCAACCGAAACAGTGAACTGACCGCTTTCCTCTCAAAAAAATTCTCAGAGTCCGATTTTTCCGAAATTTATGGTTCCAAACAACTCAAAATACAGAACCAGACGAAACCGCCCGGCGGTCTTTCGTCTTTTTGTCCTTTTGATGTTGGTCTCCGTTTTTTCGGGAAACATTTTCGGACGCGACGGCGAAGGCACACCGGCCGACACGGTAATCGTCAACCGGGCCAGCGCCAGTTACGAAGACAGCGAAGGCAATTCATATCAAACCGTTTCTGAGACCGTTAGGGTAACGGTGCTGGCTGTTCCGGCCGTTACGGTGACGCCGGATGAGACTTCGCCTTCGGAGATCATCGCCCCGAACGAGCGGATCACGCGGCTTTTCCGCATCTGCAACACGGGAAATGCCGCCGATTCTTTCGCCCCAACGGACGCGCGCATTTCGGCTCCGGCGACGATCGAACAGATATTTTTCGATGCCGACAATTCCGGCACCATATCGAGCGGCGACACGCCGGTCGTGATCGGTCAGACCGTTTCGCCCCAGCTCGCCCCGGGCGCCTGCATCGGCGTTCTTTACGATATTCAAACCGGCAGTCTGACGCCGCAAACCGAGGTAGTCATCGGTTTGACCGCCCGCACATCGCGGGTTCTGCCCGGAACCGACACCCGACCGCAGGACGACGGAACGATCATCAACACGGCGGGAACCGGAGTCATTCTGACTTCGCCGACCGATGCCAATCTTCCGCCCGTCAAACTGGTCGAAGATCAGGCCCGTTACGTGGCCGTGCCGGGACAAACTCTTAATTACAAGATCATTTTTCGCAACCGCGGTTCGGTCGCCGCCCGCCAGGTTCGGGTGGTGGACGAACTGCCGGAAGAACTCGAATACGTCCGTCAGACATTGCGGCTCAACAACCGCTCGCTGACCGACGCGGCCGACGCCGACGAGGGAACCGCCACCGCCCGACGGATCGAACTGCTGATCCCCTCGGTCGCGCCGGACGGCGTCGTTCAGATAGATTTTCAGGCCCGCCTCAACGGAAACGCCCCGAACGGCAACGGCGTCGTAAATTTCGCCGATCTGACGGCCGAAAACGCACCGGCGGTCCGATCCACCGAGGCGGTCGTCGTCGTCAACCCGGTCGGCGTCGTTTACGCCGGAAATTCGGGCGGCGCGGTTCGCATCGCCGGAGCCAAGGTAACCGTCGCGACCGATGAGGCCGGGGCACCTCTGCCGCTCAATCCGAAGATCGGTTTTGAAACCAATCCGGAAAACCTCAATCCTTTTACCACCAACGGCAACGGCGAATTCAGCTTCGCCCTCGACCAGAATCAGATCGGTGCGCCCGGCTCGCCGGTTCGCTATCTGATGAATGTTACCGCGCCGAATTACCGGGCGCGGATGCTGGAAGTTTTAGTGGAACCCGAATCCGGTTCGAGCGGGTTTTATCAGGCTACGATCCGCGCGCTCGACGATCAGGCCATCGCTCTTCCGGGCGGATTCCAGTTGACCCGGCAAACCGTTCGGCTGACGGAGCTGGCCGCTCTGGTTTTCAATATTCCGATGTTCGAGCTTTCGACGCTCGAGATCAACAAGAGCGCCGACAAGACCACGGCCCAGATCGGCGACATCATCACCTATCGCGTCCAGGTCAAAAACGCCACCGCTTCGCCGATCGACAACGTCGTCGTCCGCGACACTCTGCCCTCCGCATTTTCCTATGTTCAGGGCACGGCGCAGATCGAAACCGGCGGCAATGTCGAAGAGATCGAACCGGAGGTCAACGGAAACAATCTGACCTTCGAACTCGGCACGCTCGCGCCCGGAACCAGCCTGACTTTATCTTATCGCGTCCGGGTCGGCGCCAACGCCCCGGAAGGAACTCAGTACAACTCGGCGCGGGCGAGCGGCGTTCAACCCGACGGGACCGAGATCAAAACGGCCCGCGTTCGGGCGGCGGTTCGAATCCGGGGCGGAATTTTTTCGATGACCCAGGTCATCATCGGACGGGTTTTCGAAGACCGCAACCGCAACGGAAAATTCGACAAGGGCGAGCGTCCGGTCGTCGGCGCCCGCATTTATTCGAACAACGGAAATTCGGTCGTCACCGATTCGGCCGGCCTTTATCATTTCCCGGCGGTCGATTCCGGATCGATCGTTCTGTCGCTCGATCCGATAACCCTGCCGAAAGGCTATCAACTGCTCGATGACGAAAATCGCCGTCCCTCGAAAAGCTGGACTCGTCTGTTGCGAACCCCGCTCGGCGGCGGTTCGATGTTGCGCCAGAATTTTGCCATTGCCCCGCAAAATGAATCTCTGGCTGTTTCCGACGAGTCCGACACCGTCCGGGCGGGGGGCACTTTCACTCCCCCCCGGCAAACGGTCGAGAAAAAAGAGGAGGAGCCGAAAAACGAACAGCCCGTCCAAACGGCCGAACTGAACAAACCGGTCAAATTCGATCCGGCGACCGCCGAGGCGTCAAAAGATCAGGCCGGGAAATCGACCGAGACCTACACGGTCGAAACCAGCGAAACGGTCGAACCGGTCGCGCCCGGCGAGATCAGGGTAATATCTCCGGAAGCCGATTCGCTCATTCTGGCGCCCGCGCTTTCGATCATCGCCCGCGTCGCCATTAAATGGACGATCGAAACCGAGGTCAACGGCCAAAAAATCGCTCAAACCAACATCGGCGAAACCCGCGTTGATAACCGCAATCAGATCACAACTTATTCTTTTGTCGGGATCAACCTTCTGCCCGGCGTCAACACGGTGAAACTGACCGCCGTCGGCGAAAACAACGAGCGTGGCAAAACCGTCAGCTTTAAGGTCTTCGGCCGCGGCCCGGCCATCAGACTCGAGATCGTTCCGGCCAAAACCAGCGTTTCTTCGGACGGAAGCGAGGCTCTTCCGATCGAGATCCGCGCCTTTGACCGGCTCGGCAATCCGGCCATGGATTCCTCGATCGCCGTCGGGACCTCGGCCGGCAAATTCTACGTCCCCGGCAAAGAGGCGGAAAAAGGAGATTCCGATGCGGTGGAATTTCCGCAACAGCAGGCCATTTCGCTCGAAAGCGGACGAGCGATCGTTTATCTGATCGGAGAAAATTCGGCCGATTCGGCCCGCGTCAAAGCCGTCTCGGGAAGCATCGAAGCGACGACCGACATCCGGTTTACGGCGGAACTTCGCCCGACGCTGATGGTTGGGATGGCCGAACTTTCAATTGGAAGCGCCGCGCCGGAATTCAGCGCCACGGGCGATGAAGGCGACGTTCGCGGACGGATCGCTTTTTATTACCGGGGAAGAATCTTCGGCGACAATCTGCTGACTTTTGCCTACGATTCGCAAAGACCGCTCAACCGGCTGGCCGGACGCGACCGGCTCGGATCGATCGACCCGCTCGAATTCACCTACCCGATCTTCGGCGACTCTTCGCAGTTTTTCGAAGGCGCCATGTCCAATTCCAAAGTTTACGCCCGGATTGACCGGGGCCGCTCCTACGCCATGTTCGGCGATATGGAAGCCGATATGAATCAATCGGTTCTGGCCGGCTACAACCGCCGTCTGACCGGAGTCAAGCTTCATCTGGAAAACAAGAACGGCGATTTCGTAAGCCTCAGCGGCGCGCGACCCGACACGGCATTTTCGCGCGACGTCTTTCCGGGCGGAGGTCTGAGCGTCGTCCGTCTGGCGCACGGCGATCTTTTGCCCGGTTCGGAGATAGTCACTCTGGAAGTCCGCGACCGCCGCAATCCGGAGATCATTCTCAGCCGCGAAAATCTGATCCGCTCGGTCGATTACAATCTCGACCCGCTGACCGGCGAGATGTTTTTCCTGCGTCCGATCTCGGCCTTCGATTACGGGCTCAATCTTTTGCAGGTGGTCGTCACCTATGAATACTACGGCACGGGCGCAACCAATTACGTTTACACCGGACGCGGAGTCAAGAACTTCCAAAAACTGGGACTGCGTCTGGGCGCCTCTTATCTCAATCAACAGCAGGGCGAGATCGGAGCTTTTCAACTCGGCGGGATCGACCTGGAAAAAAACCTGTGGAACGGCGGCCGGTTGTCGTTTGAGGCGGCCGTCAGCCAGGGACGCTTCGCCGCCGGAGTCAACGTCTTCGATTTTTACAACGGCGACGAAGGATTCACGCCGACCGATGCCAGCCGACCGCACAACGGAACCGCTCTGGCGGTCAAACTCGATCAGCCGTTGCCTTTCTGGAACAGCCGTCTGCGGGCGGATTTCTCGCGGGCCGCTTCCGGCTATTACAACCCGTTCGGCTCGACCGTTACCGGCGGAGCGCAACGCTTCGGACTGGGATTCGAAGTCAAACCCAATTCGCACCGCAATCTGCTCTTCGCTTATCTCAACGAACGCAACAAAACCTTCAACGTCAACAATTCGCGGACGACCCTTTCGTTCCTCTGGACCGAAATGTGGAACGACAAACTGCGAACCTCGGTCGGCTTCGATCACCGCGAATACAGGGACAATCTCGGGGACACCTCGATCGGATCGAATCTGGTGACGGCCGGAGTCGAATACCGACCGACCGACAAGCTGGAGATTTCGGCCAAACGCGAACAGAATCTGACCGAAGCCGATCCGACCTACCCGGATCAGACGACATTTTCGATCAAGTACAAACTCAACTCCAACGCCAAATTATTCGTGACGCAAAGGCTGGCGGCCTCGGCCATCACGCCGATCGGCGATTTTTCCGGAAACGGTTTCTCGGCCGTCGGGTCGCGCCACGAAACGGCCTTCGGCATCGAAACCAAACTTCCCTACATCGGCGCCTTCACCGGGCGCTACCAGATCGAGAACGGGGTCGACGGTTTCGACAACTTCGCCGTCATCGGTTTGCAGAACCGCTGGAAACTCTCGGACAAGATCGCTCTCGAAACCGGTTTCGAACGCGGTTTTCTCCTCAAAGGAACCTCTGACAGCTTTAACAGCGCCACGCTCGGAGCGGCCTGGACTCCGGCCGAAGGCTTTCGCGCCAACGCCCGTTACGAACTGCGCGACCGCAACGGTCTGGGTCAGCTTTTCGCCTTCGGCGCGGCCGGCAAACTCGGCGACAACTGGACGACCTCGGCGCGGGCTCAATGGGCCTTCGGCAGTTTCAACGGACGCCGCAGTTCTTCGTCGGCGATGACGGCGGCTCTCGCTTATCGTCCGCTCGATTCCGACAAATACGCTCTTCTTTTCAGCTACAACCACCGCGAATCTTATCAGAACGGATTCACCTTGGGCGGCATCGAACAGGGAGAGACGCGCGATCGACTCGACCGGCTTTCGGCCGACGGGCTGTATCAGGTCAATGATGATCTGGAACTCTACGGTCGCTTCGCCCTCAATTTTAACGGCAACGGCAACAACACGACGGCTTACGCCTCGGCCCTGACCTATCTGATGCAGGTTCGCGCCCAGCAGAGATTGACCGATATGCTCGACTTTTCCGCCGAAGGCCGCTGGCTCGCCCAACCCGCCTCGAACACTTTCCGGCGTTCGTTCGGCGCGGAACTCGGTTTCTGGATCGTGCCCGATCTGAGAATCGGTTCCGGCTACAACTTCGTTCAGGTCAACCGCCATAATGATTTTGATTTTGCCGACGGCAGCAATTTCAAACGCGGTTTTTACCTGACGCTGACCACCAAGATCTCCAATCTTTTCGATCTGTTCGGAACCTCGAAAACCGGGCTGGAAAATCATCCGGGAGAGACAAAACCGGATGCCAACGAAAAGATCGCCGACAACAAACCTGACAAACAGGACGATTAATTTCGAAAACACCCGATCTCAAGCAAAGACATGACCGACAATTTTCTGAAAATTTTTGGGAAATCCGCCAAGCGAAAAGCCGAATGGCAACTTCGCCGCACCTTTGTCTTTGCGATCCTGACGATCCTTCTGACTTACGGCGCTTATGCGACCATCAGCGGAACCTGGGCAACCAACGGGAATCAATCGGCGACGACCAACGTCAACGGCGTCACCATCACCTGGTCGGGAACTCCGGGGTCAAGCAACTATACGAACGGAACCCTGAACTCGACCAGTTACTGGACCGACCCTTTTAACGGCGCGTTCGGCGGCGGGACTTCCCTGCAAATGCTCTTTAATCCTTTCGGAACCAGCCGGACGATCACCGTTACTTTCAGCCAACCGGTCGATAATCCGGTCCTTCACGTCGGACGGATCGGAGGAGCCAACGGGACTTCGGTCAGCACAGCGGTTTTTACACTGGGTTCGTTTACGGCGGCCAGTTCGAACGTAACCATCACGCGCCTGTCCGGCAACTCGGCATTTCAGGTCAATACGGCTTCCAAATCGTTTCAAAGGGTGACGGGAACGACCAACAACAACACCGAATGTACGAACAATTTGAACCAGGGAACCGGTTGTGGTTCGGTCCAATTCAACGGCACCGGGATCACCAGTTTGACGTTTGACGTGACCTGGGCCGGTGCCAGCAACAATAATACGGGCGACGGAATTGAGGTTCGCTGGAGCCTCGGTTCGACCGTTGTCGTCCGCAAACAATCGGTCAACTCATCGGGAAATTACAGTTTCTCGGGGACCAATGGCATCGGCAGTTTCAGCCTCAACACGGCCGTCACCAACCCGGCGACTTCGACCCAGTTTCCGATCCCGAACAGTTCGCAAAACATCACCATCACCGAATCGGCGGTCGCCGGAACGATTCTCACCGGTGTCAATTGTACTGACCCGGCCGGCAACACCGTCCCTTCGAGCGTCTCGAACCGGACGGCCACGCTGACTCCGGCCAATTACGCCAGCGTCAATCAACTGATCACCTGTACCTTTATCAACTCGCCCGCCCAACCGGCCCTGCAAATCACAAAAACCAACAACGGCCCGTGGACGGTCGGCGGTTCGGGAGCAGTTTATTCGCTCACCGCGACCAATATCGGCGGACTGGCCACATCCGGAACCATCACCGTCAGGGACGCTCTTCCGACCGGGATCACGCCGAACTGGACCGGAACGCGCTCGGTCTCGAGCAACGGGGTCAACTGGAGTTGCTCTTTCAGCGGCCAGAATGTAACCTGCACGACCGCCAATTCGATCAACTACACCGGAACCAATTCGAGCGTCATAACCTTGCCGGTCAACGTCGGCGTGGCGGCCAACACCGGAAATCCGGCCGTCAATTACGCGTCGGTCGGCGGCGGCGGAGATATCTTCAACGGCGGAAGCGCACCGACTCCTGGAACCTCCTGCACCGACTCGACTCATTGCACTTCAAATTCGGCGACGATCACCAATCAACCGCCGGTAACCAATGACATCAACGCCCCGCCCATTCAAAACACCGCCGGCAGTACCGGTATTCCCGCTCTGACCGGAAGCGACCCGGACGGCACCGTGGCCGCTTTCCGGATCGACACCTTGCCCTCGGCCTCGTCCGGAACGCTTTATTTGTGTAATGCGGGATGCACCCCGGTCAGCGCCGGGCAGATCATTCCTCTGTCTCAGGCGGCCAATCTACAGTTCGATCCCAATTCCGGTTTCAGTGGAAACGCCGTTTTCAATTATTCCGCGATCGATAATCTGGGAACGGCCGACGCCACGCCGGCTTCTTTTACCATTCCGCTCGGATATTCGATCGGTTGCTCGACCGTTTACGCCAGCGCTTTCAGCAGCGGACGGACCTCGCTCTACGAACTGAACGGCGCGACCATGACACCGGTTCTGACGGCCCCGCAGACGGTCGGCGGATTGGCCATCAGCGCCAACGGTTTGGCCTATTACGACAACGGAACCTTTTCCACGCCGCCGCTTTACAGCCACGACGGCGCGACTCAGACAAACACCGGCGCGACCGTTCCCGGACTGCTTGTCGGAGAAGCGGCCGACAGTTTCGGGAATGTTTATTACATAGACTCGGCCCACCACCTCCGACGGGTCAACGCCGGTGCGAGCGGTGCGGCCAGCGATCTCGGCGCCATCACTTTCGCCCCCGGCGACACCATCGGACCGACGTTGCAGTACGGCGACATGACCTTTGACGGCAACGGCCGCCTGTTCTGGTATTCTTCCGTAAACGGCAGCGGAGCGAGCTATCTCTACATCGTCAACATCAACACCCGGGTGGCCCGAAACGCCGGGCAGGTCGGACCGAACGGAGCCACCGGAGCGGCTTTTGACGGAACCGGACGCCTGATCACAACGACCAACAGCGGACAAACGGTGGTTTCGATCGACATCAGTTCGCCGACTCTGGCGGCCACAACGCTCGGGACCGCCAACCCGACGATCTACGACCTCGGCTCCTGCGCCGGGCCGATTTTCAACCCGAATCTGACGGCGCAGAAATCGGTCGCCAACATCACGCTCGGCCAGAATCCGGCCATAACGGCCAACGTCAACGACGTTTTGGAATATACCGTCATCGTCACCAACACCGGAAACCTGAGTTCATCGGCCGCCACCCTGAGCGATGCGATCCCGGCTGGAACGACCTACGTCGCCAATTCCACAACGCTTAACGGAAACGGCGTCGCAGACGCGGGCGGAGCCATGCCCTTTGCCACTGCCAATTCGATCAATTCCAACGGACAACCGGCCGGAGTCATCAGCCCGGCGGGCGGAACTGCGACCGTCCGTTTCCGCGTCCGGGTTAACACCAGCGGTCTTCCTCCGGAAATCAGAAACACGGCCACCACTCAGTTTTTAACCACCACCGCCGGAGTCGAAACGAATCAAACCGTCAATTCCAACGAAACAATCACGCCGACGTTCCTCGCCCCCCCCAATGTCTCTCTGGTCAAAAGCTGTCCTTCACCCGCCAACTGCGAAACCGCGCCTCAGCTTTCGGGAACTGATCTGACCTATTCGATCCAGTTCACCAATACGGGCGGACAATCGGCGGCCGGTCTGGCCATCGTTGACGCCATTCCCGCCAACACCGATTTTCAGATCAATTCGGCCTCGGCCAATCCCGGAACTTCGGGGCTCACCTTTATCATCGAATTCTCGAGCGATTACAATCCCGGCAATCCTTCGGCGGCGACCTGGAACTACACACCCGTCCCGGCCGGCGGCGGCGCTCCGAACGGTTACGACCGGCTCGTCAAGGCAATTCGCTGGCGAGTTACGAGCGGTTCGTTGTCCAACACGGCGCCGAACAATGCGGGCAGTGTGAACTTCATTGTTAAAATTCGATAAAACTCTTTTAAAAAACTCCTTGTAATTTTAAATCTATTTTTGTAAACTACTTATGCCGTTCGTCCTGTGTGATCGAACGGTCTCCTTCCACCGAAAACTCCCAAATTAAATCTGAATATCAGTTTTCTCACCTCACTTGCACTGAAGCAAATCTTTATTCCGCACCATGGAACTACAAGATACAGATAGGGAAGAATTCCTGGATGAACTAACGCTGTTGGCGGCGGAAATTTGCCGCGTTCCGACGGCTTTTATCGCCATTTCGGAAAAGAATCGCTTTCGGATCAAATCCGGCAACGGCCTCGATCTGCGGAAAACTCTGCAGATGGAATCCTTTTGTAACCGGCAAAAACTGAACTTTTTCGAGGAGATCCTGATCATTCAAAACGATTCCGCCCCCGACCCGGCCGGAGCTTTTTTCGCGGCCGTCCCGCTGATCGACAAAAAAGGCTCTTTTCTCGGAGTTCTCGGGATCAGCGGCGATAAGTCTTGCTCGCTGACCGACCATCAGATCAGCCATCTGAAACTTCTTTCCAGACAGGTCACGGCGCAACTCGGTCTGATCGGCAAATGCGAAGAAACACTCGCATCGGCCCGGCTGAAATCGGCCTTTTTAACCAACGTCAGCCACGAGATTCGGACTCCGATGAACGGCATCATCGGAATGACCGAACTCCTTATTAATTCGCCGCTTAACACTGTTCAGCACCAATACGCCGAAACCATTCGTCAGGGCTCCGACGCGCTCCTGACGATCATCAACGATATTCTCGATCTGGCCAAACTCGAAGCCGGCAAAATGCGCTTTGAGAGCGTTCGATTCGATCTTCGCGAAACGGTCGAATCGACGGTCGAACTGCTGGCCCCGCGCGCTCAAAAGAAAAAGATCGAGGTCGCCTCGGTCATCGAAGCGGACGTTCCCGAAATTCTTCGGGGCGATCCCGGCCGTCTCCGACAGGTTCTCAACAATCTGATCGGAAACGCCGTTAAATTTACCGAACGGGGCGAGATCGGCATCTTGGTCAAAACGGAAAAAACGGCCCCGGAAAAAGTTTGCCTGCGATTTACCGTCACCGATACGGGCGTCGGCATCGAAAGCGAAAATATTGAAACCCTTTTTGAGCCTTTTGTTCAGATCGGCAATTCGGCCGCCATCGAAGATTGTCCGGGAACCGGTCTGGGACTGGTTATTTCCAAACAAATCGTCGAAATGATGAACGGTCAAATGGGCGTTGAAAGCGCGATCGGCCGCGGTTCGAGCTTTTCTTTCACCGCCGATTTCGGAGTCGCTTCGGCCGACGACCAAAATCCGGCGCAAAATTCACCGATTTCCGCGTCAAAGGTTCCTGATCTCTTCAAAAACAGGCGAATTCTGATCGCCGACGGAGCCCCGATCATTCGGCAGGCGATCGGTAAATACTGCCGCAACTGGGGGCTGGACGTCACCGAGGCGGAAACGGGAGAAAAAGCGCTCGAATTTTTATATGAGGCTTTCGAAAAAAATGCTCCGTTTGACATCGCCGTAGTCGATACCAGTTTGCCCGATTACGAGGGATTTTCGCTCGCCCGACGGATCAAAGCCGACGATCGTTTGAGCCGAATTCAACTGATACTGACCACGGCTTACGGCGAACGCGGAGACGGCATCAAGGCCGCCGAAGCCGGAATCTCCGGCTATTTGACCAAACCGGTTCGCAATTCCCAACTTTTGGCCTGCCTGACCAAACTTCTCGAAAAGAAAAGCGATCCCGCGGCGCCATCTCAGGCAAAAACGCGGCGTCAGCTCATCACCCGCCACAGTCTCCGCGAAGCCGGGAAAAAAGCCTCGAATCCGGCGATGGCCGGTAAAAGAATGCCGAAAATTCTGGTCATCGACGACAATCAAGTCAACCGCCGTTTGATCCTGTCGCAGTTGGAAGAAATCGGCCTCCGGGGAGATTCGGCCGAAAGCGGGGTCGCGGCGCTCACTCTTGTCGAAAAGAACGCTTATGATCTGATCCTGCTGGATTGTCTGATGCCGGAGATGGACGGATTTCAAACCGCCCGCGAGATCCGTCGCCGCGAACAGTCAAAGCGCGGTCGGCTAAAACGCGAGGCGGTGATCGTCGCCGTAACGGCGCATTCGCTCGTCCGCGAACTGGAAAAATGTTTCACCGCCGGAATGAACGATTATCTGGTCAAACCCCTGCGTTTGAAGGAACTTTCGGCGGTCATCTCGTTTTGGGCGGAGAAGGATTTTACCGACCGCAAACCGGATCGACCAAATCTTCAGGCGGAAAAACCCCGGACCAACGATGATCTTGAAAAAAGCCAAAAGGTGAAAATGATCTTCAAATCCCCTGAGGTTCAACCCGAACAGTCCGACGCGGTCGCGACTTTGGAAGACGAATTCTTTGAGCTTTATCTGGAAGAAACCGACCGGCATATAAAAGAAATAACCGCTTCAATTAAGGATAACAACTGCCGGGCAATAGCTTTTTCGGCTCACGCCCTGCGCGGAAACTCGCTTTCGATGGGCATCGACGATATCGCTCAAATATCCGACCGGATCGAAAAAGCGGCTCTGGAAAACGATCTTCCGGCCGTTAAAACCCTCCTCGGCCGATTCGCCGATTCGCTCAACCGCCTGAGCCTCAGCCGGATCGTCTCGAACTAAGATGATCTCGAACCCCCCCCCCGGCCGACTTCTTCGACAAACCTCTGTTTCGAAATTTTCAGCGACCGGCACAATTACAATGATCAAACAATTTATCCGAAATCGGCGAAAACGCCCGATTATTTGACCGGAAATTGCTTAGGTGTTATTTCTTATAAAAGTTTTTCCGAAAACCATTCAACAAATCAGAAACTTTCAGCAAAATTCAGGGGGGAAAAATGAAGAGATTAAGCCGCGTCGTTCCGGCGTTGTTCATCGTTTTGATCTTGACCGGAAACATCTTCGCAACGGGCGAAAACACAAAAACCAAACGGTCGGGTAAATTGTTCGATGTAAAGATCAAAGTCTGGGGTCCGACACAGGTTCAGACCGAAGCCGCCAAAAAGCGCGTCGAAAGAGATCCGGGAGTTCAAAACGCCCTGCGCGGGACAAATCACCGCCTGATCGCGTTCGATTACATCGAAAATCCGGACGGTTCGCCCCCGACCCGCTACCGCGTCATTTTTTACGACTACACCAACGATCGGACCTTCGTCGCCGAAAGCGATTTCGCCGGCAGACAACCCGTTACAGTCCGCCGGGACAATTTCGATCCGGGCGTCGGCAACAATGAACTTGAAGCCGGTTTTAACCTGATCAGAAACGATTCGGTTTTCGGGTCTTTATACAAGGAAAACAAACTCAATTTGTCCGGCGCTATGCCTCCGACCACTCATATCAACGGTGAAAGGCTGGTCAATGTCGGAATCCAGTCGGCGAACGGAGACTATCAGATCGTCGGGATCGGCTTCAAAAACAACCGCATCGTTCGCTATCAGAACGGCGCCCCGCCGACCTCCGAAGCCGCCCCGGAAGGCACTTCCTGCGGCGTCACCAATGCCGGACAGGGCAGCACCAACTCCGGTATCGCCGGACAATATCAGATGACCGTCTCGCAGAACGGCAATCCGCTCTGGGAAATGCTCATCATCCGCCCGTCATCTTCTTCCGGAGGAACTCAGGAGCGTTCGGGCATCGAGGTTCGCGATGTCAAATACAAAGGCAAATCGGTTCTTAAACGCGGACACGCGCCGATCCTCAATGTCAAATATGTCGATAATGTCTGCGGGCCTTACCGTGACTGGCAGTTCGCCGAGGGATTTTTCGAAGCCCCCGATAAAGGTGCGACCTATCCGAACGGCCCGGATGGCGGAGTCATGCTTTTGGCCCCGGGTCAGATCGCCACAACCGTGGTCGAATCGGGAAATGACAGCGGAAACTTTCAGGGAGTCGCGGTTTATCAGCAGGATGTCGGTTTCGGCAACGAACTTGTGCTGGTTTCGGAAATGAACGCCAGCTGGTATCGCTATATTATGGAATGGCGTTTCGCGGCCGACGGTACGATACGCCCGCGTTACGGTTTCGGTTCGATCTCCAACGGATGCGTTTGCCATCCGCGCACACACCACGTTTACTGGCGGTTTGATTTCGATGTGGTCGGCCCCAACAACAAGGTCTTTAAGGTCGAGCGGGGGCGAAAGTTTCTGACGCCGATCCTTACGGAATCCGCCGTTTTGCGAAACTACCAGACCAACCGAAGCATCCTCATTCAGAACGGCGACGGCGATGAGGCTTATCAACTGACGCCGAACCTGACCGACGGCGAGGTGGCCAACTCGCTCGGGGAAATTTTTGACACTTACGGCGGAGGCGACATGTGGATCCTGCGTTTTCAGGGCAAACCCGGCTCCCCGGATGAGATCAACGACCCGAACGTCGGAACGGCGGCCAATATCGGGGCCTGGCTCAACGACGAATCGCTCGATAATCAGGATGTCGTCGTCTGGTATGGCGCTCACGAATATCGGGTCGATGCGACCAGTTTGACCAACTTCGACCGAAGCGGCCGGATCATTCAGGGAGTTCACGTCGTCGGCCCCGATCTGCGTCCGGTTCGCTGGTAATAAAAATCAGGAGGCGGGAGGGTTTCCTCAACTTCTGAAATTTTCAACTTCCCGCCCTTTATTCTCTCGGAAAATTTTTCGCAACCGGCCGGAAACCTCATCTTTGAACCTTCTGCCGCCGATCTCTCCGACCGTTCCGATGCCGATTCCGGATGAGGTTAAAAACACCTCATCCGCCGCGAGCAATCCGGATTTTTTTTCCCCGACCGTCTCAAAAGGCAGCCCCTCGGCTTCGGCCAGTTCCAGAATGAATTCGCGGGTCGTGCCGGCCAGACACCCGGTTTCCAGATCCGGCGTATATAAGCGACCGGCGCTGATCCAGAAGATGTTGGCCAGACAGGCCGAGACGACCTCGCCCCGTTCGTTCAAACGAACCGCCTCCTCGAACCCGTCGGCCTTTGCCCTTTCCAGCGCCAGCAAATTCTCCAGATAATTGCAGGATTTGACGCCCGCCAGGGGCGATCGGGAATTGACCGGAAAAGGGGAAAAATCGACTCGAAGCGAGCGGGTCCGGACAGGATGTGCTTCGGCCGTCTGAATCAGAAGATTGGTCTTGATCCCGGCTGGCGACTTCCAGATCGATCCCGCCGATGTGTCGAAAAAAGTGAGACGGCAACGGGCGTCGGTGATCTGGTTTTTTTCGATGATTCTTTGCAGGGAAAGCAGGACCGATTCCCGTTTGAAACCGGATAAATCGATCTCGACCCGGTCGGCATTGGAGATGAGTCTTTGCCAGTGTTTTTTCCAGAGAAACGGCTCGGATCGAAAAATCTCCAGCGTCGTAAAAATGCCTTTCCCGTAAAGCGCGGCCGGAGCGGCGGCGGACAAATTAACCTCAGCGGCGGAGACTATCCGATCATTAAATGATACGAAAGAATGCATCCTGAGCAGTTAACTGACTTTGAGTTTTTTTTTCTGTTTTTGGGCGACCGGAAATACGAGTTTGAAATTTGTTCCCCGGCCGACCTCGCTGGTGGCCGTAATCGCTCCCGAGTGTTCTTTGACGATTCCGTAGGAGACCGCCATCCCCAGACCGGTTCCACTTCCGACGCCTTTGGTGGTAAAGAATGGATCGTAGATCTTGCTGAGGTTTTCCGGCTCGATTCCGACTCCCGTGTCTTTGACCTCAATGATGACCTGATCGTTTTCAACCGAGGTCGTCAGCGTTATCGTGCCGTCATTGACGATCGAATCCCGCGCGTTGAGGATCAAATTGGTGAAAACCTGCTGCATCTTGCCCGGATTGCCCAGCATCTTCGGCGGGGTCGGAGCGTAGTTTTTGACCATCTCGATCTGGGTTTTACGAAGCTGGGGCTCAAGCAGTTGAAGCGTGTCATTGAGCAGTTTGTTGACGTCGATCTCGTTGAATTCGGAGGCATTTCCGGCCCGCGAAAAATTGAGCAGGTTGCCGACGATATGCGAAGCCCGTTCGGTCTGTTTATTGACCTTTTGCAAAAGCGCATGCTTCGGATCATTTTCCGGGATCATCCCGAGCAACATCTGAGTGTAGCTGGAAACACCGGTCAGCGGCGTGTTGACCTCGTGGGCGACGCCGGCCGCGAGCAGACCGATGCTGGATAGTTTCTCGCTCTGTTGCAAAGTCTCTTCGAGTTTGACGCGCGACGTGACATCTTCAAGAACGATAATGGCGCCGGTCTGATGCTTGGAAACCGGACGCAAAGGCGCGATGGCGACGTTCAGGATCAGGGATTTGCCGTCCGGCCCGGTTGTATGAAGCTTGTAGGCGTTGCGAATCTCGGTCAGATGCCAGCTCGACTTGCCGACGATGTTCTCCAGATTGCGGGCGAACGCCTCGTCGAAAATCTCCCGAATCTGTTTGCCGACGGCCTCTTCGCGGTTGAAATTGAGCATTTCCTCAAAGGTCGAATTGCAACGGGTAATAATTCCCGCTTCATCGACGGCGAGCAGTCCGACGTTAACCGATTCGACGATCGATTCGTTGAATTCTTTGAGCAAAGCCAGCTCTTCGGCGCGCTGTTCCTGCTCTTGATAAAGGAGGCTGTTCTCGACCGCAACGGCGACATACCCCGAGATGGTCTGCAGAATTTCCAGATCTTCCGAAGAAAGCAATGAACCGTCGCCGGCCCGGCCCAAACCGATGACGGCGACCATCTTTCCGCGCACCACACAGGGCACGAAATAATGAAGTTCCTGCCGCTTAAATCCGTTTCCGTTGCTCGTCACCTCAACCGCGTCGAGCAGTTCGAGTTCGTCGGCCCGGACGATCCCTTTGGCCGCCGATTTCTGCCGAATCATCTGGCGGAAATCGTTGGGCATTTTG
Source organism: Pyrinomonadaceae bacterium (assembly GCA_041394845.1). Taxonomy (GTDB): domain Bacteria; phylum Acidobacteriota; class Blastocatellia; order Pyrinomonadales; family Pyrinomonadaceae; genus JAHCHG01. The sequence continues at coordinate 514,775 of JAWKHL010000002.1, read as the reverse complement.
TAATCTTCGCTGAGGCCGTTCGATTTGGCGATCCGATAACCTTCGACCGCCCGGTCATCTTCGACGAAAACGGCGACCTTTTCGACATCGAGAACCTGCCGCAATCTTTCATCGAGAGCGTTGAGCAGAGGTTCGAGCGTGGTCGTTGCCGACAACGTCCGTCCGAAATCGAGCAAACCGTTCCTGAGATCGTACCTTTCGCCGTAAAAGAAACGATCGGCGCGTTCCTGCAGAAAGTTCTTCAGAGGTTCCGATAAAAGCACGATTCCGGCCATCGCCACAACCGCGATCAGGCCGCGAAGAGTGATCTCGGTCGAAGACAAATTATTGCCCACCGCCAGATAAACCAGACCGAGAGCAACGGCCCCGATCATCATCGCGATCGCCACCGTCGTCATCGCGTAAACCAAGGCCCGGCGGACAACCACATCGACGTCCATCAGCCGGTAACGGACAACCGAATGTCCGAAACTGAGCGGTATCAGCGCCAGCGGCAATGTGGTCAGAGCAACGGTCAGATTGTCTTCGGGAATGAAGATAAACTGCCTGATCAACCGGAACAGAACGATCGGGAAAACCGCCACCAGAGTTCCCCACATCGCCCATTTCAAACGCTGACGAACGAGCGGTTGCTGCGGCTTTTTAAAGAATCTCCAGAGCAGGATCCCGGTTCCGAGCGAAATGCCGAAAATGAAATGGTTGAAACTGAAGCCGTAAAGCAGGTCAAAAAGATTGTATCTGTTGATCAGGTCGAAGATCCGGTCAATGATGTATTCCTGCGGAATCAAATAATAGTACAACGAGAGGAAAAGACTGGCTGCCGAGATAATAATGGCCGGAATGTAAAGAGCGTAGGTTTTCAAACGATTTTCATCGAAAACCTCGCTCCGAACCGGATATCTCAGACAGAAATGCAGGAACAGCGGAACGAAAAAGGCAAAGGCTATATCGTCCAGAATGCTGACGGCCAGATCGAAATCCTTTCCCAACCCGAGCGGGCGGTAAACCTGAAAGACGAACGCCGCCAGACAGATCATGGCAAAATGCAGGACGAACGGAGACCGGCTTCCCTGTTTGAAAAGGACGATGACGCCGACCCCGAGCCAGATAAATCCGACTATCGTCAGAAATATGATCGAAGCCGTCCAGCGCGGCAAGGTGCCGATGCCCTTGAGATCAGCGTAGTAGAATTTATTGGCAAAAGAATAAGAAGGCCGCTCGTAAAGATAGGTGATGTTGCCACCGACACCGGCCGCTTCCAGATAAATCTGGACATCGGAAACGGATTTCAGTTCGAGCTGTTCGAATTTTTCGTCGTTGAGGCTAGCGGCGTAGAGTTTGTCGCCGACGGCTATTCCGGCGCGCGCGGCGGCCATTCCGGGCAGAACTTTTTCGGCGTAAATTCCGTCCGCTTTCTGCGCCCACAAAACCCCGTCGGTCGGAGGCAAATCGTGATAAGCCCGGTGAAAGAGATTGAGCGCGCCACCGGCAACCAGTATCACCGTTGCCAGCAACCAAATCAAACTCCATCTCGTGAGCATTTTACCTTTCATAATTCCGGGCAAACTTCACCGACTTTTTTTGACGCAAAATTTGTTCCAACCGTTTTACTCCTCGGTTTTGAATATTTTCACCCAAAAATAAAGCGTTTCTTTCGCAAAAGCTCCTTAATCAGGGGAAATTACTATTCAAATTTTCACTCAAAATCCGAGATTTCGGAAACAAAAAAATCCAAAGTCAAGGGCTTTATGACTTTGGATTCGAGAGTTTTGAGACGGATTCCGGCTAGAATCTGACAGAGATTCCGCCGCGCAAAATGCGCCTTTGCGAGTTGATCCGCAAAGTTCCTTCTTCACCGGTTACACCTGATTGAAAGTCAAACAGATTTCGGGCGTCGATCATTGCTTCAGCGTGAATCGGCAACCCCCAACTCGGTAAAGATTGTGTAACCAAAACGCTCAAACTCGGGTCATAAATAGCCATCCTTCCGGCGAACGGGTCAATCGCGAAAACGGTCGCCTGCGGGGAAAGACGAAAGATGGTTTTGACGTTCGTTCCGGTCCCCAGATCAGCGTCCAATTGACCGACAAAGGTCTGAAACAGATCGTTCTCAAAAAGGTTGACCGGATTGGTCAAACCATCGGTCGAAAGTTTTTGTCCATTGCCGAAAGCGTAACCCGCCGAAGTGCTGAAGGTGCCGTTCAAACGGCGCGTGTAAACGACTCTCAACCCCTGCGCTTTGCCCTGCTGATTGGCGACAAATTCCTGCAAACCGTCTCCGCTCAGGCTGTCAAAGGGAAGGTTGATCAAACCGACTCCACGCCCGTTGACCGCATCGAAAAAGACGTTGGCTTCAACCGTTGATTTATTGTCCAGAACGCGTTCGATGCCAAATTCAAGGCGGCGGCTTTTATTGATCTGCGGTTTGTCGTTTTCCACCACGATGTCCTGCATGGCGACCGGTTCGCGGAAAAGAACCTGAGTGTTTTCAAGTTCGATGGCCCGCTTCCAGGTTCGCTCTTCGTTGGCAGTCGTATAGGCCGCGCGGAGACGCGTCTTGGAGTTGATGTCGAGTTGAAATCCCAATCGCGGACTGATCGAAAAATCATCTCCTGCGCCGATAAACCGCGAATAATCGAAACCGTAAACGAGAACGATCCCTTCGCTTACCTTCCACTCATCGAGAGCCTGAAAAGAGAATTGTCCGAGCGATACCTCTTTCTGCCCGGCGGCATCCTTTTCTTCGCCGGTTTTGATCTTGCCGAGATCAGCGATCGCTCCCTTAAAACGCAATTGGTGATTCTGATCGGGGCGGACATTGAGGTTGGCTTCGAATCTCTGCGGGGCGTTTTCTCCGGAACCGGTCTGTCCGGCCAGCACGACTTCGGCCTTATCGGTAACCGGTAAAAGGGTGGCGAAATTAAGTCCGGCGAAGCTGTCCTGATCGGACGCGGCAAAATATGTTTCGACAACCGTTTGGCTCGGTCGTCCTGATTCCTCTTCTTCCCTTTTTGCCTGAACCTCAAGACTACTTTCGACTTCGGTTCCGGCGACGGCTTGATCGTCCGTTTTCATCTCGTCGATCGGAACTTCGCCGTCTTTAGCCTGATAGATCGAACGCCCGATGATCGCCCTGCGGATCGGATATTTGGAACTTTTCCGCTCGGCTTTCTTTTCCGGCAAGGTGTTTCCCCTGCCCGAAGGTTCCAGATTGAACCGGTAAACCAGTTCCGATGAACGATTGACCTCGACTTTCGAGAGCGAAACCGGATTGAACCCTTCGGCGACCGCCAGGATGGAGTAAGTTCCCGGCAACAGTTTGGCCATAAAACTTCCGTCGGCGGCCGAACGGACCTGCTTCAGTAATTTTGTCGTGCCGACGCGAAAGACGGCCACCGTCGCTTCGGCGATCGGTTTCCCGGCTCCGTCGCGGACAACTCCCTTAATCACTCCCAGTTTTCCGCTTTTTTCAGCGACCACAACACTGGCCTGTGTTTCGGGTATTGAAACCAGGGCGACAATAAAAGCGGTCAGCAAAAGAAATGTCACCTTTAAAAGATTTTTTATTGGTAAAACTGAAGAAAACATTTGGAAAAAGCAACCTCCTGCCAAACAAGCTCCGGGGGAGTACCTATTGTTCGGAGTGCTGAAAATTAGCGCACTTAAATAAACCTAAATACAAAATTCAAAACGGTCTACGCACATCTTGTGTATTTTCTGACTTAAAATCAACGGTGTCAAGCTAAAGAAGAAAAAAAACTTTGCCCGATACGATGCAACTAACTTGACAAAGTTTGCTTCGTTGCTAGAATGAATAATGCTTTTTGAGCTAAAAGCATTATTACGGAGACGTGGCTGAGTGGCTGAAAGCGGCGGTTTGCTAAATCGTTAAGGGCTAAAACCCCTTCACAGGTTCGAATCCTGTCGTCTCCGCCAGTTCAATTTCGGATTTTAGATCTCGGATTTCGGATTTGTTTGTTGGCTATCAAATATGTGAGTTTGATAGCTTTTCGTGTTTTGAAACGGAAAATAATTCGCAAAACCCCAAATCCGCAACCCCAAATCCCAAATAACGGTTATGAATGTAAGAGTCAGATTTGCACCTTCGCCGACCGGTTATCTCCATATCGGGTCGGCCCGCACCGCGCTTTTTAATTACCTTTACGCCCGTCATGTCGGCGGCAAGTTTCTGCTCAGGATCGAGGATACGGATCTCGCCCGTTCGACCGAAGAATCGACCCGTTCGATCCTCGAAGGTCTTGAATGGCTGGGCTTTCAGCCCGATGAGGAGATCGTTTTTCAATCCGACAACGCCGACAAACATCGGCAGACCGCGCTCAAATTGTTGGAAGAAGGCAAAGCCTACCGGGATTTTACCAAGAAGGAAGAACCGGGCGATAAAGACATCAAAGCGGCGATCGTCGAAAAAGCGCGCCAACAGGGCGGCGATAAAAACATGCGCGACAACCCTTTTCGCGATCTTTCCGGGGAAGAATCCGACGCGCGGGCGGCGGCGGGCGAGCCTTTCGCCGTCCGTTTGAAGGTTGCCGAAGAAGGTCAGACCTCTTTCGAAGACGGAGTTTACGGGATGCAGGAACGCTCCTTTGCGGAGATCGAGGATCTGGTACTTCTGCGTTCCGACGGTCATCCTTTATACAATCTGGCGGTCGTCTGCGACGACATCGAAATGGGCATTACCGATGTCATTCGCGGGCAGGATCATCTGACCAACACTCACAAACAGATCCTGATCTATCGGGCGCTCGGAAAGGAGCCTCCGCGTTTCGCTCATCTTCCGCTGATCTTGGCGCCGGGCGGAAAAAAACTTTCAAAACGCATCCACGGCGAGATAGTTTCGATGACGACCTACCGCGATGCCGGATTTCTGGCCGCGGCTTTCCGGAATTTTCTGGCCCTGCTGGGATGGTCGGCCGGCGAAGAACGCGAGATCTACTCGCTCGAAGAACTGATCGAAAAATTTTCGCTCGAAGGGATTCACCGCAACAACGCGATCTTTAATTTCGACTCCAACAACGAAAGACGTTGGACCGACGACAAGGCGATCTGGATGAACGCCGAGTATATCCGCACGATGCCGCTCGACCAATTGATCCCGCACGTCGCCAGGGAGTTGAAATCGGAAAAACTCTGGCGCGACGAATACGAAGACGATGACCGGGAATGGTTCGAGACGACGGTCGATCTGATCCGCGAAAGATTTTACACGCTCAAGGATTTTTCCGGTCAGGGCCGCGCCTTTTTCTCGGAGGACTTCGATTTCGATCCAAAAGCGATCGACAAGAATCTGAAAAAACACCCGCAACTCAAGGAATGGCTTCCCGAACTGGCCGACCGATTCGAATCTCTCGAAAACTGGTCCCACGATCCGATCCACGATCTCGTCAGCCGTTTTTGCGAGGAAAAGGAAACCAAGTTCGGCGTCGTCCTCAACGGCGCGCGCGTTCTTTTGACCGGTCAGGCGGTCGGCCCTTCGATGCTCGCCGCTTTCGAACAGATCGGCAAGGATAAAACCATTATGCGGCTCAAAAGCCGGATCGCCTGGAATCAGTAGTTTTGAACAATGAACCTGCAGATCAAGCCAACATCTTCACGGGACATTCCGGCGATCATCGAACTGATGCGCGAGTTCGCCAGCTACGAAAATCTCTCGCAATATCTGGAAATCACCGGAGAAAAATTGAACGAAGCCCTTTTTGGCCGGAACGGCTTCGTCGAAGGATTGATGGCTTTCGACGGCGAAACGCCGGTCGGCTATGCGCTTTTCTTTCCTTATTTCTCCAGTTTTCGCGGACAGCGGAGCCTTTATCTCGAAGACATTTACATCACCGAACGTTACCGCAATTCCGGCCTCGGCGAAAAGATGCTCCGCCACATCGCCCGCATCGCCAGACGGCAGGGAGCCGTTCGGATCGATTTTCAGGTTCTCAAATGGAACACTCCGGCGATCAACTTCTATCTGAAACACGGCGCGGTGATGGACGAAGAGGAGCGTCATTTCAAATTTACGGACCAGGCCTTTGAACGACTTGCCTCCGATTAAGCGGGCCTTTTCCTTATCAATCCATCGAAAAATTCGACCCCTCCAATTTCAGAAATCTCTTCAAAAAATTTTCTGTCACAAATTCAGGACGCGCGGTGTTTCTCTAATAACAGATGCCAAAATCCGCATTTTAAGATTTTAAGAAAAAAATTTCGGGAGATTCTTTTATGTCAAAAAATATTAAATTACTGCTGCGCGCCGCCGCCGGACTGAGTCTGGCTTTGATCGTCATCGCCATCGGTTCCTACATCATCGTGGCCCAGACGACGACCGGAACCTGGGAAGCCAAATACCGCCCGGAAAAAGAAGATAAAATCCATTTTTCCTTTTCGCGGGAAACCGAAAAGAACCATAAAAATTCGTTCGGTTCGGATTTCGAATTCAAAGATTTTCAGGGTTTGACCCGGCAGGATGCGCTGGGTTCGAACACCAAAGTTCAGTTCAGTCTCGTTCGCGAAGCCGGAACCATCAATTGCGAAGGGACCTTTCAGGACGGACGCGGTTCGGGAACCTTCACTTTTACGCCGAATGCCAGTTTCGTTTCCGCTATGGAAAGTCGCGGTTTCAAGAATTTGAGCGAGGAAAAACTCTTCGCTTCGACCACTCTGGACGTGACCACATCGTTCGTCGATGACGTCCTTTCGATGGGTTTTCAAGATCTCGATTACGACGATATTTTCAAGGCCCGGATCTTTAAGGTTACCCCCCAGTTTGCCGCCGAGATGACCTCGATCGGTTTTCCGAATCTGAACATGGAAGATCTGGTCAAAGCGCGGATCTTCAAGATCGATTCGGCCTACGCCCGCGAGATCGCCGGAATGGGCTTTAAGAACGACTCGCTCGAAGGATTGGTCAAATTCCGCATCTTCAAGGTCACGCCCGAATTCCTGCGCGAAGTTCAGGCCGAAGGGTTGGTCAATTTGTCCGGCGAAGATGTCGTCAAACTGCGGATCTTCAAGATCGACGGTGCATTCATCCGTCAGGCTCGGACCGAGAATGTTCCGATCACGGTCGAAGCGCTGGTCAACAAACGGATCGGCGTCTGGAGCAGAAACTAGAATTCGCCAAGCTTCATCTGAGCTTGACGAGAACTTTCGGAATAGATGAAAGATCGCCGGATGACGGATGAGTCGCCGTGTCCGTCATCCAACAAAAAAGCGATCTTCCGTCTATTCCGGAAGATAAACGGTTTGGTAGATCGTTAAAAATCAACCATCTACCAACATAAATTAAGGGAGATGCACCGATGAAAAAGAATTTCCAAAACCCGACGAAGCGGAAACGGCCTTTTTTTATGCTTTCCGCTCTCTTTGCGATTTTGCTGATCATTTCGAGCGTTTCCGCGCAGGAGACGTTAAAGGGGGAATGGACGGGCGAGATCTACGATAAGCATCCGGACAGGGTTCAGCTCAATTTTCATTACCGGAGCGACAAGGGCGGACACAACCAGAGCGGTTCGAGTTTCGCTTTCAGCGATCTTCAGGGATTGTCGCGCGAACAGGCTCTGGCCGCCAACAGTTCGGTCAATTTCCGGATCGTCCGCGAAGCCGGCACCATCACGGCTGACGGAATCTTTCGCGAAGGGCGCGGAACCGGCTTCTGGTCTTTCACGCCGAACCAGAGCTTTATTCAGGGGATGCGGAGCCGCGGTTTCGAGGGGATGAGCGATCAAAAGGTATTTTCCGCCGCGACCATCGGTCTGACGCTCGGTTTCGTCGATGATCTGAAATCGCTCGGTTTTCCCGATCTGACCCTGAGCGATGTTTTCAAAGGGCGGATCTTCGACGTAACGCCCGCCTATTTTAACGAGATGCGTTCGATCGGTTTCGCCAATCTGACTTTCAGAGATTTGGTTAAAGGACGGATTCACGACGTTGATGCGGCTTTTGCCAAAGAGATAAAAGGAATGGGATTGCCAACAGATGATTTCAATTCGCTGGTCAAATTCCGAATTCACGAGATCACGCCGGAATTCGTCAGTCAGATGAAATCCATCGGTTTTGAAAGCCTTTCCGCTCAGGAACTGATCCGATTGCGGATTCACGAAGTTACGCCGAAATTCATCAATGAGATCCGGGCCGAGGGCTTTAACCCGACGACCGTTTCCGAAGCCGTCAAAATGCGGATTCACGAAGTTGATGCCGATTTCATCCGCCGCGCCAAAGCCGCCGGTTATACCAATCTGACGATCAGCGAACTGGTCAAACTGCGGATTCACGATAAGGTGAAATAATTGTTTGTGGTCGGTGATCGGTGGCCGGCGGTCAGTGATCACTTTTTGGGGAAAGAAGAAGGGGAAAGATCGCGATCTTTCCCCTTCTTCTTTGGTTTTAAAGGTTGCCGATTTGAAGGTCGGAAGCGGAAAAGATCATTTGGCTCCTGATCACTGACCACCAGCCACCGACTGCTGACAAAACCGTTTGAACTTTGTTAAAAAAGTTGTGGACTAATAAATTCCCGGAATGCTACAATCAAATCAGCAATTTAACAAACTCTTTTGTCCCAAAATTCCCTCCGATCAAAGATTTGAAAACGCGCTGTTCCTATGAAGAATTTTTTCGTCCTGCTTTTTTTCCTTTTGGCCGCATTTACGGTCAAAGCAACGGTTTATGAAGTCAAACCCAACACGGCTCTGGACACGATCGCCGGAGTTCCCTGGGCAACCCTGCAACCCGGCGATACCGTTCTGATCCATTGGAAGGCGACGCCTTACAAGGAAAAATGGGTCATCTGCCGTCAAGGGACGGCCGCCCAACCGATCACCGTCCGCGGGGTCGCGAACGCGAGCGGAGAGCTTCCGGTCATCGACGGAAGCGGCGCGGTCACGCCCGCCGGTCTGAATTTCTGGAGCGAACAGCGCGGCGTCATCAAGATCGGCGGAGCCAACGTTCCGGCCGACACGATGCCCAAATACATCGTCATTGAAAATCTGGACATCCGCAGCGCACATCCCGACTACTCGTTCACCGACGACACCGGCTCGACGCAGGTTTACTCCAGCTCGGCTTCGGCCATTTATCTGGAAAAGGGTGAAAACATAACGGTTCGCAATTGCCGTTTGCACGACAGCGCCAACGGCTTTTTCGTCGCCTCGTCGGACGAAACAGTTTCGCGCGACATTCTCGTCGAAGGCAATTACATCTACGGCAACGGCATCGTCGGGAGCGCTTTTCAGCACAACAACTACACGGCCGCCGTCAATATCACGTTTCAGTACAATCGTTTCGGCCCCCTGCGGAGCGGTTCGAGCGGCAATGCCCTGAAAGACCGCTCGGCCGGACTCGTGGTTCGCTACAACTGGATCGAAAGCGGAAACCGCCAGCTCGATCTGGTCGACGCCGAGGACAGCGTCCAGATCCGTCAGAATCCGAACTACGGCAAAACCTTCGTTTACGGCAACGTTTTGATCGAACCGGACGGGGCCGGCAATTCGCAGATCACTCATTACGGCGGCGACAGCGGCACGACCAATAACTACCGCAAAGGCAAATTATATTTTTACAACAACACAATCATCTCGACCCGTTCGGGAAACACCACCCTGTTCAGGCTTTCGACCAACGAGGAGACCTGCGACGCCCGCAACAACATTTTTTATGTTACGGCCGCCGGAAACCGTCTGGCGATGGTCGATGACACGGGCGTTCTGTCGCTTTCACACAACTGGCTCAAACCGGGCTCGGTCAATTCTCATTCCGGTTCTCCGAGCGGGACGATCAACAACGACGGGACGAGCGTTCTGGGAGCGACGCCCGGTTTTGTCAACGAGGGCGCGCAGGATTTTCATCTGCTTTCAAATTCCGCGGCCGTCAACGCCGGAACGGGGTTGCTGGCCGACGTTCTGCCCTCAAACAACGTCATCCGCCAATACGTCAAACATCAGCAGGGCGAGGCCCGGCCCGCGAGCGGCGCGCTCGACCTCGGCGCGTATGAATTCGCCAGCGTGGCTCCGGTCCAGATCATGACCGGCGCTTTGCAAAACGGATCAAAAGGCCGGTTTTATCATCAGACATTGCAGGCGACGGGCGGTTCGGGAAATCTGGTTTGGTCGGTTACCGCCGGAAGTCTGCCGAACGGATTATGGCTCGATCCGGCGACCGGCAAGATCTACGGAAAGGCGGGACTGAAAGGCGTCTGGAATTTTACGGTAAAGGCTCAGGATGCTCAGGATCCAAGCGTTTTTGCGACCAAGGACCTGACGCTCAGGGTCAACTTATTTCCGGGTTTTTGATTCAGTACAGGAATCGGTGGCGACCTGGTTTGACCATTTCATGCCTGAGAGATATTCAGTGCGACAGCGGTTTGAACGGCTACCGGGTCGCCACCGCTCCCTGTACTGAACTATTCGAACTGCTTCTTAAAATCCTCGAATTCCCTTCTGAACGAATCGAGTTCCCCGCGCATTTCTTCCAATTCCCGTTCGAGTTTCTCGATCCTTTCGTTTTTCGCCGCGCCGCCCGCGGAGCTCGTCGGAAAGCTGAAATTTTCCATGTCGATCTCGCCCGACAACAGATGGGCGTAGCGGGCCTCTTTTTGTCCGGGCTGGCGTTCGAGTTTAAAAACAATCGGCTCTTCGCGGCGGATCAGACCTTCGATCGTTTGATTGACCTCGTCGAGGCCCGAAAAATCGTAAAGGCGCGTCGTCCTTTGATTCAGTTCGCCGAGGGTTTGCGGGCCACGCAGCATCAGGACGCTGACGATGGCGACCTCCGGCGGTTCGAGATGATAGACGCTCGGAAGCATATGTTTGTATTTCGGAACGCGACTCGTACTCCCGTAAAAGACATAAACGAGGTTTTTGTCGCGCAGTGTTTCCAGCGCGTCTTCGACCGTTTTCTCGTCGTAATCGACGACCGGTTCCCGGTTGGTTTTCTGATTGCAGGCGTTAACGAGAGCGTTGATCGTCAAGGGATAATAATCCGGCGTGGTCAGTTGTTTTTCGACCAGACAGCCGAGGATGCGGACTTCGATTTCGTTCAGTTCAAAGGACATATTTGGAATTTATAACATAGTTAATTGTTAAATGGTTAATTGTTAATTGAAACAGGGGTTTGATTAAAAACAGAATCCCGGTTTCGAAAACAGAGAACCCGATCCTACAATTAACAATTTACGATTAACAATTAACAATCTGAAAACTTTTATCAAAAATCAAAATCCCCTACAATCTGAACATTGTGAAAATTCTGGTTGCCCGCAGTCCCGAAGAGATCGAACAGGCTTACGAAAAACTGTCCCGCGCCGAAAATATCGGCTGCGATACGGAAACGAGCGGCCTCAGTCCGCAGCAGGCCCGTCTGCTGAGCGTTCAGTTTTCCGACGGTGAATTCAACGTCCTGGTTCCGGCCAGCGAGGGCGTCGGGCTCGGTCGTTTGCGGGAACTCTTGACCGATCCGGCCAAACGGGTCATTTTTCACAACGCCCGTTTTGATCTGGCTTTTCTGCGGGCCAACGGCTATCCGACCAGAAACGTTTTCTGCACGATGATCGCCGAAAAGCTCCTGACCAAAGGCGCCGACCAATCGGCCTCTCTGGCCGACACGCTCTATCGCTATTTCGCCGTCGATCTGGAAAAATCGCACCGGACAAAATTCACTCGCAACTGGAACGGCATCTGGACCAAAGACCTGGTCGATTACGCGCTGGCGGATGTTTTTTACCTGCCGAAACTGATGCAGGAGCAATCGTTGGCGATGGAAAGATTGGGAATGACCGAGGATTTTCGCGGGCAGATGGACAAATTATTAAACCAACACGCCCTTTGAGTTTTTCATCAATAAAAAGCGATGGCCAAAAAAGATTACACCGAAATCATTTACGTCCTCAGTAGCTTTGCAATGCTCCTGACCTTTTCCATCGCCTTTATCTATTACATCTTATACAAGGAAATCCTGATCTATCTGGTGGCTTTCGGATTCATCGCCTTCGTGACCGGGTTTATCGCCAAAGACAGGTGGGAAAGAAACATCAAAAAGCAAGGAATGCGTGACGGCTGAGAGGCGCATTTAAAATCAAAAACGATTTTTAAGAATCAGTTCTTTCCGCCCGAAGCGTTCGGTTCGCTCAAAAGATCTTCCATCGCCCGGTAATTGCCGTGAAAATAAAGCAGAGGTTTGCCGTCTTTGACGGTCGCCCGTTCGATCCGACCGATGAAGATGGTGTGATCGCCGTTCTCGTGCGAGTTGACCAGACGGCATTCCAGATTAACCAGCGCTTCTTCCAGAATCAACACTCCTTCCAACCCCTCCCGGCATTTGATCCCGTCGAATCTGTCCAGAGCAGGCGAGGCGAACTGGTTTGAATGATCGATCTGCTGATCGCTCAAAATGTTGACGACAAACACGCCGCTTTCGCCGAAAGCCGCGTGGCTGTAAGCGTTTTTTTCAATGCAGACCAGGATCAAAGGAGGTTCGAGCGAGACGGAACAGAACGCGCTGACGGTGATGCCGTGGGGGGTTCCACCGGCGTCTTTGGTGGTTACGACCGTAACGCCGCTGGCGAATTTGGAAAGGGCGGCGCGGAATTCGTCGGGACTGATCGGCATAAAAATAGAATAAATGTTCGGCGCGGTTTTAGACAAATAAGGGCCGCCCGAAAATATTCCGGGGGATTGTTGAATTAAAACCCGATTTGTCTGAAAATCTTTATTGATGATTCCCAAAACCGAGATGTTAAAAGATTTTTTCAGCCAATGCACCCGTTTGGTCGATGAAAGGCTCGATCGCCTCGTCCCTTCGGAAACTGCGGAACCGGTCCGGCTTCACCGGGCCGTTCGCTGGAGTTTGTTCGCCGGCGGCAAACGTTTTCGCCCCGCCCTGTTGATGGCCGTCGGGAAGACCTTCGGAGCCGAAACGGGAAGACTCCTCAACGCGGCCGCCGCCATTGAAATGATCCACACCTATTCGCTGATCCACGACGATCTTCCGGCGATGGACGACGATGACCTCAGGCGCGGCCGGATGACCTGTCATCTTAAATTCGACGAAGCGACCGCCATCCTGGCCGGCGATGTCTTGCAGACCCTGGCTTTTCAGGCAATTGCCGAAGACGAAAATTTAGAGCCGGAAACCCGCGTCCGGTTGGTTTCAACCATCGCCCGGGCCTCAGGAACCCCGACGGGAATGGTCGCCGGACAACAGCTCGATCTGGAGGCCGAAGGCGGCGGGAGCATTTCGATCGAAGAGATAAAAAAAATCCACCAAAGCAAAACCGGCGCTCTGATCTCTGCCTCGGCCATCTCCGGTGCGCTCATCGCCGGAGCGGGCGAATCGGAAATGAAAGCCGTCGCCGATTACGCCGCCCAGCTCGGTCTGCTGTTTCAGATCACCGACGATCTGCTCGACGTAACTCAGACGACCGAAATCTTAGGCAAAACGGCTGGAAAGGACGTTTCGGCGGAAAAGGCGACCTACCCGGCCCTTTACGGTCCCGAAGAAACCCGGCGTCTGGCCGAGAGGGTTTATCGCCAGTCTTGCCGCGAGTTGGAAACGATCGACCGGGAAACCGCTCTTCTGGACGAGATCGCCGATTTTATCCTTCGACGGGAAAAATGAGCCGATTTTGGATTTTAGATTTTGGGTTTTGGATTTGAAAGAAATCCGAAATTTAATTGAACCTTTTCGCCCAAAATCTGTATAATGGGTTTTGTCGCGGAAGTTTAGCGTTATTCTTCCATCCCCGCCCAGCAAATCAATTTTCAAATCTTTCATGAGCAAACCGGCAAAAAATCTCAGTCACATCTGGAAACCCGTGGCGGTCGTTGCGGCTCTTTGTTTTCTGTATGCGACGGTGTTGCTGAAGCTCGGTTTTGACTGGTGGACGGACGAAAATTATTCGCACGGGCTGTTGGTGCCTTTCGTCATCGCCTATATCATCTGGCTGGAGTTCGATCAATTGAAAAAAGCGGCTTCGGCTCCGCAAATCTTTCTCGGCGGCGGTCTGGTCCTGCTGGCCATTTTGACCCTCCTCGGCGGAACGCTCGGCGCGGAACTCTTTATGCAAAGAATTTCGCTGGTGCTGACGATCGCCGGAATCATCATCTATTTCTGGGGCGCCCGTCTGCTTCGAATGCTGGCCGTTCCGCTAGCTCTGCTGATCCTGGCGATACCGATCCCGCAGATCATCTTCAACAAGATCGCCATTCCGCTCCAGTTATGGGCTTCGCAGATGGCCGTTTGGGGGATTCGTCTTTTTGAAGTGGCCTCGGTTCGCAAAGGCAACGTCATCGAGATCCTGCCGCGCGGTTCTCTGCAAACCGTTTCGATGGAGGTCGTCGAAGCCTGCAGCGGGATCCGTTCGCTGATGACGCTGATGACGCTGGCTTTGATACTGGCTTATTTTACGAGCGAAAAAAGAAAGACCGGCGACGAGGGAACCTGGGCGTTTCTGAGAAGATTTGATTTCTGGCGCGGGGTGATCCTGATGATGACGGCCGTCCCGATCGCCATCATCACCAACGCCGGACGAGTAACGGCAACGGGAATTTTAACTTATCACTACGGAAAGCAAGCAACCGAAGGCTTTATGCATTCATCTGCTGGATGGCTGGTTTACCTGGTCGCTTTAATTCTTTTGATCGCAGTCAATTTCATTTTGATCTCCGGGAAAAAATTGATCCGTCCGAAAGCGCAGAAATAAGCAACGGATCAGAGAACCATCCGCCAAAAACGATCAATGACATACGATAAAAACCAACTAAAGAATGTACATTTCTGGTTTCTGATCGGAATTTTGCTGTTGGGCGGGATCTTCATCAACTGGTTCGAACAGCGCGGCGAGGCGCGCGTTGAGCGAAAACCTTTGAGCGAAATGCCGCTCAAACTCGGCCGGTGGCAACAGAAGGGCGGCGAGATCCGTTTTGACGAACAGACCGAAAGTGTGTTGAGAACCAGCGATTACACGATGCGGGAATACGCCCTGCCGGACGGCCGCATCGCCAATATCTACGTCGGTTATTACGCCTCGCAAAGAACCGGCGCCACCTATCACAGCCCGCAGAATTGTCTGCCGGGCGCGGGCTGGGTGATGCGGGAACCGGAACTGGTCAGCATCACGACGCCTTCGGGAAAAACCTTCGAGGCCAACCGTTTCATCATCGAAAACGGCAACTACAATGAGGTTCTGCTTTACTGGTATCAGGGGCGCGGCCGGGCCGTGGCCAGCGAATACAACGACAAGATCTACACGGTCTGGGACAGCATCTGGCGCCAGCGCTCGGACGGAGCGATGGTTCGGGTTATGACCGGGGTCGGAAACTCCGAGCCGGAAGCCACTCGCGCGGCCATCGATCTGGCCGCTCAACTGGCCGAAAATCTGAGCGATCATGTGCCCGAATAAACTTTGTTTCCGGGGATTTAATAAACGGAGCGGTTTGATTTGGAAAATGCTTGATTTTTTTACGGTTGCGGGCGGGAAATTTTTGGTAATTTGACCGTTTTGGAGTATAATCTTGATTTCTTAAAAGTTGAAAATAACATATTGTTCGGTGGCGGGTTTGAAAATGAAAGTTCAGGTTTTCTCGCATCAAAATTTTGAAAACCCGCGCATTTTTTTCTGAAACATCTCAAGGATTATTAGTTTTTTGACAATACCAACCTGAAAAACGGTTGGGTTGCGAAGTCGAAACAGCCTTTACGACTTCTTTTTTGAAAACCGAATTTTTATTTTCCGCCTTATTTCGCTGTCGAAAAACATTGCCCGTTTTTCCGCCCGAAGAAGGTCGAAAAAATCATCCGTTGAATTGACGATTTTGCGGTCATTGTCCCGACCGCAAAATCAGATCGAACCGGACGTTTTTATATTCAATAAAATGCGATTGAAAGAGTGCCAAAGTTTTTCGTTTAAATTTCTATTGCCTGCCATTTTTCTGCTCAGCATCAGCCTGGGGCTCACCTCCTGCAGCAGTCAAGCCTTAGAAAATCATCTCGCCCGCGGCGAACAATTCCTGCAAAACCGAAAATTTCAGGAAGCGGCCATGGAGTTTCGGGCGGCCATCGACATCGAAGACGGGTCGGATCAGGCCCATTGGGGTCTGGCCCGCAGTTACGAAGGGATCGGCCAGTTTTACGAAGCGGTCGACGAACTGCGCCGGACGATCGAGTTGAACCCGGACAACCTCGAAGCCAAGGTCAAACTCGGCAATTATCTTCTGGTCTTTAATCCCCCGCAGATCGACGAGGCGGAAAGGCTTTTGCAGGATGTTCTCGCCCGCGACCCGAAATTCATCGAGGGGCATATCTTAAAAGCGAGCGTTATGGCGGCGCGCGGAAAAACCGAGGAAGAGGTTTTGGCCGTTCTCAATTACGCCATCTCGCTTGATCCCGGAAGAACCGAATCTTACGTCAGTCTGGCCCGTTTTTACGCGAAATCGGAAAAACTCCAAGAGGCCGAACAAACCCTGCAAAAAGGTATTTCCGTCAATCCGAACAAGGCGCTCGGTTATCTCGAATACGGACGTTTTCTGGCCCTACGGGAACGTTTTCCGGAGGCCGAAGCCCAGTTTGCCAAAGCCATCGAGGTCGAGCCGAAAAACATCGAAGCCCACGAAACGATCGCCCAGTTTTACACCGGTCAAAAACAGTTCGACAAAGCCGAGCAGGCTTACAAACAGTTGGTTCAGGTTGAGGAAAACAGTCCGGAAAGCCGGATCTCTCTGGCCAATTTTTACGCTTTTATCGACCGTCAGGACGAAGCCATTCAGATCCTTAACGGGATTCTGGCGGATTTTCCCCAATACGTCCGCGCCCGTTACCGGTTGGGAGAAATTTACCTCGATCGGGGAGAAACCGAAAAGGTCGGCGAACAGATCGAACAACTTCTGGCCATCAACGACCACGACCCAGACGCGCTGATGCTTCGCGTCCGCTACAACCTGCAGGCCAACAAAGCCAACGAAGCGGTCAAGGATCTGGAGGAGATCCTCAAGAAAAAACCCAATCAGAAAGACGCACTTTTCTATATGACGCAGGCCCGGATCGATCTCGGACAGGTCGATCAGGCGCGCGCCTTCATCGGCGATCTGGAGAAATATCATCCGAATTTCCTGCGCTCCAAACTGCTTAAGATCCAGGCCAGTTTCGCGGGCGGCGAAGCCGGTCTCGCTCTGGTTCAATCGAACGAATTGCTGCAATTGCTCAAAACGACCAGCCCCGATTCCGAAAACAGCGGCCAGTCGCTGGAGGATCTGAGGATTCGGGCCATGTCATCGCGCGGGTTGGCCAATCTGCAGATGGGAAATATCGCTCAGGCACGGCAGGATCTGGAAGAAGTCGCCCGTTTGAAACCGAATTCGACCGCCGGAATGATCAATCTGGCCAAAGTCTTCGTCGCCGAAAGGAATTTTCCCGAAGCCATCAATCTTTTTGAAAAGGCCCTCGCCGCCGACAATCGAAACTTCGATGCCCTGAGCGGGTTGACCGGCGTCCTGACCAAACAAAAACAATTTGCGGAAGCGCAGGCGAGGATCGATAAATCCATGCAGGAGAACGCCGGACGAAGCGAAATGATGCCGGCCCTGCATTACCTGAAATCGGATGTTTACATGGCCGAAGGAAATTTTTCGGCGGCCGAAAACGAACTCAAAAGAACGATCGAGATCGATAACAATTATCTTCCGGCTTATTCGGCCTACGCTTCGCTTTTGATCGAAAGAAATCAGATCGACGCCGGCATCGAACAATACCGGAAAGTTGTCGAAAGACAACCCTCGGCCACGGTTTACACGCTTCTCGGCATGCTTGAAGACACGCGGAACAATGCGGCCGAGGCGGAAAAAAATTATCGGAAAGCTTTGGAGATCGAACCCGATTCGCCGATCGCCTCCAACAACCTGGCGTGGCTCATCGCCAGTCAGCGGGGCAATCTCGACGAAGCCCTGCAATTGGCCCAGGCAACAGTCAGCCGAAACCCGAACACGGCCGGATACTATGACACTCTGGGCTGGGTTTACTATCAAAAAGGTTTGTATTCGGCTGCCATTGTCCATCTGAAAAAAGCGGTCGCACTTGATGCCGCCGAAGCGGCCCGGAGCGGTTCGCAACCGAACCCGGATTATCGTCAGCGCCTGACGATGGCCCTTAATTCTGCCGGAGGAAAGCCTTCGGTCTGAAAATTTTACGAAATTTATTGATACACGGAACTGGAATTGAAGTAATTTATGTTTGGAATTTTATTTGATACGGCAAACAGGATTTTTTTCGGGGATTCGATGCCCGAACCGCTGACCGTGCTCGTTTTCGGAATCGGACTGTTCGGCATTACCGCCGGTCTGCGTTACTTTTTTAACAAACAGGATGAAAATGCCAAAAAATTGCTGGTTGAAATAAACGAAGCGGTGATCGTCGAACCGGTCGTCGAAAACGGCTGATTTTCGCCCCCCTCAAATGAGTTTGGATCGAAAGAATCAAACCGGGAAAGACTTTCAAAGAGGATAGAGAAAGATGAGTGTTGAATTCAGACAAAGAACGGCAAATGATGTGATCCGGATGTTAAAACGCCGGAAATGGCTGATCCTGTTGCCGGTTTTGACGATGACCGTGGCGGTCGGATACGTGGTTCGAAATTTGCCGAGCATCTATGAATCGAGGACTCTGTTGATCGTCAAGCCCCCGCGAATTTCGGAGAAGGTCGCGCAATCGCTGTCGGACGAGGATCTGACCCAGCGCCTGCAATCGATCAATAAACAGGTCTTGAGCCACACCGAACTCGAACCGATGATCCTGAAATACGACCTGTTCAAAACCGAACGGCAGAACGGGGTGCCGATGGAGATCATCCTCGGGAAAATGTCCCGCAACATAACGGTCGATACCGAAAGAAGCGATGACGAAACCAAAGTCGCCGCCTTCAGCATCAAATACCGCGACCGTTCG
The DNA here is from genome assembly GCA_041394845.1 of Pyrinomonadaceae bacterium. GTDB lineage: Bacteria > Acidobacteriota > Blastocatellia > Pyrinomonadales > Pyrinomonadaceae > JAHCHG01. Next base: position 495,845 of record JAWKHL010000002.1, on the reverse strand, counting down.
CCGGAAGCCGCCCGCAACGTAACATCGGAATTGGCCGGAAAATACATCAAGGCTCAGGTTGAAGCCACGACCAACGTCACGCGCGAAACGGCCGAATTTATCGAAAAGACCTTTGAGGAGAAAAAGACCACGCTTGACGAGCTGGAAAAAGAGCGACTGAGAATAATGTCCCAGAACGTCGAAACCCTGCCCGAAAATGCTCAGGGATTGATCGCTCAACTGGAGGGTTTGCGTCAGCGCGAACAGGGCATCGGCAAAGAAAAGGAAACCCTCATTCTGGAAAAAGGCCGGCTCAACGACAACATCCAGTCGATCAACAGCCAGATTCGTCTGATCGACGAGTTCCGGCAAAAAGAGATCGAAGAGGCGCAAAAACGCCAGTCCGGATTGCCCCAATCGCCGGTTTACGCCCAGCTTCTGGCCAAAAGGGCCGAACTGAACGCCAATCTCGACAAACTTAAGCTGACTCTGCGCGATAAGCATCCGGACGTTATCAAAGCCAAAACCGATATCGAAAAGATCAATGATGAGATAGAAAAACTGGAAAAAAGCCAGAGCCAGTCCGCCGAGGGCGATGTTTCGGCCATCTCCCGCAAATACGATATGCAGAAACAGAGTCTGCTGATCGAGAAGAAACAAAAGGAAAATCAGATAGCTCTGACCGAACAGCAGATCGGCACCAAGGATGAGGATCTCGGCAAAAATGCCGCTCAGATCCGCGACATCGAATCGAAATTGAATCAGATCCCGAGCGTGGCCGTCGCTCTGGAAAGCATCAACACGCGTTATCAGCCGGCCAAAGCCGCTTATGACAACGCGCTGGAGATGAAAAACAAGGCCAATGTCGACGCCGACCGGGCGCAAAATGCCCAGGGCGAAACGATCAGCATTCAGGACCCGGCCAATTTACCCGAGACTCCCGTCGCTCCGAAACGCGGAATGCTGACCCTGTTCGGGGCCGGTTTGGGTTTCGGAATCGGTCTGTTTTTGGCGGCGCTTTTTGAAGTCCCGCGAGTTTTGAAGATCCAGAACATAGAAGATACCAAGCACTATACCGGTTTGCCGGTTTTGGCATCAGTTCCCCCGCTGCTTTCGCCGCAGGAAAAAACCTGGCAGTCCCGGATTCACTGGCTCAAGGTTTTGGCCGGATTTGCGGCGGCCGTCGGCAGTATTCCTTTGATAATCGTCGCTTTGCAGATTACCCGTATTTTCGAGTTGGTCGTTTCTTGAGCGACCATAAGCCAGGAGTTAGTTAAGAAAGAGGCAAAATGTATAAAGAATTTTTTGGTTTACAAGATCTACCGTTCACATTATCACCCGATCCGAAATATATCGTCTTTACGCCGAGTTATAATGAGGTGCTGGCGAGTCTTTATTACGGTCTGGAAAACGCCAAGGGTCTGATCGTTATGATCGGCGAGGTCGGCACCGGCAAAACCACCGCTCTCCGCTGGATTCTGCGGCGGATGGACGCCAGCGTTCTGGCCGCTTACATTTTCAACCCGAGGCTGTCGGTCGAAGAGTTTTATTATCACGTTTCGGAAATGCTCGAACTGACCGAATGGGACAACAAAGCGGAACTTTTATCGCAGATGGGCAAGGTGCTGGCCGAACGTCACAAACGCGGACTGCGCACCGTGTTGATCATCGACGAAGCCCACGATCTGTCGGATGACGTTCTGGAGGAAATCAGACTTTTGATGAATTTTGAATCGGATAACTCCAAGCATCTGCAGATCATCCTGACGGGTCAACCGGAACTGCGCGACAAACTCAACCAGGCCAATCTTCGTCAACTTAAACAGCGCGTCGCACTGCGCTGTCAGATGCATCTCTTTCCCAACACCGAAGAGGTCGAACGGTACATCACCGAACGGCTTTTGATCGCGGGCAGCGAGGAGCCGAACATCTTCACTCCCGGCGCGGTCGATCTGATCTATCAATGCTCGGAAGGAATTCCCCGCCAGATCAACAATTTGTGCGACAATGCCATGCTCACCGCCTACGCGATGGGCGAAGAGATCATCAGCCGGCAGATCATCGAAAAGGTGGCCGACAATCTCGATCTTCTGCCTCACAAAAAGGTGTTTATCAGCAACGCGGAAACGGTCAAGGATCTTCCCCAGAGCAAGATCCTAACCAATGAAGCCGAAGAGGAAATCTGGGGGGCTCAAGACGAGGAAGAAGTGAAAGATAAAAAAAAGCTTCAAGATGATTTGCCGCCAAGCGAGGGCAAATCCAGGGAAAACCGAAAAAAATCGGTCATCGAACTCGATCTTGAAGAACTCGGCAGATTCAACTAACTCGGATTATTCGCATTTAACGGATCGAATGATCTGAATCCCTTGAGAATGGGAACTTAAAATTATGAGCATCCTGAAAGCGCTACAGAAAAAAAAATCTGAGCAACCAGATTCGAACGCGGCGGTGGATTCCACCAATGTCGTCCCTTTTAATCAAAACGGACGGCCAGCCAACGCGCCGCCGGAACTGTTGGCCAACGAAAACATCAAGATCGGAAGATCCGATTTGGCGTTCAATGAGCAGGCGGATTCTTTAATCGGGAAGGCACTCCCTGATTTTGGAACGAACAATACTGCTGGGGCAACTTTGAACGCTGTCGGCTTGACGCGCCCCGCCGAAAAACAACTACCCGAATTCACGGAGTGGGATGTCGAAGCGGAGCGCGTCGAGCCTCGTCTTGTAGCCATCAAACAACCTCATTCGAATTACTGCGAAGAATACCGCAGTCTGCGAACCCATATTCTTCATAAAAGCCAGCGCCAGAAACTGCAATCGATCGTGGTCGCCAGCATTAACCCGAGCGAAGGCAAATCCGTAACCGCGCTCAATTTTTCGTGGATGCTGGCCCAGACCGACGGCATCAGAGCCCTGATCATTGACAGCGATCTGCGAATGCCGAGTTTGACCGATTATCTGGGGATCGAAACCGATAAGGGCTTATCCGACATCTTGTCGGGGCGGGCTTCGCTGACCGATTCGATCATCAAACTGAATCCCGCCGGACTCCATCTGCTGCCCGGCGGCGAAGCCCGAAGCGATGTGGCCGAGTTGATCTCGGGACCGAAATTCAAGGAAATTCTCCGGCAGGCCCGCGAAATGTTCGATTACGTCATCATTGACGCGCCGCCTCTGGGAATCTTTACCGACGCGACCGTTTTGATAAATCACGCCGACGGAGCAATGCTGGTCATCCGCGCCGGAAAAACCCGCTACAGCGCGGTTGACCGGATTTTGGAAACGCTTCCGCGCGACCGGATGCTCGGCGTGGTTCTCAATCAAAGCGAAGATACTTTGGATGAAAGCCATTTCAATTATGGCTATTACAACGGAGGCCGCCGGCCGAGAAATTAGTCCGGCGATTCGGAATGAAAGTGGAAGTTTTCGTCCATTCTGAAATTTAATGAGTGATTCCAGATTCAGCCCCCGCACCATTTGGTTGATTCTCGCCGATGCTGCAATCATCTATGGCGGGATTATTCTGGCTTTGTATCTGCGGTTGGGAATCTCCGGATCGGAATATCAACTGGACGAAAACAACGGCTGGCTCAAGATCGCTCTGGCAACCACGGTTTGCCTGCTGATCCTGTATTTTTACGATCTCTACGACTTTACCGTTATGGGCAACCGCCGGGAATTGATTCTCCGGCTGGTTCAGGCCCTGGGGATCGCCTGGGCGCTTCTGGCCCTTTTGTTTTATTTCATCCCGCCTCTGCTGATCGGGCGCGGCGTTTCGGTCATCTCGGTGCCGTTGGTCTTAATTCTGCTGCTGACCTGGCGGACCTTGATTCACCTTCTGACCGGACATCCCGAATTCGGCGAAAAGATACTAATAGTCGGAACGGGAAGCGCCGCTCACGACACGGCCAGATCGGTTTGGGAGCGTCGCGATGCGGGTTATCGGATCGCCGGATTCGTAACTGAAAACGGCTCGAAACCGATGGATCTCGCCAAGGAAATAAATCTGCTCGGTTCGACCAACGATCTGGAGGAGATAATCAAGGAAGAGAAGATCGATCGGATCGTCATCGCCGTCCGCGAACGACGCGGTGCGTTTCCGACGGAAACCCTCTTAAAGATGAGTCTGGCGGGCGATGTCAGCATCGAGGAATGCACATCGTTTTTTGAAAGAGTTACCGGACAGGTCCATATCGACATGCTCAGGCCTTCGTGGCTGATATTTGCCGGGCGAAAAAGGGACACGCGGCTGAAATCGGCCTTCCGGGAATTTATTCACCGGTCCCTGGCCTTGTTCGGCCTGATCACGTCGCTCCCGATCGCCCTCGTTACGGCGGTTCTGATCAAACTCGAATCAAAAGGCCCGGTCTTTTACAAACAGGAGAGGGTCGGTCTTAACGGCAAGGTTTTCAAGGTCATCAAATTCCGATCAATGCGGGTTGACGCCGAACAGGACGGAAAACCCGTCTGGGCGACCGCCGATGACGACCGGACGACCTATGTCGGAAAGGTCATCCGTAAGATCCGGGTGGACGAGATTCCGCAATTCTGGAACATCATCAAAGGCGAGATGAGTTTCGTCGGACCGCGGCCCGAACGGCCCCATTTTGTCGCCCAACTGGCCGAGGAAATCCCCTTTTACGAACACCGTCATCTGGTAGCGCCGGGATTGACCGGATGGGCCCAGATCAAATATCCGTACGGCGCGTCGGTCGAGGACGCGCGGAACAAGTTGCAATATGACCTGTATTACATCAAAAACCAGAGTCTGGCGCTCGATCTGGTAATAGTTTTTGAAACCGTCAAAACGGTTCTTTTCGGCCGGGGCGGACGTTAGGCGTCACAAGGGTTTATTGAAAAAATTGGATAAAATTATTTAATAATCGTTTTTAACTGATAGAATTTAGTGTCCGGCGACCTTCGACTAAAGCTCGCTTTGTTACACGGAGAGATCACTATGAAAGTTTTGAGAAAACTTCAAACAATCGGCCTGATGATGATCTGCGGCCTGATTTTCGCGTTTTCGGTTTCGGCTCAGGATGAGATCCCGAAACAGCGTGAACGCGTCGCCCAGGCCAAAACCGATTCGCAAAAAACCGACGATCCGGCCGACGCCTCTAAAACAAGCGAAGACAATGCCCAGAAAGAAGAAGACGAGAAGGACGCCGCCGAAATAGTCAACTATTACAGCAATTATATGGAAGACTACCGGCTCGGTCCGGAGGACGTCATTTCGGTTGAGGTTTTCGGCCAATGTCCCGATTATTGCAAAGACGATCTGACTATTCCGCCGACCGCCAGAATCTCTTACCCCCTCATTCGGGAGGGCATTTTCGTCGCCGGAAAGACGACCTTCGATGTTGCCGAAGAGATCACCAAAAAACTCGACGAATATATCATCGACCCGAAAGTCACCGTTTTTCTGAAAAAGGTCGGCTCCGCCCGCTACGGCGTGGTCGGCAAGGTGGAAACTCCTGGGATGCGGCTGATGACCCGCAAGGTCAGCGTTTTCGAAGCCATTGCTGAAGCTGGCGGCGTTTCCAAGGAAGGCGACAAAAAACATGCTGTGATCCTGCGTCCAAACGCTCAGAATAAGTTCGACACGATTCTCATCAACTTAAAAGATATCGAAGAAGGAAAAGCCGAAATGCCTTTTTTGAGACCGGGCGATCAGGTTCTGGTTCCCAAACAGGGCTTTAATTTCAACTCCATTCTTGACATCGCCGGCAAGGTCAGCATTTTCAGAATCCTTTTTGGCCTGCCGTAGTCAAATTTGATAAATTAGTCAAAGGCAGGACAAACAGCGCGGTATTCTGATTTTTCCTGTCTTTCTCTGTTTTTCGTCAGGGATCAGCCGAGCATGAGATTCGTCGCCAAAACTCTAATTATTTTACTGTGTCTGACCTGTTTTCAAGCGGTCCGGGGCGCTTCCTGGGTCAAACAGGACGCCGGGACTCTGGCGTGGCTCCACGACGTCTATTTTCTCAATGAAAAAAAAGGATGGATCGTCGGGAGCAACGGCGAATTTCTTTTTACCGGGGACGGCGGACGGACCTGGAACAAGAAAAAGCAGTTTACCGAGGACACCATCCGCGAAGTTCATTTTTTTGACGAGAAAAACGGATGGCTTCTGTGCGAGCGCGACATTTATTCGCTCGGCTCGGACGCGCCATCTTACCTGCTTACGACATCTGACGGCGGAGAGACCTGGAACACGGTCAATTTCACCGGCGATGTCCGCAAACGGATCACCAGGATCTTTTTTGCCGGCACCGATTTCGGACTGGCGATCGGCGAATCGGGTTTGATCCTGTCGGTTCAGGAAAGCGGATCGGTCTGGAAAAGAATGCCTTCGCCCGCCCCCTATCTGCTGAACGATGGGATGTTCATAAATAAAGAACGCGGGGCGATCGTCGGCGGGGGCGGAACTATCCTTTTCACCGAAGACCGGGGCATCACCTGGAAACAGTCTTTCGTTTCAAGCAATGCCAACACCAAACTAAACTCGGTATTTTTTCTTGACGAGAGGATGGCCTGGGCCGTCGGCGCCAACGGAAACATCTATCAGACCATTAACGGCGGAAGGGTTTGGCGAAAACAAACAACGGATGTATCTGCCAATCTGACGGACATATTTTTCCTTGATACGGCCGAAGGCTGGGCCATCGGGGAAAACGGCACCGTTTTGCATTCGACCACGGCCGGCAACGTCTGGACTCCGTCTGAATCGAAGGTCAAACATAAGCTCGAGAAAATCCTGTTCGTCGGGAAAAGCGGGTGGATCGTCGGGTTCGGCGGAACCGTTCTTTTTTACGAAGCGGGAAATGTCCCCGATAATTCTGCAAAAACCGCGCCGCAGATCAAAAGGAGAAATTAATTGACCGTTTTGCTCAGCTTTACTTGACATTTCAGGTCAAATTTTCGTAGCATTGCAATTCGCTGTTTGATTAAAACGAACAGCGGTTTTTTTGACAAAAACTTTGGAAACGGTCGCCTGAAAAGACCGCAATTTCCGCCAAGATCTTTTAATCCGGGCATATATGTCAATTGGTAGACAGCCTCCCTTACAAGGAGGAAGTTGGAGGTTCGAGTCCTTCTATGCCCACCAAGTTCGATTTTAGATTTTAGATTTTAGATTTTGGATTAGGGATTAACGTAATCCAAAATCTAAAATCTAAAATCTAAAACCCAAATGCGGAGTCGTAGTTCAGTTGGTTAGAACGCCAGCCTGTCACGTTGGAGGTCGCGGGTTCGAGTCCCGTCGGCTCCGCCATTTATTGTCTTATTATTAGCGTTTTCAGAGCCGTCCGGAAGGGCGGCTCTTTTGATTTTCGTTTGTTTGGCCCCAAAAGTCGCTTTCAAGGTCTTCGGTCGGCTTGCCGTTTTTTTTCATTAACGGCTACTGAATGAAAGCATTGGGTGTGGGGATGTCGGTCGAAACTCCGAATTGTATCGCTCCGAATCCTTCTGTCGTCTTCAACTGATACCAGATCCCCGTCGATGGCCGATACACCCCGATGTCCGCCTTCCCGTCTCCATCGTAATCGGCCGCCACCGGCTTGTCCTCTCCGATCCCGAACTTCACGATCGTGAACGTCCCGCTCCCGCTGTTGCTGATGTACCACACTCCCGTCGATGGCCGATACACTCCGATGTCCGTCTTCCCGTCTCCATCGTAATCGGCCGCCACCGGAATGTCCGTCTCAATCCCGAACTGCGTCGCTATCTGTGCATTGTTGATCGATGACTGATACCACCAGGTCCCGGTCGTTGGCCGATACACCGCCACATCCGATTTCCCGTCTCCGTCAAAATCTCCGATCACCGGTTTGTCTCCCGAAGATCCGAAGTTGACGACCGACACCTGTCCGGTTGAACCGAACCGATACCAATTGTTCTCGCCCGGTCGGAAGATGACGAAGTCGGCCCGTCCGTCGCCGTCGAAATCGGATGGTCTGGGAATGTCGGCCGGTTGACCCCAATGGGTTTGGATCTGAGCGTTGTTGACGGAAGACAGATACCACCAATCACCGGTTGAAGGACGGAAGATGGCGAGATCGGTTTTGCCGTCCCCGTCGAAATCGGCCGGAGCCGGGATGTCGCCAGAGATGGCAAAGACCTTCTCAGAAACCGAAGAAGTGGAACTGAGGAAGAGATACCAACGATTTTCAGAAGGACGAAAGACCGAGACATCCGACAGTCCGTCCCCGTCGTAATCGAATAGCTTCTGCTGCGGCACGGAATCGTTCAAAAGCCGTCCGATTCCCAGCGTGGTAAATCCGTCGGTGGCGGTAAACTGCCCGGCATAAATGATTTTGTCGTTCTGTAGATCAACCCCCCAAACCGTGCTGTTCGCTCCCGAACCGACATTAAAACCAGTGTCGAGCGAACCGTCCGGATTAATTCTGGCAATGCCCGGACGTAACACGCCATTGACCGTGCTCATCGCTCCGGCAATGAGAAGTTTTCCGTCCGCCTGAAGCTTTAAGCCAAGCACCGGAGCATTTAGGACGGGGGCAAAACCCGTGTCGAGCGAACCGTCCGGATTGAGTCGAACGAGATATTGTTTATTGTTGTCAAAATTAAAGCCCGTAAAAGCGCCGCCAACGAGGAGTTTGCCGTCCGATTGTACCAGAACGGTGTGAATATTGCCGTTCGCGCCGCCCGGCGGATTGAACGTCGTGTCGAGAGTTCCGTCTGCGTTGAGACGGGCTATTCGACCGCGCGTTTGACCGCCGATCATGGTAAATGTACCGGCGACAATGATCTTGCCGTCCGGCTGAACGGCCAGTCTGTAAATTTGATCGGAAAAGGCTGTTGTGATGGAAGTAAACGAAAAATCCTGCCCTCCGTTGGTATTATATCGTCTCACCCTGTCGCCGGTTGCGATCAGGAATTTCCCGTCGGGCAGAGATTCCACATCGCGGGCGCTCGTCGCGTTCGAGATCAGAATGTCGGGTGTGCCGTCAGGATTCAAACGATAAGCGAAACCGCTGCCGCCCAACCAAAGAGGGACGAGAATTTTTCCGTCCGGCTGCAAGGCGAGATCGTAAACGCCCCCCGAAAGATTAAGGGTCGGCGGCGTAAACGTCGTATCGAGCGAACCGTCGGGGTTAAACCGCGCCAGATTGCCTCGCGAAACGCCATTGGCAAAAGGAAATTGACCGCCGACCAGAATTTTTCCGTCCGGCTGAACGAGAACCGTATAGGCGGGACCACTGGTGTTGCTGATCAGCACGTTAAAGGTCGAGTCCGCCGTTCCGTCAGCGTTCACCCTGATCAGCGCGTTTTGCATATTGGGGTTACCCGGAGCGGGTCCGCCGACCAGCACCTTTCCGTCCGGCAAAACCGCCATCTCGAAAATCGAAAAACTATTCGACGCCATGGTAAAACTGGTGTCGAGCATACCGTTCTCGTCGATCAAAGCCGCTCTGTTTCTCGGCACACCGTTGTAACCCGAAAACGATCCGAAGATCAGAAATTTTCCGCCCGGCGTCCGCGTCATGCCGATAACGCCCGGGTTCGGGTCCGAACCGCCGGGATTATACGTCGTATCAACGCTTCCGTCCGGATTGATGCGAAAAAGCCCCCTTCTGCTCTGGCCGTTAACCGTGATGAAGTTTCCGGCGATCAGCATTTTTCCGCTATCCAGTAACTCCATGTCCAGAACGGAAGAACTTGTGGAGATGTTGTTGAAACTCGGGTCGAAGGTTCCGTCAAGGTTAAACCGTCGGACGTTGGTTCCGCTCCCGGCAACCAATTTACCGTCGGACAGCAAAACCAGTTTATTAATAGCGATGATATTTTGATAAATGAGCGGATCAAGACCTCCGTCGGAATTTAATTTGGCAATACCGACCCGGTTTCCGCTCCCGTCGGCAATGGTAAAATTTCCGGCGATCAAAATACGGCCGTCCGCTAAAACAAGGATGTCAAGGATGTTTCCGCCGCTGCTCACCTGCGCGTCAAAAGCCGAATCAATCGAACCGTCAGCGTTGAGGCGCATCAATCCCTGTCTCGCAACACTGTTCGCCCCCTGGAAATCTCCGCCGACCAGAATTTTTCCGTCCGCCTGAAGAGCCATCGCATTGATCGTCCCGCCGATGCCTGAAACGTTGTAAAAATCCAGCAATTGAAAGCTTGTGTCAATCGTTCCATCGGAATTCAGACGAAACAATCCGGAACGCGTGAAGTTGCCGGCAATTCGGAAATTTCCGCCGACCAAGGCCTTTCCGTCGGGCAGAACCAGGATTTTTTTGACGGTGCCGGAGGGAAAGCCATGTAAATTGGCGAGAAAACTCGTATCGACTTCGCCCGCCGCGTGAGCGGAAAACGCCAAAACAAAAAGCACCAAAATAAGTTGAGTGAAACGAAAAGTTTTTTTTGTAAGATTCATCTTTGATTACCCGTCTTAATCCGTTAGTTGTTTAAGGAATGAAAGCATTGGGCGTGGGGATGTCGGTCGAAACTCCGAATTGTATCGCTCCGAATCCTTCCGTCGTCTTCAACTGATACCAGATCCCCGTCGATGGCCGATACACCCCGATGTCCGCCTTCCCGTCTCCGTCGTAATCGGCCGCCACCGGCTTGTCCTCTCCGATCCCGAACTTCACGATCGTGAACGTCCCGCTCCCGCTGTTGCTGATGTACCACACTCCCGTCGATGGCCGATACACTCCGATGTCCGTCTTCCCGTCTCCATCGTAATCGGCCGCCACCGGAATGTCCGTCTCAATCCCGAACTGCGTCGCTATCTGTGCATTGTTGATCGATGACTGATACCACCAGGTCCCGGTCGTTGGCCGATACACCGCCACATCCGATTTCCCGTCTCCGTCAAAATCTCCGATCACCGGTTTGTCTCCCGAAGATCCGAAGTTGACGACCGACACCTGTCCGGTTGAACCGAACCGATACCAATTGTTCTCGCCCGGTCGGAAGATGACGAAGTCGGCCCGTCCGTCGCCGTCGAAATCGGATGGTCTGGGAATGTCGGCCGGTTGACCCCAATGGGTTTGGATCTGAGCGTTGTTGACGGAAGACAGATACCACCAATCACCGGTTGAAGGACGGAAGATGGCGAGATCGGTTTTGCCGTCTCCGTCGAAATCGGCCGGAGTGGGGATGTCGCCAGAGATGGCAAAGACTTTCTCAGAAACCGAAGAAGTGGAGCTGAGGAAGAGATACCAACGATTTTCAGAAGGACGAAAGACCGAGACATCCGACAGTCCGTCCCCGTCGTAATCGAACAGCTTCTGCTGCGGCACGGCGCTGTTTAAAAGCCGCGCGACGCCGAGCCTTTCGACGCCGTTAACGCGCCTGAATTCACCGCCGATGATAATTTTTCCGTCCGCCTGCATGTCGATGCTTTGAATCAAACCGTCCGTTCCCGAACCCAAATAAAAAGAAGTATCAAGCGTGCCGCTTTGATTAAGGCGCACCATGCTGTTGCGCGAAAGCCCGTTGACCGAAGTAAACGCGCCGGCGACCAAAATGCGCCCGTCGGGCTGAATTTTCAAACCCGTAACCTGTCCGTTCAAACCCGGATTAAAGCCCGTATCAAGCGCTCCGTCGGGGTGCAGGCGGGCCAGATATTTGTAATTAGAGTTGGAATTTACGCTCGTGAACAAGCCGCCGATAATCATTTTTCCGTCCGGTTGCAGGGCAATAGTGTCAATCCTGTTGTTTGCTCCACCACCGGGCGGATCAAATGCGGAATCAAATGTGCAGTCGGCGTTGAGCCGTGCGATGCGACCGCGCGGCGCGGTGAAGTCCACCTCCGTGAACGTACCGACAACGATGATCTTCCCGTCCGCCTGAATGACTGCTTTGAGAGGCGCACCGCCAAAATTAAAACGAGTCGGCTCGGTCTCAAGAAAGCCGCCCGCGCTAAATCTTTGTGTTCGGTCGGTGAGACCCAGTATTTTACCGTCCGGCAAAACATATAAAATCGAAGAACCCGGCGAACTTTGCAGCGTCACATCGTGCGTGCCGTCCGGGTTGATACGCTCACCATTGGTAATGCCGCCGGCGGCGAGTATCTTTCCATCCGGCTGCATATCAAGGTTCCTGAGACTGCTCGTCGGATTGGGGAAAAAGATTGAACTCATAAACGACGAATCGATCGTTCCGTCCGCGTTAAACCTGGCAAAATTGCGCCGAAACAATGTGTCGATATGATTATAAAAACCGGCGACGAGAATCTTTCCGTCCGGTTGAACAAGAACTTTGTAGACAAATCCGGCGCTGCCCATAAACGGTTGGATCGAAGAATCGAGCGTTGCGTCCGCATTCAAGCGGGCAATCGGCGGGACGAGCACGCTTTGAGAAAAATCCGCGTAGGTTCCGACAACGATCTTGCCGTCGGCCTGAACTGCCAAATCATACGCGCCCAACACTCTTCCCGGCGCGTAATTGAATGAATCGTCTAAACTTCCGTCGCTGTTAAGCAATGCTAGATACTGCCGCTCAACGCCGTTATAGGCCCCCAACCCGCCGCCGATCAAAATCTTTCCGTTGGCTAAAAGTTCAACATCGCTCACATTGCCGCTCGCCCCGTTGTTGCCGAAGTTAAAAGTCGTGTCATACATACCGTCGGCATTAAGCCGGATAAGCCCTTGCGGGATGGGAAACCCGTCGATCATGTTGAAGGAACCGCCGAGCAGAATCTTACCGTCCGGCTGGAGGGCCATCCGGTTAACAGTGCGCGAATTGCCGTTGACAACGTGAGAAAAATCAACCGAGCCGTCGGTATTTAAGCGATATATGGTGGTGTTGCTACTTGAGCTTGAATAATAAATCGAGACGAGAGTTTTGCCATCAGGCTGAACGAGAACGTCGAGAGCGCCTGCTGAATTGGTCGTGTTTATTTGCGGATTAAACGATGTATCAACGCTGCCGTCAGATAAAAGACGCACCACTTCCGGCCGTCCGGCCGCGCTGATATCGCCGCCAGCGGTTATCTTGCCGTCGGCGGAAATGTCTATGTCAAGGACTGTTCCGCCGAGACTTTGTCCCGTCTGATTGGCATTAAATGAAATATCGAGACTGCCGTCCGGGTTAAGACGAGCTAAATAATTTCTCTTGACTGCGCCGGTTGTCGTGAAGTTTCCGCCAATGAGAATTTTGCCGTCCGCCTGCAAGGCAAGCGCGGTAATAATTAAAAGTTCATTTCCGCTAAACCTCGCCAGACCGGGCGGGTTGAAGCCCGTGTCAAGCGTGCCGTCGGCGTTAAACCGGACGATGTTGTCCCGCACGGAGCCATTCACCACGTTGAAAATTCCGCTGGCGAGAATCTTCCCGTCCGGCTGAACGATAACTCTTTTAACGCTTGTTCTCTCAATTGACTGTGAGTAGAATACGTAATCGACATCAACAAGACGGGGATTAAAAGCCGGGTCAACTTCGCCCGCTGCCCGGGCAAAAAACGCTGACGCAAGAATGAAAATGATAAGCTGAGGGACGATTAGAGTTCTTTTGATTGAATACATTCTTTTCTCTCCGCTCCAAATTAAAGTTTAGTGAAAGAAAACAACTCCATCCGGCGAAACCGTTTTCCTCCCACTTTCAAATGGACGATCAGGATACAAAAACCGATGGAATGGGCAAATCGCCCGCCGCGTCGAATGTCTGAATCAATGTTTAGGAATGTAATTTTTCCTGTTTCTGTGACGAAAAATAAGTTTGTTCAAAAATAATATAACTTGAGCTTGAAATAAGTAAAGATTTTTTCGAAATAAATAAAGACTTGGTAGTGATCAAAAGTAATGCTGACAAATGAATGTCCCGCAGGGACTCTTGTCGTAATAGCCCGGCGATTGATCGCCGGGTACAGGTTCTCTCTCAGATCCATAGTCCTGAAAGGACGAAAGATAAATATGAATTTGGCAAATTCGAGACTGTCCCTTCAGGACTTGACGACATCGGTTGCATAATCCCGGCGATCAATCGCCGGGCTATTTTCAGATGCTCCGTTGGAGCAATTAGATTTTGCTCAGCATTACTTTTGATCACTACCAAAGACTTTATAAGGCTTAGCGAAAAATTTAAACCAACTTTAAGGGGATTTTGTAGGATAGCTTAGCAATTTTTTGTGAGATTGACCACTTTTTCCAACGGTTTTAACAGAATTTTAATCAGCGGTTTTTGGCTGACACTCCAAACTCGCCTTGATGAATTCGGAAATAAGGATGACCAAACTGAACAAAATCAAACAGTTGTCAACCAAACCGCGAAAGATCTTTGCCTTTTGAACTGAGCCGCAACGAATTTCCGATCACCGAAAGGCTCGACAAAAGCATGGCGGCCGCCGCGGCGATCGGACTCAAAATGCCCGCGATCGCCAGCGACATCCCGAGCGTGTTGTAAAAGAACGCCCAGAAAAGATTTTGGCGGACGATGCGGTTTGTTTTCTTCGAAAGATCGAAAACGATCAGGATCTTTTCTAAAGAATTTCCGATCAAAACCATATCGGCGGCCTTCATGGCGATGTCGGTGCCGGAAGCGAGCGCGATGCCGAGATCGGCTTGGGCGAGCGCGGGGGCGTCGTTGATACCGTCGCCGATCATCGCGACTTTTAAGCCGGAATGTTGCAGGTTTTCGATCGTCTCGGTTTTGTCGGCCGGAAGCGCGTTCGCCTGAAAATCGTCCGCGCCGATTTGTCGTGCGACGAACTTTGTCGTCGGTTCGGAATCGCCCGAAACGATGATCGATTTGATTTGTCGGGTCTTTAGTTCGCGGACGATTTCGGACGATTCCGTTTTGACGGAATCGCCGAACGAAATCGCGCCTTTTGGTTTTCCGTTAATCGCAAAATAAACGACCGTTTTGCCTGCGGTTTCCCATTCGCCCGTTCTTTCGAGCAAAAGGCTTTCAGGCTGAAAATTTTCATTTTCCAACAATCGCCGATTGCCGACCAGAATTTTTTCGCCGGAAACCTCACCCGAAATGCCGAGACCTTTTTTGACTTCGACATTTCGCGCTTCGGCCATTGCGACAAAACAATTTTCGGCGTAATTGATGACGGCGTTTCCGAGCGGGTGTTCGGAATATTTTTCGAGCGCGGCGATGAGCGGCAGATATTCTTTTTTGAAAGTTTCTCGTTCGTTCTTGGTTTCAACTGCGGCGATTTTTTGAAAATTTCCGACGGTCGCAAAAGCCTGTTTTTCAGTCCGATTTTCGGCAGTCAGCGCGATGTCCAGAAGTTCGAATTTTCCGGTCGTGATCGTTCCGGTTTTGTCGAAAACGACCGCGTCCAGGTCGCGGACTTTTTCTAGAACACTGCTGTCGCTGACCAAAATCCCGTTGCGCGAAGCCGCACCGACGGCCGCCGCGACCGCCAGCGGGGTCGCCAAACCGAGGGCGCACGGGCAAGCGATGACGAGAATCGTGATCGCCCGCATTATCGCTTCGTCAACGCCCGTTAAACCAAAACCGGATAGAACCGCGAACGTCAAAACGGCGGCGAAAATCACGCCCGGAACGAAGATCCTTGAAATTGAATCAACCGTTCGTTCGAGATTTGAACGGCTCGAAACGGCGCGTTCGACCAGATTGATGATCTGTGCGAGCGTCGTATCTTCGCCGACTTTGGTGGCGCACACCTTTATGACGTTTCCCGTATTCAAACTCCCCGACACCACCGCGTCGCCGGTTTGTTTGGAAATCGGATTCGATTCGCCCGTCAGGAGCGATTCGTCGGCGTGCGTTTCGCCTTCGGTAATGACGCCGTCGGCGGGAATTCTTTCGCCGGATTTAACGACGAAAACATCACCCGTGTTCAGAGCATCGATCGAAACAAATCGCTCGGCATTTCCGGCCAAAAGACGCACCTTTTTCGGCATCAGGCGATAGAGCATTGTGATCGCCCGAGTCGTTTTTTCCTTCGCGCTTTTTTCCATCAACTTGCCCAGGAGCACAAGCGCGACGATCGCGGCGGCGGTATCGAAATAAACGTGCGTTTCGCCGCGAAAAGCCTGGATCGAACTGTAAATGTAAGCGGCCAAAATTCCCGTGGCGAGAAGCGTTTCCATCCGGATCGTTTTATTCAACAATCCCGTCCACGCGAGTTGCAAAATCGGTTTTGCCGAATAAAAGATGACGGGCGCGGCGAGGATCATCAGAATGAACGGGAAAAGAAGTTTGACGGTTTGGTTGATCTCCTGAAAATAGCCGACGTAGAGCGGGACGCTCAGGGTCATTATGTTGAGCCACAGGAAACCGGCCACCCCGACTCGCATGACGAGGTCTCGCTTTTCAGCATTTGACGTTTCGTTGTCGGGATCGAATTCGCTCGCTTTATACCCGAGTTTTTCGACGCGTTTCCTGATGCGCTCGGGCGGCAGGAATTGCGGGCAGTATTTCACTTTGACGAGATCGGAGGCGAAAAACGCCTCGGCTGAAACGACGCCGCGTTCGTTTTTCAAACTGTGTTCGATGAGCCAAGAACACGCCGCGCACCACATTCCCGAGACGTGCAGAAGGGTTTCTGCGACGGGCGCGCCGGGCGGAATTTCAAATCTCGGTTCCTCTTTTTCTTTGGCGCCGTTCGAGATCAACCCCATCGCCAGACTGCGTTTGAAAATCTCCGATTCGCGGATGTCCTGACCGCTCTCGATCACCCCGCTTTCGGAAAGGATCGTGTAAACATTGAGACATCCGAGACAGCAAAACTCCTTCGTTTCGTCAGCGAATTTCTGTTCGAACGGATTTCGCCCGACGGACAAACCGCACAAATCGCATTGTTTTTCGGATCGGCTCATACTCTTTTCAAAAAAATTTGTCCGCAGATAAACATAGGATAAACGGCGACCGATTCCGAGTTTCTTTGGAGGACTTACAAAAATTCGCGCCATCTGTGTTTGTCTGCGGACAAATTTTTAATGCTTCTGCGATTGTGTCTGCGGATTTTTCGGGTTCCCTTTTTCGTCCAGAAGAATCGGGTTCGCCTGTCTGGCGATCAGGTAAACGCCGATCAGGATGCTGAGGAACACGACGATCATTCCGCCTAACAATATCTGTAAAATCGTGCCTTGTTTTTCGTTCCAAAAATTGACGATTGCTTTTCTCATAAAAATTTATTTTTCCGTCGGCATAATAAAAGTTTCTTTGAAAACGTCCGTCGTGTTGTCGGGCGCGGCAACCGCTTCGATCTGAAAACGATTAACCTGTTCGTTCAAACTGGCCGCGGGAACCGAGATCTCAAATTCCTGTTTTGTTTCTTCGCCGGGTTTTAAGTTGATTTCGTTTGACGGCAGTGAAAATCGGGCGTCGGGCAGATCTTTTATCGACAGGGTAATCGTTGCGTCGATGTTCGAACGATTGGCGAGCGTCATTCGGAAAGTGTTGTAAACTCTCCGGTCGTCGCCGATTCGGTAAAGCGTCGCGCGGTTCGGCGCGATTTGCACGAGGACGTTATGACGCAAAGTCAGAGCAACGCCGAGCGCGGTCGCATAGACGAAAATGATGGCAAAAACGGCGAATCTTTTGATGTCGCGCAAGCCGATTCGTTTTAAGAAGCCGACTTTCTTTTCGCCCAGAATTTCGCCTTTTTCGCCCCACGCATAGTGAATCAAAGTGTCTTCGCCGAATTTGCCCATAATTGATCTGCAGGCATCAACACATTCGCCGCAATGGATACATTCGATTTGATAGGGAGAATCGCGAATGTCAATTCCCATATGGCAAACGCGCACGCATTTTTTACATTCGACGCAGATTTCTTTGGGGTCGCGGTATTGCACGACGAGCGTATGGTCGTCGCCCAAAATGCCTTGCAGATAACCGTACGGACAAACGGTGGTGCAAAATTTTTGACGCAGGAAGGCGAAATCGGCAAATGTGATCAAAGTCACGGCCGCGCCGGCGAAACCGCCGGCCGTGACGACGTCAAACGAAAGCAGGCGCCAGATCAGATCGCGCGGCGCGACGAAATACGAGATAAAAACAAATGCGAGAAAAACCGAACCCGCGCCGATGATCGAATAAGCGGCGATGTGATTCAGCCATTTTTTTACCCGCGGGGTTTTCCTGGCAAAATGTTTGTTGACGAAAGTTCTTATTCTATCTTCGAGGTTGCTTGCCGCTTCGCCGAAGATCATTTGCGGACAGAGGTAGCCGCAGTAAACGCGGCCGTAGAGCATCGAGACGGCGGCGATGACGAACATCAGAAAAAGCAATGAGAAAAAGATAATCGCAAATTCGTTGATCCACAGTTCGAATCCCGCGAAATAAAAACGCTGTCGCGGAATATCAAAGCGCATGATGTTGAAAAACGGCAGGGTCACAAAAACCAAAAAACACAAAAAATGAATGACGCGTCGCATCCGGTGCCAGTTGTTTTTCGGCAATTGGTAATCTTTGTTGACGACGGGCAGTTTTTTCCTGACGCGCGGTTTTTTGTTTTCCTTGTCAGCCGTGAAATTTTTCGCAGTTGTTTTCGTTTCCATTAACATTTTCGCACTCTCTCAAAACCCAAACTAATGGCGATGACCGGCGGGAACTTCCAAATTTTGTTGAGAATCGGCGTGGGCCGCGTTCATCATCGGCATCACGCCGCGCGTTACCAGCAACAATCCGAGCAATAAAACACTGATTGCCGCGAGGCGATTTCCGTATCGGGCGATTTTCAAACTGAACGCGGATGAAAAAATTCCGATGCCCAGAAGCGATGCGGCTGTTCCCAAACCGAAAGCCATCATAGTCATTGCTCCCGCAACGGGCGTGCCAGACGCCATCGCTTTGAAAAGCGCGGCGTAAATCAAACCGCACGGCATGAATCCGAGCATCAGGCCGAGCGAAAATTTACTGCCGATCGAGGTGGAAGAAATGCGACTTCCCAAGGGTTTTAAGAAGCGAGAGGTGTAAAGAAGCGGATTAAATTTTTGCAGTTTTTTGCTCGGCATCAGATCTAGCATAATCACACCAGCGACAAGCATTAACGCTCCCGCAACGATAGCTGCGACATTTTCAAATCCGGCGAGATGTCCGAGAAAACCGACCGTATTTCCCAACAGTCCGGCCATCGCGCCGAGCAGAGCATAGGTCAAAATACGTCCCGCATTGTAAAAAAGATGTGCGGACAATTGCTGTGGGAATTTTCGAGAACCGAGCGGGAGACTATAGGAAAGAACAATCGGTCCGCACATCGAAACGCAGTGCAAACTGCTGACTAAACCAAAGCCAAAAATGACGTAAAACTCCCATCCTGACATTTCAAAACTCCTGATCGGGCGAGAGACATCTCTCGCCGTTTTTTCCGGCTGAAAACTCAAACTTCATACAATTTACGCCCCATCTTCGGCGTATTTGAGCTTCGGATTGCGAGCGTGAATCGTAACGCATTCGCGCGAAAACTCGAAGCGCTTCATCTGAATCGCGTGCGTCGGACAGCGCGAAGCGCACATTCCGCAACGGATGCAGGTTGATTCGTCCTTGAGCATGATCCCGCCCATTTCGGCCAGTTCTTCGTCGCTGTAATCCGCTAGATCCTCTTCCGTCACGTCGAACGAATCGGACGCGATCCTCATTAAATAATCATCGGAACGAACCTGATTTAAACCGACGAGTTTGATCAGACTTTCGGGACAGACATCCACGCAGCCGTTACAGGCGATACAGATGGAAGTGTCGAAAACCGTGTTGACATTACAGCGCAAACAACGCGCCGCCTGTTTTCTGGCTTCCGACTCGGTGTAATTTATCTCAACGATCTCGTTCGTCGCCGCGCGGACCTCGCTTTGAAGCGCGGGCGGCAACTTTCGTTTCATTTCGTCGTAGCCTTCGACCATCGTGTAATCTGCCGACACCCAACGTTTTTTGACGACGACATCGGTCCGCGTGCCGCGCAGATAGTCGTGCATCGAACGCGCCGCGATCTGCGCCGAGGCGACGGCATGAATGAACAGGCGCGGACCGTGGGCCACATCCCCGCAGGCGAAGACGTCCGGCGCGGTCGTTTGATATGTTTCGGGATCGACTTTGATCAAACCGTTTTCGGTATCAACTCCGTCGCCTTCGGCGAGAAAGGACAAATCCGATTGCTGACCGATGGCGAAAAATATCGTGTCGGCGGGAATGTCCTCGACGTAGTCTTCATCGAAAACCGGCGCGAATTTGCCCTGATCGTTGAAAACCGAAAGACATTTCACGGTTCGCAGCCCGGTAATGTAACCTTCTTCATTCAAAATCACACGCGGACCGCGCGAAGTATGGAGTTTGATTCCCTCCTCTTCGCCTTCTTCGATCTCGATTTCGTCCGCAGGCATCTCGCTGCGCTTTTCGAGGCAGACGACATGAACCTCCTTGTCGCCGCTCAATCTCAAAGCGGTTCGCGCCACGTCATATGCGATCCGTTCGGTGCGTTCCATATCCGATTGTGCGTCAGCCATCGGAATTTTCGCCGGGCGAACCGCCGAACGCGCCACGTCATACGCGACATTTCCGCCGCCGATGACGACGATCTTTTTGCCGATTTCCATCGGTTTGCCCTCGTTGTAAGAACGTAAGAAATCCAAACCGTCGAAAACCTGAGGCAGATCAGCGCCTTCAATCGGAATTTTTCGTCCCTTTTGCAAACCGATGCCAAGGAAGATCGCTTTGTAACCTTCTTCGCGCAAACTTTGAATCGTAAAATCCTTGCCGAGGCGCACATTGCATTTGAGTTCAACGCCCATCGAAAGAATCGCTTCGATTTCGGCTTTGACCAGATCGCGCGGCAGACGATAAATCGGCACGCCCGCCGTCAGCATTCCGCCCGGTTCGTGATAGGCTTCAAAAACCGTAACCTTGTAACCCAACTGGACCAGATCGTGCGCGACCGTCAAACCCGCCACGCCCGCGCCGACGACGGCAATGCGTTCGCCTTCACTTTGTTCGGGAGGCAACATTTTCGTGTTGCAGCCTTCGCGATAATGTGTAAAATCTCCCGTCTCAGGACCGTATTTTTCGTTGACGAAACGCTTCAGAGCGCGAATCGTGATCGGCGTGTCGAGCGAACCGCGACGGCAGTTGGCCTCGCACGGCGCGCCGCAGACGCGACCGCAAATTGAGGCGAACGGATTCGTCGCCCGCGCGATTTTATAAGCGTCCAGATCGCGCCCTTCGGCGATCGCCGTAACGTAACCGCAAGCGTTTGTATGAACCGGGCAAGCGTCCTGACACTTGACCATTTTCATCCAATATTCCGCGTCTTTTTCGTCGGCGACTTCAAATTGTAAAGTTTCTTCGTTCATAACGAATCCTTAATTTATTGATTGGAACGAGGTTCGTTTGGGCTCCCGCTCTTTTTAATCACGAAATTTTTTGAAGGCAAATAGTGCGACAATCCCCAAATAAATCAAGATCAAAGCTCCGACAAAATACATAAAACCGTTCGCCGTCCCGGTCGCTTTGTTAAAACCCTCAACCAGCGGCCCGCGTTCGGAATGAAATGTTTCGCCGTTCATATACACGAAGAAATATGTCAGGGCGCCAAGCGGAATGATGACAAATGCCGCTTTCAAAAACGGCGGCGCGTCCGTGCCTTTGCGTTCGGTGATCCATCCGTCGGCGTATTCTTTGATTTCGCTATTTTCTTGTTTTTCTTCCATATTCGTCTCCGTCTTCGTCTTCGAGCATTCGATATTTCGCCTCCTCGCTGTCCTCGCCCCAGTAACCGTCCTTGCGCGTTTTGAAAAAGAAATACGCCGCGCCGGCCGCTAAGATCGTGAACATAAAGTAAGCCAGATAAACACTCGGATATGTATAGTCAGTCATAATTCAAATAAGCTGTTAATCGCGAGCCGTGAACAAAAAGCGTTTGGCAAAACTGCTCACCGCTCACTATTTCTCATAATCGTTATCCGGTCGCCAATCTTTGGCGCGCCCCAATGTCTGCAAATAAGCGACGATCGCTTTGAATTCCTGCTCGTCATCGACGATCCAGGGGAACGGCGGCATGATCGAACCGGGAACCAGATCAGCCGGATTGCGAAAATGGGCTTTGTGCCATTGTTCGTTGTATTTTCCGCCGACTCGCGCCAAATCGGGACCTGTGCGTTTCGTTCCGAAAAGATGCGGGCTGTCGTAAACGAATTCGTCGGGCGTTGAAACCGGAGCGTCAACTCCGCGCCAGCCGTAGCGTTTCGTATCCGCGAGAATCGTCCGAACTTGCTGGGTGTGGCAATACCAGCAACCTTCGCGGACGTAGATCTGACGACCCTGTAATTCCTGTTCGGTCAATTGGCGAAGATGTCCCGTCGGACCTTTTGACGGATCATCATTGTCAAAAGGTTTCGACCAACTCGTATCAATTAGCGGCGGCGCAACGGTTGTTAAAATTCCGCCGATGAAAAATAAGCCCAAAGCGGCGGCGACGAAAAACATCGCGTTGAAATCTGCTTTGTGTAACATAAAAATTCCTCCGTTTCTGCGAACAGTTATGCCGCAACTGCCGCAGACTCTGTTTCAATGTCTTTTTCTTTTGCTCCCAGGATCGTTGCCATCACGTTATAAGCGAAACAAACAATTCCGCCGAACATTAGGAACCCGGACGCAAGGCGCGTATGCCAGACGGGTTTGAGGGCGTTGACCGTGTCAATGAACGGAATCGAAGGATTGTTCCATTGCCATCCCTGCCAGAATCCGCCGAGCCAGAGTGTAACGAAAAATCCGAGCCCGCCGATCAGGAACAGCCAGAAACTCCAGTTAGCCAGGGATTTTGAATAAAGTTCGGTTTTGTAGATGATCGGCAACGCATAATAAGTTCCGGCAATCGCGAAGAACGAGAATGCGCCGAGAACCGCCATATGTGCGTGTCCGGGAATCCAGTCGGTTTTTGAAACGATCGCGTTGACGACGTGCAGGGAGTGCATCGGTCCCTGGAAACAGGTCAAAAGATAAAAGACCACCCCGCTCATCAAAAATTTCAGCGAAACATTATCGCGAAGCTGATGCCACTGACCTTTCATCGTCCCAAAAAAGTTGTAAACGACCGCCCATACCGGAACCAGAAGCATCACCGAAAAAACGACCGTGATGGTTTGCAGCCATTGCGAAATCGGACCGTGAAGCATATGATGAGCGCCCGTCCAGACATAGACAAAGGCGAGCGACCAAAAACCGATCATCGAAAGTTTATGGCTGTAAAGCGGCGTGTTCGATGCTTTCGGAATAAAGTAATAAGCGATTGACAAACCGACCGGCGTAAAGATCAGTCCGACTGCGTTGTGAACATACATCCAGTTCAGATTCGCCTGATTGACCCCGGTGGTGAAAAGAGTGGCGAAATTTCCGGTCAGATAAACAAATGCCGTCCAGAGAATCGTTCCCATCGCATACCACAGCGAAACATACATCGCCTGATATTTGCGATTGGCAATCGTCATAAAAATATTCGTGCCGAACATGATCCACGCGACGACCACTCCGACATCGAGCGGCAGAGGCAATTCCGCATATTCCCAGCCCTGATTCCAGCCCATCAAAAGCGAAACGACCGCGCCCAGAAGAATGATGTTCCACAAAATATTGGTCGCCATTCCGAGCTTTTCGCTCCACAATTTCACGCCGCACAAACGCGGGACGATGTAATACATCAACGCCATGTCACACGCCAGAAGCCAACCGAAAAGCATACCGTTGACGTGCAGAGGTCGAAGTCGGCCGTAGGTCAGTTGCGGGATCGTTCCCATAAAACTCGGGAAAACGAATTTCGCCGCGATTATCAGCGCAATGATTCCGACGATGAAGAAATATGAAACGGAACTAATGATAAATAATTTCGCCGTGGTATCTTTGTGAACGGATTCCTTATTTTTCGCCGACGCGGCAACGGGAATTTCACTCGCTTCGGTTAATGTATCTACTTTTTCCATAATGATCTCCAATCAATCAGTGGCTAATCGCCACATTCATAGCCGTTATGTTGTTTTGATTTTGATTCAAGCTTCTAATGAAGTTGACCAGATCGCCGACATCGTCTTTGCTCAGACCGTAATCAATCCACGGCGGCATTGCCGTCCCTTGAACGCCGTAGAGGATCGACTCGAACATTCGCCTGTCCGAAGTGGTGTTGACGAACGCGCTGTTCAAAAGATTGCGCGGTCTTGGCAAAATATCGAGCGAATTCGGGCCTTTGCCGTCCGCTTTGCGTCCGTGGCAACCGGTGCATCGCTGCAAATAGATTCCTTCACCGCGGGCGATTGATTCGGGCGACACGGCCACCGGGTTCTGCTCGGGAACGTTGCGCGGTTTGATCTCATGGCGCGGCTCTTTGGTAAAGTTTTCGTTGATATAAGCCAGCACGCCTTTGATCTGTTCTTCATTTAAGATCTTGCCCCACGCGGGCATCGAAGTTCCGCCGACACCGTTCTTGATCGAATTGACCAAACGCTCATCGGTCTTGCTGTTCATAAATCCGGCATTCGTGAAATCGCGCGGATACGGATCGAGATAAATGGCGATCTGTCCGTTACCGTCGCCGTTTTGCCCGTGGCAGCGCATACACAGGTTTTGATAGATCTCCTGCGAATTGTTAAAGGTCGGAGCTTTGTTCAAACCCGCCAGATACGAACTCATCGAATTGAACTCCGCATCGCTGAAGGTGAACGTCGGCATGATCGAATCGGGAACCAGAGCGCGCGGATTTTTGAAATGGGCGGCGATCCAAGGTTCATCTTTTAACAACCCCTCAAACGAAAGGTCGGGCGCGATCCCGCCGTCCTGATCGCCGAGTTTATGACACGCGACGCAGGCTTTTTCGGCAACCAGTTGTTCGCCGCTTTTAACGATCTGGCTCTCTTCATTCGACGTCGCGTTCGGAGCGGGCGAAGCGTTCGGAGCGGGTTGGCTTTTATTCAAACTCGCACGGTAACGGTCGAGCGTCGTTTCCGCGTAATTGAAACCGCGCCGGCTCTTCAGAAAAATCGTCAGAGCCTTGACCTCATCGTCCGTCAGTTTAAATTTCGGCATGAACGAAGTCGCACTGTTTGCGCGAGGCTCAACAATCGATTCGTGGATGTAATTCAGATTCCATTTCTTGCCGACATCCGTCAGATCGGGACCCAAAGTTCCGCTGGAAATGCCTTCGATGCGGTGACAGCTGTAGCAGTTTTTCTGAACGAAAAGTTCGCGCCCTTTATTGACCATCGGCGTCGACTTAAAATCCGATTCCGTATGGCATTGAGCGCAGTTTGCCTGCATGTATTCCTTGCCTTTCAGCTTGTCCTTAAATTCCGGCCGCCAATTCTCCTGCACCACGTAACCGAGCATCGGTTCGGTCCAGAAATGATCTTCGCCGTGGGCGTAAAATTCCTGAAGACCGCGACCCTGTCCGTCGTGGCAAACCGTGCATCCCATATCGGAAAATTTGTGACGGCGTTCCCATTTTCCGTCAATTTGCCGGTCGCCCAATTCTTCGGTATACGGATGCGTTTTATACGGGTGCGGCGCATCCTTGAAGCGCGGATCGTCCGACGCGATGTGGCAGGTCGTGCAGCGGTCGACGCGCTGTTCGCCGAATTGCGTTACGATGATCTGCTCGATGTTCGGACTGCGATTGGAAACCGCCTCGCGTTCGGCATCCGTTTTAGCCAGCGTCCTCGCCTGATCGAAATATGACGTTTGATAGTTTTCCCATTTATGGAAAAACTGCTGATAAAAAACCAAACCGTGAACGACCAGAATCGCAATGCTCGCAAGTGCCAATGCTAATCGCATTTTCATAGATTTATCCTCAACTCAACTTAAAAGGGCGACACAAACTCCCAGTTCTGACCGCGGAAAAATGTTCCGATGATGATTAAAATTATGTTGATGATGACGAACGTCATAAACAGCGTGTTGGCCAGCAATCTTTCTTTCGCAAACCATCTGCCGATGCCTTTCTGACCGCGGTCGATGTAGGGAACAATCAGAAGGATCAAAACCTCGATCGCCGGAATCCCGACCCCGCCCCAGAATGCCGAGTAGCTGACCATTTCCTGAAGTCCGAGAAAATACCAGGGCGCTTTCGCCGGATTCGGCGGATGCAGAACATTAACCGGTTCTTCGAGCGGCGCGTTGAAAAAGTAAGAAACGACCAGCACGCCCAAAACCGTCAGGATGAAAACGAAAAGTTCGGCGAGCAAAAGATTCGGATAACTGAAAACCGAATTGTCGGGCACGTTTCCGACCTTGGTAAAAGGTCCCCGCACCAATCCTTGAATGCCGTATCGTTTTTTCTCGATGACGTTGATCCCGCCATCGACCGCTACAGTTGCAGGAGCCGGGGCGTTTTCAGCCGGAGTTTCATTTACGGTGATGATTTCGCTTTCCAAAACGTCAGCATCTTCGGGGCGCGAGAGTCCGCCGTCCTTGCGGATCCGCCAGAAGTGAACGCCGATCAAAGTCGTCAAAATGAGCGGCAGAACCGCAACGTGCAAAACGTAAAATCTGAGCAGAGCCTCTTGTCCGACCGTCGTATCGCCGAGCAGTAAAAATCTGATCTGTTCGCCGAAAACGGGAGCGTACCCCGCGATCGCCGTGCCGACCGTAATCGCCCAAAACGCGAGCTGATCCCAAGGAAGCAGATAGCCGGTAAAGCTCAAAAACAGAGTGATAAGAAACAGCAAGACGCCGATCACCCAGTTGAACTCGCGCGGCTTTTTATATGAACCGGTAAAGAAAACGCGGCACATGTGCAGAAAAACAGCGCCGACCATTCCGTGGGCCGACCAGCGGTGCATATTCCGCAAAAACACTCCGAACGCGACGGAACCTCTTAAGTCAAGCATTCTGTCATAGGCTTGAGTCGTTGAAGGAACGTAATAAAACATCAGCAAAACGCCCGTTACAACCAAAATAAAAAACAGGAACGTGCTGATGAGTCCCAGACCCATCGTGAACCACGGTTTCAGCGTGTGCCGATGCACTTTTACCGGGTGCATATGCAGAAAGAAATTCGTGAAACTCGTCCGCGACCGCCCCAGATCCGTGTGCGGCAATCTATTACGGAACACAGAGGCCCAAACGGCGGTCGGTAAATTTTTTATGACGTTGAAAATTTTTTTCTCGCTCATATCTCAAACCATTTTCCAGCCGGAACTTCCTTGCTTTTATCAATTTCCAGTTCGCCGTTCGGTGCGAGCGAAACCTCATACCACGGCAGAGCTTTCGGCGCGGGACCGGCAGTGACATTGCCGTCCTGATCGTAGCGCGAACCGTGACACGGACAATTAAAACCCGTTTCCGCCACGCCGACGATACATCCAAGATGAGTGCAGACAATCGAGACCGCCGCCATTTTATCCCCCTCGCGGATGACGGCTACTTTCTGATCCCCGAGAGCGATGCGCGTTCCCGGCGGATATTCGTCGGGAGATCCGATTGCAAAACGGCTCGGCGCACCGTAGGTCGCACGCGGTTTTATAAACACCAGATTGGAAAATAAGGTCACGATCCCCGAGCCCACAATTCCCATACTCGTCAGCCACGCCAGCATTTTGCGCCGCGACATCGGCTCTCCGGTTTCTTCATTGTTTTCCAGATCCTGCTTCTTGCTCATTCCGATTCTTCCTCCTCAACTTCATTTACTAATTCTTCGATATCCGACCAAAAAACCTGGTATTTCGTTTCTTCGATATCGCGGAAATAATCTTTTTTGACGGCGAAGATAAAAATACAAATCGCTCCCGCGCCCATCAGAAGACTGGCAATAATGGCAATCCAGGTCAGAGTCATAAACTTCCTCAAAAAAGTTTCCAATGACAATCCGAAAGATTTTTCACAAACGCTTTTCGAGAAAAACCGGCTTATAATTTCACAGCAAAATCAGCGATCGTTTTTTCTTTCAAGGTCATCATCAGATCTTCGCGGATCCGCTTCCAATCACTGCAAAACGAACAGGTAAGGTTTTCATCGCTCGATCCGCACAAAATACATTCATCGAGAAACGGATCGTTATTCAAAACTTTATAAATATCCCAGAGCGTGATGCTGTCGGGCATCTGCGCCAACAAATATCCGCCATGAACCCCTTTGACCGATTTCACAAATCTCTGGCGGCGCAGTTCGGCCAGGATTTTTCTCAAATAAACTGGGGGTATTCTTTCGTTAGTTGCGATCTCGCCGATCCCGCACAGACGTAAATCCTTTTGTCGGGCCATATAAGCCAACGCCCTGATTCCGTATCCGGTTGCTCTTGAGAAGACCATCGGCAAATTCCTCGAAAAGCGGATTTTTTTCTCCGCTTTTTATATTTGTATTTTTTTAAATGCTGAACAATAATTATTCCGCATCATTTTTCTGATTAAACTGACCAATGAAAGTAGATGAAATAAGGAAGTTAGTCGAAGGAACGGCTGATGCCGCTTTTGCTTTGGACTCGAACGGGATCATTGCCGCATGGAACCGCGGCGCGGCAAATCTATTCGGCGTCAAGAATTCGGAAGCCATCGGCAAGTTGTGTTTTGAGGTCCTTCACGGCATGGACGAATGCGGTCGTGATTGCAGCGAGACCTGTTTCATTCGGCAAAAAGCGCAAATGCGCGAACCGCTCAAAAGTTACGATTTGCGAATCAACACGAACGGAAAAAAACAATGGTGCAATTTCTCGATTTTTATCATTGAAGAAGATCGTTCGACTCTGCCATATACTCTACATGTCGCGCGTCCGGTCGAACTGCAAAAGAGATTCGAACTCCTGATGCGAGATTTCGTCGCACAAGAGACAAACCTTCCGGCGGAAAATGTTCGCGAAGTTTTGACGCCTAAAAAAACGCCGACCAAACTGGTCAATCTTACAAAAAGAGAAATCGAAATTCTGCACCATATCGCAAAAGGCGAAAAAACGAAACAGATCGCCGAAAAACTCTTCATCAGTCCGACGACAGTTAATAATCACATTCAGAAGATCCTGTTCAAACTCGGCGCCCACACGCGCCTCGAAGCCGTCCGCCGCGCCGAAAAAGCGGGTTTGATTTAAAATCGAAAAGAACATCTCAATCGAAATAAGCGGCTAAGGCCTGAAGATCGTAGATCAAAACGTCTTTGTTTCTCGTTTCGATCAGCCTTTGATTTTGAAGCCGGTAGAAAGAGCGGGTGACGACTTCACGAACCGTTCCGATGCGAGCGGCGAGCTGGTTATGCGTCAAGTTCTGTTTGAAGCGAATCGCGCCGTTTCCATCGGGTTCGCCCGTCTCTTGAGCCTGTTCGAAAAGATAGCGGGCGAGACGTTGGCTGACTTCACGCAGAGTAAGCATTTCGACGAGTTCGGCGCAACCGCGCAGACGGCGGGCGAAAAGCGCGGCGGCTGACAAAGCGATCTGCGGATGTTCGAAACACCGGCGGCGCATTTCGTTTTTGTCGAGAAAATAAAGCAGTGTCGGCTCTTCCGCCGCGACGGTTGAAGGATATTTGCCGTCATCAAAAACGGGCAGTTCGGCGATGGTCGCCACGGCCCGCTCAATGTGAATGATCTGTTCGCGCCCGTCGTGTCCGGTGCGAAAAGCCCTGACCGCTCCTTCGGCGATCAAATATAAACCCTTCGCTTCGTCGTCCGCGAGAAATAAGATCTCATTGCGTTCAAGCCTCTTTTCAATTGCGCGTTCAGAAAGCAAACGCAGAGTTTCGTCGTCGAGACTGCGAAAAAGTTCGGCTTGTTTGAAGATTTCGATTCTTTCCATCGTTTGATTAAATGGTAACTTGAGTCCGATTTTTCCCAAAATTCCGCGCAAGGCTTATTTTTTCGATGAATCGTGACTTTTGTCACCGTTCGGAATTTTCGGCTCAGGTTATTTTTGGGGTTGTAATTCCGGATTCCGGGAAATAATCTCGGAGTAAATCATATTTCTGAAAGATGAGGGAAAATAAAATGGAGAGTTCCGACGCATTGCCGCTGATAAGACCGAAAGTTCGAGTGCGCGGAATAGCTCTGCCGGTCGAACACGGTTCCTGGGGGTTTTTGTTCGAGCCGCTCGTCGCCGCGCTGGCCGTCGCGCCGTCGGTCGGCGGTCTGTTCGCCGCCGTTGTTTTCATTGGCGCGTTTTTGATGCGCCAGCCCCTGAAGATCTTTCTCGGCAATTGGCAGGCGAAAAACAATTTACCGCAGACTCGTCTGGCGCGAAATTTCGTTCTGCTTTATGCGGGAATCGCTCTGGCCGGTTTTTCAGGCTGTTGGCTATCAGCGCGACTGGAAAATTTTATTCCGGCATTAATTGTTTTGCCCGTTGGAGTTTTTCAAATATATTCGGACGCGCAAAGAAAAAGCCGGGAGCTTTTGGCCGAAATTGCGGGCGCGATTGCGATCTCGTCTTCGTCGGCGGTGATCGCGCTCGCCGGCGGTTGGACGTATTCGAAAGCATTGGCATTATGGGCGATTTTCGTTCTCCGTTTGATTCCGTCGGTGCTGTACGTTCGCAATCGCCTGCGGCTCGAAAAAGGCAAAAGTTTTTCGTTTAATAATCCGCTGGTCGCTAATTTGTTGGGGCTGTTTTGCATTTTCGGGCTGGCGCTTCAAAATTTAATTCCGAAATTGACCGTCGTCGCATTTTTCGTTCTAACGACCCGCGCCGCGCTCGGTCTGTCAAGATTCCGCCGACCGACAAAAGCGATGAAGATCGGGGTTTTGGAAGTCATTTTCGGGATTCTCACGGCGCTTTCGGTCATTATCGGATTTTATCTTCAGATTTAATTCAAGAAAACGACGCTCACTGCCCGCCGATTTGCGCGAAATAATTGGAAAACGGTTTTTGTTGTTTTTCCGGCTTTTCCGAATAAGATTTTCGACAAAAAATTTCCTTTTCGGTGATCAAAGTCACCGAACTCGTTCCGAACTGCAATTACCCTAAGACCGGAATGGAGGTGATTTTATGGATCAATTATTCGAAAAAACCGTCCGCGAGATCGCTTTGGAAAATCCTGCGACGGTCAGAATTTTTGAAGATCACAAGATCGATTACTGTTGCGGCGGGAAAATAAAATTCCGCGAAGCCTGTGCCAATGCCGATGTTTCGGTCGAAGAGATCTCGGCCAAGATCGAAGACGTTCTGAACGCGAAAAATTCAGTCGACGATTTTCCCGAACGAAAAAACGTTCGCGAATTGATCGCGTTTATTTTGGACCATCATCACGTTTTTACGCGACGGGAAATCGCGCGGCTCGCCCCCTTAATGGAAAAAGTTGCCGGAAAACACGGCGCTAGACATAACCAGTTAATTTCTTTGCGGGATTATTTCCGCGTGCTTTCGAACGAACTGCTCGCGCATCTTCATAAAGAGGAGGTGGTGCTTTTTCCGTTCCTCGAAAAACTTCTCCGGGCCGAAGAAAACAATTTATCAAATATTCCCGCACCGCCTTTTCAAACCGTCAAAAATCCACTGCGCTTGATGTGTTCCGAACACGATGCCGCGGGCGACATCTTGCGCCGGATGCGTGAAATCTCGGATAACTACGCTCTGCCCGAACAAGCCTGTCCGAGCTTTACGGCATTATATGCAGGATTGGAGGATTTGGAAAAAGACCTGCACCGCCACATTCACCTCGAAAACAACGTGCTGTTTCCGAAGGCTCTGGAACTCGAAGAAAAAATCTCCGGCGCGGCGGCTGTTTGATAAAATCGTTGAAATTTTCGTCTGTTGCCGAACCCCCGACGAAAAACGGGCCGTCGAAATTTCGACGGCCCGTTTTTTCCCGATTTGGCTGCCCGGTAAATGCCTTTTACCGACAATCAACTTTTTCTCAATTCGGTCAGAACTTGTTTGGCAACGGCCTTGAGCGTGTCGAAGACGCCGACTCCCTCCGAAGCGGTGGCCTCGAAAACCGGCTCGCCCTTGCGCTGAAGTTCGTAGGTCAATTCTTCGATCGAAACCACGTTGGGCAAATCGCGCTTGTTGAGCTGGAGAACGTAGGGAAGATCCTTCAGATTGTACCCTTGCGATTCCAGATTTTCCTCCAGATTATAAAGCGATTCGATATTGGCATCCATCCTCTCTTCCTGAGAATCGGCGACAAAAACAACTCCGTCAACGCCTTTTAAGATCAGTTTGCGGGAAGCGTCGTAATACACCTGGCCGGGAACGGTATAAAGGTGGAAACGGGTTTTAAAGCCGCGAACCGTGCCGAGCTCAAGCGGCATAAAATCGAAAAACAGGGTGCGATCGGTCTCCGTGGCTAAACTGATCAATTTGCCTTTGGCTTGGGGCGCGGTCGAATCATAGATATATTGCAGGTTCGTCGTCTTACCGCACAGACCCGGACCGTAATATACTATCTTGCAGTTAATTTCGCGCGATGCGTAATTAATGAATGTCATAATTTTATTTCCGATTTGCAGCTAAATTACCTGCAATTCTTATTTTGTCCTTTTTTCTTAATTCTTTCCAACGGGGTTTTGCTTTTTGTTCATTCCGGGAAAAACATCCGAATTAAATTTTGCGTAAAGGAGGATGGAACCGCATACTGCAATTCTTTAGTTTTTCGATTAACTGAAAAGACTGTCAATGTCCTCATCCGTAATCTCAGCGAAAAAGGCTCTTTCGTCAATGGTCCGATTGGCCGAATCCTGAGCTACCTTTTCCAAAACATCGGCCACTTCATAACTGGCTTTTTTGGCTCTCAACTTGACCAGACCGAGGGTTGAACTGTCATCGAAAACAACCACCAACAAACTTCTGCCGATAATACTGATGTAAATGCTCTCACGTTCTCCTTCGTGAACCATCGAGGGAAAAACATTCTCGCCGATCAGTTTTGCCATGCTCATGGTGGCAGCCACGTTGCCCGCCGCCAGGCTGGAAAAACTCGTCGTATCCATATCACCTATATCGCCGTAAAAGGCTATCGGCTGGCCGTCGCGGTCAACCAGAAAGACCACGCGGGCAATGCATTCGACACAAAGCCGTGCGAGAATGGTTTTTATTTCCTGGAACTGTTGTTCGTGTAAAATGACGGGCGCTTCTGCCATTGATTTTTTCTCTCTCAGTTATTGGTAAAATGAGGTAAGAGGCTGAAAGTCTTTCAACTTTTTTGTTTATAGTTAATCGGGCGAGTCTGGCGACAAACCACGTTTTAATTTAACATAGGATCGCTCAAAGCTTCAAGTGTTTTTTTTTGTTTATAGGATTTTAACATTATTTTTCAAGCATCTTTCCCCACTATTAAATCTTTGCTCAAAAAAATGGAAAATGTTACACTTTTTCTGAGTCAACCGACCGGTTGATGAGATTGATTGCAAAGTTATTCCCCCAAAGAAAGAGGTAAATATCAGAATCCCCATCTTGCTTACCGCATAATTTTTCGATAGATTCCCGTAAAGAATAATGAAAAATCATTTGTTTTCACAAAGTTCACACGGCTTAAACTTTGTCGCCATCGGCGGGGGCAACGGCCTTTCCACACTCTTGTCGGGACTGAAAAGATTCGTTCGCGCCAACGAAAGCGAGCCGGTCTGGCTCAAAAATCTGTCGGGGATCGTAGCGGTTTCTGATGACGGAGGCAGTTCGGGGCGTTTGCGCGATGAACTCCAGATGTTGCCGCCGGGCGACATCCGCAATTGCATGGTCGCGCTTTCCGAAGATTCGCACCTTTTGTCGAAACTCTTCAAATACCGTTTTCGCGGCGACGGCGAGCTCGGCGGCCACAGCTTCGGAAACCTTTTTCTGGCGGCTCTGACCGAGATCACCGGCGATTTCGCCGAGGCCGTCAGGTTGTCCTCGGAAATCCTGGCCAGCAAAGGGCATATCTACCCGGCGACGATGTCCGATGTCCGTTTGACGGCCGAATTGAACGACGGTTCCCTGATGCGCGGCGAGACCAATATCTCCAAAGTCGGAAATTCGATCAAACGCCTGCGACTCGAACCGGAAACCTGTCATCCTCTGCCCGAGGCCCTGGCCGCCATCTACGAAGCCGACGTCATTACGGTCGGGCCCGGCTCGCTGTTCACCAGTCTTCTGCCGCCGCTTCTGGTCAAAGGCGTCCCGGAAACCATCGCCGAATCTTCGGCAGTCAAGATCTTTATCTGCAATCTGATGACCCAGCCCGGCGAGACCGAGGGATTTTCGGCCAGAAAACATCTTGAGGTCATTCGGGAATATGCGCCCGAGATAAACTTCGATTATGTCATCGTCAATAATCGACTGATCAGCCAACAGCAACTGACCCGTTATGCCAGCGAAGGGGCTTCGCAGATCGGCATTTCCAATTCGATCTCGCCGGACACCATCGAAGGAGCCAAATTAGTTTACGGCAATCTTTTGGATGAAAGCGAAAAGGTTCGCCATCACCCGGAAAAACTGGCCCAAGTCGTCCTGTTATGCGCAGTCGGAGAACGGGCAACGGTGTTTGGGTGAAGCGTTAGCGAAAAAGGAATTAACCTCATTTCACCATTCCCGGTTCACGGTTTAGACTAAGAATTTATGGAAGAGACGATTCCCAACGAAAAAAAGCCGCTCGATGTCCTGATTCTGGCCGCCGGATTAGGAACGCGAATGCGCTCCAAACTGGCCAAAGTCCTGCATCTGCTCGACGGCCGGCCCCTGATCAATCACGTTTGCCGGACGGCCGCCGCGCTGGCTCCGCGCAAAGTGTACGTCGTTATCGGACATCAGGGCGAAGATGTCAAAGGGGCGGTTCTGCACGAATTGGACGAAGAAAACGTCGAGTTCGTCTGGCAAAACGAGCAACTCGGAACGGGACACGCCGTTAATTCGGCGCGGGGTTTTCTGGAAACTCAGGATTCGACCCTGTTGGTGCTCTCGGGCGACGTGCCGATGATCCGCGCCGAAACGCTGGCCGCACTCGTGCAACAGCATCACAATCATCGGGGAAAAGGCGCGGCCTGCACCATTTTAACCGTTAAACTGAGCGACCCGAAAGGATACGGACGGATCGTCCGCGATGACGAAGGTCTGTTCGATGAGATCGTCGAACAAAGGGACGCCAGCGAAGAACAAAAAAAGATCAACGAGATCAATTCGGGAATCTACTGTTTCGACACCCGCAAACTCTTCGCCGCCCTTTCCAGCGTCAAGAACAACAACGCTCAGGGCGAATATTATCTAACGGACGTTCCGCGCCTTTTGCGGGATTCCGGCGAGGACATCTCGCTCTATCATCACAACGACCCGCGTGAGGTCTCCGGCATCAACAACCGCGCCGAACTGGCCGATTTGGAGAGGATCATCCGGCGGCGCACCGTTTCGCGGATGATGCTCGATTACGGCGTCAGTTTCGTCGATCCGAAAAACGTCTATATCAGCGAACGCACCAGCATCGGACGCGACACCGTTATCTATCCGAACGTTACCATCGAGGGCGAGAGCCGGATCGGCGACGGCTGTATAATTCGTTCGGGCACGCGGATCGCCGATTCGAAGATCGGACACGGCGTCGAAATTCTCGACAACTGCGTGATCACCGACGCCGAAATCGGCAACGATTGCAAGATCGGCCCGTTCGCCCATCTGCGCCCGAAGGCGCGGCTCGAAGAAAAGGCCAAGATCGGCAACTACGTCGAGGTCAAGAACTCGATCGTCGGCCGCAATTCGAAAGCCAATCACCTGACCTATCTGGGCGATGCGACGATCGGCGAGAACACCAACATCGGTGCCGGCACGATCACCTGCAATTACGACGGCAAGAACAAACACGCGACCATCATCGAAGACAACGTCAAGATCGGTTCCGACACGATGCTCGTCGCCCCGGTCCGCGTCGGAAGCGGTTCGGTCACCGGCGCCGGTTCGGTCATTACAAAGGACGTCCCGCCCAACAAACTGGTCGTCGGCGCCCCGGCGCGGGCGATCAAAAGTTTGAATCGGGAGGAAGAAGAGGAAAAAGACGCGAAGGAAAAGGAAAATGCTTCATAGTCAGATTAAAATAAAGATCGGTTTTATTCTTTTGCTCACGCTTTTTCTCTGCCCCCGAAGTTCTTTTTCTCAAAATGAAACTTGCGGCGAGTTTCTGAAACTTATCGAAAAGACCTATAATTTCAAGCCGTCGAAACTTACGTCGGAACAGAAGACGGCTAAATCCGCCGAAATGGATGCGGTATGGGAAAAAGTAAAAGCCGAAAAAGACTCTCTCCTGCCCTGTCTCCGCGCCGCCATCCGATCAAACGAGACGGACAATTTCTTCAAATTCGACGCCAGCAATCTGCTCATCTCTCTCGACCAATCGGATGAAGCGAAAAAACTTTTGATCGACGCCTACGCCAAGGTGGATCTGGCCGATGTTCATCTCGGCTACTGGATGCCTTATATCAGTCTGCTCGGGTTCGAGGGATTCGACACCTCAGCGGCCGGAGAGAACTGGCTCAAGTTTCCTGATCCGGAATATTATCTGCCCCAACACGGGGGACTGCCGGTCAACAAGGAGATCGGCGCATTGATACTTTACGGCAGTATGGATGAGAAGATCGCCACGCCTGCTCTTGTCAGGATCATTTCGCAGGAAAATCATCCGGGCCGGGAGATAGCCGTTTTGCTCCTGATGCAACAGGCGACTCCCGAATCCTTTAAGGTTTTGAAAAACATCAGTCCGAAAAATCTGTCGGAAAGCGCAAGGCGCAAGCTCGGCGATCGGCTCGAGCGACCGGAAGTGATTCTTCCGAGAGAAGGGCCGCCGAAGATAACTCGTGAGCAGTATCTCGAAGCTTTTCGTCAACTGGTCGGCGGTAAGCCTCAAACCTTTCTGAAACTGACAGCCGAGATACCCGACGGAGAAAAAGACGCTGCGGCCGTTCTTAAACCCGAAGATATTCCGCTTGTCCGAAAGGCCCGCCGCTATTTTGCCGCCATTGCCAATCCGCACTCGGCCGAATGGTATAAAAGTTTTACGGATATTCTGATGTCGCTGGCGAACAAATACGAAGATCAGGAAAAAAAGGAACAGTTGAATCAAGAGAAAGTGGAAAATCAGCCGACTTACAACTATTGAATATTTTTAAGATCAACTGGCATCTTACCGAATAACTGACAGGAAAGACTAAAATATTTATCGCTTACTCCCTTTTAATAAACCCGGTAACAAATTAAACTAAATAAACTATGTGTGGAATTGTCGGATACGTTGGGAACAAACAGGTTGTGCCGCTCATTTTGGACGGCCTCAGGAAATTGGAATATCGCGGTTACGATTCGGCCGGGATCGCCGTCGTCGATGAAGATCATAATCTCTCGCTCCGCCGGGCCGAGGGCAAATTGAGGAATCTGGAAGAGGCCATCCGTCTTAAACCGCTGGACGGCAATTACGGCATCGGCCATACGCGTTGGGCGACGCACGGGCGGCCGACCGAAGAGAACGCCCACCCGCACCGCGACCAGTCGGGCAGGATCGTCGTCGTTCACAACGGCATCATCGAAAATTATCTGCAACTGAAGGAGAAACTGGTCGAACTCGGCAGCGATTTCAAAACCGAAACCGACACCGAGGTGGTCGCCCATCTGATCGGCCATTACAAGGAACAGGAAAATCTTTCGCTCGAAGAGGCCGTCCGCAAAGCGGTTCGCGAACTGCGCGGGATCTTCGCTCTGTCGATCATCTCGGTCGATGAACCCGACACGATCGTCGCGGTGCGCGAAGGGCCGCCGGTCGTCATCGGACTCGGCGACGGCGAGTTTTTCGTCGCTTCCGACATCCCGGCCATTCTCCAGCACACCCGCGATGTTTTTTATCTGGGCGAAAAAGAGGTCGCCGTTCTGACCAAAGATTCGGTTCGCGTCACGGATTTTGACGGAAACGTCGTCGAACCGAAACAACAGCGGATCACCTGGGACCCGATCATGGCGGAAAAAGGCGGGTTCAAGCATTTTATGCTCAAGGAGGTTTACGAACAGCCGCGCGCCGTTCGCGATACCGTCCGCGGACGGGTTTCGCTCGATACCGGGAAAATCTATCTCGATGAGATGGACATTTCCGAAGAGGATTTTCAGGCCGTCACATCGATTAAGATCGCCGCCTGCGGAACGAGCTGGCACGCCGGATTGGCCGGGAAATATATGATCGAAGAACTGGCGCGGGTTCCGGTCGAGGTCGATTACGCTTCCGAGTTCCGCTACCGCAATCCGGTTCTCCGGGAAACCGATCTGCTGATAGTCATTTCACAATCGGGCGAGACGGCCGACACGATCGCCGCCATGCGCGAAGCGAGCGCGGCCGGCTGCAAGGTTCTGGCCATCTGCAACGTCCAGGGTTCGATGATCACCCGCGAGGCCGACGGCACCATCTTGACGCACGCCGGCCCGGAGATCGGCGTCGCTTCGACCAAGGCCTTTACTTCGCAGATGATCGCCATTTACCTGTTCGCGCTTTATCTCGGACAACTGCTTGGGACTCTGACCGAGGCCGAAGCCAAATATCACGCGCAGGAATTGGCCGAACTTCCCTTGAAGATCGAACATCTGCTGAGCGATTCTGATTCGATCGAAGAGCTTTCCAGGGAATTTTTCCGTTCGCAGGATTTTCTCTATCTGGGACGCGGGATCAATTTTCCGGTCGCCTTAGAAGGCGCTCTAAAACTGAAGGAAATTTCCTACATTCACGCCGAGGGCTATCCGGCCGGCGAGATGAAACACGGGCCGAACGCTCTGATCGATGAAAAACTGCCGGTCGTGATAGTCAACACCAGAGAGGAAGGCAATGCCGGAAGCGAACTCCGATACGAAAAAACCCATTCCAACATCGTCGAAGTAAAATCGCGCGACGGCATCATTTTATCGGTTCTGACCGAGGGCGACGAGATGAGTTCGGTGGTGTCGGATTACGTCATCGAGGTTCCCGAAACGACCGACCTGCTGGCCCCGATCCTCTCGATCGTTCCCTTGCAACTGCTCGCCTACCACATCGCGGTGCGCCGCGGTTGCGACGTCGATCAACCGAGAAATCTAGCCAAATCAGTAACGGTTGAATGAGTTAGATTTTAGATTTTGGATTTTGGATTTAGTTTTTCTTTTTTAATCCGAAATCCGAAATCTAAAATCCAAAATCAAATCATTGTTCCGGTGCCGGAGATGCCGGCGCGGCCGGGGGTTGCGGGACGCCCATCGCCTGTAGATAGACCGAATAAAGATTGGTCAGACGGTCAACCGAGGCCGGGTCGCGCTGGGCGAGCATGGTGATGACGGTGTCGCGCTCGTCGAAGATCGGTTTTAATTTCGTTTTATCCTCGGCTTTCAGAAAACTCTCGCCCTCCGCCTTTTCCTGTTCCTCGTTCAGTTGAGTGAAAAAACCGCTGGCGTTCTGCCGCGCCGGTTCGTATTCGCCGCGTTTGGCATCAATTATCGAACCGGCCAAAAGCCCCTTGATCTCCGATTGACGCAGTTTTTTCTGCGTTTCCGCCAGTTCATTTTGAACCGACCATTTCTGAACCGCCATCGGGATCAATCCAACCAGAAAAGCGACCAGCACGATGCCGGCAAAAATTCCCCAGCGAACCAGCGGACTCGACACATCCTTTTCTTTTACCCTGACATCCTTTTCACTCATAATTTTCTTTCCCCCGGAAATCTCGAACGCGGTTATCCGAAAAAAATTCGTTCGATCTCGTTTCCCCGTTTTTTACAAATCTTCTTTAAAACGATGATAACATCCGGAGACGATTTTCACTCAATCGGTCGGGAAAAGGATTTTTGCACTCTATTTAAAACCGATCTTGATGCCGTAGGTTCCGGTCTTCCCTTTTTCCCACTCTTTTTTTCCGCTCATCGTAAGCGAATTTTTTCCGTTGTATTTTCGGCTGAGTCGGTGCAGCACCTTGTCTTTTTTCTCTTTTTTCAGATAATTTTCGAAATCATCCGCCAGAGCCTCGATCTTCACTTTTTCTTTGATGACGCCGGTTATGACGCCCGGGACCGGAAGCAGATCGATCGGGTTAAAACCGATCAGACGGAATTTTTCGACCACTTCGGTCAGAACGTTTTTTTTCAGGAAATCGAGAAAAGAAGAGTCCTTGACGTCAAGGAACTGGACGGCGATCCGCTCGATCTCACCGTCGATCTCGGCGATCTTGTAATCGTCGGCCGAAAAACCGTTGGCGTCGAAATGCAAGGCGCTGACGTCCAAACGGTACGAATCGGTCAGTTCCTTGGCTTCCGCCAGATAGCATTTCTCATCCGGTTTCCGCCACTGCCATTCGCCTTTGGCCGGTTTGATGACCAGAGTCGTTTTCGCCTCTCCTTTTTTGTCCCGGTAGGCGATGTAAAAAACAAGCCGAAAATTTCTCTTGCTGCTCTTTTTCGAAAATTTAGGGAAAGTTATGCCCTCGATGGTTAGCGTTTTTTTTGCCATGATCTTGTACCTCGATAAATCTGTTTCCCCGGCGGCTTTTTGCCGGAAAACGGTTAAAAAATAAAGTCGGCTCTCTTTTAACGTATGAAACTTTCACCCGGAATATTACCGTTTTTTTCATCTGTTGTTACCGGACGAAAAAAAATTTCGCTTTTGCGCCGGATCAATGATCGAAAAAATTGCCGCAATAAAAAGTTTCACCAACATTTTACTCCAAAACGAATTTTACTCTTGACATAACCATTTTATAACTGTATCGTTATATTAGAATATAGATTATTCAGCGAGGAGAAAGTCTGCAAATGAGCGAATGTACAGTATTAACACTAAATGAAAAATTGAGTAGCGAAGACCTGCATCTGGTTGATGTCCGCGAATTCGCAGAATATTCGGGCGGACGGGTGGCCGGCGCCAAATTATTGCCGCTCGGCGAAATTGAAAAGCGAAATGAGGAACTCGACCATAAAAAACCGATTTACGTTATGTGCCGAACCGGAAATCGCTCGGCCCAGGCGCAAAAGAAACTAAAATCACTCGGTTTTGAAAACGTGATCAACGTGGCTGGCGGTTTCGAAGCCTGGAAAAAAGAGGACCTGCCTTTTGAACGCGACGAAAATGCTCCGTGGGCATTGGAGCGGCAGGTTCGTTTTGTGGCCGGTCTTCTGGTTCTGACCGGCGTTCTCCTGAGCGCTTTTGTCCATCCCTATTTTATCTGGTTTTCGGGTCTCATCGGTGCGGGACTCGTCTTTGCCGCCGCCACCGATACCTGTGCAATGGGAATGGTTTTGTTGAAAATGCCCTGGAACAGACGATAAAATCACAGCTGTTCTGAAAGCGGTTTTCCCGGGTGTTTATTAATCAAAAGGAGAATGATTATGAAATTCAAACAATTTTATTTAGGCTGTCTGGCCCACGCCTCTTATTACATCGGCTCCGAAGGGGATGCCGCCGTCATCGATCCGCAACGCGACGTCCAGCAATATCTCGATGAGGCCCAGGCCAATAATCAAAACATCAAATACATTATCGAAACCCATTCTCACGCCGAT
This sequence comes from Pyrinomonadaceae bacterium, assembly GCA_041394845.1. GTDB lineage: Bacteria > Acidobacteriota > Blastocatellia > Pyrinomonadales > Pyrinomonadaceae > JAHCHG01. Next base: position 454,578 of record JAWKHL010000002.1, on the reverse strand, counting down.
TTCGTTTCCGGTCATCTCGAACTGGCACAAAAAACCGGCGCCCAAATCATTTTCGGAGAAAAAGCCCGGACCGCCTTTCCCACCCATAAGGTCAAGGACGGCGATCAACTGATGCTCGGACGGATCAAACTGAAGTTTCTGGAAACCCCCGGCCACACTCCCGAAGGCATCACGATTCTGGCCGAAAACACCGAAGATGAGAATCAACCGCTGAAGATGTTCACCGGCGACACGCTGTTTATCGGCGATGTCGGACGTCCCGATCTGGTTGGATCGAAAGGTTTCACGGCCGAGCAGATGGCTTCGATGCTCTACGATTCTCTGTATCAAAAGATCCTTCAACTGCCGGACGAGACCGAGGTGTATCCGGCCCACGGAGCGGGATCGTTGTGCGGCAAGTCGTTGTCGAAGGAGACCTGGTCGACGCTCGGAGAACAAAAGAAATTCAATTACGCCCTTCAGCCGATGAGTCGGGGGAAATTTGTCGAGCTGGTGGCGGCCGGTCAATTGGAAGTTCCGGCATATTTTCCGATCAGCGCATCGCAGAATCTGAAGGGATCGATCTCGCTGGAAGACCTGCCAAAACCGGAAGCTCTTTCGTCTGAAGAAATCAACAATTTTGACGGCGTCGTCCTTGACGTGCGGGTCAACCGAGAATACGGCGCGGGACATATTCCCAATGCGATCAACATCGGCCTCGGCGGTCAGTTCGCCTCGTGGGCCGGAACCCTGATTCCGGTCGGAACGCCGATCGCCGTTTCGGCCGACACTTTTGAGGAAGTCGAGGAAGCCGTGATGCGATTGGCCCGGGTCGGACACGAAACGGTTACCGGCTATATTCTTCTCAAAAATTATAAGGACGAGAAAAAAACCGTCGAACAGATTCTGGTCGAAAACGTTAAAGAACTTCTTTCAAGCGGCATTCAGTTGGTTGATGTGAGACGGGTGGCCGAACACGCCAACGGCCATGCGCCGGGGACGGTCAACATTCCGCTCAACATTCTGTCGAGGGAGATCGATGGCCTCGATCCGGACAAACCGACCTACGTCATCTGTCAGAGCGGTTATCGTTCGAGCGTCGGAACCAGCATTCTGGAAAATGCGGGATTTAAAACCGTGTTTAATGTCGCCGGAGGAACCAAAGCCTGGATCGACGCCGGTTTAGAAACCGAAGTCTCCGCCACAGCCTGCGCCAACAACTGATCCGGTCTGGCAAAAGATCGATTGCGTTCGCGAGTCTTTAAAATGAGAGAACACGCCCGAATTCGGGCGTGTTCTCTCATTTTTTTATCTTGTGACCTTAAAAGATCTACGGTCCATGATTAAACCAACCGGCCGCCGGGATGTCTCCGGCCGTTCCCCATCCGAAGGCCTGAAGGCCCGCGTCGGTCGAACGCAGGATGTAGAACACCCCATCCGAAGACCGCCAGACGGCTACATCCTGATGGCCGTCGCCGTCGTAATCGCCGACCGCAATCGAATCGGTGTTTAATCCCCAGACGATCGGAGATCCTCCCGTTCCGCCGCCGTCTCTTTCCAGAATGTACCATTCGAGTTGTCCGGAGTTGTCCCGAACGACGCAGAAATCATCCATCCCGTCTCCGTCAAAATCGCCGGGAACGATCGTGTCGCTGAGGGTTCCCCAGGGCACGTATTCGATGGCGGAATCGGACGACCTCAGCAAAACAAAGGTCGAAAGCGGATCGTGAACGCAGAAATCAGCCTTACCGTCTCCGTCGTAATCGCCGACGTTGGCCCGGTAATTTGCCCCCGAACCCCAGGGAACAAACGTCACATCTCCGTTCGGATTGTTCATTGATCCCCGATAGAAGAAGAAATTCTGCGAACCGCTGTTGACCCGGTAAACGGCCGGATCGGCCAAGCCGTCTCCGTCATAGTCGGCCACCACCCGGGGATCGTCTCCGGTTTGCCCGAACACCTCCACCCGCAAAGAACTGTCCGAACTCTGCAAGATGTAAAAAGCGGCCTCGTTCGGGTTGCCCGGCCGCCAGACGGCAATGTCGTCGATTCCGTCTCCGTCGAAATCTTCGGGGGTCGGAGTATCCGAAGACAATCCCCAATCGGCCCCGGAAATCGCTCCCGAACCGTTGGTGCTGATCAGCCAGGTCAGTTGGCCGGCTCCTCCGGTTAAACCGCCAGAACCCCGGAGCACCGTATAATCCGTGATCCCGTCTCCGTCGAAGTCGGCGTTGGCATCTCCCGGAGCCGCCGGAGTGCCGACGTTGACGTCGCCCGGCGTCAGAACGCCATCGGGCGGAAAGTTCGCACTGCGGACCATGTCGCTATAGGTAACGGTCGCGTTTCCGTTGCCGTCGTCGACCAGATCTCCGTTATACCAGGCCGCAACCGAATTGGGGGTCATATCGTCGGGAAAGCGCGTGCAGGCATCGGGCGTTCCGCTGACCTGATCCAGAACCACTCCGCCGTAATTGATGTCGCCGCTGCCGCCGTCGGTCCAGCTGACCGCATCGACGATGGTCGCATCGTTGGGCAATGCGTCGAGCATTCCGTCATTGTTCGTATCATAATCCGTACCTTGAGTGATGGCGGTCGTCGGGCTGTTGACCAACAGGAACGAAATGGTCCCGTTCTCCAATCCGTTCGAACCGTCCAAGGTTGAATCCTGAACGATGGTCGATTCCATCGGATAAACTCTTGAACCGCATTGAGCGGCGGCAACGATCGCCAGAATTCCGTTGGAGCCGATCGTTTCGCTGGAAAAAGCGAAAACATAGTCGGCCGTCCCGGCTCCGGCGCCATCACCCTCGACGGCCACGAAATAGATATTGGCCAGACCGGCGCCCGGAGTTCCTTTTAACTCCACATATTCGCACGGTTGATCGGTCGAAGGCGGATTGATAGCCAGTTCATTGATAAGCTGGGCCGAAGCGACTGAATTGAGGGCAAAAAGACCAAACATAAAGGCGAGCGCCCAAACGAAACCCTTCACATAATTATTCATTAAAATCTTTTTCATTAACGTTCTCCTAAAAAAATTCCGAAAAACGCCAAGAGAAACTTTCTGCAGTTTCCGCAGTTAGAGCAGGAGAGACAAAGGACACAGGGGGTTTGTGATGCAGGTCCTCAAGCGGAACCAAACGCAGTCGGAGTTATCTTATTTTCGTTTTTCCCGAAGATGATACCACAATAAATTGAAAAACAATAAAATCCCGACTTTAAAAAAGTCTTAAAAATTTGCTCTCCGCCGGAGACATTTATCCGTCTGCAGGGAAGAAATTTGTTCAACCGATAAATAAAATCTGTTAAAATTCACTCAAACCCGGAAATTTGGTCATTTCAGAATAGCGAGGTGTTTTTAATGCGATTCAGAATTTTGTTCCTGTTGCCGATTCTGGCCGCCGGATTTTGCGCCGGGGTATTCGGACAGATCGGAGAACCGCCGAAGATCGAGATCCCGCCGAAGATCGAAACCGACGAGGTGGTCAAGATCGAAACCCGACTGGTCGAAGTGCCGATCGTCGTCACCGACAAGAGCGGAAAACCTCTGCTCAATCTCAAGAAAAATGACTTTGTCGTGTATGAGAACGGACAAAAACAGGAGATCACCGAGTTTTCCACCACGGCCGAGCCGTTTGAAGTGGCGCTTTTGCTGGACACTTCGGGTTCGACCCGCAACGATCTGCGGCTGATCCGCCGCGCCGCGCTGAATTTCATCAGGTCGCTTCGAACCGGCGACCGGGTTTCGATCATCGCTTTCAACGCCAAAAAGATGGACGGGCAAACCGTCGCGGTCAGCGAAATTATCACGCCTTTGACCGAGGACCGGGCCAAACTCGAAGCAGCACTCGAAGCGGTCAGCGTCAGCAACGGAACGCCTTATTACGACGGGATGCTGGAGGTCCTCGACGAGGTTTTCCGGGAAAAGCCGACCGAAAACTTTCGGGGACGGCGGGCCGTCGTCGCGCTCACCGACGGGGTCGATTCATCGAGCCTGGCCGAATTTGACGAGGTCCGCAAAGCGCTCGGCCGGACCGGCGCGGCGGCCTACTTCGTCAAGGTCAACACCCGCGAATTTTTCGAAGAGCTGCTGCTCGGCGATTGTATGATCTCGGTCAGATTTTCCGCCGCCCAGATGCGCCGCTATTACCGGCAGTTCGACCGCAAATCAAGGATCGAACAGGTTTTTGATTTTTGCAAACTGGGCGATTTCGAACGGCTCGCCATCAGCAAACGGCTCTACGAACTGGCCGATTCGGAGATGAACGATCTGGCCAAATTGTCGGGCGGCAAGGTCTTTCCGGCCGCCAGTCTGAGCGATACGCGAATGGCATTTGATGAGGTGGCCGCCGAACTCGGAACGCGTTATTCGCTCGGCTATTATTCGACCAATCAGAATCACGACGGAACTTACCGGAAGATCAAAGTCGAACTCAAAAGCGGCCCGAAAAACGCCGAAATCCGCGCCCGCGAAGGCTACACGGCGCCGAACAATTAAGGTTTAAATGTGAAAAAGTTTAAATGTGAAAAGGTTTAAAGGGGAAAAGGCTGTTTGAACCCGACCAATCACTTTTTCACATTTAAACCTTTTCACCTTTTCACATTTAAATCTTATAAACTTAAAATAGGATTTATGAAATTCAAACGAATCGTTCTGATGGTTTTGGACAGTGCCGGGATCGGTGCAATGCCCGATGCGCCCCTCTGGGGAGATGCCGGCGCGGACACCTTGGGAAATGTCCTGGCTTCGCGCAAAGTCAGTTTGCCGAATATGCAGAAACTCGGACTGGGAAACATCCGCCCGTTGCACGAACTTCCGGCGATTGGTGATCCGGTCGGCTCCTTCGGAAAATGCACCTTGAAGTCGAACGGCAAGGACACGACGACCGGGCATTGGGAGATGGCGGGGATCATTCTGGAAAAGGCTTTCCCGACTTTTCCACAGGGTTTTCCACAGGCCGTTATCAACGAGTTTGTCGATAAAACCGGCGTTCCCGGCGTCCTCGGCAACGTTCCGGCCTCCGGCACCGAGATCATCAAACAGCTCGGCGAGGAACACGTCAGAACGGGCAAACCGATCGTTTACACATCGGCCGATTCGGTCTTTCAGATCGCCGCCCACGAAGAAGTGATTCCGATAAAAAGGCAATACGAGATCTGCGAAGCGGCCCGCGAAATGCTCGACGGCCCGTTTCGGGTCGGCCGCGTCATCGCCCGGCCCTTCGTCGGCGATTCGGCCGAGACCTTCACACGCACCGAAAACCGCCACGATTACGCCGTCCCGCCGCCGAACGAAAATCTTTTGCCTCTGCTGGCCGCCAAAGGCCTCGACGTGGTGGCCATCGGCAAAATTGCCTCGATCTACGATTCGGTCGGCGTAACTGAGGACCTGAAAGCCAAAAACAACGATCAATCGATCGACCAGACGATCAACGCTCTGAACGAAAATTCGACCGGTCTGATCTTTTCCAATCTGGTCGATTTCGATATGCTCTACGGCCACCGCCGCAACGTCGAAGGCTACGCCGCCGCGCTCGAACATTTCGACCGACGACTTCCCGAACTCTTCGCGGCGATGCGCGATGATGATCTTTTGATAATCACCGCCGATCACGGCAACGACCCGACCTATCCCGGCACCGACCACACCCGCGAATACGCCCTTTTGCTCGTCTACGGCAAAACGGCCAAACCGGGCGTCGATCTCGGCACGCGCCAAAGCCTGTCCGACATCGGCCAGACGATCGCCGAGAATTTCGGCATCGAATTGGCCGATGGAGTTAGTTTTTTGGGCGAGGTCTGATTCTTAAAGTTTCAATTAACTTTTGGATAAGATTCTTTATTTGATTTCCTCAAGGCCAAAATCTTTCAAATATTGAAAGGTCTCGTCATAGTACCTTGGAAGCCTTGTTTTGTCGTCTAAATCACCTTCAGGAATAAAAATTATTAATCCTTGTCTAGCTCTTGTAAGCAAAACTCTATAAGCATTCATTAAATAGCTTCGGGTTATTTCAACGTTAATGTTTTTCCATTTCGTCCCTGAAAACTTTCTATAGTTCCAATCCTCATTTTCAAAATAAAAATCGGCATCCCAACAAACACAAGTCCAATCAAGTTCTAATCCTTGAATGTCAAATTCAGTTGCAACTTCTTCCATAAAGTAAGATGATCGTACATCGTCTTTTCCATTCAAGAACCAAATAGGGGCGTTTATTTTGCTTTTTACATTTATCCCAAATGGCCTTAATCTATATGCCCCTGAAGAAGCTACCACTCCTATTCTTTCACTTCCTCTAGCCTTAGACTTAAGCCATTTTTTTGCTAATTGAAAATTTCTTGTTATTTTTATTGGATAGTCATTTTCTAAATGATTTGCATATAAGTTTCTCCCAAGTTCTATGTCCTTATTAAGAAATGCTTGAATAAAATCTGATAATTTTTCCGAACGAAATGATCTTATAGAAACGGAAAGATGAAGATTATCTTGAGCCCGACCATTGTTTATAAGCCAATTTTTTAATTGTTCATTTTTAAGATAGTTAATATCTCTTAAAATCAAATCTGAAAAGTGAATTTTCCATTCTGGATAATTTTGCTTCAAAGCATTTATCCATTCTTCCAAACCAGCTTCACCTGTATTTATTTCTTGGCCACCTCCAATCAAACAAATAACCGTGCACCAATCGCCATGTCTATCCATCACATCAATAAGAAATTGTGGCTCAGACATGTTAAAATTTTCGATCCCTTTCTTTACTTTCATAAAAGAGCGGACTTGTTTTTTTGTCCAGGCTCTTTGTGCTTCATCGAAAATAATCACTTTTTCTATTGGGGCTTGTTCATTAACAAGGCAGTCATCTCTAAAATGATGAATGTTTTGTATAAAAGAATTAGCCTTTTGAGCTGCTTGCTTTTTTGTTATTTTTTCTCCTTTTCCTTTTGAAATTTCAACATCATTTCGGGTTAAGGCTTCCCGAAGCACATCAACAAGGGGGCCATTACCTGATAAAAATACTGCATGCTCATCCTCGGCTATTTTCATTCTTTGGTTGGCAATATTTAATCCGGCAAGTGTCTTTCCTGCTCCAGGAACACCCGTAACAAAACAAATTGACTTTTGTTTAAGTGTCTTTGATTGTTCAATTATTTTGTTAATGCAATCAGATGTCTTAGATAAATTTATAGCACCTGAATCAGCCCTTGAAATTTCTTGAACATTATGACCTCTATAAAGTGCTTGTGCAGCCTCAACAATCGTAGGTGTTGGTTTGTAAGTAGATCTTTCCCAAGCAATTGGATTTATTTGAAAATGTTCATTTTCTATAAAACATTTACTAATCACCTCATTTAAATTATTTTGGTTTGCGAAAAGAGTTGAAAAAAGTTTGTCGTTAAAGAATTTAATATTGGTATTAGCCTCTATTGCATTGGTCGATACCAAGATTGGAAAAATTTTCGCATTGTGGCTACCTTCATGAAAATTCTTCAGATCTAAGCTGTAGTCCATAACTTGATCGATAGCAGATTTTTCATATTTTGATTCGCCAACTTTAAATTCAACAACAAATATTAAGTCTTTAATTATTAATATATTATCGACACGCTTTCCCATTCTTGGAATAGAAAATTCAAAGAAAACATGTCCATGCAGATTTACCAATGCACCCTTTAAAATCTCAATTTGTTTCAACCAAGCATTTCTTTGGAGTTCATCGAGGGCGTGATAATGGTTTAAAGCTAATTCTCCAAGAATATGTAATGCAGAATCAGATAAAAACTGACTAATGGGCTTTGAATAGTAAGATCTTTTCATTTTTCATTGGATTATTAGATTATTTTATAGAGGAACCTGATTTAAAGTTCAATAGGACTTACGCAGTTGGCAGAAGCAAATAACGGGGATTCGCCAAATATGCTTTGACGGCATCTCGAATAATACCGGTTTTAGCCTCAATCCAACTCATTTTTTCTCGATAACAATGACTTTCAAGACGGACAAATGCCCGAATGCAAAGTCCGATGTGATTCATCACCGGTCGGAGCCGTCGGCACTGCGCCCGTTCGATCAAACATTGCTGTTTCAGAGCGCGATGATACATCTCAATCCGCCATCCCGACTTTGCTTGGCTTTCCCGCTCGGCTTCGGTCAATTCTTTGAGGCTCGTCGCCCAGTATTCCGATCCACCGTCCGTGGTGCGAACTCGAAATACCTTGATCTCTCCAAAACCTTTGAGCCACACGAGCGTGCCGTTACCGCCGCACAATCCGGCTTCCGAAACCGCTTGCAATTTACCTCCCGCGACTCTGATCTGCCGGTTCGCTTTGAGTCTGGTCAAAAAATGCCAACCGAAAGAGCGCACCAGTTTCAGATTCTCGATCGACCCATACCAACTGTCGAAACAAACCAGAGCGGGCTTGAATCCACGCTCGAAAGCCGTCATCAACATTTCCGAGAAATGATCGTTCTTTGTTTTGCCGTCACGGTCTTTATCAAACAAGCGATAATCTACGGGCACGCAGCGCACGCCGTCACTCCACAGCAAAGTAATCAAGTTGATGCCCGAAACAACCGCTTTTTGTTTGCCCGACCAATGCTGATAAACAAGTGCGTTGAACTTGGAAAACGGTTTCTCCAAAGTAGAATCATCGAGTACCAGAATGCCGCTCGCGAAATCTATTTGTGTCTTGGATTCCTGCCAAAGTGTTTCGGGATCAGGTTCAAGTCGCTGCAAAAGACGGGTAAAAGCATCGTGCGCGGGAGCGTTTGTGCTCGCCGGTTGAACGCGCTCGGCTTCAGTCGCTGTAACATCGCGCGGCGTGGCGATAATAAAGTTGATATAATCATCGTCAGTTACTTTTGGCGGATTCATACTTTATTTTTATCAAATATCTGCTCAACTGCGTAAGTCCTATAGGAAAGAATCTCAGAAAGATTTTTTCCTTCTACAGTCTCCCGGCAAAGAACCCCCTCGCCCCCACCGACCACCGAAATAAAAAAAGCGGCCCGTTGCCGGACCGCCTTTTAGTTTTCAAAAATTACTCGGCCGTTAAGCCAGATCGAAGCGGTCGAGGTTCATCACCTTGTCCCAGGCTGCGACGAAGTCCTTGACGAATTTCTCTTCCGAGTCGGCAGAGCCGTAAACCTCGGCCAGGGCGCGAAGTTCCGCGTGCGAACCGAAGATCAGATCGACGCGGGTGCCGGTCCATTTCAGATCGCCGGTCGCCCGGTCGCGGCCTTCGAACACTTCTTCGGCCTCGGAGGTCGCTTTCCAGGTCGTGCCCAGATCGAGCAGATTGGCGAAGAAATCGTTGGTCAGCGTCCCCGGACGATCCGTAAAGACCCCGTGATTTGACCCGTCGAAGTTCGTGTCGAGAACGCGCAGGCCGCCGACCAGAACGGTCATTTCAGGCGCCGTCAGCGTCATCAGTTGAGCTTTGTCAACCAGCATTTCCTCCGAGGGCGTCTTGTGATAACTCTTCTTATAGTTGCGGAAACCGTCCGCGGCCGGTTCGAGATACCGGAAGGATTCGACTTCGGTTTGCTCCTGCGAAGCATCGGCGCGTCCCGGAGTAAAAGAAACCGTCACATCATGACCTGCATCTTTGGCGGCCTTTTCAACCCCGGCGCATCCGCCGAGAACGATCAGGTCGGCGAGCGAAACCCGTTTGTCGCCGGATTGAGCGTCGTTGAATTCCTTTTGGATGCCTTCGAGTTTGCCAATCACGCTTCCCAGCCCGGCCGGATTGTTGACCTCCCAGTCCTTCTGCGGCTCAAGCCGGATGCGCGCACCGTTGGCGCCGCCGCGCATATCGGAACCCCGGAAAGACGAGGCCGCCGCCCAGGCAGTGGAGACCAGTTGGGACACGGACAATCCCGAATCGAGGATCTTGCCCTTCAACGCGGCGATGTCCTGATCATTGATTAATTCGTGATCGACGGCCGGAATCGGATCCTGCCAGATCAGATCTTCCTCGGGGACTTCCGGTCCGAGATAGCGAACTTTCGGCCCCATGTCGCGGTGCGTCAGTTTGAACCACGCCCGGGCAAACGCGTCGGCGAACTCATCCGGATTCTCGTAGAAATGTCTGGAAATCTTTTCGTAAACGGGGTCCATCCGCAGGGAAAGGTCGGTTGTCAGCATAAAGGGATCGTTTTTCTTTGAAGAATCGTGCGCATCCGGGATCGTTCCGGCACCGGCACCGTCTTTCGGTTTCCATTGATACGCGCCGGCCGGGCTCTTGGTCAGTTCCCATTCATAGCCGAACAGATTCTCAAAGAAATTATTGCTCCATTTGGTCGGCGTCGTCGTCCAGGCGCCTTCGATGCCGCTGGTGATGGTGTCGTCGGAATGGCCGCTGCCGAAAGTGTTCCTCCAACCCAAGCCCTGCTCCGCGATGCTCGCACCGGCCGGTTCCATACCGACGTATTGTTTCGCATCGGCGGCGCCGTGGGTTTTGCCGAAAGTGTGTCCCCCGGCGATCAGGGCGACCGTTTCTTCATCGTTCATCGCCATCCGGCCGAAGGTCTCGCGGATGTAATGGGCGGCCTTGACCGGATCGGGTTCTCCGTTCGGGCCTTCCGGGTTTACGTAAATAAGACCCATATGATCGGCGGCGAGCGGATTTTCGAGTCCTTCCGCACCACCGGCGTGCCGCTTGTCTCCGAGCCATTCGCCTTCAGAACCCCAGTAGATGTCTTCCTCGGGTTCCCAGACATCCTCGCGGCCTCCGCCGAAACCGAACGTCTTGAAGCCCATCGACTCCAGAGCGCAGTTGCCGGCGAGGATCATCAGATCGGCCCACGAGAGTTTCCGGCCGTATTTCTTCTTGACCGGCCAGAGCAGAAGGCGCGCCTTGTCGAGGTTGGCGTTGTCCGGCCAACTGTTGAGCGGCGCAAACCGCTGAGTGCCCGATCCGCCGCCGCCGCGCCCGTCGGCGATCCGGTAAGTGCCGGCGCTGTGCCAGGCCATCCGGATAAAGAGCGGCCCGTAGTGCCCGTAGTCCGCGGGCCACCAATCCTGCGAATCGGTCATTAAATCAAAGATGTCCTGCTTGACGGCATTCAGGTCGAGAGATTTGAACGCTTCCGCGTAATTGAAGTCATCGCCCATCGGATTGGACAGGGAGGAATTTTGACGAAGGATCCTCAGATCCACCATATCCGGCCACCAGTCTTCGTTGGACCTGCGGGTACTGGTTGTATATTTGATCGCCCCGCCCGTAAAAGGGCACCGGGCCGATTCATTGGTTTCCCAAACTTTATGTGTTCCGCCGTTACTTGATTCGTTGGTTTCCCAAGCTCTTTGGGTTGATTCGTTGTTTTGATCTGTATTATTTGCCATTTTTTTATTTTTATTTTTAGATTCTTTCCGGAACAAAGTTACGTTGTTTATCCGCAATTTATTCCAATTAGGTACAATGCCCCGTTAATCTGCGGGGTGTTTTATTCCATCCCGATCGGTATTGATTTTCGGAACGAATTTACGTCATTCGTTCCGGCTCGACAGGTTGTCAAATTTTTTATTTACTGCATTCAGGACATAAACCACGCAAAGTCAGTTCGATCGTTTCGGGTTTGAACTTCGAGCGGGCGGCGGCTTCTTCAAGAAGTCCGTCCGGGAGAGACAGTTCCAGATCGACCAGTTTCCCGCATTTGTTGCAGATCGCATGATCGTGCGGAGTCAGTTTGCGGTCGTAAAGATTGGCGTCCGTTCCGAACCGGATCTCGCCGATCAACCCCTCTTTCTTCAGATAACCCAAAGAATTGTAAACGGTTGCGAACGAGATGCCCGGCAGGATCCGACGGGCCTCTTCAAAGACCTCGTTGGCCGTCAGATGCTTCTCCGATTCCCGGATCACCCGCAGAACGGCCTGGCGTTGTTTCGTCAATCCCAAATTTTCAATATCTTTCATTGCGTGTTTTATTGTCTTAAGTTTAGGTTTAGAATAATTCTGATTCTAAACCATGTCAAGTTGGAGGGAGACACATTATAAGAAGGCTCTTTCAAACCCAATTTAAGTTCGGAACTGCGAACGGAAATGAATGGAAGGTCTTCGCTTTTCAAAACTAACAATTCTCCGGAAGCAAGTCGAAATATGAAAAAAGGGTTCCCGTAAATAACGGGAACCCATGACCTTGCTTCAGACAAGATCCAAACGGAAATCCGAAGAAAAGATCGAAGGCGATTCCCCGAAGGGCGAAAGAACCGCTTCCGATCCCTCTTCGAAGCAATTTACCTGACAAAAGCATTGGGAGTCGGCAGATCTCCCGCTATCCCGAACGTTACGGCTTCAAATCCGCTCGTCGATCCCTGCTTGAACCAGGTGCTGTTCGACGGTCTGAACACCGCCGTGTCATATTTACCGTCTCCATCGTAATCTCCCGGGACAGGTACATCTCCCATCGCTCCGAACGGCCCCGAATAAAAGCTGGCATCTTCCGATCTGAGGATGAACCATTCTCCGGTCGTCGGCCTCCAGAACGCCACATCCGCCTTGCCGTCTCCCGTGTAATCTCCGGGAACCGTTCTGTCCGTTCCGGTTCCGAAGTTGTAGACGATCAACCCGGATGTCGAACGATTGAGCCACCAACTTCCGTCTCCCGGTCGGAAGATGGCCAGATCGGCTTTTCCGTCTCCATCGTAATCAGCCGGAACCGGAAGGTCTGTATTGGCTCCGAATTGAGCGATGGTCGTTCCTCCATCGGTTGAACGGATGATGAACCAGGTGGCCGACGAGGGTCGGAAGATGGCCGGATCGGCTTTTCCATCACCGTCGTAATCGGCCGGAACCGGAATGTCATTGGTTGTTCCAAACGGGAACGAGTAAAAGGAAGAATCCTCACTCCTCAGGACGAACCATTCGCCGGTTGATTCTCTCCAGAAAGCGATGTCGGTTTTGTCATCTCCGGTGAAGTCGGCGGGAACGAGTTTGTCTGTTCCTGATCCGAACTGAAAGGCATTGTTGCCGCCGTTACCTGATCTGAGATACCACCATTCGCCGGGACCGGGACGAAAGATCGAGATGTCGGTCTTCCCATCTCCGTCGTAATCGAAAGGCGCGGGTTGAGCGGTCGTTGTTCCCGCCGCCTGATTGATCGAGTAGGTTTGTCCGGCGATGGTCAGACTTCCCGAACGAGCCGCGCCGCTGTTGGCATCGAAAGAGATGCCGACCGTGCCGTTGCCCGTGCCGGATGAGCCGGAATTGATGTGAATCCAGCCGGTCGAAGTCGTTGCCGACCAATCACAACCCGTCTGTGTCGTAACCGAAACATTCAGGTTACTGCTCGAAGCCGGAACCGATTGCGGCGAAGTCGGCGATAGGTTAAAGGAGCAGGAATCATCATTAAGAATCGTGCCTTGACCTTGATTATCGGCAATCGTCGCATTGGTCGGGTTGGATAGATTGACGAAGAATGTTTCATCGGGTTCGACCGCCGTATCGCCGTTGACGAGAACCGTCACCTGCTTGCTCGTCTCATTCGGATTGAATGTCAGGGTAGTCGCGCCAATCGCGGTGTAGTCGGACGGAGCGGTGGCAGTTCCGTTGGCAGTTTGATATTTGACCGTAACGGTTTGCGAATTCGGTTGAGAGAGCGAAACGGTGAAATTGAAGTTAGTTGTCCCCGAATTCCCCTCATTTTGCGAAACATCGTTGATTGAAATGGATGTTGAATCGTCGTTGATAATCGTGCCTTGACCCTGATTATCGTTGATGGTTGCGTTAGTCGGATTTGTTAAATTGACGAAAAACGTCTCGTTTGGTTCAACTACCGTATCACCGTTGACGAGAACGGTTACGGTTTTGCTCTGTTGACCTGCGGTAAATGTAACAGTTCCATTCGTTGCGGTGTAATCGCTTCCGGCGGTTGCCGTGCCGTTGGCGGTGGCGTAATCGACCGTGATGGTTTGTGCGGGAGAAATGTCGAGCGAGACGGTGAAATTGAAATTGGTCGTGCCGGAATCTCCTTCGTTGTTTGAAACGTCATTGATCGAAATGGCAGGCGCAACGACATCGTAAGTTTGACCTGTGTTGAAGTTTCCGTTGCCTGCACCCAAACCGCCGAGCGGGATGTTCGAGCCGTCAATTATCGAGTCGTTATCAACTACATCGAGTCGCACCGTGCCTGTTCCGGTGCCGAGATTGACGTTGACGGTGCGGGATGATCCGCTGCCGGAAACATTTGTAACAACCATTCCGCTGACATTGCCGGTGGTGGTAAAAGAAAAATCCGCCGGATCAACCCCCGTTACCGAAGTATTGAAAGTTAAATTGAACTGGACTTGCGAACCGCTGGCAACGGTTTGCGAGCCGACTCTTGTTATAGAAGAAACGGTTGGCGGCGCAGACGGCGCGGTTTGCGCCTCGAATGCGCCGATGTCTGTGCCGTCGGAAACATTGGTGATGCCGGAAAGGTCAACAGTGCGGGTTGAGCCGCGTTGGTCTTTTAAGAAGCCGGAAGCATTGCCTGCGTCGAGGGCTTGACTTCCGCCGAGCAAAGCATGAGTCGGAGTCGTGCCGCCGTTGAGTGCAAGCGGCGCGAGAGCGGCATTGGCGTTGTTGCGGTCGGTTGCCAGAGGCGTAAAGAAATTGTTGAAATTGTTGCTCAGATTAAAGCCTTTGGTAATAAAGTTCACAATACCATCACCATTCTCATCGAATAAATTGTTCGGTATGTTATTGGAGATGATGTTATTTCGTGAGATTGTCTTGGTTGATGAGTTAGGTTGATTGGCGTATATGCTAATCCCGCCGCTAAATTGAGCAGAATTATTGACAATCGTGCTATTTGTAATTTCTAGTGAATTACTAACTAATTGGGCAAGTTGATCAATGCCGCCACCAAACAAATTCGATTGATTACCAGTTATGGTGCTGCCTGTAATACGCAATGTGCGTCCGTTGTCGCCACTGTAAAATATCCCGCCACCAGAAAGGTTAGTAGCCGAATTGCCGCTAAAGGTGCAATTGGTAAAAACGCCGTCAGAAGAATCTAAACTTATACCGCCGCCGTCTGCCGCAGTGTTGCCGGTAACGTGAACGCCGGTCAAGGTCAGATTGCTTTTACTATTAATCCCACCACCGTTACCGCTACCCGCATTGCCGCCCGTGATGGTCATTCCGCTGATGGCAACGTTTAATCCGCTGTTCGGAAAATTGAAGACGCGAAATGCACCCGACGCATCGGAACGCTGAACGGTCAGATTATTCGCACCGTAGCCGTTGAGCGTTACGCTGGATGTGATGTTCGGCAGTTGTGAAAGCACTAAGATCGTGCCGAGGCTGTCGCTGAAAAGGATGTCCGATAAATCGGGATCGAAATTAGCGGTGTTGATGGCATCGCGCAGAGTGCCGCTTCCTGAATTGGAGTTGCTGAAAACGATGATCGGGCGCATTTCGACCGCGCCGATGTCCGCGCTTGTGCCGAAGACACGCGAAACTCCGCGCTGATCGGTCGTGTAACCCGAAGCATCGCCCGCGTCGAGTGCCGGACTGCTTGCCAAAAGCGCGTGCGTCGGGGTCGTGCCGCCGCCCAGAGAAAGCGGACCGAGACGCGGATTCGCATTAGTCAGGTCAGTTGCCGCAGGTGTAAAGACACCGTTGTAATTATCGCTCAGATTGAAGCCGTTGGTGGTAACTGTCGCCGTTCCGCCAAAGTTGATAATCGCCAGATTGTTCGCCGAGTTAGCAGATATAATGGTGTTGCGGAGGGTCGTCGTCGCGGTACTGCCTGAGTTTACGGTGATGGTGTCAATCCCGCCGCCGTTTGTTGAGGTATTGTTTATGATCGTGCTGTTGATGACTTCCAATCTGCTGTTGCCGCTGAAACTGATATTCTGAATGCCGCCGCCTCGATTCGGATTGCTGTTGCCGCTGATGGTGCTGTTGGCAAGGCGTAAGTTGTGTCCGCCGTCGCCTTGATAAAAGATTCCACCACCACCGCCGCCGGTATTTACAGCCGTGTTGGCACTGAAGGTGCAATTGGTGAATACGCCGTCCGCCGATTTCAAGGAAACACCGCCGCCCGATTGCGCCGTGTTGCCGGTAATGTGAACACCCGTCAAAGTCAAATTACTCAGGCTTGAGATGCCACCGCCGTCGCCACCCATATTGCCGCCGGTGATGGTCATTCCGCTGATAGCAACATTAGAAACACCGCCAGGAATGCTGAAGATGCGAAAATTCGTCGCCGCATTGTAATCCCGCCGAACGGTCAAAAGATTTGCTCCTTTGCCCTGAATCATGATGTTGCTTGTGATGTTCGGCAAGGCGGTTTGCAGATTAATGGTCTGCGGCGTGTCGAAAAGGGGCGAGAAATTTATCAGATCGAAACTGCTTGCCGCCGTTATAGCTTCACGCAGGGTGCATTCGGTCGCATCGCACACGCCGTCCGACGTATCAGCCGTCGAATTGACCGTATATACCGTTGGTCCCCAAACGGTCAGTGTCCAGCCCCCGGCAATCATTCCCGAATCGCCGCTTTCATCGTCCACGACATACAGACTCCACGTTCCGTTCGGATTCGTCCCGTTGAAAACTCCGAGGTCAGCCGGTTCGAGTTCTCCCAGATTGCCCGGTCCCGGCGAAGGGAAATTTTCTCCTGCATTGCCGACGTAGTTCGCCGGACGATAAAGATTGCCTGACAAACCGCCGTTATCGGGCAGAACATCGGCGGCAGACGGATCAATGGTTATATCATGGGGAGTAACAGCAATGTTACCGCCCGCATCCGACATCAGAATCGAACGTTGTCCCTGCGGTCCGACCAGAATGATGTCAATATCATCGGGAAAGCTGTGCGATAAATTGCGGAGCGTAACGGCTACTTTGGTCGTCAGCGAATTAAAACCGCTGACTGTAATGTTTGAAGGATAGGGCGAAGCATTTCCAATTCCGGGTATGCTAATCGGGTTGGTGTTGTCAAAAGATTCGAAAGTAAAATTCGGGCTGAGCGAATCGTCATTTTCACCCTTCGACGGATTTTTCTCCCTCACCATCACTGGTTCTTCTGGAATCCGTGCGGGTTCATTTTTCTCCTGTGCCCCGGCTTTCCGCAGATTCAGACTCAATCCCGAAACAATCGCCGTTACCAAAAAAACCATCAATGCAAAACGCCCCGTTGCCATTAATTTCTTCGTCATTTTTTCCTCTCATTTTCCGCTCAGAGTAACGCCTGTGAGGCACACCATTTTCACGGCTCAAGCCGTTACTCTAAACTTCCAAAATGTCTTCGAGTTCAAACAAATCGTCTTTCAAAACAAAACCCTCCGCGCCCGCCGCCAATGCTTCGTCGCGCAGTTCGTCGCTGTCAAATGCCGTTACCAGACAGATATGCGCGTTCGGGTAAACGCTCTTGATCTGCCGAATCGCAGTGATGCCGTCCGTCCGGTTCATCTGCCAATCGATCAGAACCCAATCGGGCTGATGTTTCTCATAAACAACAAAAGCCTCCGCGCCGTCTTCGCATTCGTAGATTTCTTCGACCGTCTCGGGCAGAGAATCGGCGACGACCCGGCGCACTTCTTCGTTGTCGTCCACAATCAAAACTTTCATCATCGATTAAAAAATAAGCCGAAAAGGAGCGTGCGGGAATTCGCAGTTCCGCGTATTTTGCCTACGCGGAACTACGTATTTTGACTTTGGATTTTAGATTTTGGATTTTGGATTGAATGGTTTAGAGGAGTTCGGATTTGTGTGAGATGGCAAATTTGAAGAGCGAATGACTGCCGTGCAGATTTAACTTTTGGCAGATGTTCTGACGGTGTTTTTCGACGGTGCGCGGGCTGATGAAGAGTTCTTCGGCGATCTCTCTGTTCTTCAGGTTTTTGGCGATCAGTTTGAGGATTCTTTTTTCGGTCGGCGTCAGATCGCTGATGGAAGGCTGTTTTTCGGTCAGGTTCAAGGCGCGGCGACTGCGGTTGAGCAAGAATTTTGTTAAAGCGTGGCTCGCGTAATGCTCGCTCGATGCGACCGTTTTGATGCAGTCGATGATGTCGGTCAGCGCGCTGTCTTTGAGGACAAAACCCTTTGCGCCGAGGTCGATCGCTTCGTTAAACAGATCTTCGTCGCGGTGCATCGTCAGAAAAATGATCTCGGTCTCGGCTTTTTTCGATCTGATTTCCCGCGCCGCCTCAAAGCCGTTCATGACCGGCATATCGACATCGAGAATGACGACCTGCGGAGCGAACTTTTCGACCGCTTCAACCGCTTCCCGACCATTATCGGCTTCCGCCACGACGCGCAACCTCGCGTCCTCTTCGATGACCTCGCACAAACCCTTCCGCACAATCGGATGATCATCGGCGATGATGACCGTGATTTCGTTACTCTGAACCATAATCGGGCATTTTCACGCCTGAAGGCGTTACTCTGAACTTTAGTTTCGTTCCTTTGCCGATCTTCGAATCAATCGAAAATTCGCCGTTTAATAACTGCGCTCGCTCCTTCAAACCGACCAAACCCAAACCGCCTGCGGAATGTTTGACGTTGGCCGCGTCAAAACCCTTGCCGTTGTCCTCAATCGTGATTAAAACGCGGTTCTCACGGCATTCTATTATAACCGTCGCCTCCGAAGCGTCGGAATGTTTGATGATATTGTTGAGCGATTCCTGAATGATCCGATAGACGTTGATCTCTTCGGTTTCGTTAAAGATCTGGTCGATCGGATCGATCTCGCTTTTTAATTCGATCACGCCGGAAACCTTTTTGAGCATCGCGTTGATCGCTTTGGTCAAACCCAAACGGTCGATCAGTTGCGGGCGCAGATCATTGGTAATTTCGCGCACTTCGTCCAACGCCTGAGCGGCCGATTCCGTGATGTTGCCCAATTCCCTTTCAACCCGCGCTCTGTCATCGCCTTTTCTGATTCCGAGCATCGCGCGGTTTTTGATAACCACCAAACTCTGCCCGAGACCGTCGTGAAGCTCCGAAGCGATCCGCTTTCTTTCCGATTCCTGCGATTCGATCAGTTTGCGAGAAAATTCCGTTTTCGCTTCGGCTATTCGTCTTAATTGCGAAACGCGATAATAGAAAATCAAACCGACAATTCCCGCGACCGACAAACTCGCCAAAACTATAAACCACCATCTTTGATAAAGATATGGAAGTTTGACGATTTTAATCGAGGCGCCTTCCTCATTCCAAACACCGTCGCGGTTTGCCGCCAGAACGTGAAAACGATACTCGCCCGGCGGCAGGTTGTTGTAAAACGCCGTCCGCCGCATCCCGACTTCGTTCCAATCCGTTTCCAACCCTTCCAGACGATAACGGAATTTTACGAGCGGTGAATTGACGAAACTCAAACCCGTATAATTAATTTCGAGATTGTTTTGTTCTGGCTGTATCTCGACCCTCTCGCCATATCTGCCGATGTCTTTGTTATTGACAAAAATGTCTTCCAACCGAACGGGCGGTGGCTGTGGATTGACTGCTATATCATTCGGATTGATGACGGCGACGCCTTGCTGAGTCGGAAACCAGAGTTCCCCGTTACTGCGGCGGATCCCGGCCGGTTGCTTTCCGCCGTTGCCCTCGATATTCAATAGTCCGTCCGATTTGTTATAGGCGATGGTGTCAACACTTTGAATTTTTCCGTCGGCAAAATCATTCAACTGTTGTTTGCGAACTCGGTAAATGCCGTTGTTGGAATTTATCCAAAACCAGCCGTTTTCATCTTCAAGAGTGCAGAAGACATTGCCGTTGAACATTCCGTCATTTTGCGAGATGCGTTTGAATTTGCCGTCTTTGAATCGAATCAAACCGGAATCGTAAGTTCCGATCCATAAAACGCCGCTCGCATCTTGATAAAGACTTCGGATGTGATCTTGAACAAATTCGTTCCCGCTTGAAAGAGCGGAAAACTTTCCATTTTGGTAAACTGCCAATCCCTTCAATGTGCCGACGAGGAGTTGTTTTTCTTTGGTAAGGAGGAGAGCGGAAATACCATTATTCGGCAAACCGTCGGCTGTCGTAAAACGGGTAACATTTCCGTCAGAAAATCTGTAAAGTCCCTGCGATTCTGTGCCGAACCATAGATTTCCTTCGTTATCTTCGGTCATTGCCACAAAAATCCCGCCCGATTCAAAATTTGGCAACGGCGTGAATTTGCCGTCATTGAAATAGCCGACTTTACCGGTTAAACCGAGCCAGAGCCGATTTAAGGAATCTTCAAAGATAGAACTTATCTGTTCTCCGCCTTCGATCTGATAAACTTTGAAATTGTAGTTTTTATCATACTTAATCAGTGCATCCGACCAAGTTCCGAGCCAGACATTCCCCGAACGGTCTTCAAAAATCGGATAGACATTATCGCCTTTGGTGTTCCAGTCAGTTTTGGAAAACACACGCACTGCCTGACGGGTGATGTGCCAGAGTCCTTTGTGCCAGAGTCCCGCCCAAATTCCGCCTTCGCGGTCAACCGTTAGGCAATATACGAAGTCTTCGCCATTTATTTTTTCAATCCTTGACGGGTCAAGTTTTTCAGGATTTAGCTCATTGGCAGATAATTTATAAAGACCTGTTTCTGCCCCAATCCAAAGATTGCCGTCAAAATCTTCGACGAAATAATAAGGATTCAAATTCGCAATATGTTGCATCCGCCCATCGTGAATTCGATAGGTTGATTCAACACCGTAGGAGAGCCAGATATTTCCGAAACGGTCTTCGTAAAGAAGCGGGATATACTGTAAGGCAAATTGAGAAATCTCAAAACGGGTTACATTTTCGCCCAAAATTCTCCGCAACCCCGTTTTATCCGACAACCAAATTCCGCCTTCACGGTCGCGCAGAGAGATAACGCTTTCGGAATTAGCCGTCGGAATCTCGAATTTTTCAAATTTTCCGTCCTCGTAACGATATTGTGCTTTGTCGGTCGAAAAAATCAGGTTTCCGTCCAAATCCGTAAAGAGTAAATAAAAACGGATACGACCTTCAAAACCGTGGCCGTCCGAATAGGTTGTAAAGACGCCTTTTTCGTATTTGACGAAAGAGAGCGAGTCGGACAAAAACCAAAGGCGTCCCGCCCCGTCTTCGATGATTCTGAGAAAGCGGCTCTCATCCAACCCTTCGGTGTTCGTTTTGTTAAAGACCTTAAAGCGAACGCCGTCGAATCTGATAATTCCGTTTGCCGTAACGCCCCAAATATAACCGTCCCGCGCCTGAATCAGACCGTTGACCGTATTCTGCGGCAATCCCTCATCGGTCGTCCAGCGGTCAAAGCGATACTGCGCCGACACCGTCAAAATTGCAAAGAACAATAAGGACAAGCCGGATAAAACCCGCTGAAGACAAGTGAATTGGCGGCACATAAATTAAAAATGAAGGTAAAGAGGTTATAGCACAAACGGATATTTACGACAAAAGAAAAAGCGCCGAGGGCTCAGGGACAAGGGAAACCGAAAATTCAAAACTGAAAACTGATAAAATTTCATCCGCCGCTCTCAACTAATTGTTCGGGTAAGGCGAAAACCAGGAACGGAACCAAGGCGCAGATTCCGCTCCGGAAAAAGGGAAACAATTCCGCCGATTCGCCCGAAGCGACCGGCACTTTGACCGTTCCCTTGTAAGATAAAATGAAGGATCGCCGGAGCCAGCGTCCGAAGATCGGTCTGATTGGTCTGACAGCCTGAAATCATAAATAACCGAAAGATGATTTGAAGAACTCGATAAAAAGGTTTGTGAAATTCGCAAAATTGCAATTATCATAATCAAACTGATCGAACCCGACTAAAAATGTAAATCAAGGAAAAACTTATGCAACGATTGATCCCGATCTTTTTGTTTATTTGTCTTTTTTCGATATTTTCGACGGGCCAGACCTCCGTTGATCTGAATCAATACAACGAACCGCCGAGCCGTCTGCGGGGAGTGATCGAAAAATTTTCCGAAGATTACGGCAGTCTGAGCCGCTTTTACACGGCGCCGACCTCGCCCAACCGGATCGCGCGCTTTCAGGAATTTTACTCGGGTTGGCAGGCGTTTTTGGACAAGCAGAATTTCGATTCGTTAAATCACGACGAACAGATCGACTATCTCCTGTTTGCCAATTACCTCCGGCACGAGCGCAGCGAACTCGACCGCTATCAGGGGCAATTAAAGGAAATGGAGGCATTGATCCCTTTCGCCCGCGCGATCAGCGATCTCGAAGACGAGCGAAGGCAACTGAAGACGATCGATCCGGCCAAAACGGCCGCCCTGCTCAACGATCTCAACGAGCAGATCGTCAAAACAAGGAAAGCGGTCGAAGCGGGTCAGATCGCCAAACCGAAACGCACCGTCGCCAACCGCGCCGCCCGCACCGTCGGGGGGTTGCGGACGGTTCTGACGCGCTGGTTCAATTTTCACGAGGGTTACGACCCGGTCTTTACCTGGTGGAACAAAGCGCCGGAAAAGACGCTCGACGATTCCCTGCAAAGCTATCAGAAATTCCTGCTCGACAAACTGGTCGGCATCGCCCCGGACGACAAAACGACCATCATCGGCGACCCGATCGGGCGCGGGGCGCTCCTGCAGGAACTCGAATACGAGATGATCCCCTATTCGCCCGAAGAACTGGTCGAGATCGCCAACAAGGAATTCGCCTGGTGCGAGGCGGAGATGAAAAAAGCCTCGCGGGAGATGGGCTACGGGGACGACTGGAAACGGGCGCTCGAAGCCGTCAAACAAAAATACGTCCCGCCCGGCCGGCAACCCGAACTGATCCGCGATCAGGCCTTTGAAGCGATCGAATTCGTCGAAAAGAACGATCTCGTAACGGTTCCGCCCGTTGCCCGCGCAACCTGGCGAATGGAGATGATGACGCCGGAGCGCCAGCTGGTTTCGCCCTTTTTTCTCGGCGGCGAAACGATCCTCGTCTCTTATCCGACCGACGGCATGACGCACGAGCAGAAACTGATGAGCATGCGCGGCAACAATCCGCATTTTACCCATGCCGTAACGCATCACGAACTGATCCCGGGGCATCACCTGCAACGTTTTATGACCAACCGCTACCGGCCCTACCGGCAGATCTTCTACACGCCTTTCTGGATGGAGGGCTGGGCGCTCTACTGGGAGTTTCTGCTCTGGGACAAAGGGTTTAACAAAACGCCGGAAGACCGCGTCGGCGCGCTTTTCTGGCGGATGCACCGCTGCGCCCGGATCATTTTCTCTCTCAACTTTCATCTGGAGAAAATGACCCCGCAGGAGGCGGTCGATTTTCTGGTCGAGCGGGTCGGGCACGAACGCGACAACGCGACGGCCGAAGTGCGCCGTTCGTTCGGCGGCGATTACGGCCCGCTTTATCAGATCGCCTATATGATGGGCGGTCTTCAGTTTTACAATCTGCACCGCGAACTGGTCGATTCCCGGAAAATGACCGACCGCGCTTTTCACGACGCCATTCTCAAAGAAGGGGCGATCCCGGTCGAGATGGTCAAGGCCATTCTGACCAATCAGAAATTGTCGAGAGATTTCCGCTCGAACTGGAGGTTTTACGGCGGTTTGCCCAAATGATCCCCGTAAACATCGAAGACAATTGACCGGTTTGAAAATCGGGTTTTTGGAAAGAAAAAAGAAATTCGGAAAAAGAATTGACGCGATAAGGAAAAGCCCGGCATTCCGGTCGATGATTCTTCGGGCGGTCGAAATCCATCCTCAACTTGACGGCCAACTTCTATTTAAGTGACGAAAATGATATAAGGTTCTTGAAACAATCTCCCGACCGAAAACTGCCTGGAGGTCCGAATGAAACCGCCGATCCCGACAGATGAAGCCGCGCGATTGCGGGCTCTGCAGAGATATGAAATTCTCGACACGCCCGAAGAACAGGAATACGACGATTTTACTCTGCTTGCTTCGGAGATTTGCGACGCGCCGATCGCTCTGATCAGCCTGATCGATGAAGATCGTCAGTGGTTCAAATCGAAGATCGGATTTCGTCCCAGAGAAACCGCGCGCGATCTGTCTTTTTGCGCCCACGCCATTTTGCCGGACGCGCCCGCGCCCTTTGTCATCGAAGACACATTGAAAGACACAAGATTCTCGGCCAATCCGCTGGTCACCGGCGACCCGCACATTCGTTTTTACGCCGGCGCCCCGCTGATAACTCCCGATAATTTTTCCATCGGTACGCTGTGCGTTATCGATCGGACGCCGCGCGATCTGGGCGAAAATCAGCTGAAAGCATTGCAGGCTCTGGCCCGGCAGGTGACGATGCGGCTCGAACTGCGCCGGACGACCAATCTTTTGCAGGCCGCCAATGAAGAACTCCGCCGTCTTTCGCTGACCGACGATCTGACCGGACTGCTTAATCGACGGGGATTTTTGGTTCACGCCGAACAGCAGCTCAAACTGTTCTACGCCCGTCAGATTCCGCTCGATCTCTGGATCCTGATGGCCGATATGGATCGCCTCAAGCAGATCAACGACACCCACGGACATCCCGAGGGATCGGAGGCGATCGCCAAAACGGCCGAAATCCTCAAACAGACCTTTCGCGATACGGATATTCTGGCCCGGTTGGGCGGAGACGAATTTGCCGGAATAATCATCAACGCTCACGAAAAAGCTTATCAGATAATGTTCGACCGTCTGCAAAACAATCTGAAAAGCTACAACGCCGAAAGCGGCAAGCCCTACAAGCTGGCTCTGAGTTTTGATCTGATCCTGATCGATTCATCGGCCCGCCTGCCGATGGAGCAGTTGATGGAAATGGCCGACGCCAAAATGTACGAGCGAAAGAAGGGAAAAAAAGTGAACAGTGAGCAGTCAACAGCGAACAGTTATCATTTATCAGATGGATGATATTTGCCGTTGATCGGTGGATAGTTACGGTCGGGAAAATGATAACTGTTAAATACTGTGTAAATTAAAAAAACTAGAGTTTAGTGATGGGTGATGGGTGATAAGTGATGGGTGAAAAGTTAAACAGATAATATCAGACAGCAGATCCGGATATTCAGACAATTAAGTTTTATCCCATCACCTATCACCCATCACCCATCACAAATTTAACAAAACTTCAGTTTTTTAAATTTACAGAGTATTAAATGTTAAATGTTAAGAGATCAGCAATCCCAGATCGGCGATCTCCTGAAGGTTGTTTTTGACCATCATCGGCAGATCCCTGAGAAGGGCGCTTTTTTCGCCGACATCGGCAAATTCTCCGGCACCGATCTTTTGCCGGAGTTCCTTTTTCAGATCGAGCCTGCTCCGGGTTCCGTCGAGCATCGTCAGCAAGGCTTTGAAAAATGAATCGTCAACCTTGACCTGACTGATGTTGAGCGCCGTGACGACATCTTCGCCGCGACCGAGTTGCCAGCGAACGAAAGAACTGGCCGTCGGATTTTCGCCCACCTCGCGCGTCATCTGCGGGCGGTGAAGATTGAGTTTGACCAAACCGCTGACGTAGAGTTCGAGCAGAATGGCGCAGGTCGTGTGCAGCTCTTTTTCCCAATCATCGATGGCGGCGCCTTTTTCTTCGAGCCCCCGGCGCGCCAGATCCATCAGATCGTCGAACCGGATCGAATCGACCCAGATCCCGCCCAGATGAGCCAGCGCCGTTTTGGTCAGCGGATGTTCCAGTTCGGCGGTCGGCCCGTTCGGAACGCGGAACTTTTCCGGTTTGTTCTCGGTCAGGGCGGACTCTTTATCGACCGGGCTGAAAGCCGAAGAGATGTAAAACCGGCGGATCTTCTCGGGCTTGACGTCGCGGTCGATCTCGACTCCGGCGCGGCACAAAAGCGTCTGGCGAAACCGGCGGCAACGGAGAAAATCGATGTATTGCTCGCGACGGATGATGTCTTCGCCGAACGATGCCAGCGCTTCGGCGGTCTGCGGCGGATATTCGTGCATCGGCATCGTGAAATACTCGGCCTCCGACAGATACTGCAACCCGTGTTCGGCCGCCGTTTTGACGAATTCGTGAAAATAAAACGGCCGGTTGAGTTCGCCCAGTTCATCGTGAAGGATGCTGGCCGGACTGTGATTGGTTACAAAACCGATCTCGTTT
Organism: Pyrinomonadaceae bacterium; assembly: GCA_041394845.1. Taxonomy (GTDB): domain Bacteria; phylum Acidobacteriota; class Blastocatellia; order Pyrinomonadales; family Pyrinomonadaceae; genus JAHCHG01. Next base: position 428,612 of record JAWKHL010000002.1, on the reverse strand, counting down.
TCCAGAATCGACCGGTAGTATTTGTCCCCCCTGACGCTGTCGCGAAGAAAACCGAGAATCGACAACCCCTTTTCGACCTTGTCGAGCGAGAGCGGTTCGTCGATCGTGTGAAACTGCATCATATCGCGCATCATCTGGCGCATATATCCGCCCGGCAAGGTGTTGTAGCTGAGATAACCGACGCCCTCGGGGGCGAGCATTTCGGCGTAAAGATCGAGCACTCTTTCGCGGACGAAATCGGGAACCCAGGAGAAAAGCCCGTGGGCGGCGATGTAATCGAACTCGCCGAATTCTTCGCGGCCGAGATCCATCACGTCCTTTTGCAGAAATCTGATGTTCTTCAGACCGAGTTCCGCCACCATCCGTTCGGCCGCTTCGATGTGCCGGGCCGACAGGTCGATGCCGACGAAATCGCTTTCGGGCAGCGAAAAAGCAAAGGCGATCAGATTGTCGCCCTCGCCGCACCCGAGTTCGAGATACCGGCATTTGTCGGGCGGAGCGGGTTTCATTCCCAAAATCGTCGCCAGCGTCGCCATCCGGTCGGGATAGATCTGCGGCTGAAACGTGCTCTGATACGGAACCTGATCGTAAGAAAATTTGTCTGACACCGGAAGTCTCCTTGTAAACAACTTGATTTTTTTCGGATATGCCATTCTATCTGGAATTGCCGTTTTTTATCAAAGGTGATGGGTGATAAGTGATGGGTGATGGGATTTTCTTTGGTCCGAGAGTCTTTCAAACGGATAGGTTTTCCGATCCTAAACTGTCAATTGAAAAATTGATGTGAATTTCGGCCGGGTAAATTGCTGAAATCTTGCCCCGGTTGAAAGCCGTTTTGCCGCGCCTCTATCCTCAAAAAATGCTTTCGGAAAATATCTGCTATAATACGGGGAAATTTTTCTTTCCGCATTTTCCAAAACACTTTTCGATCAAGGGCATCAGGACTCAATACAAAAGGAGGTCTTTTTTTAGCCGTCGGTCGAAACCGGCCTTTTTAAAAACTGAAAGCTATGGAAGAAAGTTCTTTGTTACCGACGCTGTTGTGGCTGCTCGTCCCTCTTCTTTTCGGCGCGGCGCTCTACATTTATTTCGGCGCCACCCTGATGATCATCGCCCGCAAAACCGACACGTCAGGCGCCGGGCTGGCCTGGATTCCGATCGCCAATCTTTATCTGATGTGCAAGATCGGAAGGCGTCCCGGATGGTGGTTCCTGCTTTTGCTGATCCCGCTGGTCGGCCTCATCGCTCTGCCGATCCTCTGGATGTCGATCGCCGAAATGCGCGGCAAACCGGCGTGGACGGGAGCCCTTTTGATCGTCCCCGTCATCGGTCTGGTGATCCCCGCCTATCTGGCGCTGGGGCCAAATACGTCGCCCGCTCTCGCGGCCGGCGGTTTTCAACCGAGAAAATGCCTGGCCTGCGGCAACGAGATAGTCGCCGACGAAACCTTTTGCCGAATGTGCGGCGAAGCCGCTCTGACGATGGTCGCCTCAAAACCGGTCGAAGAAAAACCGAGGACATCGACCGGCCAGATGGTCGCGATCGGCGGCGGAGTCGGGGTGGCGGTTCTGCTGATCTTCGGGATCATCGGCTGGCTGGCTTTAACCAGCATTTTCGCCTACGCCGCGCCGGAACGCCAGCCGCCCGAGATTCCCGAACGAACCCAGGGGACTCTGGAGGAATTTCCGGTCGACACCGACAAAGAAGACCCGCTCGCCCCGGAGGTCGTTTCCACCGAGGATCTGCAGGATAAGATCGCCGAGAATTCGGGCGAAAATGAAAAACAAGTCAATAAACGCCTGCCGCCGGGCCTGACCCGCGACGATCTCCGCGACCGCGACGGCAAGACGATCACGACCACCGTTTACCGTCCGCGCCGGCGGCAAAAGGACCAACAGCCGACCGGAAAGGAAGACATTTACATTTCGGTCGTCCGGATTCCCTCGAAAAACGGCGATCCGATCGCGGTCAACATCGCCCAAAAGACCGGCGGCGACCGCACCGGAACAAAAGTTCAAAGTCCGCGCGGCGGCAGTTACACCGGTTCGAAGATCCAAAGCGACGATGTTCTGATCTACGTGCTGGAAAAACAGGGCTCGGACATTCTGATCATCATCTACACGCCGAACCGCTCGATGCGGGATGACGCCACCCGTCTGGCTCAAAATGTCGGCAACGGCCGAGGACTCAACGATTACCCGGAAACCCGCCAGACCGTCTGGACATTGCCGCAAAAACCGCCGAATCAATTGACTCTGGCCGGTTTCAAGACGACGACGCGGGCCGAATTGGGACTCTCGCAAAGCGATCTCGACTCGGCCGGAAAAAACGAGGACGAACGAAAACTGATCGAGTATTTCTCGCAGTTCATTCCGGAAAGGATCATCGAAGCCCGCTACCGGGACTCTGCCGGGAAAGAGTGGACGGCCGGTGTTTTCGATTACGATTCGGCCGGACGCGCCTGGCGAACCTGGCTTTTTCTCGACTGGACGCTCGGTTTCAGCGGCAAAAAAATCTCGCTCAAACACGGCAGCGGATTTTACGCCGACACGGACGACGGAAAAAAGAATTTGTTCTTTCAAAAAGGCCCGTATCTGATCTTTATCCAGGCCCCGTCAACAGCGGGAACAAATCAGTTGGTGGCGTTCGCCGACGGATTTCAGATCTGATTTTGAGTTTTGATTTTTTGGTAGTGATCAAAAGTAATGCTGACAAATGAATGTCCCGCAGGGACTCTTGTCGTAATAGCCCGGCGATTGATCGCCGGGTACAGGTTCTCTCTCAGATCCATAGTCCTGAAAGGACGAAAGATAAATATGAATTTGGCAAATTCGAGACTGTCCCTTCAGGACTTGACGACATCGGTTGCATAATCCCGGCGATCAATCGCCGGGCTATTTTCAGATGCTCCGTTGGAGCAATTAGATTTTACTCAGCATTACTTTTGATCACTACCGAATTTTTTTTAGAAATGCGGTTTCTCTATAAAATTCAAAACTCAAAATCATTACTGTTAAAAAGACTGTGATGGATGGAAAATTCTTGATTGTTTCGGATAAAAAGGTTTTATCTCCAAAACAATTAAGAATTTACAGTTTGGAATTTACAATCACGGTTCCCGAACTTTAGCATTTCCTGATCTTTTTAACGGCAATGACTCAAAATTCACTTGAGCTTTTCCGCCACCCGATCGAGATTGGCCTTAAAGACGGCGGCCCGCGTTTGATCGCCGTTTCGGGAGGCGATGGCGAAGGCTTTTTCGTAATTTTCGCGCGCCTGCTTTAATTGTCCGTTTTTTTCGAAAGCCTCGCCGAGACTGTCATAGACGTTGGCCGAGTTCGGATAATGTTCGGCGTTTTTGCGAAAAAGGTCGATGGCTTCGGGGATCTTGCCGGCGTTGAGCATCTGATACCCGGCGCGGTTCAGAAGATCCTCCGGGATGAAAATATCGTAGCCGAATCTTTTCGAGAGTTTGCGGTAATGATTTTCCAGATCGGCGATCGACCCGGAAGCGGGAGGCTGCCAGCCTTCGAAGATCTTTCGCAAACCCCAGTAATACGCCCGCAAAACCACCGAGCCGTGGTTCTCGTCCTTAAACTGCCTGAACTCGTATTCGAGGTCTTTCGGTTTGGCCTGCTTGAGCAGATTCTCAAAATCCCTGAAACCGCCCATATACTGCGGTTCATCGCCGATCGCCAGAAAGACGGTTTTGTTCCAGTCCCGTTTTTCCCGAAAAACCTCCTCGGCCCGCTTGATCACATAATTGTCGTCCCAACCGAGAACCGGGCTGGCGGCGATGTAAGCGTTGAACAGATCGGGACGCGCCGTCAGAGCGTAAACGGCGAACAGACCGCCGAGCGAATGACCGGCGAAAATCCGAAAAGGCTCGGTCCGGTAATTTTTTTCGACCAGCGGGATGACCTCGCCTTCGATAAACCGGAGAAATTTTTCACCGCCGCCGACCGGCCCGCGGCCTTTGCCGTCATCGGTCGGCGTCAGATCGCGCGAGCGGTCGGTGTTCTGAATCCCGACGACGATCATCTCCGGCATCATTCCGCCCCAGACCTGCTGATCGATCACCCCGATCATCATCGCGTTTTGCGGCGGATGGGCGTCGAGCATATAAACGACCGGGTATTTGCGCCCGGAAACGGCGTAACCGGGCGGAACTCTGACCAGAACGCTTCTTTGTTCGCCGAGCGTTTTCGATTCGATCAGATATTGCTCGTGAATGACATCCGACACCTGAGCGGGCGGCGTCTGGCCGGCAATTGAAAGGCCAAAACACAGGACGACAACCAGTAACCAAAGCATTTTGAATCCGAACATAATGTAAATTGATTCGGGAAACATTTCCGGGGTTGCCGTCCGCGCCGGATAAATCTTTTATGTTCATTGAACTTATGCTATTTTGAGGGAGTTCAAACAAGATCAAACCCGATATGAATAAAAAATTTCTTCCTTTTATTCCGCTGGCGCTTCTTTTCGCCTTCGCGGCCGCGGCCATGACCATTCATTTCGCCAATCTTCCGAAGATCTTCCGTCTTTCGGAAAGGCAGATCAATCTCCCGTTCGTCTATGACGGAGAGATCACGTTCCTGCGGCCCGAGGCCGAGGGTTCGGGGCTTCAGATCGGCGACCGGTTGATGGCGATCAACGGCCGGGCGATCGAGAGCAACGAGATCTATTTCGAAGAAATCCTCAAACTCCGCCCCGATCAGAATTACACATTGACCGTAGCGAGGAAAGATCCGGACGGGCGGACCGAGACCCGGGATATTACGCTGACCGGGATCAAACTTGAGAGGAATTTTAGTTTTTACAGCCGGAACATCGTCAGCATTGTCTTTACATATCTGTTGCCGACTTTCTGTATTCTGCTCGGTTTCTGGGTGGTCTTCGTCCGTCCGCGCGATTATCTGGCCTGGCTTCTGCTTTTTCTTCTCCTAGGGGTCAGCACGATCGGTCTCGAAGGCTATTCATCCAACACATTGGTCGGCGCTTACCGGAATTTGCTTTTCAGCACCTGGGCGCTGGCCATGCTCCTTTTCGGCATTTATTTTCCGGAGAGATGGAGCGTCGATGAACGCTTTCCGTGGGCCAAATGGATCTTCATCGTTCCGCTCGTTTTTCAGGTGCTGAGGACTTTGCTGGTTGGAGCCAAGATGTTTCTCAACATCAACGCGATCGATTACCTGAAACCCGTTTCCGAAGCCTACAATCTGATCGCCAATCCGCTGAATCTGATGGCCATCGGTCTGTTTTTCGCCGCCCTCAGCCACAAGGCCGCCACTCTCAAAAACCCGGACGCCCGCCGCCGCATCCGCCTGATGGCGATCGGAACATCGGTCTCCATGGTTCCGTCGTTTCTGCTCGTAATCTATCGTTTGGTGACCGACGCCAAAGGTTCTTTTTTCGAGATAGTTCCCTTCTGGTTCGCCCTGATGGCTCTGCTCTTACTGCTTTTGTTCCCGCTGACGCTGGCCTATGTGATCGTCGTTCACCGGGCGATGGATGTCGGCGTCGTCATTCGTCAGGGCTTGCAGTACGCTCTGGCTCAAAACGGGGTCAAGATCTTGCAGTTCGCCCTGCTCATTCTGGTCATTCTGGGAACTTATCTGCTCATCTCCGGCGGGAACAATCCGGCCGTTCAGATCGGTTTTATCGTCGGCGGGCTGGCTCTGCTTCCGCTGATCGACTACGCGGCCAAGAATCTTCGGGTCTGGATCGACCGCCGGTTTTTCCGCGAGGCTTACAACGCCGAACAGATCCTCTCGGACCTGAGCGAACAATTGCGGACGATGGTCGAAACAAAGCCTCTGCTCGAAACGCTCTCGGCCAAGATCAGCGAATCGCTTCACGTTCCGCAGGTGGCTCTCCTGCTCAAGAACGGCGGCGATTTCCTGCCGGCCCATACGCTCGGCTACGAAACCCCGCCGCCCGTCGTCCTGGACGAGAACGGCAAAACGGTGGAAAAACTCCGGCAGAACGATTCTCTGATCATCTATAAAGACGACAGCGAATCCTGGGTCAACGAGGAGATCAACGCCGAAGAGCGCGAAAAACTTCTCCGGCTCAATTCCAGTCTGCTCCTGCCGGTAACGGCCAAAAAAGAACTTTCCGGCCTTCTTTCGCTGAGCGCGAAATTGTCGGATGAGCCGTTCACCTCGAACGACTTGAGGCTTTTGAAATCGGTCGCCTCGCAGGCCGGTCTGGCGCTGGAAAACTCGCGACTGACCGAGGCGATCGCCCGCGAGGCGGCGCAGAAAGAACGGCTCAACCGCGAACTCGAGATCGCCCGCGAGGTGCAGGAACGGCTTTTTCCGCAGGAACTCCCTCCGGTCGAAGGCCTCGATTATTTCGGCGCCTGCCGGCCGGCGCTCGGGGTCGGCGGGGATTATTACGATTTTCTCGAACTGACCGATGGAAAACTGGGCATCGCCATCGGCGACATCTCCGGCAAAGGGATCGGCGCATCGCTGATGATGGCCGGACTTCAGGCCAGTCTGCGCGGGCAGGCCATCCATTTCAAGGACGATCTGGCCGGGTTGATGGCGCAGATCAATCATCTTCTCTACGAGGCCTCGACCTCGAACCGCTACGCGACGTTTTTCTACGCCCAGTTCGATCCTGAAACGCGGCGGCTGACCTACGTCAACGCCGGACATAACCCGCCTTTCCTGCTCCGGCGGAAAGATGGCGAACCGGAGGGGATCGAGGTTCTGACGCTGGCCGAAGGCGGCGCGGTGGTCGGAATGTTGCCGCCGATGCTGGTCAATTACTCGCAGGGCGAGATCGAACTCTGCGAGGGCGATCTGATCGTCGGCTCGACCGACGGCATCACCGAAGCGATGAATCCGGCCGAGGAGGAATGGGGCGAGGAAGCGGTCCTCGAAGAACTCAAAAAAATTTACGGAAAACCCGCCGAGGAGATCCTCGGCCACATCATGGAAAAAGCCGACGAATTTGCCGCCGGAGCCAAACAGCACGATGATATGACGATCATTGTCGTGAGGGTGCTTTCGAGTGATGGGTGATGGGATTTGCCCTTTCTTTGCCACAATGCTCGTTTCCGGAAAAGGCTTTTCTCCCATCACCCATCACCCATCACCCATCACAAAAAAAAATGATGATTTACGAAATAACCGCCGCCGTCCGGGCCGCGATGATCGAAAAATTCGAGCGCTTTATGCGCGACCGGCACATTCCGGACCTGATGGCAACCGGCCATTTTAAAAGCGCCGAGATGGCCCGCATCTCCGCCGGAAATTACCGCATCCGCTATCTGGCGACTGACAGGGGCGTTCTGGAAGAATATTTTCACAATCACGGCGAGCGATTGCGCCGCGATTTCACCGAGAATTTCCCGGACGGCGTTGAGATCTCGCGCCAGATTCTTGAAGTGTTGGAAGTCTGGCCGAAGGAACCGGCCTGAAAAAAGAGCTCATATTTTTGTTTTTCCCGGCCAACCGGGGTTTGTATCAAAACCGCACAAATTCACGTTTTGTAACCATACGAGTTTTTTCTCGCTTCGGTGGAACTCCGGATAAAAGCCCTGAAATCAGGGCTTTTATCAAATGGCACGCCTCTTGCGACGTTGACTGTTAAGTTATTTATTCATTTCTAACGCAAAGGGAGGAGAACCAAATGTCAAGAGATGTCATTACGGTGAACGGAGAAGAAAGAGTCGTCAGAGAAGATACGGCCAAAGCCTATCGCGGGGTCGTTTGGGGATTGACCAGTCTGGGAATCATTTTGCTGATCATTCTGGGGTTGTTCTTTAGCGGATTTTTCGGTGCGGTCTCCGACGGGAAAATTAACGATAAACCGACCACGATCGAATCGCAGCGGCAATAAAAGTAAAAAAGGTAAAAGTAAAAAGGCAAAGGGGAAATATTTATCCGGCAGAATCCGGTCGATCCGGATTTTGGCAAACGGCTGACGAGGGGGAAGAGGCCGGGGTTAAGTTTTTGCCTTTTTACTTTTGCCTTCCGCCTTGAAAGATTATTCTTGTCCGTGGATCAGGCGTTTGACGTCGTCGCCGAAAAGAACGTCGATCTTTTGTCCGTCAATCACGTTCGTCACTTCGCCCTGCCCGAAGGTCGGATGCATGATGGCCTGCCCTTTCCGGTATCTTTGCGAGAAATCATAAGGCGTTCCGGCCTGGGCTTTGTTGATATCCACCGAAACCTTTTTGCCGCGTCTGAACGTGCTGACGGTTTCGCACACATCACACACCGCCTTGGTCATTTTTCCCAATTTGGTTACCGATTGAACCGTGTGCGGCTGTTCTCCGTCGCAGGCTGAACATGACATCTCAACTGTCTGTCCGGCTTCATACTTCGTATTTTTCATAAATCGACCTTCCTTATTACAACTGTTCGACGTCCCGGACGAAAATTGTTAAAAACGGGAATTGAGCCCATCAATCAGTTCCGACAGCCGACCGCGCACCACCAATCGTCCGAACAGACGTTCGTTAAACCAGTTTTCTGCTTTTACCTAATTTTGTTTTGATGCGGATGCATGATCGCCTAACCTGATTCTGCCGGATGTGCCTGATAACAATCATTTTTTTATTGCCTCAGTTTTTCTGATAGTTTATCACATCATTATTGGTTAACCGAAACTTTCAGAGCGGCCGGCGACCGGTGACCGGTGGTCAGCCGTTGAAACGAAACCGCTCACATCCGACTGCCGATCACCGGCCATTCTTTCAAAGCCCTTTTTGCCGGAGCCAGTCGGCGGCGACTTCCTTCGGCTGACGATTTTTGCCGTCCACCTCGTAGTTCATCCTGCGCATTTCTTCGGTGGTGATCGAGTTGCCGAGCCTTTCAAACACATCGGCCAGAATTTGGGAACTTTCGAGCGCCTCCCGCCGGGCGATGAAAACGGCCTCGTAGGGCGGAAAATAGCGGCGGTCGTCGGTCAGTTGAAAAAGATCGAGCGCGTCGATCAGACCGTCGGTCGAATTGCCGGCGATGATGTCGAGTTCGCCCGAAGCCAGAGCGCGATAGGTCAGAGCCAGATCCATCTCTCGCGGCTGGCGGGCGAACTCGAAACCGTAGGCCCGGCGAAACCCCTCGTAACCGTCGGCCCGCGACATAAAATCCTGCCCGAATCCGGCCTGCCAGTCGCGGGCCAGCGGAACGGCGTCGGAGATCGTTTTGAGATCGTTTTTGCGGGCCACATCGCCCCGCACGAGGATGGCGAAATCATTGGCGAAACCGAGCGGCGGCCCGACCGCCAGATCGAACCGTTCGGCGTATTCTCCTTTCGTCCGATCGTAAACCCTTTGCGGATCGGTCACCGGATCGTGTTTGAGAATGGCAGTAAAGGCCGTCCCCGTGTATTCGGGATAAACGTCAATCTGATCGGCCAAAAGCGCGTCGTGCGCCAGATTGCCGCCCAGTTCCAATTGACGTTCGACCGTTAAGCCCCGCTTTTCCAGAGCCTGCGCCAGAATCTCGGCCAGAATGACCGATTCGGTAAAATCCTTGGAACCGACCCGGACGGTGCCGGTTGAGTCCGTTCCGTTCGAGACCAGCGAAGTCAGACTCGAAATAAAACTCGCGCCGACCAAACCCGCTATCAGAGCGGTCGAAGCGACGGCGATCAGTTTCCTTCTGTTTTGCGCGGACTCGTCGGCGGATCGTTTCGGCTCGAACAGTTTTCCGGTCTGCCCGAGCGCGAAATCGGCCAGCAGGGCGAGAACGGCCGAAAAGATCGCTCCGGCCAGCAGGAGATTGTTATCGTTCTGTCGCAGTCCGCGGAAGATGTAGGTTCCGAGACCGCCCGCCCCGACGGCGGCCGCGATCGTCGCCACACCGACCGAGATGACGACCGCCACCCGAACGCCGGTTAAGATGACCGGCATCGCCAGCGGCAGTTCGACCATCTTGAGAACCTGCCAGTCGGTCAGTCCCATCGCCACCGCCGCCTCTTTTATTTTGCCGTCAACGCCCGCAATCCCCGTTACGGTGTTGCGGATGACGGGCAACAGCGCGTACAGCGCCAGAGCGATGATGGCGGTCCGCGCGCCGATTCCGCCGAGAACAGGGATCGGAATCAAAAGCCCGAACAGCGCCAGAGAGGGAACCGTCTGCATGATGTTGGCAAAACCGAGAACCGGAGTTTGCAGTGATTTGACGCGAGTCAGCAGAACGCCGAGCGGAACGCCCGCGAGGACGGCAAAGGCGGTCGAGATGAAGACCAGAAAAATATGCTCGCGCGTTAAGGCGAGGATCTCCGGCCAGTTCTGCTGTAAAAATTCCGGGAAAGACATTTTTGACGGATCGATAAAGAGATTTTGCCCGCGAATCTACGCGAATTTGCGCGAATTAATTTAATTTAATTTACAAAAATTCGCGTCCGTTCGCGCCGATTCGCGGGCAATTTTTTCTCAGCTTGAATTCACGATAGACCAAATTGTAACAGAATTTGTCCAACCCTAAAGCAACTTTGTCGGAAAAGGGGCGCATCGGATAGGGAAAATCAAGGCAAAAGTTAAAGGAGAAAGTTCGATGAACCGGCAAAAATTCGACGTCAACAAATTCCGCATCGCATCGCCCTGTCCGGTCGGTTGGGAGAATATGAATGGCGACGCGCGAAAACGGTTTTGCGATTCCTGTCAGCTAAACGTTTACAACATCGCTGAAATGACTGAAGCGGAAGTTGAGAACCTGATTTCGGGCAACAAGGAAAGAATTTGCGCCAGACTCTACAAACGCGCCGATGGAACCGTTTTGACAAGGGATTGTCCGGTCGGGGTCCATACCCGGCGAAAGCGAATCTCCCGCTTTGCCGGAGCGATTTTGGCCGCAATCATCGGAATGTTTTCGGTCGCCTTCGGTCAGAGCGGTTCCAAATCAAAAAAAGACAAGGAGTGCAAGATCGTGGCCCCGGCCAAAATCTTCCGAACCGAAACCAAAAAAGATCTGAACATCGCCAAAGGCGTCGTCAAAGACCCGGCCGGCGCACTGGTTCCCGGCGCAACCATCACGATAAAAAACAATCAATCCGGAAAAGAACTCCAGACCGAATCTGACGATAAAGGGGAATACGAATTTCCGCCGATGCCGTCCGGAGATTATTCTGTCAAAATCGAGGCCTCAGGGTTTAAGACTTACGAAATTAAGAATTTCACATTTAACAAAAACGAAGAACTGAAGATCGATTTTATCCTGAAGCCAGACAAGGAAACCGAAATTGTCGGAATTTTGGACTCGGGAGAGCCTTATATCGATATGTCCAAAACCAGTCTCGACTTTAACATCTCTCGCGACCGGTTTTTCGGACGGCCTTATAATGAATAAATGTGAAAAAGTTTGGTTTTCCGGCAAATCGGGCGCCTTTTCTCAAACATTTTTTTCACTTTTTCACTTTTTCACGTTAAAGCTTTGAATAATTCATAGATCGATCGTCGCCAGATATTCGCGGACCAAAGGCAGATCCGAGCGGCGAAAGTTTTCCGGCGTTTCGATGAGAGCGAAGCGGCCCCTGTCCATCAGGGCGATGCGCGTTCCGAGGGCGAAGGCTTCGTGGAGATCGTGAGTGACGAAAACGGCCGTTTTGCCCAGGGTTTTGACCAGTTCGGCGAATTCCTTTTGCAAACTCGTTCGGGTGATCGCGTCGAGTGCGCCGAAAGGCTCATCCAACAGCAACAGATCGGGATCGGCCGCCAATGCGCGGGCCACTCCGACGCGCTGACGCTGACCGCCGGAGAGCTCCGATGGGAAACGCCCGGCGAATTTTTTCGGATCGAGCCCGACCAGTTCGAGCATCTCGATGGTTCGCCGCCGCTTTTTCTCCTCGTCCCAATTTTCCAGAGTCGGCACCAGAGCGACGTTTTTTTCGATGTTAAAATGCGGAAAAAGCCCGGCCTCCTGTAAAACGTAACCGATCTTCCGGCGCAGGCGGATCGGGTTCCAGTCTTTGGTTGCGCGGCCTTCTACCCAAACCTCGCCGGCCGTCGGTTCGATCAAACGGTTGATCAGTTTCAGGGTGGTCGTCTTGCCGCAACCGGATTCGCCCAAAAGGACGAGCGTTTCGCCTTTTTCGATTGCGAGATCGAGTTTTTTGAGAATCTGCACACCGCCGACGGAAAATCCGACATCGCGCAGTTCGACGATCGTTTCGGGCATAACAGAAACTTTAACGATTTTTCGGTGAAAAGGCGAGTTTTGAGTCCCGCGTTTACGCGGCCGACACCTCGATTTTCACCGGAAGGCCGCGTAAACGCGGGACTCAAAACAAAAAACTCAACGCAGAAACGGCGCCAGCAGACTGAGCAGGGCGATGATGACGATGGCGCCGAATATATCGAGCAGAATGCCGTAGCGAACCATCTTCATCAAAGGGATGTAGCCCGAACCGTAAACGATGGCGTTGCACGGGGTGGAAACCGGAAGCATAAAACCGAGACTGGCGCCGAAGGTGGCTCCGAGTGCCGGAATGAAAGGATCGGCGCCCTGCGCCTGAGCGATGGCGATGACCACGGGGACGACCATATTGGCCGAGGCCGTGTTCGAAGTCGTCTCCGAGATCAGAACGGCGACGATGACCGAAGCGACCAGCAGACCGAAACCGCCGCTCAAAGGCAGAAGAGCGGTCAGACTGCGGCCGATCTCTTCGGCCAAACCGGTCTTAAAAGAAAGCACGCCGAGCGCGAAACCGCCGCCGTAGAGCAGGATCACGCCCCAATCGATCTTGACCGCCTCGTTCCAGGTGATGGCCTTTTCGCCCTTTTCGTTTCCCGGCAAGATAAAAAGCAGAAACGCGCCGATGATCGCCCCGACCGCTTCCGGCAGACTGGTTTGGACCGTCTTGTAGATCGGGCTGTTTTCACCGGCGAAAAGCGCGATCAGACCGGCGAAGATCCAGAGCGTTACGGCCGTTCCGAAAGCGATGACGGTCGATCTCTGGCCCCGCGTCCATTTGCCCAGAGCTGCCTTTTCGCGGCGGATCATCTCGGCGCTGCCGGGAATCTCCTTGACGCCGGCCGGAGCCAGATAGTTGAGATAGAGATAAAGAAAAATATAAAGGACGACGACGATCGGAGCGCCGATCAGCATCCATTTGAAGAAGGAAATTTCGGCTCCCAGAAGCCGGCGGATAAAGCCCAGCCCGATGACGTTCGGCGGCGTCCCGATCGGCGTCATCAAACCGCCGATCGAAGCGGCGAAACTGGTGATCAGCATCATCGCCGTCGCGTAATTGCGGTTGATCTTGACCCCGGTCTCCTTTTCGTGTTTGAACAAAAAAGCGATGATCGACAATCCGATGGCGAACATCATGGCGGTCGTCGCCGTGTTGGAGATCCAAGCCGAACTAAAGGCCGTCACGGCCCCGAAAGCGAACAGAATCCGCGAGGGCCGGGCGCCGATCCATTTCAGAGAAAGCACCCCGTATGCGAAGCGTTTGTCTAGATCGTGAAAGAAAATCCCCTGAGCTAAAATAAAAGATCCGATAAAGAGAAACATCAGAGGGTCGGCGAACGGCGCGAAGACATCTTTGGCCGGCGCGACCTTGAAGATCACCGCCATCGCCGCTCCGATCAGAGCCGTCACGGGCATCGGCAGGGATTCGCAGATCCATAAAACGATGACGGCCGAGATGACCGCCGCCAGCGAATGGGCTTCCGGTTTGAGATCGAGCGGCGCCAGATAAATGACGATAAAGGCGAACGGAGCCAGAAAAAACCCGGCCCGGTTGCGCCAGTGGTCAAAGCGCGATTCCGGCTCGCTGATGATTTCTTCGGCCTCGATTGTTTCCGTCAGGTCGGACATCTTTTCGTTCTTGATTTGCTCAACAAGATACACGAACGGACGGAAAAAGAAAAGGCGACCGATCTCGGATTTGGGATTTCGGAATTCGGATTTGTCCAAAACCATGTTTTATTTTCATTTTGCATTTCTATTTCCAACCCAAAACCGCATCTACCGAACAATCCGAATTCCGAAATCCCAAATCCCAAATGTTTCATTTGAATTTCCGTTTTGTTTCCCGCATTATTGATCTGGCAAATTCCGGGAGGGGCTTTACATGCTTGGAACGATCATCAAATTTTTGCTTTCGACCCTTTTATTGACGCTTATTTCCTGCGCGACGGGTACGATGAAAAACAACCCGGATGAGGCGGGAAAACAAGAACCGACGCCCCGAACTCCGGCCGCAAAACCGGCCGCCACTCCGAGCGTCGCAAAAGAATCTCCGGCCCGCGAAACGCCGAAAAAAGAAAATCCCGCCCCGAAAACCGCGCCCGAAGAACTGGTCGAAACTCTCTATCAACAGCACGATTCGGAGAACAGCCCTTTTTTTCAAGACAAAAACCGCGCTTTGGTCGATAAATTCTTCACCAGATCGACGGCTGACATTATCTGGAAAGACGCTATCGATTCGAAAGGGGAGATCGGCGCGCTCGGGGCCGACCCGCTCTACGACGCGCAGGACACCGACATCAAAAACTTCAAGATCGCCCCCGGCGGCGACGTCGAGGGCGACAAAGCCACAGTAACGGTTACGTTCGAAAACTTCGGCCAAAAAAAGACGATCAAATTTCTGCTCATCAAAGAAAACGACCGGTGGAAGATCAGCGACATTGACTACGGCGAATACACCTTGCTGAGTTTCTATCAGGAAACCCCTTGATTCGGCACTGGACAAAGGTTGAATTTCAGAGAGAGTTGTTTTTGTTCGTCAAAGATTCACAAAAATCCGAAATCCGCGATCCCAAATCCGAAATCAGCAAACGGTTTCCGCCACACACAGATTCTCTCCCTCGGCGAGGGGTTCGCCGACCAGACCGTTGGGTTCGAGGTAGATCCGGCGGAAATCCTCGGCCGTCGCCAGAGTTTTTTGCGTGAAGCCGAGCCGGGACAAAAATCCTTCCATTTCCTCCGCATCAATTCCCCATTTGAAGGGTTCCTTTTTCCATTTCAGCCAGAGGCGCACCAAGACGGTCGAGTTCCGAAAATCCGTTCGTCCCGATCGGCCGCGTTCCATAAATGTAAAAATAAAGCGCGGCGCCGCTTGTTTTTTGATAAAGTCGAAAACCTCCGCCACCTGAGCCTCCGAAAGATACATCAGGACGCCTTCGCAGACGAAGACGGTTTTTGCATCCGCCCGGTAAGCCGGATGTTTCCGCAAACATTCCTCCAGAGTCCTGCGGGTCAGATCGACCGCCAGAAAATGCAGATTGCCGCCGGTTCCATCAAGCTTTTCGATCGTTTCGCGTTTCATCTTCTGAGTCGCCGGATGATCTATTTCGAGAAAATTCACTCCGGGAAACTCCCGGCAAAGACGTCCGGCGAGCGTGTCCAACCCGCCGCCGATGACGACCACCTGACGAAACCCTTCATCGGTCAGAGCGGCCCGGACCAGCGTCTCGATATGCCGTTTCCGCAATGCCTGATGGAGCGCCAGTCCGCGGATCGTCAGGCGTTCGTAAAAACGAAAAAGCATTTGCCGCCAGCGAAGACGGCTGGCGCTTTCGGGAAGATGTGAACCTTTGGCCGAAAATCCCTTTAACAAAGCGGCGTTGAGCCGGATCGCTTCCGGGGCGACAAGATGACCGGTTTTGTCCGCGGCCGCCACCTGTGCGATGTTGCGGGCGACTATTCTGGCGGTGTTGCTCGGCTTATCTTTTTTCATCTAGATTCCTATGGCCTGCGCCGCAGCCGATCTGGAAATCTCCATTTCGATCGTCTCGGCGACAAACTCCCGGTCGGCCGGATCTGTTTCCTGACGGAGGATCGGCGGTTTGTATTGGGTGTCGCGTTTTCCGGCGGCGACGTGGCGGCGCAGACCGGCCTCGGCCCATCCCGGCTTCATCAGAAAAACGACCGGCGCTTGGAGGCGTTTCGAACGCCGTTTTCCGGCGTATTCGATATTGACCCTCTGGAGTTGATGGTCGATCGCGGGCGGGATCAGATTTTTCCAACCGGCGGCGGAAAAGCCTTTTTTAAGTTCCAGATAGATCTCATAACGGTTTCGGAGAAGATCGGGAACGGCTCGAAACTGTTCGGCCTCAAGACCCAAACTCCGACCGATCTCTTCGAACGCCCGGACAAAATGATTGGCGTGCATTTTTTCGCCGGTGATGCTGGTCATCTCGCCCGCCTTGCGGAGAAAACGGATCAAAGGCGTGCGGACGTAAAATCCCGTACATTCGATTATGTCGTTGATCCGGTAGCGGTAAAGACCGGCGGCCGTCGTCAAAAGAATCCCGTAACGTCCGTCCTTTTCCAGTTGACCGAGGTCGAGCGTCAGGGGATCGGGCGAATCGAGTTCCTCCTCGGGAACGAACTCGAAATAATTGCTTTCCAGCGCCGGAATTCCGCACGAGGTTCGATCTTCAACCGGCAGAGTGAAGCTGCCTTCGCTGGCCAGATAGCCCAGATCGCGCAGAGGAACCGGACCGAAATGCCGGGCGAGTTTTCCGGCCTGCAAACCGACGCTCCCGCCGAGCCAACATCCGATCAGACGCAGATCCGGCCAGCAGTCGGCAAATCGCAAAAAACCTTTTTCTTTTGCGATCCGTTCGAGCTGCCGGGCCCGTTCGGGATCGGGCGCATTCATCGCCGAAAGTTCCGCCGCGATCTCCTTTTGTCCCTTTAGTTCGATCCCTAAAGTCCCGTCGCCGATCGACCGGATCAGATCTTCCCCATTTTCCGCGCAGACATCCGCCAGCCGCAAAAGCGTGCCGGGGTTCGGTGTGGCGATCAATGAAACGCGGCGGGCCAGGGCGAACCGGGCCAGGACGAAATACCGCCGGTCGTAGTCTTCGATCTCCGAGACGGCGTAAGGGACGGCGTAGGCGCGGCGGATAAAACCCGGAATGTTTTTGTAGATCAGCCCCGAAGCGCTCCCGTAGGGCACCCCGGCGGAGGTCATTCCCTCGACGGCGCGGCTGACGACGCCGACGCTCGCACGGGCCGTCAAACCCGGGTGATCGCACTCGGCGCGATAGAGCCATTGCCGCATCAGACCGGCGTTAAAAGCTTGCGAAGAGGGTGTAACCGGAATGTATTTCGGCTCGTCCGTGGTTCCGCTCGTGAGAGTGAACATCAAAGGCTCTTCTTCGGTCAGGACCCCTTTTTCGCCCGATCTGATCCGATCGATAAAGGGGCGGAAATCTTCGTAACCGCGAACCGGAACCCGCCGCCGAAAATCGTTCTCGCCGACGATCCGGTCGAATCCGTGTGATCTTCCGAAACTGCTTCCGGCGTTTTTCTTCAGCAGATCGAAAAGAAACCGCCTCTGAGTTTTTTCCGGCTCGGCCGCCGCCAGAGCCAAAGACCGGTTCTCGAATTTTCCCCTCAGATGGTGGGCGTATTTCAGCAGTTTAAGCATATTTGACCAACTCCTTTTTGAGATCAATGACCGACGAGGCGTATTTTTCGAGAACCTCACAACGGACTTTGACGCCGAGACCGACGCCGCGCAAAACCGGAGCCCGCCCGCCGTAACCGAATTTCACCGCCGTCCGGCCGACGTCTTCGGTCAAAAGCAGATCGCCGTACGAGCCTTCGACGAAATCGACCCCTTCGGAAAACGCCGCCAAATGGCGTCCGGCGGCCGACAAAATGGCCGTTTCGCCGACCTGGCAGCCGATCTGCCGACCGATCCCGGCCCGCTCGGCCAACCGGGCGATCGCCAGCGTTTGACGGAGGCCGCCGCATTTGGAGATCCGCAGATTAAAGAGATCGCAGGCCGACGATTCGATCAGTTCGGAGGCATCGGTCAAAGTAACGAGCGATTCGTCGGCCATGACCGGGATCGGCGAAGAGTCTCTGACGCGGGCCAGATCGTACGGATCGCCGGGAGGAACCGGTTGTTCGAAAGCATCGATCCGGTAAGGCTTCAGTCGTTTGGCCAACTCAATGGCCGCGCGAACGGAAAAAGCCCCGTTGGCATCGACCCGCAGCGAAACCCCTTCGCCGACCGCCCGGCGAATCGCCCCCACCAGATCGACGTCTCCTTCGCCGCCGATCTTGATCTTCAGCTGATTGACCCCGAACAGCCTGAAATGCCGGGCGTGCCGGACGGCCCGTTCGACCGAGCCTCCGGTGATCGCGCCGCTGTAGGTGACGAAGTTTCTTTTGGGCGGCAAAACCGCGCCGAGCGAAAGTTTCCGGCTTTGCAGGAGGCAATCGATCAAAGCCAATTCGACTGCGGCGCGGGCCGCGTTGGGAACGATCCCGGCGGGATCGTTCCGACAGTGCAAACTCTCGTCCACTTCCCGCAAGGCTTCGACCGGGTCGATCCCGGTTTTGATCGGCGAGAAGTCTTTTCGAACGACGGCCGGAAAAAGTTCGTTTTTGACAAAATCAACGCTAAAGGCGACCGTTTCGCCCGTTACATAAGGACGGGCGAGCCCCTCGCCGTAACCGACCGTTCCGTCCTCGGCGGTCAGTTGAACGACGAACGAATCGGAAAACCGCCGGTTCTTACAGCTGTGGGCGAAGGCCTCGACGAAGGGAATCCCGAGAACGTAAATTTTCCCGCCGGCAACTCTCATTTCAACCGAAAACCCCCGTCTCCCGGGCCAGCGCCATCTCGCCGAAATAGCGTTTGGTAAAGACGTTCTCCCGGAAAGTTACGTCCAGGATCTCTTCCGCGTCCGTTCGGTCGAACCCGTAAAACACGATATAATCGGCGACCGCTTCCAATCCCTCTTCGGCGTGGCGGATATCGACCTCCGAATGATGAGCGAACCAGCGCAGATCTTCGCCGGAAAGTCCCCGGTGCGCCGCCAGAAATCGTCCCATCCGACCGGCCAGGCGCGAAAGCATCCATTCAAAGGCGATCGTCTCCAGCAGAACGCTGAGGCCGATCTCCTTTAAGGTTCCGAACATGATCGGGTCGCAGATGATCCGCCGGAGTTCTTCCTGCGCGCTCCGTTCGAGTTCCCTTCGCGCCGACCGATCGAAACCCGCCGCCGAGGCCAGTTCCAAAAGCATCGCCGGATGCGAGATGCCCCCATCGTCGTCGAGGCCGAGTTCTTCCAAAAGATTGTGCCGCAGATTGCTCGCGGCGGCCGGGGGTGAAACCGAAAACAAAAACGCCAGAATGTGCGGGCTTTTTAAATGCGTCCGGCAGAGATCGGCGATAAACCGGTCGTAGTTCTGTCGACCGGCCCGGCCGGTTTCCAAAGCGACAAAGCATTGTCCGGCGGCAAATTCCTCGGTCTGCTCGGCAAATTTGGCTTCGATTATCTGTGATAGATCTTCAGAATGTTTCATTTCACCCTGAAGATTAAGCAAGTTCCGGTCAAAGAAGATCATCGACCGTGACACTTTGCGGTAGTGTCATAATCGCTTCATATCTTTCGGTCGCCGGATTTCAGGCAAGGAAAACCCGTAAAAGAGATTTTTTTGAAGTCGGCAAAATGGATTATAATCAACCCGCAAACCAAGAGAATGCGGGAGATCAAAAATTTTTATGTCTCATCAGGGAAAACAGATAGGACCTTATATTCTGACCGAAAAACTGGGTCAGGGCGGATTCGGGGAAGTCTGGCTGGCCGAAAAGCGCTCGCAGTTCGTCACCAAAAAAGTCGCCGTCAAACTCCCTCACGACGGACAGGTCAAAACCGAAGCCATCCGGCAAGAGGCCACGCTCTGGGAACAGGCCAGCGGGCATCCCAATGTGTTGCCGATCATCGATGCCGACATTTACGACGGGCAGGTGGTCATCGTCAGCGAATATGCCGAGGGCGGTTCTCTGGCCGAACGGCTGAAAAATGAGGGGAGATTCCCGGCCGACAAAGCCGTCGAAATGATCATCGGCATCCTTGACGGTCTGGAATTCCTCCATTCCAGAAACATCATCCACCGCGACATCAAACCGCAGAACATTTTGCTTCAGGGCAACCGGCCCCGGCTGGCGGATTTCGGAATTTCGCGGGCGATGAACACCTCGACGATCAGTTCGACGGTCGTCGGGACCGACGCCTATATGTCGCCCGAGGCATTTGACGGCAAACGCAACGTGCAGACCGATATCTGGTCGGTCGGGGTCGTTCTCTACGAACTGTTGACGGGCGGATTGCCTTTTCCGCAGGAGCATCCGACCGAAAGGATGTTCGCCGTTCTGACCAAGGATTTTTCGCCTTTGCCGGATGAGATCCCGAACGAATTAAAAAAGACCGTCGAGCGCGCTTTGGCGAAAAAAGGCGAGGAGCGCTTTCAGACGGCCGCCGAGATGCGGGCCGAACTTCAGCAGGTCATGACCTATCTTCATCATCCGCAACTCGCTTCGAAAAATGTTCCCGAACCGGGCGCTCCCCCCACGGCGCCGACCGTCAGAACCGGCCTTCCGGAAATTGACCGGGTAACCGATGAAGGCAAAACGGCAAGGGAAACGGCCTTTCTTTCGAGCGATCAACCGACCGAATCATTCCCCGTCCAAAATAAAGAAACCGCTTCCGAACCGCTTCCGCCGACCGTTACGATTCCGGGCGAACCGACAACCGCCCACATTCCGCAGACGGAAGTTCAGATCAACTCCAACGCATTGAAGGTCGGTTCAACCTCGGGAAACAAAAGTTTATTTTTTGTTCTGGCCGGAGTCGCCGCCTTTGTGGTCATCCTCGGCGGATTGGTGGCGGGAGGGATTTTCTACTATTTTTCTTACTCTCAGACCGATACCAATCCTCCGACCCGAGGGGATCAGCCGGTGATAACTTCGCAGAAAAACGAAAATCTGCTGATGGTCGAAATATCGAACGACCATTTGTTACTGAACGATCGGGAGATCGGCAAATATCAGTTGTTCGGCGAGATCAAACGGAAACAGACCGACCAACCCTCTTTGCCGAAGATCGTCCATCTGTCGGCGGCGGCCGACACGAGATATGAAAAGATCTTTGAAATCGTCAATCTCGGACGCGGGGCGGGATTTTTTGATTTCGGTTTGCTGTTGGCCAAAGAGGAGATCTCCGCTTCGACCAATATAAAGCTTCCGGCCGATTCCCCGCACGCGTTCTTTCAACAAATGGGGCCATCTCCTCTGACATTGGTCGTCGCGCTGGAAAATAACGGTCAGATCAAACTGAACGGCGAAGTTCAGACGGAAGAACAACTGGCTTCGAGTCTGCGGAAAACATTCGACGAGCGCGAAAGAAACGGGGTTTTCCGCCAGGGCACCAATGAGGTCGATAAGACGGTTTTCGTCAAAGCGTCCAATTCGGCTCAATACGGCGATGTGCTAAAACTGGTCAGAACGACGAAAAAAGCCGGAGCCGACCAGATCGGTTTTCAGGTCGATGACCTCGGTTTGTCGGAAAAAAGTCCGGAAAGCCCGGCCGACATTCTGGCCGAAATGAATTCCCGGCCGATAAATTTTTCTCCCGGCGGTTCAAATCCCGACCCGGATTCGGAAGTCCTGCTCAGACAATATGCGGAAAAATTGAAATCCCTGCCGACCGGAACGGCGGTCGAGATCGGGGTTCACACCGATTCCGACGGGTCGGACGAGGCCAATATGCAATTATCGGAAAACCGCGCCCAGGCCATAAGGAAGTTCCTGACAGGCCTCGGCGTCGGGGAAAAAATGCTGACCGCCAAAGGCTACGGCGAAACCCAGCCGATCGCCCCCAACACTACACCCGAAGGAAAGTCTCAAAACCGCCGGGTCGCTTTCCGTTTGGTTAAATAACCGGCCCGACTTAGCAATAAAATAATGACGGAAGCAATCTCTGGAATATTCTGGAAAATGAGTTCCACTATTATTTCCAAACGCCTTCTTATCAAATAAAAGAGCCGATCAAACAAATAGAATTTTGGTCCCAATTCGCCGAAGATTTGATTTGAGACAAAACTCCCTCATATTGACACAATCCAAAATCCGAAACCCAAAATCCGAAATCGAATCACTCCCACTCGATCGTCGAGGGCGGCTTCGATGAAATATCGTAAACCACGCGATTTACTCCCCTGACCTCCGAAGTTATCCGCGATGAGACCTTTTGCAGAAAATCGTGCGGCAGACGCGCCCAGTCGGCCGTCATGCCGTCGGTCGAGGTGACGGCGCGGAGGGCGACCGTTTTCTCGTAGGTGCGGAAATCGCCCATGACGCCGACCGACTGGATCGGCAAGAGGACGGCGAAGGCCTGCCAGACCTCGTTGTAAAGATCGAAATTGTGCAGTTCCTCGATGTAGATGCGATCGACCTTTTGCAAAAGAGAGACCTTTTCCGGCGTGATGTCGCCGAGGATGCGGACCCCCAGGCCCGGCCCCGGAAACGGATGTCTTTGGAGGATCTCATCGGGAATCCCGAGGTCTTTGCCGATGGCGCGGACCTCGTCTTTGAAAAGTTCCCTGAGGGGTTCGATCAGCTTGAGGTTCATCTTCTCCGGCAGACCGCCGACGTTGTGATGCGATTTGATCGTCACGGACGCGCCGCGTAAAGAGACCGATTCGATCACATCCGGATAGAGAGTCCCCTGAACGAGCCAGCCGACATCGCCGATCCTGTGCGCCTCGGCGTCGAAAACCTCGATGAACTTGCGGCCGATCGCTTTGCGCTTTAATTCGGGATCGACGACGTCTTTCAAGACCTCGTAAAATTCTTCGGAAGCGTCAACGCCGACGACGTTGAGATGGAGTTTTTCCCTGTAAAGCGCGAGCGTCGTTTCGAACTCGTCGGCCCGCAGAAGACCGTTGTTGACGAAGATGCAGGTCTGCCGATCGCCGATCGCTTCGTGCACCAGAACGGCCGCCACGGTCGAATCGACTCCGCCCGAAAGGCCGCAGACGACGCGATCCTTTTGGCCGACGATCGAGCGGATCTTTTCGATCTCCTCGCTGATGAACTGGCTCGAAGTCCAATCGCCCCGGCAGTCGCAGATGTCGAACAAAAAGTTGCGCAGGACCTCTTTGCCCTGCGGCGTGTGGGCGACTTCCGGGTGAAACTGAACGGCGTAAATTCCCTGTTCGGCGTTTTCGATGGCCGTGACGACATCGCCGGTCGTGGCGGTTTTGTGAAACCCTGCGGGCAGAACGGTGACGTGATCGCCGTGGCTCATCCAGACGTCGAGTTCCGGGGGAAGGTCCCTGAACAAAGGACTCTCCCCGTTGAGGACTTTGAGACGCGCGTGTCCGTATTCGCGCCGCGCCGCCGGCATCAACTCTCCGCCGAGATCGACCGCCACCAACTGCATTCCGTAACAGATGCCGAGGATCGGAACGTCGATCTTGTCGTAAAAATCGCCCGCAACGCGCGGAGCGTCTTCGTCGGTGACGCTCGACGGCCCGCCCGACAAAATAATGCCCTTCGGTCTTCTTTCAAAGATTTTTTCCAATGGATAATGAAACGGAACGATCTCGCAATAAACGCCCTGTTCGCGAACGCGCCGGGCGATCAACTGCGTGTATTGCGAGCCGAAATCGAGAATTAAAATAAGTTCGTGTTGCAAAATACAGACCCTCTCCCTGTTTGATAAAGGAAAGATTATAGCTTGTTTCGGAATTTATAAAAACCAGAGCGAGTTGTTGAGAAAGTAATAAGTTATAGGAAATGAGATCCAGCCCATCACCCATTACCTATCACCCATCACCTTCTTTCAAAGATTCGTCAAATTCGAAAGTCTCTGCTATATTCACTGGCAAGCTCTTATAAAACAATAGTTCGGACAGTTTTTTATGAATTGCCCCGAGGTTTACCTCGGGGATTTGGTAAGCTTAAGAAATTTAAGGCTTTAGCCGAATTCAAAAAAACAGATAAAGTTCCGCACAGCCTTTAGGCTAAAGCCTTGTCGGATGATTGATATTTATTTTGATAAGTGCGACTAAAGTCAGTTTATTCAGGCACTTACCAAACCCCCAGCTAAAGCTGGAGGCAATTCATAAAATCAAAAACGAAAAACTGTCCAAACTATTGATAAAAAAATTCACGGGAAAATTTTCAATGGCAAATTCGGAGAAAATTTCGACGATCAATCCCGAAGAAGACATTTCCAAAGGGAAGATCTGGCAGGTGATCGGCGCTTCGAGCGCTGGAACCGTCATCGAATGGTACGATTTTTACATTTTCGGAAGTCTGGCCGCGACCATCTCGCCGCTCTTTTATCCTAAAGGCAACGACACGCTGGCCCTGATCGCCTATCTTTCGACCTTCGCCGTCGGTTTTATCGTCCGGCCTTTCGGGGCTCTGTTTTTCGGACGGATCGGCGATCTGGTCGGGCGCAAATACGCTTTTTTGATCACGCTTCTCTTGATGGGCGGTTCGACGGCCGCCACCGGGCTTTTGCCGACCTACGAAACGATCGGCATTGCGGCACCGCTCGCCCTGTTGTTGATCCGCATTCTCCAGGGGTTGGCGCTCGGCGGCGAATACGGCGGGGCGGCCGTGTATGTGGCCGAACATGTTCCCGACAGCCGACGCGGTTTTTACACCAGCTTCATCCAGATCACCGCCTCGTTCGGCCTTTTGATCTCGCTGGCCGTCATTCTCATAACCCAAAAAGCGATCTCGCCCGAAAGCTATTCGGCCTGGGGCTGGCGGATTCCCTTTCTGCTCTCGATCATTCTGGTCGTAATGTCGCTTTACATCCGGCTGAAGATGGAGGAATCGCCGATCTTCCAACATATCAAATCGAGCGGAATGGCTTCGGCCAAACCGCTGATCGACGCCTTTACCAATCCGGAAAACCGACGGCGCGTCCTTATTTCGCTTTTCGGCGCAACGGCCGGTCAGGGCGTCGTCTGGTACACCGGACAGTTTTACGCTCTCTTTTACATGCAGACGATCCTCAAGATCGAACGCCAGACGGCCAGTCTGATCATCGCCATCGCCATCGCTCTGGCCATTCCGCTCTTTATTTTCTTCGGGGCATTGAGCGACCGGATCGGCCGCAAACGAATCATGATGGCCGGATGCCTGCTGGCGGTGATCGCCTATTACCCGATCTACAAGGGAATGGTCCATTACGCCGGAAACGAGGTGGCCGCCATTCAGTCGACCACCGATCCCATAACCAAAGAACCGAAACTCGCGCCGGTGACGGCCGACGGAACGGCCATTTCCGTCACCGCTCCTGATCCGAACGTGCCGATGCTGGTTTTGCTTGTGTTTCTGCAGATCATCTTCGTAACGATGGTTTACGCCCCGATCGCCGCCTATCTGGTCGAAGCCTTTCCGGCCAAGATCCGCTACACATCGCTCTCACTGCCGTACCACATCGGCAACGGCGTTTTCGGCGGACTTCTGCCGACCATCGGCCTTTTGGCCTGCGCCTACACGGGCAACATCTACGCCGGACTCTGGTATCCGATGATCATCGCCTTTGCGACCTTCGTCATCGGCTCGCTGTTTCTGCCCGACACGCACGGCCACAAGATCTGGGAAGAAGTGAGTTAGATTTTGGATTTTGGATTTTGGATTTCGGATTTTGGATTCTTGAAAAATCAAGCCAATCCAAAATCCGAAATCCGAAATCCAAAATCGGAATATTTTCCCGTAGAACTTGACAAAAAGTGAGGAAGTTTTTAATCTTTAGATTCGTCTTCGGACGATATTTATTCCGCAGTAGCTCAATGGCAGAGCATTCGGCTGTTAACCGAAGGGTTGTAAGTTCGAGTCTTACCTGCGGAGCTTTTATTTTCAAAAAAACAGCCCGACTCAATGAGTCGGGCTTTTGTTCGTTTTCTGGAAAGTTTACTAAATCTCATATCCGTACTTTTTGCTTCTTGAAATTCTCGGAACAATTTTCCTAAATTTATTTTCCCGATCAGCCAAAAACTGCAAAAGAGGCTTTTTCTTTGATCAAAGAGTCCGAAAATAGGCATCTATATCAGCATCTAAGAGATTTTTCGTTTTAATTTTGTTCATATGTTCATAATCCCCCTTTCGCACTTTTACTTAATCTCCAAATAAAAATAGACTTTCTAATTGCCTTGCCCGAGCAAGCAAGTAAAAAGGCGTTGGAAAATAAAATGCGGAATGATAAAAAAAATCTGGCGGTCGATTTTATGAAGGGTTTGGAACTGAACGAACTTTTTTTCAACGAAGTTGTGGCTTCGATCCTGAAATCAAATTTTCCCGATCTTCGGTATTCGGCGGCCCTGATCGGTTGGGGTTCGGATGTGTTGGGCTACGATGACGCTCAATCCACCGATCATAACTGGGGCATCAGATTTCAACTGTTCGTGTCCGAAGAGGATCTGGAAAAATACCGTCAGCCCGTAAATGAAGTTTTTGACGAGATGTTGCCGTCTGAATTTCGCGGGCATCCGACCTCTTTTGAGATCGCCGTCAACGAAGACCAGCGCGGCCCGGCTCTCTCTCACAAACACAACATTGACGTTGAAACCGTCAAGGGATTTTTCGGCCGGTATTTGGGCTGCGATCCGTTCGGCGAGATCAAGGCCGCCGATTGGCTGACCTTTTCCGAACATAAACTCCTCGGAGTAACGAGCGGCAGGGTTTTCTGCGACGGACTGGGTGAACTTGAACCGATTCGCCAAAAGTTCGCTTATTATCCGAAAGACGTTTGGCTGTATATGCTGGCGGCCCAGTGGATAAAGATCTTCGAAGAGCAGGCGTTTGTCGGAAGATGCGGTGATGTCGGAGACGAGTTGGGTTCGATGCTGATCGCCGCCCGACAGGTCAAAAATCTGATGCGGCTTTGTTTTCTGATAGAACGCAAATACGCCCCGTACAGCAAATGGTTCGGAACCGCTTTTTCGCGGCTCGATTGCGCCGGAGAATCAGGTCCGGTTTTCACGGAGGTTCTTCGGGCGAAAGACTGGAAAGAGCGCCAGCGATCTCTGGCGCGGGGGTACGAGATAATCGCCCGGTTGCACAACGCTTTGAAAATTACGATCCCGATGAAAGAAGAATCGGCCGAATATCACGGACGCCCATGTTTGGTGCTCGGAGATGAACGTTTTGCGGAAGAACTGCGAAAGTCCCTGACCGACGAAGAAGTCAAAAACATCAGGCACGATCTCGGTTCGGTGAACCAGTTTATGGATTCGAACAGCCAACTTGACGACCTGTTCTTATGCCGAAAGTTAAAAGATCTTTTCGCTTAGAACCGTTCTCCGTAAAGCGCACGGCCGAATGATCGAGGTCAAAATCCGTCTCGAATAATTTTGCCTGACATACTCACTCTCCTTTTGCTTGTCTTCCGGTCAGCAACGCTTTATTTCTAAAATTAAAACCGGATAGTTCCTCAGGATCGGCGATTTTACCAAACCCGGAAAACTTCGCCCGAACCTCAACGAATCTCTTCTTTTTTTCCGCCCCCTGAAACCTGAAATTACCATTCCGCGTAAACCCTCCTAAACTTTTGACCGAATTCGCATTTTGTTCAAACGCCGGATCAAAATCGAAGAATTCGAAATAGGTGCCGCTGTTGTTTTGGGGATTCTGTTGTTTTTAATTTCCCGGTCGGCCAGCGCCGCCGTTTTTCGTCAGCTAACGAAAAAAAGAGGTGAAACTTTATGAAAATCTTTGTTTGGCTTTTCTCGATCCTTATCTTTGTTTCCGCCGCCGATGCTCAAACGGTCGCTTTCCTCGGCGTCAACGTCATCCCGATGGACCGGGAGCGCGTTCTGCCGGATCAAACGGTTCTGATCCGCAACGGAATGATCGCGGCCATCGGCAAAGGGGTAAAGATCCCGAAAGACGCGCAGGTGATCGAGGCCAAAGGGAAATATCTGATCCCCGGTCTGATGGACATGCACACCCATCTGCTCTCGGACGGCGATGATTACCCGGATTCGATCGCCGAAGACGAATTGAAAATCATGATCGCCAACGGCGTAACCACCATTCGCCTGATGATCGGCACGCCCGAACAGCTCGTCCTGCGCGCTAAATCTGCCAAAGGCGAGATCATCGCGCCGACCATCTACGCCGCCAGCCCGCATCTGACCGGCCGCGAACAGGGCAACGATTTCGTCGTCAACACCCCGGAAGAAGCCCGCGAAGCGGTCAGAAAATCAAAAGCGGCGGGCTACGATTTCATCAAGGTGACGACCTTTATCAAGGCGGAGGTTTACGAAGCGGCGGTCGATGAGGCCAAAAAACAGAAGATCCCCGTCGTCGGACACGCCGACAGCCGTTTCGTCGGGGTCGAACGGGCCTTTAAGGCGCGTCAGCAGATCGAACATCTCGACGGATACATGGAGGCCATCCTGGCCGACGACGCGCCGGTCGAAGGATCGGTTTCCGATCTCTACATCTACAATCCGAAAAACTGGGAAAGCCTCGATTACATAGACGAAAAGAAGATCCCGGAGGTCGCCCGGCGGACGGTTGCTTCGAATCCCTTCGTCGATCCGACCCAGCATTTTATGAAAAACACCTTCGGATTGCCGCGCAGCGTGGAGTCGATCCGCGCCCAGCCGGATTTTCGTTTTTATCCGAAAGCCGTTCAGGACCGCTACATCGAATTTCACCAAAAAACGCGGCTCAATCAGGTCTCCCCGGAAAAACGCGCCCGCTGGGTCGAACTGAGGAACAAACTGATCAAAGCCATCTACGACGCCGGCGGGAAGATCATGTGCGGTTCGGATTCGCCCGAATTCCTTTTTCTCTACGGTTTTTCGATGCACCGCGAACTGCGGGCTCTGCGCGCCGCCGGCCTTTCCAATTACGCCGCGCTGGAAGCGGCCACCAAAAATCCGTCTCTGTTTTTCGGGACGATTGAAAAAGTGGGAACGGTCGAAAAAGGCAAGCGGGCCGATCTGATCCTGCTCGACGCCAACCCGCTCGAAGACATCGCCAACACCGAAAAGCGTTCGGGCGTGATGCTCAAAGGAAAATACTACTCGCAGGCCGAGATGAACAAATGGCTCGACGAGATCGCACCGAAAATTGCTGGTTCATATATCGCGCCGCAGAGATAGAATGCAGTGACAGATTTTTGAAAAAAATTTTGACTGCTGTAGCTTTTATCTTTTCAGTCAATTATTTAATTTTTTTTATGGCTCTTTTTATGAAGAATCCGAAATTCAAATAAAACCCTTCGAGTAAATGACAGGTCAGCAAGGGTCGCTCTGCGCCCGCTTTTTAACTGAAATTTCCCCTATCCTCTTTCTGAAAGCTTTTTCAGCCGCTCCCTCATTTCAAAACACATCCGGCCGTTGTGATACGGGCATTTCCACCCGCTGATCTTCGGTTTGTCGGACGCGGGAAAACCTTTATCATCGATCGTCCAGAACCATTCGCCGAAACGGCGGTCGATCACTTTCGCTTTGATGAAATCCCAGACGTCGAAGGCCGCGGCGAGAAGATCCTCGTCTCCGCTCAACTCGAAAGCGTTGGTCAGACCGACCACGGCTTCGGCCTGCACCCACCAGTCGCGTTTTGCATCAAGAACCGAATCGTTCTCCATTTCATAGAGCAGGCTTCCGTCCGCCGCCAAACCTTTTGCGCGAACCGCAAGGGCCATCTTCAAAGCCGCCTTTCGAACCCGTTTTAACAATGGAGCGTCGCCCAAAACTTCGGCCGCTTCGCACAAAAGCCAGCTCGCCTCGATGTCGTGGCCGAGCGAGGCGACCCGGGATTTCGGCGTCCAGTCCTCGTCAAAGAACATCTGCAGAAAATCGCCCGACGGATGGATTATCTTTTCGAGAAAGATGCCGATCAACGCCCGCAATCTGGCCCTGACTGTTTCATCGCCCGAGACCCGAAAGAGCGAGGCGTAGGCCTCCAAAACGTGGAGATGCGTGTTCATCGATTTTTTCTCGTCGGCGTCAACCTCGCTCAGACGAAGATCTTCGGCCAGAGTCCAATTCCGTTCGAAGGTTTCCAGATAGCCGTCAAATCGCGTATCGCGGCAATGCGTTTCGAGCGTTTCGAAAAGTTCGAACGCCCGTTCGAAAGATTTATTTTCGCCGGAAGCGGCAAAATATTGGCTCAAAGCGTAAAGGGCAAAAGCCTGCGAGTAAGGCCTTTTTTTGGTATCGGACGGCGCACCTAGATGATCGACCGCCCAGAAGACGCCGCCGTTTTCATTATCAAAAAATTTTTCGTCGATGTAATGAAAGGCGCGATCCGCCATCCGCCGGTGATCCCGGTCGCCGTATATCTCAAAGGCGCGGGCAAAGGTCCAGAGAATCCGCGAATTGAGGATGATTCCCTTTTCGGCCCGCTCGTCGTAACGCAGATCACTGGAAACAAAGCCGCGAAAACCGCCCCGCTCTTCGTCGGGCGCGTGCCGAAACCAGAACGGCGCGATGTTTTCCAGCCATTCGCGTTCGATCTCCGCCCGAAGTTCATTGATCTGCTCTTTATCGAAAATCATTGACCGTGGCGGATCTCCACGCGGCTGATCTGCGCGTCGGTTTTGAAGACTATTTTGAGAAAACGCATCTTGCCCGAATCGTCAGTGAGTTCATACTTGACCGGGAGTTTGTAGCCGTAAGGGTTGACCTCGGTCGGATAGCGCGACGATTTCGCCCCGGTTCGGACAAAGTTCCTGCCGTCGGCCGAAAGGTAAAATTCGAAATCCACTTCTTCGCCCTCCATAAAGGTCAGGATCTCCGCCGAGCGGATCGGCCCCGAAGCGCGGTAAATGAGCCAGTCGCCGGCCGCTCCCTTGAGGCGCGAAGCGTCCTCCTTGTAGGGACGGGGTTCTTTGGAAACGAACCGTAAATCCTCATCGAGAGCGAAGATCCGCGACCCGTCGGACATTTCATCGACCAGAAATCCCTCTTTTACTTTGACCGGCCCGATCACGTTCGAAGGCGATGATTCTCCGGCCGCGCCCAGAGCGACGACGCGGTAAAAATACTCGCGGCCGATCTCGGCGTATCGGTCCGAAAAAAGAGGCCGATACCCGTAAAGCGAATCGTCGATGTTCATCCCGACGATCTCCCACGGGCCTTTCCGGTCTGCGGCCCGTTCGACGTTGTAGCCCGAGGCTCCGGCCGAACCGCGCCAGGATATCCGCGCCGGCGATTCGATCGGCAAAAGACTCGGCGCGGACGGTTTTTCCGGCGGCGAAACCTTGAGGCCGCGGATCTCGAAGGCCTTTTTGCGCATCAGTTCGATGAGCGCCCTCTCCTCGTATTCATCGGCCGAAGCGAATCCCGGATAATGATAGGCTTTGTACAGGCCGCCGCCCGAACCCTCGGCGTGATGGTAAAATCCGCCGTCGCGGTTGTGATATCTGAGACTCCAGATCAACGCGCCGGATGCGCCCGATCCGATGACGGCATCGAGCACCGCTTCGACCTCTTTGAGCGGAATGAAGCCGAATTCGCCGACCACATAAACTTTTCTCCCGCTGATCCGTGCTTTCCATTTCTTGATGTTCCCGGCCATCCCGTCCGCGTTGAACTGATCCGGATAATGATGACTTGAGACGATGTCGATGTTCGGATCATTTAAGATCTCTTCCTGTAATTCCTTCTGTCCGATGTAAAGCCCATCCCAGACCAGATGATTTTTGTCCTCCGCTTTGATCAGCGCAGCGGCTTCTTTGGTCCACGAAGGAGTCGAAAAAAGCTCGTTTCCGGTCTCCCAGGCGAGGACGGCCGTATCGTCTTTGTAGAGTTTTCCGGTGAGGGTGTTTTTGCGGTTGAGAACGTAACGGACGGTTTTTTTGTAATCTTCGATGATCTCGCGGTCGGTCCAGAAATCATCAGCCGTTTTGCCCCGCCAGGCGGCGTAATCCTCGCGGCCGCCCCACCATTTCCAGTTATCGACGAACGGGATGATGACGCGCACGCCGACCCGATTCGCCACTTCGAGAACCTTGTCGAGCGCGCGAAACGCTTCTTCGTTGAACTCGCCCGGACGACGGACATGACACGGGATCGGATTCGGCTGATCCTTGCGGCAGATCGAGATGACGTAGGTTCTGGCGACGCGGCCGCCCATTCTCTTTATGCTCTCCAGCGCGTCCGTGATCTCGTATTCGTCGGGAAAACGCCATTCGTTCGTTTTTTCGAACTCCATATTGTCCTCGACCAGATGAAGGTTCGGGATGTTGAACGAAACGAAGCGGTATTCGCGACCGTTCTCCAGCAGTTTGTCGCCGTCGCGGGTGATGAAGTAATTCATGTCATTTTGCGCGAAAACGGATAAGGCCGACAGGCAAAGAACGAGAATGAGCAACGGGGCGGATCTGGCAGGGTTCATAATTTTCAGGTCAATTCACCGCCGTCGCTTCGGCGGGAAACTTTGATCTTGTTGGTGTCGAGTCTTCGGGTCGTGCCTTCGATGACAGTCGGGGCCGGTTCGAAATCGTCGCCCGCAGGCAGTTCGCCGACCCCTTTTTCGTAAAGCGCGGGCGTTTCCTTTTCTTCCTCCGGTTCGACCGGTTTCGGCTTCATATCGCCGTAGATCGTCAAGGTCACGCCGCTGAACATGACGACTCCGGCCAGACCGGCCAGGATCATAACGTAAGACATCAGATCGGGAACGCCGAGACCGATCAGGATCGGGATCACGCAACCGATCAGAAGGCTCTGGATGATCAAGATCACGCCGAAACTCTGAATCCGATTCTTCCGCTTTTTTTGCCGGTCGGAAGCGGATTTGAATTTATCGACCACCGTTTCATCGGTCATTATCTCCGAGATGATGTCCAAATTGAGTCCGCAAACGCGGCAATATTTTTGATCGTCTGTTCTCTGGGTCGCACATTTCGGACAAAACATAACTTTAACTTGCTCTTTAGTCCCGGTTGGCACAAGCCCCGGCTGAAACGGGTAAGATCAAAACCTCCATAATCTTCACGGACTTCCGCGGCCGAAATCGTCCTCCAGCCGGACGATGTCGTCCTCGCCCAGATAATCGCCGCGCTGGACCTCGATAAAGACCATCAGCCGGTCGCCCGGATTTTCGACCCGGTGAGCCGTCCCGACCGCAATGTCGATCGCTTCGCCGGCCTCTTTGATGATCTCCCGCCCGTCGAGCGTCACTTTGGCGGTTCCCTCGACAACGAACCAGTGTTCGGCCCGCCGAGCGTGTTTCTGGTAGCTCAGACGTTTTCCGGCGTAAACCTCTATCCGCTTGACCTTGTAGCCCTCGCCCTCGTCCAGAACCGTAAAGGTTCCCCACGGCCGCTCATCGTATTTCGGAGAATTGTCAATTTCAGATGTCATTCGATTTGCTCCTTTCTTATGGAGTGATAGGTGATAAGTGATGGGTGATGGGACATGCGGTTTTTCCTATCACCCATCACCTATCACCTATCACAGATTACCATCGCAAAACTAAAACGAAAGTTGGCGGTCTTCGCCGATCTCCGTTTCGCCCATCATCACCTCTTCTCTTAATAGATTATCGTACCAGTAAAATTTAAGAAAAACAGTCGTTCCGAGCAAGATCACGACGCTCACCAGGGTTCCGGCAAAATTGCGAAAGAGGATGTAAAGCGGGATGGTTACGAGCATCAACTGCCAGATAATGCCGACGCCGCAGTTGGTCAGATCGCGGAAAGCGTCCCGGTTCGGCTCGATCGACGGATCTTCCTCGGCACAGGCGGCGTGGACCGGAGCCCAGAATCCCCACGGGCGAACGTCCCGGTAAAACTGCTTGAGCACCTCGATGTCGGTCGGCTTGGTCAGAAGACTTCCGGCGATGCAGGCGATCAGCGAAAAGATCAGGATAAACGGAAAAGCGTAAACGTCGTTGATGCCCGGCGCGATCAGCGGTTTGACGACCGGCAGAAGAACCGCGCAGATGATCCCCGTCAACATTCCCCAGAAATAGCCGTATCCGTTCAGACGCCACCAGTACCATTTCAAAACGTTGGCGGCCGCATATCCGCCGTACAGCCCGGAGACGATCCATTGGGTGATCTCATTGATCGATTTCAGCATCGAACCGACCGTGATGCCGACCGCCAGGACCAGGATCGAAGCGATATAACTTGCCCGGATGAGCGTTTTTTCTCCGGCCTTCGGGTTGAGATAGGGTTTGTAGATGTCGTTGACCAGATAGGCCGCGCCGGCATTGACGGTCGCGCTGAAGGTGGACATAAACGCCGAGATCAGGCCGGCCAGCAGAACACCGACCAGACCGGCCGGCAGAAAGTTGTTGATGACATACGGCAGAACCAATTCGAAATCGGGCTTATTCATTTTCTGGAAAGTCGGCATTACGAAGGCCAGCCCGATCATCGTTACGGAACCGATCAGAATCCAGCGCGGGATCAAACAGACCGAGACGATGGCGCTCATAAAACTCGCCTCTTTCGGACTCTTCGCCGCCAGAATGCGCTGCATATCATAATTCGGCGCGGCTCCGGCCATACTGTTCAAAATGCCCTTGAAGACCATCAGCATAAAGAAGAAACCGAAGGCGTTGGCCCAGCCGTCCTCGACCATTTTGGCGCTCATGGCCGGCAGGATGCCGTTCCAGTCGAGACCTATGTTCCATCCGAAGAAGATGTTGCTCCAGTCAACTGGCGTAACCTGATTGAGCAGTTCGGGGCTGACATTGCTCATTGCGATAAAGCCGATAAAGATGCTTGAAACGGCCATCAGGATAAATTGAACAAAATCCGTCAGAACGACGCTGAGCATTCCCCCCAATACGACATAGATCGCCGTTACGCCCATGATCATAATGGCATAGGTCCCGGCCGAAAAGTCCCACGGTAAAAAGACCTTGCAAAATTTTCCGATCCCCTGATAAGCGTAACTGATAAAGCCGATGACGCTGACGACGGCAAACAGAAGAACCACGGACCGGGCCATCTCGCCCGAAAGGTCCGTGCCGAAGCGCGTCCGGATCCATTCCGCGCCGGTCCGCGCCTTCGACCGCCGGATCCATTTGGAAACGTAAACGGCGTCAAAGACCTGATTGAAAACCGGCCACAGCCAGGGCAGAAAGACCGCCTTCATCCCGTAAGCGAAAAGGATGTAAACCAGCCACATCGTTCCCGTAATGTCCCACATGGCCGATGCGTTGGAGACTCCCAGAAGCCACCACGGCATCGCCTTATCGCCGAGAAAATACGAATCCAGATCCTTCGAAGCCCGGCGCGTAACGTAAAAGCCGACCCCGATCATGGCCACGAAATAGACGAGCAGAATAACGATATCCAACGTATTCAACCGCATATGTGTTTCCCTTTACCTCCCGACCTTTAGCTGGCAAAAAAAACCTAAGAAGGGTTCAAAAAATCCGAAATTTCCCGAAAATGCAACTCTCCCTCTACTACTCACCGCTCACTGCTCACCGCTCACTGCTCACTATTTAAAAGCATCAAGCAACGTCCTGATTTTGAGCATCTTTCGAAACTCATCGGCGCTCATCTTACGCGCGGTGCGAAACTCGGTCGTAACGGCCCGGCCCGGAATCAGATTGAAAAAGTTATCCGAGAACGCCCCTTCGCCGCCGTTGCCGTAGAGATAGACCGCCCGGGCCACTTTGTCCGAAGAAACCGTTACGGTAAAGCCCTTTTCGCTCGGCGCGATCCCGGTTTTGATCTCGGGGCGGTCGAGCTTCAACTCCTTGAACGGCTTGAAGAAATACTCATTCTGCGAAACCGTCCGACCATCCGTTTTCAACTCGGCGACGAGAACCGCGTTGGTCGCGTCCTGACCGCCGAGCAGTTCTTCGACCGGAACGCTCAGATATGATTTCCCTTTGATCGGTTCGACATCGACGGCGACGCTTTTTTTCTTGAGTTCCCGGCCTTCGAGATCAAATAATGTCCAGACGAGTTCGCCCTTTTTCGGTTCCGGAAAATCCGAGACGATGTAAAATTCCATCTTGCCTTCGCTAACGTGCGGGCTGACCATTAAGGGGGCGAAAAATCTCCGGGCGTAATAATGAAGAGCCTTCCAGCGGCCGAAATAATCCATTCCCGACCACGAAGCGACCGTCCAGCAATCGTTGATCTGCCAGTAAAGCGCGCCCATGTTCTGCGGCATGATCCGGCGGAAATGCTCGGTTCCGGTCTTGATCCCCTCGGCCTGCAAGACCTGACTGACGTAGAGGAAAGATTCGAAATCCTTCGGCTCGACGTATTCGCGCAACATGTATTCGCGGATCAGCTGGTTGCCGCGCGGATGTCGCTGATGAGCCAGCATGACGGGCGCTTCGATGCTCTGGCGGTCTTCCGGCAGAGTGTAGGACCGAACCGTTTCCGGTTCGGGGAACGATTGAAAACCGTATTCGCTCATAAAGCGTGGAAACTGTTTCTCGTATTCGGCGAACGGCAGAGATGCGTGCCAGACGCCCCAGTAATGGACGTCGCCGATCTTCTGCGAATCGGAGTCCTCCTGATAATTGGAACTCGGCGAACTCGGCCAGTAAGGCGTTTCCGGGTCGTATTCTTCGACCACCTCGGGCAACAGGCGGGAGAATATCTTCAGATAATCGTCCCAGATGTGATCCGGCAGTTGCTGGCGCCAGCCCCAGTGATTCCAGGCCGTTTCGACCTCGTTGTTGCCGCACCAGAGGACGATCGAAGGATGATCCCGCAAACGTTTGACGTTGTCGATCGCCTCCTGCCGGACGTTGGCCAGAAACTCCCGATCGGCCGGATACATGCTGCAGGCGAACATAAAATCCTGCCAGACAAGGATCCCCAGTTCATCGGCCAGTTGGTAGTAATAATCGTCCTCGTAAATGCCGCCGCCCCAGACGCGAACCATGTTCATATTGGCGTCGCGGACCGACTCCAGCAGATGGCGGTAGCGCTCTTTTGTAACTCGCGTCGGAAAGCTGTCGGCCGGGATCCAGTTGGCGCCCTTGCCGAAAACCGGAATTCCGTTGATGA
This sequence comes from Pyrinomonadaceae bacterium, assembly GCA_041394845.1. Classification (GTDB taxonomy): domain Bacteria; phylum Acidobacteriota; class Blastocatellia; order Pyrinomonadales; family Pyrinomonadaceae; genus JAHCHG01. The sequence goes on along the minus strand of JAWKHL010000002.1, from coordinate 391,912 downwards.
CGAAGGTAAAGCTCTTGCCCCATTGATCGGGCTTTTGTCTCAGTTCCAAAGTCCTCAGACCGGTCCGCGTTTTTTTCTCATCGACGGCCCGGTCCTTGATCTTCAGTTTCGCGGTGAAATCGTAAAGCGCCTGCTCGCCGAGTCCGACCGGATACCAGAGGCGCGGATCTTTGACGGCGAAATCGAGCGGAACCGGATTGACGCCTTTTTTAAGCTGAACCTTTTTGGCCGCGACGGTTTTGCCGTCGGTTTTGTTCTCGACCTCGACGGTCGCTTCCGCATCCGCGGCGGCGATGACCTCGACAACGGCCGTCAGATCGGCGTTTTCTTTCGATAATTTGTTTTGTTTGATGTGCAGGTCCTCGATCCGGGCGTCGTCCCAAGCTTCCAGAAAGACGGGTTTCCAGATCCCGCTGGTAACGAACCGCGGCCCCCAGTCCCAACCGTATTGATAAGGCGCTTTGCGCGTGTAGGGACTGGTTTTTTCGCCCTGATCGTTCGAGGCCGGCAACTCGTAACCGAGCGTTTTCATATGCGGGAGAACCTCGTTGATCGGCGAGCGGAATTTGATCCGCAAAACGTTCTCGCCCGACCTGACCGCATCTTTGACATCGACCCGCCAGCGGCGAAACATATTGTCGGCATCGAGGATTTTCCGATCGTTGAGAAAGACTTCGGCGTAGGTGTCGAGCCCCTCGAACAAAAGTTCGAGCCGACCGCGCCGCATCGTCTCCGGCGAGATCTGAAAGGTCATCTCATATTCCCAGTCCGTTTTGCCGATCCACTGCAAATTCTTTTCGTTGTCGCGGTAAAACGGATCTTCGATCAGTTTGTTCTCCAAAAGATCGGTCTGAACGACGCCCGGCACGCCGGCCGGATGCCATTCGGTTTTCCCGGCCTGCCGGAACCTCCACCCGTCATTGAGCGGTATTTTGGTTTTGGAAGCGTTGGTCTGTCCGTTGATGTTCAAAGCCATAAAAAAAACCGTAGCGAGAGCGACCCAAATAAATTTCATTTCGAAATTACCTCTAAGCATGAAAACCTTTCTGATTTTTCAGAGTTCTTCAGAACCGTCCCCGGACGCCGGGAAAAGCATCTTTTCGCGCCGGAGGCAAGCCGCCTCCGGATTCCGAAAACCCTTTATCTCCGGTAAGAGACGCGAACGTAATCGACCAGCATCTCCTGCGGGAAAACGGTCGTTTCGTTTGGAGGACCGCCCCACGGACCGCCGACCGCCACGTTGAGAATGATAAAGAACGGATGTTCGAAAACCCATTGTGCGCCCTGCGGCAGATTTTTCGGAGTTACGGTCTGATACAGTTTTCCGTCAACGTACCAGCGGATCTTGTTCTCGGACCATTCGACGGCGTAAACGTGAAAATCGTCGGCGAAAACCGGATTGCCGGGAAGATTGTAAGACGCCCCGATGCCGTTGGCTCCCGAATAACCGGGGCCGTGGATCGTTCCGTGAACCGTCGAGGGCTCGCGGCCGATGTTCTCCATAATGTCGATCTCGCCGCATTGGGGCCAGGAATTCTGGTCGATGTCATTGCCGAGCATCCAGAATGCCGGCCAGATTCCCTGTCCGCGCGGCAGTTTGATGCGGGCCTCGAAACGACCGTGTTTGAGATCGAATTTCTTTTTCGTGATCAAACGGGCCGAACTGTATTGACAGGGGCCGTACCAGCAGGTCAGGGTGAGCGGCGGAGTGAGTTTTACGGTTTTGATGACCAGAGAGCCGTTGCCGTCGAGATACGCGTTTTGGACCGTGTCGGTGTAATACTGCAATTCCTGATTTCCCCAACCCCCGCCGCCGGTTTCGGCCGTCCAATTCGACGTATCGATGGCCGACCCGGCCGGGCCGTTGAACTCGTCCTTAAAAGCGAATTTTCTGGTCCGGACCTGCCCGGCGATGACCGAACTGCCGAGCATTGTGATCATTAACCAAAGGACTGTCAGCGAAAACTTCAGATGTTTTTTATTCATTCATACTCCGATGATCCGGTTCGCATCAAAATGCACTCCCCTTTTCTGCAAACCCTGACGGGCCATCCGCAAAGCTCCGAAAACTCCGCTCTGACTGCCGAGCGAGGCTTTTAAGATCTTGATCTTTTCGATCGGAGCGTTGTTGACGTTCTTAGTGATCTGTTTTCCGAGCGGTTCGAACAAAAGGTCTCCGACCGCCGTCACGCCGCCGCCAATGACGACCGCTTCCGGAGCCAGAATGGTAATGGCGTTGCCGATCCCGACGGCCAAATAAAAAACGGTCTCATTCCAAACCTCGGTGGCGACCGGATCGTTCGCCCTGACTGCCTCGACGACCGCCTGAGTCGTGATCTCGTCGGGCCCGGCGACCAATTGGCAGATCAGACTGTTTCCGTCCGACCGGGCCAGTTTCTCGCGCGTTCGGCGGGCGATGTTCCTGCCCGAAGCGATCGTTTCCAGACACCCGCGCGTTCCGCATCCGCAGATGATCCCGTCGGGATCGACGATCGAATGCCCGAACTCTCCGGCCCCGGCTCCGACGCCGTGATAAAGCTGTCCGTCGAGGATGATCGCCCCGCCGATGCCGGTCGAGATGGTAACGTAGAAAATGTCCCGGAATCCTCTGCCCGCGCCTTCGAAATATTCGCCCAGCGCGGCGGCGTTGGCGTCATTGTCGAAGATGACCGGGACGCCGAGTTTTTTTTCGACCAGTTCCACGATCGGAAATTCGTCCCAATTCGGCAGATTGGTCGGCGACAGAACCAGTCCCCGCTCGATGTCGATCGGACCGGGAGAAACGAGCCCGACGGCGACCGGTTCGGTTTGAGTTTCGGCCAGCATCTCTTCCAGCGCCCGATGGATGTTGGAGAGAACCCGGTCGGGTCCGAGATCGGCCTGAGTGGGAACTCGCCGCGAGGCGACCCTTTCGCCCGCCGGATTTTCAAGGGCCAGAGCGATCTTGGTGCCCCCGATATCGATTCCCGCCGTAACTGATTTTTTCATCACACCCCTTAGTAAATTTTAATTTTGAGTTTTTTTCGCCAAAACATTCAACTCAAAACTCATTTCTGATACGCCGCCTCAACCAGCTTTTTCATGTTCTCGATGACGACAAATTCCAGCGCCGCCTTTGGTTTGGCGATCTCTTCGAGCGTCTTTAATTTCGCATCGCGCCATTCCGCGCTCGGGCGAACGCCCTTTTCCAGATACGAAACCGCCTCCAGACCGATCTCGCCAAGATTCCTGAGATCAACCGCCAGTTGCCCGGCCTCGCGCAGAGCGGGCGCGCCTTCGATGACGGGGCCGAGTTCGGTTCCCGCATCGCGCCAATCGATAAAGGTCATCCGCAACATTTCCCCGTCGGCGGAAATGTTTCCTCCGGAGAGCATTTCGGCGACCGTCCGGTTGAATTTCCGGGCGCCCGGAGCGTCGGCCCCGGCCGCGTCGATCAATCCCGTCAGCGGGTCGAGCATGGTCTGCGGGCGCTGTTGATAACGCCGGTAGAGTTTGACCGGTTCGATCACCGAAACCAGCGTTTGCAGGGCCGAGATGTCGCGGCCTCCGACCAGACGGCGAAGCAGCATCGCCCGGTTCTTTCTGTGCGTCAAGCCGAGTTCTTCGAGTTGCGGGCTGAGAATTTCCAGCCGTCGGTACATATCGTCCACATCGCGGACCGATTGCGGCGACCAGAGCCTTTCGGCGATCGCCGCCGTTCGCATCCAGATCCGCGAATCGATCGTCTCGGGCGAAACCCACTCGCTCCACATCGTCGCCTCGCCTCCCAGAACTCTCTTTTGTTCCTCGGCCGACAAGGTCGTGTCGGCCGGCAGCGGATCGACCAGATAATGATCCGAAGCCGGCTGCATCAGATCGATGTAATAACCGTTCGACAAAACCCCTCGGTAGCCTTTTTGAGCGGCTTCGGCCAGGGCTTTTTGCCCGCGCCACGAATGAATGACGATGTCTTTCGGCAGATCGGGCTGAAAGATCTCGTCCCAGCCCATCATGATCTTGCCGTTTTTCTGCAAAATGGGCAGAACCCTTTTGTTGAAATATGTCTGCAATCCGTGATTGTCCTTGATGCCTTTTTCCTTCATAAAGGCCTGGATCTCGGGATTGGCGTCCCACTGTTTGCCCTCGTTCTCGTCGCCGCCGATATGCATATAGGCGTCGGGAAAAAGTCCGGCCATCTCGGTCAGAAAACCGTCGAGCAATTTATAGGTTCCTTCTTTGGTCGGGTCGAGCGTCGGATCGAAAATTCCCGGATTCCGTTCGATCTGATAGGGACCGGGAGCGCTCGCCAACTCGGGATGCCCGACGACCCAGGCCGTCGCGTGTCCCGGCATATCGAATTCGGGCATCACGCGGATTCCCCGGTCGGCCGCGTAACCGATCACCTCCCGGACATCTTCCTGAGTGAAAAAAAGACCGTCCGATCCCATCATGTAAAGCTTCGGATATTTTTTGGTCTCGACCCGAAACCCCTGATCTTCGGTCAAATGCCAGTGCAGAACGTTGAGTTTGACGGCCGCCATCGCGTCGATGTTCCGTTTTAAGACCTCCATCGGCTGATAATGGCGGGCGACGTCGATCATCAGCCCGCGCCAGGCAAAACGCGGCCGGTCGTTGATGGAAACCGCCGGAAAATAAAACCCTTCCCGGTCGCCTTTCAGGAGTTGCAAAAGCGTTTCCAGACCGCGCATCGCACCGACGCCGGTCGGTGCCGTCAATCTGGCCTGATCGCCGTCGATCTCAAGCCGGTAAGATTCGTCGTCGCCGAGTTTCGGAACCGCCGGGGCGGCGCTTTGCGTTTCGATCAAAAGCTGTGCGCCCGCCCCGTCGGTCGCCAATTCCCGCGCAAAGGACATGACGGTTCGCCCTTCGAGACGGCGCATGACGCGAAAAACGTAATTTTTCAAACGCTCGTCCGCAGGCCCTTTGACGGCCACCCTGAAATCTTTGGTTAGATTGAGTCGGCCGTCTTTCCAATCGATGTTCGCCGGCACCGGCATCAGATCAATTTGCTTTGAAGACATATCCTGTCCGCAGACAAAAAAGGCGCAAAAGGCATAAACCATCGCCAAACAAAATAAAACCCGAATTTTCCCGATAAAATTTTTTTCCATAAATTTTCTTGAAGGACCGATAAACTATTTCGCCAAATGATCCAAAATCCAAAACCGTTTATTTTTTCGTATACAATTCTATCGCCCGCCGCATACAAACTGCTATCTTGTCAGTCCCTTTCTCGAACATATTAAAACTGCCGTCCCATTCCCACCAGGCGTTCGGAATGTCCAGTTTTCCCAGCGCGCCGTAAACCGCCTCGGCGTGTCGGCAACGATCCTCTTCGGAAGCGTATCGGGTGAAAGAGCCGAATTCGCCGAGAAAGATCGGAACGCCGTTTTTCTTCGACCAGTTTTTGGCGGCCCTCAGATCGGAAAGCATCTTTCCGGCGTCCGAGTCCCGCTGATACGATTTGACCAATTCCCCGACCCATTTTCCGCGCCCGGTTTCCGGCGTTTCGATCGCTTTTTCTTTGGAAAACGGAAAAGGAACACCTCTTAATTCGGGCAATCCCGGAGCCGACCAGGTCGCCCCCTGATGGGTAAAGATGAACGGATCGTAATAATGAAAAGTATAGATGATGTTTTCGTCTTTAAAAGGCTCGGATTCGATCAGAGCCTGCCGCGAATTCCAATCGTGAAAACCGACGATCAGAGTGTGGCGCGGAGCGATCCGGCGGATGGCGGCGATGACCCGCTCGGCCTGCTCGCGCCAATCGGCGGCGGCGATGTCGTGCGGTTCGTTGCGGATCTCGAAAAAAACACGTTCGGGATCGGTGTTTTTGTAACGTTCGGCGATCCGCCTCCAAAGCCAGACGACCCTGTCGGTCGCGTCCGCCCCCGGAACCGAACCGTTAAACTCGACGTGATGAAGATCGACGATCGCGTTGAGTTTGTTGTCCAAAGCCCATTTGACGAACTTATCGGCGAATTCCAGTCCGTTCCGCTCGTTCCAGCGATAGGGTTTTTCCAGACTCGCCCAGGCCCCGAAATCAATCGGGATCCTGACGGTTTTAAACCCGGCCCGGGCGATGTCGGCCATCATCTTTTCGCGTTTGGCGGCCTCTTTCGGTTTGACGAAATCGGCGAAATTCTTCTCTTTGGTTCCGAGCCAGTAATTATCCAGATATGACAGATTCATCCCCGCCCTCATCCGTTCGGCCCGCTCCTGGGCCGTGGTTTGACCCGATGCCGAAATGGCGGAAAACGCAATCGCCAGAATAATTATTTGAATTTTCAATTTCATCATGACCTCAACCGAAAAAAGACGCGGCCCCGACCGAAAGATCGGGGCGCTTTCCGGATTTATTCGAGCGTGAACTTACCGCTCAGATCGCCGATCATAACGGTAAATTCGCCCGCTTCGACCGTCGGTTTGTTATCCATCCCGATAAACGACAGATCGTCTTTGCCGAGGGTGAAAGACAAAGTCTTGCTCTGTCCGGGATCGAGCGAGATCTTGGCGAATCGCCGGACCCTTTTGCCGGCCGGCGAGATCGTCGCCACCTCGTCTCTGACATAGAGAATGACGGTTTCCTTGCCCGCCCTCTGCCCGGTGTTTTTGACCGTTACGGTGGCGGTGATCTGATCGTTCATCGACATTTTGCTCTGGCTCAGTTTGAGATCGCTGTAAGCGAAATCGGTGTAGCTCAAACCGTGGCCGAACTTGAATTGCGGGGCAAAGGCCGTGTTGCCGAAATTGGTTTCCTCGACCTCGAACAATTTGTGATCGTAGGTCAGTTCGCTGTTCGGCGTTCGCGGATAGGTGAACGGCAGTTTTCCGTTCGGGTTGTAATCGCCGAACAGAACGTCGGCCACCGCCTGCCCGCCCTCATTGCCCGGATTGAGCGCCAGCAGAATGCCGGGAAGACGTTCGGCGATCCGGCCGATGATCCGCGGCCGGCCTTCGACCAGAACGGCGACGACCGGTTTGCCGGTGGCCAGGATCGCTTCGGCAAATTTGAGCTGGGTTTCCGGCAACGTCAGATCGGTGATATTGCCGGGCGTTTCCGTGTAAGAGCCTTCGCCCAGACACAAGACGATGACATCGGAATTTTTCGCCGCCTCGACCGCTTCGCCGACGTTGACCTCCTCGTTGACGTCGGTCGGGGTGACGTTGATCGGCGCTCCGGCCCTGGCGACGATTTTTGTTCCCTGAACGAACTTAAAGTTGCCGCTTCCGACCTTTTTCTCGACCGCTTGCCGGATCGTCATTTTATCCTTGGGATAAAGCGACTGTTCCGATCCCTGCCAGACGTAGGTCCAGCCGTTGTTGAGCGAGACCAGAGAATCGGCGGTCGGCCCCGTTACCAGAACCTTTTTGTTCTTCGCCAACGGCAAAACCCGGTTGTCGTTTTTGAGCAAAACCAGAGATTCGCGGGCGGCGTCCAATGCGGCTTCGGCGTATTCGGGTCTGCCGAAATTGGATTTTAAGGCCGGATCGGGCATCGGTTTGTCGAACAGACCGAGTTCGTATTTGACCCGCAGAATCCGTTCGACGGCCTCGTCGATCCGCGACATCGGAACCTTGCCCTCCTTGACCAGTTCGACCAGTTCGTCGGCGAACTTGAGGTTGTAGGGAACCATGCTCATGTCGATCCCGGCCATGACGGCCATCCGGGTCGCTTCCTTGGTATCCGGTGCGACCTTCCATTGCGAGACCAGTTTGTTGATGTCGTCCCAGTCCGACACGACGAAACCGTCAAACTTCATCTCGCCCCGCAGGATGTCGGTCAGAAGATGCTTGTTGATGTGTCCGGGAACGCCGTTGACCTCGGCCGAATTGACCATGATGGTGCGCGCCCCGGCATGAACGGCGGCCTCGAAAGGCGGCAGAAAATACTCGCGCATATAGCGTTCGGGAATCCACGCTGATGTCCTATCCCGGCCGTTGAGCGGAAAACTGTAACCGACGTAATGCTTGAGACTGGAAGCAACGTGCTGATCGGAACCGACGTTCTGCCCCTCCAGACCGCGGACAAAAGCGACCCCCATGACCGTCGCCAGATAAGGATCTTCGCCGAAAGTCTCCCAGAACCGGGGCCAGAGCGGCTGGCGGCCGACGTCAAGAACCGGAGAAAAGCTCCACGGGATCCCGGCCGCTCTGGTTTCCATCGCGGCGATCTCGGTCGCCCGCTCCATCAAAATCGGATTCCAGGTCGCTCCCATTCCGATCTCCTGCGGGAACAGCGTCGAATGACGAATGTAATTGGCTCCGTGGATCGAATCGATCCCGTAGATGACCGGGATTTTCAAACGCGTTTTGGCGGCCGAAGTCTGAATGGCGCCGATGATTTGATGCCATTTATCGACCGTCAAAGCGTGTCCGTTGACGTTGAGGATCGAACCGACCTTGTAATCTTCGACGACCTTTTTGAGTTTGGCCGGGTCGATCTCGATGTTCGAATCGCCGCCCGAAGTGATCTGTCCGATTTCCAACTGGGTCATTTGTCCGACCTTTTCTTCGAGCGTCATCTTTTGCATCAGCGCGGCGATCTCCTTCGAATAATCCCGCAATTTCGGTCTTTGCGCCGCCTGACGAAAATACGCCTGACTGTCGGCGACGTCCTTTTGAGCGGCCGCATCGCCTTTTCGGGTAAAGGCGAGACTTTGTTGTAGTGGTATGCAAAAGGTAGAAAAAAAAGTGGCTATTACTAACAAAGATGTAGTTATTTTCATTTTTTCCGGATTTTCCTTAAGATTTTTTGAACTGAAAGATTTCAGACATTTTATTTTATATTGGCGAAATCTTCAAGAGAAATTGTTAAGTAAATGGTTAAAGCGTTGACAGTTATTGAATTTCAGAAGTATCTCCGGTGATCGTTCGGGAAGATCAGATCGCTCCTTCACAAGTAACTCTTTGCCGGTCGGAAAGACCGGAATCACCACCGTCCGACGGTTTTGTTTTATGTCGGGTCAAAAATATGCTATAAAAAACCAAAACGGACGAAAAGTTTATTTTCCTTCAGATTTAATCGAAAACAATCAAATTTTCTTTGTGTGGTAAATATATGAATTCAATAAAAAAAACTTCCCTTTTGAGCATCTTTTTCCTGGCGGCAATTTTGATTTTCGGTCAGAGCGCATCGGCTCAGGAAAAAACCGGATTTGAGGTCCTCAGCGGCAAGGACCAAATAAAGGCGGTCGTCCCGACCAGCTTTTATTTCGCCGGTCTCAGCGCCGGAACGCAGATGCGCAATTCGGCCGCGGCCAAACTGGGCGAAAAGCGCTATCTGGTCGCCGGACTGGTTGATGTTTCCGGTTATTCGACCGAAATTCAGGGATTTTACGAGGGGTTTTTCATCACCGATTCGCCCGTCAATTTCGGCGATCAGACCCTCGATGTGGGGGCCTACGGTTTCGGATTTTCCAAGGACGGCAAGGTCAATCTTTACGATCTGGGCGGAAACAAGATCAAATCGGCCTCGACCTCCAGTGATAAAGGCCTGAAGCGGCCGACCCCTTTGATGATGGCCACCGAGGAGAACGGCATTCGATTCTACCGGGGACGTGATTACGTCGTGATCTCGCCCCGTTAAGCTGAGCAAAATAAAGACCGGGGCTTGCGAAATTCACTTTGCAGAGAATTCTACAGGCTTTCCGGTCTTTCCCAGTCGCCCGTTTCGGCCGAACGGAAAACCGCTTCGATGGCGGCCATGTTGGCGAAAGAGTCTTCCAGAGAAATGGCGGGATCGGAATTCTCGCGGATCATTTCCGAAAACAGATCGCCTTGAATGGTGTATTGATCAGCCGCATCGAACCGGATGGTCTCCACGTTCCGGCCGTAAAGGTCCTCGCCGTCATCGATAAAAATCTCGGTCGGCGTTTCCGGCGGAATGTTAAAAGGGATCTGAACCTCGATCCGCCCCTTTTCTCCGAAAAATTGCATTCTCTGATAGGGCACCAGCCTTGTGGAACAGGTAAAGGCGGAATGCCCCTGCGGAAAATCGAGCATCGCCGAGGTCAGTTTGTCGATCCCCGTCTCCCGGTCCCGTTCGATCAAACCGGAAACTCTGCGCGGCTCATCTTCGAAGATAAAGCGCGAGATGTTGATCGGATAACAGCCGATGTCCATCAGAGCGCCGCCGCCCATCTCCAATTTGTTGCGGATGTTCTCCGAATCGTCGTTGAAATAGCTGAAAAAACCCGTGATCGCCCGAACTTCGCCGATCCGACCCGACCGGATCAGATCGCGGACCGAGAGCCATTTCGGATGAGTCCGAACCATAAAAGCCTCTTCGATCTTTACGCCGCACCGGTCTCTGACCTTGATCAATTCCCTCACTTCTGCGGCGTTTAATCCGATCGGTTTTTCGCACAACACATGTTTGCCGGCCTCGGCCGCCCGCTTCGCCCATTCGACGTGCAGATGATTGGGCAAAGGAATATAAACGGCCTCGATCTCCGGATCGTTCAAAAGCTCCTGATAAGAGGGATAAGATTTCGGAATTCCGAGAGTTCCGGCCGCCCGCCCGGCTTTTTCCGCATTTCTCGAAGCGATTGCCGCGATCGTGCAAAACCTGCCCGATCGCATCGCCGGAATAACTTTTTTAACCGCGATATTGGCCGTTCCCAAAACGCCCCAGCGCACTTTTTCGATCATAGATTTCTCCCCCACTCCTCTCGTTTTTTTTTGAGCGGCCCGATTGAAATAACAAAAGGCGGGAATAATTCTTCCCGCCTCCCGACAAAAAACCCCCGCCATTCCGGGCAGGTCACATTCTTTTGGCTTCCTGCGAAAGCGCCTCGCTTAAAAACAGAATCTTCTCCAGTTCCGTCCGGGCATCTTCCGAGGCTTTCGGATCAACGACTTTGGTGTTCTGAAAAATCGGATTACCCACAAATTTACCGATCACATCATCGAGTTCGATGATCAGATCCCGGACGCTTTTTCGCCCTCGGTGTTCTTTTTCTTCAAGCTGATCGGGTTTGACATCAAACAGGTTGTTTTCGAGCCTGAGGGCGTTTTTTTTCATATTTGCCGCCATTTCCCCGATCTTGAGATAGTTTATTTCTTTGCCCGTCGTATAGGTTTTGACGATCGATTCCTGCAATTTTTGGATTTTCTCAAAATCCTCCTTGATCGCGGCGAATTTGATCTCCCGTTCCTGGTTATTTTCGGGCGGATTGGCCTTGTGGGCCTCGCGCTTGATGCGTTCCAGTTCGATGGAACGCATCTTGATCGTGTTCTGACGCATGTCCGTCTCGATGACCGGGGCCGGAGGCGGAGGGCCCTGAGCGGCGATTTTGAAGGCTGAAAAAAGAATAAAACCAAACGTCCACCAGATTATTCGTTTCATTTTCGTTTGCCTCCGTTTTGTAAAAAGCAATGGGCCATTGATCGGCGGAAAGAACTCTGTCTTCCGGCGATCATGTCCGGTTCATCGCTCGTTCAAATGCCCGCCGGAATTTATTTCATTTTATCCGCTTCTTTGGAAAGCTGATCGCTCAGATCCATAATAAGAACCAGATCGCTCTGCGCTTTTTTGGCCACTTCCGGATCGACCACCCTTAGATTCTGGAACATCGTGCTGGAAACAAACTGGCCGATGGCATTGTCGAGTTCGACGATCAGATTCCTGACGCTTTTCGTCTTTTTCTCCTTATCCGCCGAATCTTTGTCGTCCGTTTCCATTTTGGACGAGAACAGGTTCGATTCGAGCCGTTTGGCTTTAGCCTTCAATTCCTGAGCCGAAGCTTCGATCGTTTTGTAATCCGGCTTTTCGCCCGTCGTATAGGCTTTGATGATCGCCGCCTGTGTGATCTGCATCCCTTCGAAGTCTTCCTTGATCTGCGGATATTTGGCGTCGATCTCGGAGTTCATCAGGCTTGCCGAGTTGTCGCTTTTATGGGCATCGCGCCTGATCCGCTCAAGTTCGTTGGAACGCAATCGGATATCGTTATCCCGCAGATCCGAATCACCCGCTCCGGGGGGCGTTTCCTGAGCGTTGATATTTGAAAATATCGCCAAAGCGAAAAGCACCAAAACAGAAAGAATTAATTTTTTCATCTTTATTTACCTCAATGGATTCGATCAGCTTCTTAATGAAAGCCTTCAAAAACACCATAAAAAAAGTTTCGGAAGTTACGATACATTTTATAAGACTTTGTTGTATGAGGCAATAAAAGTCCGCCCGTTTCGATGATCGGGGAAAGATTTATCGCCCCGTTTTTAACGAAAACCGGTCGTCGCCGTAATTCCTTTCCCGCGCGTTACAATCAGGATCCTGTCAGCTTCGAAACCGGTTAAATTTTCGGTTTTCCCGTCGCTCCAGCGAACCTGAACGGATTGGATCTTCTCGCCGTCGCCGAGGCCGAAATGAAGCCGGAAATCGTTCTGCGACAAATAGCTTGACCCGCAACGAACCTCTCCGATCAATGTCCGCTTATCGGTTTTTAGCGTCAGACGGGCGCCGATCGCGTCGCGGTTTTTCCCGTCTTTCAGTTTGACCAGAAGGCTTTTGTTTTTGTTCGCGGTGGTGTTGAGCAAAACGGTCGGTTTTTCCCCCAGATTGGTGATGACGGCGTCGATCAGCCCGTCATTGTTGAGATCGCCGAAAGCCGCGCCGCGGCGGGAAAGAAGCGGCAACCCCCGCAAACCGGACGTGGCCGTCGCATCTTCGAATTTGCCGTTACCCAAGTTCCGGTGCAACAGGAATTGCTGGCGAAATCCCTGTTGTTTGTCGCTTTTGGCGAATTCTATCTGCGGGTAAACGTGGCCGTTGACGACCAGCACATCGAGCAGGCCGTCGTTGTCGAAATCGACAAATCCCGTGCCCCAACCGACGTAGGGGCGCCCCGGCTGGCCGATCCTCGATTCGGCCGAAACGTCCAAAAACCCCTTCGATCCGAGGTTTCTGTAAAGCGTGTTGTGTTCGCCGTCGAAGTTGGTCGTAAACAGATCGAGTCTTCCGTCGCCGTCGTAATCGCCCCAATCGACGCCCATCGAACCCTGTTCGACGCCGGCCCCGCTGTAGCTGGTGCCGGTCTCGAAACCGACATCGGCAAAGGTTCCGTCGCGGTTGTTTTTGTAAAGATAATTGGGCGTTCCGTCATTGGCGACATAAAGATCCGGCCAGCCGTCATCGTCGTAATCGCCCCAGATCACGCCCAGACCGTAGTATTTTTCCCGGTCGCCGACGCCGCTTTTTTCCGCCACTTCCTCAAAGGTTCCGTCGCCCTTGTTGCGATAGAGATAATCCCTTTCGCCCGGCAAGCCGCGCGGGCCGCACTGGACTCTGATGCCCTGAAACGAACAGGTCTGCGAACTGCCGAAAACCGGCAAATTATCGAGATCGAGCGAAACGTATCCGGCCACGAAAACGTCCAGATCCCCGTCGCGGTCGTAATCGGCCCAGGCCGCGCCGGTCTGAAAACCCTCTCCGCGAAGGCCCGTTTTTTCGGTCGCGTCCTCAAACCGGCAACCGCCTTTTCCCCGGTAAACGGCGTTTCCCGAAAAACCGGTAACGAACAGATCCAGATTGCCGTCGTTATCGAAATCGACCGCCGTTACGGCCATTCCCCAGCCTTTGCGATCGAGTCCGGCTCCGGACGTGATGTTTTCGAATTTGAGGGTTTTGGGATTGGAAACGTCCGTTTGCCGGTACAGGGAAACGAACAGATCGCCGCCCTTTTTGAAGTTTTCGACCGACGAACCGTTGACCGTGGCGACATCCAGAAAACCGTCGTCATCGCAGTCAAAAACGGCCGCGCCGCCGCTCATCGATTCGATTATGTAACGATTTTCGGGCGTCGAAATATGAGACACTTCGAGACCGCTCCCGGCCGACGCGTCCTTGAACGTGATCGGCGCATCCTGCGCCGAAACCGGGTTCTGGGCCAGAAAAGAAAAAATAATTGCCGCGAAAAAAAGCCTCATCAGTTTTGTCGATTTATTTTGATCGTTCTCCCCGCAAAGGCGATCCTTTGCGAAAATGTTTCCCGCCCAATCGGCGGATTAGTTTCCCCGTCTTTTCTACTTTTTGTTTTTGGCGGAAGAGGGGCGGATCTGCTCGAACGGAACGATTCCCTTGCCTTCGAGAACCGAGTAAAACTTGTCGGCCGGAACGTCCTTGAGAGTTTCGATCTTGCCCGAATTCCAGCGGATCTCGATCAGGTCGGCTTTGGTCGCTCCGCCCAGACCGAAATGAACCCGCAGATCGCTTTGCGAGAGATAACTGCCCCCGCTGCGAATTTCTTCGATCTGCGTGACCTTGCCGGTCGTTACTTTGACCGTGGCTCCGATGGCCAGCGGATTTCCGGCGGCGGCTCCGAGTTCGAGCGTCATCCAGTGGTTCGACCGGTCGCCTTCATTCTTGAGGATCATCGGCGCGCCGTCGAGATCGCCGATGACGATGTCGATCTGGCCGTCGTTGTCGAGATCGCCGAAAGCCGCGCCGCGCGAAACCCTCGGGATCGAAAGAACCTCACCGCCCTGACGGGTGGCGTCGCAGAATTCGCCGTTGCCGAGATTGATGAAAAGCAGTTTGCCCTGACGATATCTGGCCCCGGAGGAAATCTCGTCCATCTGCGGGTAAACGTGGCCGTTGACGACGAACAGATCGAGCCAGGTGTCGTTGTCGAGATCGAAAAATCCGGTCCCCCAACCGACGTAAGGGCGCGACGGCTGGGCGACCTTGGCCGTAAATGAAACGTCGGTAAAATCGGCGTTGCCGTTGTTTCGGTAAAGCGTGTTGTATTCATCGACGAAGTTCGTCGCGTAGATGGAGAACCGACCGCTGTGGAGATAATCGCCGACCGCCACGCCCATCGACCCCTGTTCCGAACCGTCGCCGCTGACGGCCGTTCCCGAAAGCAAACCGATCTCTTCGAATTTTCCCTTGCCCTGATTCTGATAAAGAAAATTCGGCGTCGAATCGTTGGCGAAATAAAGATCGAGCCTGCCCTTTCCGCTGAAATCGGCCCACACCGGCTGCATCCCGTAAAAACCTTCCGGATCGTCCATTCCGAGGCTTTTGGCAACCTCGGTAAAGGTTCCGTCGCCGTTGTTGCGGTAGAGGCTGTCGCCCGCTCCCTTCAGACCGCGCGGCCCGCATTGAACGTCAACGCCGCGGAATTTGCAGGTCGGCAGTGATCCGAATCCGGGCAGATCGTTGAAATCGAAATCGACGTAATTGGCCACCGCCAGATCGAGAAAACCGTCGCCGTCGTAATCGCCGAAAGTCGCCCCGGCCGACCAGCGTTCGTCGCCGACCCCGGCCTTTTTGGTAAGGTCCGCAAAAGTCCCGTCGCCGTTGTTGCGGTAGAGGACGTTCGCCCCGAGACAGGTAACGTAGATGTCGGGCCAGCCGTCATTGTCGAAATCGCCGACCGCTCCGCCCATCGCGTAACCGGGAAAACCGACTCCCGCCTTGTCGGTAACGTCCGCAAAAGTCCCGTCGCCGTTGTTGCGATAGAGGGCGCTTTTCGACTTTTGTTTCTTGAGGGCCATTTCGACCGTCGGAGCGTTGGTAAAATAAATGTCGGGCCAGCCGTCGCGGTCGAAATCGATCAGCAAAACCCCGCCGCTCATCGATTCGACGATGTATTTTTTTTCGGGCGCCGAAGTGTGAACGAACTTGATCCCGGTTTTATCCAGAATATCCGTGAGTTGCGGCACTTTGCGCCCCGAACAGCCGTTTTCGTCATCCTTTTGCGCGAAAACCGCCGGCGCAAAACAGACCGAGACCAAGATGATTACCGATAAAAGTTGGCGAATTTTCATTACATTAACGTGCGTTTTGGATTTTTCAGTTCCTGAAAGATCTTGAGATGCTTTTTGGCCAGTTCGGTTTCGCCGATCAAATTGTAAAGCCGGCTCAACTGAAAATGCGTTTCGGCATCCTGCGGGTCGAGCGCGACGGCTTTTTCCAGCGCGGCGCGGGCCTTTGTCTCGGCTCCGCTTTGCAGATAAACCGTCCCCAGATCGCGCAAGGCGGCGGCGTAATCGCCTTTCTGCGCGACAACTTCTTCGAGATAACCGATGGCTTTGGCCGTTTCTCCCTGAGTTTTATAAGAAAGTCCGAGCTGGTATCTGGCCTCGTAATTGTCGGGATTCTTTTCCAGACATTGCCGCAGCTGATCGCGGGCGGTTTCCAACTTGTCGGGCTGGGCGGCAAAGGTCAGCCCGAGAGCCAGACAGCCGCGCGCGTCGTCGGGTCTGGTCCGCAAAAATTCGGTCAGCGATCTTTCCGCTTCCGGAAGTCGGCCGGCCTGAAGCGAGGCCGCTCCGTGAAGATACAGGTACTCCGGTTCACCGGGTTTGAGACGGAGCAGATCCTCGGCCAGATCGACGGCTTTTCCGGCCTGATTGGAACGGATCGCCGCAATCACCGCCTGACTCAAGGCATCGGTCGAAGCCGGCTTGAGGGCCAGATATTTTTCAAAAAGTCCCAGGGCCTCGGACGGCTTTTCCCGTTCCAGATCGAGCAGGCCTTTGATTAGAAGCAATTCGTCCGAGGCGGGATTCAGTTTTTCGATTTGCGCGATCTGTTTTTCGGCAGTGGCGGGATCTTTCAGGTAAATCTTCGATCTGGCCAGCAAGATCAAAGCCCTTTCGTTGACCGGATCTTTGACGACGGCCGTTTCCAAAAGTTCGGCGGCCTCTTTCGGCATGCCGGATTCGATAAAAACTTCCGCCAATTCGAGAACGGAATCCATCTCGCTTTTGCCCAACTTCCCGGCCGGAACGATCAAACCGCCCGCCCCCGCCCGATCGCCCGATTTGATCAAACAACCGGCTCTCATCGCCAGAGCTCTTGAATCCTTTATCGAAGGAGAGAGTTTTTCGGCCACGACCAAAGCCTTCGGACAATCTTCCAGAGAGAAATAGATCTCGGCCAGTTTGAGCCGGACCTCGTCGCTTGTCAGGGCCGTTTCCGAAATGTTCTCAAGCAGACTGCGGGCGGCGTCCCGGTCGCCCAAAAGATCGGTCGTTTCGGCCAGCTTAAGCCGGGCCGACGTCAATCCGGGTTCGAGCGTCAGAGCGCGGGTAAAGAGAGATTTGGCCTCGTTCAGACGATTTTGCCGAAAGCGGATCCGGCCCAACAATTCGAAAGCCTTGGCCTCCTTCGGATGGGCGATGGCGTAATCAAGAAGGTTGCGCTCGATCTCGGAAAATTTGCCGGCTTCGATGCTTTTTTCGAATTTGACCAGTTCGGCGCTCGAATTGTCCCCGCCCTGAGCGAACGCCGGGAGCGCGGCGCAGAGTGAAAAAAATGCGGCGAAAAAAATCCGGATTGATCTACCTCTAAGGAACATTCTGTTGCCCCCCCATCGGCATGGGCGATTGGTTTTTTCTGCTTTCCGATTTCAGCTTTTGATAGATCTTCAGCTCGCGGGTGGCATCTTCCATCCGCGAGGCCTTGCGATAAGCGATCGAAAGCTGATAGTGAATATAATCCTTCTGGTCGTCCGAGCGAACCGCCGATTCGAGTTGTTCGATGGCTCTTTCGGTTTCTCCTTTTTCGATGTAAATTTTTCCCAGCTGATAATGCGCGTCGGCGTAACCCGGTTTAAGCCGGATGGCGTCCTGCAACAGCGAGATCGCCTCGTCCGTCCTCTCCTTTCGTTCGATCAAGGTCAAAGCCAAATGATATTTTGACGACTCGTCGATCGGATTCAGTCTCAGTTCTTCCCGAAAGGCCGCTTCCGCTTCGTCGAAACGATTGAGACGAATCAGACTCTGTCCCTTGAAAAAATTCGCCTTCGGTTTTTCCGGCGAAAGAGCCAAAACGGATGAAAACTCGCGAACCGCCCTCTCGTAATCCCCCAGATACATGAAACCCTGAGCCGCATAATAGAGCCCGTTCGGATTTTGCTGAGCGGCGTTGGCGAGCGAATCAAAAACGGGTCTTGCCTCATCGAACTTTTCCAACTGAACCAACGAAATTCCGTAGAAAAAAGCCAGTTCGGGGTCGCTGTTGAGGAGCGAAGCGATCGGTTTTAGGGTCGCCGCCGCCCGGCCGTAATCGCCGGTAAAATGATAACTCGCCCCGAGCATTTGCCGGACCAGATTATCACCGGGATTACCATCGAGCTGTATTTTGAGCGGCTCGATCGCTTCGGCGAATCGTTTTTCCCGGAAATTGATGATTCCCAGATTTCTGGCCACTCCCGGAAAATCCGGCTTGATCTTCAAGGTCGCATTGAATTTGGCGATCGCCTCCGCAACCCGCCTGGTTTGAAAGGCGACGACCCCGAGATTGTAATAAGCCTGAGCCAAAACCTCGGTCAGATAGTTTTTTAACTTTTTGATCTCGGTCTTTCTTTCGGGCGACAGATCCTCACCGGCGGTTGTGTTCGGTTGATTTTCAACATTTTTCTTGTTGCTTTCCCCGGAATCGGCCACCACCTGTCCGAGAATCCGGTTGATCTCGTCGCGCGACGAATCGAGCGATTCCTGCTGAAGCCGACGGGCGATCTCCAGTTCGGCTTTGGCCTCTTCGGTCTTGCCGTTCTTGAGCAAAAGGCGGCCGAGCAAAAAATGCGTCCGGCGCGCCTGAGAAGCCGCCTTTGCATCCTTTTTTTCCAGTTCCACCGCCCGGCGCAGATTCTTTTCGGCCTCGGCCACTTTGTCCTGTTCGAGTTGCGCCTGCCCCAGAAAAAGAAAAGCCTCGCCGCTGTTCGGATTGAGACCGACCGCCTTTTTCAAATATTCTTCCGCCTTGGCGTTGTCATTTTGCGAAGCGGCCGTCACTCCGGCAAAAAAATTGGTGTAAAAATCGTCCGTTACGGCCAGCTCCCGCTCGAAGGCGGCGGCCGCTTCGCCGAGCCTTTCGCTTCCCCCGTGCTGGAGAATGACATACCCCAGATAGAAATTCGCCCGCGGCTGTTTCGGATTGATCTCAAGCGCCCGTTTGAATTCGCGTTCGGCTTCCAGCGGATAATTGGTCTGTTCGAAAGCCTGACCGAAGAGAATATGCAGATCGGCGCTTTCTTTTTTCAAAGACACTTGCATTTCTTCGAATAGAAGCTTGGCCCGTTCCAGTTGTTTGAGGTGCAGATAAGTTAACCCCAGCGCCCTGGCCACATCGAATGTGGGCTCCAGAATGAAAACCTTCTCCAATTGGGGCAAAGCCTTTTCATAATCGCCCTTGGTAAAATAAATGTTTCCCAAAATATAGTGGGCGTAGGCGAATTTTTCATCCAGACTGACGGCGAATTCCCCCGCGCTGACGGCATTCTCGAAATCGCCCTGGCGAAGATAAGCGACGGCCAGATTTGTTCGGGTCGAAGAATTGTCGCGATAGTCGGCGGCTTCTCTGAGAAGTTGCACCGCCCTTTGATACTCACCCTCTTCGATGGCCAGATTTCCCAATCTTTCCAAAGCGATCCCGGCCACCGCTTTGTTCTCGATGGCGGCGTTGGTCAGATCGCCCGAGATCTGATAGGTCTCGGCGGCGCTGAGATGTTGTGTCAGTTCGTCGGTCTGGCTGGGGTTTGTGGATTGGGCGTAAATATTTAAGGAGGTAAAAAGTAATAATAATACCAATACTTTTGCCGTCATGATACGCTTTGCAATCCTTTACGAAATTTAGGGGATTATAGCATAAACCCAAAACAAACAAGAAGGTTAGGCTGAAAAACTCAGCCTAACCTTTTGGGATTTGAAATCACACTTTGAAATTAGAAGATCAATTTCAAAGCATATTGGACCTCACGACCGCCGCGGGTTCGTCCCGCCTGGCCGAAGTTGCCGTTGACGCCGCTGCTTGTAATCACATTGTTGGTCGGACTACAAGGAACGTTCGGGTCATTTCCGCAAACGATATTTCCGTCATAGTAAACGACTTGAACGCTGTCGCCGCGGAACTGAACCGTGTCGAACAGATTAAAGAATTCCAGACGGAATTGGATGCGGGCGCCTTCTCCGAGGAAGCTCTTCGTCAACCAAGAGGGGTTGAAGTTCTTGTAAAGCGAGAAATCAACGTTCTTGGTCGGCGGTCCGAGACAGGTGCCGCGTTGCGGAATCGTTTCACCGATGCGGTATCCGACGAGCGTAAACGCATTGGGATTGAACGTCTGAATTCCGTCCGGACTCGAAATGGTACAAGGTTCACCCTCGACCCTGATCGGGCGCTGGTTTTGAACGCTCGTTCCGAGCCCCGCAATGCCTCCGGCAAAGGCCACGCCGTTGGAATTTCTGATTCCCTGGGCATTCAGGATCGGACTCAAAGAAGTGCCGCTCGAGAACTGCAGGATCGTCGCCAACTCCCAGCCTCCGGCAATCGCTTTGACAAACGGATTGGAACCCTTTAGCGAAGGCATATTGTAGATCAGGTTAGCTACGAAAATATGCGGCCGGTTAATGTCGGAGTTGGAAAAACTCGAATCAGGATTGTCAGGATCCAAAACCGCCCAACTGCTGGCCCCGCCCGAAGAATCGGTCAAACCGAAATCGGCTTGTGATCTCGAGAAGGTGTAAGCGGCTTGGAATTGCGAATTCTTCAGGAATCTCGTCCTGAACAGGAATTGAAGCGAGTTGTAATTCGCCCGGCCCGCACGGGCGAACTGGTGAATCGCACCGAAGTTGCTGTACGGTCTCAAAGCGTTGACCGCATTTCCGTCGTTCGGATCGGCAAAGGCCGCGGCCACCCGATTTTGCGGCAGGACCGTATTGATGTTGTAGTGCGTCAGCTGATTTCTGGCGCGGTTTCCAACATAACCGATCTCAATCGCCGCCCCTTCCCAAAGCTGCTGTCCGACCGAAACGTTAAACTGTAACGAGTACGGAGTTTTGGCTTCCGGAGAGAACGAAATGCTCGGCGCGCCGTTGGAGGCGGCTCCGAGACCGGCCGTTTGACCGTCAAGCGTCCTTTGACCGCCAATGTTCCGGACGAAAGGCGGATTGAGCGCCAAACCGGCAAATACCGGACTGGTTCTTTCGCGCAGGAAGAATTGTCCGAAACCGGCTCTGATTGCCGTTTTACCATTGCCGAAAACATCCCAGGCAACACCCAAACGGGGAGCTATGTTGGAGAAATTGTTCTCTCTCAACGAACGGTTGGAAAATTCGACCGGAGTGCTGGCACCGGCGATGCCGGCACAGGGATTGGTTCCCTTCGGCACGACCAATCCGTTACAGGGATCGGACGCCGGTCTGGTCGGATCGTAATACTGCGGCAGGAATGAACTGATCTCATCATCCCCGTCGTAGGGCTCGAAATAAATCGAGTATCGGGCCCCCAACTCTACGGTCAGATTGGGACGCGCCTTCCAGGTGTCGCCGAAGTAGAATTCCAGATTGGTGTAATGCGCGTCGCCCACGGCCTGCACGTCATTTTCGCTAAAGCCGAAGAACGAACCCTGCGTCAAAATATCGGCCAGATAGTTGCCCGAATTGTTGGAACAGCAGGCTCCCCAGAACTGGGGCGTTTCGTTGTTCGGACCCGAATCTTCGATCTTTCTGGCTCTATCCCACAGAAAGCCCATCTTCATCGTGTGGTTTCCCCAAACTTTGGAGAAATCATCTCGGATGGAGTAGATGTCGAGCGAATTTCTGAACGGCGCCTGAGTCCACAGATCGGGACCGGTGCCGCTGGTAAACGGTTGAATTCCGCCCCAGAAGACCGGATGCGGACGATTGACCCCGTTTACTTTGTTGGCGTCAGGGAAAATACCCGGAACGTTCTGATTGATCGAGGCATTGAGATCGCCGCCGATGCCGGGATCGATGTTGATCCGGTTGGCCGAATAAGCGAACTGAACTTCATTGACGGCCGTGCCCGAAAGAGTCGAGGTCAGCTTAAAGGCCGCCTGACGCGACGGTTGCGCCCAACTGCTTTCAACTCCGGGAAAAGCATCATCGCCCCACAAACCGGCTCCCAGAAGGATCGGAGAGGCGTTGGTCCAGTTGTCATCCGTATAGCGACCGAAGAACTGATGCTTGTCGTTAAAGTTGTAGTCGATCCGAACGTTCCATTCGCGGAAATCGATCGGCGAAGAGGGCGATTCCGCCCAGTTGTAACAGTTGCCGTCGAACGCACGATTCGGCAAAGGATATAATTGGGCGAGCAAAAGGCCGCCCGGACTGATCTGAGCCTGCGGAATCACCTGAGTCGCTTCACCCGGACGACCGTTTCCGATCGGAGGCAGGGCACAGGTCGCTCTGGTCAGACTCTCGCGGAAGTCGCCGGTTCGTTCGGCTTGAGTCGGAACCCGGCCGAATCGCGCCTGACCGCGCAGTTCCTTGTTCCATTCAGTCGAAAGGAAGAAGAACAGTCTTTCTTTGACGATCGGCCCGCCGATCGAAAAACCGAAGTCGTTGCGGCGGAGTTTGTCTTTTTCCAGATTGTTCCGCTTGGCGAAGAACTCGGTCGAATTCAAAGCGTCGTTACGTCCGAAATAGAAAAGGCTTCCGTGAAAATCGTTCGATCCTCCGCGGGTCGCAATTGAGATGACGGAACCGGCCGCCTGCCCGTATTCGGGGCCGTAGCTGTTGCGCAACATCTTGAACTCGGCGATCGCTTCGATCGAAGGATATAAAAGAATGGTGCGATTGGAACCCGTATCGTTGTTATTGGCACCGTCGGTAAGGAACAGATTGCTTTGAGCCGAGTTTCCGTTTACCGAAAAGTCCACGCCGGCAAACAGACCTTTGTTTTTCGCGTCGAAGTTGTTGGCCGCCGAAACGCCCGGCTGCAATTGCGTCAACTGAACAAAACTGCGTCCGTTGAGCGGCAATTCGCGAACCTGTTCTCCGGTGATGACCTCGCCGACCGCTCCGGTTTGGGTTTCAACCTGGATCGCGTCCGCCGTCACCTCAACGACCTGAGAAACTTCTCCGACCTCCAAGGTTACATTCTGTCTGGTTACGTTCGAGACATTGACCTGAACGCCGGTGACGGATGTTTCTTTAAAGCCGGTTTTATTGACCGTTACGCGATAAGTTCCAATCGGCAGGTTCGCCACGGTGTAGTTTCCATCGGCACTTGTCGTTACGGTTCGAACTGCTCCCGTGTCAACACTTCTTACGGTAACGGTAGCGTCAGGAATCACAGCACCGTTTTGGTCCACCACATTACCCGAGAGCTGTCCCGAGGTAACCGTTTGAGCTGAACCGATACCCGAAAGAAGGAGAAGACAAAATATTAATGACAACACTATTCCTATTTTCGACGCCACATTTCCCGGTGGTATGGCCTTATGAAATGTTCTGCTTCGAAAAGGATGTACTTTGTTCATAGAAAATCCTCCGAATTTTATCACTTTAGATTATTGTCTTGTTTATTGCTTCGTTATCTACTTGTTTCCTAAACGATAAACCACTGACATCGCTTGAATTTGATTTGTTTAAATATTATTAGGCGGATTCCCTTTTCTGCTTTTCCGGCGAAAATGCAAAAACGAGATCCCAAAACCACTTCGGAAATTATTTTTCTATTGACGACTTTGTTGTAGGACCTTACAAAAGTACCCGTCGCAAAATCAATTTTTCAAGAAATACTTCGTAAAATGGAAACAATATTTAACTACTTTGTTGTGTGACCTTACAAAAGGTATTACAAATCGGTTAAATTGTCAAGAAATTTTGTGTAAATAAACGTGTATATGGATTTATTTTCCGATTTTTTTTGCTTTGCTTTCCGCCACCGATTCGGTCGGAGAGATTTTCGGTCTGAAATTTCGCTCTAATGTCGGACCTGCACAGATTGTTCCCCAAAACAACAAATACTTTCGGAGAAAGAGTTTCCGGAAGTTTCAGTTCAATGCGTTGGTGGCAAATTTGGATGCCAGAAAGAGGCTCAAGGCACCCATCACATTCGAGTCGTCCCCGAATTTCGATTTGATCAAACTGGTCGAATGATACTCGCGACAAATACAGTTTTCGATGGCCACCCGCAGATCCTCTTCGATCAGCGCCCAGGCTTTGGTTATATTTCCCGCCAGAATGATCGATTCGGGTCCCATCGCCTGAATGATATTGGCGATGCCGATCCCCAGATAATGAGCCGTTTCCTTGACGGCGTTCTGGGCGTTCTGGTCTCCCTTCAAAGCTAGAGAGACCAGTTGTTCGATATTCAGGTTCGGTCTTCCGTTGTCACCGGCCAGTTTTGCATATCTTGCCAGCGCGGCCCTTTCCGAAGCAAAAGCCTCCCAGCATTCGCGGCTTCCCGTCGCGCATGTAACCGGAGCGCCCTGTCCGATCGTCATATGCCCGAACTCGCCGGCGGTTCCGTTTTTTCCCTGATATACCTGTCCGTCGAAAACGATTCCGGTTCCGATCCCTTCCTTTACCAGAATCGTTATAAAGTCGCGATTTTCGTTGATTTCCGACTGGTGTCCGAACCATAGTTCGGCGAGAGCCACCCCGTTGGCGTCGTTATCCGCCTTGACGGACAAACCGGTCGCCTCTTCGAGCTGTTTGACGATCGGCAGATCTCTCCATTTAAAATGCGGAACGAAAAAAGCTATCCCCCGATAATAATCGACGACGCCGGGCAAACTGATTCCGATTCCTTCGATGTTGCCCCCGCTTCTTTTGATGAATTTGTTCGATTCATCAATTATCCTTGCCAGAGTGATCTGGTAATCGGGGTCGGTGGGAAATTCTACCCGGTCGATGACCCTTCCCGAAAGATCGCCGGTCACGACCGTCGTTTTATCCGTCATTATCGCGATCCCGAGAGCGACCGGTTTCATCGTCTGCAAGGTCAACAGAACCGGCGGGCGGCCGCCGCTCGATTCTCCGTAAATCTCGTTTATCAATCCGAAGTCTTTGAGTTCCTGAACGATGAGGGAGATCGTCGAGCGTTGAAGCGCGGTTTTCTTGGCGATGTCCGAGCGTGAAATAGGTCCGTTCTCGCGGACGTAGTTCAAGACAATTTGTCGGTTGATGTCGCGGACCGTATTGGAACGCGCAACATTTGTCTTTCTCAGATCAAGACGTTTCACAATCTCACCAAAACTGAAAATCCTTTGATTAAATCGGACATCGTCAAAAAACCTGCCCGAAAACCTCATTCCATTCAAAAAACCGGGTCGGCGTTTTACTTTCGACCGATCATGTCGAGTCCGACCGCCGCCACCAGAATCGAGCCTTTGATCAACTCCTGCATAAAGTCCGGCAGGTTCAAAAGAGACATTCCGTTATCCAGACTGGCCATGATCAGAGCGCCGAGACAGGCGCCGAAGACCGTTCCGCGTCCGCCCATCAAACTGGTTCCGCCGATGACGCAGGCGGCGATCGCATCGAGTTCCAAAAGAGTTCCGGCGTCCGGTGTGGCGCTGGCCACGCGCGCCGTGTAAATCAGAGAAGCGATCCCGGTGAATGCGCCGAGAATGGCGAAAACCGCCAGAATGACCGCCCGATTGTTGATCCCTGAAAGCCTCGCCGCATCGGCGTTCCCGCCGATGGCGTAGATGTAACGCCCGAAAGTCGTGTTGTTGGTAATAAAGAAACCAAACATGGCGACGGCCAAAAAGATCAGCACCGGATTCGGAATTCCGGCGTAGGAGTTCATAACGACGATAAAGATAATGATTCCCGCGATCGGAGCCAGAGCCCCGATCAGTTGAGCCGACAAGTTCCCTTCGCCCAGACCGTATTCCTTTTGAGTCTGAGCTCTTCGGAAGGAAAAATACAAAACCAACAAGATCGCAATCGCCGCTATCACCCAACCGGCGCTCGGAGGGACATACTGCTGACCGATGGCCTTGAAAGTATCGTCGGAGATCGGGATCGTTTCGCTCTGCGTGATCCCTTTGATCGCCCCCCGCCAGGCGAGCAGACCTCCCAGAGTTACGATAAACGCCGGAATATGGGCGTAAGCGGTCAGAAAACCCTGAAAAAATCCGATCAGGATTCCGACGGCTATGGCCGCCAGAATGGCCGGCACCAGCCCGTAACCGTAATCGGTCAGAAGGATCGCCGAGATGCCGCCCGCCAACGCCAATAACGATCCGACCGACAGATCGATGTTTCCCGAAATGATCACCATCAGCATTCCGACGGCGATGATTCCCGTAACCGACGTTTGCAACATCAGGTTTGACAAATTCCGGGGTGTCAGAAATATCGAACCGGTCTGCCAGTGAAAGAAAAGCCAGATGATCACCAAAGCCCCGAGCATTGTGTACGCCCGCAGAGCCGAAGTTTGCAGTTTTAATTTGCTGGATTTAGCTGTTTCCGCCATAAGTTCTTCCTGAAAAATTTATTCGATCTAAACCATTTAAAAATTTAGCCTAGGCATGCCCCGTCGCCGCCGCCATCACTTTCTCCGGAGTCGCCTCTTCTCTGGAAAACTGGCCGGTCAGCTTCCCTTCGTGCAGGACAAAGATCCGATCCGACAACCCCAGAAC
This sequence comes from Pyrinomonadaceae bacterium, assembly GCA_041394845.1. Classification (GTDB taxonomy): domain Bacteria; phylum Acidobacteriota; class Blastocatellia; order Pyrinomonadales; family Pyrinomonadaceae; genus JAHCHG01. The sequence continues at coordinate 365,561 of JAWKHL010000002.1, read as the reverse complement.
CTCGGGCAATTCCGAGGAGACCATGACGATCGCCAGCCCTTCTTTGGCAAGCCGGTTGATCTCCAGATAGATCTCCTGCTTCGCCCCGACATCGATTCCGCGGGTCGGTTCGTCCAAAAACAGAACTTTCGGTTTGATCAAAAGCCATTTGCTGAGAACGACCTTTTGCTGATTTCCGCCCGACAGCGTTCCGGTAACGGTCATCGGCGAATTGGCCTTGACGCGGAGCGATTCCATCGATTGCTTGGTCGCCACCACCTCGCGCGAACGATGCGTCAGAAATTTTCCCGATATCCGATCCAAACCGGCCAGCGTCGAATTGTCCATAATCGTTTGATCCAGGATCAATCCGTAGCGCTTGCGGTCTTCGGTAACGAACCCGATTCCGCTTTTGATCGCGTCGTGGGGAGATCTGATCGAGACCTTTTGGCCTTCGACCAAAACCTCGCCCGTGCTTTTTCCCTTCCAGGCTCCGAAAACGGCCGTCAAAAGCTCGCTTCTACCGGCTCCCATCAAACCGGCGATCCCGAGAACCTCACCCTTTCTGACCGAAAAGGAAACGTCATCGACCAGTTTTTTGTCCGGATGATCGGGGTCGTAGGCGGTCAGATTCCTGACCTCAAGGGCGGTCGCGCCGAAATCGTGCGTCGTTTCTGGAAAGATGTCGCCGACCTCGCGTCCGACCATCAAGGCAATGACTTTGTCTTTATCGAGCGCCATTGTGCTTTCGGTCGAAATCGTCTGCCCGTCGCGCAGGACAGTGATCCGGTCGCTCATCCGAAAGACCTCGTCGAGTTTGTGCGAAATATAGATCATCCCGACGCCCCGCTTTTTCAAATTCCGCAGGATCTCAAACAGCGTCTCGACCTCGCTTTCCGTCAGCGCGGCGGTCGGTTCGTCGAGCACCAGGATTTTGGCATCCTGCGAGAGCGCCTTGGCGATCTCGACCAGCTGTTGTTGACCGATTCCCAGATTTCCGACCTCGGTCCGCGGATTGATGTCCAGATTCAGTTCTTTGAGAAGTTCCGCCGACTTATGATAGATCTCGGTCCAGTTGATGACGCCGAACCTCGAAGGTTCCCGGCCCAGAAAAATGTTTTCGCCGACCGTCAGTTCCTTGACCAGCGAAAGCTCCTGAAAAATGATGGCGATGCCGGCTTCCTCGGCCTCGCGGATGGTGGCAAAACGTTTTTCTTCGCCCTCGACCCGGATCTCACCTTCATAGGTCCCGTACGGATAAACGCCGGAAAGCACCTTCATCAAGGTGGATTTTCCCGCGCCGTTTTCGCCGACGAGGGCGTGAAATTCGCCCTCGAAAAGATCCAGATTGACATCGTCCAAAGCCTTGACTCCGGGAAACTCTTTGGTGATGTGCTTCATTTCCAAAAGTGTGTTCATAGCATCCGGAAAAGAGAGTTCCGGGGAAAGTGCCGGATAAATTCAGAGAGCCGGCCGGGCCAACTCTTTTTACGGCTCTCGCCCCGAAACTCTTCTCAAATTATGGCTTCGGAGGACGTTTGTCCTCGGGAACATTGGCGTAAACCTCATCGTAGGTCGCCCAGCCGTCCTTGATGACCGTGTCCATCAGATTGTCCTTATCGACCACCACGACCTCCAGCAGGATCGCCGGAACCTCTTTGTCTATGGTTTCGCTCTTGAACGGTTCGGACTCGAATTTTTCCTTTTTGGCGATTTTGATCGCCGCGTCAATCGCGCCCTCGGCCAGCGGTTTGATCGGTTTGTAGATGGTCATCGTCTGTTTGCCTTCGGCGATCCGCTGAAGAGCGGCTTTTTCGGCATCCTGTCCCGTGACCAGAACCTTTCCGGCCAACCCTTTGGTTTCCAGGGCCGAGATCGCCCCGCTCGCCGTTCCGTCGTTGGAAGCGACGACCGCATCGATCTTGTCGTTGTTCTGCGTCAGAGCGTTTTCGACGATCTTCAAGGCCTCGTCCGCCTTCCAGTCTTTGGCGTGCTGATCGGCCACGATCTTGATGTCGCCCCGGTCAACCGCCGGTTTCAGGACCTTGTTCTGTTCCTGTTTGAGGATCATCCCGTTGTTGTCGGTCGAAGCTCCGTAAACCAGAACGTAATTTCCCTTCGGGACCTTTTCCAAAGCGTATTCCGCCATCTTCCGGCCGATGACCGGAACCTGATGCGAGATGTAAAGGTCGATCTTGTCGGAATTGATCAGACGATCGTAACTGATAACGGGAACGTTCTGAGCTTTGGCTTTATCGACCATCGAGGCCGCCTGAGTCGAATCGTGCGGGGCGATGATCAGCACATCAATTTTTTGAGTTAAAAGATTATCAACGTCATTGGCCTGTTTCTGGGCGTTGGCGTTGGCCACCGTAACAACGCACTCGACATTGACTTTTTTGCAATAGGCTTCGAAAAACTCCTTGTCCTTTTGCCAACGCTCTTCTTTGAGAGTCGCCATCGAAAAACCGATCTTGATCTTTCCGTCATCCTTGCCGCCAGGCGGGGTGTTTCCGCCTTCGCTCGGCGCTTTGTTACAAGCGCCGGTCAGCAACAAGGCCGAGATCAAAAACGCGTAGAAAATGATTTTTGCTTTTACCATAAAAATACTATTTGCTCCTGATGACTGTTTTACAAAATTAGTCGTTAATGGTTAATTGTTAATGGTTAATTGACAAGCTGGCTTTTGCTTTCTCAATTAACAACTAACAATTAACGGTTAACTTGTCGCCGTTTACTCGATCACCTCCAGCTTTTGGCTGATCAGATCCTTGGAATTTCCGCCAACCATAATATCAAATATTCCCGGTTCGACGACCCGTTTCATCTCGCGGTTGAAAAATCGCAGTTTTTCCGGCGTGATCTCGAATCTGACCCGTTTGGTCTCGCCCGGTTTGAGCGTGATCCGCTGAAATCCTTTGAGCTCCAAAACCGGTCTCGTCACCGAACTGACCTCGTCGCGGATGTACATCTGGGCGACCTCCTCGCCCGGTCGGCTTCCCGTATTTTTGACATCGACCGTTACGAAGGTGGAACCGCCGGCGGTGATCTTCGGTTTTTCGATCTCAAGATTGGAATATTCGAATTTTGTGTAGCTCAAGCCGTACCCGAAGGGATACAGCGGTTCGGTCGTTGAAAAAAGATAGCCGCGTTTGGCCGTCGGTTTGCGGTTGTAATAGATCGGCAGTTGTCCGACGTTGCGGGGAAAACTGACGGGCAGTTTGCCGCCCGGATTGTAATCGCCGAAGATGACATCGGCGGCGGCCGTTCCGGTTTCTTCGCCGAGATAAAAGCCTTCGAGGATGGCCGGAACGTTCTCGGCCACGTAATTGACCGAGAGCGGTCCGCTGTTGGTCAGGAAAACGACGGTCGGTTTGCCGGTGGCGAGGACCGCTTTGACCAGATCGTTCTGCCGCCCGACCAGTTCGAGCGAGTCGCGGTCGCCGAGATGATTCGCCGCCCAGCCCTCTTTGTTGGTGTCCTCGTTCCCGCCGATCGACAAGATGACGGCGTCCGAATCGCGGGCCGCTTTGACGGCCTCCTCGATCAAACGGCGGTCGCTCGCCTCATCGTTCAGGGTGGCCGTGTCGCCGAACCAGTTGCCGCCTTCTTTGGTGATCTTGACCCCCTCGGCGTAATTGACCTTGACCGAAGAGCCGACCTTTTTCTTAATTCCTTCGAGCAGACTGACCGAACGCGGCGGGTCCGGGTCGGTGTAACCGCCGAGATGCGCCCGATCGGCGTTCGGACCGATGACGGCGACCGATTTCAATTTGCTCCGGTCGAGCGGCAACAGATTTTTCTCGTTCCTGAGCAAAACGATGGCTTTGCGGGCCGCTTCGGCGGCCAGTTGGCGATCCTCGGCCGTATCGGTCAGACGCAGGGCCTTGTCCGGATCGACGTACGGATTTTCGAACAGACCGACCTGAAATTTCGAGCGCAGGACTCTCGACGCGGCCTGATCGATCAGGGATTCGGGGATCTTGCCCGATTTGACCTGTTCGACCAGAGTCAGATTGACGTCCGGGTCGGGCAGTTCGATGTCGAGCCCGGCTTCGAGCGCCTGACGCGCGGCCGATGCCTTGTCTCCGGCCACGTGATGGAGTTCCATCAATTGCGTCATCGCGTAATAATCCGACACGATGACGCCTTGAAAGCCCCATTCTTTCCGGAGAACGTCATCGAGCAGCCAGCGGTTGGCGTGAACCGGCACGCCGTCGATCTCGTGATAGGCCGGCATGATGCTGAACAGATTGGCTTCCTTGACGGCCGCTTCGAAGGTGGCCAGATGGGTTTCGCGCAAAAGTCTTTCCGACAGATTGACCGGACCGATGTTGGTTCCGCCTTCGGGCTGTCCGTGTCCGGCGAAATGCTTCCCGGTGGCGATGATGTGCATATCGTCGATCTTCGGATTTTCGTAGGTCGCTCCGCCCTGCAAAGCCTTGACGATAGTTACGGCCATCCGCGCCGCCAGATACGGGTCTTCGCCGTAGGTTTCCTCGGTTCGCCCCCAGCGCGGATCGCGGGCCAGATCCATGTTCGGCCCCAACACGTGATGAGTTCCGCGGATCCGGGCCTGACGGGCTCCGACTGTAAAAACGCGGGAAACGAGATCCGTGTCCCAGGTCGCCCCCAAAGCCAGCGGAACCGGAAAAACCGTGCTTCCCTGACCCATGTTGCCGTGGAGGATCTCATCGTGAAAGATGGCCGGAATTCCCAGACGGGTGTTTTCGATCAGCCATTTCTGAACCGCATTGGCATATTCGGCCGATCTTTTGGCGTCGCGCGTCTCCCGCTGACGGGCAAAATGTCCGATCCCGTGCGCCATTCGCTCTTTGGCCAGGGCGGGCGAAAATTCTCCGCCGAACGGCATGTTTTCTTGCGGAACGCGGCTGTTGTCGTTCGGTTTCGCCAACCAGAGGCTGGTCATCTGGGCGACCTTTTCTTCGAGCGTCATCCGCCCGATGAGATCTTTGACCCGTTCATCGATGGAAAGATTCGGATCTTTATAAGGCGGTTGCTGATTCTGCGCGCCGATCTTCAGCGGCCAGACCGCCGCGGTCATCAAAGCGCACAAAAAAAACGTCAAAACTTTTTTCGGGAACGCCGTTTTTTCGATATTCATTTTTTTCTGATTTTTTTTTAATCAACCCCGAGCAGAACGTCGATCGTCAGTTGATCCAGTCTTTCGTATTTCAATCCCTTTGAAGCCAGCTCTCTCCGGTCGAAGTCGGTTTCCAGAAGTCCGGCCGATCTTTCCGGGCTGAATTTCCCGACCAGACTTTCACCGTCGGTTTCGGCGATCTCGTCGAGGATCTCCCTGATCTGCGGGTTTTCGTTCCACCGTTTCGCCTTTTCTTTGAGGATCAGATAGGTTCTCATACAACCCCGGGCGAAATCCTTGACGCCCTCGTAATCTTCGGTTCGGTAAGCGTGAGCGTCGTAATGCCTCGGATTATCGTAACCGACGTCTTCGAGGAATTTGACCAACCAGAAGGCCGCTTTGATATTGGCCGAACCGAACCGTAAGTCCTGATCGTAACGACCCGGAACCTGATCGTTAAGATCGATGTGAAAGAGTTTGCCCATCTCCCAGGCCTGCGCCACCGAGTGCATCATATTCAGACCCGGCATATGTTCGTGGGCGACTTCCGGATTGACCCCGACCATTTCCTTGTGATCGAGAGTTTCGATAAAAGCCAGATAGGCTCCGGTCGTCGGAAAATAAATATCGGCCCGCGGTTCGTTCGGTTTGGCTTCGAGCGCGAACCGGTAGCCGTAACCCTGCTCCCGGTTGTATTCGCACAAATAATTGAGAGCCTCGCGAAAACGCTTGACGGCATCATCGGGACGGCGGCAGGCGTCGGTTTCGACTCCTTCGCGTCCGCCCCACAAAACGAAGGTTTCGGCGCCGAACTCCGCACCGAGGTCCATCGCCCGCATCGTTTTCTGCACAGCGTACGCCCGGACGCGCGCATCATTGGCGGTAAAAGCGCCGTCGCGAAAGGCGGGGTCGTAGAAAAGATTGACGGTCGCCATCGGCACAACGATCCCGTTCTCCTCGCAGGCTTTTCGAAAATTCCCGACGATCTCATCTCTTTCGGCCGCACTGGCATCGATCGGCACCAGATCGTTGTCGTGAAAATTGACGCCCCAGGCTCCGACCTCGGCCAGCATTTTGACGATCTCGGTCGGATCCAGTTTTTCGCGCACCCGGTCGCCGAAAGGATCGGCGCCGCGGTTTCCTACGGTCCACAACCCGAAACTGAATTTGTGTTCGGGGAGCGGGGTAAATCTATCGCCTGACATAAACTGAGTTCTCCCTCATAAACCCGATTTTTTTTCGCTACAAGAAATTCTGAAAAACAGCCATCCAGGAACCAAAATCTTCAGGGTCTAATTTTTTATGTTTGAATGAATTCTCTAAAGATGAAAGATATACTATACTACTTTTGTTCAGTAGTGCAACTAAGTCTTGAGAATTATTAGTAAAACGATTTATTAAAAAGCTAACGGCAGAATATTAAAAGCCAAGAGCAGATCGCTGATCCGAAATCCATCGCTCGGGGAGCCGGAAAAACAAAGGCCGCCCCGAAAAAAAACCCTTCTTTTGGCGGGGAATGCATCGACGATTCCCCGTCATAAATTAAAAACCTATGAATTTTCTCGGAATAGATGTCGGAACGGGCGGATCGCGGGCGGTTGTGATCGACGCGGACGGATCGGTCATCGCCTCGGAAACCGTCGAACACGAACCATTTTTCTCCAAGCAGATCGGCTGGGCCGAACAGCACCCCGAAGACTGGTGGCGGGCTTCTTCCGAGGCCATCCGCCGCGTTCTGGCGACCGGCAAAACCGAGGCCGGCGAGATCGGGGCCGTCGGATTGTCGGGACAGATGCACGGCGCCGTTCTGCTCGACGCCGAGGACCGGGTTCTGCGCCCTTCGATCATCTGGTGCGATCAGCGAACCGGCCCTCAATGCCGCGAGCTGACCGAGATGATCGGAGCGAAACGTTTGATCGAACTGGTCAGCAATCCGGCTCTGACCAATTTTACGCTGACGAAAATGCTCTGGGTGCGCGATAACGAACCCGAGATCTGGGCGCGGGTGAAAACCGTCCTCCTGCCGAAAGATTACGTCCGTTTCCGTCTCACCGGCGTCAAAGCCACCGATGTCGCCGACGGTTCCGGAACCCTTTTGCTCGACGTCAGAAACCGCCGATGGTCGAGCGAACTGATGGCGGCCGTCGGATTGAACGAAGACATTCTGCCCGAGCTTTTCGAATCGCCCGAGATCACCGGAAACGTTTCCGAAAAATGTTCCGCCGAAATCGGCCTCAAAACCGGCACTCCGGTCGTCGCCGGGGCGGGCGACAACGCCGCCGGGGCGATCGGGATGGGCATCGTCAAGGTCGGCGCGGTCAGCGCCACGATCGGCACTTCGGGAGTCGTTTTCGCCGTCACGGATGTCCCTTCGATCGATCTCAAAGGCCGCATTCACACGCTTTGTCACGCCGTTCCCGGCCGCTGGCACGTGACGGGAGTTACGCAGGCCGCGGGTCTTTCCTTCCGCTGGTTCCGCGAAAATTTTGCGCCCGACGAGAGTTTCGACCAGTTGACCGCAGCGGCCGCCAATGTCCCGGCCGGTTCCGAAGGCCTTCTCTGGACGCCGTATCTGATGGGCGAGCGGACCCCGCACATCGATCCCGATGCGCGGGCCTCGCTGGTCGGTCTGACGGCCAAACACACCAGAGCGCACGTCGTCCGGGCGATACTCGAAGGCGTCGCCTTCAGCCTTCGCGATTCGCTCGAGATCTTCAAAGAATTGGGAATTCCGATCAACCACATTCGGCTCGGCGGCGGCGGGGCCAAATCGCCTCTCTGGCGGCAGATCCAGGCCGACATCTACGGGCAGACGGTCGAAACAATCGCGGCCGACGAAGGAGCGGCCTTCGGAGCCGCATTGCTGGCCGGAGTCGGAGCCGGACATTGGAAGGATCTCGACGAGGCCTGCGCCAAATCGGTCAAAGCGGCCGCCTCGATCGACCCCGTCCAGACATCGGTCGAACGCTTGAACCGATCGTACGAGGCGTATCGTCAGATCTACGGCGCTCTCAAGCCGGTAATTAAAACCGTGATGGGTGATGGGTGATGAGACTTACGGTTTTCCCCATCAACCGTTACCTGTCATCTGCAACGTCTTCTCCAATCACCTATCACTATCTTTCCCATCACCCATCACCCATCACCTATCACGGTTTTCACCCATCACGGTTTTCAAAATATCTCCGCCCCCTCAATTTGCGGGGCAAAAGGTCGTCCGATTCTTCATTTCCCTCGTTCTTGCCGTAACCGAGGTCTTTCATCAATTTGGTCGGAGCGTTTCTCAAACCCAGCGGAACCGGCAGATTTCCCAGACGGCGGGCGTCTTCGAGCGCCGCTTTGTAGGCGTCGTGAGCGGAACGGTCCTTCCGGCAATTCGCCAGATAAGCGACGCCGTGAGCGAGATTGATCCCGCATTCCGGCAGGCCGATCGTCTCGACCGCCTGAAAGACCGCGTTGGCCACGACCAGCGCGGTCGGCTGCGCCAGACCGATGTCTTCGGAAGCGAAAATGACCATCCGGCGGGCGATGAATTTCGGATCTTCGCCGGCTTCGATCATCCGCGCCAGATAATACATGGCGGCGTCCGCCCGCCCGGCCCGCATCGACTTGATGAACGCGCTGATGACGTTGTAATGTTCCTCGCCTTTTTTGTCGTAGCGGAGAAATTTCGATTGCAAGGTTTTTTTGAGGTTTTCCCGATCGACCTTCTCATATAACTCGGCCGTGTTTTCGATCATCGTCACGGCCTGGCGGGCGTCGCCGTTGGCCATGCCGACCAGCCAGTCGCGGGCCTCTTCATCGAGTTCAAATCCGGTCCGTTCGATGATCGCCGCCATCTCTTCGTCGGAGTGTTCTTCGAGAACGAAAACGCGAAGCCGCGAAAGCAGGGCGGGAATGATCTCGAAACTCGGATTTTCGGTCGTTGCGCCGATCAGGATCAGTTTGCCGCTTTCGACAAAAGGCAGGAGAAAATCCTGCTGGGCCTTGTTAAAACGATGAATTTCATCGAGAAACAAAAGGCGCGACCGGTCGCTTTCGTTCGGCGCGTTGACGATCTTGCGAATGTCGTCTTTGCCCGCCGAAACGGCCGAAAGTTCGTAAAAGTCCGCCTCTATCGCTCCCGCATAGATCCGCGCCAGAGTGGTTTTTCCTGTCCCGGGCGGCCCCCACAAAACGAAGGAAAAAATATGTTTCTGCTCGAACGCCCGCCTGAGCGGCTGGTCCGGCCCGACCAGATGTTTTTGCCCGACGAATTCGTCCAGATCGCGCGGTCTGATCCTGTTGGCTAAAGGCTCCATTTCCTTTAGCTTACTACAAATCGTTTTTTTTCCAGACATTGCGGCGGGCGGTTTTTTGAGTGAAAAAATGCCCCGGTCGCCCGAAAGGCGAACCGGTCCTGCGATTTACCGAAACGGCCGGATCAGATATTGTTCCGATACAACCAGCGATTGAGCAGCGAATCGATGAATTTTAACAAACGGATGATCAGCATAATTTTCGAACTCCGAGGGCTTTCCAAGCCGAGGGCGGATCGATCAGCCTCCCTCAATCCAAATTTAGGAAAGTTCTGCTAACAAAACCTCAACGATAAGTAAATTTACAGTTAATTATCAGTGCAGCTACGCTCGTCTTCTTTTGAACCCCGAAAAAAAACAACCGTTTTTTTTCTCCGTCCGAAGAAACCTATTTCCGGGTTGACGCACCAAAGAGAACGCCGGCATACAGAAAAATCGTTTAATTTTTTTTGCAGTCCAAATTAGGAGAAAACTATGCGAAAAGTCTACTTGCCGCTCATAATCTTTTTGTCTTCAACCCTCATCTTTTTCACTTTTTGGCCCTCGGCCGTTCCGGTTTCCGGAAACGCCCTCGAAACGCCGGGTTCGCTCTCGGCTTTTACCAAAAAAGGCGATTCGCTCGGCTTCACGCCGCTCAAACACACCGACGTCAAGGCCGAGATCAGCGGATTTCTGGCGCGGGTTCGCGTAACGCAGGAATTCGAAAATAATTTTGATCAGGCGGTCGAAGCCGTCTACACTTTCCCTCTCCCGAACAATTCGGCCGTCGATCAGATGACGATGCGGATCGGCGAACGCACGGTCAAAGGCAAGATCATGGAACGCGGAGAGGCCCGCGAGGTTTATGAAACGGCCAAAAACGATGGGAAAACCGCTTCCCTCCTCGATCAGGAACGTCCGAACATCTTCACCCAACAGGTCGCCAACATACCGCCCGGCGAAAAGGTTGTTGTTGAAATAAGCTACGTCGAACCTTTGAAATACGAGGGCGGAAGCTACGAATTCGTTTTTCCGATGGTCATCGGACAACGGTACAATCCCGATTCCGCCGAGCCGGACGATGCGGCCAGGATCTCGCCATCGGTGGCCAAAGAGCGGGCCGGTCACGACATCTCGCTGGAAGTCGATCTGGAGGCCGGGGTTCCGATCGAGGCGATCGAATCGGAATCTCATCAGGTCAACACTCTCAATCTGGGATCGGACAGCGCCAAAGTCTCGCTCAGGGACGAAAAAACGATCCCCAACAAAGACTTCATTCTGCGCTACGACGTTACCGGCGGGCGGATCGAAGACGCGATACTCGCCCACCGCGACGCCGAGCGCGGCGGTTTTTTCACATTGATCCTTCAGCCGCCCGATCGATTCGCCCCCGAGGACATCACGCCGAAAGAACTGGTTTTCGTCATCGATACCTCGGGTTCGATGTCCGGTTTTCCGATCGAAAAAGCCAAGGAAGCGATGAGAATGTCGCTCGAAGGGCTTCATCCGGAAGACACTTTCAATCTCATCACCTTCGCCGGCGACACCAATGTTTTGTTCGAAAAACCGGTCCCGGCCACACGGGCCAATCTCGATCGGGCGCACGATTTTCTCAACCGCCAGCGAGGCGGAGGCGGAACCGAGATGATGAAAGCCATCCGGGCGGCTTTTGACTCCAGCGGTTCGAAGGAACATCTTCGGATCGTCTGTTTTATGACCGACGGTCAGGTCGGCAACGAGGCCGAAATTCTCTCCGAAATTCAAAAACATCCGAACGCCCGCGTCTTTAGTTTCGGGATCGGCAATTCGGTCAATCGCCATCTTCTGGACAAAATGGCCGAAGAAGGCCGCGGCGAGGTCGAATATGTTTCGCTCGACGATAACGGTTCGGCCGCCGCCGAAGTCTTTTATCAACGCGTTCGAACGCCGCTTCTGACCGATGTTTCGATCGACTGGAACTCTCTTCCGGTGAGCGATGTCTATCCCCGGCGATCTTCCGATCTGTTTTCGGCCAAACCCCTGATCCTCAATGGAAGATATGAAAAAGCGGCATCCGGGACGATAAAACTCAAGGGCCGGGTCGGCGGCCAGTATTACGAACGCGAAATCGCCGTCGATCTGCCCGAAACCGAGAGCCGGCACGACGTTCTGGCCACGCTCTGGGCCCGACGAAAGATCGACGAACTGGCGAGCCGGGATTACGGGGCCGCTCAGGACGACAAGGCCGAAAGCAAAGTCCGGAGCGCAATTACGGATCTCGGACTGAAATTCGGTCTGATGACCCGTTTTACCTCGTTCGTGGCGGTCGAAGAAAAGGTCGTCAATCACAACGGCCAGCCCGTTCGGGTCGAGGTTCCGGTGGAGGATGCCGACGGCGCGGAGCGGGAAAACGAATCTGAAAGATCGCCGGATCAGACCTTCCGGCGGCTGGAAATTCTCAATAATCTTCAGTCGCCGAGAGCCAAATACTCCGCCCAAAGTGACGGCCGGGGAACCGGCAGCGGCCAGGGTTCGGGCCGCGGAACGGGACGGGGAAGCGGGATCGGCAGCGGCAGCGGCAGCAGCCCGGGAATGGACCGCGGCGGCGGCGGCGGCGGCGGTCGGGAAGAATCCACTCTGATGGTCAAAAAAGTGCCCCGGGTTCAGGAAATTCCTGTTTCCAAAGCGAGACTGGCGACACCCTCTCCGAATAATAAAAACTCTTTTATCATCGATTTCGGGGAAATTGACCGTTTCCGCCGGGAACACCCCGAGATCAAAATGGATCAAGGAAACCGGATTGCAGATTACGAAAGGATCACTCTGGAAGTGCCGGAAACTCCGCCGGATCTGAAATTGAATAAGAAGAATTCGGTCGTCGAATTAAAGTTCAAGGCTGATCATGACGGTTCGATTTCCGTGATTAACTCGGGCGGCGGAACCGATGCTCTGCGAAAAGCCGCCGAAGTCGCCGTCAGTCGGTCAGGATTCCCGGCCCTCGCCTTAAACGGTCAACCGCTGGCCATATCGGGGATCATAATTTATCGCTTCATCGGCCTCGATAAAGTGCATATTTCCCTGAAAGCGGCCCGGGTCGAATTGCCGCCCGAAGCCCGAAGGCGGATTCTTCTGAAAGAAAAGCTGCATTTTTGGGTCTATGATCTGACCGAGCGGCTTGACCGGAACGATCCGGAACCGGCGGTTGAAGAGGCGAAATTCGTCCTTGGAGGCAAAGCCCGCCTTCGTCTGACGCTGACTCGAAACACGCCCCGGGTGTTGGCCGCTCTGAAAAAGGCGGGACTGAACGTTACCGAAATTCGGGGCCGAACGGTCTCCGGTGAGATCGCTCCGAAAAAGATCGGAGATCTGGCCGAAATCAAGGAGGTTAAATACATCGCGCCTTAAGATGTGATGGCCGAAAAAAAGAGCCGGTCGATGTTGGAGGGCTTTCCCACATCGACCGGCTTTATCCAAGTAGGGAGCGAAACGCGTTCGGCGAATCGTTCCCTTGATTCAGCTTTAAGGCAGGTATTCGGCCGGGATCGGCAGATCCGTTCCGAGACCGAAATTGTTGACCGAAACGCCCGCCGTGCTGGCGTTGACCCACCATTCTCCGTTGCGGTAAATGGCCTGATCGTCGGTGCCGTCGCCGTCGTAATCGCCCGGGACAGGAACATCGCCCATCGCCCCGAAAGGAATGGTGGCGGTCGATCCGTTGGAACTGAGAAGGGCGAACCAGGTTCCACTGCTCGGACGGAAAACCGCTATGTCATCCTTATCGTCCCCGTCGTAGTCGGCCTGAACAGGCAGATCGGTGGCCTCGCCGAAATCGACATTGACCGAACCTCCGCCCGAGAGGCTTGAGATCCAGGTGATTCCCCGTTTGACCGTCAGATCGGCCTTGCCGTCGCCGTCCCAATCGGCCACCAACGGAACGTCGCCGCTTTGTCCGAAGGCCGTAAAGGTCGTTCCGCCGCCGCTGTTGAGGATATACCAGGTATTATCGGACGGCCGGAAAATGGCTATATCCGCCTTGCCGTCGCCGTCGTAATCGCCGACCACCGGCAGATCGCCCGTCGAACCCCATTCGGCGCCCGAGAAAGTAAAGCCGTTGCTGTTGAGAATGTAAAAATCTCCCACTCCCGGAGTGTCGGTCGGACGGAAAATTGCGGTATCGGTCGTCCCGTCGCCGTCATAATCGCCCGGAACCAAACTATCCCCGCTAAGGCCCCAGTTGATGACGCTGAACCCGGCCGTGCTGCCGAACAGGTACCAGTTTCCTTCCGACGGACGGAAGACCGAAAGATCGGTCCGGCCGTCGCCGTCGAAATCGGCCCGCGAACGGACGTTCGAAGGTCCTTGCGGCACGTTCGCTCCGCCCGGCGTCAGCATTCCGCCGTTCGGGAAATTGGCGCTGAACGGGGCGGCGTAAGTGGTCGTCTCTTCGGGCGTTGCGGCCAATTCTCCCGAATACCAGGCGGAGGCGCTGTTGGCGCTGGTGTTGCCCGGGAAACGCGTGGCCGCATCCGGAACGTCGCCGAAAAGGGTTTCGACCAGATTCGGTCCCGGACCGTAAACGAACTGTTCGTCCGGATTGAATATGTAATTGAAACCGTCATCGTAGGAAATGCTGACGTCCGCCGCTCCGTCGTCATTGGCGTCCAGATCCTGTCCGGCCGAAAGCGTCGTTGCCGATTGAACTACATAGAACCCCTCCGAACCCTGTCCCAGAGTGGTTCCCGAAAAATACTCCAAAACGGTCGTCCCGGCGTCAAAGTTTCGGTTCGGACAAGCCCCGCCAACCGTGTTGATCAGGGTCAACGTGCCGTTCGAACCCAGAGTCTGACCGCTGATATCGACGACGGTGTTCAAAAATCCGAAATTCGACGAATCGCTGTTGATCGAGATGAAATATGTGTTGGCCGGCACGGTCGCCCCCGGCGATCCGAGGATCTCGACGTACTGGCACCGGTCGCCGACATCGTTCGGGGGATCGCTCTCGACCTCATTGAGAAGCAGTCCCGACCCGCCGGCATATATATTTACATTCAGTAAAATCAGGCATGTGAAAACTATTCCCATTAATCCAGATAAGTTTTTAATTCTTTTCATTTTTCCTCCAATTTCCTGTTTGATAACCTTGTGTGTCTTGATAAATGTTTGAATCGGCCGGGGTTTTCCCGAACTTCTTCGAACCCGTTCGGCGGGCCGGGTCAGTCGAAACCTGCGCGTCTGAATTTTCCGGCCTCCCTGGCTTTATTCAGAAACCTGTTTGTCTCTGGTTTTTCAACTTCCGTCTTCCCCGTTCTTTTTGACCTCCGGCAATTCGACCGTGAAATCTTCCGGCAGTGAAACCGGATTCCGTTCGATCATCCGGTTGACAAATCGGGCACGCTTCTCCTTTTCGACCTCCACTTTGGCGATCTCTTCGGCCGTCATAAAAGGCGGCGGGATTCCGGAGATCCCTCCGCCGGGTTCCTCGAATTTTTTCTGGAGCAGAATATGCCGGAGGCTGAATTTCACCGATTCGCTCCCGTCCGGGTTTTTCTGAATTTTTTTATCTTCCAGTCTGACTATGTGAAAACCCGCCCGGGTTTCTATCACCCGGTCGGCGACCCCTCCTTTTTCCAGTCCGAGCGCGGCCTCTTCGACCTCTTTCCAGAGAACATCGCGGCCGACATCCTCATATAATCCGCCCTTTTCGCGAGTCGGGCGGTCTTCGCTGAATTCTTTGGCCAGAGAAGCGAAATCCCCGCCGGTTCTGACCTTTTGCAAGATCTCTTCGGCCTTTTGCCGTTTCCGGGCGACGTCGAATTCGGGATGGGCTTTCAGATATTCCGCCATCTCCGCGTCGGTCGGTTTGATCTCTTGGTCCCAGTGAACGCGGAGAAGATCGGCGGCCAAGATTCCGGCTTCAACGATCTTCAGCCTCAGATCGATCTCCGGTCGGTTGATGAATCCGGCGTCCGACCGGGCGCGTTCGGAGAGAATTTTCGCCCGCGCCCAGTTGTTCCGCGCCCTGGTCAGCATTTCTCCGACCAGCGGCGACGGTTCGACCGTCGGATCTTCCGTTGCGGCGGCCGTCGCCCCGCGGATTTCCCGCAAAACCTCCATGTCCTTTCGAAAAAGCTTTTCGTTCTCGGGATCCGCCCAGACCGCTTTCAACTCCTCTTCGGGAACGACATAGATTCTGTCTTTTCCCCGACTGAGCCGGGCGGCGTAGAGATCGGCCAGCAGAAGTCTTTTTTTGTATTCGGCGTTGAGGCGGAAATTTTCGTCCTCGTCCAATCCCTCGCGCCGGGCTTCTGCGGCCAGCGCCAGATACTCGCGCATACCTCCGAGAAAAACCCTCCGCTTTTCGGGGTCATCCTTCATCGCCGCGATCGAAGGCCGGTTGGCCATCGCTCCGCTTTTCAGAACCAGAGTGATCTCTTCGGCCGAAAGCGTTTTGAGCGTCTTGACCTCCAGACGGGCCGCCTTTGTCCGCTCGTTCCAAATTCGCCGGGCCGCGAATCCGCCACCCGCCAATATGATCGAAACCAAAATTAAAACTGAAATTTTTTTCACGACTAAAAACTCAAAACCCTAAATTGAAAATTCCTCTAAAACCGTATTTTCGCCCCGAACTGCATAACCCGCGGCGCGCCGACCGTCAGGGTGATCTGTCCGAAATCCGTCTCGTCGCTCAGATCCGAGTTGGGATTGGCGAAATTGGCGAAATTGAGCAGATTGAAAACATCCCACTTGAGTTCGAGTTCGACCCGCTCGGAAAGCCGGGTGACCTTTTGCAAACTCAGATCGATGCGTTTTTGCGAAGGACCGCGCAGGACGTTGCGGCCGAGATTGCCGAAACCGCCGAGCGGAGCCAGAAGGGCGCATTCGGCGTTGTTCGGATCCTGACAGGTGTTGAAATACTCGCGCAGACGGTCGCTTCCGAACTGGCGCAAAAGGGCCAGACTCCGCACGCTCGGACGGCCGAAAGCCGTGTTGAAGATCGTTCCGCTTCCGGCTCCGACGTTGTAGGTCGCCTCGCGGAAGGTTCCGCCGATCGGCGTGTTCCGTTCGGTTACCAGCGCGATGATGCCGAGATACTGTTCGAGAAACGCTCCGCCCGCGGCCTGCGGATAAAAATCGGCGTCCGAAGCGAAGATGGAAAACGGCGTGCCGCTCTGCCATTGTCCGAATCCGGACAGTTGCCAGCCGGTCAGGAATTTCGACTTGGAGCCGAAAGACGGCAATTCCCAGACGAAACTCGTGCTGAAGCGATGCGGGCGGTCAAAGTCCGAAACCGCCCGATTGCTGTTCAGGTTGCGCTGATCGCCCTGAACCACCAGCCCGAGGTTCGCCGTATCCGGCCGGCCCGACGCAGCCGTACTGCCCGGATCGGTGGAGCCTATGTCAATTGATTTGGAAAACGTGTAAGAAGCGTTAAAGCTGAAGCCGCGGCTCAGCCGTTTGCTGACGTTGAGTTGCCCCGAATGATAGATCGAATAACCGCGCGATTGAAGGATGATGGCGTCGGTCGGATCGAATCCCAGATAAGGGACCCGGACGTCGGCGCTGATGATCGCCCGCGGTTCGTCGAAGTTGGTGCTGGCCAGATTGAGATCGATCCCGCCCGTTCCGTTGTTGCAGGGCAGATAGCCGGGAACTCCGGCAAAGGCCGGATTACAACCGCCGAACGCCCGGATGTCGTTGAGCGACAGGCTCATCCCGCGAACCCGTTCGCTGACTCCGGGAGTGCGGGGCGGCAGGGCGCCCGGAAACAGCGCCGTCAGAGCGTCGTTGAGACGGCCGAAAATGTAATCCGGCGTGTTCGGATCGTTGAGGTCATAAGGTTGATTAAAACCGATCGCCAGCAAAAGATTTTGCCCGCGTGTGCCGACGTAGCGAGCCTCGATCGTCCAATCCTTGCCGATCTGCTGTTGAATGCCCAGATTCCACTGCTGAACCATCGGGGTTTTCAGATCGCGGTCGATCGCTCTGAATTCGAGCGGTTCGGCCCCGTTGCTGATGCTGACCCCCGGCGTGCTGTCGAGCAGAACGTAAGGCGTTTTGTCCGTGATGGTCGAGGCTCCGACCCGGAATGGAAAATAACTGCTGAAAGGGCGGGTCGGATCTATGTTGAGAAAAGCGGTCCGCCCCTGAATCGCGCCCGGACGGAATTCGGTTTTCAGTTCGATCTCCTTGAAAAAAGGATAATTGCTGTAAATCGTGTTGATGAACCCGGCGGAGGGCCGGTCGAAAAAGATTCCGTAACCGCCCCTGATGACCGTTTTGTCGCTCTTGAAAGGTTTGAAGGCGAATCCGACGCGGGGCGCGAAATTATTCAGATCCTGGCCGTTGAGAGTGTGGTTTGAATCGGATCGGGCGATCGAATCCAAACTGTCGTCGATCGCCGCAAACCCCGTCTCTTTGACATTCTTGGGCAAAATAAAACCGGGCGTGATGTCGTTCGGATCGGTTACGCGCGAAAAATCGAAATTGGCAAAATGACCGTTCTTCTCATAAGGCAAACCGAACCAGTCCCATCGGAGACCGATGTTGAGCGTCAGTCTTTCGCTGAAACGCCAGTCGTCGGAAACATACAAACTGAGGTCGTTGAATCGAAATTGTTTGTCCGAGACCCCGAGCGAGACGTCGGATTCGGGAATAAATCCGGTCAGCAGTTGGGTGAAATTAATTATGCTTTCGTACTCGATGCCCTGCTCTTCCGGCAGATTCGTATCGTAAGCGTTGCGTTTATACTCCGCTCCGAGCCTCAGGGTGTGATCCCCTTTTATATAAGTTAGATTGTCGGCAAAGGTCAGCGTCAGCTGTTTTCTCTGATTGAAAATGTCGGTCGGTCCGTTGACCGAAAAATCGCTCAGTTTTCCCGTTCCGGCGAAACGGGCCAAACGCTCGGTCGGCGCGCCCGGCGCAAAAAGCGAGGCCGGATTGAAAATTCCCTGTCCGGAATTGGTCAGTTCATCGGCCAACAGCCGGTCGTCCAACTGGCGCGAATTGTCCAGATAAAAATAACCGAACCGCGCTTCGTTGATCAGGCTCGGGGAAAAAATATGCGTGTCGGTGATCGCCAGAGTATAGGCCTGATCGTCTTTAACCAGAGGCGTCGGCGAAACGACCGTGTCGTTTGAGAACGGGTCGAAGGTCGGGAATCTGGAAAAGAGGAACGAACCGCTCAGAGTGTTCAGATTGTTTCCCTCGCTGTTGCCTTTGAACAAGGTGTGATCGAGTCTGGTGGTAAACTGATCCTGCTTGAACTCGGCCGGAAAGACGTTGCGAAAACGAACCAGCGGCAAACCGCCGTTGATCTCGCCCTGAAAAGTGGCGTCCAGAAGCGGAAGCCCCTCGGGCAGACCGAAGGCCGAAAAATCGGTGGTCCGAACTCCGTTGATAAAAACCCCGACGTTGTTTTGATTGAGATAGAGCCGCTCAAATCTTCCGGGAGTCAAGGTCGGAATGATGTAATCGCCGGTGATCGGGTTGATCAGACTGAGCAGACGGAATCCGACGCTGTTCGGATCGATGCAGGTCAGGTTGGCGTTGGTGCTGGCCGACGTCAGAACCCTGATGCAACTCGGGCCGTTGGTAAAAGCCGTTCCGACCCCGCCCCGCAAAACCGATTGGACGAAAGCCTGGCGGACGCTCTCCGGGTTTGACCGATCATTGATAAAGGCCAATGCTTCGGGCAAGATGACAAAGCTCTGCGCCGTCGGAACGTAGGCCGTCTTGGCATCGGTCCGTTGGTATCCGGCGAAAAAGAAGGTCCGGTCTTTTCTGATCGGGCCGCCCAAGGTGAAACCGCCCTCGTATTTGCGGGCCGGTTGGCGGTCGATGCCGTCGCGGTTGTAGAAAAAATCGTTGGCGTTGAATTTCTCGTTCTGAAAATAAAAATAGGCGGTCCCGCTGAACCGGTTGCCGCCCCGGCGCGTTACGACCTGAACGTTTCCGCCGCCGCTCCGGCCGAGCGAAGCGTCGTAAAGACTCGAAAGCAGTTTGACCTCTTCGACCGTTTCGGGCGGCGGCGCGATGCTTTCGGTCAGGCTTCCCGTGCCGGAAAAATTGGTCGCATCGATCCCGTTGTAAAGCACGCTCTGGCTGGTGGTGCGCGAACCGTTGACCGAAACTTCCGGATTTCCGTTGCCGGCCGCCAAAGGGTCGGCGATGTCGCCACTCGAAGAGCTGTCGAGCTGGATTCGGGAAAAAGCGGTCCGAACCGGAAGCGCGGATTTTTCGAGAGCCTGTCCGGTGATCGCGCTCGAAGTCGTTGCCGAATTGCCGGATGAGATCAATCCGCCCGAATCCGCCGTCACGAAAACGGTGTTCGGATCGACGCCCTCGACCGTCATAAAAATATCGACGATATTGCTGGTCGAAGCCTCAACCACGGCCGGCTGGGTGTTGGCGGCGAATCCCGAAACCTCGATCGTAACCTCATAACTGCCGAGTGGCAGAGCCGCCATTTTCCAGCGCCCCTCGGAATTGGTTACGCCTTTTCGGGTCAATCCGGTCGAGGAGTTTTTGACCGTTACGGTCGCGTTCGGAATGACCGCCGCATTCGGATCGTAAACGGTACCCTCCAAACCGCCGTTGTCAGTGGCCTGGGCAAAAACCGTCTGTGTCAGACATATACCGAAACATAAAATCATTAAAACTTTGATTGGACTTTTCATTATCTCTACCTTTTTCTTTTCGAAAACCCGTGAAAAGATTTTCTTCAATTGCTCTGACCAAACCTCAAACAAACCTGATCTTTTTCCCCGAAACCTATAAAAAACTTTTGGCCCGCGTTCGTTTTAGATTTAACTGAATCAGCATCAAAGCGATCTTTCACCCCGCTCTGACGCTGATTCAGCCAATTTGAACATTTTTCATCCGGCCGTCTTTCCGGATAAAAAACGAATCTTCCGCTATCTGATTCCGGCCCCGTTGTTGGGAATGTCGAGACCTTCGAAATCTCCGCAGAACGGAGTAGTCCGCAAACAACCCGGAGAAGTCAAAGTCCCGTACGGGGCGGGCGTAAAGGGATTCGAATCGTTGGCGTTGCCGATAAACACGCGCCCGTCTTCCAGAAGCAGATAAAGAGTTCCGTTATCGAGATTGGCCAGTCCGGTGTCGCGATTGGCGTCAAAGGTCAGCGTATTTTTGACGAACGAAGCGCGGCCCGCGTTCGGCCCGGTCAGGAAAATGCGGTAAAGACTTCCGCGCTGACCGGCTTTGGTGGCGCCGAACCGGTTCTCCGAAGCATAGGCGATTCCGTTCGGCAAAATGGCCATTCCGTCCAGATAGGGATGTTGCTCGCCCCCGGGCGGACTGCTCGCCGTCAGAGTGATTCCGGTATCACTTCCCGAAACAACCAGAGTGGCGGCTCCGGTTGTCGGACTGATCCGATACAACCGGGAACGCGGAGCCGTGTCGGGCAAAAGGTCGTCGCTGGCGATGGCCCAGATGTAACCGTCCTGCGGATTGTAGGCGGCGGCGGCTTCACTGCCGAAATCGATGCAGGTTTCGCCGATCTGCGGCCCGGCGCCGGTCGGCGTGAAAAGGCGGATGTCGGCGGCCAGACCGGTCACGGGATCCGATCCCGTATTGCACAATTCGGTGTCGAATTCAGACACGCCGATCAGCATCGACCCCGCCGCCCCCAAACCTTCATATTCGCGTCGGATGGTCGGAGTGCCTCCGCCGTCGTCAAAGGTTTGAATCAGCGTCCCCTGTCCGGTCGCCAGATCAAAGCTGTAATATTGTTGAGCTAATCCGGTCGAGTCGCGGTTGTTGTCGGTTATCGAGTAACCGATCTGAGCCACAACTATCGACTGCAGGGTCATGATCGCTAAAACACAAAGAAATACCTTGAATAAATTTTTCATTTTTCCTCCAAATCGTTTGTCTCTAGATTTTTTTATTAAGTTAAGCTGAATTCTTTATTTGGTGATTTGCCGCATTTTCTGCTGACAGCCATTTTTCCCCGATCGCCTATGCGTCGGCATTCGCACCCGAAACCCGCCGAACAGACCTGTCCGCCATTCGGATCTTCAAAACCTTTTTGGAATTTGCATTCAAAGGTAATTTGTACCCTGTCGATGTGACCTAAATGTTTTGTAATTGTTAACTCGAAACTAAATTTGGTTTACATTTATGTTAAACGACCGATCGGCCGGAGGAATGCGGTAAACGAAGAGACGGGGTTTTAAAACGGCCACGGCGAGGTCCGGCCGGAGATCAGATCGAGGTGCCTAGTTTTTGCGAGAGTTTCTCGCGGTAACGGCGACTGAGGACGAGTTCGCGGCCGTCTTTTAAGATGACCAGATGCTCTTCGTTGAAATGGATCTGGAGTTCGCGAACCCGCTCGACATTGACGATCGTCGAGCGGTGAATGCGGATGAACTTCTGCGGATCGAGCCGCAGTTCGACCCTCTTCATCGTTTCCCGGATCAGATATTTGCGATCTCCCGAGTAAAGCGTCACGTAATTTCCGGCGGCCTCGATCCAATCGACCTCCTCGGTCGGGATCAAAAGAACCCGGCCGTTTTGTTTGATCACAAAACGATCGAGAGTTTGCTGGCGGGCGCTCAACTGCCGGAGCAGATCGAGCATCTGCCGGTTGCGATCCTCGGCGCTTTTCTCGCGCAAATTCGTCTTGGCTCTTTCGACGGCCGTCGCCATCCGTTCGTGGTCAAAGGGTTTGAGCAGATAATCGACCGCCGCCACGTCAAAAGCGCGGACGGCGTAGCGGTTGTAGGCGGTAACGAAAATGACGGCCGGCGCTTTTTCTTCGGCCAGCGATTCGAGCAGTGCGAACCCGTCCATCTCCGGCATCTGAATGTCGAGAAAAAGAAGATCCGGCGCGTGCTTTTCGATAAAAGGGATCGCATCTTCTCCGTTCGAGCATTCGCCGATGACCTCTACCTCGGCGTCCTCGGCCAGCATCTTTCGGATAACGGAACGGGCCGGCGGCTCGTCATCGACGATCAAAGCTCTGATTTTGGCATCCGGTCTTTCTTCTCGCATCTTTATCTTTTCGTTCCCGGCGCTCTCCTTATTTCGCTCTTCCGGGCCGCGCAAGGGTCATCTCCCGCTCACAGAGAATCTATCCTCTCTTATATCACCGCTTTCGAAAACGATTTCATCTTCGATCAACTCCAACGGTTTTTCCTCCTCGGCCCGGACGAAAGGAATCTCCAACCGAACGACCGCCCCGCCCTCCGGGAGCGGCACCAATCGAAGTTGAAAATCGTTCCCGTAAAGCTGTTCCAGCCGTTCGCGGGTATTGGCGATCCCGACCCCTTCGCGGAAAACGGAATTCTCGCCCAAAACCCGTCCGTCGTTTCTGATCTCCAGTTTCAGGAACTCATCGCGCTTTTCGGCCGAGACCCGGATCAACCCCGCTTTTATGCTCCCGGCAATGCCGTGTTTGATGGCATTCTCGACCAGCGGCTGAAGGATCAGATTGGGAACTCTGGCCGAAAGCGTTTCGGGAGCGACCTCCAGTTCGATCCGCAACCGGTCGCGAAAACGAATCTGTTCGATCTCCAGATAACACTTTAAGAATTCCAGTTCGCGCTCCAGACTCAATTCCTGCGTTCCGTTATTGTCGATCGTCAGCCGCAGAAAATCGCCGAGCCGGGCGATCATCTGCACCGTCCGCCGCGGATTTTCCAACGCCAGATCGGAGATCGAATTCAATGTGTTGAACAGAAAATGGGGCTGAAGCTGCATCTTCAGAGCCTGAAGTTGCGCCTCGGCCAGCTGTTTTTCAAGCAGGGCCGAACGATGTCTTTCGTCCTGAAACCTCTTGTAATAATCGAGCGCGTAATTGGTCGTCAAAATGATCTTATACCCGACGATCCCCATCACCAGATTGGAAATCCCCAGAGTTGCAAAGACCTCGCCGAGGGTCGAGGCCTCCGCATTGATCAATCCGTCGAAGAACCAGGCCGTGGTGCAAAAAACGACCGTTACCAGCGCGGCCCAAAACGTGCCGGCGATCAGATGAAACGGAAAAAGGACGAACCAGCTATGGAATTTGCGGCGGAAGAGATGATCGATCAGGACGACGATCAGGGAAAAAAGCGCCCAGATCTGAAACCGGAGCATCTGCGAATTGAGCAGATCGAGAATGTTGTAAGGCTGACCGTTCGAACTTTTCGCGACATAGAGCAAACCGGTGAACAAAAGACCGACGAAGGTCAGTAGAAGCCAGAAGATCCGCCATTTGGTCAGGATGAACCGTCTGGTCAGAAGCGGGTTCGAAGTCGTGGAAAACATTTCTTTCATTTTATTTTTCGCCGCGCCGGGTCGGACCTTTCGGCGTTCGCTAGTTCTCTCCCCAATCGTAAACCGCCCCGGAAAGATCCGCCTCTTCATCTTCTTCTCCGGTTCCGATCAGCGCCGGTTCGGTGATGGCTCTGATCGTCAGCCAGGCTCCCAGCGTCAACGTTCCGCAAGCGACGCTGACTCCGGCCAGACCGTAGGTGAAATAAATCTGGCCGCCGACCAGAATGGAGAATCCGATCCCCAACTGCGAGGCGATATTGCGGGTGGCGATGTAGGAAGCGATCTCATCGGGCCGAGCCAATTCGGTCAAAAGAGCCTGAAGCGGCGCGACCCGGAGAGCCGCCGCAAAGGCCACCAGAGAGATCAACCCGAGCAACGCGCTTTTCCAGATCAACACCGGCAGCAGAAACAGCCCCAGAGCCATGATCAGATTCGGGTAAAGCGCCATCGAACGCTTGCCGAACCGGTCGGCCAGAAAACCTCCCAGAATTCCTCCGGCCAAAGCGCCGAGATTCATCAAAGCGTAGGCCAGACCGACCCGGCTCGGGTTCGATCCCCAGGACTGATACAGCCAGGTGCCGATAAAAGTGGTAAAACCGACCAGACCGCCGGAGACGAAAAATGCGCTGATGACGCCCATCCGCAGTGAACCCGAAAGATCGAAACTCTCCCGCCCGGATTCGAAACGGTTTTTGATCGGGGCCGAAAGCGGAGCCAGTCTGATCAGCAATCCGGCCAAAAAGATCAGAGTGCCGGTGATGATAAAAACCAGCCTCCATCCGTAAAGGTCGGTCAGAAAAGTGCTCAGCGGAACCCCGAGCATCGGAGCCATATAGTAGCTGAAGGAGATCAGGCTCATGTTCTTGCCGCGTTTTTCGTAACTCGTGACATTGGCCAGAGCGGTGATCGAAAGCGCCGAGATAAATCCCCCGGCCATTCCGGCCAGGATCCGCGCGGCGAAAAAAGCGACGATTCCGGGAACGGCGATCGCCAGCCAGCAGGAGATTCCGTAAACAAAGGCGGCGGCCGGCAAAAGACGCGTGTTTCCCAAGGATTTCGGATGGCTTCGTAAAAGCCAGGCGGCCGCCACCGCCGCCAGCGAGTAGGCGACGAAACTGTAGCTGACGGCCGTCGCCGATGAACCCACTCCCTGAGCGATCTGAGGCGTAATGGCCGCGATCGTCTGGAGATCGGTGACGGCCAACAGCATCAAAAACGAAAGAAGCGCCTTGCCCCAAAAGCCGCGAACGAATCTGGATTTTCCCGATATTAAAGCGCTCAACACGATCTCACAGGCGTCGGCGGAAATTCAAAACTACCGCCCCGAAAAGAAGTTCGATAAAATGTCGCCGGATTTCTTTAGCCGTCTATACGCTCCGGGAAACGTAAATGTTTTTTTAATTTGATCCGCCCCTTCTCCGAAAGACGGCTTGAAGACGGCGAAAACGAGGACTTTTTTTATTGATCCTCTCCGGAATGAGAAAAAGTTAAGCCGTTCGCTCCAACTCCATATTAACCTGGCGGAAACCCTTTACCCGCTCGCTACCGCTCGCGGTTCGGATTGATGAAGGCGAACAAAAGCAAAGAAGGATGTGCTGACCGTGTTGTTAGAACTCCTTTGCTTTTGTTCGCCGCCGCTTTCCTTTAATAAACAAAGGAAAGATCCTTTTTATTCCTCGCCCGATCAGTTTTTCGGAAAATTCGGGTCGGCTTTGATCTCGGCGATCTGCGCCAGATGCCGGGCGGTGTGGGCGTTCATAAACAGAAACCACTGATAACCGTCGATCACGCCCAACCCCGGATTCTCCCCGAAATGATTGCGCAGATCCTCCGAAGTGCTTTTGATGAACGAAACGGTTTTGCCGCGCGTTTCCTTGAAGTTGGAGAGAATTTCGGCTTTGGTTTTCCAGCGGTTCTTCGGCTGAATCACTTCCGGAGCCGTGAATTTGGTCGAGCGATTGGTGATGGCCAACCAGATGGCCCGGTCTTTGACGCGAAAATTGTCTTTTCCTTCCGGCGCCGGATTTTTCAGGATCTTGTCCGTGATCAAACCGTAAATCAGATTCTCGGCGAGAATGATATGTTCGGCCACCTCGGCGGCAGACCAGCGGTCCGGAGCGGTTTTAAAGTTCAGCTGAGCCTCCGACAATTCGGAGATCTCATTGAGAAATTCCGTCCGGGTCTCATCGAACGCTTTCAAAGCGCCGGCCCGATCTTCCTCGGTAAAACTGACGGATTTCTTTTCAGAGCCGGCCGGAGCCGGATTCGGTCTGGCGGCCGCAGGGGATGTCTGCGCCTGCGCCGGAAACGCCAGGATCAGACAACCGAGCGTCAAAAAAATCACGCGTTGAAAAAGTCTGCCCGCAGCAAACCCGTTGTTGATAAATAAAGACATGGTTCCAATTTCTCCTCTTTTTTTCGGTAAATATCCGACTGCCGATTATAGGGGGGAGCGGTCGGGAGAGAACCTGTTATGTGACGGGCGGCGGAGATTTGGTGACAAGCGGGTTTGGAACTGTTACTTTTTCGCTTCCAGCGGCCCCGTTTCCCTGACGACTTTTTTGATCATATCGCCGAGATTGGCGTTCTCTTCCCGGCCGGCGCCGATCCCGATGTATCTGATGACGCCCCGGCGGTCGATCAAGATCGTCGTCGGATAGGCATCAACGCCGTATTGGTCCATCGGAGACCCGTTGGAAATGGCAAAACCGTAGGGCAATTTATGTTTTTTCTTGAAATCGCCCAAAAAATCATATTCCTGCAAAGGCGTCATCGGACGCTGATCGCCCCTTCCCCAATAGCGGGTGACCCCAATAATGACGAATCCTTCATCGGCGTATTTTTCCTGCCAGTTGCGCAGGCGCGGGAAAGTTGAGATACAAGGACCGCACCAGGTCGCCCAGAAATCGAGCAGGATGACCTTTCCCCTCAGATTTTCCAGAGTGGTCGGTTCCTGACCAAGCCATTCCTTGATCTCCAGTTCCGGAGCCTGATCGGAAGTATCGAACGATTCGACCTTTTCCATCAGTTTTTTCTCCGAAATGCCGAATCCTTCGACCAATTGCATGACCCGACGATAAAGTTTGGCCGATGGAATCGAAAAAGACATGGCCCGGCTTTCGGCGAGGATTTCCAGAGCGTCATCTTTGCGGTCGGCTTTGCGGTAGCTCAGGGAAAGAATTTCGACCAGATCGCCGTAAAATTTGTCCTTATAGCTTTTTTCCGCCAGCGTTTTCGAGGGCGCGTCCTTAGCATCCCGAAAAGCGCTTTCGGCATATTTGATGGCTTTTTCATATTCGTTTCCCTTGTAAAAACCGATCGCCATGTTGTATTCCAGTTCGCGTTTTTCGGCCGGCCTCGTTTCCACTTTTTGCCAATCCTCAAATGCCTGCTCCATCACGTCAAGATTTTTTGTGCGGGAAGAGAGAATGACGAGTCCCCTTTTTACCGACTGGAGCTTTTCGACTTCCGTGTATTGATGATCCAGACTGAGGTAGGCGCGGGCGGCTTCAAAAGCCTTGTCGTATTCTTCGGAGATGTCGTACAAAAACACCATGCAATAATAGTCGTCCGGCGTCGGTTCTTTTATGGCGGCGATCCGGTCGGCGAATTTGCGGGCCAGTTTTCTCTTTTCCTTTTCCAGCTTTTCGAAATCGTCGCGGTCCGGTTTTTTGCCCGCCTCAAGCATTTCCAGTCTTTTATCTGCAACGTAACGGTTAACCTCGTTCAGCATCTCAACCGAGGATTTTTCCTCAATCTGAGCATAAGCGAACCGGGTCGAGCCGGTTGAGACGAGCAATATGGTTAAAGAAACGATTAAAAATAACGTTAAAAAATTGGTTTTCATCGATTTGTCCTCTGATTTTTTTTTCAGGCCGGCGAAATATCTCGGGCGGTAAAACCCTTCGTCCGGCTATTTCCAGTTACCGATCAAAATGAACGATGACCAATAATGCGGATGGGCAAAAGGCCTTTGCGGGTCCTTGCCATAAAGCGGAAGTTCGATCTTTTGATCTCCCGTTCTCATCACACCGACCCCGCGCCCGGCATCCGGTTCTCCGATCGTCCGGCCGGTTTCATCTCCGAGCAAAGAAAGTTGCGCTCGCTGAAAAGCCTCTCCCTTGGTCATATTCGGGGCGCCGGCCCGGAGTTTGTAAAATCGGATCATCAATTCCGGGGTCTCTTTATCGGGAATGTCCCACAGACTGGCAATGACGGATTTGGCGCCGAGACTCTGCGCCAGATAGGCAAAGCCTTCGGCCTCTTTTCCGTTGCCGCTGCCCATCGCCGTATCGCAGGCCGAAAGCGTCAGCAGATCGGTCGAACCGAACAGATTATCCTTGTCCTGCATTTCGGCAAAGGTCAGTTTTCCGTCGCCGACCAGCAAGAACGAAGCGGAATTATCGGCCGGATTAAAACTGTAATGACTGGCGATATGGACGACCGGATAAATTCCCTCGCGCCATAATTGGAGGGTGGCGGTTTTGCCGAACCCATCGTTGAGATAGATCAGGCCGTCCATAATTCCGGCCGTTTCGGGCGGCATCCGGACGATTTGCTTCAGTTCGCGCTCGACGCCCGGCAAAGCATCAAAGCCCGCCCGTCCATCCGAAACGCCAAGGCCCAGAGCGTTCCAATGGCTGACATCTTCCTCGGTGAGCGTCAGCAAACTTTCTTTGGTAAAAACAACGTGGCGATAATTTTGCACTAAATAATGATGGCCGTCGTGAAGAGCCGCCATCGGGATGTAGCGCAAGATCCCGTCCAGAGACCACATCAGGGTTTTCTCCGAATAATCGCTCAGCAGAGTTTGCAGATCGGATTCGAGGGTGATTTTTTGCCGGGCCGAGGTCTGTCGAAAAATGGCATTGTAGAGTTTTTCGGCCAGCGGGCGCGGATCGTATATATCGGAACTCAAAGCCTTGCGAAAGGCAAAGACGTTTTGTTCGAGATTTTTGACATCGATCGGATAGGCTTTCCGCGATGTCGGGGTGACCAGCATCACCCAGCCGAACTTCGATCTCTCCGGCGACGGATCATTTTCGGAGCCCGGTTTTTCCTCCAAACCCAAAACAGTGTACAGCGCGATCACTCCGGAACCCGTTTCTTTGCTCAGTTGCCGGAGCGCCCGTTGCAGATTTTTTTCGCTCTCGATTTCGGCGATCCGGCTGGTCGCCCCTTTTCGCCCTTTTTCCAGCGAAACCAAAGCCAGCCGGAAGGCCCGGTTGGCCTCTTCGATTTCGAGCAACACCTTTTCCAGTCTTTGACTTTGTTCTTTGTTTAACGAACCGGTCTCATTTTTGATGCGCAGAAGTTCCCGCCGCTCGTTCTCCAGCGAAGCGAGCCGTTCGACCTTTTCGATCACATTCGATTCGGTTTTGTTATAGGGAACGGTGTCGGAATTATCGCCCCCGCCCCGGCGGATGACTATCTTGAATTCCTCACCCTTGAGCAGATCGAGCACGGCCTGAGCCTCGGAGAAACGTCCTTCATCGATCAGCAGATCGGCCAGATTGCGATAAGTGCCTTCGACTTTTTTCAGATAACTTTGCTGGGCTTCCAGATCGAAATGTTTAACCGAAATCCTTATCTGTTGATAAGCATTGACGGCCTGTTTCCCATACCAGGCGGCCAGCGTCGGTTCGTTGAAATTAAACCGGTACATCAGCATCAAATTGCTCAGGACGATGGCTTCGGTTCCTTTGTCCCCGATTTCACGGCAAATTCTCAGAGACTGTTCGTAAAACTCACCGGCCTTATCAAACTGCCCCAAATCGCCGTAGATGATCCCGAAATTATTGACGATCGTCCCTTCGAGATGGCGATCCTCAGTTTTTCTTTCGATCCGCAGAGACTGTTCATAAAACCCCAAGGCTTTTTCAAACTGCCCGAGACGCCGATAAACATTCCCGATATTATTCAGCGTCGTGCTTTCTCCGGCCTGATCGCCGATCGCCCGGCTGATTTCCAGCGCCTTTTGATAATATTCCAACGCTTTTTGCCTTTGCCGGAAATCGTCGTAAATATTTCCCAGATTATTGAGCGCGACGCTTTCTCCAGATCCGTCTTTCACTTCGCGGCTGATCTGCAAAGCCTGAAGTGCGTGTTCCTCGGCTCTGGCCGTTTGTCCGAGATCCTTATAAAGGTTCGCGAGACTGTTCATCGAATCGATCTCAAGGCGTTTGTAAACGATCTCTCTGCTCAGGTTCAGGGCCTCGGTGTAATAATCGCGCGCTTTGTGTAGTTGTTCCAGATCTTCAAAAACGATTCCCAGAGAAATCAGCGTTCGGCCTTCGCTCTGCCGGTCTTTCAACCGGAGGCTGATCGACAAAGCCTCCTGAAAGAAAACCCTCGCTTTTTCCGATTTCCCGACATTCCGGAAGCTTTTTCCCAACGCGGTAATCGTCTCAAACAGATATGCCTGAGACGTCTGAGTCCGCTTCAAATCTTCCCTTAAAATATGTTCGATCGTCTCAAGCAGATTTTTCTCCAAATTGACCGCCTTGATCTGACGGCTGATGACAAAAGCCTGGGCGTAGAAATCAACGGCCTTTTGGAACAATTGATTGACGTGATACAGATCGCCGAGTTCTTTGAGCACAAAAGCTTCGCCGCTCAGATCCCCGATCTCCCGCTGCAAGGTCATCGAAAAGACGAGATTTTGCTGAGATTTATCGAATCGCTTGAGATGATTGTAATTATCACCCAAAATATAAAGCGTTTCGGCGAAGAAAACGCGGTGCCCGGTTTCCTCAAAAATCGAACCCGCCTGTTCCAGAGAAGCGACCGCCTTTTTGTAATCGCCTGCATCATGATAACAATTTCCCAAAAGTTGCAGACTTTTGCCCTCGCCGGTCCGGTCGTTCAGTTTCCTGAATAATTTGACCGTCTCCTCGAACGTGGCGATCGCATATTCGACCTCTTTTAATTGTTTATAAGAGAAACCCAGATTAAAAAGCGCTTCCGCTTCCCCGAACGGCTGGTTCAATTCGCGCCAGATCCTAACGGATCTTTCCAGTTCGCTCGCCGATTGGGACAACATTTTTTCCCCCTGATAAAAGTAATCAATCCCGGCGCTCAAATGACTTTCGGCGCTGATCCGCTTATTGTCGGCGGCGGCGGCGGGGCGTTTTTCCAGCAAAGTTATCGTGTAAGTTTCGGTTATTTCATTGTAGTGATGGGCCTTCACCTCAACTCGAAAGAAGGTTTCCCGATCGGCCAGAACGGAGATCGATTCGCGCCACAGCCGACCGTTGGCGCCTTCCATTTTTCGGATCAGACGACCGGCCTCATCAAAAAGCGAAACGGCCAGACTCAGATTCTTTTGCCTGACCTCGATATTGGCAAATTCACCGGCCGCCAATTGAAAACCGTAAGAATGGGTTTCATTGCCATGGATTCTTTTTTCGACGACCTGCCCGACCTTCAGATCGGTCAGCGAAACTTTTTTGATCGGGATCGGTTGTTTTTTGTCGGTCTGCCCGTAAATCGCACAAACACAACAAAACATCAGGATAAATCGGAAGAACATTTGTTTTGTTGGCGACTTCTTTTTCATTTGTACCTCAACCTTGAAAAAGGTCTGAACAACATCCGAAAAGGGGCGGAGTTGAATCCGAAAATTTTTGGCCGTTTGGTCAGCCAATTTGGCGGATTTTGTAACGCTTTCTTTCAAATAAAATTTCTTTGGTGTATTCCCCGGGTTTTTACAGGGAATTTTCCAATCTGCTTTTCAAATGCCGGATTCGATAAAATTTTATAAATAAACTACGAATCTTTTTCGCCTTTTTTGCCTTTTTTATGATTCATTGAATTTGTACAAAACAGGGTGGTGCGATAAAAAAGGCGCCGACGACTTCGCCATCGTAATTGATCGCCGCCCGGATTTACTCACCCGAACATTCTATTTTTTCAATTCTCCGATTTCCGCTCCGATCTCTTCAACCAATCTTTTGATCAATTCTTCTTTTTCGCTCTCTTTCCCGGAAACCGCTATCTCCCGGCCCAGCAGTTTATTGTTTTTGGCCAAAACCACTCTGATCTTCAAAATCCCTCCTTCAACCTGATACACCCCTCTCGGAGTGATCGCATCCGGCATCTCGTCGGCGTCGACAAAAACCATCGCCCCGCCCTCTTCGGAAAAACTCGCCTCGCGCAGTTCCCGCCGGAAAAGCGGAGTCAGGTTCAGATCGTCGATAACCAGTTTTTCATTTTGCAGATTGGGCCGCAAAATCAATGGTTTCCGTCCGGCCAGAGCGATCTGTTTTTGCTCTTCGGCCGTGAATTTTCCGATGTCGAAACTGCCGGAAACGTCGGGGGTGATAACCAGCGGACGCTGGATGCCGCCGATGTTTTTGGCCAATTGAGGGACC
This sequence comes from Pyrinomonadaceae bacterium, assembly GCA_041394845.1. Lineage (GTDB taxonomy): Bacteria > Acidobacteriota > Blastocatellia > Pyrinomonadales > Pyrinomonadaceae > JAHCHG01. The sequence continues at coordinate 333,570 of JAWKHL010000002.1, read as the reverse complement.
GTGTCCTGAGCGTAGCCGAACAAAAGACCGACGTCGGCAAACTGATTCAGGCGAAGACGTGCGCCCTTCATCGCCTGCAGGAGAGAATAGGTCAGGAGGCCCTGACCATACTGACTGGCTTCGTAAGAAATGGCGTCGGCCGCCGCGCCCATCAGAACGTACGATCCGGTGCTGTCTTTGAGTCTTTCCAGCGCCCGAATCTGATCCGACGGCAGATCCCGCCCGCCGGTCAGGTTCGATGAATAGGCACCGGCGGCGCAGGTGTCGAGGATCAGAACCTGTTTGAGCGCTCCGTTTTGCTTCATCAGATCCTTGATCTCATCGCCGGAAAGCGTCATCGCCCGGCGCGAGTTTTCGACGCCCAAAACCGATTTGTCGGTCGTCGTCGCCTCCTGCGTCAAATAAAGATAGGCGTCGCCGCCGACCCGACCGGAATCACCGCCCAGATTCAGCGAAACGCCGTGGCCGGCCAGATAAACGATAAAAACATCTTTCGGTTTGGCCCGCCGGAAATCGGCAAAGGCGCTTTGGAAATCCTCCTTTCTGGCGGTCGAAGAAATCGAATCCGGGGCGCTGAACTTTACGCCGGATTGCCGGCCCCGGTTCGTCAAAAGACGGATGTGAACCTTTGACTTGTCGCCCAGAAAACTGATCGCGCCGAGTTCGACCGCGCGGGCGAAATCCTCGGCGTCCTTGGCCGCGAACCGGAGGTCGAGATCGTCGCCGGTGTAATCGGAAATTCCGGCGACGATGGCGTAAATGTCGGGAGCGGATTTGCTCTTTTGGCCGTTTCCGACCACCAAAACCTCGGTCCCTCTGATCCCGCGACTGCTCAGTGAGCCGCTCCGGTTGCGGGCGACGACCTCGATCCTGTTTTCCTCTCCCGGAATCAAAGTTGCCGCCTTTTCGAGATCGACCCTCAGTTCGACCTCTTTGGCATCGGCGTCAAAGTCCCTCGGAGAGATCGCCTCCCGGACGACCTCTTTTCCGTTGAGGAGAACCTGCACCGGACCGATCCCGCCGCCGCGCGCCTTGAGTCTGACGGTCAGATCCTTCGGATCTTCGGCGGGAGTTTGAAATTCGACTTCCGGAAACAGATCTTTTTTGGAAAACAACTCGACCTTCGGCAGAGGCTCGCCACTGTAGATCTTCTGCAAAAGACCGGGGACGTAATAGGCGTCTTTCATCTGTTCGAGCGTAACGGGTTCGAGCCCGACGATGTAATGCATCAGTTTCCGGCCGTTCTCCGAAGCGTCAAAAAGGCCCTCGGGCGTGATCACCGCCCAGTCTTCTTCGTCCAACGCGATCAGACTGACGACCTCCTCTCCCGTTCTTCGGTCGAGCAGATTGATCTTTCCGTTCTCGACTCTCTGGGCCACGAACCTCTCCGACACGGGTTCGGGATAAACCTTCAGAGGCCGACCGTAATTCCGCTCGTAAAACCCGGCGAACTCCTCAAGCAACTTTTGATCGTTGCCGCCCCTGAGATCGGCCGGAAGGTTGCCGAGTTCGTACGATTCGAGCATTTTTCCGCTCGACACATTCCACAGTTTGATCGTTCGATCCCAACTGACGCTGGCCAGCATTTCCCCTTCGGGACTGAAAGCCGCCGCCGGGATAAAACGGTCGTGCCCGCTCAGATTTTTCAATTCCCTTCGCCCGGCCAGATCCCAGAGCTTGATCGTTTTGTCGCGGTTGACGCTGGCCAGCGTTTTGCCGTCCGCGCTGAAAACCACCGACGTCACCTCGGCCGTGTGTCCCTTTAAGGTCCGCAGTTTTTGTCCCGTACCGGCGTCCCACAAAGCTATCGTTTTATCCTGCCCGCCGGCGATGGCCAAAACTTTGGAATTCGGTTTGAAGGCGACCTTTGAAAACTGGGAGGTATCACCCTTTAAAGTCCTCTGTTCCCGACCGTCCCACAACTTGATCGTGTCATCCGAACTGACGCTGGCCAGCAGATTTCCGTCCGAACTGAAGGCGACGGAAACGGCTTCGCGGTCATGCCCGCTCAAAACCTGCAACTGTTCGCCGCTCGCCGCACCCCACAGTTTGATAGTTTTGTCCGAAGCAGCGCCGGCCAGCGTTTTTCCGTCGGGACTGAAAGCCACCGAATTGACGACCGACGAACCGTCGCCGAGAGTTCGGATCACTTTTCCGGTTTCGACGTCCCAAATGTTGATTTTTTTGTCCGCGCCGGAACTGACCAGAATTTTTCCCTTCGGGTCGAAATCGATCGATTTGATCCCGGCCGTGTGTCCGCCGTCGAGAACTTTCATTTCCGATCCGTCCCCCACATTCCAGAACCTGATCGTCCGGTCGGCCCCGGCCGCGGCCAGCATTTCGCCGTCGGGACTGAAAACGAGCGATGACGGCTGAACGACGTGAAAGTTCAAAACCCTCAATTCTTTTCCGCCGACCGCGTCCCAGAGCCTGATCGTCCGGTCAAACCCGGCGCTCGCCAGAATCTTTCCGTCCGGGCTGAAAGCGACCGAAAAAACGACCGACGAATGCCCCTTCAGAGTTCTCAGTTCCTGCCCGCCGGCCGCATCCCAGATCTTAACGGTCTCATCCTGACCGCCCGCGCTCGCCAAAAACCTCCCGTCCCGACTGAAAGCGATTGAATGAACCACATTCGAATGCCCCGTCTGAACGATCAGTTCGGCCTTCTGAGCCGCGGCCGAAACCGCCAGCAAACAGCAGAGAGTCAGCAGAATGACCGGAATTCGTTTTATCTTTTTCTTCATCTTTATAAATTTTATCTCCTTGATCAATTAGTTCCGTCTTCCTACTAATTGAGTGAGTTTTTCGGAAAATCGGTTACACGCCCGTTCTTTCTTGCCCGCCTAAATTTATTGATAAATAAGATTAGTAAGTTTTGAGTCCCGCCAATCCTGACCAAACGTCTTTTGTCAATTCGCCCAAACGTTAGGGCACGACCTCGTAATCGAAATTGAAAGCCGCCCAGCCGCCGACCGAAATCGGCGGAACTTCTTCGCCGCGCCGGTTGGTAACGGTTCGTTTCAGCAATTTTTCCAGCGGCGTCAGACCGTCCCGCTTTCCACTGGCGATCTCGGGCGAAATAAGCATATCGGCCGGGAAATCCCTGACGCTGGCGATGATCTTGATCGTTTCCCGGCCCGGCGGCGTTCCCGGAACGATATAAAAACTCCCGTTTCCGTCCTCCTCGTTGGTGGTCAGCGAACTGCCCCTGGTCAAAACCTCTTTGGCCCCGGTCGGCGGGTAGATCAGATCGATCTTTCCGTCCGTAGCGAGCGAATAGATGTAAAGATAGAGATCCTTTTGGGATTGATTGGTGATCTGAAAATAGAACTTGTCGTTTTCTTTTAACTGCGGAATTTTTTCGCGGTCGATATCGTTTTCATCCTCCTTGACCGGAACCAGTTTTCCGCCCTCTTCCCGCAAACGAACCAGTTTGACGCCGATCTTTTGATCGAAACCGGCCGCCCGGTTGCCGAGATTTCTCAGATTTTCGATCCTCACGTGCGACTCCAGAGCCTCTTTTATCAGTTTGGCCGCATCCGGGTCATCGGCCCGGACCCAGAAACCGTAGAGCGGCATTCCGTTGCGGTCGGCCAGAAAATAGATCTCCGTTTTGTCCGCCGGAGTCCCGGCTTCGCCCCGGACAGTTCTCTGCCGGTTGCCGAATTTGAAATCGCGAAAGGTCGCCCGGACGACCGCCACGTTCCAGTCGCCCTCCGGCGAACGGCGCGCGTCCGGCCGTTCCAGTTTTTCGAGCATTCCGGTCGCGCGAACCGGTTCCAGATAAGGATTCTCTTTCAGGCTTTCGGCCAGCCGGTTCATGCTTTTGATGCCCGGATCGAGAGGATCGGCTCCGCCGCGCGCCGTCGACCCCGGCGAAAGGTCGATTATCACCTTTCTCTTTTCGTCGGTGAAATTCGGCGCGACCAGAACGATCTTGGCGTTTTCGGGAACGGTCTTGAACCTATCGCCCCGCAAAATGACCTCGGCCTCGGAATCGAAATTATCGGCCTCGGTGATAAGGCCGCTGGCGATCATTTCATCGTCGCCGGAGAGTTGCCGCGCTTCGGGGCCGTAAACGACGACCATCCCGCCCGGCCGCGCGCCGACCATCCTGCCGGCGTCCATCTTGATCAATTGAATCGGTTCGCCCCCGTCTTTTCCCGCGACCTCTTCCGAACACCGCATCCGGCCCCGGACTTTGTTGCATTTCGGAAAGATATAAGGGATAAGGTTTTCATCCGTTGACCGGGCTTCGTTTTTACCTGCGGGGCGAATCGAACCGAAAACCACGCGATCAATGTCGCCTTCGGCCTGCGGGGTCTGATTGCGGCCGAGACCGACGACCGCATTGCGAACCAGATTCATCAGTTCGCGGTAGGTGGCGCGGGGATGGCGGCGCAGAAAATAGGCGAAATGATAGGTCAGCGTCCCGTTGAGCCGCTCGGTGCGGGTTTCCGGATCGGGGAAATAATCTTCGCGGGCCAGTTCGTTTGGCAGGCTCCCCGAAATGGTCACGTAAAAATTCCGGGAGTCGATCCCGTCGCTCAAAACCGTTCCGCCCCCGCGTCTTGCCCCCGATGAATCGTTTTTGGCGCCGCCTCCGCGAGTGGCAGTTCCCGAATGACAGCTGTCCAGGATAAAGGTGATGTTGGTCGTAAATTGACTGAGGATCTGAACCCGCTTGCTGAACTCGTCGTCGCGGATCTGATTTTTGCCATCCATATCGGCGTCGGTCGGGACGATCGTCTCGTCGTTGCCGTCGGCCTCATCGCCGTTGTCGTCGGGCAGAAAAGAGCCGTGTCCGCTGTAGTAAAAAACGACGGCCGCCCCCTGATCCGGCGTTGTTTTATTTTTCTCTTTGTACAACCGGGCGTTTTCGATCAGATGGCGGTCGAACATATCGAGGATCGCTTTTCGCGTGGCCTGTCCGGAACACAGCGTTTTCAGAGGAGAATCCTCGGTCTGCCCTCCGCACGGCGCGTCGGCCGGCGCGGCCTTTCGAACCTTTTCGATGAACCCGAATTCCCGCAAAAGCCCTTTCATCAGATCCACGTCGTTATGCGTTCCGCTCAGATCTCTCCAGTCGGTCTGGTAATCGTTGATGCCGACCAGAAGGGCCAGTTTCGGAGCGGGGGCCGATTTCAGATTCTTTTTATCTGACCGGGCAACGACCGAAGATTCGATCAAACCGAAAAGAACGATCGCCAGAAAGATTGATGGCAAGAGGCGCAAGACTGCGGTTTGCGGCCCGCAAATTTTGCCTTCCGGTCGCTTCGCTCTAACTTTTATTGATCTTCTCATCTCAAATTCCCTCGTCCGATCGCCTCCGACAGATGACCGGCGATTGATCTTATCACTTGCGGCCTGTTCCGGGGGTCCGGCGGATGGCGGCGACCGGGTCGAGCATTCCCCAGCCCCATTGAGGGTTGGGAACCGCGCCGACGGTTCCGCCCGTTTTGGCGGTTTTGATCAGAATCTCCTTGATCTCCTCCGAATTGAGAGTCGGATTCTTTTCCAGCATAAGGGCGATCACCCCGGCCGTGAAAGGGGCGGCGGCGCTGGTTCCTTCCCAGGAAATATACTGTCCGTTCGCGGCCAGATAACGGGTTCCGGACTGCGCTCCCATATTGTCGCCTCCGCAGGTCCGACTCTCGGGTCCGGTCGTCCCGGCCAGCGGCGAGATGGTGAAACTTCCCGGCGCGGCGATATCGGGTTTGACGACGCCGTCGCTCCGGCGTCGTCCGCCCGGACTCGAATAATCGGCGATCTCTCCGAGCGGCAGATTGAAAACCGTCTCAGTGCCTTCGATGTTGGGCCAGTTGGGGCGGAAATAGTAGGCTCCGACCGTGATCACCTTTTCGGCGTTGCCGGGCGTTCCGATCATCTCGGTCTTAACGGTTCCGACCCCGAAATCGACCTCATCATAAGACGGCGCGTAAAAATCGAAGTTGCCGTTGACGACGTTTTCGGTCGCCCCGAACCCGGTCAGTTGATAGCTTCCCGGCGGCAGTTTCAAATGAAGCAGGTCTTTGGTTTTAATCGTTTCCGAACCGGAGATGATGTCCCGGGCAAAAGCGTCAAACCAATCCGGTTTAACCAATCCGTCCGAAAGCAGATATTTGATCTCTCCCCGATGTTTGTAGATGTAAAAACTGATCGGACGCCCTCCGCCGTCGGTCCAGCCGTTGGCGATCTTCGATTCGATCAAAACGCCCCAATCGTCCCGGGTATCGAAAAGCCCGAGCAGGAGAGAGCCTTTTCCCTCCGTTTTTTCCGACGAGATCGTCACGCTCAGGGGGCGGCTGATTTGATCAAGCTGTCCGGCCTTTTTCGGGCCGAAGCGTCCCGCCGAATGCAGATTGTAGCGCCCTTCGTTGCCCGCCGAAACGGTATAAACGATCCCCGGAAACCCTTTTCCCGAATTGTTGTTGAGATATTCCTCCTCGACCTCGTTTCCGTCGTGGGCCGACAGTTGCGCTCCGAAACTGATATTGATGGCGATCGGTTTTTTCCGGCTCCGCGCCGTACTGATCATCCAGTAAGCGCCGTAGATGTAAGCCGAACTGCTCCGGTCGCAATCCGATGTTTTGAAGATCAAAAGGTCGGCTTCGGGAGCCACGCCCGCATATTTCCCGTCCGAAGCCCGACCGTTTCCGGCGGCCGTTCCCGCAACGCTGGTGCCGTGGCCGCTGTTGTCCGAAGAATTGACCTCGCCCGCGCCCCGAAGAGCCGCGTTGATCTGGGCATTGGTGTAAACCGTTCCGTCTAGTTGTTCGCCTCCGGGCCCGAGCGTCGGCGGTTTCGAGCCGATCCTGCCTCCCGAAGTCCGGTACGAATCGTCAAAGAAATCCCAGATTGCCAGAATGCGCGAGGTCCCGTCGGATTTGATAAAATCCGGATGCCGCCAGTCGATCCCGGTGTCGATGATGCCGATGATGACGTTCTTTCCCGAAAGATTCCCTTTATCGAATTGATTGGCCGGGAGTTTTTCGGCCGAACCTCCTCTCGAATCTTCGACGGTAAAATCCTTCATCAACAACGGCGATCGCTTTTTTCGCGGAAGACGCGGCGTTCGGGCGGCCTTGACGGCGGTTACTTTTACGACTCCGGCGACTTTTTCGATTTGCCCCAGATCAATCACCCGCGCTTTCCCGTAAAGCACGTTTTCCTCCCGCAGATAAATCTTCATTCCGGCCTTTCCGACCCGGTCCGGATCGGCTTTCGGGTCGATGGTGACGGCCAGACTGACAGACGGTTGATCCTCGGCGGCGTCGATCCCGAAAATCTCTTCGAGCTGAACGGAGCTAAATGACAAACGCCCCGTTTCCCCATCGGTTGCGTCGCGGTACTGAGCCAGCAAAATTCGCAGTTCGGAAGAGAGTTTGCCGAACTCCTCGGCCCCTTTGGCCCCCAAACCCCGCCCCTTGGAAATGTCGGGATATTTGAATCCATCGCTTTGAGCCGACGTGAGCCATCCGAAACCCAAAAAACCAAATATCATCAGCCCTCCGGCAATCAGCAAAATTTTCGATCTCATCCAGATACCCCCTCTTTTTCGCGGCAAAATTTTCCGGAAACAATGCCGGCCTTTATCGTTGAGTGTCGATAATTCCCAAAACGTTACATAGAACCGCACACCCGCTTTTTTCCCGCCTATCTCCAGTTGCCGATCAAAATAAACGGCGACCAGTAGAACGGATGAGCAAACGGGGCGTTTTCATCTTCTCTGAATTCGGAAAGTTCTTTCCGGTTGCCCATCTTGAGGACGCCGACATCTCTTTTCCCGCTCGCTTCTCCGGATTTGAGATTCCCGCCGATCATCGCCCTTTGTGCCAATTGAATGGCCTCGGCTTTGGTCATCCCCGGATGCTCTTTCCTCAACCGGTAAAACTCGCTCATCAAGAGCGACGTGCTTTCGTCTGATACCGACCATAACGTGGCCAAAACGGCTTTCCCGCTGCGGGTCTGGATGGCTTCGGCCAAACTGTCAATCTCTTTCCCGTTGGTTCCGTCGGCGAAAGCCGTGTTGCAGGCCGACAAGGTGATCAGATCAACCTCGCCGAAACTGATATTCGGAGAATTGGTTATTTCCTCTAATGTCAGGACCTCTCCGTTTCCCAAAAGAAGGAACGAATTCGACCAATTGCTTCCCAGCCGAAAATGGCTGGCGATATGAACGACCGTATATTTTTTCCGTCCGTCCGCGGTTTCGCTCAGCAGTGAATCGGACAGGTTTCTGGCCGTAAAATCACCGTTCAGGTATCTCCTGCCGATCAGAACGCCCTTCTCGTCCACGCCCTGTTCGTCGCGAATGATAGCCATCAACTCTTCTCTGGCTCCGGGAAGCGGATCGAAATAGACCTTCTCATCCGGACGATCCGGCAAAGGGACGGTTTGCTGTTCCGAAACGCCGAGACCGAGAGCGCGCCATTCGGCAACGGAATCGGAGATGTCATCCCTAGTTTTCGGCGTGATGATCACATTCTGGTATTTCTCGACCAGATAGCCGTTTCCGTCGGGCGAAAGAGCCGCCAGCGGAACGTAGCGGAGCGTGCCGTCCAGCGACCAGACGAGAGTCTTCGCGCCGACTCCGTCAAGCACTTTTTCGACCGGTTTGATGAGAATGTCATAAAGTTCCCGGCCGAGCGGCCGGGGATCGATCTTCGGATTCTGCAAAGCCTGGCGGAAGGCAAAGATCTTTTTATTGAGATCGGCTCTCTTGATCTCGGTCTTTCCATCCGTTTGAACCGTCGGGGTGGTGACAATGACGCGGTAGCGGTCCTCGCCGACGACTGTGTAAAGGGCAACCGTGCCATCGCCCCAGCGACGCAGTTTGGCCTGTAGATTACGGTCGTATTCGATCTCTTTGGCGACCTGCCCGCCGAGTTCTTCAATCAGGGTTTTTTCCAAAAAGAGACTGAAAGCCGCGTTGGCCGTCTGAAGTTGAGCGGAAAGCTTCTCAAAACGCTTTTGCTGATCGGTCGGCAGATTCAGATTTTCCCGCGACAGTTCGCGTTTTTGTCTCTCAATTTCTTGAAACTCGCGCCCGATTTCGGTGACCCGGTCGGCCAATTCATTGTATTTTTCGATCAGTTTCTGTTCCTTTTCGTTGAGGGCAACCGTCTGATTGAGATTCTTTATCTCATCGGAATCGCGGCGGACGAAATCGAAAAACTCTTCTTCTTTAAGCATCCGGAGAACCTGTTCGGCCCGGGCAAAATGGCCTTCGGAGATAAGCAGATCGGCCAAACCGCGATAAGTCGGCTCAACTTTGCCGAGGTAATCTTTTTGAATATCTTTGTCGAGACCTTGAATTGCCTGCCGCAGTTCCTGATATTTATTGACCGATTGTTTGCCGTACAAGATGGCGATCCGGGAATTGGCAAATTTTTCCCACAACCACATCAGGTTCCTGAGGGTGTTGGCCTCGCCCGCCTTATCCCCGATGGACCTTTGAGCCAGCAACGCCTGATTAAAAAAGTCGAAGGCTTTCCTGTCTTTTTCCAAACCGTAAACCAGACCAAGGTTGTTCAGATTTCTCGCCTCGTTTCTCCTGTCTCCGGCGGACTTGTTGATCCCGAGAGCCCGGTTATAGAATTGGAGGGCCCGGCGATTATCGCCCAGATCAAGATAAATCGTCCCGATGTTGGTCAGAGCCGCAGCGGCCGCTTTTTCATATTCGATGGCACTGCTGACCTGCAATGCCTGAAAATAGTATTTAAGTGCCTTTTGTCTTTCTCCCAGATTCGAATATGACAAACCGATGTTGTTCAGGATCGCCACTTCACCCTGTTTATGGCCGAAAATGATCAGAATCGGCAATGCCCGGTGAAAAAACTCCAGAGCCTTCTGACTATTGCCCAGTTCAGCGAAGATCGTGCCGATATGATTGAGAGTGATCGCCTCTTCCAATTTGTCTTCGACGTTCGTGTAAAAGGGATAACTCTTGATTTTGTCGTTCTGGATTGACAGAGCCTGATAATAGTAATTTAGGGCTTTCTCCTTTTGGCCCAGACCGGAATAAACCAGCCCCATATTGCGGAGCGTCCTCGCTTCGAGCGTTTCCAGTTCGATATCCCGTGAGATCGGAAGGGCCTCTCGGTAGAGTTCGAGCGCCTCTTTCTGGTTACCCAAAAGGGATTCGATCAGGCCGATCTTGTTCAGCATTTCCGACTGCTCCAGAGGAGCTTTTTGAATCTCATAAAGCGTCATTGCCCGACGGTAATGATCGAGGGCCTTTTCTTTGTCTCCCAAAACCGCATAAACCGAACCGATGCCCTCGAGAGCCGTTGCCTCTCCATATTGGTCACCTATTTTCCGGTAAAGCGTCCGGGCATATTCAAATCCGGACAGAGCGTTCTGGAGATCTTTGACCGTTCCCTTCCGAAGACTTCCCCCGGCGGCCGAGATTGTCGCCGCGGCCCGGATCCTGACCGCTCCTTGTTCATTGAGGGGATCGGTCGGGGGAAAGGGAAAGGTCACGGACCGGGAAAATTCAATAGGTTCACCGCACAAGAGGGTCTTTTCAAATTCCAGTTTATAAGCCTCCTTTTCCGAATGTTCGCGTAATAAAGGGGGGCCGCTGAAGGCCCTGGCTTTGATAACGTTTCCTTTTTCATCTGTCGTTATCAAAACCTTAACTTCTCCGGTCAGCCCGGCTTTTTTTAATGTTTCCGGGAGTTTCGGCTTCCATCTTTTTTTAACTTTGCCAATTCGTAATTCTCTGGAACTTTTTTTATAGGTCTTTGAACCGCATTCGGTAGAAGAATTTGATCCGTTCTCGTTTTTCCGATCTTCGAATGTTTGCAAGTCGGCGACCATTGGGATCGTCGACAAACGATGGATTACCTCTCCGACCTCGGCAAACACCTTTTTGATTCCGTCGGGAGATGCTTCAGGAAAAAAAACCTTTCCGGACGTATAGGCGGCCAGATCTTCGAGATATTCCATCCCCGCCCGACGGGCATCACTTTGTCTTAAACTACTGACCCACCAAAACGACCCCAAAATCGGATTTTCGATCACCTTGTCATAATCCGAATAAAACTGGTCGGGAAAAACGTAAATGGAAAAGATCATGGCCCCGGATTCTTCGGCCTTTCTGACGGTTCCATCGTAGTCGGCCTTTTTCGAAACGGTATCGGCTCCGTCCGTAAACTGAACGATTGCTTTGCGACCCTTTACATCTTTGAGTTCCTGAAGTGCAAAAGCGATCGCATCAAAAACTGCCGTCCGCCCGGGCTGACCGCGAAAGTCTTTCGATTTTACTTTTTCTAACGCCCGATGGATCTCCCGCTTGTCGCTGGTCGGTTCTGACAAAATATGTGTTTTCTCGGAAAACGCGATCACGCACACGCTCTGCTGTTCTTTTAGCTGATCGACAAAGGCATTCGCCGCTTCGTAAGTTTCCTTGATTTGAGTTTCGGTTGCGCTCGTGTCCAAAAGCAGAACAATGGTAAAGGGTTCGATCGCATCTTCGAAATTATTTGATCGGACGGCATTTTCCGATTCGCCGACCGTCTGGGAAAAACCGATAACTGCCGAAGCGGACAGCAGGATAAATGCCCGCAAAAAAAAACGGACGATTTTTTCGCCTTTTTCGAACTGGAAGTTGAACATCGCTCCTAGCTCCTCAATCTCTTGGAGCAACCGGCATATTTTTAAATTTTTCCGGTTAAAAAAGCCAATTGCATGGGCGGTCAGAACCAAAGTAAATATTTACCTTCATTATCTAACCATTGGGCTGCTTGTCAAAACTCAACAGCTCTCGATTCCGACGGATTCCCGTCCAAAATTTGAATTCATATTCAAGTGACACTTCAAGGGGAAAAGGTTACGAACGGAGAATTATCTCTCAATTAATAGTGACAAGACCGATCCAAGACAAGATTTTTGCCTTCGCCAGACCTAACCGAATAAAGCCGATCGTTTCGGAACGAAATTTATTCTCTTTTTCCGACTATGTTTTCCTCGGAAGAACCTGATCCCGCCGCCAGCCTGTAACCTTTTTCCGCTCTCCGGCACTAAATGATAAAAGAGCCCGGGGAAGTTAAGTTCGAACCGAAGGAGTTTTTTAACGATGACGATACAGCAAAAAGCTTAAAGAATTTTGAGAAACCGGCCGGGTAGATCTTGCCTTTCAGGCGACCAACCGAACGATTTAAGAAACGCCGTTGCCGCTGAATACGGCGTCGGCCCCACCCGCTCTTAGAGGTCGGACGGATGAGGAGGAAAGAGAAAAATGTTAGTTACAGCCAAATTCAAAATAGTTTCGGCCAAAACCAAGGCCAAATGTTTGATTTACGTCAAGCAGGCGAAAGAAGGCCCCAGAGGTCATTGGAAGAAAAGTCAGAAAACCTACAACGGTTCTTTGAAAATCGGCGACACGTCCGGAACCTGGACCTACGCCGACTGGTCCCGGGTACTCGCGTTGCGAAACCGGAAAAAGAATTCTCCGATTCTGTTATTGAGTGATGTTCCGGATGGCTTTCTTACTTGCGGACGGCGCCCGATAGAAGGGGAGGGGAGCATTCTTCTGCCCGATTCGTTGCAGGAAAAAGAGCCCATTTACTGGAATTTGTTGCGGGTTGATTGCAGCTATTACGTTTAGAAGGCGAAGAGAAACGACGGGTTTTCCGAGGTCAAAGCGCAAAAAAACCTTTGATCTGCTGTCAACCGGGTATAGACTCGGGAAAACTTCGCAACTGTTTGTTCAACCCCTTCGCTTTTTGATTTGAGCTTAATTTTTCAGCTTTATCGGAAATGAAGTTTTGCTGAACGAAAAAAGCAAAAGGAGAATGAATATGTCAGACAAAAATTATTCGAAATGTATTTTGATCGGCCTGATCGTTCTGTTGTGCGTGTTTGCGGGTCTTCTGGGAAGTCAAACGGCGGCAAACGGTCAGGACTTGCTTCCGCCGACCGCCGGAGAAAAACGCTATCAACCGGAATTGATCGTCCAGACCGGAAATTCGGAACTTCCCGGTTTCATAGCTTTCAGCCCCAATGGGAAATTTATCGCCAGCGCCGCGGGTTTCGAAATCGTTCTGTGGAGCGTCTCAACCGGAAAGCAATTGAGAACGATTTCCCTTCCCCAAAATCCACTAGCCTCGGATGTGTTTCTGGCCTTCAGTCCCGACAGCCGAATCCTGGCCAATTTTACGGGCGAGAATGTCGATTTTCGGGATGTTCACACCGGAAAAATAATCAAGACCCTGAAAAACAGTTCCAACCTTGACTCGGTGGTCTTTAATTCCGACGGGAGCCAATTGATCACCTGCGACTCTTTCGAAATAAATGTTTGGGAATATCAAAGCTTGAAAAAGCTCAAGACCATAAGGAGCGATCAATCCGGTCCTCCCAACAACTTGCTTCCGAAACGCCCGCTTTTTGACAGTCCCGGCAATCGACTGGTAATCAGTCCCGACGGAAAATTGCTGGCATCCTTCAACGCGTTTGCCGGAAGCTTCTGGGCCGGAAAAAGACCGGACGGAAAAAAATCCGAGATCAGATTCTGGAGTTTGCCGGACGGCAAGGAGCTGAAAAGCCATGAGGGGATTTTCGTCGCCTTTGACCCCGACTCGAATTTTATGGCTCTGGTTAACAAAGATGACGTTAAAATAGTAGAAATAAATACGGGGAAGGAGATAAAAACTCTCAAAGGAAAAGACCTGCTTTCTTTTTTCCAAACGCCGAACCCGCTATTATTCAGTTCCGATGGAAAAACCCTGTTTTTTTTGGGCCAAAAAGGAGAACTTCAAGCCTGGAACGTCAAGACCGGCGAAAAAAAGGAATTGTTCGGGGGAAAAAATCAGCCCATCCTGACCAGCGCGATAAGTCCGGATGGAGAGTTGTGTGCCTTTTCGGGAATTACCGACGTAGATGAGTACTTAAACACAGGCGTCAGCAACTTTACCCTTATAAACGTTTTAAATGTCAAAACCGGCAATTTTGAAAGGAGTTTGCAAAGCCATATCTCCGGATTCAAAACAGCGTCCTTCGGACATTTTCGAAATTTGTTTTTCGAGGACACGCGAGATTTCGGTTATTTCGTCTTTAATACGAGTAAAGGATTGGAGGTTTGGAACACCCGAAAAGGCAATTTCAGCGATTTTTTCAAGAAACTGCCAATTGGGGAATTTAACTCCTTCGATTTCAGTCCGGATAAAAGATCTATCTTACTGGTCGGGGGGCGACGTCCTCCGTTACCCTACAAAATCCGGTTATTCGACCTCGAAAACGAATCGGAAATCTGGACAAACGACTCGAATTCAGAGAGGATCCGCACAGCTAAATTCAGCCCGGATGGAAATTTGATCGCCGTCTCTTTTTACACCTATCTGAAAAAAATCGGCGATAAGATCCTGCCGAGCCGCGGGACCGAAAAAACCATCTCATTTCTGGACGCCCGAAGCGGAAAGGAAGTTTTCAAACTAACGGGTTTCCCCCAAATGGTCAGCTCTTTTGAATTTAGTCCGAACGGAAAACTTCTGGCGGTAACTTTCAAAACTCCGCTGATCGAAACCTCGCCCAACATCTATGAAGATCAAAAAGCCACCCAGGAAGAAAAAACAATCCAGGTCTGGGACATCAAGGCGAAACGGGTTCTGCGGGAATTTTCTTTTAAGGAAGACAATTCTTGGATTAAAAAGCTCGCCTTTAGCCCGGACAGTCAAATTCTGGCCGTTTCATCAAATTCGCAAACCAGATTATTAGATCCGGAAACCGGCGATGATCTTAAAACAATCGAAAATGCCGGTATTCAAAATGGACTCGATGAAATTATGTTCAGCCCCGACGCCAAAAAACTGGCTGTTAAACATGATTTACCAAATACCCTAAGCGTCTTCGATGTGGAAACCGGAAAAGAACTTCCCGGATCGGAAAGCCGCTCGGAATGGATCGATCCTCTCAATAACATTATCCGGATCGAAAACAAGAGATATCGGGTCGAACTCAACGGAGGGAAAATGGATCTGGTCGATCCCGAAATCGATAAAACCCGGATCAGTTTGATCTCGCTCGACAAAACCGATTGGGCCGTGATTACTCCCGACGGTCTGTTCGACGCTTCGCAAGGAGCCATGAAGGCGATGCATTTCGTCGTCTCCGACCCGGACGCGGGTTACGAGGTGATCGAGTTTGAGCAACTCAAATCGCGTTACTATGTCCCGGGTCTTTATCAGAAAATAATCAGCGGGGAAGATCCCGGAAAACGCGGTCAGTTCACCGTTACTCTCAACCCCGGGGTCGAGGTCAAACCCGATGAAACCGATCCCTCCCGACTGAGCCTCCTGTTGACCAATCGCGGCGGGGGAATCGGCCGGGTCGAGGTCCGGGTCAACGGCGGCGAGATTTCGGCCGATGTTCGCGGCCGGAATTTCGACCCCGATGCCGAAAGCGCCGAGATACCGGTCGTCATCCCGCCGGAAAAAATGCGCCCCGGAGAAAATCGGGTCGAGGTCGTCGCCTGGAACAAAGAAGGCGATGTCCGCAGCCGCGATGTCGGAGTTGTGACGATCAAAAAAGACGGCGGGAGAAAAGGCGTCTCCGAAGCTCCTCAATTTTACGCCATCGTCGGCGGGGTGTCGGATTACGCCGGCGACGGATTGGATCTCCGGTTCGCCGCCAAAGATGCCGAGGATATGGCCGTCTCGCTCTCCCTCGGAGCGAGGCGGTTGTTTTGCGCCGAGGAAATGGCAAAAGAAAAGCCCTGCCAAAAAGTTCATCTCACCTTATTAAGCTCACAAAAAGTTGAAAAGGAAAACGAGGTCCTCGGGCGGTTTCCGGGTTTCAGGCGGCTGACGCCGACCAAAGCCAACTTTGAGGCGGCCTTTTCCGAGATCGGCCAGAAGGCCGGCAATCAAGATGTATTTCTGGTTTATCTGGCCGGACACGCGACGGCCATCAAAAGCGATCAGGCGATCAGGGAAAGCGCCTTTGCCGATCTTTATCTCTACGCGACGAGCGAGGCGGTGACGCTCGACAAACAGCGGCTCGGCAATCCGAGCGAGCGGGCGGCGATGATCAGCAGTCTGGAACTGGCCGACTGGTTCAATCAGAGCCGGGCCGAAAAGAAGGTGCTCATTCTGGACACCTGCGCGGCCGGGGCGGCGCAGGCCGATCTGACGATCAAGCTGACCCGCAACAACGGCGACGGCGAGCAGATCAAGGCGCTCGACCGCCTTCGCGAGCGAACCGGCTTTTACGTCCTGATGGGAAGCGCATCGGACGCCGTTTCCTACGAAGCCAACCGTTTCCGGCAGGGTCTTTTGACTTATTCCCTGCTGGAGGCGATGTCGGGAGCGAGTTTGCGCGAGGAGAAATTCCTCGACATCGAGGATTGGTTCGGATACGCCGAAGACCGGGTCGAAGATCTGGCTCGCGGGATCGGCGGGGTGCAAAAACCGAGATATTTCAAATCGAACTATTCCAAACGGTTCGATGTCGGAGAACTCGGCCAGACCGAACGCCGCCAGATCCCGTTGACGCAACCGGTTCCGGTGATTCTCCAGCCGAGATTTTTGGACAAGGAGAAGTTGTACGATTCGCTGAATCTCTCGGATCGGCTGGCCGAACGGTTCAGGGAACTGAGTTACCGGACGGAAAGAGGAGCAGAAGGTTTGGAGATGAACTACATCGGAGCCGGCAAACTGACCGGAGGTTTTTCGCCGAGCGGATTATATCAGGTGGCGGCGGACGGCAAAATATCGGTCGAACTGACCATCCAGCGGGACAATCAGCAGATTGACAGGATCAAAGTCGAGGCGAATTCCGGCAATGATCTGATCGAAAAGCTGGTCCAAACCATCGTCAGATCAACCATCAAATCATCTGAAAAAGAAAATTAATCCAAAATCCAAAATCTAAAAGAATCTCCCGTAAGAAAAATAAAACCGCCCGCGTCCGTTTTCGTTTAAGCTGCCTCCGACGAAAACCGGCCCGAACGGGGTTTCGACGATCGCCCCGCCGGTGAAACTCTGCCGGTAGTTGGCCTTGTTGAATTGCTCGAACGCGCTTCCGCCTTCGTACCAAGCGCCGAGATAGGCCCTTCCGCCCAGAAACGACGGAAAAAAACCGGGATTGTGCAAAAGGCCGAAACCGCCCTGTATGTAATTATCGGCCCGGAGTTCCTCGTAACCGTAGCCGCCGAGACGAAGCGGCCCGCCGAGGGTGAATTTCTGGATCTGCGGAGCCGTATTGCCGAATGTCGCGCCGACTCCACCGAAACCGAAGAGAATGTTTCTCTCACTGACGGATCGGAAAACGTTGATCCGGGTTTCGGCCTGAATGAAATGACCGTCGGAATCGGGGCTGTCGAAATAATAATTGAGTGTGTTGCGGGTCAGGATCCCGTCGTTCGGCACCTGGGCTTTATCCAGACCGTCGTAGGTCCAGCGGAGACCGGCCGTGCTGAATCGTCCCTTGATGTCGGGGAGAAGCGGATCGCCGATCCGCCGCGAAAGGTTCCGGTAACCGATCGTATAACCGGCCCTCAGTTCGCTCCGGGCGTTAAAGGTATATCCCAGATCGACGCCCGCCTGAACCGTCTGTCCGACGTATTCGGCCAGACGATTTCCGGCGCTGAAAAAATTGGCCCGGCGCCGCTCGTAAGAAGCCCTCGGCGCCACGAAAAATTTGGTTTTGCCGAGCGGTCGGAAATATTCGGTGGCGAGGATCGTATTGGATCCGAGCCGCAGATCGTTGCGCCATTCGGCCCCGTAACGCCCGACGTCGAAAAAGGTCAGCCGCGCCAGAAAATTGAAATTGACGTTGTCGGATTCGACGCTGTTGACGTCCACACCGAGTTCGAGCCGGGTCGGTTTGGAAGGTTTTTCGGCGATCTTGTTGATGTTTATTATCAAACCGGTCCGCCCTTCTTTTCGGGCCAGATCGTAATCGAGAGTTTCAAACCGGCCGGTCCCCTTCAGATCCAGAAGATCCTGAGCCAGCTGATCCTGTCTCGCCCGATCGAGAGGCTGGCCGGTATATTTATCGCCCAGTTTTTCTTTGATCGTGCGGGTGGCATCGGCATCATTGCCTTCGACCGCGACGAACTCGGGAACCGGATCGGTTTCGGGCAATTTCCGCTGGCGCCGCCGGGCCAGATGCTCCTGCCATTGCGCTTCGTCGAGCGCCAGCCCTTTGAGCAGGGCCACTTTTTGCTGTGCGCCCTGATAACCGAGTTTGATGATCTCCTGAAAATCGGAAAAATCGCTCAACGAATAATCGCCCAGATCGGGGGCGATGATAAAGTCGGCCTGCCGCAGACTCCGACGCGAGTTGTCGAGCGTGGCTATATTGATCGTTTGTTTGAGGACTCCGGGCAGACTTTCCAACGCCTCCCGGCCGTCCAGTTCCGTCTCGATGTTGACGACCAGCAAAATGTCGGCTCCCATGGCCTTGACGACATCGGTCGGAATATTATTGACCAGACCGCCGTCGGCCAGGATCTTCCCGTCCACCTCGACCGGCGAAAAAACCCCCGGAATGCTCATCGTGGCGCGCAGCGAACGCGAGAGCGACCCGCTCTTCAAAGGAACGGAATTTCCGTTGACCATATCGGTGCCGACGGCCCGGAAAGGAATCGGCAGATCGTTAAAATCGTTGACCAGAGCGTAAGGCAACGTGGCGCGGTCGATCAGCAAACCGATCTCCTGCCCCGAATTGAGCGCGTTCGGCAGTTTGAGATCGTTGATCTTTCCCTTAAGGGCGACCGGCGCCGGGATGTTGCGGCGATCCTCCTTGCGGCGGAACGAAAGGTGATCGAACGAGGTGGATGTCTGAAAAAGCTTGTCCCAATCGAGCGAGGCGACGAACTGCTGGATCTCGTCCGGAGTCCGGCCCATGGCGTACATCGCGCCGACCAGAGCGCCCATGCTGGCTCCGCCGACGTAATCGACCGGAATCCGGTTCTCTTCCAAAACCTTCAGAACCCCGATATGAGCGAAACCGCGCGCGCCGCCGCCGCTCAGGACAAGTCCGACGGTCGGTCGTTTCCGGGGCGCATCATCCTGTCCGAAAACCGACGGAACCGAGAAATTGATCACCAATGAAACAATAAGCAAGACATTTACAATTCGACATCTCATATTTTTGTCCACAACCGTCTAAAATCAGGGGAACGTCCTTCATTTTAACAGCAACGGTTATCCCGCGCCCAGGGAACGCGTCCCCGCAGAACATTGGTGAAACTGATTAACGGGGTAAAAAATGTCCGGTAGATCTTCATTCTGGTTCGGCTCGTCAGTTTCTTCTCCAACCAATTCTTCAAAATGTATTTGTCGATCATATCTTCGAAGATCAGAACCCCGGTTCCGCCAACCGGAGTTACAACCAGATCCACCCAAGCCATAGTGCTCCGCCCTCTGTAGGTTCTTTTGCCGACGTTTCCGATGTTCGCTTCGCTGACCGGCCCCAACTCGAACTGGGTGCTCCAAACGGCCGCCCAAGCCATCGCCTTGAAACGGCTCTCCCAGTATTCTTTGGATTTTCCGAATTCCTGACGTTTTCCTTTGTCGCTGTTGTTGATGAAAATTCGGCCCGTTACGGTGCCCTGCATCGGATGAGCGAAATAATTGGTGAAAATGTTATCCCCGTCATCCCATCCCCGGAGGTTCTTGACCGACTCCAACCAGTCGCGGAAAAAAGGCCCGCCCAATTGATCTCTGGTTTTTTTCTGAAACAAACGCAAACCGTGCTGAATGGCGAGAAAATAACCGGATTGGATGAGAGCCGGTTTCCAGTGAAACTTATCCTCTTTTTTTGGATCTTTCGCTCCATCCGGCTCTTTCGGCGGCGGGCCGGTCGGCAACTCCTCAAATTCATCTTCCGCGAGTTTGTCCGGGTCGATCTCGGACAACGGTTCGATCTTTTTCAAAAAAGCCATCCGCAATTCATTGTCCTTATAATCTATCAAAAGTCCGTCTTTGATCTTCCCGTCGGATTCTTCGATTCTTGTCGGAGCAATGACCGGGGCGGGTTCAAAAACCGCCTTGAGATCTTTTAACTCAAAAGCGTCCGCTTTCCCGGAGGTCTCGGAAATCTCATCCGGATCGTTTCGGTGAGATTCAACTTTTTCGTCCACCTTTTGCGCCAGCGCAAATTTATAACCCAGTAAAATTGTCAACAAAATTACAATTGCTTTCATTGCTATAAATTGATTGTTTTCCCTTGCTTTTTTCAGTTCCTAATTAAAATTCAGGGAGATGCTCAATGAATCACTTCTCCCGCCCGAACCCCGTTCGGTTTCAATAATTCGGGTCCCAAGGTTTAGTAGCAGTTAATTTGAAGACAGCTGACAAAAAAAGGTTCGAAATGAATGTCGAGACTTTTTAGCCATACAAATTTCATGAGTATCTTTTGTTCCGATTTACCGGATTTACAAAAAATGACCGCTACATTGCCGCAAAGGGGTAGATTGGCTGGAAAGACAACTTGAAGCAGTCGCCAAAACCGGTATTTTCACCGGCAAAACCGAGGGTCTTTTAAACTGGAAAGTATTATAACACGAATCGTTTAGGAGGAAAGAACCGGAGAGCAAGCAAAAGTCAGGGCGTCCGGTTCGTTCTTCGCAAACCGGACGCCCTGACTCGATTTTCAGTTTTTCAGGCTTTGAAAAACTGTTCGGAAACAATTTTTCCGTCCTTCCAAACCGACCGGATGATCTCGTGCCAGAGAATCCGGTTTCCGTCTTTCATATCGAAATCAAAGGTGAATTCCAGAAAGGAAATCTCGCCGTTGACGGCCGTATTATGATGAGTGATCCCGTTGACATTTTGAATGTCGGCGGTGAATCCCTTCATCTTTTCGATCATTTCCGTTTTGTTCCGCGTTACCGCGCCGGTAAAATCGACCGTTTCCGCATTATCGGCGAAATATCTTTCGGTCGCTTCGACGACCGCACCCTGTTTCATCAATTCAACCTTGGCCGAAACCAATTCCGATAAATTTTGCTGTTCCATATATTTTATTACTCCTTCGCGCCCCGAGAGCGCTTTTTTATGATTATTAAATTTCGGAAAACCGTTTTCAGGCCGGCAGGTTTAAAAAGTTCCCATCGGGCTTTTTCGGCTTTCCACGAATTAAATGTTAATCGGTGAGAAAAAAAGAGTAAATGCCCTATCAACCGCATTTTTTGCTCGATCGTCCGAAATGATTTACCTTCGACAAAAAATATGACATTATTTGCCAATGGACGTTCTGAGCGACATTTTGCGAACGGTGCAGGTCGAGGGAAGCCTCTATTTCCGGACGGCCTTTTCTCCGCCCTGGGGTGTGATCGTTCCCCCATACAAAAACGTCTCACGCTACCATCTGGTGGTGCGCGGCAGTTGTTTCGTTTACATCGAGGGATTTGAAAAACCTCTGCGGCTCGAAAAAGGAGACCTGATCCTGATCACCAACGGCACAGAGCACCGGCTTTGTTACTCGGTCGATACCGAATGCCTGACTCTGGATGAGGTTCTCGACAAATCCGGATTTGACGGAAAAGGCGCTCTGGTTTGGGGCGAGGATGATCCCGGAGAAACCACCTCGCTGGTCTGCGGTCATTTCGCTTTCGAATCGGAGCGGGGAAAACTTTTGCTCAATGCCCTGCCGCCTTTTATTCACGTCCCGAACACCGAGATTCTGCATTACGGCTGGCTCGATTCGGCAACGAAATTCATCACCCACGAGGCCTTCAAGCGCGAACTGGGAAGCGATGCCGTGATCAACCGTCTGGCCGAGATCATTTTTATTCAAACCATTCGCACCTTCGCCAAATCAAACGGGCACACCCAGAATCTTTTCGCCGCGCTCATCGATCCGCAGATCAGTCAGGTTTTAGAGCAGATGCACCGAAGGCCGGAACGGGCCTGGACGGTTGACGGGTTGGCGCGGACGGCCGGGATGTCGCGGACGATACTGTCTGAAAGAATGCGCGATGTTCTCGGCATTTCCCCGATGGCCTACCTGACCCAATGGCGGATGGAACTGGCTCATGAAGCATTGACCCGGGGACGCGATGGGATTCCCGAGATATCCGAGGCGGTCGGATATCAATCTCTCTCGGCCTTTACGAGAGCCTTTAAAAAACACTTCGGGCGGGGTCCGGGAGCCGTCCGCCGGGCCGGACAAACGGTTTGATCCGCGTTCATTTAACCGTCCGATTTTTTCACCGGATGCGTAAACAAAACGAAAGCTAAAATGCCGGTATCCAGATGAAACTGCTGGCGGCCAATTGGTAAGTCGCCCAAGCCATATTGCAAATCTTGCCTCTTAAATGCGGAAAAGATCGGCCTTAACTTCGGGCCGATCCTTTCCGTTTTTGCCGAGGAAAAACTACTGTTCTTTTTTGAGTTTTACCAAAATATTTTTAGCGTTGGCGGCGTTCGGATAATTCGGATCGATCGCCAGCGCCCTGGTGTAAAACTCGACGGCTTTTTCGTTTTGCTCGAGTTTCATATAAAATTCGCCGATGCTGTCGTAAAGATTGGCCTCTTTCGGATGAAGTTCGACCGCCGCCAGCAAAAGGCGCAAACCGCCTTCGGTCTGACCGATGCCGGCCAGAGTGTAAGCCGTTGCGTTGAGACTTCCGGCGCTCGCCTCGCCGCGCGGGTTTATTTCGAAAGATCTTTTCAGCAAAGGCATGGCTTTATCTTTCTGATCTGACAATGCGAAAAGAATCCCCAGAGTGGCGTTGGTTTGATCCGAGTCGGGATAAAGATTTCGGGAAATCTGCGCCAGTTCGAAGGCCTTTCCGAAATCGCCCTTGACGCCGTAGGTTCTGACCAGTCCGTCGATCTCGCCGACATAATCCGGATAAACGCTTCTGCCGTTGAACATCCGGCTCAACCGCTCTCCGACGGCTTTAAAATCGCCCGTTCCGTTAAAATCAAGATTCCGCGTCTCATCGGTCCAGGTCTCGGCCCAATCATCGTTCCATTTGGCGATCTGCCCCTCGAAAGAGGAATTGAATTTCAGATCGGCCGGATAAGTCGAACGGGTTTTGTACCAGGCGATGTAATCGCTGAAAAGCGGAATGACGCCGCTGCGGTAGTATTGATCGGTGTTTTTTCCGTTCCGCTTCAGTTGATCGGCCATATGGGAAACCATCTTGACAAAAGCCTCTCCGGCCGCCGGATGGCTTCCCCTGGCAAACCTCTGCGCCGCTTCTTGCGGGTCGGCCGTCAGGGTCTCATTAAAATAGGCGAACGCCTCCTTCAGTTCGGCGTCGCCGCCGGTCAGCGGTTTTCCGTATTGATCGAAATAACGCATTCCGAAATCAAAGGCCGCGTCCATTCCGCGCAGAACCATCCGATCCTTTTCGCTCCCGGCGTAATAACGGATCGCCCACGGTTCTTTCAGAATTATCTCGAACACCTTGGTAACGTAAGCGGCCGAATCGGCATCTTCGAAATTGATCGCCACGGCCGCCGCGAAATTCTGATGGGGAACCGCCAGCAGATAGGTTCTGGCTTCCTGCTGAGACCCGCCGTGGCCGACGACGAAACGCCCGTTGGCCGTGTTGGTTCCCCAACCGAACCCGTAACCGATGTTGCGCCCGTCGCGGGTCGATTGCGCCGTCCACATCTTATCGCGGGTTTCGGCCGTCAGGAGTTTTCCCTGATACAGATTTTTGGCAAAATTCAGCAGATCGGGAACCGTCGAACGGGTGCCGCCCCCGGCGAAACGGCTGCTGATATCGACGAATTCCGAATTCCTGATCTTGCCGTTGATCATTTGATAACCGCGCACGCGGTTCGGGATGATCTCCAGCGGGTCATCCATTCTGGTGTCTTTCATGCCGAGCGGCTTCCAGACGTTTTCCGTCATATATTGGCCGTAGGATTTGCCCGAAGCTCCTTCGATCACCGCGCCGAGCAGGTTAAATCCGTAACTGGTGTAATTGTAACGGGTGCCGGGTTCGGCCACGAGATCGAAGTTTTCGAAAACGGCGATCGCCTCGCGGGTCGTTTTATGATCCTTGAAATGCCCTTCGGCGTTGTAGTCGCGGTAATGACTGATGCCGCCGAGATGCCCCAAAAGCTGGCGGATGGTGATCGGATATTGTTTTTTGGGAAAATATGGAACGTATTTTTGCACTTCGGCGTCGAGGTCGATCTTTCCCTTTTCGACCAGAGTCAGGATTCCGACGGCCGTCATCGGTTTGGTCACCGAAGCCATCCGGTAAGATGATCCCGGTTCGGTCGGAGTCTTGTTCTCCAGATCGGCGTAACCGAAACCCTTGACCCAGACGAAATCGTCTTTGATAAAGCCGATGGTCAATCCGACCGAGCCTTCGGCGGCCATCTGTTTTTTGACGAAATCCTCAATTTGCCTGATCTCTTCGGCATACCGGGAATCCGATGCCGACGATGCGGTATTTTGCGCCCGCGCGGTCAAAACGAAACCGTTGGCGGTCAAGGGCAAAAACATCTGCCCGAATAAAAGAGCGGTAAGAATAAGGCCGTAAAATTTTCTCATTGATAATTTCCTCCGGAAAAATTTGCACTGGGTTTATAGTAAAAAACCCCACCGACGGATTTTTTATGACGAGACCGGTTAAATCCGGACTCTTTCGCTCCGGAAGCGAAATGACGTATCCGGTTACTTTAAACTATTAGCTTTTTGGTTTCTTGTAGAATCATCGCCCGTTTGCACGAAATTAGCAAAGACGCGCCGGAACCGGAGTTTAATGATCTCAACCAACCCCGGCGTAATTTTTTTCGGGCTATTTAGTACTGTGTAAATTAAAAAAATTACAGTTTAGTGATGGGTGATGGGTGATGGGTGAAAAGTTAAACAGATAATATCAGGCAGTAAATCTGGTTAATCGGAAAATTAAGTTTTATCCCATCACCTATCACTCATCACCCATCACAAATTTAACAAAACTTCAGTTTTTTAAATTTACAGAGTATTTAGTTAATACAGACTGTTGGAAAAGGCAAAACGTTAACAAACCTCTCAATAAAATCGACCGTTCCGAACTTTATTCGGACGGGATCGCCGCCCGGACTTCGAGCGCCAATCGCCATTTTCCGTCGCGCAATTTCCAGATTTGCATCAGGTTCTCTTTGGAAATCCGGCCGTCTTTTCCGGTTCGTTCGATCTCCCCGTAACAATAGCGGAAGTCCTCTGCTCCGTCGCATTTTTCGGCCAAAATCCGGACGCTTTTTATCTCTTTTCGCTCTTTTTGCAGTTCGTCCAAGGCCGCCTTTTTCCCGATAAAAGGAAGTTTCTCCGGACGGTACAGCCGGACATCTTCGGCCAAAAGATCTTCGGCTCCCGAGGCTTTCAGATCCGGTGATTTTTTCGCCCCGCCTCCCTTCTCCCGGGCAGCCGTTTTTTCGGGCGAACGCCATTCGGTTTCGACCGATGCCGGTTTTTCGTGCGAGATGCCGATGTCGAGAACGGCCCTGAAATTGCCGTCCGGCTGTTTTCGCCAGACGGTTATATATTGCCCGTAAGCGACCGGATTATCGTCCTTTCCTTTCGGGCGAAAATCCCAGTCGCCGGTCGTATAGCCGATCTGTCCGTCCGAAGAGATGTCGGCCCAGACCGGATTCCAGGCCAGCAGAGCCGCCGTCTCGCGTCGCGCCCGCCAGAACTCTTTGCCGTTGATCTCGGTCGGCTGAAACACGACGCCGGAATCTGCCAGAAACTCCAAAAACGCCGCTCGGACGCTCTTTTCGGCCGCCGTCCGGGCGAAAGACTTCTCGGTTTCAACCAGCTTTTTCAGGTTTTCATCCGGTTGCCCAAAAATTGAAAAAACCGCCGCCAAAATGATCGTTAAAATAAATATCGCTCTCATATATTTCCAAAATCCGCCATCCATTTATTGAATTAATCGCCGGGAAAATTTTATTCCGGACCCGACCGACAAAAAAAGCCAATTCTACAAAAAGGCCGATACCAGTCGGATTTCTTTGATAGATTTTTTCAGGTCAGCAGAAAGTAAAACGCAACTATCGGGAAAGAAGTTTCGGGAAAGAAGTTGCCAAAAATCAAAACCGGAAAGAGAAAGCGGTTTGTTTTGAGTCCCGCGTTTACACGGCCATTGCGCCCAGATCGAGAAATTGGCCGCGTAAACGCGGGACTCAAAACGAAAATATCCTGAAAACTACTCAGGCCGGAGCCAGCGAACCAGATTTCCGACGTAGGTTTTGACGTCTTTGAGAAGATGGGGGACGTTTTTGTAACCGTCTCCCGGCGGTTCTTCGACAAAATCGGGACAGCCCTTTTCCGGGTTCCAATTGTAATCGACCAGATGATGAAAGCTCGATTCGGCGATGCCTCGCCCCAAACGGTGGCCGTGGTTGTTCCGCCGTCTTTCAAAAGCGACGATCAGATTGAATGGACGACCGGTCGCTTTGCTCGTTCCGGCGGCGATCACCCGGGCTGAAGTTTCACCTTCGGGCGCGCCGACGCCTCCCTCGTGCGGATGCGACGGGAAAAATTCGATCGGCCCGCCGTCCGGTTTGAGCAAAAGCTCGTGAACCGGACCGACCGGTGTGATCTTCTGGAAATCGCCGTTACTGCCCGAATGATAGTTGGGATAATCGACGGTTTCCGTTCCCTGATCGTCCCGGCGACGGCGCGATTCGTCCGGATCGCCGTTGACCGAATGAAAATAATGCGCCGCGCCGACCCCGCCCAACGTGCAAAGCGAAGAGCCCAGATCCTGATGATCGCGGGTCGAATAGATCCCGCCGCCGCGTTGGTGAAACCGGGAAATTCCGGCGCAATCGGTTTTCGTCAAACCGCCGCCGACATCGACGGCGAAAAGCCATAATTCGTCAAAATCCGTTTCGTCCAGACGACTCAAAACCGGATCGTTGCCATCCTCGTCCTCCTCGCGGTTGCGGGCGGCGATCTCGCAAAGCGGTTCGCCGTTCCCGTCCCGCAATGATCCGAGATGTTCTCTCAACAGGGAGAATCGCCCGATATGCCAATCGTTCTCGTCAAAAGGAATCGTCGTTTGCAGTAAAATCTTAACCGGCTTGTTCATAATGGTAAAAAGTGGGAAGTGAGCGGTGAGCGATAAGCAGTTTTTTTTATTTGAACCCGCTTTATGTGCGGTTTGTTGCTTGAAAATCGAACATCAGATCTTGAACCGACAAACTTACTGCTCACTGCTCACCGCTCACTTCCCAAGCAATGTTTCGTAAAACTGATCATCAACGTAGCAATAACCCCAGTCTTCGCCCGGTTCAAACGATTTGATGATCGGATGGCCGCTCGAATGAAAATGTTTGGTCGCGTGTCGATTGGGCGAAGAATCACAGCAACCGACGTGTCCGCAGATCTCGCACAGCCGGAGATGAAGCCAGCGACCGCCGATCTTCAGACAGTCTTCGCAACCGGCGGCGCTCGGGGTCACATCTTTTATTTCCGCCAAATGTTCGCATCCGTCCATTTATTGTTTGCTCCAAAATTACTTTTTTTCATTTTACGCTTCGCCCGGTTTCTTTCCGACCCGTCGCGGAAGCGGAACGAATCTTTCATCGACATAACACCAGGCCCAGTTTTCTCCCGGTTCGAGCGAGGCGATGACGGGATGTTCGGTTGAACCGAAATGACGGGTCGCGTGTTTGTGAATCGAAGTGTCGCAACAACCGACATGACCGCAACTGAGGCACAGCCGGAGATGAACCCATTTGTAATTGTTCTTGCGGCATTCCTCGCAACCGTCTTCGCTGCGCGGGTGAAAAACCGTCATCTGATCGGCGTGTTCGCAGGGGATCAGGTGCGGTTCCTCTTCCGTTTCCTCATTTTCTCCCGCGTACAGACTCTCCAGCACAACCCCCGTCGCCAGGATCAGCAAAAGCGCCGCCAGAACGATCAGAGGCGGCAAAAACTGTCCGAAGTAAATAAAGGAAAGCGAAACGCCGACCGAGATGATCCGCGCATTGATCAAATAACAGACATCGGCCACCAGACGAATGACTGTAATGGTCGTCAGAAAAACCGCCAGACTTCCCGCCAGAAGCGCCAGCGTCGGCAAATGAAGATGGGCTTCGGCCGTTTCTTTGATCGAATGTTCCACGCCGATCCCCAGTGCAACGATGCTTCCGACGATAAAAAGATGACCGAACAAATAGATGAGCCGTGGAAAAAGCGTTCTCGATTTGATCCCGCTGTCTTCGACAAAATCGAAATTTATCCACCAGATGCAGGCCGCCATGGCAAACCCCATCAAAGCCGCCGCCATCGTCCCGACGCTCCAGACGACCTTGCTCGCGCCGTTGGCCGTCGAAATCACCGCTTCGCCGAGAACGATGATCGTAAAAAGTCCGAACCGTTCGGGGATGTGCGATCGATCGATCGGAAAAATCCGAGTGGCTTTGAGGTTGAGAAAAGGCGTGGCCAGCTCCAGCGCAAGCGCGATTCCCCAGATGATGTAACGGACCGGCGGCGAGAACAAAAGCGAGAGAAGAAGCAAAACGCAGGAAAGCCCGAGACCGAAGATAAACTGACCGGAAAAGGACCGGGCCAGCGGAACGTAATAGGCCGAACGGACGTAAAGGACGACCAATGCAACGCGCACCAGAACGTAACTGACGATGAACGCCCGGTCGCCCGCCAGTGTAAAAGATTCACTCAGAGTCAGCGAAAGCGCGATGATGGCCAGCATTCCGGCGAACATCATGACGCGGTAAGCGATCTCTTCGGTTTCAAACCGGTCGGCGTAAAAGGTGTAACCGACCCACGACCACCAGACCGGAACGAACAGGGCGATGTATTTCAGCATCCCGCCGAGATCGGAATGCTCGCTCAGCATATGGGCGATCTGGGAAACCGCCAGAACGTAAACCAGGTCGAAAAAAAGTTCCAGCCAGCTGGCGTGCCGCTCACCCTCGGTCGGTTCCAGAGTCCGCAAACTCGGACGGTTCGACCTTTCTCTTTTGAAAATGGATGCCGCCATTTTTTTTATGAAAAAGAGTTTATCAGGCTCTTTCAATCCGGCTCAATCGGTCATCGCAGTTTTGTGTTTTGCGATCGGATTTCCGGTCAAAAAAATTTATCGAAACAGGGAGATCTTTCCGGCTCCGCTCAATTTTTCGACCTCATCGAGCGTCGCCGACGAGCAATCACCGAGCGTGGTCAAAGTCAGAGCGGCATTGGCGACCCCGTGATCGAGCGAGGCTTTGATCTCCTTTCCGGTCAAAAGTCCGTAGATGAATCCGGCGGCAAAAGCGTCGCCGCTCCCGACGCGGTCGAGAACGGCGATGTTCTCCAGATCGATCGCCTTGAAAACCTGCCCGTCGGCCAGCGCGGCTCCGCTCAAGCTGTGGACGGCGGCCGACTCGACGTGGCGCAAAGTGGTGGCGGCGATCTGCAGACGGGGAAATCTGCCGAGCACGTCGCGGGCGGCCGATTCGAACTTTTCCTCCGAAAATTCCGCCAGATCAGCGTTAAAATTCTCCACCCCGAATACGACGTCGGCCTCTTTCAGCAGTTCTTGATTGAGCGCGTTGGCCGCCTCCAAACCGCCGCGATCCTGCCAGAGGGACGCCCGGTAATTGAGATCGTAAGAGACGATCGCCCCGCTTTGCCGGGCGGCCCGCATCGCTTCCAGAGCGACTTCGGATGTCGTTTCGGAAAGCCCGGCGAAAATTCCCCCGGTGTGAAACCAGCGTGCGCCCCGCGTGCCGAAAATCTCCGGCCAATCGAAATCGCCCGCCTTCAACTGCGACACGGCCGTGTTGCCCCGGTCCGAACATCCGACCGGAGCCCGCGGACCGAAACCGCGTTCGATGAAATACATCCCGTTGCGCGTCCGGCGGCAGATCCCGTCCGTCTCGCGCCAGATGATCTCCGACGAATCGACGCCGCCCTGCCAGATCAGATCCTCGACCAACTCGCCGATCTGGTTTCTGGCCAGAGCGGTCAAAACGGCCGTCTTCTGACGGAAAACCTTGCTCAGATTCCGGGCCACATTATATTCGCCTCCGCCCTCGAAAACGCGGAAACTGCGGGCGTTGTGAATCCGGTCGTTTCCCGGATCGAAACGGATCATGACCTCGCCCAGAGACACGAAATCCCAACTGCAATCTTTTTTATCTTTTATATTCAGCACAAGTTATAGAGAATAGCAATCCCAAATCCGAAATCCCAAATCCGAACCCTACCGGGCCATCCAACCGCCGTCAACGACCAGAAGATGGCCCTGGAGATAGTCGCTCGCCGCCGAGGAGAGAAAAACGACCGCTCCTCCGAGATCTTCGGCCGCGCCCCACCGACCGGCCGGAATTCTTTCCAAGATCTGCCGGTTGCGGGTTTCATCGGCCCTCAGTGCGGCGGTGTTTTTGGTGTCCATATATCCCGGCGCGATGGCGTTGACGTTGACGCCGAACTTGGCCCATTCGTTGGCCAGCGCCCTGGTCAACCCGGCGACGCCCGATTTCGAGGCGGTGTAGGCCGGGACCGTGATGCCGCCCTGAAACGACAATAAAGAAGCGATGTTGACGATCTTGCCCCCGCCCTGTTCGATCATCTGTCGGCCGGCCGCCTGCGACAGGCGAAAAACGCTCGACAGATTGACTTCCAGAACCAATTCCCAGTCGTCTTCGGAAAATTCAGCGGCCGGAGCGCGGCGGATCATTCCGGCGTTGTTGATCAGAATGTCGATCCGCCCGAATTCCCGAACCGTTTCAACCACCAATTTTTGCGGAACCGTTTTGTCGGCCAGATCGCCCGCCACCGGCAAAGCCTTTCGTCCGAGTTCACGGACGGCCGCGCAGGTTTCATCGGCTTCTCCGGCCCGACGGCTGTGACAGACAACATCCGCACCCGCTTCGGCCAGAGCGATCGCCATCGACCGTCCGAGTCCGCCCGAAGCGCCCGTTACGAGCGCAATTTTGTCGTTCAATTTGAATTTATCGAGAATCATAAATTTCAAGTCAACACACCGAGCGGCAGCGACATGGCTATCAGTACATCGAGCGATACTGACAGCCACATACCGCTTCGTATATCGATCAAACCGCTTCGATCTTGACCCGGACGTTGCTGAAGGCCGCGTTTCCGGTCAATTCGTCGATCTGCTTTTCGTCGGTCAGATCGTTGATCGAGACTCCGGCGTTTTCCCGGGCGATCTCCAGCCGAACGCCGTCGCGCCCGTGTCCGTAACCGTGCGGGATCGACACCACGCCGGGCATGATCTTTTCGGTCACTTCGACCGGAATCGAAACCGCTCCGACCCGCGAGGAAACGCGAACCCTTTGATCGTTTTCGAAATTCAGATCGCGCGCGTCCGCTTCATTCATCAAAAGCGTACAGCGGTTTTTGCCTTTGGTCAGAATCTCGGAATTATGAAGCCACGAATTGTTGTCGCGCAGGTGGCGGCGGCCGATCAGCGTGAAAGGAAACTCCTCTTTTTCATCCGGTTCTCCGTCCAGCCTTTCCAGATCTTTGACCAAAAATTCAGGAGCGAGATCGACCCGCTTGTTCTCGGTCAACAGACGATCCGGCAGGCAACTCTTCAGCGGGCCGAGATCGACGCCGTGCGGATTTTCGCGCAATCCGGCCAATGACATTTGGTACGGGCCGTGCTTGAGACCAAAATCCAGTTTCGCTTCGGGCGGCGTCGGCTTAAATTCTCCGTCGGCATCGCTCAAACGATGGGCCAGTTCCTGCAAGATCTCCCAGTCGTAGCGAGCGGTGTCGGCTTTGGGAAAAAGCGGGGCCGAGTATTTGGCAGTGTTGCGGACCGCCAGCAGATTGAAAATGACGTCGTAATGAGATGTTTCGAGCCCGGTCGCCGACGGCAGGATGATCGAGGCGTGGCGCGTCGTTTCGTTGATGTAAATATCGATCGAAACCATAAATTCGAGTTTTTCCAGCGCCCGGTCGAGCCGGCCCCCGTTGGGCGTCGATAAAACCGGATTTCCGCAACTGGTGATCAAGGCCCGGATCTGTCCCTCGCCCTCGGTCTCGATCTCTTCGGCCAGAGCGGCAACCGGCAGTTCGCCCATAAATTCGGGCAGTTTCCGCACCCGGCTCTGCCAGCGATTGAAAATGTTTCCGCCCCTTCCGGCGGCCACCACATCAAAGGCCGGAGTTGTCAGCATGGCCCCGCCCGGCCGGTCGAAATTGCCCGTTAAGATGTTGATCGAATTGATCAGCCAGTGGCACAAACTGCCGAACCTCTGGGTCGAAACCCCGATCCGTCCGTAACAGACGGCCCGTTCGGCGTTCGAAAATTCTCTGGCAATGCGCCTGATCTCGGAGGACGGAATTCCGGTTCGTTCAGCGGCCTTCTCGGGCGAATGATCCGCCGTCAGTTTCCGCAAAATTTCGATCCCGTCGGTAAAATCGCTCAACCGGCCGGGACGGATCAGATCTTCGGCGAAAAACGTGTGGATCAAAGCCAGCAGAAAATAAACGTCGCTCGCCGGTCGGATGAAGTGATGCTCATCTGCCACGCGGGTCGTCTCGGTCCGGCGCGGGTCGATCAAAACGATCCGCCCACCGCGCCCCCGGATCGCTTCGAGCCGGTTGATGATGTCGGGCGCGGTCATCAGGCTCCCGTTCGAAGCCAGCGGATTTGCGCCGAGAATCAGAAAATGATCGGTTCGGTCGATGTCGGGGATCGGAACCAGCAAGGGATGACCGAACATCGCCCAGGCGGCGAAATGATGCGGCAGTTGATCGACCGAGGTGGCGGTGTAATGGTTGCGGGTTTTAAGAACCTTGAGCAGTTCGCCGCTGTTTAAAAGGGTGCCGAAATTGTGAACCGACGGATTGCCCTGAAAGACTGCGACCGCATCCCGGCCGCAGCGGCTTTGGATTTCTCCGATGCGCTTTTCAACCTCGTCAAACGCCTCTTCCCAGGAAATCCGGCGCCATTCCCGTCCCTCGCGCCTGACGGGGGATCTGAGCCGGTCACGGTCCTCGTAAACTTCTTTTAAGGCGAGCGCTTTCGGGCAGATATGGCCGCGCGAAAAAGGATCTTGCCGGTCCCCCCGGATTGACAGAACGCGGCCCTCATCGTGTTCGATCTCGATCCCGCAGACGGCTTCGCACAAATTACAGGTTCGGTAATGGACTTGTGACATATCGGTTTAGCCTCAAAGTTTTTTGATTATTGTAAAACAATGACATCAATAAGCCCTAGCCTGTTTTTTATTCGGTGAGCGGTGAGCGGTGAGCAGATTAGTAAAAAGTGATGGGTGATGGGTGATGGGTGAACGGAAAAATTTTTGACCCATCACCTATCACTTATCACCCATCACCATCTATCCACTGTCCACTATTTCTGCGAATCCTCCAATCCGGTGCCCCCCTCGGCGTATTCGGGCTGG
Organism: Pyrinomonadaceae bacterium; assembly: GCA_041394845.1. Classification (GTDB taxonomy): domain Bacteria; phylum Acidobacteriota; class Blastocatellia; order Pyrinomonadales; family Pyrinomonadaceae; genus JAHCHG01. The sequence goes on along the minus strand of JAWKHL010000002.1, from coordinate 300,274 downwards.
ACGTTGACGACGCCGAATTGCCGGTCTTCGACCTCGCGGTGGGCCGCCATCATCCACAAAAAGTTGATCTGTCCGCCCGGCGCGGCGACGTTCGGATGATAGCCTTTCGGCATCACGACGACATCGCCCTCGCGGACCACTTCGACCAGTTCCGGACTTTGCGGATCGGTGTAAACCATCTGGATTCCCCACTGCGGCGCGGGCATGTCTATGTAGAGATATGCTTCTTCGAGCATCTGAGCGTGTTCGTGCGGCGGAAAAGAGGTCCAGTTGCCGTCGGACGAAAAAGTAACCCCGGCCATGATCCGTCCGGCCTCGACGTTTTTGCCGATCAGAATGTTGAGATCGCGTTCGGTCGGCGGTTTACCGGCGACGAAATGGAGCGCCGGATTTTGTCGGATCTCTTCGAACGATACGAATTGAAGCGGATAACGATTCTCGACCTCGGCGGAAATTTCGGCGAAATCACAACCCGTTTCGCCCGGCGTGATCTCGATGGCCGAATCGCGCGGAATGTAAACCGAATCGTAGCGATTGATGTCGAAGATCCGCTCGCCGGTCGAAATCCTGGCCGAACCGTTCAGACAAATCAGACCGGTTTCATGAGTCTCGTTCTCGAAACTGAAAGCATCATCGCCCGCATCCAAAATGATCCGTCCGTAATGAAGATGCCGGGTCGCCGTTTTTTCGGGGGCGACGCTGACGGTTCTGCCTTTTTTCGTATGCGTTCCCCTGACGACACAGGTTTCCCGCGCGATATTTTCCAAAGCCAATTGTTCTTTCATTTTTTCAAACTCCTCATTTAATCAGTGCAATAAAATTTCTTGTAGGATATTACTCTGGGCCGATTCGACCACATTGCTGCCGCCCGGTGTTCTGATCTTATAACGAAACCGTCTCTTCTGCCCAAAACTGAAATTCGCGGTGCTTGTTTTCCTCGGCTTTTGCCGGAGCTTCGCCGGCGGCCACTTTTTTCAGATGCTCAAACACGCGGGCGCCGACCTCCCCGATCGATTCGGTTCCCTCGATGATGTTCCCGGCCGAGATGTCTATGTCGCGGTTCATCCGATGGAAAACCTCGTTGTTCGAAGCCAGTTTGATGACCGGCGCGATGGCGTTGCCGATGGTCGTTCCGCGGCCGGTCGTAAAGATGACGACGGTCGCCCCGGCGGCCACCAGTCCGGGCGTCGATTCTTGATCGTAGCCCGGTCCCTGCATCAGATTGATCCCTTTTTGGGTCGGCGTTTCGGCGTATCCGACGCAGTCTTCGATCCGCGTCGTGCCGGCTTTGACGATCGCGCCCAGACTTTTGATGGTGATGTTCAAAAGGCCGCCTTTGATGTTGCCCGAACTCGGATTCTGGTTGAGAACGGCTCCGAATTTCGAGGCGTATTCCTTGAACCAATCGACCATCGCGTAGATCTTCCGGCCGGTCGCGTAATCTTTGGCCCGGTGCGCCAGGATATGTTCCGCGCCGCAGAATTCCGGCACTTCCGTCAAAAGCACCGTTCCGCCCGAACGAACCAGAAGATCGGCCGCGTATCCCAAAGCCGGATTGGCCGAGATCCCCGAAAAACCGTCCGAACCGCCGCATTTGACGCCGAGAACGAGTTCGCTGACCGGAAATTCTTCGCGCTCCGCCCGGTTGACCTCCGGCAGCATCTCCTGCACGTATTTGAGTCCTTGTTCGATCGCCGCCTGGGTTCCGCCGATCTCTTGAATGCCGATCTTGTAAAGCGGTTTGTCGATCGGTTTCTCGCGCTTGGTCAGATATTTTTCGACGTATTCGAGGTTCGTCTTTTCGCAGCCGAGATCGATCAGGATGACGCCGCCGACGTTCGGATGATCGGCGTAATTCGACAGAGTCCGCATCATCACATCGAGCGTCGAACCGTCCTGACAGCCGCAGCCCTTGTTGTGCGGAATGGCCACCACTCCGTCCACATTGGGAAATTTCTCGCGTTTGTAATGGAGGAATTCGGCCATCATCGAGATCTGCGCGGCCTCGTGGCTGGCGCACATCGAGGTCGGCACGATCAAGATGAAATTGCGCGTTCCGACCCGGCCGTCTTTGCGGCGGAATCCCATAAAAGAGCCGATCTCATTTTCGGGAAAGTAATCGGGCGGCGGATTGGAGATGTCTTCAGGCAGATCGCGGACGATCGGCACGTCGTTGGTCATATTGTCATGGGTGATCCATTCGCCGGCCCCGATCCCGAGCGAGGTTCCGATCGGCTGGCCGTATTGACAGACGAAATCGCCGTTCGGGATGTCGCGCGTGGCAAACCTGTGCCCCGGCGTCACCCGTTCCTTTACGGTAACCGTTTTCTCATCGGTAAGAACGACGACCAATCCTTCTTCGGTTTCCTTTTTGACGACTGCGACGTTGTCATCCGGGTTAACGATTATGGCGTAATCGCTGATGCGTTCTGCTTTTGTGATCGAATCGGTCGTTGCCATATATTTGCATCCTCTTTATGACGCAAGAACGTCGGGTAAGATCAGCGATCTGACATTGTTATGAAGCCGCACCCAGAGTCCGGGGTTTTCGTCCAGCTGACGGGCCAATTCCACCTTGTCATCTGACATTTTCGTTTCAATCACCCGCCGGAAGCTGGCCACTTTGGCCGGAGCGGTCGAAGCGTCAACGATCGATTGAACGATCCGGCGGGCGCCGAGGATGGCCGCCGGTCCGAGCGTTAAAATATGCGTCGCATTCCGGCATTCCGCTTCGTCTTCGGACGAAACCGGGCTTCCGCCGGCCTTGAATTTCGTGATGTGGTGTTCGAGAATGCTGGCCGAGATCGGAATGATTCCGGCCACGTCCGTCCCGCTCGCGCCCGAACCGGGTTTGATGTAACAGAGATGCGACGCCGATTCGGCCTCGGGGCCGTGTCCGAGAAAGAAAATATCTATCCCGCCGACGCTTTCGAGTTTGTCGAGATAATTGCCGAGTTCGCTTTCGATATCGTCGGTCTCGGTGTTCATCGGGGTAAAACTCTTGATCCTGCGGAAAAAATCGTCTCCCAGAAGCCTTTCGAAATCGCGGACGAAACTGAGCGAGTTGTTCATCCGCATCGGCGCCAGAGCGTCCTGAGTAAAAACGTGGAGCCGGGCCAAAAGCCCGTCGATCTCGCCGGAACGGGATTTTTCGTTGATGATCCGGTACATGGCCTGCGCGCCCCGGCCGCCGAGCAGAATGATGACGATGTCGCCGCTCTTTTCTTCGGCGTATGAAACCAGTTCGTCAAACATCGCGCGGCCGACCGCCGCCTCTGACTCCAGCACTTCATATTTAAGTTCCCGCGGCTCCGGCAAAAAATCTTCGCCCCGCTCATTCCGCCGGGTTAACCAGATGTTATCGCTCAAAGCCCGCCGACCGTCTGCTTTTTTAGTGGTTGTTCGCACTCGGGTTATTTTCTCCGTAAAAGGTCAACTGGCATTTTAATTGGTCTAACCAATTTAAATCAAATTTAAAAACGGGATTTTAGAGGAAATATCAAAAATTATCATCGAAATTATCTCAAAAGTTGTTAATGATGCGAATTATATTGACTTGACAAAACAACCCGGTGTAAGCCACACTAACAAAACTTTTCTTATAATGGTATTACCTTTTGCAAATTTAATTTTAACCCATTTATCAGAATTTTTATTCTTATGAGTTTTTCCGCGTTAAATTTAGACAATCGAACGGCGGTCGTTATCGGCGGAACATCGGGCATCGGTCGGGCCATTGCTCACGGTCTGGCGCAGGCCGGAGCGGATGTCGTCTGCACCTCGCGCCGGGCGGAACAGGTCGAAACGGCCGCCGCTGAAATAGAAAACCTCGGCCGAAAGACTTTGCGGATCGCTTCGGATGTCTCCGACCGGGCGTCTCTGGAAAACCTGCTCGGGGAATGCGTCGAGGAGTTTGGCCGGGTCGATATTCTGGTCAATTCGGCCGGACGGACCAAACGCGCGCCGACGCTCGATTTTCCCGAAGACGACTGGACGGCCATTCTGGAGACGAATCTGACCGGAACGCTGCGCGCCTGCCAGATCTTCGGGCGGCAGATGCTGGCGCAAAATTACGGGCGGATCATCAATATCGCTTCGCTTTCGACCTTCGTTTCGCTGTTCGAGGTGGCCGCTTATTCGGCCTCCAAAGCGGCGGTCGCCAGCCTGACCAAATCGCTGGCCATCGAATGGGCCAGATCGGGCGTCAACGTCAACGCCATCGCGCCGGGCGTTTTTAAAACGGATCTCAACCGCGAGCTTCTGGAATCGACCGAACGCGGGCGGGAATTTCAGACGCGGACGCCGATGGGACGGTTCGGCCGGGTCGAAGAGCTGGCCGGAGCGGCCGTCTTTCTCGCCTCGGAGGCGGCCAGTTTCGTCACCGGCGAAGTGTTGGTCGTGGACGGCGGGTTTCTGGCCAGCGGGGTCAATCAATAGCGCCGTGAATTCCGGAAGCGAAATTGAGATCAAGACCGAAAGGCCTCGAAAATTGATGGCCGCCGATTGACCCCCTCGATCACGAGAACGAAAACGAAAGAAACGGCACTGATTTCCGGCACCGAGATCGAGATTATCTCGACCACGCCCGGCTTTCCGCGGATCTCTCTCGAAATCAACGGAAAGGAATTTCTTTCGCCGGACGTTTTAATCCGGTAAAATTTTCGAAAACTCCCCTCTGGACTTTCTTGCGATTTTTTGCCGGTTCAGGGTCGGCAGATTTCGCCGTCCGGAATTTATTTTTGCGAGGTAAACGATGAACGAAACTACTAAAAAAGCGGAAGAAGCTCAATCGGAAGCGGAGATCTCCGCCCCGATCGGGGCGGGCACGAGCGCTTTTGAAACGGCCGTCACATCGGCGCTTGACGATGGCATCGTCGCCAAGATCGGCAGATATCGTTGGGTTATCTGCGCTCTTTTGTTTTTCGCCACGACCATCAATTATATCGACCGTCAGGTTCTGGGAATTCTAGCCACGGACGAGACTTTCAAGGCGCAGATCGGTTGGAACGAGGCCGAATACGGTTTCGTCAATACGGCCTTTCAGGCGGCTTACGCCATCGGTCTGCTGGCCGTCGGTCATTTGATGGACCGCTTCGGCACCCGCAAGGGATTTTCGTTTGCAATCATTTTCTGGTCGGTGGCGGCGATGGCTCACTCTCTGGCTCGTTCGGCTTTCGGGTTCGGCGCCGCCCGTTTCGCTCTCGGTCTCGGCGAAGCCGGAAACTTTCCGGCTTCGATCAAAACGGTCGCCGAATGGTTCCCGAAAAAAGAACGCGCTCTGGCCACCGGGCTGTTCAATTCCGGTTCGAACGTCGGTGCGGTTCTCGCTCCGCTGACCGTTCCGTTCATCGCCATCACCTACGGCTGGCAATGGGCTTTTATCATCACCGGGGCGCTCGGTTTTATCTGGCTGGCGGTCTGGCTGATGACCTACAATCCGCCCGAAACGCATCCGCGGGTCTCTGAGGCCGAACTCGCTTACATTCAATCTGACAACGAACCGCCGATGAAGAAAATCCCCTGGCCGCAACTGATCCCGCATCGTCAGACCTGGGCTTTCGCCATCGGCAAATTTATGACCGACCCGATCTGGTGGGTTTATCTGTTCTGGCTGCCAAAATTTCTCAACACCAAATTCGGTCTCAACATCACCCAGCTCGGTCTGCCTCTGATCGTCATCTACATCATCGCCGACGTCGGTTCGATCGGCGGCGGCTACATCTCATCGACACTGATCAAAAGGGGCTGGTCGGTCAACGCCGGACGCAAAACGGCGATGCTCGTCTGCGCCCTGTGCGTCGTCCCGGTCGTTTTCGCCACGCAAACCTCGAATCTCTGGGTCTCGGTTCTGTTGATCGGATTGGCGGCCGCCGCGCATCAGGGATGGTCGGCCAATATCTTTACCACCGCTTCGGATATGTTTCCCAAACAAGCGGTCGGTTCGGTCGTCGGGATCGGCGGAATGGCCGGTTCGATCGGCGGAATGCTGATCGCATCGACGGTCGGTCTGATTCTGGAATTTACCGGTTCTTACTATTCGGTGTTCGTCATCGCCGGTTCGGCTTATCTGACGGCACTGCTCATCATTCACCTTCTCTCTCCGCGTCTCGACCCGGTAAAATTAGGTGAAATTTAAGCGTTTCGGGTAGAATAGCCGGATGGAAAAATCTCAGGTTTTAGAAACCTTGAAGCGCGAAAAACTGGTTCCGGTCATCCGGACCGAAAGCGCCGGCGACGCCCGGAAGGTCGTCGGCGTTTTGTCTTCGACCGGGATCAGAGTCTTCGAAATCACGATGACCGTCCCCGATGCGATCGACCTGATCGGCGAACTTGCGGCGGCCAATCCGGATCTTCTGATCGGCGCCGGAACCGTTCTCGATCAGAGGCAGGCCGCTGATTGCATCGACGCCGGAGCGCGGTTTATCGTCAGTCCCGCCTTTGATCGGGAAACGGTCGGTTTCTGCCGCGACCGCAACGTAGCCGTTATGCCGGGAACGCTGACGCCGACCGAAGTCCTGGCGGCCTGGAAAGCCGGAGCCGACTGCGTCAAGGTTTTTCCCTGCGATCTTCTGGGCGGTCCGAAATATCTGAAAACCCTCAAAACCCTTTTCCCGCATATCGAGATGATGCCGACCGGCGGCGTCAATCTGGAAACGGTCGGCGATTTCTTTCGCGCCGGAGCGGTCGCGGTCGGCGTCGGCACCGATCTGGTCGATACCAAAGCGATCCGTCAGGACAATTTCGAAGCGATCGGCGCTCAGGCCAAAAAGTATCTGCGAATAGTCGAACCGTTTAAAGGTGAAAAGGTGAAAAGGTGAAAAAGCTTAAAAGTGAAATATATCCGCGCCCGCCATGCATAACAGCAGTTCCTTATAAAACTTATTAATCGCCCAAAAGGTCGAATCAACCGAGTCCGAAAAACTTGTTGAATTCCTCCATCTCGACCTGACCGCCGACGATCAGGGGGGTCCGCTGATGAAGTTCTTCCGGCTCGATCTCGAGGATCGGTCTTTGGCCGTCGCTGGCCATTCCGCCGGCCTGGTGGGCGAGAAATGCGATCGGATTGGCTTCGTACAAAAGTCGCAGGCGGCCGCCCGGAAAATTCTTCGTTTCCGGATAGATGAAGACCCCGCCGCGCAAAAGCGTCCGGTGAAAATCGGCGACCATCGAACCGATAAAACGCGACGAATAGAATTTTCCCAAACCGCCCGCTTTTATTTCCTGAACGAATTCGACGTAGCGGGGCGGAAAATAGTCGTTGTAGGCTTCGTTGAAAGAATAATATTCGCCCTGCTCGGGCATCCGGATGTTTTCGTGCGTCAGAATATAGGTGCCGATCGACGGGTCGAGAGTGAACCCGTGGACGCCGTTGCCGACGCTGTAAACCAGCACGGTCGAAGACCCGTAAACGACGTAACCGGCGGCGATCTGTTTTTTGCCGGGTTGAAGAATCCAGTTCAGAGGTTCGGACGGATCGGCGGTTTCGGGGCGCGGAAAGATCGAAAAGGTGGTCCCGATCGTAACGGCCACGTCGATGTTCGATGAGCCGTCGAGCGGATCGAAAACGATGGCGTATTGGGCTTCGGGCGAAATGCTCAAAAGCAGCGGATGCTCGTTCTCTTCCGAAGCGATGACGCCGACGCTCTCGCGGCTGCTGAAACAGTTGATCAACGTTTCATCGGCGTAAACGTCGAGTTTTTGCTGAATCTCGCCCTGAACGTTCTTTTCCCCGGCGGAACCGAGGATGTCCGACAAACCGGCGCTCCGGACCTGTGCCTGGATCAGTTTGCTGGCCAGAATGATGCCGGAAAGAAGCCATTGCAGTTCGACCGGCGAACCGGAGAAGATGGTCTGCTCGCGAACGATATGCTGTTGGAACGTCGTCGTCATACAATCTGCTTATAAACAAAAATTTTTTGGAGTGAGCGGCAAGCGGCGAGCAGTGAATCTTTGGGTTTTAATAAGAGATGGTCGGAATTTAAGGGCGGAAAGCACACATCGTTTATTTAAACTCTTCTCACCGCTCACCGCCTACTGCTTACTTTTTCTTCCCGCCTTTCTTTTTTGACGCTCCGGTTTCTTCCAGCCTTTGGGCTTTTTGGGTTTCGATCAGATGGTTGCGCATCGCCTGACGCGCCGCTTCCGAGTCATGAGCGCGAATGGCGCGGTAGATTTGGTGATGCTGTTCGGCCGATTCTTTCAGATCGAGCGCGCGATGCACCGTTTTGCTCCGCGTTTCAAACAGGATCGTCGCCACCATGTTCATCAGCGAGGTCAATATCCGGTTGCCCGAAGCCGCCGCGACGATCTGGTGAAAACGCATATCGTGAACCAGATATTGTTCCGGCTCATCCAAAGATGCGTACATTCCCGTTACCTCTTCAGCCATCTGCGTCATCTGTTCGCTGGTGACGCGGTCGGCGGCCAGAGCGGCGATGCTCATTTCCAGCGAAAGCCGGGCTTCGAACATCTCGTCGGAAGTAAAACCGTGCAGAGCGGCCATCATCCGCAAAGGGGAACTGTCGAGGGTCGGCGACCCTTCCGCTTTGGCTACGAAAGTTCCGGCGCCCTGCCGCGATTGGAGTATGCCGACAGTGGTCAGCGAACGGATGCCGGCTCGCAAAGTCGGGCGGGAAACTCCGAGAAGTTTGGCCAGGTCGCGTTCGGGCGGAAGTTTGTCGCCGGGTTCGAGTTCGCCGCGCTGGATCATATCGCGCAGGCGGACAACGACCTCCTCGGCGGTGGTTCCGTTCTTGCCGGAATCGATGGTTTTAAAAATTTCCGTTTTGTTTTTTGACATCCTGACCTTATCTTACAAAAACAAACGCCTGATTTGCAGCATCCTTTCGGGTTCAGGTAGATAGTATCTCAGAAGCCCAATTTTGTCGAAAATAAGGCAATCAAATTGCATTTATTTCACCGTAAACCGAAATTTGTTTGCCACAGAGAACATGGAGAAAAGGAGAAAAAACGTTTTTTCCGCAAGACTTATCCTCGGTGAACTCCGTGTTCTCTGTGGCGAAAATCAAGAGTATTTATTTTGCCTTTATCGGTTCGGCGAAGATCTTGATCAGGATCAGCGAAAATTTCTTTCCCCGGCTGTTGACTCTCTGATGCGGCGTGCCGCGCGGGACGATGATCAGATCGCCTTTCTTGATGGTAAAGGTCTGACCGCCGATGATCTTTCCGCTTCGCCATTCGCCCGGAGAATCTTCGCGCGGATTTTCCAGTTTTCCGCCGAGCGTCAGTTCGGCCGAGCCATCCAAAACGTAATAAACATCATCCGAAGCGTCGTGCACTTCGGCCCCGGCCGAATCGCGTTTTTCATCGTGCTGAACGGCCACCCGCAGTTGCATTCCCTCGCCGCCGATCAGATCTTCGACCTTGTTTTCGCCCCGCAAAGATTTTTCCAGATCCGCCACCGACTGCCGCGTTTTGATGACGAACGGTCGGGCCGGATCAGACGGGCCGCGTTCCTGAGCGAGCAAGACGCCCCCGAAAGCGCCGATCAAAACGGCCGATAAAATTAGTTTTTTCATCAGTTTTCCTTTTTAGCTTTTATTTTTTTCCTTTGGAACTCTTGGAGAGCAACCAGAAACTCAAATCCCGGGCCGCCTCGAAATTCTGGAAGTCTGTGGGCAGTTTCCGCCCGTCCGTGTATTCGTTGTAAAGCCACGGGTCGCCGAGGGCGAAAACCGTTCCCTTGCCGTAGGCGGCCACGCCCATGACGTGATCGCCTTTCCAATCCAAAACCGATCTCGCTTTTCCTGAAAGTTTGAGCGTCGAGATCTCCTTGAGATAAAGTTTCCGCGCCGTTTTGAAGATCTCGTTGCCTTCGGGAACGATGATCTCTCCCTGTTCAAACTGATCGTTCTTGACCAGATTTTTGTTGTCCCGGTTGAATTCAAAGCCGAATTCTCCGGCCAGACGGTTGTAGTGATCGAACTCGGCGTTGCCGAAATCGTTGCTCAAAAGCACCAGAACGCCGCCTGCCTTGACGAAATCCCTGATCGCCGCGATATGTTCATCTCCGACGAAATTGGGCTTTTCGGTCTCTTTTTCCGTATCGGGATCGACGATGATGTAAACGGCCGCCCGCTTCAGATTGGCTCCGGTCGGAGCCTCGGACAGAGTCGCCAGCCGGGCGCCGTAAGATTCGAACTGTTTGCCCCAGACGTAAAAACCGGGATGGTTTTTCTCCCACCATTTGTAATGCCAGACCGAACCGTCCGGGCGAACCTCGTGATTGAAATAATCGTCGAGCAGAACCGTTTTTCCGGCCCCGACGCGGCCCCGTTCGATGTTTTCCATCTCGACCGCCGCCAGCACCGCCGCCCCGAGACCTTTGGGGTCGTTGGTCCGCAGTTTTTCGCTCATGTAATAATCGTAACTTCCGTCGCGGTAAGGATCGCCGCCGAGTCCCGCGACCGATACGGTTCCCTCCCAATCGAGCGCACCGTCGGCCGTTTCCCTGATAAATTCTTTTTTGATCCCGGCCCAGCCCTTTTGAGCGGGGACCAGAAATTTGTCCGGCAGATTGCCCTGGCGGACGCCTTTGGCGAGGGTGTAAACGAACATCGCGGCGCAGGAGGATTCGTGATAATTTTTCTCCTTTCCCGGCATATCGATGATCTGCCACCAGAGACCGTCCTTGTCCTGAAATCGGGCGATCGCCTCGGCCTCGCGGTTGAGGATGGCAATAAGCTCGGCCCGGCGCGGATGATCGGTCGGAAAATAATCCAGAACATCGACCAGCGCCATCGCGTACCAGCCCATCGCCCTTCCCCAGACGTGCGGGCTTCTGCCGTTCGTTTTATCGGCCCATTTCTGAGTCTTCGATTCGTCCCAGCCGTGATAGAGAAGTCCGGTCTTCGGGTCGCGGGCGTGGCGTTCCATCCAGACGAATTGATCGGCGATGTCGTTCCAGTCGTCCTCACCAAACAACATCGAATATTCGGCGTAAAACGGTTCGCCCATATAAAGGCCGTCGAGCCACATCTGCCACGGATAGATCTTTTTGTGCCAGAAACCGCCTTCTTTGGTCCGGGGGTGAGTCTTTAGCTGTGAGCGGAGGAGATCGACGGATCTTTTGTATTTTTCGTCGCCCGTGACGCGATAGAGCGTCAACAGACCGCGGCCGGGCGTGATGTGGTCGATGTTGTATTCATCGAGGTCGTAGCGGGTCAGATTGCCGTCCTTGTCGTACCAGTAATCCATACCGCGTTTGATAAAATCGAAGTATTTCGGATCGCCGGTGGCGTACCAGACCTTTTCGACCGCTTTCATCTGAACTCCCTGCTCGTAGGTCCAGTTGCGCGGGATTCCGGTCGGCGTGCCGTCATCTTCGGGCCAGATCCGGTTCATCAAAGTATCGGTCAGACGAACCGACATCGAATCACCGGTTTTGGTCTGGGCGAAACCGACGGAGACAAATAAAAACAGGAATAAAGCAATGGATTTTTTCATCATTTTTTCAGATATTTTCGCAAACCAATCTTTTCCTCATCTGATCCCGGCGACCGCGAGTTTGGCCATCTCTTCGGCGCCGAGCGGCGAAAAATGTCTGTCGTCATCGATCCCTTTCGGGTAGTTAGGATTTTCGCCTTCTTTTAAGATCGGGGGATAATTTTCATAAAACTTTCCCCGACTACTTTGCCGCTGATGCGGACGATGGCGTTTTCGGTCGGGACGCCAACACGTCGGCCGATTCGATGATCTTCTCCCGGTCGGAATGCGAGTCGAGCATCAGAAAACGGACCATTCCGACCGATTCCCCTGCCGTCATCAAAACCGGTTCGAATATGTTTGTGCCGGCCCGGGCTGAATCTCATCGCTTTATCTCCTTATTTTTTTCCCGTTCGATCAATAAGAATTTTTTATCTTTTATGCCGGAACATCTTAATTGGTTTTACCAATTTTTTTCAAGCCGAAAACCGGAAAACTTTTGAAATTTTACAAATTCTCATCTTTTTCTCGCTAAAACCAGCCGTGCTATCTGCTTTTCGCAGGTTTGATGATATGCCCGAAAACCATCTTTCTGTCGCGCTCTGGCTAAATCCTTTTTTCTATGGGTATGACCAATTAGAATGTTTTTCTCCTTAAGAGAAGTTGGTTTGCCGGAAAGAACAACTGATCCGTTTTTTGTTCAGGGATTGAACGACCTGTCGATCTCGGCTATCTAAAAACGAAATCATTTAAGCCTGAAATGAAGAGGCAAAAAACAGGTTCCGAATTTACAGGTTTTCTTCTCTCCTCCCGCAACCGGGAAACCTGTTTGGGTGGTCAGAGTTCCGTACAATTTCAAAGTTGACAATATAATTATGGAGTTATATACTTAAACCCGGCTATGAAAAAAACTGTCAATCACCAAAAAATGACTCCCGAGGCTCTGGAAATGGTGGCCGAACGTTTTCGGCTTCTCGGCGAACCGATCCGTCTCCGAATCCTGCAATCCCTGCAGGCCGGCGAGTTGAGCGTCGGCGAGATCACCCAGGTTGTTGAAACTTCGCAACCGAATGTCAGCAAACATCTGAAAATGTTGCAGACCTTAGGTGTCGTCGCCCGAAGACAGGAGGGCAACACGGTTTATTACAGCATCCTCGACCCGAGCATTTTCGAACTGTGTGATCTTGTCTGCGGTTCCATCCAGGCTCGGCTTTCATCGCAATATGACCGATTGCAATCGGCTTTCGGCTAAATTTGCGAAGCCTCCGATACCGACCTGCCAAATCTTTAAAAACAGCGGCCGGGTAGTTTTAATTTATCCGGATCGGTCCGAGCCTTCTCCAACAGATCTGTTTTTCTTAATTTAAACGCCGAAAACATCCCCGCTTCTTCGAAGTTCGGCGACAAAAAAGTTACATGAAACCGTTTACATTTTTAGCGAGCCTGATTATATTGGGAAGATATTTTTGTAAATTTCGGCAATTCTGCCAAACGTCCCTGATTAATTATGAAATTAGACGGCTTCAAATTCGTTCTGATTGTGTGCTTCACACTTTCTTCATTTTTTTTCGCCGATCTTTCCCCTTCGATTCGAGCCCGAAGTCAAAAAACCGAAAAAAAAACCGATAAAGCCTCTGCGGCAGCGCCCGAGAATTTACAAATCGTTAAAAACCGCCCGCCGCTGCCGGCCAAACCCTTTTATCCTTTGCCTTTGACTTCCATCAAACCGCGCGGATGGCTGAAAAGACAATTGCGGATTCAGGCGGACGGCGTAACGGGAAAAATCGACGAATTCTGGGACGACCTCGATTCCAACAGCGGATGGCTCGGCGGAGGAGGTGAAGACTGGGAACGCGGACCGTATTATATGGACGGTCTGGTTCCGCTCGCCTTTTTGCTCGATGATCCCCGTTTGATCGCCAAGGCCGAAAAATGGGTCGGCTGGACGCTGGCCAATCAACGATCGGACGGCTCGATCGGCCCCGAGAAAAACGACGCCTGGTGGGCGCGAATGATCATGCTCAAAGTTTTGATCCAGTATTATCAGGCGACCGGCGACCGGCGTGTCATTCCGCTGGTGAGCAAATATGCGGCCTATCATCTCAAAAATGCGGACAAGCGGCCGCTTCACGAATGGGCCAAATTCCGCTGGGGAGATGAGGTCTTAAGCCTGCTCTGGCTCTATAACCGAACGGGCGACGAGAAATTGCTTGATCTCGCCCGCCTGATGCACCGGCAGGGTTTCGATTGGCGGGCCCAGTTCGATGATTTCAAATTCACCGAAAAAATGACGGCCGAAAAACTCGAACTCAACAAAGAACTGTCCAATAACAACGAACTGGCGCTCAGCGTTCACGGCGTCAACAACGGAATGGCGCTGAAGACCGAAGCCGTCTGGAGTCAGCTTTCCGGCGAGGACGGAGATCGGACATCTTCCCTGAAAATGCTCGGGCTTCTGGATAAATACCACGGACTGCCGAACGGCATCTTCAGCGGCGACGAACATCTGGCCGGAACCGATCCGTCGCAGGGCGTGGAAACCTGCGCCGTCGTCGAAACCATGTTTTCGCTCGAACAACTCGTTTCGGTTCTGGGAGAACCGGCGCTGGCCGACCGTTTGGAAAAGATCGCCTTCAATGCTTTGCCCGGCGCCTTTACGGCCGATATGAGCGCGCATCAATACGACCAGCAACCGAACCAGATACGGAGCGACCGGGCCCCGCGTCAATGGTCGACCAACGGCGATGAATCGAACGTCTTCGGTTTCGAACCGTGGTTCGGTTGTTGTACGGCCAACCAGCATCAAGGCTTCCCAAAATTCGCCGCCAGCCTCTGGATGGCCACCGACGATGACGGGATCGCCGCCATCGCCTACGCGCCTTCCGAAGTCCGAACCTTCATCAAAAACAAAGTGCCGGTTTCGATCGTCGAAGAAACCGAATATCCTTTTCGTCCCGACATAAAATTGACCGTCAACCCGCAAAAAGCGATCGATTTTCCGCTGGTTCTGCACATTCCGGCCTGGGCCGCCGGAGCGGAGATCAAGGTCAACGGGCATAGCCAAAAAGGAATAAAAACGAACGATTTTTACCGGATCAAACGGAAATGGAAAGCGGGAGATGTGGTCGAGATAAATTTGCCGCTCGAAACCCGGACAAGTAGCTGGTTCAACGATTCGATCGCCATCGAACGCGGGCCGCTCATTTTTTCCCTGCGGATCGGAGAGGATAAAAAAATCACCAAAGCCAAAATGAACAATCCTGCGCCGCCCGAGGCCGCCGATTACGAAATTTTACCGACTTCGGCCTGGAATTTCGGGATCGTTCTCTCCGATGGAGGCATCGAAAAATCGGTCGAGGTCGTCAACAAAAAGATCGGCGAGTTTCCGTTCTCGGCCGAAGGCGCTCCGGTCGAACTGCGGGTTAAAGCCAGACGAGTTCTCCAATGGAAAGAAGTCATGAATTCGGCCGGTGCCCCGCCGAAATCGCCGGTAAAAACTGACGAAAAAACCGAAACCGTAACCCTCATCCCGTACGGTGCGGCCAAACTCCGGATCACGGCTTTTCCGTTTATTCTGGATCAATGATTTCGAAGAAACATATTTTCCCGCTTGTCCAATTCGGGCGGGAAACTTTTTCTGAAAATAAATGTTTAGGAGGAGCAAACCCGAAAAACTCGGAAATATGGAGATTATTCGATTTCACGATTATGATAACTGCCTTCGACTGAGTAACGGCGAGGTCGAAATCATCATTTCGTCCGGTTTCGGGCCGCGCATACTGGCCTACAATTTCGCGGGCGGGGAAAATGTTCTCGGGCTTCATCCCGATGCCAAAGTCGAAACGGCGCTCGGCGTTTTCAAACCTTACGGCGGCCATCGTTTCTGGATCGCGCCGGAAAATATGCCGAACACCTACGCGCCGGACAATTCTCGGGTGGAATTTGAGTTTGACGAAAAAAAGAACTCGCTCCGGCTGATCCAGCCGATTGAAAATGTCTCGGGCACGCAAAAGGAAATGACCGTCGCCCTCGCCGGGAAAGGGAGCGGCGTTTTTATCAATCACCGGATCACCAATTTGAGCGACCGGAAGATCGAACTCGCGCCTTGGGCTTTGACAATTATGCGCGGCGGCGGCGAGGCGTTCATCCCCAACGAACCCTTCGCCCCTTACGGCCCGGAAACCCTTCTGCCGATCAGAAATCTGACCGTCTGGCCCTACACCGACCTGAGCGATCGGCGCTGGAAATTCCAAAACGGTTTTATCCGGTTAAAAGTCGATGAGGCCAAAACTGATTCCCAAAAAATAGGCGTTCTAAATAAACAGGGTTGGATCGGATACGATCTCGAAGACGTCAGGTTCATCAAAAGATTCGAGCATTGCGAAAAGGGCGTTTATCCCGATATGAATTCAAACACCGAACTTTACGTCGCCGGAAATTTCATCGAGATCGAAACGCTGGCCCCGCTGTCTATGCTGGAACCGGGTCAATCGGTCGAACACATCGAGCGATGGGAACTAAATGAAAAATGATTTTACTTTGGCGGAGCGAATTTGCCGAACCGGATCATCAGTTTGTTTCTCTGGCTTTTCTCATTTTTCGTTCCCGTCACCAGAGCGATCTCGTCGCGATCGGTTCGGTAAAATGCGCCCCAGCTGGAAAATTTGAAGGCCGGTCGGTTTTTCTTCCATAATTTCCCGCCATCCGTAGTGTAAATAACCTGAGCGTTGTTCGAAGTTACGATCCAGATCCGGTCGTCCAGAGCGATGCCCTGCGGGTTTTGAAAAACATCCGGGATTTCGGGGCCGATCTTTTTCGACCAGGTTTCGCCGTCATCCGAAACCGAAAAATGTCCGGCGCAATCTTCGGAACCGCAGACCTCGTAAAATAAGAGATACTTTTTGTTCGGAAGCCGGATGACGTTCGGTTCGCCCGGTCGGGCTGCGCCGGCTTCGGCGACGGCGCGGATCTCTTCGCCCCAGGTTCGTCCGCCGTCGGTGGAAATTCTTTCGGAGATGGTCTGACTGAAAGAAGGATCGGAGCGGGAATGCATTTCATTGGCGTAAAAGGCGGCGATTTTTTTCGGAGAAAGTTCGATCAGAAAAGGCTCCCAAACCCCGACGTTTTCTTCGCCCAGCGGTTTTTCGTTGGCGTCAATGACGCTCAAAAAGCTGAAATTGCGCCCCCCGTCCGAGCTTTTACAGACCTGAACGCGATAAGATTTCTGATCGGTCAGTGAACGCATCGAAAGCAAAATGTCGCCGCCGGAAAGCCGGATCAAATTGGCGTTGTCGAGATTTCTTCCCTTTTCCCCGAACTCGGTCAGAAAACTCCAGGAGCGCATATTATCGGTGCTTTTTTTGATCCGGATTCTCGTTCCGTCCGGATCGCCGAAAACCGCATAGGCCGCCAACCAGTCGCCGTTCTTCAGTTTGACCATCCGCGCCCAGGAAGCGGGGCGTTCGGTTTCCAGAGCCACCGTATCGCCCCATTCGATCAAATCGGCGGATTTCGCCGAGATCGCGCAAACCAAAAAAGCGATCAAAAAAGCGAAAGCCTTGACGATGATTTTGGACATAAAACCTACTTTTTCAGCTTTCGCAACATCTCGGCGGCCGTTTCCGGGGTGATGTCGCGTTGCGGCGAGGCCATGAGTTCATAGCCGACCATAAATTTGCGGATCGTCGCCGAACGAAGAAGGGGCGGGTAAAAATGGGCGTGCAGGTGACATTCGGGATAAGCGCCGCCGTCGGTCGGACGCTGATGAAACCCGAGCGAATAAGGAAACGGCGTATTGAAAAGCAGATCGTAAGTCGAGGTCGTCCGCCGCAGAATGTCGGCCAGAGCGTCGCGCTCATTCCCTTCAAGGTCGCTGATCGCCCCGGCGGGGCGGCGGCTGACGATCAGGGTTTCAAACGGATACACCGCCCAGAACGGCACGAGCGAAACAAAATGTTCATTTTGGTGAACCAGCCGCTCGCCCTTCTCGAGTTCGGCCTTCAGATAATCGGTCAGCAGTGTGCGTTCGTATTTTTTCCAATGTTCGCCGAAGGTTTTCAGCTCTTTGACCGTTTCATTGGGCAAAGACTCGTTGGCCCAGATCTGACAGTGAGGATGCGGATTGCTGGCTCCCATCATCGCGCCGCGATTTTCAAAGATCTGCACCGAACTGATGAAATCGAGCGCTCCGATCTGCTCGTACTGCTCGGCCCAGACGTCGATCACCGGGCGAATTTCGGCGACGCTCATTTTGGCCAAAGTCAGATCGTGGCGCGGAGAAAAACAGATCACCCGCGAGATTCCGCGCTCGCTCTCAGCGATAAACAAACCGTCTTCATTGATCTCGGCTTCGGGCGTGTCGGGAAGAAGCGCCGAATAATCATTGGTAAAGACGAAGGTCTCCCGGTAATCGGGATTGACGGCTCCGCCGGCGCGCGAATTTCCCGGACACAGATAGCAATCCGGATCGTATTCCGGCTCGGTGGCGGTTTGTTCGTCCTCAACTTGACCCTGCCAGGGCCTCTGGGTCCGGTGCGGCGAAACCAGAATCCATTCGCCGATCAGCGGGTTGAAACGCCGGTGGGGCCTTTTGTACAAATCGCCCCTATTCGATTCTTCGGTTGCTTCCATCTACTTATTGAAAATTTTCGCAAATTCTTCCGGCGAAACTTTCGGTCTGCGGTCGTAGGTCATTAAACCGTTGATCTCTTGTTCGACATCGGTCAACTGTGTGTAACAATACCCGACGATCGCCTTGTTGTTCCTGAGAGCCGTCACGGTCGAATCAAGCCGCTTCAAAAAAGCCTCTTTGGTGGGTTCGACATTGCCGTAGCCAAACTCATTGGATTTTTTCGGCTCGTCCATCCGGTATGGGACTCCGCCGAATTCCGTTATGATGATCGGAGAACCGTTGTATTGGTAGCCGAACGCCGTCGCGTCTTTGCCGTTGCGGGGAACTCGCGTTCGGTCGGTCTCAAGGATCTTGTATCTTTCGGTCAATTCACTGCCTCCGCTGTAATCGTGGACGCCGAAAATATCGGTCGCGTCGGTGTGTTCCCATCCGTCATTGTCCTGAACCAGCCGGGTCGTGTCGAGCGAATGGATCAAATAATACATCGCCCTGGCGTGATCTTGCTGCTGCCGGTCGGTGGCGATCTTGAATACGCCCCAGCTTTCGTTGATCGGCGTCCAGGCGATGATCGAAGGGTGATTGTAATCGCGGGCGATGACCTGTTGCCACTCATCAGTAAAACGGGCGATGTATTCATCGTTGTAGATGTCGAAAGCGTTGGCCATCTCGCCCCACACCAAAAAGCCGAGTTTGTCGCACCAGTAAAGCCAGCGCGGATCTTCTACTTTCTGGTGTTTGCGGGCGCCGTTGAAACCGAATTTCTTGGCCATTTCCACGTCGTATTTGATGGCCTCGTCGGTCGGCGGCGTCAGCGTGCTGTCCGGCCAGTAGCCCTGATCCAAAACCAATTTCTGATAGTAAGGATTATTGTTCAAATACACTTTTCCCTGATAAACGTGAACTTTTCTCTGTCCGAAGTAACTGTCAACCCGATCCGCCACCGAACCGTCGGCGCCGATGAGTTCGACCCGCAGATCGTAAAGATTCGGTCGTTCCGGACTCCAAAGCTCCTGATTGTTCAGATGCAACGTAGCGAGCGGATTGGCTCCCCCGGACGTCTCGGCGGAAATTTCCGTCATCGCCGCCGGATTGTTGCGGATCGTGGCCGTAAAACGGAGTTTTTCTCCCGCCTCTGCCGGGCGATTCAAAATGGTTTCGATCTCCACCCGGTTGTGATCGACATCGGGAGTAATGCGCAAACGCTTGACGTGAACGATTCCGACCGCTTCCAGCCAAACCGGTTGCCAGATCCCGCTCGTCCGGGTGTACCAGATGACTGCCGATTTCGGTTCCCAAAATTGTTTTCCGCGCGGGATAGTGCGATCGGTCGAGGGATCAAAAGCGCGGACGACGACTGAATTTTTACCTTCTTTTAACAAATCGGTGACATCGAAAGAAAAAGGCACGTGCCCGCCCCGATGATCTCCGACTCTTTCTCCGTTGACCCAAACGATCGCTTCGTAATCGACCGCGCCGAAATTGAGCATCACCCGCTTGTCCCGGGAACGGAAATCCGGCGGTACATCGATCGTCCGGCGATACCAGACGACATCGTGATAACTCGGATCGTTGATGCCGGAGAGTTTCGTCTGAAAAGCGAAAGGAACCTGGATGGTTCGGGAAAATTTCCGGGCCGGTGCTTTGTACCACCCCTCGGCCATCCCGCGGTTTTGATCATCGAATTCAAACTCCCACTGGCCGTTCAGCGTCTGCCACTGGGCGCGAACCAGATCAGGGCGCGGATGCTCGGGACGCGGAACGCTTTGCCCCGCAATTGCCACGACGCAACTTAAGGAAATCAAAACAACTAAAAAAATCCGAAGACGTATCAATTTTTTCTGTTTCATTATTTTTGACGCCCGGGATCATCGAATTGCCCAAACCTCTCCCGGCAATTCTTTTTTCCCGAATTTTATCCAAGATTTGTGTGTAAACGTTTACATCATAGCTTAAAATGTTTTTAATTGCCAAGAGAATTTTCTTACGCTTCTCTTTAGGGTTTCGCTTTCCGAAAGAGGCCTGAAGAAATTTTGGCAAATTTCAATCTTTCATCAATGCCGTTAAATGGCTCCGGCTTAAAAAGGCGGAGACGGACGGATTTTCAGCATAAATAATCCGTTTTGACCGGTTTCATTTCCCAGATCCGTTTTCCCTTTTTTTACCCTCTTTTTACTCCTTTGAGGCTCAAATTCGCAACGGACCTCCCCGACCGGAAATATCAATTTTTTCGGGCTTTTCTTGTTTGTTAAAAAAAAACTTTGACAATAAAAAAATGATGTGTTACAAATCTTTTACATTCTAAGTAACCGCTTACATAAATCAATCCGTTTTTTTTTGGTCCGCGATGTAAGCGATTACACAGCTATTACATTAATTGAGAAATAGAAAAAATTGGGAGGCACCCGATTTTGAAAAGCCTCCCGACATAAACCAACATTCAAAATGCTTGTAATCAAGCGTTTGCGTCGCGCGTAAGGCAAAACGGTCGAAACTGATTAATTCACAAGTTTCATCGATTTTGTTAAGTCAGGCAACAAATCGGTGAGAGAGTTTCCCGGTTATTAGGAGGATTATATGAAGGCAATTAAGAATTTATTGTGCTTCTTTTTGATTATTTTCGCCATCGGATGGTCGGTCGCTCCCGCTTTTGGTCAAAGCGACCGCGGTACGATCCAAGGTTCGGTAACTGATCCGAATGATGCGCTTGTTCCCAATGCAAAGGTGACGGTTACAAATATTGAAACCGGAGAGACGCGTCAGGTTACAACCAGCGATGTCGGCACTTATACCGTTCCTCAGTTAAAAGCCGCCGTTTATAGCATCACCGTTGAGGCCGAGGGATTCAAAACGTCGACTCTTGAAAATGTTCAGGTCGGCGTCGGAATCAACCGAACGGCCAACGTGAAATTGGAGCTCGGTGTTGCGGGAGAAACGGTCGTTGTTTCTTCGGATCCCTCGGTTATCAATACCGAATCCGCCGTTCTGCAAAGAAACGTTACCGAAAAAGAAGTCCGCGAACTGCCTTTGCTGGTCGGAGCCGAATCGGCCGGTCGGTCTCCGCTATCCTTTATTTTTCTTGACAGCAGCGTTACGGCGACGGGCGGCGGCGGCAGCCAGGGAATCAACGGAACGAATTTCCGCATCAACGGCAGCCAGGGATTAGGCCAGGAAATCCTGATCGACGGCGCCGGAACCCGGCGCGGAGAAAACGGGACATTCTTTTCAGAAGTTGCCCCCGGACCGAACGCATTTCAAGAGTTTACGCTAAATACAAGTAACTACTCGGCGGAATTTGGAAATTCGACCGGTGGGGTGATCAGTTTCACAATCAAATCGGGCGGCAATGATTTTCACGGGGAAGGTTATTACTACCTAATTAATGAGGCCTTAAATGCCAATACTACGCTCAATCGTCTGAATGATGTCGAACGGCAAGTTGACCGGCAGAGAAACTATGGTTTTTCATTCAGTGGACCGGTCGTTTTGCCCCGGTTTGGTTCAGGCACACCGATGTTTTATAACGGAAAAAACAAAACATTTTTCTTCTTTAACTATGAGGCCTACCGAACCCAGCAAAGTGAAACCGTTATCACTACTGTTCCAACCGCCCGGATGCGTAACGGAGATTTCAGCGAGTTGCTGACCGATCCTTATATTCTGCAGTTTTTCGGCGGTCCGCTTCCGATCTTCGATCCCAGTTTGCCGCCGGGGGCGCGAATGCAGTTTCCGGGAAATATTATTCCGCAGAGTTCGATCAGTCCGGTCGGACGTAATTTCATCAATCTTTTCCCGCTACCCAATACAACCGGCCCGCTCGGGTCAACCGTTTTCCGCAACTATCTGGCCTCCAGCACAGCCGGCTCGCGGACGATGGCTTACACAACTAAAATAAACCAGATACTTTCTGACAAACAACAATTGAACCTCAGCTATATTTACCGCAAATTGCCCAGCACCAAAGGCGGGTTCCCCCGTTTCCCGGGTGATTTTGTCAATCAAGGCGTCTGGGATCAGACTTTCCGCTCTTATTACGTGCGGGTTCAGCATGATTATTCGATCACACCGAATCTGCTCAACCATGTTAATGTCGGTTGGAACAGAACCTCGGTGCAGAACTTCAATTTCGGAAGAGGTGCGGGACGGGCGACCGATCTCGGATTACCCGTCGGTTCAACTCAGGATCTGGGGCTTCCTCTGATCGGTTTTCCGGGTTACGGCGATCCGGTCAATTCAGCTGATCCACGGGCGATTCAAGCGGGCGGTTCAACGTTTTTTGACAATGACACCAATGATAACACTGCTGAATTTTCCGATTCCATAACGGTTACGAGAGGTCGGCATACGCTTCGCATCGGCGGCGATGTTCGTCGTCAGCAGTTGAATGTTGCCGGATTTAACGACATCGGAGGCAACTTCAATTTCCGCAGTAATCAAACCGCCAATGTCAATGATGGTAATGAGGGCTATCCGCTGGCCAGTCTTATAACCGGCCGACCGGAATTCTCTTTCAACAGCTTGCAATCCATCCAGCCCGCTTATGAGTATCTGTTTGCTTCGGGCTTTGCCCAAGATGATATTAAATTAACTCCAAAACTTACCCTCAATGTCGGGATTCGTTATGACTATGATCCGCCGCGCAATGAGAGATTCGATCGTTTTCGCGGGTTCAGCCCGACAGCGGTGAATCCCGAAGCCGGTCGCCTTGGCGCTCTGGTCGGTGCCGCCGGACAAGGCGGCTTGAGTTCGGAATACCGGGGATTGGTCAAACCGGATAAAAGCGCCTGGGGACCGCGTTTCGGATTTGCTTATTCGATCAATGAAAAGACTGTGGTTCGCGGCGGTTGGGGTTTGTATTATTCCCCGCTCTTTTACGGGAACGGCGGCGACGGACTGCTCGGATATAATCCGGGCGCAGTCAATATCAATGGCGGTTTGGATGCGGGAATTACGCTTGATAATTATCCGCCATTGCCGATCGCCGACCCGAACAGCCAGTATATCAGCGATCTGAGCATCACGCAGGATTACTATGACCAGAATTTCAAACTCGGTCGGGTGGCTCAATATAATTTGAGTTTGCAGCGTCAATTGCCGTGGAATTTCGCAATCTCCGTAAGTTATATTGGAAACAAAGGAACCCGGTTGCGTTCAAGCTTTAATCCGCTCAATTCACTGCCAATCGAGGCATTGAAACTCGGTGATGCTCTGTTGCGCAAAAAATTGGCCGATGTGACGGATTCTGACCGGGCCTATGCGGCCAGCGTCGGATTTCCGCTGCCGGCCAGTCCCGCTGCCGTTTATCCCGGTTTTGACACCCAATTCGGTAATGGCACATTGGAGAGAAGCGTCGCTCAGGCACTTCGGCCGTTTCCGCAGTACGGCCTGATCAACAATCGCCTGGAAAGTCAGGGACAGAGCAATTATAATGCTCTCAAACTCGATCTGCAGCGGCGGTTTACCGACGGAATTCAGTTCGGCGTGTCTTATACCTACTCGAAACTGATCACCGATGCGGCCAGTGATCTGTACGGCGGTTCGGCTTTGACCGGCGTCCTGCAGAATCCCGGCGATCGTGAATCACTGCGCTCGCTCTCGCCCGATGACGTGCCGCATTCGGTTGTTTTCAGCTACATTATCGAATTGCCTTTCGGCAAAGGTAAGCGGTTCTTGAATAAAGGCGCCTGGATCGATCGCTTGGTCGGCGGGTGGCAGATCAACGGGATCCAGCGGTATCGTTCGGGTACGCCGATCACCGTGTTTATCGCCGGCGGTCGTCGCGACTTTCTTGATCTGTTGGGATACGGAGGCAATTTGCGGCCGAATCTGACCGGGCAGGATTTCTATGTGACCGATTCGACGATTGCGGGCAATCCGCAGGCTTTTCGGTACATTAACCCGGGAGCATTTGTGGCTCCGCCAGTTTATGCCGGAACATCGGCAGCTATCGGAAGCCCGGAATATGCGGCTTATTATTCCGATCCATATCGGTTTCTCGGGACGGCGGCGCCAACATTAAATGGTCTCCGCTCAAAAACGTTCCTGACGGAAGATTTGAGCGTTTTGAAGAAAACTAGAATTACCGAAACGATTTTCCTTGAATTCAGAGTTGAATTTTTCAATCTGTTTAACCGGAATCGTCCGGCGTTTCCTGAATCTAACTTCGACAGCGGAAATTTTGGAAACTCCGGATATTTATCGGATCCATACCAACCGCGCCGAATTCAACTCGGAGCGCGTCTTACGTTCTAAGTTCAGCAACCAAGGGTGGGTTTTGTTGAAATGCAGTTTGTTCGATAAAACCCATTTTTGTTAGTTGAAACCGATTGTTACTCTGAATTTTAGATCAGGAAGTCTTCCAGAATTATGTCTTTCGTGGTTTCGTCCAGAAATGTTGCTTTCATTTTCATCGTCATTATCTGTTCGGTGAATTTGCGGGCTCAGTTGCCGGTCAATGTTTCGGACGAACAAAATCGCCGACAGACGGACGATCTGACCGCTCAGGGAATCAGCGCCTTTCAAAGCGGCGAGATGGAAAAAGCCCGGCAATTGCTGGAGCAGGCTTTGCGAAAAGATCCGAAAAATTCCGAGGCTCATACATTTCTCGGAATTTTGGACGACAACGCCGGAAACTTTGAAAGCGCGGAAAAACATTTCGCCGCGGCCGTCCGGCTGGTTCCCGATTCGGCATCGGCCCGCAATAATCACGGTGCAATTTTGCTTCGGTTGAACCGACGAGCGCAGGCCAAGTCCGAATTCGAAGCCTCCCTGAAAATTGATCCCGATCAACCCAACGCACTTGTAAATCTGGCGCAAATTTTTTTTGCTGAAGACACCCCGCAAAGCCTGCGCGCCGCTCTCAATCTTTTCGAAAAAGCCGATTCAATCGCCCCGGATGCGGCCGTTGCGCGTTCGCTCGTGATAATCGCTCTAAAGCTCAAAGAAAAAGAAAAGACCTCGGAATTTTACCGGAATTACGCCCTGCGGTTGGAGAAGTCGGATGAAATAAAGCCGGACGCCGATTCGCGCGCCGAACTCGGCGGGGCGTTGTACGAGGCCGGACTGCTGGCCGAAGCCGAAGCCGAATTAAAAGCCGCGCTCGACAGCGACCCTTCGAACTCGGATACGATCGCCCGGCTCGGAAGAGTTTATCTGGCCCGCGATGACATCAGTTCGGCCGGGAAAACGCTGGAAACGGCCGTCGCCCGCGGCTACTCAACCGCCGCCATCTATTCTTTGCTGGCGGTCGTTTACGAAAAGATCGGCCGTTATGATAATGCCATTCCGGCCATGCGGCTGGCGATAAATCTGGAGCCGGAATCCGAAAAATACCGATTTCAGTACGGCCTTTTGCTGACCAATGCCGAGGCCCCGGCGGCCGCTTTGATCAGGATCGACGAGGCCTTGAAAACATTTCCAAATTCTTCCCGTCTGTGGCTGGCCCGGGGAATTGCCGAATTAAAGTCCGGAAAAAACAACGATGCGGCAAAGTCGATAAATCACGCCATCGAGCTCGACCCGGATTTTGCTCAGGCTTACGCTTATCTGGGTTTGGTCCGCGTTCAGATCGGTCAGTTCAACGTTGCCATCGAGCTTTACGAAAAGGCATTGCAAAAAGACCCGACTCTCTCGGCAATCCATCAGATGATAGCCGACGTGATGCTTCAGCAAACAGACGCCGACAACCGAAGGATCGAATCCGAGTTAAAAAAATCAATCGCTTCCGATCCGACGTTTACATTGTCTTATCTGGCGCTCGGCAAACTTTACATCAGAATGTCCCGCTGGAACGAAGCGGTCGAGTATCTGGAAAAAACCGTCAAGCTGGAACCGGATCTGGCCGAGGCGTATTATCAACTCGGACGCGTCTATGCCCGTTTAAAACGCAAGGACGAATCCGCCGAGGCTCTGGACAAATTCAAGACTTTAAGCGAAACGCAAAAGAAGGAATCCGACACCCAGTTGCGCGAGTTAGTCAAGCGTCTGGCCAATGTCCGTTTTTAAATCGATTTTTAGGAGCCATTACATTTACGATTATGAGATTCGAAAAACACAATTTTTGGAAAATATCCGTTTTCATCCTTTTGCTTTGTCTGACCGCGGTCGGCGGACGCGCGCAGACGAAAAAATGGACGGAGCAAAAAGCCAACGACTGGTATAAAGATCAACCCTTTCTGGTCGGCAGTAATTTCAATCCGGCCAATGCCATCAACGAACTGGAAATGTGGCAGGCCGACTCTTTCGACCCGCAACGGATCGACCTCGAACTCGGTTGGGCGCAAAGCATCGGAATGAACACGATGCGCGTTTATCTTCACGATCTGCTCTGGAAGCAGGATTCCAAAGGTTTTATCAAAAGGCTCGACGAATTTCTCAAGATCGCCGACAAACACGGTATCAAACCGGTGTTCGTCCTTTTCGACTCGTGCTGGGACCCGTTTCCCGCGCTGGGCCGACAACGCGCCCCCCGGCCCGGAATCCACAACTCCGGTTGGGTCCAGTCGCCGGGCGCCGTGGCGCTGACCGACCCTTCGCAATACCCGCGGCTCGAAGCCTATGTCAAGGGCTTGGTCGGGGCCTTCAAAAATGATAAGCGGATCCTCGCCTGGGATATTTGGAACGAGCCGGATAACACCAACGGAAGTTCCTACGGCACGTCGGAACCGAAAAACAAGGTCGAACTGGTCAACAAACTCTTGCCGCAGGCGTTTGCCTGGGCGCGTTCCGTCAATCCGACCCAACCGCTGACATCGGGCGTCTGGAAAGGCGACTATTCGTCGGATGACAAACTCGACGCGACTCAGAAAATTCAGCTCGAAAATTCCGACATCATCACCTTTCACAACTACGACAACGGTCAGGAATTCGAAAAAAGGATCAAATGGCTGGAGCGTTACAATCGTCCGATCCTCTGCACCGAATATATGGCTCGGGGCAATAATTCGACTTTTCAAAACACCCTTCCCGTCGCCGCCAAATACAAGGTCGCCGCGATCAACTGGGGATTGGTGGCCGGTAAATCCCAGACCTTTCTTCCCTGGGATTCCTGGCAAAATCCATATGTCGGACGCGAACCGAAAATATGGTTTCACGAAGTTTTCCGCATTGACGGCACGCCGTACATGCAGGAAGAGGTCGATCTGATCAAGGAATTGACTAGCAAGAACAGAACGGCCAAAGTCGCTAAATAACTGTTGAAGTCCGTTCGCCCCGTTCTCAGCGAACGGACTTCCTTTTTTTATCTGGAAATTATGAAATTTTTGCCGGTAAAAAAACCGGAAACAATCGGGAAAGTTCTGGCTCTGATTCTGGTCTTTTCGGGTTTGGCTTCGGCCCAAAGCAAAAAAGCGGAGCGGAAAAGCGGGACTTTCACCAACCCCTTGATCACATCGCAGGATTCGGCCGATCCGTGGATGTTCTATCACAAGGGTTTTTATTATTTTACGGCGACGCTCGATCCCGGAGGAGGCGTCTGGCTCTGGCGGGCGCGGACTCTGGCGGGACTTGCCGAAGCTGAAAAAAAACAGGTTTACAAAGCTCCGGCCGACGGCCTTCGAAGCAAACAGATCTGGGCGCCCGAACTCCATCATCTGGGCGATCGCTGGTATTTTTACTTCACAGCTTCGGACGGCGTTGACGAAAACCACCGGATGCACGTTTTGGAAAGCCGGTCGGACGATCCGTGGAGCGATTACGTTTACAAGGCGAGGGTTTACGACGAGGAAACTGACGGTTGGGCGATTGACGGAACGGTTTTCCGTCATCAGAACGGACGGCTCTATATGATCTGGTGCGGACACGTTTCGAAGAACGGAAACGGACTTTACATCGCGCCGATGAAAGATCCGTGGACCATCTCGGGGAAAAGGGTTCTCATCTCACAGGCCGATTACGATTGGGAACGGGTGCGCTATCCGATCAACGAAGCGCCGGAAATCCTGCAACGCGGCGGGAAGACTTTTCTCATCTATTCCGCCTGCGATACCGGAACTCCCAATTACGCGCTCGGGATGCTTACCAATTCCGGCGGCGATCCGCTCGACCCGGCATCCTGGAAAAAATCGCCGGAACCGGTTTTCTCCCAATTCAAAAGCGATGCGGGAAATGTTTTCGGTCCCGGACATAATGGATTTTTCAAATCGCCCGACGGAACCGAGGATTGGATCGTTTACCACGGCAAGGAAACGGACCAATATACATATCGCGGAAGACGCGCCCGGGCGCAAAAATTCACCTGGAAACCGGACGGAACCCCGGATTTCGGTCAACCGATTCCCGCCGGAAACCCTTTGCGGGCGCCCTCGGGCGAAAAGTGATCGATCAAGCCGAAAAGTTCAATCGACGAAAGTTTTTATAAGGATCAATATCCGAAACAAGTCAAAGTTTTAAGGAACATTTATGAAGCATTCGACATTATTACTATTGTTAATCGGTTTAACTCTGGTTTTGGGCGGCTCCAGCCGGAGTCTGGCGCAAGATGGAAAAAAGGGAAATCAAAAGCAGGCCGCCCCGACCTTGATCGAATGGAAAGATGAATTCGAAGGCGATGCTTTGAACGAAAAAAACTGGGAACAATACTCGCTGGAAGGCGGCGGCACGATAAAAGTCGCCGAGGGAAAACTGATTACCAGCGGAGCCGACGGTTCACGGTTCGGGGTTCGCACAAAGAAAACCTACGATTCCGAAAAATTCATTGTCAGCGCCAAAATCGCCTCGGTTTCGGCCGGACTGAGCGCTGCCAGCGGCACTCCGACCGGCAACGCGATTCTTTCGATCTTGTTCGATAACACCGGGAAAAACCGGCTCGAATGGGTTCTCAGCACCGAAGGGGTTTTCGAAGCGTGGCTGATGCGCGACGGAAAAAGTATTCGGCTCGACGGAAAGAATCTGGGAACCAAGGAAAAATCTCCGACTCTCGGCATCGCCCGCCGCGGCGACAATTATTTTTTCATGCTTAACGGAGAAGTCGGTCTTCAAAAAGAGATAAAGGATCTGTCCCCGACCTTCCGCGTGATGGTTTATGGTTTCGGCGCCTCGAAAGACGAATGGGAGATGGTCAGTGTGATCACTCCGAAAGAGAATTAGCAATAATGTTCGGATGGGGTTGATCGATTAAAAACAAACGGCGGAAATGAAAAAGCTTTTTTCGAACTGATCTTTTAAATTGTCCTTTTTTGCAAAATTGGCATAACCGAAATTTGGAAACCGCAAAAATCGGCTTTTTAATTTAAGAAAAAGCTGCGTTGACCGTAATTATGTTTTGTGCATATATTTTTCCCTATGAACATCAAAAAAGTTGCTGAACATGCCGGAGTTTCGACCGCCACGGTTTCGCGTCTGATCAACAAAACTTCTTACATCAGTCCCGGAACAGCAAAAAAAGTGTGGCGGGCGATCGAAGAACTCGGCTATCATCCCAACGTCAACGCGCGCGGCCTGGCATCGGGAAAAAGTTCACTGCTCGGTTTGATCGTTTCGGATATAGTCAACCCGTTCTTTCCCGATCTGGTAAAAAGTTTTGACGAAGCGGCTTTGCATCACGGTTACGAGATCATCACGGCGAACACCAACTACGATGAAACGAGAACGCTTCTTCGGGTTCGCCGTTTGATCGAAAGGCGGGTCGACGGGGTCGCCATTATGACTTCGGAGATGGATCAGGCTCTGGTTGACGAACTTTCGACGCGGGGAATCCCGATCGTTTTTCTCGACACCGGAAAGGTCAAAGAAAACATCAGCAATATCCGGATCGATTATGAGCAAGGAGTCAGCCAGGCCGTCAATCATCTGCTCGAACTGGGGCATCGGAGGATCGGTTACATCAGCGGACCGCTCGGGTTGAAATCGGCGCGCATCCGGCGCTCAGCCTTTCTCAAGTTTTTGAAAAAAAAGGGAATTATCGAAGAAAAAGAGCTGGTCACGATCGGCGATTACAAGATCTCGGGCGGAAAAAAAGCGATGGAAAAGCTTTTGAAGCTCGAAGATCGTCCGACGGCGGTGCTGACTTCGAACGATCTGACGGCGATCGGAGCGATGCAGGCTCTGCGTTCTCACGGGCTTCACGTGCCGGAAGACGTTTCCTTGATCGGGTTTGATGACATCGCGTTGGCCGCGACCACCGATCCGCCGCTGACGACCGTCAACGTTTCGCGGGTCAAGGTTGCCGAATGTGCATTCGAATCACTTTTGGAATTGATCAAGCATAAAACCCAAAAAGGCCGTGAGGTTCACGTCGGAACGCATCTGGTCATTCGCGAATCGACGGCGAAACCGTCCCCCAAAACACGCAGGTCGGGCAGGTAAACCGAACAAGAGATGATTTCAGGAAAAGAGCAGGAAATTTCCGTTGAAAAACTGTCGCAAAAGTTCGAACAGTTATGGCCGACGGGAGAACCGCGTTTTTTTCGCGCCCCCGGACGGGTCAATCTGATCGGTGAACACACCGATTACAATGACGGTTTCGTATTGCCAATTGCTCTTAATTTCGCGGCGGTCGTGGCGGCCGCATCGCGTTCGGATGACATCATCGAGGCTTATTCGCTCAATTTTGACGAACTGAAAATCCTTGATCTGAACAAAAAATCGCTGAAAGAAAAAGGCGAATGGATAAATTACGTGGAGGGAATAGCCCGGGTTCTGCGGGAAAAAGGCTGTCCGATCGGCGGGGCCAGTTTGTTGATCGGTTCCAACGTTCCGGTCGGAGCCGGTTTGTCGTCCTCGGCCGCTCTGGAGATTTCCGTCGGTTTGGCTCTGCTTCGAATCGACGATTGCGAATTTGACAGCCTTCATCTGGCGCTCGCCGGACAGGCGGCCGAACACCAGTACGTCGGAACGAAAAGCGGAATCATGGATCAGTTCGTTTCGGTTTTCGGCCGGGAAGGACACGCCCTGCTGATCGACTGCCGCTCGCTCGAAGCCAAAGCGATCCCGCTCGATTTGAAGGACACGGAAATCGTGGTTTGCAACTCTGGGTTAAAACACGCGCTCGCCTCAAGCGAATACAACACGCGCCGCGCCGAATGCGAACGGGGAGTCGGAATCCTGAAAAGTTTTCTCCCCGAAATCTCGGCCCTCCGGGACGTTGATTCGGAGGAATTGGTTTTTTACAAAGAAAGTTTGCCGGAAACGGTTTTCCGCCGGTGCCGCCACATCATCAGCGAGAACCAGCGGACGCTGGAAGCGGCCGAGGCCTTTCAAAAAGGCGATCTGGATCGGGTCGGAAAGTTGATGAGCCAGTCGCACGCCAGTTTGCGCGACGATTTTGAGGTCAGTTGCCCCGAACTCGATCTGCTGGTTTCGCTGGCGGAAAACTTCGGAGGCGCCTACGGCGCGCGGATGACGGGCGGCGGTTTCGGAGGCTGCACGATCAGTCTGATCCGCCGCGAGATGCGCGAGGAATTCGACGAATATCTTGGCAGTAGCTACGAGCAGGAAACCGGAATCCGAGCCGAAATCTTCCACGTCGAACCGAGCGACGGAGCCACCGAGATCAATTAATAAACGAAACAACCGATCCCGGTTCATTGAAAGGTTAAGGACAGTTAAATTCAATTTTTACCGTAACGTAATTTCAAAAGAAATGCAGGGACACATCTTCAAATTTGCCGGAGGCGCCCAAAAAGCCCGCTATCCGTTGCTCCTGATGTCGGCTGTTATCACTGCGATGATCTGTTTCGTCCAGGTCGGAGCGGCTTTTAAGACAAAGTTCGAAAGCATCACCAGCCCCGACGGGCGGCTGGTGATCGATTTTTATCTGGATTCCGGCGGCGAACCACGGTATATGATCCGGCTCGACGGGAAAACCGTCCTGACCCAATCGAAACTCGGTCTGATCCGCGATGATGCCGATTTTTCCAAAGACCTCAGACTTTTGTCCGCGTCAAAATCGGAAACCGTTCGGGATCGCTACGAAATTCTGACCGCCAAACGGCGGATCAACGCTTATCTGGCCAATCGGAGGGTGTTTAATCTGCAAACCGACGCCGGAAAAAAGATGGACATCATCTTTCAGGTCTTCGACGAGGGCGTTGCTTTTCGTTATCATTTTCCAGAAACAGACGCAAAAATGCACCGGATAACGGAGGAAAAATCGTCTTTCCACTTTTTGCCGGAAACCCGAGCCTGGCTCCAGCCGATCGCCGAAGCCAAGTCGGGGTGGGAGAAAACCAATCCCTCATATGAAGAATATTACGAAAAGGAGATCGAGGTCGGCACCATTTCGCCGACCGGAGCGGGCTGGGTTTATCCGGCTCTGTTTCATTCCGGCGACGTTTGGCTGCTCATCAGCGAAACCGGATTGACGCGCGGTTACTGCGGGACACGCCTCTCTTCCGAATCCCCGAACGGCGAATATCGGGTGGCCTTTCCCGACCCGCGCGAGAATTTTCCGGGCGGGGCCGTCAACCCGGAATCGAAACTTCCGTGGCTGACGCCGTGGCGGATCATCGCCGTTGGCAGTCTGGGAACGATCGCCGAATCGATGCTCGGAGTCGATCTGGCCGAAAAACCGGCGGTGTCCGTTCCGAAATCCTCAATCAAACCGGGCAAAGCTTCGTGGAGCTGGGTGCTGCTCGGCGACGGGCAAACCAATTTTGCGACCCAAAAGCGTTTCATCGATTACGCCGCCTCGATGGGCTGGCGCTACTGTCTGGTGGATGCGCTGTGGGACAAACAAATCGGATACGAAAAGATCAAGGAACTGGTCGATTACGCCCGAACCAAAAAGGTCGGCATTCTGCTCTGGTACAACTCGGCCGGCGACTGGAACTCATCGCCCCAGACGCCGCGCGATCTGATGCTTACCAGAGAAAGCCGGATTCGCGAATTTGAACTCCTGAAAAAAATGGGGGTCGCCGGGTTGAAGATAGATTTTTTCGGCGGCGACGGACAATCGATGATCGGCTATTACCTCGACATTCTGGAAGACGCCGCGCCCTTTGGGTTTATGATCAATTTTCACGGCGCGACATTGCCGCGCGGGTGGCAAAGGACATTTCCGCATTTGATGACGATGGAGGCGATCCGCGGTTTCGAATTCGTCACCTTCGAGCAAAGCAACGCCGATGCCGAACCTTCGCACGCGGCGATGCTTCCCTTTACCCGCAACATATTCGATCCGATGGATTTTACCCCGACCGCGCTCGACCGGGTCAACGACCGAATCACACGTCGCACAACCAGCGGTTTCGAACTGGCGCTTTCGGTCCTTTTCACATCGGGAATTCAGCATTATGCCGAGACTCCCGAAGGAATGGCGAAAGCGCCGAAGTTCATTCAGGAATTTCTCAAAAATGTGCCGGAAATCTGGGATGACGTTAAATTCATCGACGGCTTTCCGGGAAAATACGCGGTTCTGGCGCGACGGGGGAATGGCCGCTGGTACATTGCCGGGATAAACGGCGAGGCGACCGAAAGGAAATTGACTCTTGATCCGCGCCGATTGCCCGCCCTCGGAAACGGGGAATTGATGATTGACGGCGACCGGGGAAATCTCTCGTTTCGTCGGGAAAAACTTGATTTCAAAGCCGGCAAAAAGCTGGAAATCATTCTTAAACCGTACGGCGGTTTCGTAATTGTCGGCCAATAAGAGGGGAATAAAAACCGAAAAAGGGAAAAACTATGAATATTAAAAGAAGAGAATTTTTGGGAGGTTTATTGGGATTGGGCGCCGGTCTGGTGCTGGCGCCGAAAGCTCTGGCGCAGACCTCGCGTTCCGGCGCGGGCCGAATAGAGATCATGCTCGATGAAAAGATCGGGACGGTCAGTCCGCACATCTACGGTCATTTCGTCGAACATCTCGGCGGCGTGGTTTACGACGGGATCTGGGTCGGCGAAAAATCGAAAGTCAGAAATTACAATGGTATCCGCGCCGATCTGGTCGATGCTTTGAAAAAGATCAAACCGCCGAACGCCCGCTATCCGGGCGGATGCTTTGCCGATTCCTACAACTGGCGCGACGGGATCGGACCGAGGGCCGATCGTCCGACCCGAACCAATTTCTGGAACAACGATCCGGCCATGAAGCAAAAGGCCGATTCGCCGGCCCGTTTCGAGCCGAACTCTTTCGGAACCAACGAATTCGTCAAATTCTGCCAACTGATCGGGGCCGAGCCGTATCTGGCCGCCAATCTGCGGGGTCTGGGAGCCAACGATTTTTACGAATGGGTCGAATACTGCAATTCCCCGGCCGGTTCGACCACCGGGGCCAAACTGCGGGCGACCGGAGAATTGGGCAGTCGTGAGCCTTTCAACGTCAAATACTGGGGCGTCGGAAACGAATCCTGGGGTTGCGGCGGAGACTTTCAGCCGGACGAATATCTGGTCGAATTCCGGCGTTTTACTTCGAGCGTTCCCTCTTATCGTCTGCCGCTCAAATTCATCGGGTCGGGGGCCAACGGCGAAGACTACAACTGGACGCGCGGATTCTTTTCAAAAGGCCTCGAAAAAGGTCGGTGGATCTTTGACCGGATGTGGGGCTGGGCGATCCACCATTACAGTTGGAACGCTTCGGGCGGACGGACCTGGGATTGGGTCAAGGGCAAATCCGACGCGGTCAATTTCGACAATGAACAATATTACAACCTGCTCCAGGAAGCCAATAAAATGGACAATCTTTTGAACGAACACTGGAGAATCATGGGCGAATACGACCGCGATCACAAAACCAAATTCGTGGTCGATGAATGGGGTTCGTGGCACACGCCCGGAACCGAGGTCGGCGACAACTATCTTTTGAGCCAACAGCTGACGATCCGCGACGCGCTGGTTTCCGGGTTGACGCTCGACACTTTTATCCGCCACGCAGACAAGGTCGCGATGGCCAACGCCGCCCAGTTGATCAATTGTCTCCATTCGCTGTTTTTGGCCTACGAAGACAAGTTTACCCTGACGCCCAATTATCACGTTTTCGAAATGCATCTGCCGCATATGGACGGCGACTCGGTGCGCACCGAGTTCTTTGCCGAACCGATCGTCTATTCGCGCAACGGCAAACCCTCGACGCTGGTCGGTCTGGCCGGTTCGGCTTCGGTCAAAGACAAAACGCTGACCCTGACCGTTTCCAACCCGCATATTTCCGAGGCTCAGGAGGCCGAGATCGAACTGCGCGGCGCTCGCGTAACGGGCGGAACGGCCCGCGTTTTATCGGGCGATATTCACGCTCACAACACCTTTGAAAACCCGAACGCGGTCGTCCCGCGGGATGAGACGTTCGACGTAAAATCGCCGCTCAGGTTTACTTTTCCGCCGGCTTCGGTGACCCGTTTGCAGATGACTCTGGCGTAGGAAGCGAGCAGTAAGCCGAATGCGGGCATTTTCAATGGCTGAAGATTATTTAGACAGATGAATTATTTTTACAGACCGCAGAAAAACAGTGGCAAACCCAGGTTGATTGATAAAACCCCTGCGTTTTTCGCTGTTTTTCTATGGACGATCCTCTTGGTTCTTCAAACCGTCGGGCAGACCTACATTAATCCGGTCATCCCCGGCGATTTTCCCGACCCGTCGGTCATTCGCGTCGGGAAAGATTACTACGCGACGGCGACGACCGGCGGATGGGCGCCGCATTATCCGATCATGCACTCGCGGGATCTGGTCAACTGGAAAATCATCGGCGCGGTGTTTTACAGCAAACCGGACTGGATCAAAAGCGATTTCTGGGCGCCGGAGATCGTTCAGGACAAAGGCCGGTTCTTCGTTTATTACACGGCGCGGCGCGATGAGGGAAAGGACAAAAAAGGCACTCTTTGCGTGGCGGTCGCCACCGCTCCGAAACCCGAAGGCCCGTACATCGACAAAGGTCCGCTGGTGTGTCAGGAAATGGGTTCGATCGACGCCGATTTTGCCCGCGACGAAAACGGAAAACCATTTTTGATATGGAAAGAGGACGGCAACGACCGGCAGCAACCGACCTGGCTTTACGCCCAGCCTCTGGACGAAAGCGGAACGCGGCTTTTGGGCAAACCGACCCGGCTTTTCCGCAACACCGAACCGTGGGAAGGCGGCGTGGTGGAAGGCGCATTTCTGGTCCGGCGCGACGGTTGGTTTTACCTTTTTTATTCGGGCAATGCCTGTTGCGGAAGCAGTTGCAACTACGCCCTTGGAGTCGCCCGTTCGAAAACGCTTTTAGGAAAATGGGAGAAGAATCCCGCCAATCCGATCCTCGCTGAAAACGACCTGTGGCAATGTCCGGGACACGGTTCGATCGTCGAAACGCCGGATGACCGCTCTTTTCTGCTTTATCACGCTTACCGGAAAAGCCCGCTCGGTTTTCAGATCGGACGCGAGGCTTTGCTCGATGAGGTCAAATTCGAAGACGGTTGGGCGACGATCAACGGCGGACGCGGGCCGTCCGATTCGTCGGCCGTGCCGTTCGGTAAAGTCAAACAACAATCGATCTTCGCCAACTCCGGCGACGAATTCAACGGAAACCGTCTCTCCGCTCAATGGTCGCAGATTTTAAACGATCTCAACCCGGCCACCGTTTCCGGCGGGTTCCTGAAACTCGCGCCGTCCGAAACCCATTTGGCTCGTCAATCATCGGGAGAGGTCTTTATCTTTGAAAAAACGGTTTCGGGAGATTATCAGGCGACGGCAAAAATCGATTTCGATCAACTCAAAGCGGATGAATCGGCCGGCATCGCCGCCGCTACCTGGCGCGGAAATTCGGTCGGCATCAGCGTCGGTCGGGGAAAAGTTTTTATCTGGGAAAACCGGGACGGAGAAAAAAGGGAGATTTCGAGCGTCGATCTGCCCGAAAAATCAAAAACCATCCAGGTCAGGATGAAGGCCGAAAAAGCCGCCGACTACGATTTTTATTTCAGCCTCGACGAGGGCAAAAGCTGGCGGAAACCGGGCGAGACGATCGACGGGAGTTTCGTCGGAGGGAGCCGCATCGCCCTTGTTTATAAAGGAAGATCGACCGATCCGCGCGCGAAATTTGATTGGATCAAAGTCGGCCCGAATTAAGGGTTTTTTGAAAAAGAATGTTTTACCAACAAAGATTTTTCATTTTCGTTTTACTGATTTCAGTTTTTTGGCTAACGCCGGTCGGTTTTTCTCAAACGGTCGGGCTCAACAGAAAGATCCCGCTTTATCAAAACCCGGTGCGGGACGCGGATTTTCCCGACCCGATCGTTATTCGTTCTTCCGACGGATTTTTTTACGCTTACGGCACGCAGACGGTTTTGAACGGAAATTGGATAAATCTGCAGGTCGCCCGATCCGCCGATCTGGAACATTGGGAGCATCTCGGCGACGCTTTGCCGGTCAAACCCGTCTGGGCCAATCAAACGCAGAATTTTTGGGCGCCCCACGTATCTCAGGTCGGCGGCACCTATTACATGTATTATTCGGCCGATCCGAATACGCGAGACGGGCTTTGCCTGGCCGTGGCAACTGCGACCGATCCGGCCGGACCTTTTACCGATAAAGGAACGCCGCTCAAATGCGGAAGCGGTTTCGTCAACATCGACCCGATGGCTTTTGACGATCCCGCCACGGGGAAACGCTGGCTTTACTGGGGAAGCGGTTTCCAGCCGATCAAAGTTCAGGAACTGGCCGAAAACCGGATCGATTTTGCGCCCGGTTCGCAGTCGGTCGATCTGATCTTTCCGGTTTCCGACCCGAATCCGGCCAACTATCGGAATCTGGTAGAAGGGGCGTGGATGAATTACCGCAACGGTTATTATTATCTGTTTTTTTCCGGCGACGATTGCTGCACCACCGCCCATTACGCGATCATGGTGGCGCGTTCGACCAGCGCGTCCGGACCGTTTACCGTTTTGCCGGAAAACAACGGCGTGATCATTGAAAGCAACAACAAATGGCTCGGCACCGGACATAATTCGGTGATCCGCGATGATAAATCAACCGATTGGATCGTCTATCACGCCTATCATCCCGACGACCGCCCCCGCGGACGGGTGATGATAATGAACCGCTTGGTTTACGGCAGCGACGGTTGGGTCAGGGCCGAAACGGGATCGCCGACGCTCGAAGTCCGGGTCGCTCCGTTTATCAATATTCGCCGTTAAATGAAGAAGCTTTTTTAAAAGAGGGCGGCGGCGGATTCGGGCGGACGGATGACTGGTCGAGCTGCGCTTATTTTTATCTGGACAAACCAATGAACAATTTACCGGCGATCGATCCGGTCGAAAAACGGATCGCCGGATTATAAGGAATAATGAAATGCCGAGAAATTCTATTTTTTTGCTTGTTTTGATTTTTGCGGTCTTCGCCGGCGGAGCCATCTTCGCACGGGCGCAAACTCCTGAAAACTGGGTCGATTACGTAGGCAGTGAATATGAAACGATCCCCAACATCACCTATCGAACGGCCAATGATTCGGAAGTCAAACTCGATGTTTATCTGCCGCGAAACCGGCAGGAGGCGAAGCCGACTCTGATCTTTATTCACGGTGGCGGATGGGTCGAAGGCCGAAAGGAAACGGACGTTCTGCTGACTTTGCCGTATCTTTCGATGGGCTGGTCGGTGGTCAACGTCGAATACCGGCTGGCCAGAAACTCGCTCGCGCCGGCCGCCGTCGAGGACACGCGTTGCGCGTTGCGCTGGGTTTACAATCACGCCGACGAATTCAAATTCGACACATCAAAGATCGTTTTAACCGGCTTTTCCGCCGGCGGTCATCTGGCTTTGATCACCGGAATGCTCCCCGGAAATTCGGATCTCGATCACGGCTGTCCGACCGAGAACAGCGTCCGCTGGACGACCGGAAAGGAAGCGCCCTTGAAAGTGGCGGCGATAGTCAACTGGTTCGGGATCACCGATATCAACGACCTTCTCGCCGGACCGAACGCCAAACATTACGCCATCGAATGGTTCGGCAGTTTGCCGAATCGGGAGGAATTGGCCCGAAGTATCTCGCCGCTCGCGAATGTCCGGGCCGACCTCCCCCCGATCATCACGATCCACGGCGATGCGGACGATCTGGTTCCCTATTCGCAGGCGGCAAATTTGAAAAACGCCCTTGACCGGGCCGGGGTCGATAACCAGCTGATCACCATCAAAGGCGGCCGCCACGGAGGATTCAGTCGGACCGATACGGTCAACGCTTACGTTTCGATCCGGGCCTTTTTGCGGAAGCATAACCTGACGGCGGTCAATTAAAAACGAACGCAAAGAGTTTTGCCGCCATCTCATTTCGGCACATTCGAATTCTCTGAAAAACAGCTATGAAGTTTCTGACAAAAGTCGCTTTTACATCATTGCTCCCGGTGATCTTTTCGGTCGCCGCCGCCGCTCAACAGCCGACCGGGAAATCTTACGATTCCGGTCCGATCAAACGCCCGGCGACGACCGCGCCGCAATATCCTTCGCCGGTCACTTTCTCGGACATCACCGCGCAGACAAAGATCGACTTTCGTCATTACGCTTCGCCGACCGATCAAAAATTCCTCATCGAAACGATGGGGGCCGGAGTGGCTCTGATCGATTTCGACGGCGACGGACTTCTGGACATTTTTTTTACCAACGGCGCCGAAATCTCCGATCCGATGCCGAAAGACAAGGCTGCCGAGAAAACGGCTCCGAAATATTGGGACCGACTTTATCGACAGAAAAAGGACGGCACTTTTGAAGATGTTACGGAAAAAGCCGGAGTCAAGGGTTCGGGTTATTCTTTTGGAACGGCCGTCGGCGATTACGACCGCGACGGTCGGGCCGATCTTTTCGTTACGCGCTTCG
Organism: Pyrinomonadaceae bacterium; assembly: GCA_041394845.1. GTDB lineage: Bacteria > Acidobacteriota > Blastocatellia > Pyrinomonadales > Pyrinomonadaceae > JAHCHG01. The sequence continues at coordinate 260,499 of JAWKHL010000002.1, read as the reverse complement.
GAGGAGCGACGCTTTACCGGAACAAAGGCGACGGGACCTTTGAAGACGTGACCCGAAAACTCGGCATCAAGGTCGGAGGCTGGGCCAACAGCACCGGTTTTTTCGATTACGACAAAGACGGACGACTCGACATCTTCATCGCCCGCTACGCCGATTGGAATTTTGAAAACGGAAAGATCTACTGCGGCGAAAATCGTCCCGGTTACCGCGCCTATTGTCATCCCGACAATTTCGATCCTCTGCCCAACATTTTGCTTCATCAAAAACCGGACGGAACCTTTGAAGATGTCAGCGAAAAAGCCGGGATTGCCGAATCGAAGGGAAAGGCCCTCGGGGTTTCTTTCGCCGATTTCGACGATGACGGATGGACGGACGTTTTCGTGGCAAATGACAATATGGATCAACAGCTTTTTCGCAACGAGGGCAAAGGAACCTTTGAAGAGATCGCTCTTCCTTCCGGAGTCGCCGTTGATGAAAAGGGAAAACGCTTTTCCGGTATGGGAATCGACATCGCCGATTACGACGGCGACGGACGCCAGGACATTGTCATAACCACGCTTTCCAATGAAACCTATCCGCTCTACCACAACGCCGGCGATTGGCTTTTCGACTACGTTACACAAATCACCGGAATCGCCCAGATCACCATCCTCGGGGCCGGTTGGGGTATCAAATTCATCGACGCCGACAACGACGGCCGACGCGACGTTATGGTCGCTCAGAGCCACGTTCTGGACACGATCGAAAAAACCACTTCCTTTTTGAAATACAAGCAGAATCCCCTGCTGATAAGGAACACCGAAAAGGGATTTCAGAACATCTCGTTCGCCGCCGGAGACGTCTTCAAATCCGATCTGGCGGCGCGCGGAATGGCCTGCGGCGATCTGGACAATGACGGCGACACGGATATCGTCATCGCTCAGACCGACGGGCCGCCCGTCATCATCAAAAACAACGGGACGAAAAACCACTGGATCGGTCTCGATCTGCGCGGGACCGAGAGCGCACCGAACGGCGAAGGTGCGCGCGTTACGGTCGCCGACGCCAAGGGGAAAAAACAATTTTTCGACCTAACCGGAGCGGGGAGTTATCTGTCGGCCAATGATCTCCGTTTATTGGTCGGTCTGGGCGAGTCGGAAGCGGTGAAATCGGTAGAGATCCGATGGCCGGGCGGACAGTTTCAGAAGATGGAAAATCCGCCGATCGACAGGTATCACGTCATCAGGGAACCGAAAAGGGGAGAAAAATAGGATTTGGAAGAATGTTTTGAGTCGTTTACTAAACCCCAAACATTTTCACCTGAAATCGGCAACCGAAAATTTGTAAACGGTCGTTTGATGATAGGTTTCCCCCGGCTTTAAAACCGTCGAGGGGAAATCCGGCTCATTGGGCGAATCGGGAAAATGCTGGGTTTCCAGACAAAATCCGGTGCGAAAAGGATAATCCTGACCGCCTTTTCCCTTGATCGAACCGTCAAGATAATTGCCCGTATAAAGCTGAATTCCGGGCTCGGTCGTGAAAACCTCCATCCCGCGCCCGCTCATTTTTTCGAAGACCCGGGCCGCCAAAATCAGGGAATCGTCCGATTTGTTCAAAACGAAATTATGATCGTAACCCTTGCCGAACTTTAACTGTTCGTTATCGTCGTTGATCCGCGCTCCGATGGCCGTCGGCGTCGTAAAATCAAAGGGCGTTCCCTTGACACTTTTCAGCTCCCCGAAAGGAATGGCCACGTCATCGGTCGGTGTAAAGCGGTCGGCGTTGATGTACAGAATGTGATCGAGGATCGTTCCGCTTCCCGCGCCGGCCAGATTGAAATATGAATGATGAGTCAGATTAACGATCGTTTCCTTGTCGGCCGTCGCCGTGTAAACCAGTTTCAATTCGTTATTTTCGGTCAGCGAATAGATGACTTTGACGCTCAGGTTTCCCGGATAACCCTCTTCGCCGTCGCGGCTCAGATAGGTCAATTCCAGATTGGCGCCTTCCTTGTCGGTCGAGCTTTTGGCCTTCCAGACGACCTTGTCAAAACCCTTGATCCCGCCGTGCAGATGATTTCCGTTGTTGTTCGCGGCCAGCGAATATTCCTTTCCGGCGAGCGAGAATTTGCCTTTGGCGATCCGGTTGGCGTAACGGCCGATCAGCGCTCCGAAATAAGAAGTGCCCTTTTCGTAATCGGCGATTGAATCGTACCCGAGAACGACATCCCCCAATTTGCCGTCCTTGTCCGGCACCTTTAACGACACGACCGTTCCGCCGTAGGTGATGATCTTCGTCTCTGCGCCCCGGGAGTTTTTGAGCGTGTAAACATCCACCTTCTGCCCGCCGACGGTCTTGCCGAATTTCGCCTTTTTGACGGTCGGTTTCGCCTCGATCCGCAGGCTGAACGCCGCACCGCAAACGAGCCCTCCGAAGATAAAGGCGACCAGCGCTCTCCGCCAATTAAACTTTTGAACTGAGTTTTTCATAGTCTGAATTCTCTCCGGATTTTCCCTGAAAAACCGATCCGACTGGTCGGCCAGAAATGACCTCTCAACTTATTTCATCCGGATTGTTTTTATTTGGAGATATTTATTGTAAAATACACGTAACCATCTGCATTAACAACCTATTATGATAAAAATGCGGGCCTAGCTAATTATATTGCAGACAGCCGGATAAATTTGATCTCTTAGATTTTACCTTTTTATGTAAACGGTTACAAATTATTTTATGACTTGGGAAGAACGCTGGCATCCTTTGCGCGAAGAGTGGGTTATTATCGCCGCCCACAGACAAAATCGTCCGTGGAGCGGAGAAACCCTCGAAACGGAAAAAGCGGCTCTGCCCGAATACGTCCGGGATTGCTACCTTTGCCCGCGAAATTCCCGCGTCAGCGGTCGTGTCAATCCCGATTACGGTCAGATCTTCGTTTTCGATAACGACCACCCTTCGGTGGCGGAAAACGCTCCCGAACCGGAGGAAACGGTTTTTGACGTTTACCGGAACCGGCCGGCCCGCGGGATCGCCCGCGTCGTCTGCTATTCACCCCGGCACGATCTTACTCTGACCGAGTTGAGGACCGGAGAGATCGTCGAACTTCTGAAAACCTGGGCCGATCAATACCGCGATCTGGGCGGGCGCGACGAGATCAAACATGTCCTGATCTTCGAAAACAAGGGCGAGGCGGTCGGGGTTTCCAACCCGCATCCGCATTGCCAGATCTACGCCAATAATTTCGTTTTCAAAACGATCGAGAACGAGGCGCGCATCTGCCGGAAACATCGGGAAGAAACCGGAAAAATTCTGTTCCAGGAGATCATCGCGGCCGAGAAAGCGGACGGTCGCCGGATCATCGCCGAAAATGAGCGGGCGGTGGCCTTTCTTCCCTACTTCGCCCGCTACGCCTACGAGGTGTTCGTGGCGCCGAAACGAACCCATCCGAGCATCGCCGATCTGTCGGACGAAGAGTTGCGCAATTTCGCCGGGGTTTTGAAATCGGTCCTGATCAGGTTCGATAATCTCTGGCAGATGCCTTTTCCCTATGTGATGGTTTTGCATCAGGCGCCGACCGACGGCGGGGATCATTCGGCTTTTCATTTTCACATCGAATTTCATCCGCCGCTGAGAAAACCGAACCTTTTGAAATATCTGGCCGGCCCGGAGATCGGTGGCGGAAATTTTCTGAGCGACACCTCGCCCGAAGAAAAAGCCGCAGAACTGCGAAGCCAATCGGAGATTCATTATAAAAGCGCCGCGAAGACCTGAAACCCGTTCGATTTAAGGTTAAAAAATGACTGCGTAACCGCATTTATTTCGTTTATTTTGTCAACATATGTTAAATTTTACTGAACTCTCTTTTTATAAATTCGGAATTGGATCGAAAGGCGGCCGGAAAATGTTTTACCGAAATGAGGCTTTACCGATATAATTGTCTTTCAAAAGATTCAAACGGCACTAAATGTTTAATTTATATGATGAAATTCTGAAGAATTTCTGAGTTTGCGGTCATCCCGAAAAGGGTATGACGGCAAAAACACCTAAAAGGAATTTCACCGGAGGAAATCGATGAGAAAATTTCGCGTAATTTTTACAATTCTGAGCATCATCGGCACGATTTTCATGCTCTCGTGCAACACCACTCAAAACGGCACCAACGGCCCCGCCGGAAACAACCCCGACGGCAAAAGTTTCAAGCTGGCCTTTGTAACCAACAACGCCTCGGATTTCTGGACTATCGCCCGCAAAGGGGTGGAGAAAGCCGACAACGAACTCAACGACGTAACGGTTGATTTCAAAATCCCCGGCGAGGGAACGGCCGCCGAACAAAAACGCATTATTGACGATCTGATCTCCACCGGGATCAACGGCATCGCCATGTCGCCGGTCGATCCGGACAATCAGGTTCAACTGATCAATGAAACGGCCAAAAGAGCCCTTGTCATCACACAGGATTCCGACGCTCCGACCAGCGACCGGGCGGTTTACGTCGGCACCGACAACGTCGCCGCCGGAAAACAGGCCGGAAATCTGATCAAAGAAGCCTTGCCGAACGGCGGGAAAATCATGCTTTTCGTCGGCAAGAGCGACGCGCGAAACGCCGCCGAACGGGCTCAGGGGATCAAAGAAGCACTGGAAGGATCGAACATCGAGATCATCGACACCAGAACCGACGACACCGACCGGGCGCGCGCCAAGTCGAACGCCGCCGATACGCTGGTCAAATATCCGGACATTGCGGCGCTGGTCGGACTCTGGAGCTACAATGGCCCGGCCATTCTCAACGCCGTCAAAGAGGCCAACAAGGTCGATAAGGTGAAGATCATCTGTTTTGACGAGGAGGACGAAACCCTGACCGGCGTTAAGGAAGGATCGATCTTTGCCACCGTCGTTCAGCAACCTTATGAATTCGGCTATCAATCGGTCAAGGTAATGGAAAAAATCTTAACCGGCGACAAATCGGTAATTCCCGAAAACAAACAGGTTAATATTCCAACATTGGTCATCAAACAGGCCGATGTCGAAGCGTTCCAAAAGAAAATCAACGAGCTTCGCGGCCGTTAACCCGAATCGGCGGAAAAGGGCCGGACGAGTTCGGAAACCGGCTCTCTTCCGCCAATAAAGTTGAGAAAATCTATGAGTCCGCCACTTCTTCAAATGAAGCAGATCAGCAAACGATTTCCCGGAGTGATCGCGCTGGACGAGGTTGATTTCGAGATCTCCAAAGGCGAGGTCGTCGCTCTGGCCGGAGAAAACGGCGCGGGAAAATCGACCCTGATGAAAATCCTGGGAGGCGTTTACGTGCCTGACGGCGGAAAGATCTTCATCGAAGGAAGCGAAACGACGATCCGTTCGGTTACCGACGCCACCGAAAACGGAGTCGGTTTTGTCCATCAGGAACTGAACGTTCTGGATAATCTGACGGTCGCCGAGAACGTTTATCTCGGGCGCGAACCGCGAATATTCGGTTTTCTGGTCGATCGCGGGAAGATAAACGCCGACACGTCCGTTTATCTGGAAAGGCTCGGATTAAGCCTGCCGAGCGAGACGCCCTTGGGGGAACTTTCCATCGCTCAACAGCAGATGGTCGAAATCGCCAAAGCCTTATCGCTCAACGCGCGGATCGTCATTATGGACGAACCGACTTCGAGTTTGACGCTGACCGAAACCGAACGTCTGTTGGAGGTGATCAAGGATCTGCGCGAACAGGGCGTCAGCATCATCTACATCTCGCATCGCCTCGGCGAGATCAAGGAAATCGCCGATAAAGTGGTGGTCTTGCGCGACGGGAAAAACGCGGGGGTTCTCGGACGCGAGGAGATCAATCACGATGCGATCGTCAAATTGATGGTCGGACGCGACATCGAACGTTTCTACAAGCCTCCGAGCGAGACCCAACAAGCGGACTTTGTTCACGTGAAGAACTTAAAAACCCTGCGTTATCCGAATCAGGAGATTTCTTTCACCGTCCGAAAAGGCGAGATCCTCGGATTTGCCGGCCTCGTCGGAGCCGGACGCTCCGACGCGGCGCAGGCCATTTTCGGCGTTGACACATCGCTCTCCGGAACGATTTCGATCGACGGCGAAAAGATCAAGATCTCTTCGTCCCGGGACGCCATTAAAAACGGGATTTATCTGATCCCGGAAGACCGGCGCAATTCGGGTTTGATCCTGGACGTGCCGATTCGGGAAAACATCACTTTGCCCGCACTCCGGCGATATGCTTCGGCCGGACTGGTCAACATTTCTTCGGAAAACAAGGTCTCCGAGGAAATGTGCCGAAAACTCAACGTGAAGGCGCCTTCGATAGAAACCAAAGCGGGCAATTTAAGCGGCGGCAATCAGCAAAAAGTCGTTTTGGCCAAATGGCTTTCGCTCAATCCGCGATTGCTGATCTTCGATGAACCGACGCGCGGGATCGACGTCGGGGCTAAAGCCGAAATATATCAACTGATGCGAGATCTGGCGGAAAGCGGAGTGGCCATCGTTATGATCTCTTCGGATATGGAAGAGGTTCTCAATGAAAGTGATCGCATCGCCGTCATGCACGAAGGAGCCATTACCGGAATTTTAGACCGTGAGGAGGCCAGCGAAGAAGCGATCATGCAGTTGGCCGTCGGAAAGCAATCTTAGAAGGTTTAAAAGTGAAAAGGTTTAAAAGTGAAAAAGTTGCTCCGGCGCAAAGTCGGAAAAAACCGGTGAAAACGAGCCGTTCCCGAACAAGGCTCGAAACGCTCCGGTCGAGACTTAAGACAAACTTTTTCGCCTTTTCACCTTTAAACTTTTAAACTTTCAAATCCGTTCAGACATTAACCGACTAAAACAGGTAAATAAAATGAAAAAAGAACTTGGAACATTTATTTTACTCGTCGTATTGTGTATCGTTCTGGCAATTCTTAATCCAAGTTTTCTGGCTCCCGTAAATCTCCAGAATCTGGCGAGGCTGATCGGGATTTACGGGATTTTCAGCATCGGATTGGGTATCGTCATCATTACGGGCGGAATCGATCTTTCGGTCGGTTCGGTCTTTGCCCTTCTCGGCGTTTTGCTCTCGATCTTTCTGGTCGAATGGCATCTGCCGGCGGCGATCGCCGTTTTGGCGGTCGTCGGCATTACGACCTTTCTCGGTACGATCAACGGGTTTCTGATCACCAAAGTTAAAATTCAACCTTTTATCGTCACGCTTTGCGGATTGCTTTTTTATCGCGGGCTGGCCAGATTTATCGCCGGCGATGAGACCAAAGGCTTCGGCGCCGCCGAAGGATTTGAAACCCTGAAAAATCTGGCGACGGAAAGCGTCCTCGGGATTCCGACGCCTTTCATTATTCTGGTCGTCATCAGCGTTATCGCCTGGATCATTCTTCATCGCTCGATCTACGGCCGGTATCTGTTCGCCGTCGGTCGCAACGAAACGGCCGCCCGTTATTCGGGCATCAATTCCGATCTGATCATCGCCAGCGCTTACGTTTTATCGGGTCTTCTGGCCGGTGTCGCCGGAATCTTGCTGGCCTTTTACACCAATTCGATCTCACCCTCATCGCACGGTAATTTCTACGAACTTTACGGAATTGCGGCGGCCGTTCTCGGCGGTTGCTCTTTGAGAGGCGGCGAAGGTTCGATCATCGGCATTCTGATCGGAACGGCTCTGCTTCAGGTTCTGCAAAATCTGGTCAATTTGCTGGGAATCCCGAGTTCGCTCAATTTCGCCGTGATGGGCGCGGTCATTCTGATCGGCGTCATCGCCGACCAGCTTCTGCGTCAGCGTCAAAAGAAATAAATCGTTCTCATTTGATGAAAAATCGATGAATTTCCGCCGGTCAATTCCGGTCGTTCCCTTTCGGTTTGAACTTCCGGAAATCGCTGATGCATTTTAGAGATCAAACACATAAACCGGAGACAATAGCCCAATGAAAACCGCCGGACAATTTTTGCCGATCCTCAAGGTCCTGCACCAGCAGATCCGCGATGCGGTGGTTCTGGCCTGCGAACAATCGGCGATCGAGAGTCTGTCGGACATCGCCAAAGAAGAAGAAGGCGACACGATCTACGCGGTTGACCGGGTCAGCGAAGAACTTCTGATCGAATTCGTCGAACGCGAGATCGCCCTCGACACCCCGGTCGTGCTGATCGCCGAAGGCCTGGAAACCGGACAGGTCGTCTTGCCGCGGGGCGCGGCGGAAGAGGATTGCGCCTGGCGAATCATCGTCGATCCGATCGACGGAACGCGCGGTTTGATGTATCAAAAACGAAGCGCTTGGATCTTGACCGGAATCGCTCCGAACAAAGGGACGGAGACGGATCTGGCCGACATCGAGGCCGCCATTCAAACGGAAATCCCGCTGGTCAAACAGCATTTGTCCGACGTCCTCTGGGCGGAAAGCGGAAAGGGCGTCCGGGGCGAGCGGTTTGATCGGGTCAGAAAAGAAACGTCGCCGTTGTCGATCTCGCCTTCGAAATCCCCGACCATCGCCCACGGCTTCGCCAGCATGTCCAGATTTTTCGCCGGTGTCGGGGTCGAGGCCACCGAAATTTACGAAGATGTGGTTCGCGGCGCTCTCGGCGAAGTGCAGGCCGGAAAGGCCCATTGTTTTGAAGATCAGTACATCTGCACCGGAGGACAACTTTACGAACTGATCGCCGGCCACGATCGCTTCATCGCCGATCTGCGGCCGGTCTTTGAAAAATCGCTTCAAGCGCAGGGTCTGCGGCTCGGCATCTGTTGTCATCCGTACGATCTTTGTACCGAACTGATCGCCCGGGAAGCGGGAGTAGCGGTAACGGATGAGGTTGGCCGACAACTGAGCGCCCGTCTCGGAGTTGAGCCGGATGTTGCCTGGATCGGTTATGCCAATGAGGGAATACGGGCGCAGATCGAGCCGCTTTTGCGCGATGCTTTGAAAAAGCGCGGCCTTTTGTGAGGCAAAAGCAGGTTTTTGGGGGAGCAAATTCGAGATCAGTTTTATTACGCAATTTGAATGTATCGGATTATTCAAGGCACAACTCAAAATTTGCGGGACGTTCCGGCATTTATCAAGACGCTTGAAGAGTGGCCGGATCTGTTTGAAGAAAATGCGGAGATATTTCTGACGCGCGCGCCCGGAAGGCTGGACGTGATGGGCGGGATCGCCGATTATTCGGGATCGCTCGTTTTGGAAATGCCGATCCGCGAAGCGGCCCTCGTGGCTTTGCAAAAGTGCGCGGAGCCGACTTTGAAAATAGTAAGCATCGGCGACCGGAATCATCAAACATACCATTTTGAAATGTCGCTCGCAGACTTCCGGTCCGGCGACGGTTTGATCGAATATGAGGAGGCCCGAGCCTTTTTTCAGAAAGACGAGAAAGATCACTGGGCGGCCTACGTGGCCGGAGCGTTTCTGGTTTTGATGCGCGAGCGCGAGGCGGAAATTGAAACCGGAACGCGCATCCTGATCTCGTCGCAGATCCCCAACGGCAAGGGCGTCAGTTCCTCGGCCGCGCTCGAAGTCGCGTCGATGAAAGCGGTCGCGGCGGCCTTTGACATCGAAATCGAGCCGCGCGATCTGGCTTTGCTTTGTCAAAAGGTCGAAAATCTGGTGGTCGGCGCGCCGTGCGGAATAATGGATCAGATGAGCGTCGTCTGCGGACGGGAAAACCACCTTTTGTCAATGGTCTGTCAACCGGCGGAACTGGGCGAAGCGGTCCGCGTTCCCGATGACATTCTGTTCTGGGGGATCGATTCCGGCATCCGGCACGCGGTGGTCGGAGCTGATTACGGCTCGGTTCGAACCGGAGCTTTTATCGGTTACCGGATCATCGCGGAAACGGCCGGGCTTTCCGTCAAAGAGCAAAAAAGCGAACAGCTGGTGCGGATCGAAGACGCGGTTTGGAACGGTTATCTGGCCAATTTATCGCCCGCGGAATTTGAGGAAAAATTCGCCCCTCATCTGCCGCAGAAAATTTCGGGCGCGGATTTTTTATCGCGTTACGGGGGAACCACCGACGGCCTGGCGCGGGTTTCGCCCGAACGCGATTATGCCGTGTTTCATCCGACGGCCCATCCGATCTACGAAAATGCGAGGGTCAAACGATTCGCCGAAATTCTGGGGGGAAAACTGACGGAAGATCAATTGATCGAACTGGGCGATTTGATGTTCGCCTCTCACGCCGGTTATTCGGCCTGCGGTTTGGGTTCGGAAGGAACCGATCTGCTGGCCGAACTGGTTCGTCGGGCCGGACCTTCGAGCGGACTTTACGGCGCCAAAATAACGGGCGGCGGGAGCGGCGGGACGGTCGCCGTTCTGGGAAACAAAGATTCGGCCGAGGCCGTCGAACGGGTGGTGGCCGAATATCGTCAGGAAACCCGTTATAAGCCGTATGTTTTCAGCGGATCATCGCCGGGAACGGATTCTTTCGGGTTCATCAAATTGATTTCCGGCTGAAAACTTTTCGGACGTTTTTTCATTTTTCGATTTTTTGTTTTTATTTTGACTCTAACCGAGGAAAACATATCATGGCAATTTTGGTAACGGGCGGCGCTGGTTATATCGGAAGCGTCACGGTTGAATTACTGGAGGCGAGAGGCGAAACAGCGATCGTTCTCGATAATCTGATCTACGGGCATCGCGCGGCCGTCGATCCGGAAACCGCGTTTTATCTGGGCGACATCGGCAACCGGGAACTGGTTCGCAAGATCGTCCGGGAACACGAGATCGACGCCTGCATCCATTTTGCCGCTTTTGCCTACGTCGGCGAATCGGTGACGAAACCCTCGATTTATTTTCAAAACAACGTCGCTCAGGGAATAAGCCTGCTCGACGCTTTGACGGAAACCGACGTCAAAAAGATCGTCTTTTCTTCAACCTGTGCGACCTACGGCGAACCGCAAAAAATCCCGATCGACGAAACCCATCCGCAAAACCCGACCAATCCCTACGGTTGGTCGAAATTCATGATGGAACGGATCCTCGAATCCTACGACCGGGCCTACGATCTGAAGTTCGTCGCTCTGCGTTATTTTAACGCGGCCGGAGCGACCGAAAAATGCGGAGAGCATCACGATCCGGAAACCCATCTGATCCCCAATGTCCTGTTGGCGGCGGACGGTCAACTGCCTTTCGTATCGGTTTACGGCGGCGATTACCCGACGCCCGACGGAACCTGCATTCGCGACTACATCCACGTCGCCGATCTGGGCGACGCCCATCTTCGGGCGCTCGACCACCTCAGATCCGGAGGCGATTCGACCCACATCAATCTCGGCAACGGGCTCGGGTTTTCTGTGCTGGAAGTGATCGAAACGGCGCGACGGGTAACGGGCCGGGAGATCGAAGCGAAGATCGAAGCGAAACGCCCCGGCGATCCTTCGCGGCTGATCGCCGATGCCGGAAAAGCCGCCGAGATTTTGGGCTGGGAGCCGAAACTGGCCGAACTCGAAAAAATTATCGGCTCGGCCTGGGCCTGGAAACAAACGCATCCTCAGGGTTACTCAGAATAGACGGATGAATCGCCCAAATTCCAAAACGCAACTTTCCGTAAAAAAACCGCAGATCCGATCTGCGGTTTTTCAATTTATCAGCTTTTGCCGCCGCGATCATTTCATATTTTTCCGGATGCCCTGAATCGATTCCAAATGCGATTTGAGCGTCGGCAAGGTTTTGGTCGCAAAGGCCTTCAGATCTTTGTCGCCGTCATCATCCTTGGACTGTTCCTCGAACAGATCGACCGCCGCCTCGTGATCATCGACCATCGCATCGACGTAGGCTTTGTCAAATTCCGCTCCGCTTAGTTTCTGCAGATCTTCAAGCGTCGATTTGTGCCCGGAACTCATTTCCGAAACCACCTTCATTTTTTTCTTGTCGGCCAGAGCTTTTAATTCGTTATTGGCCTTGGTGTGATCATCGATCATCCTTTGAGCGAATTTCTTGACTTCCGGATTCTGAGCCTTTTCGACGGCCAGTTTGCTCAGTTCGACTTCCGCCAAACCTCCTTCCGAAGCACTGGTCCAGAAATCGTCCTGAACCGTCATCTCCATATTATTGGAGTTGGTATTGTTGGAGTCGGTTCGGTTGGCCTCGGCCATATTGGCATTGGCCGACGAACTGTTGGCGTTGGGCCGTGAATTTCCTTTTGTATTTTCTCCCGTTTCATCACAGCCGATCAGCAAAAAGGCCGTTAATAACAACAATGTTCCGATAAAGATCGTTGACTTTTTCATAACTTTTCTTCAAAAGTGATTTTTCTCCGTTTGACTAAAAAATGCGGAGAAAATCACGATTGTCTCCTTTGATTTATTTTACTAACGGCCGGTTTTCGTTGCGCCCCGCCGCATCCAACCGGCCTCAAAATTTGTCCACCGTCAAAATAGTAGAGACTTTCGCACGCAGTTTTCCGTATGCCGGCGAACATTCACAAAAAAGGTGCCGCACTCGATGAATGCGGCACTAAACCTCCCGTAATTTAGGGAGCAGATTCAAGTCTATAAAATCTCTTCGGTCAATGTTGGAGAGATTAAAATACATTAACAAATAAGGAGCCCTAGCAGACTTATGCCAAAAAGCCAGGTCTGCGAATTCCCTCAGTCGTCAGTGCAAATCTGTTGATGTTAAATAAAAAGGCCGACGCTTTTTTTACAATCACGAAGAAATTTCCAATTGCTCTTTCAATTCAATGAAACTAAAAAACCTCAGCCTCTTCATCAGCCAGAATGCAAAACCTAACTCAAAGTAAAACATTTTTCCGGACGCCTTTCTGTAAGGCAACTGACAATTCAGAACACTTTTTTCTTCAACGTCGAGTAACAAGCGCACGACGAGGCCTTCAAACTGCTCCGGTCGAGAATAAAGATCTTTCCGCGGAGGTAATCGATCATTCCCTTTTCCCTCATCGACTGCGTGATCAGCGTGATGCTCGGACGGTGAACACCGAGAAAACGCGCCACCTGTTCCTGAGTAAAAGGCAGAGTATCATTCCCGCACCTGTCATTGATCATCAAAAGCCAGAGACACAAACGTTCCTCAACCGTGTGATAGTTGTTGCAGATCACTCGTTGAGTAATCTGGGAAATATAAGAGTTCAGAAATTCAAAAAGAATCTTTTGAAACGTCTGACAGCAATTGCGCTTGATCCGAAACAGTTTGGCATCAATCCGCAGAGCTTTTCCCGGAATTATCACCTGCGACCAGTTCGGCGACGGCGAGGAATTAAACAACGAAGAGATTCCGACGATCCCTTCGGGACCGGTCATCGCCACCTCGACGGTTTTTCCATCCTCCAAAATCTGATATTCGGAAATAACTGCCGTTTCCGGAAAATACAAATACCGGATGAAATCGTCGGGCTGATAAATATATTCCCGGCTTCCCAGATAAACCAGATCCATGGCGGAAAAAAGATTCTGAGCATCTCCGGATGGTAAATTGTTGAGCAATTCGTTGCTTACCTGCTCCTTATACAGGTAGCCTTGAAATGGGCTGACCTTTCCCATCACCCGGCCGTTGAAACTGCCGTTTAAATTCTTAAAAATCACCCGGGCGTTTAATTCAGTATTCCTGTTTTTTAACTTATATCCCTGATCCATACTTCCCCCTGGTTAATTTGATTGTTTTGTTAATTACCTGGCTTCGGCTCGCTCATCTGATTCCGGTCAAAAGCTTTCTCTCATAGAATTTCCTTTTTGTTTTTACAATTAAAAAAGCAGGGCAAGATTCGGTTCCGGCGAAGCCGAAACTGCGAAAGGGTAAGGAGTGTGAGGTTTGAGGAATTCACTGAAACCCTCTCAAATTATTTTTCTGACCGGCGTCTGTCAGGCGGGTTTTGAGAATGGTTTCCAACAGCTTGAAATCCACCGGTTTTTTAATGAAATCCGTGGCTCCGGCAATAAAAGCCAACCGCCGAAAGCTTTTCTGCGCGTGGCCGGAAAGCAGAATAAACGGAGCCATTCTCAGCAAACCCGAGCAATCGCGCATCTGTCGCATTTCCGAGAGACTGTTGGAAAAAATCAATTCCGTATCCATCAGAACTAGATCGGGAGAGCGTTTTTCCGCGATCCAGATCGATTCCTCGATCGTGCCGGCTTCGGCCGTGTCAAAATCCCAGATCTCCAGTGTGCATTTAAATAATAGTCGGCTTTCCTGATCTTTACCGAACACCAAGACGAACGGTTTTTGACTGCCGATTGTTTTCGATGTTGCCCAATTCTCGCCTTGCTCCGATGATTTTGCAGGTGGTAAAAAATTCATCTGCGGAGGAGCAGCACCAAAGTTTCGTAAACTCAGCATAATATTGTCCGCTCCGAAAAACCCCTTAATACTTCCGAGCGTTCCGTTTTTGTCTCAGATTCCTTAAATTAAACAAGATCCTATTTGGGTTTGATCAATAATGACATTTTAAAAGAGCCGAAGGTATCGGATAATCGGGTAATCTTAATAAGGGTTTTCCCTGATCACCCCGGGGATCATCGACTTTGTCTTTTCGCCATATGTATTTGAACCAACCGCAAAATAAGGGCGGGTTAAAGTTTTAACCCGCCTTTGTCCCCTTTGGTTTTGTCGTTTTAAGATTACGACAAGCAGTTAAAGAATAACGTGAGAAAAATTTCTCGTGTAGTTACTCTCCCGTTGCATTACGCTTAAATTATCGGGTCATTCGAATGATCCGATAATCGGGGAAACGGGAAAACTTTCTAAGGGAAATCCCTCATAGTCTGAGAAATTTCCGGATTCCGCCGATCATTTGTCTTCCAGCCAGCCCTGCAAAATGGCGTACCGGACAATGTCGATCCGGCTCGAAATGCCCAGTTTTCGCATGGCGTTGGCCTTGTGGGTTTCGACCGTTTTGACGCTGATCTGCAATCTGGCGGCGATCTCCTTGTTGGTGTACCCCCAGGCGATCAGGCGCAGAACCTCAGATTCCCGGTCGGTGATCTGAACTTTGCTCGCATTTTTCAGAGCGGTTGATTGGCGAAGATAGCCGCCCATAACTTTTTCGGTCAAACTCGGATCTAAATAAGCTTTGCCCGCACTGACCGCCCGGATGGCGTTGATCAGTTCGGCCGGGGCGCTTTGTTTGAGCACGTAACCGTTAGCCCCGGCTTGAATTAACTGTTGCAGATAACCGTCATCAGAATGACGGGTCAAGATCAGAATCTTTATTTCCGGGAACATTTCTTTGATTTTTTTAGTGGCCTTCATTCCGTTTAGTCCGGGCATTGAAATGTCCATCAAAACAACTTCCGGTCGAAGTTCCTTTGTTTTTTCGACAGCGGTTTCGCCGCTGTCCGCTTCTCCGACAACTTCCATGTCGTTCTGGGCATCAACAAGCAGTTTTATGCCTTCGCGGACGGTTCCGTGATCCTCTACCAGTAATATTCTCAATCCAGCCATGATTTCTCAGAAAAACTTTTTTCTTCTTAATTTATCCCCTTCTCGCTATTTTTTTTCTTACTCTTTTTTCTCCTTTTATATTTAACCGGCAATCTGAGAAAGATCGTCGTCCCCTTTCCGGAACCGGATTCGATCTCCAGACGCCCGCCGATCAAAGCCGCTCGCTCGCGCATTCCAATCAACCCCAACCCATTGGTCCGGTTGTTTTTCGGTTCGGGTTCAAAGCCAACGCCGTTGTCTTCGATGATGAGCGTCAGAAATCCGTCAAGTTGTTCCAAAATGACGCTGACATGAGTGGCCCCGGCGTGTTTGTAAACGTTATTGAGCGCCTCCTGCGCGATCCGGTAAAGACTGATCTCAGCCTGACTCGAAACAAGATCGTCCGCCTCAAATGCCCCGATATGTACCTCGGCCGGTATCTCGAAATGCTCCGACCATTGGCGAACATAATTGATAAGAGCTTCGCGCAGGCCGAGATTATCAAGCGGAGTCGGGCGCAGTTCCCAGACGAGAAAACTGACATCTCTGTCCAGTTGTTTGGCAACGGCCTGAGTCTGATCGACCTGTTCGCAAAGCCCCTCATCCTCCTGACACATTTCCTTGAGCAATTCAAGTTTCAGACGCAATGCGGTTAACTGCTGTCCGAATTGATCGTGCATATCGCGCGCGATCCTTCGACGTTCGTCCTCCTGCGTCGTAACCAGTTGTTCGAGAAGCGTAATGCGATCCTTCTCAGCCTGCCGGCGTTGTTCGTTTTCGAATTTGAGGGTCTTATATGCCTCGGCCAATTCCCGCGTTCGCTCCTTCACTCTGAGGTCCAGTTGATCGCGCGAAAAGCGAACCTCTTCGTTTAACCGACGCTGTTCGGTCAGATCGCGGGCGATCTTGACGAACCCTTCGGGCTTACCGTTGCTCAAAAGGGTCATTACTCCGGAAACATAAAAACGTTTGCCGTCTTTGTGAAGATGCCAGCGCTCGTCTTCGGCGCGACCGTTTTTGAGCGCCCCTTCCATTTCTTTGGCTGGAACTCCTTCCCGGCAATCTTCAGGTGTAAAGATCAGATCGACGGACCGGCCGATCGCTTCTTCCGGGGCGTAACCGAAAAGATTCTCCGCACCCGAATTCCAACGCGTGATTATTCCCTTTAAGTCCAGAGTGATGATGGCGTGATCTTCTGCGCTTTCCAGGATCAAACGGAGATGTGCTTCGGATCGACGGATGGCTTCTTCGGACATTCGGCGGTCAGTGATGTCCAGGAGAATGCCGATCATCCGAACCGGATCTCCCTCTTTTTCCTCAACCACCTTTCCGTAACTGCTCATCCACCGCAGCGAATCGTCTTTTCTCAACAGGCGGTATTCGGCCTCAAAAATGTCTTTCTCCGCTATCGATCTTTGCAGAAGCCAATAAACTTTTTCGCGGTCATCCGGATGAATTTGCCGGAAAAACTCATCGATCGGTCGGGCTTTTTGATCCTCAGAGACCCCCAGCAAACGACAAAACTGTTTATCCCAGATCACTTGATCGGAGACCAGATTCCAATCCCAGGTGCCCATCTCAGCGGCCTGCGTGGCCAACCGCAAACGTTCTTCAGATTCGCGCAGATTCTCCTCAAACAGTTTCTGCCTCTGGATGTCGCGGAAATAGACCGAAAGCCCGCCGTTTTCGCGGGGGAAAATGCTGACCGAGATCCATTTGTTGAGAATGGCTGAAACGGCTTCGTAATGGACCGGTGTTTTCTCCTCGGCGGCCTTCAGGTGCATCCGCTCGGATTTACTGCCGATCACTTCGGGAAACTCCTTCCAGAAATTTTTTCCGAGCAGATCTTCGCGTTTTCGTTTCCAGACTTTTTCGGTCTTGTGATTGAGATAGGTAAAATTAAAATCCTCATCCAGCGCGTAAAAAACATCCCCGATGCTTTCCAGAATTTCGGACTTCCTTTGGCGCTCGGCTTCGATCTCCGCTATCAGTCGCTCGCGTTCTTTTTCAGCCATTTTGCGATCGGTGATGTCGCTGAAAATAATAGCCACCTTTTGATCTTCCGGTTTATCGACCCGGAAAGCGTAAACGTCAAACCAACGACCGAGTTTTTCGGCGAAATTTTCAAAGCGGACCGGTTCGCCCGTCAAGGCGACTTTACCGTATGCCTCAAACCAATGATCTTCATGAAACGGGGCGATCTCCCGCATCTTTTTGCCCACGGCATTTTTAATCCCCGTATGTCTCTCAAAAGCCGGATTGACCTCGAGAAACCGATAATCCAGCGGCTTTCCCTTGTCGTCAAACAAAACCTCGATCGTGCAAAAGCCCTCATCGATCGATTCAAACAGAAGGCGATATTCCTCTTCCGATCTGCGGGCCAATTCCCCCGCCTGCCAATCCTCGGGAAATTGGCTTTTCTGTTGGCCGTTCGAACCGGACTTTTTCTTCTTCTGCTTCTTCTTCCCGGTGTTCATTTGTGCATCCATCGTTTTCCTCATTTCTTCACATCAGCCTTAAACTTCCAAATTTCTTAAATTCGGGACAAAACCCAAAACCCGGAATTACGCTTTTGCGCATAAAATTTGGCGACAATGATCGTTGGTCGGTCACTGTCGCCAAATTTTCAGGGACAATCAGGGAAACCTCTTTTCATTTTCCCGGTTTTCTCCAACTTTACCGACCAAAAGTCCGATCATCTGTCAGACCCACAGCCTGATTTCTTGAAAATTTCCGGGCGCGCAAAATCCCCATACGCGCCCGGTTCACCGGTAAATCTTTCCAAGGCTTATCGCCGGATGATTTACCCAATTCCGCTACATTCGAACCATTTTGATGTAGCGTTTAAGATCGTCCAGATTTGCAATTAACAAAGCCGCCGCCCCCAACAATGCGGCCCCGCCGACGGCTCCCCAGAAAATTTTATGCGACGAATTTTTTTCCTCATTCCGATTCATATTTTCATCTTTTTTTTCCAAACTCTTCTGTTTAAACATTGGTAATTTTCTCCTTCAAATTTTTCGCACGAATGCGTGAATCCAATAAAATTCGGGTAACCGAAATTTCATCCGCTTCTCTCCCCGGCGCAACCCAAGACAAGTAAAGAAATTTCCGGTACGACCTTTTATCATTTCCGTATGAAATTCGTTCACTTCGGTTCGGGTTTCAAACATTTTCAAAAAGCCATTTGACGCATATTTTCCAATAAATATGGGCATTTAAGCCAAATCGAGCCATTTTCCCCCAAAACCGGACTCGATTTCGCATTCCGATAATTGAAAGGTGCAATCGCCGTGCCGTTTAACATTCACAACTTATTTTAAGTGGTTTTTCGGACGTTCACCGATGTCGGCGGCGGTCAATAAGTATTCTCTTTTCTCGATCCGGACAATTCGACCGACCGGATCCCAAAGTTTGTGTTCAAAAAGGTCGAAACTCTCCCGATGAAAACCGGAAAGGACAGATATTGCTCTGACATCTTAGGTAAATCGCGAACGGGGAGTCTGTACGCGGGATTACAATTTCAGAAAGCGGTCAATAGGTCGAAAACCTTGTTTATTTTTTTTTGAAAGCGATGTGCGCCGGCTTTTTTCCTTGGTTCAATTTTTTTAAGATTCCAAAAGATCATTTGACCTTTCCTAAAGCCGATCTCGCGATAAAAAGCCCCTCCGATGTTCCAAAACTCTTGGCTTCAATGTAAGACAGCAAACATATCTCCGGTTATCGAATATTTATACTTTAAACATAACTTAACGGCTTTTTATAAATTTGTAAGTAATTGTTAAAAGTCAACTTATCAAGGAGTTTTTTTTAATGGCAGATAGATACGGTTATCGGGAATTTCCCCGATACGGCAGACGCAACAAAGATCGGGGTTCTCGCCCTGAACAAGGAAGAAGGTCGCACGGATATTACGAGTTCACGTCCTACGGTCCCGTTGAAAACCGGATCCGGGTGAACAAAAACTTTTACTCCCGGAAAATTGCTTCCGATTTCCCGACAACGACCGAGACATCAGCCGCGCTCAACCGCGGTAAAACAGCTTAATTGAAGAAAATCGAACAATGTTGGGAAATGCGCCTTCGGACACATTTCCCGCCCCCAACAAACCATGACGAACGAAGAGAACAAACAAACATTTCCACGGGGGCAAAATGGACAGCGCGGAAAAAGAAAATTTAAAAACTGTGAAAATCCCGATCGGTGAGAATTATCTGAAAGGAGAGTTGAACGTTCCCGACGAAGCGGCGGGCATAGTTTTATTCGCTCACGGTTCAGGTAGCAACCGCCACAGCCCGCGCGATCAATTTGTAGCCCGGATTATTCGTAGGAGCGGGATAGGAACTCTTTTGTTCGACCTTCTGACGCGCCGGGAAGAATCGATCGATACCATCACCCAGCGTCTGCAGTTCGACATCGGGTTTCTGGCCGAAAGAATGTCCAGGGTCAGGGTGTGGCTAAAACACAGGAGCGATACCCGGAATCTGGGAGTCGGTTTTTTCGGATCCAGCACCGGCGGCGGGGTGGCTCTGGTGGCGGCCGCCGAACTCGGTTCGGATCTCGAAGCGGTTGTCTCCAGGGGAGGAAGACCCGATCTGGCCGATGGGGTTTTGCCGAAGGTCATTGCACCGACGCTCCTTATTGTCGGAGAGCGCGACAACTCGTTGGTCGAAATGAACAGCTGGGCTTTCGAAAGATTAAGCTGCAAGAAAGAAATGCAGGTCGTTTCCAATGCAACCCATTTATTTGAAGAACCGGGAACGCTCGAAGAAGTGGCGTCATTAGCCACCGATTGGTTTAAAGAACATTTAACGAACGGAAAGAAACCGGAAGAGAATTCAGTGACGGAGGATGAAAAAAACTTCAAGAACGAGTTGCTGATAATCAAACAGGCTGAAAATCCAAGCGACGATCTGATCTTCAACTCCAGGTTCGAAAACCCCTGAGGTTGATAAAAATCGATTTTATCGTGGGAACACGATAAAAGGTAACCCGATCATTTTTGATCCATTGAAACATCTTAAATTAAGAAAAGGAGACAAAATTCATGACAAAGGAGAACGATAGATATTTGATGACGGCTTTATTCGAAAATGGCGAAGACGCCGAAAAAGCCTATCAGGAATTGCTGGACCGCGGTTACGGACGCGATGAAATCAGCATTTTGATGTCGGAAGACACCCGCAACACCTATCAAACGACCCGAAGCGAAACCCAACTGGGCAACAAAGCCGCCGAGGGGACGGGCGTCGGCGCCGCCCTCGGCGGCACGGTCGGCGCGATAATCGGAGCGATCGCGGCCATCGGCACCAGTCTGGTCATTCCCGGTCTGGGGCTGATCGTGGCGGGTCCGGTGGCCGCCGCTTTGGCCGGCGCCGGGGCGGGAGGCGCAACCGGCGGTTTGATCGGAGCCCTGATCGGTTGGGGCATTCCCGAAGAGACGGCGCAGGTCTATGAAACCGGCGTGAAAGAGGGCGGCATCGTCCTCGGTTTTCGTCCCCGAACCATAGACGAGGCAAACGAAGTCGCCGAAGTCTGGGAAAAATATAACGGCAAACGACTTCATCGTTAGACGACGCCCGCTTGCTTCGGGAAAATAAAACGGAGTTCGGACTCTTTCCCCAATGTTCCGAACTCCGTTCAGTACAAGTTTCTGCACTCTAATCCAACAGATTTCACCGTCATTTAATAACTCCGCCCCATAATCGGAAAACCGTTTTCATTTTTTTGTTGACATCTTTTTCGACTTAAGGTATAAATGACATTAACTTAAGGTCAGAATGACATTAAGCCTGATAAATCCATTGAAAAGGAGGTAACAGATGTCCGCAGACAAAACAAGCATCAACCAAACCCGACCGCCGATCGGACGGTTTTTTGTAACCGCCGATTGCGTTGTCTTCGGCCTTGATCTGACGGCCAGCACGTTGAAGATCGTTCTGGTCAAGCGGAAAGAGGAACCGTTTTTGGATTGGTGGTCATTGCCCGGCGGTTTTGTTCAGTCGGACGAACGGGCCGAAGAAGCGGCCCGGCGAATCCTCAAACAAAAAACCGGTCTCGAAAATGTCTTTCTCGAACAGCTTTACACGTTTGACGATTTCGGCCGGGATCCGCGGACCGGCGAGGATTTCGGAGTCCGGATCGACCGGATCATTTCAATGGGTTTTTTCGCATTGGTTTCGCCCGCCCAGCACGAGGTGCGCTTTCTTGGCGGCGGAAACGCGGCCGAGGCCCAGTGGTTTTCGATCGATCAGCTTCCCGACGCGGGGCGTTTGAGTTTCGACCACAACCATATCTTCGACGTGGCGCTGGGCCGCCTGCGGGGCAAACTCTCTTACGTGCCGATCGGTTTCGAACTGCTGGAAAACAAATTCACGATCAAGCAATTGCAGAGAGTCTACGAGATCGTTCTCGGACACAAACTCGAAAGCAGTAATTTTCGCCGCCGCGTTCTGAAAATGGACATTCTGGAACCGCTCGAAGAACGGCAGGAAAGCGTCTCGCACCGCCCGGCCCAGCTTTACCGGTTCAACGAAACCCGTTACCGGCAAATGGTCGAGAGAGGACTGGATTTTGAACTCTAGGATCCGAGATGAAGAAGATCGCTTTTCGATCAGTAATTAACGATTAACCATGAACGTATTAACCAGTTTAAGCAGTGAACGAATCCTGTCGATCTCGCCCGACGCCCCCGAAAAATTATTTTCCGGCGATCCGACAAAGGCCAAAAGCGAATACCGCGCGCTGGGCCGGTGCTGGCATCCCGATCACAACCCGAATCCGGAGGCCGGACGCGTTTTTCAGCATATTTCGGCGCTTTATAAAAAGGCTCTGGAATTGATCGAAACCGACAGCTGGCGCGGCCCCGGCACTCTGGAACTCGAACGCGGCAGCTCGGTTTTCCGGCGGGTCTCATATTTCAGAATCGTTCCATTTGAGCTCGGCGAAAT
This sequence comes from Pyrinomonadaceae bacterium, assembly GCA_041394845.1. GTDB lineage: Bacteria > Acidobacteriota > Blastocatellia > Pyrinomonadales > Pyrinomonadaceae > JAHCHG01. The sequence continues at coordinate 238,232 of JAWKHL010000002.1, read as the reverse complement.
GTACGTCGGAGAACGGGAAGTGGTTTTTTCGGTCCGGCGTCAGTACGCCGATCTGATGGAAAATGCCCGGAAACGAATCGGCGAATTTCGTTTCGCCGATTCGCGGATGAAAAGCGAGATCGTCAGATGTCTGCCGCAGGATCCGGAATTTTTTACCACCTCCGAACGCCTGCTGATGCTTTTGCCGAAAAGAGCGGATCTGATTCTGCTCGATGATCTGCGCGACTATCTGGGCGGCCGGATCGCCCCGCGCCACGTCGGATGGATTCAAAGCACTCTGCACAATCTGTCCTGTTATCTGAGCTACGCCGGATTGGTTCACAACGACATCGGCCCCGCCACATTTTTCGTGTCGCCGAAGACGCACAGCGGCGCACTGCTCGGCGGTTGGTGGTATTCGTGCCGGGCGGGCGCTAAGCTGGCGGCTCTGCCTCAACGGACGATCCAGACGGCTCCGGCCGATGTCATCCGCAGCAAACAAGCCGACATTCGAACGGATCTGGAATTGATCCGGGCGACCGGGCGCGAACTCCTCGGCGATCCGACCGGCGCGCATTTGAAGACCGATAAACGAGTGCCGGAACATTTTGCCCGCTGGTTTAACGGAGCCACGACCGGCAACGCCATCGAGGATTACACATTGTGGCGCGAGGTCTTAAGAAAAAGTTTCGGGCCGCCCCGCTTCATTCGTCTGGAAGCGCCGGTCGACGCAATTTACCGGCGGGCCGCCTGATTCAATATCCGGGCCCGTTTGACAGAAGTTTTTTAGACCGAATCCGAAAAAGAGATTCGAAAAAAAGGAGAAATTATTATGGGATACGCACGTTGGAGCGACAGCGACTGGAAACATTATTCGGCCAAAACGGCCGCCAAAAGAACCGATGAGATCTTTACGGCAAGGCATCTCAAGGATGAATTCGATCCGAAAAAGATACTGATGCGCGAATCGCGCGATTCGGATCTCAATCCAAACTCGAACGCCATCATCATCGCCTGCGACGTCACCGGTTCGATGGGAATGCTGGCCGACGTTCTGGTCCGCTCGGGCATCGGGACGACCTTTGAAGAGATCCTGCGGCGGCGGCCGGTTTCCGATCCGCATTTGATGGTGATGGGCGTCGGCGACATCACCTGCGACCGGGCGCCCTTGCAGGCGACCCAATTCGAGGCCGACATCAGCATCGCCAAACAACTTGAAGAGATCTACATCGAGCACGGCGGCGGCGGCAACTGCTGGGAGTCCTACAACCTGCCCTGGTATTTCGCCGCCGAGCGGACCGCCATCGACTGTTTCGAGAAGCGGAACAAAAAAGGCTATCTGTTTACCGTCGGCGATGAAGAGGTGCCCGAAGACCTGACCCGCGACCAGATCGAACGGGCGATGGGCGCCGCACCGCAACAGAAAAAGATCGCCAACCGCGATCTTCTGACGATGGTCGGACGCAAATACGAGGTGTTTCACATCATCGTCGAAGAAGGCAGTCACGCCCGCGCCTACGGCGACCGCGTCCGTCGAAGTTGGACCGATCTGCTGGGAGAACGCGCGATCCCGCTGGCCGATCACACAAGGCTTTCCGAAGTGATCGTTTCGACCATCGAGGTGGCCGAAGGACGGGATAAGGATGCCGTGGCCGCCAGTTGGGGGGGCGACACTTCGATGGTCGTCGCCCGCGCCGTCAGCGGCATCAGAACCGGTCTGATGCGCCCCGAAATCGGCGGCGTTACGCGATTCTAGAATCGCTCTAACTAATAAGGATTTTGCTGCGGAGAGCTCGGAGAAATCTGTTTTCTCTTGATCAAAAAACCCTCCGCGCTCTCTGTGGCAAAAAATGATTTCAATGGTGAGTAAAAAATGACGATCAAAACCAAGACGCATAAAACGGTCCGGGCAACGGTCATTATCGGCGCCGGATTCGGCGATGAGGGCAAGGGACTTTTGACCGACCGGACGGCCGCCCGTTTCGGCGCGGACTGCATCGTCGCCCGTTTCAACGGCGGCGCTCAGGCCGGTCATACGGTCGTTCTGCCCGACGGGCGGCGGCACATTCACAGCCATTTCGGGAGCGGAACCCCGGCCGGAGCGGCCACTTTTCTGAGCAAATATTTCGTCAGCAATCCGCTTCTTTTCTGGCGGGAAAAGACGGCGTTGGAAAATCAAGGCTTTCCGCCGCCGACGGTTTTTGCCGACCAACGCGGACTGGTTTCGACGCCCTACGATATGCTCATCAACCAGTTTATCGAAAAGGCAAGAGGCGGAAGCAGGCACGGCAGTTGCGGGATCGGATTCGGCGAAACTATCGAAAGATGCCTCCGGAGCCGCTATACAACTCGCGTCGCCGATCTGAATGATGCGGGAAAAATGGCGTCCGTCTTAGACGACATCAGACAAAACTGGGTCCCCGAACGGCTGGCCGGTTTGGGAATCGAAACGATTTCCGGGGAACTGATGGACCTGCTTCGATCCGATCAACTGAAAAACGATTTCATCGCCTCGGCCGAAAGGTTTTACCGGGAAATCCGCCCCGCCCGCCCGGAAATCCTGAGAAGCCGAAAGGGCGTCATTCTGGAAGGCGCTCAAGGGTTACTGCTCGATCAGGACGGCGGCTGGTTCCCGCACGTAACGCGTTCCAATACCGGGCTTTGCAACGCCATCGGATTGGCCGAAGAGGCCGGGCTTGAATCCCTCGATGTGATCTACGCCACGCGCGCTTATGCCACCCGGCACGGAGCCGGACCGCTTCCGCACGAATTGGCGGCCGCGCCTTACGATGGCATCAAAGATCCGACCAATATTCCCAATCCGTTTCAGGGCTCTCTCCGGTTCGGCTGGCTCGATCTGGATCTGCTAAAAAAGACCATCAACGCCGATCTTCGGCGATACGCCAGACGCACCCCGATCAAGATCGGGCGTCAACTGGCCGTCACCTGTCTCGATCAACTGGATCAAAAAGCGTTTTTCGTCAGCCATAACAAACTACGTCATTCTAGCCCGGAAGGTCTGGCCTTCGCCGCCGGACGGGCGACCGGGATCAAAAACGTTCTCGTCAGCCGCGGTCCGACCCGCCAGACGGTTTCCAAACTGAAAACGAAAGCGGTTCGGTATGCGTAATTCTGAAATTCAATTACTTTTCCGCCGCCACCTCGAAAATCTTTCCCGCGACGGTGAATTTGCCCGTAGCAACGGCGGTCGTGGCGGCATCGGCGCGGCCGGAAAATCCGGGCTGTTTGCCGCCGACGCTGATCGAAAAATCGCCGGGTTCGACCATTCGCCGACCGTCATTTGAAATGAGCGACATTTGGCGCGGCTTCAATGTAAAGGAGATTTTCCGCTTCTCGCCCGCCTTGAGAAAAACTCTCTCGACCCCGGCCAGCGAACGGATCGGGACGGGAACCGTCGAAGAAAGATCGGTTATGTAAAGCTGAACGACCTCGTCGCCGTCCGCCGCGCCCGAGTTTTCCACCTCGACGCTGAGTTCCAGATTTTCGCCCGCGTTGATCCTGTTTTTTAGATTCAATTTGCCGTAAGAGAATTTGGTGTAGCTCAAACCGTAGCCGAAAGGATAAAGCGGTTCGCCCCGGAAATAGCGATAGGTCCGGCCCTCCATCCTGTAATCTTCGAACGGTGGCAATTGATCGACCGATTTGTAAAAGGTAACGGGCAATCTCCCGCCCGGATTGTAGTCGCCGAACAGAACATCGGCCACCGCCCGGCCGCCTTCCTGTCCCGGATACCAAACGTCGAGAATGGCCGGAACGTTTTCATCGGCCCAATTGACCGCCAGAGCGCTGCCGCCCATCAGCACCAGAACCACCGGCTTGCCCAGAGCGTGAACGGCTTTGATCAGATCTTGCTGGGGCCGTGGCAGAGAAATATCCGTCCGGTCGCCGCCGCGAAAACCTTCGAGCCGAACGTCCATCTCCTCGCCTTCGATGGTCGGGGAAATTCCCATCACCATCACGACCGCATCGGCCCGCCGCGCTTTTTCCAAAGCCTCTTCGCGCAGTTTCTCCTGCGAGGTCGGCGGAGTCCAGACCAGTTTGGCCGAGGCGTAATGATTGGCGTTCTCGAAATACTCGATCCGGATGTCGTAGCTTTTTCCTTTTTCCAGATCCATCTCTTTGAGAACGTTGCGGGTGCGCGGGTTTTTCAACTCTTCGATCACCAACTGATCGTCGAGAAAGATCCGAACCCCGCCGTTGCTCCGCCAGCCGAATTGATATTTTCCCGACTCCGGCGCGGTCAGTCGGCCCGTCCAGCGAACCGAGAAATTATCCGCGTTGATCTCCGGAGCGGGACTGACCGATCCCCAGTTGAAATCGACCTGTTCGTCGCTTCGAACCAGCGCCGGAGTTCCCTTGAGTTCCCGGTTGTTGAAATATTCGGCCTTCAAGCCCTTCCCCTCGCCGCTCGAAAGAGCGTCCGCCGCGACCGGTTCGAAAATGACTCCGGTCGGATACATTCCTTCGGCGTATAAAACCTCGGTCCCCGGCGAGACCTTTTCCCTGATGCCTTCGAGCGGCGTGTAGGATTGTGAGGGCTGGCCGTTGTAGTTTCCGAGCAGAACGTCCGGATCATCGGCATTCGGGCCGATGACGGCGATGGTTTTCAGATTCTTTTTGAGAGGCAAAGCGTTTTTTTCGTTCTTCAGCAGGACGATCGATTCCCGCGCCGCCTGCCGGGACAGTTGATGATGGACAGGCGTATCGTTCTCGAAAAAAGGAATCCGGGCGTATTTGACCCGTTCGGGCGGGTCGAACATCCCGAGGCGAAAGCGGATTTTCATCAGATGTTTGACCGCCGCGTCGATCTCTTTTTCACTGATGAGTCCGTCCTTGACGGCCTGAGCGAGAGATTTATACTCTCCGCCGCAGGTCAGATCGGTTCCTTTTTTGACGGCAAGGGCCGATGCTTCTTCTTCGGTTTTGACGAACTTGTGCCCCTTGTAAATGTCGTCGATCGCGCCGCAGTCGGAGACCACGTGCCCGCTGAACTTCCATTCGCCCCGGAGTATTCCGCCCAAAAGCCTGTCGTTGACGCAGGCCGGTTGACCGTCCACCGAGTTGTAAGCGCACATCACTCCGGTCGCTCCGCCTTCGATGATCGTTTGCCGAAAGGCCGGAAGATAGGTCTCGCGCAAATCCCTTTCGCTGACATCGGTGTTAAACCCGTGTCGTTCGGGTTCCGGCCCGCTGTGAACCGCGAAATGCTTGACGGTCGAAACGACCTTGAGATATTTCGGATCGTCGCCCTGCAATCCGCGGACGTAGGCCGAGCCGAGCGTCCCGGTCAAAAAGGGGTCTTCGCCCCAGGTTTCCTGACCGCGACCCCAGCGAGGATCGCGAAAGATGTTGATGTTCGGACTCCAGAAGGTCAATCCCTTGTAGCGCCCGCGATCGCCTTGCCGGGCAAATTCGTGATGCTTGGCGCGAGCCTCGGTCGAAACAACATCGGCCACCCGAAAAATGAGATCCTCATCAAAGGTCGCCGCCAGACCGATGGCCTGCGGAAAAACGGTGGCGATCCCGGCGCGGGCCACGCCGTGCAGAGCCTCGTTCCACCATTCGTAAGCGGGAACGCCGAGCCTCTCGATCGGCGCGGCCCCGTTCTGCATCTGCGAGATCTTTTCTTCCAGAGTCATCCGCTCCACCAGATCATCGACCCGCCGGTCAATCGGCAGATCCGGATTTTTATAGGCCGGCATTTCCTGGGCCGAAGCGGAGGGAACAAACGAATTGAAAAGGAGCAAAAACAAAACGATCGGGGATTGATATTTTTTCATAATTTTTTCATTCAAACCGGCTAATTACTGTGTAAATAAAAAAAACTAGAGTTTAGTGATGGGTGATGGGTGAAAAGTTAAACAGATAATATCAGACAGTAGATCCGGATATTCAGACAATTAAGTTTTATCCCATCACCTATCACCCATCACAAATTTAACAAAACTTCAGGTTTTTTTATTTACAGAGTACTAATTACTCTGGAAAATAAAATTTTAAATGTTTTTGTGCCCGCGAATTGGCGCGAATCGGCACAAATAAAGTAATAAAAATTCGGTAGTGATCAAAAGTAATGCTGAGCAAAATCTAATTGCTCCAACGGAGCATCTGAAAATAGCCCGGCGATTGATCGCCGGGATTATGCAACCGATGATGTCGTCAAGTCCTGAAGGGACAGTCTCGAATTTGCCAAATTCATATTTATCTTTCGTCCTTTCAGGACTATGGATCTGAGAGAGAACCTGTACCCGGCGATCAATCGCCGGGCTATTACGACAAGAGTCCCTGCGGGACATTCATTTGTCAGCATTACTTTTGATCACTACCGAAAATTTAATTCGCGTAAATTTGCGAAATTCGCGGGAAAATAATAAAACTTATTTTCCAAAGTACTAATATTCTGCAAATCAAGTTTTCTAAAGTTCTGAGTCCCGCATTTATGGGTCCAATAGTTTGAAAGGAAAAGCTTTGCCCGAGCTTGTGCCAGGCGAAACTCGGCACATCCTTATTATGTCTGTAACTAAAGTTTTTTATTTTTAGCCACAGAGGTTACCGAGACCTCAGAGATAAATCGTTTGATCGACAAAAAAATCCTCGGTGTTCTCTGTGATCTCTGTGGCCAAATTTACAGACTGGTTAATTGACAAAAATTAACGATGATTTGTATCAAATGTCGCCTTGCCCCTGGCGAAATCGTCAAGCAGATCTGTTTCTTTGTATTCTTCCAGAGTCTTTTGCGGCTTTTCGACGCCCGCAGGCAAGGGCAATCCCGAAAGACTCTGAAAATAACTCAAACTGGCGTCTTTCCACCAGACGGCGTCGCGCTCCTGAACGGCCAGTTTTTCCGCCACCGCCCGATGCCGCTCCGGGTCGATGACGTCTTTCAAACCGGCCCATTCGCGCCGCATCCGTCTGACCCGATCAACCCCGCCCTGATAATGTCCGGCCAGTTCTTCCCAGAGCGTCCGGCCCGTCCCTAACTTGTAGTTCCAGGGCAGATGATGAAACCAGAGCAGATATTTTTCGGGAACCGTCTTCAGATCGGAAAACCTTTCGGCCACCGGCGGAAAATACTGTCTGACGGTATCACTGCCGGTTTTCGTCCGGTCGAACCCGATCCCCTTTCGATCGGCCTTGTTGTAATAGGTCGGATTCCAGTCGTCGCGGTCGTAAGAATTCCACCACGGAGCCGGGCCGTAATGATGCCCGCCCCACATCTGATGATGAAGCCCGAGCGGGGTCATATAATCGACCGCCGTCTGGTGCGATCCAAGCAAGATGTCTTTTATGACGGCGACGCTCTTTGCGCGGCGCGTCCACGTCATTTTGGTCCATTCATCGGCGATCTGCTCCGACCGTATTTGGTGATCCCAGGCGAGGCGGCCGAAGGCGTACCAGTTGGCCTGCTGAAAATCGTGTCCAGTCCAGTTGCGGTCCGTTCCGGTGTTGGCGACGCCGGAGATTCCGGTCAATTTTTGCCCGAACAATTGGCCGTCAACCACTTTGGCGACGGTCGAACCCGGACCTTCGGCGAAAGTGTCGGCGTCGAAAACCTCGCGCCACATCTCGGCCAGAAAAACCAGATGATTTGAAAACCCGAGATATTCCTGCGTGATCTGAAATTCGGGCATCACCTGAGTTTTCGGCATCGCTCCGAAAAGCGGGTGAAAAGGCTCGCGCGGCTGAAAATCTATGGGCCCGTTCTTGACCTGCAAAAGCGCGTTCGGAGCGAAACGGCCGTCGAACGGCCGAAGATTCTCAAAGGCCGCGCCGGCTCTGTCGTAACCCTCCTTCATATCGTAAACGAACGCCCGCCAGATGACTACGCCGCCGTGCGGAGAGAGAGCGGTCGCCAACAGATTGGCCCCGTCAACGTGATTGCGGCCGTAGGTTCTCGGGCCAGGCTGACCCTCGCTGTTGGCCTTGACCAGAAATCCGCCGAAATCCGGAATGATCCGGTAGATCTCGTCCGCCTTCTTTTTCCACCAATTTTTTACATCTTCGTCGAAAGGGTCGGCGGTTTTCAGACCGCCCAGTTCGATCGGCGCCGAAAACCGCGCCGAAAGATAAACTTTGATCCCGTAAGGCCGAAAGACTTCGGCGATGGCGGCCGCTTTTTTCAGATAAACGGTCGTTAAAACCCGCGCATCGGCATTGACGTTGTTGAGAACCGCTCCGTTGATGCCGACCGAGGCGTTGGCGCGGGCGTAATCTTTCAGACGCGGTGAGATCTTTTCGGGCAGAGTTTCCCAATGCCAGAGGGATCTTCCGGCGTACCCCCGCTCGACGCTTCCGTCCAGATTGTCCCAATGATTGAGGAGTCGAAGCTTGAGGCGCGGATTTTCCGTTAGATTGAGATTCGCGATCGGCCGCAGAGTCTGCATCAGTCGAAGAAAGTGAAAAGCCCCGTAAAGCGCGCCGATCTCGCTTTTGGCCGCGATCAACGTCGCCCGATGATCTTTGATCATCATCGAACGGATCAAAAAGCCTTCGCGGCTCAAACCGTCCAGTTGATCGCCCAGATCAAGACCGGCGATCAGGGATGAATTTTCCGGCGTTCCGACGATCAAAGCCCCGTCGCGCTCAACATTTTTTTTCAGCGGAACCGATGTGTTCAGCAATCCTTGACAGCCGTTTATGAGTTCTTCGCGAATGGCCTTGACGGTTGCCGAATCGCCTTGCACGATCAATGATCTGACGCGCGGACGATAAACCTCGATCATCTCCTTCAGCGGCGCATCATAACGCAACCAAAGCCGGTAACCGTCCTCGGCCTTGCCGGTGGCCGAAAAAAGCAACAGCAACCCGATCAGAAAAAAACCCCATTTAACTTTTTTGCTTCGGTTTTGTTTCAGTTTCATTTTCCCGTCTGCTCAATATATCATTTCCGAACGTTTTGACGGGAGTTTGTTAAGCGGATTGAAGAAGATTGAGTTTCTTAAACGGACTCCAAATATGAGGCTTTTATTTCAAACCTTTGAACAAAACGGCGTCATGTCGCCAGCCGCCCTGAACGGCGGCGAAACTTTTTCCGTCGGGCGCGAAGGTCAGCGAACGGATCTCCTCATCGCCCAGATCGACGATCTTCCGGGGCGCGGTTCCGTCGAACCGTTGAACCCACAGCGAGTTTTTCTGGAAATCATTATCGGCCAGAACGTAACCGATGCCTTTTCCGTCCGAAAGCCAGGCCAGTTGAACCAATCTGGCTTTCGGATCTTCCAAATTGAACGTTTTTATGATCTGCCTGTCTTCAAGCGAAACAACAGTTAAAAGGCGCTCTTCGCCCTGACGTTCCGGAAAAGCGACCTGCAAGCCGTCCGGGGACAATTCGAATTCACTTGTTCCCTTGTCGAAAACCAATTGCTCGTCGCCGCCATCGGTCGATGCCCGCCAAAGCGTTCTCTCGATGCCGTGGTGATAATAGATCCACCGTCCGTCGGGCGAGACGAAGATCGGAAATCCGCCTTCCTTATGAGTGATCTGCACCGGATTGCTGCCGTCGGCGTTCATCCGCCAAACATGGGCCTGTCCCGTCCGGTTTGAAACGAAAAATATCGAATTGTCATCGGGCGAAACTATCGGACTTGAGTCATCCGCCGCGTCATTGGTCAATTGCCTCTGCCCGCTTCCGTTCGGCTCGATGCTCCAGACTTCATCGTTGCCCGACATAATGGATGAAAAAAAGATCTTCCCGTTCGGCGCGAATCTGGCGAACCAGGCGTTGGCCAAAACCTGCCGGGCCGACGGATCATCGGTTTGAAAAAGGCTGAGGCTGAAATCCTGATTAACCTGCGTTGAGATCAAACGGGAGGCGTCTTTGCTCAGACTCAGTTCGGCATAGGTTTCGGAATCCTTGGTCAGAGGCTGAACGTCGCCCGATTCGACCGTTACCTGCCAGATCCGGGAATGCCGGTTGGGAATTCCCGAAGCCGTAAACAGCAGGCCGATTCTGTCGGGAAGCCAGACGATGGAGTTGATGTTAAAGAACTTCTGCGCCGTCAGTTCATGTTCCGCCCCGCTTTCGATATCGACCTCGGCCAGACTGAATTCGTTCCCGGCGTTTTTCGATTGTCCGAAAGCAAAAGCGATTGATTTGCCGTCGGGCGAGATCTTATTGTCGCTGATCCGGAAAGGAAGCGGACGCGACAGAAGCCTTCTTTCATTTTTGCCGTCGGCCGAGTCGGCGATCCACAGCGAGCAGTAATCTTCCTTGCGATAATAACAGCGGACAAATGAAATCCTGTGGCCGTCGGGGGAAAGACTCAGCCAACCCTGTGTCTCGGCGATGATTTTGGTCGGGACGCCGCCGAAGATCGAAACTCGATAAATGTCCAACTGACCGTCGAATCCGCGCGGGCGGCGGGAGAAATAAAGGAAATTGCCGTCGGGCGAAAGCGCCAGTTTGCCGTAGAAATCCTCCAGTGGCGGAATTATTTCGACGTTGTTGGTCGAATCGAGTTGCCGGAGCCAGACGCCCGTCCTGCCGCTGCTGACATTCGTGTAAACCACATTTTTCCCGTCCGGCGAGATAACGACGTGAAAAACCTTTCCGTTGGTCGAGAGTTTTTCGGCGCTAAAAGTAGTGGACAAAACCGGGGCGCTCGTGTCCGACCCGCGCTTTATCAAGTACCAAAACCCGGCGAAGATCAGGCCGACTGCCAGAACGGCAAAAGCCGTCAGCGCAATTTTTTTGGAAGATCGGGACGCGCCGGAAGATTTTTCTTCGGGCGTCGTTTCGACGATTGCCGATTCGGATTCGTCATCCGATACGGTCTTTTCCGCGGGTTTTCTGACTTCAGCGATAAAGCGGTAACCGCGGCGCGGGACGGTTTCGATAAAACGGGGTTTGCGTCTTTGGTCGCCGAGGGCTTTGCGCAAAAGGCGGATCGTAAAAGTCAGATTTCCCTCTTCGACAAAGCTGTCCGCCCAGACCGCTTTCATCAACTCTTCCTTTTCGACCAGACGGCCGTGATTTTCGACCAGCGTCAGAAGCAGTTGGAAGGCTTTCGGCGTAATGGGAACCGGCTTCCCATCCCGAAAAAGCATCTTTTCTCTGGTGTCGAGCAGAAACTCATAAAACTCAAAACCGTCTGTTTCCAACGACATACGACTTCTAATTTTTTTCTAAGAAATGTCTAATCCAAATCAAAGGACTTTTTTTGCAAAAAAAAACTAGCCTTAGACTCACACCACTGCGAAGTGTGAATGATACCACGAATTCCCGGAAAATAAATAAATAAAACCGGGAATTCGGGAGAAAAAAATCAGAGGAAAAAGATGCTGCAAAAAATGTTTTTGAAATTGGACGGAGTAACGGGCGAATCGAAAAGCCCGCGTCATTTCGGCGAGATTGAAATTTTCAAATTCTACTGGGGCCATGGCCATCAGATGAGAGCCGGCGGCGGTCCCGGAAAAGCCGGGGTCAATGATCTGACCATCAGCAAGCGATTTGACAAAACATCCCCGATCTTAATGTCCGCCTGGACCCGAGGGCAGAACTTTTCGGAAGGGTTTCTGACCATAGAAGAACTTTCCGAATCCGGAGGTCTGATTCGCTCGGTGGCGTTCAAATTCACGTCCGTTTTGATTCATTTCGTGACCGTCGAAGAGACTTTTGAAACCATCGCCCTGAATTTTGAGGGGGCGCGATTGGTGTGTCCCTGAGGCGGGAAAATTTTAATTATTAAGGAAAATAAGAGGAGATAAAAAAACCAAAGATCATGAAAAGAAATTTGACAAAAATGTTGATGTTTTTAATCGCGTTCGCGTTCGGCTGGAATCAGGCGGCCGCGCAATTCACGATAAAAATTCCGCAGATAAAAGTGGATAAGCCCGAAAAGGATCAGCCGAAAACAAACAACACCAACGGCAAAGTCGATCCGAAGACTTCGGGTTCAAAAAATATCTACGAAAATCAACGTCCGACCAACACGCCGGTCCTGCTGAAAAATTCCATTTACGTTCAGGCCAAAACGCACGACGAATACTGGAAGATGCCCAACCAAAAGAATTATTCCAGCTGGGTTCCGCTCATTCGTTTTAATCAATTTTACAACAACGAAAAATCCCTGAACTACGCGGCGGAATATTTCAACCCGGACGGCTCTTCCTGGTACAGCGAAGATCTGGAACAGGGGAATTTATCGGCCGACCGGACCGTTTTGTTCCAAAGCCCGAGTCCCTACTCCGGAACGCTCGACACTAAATCGACGGCCGGAACCGGGATTTATTCTTTCAAGATCACCGACCGGGATACGAAAGAAGTGATTTATCAGGGCAAATTCAAGGTCGGCAAATTCAGCCGCAGTTCTAATCCGCAGGAGAAAAACAAGGTCGATTTCTTCGTCGATCACGATTGGCTCCTGCCGTTCGGGATGATCGGATTTCACCACAGCGACATCGAGATCGGCGGCATAACGCCGCTGGTCAGCGTCTGGCTCAAGGGAATGGTCAGCGCCGGCGAACTCGAAGGCCGCCTCTTTTACCAGGGTCGGCAGATCGCCTCGACCAAAGACGGCGACGGAGCCAGCGGCGTCAGCGACTACGACGAACGGACGACGCAATACGCGCCGGCCTTTGCGCCCGACAATATCTGGAAGCGCTGGCAGTTTCAGTGGGGAAATTTCCGTTTTGACAACAACGGCGGTTTCAACCGCGATTATTATCCGAACGCCCTTTACGCCGACAAAAATCCCGGCCAATACACCGTCAAGATCTACCGCAACGGCGCGCAGATCCGCGAACTCTCCTTTTCGGTCGGGGCGGACGGCAAATTCGTCGCCCCGGCTTATACGAGTCAGATCTTTTTGCCCTATCACCGGTTAATCGTGCCGGTAAAAATAACGGGAACGGGCGAAAAATGGGATGCCACAGCCTGGAAAACCGGGGCTTTTTACGGAAATCCTTTAAATGGATTCGAAGGTCAGTAGAAGGAGGTTTAATGATATGGATAAATTAATCGCACTCGTTTTCGGAACGGTAAGTTATTTCGTTTTTTTCGGAACCTTTCTTTACGCCATCGGTTTTGTCGGCAATTTGATCGTCCCCAAATCGATCGATTCCGGAACGGAAGAATCGATCTTCGGTTCGCTGACGATCAACCTTCTTCTGCTGACGCTTTTTGCCGTCCAGCACAGCGTTATGGCGAGACCTGAGTTTAAAAAATGGTGGACCCGTTTCATCCCCGAACCGGCCGAGAGAAGCGTTTTCGTTTTGCTGGCCAGCCTCGTTCTGCTTCTGCTTTTCTGGCAATGGAGACCGATGCCGGAGATCGTCTGGAGCGTGGAAAATCCGGTCGGGTATTTCGCCCTCAAGGGAATCTTCGCCGCCGGATGGCTGATCGTGCTGTTGAGCACGTTTATGATAAATCACTTCGATCTCTTCGGCTTGCGGCAGGTTTATCTTCACCAGCGCGGAACGAAATACACCGATCTCGGTTTTCGGACGCCGGCTTTTTACAAGTTCGTGCGCCATCCGATCATGCTCGGTTTCATCATCGCCTTTTGGGCGACGCCGCAGATGTCGCTCGGACACCTATTGTTCGCCACCGTTACGACCGCCTATATTCTCGTTGCTCTTCAGTTGGAGGAACGCGATCTGACCGGCCATTACGGCGAAACCTACGAACAATACAAAAGCCGCGTCGGCATGCTTATTCCGCTGCCGAAAAAAGAATAAGGAATCAGTCGATCAATTTTACAAGGGCTGCGGCCGATGGCAACCATTTCAGCCGCAACCTGAATCGTCCTGCGTCCGGAAGAGCGGGTTGACGCTTTGACGACAACCGGTATTTTCCGGGGGGCGGGTTAATCAAAACCAAACACCAATTTAGGAGAAAAGAAAATCAGATCAATGAAAAAATTAATTAATTTAGCGCTGATGTTAGTCGCATTCGCATTTATCTGCGGAGCGGACCGGCCAACGCTCAGACGCCCAAACGGATTCAGTTCGCCAAGGGCAAAAGCTCCGCCACAGTCAAGGGCACGACCGGGACTTACGGCACAACCTACGTCATCCGGGCGAAATCGGGACAGAAAATGGTTCTCAGTCTCGCCCCGGCTTCGAAAGTCGGGATCAGGGTGGAAACCGACGGCGCCGACGGAGAGACGGTTCTTCTGCGAGAAGAGAGGGGCGGAACCTACGAGATCGGATTGGAGGAAAGCGGAGATTGCACGATCTTTATCGGGCCGCTCGGCAACCGGCCGGTCTCGTTCACCCTGACGGTAAAAATCACCAAACTGGCGGATATCTGATCTTTTTCGGAAAAGACATCCGCCCGATCAAAAAACAAAGAGAAATCAAATTTATTAAGGAGAATTTAAATGAACATTATCAATCTTAAACAAATCATCAGATTGGCGGTTCTGCTCGGCGTTGCCGGGTTTGCCTTGACGCCATTTCAGGCCGCCCGGATCGCCGGGTTCACCTGGACGCCATTTCAATCCGTCCGAGCCGCCGAGGACATCCGGGGACCGGAACTTCCCTCCTACTGCTCCAATCTGGAAGTCCCTTCGAGAAGCAAAGTGATCTTTCACGTTTACGCGCTCGGAGTGCAGATCTATCGGTGGAACGGTTCCGGTTGGGAGTTCGTGGCTCCGTTGGCCAACCTGTACGCCGATTCCAACTATCACGGCCAGGTCGGCACCCATTACGCCGGCCCCACCTGGGAGAGCAACAGCGGCAGCAAAGTCATCGCCAGCCGTTTGGACGGTTGTTCTGCGGATCCGACCGCCGTTCCCTGGTTGCTTTTGGAAACGGTGACGGCGGACGGCCCCGGAATTTTCAAAAAAGTCGATTACATCCAGCGGGTAAACACCGTCGGCGGCATTAGTCCGGCGAATCCGGGTTCAACCGTCGGCGAAGAGGTCAGAGTCCCCTACACGGCGGAATATTATTTTTACCGCGCTGGGGACTGATCGGAAAATCAGATCCGAGAGGAATCGATCTGGAAGAAAACATAATTGACGCCGATCTACAGCTTCTTTTTCGGAGTTGCGGCGCAAGGACAAATAAAAGAGAGGAAATAATTTTTATGGATACAGCAAAACTGTCAACGACCCCGGAAATGGAGGCGTTGAAAACAAAACTGAAAGCGACCTGGACTTCGGGCGATTTCTGTAAGATCGCCGAATCTTTCGCCGACGGAGCCGCCGAATTTGTCGGACGGTTAGATCTCCGGCCCGGAATGCGCGTTTTGGATGTGGCCTGCGGAACGGGCAATCAATCGATCCCGGCGGCCCGGTTCGGTGCAACGGTTACCGGCGTCGATATCGCCCCGAACCTTCTGGAACAAGCTCGGGACCGGGCCGAGGCCGAAGGTCTGGAAATTCGTTTCGACGAAGGCGACGCCGAAAATCTGCCCTACGCGGACGCCGAGTTCGATGTCGTGATGTCGATGTTCGGAGCGATGTTCGCCCCACGCCCCGAACGGGTTGCGACCGAACTCATTCGCGTTTGCCGTCCCGGCGGCCTGATCGCCTTGGCCAACTGGACTCCGACCTGTTTTATCGGGCAGATGTTCAAAACGGTCGGCTTTCACGTCAAACCGCCGGTAAACATTCCTTCTCCGCTTTTGTGGGGTAATGAGGTTGAGGTGGGAAAACGGCTCGGAGCAAGGGTTTCGGGGATCGATTTCAACACTCGTTCGATCTCGCTGACTTTTCCGCTGACCGTGCTGGAAACGATCGAATTCTGGCGCGAGTTTTACGGGCCGACCCTGAAAGCCTTCGCCGCGCTCGATCCGGCGGGGCAGACGGCTTTGCGCCGTGATCTCGAAGACCTGTGGTCGGAGAATAACTTTTCCGGTGACGGAACGACCGGCATCTGTTCGGAATATCTCGAAGTGCTGGCCTTTCGCCACAGATAACCCGAACGTTTTTCAGTTCATTTAATCCGACCTTCCGGCGAATGCCGCCGGAATTCACCCGGACAAATCCAACCAAGACGGCCTTCCGGCAATCGTTCGGCCAAATACGTTTTTACCGGGCCGACCCTTCGCCGGAAGCCGACGGGAGAAGTCTGCGCCGTGAGCGCTTCCGAGAAAGGAACGCTCACGGCGATCACAAAACTTCGTTTTCTTTGTCCGGCGGAACCGGCAAAAATTCGCCCGGAAAGAAACCGGAAAAAAAGAGAAGTAAGGATACAGAATTTATGAAATATCAGACTGAAGCATACATCATCACCCATGACTCTCCGTCTCAGGCGGACGTAAAAGGGGAGCGCATAAATATTCCCGTTCACTCTTTTGAAGTAAACGGCGGGGCGAACCGGAAGATCAACGTTCATTCGACCGACGAGATCAGCATCTCGTCCGAGTTCGAACAGGCCCGGACTCATAAGAACATCATTTTTTACATACCGCCGACCAGGGATTTTCTGGCCGTAAAACTTCTTTCTCTGCGGACGCCGACCACCATCAGGTATTTCGATATGAGATTGATCGTCAACGTCTATTCCGGCGGAATAAAAACCCAGTCGCTCCGGCTCGGAGCCGATTCGGCCTGGTTCAGCAAAATTCCCATACCGGTCGGGAACACTCCGCCCCTGTTGATGGCGGAGGTCCATTTTCACAGCGCCGAGTTGCTTCACGGCAAATTCGACCGAAAGCGCCGAAAGATGGTGCACGAGACGATGTAACAGGGAAATTTCAAGCTGACGTTTTTTGAGTTCGCCTTTAAGGAGAGGCTCCGGATCGGGAATTTTCGGAGGCCCGCAAAACTGAAACCCCGTCGCGGAAGACCAGTTGCCGGTTTTCGCAAAAGAAAAAACCGGACGATCCATTCCCCGACCTAACCGAGCGCGACCGAAAAAATCAGGTTCGTCAGATCGGCGCGCCGCTGAAAACCATATTGACGGCAATAATTTTTTAGATTAGGAGAATAAAAAATGGCATTTAAGTTAAACGCAGGCGTTCTAAGCCAAAAACCGGGTCAGAAAACCGGACAAAGCTGGCCGATCTATGGACTCAAGTCAATCGGCATCTGGCCGGGAGAAGAGTTAAGAGACGCGGGAGACAGCCCGGAAGGGGTTTTAACCGGGATCACCACGAAATTTTCGGCGATGACAAAATCAAAACCGAAGGACAAAAAACCCATGACCTTTTCCTGGTCCCCGTCCTCCAGAGAAGAACGGGTGCTCTTCAAATCAATTTTAAGACACCGCAGTTTTGAGATGACGGTCGGGGTCGAGGACGATAACGGCAATTTTCTGACGCTCAATTTCAAGGACGTCAAGCTGATAAAAACCCCCATAAAAAGGAAAGACATCGAGCAGGTCGAAGCCACTTTTATGGATTTTTACAGACATCCGTGAAATTTGCTAAATCGTGAGGGTTTGGCTCAAACCCTCACATCCGGGCGGGGCGGCCAACGCCGCCCGTTCTCCGGGGCGTTTTCCCGATCTATGATGAAAATGCGGAAGATAATTTTTTTCGTTCTAATTTCCGTGATCTGCCACTTATTGTTCGGCTGTCGGGATTCGACAAAAAACTACCGGGTGGATCTGGTCAACCGCAACTCTGTCTTTCCTCCGGATCGGTCGCCCGATCCGCTCCTGCTCGTAATCCGGGTCGAAAAAGAAGGCAGATTGAGCCTCAACAAGATCGAAACCGGAACCACGGCCGATCCGTCCTTGCTGTCGGAAAAACTCGAGGCGATTTTCCTCGACCGTCAAAGAGCGGGAGTCAGCCAAACAGAGGTCATTATCGAAATAAAGACCGAGATCAAAAAAGAGCAGTTGGATGGATTGATCCAAACTCTGGCCGACGCAAACGCCTCTCCGATTTGGATCATCAAAAACGACCCGTAATCAATCAGAACACGAAGCAAAACGGAGGTGGCTAATTGAAAAAATCCATCGGCCCGCGATCACCTTTTTCCGGCGGTCGGATCTGTCCAGTCGTCGGTGCGGAACGGGCCGGCCGGAAGACCGGATTCGTTCGTCAGGTTCGGATGCTTCGGGTTGCTGTTAAAGGCGTAGCGCACCGCCAGAGGATCAGGAACCGACGGCGAAGAGACCTCGACCTTGTTTTTGCCGATGATCACCGCATCGGCCCAGACGAATTTTTTGTCCGCTCCGGCGATGGCGAATTCATCGAGCCGGTCGCCGTCTTTGATCTGCAAACCCGCGCCGACATCGTCAAAGGTCAAGACGATTTTCGAGCCTTTGATCTCGGCCTTTTTGAATCTCGGCGAATCGCTCAGATTTTTTTCTCCGTAAACATTTTTTAAAGCCCAGACGGCCATTCGGCGGCCGACATCGAGTTTGTTTTTCGGATGAATGTCGCTTGCTTCGCCGATGTCGATCGTGACGATCAGTCCGGCGTTCGGCACGGTCGCGGCCGTCCGGCGCTGGGCCTCGCGGATAAAACTCCAGGGAGCGTCTTCGGGTTCGGGTTTGACGGCGCGGTAATTCGGAAGTTGAACGATGCCGAACGGGAAAACGCCGTCGCCCCATCGCTCGCGCCAGGCGCGGATCATCGTCGGCAGAAGGCGGTTGTACTGTTCGGCCCGGGCTTCGTTCGATTCGCCCTGATACCAGACGGCGCCGCGGATCGGGAACGGGATCAGCGGTTCGATCATTCCGTCATAGATCGAAGAAGCGATCCGGTAATCGCGCAAAGCGTCAGGGACCGAGGGCGAAGGCGAGGGCCGGGCCCCGGCGGCTTTTTGTTTTTCCGATTCTTCGCGCCATCTCTTTATGGCTTCGGCGTATTCGACCCGCACCCGGTCGCGTTCTTCTTCCCAGATCCTGGTCCGCTCGACCGTCGCCTTCAGTTCGGGATCGGCCGTCAGATACGAAACCGGAGTCCAGGCTTCGGCCTGCGAACCGCCGTAAGAGGAATTGATCAACCCGACCGGAACCTTCAGTTTTTTTTGCAATTCGAGGCCGAAATAATAGCCCGCACCGGAAAAATCCCGGGCCGATCCGGGGGCGCATCTCTCCCAGACTCCGAGTTTTCCCGCTTTCTTTTTGAAGGCCACCTCGCGGCTGACATTGAAAAGGCGGATGTCCGGATGTTCGGCCGCCGCCACTTCCGCCTCGCCGTTTCTCGACTGAAAAAGCGTCCACTGCATATTCGACTGCCCGGAAACGAGCCACACCTCGCCGATCAGAATGTCTTTCAGTTCGATCCGGTTGCGCCCCTCGATCATCAATGTCTGCGGCGTCGAATCGGCGTTCATCGGTTTTAAAAACACGCGCCACCGACCGGAAGCATCGGCCACGGCGGTCAGTTTTTGTTTTCCAAAAGCGACCGCCACCGCTTCGCCCGGATCGGCCGTTCCCCAGACCGGGACCTTTTGTTTTTGTTGCAGAACCATCGAATCGCCCAGAATATCGGGCAGACGGACCTCGGCGCGGATCGCAAGAGATGCCAGCATTATGAAAACCGCCAACAAGATTAGTTTGTAAAATTTCATATATCTACTTTTTAAAGGGCAATTAATTGAAGAGTTTGCAAATTAAAGGTCTTTGGATTAAACAAATAACTGTCCTGTCAACGGCCTTAAAGCCGGGAGCGCAGGCATTGCCTGAGTGCGTCAGCACGAACAAAAGGACTATCGTCTATTATTTTGATCTTAGCCATAGCCATTTGGCTTTCAGCAAATGGGGCGGGCAAGATGCCTGCGCTCCCGGCCAGTACTGCATAACAGATCTTTATATATTAAAACATCCGTTTCAACCCGTTCTTATCGGTTAAACCCGTTTTCCAAACACCGTGATTTTCAGTTTGAAAACGGCCCGTCAAATTTCCCTCACGGAGCGTTTTCCCGGTCCGCCCAATTCTTCGATTCGGCATGTTCGCTTTGCATTATGGCCGCAATTTTTTCGACTATCTTCGGATTTTTGGCGGCGACATCGGTCGTTTCCTTCACGTCCTTGGCCAGATCGTAAAGCTCGATCTTCCCCTTCAAACCGCGCCGCAATGCCTTCCATTTTCCCATCCGAACGGCCTGAACGAAACCGCCTTCGTGAAATTCCCAGTAAAGGAATTTATGTTCGGGCCGCGTCTTTCCGAAAAGCGCCGGGAGCATCGAAATCCCGTCTATTTCCTTCGGAGGACTGGCCCCGGCGATCTCGGCAAAAGTCGGAAGCAGATCGTACTGCGCCCAGACATTTCGGCTCAGTCGGCCCGATCTGATTCTTCCCGGCCAGCGAACGATCAGAGGCATTCGGATCCCGCCCTCGTAAAGTTCGCGTTTTAACCCGCGCAAACTGCCGTTGCTCCCGAAAAGCGTCTGATCGTAACCGCCCTCGTTTTTGTCCTGCGGACCGTTGTCGCTGGTGAAAATGACTATCGTTTTTTTCTCGATCTTCAGCTGTTTGAGCAGATCGAGAAGCCGACCGACGTCCCGGTCGAGCCGCGAAACCATGGCGGCGTAATTTTTCTGCTGAGGCGACCAGCTCTCATCCGTATAAGGCGCGTCCGAGGGAATCTCCATACCGTTTCCGGTCCGCCGGGTCAATTCGTTGTTGGCGTGCGGCAGGGTGTAGGCAAGATAAAGGAAAAACGGGGTTTCCTTTTCCCGGTCGATAAAATCGATCGCCTCTTTCGTAAACAGATCGTGCGAATAAGTGCCTTTCGGCAAGGTTACTTTTTCGGTGTTGCGCCACAAAAAATCGGGATAATAATTATGCGCCCGGGTTTGATTGAGGTAACCGAAAAAATAATCGAAGCCTTTTCGGTTGGGAACGCCCGTGGTTTCCGGTTCGCCCAATCCCCATTTACCGATGATGCCGGTCCGGTAGCCGACCGTTTTGAGGACTTCGGCGATGGTCGTATCTTCGGGACCGAGCGGGACGCGCTCGCCCCGGTCGTTGTTGTTGCCGCGAATGACGGCGTGGCCCTGATGCCGACCGGTCATCAGAGAAGCCCGCGAAGGAGCGCAGACGGGCGCGCTGGCGTAAAAATCGGTAAAGCGAATGCCGTTTCGGGCCAGACGATCGAGATTCGGCGTTTTGATCATCTTCTGCCCGTAACTTCCGAGATCGCCGTAGCCGAGATCGTCGGCGTAGATCAAAATGATATTCGGCTTTTGTTTGGATTTGTTTTTTTGACCGATGACGGACGGAACGAAAAACAAACAGAATGTCAGCGTTAAAAACGCAAACCGTCTGAAAACGTGTTTTTGCAGCAGGACTTCCATAAAGTTCAATAGATCAAAGCGTTCCGGCCTACCTTTTTGGGATCGGCGACGCGTCGAAACCGACGACTTCATTCAGGACGAACATCCGAGCGCCTTCGGCCAATTGGGCGGTGGTCCGGAAAAATTCGGCCCCGTTGACATTTTCGAGCCAAAACGCCGGACGGGCGTCTTCTTTTTCGAACGAGACGGCGACATTTTCAAACTTGATCCCGCGGGCGTGGCGAACGTAAAAACCGTAGGCCGGAATTGTCCCGAACATGCTCGGTTCGGGATAATTCTTCTCGTTTTCCGGCACTTTGCGCATCGCGTCTTCTTTGGTGCCACCGCCTTTGTAATGAATGCGGATGTTGGAAAGGCGGACGTCCTCGATCGGGCTTTCTCTCAAACCGGCGATGATCGAAGCGAACTCTCCGTGCGCGTCCGACACGATCACGTTGTCGATTATGATCCGCCGGGCCTTGGCGACCGGTGCGCCTTCCGGACCGCGCTGGCGTCTTCCAAGGCGGATAAAGATCGGCGCCGTCGTAATGTCGCGCATGGTGATGTTGGAAACCACCACGTCTTCGATATTTCCGCCGTCAACGGTTTCGATGGCCAGACCGCGGCAATGAACGAAATTGATGTTGGTGATGGTGATGTTCTTAAAACCCCCGTTCGATTCGGTCCCGAATTTTATCCTTCCCGTCACCCGGTCCTTGTCCGGCGCAAATTCCTGTGTCGTCCCGAAGGTTCCGTCGAGAAAAGTCCCCAGATCAAACCCGGAAACCTGGCTGTTGGTGATCGTCACGTTTTCGGTCGCCCGCGCAAACCCGAGAGCGTAACTGCTTTTGAGGACGATCGCATCGTCGTTCGGCGTGTTGACGTAAACGTTCGAGATGCGCACGTTGCGGCAGGAATCGATGTCGAATCCGTCCCGGTTCGTATCCACTCTGAGTCCGTCGATCGTCAGATTATCAACGCCCGTCGCCAGCAGTGCGAAATGCCCGCCGCGAAAGATCGAAAAATCTTTGAGCGTGATGTTGCGGCTCGATTTCAAAGCGACGGCTTTTGTCCCGAGTCCCTCCATCTCCCTGAGCGCCGAGGTTTCCCCAAGCGGCGAAACGTTGTCTTTCATACTGGTCGGCGTTTCCCCTTCGGTGCGCGGTTTTTGCGGTCCGGGACTTTTTCGCGACAGTCCCTTGCCGTCGATCCTTCCCTGACCGACGATGGCGAAATCTTCGATCCCGATGCCCCACATCAGCGAATTTTTCCAGTGCGAATGGCCGAAATCCTGATACATATCGAACTCGTTCGGTTCGAACACATCGTATTTTCCGCCATCGGTTTCCGGGTCGGCGGCCAAAATGGTCGCGCCGTTGTCGAGATAAAGCGTGATCCGGCTTTTGAGACGGATCGAAAACGAAAGATAGGTTCCGGCCGGAAAAAAGACCGTCCCGCCGCCCGCCTTGGCGGCAGTTTCGATGGCTTTGTTGATGGCATCGGTGTCGAGCGTTTTCCCGTCTCCTTTGGCCCCGAAGTTTCGGACGTTGTAAAACTCAAAATGCGAAGCGGCCGGACCGGCCGTTTTCGTTTGAGCAAAATCCGACGAAGGAATGAGCAAAAGAAAAAAAGCAAAAAAAGCGACTGTTTTCAGAATGTTTTTCATCTTCAAATTATTTTTTCGACGCCTCAGGCGCCTCCACATTCCGGCTGTTTACGATCCGCAAATTTTCGCCCGTGTCGGTCTTGATGCGGACGTTTTTCATCGTCCAGCCCGCGGCGTATTCGATTTTTCCGGCATCATCGCCCGAAACCGTGATGTCGGAAAAGCGAACGTTTCTGATGAATTTATCGGGCAGTCCCTCGGCCGAAAAAATCGTTTTCGAACCGACCGCTTCGACCGATTCGATCCGAATATCGGAAATGTCGCAATAGCCTTTTTCGACCGGCTCAACGGGCGTCGTCATGACTTTCCAGAAATCGGGATAATCTGTCATCCCGGAGGGAATCGAAGCGTAGGAATAACTCGGGTTCCAGTTGAGCGTAAAGCTGAAAGCGTTGGCCACATTTTCCAGTTTCAGCCCGCGCACCAGAACATCCCGGATAAATCCTCCGCGCGTTTTGGCGGATTTCAGACGAACGGCGTTGCTCGTGCCGATCCCGCGGTTATTGAGCGCGACCACATGACGGATCCCGCCCGAGGTCTCACTGCCGATCGAAATGATGCCCGCGCCGCGACGGATCAGATTGTCCCGGATAAAGACGTATTCGGTCGGACGGTTGACCCGCAGACCATCGAAATCGCGTCCCGCCTTCAAACAGATGTCGTCGTCGTTGTTGTCGATGTCGCAGTTTTGGATCAAAATGTAGCGCGAAGAATCGACATCGACGCCGTCGGTGCTCGGACCGCCGTTATCGGAAATTTTCACGCCGTCCACCGTAACGAATTCCGAATAGAGGATCTGAATCGTCCAGAACCCGGACCGCTTGAGGCTGACGTTTTCTACCGTAACGTTTTTGGCATTGGAGATGAGCATCAGACGAACCCGCTCGGCGTCGTAATCCGAAGCCCAGCGCAAACCTTTCGGTTCGTATTCGCGGCGCAAGGTCCAGTATTTGTCCCACCATTTTTTGCCGTTCCCGTCGATCGTCCCGGCGCCCGAGATCCTGACCTTTTCGGCGTTTTCCACATTGATCAACGCCGTCGGCCAGGTCATTTCGATCCCGGCGACGCGGGTCGGTTTTCGCGGATAGAGGCTTTCATCGTGGCTGGCCAAAAGCGTGACGCCCTCGTCCAAAAAAAGGTGCGAATTGCTTTTCAAAAAAAGCGCGCCCGTCAGGTAAACTCCTTTTTTGAAGCTGACGGTTCCGCCTTTTCCGGCGCATTGGTCGATGGCCTTCTGGATCGCTTCGGTCGAATCGGTCGCGCCGTCGGCTTTCGCTCCGAAATTCTCGGGCGAACACTCCCTTTTGCCTTTCGGCATTCGGCGCGCACCCGCTTTTTTTGTCCATCGGGGCAGATCCTTATCAAAGGACTGCGCCTTTTTCTGCCCTTTAGCTCCGGGGACAAAAAAGAGCAAAGTCGCCGCAAACAAAAGTAAAAAAAAGTTTTTTCGCTGATAAATCATTTGTTCAAACCTATTTGGCGGAGACGCCTTTTATTTCGGCCGTTTTCGTTCCCAGTCGCGGATGCCCCGCTCTTAATTTGATGACCCCCGCTTTTTCGGTCGATCTCACCCAGACCGCCCCGCCGCCGCCGATCAGAGCGAACGGGTTATCCCCGATGATCTCGCCGTTCTCGACCGAAAGTTCGATGGCCGCCTGAGCAAACGGCCTTGTGTTCCCGAATTCGTCGGCGACCCGGAAAACGACCCGCGTCATATCGATCCCGTCGGCGATCAATTCCAGATCATCGGCCTCGACGATAAATTTTTGATCGACCCCTTTGCCGGACATTTTTCTTTCGATCACCTTTTTGCCGGCGATGAAACCCTCGATCGTCAGATCGTCCCAACCTTTGCCGATGCCGGAATGAAGGTTCGCGGCAAACGGCGCGTATTTCAGATGCGGATAGGTTTTGCGATCCGGTCCGACCTCCGCGATCAGGCGGTCGCCGATGTAAAACTTCAGTTTTTCGCAATTGGAACAAACCAGCGCGTCGGTAAAGGTCTCGTTCTCGTCGCCGCGCGCCCAATCAAAAGCCGGTTCGAGAACGATCTCTTCCGAAGGCTCGCATTGCGACCGGTAAAAACCGGCGGCCGGTTTCGGGATGCGGAAAATGTCGGAAACGCCGTGATAACAGATCCGGTCGCCCGAACCGAAATAATCGTGCGTGTTGTAATCGAAAGCGCACCAGGCCAATCCGCCGGCATATTGGGGGTCGGAAGCGATCTGATCGTGAAAACGGGCGTGGCGATGCGCGTGTTCGCGGATCCGCTCGATGTTGTCGGCCCGCTTGGTCGGGTACATATGACCGTTGGTTTCGGTTACCAGATAAAGCGGATGGCGCGGCGGGCGCAAGGGAAAACGGAAATCGTTCATCGTGAAAACGTCTTCGAGTTTTTCCGAATCGTAACGGTTGCGAACCCCGCCCGTTTGCCGGGAATCATCGAGCTCGTGCGCGGCCGCGTTAGTCCGCGCGTAAAAATCGTGATTGTCGCCCGATTCGTTGATCCGCACGCCCCACAAAACGATCGAAGGATGATTCCGGTCGCGCCGGATCATCGCCTCGACATCGCGGACCGCCAGATCCTGCCAATCTTTATCGCCGATATGTTGCCAGCCGGGAATCTCTTCCAAAACGAGAAGGCCGTATTCGTCGCAGGCGTCGAGAAAATGCGGCGACTGCATATAGTGCGAGGTGCGGACGATGTTGCATTTGAGTTCTTTGCGCAAAATCCAGGCGTCGCGTTGCTGAACTCTGGCGGGCATCGCCTGACCGATCCACGGGAAGGTCTGATGACGGTTCAAACCGCGCAATTTGAGCGGCTTTCCGTTGAGGAAAAACCCCTGTTCGGTGAATTTCGCTTCGCGGAAACCGATGCGCGTTTGATAAACATCCAGAGTTTTTTCGCGGCCGGAATTTTCAACGTCCGAAAGAGTTACGGTTAATTTGTAAAGTTTCGGATTGTCGACATCCCAGAGTTGAAAATCATTTAACCTGTCCAGATTGATTTCCGATTTGCCGCCGGAAATATCAATGACCGAAGACACAGTGCTTTTTTCGCCGTCGAACAGTCGGGCAGTAAGGATTAAACCTTTGGGTTCGCCCGCCAGATAAATCCTGATATTCAATTTTCGATCGTCGGTCAAAATGTCGACGGGTTTGGCAAAAACATTTTCGATAAAGGTTTCGTTGACGACGCGTAAGCTGACATCGCGGTAGATGCCGCCGAAGGTCAGATAATCGACCATATTTCCGAACGGCGGAATGTCTTTGCGCTCGGTCGAATCGACCTCAACGGCCAAAACATTTTCGCCGTTTGAGTTGATATTTTTTGTCAACTCAAACGAAAAATCGTTAAAGCCGCCTTTGTTTTCGCCGATCAACTGACCGTTGAGAAAAACGCGCGCCGCCATCATCACGCCGCCGAAATCTATAAAAACCCTTTTACCCTGCGCGGATTCCGGGAGTCTGAATTTTTTCCGGTAAATCGATACGAAACAATAATCCTGTTCGTCGAAGCCGCTCAACGGCATCATTTTGTTGGTGTGCGGAAGATTGACGATCTTGAAATTCTTATCGTTGAATTTCGGCTGAACCGCTTCGGGCGTAAATTTTTCGCTGTAAAGCCAGCCGTGATTGAGCGGAAAAATTTGTCGTCTGGCAATTTGATTCGGTAAAACGGTTAACTCTTCGGCCAAAATTTTTTGCGATGAGTTCGCAAGCAAAGAAACCGTCGCCGCTCCGATGGCGCCGGTCTTTAAAAAACTTCGACGATCCAATTTATTTTCAGTTTTCATTCCGTTTTCTTATTTCTTGTTTTCCGTCGGTATCCGCTTCAAAAGGTTTTTCATCTCGATTACGGTTTTCGCGTATTTTTCATCGTCCGCGAGATTTTTTAGTTCGTGCGGATCTTCGGAAATGTCGAACAGCATCGCGCCGAGTTTTCCGTCTTCATATTCGGCGTAATGCCAGTTTTTATAGCGCACCGAACGACCGAACACGCCGTGGTTTTCCATTACGCTGAACGCCGGATGATCCCACTTCGCTTTGGGATTTTTGAGCAAAGGGGCAAGAGTTTTGCCCTCGACTTTTTCCGGTTGCGGCAAACCGCAAAGGTCGGCCAGAGTCCGGTACAGATCAAGCGATTCGACTACCCCTTCGGTTGCCTGCGGCTTGCCCTTCGGAACTGCGATGATCAACGGAACGCGCAAACCGATCTCAAACAGCGAATAGGCCTTTGACCATTTGCCTTTTTCGCCGAGATGATAACCGTGATCGCCCCAGAAGACGATGATCGTGTCGTCCTGCAGACCGTTTTTTTCAAGCGCGTCCAAAACCCGCCCGACCTGGGCGTCCATAAAACCGGTCGAAGCGTAATAGGCGCGGATCATCTCCCGGGCCTGTTCGGGCGAAGCGTCGCGGCCGATAAAAAGATCGGTGTTGCGGGCCGGAACCGAGACTTCCGGAAAACCGGCCGGAGCCGTCGGTCTGACGGAAAAATCGATCGGGAGCTGGATCTTGTCGACGTCGTACAACTCGAAGAATTTTTTCGGCGCGGTCGGCGGGCTGTGCGGTTTGACGAATCCGACGGCCAGAAAGAACGGTTTGTCTTTGTATTTTTCCAACATATTAATGGCACGGGTCGCCGCTTTGTAATCGCCGTGCGATTCGCCGTCGTTCGGCAAAACGATGATCCGGTCGGAGTTGGAAGCCTTTCTGTTGGGCTCCTGCGGTTGAGGCGTCGCCGATTCGTTCTCATCGTCCTCGCTTTCTTTCTTCGGTTGAACCGGCGGCGTTTTGCCCCGTTCGGTGATGGCCGGATCGGTCGGTTCGCCCCCTTCGGTCCACGACACCTGATCGTCGATCCCGCCGTGAAAGATCTTTCCGCTTCTCAAAGTCGCGTAGCCGTTTTGTTTGAAATACTGCGGCAAAGTGATCCAATCCGGAAAAGTCCGGCGAAAGTAATCGTTGTTGTTGTAGATTCGCGTCTGCGTCGGGTAACGCCCCGTCAAAAGCGAAGAACGCGACGGATTGCACAGCGGATATTGGGCATATGCCCTGTCAAAACGGGTTCCCTGTCGGGCGATTCTGTCGATGTTCGGGGTTTTGATCATTTGATTGCCATAGCTTCCGAGTTCCGGACGCAGATCATCGGCAATGATAAAAAGAACGTTGAACTTTTTCGCCCGTTTCGAAAGCCCTTTGCCCGCCGGGACGAAGGGCATTACGACTTGCGAAAAAAACGCCAAAAAAATCACCAAAACTATTTTCCGTTTAAGGGTTTTCATAATATCTTTTACAGCATTCTCAACGGCCTATTTATTTTTCGCGTTTTCCGGTTTCGATTTGGCGAACCCGTGCAGAGCGAGCCAATCGGCACATCTGTCGGCCCAACTTGCCAGAACGGGATCGGACGGCGCCAGGCCGAATCCGTGCGGACCGCGCTCGTACAGATGAAACTCGAACGGAACTCCCGCTTTTCTTAGGGCCGAAACAAACATCAGGCTGTTTTCGACCGGCACGACCGAG
The DNA here is from genome assembly GCA_041394845.1 of Pyrinomonadaceae bacterium. Taxonomy (GTDB): domain Bacteria; phylum Acidobacteriota; class Blastocatellia; order Pyrinomonadales; family Pyrinomonadaceae; genus JAHCHG01. Next base: position 209,912 of record JAWKHL010000002.1, on the reverse strand, counting down.
TCGTTCATCGTATGGACCAGAAAAGCGGGCGGCGTTTCCCCGGTTACCTGCAATTCGTTGGAATAAAGTCTGACCAAATCTTCGGACGGATCTTCGCCCAAAAGATTTCTCTTTGAACCCTGATGGGTAAATTCCCCCATCGATATGACCGGATAGATCAGGATCTGCAGATCGGGGCGCGAACCGACGCGCTCGATCTTGTCGGGAGAATCGGGTTTTCCGGCGTCGAAATGCGTGGCAAGAGTCGAAGCCAGATGGCCTCCGGCCGAAAACCCCAGAATGCCGATGCGTTTTTCGTCCAGATTCCACTCTTTCGCCCGGGCTCGAACCGTCCTTAATGCGCGGGCCGCATCGAGCAGTTGGGCGGGCTGGTTGTAGCGAGGGCCGAGACGATACTTCAAAACGAAGGCGGAGATGCCCAGCGAGTTGAGCCATTCGGCAACCGCACTTCCTTCTTTTACGTCGGCCAGATGCTGGTAACCTCCGCCCGGACAGATCACGATGGCCGCGCCGGTTGATTTGTCCTTCGACGCGATAAAAGGAGTGATGGTCGGCGTATCGAGCGGTTCCCGCCCCAACGCATTCGGCGCACCGTTTTCCCACAAAAGAATGGGTTTTCCGGTTTGGGCCCGTACCGAAATCATCGAAAAAACCAGAGCGATAAAACAAAACAGAATTATTCGTTTCATAAAAATATTCAAAGTCTTTTTTCCAGCACAGGATGATAAATCTTTTCCGGTTAAAATCTTTTGTCGTTGTGGACAGACAACTTCGGAAAAACGGTTAACCGACCATCCCGCTTAAAGCATCAATTTAACAACAACCTTTTCTTTCGGCCGGGAACTTTTGAAGAACTCCGGAATTTGACGGCTTTCCCGGTTAGAATATCAGAACAATAATTGGTTTTACCAATCATCTGACAGCCTCTTGTTTTCTTTTCTCGGAAATAGAAGATTCCGGAAAACTGCCAAATCATCTTAAAAGCGCCGTCGCCGTCCAAAGGATCGGAGCCTGACCGTGCAGATCTCCGGTTTTTCTCTGCCGGTCATTGTAATATTCAACCGAATAGCCTTTATTCGTTCCTTCGCAAACGTCCGACACATTTCCCTTATCGTCCAAATGCCCGACCAAACCGAGCCACGCATTGCGAGCCGCCGGACCGTATTTCTTCGCATCCAGCCAGCCTTTTTTGACGCCGGTTACCATCGCAAACGCGAACATTCCGGTTCCGGAAGTCTCTTCCCAAGACGTCGGTTCATCGATCAACTGTCGCCACAAACCGTTTTCCGTCTGGTATTTCAGCAAGGAAGCCATCATCTTTTGAAAACTTTTCAAAATCTCGGCCCGTTTCGGATGATTTTTCGGCAATTCGCTCAGAAGTTCGGTCATTCCGGCGGCGAACCAGCCGTTTCCTCTCGACCAGTAAAATTTGGAATCGGGAGCGTGAAAGAAAAGGCCGTTCGGTTGTTGCAGTTTTTCCAGATAAGCCGCCGCCGTCGTGGCCGCCCGGTCCAGATATTTTCTATCTTTTGTGGTCCGATAAGCCTGTGTCTGGACGGCCGTGATCATATACATATCATCGATCCAGTAGCGAGCCTCCGCCGTAATCCCGTCCGCAGTCGTTTTCTCCCACTGGCGATCGGCAAACCCCTTCCCCAGATCAAGCAGTCTTTTATCCTTGTTCTGCAAATAAATCTCCAACGGAACGACTCCGAAAACGCGGTAATCGACGTGTTCCTGTTCCGAAATATGCTCGGCGCCTTCGGAAGTCAGAAAAGGAGCAAACTTTTTTATCAGATCGCCCCGGAGTCGGGCGTCGCCGAGCTCATCGGCAACAGTTAAAGCCCCGTACCAGGCGCAGATTTCCGGGTAAATAACGAATTTGCGCTTACCGCTTTCATATTCGAAACTACGGTTCAGCCAGTTTTCAGCCACGCGCTTGCCCACTTCCCGGGGCGAAGTGCCGGTTTTCCAGTCTTTGAAATATTTCGACTGGGCGGCGGCGAGCCCCGGAATCATAAGCAGGAGAAAAATTATTCGGCACGTTTTTAGATTGACGGTTTTCATCATTTATTAATCGGGTAAACTCCTGTGTCATCGGGCCAAAGATCTTTCAGCCCCATTTATCTTTAGTCCTTATTGCGAGGCGGAGAAGTCGATTTGCGAATTATCAGATAGGTCGGAATTCGAATTTCAGCCCCGGATTTTCCGGTTTTTTCTATGGTCGTCATCAAGGCCTCGACCGCCCGGCGTCCCATTTCCACCCTCGGAGAACAAACGGTCGTCAGTGGCGGTTCGCACAACGAAGCAAAGGCGATGTCGTCGAAACCGACGATCGAAATATCCTGCGGAACGTTGAGTCCGGCAGCCTTGAATTCAGCCATAGCGCCGAGAGCCATCATATCGTTTGCAACTACGACGGCCGTCGGCAATTCCTTTAACTCCAGAATTTTCGCGCCGGCCATCCGCCCGCTTTCAAAGCGAAAATCTCCCTCGAAAATCAAAGAATCATCGGCCCCCGGCAGAAACTTTCGCATCGCCTCGACAAAAGCCTCCCGGCGAATGTTGCCCGAACGAATCCGGCTCGAACCGGCAATGTGGGCGATCCGTTTGTGCCCCAGAGAAATAAGATGCCGAACCGCCTCCTCAATCCCGCTGGAATAGTCCAGGACGATATTGCTCATATATTCGCCCACCACTCCCAGATCATTAAAGACGGCGCGAACATTTCGCTTCTGCAACTCCTTGATCAAATCGGGGTCAAGTTCGGCGGTCATTAAAGCCACGCCTGCGACTTTCAGTTCAATAAGCCGCCTGACGTAATCGGCGGCCCGTTCGGCATTGTAATTAGTATTGAAAAGCATCACGTTGTAACCGCGTTCAAATGCAGCGGTTTCTATGCTTTTGACGAGTTCGGGGAAGAAGGGATTGGATATGTCGGAAACAAGCAGGCCGATGATATTTGTCCGCCCGGAAGCGAGCGACCGAGCGTGCGCATTCGGATAAAAATTAAGCTTTTCGATGGCTTGCTGCACTCTTCGGCGGGTCTCGTCCGTTACAAATTTGGTTTCATTAATCACATGAGAAACCGTGGCGGTCGAAACCCCCGCTTCTTTGGCTACGTCTTTGATTCTCATAATTTTTAACTACTCCCTTAATTTAAAATGGTCAAACCTATTTTCAACAAAAATCTAATTTTTCTTGTCTATTTTGTTCATTTCATTTAAGTTTTGTTCAACGACAAAACGCCCTAAAGCCCTGTGAGTCTTGAAAAAAGTTACCCAAGAGGCATTTTTTTCTAGACAAGTGGAAGAAAAGATGTTATTTTACCAATCTGTCCTAATCTATTAACTTATTTTACCAATTTGGATTTGTTTTACAATTGAAATCTTGGTCGAAGTTATTATAGTTAAGCGGTTCACTATTGGCAAGGCAGAGAACCGGAAGAAATAGTTCTTAGAAATTTGATTAAATAAATTGGTCAATCCAATTAAAGAGAAAAGGAGAAATCCCGGCTTTCAATAAAGCTTTCGATCTAATTTCATTAGCTGTCAGGGGAACTTTATTGGAAGTTTTCGAGAAGAGTCATTTAAGCGATTAACTTACGCAATTTAGGCACTTCTAAGCGAGATGGTTTGGGGAATTTGAAAAAATAATTCAAACTTCCGGCCATAAATAATCAATTCTGCAATCTCTCTCTGGAATTTCCAATTTGTTTTCCGAAACAAATCTATTTTTGCGTTCGGGGGCGATTTATTAAAAGTTGATGTTTGCCAAGGTCATCTCCGGCAAGCTTGGAAAAACTTTATCTTGGAAAAGGAGTTTAATCGAAAGCCAAAGGAAATTGAATAACCCGTTTTCAGGCAGGTTGTTTGAATTCATCTTTTTCCAGCATCAATTAATTCTGAAATCAAAAAACCAATTCATATGTGGAGGAAAATTATGAAGATAGCTCAGGCGGTAATATTCATCTTGCTTTTGAGTTTTGCGGTCCTCGGCCAAACCAACAGAGGCGGCATAAGCGGGATTGTGACCGATTCCACCGGCGCATTGGTTCCGGGAGCCAAAGTAACCATTACCAGCATCGGAACAAATCAATCGATAACTATCACGACTTCCGACAATGGTAGGTTCGCGGCAAATTCGCTTGAACCCGTTGCGTATAAAATTACGGTCGAAGCCCCGAATTTCAAGACGACCGTCATTCCTGAGGTTAAGGTTGATACTGCCACCATAGAATCCGTTAATGTGGTTCTCGAAGCCGGTAGTATCGAGGAAACGGTAACCGTCGAATCGGAGTTGGCTTTGATAAATACTGAAACCGGGACCATCGGGCAAACCATTTCGGAACGGCAACTTCGGGAGCTTCCGCTTAATAACCGGAGCGTTCTCGATCTGGCCGTTACGGTACCCAACGTTTCGGGCGATGCGGGAAGCGAGGACCCGGAAGTAACCTCCGGCCAACCCGTTCCCGGCTTTAACCTGAGTCTCGGCGGCGGACGACCGGGAAGCACCGCGATTTTGGCCGACGGTGTCAACAATACCGGAGTCGGGATTGCCCGTTCGGTCGTCAGTTTTACCCCGGAAACGGTTCAGGAATTCACCGTTCAAACCTCTGCCTATTCGGCGGAATACGGGCAGACCGGAGGCGGCGTGATCAATGCCACCACCAAGTCCGGAACCAACGATATCAACGGGACAGCTCTCTGGTACATCCGCAACCCGGTGACCAATGCTCAGCCTTTCAGGATCGGAACCACGCCCCGAACCCCTAACAATCTGCGTTACAATCAGGTTTCGGTGACGGTCGGCGGCCCGGTCTTTTTCCCGGCCTTCGGCCAGGGCGGACCCGTAATCTATGACGGACGCGACAAAACCTTCTTTTTCTTCGCCTGGGAGCCCCGCTGGAGAAAGGACTTTATCACGACGACATCGCTTTTGCCGACTGCGGCCGAGAGGGCCGGAGATTTCAGAAATCTGGTCAGAACCAACAACGGCGGATGGGTTCCGGCCAGTGTTGCGGCGATGTTTCCGACAACCGTAGCCGGTCCGTCGGCCATTTATCAGCAGTTCGTGCTTTTTAACGGCAATTTGGTGCCCATCACTCTGGCTGCGGGAAACCAGTATTGTCAGTTTAATGATCCGCGGGCAATGATCGTCAACATCACCTGGAACGGAATGACGGTTCCGACTCCGCAGTGCAATGCCGCCATCAACGCCAATCCGATGGATGCATTAAATGTTCTCCCCCAACAATACATTGATCCGGTGGCCCAGAGGCTTCTGGAATTCATGCCGATGGGCGGAGATTATTTTCTTGATAACGGCGTGATCAGAAATTACGTGGTAAATCGTCAGGTCACGCAAAACGAAACGCGCTATACGATGCGTCTTGATCACAACATAACCAGATCCAATAAAATTTATTTCCGTTATACAGTCACGCCGGCGATCGGCGTTCGGGATTTCGGAACGGACGTCAACGGCAACACCGGCGTTTACAGCGACGCCAAACAGTTTTTGATCAGCGACGAGCACATTTTCACGCCTTCGATCGTCAACAACCTGCGTTTGAATTACACGCGCGGAGTATTCAGCGAGGATTTCTCGCCCGAATTTTCGATCAACGGCGGCCGGAATCTGGCAAACGAATTGGGTCTGCCGAGCCTGACCGCCGGCGGAATCCCGCTCTTCCAGATCAGCGGCGACGGCGGAGGCAATCGCGGTTACAACGCCTTTGCCGATGTCGGCTCGTCCGGTTCGACCAACAACTTTAACGTCGAAGAGCGCTTTAACATCAACGACATCGTTTACTGGAATCACGGCGACATGAGCTGGAAATTCGGTGTTGACCTCAATAAGATGAGGCTCAACGTAGTACCGTTCTTCGGCGCATCGGGCGGCAGATGGGAGTTCAGAGTGGTAAACACGAGCAGTAACCGCTCAACCTCCCTGGGCAACGGCGGCAACAATCTGGCCAGCCTTTTGCTCGGCGTTCCGAATGCCGTTCAGGTCCGTCCGGTTCTTTTGAATTATGATTACGATTGGAAGGGCGGCGCCGGCTTTATTCAAAACGATTGGAAGGTAAGACCGAACCTGTCATTGAATCTCGGCTTGCGTTATTCTCTGCAATTTCCGCGAACCGAGAAAAATGATCTGCAGGGAGTCTTTCGTCCCGATATGGCCCAAACAGTAACCATTACGGATGCACAGCGGACCGCGATCATCACCGGTTTGGGAATCACCCCGGCCAATCCGAACTACGATGCCATCGTTGCCCAGATCCCGACGACGGCCCAGATCCCGGTCTTTGCTTTTGCCGGGCGCGGCGGGCGGTCGAGATATCTGGTACCGGTTGATTACATGGCCTTCGAACCGCGTTTCGGTTTCGCCTGGAGTCCGAAGTTCTGGAAATGGGGAGAAACCAGAAATGCCGTCATTCGCGGCGGTTACGGTATTTCGCACGTGCCGCTGACCGGAAACAATCGCTTGCCGAGTCCCGACTTCGGCGGATTTCAGGCGGTCTCGACCGTGGCCAACGGATCGACCGTCGGCGGTACGGCCGACCCGACCCAACCGGTTCGCCTTTCCACCAATCCGCCTTTCGTAGCCGGCGGTTCGCTCGATCAAACGCTCGGAATTTCTTCGGACGGTTTAATTGTCGGAAACAGCTTAGGCGTTCCCGGATTCGCTTATCCGGGCGACGATGCCGGACAAGTTCCCTACAGTCAGAACTGGAATGTTTCCCTGTCTTTCAATCTGCTGAAAAATATGGTTTTGGAGGTCGCCTATATCGGCAATAAGGGAACCAATCTCTATACGCCTCTGGTTAACATCAATCCGCGCGATTCGAATTTCGTCGAGCTTTTGGAAGGCAGCAACATTCCGGCGGAAAACACTTTCGCCGATCCGTTGGGAAGAAGAAATGCTCTGGGCGCGGTCATTTCGATTCAGCGAAGCAGCGTTACTTCTTCGTTCTTCGGATTCAACACGCTCAATCAATCCTTCAATCCTTCGGCCAACAGCATTCGTCACGCCGGTTACGTGCTACTGCAACAGCGTCTGACCAAAGGTTTGAGTTTCACCGCCAACTACACCTACGGCAAATCGATCGATGATGCTTCGGATGCGACTCCCGACGTCCGGGTTTTGACCACCGGAAGCACGCTCGGCCAGGTGTATTACGGCGCTCCGCGCAGTGGCGACCGGTCGATTTCGACTTTCGACATCAAGCACGTCTTTAGTTCGACCTTCGTCTGGGATCTGCCGTTCGGCCGCAAAGGCTGGTTGTTCAATAAGGCTCCGGCTGTCGTTGACCAGATCATCGGCGGCTGGACCATGTCGGGCGTTCTTCGGATTCAGGGCGGACAACCGTTCCTGCCGTTTGTCACCGATACCAACCGGTTGAGCGGTGTCAACCGGACCGTCCGGCTCAATCTGGTTCCCGGCGTTCCGATCGTAAATCCGCTGTATAGCAGGAATTGTCCGATCGGAGCCGGTTGCGAGCCCTATATCAACCCGGCGGCATTTACGCGACCGCCGAAAGGCTCGCTCGGAAATGCCCCGCGGACTCTGGATGTCCGGGCGCCGACGGAGGAATATTTTGATCTCTCGATCCAAAAATCCTTCCCGATGCCTTTCATCGGCGGCGAGGGCAAACGAAGGATCAATTTCCGGATGGATTTGATCAATGCGTTTAACCATCCGAATTTCCGCTATGTAAATACCGGAAACACGCCTCCGGGCTACGGAACTCTGCCGAATGAAGGTCTCTTTACTCAGGCCGATGTCAACGCCTGGCTGGCGGCAAATCCGGGAAGAACGGCGGATTTGACCCAGATCAACAATTTACTCATCAACAGTCGCTCGGCGACCGGAGCATTGCCGCTGGACTTCTTCAGCATTCCGGTCCCGCAGGGATTCGCCACCATGAATCCGAACAATTTTGATATTACGACTCTCGAAGGGCTGAAACTTTACCGGCTGAGGCAAACATACGATTCCAATTTCGGAACTCTGTTCCCGGTAAACAACCCGCGTTACATCCAATTCGGATTGAGGCTGTTCTTCTAAAGAGTCGCTTTATCAAAAGCGGTTAACCAAGGGATCAGAAAACTTGACTTTCAGGTTTTACTGATCCCTCTTTTTTTCACGGCAAAAACTTGAATTTTTGCCTGACCAAGATTTTTCATTGAAAAATCGGGAGAAATCATTTATGAGATCCGGGAAAAAGAGACTTTTTATCATTTCAGCATTATTCCTGTTTTTTTCCGCTAAAGCATTGATTGCCCAGGAACCGCCGCGCGAATGGATCGATGAGGATACCGGCCATCGCGTGGTGCGGCTTTCTGATACGCCCGGGAGTCAGAGTTTTTATTTTCATCAAAACGGCTACACGGCCGACGGCGACAAACTCGTTTTTTCAACCTCCACAGGGCTTTCAACCTATAATTTCAAAACCAAAAAGATCGAGCAGATCGTCGAAGGCCGGGCCGGAAGCGTGATCGTCGGCAAAAAGACGCGAAAGGTTTTCTACATCAAAGGCGATACGGTTTTTGAAACCGACATCGACACCAAGGCGACCCGCGAGATCGTCAAAAACCCGAAACTGCGAACCGGTTCGGGGTTTGCCGTAAACGCCGATGAAACCTTGCTGGGCGGCAGTATGATGATCGGCGAAGCGCCGACGGAATTTCGCCCGCGCCCGCCCCAAGCCCGGCCAACGCCTGCGGCGAACGCGGAAACCTCGGACCCGAAGGCCGGCCCGACGCCGCAAAAAGCGATGGACGCTTATCCCGGAAAAGGCGAGATGATGGAACGGCGCCTGGTCGCCAGGATTCCGATGACCCTTTACACCATCAATATCAAGACCGGCGAGATCAAAACCTTTCACGAGGCCACCGACTGGCTCAATCACGTTCAGTTTTCGCCGACCGATCCGACCCTGATGATGTTTTGCCACGAAGGGCCCTGGCACAAAGTCGATCGGATCTGGACCATTCGTACCGATGGAACCGATCTGAAAAAGATCCACACCCGGACGATGGATATGGAGATCGCCGGACACGAATTTTTCTCCTCGGACGGCAAATTCATCTATTACGATCTGCAAACTCCGAAAAGTCAGGTTTTCTGGCTGGCCGGTTACGAGATCAAAACCGGGAAGATGGTCAAATACAGCCTGCAAAAAAGCGAATGGTCGGTCCATTACAACGTCTCGCCCGACGGCCACATTTTTGCCGGCGACGGCGGCGGTCCGAACAGCGTGGCCAAAGGCGATAACGGTCAGTGGATCTATCTTTTCCGGCCCGAGAACGGCAAATTCAAAGCCGAAAAACTGGTCAATCTGACGCGGCACGATTACAGCCTGGAGCCCAATCTGACCTTTACGCCCGACGGCAAATGGATCGTCTTTCGCTCGAATATGTTCGGTCCGACTCATATCTATGCGGTGGAGGTCAAAAAGGCCAAATAAGATACCTGAAAGTCGGGTTGTTTTTCGGTTAAAAAGTTGCGATTTTCGGTGTAATACAACGATCAAACAAAATTGGTCACCCAATTCAGTTAAAGTCAAGACGGACACCTGGCGATTTGCTGAATGAAGGTGAAAAGGTGAAAAAGTTTAAAAGTGAAAAGGGTGTTTACCTTCTTTTTCACCTTTTTCGAGCGGGCGGCTTTTGATCCAATTGTCCGTCAAAACAAAGCTAAACTTTTTCACCTTTTCACTTTTAAACTCTTTCACTTTTTATCTCAAAACGATCAAACGAACATTTCCGGTTAAACCCGAGGGATAGGGCTGAACCTTTTCCATCTCCTGCGGCTGAAAACGCTCGCCGTACCGCAGATTCAATAATTTGTAATCGGGCAAGCGGCGACCGGCCATATAATTGACGGCAGTATTGGCGACCAGAATCTTTAATTTATTGTCGCCCGCCTTCAAAAACTTTGTAATATCGAGCGAATACGGCGGAGACCAGAGAGAACCGGCCCGCTGGTCGTTGACGTAAACGACCGCCGCTTCTTTGACCGGAGCGTCGAGATAGGTTCTCATTCCGTTTCTCTGGACCTCGAAATCAAGCGGAACCGCTTCGCCGAAATCGAGTTTTATCGAATCTTGCAAAAGATCCGGCGCTATTTTCACGGTCCTTTCGTAAACGGCGACGCCGGAAAAATACTTCGTCGCCTCATCCTCGGTCCACGAACGAAGTTCGCTCGCCGTAACCGGCGCGTTTTCGCCGAAAGTGATCCGCCAGTCCGAACCCAGATCAATGGCCGAAGCCTGGGAAATTTTCGCCTGAGCTTTCGGAAGCGCCGCTTTTCGTTTGGTGAAGATGACTACCTGAGAGTCGTAAGGCTGAAAATTGAGAACGATTTCGGTCGCCTCTTTGGTTTGCGATCTGACATCTGCGGCGGAAACTTGGCCGTCCATGGCATCCCAGATCTCGGCCTGATCGCCCGTATTTCTGAAAGAAATAGCCACATTTTTCCTGACGTTCGAAGTGTTTGCAACGAAATAAATGTCGGCGTCTTCGGTCCGGCGATGAACGAAACCGAAGTTTTTGGCGTCCGGCGAAATGGCCGCGTCGGGTTGCAAAACGGTTTTCAGGGCGTTGCCGACCTCCTCGTCGGTTTGAACGAACTTGACGCGTGGATTTTTTCCGTCGAAAAGCCTGACGACGATCGACTTTAATTCCTCTTGTTCCGCTTCGGTCGCCTTCATTCCCGGCACGATTGAAGGCGTTTTCCGGGCGGAGATCAAAATCCCGCCCTGCCGGACGAATTCGTCCAGTTTGCGCAATGATTCGATCGGCATTCTTTCGATCCCCGGCAAAACGACCGCTTTGTAGCGACCGGCTCCGAGAATCAGATTTTCCTTCTCGATTTTGCCGACCGAGTTCAGAATTCCGTCATCGAAAAAGTCCAGATTATAACCGCTTTCAAACAGCGCGGGCATCAGTTTTTCGCCGACCATTTCCCTTTCCATATCGATCAGATGAACTTTTCCGGGCGAAAAATGAGCGTAAGCGTCGGCGTTCGGCAAATACAAAGCGACATCGTTGCGCGGCTGGCCCTGACGCATCAGATGGCTCATCCTTTGCAGATATTTGGTCAGATCGGGCATCACGATCCACCAGGGGTTTCGTTCGGAATATTCGCCGGCGGCGTAAAAACGCCAACCCGGATATTCGATCTGCGGCGGCGTGTAGGCCCAGCCGTGTCCGATCAATTGATTGATGCCCTGCAGAAAATGGATGTCGGCCTCGGCCTTCAGATCGAGCGGCGTGGCCCGGAAAGCGGGTGAATGCAGCCAGGTCCAGGTTTCCGACGAAGTAACGTTGCGCCCGTAAATATGGTTGGCCGAAGACGCCCAGCGGGCCGCCCGGACGACATGCCACTGCGCCCCTTCGCCGTCCGAGATGTCGGCCCACTGATTTGAAGAGATCGCGGCCGGCGGAATGCCGTAGCCCTGAATGCGAAAGCGCGTGTTGTTGGCGCGCGCCCAATTCTGCATCGGGATCATAAAACGATCGTTGAACAGCTCGGTGATCGTCCGCCCCCAATCGTAGCGGATGTCGTCGGTCTTATCGCCCATATCCATCATCAATGCGGGCAGGTGCGGCTTCAGATCGTAACCCCGTCGGCGCTGAAATTCCGCCAGAAAATCGTCCGTCCAGTCCTGATTGTAAACTTCCAGCGAATCGCAGAAGAACGAATAGGGCGCGTCTTTTTTGTCGAATGCGCTGTAGAGCCGGTCGCCCGTATTTTTCAGATAATTTTCGACCGAAGGCCGATCGAGATGATTCAACACGTAGCCTTCGGCTCCGAACGAAGGACGTTTGACCTGCATCCCGGATTTTCCGCTGATGAAAAACAAAACCTCCCGCCCGTCGGCATCTTCCGGCAGAAAAACGTTGTCCTCGCGAATGTCGGTCAACTCCCGCAAACTTTTTTCATCAACCTTATTTCCGTCGATCCGGGCGAGAAAAACGCCTAAAAGCTTTTCCGTCGGGATCATCGAAGGGACCGGGATTCGCCGGGCGTCGGCTTCGACCTTGACCCGCTCGATCCGCAATTGTCCGGCGGCTTCGGTGATCGGGGTTTTCGCTCCGCCGAACGACCAACCGCTGCCCAGAGTCAGATCCAAACGCATTCCCAACTCTCTTGTCTTATCGCCGGTAAACCTCAACATTTCCAGAAATTCATCCGACAGATAAGGAAGATTTCTGATGCCGAATTTTTCGTCGTCCGGCAAAAGCGGATAAACCGGCTGAACCTCGACGCCGCCGATGCCGCCGTCGCGCATAACCCGCAGTTCGCGCTCGATCTCGGCTTTGGTAACGGCCGGACCGAACCACCACCAGCGCATCATGATGCGGGCGTCGTCGGGCGGAGTCTGAAATCCTTTCTGCAGTTCGTCAATTCCGGCCCCTTTTCCCGGCAGGCTAAATAAAGCGACAAGAAACGCGACCAAGAGGCCGGAAACAAATTTGCTGATCTGGTTCGACTGGGTTTTCATAAATTCAATCTTTAACAGTTTCAAAGTTTAAATGTGAAAAGGTGAAAAAGTTTGGTTTCGCTTGTAAAATTTTTACTGTTCCGGCAAGTATTTCCACCAAAAAAGAAAACTCAAAAAGCCGGAAATTTCCCTTTTCACCTTTTCACTTTTTCCCGTTAGTTTTTCGATCTGTTCGGGGGTCAATTTCTCCGAAAAGATCAAAAGGCGATAATTAAAGGTAACCGAGCGATTCGGCTCCAGAGAGAAATTCAACTCCGTAACCGGAGATTCTTTTCGTTCGGTCGAGAACGCTTTTCGGCCAAGCGGATTGGCGGCGAAAAGGCCGTAACCGCGAGCCATCCAGTAGGTCGGAAAACCGATGTTTGCCGGATCATCGAAAATGGCGATCGTGATGAATTCATTCTCCACGCGGCCGGAAAGCGCCGCCCATTTGGCCCTTGTTCCCCAAACGTCATCGCCGGTTTTTCTCTCACTGCTATGAAACTCTCCGGTCACATGGCGGTTGTCGAGAACGGGTTTTTCCGAAGGCTTCCCGTCGTCGCCGGTCAGGAGAATCGGTTTCGCCGCCGGTTGCTCCAGTTCGCGGCGAACACGCAGACCGAAAAATCCCTCCTTGCTGTCGGCAAAAACCACTTTTTGATCGAGCGCCGTCAAGGTCGTCGTCCGGTCGACAGAACGCCGATCCTTTTTTCCGCTGAAAACAAACTCCGTTTTTTCCCGCAAAATCGTCTTCCCGTCCGGCATCAGCCAATCGGCTTCGACTTTGAGGCGACCGCTTTTTTTGCCGCTTTCGGCGGTGATGATCCTCCGGTGTGCAATGGTGCCCATTCGTTTCGCTTCTTCGTCCGTCCGGTAGATCGAGTTGTTCCAGAAATCAACTCCGTTGACATCGCCGTAATTGAGCCACGATCCCGCCTGATGCGGATGATCGACGCTTTCCCCGGCACGCGGTTCGAGCGGGAAACCCCGCGTGATGATCGTCCCCCGCGCCGAGCGGATCGGAAAAAGGATCGGCTTTTTCAAACTCTCGCCCCAGATGTAAGCCGTAAAGGGCTCGCCATCGATCAAGACGTCAACCCGTTTTTCCGCCTCATTTTTGACGATCTCAACGCCGTTTCTTTTTTGCCCTCCACTTTGCGCTTTTATTTGAAAAGCCGGGAAAGACAGCAACAGCAAAGCGAAAACGGCGGATGTGATCTTTTTGATTCGTTCCGAAAACATTCCCACTTAATCCAGATGAAAAACCTCACTCAACTCGACCGAAACCGGACTGTTATCGGGATTGGTCGGCATCAGATCTTTCATAAACGCCCACCAGCGGCGGCACTCTTCGGTTTCGGCGATTTTTTGCCAGCGCTCCTCGGATTCGATCTCGACGTAGGCGAAAAGCCGCCCGGTTTCCTCTTCGAGAAAGATCGAATAATTGGCCGCGCCGTGTTTCTTTAAAACCGCTTCCAGTTCCGCCGGGATCGGATTGTGCCGCCGTTCGTATTCGGCGTTCGCGTCCGGGTTGACGTTCATCACAAAAGCCTTGCGGATCATTTCTCGATCACCTGCATCGAACTGTCGTTGATCTCGAATTTTTTGTTCTTCAAAAGATTGATCACCTCCGCTCCGGCCAAGAGAACCGGCCCGTAACCGTGAGCGGCGAAAGGGCTGGTCGGCCGGTGATAATAAAACGCCGGATCAAAAGCCATTCCCGTTCCGACGCAGGTTCCTTCGACCTGTCCTTTCGCGTTGACCTTGGTCGAAACCGCATTCCAGGCCAGCAAGATCATCGGCGCGTAGGCCCGAACGTCGATCCAACCGCGATTGACCGCCCGCGCCAAACAATAGGTGTAGATCGCCGTCGCCGAGGTTTCCAAATAGGAATCCGTTCTGTCCAAAAGCTGATGCCAGAAACCCGAACCCGATTGATACGAGGCCAGCCCTTTGGCGAGGCGTCGCAAAAGATCCAGAATCTGCGGCCGCGCCGGGTGATTTTCGGGCAAAACCTCCAGCAGTTCGACCACTGCCATCAACGCCCAGCCGTTGGCCCGCGCCCAGTGAAATTCGGGATGCTCGGTCATCCCTTCGACCCAACCGTGCATAAAGACTCCCTTATCGCGGTTGAACATCCGTTTTTCAAAAGAGAGAACCTGACGCGCCGCCTCGTCGAAATATCTCGCTTCGCCGGTCATCTTGCCCATCTGCGCCAGCGCCGGAACGCTCATAAAAAGGTCGTCGAGCCAGAGCGTGTCAGGCTGCGGACGCATCCGCGCTAATGTGCCGTCCGAAAGTCGATATTGTCCTTTCATAATGTGCGCGATGGCCGTTTCAATCAGCGGCTCCAGATCCGCCTTGCTCCCCGCACGCTTCGCTTTGATCATCGCCGCGCACATCGCTCCGACATCGTCCAAAGTGCGCGGAACGATCAGATTCCGAAGCGGCATCCGCGCCTCCCATTCGGAATATTTGCCTGTGTTCTTTTTGAATTTATCCGCCGAATCGCCGATAAACGTGAGGCGTTTATCGACGTAATCGCCGAATTTCCGATCTCCGGTCGCCTCCAAGGCCAAAAGCATTCCGGCGTAAGCGACGCCCCATTCGTAGGAAACAATGCGAAAATCGCCCCGTGCAAGAATGGTGTTTTCGTCGATTTTGCTCAGATCCACTACCGCCGCGTCCGTCTTTTCGTCGATAAATCCGGTCGGAGTCGCGCCATCGAGATAATCGAAAACGCGGTCGATCGTCCCCTTCACATCTTCCGGTTTCGGAATTCCGTAAGGCACCGGGTAATCGGGCCGCAGTTGGTGAAGCGGCGTCGTGGCGTCCGTTACCGGAGGTTTCTGCGCCAAAACCGCCGGACAAAACGTCAACAAAATCAGACAAAAAATTTTGATCTTCATAATCAGGCGATGGCGATCGTCAAACGCGTCACGGAAGCGGGCGCGAATTTGTAAACCAGCCGCCCGCCAGCGCCGACCGATACGTTTTCGTTTTTCGGCACCAGCGCGTTCGGATTTTCGAAACTGTTGCGGGCGTGAATGTCCTTGTCGGACAAAACTCTGGCCGAGGCCGAAACTATCCGCGCACCGTTGATGTTGATCTCGGTCTCGCGGGCGCTGCGGGCGTCCGGGTTGACGGCCGTTAAGGTGACGATCCTGCCGCTGACGGAAGCAGAACCGTTCAAACCCCAGAAACTCGCCGGAATCTCTTTGCGCTGGCTGTCGAATCTCGAAAATGAAACGCGCGGCGAGATGAATTCCGTTCTCACCGAAGTGGCGTTCATATGCGGCATATACATCTCGAAAACGTGATAATTCGGCGTCATCAGAAATTTGTCTTCGTAAGTGTGGAAAAGTGAATGGATGGTGTTGACCAGTTGAGCCGGATTGGCCATCGCCACCTTGTCGGCGTGGCGCTGGAAAGTGTCCAAGTTGATGCCCGAAATGAGCGCATCGCGCAAAGTCCCGGCGTAAGCGTACAGATAACCGGCCGGAACGTCCGAATCCTGTTTGTGCCACGCGCCCCATTCATCGACGATCAGTTTGATGCGATGTTCCCGGTCGTGTTCGCCCATGATCTGCCAGTGATCTTCGATCAAGGTCTGCATCCGGTCCGAACGCTCAAGCAGATCGTACCATTCGTTTTCGGTGTATTCGTTGGCCACCTGCTGTCCGGTCGTGCCGCTGTAATAATGCAGTCCCCAACCGTAAAGTTTGTTGATCTGCCTCTGACCTTTCTCGGCCAGTTTTTGGAAAAACCGCCGCGTCCATCCGACATCGCCGCCGTTCGGACCCGAACCGATCAGCTTCAGGGGAACGCCGTAGGTCGGCAGCCAGGCCGTGAATTTGCGAAACTCGACCGCGTATTCCTCGGGCAGAAAATCGCCGCCGCATCCCCACGATTCGTTGCCGATCCCCCAGAAGCTGACCTTGTGCGGCTCGCGAAAACCGTTTTTTGCCCTTTCGGTTGACCAGGTCGTCAGGTCGGCCGGCGCGTTGCAGTATTCGAGCCATTCCAGAAAAACCCGGACGTCGCGCGAACGGAGGTTGGCCGCCAGATACGGTTCGGCGCCGACCATCTTGCAGAATGAGACGAATTCATCGGTGCCGAAATGATTGTTCTCGTATTTTTGCGGACCGCCCTCCAGATCCTCGTAGGCCTTGGTCGTTTTATAACGGGTATCGGCCCAGAAATTGACCCTGGTCGGGCGTTTGTCGCGCGGTCCGACGCCGTCGCGCCAGTCGTACTGATCGGCGAAACAACCGCCCGGATAACGGATGACGCCCGGATTGAGCTTTTTCAGACTATCGACCAGTTCCTTGCGGATGCCGTTGTAATTGGGGATCTTCGATTTTTCGCCGACCCAGATCCCGTCGTAAACGACCCCTCCGAGATGTTCGACGAAATGACCGTAAAGGTCTTTGTTAATGGTCCCGATCGGCTCATTGATCAAAATCTCGACCTTTGATTCCGCTCCTTGCGAAAAAGCGGACCTCGGAGCAATGGCGGCCGCCGCCGCAGCCAGCAAAGAAGTTTTCAAAAATTCGCGTCTTTCCATTTTCATTCAGCTTTTCCTCGATGGATTTCCCTGTGCGAACAGCTTTCACATTTGCTTAGAAATCAAAATTATCCACGTTTTCCTTGTTGAAGATAAACGGTTTGCCCAGCCTGACCTCGTCTCCGCTGACCTCGATCTCGCCCAGCCTTCCGGCCTCGATCTCCGTGTCGCCGGCCTTTAACTTTCCCCTCACCAGCGCGTTCGATGCGTAAACGGTCAGATACCCCAAATCCACCGTGTTCCACAAAACGATGCTGTCAACCGTCCCGTCCTTGATATACGGCTTGCACATATTGGGAAGTGAAAGCCCCGTTACCTTGACGTCCGTTCTGCCCGATTGTTTGACCGCTTCGGCGATTCCCGGAACGGCCGGAGCCGCGATCCCCATCACGACCTTGACCTGCGGATAGACTTTCAGGATATTCTGCGTTTCCGAAAACGCCCGGTCGCGGTCGCCGTCCGAAGGCTGAATGGCGACCAGTTTCATCTCGGGATATTTTTCCGCCAGACGCTCCTTGATGAATTTGATCCATTCGTTTTGATTGGCCGCGCTCAAACTGGCCGTAACGATGGCAAATTCGCCCTTGCCGTCCATGATCCGGGCCGCCTCATCGGTCAGGGTTTCGCCGATTCCCTGCGGTGTGGCCTGATTGATCAGAAAATCCCTGGCATCCTTGTTCGAGTCGGCATCCCAGGTTACGACCTTGATACCCTTGTCTTTGGCCTTTTTCAAAACAGTCGAGATGGCCTCCTTGTTTTCGACCGAAACCGCGATGGCATCGACGCCGCGGGTGATCCAGGCTTCGACGACCTCGTTCTGTTTGGCCGGGTCGAGATCGGTCGGTCCGTCCCAGAGGAGTTCGACGCCAAGTTCATTCGCCGCCTCATCCGCTCCTTTTTTGCAGGAGATAAAATACGGATCGCCCTTGGCTTTCGGCATCATCGCGATGACGGCTTTTTGCCCGTTCGGCATCGCGGCGTCCTTCCCATCCTGCGCGGCTTTCGACGTCTGATTCGATCCGGCGTTATTTTCCCTGATCGATCTGACCAGCATCCAATTCGTTCCCGCGACGATTAGAGCGGCGACCAGAATCACCGCGCTGAGAATCGCAACCTGTGAATTTCTCACTTCTTCTTCCTCCAAATCGTTGAATCTTTCGGCCGAAAAACTTTTTCGGCCCCGCCAAAACTGTCCGCCCAGACCGTGGCTCCAGATCCTGTCGACCAGAATCGTGGCCACCAGCAAAACGCCCGTTAAAATTCCGGCCAACTCCGACGGTTGACCGCTCAGACGCAGACCGTTCTGCAAAACGACGATGGCGAAAAGTCCGAGGATCGTCCCGAGGATCGTCCCGCGTCCGCCGAAGATCGACGCGCCGCCGAGAACAACTGCCGTTATCGCCATCAATTCGTAACTGGTTCCGGCGTCGGATTTGGCCTGCCCGAGATGGGCGACGTAAATGACCGCCGCCAGACTCGAAATAAATCCGGACAGAATGTAGATGATGTTCAAACTGCGGCGGACCTTGATGCCGGCGTGCCGCGCGCCTTCGGGCGAAAATCCGATGGCGTAAAGACTGCGGCCGTAAGCCGTCCGCTGAAGCATCCAGTAAATCCCGAGAGTGGCCACGATCAGAATAAAAAATTGGGTGGGAACGACCCCGAAAACGTAGCCTTGCCCGAGAAATAAAAATTCCGGCGGAAAGCCCGAGTAATTTTCGATCCCGCGCGTCAATCCTTCGGCCATCCCGCGAAACAGCGAAAACGTTCCCAAGGTGACGATCAGCGGAGGAAACCTGAATCTCGTGATCATCAATGCATTGAGCCCGCCGCCCAAAGTTCCGACGATTAACGTCAAAACTGTCGCCAGCGGCAAAGGCAGATGCGCGTCGCGCCACAAAGCCCCGAGAACCACCGCTGACAACCCCATCATCGAACCGACCGACAGATCAATTCCTCCGGTGATGATGATCGGCGTCATCGCCAGCGCCAGAAGTCCTATTTCGACCGCCAGGCGGGTGATCTCGAAACCGTTTCCGGCCGTCAGAAAATTGTTTCCCGTCAGACTGAACAAAATGCATTCGACCAGCAAAACGACCAGCAAAACCCACTCATTGTTGGGGAAAAGCCGCGCCCGAAGCGATTGCTCGGTTTGCAGATTTGTCTGTCGAATCGTTTCTTCCATATTTCCCGAAATAGTTTCTTTTCTGCTTTTGTCCTTCGCCTTTTTACTTCTGGCTTTTCGGCCCGGCAAACTGTTTTTTCCCAAGACGCGCCAGAAAAATGTCGCTGGCAAGGGCGGCCAGGATTATCAGCCCTTGAATCGCCTTTTCCCAGAACGGATTGATCCCCAGAAAGGTCAGCGCCGTTCCGATCGTTCCCAAAAGAGCAACGCCGATCAAAGTCCCGATCAGAGTCCCGCGTCCGCCCGTAATGGCCGTCCCGCCGACGACCACCGCCGCCACCGCTTTCAGCTCAAAACCGACGCCGACGTTGCTCGGAATGGAGGTGAACCGGACGGCGTTGAGCAGTGCGGCCAGACCGACCAATGCGCCCATCACGACGAAAGTACCGAAAACCACCTTCTTCGGCTCGATTCCGGCGAGCCGGGCCGCTTCCGCGTCGGAGCCGACGGCGTAGATCGCCCGGCCGAGATTCAGATTCCGCAAAATCCAGGCGAAACCGGTGAAGATCGCCAGAGCAATCGCCACGATCAGAATCTGTCCCCCGGTCTGCCCGAGTCCGAACCATTGAAAATTGGCGGGCAGATCCTGCACCCAGGCGCCCTCGGTCGTCCATCGAAGCCAGTCGCGCCAGGCCACCAGCATTCCCAAAGTGACGATGATCGAAGGCAGTTTGAACCAGCCGACCAGCACGCCGTTGATCGCTCCCATCGCCCCGCCGATCAGGATCAGGCAGCCGAAAAGCAAGGGAACGGGCATTCCGGTTTTGGCCAAAAATCCGGCCGCCACGCTCGCCACGGCAAACTGCGACCCGACGGAAATATCGATCTCGCCGCATAAGATCACCAAGGTCATGCCGACCGCGATAAGCAGAAACGGCGCGTTGTTGACTATCAGATCGCTCAGATTTCCCGCGCCGAAAAACGCCGGCGCGGCCACACCGACCGCCAGAAGCAAAGCCAGATAGGCGATGGCCGCTGAAAGCTCTCTTTTGTAGCGATTGAAGTTCATTCGATATTTTTTCCGCCAACGATCTCCGCCGAAAGCGGGCGATCCGTCCGTTTTCGATCCGATCTGCGCATTCTCACCCGTGCGCTCCGTTGGCCTCGCCTCCGTTCGTATGTCCCAAAGCCAAAGCCAAAACATCGGCCTGCGTCGCTTCTTTTCGACCCAGAATCCTGACGATCGTTCCGCCGTGCATGACGGCGATCCGATCGCTCATCCCGAGGATTTCCGGCAATTCCGATGAGATCATCAGAATGGCCACGCCCTGTCCGGCCAGTTCGGTCATCAGAGCGTGGATCTCCGATTTTGCGCCGACGTCGATGCCTTGCGTCGGTTCGTCCAGGATCAAAACCGAAGGCTTGGTAATGAGCCACCGGCTGAGCGCGACTTTCTGTTGGTTTCCGCCCGAAAGCGTCGAAACCGAATCGTGGATCGAAGGTGTTTTGACGCCCAGACGCCGGGTGTATTCGGCGGCCAGTTCTTTTTCCCTGTCAAAATTGAGCCCGAATTTGCCCGACAAAATTTTCAGCGAAGCGAGCGTGATATTGGTGCTGACCGGCAGATCCAAAATCACGCCGTGTTTGCGGCGATCTTCGGGCAAATAGGCGATCTTGTTGCGGATTGCGTCGCGCGGATGGGTGTTGTGGATCGATTTTCCGTTGAGCAGGATCTCGCCCGTATCCGCTTCGTCCAGCCCGAAAACGACCCGCGCAAACTCGGTTCTTCCGGCTCCGACCAGTCCGGCGATGCCGACGATCTCTCCGGCCCGCAATGTCAGATTGATGTTTTTGACCCCGGCCTTGCGATAACCCAGATTTTTCAGTTCCAGAACGACCTCGCCGAGTTCGACCTCCTTTTTCGGAAAGATCTGCGAAAGGTCGCGCCCGACCATCAGACGGATCAACTCCTCGCGGTCGACATCCGCCATTTCCCGCGTTTCGATCGTTTCGCCGTCGCGCAGAACCGTCACGCGGTCGGCGATCTCCGGCAATTCCTCCAACCGGTGCGAAATGTAGATCATCCCGACGCCCTTCGCCTTCAAACTGCGGATGACCCGGAACAGATTGTTGGCGTCCTCTTCGGAAAGCGATGCGGTCGGCTCATCGAGGATCAATATCTTGGCATTCGCCCCGAGCGCCCGGGCGATCTCGACCAGTTGTTGCTGCGGCATCGTCAGTTCGCCGGCCTCGGTTTCCGGACGGATCTTCGCGCCGACCTCGGCCAGCAGTTCTTCGGCCCGAGCGTGCCGTTTTTTCCAGTTGACCCGCCCGAACCAGCCGGATTTTTCCAATCCGAGCGCGATGTTTTCCGCCACCGACAATTCGGGGAAAAGCGCGGGTTGCTGATAGATCGCCGCCACGCCGAGCGATTTGGCAAAGGTCGGCGAATTTTCCTCGACCCGCTTTCCCCCGATCTCCAAACGGCCCCCGTCCGCCTCGACCGCTCCGGTCATGATCTTGATAAAGGTCGATTTACCCGCCCCGTTTTCGCCCACCAGAGCGTGAACCTCGCCCGAGCGCAATTCGAACGAAGCGGATCTTAATGCCTGCACTCCGGCGTAGGATTTGGTTATATTTTCTGCTTCCAAGAGAACGCTCATTTTTTTTCGTCGATCAAGATCACAAAAAGCCGGGCCGGACCGTGAACGCCGATGGCCAACGTCAGTTCGATGTCCGAAGTCCGCGACGGCCCCGTTATAAAAGTGATGCTGCGGCTCAGATCCTTTTTCAAAATTTCCAGCGCTTCTCCCATCGTCCGGCGGATCTTTCCCGTTTCCAAAAGACAAACGTGAACCGGCGGAACCAGAGAAGTCAGGCGGTTAAACTCTCTGTCGGATTCAATGACCAGCGTTCCGGTTTCGGCCACGGCCAACTGCGCTCCAGTCATCCCCAGATCGCATTCGAACAGTTTTTCCTTCGAAGCGCATCGCAAAATTTCCGCCTTCGATTTGAGTTGACCGCTGATCTCAATTATCAATTCGGAATCCGAAACGGCCATTTTCTCCGCTTTCGTCTGGTCGATGATCTTTTCGACCGCCTTTGCCGCTTGCGACCTGTCGGGAACCGTCTCGCAAATTCCGCCGACCGAACGGAGGTTTTCGCAAAACATTTCGACTAAATTCTCGTCGCCTGAAGCGACCGAAACCGTCGGCGAAAATTGATCTTTTTCCTCTTCCGGTTGATGTTCCAGATACGCCTCATCAAAGGCCGCCCCGGCCGCCAGATTCTGACGGATGGCGGATAAAATCGAAGCTTTTGCCGTGTCGGTCTCTTTGCTCAAAATCCTTTACTTTTCCTTTAATTCCTCTTCCCAAATTTCTCTGAAAGACCTCGGCGCCACCGTCGGCGCGTCGCGAAACTCGGTCCAATGGCCGAGCGGCGGAGCGATCTTCGCCAGAAGGCCCGAGATCTCGCCGATCTTTCCGTCTTTCGCCACGAACTTCTGCAACAGGCGGGCCGTTTTTGTCCCGAGCCGGTAGATGCCCGCCTTTGACCAGGCCAGAGCGTAAACTCCAAAGGCGAATCGCTCGGCCGCTTTTCCCTTCGGCCCGCTTTCCGCCTTTATCCCGTCGGCCTCGCCGTCGTTGATCCGGGCTCTTAAGTGGAGCAAAAGCGCGGGAATGTCGATCTTCACCGGACAAACCTCGCGGCACGCCCCGCACAAACTCGAAGCGAACGGCAGTTGTTTGGTCTTTTCGATCCCGACAAGTTGCGGCGTTATCACGGCTCCGATCGGCCCCGGATACACCGAACCGTACGCGTGTCCTCCGACCGCCTGATATACCGGACAGGCGTTCAGACAGGCCCCGCACCGGATGCAGGCCAGAGACTGCCTCGTAACCGGATGTGAGAGCATCCTGGAGCGACCGTTGTCGAGCAAAACGATGTGCAATTCTTCCGGACCTTCATCCGACGGTTTGCGCTTGACTCCGGTGATCAATGACTGATAGGTCGTCAGTTTTTGTCCGGTTCCCGAACGCGGCAGTAACTTCAAAAAAACGTCCAGATCCGCGAAATTCGGAATTATCTTTTCGATCCCCATCACGGCGATGTGGGTTTTCGGGAGTCCGGTCGTCAAACGGATGTTGCCCTCGTTTTCAAGGATCAGAATGGTTCCGGTTTCGGCCACGCCGAAATTCACCCCGCTGACGCCGATCTCCGCTTCGGCGAATTTTTGGCGCAGGAACCGTCGCGCCGTTCCGGTCAAAACATCGACATCTTCGGTCGGTTCGATCCCGACCTTTTCGACGAACAGATCGGCGATCTGACGTTTGGTTTTGTGGATCGCCGGGACGACGATGTGCGAAGGAGTTTCCCCGGCCAGTTGAATGATCCATTCGCCGAGATCGGTTTCGACCGGATCGATCCCGCCTTTTTCGAGCGCATTATTTAAGTGGATCTCTTCGGTGACCATGCTTTTGGATTTGACAACCCGGGTCGCATGGCGCTCCTTGATCAGTTCTGAAACGATGTGGCAGGCCTCGCCCCCGTCGATGGCCCAATGGATTTGTGCCCCGGCTTTTTCGGCTTTTTCGGTGAACTGTTCGAGATATTTGTCGAGCGAAAGAAGCGTTTTATCCTTTATCGAACGGGCCTTTTCCCTGAGGGCTTCCCAGTTTTCAACCGAAGAAATGGCCGTCCGGCGCCGCTGGCCGAAGGTATCGGCCAGGTTTTTCAGCGCCCCGCGAAGCGTCTCGTCCTTTAACGCCGCCCGGGCATTCCGGTCAAAATTTTCGGAAGCAAATTGATTCATTATTCATTCCTGACTGGTCAAAATCTCCGCAATATGTCTTACCTCGATCCGCGATTTCCTGCGCGACAACATTCCGCCGATCTGCATCAGACAACTGGCATCACAGGCGACGACCGTGTCCGCTCCGCTCTCCTCGATGGCCTCGATCTTCTCTTTCAGGATCGCCGCCGAAATTTCCGGATACTTGACCGAAAAAGTTCCGCCGAAACCGCAACACACATCGGATTTTTTCATCTCGACGAACTCTGCCTTTTCAACCCTCCGCAAAAGCCTTCGCGGCTCGTCCCTGATCTTCAAATCGCGCAACCCGTGGCAGGCATCGTGCCAGGTCAGTTTTCCCGCAAACCCGGCGCCGACATCTTCTATTTTCAAAATATTGAACAGAAACGAACTCAACTCATGCGTCTTTTCCGCAATTTTTTCGGCCCTTTGCCGCCAACCCCGATCTTCGGGAAAAAGCTCGTGAAAATGTTTGATCATCGCCGTGCAGGAACCCGAAGGACAGACGATCGCCTCCGCATCGGATTCCTCAAAAATCCCGATCAAACGCTCGGCAAATTTTCTCGCCTCCCGTCGGTATCCGGTATTAAAAGCCGGTTGCCCGCAACAGGTCTGACGTTCGTCAAACTCGACTTCGCAACCGGCGCGGCGCAAAACCTCGACCGTCGCCACGCCGACCTGCGGACAAAGCTGATCGACCAGACAAGTTATAAAAAGCGTTACCTTCACAGCATTCAAGTGAAAAAGCGAAAAGGTGAAAAAGTGAAAGATGGCGCTTTTATTCGGCCGCCGACCGCTTTTTCCTTTTCGTTCTTTATAAATTCCTTCAAGCGATTTTTTTTCAAACCCCGCAATCCTTCGACGACCGATTCGGCGTTCAATCGCGCTCCGGCCGGCGAAGTGTGGGTGTGGTCTTTGGTCGTGAAAAATTCGGCGGCGACTTTTTCCGCGCCGATCTTTTCATACTTTCGGGCCGTGATCTCATTCAGATCGACGAAGAAAACCTTTTCCCCTTCGGCCACCTGACGCGACCACTTGCCGTAATTTTCGCCGGCTCTTTCGACCCGGCCGTTCTTCCAGATATTGCGCGGAATCGGCGACAGCAGAACGACAAACGCCTTTTTGGCTTTGGCATCGCTGATAAATTTCCGCAAATACCAGCCGAAACTGTGAATCGTTTCGGGATTTCCGTTTTGCCCGGTGATTTCTCTGGTTTCCTCGCCGATCCCGCGGATCGAACCGCGAAATTTTTCCCTGTCGATCGGTCCGCCGTCGTTGTGTCCGAATTGGATCAAAACGAAATCTCCGCTTTTCAGTTCATCGGCCACCTGTTGCCACAAGCCCTCGGTGTAAAAGGTGCGCGAACTTCGTCCGCCGCGCGCCCGGTTGATGACATTGATCCTGGTCTGATCGAAATATTCGCCGATCACATTTCCCCAGCCCTGAAAATCCTCGCCGGAATTATTTACGGTCGAATCCCCGACCAGATAAAGCGTCGGCTTGTTTTCGGATTTCGTCTGCGCCAAAGCGAAAACCGTAAAACAAAGGCCGAGAATAATTGTAAAAACCGCTCTTTTCATTATTTTTTCCCAAAATCGCCGACCAACCGATACGATCCTCCTTTTTTGGTCTCCAGTTCAATCGCCTTCTCGGCATAACTAATTTTGGCGTTTCCGCCGAGCCGGAAAAAAATCCTCGCCTCGGTCAGTTTGCCGTTCTTCCAATCCATGTCAACCACAAACCCGCCCCGCCCCGCCAGACCTTTGACGCTTCCTTCGGGCCAGGCATCGGGCACAGCCGGAAGAAGGCGGATCGTTTCGTCGTGGTTTTGCAGAAGCATCTCGGCGACCCAGGCCGTCGCCCCAAGCCGACGGTTGCCGAGAGGCAAATTTTCAGTGAATCTTTCCGCCGGAGCAGCGAACCAGATCAGCTTATCGGCGGTTTGCGCGAAAACGGAAAAAACGCACAAAAGGACGAAGGCGAAAATTCTGATCGGCGTGAAAACATTCATAAATTCAAATGGTTCGTTTTTTCCCTCTCTGTCAATTTGATAATGGGCGCGTTTTTTTTTCACCAATTGACAATGACAGCCCAAACATTTTGTTCCGGCGACAAGATCACTGCGGAAGGGGATCTTTCAAATCGTTGATTATGTTTTGGCGGAGGCCGTTTCGCTCAAAAACCCTCTCTCGATCCTCGCATAATCGCCCCGTGCCGCTTCCGTTTTCTCTGAAACCAGAGGGGCGAAATTATTCAAATGTACATTTTCCGCCACGTATCTTCTGGCCTCCGGCAAATCGGCAAAACGCCCCGCCACGATCGCCTGCACCAAACAATTTCCGGTAACGGTCGCTTCGACGAGTCCGGCTTTGACCGGTTTCCCGCTGGCCGTCGCGGTCATCCGATTGAGATAATCGTTGCGTCCTCCGCCGCCGATGATCTGGATTCCCGCTATTCGCCCGTCCGTCAGCTTTTCGATCGCGGCAATCACGGAAGCGTAGCGAAAAGCCAGCGAATCAAGGATGATCTTTGTGATGAACACCGGATCTTTTTCAAATCGCTGACCGCTTTCCTTCAGCTGTCCGGCGATGGCCGCAAGCATATCCGGCGGATTCAAAAACCGCGGATCGTCCGGAAAAATAAAACCGCAAAACTCTTCGATTGCGCCGACCCCTTCGAGCAAAGTCTCGTAATCGGCCGGAAAACCCATTTTTTGCCACTCTTTGCGGCAGGATTCGAAGATCCAGAGTCCCATCACATTTTTCAAAAATCTGATCGTGCCAAAAACGCCGCCTTCGTTGGTGAAATTTTCGCGAGCCACCTCGTCGCCTATCAAAACCCGGTCGCGTTCCACGCCGACCAGCGACCAGGTCCCCGAAGAAATATAAGCCCAATTTTCCTCCAGCGGCGCGCCCGCCACGGCGCTTCCGGTGTCGTGCGTGGCCGGGGCAACGAGGCGAACATCTTCGAGGTTTAATTCGGCGGCGACGTCCGGTTTCAGAAACCCGAGATCCGTTCCCGCCGGGACGATTCCGGGCAAAATGTTTTTCGGCAAATTCAGCTTTTCGAGCAATTCGAAATCCCAGTTTCCCGTTTCGGCATTGACCAGTTGGGTCGTCGTCGCATTGGTATATTCGGCGGCGGCCGTTCCGGTCAGAAAATAATTTATCAGATCCGGCAAAAGCAGTAACCGGTCGGCCTTTTCGAGCGTTTCGCCTTCGGACGAAAACTGAAAAATCGTGTTGAAGTTCAAAAACTGAATACCCGTTCTTTCAAATATCTCCGGTCGCGGCACCGCGGCGAAAATCTTTTCCATCGCCCCGTCGGTTCGCGAATCGCGGTAGCAAACCGGATCGGCCAGTAAATTTCCCCTTTCGTCCAAAAGCCCGTAATCAACCGCCCAGCTGTCCACGCCGATGCTGTGAATTTTCCGGTTCAGCGTTTGGGCGCGCCGGGCCGCCTTTTTGAGACCGGTTTTTATCTCAGCGAAGATCTTCAAAAAATCCCAACGCAGATGTCCGCTCTCCTCCCGCGGCGGATAAGTAAAACGGTGGATCTCTTCGAGCAAAAATTCCGCTTCGCCCGGTTCGCAAAGAAAAACCCTTCCGCTTCCGGCGCCGAGATCAACCGCGATGTAGACGTTTTCATTTATCATTCATCATTCATCATTTATCATCGACACCACTTACCATTTTTCACCGGAATTATTTAATCTGACCTGTGTTTTGATGATAAATGTTGATTGATAAATCATCAGACGATCCCGGCCGAAATGCCGAATTGAGCCGGACGCTCTTTTTCCTTTTCATTCCTGTAACCGCTCGCCCGATAAACCGCTATCGGATCGATCGCCCCGCCGTGGCGCTCGCGGGCCGTCGCCAGGATCGGCGAAACGTCCGTCATAAAGGCCTCTTTTAATGTCGCCAGCGCCATGATCGCATCGCCTTTTTGCTGGGCTTCCAAAAGTCTTCCTCGATCAACCAGATGCGCCTGAATGTAAGCCCGGACGACCTCCGTCGCGCTCATCATCAAAGATTCGATCGGATCGGTCAGATTGTGCGATTGGTCCAGCATATAGGCCGGATCGAAATTCGGCAGTCCGCTCAGCTCCGCATCCACCAACTCGTTGAAAATCAGGAAAAGCTGAAACGGTTTGACAGATCCCGTGTCCAGATCGTCATCACCGTACTTGCTGTCGTTGAAATGAAATCCTCCGAGTTTGCCGAACTGGATCAATCTGGAGACGATCTGTTCGATGTTGACGTTCGGAGCGTGATGACCGAGATCGACCAGACAAAAGGCCCGATCGCCGAGTTCGCGGGCGCAGATGTAATTCGTTCCCCAATCGTTGATGACGGTCGAATAAAAGGCCGGTTCGTAGAATTTATGCTCGATAAACAAACGCCAGTCGTCGGGAACGGCCGAGTAGATCTCTCTCATCGATTCGAGATAATTTTCGAGCGCGTATCGGAAGTTGATCTGTCCGGCGAAATTGCTGCCGTCGCCGACCCACACCGTCAAAGCCCTGGAACCGATCTTTTGGCCGATCTCGATACATTCGAGATTATGTTCGATGGCCTGTCGGCGAACGTTTCTTTCCGCGTGCGAGAGGCTTCCGAACTTGTAAGAAAATTCCTGATCGGGCTGATCCTGAAAAGTGTTCGAGTTCATCGCATCGAAATTTAGGCCGAGATCTGCGGCGAAGGATTTGAGTTCCCGGGCATCTTCCGGCTTATCCCAGGGAATATGAAGAGAGACGGCGCCGGTCGAGCGAACGAGATTGTTAATGGTCGCGCAATCTTCGAGTTTCTCGTAAATATCGCGCGGTTCGCCCCGTCCGGGAAAACGGGCAAAACGGGTTCCGCCGGTCCCGACCCCCCATGACGGAACAGCGATCTGAAAGTCTTGTAACTTTTCGATCAGATCTTCAATTTCAATGTTTTTCCGCTCCAGTTTTTTGGCCAGATATTCATAATCTTCGGCCAGAAAATCGCGGGCTACGGCATTTTGTTCGGCGACAAAATCTTGTTCAATCTCAAAATTTGTTGACATTTCGTTTATTCCTTAAGGCCACACCTTTTGCAGGCGACCAGAAAAAGCCCTGGATCTGATCTGCGGGAAAAGGCGTTATAGAGCAGTCAGATCCACGAAAGCCGGCGACAGTCCGTTTAGCAAGAGGCAAAAATGAGGTGATCCGAAGAAATCATTTATCGCTTTTTGAACGGGCTGTCGCTGTCCTCGAGTGAACGTCGTTACTTGTCAAAGCCGACCCGTAAAACAAGTCAGATCGGCAAGGTTAATGAGTTTCTTTTTTCCGGGTTTTGAGCCGAAGCTTTTGCAGACCAAACCCGGAAAGTCTTTATTTCAAGTTACTTTTCAGTAGATTTATGCGTCAGTTTTGACAGATTTTCTTTCTTTTAACGGAAAGATTTCGCCTTCAGATTCTAGCGCATAAATCCGTCGGCCAAGCCCCCATCGACCGGGATGACATGTCCCGTCGTCTTGCCGAGACGTTTCGAAACCAGCAAAAAGATCGCCTCCGCCTGATCCTCCGGCTCGATCGGCGTCTGCGTCAAAGAGCGTTTGGCGTAGAAGTTTGACAACTTCTCCGTCAAAGCCTCCGTCTCCTCCGTTTCTTCGAACGCTATCTCGTATTTCGCCAATGAGGCCATCACCCGATCTCTCGGAAACATCGTGCTTCCCTTGACGACCGTCGCCGGTGCCACGGCATTGACCCGCACCAGAGGCGACATCTCGATCGCCAATTCTCTCGTCAGGTGGTTGGCTGCCGCTTTCGATGTGTCATACGCCAGACTTCCTTTCTTCGCCACCACCGCATTGGCGCTCGTCGTCAATATGATGTTGCCGGTCAAACCCTGTTTTTTGAAGATCTGATAGGCCTCATCCGCCACGATGTATGCTCCCTTGACGTTGATCCCGAACGTGAAATCCCATTTATCGTCTTCGACTCTTCCGGTTTTGTCCGGCGGCACGAATACTCCCGCCGTTACGATCACCGCATCAATTCCTCCGTAGGCCAGCATCACCTTTTCAAACATCTCCCGCGCCGATTCCCGATCCGTCATGTCGCATCCCAAACCGATCGCCACTCCGCAGTTTGAGATTCCGCTTCCGGCCACTCCGATCCCCGGTCCGTATTTGTCGATGATCTCTTCGGCGGTTTCCCTGGCGGCCGCTTCATTGAGATCGACACAAACGATGTGCGCTCCTTCCTTGACAAGCCGATGTGCCGCCTCCCGTCCGATCCCCGCACCGGCTCCGATGATGACGTGGATCTGCCGGTCGAGTTCCTTCTCGGGCGGCATCCTCCGCAGTTTGGCCTCTTCCAACAACCAGTATTCGATGTCAAAAGCCTCCTGCTGATCCATCGCTTCGTACTCATCGATCGCCTCGGCTCCCCGCATCACCTCGATGGCGCAGTTGTAAAACTCGGCTGTAACTCTCGATTCCGACTTGTTCTTGCCCCAGGCGATCATGCCCAGTCCCGGGATCAGAACGACGGTCGGATTCGGGTCGCGCATCGCCGGTGAATCCGGGTGTTTGCAACGATTGTAATAATCTTCGTAATCTCGTCTGTATTGTACAAGGCCTTCGGAAATGGCTGTTTTCAGTGATTCGACGTTGCCGGTTTCCGGATTCCAGTTGACGAACAGAGGTTTGATCTTGGTTCTCAGAAAATGATCCGGACAAGATGTTCCCAGTTCGGCCAACCGGAGGCCGTCCGTAGAATTGACGAATCGGAGCATCTTCGAGTCGTCCTGAACGGTTCCGACAAATCGTTTGTAGATCGACACCTGTCCGCGGATGAAGGGAATGATCTCGGTTTGCAGTTTTCGCCGGGTTTCGTCATCGAGAGCCTGATATTTCTGACCGCCGAAGGTCTCCTCGCCCTTGTCGTGCGATTCGATATATTGAGCCGCCCGGTCGATGATCTCGAGCGCGGTTTCGTAACAGGTCTTGTCGTCATTGTCCCACGAACTCATTCCGTGATGCCCGAGAAGGATCCCTTTGGCATTCGGATTTTCCTTAATGAGTTGCTCGATCTTGAGACCGATGTCAAAACCGGGTCTCTGCCACGGAATATAGATCACCTCATCGCCGTAGATCTCTTTGGTCAAACGTTCCTGATTGACCGAAGCGGCGACGGCGATGACCGCGTTCGGATGCAGATGATCAACGTGTTTGTAGGGAACCAGAGTGTGAAGCGGGGTGTCGATCGAACAGGCCCGCGGATTGAGATTGAAAACGCAATGAGAATACATCGGGTACATCGCATCTTCGATCTCGGTTTTCGGTCCGTTCTCGGGATCATTCCGATAGATGGGTTTCATGGCGCGGACTTTGTCGAGATAAAGCGAGGCGAAACCGTCGCGCTTTGCCGTCCTCAGATCGCCGCCCGAGCCTTTGAGCCAGAGAACTTCGACCTCATCACCCGATAACGGGTCCTTTTCCATCAGTTTCGAAGAAGTGTTGCCGCCACCGGTGTTGGTCAAAGTCAGATCGTCGCCGAGACGATTCGAACGATAAACCAAACGGTCAACGCCGTCCAGACCCTCAAGATCCTCGTCGCGCCAGAGATATTTGACGAATTTGTATTTCGATTTCTGTTGTTGCTGTTCGCTCATAAGATTGCTGAATAATTGTTTCCTGATTAAATTTGAATTTTGCCGGTTAAAAATTTTGCCCGTTTTAAACAATTCACTTGTAGAACTTCCGGCGAAAACAAATGAATTATTTTTTGGTAAACCGCTTAACCAAGCTTGCAATAGAGACAATAACAAATTATTTTTATTTTTACCAATTAAATTTTACTTAATTAATTGGATAGACCAATTTTGTTATTGAATAGTTTTATTTAACTTATTCAAGGGAAAATTGCAAACAAAATTTTTCGCTCTATCAGATTAAAATCGCCCCGGCGGGAAGTTGCCGGATCAGACTTTCGTAGTGGCGAAAATCGCTTAACCGATTTTGTTCACCGGTTAAGCGATCAAATGGGCCTGTTAAGGTGATCATCTTTCCGAAATTGGATTGGGCGGCAAAACCGATGAAAAAAAATCTATTCGCTTATATTCCCTTTGTTTTGTGGCTGATTTTATTTCCGGCTTCCGAGGTAAAACCGGCTGAAATCCTGGATCTGGCGGGCAACTGGAATTTCGCGCTCGATGCGACCGATGAAGGGGTTTCAGGAAATTGGTTTGACCACAACCTGCCCGAGAAAATTTCTCTGCCGGGCATCCTTCAATCGCAGGGATTCGGCAACGAGATAAGCGTCTCCACGCCATGGGTCCTGTCGCTTTACGACCGAAACTGGTTTCAGCGCGAAGATTATCTGAGCTACATCGCTCCGGGAAAAGTCAAGGTTCCCTTTCTTGCTCAACCGCCGAGACATTATACGGGCGTCGCCTGGTACCAAAAGAAGATCGAAATTCCCGCCGACTGGCAGGGCAAGCGCGTAGTTCTTTTTCTGGAGAGACCTCACTGGGAATCGACCGTCTGGGTCGACGGGAAAAAAAGCGGATCGAACAATTCGCTGGTGGCGCCGCACGAATTCGATCTGGGAAATTTAAGCGCCGGAAAACATCGTCTTTCGGTTCGCGTCGATAACCGGATGGTGATGAACTACCGCCCCGACGCGCACAGCGTTTCGGACTCTCTCGGACAAAGTTGGAACGGCATCGTCGGCCGCATCGAACTTCGCGCAACACCAAATGTCTGGATGGAAGATGCGCAGATTTATTCCCAAGGAGGAAAAACCTCAGATCCGAAAACCGTCCTCGTAAAGATCAAGATCGGCACAAACACTTCCAAAGCCGGAAGCGGAATCATCAATGCCAATGGAAAGGATTCTTCCGTTTCGTGGAACGAAAACGGCGGAGCGGCGGAGATAAGGCTCGATTTTCCCAACGCTCAAAACTGGGACGAATTTCATCCCGCGCTTTACAAGATCGACCTCCGCCTGAAAAGCGAAACCGGCGAGGATTTCCGTCAACTCTCCTTCGGTTTTGCCGATTTTAAGGCCGTCGGCAACGAATTTCATTTGAACGGACGGGCGGTTTATTTCCGGGGAACGCATCACGGCGGCGATTTCCCGCTGACCGGCTACCCGCCGACCGATCTCGCCTACTGGAAAAAAATCTTTGGAATCAACAAGGAATGGGGCATCAATCACATCCGTTTCCATTCGTTCTGTCCGCCGGAAGCCGCTTTTCAGGCCGCCGACGAATTGGGGATCTATCTTCAGCCAGAACCCGGAATGTGGAACGAGGTTTCGCCGGGAACGCCGATGGAAAAAATGCTTTACGATGAAACCGATCGGATGATCCGCGCCTACGGCAATCACCCCTCGTTTCTGCTTCTTTCTCCGAGCAACGAACCGAAAGGCCACTGGAAAGAAGCGTTCGATAAATGGATCGCTCATTATCGTCAGACGGACCCGCGACGGCTTTACACCAACGGAACCGGCCATACCGAACGCGAGGTTCCCGATCTGGCCGAGGGCGCCGATTATCTGGTGATGCAGAGGATCGGCCCCAAAATGCTGCGCGGCAACACGGCCTGGTTCGGCAAAGATTACCGAAAATCTTTGGAAGAAATAAAGATTCCGGTCCTCTCGCACGAACTCGGTCAATGGGTGGCTTATCCCGATTTCGATGTGATCAAAAAATTCACCGGTTATCTGCGTCCCGGAAATTACGACATCTACCGCGATTCCGCCCGGGAAAAGGGCGTTCTGGGCAAAAACAAAGATTTTGCTTACGCTTCGGGAAAATTCCAGCTGGCCTGTTACAAAGAAGAGATCGAGGCCAATCTGCGCACTCCCGGACTCGATGGTTTTCAACTTCTCGATCTGCACGATTATCTCGGCCAGGGCACGGCATTGGTCGGTCTGCTCGATCCGTTCTGGGAGGAAAAAAGTTACGTCTCGGCCAAGGAATTCCGGCGCTTTAACAACGAAACCGTCCCGCTGGCCCGGCTTTTGAAGCGCACTTTTTCGAGCGATGAAAAATTTTCGGTCGAAGCCGAGATCGCCCATTTCGGCGCGGAGGCGATCGAGGCGGCGATCCCCTACTGGAAAATTGTCGGGAAAAACGGAAAAACGGTCGCCGAGGGCCAATTCCCCGCCCGCCCGATTCCGATCGGCAAAAACGTCCCGCTCGGCCGGATCGAAGCCGATCTTTCCAAATTGTCCGCGCCCGAACAATACCGCCTGATCGTCGGATTAAAAGACACCCGATTTGAGAACGATTGGAATTTCTGGGTTTATCCGGCCGAAAGTTCGGAAACCGAATCGAAAAATGTCTTCATCACCCGCTCCTGGGACGAGGCCGAAGCCAAACTCAAACAGGGCGGCAAGGTTCTTTATCTGCCCCGCAAATTTGATCTCGACTGGACCAGCCCGCCGCTCGACACCGTTCCGGTTTTCTGGAACCGGCTGATGAATCCGGCCTGGTCGCGGATGCTCGGTCTTTGGATCGACCGCAAACATCCTGCCCTGTCTGAGTTTCCGACCGAATCGTTTTCCGATTGGCAGTGGACGGAGATCGTCAAAAACGCGCGGGCGGTGAATCTCGACCGTTTGCCTCAAAATCTCGGGCCGATCGTTCAACCGATCGACGATTGGAACCGCAATTACAAACTCGGTCTGATCTTTGAAGCCAGAGTCGGACGCGGAAAATTAATGGTTTCAGGCGCGGATCTGGAAAATGATCTCGAAAACAGAATTGTCGCCCGCCAACTGAGAAAATCGATCCTCGATTATATGGGGAGCGAGCGGTTCGATCCGCAGGTGTCGATTTCACCCGAAAATTTTCGGGAGATCCTGTTCGACACTCGCGTGATGAAAAAACTCGATGCCAAAGCCGCAGGGGCGGGCGATGCGGCCAGTGCCATCGACGGCGACCCGAACACCTTCTGGCTGGTCGGAAATCAGCGAGATGCCGAACGGCAAAAACAGGAACTCGTGATCGAATTCCCGGCGGCCGTTGCCTTCTCCGGTCTGATTGTTATGCCGCGCCAGAATCATCGCGAACACGAGGGGGACATCCGGGATTATCTGATTCAAACGAGCGACGATCAGACGAACTGGAAGGACCTCAAACGCGGCCGGCTGGTTTCGACCTTCGATCCGCAAACAATTGATTTCGGCCGGATCGTGTCGGCCAAATTCATCAAATTGATTTCGCTTTCGGGTTTCGGCAACGACAAGGTTACGGCGCTCGCCGACGTGGCCGTCATTCATACCGGCCCGAAATTGACGGATGACGCGGAAGATACGGAGTATAAAAGGAGCAAATCGGCTTCGCCCGACATTGATGAAGGCGTCAATGCCGACGACAAAAAACCGAAAAAACCCTGATGATAAGTTTATTGCCGAAAAAAGATGACAATAAGCAAAGGCGCGGAAGGTGCGTCTTT
This sequence comes from Pyrinomonadaceae bacterium, assembly GCA_041394845.1. Classification (GTDB taxonomy): domain Bacteria; phylum Acidobacteriota; class Blastocatellia; order Pyrinomonadales; family Pyrinomonadaceae; genus JAHCHG01. The sequence continues at coordinate 174,469 of JAWKHL010000002.1, read as the reverse complement.
CTGCCTCTCATTATGTCTGTGTTTTCCATATTGATCCTCGCGCAAGACCACATCTTTGAGATCGCTTCGCAAAGGCAGACGATCATCGGGAAAAGCCGCTTTCAACTCGATGCGGGACTGCATATTTTAAAGATCTTCGCCGTCGATACGGGCGTCGTTCTGGACAAGATCATTTTTCATTCGGGCAAATTAAAGCCGATTTATTTCGGTCCGCCGGAAACAAAACTTCGTTAAAACTATGAGATTCAGATTTTTTATTTTCATCCTGTTTCCATTTGTTCTGGCCAATGTCGCCTTCTCGCAAAAGGTCTGGAAATTCGACTTCGGCCCGGGAAGAGCGGCGAAAGATTTCAAACAAATTGAGGCCAGTGATATTTACAATAAGGAAAAAGGCTACGGGTTTGAGCCGGGCGCGACGGTTGAATGCATTGATCGGGGCGGCAAAAACCTTTTGTTCTCGGATCTTTGCGCGAGCGACAAACCGTTTTATTTTTCCGTCGCCGTTCCCGAGGGCAATTACCGGGTCACGATCACATTCGGCGATAAAAGCCGGGAAACAAAAACGACCGTCAAGGCCGAACTCAGGCGTTTGATGCTCGAAGAGATCGAGACGAAAAAAGGCGGATTCGTCCGAAAGACCTTTATCGTCAACGTCCGGACTCCGCAGATCGCGGGGGGCGGCGAGGTGAAATTAAAGGAGCGGGAGAAAACGACGGAATGGTGGGCGTGGGATGAAAAACTGACGCTCGAATTCAATAATTCGCGCCCGTCGGTCGCCGCCGTCGAGATCGAAAAGGCGGAAGATCTGCCGACCGTGTTTCTGCTCGGCGATTCGACCGTCTGCGACCAACCGCGCGAGCCTTACGCCAGTTGGGGGCAGATGGTGACGCGTTTTTTTCGCCCGACGGTCGCAATCGCCAACCACGCCGAATCGGGCGAATCGCTGAGGAGTTCGTTCGGTGCCAAACGGCTCGACAAGGTTTTGAGCCTGATCAAACCGGGCGATTATCTTTTGATCCAATACGGGCATAACGACGAAAAGGAAAAGGGCGAAGGGGTCGGCGCTATGACGACCTATAAGGCGAGTTTGAAAAAATTCGTCGAAGAAACCCGCCGCAAGGGCGGCGTTCCCGTTTTAATCACCCCGATGCACCGGCGGACATTTGATGGGAATGAAAAAATCACCAATTCGCACGGCGATTACCCGGAAGCGGTCCGTCAGGTCGCGCGCGAAGAAAAGGTAGCGCTGATCGATCTGACCGATTTGAGCAAGGATTTTTACGAGGCTTTGGGTCGGGAAAGATCGGGCGCCGCTTTCAAGGAAGGCGACGGCACCCATCACAACAATTACGGCGCGTACGAACTGGCCAAGATGATCGCCGCCGAGATCAAAAAACAAAATCTGCCTTTGGCGAAATTTTTGATCAAGGGTCTGCCCCGGTTCGATCCGAAAAAACCCGATCCGGTCGAATCATTTGCCTTGCCGGCCAGCCCGCTGGCAACAGATGTCAAACCGTTGGGAAATTGAGTCGTTAAAGATGAAAATCATCAAATCAATTTCAATCATTTTATTTTTGGCGGTGGCCGTTTTTGCCGAAAATCCCCGCGTCAAATACAACTTCAACCTTGATTGGAGGCTTTTCGTCGGCGACCCGGCGGGAGCGGAAAAGGTCGAGTTTGACGACGCGAACTGGAAGATCGTCACCGCGCCCCACGCCTGGAACGAAGATGACGCTTTTCGCAAAGACATCGCCGATCTTTCGACCGGAGTGGCCTGGTACCGAAAGCATTTTCGTCTGCCCGGCAATGCAAAAGATAAGAAAGTTTTTCTCGAATTCGAGGGGGTCAGGCAGGCCGGGGAATTTTACCTGAACGGCAAATTCATCGGCCGACACGAAAACGGGATCACGGCTTTCGGTTTTGACATCACCGAACTTTTGACGGAGGGCGAGAATCTTCTCGCGGTGCGGATCGACAATTCGTGGGATTATAAAGAAAAAGCGACGGGCGTGCAGTTTCAATGGTCGGACAAAAATTTCAACGCCAATTACGGCGGCATCAACAAAAATGTTTTTTTGCACGTGACGGAAAAGCTGTATCAAACACTGCCGCTTTACACCAATCTCGGCACAACCGGAACATATATTTACGCGACCGATTTCGACATCAAGAACAAGCGGGCGAGAATCACCGCCGAAACCGAAATCAAGAATGAATTCGCCGCGCCGAAAACTTTTGAGTACGAAGTGGTTCTGAAAGATCTGCGGGGAAAAACGATCAAAAAATTCGGAGGCGGAAAATACACGCTTTCGGCCAATGAAACGCGACGTGTTTCCGCGTCTTCCGCAGTGAAAGATCTCGAATTTTGGAGTTGGAGCTACGGTTATCTTTACGATGTTTACACGACCCTGAAAATTGACGGCAAAGCGGTCGATACTGTCAGGACGCGGACCGGATTTCGCAAAACCGAATTCGGAGGCGGATTGTTCAAGCTGAATGACCGCACTCTGCAATTAAAAGGTTACGCCCAGAGAACGACCAACGAATGGGTCGCCCTCGGTTCGGCCGTTCCGGCCTGGCTGTCGGATTTTTCCAACCGGTTGATGGTCGAATCGAACGCCAATTTGGTCCGCTGGATGCACACCACGCCCTGGAAACAGGATGTCGAATCGTGCGACCGGGTCGGTCTTCTGGAAGCAATGCCGGCCGGAGATGCGGAAAAAGACGTTGAAGGCCGGCGTTGGGACCAACGCGTCGAAGTGATGCGCGACGCGGTAATTTACAATCGCAATAATCCGTCCGTGATTTTTTACGAATCGGGAAACGAAAGCATTTCCGAAGATCATATGGCCGAGATGAAAGCCATCCGCGATAAATACGATCCTCAAGGCGGGCGGGCCGCCGGTTCGCGCGAGATGCTCGACTCGCGGGTTGCCGAATACGGCGGCGAGATGCTTTACATCAACAAAAGCGAGAGAATTCCGATGTGGGCGATGGAATATTCGCGCGATGAGGGTTTGCGAAAATATTGGGACGAATTCTCACCGCCCTATCACAAAGACGGCGACGGGCCGCTTTATCGAAATCAGGACGCCAGCGCCTACAACCGCAATCAGGACAGCCACGCGATCGAAAACGTGATTCGTTGGTTCGATTACTGGGAAGCGCGTCCGGGAACGGGGAAACGGGTCAGTTCGGGCGGCGTCAACATCATTTTTTCCGACACCAACACGCACCATCGGGGCGCGGAAAATTACCGAAGAAGCGGCGAAGTCGATGCCGTGCGCCTGCCGAAAGACGGATTTTTCGCCCATCAGGTGATGTGGGACGGCTGGGTTGAAACGGAAAAACCGCACACCCATATCATCGGGCATTGGAATTATAACGAGGGCGTCAGGAAAAATATTTACGTCGTTTCATCAGCCGAAAAAGTCGAGCTTTTCCTCAACGGAAAATCGCTCGGATTCGGCCGTCAAAGCCATCGCTTTCTTTTCACCTTCAATGATGTCGCGTGGCAATCGGGCGAAATCAAAGCCGTCGGTTACGACGCAAAAGGTGAGAAAATTACCGAAGACGTCAAGAAGACCGCGGGCGAAGCTTTTGCGATCCGCTTAACGCCGCGCACATCGCCGAACGGCTTTCTGGCGAATGGCGCGGACATCGCGCTGGTTGACGCGGAAGTTGTGGACAAAGACGGAAACAGAAATCCGGTCGCGCTGAATCTGATAAATTTTTCGCTTTCGGGAGAAGCGACGTGGCGCGGAGGCATCGCGCAGGGAGAGGGCAACTTCATTTTGAAAAAATCACTTCCGGTCGAAAACGGCGTCAATCGCGTTCTTCTGCGTTCGACGCGCAATCCGGGAAAAATCGTTTTGAAAGCGACGGCCGAAAATTTGAAATCGGCGGAAATCGAAATCGAATCGAAACCTTTCCCGGCAAAAAACGGTCTGTCGTCAGAAATCCTCTCGGAAAATTTGCCGGTCAATCTTTCGCGCGGCGCGACTCCTTCGGGCGAATCTTTCAAAATGTCCCGCCGAACCATCGAAATCGCCGATGTTTCGTCCGGCTCAAATTCCGGCAAAGCGAAAATGAGTTTCGATGACAACGAATTATCGGACTGGTCGAGCGACGGCAAAACGGAAAACGCCTGGATCAGATACGATTTGGCAAAAACCGAAAAGATCGATCAGGTCGTCCTAAAACTCGTCGGTTGGCGAACGCAGAGTTATCCGCTTCAGATTCTGATTGACGACAAAGAGGTCTTTTTAGGTACGACTCCGCGAAGTTTGGGTTATGTAACTCTGTCTTTTCCGCCCGCCTCGGGCAAAAGCGTCACCATCAAGCTAAACGGCGAGGCGTCAAACCGCGATGCTTTCGGGAATATCATCGAAATTACGGGAACGCCCGACCAGCAATCTTCCGCCGACAAAGGCGGAAAAAACATTTTGGGAATCGTCGAAGCGGAAATTTACGCGCCGGTTCGGTAAAGGGCTGTTAAATAATAGGGGAGAAATTATGCGATACAGACAATTTGGCCGAACGGGCTGGCAGGTCAGCGACATCGGTTACGGGATGTGGGGAATGGGAAGCTGGAGCGGATCGGACGACAAAGAGTCTTTGCGGTCGCTCCAGCGAGCGGTCGATCTGGGCTCTAATTTTTTTGACACGGCTTATGTTTACGGCGACGGACGGAGCGAAAATTTGCTCGGTCAGTTGGTTCGCGCCAATCCGGACCGGAAAATTTACACGGCGACGAAAATTCCGCCGAAAAACATGCAATATCCGACCCTGCCGGAATACTCTCTGGAAGAATGCTATCCGCCCGAACACATCGAGGAGTTTCTGCATAAAAGTTTGGAAAACGCCGGTCTGGAGCATTTCGATCTTCTGCAACTCCACACCTGGAACGATGACTGGACCGCAGAGAGCGGCTGGTCGGACAAACTCGATGAAATGAAAAAACAGGGTTTGATCTCGGCCTGCGGAATCTCGATCAACCGGTGGGAACCCTGGAACGGGGTGGAAGCGGTCCGCAGCGGCAAGATCGATTCGGTTCAGGTCATTTACAACATTTTCGATCAGAACCCGGAAGACGAACTTTTTCCGGCCTGCGCCGAGATGAACGTCGCCGTCATCGCCCGCGTGCCGTTTGACGAGGGAGCGCTGACGGGAAATCTGACAAAAGAGACGACCTTTCCCGCCGACGATTGGCGGAGCCGGTATTTTACCGAAGAGAATCTGATCCCGAGCGTTGAGCGGGCCGACGCGCTTCAATCGCTCGTCCCGGAAGGCGCGGCGCTGGCCGAAACCGCTCTTCGTTTTATTTTGAGCAACGAAACCGTTTCGACCATCATTCCCGGAATGAGAAAAATCAGTCACGTCGAATCGAACATCGCCGCCAGCGATCGAGGCGCTCTGCCCGAAGATCTGCTCGGCGAACTGAAAAAACACGCCTGGGTTCGCAAACCAGCGCCCTGGTCTGATTAAATCGAAGGTTTTAGAAAATGAAATTAAACCGGAAGTTATTGTCCCTTGCACTGTTCGTTTTGGCAATCCTTTTGGCCACAAAAATGATGGCCAAAAAACCCGTTTTGCGGCAGATGGAAAAACTGAGCCGCGGCGTCGTTGCGATCAATCAGGGAGACGGCAAGGTCTTCATTTCATGGCGAATGCTCGGCACCGATCCCGACCGGATAGCTTTTAATCTTTACCGGGAATCGGACGGAAAAATTTTGCGCCTGAACGAAAAGCCGATCGACGACGTGACGTTTTTCATCGATGAAAAAGCGGATCTGAAAAAGGCCAACTCCTATTTTGTCCGCCCCGTTTTGGGAAAAAAAGAGCAAAATGAAAAAAGTCCGAAATTCATTTTGGCGGCCAATTCCGAAGTCCGGCAATATCTGTCGATTCCACTGCAAACGCCCGAAGGCTACGCGCCGAACGACGCTTCGGTCGGAGATCTGGACGGCGACGGAGATTACGAGATCGTTCTTCATCAGGCGGGACGCGGCCGCGACAACGGATCGGCGGGTTTGACGACCGAGCCTGTTTTGCAAGCTTACAAACTGGACGGGACCCTTTTGTGGACGATCAATCTCGGCAAAAACATCCGCGAAGGCGCTCATTATACGCAGTTTATAGTCTACGATCTGGACGGCGACGGCCGGGCCGAATTGGCCTGCAAAACCGCCGACGGAACAATTGACGGCCGGGGCAAGATCATCGGCGACCCCGCGGCCGACTGGCGCGCGCCGGAGGGAACCATCGTCGAGGTTGACCGCCCCGAAGGCGGCGGGCGGCGGCAAGACGTCACCGGGAAAATCCTTTCCGGTCCCGAATATCTGACCGTTTTTGACGGTTTGACCGGAGCCGAGATCTTTACGACCGATTTTATTCCGCCCCGGCATCCGGCCAAATTGAATCCGACCGGAGAGGAACTGAACGCCATCTGGGGCGATGGCTACGGCAACCGGGCCGACCGTTTTCTGGCGGCCGCGGCTTATCTCGACGGGCGGCGACCGAGCTTGATCATGTCGCGCGGCTATTACACCCGGACGGTCATCACGGCCTGGGATTTTCTGGGTAAAAAACTCGTCCGGCGCTGGACGTTCGACAGCGATTCATCCGAAGAAAACAGAAAATTTCGCGGACAGGGGAATCATAACCTGAGCGTCGGCGACGTTGACGGCGACGGGCGGGACGAGATAGTTTTCGGCGCGATGGTCGTGGACGATGACGGAAAAGGGCTTTATTCGACCGGACTGGGACACGGCGATGCGCTTCACCTGTCGGATCTCGACCCGAGCCGGCCAGGCCTTGAAGTCTTCGATATTCAGGAAAGATTTGATGATGCGGGAGCCCATTTCCGCGATGCGCGAACGGGAGAGATTCTTTGGAAAAAACCGTCCATCAAGGCCGGCCCCGACGGCGAGGGGCCGGGACGCGGGCTTTCGCTCGACATCGACCCGCGCCATCCCGGTTTCGAATCGTGGGTTTTCGGAGCCGGGGTTCGCGGGCTTTTCAGCGCCAAAGGCGAAGTCATCACCGAAAACATGCCGCGTTCGTGCAATTTCGGAATTTTCTGGGACGGCGACGTTTTGAGCGAACTGCTCGACCGCAACACGATCTTCAAATGGAACTGGGAAAAAGAAACTCTGGAGCGCATTTTTACGGCCGAAGGCTGTCTGTCCAACAACGGTTCGAAGGCGACTCCGGTTTTGAGCGCGGACATTTTCGGCGATTGGCGCGAAGAGGTCATTTTCCGCACTTCGAATAACCGCGAACTTAGGATTTTTACGACTACCATCCCGACCGACCGGCGTTTCTACACCTTCATGCACGACCCGCAATATCGTCTGTCGATCGCCTGGCAAAATGTCGGTTACAACCAACCGCCGCACACCTCCTTTTTTATCGGCGAAGGGATGAAGAAACCGCCGAGACCTTCAATCAAAACCGACCCTCTTCATTTTTAGGCGCGGACTGTTTTCTAAAAGCCGACTCTCAGGTATGACGTTTGTCGGGGAGTCGGATATACTTACAGTTCAATCCCAAAATCGAGAGTATGCGATGAAAGATTCCGCCGCCGCCAAAGCCTTAGAAACCAAAGAAGATGTCGCTGATGCCGGGACAAAGACCGTCAATTCCCGATACGACCGTTCGATCGTCGAAGGACCGCTCGGCCGGGCCGTCTGGAAACTGGCCTGGCCGACGATGCTGACCAATGTTTTCGGCGGACTGCAAGGAATGGTCGATCATGTGGTCGTCGGTAACGTCGTCGGTTTCAAGGGCAATGCCGCCATCGGTGTGAGCTGGCAGATCTTTCTGGTCGTCGTCGTTTTCGTCGCTTCGATCTTTACCGGAATGAGCATTTTGATAGCCCGTTTTGCCGGTGCGGGCGAAGAGGAAAAGGTTGACCGCACATTTTATCAGGCCTTCCTGACGGCCGTCTTTCTCGCGCTCGGGATAATCGCCCCGGTCGGATATTTCGCCTCGCCGTGGTTACTTAATCTGGTCAACGCCGAGGCGGGAGTCAGAGCCGAAGCCCTGCCCTACCTGCGGATCATGTTCCTTTTCAGCATCGGGATGATGATATTTTTTATGCTCAGCGGGGCGTTGCGTTCAGCCGGCGACGCCAAAACCCCGATGATCCTCGGCATCGCCATGACCGTTCTCAATCTGATCTTCAACATCATTCTGATCGGCGGGGTCGGACCGATCCCGGCGTTCGGAACCAAAGGCGCGGCGATGGGAACCTGCCTCGCTTCGGGTTTGATCGCCGTTTTCGCTTTCTGGAATTTATGGAACCGCCGCTGGGTCGTCTCGCTCCGGCAAAAATACGGCTACGCGCCCGATTTTAACGTAATCAGAAAGCTTTTCAAGTTCGGACTCCCGGCCGGTATTCAGGGAATCGCGATGAACATCGGCGGCGTTCTTCTGCTTTCTTTTGTCGGCTCATTGGCCCAAAGCGCGGCCGCTCAGGCGGTTTATGCCGTTTCCTACGTCCAGCTTTTTTCGCTGATCACCTGGACTTCGGTCGGTTTGATGGGCGCGGCGGCGGCCGTGGCCGGACAGAATCTCGGGGCCGGACAGCCCGAACGGTCGAGTTCCGCCGTTCATGTGGCGGCCCGTTTCGGCCTGGCCGGGGCGGCATTTGTCGGTTTCTTCTTTCTTTTTTTCCCGCAAAAACTGCTCGCCGTTTTCGGGATGACCGACCCGGCGGTCGTTGAAATTGGCGTTCACCTTTTGCGCATCCTGAGCCTTTCCGGCCTGTTCGTTTCGGTGGCGCTGACCTACACCGGAGGCTTGCAAGGAACCGGCGACACCCGAAGCCCGCTGTTTATCTCGATCATCTCGCAGGTCATCATCCCGCTCGGCATCTGTTTCGTGATCCGGCAATTGAGCACCCTCGAACCGCATCATATCTGGCTGGCGATCCTGGCCGGACACCTCACCCGATGCGCCCTCAGCGTGTGGAAATTCAATCAAGGCAAATGGCGAAACATCAAAGTTGACATCGAAACGACGACCGGCTGAAACAAGAGGTCTGTGGATTCGTTGATCAAAGCGGGCATCTTATTCTTTCGCCTTTCCGAACTCTCATCCGCGCATTTCGAACGGGAAAACTACCTCTCAACTTTTCCGATCGCGACCCCGCCGCGGTCGCCGATCTCGATGCTTCCGTATCTTTGTCGAAAACACTCCGGCAGAGGCCTGTCGTCCGGCACCGAAAGCCACAGACGCAAAAGGTGCCTTTTTCGTTCGGGTTCCGGCCAGTCGGTGAAACTCGTCCGGTCGTGCAGAAGATTGTGGTTATAAACGAACTGCATATCGCCGGGCCGAAGCCGCATGCTGAAATGAAGCCGCGGATCGTCGGTCAGTTTGTCGAACAGATCGAGCGCTTCGATATGGCGGGCGGTAAGTTTCGGGGCTTCGGGAAAACGCCGGGCCGAATCGATGTACTGGCGCTGATACATGACGGTCAGAAACCCAGCGTGCCAACTGAAGACCGGAATGGTAAAAAACGGCTTTTCGCCCTCGCGAACTTCTCCGCGCCGGTCGGTGGCGATGGCGTCAAATAAACAGTCGAGCAGATCGGGCCGCAGTCGGCGGAATTCGTTGTAAACGGTGGCGGCGCTGACCAGCAGTGAACGACCGCCCCGGCGTGCTTCTTTCAGACAAAGCAGACCGACCACGTCCGCCGAATCGGTGTGAAAAGTCTGGCGCTCGCTGGTCTGATAGATCCTTGTGTTCGGATCGCGACTGTCGGCACCGACGTCGCGGACATGACCCAGAAAATCTCCTCCGGCATTTTGCGAACGGGCCCGGCCGATGTGAGAGCCGATTCCGAAAAAGATGATCGACGACAATTTTTCGCCGAGCCGTTCGACCGGGATTCCCCGGATGACTTCAAAACCCATGCCCCGGATCAGCGCGTCGCGCAAGGCGTGAAGTTTCTTTTGCAAAGCCGGAAGGGGAAATTTTTCCGGGGTCAGATAAAGCAGATCTTCCCCGCCGGCGAGGAATTCGCGGGCGGATCGTTCAAGTTCAGCGATTTCCGCTTCCGCCAAACTCCACCGCCAACGATTCGGCTCGCGGCGAATGTCCTCTCCGATCCAGGCCGCCGGAATTTCGATTCTTTCGGGTAAATCGGATGAGATATTCATTTTCCGGTTTGATTTGTAAAGAAAAAGGCCCTGTAAACCTCTCCAGACCGTTTATTTCCCCGGCCGGTAGGTGCGTTCCGTGTGTCCTTTTAGCTGCCCGGGATAAAAATAAACCTCGCGAAGATCGCCTTTGCTGTAGCGGAGAGCCTGATCGTTGAAATGCGGGGACTTCGGGTCGCCGCTTTCGCCCCCGGCGGTTACGGCAACGGCCTTCACCTTTTTGCCGAACTCGACCACGGCCACAAAACTGTTGCCGCTCGTCCCGTACCACTTTTTGGTGCCGGCCTTCGGTCCCGCGCCGAAAGCGGCCAGCGAGCCCCAGTTCCCCGAAGTGAACCCGACCGGAATGCTCGGCGCATCATCATCGAACGGATGATCGATGTCGCCGGTCAGGCGTTGGAAGCGATTGATCTCGCCCCAAGGTTTGCGCCAGGTTCCGAAATCCTCCGTCAGTTTGTCCGAAGCCCGCATCAGCGCCTCCAGCATCTGAACCGGCGTCGCGTTCGCCGCGACGTTGTCATACGACGTTACGCCACGGGTCGATCTGGTTGTGCGAAGGATTTCCCCGCCCCAGAAAACGGCCAGCGAGGTGGCGACCGAATCCTCCGACCAACGGAGATCCCATTTCCGCAGAACGCCGATCTGATCGGCCAGTTTCGCCCTCAAAGGGTCGCCCGCCGGAGCCTTGTCCCAGGCGACGATCAGAGCCGGGACGGTTTTTTCAAACCACGGCAGATAACTGTCATACGCCGCCTCGCGCAATTTTTCGAGCGTGAAATCCTTTCTGTTTTCCAATAATTTGATGGCATGAAGCCCGCGCGCCAGCTCGGTCCCGTTATCGACGTATTTCGGGAAATCGGACTGCTTGAGACTGCTCGGACCGGCGGCCGACCACGGCCAGTTGTTGCTGTTATAAAGCCAGCCGGTTTCCGGATTGAGGAGATTCGGCGATTCTTCCAGCGTCAGCAATCCCTTCCAGTCGCTGTCCGGATCGCTCCCGTCAACCGGTCGCGTCCAGTCGAATTTGGGATCGCGCCGGGGAATGAAATTGCCGTGAAAATAGGCGATGTTGCCGTCGGCGTCGGCGTAGATCGTGGCGTTCGAAGAATTGGTATGAAGTTCCATCGTTTGCCGGAACTCCTTGTAGTTCTTCGCTTTCGTCCGCGAATAAGACTGGGTCAGCGCCTTGACCGGTTCGTTCATCAGCCCGACGCTGATCCAGTCTCCGGTCTCCTCGTCCTTTCCGATGATCGGCCCGTGATGCGTCCGGTAAACCGTGAAAGTCCTTTCGGCCATCTTGTCCGCCGTTTTGTAAGGCACCGTGACGGTCGAAGTCATCAAAGGCAGTTCCTTTTTGCCGAACTTGTAGACAAATTTATCGCCTTTTTCAATGACCTTCTCGCGCCACAGGTCGATGGCATCGACCTGGCTCGACGTGTGCATCCATCCGACCCGTTCGTTGAATCCCTGATAGATGAAGATCTGGCCCCAGGTTACGGCCCCGTAAGCGCTGAGACCTTCGTCGCTGGTCATCTGAAGTTCCGAACGGAAAAAGAACGAAGTGTGCGGATTGATCAGCAGGAGAGCGTTGCCGTCCTCCGTATTTTTCGGAGCGATGGCGATCCCGTTCGAACCGCTCGGTTCGGCCAAAGGATCGAAGGGTTTCTCCCAACTTGCGACCGTTTCTCCTTCATAAAAAGCCTCCAATCGGCGAAGATTGATGGTCTCGATGTCGCCGCCGATACTGCCCTCGGTAAACGACAGGGCCATCCACGGCTCGAACCGTTTGATGACGCGGGGTTTGACCTCGGGATGTTTGGCCAGATAGAAATTCAGACCGTCCGCCCAGGCCGTCATCAGTTTTTTGAGCCAAGCGGGACTCTTCTCGAAGTCCTTCTTCAAAACATTCGGCTCAATAAAGATCTTCATCCGCAGATCGCGCCAGACGGCCGACTCGCCCTCGGCCTCGGCCAACCGTCCCATCGCGTTCAGATAATTGACCTCGATGCGGTTGAAATCATCTTCGGCCTGAGCGTAGATCATCCCGAACACGGCATCGGCGTCCGTTTTACCGGTAACGTGGGCGATCCCCCAATCGTCGCGCACGATCGACACGTTTTTTGCCTGCCTCTCCCACCGCGCGAGTTCGCCGATCGCCGCCTGAACCGGCAAAAACAAAAGCAGAAAAGCCGGGAAAAGTAAATGGGGTTTAATAAGTTTCAGTAAGTTTGCTGAGATCCGGTCGCCATTTTTCATGACTTATATTCTATGCATTAAACCGATAAGCACAAGGCGGGATCGATTCTCCGTTTTTTCTTCAGGCGACGCACAGGAAAGCGGGGAACAATCCAAACCGGGCCGAAACGAAGGGCGGCTTAATTTTCGGAAACGAAATCAATATCGCCAGTCTCGCCCGTGACGATCAAGGTCTGAATCGGATTGCGGAAAACGACCTCTCTGCTGAAAACGCTCAAAATGTAAGTTTCACCGACCTCAACATCCGCAAAACCGTAATATCCGAAGGGATTTGAGCGAGATGTCCGCCGGACGCCGGTGGAGGTCGTTAAAATCACGATTGAGTTTCCGATGCCCTGCCCGTTCGCCCTTCTGACACGGCCGCCGATTTTCACCATGGCGGCCGTCGGAGCCAGATCCGGCGGGGACCAAAAACCGCTGTAAACCGAAAAGGGCGAAGTCTGCATGAATCCGCCGGCCACAAATTGTCCCGAGGTTTCCTCGACCTCAAAAACTCCGCCCGAACTTTTATCGCCGCCCGTTATCACCGACTGCGTGATCTGATAGGCGCCGCCGGATTGAGCCGGCGCGTTCTGCCAGCCCAAAACGGCGAAGCAAGTCGAGATGAAAACCGCCAAAAAACGTTTCGAATTATTTATCATTTCATTTTCCCGATCCCGATAATTTTACCGGCGACGATTTGAGCGTTTTCTGATCCGTCCGGATTTCGTTTTCCGAACGGGGTTGGACTTTTTCACAACGGTGATCTGCCGTTCCAGATCGGCGATCTGTTTTTGCTGTTGTTCGATTCGGGTTTGCAATTGTTCGATCTGCGCTTGCTGTTCCTTTATGGCGTTGACCAAAACGGCGGAGATCCGGTCGTATTTGACGCCTTCGACCTGACCGTCGGCGTTGGTCGTCGCCAAAAGAGGTTCGACCGCCGCGACGTCTTCGGCGACGAAACCCAGATCGGGCGAGCCGTCGGATTTCCAGCGAAAGCTGAACGGGTTGAGCTGATTGACCAGAGAAAGACCGCCGGTAAAAGGCCGTAAATCGGTTTTGTAACGGATCGAAGACGAGCAGGTGCCCAGGAATTTATTGACCGAATTCCAGCAGACGGAAGTGTTTTGCCCGTTCGTCATTAATCCGACGGAAACCGTTCCCGCAGCGGTAAAATCGCCGTTCACGACGGCAAATCCGTTGCCGTTGCTTCCCCCGCCGGTGCCAAGCCCAAAAACCTCGCCGGCCGTGCTGTTGACGAAATGAAGGGTGCAACAGGAACTCGATCCGTTATTGGAATAAATAAACCAGTCTTTTCCGCCGGAGGCCGTGTTGCGAAGCTCGATTCCGGTCCCGCCGACAAAGGAGCTTTCGATCAAAACGGCGATATTGCCTGAATTGTTGTCGTCTTTAATATGCAATCTTGTGGAGGGCGTGCTGGTTCCGATTCCGATATCGGTGCTGGCGGTCGCGCCGTTGACGCCGTTGATGCTTCCCAAAACCAGCGCGTTGCTCTGTCCGACGTAGGCCTTTTGCCCGATGGAGACCGAGTTCGTAACCAAGAGTCCGCCGTCCGAATTGGCGCCCAGATAAGTGTTGCCGTTGCTGGTCAGATTCGTGTTTCCGGCGTTGGCCCCGATAAAGGTGTTGTTGCTGCTTCCGACATTGGCCGTGCCGGCGTTGACGCCGATAAAAGTATTGGCCCCGCCGCCGTTGTTGGCGCTTCCGGCGTTGAAACCGAAAAACGCGTTATTGATCCCGGTCGTGTTGTTGGTTCCGGCCAGGCGGCCGAAAAAAGCGTTGCCGTTGCCGGTCGTGTTGTTGGTCCCGGCGCCGGTTCCGGCGAAAATGTTGTTCGACCCGCCGATGCCCAAAACGCGGCTTCCGGCGATGTTGAACTGCGTCGCGGAATTGACCGCATTGGCCGACAGGGTTCCCCCGAGAGTTCCGTTTCCGCTGACATTGAAATTCGAGGCCGATTGCTGGAGCGTCGTATTTTGAATGTAATTGGCGCTTCCGGGCAAAGGATTGCGGGCATCGCTGAGGCGCGAATCATTGGTTTGCACATATTGTCCGGCATCGATCCCGCCGAGTTGGTTGGAATCGGCGGCCAGATCGGCCGTTCCGGCGAAAAGCGAACGGACCGCATACGGCGTGCTCAGAACCGACTGACGCGGAGCCAGAACCGTAAACGGGTTCGGACTCCCGGCCGGCCGGACGCCGATCTCAAGAAAACGCGGATTTCCGTCAAAAGCCAGAATGCCGAACGTCAAACGAACCGTAAAAATGCCGTTGCTGACCGTTACATTGCTGATCGAATTGGTGGTGCTGATCTGATTTCCGCCGACGGCAGAATCAAAAAGCGAAAACTCCATCTCGTAAGTCCCGTTGGCGGCCGAATTGTTGTCAACTAGTTTGCCCTGATAGGTAAATGATGAGCTCTGTGCGCGGATAATGCCGGCCGATAAAAGGAAGATCAAAAGCGCCGGAGCGATTCGGCGCACTAAAATTCCGGACAATTTCAACATATTTAACTCCGAAAAGAATTCAAAAAATCCGACCAAATTTGAAGCGCGGAAAAATTTTAAGGGTTTTTCCTCCCTGCCCTTTCCGGCAATTTTTTCAGACGCTTTTCCCCTTGGTCCCGAAAATGAGGATACGAGCAAAGCCCCTTGCGGCGAAAGACACGTTTATGCGGGATTTTTTCTTATGAGATCAAACGCAACCGGAGGGCTTTGCCGACGGCCTCGCTCTTCGAATGGACGTGGAGTTTGTCGTAAATATTGCGGATGTGATAGCGGATGGTGTTGATCGAAACGTTGAACTCGGAAGCCGCATCGCGGTAACTGGTGCCTTTGGCCAGTAGGGCTAGAAGCCTCAATTCATGGGGCGTCAGTTTCTCGTCCAGTTCCTCGGGCCGGGCGGTTTTTTGAAAAAGCCGGAGGACCTTGCGGGCGATCTCCGGCGTCATCGGAGCGCCGCCTTCAAACGCCTCTTTGATCGATTCAAGCAGGCGGGCGGGCGGGGTTTTTTTGAGCAGATAACCGCACGCTCCGTTGCAGATCGATTCGAAGATCTTGTCCTGTTCGGCGTAAACCGTCAGCATCAGGATCTGCAGATCCGGGAATTTTCGGGTAAAAACCCTGACCGCCTCCGAACCGAGCATTCCGGGCAGATGGATGTCCAGAAGCAAAACATCGGGCGTTTCGGAAAACCCCGATTTAAGGGCCTCTTCGACCGAAACGAAAGAACCGACGCAGGCGTAACCGGGCGTTCCGCCGATCAGCAGATTGAGACATTCGCGGGTTATCGAATCGTCTTCGATGATCGCGGTTCGGATGGATCTTTCAGATTGCATTCAGGGAAACCTTTTCGTCGAAAATCTTAATTCATTTGCCGAATAATTTGAACCGCATATTTATGCGGGAAGTTTTCAGAGGAATCGTCAAAATTATTTTTGTTCCCCCGTTTTCCTTCGATTCAATTTTGATCTCGCCGCCAATCTCCGCCGCCCTCGCCCTCAGATTTCCGAGCCCTCTTCCGCCAAGCCGGTTTCCGGACGCTCCGTTTCGGGAAAAACCGCGCCCGTCATCGGCGATTTCGGCCAACAGTCTCGAACCCCTGAGTTTGATCTTGAGCGAAGCGTTCCGGCACTCGGAATGGCGCGCCGAATTATTTACCGCTTCTTTGAAGATCAGGTAGAGATTGCGTTTCTGTTCGGCCGTCAGATGCAGACGGCTCAAATCGGGCGGCACATCGACCGTCCAATGAACGCCCTTCGTTCCGAGCGTGTCAACGGCAAACGAGCAAATCCGGTCAACCACATTTTCGATCGAATCCCGGCGCGGATCGATCGCCCAGACGATGTCGCTCATCGAATCGACCAGATTGCGGGCGTCGCCGGCGATCTGCGTCAGGCGCTCGGCCGAATCCGGCCCGGCGTCTTGCCGTTTGACGATCTCCGAAAGCATCGAAATCCGCGAAAGACTGGCTCCGATGTCATCGTGCAGATCGGTGGCGATCCGGGTTCGCACTTTTTCCAGTTCCAGACGACGGCGGAATCTGAGAGAGATCAGATAGTAGGACGCCAAACCGACCGATAAAACCGCCAGCAGAAAAAACCACCTGGTTTGCCAGATCGGCGGCGAGATCTTAAAGGCGATGACGGCCGGTTTTTGACTGATCAACCCCTGTGAATTTATCGCCCGAACCAAAAAACGGTATTCTCCGGCCGCCAGATTGGAGTAATTGACGGTTCGCTGACGGGTCGGTTTGCTCCAATTTTCATCGGCCCCTTCGAGGCGATATTGATAAAGCACCCGATCGGCGGACGCAAAACCGAGGCTTAGGAAATCGATCTCCAGATTGTTTTGCGAATATTTCAGATCGATCGTCCCGACCTCCCCGGCGCCGAATTCGGAAACCGGCTGTTTTTCGCCCGCGACGCGGATCCCGGAGATCAGGATCGGAGGTTCGCGCATCGGCAGGTCCGGTTGAGGAGTGAATTTTGAAATTCCGTTGCGGGTCCCGAACCAAAGGGCCCCGCTCCGGTCGCGAAACGCCGTCGTGATGAAATCCGCCGCCAAACCGTCGGCGCTCGAAAAGTGGAGAATCTGATTCCGCTCCGGGGAAATCCGGTCAAGGCCGCGGACCGTTCCGACGTAGATCCTTCCGAGTTCATCTTCCGTTATGGCGCGGACGTTATCGCTGGAAATGCCCTCGATTCTCTTGAAAACCGGTTTTACCGCCGACACATCTTCGACGACGCTCAAACCGTCCTCTCCCGTTCCTATCCAGAGCCTTCCCGAATGATCCTGAAAAAGCGAAGTGACAAAACCCTTTTGCAAACCGTCGTCCCCCGAAAAAAGCGTAAATTTCCCGTCTCTCCAGCGAACCAGACCGCCGTGATAAAAACCGATCCAGAGATTTCCCGCCGAATCTTCGCAAAAAGCCGAGGGCGAACGCCGGGATGGGAAGTCCTCTTTTTCGCCGAAAAAATAAAATTTGTTCTCGCCGCGCCGCCACAAACCGAGACCCATTTTTTCGGCATCGCCCGAACGGATGCTGGTCCAGACGTCGCCGCGCGAATCTTCGAACAATCGATAAAATCCGCCGTTTTTGAAATCATCGTTACTTTCAAAAACGGCGGCCGGCTTCATCTTCGGAAGGTCCTCGATCTTTTTGACGTTATCAAACCTGAAGAGATAATTTTTCGTCAAAAACCACCACGAATCGTGCGAATCCAGAAACGAGACGTTCGAAGTCCAGGGCGGCGCGCCGAGATCTTCGCCCAGATCGGGTTTGATCGAAACAAAACCCTTTCCGTCAAAGCGGCTGACCACCCAATCGCCGTTGGCCACGTAAATCTCGCCGGCCTTGTTCTGATAGATCGCTTCGATGTCCGAACGGCCGAGACCGTCGGCCACCGTGTAGGTCGTAAAACCGCCCGTAACCAGTTTGAAAACGCCGCTCAGACTGGCCAGCCAGAGGTTTCCGTCGCCGTCCTCGGTCAGATCGGTCAAATATTCGCTGATCCCGGTCTCCGCGCCGAAATTCTTGAACTCCCTCCCGTCATAAACGGTCAGGCCGTTATCGCCGGCCATCCAGATCCGGCCGTCTCTGGTTTGGTGAATGGTCGGGATCACTTTTGCGCGCATTCCGTCGGCTGAACCGAATCTGACTATTTCTCCCTCCCTTTCGGGGAGTTGAGCATTTTCGGTTTTTTTATTCGCCTCCAGCGGACGAACCTTCGGGTTCGATAAATTTTCGGGCGATTCCGGTTTCAAAACAAACAGATGGTCGCGCGATTTGACCCAGATCCGCCCCTCGCGGTCGGCAAAAAGAAAGGAAAGGTAGGTTTCGATCGGCGCCAGTTGGGGCGTCGTGTAAAGAGAAAGAACTCGGCCCTCGGACGTAATTCGAACCAATCCCCGGTTCGTCGCCAACCAGAAAGTCTTGTCCTGAGCTTCAATGAAATCGGTAACGGCAAGATCATTCTCGCCGTCGGGCAGTTCGATCGGAAACGGCTCGATCATCAAACCGTTTTCATTTTCGGTAATTTTTTTCACCCCGGTCTTTCCGCTCAGCCACAATTGGCCCCGGCTGTCTTCGAAGATCTTGCCGGGGAATTTTTCGCTCAATTTGTCGGCGTTGAGCGTCAAAGAAAAATCGTTTTTTGATTCGGTAGCGACGGTTTGAGAGTTAAACCGGTAGAGGGTGCCGCTCTGCTCTACGGCCCAATAGTCTCCGTTGCGGCGTTCGATAATTTGATAAATGCTCGAAGAACCCTCGCTCTGACCGAGCTTATATTGGGTAAACCGGTAACCGTCAAAACGCCAAAGACCGTCGCGGGTTGCAAACCACAAAAAACCCCGCGAATCGAACAAAAGCTGATTGATCGCCGTGCTTCCGAGTCCGTCGGCGGATGTGTAGGCGCGCACCGGAAGCCGCTCGGCACGGCCGCCGACAAAGAGCAATAATAAGACGGCGCCCAATCTTAAACCGCAATTAAAAAGTGATCGTAACTTTGAAATGATAACGCCAAAGCCTCGCTTTTTCACAAGGTAAAGAAAGCATAAGATCGAGAATTCCGCAACCCGATTTGCGGTTTGTCAGGAGATTTTCCGAATTCGGTTCAGGTTTCCAAAACGGCTTTCAGTTTCTCGATCGCAGAAGAAGAAAGTTCGATTCCGTGGCCGATGTTCGGCAAAACATCGACGCTTTTCAGATTCGGCAACAATTTCCGGGCGCGTTTTACCGTTTTATGTTGCGGAATGAGGGCGTCGTTTTCGCCGACGATGAGATGCGTCTCGGCCTTCAGTCTGACGATCTCGGCGTCCGCCAGTTTGGTCGGATAATCGCCGCCGAACTCAAAGTCTTTGACCGAGATCTCGATGTAATCGGCCAGTTGCCTCCATAATTCGCCCTCGGGTTTTTCTTCCGGCGTGAAAACCATCCGGTTCATAAAGGTCTCGACGTTGCGGCGGGTCGGAAAAAAAACCGGCAAAAGCGTGTAAAACAGCTTTTGCGGCAGAAGGCTGATGTAAGACAAGCCGACCGGATTCATCAAAACGGCTTTTTCGATCCTCTCCGGCGCGACCGCCGGGAATTTTATGAACGAAGAAGGGTTGCGGATTCTCGAAGCCTTTCGCGACGAAACCAGTCCCAACGCTTCGACCATCGCCCGGCACCGGCTCATTGACGATCTTCTTCGTCGGGAACTTCAGGATGATCCCGACCTGACCACGGTTCTGATAGGCGCCGGTTTCGACAGCCGCGCTTATCGGCTGGGCGGCGGAATCTGGATCGAACTCGATGAACCGCAGGTGATCGATTACAAAAACGAGCGATTGCCGGCGGCGGATTGCGAAAACGAGTTGCACCGGATCCCGATAGATTTCTCGACCGGCTCGCTGGAAGAAAAGCTTTCGCCTTTCTCAAACCGCGGTCCCGTTACGATCGTCATCGAAGGCGTTTTCGGCTATCTGGAAGAGGAGGAGATCGGAACATTGCTTCAAACATTGCACCGTCTTTTTCCCCGACATAAACTGATCTGCGATCTGATGAGCCGGAAGTTCATCGAGAAATACGGCAAGACATTGCACGAAAAGATCAACGACATCGGCACATCCTTCAAGTTTGCCGCGAATGAACCCGAAAAGATTTTTCTCAAAGGCGGCTATTTTCTCAAAGAAAGGATCTCCGTGGTTGAAAGCGCGGTAAATTTCAATATGCTTAAAATACCGGCAATCGCCCTGAAAACTTTTCTGCGAACATTAACCAGAGGTTATGCGATTTTCGTATTCGAGAAGATTCAGCGATCAACCGACTGACCCGAAAGCCGCCAAATTCGGCTAAAAAGCCGGGGCGTTAAGCCGGATTCTGTCGGTCGCGGGGTTTAATATTTGGTAGTGATCAAAAGTAATGCTGACAAATGAATGTCCCGCAGGGACTCTTGTCGTAATAGCCCGGCGATTGATCGCCGGGTACAGGTTCTCTCTCAGATCCATAGTCCTGAAAGGACGAAAGATAAATATGAATTTGGCAAATTCGAGACTGTCCCTTCAGGACTTGACGACATCGGTTGCATAACCCCGGCGATCAATCGCCGGGTTATTTTCAGATGCTCCGTTGGAGCAATTAGATTTTACTCAGCATTACTTTTGATCACTACCTAATATTTTAAGTGACAATCTAAAATAGAAAACAAAATTGCCCGAAGTTTTTATGTTTAAAAGATCCGGGTTCCCTAAATCCCACAACTTTCGGCTGTGGGCTACAAATATGCCGCCGATTTCATCGGCTGGGTCTGAAATATCAACATGACTCGGAAAAAGGTTCTGTCTAATATGATTTGTCAATGCTATTAACGACTTGGCTTTATGAACTTCTTTAATTTAACACGCCGACTTTTCGCTCTTTCGGGTCTTTTGTTATTGCTTGGCGTCAGCGGAACACCGTCTTTAACACCTGATTTCGGTGTTTTTGAAACTCCCTCTTTAACCAAATCCGATCCCGTCAAAGTCAAGCCTTTCAAACTCCGGCAAGTGCAAATTCTCGACAGTCCGTTCAAGCGGGCGATGGAGCGCAACGCCGAATATTTATTGTCCCTCGATGCCGACCGGCTTCTGCACAACACCCGCAAATATGCTGGTTTGGAACCGAAAGGGGAAATCTACGGCGGATGGGAAGCGCGCGGCATCGCCGGCCACACGCTCGGGCATTATCTGACGGCGTTGTCGCAACAGTACGCCGCGACCGGAGATGTCCGGTTCCGGGAGCGCATCGATTACATCATCGGCGAAATGGCCGAATGCCAGAAGCTTTACGGCGACGGTTATATCGGCGCTTTGCCTCCGCTCGAACTGGAAACCCTGCGAGATTTCAAAAAAGGCAAGGTCGATCTGGACGGAAATTTTAACTTTAAGGGCGGCGCGTGGGTGCCCTGGTACACCGAGCATAAGATCCTGGCCGGACTGAAGGACGCGTGGGTTTTGGCCGGAAATGCGACGGCCAAAGAGGTGACGCTGAAATTGGCCGACTGGATCGACGACCTCACGCGGGGTTTGACCGACGAACAGGTGCAAAAGATGTTGCGCGTCGAACACGGCGGGATGAGCGAGACTTTGGCGGACATTTACGCGCTCACCGGGGATAAAAAATATCTGGAAACCGCGCGGCGTTTTTACCACCAAGCGATAATGCGCCCGTTGCTCGAAAAACGCGACGATCTGGCGGGCAAGCACGCCAACACGCAAATCCCCAAGATCATCGGCGAAGCGCGGGTTTACGAAGTGTCGGGCGACGACAACGCCCGCAACATCGCACAGTTTTTCTGGGAACGGGTCGTGGAGCATCACTCATACGTCATCGGCGGCAACAGCGAGAACGAGCATTTCGGGCCGCCCGACCGGCTATCGGAGCGACTCGGAACGGCGACCGCCGAAACCTGCAACACCTATAACATGCTGAAACTCACGCGGCATCTGTTCGAATGGGAGCCGAAACGCGACTATTTCGATTTTTACGAACGGGCGCTTTACAACCAGATTCTCGCCTCGCAGGAACCGAGACGCGGCATGTTCACCTACTTTATGTCGCTCAAGCCGGGGCATTTTAAAACCTACAGCACTCCTCAAGACTCCTTCTGGTGCTGTGTCGGTTCGGGGATGGAAAACCATACCAAATACAACGATTCGATCTATTTTCACGGCGCGGACGACCTTTACGTCAATCTATTCATCCCGTCGCGCCTCGACTGGGAGGAAAAGGGACTCGTTTTAGAACAGCGCACCGCGTACCCGAACGACGATCGGGTCGAATTCAAATTCACCTCGCAAAATGAGGTCGCGCTGAAACTGAAGATCCGCTCTCCGGCCTGGGCGACGGGCGAAATTAAATTCCGGCTCAACGGCAAGCCGGTCGAGGCCGTAATTTCTCCGGAAGGTTACGCGGAAATCAACCGGAAATGGAAAAAAGGCGATCTTCTGACGGCGACGATCCCGATGGCGGTTCGCACCGAAGCGATGCCGGATGATGCCAACAAAGTGGCGTTTCTCTACGGCCCGCTGGTTTTGGCCGGAGATCTGGGAGCGGTGCCGGAGCGGGCGGCCAAATTTTACGCCGTTGACCAATGGGACAATTTTCACCAACCGTCCGCCAAAGATGTTCCGGTTTTCGTCACCGAAAACAAAGATTTGACGACACTCGTGCGTCGGACGAAGCGAAATGAACTGGTTTTCCGCGCGGTCAATTTATCGGGGGCGGGCAAAGTTCGGCTGCGTCCGTTTAACGGGATTTTTTACGATTATTACAACGTCTATTGGGACGTGATGACCCCGGCGCAGTTCAAGAAGCGCGAGGCCGCGATCAAGGCGGAAGCGGAAAGACGGGCGCAAATCGACGCTCGAACCATCGACGAATACCGTCCGGGCGAACAGCAATCGGAAGTTGATCACGGGCAGAAAGGCGAAAACACTTCCTCCGGCGAATACCGTTACCGAAAATTCCGCCACGCGCTCGACGGAGGCTGGTTCTCGTTCATCGCCGGAGTCGATCCGAACCGACCGTTGGAGTTGATCTGCACCTA
The DNA here is from genome assembly GCA_041394845.1 of Pyrinomonadaceae bacterium. Lineage (GTDB taxonomy): Bacteria > Acidobacteriota > Blastocatellia > Pyrinomonadales > Pyrinomonadaceae > JAHCHG01. The sequence goes on along the minus strand of JAWKHL010000002.1, from coordinate 151,480 downwards.
CTGGGGCGGCGAAACCGGAAACCGTACGTTCGACATTCTCATAGACGGCAATGTGATCGCGACCCAAACATTGAATCGCGATCAGCCGGATAATTTTTTCGAGGTCGTTTATCAGATCCCCGAAGAATTAACGCGCGGCAAGAAAAAGGTCGAAGTGCGTTTTCAGGCTCATCCCGAAAATATGGCGGGCGGGCTTTACGGGGCCAGGATTTTAAGGAAAAAACCTTCGGATCAATAAGCGAAGTTCCCTTCAAACCGCTTGATCTCGCGCAAACGTTCGGCATTGACCGAAATATCAATCCGATCCTCCGAACGACGCCCTCCTCGTATTGTTTTCACGGATCACAAACTGGTTCAACATATAGCGCCCGGTTCGGCCCGGCCTCCGACCGAAAGCGTGAGACAAAAATCTCATTTCGGTCATTTTTTTTTCCGATCAACTAACTTTTTGCCGCAAAAATGACTCAATATAAGTGAAGGCTGTTTGCGAGAGTAGCGAAGCGGAGTGTGAATGGGGAAAAGAGAAGCATTGGAGGCGCCGGATGAAATTCTGGTCGTTTCGGCGATCATCGGTGATCTGAGCGCGTTTGATGAGTTGGTATTTCGTTATCGGGCGGCCGTCGTGCGTCTGGCCCAAACGATCACGGGGTGCAAGGAAGACGCCGAAGACATCGCTCAGGACGCTTTTCTGATCGCCTTCAAGGCGCTGCCTTCGATCGAGATGCCGTCAAAATTCGCCCCCTGGCTTAACGCCATCACGCGCAACCGGGCGAAGCGTTTTTTGCGGGAAGAAAAAAATTATCGGCTCAAACGAGTGGGATTGGATGAGATCTTGCTCGAACAGATCGGGGCTTTGTCCCTGCCTTTTGAAAATGAGAGTGAGACCGGAGAATTGGCTCTGGCGCTGGAGCAGATCCCCCCGGATCATGCGCTTGCCCTGAGGTTGCACTTTTTCGATGAGATGCCGCATAAACAGATCGCCGCTTTTCTCGGCGTTCCCGTTTCGACCGTCAAATGGCGCGTCCATAAAGGCAAAGAGCATTTACGCGAACAGTTTGAATTTACACAAAACAAAGAGGGAATATGGAAAAAGAAAAAGAAATCGGTCGGCTCGTCAGAGTCCTCCGCCAAATAGCTTTTGTCGAGAGATTCTCGGCCGTCAGCAGCAAACAGGAAGAATTGTCGGAATTCAACTCCGGGCAATACAACCGCATTTTGGCGCGTTTGAAGGAGATCGAACCTTCGGTCGCAAACCTGTTCATCGAACTGGAGGAAGGGGCAAACCCGCGGGTGATTCGTCTGGCCGCCCGGGAGGTGGCCGAGTATTTCGAGGAAGACATTGAGCCCCGCAGACGAAAACGTCATTTCGGACGTTGCGGCTCAAGAGGCATTGTGGTCGAATTCAAACCGCCGGTCTTCGGCGGGCGTTGCAGATAAAAGGGTTTTTGAGTCGTAATTGATCAGCAGGTGAAAAGTTTAAAAGTGAAAAAGTGTTTTTTTCGGCATCCGACCGTTGCGAATTAGGCGAAAAAGTGTTTGTTTATTCGGGAATAAACAAATCCACTTTTTAAACTTTTTCACTTTTAAACTTTCCGGACATTACCCTGATCTTTCAGACCGGAGTTTGGATTTATGGAAAAAGAAACTGAATTGAAAAAACTTATTAACGTGTTGCGCCGCACCTCGCGGATGGCGATGCACACCGAATGGACGGGCGGGCAGGAAGACACGGCTCCTTTTTGCGTTGAGCAATATAACCGTGTGCTGGCACGTTTGAAAGAATTGGATGAAACCGTCGGCGCGATCTTTTCGCCGTTGCCGGAAGGAAGTTCATTGACCGTTACGGCCATGGCCTGCCGACAGCTGTGCGCATATTTCGAAGACGAAGTGGGCCGACACGGCTGGGGCTGGAGAGGGCCGAAAGCCTACGCTTTTCGCTATGACGCCGAGGCCTTCAAAGAATTTTGGAAAAATTCCGCCCACGAGTTCGAAGACCTCGGCGAATATATCCGCGAGATCATCGAAGAATGGTTTCGCGTCAAAAAAAAAGACGATAAAAAAGAGGGCGATGTCTCTCAGGAAGAGAAGAAAAAAGCGGAAAAGTAAAGCCTCTGGAATCGGTCTTTTGCGAACAAAGTTGCGGCGGAAAGGCCCGGACCCGTTAACGGGTCCGGGCCTTTGAAAATCGGCGCTCACCTTTTTTATACACGTGATTAACTATGAACAAGCCCAAAGTTTGGGATTTTCCAGTAAGCTCAACAATTTACGCCGTGTGCAAAATGGTTTTATCTGTTCATAGTCAGTCCCATTCGCTCATTTTTTTGTGATGTGTTGATAACGGAATCTATTGCGGTATATATAAAGTTCCTGATCGCACTTTGCGGGTCAATGCATATGCGCCGAATTATCCGCGTTATAGACCCAAGTCGTGTTTGTTCCCGCTTTCTCGATCAGACAATGACCGGTTTTTTAACGCCCGTGGCGATCTCCTCTTTCCACAATTCTCAATACTACTTCATCTTAAACTCCATTGAGACCGTCCCGAGAACTTTGCCCGATGCTTTTAAATTTACTTTTATGTCTTCAATCAAATCCATCCCTGCCACAATTTTAACAAAGAATCTAGCTTCAACCTCGAATGTTTTACGAGGCACAAAATAAAAGCCCGTTCAGAGCGGGTCAAACCCTGTCAGAAAACGAGAAATGCCGGTCTGGTTTGCCTTGATTGCGCGGGATCGAGATGAAGTAGAAGCCGCCTTTGATGAAACAAAAAGGACGGCTTCGATTGCAAAATTACAAGCACGAACTATGCTGACAAAAATTGAAAGATGTCTATGATCCGCGCAATTATTTAGGAACCGCAACAATACGAAAACCACCGTTATTATTCGGGTCCCGACGGTTTTTCCAGCCGCGATTGGCCGAACGCAAGGCTTTGCCCCAACTGTCCCAACCGCCACCGCGTCGGACTCTTTTGCCGTCGTCTTCACCTTCTGTATAAGCCGAGCCGTCGGTCGGCACATCAGTGTAACCGCGCGGTTTGTGCGTTCCGTTCACCCACATGTAATCGTAAACGTCCTCGACCCATTCCCAGACGTTTCCGTGCATATCGTACAAACCCCAGGCGTTCGGCTGGTAGCTGCCGACCGTTTCCGTTTTGAAGATATATTTTCCTTTATTTGCGCCGCCAAAAGGATAACGCGAATCGAAATTGGCCTGATCAGGGCTTAAGCTGTCGCCGTAAGCCATAGGCGTTTTTGTTCCGGCGCGGGCCGCATATTCCCATTCGGCTTCGGTCGGCAGACGATAGGCGAATTTATTGTCCTTTGCGTTTAATTTTTTGATAAATTCCTGAGCGTCGTCCCAACTTACGGTTTCGACGGGACATCTCGCACAATCTCTGTTCCCGCTCGGATTTACGCCCATAATATTTTCATATTCTTCTTGCGTAACTTCGTATTTGCCCATCCAAAATTCTTTGCCGATCGTTACTTGGCGATACGGCCCCTCATCATTTTCCCGATCCGATTCGCTTTCGGGCGAACCCATCATAAATTTACCGGCGGGAATATAAACCAATTCCATTCCGGCCTGATTTTTGTAAACCGAACCTATTTCTTTTTTTAATTGACCGCGTGCATTTTGCGTATCAAAAGAAAAGGCCACAAATAATAATAAAGCTATAGAAAAAAGTTTGATTTTATGCATTATTTCCGACTCCTGAATTATTTCGATTTTTATAAAATTTCCCGGCGAAAATTTTCGCCCTCAGTTAATAAGACGGATTAGAAAAAGATAAGCGGACATTTTTTGTGAATTTATTTTAAGAAACAGTGAAGACAGAACGCCGTCCGCCTTGGCGGAAATGATTGCGATTCTTGAAAAAGATTCGGATTTTGGTGACGAATTGTTAACGAAACAAAAGGGCAACCAATATGGTTGCCCCAAGCCATTGATTTAATTTTTACGCAATTCTTAAAGAACAGATACGATTTCGTCCAATTTTCTTTGATAGATTGGAGTTTGTTTCAAATCTTAACTACACGTGTCAAAAAGCCAGAGTTCCTTTCAAACACTGCCGGAAACCGAAAAAAGGTCAGGTGTCAGAAAACCCATATTTTCTGACACTTGAAATTAGAAAAGAGATTAATGCGAATCAGTGGTTGAAAACGAGCAGAAAGCTCTCACCGTTTCAGCTCTTCGAGCGAGATATTGTATTCGACAAAAGTTTTATTTCCGTTCTGCTTCACCCAGTTAAAATGTTCGAAGGCTTCCGCTCTTTTATTTTCGGACAAAAGTATTTCACCGATGTAGGTGTGAGCTTCGGTTTGCGTATCGTTGTCATTGGCAAGCGCGAGTAGATCCTCGGCAGTCATCTGTCCGTCGAAGTATTTTAATATTTGAGTGCTCCAGGCTCCCGGTTGGAGCAGCTTGAGCCAGTCTTTTAAAAAAGTGTCGGCGAGGTCGGTGTTGCCGGTCTTGCGGAGTCCGAGATACCCGATCATGATCCCGTATGGAGCGGCTTCTCCCTTAATCCCGTTTCGTTTGAGATAAGTCACGGTGTCGCGGTAAGCATTTTCACCGTCGTTCTTGTAGAAATATGCCAACGCTCTCGACCGGTATATCTCGTCATTCAAATTGGGATCAATTTCAAGCGCCTTTGTGTCGTCCTCAATCGCGAGGTCGTACTTGCCAATTTCGCCGTACGCGACTCCGCGATTGCAGTAGGCGGTCGCATAGTCTGGCTGTATGCGGATCGCCGTGGTATATTCGGCGATCGCCTTATCCAAAATTCGTTGCTGATGATAAACCCATCCGCGACCGTTATGGGCTCTAGGAATGTCCGGCTTTAGTTGGAGCGCCCTGTTATAGTCGGCGAGGGCTAGATCGAGGCGGCCTTTGCTGTCGTACGCGCTTCCGCGTTCGACGTAGGCTTCGGCATAGTTCGGGTTTAGTTCGATCGCTTTGTTATAGTCGGCAAGAGCCAGGTCGGAGCAACCCTGAGAGCAACGTAATAAACCGCGGTTGAAATAAGCAAGATAGGCGTTGGAAGAATCGCCGTACAGTTGGATCGCTTTATCAAAATCTTCGAGCGCAAGCCTGCTATTACCAAGTCGGAGGTACGTGTACCCGCGATTATTGTAGGAATCCGCAACATCGGGTTTTAGTTGGATCGTTTTATTAAAATCGGCAATCGCCAGCTCGAAATTGCCCTCTTCGCCATTAACGATTCCGCGAAAGTAGTAGGCTTTCGCGGAATCGGGTTTTAGCTCGAGCGCTTTGTTAAGATCGGCTAGCGCCAAATCGTTGCTGTCCATTTTACGATAGGCGATTCCGCGTTCTAAATAGGCTTCAAAAACAGTAGGGTCCAGCTCGATCACTTTAGTGAAGTTGTTGATCTTACAGTCGTAGTCAATCTCCTGGCAGGCGAGACCTGCATTGAAGGCGTCTTTTGCCGCCTGCGATTGCGCGCTACCTGCGCTCGCGAAAACGAGAATGCAAACTAAAACGAGTGAAAATCGACATTTAGCCGTAAAAAAATATTTCATTTGTTGTACCTCTGACCGATGATGTCGGGAATGATGAATCATAACAAACAGTTTGGTGATTAGCAATGCTAAAAAAATTGCTAATCAGTAGTAGAAAACAAGCAATAATAAAGCAAAGACAAGTTTTCCCCAACAATGTATTAGTAAAGCGTCAGTTGAGCGAACTTTGCTTGCCTTTTGAATGCCGGTTTTCTCAATTATCCAGTTAAACAGACTTTCGATGGGTTGGCGAATTTTTCTGACTAACCGATTATCTAACATCCGCAAAGAAAGCCTGTAAATCAAAGGATTTACGAATCGATTTTTCCACAGGGTTTTCTGACACCGGCAACACAAAAACTTGTCGGAATAGCTTTTATCAATCTGGTAGGAAAAATAGTGAGTTCTGGTACATATATTGGATTTGGCACACTATAGGCACACAAACAAGAAAAGGGCAACCAATGTGATTGCCCTAAGCTATTGATTCTATTAATGGAGTCGAGGGGGATCGAACCCCTGACCTCATGAATGCCATTCATGCGCTCTCCCAGCTGAGCTACGACCCCAGAAAAGCAATTACGCATTATAGAATACCAGTTGCCAAGTTAGCAAACCGGGGTGGGCATTTATCATTTATCATTTGTCATTTGTCGGTTCGAATTTCTCCCATCTAAGAAGGATTTTACGACCGGAATCCAAATCCTTGATCAATGAGTTGGTGATCTTACCGGCCTTTGAAGTCGGGTTTTCTTTTCTCCAGAAAAGCCGCCACGCCTTCTTCTTTGTCTTCGGTCGAAAAACAGATGGCGAAGAGATCGACTTCGCGGCGGAGGCCTTCGTCCAGGTTTGAACGCGAGGCGAATTTGACCGCTTCTTTGGATAACTGCAAGGCGATCGGCGCTTTTTCGGCGATCTTTTCGGCCAGAGCAAATGTCTTTTCTTCGAGTTCCTCCGGCGGATAAACGTGATTGACCAATCCGAAATCGAGAGCCGTCGGAGCGTCGATCATATCGCCGGTGAGGACCATCTCCATCGCCCGGCCCTCGCCGATCAGACGGGTCAGGCGCTGGGTTCCGCCGCCGCCGCACATGATCCCGAGATTTATCTCCGGTTGGGAAAACCGCGCCTTTTCGCTCGCCACCCGCAAATCGCAGGCCAGCGCCAGCTCGTTTCCGCCGCCCAGACAAAAGCCGTTGATCATGGCGATGACGGGTTTCGGGAAACTGTCGATCGAATTGAAAAGCGACCGGCCGTTCATCACGTCGCGCTGTTCGGCGGCCGATTTTCCGGCGAACTCCGAAATGTCCGCGCCGGCCACAAACGATTTTTCGCCTGCCCCGGTGATGATGACCACCCGCACCTCTTCGTCCTCTCTTAACTCGTCAAGGGCGGAAATTCCCTCGGCGTGAACGCGCGAACTCAAGGCGTTGAGTTTGTCCGGCCGATTGATCGTGATCAGACCCACGCGGCCGCGTTTTTCGACTAAAATGGTTTCGTAATCTGACATAACCTAACTGTTTATTAATCGGGAAAACAAAACTTCATTTTCCGATCAATCGTTGTTTACATTGTTGTTTTACGGAATTTTATGAGAACTGCCCCGGTCGAACGAACCGCCTTTTTAATCGGTATCCTCGTCGGTCGAGTGATCGTCGGCCACCCAGGCGACGAACAATCTGAGCCAATTGTCTCTCGGTTCGGTAATGGCGACGCCGACCCGGATCGCACCGTAAGAAGCGGGCGCAATTCGCATAACTGTGGCTTTTACCTCGACCGGAACCCCATCGGGACGATGCGAACGAAGATACAGAACCTCTCCTTTAGAGACTTTTTGATTAAGATGAAAAAGCGTTCCGGTTGTTGAAATATCATCCGTTTCAGTCGGTTCGCTCCAGGCCGCGCCGTCTCCCGAGCGTCCCGAAACCACTATCGGCAAACGCAAAGCCATGCGGAGCGCAAAGCGTTTCTCATCAAATTGAGCTTGAATATTGGTCGACATATTTAAGTCTGTTGATAATAACCAAAACAGTTTAACACGAAAGATTATAAAGACATAGACCTTCTGTGGGTTTTCGTGAAACAGGAATAAATTTAAATCTTCTCTGTATAAATATATGAACTATGCGTCTGTTCGACTAAGTCGTTGTTTGATAGTTATACTATAAGCATTGGCAAAAATACTAAACTGCCCTGCTGATTTTTAACTTTTTTTGTCAAATCAAGGAGATTTTTTTATAAAAATATGTCGCAAATCGAAACTAATCATAAAGTAGTTATTCTGGGCTCGGGACCGGCGGGTTTGACGGCCGCCATCTACGCCTCAAGGGCTCAACTCGATCCTTTGGTGATCGAAGGCCCGCAACCGGGCGGACAACTTACCATCACAACCGACGTCGAAAATTATCCCGGATTTGCCGAAGGAATCATGGGGCCGGAACTGATGGAACAATTTCGCGGCCAGGCGGCGCGCTTCGGAACCCAGTTTTTGACCACCTGGATCGATCGGGTCGATCTCGCGGAACGCCCTTTCACGCTTTACGGCAAAGAGAGCGAGGACAGCGAGGAGATCACCCGGATCATCAAAGCCGAAACTCTGATCATCTCCACCGGAGCGTCGGCCAAATGGCTGGGGATTCCCGGCGAAGAGCCGGTTCCGGTCGGTCTGGGCGGCAACGGCGTTTCGGCCTGCGCCACCTGCGACGGATTTTTCTTTCGGGGGCGACCCGTTGTGATCGTCGGCGGCGGCGATACGGCGATGGAAGAAGCGCTGTTTCTGACCCGTTTTGCCACCAAAGTGACGATCATTCACCGGCGCGACGAATTCCGGGCTTCGCGCATTATGCAGGACCGGGTTCTGGCCAACGAGAAGATCGAAGTTCTGTGGAACACCGAGGTCAGGGAAATCTTGGGAACCAAGGAGGAAGGCGTCACGGGCGTCAAGATCCTTAACAATCAGACGGAAGAGGAAACTCATTTTCCGACACAGGGCGTTTTCGTCGCCATCGGCCATAAACCGAACACCGAGCTTTTCAAGGACTGGTTGGAAATGGATGATGTCGGATATCTGAAGACCGAAGGTTCCTCGATGAGAACCAACATCCCCGGAGTTTTCGCCTCCGGCGACGCTCAGGATTCTTACTATCGACAGGCCGTAACGGCCGCCGGAACGGGCTGTATGGCGGCCATCGACGCCGAAAGGTTTCTGGTCGAACACGGCGAAGAAGATCAAAAAAGCACGGCCACCAACTGGTAACGGCGCAGTGTTTTTCGGTCCGGAGCAGAGAGACCGGAGTTTTTCGGAAATTTCACGGAAAATTCCGGTCTATTTTGCCAAGTTGGACCGATCCCTAAAAGAAGTTTGACCATCATCTTCTTTTTCTATTTTCAGCATCCCATCGCAAACCGGGTCCATCCCGATTTTCCCCACTGCTCAAAGCAAATAACCCGCCGAAATTTGCTTTTCATTATTTGGAGTTTCTATAATTTAACCGACGATCTTTATCATCTTTAAATTAAGTAAGGTTTATTATCTGAAATGCCAATTTATGAATATCAATGCTCGGAGTGCGGCTCCCGGGTTGAAAAACTGCAAAAGGTTTCCGACGAACCTTTAAAGGTTTGCGAAAATTGCGGCGGAAGGCTGGAAAAACAATGGTCGCTTTCGGGTTTTCAGTTTAAGGGCGAAGGTTGGTACGTTACCGACTACGCCGGAAAAAAAGGCGACAAGGTCGCGGAAAAATCGGAAAAAACCGGAAAAAGCGAATCAACCGAAAAAGGGGAAACCGCATCAAAGAAGGCAAACGATAATTCTTCGACTTCCAAAAAAGATACCGTTTCCAAGAAAGATTAGGAATTTAATGTTATGAAATTTTCGGCTCCAAGGTTTTTGCAAATGGTTTTGTTCCTGCTACTTTTCGGATCAGTGGCTTATCCTCAATCGGGGCACAGCGCGAGAAACATATCCAGCGCGGACGGCACTATTATCAGCCTTGTGGCCCGCCGAACCGACGGCTCGGCCGATCCCGTCAAGCTCGAAAATTTATACCTTTATGAAAACGGAATCGAACAAAAAATCAGAAACTTAAGTTATGATCCGTCGCCTTCGCGAATTCTTCTGCTGGTTGACAATTCACAGACTGTTCCCGCTTCGGTCGAAAAATTGAAAAAAGCGACGATGGAATTCGCATACGAGATATTTGACGGCGATCAGCTTTTTGTGATCGCTTATGATACGAAACCGGAAATCATTCAGGAATGGACCGACGATGCCAAAAAGCTGGAAGCATCTTTGGAAACTTTCCGCAAACAGGGGAATCCCTATCTGTTCGACGCCATCGACGCCGGCGTGTCGGAGGTTTTGGCTCCGTTGATGCCGGGAACGCGCAAAACGGCCATCGTTATCATCGGCGACGGACTCGACCGGGGCAGCAAAGCAACTTTTGAAAAGACTTTGGACAAACTGCAAAATCAGAACATAGTCGTTTATACGCTTGACATGCCCGACCGGACGGGCGGCGCTTATCGTCGCAATCAGCCCAAGGCCCACGAAGTGATCAAACAAATAACCGAAGGCACCGGAGGAAAAACCTTCTCCATAGATGAGGCGCAGGAAGCCGCCAAATTCATCTGCGACGAACTTCGTAAAAACCGTTATTTACTCTCATATTTTCCGACCAATACTTCCTCTTATGACGCGAGGCGGGTCTTTCTGATCGCAGACGAGGGAATTCAAGTTCGCACCAAGACCGCTCAACCGCCAAACATCAAGTAATCATTGGTGTTTAAAACGTTACTTCGGTTGTCCCCGGCCAATGGTTTCGTTCCCCGTGATTTCGCCGGAAGGATTCTTGACATCAAAAGTCCAGTGATTTACGTTTGTAAACAAAGCAAAACTACCTGTTTCCCTGCGTCAAAATGCTGAGAACATATTTGATCTTAGAAGCAGTTAAGGAGACTGAAATCGTGAGTGACTCAAACAAACCGCCAAAACCGCCCCCGGATGATTTTTCCAAGACCACGCCCAACATCAACATTCCAGGCGACGGGTCATCGGACGATTGGAGCAAAACAAATTACAAATATCCGGCGCAACCTCAGGCCGATGATTGGGGAAACACGGTGGCCAACATCAGGCCCTTTGATAACGATGATGACGACGATTTCAGCAAAAATTTCGCCCCCTCGCCAAACAGTCCGAAAGTTCCCGACTGGGGAATAACGCGGGCGGATATCAACCTCCGCGAAGACGATTTCGGTCCGGAGGATTCGAGAGGCAAGCAAAATGAAGAATACGGAGTGACCACCCCGTATTTCCGGCTTCCCGAGGCCGAACGAGCCAAATATCAAAATATCCCACCGACCCCGACCGAGGAAGCCAAAGCGAACGAAGAAACGCAGAATCAAGGCATTCCCGGTTGGGTTTGGATTTCGGGAACGCTTTTTTCGATGTTCCTTTTTATCATTGTCGGATTGGGCATCGCCTACTTTTTCATTATCCGGGAAAACACGTTCCAAATAGTCGTCAAAAACGCTCCCCGCGGAAGCAGCGTCCGGATCGGCGATTCTTTCTGGGGCGAAACTTCATCCGACGGAACCATTAAACTGCCGGTTTTAACCCCCGGCCAAAAGACTTTGGTGGTCGTTCATCCAAATTATGAATGCTCCCCGATCCCGGTCCTGGGAGAAGCCGGAGACGTGATACCCGTCGACGCCAAACCGGTCTGCAAACAGGTTGATACGATCAGCAACGACTGCGTCACCATCAAAAACGGGGAGTACGAAAAATCCAAAAGATGTGCCGAAGAGCAATTGCGCAAATTGGGCGAACCGCTCGATATAGATGCTTTGCTCCGGGCGTTGAATCTTTACATCAACCATTTTGACAGCGGCAAAGCCGACATCCGCCCGGAAGACGTCGAATTTTTGAAACTGGCCGCCAGCTATTTGAAAAAGATTCCCGAAGGCACGAGAATCGAAGTCGGCGGGCATACCGACAGCGATGGCAATGAAGACTCCAATCTGGATCTTTCCAGAAGACGCGCCCAGGCAGTCAAAAATGAATTGGTCAAAGAAGGCGTCAAAGAAAGTATGCTGGTGACGAAAGGCTACGGCGAAGCGGAACCGAAAGCGGACAACAAAACCGCAGACGGAAAATTCCAGAACCGGCGGATCGAATATAAACGCGCCAGTTAATAACAAATATCATATTTAGAAAAAAGAAGGAGCTTCCGGTCGGAGGTTCCTTTTTTTTCAACCGCCCCCGGAAAAAAGGCCCGAAGGCGGAAATCGACCTCAAACTGTCAGACGGCGACCGGTGCGGCGATTTTTTTGTACGATCGGTAGCCGATCAGATTCAGATTCTCATATTTGAAATTCAACAATCCTTCCAAACCCTTTAGATTTTCGGCTTCGGTTAATTCGAGTTTGGGCAAAGGCAGGGGTTCGCGCGACAATAATTCTTCGACCTGTTCGATGTGGTTGGAATAAATGTGCAGATCGCCGAAAGTGTGAACGAATTCGCCCGGTTCCAGATCGCAAACGTGAGCGATCAGATGGGTCAAAAGCGCGTAGGATGAAATATTAAAAGGAACTCCCAGAAAAGCGTCCGCGCTCCGCTGATAAAGCTGGCAATGCAAAATCCTCTCGTTTTCGACCTTAAATTGAAACAAAGTGTGGCACGGAGGAAGATCGACCTCGGTGGCAGTTTTCGGATTCCAGCCCGTGACGATCAAGCGGCGTGAATTCGGATTGGTTTCGATCTCTTCGATCAGGGCCTTGATCTGATCGACCCCGTTTCTTTCGGGATAATCGCCGCCGAAACTTCTCCACAAGTAACCGTAAATCGGCCCGAGGTCGCCTTCTTTTCGGCCGAAACGCGAGGTGTGTTCCCCGTCCGCCCATTCCTGCCAGATATCGACGCCGCGCTCCTCGCGGAGGTTTTTCTCGTTGGTGTCGCCCGACAAAAACCAGAACAACTCTTCGGCCACCCAGCGAAAAGGCACCCGTTTGGTCGTTACGATCGGAAATCCTTCGCGCAGGTCGAATCTGGTTTGATAACCGAAAGTCGAGATCGTACCCGTTCCGGTTCGATCTTCATGGCGGGTTCCGTTATCCAAAATATGTCTGAGCAATTCCTGATATTGTTTCATCTGACAGCCGTCCGTTTGTGGATTTTCAATCTAAAAGTTACCATATCATTTTCGATTTTGCAGTAAGAGGCGGACGGGTTTTTACAGGCAAAATTCTTGTCATCGAGGCCGCACACGAGAAGGATGAAAATGCCCGTCGCAAAACCTTCGATGCGGTTTGGGTAATTGAGAAATGAGACCCGAGCCCGATGTTTGTTGAACTGAAGCAAGATTGAAATTTTCGGAGCGGACTTTAAGCCGACCGAGGCTTTTACTTTGAACGGGATTTGCTAAAATAAAAAGCGCCCGAAATTCTATTTCATCAAAGTTGAAATTATGTCAGAAAAATTAGAGATCAGTTTCAATTCCCCGCAGTGCGGCTGGATGTCGGTCGGCTTCAGCGCCGGAGCGAAGGAATTTCACACGACGACCGCCCACGCACCGCACGAAGAGGCTTTGGCCGAACTTCTCGGGATTTTATCGAACCTTTTCGGAGCGGATGATTTCGAAAAAACCCTTAAATGGAATCGAGATCCGGAAGCGTACGATTTTGTTTTTCATAAAAACGGCTCGCGAACACAGCTTGAAATAATCGAATACCCGACCGAAGACCGCGAAACCCGAACGGCCGAAAAGGTGTTTTCCTACGAAGGCGGAACGCGCGAGATCAGCAAGGCTTTTTACGAAACTTTCCGCCAGCTTTACGCCGAGCGCGAAGCGGACGAATTTGAACAAAACTGGCGACAGCCTTTTCCGCTCGATGAATTTCAAAATTTTGAGAACAAGATAAAAAATCAAGGGCAGTAAAACCGATCCCGGGCAGAGCTGATTTTAAATCCAAAACGGCAGAATAACGAATTTGATCTTTCGGAGGTAATCAAATTTATGCGAAAAATTTTGTTGAGGATTGGGCTCGGATTGCTGATCGTCGGCGCTTTGCTGGCTGGTTGGATCTTGTTCGATCTCAACGCGCCGCAAAAAGTCGACATAAGGGAGTTTGACGCCGACGAAGTGGCGCGGCTCGACACGGCCATGTGGCGTTCTTATTACAGTCGCGAACGTCTGCAAATGTACCGGGAACTGACCGAACTGCTGGAAAAACAATACAAGTTCCGCTTTTGGCGACGCCAACTGGTCGCCTTTTATGCGGCCCGCGCCGCCTTTGTCTTCAAAGACGGACATTCCCGCTCCGATTATGAAAAGGCTCTGCCCGATCTTGAGAATTTTTACGGCCAGATCCGCGACGTCAGCACGACGGATTTCGATGTTCGCCGCGCCGCCGAACTGGAACTCGAATGGTGGATCGTTCACCGCGAGCGGGACAAGTATGAAGAGGGCGATCTGGCCCTGGCTCTGGCCGAAGGGGCGGCCGCAATTTACAAAATGCCGGTCGAGGATTTTCTCGAATACGGTCGGTTTCGCGCCGATGCGATGGAGATCCGCGACACCCGGGCCGAAACCGGAGGAGTATCTGAAGAAGACTGGCAAAAGATCGACGATCTGCTTCATAGGTCCTGGCGGTCTTTGCATTCGGCCGTGAAAAAAAATAAAATTTAGCCGCCGGAAAACACGAAATTGCGTCGGAGTTTTTCTATCGATGTCATTTCGTGTCTTTTTGTGGCTTGATTAAGTAATGAAAGAGAGACTTTTACAATATCTCGCCTGCCCGACCTGCGGCGGCGACATTCTTTTGGCTCACGCCGGTAAATACGTTGATAAAGAGATCATCGAAGCCGTTTTGACCTGCCGGAAATGCGACCGGGAATACAAAGTAATTCGCGGCATCCCGCGTTTTGTCGCGCTCGACAAGATCGATCAGGACAAGGCCGATACGGCTCAGAATTTCGGATGGCTGTGGACCCATTTCACTCAAAAAGACGAAAGATACGCCGCCCAGTTCCTCGGCTGGCTGCAACCGGTCAAACCCGAATTTTTCCGGGACAAGATCGTCCTCGAAGCCGGTTGCGGCAAAAGCCGGCACACGCCTCTTGCCGCCGATTGGGGAGCCAAAGAAGTGATCGGGTTTGATCTGAGCGAATCGGTCGAAACGGCTTTTCAAGCGACCAAACATCTGGACAACGTTCACATCGTTCAGGCCGATATCTACAAACAGCCGTTCAAACGGGTGTTTGATTACGCTTTTTCTGTCGGCGTCCTTCATCACACGCCCGAACCGAAAAAAGCTTTTATTGCATTAAGCGGCAAGGTCAAAAAAGGCGGGCATATTTCGGCCTGGATCTACGGCGAAGAAAATAACGAATGGATCATCAACTACGTTAACCCTTTGCGCGAGGGGTTCACTTCGCGGATCAATCAACCGACACTTTTGCAGCTTTCCAAACTCCCGGCCGTCGGCGTTTTTCTCGCCTCGAAGCTGGTTTACCGCCCCCTTAACAAAATCGCCAAACCGCTGGCCGACAAACTTTTCTACAACGATTATCTCAATCACATCGGCCATTTCGGATGGCGCGAACAGCACAATATCGTCTTCGATCATCTGGTCGCCCCGACCGCTTATTACATTTCCAGAGAAGAATTCGAAAAATGGTGGGAAGATCTCAAGGCCGAGGACGTCCAGATCACCTGGCACAACCGCAATTCGTGGTGCGGTTTCGGGAAAGTCGGTTAGATTTCGGATTTGTCTCTGTGTTGCAATCCGCAATTCCGCTAGTTTTTCCAGCGTTTGAATGCCAAAGTAGCATTAAGGCCGCCGAAGGCGAATGAGTTTGACAAGGCCGCCTCCACCTTCACCTCTCTCGCTTCGTTCGGAATGTAATCCAGATCACATTCCGGATCCGCTTCCGTGAAATTGGCCGTCGGCGGCAACACTCCGTTCTTCAACGCCAACACCGTCGCCACCGCTTCGATCGCTCCGGCCGCTCCCAAAGTGTGCCCGTGCATCGATTTGGTCGAACTGACCGCCAACCGTTTGGCTTGATCTCCGAACACCTGACGGATGGCCTCGGTTTCCATCACATCGTTGGCCTGGGTTGCCGTCCCGTGCGCATTGATGTAGCCGATCTCTTCGGGTTCCAACCCGCCGTCGCGAAGAGCGTCTTTCATCGCTTTTGAAGCTCCTTTGGCCAGCGGTTGGGTCAGATGATTGGCGTCGGCGGACATCCCGAAACCGACAATTTCAGCGTAGATCTCGGCTCCCCGTTTTCGGGCCGATTCCAAAGTTTCCAGAAAAAGCATGGCTCCGCCCTCGCCGAGGATCATCCCACTGCGATCCCGGCAGAAAGGCCGGCAGGTATCGGGAGAGACGACTCTCATTCCCTCCCACGCTTTGAGATTGGCAAATCCGAAGGGGGTTTCGCTCCCGCCCGTTAATGCCATATCGACCAAACCCTGACGGACGTGCCAGAAAGCCTGACCGATGGCGTGGCTGGCGGAAGAGCAGGCGGTAGTGATGGTGTAGGTCGGGCCGGTGATTCCGAATTCCATCGAAATATGGCTGGCTCCGGCGTTGCTCATCGCCTTGGCCACCATCAACGGCCGCGGACGGATTCGGTTTAATGCGTATAATTCGTGATACTCGAAATCCAGATTGGCCAGACCGCCCGAACCCGCTCCGGTTATGATCGCCGTTCGTTCGCGCAGTTCTTCGGTCCATTCAACGCTCGCATCGCTGACGGCTTGCCGGGCGGCCACCACGGCGAATTGGGCGAATCGCATCAGAACCATTAATTTGGCATCGTCAAAATGCTCTTGCGGATCAAATCCTCGAACTTCAGCGGCTTTCTTAAACCGGATGGTCGAAGTATCGACCGAAGTGATCTCTTTGATGGCAGATTTCCCGGCAAACAGATTTTGGCTAAACTCCTCGCAGTTGTTTCCGGGAGCTGATACGATACCGATTCCGGTGATGACGACGCGTCTTTGATCCATAAGATTGAAAGTACCGACCTTTGCTTTTTTTTAACCCGCTGTCCGCAAATGTTTTTTAAAAGCCTCTTTCAATTATAGATTTCTGAATTTTGTTTCACAAACAAAGGGCAGGCAAAAACCGATCAAAAACCGGATCCGGGGCAAGTTTTTTTTCAGACCAAAAAGTAATTTATCCGAGGGAAATTTTCACAAAGGAACTACGCAAACAAAATCATTCGAAAGGCAATGGATTTGAGGAATATATCAATTTAAGGTCATTGTTGTTAAACGATTTTTGAGTTCGGTCAGTAAACATCAGGCTCGCCTTTCGGGCGAGTCTTCCAGCGGCGATGGATCCACATCCATTGTTCGGGGCTTTTGCGGATCAGTTTTTCGATCTCTGCGGTAAAACGGGCGGTGAAATTTTTCACGTCTTGCTCGCGTTCGCCGGTTGATTCGAATTCAAGAACCTCGCCGAAATGAACGACGTACTTTTTTTTCCGCTCATCCCAGGCGGCGCCGATCACAATTGCGACGGCGTCGGTTCGCATCGCCAGAGCCGCCACTCCGGCGGTCGTACAGGCCGGTTTTCCGAAAAACGGAACGAAAACGCCCTCGTGTCTCTGAGAATTTATATCGGGCAAAACGCCCAGATTTCCGCCTTCTCGCAACAGACGCAAAGCCGGCAAAGCCGAATTTTTTTTGCCGATCGGCTGGTTGCCGAATTTTCCGCGAACCTCTTCGACCATCTTCTCAAGTCGCGGATTATCGAGCCGCCGAACCAGATAACTCTGCGGCCCGATCAGGGCCGACGAGGCAAAGGCCAGCACCTCCCAACCTCCGAAATGAGGTGTCAGGAAAATTATTCCCCGCCCCTGTTCTTTCATCTCGTTGTACCGAAGCCAATCTTCATCGGTTACGGGAAACTCGACCATTCCGCCCAAACTCCCTTCGCTGGCTTTGGGAAACTGGCTGATCTCGCCGAGTTGTCGACCCAGACTTCGAAAACTTCCCCGAACGATCTTCCGGCGCATCGCTTCGCTCATTTCCGGAAAGGCTATTTCGGTGTTGGTCATCCCGATCTGTCTCAATCGTCCGAGGAGCAAATAAGCCAGATCGCCGAGTAAAACGCCGATAAAAATGGCCAAACGGCGCGGCAGGATTCGTAGGGAACTAAAGATCAGCCAGGCCGCATAATACTCGACTTTTACTTGCAGATCGCTTTTTTTAGCCATGAAATCTTTTAAAGGCCAGAACCGCATTGAGGCCGCCGAAGGCGAATGAGTTTGACAAGGCCGCCTCCACCTTCACCTCTCTCGCTTCGTTCGGAATGTAATCCAGATCACATTCCGGATCCGCTTCCGTGAAATTGGCCGTCGGCGGCAACACTCCGTTCTTCAACGCCAACACCGTCGCCACCGCTTCGATCGCTCCGGCCGCTCCCAAAGTGTGCCCGTGCATCGATTTGGTCGAACTGACCGCCAACCGTTTGGCTTGATCTCCGAACACCTGACGGATGGCCTCGGTTTCCATCACATCGTTGGCCTGGGTTGCCGTCCCGTGCGCATTGATGTAGCCGATCTCTTCGGGGTTGGTTTTGCCGTCCTCCAAAGCAAAGCGGATCGCTTCGGCCGCGCCTTCTTCGGACGGTTGAGTGATGTGGTGAGCGTCGGCGGACATCCCGAAACCGACAATTTCAGCGTAGATCTCGGCTCCCCGTTTTCGGGCCGATTCCAAAGTTTCCAGAAAAAGCATGGCTCCGCCCTCGCCGAGGATCATCCCACTGCGATCCCGGCAGAAAGGCCGGCAGGTATCGGGAGAGACGACTCTCATTCCCTCCCACGCTTTGAGATTGGCAAATCCGAAGGGGGTTTCGCTCCCGCCGGTGATGGCCCGGTCAACCAGACCGTTCCGAACCGACCAGAAAGCCTGACCGATGGCGTGGCTGGCGGAAGAGCAGGCGGTAGTGATGGTGTAGGTCGGGCCGGTGATTCCGAATTCCATCGAAATATGGCTGGCTCCGGCGTTGCTCATGACTCTGGGAACTATCAAAGGATGGAGCCGTTTCTTTTCGCGCTTGTAAATGTCGATGTAAACTTCGTCCTGATTTACCTGACCGCCGGTTCCCGTTCCAGTAATTATTGCCGTGCGCTGACGCTCGCTCCTTGTTTCCCACGTAATCCCGGAACCTTCGATCGCTTCGCGGGCCGCCACCAGAGCGAACTGGGCGAACCGGTCAAGCAGCATCAACTGTTTTTCCTCGAAATATTCCTTTTCAACAAAACCGCGAATCTGGGCCCCTTTTTTAAAACGCAATTCGGAAACTTCGGGAATTGTCATTTCGTCTATTCCGGATCTTCCGGAAAAAATCGCGTCCTGAAATGCTTTTCTGTCTTTTCCTAAAGCCGAAATTATCCCGATTCCCGTAACGACAACACGTCGTGAATTCATAAACCCCTAACTTCCTTCCGCTTTGACAGAATCCGCCTCAACAGGTTCAGCCGAGTTATCTTCCGGAACCTCTCCCGATAATAAACGATCGATTCCCTCAACCATTTCTCCGACCGTTTTCATCGTCAGAGCCTTGTCGTCGGGGATCAAAATATCAAACTCCTCTTCCAATTCGAACACCAGATTCAATCCGTCCAGCGAGTCCAGTTCCAGATCCTGCAACGAGGTGTCGAGCGTGATCTGATCGGCCGGCATATTCTTAAATTTTGCTATCACAGCAATGGTTCTTTCCGCTGTATCCGCACTCATAAAAAAGTTCTCCAGATTTTATAATTTCAACTAATCTTATAAATACAATCAGGTGAATAGGAAAGTATAATCGGAAGGGATTAAAATTTACAAACCCCAGATAAGTCTTTGGAGATTTGAACGAAAAGGCCTGTTTGGATAAATTGCCTTTAATGGTAAGATTCAAATCTTTCAGTTTGATTGCCGGAAATTGTCAATGGATAAAGCCCAGCTAAAAACAAAACCCGCCGCCGAAATCAAGCCGGAACTGTCGGTATTTCTGCCCGTTTTCAATGAGGCCGAGAACCTGCCCCGCCTGCACGCCGAAATAGCGGAAGCCTTGCGTAAATTGGGCAAAACCGCCGAAGTCATCTATGTTGACGACGGTTCGACCGATGGTTCTTTGACGGCCTTAAAAGAAATAGCCTCCGGGGACGGACGGGTTCGCGTAATCTCTCTTCGGAGAAATTACGGACAAACGGCGGCGATGAGCGCCGGGATCGATGCCGCCCGGGGAGAGATCCTGATCCCGATGGACGCCGATCTGCAAAATGATCCTCAGGACATTTCGCGTCTTCTTGAAAAACTGGATGAGGGTTTCGACGTCGTTTCGGGCTGGCGTCGGAACCGGCGCGATAATCTCATCTCGCGCAAAATTCCCTCCCGCATCGCCAATCAGATGATCTCCTGGATCGGCGGCGTTCCCCTTCATGATTACGGGTGTTCGCTCAAGGCCTACCGGCGCGAGGTGATCCAGGACGTCAAACTGTACGGCGAGATGCATCGTTTTATTCCGATCTACGCCAGTTGGGCCGGCGCCCGCGTGGCCGAAATACCGGTCAATCATCACGCCCGAACGCACGGGTCTTCGAAATACGGGATCTCCCGGACCGTCAAAGTCATCTTCGATCTGATGACGATCAAGTTCATGGCTTCGTATCAAACCAAGCCGATCTACGTTTTCGGCATGTTCGGACTTATTGCCTTTTTGCTTTCGATGCTCGCCGGAATCTGGGCTTTTTATTTAAAATACATTCAGGGCACCTCGTTTATCTTGACGCCGCTTCCCGTGATCTCGATCGTTCTGCTGGCGATTTCGATGCAGTTTTTCCTGATGGGACTTTTAGCCGAGATGCTGGTTCGAACCTATCACGAATCGCAGGACAAAACGATCTATGCCGTGCGCGAGAGGATCGGTTTCGATGAAGAAAACAAAGATCCAAAGGCTGAAATCTAAAAGCCAAAATCGATATGTGCGGAATCGCCGGGTGGGCAAATCTAGAAAATAAACGGGTCGAACAGCCGGGCGAAGCGGTTTTGTCCGCCATGTGCGGGAAGATGAAACACCGCGGCCCCGATTCGGAAGGGTTGTGGCTCGACGCTTCGGGAATCGCCCTCGGAATGCGCCGGCTTTCGATCATCGACCTTGAAACCGGCGAACAGCCGGTTTACAGCGAGGACCGGCAGATCGTCGTCGTTATGAACGGGGAGATCTATAATTTTCGGGAGTTGCGCTCGCGTTTGGTGAAGCGAGGACATCGGTTTGAAACCAAAACGGATACCGAGGTCCTGCCGCATCTTTACGAAGAATACGGCGAAGCGATGGTCGATCATCTCAATGGGATGTTCGCCTTTGCGCTTTGGGATAAAGGCCGGAAAAAACTGCTCATCGCCCGCGACCGTTTCGGAGAAAAACCCCTCTATTACGGCATTTTCCAAAACACGCTGATTTTCGCCTCCGAACCGAAGGTCCTGCTCGCCCATCCGTTTGTAAAACCGGAGATCAATCTGGAGGCATTCCGGCAATATCTTTCCTTTGACTATGTCCCCGCTCCGCTTTCAATTTATCAGGGGATCTATAAACTGCCCGCCGCACATCTTTTGACTTTGGAAAAAGGCGAGGTTGCGACCCGGCGCTACTGGGATCTATCCTTTAGCAAAAACGATCCCGTTCCGAGTATCGAAAAGGCCGCGGAAACCTTGCGCGATCTGCTTTCGGATTCGGTTCGGATGCGGCTCGTTTCGGACGTTCCGCTCGGAATTCTTTTGAGCGGAGGGATTGATTCCTCGACCGTGGCGGCTTTTGCAGCCGAGCATGCCGGCGAGAAAGTCAAAACCTTTTCCATCGGTTTTGAAGAGGATTCTTTTGACGAATCCGGATTCGCCCGTCAGGTGGCAAACCATCTGGGGACGGATCACTTTGAAGATAAACTGAGCGTTGAGCGAGCGGCGGATCTGATTTCAGAGATCGGCGACTGGCTGGACGAACCGCTTTCGGACGGTTCGCTTTTGCCGACCTTTTTGCTTTCCCGGTTTGTCCGGAAACACGTAACCGTCGCTCTCGGCGGCGACGGCGGAGATGAGATCTTCGCCGGCTATCCGATGTATCTGGGTCATAAAATGGCCCGTCTTTACGATCTGATTCCGGGATTTTTCCGCTCCGGCGTCATCGAACCGCTGGTCAAAAATTTGCCCGTTTCAACCAAAAATCTTTCATTTGATTACAAAGCCAAACGCTTTATCGCCGCTTCCCGTTTCGATCCCGTCGCCCGGCATCACACCTGGTTCGGTTCATTTTCTTTAACCGAGCAAAATGACCTTTTAAATCCCGAGGTTCGGCAAAAAACTTCGGGCGACATTTACCGGGGAGCCAGGGATGTTTTGAAAGATTCGGACGCCGTCAATCAGATCGAACAAATGCAACTCATTGATCTGAAATTTTATCTGGCCGAGGATATTTTGACCAAAGTCGACCGGGCCAGTATGGCCGTTTCTCTCGAAGTCCGAGCCCCTTTTCTCGATCCGCGCGTGGCCGAATTTGCCGCCGGATTGCCGCCCGAATATAAACTTCGGGGACGGCAAGGGAAATATATCTTAAAAAAAGCGGTTGAGCCGCTGTTACCCGAAACGATTCTCCGGCGGCCCAAAAAGGGGTTCGGAATTCCGGTTGCTCAATGGCTCAAAGGCCGTCTTAATCCCCTTTTGCACGACCTGCTCGCTCCCGACAGACTGAAAGATCAGGGACTTTTCAATTCCGATCTTGTTCAGAAGTTGATCCGAGAACATGAAACTGGACGAGCCAGCCACCACAAACAACTTTGGACATTGCTCGTTTTCCAACTATGGTTTGAGAATTTCCTTAAATCCGATCAATGATCTATTTTGAATTCTTGTTCATTGGCGATTTTATCGAATAGACTGAAAATCTTCCCAAATCGTCGAATTCATAATTTGAAAATCTGAGGCCCGCCTTTTCCGCCACCTTTATCGATGGATAATTTTCATCATCGATCGTCGCAAAAATTTCCGGTAGCTTTAACTTCTTGAAACCATAATCCACCAACTTCATTGCGATTTCGCTGGCAAAACCCTTTCCCCACTCCTCACGCCGGATGATATAACCGATCTCCCAGTCCTCCTTTTTTTCCGGTCGGGGTCTGATCGAAGCGTGTCCGATATAACGCCCGTTTTCCTTGGCCCAGATGGCCCAAATAGTTTTTTCTCCCCCCGGATAAAAGTTTTCCAAGAGTTTTTTCCAGAGTTTTTCCGCGCCTTCCGGAGTTAACACCCCGTCTCCGACTCTTTTCATCACTTCCGCGTCGGTCATCAAAGCGATGAACATCCGTTTATCCTTTCCTTCATAAAGCCTAAAATTAAGTCTTTTTGTTTCCAAGTTTTCCATAATCAAAAAACCGGCGCTTTCCTGAATTGGAAAACGCCGGCCCCGGTTTTTCAAATAATTGACGATTATTCCTTGATCGTAAATTCCGATTCCTGAAGGATCTCTTTTCTTTCGCCCACGTTGTCCCGGACTTTGATCTCGATCCTGTAATCGCCCAAAGGCATTTGCTCCGTCGGAAGCAGGCGAGCCAAAGTCAACCTTCTGCCCGAATCGCTCAGTCCCTGCCAGTCTTCCTTTTGGCGGAGGACTTCTTTGCCCTCTTTGTAAAGAACATATTCGACGTCAACATCCGGCCGTAAGGTCGTTTGGTTTATTTTTGCGTTATAAACCTGCATGTAAATTCCGACCGGCTGCCCCTTGTGATAAACCTTTGAAAGATTCGGAATCACCTTGGCCCCGCCGATTACGAAACTCGCTCCGATGTCCCTTTCGTTGGTCGTCCGAAGGGTCGAAGCCAGAATCAGCGTCGAGGTCGAAAGAGTTTTGTCATCATAATTGGGAACCGTGAACCCTTTGTGAACTATTCCCTTGTTTCCCGAAACCACGTCGCGGACCACTACGTCCACTTTGTAGGTCATTCCGGGCACCAAAGGATAGGCCTTTTGATAGATCGATTTGCGGTCGAGCGATTCTCTCAATTCCTGTGAAGTAGCGCTGGTCGTTACGGAATCCTCGAAAATTCCCGAACGTTTGCCCGAGACGGCCTCGATCCGGCCGAAAATATTCATCTGCGCCGTCGGCACTCCGCCGACCGGGTTAAAGGACAATTCCCTGTTTTCCGTCTGAATTGTAAAAGTCGTGATGACGCTGTCATCCGATTGACGGAAGAAATCCACCTGAAGGTCGAAATCCAGCGGATTATTATCGATGACCGGCGAATCCGTCCCGACGATACTTTGCAAATCACTGAACCTGACCTGCGGAGGACGCTGGAGGTTGGTGATTATTTCCAAACGCCGGAAAGGTTGATCCTGCTCGCGACCGTAATATCTGCCGCTGTTGATTCCCGCGATCCGGTCAGCCCTCGATTCCAGCCCGAGCTGCTCGGCCGTCGTCAAACCGGCTCCCGGAACTGTCAGCAATGCATCCTTTTCATTGGGACTGCGGGCGATGCGATATTCCCCGCTACCTGACGGATCAACGAATTCGATCTCGATTCCGTCCCCGACTCCGTCCAGATGGCGATAAAACCAGATTTCAAAGGGATAAGTGGTTGTTGATCCTCCGCCTTCCCAGGTCGGACGACTGTATTGGCCCCCGGTCGGGTAAGATTCAACCCCATCGGGTTTACCCCAGGTGATGTAAATTCTTCCCCTGTCTGTTTTCCAACCCGGGATTCCCGAGGCGAAATGTTCGTTTGCATAAGCAATTCTTTCGTAATACTCTTCGCGGTATTCGTTTTCATCCGTGTCCGGATTCGGGTCGCGGCGCCGCCAGAAGTTTTCGATGAAGTTTTCGCGCTCCTCGTCAGTTTTCAACTCCTTGAAAGCTCTTCTTTCTTCCTTGGTAATTATGTAAGCGACATCATTGCTGAGCCATTTCTTATAAACTTCCTTAACTTCCTCTTTGACGTTTCGCGCTTTTCCGGTTACGTCTTCATCCTGCGCCAAAGCCGTAGAAATTCCCGTTGTCAGAATCGCCCCGATCAACAACAGGCTGCGAAACATTTTTTTCTTGGACATAATGATAAAACTCCTTATGTTTTGCCGGAGAATGAATCCCTTTTTTATTCTCCCCGAATTTTCATTTTTTGATTTTAGACAGTAATCCTTAATTGTTCAAGATGCACCCGATCCTTTTGCAGGTTGCTTGATTTTATCTTTTTGGTTTTCTTTAATTTAAATAAATTGTTCGGAGAATTTCCCCCACCTCAGGTTTCCCCAATTTTCCCAACTAACCTGTTCCCAAAGGCTCATCTTTTTTCCTTCTTTTCCTACCGAAAAACCAAGCGATGAAAATCGAAACAACGTAGAGGAACATCATCGGCGTGGCGAAGAGCATCATATTGGGAATATCCCCCGTCGGAGAAATAACCGCCGCTACAATCAAAATAACAACGATGGCTATTTTCCAGCTTTTTAGGAGAAAACCCGCCGACACGATTCCGATTCGCGATAAAACGTAGGTGATTGCCGGCATTTGGAAAATGATTCCCATCGCCAACATTATCAGCGTTATGAAGTCGAAATAATCCGTTGCCCTGAGCAAAAGCCTGAAATCCGACCCGAGTCCCAACAGATAACGGGCCGCCGGCGGAAAAAGGACGTAGTATGCAAAAGCCGCCCCGAGAACAAAAGAAATTGAAGAGAGCGCAATAAAAGGCGTTACGTAAGCCCTCTCGTGGCGGTAAAGCGCCGGGGAAATGAAACCCCAGATTTGCCAGAGCAAGAACGGCACCGACAGGACAATCGCCGCGTATAGTGAAACCGTTACATAAAGGGTGAAAGGTTCGACCGCCGTTGTCACTATTAATCTCTCTTCGGCAGAAGCCGTCTCCTCATTCTGACCCGAAAAATCGACCGGCAATCTTATTCCCTTTGGAATGACCGAATTATTTGTTAAGATCGGTTCCTCCGTAAACAATCCCGGTTGTCCTTGTTCATCTTTGGAAACCCTTGCCCTTACCGAAGTTCCGGGAGAAATTACGCTCCCTCCCAAATTCGTCGCTCGGTCAAAAACATAACGTCCCTCCTCGCCTTCCTTCAAACTTGTTATCGACTGGATTTTTTCATTTCCGGTTATCCCTTCAACCGGCACGTCTCTTCTTTCCGCTTCGGAAAGCGCCTCTCGAATCGGAACCGACAGGAAGTTATAAATTTTATCCTTGACGAACCAACAAAGCCCAAAAGCAATTATTATTATGATTACGGAATTTACCAATCTTCGGCGAAATTCGTCCAGATGTTCCAAAAAGGACATCTGTCCCCCCAAATGCTCTTCTCCCGTTTCGTTCGATTTCATTTCTTACCGCTTTTTTTCTTTCAACTAAAGCCAATCTCGTTTCACCGAATAATTACTTTCCGATTTCTCAACGTCAAGATCTTGCGTATTTTCCTCAATAAATTCCGTTTCTTTTTCTTCCGGAAAAGGAAGTTGGAAATCTTCCCCGCTTATTTCTTTTATTTCCGGTAAAACCGGCTTCGTTTCCTCTTCGAAAGTTTTCCTGCTGATCGACGCATCCAAAAGGTTTTCTGAAGAAGTCTCCCCTTTCGAATTTTCCTCAGTTAAACTCTCAAGATTAACCTCACGTTCCCATGATTCTTTAAACTCGTTTGTCGAACGACGGAACTCCGCCATAGCCTTTCCGAAAGAACGCATCATTTCCGGCAATTTTCTCGGGCCAAATATTATTAAAGCCACCAGGCCAACTAAAATCAGTTCCGAAGTTCCGATCGATTCGAAAATTAATAAAAACATCTTTTTAATTTCCTTTTTTCCTTAGTTTGCTTCAAGGAAACTTCAAGTAAGCCATTGAAAACAAAGCATTTATAATTAGACAATCTCGATTAAATTTTTCTCGAATTTCTCTATTTTACCTATGATTCTGGCCGAAGTTATTTTTTTCAAAAATCTTTCGGCATTTTTTTCTTTCAAACTTATCAACAACCCTCCCGCGGTTTGAGGGTCAAATAACGCGCTTTGCATAATGCCCGAAACGCTTGAACCGAAACTGATCGTATTTCCCACATAAATGCGATTGTTTTTGTCCCCACGAGTCAACATTCTCTGTTCGATCAATTCCATGACATCCGGCAAAAGCGGAACCTTTTCCGATTCTATTTTTAATGTTACATTGCTGGCCTTGGCCAATTCAAAAGCGTGTCCCAACAAACCGAAACCGGTCACGTCCGTACAAGCATTTGCTCCGACTTTTTGCATTTCCTTAGATGCTTTTCGAGCCGAAATTGTCATTGTTTTTAAAGCCGCCTTTATTGCTTTTTCCCCGGCTTTTTCAAACTTTATCCCCGTACTTATCACTCCCGTTCCGATCGGTTTGGTCAATACTAAAACGTCTCCGGGCCGTGCCCCCGAATTTTTCACAACTTTTTTCGGATCAATTACGCCCGTTATCGAATAGCCGAATTTTATTTCCTGATCATCAACCGAATGCCCCCCCAAAACAACGACCTTTTCCTTGTTCAGAGCTTTTTGACCGCCGGCTAAGATTTTTTCCAGAACATCCCAATCTCCCTTTTGAGGATAACAAACCAGAGAGAGGGCCGTCAGCGGATTTCCGCCCATTGCGTAAATATCATTTAAAGAATTAACGGCAGCAATTTGACCGTAAATTTCCGGATCATCGGCTATAGGTGTAAAGAAATCAACAGTTTGCACCAATGCGGTCCTTTTATTAAGTTTAAACACACCCGCATCATCAGATGTGTCGAAGCCGACGATCACATCTTTTGAAAAATCCTGTGGTGGTAATTTACCCAAAACTTGGGCAAGATCGCCGGGCGCTAATTTCGCCACTCAACCCGCACAAGATACCATTTCTGTCAGGCGCTTTTTCTTCATAAAATTTAACCGTTTTTTATTATCAAGTTATACAATCTATCCAAATCCGAATCGCTGTAGTATTCGATTTCGATTTTCCCCCCCGGTCCTTTTCCGTCCGGGTTTATCTGGACCTGGGTTCCGAAATACCTTCGAAGTTTAGTTTCAGCCGCCTTTAAATTCGCATCCAACTTTGACTTAACCTCTTTGTTTGCATATATTTGCGCTTTCTCTTTCTTCGCTCTTTTGACCGCTTTCTCGGTTTCTCTTACCGACAAAGACATTTCCATTATTTTCCTTGCCAATCGCCTCTGCAAATCGGGTTCTTCGGCCATTAAAAGGGCTCGGGCGTGTCCGGCGGAGATTTTCCCTTCCTCAACAAGTCTTTGAATATCATCGGGGAGTTTTAGCAAACGCATAAAGGTTGTTATGGTGGTTCTGTTCTTCCCAACCCTTTCAGCAATCATTTCTTGGGTCAACCCCAGCGAATCAATTAAATTCTTATAAGCTTTTGCCTCCTCGATCGGATTTAATTCCTGTCTTTGAATATTTTCGATCAAAGCCAATTCCAACAGTTTTTCATCCGCAACCTCCCTGACAATGGCGGGAATTTTTTTCAAATCAGCTTTTTGCGACGCCCTCCATCTTCGCTCCCCGGCAATCAACTGATAACCCGCCCCTTTTTTTCTGACAACAATAGGTTGGACAATTCCATTCGTTCGAATAGATTGAGCCAACTCCTCCAATCCATCCTCTTCAAATCTGCTTCGCGGTTGTTCAGAATTAGGTTCAATCAGATCCAAGTCTAATTCAACCAACTCATCTTTTCCGGTCTTGTCGGTTTCTTCCCCTAATAAGGCACTCAACCCCCGTCCCAAAGCCTTTCTATTCATGTCCCAAAATCTCCTTAGCCAATTGAATGTAACTTTCTGCTCCCCTCGAGCGAATGTCATATAAAATTATCGGTTTTCCGTAACTTGGGGCTTCAGCCAATCGAACGTTTCTCGGAATAACCGTCCGTAGGACCTGACT
Organism: Pyrinomonadaceae bacterium; assembly: GCA_041394845.1. Lineage (GTDB taxonomy): Bacteria > Acidobacteriota > Blastocatellia > Pyrinomonadales > Pyrinomonadaceae > JAHCHG01. The sequence goes on along the minus strand of JAWKHL010000002.1, from coordinate 123,005 downwards.
TCCATAAAAATCCCTCAAATCCTGCGCAACCGCCCCCGACAAATTTGTTCTCTCATCGTACATCGTCAAAAGCAACCCCTCTATTGTTAATTGGGGGTTCAACCCCCGACGTAATCTTGCCAATGTATCCAATAATTCGGTTACTCCTTCTAAAGCAAAATATTCACATTGAACTGGAACTAAAAGAGAATCAGCAGCCGTCAATCCATTTATGGTTAACAGTCCCAAAGACGGTGGGCAATCAATTATTACATAATCGTAATTCCCTTTTATTTCTTCTAAAAGCTTTTTTAATTTGTATTCCCGTCCCTCGGTTTCAACCAATTCGACCTCAGCTCCGGCCAGATTTTTATCCGCCGGAAGGACCCAAAATAATGGAAGTTCCGTCTCCAAAATCACATTTTCGATCTTTTCGCCGGTAATTAAAACATTATAAAGAGTCTTTCGATGCGCTTTCTTGGCGATTCCTGATCCGGAAGAGGCATTCCCCTGAGGATCGGCGTCCACTAACAAAACCCTTTTTTCTTCCACCGCAAGCCCGGCAGCAAGATTTACCGCCGTAGTTGTTTTCCCGACTCCACCTTTTTGGTTAGCAACGGCAATTATTTTTCCCATTTATTACCCTGTTTTCTTAAATTTTTCCTAATTTAGCACAAACTTGCGACATTAAGCCAATGCGAAATGTGGAACGTGCCACAATAAATCGGCGAAAAGCTGAAATGTAGCACGTTCCACATAAATTGACATTAAACCGGTTTTTGAGCCTTTTGTGCCGTCAAATGGACTAAAATCGCAGACAAAGCCGCCGGAGTCATGCCCGATATTTTACGAATTTGCCCGAAACTCCGCGGTTTTGCCCTCTCAAGCCTTTCTTTCATCTCATTGGATAATCCGCTCAACCCATTAAAATTAAAATTTTGAGGAACTTTGAGATTGTCATTATGGAAAACTCTTTCGTGGGCATTTTGTAAATTTTTGACGTATCCGCTATACAAAGTATCAGCTAGGGCCGTTTCCAAATCTGACATCTTGACCTCTCGACGCAAATCTTCCGGTAGAAGCCGATGAATTAGATCCGGTCCAACGCCTTGCCTTTGGGAAAGTTGGGTTAAAGTGAAAGCGTCCCCAAGATCGGCGTTCAAAACTCCGGAAATCGAGGCGTATTGAACGTCCGAACGTTTAAAGCGTGTATTATCCAGAGAATTTCGAAGAAGAGCTAACCGATCTCGTTTTTTATTGAATTTATCCCACTCGAAATCTCCTAGGAGTCCGATTTTATAACCTTTAGGAGAAAGTCGCTGGTCGGCATTATCATGTCTAAGAACAAGTCTTGCTTCGGCTCTGGAGGTAAAAATTCTGTAGGGTTCATCAACTCCGTGTTGTATTAGATCATCAATCAAAACTCCTATGTACCCTTCATCTCTTTGTAAAACAACAGGTTCGCGACTTTGAACGTAAAAAGTTGCGTTTATTCCGGCCATTAATCCCTGACAAGCAGCCTCCTCATAGCCGGTAGTGCCGTTTATCTGACCCGCAAAGAAAAGCCCGTTAATGCGGGTTGTTTCCATCGTAGGTTTTAATTCCCGCGGATCCACAAAATCATATTCAATGGCATATCCGGGCCGAATGATCCGGACATTTTCAAACCCATCGATCATCCTAAGAAGTTCCTGCTGAAGATCGGCCGGAAGAGAGGTCGAGAATCCGTTAAGATAAACCTCATTGGTATTATGTCCTTCAGGCTCAAGAAAAAGCTGATGTCTATCCTTTTCAGCGAATTTAACTACTTTATCTTCGATTGAAGGACAATATCGAGGTCCCACACCCTTAATTTTACCGGAATAAAGTGGAGATTGATTTAGATTCTCTCGAATTCGACGGTGAAGAGAATTGCCGGTATAACCTATAAAACAGTTGATTTGAGGTTGTTCGATTTTATCGGTAGAAAACGAAAAAGGTATTGGACTTTCATCACCAGTTTGTTTTTCAAAAGCATCCCAATCAATTGTTCTTCCATCAATCCTCGGGGGAGTTCCTGTCTTTAAACGGCCGACCGGAAAACCCAGCCCCTTCAAATGTTGAGCCAACTCAATCGAGGCGGGTTCACCTGCCCTTCCCGCAGAATAACTTCTACGCCCTGTATGAATTTTTCCATTTAAAAAAGTTCCGGTCGCCACGATCACGGACTTGGCCTCAAACTTCCGGTCATCTTGCAACCTAACACCGATAACTTTATTGTTTTCAACAATTAACTCAACAACTAGTCCTTGTCTTAAATGGAGATTGGAGGTTTCTTCCAGAACCCTCCGCATTTCTTTTCGATAAAGTGCTCGGTCGGCTTGGGCGCGGGGGGATTGAACTGCGGGCCCCCGTGAACGGTTAAGCAACCTGAACTGGATCCCGGTCCGGTCAATTATTCGCCCCATAATTCCACCAAGCGCATCAACCTCCCGAACAATATGCCCCTTGGCAATTCCTCCGACTGCCGGATTACAAGACATCTGTCCTATCAAATCGAGATTGATGGTAACAAGAGCCGTTTCCGCACCTAACCGGGCGGAGGCCGAGGCCGCCTCGCAGCCGGCATGTCCCGCTCCGATGACAACAACATCAAAACTTTCGTCGAAAATCATAAAAATCCTAAAAGTTGATTTGAAAAAAAATTAGCGGGCAAGCCCGCCAAAAACCAACTCATTATTTTATAAAAGGACCCGCATTTTTCCAACTTTAAAACAATCAACAACGCTATCCTCTTTATCTGCACTTTTTGCAGGAATTCAGTTCCACCTTCCACCAAGCCTTTTTGGAGGTTGAGCAATCGATTGAAAACGGCCTATTTGAACTCTGTCAGTATTTCGAAACGAGATCAATGGCATAATCCCTTCGTCAAGAAGCCTTTGACACGCTGTTTCAGTCATTAAAACTTCAGCACAGGGTTTGGTTTTTGTTTCACCCTCATCCTCAAAAAAGTGGGTGGGCAGATTGTTGAGAACCTGAAACAAATTGTTCCCCATTTCCCATCCGCCCGCTCGATAACTTTGGGCCAGCAAAAGGGCACAGGCAAATGAAGGATTGGACCACAAATATTCATCATGCTCACTTTGGGATGTAAACTCCTCAAAGGAAAAGGCTTCCGTCGGATCTGTTTCACTTCCGTAAGGCAGTCGGGCTAAAAAACGAGGAGTGGCCAATCCAAGATAATTGGCCTCGGGCAAGGTCCTGAGGGTTGACCAAAGTTTGGTTTCGTCTGAATCATCGGACATTCCCCAAGTTCTGGAATCCGGATTATCAGCCAAAGAATTGATCCCAAGCATTTGGGGAAGAATGTAGGAAAGAAAAGGCGCGTTGGCGGAATTGGCTATTTTTGCCAACCGAACAAGCAAAGCAATATCATCCACATTGACTCCGAAGGAAAAATTACCGCAAAAAACTGCATAGGGTTCCCCGCCGGGAGTTTCAATGGTTTCTTTAACCAACCATTTATATATAGTGGAGTCCTCTAAACTATTGACTTTTTTAAGGTCATCCGCAAGCTCGCCTTTGCTGATGTCAAAAAGATAAAGTTTCAAATCAACATCCGTTTCAATTTGCCTTACAAGAAGAAAAATGGCCCGCCAGGCGGATTCTAAGGTCTGAAATTCTTCATTGTGCAAAATTGTACGCATCAAATCGCTCGTTGCCCGGTCGACAATGGCCAGAAGCTTCGTCTGTTCATTTTCATCGGTCTGAATAATATGAGACTCAACGATCTTTCCAATAAACTTACTAAGCTCCCTTGATTGTGTGGTTTGAACGGTTTTAGTTGAGGCTCCTTCTCCACCGGTTTGACCAAGAATTTGATCCAAAAGGTTCTCGGATTCAACAACGGTTGTCTCGGATTCAACGGCAGTCGGTTCGCTCTCGGATGATGTTTCGGATCTATCCTGACCAAACCAGGATCGAACCTCGCCAGCCGCCCTTTCAAAGGTTTCCGGATTTAAAAGCCGACTTCGAAGATCGCGAAGATCTGAAAAAAGGGGAACCTGTTGAAAAAGCCGATCCGGATGAAAATCTTCAAGTTCCTTGAAATGAAGAGTTAAAAGGTTTTCGCCGTCATTATAAAGATCTAAATTAATCTTAACGTCAAGCTTCCTCAAAACATCTTCAAAATTATCCCTGTCAATGAAAACGGGACGCGGGGGCGAGGCTCCTTCACCGGAAAATTGACTTCCCCGACCGCTCCAATCGCCCAAAAAAATCATTTTAAACGGGGGATCTTCGGGAACGGGTTGAGAAGCAGTCTCAAAAGTAAACTCGGCTTCCAAATTGGAATCAGACGGAAACATAACTAAATCCTCCAATTTATTGGTTGTTTGAACAAATAATAACCTTTGGAATTTTAAAGTCAATCCTTAGGTTTGGAAAGAACGGCAGGAGGACTCTTCCTTAAAAACAGGTATGGTTTTTAGGAACTTTCTAAAAACCATACCTCAAAAAAAATTTTGATTTTCCGCAGTAAATAAAAAAAGGAATCGGGGATTCCGGAAGGCCGGGCCGGCCGATTATCGAAATTGCGTGAAGGCTAAGAAGATCCTCCCTTACTTTGGGTTAAAAAAAGAATTTTCTTAATCCAAAAAAATTAATCAATATAGCTAAAATCTTCACCGATTACATAAGTCGTTTCGCCATCACTTCCGGTCCCGATATCGGTGTAATCTCCCCGGTGAAAAGTAGTTTCCCCAGGTTCAACTTCAGAATTTTCAAATTCAGTTTCTGCGGCGGGCTCGTATACTTCTCCTTCCGAAAACTCCTCAACATCGTCGTCATCAATTTCAACATCAAGTAAAGCTTCGACAACCTCTTCCACGAGGGACTCTTCATTCTGATTGGACCCCGAATCGTCCGATTTGGAGGTTGTGATCTCAATGGTAGTTTCGGTTCCATCGGGGGCAGTCTCGGTAATAGTTACACTTTCTTCATTCACCATAAATTTAATTCTCCTTTTTTTCCTCTAAACAGGGACGTTTGAATTGTAAGGTTTTGCCGGGGGAATCCAAAACCTGTCCAAACAAAGCCAAATGATTTCCTTTAACCCTTATTAAAAGAGTAAAAAAGAAAACGGCAGGTGCAATCATTTTAATTGCTTAATTTACACATTTAAAAGAAAACACATAAATGGCACAAAAGAAGGCATTTAAGCGGATTTTTGCACCTAAAAATCAGTATCGTAAATTCTTCAACAAAACCACATCCTGATTGCGGGAACCGCGTGCCACGGCGAGTCGGTTTCCTTCGGCATTTAGGGCAAACCGGGCGATCTGGAATTCTTTGAAATCGGTTAAAGGTTTTGGCTGTTGGTCATCAAGCGGCTGAATCCAAATGTTTGAGGTGGTGCCGAGTTTGTTGACGAAAAGAATATGGTCGCCGTTTTTATTCCACGCGATTCCGGGTTCGGTATTGGTCGTCGAGAGCATTTCGAAAGTCTTAAGCGGTTCGCCGCCGTCAATTGAGATAATGCCGAGTTTCAACGGCTTTCCCTCTTCGCTGAAAAAATAGGCGACCGATTTGCCGTCGGGAGAAATTGCCGGAGCCGTGGATTGGAAATCGGTTAACCTGACGGGGGGACCGCCTTTGAGCGGAACTTTCCAGATGTGGGATCTTCCCCCATCCCTGCTCGTGTAGATCACCCAATCTTTGTTCGCCGAAGCCTCCTCAAGGGCGGCATCAAATTTTTCGACTACCTGACGCACGTTTTGCCCGTCGGAATCCATCTGAAAAAAAGTCCAACCGGGTATCAATTCCTTGGAAACCGGATCAACCGCCCGGCTTAAATAAGTTATCAAACCGCTTTCCGAAGCGAGTGTCGGATAAACCTTTGCGTATTCATAGCCCGTGGTTAAAGGCTTCGGATTGCTTCCGTCCGCATCCATTCGCCAGATATTCTGTGCGCCGCCTTCGCTGGTTACAAAAATGATCTTGCCGTCTTTTGTCCAGCAAACTCCCAATTTGCCGTCGTCGGCTCCGGTTTTTGAATTGATTGCGGCGGCACTAGTAAAATCGGCTTCGGAAGTAAGCCAGATGCCCATCGAATACTCACGCTGAACCGCAACAAGCGTTTGATTATCGGCCGTCATACTGAAGTCTTCGTAACTCGAAAGATCATTTGTTACATTTTGAACTTCGCCGCCCGGAAAAGCGGCATATCGAAGTTGATAAAGACCGCCCATATCTTGTGCCAGAAGCGAGAAAATCAAGCCTTTTCCGCCATTTACCCACTCTGCCCTACTGATTCGCAGTAATTTTTCCGCCTTCAGAGGAATCTGCTTTTCCTCGCCGGTCGCCACATCGATCACCGCAATTCCGGCGGCATAAGTTGCGCCGAAAACCAGCGTCGGAGACGCGATCAATCTTCCGTCGGGCGACCAGGAGATTTCATCCGTGTATGCCTTCGGGGATTGGCGGGTAATTAAAATGCGCTCGTTCTTGCCTTGTTGGTCGGCAATAATTATTGAAAATTTGCCTTCCGCGCTTCTCACAAAAGCGATGTTTTTTCCGTCGGGTGAAAAAGAAATCTGGCTATCTACATGTTCAATTACTTTCTGCTGATTGCGTCCGAGCGTCGTTATTTTAAAGAGAGATGTCGGTTGATTTTCGCCGGAAGTTCCGACAAAATATATGAAATCTCCATCAGAAGAAAACTTCAAAAAATCGTATTCCGCATTTCCGGGCGGCACTATCTGCGTATCGCCTTGTTTCTGGCAAGCGACGAATCAACCTATTGCACCGGCGGAATCTATATGCTGGACGGCGGATGGACTGCCTGATAAACGCATAAAAGAAAGGAGAGATAAAAAATGAATATCAAAATTATTTGGATAAGATTCGCAAAGACTTTTGTGTTGATGTGTTTGGTTTTCAGCTTTAATGCGATGGCGCAAACTTCGTCCGATAAGCTTTTGGAAGCAAAGGAACTTGCCGCTTTGGTCAAAGAACTAAAAGAAGTCGTGACGAAAACATCTCCCGATAAAAACGAGGCGAAGCAGGTTATTGAGAAATGGGACAACCGCAAGGATTTGGCGGGTAAAACAAAAGCGGAGGCCATCGAACTGCTTTTTGAGGATGTAAAAAGCGTTATCAAAGATTCGGGAACTCAGTATCAGATTTACTCGATCTTTTCCTTCCAGAAACAAGTTCCGATTCAAACTGTTCAGATCAAAGAGTCAATGAGCGAAATGTCGAAAGTCGAAGCGGAAATTATCGCTCTGGAAAAACAGGCGTGGGCGGAATGGAAAAATGCAAACCGTAAGTTTATCGAAGATTATGTAGCGGACGACGCATTTTTCGTTTACCCGGAAGGGGTAATCAACAAATCGCAGATCATCGAAGCCGTCGGCAGTTGTCAGTTTAAGAGTTATTCGCTCGAAGATTTTAAAGTTAAAATTCTCGACAAAAATGCCGTGCTCATCAGTTACACGGCAAATCAGAATATCATCTGCAACGGCAAACCCGCGCCGAAAACCGTCCGCTCAACATCAGTTTATGTCAAACGCGGCGGAAAATGGTTCAGCACATTTTATACTGAAACGGCGGTATCGGATCAAAGCGGCGCAATGCAAAATGAAAAACCCGAAACTTTTTCTCTGCGTCCCGCGCTTGAAAAAGAATACGGCTACATTCACGCGATGCGGGTCGGCGACGATCTGAAAATTTCCGGTGCAGTCAGTATGGACGACCAAGGCACGCTCGTCGCTCCGGGCAATCTCGAACAGCAGATGAAAAACTGTTACGCCGATCTCGAAAAAATCCTCAAACATTACGGCTACACCTTCGACGATGTGACGGTGGAAAACGTATTTACGACCGATATGGCGGAATTCATCAAAGTTTCCGGCTATCGCAATTCGATCTACAAAAACGGATTTCCGACCGGAACCTGGCTCGAAGTAAAGGGGCTGGCACTTCCCGGACAATTGATCGAAATTGATATGGAAGCTCATAAATCGCGTTAGCCGAGATTAATTTTCGAGTCGGAAAATCAACCAATAGAAAAACCCGCGACGACCGAATCAGTCATCGTCAAGGAATATCTCAAAAACTAAAAACAAATAATAGGAGTACAATAAAATGAAAACATTACTTATATTCCACGAAGTCGAAGATGGAGATCACTGAGCAAAGGCATGGCATCACGGTGAAGGCAGTCGGCACGAGATGTTTGACAAGATCAGTGTCAAAGCTCGCATTTTCCGCGATCCGAATAATCCGAGCGCGACGGGCGTGATTGCTGATGTGCCGGATATGGATGAGTTTGACGAATTTATGGCTTCTGATGAAGTAAAACAAGCGATGGCGGAAGACGGATTAAAAGTCGAAACGATGCGTGCGCTGGAGGAGTTCTCAACGGAATAAAAAAATAAAACAGGAGAAAAATGATATGAACAAAATCAAATGTTTAGTTCTGGTATTACTGGCGTTGAATTTCTTGGGTTTTTCAAACATCGCCCGAGCCGACGGCGTTACCAAACGAATCAGATTCGCCAAAGGTAAATATTCGGCTACAGTTTCCAATTCGGTAATTCGCGGCGACCGGGATACATATATTGTCGGAGCAAAAAAGGGACAAAAAATGACGGTCAAGATCACCGCGTTGGAAGACAATGCCGCTTTTACGATTTTAACGCCGAAGGAAGATTATCTTGAAAATGCCGGTGAATATGACGATCAGACCAACTGGTCAGGCACACTTCCCGACAGCGGAGATTACAGAATCGAGGTCGGCGGAACGCGCGGCAATGCCACTTATAAATTGACCGTAACTATCAAATAAAACCTCGAGATATAGAACTTGAACAATTGAAGAAAATTGATGTTAATCGAATCAATGCAAAATGGGGCAGTTGTCGGCGAACCCAAACTTCCCTATCTTAAAGACTGAAAAGCGGTTTTCATTTAAACTAAATTTGTTTAAATAATCCGTTTAAATATCAAAAAAACAAGCAGGCTTTCAGTTGAATCATTCGAGGAGAAAACATCAATGAAAGAAATAAAAAACTCTTTAAAAACAAGCAAAAATCAAGATTCTGAAAAAATATTTCGGCTGATGCGAAAGTCCGTCGTCTTCGCTTTCCTGACTTTTATCGTTGCTTTGTCGGCATTCGGACAGCCATATATTCAAAATGTCACGGTCATTGATGTTGAGAATCAAAAATTGCTTTCCGGTCAAACGGTTGTCGTCAAAGACGGAATTATTTCGGAAGTCGCAGATTTTAACAAAATAAAACCTGCGACAGGTGCGACCGTTATTGATGGCAACGGAAAATTTCTGATGCCCGGAATGACTGATTCGCACGTTCACTTTTTTCAAAGCGGCGGACTTTATGCGCGTCCCGACGTAATTGATCTGAGGAAATATCAGCCTTACGACAAAGAAATCGCTTGGACGCACGATAATATGGAAGATTTTCTGCGTCGTTATTTGAAAGCGGGTATCACGACCGTGATTGATGTCGGCTCGACTTATAATTTTCTGAATCAGCGAAAAAGTTTTGCCGACAAGGATTTCGCGCCGAAAATCTACATGACCGGGCCGCTTCTGACATCGTATTTGCCGGCCCCATATAAAGATCTGAAAAACGATTCGCCTTTTAATCTGGTTACGAACATCGAGGAAGCCAAGAAAGCGATTGATGAACAGATGCCTTACAAACCCGATTTCATCAAGGTTTGGTACATCGTTGACTCCAAAAATGTCGAAGAAAGCGCGAGAAAATTTGAACCCGTTTTCCGGGCAATTGTCGAAGAGACGCACAGGCGCAATCTGAAAGTCGCCGTTCACGCCACTCAAAAATTTACGGCGGAAATCGCCGTCCGAAACGGCGCGGATTATCTTGTGCATAGCGTTGAAGACGCGCCTGTTTCAGACGAATTTGTCCAGATGATGAAAAAGAACAAGACGGTTCTTTGTCCGACTTTGACCGTTTATCAAGGCTACACGGACACTCTCGGGCAAACGACCGAATTCAGTTCTTATGATCTGATGACCGCCAATCCTCTTCAAATCGGCACGATCACGGACTTAAAGCATCTTCCCGAACAGACTTTGATCGAGCGGTATAAAACAGCGACCAATTCGAAGGCGAATATCGAACAGAAAAAGAAACAGGATGCGACGATGCGGGCCAATCTCAAAAAATTGGCGGCGGCGGGCGTCACGATCGCCGCCGGAACCGACGCGGGAAACATCGGCACGCATCACGCTTCTTCTTTCATCAAAGAACTCGAAGCGATGAAGGCGAGCGGTTTGACGAACTGGCAGGTGTTGCAAAGCGCTACCTTAAATCCGGCGAAAATTTTTGACGCGGAAAATAAAACCGGAAGCATCGCCGTCGGCAAAAAAGCGGATCTGATCTTGCTCGATGCGAATCCGGTTGAGGCCCTTGAAAATCTGAAAAAAATAAATCTGATTTTCAACAACGGAAAACCCTTTAATCCCGCCGATCTAATCATCGAAACGGCTGAATCACTGGCTCAAAAACAATTAAATGCCTATAACGCAAGAAACCTTGACGCATTTTTAGAACCGTACGCTGACGATGTGGAACTTTACGAATTTCCGAACAAACTTCTTTATAAAGGAAAAGAAACGATGCGGAAACAATACGGTGAAATGTTTGCTAAATTTCCCGAACTGCATTGCGAAATAAAAGGTCGAATCGTCCAGGGCGACACCGTGATCGATAGAGAAAGCGTTTCGGGTTTCGGGCAAAACAAAATCGAAGCGACCGCGATTTATCAAATCAAACAAGGGAAAATCGCCGAAGTTTATTTTATTCGATGATCGGGACCGAATTTAAAACCGAAATCGGCGCATTTTCCGTCGTAACTCCGATTCGGCAATCCATATCCGAACCTCTGTGCTCTCAGGATTTTAGCAATGAGTCATCCGATTTTTCGTTTGAATGAAAGAAGAATATAATCATCGCGTTCACAGATAATTTGGCTGAGAAAAATATGCGAAAATCCACTCAATCTTAATTTGTGCGGTTTTCCAATCTGACAAGTATGAAACTTGAAAAAAATACCGTCATTTCGCATTACAAGATTCTTTCCGCCATCGGCAAAGGCGGGATGGGTGAGGTTTATAAAGCACACGATGAACGGCTTGATCGCGAAGTGGCGATTAAAATTCTGCCGTCGGATTTTGCCAATGATGCGGAACGGCTCACGCGATTTGAGCAGGAAGCCAAGGCAACATCCGCCCTGAATCATCCGAATATTTTGACCATTTATGACATCGGCAAACACGACGGTGCTTCGTTTATCGTTGCCGAACTCCTCGAAGGCGAAGAACTTCGCCAACGGCTGGATGAAGGAACGATACCTCTGCGGAAAACCATTGATTACGCCCGGCAGATCGTCAGCGGGCTTTCGGCGGCGCATGAAAAAAGCATCGTTCATCGCGATCTCAAACCGGAAAATATTTTCATAACGGAAGATGACCGGATAAAGATACTCGATTTCGGATTGGCAAAGATTCGGGAGGCAGTTGATCCGCATGGCTCGGAGGACGCGACAAAAAAAGCGATCACGAGGAAGAAATAAGCAAACTGTATCTGGTCAAAGGACTGGAATAAGAATGATTCGAAAAGCCGGGGCATTATATTGACATTAAAAAAGACACGCTCGTTTCGCATTACAAAAAACTTCCCGACATCGGAAAAAGATAAAATTATGAAACAAAATATTATTCGGTCGCTGATCGTTTTTTCGTTATGCTTTTTTAATTTTTCGCTGATTGTTTTTTCTCAAGGTAAACCGTGTGCGACGGCTTCCAAGTTCGGCGCGGACGATCAGATCGGCAATTTGAATTACATCACGGCGGAAAAAACTCTGGCGGCGAGCAGACTTGTAACCGAAGGCAAAACTTACAAACTCGGCATCGAAACGAACAAGGACGTTCCCGCATTTGCGCCACGCACTTTTTCGATCACGGTTCTCCAACCCGGACAAACCGCCGGTGCGACGCTCGGTCCGACCAAAACGACATATAACGACGACATCATAATGGGTTGGGTCGGCATCGGCACCGGCATTGACGGTCTCGGTCACGTCGGCATTGACAATCTTTATTTCAACTGCAACAAAGCCTCTGATTTCGTCGCTCCCGACGGGCTCAAAAAACTCGGCGTCGAAAATATTCCTCCGGTCGCCACGCGCGGAGTTTTGCTCGATATGGCGGGCTATTTCAAAACCGACATGGTCAAAGAAGGGGTCGCGTTCAATCGCGCTGAAATCGAAGGCGCGATGAAGCGGCAAGGCATAAAATCCATCGAAAAAGGCGACGTTGTAATGTTTTACACCGGTTGGTTGAAACTAATCGGAAGGGACGACAAAAGATACGAAGCCGGAAATCCGGGTTTGGGCGTTGAAGGTGCTGAATATCTAGCCTCACGCGGCGCGGCAATAGTCGGTGCGGACAATGAAAACGCGGAAGTCGTGCCGTTTGAAAAAGGTGCGGGTGTGTTTGAGGTTCATCAGATCCTTCTGGCGAAAAACGGCATTTACATCATCGAGAATATGAATCTCGAAGAAATGGTCAAAGACAAAGCGTGGGAAAGCTTTTTTACGCTCGGCGCCCCCCGCGTCACCGGCGGCGTTCAGGCGATTGTCAATCCGATAGCTATTCGATAATTGGCAACTTTAGCATTGGTTATAACAGTTGCTGAAGAGTTATAAACAAAAGGATCGGCGACAGAATCGTTCGCGACAAAAAAAGACAATTCGCATCATTTATTATTTGTTTTGTTATTGGTGTTTAGCGTGAGTCACTTTCCGATGCAAAAAGTGGAAAAAATCCGGGTTAACATGTCTTCCGTGGTGGTTTCGCCGGTGATTTGTCCTAAAAATCTTAAGGCGTTGTGCAAACCGATCAAAATAATTTCTTCGCTTCGACCCTCTTCGATTTGTTCAAGCGAATTTTCAATTTCAGATTTGGCCCTTAAAAGAAGATCGTGATGCCTGGCATCTGAAACAATAAAACCGGAATCATTTAGTTCTTGCGGGGAAAAAGGTTCGATAATAGCCGTCTTGAGTTGATCGAGTCCGGCTCCCGTTTTGGCCGAGACACAAAGAACCCCGGGTTTTTCGGAAAGGGAAAAATCGGACTGTTCAAGATCAATTTTATTAATTGCAACAAAATGTGTCAGAGCCTTGGCGGAGGCCAAGATCTCCCGGTCTTCGGAGGTAAAAGGAAGGGATCCATCAAGCAAAACAATGACCAGATCGGCATCGGCCATGGTTCGCCTGGAACGCTCTACTCCTATGCTTTCTACCGTATCCCGAGTTTCCCGAAGCCCGGCCGTGTCGATCAGGGAGATGGGAATGCCTTGGATGGAAAACCTTTCGTGAATTTGATCTCGGGTCGTTCCGGCAATTTCGGTTACAATGGCACGCTCTTGCCCCAACAAAGCATTGAAAAGACTTGATTTGCCAACATTAGGCCGCCCAACGAGGGCGACTTTTAATCCCTCCCTCAGCAACTTTCCGGCTCGAAAGGTGGAAGCGATCTTTTCCAGTTCAACGGAAATACCGGAAAGTTTTTCCCGCACTTGCTGAATTTGATATTCTGGCAAATCATCTTCGACAAACTCCAGAGCGGATTCGAGCAGAACTATTATATTTAAGAGATCATCTTTAAATGGCTGAAGCTGATGTGAAACTTCCCCGCTCAGTTGCCGAACCGACTGCCGGGCAAAGGCGACCGTTTGAGCGTCGATCAAATCCCTTACGGCTTCGGCCTGACTGAGATCCATTCGACCGTTGGCCAAAGCGCGCAGGGAAAATTCTCCGGCGCTTGCCATTCGCGCTCCGAGCGAAAGGCAAATATCCAAAATCTGCCGGAGGACGACCGGCGAACCGTGACAGGAGATTTCAACAACGTCTTCGCCGGTAAAGGAATGGGGGAAAGGGAAAAATGTGATGAGCGCTTCATCGACCGATTCCAGATCTTGCGGATCAAGGATTTTTTTAAGATGGGCAAACCGGGGTTTTGGCTCAAAACTTCCTTCGGAAATAAGCTTTCGAACAATCGAAAGCGAATCATCACCGCTGAGACGGATGACTCCGATTCCGCTGCGTCCCAGAGGAGTTGCCAAGGCAATTATGGTGTCATTCATGGTAAAACCGAAAAAAAAACACCAAGATTTTATCAATAAATCCTGGCGTTCGAAACAAAATAAAACTAAATCCTTATTTCAGACGAACCTGAAGACGGCGATCTTTTCCGCTACCGATGGATTCGGTTACCAAATCCTCCTCCCCTTTAAGGGTTAAATGAATAACCCTTCGTTCGGTGGAATTAAGAACACCAAAAGTAAAAGGCCGTTCATTTTTGCGGACGTTCTGGGCGGCGAACCGCGCCATCGCCTGAAGCTCGGCCTTTCGGGTCAGGCGAAATCCCTCGGCATCACAAATAAAACGATGTTGGCGGTCGAGTTCCCGACCGTAAATTTGAAACAAAAGAGTTTCGAAAGCATCGAGCATTTCCCCATTTTCACTCAGTAGAAAATGGGTGTCCTTTCCGCTTAGATTCAAAAGACAGCCCTCATCGGTCCATTCGGAGGTTATGTCCAGTTCAAACTTCAATTCGGATATCAGATCGGACAAAAAATCCTGCGCATTTTGACATACTTCATTCATATCATTAATCACGAGGTAGAAAGTTTTGGTTTTCCTTTCTTATCAAAAACAGTCGGCGCAACTTCTTCGGCTGGAGGTTGGGTCGGTTTGTTGAAATAATTGATGACGAGCTGTTGAACAAAACTGACGACATTTCCGAAGAACCAGTACAAAAGAAGCCCGGCCGGCGCGCTCCACATAATCCAAAGCATCATCACGGGCATAAAATAGGTCATCATTTTCTGTTGCATCTGCTGTTCGGGAGAAACCGGCGCAGAGGTTGGAGAAAATTTCATCGAAAGGATCATCGAAAAAGCAAAACCGAATTCCAGAAAATGAAACGGATCGCCGGCGGAAAGATCGGGAAGCCATAAAAACGAGGCCTGCCGGAAACCGAGGGAAATCGTAACCGTTATATAAAGCGCGATCAGAAGCGGAAATTGCAAAAGCATCGGAAGACAACCGCCGATCGGCAAAGCGTCTTTGGTCATCTTTAATTGCTCCATCTGCAATTCGCGCATCTTCGGATCGTCGGCCGGAACCCCCTTCTTCTGCATTTCTTTCATTTTTTCCTGCAATTCCTTCATTTTCGGAGCGTTGGCGGCGCTCTTTTTGAAGGATTTGGATTGATACCAACGAAGCGGAAAAAGCAAAGAATAAAAGAAAAAAGTGAAAATTATGATGGACCAGCCGTAGCTGTGAGTGAACCGGTACAGAAAATTAAGCGCATTAAGAATCGGAACGGAAAGAGGTTTTGTAAAAAAGCTCAAATATCCGTAATTGATGAAATCTTCAATATCAACCGGCCGACCGACCGACTCGGTTAAAATTTTGTTATATTGATTGAGAACGAAGTAATCTTTGGTCCCGGTGTAGATCTTGGTCGAGGAACCATCGGCAGTGATCGGAACATAAGCCGTGATCAGGTGTCTGGTTTGATGTGTTTCCGGGTTTCTGATAATCCAACTGATAATGCTGTTATAAACCGGCTCTATCTCAACTTCATAAGAAGAGGCCGTATATTCAAGACCTTCGTTCGGTTGGGCGGGGATGGCCGCCATGGCGAAGTAACTGTCGCCGATTCCGGCCCAATCGACCGAACCCGGAACGCTCTGCTTGCCGCTTTCTTTTCCGTCAACCACCGAGGTGGCGTGAATTCTCTGACTTTTGCCGTTGACGTTGGCCACACCTTCAGGCTCAACCTGATAAAAGTTGTAGAAATTTACCCCGTGATCGCCGATGCTCGAACCGATCAGCAGTTTCGTGTTCGGAACGATCTGCCCGTTTTTGGTCACTTTGATCTGAAGATCGGTCAAATAACTGTCGGCCCGAAAAGTAAAGCTTTTAGTGACCTCGACGCCGCTTGCCTCATCTTTTAAGACAAAATTAACCTGTTGGGATTGATCCCCGCTCAGTTCAAAGTTATTTTGATCGACGGAAACCTGATAGTTCTTTTGATTGACGAAACTATCGAGATTTGAATCGCCGGTGGAAAGACGAAAGGGAACTTCGCGGGGCTCGCGTTTAAGGCCTTCGGGCGAAACAAGTTCAAGCGGTTTTTGAACTTGTTCGGTCGAACCGTTGGCAAATAAAAGTTTGCCCTCCTTGTCCTCGGTGGAAATATTTTTGGTTAAAATCCAACTCGTCGCCACGGCGCCTTTGGAATCGAGTTTTACCTGATAAAGCGGCGTCTTGACGATTATTTCCTTATTGGGAACATTATCGGGGGTGCTTTCAGAGGGAACATTACTGGTTTCGGCATTCGGCGGTTGGCTGGCTACTTCGGGAGCCGGAGTCGCGGCCGTGTTGGCGTCAACCTGTTCCGAATTGGTGTTGGCGTCGTTCGGATCAGCCGGCTTACTGGGAAAAAAATAAGTCCACCCGAAAAGAACAAGGATCGAAAGAGTGGCGGCCAGCAAAAACCGGAATTGCGTTTCTTTTTTTGAATCAGACATCTGTTTTTATTTTGGATTTTAGGTTTTGGATTTTTGGATTCTTTTCAATGAAAAGCAAAATTGCCAGAAAAAAATCACTAAAAAAATGAAAAATCAAAGCCCGGTCAAATCCAAAATCTAAAATCCAAAATCTAAAATCATTTGACCGGATCGTGGCCGCCTTTGCAAAAAGGTTGACACCGTAAAATACGCCCTAACCCCATCCAGGTTCCGCGAATCGCGCCGTATTTGCTGACGGCTTCCATCGCATATTCGGAGCAGGTCGGCGTAAACCGGCACGAAGGCGGCAAAAAAGGCGATAAAAACGTCTTGTAAAGTCTCAAAATGTCTAAAACCAAATACTTCATTTTGCATCCCTTACGCGTCCCGTTTATCGCCCGTGTTCAAAATTATTTCTCTTTCCCGGACTTTCGCCACGATCTGCCGAAATTCTTCAAGAGGTTTTTCAAGCTTTACTTTGAGCAAGTTTCGGCGGGCGTTCAAAACCCAGTCATAACTTTTGCTCAAAACGGCGAGTTCGGCTTTGCTCAATCGGAAGGCCTCCCGCAAAAGACGTTTCGCCCGGTTTCGCTGAACCGCTTTGCCGATCGCTTTTTTGGAAGCCGTTATGCCCAAACGCTGAAAAGACGTTTCGGACGGCATAAAAAAAACCGTCATAAAACGCCCCTCGATCCGCGCTCCGTTCTCATAAACCTGCCTAAATTCCTTCGGTTTACGCAGACGGTTTTCCTTCGGCAAGCAAAAGTTTAATAGTGAAACGGAGTTAATCTCTTGCGTCCTTTGGCCCGTCGGCGTTTGATCACATTGCGTCCCGCTTTGGTTTTCATCCGCGTCCGAAAGCCGTGTTTTTTGGCCCGGCGCCGATTGTTTGGCTGAAATGTTCTTTTTGGCATAATTATCCATCTCCTCACTCAAAAAGTGAAACTTTAGATTTTAAGCCTATCACCCGGATAATGTCAAAGCAAAACCGGCAAAGTCGAGCATTTAGATTTTGAAACTTCCAATGGAGAAAATCGTGCATTTCTTTAATGCTGAACTTTATTAACCGAAACCAACTATTCAGATTAATCGTCAGTTTTTTTTGTTTGGTAGGTTTAATTCTTGTGTGTTCGACGATAATTTTCAGAAAAGAGGCTTCCAGTCTGGTCATCCTGTTGACAATCTACTGCTTTCCGTCAATATTTCTTTTCTTTCTGGTGTTTACATTGGGTTTAAGGGAATTGGACAAAAACTTGAAAATCAAATCAATCATCCAAAATCTTCTCAAAAAAATATTTTGAAGAAAAAACTACTTATTTTCAACCTTGACTTCTTGGAAAGGAAAAACAAGCCGACTTCCTCAAAACAGGAAAGGCTTACCGGAAAACAACCCGCCTGCCAATGATCTCATAATCACCCGAAACGATTTTTTTTACGGCCTCGACATAGGTTTGGTGTTCGAATTTGATGATCTTGCCGGAAAGGCTTTCAGCCGTGTCGTCGTCTTCGACGGAAACCGCCTTTTGCAGAATGATCGCGCCGTGGTCGAGATGCTCGTCGACAAAATGAACCGTACAACCCGAAACTTTGACGCCATATTCGACCGCCTGTTTCTGGGCGTCCAGACCGGGAAAAGAGGGAAGCAGACTCGGATGAATATTGAGTATTTTATTCGGGAAAGCCTGAACGAAACTTTTCGACAAAAGCCTCATATAACCGGCCAGACAAACCAGTTCGACTTTCCGCTCTCGCAGTTCGGAGATAATCTCGGCGTCGTGTTCTTCGCGCGGACGCCTTTTTCGGGGGACGGCCATCACATCTATTCCGCGCGCTTTGGCCTTTAAAAGGCCCTCAGCCTGCGTTTTATCGCTGATGACAATCGCCACTTCGGAGTCGGGAATAAAACCGTTTTGAACGGCTTCGGTGATGGCGACCATATTCGAACCGCGCCCTGAGATCAAAATTCCTATTTTCATAAAATGATTCGTTCATCCGGGCCGGGAATTTTCACGAAAAATCCGTTGAGGTTCCCTTATTCGGCCAATTTCACCCGCGCGATCCAATCTCCCTTGAGTGTTGCCAGATATAGAAAGCCCCGTTGCTCGACTGCATTGGTGATAAATGACAGATTTCCGGACGGGTCATGCAGACTTTCCAGAATTTGGCCGTTCTCATCCATTTTGATGACCAACCCGTAAGGCTCCGGCCTCACCCACCAGCTTTTCGGCAAAACGGTAATGATGTTTTTAAAAAAAGGCTTGGGTTGAAAAAAATCGGCCAGAGCGTTGCGCTTTGTCGGAATGGCGATCCAAAATTCGCCCCGACCGTTTTGCATCAGTCCGTCGGGATAACCAGGCAGATTTTCATTCAGGTAATCCCACGAACCGGCTTTCTCACCTCTTAACCAATAACGGACGACGCGAAATCGATAGGTTTCAAGAACGACGACAAAATCTTCGTTTTTGGAAAGAGAAACTCCGTTAGCGAAATAAAGATCGCGCAACAAAACCTTTGTTTGTCTGGTTTCCGGATCGTAAACGAGAAGCCGGCCGTAGGGTTTCGCTTCCATTATTTCGTATTCCCAGCTCAGATTTCCCTTGTTGCCGGTGAATTTAGTGGTCGCGTCGGAAAAGTAAATTTTCCCGTCGGAAGCGATGTCAAGATCGTCCGTAAAACCGAACGGAACGTCCTCGGCAGAATCGGTCAGGACGGTCATTTTTCCATCGGTACCGATCGACAAAAGCCCTTTGGGATTATGACAGACGATCAGGTTACCGGACGCGTCGAACTTCAAACCGACGGGCATCCGACCGAGGTCGGCAAATTCTTCGATCCGATTATTATCATTCGGCGAAATGCGGTAGATCTTTCCGTCAACAACGCTTCCGGTGTAAATTCGGCCCTGGGAATCGACGGCCACATCTTCGCCCCCGAGAACTTTTCCCTTGCCAAAAATTTCGGCCCCGGCAAGTCTTTCATTCGGAGCCAAAGCCCCCGCAAATTCAATTATTTCAGGCGGTTCGTAAGCGACTGCTTTGATATTCCAACCGAAAAAACCGACGTAAACCAAAAAGGCCGCCAAAAGCAAAAAACCGATTAAAGTTGTCTTGAAGACGATTTTTTTCATGCGGCATTTCCGAATTTTTCCGCAAAGGCGTAGGCCCATTCGATTTGTTCCCGGGTATCAGGGACCGAAAAACCTCTGGCCTGCGAGATTTTGAGAAAAGCGTCATCCACGTTCATTCCCTGCAAAACCAACAGGCAACAGGCGATCAGCGAAGAACGGCCGATCCCGGCGAAACAATGAATGGCGATTTTTTTTTCTTCACGGCTGTAATTAAAAAGCTTCCGGACAAATTGAAAGACTTCGTCAAAAGAATTGGGGATGTTCCGGTCAACCACCGGAAAATTGAGAAAAACAATATCGTTTTCGCGACAAAAAAATTCTTCCTTCTCAAGCCTCAACCGAAAGACCTCATGACCTTCGAGCATCGAAACCAGCACGTCCACACCCGAATTTTTCAGAGAGATGATCTCATCTTCGAGCCAGTCATCTCCCCGCGGATGGGGCATTGTCGCCAGGTTTTCATTTGTCCAGTAAATTTCGGCTTTCATTCAAATCAATACAAGTTAAGTATATTTTATCTCCAAAGTTTAATCTTTTTCCAAACTTCCGGAAAGGGTTCCTTCAGATCCCGGCATATGAGAATCTTAAAATTCTCATATTTCATGGCATACGGATGACCGACCGGCAAACTCTCTTCAACGCTCCGGCAGTATTTTTCGGCGTCCTCCTTTTTTCCGCCGAGAATTACTACAATGCTCCCGTCATAATCGCGCGGTCCCCATAAATAATAGCCCTGATGCGGGCTGATCGCTTTCGGAAGACCATACTTTGGCCCGAAAAAATCTATGGCTCCGGCCTCGCCGTAATTGCCGCCGAAGATGGCAGCTTTTTCCCGTTCGGCCGCGGGCAGTGAATTATAGACCTCGGCCGTCCGCGCAGTCATTTCCTCCCAGCCGAACATATCACCGAAAATTTGCGACAGCGGCCCTTCGTGGTTGGCCTCGGTTTTTGGCGGCCTGATCCCCAAATAATTCCGGTAAGCGATGTGGCTTTCAACCGGAAGAATCGGCATGGCGATCGGGGCCAGAATCGCTCCTCCGACGATCAAAAGTACCGGATAGGAAAATTTAAGATATTTTCCCAATTGGAAAGCCTCGCAAACATTTCCCCAGAACACGCCTCCCGCCGCAAAAAGCATCGGATAAACCGGAGCCATATAATAAATCTTGCCCTCCAAAATGATCATTATCGCCAGCAAGATCAGATAAGCCAACCCAAGCGCCCGAAAGCGTTTTCCGCGACGGTCGAAAAATAAAAACAAAAGCCCTCCGAACCAGATCGGAAAGGTCAACGGATGCATGATGAGGATCTGCTGAAGGAAAAATTCAAAAGGTCCGATGGAAACATTTTTGCCGGATTCCTGAACGTTCCGGAGAAGTTCCAGCGTCGCCCAATCATTTTGATATTGCCAGATCAAATTGGGCAGGAACATCAAAAACGCAATGCCGCCGCCGAGCCATAAATACTTATCGGCAAACATTTTCCGGTCTTTGGTCAAAAGCAAGCCGAGAACCATCGAAAATCCGAAAAAGGCCTGCGAATGTTTGTTCATCAAGCCGAGTCCGGCGCAAGTTCCGAAGAGCAACCAGAATCTCGAATCTCCGCGATTTTTCGCCCAGATATAACTCAAAACGCATCCCGTCCAGAAGATCGGCTCGTAGGCGTTCATCGACATCAGCGAATCGATACCCAGGTAAACCGGCGCGGCCAGAACGGACAAACAAGCAAGGATGGTGGGGAAAATTTTTCCGCCAAATTCGCGAACCAGAAAACCCGTCAAAATGATTTTCAGAGCGCCGGCCAGAGCTGGAAGAAAATGAATGGCGTAGAGCGATTTGCCGAAAATTCTGGTGCCGGCCCAGGCGATCCAGATGCTCAAAGGCGAGTGGTCGGGATAACCGAGGGCGAGATGATTAGTGCTTTCAAGAAAATACAGTTCGTCGCGGAAGTAACCGTAAGACTTGCCGGCCCAGAGAAAAAGAAGTATTTTGACGGAAGCGATCAGGCAGGCAATAATCAGCGGGTTTTTGAGAAAATCGTGTTTTCTGACGTTATTTTCCATGATCCGGCCTTACAGAATTTTCCATGAAGCGCCCGTCCGGCAAAGTCAATCAAATGCCGGCAAGATCACCAACAAATCGCTTTCATAAAATTTTAACTTCCTTGTTTCCAGCAATTACTCGACCAATCTCAAAACATGCTTCATCAATCCCTTCGAGATGTTTTGTGATATTCGCCGCTTCTTCCGGCGCGCAGATAAGAACCATCCCGACGCCCATGTTAAAGGCGCGGAACATCTCCCGGTCTTCGACATTGCCGAGCTTTTGCAGAAGGCCGAAAACGGAAAGTTCCTCCCACGAACCGCGGTTGATCTCGACCGATACGTTTTCGGGCAAAATCCGCGGGATATTATCAAGAAGTCCGCCGCCGGTGATGTGAGCCAGGCCCTTGATCTTCTTTTGATCGATCAAAACCGAAAGCGGTTTGTAATAGCTCCGATGCGGTCTTAAAAGGGTCTCGGCCACGGTTTCCGCCGTTTCATCCAGTTTCGTATCAACATTGTAGCCTGCGACCTCAAACAGAAGTTTCCGGGCCAGCGAATAACCGTTGGTGTGAAGACCATTCGAAGGCAAGCTCAAAAGGACATCACCGGGTTTGATCTGTTTGCCGTCCACAACCTTTTCGCGGTCAACGACCCCGACGATAAAACCGGCCAGATCGTACTCGCCGTCCGCGTAAAAACCCGGCATTTCGGCCGTTTCGCCGCCAAGCAAAACGCAATTGTTTTCTTTGCAGGCTTTGGAAATTCCCTCGACCACATCGGCCGTCACATCGGGCGAAAGCCTTCCGGTGGCGAAATAATCCAGGAAGAAAAGGGGGCGGGCGCCCTGCACCAGAATATCGTTGACGCAATGGTTGACCAGATCCTGCCCGATCGTGTTGTGAACTCCGGAAAGGAAGGCGATCTTCAGTTTGGTTCCGACGCCGTCCGCCGAAGCGACCAGGATCGGTTGGTTCATCTCGGTGAATTTGGCGTCGAACATTCCCCCGAAACTTCCGATCTCGGTCAAGGTCCGGGCGTTAAAAGTGCTTTTGGCAAAGTTTTTGATCCGGGCCACGGCTTCATCGGCCTTATCGATCGAAACACCCGCATCGGCATAAGAAATAGATTTCGTCATAGTTGAAAAGATTATAAAAAAATGACCGTCTTTCGGCCATCGCTAAAATCCTTTTGATTAATTTAATTCAAACAAATCTGCGTTTCATTAGGATTTATCCGCTTTTGTCGCCGCCGGTTATTTTAAATTCCCGCCAAAGCATCTTCTCGAAAGTCCTTTCAGACCCGACAGCCGTTTCTTTTTTCTCACCGTTGTCGGTCTCAATAAATCTGTGATCGGTCAGCGTTTTGCGTCCGCTTTCCGTCATCAGGGAGCAAACCCGTCCGCGAGTAAAATGAGAATCGGGCGAGGTTTGATGAAATTCGCACATTCCGGCAAATTCGACCAGATCGCGCTCTTCGTTTTTGAAAATATACTCGATCTTCCAGGCATCTTTGTCTTTTTTGGCGACCTGGAAATAATCGTCTTCGAACTTTTCGATCAAGAAGGTCCCGTTTCTGTCTTTCTGCTCAACATCAACGATAAATCTCAAAGGTTCGGCCGCAAAATCGCCGAAACCGACGTCGGTCAGATACTCTTCGCCGCCCGTTTCGACCAAAAGGGCGAGATGATCGTATTCGGGGCCGAAATCGCCGTTTCCGGTATGAACGCGAGCCGAAATGATCCTGCATCGATAGCCCAAATCTTTGAGCAAACCGTAAAACAACCCGTTCAGTTCATAGCAAAAACCGCCGCGTCCCATTTCGACGATTTTCCGGTAAAACCGGACAAAATCCAATGAAATAGGTCTTTTCCAGTGAATATCCAGATTTTCAAACGGAATGTGCAAAAGATGCTGTCTTTGCAACCGTTTTAAACCTTCGAATCCAGGCAAAAGATCGTTCGCCGAAAGTCCGATCCGCTGCAAATAGGAATTCTTTTTCATAATTTCATTCACTGCAAATTATACTTCAAGGAAAATCGACCGGACAAAACTTTGAGAAAACTTTATTGACTAGAATCGGGTTTCACGTTTAGCATTTTTATTAGGAGATATTTATGAGTTTCACTTTGTTGGATCTAAGTTCGGAAAAATTTGAGTTTCGCGCCAGCGTTTGGCATTGGAAGACAGCGTTGGAACTGATCAAAAGTTTCGATATTTTGAGCGAAAGCGACCTCAGACAGATGAATTACAATGCCACGGGCGTAAAACTGGATAAAGAGGACGCCCACACCATCGGGGAAAAAATCCGCGACGATATTCTTCCGCAACTTAAACCGAACAAACGAATTTTTGCCGACCTGACAATTACCGAAGAACCGGATGACGGAACGCTTTACCGCGATGACGATGAGCAATGGAAAAACTACAGCGCAGATTATCAATGGCTCAAAGAATTTTCGGAGTTTTGTCTTAA
This sequence comes from Pyrinomonadaceae bacterium, assembly GCA_041394845.1. Taxonomy (GTDB): domain Bacteria; phylum Acidobacteriota; class Blastocatellia; order Pyrinomonadales; family Pyrinomonadaceae; genus JAHCHG01. Next base: position 98,773 of record JAWKHL010000002.1, on the reverse strand, counting down.
ATCGAAGGGTTTTCAGGTTTATTAAAGCTTTATTATGGATTCTATCTGGCAAATTCTGGAACCGATCCGCCACTTTCTAGCCCCGATCTTCGGCGACATCCGCTTTCAACTGGCTTCGCTGATCATCTTCGCCACATTTCACGGTTACGCCGGGGCTTGGTTGGCGGTTCGGATGCTTTTTCGACCGCGTCGGCCGATCAAAATACTTGGCCTAACCATTTTTCCTCAAGGGATGATCCCGCGTCACCGGGCGCGTCTGGCCGAAGCCATCGGCAAAGCCGTCGGTGAGGAACTGGTCTCACAAGAAACGATCATCGAAGAACTCTTCGGCAAGGAATTCCTCCAGAAAAAGATCCAAAATGTGGTTGACTCTTATACCGAAGAGATCCTTTCGCAAAATTATCCGTCGCTGATCGAAGCTTTGCCCTCAAACATCCGCGAACCGGTTTTGGACGCCATTTCTTCTCTGCAAATCAAAATCGCCGAGCACATAGAAAATGTCCTGACCAATGAGGAAACTTTCATTACTATCAGCGGTTTCGTCGATCGCCGGGTCGATGAAGTTCTCTCGCAAAGATTTTCTGAAATTGTTGACGATAAAACCTTTATCGAGATAATCAACTTCCTGGAAACGCGCATTCGTTCCGCCTTGAATGAACCCGCCCTTCAGGAAAAGATCAGAGATTTTATCGGCCGCCGGGTTGACGATCTGGCCAATACCGAGACGCCCCTCGGGGAGATGTTCACGACCGAGGCGATCGGACTTCTCAAAGAAAAAGCCGAAGAGCAGATCCAACCGATTGTTCATCAACTGGCCGAACTGGCAACGGCCGAACGAACCCGCAATCAGATCAGTGCCCTGATCAAGCACGAGGTCCACGACTACTACGAGCAATTGCCTTTTTTCAAAAAGATTTTTGTTTCGCGCGAAAATCTGCTTAAAGAGGTAGACGATCTGGTCAATGAAAATCTGCCGAAAAGGGTCGAGGAAACATTGCGCGGCGACTTTTTCGCGCAGGAGGCCAAAGGATTCCTCAATTCGACGATCGACAATGCGTTGGCTCGTCCGCTCCCGGAAATCGCCGGGAAGATCGCTCCGGAAAAGCTGGAAAGCCTCAAAACGCAGATCTCTCGCGGCATTCTTTCCGTTTTGCAGGGTGCGGAGATGATGCATTCAATTTCCGCCTATCTGACGGATACACTGGAAAAAATCCGTCCGCACAGCGTCAAGGCCATATTGCAGAACACGCACCCGGAAGCCGAAGAAAAACTCAAAAAAATGCTTTCCAAAGGACTGCTTAATATCCTGAACCGCGAAGAAACCTCGAACATTATCAACGCTGTTTTGTCGAAACAGATCGAGAGCGTCCTGGCGGCCCCGATCGGCCGACTTTCCGATCACATTCCGGAAGAAAAAGTGCGCGAAGCAGGGAAGTCGCTGACCGAAACCATCATCATAGCGGCCAAAGAAAGACTTCCCCAGACGATCAAGGAATTCGACATCGGCGGCGTCGTCCGAGATAAGGTTAATAATTATCCGGCGGAAAAACTCGAAGCTCTGGTCTTATCGGTCGCCAAGGAACATTTGCGAACCATCGAATTGTTCGGCGCCGGTTTCGGTCTGGCAATCGGAATCGCTCAGGCCATCCAGTTTTACCTCTACAAATAGTCCTCAGAGAAAACTCCGCATGGTCTGCTGTTCAAGGTCCGCTTCAGTATCGCAAATGACGTCTATCGAATTCCATTCATTGACGTAAAGCCCGATGACTCGAACGTTAAAATCCCATGACTGAATGACCTCGGCACTTTTTTTTATTTGTTCGAGATGTTCTTCAAAACTCACCGGATTGCCCATACAGTCGAAATGTCCGACCACGGAGATTGCTTCGGAGTTGTGTCTTTGAACGGAAAAGCTTATTTTTTCCATAACCGAAACAATTTTCTTGCGATCTCCGAAAACCAAAATCTTATCTGCTCCCGGTTCAGTTATCATATCGACGAACTGCACGCGGCAGTGCAAATCCATCCAGTTAAAGACGGGAGTTTGAACCCTTCCGTCTATGCAATTAAGGGCTGTTGCAAATTTATGTCCTAACATTTCGGCCTTATTTTACAATAATTTTAAAATCCGTGTTTTTGGCCGAACTTTTTCAGACCGGCCTGCGTTTCTTTAATATCTTCGGGTATTCGTAAAAAATTCAGGAGTAATAAAATGAGAAAAATAAAAGTAATCGCGTTTATACTTGCCTTGATACTGGGCTTAATTCTGGCCAATGTCATTCCTTTCGGAAAGGTTTTTGCCGGATCGATCAAAGTTTCGTTCTGGTCCGATATTAAAGGGAACGGCCAGCCAAAATCAGAAAAAAGAAGCGTTGCCGGTTTTGATTCGGTTGATGTCGGCGGAATCTTCAAGGTCGAAATCATCGCCGGAAAAAACTTCGATGTCGAAGTCGTAGCCGATGAAAATTTGCTTCCATACATCGAAACGGATGTTAAAAACAATGTTCTGCGAATTAAAACCAGAGAAAAAATTTCCTCAAAAAATCCTCTTTTGATCAAAGTTTCCGCGCCCGATCTTAAAAGTCTGGACGCATCCGGCGTGGCCAGAGTTTCGCTCGTCAATGTCAATAACGAATCTCTTGACGTTGATGTCAGCGGAGCCTCGACAGTTGATATCGAAGGAACAACGAGAAACGCAACCATCGACGTCAGCGGAGCGAGCCGACTCAATGCCGAAAAACTGCAAACCAAAAATGCCAATATTGACGCCAGCGGAGCCAGCAATATCAACATCAACGTCTCCAACGAACTTTCCGCCGATTTGTCCGGAGCCAGTAGCGTCCGTTATTCGGGAAGTCCGAGAAGCGTCAAAAAAGATCTGTCCGGAGCCAGCAGTGTTAGGGGAAATTAAATCGAATTTTTAATTTTTTGAACCGAGGATTGAAAGTTGCTATCAAACGACTTTCAATCCTTAATTTTTTGCTTTTTTTATAAAATGACCCGTTTTATCGGCATTTTTTTCTCAATTTGTTAAATTTCACCGAACTTTTCTCAAAACCGCCTCGTTTTTCGTTTTGTTACAATTTACTTTTTGGAGAATCAGAATTGTTATGAAAAAAATTGGACTTATTGCCTTTATCGGCGCTTTAATCTTGGGAATCGTAATTGCCAGTTTTATTTCTTTCGGAAAACTTTCGGTCAATATTGCTTCGTTCGGAAATGGATTGAAGGGTTCAGGAAATGTGAAAACGGAAAAAAGGGAAGTTTCAGGCTTCAAGGCTGTCGAAGTTGACGGAATTTTTCAAGCGGAAATCACAGCGGGAAAAGACTTTGACGTTCAGATCGAGGCCGAAGACAACTTGCTCCCGTTTATCAGCGTAGCCGTTAAGAATAATGTTCTTAAAATCGAAACCGAACGGAGAATTTCTCCTCAAAAGCCTCTGATCATAAAAATTTTCGCTCCAAACATCGAATCGATCGAAACCTCCGGGGCGGCCAAGGTTAATTTGAATGAACTAAATAATGACCAATTGACCTTGAACTCAAGCGGCGCTTCATATATCAGTCTGAGCGGCGCTACGAAAAACCTGAATGTTGACATTAGCGGAGCCAGTCGCCTCGATGCCGATGATCTGCGATCGGAAAATGCCGAGGTCGAAGCCTCAGGAGCCAGCCGAATCAACATCTTTGCGTCGAATGAACTGGAGGTCGAGGCCTCAGGAGCCAGTCAGGTTCTTTATTCCGGAAAACCGAAAGAACTTAAGAAAAACGTTTCCGGAGCCAGCTGCGTCAGAGAGAAATAGATTCAACCGATCCTCATTCGGTTGCGGCCGGCATTTTTTGCTTCGTATAAAGCCCGGTCGGCCCGGCAGGTCAAGTCCTTTAAATTTTCTTCGGCTTTAAATGAGGCGATGCCGGTGGACATTTGTATTTTCAAACCATCGGCTATGCTTTTCCAATCATAAGCAGCTATCTTTTGATAGATTCTGTCCATTATGATCTGACAACCCGGAATCGGAGTTTCGGGGAAAAGCAGAATAAATTCTTCGCCTCCATAACGGCCCAATTTGTCCGTCTGCCGAATCGTCTGCGAAACGATTTGGGCGGTTTTAACGAGAACCTCATCGCCCACCTGATGTCCGAACGTATCATTGATTACCTTGAAATGATCCAAGTCGAAGATAACTATGCAAAACTCCGATCTGTTCCTTCGGGACCGCTTTAATTCTTCTTCGGCGCATTTTATAAAAGCCCTCCGATTGAGGATATTTGTCAGGGGATCGGTGTTGGCCAATTCTTCGATTTGTCTGAGGGAGGTTTTAAGCTTCTGATTTTGTTTACCAAGAGCTTTCCGCAAATCCGAAATCTGCATATTCACAAAAATAACGCGGGCCAGAATAGATACGAATACCAGCCAGGTCGTAATTTGTTGAGCCGGAGTTTGGATAGGCAAACTCATTTTATCCCCGACCTGAATAATGATTAAACCGGTTGACACTGCCACCAGAAACCACATGGCCAAAAATTGTCGGAATGTGAGAGCCAGGGTTTCAAAAGAGGAAACGATGAACATCAATAGCAAAAAAATAAAACCTACCTGAGGGGCCAGAAATAGAAAAGAGAACTGAACCATGTTTCCCAGCAGAGACTGGGGTATTGCCAAATGTGGATCCTTGAGTTTTCGATTCCATCCGAAACGAATCATCAGGAAGATGGGTAAATTGACAAGAAAAGCAACCAGCGAATACGCGATCGGCACCCACAAAGGAATTATTCCTTCAAAAAAATAGATGGTTAAAAAAACAGCATCCACTTGATAACTGATAAAAGCAATCAGTAAAAACCTAAGTCTTTCTCGTTGTGAATTATGAACCTTATCGGTTTTAAAATAATCGAAGGATTCTTTTAGATTTTTTGGTTGATTGCTCATTTATTGTGGAAGTGATGAGATTTTGGGGGCAAAATATTCGCCTTTTGAAGGATTGTGGCAGAAAAAATAAATTTGAATGACTATTCCTGATTTAATCAGACAGTATCATTTTACACAAAACTCTTCAGAGGGACAACATGTTTCTCATTAAATCATTGATTTAAATAAACACTCCGAAGAATAGGCTAAGTTTCAACCGCCTGAGTTTTTACGCCCATCAACACGCCTTCCTGATCAATTCCGACAACATAGATATCGATGTTGATCTGACCTATTTTGAATACTTTCAGATCGGTCAGATTTTCCTCCAGCAAAGATTTCAGTTCCGAAAATTTCTTCGCCAACTCCAATTCTTCTTCCTCAAACCAATCCTGAATTTTAGTCAATCTTTCAAAAAACTCGGAAAAATCCCTTTCTTCAACCGGGGCATCCGGTTCTTTATGAGTTTGCTTTAAAATTTCTTCTTGTGAAACGGCCTCGGCTTTGTCTCCGATAAAGGGCAAAATATCCGCGTCCGTTTCACTGATGTAATACAAACCATCGGCCGCTTTTTCGATTTTTTCTTTCAGTGAATCTTCAACTGAACTGGCTTTCCCGGATTCATCCATCTTGTCTTTTTCCACGCTTTTCTTTTTTCTTTTATTGGTCATTTTCAGAACCTTGAAAATCAAATCGAAATAAAGTCTAACACAAACTAAAAACTTGCCAAATCCCTGTCAGAAAAAGACTTTATAGGTCAATGAAATTAAATTTTAAAAACCTGTGGATTTCTCTTGCAATTTCATTCAATTTTTGATAGTCTTTGAGCCGTTTCCAATAAACGAAATTCTTGTAACTTATTGAAAATAAAACACTTAAAGTTTTACTTTAACTTTTAAGCGACTTTCCACAAACCTGTGGAAAAATCTGTGGAAAACTTTTAAATCCGTGTAGTAAAAAACCTCGAAAGTTACCAAAACAGAAAGGTTTGTCAGAGATTAGCAAAGGTATTTCTCGAACCGTATTAAATGGGATTTGTTTCAAGTAAATCTGCTTAAAAGTTTGACAAACAATTAAAAAAATCGCGGAGAGAAATTATGGAAATTTCGGCAACAAACAGAGAAGAAAAAAATGTTTGGAACAGCATTCTTCAATCAGTGGAAAAACGGCTGAATCGACAAATTTTTGATGCTTGGTTTCGCCCGATACAATTTGACGGCTGTGATGAAGATGAAAAAGTGCTTCACTTGCGCGCCAGCCAAGTCACCAAAAATTGGGTAAGTACATATTATTCGGAAGTCATTAACCAGACGATGAAGGAGCTTAACCTTTTAAATTATAGCCTGGACTGGGAGATCGAAGAATCGGAATTAAATGAGTCCGATTTTTCCGACGACGATGATGATGCCGAATTCTTTTTTGAAAAACAATCTTCTCTTGTAAATGCGCAAAAGTCTCCGGGTTTGAATTTCACCGAACCTCAAAAAACCGAAGTTCCGGCCAAAAGCGGCTCGACTAATTTTGTTGACATCGAACCGATCGAAAACTCCCTCAATCAAAAGTACTCGTTCCAAACTTTTGTGGTCGGATCCTGCAACCAATTCGCTCACGCCGCAGCCCTGGCGGTCGCCGAGTCTCCGGGAAAAACCTACAATCCGATGTACATTTACGGCGGGGTCGGTTTGGGGAAAACTCATCTGATGCACGCCACGGGCCATGCCATCAAGGAAAGAAATCGGCATTTGAGAGTGGCTTACATCTCGGCCGAAAAGTTTATGAACGAACTGATCAATGCGATTCGTTACGATAAAACCCAGACATTCCGCGAAAAATACCGCTCGATAGATGTCCTTCTGATGGATGATGTTCAGTTTATGGCGGGCAAGGAACGCACGCAGGAAGAATTTTTCCATACGTTCAATGCGCTTCACAACGATCAGAAGCAAATTGTTATTACTTCTGATTGCCCTCCCCGCGAAATCCCGACTTTGGAAGAGAGGCTCCATTCCCGTTTTGAATGGGGATTGATCGCCGATATCGAACCGCCGGATCTGGAAACCAAAGTGGCTATTTTGAAAAGGAAGGCGGATCTTGACGGGGTCAATCTGCCGGATGACATAGCATTTTTTATCGCCAGTAAGGTCAAAAGCAATATTCGCGAACTTGAAGGGTCGCTGGTTCGATTGGTGGCCATCTCTTCCTTGCGCGGTCTCCCGATTTCGAAAATGCTCGCTCAGGATGCAATGCGAAATATCATTGACAGCGAACAGCCCGAAGGTTTGACCATGGAAAGGATCGCTCGAACGGTCGCATCAAAATACAAACTGTCGCTTGAGGAAATAAAATCCAAAAACAACTCGCGCCAAATCGCCGTTCCGCGACAGGTCGCCATGTATTTATGCAAGCGACTGACAAAACACAGTTTCCCGGAGATCGGACGGGAGTTTGGCGGCAAACATCATACGACCGTTATGCATTCGGTCGACAAAATTGAATCGTTGATCAAGGACGACAGGAATTTCCACAGAATCGTCAGCGAACTTATAGATAATCTTTGCAGTTAGTTAGAAAATTATTGAAGTGATTTGTCGTGGAAATTTTCCACAAACTAATAATCCGAAAGTTTGGGTAGAACGTTTACCTGCAACACTTAAACAAAGTTTTCCACTTTTCCACAGGCTAACCATTTTTTTACCCTGTGGAAAAGGCGGACTGGTGTCTTTTCGCCAAAATTTTCCACAAAAGAGCAAATTTTCCACAAGTTTTCCACAACACCTGTGGAAAGATAAAATCTTTTTTCTCATAGAATTAACCCCCTTTTCCACTTTTCCACAGGAACTACTACTACTACTAAAGAAATATATAAAATTTTAAATTAATAGTATTAGTAAAAGGCAACGTATTTTCTAAAAACCTAAACTGATTGTTGAAGGCAAAAAATGTATTTTGAAAGGGAAAATTTGAAATGAAATTGACGAGAAAAATAACCGTATTATTACTTTTATTATTATCGGCGGGTTGCGCCAAAGAAACTTCTCAAACCGGGAAAACAATCAACTTCTCAACCGGCAAAACGGCAGAAGTTTTTTTTGAAAAACAAATGTCTCCGGAAAACGAACCGGTTTTGGTGGTCGATTACAAAACCGATGAAAAGGTGGTAACGGAAAAGAATGTCGAAACCGAGGTTTCGGAAATTTGGGATGCCGTCAAAGATGAAGCGGAAAAACTCGATATCGATCAGGGGATAATCAGATACAAATATTTCAGCGAGGAAAAGATCGAGGACGGGAAACCGGTCAAATTATATGCGGGTTTGATTTTTACCGCCGAGAAAATAGAAAACGGAACCTGGAAAATAGATAAAATTTTTTAGTTCGGATAAGATATAACAAATAAAAAATCAGGAGCAGGAATTATGGAATTTGTAATTAAGCAAAGCGCTTTAAAAGAGGAATTGGGGTTTGTTCAGGGAATTGTGGAAAAGAAAAGTACGATTCCGGTTCTGTCAAATATCTTGATCGAATCGGTTGGCGAAAGCGCCATTCGGATCGTTGGAACGGATCTGGATGTGACGATCCGTTGCGAGGCAACGGCCGAGATCAAAGAGGAAGGCGCAATGTGCCTTCAGGCGCGCAAATTATTCGATATAGTTCGCCTTTTGGAGGACGCGGACGTTCACTTTAAAAAGGAAGAAAACGAATGGGTCAAGCTAAATTGCGGAAAATCGAATTTTCGTCTGGCCGGAGTCTCGCGCGACCAATTTCCCGATGTCCCGAGTTTCAAAAGCGCCCCGATGAAAATTTCAGCCGAGGTCTTCAATCATTTCATTCACAATACGAGTTTTGCAATTACCAACGAACAATCCAGATTTACGCTATCGGGCGCCAAGTTTATGATCGAGAACGGCACGGCACGGATGGTGACGACCGACGGCCACCGTCTCGCGTTTATTCAAAAAAACTTGGGGGAAAATGCTCCTTCCGAATCGATCGATTCGCTCATTCCTAAAAAAGCGCTCACCGAATTGACCAAAATCTCTCGCGATTCCGACGGGGAGATAAGTTTCGGCGAGGACGAAAACCACATTTATTTCGAGGTGGACGGCCGGCTTTTGATCACCCGCAAACTTTCCGGCACCTTTCCGAACTACGAAATGGTAATTCCCAAAGACAATGACAAAACGGCGATTTTCGATGCTGAGGAGATGAAAAATGCCATTCGCCGGGTGGCGTTGATGGCCGACGAAAGAACCCGTTCGGTTCGTTTGACGATCAAACCGGGCGAGGTCGAGATCGGCGCCCAGAGTTCCGAAGAGGGGGAAGCTCGGGAAAAGGTTTCGGCCGAATATGAGGGCGAAGAGATCGAAGTCGGTTTCAATTCGCAGTATTTGCAGGATTTTCTTAATATCATAACGGCCAGCACGACCGAATCCGAGGAGGTCGAGAAAGAAATCGATGGCGAGACCGTCCGCGTCAAAGAAGGGGCCGGTCGTTTGCGGATCGCATTTGAATTCAAGGATGGCAACGCCCAGACCCAAATGAATATCGCCGGCGATACCAATTACGACTACAAATATATCGTAATGCCTTTGCGGATATGACGTTTAAGTCCTATTTTTCAAAAGAGTTTAAAAGCGGATCATCTCGATCCGCTTTTTTTTCTAAAGGGTCTTTGAAAATAAAAAATTTTGAAAGTCCGAAAACTAATCCGCCGTTTTCTACAAAGATAACTTGTTGATAAGGTCAAAAAATCTTTCCTTGTAGGTTTTTGAAATCGGAATGATTCGATCTTTGATCTGGATCCCGTCTTTTTCGATGGATTCGATTTTATCGAGCGCGACCATGTAGGATTTATGAACGCGGCAAATGATTTTCGACGGAATCTGCCGCTCAAATTCGGCGAAAGTTTGAAGAGTCATAATCCGTTTGCCAGAAGTCGTGTGGATTCTCCGGTAATCGCGCATTCCTTCAATGAAAATAATTTCCTTGAGAAAGAGTTTTTCCAGTTGATATTCGGTTTTGACGAAAATAAAACTGCAAACAAATCTGCCAACGGATGGTTTTGATCTGCGAAATTGCATTTACTTTCGTTGAATTTTGTCTTTAGATTGTTTTTTCTCGAATTTATTTAACCCGAATTCTTTATTTCAATTAGGCATCGCTTCCCGCAAAATGTTAATCTCAGATTAAACATTATGTTCAGAAGTTTTATCGAACCGCGAAAAGTGGTTATCACGGGTTTCGGATGCGTGACGCCGATTGGAAATGACCGGAAAACGTTCTGGGAGTCATTAAAAAAAGGAAAAAGCGGAGTTCGTCGAATAGAGAGTTTTGACATTTCCGGTTCGGCGGTCCAAATTGCCGCCGAAGTCCGGGCATTCGATTGGAAAGCCGAACTCAATCCGAAGGACCGCAAGCACGTCCCGCGAACGGTTCCATTGGTGTTGCGAGCGGCGAGAGAGGCCATTGCCGATGCCAAGATCAATGTCGATGAAATTTCGTTAAAGGAAAAGCAAAACTTCGGGGTTATTCTGGGAACCGGCGGCGGCGGACTGGCTTTTACCGAAAAACAATACCGATACTGGTTTACCGGAGAAGAAAAAAAAGCCAGTATTTACACCATCCCTTCTTCAACACATGGCGGTTTGTCTTCGGAACTTTCCATGGTTTTCGGCCTTCACGGACTCTCTCACATTATTTCAACGGGTTGCACAAGCTCAACCGACGCAATCGCTTACGCGGCTCAAAATATTGCCCTCGGCAAACAGGAAATGATGCTGACGGGCGGAGTCGATTCGCCGCTGGCCAGGGGGATTTTAGAGGGTTTTAACCTGATGACCGTTCTCACCAGAGATTGGAACGATCAGCCCGAAAGAGCTTCGAGGCCATTTTCGAAAGATCGCTCTGGAATCGTACTGGGCGAAGGGGCCTGGGTTTTTGTTTTGGAAACTGCCGAGAAGGCGCGAAATCGGGGCGCAAAAATTTACGCCGAAATAAAGGGTTACGGCTCGACCTGCGACGCTTATCACCGGGTTCGACTCGAGGAAAACGGCACCGAACCGGCGCGGGCGATGACTCTGGCGATGGAGGATGCAGGGGTCTTTCCCGAAGAAGTGGATTATATAAATCTGCACGGAACTTCCACTCAACTTAACGACAAGATCGAAACTCACGCGATCAAAAAAGCCTTTAATTCTCATTCTTACAAGATTTCCAGTTCGGCCACCAAATCACAGGTCGGACATCCCCAGGGAGCGAGCGGTGCGGCCGGAATCGGTGCGGCTCTTTTGGCATTGAACGAGAACATCATTTCGCCGACGATAAATCTGGATCAACCCGATCAAGATTGCGATCTGGATTACACGCCTAATTCAGCCCGGGAGAAAAAGGACATAAGAAACGTTTTGTGCAACTGCATCGGCTTCGGGTCGAAAAATTCGGCCTTGGTTCTTGGAAAAATTGAGGATGATTGAAAGCCCTTGTTAACCGGAAACTTTCAAAAAAAACGCGGCTTAAAAAGGTTTTAAGCCGCGTTTGGTAGGTTAAATCAGGAAGGTTTGATTTAGGAAGGGGTGATCTTTCGTTTAATTTTCATCAAACGAAATTGCTGGGGGATAATAAAAAGGTCCAAAAGTCTTTAGATTTTCAGTGTCAAATTCTTTGCGAGCGCCACAATGCAAACAGGCGCGATACGATGCGTTCCGGTTGGTAAAGGGGCGTGTCAGTTGTTTGTGCCAGCAACCGAAAAGTCTTGTAAAAAAGCCGATCCTTTTGCCAAAGGCCCCATTGGTTCGATTGATAATCGCTTCGGCGATGTAATTTTGATCAAGAACTCCTTGCATTATTTCATTTCCTCCTCACATTAAATTGCAATGCGACGCTTCCAACTACTAAGACGCATCACGGGGAAAGATTTGCTGTTTTTTTGATGAATGATCGAGAAAAAAGTTTGTCTTTTCGGGCTAAATAAAGAAAAAAATTAACTTGCCGTTCATCAAAATTTTTTTCCCCTTTTGTAAATTCCCCAACTCAGATAAAATCTTCCGTAAGAAATTCGGAGAAAAGAAATGAGAAAATTGCCCTTAAAATATTTCATTCCGGCGGTTGCCGTCTTATTTTTGAGTCTATCGGTCCGGGCCTGGGATGACGCCGGACATAAATTGTCGGCTTATATCGCCTGGCAACAGATGTCGCCCGAAGCGCGGGAGAAGGCCTTTGAGTTATTGATAAAAGCTCCCGAGGACTCTGATTTGAGCGTTTATTACAACGCTTACGAATCGCGTTCGGCGGCGGCCAAAAAGCTTGAATTGTTTATGATGGCCGCAACCTGGGCGGACGTCATCCGCAACCGCGATTTCAAGGTCAGATACGAAAAATACAATCACTCGGACTGGCATTACGCCGATATTTTCTGGAAACAAAACGGAGATCAGGCGGAGATACTGGAGAATTTTCCCGAGGAAAGCGGAAAGGCCATCCCCAAACTTTCGGATTTCGAAAAGACTTTGCGCGACCCTCAGGCATCGGAAGCGGATAAAGCGGTTGCTTTGGCCTGGTTTCTGCACGTCGGGGGAGATATTCACAACCCCCTGCACAACGCTTCGCGGGTAACGGAGATGGAGCCCAAAGGCGATCAGGGCGGAAACCTTTTTTTGCTTTCGCCGCAGGACGCGCCCCGGGAAGCGCGCCTCAATCTGCATTCCTTCTGGGATTCGATCATAACGCGAAACATGCCGCGTAAAAATGACGCTTGCGATGCCGATTACATTGCCGAAGTGGCCAAAAAGGTGATGAAAAAATATCCTTTTTCGAAAATGAAGGATCGGATCAAACCCGGCGATTTCCGAGCCTGGCATCAGGAGGGATTTCGACTTCTCCCGACCGCGGTTTACGACGATTTGAAGAGAAACCAGATGCCGCCGAAAAAGTACCTGAAAAATTCTTTCAGGATCGGTCAGGAGGAACTGGTTCTGGCCGGGTATCGTCTTGGCGAAACTCTCAATCGAATCTTTTCTGAAAAAAACGGCGCAACGGGTCAGATTCCCTCGGGCGATTGTCGGATCATTCAGCGCGTGCTCTATCCGGTTTCCAAACGTCGAACCCCGGATCAGAAAATGCGGATCGCTTTGCTCGACATATGTCCGGAAAATCGCGGGATAATCGCCCGCCCGATGACCTCGGCTATAATTGACGGGGAGATGAAATATTTTGAGTATGACGTGATCAGAGTTTTTGAAAATGAAGAAGAGGCAAATAAATTTGCCAGAGAAAACAGCATAAAAACAGCCAAATTCAACAAATGAACCCAAACGGACTGCTGGAATATTACCAGTCAAAAAATTTAGAAATACAAAAATCCATCAAGGAGATCGTCGAGATCGAATCTCCCTCCTTTGGTGAAGAGGGAAGCCGCCGCGTGGTCGATTGGATCGAAGCCAGATTCAATCAGATTTCGAAGACGGATTTTCGAATCGAAAAACTTTTTGCCGAGGGTTTCGGAGAACATCTGATCGTCCGACATTTTGCGGACGAAAAAGGTGTGAAACCGATTTTTATCCTCGGTCACACCGACACTGTTCATCCTTTGGGAAGCAAGGAGAAAAATCCGACCCGCGTCGAAAACGGTCGGCTTTACGGTTGCGGCACATTCGATATGAAGGCCAACATCGCCCTTTTGATCGAGGTTTTCCGGGCATTACAGTATTTCGGAATGAAGCCCAAAAGACCGGTTACGATTTTGCTCAGTTGCGACGAGGAGGTCGGAAGTTCGACCGGACGCCCTCTGGTCGAGAGGGAGGCAAAAAAAGCTGAATTATGTTTGATCTTTGAACCTTCCGCCGAAGGCCGGGTCAAAACCGGCCGCAAAGGAACGGGAATGTACACCTTAAAAACTCACGGAATTCCCTCACACGCCGGACTCGATCCGGAAAAAGGCGCATCGGCCATTCTGGAGATCTCCAGACAGATCGAAAAACTCCATTCGCTCAACGCCCCTGAAAAAGGAACGACCGTAAATGTCTGCACCATCAAGGGCGGGACGGCCTCCAACGTCATTCCGGAAAATGCCAGTTGCGAGATAGACGTCCGCTTTTCTTCGGTTGAAGAGGCTCAAAGGATCGAAAAAGAGTTGAGGGAACTGAAGCCTTTCGACCAACGGGTCAAATTGGAACTGATCGGCGAGATAAACCGTCCTCCGTTGGAGAGAACCGAGAGAGTGGTCGGGCTTTTTGAAAGAGCGAAAGATCTGGCCGCGTCTTTCGGCTATGAATTGGGAGAGACACAGGTCGGCGGCGCTTCGGACGGGAATTTCGTCGGGGCTTTGGGCGTTCCCGTTCTGGATGGATTGGGAATTGCCGGAAACGGGGCACACACTCTGAAAGAATACGTCTTAATCGAGGACATAACCCGGCGGGCGACTTTGTTGACCTTGCTTTTGACGGAACTGTGAAAAACCTTTTTTTCCGGCAATGTGAATCGAAAAGTTGAGATAAATCAGTAAGTTTGTTAATAATTTGAGCCAATGAGTTCCAAAAAAATCAAAGGAAAAGCTCCGAGAAACCGAACGATTGTTTTGGATGGAAAAGATTTGGCGGAATTGAAAAAAAATCTTTTCTATTTCGACAAAAAAGCAGATTTTAAAAAAATAAGAAACCGGATAATTTGCGGCGATGCTTTTGAAGTGTTAAAAGAAATGCCCGAAAAAAGCTTCGATTTGCTCTTTGCCGATCCTCCCTACAATCTGAACAAAAATTTCGGCAATAATTCATTCAAACAAATTTCGCTCGAAGAATACGAAGACTGGCTCGATTCCTGGCTGTCGGATTGCGTCAAACTGCTCAAACCGACCGCCTCGGTTTATATCTGCGGCGATTGGCGTTCGGCGGCGGCGATCCAGCGGATCGGGATGAGATATTTTACCCTCCGAAACCGGATCACCTGGGAGAGGGAAAAAGGGCGCGGCGCTTTGACGAACTGGAAAAATTCTTCGGAAGATATCTGGTTTTTTACCGTTTCCGATGATTATGTTTTTAACGTCAAAGAGGTCCGTCTCAAACGCAAGGTCCTGGCTCCATACAAGGAAAACGGAAAGCCAAAGGACTGGGAAGAGGAGCGATCGGGGAATTTCCGCCTGACCCTGCCGTCGAATCTTTGGACCGATCTGACGGTTCCTTTTTGGTCGATGCCCGAAAACACCGACCATCCGACTCAAAAACCGGAAAAGTTGCTGGCCAAGATCATCCTGGCCAGCACCGATAAAAATGACCTGATCCTGGATCCATTTCTGGGAAGCGGAACGACCGCCGTGGTCGCCAAAAAACTCGGACGACGGTTCGTCGGCATTGAGACCGATGAACAATATTGTTTGCTGGCCGAAAAAAGGCTCGCGCTGGCCGAGACCGATAAAACGATTCAGGGTTTTGCCGACGGGGTTTTTTGGGAAAGGAACTCGCAAAGCAAACGATCAAAAGAGAAAGGCAAAAAGGCAAAAGCATTCAAGGCAAAAGGAAGGAAATGATTACAGCCCGAAAAATGCTCGAAGATCTTTACATTAAAAAGGCATTTTAAGAATTCAGATAAAACTTGATAGACTGTTGACGAAACAAAAGCGCGTCACTTTCGCGAAAATCCGAAATCCGAAATCCAAAATCCAAAATCGAAGAATCTTATGTTATCCGACCTGCAAATCGCGCAGAAAGCCGAACTGAAACATATTTTTAGAATAGCCGAACAAATGGGACTAACCGAAGATGATCTGGACATTTACGGGAGTCCTTTTGTCGGCAAACTGCGGATGGATGTTTTGAAAAAACTGGAGGATCGGCCGAATGCCAAGTACGTTGTGGTTTCGGCGATTACTCCGACGCCGCTCGGCGAGGGTAAATCGACCACGCTGGTCGGGCTCGGACAGGCGATGAAACACATTGGCAAGACCTCGGTCGTCACTCTGCGACAGCCGTCGCAAGGGCCGACCTTCGGGATCAAAGGCGGCGCGGCCGGCGGCGGATACGCTCAGGTCGTTCCGATGGAAACTTTCAATCTCCATCTGACCGGCGACATTCACGCCGTCAGCGCGGCCAATAATCTGCTGGCGGCGATGATCGACAACAAACTGATGCGCGGCAATCCGCTTAATATTGATCCTTACAGCATCACTTGGAAAAGAGTGCTGGATGTCAACGATCGGGCTTTGCGGGACATCGTCGTCGGGCTCGGGGGAAAATTCGAAGGCGGGATTCCCCGCGAGACGGGTTTTGACATCGCCGTCGCTTCCGAAGTGATGGCCATTCTGGCGCTGACCACGTCGCTTCAGGATATGCGGGAGCGGATCGGTCGGATCGTCGTCGGTTTAACGAACGAAAAAAAACCGGTCACGGCCGAGGAGATCGGGGCGGCCGGAGCGATGACCGTTCTGATGAAAGATGCCATCCGTCCGACTCTTTTGCAGACTCTGGAAAACACGCCGGCGCTGGTTCACGCCGGGCCGTTCGCCAACATCGCCCACGGAAACAGCAGTATTCTGGCGGATCTGATCGGCATCAAAGGAGGCGATTATCTGCTGACGGAAGCCGGTTTCGGAGCCGACATCGGGGCCGAAAAGTTCTTTAACATCAAATGCCGTTACAGTCATTTAAGGCCGGACGCCTGCGTTCTGGTGGCGACGGTGCGCGCTCTCAAGGCGCACAGCGGAAAATACAAGGTGGTGGCCGGAAAGGCGTTGCCGAAAGAATTGCTGGAAAAAAACGTGGCCGATGTCGAAGCCGGAGCGGCCAATCTTCGCAAACAGATCGAAAATATCAAGGCCCACGGCGTGCAGGCGGTCGTCGCCGTCAACGCCTTCGACTCCGATCACCCGGAAGAGATCGAAGCCATCAAAAGGATCGCAGTCGAATCGGGAGCGATCGGGGCGGCCGTTTCCCATCACTGGCAAAAGGGCGGAGCCGGGGCGGTCGAACTGGCCGAGATGGTCGTCGAAGCGGCCGAAAGACCACATAATTTCAAGTTTTTATACGATGAGGATCAATCAATAAAGGAGAAGATCGAAACGATCGCCACTCAAATTTACGGCGCCAAAAGAGTGGTTTACGAACCGGAAGCCGACCGGCAGATCCGCAGTTACGAACAAAACGGTTTCGGCAATTTGCCGATCTGTATGGCCAAAACGCATCTCAGCCTGAGTCACGACGCTTCCCTCAAGGGAGCGCCGACCGGTTTTATCTTTCCGGTCCGCGAGGTCCGGGCCAGCGTCGGAGCCGGTTTTATCTATCCGATCTGCGGCGATATGCGAACGATGCCCGCTTTACCGGCGACGCCGGGAGCCGAAAAAATAGACATCGATGCGAACGGAAACATCGTGGGACTTTCTTGATTTTGGGTTTTAGATTTTAGATTTTGGATTTACCGATAAATTAGATCATCAAGTCTCTTGATATATGGAATTCTATTTGGTTTTTATCCAAAATCCGAAATCAACAAGTGAATCCAAAATCCAAAACCCAAAATCCAAAATATGAAGATAGCTACCTGGAATGTGAATTCGATAAATGTTCGACTGGACCATGTTTTGACCTGGCTCGAACAAAGCGGGACGGACGTGTTGTGTTTGCAGGAGACAAAATGCGTTGATAAGAACTTTCCGCTGGAACCGATCGAAGAAGCTGGTTACAAGGCCGCTTTTATGGGGCAAAAATCATATAACGGCGTGGCGATCCTGTCCAAACACGAGATCACGGACGTGCAAAAGAATTTTCCGGACGATGACCCGGACGCGCCGAAGCGCCTGATCGCCGCCACCATCGAAGGCATTCGCATAGTAAACACTTATATTCCAAACGGGACCGAACTCTGGACCGATAAATTCACCTTCAAACTCGATTGGCTCCAGCGTTTGCGAAGATATTTCGATGAGACCTGCGATACCGGTGGCGAAGTTCTCTTGTGCGGAGATTTTAACGTTGCGCCCGATGAGCTCGATGTCTGGAGCGTTCGGGCCTGGGAGGGCAAACTGCATTTTTCCAAACCCGAACGGGCCGCCATGCATCACGTCAAACAATGGGGTTTCGTCGATGTTTTCCGGCATATGAACGGCGATGAGCAGGAGTTTTCCTGGTGGAATTATCGGCAGGGGGCATTTCCCAAAAATCACGGTCTCCGGATCGACCATATCTGGACCTCGCCCGGTCTGGCCGAAAAATGCACCGCTTGTGTGATCGACAAAGAACCGCGCGGTTGGGAGCGACCTTCGGATCATACGCCGGTTCTGGCGAAATTTAAAAACTAATCCGTTCGATCTTGTTATAGTTAAAACTCCCGAATCGATTTGTGGTAATCTGTGGGATGTCAAAATAAAAAAGATGAACTTCAAAATTTTATGAGCGGTGGTTTTCCGGAACCGAATTTGGTTCCCTTAAAGTTTCGGTACATCGAAAGCGAAACCGAACAATCGAGTCGCGCCCGGGATTTTTACGAAAATATGAACCTACGGCGGACGGTGCGCGATTTTTCCGACCGGGACGTGCCCTTGGAATTGATCGAAAGAGCCATTTTGACCGCCGGAACCGCGCCTTCCGGGGCGCATATGCAGCCGTGGCGTTTTATCGTCGTCCGCGACCTTGAAGTTAAAAAAAAAATCCGCGAGGCCGCCGAAAGAGAAGAGTTCGAGAGTTATCACGGACGAATGTCGGAAAAATGGCTCCGCCGCCTGGCTCCTCTCGGCACCGACGAGCACAAACCTTTTCTGGAGATCGCGCCGTATTTGATAGTCGTTTTCCGGGTCAACTCGATCACCGAGGCCGGCGAAACCGAACCGACTTACTATTCGCAGGAATCGGTCGGAATAGCGGTCGGGCTTCTTCTGGCGGCCCTTCATAATGCGGGCCTGGCGACCCTGACCCATACCCCTAGCCCGATGAAATTTCTGCAGGAAATTCTTGGTCGGCCGAAAAATGAAATCCCCTTTGTTCTGGTCCCGGTCGGTTATCCGGCCGAAAACGCAAAAGTTCCCGACCTCAAACGCAAATCTCTCAGGGAGATTATGGAGATCGTGTAAGAATTTCGATTTTAATGAGCGAAACCGCAACAAAAAAAATAAAAACCGACTTTTCGGCCCGCAGTCTGGAAAAGAGCGACGCCGAGCTTGTCAGGGCCTGCCGACGGGGCGACCAGAGCGCCTGGAACGAACTGGTCGATCGCTACCAGCGGTTGATCTTTGCCATTCCGCGCCGGGCCGGTTTATCTGAATCTCAGTCGGCCGATGTCCTTCAGGAAGTTTTCCTGACCCTTTTTCAAAAACTCGATGAGATCGAACAACCCGAAAAGATCCGTTCGTGGATCGTAACAACGGCCAAATTCAAAACCTGGGGTGCGGTTCGCGGGGAAAAGGGATTTCATTCACCCGAGACCGAAGAAGAAATGGAATACGAAATGGCCGGCCTTACAGATGATTCGCCGCTGGCTGATGAAAAACTGATCGAACTCGAAGAGCAACATCTGATCAGAACGGCCATGAAAAAACTTGAGGATCGATGCCGGATAATACTGTCGATGATCTATCTGACCGAGCCTTCGGCCAGCTACGCCGATGTGGCCGAAAGGATCGGCGTTGGCGCGACCAGCATCAGTCCGTTGCGGTCACGGTGTTTGAAGAAACTGGAAAAGATACTGGAGAGGTGATTTTGGATTTCGGATTTGTTTGCTTTTTAGTTTCCTTAATTTTTATTAGGGTCTTGACGGAAACAAAAAGCCGTTTCGGAGAGAAAATCCGAAACCCGAAACCCAAAATCCAAAAATTTTTACAACTCTCTGTCTTTTTCCCTAAAAACCCGGCACTGTTAGTCTAGAGAGGCTAAGTGAGGCAATGAAATTAATGAACAACGGATCAAACAAAATCGAAAGAATTATTCATCTGATGCAAACGGATAATTCCGTGGATGCGCCGCAGGACGCCATCCTTTGGTCAAAGAATATCTTTCGCTCCCGCGCCGCCGAGGAATCGTCGAAAAGTTCAATCATCAAAAAGGTTCTGGCGGTTTTGAAAATAGATCTGGCGCCGAACAGAACGGCTTTCGGCGAACGCTCCGCGTCAACTGCACAGGGACGACAGATGCTTTTCGAAGCGGGCGAAAACGGGCTCGATCTGAGAATTACGGAAACCGAAAAAGGCCTGACCGTGCAGGGACAGATCCTGGGCGAAGGTTTTTCGGGAGCCATCGTCAAATTGGGCGATCTGGAAACGAAGGCCAATGATCTGAGCGAATTCGGGTTCAGCGGAGTTTCCAAAGGAGAATATGATCTGACTCTGATTTCCGACGAAAGAGAGATCGTCATCGAAGAGTTGGAGTTGAACTAAAGGCTCTAAAAGAGAGAACAAGGGGGAATTAGCAAAAGAACAAGGGGGAAAAATCGGCGAAAAGTTTGTACAAACTTTTCGCCGATTTTGTTCGTTGCTAGAATAAACCGGAATGATTCGGAAAAATCTGGCAAAAAAACTGGTGGCGGCGAAAAATGAAGCCGAGAGAAAACGTCTGCTGGCGGATAATTCTAATCTGGCCGATCCAAAACTGGCGCTGGCTCTCAAGGAATTGTGCCTGACATCCTTTTCGGTCAGCCCGTCCGAAACTCAAAAAGCCGCTACCGCGCTGAAAACCCTGCTCAAAGTCAACCGCAATCCGGAGACGGAGGCCTTTTGTCACTGGGCCTCCGGCGTTTCTTTGATCACAAAGGGAAAGTTTGACCGGGCCATCGCTTCGCTCGACCGGTCGGCCGAAATCTTCACGAAAATCGGTCATCAGCATAATTCCGCTCAAACTCAGGTGGCCAAACTGATCCCTCTGGCTCTTTTGGGAAAAAATGATGAGGCGGTTCGGGTCGGCAAAAGTGCCCTCAAGATTCTGGAAAAATGTGGCGACCAGCTCGGAGCGGGCAAGGTGGAAATGAACCTGAGCAATATAGTCTCGCGCCGGGAGCATCATCGGGAGGCGGAAAAATACTGTCTTTCGGCGCTCCGCAGATTCAACTCTCTGGGGGAAAAAACCTGGGGAACGATGGCCGAGAACGGTTTGGCCAACACCTACGCCCAACTGAACGATTTTCGAAAGGCGGAGAGCTTTTACGCCAGAGCGTTAAAATCGGCCCGGGAGGCCGAGATGTCCGTAACCGAAGCGGAGATCGAAGCGAGCATGGGAAATCTGGCCACCTTTCGGGGAAAATTTGACCGGGCTCTCAGATTTCTGGAACTGTCCCGGCAAAAATATGAAACTCTGGAAATGCCTCATCAAACGGCGATTGCCGAACTGGAGATCGCCGATATTTATCTGGAATTGAATCTGGCCGGAGAGGCCTTTGCCATTTTCGAAAAGGTCGCCGAAAAACTCCATAAATTGAAAATGCCGAGCGAGGAGGCGCGGGCGCGGGGAAATTTCGGAAAGTCTTGTGCCATTTTAGGCGAGATAGAGCGGGCAAAAGTCGAACTAAAAAAATCGGCCCGGCTCTACATCGCCGAAAAAAACCGGGTCGGCGCGGCGCTGGTTAAATTAACCGAGGCGCGAGTGGAGATCGATTCTCAAAACTTCCAGACCGCTTTAGCCCTTGTCAGGGACGCACGAAAACTTCTGAGAAAGAGCGAAAACGTCCGCCACAAACTGATCGCCGATTGGTTTGCCGGAGAGGTTCTGGGAAATTTAAAGAAAACATTGGAAGCGGAGCAGGTACTAAAGCGAACATTGACGGCGTCCCTCGAGAGCGAACAGAAAAATATCGCCCGGTCGGCCTTAAATTCTCTCGGTCGTCTGGCTCTCAAAACGGGCGATCAAAAAGGGGCGGAGAAACATTTTAAAAAGGCGGTCGAACTCGTCGAAAGCCTGCGGGCCCCGCTCCCGGCCGAAGAGTTTCGAATGGCTTTTTTGGCCGATAAACTCGCTCCTTTTGAGAATCTGGCCAAAATTTATTTGTCCCAAAAAAAATGGGATAAAGCCTTTTATTATGTGGAAAATGCCCGTTCTCGTTCGCTGGCGGAAAGTCTGACCGGTCAGATCAGATCAGTTGATCGGGAAAAAATCCCTGAAGGACTGGCGAAAAAACTGGAGTCCCTCCGCGAGGAACTCAACTGGTTTTACAGCCGTCTGAACCGCGCCGAAGAATCGGAGATCGAGGCTCTGCAAACCGAAGCCGGAAGGCTCGAAAGACAAATTGCCGAGGTAATGCGACAGATCGAAAGCACGGGCGAAAGGTCGAGGCAAAGTCGAACAAGCCGGGATGGCTTGTCTTTCAGCCTGAAAGATCTGCAGGATCGTCTCGGACGGAAAAGGTCTCTCATCGAATTCGTCAGTTTTGACGGAACTGTGGGGGCTTTTGTCATTTCGGCGAAAAAGATTGACTATGTTGGCGATCTGGCCGGGGAAACAGAGATTCTCGAACTGCTCGAAGGACTGCGTTTTCAATTCGGGGCGTTGCGCTACGGCGAGGCCAGCCTTCAGAAATTCATGCCCGATCTGAAAAAGCGGGCCGATTCTTATTTGCAACGGCTTTATGAAAAACTGCTCAAGCCGCTGGAGAATAATTTTGGCGAAGATGATCTGATCGTGGTTCCGGTCGGAGCGCTTCATTACGTTCCCTTTCACGCGTTGCATAACGGTCGGAATTATCTGATCGAAGAGCGGAATGTGGTTCATTCGCCGGGGGCTACGGTCTGGCTGAATCTTGAGTCGAAAAAGCGGAAACCTCTGAAAACCGCTTTGTTTTTCGGTTTTGCCGATGAACGGATTCCGCTGGTCGAAGACGAGATCAAATCCCTGAAAAAGATTTTTGACCGGTCGCGGATTTTCACGGGAGAAAAAGCGAATTTTGCGGCTTACACCAAAAACGCGCCCCGGTTCGATGTTCTTCATCTTGCCTGCCACGGCCAATTTCGCCCGGAAAATCCGCTGTTCTCAAGCCTGCATCTGGCCGACGGATTCGTTACGGTGCGGGACATCTGCGGACAAGATCTGTCGGCCGAACTGGTCACATTGAGCGCCTGCGAAACGGGTTTGAATAAAGTTTTTGCGGGCGATGAAATTCTGGGATTGGCCCGCGGTTTTCTGGTTGCCGGTTCGAGTTCGCTGGTTTTAAGTCTGTGGACCGTCAACGATCGGGCGACGGCCGATCTGATGAAATTGTTTTACGCCGAGATAGTAAAAGGAAAAACCGCTTCAGAAGCTTTAAAAATCGCCCAATGCAACTTTATCGCCCGCGATTTTCATCCATACTTTTGGTCCCCTTTTGCTATCATCGGAAAATAAAAAAGAAATTTTTGGTTAAATGTCTTTTTTTGATTTTTCCCCGCACTGTGTAATCGGATCAGTGTTTAGGGAATTATCTTCAAAGAGGGCAGTATATGAAAAAATATTCGGGCATTTATAGCGTCAAGACGGTTTTTGCGTTAATTTTCACACTCATTTTCACAGCAACTTCTTTTGGTCAAAAACGCCCCGAGGGGGCGCCGGCCTGCGAAGCCACACCCGATCAGGTATTGATTGATCTGATTAATCAGGCGGACTTGCCTGCAATTTCCACTCAGTACAATCTAACTCTGATCGATCAGGTCGGAACGCCGCCGACCTACCGGATGACGATCAACAGCCCCAACGGTCAGACCCCCTGTCAGATCGCCGTTACCTTGCAGGCCGATGCCAGGATCGCTCAGGCGGAACCGAATCGCAAGGTCAAACTGGTTGAAAAGCAGGGATTAAACTGGACCAGCGGCCGCTCCTGGGCGGTCGGTCGGTCGTGGGCGGTCGGCGGAAGCGTCAAAGGTTTTAACAGTCAATGGTTTCCGGATCGAATTAAACTCGCCCAAGCGCATCAGGTTACGGAAGGAGAAGGGATTACGATCGCCGTTTTGGATACGGGAATCGATCTGAGTCATCCGGCTTTTGCCGGAAAACTCGTTCCCGGTTTCGATTTCGTCGATAACGACAACGACCCGAGCGAGGTCGGCGCTCTGTGGGACAATCCGGTTTACGGACACGGAACGCACGTCGCCGGAATCATAGCTCTGACGGCGCCAAAAGCCAAGATCATGCCGCTTCGGATTCTGGACGCGGACGGGGTCGGCGATCTCTGGCGGATCAAAGACGCCATGGTTTTTGCTTCTCAAAACGGGGCCAAGATCATCAATATGAGTTTCGGTTATCCGGATGAATTCACCTCAAACAGCAATACTTTTTTGCACGACCTTTTCAAAGCCGCGTCCGGGGTGGCCGATGTCGGACAGGCTTTTCCCGAACTGGACGACGTTCTGTTGATAGTGGCGGCGGCTGGCAACGGCGGGATGATCGGCAACGGTGCGGACCGGATCTTTCCGGCGGCCGAACGCGGGGCAACGAGCGCAGATCCTAACGGCAACGACGATAATCTCCTGACCGTCGGGGCCAGCACCCGTTACGATAAACTGGCGTCTTTCTCGACCATGGCCGATGTTCAGAACAGACGACGGGATCGTTGGGTGCGGTTGGTCGCGCCCGGAGAGGAGATCGTCAGCGCCATTCCGGGAGGACGTTACGGAATGTGGTCGGGGACTTCGATGTCGGCTCCGATCGTTTCGGGAATCGCCGCTCTGGTTTTATCGGTCCGGCCGATCAATCCGCCGACCCGGGAGTTGACCAATGTGGTCGAAGAGATCGAAGAAAGCGGTTTTGAATGGGACTGTACCCTTCAATCGAGAGGGATTAATATTGAGACCTCCCGCATTGATGCGCTGTGTGCGGTGACCAACAATCAGGCCTGTTACGTTCCGCGCACCGGAATTTGTCCCGAATAAGAATAGTAAACAGAAAATTTTAAAAAGAGCCGATCTGACCGGATCGGCTCTTTTTCTTTAATTTTTTTTCAACCGGGATGTCTTTTTTCACACAAGCTCCGCACTGTGTAACTGAAAAGCCGTGATTTGAAATATTAATTATCAGAAAAACGGAAGAAAAAAATTAAAAACAGGGAAGGGTTAATAAAGATGATGCCAAAAAATAAAAAAATTAAACGAAATTATTTGGTAAATGCGGCAGTCGTGGTTTTTGCCGTGGCCATTTTGTCTATTCTTCCGGTTTCAATGGTTATTCAGGCCAGCGAAAATGCGGGAGATGTTCCTATTTTGGTGAGAACGGCGAATCTGGTTTCGCCGAGCGGTTCGGTCAACCCGCACGGATTGGCCACTTACGAGGTTTATCAGAGCGGTCAGCGCGAGCTTGAGATCGAGGCCGAAGACGTCAATATGCCCGATGGAACGGTTTTGACCTTTTTTGTGGCCGGCAATCAACTCGGTCAGCAAAGCCTGCTCGATCAAAAGGCGAAACTGAGATTGAGAACTCAGGACGGCCAGAGCGTTCCCGATATCAACGGCGGCGAGTTGGTCGAGGTTAAAAGTTCCAATGCGATTTTGGTTTCCGGCAATTTTGACGGCGCCGGTTCGACGCCGACGCCGACGGTCTCCCCGACGGTTTCTCCGACCGGAAGTCCGACCGGAAGTCCGAGCCCGACGGTTTCTCCGACGGTTTCTCCGACGGTTTCTCCGACGGCCACACCGACCGGTTCACCGACACCGACCGTCAGCCCGACTCCGAACGGAAGTCCGAGCCCGAGTCCGACGGCCAGTCCGAGTCCTTCGCCATCTCCGGGCGGCGGCGACATCTTTGCCGGATTGAGCGGCCCGACCATCAACGGCGTTCTGCCGAGAGGTTACGCTCAATACGAATTACACAGCAGTCGCACCGAGTTGGAGATTCGGCTCCGACAGATCAATCTGCCCGGCGGCACCAGCCTGACGGTATCGATCAACAATGCATTTGTCGGTCAGATGTTCCTGGAAAGCGACGGTGAAAGCCGTTTGAGACTGCGGAGCGACCGCGGCGACAACGTTCCGGTAATCACGGGCGGGGAAACCATCGAGATCGCTAACGGCGGAACGACCATCCTGTCCGGGGTCTTTGCCGGTGCGAGTCCGAGCCCGAGTCCGACGCCGACCGGTTCGCCGAGCCCGAGCCCGAGCCCGAGCCCGAGTCAGGGCCGATACTTTGAGGCCCATCTGAACGGAAGCGTTTCCGGCGCCCGGGGCGAGGTCAAGGTTTTCCTGAACGAAACGGAAACTCAGGCGACCTTTACGGCCGAATTTCACAATCTGTCCAGTTCGCAGACCGGCGCCAAGATCGAAGCCGACCTCGGCGACATAACACTCGTTCACGATTTCGGAGCGATCGGCGGAACCAACGGAAATCTGCCTTCCGCAACGGTAGCCATTTCCGCTTCTCAGGTTCAGCAGTTGCGGACCGGACTCTGGATCGCAACGATCTCTACGACGAATAATCCCGGCGGCGAAATCAGCGGCCAGCTCATTCAGCATTCGAACAGCGCCGATTTTGACGGCGACGGTAGCAACGATCTGGCAGTTTTCCGCCCGTCGAGCGGAACCTGGTATTCGCAAAATTCGGGCGGTTTCAGCGCGCAGGTCTTCGGTTCTGGCAACGACAAGGTCGTCTCGGCGGACTACGACGGCGACGGTAGAACCGATACGGCCGTTTATAAGAACGTTAACGGTCTGGGAATCTGGGAGATCAAACACAGTTCGGACGGCGGGATTACAACGACCCAGTTCGGCCTGAGCACGGATGAAGCGGTACGCGGCGATTTCGACGGCGACGGGCGCAACGATCTGGCGGTTTACCGTCCTTCGACCGGCGTCTGGTACGTCCAGAAGAGCAACAATTCCGGTTTCATCATCGTTCAGTTCGGACTCAACGGCGACAAGCCGGTTCCGGGAGATTTCGACGGCGACGGCAAGGATGACATCGCGGTTTTCCGTCCGAGCGACGGAAACTGGTACTGGTTGAGAAGTTCCAACGGACAGTTCAACGCGGTTCATTTCGGCGCCGACGGCGATGTTCCGATCGGCCGGGACTTCGACGGAGACGGAAGAGTAGATATAAGCGTCTACCGCCCCTCGACCGGAGTCTGGTATGTCTACCACAGTTCGGATGGCAGTTTTGACATCAGACAGTTCGGTTTGAGCGATGATATTCCGGTGGCCGGAAACTACGACGGCGACGACCTGGCCGATATAGCGGTCTTCCGTCCCTCGACCGGTGTCTGGTATATCTGGCGGAGCGTCGATAATTCATTCGAGTTCAGACAATTCGGTTTGAACGGAGATGTCCCGACCATTGTCCGCTAAGAAAGAAAAAAAGGGGCAGGCGGTTTTGCCTGCCCCGGAAATAAAAGGTCTTTCAAAACACATTGTAAGAATAAAATTCCAGACAGAGCCTTTTGGAATAACTTGGACAAGACGCTCCAAATAGGTAAGTTTGGATGTACGGGCCCCGACTGCTTGCCCTCCTCGTAGTCGGGGCCTTTATTTTGGAAAAAAGGAAAAAGTGGTTCGGAAACAGATGTTATTGGTGATGACAAAACGATTTAGAATATGAAACCTTGACACCCTTGCAAACGAGCGGGTTTCTGCCTTTCGAGGCCAAATGATTTCTAAAATGTTATGCCACAAACTATAACTTCCACTTTTTACCCGTTGCTTGTTTTCTCCAGCAATCTGACTATCTGGGCCGTGTGGCGGGCTTCGTGTCCTCCGATCAGGGCCAGCCATTCGTGAGCGTTCATCGGACCGAAAGCCGGATGCGGAAATTTGAAATCGGAACAATCGACCGATTCGAACAGGGGGCGCATCTCATCCAGTTTCCGGCGGTTTTCATCCATCATTTGCAAAGATTCGGCGATGGTTTTGGTTCCCGTCGGATGGACGATTTCGGGGGCTTCGAATTTCCGGTCCCGGTTTTCCTGAAGTTTTCCGAGGAATTCTCCCGTGATGTCCGCTTTGCCGTCGGAACCCGCCCCCGCCGCCTGGGCTTTGGTGAGAAGTTTGGCGGAGATCTGAATCATACTGTTTTCCACAATGGCCAGATGTTCGACCAGAGCGGCCACCGTCCATTTTTCACCTTCGGGCAGAAAACCGGCCCGTTCATCCGTCAAATTCTCAACCACATTTTTCAGATTTTCCCTGATTTCAGAGTTGGCCGCGTAAACTTCGGCTATATTTTGATAGTTCATATTTTCTCTTTTTACTGTTGCTGCTGATTCCCCAACACGATGGCTTGCGGGCTGAAGATCAGCCGATGCCAGCGGGAATTGCTTCGAACATTGTTGGTCGAATCCTGAAACTCGCGGACGTAGGCCGTTTCCAGATAAAGAATGGCGTCTTCGGTCCATTTCAGATCGACGATCGGATTAAATGAAATCAGCGTCCTTTCGTCGGGAAGAACGCCTTCTGGAAGATTGGCGACAACGTTGGCATTGGCCGTGTTGGAGTTTGTTTGCCCATTGGTTTCGGGAGTCGGATTGTTGCTGTTTTCGGAATTCCCGTCCGGAGCGGGCGCCTCGCCCATTTCTTTGCGTTTGGCCTCATCGTATGCTTTGGAAGAAACCAGCAATTGATTCCGGAGCAGAACGGCCGCCTGAGTCGGGGCGTTGCCGATCGCATCATAGATGCGAACCTGTTTGTCAAAAGCGGCGGCGACTTTGGCAGAGTCCGGCGACCAAACCGGATGAACCAATGTCGGATAATCGTCAAGCAAACGCTGGCGGCCGGTTTTTTCGACGATCCGCGGCCGTCCGGCGGGTCGGAAAATCTGACCGCTCTGGTCGGCCTGATATTTCCAGATCCGCCATTCGGTGAATTTGGCGGCCAGCGCCGCCAGCGCCGAACTGTCGGGCGACCAGACAAAGTAAAAATAGATCAATCCTTCGTTTTGGGTCAGCGGTTTCAGATCTCCGCCGTTGGCATCGCACAAATAAATCTGTTCGGTGCGAAAGGTCAACACCAGAGGGGGTTCTTCTCCGGCGGGGGGCGTCCCCGGCGTCTGACCGGCATTGGCGTCCGATCCGCTGTTGGCGTCCGGAGTTTCGGTATCGGCTTCGGTCGGGGTTTCTTCGGGCGTTGCTGAAGGGGGAGTCGTCGATGTTTGAGGGCCTTCGGGGCCGTTGGAGAAATCTCCCAGTTTTCCGGTTCTAACCATCGCCACGAAGGCCACCGAGGTGGAATCGGGCGACCAGACGATGGTGTCGGGAAAATGAACCGCCATTCCCTCGTGGGTGATCGTTTTCAAGCGTCGGCCGTCGGCCGCATACATATCGAGGCGAAATTCCGCCGGGAGATCCGACACGTTGTGATAAATGGCCAGAACCCTTTCATTGTTCGGCGAAGCCAGAGTGCGGTCGAGAATCTCCTGCGGGCGGTTCTGGTCAAAGTCGGTTTGGACGGCCGGGTTTCTTTCTTCCGCCGGAGCCTTGTTTTCCATCGGCGGTGGCGGAACATCCGACTCGAAGCGATAATTGAGCCGCATCGCCGGGACATCTCTGAGAGCCGTCGGTGCGACCGATGGCGAATTAAAGGTCGGCCGCTGACATCCGGTCGCTGAAACGAGCGCGGCCAGCAGGATGATTATGGTGAAACTTCGCGAAAACATGATTCCCATTTTGGATTTTGGATTTTGGATTTTGGATCAACGATTCCGGTTTACACAATTTCGGAAATCCAAAATCCAAAATCCAAAATCCAATTATTTCAGTTCTGCCGACAGGTACTCCTGATAAAGTCGTTTCTGGTCGTCGGAAGGATTTTCGACCGCTACGATCCGGTAGTTGGCGTCGGGGCGGCCGCCCAACTCGACCTCGATCTCCCGCAGTTCATCGAACCGGAAAATGGTCATCTTGATCTTGTCGCCCGGTTTCTTTTCCCGCAGATAACCGTTCAGAAACTGGTTGCTGGCCCGGTAACCGTCGATGGCGATGATCTCATCGCCGGTGTTCAGACCGGCGATGTAAGCGGGCGTGTCGGCGGGCAGAAAACGAACCGTCAAACGCCCGTCCGATTCGCTGAAATTGCCGCCTAAGAAGGCTTTCTTATCGCCGTCCTCGCCCGTCAAAAGTCGCAGGCCGATCGGATTGAGAATGCTGTTGTAGTCGATCTCCTCGGTACCCCGGACGTATTTGCTGAAAAAATCGTCGAGGCTTTTTCCGGCCATCATCTCGGCCGTTTTCTGATAATCGGCCGGAGCGTAATTTTTGCCCTTCTTGAAATATTCGTTGTACAGATACCTCATCACATCGTCCAGCGATTTGGTTCCGTTCGATTCGGTGCGGATCTTGATGTCGAGCAGGAAATTGACGATCTCGCCCTTGTCATAATAGGAGATCTGATTATTGATCGAGTTTTCGTCCTGCCGGTAATATTTGATCCAGGCATCGAAACTGGCGTCTTCGAGACTGGTTTCAAACCGGCCCGGACGATTTTGCAGAGACTGGATCTCCGACGCCCGCCCGCTCAAAAACTCCTTGTCGGTTATCAATTTGGCCCTCTCAAGCAGAAGCGGAGCGTAAAGCG
Source organism: Pyrinomonadaceae bacterium (assembly GCA_041394845.1). Taxonomy (GTDB): domain Bacteria; phylum Acidobacteriota; class Blastocatellia; order Pyrinomonadales; family Pyrinomonadaceae; genus JAHCHG01. The sequence continues at coordinate 68,454 of JAWKHL010000002.1, read as the reverse complement.
AAGTTGCGCCTTCGGCCACCCACAACAATTTGGTGTAATTTTCGTTCTCGTAATCGAACGGACCGAGCGCGTCGGGGCGGATTCGTTTGACGTTCCAGAGATGGAAATACTCGTGCGCCACCAGACCGAGAAATCCTTTGTAGCGGGCTTCGGGTTTGAAACCGAATTTCTGCCATTGGAGCGCGGTCGAATTGAGATGTTCAAGTCCGCCTCCGCCGCGCAGATTAACCAGAAAAGTGTAGTTGTCGTAGGGAAGTTCGCCGAAAATAGCGACCGCCTGATCGATTATCTTGGTAGTGTCTTCGGCGATCTGGTCGAGATCGTAATTGCCGTCGCCGGACATGATATAGCGGTGCGGTTTGCCCTGAGCCGTGAATTTTTTCTCGGTGTAATCGCTGACTTCGAACGGGGAGTCGTACAAAATGTCGAAGTTTTCTGCGCGGAAGGTGTTGGTCTGGTCGGCGACCGGCGGGAGACCGGTGGCCACTTTCCAATTGCCGTACGGGACGACCTTGACGGTCGAAGCCGCTTTCAGTCCGCCTTTCGGAAACATCAGCAATGCGGCCGGGGTGAAAAAGGCGTGCTGATCGTTGAGTTCGTTGGTGCGAACCGTCAGTTCGTTGGCGTAAACCTGATAAGTGATGACGATCTCTTTGGCCCCGCCGGTGTTGATCTGCCAGGTGTTCTTGTTTGTCTTGTCCCAGTTCAGGGATTTTCCGCTTCCGTCTTTGGCCGCAAAATTCTGGACGTGGCGCGCGTATTCCCTGACCAGATAAGATCCGGGCGTCCAGACGGGCATTTTGATCTCTGCCATGTTCGGCATACTGGCCGATTTGTAACGCATTTCGACTTCCAGCAAATGGGTCCAGGGTTTCGGCATCGAGACCGTGTAACTGACGTCCGGCGAGGCCGTTTGAGCGGAAGACGCTTTCGGCTTTTTGCGGCTCACCTTATCCGGTTTGGCATTTGTTTCCTGATACATAGATAAAATCAGTGCTAGAAATAAAATAATCAGACCTTGTATTTTTATATTCAATCGCATTACTTTTGCAAACTCCCTCAAAATGTTATTTTTAATCCTTGTTATCTTACTACAAAAAAAAATTATGAGCAGTAGGCGGCGGTTAAAGGAATTTCAGCGGGAATTTTTATCCGGCGGTTAAAGTGAGAACAGTTGGGCAATAGATGAATCAGGAAAAAAGGGCGGGAGAAAATCCGAGCCGAAGCAGCGGAAGATTTTTTACGAAACCGCTGATAATCATTTACATAACGGTTTTTATCGATCTGGTCGGTTTCGGCATAGTCATTCCGGCTCTGCCGTACTACGTCGAAAGCGACGCTTTTCACGCCACCCCTTTTGACATCGGTCTCCTGTTTGCCTCCTACTCGCTGATGCAGTTTGTCTTTTCGCCCATTTTGGGCGGGCTGTCCGATAAATACGGACGGCGACCGATACTTTTCTTTTCGATCCTCGGTTCGGCCGTCGGCTACCTTTTCATCGGATTTGCCTTTGCTCTCTGGATGGTTTTCGCCGGGAGGATCATCGCCGGCATTACGGGCGGAAACATCTCGACGGCTCAGGCCTACATCGCCGACGTTACAACGCGGGAGAACCGGGCCAAAGGAATGGGTTTTTTCGGGGCGACTTTCGGACTGGGTTTTATTTTCGGTCCGGCCATCGGCGGCATTCTCAGCCGTTACGGGATCAACGTTCCTTTTCTGTTCGCGGCCGGACTTTCTTTCCTCAACGCCATTTTGCTTTATTTTATTTTGCCCGAATCGGTCAAAAAAGACGCGCCCGGCCAGATGGCCCCGCGCAAAAATCGTGTTCTCGAAATAATCGAATCTCTGAGCGATGCCAGCTTCGGCACGCTGACCACGGTTTATTTTTTTCTGGTCGTCGCCTTTTCGATCATGACCTACGCCTTTGTCCTGTTTACCATGTTCCGCTTCAGCTACACGGCCGAGCAGAACGGCTATATTTTCGCCTTTATCGGGGTTCTGGCCGTCATCTTTCAGGGCGGATTGTTCAGCAAACTGGCGCACCGGTTCGGCGAAAATCTGCTGACCATTGTCGGAAGTCTGATGATGACGCTGAGCCTTTTTCTGATCCCCTACGTCAGTCCGGCAACGGTCGGCCTGACGGGTCTCCTGGCGACCGTCGCCCTGCTGGCCATCGGAAATGCGATGGCTTCTCCCGCCTTGTCGAGCATGGCCTCGAAGATCTCGAGCGACTCCGAACAGGGACGAGCGCTCGGCGTGATGCAATCGGGAGCGAGTCTGGCGCGGGCGATCGGCCCGGCGGTCGGCGGACTTTTGCTCAACAATCCCCTCAATCAGATCGATGACTACACCGTTCAGCGCACTTTCTGGACGGCATCGGCCGTCATGCTGGTGGCGGTTCTGATCGCCATTTTTTTCGCCCGGATGGAACACGACCGGGTTCTTGCCTGAAACCGAAGACGATTTCTCCGGAAAATCGGCAAAAAATATTTTCCGACTTGAAGCGGCCTCCGATTGATGCTAGTCTTGTTTCATTTGTGAAACAAGTTTTCTTTCCTGAGGAGATAAAAATATGAAAAGAGCAACGGGCATCGGCGGCGTGTTTTTCAAAGCGAAAGATCCGAAGGCATTGGCCGCCTGGTACGAAAAACATCTGGGCGTTCCGTTCGGCGGTAACGTTTACGCGAGCTTTATCTGGGATAAGGCCGGCGGAATGACGGTCTTTTCGGTGTTTCCCGAAGACACCGATTATTACGAGCCTTCGAAAAAGCCCTTTATGTTCAATTTCCGGGTCGAGGATCTGCACCAACTCCTGGCGACCCTCAAAGAAGAAGGGGTCGAGGTGATCGACAAAACCGAAGAATATCCGTACGGAAAATTCGGCTGGATCGTTGATCCCGAAGGCAACAAGATCGAACTATGGGAACCGATCGATTCCGGCTTCGACGAATGATCCGAGGATCAGTCCACGAAGCGGTAGCAACGTGGTCAGTCCGATGATCGGTACACGAAGCGGTAGCGACGTGGTTTCTTTCAGGACAAATCCCGGGATGCGTAAAACCGGTGCGTGATCAATGAGATCGGCAAGCCGATACAGATCATCAGAATGATCGCCCCGATCAGCGCCGATTTCAGGCGCAGGGGCGACTGATTGACGTTGCTCAGGGGAAGCACCACCAGATTCATCATCACCCAGACAAAAACGCCGTAAATGAGGCCGCTGACGATCCTCTGTTTTTTGAAAAAAGGGATCAACGGAAAGATCAAAAAATAAAGAAGCGCCCACGAAAGGGCGATGATGTAATGAAAAAAGAGTCCGCAAACGGCCATCGGCGCTCCGCCGGCAAAAGCCTGCTTGCCGAATACGCCGCTGGCGATCGATTTCAGGATCTGGGTCGGAGGCACATTGGCCACGATCAAAGAATAAACCAAAAATGCCGCCAGAATATCGAGAGTTCCGGCCGCCAGTCCGGCCAAAAGAACGGTTCCGGCCGCGGTTTGAAAAAAAGATTTTTTCGCTGTCATTGTCAAATTTTCCTTTTGTAGTTTTATTGGAAAATGGTCAGCAATTTTGAGCGATTTTTTTTAGATTACGAAATTTAAGATGCGCCGGGCAACCGAGCGGTTCGGTCGGGAAGAAAAAAAATTATTCCCGGCGGGAAAATCCGTTCGGACCAGGTTATCCGTCTCCTTTTTCGCCTCGGCCGGACTCGAAAATTTCGCTTTTTTTGTAAATAAATTCGATCAGATAAGCCGAAAGTATGATCGCCACTCCGGCTGTGGCTCCGGTCGGATTTGCCCCGAACTGTTGAAAAATCAGGGCCAGCAAAGCGACCGAGCATAACCCGGCGGCTCCGAGCGAAAGATATTTGAGCGAACCGGTCCGATCGGCGAGTTTGTAATTGGCGTGATTGACGATGGCGAAAATGAGCAGAAAACCGGCGCTTCCCGAGGTCGAGATGCTTTCCAGATTAAGAATGTTGGCGATCAAAAGGGTCAGGACGGCCGTAACCAGCAAACCGACGGGTTGGTTCCAGAAAACCTTTGTGAATTCGTGCGGAAGTTCGTCGTTTTCGGCGATCCGGTAATTGACCCGGCTCCCGCCGTAAAGCGTGGCGTTGATGGCGGAAAAGGTCGAGATCAGTGCCGTGATGGTGATGATCGTAAAACCGGCCTGACCGAGCAAAGGCTGAGCGGCGGCGGCCAGAACGTATTCTTCGGCCGATCTGATCCGGTCAAAAGAAAGCGATCCGACCGTGATAATGGCGATCAGAACGTAGAGGATGATGACCGAAATGACCGAAACGTAAAAGGCACGCGGAACGTTCTTTTGCGGGTCGCGGATGTTCGGGACTGAATTGGCGATCAGTTCAAACCCCTCATAAGCGACGAAAATGACCATCCCTCCGGTCAGAAGAGCGAGCGGATTTTTCCATTCGGAAAAGGTCAGTTGACCCAAATACTGACTTTTCGAAAGTCCGTAAAAACCGATGATGACAAACGCTCCGAGGATCAGGAGTTTGGTGTAAACGGCCGCCGATTCGGTCAGGCTGACGGCCCGGAAACTGATGTAATTGATGGCGGAAGAGAAAATAACGATCCCGCTCAGATACAGGTGTTTGTCGAGTTCGGTGTTGCCGGTCAGGCCGACGAGATTGGCTCCGTAAGAGCCGAAAGCCGAAGCGTAGAGCGACAGCATGACGATATAGCTGATCCAGAGCAGATTGTTGGTTCCACCGCTGAAGACGTTCTTGCCGAAAGCCTGATTGACGAATTTGACGGTTCCGCCCGAATCCGGAAAAGCGAGCGACAATCTGGCGTAGGAATAAGAGGTCAGAAAAGCGATCACGCCGGCCAGCAGAAAAGCGACCGGAGTTCCGCCCCGCGCCAGCCCGACGGCCAGACCCAGAACGGCAAAGATCCCGCCGCCGACCATTCCGCCGATCCCGATCGAGACGGCGTCTTTTAATCCGATTTTAGATTCGTCCATTGCTCAGATCTTCCGGCAAGTCGAAAAAAAACTCTCACCCTCAGCTTAAAAGTTTGGCCAGAGTGAAATAGGAAATGTCGTTCAATGCATGTTCGATCATCAATGCGTAATTTTCATTGAGAGTCGTAATGCCGTTCTTTAGGATAAGGGCGTGAAACCCTCTTTCGGTGGCTCCCTGATAAGTGCCGTAAACGCAGTATTCGGCGGCAAAACCGGCGATGACGACGAACTCGACTCCCTTCGACCGAAGCCGGTCCTCCAGATCGGTTTTCCAGAAACTGTTGGTCAAGGTCTTTTCGATCACCTCGAATTCGCCCTCTTCGATCATCAAACCGTCGATCAGGTCAAAAGCGTCGGGGAAACTCTCTCCTTCGGCCGAAAGATCTTTGACGACGATGACCGGCAAATCCTTTTTTCGGAAAAGGTCGATCGTCCCGTTGACGTATTCCAGCGTCAGTTCCAGATTCGGAAAACACGGGTAATTTTTGATAAAACCCTTCTGAAGATCGATCACCAGAAGCGCCGCTTTGATTTCTTTGTTCATTGGTTTTTTGATTTGATAAAAGAAATTCGATTTAAGAATAAAGATAAATCGTTCGCCTCTTATTAAACCAGAATAGTCTTATTTTTTCACCAATTCGACGTAATAAGGCAAAAGGAACTTCGGACGGCCTCCGAGCGCCTGCGCGCTGATGACGCCGAAGAGCCTGTTTTCCCGGCGCATCAGACTGAAAAGAACCCGGTGCGGGCGCCGGAGCGCTTCTTCGGTCGGGATCCGTCCGTCGAAATAACCGTTGATCAGACCGCTTTCAAGGGACGGATCGGTGACCTCGGTTTCGGTTTGATCGGCGATCTTGGCCAGGATTTTGCCCTCGCTCGTAAATCTCAAAGCGATCGGAAATTTTCCCTGATGGGTTTTGATCTCGCCCGCCCAGTTGCCGGTCAGAGAATCGTCGCCGGAAAAGGGGCGGCTCTCGAAAAAAGGGCCGACCTTTTTCATCAACTGATCCAGGTCTTGGCCGTAACCGTCCAGAAGAGCGCCGGCGATCTGAAAGGCGATCTGATCGGTGTAATCGTTCCCGAGCGTGGTGTTGGTCAGGCAGACGATGACCAGATCGTCGGTCGGTATGACCAGAACCGTTCCGGCCGCCCCGGCGATCGCTCCGTTCGACAACAGCGAAATCCGCCCGCCGCGCATCGGCAAAACGCCCCAGCCGTTGGCGTAATACGGGTTGGGCGATGCGGGATCGGTCGAATGCATCAGATCGATCGTCCTTTTTTTCAAGAGACCCTTGCGTCCCAGATGACAGAGGCCGTATCGGAGCAGATCATCGACCGACGAATACATTCCGGCCCCGCCGCGCGGTTCGAAGCGGTTCGCCGGGACGAGTTCGCCGTCGGCGCCGTAGCCTCTGGCGAAAACGTTTTTCGCCGGGCGTTCGGGAAAAGTGTTCTTCATCCCAAGGGGGCGGAAAACCTCCTGCCGCATAAGATCCGAAAAGCCACGCCCCGAAACATCGGCGGCGATCTGTTCGACAATCGAAAACGAAAAATTGGAGTAATTATGGACCTTCCCGGCCGGAAAAGCCGTGAAACCGTAGCGGTTGATCCGTTCGGGCAAAGGCGGGATCTGGTCGGTCTCGTCGTCGTAAAAATATTCCAGCTGATGCGGGATTCCGGCCTCCATATAAAGCAGATGACGGACCTTCAATTCCTCCGGCTGATTGTGATAATAGGTCAGGCGGGCGGACCGGAGATATTTTTCGACCGGGGCGTCGATGTCTATTTTCCCGTCTTCGGCCAGAACCCAAAGCCCCGTCGCCGTCAGCGATTTGGAGATCGAGGCCAGCGGATAAACCGTCTCCGGCGTGGCTCGTATCTTCCGCTCCTTATCGGCCCACCCGAAGCCCTCTTTCCAGATAGTTTTTCCGTTCCTGATGACCCCGACCGCCAGCGAAGCCGCCTCGCCTTTGGCCACCTTTTCGCCGAGGTCGGCCCGTATCTTCTCCAGCCGCTTTTCCTTAAAAGTCTGAGCAAGTGCGCCCGAAAAGACGGACAAAAGAACGATGACCCCGACCACCGCCCGGCAGATTTTTTTGAGCATAAAATATGGCCTTCCTTTTGTATTTCTAAAAGGTTACGACCGATAAAAGAATTTAGTTCGCCGGTCGGTGAAGGTTTTATTGAGATTTGAGTCCGGTTAAAAGATGATCAAAAAAACTTTGTGCCCGTTGTGGTTAGAGTTCTCCGCTTTAGACAAACATCTTCCCCGGACTCAAGATCCCGTTCGGATCAAATACTTTTTGGTTTCAATTTTTCCCAAACCTTTCTTGTGTCATTTGAACAGTCATATCGTATTTCTTTTTTTATTTGATCAGATAAAACTTTATTATCAATCAAGATTTGAACTAAATCGGTGCGATGAATTCCGCAGTTTGTTTTGCTGTAAATTATTTCCAGAGGCTCTTTGCATTCTTTTGAAGGATTGGCTTCATAAATATCTATATAACTGCAAGCGAGTTGGTGAATTATGTCTTTGTCTTTGCTTTCCTCTGCAATCTTTTTCAGCAATTTCCAATCCCCTTTTTGATAATTTTTGATCAGGAGTTCTGCAAAATTGTAAGGCGAGCCGAAACTATGCAAATTCTGAATTGCAAAATCCCGGACGACGGCTGACTCGAAAAAGCGTAAAGCCTCAACTGCAAAGAATTTTAGTCTGTGTTTATTGCTATGTGTAAATTCAGCAATGTCTAATATTGGTCTGTAACCGAGCGGAAATTCTACGTCCGAAAAAAGGCTCAGGTATAACACTTGTTTTTTCTTCTTTGTTTCCTTCAGAAAATCATTTGCTAACTTTTCAAGATCTTTTTCCGATAGTTGTGTGCCAGCAAAACGCGGCAAATATTTTCGCTTTCCGTCATTAATAATTCCTTTGATCAATTTATAACCGTACGTTTTTCCGGTTGGCTTTCGAACCGAAAACTTCCGACCTTCGATCATTTCAAGATATGTTTTTATGTGAGAATTATTTTCGGCAAACCTTCTTAATTCACCGTAAACATCAATTTGAGGATTTTCCTTCTGAAAGTTATCAACGAAGAAGCTGTCTTCCCATTCTTCAACATTTTTTTCAAGAAATTTACCCTTAGTTTCGGCAACAAATTTCAAACCTTCCAAACCGTCAATTTCGACAACCGCATCTTGTCCACACCAATCCGAACCGCTGATCGCATATTTGTAATAATTTTCATAAACGGCTTTTCGGGCTCTTTCGTCCCCTTTTTTGGCATAAATCGCGGCAATGCTAAACAGTTGTTCGATTGACCAATCATCATTTTCCTCAGTTTTTAATGCTTCGTAAATCATTGGTAAAATTTTACTCTTTTGATCGGAGAGTTCGATCAATTCGGAAATATAAATCTCCCGCCCGCCCTCAGATTGCTGGTCATAAGCAAAATTAAATAAAGCGGCCTCGATTATCTCTTTTGAAAAATCAACGGTTGGATTTTCTTTGATAAGAATGTGAGTTTCACCTGTTCCGCGCCTGATCGCGTTTTTGAATTTTTGTTTGAGGGTCATAAATCATTATTTAAACAAACATCTTCCCCGGATTCAAAATTCCCTTCGGATCGAACAGCTTTTTGATCCCTTTCATAATTTCCAGAGTCGGTGCATCGACCGCTATGTCCAGATAAGGGGCTTTGACGTAGCCGATGCCGTGTTCGCCGGAGATGGTGCCGCCGATTTCGACCGAATAGGCGAAGGTTTCTTTGACGCAATTGCGGGCGCGCTGAATGGAAATCGGATCGTCGCGGTCGCACATGAAATTGACGTGGATGTTGCCGTCGCCGGCGTGGCCGAAATTGGCGACGAAAGTGTTGTATTTGCGGCCGATCATTTCGACCTGAGTGATCAGTTGGGGAACCTTTGAACGGGGAACGACGACGTCTTCGTTGATCTTCAAAGTGCCGTATTTCATCAGCGACGGCGAGATCGCCCGGCGGGCGTCCCACAGTTTGTCCTCGTCGTCTTGATTTTCGGAGCGGAGGATGTCGAAACCGCCGTTTTCCTCCAAAATCTTTTCGATCAGTTTCGATTCCCTTTCGACCTGCGCGCTTTCGCCGTCGACCGCGACCAGCAGAATGGCCTCGGCTTCGGGCGAAAATCCGAAGGCGTAATTTTGTTCGATCGCCCCGATGCAGTTGCGGTCGATGACCTCCATCGCCATCGGCAAAAGACCGCACGGGGTGAATTTGGTCAGCACCTCGCAAGCCTCTTCCATCGATCTGAACGAGGCCCGGACGGTCGAGGTGGCTTCGGGCATCGGCAGGAGTTTGAGGGTCGCTTCGGTGATGATCCCGAGCATCCCTTCCGAACCGCACATCAGGCCGGTCAGATCGAAACCGACGACGTTTTTGACGGTTTTGCCGCCGGTGCGGATGACCTCGCCGGTGGCCGTGACGACCTCCAGACCGAGGACCGAATGTTTGGTCACGCCGTATTTCGGGGTGCGCATCCCGCCGGCGTTTTCGGCGATGTTGCCGCCGATAAAGGAATCTCTGTAACTGGCCGGGTCGGGCGCGAAGATGAGACCGTGTTTTTCGACCTCCTGTTGCAGTTCAAAGGTGCGGATGCCGGGCTGGCAGACGGCGTAGAGATTTTCCTCGCTGATCTCAAAAATCTTATTCATCCGGTCGGTCCCGATGACGATCCCGCCGTCAACCGGAACCGCGCCGCCCGTGTAGCCGACGCCCCCGCCGCGCGCCGTCACGGGAAAAAGATGTTCGTTGGCGAGTTTGAGGATCTCGGAGACTTCCCTCGTGCTTTCGGGAAACAGAACCGCTTCCGGAGGAAACTTTTCCTTGACCGCATCAGCCCCGTAAGGCTCGACCTTTTCCGGTTCGACGAGGATGTTCTCGCCGCCGACGATTCGGGTTAATTTTTCGATGACCTCCGGTTTGGAAGCATTGGTCGTCCGGCGGCCTTTGGAATTGAAATGGATCGATTCGAACATAAGAGAATTTCACCACATAGGCGCAAAGAACACAAAGGGAAAAACAAAACGCGGTCCACTCAAATTTGAATAAACCGCGCTTTGTTCGTCTTAAAAAAATCCAAAATCCGAAATCCAAAATCCAAAATCGAATCAGCTTCCCGCCCGAATCGCTTTTTCCAGCAGATCGTTCATCTCTTTGGTCAGGGCGGTCCGGTCATGGAACAGATCCCAGACCTGACCGCGGATCGGCGGACAGCCTCTCGGGGTGATGCGGTTGGCCAGTTTGAAGCGGTCGTGCGGGCTCGGATGGGTGTCATCGTCGGTCGTCGGCCGGTTGATGATCTCTTTGCACTGCTGTTCGAGCGTGCCTTTGATAGCGTCGTCCTGCTCGCTCAGTTCGTACAGATTCTGCATCGCCCGTCTGGCCGTAAAGGCGGCATTGATCTCTTTTTCGGCGACGTGATTGAATTCGACCTCGCGGCGGATGACGTGCGTCAAGCCCTCTTTGAAGGCCTCCGGCCCGTAGAGATGAACCGCCACCCGGTCAGCCAGGATCTCCTGCAAGCGGGTCGCCCCGTGAGTGATCCGTCGAAACAGGAAATGATACAACCGGAGAAACTGGAAGGCGATGTTGTAAACCGTGGCCGTCCCGCCCTCGGCCATCGCGTAGGCGAGCTGCATAATGTGATTGTTGACGCGGAAGGCGACGTCCCCGCCGGCCGTGTCGCGGTTGGAGAAATGCCCGTATTCGTGAGCCAGCACCGATCGAAAAGCGTTTTGGCTGAAATCGTTGAGGACGGCCGTTCCGACGATCAGGATCCGTTCGGCCCGGTCATTCATCTTGTCGCGCAGGCCGCCGCGTTCGTAAACCGCCAGATCGGTTCCCGGCGTGATCCGGATCTCGTTGACCGGACGGGTTTTCATATCCCCGGCGACGGTGCGGACCAACGCCCACAATCCCGGCGCCTCGGCTTCGGTCAGGGCGCGGCCGGGATCCTCTTCCTTGACCCGGACGAAGAGAGATTTGATCATGTAAAAGATCGTCGCCAGTCCGACGATGATCAGGATCGCCAGAAGTTTGATCGGGATCCTTCCGACCCAGAAGAAAAACAGCGTGACGCCGGCCGTCAGGACGATCACCAAAAACATGACGATCGGCTGGGAGATGTAGTAGTAAACGCCGGCGAAACCGATGACCTTTTTATAGATCTTGCGCAAACCGGCCTGACCGCCGCCGGTGATGTCGTTGGGGTTGGAATTTTCGACCGAATGAAGCGTTTTGACCGAAAGGACTTTGCCGACGATGAACAAAAGCAGAAGCCCGAGGACCCAGGCGCCGATCAAATACACTCCGTAATAGAAATACTCCCACATCCAGTAGCCGCTTTCGTTTTTGGCCTGGGCGATGGCCGAGCGCAAGTCCTGAGTGGCTTCGGCCGGCATTCCGGCCTGCTCGGCTTGGGCCAGTTCGGATTCGGCCGCCGAGAAATTGCCCTCATTGCCTTCCTTGATGGCGGCGAAATAATGAGTTCCCATTTCGTTCGGAAATCTGGTTTGAAGAGTCCCGACGATGTTGTTGAATTCCTCCATCCGTTCGGCCGAAAGAGCGAGTTGAGCGGCGTAGACGGCGTAATCCGGAGTGTTTTCCGTGGATTTCGTCATCGCTTCTTTGACCATCGAAAGCGCCTGCGCCAATTCCGGCTGATTTGGTCGATAGCCGGTCGAGCCGGGGCTGGTCAAAACCTGAGCATATCCCATCAGATTCTCCGGTGAGCGTTCGATGTCCAGAGCCTTTTGGGAAAATTCCAGTGCTTCCTGGCGCCGTCCGACGGCGACCAGAGGATAGCCGATCCGTCTCAGAGCGTGTTGAAACTTCGGCGCTTTTTCCAAAACCTGCCCGTAAAGTTTGAGCGATTGTTCGTACTGATCGGCGTCGAGGGCGGCGGTCGCCGCTTTGAAAGGTTCGACTGCATCGGGCGCGGTTTGGCGAAGTTCCTCCCAGAGTTTTTCTTCCCTGGCCATGTCGCGCTGTTGCATCTGGGCGAAGGAAGTGAAGATGAAAATGAAACAAAACAGAAGACAAAATGAGAGTCTCTTAAAAGTGGTTTTCATAAAGTTTTTCCTTTTGTGGAATGAGACTAGAGTTTCTTTGAGTTGGCAAAGACACTGGAAAGGTTAGCACGTCCGGCAAGTTTTGCCAACAATTTTTCAACGGTGTTTATTCTTTATTTTTAAGAGCGGGCGATCCGGGTCAAGAAAAAATGATTGCCGGGGATCGGGCGGGTTTATTTTCGGACAAAACCGTGAATTGATAGAGTTCTCGGAACATTTATAGTATTGTATTTCAAAACATCCACGGCGGTCGGTCGAAATCTCCCCGGTTTTTCAAAGACGAAGACCGCTGAATAAAAGGCGAAAATTTTTCAAAACGCAACTTCCGGCCCGAAAAATTCGACGCTTTTGATTCATTCCAAACAATAAAAGGTGATTAGTAGAAAACTATGGCTCAAGAAAACGATAATCAGGAAAACGGCGGGTCGATTCCGCCGGACGAATACGAACGCGAACTGACGACCGATCTCGACGATGATACGCCCGACAAACCGAAGGGAATCGCCCTTCATACCAAGATCCTGATCGGTTTGGTATTCGGTGTGGTGGCCGGTCTGGTAGTCAACAGCACTCTCGGCGGCGAACATCCGAACATTACCTGGACGGTCGAAAATTTCACCCGTCCGATCGGACAATTGTTTTTGAACCTGCTTTTGATGATCGTCGTCCCGCTCGTTTTTTCGTCGCTGGTGGTCGGAGTGGCCGGGATCGGCGATATTCGCAAACTGGGGCGGATCGGTCTCAAGTCGTTCGCCTATTCGCTGGTCATTTCGGCCATCTCGGTGGCCATCGGTCTGACTCTGGCCAATACCATCCGACCGGGCGACCGGATGGATAAAGACACCAAAAAGAAACTGGAAGAAAAATACAGTTCGGACGCCAGCAAGTCGGTCGAAACCGCCAAAAAAGCCGAAGAGGCGGCCTCCGACACGGCTCTGATGTCGGTCGTCAAAACGATCGTTCCGAAAAACGTTTTTAATTCCATCGCCGGCGAAAATCCGAATATGCTTCACATCATGTTTTTCGCCCTGATCGTCGGGATCGCCATCACGCTTTTGCCGGAGCCGGTCTCGGAACCCTTCGTCAGATTTATGGGAGCCGTTTTTGAGATCACGTCAAAGATCATTGACATCATCATGAAGTTCGCCCCCTATGCGGTGGCCTGTCTGCTGTTCAACAACATCGCTTTGTTCGGTCTCGATCTGCTCCAGTCGCTGGCCTGGTTCGTCTTTACGGTTTTATTCGGCCTGAGCCTTCATTTCTTCGGCGTTTATTCGTTGTCGGTGGCCTTTTTGTCTAAGATCAATCCGCTCGAATTTTTCAAACGCGTCCGGACGGTCATCCTGACCGCTTTTTCGACCAGTTCATCGAACGCGACCCTGCCGACCGCACTCCGCGTGTCGGAAGAAAATCTGGGCGTTCCCAAAGACATCAACAGCTTTGTGCTGACGGTCGGAGCCACCGCCAACCAGAACGGGACGGCGCTTTACGAAGGCATCACGGTTTTATTTATCGCTCAGCTGGCCGGTGTTGAACTGACCTTTGCCCAGCAACTGATGGTCGTCTATCTGGCCATCCTGGGCGGCATCGGAACGGCCGGCGTTCCTTCGGGTTCGATTCCGTTTATCATCGGAATTCTGGCGATGATCAAGATTGATCCGGCCCTGATCGCCATCATCCTCGGCGTCGATCGGATCCTCGATATGTGCCGGACGACGCTCAATGTCGTCGGCGACATCACGGCGGCCACCTACGTCGCCCGTTCGGAAGGCTACGAGCTTCTGCAAGTTCAGGAGGACACCGGGATCGGTTAAAAATCCGAAAAGTTCGGAAATTCTCGAAAGTTTGGAGAGTCACGTTCTGCGAACGAACCGGACTCTCTTTTTTCTTTTAATATCGATCTTTTTGGCTTAGAATGGGTTTATTTTCGATCAAGCGAACTTTAACGCGAAGGCTCAAACCTGTCCGTAAAGCGTCCCGGCTGAAAGTTGTAAAGTGATCGCCCCGGTTTGATCAAAAGCCACGAAGTTTTTGTAGGGAAAGTTACGGATGAACTGTTAGTCAGAAAACAAAACTTTCCGCGTTTATTTGATTATAATGAGCCGGGGACTTGATTTTGACTTATTGCTGTGTAATCAAAATTTATTAACAATAAATTTAGCCACAGAGAACACAGAGGGCACCGAGGAATTATTGTCGATCAAACTATTTGTCTCTGAGTTCTCGGTGTTCTCTGTGGCTAAATATAAAAAAACTTAAGTTACAGAATATTTACATTTGAGAATTTAAAAACATATGTTTCCGATCAGCGACGACAATTCCGACCGGGTGATAACGCCTTACGTCAATTACGCCATCATCGGCATCAATATTCTGGTTTTCGTTTTTCTCCAGCAACTCGGTTCGAACGAGCAGTTTGATTACGCTTTTTCGCTGGTGCCCAAAGAGATCACGACCGGGATCGATATCGTCGGGCCGCAGACGATAACCGTCGGCGGGCAGAGCGGAACGATCCAGCATTACGCAACGCCCTTGCCGGTTTATTTCAATTTCCTCAGCTCGATGTTCATGCACGGCGGTTTCGGTCACATTTTCGGAAATATGCTTTTCTTGTGGATTTTCGGCGACAACATCGAAAACGTCATCGGACATATCCGCTACGCCGTCTTTTATCTGGTCTGCGGTTTTGCCGCCGCTCTCGGGCAGATCTTGCTCGGACCGGATTCGATCATCCCGATGCTCGGCGCTTCGGGCGCCATTTCGGGCGTTCTCGGCGCTTATCTTCTGCTTTTTCCGAAACGAAACGTCAGGGCCCTGATCTTTCGGATGATCACTACCGTCCCGGCTTATGTCGCGCTCGGCATCTGGATCGGTTATCAGGTGATTTTGGGATTTATGACCCCGGCCGGAACGGGCGGCGTGGCCTACGCCGCGCACATCGGCGGATTCGTCGCCGGACTGGCTTTGATCAAGGTCTTCGCCATCGGAACCAAGGAGTCGAGCAAGATTCCGGGAAGACCCTATTGATTTTGGATTTTGGATTTCGGATTTTGGATTTGACTGCTCACTGCTCACTGCCTACTGCTCACTCTTGACGGTGAAGGTCTCGATCATCTCGGCGGCTTTTCCGGCGTTTTCTCGGAGATGGGTGTCCAGAACCGAGACTTTCAGATCGTAGATCTTTTTTTGCCGGAGGCTTTCTACTATTTTCCGGTAATCCCGGGTGGTTATTCCGTCAACGGTTTTTTCGCTTTCGATCAAACAGATTCGCTGATCGACCGGAGCGTCTTTGAGTTTTTCTTCGGATAAGATCTGGTCGGCCTCCTTTTTGGCCTCGGCGCAGACTGTTTTGAATTTCGCGTCGGTGTGAATTCTCAGTTCGGCCTGCATCCGCCGGATGTTGCGCAGATTCCCGTCGCCGTATTCCTGGGAATATGCCTCGAAAGCGAACTCCGAATCGTCGCGCAGGGGATGAAGAAGACCGGCCGGTTTGCTCAGCTTAAAATCCGCTTCGTCGATCATTTCCGGCTCAAAGGCCTCGGCCGCCGTTCTTTTTATTCTGGTCGAAACGTAAACCATCAGCGCGACCAGCAGAATTCCGAGAATAAGAATTTCCATAACAATTTTAGTAAGCAGCGAGCAGTAAGCAGTGAGCAGTCAAATCCCAAATCCGAAATCCAAAATCTAAAATCCTTTGGCCGCCAGTTGGCCGCAGGCGGCGTAGATGTCGCGGCCGCGCGGGCGGCGGACGTAAGCCGCGATTCCCTCGCTTTCCAGAACTCTTTTGAAACTCTCGATCCGCTCCGGCGGCGAGGGCCTGTACGGAAGCGGTTCGGCCGGGTTGTGCGGGATCAGATTGATCTTGACCTTGTTCAACTCATGGGCCTTGAGCCGCCCGGCCAGTTCGCGGGCGTGTTCGTCCAGGTCATTGACGCCGCCGAGCAGAACGTATTCGAATGTGAAACGCTCGCCCCGCCGCAGAGAGAGTTCGAATTCCTTGGCGGCCTTAAAAAGTTCGTCGATGTTCCAGCGGAGGTTGACCGGCATCAACCGGCTGCGCAGTTCGTCATTCGGCGCCGAAAGCGAGATGGCCAGATGGGGCCTTCGTTCCAAACGGGCAAACTCGCGGATCTTGGGAACGATCCCGACCGTCGAGACCGTCACCCGGTTCGGCACGATAAAAAGCCCGTTCTCGCTGGCCATGATCTCCAGCGCGCCGGTCAGATTCTCGAAATTGGCCAAGGGTTCCCCCGCGCCCATCGCCACCAGATTCGTCCCGTGCGGCGTTTCCCCGCCGACTCCGTAAACGTCGTTGAGGACGATGATGATCTGTTCGACGATCTCGCCCCTGGTCAGATTTCTGAGCAGCCCGAGCCGGGCCGTCAGACAAAAATCGCATTTTAATGCACAGCCGGATTGCGACGAAAAACAGATGGTGTCCCGGTTTTCGGTCGGCAGAAAAACGGTTTCGACCGGAAAACCGTCGTGCGTTTTCATCAAAAAACGCCGGGTTCCGTCTTCCGAAAGATAACGGGATTCGACCTTCAGGGAGGTGGCCGTGGCCATCTCTTGAAGTTCTCCCCGAAAATCTTTCGGCAGATCGGTCATTTCCTCAAAGTCGCGCAGACGCCTCTGGTGCAGACCTTTGAAGATCTGACCGGCGCGGTATTTCGGCTGGCCCATCTCTTTGACCAGTTCGATCAACTCGTCTTCGGAAAATGACGTTAAATGAATCTTGTCGCTCATTCCGCTTTTATTTTATCGCAAATCCGGGCAAACCTCAGCCGGCCGGGGCAGGTTTGATCGCAGGCGAAAACAAACTCCGAGACGCGAAGGCCTCAGAGGGATTTCCGCCGGGCAGATCCTTTCGAAAAGAAACGTTTGAGAACAGATGAGGATTGAGCCGAAAAGAAAGACCCGCGAAAAACCTTGTGTCCTTTTAAGGCCTTTTGCGGCGAAAAAATCTTTTTTCACGTAACGTCATTTACATCAATAAATTATTGAGCGGAACTGTGGTAAAATTTACGCCAAAAATTAAATAGAACCGGAATCTTATGAAAAATAAAGTCGCCACCGGCGGGATCATCGCCCTGATATTGATCATTTTGGTCATAATCTTCTGCGTCTGGGCGGGAAAAAAGATCAATGAAAAGCTGACCGGAATCAATCCGACGCCTGAGAATACGGGACAAAATCAGCCCGGCGGACAGTCTCCGCCATCGCTTCCGGCCAGTGCGAGCGAAGCGGAAAAGATCTATCTGGCGCTCGGGAATCCGAGCAAAGCGACGGCCACCACCTCGAATCCGGACAATTATTTAATGGTCAACACGGCCTACGCGCTTTCCTACAATAACAGCAAGGGGACGGCCAACTGGGTGGCCTGGCGCGTAACGGAAAGCAATCTCGGCGACGCCGAACGGCAGAACGATTTTCGAATCGACGACCGTTTGCCCAAAAACTTCAACCGGATCAAACCGACCGATTACACCCGGAGCGGTTTCGACCGCGGCCACCTGTGTCCGAGTGCCGACCGGGCCGGCAGTGAAGAGGCCAACAGCGAGACTTTTCTGATGACCAATATGGTTCCGCAAACGGCCGACCTCAACCGCAATCTGTGGGAACGTCTCGAATCGTATTCGCGCGGCCTGGTCAAACGGGGCAAGGTCGATCTCTATATCATCGCCGGGGTTTACGGCGAAAAGGGGCGCCTCAAGAAAAAAGTGACGGTGCCGACCAACTGCTGGAAGATCGTCGTCGCCGTTCCACAGGGCGCGGGGATTTCGGCGATCAACGATAAAACGCACATCATCGCGGTCGATATGCCCAACGCCGACGGGATCGCCAAGGAGGATTGGCGCAAGTTCCGCACCACGGTTCGCGCCATCGAACAGCGGACGGGATACGATTTTTTCTCGAATCTGCCGACCGAAGTTCAGAATCAGATCGAGGTCAAAAAGGAGTAGGGATAAGGTGAAAAAGTGAAAGAGTTTGAAGGTGAAAACGTATCAGGGATCGAAAAAGACAATTCCCGGTAACCGATGAAGTTTTTCAATTATCAGTAATTAACTACTGTGTAAATAAAAAAACCTGAAGTTTTGTTAAATTTGTGATGGGTGATGAGTGATAGGTGATGGGATAAAACTTAATTGTCTGAATATCCGGCTCTACTGCCCGATGTTATCTGTTTAACTTTTCACCCATCACCTATCACCCATCACTAAACTGTAGTTTTTTTATTTACACAGTAATAACAAATTGGGACATGAACGAAAATTTCAAAATTCTGATCGCCTATGACGGTTCGGAATGCGCCGACGCCGCGCTGGAAGATTTGCGGCTGGCCGGATTTTCCGAAAATGGGGTCGAGGCGATGACGGTCAGCGTGGCCGAAGTGTGGCTCCCTCCGACCAATGCCGAGACCGACGATGTGTCGAATTTTTTGACCGAAAGTTTGCGGAAAAAACAGGAGAAGAATCTGCAGATCTTCGAGGACACCAAACGGATGGCCGAACGGGCGGCGGAACGGGTTAGCTCGATGTTTCCCCGTTGGAATGTGCGGCCCGAAGCGACCTACGGTTCGCCGGCCTGGGAGGTTCTGGCGCGGGCCGATGCTTTCCGGCCCGATCTGATCGTCGTCGGTTCGCAGGGGCTTTCGATGCTGGAGCGGATCTGGCTCGGCAGCGTTTCGCAAAAGATCCTGACCGAAGCGAAATGTTCGGTCAGGGTGGCCCGGGCGCGCTCGGCCGAAAAAGGGGCTTCTCCGATCCGTCTCGCCGTTGCTTTCGACGGAACGGCCGGGGCGGAAAAAGCCGTTGACGCGGTGGCCGGACGCCACTGGCCGGCAAAGACCGAGGTGCGCCTGATCATCGTTGAAGACATCGAGGTCGTCATCGAGGCTTTTTCTTTCGAGCAAAACACTTCCGAGTTGGAAAAACGCGGGCGCGAGATCATCGACCGGTTCGAGGAAAAAGGCCTCAAGGCTTCGCTTCGCGTGGTCGAGGGAAACCCGAAAGATCTGATCGTTATGGAAGCCCAAGATTTCGGAGCGGACTCCATCTTCGCCGGGGCAACCAAATTCAGCGGCGCGGTCGAAAGATTTCTCCTCGGAAGCGTTTCTTCCGCCGTCACAGCCCGCGCCCATTGCTCGGTCGAAGTCGTCCGATCTTAGATTTCAGATTCGTTTAATACAGTAAAAATCCAAAATCTAAAATCTAAAATCCAAAATTGAACTATGTCTGATTACGAACATGACCATTCGCCCGAGGCGATCCAAAGCAGATTGGCGACCATCCATCATAACTACATCCGCGATTGGATTTATGGAGGGATCGACGGCGCGGTGACGACCTTTGCCGTCGTTTCGGGCGTGGCGGGCGCGCAACTCGAACCGCTGGTCGTTCTGATCCTCGGTTTTGCCAATCTGATCGCCGACGGTTTTTCGATGGCGGCCAGCAATTACCTCGGCACGAGGGCCGAACAGGACGATTACCGGCGGCTCGAAAGGATCGAATACCGGCACGTCGAGCAGTTTCCCGAAGGCGAACGCGAAGAGATCCGCCAGATCTATCTCGACAAAGGCTTCGAAGGCGAAGAACTGGAAAAGGCGGTCGAACTGATTACTTCGGACAAGGACCGTTGGGTGAAGACGATGCTGACCGAAGAATACGGTCTGCCGGCCGAGATCCGCTCGCCCTGGAGAGCGGCCGGAAGCACCTTTTCGGCCTTTCTGATCTGCGGTCTGGTTCCGCTTATTCCCTATCTTTTCCGGGTGGAAAATTCCTTCACCGTCTCATCCGTCCTGACCGGCATCACCTTTTTCCTGATCGGTTCGGTCAAAAGCCGCTGGTCAACCGCCTCGTGGCTTCGTTCGGGCGGAGAAACATTTCTGGTCGGCGCACTGGCCGCCATTCTGGCCTACGGGGTCGGCGTGTTGCTGAAGAGAATCGCCGGATGAATATTTTGTTGGGAATTGACTTCTTTGGTCTGAAAAATATTTTTTGGCGGCTAACTCAGCAAAAATTCGGCCTTCCGGTAAAAAACTTCTTTCCAAAATTCAATTATTGTATAGATGATTCCGCCGGACATGTTCTTTAACCCGTCTCTTCCGCCAGGTCTGAAAACCTTCTTTGAATAAACTGAAGATCGTTCGGCGATTTTGGAGAAGCAATTTGATCCAGTCCCTTTTTTTCATTTGCGGAAAATAGATGCCGCGAAAAAAAACTCGGGCGACAAAATGACTGATTCGAAACTCGATCGGTTCATTTTTGATCGCTTCGAGAGCCTCGGCATTGCGTTCGGGACTATAAGATTTCGACCAGGCGTATTTGACCTCGGCGCCGGCTTCGGCAACCGACATCTTCAACGGGGAGTGGGCCATGACGAACGGCGCGAATTCGAGCCAGTGTTTGGGTCTATCGAGTCGGCCTTCTTTTTCCAACCGGGCGTACAGCGGAGTTGCGGGAAACGGAGTCAACTGGCCGAAGACGGGAAGTCCGGGCGACCAGCTTTCGATCTGTTGGACCGTTCTTTGGGCGACGCCTTTGGTATCGTTGTCCATTCCGAAAATGAATGAAGTGATGGCGTAGATCCGGCGTTTGGCCAAGCGTTCAAGGACTTCCTGATAATCGCCGGGTTTGGAAAAATTCTTGTTGACCGAAGCCATATTTTCAGGGTCAATTGATTCCATCCCGATAAATATCCATTTTCCGCCTGCTTCCGAGATCAGATCGACCAACTCTTCATCCTTGAGCAGGTTGGCGCTGATCTGTGCCACCCACGGAAGTTGTGCCTCGGCGGCGATAATGTCCCGCAACAGCGATTTCAGGCGTTTTTTGTTGATGGCCAGATTATCGTCTATAAAGAAAACCGCGATCTGACCTTTTTCGTCCAGGGCGCGTTTTTTTAAACGCAAAAGCTCTTCGACGACGCTTTCATTGGAGCGGAAACGAATCGAATCACCGAAAAATCCCGTTACGGTGCAGAATTCACAGCCGTAGGGACAGCCGCGCCCGGTTTCAATCGGAACGACGAAAAACTTTCCCCAACCGGCTCCTAATTTTGATAAAAACGGCCGGAAAAATCCCGGCACCAGGCTGAACTGTTCAAGATTCAATGTTTCCCAGGGAATATGCGCGTAGGGTTGAAGGTTCGGTTTGACGTCGTTGCCGCGAGCATCGATCTCTGGCCGATAAATGTCTTTAAGCTGTCCGTCGGCGGCGTCTCGGACGATCAGTTTCCAGGTGTCGTCGGCCTCACCGAGAGCCACCGCGTCCGTATGACGGGGACCGCCGTCGCGTCCCAGCGCTTCATCGGGACATTCCGTAACGTGAGGTCCGCCCATCACAACTTTAAATCCGCTCGCTCGCAGAGCGTCGGCCACTTTATAGGCCCGCGCCACCA
This sequence comes from Pyrinomonadaceae bacterium, assembly GCA_041394845.1. Taxonomy (GTDB): domain Bacteria; phylum Acidobacteriota; class Blastocatellia; order Pyrinomonadales; family Pyrinomonadaceae; genus JAHCHG01. The sequence continues at coordinate 46,954 of JAWKHL010000002.1, read as the reverse complement.
TTCTAGTCATTGCTCCGATCCCGATCAGACCGATGTTTTCTGTCCGGCAGAACTCGACCAGTTCGTTGCAGGTCATGGCTTTGGCATTGCCGTCGATCAGGATTACCTGATGCTCGGGCGGGGTCAGCGCCTGAAGCAAGAACATCCAGAGATGCGGCATGAAATTGCGGGTAATTCCGTTGTCGGGATTGTAGAGCAGGATTTTCATAAAGATTTCTGAATGTGGCTAACGGTTAAAATTGGAAAAAAACTTTTAAATTTGGGAATGAATCAGCCGCCGGACCCGATCGGCAAACAAGACGTCGATCGTTTTGGTATTAAAAACCTTGATCACTTCGCCCGCCCCGAAGGTCGAATGGAGCAACATTTGGCCGACGTGGTAGTTTTTTGTCCGGTCGTAGGGCGCGCCGACTTTTCCTCCCGAATCGGATATCAGCGACGTTTTCACCGTTTTTTTGAAGGTTCCGGTCAAGCCGCATTTGGAGCAAATCACTCGCGAGATTTTGCCGAGCCGGGTAACGGATTTAACGACGTGTCCCAGTTGTTTATTACATTTCGGACATATTTTTTCGACCCTTTCGCCGATGGTGTACATTTGGTCACTCATACCAGGAAACTCCTTGGGAAGAAAACTCCAATTTCCGGCGTTCACTTCCGATTTTTTAGCAATTAACCGTAATAACAAGTCAAATTAGAAAAAAACTGTTCTCTGAATTGGCTGTCTGTTTCCGGGGCTTTGCGGAAAAAAATGATCGTCTCCCGCAAAAGCGTCAGGAATTAATCTGAGGCTAATTTGTTAATTCGATTACCTGCTCGCCCGTCGCGAACGAAATGAGCGGGAAGAAGGTTTTTGCCTGAACCCAAGCGATTTTTTCGAATCAAGAAAGGAACTACTGTCCGAGGAAACGGTTCCGCCGAAATCCGGCAAAACGACCCGCTTGACCTTTTGCTCGGTCAATCTTTCGATTTCCCTCATGGCGATCTCTTCGATCGGTGAGATCAGCGTAATAGCCTGTCCTTCGTTTCCGGCCCGTCCGGTTCTTCCGACGCGGTGAACATAATCCTCCGGTGCCTGCGGGACATCGTAATTGATAACGTGGGAAACCGCATCGACATCAATCCCGCGGGAAGCGATGTCGGTTGCCACCAGAATCCGCGTTTTTCCCCGTCGAAAATCCTCAAGGGCCGTTTCGCGCTGCGATTGCGAACGGCTGGAATGAATTTGATTGGCCCGAAGTTGCCGGGCGGAAAGAATATGGGCGAGCCGTTCAGCACCCCGCTTGGTTCGAGTAAAAACGATCACTCTTTCAAAGTCGTTCTCCTCCAACAGGTTCAACAATAAAGCCGTCTTTGAAGATGTGGCGACCGGATAAGCGACCTGCCGGACGGTGCGGGCGGTTCTGTTTTGTCGACTGACCTCGATCACCTCAGGTTCGTTCATCAGGGAATAGGCCAGGCTTTTGACCGAATCGGAGACGGTGGCCGAAAAAAGCAATGTCTGACGTTTTTCGGGAAGTTTTCTGATGATTTTTCGGATGGCCGGCAGGAAACCCATATCGAGCATCCGGTCGGACTCATCCAGAATTAACGTGTCGATCTCGGTCGAATCGAAGGTTCGGCGATCTATATGATCGAGAAGCCGGCCCGGCGTGGCAACGACTGTCCGGATGCCTTGCCGCAGTGCCTTGCATTGTCGTTTGAGGCTGGCTCCGCCGATCAAAACGGCGCAGGGGGAGTTTTTCGGAGCTATCTGTTCGTAGGCTTCGGCGATCTGGAGCGCGAGTTCACGCGTCGGGGCAACGATCAAAACCCGGATACCGGGTTTGTTTCGGGAATTCAATTTTTGTATAACGGGCAACAGAAAAGCCGCTGTTTTGCCTGTTCCGGTTTCGGCACAGGCGATCAGATCGGCGCCTTTGAGAATAACGGGAATCGCCCGTTTTTGGATCGGTGTGGGTTCGGTAAAGTCAAGGGATCGGCATTTACGCACCAGCGCATTGTTTAATCCCAGATCTGAAAAGTTCATAAAGTTCCTTGTGATTTGAAAATAGGTGGAACGAGTCTTTTGAAAAGGATGGTTCCAATAAAAAGCGCCAGCGGCTTATGCGTCAAGCCGCTGGCGCTTGAGTTAATATTTGACCGGCATGGTAGGAATTACCAGCGATTGTTGCGTCGTCCGCCGTAATTTCCCCGACCTCCGCCGTTGCCGCCTGAATTGCGGTTTTCCCGCGGACGGGCTTCGTTGACGACCAGACTCCGGCCGTTGACCTCCTGGCCGTTGAGCTGTTCGATGGCATTATTGCCTTCTTCTTTTGAAGACATTTCGACAAAACCGAATCCGCGCGAACGTCCGCTGTCGCGGTCCGTGATAATATTGGCCGATTCGACCGTTCCGGATTCACCGAATAATTCTTCCAGATCCCGTTCGGATGTTTCAAAGGAGATGTTTCCTACGTAAAGTTTCATAAATTTTAATGATTTACCCTGATCCCTGAATATAGAGGGACCGAAAAAAAGAAGCGTCGAATCGAATTGGTTTCGGAGAAACGGTCTGTCTGCGAAGGATCGGTTTTCGGATGCTCTATCGAAATAAAAAGCGGCTTCTGTAACTTTAAACAGCCGACTCTCGAACTATCCAAAAACGCCGTCGTTGAACTTTTTTTAGACGAGCGCATCACCGTTGATGCGCGAGAGAAGGATTAATTAGGGTTTATGATGACCTATTATGCGGTTCTGTTGCAAACCAACTTTTCACTTTGTTGACAAGCGCCGGAGTTTTATAAAAATTTTGGAGAGTATGTTACCGTCTTTTTCCAACTAAATTCTGCTCATTTACGCCGACATCTTGCTTAAAGGACACATAAATGCCGCCGATATCCGTCTGGTTCTTTATGAATTCGACGGGCAAAGATACAAGGAAGGAAAATGTTCGGTTAGTTACTGGAGACAAAGCGCCGACAATGCTCAGGAGAAGGAAACAATAACAAGTTGTCGCGAATACGAAAAAAGAGAAAATCGTCAACTCGTCAAACGCCGGTAAATGTTGGGCATCCGTTCCGGCAGACTCAGGACATCGTCGATGATCGTGTAGCCGACGTCGCCGTAGAGATCCTTTAATTCCTGTTCCGATTCGCGGTCGACAGTGATGCAGAACGGCGTGATGCCCTGCATTTTGGCTTCCGTTAAGGCTTCGCGGACGTCTTCGCGGGCGTAGCGGGCGTCGCCGTAATCGTGATCGTAGGGGCGTCCGTCGGTCAGGATGATCAGCAATTTGGTCCGCGATTCCTGCCGCAGAATTTTGTGAGAAGCGTGGCGGATGGCGGCTCCGAGGCGGGTGTTGTTCTGAAAGGTGATGCCGCCGATCCGGCGTTCGATCTCGTCCGAGTATTTTTCGTCGAAATCCTTGACGACGTAAAATTTGACGTTGCGCCTTCCCTCCGAAGTAAAACCGTTGATCGAATAGATGTCGCCGACCGCTTCGAGGGCTTCGCTCATCAAAACCAATCCTTCCTTTTCGATCTCGATGATCCTCCGGCCCGGATGCGTGTACGGTTGCAAAGGGTTTCTGGTAATTGTCCGGGCGGTCGAAGAGGATTGATCGAGCAGGATCGAAACGGCCACATCGCGCTGTTTGCGCAAACGTTTGGTGTAAATCCTTTCCGATTGATGCCCGTCGGCCTGACGGTCGATGACGTAATCGACCAGCGCGTTGAGATCGTAATCCTCGCCGTCTATCTCGCGGTTGATCTTGGTCAGATTCTCCGGTTTCATCAACTGGAACTGGTGGCGGATCGAAGAGATCACGCCGCGATAGCGACTGCGGGCCAGTTCGACGAAATTGCGGTCGCCTTTGCGGACCTGTTTTTCGATGACCCGGCACCAGTTGGTTCGAAAATCGACCAGATCCTTATCCCATTCGTCGTAGGAAAAGGCCACGTCGCCCGGTTCGAGCGGCTGTTCCGGCATCTCGTTGTGGGCCCAGGCTTCCGACCCTTGCAGATCGTCGGGTTCGCCTTCATCCTCCATCGAATTCCAGGCGTTAAAAAGATCGCGGATGTCCTGAGTTTGTTTCGCCTCCTCTTCGCGCCGGACCTGGCTTTCCGAAACCGCCTCGCCCGCTTCTTTGTCCTCGTAGGCGTATTCGTCCTTGTCGCTCTGGTCTTCGTTTTGCTCGGCCTGCGCTTCCTCGGGCGTAATGTTCTGAAACAGGGTGTAAACGCGGCTCGTCGCCATCAGCGCATCGGCCACCGAAGCGTCTTTTTGCGAAAGATAGACGTCGACCACCGATTCGATCTCGGAGACGATCTGAGAGTAGAATTGGCGGGCGTCTTCGGTCGCGCCGCCGCACAGGGTGATCTGAAACAGAAGTTCGAAAGGAACCTGATTCATCGGCAGATCGAAAATATAAGGGCGTTTTTCGCGCAGAAAAGACTGCATCAGATCGAGGTCTTTGCGCAATCCCCGGTAGGCGTGGCGGAGTCGATTGTCGATCCGCGCGTTTTCCATCGTTCCGAAGATCTTCCGGGCCAGACGCGGTTCGGGAAAAACCTGCAGGACGGTTTTGTAATCCGAATCCTTCGGCAAGCGGCGGGTTTTCTTTCGCCCGGCTTCTTTTTCCGGCGCGAGGGCTTTTTCTCCCCGTTGCACGTCTTCGATGTAGCCCGAAAGAGAAAATGCGTCCCGTTGTTCGGCCGTCGCTTCGTAAAGAGCCGACAATTCCCGGTAAGCGGCCTTCAGACCGTCGGTGTCGCGGGCGTAGGTGCCGAATTCGATCTGCCCGGCGCCGTGGGCGGCCAGCACTTTGTAGAGACGGAAATCCATCTCGTCCGAATCGAACTCGGAGATGATCGAAGGCAGATAGATGGTCTTGCCGTCGCTGATCCGCGATTCTTCGGGCATCGCCGACAAAGGCGCGATCTCCACTTCTTTTCCGGTCAAACCCTCAATGTAAATTCGCAAAACGGTCTGGATCGATTCCAACGGCAAACCTTCCTGAGCGTCTTGCAAAAGCGTATTGGAGTTTCGCGTTTCCAGCGCAAAGAACGAACGCCTCGCCTTGGCGCTGTCGCCCTCGGTTTTCCGCAAACCGGTTTCGACCCAGTCCTCGAACTGGGCCAGAGAGACTTTTTTCAAAGCGGTCGTGCTGGAGCGAAAAGCCGCCAGAGCCGACTCGGCATCCGTTCCGGCGATCTCCCTGACCAGCGATAAAACTCTGCGGGCCAGAGCCACCGCCTTTTGTTTTTTTCTGAGAGCGACGATATTGGAGAAAAACTGCGGAGTCGCCCGGATGAAGGAGATCAGAAGCGCATTGCCGCTCGATGCGATTTTGAGCAAAACCCCGCGCCAGTCCTCGAAGACCGAATCGACCCGGCGCATGACCTCGCCGCCCGATTTGATGAAATGGAGCGTGACGCTTCCGCCGAATTCCAGAAACCCGGTCGCTTTTTCGGTCAAAAGGATCGCCTGATCGCCGGAGAGCCGGTCGAGAGCATCGGGCAAGATCTGCCACAGATCGGCCGTCATTCCGCCGGTCCGGTTGGCGAAATGCGAGGCCAGCGAGATGACCGATTCGGAGACGGCCCGCTTTTCATCGCCGAAATTTTTCAGAGCCTCGGCCATCCGGGGCGTTTTCTCCAGAAAATCCGCGCTGTGTTTGGCCGAACGGTTGGCGATCTCGGCCGCCAGCCCGAGGATCTCGGTAAAAAGCAGATCGTCGCCTATCTCTTCGGCCAACTGCGGGATCGACTGATAGGTTTCGAGGGCGATCGAACTCGACAGAATCAATTGCCGCGAACAGATCTGAAAGGTCAGCGGTCGGGCTTTTTTCGGAACTTTCCGGTAAGACTTAACGCCTTTTTTGAAGAAATCCGCACCGAGATCGGCGTTGGCCATGGCGAGACGGCGGCCCATTTCTCCCCACTGGCGCAGATCGTCGGCCGACAATATCTTGGCGGCTTTCGGGACGGCTTCGACGAATTCGCGGCTGACCCGCAAACTCACTCCGGCCAGCGCGGCGCTCGTCTCCAGGGCGGCCTTTTTCTTTTCCGTCGAAAGTCGGCTCAAACGCCGCGCCAATCCCGTCAGCGTCTGTTTTTTGGAAGGTGATAGATCTTTTTCCGCATCGGCCATGTTTTTAGTTTAACAACTTTTAGGGCGATTTTGGATTTTAGATTTTGGATTTTGGATTTGTTTGAAATCAAATGGAGTCATTTAAATCTTGATTTATTGAGTAAAACAAAGATCAAGAGTCCTGAAGAATCCAAAATCCAAAATCTAAAATCTAAAATCGCTAAACGTCGCAACCGGCCAGGATAAAAACGTGAAAACACGGGTTTCCGCCGTATTCGATCAGAGCGTCAACGATCTTTTGCTGTTCGAGTTTGGCCAGTTCCGTCATCAGATAATTTTGCTCCTCGGCCGACATATACCGGCGCGAAAGGTCGAAAGTGCAACCCGATGTGTGCGGCGGGACGGCGTTGGCGTTGCGGACGACGTAGGAATTGGAGTTGCCCTTGTTCAAGCCGATCTGATATTCCATCGAACGCGAGAGCGAGGTTACGCGCAGGGGCAATTTGTATTTTTCCCGGTAGTTTTTGGCCAGAGTCGCCAGGATCGGCCGGGCCGACGGGTGAAACATTCTCAGCAGTCGGATCTTCATTTGCTGGCGGTCGCGGTCGTTGTTCAGATCGTATTTTTGCCCGTCGAAATTGGCGGCCAGTTGAGAAAGGATCTGATAATCGGGCGAACCCGGCTGAATGGGAACGCTCTGCGGACTCCGGTTATATTCGAAATCGGTGAACGGGGTTCCTTTCGAACTTCCGCCCACGTCCAGAACGAAATTGTCGGTAGCCATCGGCAATTCGATCAGTTTTCTGTTCAGGCGTTTTTCGGCCAGATCGGCAAAATCCAGAGGCAGTTTGTAATTGTTCCGCTTCATCTCCTGGATTTTCTGAACCTGAGCCCCGATGCCGTTCCTGAGTTCGGGCGGAACGATCATTCCCGGCGGTCTGATTCCCGAATTGGGCCGCGCCTGGTTGGCCCGGTCGAGTTGTTCCTGATAAAACTTGAGCGAAACCTTCAGATTGACCTTATTTTCCCTTTCTCCGGTATCAGCGGTGATGGCATCGACGTCGGCCAGGTTGATGTCGTCTTCTTTGACGTCCCAGTAAGCCAGAATGTCATCCCAGTCATCGGCGTCACCGCCGCCCAAAGGATCGATCACCCGGACCGGAATGTCCGAATTGCTGGTCTGCCCGGTCGTCGTTCCGCCGCCCCCGTTTCCGCCCGGCTCCTGATTGAGCTTGATCAGAAGAATGGTAAATCCGGCTAAAAGAACGATCAAAAATGAAGAGACGACCGCCAGTTTGACGAACATCGGGACGCCTTGCGGTTGGGGGGCCGGGGGTTTGGGCTTCGCTTTCGGAGATTTTGTTTTCCCGTCCGGCTTTTCGTCCGGAACGGCATTCGATTTTTTGCCGGTGTCCGGCGCCGTCGCCTGACTTTCGATCTCGACCCTGATAAAAGTTTCCAGCCCGAGTTTGACGATGTCGCCGTCAAGCACGCGGGTCGGACGGTTGCCGACCTTTTCGCCGTTCAGAAAGGTCCCGTTAAGCGAATCCTCATCGACCACCAGGAGCAGATCGCCGTCCCGGAAAAAAGTGGTGTTGACGCGCGAAAGACCGACGTCATCGAGAGCGACCGTCGCCGCGTCGGTTCGCCCGATGGAAACCTCGTCTTCGACCGAAACGGTTTTTTGCTGATCGCGGGTTTCAATATGAAGCGTTGCTTTTTTCATCGAAAAATTAAGGAGATTTCTTTATCTTTACATTTCGCGCAATTTTGACGTGTCGAGCAGTTTCGAGAAATCCTTAAAATGGAACATCGAATCGTCCTTGCAGTTTTCGCAGTAATAGGAGACATCTTCGCCGAGCCACATATCTTTCAGGTGAAAGGCGACCAGACAGCCGAAACATCTCTGCGCTCTCAGACCGTATTCCCGTAAAAGTTCATCCCGGTTATTTTCTTTCATTTCAGAGCATTAATCCCAAAATTAAAAAATAGTATAAATTATTGCGAGCGCCGCTTGCAAAAGTTTCGGCAATATGTTGAAAATATAAAAAACCATGTTGAGAGCGATCAATTCCATTCATCATCTTCATCATTACCGGCACTGACATTCTGCGCCGGCTGATCTTATCTCTCAAGATTTTCAAGAACAAAACGGGTTTCGACGGGCGTGGACTTTGAAAAAAGTTTCTGCGCTTTTTGTGTTTTTAAAATGAACGAGAAAAAGTTAAAAATAGCACTGCAAAAATCGGGACGCCTGAGCGAAGGTTCGCTTCGCCTGCTCAAAAAATGCGGGATCGGTTTTGGCAACGGTCTGGGAAAACTCCGCTCCGAAGCGCAGAATTTTCCGCTCGAGATCTTCTTTTTGCGCGATGACGACATTCCGCAATACGTCGAAGACCGGGTGGCCGATGTCGGCATCGTCGGCGAGAACGTCATCAACGAAGAGGGCCGCGCCATCAAAACCGTCGAAAAACTCGGCTTCGGACGTTGCCGCCTTTCCATCGCCGTCCCGAAATCTTTTCCTTATCGGAGTTTGAAAGATCTTTCCGGCAAACGCATCGCCACCACATATCCGAAAACGCTCGCCCGGTTTTTCGAGAAAAACCGGGTTGATATCGAGATCCATACGATCAGCGGTTCGGTGGAGATCGCGCCCTCGATCGGACTGGCCGACGCGGTTTGCGATCTGGTCGGTTCGGGGAGCACGCTTTTTTCCAACGGCCTCAAAGAGGTGGAAACCATCTTTCGTTCGGAGGCGGTCCTGGTGGCGCGGCCCCATCTGGAAGACGATCTGCGGGCGATCCTCGACAAACTTTTGTTCCGGATCAAGGCGGTCGGGTCGGCCGGGCGAAACAAATACATCCTGCTCAATGCGCCGGACGAAAAACTTCCCGAGATCATCGAACTCTTGCCCGGCATCAAAAGCCCGACCGTCATGCCCCTGGCGGAAAAAGGGTGGAGTTCGGTTCATACGGTGATCGAAGAAAACGATTTTTGGGAGATAGTCGAGAAATTGAAAAGTAAAGGCGCCGAGGGCATTCTGGTGCTTTCGATCGATCAGATGGTCCGCTGAAATGCAAGCGGCGATTTTCGAGAGAAAAAAAAGATGAAAATAATAGAATACCCGAAAAGAAAAGACTGGCCGGAGATCCTGGCCCGGCCGTCGCTCGACACGCGCTTTTTGGAGCGGACGGTGGCCAACATCCTGCAGGACATCCGCCGCCACGGCGACGAGGCCGTCCGGCATTGTTCCCGGCAATTCGACGGGGTCGAACTCGAAGACATGGCCGTAACGGCGGAAGAAATGGCCGATGCCCGGCAAAACGTTTCCGAAGAGTTAAAGGAAGCGATCGGGGTGGCGCTGGACAATATCGAAAAATTTCACGCCGCCCAGCGCGGGAGTTTTGAGAGGGTCGAAACGACCGACGGAGTTTTCTGCTGGCGCAAGTCGGTCCCGATCGAACGGGTCGGATTGTACGCGCCGGGCGGGACGGCTCCGCTTTTTTCCAGCGTCCTGATGCTCGGCGTTCCGGCCCGTCTGGCCGGGTGCCGCGAGGTCGTTCTTTGTTCGCCGCCCGATAGCGACGGACGGATCAACGACGTTATCCTTTACACCGCCGAACTGTGCGGGATCACGCGCGTTTTCAAGATCGGCGGCGCCCAGGCCGTCGGAGCGATCGGGTTCGGAACCGAGACCGTTCCCAGAGTCGATAAGATCTTCGGTCCGGGAAACCAGTTCGTTACCGAAGCCAAACAGCAGATCACCAGATTCGGCGTTCAGATAGATATGCCGGCCGGACCTTCGGAAGTGGCGGTTTGGGCCGACGGCGCGAGCGTTCCCGCGTTCGTCGCCGCCGATCTTTTGTCGCAGGCCGAACACGGTCCGGACAGTCAGGTCCTTCTGGTTTCGACCGATCGGGCCGTTATCGAAGCGAGCGTTCGGGAGTTGGAAGAACAGCTGGAAGTTTTGCCGCGCCGGGAGATCGCCGCCCGGTCGATCGAAAATTCCCGGGCGATTTTGGTCGAAGATGAGGAAACGGCGCTCGATCTGCTCAACGAATACGCGGCCGAACATCTCATTCTGGCCCTGGAAAACGCCGATGAGATGGCCGACCGAATCATCAACGCCGGATCGGTGTTTATCGGAAATTATTCGTGCGAGGCGGCCGGCGATTACGCTTCCGGCACCAACCACACTCTGCCGACGGGCGGTTATGCGCGAAGTTGCGGCGGGGTGTCGCTCGATTCGTTCGTCAAGAAGATCACATTTCAGAAACTGACCGCGAAAGGCATCGAAAATTTGGGGCCGACGATCGAGCGGATGGCCGAGGCCGAACGGCTTGAGGCTCATAGAACGGCTGTTTCGATCCGGTTGAAAGCACTGGCCACAGAAGAGGGCACAGAGAACACAGAGAAAATTTTTTAGCCGCAAAATCAAAGCGAAAGATCAGAAACTGAACCCTCAAGGACTCTGCGGCCTCGGTGGCAAAAACTTATGAACATTCAAAATTTGGTAAGGGAAAATATCAGACGGTTGACGCCCTATTCTTCGGCGCGAGATGAATTTGCCGGCGAAGCGCGGATTTTTCTCGATGCCAATGAGAACAGTTTCGGATCGCCTTTGCCCAAAGATTACAATCGCTATCCCGATCCTTTGCAATCGAAGATCAGGGAAAAGATGGCGGAGATGAAAGGGGTCAGACCGTCGCAGATTTTCGTCGGCAACGGAAGCGACGAGGCGATCGATCTGCTGATGCGGATCTTCTGTCGTCCGGGGCGGGACAATATCATCATCTGTCCGCCGACCTACGGGATGTACAAAGTTTCGGCCGGGATCAACGATGTCGCGGTCAAAGATGCGCCTCTGACCGGTGATTTCCGGCTCGACCGGAGCGCCGTCCGGCGGGCGACCGGCGACCGCTCAAAGATCCTTTTTATCTGTTCGCCGAACAATCCGACCGGAAACGCGTTTCCGGTCGGCGAAATAACGGCGCTGGCCGAAAGTTTTCCCGGCATCGTCGTCGTGGATGAGGCCTACATTCATTTTTCGAGCGTCGGTTCGATGATCGACCGGATCGAGGAACTGTCGAATCTGGTCGTTCTGCAAACCTTTTCAAAGGCCTGGGGGTTGGCCGGTCTGCGCGTCGGTCTGGCCTTTGCGAGCGAAGAGATGATCGAACTTTTCAACAAGGTAAAGCCGCCCTACAATGTTTCCGGAATCGCTCAGGAAGCGGTTTTGCAGGCGCTGGAAAACCGGGAACGATCCGAGAGGACGATCGCCGAAATTTTGCGGGAACGCGATCAACTGTTCAAAGATTTGTCAGAACTCGGGATCGTCGAGCGCGTCTATCCGACCGACGCCAATTTTGTTCTGGTCAAAACGACGGATGCCGGGGCGATCTACCGTTTTCTGCTCGCAGAAGGGATCGTCGTCCGCGATCGTCAACGGGTCGAACTGTGCGCCGGTTGTCTGCGGATCACGGTCGGAACGCCGGAGGAGAACGAGAGTTTGCTGGGGGCGTTGGGGAGATTTGAAACAGGTGATAGGTGATGGGTGATAGGTGATGGGGCTATATTTTTTTCTGGTCTCTCGTCCCTCATCCCTCGTCCCTAAAAAATCCTTTTATCGAGAGATATTATGAAAAAAATCCTTTTTATCGACCGCGACGGAACGCTCATTTCAGAGCCCGAAGATTTTCAGATCGACAGTTTTCGAAAATTGAAATTCCTGCCCGGAGTTTTCCGCTATCTGGGCCGGATCGCCGCCGAACTCGATTACGAACTGGTGATGGTGACCAATCAGGACGGGCTCGGAACGCCGGCTTTTCCCGAAGAGGATTTTTATCCGGTTCATCAGTTTATGCTCGAAACCCTCGAAGGCGAGGGGATCCGGTTCGATCAGGTGTTCATTGACCGCAGTTTTGAGCGCGAGAACAAACCGACCAGAAAACCGAACACGGGAATGCTGACCGGATATTTGTCGGGCGGTTATGATCTGAAAAATTCGTTCGTCATCGGCGACCGCGGGAGCGATATGCATCTGGCGGAAAATCTCGGCGCGGGCGCCATTTTTATCAAAAACGACAATTTCGAAGCGCCGGAAAACGTCTTTGCGGCGACCGGCTGGCGGGAGATCTACGAATTCTTGAAATGGCCGCCGCGCCGCGTTCTTCATCGGCGGGAAACCAAAGAAACCTCGATCTCGGTCGAACTCGATCTGGATGGTCGGGGACGGGCGGGGATTTCCACCGGCATCGCTTTTTTCGATCATATGCTCGAACAGATCGCCCGGCACGCGTCAATTGATCTGCGGATCGAGGCCGAGGGGGATTTGGATGTTGACGAGCATCACACGATCGAGGACGTCGCCATCACTCTGGGCGAAGCGTTCGCCCTCGCCCTAAAGGACAAACGGGGAATGGAGCGTTACGGATTTTGTTTGCCGATGGACGATTGTCTGGCGCAGGTGGCGGTCGATTTCGGCGGCCGCAACTGGCTCGTCTGGGAGGCCGAATTCCGGCGCGAGATGATCGGGAAGATGCCGACCGAGATGTTTTTTCATTTTTTCAAGTCGTTTTCCGACAAAGCCTTGTGTAATCTGAACATCAAGGCCGAAGGGATGATCGAGCATCACAAGATCGAAGCCATCTTCAAGGCCTTTGCGCGGGCGGTGAAAATGGCCGTCAAAAGGGACAGGTCAAACGATCAATTGCCCTCGACCAAGGGGAGCCTGTGAGGCATTTATCATTTATCATTGACCATTGATCGGCGGTTTTGACGAGTCGGCTTAAAAATGCTGGTTCTCGGCGGGTCATCAAAATGATAAATGGTAAGTGATAAATGATAAATGAAAGTCGCTGTCGTCAAATACAACGCCGGAAACGTCCGGTCGGTGATCAATGCTCTCAATCGTTTGGGGATCGAACCGGTTTTGACCGACGACCCCGAGGTTCTCAAAAATGCCGACCGGGTCATTTTCCCCGGCGTCGGCGAAGCGTCGAGCGCGATGAGTTTTTTGCGCTCGAAAAATCTGGACGAAGCGATCAGGGATCTCGGGCAGCCGGTCCTCGGGATTTGTCTGGGAATGCAGCTTTTGTGCGAGTTTTCCGAAGAAAATGAAACCCGATGTCTGGGAATTTTGCCTTCCCGGGTTCGCCGTTTTGAAACGAAGGATTTGAAGGTTCCGCACACGGGTTGGAACAATATTTTCGATTTGAGCTCCTCTCTGTTTAAAGGAGTGGAAGAAAACTGTTACGCTTATTTCGTTCACGGTTATTACGTCGAGGCGGGAGCGGAAACGATCGCTCTCTGCCGTTACGGTTTGGATTTCAGCGCGGCGGTTCGCCACCGGAACTTTTACGCCACCCAGTTTCATATGGAAAAATCGGGTTCGGTCGGCGAGCGGATGCTGGAGAATTTTTTGACCGTTGCGGAAGGTTGATGAATTATCTGTGATGGGGGAGAAGAGAATTACAGGTGATAAGTGATGGGTGATGGGTAAACGGTGAGCCCCACCCATCACCCATCACCATTTACAACGTTTTATGTTCGAAATAATTCCGGCCATTGATCTGATCGAAGGACAATGCGTACGTTTGTCGCAGGGCGATTTCGCGCAAAAGAAGGTTTACAGCGAAAATCCTCTGGATGTCGCCCGCGAGTTCGAGGCGGCGGGTTTAAGGCGGCTCCATATTGTCGATCTCGACGGGGCCCGGATCGGCAGGGTTGTGAACCTCAAAACGCTGGAAGAGATCGCCGAAAACACCGCTTTTGAGATCGATTTCGGCGGCGGGATAAAAACCGACGAGGACCTGGCTTCGGTTTTCAGCGCCGGGGCGAAAATCGCCGGAATCGGCAGTATCGCGGTCAGAAACGAGGAAAAATTCTTCGGCTGGATTCACAAATACGGGGGCGAAAAGATTTTGCTCGGGGCGGACGTCAAGGGCGGGAAACTGGCGATCAACGGCTGGCAGACTGAGACCGATCTGGAAATTCTGCCTTTTTTGAAAAAATATTACGCCAACGGCGTCGCCCAGGTTTTCTGCACCGATGTCGGCCGCGACGGGCTTTTAAGCGGAGCGGCCAATGAACTTTACAAAGACATTCTGGAACATCTGCCGCGCCTCAATCTGATCGCTTCGGGTGGGGTCAGTTCTCTCGACGATATCGTCGAACTGGAGAGGCTCGGATGTGCCGGAGTGATCGTCGGCAAGGCGATCTACGAGGGGCGGATCGATCTGGAAGATCTGGGCCGCCGAAAAAGGTGGATGAATGGATGAATGAGGGTGATGGGTGATGAGTGATGAGAAAAAGCCTGAAACTTTCGGCAGTTTGGATTTCATTTATCGTTTTTGCGTTTCGCCAAATAAATGCTTTTACGTTTTACAAATCCCGTTAATAAGAGTGAGGTTCACCCATCACCCATCACCTATCACCCATCACTAAAAAAATGCTCGCCAAACGCATCATTCCCTGTCTCGATGTCAAGGACGGCCGGACCGTCAAGGGGACGAATTTCGTCAATTTGCGCGACGCCGGCGATGCGGTCGAGTTGGCCGAGATCTATTCGGCGCAGGGCGCGGACGAATTGGTTTTTCTCGACATCACCGCGACCAACGAAAAACGGAAAACCTTGAGCGAATTGGTCAGGCGGGTGGCCGCCCGGATCAATATTCCCTTTACCGTCGGCGGCGGGATCGATTCGGTCGGGGATATTGAGGTTTTGCTGAATGCCGGCGCCGACAAGGTTTCGATCAACACTTCCGCCGTTAAGAACCCCAAGATCCTGAGCGAGGGCGCAAAAAATTTCGGTTCGCAATGCATCGTGCTGGCGATCGACGCCAGATCGACCGGGGCGGGATGGAAGGTTTTCCTGAACGGCGGCCGGACGGAAACGGATCTGGAGGCGGTCGAATGGGCGAAGCGCGGCGTTCGGGAAGGCGCGGGGGAAATTCTATTGACCTCGATGAACGCCGACGGCACCAGAGACGGTTTCGCCTGCGATCTGACCCGGGAGGTTTCCCTGAGCGTCAATGTCCCGGTGATAGCTTCGGGCGGCGCCGGAACAAAAGACCATTTCGTCGAGGTCTTTAACGAGGGAAAGGCCGACGCCGCGCTGGCCGCCAGCATCTTCCATTTCGGCGAAATCGCCATTCCGGATTTGAAAAAATATCTGAAAGAACGCAATATTTCGGTGAGAATTTAGATCAGGTGATCAGGGATAAGTGATGAGAAAAAAGGGGTATGTTAAAACGGAAATATCGGAAATTTCCGTTCCGGCCCGGAAAACGCCTTGCGGCGGAAAATCAGTATGAAACCAGACTTTAAAAAATCGCCGGACGGATTGGTTCCGGCCATCGTTCAGGACATCAACACCAAAAAGGTGCTGATGCTCGGGTATATGAACAAAGAGGCTTATAAGAGAACCAAAAAAAGCGGAACCGTGACCTTTTACAGTCGTTCGCGCCAAAAACTCTGGGTCAAGGGCGAGAAAAGTGGAAATCATCTGACCGTCAAGGAAATTCTGATCGATTGCGATGCCGACACCATTCTCATCAAGGCTCTGCCCAAGGGGCCGGTTTGCCACACGGGCAAAGACACCTGTTTTAATGAAAAGAACAAGGCCGACAATTTTTTGTTCGATCTGGAGAAAATCGTTCAGGGCCGCAAGGAAAAACCCCGCAAGACCTCGCATACATCGCGGCTTTTCGCCCGCGGCGTCAACAAGATCTCGCAGAAGGTCGGCGAGGAGGCGGTCGAGTTCATCATCGAAGCGATCGACGACAACCCCGATCTGCTCAAGGAAGAGGCCTCCGATCTGCTCTACCATTTTATCGTCCTGCTCGTCGCCAAAGACATTCCGCTCCGCGACGTGCTCGAAGTTCTGAAAAAAAGGCGAAGATGATGTCGATTGCGGATTTGGGGTTTGGGATTGCGGAAGGACAAAAAACCACGTCGCCACCGCTCCGGGTTCTGGTCAAAGCGTCCGCAATCCCGAATTTATTTACTGAGCGCCCTCCGATTTGGCTTTGGCGAAATCACCGGCTTTGAAGATCGAGATCTTGTCGGGCGTTACATATTTTTTCATCGCCGCGTTGATCTCTTCGACCGTTAAGTTCTGGATCTTTTTCTCGTACTCGGCGTCCCAGGCCAGAGTCCTGTCGGTAAAAAGATAACCGGCCAGCGTGCCGGCCAGCGTACTGTCCGAGGCCCGGCGGCGCTGTTGAGCCAGAATAAACCCTTTTTTGGCCTCGGCCACCTCTTCAGCGGTAAAGCCTTCGGTTACTACTTTGTTTATCTCCTCCTTAAAGGCCGCTTCCAGCTTTTCGACGTTTTGCGGGGCGTAGATGGCGTTGGCGAAAAACGTGCCGTTTTCGTCCAGCGAACTGGCGCTAAAGCCGGAGCCGACGCCGTAGCTGAGCCCGTCTTTTTGCCGGATCCGGGTGGCCAGACGCGAGTTGAGAAAACCTCCGCCGAGCATGAAATTGCCGAGGATCATCGCCGGATAATCGGGGTTATCGTCGCGCATTTTGATGTTCAGGCGGGCGAAAAAGAAGGCGTTGGCCTTATCGGGCGTTTCGAAGGTTTGATTGACCGCCGGGATGTCGAAAAACTGACTTGATAATCTTTGATAATTTTTCGGACTCTTCCAGTTTCCGAAAAGTTGGTTGATGAGCGGCGAAATCTCCTTCGGATCGAAATCACCGACGATGGCCAGTTCGCCGTTCGACGCGCCGTAGAAGTCCTTGTAAAAGGCCTTGACCTGTTCGAGCGTAACCGCTTTGGTATCGGCGATGTTTTCGTCGAGCGAACCCGAATAGCGAACGTCGCCCTTCGGATAGCGGTTGAAATGCTTGCTCATCGCATTGATGGCGACGGTGGTCGGTTCGCTTCGCTGGCTTTCCAGATTGGTCAGGGTTTCTTCCTTGAGAAGGTTGAACTCATTTTCCGGAAAGGAAGGCTGTTTGAGGATCTCGGCCACCAACTTGAGGACGGCCGGCAAATTCTGCCGGGTGGTTTCGATGCTCACCGAGGCTCCGGTAGGACTGCCGTTGACGAAAACCTGAGCCTTCAGCTTATCGATCTCGTCCTGGATCTGCTGGCGGGTCTTATCGGTCGTTCCGCGCATCAGCAGACGTCCGGCAAAACCGCCGGCGGTGTCGCGGTTCATCAGATTTTTTTCATCGCCAAAATGCAGTGACATCCGGGCAAAGACCGTATCACCACGGTTTTCTTTGGGCAAAAACGCGACTTCGAGACCGCCGATCTCCGTCCGGTTGGTGCGGGTTTCGATGTTGGCGGGCGACGGGTCGAACGCCTCGCCGGCGGCCACGGTCTCGCCGCCTTTATATTCGCCGGCCAGCGCGGCCACCTCCTGATCGGTCACGCGGGGAATTTCCGCCCGATCCGGCGATTGGGTCGGAATGAATTGAGCGATTGTCCGGTTGGAGCGCTTGAAATAGGCTTTGGCCACTCTTTGAACATCTTCCGGCGTCACTTTTTTGACCCGGTCGCGCTGGATAAAGAACAAACGCCAATCTCCTTGAGCGATATGTTCGCTCAACCCGAGCCCGATCCGGTTCGGATCATTCAAGGTCAAATCGATGCCTTTCAGGATCTGTGTTTTGGATCGCTCGACCTCTTCTTTGGTCGGCGGGGCCGAGGCGAAGTTTTCGACCGTTTCGACCAAAGTATCGGTCGCGTCCTGCAAAGATGCGTCCTTGCCGACGACCGCCCCGAAGGCCATATAACCGGGTTCTTTAAAAGGAAAGTTTAGTCCGGTGACCGAGACCGCCTTTTTGGTTTCGACCAACGCTTTGTAGAGTCTGCCTGAAGGGGCATCGGCCATGATGTTTTCCAGAACGTCCATAACGGCCATGTCCGGATGAGTGTCGGGCGGAACGTGATAGCCGGTCAGAGCCAGCTGAATGTCGCCGACGCGCCGGATCGAAACCATTCTTTCGCCGTCCTGGGTCGGTTCGATGGTGTAGATCGGCGGCAATGTGCGTTGGGGTTTGGGGATCGGGCCGAATTTTTCCTTGATCAGAGCGAGCGTTTTCATCTCGTCGAATTTTCCGGCCACCAGCAGAACGGCGTTATCGGGTTGATAATATTTTTGGTAAAAAGCCTTCAGCCGGTCGATCGGAACGTTTTCCACATCGGATCGGGCTCCGATGGTCGAGTTTCCGTAATTGTGCCAGTCAAAGGCGACCGACATCAGTTTTTGGATCGAAACTCTGAAAGGGCTGTTTTCGCCCGATTCCAGCTCGTTGCGAACGACGGAAAATTCCGAATCCAGATCTTTTTTGGCGATGTAGGAATTAACCATTCGATCCGATTCCAGATCCAGCGCCCAGGTCAGGTTTTCATCGGTGGCGGCAAAGGTCTCGAAATAATTGGTTCGGTCAAACCAGGTCGTACCGTTCGGCGAAGTTCCGTGCGAGGTCAGTTCGGACGGGATGTTGGGATGATTCGGCGTGCCTTTGAAAACCAGATGTTCGAGCAGGTGGGCCATTCCGGTTTCGCCGTAGTTTTCGTGTCGGGAACCGACCAGATAGGTGATGTTGACGGTGATGGTCTGCTTTGTCTGATCTGGAAAAAGCAGGACCCGCAAACCGTTATCCATCTGATATTCGGTCATGCCTTCGACCGTTGCGATCTTCTTGACGCCGGTCGGCATTTTGGCATCTTGCCCGAAGGAATTTAGGGTTGCGAAAAAAATTGTCGCGACGATCAGAATCAGAGCCGGCGCGTAAAATCTGCCGGCCGAACGAAATGCGTTCATTTGCAGTACCTCCAAGATTTTGAATTTTTTTTAGGATAACCAATAAATTGGTAAAATATCAAAGTTTTGGAGATTTTATTACCGGAATTTTTCGCTGAAATAGGAGTCGGAAGAGTTTTGAAAGCCGAATCGTTCAGCGCTTCCGGCTTTGCGGAAAAATTTTCCCGAAATTGCCGGAAGCGCTGAAAGCGGATGAGGGTTAAACAGCATATTTGCCGTTTCGTTTTTATTATGAGGGTCGGATTTTAGTTGTTGGTATCGGAGTCTGAATCAGCAGATCTCCTCTCCTTTTTGTTTGAGCAGTCGTCGCCAGAGTTCGCGATAAGACGTAAACCGGGCGACGAGGGTATTGAAATGATAACGTTGGGCGTAGGACAGGGAACGATCATCGGAGATGCGTTTGATGTTTGATTCGAGCCGGGCCCGGGATTCGAGAGGCGGACGTTTGGTTCCTCCGTTGAAGTAAATGTCGAATTCGATCTTCAGTTTGCGAATGTCGTCTTCGAGCCGTTTGATCTGCTGATCCATGTCGGCCATTTCTTCCTGTCTCGCCTGAGTGTTTCTGTAAAGTGAATTTCCTAGGATTGCCATAATTTATGTTTGAGAGATCCTGTTTCGGTAAGGTGAGGCGAATGCCTCCGATTATTTAAATAAATATCTAAAGCCTTTCGGATTCCTGAAATTCGAACATTTTCGGTTAAGATAATTTTATGGAAAATCATCACCCGACAAAAACCTCCTCCGCGCTCAGAAATCTGCCGCCGATGGAGGCGGTTTTGCAGACCGTCGCGGCTCTGAAGATTTTGCCCGAAACCGGAGCCGGTCATCTGACGGATCTCGCCCGCCGGGCGATGGAAACGCTTCGCCGTGAGCTTTTGGAAGAATTTTCAAAAGACGAAGGCGGAGCGGAAAACTATTCGCGCGAATTTTTGCTGGAGAGGGCCGAACGGCGGCTTATGACGGTTTGGCAAGAAGAAAAAAGCCGGGCTTTGCAAAGGGTGATCAACGCGACCGGCGTCATCGTTCATACCAATCTCGGACGCGCTCCGCTTTCGGAAAATGCCCGGAAAGCGATCCTCGAACGAGCCGCGCGTTATTGTTCGCTCGAATACGACATCGAAACCGGAGAGAGGGGAAAACGCGGCGGCGGGGCCGAACGTCTGCTGACGGAGTTGACCGGGGCCGAAGCGGCGCTGATCGTCAACAACTGCGCTTCGGCGGCCGTTCTGGTTTTAACGGCTTTGGCCAAAGGAGGCGAGGCGATCATCTCGCGCGGCGAACTGGTCGAGATCGGCGGAGATTTCCGGGTGCCGGATGTGATGGCCGAATCGGGCGTCCGTCTTAAAGAGGTCGGGACGACCAACCGGACGAAACCGGTCGATTACCAAAAAGCGATCACGCCGGAAACCAGAATGCTGGTCAAGGTTCACCCGTCCAATTACCGGATCGTCGGTTTCACATCGGTTCCCGGAGTGAGGGAACTCTCCGAAATGGCGCATCAAAACGACATTCTTTTTTACGAAGACGCCGGTTCCGGCGCTCTGGTCGATCTCGGTCGATGGGGATTATCGGATGAACCGGTCATTGCGCGTTCAATCGCCGACGGGGCGGACGTCGTTACTTTCAGCGGCGACAAACTTCTCGGCGCGACGCAGGCCGGTTTGATCGTCGGTCGTCGCCCGGTGATCGAAACTCTCCGGAAACACCCTCTTTATCGGGCACTGCGGGCGAATAAACTGATCTACGCCGCTCTCGAAGCGACGCTTGAGGCCTTTCGGCGCAAAACCCATCTGGAAGAGATACCGGTTTTGAAAATGCTTTCTGCGACCAAAGCGGAAATGGCTCAAAGGACCCGGGCGTTTGCCGAGCGTTTGCGGGAAAAACTCGGAGAAAATTCGGGATTGCGGTTCGAAGTAATCGAGGGAAATTCGGTCATCGGCGGCGGCTCCGCTCCCCTCGTTCAGCCCGATACCGCCCTTTTATCGATTTGGCACGATCGGTTGTCGGTCAATCGGCTGGAGAAAGAACTGAGGCTTTCCCAACCGCCGGTGGCGGCCCGGATCCTCGATGAAATGGTGGTGATTGATCTGCGAACGGTCGCCGAAAGCGAAGAAGCGGAATTGCTGGAAGTCTTGCCGAAGGTCGGTGGTCGGTGATCAGTCAGATAGTAATATCGCTCATCAAACTGACCACTGACCACTAACCGCTGAAATCACCCGTTTTTCTGAGCGAAATCTCTCATAAAATCGACCAGCGCGACGACGCCTTCGACCGGAAAGGCGTTGTAGATCGAGGCGCGGATTCCGCCGACCGAGCGGTGCCCCTTGAGACCGTCGAGACCGGCGGCCGAAGCCTGCGAGGCAAAGAGTTTTTCCAGTTCTTCCGACGGAAGATTAAAGGTGACGTTCATCACGGAGCGGGCCGGTTTGTCGGCGTGTCCCCGGTAAAACCCGTCGCTCAGATCGATGGCGTTGTAGAGAAGTCTGGCTTTGTGCCGGTTGACTTTTTCGATTTCCGCGACGCCGCCCTGTCCTTTGAGCCACTGACAAACCAGGTCGAGGATGTAGATTCCCCAGGTGTTCGGCGTGTTGAGCATCGAACCTTTTTCGGCCAGCAGGCGATAATCGAGCATCGAATGCTGATCGATCGGAATTCTTTGGAGCATATCATCGCGGACGATGACGACCGTTACGCCCGAAGGCCCCATGTTTTTCTGCGCTCCGGCGTAGATGAGGGCGTATTTTTCAATGTCGATCTTTTTGGAGAGAATGTTCGAGGACATATCGCAGACGACCGGAATTCCGCGTCCGTCCAGATCGTACTTGAATTCGACGCCCTCGATGGTCTCGTTGGAAGTGTAGTGAACGTAAGAAGGGTTTTCGGAAAAATTCAATTCATCCTGAAACGGGACAAAGCGGTAGTCGCCTTCCTCGCCGGAGAAGATGACCTGAGGGTCGCCGCATTTCCGGGCCTCTTTGAGCGCTTTTCTTCCCCAGGCTCCGGTAATGACGTAATCAGCCGTCTGACCGGGCCTCAGAAAATTGAGCGGAACCATCGAGAATTGAAGAGAGGCGCCGCCCTGAAGAAAAAGGATCTGGTAATTATCGGGAATCTCCATCAATTCGCGCAAACCGTTTCGGGCGCTGTTGATCACCGTGTCGAAATACCGCGAGCGGTGGCTGATCTCCATCACGCTCATCCCGATCCCGCCAAGGGAAAGCATCTGGTTTTGGGCTTTTTCCAAAACCGGCAAAGGCAGAACGGCCGGTCCGGCGCTGAAGTTGTAAATTCTTTCGGTCATTAAAACCCCCATTTGGATTTCGGATTTTGGATTTCGGATTTCGGATTACCTTTCCTTTTTCTGAATTCTCTTTCTAAATAATGAAGAAGAGAAAAGCGAAATCCGTTTGGATAATCGTTCCAATGTTAAATTTATTGTTTCAAACCTCAAGATAAAGGTAAATGTAAAATTTGCTTTAGTGCAAACGATCAACGGCTTTATTGGAAAAATTAAGATAGCACAAGCGTTAAATTTATCAAATGTTGGTTAAATGAACTTTTTCCGCTTCAAATATTCCGAAGACTTGGGGTAAAATAAGCGATACTTCTAACAACTCTTTGTTGGCGTTCGGCATCTTAAAAGGGCGTTTTCAGCAGACTTATTTTTAACACAATTTCGGAGGATTCCAATGTTTCGCAAAAACTATTTTTTAATAATTCTATCAATGTTCTTATTACTGGCCGGAGCAATCGCGGCTTTTGGCCAGACCGCGCCGATCAGCGGCACGGTCGAGATGGTCAAGGCCGACGGTTCGACCGAACCGGTCGAAGACGCTCTGGTCGAGGTTTTCCGGGTGGATCAAAAAGGCGGAGGGATGACGGACAAGACCGATAAGAACGGCCACTTTTCCTTTGCCGGTGTTCAGCTTGGCGGAACTTATGTGGTATCGGTCAGCAAAGCCGGCCTCGGCCCGATGCTCTCTCAGAACATAAGGCCCGGAGGGGAAGGATCCGACCGCGTTAAAATTCAGATGAAAGAAGGCGACGGAAAGCGTCTGACGGAAGAAGAAGTAAGGCAGGTCTTGACTCAGGCAAGCACCGGTCAAATGAGCGCCGAGGATAAAAAAGCTCAGGAAGAGTATGAGAAAAATGTGGCTGAGGTCGAGGCCAAGAACAAAAAGATCGAATCCACGAACGCAACGGTCGAAGCGGCCTTAAAAGCGGGAGTAGAGGCTTTCAATAAGAAAGATTACGACATGGCGATTGCCAAATTCGATGAAGGCATCAATGCCAACCCCGATTTTGTCGGAAGCGCCCCGACCTTGCTCAACAATAAAGGCGCATCCCTCAAAGAGCGGGCCGTAGCCTATTACAACAAGATGGTTACTTCCAAAGATCCGGCTGAAAAGAAGGAGTTGCTTCCCAAAGTTCGTCAGGACTTTGAAGATGCTTTTGCCTCTTACAACAAAGCCTGGACGGTTTCGAAAAACGCCAATACGGCCGATATTTCCGACCAGAAGAATTATGAGGCGGCCAAAAATGAAACCTTAAAAGGGGTCAACGACACGGTTCGATTGATGATCAGAACCGACACGACCAATGATGTCATCAAGGATGACGTCAAAATGTTGATGGAGAAGTACGTGGCTTCGGAACCCGATAAGGAGAAAAAAAACAAATCACAGGTATATCTGGGACAGTATTTGACGGCGGTCGGCGATCTTGAAAACGCGGTTGCGGCTTATCGCAAAGCCGTCGAAATGGCTCCGGACAATCCCGATGCGGTCGGCGGTCTTGGTTTGGCCCTGTACTCTCTTGCCTATACCAGCGACAGCATGGAGCAGAAGCAGGAAAGCCTTAACTACATGCAACTTTATCTTGACATGGCTCCGAAAGACCATTCTTTCAGAGACGGTATTCAAGGCGCGGTGGACGATCTGAAATCACAGAAACTGAAACCGCAAAAAATTTCGGCCAAAAATTAAAGTAGTTCTTTAATGAGCGCGAAAAAAAGCCGGGAGGAACGGAAAATTTTCCGTTCCTCCCGGCTTTTTTTCGCGCGTCCGAAGGCTTCGGTCTGAACGACAGGCAAGCGACTTAAAGCAAAACCTCAGCTTTGCATAAGATCATAGGTTTAAAAGGGATATTGAAATTCAACCTCAGGTAAATCTTTAAAAGAAATATTGACACATCTCCAATAAACATTTATTATTTCCTTAAACGATGTTGGTCATCGTTTGCTCTGTTCTCTCAAGCAGTTAATTCTTTAAACAAAAACTACAACAAAATTTTCTTTTGCTAGTCCTACAATCAAGAGGAAATCCATAAATAAATGTCAGCAAAATTAGGGGAAATCCTTGTTCGGGAAAATTTAATAAATTCGCAACAACTGCGCGAGGCGTTGGAGTATCAACGTAGCAACGGTGGGCGTTTGGGTTCGAACCTGGTCAAGCTGGGAATCGTTTCCGATGACGTTATCACCGCTGTTTTGTCGAGACAATACGGAGTTCCTTCGATCAACTTGGATCTTTTTCAGATCGAAGAAGAAACAATCAAATTAATTTCGCACGAAGTGGCATTGAAATATTCGGTTCTGCCGATCTCCAAAGTCGGCGCCACGCTGACTCTGGCAATGGCCGATCCGACCAATGTTTTTGCGATGGACGACATCAAGTTTATGACGGGTTTGAACGTCGAACCGGTGATCGCGTCCGAAACATCGCTGCTTGAATCCATCGGAAAATACTACAACACTTCGAACGCCATCGATCTGCTGAGCATCGCCGAAGAAAGCGCTTATGAAAAGATCAGCGCGAAATTGGGCAAAAACGGCAACGGCAACGGGGCCGCGGCCAAAAAAGAAACCAACGGCGGAGAAAGAATTTTAGAATCGGATCTGAACGTTTCGCTCGACCGTTTTCAGTTTGATTCGGGCGAAGCCGGCGAATTCGAGGTGGTCGAAGAAAACGACGAGATCGATCTGGCCGAGCTGGCCCGCGCCAGCGAAGACGCTCCGGTCGTTCGCCTGGTCAACGTCCTGCTGGTCGATTCCTTGAGACGCGGCGCTTCCGACATCCACATCGAGCCTTACGAAAGAGATTTCCGCATCCGCTTCCGGATCGACGGCGTCCTTTATGACGTTATGCATCCGCCGATGAAAATGCGCGATGCGCTCATTTCCCGTCTCAAGATCATGGCCAAACTCGATATTTCCGAGAAGCGCCTGCCGCAGGACGGACGCATCAAGATCAAGGTCAAGGTCGACAATCGTTCGCGGGAACTCGATTTCCGCGTTTCCTCTCTGCCGACCCTGTTCGGCGAAAAGGTCGTGCTTCGTCTTTTGGATAAGGAAAAACTGATGCTCGACATGACCAAACTCGGTTTCGAGCCTCAGAGTTTGGAACTTTTCAAACGCAACATCGCCAAGCCGTACGGAATGGTTCTGGTGACGGGGCCGACCGGTTCCGGTAAAACCAACACGCTCTATTCGGCACTGCAATCGCTGAACACGTCCGAAACCAACATTATGACGGCGGAAGACCCGGTCGAATTCAACCTGCCGGGCATCAATCAGGTCCAAATGAAGGAACAGATCGGATTGAACTTCGCCGCCGCCCTGCGCTCATTCTTGCGTCAGGATCCGAACATCGTGCTGGTCGGTGAGATCCGCGACTTCGAAACGGCCGAGATCGCCATCAAAGCCGCGTTGACCGGACATATGGTTTTATCGACGCTTCACACCAACGACGCTCCATCGACCATCTCGCGTTTGGTCAATATGGGAATCGAGCCGTTTTTGGTGGCCACCAGCGTCAATATCATTCAGGCGCAAAGACTGATCCGCCGCGTCTGCTCGGGATGTAAGGAGGAGCAAAAAATTCCGGTCGAGGCTCTGATCGAAACCGGATTTTCACCGGAAGAGGCTCCGAGTATAAAAACCTACAAAGGTCGGGGTTGCGACGCCTGCAACAACACGGGATACAAAGGCCGCGTCGGTCTTTACGAGGTTATGGAAATCACCGATGAACTGCGCGAACTGATAATTATCGGCGCCAGCGCCATCGAGTTAAGGAAAAAGGCAATCGAACTTGGAATGATAACCTTGCGCGAATCCGGACTCTACAAATTGCGCGAAGGTATCACGACGATAGAAGAGGTCGTCAAAGAAACGGTTATTTAGATTTAGGGAGGATGACATGCTACGAGCAATAGTTTTATCACTGGCATTATTGATTGGAATCGGGACTATCATCCCGTTGGCAACCGAATTTGCGGAAGCAGGTTCGCGCAAACACCGCAAGTACAAAAAGAAAAAAGTCAAAAGATACTCGAAACGGTGGTGGCGAGCCTACAACAAGCAAAAACAGGTTAAGCGCGCGAAAGCCAAGCGGAAAAAACGCGCCAGGGTTCGCCGCGCCAGAAGGTCGCGGATTCGTCGCGCCCGCGCCGCGAGACTGCGCCGCGCCAGATTGGCCAGAGTGCGCCGCGCCCACCGCGCCAAAACGCGCCGCACCGCCGCCAAGAGAAGAACCTACTCAAGAAGCCGCTCGAAAGCAAAAAGAAGCGCCAGAAGAACTTCCGGTTCCCGCGTAGTCGCCCAACGCCAGATGACTTCGACTCCGGTTCCGACCGTTCTGCCGTCGGGCAATCCCGCGCCGAAGAGCTGGAAATCCGAAGGAGTTGTTCAGGGAGAACTTCAGTTTACGGTCAAAGACAACAGCGGTTCGCAACTCGGTTCGGCGGCCATCGCCGTCGTCGGTCCCGCGGTCAATGACGCGCCGGTTTACAACAGCCGTGTCAAAACGGTCGGCGGTGTCGCCACCACCTCTTTGCGCCGGACGGTCATCGACGAAATGATCAGGGAAAACGGCTGGGTCGTCAACGATTATCAGAAGGAAGTTGCCGGTCAGAAAGTTTACGTCGTCGTGGCTCAGGCGCCCGGTTCCAACAATCAGGTGGAAAACCGGATGTACTACTTTACCGAAGTTGAAGGAAAGATCTACAGCGTGGCGACCAAAGCGCCGGACAAAGCCTCCGATCGTCTCGAAGAGGAATCGGAAAAGGTCATCGTATCGCTTCAGCGCCGCTCGGCTCCGACAACTCAGGTTGCCAGCAATCGGACGGTAAGTAATTTAGTTGCTAATGAAGAATAAAAATTAGTGGAATCGCGCGAAAACAGGAGCGCCGTATAAAAGCATGAGTTTAAACCAGAAAGTAAATAACATGGAAATGCAGATTACTCTCCCCGATTTGCTTCGCCGCATGACCGAATTAGGCGGGTCTGACCTTCACCTGACGACTCACAGCTCGCCGCAAGTCCGTGTTCACGGGCATCTTCAACCGCTTGAGGAATTTCCGCCGTTGACCCCGGCTCAAACCAAACAGCTCGCCTATTCGGTATTGACTGATGCGCAAAAGCATCGTTTTGAGGAAAATCTCGAACTCGACTTTTCTTTCGGTTTGAAAGGAATGTCCCGCTTTCGTGCCAATCTGTTTAATCAGAAAGGCGCGGTCGGCGCGGTTTTCCGCGCGATTCCCTATGAGATCAAATCGTTTTCCGCCCTCGGTCTTCCGCCGATCGTCTCCGATCTGTGCAACAAACCGCGCGGGCTGATTCTGGTTACGGGCCCGACCGGTTCCGGAAAATCGACCACGCTGGCTTCGATGATCGACAAGATCAACATCGAACGCCACGAACATATATTAACGATCGAAGACCCGATCGAATTCCTGCACAATCATAAAAGCTGCGTCGTCAATCAGCGCGAGGTTGCTTCCGATACGCACGGTTTCGCCAACGCACTGCGAACCGCCCTTCGTCAGGATCCGGACATCGTGCTGGTCGGCGAAATGCGCGACCTGGAAACGATCGAAATGGCTCTCCGGATCGCGGAAACGGGCCACTTGACGTTCGCCACTCTCCATACCAATTCGGCTTCTTCGACCATCAACCGTATCATCGACGTTTTTCCGGCCGGTCAGCAATCGCAGATCAGAACTCAGCTTTCGCTCGTTCTGGAAGGCATTTTGTGTCAGGCCCTGTTGCCGAAAGCATCGGGCGACGGCCGGGCGATGGCTCTCGAGGTTCTGGTTCCGAACGCCGCTATCCGCAACCTGATCCGCGAAGACAAAATTCACCAGATCTATTCCATGATGCAGACCGGTCAGGACAAATTCGGGATGCAGACGTTCAATCAATCGCTCGCCTCGCTTTATCAAAAGCGTCTGATCACTCTGGACACGGCGATGCAACGTTCGTCCAACACCGATGAGCTGAAAGAATTGATTGATCGGGGCTCGGGTTTGAATCAGGCCTACGGCGGAGCAAAAAGCCCCGGTGGTTCTCAAAAATCGCATCCCAGCCCTTATATGCAGGGCCGACCGATCGGCCAACGTCCGCCGGTTCGCTAAACAAACAAACATTCCAGTTTAACAGGAGCTTTAGATA
Source organism: Pyrinomonadaceae bacterium (assembly GCA_041394845.1). Classification (GTDB taxonomy): domain Bacteria; phylum Acidobacteriota; class Blastocatellia; order Pyrinomonadales; family Pyrinomonadaceae; genus JAHCHG01. The sequence continues at coordinate 18,653 of JAWKHL010000002.1, read as the reverse complement.
AACAAATGCCAACTTACGTATTTAAAGGTCGTAACCGCTTAAATGAAATGGTTTCCGGTGAAAAAACGGCAGCCAATCAGGATGAACTCCGCGCACTCTTGCGTCGTGAACAGATCGTCATGACGCAGGCCTCGGAAAAAGGGCGCGAATTCAGCATCCCGAAGCTCGGTACGAAGAAAAAAGTTAATTCCAAGGAATTGGCCGTTTTTACGCGCCAGTTTTCCGTTATGATCGATGCCGGTCTGCCGCTCGTATCATGTATCGAAATTTTAGCCGAGCAACAGCCCAATGCCTTTTTCAAGGACGTTCTCCATCAGGTTCGTCAGAATGTCGAAGAGGGAGCCACGCTGGCCGCCTCGCTGCAAAAACATCCCAAGGTTTTCGACCAGCTTTACACTCATATGGTCGAAGCCGGTGAAACGGGCGGTGTGCTCGATCTGATTCTTCAACGTCTTTCGACCCTGATCGAAAAGATGGTCAAATTAAAGCGGAGCATCATCTCGGCTTCGATCTATCCGGCGGCCGTCGTTCTGGTTGCGGTAGCGGCGGTGGCGATCATTATGATCGTCGTCATTCCGCAGTTCGAGCAGATCTTTCTGGGCTTGCTCGGGCCGGGCGAATCTCTTCCCTTGCCGACCCGGATCGTTATGGCGATCAGCAGTTTTATCGCCGGTTGGGGAGGTTTGGCCATTCTGGCGGGAATCATCGGCGGCACGGTCGGATTGCGATATTATTACAAAACTCCGAACGGACGCCATCAGATCGACGCTCTGATGCTCAAACTGCCGATCTTCGGCGGGATTTTGAGGAAGATCGCCGTCGCCCGGTTTTCACGGATCTTATCGACCCTGCTTTCATCCGGCGTACCGATCCTGCAATCGCTCGAAATCACGGCTAAAACGGCCGGCAACGTCATCGTCGAAGACGCCATTCTGGCGGTTCGCGCCGGCGTCGAGCGCGGTGAAAGTTTCGTTGATCCCTTGAAAGCGACCGAAGTCTTTCCGGAAATGGTCAGCCAGATGGTCGGAGTCGGTGAACAAACCGGTGCTCTGGATGCGATGCTCGGCAAGATCGCCGATTTTTACGAGGACGAAGTCGATGCGGCGATCGCCGACCTGCTCGCCATGATCGAACCCGCCCTGATCGCCTTCCTCGGCGTTACCATCGGTTCGATCGTCATTTCGATGTATCTGCCGCTCTTTACTCTGATCGGCAAACTCGCCAATGGAGGAAAATAATCCCTCAGACGATTTGTCTTGGGACAATTTTTGACGAAAAAAAAGCGGGGCGACCTTTCGCAAAGGTCGCCCCGCTTTTTTTTCTGCAAATGTTCTTCAGACACCATCGAGATTCTCATTTTCGCGCCCGCCCGAATTTACCGGTTTTTCCCGTTCTATCGCAATTCGTTTAGGCTCCCGGCCCGGCCGTCGCTTCGCGTTGGGCGGGCTTTGATGATCCGGGACCTTAAGTTTTCAACTTCTCTGAAAACCGGCTTTTTCGGCATTAGCGGGCGGGTGTCGAAATTTTGTGCTAGTCTTAAAAAATATCGGCAAAAGAAAATGACATGGCACTAAATTGAGGACATTTTGGCGATGATCGGCCAAGGATAGATTTTCAACCCGGGAGTTTTGAAATTTGCGGGGACGATTTTCGATCCTTTGATGAAATCTGTTTATGAAACAAAAAAAGAGTTCCCGGTCGGCACAGTCATTTGAAAAGATCTCCGTGCTTTGGATCACGGCGGGCTTGGGGTGCGACGGCGAATCGGTGGCTCTGACATCCGCCACACAACCGGGGATCGAAGACATCGTATTGGGCGCTCTGCCCGGGATCCCGGAAGTCTTTTTTCTGAATCCGTTTTATTCCTATGAAAATGCCGACGAATACATCGAATATCTGGAATTGGCGGCCACCGGAAAACTGAGCCCGTTCATCCTGATAGTCGAAGGCTCGATCCCCAACGAAAAGATTAAAAAAGAAGGTTACTGGGCGGCTCTCGGAACCGACAAAAAAACGGGTCAGCCGATACCGACCAACAAATGGATCGACCGGCTGACTCAAAAAGCCTGGGCGGTGATGGCGGTCGGGACCTGCGCCACCTACGGCGGAATTCACGCCATGGAAGGCAATCCGACCGGAGCGATGGGACTGGCCGATTATCTGGGCTGGGACTGGAAATCAAAAGGCGGAATCCCGGTCGTTTGCGTTCCCGGCTGTCCGACACAGCCCGATAATCTGACGGAAACTCTGCTCTATCTGCTCTATCAGGCGGCCGGCCGTTCGCCGATGATACCGCTCGACGAAGCGATGCGTCCCCGCTGGCTGTTCGGCGAAACCATTCACGAAAATTGCGACCGGGGCGGTTATTACGAACAGGCGCAGTTCGCCGAAGAGTACGGCTCGCGCCACTGCATAGTCAAACTCGGTTGCTGGGGTCCGGTCGTTCAGTGCAACGTCGGAAGACGCGGCTGGACGGGGGGCGTCGGCGGTTGCCCGAACGTCGGCGGGATCTGCATCGGCTGTACGATGCCCGGATTTCCCGACAAATTCATGCCCTTTATGGAACAGCCTCCGGGATCGCTTCTCTCGTCGCAGGCGGTGATGACCTACGGCAAAGCGATTTACGCATTGCGCCGCTATACGCAGGCATCGCTCAATAAAGAGCCGGCCTGGCGGAAACCGGGAAAAGACCTGACTTCCGGTTACCGACCGGAAAATTACGGAGGCGGGAAAAAGAAATAGCCGGCCGGGCGATTGTTTTTCCCTGCGATGAACGCAAAAGCAGTTTCGCCGATGACGCCGATTCGACAGGCTTTTTTCCCCGTTGAAAATTGGTGGATTGAGGATTTATGAAAACCCGGACCTCAGGAGAACAAAAAATATCGGAAAACGGACATTCATGGTCGTCCGCCGATACCTCTCTGCCGACGGAACTGCTTGAATCGGAGGGAGTTTTGACCCAACTGGCGGAGGTGTTTTTTTCGTCGGATCTGGTCAACAAAAAAATCTCTCACAAGGATTTCGGCCACGATCTGCCCGATGTTACCGACACTTACCGGATTCTGGTCGAACAAATTCCGGCGGTCGTTTTCATAGCGTTTTTTGACAAGGATTTCGGCGAAGCCTACGTCAGTCCGCAAATCGAAAAGACCCTCGGCTTTACTCAGGAAGAATGGCTCAACGATCCGGTCCGCTGGTACAAACACGTTCATCCGGAAGATAAGGAGCGCTGGAGTTCGGAAGTGGCTCAGATGTTTTTGACGGGCGAACCGCTGCATTCGATCTACAGGGTTCTGACCCGCGACGGCCGGACCATGTGGTTTCAATGCGAAGTCAAGATGGTTCGCCACGCCGACGGGCATCCGTGGTTCATTCACGGGGTCGGGTTTGACATCACCGAACTCAAACGGGCGGAGGAAGAGGCCGGCAACAAGGAGGAGATGCTTCGCGGGATCTTTGAATACGCGCCCGATACGATGGTCGTGGTCGATACCAGGGGAAGGATCAAACGCGTCAACGCTCAGGTGGAAAGAATGTTCGGTTATAAACCCAAGGAACTGATGGGCAAACCGGTGGAGGTGCTGATCCCCGAACATTTTCGCCAACGCCACCAGGCCCATCGCGACAAATACGTCCGGGACCCGCATCTGCGTCCGATGGGGGCCGGCCTTTTGCTTCACGGCCGGCGCAAGGACAACAGCGAATTTCCGGTTGAAATAATGCTCAGCCCGGTCAAGATGGAGTCGGGCGATCTGGTCATCGCCGTCATCCGGGACATTACCAAACGCAAGAAAAACGAACAGGCATTGCGCGATTACGCCGAGCGGATGAGGGTCTTGTCGCGTCGCCTGATCAAGGTTCAGGAGGCCGAGCGGCGTTCCATCGCGCTGGAACTTCACGACCAGATCGGCCAGATCCTGACGGGGCTGAAACTGAAACTGGAGATGCTCGCCCGGCTTCCTCAGGAAGAGGCCAAAACCCGTTTGGACGAAGCGCAGAGTCTGGTCAATGAGATCCTAATCCGGACGCGCGAACTGTCGCTCGATTTGCGCCCCGCGACGCTCGATCATCTGGGTCTGCTGTCGGCTCTGCTAAGGCATTTTCGGGCTTATACCCTTCAAACACAGGTCGAGGTCGATTTCCGGCATTCGGGAATCGAGGGAATCCGTTTCGATCCGGAACTGGAAACGGCCGCCTTCCGCATTGTTCAGGAGGGCCTGACCAACGTCGCCCGGCATTCCGATTCGAAAGAGGCCTTGGTTCATATTTGGGCCAATGAGAGAACGCTGACCATCGAGATAGATGATAGCGGAAAAGGCTTTGATGTCGAGACGGTTTTTGCCGACAGCCAATCCAACGGCTTGACCGGAATGAGGGAGCGGGCTTTGTTGTCGGGCGGGGTTTTCCAGATCAGGTCGAATTCGGACGGAACGCACCTGACGGTCAAATGGGAGCTTGAAAAAATTTTGAAGTAGGCATTAAAATCCGAAAAACTTCCGTATGAAAAAAGAAGCGACTTCGATAGTACTGGCGGATGATCACCGCATCGTTTTGGAAGGACTGCACGCCCTTCTCGATGCAGAGACCGATTTTAATGTGATCGGCAAAACGGTTGACGGTCTCAAGGCGTTGGAACTGGTCACCGATCTTAGCCCCGATGTCGTCGTTTTGGATCTGATGATGCCGGGCATCAACGGATTGGAGGTGGCCCGCCAACTCAACAAACAGGCTTCGAAAACCAAAGTCATAATTCTTTCCATGTATGACGATGAGGGATTTGTGCTGGAGGCGCTGTCGAACGGCGTTGCCGGCTACGTTCTCAAGGATGAGGGTTCATTTGATTTGATCCAGGCCATTCGCGAGGTGAAAAAAGGCCATCGGTATCTGAGCCCTTCGCTGTCGGACCGGGCGATCGATGTTTACGAACAGATGATCAAGGCCAAGACCACCGACAAATACGAAACCCTGACCACCAGGGAACGGGAGGTTTTTCATCTGACGGCCGAGGGGTTGACCAACAATGAAATCGCCGAACGTCTGGGAATCAGCGTCCGGACGGCGGAGACCCATCGTTCGAACCTGATGAACAAACTCGACATTCACAATCAGGCCGAACTGACCCGCTACGCGATCCGGCGGGGAATTATTTCGATGGAATAGCCCCGACCCGAAATTAAAAATCGTTCGGGACTTGTCAAAACAAATCAGAGAACCTCAGCGATTGGCCCGATAACCGGGAATGAAACCCATCATCCCGGCAGTTTTCCTTAAAAGAGCATTCAATCAAGAAAAATACGTAGATGTTCGGAGAAAAATACGTAGATTTGCGAATATCAATTTCCCCATTGATGTCAGATAATTGGGCTCTATTAATCTGTAAAAAACTACTGAATATTTAGAAAATGAATTATTGCCAGGTCTAAAATTTTGTAAAGGAGGCAAAAGATGGCAGAAGAAGTTCCATATGGTCGGGTTACACAAAAAGAACCGCCCGTCAGCGATGTCCATATCGTTTGGATCACCGCGGGGTTGGGATGCGACGGCGATTCGGTCGCCGTCACGAATGCGACTCAGCCGAGCATTGAAGACGTGCTATTAGGCGCGATTCCCGGTCTCCCAAATGTTCACCTTCATAATCCGGTGTTGGCTTATGAGAACGGTGATGAATTTATGAATTATTGGTATAAGGCCGAAAGGGGCGAACTTGACCCGTTCGTCCTGGTCGTCGAGGGTTCGATCCCGAATGAGAAGCTCAGCGGCGAAGGTTACTGGGCGGCTCTCGGAACCAATCCGGACACCGGTCAACCGATCCCCACCAACGATTGGATCGACCGTTTGGCGCCGAAGGCTCTGGCGGCGGTCGCGATCGGAACTTGTGCGACTTACGGCGGAATTCACGCCATGGAAGGCAATCCGACTGGCTGTATGGGGCTGGCGGATTATTTAGGTTGGGATTGGAAATCGGCGGCCGGTATTCCGATCGTCAACGTCCCGGGATGTCCCGTCCATCCGGATAATTTCATGGAAACGGTCCTTTATCTGCTTTATCAGGCGAGCGGTCTGGCGCCGATGATTCCGCTCGATGAGGTCGGCCGCCCCGAATGGCTCTTCGGAGCCACGGTGCACGAAGGGTGCGACCGCGCCGGTTATTACGAACAGGGCGATTTTGCCGAAGAATACGGTTCGCCGAAATGCATAGTCAAACTGGGTTGCTGGGGCCCGGTCGTCAATTGCAACGTTCCGAAACGCGGCTGGACGGGCGGCGTCGGCGGTTGCCCGAACGTCGGCGGGATCTGCATCGGTTGTACGATGCCCGGATTTCCCGACAAATTCATGCCCTTTATGGACGAACCGCCGGGAGCCAAAATCTCCTCGACGGCGGTCGGTCTTTACGGCAAGGGAATCAGCGCTCTGCGCAGTATGACCAACAGCACTTTGAACAAAGAGCCGAAGTGGCGTCATTCGCGCGCGGAGCTAACCACCGGTTATCGGCCAAAACATTATTAAGATAAGGAGCTAACGGCAATGACGACAGCAACAGAAACGGAAAGAAAACTTGTCGAGATGAATTGGGACCCGATCACCCGGATCGTCGGAAGTCTCGGTATTTATACGAAAATTGATTTTGAGAACAGAGAGGTGGTGGAATGCCACAGCACCTCGTCGATCTTTCGCGGCTATTCGATCTTTATGAAGGGCAAGGACCCGCGCGACGCCCATTTTATCACCAGCCGGATCTGCGGTATCTGCGGGGACAATCACGCCACCTGCGCGACCTATGCGCAGAATATGGCTTTCGGCATTCATCCCCCGCCGCTCGGCGAATGGATCATCAACCTCGGCGAGGCGGCCGAATATATCTTCGACCACAACATTTTTCAGGACAATCTGGTGGGCGTCGATTTTTGCGAACAGATGGTCAAGGAGACCAACCCGAGCGTTTGGGAAAAAGCCACTCACACCGATGCTCCGAACGCCGATAAACACGGTTATAAAAAGATCTCCGACATTATGACCGCCCTTAATCCGTTTACCGGCGAGTTCTACCGCGAGGCGCTGGAGACGAGCCGCTATACGCGAGAGATGTTCTGCTTGATGGAGGGCAAACACGTCCATCCTTCGACCCTTTATCCGGGCGGCGTCGGAACGGTTCCGACCGTTCAGCTGTTTACGGATTATCTGGTTCGCCTGATGCGGTACGTCGAGTTCATGAAGAAATGCGTCCCGCTTCACGACGATCTGTTTGACTTCTTCTACGAGGCCCTGCCCGGTTACGAAGAAGTCGGTCGCCGCCGCATCCTGCTCGGTTGCTGGGGATCGTTCAACAATCCGGATATCTGCGATTACAAATATCAAAACATGTCGGATTGGGGCCGGGCCATGTATGTGACGCCGGGCGTCGTGGTTGACGGTCAACTGGTGACGACGGATCTGGTGGACATCAATGTCAATATGCGGATTCTTCTGGGAAGTTCCTATTACGAAGGGTGGGAAAATTCCGAAACCTTCGTCAAGGAAGATCCGCTCGGCAACAAGATCGACCAGAATCATCCGTGGAATCAAACCACCATCCCGAAACCGCAGAAACGCGATTTTGACGGTAATTACACCTGGGTGATGTCGCCCCGCTGGTTCCACGAAGGCGAGCAGAGCGACAGGAAGAATCTCGCTCTCGACACCGGCGGCGGAGCCTTCGCCCGTTTATTTGCGACGGCTCTGGCCGGCCTTGTTGACATCGGTTACGTCAAGGCGACCGGCAACAGCGTCAAGATCTATCTGCCGAAGTCGGCGACCAAGCCCGAGGTCGAATTCGAATGGAAGGTGCCGAAATGGTCGAACGCCATCGAACGCGACCGGGCCCGGACCTATTTTCAAGCCTATGCCGCCGCCTGTGCTTTGTATTTCTGCGAACAGGCGATGAACGAGCTGCACGCCGGAAGGACGGAAACCTGGACCGATTTCAAAGTCCCGGACGAAGCCATCGGCTGCGGATTTCACGAGGCGGTCCGCGGCGTTCTGTCGCATCACGTCGTCATCCGCGACGGCAAGATCGCCAACTATCACCCGTATCCGCCGACGCCGTGGAATGCCAATCCGCGCGACGTTTACGGAACCCCCGGACCATATGAAGATGCGGTGCAGGGAACGCCGATCTTCGAGGAAAACGGCCCGGACAACTTCAAAGGCATTGATATTATGCGCGCCGTCAGAAGTTTCGACCCGTGTCTGCCATGTGGTGTCCATATGTACCACAGTGGAGGAAAACTGATCGAACAACATCATTCCCCGATGTTCGGTACGCAGGTTTGAGCCGCGGGAGGAAAACAAGAAAACAGATTACGCGGACTGCCTAACTCAGATTCTGATATAATCCAGAAATTCCGTGTAATCTGTTTTTATATTGCTTATGTCTGATAAAAAGGAATTTCAACAGCGCCTCCAGAGGATCGAGGAATTGGTTGATACGATTGAAACTTCGGCCGATCCGAACGTGCGGGCCAGTGCGGTCGAATTGATGCAATGCCTGATGGAAATGAACGCCACGGGCATCGAGCGGATCATGGAAATCGCCTACGAAAGCGGTCCGAAGGGGGGCGAGATCATCGACCGGATCGCCGAAGACGAGATGGCGGAGAGTCTGTTATTGCTTTACGGCCTGCATCCTCTTGATATCGGAACCCGGGTGATGAAAGCGCTCGACAAGGTCCGCCCTTATCTTCAATCGCACAAGGGAAACGTCGAACTGCTCGACATTTCCGGCGAGGGAGCCGTCCGGCTCAAACTGCGGGGAAGCTGCGACGGATGCGCCTCGTCGGCGATGACTCTGAAACTGGCAATTGAGGAAGCGATCTACGAATTCGCGCCGGACATAACCGCCCTTTATGTGGAGGGCGTGGTCGAGGAAAACCCCCTTTCGCCATTTATCCAGATAGAAAAAGCGCCCGGAAAGAACGGGGCCGCGAGGGACGACGGCTGGAAGAAAGTGGACGGATTGGTCTCGATCGCCGACGGGGCGGTCAAGACGATCGAAGTTTCCGAGCGACCGGTCATTTTCTGCCGGATCGGCGAGACGTTTTACGCTTACAACCATATTTGTCCCGAATGCGGGAACACCATGCAGAATTCTTCAATGAATCAAACGGCTCTGATCTGTTCGTCGTGTCAGGGCCGGTTTGACGTGATGCGGGCCGGACGCGGTTTGGACAAACCGGATCTCTATCTTGAACCGTTCCCGCTCTTGGTCGAAAAAGGGCAGGCCAGAATCGCTTTGCCGGGCTGAAAAACTGATCTCAGATCTCAAATTTCAGAAAACGAAATCCGGAATTAGCGGTCTGAAATCTTAAATTTGAAATCTTCTTATGTATTTATCGCAGCGCAACAATGCTTTTACAAAATTGAGGAGTTTTATCCGCGAACGAAAGCCGGCGGAAAAATGCGAGTTGTGCAAGGTTGAACTCGGTCGGATGCACCAGCATCTGATCGATCCGGTCAGTCGTGCGATCGTCTGTTCCTGTGAAGCCTGTTCGATGCTGTTTTTCACCGGCGACGGTAAATACCGCCGGATTCCGCGTTCGATTCGCTTTCTCAAAGATTTCAAAATGACCGACGCCGGTTGGGAGAGCCTTTTGATCCCGATCAATATGGCCTTCTTTTTTTACAGCGGTTCGGTCGGTCGGGTGGTGGCCTTTTACCCGAGTCCGGCCGGGCCGACCGAATCGCTTCTGCCGCTTGAATCGTGGAACGAGATAACCGAGGCGAATCCGGTTCTCAAAAGTTTGGAAGAGGACACCGAAGCGTTGCTGGTCAACCGGGTTAAAAAGGACGATCCCCAGCATTTCATCGCTCCGATCGATAAATGCTACGAATTGACCGGTTTGATCCGGGCTTACTGGCAGGGACTGGGAGGCGGTTCGGAGGTGTGGGAGGAGATCACCAAATTTTTTACGGAACTGAAAAAACAAGCGAGGGTGGAAAAGTAAGAGACAAACATTAACCCTCTCTTTTGTCTTTTACCTGTTTGCTTATGCCGGATCTGAATTTTGAAATCGTGGGCGCCGAACCTCTGCGATATGCGGCGGACCCGCAGATGATCTTCAAACTGAAAATTGACAATACCAAACCCGAACAGGCGATTCACACGATCGTATTGCAATGCCAGATCCAGATCGAAGCGACCCGCCGCCGCTACAGCCCCGATGAACAAAAGCGTCTGCGGGATCTGTTTGACGAGCCGGGGCGTTGGAGCCAGACATTGCGAACGATGCTCTGGACTCATACCAACACCGTGGTTCCCGGTTTTTCCGACAGCATCGTGGCCGATTTGCCGGTTCATTGCACGTTCGATTTTAATATCGCCGCCACCAAGTATTTTGCCGCTCTCGAAGACGGCGAAATTCCAATCGTTTTTCAGTTCAGCGGGACCATCTTTTACGCCGGGATAAGCGGGATGCTACAGGTCGGACAGATTTCCTGGACGAAGGAAACAAAATATCGTCTGCCGGTCGGGGTCTGGAAAGATATGATGGAAATCTATTATCCCAACAACGCCTGGCTTTGCCTCCGGCGCGACGTCTTCGACCTTTTGTACCAATACAAGGTGAGAAACGCCATTCCGACCTGGGAGCAGACTTTGGAAAGAATAATTCCCCCGACCGAAGAAGCGCTTCCCGACGACGGCCAGATCGATCTCGACGGGCAAGTACATTGATAAGCCGATGAATTCTGAACTTGTCAAAAAAATAGCCGATGCGGTCCTTTACGAGGGCTATATGCTCTATCCGTACCGGGCCTCGGCCGTCAAAAACCGCCAGCGTTTCAACTTCGGGGTTCTGACGCCGGAAAGCTACAGTCTGGCCGAGCGGGGAACCGAAAAATGGCAGATGCAGACCGAATGCCTGATCGCCGGAAACTATGATTCCCGTCTTTCCGTAAAAATTCGTTTTCTCCATTTGTCCGAACGCGAGATCCATCGGCTTGACGAAGAATCGGGAGAATTCCGTTCCGTCGCATCGATGGAGATGGATGGCAAGATTTTTCAGACCTGGCAGGAGGCGGTCGAACGCGAGGCCGAAATTCCGGAGATCAAGCTCGGTGATCTTAGAAAAGTGCCGCAGGAGTTGAAATTTTCCTTTCCGGCAAAAGAACAGATCGAAGAACTAAAAGATGAAAACGGCCGGATCGCCGGAAGGATCGTCAGGGCGACGAGAAAGATCGAAGGACGCATCGATCTGGAGATGATTGACGGAGAAGATCCGGAAAATGGAACGGCGACTTCCGGTCTGCGAAAAATTCGGGTCCGCCTTTTTAATCTGACCCCGTTTGAGGAAGCCGAAAACAGAACGCGCGATGAAGCGCTGGCGCATTCGCTGGTCTCGGCGCACACGGTTCTTTTTGCAACGGGCGGCCAATTCGTATCTCTGCTCGAACCGCCCGGAAAATTTCGGGATGCCGCCGGTAATTGTGAAAACATAGGCACTTTTCCGGTTCTCATCGGCGAAAACGGCGATGAACGGGATTGCATTTTGTCGTCGCCGATCATTCTTTACGATTATCCGGAGATCGCTCCCGAAAGTCCGGGTGATCTGTTTGACGGAGCTGAGATCGACGAAATACTGACTCTTCGGATCATGACCATGACCGACGAGGAAAAGCGCGAGATGGTGGGCGTGGACGAACGGGCGAGACAAATTCTGGAGCGGACCGAAAATATGACGGCGGAGCAATTGATGAAGATGCACGGGACTCTGCGCGAACCCCGTGCTTTTGAAAAAAAGGAGGATACATCCGAAGCGGCGGGTGGTTGAGATGGACGAATTGAATTGGCATTTACTCGAAGACAAAACGCCGGTCGAGACGGTCGAGATCAAAGGCGTCCCGGTCAAAAAAGGCGACATCGTCCGGCTCAAACCGCGTCAGGGCGGAGACATTTTCGACATCGCTCTGGCCGGAAAAACCGCCGTCATCGAAGCCATCGAGCAGGATTACGAAAACAAGATCCATCTGGCCGTTGTTCTGGAAGATGATCCGGGCCGGGACATGGGAATGCTCCGACAGCCCGGACACCGTTTCTTTTTTACGGTCGAAGAGGTCGAGCCCTTTTTGCCCGAAGGATTTGAGGAGGTCGATTGATGACCGTTTTGCCGAGCATATTGCTGGCCTGCATCGGGAATATCTTTCACGGCGACGACGCCTTCGGGGTCGAGGCGGCCAAATATCTGGCCAAACGGAAATTGCCCGAAAACGTGAAACTGGTCGATTTTGGCATCCGCGGATTCGATCTGGCCTTCGCTCTGGTTGACGGCTACGACGTGACGATCTTCGTCGATGCCATGCAGAGGGGCGAGACGCCGGGCACCATATACGTCTTCGAACCGGATCTGAGCGAGATCGACGGGCCGCAGACCAACAACGCCATGGTCGACACTCACGGATTGAATCCGATGAAGGTTTTGAGCATGGCCAAAGGAATGGGAGCTGAATTCGGCCGGCTTTTGGTCATCGGTTGTGAACCGGAAACGCTCGGCGGAGAACACGGACTCATGGGGTTAAGCCGTCCGGTTGAAGCGGCGGTCGAAAGGGCGGTCGAGCGGATCGTTTCGCTGATCGCCGAGATCAACGATGAATACGAGGTCAAGGTGGTGGCGGGCGGTTAAAGATCTTTCCGCCGAAAAAATTCGACGGGATCATAAGGTTTGAAAAAAGGAAAAAAAGTTGTCGACGGGTCGGAAATTTTCGAGCGGTGGCGACATTTGAAGAAAGTTCGCCGGCAGTTTGAGTCCGGCGGACGGCTGGCGTTAAATCGGAACGCCTCGGTTGGATAAATCATTAATTCGGTAATTAAAAAATTAGGAGAAATGAAATGGGACAAAATAACAACGATTCTTCGGACAACAAAGATACGCTTTATTTGATGGGAGGCATAGCTTTGATAGTTCTCGGTGCAGGATTGGTCATGACGAACAAAAATGTCCGCAACGCCGTCAGCGCCGGGGTTTCTTCGGTTTTACCCGATCTGCAAGGTAAATTCGGAGTTGATGTTTCATCCATCGGGGAAGATGTTCAGCGTTATATGAAATTGAGATCAATGTAAGCATGAGTGAAAATTTAGAAAAATACGAATTGGACGCGAGCGAAAGCACGTTCACGGTGCAGGCGTTCGCTTCCGGTCTGCTTAAAGGTTTAGGTCATGATCCGACCGTCGGAATCCGGGATTTTAAGGGCGAGGCGAAATTTTCTCCGGAAACTTTTGACAACGCCGAACTCCGCATCGAGGTTGACGCCAGATCGCTGGCGGTGATTGACAATGTCAAGGAAAAAGACGTAAAAGAAGTCGAAAGGACAATGCACGAAGATGTGCTGGAAACTTCGAGTTTTCCCGAAATAGTTTTCCAAAGCACCAGCATTACGACGACGCGGATCATTCCCGGTCGCTACAAAGCGAAGATCATCGGCGATCTGACTTTGCACGGGCAAACCCAGAACGGGATCTGGATCATGGCCCAATTGACGTTGGACGGAGACAGTTTGCGGGCCAAGGGCGATTTTTCGATCAAGCAAACAAACTACGGGATCAAGCTTGTGTCGGTCGCCGCCGGAGCCTTGAAACTCAAAGACGAGTTGAAATTCAATTTTGATCTGGTCGGACGTAAACAGTGATCGGTGAACAGTGATCGGTGATCAGAAATTTTTTTTCTCATCTTTGATCGCCGACCACCACCATCGACAGCCGACAATTATGCATGAACTATCGATCGCCATGAGTATGATCGAGATGGCTACCGACGAAGTGATGAAAAACGGCGGAACCCGGGTCGATGCTCTTTATCTGAAACTCGGGCGGCTTTCGGGTGTGGTCAAAGAGGCTCTGCTCTTTTCCTGGGAAGTGGCGTGTCAGGGAACTTTATTGGAAGGCGCGCGACTGGTCATCGAAGATGTTCCGGTCGTCGTCCATTGCCGGGAATGCGAGGCGGATCAAACGCTGGACTCGATCAATCGGCTGTTTTGTCCGGTGTGCCGGAAAGCGGCGCCGGAAATCGTGCAGGGGAAGGAATTGGAAGTTACGGCATTGGAGATCGTTTGATGAGCGAACCGAGACTGATCGAAGTCAGAAAAAATGTCCTCAAGCAAAACGACTTGCTGGCCCGCGGGTTGCGCGAGCGTTTTCGCCGTGCGGGCGTCTTTACGGTCAGTCTGGTCTCCAGTCCCGGTTCGGGAAAAACCGCTTTTCTGGAGAAGACGCTGATTCGCTTGAAAGAAGATTTTCGGGTGGCCGCGCTGGTCGGCGATCTGGAGACTGAAAACGACGCGATGCGTCTGGCCCGCGCCGGAGTTCCGGCCAAGCAGATCATCACGGGAACGGTCTGTCATCTCGAAGCGGCGATGGTCGAAAAGTCTCTGGAAGACTGGGATTTGAACGAACTGGACTTTTTGTTCATCGAAAACGTCGGAAATCTGGTCTGTCCTTCGAGCTACGATCTCGGCGAGCAGTTGCGGGTGGTTTTGATGTCGGTGACCGAAGGCGAGGACAAACCCCTCAAATATCCGACCATCTTCAACACGGCCGACATCGCCGTCATCACCAAAACCGACATCGCCGGGGCGGTCGAGTTCGACATTGAAAAGGCCCGGGCCAGCATCGAATCGGTGCGTCCGGGAATGAAGGTGTTTGAACTTTCATCGAAAACCGGCGAGGGAATGGATGGGTGGATCGATTTTCTGCAAGCCGGACGGAAAAAAAGCGAAGAGGCCGATTTTTTGACAGCGAAATAACGAGTTCGGCGTAGAACTCGATGTCGGTTTTCTGCTTTGTCGGTTTTGATGAGAAAACCGCCGGTGCAATTTTTTCTTGACTGGCGGATCTCAAAGGGTATTACGAATGGCCGAAAAAAAGTTCCGGTCGTAAAATAAAGCCCTATGATTTAACTTGCCGGGCCTTTACAGTAAAAATGACCACGCGAACTCAAATTTTGGTTAAGGGAATCGTTCAGGGGGTCGGTTTTCGTCCCTTTATTTATTCTCTGGCTCAAAGCCGTTCGCTCAAAGGTCAGGTTTTTAATAATGCAAAAGGTGTCCTGATCGATGTCGAAGGTCAGGACGTTTCCATCCGGCAGTTCATCGATGAGATAAAGACCAACCCGCCGCCGCTCTCATTTATCGAATCGGTCGAGTTTGAAAACTATTCCGACCCCGCCAATTACAGCGATTTCCGGATCATCGAAAGCGACGGTGAGGGCGAGCGGTTCACGCCCGTCTCGCCCGATGTCGCCGTTTGCGCCGATTGCCTCCGGGAGATGTTCGACCCCGGCGACCGGCGTTATCTTTATCCTTTTATCAACTGCACCAACTGCGGCCCGCGTTTTACCATCATCAAAGACATTCCCTATGACCGGCCGATGACGACGATGGGCGAGTTCGAAATGTGCGAGGCCTGCCGCGCCGAATATGAAAATCCGCTCGACCGGAGATTTCACGCCGAACCGACCGCCTGCCCCGAATGCGGTCCGAACCTCCGGTTTGAAATCGGAACGGCGAGCGGCGGCGACCGGATGGCGGAAAAAACCGAGGCCGTCCGTCGGACCCAAAAAGCGTTGACAAAAGCTCAGATCGTCGCCGTCAAAGGCGTCGGCGGTTTTCATCTGGCGTGCGATGCCCGAAGCGATGCGGCTTTGCAAAAATTGCGCGAAAGAAAGGGGCGGATCGACAAACCGTTCGCGATCATGGTCAGGGATCCGGAAACGGCCCGGAAACTGGTTGAGATAAATCCGGCGGAAGAGGAAATTCTGATCGGAAAAGAGCGTCCGATCGTCCTTCTGAAAAAAAAACGCTCGGATCTGAGCCGACTGATCGCCCCGAACAATCAGTTTCTGGGCGTCATGCTGCCCTATTCGCCGCTTCATTTTCTGCTGTTCGCACCGGTTGATGAAAATTGTCCGCCGCCCGACGTGCTGGTCATGACCTCGGGCAATTTTACTGATGAACCGATCGTCAAAGACAACGGCGAGGCCTTGGAAAAACTCTCGCATCTGGCCGATGCCTTTTTGCTTCACAATCGCGAAATTTACGTTCAATGCGACGATTCGGTCGTTCGGATCTCGGATCTGTCAATCTCGGAACCAAAATCCGAGATCCGAAATCCGAGATCCGAAATCCCAAATCCCAAATCCCAGATAATCCCGATTCGCCGTTCCCGGGGTTACGCTCCGTTCCCGGTCGAACTTCCCTTTGAAATCCCCAACATTTTAGCGGTCGGCGGGGAACTGAAAGCGGCCTTTTGTCTGACGCGGGAGAATTTCGCTTTTATGTCCCAGCATATCGGGGATATGGAAAACCTGGAAACTCTGGAGTCGTTTGAAAAATCCTTTGGGCAGATGAAGGCTCTTTTTCGGGTCGAACCGGAGATCATCGCCTGCGACAAACATCCCGGCTATTTATCTTCGAACTGGGCCAGAGAGGCGGTCGGAAAAATCGGCGCGGAGATTTTTGAGGTTCAGCATCATCACGCTCATATCGCTTCGGTGATGGCGGAGAACGTTCTGCCGGACGAACCGGTCATCGGGTTTGCATTTGACGGAACCGGTTTCGGCGATGACGGTGCGATCTGGGGCGGCGAGGTTCTGGTCGGCGGTTACGGCGGATTTGAAAGAGCCGCTCACCTGAATTATTTCCCGCTGGCCGGTGGCGACGCTTCGATCAAAAGACCGTATCGCGTCGCCCTCAGCCTTTTGCGCGAAGCCGGAGTCGATTGGGATGAACGGCTCGATTGCGTTTCATTTTGTTCCCGGACGGAGCAAAAAATTCTGGCCAAACAACTTGAAAATGATCTGAACGTCGTTCCGACCAGCAGTTTCGGCCGCCTTTTCGATGCGGTCGCCGCTCTGGCCGGGGTTCGTCAGCAGATAACCTACGAGGCGCAGGCGGCGATCGAATTTGAGGCGATGCTCGATGAGAAGGCCGGGCAAAGCTATGAATTTGATCTGATTGAACGTGATACAATCCTGATTGATTGGAAAAATATGATAAAAGCCGTCGCCGAAGACGTTTTGAATGCGGTGCCGGTTCCTTTGATCTCGGCCGGATTTCACAATGCGGCGGCCGGTTTGATCCTGAAATTGAGTTTGATGATGCGCGAAAAATTCAACCTCAATCGGGTCGCTTTGAGCGGAGGTTGTTTTCAGAACGTCGTTTTGCTTCGAAGGGCGATCCGGCTTTTGAGCGACCGGGATTTTGAGGTTTTCACGCATCGAAAAGTCCCGCCGAACGACGGCGGTTTGGCGCTCGGACAGGCGGTTGTGGCCGGTCGGAGCAGGTATAAAGAGTTCTGAGTCCCGCCTTCAGGCGGCTTTTTCGCCACGTTTTAGCGGGCGTTTATGCGCTAAAACGTGGACTCAAAACATTTGGAGAAAAATTTTATGTGTTTAGCGGTTCCCGGACGAATTAAAGAGATTTACGAGGCGGACGACACGCGGATGGGCAAGATCGATTTCGACGGCATCACCAAAGAGGTTTGTCTGGAATATCTGCCCGAGGCCGAGGTCGGCGATTACGCAATTGTTCACGTCGGTTTCGCCATTCAAAAACTCGATGAAAAATCCGCATTGGAAAAATTGCAGATGTTCCGCGATCTGGGAATGCTCGAAGAGGAACTGGGCGTTGAGAATTCCTCGTCCGCTCCGGCAAACTGAAAATTCAATAAGGGTTAGGAGAAGGAAAATGAAGTATTTAGAAGAGTTCCGCGATCCCGAACTGGCCAAAAAACTGTTCGATGAGATAAAGACCATCACGACCCGAAAATGGGCCATTATGGAGGTTTGCGGCGGACAGACGCATTCGATCATCCGCAACGGGATCGATCAACTCCTCCCCGACGGCATCGAACTGATCCACGGCCCGGGTTGTCCGGTTTGCGTTACGCCTCTGGAACTGATCGACAAGGCGCTGGCGATCGCCGCCCGCCCCGGCGTCATCTTTTGTTCGTTCGGCGATATGCTCCGGGTTCCCGGCAGCGAAAAGGATCTGTTCCGGATCAAAAGCGAGGGCGGCGATGTTCGCACCGTCTATTCTCCGCTCGATGCGGTTCGTTTCGCCAGGGAAAATCCCGATAAAGAGGTCGTGTTTTTCGGAGTCGGTTTCGAAACGACCGCGCCGGCCAACGCGATGGCAGTCTTTCAGGCCAAACGGCAGAATCTGAAGAATTTTTCGATGCTGGTTTCGCACGTGCTTGTTCCGCCGGCGATCGCCGCCATCATGGAATCGCCGACCAACCGGGTTCAGGCTTTTCTGGCGGCGGGACACGTCTGTTCGGTGATGGGGTTTTCGCAATATCCGCCGCTGGCGCAAAAATACAAGATCCCGATCATCGTCACCGGTTTCGAACCGCTCGACATTCTGGAGGGAATCCGCCGGGCGGTAACGCATCTTGAGAGCGGGACCTTTGAGGTCGAAAACGCCTACAACCGGGTCGTCACTTTCGAGGGCAACACGGCGGCGCAAAAGATGCTGAGAGATGTTTTTGAAACCAGAGACCGGGCCTGGCGCGGCATCGGAGTCATTCCCCAAAGCGGCTGGAGTCTCAATAAGAACTACCGCGATCTTGACGCTGAATACAAATTCGACGTAACCGGCATCGAAACGCACGAATCCGCATTGTGCCGGAG
>JAWKHL010000001.1:0-2507982 GCA_041394845.1 Pyrinomonadaceae bacterium | reverse complement strand
CACCCGCTGGTCCGAGGAATATCAGGAATCGCTTTATCTCGAAACTTTGCAGATGATCGGCCGGATCGGTCAGCTTCAGGGATTTTCGCCCTGGATCCTGGCCGATTTCAGATCTCCCCGCCGACATCTGCCCAAAATCCAGGACGGCTGGAACCGAAAGGGACTCATCTCGGACAAGGGGGAAAAGAAAAAAGCCTTTTTTGTTCTGCAGGATTTCTACCGAAAAAAGGCCGCCGGGACCGAAAGTTCTGAATTTAGATAACGGGTTTTGTTAAGAGTCTTTGTTTTACTCTTTCTCTATCTTACCCACTCTTCGGGATTCATAAACAAATCGATCAACTCACTCCGGTTCTCGGCGAGTCGCCCGTAATTTCGCAAAAAAGTGAAGATTTAAGCGTCTTTCAGGCATGAATAACCCTCCGCGCGGAGATAAATTATGGCGATTGTAATTCCTCGATCGAACACATCAAACGGAATAGATCAATTTGGAAAAATAGAATTAAATTAGAAGGAGAATAAAAAAAATGGCAGGACCCGGAAGCAATCCGGCAGAGGTAATGAAAAGAGTTATGGCGAGTTTGACGATCGCCTTGGGAGGAGTGCTGGCGGCCAAGCGGCGGCTGGCCGAGGCTATAGCTTTTAACAACGGGCATCGAAATAAAAAATTTGAGCAGGCGAATGATCTGGTGAACAGATGCTTCAAGGTCAGGGATGCGTCCGATCCGGTGGCGGCGATGCAGCGGCTCGACAAAATATACAATTTCATGCCGCAGGTCATCCATCAGGCGAAAATGTTGTTTCGTCCGGCAACGGTCGCCGACGGGGTTGCCGTTACCGGTTTGTCGTGCAACGCTTTTACCTTTAACGGCGGGTTTCACAAATCAAATACCGATATGAGGGGCGGGACTCCGAATTTCGCTCTCCGGGGCATTTATTTTTGTACGCCGAACATCGTTTCCTTTTCGCCCGTCGATATGGCCGATCTGGTCGTTCACGAGATGTCTCACTTCGTCGGGGACGCCGCCGGGTCCAATTCGATCGGCCACGCGGCCGGCGGCGGGCTGACCGCGCTGACCGGAACTCATGCCCAAATGATGGTCACCGCCTCCAACTACGCCTGGCTGGCCTGGCTGGCCAGACTGGACAGATCGCAATGGATGACCAACACGGGCTGATCGCCGGCGTTCACCCATTGAGATAAAAAGTTTCCTCGACCGGCCGCAAAGGACGGTTGAGCCACAAAGGCCCGCGCAAACCATTCGGTCCCGGCGCGGGCCTCGTTTTTTCCAGCGGAAATCATTCGCTTGCCAAAATTCATTAAGGGCAAATAAAATTTGTGCTAAAATGGCTTTGAAATGGATCAGCAAATCACGCTCACAGTTTCGGAAAACGTCTGGCTTTATGCGAAGGCTGTGGCCACCCGAAATAAACAACGGATCGAAGAGGTTTTGTCCGACTGGCTGGAGAAAATTTCAGGTGAAATCGATGTTGAAAAACTCTCTGATTCCGAAGTTCTCGCTTTAGCCGAACTCAAAATGCCCTCCGGACAACAAAAGGTTTTGCATGAGTTGTTGGAAAAAAACGGCGAAGGCGAACTCACCGAGGATGAAAAAAAACAACTCGATGCGATGATGGAAGTTTATGAAGAGGCGACCCTCAGAAAATCGCAAGCCTTGCGAGTCGCCGTCGAACGCGGCCTGATCGAACCTCTCAATTAGTGCGAAGAAAAAAATACTGGAAAAAAGATGCCGGCCAGAGATAAATTTCACGACATTGTTAAGAAAGCCCTCGTTAAAGACGGTTGGACGATTACACACGACCCGTATTCGATGAAACTCGGTTCAGCGGATTTATTCGTTGATTTGGGTGCTGAAAAACTTATTGCGGCAGAAAAGGGAAATGATAAAATAGCAGTTGAAGTAAAGAGTTTTCTAGGTAGATCAATTATTGCCGAAACCCAGGATGCAATCGGGCAGTTTATTATGTATCAGGAGGTTATGTCTGAATTTGAAGCAAATCGGACGCTCTATTTGGCAATCGAAGAAGAGGTTTTCGACAATGAGTTTTCCGATGCGCTGAAAACGCTTTTGCTTGAAAAATTGGCTATAAAACTTTTGATTTTCAGAGCAAGTGAGGAGGGAATTGTAAAATGGCTGACTTAGAAAAATATCGTGATTACATTGAGGAGATAATCAGCTACCGGGCAAAACATCAGTACGTCAACAGTTCTCTGCAAAAAAAACCGGTTTTTGACCGCACACACGACCGTTATTTATTGATGGTCAACGGTTTTGAAGGAACAAAAAGATACAATTACGCCGTTATTGACGTTGAAATCATCAACGGCAAAATCTGGATTCACTACGACGGAACGGAAGAAGGCGTGGCAACTTATCTGCTGGAAAAAGGCGTGCCGAAAGAGGATATTGTGCTTGCTTTTTACTCGCCTGAAAAACGGAAATTTACCGAGTTTTCCGTAGCTTAATCACAACCATGGATCTGAAATTCGCTTCGGTCGCCATTGCCAACGAAGCGATCTCGAGTTTCAAGAAACCTCAAAAATGCGCGAACAGGCGCCGGATTTATCGGTTCGGGATCGGACGCGATAAATTTCATTCCGGGAATTTCCCTGATGATTCTTTTAAATATTCGGCTTTAACCATTTCAGGTTTTTGATAAATTTGAAGTCGCCGACATTGTAAGTAATCAAAGTCAAATCATATTCCAAACAAACAGCGGCAATTTGAGCGTCGGGCAGAAGTAAACCGTGGGAATTTGAGTAAAGGTCTATTAAGGCGATGGTTCTTTTGGAAATGTCCGGCGTATGGTAAAAAATCGGGAAATGTGAGAGGTGTTTTTTGATAATTGCTTTTTCCCGATTTCCTTTCGAGTCTTGCAGACATTCGACATAAACGGTCGTGTCTATCGAATTTTCAAAACCTTCGACAAATTTTTTAACATTCGCATTGCCCTTAAAGATTTCGGAGAAAACGTTCGTGTCGGTCAAATGGTCGATCATTTGGTTTTGCGGTTATTCCGGCGAATTTTGCGGGCGATTTCCTGCGCAGATTCTTTGCGGTCGGCCCAGACTCCGAGGACTTCTTCATCGCTGACGCTCTCATTGGTCGGCATTTTGACGTTCGCCTCGGACGAAATTTTCGGCTTTTCGTCCAAAATCGTAACCAGCGCCCGACGGCTTTCCTTCAAATGGATTTTCGTCAGCAATTTGATTTTACCTTCTTCATCAACCACCGCTTCCAAGGTCTGTATCATAAAGCCGATTTTAGCATAGCAACCGAAAAATCACAGCAAATTTTAGGTCAATACGCCATCTATCAAACAATACTAAGGCGGAAATTCACCGAGTTTGCCATAACTTAATCACAACAATGGATCTGAAAATCGCCTCCGTCGCCATTGCCAATGAAGCGATCTTGGTTTCAAGGACCCTCAAAGATTTTGAACAAGTGCCGGATTTATCGGTTCAGGATTGGACGCGATAATCTTTAGAAAAAAGCGTGCTGAAAAAGATATTGTGCAGACTTTTTACTCGCCCGAAAAACGTAGATTGACCGAGTTTGCGTTAATGTAAATACATTTTTCCTCTGTATATGTATTTTCTTGTAGGAGATTAAAGTAGCTTCTAGTGTTAGCGGGAGCCACCTCTCTCCACCGCATTATGGTAATGTCCATAGTATTAAAATTTAAGGCATTTTTTCTTGAGTTAATATAGCAAGAAATTCAAAATCAAGCCATTTATTATTTGTCTTCCAAATAAAACATCTCCTCAACCGGCCTCAGTGGACGCGCCAGCCAAAGCGGTCTTCTTAGATTATTCGGTCCCGGCGCGGGCCTCGTTTTTTCCAGCCATTCCCGGTAAACCGCAAAGGATTTTTCGGTATCGACGAAGACGTCGCCGTATTTGTCTTCCGGGTGAGCTTTTTCGATCGAAACTTTTTGATGCCAGCAGTGCATTCCCGAGATCGGGTCGGGGTGGACGGGGAAGGTGATGTTCTGGTGAACGCCGCCGTCCGACCAGAAGATGCGCGACGTGTCGGGGTCGTCCGATTTTGAGGGGCGGATGCCGTCAACCACTCTCATTTTCCATTTTCCGTTATCCGTTTTATCAATCGTCACCCGGTTCATCGCCCAGCGGTTGTTCGAGGCGTCCTGCTTTCGGCGCCAACGGCCCAAGTGATGCGAGCAGGCGACGACGCCCGGTTTCATGCCTTCGGTCACCCAGGCCCGGTTGACGAAATAGCCGATGTCGGTGTTGACGCGAACCAGATCGCCCGTTGCAATGCCCCAGCGCCCGGCGTCCGAAGTGTGCATCCAGAGCGGGTTGCGATGGGCGATCTCGGCCAGCCATTTGGCGTTGCCGCTTCGGGAATGGATCAGCGTCGGCAGGCGAAAGGTCGGAACCAGAACGATCTCGTTTTTCGATTCGTCCAGATTTTCCGGGTGGATGTGGCTTTTGATATAGACCGGCGTTTTGTATTCGGGCCAGCCCCAATCCTTTAATGTTTGGGAGAAAAACTCCTGCCGCCGCGACGGCGTGCCGAAACCCTGATGCGCCCGGCCGTCGATCATGACGCCGATGTTCTTGCCGCCTTTGCGAATCTCACCGGTCTCCTCGTCAACTTCGGCTCCCTTCAGATCGTCATCCGAGAGCGGCGTCAGATGTTTGTTGTAGGAGGTTTTCTCGACCTCGAAGGCGCCGTATTTGCGCATATATTCGAGCGCCGTCAAACCCTCTTCGGCGGCCTTTTCGGGCAACCCCTCGGTGTTCTCGAAAATGAATCGGTAATACTCGTCGATGGTGATCTTCTCGCCCGGACGATAAGGCGAGATGAAATGTTCGCGGATGCCGAGCGAGCCGTCGGGGTCGATCCGCCACGACAGTTCGATCCAGAATTCGTCCTCTTCCCAGACCTCGCCGGGGTTGGCTTCGTAGGTGAATTCGACCTCCCGGCCCATTTTCCGCGCCGCCTCGCGCAGGATCGGCTGGCGAAAGGCGATCCACATTCCCGAATGGGTTTCGTAGGAAACCAGATCGTGGCGTTCGGAAGAATGCCCCATCGGCAGAACGTAATCGGCGAAATAGGCCGTTTCGTTCCAGGTCGGCGTCAGGGCGGCGTGAAGTCCGACCTTTGTTTCGTCCGAGAGGGCTTCGATCCAGGTGAAACCGTCCGGATAGGTCCAGACCGGATTGAAAACGCGGGTGAAATAAACCGAAAGGCGTCCGCGGCCTTCTTTGAGGAAATGCGGAAGCAGAAAACTCATCTCGTAATGCGCCAGCGGGAATTCGTTCGGAAAATGGAGTTCGTTCCAGAATTTCTGCGCCGGGGGCTGGCTGAAGCCTTTCGGTTTGAACTTGTTCCAGGCGCTCGGGCTGGTCCCGCCGACCGTTCCGACGCTCCCGGTCAAAACGTTGAGGAAATGCAGACACCGGGCGACGGCCCAGCCGCCGAGATTGCCGCTGCCGGCGCTCCGCCAGTTGTGCGAAGCGAAACGGGAGCCGGCCTCGCCGATCTTGCGGGCGACTTCCGCAATCATTCCGGGATCGGCCCCGCTTTCCTGTTCGGCGAATTCCGGCGTGTATTCGGCGTAGAGTTTTTTCAATTCCTCGATGAAGTTTTCGAATTTGATCTCGGCCTGCGGGTTGAGTTCCTTTAGCGATTCGCGCCAGTTGACCCAGTTTTCCAGAAACTCCCGGTTGTAGAGTCCTTCCCGCAAAATGATGTTGGCCATCGCCAAAAGGACGGCGGCCTCGCTGCCCGGATAGGTCGGCATCCAGTAATCGGCCATCGAGGCCGTGTTCGACAGGCGCGGGTCCATGACGCACATCTTGGCCCCGTTCATCAGACCTTCCATGATCCGCTGGGCGTGCGGGTTGAAGTAATGTCCGGCTTCCAAGTGGGCGCTGATCAAAAGCATGAACCGGGCGTTGGCGTGATCGGGCGAAGGCCTATCGGCCCCGTGCCAGATGGCGTAGCCGAAACGCGCTCCGGCCGAACAGATGTTGGTGTGCGAATTATGCCCGTCCACGCCCCACGATTGGAGTATGCGATCCATAAATCCCTCGTGGCCGGGCCGCCCGACGTGATAGACCACCTCGTCGCGCTTTTCTTCCTTGAGCGCCTCGCGGATCCTGCCCGCAATGTCCTCCAGACAATCATCCCACGAAACCCTCTCCCACTGTCCCGCGCCGCGCTCCCCCGTGCGCTTCAACGGATAAAGGATCCGGTCAACATCCGTGATCTGATTGATCGTCGCCGGCCCTTTGGCGCAGTTGCGGCCCCGCGATCCGGGATGATACGGATTGCCCTCGAACTTGCGGACTTCCAGCGAATCCTTTTCGATATAGCTCAAAAGCCCGCACCCCGATTCGCAGTTAAAACAAACCGTCGGCACGATCATGTAATTTTTTTTCTCGCGCCTCTGCCCGCTCGTCGCCTCGTATTCGGTCCAATCATCCCAACTCTCGGGCGGCGGATAATTCCGCAGCTCACCCGGTTCGGTCAGACGGGGAAGTTCGCTCTCAACTTCCGCCGGATGCAGATTTTCGATGATGCCGAGCTTTTCGGCGACCCGTTCGATCAATGTCGGTTTGTGTTTCATAATTGGTATTAAAAAAATCAGTTGTTTAAGTTCCGTAAGGTCCAAGAAAACGAACACCATCGAAATGAATCAAGTGCGTTGGTGCATCCGCTGTCCAGACCTCTGTTTCCCAGGAAATCTCATTGAGATAACGAGCCATCAGCGAACGGTCTGGAAAAGCGGTAACAAATATCAATCCTGCGGAACTTGCAGCGAAAAGGTTTTTTAGTTCCTCGTGCCGTTTACTGTCAACTGGTCCGTGAGAAGTTACGGCCTCGGCTAAAATCAACCAGTTTTTCGCAGTAAAATAAATTACAACATCAGGCATTTTTCCATGAGAATCAACATTTACACCGAGTTCAGCAAGTGTTTCCCGGTCAAAATAACTCCATTTGCTTCTAGTATCACCAACATAAATAAGAACTCCATCGGGAGCAAATCGAGGAGCGAATTCTTCAATTATTGCTTTGATAAGCTGACTATGTTTTCCGGGGCTGACTGAAATTTCTTTATCTTGCGAGATTTTAATTGGTATTTGAGTTAAATCTCTTTCTTTTGCATATTGTTCAACTAAAGTCTGTCTTTGAGACAAATAACTCTTTAAATTCTGAGACCACATTTTTGTGTTGAATGAACGAAGCACTTCAAGAGCTACCGACTCAATTTGATAAACGGCATTGGGGCTATTTACCGCACGTTCTAGATTGTCCGGATTGTATAAAGCTATTCCGGCATCTATAAATTGATGCATTGTATGTCGTCTGATTGTTTCGCGAGAATTTGGAGCATAATCTTTCTGATAGTTTTCTCTTATCCAATCCATAATTGGAGTAATTCCAATCAAAGGATTCTCAGCTTGTTTCCAACTCTTTTCAGAGGTTAGATTTAAGATTGCCAAAAGACATAAAGCCGATCTTTCATTTTGTTGGGCTTTTGGTAATCCGAGACTTTCTAAAATTTCGATTGCCTCTGCTACATTTTTGTGCATTGTCGTTAAACCAGATTCTCTAACTGTCCGTCAATCAATTCCTGGGTGTGATTTTTATTATTTATTGCCCAGACACCGAGAGACTTTAAAGTCTTTAAATTCGGATATTTTAGTTTTTTAAGATCAGTTACATTAACTTGTGTATGCCCGTTAAAACGGCGGAAATACTGGTCAACTGCGGTGGAATTTAAAAATGCGGCCAAGCCATATGCAACTTCTTTTGAGATACCTCTTTTTCTGCAATGAAAAACATTCAGATGATTCTCAAATCCAAATGCAGAAGAATCAGGTAAGAACTCCGGATTAACAACGCTTGCATATATTCTTCGATTTTGTTCTTTTGGGGAAAATCGCCTGACTACTGTATAAAATCCTTTCGGATATAACCATTTCTCAGTTGCATTATTGAAACTGATCGCATTTGGCTTTTTCCAGTTGGCTTTTGGGTATTTGATTTCATTCCCGACAAAATGATCGGGATATAAAAGTGGAACTGTCCCCGGCGCAGGCATTTTGCGAGTGTGTTCTTTAACCCGAAAATCAACGACGGGACCCGTGGATACTTCAATAAAGGAATCTGAAAGCAAATAATCAAACACGGGTGAAGATTCAAGAAAATTGGATTCTTTAGATTTAGGGATATGAATAAACTTATCTATATCTGAATCATTCACTATTTGAGTAAACTCATAAAAATTTTCCGCATAATCGGAAAAGCTGTCATCAGTTGATGTGGATATAGTTACCTTATTTTGTTTCCCGCCGCGTTCAAGAAAGATAATTACATTTTCCTGTAATACTTCATCATCTTTAAACGCTTTGTTCCTGGCATCGAACAGATGAATTTGTCGGATCGCAGACTGATTTAATAAAAATGTGCGAAAATGTTTGTAATAAGGCCCATTGCAAAAACTTCTTGGAATTATCGCAACTAATTGTCCTCTTTTTTGTAAAAGTTCCAAAGCAAGTGCTACAAAAGCACTATAAAGATTTACAGTTTCAATTCCTGCTTCACGAAGTAAAAGGCGATGTTTTGAATCACTTGAAATTTTTTTATAAGGGGGATTGAGAATGGCATGAGTAAACAATTTCTCATTTCCAAATTGAATTTGATTTACCGCGAATTCAATAAAGTCTTCGTTTATTATTTTACTACTTACTTTCAGATTATCTTTGGTTATTATGTTGTAGCATGAAAATACTTTTTCCAGATGGGTTATTAAATTGTTATCTATCTCATAAGCTTCGATGTGCAATCGGTTACAAATATTATTTTCTTTTGTAAGTCTGTCCAAAAAAGCGCTGGATAAAGAACCGATTCCGGCACCTGCATCAAGTAATCTGCAATAATTCAAACTCGTAAAAGTAAATAATGAAGCCATAAATTTGGCAATGCTGGCAGGTGTCATAAATTGTCCTAAACGAGATTTCTCCTGATCGTTCAATTCAGACGACACATCAGACCTGATTTTATCTACCGTTTTTAGCAAACAAATTTCTCCCGAAAGCTATTGCTTGAATTTTAATTCTTAGTTTATTTTACAACATCAAATGCGGCGCTTAAAAACAAACCGTCGGCACGATCATATAATTTTTTTTCTCGCGCCTCTGCCCGCTCGTCGCCTCGTATTCGGTCCAATCATCCCAACTCTCGGGCGGCGGATAATTCCGCAGCTCGCCCGGTTCGGTCAGGCGGGGAAGTTCGCTCTCAACTTCCGCCGGATGCAGATTTTCGATGATGCCGAGCTTTTCGGCGACCCGTTCGATCAATGTCGGTTTGTGTTTCATAGATTTCGGCAATTGGAAAAGGCTGAAAATGAATGTTGCGTCGGGAAAGTTCAGAGTCACGGCTTTAGCCGTGAATTGGCGTTTCCTGCGAAGAATTTGAATTCCAAGCGGGCTGCGTTCTTCACGCCTCAAGGCGTAACTCTGAACTTTACGATCAACCAATCAACGTCTTCCAATAAATTAAGGCAAAAGAAAGAGAATTACAAAATCAGGTTCCCGATTCTCCGCGGCAGGCCTTGATCCGCGGCATCAGCTCTTCGATCGGGTTGGTCTGGGAATCTTCGAACAGACCTCTCGCCTTGATGTCCCGTTGGATCTCCATCGCCCGGTCGAACATTTCGCAGGCGGTTTTGAAACGGTCTTTTCTGATCTTGGAAACGGCCAGATAGGCCTCGCCGAGATTGGCGTAGGTTTCGGCGAAAAAATTGCGGTACATTCCGTTGGTCGGTTCGACCGGGGTTTCGCGGACGAGGGTCAGGGTCGAGGCGCAGGTTCGCTCCATCGATTCGATCTGTCCGGTTTCGGCCAGAGTTCGGCAGATCTTGGTTTCGGCCTCGATCAAAGAGCTTTTTTTCCACAGGTTGGACGGGTCGGTGCGGACGTCCTCGGCCCTCAGATCGCGGGAAGCGCGAAATTGCGCCAGACCTTTTTCCGCTCGGCCGAGATTGACCTCCATATCGCCCAAGCGCAAATAGCCGTAGGCCAGATCGCCGCGAAACTGTTCGTTTTGCGGGTCTTTGGCCGAAAGATCGCGAACGATCTCAACGTCCCGGCGGTAGCTCTCCAGAGCTTCGGCGTAGCGCTTCAGATTGCCCAGGATCTCGCCCTGATTGTAATAGCTGACGGCCACCATCCGCCGGTAATCGGCGTTGAGCGGAAAATCTTCCGAGAGTTTTTGCCTCAACTCCAGCGCCCTCCGGTTGTTCTCCAGCGCCGTTTCATAATCGCTCGACGAGATGCCGATGATGCCCATATGCTCGTAAGACAGAGCGATCCCCCGGCGCGCCTTTTCCGAAGCCCGCTCGTTTTCCGGCAGGGATTGATAGCTGTTGAGTTCCCGCTGAAAATTATCGAGCGCCCCGCGCAGATCGCCCCGGTCGTGGATGATCGAACCGATCTCTCCGTAGGTCCGTCCGAGTTGATAGAGGATCTCGGGGTTTCCGGGGCCCTCCCGGCTCAGAGCCAGAAAGATCTCCAGCCCCCGGCGGTTGTTTTCCAGCGCCGCGTCCAGTTCGTCCTTTTCCGAGAGCAGGCTGGCCAGTTTGACATAACTCCCGGCGACGTCGCGCCGGGCCTCGAAACCGTTCGGCTCGACCCTCAGGATGTCCTCGCGGATCTTCAGCGATTTGCGGTAGCTTGCGATCGCTCCCTCGGTGTCGCCGAGATTGGCCACGGCCGTTCCGCCCTGCACGTCGCCGACCTTTTCGTAAGCGGCGGCCAGTTCTCTCTGAAGCGAGATGTCGTCGCCCGCTTCGCCCGCCAGACCGTCCAGATATTCGAGCGCATCGCGGACGATCCGGGCCCGCACCGGGGTCGATCCGGGCAGATTCTTGATCGCGTCGTGATAGTCGAAAAGCACGGTATTGGCCAGTTTTCTGACCTCCGCGAAGCGCTTTTCGGCCAGCGATCTTTGGCGGTCGGCGCGGATGGACTGCCAGGTGGTGGCGATGATCCCGCCGATCAGGGTCAGAAAGATCAGAGCCCCCAGACCGACCGCCAGACGGTTTCGCCGGACGAATTTCGTCAGCCGGTATTTGAGGCTCAAGGGGCGGGCGATGACCGGCAGTCCGTTGAGATGCCGGCGAATGTCCTCGGAGAATTGCTCGACCGTCAGGTAGCGGTTTTCCGGTTCTTTTTGCAGAGCCTTGAGGATGATGTTGTCGATGTCGCCGCGCAGTGATCTGGGGTTTGGGACGGCCCCGGACGGGTTGGTCTTTCTGATCAGCCGTTCGGTTTCCTCGGCGCTGAGCATCTCGGTGGCGTGGAGGTCGTCGTTTTCCGTTGTTGGCGAAGTGTTTTCGGCCGGCGCCGCGGAAGTCTCGGCTTCGGAGGCGACATCGCTCGGTTTGGGCGGGTCGGTTTGGATGACTGCCTGAAGGATCTTTCCCGATTCCCGGAACTGTTTGTCGAAGGGGCGTTTTCCCGTCAAAAGTTCGAACAGGACGACGCCGAGGCTGTAGATGTCGGTGGCGGTCGTGACCGGTTCGCCGGAGATCTGTTCGGGGGAAGCGTATTCCGGCGTCATCAGTTGAAGACCGGGTTCGGTCACCGGGTCTTCGACTGAAAAGCGATCGGGGGCAGTCAGTTTGGCGATCCCGAAATCGAGGAGTTTGGGGGTGCCGTCGCCGGTGACCAGAATGTTCGAGGATTTGATGTCGCGGTGAATGACCAGTCTTTGATGGGCGTAGGCGACGGCCGAACAGACCCGGCGGAACAACTCCAGCCTTTCTTTGACCGAAAGTGAGTGTTCGGCGGCGTATTTGGTGATCGGCAGGCCCTCGATATATTCCATCACGAAATAGGGCCGGTCGTCGTCGGTCGTGCCGCCGTCGAGCAGGCGGGCGATGTTCTCGTGTTCGAGCGAGGCGAGGATCCGGCGTTCGTTCCGAAAACGGCTGATCACGGCCTCGGTGTCCATCCCGCCTTTGATGATCTTGACGGCGACCCGTTTTTCAAAATCGGCCCGCTCGGCCAGATAAACGGCTCCCATCCCGCCCCGTCCGATCTCTTCGATCAATTGATAAACGCCGAACCGGCGGCCGGTTACCGGCTTTTCGGATTCTTCGGCGAGCGCCTCGATGGCTTCGCGGAAGGCGGGTTGTTCGATGAAATCGCCCGCCGAGTGATGAGCCAGGACGAATCGGGCGACCTCTTCGAATAGAGTTTCGTCCCCGGCGCAGGAGCGTTTCAGAAACGACGTCCTCTCGCCCTTCTCAAGTTCTTTGGCGCGGTGAAAAAGTTCGGTGATCTTCTCCCATCTTTCGGGTTCCATAAAATAATTCGGTCGGGCAATTTTTAGACCCGGATCCGCTCAGGTTTTTGCCTTCAGCGCGTCGAACAGCCAGGCCCGGGCGAAACTCCATTCGCGTTCGACCGTGGCGTCGGAGATGTGCAGAACCTCGGCGATCTCGCGGGTCTTTAATCCGCCGAAAAACTTCAGTTCGACGACCCAGCTTTTGCGTTCGTCCAGACGAGCCAGCGCTTCGAGCGCCTCGTTGAGGGCGATGATGTCGAGATCCGGTTTGTCGAAAGAATCGACCGCCACGCTCAAAGACACCGGCTGACGGTTTCCGCCGCGTTTTTCGGCCACCCGGTCGCGGGCGTGATTGATCAGAATGCGCCTCATGATCTGGGCGGCGAGACCGAAAAAATGGGCCCGGTTCTGCCAGTCGACCTGACGCTGATCGATCAGTTTGAGATAGGTTTCGTGAACCAGCGCGGTCGGTTGCAATGTGTGGGCGGCGCGTTCGCTTTTCATGTAGAAACCGGCGATCCGTCGGAGTTCCTCGTAAACGACGGGCAGAAGCTGATCGACGGCGCTTTCATCGCCCCGGCTCAGATCGATCAGAAGTTTTGTTACGCCCCCGGACGCCTCCGTTCCCATCACATTAGCGCGAAAAAATATTCATTTTTTGTGAGGGATTTTACTCCTAATCCCGGCGTTATTCAATAGGCCGCCGGAAAGGGAGGTGATAAAGATTTTTCCGAGACCTGTGTAAATACATAGGTTACAAGCGGTCGGCGAGCAACTATGCTGTGGAGGGTTCGGCCGGAGAAATTCTCCCCGGTGCGCCGAAGGAGGAAATAATATGAGCAGTAACTGGTTTCGCGGTGAGGGTGTGGATGTTGTTCCGGCAAAAGCGGGCACGGTTGATAACGACATCGGGGACGGAATGTATTTGACCGATCAGCTGGAGGTGGCCAAACAATACGCCCGCGAGCGGTCTCCGAATCCAGACAATCAACGGGTCTATAAGATCGCCGTCTCTCCGGGCGAGATGAAGGTTCTGGATCTGACGACCGACGCGCGTTGGAAAAAGCATATGAGTTTTCCGATGCCTCCGACCGACAGCTCGGGTAAATGGTCAACGCCGGAAGACCAGTTGAGAAATTTTCCGAGTTCGAAACTCTACAAACAGCATTTCGAAAACTTTATCAAGGCCAATCGGATAAATCTGAACGACTACGATGCCGTCATGGGGTTCGAATACCGGAGCGGGGGAAAACAGATGTGCATTCTTTTTAAGAACAATCAGCCCTCGCCGATGCAGGGGCGTTTAAGGCTGAGGTTTGTTCCCATCGGATCGGTCCCGACTCCCAGTTCTCCGGTCGGTTCGCTTCGTTTCGGCGGAAAGATCGGGCCGGGATTGAAGATCGCGGGAGGAACCCTGGCGGTGATGGCGGTTCAGTTCCTCTTAGGCTGGCTTCTCGGCAAACTGATTGAAAAACAGCAGGAGGAAAGCGTCAAAAGGCAGATGGATGGCCTTCGACCGACGATCGAGTCGGCCGTTAAAAAAGACAAGCAGATCGCCCTGAAATTTCTGGTTGACGGTAAAAACGCTTTCGCGACGGTCCGCATCATGGTTGAAAATCAGGACGCTTATATGGGGGGCGGACTGGGTTACAGTCCAACGGCTCCGGCCATCAAATTCGACAGCCTGACCATCACCGACGCCGATGAAACCACCCCGAAAGACAAGAATGACGGCGAAAAACACGACCGCTTCCTCGCGCCCGGAGCGATGTTGAACCAGATCTTTTACAAAATGTCATTTCCGCTCAGTTTCACCCAACAGGAGGTCGATCTGTTCCGGTCGTATCTGAGAGAAATAGCCTGGTTTGACGAACAACTGGCGCTCGGGCAGGCGGCTCAGGATATCGAACGCCTCGCTCAAGACAAAAAAGACTTGATCGACAGACTCAACCGGGCCCTCAGCAATTAATTCTCCGAAAGCGCCGAAATGAAAGGGAACCGAAGCAGAGGATCTCCGCTTTATTCGGTTCCCGCTTTTTTTCGAAAAAGGCTTTTTCGGTTTTGTCCGGGGCGGATCAGAAAAAAAAGCGGAGTTGAATGAGGGGATTTGTCTTGAGATCGGGCGTTATAGACAGACGGACGAAAGTCGGTCAGTTTCAGAATGGTTAAGGAGGAGAAAAAAATATGCCGGGCGATGAACCGACACCGAGAAAAATGTTTCTTCCCGAAGAGGAAGAGGCTTACGAAGACACGCAGATGTTCATGCTGGAGTTTGAAACCGACAGCGGATTTAAGATGACCAGCTTAAAACTGAAAGGGCCGAAGGGAACCAAAGATGTTTACACCGACGTTTCGCCGCAGATCACGATCCTCAAAAGAGGCCGTCGGTACGTGGTCGAAGCGGGGATCAGCAAAAGCTCGATCGAAGAAGATGATCTGCCCGATGAATTCAAGGCTTTTTTCGGAAAAAAGACCAAAACCGGTCTGATCGGTCCGGTCAAGGTGCGGATGCCGGACAAGGGGGATCTGTTCGACGGCAGGGTTTTTTTGACCTATGAACAATATCTGACAAAGGTTAAAAACCGCGTCAACAGCGCCAAATTCGGCATCGGCACGACGCTTCTGAAAAAACTGCCGGAAGTCATCTACAACGCGCTCATTTATTACTACCGGACGCACGACAAATACGGCAATCCTTATTTTCTCTAAGGAGTTTGTCTCTTGAAAACTCGATTTTTTTTAACGGGAGAAGAAAAAAATGACACGAAGAAATCACCAGACCGGCGAGGGAAAGGTCGATTACACGTTCGCACAATACTGGAGCCCGACGCTGGCCCCTTGGGAGAGACACGCCTTTCCCCCGCAGGGAACGATGGGGCTGATCCGGTTTTACAACTTCGACATCGCCTCGGCCGCGCTGAAACACGGCCACATCACCGGATTCGCCTGGCTGGGCGAGATGGCTCTCAAGGAAAGCGTCCGCCAGAACGGCGATCCGGTTTATGTGATCGGAGCGCACAGCAACACCGGGGACAGGACTTTCAATCTCAATCTGTCCCGGTCGCGGGCCGAATCGGTCGCCCGGTTTTTGGCGGGTCGCGGAATTCCGGCTGAGAAGATGAACGTTTTGGCGGGCCGGACCCTGTCCCGGGACTCCAGAGGCGAATTGGAAAGATGGCGAGCCGTTACCGTTATGTTCACCGCGTTCAAGTTTTCCCCGTAAAGGCCGCCGGAAAATGAGCGGCTCGCCAGAGGGGGGCGTCGGATGGGTTCCCTTTCGCCCGTTTCAACCGAAAAAAAGCAAATTGACAAGGAGCGATTAATTATGACAGCAGTAAAAGAAAACAGCGGATTATTTCAAAAACCGAGACCGCCGGTGGTCGGGCAAAAAGATCAGAGCGGCCAATTTCGCCCCCGTTGTTGGGCGGCGGCTCTCTCTTCGTGGCTAAAGGTCACGCGGGATCTCAGTTGGTCGGTGGATGACCTGATCAAGATGTTCAAGCAATATCTTTTGCCGAACGACGGCCTGCCTTTTCAGAATTTTGCCGATGTCGCCGGAAACGGGGCGATTCTTATGGGCTACGACATCGTCGTGCCGGAATCCATGACCGAAGAGTACCTCGTGCCGATGTTACGGCGCAGTCATTTGTACGTCATCATCGCCGAGGGCGGGATCTCCCACGCGGTGGTGGTTCACGGGATCAG
Source organism: Pyrinomonadaceae bacterium (assembly GCA_041394845.1). Classification (GTDB taxonomy): domain Bacteria; phylum Acidobacteriota; class Blastocatellia; order Pyrinomonadales; family Pyrinomonadaceae; genus JAHCHG01. The sequence goes on along the minus strand of JAWKHL010000001.1, from coordinate 2,491,927 downwards.
TCGGAGAAACGGAACCCCTTTCATCTGGGGAATGGACCCGATGGAAAACAGTTACACGGTGGGACGTTTGGGCGATTTTGTCGCTTTCGGCCAGAAATTTCTGGTCGGTTACGCCAAGGCGGCTCTGGGCCCGGCGACGCATCCGATCTTCGGTTGATATTTTGCGGGGTAATTCGAGGAGCCGCCCGATAAGGAGAAAAAATTAGGAAGTTTAATTGATCGGTTTGCTTGCGGCGGCGTTGGCCGCCGCCGCGACCGCTGAGGCGCAAAACAGATGTTTCGGCCGGGGAGATCCAAAGGCTGGTCAGGGAATTTCATGATGCGGAATCTGACTTCTCTGCAAAAGACATTTGCGCCTTCGGACAATGTCGATCAGGCCCGGAGGGAATTGGATGAGGCCATCAGGTTCGATCTGGCGCTGGCCCTGCTGATGGCCGAAGGGGACAAGAAAAATTCTGAAACCCGATCTCCTCCCGGTTGATCGATTCGAAGATCCGGCCGTTCCCGGCGTCGCCGAAAAATATTCCCACCGGTTTTAATTTGAATCGAAGAAGTCCGGATTTTCGGTTTTCCGGCGCGGCGGCAAAATCTTCTTGTCAGGCAAAAGCCCCGGTGGCATAATCGGCTTATTCGGCAAAAAAAGGTTTTCGAGGGCGGTTGGAAATGGAGGCGGCCACGCGGGATCAATTGAGGAAATTCATCGGCCAATGCGCGGCGTTGCTGTTGATCTTGTTCTGGTCTTTTCCGGCACCGGCCGAACGTCTGCCGGTCAAAACCTACACGGTGGCCGACGGGCTTTTGCGGGATGTTGTTTACCGGATCAAACAGGATTCGCGCGGTTTCCTCTGGTTTTGCACGGCCGAGGGCATCTCCCGGTTTGACGGCGTCGGAATGATGAATCTGACGGTGCGCGACGGCCTTCCGGACCGGTTTGTCCACGATTTTCTCGAAACCCGAGACGGAACGATCTACATTGCCACCGGAAAAGGGCTGGCGCGGCTCAATCCGCACGGTCTGCGCGGTTCGGCGGAAAGCCCTTTGTTCACAAATTTTTTGCCCGAAAATCCGAAGGCTGAAAACATACGGATTTTATATCAAAGCGGAAAGGGGCAAATTTGGGTCGGAACCAGCGACGGGCTTTATAAATTGGTCGAGTCGGACGGACGGGTCAAATTTGAAAACGTGCTTTTGGGTGAGCCTTTGCAGTCATCGGGCGGAGCGGTTTTCGCGCCGAGTCCGAACACTCTTTCGATCAGTGCTGTTCTTGAGGACCGCAACGGCATCTTTTGGATCGGCACGAACGGCGGCGGGTTGTTTCGTTTATCACCAGATGGCAAAGTTCGCCGTTACACCGAGAGCGACGTTCTCAGTGATAATAAGATCACCGATCTGATCGAAGACCGCACCGGACAAATTTGGATGAGCCTCCGAAGCGACGAAAAAGGCGGCGTTTGTTTGCTCGATGCGGCAAACGCCGAAAATCCGGTCAAAAAATGTTACACCGCCGCCGACGGTCTCAGCTCGAATTGGGTGCGGGATATTGAGGAAACAGGCAACGGTCAGATTTGGCTTGCGACCGTTCCCGGTCTGTGCCGGTTTCAGCCTGAAAATCCCGGTTCAGTTTGCAAAACTTATTCGGCCCAAAATGATTTGTGCGACGATATGCTTGCGCTGGCCGAAGATAAGGACGGCAATCTGTGGACGGGGTCGGCGTGCGGCGCGAAAAAAATCGCCCGGCACGGCTTTACCACTTACGGCGAGCGCGACGGGTTGGACAAGGATCACGTCAGTTCGATCTTTGAAAATTCGAAAGGCGAGTTGTTTGTTACGACCTTTCCGAAAAACGAACGCGTGATCAGCCGTTTCGACGGGGAAAGATTCACTTCCGTCAAACCCAAGTTCCCTGAATACGTTGATTATCACGGCTGGGGCTGGAAGCAGACGGTTTGGCAGGATTCGAAGGGAGCGTGGTGGCTTCCGACCGGCTACGGGGGTTTTCGCTCCCCCGATAATACGAGCTTTAAAGATCTCGCCGCCGCCCCGCTTGAAAAACAGGAAATGGGCGCCAAGGGGGCGGAAATCCTCCGGCTTTTTGAAGATTCGCGCGGCGATATTTGGGTTTTGACGACGAACGCGGCAAACGAGCTTTTTTGTTGGGAACGGGCGAAAAACATCTGGCACGATTTTACGGCGCAAGCCGGTTTTTCGAAATTTCGTGTCGGTTCGGCTTTCGCTGAGGATTTGAATGGAAACATCTGGATCGGCGGCACGAGCGAACATGACGATAGCGCATTGATTCGCTTTCGCAACGGGAAATTTCGCGTTTTTACGCAAGCCGAAGGCGCACCGGCGGGATGGATTCAGGATTTGTTCATTGATTCGAAGGGTCGGCTCTGGATCGCCTCGGATAACGAGGGTTTGTGGCGATTGGATGATCCCGATTCGGAAAATTTCGATTTTGTGAAATACACGACCGCCGAAGGTTTGAAGAGCAATTCGACGGCTTCGATTACCGAAGACGCTTACGGGCGGATATATGTCGGGACGTGGCACGGGATCGACCGCTTAACGCCCGACACCGGACAGGTCGAGAATTTTACGACCGCCGACGGATTGCCGACCAGTTTCATCGAATCGGCTTACCGCGACCGCCGGGGCCAGCTCTGGTTTGCCACCGACAGGGGCCTGACCCGCTTCGTTCCCGAACCCCTTCGCCCGCGCCGGCCGCCGACCATTCTGATCACGGGACTGAGGGTCGAAGGCCTTTCGCAAAGCGTTTCGATCCTCGGGGAAACGGAGATCCCGCCGCTCGATCTGAATCCCGGACAAAGACAGATCACGGTCGATTTTATCGGTTTGGGAGCGAGTTTGGGCGAGAAATTAAAATATGAATACCGGTTCGGCCGCGGAGATTGGACGGCGACCGACGAGCGGACGCTGAATTTTGCCAATCTCGCTTCGGGCGATTACCGGCTCGAGATCCGCGCCCAAACCGCCGACCGGATTTCGAGCCCGAATCCGGCCGTCCTGTCGTTCAGGATCGCCGCGCCCGTCTGGCAACGGTGGTGGTTCATCGCTCTGGCCGGCATCTCGGCCGGGCTTTTGATCTATGCGTTTTACCGCAACCGGTTAAATCGTCTGCTCGAGATCGAACGGACCCGGACGCGGATCGCCACCGATCTTCACGACGACATCGGGGCCAATCTTTCGAAGATCTCGCTGTTGAGCGATGTCGTCAACATGCAGATCAGCGAAGAACGAGAGGAGAGCAAACGGATGCTGACGACCATCGCCGAGGTTTCCCGCTCGTCCGTGGCGGCGATGCGCGACATCGTCTGGGCGATCAATCCGCAGAGCGATTCGGTTCTGGAGATGACCCGGAAGATGCGGCAATATGCCGAGGAAACCTTTGTCCCGAAGAATGTTTTTTTGCGGTTCGAGGCCCCTTTGGACGGGGCGAAGATAAAGCTTTCGATGGATCTGAGGCGCGAACTCTTTCTGATCTTCAAAGAGGCGGTCAATAATGCCGCCCGGCACGCCGAATGCGGGAAAATGGAGATCAAGTTCAGCGTCGCGGCCGGCGAGGTCTTTCTGCTGATCAGGGACGACGGGCGCGGCTTTGACCCGGCCGGCCAATTTGACGGGAACGGTTTGGTGAATATGAAGGCGAGGGCGGAAAGGATCGGGGGGCTTTGTTCGATCAGATCCGAACCCGGAATCGGCACGACCGTCAAAATAAAAATTTGAGAACCTGTCAATTTACACAGGTTACAAACCGGCAACCGAGCGTTTATGCTTGGATTATTAAAGGGTGAAAGTGAAAAGGTGAAAAGGTGAAAAAGTTTTTTCAAATGCCTCGGAACGCCGATTGAGCCAAAAAGCGATCCGGGAGAATAAAAGGCATTTTCAAACCTTGATCAACCCGGAGACTTTCAGACTTTTAAACTTTTTACGTTAATCCTAAGGACGGGTTCTCCGGAAGCAACTTATATGGCGGAAATTGCCACTCCAGTAAAAACCGTACCGATCCGCGTCGCCGTCGTCGAAGACGAACGCGAACTGCGCGAGGGATTGCGCGTTTTGCTGGATTTTACGCCTGATTTCGCCTGCGTCGGCAGTTTCGGCTCGATGGAGGAGGCCTTGCGCCGGATCGAACCGAAAGGGATCGATCTGCTCCTGACCGACATCGGTCTGCCGCGGATGGACGGCATCGAGGGGACCAGAATTTTGCGCGACAAATTTCCCGATCTGCCGGTCGTCGTCCTGACGGTGCACGGCGAGGACGACAAGATCTTCCGGGCCCTCTGCGCCGGGGCCAGCGGTTATCTGTTGAAGGACACGCCGCCCGCCCGGATCATCGAAGCGATGAAAGAGGTCCTCGGCGGAGGCGCTCCGATGTCGCCCGATGTCGCCCGCCGCGTCGTCCGCCTTTTTCGCCGCTTCACGCCGCCGACCGAGTCCGGGTATCGTCTGACCGAACAGGAAGGGCGGATCTTAAAAATGCTGGTCGATGGTCATCACTATAAGACCGCCGCCGCCGAACTGGGCATCTCGACCAGCACGGTTTCGTTTCATCTCAAGAACATCTACGAAAAACTTCAGGTTCATTCCAAAACCGAGGCCGTCGCCAAAGCCCTGCGCGAACATCTGATCTGATTCGTCGGCTCAGGAGGTTCCGACCCGTCCATCCGACATTAAAAACCAATCCCTTTAACCACATCCGCCCTGTGCAAATACATAGTTACGCCGCCGTTTTTCTTTTGCCAAAATGATCTTCATCGAAGCGGGAAAAGAATTTATGAAGCATTGGAAAAAGGGGGTAAATCGTTATGAGCGATGCCCGGTTTCGCGGCGGCGCTGACAATGTCCCGGCGATAACAGGAGGAAAGATCATGAAGCGCAAAAAATTCTATCTGTTCTTATTTCTAATTTTCTTTTTCCTCTTTTTCGGGCTCATCGCGTCGCAGATGATTTCCGAACGCGCCCGCGAACGATCCGCCGTTTTTTTTCAAAAGCCCCGGGCCGACTATTTCGGCGAGGTTGACCCTTCGCCCGATTCCGATTCGGAACCGCCGCTGGAGGGCGATGTGCGGTCGGGAATTAAATCAATTGAGAAGTCCCCGCAGGCGGCCCCGAATCCTCCAAAAACATTTGCCTCAAGCCAGTCTCCGTTGCTTCCGAAGATCATTGATCCCGTCCGGGAAATGCTGTCGGCGGCCAGAGCCCCTGATGATGATGAGGAAAGGGAGGCCCGGGGCGACCAGCCCGACGAAGCCGCTAAATTTCGACGATTGCAGATGCTCGACGAGAAGGGCGAGATCCCCATTGACGGTCTCCTGAAGGCCCGTCGGCAAATGGACAGGATGGCGGCCTTTCAGCGGGCGAAAGCCGCCGCCGCCGGAGAAAAAGAGGGATTGGAGGTCGCCGGGCTGGCCCCCGGCGACTGGACCTGGCTCGGACCGGGCAACGCCGGCGGGCGTGTCAGATCAATCGTTATTGATCCCAATAATGGAAATAATATGTGGGTTGGAGGCGTCGGCGGCGGCATTTGGCGGACGTCAAACGCGGGAACCTCCTGGCAGCCTGTCAACGACTTTATGGCGAATCTAGCTGTTTCGACCATGGTCATCAATCCGAATAACTCGACCATATTATATGCCGGCACGGGTGAGGGGTTCGGGAGCACCGACGTTCTGCAGGGCGGCGGCATATTTCAATCCACCGACAGCGGAGCGACCTGGAATCTGCTGGCAAGCACAAATCCCGCCGCACCGAATCTTCCGGGCTGCGGAGTTGGTTCTGCTCCCTGTTCCGCCTTTTGGAGCTATGTAAATCGGGTGGCGGTTTCTCCGGACGGCGGTACTATCCTTGCGGCAACCGGGGGTAACGATACGAGCGTGACTCCGGCCATCCGTGTTCCGGGAGGTATTGCCCGGTCCATTGACGGCGGTGCGACCTGGACCCAGCAAACCAGTGTGACGGCTCAGGAAATCGATTTCGATCCTACCAACAGCAACAACGCGGTCGCGGGCGAACTGACCGTTTGTCCCAGTCCGCCCGGACCACCCTGTGCCGCAAGCGTCCGTTACTCAACAGATGGCGGGCAAACCTGGACATCCGCGACGTTCAATCCGGGAATAACGAACGGCGGAGCCGGAGCCACTAACGGGCGAGCAGAGTTGGCCTATGCTCCGAGCAACTCCAACATCGTTTACGCGGCCGTCAATAATAATAACGGTGACATATATCGGAGCACCGACGGAGGACAAAATTACACACGGGTAAATACCGGGACTAATTTTTTTCTCGGTTCGAATAATCAAGGCTGGTATGACAACGCTATCTGGGTCAATCCACAGGATCCGACCTTCTTAATCGTCGGCGGGATCGATCTGTGGCGAAGCACGAACAGCGGGGCGAACTTCACTCAGATAAGTAGATGGCAGTGCGGGACGGGACAGACTTCCTCATGTGCCAACACCTCGGCACATGCCGACCAGCATATGATCGTTGCTTCTCCCGGGTTTGACAATTCCACTAACAAAATCGTCTATTTTGGCAACGATGGCGGGATGTTCCGCGCCGACGATGTTTCGACCGTCGGACAAACCAACGGGTGGATCAACTTGAATAATAACCTCGGTATCACACAGTTTTATGGCGGTACGGCCAGCGTCAACGGTGTTCTGTTCGGCGGTACGCAGGACAATAGCACCTTGAGGGCGGACGTTGTACCGAACATGGACCCGCCGTACGATCCGCAAGGATGGATGGTGCCGTCCGGCGGAGCGGGCGACGGCGGATATGTGGCGGCCGATCCGGCCGATCCGAACTATCTGTACGGCGAGACGCAAAATCTGGGACTATTCAGAAGCAGTGACGGCGGAATGACGGTTACGTCCATCAATGCCGGAATAACCGAAACGGCGAATGCGAACTTCATCGCACCCTTTATTATAGACCCCGGTAATCCCGACACGATGCTGGCCGGCGCTCTTAGTTTGTGGCAAAGCACTGATGTCAAGTCTGCGGCTGTCCCGACCTGGACTGCGATCAAACCTCCGAACCCGATTCCGCAGCCGGCTCCGAATCCGCCCCTGCCAAACCCGATCAGCGCAATCGCCGTTTCGCCCACCGCTTCAAGTTTTATTGTTGTCGGGCATAACAACGGTGCGATCTTCATGACAACCACCGGCGGACTCGCGTGGAATCAAATAAACACGCCGCCCGCGCCGCCGGGAACTCCGCCCACGCCTCAGCGTTTTGTTACACGGGTGGCGATTGACAACACCCGCACTCCGAATTGGATTTATGCGACGTTTGGCGGTTTCAACAACAATAATGTTTGGGTAACAAAAGACCTTGGAGCAACGTGGATCGACGTCAGCGGGGCAAGCGGAACGGCGACCGATCTTCCGGCGGTTCCGGTGCGGAGCATCCTGATCAATCCGGCCAACAACAACTTTTTATACGTCGGGACGGAGGTCGGCATCTTCGCTTCCAACGACGGCGGCGCGACCTGGCAACTGCCGAACGGCGGCCCGGCCAATGTCTCGGTCGATGAGCTTTTCCTCTATCAGGGCGACCTGCTGGCGGCAACGCACGGCCGGGGCGTTTACACGACGCGGGCTCCGGTCCTCGATCTGCCAGTGTGCAGCGCCCCGGCCAGCAGCGGAGGATGCCCGTTTCCGGCGAGCTTCTGCCCGTCCTCCGGTTCCTGCTGTGTGGTGGGCAACTGGGAGTGTCCCTGTACCTGGAACAACGGTCAGGTACCTACCGTCAATGATGATGTTGCCGTGTACTGTCCGATCACGGTCAACAGCGCTGCGACGGCGCGCAATTTGCGGGTGGACGGCAGGCTGTCGCTCAACGGCGGCAGTGTCAACGTTCAGGGAGACATAGTAAATTTCGGCCTGATCGAATCCGTCGGCGGGTTTTCCTCCAATGTCACCGGCGATGATCTCCTCAACGTCCGGCCCGAAAACGCCGTCACTTTGAGGGGCATCATCAGCCTGACATTTCCCGCAACTATCAGGGGTAATGTCGCCAATTACGGCATCATCACCGGGGCCGGGACGGAACTCAACGGGCCGGTCGGTGCGATCCAGCAGATAAGCGGAACGGGACAATGGAACAACAGTTTCCTGAGGATCAGCCGGACGGCGTATCTGGGCAGCGATGTGACGCTGGACAGCGGTATGGTCATCGTTCAGCCGTTCGCCCGTCTGAGGCTCAATGATCTCACGCTGACGGTCAACAGTCCCGGCTTTATCAACAGCGGGACGGTCGATGTCGGTTCGGGGACCCTCAATTTCAAAGGCAGTCAGTTCCAGTCCAATGATCCCAACAATGGTGACGCCCTTTTCGGTTTCAAGGGAACGGGCACGGTCAATCTGGCCCCGGCCGCCGCCGCCAACTTCTCCGTGGCGGGCGGGCCGGGAACGTTCCAGCCCTCTCTTCGCGCCCAGTCGGGCACGGTTGATTCCGTTTTCAGAGGCTTTATCGACGGCTCGTTTATCATCGACCCGGGAGCGACCTTCAATTTCAACGAGGGAAATATGACCGTCAACGGCGACATCATCGTCAACGGAACGTTGAGCAAGAACAGCGCCTTTACCACCTCGGTTTTGGATTTCAACGGCGCGAACTTTACGAACAACGGATCGGTCCTGGTGGACTTTTTGACCTTCAACTCTTCCGGAACGCCGGGAACGAAGACGGTGGCGGGAGCGGGTTCTTGGTTTGGAACCTCGGTCGGCATAGGCGGCAACTCCACGCTGGTGCTGGCCAACGATGCGACCTTCAATCAGTCGCAGTTTCTTGTCCCGGTCGGCAATATCCTGAATCTGGGCAATTTCACCCTGACCTACACCGGGGCCAATATGTTTGTCAACGGCAGGGTCATCGGTACGGGCACGTTCAGGATGCAGCCGCCGGGGACCGCTTCGCTGACCGGAACCGGAACCGATCCCTTCGCGACCGGTGTCAGGATCGCTTCCGGGACCGTAACCCCATCGACAAGGGTTTCCGGGCCGTTCACCATCGATCCGGGTGCGACCCTGAGCGGGGGCAGTCTCGCCTTTTTTGGAAACATATTCACCAACAACGGTGCGGTGGCATCGACAAGTCTGTCTTTCGACGGCTTGAACTTTCAGCCGGTCAATCAGCAGTTTGGCGGAACCGGAACCTTCGCCGGCCCCGGCGGGCAAATGGTTATCAGCCAACGGTCAACCATCGCTTTGCTGAGCGACGTAACCTACGCCGGTCCGCGGATCTTCAACGAAGGCCGCCTCAACACCGGGGCGTTCACTTTGACCCTGCCCTGTCCCACCGGCACCGAGGGTTCGGGTGAGATCGTCGGCAATGTGCGGCGCACGAATCTGGCGGCGTGTTCCGGCCCGATCCCCTTCGGCAGTCCGTTTACCACCATTCAGTTTACGTCCGGCACTCCGCCGACGGAGATCTCGGTCAACGTCTCTTTGAATCCGCCACCCGGTTTCCCGAACGCGGTGGGGCGAACCTATCTCATCACGCCGGTCGGCGGGAGCGGCTATACTGCGGATCTCCGTCTTCACTATCTGGATTCGGAACTCAACGGCAACGACGAAACGATCCTCCAGCTGTTCAGGAACGACGGGACCAACTGGACGCTTCAGGGCGTAACCTCCCGGAATACGACCGACAATTGGGTCGAGTATTCGGGCGTGACGCAGTTTTCTCCGTGGGCGATCGGGCAGTTGGCGCCGACCGCGGCCGAGGTTTCGGTCGGCGGTCGGGTGTCATCCCCCGGCGGTTGGGGCGTGGTGAACGCTTTGGTGCTTCTGACCGACCCGGCGGGGCAGACCCGCTCCGTCAGAACGAACCCGTTCGGCTATTATCGGTTTGATGAAGTTCCGGTGGGCGAAATCTACATTTTGACCGTCAGGCACAAACAATACGTTTTCACCCCGCAGATCGTGCTGGTGACGGAGGGAATCAAGGATTTGGATTTTATTGCGTCGCCGTAGATACTTTGTTTTTCAAGTTTTCTGACCTTTTTAATTCAAATTTCAGATAAGATTTGGATTTTCAGTGATTTATTCTGAGATCTGAGATTTGAAATCTGAAATTAAAAAGGTCAGAAAACTTAAAGTTAATACAGTGTGATCTAAATTTATAAACAATTTATTTAGCCACAGAGAGCACCGAGAGCACCGAGGATTTTTTTGTCGATCAAACGATTTGTCTCTGAGTTCTCGGTGTTCTCTGTGGCTAATAATAAAAAAACTTGGATTACAGTGTAGTGAATACTCCGGCAAAACTATTTTCTTTTCTCAACTGAGCGGTATTTCCTGCGGCGCCTTGACCCAGATGTGCTGGGCGAAGGCAAGGCCGATCAGGATCAGCGCTCCGCTGACGCCGACGGCGATGAAATTTTCTGTCGTCAGCAGGATGACGGCCGGAATGAAGTTGCCGACGATGACCATGCCGAACCAGAAGGCACCCGAAAATTTTCCTTTTGTGATCTGGCGAACGACCCGGTGGGCGTCTTCGGTGGTGTGCGTCGTGGTCAGTTCGATGGCCAGCGTGATCAGGTGAAAGGTGAGCGCCGCCACCGTAAAGATCATCAGCAGGGAAGACAGAAGAATATTGAATTTGAGAAAAAGACCGGCGATCGCCATGACGGCCAGACCGGCCATTAGGGAATGGATGATCATATGCAGTCCGAGCATCGGCGACTGCCAGAAATCCCGGCCCTTGGCCTGAGCGAAAAGAAAGGCCGTGTAAACCGCCGAGAGCAGGGCGAAAACGATCCCGACCGGTTCGACGAATTTCAGAATTTCGGCGTAACCGGCAAAAGAGGCGATCAGCCAGGCGGTCAGGACCGCGCCGTAAACGGTGATGATATAGGCTCCGCGCGAAAGCCACGAACGCCACTGCGGACGCAGAAGAACGTAGAGAAATCTGTCCGGGCGGCCGAGATCCTTGATCAGCAGGATTCCCGTGATCCCCAGAAAGATAAAGGCGACGACCGCCCCGACCTGTTTCAGCAGTTCGGGGATGTTGTAAAAGAACATTCCTCCGAGGACCGGAACCAGAAAGGCCCCGGCGGCGATCGCTTTGGTCAGGATGTAGGCCGCCACCTCCCAGCCCCAGAGGACGCCTTTGGCCGGAGCGTCGTAAACGCGGCGGGCTTTTTCCGGGCGCCGGCTGATCTGAACGAAATTCGATTTTTGCGCGGCGAATTCCTCACGGGTTGCATTTCCGCCCATCCTCTGCTCGGCGTAACGGGCGTATTTGCCGACGCCCGAAGCCTGATTCGACCACATATAATCGGCCGAACGGTTGGTTTCGGTGGGATTCAAGGAAACGTTGTCGCCGTCGATGTAAAAGAGTTTCGGATTGGTTCCTTTCTCGGCCTTGCGGACCGAGACCGTCTCGCGGGCGAGCAGTTTTGAAATTTCCGAATCCGGGTTGTCCATATCGCCCGAGATGATGGCGTGTTCCGGGCAGACGACGACGCAGGCCGGTTCGAGACCGATGTCGGTCCGGTGCGTGCAGTAATTGCATTTGGCGGCCGTCATCGTCTCCGGGTGAATGTAGAGCGCGTCATACGGGCAGGCCTGAGTGCAGGCTTTGCAGGAGATACAGCGGCGGTCGTCGAAATCGACGATCCCGTCCTGACGCGTGAAAAGCGCCTCGACCGGGCAGATCTCGACGCACGGCGCGTCGGCGCAATGGTTACAACGCATCACCGAAAAGAGGCGGCGAGTGTCGGGAAACTCGCCCTTTTCGATGTATTTGACCCACGTCCGGTTGACGCCGACCGGAACGTCGTGTTCCGATTTGCAGGCGACCGTGCAGGCGTGGCAGCCGATGCATTTGCGGTTGTCGATGATGAAACCAAAATTCATAGCAAGCTCATTTTTGTGAACGGATATAACGAGATCGGGAAAAACTTTGTCTGCAATTCTAACACTTAAATTTTGCAGATTAAAAGCGGGCCTTCGGATTTTGAAAGCCGCGCCCCGATGGGTGAATTTTAAGGGATGGTTCTACGGGAACCGCGCCAAGCCGTTTACAAACCGCAAACCGCCCTCTGATAAATTCTCGGAAAGAAGGCTCCCCGGAAGGAAAAAGATTTTTTGTCCCTGAGCAACGCCAGTTTCGCGGCGATCCGATTTTCCGGTGATTCGATCCCGTTGATCAGTTCCAGAGTTTTCCGGTAATTCAGTTCTTTTAAGATAACCGGGATGATGCCCAAAAAATTTCCCGATCCGGGGGCGCGGATCGGAGGTTTGCGCCCAAATCTTTTCTCATCGGAGATTCGTTTTGCTGTCGCGGCGTTCATCTGATCGATATATGGACCCAATCTTTGAAAGGCGATTTCGGGTTCCACGACGGAATAACCGACCAGAATCTCGTAGGAGGGATTTTCTTTCCCGTTCGATTCCGTCTCCACCTGAGACAAAAGCGAAAAGGCCGCCCGTTTGTTGTTTGCCGGGTCGGCCCGGTAAAGTTCCACTGCCAAATTAACAAAAGATTGAGAACGAACCGCAGGATCGGAGATTTGACGCAAAACCTTTTCGGCGAACGGGAATCTTTTTTCATCCATCGCTTTCAGCGCCTGAGCGTAAAAAATATTGTCGAGCTCTCGTTTGGCCGAATTTGAATCGGGAATTCGGGCGTTAAAAAGTTCGGCGGCCCCGGAAAAATTTCCCGCTCCGGCCAGATTGCAGACCGCTTTTTTGACCAATTGTGATTTGTAACGGGGCGAAAATTCCTCCGCTTTGGCCAGCAATTCTTCATTGGAAAAAGCGGTTTTGAAAACTTCGTTAAACCTCGAATCCTCCGACCTGCGCATGGTTGCCTTCCTTGGCGGTTCGGCCACTTCCAGGACTGCCGCCCGGTCGGGAAAGAATCTCTGAATGGTTTTGTAATCGGCCCAATATCTGTATATTTTTTGATTTCCGCTCTCCCAGCAATCGAGGACTTTTTCGGCCAATTTTTTCAGGGTTTCGTTTGAAACCGCCATCGGATAGATCTCAACCCGCCCGTCTTTTCCCAAAGCCTGAAGAAATCGTCGGGCGATGATGAGATTCGGATCATTTTCCGTTGCGGGAGTCAGTTTGTTTTCCGCATCATACAATTTCACCGCCAGAATCTGAGCGACCGCCTTTTCGGTCAGCTGATCGGCGCGGGCCGGATCATTTTTGTAAACGGCGCGGAGAAATTCAAGGGTTTGGGAGGTAACCCCGTTTTTTACATCCTCTTCGACGAACTCCGCCGCTCGCAGGGGGTTTTGGCGAATTATCTGCGCCTTCAGTTCCCGCTCTTTTTGCGCTTCCCCGATGGCAAATCCGACCGATTCGGCCCGCCCTTGAGTTTGGCTTTTTCGGGCCCTGAAGTCCTCCAGCAAACGGGAAATCTCCGGCGGGCGGCTTTTGAGCAGATAATCGAGAGCAAGTTCGGGATCGAGGGCCGAGATCATCTTTACTATTTCGGAACGCGGAGTCTGACCGTAAAACAATCGATATTCGGAGTCGCGCGGATCGACCGGCGGTTTGACGCCGTTTTGGGCGGCGGTCAGTTCCGTCAGGGATCTTTCGAGCAGTTTTCGGGCGCTCACTTCGTCCGCTCTCCACAGATGTTCGGCCACCTCGGCGAAAACCCAGGCCCGGTTTTCGGGAAATTCCAGTTTTTCGGCGTCAAATAAGATCTGCCCGATCACCTCCAGATCCTCTGCCGAAAGCTTTTTGTCCTGAGCAAAAGCGGTTTGGGAAAAAAACAGAAGAAACACAAAAAAACACGGGAACGCATGTTTCATATAACACCTCTTGTGAGTTTGTTTTGAGAAAATGGTAACAGAAAAAAGATTCATCCAAACATTTTTTTTTAACTATTTTCGGAAAATCGGAGCGAAAGGGGTTTGCTGCGAAAGCGGAACGGTTATTTCAACCCGGGTTGATTGGTTTGTCGATACTTTGAATGTATTATAGTCAAAAGATTGATTTTTGAGGCTTTGTAATAATCGAAAACCAAAAATCGAATCTGCCCGAAACGTTATGCCTTTGCCGATTTCTCACGGATTTCTGGGAGCGACGCTCGTTGCCGCGATTCATCCGAAGATCAACAAATTTTACGCCTTCCCCCTTTTGATCGGCGGTTTTCTGGCCAACGCCGCCGATTTCGATTTTCTGTTCGTTTTTGCCGCCCAAGACCCATCCTGGCACCGCGCCTTCTCGCATTCGATCCTGTTTTCCGGTCTGGTTTTTTTCGGCCTCGCCGCTTATCTCGGAAAAGAGCGGATGAGGGAGTCGCTGGCCTACGGTCTGGCCTATTTTTCCCACGTCTGGCTCGATTACCTGACCACCAGATCGGGCGGCGGACTGGAGTTGTTCTGGTTTTTCAGCGCGAAAAAGCTGAAGTTGGGTTTGTTCGGTTTATCGGAAGAACCTCTGAAGATGCCTTTTTTCGAACTCCTTCAGGCGCTCGGCATCGAAGCGTTGATCTTCGGCTCGCTGTTCGCCGCCGTTTACCGGCTGAAAGGGCGTTTCGGGACCGACCGGATCGCCTGACATCCCGCCTCTTTACCGAAGCAAAAATAAAAAAAAACTTCGTCATCCGTCCATCGGTTTTTTATAAAATCCGGGCGGAGGGGAGATTTCCCCGACCGAACAAAACAAATTCAAGGAGTAAAAGGTTATGAATTTTGATTACGCGGAATCGATCGGGGCTCTCGACGCCGATCAGAGGGTTTATTTTTATCAACTGCTGGCGCATTTTATGACCGTTTCGATGCGGGGCATTTTGTTCCACGAGGGCGTCGCCGACGAGGAGAGGATCGAACGGGCCAAATGGCTCAACGAGATCCAGCATCGGATCACCTACAAGATCTTTCTTCTGAAGAAAAACAGTTCCGATTATCCGGAAGAAGAGATCTGGGATATGATCCGGCAAAACTCGAATAAACATCCGAAAACCGCCGATGACGTCAATTTGGCGATCGAAACGAGCTTCAAATATGTGCTGGAAAATGAAGGCGATTCGGCGCGGGCCGGGAATTAAAAGCCTTTTTCCGGGCTGAAATTTTATAGATCCAAAACGGTTTTGAATATCGCCATTGCCGCGCCTTCGGGTTAAATTCAAATTCTTTGATCGACATCTGCGTCCGCCTCAAGGCGGGACTCAAAACCAAATCCCCTTTTTCGAAAAAATCCGCTCAAAAAAATGAGCGGATTTTTTTTGTTTTGTCGCTTGGAGAGAGTGAGGGCCGAAAAATGGCCGTTTATCAGAAAATGACTTTAATAAAGAATGAGGAGATTGCAAAATGAGAAAAATGAAATTCAAGGAAATCCGGAAACGACTTTCGGCCCACGCGGCGGCCTTTCTGGCTCTGACGATGGTTCTGTCGGTCGGGCTGGCCTGTTCGTTCAACGTCGGCGAAACCGGGCCGGAAGAGAAAAAAAGCGAGGAAACCAAAACCGAGGGAAACAAACCCGGAAAGAAATCAGTCCTTTCGGATGAGGACGCGGCCATTATGAAATCGGCCACCGACAAAAAATCCTCGCGCCGGTCGGGAGCCGTCAGCGAAAACAGCGACGACGGGGATTTTATCCCGGTTTACGCCGAGGTCAGCAACGAAAGATACGCCGGATTCAACCAGAAGATGAAACAGGAGGGCGTGATCGAGGACATCACCGACAGTCTCAACCAATCGCTGGCCCTGCCGACCGACGTCCGGGTCACTTTCCGCGATTGCGGCAAGATCAACGCCTGGTATCAGCCGGATCAGAAAACGATCACCTTCTGCTACGAATTCATGGAGTTTTTCTACGATCAGGCGGTCGCGATGGGCAAATCCGAAGAGGAGGCCAATCAGATGATGATCGGTTCGACGCTCTTTTTCTTTTTTCACGAACTCGGTCATTGCCTGATCGACGTTTACGATCTGCCCTCGACCGGGCGCGAGGAGGACGCGGTCGATCAGCTTTCGACCTACGTTCTGATGGACAGCGAGGATGAGTACGGCGAGACCTCGGCCATTTCGGGGGTTATGATGTTCAGCGCGATGTCCCGGAATGAACAGCTTTCCGATGAGAGTTTTGCCGACGAACACAGCCTCAACAGCCAGCGGGCCTACAATCTGGCCTGCTGGATATACGGGCGCAACCCGGAAAAATTCGCCGGTTTCGTCGAGGCGGAGTTTCTGCCCGAAGCCCGCGCCGTGCGCTGTCCGGCCGAATATCAGAAGATGTCGAGCGCCTGGCAGCGGCTGACCGATCCGTGGGTCAAAAAGTAGCCGGAACGAACATCAGGAGGGAAAACCGGATCCGGTTTTCCCCGGATTTTTTAGAGAGGGAGAGAATATGAAAAGCAAAAAAGCATTTTTATCGGTTTTTTTACTGATCGCGGTCGGGTTGGCGGCCTGCGGAATGAAGGCCGGACCGGCCGCCGAACCGGAGAAAGCAAAAGGCCGGGAAGCGAACCCGGCGCGGGAAAAGGAGATCTCCCCGGCGAAAAACGCGCGTTCGAGATCGTCCGATGCGGCCGCCGTTGATGAGATGAACTTTTCCGACGCTTCGGAGGACGAATTCGATTTTCAGACCGACAACCGGATCAGGTTCAAACCCGGCGCGAGTTCCGCCCGAGTTGCCGGAAAGATCGAGAACGGCGAGGGGATGACCTACGTTATCGGCGCCCGGGCGGGACAAAACATCTCGGTCGAGATCACCGACGGCGGCTCCGCCAACGACGTCGTCTTTTATCTGGTCGCGCCCGACGGCTCATGGCCGATGGGCGGCGAAGAAGGCCCCGAATACGACGCGGCCTGGCGCGGAAAACTGCCGCAGACGGGCGATTACCGAATAGTCGTCGGTGCGATCGAAAGCGACGAGGTCGATTTCAAAATGTCGGTTTCGATAACCGGAGGGAAGTGAGATTGATAGAGGGAAAATGATAAAAGTTAAATACCCTTCGCCGTAAAATTTCTTTTGAACTCGTAATTCAAACGCTGCATGGTTGCGGAAATGAAGAAAAGATATGCTCATACTCGTAAAAGGCTCTTTCCTCAAGCAGGGCCAGCTTGGTATTGATTTTTGCTCCGTTGCGGTGGAGTTTGTTGATAATATCAAGGGTTCTTGAAAAATCCCGCTTTTTAAGGGCTGAAACGGTTTTGCGGAAACCCAATCTGGCCGAAGATCGGCCGGTGGAATAGGCATCAATTGCTTCGACTTTTCCCTCAATTTCATTAGTTTGATCAATCAGAAGATCAAACATCCGAAAAGCGGCCTCTTCATCTATAAACCGGTAAACGGAGAGGATGTTGTCCATTCCGGCCAATCTATTTTCAATTTCGGGGTCGGAATCAAGTTTTTTCCTGGTTTCGGTCAAAATTGCCAGAGCTTTTTGTCGGTTGGCTTGCGGGTTTTGTTCAAAAAGTCCTCCGGCCAGCAAAGCCCTCGCCTCGGTCCGTAGATCGGAACTTGAGATCTGATCGACGATCTCGATGGCAAAGTCAAAATTTTCTCCGGCAAAAGACCATGCGGCCGAGTAAAAGATCTTGTCTAATTCATGGTCGGCCAGTTTTTTATTTTCCCACTTTTTAGTAATTAAGTTTCTCGCATCGGTAAAATTTCCGTCATAAACCATCAGGCAGGCTGTGTGATTGAAAAGTCTCTTTTGATACCACGGTGAGAAATCCTCGGCCCGGTCGAGAACTTTTTCCAACGAGGGACTCTTTTTCAAAAAATTAATTAATTTTTCCCCTTCCGAGTTTTTGCGTTGTTCGGTTGCCAGTTGTCTGATTTGCTTAACCCGATCGGGGAAAAATTTTTCGATGGTTTCTAAACCGAAACCGCCGAGAGAATAAACCCCGTTATCGAGCATGTCGCGGGAGAGTTTATCGGCGAGGTTTATAAGCGATTCCCTGGAAACCTGCATCGGGTAATCCTTATAGGGTTTGTTCCAGGGGCTCAAAAATAATGAGGCGACATCGTATTTATATCCTAATTCGGCTTCGATCGGTTTTTTATTCTGAGGATCAAAAAAATCAAGTTGAAGGAGTTTGCCGATCGCCTCTTCGGTCAACTGATTGGCCAGCGCCGGATCGGTCTTATAAAGCTCTACGAGCAGGTCAATTGTCCAGAAATTGATGTGGTTTTTCAGATCCTGCCTGATGAATTCCGCCGCCCGGGCGGGATTTTTTTTTGAAACGGTTACCTTCAGAAGATTCTCCTGAACCAATTCCGACCGCAGATGACCGGTTTCCCGAGATCTTTCTTCAAAAGAAACCCGCCCCTTGTAAAAAGCCTCGATCAGATCGGACATGGAGCGCGGCCGGGTTTTTTGTAAATAGGCGTAACCCAGTTCGGCATCGCATTGGGAGATGGAACCAATCATTGTTAATCGCGGAGCATGGCCGTAATACAGTTCGCCGTTCTCATCTCCGACGGGTTTTTTCGCCTTGTTTTGAGCGATCAACAGTTCTTTGACGGCCCGTTCAAAGATCTTTTCGGCCCGCATCTTGTCGGTCTGACAAAGATATTGTCCGGCCTTGGCCAGCACAAAGGCGCGGTTTTCGTCGGGCGGCAGTTTTTCAAGGTCATACAAAAGTTGTTCGGCGACTCTGGTTTGCAGAGCGATCCTTTTGTCCGTTTCTTCATCTTTTGCAGAACGATGGCTCGGAATTCCGGTGACGGTATTTTGAGCGAAAAAAGGAAGGGAAAAACCAGTTACGAGTAAAATAATTACGGTCAACCGATTTATTTTCATTTTTGGAAAACCTCAATTTTTATCGGTTGGTATCCGCTTATTATTAAAAAGTTGTATTGGAAAAAAAAATCAACCGCTCGCGCCCAGGCGGATCTTTTCTTTCATTTCCTTGACGGCCCGGTAAAGGCCGGTGAAAACGGCGCGCGAGATGATGTTGTGGCCGATGTTGAATTCGGTGATCTCGGAGATGCCGGCCAGAGCGCCGACGTTGCGGTAGGTCAGACCGTGTCCGGCCGCCACCTTCAGACCGAGGCCGTGGGCGTGGACGGCGGCGTCGTGAATGCGCCGGATCTCCTGGGCGGCGTGCATCGCGCCCTCGCCGTGAGAGGCGCGCGCTCCGAGCGTCATTTCGGCGTATTCGCCGGTGCAGAGTTCGACCTGCTGGGCGCCGATCTGCTGGGCGGCTTCGATCTGCTCGAAGACCGGATCGAGAAAGATGCTGACGAAAATGCCGGCGGTCCGCAGTTTGCTGATGGCGGCGCGCAAAATGGGCAGGTTTTTGACCACATCGAGGCCGCCTTCGGTCGTCACCTCGTTCGGATTCTCGGGGACCAGAGAGACGGCGTCGGGCCGGGTTTCGAGCGCGATCTTGATCATCTCTTCGGTGGCCGCCATCTCGACGTTCAGATAAGTGGTGATGACTTCGCGCAGGAGTTCGATGTCGCGGTCCTGGATGTGGCGGCGGTCGCCGCGAAGATGGACGGTGATCCCGTCGGCTCCGGCCTGCTCGCAGATGACGGCGGCCGTGATGATGCTCGGTTCGATCGTTTTCCGGGCCTCGCGGATGGTGGCGACGTGGTCGATATTGACGTTCAGTTTGGCGGTCATACCTATTAAGTTATGAAAAGCGCCGTCGGAGCGCAAGCGTCCCGCTTGCCATCAGCGCCGTCAGACGCGAAAAAGCCGTAAGAATCGAGGAATCTGAGTTTGAACCGGACGCCGTTGCTCCGCTCCGCAGGCAACGGTTGCAAGCGGGGCGCCTCCCGCTCCGAGGGTTTTATGCTCCCACTTTTTCTTCGGTTCTGTGCATTTCAGCCAGTTGTTTTGAGTTCAGTTTGTAGACGCCATTTTTGGCATTTTTGCGGATCAGGCGAACCTCGTTGAACATTCTTTTCGAATCGCGGAAAACGCTGACCTTGGTTCTTTCGTCGTGATCCCATCGAACCGGGATTTCCCTGAGCCGGAGTTCGTGCAGGTCGGCCACATAGAGGAATTCGACGTCGAAACCGAACCGCTCGATCTGCATCACGTCCAGCAGAGGGCGGAACTTTTTCATATTAAAAGCCTTGAAACCGCACTGCGTGTCCCAGAAGGGAAGTCCGGTCAAAGTGCGGACGATCAGATTAAAGACCTTGCCGCCCTGTTCGCGGCGCCACGGCTGATGAACGCCGATCAGACTCCGGTCGAGCGCGCGCGAGCCGAAAGTCAGATCGTATTCGCCTCTTTGGATCGGATCGACCAGTTTCGGCAGTTCCTCGATCGGGGTGGAAAGATCGGCGTCGGTAAAAAGCGCGATATCGGCCCGGGCCGCCAGCAGACCGGTTTTGACGGCGTGGCCTTTGCCCCGGTTTTCCTTGTAGCGAATGACGCGGGTCGGAATTCCGGGATATTCGGCGCAGGCCTTTTCGGCCACCTCGGCCGTTTTGTCCCGCGAGCCGTCATCGACAATGATCAACTCGGCGCTGAGCTTCTCTTTTTCGATGTAAGAGAGAATCCGCCGGGCCGAGGCTCCGAGGCGCTCCTCCTCTTCGAAAGCCGGAATAACTATGGAGAGATTTGGTTTCATCTGACAAAAATGTAATGTTAAATTTTTGTTGATAAAAAGTAAATCCGCATCAAACATATTCTTTTTCCTCCAAACTGCTTGAAAATTCGCTCTTCAAGATCACAGTTTCGGTTCGGGCGGAAAAAAGACAGCCGGGGGAATTTTTTTTCCGGAAAAGTTTTCGCCGACAAACCCGTCGGTGCCAATTTGCAACCAAATTATGGTATAGTTCTAAGGTTCGGAGAGATGTAGTTTATGAGCAAAAAATTCGGCGTCATCGCCTTCCTGTTAATAGTTTTCGGGGCCGTTTTGGGAGGGATTTTCGGACGGCTTCCGATCCGTTCCTCGGCCGACAACAGCCTTTCGCCCCGCAGTATCACGGCCGATTACCGGGAGGCGGTCGAGATCATCGACGACAAATACGCCGGGACGGTCGATCACGAAAAACTGGCCGATGCCTCCATTCAGAGCATGCTCTGGACGCTCGATCCGCATTCATCGTTTTTTACGCACGAAGAGTTCCGCAAATTGTACGAGGAGCAATCCTCCAGGTTTTACGGCATCGGAGTTTCGATCCTCCAGCACAGGGACGGCGTTTACGTTCAATCGGTCATCCCCGAAACCCCCGCCGACAAGGCCGGGATCAAGTTCGGCGACCGGTTCGTCGAGGTCGAGGGCAAGGACGCCCGCGACTGGACCAGTTCCGAGGTTTCCAGAAACGTCCGGGGCGAGCGGGGAACCCCGGTTACCGTCAAGGTCGAGCGCGTCGGCAGTAAGGAGCCGGTCGAATTTACCATCACCCGCGGAGGCGTTCCCCTGCCTTCGATCCGCAACTATTTTATGCTCAACAATGAGGTCGGTTACATCGGTCTGACCGGAGGTTTTCAGGAAACCACCTCCGAAGAACTGCATCAGGCGATCAACGATCTCAAGAATGACGGAATGAAGAGTCTGGTGCTTGATCTGAGGGGAAATCCCGGCGGACTTCTCCAGCAGGCCCGCGAGGTGGTCGGGCAGTTCGTCCCGTCGGGACAGACGGTCGTTTCGGTCAAGGGCCGGACACAATATAGCGAAAAAGAGGAATTGAAAACCAGAAATCCCGATCCGGAAAGCCTGCCTCTGGTGGTGATGATCAACGGCGGTTCGGCCTCGGCTTCGGAGATCGTCGCCGGAGCGATGCAGGATTACGCCCGCGGGATAGTTGTCGGCAGCGACAGCTTCGGCAAGGGATTGGTTCAGAAGATCTTTCAGCTTCCTTACGGGACCGGTCTGACGTTGACGACCGCCCGTTATTACACGCCCTACGGCCGTTCGCTCCAGCGCGATTATTCGAGCGGTTCGATCTACGATTACTACACCCAGCACGAGGATGCGGAAGAATCGGAGGACGGTCAAAAGACGCCGGACGCCAAACCGAAACCGGCCGGGGTTGCGGTTGAAACCGCCGGAGGTCGCGTGTTCTACGGCGGCCGCGGGATCGAACCCGACCTCAAGGCTCCGCCGCTGGCCTACACGCCGCTTCGAGCGCGGATCAATGAAGAGGCTTTTTTCTTCGTCCGCCAGCTGGTTGCGGGCAATGTTTCGGGCTTCGAATCGTTCCGGGTTGACCGGCAAAACTACAAACAGACGGTCGCGCCCAACGAGTTTCAGATCACCGACAAACTGCTTGAGGCTTTCCGCGCCTTTGCCCGTCAGGACAAGGAAGGCGGTCTGTCGGTCGCCAATATCAATTCCCAGATCGACTACGCCAAGGCCCGACTGCGGGAACAGCTGGCGACGGCCAATAATTCGAGCGAAGCCGGACAACAGGTTTTACTGGAGAACGATCCGCAGGTCCTGAAAGCGATCGACGCCATGGCCGAGGCCCGCAAACTGCTGGCCATGAATGTGGCGGGAAAATGATTCGATTTCGGATTTGGGATTTGGGATTTCGGATTTGTTTTCGTCGGGAGAGGGAAAACAGCTAAAGAGTTTTTTGATTTTTTCAACGAAAAAAAAGAGGGCGAGACTTTTTCAGTCTCGCCCTCTCTTTTGGCTTTTGGGGGTCGAGGAATTCCGAGGATTTGGGATTGCGGATTTAGGATTGCGGATTTGGGATCTTGATCCGAAGAAAAATAAATCCGCAATCCGAATTCCCAAATCCGAGATCAATAGGCTCTGATCGAAGCGATCGAATTGTCAAACCCGTTGCCCCAATTGATCACCGAAAACGAGCCGTCCGCCTGTCTGACCCAGAAGGAACTCGGATCGGCAGAAGATGTTCCGGTTTTGCGGAAGACGGCCAGATCGGTTTTGCCGTCGCCGTCGTAATCGCCCTGAGCCGGGAAATCGGACGAATAGGTTCCGCAATTGATCGATTCCGTGATGCCGTCGCTGCTTCTGATGATCGTCCAGTTCATTTTATCGACCACGCTCTTGATGACCGCGATGTCGTCCCGACCGTCGCCGTCGTAATCGCCGGGGACGATGAAGGCGGCCGGGAACGGCAACTGAGTGGCGGTGTACTGGCCGTCGCTGCTCCGCAAAGTGTAGAACATCGACTCTCCGGTTGAAACATTGACGCGGGCGACCGAAAAATCCTGTTTGCCGTCGCCGTCGTAATCGCCGAGGACGGGCCGGTCTCCGCGAATTCCCCAATCGACCGACATCAATTGGTCGTCGGAACTCCTTTTGACATAAAACGTGCTCTGCGCTCCGGTCGTGGCGCCCTGCCGCCAGACGGCCAGATCGGCCTTGCCGTCGCCGTCGTAATCGCCCATGATCGACGCGTTGTCGCCCCGCGTTCCGAACTGTTCGATCCGCAGGGAGCCGTCCGAACTGTTGATGATGTAGAAATGGGTTTCGGGTTGTGAGGCGCTGGCGCGGTTTCCGTCGAAAATGGCGATGTCGGCCTTGCCGTCGCCGTCGTAATCGGCCGGCAGGACGGTGTCGAGTATGAAGACGCCGTTAAAGGTGCGGCTCGTCCCGGCGCGAAGACCGAATTGGTTGTAGTCAAATTCGCCGGCCGTTCCGCCGCTTTTCAGGATAAACCATTCGGTCGGCGAGTTCGGTGCGGGACCCCATCGGGTGATGCCGAAATCGGTTTTGCCGTCGCCGTCGTAATCGGCGAATTTCGAGGCGTTGTTCGACGAAGCGACCGTTCCGTTGACGTGAAAGGCGATGTCCTGCGGGACGTCCGGCGCGGAAGTCGGGCGGCCATTGTCGAGGACATCCTGCCAGACGTTGGTTGCCAGCAGATATTGGCGGGCGTCCCAGCCGTTCTGGGTTCGCGACCCCGGAACCACCACCTGCCGGTAGAACTGCGTTCCGTTGGAAAAAGTGTTGGTGGCGAATTCGATCCAGTAAGTTCCCGGCCCGAGCGTCAAGGTCGGCGCGACGCTCAGTTTGTTGACCCACAGAAAGCGGTTGAGGTCGGGGTTGATGCCCGGAGCGGGAGCGACCGTGTTGGAGATGACGTAAGTGTTGCTCGGCGTGGTCGAAAGCAGACGGTCGGTTTCCAGATCGCCGAAGATCACCTGCGAGCCGGGATCGCCCGGGCGGCCGTCCCAGATCTGCAGAACGCCTCCGGCAAAGGGCGATTGCGGAGCGGTCCAGTTCTGGACGAAACCCCAGACCGTGACGCTCGAGATCTTCCAGGTCTGTCCGTCCGGGACGGTGAAATTATCCGCCAAACGGACCGGGGGAAAACTGGCTCCGAAACCGAGAGCGGTGTTCGATTCGGTCATATTGCCTGTGTCGTGCTGGTTTTCGCTCCAGACGAATCCTTCCGGGGCGGAAACGCCGCTCTCGGTCTTGGTGCCGGTGGTGAAATCGCCGTTGTTGAAAAGGACCGCGACGTTTTCCGGTTCGTTTTCGACTGCCCGGCCCGTGTATTGGGCCAAAGCGGTCTGAAAACCGGCAAAAACCAAAATCAGTCCGAATGCTAAATAAAATCTTGAAATCATCTTCTTTCTCCTCGGTAAATAAAAAATTTTGTCTTCTACTTATTCTAGCGAGATAATCTTCAAAATCGGCTCAAAAATTTTTCGGGGGCGATCAAAAAGGCGAAAGCGGCGAAGATCCCGAGGGGGATCTTCGCCGCTTTCGCCGCCTGACGGAGTGTGGAATTTCACCGGTTGAAGGCGGCCGCGACCGGAATGTCGGTTCGCAGTCCCCATTGCTCGACCCTCGGCGATTCGGGATTGCGGGACGGGAGAATCCAGAAATAGGATTCGGGGCTGGCGCTGTTGCCCTTGACCCACAATGCGATGTCGGTCTTGCCGTCGCCGTCGTAATCGCCCTGGGCGAAATTGGTGTTGACGCCTTTTCCGAAGGAGAAGTAGCCGTCCGGCTGTCCGCCGGAGTAGCGGATGAACCAGTCGATCGGCTGATTGCTGTGGTTGAAACCGCGGGCCACGGCGATGTCGGTCTTGCCGTCGCCGTCGTAATCGCCCGGAACCAGACGGTCGCTTGCCAGTCCGAAATACTCCTGACGGATTTCACCGTTGGCGGTCAGGATCAGAAACACTGCGGCGCTCGCGTTGCTCGGCGCGTTGAAATCGACCGGCCGCTGAACCGCAAAATCAGCCCTGCCGTCGCCGTCAAAATCGCCCGTGTAAGGCTTGTCGCAATCGCTCATCTGGGTTCCCCAGCGCGTTCCCCACTGGACAAAAGTAACGTCGCGGTTGGGGTTGTTGGCGCTGGCCCGGTAGAAAAAGTGGGTCTGCCCCGGTCCGCTGGCGGCCGAAGGCGCGCGGAAGACGGCCAGATCGGCTTTACCGTCGCCGTCAAAATCATCGACGATCGTCGGATCGTCGCCGCCCTGACCGAACTGCTCGATCCGGACGCTCTGGGTCGAACTTTCCAGAATGTACCAGTAACCGTTGTCGGAATTGCCGGGCGAGTTCAACTGCCGGAAAACGGCGATGTCGGTTTTGCCGTCGCCGTCATAATCGGCCGGGACGGGCACGTCGGCTCCGGCCAGACCGTAGTCGAGCGTCGTTACTTCGCCCGATCCGTTGTTGCTGATCCACCACGACGCCTGCGAGAAAAGCCCCCCGGCCGGACGCAGGATGGCGAAATCGGTTTTGCCGTCGCCGTTGAAATCGAGCGGGGCCGGGCGATTGATCCGGTTGAAATTGTAACGGACGGCGGCGAAATCGGGGTTGAAAACGGTCACGCCGGTCGTGTATCCGCCCAGAACGAGGTTGCCGTCCGGTTGGATGGCGGAGGTCAGGCAGGTGTCGCGGGTCGTCCCCAGATCGGTGTAAATGACGCCGTTCTGACCGAAACCGGTGTCGAGCGAACCGTCCATATCGAAAGAGACGATCATAAAATCATCGACGCTCGAAGGCGAGGACAAAGACCTGTAGCCGGTGCCGACGATCTTGCCGCCGATCAGATGAACATCCCACAGCAGTTCGTTGCTGGTCGTTCCGAAAGCGACCTGCCCGCCGTCGCCGAAGGAGTTGTCGAGCGAGCCGTCCGGGTTGTAACGGATCAGAAGGGCGTCCGATTGAAACTGTCTTTTATATCCGGCGGCGATGATCTTGCCGTCGGGTTGGATCAAAAGGTTGTAGGCCAGCGCGGTGTATCCGGGAAAGGCGGTCGTCACCTTCCCGCCGTTGCCGAAGGAGGCGTCGAGCGAACCGTCCGGATTGTAGCGGGCCAGAGCGAAAGCTCCGTTCGAGTTGGTTGCCCCGGAAACCAGAATTTTGCCATCGGGCTGAAGGGCGACCCCGTAAGCCCGGTCGTTGGTCTGAAAGACCGTAACGGCCTCTCCGTCCGAATCGAAGGTGGTGTCGAGGGTGCCGTCCGGATTGAGGCGCATCACGCTGAAGGCGTCGGCGGTCATCCCGCCGTTGCGGCTCGATCCCGTAATAATGATCTTGCCGTCGGGCTGGATGGCGATCTCGGCCTCATCGAAGATCGGTCCGCCGAGAGCAGTGTCGAAAACCCCGTCGCGACCAAAGGTCGGATCGAGCGAACCGTCCGGATTGAGACGGATGACGACCCTTTTGTCGCGCGAACCGCTCCGGCCGGCGACCAGAATTTTGCCGTCCGCTTGGACCGCCGCGCCGTAAGCCCGGTCGGTCGCTCCCTCGGTCGGATTGTAGAGCGCCTTCCCGCCGTTGCCGAAACTCTGGTCGAGCGAGCCGTCCGGATTGAGACGGGCCACGGAAAAAACCGAATCGGAAGTGGCGATATATGATTCGCCGATGATGATGATCTTGCCGTCGGGCTGGACGGCGACGTCGAGGCCGGTGTCCTGATCCCGGCCGGCCGGGTCGGGGTTGCCGTCAAAGTCGATGATGACTTTTCCGTCGGTTCCGAACCCGGTATCGATGTCTCCGACCGCCGCCCGGGCGCTGATAAACATTGTCGAAAATAAGAACAAGCCTAAAATTAATTTCTGATAGATCGTTTTCATAAAAAATGAACTCCTTTTCAAATTTTGTTAAAGATTTTTATTGCCTTTACTCTGACTAGCGAGAAAATTTTTCAAAACGGCTCAAAAAATTGTTAGGAATCCGGGATTGTTTTATAATCGGCTGACAAAAGAGTTGAATTTTCAGGAGCAGAGAGGGGTAAATTTGGAAACCGGCGGACAAAAAAATATCTCGCTTATCTTAAAAGACTGGAGCAGCGGCAAAAGCGAAGCGGTCGATCGACTGATGCCGGTCATTTACGACGAACTGAAAAAGATCGCCGCCCAGTATCTGCGCAAAGAACGGCGCGAGCATACCCTTCAACCGACCGAACTGGCCCACGAGGCGTACCTTAAGCTGATTGACATTTCGAACGTCAACTGGCAGGATCGGGCCCATTTTTTCGCCGTTTCGGCTCAGGTCATCCGGCATATTCTGGTCGATTACGCCCGGGCCAAAGCGACCGACAAGCGCGGCGGCGCGGCCGAGAGGATCATTCTCGACGAGGCCATCAGTTCGTCGGACGAACGCGACACCGATCTGCTGGCTCTGGATGAAGCGCTGAAACTGCTGGCGACCTTCGACGAACAGCAGAGCCGGATCGTCGAACTGCGGTTTTTCGGCGGCCTGACCATCGAGGAGACGGCCGCAGTGCTGGATCTGTCCCCGGCGACGATCAAACGCGAATGGGCGCTGGCCAGAGCCTGGCTCCACAAAACCCTGTCGGGAAAATGAATTGATTTGGGATTTGGGATTTGGGATTTGGGATTTTTTTTTTGGGCGGTTTCTTATGAAAATTACACGGGGTTTCCGATAAATTCTTTTGAACCTTGAAATTTTATATATCTGTAACTTAAGTACTCTGTTTTTTAAGTTTTCTGATATTTGGCATTTTCTTCATTGACTTTTTTGTAGTAGCGGTTTAGTTTCTTCCGCGCCTTGTCGATCGAAAACTGCCAATCTATTTTGATTTTCTTTTCTTCTCGTTCTTTGATAATTGACATCACTTCCTGGCTCAATTCTTCCTGCCTCGGAATGCGCCGGTTCAAACACTGCCGGGCGATGGCTGAAAACTCGATCTCGATCATATTGAGCCAACTCGCTTTCTTCGGCGTGTGGACGAACTGAAACTTCTGACTCAAAGCGAAGGCTTCTTCGGCCGGGAAAGTCTCGTAGAAAGAACTTTCGTTATGCGTGTTCAGATTGTCCAGAATGACAATGATCTGCTCGGCTTCCGGATAAGCGGCGGCGACTCGTTTGAAGTGTTTGGCAAACTCTTTTTTGCGTCTTCGCTCAAAGACATCTCCGATGCGTTTTCCCGTCAGCGGTTCGATCGTCATCAGCAGATTGCACGAGCCTTTCTTTTCATACTCGTAATGCTCGCGCTCGGGTTGACCGGACTTCATTTCCAGACCCCGGACTTTCTCGCCGATCAGAAAACACGGTCGCTCGTCATAGCACACAACCGGGAAGCGAGCGTCGTAGGGCTTTCGATACCAGGCCAGAATCTGTTCAAGTCGGGCAATAAAATTGGAATCCATAACACCGATCACCCACATCTTTTTCAGATGCGGTTGGAGTTTGTTTTTTTTAAGATCTCTCGCACTTTAGAGTAAGAGATCTTCTCGCATAATTCCAACTCGACGGCCTTGTCGGCGAGCAATCGCAGACTCCACTGCGAGTGTCCGTCAGGTGCATCGGAACAGGCCAGCGCAGTGATCTTGGCGCGGTCTGCTCCGTCGAATTCCGGCGGTCTTCCGGAGCGCGGTTGGTCGGTCAGAAAATTCAGCCCGTCGGCTTGATATTTATCACGCCACACCCCGACAGTTTGATGAACGACACCAAGTTGTTCGGCGACCGCTTGCAGAGTTAAGCCTTGATTCAGAAGAAGCAAACCGTTGATGCGACGGGCGACTCGGGCCGACAGATTCCCTTTGGAAAGAAGGGTTGTCAAATATCGATGATCTTGATCTTTAAGTGTAATGTGTTGTTTTTTCATACCAATAGGTATAAAAAACTAAAAGTTAGTAAATTTAAAAAACAGAGTATTAAGTACTCTGTAAATTAAAAAAAACTTAAGTTTTGTTAAATTTGTGATGGGTGATGAGTGATGGGTGATGGGATAAAACTTAATTGTCTGAATATCCGGCTCTACTGTCTGATATTATCTGTTTAACTTATCACCCATCACCTATCACCCATCACTAAACTCTAGTTTTTTTTAATTTACACAGTATTAAGTTTTTTTTATTTTTAGCCACAGAGGTCACCGAGAACTCGGAGATAAATCGTTTGATCGACAAAAAACCCCCTCGGTGTTCTCGGTGACCTCTGTGGCTAAAAATATTTTTAATAAATTTAGATTACACAGTATTTAAGATGGATCCTGAACGTTGGCAAAAGGTCAAGGCGATTTTTTATCCGGCGCTGGAATTGCCCGCCGGGGAACGGTTGGACTTTGTTCGGGGAAAATGCGGTGACGACCGGGATCTTTTGAGCGAGATCGAAGCTCTGCTCTCTTCTCACGAAGAGGATCAAACCTTTATCGAAAAACCGGCCCTCCACGCCGTTTCGGATTTCGTCACCGAAAGGAATCAGCCCTCGCGGATCGGCGAGCAGATCGGCGCTTACCGGATCGAACGCCAGATCGGGCGCGGCGGGATGGGGGCGGTTTATCTGGCTCGCCGGGACGATCTGGCGTTCGAAAAAAAGGTCGCCGTCAAACTGATCAAACGCGGTCTCGACACCGACGAGATCATCCGCCGGTTTCAAAATGAGCGTCAGATCCTGGCCGCGCTCGATCATCCGAACATCACCCGCCTGCTCGACGGCGGGGCCACCTCCGACGGTCTCCCTTTTCTGGTCATGGATTTCGTCGAGGGACGGCCCCTGACCAAATACTGCGATCAAAACAATCTGTCGATCAACGAGCGCCTGAGGCTTTTTCTCCAGATCTGTTCGGCCGTCCGCTACGCCCATCAGAATCTGATCATCCACCGCGATCTGAAGCCCTCGAACGTGCTGGTCACGTCGGAAGGAATCCCGAAACTTCTGGATTTCGGGATCGCCAAACTGATCTCATCTGACGGGGTCGGCGACGACACCCGTTCGCAAACCTGGACGCGGGTGATGACGCCGGAATACGCTTCGCCCGAACAGGTTCAGGGCTTGCCGATCACGACCGCCTCGGACGTCTATTCGCTGGGCGTCATCCTCTATGAATTGCTGACCGGTGAGCGCCCGTTTCGGATCAAAAGCCGGAGCGCCGATGAGATATCGAGGATCATCACCGACAGCCAGCCCTTGAAGCCGAGCTCGGTGGTGCGGGCCAAATTTGATCCTGAGGATCCAAGATCCAAGATCCAAAATCCGAAATTGCTGAGGGGCGATCTGGACAACATCGTGCTGATGGCGATGAGAAAGGAACCGGAGCGGAGATACTCTTCGGTGGAACAGTTTGCCGGAGATCTGGAGCGTTATCTGGGAGGATTGCCGGTGCTGGCTCAGGAGGACCGGTTCGGTTACCGGGCGAGAAAATTCATCGGGCGGAACAAAACCGGCGTGGCGGCCGGGGTCGGTGTGGCTTTCTCTCTGATCGCCGGGATCATCTCCACTTCGCGTCAGTCGCGGATCGCCAAAAAAGAGCGCGACAGCGCCCGGCGCGAGGCCGACAAAGCCGAGCGGATCAACCAGTTTTTGCAGAAAACGCTCTCTTCGGCCGATCCGAGCGAACACGGCAAGGACACGACCGTTCTCGAAGCCCTCCGCTTCGCATCGGAACAGATCGAAACCGAATTCGCCGATCAACCCGAGATAATCGCCGATCTCCGGACGACCATCGGCCGGACCTACCTCAATCTCGGGCAGGCGGAAAAAGCCGAACCCCATCTGATCGAGGCCTGGCGCATCAGATCCCGGGTTTTGCGGGAAAATGCCGAGGATCTGGCTGACAGCCTCAATCATCTCGGTCTTCTCTACCGGATCAAAGGCGATTTCGAAAGGGGCGAACCGCTTTTTTACAAATCGCTGGAAATGCTCCGCCGTTTGTACGGCGAAAAACATCTGAAGATCGCCGAGGTGCTGGGAAATTTGGGCCTTTTGCTGCTCTATCAGGGAAGACACCAAGAGGCGGTCGAGACTTACCGCAGGGAAAAGGCGATCCGCACCGATTTGAGCGGCCCGGATCATCCATCGACCGCGCGAACCATTTCCCGCCTGGCCGATTGTTTCGGCATTATGGGGGATTACAAAGGCACCGAGAAACTCTACCGGCAGGCTCTGAAGATCATCCGAAAGCAGTATCCGAAGACCCATCCGGATGCCATCGAATCGGCCGCCGGTCTGGCCAGCGCCCTTTTGAGAACAGATCAAAAAGAGGCCGAGGAACTGCTTTTCGATATCCTCAGAACAAAAGAATCGGTTTTCGGAAAGGAAAATCCGCAATACGCCTGGACCTTGTACAATCTGGCCTTTTTGATGAACAACCAGCGGAGGTTCGCCGAAGGAGAAAAATTTGCCGCCGAAATACTGGCTTTGCGGAAAACCCACATCAACGACGAACATCCGGTCATCAGCGCCGGTCTGCAGATGGTCGCCATCGCTTTGATGGGAACCGGAAGAGCCGAACGGGCCGAGGCGCTTTTGCGCGAGAGTCTGGCTCTGCGTCAAAAGACCCTTTCGGCGGATCACTGGATTCTCGACACCTCGAAAAGCATTTTGGGAGAATGTCTGGCCCAGATCGGGAAAAATGCGGAAGCCGGCCAATTTCTTTATCATTCCTACGAAAATCTCCGGAAAAAACTCGGCTCCGAGCACGAACAGACCCGAAACGCCCTGAAGAGGATCGAACAGTTCGAGGAAAAAAAAACGGCGGGATTTTTTAAGCGAAAGCCGTTTTTTTAAGGCCTCGTTTGGGACTGAAGAACGAACCGCAGACCGACCTTCGAGAAAATTTCCGCCCTAAATTGTTAAATGTGACTTTGTAAATTACAATTAACATCTGGCTTGTAGCCTTTATCAATTATGTACAGACAAATAGGCGTATTGACAGGTGGAGGCGACGCTCCGGGACTGAATGCGGTAATCAGGGCGGTGGTCCGGACGGCGATCGGCGAATTCGGGATGAAGTGCATCGGGATCGAAGACAGTTTTGAGGGCATTTTGGGCGAAACCCAGTTGACCAAACTGACCATGCGAACCGTCAGCGGAATCCTGCCGCGCGGGGGAACGATCCTCGGCACGCGCAACAAGGGGAGTTTTTGCAAGGTGATCGACGGCCAGTTGGTGATCCCCGATATGCCGATCGAAGAGGCTCTGGAAAATTTGAAGAAACAGGAGATCGAGGCGCTGATCGTCATCGGCGGCGAGGGAACGCTGGCGATCGCCGAAAGATTTCACCGGCGCGGTTTTCCGGTTATCGGCGTGCCGAAGACGATCGACAACGATCTGTCGGCGACCGAACTGACATTCGGTTTTATGACGGCCATCGACATCGCCACCGAGGCGCTCGACCGTCTGCACACGACGGCCGCTTCGCACGACCGGATCATGATCCTTGAGGTGATGGGAAGGCATACGGGCTGGATCGCCCTGCACGCCGGTCTGGCCGGGAGCGCCGACGTCATTCTCATCCCGGAAATCCCCTATTCGTTCGACGCCATGCTCAAAAAGATCAACCAGCGCGAGCGAAGCGGGTCGAAATTCACCAACATCGTCGTCGCCGAGGGCGCCGTCGAACACGGAAAGGCGGAAATGTATCTCGATAACGAGAACCTGCGTCTGGGCGGCGTCGGCGAGTTCGTCCGGCACAAGGTCGAGGAATTGACCGGCAAGGAATCGCGTTGCGTCGTCCTCGGGCATCTCCAGCGTGGCGGAAGCCCGAACGCCTTTGATAGAATGCTCGGAACGAACTTCGGGGCCTGCGCCGTCCGCGCTCTGATCGAAGGACAGACCGGGAAAATGGTGGCTTTGCAGTCAAACCGGGTGACGACCGTTCCGCTTTCCAAGGCGATCGCCAATATCAAGACCGTTAATCCGAAAGGACAACTGGTTCGGACGGCCCGCGACATCGGCATTTCCTTCGCCGCCGTCAACAAATGATCGGCCGGGAAAGCCGGAAAAGTAAAAGAGGATAAAGGATTAATGGCTACGGGGCGGGGTTAAAGAGAAGGAATTTAGTAGATAAACAAAATTTTTCGGACCTGCTTTGGGGAGATTCAAAGTTTCGGGTCGAAGGCTTTTTTTATTTTCGGAAGTTAGACGATCGTTCCCCAAAACTTTATCGGCGGAAAAAACGTTCCCGAAGGAGTGAATTTTTTTTAGCCGGGTTTTTGCGGATCGAAAGATTAGGATGTTCAAATAAAATTTTATGGAATCAGTCAGAAAAAAACTACAGGACGAATTGGCTCTTTTGGAAGAGGAGATGCATTTCACCTTGCCCAAGGAAATTCAGAAGGCCAGAGAATTCGGTGATCTGCGCGAAAACGCCGAGTACAAGGCGGCGCTCGAGCGGCAATCGATGGTCTCGGCCCGGATCATGCAGATCCGCAAGCGTCTGAGCGAACTCAAGGACGTCGATCTGTCGAAAATTCCGACCGACCGGGCCGCCTACGGATCGAAGGTCGTTTTATATGATCTGGACCGCGACACCGATGTTACCTATAAATTGGTGACCAGCGAGGAAAGCGACCCGGACAAGGGAATGATCTCGACGGTTTCGCCGATCGGGCAGGCATTGATGGGCAAGGAAGAGGGCGACGAGGTTACGGTTCGGACCGAAACCGGGCTTCGCAATTTCGAGATCGCCAAACTTTTCACCATTCACGACAAACAGGAAGAGGAGTAATTTTGTTGATGGTTAAAGGCTAATGGTTAATTGAAAGAGGACGCCCTGAATTTTCCGTTTAACCTCTAGCCTTTAACCATTTAAGTGATCGGACAAAGATAGCTTGGTCTAAAAGATAACTAAATTGTTGAAAATAAGAAACTGGTTCTTACAATTAACAATTAACTATTGACTATTATCCACTTACAATGTTCGGAGCAAGTATCGGAAGAGGAGCGATGCGGATCATCAATGCGTTGGTCCGCTGGATCGCGTCCGGAGGAATCAGTCCAAACCTTTTAACGGTCATCGGCGTAACCATCAATGTCGGTTGCGGCGTCCTTTTCGGTTTCGGCGAGTTCTTCTGGGCCGGGATCGTTCTGATCGTGGCCAACCTCTTTGATATGCTCGACGGCAACGTCGCCCGTTTGACGGGACGCGTCACCCGCTTCGGCGGTTTTCTCGACTCGTCGCTCGACCGTCTTTCGGACATGGTGGTTTTTTTGGGGATCATCGCTTTTTACGCCGGCAACACGCCCCAGCATTCGCTTTTGAACGTCATACTGGCGGGAACCGGAATGATGTTCTCGGTGCTGGTCAGCTACACGACGGCGCGGAGCGAGGGGCTCGGCGTCAAAGCCAACGTCGGTTTTTTGCAGCGGCCCGAGCGGGTCGTTTTGCTGATCATCGGCGCATTATCGACCTGGGACTGGAATTCCGATTTCTTTTTGTTCAACCGGATGCCGCAGGTTCTCTGGGTTTTGGCCGTCGGTTCGCTGTGGACCTTTATTCACCGGATGATCTACATCTGGAAAGAGTTCAGAAAACTGGAGGCGGGAACGACCGAGGAGAGCGAAACTTAAAGCGGGGCGGGGAAAAAAGAGGATTCGGTTTCCCGGTCGGCGGATTTTTTATGGGGAAGTTATTAACAATTGATGGAATGGCTGGCTGATTTCTGGGCGTCGTTGACACTGGGTCGGGTTTTGCTCGGCATCGGAACATTTCTGATCTCTTTTACCGTCAGCGCTCTGGCCGTCGGGATCGTGATGGTCAAGATCCCGGCAAATTATTTCAGTTCGCATTACCAGCAGGATTTTTTGCCCGGAAAGCCGTGGCTGGTTCGCTGGAGCGCGGTTATCATCAAAAATATTTTCGGGTTTTTTTTGATCCTGCTCGGGATCATCCTCTCGCTTCCGGGCGTGCCGGGACAGGGAGTTCTGACGATACTTCTGGGGCTGATCATGCTCGACATTCCCGGCAAACGCCCGCTCGAAGCGCGGATCATCAAACGCCCGGCGGTGCTTTCGGCCGTCAACAAACTGCGGGCCCGTTACGACAAACCGCCGCTGGAACTCGATTGATATGGGAATATTTGACCTCTTTCGGAAAAAAAAGAAGGCCGATCCGGAAGCGGAATACCGCGAGAATCTGCTCCGCCGGGGCCGGATCACCGACGGCGAGGTGATCGATAACGAAACTCTGGAAACGGGCGAAGTGGTGGTCTATTACGTTTACAGCGTTCAGGGCGCCGATTTCGAATCGTCGGAGATCCTGACGCCGGAACAGATGGAACATTCGATCAAATACGCCCCCGGCGCCAGCGTCGGAGTCCGCTACGACCCCCGGCATCACGGCAGTTCGACCCTGGTTTAGAGACGGGCGAACTGACAAAAGAAACAAGGCTCAATCAGGATGCGTAGAAAAACCATGATCGGTCTGGCAATAGTTTTGATTCTCATCCTGGTCGCGGTTTTCTGGCTAACCCAGCCATTGTTTTTCCCGCCGCGCGTCGAAATTGCCGGGGATGCGGTCGATCCGGAGCGGCTTGAGATTCACGTTCGCCGGCTTTCGGAAGACTTTCACAAGCGAAATTTTGCCAACAGGGAAAATCTGCTGGCGACGGCCGATTACATCAAAAGCGAATTGGAGAAAGCCGGGGGAGCGGTTTCGGAGCAAAATTTCTCGGACGACGGGAATAATTACACCAACGTCATCGCCCGATTCGGGGCCGAAACGGGCGAAAAGATAATCATCGGAGCGCATTACGATTCGGCGTTTGACACTCCGGGAGCCGACGATAACGCCAGCGGAGTGGCCGGGCTGATCGAACTTGGCCATCTGTTCGGGAAGAATCCTCCCGGAATGCAGATCGAACTGGTTGCCTATACGCTGGAGGAACCGCCCTTTTTTGCGACCGAGAAAATGGGGAGTTACGTTCACGCCGAATCTCTGGAAAACGAACCGTCCGGGGTTCGCCTGATGGTTTGTCTGGAAATGATCGGTTATTTTTCCGACGCGCCGGACAGTCAAGATTTTCCGACCTCCGTGATGAAACTCTTGTATCCGGGGAAGGGGGATTTTATCGCCATCGTCGGAAATTTCACCAACGGCCTGACGGTTCGAAGATTCAAGGGATTGATGGCGAAATCGGGGGATTTGCCGGTTTACTCGATCAACGCGCCCGCTTTTATTCCGGGGATCGATTTTTCCGATCACAGGAATTACTGGAAGTTCGGGCATGATGCCGTAATGATCACGGACACGTCGTTTTACCGGAACCCGAATTATCACACGGTCGATGATACGGCCGAAAAACTCGATTATGCGAGAATGGCTCAAGTGGTCCGGGCCGTCTATAACGCCGTCGTCGTTTATTCCCGAAATTAGAATTTATGTTCAAAAAAATACTGATCGCCAATCGCGGAGAGATCGCCGTCCGCGTCATTCGCGCCGCCCGCGAGATGGGCATCGCCACGGTCGCCGTTTATTCCGAGGCCGATAAAGAAGCCCTTCACGTGAGGATGGCCGACGAGGCCCACTTGATCGGGCCGGCGCCCTCATCCGAGAGCTATCTGCGCGGGGAGAAGATCATCGAAGTGGCCGAACTGACGGGCGCCGAAGCGATTCATCCGGGCTACGGTTTCCTGTCGGAAAACGCGGCTTTTGTCCGCCAGGTTACGAAACGGGGGATGGTTTTTATCGGTCCGCCGCCCGAGGCGATGGATGGGATGGGCGGCAAGATCTCGGCCCGGCGGATCGCCATCGAGGCCGGAGTGCCGGTCGTTCCGGGAACGACCGAACCGCTCCGTTCGGCCGAAGAAGCGCTGGAAATTTCCCGCCGGTTCGGCTTTCCCGTCATGCTCAAGGCCTCGGCCGGCGGCGGCGGCAAGGGAATGCGTCTGGTCGAGGAGGAAAAGGATCTTAAAAACGCCCTCGCGGCGGCGCAGAGCGAAGCTCTGGCCAGTTTCGGCGACGATGCGGTTTACATCGAAAAGGCCGTCGTTCGCCCGCGCCATATCGAGATTCAGGTTTTCAGCGATTCGCACGGAAATCACGTTCATCTGGGCGAGAGGGAATGTTCGATCCAGCGCCGTCATCAGAAAGTGGTGGAGGAATGTCCGTCGCCGATCGGCGATTCGGATCTGCGCTTTAGGATGGGCGAAGCGGCCGTCAAAGTGGCCGAAGCGGTCAATTACATCGGGGCCGGAACGGTCGAGTTTCTGGTTTCGGACGTGGATCGGTCCTTTTATTTTCTGGAGATGAACACCCGGCTTCAGGTCGAGCATCCGGTGACCGAACTGGTGACGGGGATCGATCTGGTCCGCGAACAGATCCGCGTCGCTCTGGGCGAGAGACTTTCATTCGCTCAGGAGGACATTTCCTGGGATTCGCACGCCATCGAATGCCGGGTTTACGCCGAGGATCCGGACAATGATTTTTTGCCTTCGCCCGGTAGGATCACCCGTTTGCGGGTTCCACAGGGGCCGGGAGTGCGGGACGACGGCGGGGTTTACGAAGGGGCCGAGGTGTCGATCCATTACGATCCGATGATCTCGAAACTGGCCTGTCACGGCAGGACGCGGGCCGAGGCGATCGATCGCCTGAGGCGTGCGCTTCGCGAATACGAGGTCGGAGGGATCAAAACCACATTGCCTTTTTTCCGTCGCATAATCGAAGACGAAGAGTTCATCGAAGGCCGCCTCGACACCGGATTCATCGGGCGGTTTAACGAGCGCAGCCGGGGCGAAGAGATTGACCAACGATCTCAGGATCTGGCCCTGATCGCCGCCGCGCTCTCTTGCGGCGAGGAGCAAAAGGGGACGCCGGCCGGAAACTCCGACCGAAGAGAAAAAGCGCCGAGCCGCTGGGTGCTGGCCGGAAGAGCGGCCCTGCATCGAAACAAGTTTTAGAAAAGGTCCGAAGCCGAGCGAAAGCCGAATTTCGGATTCATTTTTAATGCTGTTGGATGGGATCGAAAGGGTGGAAAATTCTGAGTTTTTTTATTCTGAGTTTTTAATCGTTTTCTGATAAAAAAAGGTTTTATCTCCGAATTAATTAATAATTTACAATTTAGAATTTAAAATTGCCTTTCGCCTTTTCCGGTCTGACAGAAATGATTCGCATTAATAAATTTTGGAGCTAATAATGGAAGAATTCTTAAAGCAGTTGAAAGATAAGAAAGTTGACATCGCCTTCGGTACCAGCGCGACCGTCAGGGGCGACATCGTTGATGTCAAGAACGGCATCCTCCACATTCTCGATGAGGATAAAAGAGTGGCCTATGTGTCGGTGGAGAAAATCGCCGTCGTCTGGGAAGCCGACGAATATCACACCCGACCCGGGTTTTTAGGGTGATTTTTGGTGATGAGTAATCGGTTGCGGAGGGGGTTGCGATCAACGAATAACTGAAAGGGGAAACTCATCATTTCCCCGACGGTTTTTCGGTTTTACTTTTCTTTCTCGTCGGTCGAGGGCGGTTGATAGAGAAGTTTTTCCAGCGGGACGCGGCGGAAACCGACGATCCGTTTTTCCCAGTAGCCTTCGAATTGTGAATAGGTGACGCCTTTGCTCGAGGAGGCGTGATAAAAGCCCTTCTTATCGACGACGATGCCGATGTGTCCCAGACCGTTAAAAAATACGAGAGTGCCGAACCGGTAGCGGTCATCGCCTTCGACCGGTTCGAACTCCGACCAGAAGGTGCGGGCGCTCGATCGCTCAAATTTGACCCCGATCTCATTGAACACCGTCCAGACCAGCCCCGAACAGTCGTAAGTGTTCGGTCCGGTCGAGCCGTAGCGGTAGGGACTGCCCAGTTTGCTCTGGATCGAACTCAACATTCTGGAGCGGAGAATCGCGCTGAAACCGGCGCTTTTGGAAGCGTTGGCGGCGGCCGGAGCGGTCGGGCGGGAAGAAGCTGTTTTGGTTACTAAAGGCTGGGAGGATTGAACGACTTCGATTTTGTTCATCAGGGGCGGTCTTTTTCTCGGGGCGGCTTCGGGAGACGGGTTCTGAGCGGAATTGTCCGAACGCTCCGATGTCGGTTGATTTTCTCTGTCCGGGACTCGCCTGTCTCTTTCCTGTCCGAACATGTTACCTGCCAGAACTGAGACACAAAAGACGAAAGACAAAGAAAAACACAACAACTTTCTACAAGACATTAAGGAACTCCTGATTTTTTATTTTTTTCAGCTATGAAAAGATTTCGGTGTGTCCGGCGAAAATAATCACCTAATTTAAAAAAATCGCTAAAACAAAAGGTTTTCCAAAAAACAAAGATTATCCGTTTTCGGAGTTTGACTATTAAATTGTAATGATTATTTTTTTTAGGACGTTGTCGATTGTCGCTTAAAAGATGGAGAATTGCAAATCTCCAAAACCATTTTAACCCGGGGAGTGTGGTTTGGTGCAAGTTTTTTTCGAAGAAAGGCGGAAAATCCACAAACCGCTATCGACCGGTTTTTGGGGGGACGCTTGAAATCATCCCCCGGCAATTGCCTGATGTCAGCTCTTCCTGCCTACCCTTCTCCGCCTTCGCTATCCGTTCCGAGTTGTCTTGAATAATTAAATAAAAGTTTTAATAAATAAAAACTTCCAAAAATTTCGACGAGTTTTAAGAAAAAAATGCGTTCCCTTTATTATTTAGATGTAAAAGAAAAGGGAACGCGGGACTCTTTTTGAAAACGTTGTCGGTTTAAGCCGAAAAAGAACTGCCGCAACCACAGCCGCCGGTGGAATTCGGGTTTTCAAAAGTAAAGCCCGAACCCATCATATTCGAGGTGTAATCAACGGTTATGCCGCTCAGATACTGGGCGCTGAACATATCGACGAACAGTCGAACGCCGTGTTCTTCGACGATAAAGTCGCCTTCGCGCGATTCTTCTTCGATGTTAAGGCTGTATTGAAAACCGGAACAACCGCCCGGAACGACGCGGACGCGAAGCCCGGACGTTTCCGGCAGATCATCTTCGTCGGCCATAAACTTTTTGATCTCTTCGGCCGCGTTGACCGTCAAGGTGATTTCTACATTGGGTGCTGCAACTGCTGACATAAATTTCTATTTATCTCCTGCTATTATTTCAAAAGATCCATAAAACGAATCTTTACATTATTGTCAATTTTAACCAACTTTGCCTTAGATAACAAGTTTTAGCGATAGGTTGGTCGAAATTCAGTGATCGGTGGTCAGATTGAATCGAGCGGTCGCTGACCACTGACCACCGACTACTTTGCCCGCGACATGATCACCAGTTCCGGTTTCATCGCTTCGATGGAA
This sequence comes from Pyrinomonadaceae bacterium, assembly GCA_041394845.1. Taxonomy (GTDB): domain Bacteria; phylum Acidobacteriota; class Blastocatellia; order Pyrinomonadales; family Pyrinomonadaceae; genus JAHCHG01. Next base: position 2,451,626 of record JAWKHL010000001.1, on the reverse strand, counting down.
ACCTGCCGGGCGACCTCTTCGGCCACTTTTCGAAAAGCTGCGGCCTGCGGGGAGTCCGGATTTGAGATGACCACCGGAGTTCCGCGATCGCCGGCTTCGCGGACTTCGATGCCGAGCGGGACTTCGCCGAGGAAGGGAACGTCCATCTCGTCGGCGAAGGCGCTGCCGCCCCCGGAGCCGAAAATGTCATAGCGTTTGTCGGGCATATCGGGCGGGACGAAATAGGACATGTTTTCGATGACGCCGAGGACCGGTACGGCCACCGTTTCGAACATCTTGAGCGCGCGCCGGACGTCCGACAGGGAAACGATCTGCGGGGTCGTTACCAGAACCGCGCCCTGAACCGGGACGAGTTGGGCCAGCGAAAGCTGAACGTCGCCAGTTCCCGGCGGCATGTCGACGATCAAATAATCCAGTTCGCCCCAATCAACGTCGGTCAGAAACTGCCGGACAATGCCGTGGAGCATCGGCCCGCGCAGGATCATCGGCTTGTCGGGCGGGGCCAGAACGGCCATCGAGATCATCTTGACTCCGTGGGCTTCGAGCGGCACGATCTTGCCGTTCGAGGCGGTCGGCTGTTTTTGCGCCAGACCGAGCATCAGCGGGACGTTCGGCCCGTAAACGTCGGCGTCCATCAGACCGACCCGGGCGCCGTCTTTCGATAGGGCAACCGCCAGATTGACCGCCACCGTCGATTTGCCGACGCCGCCCTTGCCGCTCGAAACGGCGATGATGTTCTTGACGCCCGGCAAAGCCTGATTGCCGGCGATCCCGCGTCCTTTGGGAACCTCGGCGTCCATTGTGATCTTGACGCCGGTGACGCCTTCGATCGATCCGACCAGTTCTTTGGCCTCGGTTTCAAAGGCGTCCTTGACCGGGCAGGCCGGAGTCGTCAACACGATTCGGAACGAAACGTCTCCGCCTTTGCCGATCTCAAGATCCTTGACGAATCCGAGCGTCACGATGTCTTTCTTCAGATCGGGATCGACGATGTTTTTTAATTTTTCTAATACTTTTTCTTCCGTTATTTGATTCATATTTAAACCTTGGTAACATTTAAATAGTTAGTTGTTAATGGTTAATTGTTAATTGGAAAAAAACTCGATTGGCCGGGATTTTTCAAAAAAAAGAATCCTCGGACAATTAACAATTAACTATTTACAATTAACCGCTTTCTTTCACAATACACGAGCAAAATAATGAGTTCAACCAAAAGAAAACGGTTCCTCGAACTTTCCCGGGAGGCGCAAAAATGCCTTACTTGCGAGGCGATGCGCGACAAGACGGCCGTTCTGAGCGAACTCAACGGTCATCTTTCGCCGAAAGTCTTTTTTATCGCCGAAGCGCCGGGCCGACAGGGCGCCGATAGGACCAGGCGGCCCTTCTGGGGCGACAAATCGGGCGAGAATTTTCAGCGTTTTCTCGATTCGATCGAACTCCGGCGCGAGCAGATCTTCATCACCAACGCCGTTTTGTGCAGTCCGCGCAAACCCTCGGGAGCCAACCGCAATCCGAAAAAAAGCGAGGTCAGAAACTGTTCGGATTTCCTGCGAAGAACGATCGAATTGATAAATCCGAAAATAATTGCGACATTGGGCTCGGTTGCACTTGAAGCCTTGAAATTATTGGAGTATCATCAACTTTCGTTGAAAACGGACGTTGGAAAAATTCAACGCTGGAACGGACGCCTTCTTATCCCGCTTTATCATCCAAGTCCGCAGGTTCTCGCATCGCACCGACGCGAATCGGAACAACTCGAAGATTATCAGGTTTTGGCCCGGGCGATCGGAAGGTCGACGGGCGCCGGTCGCTAATAAAAAATTACAAAATCAGTTGTTTTTAAGGAGCTTGCAGTTATGAAGTTTCGTTTGATCGCCCTGCTGGTCGTTCTGTCGATCCCGGCGCTGGCCGTCGCCCAGAAACACGCGGCGAAAAAGAAGGGAAATGGATACATCGGCTACCAATACACCGGCGTTACCTACAATCAAAAATTGCCGAACGGCGTCCGCGATCTCGGCGGCAGTCTGCTGGAAAACGAAAACTACGGGGTTTCGCGGATGAAGAAAGGGAAAACCGAGATGCTCTGGCTGACCAGAATAACCGGCCGGAACTGGAGCGGGCTTCCCAACTGGCAGGTCAAGGACGTCATTTATCTCCCCCAGCTCAAAGAAAATCAGGAGATTCTTCAGGGAATGACTTTTCCCTGCACGATCAATAAAAAGGAAGACCTCAATCTGATCGTGCTGGCCGAACTCCTTCCGGAAAAAAACAGTTACAGCATCCAGAAAGCCTGGCGGGCCGACACCCGGACCAAAAAGTTCGAAGCGGTCTCGACCAGGGGGATCAGCTGCGAGAACGAGGGAGATGATGGTGATGGGTGAAGAGTTAAAGGTGAAAAGTGATAGGTGATAGGTGATGGGTGATGGGATTTTTCTTTCCTATCACCCATCACCTATCACCCATCACCTTCTACCTTTTACCAATTGCCGCCCCCGCCTGTATAATATTGCCCCAACAATGAAAGAAGAGATTTTGGAACAATACCGGGCCGTCCGCCATCGAGGCGGCGGCCTGTTTGATTTTTCGGGACGCGGTTTGACGGAGGTTTCGGGCGGCGAGGCCGAGATGTTTCTCGACGGGTTGATCACCAACGGGATCAAGGCTTTGCCGGAAGGCCAGTGGATGCGGGCCGCTTTTCCCAACGCGCAAGGGCGACTGCTGGCCGTCGTCCGGGTCGGAAAGATCGGCGGCAAGTTTTATTTCGACACCGAAAAAGCGACCGCCGGGGCGATTCTGAAAAATCTGGAACGATTTACTCTGGCCGGAGATTTTCACGTTCGCGATCTGTCGGAGGAATTCGTCTGTCTTTCGTTGCAGGGGAAGGGGATTTCGGATCTCGGATTTCGGATTTCGGATTCGGATAAAAAGATTTTCGAGATCGAATTTGCGGGTGAAAAGCTGATCGCTCTGAGCGACCCGGACATCGGTGAGGAGGGCTTTTATTTTTACGTGCCGGCCAATATCGGCGACGATCTTAAAAGCCATCTGCGCGAAATGGGCGTCAGGGACATCTCCGCCGAGGCGTTCGAAGTTTTGCGGATCGAGGCCGGATTGCCCCTCTACGGCGTCGATATGGACGAAACGACGGTCGTTCCCGAGATCGGTCTTGAAGATCTGATCAGCTACAACAAGGGCTGTTATATCGGTCAGGAGGTGATCGCCCGCATCCATTTTCGCGGCCACGTCGCCAAACGTCTGAGCGGGCTGATTCTATCAGAACCGTCCGCGGCGGCGGATGGGTTGCCGGGAGCCGAACTGAGATCTTCCGACGACAAGAACGCCGGGAAAATAACCTCCGCCTGCCTTTCGCCCGAACTCGGCAAAACGATCGCGCTCGGCTACGTCCGGTATGCTTTTTTGGAAGAAGATACTCAACTGAAAGTCGGCGATCTGACGGCAACTGTGAAAAATTTACCGATCGTCACATAATGGGGTAAAATGATCCGAAAGAGGTAAGATTTATGACCGCAGTAATTGATCTGTTTGAGAATGCGCAAACATTTAAGATGCCCGATGGCGAATTGCAAATAAAAACAACCGAGCCGTTTTTCTTTGTTTTGAAGATGGGCGGGCGCAAGTTTACCGATGAACAACTTCACGAGATCGATGCCGCTAACGAACATTTGCGGATCGAAACCAACGCAGACGGAGATTTTGAGATTATGCCTCCCCCATTTCCCGAAACAAGCAGAAAAAATATGGCCATTGACGCTCAACTTTGGAACTGGGCGAAAAAAGACAACACCGGAGTTTGCTTTGAGTCTTCGGCCAAATTCACCTTGCCCAACGGCGCCAAACGGATGCCCGACGCGGCCTGGATCTTAAAAGAGCGATATTTCGCTTTTCCCGCCGAGGAGCGCGAGGAAAAGTTTACTGAAATTGCTCCCGATTTCGTCATCGAACTCCGCTCAAAAACAGACCGCCTGGCGATCTTGCAAAACAAACTGGAAGAATACATCGAAAACGGCGTCCGCCTCGGCTGGCTGATCGACCCGATCGAAAGAAAGGTTCACATTTACCGGGGAAACGGCGAGGTCGAAATTCTGGAAAACCCACAGGTGGTTTCCGGTGAAGACGTTTTGCCGGATTTCGAAATCGACCTGACGGAGATTTTATAAAAGAGAGGGCTTTTTATGTGGCGGGGATTATAGCGGTGCCGAACCGCCGCAACCGGGATCGGTACATAGAGCGGTAGCGATATGGTTTTGGATTGGCGCGGCCCACCCGCTCGCTATCGCTCGCGATACTTATGAACGTCGCCCAAATAAATATGAAGGATTTAGACATAGACCTGCCGAACGCCAAACTGGCTTATACCATCATCCAATCGCTTTTGGACGGGCACGAGGCCCTCAGCGATCTTCTCGTGCTGATGTCGCACGCTCTCGATGAAGACGTCGTCAAGGCGCTGACCAACACTGGCGAATGGGAGAAATATCTGGCCTCGAAACGGGAACTCGAAAACACCAAATTGCAGATCGAGAAATTTACGGAAGAATTAAAGAAACTGGAAAACAGAACTTAAATGGATAACGGATAACGGAAAATGGATAATGGAAAAAATAAGTGATGAGAGATGAATGAAAAAGAAAATGTATTGAAGGTTAAATCTTATCAATTTGCCTTACGAATTGTTAACCTTTATAAACATTTAGTTGAAAAGAAGAAGGAGTTTGTTTTATCGAAACAGGTTTTGCGTTCTGGAACTTCGATCGGGGCAAATATTACGGAAGGGAATCAAGCCCAATCCAAAGCCGATTTTGTTCATAAAATTTCGATCGCTCATAAAGAGGCGTTTGAAACCGAATACTGGCTCTGTCTTTTGCGTGATGGAAAATATATCACCGAAAAACAAGCGGAATCTTTAATAATTGACTGTAATGAATTGCAAAAAATTTTGACTACATCAATCAAAACAGCTAAGAGTAAAATGTAAAACGGATAACGGATAGCGGATAATTGGTTTCTTCTCAATTATCCGTTATCCGTTATCCATTATCCATTATGAAAGATTTAATAGTGATCGGCGCCGGGCCGGCCGGGATCTCCGCCGCGTATGAAGCGAAGAGGAACGGGTTGAATTATCTGGTTCTGGAAAAAGGTCTGATCGGCAATACGATCTATCATTATCCGGTCGGGTTGACGGTCTTTTCGACCGTCAACGAACTCGAATTTATCGAGGGCGATCTGAAACCGGCGCGGGAAAAGCCGACGCGCGAGGAACTGCTTTCGTATTACGTCCGCTTCGTCCTCGATAACGAACTCAACATTCGGTGGGAAGAAGAGGTCTTGAGCGTCGAAAAAAGCGGGGATCATTTTCTGATTAGATCCGCCAAAAACGAGTATGAAACGAAAAACGTCCTGTTCGCCATCGGGGCGATGGATTACCCGCGAAAATTGAACGTGCCGGGCGAGGATCTGCCGAAAGTTCACGATCATTTCCGCGAAACCTATCCGTGGGTCAAAAAACGGGCGCTGGTCGTCGGCGGCGGGAATTCGGCCGGCGAGGCGGCGCTTTTTCTGGCCGAAGAGGGCGCCGAAGCGACTCTGGCGATCTTTCGCGCCGATTGGGAGAACAACGACCCGAAACAGGGCTGTATCAAATACTGGGTCAAAAACCCGCTCGAAGAACAACTCAAAAAACACTGTCTGCAACTGTTCTTTCTCGGCAAAGTGATCGAGATCGGCGAAAAAGAAGTCATCCTCGAAGACGAGGACGGAAAGCGACAGACGCTTCCCAATGACGTCGTTTTCGTCCTGATCGGGGCGGACGCCGATCTGACGATGCTCACCAATTTGGGCGTCGAGACCGAACGGGGCAAATACGGCGAGGTTCCGGTCTATGACCCGGAAACCTTCGAAACCAACGTCCCCGGCGTCTTTGTGGCCGGGCATTTCACCAACCACCGCCACATCAAAGGCGCGATCGATGCGCCGAAAAAACTGATTCCGAAACTGGCCGAGAGATTCGCCAAAGCCGAAACGGTTTAGTTGGGAGCGCAGGCTAGATCAGTACCGGGAGCGGGAGCGACCGGGTAAGCTTTTCATTTAGAGCCGTAGCGACCGGGTTAAGGACAACCGGGGCGCTACCGCTTCCCGTACTGATTGGAAACGATGCGGATCGGAAGGAACGCGCTCTCTGGCTAGACGGCTTCCGATTGCGAGGTGAAATTAAATTCCTTCAGTTTCAGAGCCGGCAGAAGTTCTCCGTCATCGACCCGTTCGGGCGCGCCGATCAGTTCCACATTGCCTCCGGCCAGCATTTGGATCAGCGATTGATTAAAGCGGAAGTTTTTGACCGGATAGGCCACGCGCCCCTTTTCGATCATCCAGACGCCGTCGCGCGTCAGGCCCGTCACGCTGGCGGTTCGCGGGTCGGTCGAACGGATGTACCAGAAACGGCTGATCAAAAGAGTTTTGTCGCCCGCTTTGATCATTTCTTCGAGCGAATTGGGCTTGCCGCCCGATTCCAGAATGGTGTTGACCGGTCCGGGAGTCGGCGTCTTTTCTTTGGTTTTGGCCCAGAAACGCGAGTAGATCAGATTCTCCAGCACGCCGTTTTTGACCAGATAGATCTTCTCGGCCGGGATGCCGTCGCGGGCCGAGGCCGAGGCCGGAACCTCCGGATTCCACGGGTCGCTCAGGATATTTATTCTTTCGTCAAAAATTTTCTCGCCCAGCTTTGTCCTTCCTTCTTTGGCCGAAAAAGGACTGCGGCCCTCTTCGGCCAGACGGGCGTCGAACTGAAAGGCGATCCGGCCCAGCAGGTCGGCGACGGCCTGCGGTTCGAGGATGACGCTGTAAGCGCCGGGTTCGATGGTCCGGGCGTTGCGGCCTTCTTTGGCTTTGCGGATCGCTTCGCGGGCGATCCTCCCGGCGTCGAGCCGGCCGATGTCGAAATGACTCCTTCCGAAATAACCGGAACTCCCTCCGTCCGGCGTCCGGGCCGTGATCGAAAGGCTGACGTCGGTTTCCTTTTCAAAACCGAAATTGCCGTTTTTGGTGGCGAAGGCTCCGGCCGTGGCGCGGGCTTCGTGGAATCCGGCGCTGATGACATCGGCCTTCTCGCTCTGTTTGAGAATTTTGCTGATCTGCTCGGCCCGCTTTTCGAGCGACAGATCGGCCGTCGCTTCGACGTAGCCGCTCGATTCTTTGTATTTTTGTTTCCCGAGCGTCGGCAGATACTGGCGATCGACCGGCGAGATCGAAGCGATCTGCTCGGCCTCCTCGACCATCGCCTTGAGGCTGGCGTCATCGAAATCGGTGGTCGATGAGGAACCGCGTTTGCCCTTGATCCAGACCGTCACGCCCGCCCCGCGTTCGACGGTGTTGCCACTGGTCAAAAAAGCGTTGCCGGCGAACCGCAGATGCGAATGTTTTTCGCTCCTGACCGAAACCTCGGCGTCATCGGCCTTGACGAAAGAGAGGATCTTGTCGGTGATCCGTCTTGCTTCCTGTTCGTTTAATAGCATTTTTTTTCTCCGATAATGTTTTTTGCCACAGAGGGCACAGAGGACACAGAGGAATTTATTTTGATCCTTAATGAACGAACGGGCTATCGGTTGCGAACTGATGATCACCCGTTTTTCTCAAATGACTGCTCACCGAAAAAAAACTCAGTGAACTCTGTGCGCTCTGTGGCAAAAATTACCTAAATGTCAACCCGCTGAGGTGTTCAAGACGTTGATGTTCCGAAAGCGGGCGACCGGACAGCCGTGCGAGACGGCGCTCGATTGTCCGGGCTGGCCTTTGCCGTCGTTGAACGTTCCGGGGAGTTGATAGGTCGATCTTCCGCCGAGTCCGTCGCAGGCTCCCCAGAAATCGGTCGTTCGCGACTGATAGGCGACGTCCCGGAGCATTCCCGTCACTTTTCCGTTCTTGATCTCGCGGAAGGTCTGGCCGCCGAACTGGAAATTGTAGCGCTGTTGGTCGATCGAATAACTTCCGCGGCCGTGGATCAGAATTCCGTTTTTGACGTCGGCGATCAGTTCTTCGGCCGGGACGTCCTTTTCGGCCGGAGCCAGCGAGACGTTGGGCATTCGCGGAAATGGAACGCTGCTCCAACTGTCGGCGTGAAGGCATCCGCGCGAGGATTTCTCGCCGATCAGCGGGGCCAGACTCCGGGTCGTCTGCCAGCCGACGAAGAGGCCGTCTTTGACCAGTTCCCATTTTTGCCCCGGAACTCCCTCGTCGTCCCAGCCGATGGTCGCCAGCCCGCCCTGCTGGGTGCGGTCGGCGAAAAAGTTGACCATCTTCGATCCGAACTGCAATTTGCCGGTCTTGTCCGGGGTCAAAAACGAAGTGCCGGCGTAATTGGCCTCCCACAAAAGGGCGCGGTCGAGTTCGGTCGAATGGCCGACCGATTCGTGGATCGTCAGAAAGAGGTGCGACGGGTCGAGGACCAGATCGAATTTGCCGGGTTCCACGGGTTTGGCTTTCAGTTTTTCGACCGCCTCTTCGCCGGCCTGGCGGGCCTCGCCGATCCAGTCGTATTCGGTCGTGTATTCCCAGCCGAGGCCGCGTCCCTGAGCCAGAGAGTTGCGGGTCTGAAAATCGCCGCTCGTCCGGTCGATGGCCGTCACCGAGAAACTTGGCACGCCGCGGATGATGTATTGTTCGACCCTGGTGCCGTCGGTCGTCGCCAGAAATTTCTGCTCGTTGACCCAGGCCATCGAGGAGTTGACGAAACCGACGCCCTTGACGCCGAGCGCGGCCTCGTTCAATTTCAACAGAAATTCGATCTTTTCGTCGATCTCAACATCGAACGGGTCTCGTTTGAAGGGCGTTTTCCAACTGCCCGAAGCCTTTTTGGCATCGACCAGTTCGATTCTTTTGGTCTGAAAAGCGGCGTTGGCTTTGGCGATCTCGACCGCTTCTTTGGCGACCCGGACGGCTTCTTCTTCGGTTAAAAGCGGGCTGGCCGCAAAACCCCAGGTGCCTTTGTAGAGCACGCGGACGCCGAAACCGTAATTCTGCCCGCGGGCGACCGATTGAACCTGACGTTCGCGGGTGTTCAAGGATTCGATCCTGTATTTGGCGATCCGGATGTCGGCGTAGGAAGCGCCGCTTTTCTGAGCCGTCGAAAGCGCGGCATCGGCCAGTTTGTTGCGGTCGATGTCGGGCAGAGGCCGACCGGTCAGATCGGCCGAATAGGCCCACGAAGGAACGGCCGCCATCGCTCCGAGAGCCAGTCCGGTGGTTTTCAAAAAATCTCGTCGGGAAATTGTCATAGATGTTAATGGTTTTGAGTCCCGCGTTTACGCGGCCTGCTTTTACTTTTAAAGCCCCGGATTTGTAGCGAAATACCGCGTAAACGCGGGACTCAGAACTTTCGGTCTCCGGCTTTGAATTTCGAAAGCTGTTGAAAAATAAAAAAAGTCTGATTTTTGAAAGCGGTTTTTTTAGAGAGTATAATCCTTTCAGGAAATAATCGAAAGTTGGTAAATCGAAACGGATTAAACGGATCGGTCCGTTCGACCTTTTGCACCTCACATTCGCGGGGAGAATAAACGACGATGAACTTGACTCAGGCCAAAAAAATTCTCAAACATCAGTTCGGTTTCGATTCGTTCCGGCTTCATCAGGAGGCGGCCATCGGGGCCGTCATCAACCGGAAAGACTGCGTCGTCCTGATGCCGACGGGCGGCGGGAAATCGCTCTGCTATCAGATCCCGGCCCTGATGCTCGACGGGCTGACGCTGGTCGTCTCGCCGCTGATCGCGCTGATGAAGGATCAGGTCGATGCTCTGGTCAATAACGGGATCGAGGCGGCGTTTTTGAACTCGACGCAGACCAGCCGCCAGCAGGTCGAGGTTTTTCAGAAACTTCGGCAGGGCCGTTTGAAACTGCTCTACGTCGCGCCCGAAAGGCTTCTTCAAAGCGGCGACCAGTTCATCGATTTTCTGCGCGAAATAGACGTCTCGCTGTTCGCCATCGACGAAGCCCACTGCATATCGAGCTGGGGGCACGATTTCCGGCCCGAATATCTGCAACTGAGAAAGCTCAAGAGCTTTTTCCCCGACACGCCCTTGATCGCCCTGACGGCGACGGCCGACAAACTGGTCCGGCGCGACATCATCGAGCGGCTCGGGCTGGACGATCACGAACTGCTGGTGTCGAGTTTCAACCGGCCCAACATCTTTTACGCGGTCGAACCGAAACGCAATTCCTACGCCCGCCTGCTCGAATTTCTCGAAGGCCGCCGCGACGAGAGCGGGATCGTCTATTGTCTGAGCCGCAATTCGTCGGAATCTCTGGCCGAAGATCTGCGCGGCGAGGGGTTTTCCGCATTGCCGTATCACGCCGGTTTGAACAAAGAGACGCGCGATAGGAATCAGGAACTGTTTCTCAACGACGAGATCAAGATCATGGTGGCGACGATCGCTTTCGGGATGGGGATCGACAAATCGAACGTCCGTTTCATCGTCCATATGGATCTGCCGAAGAACATCGAGAGTTATTATCAGGAGACGGGAAGAGCGGGCCGCGACGGGCTCGAAAGCGAGGCCCTGCTTTTTTTCAGTTGGGGCGATGTCGCCAAATTAAAGGGGTTTACCGAGATCGAGGGGAACCAATCGCAATCGGAGATCATGCTCAAAAAGCTCAACCAGATGGGCGAATACGGCGAGATCAAGACCTGCCGCAGACGGTTTTTGCTCAAATATTTTTCCGAGGAATTGAAAGAGGACTGCGGCCATTGCGACAACTGCAAGACGACCTTTGAAAAGTTCGACGGAACGATCGTCGCCCAGAAAGCGCTCAGCGCGGTCGTCAGGACGGGCGGGCGGTTCGGGATGAATTATCTGATCGATTTCCTGCGCGGTTCGCAATCGAAGAAGATCTGGAGCGAGCATAAACAATTAAAGACCTACGGCGTCGGGGCCGATATTTCCAAAGACGAATGGTTCGAATATTTCAAGGATCTCGTTTATCAGGGCTATCTGGCCCAGAGCGAGGGGCAATATCCCGCAATCGAACTGACCGAAAAAAGCGAGGATGTCCTCAAGGGCAACGTCCGGGTCGAACTCTTCAAGGTGATCAAAAAGGTCGAGGAGAAAAAATCTCTGGTGAGCGATGTCGCCCTCCCATATTTCGAGGATCTGTTCGATTATCTGAAAGGGGAGCGGACCGTTCTGGCGAGAGCCGAGAACGTTCCGCCATACGTCGTTTTTTCCGACGCCACGCTGGTCGAACTGGCCACCTATCTGCCGCAGGATGAGCGGGAGATGCTCGGGATCGGCGGCGTCGGCGACGTCAAGATGGAAAAATACGGACGTCGTTTTCTGGAGATCATCAGGGATTACTGCCGGGAAAACTCTCTGGAATCGCGGATGAATCTGAAGGCACCGGTTCGCGCAACCTCGCGCAAAACGCGGACGAAAAAAAACGCGGACGGCGACGACACTTACACCATCACCCTGAAATTGTTCCGGTCGGGTCTGTCGGTCGAAGAGATCGCCCGGGAACGAGAGCTTTCGCTCACAACGATCGAAGCGCATCTGGTCAAATTCATACCGTCCGGTCAGGTCAGACTCGAAGAGATCGTCCCGCCCGACAAGGTCGAAATCATCCGCAACGCCATTCTCGAACTAAAAGCCGAACGCGGGATCGGTCCGATCAAGGAATTTCTGGGCGAAGATTACAGCTACGGCGAGATCCGCGCCGTCGTCGCCGACTTCATGCGGATCGCCAACGCGGCAGGAAAATTTTAGGTTTTGGATTTTAGATTTTGGATTGAGGAGAGAAATCCAAAATCCAAAATCTAAAATCCAACATTCTATTAGTTGTTCGGTTTCGCCTTGCGAACGAAAACCTTTTGCTTCTGGAATTTATCGGCGATGTTGGCCGGATTCACCTCGTAGCCGGTGATGTCGATGGTTTGCATCTCGCGGCCGCCGACCGATTCGGTCCAGCGATAGGGGAGCAAAAGTCCGCCGACGCTGCGGAAATCGGAGAATTTGATCTGATGCTCGATCGGTTCGGCTTTGGCCAGATCGGTTTTCAGTTGGATGAGATCTTCTTTCGGCAGATCTTTGAGGTCTTCTTTTTTGAAGCGGACCATTTTCGAGAAATCGTGGCCTTCGAAACTGACCATCCGCGGCCGGAAGGTGGCTTTGTCCAGATAGAGCTTGAAGGCGGAACCGCCGTCGGAAACCTCGATTATATTGCTCGGATTGCCGTCGACATCCCCTTCGCCCAGATATTTGTAGGTTACGTCCGCTCCTTCCGGCGCGGTCAGCAGGAGAGCCATCGTCGTCCGGAGCATTTCGTTTTGGCGCATGTGCGGCCCGGCGGTGAAATGGTTATCGCCCTTCTCGATGACGATCCGTTTGCCGTCCTCGGTGTTCCAGACGCCCGTCTGACCCGCTTCATCGGATTTCCGGACGATCACCTTGTGGGGGCCGTCGGTTTTAAGTTCTTCGACGGTGCCGTCGTCTTTTTTGATAAAGATGTGATCGCCGTCCATTTTGACCTGATTTTCGTTTTCGTCCGTCCAGGTCGCCTCACCGCCGTCATCTTTTTTGATGACGAAAACGCCCTTTTCGCCCGGCGCGGCGGCCGCCACAGCTTCCGATCCATCGTCGGACTTTCTCGAAACGATCACATCGATCGTTTTGGTAACGTTTCCCCCGTCCGCGGCGCTGTTGTCCGGGTTGCCGAACCTGAGCATTTTGCTGAACTGTCCGGGAAGCTGCATATTGATCTCAATCGTCCCCTGTTCGCTTTGGCGCAGTCCCTCCTTGTCAAAAAAATGAGTCGAGGTGCCGACGATGGTCATGCTGTTGACGCCCCTCAGATTGGCGTCGCCTCCGACGGCGATCCGCGCCTGCCGGATAAGTTCAAGCGCGCGCGCATCCGATCTAAGCTGAGCCCCGGCGCGTTCGATCAAAGCGCTGAGACCGATAAAAAATGTCGATACCAGAAGTATCATCACGAAAAACTTTTTCATTGTTGCCTCCAAAAAGAATAAGAAATTGGTCATTTTGACAATTGGCATTATGACAAACCACCGAACGAAAAGTGGTTAAGATAAAGCAAAGATTTTGTTAAGAATGTAAAATGTTCCCCCCTGCGGCGGGTTTTTAGCCACAGAGGACACGGAGAACACGGAGAAAATTGGTTTTCTCTGAAAGCATCCCTCGGTGAACTCTGTGCCCTCCGTGGCTAAAAAATTTATCAATCCGAAATGCCGATCCCCTGGATCTTGCCGTTGACGATCCTGAGCAACAGCCGGAGCGGGCTGTTCTTGAAATTCACGGCGGTTTCCGATCCCTTGACGGTTATCGATCCGACCTCCAGATCTTTGATCTCTTTTCCGACGCGGGTCAGGCCCCCGATATGATCTTTGATCGGGGCGGCGTTTTTCAAGCCGTCGGCGAAGTTTTGTTCGACCAGAGATTCGATCATTTTCGGATCCCCGCTGCGGACGGTTTTGATGAAATTCTTGATCATTTGACCGTCCGGATGCTGATCGAGATCGTCGTAGGCGTGGTCGATTTTGGTCGTCAGAGTCGAATTGTAATCCGGCAGAAGCATCGTCAGGGCGATCTCACGGGCCAGATCCCGGTACTCTTTTTTGAGGCTGTTGGTCATCACGATGACGACCAGGTCTTCCTGCGGGTACCGCCAGAAATCGGCGAAGAAGATCCCGTTGCCGCCGTTGTGAGTGATGAGATTGGTGTTGCGCGGGGTCGGGACGATCGACCAGCCGTAGCCGTAAAAGGAGTCGGCGTCGGGGCCTTCTTTGATATAGGGCCGGTATTGTTTTTCCTTTTCCCCCTCGCTCAGGATCGTCTCGCCTTTGAGCGCCAGATGAAATTTGTAGAGGTCTTCGACCGAACTCAAGATCCCGCCGTTGCCCAGCAGATTCCAGTACATCTCGGGCTTTTTGTGCGATTGGTCGGTCATCTTTCCCCATCGTTCATCCCCCAGATAACCGACCGCCAGGTCCTCGTCCTTCCAGTCCGGAAGGCTGTAACCGGTGTTTTTCATCCCGGCCGGGAGAAAGACGTTTTTATAGAGATACTCTTCGTACGGCTGGCCGGAAACCTTTTCGATGATGGCCGCCAGAATGGAAAAACCGACGTTCGAATATTCGTATTCGGTTCCCGGTTTGAAGATCAGCGGGGCGGCGAATGCCCGCCGCAAAAAGGCTTCTTTTTCCAACGGCTCGTAATCTCTGCCGAGCGAATCGGGCAGACCGGCCGAATGGGTCAGAAGTTGATGGATGGTGATGTCGCGTTTGTCGGCCGGAAGGTCTTGGAAAAAACGGCTCAATTTGTCTTCGACCGACAGTTTGCCGGCCATTTCCAATTTGAGGACGGCGGTGGCGGTCAGGGGTTTGGTGATCGAACCGGTCGAAAAAATGGTGTGCGGAGTGCATTTGATCTTTTTTTCCCGGTCGGCGTAGCCGTAACCGTTGCTGCTCACCCGGCCGTCCGAGGCGACCAGAACCGCGCCGCTGAAACCCTCGGCGGTCAGTCTCTCCATCAGCCGGTTGACCTTTTCCAGTTTCTCCTTAGTTTCTCCCTTCTGAGCGCAAATGGCCGCGGCGGAAAAAACGATCAGGATGGCCAGAATAATTGTTCTTTTAATTTTCATTGCTTGTCTCTCCAAAAAATATTGATATTCGGAAAAATTCTGGCAGATTTTCCCGCCCGTTTGGTTAAGACGAAGCAAAAACTATGTTAAGAATGTAAAGTTTGTCCGCTTCTACAATAGCTTCAAATCCTTCAGGATCTGTCTGGTGATCTCCATTCGCGAGGCGGCGAAATCGGCCCGCGTGTCGTCGGTCTCGATGTTGGTGGCGAAATAATGGACGTTTCCGCCAGTCTCCAGATAACCGACGATCCAGCCCAGACTTTTCGAACCGATCGAGTTTTTGAGATCGTCGGTCTGCCAGCCGGTCTTGTAGGAAAGCTTGTATTTGCCGTTGTCCTCGCGGAGCATGATCTTTTTGACGGTGTCCATCGTCGTCTGTTTCAAGGGGAGTTTCGAGTTGTACAAACGCCTCAGAAATTCCACCTCTTCGTCGGCCGAGATGCGAAGGCCGCCGGTCAGCCAGAACTGATCGATCCCGCCCGAAATGTCCGCGTTTCCGTATTTCAGTTTTTTGACCCATTTTTTCATTCTTTCGTGCCCGATCTCCCGGGCCAGTCCCTGATAACACGGCAGACACGAGGAGTTAAATGCCCGATTGAGGCTCAGGTCGCGGTTCCAGATATCGAGCAGTCGCTTTTCGCCGTTCCATTTGAAAACGTAATCTTCGCCCGTGATGATGCCGGTCTCCAGTCCGATCAGCGAGTTGGCGATCTTAAAGGTCGAGGCCGGAACGAAACCCTTTCGGGCCCGCTCCGGATTGTAGCGGATAAACTTTTTATCGTTCTGATCGTACAGAACAAAGGTCCCGATGACCTGATGCCGGTCGAAGTATTTTCCAAATTCGGGTCGGTTTTCGTCGGCCCGAACCGGGAGACCGGCGGTCATCAGAAAGGCGATGGTAAAAAAAACTGCGCGGATGAAATTTCTCATTGATTTTTGTTTTCCGAAATAATGACTTTTGATCGATTTTATAATAATCAAAAGACTATCTAAACCGGCGGCGGTTTTTATTAAGAGAACGCAAAAAAATTGTTAAGGATGTAAAATGTTCGGTAAAAACATTGTTTTTTGCCGTCGATTGATTGCATAATTCAGCTGATGAAGCGAACCTGGTTTCCATTGATCTTGATCGTCGCTCTGCTCGGATTGCTGGTTTTGCTGGCCGGTCTTCAATACAAATGGCTCGGCCAGATCAGCGACGCCGAAAGCGTCCGTCTGCACGAACGACTCAAGGACGACACCCGGCGTTTTGCCGAGGATTTTAACCGCGAGATCCAGACCGTTTATTTCAGTTTGCAGACCGACGGCGAGATCGGCGAAAACGAGACCCGGAACGATCTTTTCAAACGGTTCTTGTACTGGAAAACGCAGACCAAATATCCCGAACTGGTCAAAGAACTGTACTATTTCAAGCGGGCGGATGATCCCTTGATTCTGAAGTTCGATTTCGGTGACAACAGTTTTAAGAAGATCGGGATGAACCCCGATCTGGAAAATATTGAAAAGCGGATCAAGTCCGAAGAATTCCGGCCGATCATCGAACAGCCCCTTGCTCTGGCCATTCCGGTTTTTCCCAAAAAAAGAAATGTTGACCAGTTGGTCGTCGTAACCCGGGAGGATCATCCGGCCAAAATCCGGCCCGAAACCCGTTTCAAGGTGGCGGAGGGATCGGGTTTTCTGGTCGTCTTTCTCGATCAAAATGTGATTCGGGATCATCTCCTTCCCGATCTGGCGGCCAAGTATTTTACGGGCAGCGACGGGGCCGATTACAAACTGTTGATCCGCGATGCCGAAAATGAAACGGTCTTTCGGACGGACGAAGAGGATGTTTCGGGCGGAGATTCGTCGGTCAGACTCTTCAGCCTGCGGCCGACCGAGTTCGCCTTTTTTTCGGAGAACGTCGATAACACGATCACCGATTCCGGTCATCATGAAAAACGGCAGGTCATCTTGAGCGAAACTTACACGACCAGCACGACAACCACCGAATCCAAAGAAAACAAATTCTATACGGTCGATCTCAAAAGGGGCGACGTCAGTAAACCGCGGGTCCCGTTTTTCGAAGATCAGAACGATCCGTCGGCCGGAATCTGGACGATGCGGGTCCAGCATACGGCCGGTTCGCTCGAACAGTTCATCGCCAATACCCGAAACCGGAACCTGGCGATCAGTTTCGGCATCCTTTCGCTGTTGGCGGTCAGCGTCATTTTGATCTTCGTCTCGTCGCAGAGAGCCAGAATTCTGGCCCAGCGGCAGATCGATTTCGTTTCTTCCGTGTCGCACGAGTTCCGGACGCCCCTGGCGGTGATCTATTCGGCCGGCGAGAATCTGACCGACGGCGTCGTCAACAACCGAACGCAGATCGCCCGGTACGGAAATCTGATCAAGGGCGAGGGAAAAAAGTTGTCGGCGATGGTCGAGCAGATCCTGGAATTCGCCGGAGCCCGTTCCGGCCGGCGAAAATTCGATTTTCGCCAGACCGACATCGCCGAGGTGATCGAAGACGCGCTTCGGGAATGTCAGCCGCTGATCGACGAACAGGAATTCACGCTGGAGCGGGATCTGGCCGAAGACCTGCCGGTCATCTCGGGCGACGGCAACGCTCTCAGTCATGCGGTGCAGAATCTGATCATCAACGCCATCAAATACAGCAACGGCAGTCGGTGGCTGAAGGTGTCGGCCCGCAACGGCGGGAAGGACCTGCGGATCTCGGTCGAAGATCGCGGCATCGGGATCTCGAAAAAAGACCTGTCCCATATCTTCGAGCCGTTTTTCCGTTCGCGGGCGGTAGTTGACGAACAGCTCCACGGCAACGGGCTCGGCCTCAGTCTGGTCAAACAGATAGTCGAGGCTCACCGGGGCCGGGTCCGGGTCGAAAGCGAACCCGGCCGGGGAAGCAGGTTCACGATCGAACTGGGAGTGAAAAAAGTTTAAAAGTGAAAAGGTGAAAAGGTGAAAAAGCAGGCTCGTTAGTTGAAAAGCATTTCGGGTAAAAATCTTTTTCAGAAAAGGCGGGAATTTTGAAGATCGGACGATCATTTGAACTTTTTCACTTTATAAACATTTAAACTTTATTTTTTATGAAGATTTTACTGGTTGAAGATGAAGAAGGACTGATCTTGACGTTGACCGACCGGTTGCAGAACGAAGGGTTTGAGGTGAAAACGGCGACTGACGGCGAAAAGGGGCTGGCTCTGGCTCTGGAGGAAAAGTTCGATCTGATCGTTCTCGACGTCATGCTTCCGAAGAAGAACGGTTTTGACGTGTGCCGCGATCTGCGCCAAAAAAGCATCGAAACGCCCGTTCTGATGCTGACGGCCAAAGGCGAGACGATCGACAAGGTTCTGGGGCTCAAACTCGGGGCGGACGATTATCTGACCAAGCCGTTTGAGGTGATGGAACTCCTGGCCCGGATCGAGGCTCTCCTGCGGCGCTCGGCCGGAAACGCCCGGGCCGCCTCGCCCGATTCTTTCCGCTTCGGTTCAGTTCTGGTCGATTTCCGCCGCGCCGAGGTCGTTCGCGAGAACGAATCGGTCGAACTCTCGGCGCTGGAGTTCAAACTCCTCCAATATCTGATCGAACATCGCGGCGAGGTCCTAAAGCGCGACGAACTGCTCGATGAGGTCTGGGGTTACGACGCCATGCCCTCGACCCGCACCGTCGATGTCCACATCGCCTGGCTTCGCCAGAAACTCGAAGACAATCCCCGCTATCCGAATTTCATCCAGACCGTTCACGGTCTGGGCTACAAGTTTACGGTTTGATTTGTCTGTGACGGGTGATTTGTAGGTGATGGGTGATGGGTGATGGGTGATGGGTTAAATTTTGAGTTTTGAATTTTTTTGTGTTGAGTTTAATTAATCTCATCACCCATCACTTATCACTTATCACTTATCACCCATCATCCACCACTTTTCCCCGCCAAATATTCAATCAGCAAAACAACCTTCATTCAATCGTCAAATTCTTGCTTAAATTATTGTGTGCGGGTGAGTTGCCGATGGCGACCGTCCCCGGTTTATCAAAGGAGAAAAATTATGCGCTATTGGGGAAAGAATATCGAGATCGACGGGAGCTTTTATCAAACCGAAATGGGCAAAAAGCTTCTGCCGACGGCGGCCGAAAAGGCTCAGTGGAAGGCGATGGGGAGTTATTTTCAGTATGAGGGCAACGTCGAGTTTTATGAGGTTACGGTTCAGAACATGATGCGGGAGATCGCCGGCAACAAGGTCGGACAGATCCTTATCCGGGCGATCAACCAGTCGGCGCAAAAACTGCGGATCATTCCGCTGACCAGCAAGGAACAGGCTTTTCAGAAAAAGATCCCGTGCGCCAATCCGGTCGGCGGTTACAACCCCAAAGGGAACGCCTGCGTCATCTGGTACGAACCCTGGTCGCGCATTCCCAATCTGATCTTCGGCGGAAATTCGCCCTATCAGGTTCTGGTTCACGAACTCCAGCACGCCGTCCGGCAGATGCGGGGCAAATGGTACAATACGGGGGCGGTCGGCGGTTTTCCAAATTCGGAAGAGCTTTTTTCGGTGCTCATCGAAAATATGTATCTGAGCGCGGCCGGTCAGCCCGAACGAATGGTCGGGGCGTACGATCAGGGCATCCCGCTCGGAAACCGGAGCGACAAGGATTTCCTCAAACAGTATTTCAACGAGATCAGCGTCTGGTGCGATCAGATGAAGGATCTGACGGTTCAACTCGAACTGATTCACAGCATCTGGAACCCGATCCGCGTCCGCCGGAGCGTCCTTGATCTAATAATTACCCTTTAGAAATTCCGGCCGATCCGAAATAAATTGCCAGCCCGGCGGAAAACTGGTAAAAAGTAGAAATGAAAAATTTTACCGGCCTGAGAATTGCGATTTTTTTGTTCCTTTTCCTCCTGTTCGGCGGAGTTTTTTCGGCTTTCGCTCAAAAGGACCCGCCCGAAATTCTGAAGATCCGCCAGCTCTACCGGCAGACGGGGGAGCGGATCGCCGAAGCGGAAAAGAGCTTTCCCGAATCCGAAGTTTTTTTTTCGGAGATGACCGTCAACAAGGGCGGGACGATGTATCCGGCGGTCGGCAATTTCAAATCGGTTTTCAGTTTCTACTACACCTACGGCGACCGTGAACAGGAGCCTTATCCGAACCGTTTGATGAAGGTTACGATCAAGACCGAACGGGCGGCCAACGAAGAATTCGGCGAGTATCTGTTTGACGAAAAGGGAAATCTGGTCTTTTATTTCGAAAAGATCAACGACGAACCCGAAAGCCGTTTTTATTTTTGGGGCGGCAAGATCATCCGCATCCAGCGCGGCGACAAACTGGCCGACATCAACAGCCGGGCCGAGTCGGCCGCGCCGAAAGCCGTTCAGGCGCAGGCCGCCAAGGTCGTCGGGATTTTCCGCAATTCGATCAGTTTGGATTGATTTTCAAACCACAAAGCCACAAAGAACACAAAGTTTTCTTAAAAATTCCTTTGTGTTCTTTGTGGCTTTGTGGTGTTAATTCTTATCAGGGAAACACGGACTCTTCCCCGGTTTTCTCCGCTTTGACGAAATAGACCTGGCCCGATTTCTCGTTTTTCGGGACGATTGGCATGAATTTGCCCCAGGTGGTCAGGAGTTCGGTCTTGCCTTTTTTTGTTTTGCGCTCCAAGGCAAAGAGGAGATCGCCTTTTTGATACGGCTCAAAGGTGTTGTTCTCGCCGTAGCTTTCGAAATAAATGTTCAGTTTGTCGCCGTCGGGTTTGGCCAATGCCACCAGATCGCGCGAGGTTTGATAACCGTTGCTCTGGATCATCGCCACCAATCCGTCGTCGGTTTCGATGATGTCCATCTGATGGGCGACGAAGATCGGAGTCCCGCCGGTGGTTTTCCCGCCGTCCTCGTAAAATTCATAACTGCCGACCCAATCGGTCTTCTGCGCCGGGGCGGAGATGCCGAAAAAAGCCAGCGTCAAAAAAGAAGCGATGCAGATTTTTGCTAATGATTTCATATAAAGTTAATGTTTTGAGTCCCGCGTGAACGCGGCCATTTCGTTAGGTTCAAAGTATTGGCCGCGTTCACGCGGGACTCAAAACTCTTAATCACCATCCCGTTACCAACAGGTTTTTGGCCGATTTCAAACTGATCTTCTGATATTTGCTGTAAGCGGCGGCGGCCCGGGTGCGAACCTGTTCGTCCGTTTCGCCGCCGATCCAGCCTTCCAGAGCGTCGTGCAGAATGTAAGATTCGGGGGCCATCAGGTTCGATGTCCAGAGCAAAGGGGTGGCTCCCGTTTTTTTCAGATGCGGGGAGAAATAATTTTTGCTGGCACAGGCTAAGATGATCGCCCGGCGCTCTTCGTCGTCGGCCTTTTCCGGCATTTTTTCGAGATCGAAATCCATCAGACCGTTGTGCCCGACGAAAGCAACCAGATCGGCTCCGCCCAAAATTTGCAGGGTTTTGTCCCCCGCTTTGACGTTCTCCAACCCCGCGCCGGATGCGGCCGAGAAAAAATCATTGATGGTTTCCTTCATCCGGTCGCCCCGGTAGGCGTCGGCCACCAGAAAAACGTCTTTGGTTTTGTATTTGAAAACCAGCCTTTTGAGAACATTTTCCTTGGGATCGGAGACCTCGGCGATCTTTTCCCATTTGGACGATCTGGTGAAATAGGTCTTCAGACCGTAGGCCGCGCCCCAGTAAAGATTGCCGGCCGGGTCCGCTCCGTCGCCCAGATGCGCCGGGACCGGGACGATGCCCTGATGCTCGTTGTCGCACAGAGCGACCATCACGTGGATCACTTTGCCGGGATTTTCAATTCTGGCGATCTTTTCGGCGGTCGGGGATGGTTCCGGCTTGGCAATGGACCGGTTCTGGGCTTTCTGGGCACAGGCTAAAAAGCCGAAAAGCGGGATTATCAAAAGGGTAATAAAAGTTCTTTTTCCGGGCCGCATCCTAAAAAACCTCACTTGCGGGAGAAATAAAGCGATAAAAAATACTTTTTCTGAGAAGCTGGTTTAAAGCTCGAATAGCAAAGAGTTATTTGGCTCACGAATAACGCGAATAGGCGCTAATAAACTTGCTTTGAATTAAAAATTATTCGTGTTTATTGGCGTTATTCGCGGGCCAAAATAATTTTCAAACCGCTTCTGAGCTGTTTTTTCACGAAACTTCATAACAACTCAAGGTGATGGGAAAGACGGCCTTTTCGATTGTTTTTTGCCGAAAGTTCCTAACGCCAGATCGAATTCAGATTCCAGGCTTTGGCGGCTGAGAAAAAGGTTTTTCCGCCGTTGCTGTAGATTTTGAAATTGGTGAAATCTTCGCTCGGAAAGAAAATGTCGGTCATCACGATCTCGCCGTCATCGGCGAACATCTCGACCGAGGCGACGTCGAAAACGAGATGGATCTTCACCGATTTGTTCTTGCTTGAACGTTCGGCGAAATGCTGTTTGTCGCCGAATTTCTCGGAAAAATTATTTTTACCGGAGTGAATCCGATCCGAATAAAATTTGTTGGCCCCGACATCGAAACCGATCCTGTAGTTTTCGCCTTTGGAATTGGAGAGTTCGACCCCGAAATTGTCGGCCGTCGTTTGCGACAGGTCGATCTCGAGTTCCATTTCGACCAGAGAGGATTTGCCGTCGCCGACGCTCAGTTCTTTTTCGACGATCTGATTTTTCGGGCCCAAAAACTGTTTTACGCGCAGTTTTTCGGTTTCCCTGACGGGCATTTGAATGAGCCTGATCCCCGCGCCCGTGTTCCTCAAACTCAACTCGCGCGGCAAGGTCATGGCGCTCCGCCATTTTTCGGTCGGGACTTTTTGGGCGTATTCCCAGTTGCTCATCCAGCCGAGGAAGATGCGGCGGTTTTTCGGCGCGTTCGACCAGGTGACTCCGGCGTAATTGTCGCTCCCGTGATCGAGCCAGAGGACGGTTTCGGGCGGGTTGTCGTTTTTGAAGGTCCTGCCGTCGAAATCGCCGATGAAATAAGTCGTCGCCGAACCGCCGTTGAGGCCTCCCGGATTGATGCTCAGAAGCAGAACCCATTTGGTTTTGCCGCCGATCTTTAAGGGAAAAAGATCGGGGCATTCCCAGACCCCTGCGTGACTGCCTTCGGTTTTCCCGAACTCGCCGGTCATCTTCCAGTTTTTCAGATCGGGCGAATTGTAAAAACGGACGTGATCGCCGATGGCGAAAATGACCGACCAGCTTTTCAGTTTTTCGTTCCAGAAAAGTTTGGTGTCGCGGAAATCCTGAAGGTTTTCGGTGTTCGGTATGACCGGATTGTTTTCATATTTTGTCCAGGTTCGTCCGTCATCGACCGAATAGGCGATGCCCTGATATTGATAATTCTTGCGTCCCGCCTCCGCGCCCTTGGGATCATAATAGGTGAACATCGCCACCAACGGAGGATTCTTCTTGGTGCCCAAACCGGAGGAATTTCCCTTGTCGAAGACCGCGCTGCCCGAAAAAATGTAACCGAGTTTGTCGGGATAAAGAGCGATCGGCAGATTTTCCCAATGGATCAGGTCGCGGCTGACGGCGTGCCCCCAATGCATCGGCCCCCAGACGGTGTCTTCCGGATAATACTGGTAAAACAGATGATACTCGCCGTTGGCGTAAACCATCCCGTTCGGGTCGTTCATCCAATGCGCAGGGGGCGAAAAATGGAGTTGCGGCCGATGCGCCTCGTCGTATTGAGCGAAGATGCCGACGGCGAAGATCAGGATCAGGAGCAGAGTTTTCATAAGATTTTTCCCATTTAATGATCAAAGATTTCACAGGACTTTAATTTTCCGCTTGTGATAAGCGGATTCTCAGACTTCCAAAGTTAAAAAATGATAAATATGTCGGACGAGCTTGGTTCAGGCCGATCACGTAATCTAAATATGCGGCAATAAAAAGCCCGCATTCACAATTAACTGCTTAGCGTTCCAGAACTCCGAATACGAATTCAAATATATCAAATCATATTACAATGTTTTTTCCCGAAACACCTCTTCAGACTGTTCGCGGCAGTGATTCGACGCGCCGATTGACTTCCTCCCAGTTGATGTTCTGCATAAAAGCGTCAACGTATTTCGCCGCCGCCGCCCCGTAATCCATCTGATATGAATGCTCGTACATATCCAGAACGAGAAGCGGAACGCTAAACGGCGAGTTGTGCGCGTGATCCGCCGCCCAGTAATTGTGAAGCTCTTTCGTATTGAGATTAAAAGCGAGAATCGTCCATCCCGAACCGCCCGACAGAGCGTTGGCAGTTTTTTTAAATTCCGCCTCCCATTGTTCGAAGTTGCCGAACCATTTTTCGATCTCCTTTCTCGCCGGGCCGTCCGCTTTGCCGTTTCCGCCGAGGTTGGCGAAATATTGCTCGTGCAAAACGACCGAGCCGGTGCGGATGAGTTCTTCGCGCTTCAGATCGCCGTAGATATATGCCGGCAAATCCTTTTCTTTCAAAAGGGCAGAAAGATGAAGTTCGACCGCATTCAAGGCCTTAACCGACCCGGTGTAATTATTTTCCCAGTGCGACCGGATCACTTTTTCGGAGATTCCTTTGAGCTTGCCCGCGTCAAACGGCAAAGGTTTCGGCTGATGTTTTCCGGCAAAGGCTTTCGGAGAAGTATCGGTCTGGGCAAACATTTGGCCGTCGGTTGACAAAGCCGCCGCCCCCGCCGCAACAAGTCCCGTTAATGCGTCGCGTCTTGATATTTTTTTCATAAACTGGTTTGAACCCCCTTCATTAATTTTCGTATTGTTAACGCAGATTTTTCTTCTTTCACAAAGAACTTTGTCGCCCTCCGCCTGATGTCGAGGGCTCCGACCGGGCCTTCTCAGAAAACCGTTTGTTTGGCAAACAGATTCTGCGCCGGATCCTCACAACCGGCATTATGGCAGGTTTTTAAAACTTTTTAAGACGAAGGGATTTGTTTGTCAAACGAAACCGAATTTATATCGGAATTCAAGGTGGGCCAACAGCTTGTTCGCAGAATTTACGATGCCGAAGTTAGAGGGATAGATCTTTAACCCCAGGACCAACTGATCAGAGCCCCGCCTGCCAAAAATATTATAATCGGTTAAATAGGGCCAATGATAATATCTTATATGCCTCGGTTTTTAAAGATTCATTTGGCCCGCGAACGGGCGCGAATAAGCGCTAATAAATTTGCTTTAATGACATTGGGCTTTGAATTTCCGCCCCGCGTTCTTTGTGGTAAACGGATTCCCAAATTTCCAAAAAGGCGGTTTAACGCCGTTTCCGGACTTCGATACGAGTTCAAAAATATCAATTCATAATACATTGTTTTTTCCCAAACGAAAAAAAGCGCCGGGTATGTATAAAAAAAGTAATCGGCGGACAAAAGTCCCCCGAAGACATTTAAGAGCCAAAATCGGGGGCCAAAGCTCATTTAAGAGCATTACTTTTTGAGCATTACCAATTACTTTACAACATAGATTGAAGTTTTAGGTTTATATGAATCAGCTTCTTTCCGCGTTTTATTTTAACTTGATAAAGTGTCCCTTCTTTGGTTCGCATCATCGTCCAAAGTTTGTCTAAACTCAATTGTTTCGGAGTTAGATTGTTAATTGATACTATCTTATCTCCAATTTTCAATCCTGCTTTTTCTGCCGGTGAATTGCCAACCAAACTGTAAATCTTGAAAGTTTTGTAATTTGATCCTTCTGTAATGAAAAATAATCCTGACTTATCAAGCTCAAATGGTTTAGAAAACATTGAATTCGGCTCAAAGATTATTCGTTTTCGGCTGTAATCCAACACAATGCTAAAATGTGTCAGGATCTCGCCGCCAAATGTTCCGGCATCATTTCTGTTTTCAAACCCTCCCGAATCTATTGTTGCTCCGGCAAACAAATCTTTCATCAGATAACTGCCGATTTGAAATCCTTTCAACTTAAAAACAATATTTTTTGTATCACCACCAACCGCCAAACCCGTTACGTCTAAAACTTTTTGCTTTTTATCGGGCATGTCATTGGCCTCAATGAAGTTTTTGTTAAACCCAAGTCCGCTGATGCTACCCGTGTCAATTTTAAGTTTTGCTTTAATCGGAGTACGTCCTTCGGGCAAAATATTCAAATAAAGAAATGGTTCACCTTCGATAATTTCAACCGGAATTGATTCGCCTTTACCGTCATATTGGAAAGATTCAGGATTATGGAAAGTTATCAAATCTTTGTCATAATCAATTTCTATGGCGAAAAGATTGATGAAATCGTGTCCCAGGATTCCGCCGAAATCATGTCCGACAAATCCGCCAAGCGCTGCTAATGGAGTCGTTTGCATTGGCTGGTTTTTAACAATTAATCCGTCGATGTTGACATTAACGCCCGAAATGTCGCCCGTTTCAACTGAACCGCCGGGAACATCAATAACTTTCGGATTATTAACTTTGAGTTTGAGTTTCTTTGCCAAACCAGCATCAATAATACTGACATCATAGCCAGTATCGAGATTAAACCAGACAGGCGTTGAACCGTTGATTCGAAGTTTGAAAAACACCAATCCCAAATCATTGTTAAATGGAATTTGCAAAGAAGTTTTGCCTGTTGGGAATTCAACTTCTGCTATGTTTTCATTTTTTTTAATTGAGTGAATTCCCTGAGCAAACAAAATTGTTGCCAAAAGACAGAATAATGATGATGATAATTTTGATAAGATTCGCATTTTAATAAACCGGGTCGAATTTTCAGGCTCAACAAAAATTCCAAAACTTCCGACTCCATCGGCCCCGGAAAGATGTAGCCACCGACTAAAATCAAACTAACCTTTGTTCGGCGAATATATTCCGGGATTGCCTCAAGTGCCGGAAGATTTCCGTACACATCATAAATTGCTGCAATTCGCAAAAATTTCCACCATTAAAAAACAACGTCAACGGGCTAAAGAAATCAATAAACAGCCTGTCAAAAGAATTCCAATGCCAACTCTTTTCGGAAGAGGCAATGCTTCCCCTAAAATTTTCCAACCTAAAATGACTCCGAAAACGATACTCAGTTGGCGCAGGGCTACAACGTAACTCGTTTTTCCCGTTTGCAACGCATAAAGCACCAACAAATATGTAAAAGTATTGAAAAATCCGACCTGAATTATCGAAAACCTATGGAACCTCCAATCAGCTTTGATGGTTTCAAGCGGATGTTTAACCAAAATAAAGATCGCATAAGAGAATCCGACAACCGCTGTGTAAGAATAAAAATAAATGAACGGTTGCAAAAAGCTAATCGAATGCTTGTCCCAAAGTGTGTAACAAGCCGTTGTCAAAGCGGCCAAAAGAGCCAGAAAGGTGGCCGAACTCCTGAACTTTGAAACAACCAATCTGATCTCTTGAATGCTAAATTCGGTTAATTGAATCGCAAACAATCCGATCACAATCAGCAAAATCGAAACAAGCCCAATAATATCAAGCTTTTCTCCGATAAAAAGGTATGCCAACAGAGGCAAAAATAACAGGGCTCCAGCCCGCGAAACCGGATAAACAATTGAAAGTTCACCCCGATTGTAAGCCTGTCCAAGAAAAACATAATTGAGAATAACTAACACCGCTCCAATTACATAAAACAACCAATAATTGAAGATAGCAATTTCGTTATGAATAACTAAATAAACAAACGGAACAATAAAAAGAGCAATTTCGGCAACCTTGCTTAATCCGATAAACGCCTGGGTTCCGTTTGCTCGTTTGAGAACGAAATTCCAATAAGCGTGAGTAAAAGCCGACAGTAAAACCAGAAAATAGGTGAGTGATTCCATTTAATCTTGATTACATTCAGGACAAATTGTTTCCACCGTCGGATAATCGCAACTTTGGCAAATACTCCATTTTTCAATTTGAGAGATTTGCATTCCATAAACCTCTGTCAAAAGATTTTCGACTCGTTTGACAATCTTTACGCATTCACCGGCGCTCAATCGTTTGTTTTTGTTCGCCCAGGCCAATCGCTCTGAAAACGAGGGAAACCTCGGCGATTCTCCCCATTTGACATCCGGATTTGTGGTTTTCGGGTTTCTTCCCAAAAGATGCAGATGAACATTGCGAAATTCTTTGGCAGTTTTGAATACACCCATCGGTTCGGAATTTTCATTCAAGGCCCAATTACCTGCTTCCCAATAATTGATACAACCGCCGTCGAGTTGGGGCAAAGTTTCGAGCATTGCACGGCCCCCGGCCGCCACCAAAAATGCCCAATTGGTTAATTCGGTTGGGGTTAATTCACTTCGTTCCCAAACGGGTCTCGGCGGATTAATCACCAAATTTCCGCCATCCTGAGCGTCAATCAAAGCTGATTCATTATTTGGCAAAACGATTTCGCCACCTATGCATTTGAAAATTTTCAATGCCATATTTTGTAAATTGACCCAACTCTTATGCTTCCATTTTTCCTAAAAGCCAGTTCAAACCTGAAAGATGTTGTAAATCGTGGCTCCTCAGAAAATAAATCAAACCCGTCAAATTGACTTCTCCGTACCCTTCAAAAAAACCTTGGCGAATGAAATCGGATTCTCTAAATCCTTTAATAAATTTAATTGTTTGCTGACGCGCCTGCCGAAATTTATCCAATGCAACATCGGGCTTTTGTTCTTGATAGTTGTTTTGTTCAGCCAATTTATTGCCATCAATTGCATTCAAAATTGGGTTGTTTTCGCCAATAATTCTCTGAAATCTCGATTGATATCCGTAAATTTCAATGTCGTGCAAATGGCAAATTTGTTCGATTGCGGAAAAAGGTTCGCTCGGAATCCCCTCCCACGATGAGGGTTTCCAATTAAGTTGGCTTTCAGGAAATATATGCAAAAGCATCTCAAACTGATTTGGCGCCTCAGCAAGTTGATTCAACAAAAATGCTAAGTTTTTAGTTTTCATAAAACTCTTTATTTAAACTTTAGGTTTTGATTAAAGTCCTATCAAAATTTTTTGTCTGAGATTTCCAGTTCCATATAAACATTTGCGGTTTCAAGGCAAACAAATTCGGGAATTGCCATATTTTTAAACCCAAGCGATTCATATAATTTTAAAGCTGCGACTAATTTAGTATTGGAAATTAAAAACACCTTCTCAACACCTTTTTGAACGGCAAATTCAATTACCTTTTCCGATAATTTTCGCCCGATTCCAAAGCCTCTGGCGGGAGGAGATACAGCCAGTTTTGCCAATTCGACCTTTTTGGGATCCGTTAATACAGCCGCGCAAGTCCCAAAAACCCGCCCATCGCAAATGGCACAAAATATCATTCCTCCGCCATTCAAAACATATTTCTCGGGTTGGTTAAGAAACTCGTAATCATAATTCTCTGTCAAACCAAATTTATCCAGCCACTCAAGGTTTAGTTTAATGATATCTGCCTTGAATTCAGTGCGATAATTGACAATTTGAATTTCAGCAATTTGCATATTGCTCCGATAACCTTTGCTTTTCCATGCATTGACCAATTTCTTGCTTTGTTAAACCTTAAAGTAGCGAACAAGGTTTGCCCGCAATTTAGGCATTTACAACCTTGCTGAGTTCGCAGTTTTTGTTTCTAAGGTCTAAACCACCTTCCAGAACGGATTTCAAATTAGTTAAATAATAAGTCCAGCCTTTTCCGCATTCGATGTAATAATATTGTTTGTCCTCGATTAATTCCTGGGGCATTTTTTGTGTTAATTCACAAATTGTTTCACCTTTTTCCTGTTTGATCCTGACCCTAACAACACATCCACCTGTGAAAGTAAATTCCAGCAAATCCTTTTCATTTGTCCGCAAAACCTCGCCCGTGCCGATATAATCGGCATAGCCGTGCCAGTTCCAAACGTAAGAGTCATCCTTTTGTATAAAACTGTTTCTTTCGCGTAAATTTCTATCGGGCTGGGTGAATTCAGCTTTTGACAAAAACCATTTTTCCAACCCGTCTTGTGTCGCCCAGGCCTTGTAAATATCTGTTTCACTTGCGTTTACGTTGACTCTCAAAGTGAATTCATTCCAGTCGTATTTCATCATTTTCTAATTGTCTCTCCTTGTTTCTGCGTTTTAGGACATTTTCCTGCAAACCCCAAAGTTTCCTTTTTTCTTGGGCTGTTATTGCCCCACAAAACATCAAATATATGACCGGAATTAAAGATATTTTCATTCTATTTCACTTTTTTTAAATTGTTCCGCTCAACAATTCAGCCACCAAATCCGCCATCGAGTTGGCAACACGGTCTTGGTTGCAAAGAACAATGACCGTGTAATCGGAATCGGGGTAATAATCGAGCCGACTGCTAAAACCCATATTGGCCCCGCTATGACCAATGCGTTTTCCCGCCGTTGTTTCGTCTATCATCAAACCGTAGCCGTAAAAACGCCCCTCAGCTACTTTAACGTGCGATTGCATCATCAATTTAAGGCTTTGCTTTTTCAGCAATTTCCCGTTCAAAAGAGAATTAAAAAAGCGCAATAAATCCGTCGTAGTCGAATCGATTCCGCCCGCCGGATGATGAAAACCTTGATTGAATAAGCTGACTTCACGAGGCGCACCTAACATACTGACACCGTTTACCGGATTTTGATTGGTGTAACCCGTGGAGAGATTTTTGGGCGGAACGGTTTGATAAAAAATGTGAGCATCCTGCATTTTGGCGGGTTTTAAGATATTTTCCCGCAAATAATCGAAATAGTTTTTCTTGCTCACAATTTCTATTATTCGTGCCAGCAGAGCATAACCTTCGTTGGTGTAATTGTATTCTTCGGGAAGTTTAAAGTTCTGATAATTTTCTAGTTTCGGCAAAAATTCGATCTGGGCATCAATCAGATCTTTAACACTTTCTGCTTTCGCCGTTTTTTCATTAAACTCGCGGATTTCGTCCAATTCAATTCCTGACGTGTGCGTCAAAAGATGATGAATCGTTACTTGGTCGGCAATATGTTTCGGGTATTCGGGAATGAATTTGCTTAATTTGTCCTGATAATTGAGGAGCCCTTTTTCGGCAAGTTGGGCAATGGCAGTTGAAACAAAAATTTTGCTGATTGAGGCAATGTTAAAAACCGTGTTTGGTTGATTCGGAATATTTTGGGCTGAGTTTGCTTTACCGAGACTGCGATTGAGAATCGGTTTTCCTTTGTGAGCAATCAACACCGAACCGGAAAAATATGGAGTTTTGCCGATTTCATCCAAATATTGGTTCATTCTCGAAGCGAGTTGGCTTGGGGTTTTGGCGGGTGCCAGTCTTTCTTTAATTGGCGGCATCGGTCCGCTGTCTCTGGCAATAGTCGTGATTCGATGCGGTTCGTCTTTTTCAAAGAAAAACTGAAAACCAACCCAAACCTTTGTAATTGTTCCGCGAGTCCAAACTGCCGCCGTGTTTGGCGAAAGATTTTTGAATATTCTCGCTTCGACCGGCCCCGTTTGATTATGAACGGTCAGCCAACGTGCCAACATCAAATCCATCGGCACTTGTTCCAGGACTTTTGGGTGATGACTGCCACGAATGAATTTTTCAATCTCAGCAGTCTCACCACTATTCAAAGCCTGCAAAAAGGTTTCCATTTGTTGCCGGACATCTACAGGAATTGAATCTGTTTGAGCTACATTTTTAATCGGAAGAAGGGAAATTAATCCAACAAAATTTATTAGAAATAATATTTTAATATTTATTTTCATAACGCCAATTAATTTCTCTGACAATATGATTTTAATCTATAGTCTAATTGAAAATAGACAATAGAATCTTCAAAAAAATATTAAAGAAATGTTAAAATCCACATTGATAAATACACTGTAATCTAAATTTCTTATAAGAAATTTAGATTACAGTGTAATAAATTTTATGGAAGATAAGTCAGATTATTATTATGAATTTGGACAATATCGGGTTGATTCGCTAAACAAACTACTTTTGCGGAATAACAAGGTTGTTCCGCTGACACCAAAATTGTTTGACACGTTGCTGATTTTGCTCGAAAACAACGGACGGGTTTTATCCAAAAAGGAATTTTTCAATGAGATTTGGACGGACACTTTTGTAGAAGAAAGCAATCTGACACAAAATATCTTTCAGTTAAGAAAAACGCTTGGCGAAGGGGATTTTATCGAAACTGTTCCAAAACGAGGTTACAGGTTCAGTGCAAAGGTTGAAGTCCTTCCGATAAGAAATCTTACTCAAGAAGATGGTTTAGTTGTCAATTCGAATAAAAACCAACCGGATTTTAGCGCAATCAACCCCCAAAGATTTTCAATTCTAACCGTTTCCCGCTTTCGATATTTAGGACTTTTATTTTTAAGTATCAGCCTTTTCTCCTTAGGTTATTTTTTGTCGTTCTCGCTTCCCCAAAGTAAAACTAAAGTCCAGGGGAATATTTCTCCAAATCGTTCAATTGCAATACTTCCTTTTAAGAACATTGGGGGAAAAACAGCCAATGAAACGTTAGAAATTGGGATGACTGATGCCTTAATCACCAAACTTGGCAATTTGCAAAAAATCAATGTTCGCCCAACTGGAGCAGTTATTGAGGCAAAAGAGACTGAGCCGATTAAGGTCGGACATGAATTAAACGTAGATACGGTTCTCAGTGGAACAATTCAGCGTGATAAAGACCAAATTAGAGTAAATGTTCAATTAGTCAGAGTAAGTGATGGAATCACCCTTTGGGCGGATAAATATGATGCTTCAGCTAAAAATATTTTTGATGTCCAGGATAATATCTCAGAAAAGATTATTCGTTCGTTGGTCAGCCAACTTGATGAAACCGATAATCTGCAAGTAAATAAGCGTTATACAAATAACATTGAAGCATATGAAGCATATTCCCGGGGGCGTTACTTTTGGACTACAAGTTCTCATACTGATTTGAATAAATCATTGGAGTATTTTCAAAAAGCTATCGAACTTGACCCCAACTTTGCTCTTGCTTATTCGGGTTTAGCCGATTTGCATATATTTTGGGCCTCAAATAATACCGGAATACCTTCAGCCTCCGAGCATCTGAAACTTGCTAAACTCAACGCGCAAAAGGCTCTCGAAATTGATAATACACTGGCTAATCCCCATACAACCCTGGCGGCAATCATTTTTAAGGAGAAAGGCAATTGGAACCTAACCGAGAAGGAATTTCTAAAATCAATCGAATTAAATCCAAATTATCCGGTTGCTCATCACTGGTATTCCCTTCATTTGTTGTCGCAAGGCGAGTTTGAAAAAGCCGAATCAGAAATGAAAAAAGCCCTTGAAATTGATCCGGTTTCGCCAAGTATGAATCTTGCGCTTGGGCAAATTTATTTTTATTGGCAAAGATATGATTCTGCCCTTTCTCAATTTGAAAAAACATTAGAACTTGATCCTGATTTTGCGCGGGCTAATGTCTATTTAGCCATTTCGTTGACAGCAGTTGGCAAAAAAGAACGAGCCGTTTCCATTTTGGAGCAAGTTTATCGAGAATATCCAACTCATACTCATGCCAAAACCGCGTTAGGCTGTTTGTACGCAGATTCGGGGCGGGAAACGGACGCATTAAGAATTTTGGATAGTTTTGAAAGTATGAAAACACCGAGCATTTATGATAAATACGGAATGGCAGTAATAAATGCACATTTACGAAAAACCGACAAGGCATTTTCGATTTTAGAGTCAATCTCTAGTTATAAAAATCTTGACATGATAGTTCGTCTAAAATTTGATCCAAAACTTGA
Organism: Pyrinomonadaceae bacterium; assembly: GCA_041394845.1. Lineage (GTDB taxonomy): Bacteria > Acidobacteriota > Blastocatellia > Pyrinomonadales > Pyrinomonadaceae > JAHCHG01. The sequence continues at coordinate 2,418,326 of JAWKHL010000001.1, read as the reverse complement.
TGTACTCCGCAACGATAAAAATTTTGTTCAAATATTAAACAAGAAAAATATATTCTTTGAGGGGGATTTGCACTGAATTGCATTCGATCGCAACTTATTGTAAATACAATAGGTAACAATTACATTTGAAGCTCCCTGCAATCGGTTGCGTGCAGAATGTCCCCACAAAGCTGCCCACAGTTCTGTTTTTGCGAAAAGTTGAAAATCGCCTAAAGCTCCAATGTTTACTGGCTTTCAAGTGGTTTTGAATAATATAAATGAAAGAAAAATATATCCAAGTTTTCAGCATCGCCCTGACCGTAACTTGCGGCATTTTTATCGTTTGGCTGTATTGGGCGGAGCCGAAAAATCTGGAGGAGGTTTCGGTCAAGGCGCAGGAGACGGTCGAGAATGTGACCAACCGAACGCAGGTCGTCATCGGGACTTATGAGGTCGATCAGGAAAAATTCAATGAAGGCCTGCTGGCCTTTCGGCAGGACAATTTTATTCTGGCGCGCGACCGTTTCGAGCGGGCCGATCCGGAAAGGCGCGACGCCCGGACGCAGTATTACATCGCTTACAGCTTTTACCGGCAGGGCTGGGGCCGGTTCTCAAACGACGATGAGCTTTTTCAAAAAGGGCTGGAGCAGGTCGGCCGGGTGATGGCCATCGATAAGGACTTCAAAACCGATGACCCCGATTTGCAGATCAAAACGCCGGTCGAACTCAAAAACGAATTCGAGGAAGGTTTGCGGATAACGGCCAGCGATTTCAACCCGCTCAAAGTTTTGCGGGAGAGAAAATGAGTCGATTTCGGATTTTGGGTTTTGGATTTCGGATTTGAGTTTTTTGCGGGGGCCGGGTTTCAGAGAAAATTGAGGCAAATTCTTTTGGGAATAAGCGGGATGATGAAATTAAGAGATGGGGGAGAACATTAAACAAAAGGAAAAGGATTTGGAAAACGAGGGATTGGAGATCGTTGAAGGGGAATTGGTCGAAACTTCTTCTGATGAGGCGGTTGAGACGTTTGAAGAGGAAACGATCGTTTCGGCGAAAAGGGAAGGGGCGATCGCTTTTCCCGCCGGGGAACAAAGGGAAAAGAAACCCAAGGACTCGCGGGCGTGGCTTCAATATATCGTTGTTCCGCTGATCTTTTTGCTGGTTACCTTGCTCGGCGGTCTGCGGCTCGGAGCGGTTGAGAGCGAATTTTTGTTTCTCAAACCGGCGCTCATTTGTCTGATCTTCGCCACCATTTTGCTGGTCTTGTTTTTCCGCGCCCGTCTGCTTCGCCTGAACGGCTGGTTTTCCGAAGATTTCGCACCTTTGCAGAATACGGCCAACGCCTGCGTGTTGCTGACTCTGTTCGCCGCTTCGACTCAGGTCTTCAACTCGCTTTTGCCAGAGCAGGGACTCCCTTTCTGGATCATCGCTTTTTTCTTTTTGTGGTCGCTGTGGACCAATCTGTTCGCCGAGTTTGACACCAGAAAACTTCTGATCAGTCTCGGAAGCCTTTTCGGTCTGGCATTTATCACCAAATATCTGATCCTGTCGAGTCTGACCGCGCCCGGCAACGGCGGATTCATCGAGGCGCTGTTTTCCGGCAATCTGACCAAAGAGACGATCACCTATCTTCTCGACCTCCCGCGTTTTTCGGCCGGAACCGGCTACATCCAGTTTTTCACGCTCATTTTTTACCTGATCGGACTGTTTTTGCTGGCGCCGACGACAAACAAGGGATGAATTGGGAATTCGGATTTCGGATTTATTTTCCTCAAGATATGAATTAATTACCAGTAGATTTTCCTTAAAACTCAGCGTTATGGGCTAAAGATATGTTGCCATCTTCTATGGCTTAGGTCGAACGGACGTTAGTCAAACAAATCGTCTTCCACGGTCTCTTCGGAAATGATCTCGTAAAGGCGGGGCGCTTCTTGTTTGGAGACTTGTTTTTTTTCCGGGACTTCAAGGACGCGGACACGGATCAGGCGGTCGCCCCGGCGGATCTCGATCTCGTCGCCGTCGCTGATGGTTTTTGATGACTTGGCCGTCTGATCGTTGACTTTGACCATTCCGGCGTCGCAGAATTTCTGCGCCAGAGAACGGCGAACGATCAGACGGCTGGCTTTTAAGAAGAGATCAAGACGCATTTCGATTTTGGATTTTAGATTTCGGATTTCGGATTTTCAATAATCCCTCGTCCCTCGTCCCTCGTCCCTCGTCCCTTCTTCCCTACTAATCGTAATTCAGGGCTTCGACGGCGTCGAGGCGGGCGGCTTTCATCGCCGGATAGAGCGCCCCGATGGCTCCGCCGATGAGGCCGATCAGAAACGTCCAGAGCAGAACCATCTTGTCGATCTCGACTTCGATGGTGATGATCCGGGTCAGCAGGAACCGGAGGACGATCGTCAGAAGAATTCCGCTGACGATGCCGCAAAGGCTGATCAGCAATGCTTCCTGCGTGATGATCCAGGCGATCCCCGAGTTGGACATTCCGAGCGATTTCATAATGCCGATCTGCCGGGTTCTTTCCGTGACGGTCGTGTACATCGTCAGCAGAATGACCAGCGCCGAGATGACGGCGGCCACCCCGATGATGACGTTCAGAAAGATGTTCATCGCCGGAAAACCCTGCATATAGAGCTCTTCGAGTTGAGAGGTCAGCAATATCTGATTGTCGGGAAATCTTTGGTGCAGTTTTTCGGCCACCGTTTCGGGCGATGCGCCGGGTTTGATCTTGACCAAAAACGAGGAGACCTTGCTTTCGTCGCCGACCAGCTGATTCTGCATGGTCGCCAGAGGAATTTTGACGCGGGCTCCGGCCGCCGGTTCGTAGGTGCCGACGATGACGAAATCGCGCTCGTACATACTCAGTTTGTCGCCGAGACTTAATTTCTTCTGCCGCTGAAAACCGGTGTCGATGATCGCTTCGTCCGTTTTTTCGGCGAACGGGCGACCCTCCTTGATCCTGATCCCGACGACCTTCGCGTATTCATCAAAATTTATCCCGTCGATCAAACGACTTCCGGTGCTCGAACCGGTTTTGCCGCCGCTCGCTTTGACGGTGCTTTGCCCGATCGGGATGACTTTCTCGACCTCGGGAGTTTGGGCGATCTCGTCTTTGAAGGAAACGGGCAGAAGAAAAGAATCGGTGCTGAGGATGCTCGCCCCGGAACCGCCGAAAATGATCTCGGCCCCGACGTTCGATTCGCGTTCCCAGCGCTCGCGCATAGTGCCGTTGGCCATCCCGATGGTAAAGACGATGAGCAGAACGCCGATGGCGATGCCGAGCACGCTGACGATGGTGCGCGCCGGCCGATGCATCATATTGGAAAAAACGAGATTATCTTTCATAAAGCGAAAAAGTAATGATTAAATAAACCGCCCCCGACTGTCAATACGGAGAGCAGTGACCGGTGAGCAGTAAGCATAAAGTAAATCCGAAATCCGAAATCTAAAATCCGAAATCTAAAATCCAAAATCGAGAAAAGCCCGTTCTCTTTTCGAGAACGGGCTTTTCGGACACAGCTTAACGTTTCAAATTCAGATTAGAAGATGAAACGGAAGCCGAAGCGAATCGAACGCGGAATCTGGAAGGCGTTGGGTTGGTTGTAACGGGCATCCGTCTTGAACGGCGTGCAGCTTTGCGTTCCGTCAAAACAGTTACTCATTCCCGCGTCTCCGCGTCTATTCAGTTCAAGGATGGCGTTGCTGATACCACCGTTGAATATTTGCTGGATGAATGTCGTTTCATCCGTTACGTTGGGGAAGAATTCGGTCAGCGCATCGTCCGCCAGATCGCCCGTAAAGAGGACCGACCAACGATTCGTGACGTTGTGTTCGTTGAAAAGATTCAATACGTCCAGATCAAAAGCCAGCGTATATTTTGAATCGCGTCCGAATTTGTACTTATGCGAAATCGCGAAATCGGTTTGCGTGTAAGTATCGGTTCTTCCCAGATCTCCGCGTCCGAACAGGAACGTGTTGGCGCTGTAGGCGCTGATCGCGGTCGAGATCGGAGTTCCGCTTTGAGTCAGGAAGAAGGCCTTGAATTCGGTCGTGTTGTCCCGGCTTCCCCACCAGTCGAAGTTATAGCCGCCGTTGAATTTGAAAACGTGCGGCCGGTCGGTCGCCAGTCGGCCGTTATCGGGCGATCCGTCAACCGTAAAGCCTAAGAAAGGAATGTCAAAGAAACGATTGACGTTTGGCGATGACCGTCCGTTTTCGTCCGAACTGGCCAGACCGGAATAATTACCGAACAAACGGCTGTAGGTGTAACTGGAGTTGATGAAGAAGTTGTTGGCGAACCGTCTTTGAACCTGGAATTCGATGCCGTCATATTTGCGTTCGGCTCTCGGCGTCGCCGGAACTCCCGGAAGGAGCGGGTTGGCGACGATTCCGAATCCCGGATTGGCGATAAAGAACAGTTCGTTTTGGTTGGCATCAAAAATGCCGACGTCTTCGATCGTCCGGTCGATTTGTTTGTGAACGTAACGGGCCCCGATGACCCAGTTTCCACCGATCTCGAAGCTTGTTCCCAGATCGAGCGAACTTTCGCGGGCCGCTTTCAGATTCGGGTCGACGCGGTTGTCGCTCGGATCGTTGGAGGGAACGCGCAGATCGACATCCAGAACCTGATTGTTGAGGATGTAGGACCGGGTGTAGAAAGTGTAGTCCGGATTGGTGGCCAGAAGCGGAACGTAGATTCTGCGGAGAACGTTTCCGCCGAACGAACCGCGCGGAAGTTCATATTTGAACCGGTCGTAGAACCAGCCGTAACCGCCGTAAACTTTCCACTTGCCGTTACCGAGAACGTCGAAGGCGGCTCCGATCCGCGGCGCGGGTTTGTCGCCCCAGCCGAAAACGATCGGGATGCCGGTTGCCGAGAACGACGGAACGTCTTCTTTTTCGATCCGCAGTCCGGGATTGATCGTCAGACGTCCGATCGTCCAGCTGTCTTGGACATAAAGCGCCTGGCTCTTGCTGGCGGTGTCACCGAAAGCTCCGAAATACTGAAGATAAGCGTAGCCGATTTCACCGGCTCCGCCGCCGACGCCGCGCGAAGTCGAGTTGTAGAAAAGACGAATCTCGCCTTTTTCGCCGATGTCGGCGTAACCGGTCAGAACGTCGTTGCTCAGTTTGTTGAGCTGATAACCGAACTTCAGATTGTGGCGTCCGCCGAAATTGTTGATGATGACGGTTCCGTCGGCGTCAAAAGTCGTCCGTTTGGAGATGTCGCGATCAATTCCGGCGATGGTCGGAACGTTGGAAAATCCGGCCGCGCAGTTGCCCGTCGCGCTCGTGCCCGGGAAAGGATTGCCCGGATTGTTCGGATCTTCGTTGGCCGTGATGCAGCGAACGCGGTCGATATTGGGAATTCCGTAGCTGCCCAGTTTTTCGTTCAGGTAGCTTTGACCGGCGCGGGCCGAAACGATCCAGTTCGAGTTCGGGGTCCAGGTGCCGCCGAAGTTATAAACCGAACTGGCCTGGCGTCCGCCCTGAGTTCTGATGAATTCGGTTCCCGACAACACGCCGTCGCTGGGGACGTTGTCGCCGGCCAGACCCGTTACCGCCGGCAGGTCGCCGTGGACGCGGGTCGGGTTGTAGGTGTAGCTTCCGGTCAGGTTCAGACTGTTGGCGATCTGGGCGTCGAGCCGCAGGAAGCCGTAATCGCGGCGTTCACTGCGACGGTATTCCTGTTGCAGACCGCTGTCATAAGATACGTTCCGCTTAACGTCGAAGCTTTGAACGTTGTAGGCGCCGAAGAACCAGAAGCGATCTTTGACGATCGGGCCGCCGAGCGAAGCGTTCGGATAAAACGAAGTGTATTGATCTCCCGGAGGCGAAAAATAGGTCAGAGAATTGCTGTCCGGATTGAGAACGGTCGATTGCTGAACGTTCTGATTTTCCGTCAGACTCAAAACCGAGACGTTGGTGCGGGTATCGACCAGAACGTTTCGCGGTTCGAGTTTGCTGCTCTGGAAAGAGGTTCCGACGTCGCCGTTAAGAGCGTTGCCGCCGCGTTTGGTAACGAGCGTGATCACGCCGCCGGTCGCTCCGCCGTGTTCGGCTTCAAAACCGCCGGTTTTGATCTGGACTTCCTGAATCAACTGGAACGGCAGATTGTTGTTATTGTTCAATTGACCAGTTCGGAAGTTGGTGATCTCCTGTCCGTCAACGATAAAAGTGTTTTCAGCGCCCGACGAACCGTCGATCTGGAAACCGGCGCCTTTCGATTCCTGCTGAACCGAAGGGGCGGTGGCGATGACGCTGGAAAAGTTTGTTCCCTTGGGAATTTCCTCGAAGCGTTTTTCGCCGATGTTGGTTTGAACGCGGCTGGAGGTGGTGTCGATCGCGGCGACGTCGCCGGTGACGACTACCTCGACTCCGACGCCCGCGGGTTGAAGGGTAAAGTTGACCGGGGTGGCTTTACCGAGCGAAACGGTGGCTTCGGTCGGTTTGCTGTCAGCGAAGTTCGGTCCGCTGGCGGTTAATGTGTAACTGCCCGGCGGGACGGCGATGACGCGGAAATAGCCTTCCTCGTTGGTTTGAACCGTGCGCTTGAAGGCGTTTCCTTCAATCACTACGGTCGCACCCGGAACCAAAGCTCCGGCGCTGTCTTTTACAGTTCCGTCGATCGAGCCCGTCGTTTCCTGCCCGAAACCAATAACGGTCAGGCCGAGGATGAGGGCCGCGATCAACGGTAAAAATTTGAATTTACTTATCATTGTTTTACTCCTACTTGACTAATAAAGGATTTGGAAAACTCTGAGCACAGGGTTTGTTTGACAATAAAATTAGTTAAGAATTCCAAAAGCTATGCCGCAGAAAATCCTGCCCTTTAGTCATTGCAAGTTCGGAGCCAAATCGGGAAACGACTCTATTGGCGGGCGCATCTGTTCTGAACACTGGAGTTATTGGATTTTAAAAAAAGTTCTGGACGGGAAAAGATCTTCCAGCCGGAAAAAATCTGTTCGATAAATTTAGATAAAAATTCATTATTTCGGTCAAAATTTCGCGTTTGTGGATTTTCTCCAAATTATTGTATTTACTGGGTTTAGGTCGTGCGTTTAAGGTCTCTCCCGGTGTTTTTTTCGGATGAAGGCGGGAAAAAACAAGATCGGAATCGGAGAAAAAAACGAAAATGGACGCTCCGGTGATAAAAAAATTCTATTAAAGATGTAAATTCGGCTTTTAAAAGTTCCGTTGAGATTTATTAAGAAAAATGATTTGATCCAGTAAACACAGGGCTTTGAGGAATTTTAAAAAGATTTGAGAAAGATTTTATCGCTTTTTTATAACTTTTACAGAAATTTGTAGCAATATGAAAACGTAGAAGTAATACAAAAAGGAGTAAAATCATATGTATCTAACCATGGCAAACAGAAGAGATATCTACCGGGGCGAGGAAAGGCTCTCGGACAAGACTTTGCTTGAAACTTCAAATCTGACGGATGTTGTCGAATCGCTTACCAAAGCGCTCGACACTTTGGAATCGCTCAAGGAGGTTGAGGTTTATCAACTCCTGCGACTTCACGCCCAATACTTTCCCAAAAAGGGAATTGATTTTTACAAAGTGACCAAACTTTACGAAAAGAGTTTGATCGAACACGCCCTGCGCGAGGCCAAAGGCAAACAGACCGAAGCGGCCAAGCTTTTGAATCTGGGGCTTTCCACCTTAAATGCCAAGATCAAAAAACATAAGATCAGCATTTAGCATAATGGACCGAGCGGTATTTAAGAGCGACTCGGCGATTTTTCGTTCATACCCAAGGCATCATCTTAATTTTATTTTTGGGAGATCTGGTTCAAAATTATTCATTCATCCGTTTAATCTCCACTGCTTCAAAAACAGTTCTTTTTCAAAACCGCTGTTTTTGAAGTTTTTTTTTGAAATTGGGTGAAAAATGGTGTCACAATTTTCCCGACGGCGGTGTCTTAATATATAACGAATCTTTATCGATTAGTTTCCCCAGGCTTTATCTAATAAATTTTGCAACAGCTTAGCCATTTTAAATTTAATTTAAACCTTTTAGTTCATTGAAACGTTAATACAAGCAGGACACAGCAAAATTTATCTATCTAAAGATTCAAGAAGCCTCATTTCCAAAATAATTGAGTTTTCAATTATGGCTGCATTTTCGGCAAGGAGTAAGGGAGAGATGTATGTAGATAAAATTCATTGCTACGAATTTGGTCAGTTTCGGCTGGACGTAACCAATAATCAGTTGTCCAAAAATGAGGTTCCCGTTTCCATCACTCAGAAGAGTTTTGAGATTTTGCTGTTTCTGATCGAAAATCAGGGAATCGTTCTCAAAAAGGACGAGTTGCTGGACACTTTGTGGGAGGGCAATTTTGTCGAGGAATCGACCTTGACGCAGCATATATATATGCTGCGAAAAGCCCTCAAACAAAAAGGCGAAGGCGAGGTTTTCATCGAGACGATCCCGAAGATCGGCTACCGTTTTGTGGCCGAAGTCAAAGAGGTAATATACGAAAACCCGAATGTTCATACCTCCGTCAGTCCGCATTATCCGGATCTGACCGAATCCCTGTCCGAGCCGATCGATTCCGGCATTGCTTATTTTCGAGCCTTACCCGAGGACAATGTAAATTTCATTTACGACGAAAAGAAGAAGACCCGTGAATTTGGGAAGGCCGGTTTTCCCCGCCGAAGAGTCTTTCTGATCGGAGGCTTGTTGTTTCTGCTGATCGCCCTTTCGGCCGGAGGATATTTCCTTTATCGGACCGGTTTGCTGAACAGTTCCGCCGCAGTTGAAAAGTCGGATCTGCAGATAAAATCGATCGCCGTTCTTCCGTTCAGACAGATCGGCCAGATTCAGGACGAAAAGTTGGGGCTGGGTATGGCCGATGTCCTGATCTCGAAATTGGGGAATTTTGAGGAAATCTCGGTTCGACCGACCAGCGCCGTCATCCGATTTGCCGACGAAGGGCAGGGCGATCTGTTTGAGATCGGCCGAAAACTGAACGTTGACGCTATTTTGATCGGCACGATCCAGCGCGAAAATGATCTGGTTCGAATCAACGTTCAGTTGTATCGGATCAGCGACCAGCAGCAGCTTTGCTCGCAAAAATTCGACGAGCATTATTCAAATATCTTCAAGGTTCAGGACCGGATTTCGGAAAAGATCGCCCAAAAACTTTTGCTCAACACCGGTCGGTCCGGCCAATCTCTGGTTTATCTCGAATACACCAGCAACACGGAGGCTTATCAGGCCTATTCGATGGGGCTTTTTCACTGGAGCAAGCGAACCGAGGAGGGACTCGATCAGGCTCTGAAATATTTCAAAACGGCGGTTGAAAAAGACCCTAAATTCGCCCACGCCTACGCGTATCTGGCCGACACCTACACCCTGATCGCCTATTACAAAATGAAATCGATGCCGCCGGAAGTGGCTTTGGCGAACGGCAAGGAGATCGCCAAAAAGGCTTTGATTCTCGACCCCGATTGTTCCGAGGCGCTGACCGCGCTGGCGACGGCCTATTTTATCGAAAACAAAGGGAAGGAAGGCGTCGAGTTGCTGAATAAGGCGATCAAGATCAATCCGAACAATTCGACCGCCCGGGTGCGTCTTGCCTGGCAATTTGTCTACGAAGGCGATCTGGAAAAGGCGATCGAAGAGATGAGGCTGGCGCAGGTTCTGGATCCTCTTTCCCGAACGACCAACATCGCTCTGGCCCAGCTTTTATATCTGGCCCGCCGGCCCGACGACGCCATCGTCTATTCCCGGCGCGCTCTGGAGATCGATTCCAACTCGGTTGAAGCGAGGCGGTGGCTGGCCGATTCATACGAGCAAAAAGGGATGTACAAAGAGGCGGTCGAGGAACTGAACAAAGTGTTGAAGGTGAAAAAAGACGATTCTCAGACGATTCTCAATCTGAGCCGGATCTTCGCCAAGGAGAAAAAAATAAATGAATCGAAAAAACTCCTGGCCAAAGCTCTTGAGTCGGAAAAAACGGCCGAAACCGATTATCTGGTGGCGCTCGATTACATAACCTGGGGAAAGACCGATGAGGCCATCAAGTTGTTAAAAGACTACAAAAGTGAGACCAACGGAAGTTATCCTCATTTTCTGCACGATTATCGGCTGGACCCGATCCGGGATAATCCAGAGTTCAAAAAAATTCTGTCAGTCGAAGAAAACAATAAAAAAGAAGATGCCGACGGGTGAGATCAAAAGGTCGCCGGAAAACCGACTTTCGGCGACCTTTTTTTCGAAAGACTCCGCGAAACGAATTTCCAAGATCTCACTTTACGGGAATTTGCCCCGCAGAAAAAAAATAGAAAAAAATCTAAAAAATATTTTTACCTAACCAACTTTATCTTCAACCTCAGGCATCTAACCGCTAGTGACCAAATTGCAGTTTCAGTCAGTTTTTGAAAAAAAACTGTAAACACACGGGTTTTGTAAATGGGGAGATCCATTTAGCCGAAGGGGGCGAAACATGACAGAGGACAAAATTCATTGTTTTGATTTCGGTGAATATCGTCTTGATATCACCAATAATCTTTTATTAAAGAACAAGACCCCTGTTTCCATCACCCAGAGGAGTTTCGAGATTCTGCGCCTGTTGATCGAAAATCGCGGAAGGATCGTGAAAAAAGATGAATTGCTGGATTCGCTTTGGGAAGAGGATTTCGTCGAAGAATCGACCTTGACCCAGCATATTTATATGCTTCGGAAGATTCTTCGGCAGAGCGACGAAAGCGATCAATATATTGAAACCATCCCGAAAAACGGTTACCGGTTCGTGGCCGAGGTTAAGGAACGGTTTTTTGACAAGTTGCCGATCAGGTCGTCGGGAAGGAATCAGTCTCTCAAAGAGGTTCATCTCCGCAATGGGCGTCCCGAAAGAACGGGGGGGGCATTTTCCCCGGTCGCCCGGGTGGGAAATTGGCTCGCCGGAGGCGGCAAAAGATCCCTGTCTTACCTTCCGGGAGTCGCGGCGGTTTCGTTCATCTTCATTTTCCTGGCGGCCGGCTTTTTTTATTTTAGCCGGCGGGCGGATCTGCAAAGAACGGACGCCGCCAAAATCAATTCGATAGTGGTTTTGCCTTTTCAGCAGATCGGTGGAGAAAAGGATGAAAAACTCGGACTCGGCACGGCCGATGTCCTGATCTCGAAACTCGGCAAGTTCGAAGGATTTACCGTTCTTCCGACGACGGCCATCATTCGTTACGCCGATGAGAGGAACGGGGATTTGATCGAGATCGGCAACAAACTCAAGGTTGACGCCGTTCTGACCGGCACCATTCAGCGGGATGACGATCTGGTCAGAGTCACGGTTCAGCTTTACGATGTGGGCCAAAAAAGTCTTCTTTGGTCGGAGAAATTCGACGAGAGTTATTCCGACATATTCTCGCTTCAGGACAAAATCTCCGAACAGGTTTCCGACAAGCTTTCCCTTAAACTGAGGGGGAATGAATTCGTCGCCTCCTACACCCGGTACACCGAAAACACGGAGGCCTATCAGGCCTATTCGATGGGCCTCTTTTACTGGAGCAAACACACTTCGCACGGGTTCAAGGAAGCCATCGGACATTTTCAGAGGGCGATCGAAAAAGATCCGGGGTTCGCGCTGGCATACGCCCATCTGGCCGACACCTACGCGCATTTTAATCATATTTCCGACATAATCTCTCCGGAAGATTCGATCCGCAAGGCCAGAAGCCTGGCCGAAAAAGCCCTGGAAATCGACCCCCAATGCGCCGAGGCGATGGCTTCGCTGGCCCTCACATATGTTTCCGGAAATCAGCAAAGCAAAGCCTATCAACTGCTGAGGAGATCGCTGGAGATAAACCCCAACAACGCCAACGCGCATCAGCGAATGGCCTGGCTTTACGCCAATCGGGGGGAGTTGGAAAAATCCATTGTGGAAATGGGACTGGCTCACGATCTTGACCGGGAATCAACCTATATTACGCTTTCACTGGCGGAACTTCTGAATCTGGCTCGGCGGCCGGACGAGGCCATGGCCTACACGCGGACGGTTCTTGAAGACCAACCGAACTCCCCTTTTGCCAAGTGGCGGATGGCGCAGTCTCTGGAACAAAAAGGAGAGTTTAAGGAGGCGATTAAAAATCTGGAAGACGTTTTGGGTGAGGGCCGGGAACCCCCGGTGCTGATGCTGACATTGAGCCGGATCTACGCCAAAAATCACCAGCCGGAAAAAGCCCGTTCCATCATCGATCGGATGATCTCCGAAGGAAAGGTCAAGGATGCGAAGAGCCTTGTGAGTTACGTCTACGCTTCTTTGGGCGATACGGACAAAGCCCTTAAATGGTTGAAGGAAAGCGGCATCGGCAAAGATGTCGAATCCTGTTACATCCTCAGATTCGACCCCAATCTTGATCCGCTCCGGGAAAAGCCCGAATTTCAGGAAATCCTCGCCAAACTCGAAGCCATCCGGCAAACATAGTGATTTTAGATTTTGGATTGCGGTAATTAAGAAACGGCAATCCAAAATCCAAAACTATTTCAGGAGGCGGGAAAGACGCTCGGAACGGGAACGTCTCCGTTCAGACCGAAGTTTCTGATCTGTGTTCCGGAGGTCGATCCCTGGATGAACCAGGTCGCGCCCGATGGCCGGAAAACCGCCGGATCGGCGCGTCCGTCGCCGTCAAAGTCTCCCGGACTCGGAACATCCGTGCCGGCACCGAACGGGAAGGAATAAAAGGACGAATCCTCGCTTCTCAGAACAAACCATTCTCCGGTCGAGGGCCTCCAGAACGCCACATCCGCCAACCCGTCTCCAGTGTAATCCTCGGGCACCGTTTTGTCGGTCGAGGTTCCGAAACTAAAGACGATCAATCCGCTCTGAGATCGGTTCAGCCACCAGGAGCCGTCTGAGGGCCGGAAGATGGCGATGTCAGAGCGACCGTCGCCGTCGTAATCGGCCGCCACCGGCAGGTCTCCGGCTGCTCCGAAACTGGTGATGGTCGTTCCTGAGTCGGATGATCTGAGAATGAACCAGGTCGAGTTTGAAGATCTGAAAATGGCCGGATCGGCCTGACCGTCTCCGTCGAAATCGGCGGGGACGGGAATATCTCCGAGAGCGCCGAACGGGAAAGAGTAAAAGGAAGAATCCTCCGAGCGAAGGATGAACCATTCGCCGGTGGATTCTCTCCAGAAGGCGATGTCGGTTTTGCCGTCTCCGGTGTAATCGGCCGGAACGAGCTTGTCGGTCGATGTGCCGAACTGAAAGGCGCGGTTACCGCCGTCGGAACTCCGCAAATACCACCATTGGCCGCCGGAGGGGCGGAAAATGGAGATGTCGGTTTTGCCGTCCCCGTCAAAATCGATTCGCGGCTGGTTCGAATTGGTCAGACGACCGATTGTCCAGGAATCCACGGCTCCCGCGCCCGGCGCGGTCAGCGTGGTTCGGGCGGCGAAAACGATCCGACCGTCGGAATGCCGGGCCAGATCGATCGGATAAACGGAGCCGATCGCAGTCGTTTGATCCGGAGCGATGTTGAGTTCGCCATCGGGGCCGAAGGACAGATCCCGGCCGCCGTTTGGCAGAAAACGGATCAACTTGTTGGCTCCGACCGAAAGGATCTTGCCGTCGGGCTGGAGCAAGATGTCATATCCCGCGATGTTCTGGCTTTCGTTGATTATCGCATCGGTCAGGCCGTTTACCCCGTAAGAGTTGTCGAGCGTGCCGTTCGGATTAAAACGGGCGGTCACGACGGCATTGTTCTTTTTGCCTCCGGCTAAGATCTTGCCGTCGGGCTGGATCTCGACCGAATAGCCGAGGATATTATTCGAACCGAAGAAACTGGTGATCGTAGCCACCCCGTTGACCGCGAAGTTTCCGTCCAGCGCCCCGTTGGAATCGAACCGGACAATCCGGAAAGGAGCCGTGTTGGCTTCGGAAGAGATGACCGCAAGCCATTTTCCGTCGGACTGGATTTCCACATCGGTGATGACTTCGCGAGCCCCGGGTTCCGGAGTGAATTTGTAGTTTGTCCGACTCAGGAATGTGCCGTTGGCCGACAAAACGGTTGCACTCGAACACCAGGGACTCTGATTGCTTTGACACGGTTCATTGCTGCTGTTTCCGAAAACGACATTGCCGACCGCCAGAATGTTGCCATTGGGGAGGATCTTCAGATCGAAGAATTTTGAATCCGACTCAATGTTGCCGTTGCCGACGTTGGGCGAACGAAAAACTCCCGAATTGGCAAAGGTCGAATCGATCGTTCCGTCGGCGTTGAGGCGGATGACCGTCGCCCGCAGACTGTCGAAAGGCTGACTCGAAGCGGTATAACCGGCCAAAAGGATCTTTCCGTCCGCCTGAACGGCCATGACGTTGGCGACGTTGGTCGGCAACGGCGCATTGGCATCAAAGATAAACAGAGCTCTGCCGTTGGTTCCGAAGGCGGTGTCGGGTGTTCCGTCCGGGTTCAGTCTCTGGACGGCGAAAGCGGTTTGACTGGGAACGTTCGGGACGGATTGGGCCGATCCGCCGATCAGATATTTGCCGTCGGGCAGGATCTCGATGGTCGAGGCCAATCCGCGGCGATTCGAGCCGTCAAACGGATTGGCGACCCGGAGGCCGTCATCATCAAAAGTCTCGTCATAGATCATTCCGGCCATCAGATTTGCGGAACAGGTAAAAAACATCAGTAACAAAATTGACAGTTTGAATTTCATTTTTTCAATCTCCTTATTTCAATAAACTTGCAAAAATTTGCTCTCTGTTTATAAAAGCGGGGGATGAAAAATTTAGGGGACATTCGGAGATTGGTCCGCCGGGGCGATGAGGGCGATTTGGGACCGGGCGGCCGGAACAATTCAACCCGTCGCCCGCCGCCGGTCAATGACCGGTGAAAAATTGGTGAAATCAAAGTCGGCGTATATAATCTAAAGAAAAATGCCGCAAGAGATAACCCGAATTTTGGAGGAGTGGAAAAATGGCGATGAGAAGGCGGTTGATCGTTTGTTTCCGCTTGTCTATGAGGAATTGAAGAGACAGGCTCGCGTCTTTTTGAGCAAAGAGCGATCCGATCACACTCTTCAACCGACCGCTCTAGTCAACGAGGCCTACCTGCGTCTGGTCGGTGTTCATGAGATGAAGTGGGAGGACCGGGCCCATTTTTATGCGATCTCGGCCATGATGATGCGGCGGATCCTGGTGGATCACGCCCGGAAGATGGTTGCCGACAAACGCGGCGGAGGCGGGTTAAAGAGACTGACCCTTGGAAATCTGTCGATCGGCGGTCAGCAAAGATCGGCCGACCTGTTGGATCTGGACGCCGCTTTGATTCGACTGGCCGAATTTGAGGAAAGAAAGGCCAAAGTGGTCGAGATGAAATTTTACGGCGGTCTGAACCGGAAAGAAATCGCGGAGGTTTTAAAGGTCACCGAAAAGACCGTCCAGAGGGATTGGAAATTCGCCAAGATCTGGCTGTACAGGGAAATGACCAGGATCGGCTGAAAACACCACCATTAATTTGGTTGAGTAACTTTTTGAGAATAAAATGTCCCGCCAAAGGCCCGAAGTCCGCTTTAACAATTAGAAAGTTATGGAAAAGGCAAATTGGGAGAAAGTCGAGGAGATCGTTTCTGAGGCGCTTTTATTGGAGGGCGACCGACGGCGGGAATTTGTCGAGGGAAAATGTCTTAAGACCCCGGAACTGCGGTCGGAGGTCGAGGAACTGCTCCGGATCGAGGATGATGCCGAGGATTTTTTCAAGGCTTCCGGGGAGTTGAAGTTCGCAGACTTTTTGGAGGACGAGCGGCCGGAAGTGTCGGTCGGGCGAACGATCGGCAATTATAGGATTTTGCGCGAGCTTGGCACCGGAGGCATGGGAGCCGTCTATCTGGCCGAACGCAGAGACGGCGAGTTTCGCCAGCAGGTTGCCGTCAAGATGCTCCGGCGCGAGTTCAATACGGCCGGTGTCCGACGGCGGTTCGACATCGAAAAAGAGATTCAGGCCGGACTCAAACATCAGCATATCGCCGGTCTGATCGACGCCGGAACAACCCGGGACGGGATTCCTTTTCTGGTGATGGAACACATCGAGGGCGAGATCATCACCGCCTACTGCCGGAACAGAGATCTGAGCCTGAAGGAAAGGCTCAAACTGTTCAACAAGGTTTGTGAAGCCGTTTCGTTTGCCCACCGCAATCTGGTCGTTCACCGCGATCTCAAACCGTCGAATATTCTGGTGACCGGGGACGGCGAACCGAAACTGCTTGATTTCGGAATCGCCAAACTGCTGACCGATGATTTTGAACAAAGTCAGACCGTCACCCGCCTCGGCGTGATGACGCCGGAATATGCCAGTCCCGAACAGGTCAAACGCGAAAGCGCGACGACCGCCACCGACATCTACAGCCTCGGGGTGATCCTCTTTGAACTTCTGACCGAGCGCCTGCCGTTTGAGAAGGAATTCCGCGAAAATGGAAATATTTTTCAGGCCATACTCGAAGCCGAACCGGAAAAACCGAGCGTCGTTGTGGAGTCGGACCGGTCTCCGGATTTGGCCGAAGGCGTCGATCGGAAGGGATCGGCCAGCGCCCCGCCGAGTGCGGAGACCGGAACTCGGACGCAGATTCCGGGCGGCGGGAAAACCGTTAAACTGATCGAGAAAACCGGACGGCAAAATGCGGTTTCAAGTCCGAAACTGTTGCGGGGTGATCTGGATAACATCATTTTGAAGACGCTTCGCAAAGAACCCGAGCGGAGATACCGGACGGTCGAGCAGTTGGCCGCCGACATCTGGCGGCATCTGGACGGTTTGCCGGTGACGGCCAGACCGGCTACGCTCGGCTATCGGACCGCCAAATTTCTCAGACGGCACAGATACGGGGTGATGGCCGCCGCATTAATTCTGTTGACGATCATCGGCGGGATCGCGGCCACCATCCGCCAGTCGCAGATCGCTCTGGTCGAGCGCGACCGGGCCCGCTCGGAAGCCGCCAAAGCCGAGAAAATGAGCGATTTTATGCAGAATATCCTCAGTTTCTCAAACCCGTCGTGGATGTCCTCGAATCCCGAACAAAATCGTCGGGCGACCGTCTCCGAAGCGATGGATGAGGCTCTCAAAAACATCGAAACCGATCTCGCCGGCGAACCCGAGATTGAGGCTCAGATCCTCTTTACGCTGAGCAAAACCTACGTCTATCAGGGGCAACTTCAAAAGGGCGAAAGGGTCTTGCGCCGGGCGATGGAGAAATTCGATCTGGTTCACGGGGCAGGGAACCCGAGGTCAATGCAGGTCTCGGTCGTCTTGGCCGACGCGCTCTATCTGCAGGGTGATCTCGAACAGGCGGAAAAACTCTATCTCGATGCGATAGAGTTTTTCCGCCCCGAAGTCGAAAAGGACAAAAGTCAGGCCAAATGGCTGGCCATCGCTCTCAACGATCTGGGGAACATTTACGCTCTGAGGCGGAATTTGGAAGGGGCCGCCGAGGTTTACGGAGAAAGCCTGAAACTGGCCGAAAATTTGGCGGGAAAAGATCGGTTTATGCTGACAATGATCCTGATGAACATAGGGATCATCAGCGATCAGGGAGGGGATTTTCAGACCGCCATGGCCTTTTACAACCGGGGACTCGAAGAACTCCGCCGGACGAATAAGCTGGAAAGTCTCGAAGCCGGCGTATTGCTCCGCAGTATCGGCAAAACCCATATGTTGAACGGTCAATTTGAGACGGCCGAGAATTTTTACAAGGAGGCGTTTGACCTTTTAAGGGTGAAGGCCGGGGATGAGAACTTCTTTACTCTCTCGACCATGTACAACCGGGCGGATAATTTTTACCGGCAGGGAAAATTCGAACGGGCCGAGGAACTGATCGGCCGGACATTGAGAATCCAAAACGGATATTATCCGAACGGGCATTACACGATCGCCTTTTCAAAAAGATTACTGGGGGACATTTACACCAAAACCGGAAGGCTGAAAGAGGGCGAGAGGAAAATCCGCGAGGCCTGGGATTATCTGTCGCAAAACCGCCGGAAACAGGATTATCAGCTGGCCGTTTTGAAAACCTCGCTCGGAGCAAATCTGCTGGCCCAAAAAAGGGGCGACGAAGCCGCCGAAACCCTGCGATCGGCCCTCGCCGATTTTATCCGAACCAATGCCGGGAGTGATCCGGAGGCCGACCGGTGCCGTCGATTGCTGACCGAATCGGATTGAGCGACGCCCTCCGTAATTGACCCTTTTACTGCTGGCTCGAATTTTGATTGGTATTGTTACTGGCTGTCTGATTTTGGGCGGGAAGACTCTTCTTTTCCTCTTCCGACATCCAACCGGCCTTTTTCAGTAGATCAACGGCAAAACGGATCGGAACGGCCATGTTGGCGGCGTTGCTATCGGTGAACACGCCGAAATTGACCCCGATCACTTTTCCGGTCTGACCGAAGAGCGGAGCGCCGGAACCGCCCTCGGCCGTTTTGGCATCGTGGACGATGCGGCGCGAATCGAGATCGGTGATCGACCCCTGCGTCGTCAGCGGGACGATCTTTTTCGATTGGGCCAGCGAGTTGATGATGCATTGGCGCGATCCCTCGCAACGGGCGTTGAGCGAACGGGCCTCGTCGTCCTCGGCCATCGCCAGAAGCCGGTCGGGGCCGTTCGGATAACCCATGGTGACGACCGTTTTTCCGACCGTAACCGCATCGGTTTCGAGGTCGATCGGCAGAACCGGAATGTCGGCCGGCAGAAGTTCGGGATCGATCGTGCCGACGGCGACGTCCTCGCGCGGACCGAGTTGGCGGATCTTCAGGGGGAAGGGTTGCGGAATGTTGGGAAAATAGACGACCAGTCGCTTGATCCTGGCCCGCCCGCTGGAGGAGCGGATCATTTGCTGAACCAACTCATCTTCCTTCCAGGGCTGAACGACGTGCCGGTTGGTGATGATGTAACCGTCTCCGACGTGAAACCCCGTGCCGATGAAATCATATTCGACCGCCGTTCCGTTCCCCTCGGTCGTCAAACCCATCTGAAGTTGCGGTTTCACCAGATCCTCCTGCACCGGCACCGACGGAGGGTCGTAGTTTTCTTCGGATTGGAAGGCGGTCGGATCGGGGTAACGGAGCGTTTTTCCGGTTTTCCGGTCGATCAGATCGTAAACGCCGAAGATGAGACAGATGCCATTTCCGTATTTGACCCGCAGGTTGGGGGCCAAAGAGACGGTATCCATCACTTTTTGGTTGGTTTTTTCGAGATCTCCGATCTGATCCGAGGTCTCATAGAGTTTTTTCTGCAGATCCTGAATGATCTGGTTTTGCTGTTCGGCTTGTTCGCGGCTCCTTTTCAGTTCGCGGTTGACGGCGAACCCGAGATAAAAAACTCCGGTCAGGGTCCCGACGACGATGGCCAGAACCATCAGTTTGGTGGCCCAGCTGATCTCGCGCGAGAGTTCGCGGACGAATTCCCGCAAAAAAGCCTTGGCGTCATCGCGTTTCGGGGTGGTCGCCGCGCCGATCGCAGCCTCTTCGATGAACTGGGCGATGTGCGGCTGTTCGCGGTTGGTCGTGATCAGCGACGAGGTGGAATCGAGGGAAAAGAAGGAAAAAACGATCGACGTTCCGGGTATCTTGATCGAATCGCCGTCTTTGATGAGGGCGAAACGGTAGATCCGGCTTTCGTTGAGCGTCAGGCCCAGTTCCCCGTTAAAATTCGTAACCCGGTAACCTTCGCCGCTCCAGGCCAGTTCGAAC
The DNA here is from genome assembly GCA_041394845.1 of Pyrinomonadaceae bacterium. GTDB lineage: Bacteria > Acidobacteriota > Blastocatellia > Pyrinomonadales > Pyrinomonadaceae > JAHCHG01. Next base: position 2,398,655 of record JAWKHL010000001.1, on the reverse strand, counting down.
CAGACGCCTTTTTCCGAAATGTTTTTGGTGTGAATTTGCAGATCGCTGGTTTCATCGGAACCGAAGCGAATATTTTCGGAGGAAAAGAACTCGGTGCGTTTTTCCTTGCCTACTGAGATATGAATTACTATGCCGACAGCCATTGGTTAAAAAAAATCTAAACCGAACGGATAAATTCGTTCGTTGGTGAATATTAGCATAAACCCCGCGGCAAAATGAATCGACCGATCAAATATTTGGTCTCAGCGAGAGATAATGTTTTGCTTTTTGTCCGTAAGTAAATAAAATGTATTTTACAGGTAAATTTTGTAAATTATATTTTTTTTTAATTTTATGAGTTCACCAACGATCGTATTGACAGCTTCAGCGTCCGAGGCCAGCGAGTGGAAGCACGGCATCTGGCAACAAATGCTCTCGGCCACCATCCCCTTTAAATACAGCAAAAAATTCATCAGTCAGGAGGCTTTGAGGAACGAATCCTGGGAAGACGGACGGGCCAAATACGTGCCCAACGGTCTGCGGGTGGTCGAGGCTCTTCTGCTTCGCAAATACGACGAAAGCGATGTCGTTACTTGTTATTACGAGAATCTGGACAAGTTTGTCGGCCCGGAGACCAAAGTGGTGGCGATTCACGCCCACAATCCTTTGGGCATCTCCTATGCGACCGATGTCTACACCAAATTGGCCGGCGAAAATCTGATGCCGGTCAACGCCCACGAATTCTTAAAGATCGTCGCCCATCCGGTGCTGAAAAAATCGTTCCGACCTGGTTCGTGCCGCTCGAAAATACGCGGATGCAGAAACAGGAGAGCGTCAAACTGATCGAGATGACCGATCTGCAATGGGAGTTTTTCTTCACCTGCTGGAAATACAATCTCGATTTTTACGGCGGTTCGCGCTCGCGCTGGCAATGGTCGATCGGCGTTCCGCTGTATTACAAACTGCTGGCCAAAAAACTGTTCGGCGAGGTCATCAAACGCCCGCTCTGGCGCTTTGCGGGCGTTCCCGAAAGATTTTTGCGAAAGGAGCTGTATCTGGATTTTTCCGGCTACAAGCGAACCGGGGCGTTGATGGATTCCGGGGTCGGCGAGATCGTTCCCGGTTTTGAGACCGTCAAGGGACTCAATATGGTCGATGCTCCGGGCCGGGGCAAGGCCGCCCGTTCCGCCGTAACCGACGGTCGAGCGCCATTAAAGAGCCAAATTTAGTTTTCGGCGGTTTCTCGCTCGAACGGCTTTTTTTCCAAAGGCCAACGGGAACCTCCTTATCTTTCGTCCGCCTGATTCCTCTTCTGTATTATTCTTTTCCGGTGTGTTAGCTTTTTATTTGTATGGCTGAACCAAAGTTTATCGAAGACCGGGAGAAGCTGGAAAATCTGGCTCCGGTGGCCGCCGCCGACATCAAACATCACGTTTTCGTCTGCAACGGAAAATCCTGCTCGGCCGTCGGCAGTGCCGAGGTCAAAGAGGCGTTCGTTCGCGGGCTGGAATCGCGGAACCTGCGCTACGGCAAGGCCTCAAAGGGGCGAAACCCGGAAGGCCCGATAGTTTTGACCGATTGCGGTTCGGTCGGTTTCTGCGCCGTCGGAACGGCCGTTCTGATCTACCCCGAAGGCATCTGGTACGCTCAGGTGCGCGCCGAAGACGTCCCCGAGATCATCGAAAAACACCTCATCGGAGGTCAGATCGTCGAGAGGCTGGCGCTCAGATTTTAGATCGGTTCGATTTGTGATTTCGGATTTGTGATTTCGGATTTGTCTTTAAGGATCGTTTGTCGATCCAAAATTAAGTCAAGTCTAAAATCAAACCAATCCGAAATCCGCAATCCCAAATCCGAAATCACAACAGGTTTCCCCCAAAATCTTTCGGAACATAATGGAAAAAGAGCGATGTTGACCGGTGTCCGGCGGGAAGCGGGTATCGGTAATGGATCAGTTCGCGGCCTTTGTAGATCAGACCGTCGCCGCTGGCCAGATGAATTCCTTTTCTTTTTTGGCCGCCGGGAAGAGTTTCCGGAAAATCATCCCAGCCGAACATTGAGTTGTCTTGGATCGGTTCTTCGGGGCGCGTCAGATGCAAAGCCCAGGGCGATGTTTGGTCGGCGGGTTCGGGCTGATAATCGACCTGAAAAGAGATGCTGTACTCGCATTGCTCGCGGTCGGTGTGCGGTTCGAGCGCGGCCCCTTCCTTGTATGACGCGGCGTAAACGTAGGACGGCCGGACTTCCTCGCCGATCAGCAGGGACATCAGGCCGGTGAAATTGAGGTGAAAAAAACGGGCCAGCGGTTCGTTGTGCTGGCGGAAGCGAAGACTGACCTGAGGGTCGCCGAGCGGCATGAATCCCTGGGCGACGTACTGCCGGTAAAAGTCGCGCATCGCTTTCATCTGGGCCGGCGGAAGAATTTGTTCAAGAACGGCGTAGCCCCGTTTTTGAAATTCTCCGCGTTTTCTTTCCAGAACCTCGCTTTTTCCTTTCTCTCTCCGACGGAAATCCTCGGCGGTCCCGATAATTTCGGCGGCCATCAGTTTTCCCAGCAATTCGTCATCAATTTCCGAAGACGGCTTTTTACCGGCCCGGAAACCGGCCATCGTTTCGGCCCGCTCCTTTTCCAGCCAGTAACCGATCTCAATTCCGGTCGCCGGAGAACTGATCCAAGCCGAGGCCTGATGCGGGGAGAGATGTTTTTCCCGCATCCAGACCGCGAGATTGGCAAAACTGAAAGGTTCGAAACGATAGGTCGGGTTGACGATCAGATCGCTTCGTGCCGCTTCAAAGGAAGCGGCCTCGACCTCATCGAGTTGGCAGGCAAAAAGCGGTTTTTGCGGAACGTTTTTCTCTTCGATCAGAACGCCGTGATCCGACAATAATCGCCGCTCGTCGCGGGAGAGATCCCTTTCGATATCGAGGAAATCGAACTGCATCCCGGAGAGTTCGAGAAAAAGCTCGTACAAAGCGGGGCGCTCGGTTCTGCTTACGGGAAGCATCTGCAAACCGCATCCGGGTTTCGGGGCGAGCAGATGAAAATTATCCGTCGCGTGAAGTTCCAACTGGAGGAACGGATTGACCGTCAATTTGCCGCTCATAGATCGCTGTTGAAATTGAAAAAAGACCCGGATTTTTCTCGACGGTTTTAAGCCGATTTCGCCGTCGCGTCCATATCGGGGCGCCAGCGCAGAACGGGTTTCCGGGCGGCGGTCGCCTCATCGAGCCGGCCGATCCGGGTCGAATAGGGTGCGCCGATGACCAGATCGGGATCTTCCGCCGCCTCGCGGGCGATCGATTTCATGGCGTCGATAAAGGCGTCCAAGTCGGCCCGTCCGACCGATTCGGTCGGTTCGATGAGCATCGCCCCTTCGACGATCAAAGGGAAATAAATGGTCATCGGATGAAAACCGTAATCGATCAGGCGTTTGGCGATGTCGAGCGTGTGAACCCCTTTGCGCGACTGTTTTTTATGCGAGAAGATGACCTCGTGCATGCTGTCCGATGCGAAAGGCTTTTCATAATCTTCGAGCAGATTCTGGCCGACGTAACGGGCGTTGAGAACGGCCGCCTCGGTCGCTTCGCGAAGACCGGAAGCGCCGTGCGTCTGAATGTAGGCGAGAGCGCGGACCATCATTCCGAAATTGCCGTAAAAGGCCTTGACCCGGCCGATCGACGCGGGCCGGTCGAGATCGAGCTTGTAATTGTCGCCGTCTTTGACGACGCGCGGAACGGGCAAGAATTTTTCCAGTTCCGCCGTACAGCAACAGGGACCGCAACCGGGGCCGCCGCCGCCGTGCGGGGTCGAAAAGGTCTTGTGCAGGTTGAGATGGATGACATCGACGCCCATGTCGCCGGGGCGCGCCACTCCGACCAGGGCGTTCATGTTGGCCCCGTCCATATAAACCAGACCTCCCGCCTCGTGAACCGTTTCGCAGACTTCCTTGATGTTGGTCTCGAAAATGCCGACCGTGTTCGGATTGGTCAGCATCAGACCGGCCACTCCGCCCTCGTCGCAAAGTTGGCGAAGATGTTCCATATCGGTCAGTCCCTCTTCGGTCGAGCGGATCGTTTTGACCTGAAAACCCGCCATATGCGCCGAGGCCGGGTTGGTGCCGTGGGCCGAATCGGGAACGAGCATAACCCGGCGGTTTTTCGATTCCTCGCCGTCGCGTTCGTCCAAAAAAGCGCGGATCAGCATGATCCCGGTCATCTCGCCGTGCGCTCCGGCCGCCGGTTGCAGAGAAACGCCCGGCAAACCGGTGATCTCGGCCAGATCTTCCTGAAGACGATAGATCAGTTCCAGAGCGCCCTGCGCTTCTTCTTCCGGCGCGAGCGGGTGAAGGGCGGCAAATCCGGCGATCCGGGCGACCTTTTCGTTGAGCCGTGAGTTGTATTTCATCGTGCAGGAACCCAAGGGATACATCCCCAGATCGATCGAATAGTTCCAGGTGGACATTCGCGTAAAATGGCGGATGACATCGACCTCGGAGACTTCCGGGACGCCGTCGAGATCGTCCGTGCGGCGCAATTCGGCCGGAATGATGTCATTGAGATCCGTTTCCTCGACGTCCAGTTTCGGCAGACAATAACCGGTCCGCCCGGTCTGCGAACGGTCAAAGATAAGTTCCTCGTTCTGAGAAGGATGTTGCGTAACTTTTTTAATGCTCATAAATTGATTATTCAAAAAATATGTTTGCCACAGAGGGCACAGAGAACACAGAGAAAATTTTTTTATCAAAAACTAATTTTCGGTCAAACTTTTCTAAATCAAAAACTAAAAACTCGGTGAACTCCGTGTTCTCTGTGGCAAAAAATCCTTTGCCCTAATTTTATTGTTTCGCCGGCAAACCGTTGCGGGCGATGTCTTTCATCACCCGGCAAAATCTGTCCAGTTCCCACAGCGCCGTATAGACGTTCGGCGTGATCCGGATGCCGGTGAATTCCTCGTGAACGATCGGCGTCGTAAAGATCCTGTGCTGGTTGAACAGATGATTGCCGATCTCGACCGGATCGATTCCCTCGACCTTGACGTTGACGATGGCGCAGAACTGCCGTTCGTCGAACGAGGTGTTGAACCCGATCCTCGGTTCGTTCTTCAGTTGATCGACCCAGTACCGCGACAGATATCTGAGGCGCTCTTCCTTGCGCTTGCCGCCGATGGCGTTGTGAAAAAGGATCGCTTCGCCGATGGCCAGACGCATCGCCGCCGAATGGGTGCCGATCTCCTCGAATTTTCGGATGTCCGATCTGTTTTTGTCCTCGGCCGCCATCAACGCCCAGATCTTCGGGATCTTGTCCTTTTTGACGTAAAGCATCCCCGTTCCCTTCGGCGCGTGGAGCCATTTATGGAGCGATGTGCCGAAATAATCGCACCCCAGGTCGTCGCGCCGGAAATCGAACTGGGCGAACGAATGAGCGCCGTCAACGATCGTTTCGATCCCGCGCGCTCGGGCCATTTCGCAGACCTTTTTGACCGGCGTGATCTGCCCGGTCAGATTGATCTGATGCGACATCAGGATCAGTTTCGTTTTGGGCGTGATGGCCCTCTCGAACGGCGCGGCGATGTCGTTGATGTCTTTCGGCGCGATCGGGATCTTGATCAGATTGAGCTTTAATCCCTCGCGCATTTCGCGCTGTCTGAGGGTGGTCAGCATCCGCGGATAATCCTGCGTGGTGGAAAGGATCTCGTCGCCAGATTTGAAATCCATTCCCATCAGAAGGATCTCGAGCGACTCCGAAGCGTTGCGCGTGATGGCGATCTCCTCCGCATCGCAGCCGAAGATCTCGGCCAATCCGGCGCGGATCGTTTCCGATTGCGGTTCCAGAAGGCGCCACATCGTATAGGCCGTCGCGTCCTCCTGTTGCCAGGTGTAGCGGATAAATGCCTCGGTTACGATGCGCGGACTCGGAGAGACGCCGCCGTTGTTCAGATTGATGATCCCGCGCGTGACGGAAAAGGCCTGCTGGATGGTCGTCCAGTAATCCTCGTCCATCGCCGCTTCCTCGGGCGACAGAAGGGCCACTCTTTTATTGGCCGCCAGCAGATTTTCAAACAGCGCGCCGACCGTTCCCGACGCCAAAGCCATCATTCCGATGCCCTTGCCGACCGAGGACAGAAATTTTCGCCGGTCGAAATCACGAGCGAACGTCTTTTCAGTTTTCATATTTCGCTCCCTTTTAAAAAATAAGAATCAAGCCAGATTCCGGCCGCAATGAAGTTTGGAAATTTCAGATCTCAAATCGCAAATTTCAAAAGACCGAATTTATAGAGTTTTAAGCCCCTCAGCTAATTCATCGATCTCCTTTTTGGTGTTCGTCTCGGTTACGCAGACCAGAAAATCGTTCGGATGATCCGGGTAATAGCGCGACAATGCGAGACCGCCGATGATCTCTTTTTCGGTCCGCAGGGCTTCCAGCATTTCTCCAGCGTTTTTCGGCGCGCGGACGACGAATTCGTTAAAGCGCGGGGCCGAAAAGGGAAGTTCGAAGCCGTCGATCCCGGCGATCTTTTTCGCCGCGTAAGCCGCTTTTTGCGCGTTCTGGACGGCGACTTCCTGAAGACCTTTTTTGCCCATCGTTTCCATGTAAATGGTCGCGGCCAGCGCGATCAAACCCTGATTGGTGCAGATGTTCGAGGTCGCCTTGTCGCGCCGGATGTGCTGTTCGCGCGTCGCCAGCGTCAGAACGAAACCGCGTTTGCCGTCCTTGTCGTAAGCCACACCCGCCAGCCGGCCCGGCATCTGACGGACGTATTTTTCCTTACAGGCGAAAAGCCCGACGTAAGGTCCGCCGAAACTCAAGGGGATGCCGAAACTCTGTCCTTCGGCGACGACGATGTCCGCGCCGCTCTCGCCCGGCGTTTTCAGCAATCCGAAAGAGATCGCCTCGGTGACGACGACGATCAGCAACGCGCCGGCTTCGTGCGCCCGTTCGGCCAGCATTTCCAGATCTTCGATACAGCCGAAGAAGTTCGGCGACTGAACCACCAACGCGGCGGTTTCCTTGTCGATGCGGGAAAGATCATCCTCGGAAATGCGTCCCGAATCGGAATTGAACCGAACGGTTTCGATCGTCAGATCGCCGTGCTGGGTGTAGGTTTCGGCGACGGCCAGATATTCCGGGTGAACCGTTTCGGCGATGATCACCTTGTCCCGGCGCGTTACCCTCTGCGCCATCAGAAAGGCCTCGGCCATCGAGGTCGAACCGTCGTACATCGAAGCGTTGGCCACATCCATCCCGGTCAACTGACAGACCAGGGTCTGGAACTCGAAAATATATTGGAGGGTGCCTTGGGCGATCTCCGGCTGATAGGGCGTGTAGGAGGTGAAAAATTCCGAACGCTGGATCAGATGATCGACGATCGTCGGCGAAAAGTGCGAATAGGCTCCGGCTCCCAGAAAAGATGTCCGGCGCGAGGCCGTGTTCAACTCTGCCAGCCGTTCCATCTCGGCGATCACTTCGGGTTCGGAAAGCGGATCGGTAATGTTCAGCGACCGGCCCAGATGGACGTCCGACGGGATCGAGCGAAAAAGTTCCTCGGCCGAGGCGAGCCCGACCGTTTTGAGCATCTCCTGACGCTCTTCGGGTGAATTGGGAATATAACGCATATTTTGGATTTTAGTTTTCGGATTTTGGATTTCAGATCAATCTTCGGATTTCGGGGCTCGTAAAAAAACAATCCGAAATCCGAAATCCGAAATCCAAAATCGATTCATTCATTCTCAGCCAGAAATTCTTCGTATTCTTCGGCCGAGAGCATGGCGTCGGCTTCGCCCGGGTTGCTCATTTTGATCCTGACCATCCAGGCCTGTCCGTAGGGATCGTCGTTGACCGATTCCGGCGTGTCGTTGAGGTCTTCGTTGACCTCGACCACCTCGCCGCCGACGGGCGTGAAAATTTCCGAGACGGCCTTGACCGATTCGACCGAACCGATAACCTCATGGGCGTCGAAAGTGTCGCCCTCTTTCGGCAGTTCGACGTAAACCACATCGCCGAGCGAGTGCTGGGCGAAATCGGTGATCCCGATCGTCGCAACCCCTTCATCGACCTCAACCCATTCGTGATCTTTGCTGTAATGTAAATGTTCCGGTATGTTTGCCATAATTTTTAGTTTCTTTTTTTAAGTCGTTATTTGCTAACCGTTGAAGGATCTGTTTCCTTTCTTTTATTTCGAATAAACTCAATTAACCCTTAACAAATTATCTTTCGCGTTTGTAAAAAGGTGTGGGAACGATCTCGGCCGCCAGATGTTTTCCCCTGACGTCGATTTTAATTTCCTGTCCGACCTTGGCAAATTCGGGCGGAACGAAGGCCAGACCGATATTTTTCTTCAGAAAAGGCGCGGGCGATCCGCTCGATACGTAGCCGATCTTTTCCCCACCGACGTAAACGTCAAAATGGTCGCGGGCGATGCCCCGGTCTTTCATTTCGAAACCGACCAGTTTTCTCTTGAGACCATCTTCCTTTTGTTTTACAAGGGCGTCGCGCCCCAGAAAATCCGTCTTTAATTTGCAGATCCAACCCAGATTGGCTTCGAGCGGCGTGATCTCGTCGGAGAGTTCGTTTCCGTAGAGCGACATGGCGGATTCCAGCCGAAGCGTGTTGCGGGCGGCCAGACCGCAGGGCAAGATCCCGCCTTCCGAACCGTAATCACCGGCTTTGAGCAGAGCGTTCCAGATCTGTTCGGCGGACTGCCGGTCGGCGTAGATCTCGAAACCGTCTTCGCCCGTATAACCGGTGCGCGAAATGATGGCGTTGACCCCGTCAAAACGGCCGAGGGTGAAATGATAATATTTGATTTCGGACAAATCTGTTTCGGTCAATGTCTGAGCGATTTCCAGCGCGTCGGGGCCCTGAACGGCGATCTGACAGTAATCGGCGCTGGCGTTGGTCAGGGAGATGTTTTCGTCCCCTTTGTGCGAGGTGATCCAGTCCCAATCCTTGTCGGTCGTGGCGGCGTTGACCACCAGAAGCAGTTTGTCCTGATCGAAACGGTAAACCAGCAGATCATCGACCACGCCGCCGTCCGAGCGGGTCAGGGCCGAATAATGGGCCTGACCGTCGACCAGTCGGGTTACGTCGTTGGTCGTCAGACGATTGACAAAGGAAATGGCGTCCGGTCCCTCGACAAAAAATTCGCCCATGTGCGAAACGTCGAAAAGACCGGCTCCGGTGCGGGTCCGCAGATGTTCCTCGATGACTCCGGCCGGGTACTGAACGGGCATGTCCCAACCGCCGAAATCGACCATTTTTCCCCCCAAGTTCCGGTGAACCTCGTTAAGCGGGGTTTTCTTCAAGTTTTCCATAAATTTTTGCAAAAAGCCGTAAAGAAAAAACTAACATTCACCAGTTGCAAGCGTCAAGAATGGTCGGTTCGGATTTTTTCGGCGCCGCCGGACAAATTTTCGGATTGGGCGACCCGGTCCGTCCGTCCGCGCTCGCCCGCCTTTCGATCCGTCGGAGGTCTCCCGGTTTCAGCCGACAAAAAGATAAAATAATGCTGGCCAAAAGGCGTTTTTTTTGTAATAATACTTGAGGCTTTCCTGCTGTAAAATGTTGGTTTTCTCCATTGTCTTGATTTCCTTGTTCGAAGTTTTTCAAAAAATCCAACCTGAAAAACTCATCTGTTAGTAAATCCAGCTAAATCAGATCAACGAAATTATCCGCCAATTGCCTTAAACAATGAGCCTTAATTATCTCCTGCGTTCCAAGATCCTGATTTCCGACCGCCCGGACAATTTTGCCCGGTTGCGGCAAGCTTTTTGCGGTTTCAGGAAAGACCATTTCACAATTGACCAAACCGATTCTCCGGCCGAATTGCTGACGGCCATTCAGGCAGACGAGCACGACATCTATCTGGTCAACTGGAAGATCGTCAAAAACTTCGGTTGGGAGCTTTTCAAAGAATTGGAAAGAAGAGGAAGATTGCAAACCCTGATCCTGCTGATCGGCGAAAAGGATCAACGAAAAAACCGGAAAGCCTTCGGCCGGTTCGCCGTCAACTGTCTCGATCCCGAGCGATTCAGCCCGGAAGTTCTCGAAAATGTTGTCGATCGGGCGTTGGCCATCACGAAAAACGAGACCGGAGCGGTTCGCCAGGCGTCCAAATACAGAAATCTGATCGAAAGTCTGCCGGTTATGTTTTACGCCGTCGAATCCGTCAAACCCTACGCCCCGCTTTACATCAGCCCGGCTTTTTCCTCGCTCGGATATCCGCTCGAAAAATGGCGAAACCGCAAGGATATGTGGGTCAGATTGCTTCATCCCGAGGATCGGGAATGGGTCCTGCGCGAGACGGAAAAAGCGATGCAAGAAGAGCGGGCCACCGATTACAAATATCGCCTGATCGCCCGCGACGGATCGGTCCGCTGGATTCACGATCAGGGGTGTTTTGCCAGGGATGCGGCCGGACAGACCATCTGCTGGCAGGGCGTGATGATCGACGTTACCGAGCATATGAAGGCCGAGGAATTGTTGCGGGGGAGCGAGGAGCGGTACCGGCAGATGTTCGAAGGCAACCAGTCGATCCAGCTTTTGGTCGACGCCGAAACGACTTCGATCGTCAGCGCCAATCCCGCCGCCTGCCGGTTCTACGGATATTCGATCGAGGATTTTAAGACCAAAAAGATATCGGATCTGAACATTTTGTCCGAGGAAGAGATCGGCCGGGAAATAGAAAAAGCCAGAAAAGGACTGTGCAATCATTTCAATTTTAGCCACCGGCTGGCTTCGGGTGAGGTCCGCGACGTCGAGGTTCATTCCAGCCTTCTCAAAACCGGAGGAAAGAACCTGCTCTATTCGATCATCCACGACATCACCGAGCGCAAAAAGGCCGAGGACGCACTGCGTGAGAGCGAAGAGCGGTTTCGGGAACTGTTCGACAACGCCAGCGATCTTGTTTACATGCATGATCTGGAAGGCAATTATCTGTCGATCAACAGGGCCGGCGAGCGGGTCTTCGGTTACACCCGGGAAGAATCGCTGAAGATGAACCTGCGGGAGGTGGTTGCGCCCGATCACCTGGAACTCGCCCGACAACAGATAGCCGGAAAGCTCGTCAGTTCGAAAAAGTCCATTTATGAGATCGATTGTATCGCCAAAGACGGACGCCGGATCTCGCTGGAAATAAACAGCCGGTTGGTTTATCACAACGGAGAAGCGATCGCGATTCAGGGGATCGCGCGCGACATCACCGAGCGGAAGCGGACCGAGGACGCCCTCAAAGAAAGCGAGGAGCGATTCCGGGATCTGTTTGAGAACGCCAACGACCTGATCTATACGCACGATTTGGAGGGAAATTTCACTTCGCTCAACCGGGCCGGAGAGCGGATCACCGGCTACGCCCGCGAGGAGGCAATCAAGATGAACGTCTCGCAGATCGTCGCGCCGGAATATCTGGAACAGGCCCGCGAGATGATCGCCCAAAAACTCGATCGCGGAACATCGACCGCCTATGAACTGGAGATCGTCACTAAATACGGTCATCGCGTGACGCTCGAACTGAGCACCCGTCTGATCTATCAGAAAGGCGATCCGGTCGGAGTTCAGGGGATCGGGCGCGACATCACCGAGCGGAAACGGGTGGAAGAAAAACTTCAGTACAACGCGCTGTACGACCCGCTGACCAATCTGCCCAACCGGACTCATTTCATGAAACATCTCGGGCTGGCCGTCGAACGGGCCGAAAAAGAGAGCCGGTTTCGGTTCGCCGTTCTCTTTCTCGATCTGGACCGGTTCAAACTGATCAACGATTCGCTCGGGCACGCCGTCGGCGACAAATTGCTTCTGGCGATCGCCGAAAAGCTGAAGACCTGTGTCCGTCCGAGCGACATCATCGCCCGTCTCGGCGGCGACGAATTCACCCTTTTGTTGACGATCAAAGAAGAGCGGGACGCCGTTCTGGTGGCCGAACGGATCAAGCAAACCCTGACGGTTCCATTTAAGCTGGACAATTACGAGGTGTTCACCTCGGCCAGCGTCGGCATCGTCATCTCCAGCGATATTCGCCGGACCCCGGAAGAAGTCCTGCGGGACGCCGATGCGGCCATGTATCAGGCCAAAGAAACCGGCAAGGCGCGTTACGAGATCTTCGATTACGAGATGCACGTTCGCAACATCAATCTTCTGCAACTGGAAACCGATCTCAGGCGGGCGCTGGAAAGAGAGGAGTTCGAGGTTTGTTACCAGCCGATCGTCGATCTGGAAACGGGCCGGATCTGCGAGTTCGAGGCCCTTATCCGCTGGAATCACCCGGAACAGGGACTGGTCATGCCGAATGATTTTATTCCGGTCAGCGAAGAGACCGGATTGATCATCCCGATCGGCGAATGGATCTTGCGCGAATCCTGCCGCCAAATAAAGCAATGGCAGAACATTTACGAAGGAGAGGAAAAACTTTCGATCAGCGTCAATCTGTCGGCCAAACAGCTGATGCATCCGCTTTTGACCGCTCAGGTGCGACAGATCCTCGATGAAATCGATCTGGCTCCCGAACTCCTCAAACTCGAAGTGACCGAGAGCATGGTGATGGAGCACAGCGAAACGGCGGAATCGGTTCTGATGGATCTCAACGATTACGGCGTTCAACTGAGCACCGACGATTTCGGGACGGGTTATTCGAGCCTCAGCTATCTCCACCGGTTTCCGTTCGACCGGCTCAAGATCGACCGCAGTTTCATCATGAAGATGGACCGCGATCTGAAGACCGAGGCCATCGTCCGAACCATTCTGATGCTCGGGCAGAATCTGGAGATCGAAGTTACGGCCGAAGGGATCGAAAACGAACAGCAGTTGTGGCAACTGCGTTCGCTCGGTTGCCGGCGCGGACAGGGTTACCTGTTTTCCAAACCGGTCGATGCCCGGACCGCCGAAGAATTGCTGATCGGCGGATTGCCCGTCGATTTTCTTTTGATGGAAGAACCCTTTAACTTTTCAAATGTCAATTCGGACCCTTTGGTTCAGTTGGACAAACTTCAGTAAATGATCCGGCCCCCGAAAAAACAAATCCGAAGAATTTATTAATTGCGAAAGATGAATATCGAGAAGAACATTTTAAAAGTGGCCCTGGCCGAATTTTCCGCCGGCTCGAAAAAGACCGGGACAAAGCGGATTCTCAAACTGACGGCTCCGTTTGAAACGGCGGTGATCGGCGGGTTGGATGAGGCGTTGGAAGAATTCAAAAAAGGCGTTTTCGACGTTTTTTTGGTCAACGGTCTTTCGGGAAAACGGAAAGTGGCGAAATTTCTGGCCGAGGTTCGCAAAAGCGATCTTCACAGTCCGGTGCTGGTCATCGGTTCGGAGCCGAATGGCGAAAAGGCCGTTCAAACGACGCAAGAGAGCGGTCGGGGCATCGAATTTGCCGGATTGGAAGAATTGGAAAAGGGAAATTTCGAGGGGGCTTTGTACCGGCTTCTGGCCGAATCGTTGCGCCGCAAATTCGAAGAGCACGACAGCAAATACAAGACCTTTTTCGAATCGCTCTCGCTGATGTTCTACATCGAACAGCTCCAGCCCGCCTACCGGATCGCCTACGTCAGTCCGGCCTTCGAATCGCTCGGCTACACGCTCGAAGAATGGTATTCGACCAAGATGTTTCCCAAGATCATGCATCCCGACGATTGGATCATGATGCGCGAGGAGAACAAGAAACTGGAGAACCGGGAGAAGATCGAGAGCGATTACGAATACCGGGTTTACACCAAGGACGGCGAGATGCGCTGGTGGAAGGATTGCGGCCGGGTGATTTTCGACGAGAACGGCCAGCGCGAAAAATGGATCGGCGTCATCTTTGACGTCACCGAAAGAAAAAAGGCCGAACAGGCTCTCGAAGAAAGCGAGCGACGGTACCGGGAAATTTTCGAAAACGCCAGCGATGTGATCTACGTTCACGATCTGAAAGGCAATTATTTATCGGTCAATCAAACGGCCGAAAAGATCTTCGGCTACACCAGAGAGGAGGCCATCTCGCTCAACGTCAGGGACATTTTGACGCCGGATTCGAAAAGACTCGCCCGTCGGAAAATGGCCCGGTTGCTGGACGGCAAAAAGACGTCCGTCTATCAGATCGAATGTCTGACCAAAGAAGGGAAGCGGATCAATCTGGAGGTCAACAACCGGATCATATACAGAGACGGGGAGCCGTTTGCCGTTCAGGGGACCGCCCGCGACATCACCGACAGGAAACGCCTGATCGCCGAACGCGACCGGTTCTACGCGCTCAGCTCGGACGTTCTGGCCACCATCGATTTCGCCGGCAATATCGTCCAGATCAGTCCCGCCTGGAAGCGAATTCTGGGCTATGAAACCAAGAGTTCGGTCGATCGTCCGATCATCGATTTCGTCCATCCGTCCGATCGAGCCACGGTTTTGAGATGCGCCGGAAAATTGAGGAAGGGCGAATCGGTTAACTTCGAGGTCCAGATGAAATGTCAGGACAAATCCTACCGCTGGTTCGAATGGCGCTCCATCCCGGTGGTCGAGGATCGGGTTTCCTACGCCATCGCCCGGGACATCACCGAAAGAAAACAATCGCAGAGCATCCTCGAACACAACGCCCTGCACGATTCCCTGACCGGACTGCCCAACCGCGAGCATTTTATGAAGCATCTCGAGCTTTTCATCGAAAGATCGGCTCTCGAGAAGGAATTCCAGTTCGCCGTTCTGTTCATAGACCTCGACCGGTTCAAGATCGTCAACGATTCGCTCGGCCATCTGATCGGCGATAAGTTTCTGATCTCGATCGGCAAAAGAATAAAAAGCTGTGTCCGTCCGAGCGACGTTCTGGCTCGTCTCGGCGGCGACGAATTCACCATTCTGCTTTCGATCAAAAACGGGGATGATGCCATCCGCGTGGCCGAACGAATTCAGGAACAGATCGCCGCTCCGTTCAGGATCGAGGGGTACGAGGTGTTTTCTTCGGCCAGCGTCGGGATCATTATTTCGGACGAGAAAAAGAGAAAACCCGAATCATATCTGCGCGACGCCGATGCCGCCATGTACCGGGCCAAAGGCGCTGGCAAGGCGCGCTATGAGATCTACGATCAGGATCTGCACGCCGATAACCTCAACCTCCTGAAGGTCGAATCGGATCTTCGCCGGGCCATTGAAAAGGGCGAGTTCCGCGTGTTTTATCAACCGATAGTCGATGTTCAAAACGGCCAGATCAGCGAACTTGAGGCGTTGATCCGCTGGGAGCATCCTGAAAAAGGTTTGGTTTTCCCCGACAAATTCATCCCGATCGCCGAAGAAACCGGTCTCATCGTTCCGATCGGCGGTTGGGTGATCGAAGAGGCTTGCCGTCAGATCCTCGAATGGGAGAAAAAATTCGCCCTGCCATTAAAGATCAGCGTCAATCTGTCGGCCAAACAATTGATGCATCCGTTTTTGGTTACCAAGGTCAAGGAAGTTCTGGAAAAAAGCGGTTTGAGCCCCGACCGGCTGAAACTAGAGGTCACCGAAAGCGCCGTCATGAACAATACCGACATAGCCTTGAAGACCATCAGGGACCTCAACCAGATCGGGGTTCATTTGAGCACCGATGATTTCGGAACGGGTTATTCTTCTTTGAGCTATCTTCATCTGTTTCCATTCGAGAGGATCAAGATCGACCGCAGTTTTATCGGCAAAATGGACACCGACCTGAAAAACGAGGCGATCGTCCGCTCGATCATGATGCTCGGTCAGAATCTGGAGATCGAGGTGGTGGCCGAGGGGATCGAAAACGAACAGCAGTTGTGGCAACTGCGTTCGCTCGGCTGCAAACTCGGGCAGGGTTATCTGTTTTCCAAACCGATGGGAGCCGCTCAGACCGAACGACTTCTGGCCGACGGACTGCCGATCGATTTCAAAAAGATGGAAGCGCCTTTCCTCCACGCCGGTTTCAATCCGACACTGGGGATCGAACTGGGGGCGGTGCAGTAGGAAGAGGTGATGGGCAAATTGTGATAGGTGATAGGTGATGGGTGATTGGATTTTTTCCTTTCCCATCACCCATCACCTATCACCCATCACGTTTTTTCAAGGTTTTCCATCCCGCGGGGTGGCGTTCTTGACGTATTTATCGAACCAGCGGATCTGTTCGTAAAGAACATGCTCGATCGATTCGCGCCCCGAATAGCCGTGCGATTCGAACGGGAGCATCACCAGCCGGGCGGTTCCGCCGTTGCCTTTGATGGCGGCGAACATCCTCTCGGACTGGATCGGGAAGGTTCCCGAATTGTTGTCCGCCTCGCCGTGGATCATCAGCATCGGCTCGTTGATCTTGTCGGCGTGCATAAAGGGCGAGAGTTTGAAATAGATCTCCGGGGCTTCCCAGAAAGAGCGTCTTTCGGACTGGAAACCGAAGGGCGTCAGCGTCCGGTTGTAGGCGCCGCTGCGGGCGATCCCGGCGCGGAACAGATCGGAATAGGCGAGCAGGTGCGCGGTCATGAAAGCGCCGTAGCTGTGGCCGCCGACCCCGACCCGGTTGGGATCGACGACGCCCATTTCAACCCCCTTGTCAATGGCCGCCTTGGCGCTCGAAACCAGCTGTTCGACGAAGGTGTCATTGACCGTCAAAGGATCGCCGACGATCGGCATCGTGGCGTCATCGAGGACGGCATAGCCTTCCAGCAAAAAGAACAGATGCGAGTAGCCGCCGATCTGCGTAAAGCGGTTCGACGAGCCCGAGATCTGTCCGGCCGTGGCCGCGTTGGTGTATTCGAGCGGATAGGCCCAGACGACCGTCGGCAGGGGCGTTCCCTGCTTGTAATCGGGCGGCAGATAGAGCGTGAACGACAGATCGACGCCGTCGGCGCGTTTGTATTTGACCAGCTGTTTTTTGATCCCGCGAAGCTGCGGGGCCGGGTCCTGAAAATCCGTCAAAGGCTTCATCGAAGTGGCGTTGGCGGTCGCCTCGGGCGTATTGGTCCTGTCCCGGAGGATCAGATTGGGCGGTTCCGAGGGCGATTCGCGCCGGGTGATGAAGGCGTTCGCCTGATCGTCCATCAGGGCGACGAAGTCTTCGTAAACATCGGTGCCGCAACGGAAGATCTCTTCGGTTTTGAGGGTTTTCAGATTCATCCGGCGGAGGAACGGGCGGTCGCCTTCGGGGGTCGCGCCGTTGCCTTCGAGAAAAATGTCGTCGCCCCTTTGCAAAATGACCCTGCTCCCGTTGGCCATGGTCTTCATCACCGGACTGCCGGGGGCGTTGTAGCGGTCGCGGACGTTCAGATCGGAGATCATCTTCGGTTCGCCTCCGGTCCGGTAATCGATCATGAAGATCCGCCGCCGCTGGGTGTCGCGGTTGTAATCGAAAAACCACATCATCCCGTCCTTTTCCCCGAACTGCCGGCCCGAATACCTCTGCTCGATCTTGATCACCTCGGTCGGCTGGGTGGCGAACGGGGCGGCCAGTTTCATCAGTTTGTCGCGCGGCGTTACCTTGTTGCGGGGATCGCCGCCGTCGAGCGCTTCGGCCCACATCAAGGTCGCGTTCTCGGTCGGGATCCATTCGTAGCTTCTCTTGCCGGTCGGCACGCCCTGAACCGGCAGATTGTCCTGAAGGGGAATGTCGGCGACCTTGTGGATCATCGTTCCGTTATTGTTCCAGACCTCGACCTCGCGGGGAAAATAAAAATGCGGGAACAGATAGGAATAGGGGTGCTGGATGCGCGAGGTGAGAAAATATTTTCCGTCCGGCGAGGGCGAGACCGTGTCGAAGATCGCCGGTTTTTCGATCTCCCGGATCTTGCCGTCAATCCCGACGACGGCCAGCTGGCTGGTGGCGTAATAATCGAATAATTTCTCGTCCGTCGGCGAACTCAAAAGATCCTGAAAAGTGCGGATCGCACCCTCGCTTCCCGATGTTTCCTGAATGCTCGGCGAGTTCGGGACGGCCGCCGCGCTGGGCGCCGGGCCGCGATTCTGGGGCACCATCGTTACCCACAGGCTTTTCTGGTCGGGCATCCAGTCGTAGCCTCCGTAGGCCGTGTTGACCTGAACATTCTTCAGCTTTTTGGCTTTTCCGCCATCGGTTTCGATGATCCACAGTTCGATCCCGGTCGGCGTGATGTTTCCGACGGCGATATATTTGCCGTCGGCGCTCCAGTTGGGCGAGGTGATCTTGGCATCGTTCGGCAGGTCGATCGGAGTTTCCTTCCCATCGGAGATGTTTTTCAGCCAGAGTTTGACGAAATATCGTTCGCGGTGCTGGGAGTTGGCGTTGGGATTGATCCTCAGTCCCGCCAGCCGAAGCATCGGCTCGGCCAACTCGGAGATCGGCGGATAGCGGAGCGGTTCGAGCAGCAAGATCTTGTCTTTGGCCGGAGAGACCGAGGTCGAGGGGGTAACCGGGGAGTCCAGAACATCCTGGATCTCTTTCGGCGGTTTCTCGTATTTTTGCCCGAAGGCGACCGCGGCTGACAGAAAAATGACAAATAGGACGAAAATTCTCGATTTCATAGACACCTCTTGTTTGTTTTGGAATAGAAAATAGTAAAGATTTGTTAAGGTTTCTTTATAGTGAAAAAAACTTCAGAAAGCAATTGAAAACCCGAACAATTTTTATCGCAAACCGTTCGGGCGTCGCGGTTTTGACCGGCGGATTAGGGGCGAACGGCGGATTTCTCTTTCCGCCATCTTGCCGTTCGGCGGGGGATGGAATATAATCTCGGGAAAATCCCGGTAAAAATTCAAATAAAATGCCCCCCGCTCCCACCTGAAGAGCGATGAAAGAGATTATTGATTCTTTAGGTTTGAACGAGATGGATCTGTTTGCGAACGCCTTTGAGCACGCCCCGATCGGGATGGCTCTGGTGGCTCCCGACGGGCGCTGGCTCAAGGTCAATCAATCGGTCTGCGAAATTGTCGGTTACTCCGAAGAGGAGTTGGCTCGGAAAACCTTTCAGGAGATAACCCATCCGGACGATCTGGATTCCGATTTGGCTTTTGTGGAGAAGCTTATGAGCGGAGAAATTTCCACTTACCGGATGGAGAAGCGATATTTTCATAAAAAGGGAAATATCGTTTGGGTTTGGCTGAGCGTGTCAGTGGTGCGCGATGAGAGCGGAATGCCGGTCTTCTACATCTCGCAGATCAGGGACATCACCGACCGCAAGAAAAACGAGGCCGCCCTCGGGCTTTTGCTCGAAAATTCACCCGATATAATCACCCGCATTGATCGGGAACGGAGAATTCTTTTCGTCAATCAGGCGGTCGACGATTATTTGGGGTTTCCCGGCAAAAAGCTGGTCGGCCGAAACTTCGTCGAGGTTTTTCACGAACTCGAATTGAACCCGTCCCTGCTCGAAAACATCGAAAAGTCGATGGCCACCGGAGAGAAAGTCACGTTTCATTATCCGAGCGCTCTGGTTCCCGGCGACTTTTTTCTGGTTACCATCACCCCGGAGTTTTACGGGGGAAACGAGCCCGAGACTTTTTTGACCATTTTCCGCAACATCACCGATCTGACCGTGGCCGAGATGGCTTTGAAGAAAAGGGAGAGCGAACTGAATTCGATTCTGACCAGAATGTCTTCGGTGATCGCCCGGCTGGACAGGGAATTCCGGGTCGTTTACATCAATGACGCCATTAAGGCCGAGACCGGAGTTCCGGCTTCGGCCTTCATCGGCCGGACATTGGCCGAAATGAATTTGCCGGACGGCATCGGTCAAATTCTGCAGGAAGAGATCACAACCGTATTTTCGGGCGGAGAAAACCGGGAGATCGAGTTCGATCGTCAGGCACCGGAGGAAGGAAAACATTATCTGGGCCGCTTTTCACCCGAACCGGACGAAAAGGGGGAGGTTTCGAGCGTTTTGATGTTGATAGTCAATATCACCGAACGAAAGAAATCCGAACTGGAACTGAAAGGAGCGCTCGAACAGGTCAGAAAACTCGAAGGAATGTTGCCGATCTGCTCCTATTGCAAAAGCGTTCGCGACGATCAGGATTACTGGCGCAATCTGGATGAATATATTTCCCGTCATTCCGGCACCCAATTTTCCCACAGCATCTGCCCGAACTGTTACGAATCAAAGGTCAAACCGGAGATCGAGGAATTCAAGAAAAAAGCAAAAAAAGGCAATGCCCCGTGAGGTGGATTTTGATCGAAAGATCCTTAGGAATCCGAAATCCCGGATTTCTCGCTCATCTGAATTTCGACAGCATCCCGCCCGAGATCCGGTCCATCAATGTGAAATACCGGGTCGGAAACAATCTTTGAATGAGACTGATCTGGCGGGCGTCGGAGCCGATCAGAATGCGCGCCTTTTTCGCCTTGATGCCCCGGACGATGACATCGGCGGCCTCGGCCGGTTCGGTTCTGGCCAGCCGGTCGAAGATGACGGGAGCTGTTTCTTTATCTTCCTCGGGCGCGTTTTCGCCCTTGCGGGCCCGGCGGGCGATGTCGGTTCTGATGCCGCCCGGATGAACGCAGGAGACGAAAATGCCGGTTCCCTCCAATTCGTGGCGCAACGCTTCGGTAAAACCCCGGACGGCGAATTTGCTGGCCGAATAGGCCGTTTGCCCCGGCGGAGCGATAAAACCGAAGACGCTGGAGATATTGACGATGTGGCCCGCCTCGGGAGCCTTGAGCGAGCGCAGAAGCGGCAGGAATGTCTTGGTCCCGTAAACCGTTCCCCAGAAATTGATGCCCATCAGCCATTCGATGTCCTCGATCGAGATTTGTTCGCAGCGTCCGATCAGACCAACCCCGGCGTTGTTGATCAAATGGGTCGCCCGGCCGAATTTTTCGACCGTCTCATCGGCCAGCCTTTCGACTTCCTCGCGCCGGGAAACATCGACCACCGAGGTCAGAACCGGAACGCCCGACGCCCCGGCCAGATCGGCGGTTTCCCCGAGCCCCGCTTCGTTGACATCCGAGATGACCAGTCCGGCGACCCCTTCTTCGGACAGACGAACGGCCAGAGCCCGCCCGATGCCCGACCCCGCTCCGGTGATGATCGCCACGCTGTTTTTGGATAAAGACATTTGGATTTTGGATTTCGGGTTTTGGATTTTGGATTCGGGTTTTATTCCCATCACCCATCACCCGTCACTTATCACCTTTTCTACTTCTTCACGGTTACCTTCGCATTTCCGATGTTTCCGTTGGCGTCGAAGACGCGGAGGGTGATCGCGTAATCTCCCGGTTCTTTGATCGGGATTTCCAGCGTGTAACGCTCCTTGGGCGAATCGGAAATTCCGTCGTCCGAATAAACGGTCTGCCAATCGCCGCCGTTGAGGCTGTATTCGGCCCGGTTGATGTAACTCGACGTCTCTGTGGCTTCGAACACGACCCGCGCCCGATCGCCGTTGATCTGCGGCGATCCGACCGCCGTTACGACCGGCGAAGTGTTGTCGATATCGACCGGTTCGCTGATGATCTCGCCGGTCAGCGCCTCGGCGGCCGGGTTCGAGAGCGAATCGTTGGCGACGATCTTGAAAACGTAGCGACCGTCGGCCAGCGCCGAGCCGTCGATGGCGTGGAAATTGTCGGTCAGTTTGTCCTTCAAAAGCTTGAAGTTGGTTTCGCTCAGTTCGCGAAAATAGATGGCGTATTCGAGCGTGTCGTCGTTCCGGTCCTCGGCCGTCCATTGAAGTGAACGGGCTCCGCGCAGAAAGACCTTGCGGGGCGGAACCGGCGCGGCGATGATGCCGAAATCGCTCGAATCGAGACCCGAAACGTCGATGTTGGGGTCGAGTTGAACCGGCGGATTCGGCAACAGGCCGACGTTGGTCGGAAAGACCTCGACGCCGAGGATCTCCGGTGCGATGTTGCGCGGCAGATAAGAAACGTTGACCTCGTTGAGTTCGGCCGAAGCGTTCCCGCCCGAACTCTTTAAGACGGCCCGCCATTGCAGATATTTGGCCTTCGGGCTGGCGATCTGGGCCCCCTTCTGATCGGCGTAATCCGAACTCCAGGCGCTCCAGGTCTCGTCCGGTTTTTCCGTGTTTCCGCTCCGGGTCTGCAAACGGACGTTGCCGCTCGAACGCCACCAGATGCGCCCCCACGAAGCGACCGATTTGGCGTCCAGAACCGGCGACTGATAGTTTCCTTCGGGCATTTCCGCACCTCCGAAACGATACAATTTGCCCTGATTGCTCGACGTCGCATAAAGCCGGTTGCCGAAAGTCTTGATGGTCGAAACCTGTCCCTCGTCGGTCTGCAACGCCAGAGTTTCGCGTCCGTCGTTGCGGACGCTGTAGATGCGGCCCTTGTCGGAGGTTCCGACGAGAACGCCGTTGCCGGTCAGATGGGCGTAGAGAGCAAAGGCGGAGACGTCCGCCGAATTCCAGATGACGTCGTTCCCTCCGTCGGGAAAGATCCGGTAAACGGCCGATTTGGCTCCGGTCAGATCGTAACGGCTTTTCGGCGTCGGGCTCGGCGTCGCCCCTTTGGTTTTGCTTGTATCGACCGAAACGGTTTTGGTTTCGGCGGTCTTCTCGGCCGTTTCAGGTGTTTTGGTCGAAGCCGATTCGCCAAGCGCCAGAACGTAAACCGAACCGTCCGGGCCGACGACGATCTCGTGGATCTCGCGCAGAGGGGAATCGAGCAGGGCGAAGGGTTTGCCGTCCGGGGAAAACTTGAGGACGATCCCGTTGGAATCGGTTCCGGCGTAGAGATTGTCGTTTTTGTCGGCGGCCAGCGAGATGATGTGCGTTTCGCTGGTGTCGAAAAAGAGGGATTTTTCCGGAGTCTGGTTCGCTCCTTTGACCTTGTAGATCTTTCCGTTCTCGCCCGTTCCGACCGCCAGGGAACCGTCGCTCAAAACGGTCAGCGACCAGATGTATTTTTCCTTCGGATCGAAGAAGACGCTCGCCGTTCCGTCTGCCGAGATCCGGTAAACCTTGCCGTCGGGCGAAGTTCCGGCAAAGAGTTCGCCTCCCTTGCCGATCGCCAGAGCCGAGACGTTGATCTCTTCGAGATCGGCCAGAAGCCGCCCCGCTCCCGACGGATCAATGCGGTAGATGCGCCCGTCCGATCCTGTCCCGAGATAGAAATTGCCGTTTGAATCGACCGCGCTCGACCAGACGAAAGGCTGTCCGGTGTCGTACAGTTCGTCCAGTTTGGGCGAAAGAGTGATCGCCCCGTTGCTTCCGATCGAAACGCCCACGGCGTCGCCTTTGAGAACATCCTCGCTGGTGTCGACGGTCCAGATCGCCGGTTCGCTCGCCCTTGCCGCCGCAACGCACAAAAGCACTGTCAAAGCCAAATAAATAAATTTTTTCATCAGATGTTTTTCGCTGAATAAACCAGAGTTATCAGGTTATCGTAAATTTCGAGGCCTCTTTTTGTAAAGCCGGTTTTGATCAAAACATTTTGCGAGGCGGTGTGATCGGGATCGGTCAGGGCGATTATCTCGCGAAAACCCAGATCAGAAAAACCGTGTCGAAGGCATCCCCGCGCGGCCTCGGTGGCAAAACCCCGGCCCCAGAATTTCCGGTCGAAAAGATAACCGAGTTCGATCTCTCCGGTTTCCGGAAGGCGCTCAAACCCGCAACTTCCCGCTATTTCGCCGCCCGTTTTTTCCATTACCGCCCATCGGCAAAATCCGTTCTCCGCCTGATGTTTTTCCGCCCAGATCAGAAAATCCTCGACCTCTTCGGAGGTTTTATACGGTCTTCCGTCGCCGATATGTTTCATAACTTCCGGGTCGCGGCAGATCTCCAACAACCTCGGAGCGTCCGATTTCCCCCAGCACCGGAGGATCAAACGTTCGGTTTCGAGGATTTTTACCATTAAATAAGTTTCAAAAGGCGTCCGAAAAACAGGTAATCAAACTATCCACTTTCAACTA
Source organism: Pyrinomonadaceae bacterium (assembly GCA_041394845.1). Lineage (GTDB taxonomy): Bacteria > Acidobacteriota > Blastocatellia > Pyrinomonadales > Pyrinomonadaceae > JAHCHG01. Next base: position 2,374,893 of record JAWKHL010000001.1, on the reverse strand, counting down.
TCAGCCATCAACTGATTTAAAAAAAAGCGGTTTATTAAACTGTCAGACAGTTGAAAGTTGACAGTTGAAAGTGAACAGTTCGGTTCACCGTTATTCGGACAAATCGGAATTTTGGGCGTTAAAACTTCCTTTTTTTATCTCTAAATTAAATTCTACCTTTTTTTGAAAAGTCGTTCGGTGAAAATAAAAGGGGCGCCCGCTCTCACTTAAATTTAGAGCCTCAATTTTGTAAAGCCGATTTGAAATCCGAAATCCGAAACCCCAAATCCGAAATCACTTTGTCGCTTTCTTCCTCTTAACCGGCTTCTTGGCTTTCTTTTCCGGCAACTCCTTGACGACCGGTTTGGCCTCCAGAAACCGGAGGGCGTCGCTCAGTTCTTCGGCGTCGCCGGTGATCAGGCGGGCGCTCCGTTCGCGGGTGATGTAGGCCCAGAACCATTCGCTCAAAACGTACAGTCGATTTTTGAAACCGATCAGCGAGATGACGTGAATAAAGAGCCAGGCCAGCCAGGCCAGAAATCCGGTCATTTTCAAACGGCCGGCTTCGACTATCGCCTTGTTCCGCCCGATGGTCGCCATCGAACCTTTGTCCCAGTATTTGAAATCCTTGCGCGGTTCGCCCCGAATGTCGGCCAGGATGTTTTTCGAGGCCGTCTGCGCCATCTGAATGGCGGCCGGAGCGACGCCCGGAACCAGCTCGCCGTTCTCCTGCTTGAGATGAACCATGTCGCCGATGACGAAGATGTTTTTATGACCCGGAACGCTCAGATCCTGATTGACGAAAACCCGTCCCGCCTTGTCGGTTTCCGCGCCCAGTTCCTCACCCAAAAATGATGCCGCGACGCCGGTCGCCCAGATGGCCACGTCGCATTCGACCCATTCGTCGGCCACCTTGACGTTGCCGTCCTTGAGGTCGGTGACGAAACTGTTCAGATAGACCTCGACCCCGAGGCCTTCCAGATCGCGTTTGGCTTTTTCGGATAAATCCGGCGAAAACGCATTGAGAATCCGGTCGCCTCCTTCGTAGAGCAAAACGCGCGCTTTGCGTGTGTCGATCGCCTTGAAATCCTTGGCCAGCGCCTGCCGGGCGATGCCGGCGATGGCTCCGGCCAGTTCGACTCCGGTCGCGCCGCCGCCGACCACGACGAAATTGAGCGGATCGTGTTTGCCGGTCAGAATGGCCTCGCGTTCGGCCAGTTCGAAGGCCAAAAGAACTCGGCGGCGGATCTCCAGAGCGTCTTCGACCGTCTTTAAGCCCGGAGCGGAATCTTCCCAATCGTCGTGGCCGAAATAGGAATGGCGCGCTCCGGCCGCCACGATCAGATAATCGAACGGAATCTCCTCGTCATCATCCTTCATTTTGACGGTTTGTTTTTCGAGATCGTACCCGCTCGCCTCGCCGAGGACGACCTCGATGTTTTTGCAGCGATGTAAAATGCGCCGGATCGGCGAAGCGATCTCTCCGGGCGAGAGAACGGCCGTCGCCACCTGATAGAGCAGGGGCTGAAAGGTATGGTGATTTTTTTTGTCGATCAGAGTCACCCTGACGGGTTTGCCGGCCAGACGCTTGGCCGCCTCCAGACCGCCGAAACCGCCGCCGATGATGACAACCTTTGGTTCGTTTTTCATAAAACAACCTCCGCTTCCTTAACGCGCAAAATGATTGTGAAAATTATCTCATAATCGAAACCGCTTTGCACATTTGGTCCGGAACTGGCGAAAAGTCGGCGGGCGTTTTCGGCCATTAAGATTTCCCGTCATTCGATTCAGGAATTGCGAACCCTGATGTTTTCGGAGATCTCCCGGCGGATCTGGTTTCGAAAATCGTCCGTAATGCTATCGCAGGAAGGGATCTTCCGGCCGTAACTGATGACGACCTCGGCTTTGCCGTCCGGAGATGTGGCGAAATATTGCTGGAGATAAAAGGGAAGTTTAATTTCGAAACCCGCTTTCTCCAGAAATTGAATTTGCGGATTGGCCTTCATCTCGGCCTCGTCTTCGGCCGTCGCGCATTGCTCGCGGGCCGTGAATTTCAGACCGTTCAGGACGGCCGGTTGGAGTTCGCTGTAATCGAGGCCGCCCGATCCGTCCGTATGGGTTTCGGCGTGGATCATGATCAGATTCTCGCCGTTGCGGTAAGCCGCAAACGAGACGTTGAACTGTTTTTCGCCGTAGGTCGGCTGATGGCGGAATTCGCCCAAAAAATCAAACGTGTTGTCGATCTCGATAATAAATTTCGCCTGATGAGTCGTTTTGATCTTATTTTTTTCGATCTTCAGATAATCGAAATCCTGCCCGAAAACCGGGGCCGTCGATAAAAGAAAGATGATCAAAAAAAGCGTTGATTTCAATTGAGATTCTCCTTTTTGTAAGATTCTAAACTCCGACATATCTGGCGTAAATTGAGCGGGCCGTCGAAACGTCGTCGGTTCCGCGAATGATCGCGCGGGCGTCCTTGAAAACGGTTAATTCGAATCCGTCAACCGTAAGACGCAGCAAGTACTCGTTGAGTTTGATCTCGCCCAGATTTTTCAGTTTTTCGGCCAGTTCATTGAGATCAATTTGCGCGACACCCGGCGGTCGGATCTGGACCGAATCGCGGCCGCAGAGGGTCGTAAAAAAATCCTGATTCGCCGCTTCCAGAAATTCGAAATTCCGCTTCCCGCAGGTCTCGCAATCCTCGTTCGGCCCCTTCAATTTTATCTTCCGGTGTTCGTTTTGCCAGAGGTCGATCTGGATCAGGGACCGGTGCAAAGACTCGAAATCCCCGATCAGAATTTTCAGCGCCTCGGTCGTCTGAACCGCCGAAATGCTGGTGATGATCGGTTGAATGACGCCGGCCGTGTCGCAGGTCGGCGCGCTTCCGGCCCCCGGCATCTCCTCGAAAATACAGCGCAAACAGGGCGTTTCGCCGGGAATGACGGTCATCGTCGTCCCGTAAGAGGAAACGGCCGCGCCGTAGATCCATTTTTTCCCGAGTTTGACCGAGGCGTCGTTGATCAGGTAGCGGATCTGAAAATTGTCCGTCCCGTCCATTACGAGATCGACGTCTTTGATCAGATTTTCGATGTTGGAATTATTGACGTCCGCGACGATCGCTTCGGTTTCGATCTCGGAGTTGATCTCTCCCAACCTTTTTTTCGCCGCGACCGCTTTCGGCAATCTTTCGGCGGCGTCCGTTTCCGAGTAGAGCGTCTGTCTCTGCAAATTGGAAAATTCGACGAAATCGCGGTCGATCAGCTTCAAAAAACCGACGCCGGCCCGCGCCAGAATCTCGGCGTGCGACGCTCCCAACGCGCCGCAACCGATAACGGCGACGCGCGATGCGAGCAATTTTTCCTGCCCGCTTTTCCCGATCTTCTGAAAAAGGATCTGGCGGCTGTATCGTTCGTTCATTTGTTTTTGATATTATCATCCGCCGGTTCGGTTGCGGGAATCAACCCGCGGGCAAAACGATCTTGATCAACAAATCTCCCCCGTCGGCGTTCGATGCGGTGATCGCTCCGTCGTGGAGTTTGACGGCCCGTTCGGCGATCGAAAGTCCGAGGCCCGTCTCACGTTCGCGGGCCGGTGCGACCCGGTAAAAGGGGCGGACCGAACAGGTCGAAACTCTGGCGGTCGCTCAGGCGGGAAACGCCCGGCTTTTGATCATCGAAAAAGAAAAGGTCAAAGCCCAGGTCTTCGCCGTCCTGACGCCGCAGCAGAAAATTCAGGCCGAGCGGATGAGCGCCGAGATCGAGGCCAAGATCCGCCAAAAGATCGGCGAACGGCTCGATATGAAGTTTTGATTTCTGAAAGGTCGTCTTAGAAATCGAAAAAACATTGGACACGGATCAATACGAATAAGACCGATCGTTTTAAAAAATCTGTTTTGATCCGTGTCCTGAGTTCTCCGTTTTTTTTGTTATAAACATTCTCCTAATCGAACAAAGAACTGATGAACTCGCCGATGGCCGAACCGTTCCCGACCCCGCGGGGGCGGTCGAGGTTCGAATGACGATGCTGTTCGACGGCCATTTTGAATTTTTCCTGCCGCAGTCTATCCTTTTCGGCTTCGAGCTGAAGCTTTTCCTTTTGGCGGGCGTGATCGAGGCCGCCTTTGCGGATGAACTCGATGATCCGGGGAAGTTCCTCGGCGTCGAACCAGAGGCCGTGCCGACGGCAGGAATCGATGATGACGCCGGAAACGCGGGCGAAGTTGCTCCGGTTCATCAGATTTCCGCATTCGGGGCAGGGAACATATTGAACCGTCGGACTTTTTTTGTGCGAAAAGACCTCGTCAAATTTTTTGAGCACGGCCGCCTGTCTTTCGTGATCGGCGCAGATCTCTTCGAAAACGGCCTCTTCGACCCAGACGCCCTCGCATTTTTCGCATTCCCCGATGCCGATGTCATCGATCTGCAACAATTTGAGTTTGATCTTGCAACGCGGGCAATCGCCCAGATCCTTTGCTTCGACGGTTTGCGCCTGAAAGGCTTTTTCGCCGCACAGAGGGCAAAAATTACTGCCTTCGAAAATGGTGCCGAAACATCTGGCGCAGGCCATCGTCTTGAGACGCGAATCGCAAAAATCACAGAAATTGGAATTATCGGCGACCGACGCGCCGCAGTTGGGACAGTTTAAGGCTTCGATTTTCATAGGATTGAAGATTTTTTTTGGAAGGCGGGTTAATTTTGAAGTTTTCGCAATGCGGCCCGGCTCATTTCCCTGACCGGCGCATCCAGTCCGGTCCAGATCCCGGTTTGAGCCGCCGCCTGCGCGACCAGCATGGCCAGTCCGCCGATTCTCGGAATGTCGGCGTTTTCGGCTTCGCGCAGAAAACGCGTTTCTATTGGATTATAAACCAAATCGTAGGCCAGTTGAATATTTTTTATCTGATCGGCCGTCAGAATGGTTTCGTTTTCCAATGCGCCGCGGGTGCCGAGCGGGGTGGTGTTGACGACGATGTCCTGATTTCGGATTTGGGATTTGGGATTTGGGATCGGTTCGATTTTGACGTTGAACTCTTCGGCCAGAAGCCTTGCCTTTTCAATATTTCTGGCGAAGATTGTTACTTCCGCGCCCTCTTTTTTGAGGGCGTAAAGGCAAGCGCGGGCCGCGCCTCCCGCGCCGAAGATGGCGACCCGGGAGTTTTTGAGATCGCCGTAGGCTGTTTTCAAAGGGGCGATGAAACCTTCGGCGTCGGTGTTGTAACCGAAGAGGCTTCCGTTTACGACCTGAACCGTGTTGACCGCGCCGATCTGACGGGCGGTTTCGTCCAGTTCATCGAGGTGTTTGATGATCTCCGCCTTGTGCGGATTGGTGACGGCGAAGCCGCGAAAATTCAAATCTATTTCGCACGTTTTTTCCAGAACCATCCGGCGCATGAAACCGTCGAGGTCCGCAACCTGAAGCGGGATGAAGACCGAGTTGAGAGCGTGAAACTTGAAGGCCGCGTTGTGCAGATAGGGCGACATCGTGTAACCCGTGTCGCCGGCGATGACGCCGTAAACCTCGGTGTTTTCGTCCAATTCTCGGGCGCGGTAAACTTCGATCAGGTCGCGCGCCGAGACCTGTCCCGGCGCTGTTTCCTGCCCGGCATCGAGCGCGGCGTAAGTCAAAGGTGCGCCGTGCGCCAAACCCAAAATCCGCGTCCATTTTCCGGGCTCTCCCATGGCGATCGGGATCAGTTGTTTGTTCTCGGTTTTGGCACGTTCGAAAAGTTTCCACAACGGAATAGTATCGGTGATGTCGTCGGCCCGGACGGCGATTTTTATGACATCAATATTCGCTTCTTTCCCAAAGTTTATTCTCTCGTAAATTTGAACAAGGTCATCGGGAACGCCGTCGAAATCGTGAAAGGAACAGATGACCGGATGATAGAGCCAGGAAAGATGATTTTCGACCACGTCTTCTTCGAAATCCCCCCAGCCGTAATCATTGCCGCTGTTCCAGAATTTTTCTCTTTCTTCCGCCGAGAGAGACCTTTTCCCGCCCTGTTCGATCGGGCGGAAAGTTTGTATAAAGTAATCCATCGGCCCGTGCGTCAGTTTTTCTTTTTCACCTTTTTTCAGGCAATCAAAACGCAGTTCGACCAGATCGGCCATTTTTTCGGCCCGTCTTACCTTTTCATTGAATTCCTCGGCCGTTTCGGCGCAAACCGAAACGCAGATCTTTCCCCGATTCATACGGCTTTTTTACCCGCCGTCAAAAATCCCGAAAGGGCCGTCAGGAGAAGGATGATGACGGCGATGGCCGAACTGACGACGATGATCGTTTCGCCGCCGTGAGCGACGGCGATGGCCGTCAAGGCCCAGGCGACGGCCACCGGATAGGCCAGCAGATTGAGCTTAAAGCGCAGAAAAACGCCGAGACCGGTGGCGACCGCGATCAGGATCGCTCCCAAGATCTGAGTCGTCTGATCCGACGTTTTGACCCCGAGATAAACCAGTGCGATCGAGGCGTTGAGGATCGTCGCCACCGTCACCCAGCCGAAATAGATGCTGAAGGGGATCTTGGCCAGCAGTATCTCGGGGTTGGTCGGCGCGTCACGTAATTTCACATTGATCAAGGCCAGTGTCCCAAGCAGTAGAAACATGACGGCGAGGGCGACCGGGATCAGTTCGTAATGCCAGAGGTAGATCCAGGCGCAGTTGGCCACACAGCTTAAAATGTAAACGGTGCGGATCGGGCGCAGGCGCGGATTATCGGCCTTTGACGGAAGGGCCTGAAAAATGCTGAAACCGATCAACCCCAGATAGATCAGCGACCAGATGGTAAAAGCGTAACCGGCGGGCGTTAAAATGGTCGGATATTTGTCGGAGATGACCTCGGGGGTTACGTTGTTGATCCGGCCGCTGGCGGCCAGATAATTGACCGCGATGACGCCGACGGTCGCCAGCACTACGAAAATTTGTCTGATTCTGTCGTTCATTTGAAACCTGACTCTTGTCCCTTGCTACTTCAAACCGATTTACACAACAAAAGATTATAATTTTTTGCAAATCTATGCCAAATCGGGCGGAAAAACTTTCCGGTCCCCGGCGTCCGACCGGATCGGGATTTATTCTTTTGTTGTCTCGCCCCGACTCCGATCACCCAAATGGTCGGGTTGCAAAACCATTTGGAATTTCGGGCGGCATTTGTTCTCAACAAAAAAAGGATTCCGGTTCCCGGCGAACACCCTCGGACGTGGACGTTCGCCGGGCTAAAGCATTTATGATTGCTGATAAAATGGCACAAATCCGGGAAAAAGACGGATCATCGGAAGGAGCGGGAGAAATATTTTTTCCGCGAAACCCGATCAAACATTGAGGTTTTTTGAAAATTTGGTTATATTTCACGTTTTCGTATGAAGATTGCGGAAAACGTAAAGTTTTGTAAAGGAATCATAGAAAAGTGGTCGCAAATGACCCGATATTTGGTGTAAAATTGAAAATCCGGGGTTTGTGGCACTGAGATTGCTTAACAAATATACCGGGCGCAGACGATTCTTTCCCCTCGTGCCTTAGAATTTGATATGTGGAGAGAATTTACCGGAATGAGATTTTTGAAATACACGCTGTTTATGATCGTTCTGATTGTCGGGTTGGCCGTGACAGCTTTGGCTCAACCGAATAATGACGGTGATAAAAAGGACGTTCCCGACAAATCGGGCAAGCCTCCGATCGTCATCACCAATGACAAGAAGGATGACGGTAAAAAGCCGAAGGAAAATGATCAGGACAAAAAGGGGAAAAAACCCGAGGCTTTCCTGTTCAGTTCGGTCGGCAGAATGGATGATTGATTTATTAAAACCCGAAATTAACAGCAGATTTGAACAAACGAATTTTAACTTGACTTGATTGGAAAAATGAAACTTTTGAAATACATATTATTGACTTTCGCATTGTTGGTCGGTTTTTCGATGACTGCTTCGGCGCAGAAAAAAGACCCGCCGCCGAAGAAAGATCCGCCTAAGGTTGTCGGTCCCAAGGAAGAAAAGGAAAAACCGAAGGATAAACCCAAAAACGACGACCGCGGCAACGATAAAAAACCCCGCAAACCGGAAGGTTATTACGATCCGGAATAAAAAACGAAATCAGAAAGTCTTCCGAAAATTAAAGAAAGGCAGTCCGCTTTGGGAAAGCGAACGGCCTTTCTCGTTTATTTTAAAAGGGAAATCGAAGCTCTTTTCTGATATCGGTCTGAAGAAAAGCTTTTTTAGAAACTAGACCGAGGGACTTTCGCGGTTGGCTTCTCCTTCTTCGGAATATTTGATGGTTCCGAGAGTCGAATCGAAATAAAACCAGCGCGTTCCCGTCGCCTGAATGCCTTCGGCCACCTGCGGATTGGCCTTGATCGAATAGAAAGCGGGTTGTGAACCCGAGGGTTCCTGAACGGTCAAAGTGAAAATGTAACCGTTGACGACCGGATTCTCACCCTCGAATTTCTCGTCGAGCGAGACCGATTTGCGCAATTCGTCAAAGGTCGGCGCGAATCGGCCCTGATGTTTTGAGGCGTACTGGCTCTGCAATGTGCGGATGGTCGTCATCGATTGAATGGCGGTGGTTTCGTTGCCGCTTCTGACCATCGATTGCCAGGCGGGAACGCCGACGCCGATCAGAAGCGCGATGATGGCGATGACGATCATCAGTTCGATCAGGTTGAAACCTCTCTGGTCTCTTAGTCTTTGGCGTAAATAATTCATAATCGTTTTTGTCTTCCTCCGGTTCCTTTTCACGAAGAAACAAATTCAAAGTTTCAAAAAGTTTAGTTGCTTATCGGGTTAATTTGCAAACTTGTCGAAAACTTTTCGATTGGCTGTGATGGTCTCCGGCCGCCAAAAGGTTGTAATTCCAAACGCGGGCGCGGTTACCGGGTCAGATCGGTTGCCGGAAAGGGAGCGGGATTTCTCAGGGCAGTTCGAAGAACCATTATCCCGATTATTGGAACTTTTCCGCTTTCAGAGAGTCTAATTAATGAGAAGTTGGCAATTTTATGTGCAGAAAAGGGCAATAATTTTGTAGAATGGTTACAAGGCGAGCAGGTCGCCGATAAAAACGAAAAGCAAAGATTATCGATCAGCGGGCATCGAAGTCGTGATTTTTAGTCAAATGATTTGGGAAAATCGGGAGCTCCCGTCGGATGCAGGGCCGTTTTTCGGCCGCAAATCCGAAAACCGCAGATCCCCGAATGAAGATGAGAGATTGGATAGCTGAAGAAACCGAAGCATCAACCGCCACGATTCAACCGGACATCGGCGCGATCGAAAAGATCGGGCGGTTGCAGGCGATGATCGAACGGGTCATCCGGGGAAAATCGGAAACCGTCAAATTCGCTCTGGTCGCCCTTTTGGCCAAAGGCCATCTTTTGATCGAAGACGTGCCGGGCATCGGAAAAACGACGCTGGCCAACGCTCTGGCCCGCGCGCTCGAACTCTCGTTTCAACGGATTCAGTTCACCTCGGACCTTTTGCCGTCGGACGTCATCGGGTTGTCGATCTTCAATCAGCGAAGCGGGGATTTCGAATGGAATCCGGGACCGATCTTCTCGAACATCGTGCTGGCCGACGAGATCAACCGGGCGACTCCGAAAACCCAGTCGGCGTTGCTCGAAGCGATGTCCGAAGAACAGGTGACGGTCGAAGGCGTCTCGCGTCCTCTGCCCCTGCCGTTCATGGTCGTCGCCACGCAAAACCCGGCCGAACACCACGGCACCTATCCGCTTCCCGAATCGCAACTCGACCGTTTTATGTTGCGCCTGCACGTCGGTTATCCGAGCATGGCCGATGAAAAAGAGATCCTGCGCGACCGCGAACACGATAACCCGCTCCAGTTTGTCCGCCCGGTGATGGCCGAAGCGGAACTGCTCGAAATTCAGCAGATGACCCGCGAAGTCCGGGTCGACGAGGCTCTGGTCGATTATCTTTTGCAGATCGTCGATGCGACCAGGAAAAACGAATCTCTCGAACTCGGCATCAGCCCGCGCGGAACGCTGGCGCTGTTTCGTTCGGCTCAGGCCTTTGCTCTGATCGAAGGGCGCGACTACTGCATCGCCGATGACGTCAAACGCCTCGTCCTGCCCTGTTTCGCTCACCGCATCATCATCAACGCCCGCCAGACCGGCAGCGGGAAACGCCGCAACTACGAAGCCGAACAGATCTTGAAAGATATTTTGACGAAAGTAAAAGTGCCGGTTTGATTTTAGTGAGCAGTGAGCGGTGAGCGTTGAGCAGTTGACTTTTGTTTTCTGCTCACCGCTCACCGCTCACTGCCTACTGCTTACGCAAATGAAAAGATTGCTCGCCTTTTTACAACTTTTCAGTTACCGCGACATCCGCAACGGGATTCTCGGTCTGGCTGTTGTGTTCGGCGGGCTCGGTCTGGCCGTCTTTACCATTCAGGCCCAGCGGAGCGGCGACACCCGGATGGCCACCTACGCCGCCGGGGCGTCTCTGGTTTTCGTTCTCCTGATCTTTATTTTTGTCATTCCGCCGCTGGCCCGTTCGGCCAGCCGCGAGGCCTCGCAGATGAATCTGCCGTTCGAATTCACGATCGGCGGCGCGTTGATCCTCGGGCTGATGGTGATCGTCGCCTTTTCGGCCTGGAACACGGGCAACAATCTCCTTTTTCTGGTTTTATCCTTTTTGGCCTCGGCCCTCATTGTCGGGTTTTTGGTGGGGAATTTTTGTTTGCGGAAACTCGACGTCAAGATGCGTTTTCCGGAAACGGTTTTCGCCGACGAGGCGACGCCGATCCTGGTCAGCCTGACAAATCGCAAACGGATCTTCCCGACCTTTTCGGTGGTGACGGAGGTCCGCGGCCGGGATCGGGAACGAAGCGTTTTGTACGAGGAGATAAGGGAAATACTGCCGGAAAAATGGGCCAAACGAGTTGCCTCTCCGCCGATCATCAAACATACGCTCGATTATTTCGTCCGCGTTCCCCAACGGGGCGAGGCCGAAAACAAGGTCGAGCACATCTTTCCCAACCGGGGGCGTTTCATCATCCGCGATTTCGAGCTTTCGACCCGTTTCCCGTTCGGTTTTTTTCGCCATCGCCGCCGGCTTTCGGCTCAGAAGGTGGAGATCGTCATTTTTCCTAAACTGCTCGATTTCGAAGAGGAAACCGTCCAACTGCCGCTTGAGGTCGGAAAATTGGTGACGCATAAAAAAGGCCTCGGTCAGGACCTGCTGGCCCTGCGCGATTATCAGCCGATGGACGATCTGCGGCGGGTTGACTGGAAAGCGACGGCGCGGGCGCAGAGATTGATAGTCCGCGAATTTTCGGCCGAGGACGACAAACGGATCACGGTTTATTTCGACACCAGGATCGAAAGGGAAAAGGGGGCGCAAAATCTTTCCCTGAGGCAGAAGATCGAGGCCGAGCAGAAGGGCGAAAGGCTTCACCTGTCGTCCGGGAGGTTCGAAAGGGGCGTCAGCCGGACCGCCACGTTGCTCGCCAATTTCACCGAGGAGCAGGCCGAGATCCGCCTGATAATCGATGAGGAGATCGGCGAGTTCGGCATCGGCCGCGAACATCTGCACGAATGTTTGAAACGTCTGGCGCTGGTCGATCCGACCTTTGAAAAAAAGGAGTTGTCGGCCGAGAAACTGGAGGAAATCTTTACTGAAAAGGAAAATAGTTATACATTCTTTGTAACTACCGAAAGAGAGGAAGATCTGCCGGACGAACTGATCCACAGCGCGAAGATCGTCGGGTTCTAGAATCGGTCTGAGAACCTGAGCCATCCAAAATAAAAAAAGTCCGAAAGGGAGCAAAACATCAAGAAATGAAAAAAGCATTTTATTGGATCCTTAAAAAGGCGTTTTTTTCGGCAATCTTCCTTTCGACTTTCGCCGCCAGCACGATCTTTTTCCATTCGTATCCTTTGTTCTGGCCGGTTCCGTTTCATCAGGTTGCGCAAAATGCCGAAATTTACCGGTTGACTGATGTCAAGATCAAAGGCGAACTGGAGGTTTCGGGAACAAAAGCCAAAGATCTGGGCATTTTTCAGATCGGCGATCTCGGAGAAAAATTGTTCACCGGAGCGTCCTTGGATCTGGAGCAGGCGCGGGTGAGCGAAGAATTTTACCGTTTGGTCGATGAACTGGCCGAAAAAAACGACAGTTTGGGAGAGGATCTCTACGAAAAAGGTTTTTATACGGCCGGGATAGAAGTTGTCGGTGAGATCGAAAAAACGAAGGGTTGTTTTGCTCCGCCGTTTTTCGTCAAAGCCAAAGAAATAAGACAGACCGGGCCGATCCGTTTCGTCAGCCGGGAGGAACTTGAGCGGGCTTTCCCCGATTCGAACCGGGGTTCGGAAGTGAGAGAATAATTATTGGAAATAAAGTTTTATTGCTGTCACAAAAAATGGAGTCGCGGTGTTTTACTGTTTGAAAGCAGTAGTTAGTGCTAGTAAATGAGCGAAAGCGTAAAAATGTTAATGGACGCAATGTCCCAAATCGGAATAGCAACGGCGACGAAAGAGGAAATCGTTTTTGATGAGGCATTCATGGAGCACCATCGGACTGTCTTTCGCGTCGCGCGTTCGGTTGTTCAGGATCCGGGTCTGGCCGAGGACGTAACCCAGGAAGTGTTCCTGCGTCTGTATAACAACATGGATTCGATCGCCGACGAGGAAATGCTTCGTCCGTGGCTGATCCGCGTCGCGCTCAACGTCGCCAAAAATACTTTGCGATCGAAATTCCGGGCCAACACCCGCGAGGAAAATTACGTCAAAGAGGTAGAAGAGAAGAACGTTTCGTCGGTCGAAACGGATTACGAAGAGCGCGAACAGATAAAGGAGATAAATCGCGCTTTACATAAAATAAAAGAGCCTTTACGAAGTTGCCTCGTATTGAAAAAGCAGGGATTATCCTATAAAGAGATCGCCGAAAGTCTTTCGCTCAACGAATCAAGTATAGGTACATTTATTGCGCGGGCCCGCAAAGAGTTTGTCAGGCATTACGACAAACTCGGGGGGGATTAAGTTATGATGGAAAAATGTTTTGATGAAGGAACAATTCAGGCCTTTTTGGACGGCGAACTCGCTCAGGAGCGGGTTGAACAGGTGTCGCGCCACATCGCTCTGTGCGACGCGTGCGCCGTTTTGATCGCCGAGGCCGAACAGGAAATGGCCCTTACATTTTCCGCCCTCGACCGCGAACTCGACGCGCTCGTTCCGACCCAGCGTTTGTGGACCAAGATCAATCGGTCGATCGAAGAACAGGCCCGGAGCAGATCGGTCTGGCAGACGGTTTTCGAATTTCTCACCAGCCCGACCTCGGTCGCTTTCGCCAGTTTGCTGATCGTCTTCGGTCTGTTCGTCGGATTGTATCAATACAAGAGCGGAGAAACGAAATCAGAAGGCGATGTCGCTCGAAATACTCAGCAGCCGAAAAAACCGATTCCGCAAGAAGTTCTGGTAACGAATTCTCCGGCTTTCCCGCCGCAGAACGACTCTTCCGATCCGGGAACGGACGCGCCTCAAACCGAAACGCCGCAACGGGTGGCGAGCAAGCCTGCCGAAAGGGAGAGCTACCGGATCGAAAGGGCCGATCACCGGACCGCTAACCGGTTTGAGAACAAAAATCCGAACATCGCAAACGAACCTAAGGATGTCGTCCAGCCCGTTCCGCTGGTCGCCGAAGAGAGCTATCTTCGAACGATCGATACTCTGGAAAAAACGGTTGACGGACGCAAAGATGCGGTGATGAATCCGTCGTCGCGGTTCGCTTATGAAAAAGACATGGCTCTGGCCAACGCCACCATCGAACGGCTGAAAAAGGAAGTCGAGCGAAATCCGAAGAACACGACCGCCCGGGAACTGCTCCGCACTTCCTATCAGAACAAGATCGACCTCCTCAATTCGGTGGCCGAAAAGAACGAATTGATGGCCAGTTTGAACTGATTTTCCGGAAACCAAGCGGGTTTGATAAAGTAAGTTGAGATGAGGATAAACAAAGGTTACGGAAAATTGAATAAAATTCTCTTCCTCTTTTTGTTTTCGGGGGGCTTGATTTTGTCGGCGGTCGGTTTCGGTTCGGCCCAGACCCCGGCGCCCCGGCCCGCCGCATCGCCTCCAAAACCCAAAATAGATAAAAGCGGGATCAAAACAAAGATCAAACTCAAGGGGCTGAGCGTTTCTCCAATAGTTCCCAGCGTTGAATGCGAAGAGGAGGAAACCCGACCGACGGTTCGATGGGCACCTGCCTCGGCTCCCGAGGCGCAGGCCGAGAAATCCATCGAGGTCAACGGAAAAGTCGCCGTCACGCTGTGCGTGTCTCAGGGCGAGGTCAAGATCAACGGCTGGAACCGCAACGAGATCCGCGCCTTTGTCAACCGGGGAAGTCAGGTCGGGTTCAGCGTTCTGGCCAAGAGCGAGAACAAAAAACCGGTTCACGTCAAAGTTCTCGGTTACGATCCGACCAGAGAAGAAGAGGGTTTCGGTCGCGACGAATGTCTCTACGGAAAGCTCATCCAACTGGATGTTCCCTTCGGGGCCAGCGTTAAAATAAAAAGCCGCGAAAGCAAAATGACCATCGAATCGGTGACCAAGGCCTGGGTCGAAAACAGCGGCGGAAGCGTTTTTTTCAACAATGTCAGTCAGGGAATTGACGCCAAGACCTTTGAGGGCAACGTTACGGTCAGAAACTCCTCCGGGGCGATGACGCTGGAGACGACGACCGGAAACATCGTCGCTTACGAGGCCTCTTCGGATTCTTTCGGAGATTTTTTCCGGGCCCGAACCATCCGCGGGGCGATCACCTTGCAACAGATCGGTTACCGTGATACCGAGGTCAACACCAATTCCGGTTCGATCAATTTCATCGGAAAGATTTTGAGCGGCGGCCAGTATTATTTCGGGTCGTCGGAAAGCGTCATAACTCTGTTCGTTCCCGAAGATACGTCCGCCAAAATAGTGGCCTTTTACGGCTACGGCCAACTCGTTTCCGAGTTTCTCTTCAAGGAAAAGCAAAAAGAGAACAACGAGGGATTGCAGAGTTTTAACGGAATAATCGGCGGCGGCGACGCCCGGATCAACTTCAAGACCGTCCACGGCAAGATCTATCTCAGAAAACAAAAGCCGATTTTTCTGGTGGATCAATAATTTCTGGCCGGAGAAACCTCGCCGGAACAAACAGATACGAAAAAAAGCGCGATCGGCGCTTTTTTTGTTTTCCCCTATTGTTCGGAGCGTAATTTCTCTAAAACCGATTAACCATTTATAATAACTAATTCGCACCCGATAGCCGTTGTTTTTCATCGATCAGGAGGTTTTCGGCGGTTCCGGTTTGACCGATTCTTGAACAAAAAATTGGAAAAAACGTAAAAAATCGAAAAGATCAAAAGGGCGACAACAAAATTGCGGTTGAAAAGAATATGAGAACTGGCGACATGATCGGGCAAACGCTCGACGGAAAATACAAGATCGAAAAACAACTCGGCAAAGGCGGGATGGGAACGGTTTTTCTGGCCACGCACATCGGCACCGAACGGCCGGTGGCGGTCAAGGTGATCGCTTCGGAATTTATGCAGCGGGCCGAGTTTGTCGAAAGATTCCGCCGCGAAGCCCGCGCCGCCGGTCGCCTCCGCCATCCCAATGTGGTCGATGTTACGGACTTCGGGTTTTCCGAAACCCGGGACGGCGAAGCGGCCTATCTGGTGATGGAATATCTGGACGGCTGCACGCTGGGCGAGATACTCGAAGAAGAAAAACTTTTGCCCCTCTCCTGGACCGTCGATATTCTCGAACAGGTTTGTTCGGCCGTTCACGAAGCCCATCAGCAGGGAATCATCCACCGCGATCTCAAACCGGACAACATCTGGCTCGAACCGAATCAGCGCGGCGGTTACACGGTCAAAGTTCTCGATTTCGGGATCGCCAAACTGGAAGAGCATCAGGACCTGATGGATGATCAGCCGGAACCACTGCCGGAGGCGTCCGTTGATCCGGAACCGGCGGCTGCCGATGACAAGCGAACCCGGCCTTTTCTCGGTTCCTCAAATCCGGCTTTGTCGGAGCGGAAAACCGTCGTGCAGAACGGCGAGGAAGGAGAACCGACGGGCCGGGAAACGGTGGCGGTCGATCTCAAATCCGCCGACCAGACGGTGGCTTCGGAGGCCAAAACGATCGCCTCGGAGGCGGGAACGATCATCCAGTTGACCGAATCGTCCGCCGAGGGCGAAGCCGGGATTTTGCCCGATGGGGAGACGAAAATAATGTCTTCCGAAGAAGACGCCGCCACCAAACTGATCTCCGATGGCGGCGATACCGACAAGTCCGAAAAAGCTCAATTGACCAAAGGCAAGTCTCTGCTCGATTCGAAGTCGACGGCGGAACTGACACGGGTCGGCGCGGTGTTGGGAACCCCGCTTTATATGTCGCCGGAACAATGCCGGGGCGAAAAACTGACTCAAAGTTCCGATATCTATTCGCTCGGCGTCATCGCCTACCAGATGCTTTCGGGGAAAACGCCTTTTGACGGGAATTACACCGAGGTCATGGAATCGCACAAAACGGTCGAGCCTCCTCCTCTGGAAGCAAAAAAGATCCGGAAACGGGTGAAAAAAGTGATTCAATCGACAATGGCCAAAAATCCCGAAGAAAGGCCGCAGACGGCCGAGGCATTGGCCAGCGAACTGCGCTCGAGTTCGGAAGGCCTCGGGACCCTGCTCCAGCGCGCGATGGTGATTTACAGCCAAAGGATTCAGAAGTTTCTTCAGATCGCCTTTTTGCTGGCCATTCCCTCGATCATTTTAACGATCATCGGAGTCGCCCTCCGGTTTCTGGCCGCCGCCGACGTTTTGGGCGACGGTCTGCTTGTCGGAATTATCAGCGGCATCCTCGGTTTGATAACCTTTTTCGTGCAGATCTCCTACGCCGCTCTTTTGGTCGGAATGACGACCTGGATCGTGGCTCAGGTTCTGGCCGCACCGTTGCGGCCGATCAGCGTCAAGGCCGCCTTCGGTCAGGTCAAACAGCGGATCAAACCCTTGTTAAAGACCGTCACCGTCAGCACATTGCTTTCGATGCTGGGGACTCTGTTCTGCCTTTTGCCGGGAATCTTTCTTTCTTCCCGGTATATGCTCATCGCTCCTTCGATCATGATGGAAGGGATTTCTGGAAGAACGGCCTTCAAACGTTCCATCGAACTCGGAAAACGTTCTTACCGGACGGTGTTTGCAACCGCCGTTCTGGTTTATGCGGTTCCCATCTTTCTGGCTCTGACCATCGGATTGGCCGTCGGCGGGATTTTAAATGCCTTTGATCCCAAACCGCCCGCCGAAAAACCGGCCGCGACCGAAAATGTCAAGGATGAAAATGCGGCGGAAAATAATGAGAAGGCCGAAAAACCAAAAGAAAAGGGCCGAAGGGGCGGCTTTAGCTTCGGAAAAGGATTTTCCATAACAACGGATGATGGTTCGGAAGATAAGGAGAAAACCATGGCGGGAAATCTCCGGGTCGCCCTCCGGCAGGGTATCTTTGAACTCCTCTGGTCGCCGATCGTGATCCTGCTTTCATCCTTTACTTCGGTTTTGACGGCTCTGCTTTATTTCAAAACCCGTCAGGCCGGCGGCGAGTCGATGCAGGGTTTGCTGCATCAGTTCGAAGAGGCGGAATGTTCGACCAGCAAATGGCGAAACCGCGTGCGCCAGCGACTTCTGCAATCGGGCCGGACGACCGGCGGCAGAAGATTTACCGGCGGTTGAAACACCGACCGGAACAAAAAAACGGCAACGATTTGCTGACAAAGTTATTCTAAAACAGTTGATTGTCCGAAAAAATTTGGCTAACCTCTCTTCCGAGATTTAAATGATGAAGATTTTTTTGAACATCGGCATATATTTGTTTCTGCTTTTTATGCTGACGGTCGTCGCCGACGCCCAGACATTTCAGCGCGAGCTTTCGGCCTATCCGCACGGGAAGATCGATGTGGTCAACCGTTTCGGTCGGGTCAGCGTGGTGGCGGATAAGGAGCAGGAACAAACCGTTCTGACGGTCGAAAACGGACAGGAAACCGAGGTTTCAAGCGTATTTACCAGGGACGGTCTGGAGATCCGGGTCAGCCCCTCAAACCCCAAAACCAGGATCGATCTGAGTTTGAAGATCCCCGAACGGATGCGCCTCCGGGTGGAGACCTCGGACGGCGAGGTGCGGATCGCCGGGAATTTGGAAACGGCCGACGTCAGAACCGACACCGGCACCATCGCGACCGATGTCCCGCTCGATGACCTCCGGTACAATTTCGTCTGGACATCATCGCGGCCCCGGTTTTTGAGCGACATCGAACTGGCCGAGGTCAAGGAGAAGGCGGCCGGAAAGTTCGTCCTCAAGGGCAAGATTTTTGAGGGGCGGGATCTGGAAGGCAAAAAGGCCGAAAAGAAAGAACAGGATTCGGCCGACGAGGACCAGCCGGTCGAAGAGCCAAAAGAAAAGAAGAAGAAAAAGGGCAGGGAAAATCCGGCCGAAACGGACCCGGACGCGACCGGCGACGGTGGCGGTGAGGAGGCGGAGATGCCGGTCTCGAAAAAAATGGAGCTGGATTTTTCGACCGCCCGGGGAATCATTTTGCTGAATGTCAATCCGGGGTCCGTTCCTTCGGATCTGCGCGAAAGACCCCTGACCGAGGCGGCCAAAGCCATCATCCGGAGCGGCGATTCCATTTTGATGGACGCCATCCGCCGGGCCAGTCCCAAATATTTCGGCGATTATTCCAAGACCTTGCCGCCGTACCGGAGCGAACCGAGTCTGAGCGAGAGACCTCGGGCGTCGGACGGTTCGAACGGGCGCATCAAAAAGGTTCTGGTCAAAGTAACCGATCTTAATAACCGCGCCATTCCCGATCTCCGGAAAGAGGATTTCGATCTGACCGAACGCGGCGAGGAACGCGAGATCCTGTCGGTCGAACCGACGACCTCTTCGTTCAATCTGGTTTTGCTGATCGACGTTTCCGGAAGCGTCGATAATTACGTCAATTTCATCCGCAAGGCGGCCCGGAATTTCGTCAATACCGTCGATAAGAACGACCGGGTGGCGATCATCATTTTTAACGAAGACATCAAGGTGCTGTCGAATTTTACGACCGATAAAGGCAAATTATCCGAGAGCCTCGACACTTTTGATGCCGGCGGCGGGACGGCCTATTTCGATGCTCTGGCCTTCACTCTGGCCGAAACTCTGCGGCCCTTAAAAGGCGAACGGACCGGCATCGTCGTTCTCTCTGACGGCGACGACACCCGTTCGTTTCTGCCGTTCGACGCTCTTCTCGGAGCCATTCAGGAAAGCGGGGCCCTGGTCTATCCGCTCTACGTGCCGACGGCCCTGATCGCCGCTTCGAAAAACCTCGACCCCAACGAATCGGTCGATCCGTTGCGAAACCGTTACATGGGGCTGACCTCGAAGGCCGAGACCGAAGGGGAAAAACTGGCCGAAGTCTCGGGCGGAGTTTATTATCCGATCAGCCAGCTCGATCAGTTGCAGAAGGCTTACGACGACATCGTCGTTCAGCTCCGGACGGCCTATTCGATCACCTTCCGTTCCGATCTGGCCGAACTGCGCGACGGCCGGGCTTCGCCCCGTCTTAAGGTCCGGGTCAAACGCGAGAACGCCTTCGTCAAACTCGGTTCGGTCGTCGAGGTCTCGCCGACCGAAAACGCCGAACTGGAAAAATGATCTCGTCGTCCTCGCTAGGACGAGGGATTCTTTCCCAAGGACAAGGCTTTTTCCCGGTTTACGAACAGGGAACATCCGAATGGTCGCTGGCCGGAGGAAGATTGTAGGCTTTTATTTCGAACTGACTGCCGGCTTCCTTATCGTCGGGTGTCCTTGCGGGTTTGCGGCCGATAAAACGGGCCC
This sequence comes from Pyrinomonadaceae bacterium, assembly GCA_041394845.1. Classification (GTDB taxonomy): domain Bacteria; phylum Acidobacteriota; class Blastocatellia; order Pyrinomonadales; family Pyrinomonadaceae; genus JAHCHG01. The sequence goes on along the minus strand of JAWKHL010000001.1, from coordinate 2,355,072 downwards.
AATGGACGGTTTCGTGGAGAATCACTCTTTCCAAAAAAAACGGATTCCCATTGCCCTCTTCGTAGGCAACAACGTTTTCTTTTTGAATAAAGATCACATTTTTTTCAGTTGGTTCGCATTCTCCCGCATACAAACCGCCGACCCTCCGGTCAACCTTGCCGATTTTGGGGTTTATTAAAACCTTCACTTTGACCAAGGGGTATTTTCCGCGCTTAAGAGCCTGACGGGCAAGATCTTTGCTCATACAAAATTCGGCAAAAACCTCGAAAATTTCCGGGGAGAATGCCTCCAACATCGGAAAGCGATTGTCCAGAAAAGCCCCGAATTTCGGGAACTCATCGTATTGTTTAAAAATCATAAAAGCACCTCCTGGTTTGATATGTCTTTTTTCGGGAATTATTAAATGAGTTGGCCCTCCCGGATGGATTTGGCGGTATTGATCCACAGTATGGACCCGATTATCATCAGAACCGGACTGGTACACAGAACGATAAATAATAGAAAGGTCATAACCAGCGGTTCGCCGTATATGCTCGCCTGCGATCCGGGAACCGTGAATGCCGGGCCGATAATTGCCAGAAATCCGGCGACGATGAAAAGGATTCCCCACGAAATTCCAAAACCTATCCCCCACGACCAGATTCGGGGAAACCGGTAACCTTTTCGCCGAACGAGTTTATGGCCCCAGGCCGGGAAGGGGAGAATGACCAGAAAAAGAAATATCAGGGAGCCGATCTGGCTGAGGCGATAGCTCCAGGGCAGAATTGACCGCGTGCTGATCGCGATGGAATCTGCCGGAATACCGTCAAAGGTTCCCCGCAGAACGCCGCCCCCTTCGCTCTTGAGTTCCGGCGAAGTGACCGTGTCCCATCCTTCCGGGACAAAGACCGTCGCGTCCAGACTGCCGAAACCGGCCCATTCGCGGGCCGGGGCCAGAATGTAAGCGAACTGCCACACTATCAAAGGACTTAGATCCACAAACTGTGTCGCTTCGGATCTGTATTTTGCTTTCAGAGTGTGTTTGCCCGGAGGGATTTTTAGCTCGAATGACATCGATTTGACGCTCGACGGTAGGTAGTCTAATTTACTGTTTTCCCCGCCAAAGGTGTCCTCGTGCCATGGCGTTTGTTTCGGATGTTGCCAGGTTTCCGGCAGTTTACTCAGATCATTAACAATTTCGATTTTTGATCCGGAACCGTCAAGAGGTACCTCATCGAACCAGAGTTGAAAGTCCGCCGCATTCTCCGACCCGACGGCAAAGACCAATTTCTGGTTTTTTTCTTCTCCGCGATTTTCCATTTCGTAAACCGCCTCGACCCAGACGGTTTTTTCCTCGGTTTTGCTCGTCAATTGACCGAGGCGGCGCAGATCGATCAGGAGGTTTTCGCGGGTGATAAAAATCTCCTCCAGTCCGTTCGGGTCGGCGGCCACCGATCCGCCGTACGAAGGCGGACCGGCGTTGGCCGAGACTCCCGATGCGCTCAAAACGATCAGCAACAAAAGAATAACAATTCGATTGCAAAAGAGGCTGAGCGTGTTTTTAATCTTATTAAGATTTTTAAATTTTCGCGGATGATTCCCGATCATTCTCATTTAAACTCCATTTTTTATGTGTTTCCGTTTTAGTTTTTCAGACGGATTTCGACTTTGATAAATCCCCGAAAGTCTGGTCGAACCTACTTAATTTCTCATTTGGCCACGTCCCGGATCAGTTTTATGCCGAGCAGTGAGGATCTTTCGAGATCTCCGGAAGGATTGAACCTTTGAACCAGACCCTCGAACTTATCCATGCAGAACTCCGGCAGATCGGTCGGTCGGCGTTGTCTTTTTATCGGTGCGACCACATGAGCGCCGGAGGCCCTGGCAATTTGTGAACAAAGCAGTCGGCCGTCGCCCTCCTTGCCAACGTTGGTAACCCGCGCCACCTGACAATTGGGGAGCACGATGCATTTGAACAATCCTTTGATAAAGGCGAAATATTTCGTCTCTTTGAGGCCGATCCCCTGACCGATGTCTAACCCGAATCCACCTTCCTTTTGCTCGTTGGCGATCCCGTGACAATTGATGATCAGACATTTCATCGGTCCTCCGGTCATCACCGAAATGACCGAGAGCAACAGATCGGGGGGCATCGTTTTTGGCACAAAATCCATGTTTTTGGTCATTTTGTAGAAATACCAGTACAAGTCCGCGGAATTCACCGCAAAAGAAGGTTGCGGTATTTTGAAATGGATAGGCATAAAGACTGTCTCCTTTTGAACTTCAAAACAACAAAGGCCAATTAATCGGGTTATTAAATCAAATCGTCTCGATCGCGTTTTTAAACGCGGCGGCATCGACTTCTTTCTGAAAAAACACGATCAATTTCAGAAAGGGGGCTTTTTCTTCCGGTCATATAAATTCGCTGTTTGCGGTTTTCCAGCCGGTCAAAAATTTCGGGAAATAATCCGGCGTTTGGGGGGATCGACCGGCCGGCATCGAGCCGGAAAAAGGCTCATCGGTTAAAGACCTTTTCTCTTCATCGGAAAGAAGGCTCGGTTGCGACTGGGGTTTTATCGAAAATCCGAAAAAAGAACTGCTGAGAATTCTTTTTTCCGGTTTCAAGCCGAGATCGGCGGGAAACTGCGCCAGATCCTTTTGCGTTCCCGGAGGGGCTTTTATCTGAAAGGAATCGAGAAACCCTCTCGCCGGTTTTCGGGCCAAATCCCGCAGTTTCGGCGCCGTTTCGCTCACCCTCAGCGGGAGAAAGACGACCAGTTGAAAAAAACGATCATTGATCAGAAACAGTCTTTGGATCGAGGTGCTCAGGCCTTCCTCAATAACCAGTTCCCGGCCCGGAAAGTTTCCCAGATAACAAACCTTTTCTTCGGTCAGAGTTCTCTCGGGATCGATCAAAAGCCGGTCGCGCGCGGCGTCGTAGAGCGAGTTTGCGTTCCCCGGATTTTTCAGGTCGAAGTAAGTGATCATATAGATCCGGCCTTCTTTCATCGTCTCATATGTCGTAAGCAGAAATCCGACGCCGATATCGGAAACGCTCCTTTCCGGCGTTTGGGGAAAACTGACCTTGAAGCCGCCGTCTTCGGAGATGAAATCGCCGGGATCATTTTTTCCGGTCACCTTTTGTCCCAGAGCCAACTGACCGGCGAATGATAAAACCAACCCGGCTGTCGTCAGGCAGAGAAAGAAAAAGCGGATTTTGGAATCGCCAATTATCGCCTTTCCATTTCTCAAAACCGCTTTGGTCCTGCTTTTATTTCCCATTTGATTCTCCTTTTTTATATCCTGTTCGAAGGCCGAGGAAATCGCGACGAATTACCAGTAATACTGGTCGGCGGCCCGGCCATTGATGACGTGGCCGTAAACGATCCTTTCAAACAAAAAGCCCTCTTCCACCTGATCGCCGGTGTGGTCTATCAAGTCGCGGTCATCGGCCCAATGAGTCAGTTCGTGAAGCAGAATTATCTCGACCAGTTCTACCAATTGCCCCCATTTGGTTATTCGCAATCCGTTGCCGCTTTCAAATTCCTTGACCCATTTCCGCCGGATCACGATTTCGTCCCTTTTTTTTGGGTCGTAATATCCGTAGCTTAAAGTGTTTCCGACTTTGACCAAGGGAGAATTTCCCCAGGTCAAAGCCTTTTTGACGATCTCCTCATCCGTTTCTCCGGACAATGCCGTGATGGTCGAAACTATCGCATCGCTTTGTTTGACGGTTGGCAAAACGGTGCTGACATACTTGTAAAAGTTCGGATATTTCTGGATGTCTTTTGTAGTCATTCGCATAATTGAAAACCTCTCATTTCAGTAAACCGGAGCATCTGACCCGCTTTTTGCTAAAAGACCGATCCGGTTCTTTCCTTAAAAGGGTCGAAACCTTGACGGCGGCGACAGTTTGGGAAAAAAAGCCGGGTTTATCTCCCTAATAAATTTTCCCGTCACTTATAAATGCGAAAATTCGGAGCAAATTCTTTCATCTCCCTCAAAATTTTTGAGAAAAAGAGATTTCATCACAGGGCTCTTATTGACTAAGGCGGTGTTTGTAATAGAATTCTTGGGAAGATGAAATCAAAACTACTGAATTCGCTTTTTGACGAAGAAGAGCGCCGCCCGCTGACCGTTTCCGAGATCAACGGGCAGGTCAAAGGGGAACTCGAACGGCGTTTTTCCTCGGTCTGGGTCGAGGCCGAAATAGTCAATTTCGTCGCGGCCGGCTCCGGACACTGGTATTTCACATTGCACGACGGGGATTCCCAGCTTCGGGCCGCCTGTTACGTCCGCAACAATCTGAGGATCCGGTTTCAGCCGTTCGACGGTTTGCAGGTTCGGGTCCGCGGAAAACTCTCTTTGTACGCCCCGCGCGGCGAATACCAGATTTTGGTCGAATCCCTGCAACCGGTCGGCGAGGGCGCACTCCGGGTGGCGTTCGAGCAGGTCAAGCTGAAACTCGGTCGGGAGCGGCTTTTCGACGAGGAACTAAAGCGCCCTCTGCCGCTTTTGCCGCGCCGGGTCGGCGTCGTTACCAGCCCCAACGGAGCGGCTTTCCACGATATTCTCAACGTTCTGTCGCGGCGCACCAGAAGCGTCAACATCACGCTCATACCGACCCGCGTCCAGGGCGAGACGGCCGGCGAAGAGATCGCCAGTGCCATCGAATCGGCCAACCGGTTTAACCGGATCGCCGACGAAAAAGAAAAATTCGACGTTTTGATCGTCGGACGCGGCGGCGGTTCGGCCGAAGACCTCTGGGCTTTTAACGAAGAGCGGGTCGCCCGGGCGATCCGCGCCTCTTCGATCCCGGTCATCTCGGCCGTCGGCCACGAAACCGATCACACGATAGCCGATCTGGCCGCCGATCTGCGCGCTCCGACGCCGTCGGCCGCCGCCGAGATAGTCGCCGAAAGCGAGGACCGGATCGAGGCCTTCATCCGCCAGCGAAAACAGGATCTGTTCCGACACATCGGTTACCGTTTGCTGGTTGAGCGCGACAACTGGCGGGAACTCGCACTTTCGCCGGTTTTCGGTGAATTCCCGCGCCGGGTCAGCGATTGGCGCTATCAGCTGGAAGATCTGGGAGAGATGCTCCGCGACGCCGCCGGGGAAAAGCTCAAAATTAAAAAGCAACTTCTGGAAACCCTGACCAATCGAATCTCACCCGTCCGATTGGGCGCCCGGCTGAACCGGCAGAGGACGCGTCTGGCGGTTCTCGGCGAAAAACACCGGTCGGCCATCAGGGGCGTTCTGAATGATCGGGACGAGGAGTTGAAAATCCGGATGGCTTCGCTCGATGCGCTCTCGCCGCTTTCGGTTCTCGGGCGCGGATATTCGATCGCGGAGAACGGGGAAGGCGAGATCCTCCGTGATGCCGGTCGGATAAAGACGGATGACAAGGTGAAAATTCGTCTGGCAAAAGGTAGAATTGAAGCCAAGGTCCTGTCGGTGGAAAAATAATCCGTTCGTTCGGCGGCGATCCGGAAAGTTTTTTTTGAGGAAAGTTCGGGTTTCAGATCGTTTGACCGGCCCCCGAACTTTTCGTCGAAAGTTTTTTAGAGAAGATGTCGAGAATTAAAGTAGATCTAACCGAAACCCCTCCGTCCCAAAGCCAAAAGGTGTCAGTTCACGCCAAGCCCTTTTTGGCGGAACATATTTCTCCCAAAAAAAAGCGCAGGAGGCTTCGGCGGGTGCTGAAAATCTTCGCCGTTCTGGTCGTTCTGGCGGCTTTTCTGGCGACGGTCGGAGGTTTTCTCTACTGGCAGAACCTTAAACAATCGCCGCAATATTCGCTCGCCCTGCTGGTCGATGCGGCCCGGCGCGACGATCAGACAGCGATCGATCAACTGGTCGATACCGATGCCGTGGTGGACGACTTTCTGCCGCAGATCACCGACAAGGCCGTCGAATTGTACGGTCGCGGATTGCCGCCTGAGACGATCAAACAGGTGGCCCGGGTGATGACGCCGATCATGCCTTCGGTCAAGGAGCGCGCCCGCGAAGAGCTTCCCGGTTTGATCCGCGATAAAACCGAGAAGTTCGACCGGATCCCTTTCTGGGCGATCGCCATCGGGGCCAGCCGGTATCTGAGCATCTCTCAGGTCGGCGACCGGGCTTATATCAAAAGCAAGATCGAGGACCGGCCGCTCGAATTGGTGATGAAGCGAAACGGCGACCGCTGGCAGGTGGTGGCCGTCAAGGACGAGGTTTTGGCCCGGAGAATCGCCGAAAGGATCGGTCAGGAGATCATCGCTCTGGTGCGAAAAACCGGCCAGGATCAATTGAAAAATGTCGGCAGGGAGATCGGCATCGAAAATCTCCAAGATATATTCAATCAGGCGAAAGACATTCTAAACAAATGAAAACGAAGAAACAGCAGACATTTGAAAGCTCGCTCGAAGAACTCGAAAAAATCGTCCGCTCTCTGGAAGAGGGTGATCTTTCGCTGGAGCAAAGCCTGAAATTGTTCGAAGACGGCGTCCGGCTTTCGCGCGAATGTCAGGAACGGCTCGATCAGGCCGAACGGCGGATCGAGGTTCTGCTCGAAGGCGAGGACGGAAATCCGGCTCTCGAAGCGTTGGAGACGGAAGACCTCGGCCGCTCGCCGAAAGCCAAAAAGCGGATTGTTTTCGAAGACGACGAATCCCCGTTTTAAGGAAGACCCGACGATTAATTCATCATCGAAAAGGTGACCAGAAAAATCAAAAAGGCGCACAACACGGTTGTTACCAATCCGACGACCGTCACATAGATGACGATGCCGGTCGTGTTGTCCCTGCCGGTTTTCCCGTTATAGGTCGCCCGGCAATTCGGACATTTGACGTGGGTCAGGATCTTGGGGCCGAGCAGACCGCCCCACCAGGTAAAACTCATCGGTTCCGCGTCGAAAGCGCCGCATTTCGGACACGGCTCATATTGCTGGTACATAATTTAAAAATTTATTCCTCCCGGAAAATATTGCGAAAATCCTCTTAGACTCTGTTTGAAAAGAAAAACTCAATCCACCCTTTTTCGCCCGTATCGGGCTTTCAAATCGTTAAATTTCAAAAGCCGGGTTCAAATCCGAATGTTCCCGAGATCTGATGACCGGAACCCTCAGCGCTGTCATTCATCCCTTGACGGGTGATTGAGTCGCCCTTTGCCCAAAAAGGGCGGATTTTGGGTTCGGTCTCGCAATCGGTGGTTCAGAACGCGCCCTGTTCGGTGCTGGTCATCCGGGAAGAGGAATTTGATTAAAAAAACGGTTCCCGCCGTCATTTTTCCGGGGCGCTCAGATTTGGTTCCTGAAAAGAGGCCTTGGAGGCCGGTTCGCCGCCCGTCATCTGCAAAGCGAGGATGATGCGCCGCCCTTCGTCCCGGAGTTTGGGCAGACGAAGGCCGAAAAAGACGGCTCCCAGAAGACAGACCGCGCCGCCGAGAGCGACCGTGTTGGCGGCTCCGAGGCGATTGGCCAGAACTCCGGCCAGAAGGGCTCCGAGCGGGGCCATTCCCATAAACATCATCGAATAGACGCTCATCACCCGGCCCCGCAACTCGTCCGGCACCATCGATTGGACGAGCGTGTTGGAGGCCGCCATCTGAACCATCATCGAAAATCCGACCGGAAGCAGAAGCAGGGCCGAGAGCCAGAAAACCGTCGAATAAGAAAAGCAGATGAGGCTCAGCCCGAGCCCGCCCGAGGCCAGAGCGATCCACCGGCCGAGACCGAAAACGCCCTTTCTGGAGGCGAGCGACAAGGCTCCGCAAAGCGCTCCGACCCCGGACGCGCCCATCAGAAAACCGAGCGTGCTGGAGCCTCCGCCGAGGATCTTGTCGGCGAAGATCGGCATCAGAACGGCGTAGGGCATTCCCATCAGACTGACCAGACCGAGAAGCAGTAGAAGAGCGCGAACCGGAGCGGTGCGGGCGACGAACCCGAAACCGGCGGCGATGTTCGAGAGGGCCGAACCGACCTTGGGGCGAATGACGACATTGATCTTCATCAACAGCAGACCGGTGATGACGGCAATGTAGCTGGCGGCGTTGAGGAAAAAACACCAGCCTTCGCCGATGGCCGCCACCAACAGACCGGCGATGGCCGGACCGACGATTCGCGCTCCGTTGAACATCGAGGAATTAAGAGCGATGGCGTTGATCAGATCTTCTTTGCCGACCATATCGACGGCAAAGGCCTGACGGGTCGGAATGTCGAAAGCGTTGTTGACGCCGAACAGGGCGGCGATGACGAACAGGTGCCAGACCTCGATCCTGCCGGTCAGCGTCAGGATGGCCAGCAGAAAAGCGAGGATCATCGAGGAGGTCTGGGTGATGACCAGTATCCGCCGCCGGTCGTAACGGTCGGCCACCACTCCGCCCAGCGGAGAGAAAAGAAAGACCGGGATCTGCGAGGCGAACCCGATGAATCCGAGCAGGATGACCGAACCCGTCAGACGATAAACCAGCCAGCTCTGGGCGACGTTCTGCATCCAGGTGCCGGTCAGGGAGACGAACTGCCCGCTGAAAAAAAGCCGGAAATTCCGGTGCCTCAAGGCGCGAAAGGTATCGAGGAATCTGGTCCGGGCGGCGGCTCTGCTCATAAAAAATGTGTTTGTCGGCCCGCAAAAAAGGCGAAGCGGTCAGTAATTTCAGCTAACCACTCCGCCCCGGTTTTTGCAAATCCCGCGGCCCGAAAAAAACGTTCAGGCCGCCAGCGGAAAGAACCAGACCTCCTCAGATTCGGCGAACAGGGGCGTGTCGGGCGTGGCGTCTCCTCCGGCGCCGACCTTGATGACGATATTGTAATATTTCCCGCCGTCCCAGAGATCGATGTGGTCGCCGGATTTGGCCTCGCCGGGTTCGCGCTGGAAGCAGTTGTCGAAATAGATGATCCCGGTCCTTCCCTTTAGCGTTTCAGCCGCCGCGTGGCCTTTTTTGCCTTTGTAGATTTCCGGCGTTCCCCAGCATTGCTGGAGATATTTGGCCAGTTCGCGCGCGCCGAGGACATGTTCGACCGGGACCTTGCATTTATCGAAAAGCGTGTGAACCCGTTTTCTTTTGGGAAAACCCAGAAGATCGAAACCGCACCGCCCGAGGGCGACGCTCATCCGGATGGCGCATTGATTCTTGGCTCCCCGTTTGCAGGGGGCGGAATCGACCTTGTAATCGGAATAAGCCATCGCCATCAGTTCGTACGAAGGCTTGTGGACGCATTTTTCGATCAGATTGTTCCATTCGGGCATTTTTCTCTTTCTCCTTGCCTGTGAAAATTTCGCCCCCCAGTTTATCGGGGCCGGATTGATAAATCACCACCTGTTCAAGTGGCAAAAAAAAGCGGGAAAGCCCCTTTTCCGGCCGTCCCGCTCATCGTTAAAAAATGTGTGATCGGATCTTAGTCTCGCGACATAAAGATCCGCAGGATATACCAGAACAACAGCGCAACGCTGGCGAACAGGGCGAGCGAGGCCGCGACGTGCTGGGTCGGGCGGTAATGATGCATCACGTTCGACGTCTCGTAAAGGATCGCCCCGCCGGCAAAGGCCACCATCGCAAACGCGAAGATGTTGCCGAGGCCGAATCCGAAAAAGATCCCGCTGAAAATGAACCCGAGAGCGACGAACCCGCCGATCATCAGGATCGGACCCAAAAACGAAAAGTCCTTGCGCGTTAGAAAGACCACCGCCGTCAGCCCGAGAAAAAGTCCGACTGTTACGATTCCCGCCTGAGCGATCATCGTCAGGCCGTCCGAACGGATCGCCGCCATGAACAACAAGGGCAGAAAAATTATCGCCTCGGCGACGATGTATAGACCCAGCCCCAGATATTGCATTGCTTTGGACGTCTGCGAATTGGCCCACCAGTTGGCCAGTCCGGCCACAGCCATAAATGCGATCAGAACTATCGCCCAGGAATAACGTCCGCCGAGCATCGTCTGTGCGATCCAAAGTCCCGCGCCCGACAAAACCAGATAGCCTTCCAACAGGGCGAAGACCAAAACGGCTCCGGCCAGATGAAGATAGGTTTTGCGGACAAATTCCGCCCGCTCGGCCGGCAATGCGTTGGCCGCCGAATTCCCGAAAGTGTTTGAAAATGTTGTATCTGTATTCATCTCTTTTTTTTACCTCAATCAAAAATCTCCTTGTAACATTAGATGCCAAAGCTACCCAAAGATCTGTCTGATGAATGTCCAGTATAGCATTTTGTCCCGGAAAAAGACGCCTTCGTTCGCACGATATTTGTCGGCGAAAAGGCTCTTCATTTTCAGGCGATGGTCACCTCCTCGCGGTCAAATGTAGCCGAAAAAATCTTCCAGCCGAAAATGGCCAGAATGATCAGGGAAAAGATGATTTTTCCGCCGACCGCCTCCCAAAAGGGCAGATCCGGTGTTTCCGGCAGTTGAACGCCGGCATCGGCCGCCAATTTGTCCATCAGATCCTTGGGCATCGGAAGGTATTTCTCCTCGCTTCCGATATGGCCGACCCAACGACCTTCGTAGTTCCAGATGGGGATGAAAAAAATGCTCACCTGTTTGTAAACGTAACCGGCATCAATGTAACCGTGTTGAGGATGATAAAATTCTTTGGTGTCGGGAAAATCGGCCACCTTGATGACCTCTTCGCCGCCGTAACTGAAAAAACCGGCAGCGGCCCGGGCCGGAACGATCATGATTCCCAAAATAAAAGCCGCCAGCACCAAATTGATCAATGTTTTCATAATTGTTTTCTCCTTAAATAAAACGGGCTTTTCGGCCCTCATCGCTTTGCTGTTTCCGCTCTTTCGGATTTGGCGGAACTCAACTCCGATCAAACCGAAGGAGCGGGTCATTTATTGTCCAGTTTCGCCCCGATCTTCAAAACGTCTCCGGCCATTTCTTTGACGGCTTCCCAGTCCATTCCGCTTTTTACCCCGTTATTTTCGGCAAATTCCTCGGCCAGATCCGGATCGGCAAATTCGAATCGGATGGTTTTATTTCCGACCGAAAACTCAAACGGCGGCGAATAAATCATCTGCAGGATCAGGAGCGGCGACAGGGCCACCAGAGTTGCAAGGACGATGTTGATTTTAGTCGGTTCGAACGGAAGTGCGACGCCGGAACCGACGGCCGTGGTGATCAAGATAATGACGGCGACGATGATCAGGGTCGAACCGAGAATCTGGAGCAATTGTCTCCGGTGATATTTCAGTCCGCAGGGCCGGTGAGCCGGAACCTCGATCTTCCCGGAGTTTCCCGTCAAATAGTCGTAATAGCCGTAATAACCCTCGGGACTGCCTTTGGCCTCGTACATTTCCCCTTGATTGGGCAGGTTGCAGTAAACACATCTCGGGGCAAATTTGATCGTTTCTTTTTCGGTCGGTAAAACCACTGTTTCGCTCATCTTAATTTCTCCTCTCAGCTTTAAAAAACACAAAATTCAACAAAAAACGGCCGTTTGTTTTTTCTTTCAGACGCGGTAATTTTCGAAAAAGTCGAAAGATCTTCTCATTTCTTCGGAAAAAGTTTTTCCTCTAAATAATTGTGCAAAAACCACTTTTGGCTTTCGTCAAATTGAGTTTTGAAAATTGAAAAAATTGGATCCTCCGCCTTACGTATTGCCGACTTTGAAAAACAAGAAAATCAAATCGCTCGATTTTCCCCTCTTGATTCAAACCCTCCGAAAAACAGTTCCTTCGGTCGATGACTTTCATCTTGATAAGACGATTCGGAAAAAACATTTCATTTTTTTTCGCGGGAGAATTTGAATGGCGGGTTTCGGGAAGATCTGGGACAAAGAGCCGCCAATGAGGCGGTTTTCAAAAGGGGGCGGGAAAATGTGTTTGGGTTTGATAAAAACAAACGAGAGTTGTCTTCAGAGTTTTCGGGCGGACAGGACGCTTTTTCCGTTGTCCAGACTCAAAGCTTTTATTTCCTTGTCTTGCCCGAATTCGAACCGGAGCGAGATCTTTTTTTGCAGAAAAGGGTAGTAGGCCGAGAATTTGTCGGATTCCGGTCCGGGCATAACCGGAGTCATCGCCGGGTAGGGAGTTCCCAACAACTGATATGGCGTTCCGTCGCCGCGACGGACGAAGCGGACGACCTCCGCGCCTTTGGCGAAGTTGAGTTTGACGAAAGTGGTCGAAATCCGCGGAGAAAAAGAAACCGGGCCGGTTCCCAGAACCTCGAAACCCTTGAAATCGCCGTACCGGTTTTTGAGATCGTCGAAAGCGGTCTGGGCGGACGGAGCTCCGCTTTCGTTTCGAATCACCTTTTCGACGAAATCGGCCGCCAGGCGGTCGTATTTTACCAGATCCCGGGAGGTTTCTTCGTCGGGAGTGGTCAGAAAATCGACGGCTTTCTGATCGAGGGCGCCGATCAAAAGACGTTCGTCTCGAAATTCTAAAACGAAGCCTTCGCCGCCTTCGGTCCGGTAAATTCCCGCGTATTTTTTCAGTTCAAAGGGGGCGTTCGACGCGACGGCCGGAGGCATTTCAAACGTTTGGCCGAAGACGATGTTTTCAATGTCGGGTTTGACGGCGCGCAGAAAACCCATCTCGTCTGTCATCGTGTTGGACAGAATGATGATCGTCATTTTCTCTTCCGGGTAGCGGGTGAAACTGGCCGTGTAACCCCGTGGAACATCGCCGCCGCCGTGATAATAGCGAACGGGTTCGTTTTCGCTTTTGATGATGAACCAGCCGTAGCCGTAATCCCAGTTTTCCCGAAAAGAGGCGTAAGGGGAAAACATTTTCTTTTTCATCGCTTCGGAAAGAACCCGGTTTTGCCTCAGCGCCAGTTCCCAGTTGAAAAGGTCTTCGACCGACATGACGATGTCGCCCGAACCGTAACCGTCCCAATCGCGCCGGACGTTTTGCGGCGAGCCGTTGTCGAAAAATCCGTTGTAAGCGTGGGCCACCGTCTCGTTTTTCCAGAAATCCCCATCGCCCTGAAAACCGGCCGTTTTCATTTCGGCCGGGATGAAAAAATTACGCCGGACGAAATCGGCCAGATTCTCGCCCGAAACCGTTTCGACGATGGCCGCCAGCAGTTCGTAACCGTCGTTGGAATAAATCATTTTTTTCCCGGGCGGGTTGTCGAGCGGTTGTCTGAGGATCGCCCGGACGGCCTCGTCTCTGGAAAAAATCCCGCTTCCGGCGTAATTGTCGCCGAAACCGGAGGTGTGGGTTAAAAGTTGATGAACGGTGATCGCTTTTTTGTCTTCCGGGGCATCTTTGAAGAATCTGCCGATCGGATCTTCGATCCGCAGTTTTCCCCGCTCTTCGAGTTTGAGAACCGAGGCGGCCGTAAATTGTTTGGAGATCGATTGAACCGGAAAAGGAGTTTCCGGGGAAAAGGGAATCCGCTCATTCAGATTGGCCCAGCCGTAGCCTTTATTGAAGATGATGCGGCCTTCCCGTTCGATGAGAACCGCGCCGCCGAAACCGAAAGCCTCCATTCGCTTCAGATATTCGTTCAAAAGGGAAGCGGTTTTTTGCCGATCGGACGTTTGGGCCGAAGCGTTCGCGGTCAATGCCGAAAAAATGATGAGCAAAAGGAAAAAGCGGATTCTTTTCATTTTTCCACTTTATCCCGCCGGGCGGAAAAAAGTATTGTCCGGGAAAAACATTTTGTTTCCGGGTTAGCTTTTACCGGGAAGTTTTTCGGAATTGGGCCGGAGTCTGACGGGTCAGGCGTTTGAAGGTCTTGGTGAAATGGCTTTGATCGGCGAAACCCGATTCCACTGCGACCATCGCCAGCGGCAAATCCGATTCGGTCAGCAGCCGACGCGCCCTTTCGACCCGCAGGCGGCGGATGTATTCGGCAATGGTGCATTTTTTCGCGTTTTTAAAAACCCGCGACAGATGAACCGGATGAACGTCAGCCACGCCGGCCAGTTCCCTCAGAGTCAGATTCGACAGGAAATTTTGATCGATATATTCAATGGTTTTTCTGAGCCACAGCGGAGACCTTTCACCCCGGAAGCCGCCGGTGCCGCGGTGCATTTCGACGGCCACTTCGGTCAGCAAGGCGTCGATGGCCAGCGAAGATGCTTCGTCGTTGAGGGCGATTTCCTGACAGATCAGATCGATCAGGCGATCGAGGTTCTGATTGCGAAAATCCTGGGAGCGTTCGAGTCTGAGCGAATAATCCTCAAGTTTTTTCAGCCAGGCGGGATCGAGATCGACGCTCAGGCAGACGACTCCGGATCGGTAAATCTCGGAATGAGCTTCGAGCGGCGGGCGAAAGATGGTCGTGAACGGGCGGCAGAATCTCTCTTTGCCTTCGTATTTTTCGAGGAAATCTCCGCGCAGGACGAAAACGAAGCGGGCGTTGTCGTGCCGGTGCCGGGCGTTCCAATTACCGGGCCGGTAGAGAGTTTTGGACAGTTTCAACTCTCCGACCCGCCGCCGGAGCAGTTTTTGATAGTTTTCGCCTTCGGGGATCTTCATGATCAAAGTCGTCAAATTTGGTCCGGAAAAACGGTCTTAAATTCAGGAACCTCCCTCGTCTTTTTCGTACCAATCTTCGTGGAGCGATTCGCGATGGCAGTAAAGACAGGTCGTCCAGCGCCATTGGTGATTGCAACCCGGACATTTCCCGCGCGTGTCAAAAGTGTTCCAGACCGTCCCGCAGCCGTCCGGGAAATGTTCGGGAAACCCCACACTGACGCAGTACCAGCGACTCGAAGCGACGGGTTGCCATTTGCAGAGCGGACAGCGGATGCGTTTGTACGGATCGGACTCATCCTCGTGCATTTCGTCTTCGATGATCTTTTTGGTTTCCAGATTCTTCTGAAAGAGCCGGAAAATTAAAAACTTCCAAAAAAGAGCTCGCCGGTTTTTGCTTTTGTGCCAGTTCATTTCAAAAAAAATTATAACCCAAAAAAAGAAAAAGGCGATCCTCCGCCGAACCGCCTTTTAAACTTTTTAACTTTTTGCGCCCTTAAACTTTTTTTCAGGTCTTGGCCGCCAGCAGTTCGACCTTTTCGATGCTCGGGTCTTCGGAGAGCAGTTCTTCCTTTTTGGCCATCAGAGCGGCGGCGATCCGTCCGTTGAGATGAGCGTCGCGGCCCTCGTCCCCTTCGAAAGTATCAAAGATCCCGAAGGTCGAATCGTCAAATTTCAATGCGAACCAGTGAACCGTCAGCGGTTCCCCTTCGGCCAGTTCCAGTCCGCCGTTCAAGAACGCTTCGAGCTCCGCCTCTTTCCCCTCTTTGGCCTTCAATCGGGCAAATAATGCTTTTTTTACCATAAAATCCTCCTTGTAAAATTTAACTTCCACCTTAACATATTCGCCCGAAAAAGGACTTCGGATGTGATTGATAAAGCCGATCGAATGAACATTTCTTTCCCCGCGGATCTCAAATATTCCGAAATCCGCAATCCCAAACCCGAAATCGAATCATTTTCTGATCACCCGGATGATCTCGCCGGGGGCGCTTTCCGTTCCGGCGGAATCGACCGCCCGGACGTAATAGAAAAATTCTTCACCCGATTCGACGCCCTCGTCCCTGAATTCGGTCGTCGGCAGAGGCTCCGAATTGCGCTTCTCCCATTGATCGAGCGGCACGTTCTTTTCGGCCGAGCGGTAGATGTTGTAACCGACGAAATCGACCAGCGGGTTTTGTTCGAATCGGTTTCCGGCGTGATCGGTAAAGGAGGTTTTGGGCGTGATCGGAGCGCTTTCGCGGCCGTCTTCAAAGACCTGCGTGAGCTTGTAAAAATAGCGTTTTCCGACCGCCGCCATCGGATCGTTGAAATCGCCTTCGGGAACCGGTTCATCGGTCAGACGGGCCCAGAAGGGAAACGGCAGATTTTCATTTTCCGAGCGGTAAATGTGATAACCGATCACTTTCCGGTCGAGTTTTTGCAGGAGTTTCTTTCTCTTTTTCTTTAATAACTTTTTGTTCATAGGCCAATTCAATGGATAACTGATAATGGAAAATGGATAATAACAAAAAACGTTGAACGGATCGCCTAAATTATCCATTATCAGTTTTCCATTATCCATTAAATAAAATTTTTCATTTTAAAAGGGGAAAAGGCGATTCTTCTCTGAATCGCCTGTTTCTTAAAAAAATTAATGGATTTGGCCGAATAACTTAATGGAAGCAACTGAAATTGCCGGAATGAGTTTTTACGCTTTGTGCCACCGGCATTTTCCTTGTTATCAACTTTTCGGTTATCAACCTGTTCCCCAAATTATTATAACCTTTCCGAACTGTGAAGCCGGCCTGTTTACCGGCTCGAATCGCCCGGCGGTGTTTCGATTGAATTTTCTATCATATCTTATCACCTCCTGACTTTTAGACTACGCCAACGGACATGCGTTTGTCAAAAGTTTTTCAAGCGGAAGTAAAGAGAGAAAAATTTCAGGACAAACGATGTGAGAGATCTCGGTCAAAAGAAATTTCATATTCTTTTGTCAGGCAATGGTGATGATGTCTTTGTAATTCAAAGTCAAATGATAGCAGAGGGTTTGATTTATGGAAATAAAAAAACTTTGGTAGTGATCAAAAGTAATGCTGACAAATGAATGTCCCGCAGGGACTCTTGTCGTAATAGCCCGGCGATTGATCGCCGGGTACAGGTTCTCTCTCAGATCCATAGTCCTGAAAGGACGAAAGATAAATATGAATTTGGCAAATTCGAGACTGTCCCTTCAGGACTTGACGACATCATCGATTGCATAATCCCGGCGATCAATCGCCGGGCTATTTTCAGATGCTCTGTTGGAGCAATTAGATTTTGCTCAGCATTACTTTTGATCACGACCAAAACTTTTAAGGGATGGGTTCGAAGTTTATATCGGGTTCGAGTTCTTTTTTTAGATTTCCGATGGCATCGGCAAATGAGTTTGAGCATCAAAAAATTCCTCATAAAGCTTTTTCAAAGATACGTTTTATGTGCGAAAAGGCATCGCCAGACATTCCATTTCGACCAAGGATGAGAAACAGAATTCGGAATTGGTTAAACCAAGAATTTTGGTTTCGATTTTGCTCGAATAGGTCGGATGTTTCTCAATGAGATAAATGACGATGCAGGTGTCGAGATAAATTTTGCTCATTCCCAGGAGTCCTTTGCCTCTTGGATTCTTGCTTCAATTTCTTCGGCTGTGTGGCTCTCGCGGTTTTTGAATTCGGGCTTTTGTAAGAATGCCGACATCTTTTCGGCATTGCCCTGACTGCCGTTCTTATCTTCAAGCAAGGTGACGATTGCTCGCGTTGTTTTTGTGATTTTGACAGGTTCAAGCAGGCGAACTTTTCCATCAACATCTATTTCCGCTTCGATTGTGGTTAACATAAAAAATCTCCTTTTCAGATACATTTTACAACAAAAGTGAGATTTGTTTGAATAATTGGGGAGCTAATAATTACAGATAATAAATTTGCCGAAAATGAGAAAGGGCGGGGAATATTCCCGCCCTTATAATAAAATTTACTGTTTTGAACCTATTCCGCTTTCGGCGCGGCGGCTTTGACATCGTCGGAGACGCCGTCTTCGAAGGTCTTGAAGTTTTCGTTAAATAGTTTGGCCAGATGCTTGGCTTTGGCGTCGTAGGCGTCCTTGTCTTCCCAGGTGTTGCGCGGGTTGAGGACTTCGGCGGGAACGTCCGGGCAACTGGTCGGAACCAGAACGCCGAAGATCGGATCGGCGACGAATTCGGCCTTGGCCAGTTCGCCGTTCAGGATGGCGCGGATCATCGCCCGCGTGTGTTTGATCGCCATTCGGTTGCCGACTCCGTACGGGCCGCCCGTCCAACCGGTGTTGACCAGCCAGCAATCGGCCTCGTGTTTTTCCATCTTGTCGGCCAGCAGTTCGGCGTATTTGCTCGGATGCAGAACCATGAACGGCGCTCCGAAACAGGACGAGAAAGTGGCGGTCGGTTCGGTGACGCCTTTTTCGGTTCCGGCGACCTTGGCCGTGTAGCCCGAGATGAAATGATACATCGCCTGTTCGCGGGTCAGTTTCGAGACCGGCGGCAGAACCCCGAAAGCGTCGGCCGTCAGCATGATGACGTTTTGGGCGTTTCCGGCGTGGCCCGCTTCGACGATGTTGTTGATCGATTCGATCGGATACGAGGCGCGGGTGTTCTCGGTCCGCGAAGCGTCATCGAGGTCGATATCGAGCGTTTCCTTGTCGAAAACGACGTTCTCCAGAACGGTCCGGTACATCGAAGTGGTTTTGTAGATGTCGGGTTCGGCCTCCGGATTGAGTTTGATCACTTTGGCGTAGCATCCGCCCTCGTAATTGAAAACCCCGTCGTCCGACCAGCCGTGTTCGTCGTCGCCGATCAGCGCGCGTTCGGGATCGGCCGAAAGCGTCGTTTTGCCGGTTCCGCTCAAACCGAAGAAGATGGCGACATCGCCCTGATCGCCGACGTTGGCCGAACAATGCATGCTCATCACTCCGCGTTGGGGCATCAGATAGTTCATCAGAGCGAAGACCGATTTCTTTGTTTCGCCGGCGTAGCTGGTTCCGCCGATGAGCACCAGCTTTTGACCGAAATCAACTAAAATAAAGGTTTCCGAGCGCGTTCCGTCGGTTTCCGGGTTTGCTTTGAAAGAGGGGATGTTGATGACCGTGAACTGCGGTTCGAAGGGTTCGCCTTTTGTTCGGCGTACAAACATATTCTGGGCGAAAAGATTGTGCCAGGCCAGTTCGTTGATGATCCGGACGGGAAGTTGGTACTTCGGATCGGCTCCCGCGTAGGTGTCGCGAACGTAGATCTCGCGGCCGTCCAGATAGGCCATCATCCGCTCTTTGATCCGGTTGAATTTGTCCTGCGGAAACTCTTTGTTGACCTTGCCCCACCAGACCTTGTCTTCGCTCGAAGCCTCGCGAACGGTGAATTTATCGTTGGCGCTGCGGCCCGTGTGTTCGCCGGTGTCGACCAGAACGACGCCGTCCTCGGTGATGACGCCTTCGTTTTTGCGGCGGATCTCGTCGTAGAGTTCCTCGGTCGTCAGATTCCAGTAAACGACGCTCGGCGCGTTTATTCCGTAATTGCTCAATTCGTAATTGGTATTTTTATGACCTTTGTTTATGGATTCTTTCTGTAAATTGGGTTCCATCTTAATATTCTCCAAAAAAATTTCAATAAATTTACGGTTTTTGTTTTTATAGTTTTGATTAAAGTTGCAATAATGGCACTTTTCTAAAAGTGATCTGGATATTTTATCACAGGAAAAGAAAAAGCAAACCCCATCCCGCACGAAAAGCATCAGAAGCCGGACTAAAAATTAAGAGAGTTTTTTTGGCCAAAAAAAGTTTTTGCTTGTTTATTTAAGTTTTAACCTTGTCATTGTTCGGTAGGTTTTGTTATATTGTCACAGCAATTTTTCTACAAGTTGTTTTCTCTTCCCCGACCGGCGATTTTTTGAGGAATTTGTTGATTGAACTTTGCCTGAAAATGGACGACTTGTTGAAAGAATAGGAATTGATTTAGATGTTTGTTCAGTCCGGTTGATTGCCGCCCGGTATTTTGCTGAGAAATAAAGGAGGATCGCAAGAGAGACGGCAAACTATAAATACCCCCAAATCATTTCATCTATCTAGAGCAGGGTTTGCACATCTGTGACAGAAGAACAATCCAACATAAATAAAGGGTTTAACTATTATTTTATAAAATATAGATGGCTACCTTACACTGTGTTGGCTGGAAGTTTCGCTCTTTTGATAATCGTCGCCCGGGATCAATTAAGAGGGCCGATCGGATGGCTGATCCTGTTGACATTGGTGATAACCGCTGTTGTTGTTTACCGCCAGTTCGTCATAAACCGCGAGAACGTGCGGCTTTATGAAAAATTGTCGATCGAACGGAGCGAGCAGAGATTTCGCTCGCTGGTGTCCAATTCCTTCGACATCGTTTTGGTTTTTGACACTCAGGGGATCATCCGTTTTCAAAGCCCTTCGGTAACGAGGGTGCTCGGATACGGCTCGGACGAACTGATCGGAAGACGCGGCCTCGATTTCGTCCACCGGGACGACATCAGCGAAGTGATCAAGGTGACCAGAATGCTGGCCGCCGATCCGAAGGCCGAGGTGATGAGGGAATCGCGTTTTCGTCATCGAAACGGAGAGTGGCGGATTCTGGAAGGGATCGGCAAATCTTTTTCGGATGAAAACGGGGGTTTTTACGGATTTATTCTGAATTCCCGCGATATTACTCATCACAAATTGGTTGAAAATAATCTCCGGGCATTCACCCGGAGGTTGCAGAGAAGCAACCGGGAATTGAAAGATTTTGCTTTCGTCGCGTCGCACGACTTGCAGGAACCTCTGCGCAAGGTTCTGGCTTTCGGCGATCGGCTGAAAGCCAAATACGGCGAGGTGTTGACCGGCGAGGGGCTCGATTATCTGGAACGGATGCAGGGCGCTTCGGAGCGGATGCGGACGCTGATCAACGATCTGCTTTCGTTTTCGCGGATAACGACCAACGCCAAACCTTTTGAAGAAGTTGATCTGACCGAGATCATTGATGAGGTTCTCTTTGATTTCGAGTTGGTTTTGGAAGAAACGCAGACCGAGATCGTCGTCGGTGATTTGCCTAAAATCGACGCCGATAAGACTCAGATGCGGCAACTTTTTCAAAATTTGATCGGAAACGCGATCAAATTTCGCAAAGCGGATGCACCGCCCCTGATAAAAATTTACGGGGAGATGAATCCCGCCGAAGATTTTGAACTGATCGAACAGGAGTTAAATGCGGAAAGTCTCGAAAATGATTTGCCAAAGGGATTTTGCCGGATTTACGTGGAAGACAACGGGATCGGATTTGACGAAAAATATCTTGACCGCATCTTTACAGTCTTTCAACGATTGCACGGTCGCAGCGAATATGAAGGTTCCGGGGTCGGCTTGGCCGTCTGCCGGAAAATTACCGAACGCCACAACGGTCATATAACTGCCAGAAGCACCTCCGGGAAGGGTTCGAAATTTATTGTCACTATGCCCATGAAACAATTGGAAGAATAATTAAGGAGAGATTAATGGAGAAGGAAAACGACATTTTCAAAATTCTTTTGGCAGATGATGATCCCGACGATCGCCTCTTGGCCGAGGAGGCGATGAGAGAGAGCAATCTGCTTAATCCGATGGATATGGTCGAGGACGGCGAGGAGTTACTGGCCTATCTCAGGAGGGAGGGAAAATATTCCCATTTGATGGGTGATCCGCTTCCGGGACTGATCATTCTCGATCTGAACATGCCCCGGATGAACGGCCGCGAAGCTTTAAAGGAAATAAAGTCTGATCCATCGATTTGCCACATACCAGTGGTCGTTTTGACAACCTCCGAGGTCGAAGAAGATATTTATCGTTCTTACAATCTCGGGGTAAACTCTTTTATTACCAAACCCGTTACCTTTAAGTCTTTTGTCGAATTAATGCAAGATCTCGGCAGATACTGGTTCGAAATTGTCTCCTTACCTAACAACCGGGTTGATTTATGAGTTAAACTATAAGTCGGCTGATGTTGTAAAGGAAGTTCGATTTTATGAGTGAAGAAGTAATCAGGGTTCTTTTGGTCGATGATGACGAAGACGACTTTATTCTGACCCGGGATTTACTGGGGACGATCAAAGGAGGCTCCTATCAACTGACTTGGATCTCAGAATCGGAAGAAGCGCTGGAGGCGATGCAGTCTTCCAAATTTGACATTCAGCTGGTTGATTTTTTCCTCGGCTCGCAAAACGGACTCGACCTGATCCGGCAGGTTCTCGGACAGGGCAACCAGACTCCCATTATTCTTCTCACCGGACAGGACAACAAAGAAGTCGATATCGAGGCGATGAAGGTCGGGGTTTCCGATTATCTGGTCAAGTCCGAACTCGACACCCTGACGCTGGAGCGGACGATCCGCTACGCCATCGAGCATTCGCGTACCCAGAACGCGCTCCGGAGTTCCGAAGCGCGTTTTCGTTCTGTGGTTCAAAATCTGTCGGACATCATCACCATTCTCGACTCCGATTCGGTCATCACCTACATCAGCCCCTCGATCGAGCGTTCGAGCAATTTTGAGATCGAAGATCTGATCGGCCGGAAACTGACCGATTTCGTTCATCCCGACGACATCGAAAAGGTCGAATCCTTTCTGGAGATGATCGAAAAGAACATCGAAAAAAACCCGCTCATCGAATGGCGGATCGTGGATTCGGACGGGAGTTTCTATTACGTCGAAAGCATCGGCAACAATCTGCTCGACGATCCGCACGTTTCCGGCATCGTCATCACCACCCGCAATATCACCGAGAGGAAAAATCTGGAGGCGCAACTGACCCATCAGGCCTTCCACGACCCTTTGACCTCGCTGGCCAACCGGATCCTCTTTCGCGACCGCGTCGAACACGCCCTGATGCGCTACAAACGGCAGGAAACGCCGCTGGCCGTTCTGTTTCTCGATCTCGATAATTTCAAGAACATCAACGATTCGCTCGGCCACGGGGCCGGCGACGAACTGCTCAAATCGGTTTCGGAAAGGCTCATGAACTGCGTCCGCTTCGGCGATACGGTGGCCCGGCTCGGCGGCGATGAATTCGCCATCCTTCTCGAAGATACCGAGGAGGCCAACAACGCCATCATCATCGCCGACCGCGTGCTTGAAAGCGTCAAAGAGCCTTTTTACGTCGGCGGTTTCGAGGTCATGGTCGGCATCAGCGTCGGGATCGCCTTCAGCCGTTCGGGCAAGGAGACGGCCGACGAACTGCTGAGAAACGCCGACGTCGCCATGTACAACGCCAAGGAGAAAGGCAAAGGCTGTTACACCATTTTCGAGAGCAAGATGTACGAGACCATTCTCTCGCAGATCGAACTCGAAGCCGATATGCGGCGGGCGCTCGAATGCCACGAATTTCTTCTGCATTATCAGCCGATCGTCCGGCTCGACACCAAAAAAGTGGCCGGATTCGAAGCTCTGATCCGCTGGAATCACCCCCAGCACGGGATCATTTTGCCGGAAAATTTCATCCCGCTGGCCGAACAGACCGGCCTCATCCTGCCGCTCGGCAAATGGATCATCGAAGAGGCCTCGCGTCAGGTCAACAAACTGCTCGAAAAATACAACCGCAACTTCACCATGACGATCAACATCTCCGGCAAACAGCTTCAGCATTCGGGATTCGCCGCCGAGATCGCCGATGCTTTGGAGACGACCGGAACGGTTCCGTCTTCGATCATTCTGGAGATCACCGAAAGCGTCATGATGCATAACACCGAGGATATGCTCAAACGACTCCTCAAACTGAAATCGCTCGGCGTCCGGCTGGCGATCGACGATTTCGGGACGGGTTATTCGAGCCTCAGTTATCTTCAGCAATTTCCCATCGACATCTTAAAGATCGACAAATCTTTCACTAAGGGAATCGGTCAGGGATCGGAAAAATCGGCGGTTGCGAGGACGATCATCAACCTCAGCGACACCCTTCAATTATCGACCATCGCCGAAGGGATCGAGGTGGCCGAACAGGTCCCGGCCCTGGAGAGCCTCGGTTGTAAGTTCGGGCAGGGATTTTATTTCGCCCGTCCTTTGAGCGAGGATCAGCTCAACAAGATCAACCAGATCGAAAACCTGAACATCGATTTCGAAAGCGATCATCTGATCTACCCCGAACTGACCCTGATCTTCAACAAAAGGGAAAAGGTCGCTTCCCAAACGCAGGACAGTTGAGTTTCCCGGACGATACCAACCAATTCATAAAAAATACGGAAAAAAATAAAGGTTGCCGCAGCCAACTGAGGACGAAGAAATTTCGCTTTGACAGGGGCTTCGCCTTTTCATCTCAGTCTTTCGGCGGGTTTGGAAAACGGTTGCGAAATAGTTTGTTTTCAAATATATTCTAAAAATCGAAGCAGATCATTTTAACCGGATTTCGAGTCTTTTTCCTGCCTGCCAATTCTCAATTTTCCCGCAAAGGGGCTGAGTTTTTTATCGGGATTTGGCATCTTTGAATTATCCGGACAAAGAGCCGGACGTGGGTTTTTTATGCCGATCAGACATGAAATAAAACAGGGCGAGAGCGTCATCAGTTTGTCGGAAGAATACGGATTGTTTGCCGATACAATCTGGAATCACCCGGAGAACGCCAAACTCAAGGAAAAGCGCAAGAATATGAATATTCTGATGCCGGGCGATATTCTTTTCATCCCGGATAAACGCCCCAAAGAGGTCAGCCGCCCGACCAACAACGTTCATAAGTTCAAACGCAAAGGCCTTCCCGCCCTTTTTCGCCTTCAGCTTTTCGATATCGAAGAACCGAGAGCCAATCAGGACTACATCCTCGAAGTCGATGGTCAGGAATACGAGGGCCGGACCGATTCGCGCGGAGTGCTCGAACAAACCCTTCCGGCCGGATCGAAAAAGGGGCTTTTGACCATCGGACCCGATGAATTCCGCCTGAAGATAGATTTCGGTTATCTCGATCCGATCAACGAGATCGCCGGGGTCAAGAAACGCCTTACAAATATGGGCTACGACTGCGGCAAAGCCGATAGTCAACTCGACGAGAAAACGAAAAGGCAGTTGCGGCTTTTTCAAAAACGTTTTGACCTGGAGCAGACCGGTGAAGCCGATTCACAGACCTTGAAAAAGTTGGAAGAACTTCATGATAATCCCGATCAGTTTCCGCCGTTCCCAGAGGAAAATTCGCAGGAAGGAGGTATCCGATGAGCTTTTTGGTCGAAGAAGGGGATGAGCAACAACAACCGAAGGACAAGTCCCAAAAAGAACCCCAGAAATTATCCGCAAGCCTCCGCCCAATCGGTTCGGTCGGGGTCGATACCGTAAGCGATACTCTGCCCGTTTACTACGTTATCATCGGTTGCGGGACGGCGGCCGTGGTTAATCATACGACCTTACGCCAGACCATTTGGGGAAAAAAGCGCATCGGGGATTTGCCCGTTATGCACATCGGCTTCAAAGACCCCTGGTTTCATTACTACACCCACGGAATGGGGCAACCGCCGTATCTTCTGACCATGCCCGGTTATCATCAACGTCCGTCGCAGAAGATGGACGTTTTTGACGCCAATCCCGGCTGTCGTTCGGACAGATTTGCCGCCTGTACGGACAACGAATGGGGTTTGCTTTGGAAAAAATTTCACGCGGAGGACGTTTCAACGAGTAAATTCCACTATTTGGAAGGATGGGTTGCTGTCATTCAACCGAAGTCGGACCCGACATCCGCCAAGATATTGGAGGTGGCGTCCAAAATAAAGAAGGAAGAGAATTTGGACATTGAACCGAAAATCAAGGAAGCATACCCGCCGACCGCGCCTCCTTTCCGGTTGCTGGTGGTGGTGCCCGAAACGGAAACGAAATGGAAGCTTGAACTTGTTTACGCCGGAAAGATCGACATTTGCACGGGAGCCGGGCGGGCCCGCGCGGCCGGCGATTTTAAGCCCGCCAAAACCAAGCTCTGGATTCCGCCGCGTCTTTGGAGCGGGGAGACGAGGAAACGGAAACTCATTACCGGCCCTGAAGCATTGACCAAAGAAACGGTTTGGAATTCGACCGACCGGATTTATGTCACTGGTGCGGGCGGCATCGGGTTGAATATGGTCGAACGCGGCGAGGGCGAAGCATGTTATGGCGATTGGGTTCCGGCCAGGACCCTTCACCAATCCTTTAATCTGCCCCGCAATGACACGGTTTTGCGGCACCCGAATAAACCGGAGCGCTACAATGTCAATCACGCTGAAAACGAAAACCTTAAGGACTTTCTTGAACAAAAATTCAAAAACGCACCGGAAATCAGCGTCTTAGTCGTTCCCTGGCTGAAGAGCAAAAAATTTAAAGATAAAGATGAGTTGAAAAAAGAACTTATTTTCAAGCGTTCGGAAATTATCGTTCAAAGGGGGCGCGGCGCTGACTTTTTCGGAAACATAGCGAATTCGGGCGAAATTATGGATGCGCTCGATCCCGCCAAATTTTTAGAAGGCGCGCGGATGAAGGAAGATGAGTCCGGGGTGCGGGAAGGCGCATTTCTGACGGCCACCAAAACAAGCGTTGTGCTGACACCGGCCGACAAAAAATGGCGTTTCGGCGAGGGGAGCGATTTAAAAGTCCTCAAAACCGGGGACATGGTAACCGTAAAAATAGAAGGATCGACGGATCGGAGAAACCCACAGAAACCTCCCGGAATACCCAAGATTCGAGACTTTTTTGAAAAGGATACCGGGATCAGTGAAAAGGGGGCTTTCCTTTTGTCGGAGGAATATAAGCACTTCTGTCCCGCTCTCTCCCAACTCAAGGAGACCGAAGGCGGACTCTATCATCGGATCTGCGTTATTCAGGGGTTGGATCCTAATGAACTGGGAGAACCCGGGTCGATCGCCGCCGCCTTTACTTTCGATGGATTAAAAGCGAACGGCCAGACGGTGGGCTTACAGGCCGAGGGCGGAAATATACGTGTTCTGGGTGCGGCCGCGCAGGTCCATCCCAAAGATCTTTTCAAGATAAACACTCCCAACCAGACGCAGGCCCGGGATAACGACCCGGCTAGTTTGTATTTTTTCACCCTGCCGATGTCCGCCGTTCAACCCGGCTTTATTTACACCGGCATCAACATAGCGCTGGCCAATCAATATTTTGACGATTCGAATCCGAACTACAATGTCAATACGATGGCGGTCGATGAGCTGGAGAAATGGATCAAGGAAAAGTTTGCTTTTGACGATCCGAAAATTTTAGCCGAAGCAGTGGTTAAACACCGCCGGTTAAACAACGGGTATGGCGACCCCGAGGCCATAAAGCAAGCCTTAAAAAAGGAAAAAAGTCTTGATAATCTGGTCGGATGGGAAGCGGTAGTTGAAAAATTGGAAACCAACTATCCTCCGGCACTCGAATTAGTCGATTAAGTCAGGCGAAAGCGATCCGGCACGGCTTCATAAACCGTGTCGGCGTTCCGATGGAGCCACCCCAAATATCCGTGTTTGGCTTCGAGTTGCTGTCCGGTTTCCGGCAGCCACGAGTCTATGATCAGCTCATTGTCCCGGGAATATTGTCCGCCCGGATCGACCGGATTTCCGTAAAAGTTAACGTAAACCAACTGTTTCGACAAATCAGATCCGGCCAAGGCATCAGCCCCGTCCAATCCGATATCGTTTTCCGCGACCGAAAGCCACTTGAGATGTTTTAAGACAGGCGATTCAGCCAGCATTTTGAGGTACTCGTCATTAAGGCCGCACCGCTCGATTTCCATCGAAATTATATCGCCCAGATACGGCGAGACAAATAATTCACTGGCCGCCGAACGAACTTCGGTAAGTTTTAGATGCCGGATTGGGGCCAGAGCCAGCAGTTGTTCGGCGTTTTCCAGAAATCTCCGCGCCGATACCGTGACCATTTCGATAAAACCCCGGTTAAAAGTGAAATCTTCAACCAGCGTGGCAATGGTCCCGGCCCAGCCGGCCGAATAAGTCTGGCGAAGCCTCTTCTCCAAATGAACGGCATCAAACCAATCTTCATAGGTCAGGTTGTTGAATTGTCTGACCAGCATAATTTGCGTTCTGATAAAATCCGCCCGCGCCCGGGTCGATTCGTCAATTTGTTCTCTGCACCAATTGGCATAATCAAGACGCGGAGGATCCTCGTCCGGATTGTTTAAAACGGCTTGCAGCAACAATATTTCTTCTTCGGTCAAACTCGTTTCTTTCTCCTCTTGGCAATCTTATGAAGGTAAATTACTTTATTTTGTCGCCAATCTCAATTCGGCAGAGAGTCCGGGATTTTGAAGGTCGGTTGGCGGCCGGGAATCTCATCCGATCAAATGATTTTATGTCGCCAGGCGGAATCATCCCTGAATTATTTTCGTTTGTCCCGTCTTAAGGGACCTTTTCCTTTGCCGGAAGGTGTGAAAAACGATGGCGGCCAGAATGATGATTCCGCCGAGAACGGCCCAGCGGCTCGGGCGTTCGCCGACGAACAGGAAAACCCAGACCGGATTTAAGAGGGGTTCGACGAAACCGATGATGCTGGCGTCGAGCGAACGAACGCCTTTGACGACGCCGTAGGTGAAAAGCAGATAGGCGAGGCCGATCTGAAACACCCCGAGATAGGAAATTGCCAGCAGATCTTTGACGGTCGGCGCGGGCGGATCGGCGGCGATCAGCGGAACCATCAGAAGAACGATCAGGATGTTGCCGTAAAAGACCGACAGGGCCGGGTTCAGCTTCATCGAACGCGGATGGCGAAGCAGAACGAAATACATCCCCAGACAGATCCCCGAGATCAGACCGGCGATGTTGCCGGCGAAGACGTTTCCCGCCAGTTTGTTTTCGGAGTTTTGCGGTTCGAGAAAAAACAGGCTCATCCCGGCCAGACAGATGACTACGGTCAGCAGATCAGAAGGATGAAATTTTTCCCCGAGGATGAGCGGCGCCAAGACGAGGATGTAAACCGGCGCGGTGTATTGGAGAAAAATGGCGTTGGCGGCCGTCGTGTTCTTGTTGGCGAAAACAAAGCAGGTCAGCGTGGCGGCGTAAAAAAAGGCCGATAAAAGGGTGAAGGCGTCGAATTTGAGGCCCTTCCGGAAAACAATGAAAAGCCCGACCGTCAGGGCGGCGAAAAAGGCGCGCCCGAGGTTGACCGAAAAAGCGTCCAATGTGGTCAGTTTGATAAAAAGCCCGCCGGTGCTCCAAAGCAAAACCGCAAACAGGACGTAGGCCGTCGGCGGCAATTTATCGGGGGCTTTTTCAGTCATATTTTGGAAAAGGTGATGGGTGATGGGTGATGGGATGACGCTTTTTTTCCCATCACCCATTACCCATCACTTATCACTTCTTCGATTCACCCATCACTTCTCCGATGTCGCGCTTTCGATCATCTCGCGCAGTTTGGCGGCCGAGGTGGTCGCCGGTTCGAGTTCGACCCGTTCGACGTTGCCGTAAACCTTTTTGCCGAAGACCCCGTTCCACGGCGGGATGACCAGATGGACGTTGCCGTAGGCCTTGGCCTGACAGGCGAGCCGCATAAAGGGTTTTTCGTCCTCATCCTGCCCGTAACCGAAAACCCTCATTCTTTTGCGTTCCAGCGGGGCGACCTCGGAGAGCTTTTCCGCCCCGCCCAGAATGCCGACCCAGCAGGTTCCGCAACTGGCCGAACGGCATTCGACCGGGATCACGCCCTCGATACAGCGTTCGTCCCGCTCGCGCCAGTTCTGCGACTGATCGCGGGCCGAGGCCGAGGCGATCTCTTCTTCGCTGAAGATCCTGAACTTGGCGCCTTTTTGGGTTTCGTCGTAAACGACCGTGTATTCTTTGTTGACGGTTTTTAAGAATCCGAGCAAACCCTGTGAATCATCGGTTTTGCGCATTTCGACGATCTTTTCCGGGGAATTCTTGATAACGCCGCTTGGTTTTTCCGTCTCGCCGGAGGCATTTTTAAAGGCTTCGAGTCCGGTCTGGACAAGTGTCATCAGCCCGACGGCCGTGATCCCGATCAAAAGAGAGACGTCCTTTTTGGCTTTTCCGGCAACATCTTTGGCGATGGTGCGGATCTCGTCGGCGAGATCGGGGTCCTCGTTTTCAAACGATTCGGCGCGTTTTTCGATCTCCGCTTTGACCTCTTTCCAGAAACGATGCCCGTAGAGAAAACTGTGCGAAGAATCGATCTGATCGTTCAGTTCGTAATCTCCCTGCATGACGAATCTCCCGATCGTCTTTTCCTTGTCCTCGGCGCTCTCCAGATATTGATGCAGAGCCAGCGGATAGAAACGGAACCAGACCTGAGTGGCGATCCGGTCGACTTCGTGGATCTCGAACAAAAGCCTCTCCAACGCCGAGGTCCAGGTCGCCTCGTCATAACCATTTAAATAAGTTTCAAATTTCGTCATATTATCCAACCTCAAAAAATAACTTTTTCAAAATAAACAACAGATTTAATCAGACTTCGGCCGAAAAGACAACCGACTGCGGAAACTCCTTCGGAAAACGAGGGATCGGAAAAAAAATCAAAATTCGGGAAGGAAATCGAAACTTGCCGGATCGTTTCGGAAAGCGGCCAAAAGTTTTCAAAATAAAAAGGATATCGGCGGATCTGCGGCACAGGATCGCAAAAAAACGATTTTGTGCGAAAGTCCGCTTGACAAAGCTCCTTTCAATTCGTATAGTCTGAAGTTTCGGACTTTGACGTCTGAAACAAGTGGTTAAAGCTAACTGCTTGTTTTTGAAAAGCGTAGGGCGTTTGATCGAGATAAATCAAACGCGCCAACAATTATTGTGGCGTAAAACTAAACGACGCGGTTTTCAAAAAAATCCGTTCCATCGTTTAGGGCAATAAAAAAGCCAACGCATTTGAAGATTTCGGAAAAAGCGGTAAATCCGCAATCCGAAATCCCAAATCCAAAATCGAACCACGCCACAGAAAAGTTGAACGGGGAATTTTTTTGCCTGCGCTTTGTTAAAGATTAGAAATTCCCTTTGAGCATTTAATTTTTATTTAGTTTGAATAAAAAGTAGCCGCTTGCGCTAACTGCCGAAGTTGATCGGTAAGAGGCAGGTTTGAGGTTACTGTCGTTTTTTGGTTAGGAAGCGGTGAACGGTAAGCCGGCTTAAGGAAATTCAGAGCGGTTTATCGCCCGCAATATTAATAAGGAAAAAAGAAAAGTGCCAACGATTAATCAGCTTGTTCGTAAAGGTCGTAAACAGTTAAAAGACAAAACCGCCAGTCCGGCTTTGCAGGGCTGTCCGCAAAAACGCGGGGTCTGCACGCGCGTTTACACGCAAACGCCGAAAAAACCGAATTCGGCCCTGCGCAAGGTGGCCCGCGTTCGCCTGACCAATCAGATCGAAGTTACCACCTATATTCCGGGCATCGGACATAATCTGCAGGAACACTCGATCGTGCTGATCCGCGGCGGCCGCGTCAAGGATCTGCCGGGCGTTCGCTATCACGTCGTCCGCGGAACGCTCGACGCTTCCGGCGTCGCCAACCGCAATCAGGCCCGTTCGAAATACGGAGCCAAACGACCGAAGGGAGAGAAGTAATTTTAGATTTTAGATTTTAGATTTTAGATTTTGGGCGGTAACCCGGAATCAAAAAATCCAAAATCCAAAATCCAAAATCCAAAATTGAATTATGCCAAGAAGAAGAGTTGCCGCAAAAAGAGAGATTTTACCGGACCCGATCTATAACTCCGTGATGGTCACCAAATTCATCAACGGCGTGATGCTGAAAGGGAAAAAGACGATCGCCGAGAAGGTTTTTTACGGAGCGATGGAAAAGATCGCCGAAAAGACCGGCGAAGAACCTCTGAAGGTTTTCAAACAGGCGATGGAAAACGTCGCGCCGACGCTCGAAGTCAAATCGCGCCGGATCGGCGGTGCCACCTATCAGGTTCCGATCGAGGTCAGCAAAGACCGTCGCAACACTCTGGCGATCCGCTGGATCGTCACCAACGCCCGCAAGCGCGGAGAGAAAACGATGACCGATCGTCTGGTCGGCGAATTGCTCGATGCGATGGGCAACCGTAGCGGTTCGGTCAAAAAGAAAGAGGATGTTCACCGCATGGCCGAGGCCAACAAGGCGTTTGCGCATTACAGGTTTTAAGCAGTTGGTTAATTGTTGATCGTTGATTGTTAATTGTTTTTTTGAGATCGAAAAGGCCGTTAACCATTAACCATTAACCGTTAACGATTTAAAGAAATGGCAAAGATTAGTTTAGACAGATTTAGAAATATCGGGATCATGGCTCACATCGACGCCGGAAAAACGACGACGACCGAGCGGGTCCTTTATTACACCGGCGTCTCGCACAAGATCGGCGAAGTTCACGAAGGCACCGCCACGATGGACTGGATGGAACAGGAGCAGGAACGCGGAATCACCATCACTTCGGCCGCGACCACCTGTTTCTGGCGCCGCAACGACAAGGAATACCGGATCAACATCATCGATACGCCGGGACACGTCGATTTCACCATGGAAGTCGAACGTTCCCTGCGCGTTCTCGACGGAGCGGTCGCCGTTTTCGACGGCGTCGCCGGAGTCGAACCGCAGTCGGAGACGGTCTGGCGTCAGGCCGACAAATACAAAGTTCCCCGCATTTGTTTTATCAACAAACTGGACCGGGCCGGAGCCTCTTTCGAACGTTCGTTCGATTCGATCTTGAATCGTCTCGGAGCCAACGCCGTCGCCCTTCAAATACCGATCGGCGCCGAAGACCAGTTTCAGGGCGTCGTCGATCTGATCCAAATGAAGGCATTGGTCTGGAACGATGAACTCAAAGGCGCTTCCTATGACGTTATGGAAATCCCGACCGATCTGGTTGAAAAGGCCGAAGAGGAAAGGGAAAAACTGGTCGAAGCCGTTGCCAGCATCGACGACGATCTGATGGAAAAATATCTGGAAGGCGAAGAGATCAGCGAAAAGGAACTGCGCGCCGGTCTGCGCAAGGGAACGCTGGCCTTGAAGATCGTCCCCGTGGTTACCGGAACGGCCTTCAAGAACAAGGGCGTTCAGCCGCTTCTCGATGCGGTCATCGATTACCTGCCGTCGCCTTTGGACGTTCCGGCGATTCAGGGTTTCCTGCCCGATTCCGAAGAAACGGCCACCCGCGAGGCCGATCCGAACGCGCCTTTTTCCGGTCTGGTCTTCAAACTGATGGCCGACAAGCATCTCGGACAACTGGCCTTCGTCAGGATCTACAGCGGAACCGTCAAATCCGGCTCTTACGTTCTGAACTCGATCCGCAATTCCAAGGAACGGGTCGGACGTCTGATGCTGATGCACGCCAACAAGCGCGAGGACGTTTCGGAGGCTTCGGCCGGCGAGATCGTCGCCATCGGCGGAATGAAGAACGTTACCACCGGCGAGACCATTTGTGATGAAACCAAGCCGATCGTTCTCGAATCGATGGAATTTCCCGATCCGGTCGTCCGCGTCGCGGTCGAACCCAAGACCCGCGCCGATCAGGACAAGATGGGCATCGCTTTGAGCCGTCTGGCGCAGGAAGACCCGAGTTTTCAGGTCAACACCGATCACGAGACCGGACAGACGATCATCGCCGGAATGGGCGAACTTCATCTGGAGATCATCGTCGATCGGATGAAGCGCGAATTCAACGTCGAGGCCAACGTCGGCAAACCGCAGGTGGCCTACCGCGAAACGATCACCGTTCCGGCGCCCGGCAAAGAGATATTCAAGAAACAATCGGGCGGTCGCGGTCAGTTCGGCCACGTCGAACTGGAGATCGAACCGGCTCCGGGCGAGGGTTACGTTTTTGAAGACATGATCACCGGCGGCGCCATTCCGCGCCAGTTCATCAAACCGGTTTCCGAAGGCATCCGGGATGCGATGAACAGGGGTTTTCTGGCCGGTTACGAGATGGTCGATATCAAGGCCAAACTCGTTTTCGGTTCGTATCACGAGGTCGATTCCGACGAGCGTTCGTTCCACATCGCCGGCAGTCTGGCGTTTCAGGATGCGGTCAAAAAGGCCAAACCGGTTCTTCTGGAACCGATCATGAAGGTCGAGGTCGTAACTCCGGAAGAATACATGGGCGCCGTCAACGGCGACCTTAACCGCCGGCGCGGCCAGATCGAAAAGATGGAACCGCGTCCCGGAAACGTTCAGGTCGTAACGGCTTACGTTCCGCTGTCGGAGATGTTCGGTTATGTTACCGATCTTCGCTCATCGACGCAGGGACGGGCCACTTCGACCATGCATTTCGAACGCTACGACGAAGCGCCGCGCAATGTGGCCGAGGAGATCATCGCCAAGGTAAAAGGGGCGACAACCACTTAATTTTTTTTATTGCAGAAGCTAGGAGCTGAGATTAGATATGAGCAAAGAGAAATTTGATAGAAGCAAACCGCACGTGAACATCGGGACGATCGGGCACGTCGATCACGGGAAGACGACTTTGACGGCGGCCATTACAAAAGTGATGGGTAAACATAATCCGAAGATGGCCTTTCGGTCTTTTGATTCGATCGACAATGCTCCCGAAGAGAGGGCACGCGGAATAACGATCGCCACGGCTCACGTCGAGTACGAGACGTCGAATCGTCATTACGCTCACGTCGATTGTCCTGGCCACGCCGACTATGTCAAGAACATGATCACCGGAGCGGCTCAGATGGACGGAGCCATTCTGGTTGTTGCTTCGACCGACGGACCGATGCCTCAGACCAGAGAGCACATTCTGCTGGCTCGTCAGGTGGGAGTGCCGGCGATGGTTGTCTTTATGAACAAGGTCGACATGGTCGATGACGAGGAGTTGTTGGAGTTGGTCGAGTTGGAGATCAGAGAGCTTCTTTCGTCATATGATTTTCCGGGTGATGACATTCCGGTCGTTCAGGGATCGGCTCTCAAGGCACTGGAAGGAGATCCGGAATGGGAGCCGCGGATCGACGAGTTGATGCAGGCGGTTGACGATTACATACCGACGCCGGAGAGAGACACGGACAAGCCGTTTTTGATGCCGGTCGAGGACATTTTCACGATTCAAGGTCGAGGAACAGTGGCGACCGGGAGGATCGAGAGAGGGATCATCAAGGTCAACGAGCCGGTGGAGATCGTCGGGATCAGAGATACGCAGAACTCGGTTTGCACGGGAGTCGAGATGTTCAAGAAGTTGTTGGACGAAGGAGTGGCGGGAGACAATGTCGGATTGTTGCTTCGGGGAGTGGATCGGTCGGCGATCGAGAGAGGGCAGGTGATAGCCAAGCCGGGAACGATCACACCGCACACGAAGTTCAAGGCTGAGGCGTATGTTTTGACGAAAGAGGAAGGCGGGCGGCACACGCCGTTTTTCACTGGTTACAGGCCGCAGTTTTACTTTCGGACGACGGACGTGACGGGAGTGGCGCATTTGCCGGAAGGAGTGGAGATGGTGATGCCTGGAGACAACATTCAGATGGAGATCGAGTTGATCTCGCCGATCGCGATGGAGAAAGGATTGAGGTTTGCGATCAGGGAAGGCGGACGAACAGTTGGAGCCGGTACCGTTACCGAAATCATTGACTAATTGATGTGTTTCGCCGTTCGCCGATCGAGCGAACGGCGGAAAACGAACGAAAAATTATGTTGAACGAAAAAATACGCATCAAGCTGAAAGCATACGATCACCGGGTTCTGGATCAGTCAACGGTGGAGATCGTCGAAACCGCCAAGCGGACCGGCGCCCGGATCGCGGGGCCGATCCCGCTTCCGACCGTCAAGAACAAATGGACGGTTCTCCGCTCGCCGCACGTCGACAAGAAATCGCGCGAGCAGTTTGAGATCAGAACGCACAAACGGCTGATGGACATTCTCGATCCGACGGCCGAAACGGTTGACGCCCTGATGAAGTTGGATTTGCCCGCCGGCGTTGATGTAGAGATCAAGGCATTCGGCTAAAAAGAGGTTAATGGTTAATGGCTAATGGTTAATTGCCGTCCGTCCCCGGACGCGCAGACGATTAACAATTAACAAATAACGATTAACAATTAACAAAATTATGATTAACGGAATCATCGGTAGAAAAGTAGGAATGACGCAGCTTTTTGCGGAGGACGGCACGGTAACCCCGGTGACCGTCATCAAAGCGGGGCCGTGCGTCGTCGTCCAGACGAAAAGCGCCAGCGGGCGCGACGGTTACAACGCGGTTCAACTCGGGTTGGTCGAAGACAAACCCGTCAAGATCAAGAACGTGACGAAACCGATGCGCGGACATTTTGAGAAGACCGGCGGGGGCGTTCCCCCGACCCGCGTGTTGCGCGAGATCAGGCTCAACGGTGAACCCGAAGCCAGCATCGGAGATCAGGTCAAGGCCGATCTTTTCGCCGACGGCGATTCGATCGAGGTCGTCGGAAGATCAAAGGGCCGCGGTTTCGCCGGCACCATCAAGCGTCATAACTTCCAGCGCGGTCCGATGACACACGGTTCGATGAATATCCGTAAACCCGGTTCGATCGGTCAGTCGGCGTATCCGTCGCGCGTCATCAAAGGAACCAAATCTTCGGGGCACATGGGCGACGCCAAGGTGACGGTCAAGGGGTTGAGCGTGGCCAAGGTCGATGCCGAGAACAACCTGATCATGGTTCGCGGGGCGGTGCCCGGAGCCAACGGAAGTTTGGTAATAGTAAGGAAATCTGAGAAGAAATAGTCAAGCGAGTTTCGAAAACTCGGGCGATTTAAGCGGCGATTGAACGCGAAATTGCCAAATCGGAACTTGAGAAATGGAGTGAGATTATGCCTACCGCGAAGGTTCGCAATTTGAAGAATAAAGAAGTCGGAGAAGTGAAATTGTCCGACGCCGTGTTCGGGGTTGATTTGAATGAATCTCTCATTCACGCGGCGGTCAGAAACTATTTGGCCAACCGCCGGCAGGGAACGGCCGCGTCGAAAACGCGCGGCGACGTTTCGGGCGGCGGCAAAAAGCCCTGGCGGCAGAAAGGAACGGGTCGGGCCCGCGTGGCATCGAACCGTTCGCCTTTGTGGCGGGGCGGCGGCCGGGTTCACGGTCCGCAACCGCGCGACTGGTCTTATAAAATGCCGAAAAAGATGAGACGCGGCGCGCTCCGGTCGGCTCTTTCGGAAAGATTGCGTGAGGGAAATCTGATCATCATCGACGATTTTTCGATCGATACGGTCAAGACCAGGGATTTTGTCGGGATCATCACCGGACTCGGATTCGGCGGCAAAAAACCGACCAAACTCCTGATCGTCGATTCGCTCGACAACCGGAATCTGATCCTGTCTTCGCGGAACGTCCAGAAGACCAAGGTGACCAACGGTTTCGGTCTCAATATCTACGATCTGCTTTATCACGAAAAGCTCCTGATCTCGAAAGCGGCGATCGAAGAACTGACCCGCCTGCTCGATCCGGAGGCCGAAAAAGACGGTCGGGCGACAGAGGAAAAGGCCGAGGCGAAGAAGACCGAAAAGCCGAAAAAGGAAGCCAAGGCGAAGGCCGAAAAAGAGGCCGAAGAAGAAACCAAGGCGGAACCGGAGGCCAAAGCCAAGGACGAGACCAAAAAGTCCAAAAAGAAGGCCAAAGCCGATGAAACCCCGGAAGAAGAGGTGAAGGCCGAAGAGACGGCCGCGGATGAGACCCAAGAGGAGGCGACCGAAAATGAGTAAACTGGATATTTGGGACGTGTTAAAGTCGCCGGTTGTCACGGAAAAAAGCGTGATCTTGAAAGAAGAGACCAGCGAGGATGAAGATCTGGGACAGGTGCTGACGTTCCGCGTTGACAAAAAAGCGGGCAAGGCCGATATCAAGAACGCCGTCGAAGAGATCTTCGGAGTGAAGGTGGCCAAGGTGCGAACCATTCACTATGAGGGCAAAATGAAGCGCCGCGGACGACAGGAAGGTCGCCGCCCTTCGTGGAAAAAAGCCTACATCACCCTGCGCAAAGGCGAGCCGCACGTTGATTACGCGGAAGCGATCTAGCGATTTTGGGTTTTAGATTTTGGATTTTGGATTTTTTTTGATTCGAATTCCAATTGAAATCCAAGAATTGAAGAATTTTTATTAGCGCGGTGAGGAAGATGGAGAAAAATCCAAAATCCAAAATCCGCAATCGAAAATGGAAAGATGGGCATTAAGAGATTAAAACCAACGTCACCGGCAAGGCGCTATCAGACTTATCTGACGCGCGATGAACTGACTCCGAATGCGAAGCCGGAAAAGTCTTTGCTGGAGCCGAAGAAAAGGATTTCGGGCCGCAACAACAACGGACGGATCACCATCCGGCGGCGCGGCGGCGGGCACAAGCGCCATTACCGCGTGATCGATTTCAAGCGCGATAAGGTCGGCATCCCGGGCCGCGTAACCCAGATCGAATACGATCCGAACCGTTCGGCGCACATCGCTCTGATCACTTATCTGGACGGCGAAAAACGTTACATCATCGCCCCGATCGGGCTCAAGGTCGGTTCGACCATCATGAGCGGCGAGGGCGCCGATATTCTGCCGGGAAACACTCTGCCGATCAAAAACATCCCGCTCGGCACCGAGCTTCACAACATCGAGTTGCGACCGGGCAAAGGCGGGCAACTGGTCCGCGCGGCCGGAACGTTCGCCCAGCTCGTCGCCAAAGAGGGCGATTTCGCCCAGGTCAGGATGCCTTCGGGCGAAGTTCGCCGGATCCCGGTGGTCTGCACGGCGACGGTCGGACAGGTCGGCAATCAGGAGCACGAGAACATCAGTCTGGGTAAAGCCGGGAGGACGCGTTGGAAAGGTCGTCGCCCGAAAGTTCGCGGCGTGGTTATGAACCCGGTCGATCACCCGCACGGCGGCGGTGAGGGAAAAACCTCCGGCGGCCGTCATCCGGTAACCCCCTGGGGCCAACCGACCCGCGGTTACAAAACCCGGAGAAACAAACGCACGAACAATATGATCGTGCGCGACAGAAGAAGAAAATAGACCGATTTCGGATTTGGGATTTCGGATTTGGGATTTACTCATTCTCCGACAATTTCGGCCCGGATGAAAATTTACAAGAATGTGGAAACGGCAAATTCGGAGAAAGCAAAAATCCGAAATCCGAAATCCGCAATCCAAAATTGAAATATGCCACGTTCATTAAAAAAAGGACCGTTTTTAGACATCAGCATTCAGAAGATTTTGCGCCGGATCCGGGAGGGGAGCGGAAAACCGCAGGCCATCAAGACCTGGTCGCGCCGTTCGACGATCACGCCCGAAATGGTCGGTTTGACCTTCGCCGTCCACAACGGCAAACGCCATATTCCGGTGTTCATCACCGAAAATATGGTCGGACACAAGCTCGGTGAGTTTTCCCCGACCAGATTGTTCAAGGGCCATCCGGGAACCAAAGCCGAAAAAGCGGCGAGAAGAAAATAGACCGATTTTAGATTTTAGATTTTGGATTTTAGATTGGAATCCAAAATCTAAAATCTAAAACCCAAAATGGAATTATGGAAGCGATAGCAAAAAGAAAAAATCTGAAGGGCTCGCCGCAGAAGACGCGGCTTGTGATTGACATGATTCGCGGGCGGAACGTTTCGCAGGCGCTGGCGATTCTTCAATTTACCAATAAACGCGCGGCCAAACCGGTGGCCAAACTTCTGCGTTCGGCCATCGCCAACGCGACCTACAAGGCCGAACAGCAGAACATCGCCATCGACCCCGACGATCTGTGGGTCAAGACCTGCTTCGTCGACATGGGGATGCACAAAAACCGCCGTCGTCTTCGTCCCGCCCCGCAGGGACGCGCCTATCAGGAACAGCGTCACTACTGCCACATCACCATCGAGGTTTCGAGCGAAAAACCCGCCGAACCGGTGGTCAAGCTGAAGAAGGACGCCAACACGGCCGGTCCCGAGTTTGTCCAGAAGGACAGCGACAAGAAGAAAAAGGCCAAGGCCAAAAAAGCCTCCGAAGTAAAGGAAGAAAAGAAGGCCAAAGCGGAAAAAGAAGAGGCTCCGGAAAAGGTTGAGACCCCGGCGGCCGAAGACGCCGAAACGGTTGAAGCGGCGGAAGCCGAAGCGGTCGAAGCCAAAGAGACCGAGGCCAAGGAAACCGAAGCGGCCGAAGAGGCCAAAGCGGCGGAAGAATCAGCGGAGGCCGAAGCGGCTCCGGCGGAAGAAACCGTCGAAGCGGCGGCCGAAGAAGAAACACCTGCCGACGACCAACCCGCGGCGGCTGAGACCGGCGAGGAAGAAACCGGAACCAAACCAGCGGCCGATGCCCAGGAAGACATCAACGAGGATTTGGAGAAACAGTAAACCAGTTAATTGTTAATTGTTAATTGATGCCGGAGAAGATCAAGCCGCCAATTAACAATTAACAATTAACAATTAACAAAAATTATTATGGGACAGAAAGTTCATCCGTACGGATTTAGAGTAGGTTACAACAAAGATTGGCATTCGCACTGGTACGCGAAAAACGAATTCGCCGAATATCTGGCCGAGGATCTGGCCCTCAAACGCGATCTCAAAAAGCGGTTTATGGGAGCCGGCGTCTCGCACATCGATATCGAACGGGCGGCCAATCGCCTGAAGATCATCATTTACACGTCGCGTCCCGGCATCATCATCGGACGCAAAGGATCGGAGATCGAGAAATTGAAAGAAGATCTGTCCAAAAAGACCGGACGCGAGGTGATCATCTCGATCCAGGAGATCCGCCACCCGGAACTCAACGCCCAGTTGCAGGCCGAAAAGATCGCTCAACAGCTGGAAAAGCGGATAGCTTTCCGCCGGGCGATGAAAAAGACGATCGAAGAAACTTTGCGGTTCGGGGCGCAGGGCATCAAGGTGATGTGCGCCGGACGTCTGAACGGAGCCGAGATCGCCCGGACCGAATGGTCTCTGGAAGGCCAGTTGCCGCTTCACACGTTGCGCGCCGACATCGACTTCGGTTTCGCCGAAGCATTGACGACCTTCGGGATCATCGGTGTCAAATGCTGGATCTACCGGGGCGAGATCCTCGATCCGAACGCCTCGATGGCCCGCGGAACGACGACCGATCCGATCAATGAGGTCAAGGCCGAGGCCGGGGCCCGCGGCGGAAGACGCCCGCGCGGAGGACGTTTCGACCGGGGCGACCGGAAACGGTAAGGAAAAAGTTAAGCCGACGCTTTTTGAAAGTGAAGAAGTTTTTGAATTAAACAATAAATTTGCATTGGATTCGAATTGGGTTTTAGAAGGAAAGACAATCCAAAATCCAAAATCTAAAATCCGAAATTGAGGTATCTCGCTATGTTAATGCCGAAAAAGGTCAAGCACCGCAAACAAATGAAAGGCCGCAACCGGGGCAAAGCCACGCGCGGCGACAAATTGAACTTCGGTGATTTTGGTCTCAAGACTTTGGAACCGGGCTGGATCACCGACCGGCAGATCGAGGCCGCCCGTATCGCCATGACCCGCCACGTCAAGCGCGGCGGAAAGATCTGGATCCGGATGTTCCCCGACAAGCCGATCACCAAGAAACCGGCCGAAACCCGTATGGGTAAAGGAAAAGGCGCGCCGGATCACTGGGTGGCGGTCGTCAAGCCGGGACGCATTCTTTATGAGATTCAGGGAGTTCACGAAGATCTGGCCCGCGAAGCGATGCGGCTGGCGGCTCAGAAACTTCCGGTCAAGACCAAATTCGTGACCCGCGCCGATTTGGAAGGAGGCGTAGTGTAAGAGTATGAAACGCAAAGAGATAATGGAACAACTTCACGAAATGGATCTGGAAGAACTGCGCGAGCAGGCCGATTCGCTGAAAGAATCGCTCTTTCGGCTGAAGTTCAAAAAATCGCTCGGCGTCGGCGAAACAGTCAGCGACATCCGGCGCGAGAAGAAGACATTGGCCCGGGTTTACACGCTGATCAATGAGAGAGAGGCGAAAGCGAAAAAGGCGAGTGCCGAATAAGTTGAGATAAGAAAATGGCGAAAAAGAAGAAAGAAGAAACTGAAGAAGTGACGGAAACGCTCGAAACCGAAGCCGTCGAGGAAACCGCGGCGGCGGAAGAGATGCCGGAGGAAACGGCCAAAGAGGCGTCGGCCGGAGAAGAAACGGCCGAAGAGACCTCGGCCCTTGAAGAGGTTCTCGAAGCGGCGGCCGATGTGGTCGAAGATGTGGTCGAGACCGTGGCCGAAGGCGCTGAGAAACTGGTCAAGGCCGTTACCGGCGACGCTTCGGACAAAGCCAAGAAGAAAAGCAAACGGGCGGAGAAAGTCGGCGTCGTCTGGTCGGACAAAATGACCAAAACGGTCGTCGTCCGGGTTGACCGTCAGGTCAAGCATCCGATCTACCGGAAATACATCAAGCGCAAAAAGAAATTCATGGCGCACGACGAATTGGGGGCCGGCGTCGGCGACAAGGTTCGGATCGTCGAAACCAGACCGCTTTCGGCTCGCAAGCGCTGGCGCGTCGTTGAGATTATTCAGAAAGCTGAGAAATAAGTTTCAGAGAGTTTCCGGGACCGTTCCCGGGACTTGTGAACGGAGTGAACAGATATGATTCAGATGCAGACCTCTTTGGCGGTGGCCGATAATTCGGGGGCTAAAAGAGTTGAAATGATCGCGCCGATCGGCGGTTCGACCAGCAAGATCGCCCGCCTCGGCGACAAGATCAAAGTTACCGTAAAGGAAGCCGCTCCGGGCGGAACCGTTAAAAAGGGTAAGGTTTACAACGCGGTCATCGTCAGAACCCGCAAGGAGGTCCGCCGCAAGGACGGGACCTACATCCGGTTCGACGAAAACGCCGCCGTTTTGATCAAGGACGATGATACGCCGATCGGAACGCGCGTTTTCGGTCCGGTCGCCCGCGAATTGCGCGACCGCCGGTTTATGAAGATAGTTTCGCTCGCGCCGGAGGTGATTTAAGTTATGAAGACGGCTAAAAAAGGAACAATCAGAAGCAAGATCAAACGCGGCGATCAGGTGGTTTTTGTCGCCGGCAAAGAGTACAACCGTTTCGACAGCAACGGCAAACGCGCTCCCTTTCGGGGCCAGGTCATCGCCGTCGATCCGCGCAACGGCCGGGTCAAGGTCGAAGGGGCGATGATCGTCAAGCGCCATCGCAAAGCCGCTCCGCAGATGAACATCGAAGGCGGCATCTTCGAACAGGAGGCCTGGGTCGATGCCTCCAACGTGGCGCATATCGATCCGGAAACCGGCAAACCGACGCGGGTTCATTTCGAGGAAAGAGACGGCGTCAAGGTCCGCGTGGCCAAAAGCGGCAAGGCGATCCCCGAACCGGGAGAGAACCGCAAAGCCAGAAAAGAAGAAGCCCCGGCCGAAACGGAAGAGACCGAAAGCGAATAAGTTTGAGGTTTGGTAACCCGGTTGTTGCGGGAGTCCCAAACGCTGAAATTGAAGGAGATAAACTCAAACAATGGCAAGACTGAAAGATAAGTACAAAAATGAGATCGCTCCGGCGATCGCCAAGGAATTCGGCATCGAAAACGTGATGGCCATTCCGAAACTGGAAAAGATCGTCGTCAATATGGGCGTCGGAGAGGCCATCGGCAACTCCAAGGTGCTCGACACGGCGGTTGAGGAACTGCAAACCATTACGGGGCAGAAACCGGTCATTACCAAGGCCAAAAAATCGATCGCGGCCTTCAAACTGCGTCAGGGAATGAGCATCGGCACGATGGTCACTCTGCGCGGCGAAAGGATGTATGAATTCATCGACCGGTTGATCTCGGTGGCTCTGCCGCGCGTCCGCGATTTTCGGGGCATTTCGTCCCGCGCCTTTGACGGACGGGGCAATTACACTCTGGGAATTCGGGAACAGTTGATCTTTCCCGAGATCGATTTCAACAAGGTTGACAAAACGCGCGGAATGAACATCTCGATCGTAACGACCGCGCCCAACGACGAACAGTCCCGCGCCCTTCTGAAGGCGCTCGGAATGCCGTTCCGTCAGGGAAGATAAGTTTTGGATCAATGTAAGATCCGGCAGATTTAGATAAAGGAAATTATGGCTAAGATCAGCAAAGTTGTAAAAAACGAGAAACGCAAAAAGACCGTGGCGAAGTACGCCGAAACGCGTGCCGCTCTGAAGAAGATCATCAACAATCCGGAATCGACCCCGGAGGAAGTTGATGCCGCGCAGTACAAATTGCAGAAACTGCCCCGCAACGCCAGCCCGGTCAGGGTTCGCAATCGTTGTTCGCAAACCGGTCGTCCGCGCGGTTATCTGCGCAAGTTCGGCGTTTCCCGCGTCGCCTTAAGAGAACTGGCCCTCGAAGGACAGATCCCGGGCGTCGTTAAATCAAGTTGGTAAAGCGATTTTAGATTTTGGATTTTAGATTTTGGATTGAAAAGGAATATCCAAAATCGGCAATCTAAAATCCAAAATAAATTTTACGGAGTAAAATAAGTAATGACAGATCCAATTGCAGATATGCTGACGCGAATTCGCAACGCGATTGCGGCGAATCATCAGCGTGTGGATATTCCCGGCTCGAAATTGAAGCTGGAAGTGGCGCGAATTTTGAAAGAAGAAGGTTACATCAACAACTACGTGACCAAGGGCGAAGGCCCCAAATATATGATCCGCATCTTTTTGCGCTACGACGCCAAAGGCATTTCTTCGATCACCCATTTATCGAGGGTTTCCCGTCCGGGCAGAAGGGTTTACGTCGGATCAAAAGACGTGCCGAAAGTTCTCGGAGGTTACGGAATCAACATCGTTTCCACCTCAAGGGGATTGATGAGCGGGAAACAGGCCCGTCAGGAAAACGTCGGCGGAGAAATTTTAGCGGAAGTCTATTGATTTTGGGTTTTAGATTTTGGATTTTGGATTTTTATTCCTCAATCCAAAATCTAAAATCTAAAATCTAAAATGAGGAAAGTTATGTCGCGTGTAGGAAAAAAACCGATAACCATACCGTCAGGGGTGACGGTTTCGATCAAAGATGACGAACTCGAGGTCAAAGGCCCCAAAGGCACATTGAAGAGTCCGATTCCGAAGGGCGTTAAGTTCAAAGAGGAAGACGGAACTCTGGTGGCCGAACGGGCTGCCGAGGACCTTTCGGCCATGCACGGATTGGCGAGGGCTTTGGCCAACAACGCCGTGGTCGGTGTTACGGAAGGATTTACCAGAGATATGGACGTCGTCGGCGTCGGTTACAAGGCCGAGGTGCAGGGCAAGAAGATCGTTTTCGCGC
The DNA here is from genome assembly GCA_041394845.1 of Pyrinomonadaceae bacterium. Classification (GTDB taxonomy): domain Bacteria; phylum Acidobacteriota; class Blastocatellia; order Pyrinomonadales; family Pyrinomonadaceae; genus JAHCHG01. Next base: position 2,310,576 of record JAWKHL010000001.1, on the reverse strand, counting down.
TCGGGTATTCGCATCCGATCGAATACGTTCTGCCGGACGGGATCGAGGCCAAGACGGAGAGAATGGCCGCCAAGACGCAGATCAACCAGTATCAGTTAACCCTGACGTTGAGCGGAATCGACAAACAACTGCTCGGCCAGGTGGCCGCCGAACTTCATCGGCTGCGCAAACCCGACGCCTACAAAGGCAAGGGCGTTCGCTACGCCGACCGTTATTATCGGCTCAAACCCGGAAAGGCAGGAAAATAATCCGATTTTAGATTTTGGATTTTGGATTTTGGACTTTGTTCCTCAATCTAAAATCCAAAATCTAAAATCCAAAATGGAATTATGGCAAAGAATACTAAAGCAGAAATCAGACGCGGGGTTCACAGCCGCATTCGCAAAAAAGTGCACGGGACGGCGGAGCGTCCGCGCCTGGCGGTCTATCGCAGTTTGAACCACATCTACGCTCAGGTGATCGATGATGAAAACGGCCGCACGCTGGCTTCGGCTTCGACCACCGAAAAGGACATGAGTTTAAAGAGCGGCGGCAACGTCGAGGCGGCCAAAAAGGTCGGTCAGGCGATCGCCGAGCGGGCGATCAAGGCCGGGATCGAACAGGTCGTTTTCGACCGCGGCGGATACGTTTACCACGGGCGCGTCAAGGCTCTTTTGGATGCGAGCAGAGAAGCCGGTTTGAACAAGAACGAATCGGCCGATAAGGAAAAAGAAGAAAGTAATGAAAGCTAACAGACAAAGAATTTCTCCAAACGGTCTGGTCCTCAACGACCAGTTGATCTCCGTCAACCGCGTGACCAAGGTCGTCAAGGGCGGTAAAAACCTTTCGTTCGCCGCGCTGGTCGTGGTCGGCGACGAGGCCGGACACGTCGGTTTCGGCACCGGCAAGGCCAAAGAGGTTCCCAATGCGATCAAAAAGGCGGTCGAGTCGGCCAAAAAGAATCTGATCCGCGTTCCGCTGATCGAAGGCACTCTGCCGCATCAGATCATCGGCAAATACGGCGCCGGAAGGGTTTTGTTGAAACCGGCGGCCGAGGGAACCGGAGTCATCGCCGGCGGCGCGGTGCGTCCGATCCTGCAGGCTCTCGGGGTCCACAACGTTCGGACCAAGATTCTCGGCTCCAGCAACCCGCACAACGTCATCCGCGCCACCTTCAACGGCCTGATGCGGATGAAGGACCCGTTGGAAGTCGCCCGTCTGCGCGGCAAACAGGTGGAAGAACTCAGTTGATTTTAGGTTTTAGATTTTGGATTTTGGATTGTTATTCCGATTCCTCAATCCAAAATCCAAAATCTAAAATCCAAAATGGAAATATGGCTAAGAAAGAAGAAAACCAAAAAAACGGCGGAACCATCAAAATCCAGTACTACAAGAGTATGATCGGTTATCCGAAGAAACAGAAGACGATCGTCAAGAGTCTGGGGATCACCAAACTCAATCAAATCGTTGAACGGGAGGACAGTCCCTCGATGCGCGGCATCGTGGAAAAGATCCCGCATCTGTTGAGAATTGTCGAATAAGCTTCGGTTGATGGTAAATAGTCAACGGTAAATGGCGGATTGTCGGATAAATTCGGATCGCGCCATTTACCATTCACTATTTACCATTTACAATTTTTATTGAGGAAAGAAAAATGGCATTAGCACTTAACAATCTGCGTCCGGCCAAAGGCTCGACGCACAAGAAAAAAAGAGTCGGGCGCGGTCCCGGTTCGGGACTCGGCAAGACCGCCGGCCGCGGACATAAAGGACAAAAATCGCGTTCGGGATATTCCAGCAGACCCGGTTTCGAAGGCGGTCAGATGCCTTTGCAGCGCCGGTTGCCGAAACGCGGTTTCACCAACATCTTCAAGAAAAAATGGTTGGAGATCTCGTTGGCCAAACTGGAAGAGAATTTCAACGCGGGCGACGAGATCACCCCGGAAATTCTGCACGAACGCGCCCTGATCAAAAAGGCCAAACACGATCTGGTCATTCTCGGCAACGGAGAGGTTACCAAAGCGCTTAATGTCAGCGCCCACCGCTTTACCAAAGCCGCCCGCGAAAAGATCGAAAAGGCCGGCGGAACCGTCAAGGTGATCGAGAAAACCGGCGGGGAAGAGAAAAGCGAAAGCTAAAAAATTTTAGGATAACCCGAAGAGGAGAAGTATGGATAAGTTTTTCAGCGCCGTCCAAAATATGTTCAAAATTCCCGAGTTGCGCAAGCGCATCTTGTTTACGCTCGCAATGCTGGCAATTTATCGTTTGGGAGCGCACGTGACCGCGCCGGGAATCAACTCCGCCCGACTCGAACAGGTCTGGGGCGAAGTTGCCGGAACCCTTCTCGGCGTTCTCGATTTATTTTCGGGCGGAAATTTCAGGACCATCTCGGTTCTCGCGCTGGGCGTTATGCCGTACATCACGGCGTCGATCATCATGCAGTTGATGCCGGTGCTTTCGCCGCAGATGAAGAAGATTCAGGAAGAAGGCGAGGTCGGACGGCAGAAGATCAACCAGTGGACCCGTTATCTGACTGTCGGGCTGTGCGCCGTCCAGTCATTTTTCGTGGCCACCTGGCTCAACCGCAACGGGGTTATCCCGCCCGGTTGGTGGCCGACATTGCTGATCATCGTCACTTTGACGACCGGAACGATCTTCGTCATGTGGCTCGGCGAACAGATCACCGAACGCGGCGTCGGCAACGGAATCTCGTTGCTGATCTTCGCCGGTATCATCATCGGTTTGCCGCGCGGCGTGGCCCAGATCTCCGAGAGGATCAAGGACGGAGACCCGCTGCAAACGCTCGGAGTCGTCTTTTTGATCGTCGTTTTAGTGGCGCTCATCGCGTTGATCGTTTACGTCGAATCGGCCCGCCGAAACGTGGCCATCAGTTACGCCAGCCGCCGGGTCGGCAATCAGACCTATCGCGGTCAGGAAACCAGTCTTCCGCTCAAGCTGAACATGGGCGGCGTTATTCCGGTGATCTTCGCTTCGTCGGTTTTGGCGATGCCGCAAACGATTTTTTCGGCACTGCCTCCCGACCCGAACAATCCGAATACCGTCTGGGCCAAGATCCACGCGTTTTTCCAGCAGTTTCACGGTGGCGATCCGTATTACGAACTGGTCTTCATCTCGCTGATCGTTCTGTTTACTTTCTTCTACATCACGATCGTTTTCAACACCGATGATGTGGCCGACAATCTGAGAAAGCACGGCGGGTTTATTCCGGGAATACGTCCGGGAGCGCCGACGGCCGATTACCTCAATACGATCATGACCCGTCTGACGACGGTCGGGGCGATTTATCTGGCCTTCGTCTGTTTCGTGCCGCAGATCCTTTTGAGCGGTTTCAAGGTGGCCCGTTTGCCTTTCGTCGGAGCGTCGCTGGACGCCTTCTTTACGGCCACGCCGGGTTTGAGCTGGCTTCCCACCGGTCTCGGGTATCAATTCTACTTCGGCGGCACATCTTTGCTGATCATCGTCGGGGTGGCGATGGATACGGTGGCGCAGATCGAGGCCCAGCTGGTGATGCGGAATTACGAGGGCTTCCTCGGCGCCGGATCGCGCCTTCGGGGAAGAAGAAGCTGAGTCGATTTTGGAGTTTAGATTTTGGATTTTGGATTTATTCGATTTTTTGAATGGTCGTTTTCCATAGTCCTTGTTTGTTCATTGTTATGAAAAAGATAATCGTCCTGATCGGCGCTCCCGGAGCGGGAAAGGGAACCCAGGCCAGGCTTTTGCAGGAACGAAAAGGAATTCCTCAGATCTCGACCGGCGATATGTTCCGCGAGATGAAAAACTCCGACACGCCCCTGGCCCGCGAGGTTCAGGAGATCATGGCGGACGGCAAGCTGGTTTCCGACGAACTGACCTTTCAGATCGTCCGCGAGAGAACGGCGCGAGAGAACGGGGCTTACATTCTGGACGGTTATCCCCGCACCGCGGTTCAGGCCGCCCAACTCGAAGAACTGGCCGAAGAGCAGGGAAGGACGATCCACGCCATCGAGGTCGATGTTCCTCGGGAGGAATTGCTCAAACGTCTGACCGGACGGCGTTCGTGTCCGGTTTGCGGCGAGATCTACAATATTTATTCGAAACCGCCGAAACGGGATAACGTCTGCGATCTTCACCCGGAAGCGCAATTGAACCACCGGGCGGATGACAACGAAGGGAGCGTCAAGACCCGGCTTTCGACCTACGAGGAGAACACCAAGCCTCTGATCGATTATTACGAAAATTCCGGTCGTCTTGAAAAGATCCGGGGCGAAGGAGATCTGGAGGAGATCTACGGAGAACTGGAAAAACTGGTCTAGGACTTTACCGGAAGAGCCGCTCTCGTATAAAAGCGGAAAACTGCGACCGGGCCGGGATCGGCAGGGGATGTTCATGGAAGAAAAACTCGGCGCGTTTTTAAGCAATTGCGGCCGTTTGTTGCTGGGGAAAGGTATGATAATAGCCAAATCGAAAAAGGATCTCGACCGGATGCGTGAAGTCGGTGAATTGATCGCCGAGGTGCGCGAGGCTCTGCGGGCCATGGTCGCGCCGGGCATCACCACGCTGGAGTTGAACGCGGCGGCCGAGAAAATGATGCGGGACGCCGGCGCCATTCCGACCTTTATCGGCTACCGACCGCACGGGATGGTTCCGTTTCCCTTCGCCATCTGCTCCTCGGTCAACGAACAGATCGTCCACGGTTTTTCCAATGACATTCCCTTAAAGGAAGGCGACATAGTTTCTCTGGATATGGCGGCCACTTATCAGGGGTTTGTCGGCGACACCGCGACGACCATTCCGGTCGGCGAGATCGGCGACGAACTCAAGCAGTTGATCCGCGTTACCGAAGAATGTCTCGATCTGGCAATCCTTGAATGCCGGCCTAACAAAAGAGTCGGCGACCTCGGGGCGGCCGTTCAGGAACACGCCGAGAAATACGGTTACGGCATCGTCCGCGATTACACCGGGCACGGCATCGGCCGCAATATGCACGAATCGCCGCAGATCCCGAATTACGGACGGCGCGGGACCAGAGAAAAGATCCGGGCCGGTTACGTGTTCGCCATCGAACCGATGCTCAATCTGGGAACGCACGAAACCCGGACTCTGGACGATAAATGGACGGTCGTAACGGCCGACGGCCTGCAGAGCGCCCACGCCGAACATACGGTGGCGGTGACCGAAGAGGGGCCGGAGATCCTGACCCTGACCAAAGATCAGAAGAAAAAACTGAAGGACGAAAAATCGGAAAGCGTCTCGGCTTAACTTGATTTATCGCGAAAAAAACGATAACATCTACGATTTGTCCATCAACAGAGAAATTGGGCTAAAAAGAGTTTATGTCAAAAGAAGAAGCGATAGAAGTAACTGCAACGGTTCTGGAGACGTTGCCGAATGCCATGTTCAAAGTTGAACTGGAAAACAACCAGCATCAGGTGCTGGCTCATATCTCCGGCAAAATGCGGAAAAATTTCATCCGCATCCTGCCCGGCGACCGGGTGTTGGTGGAACTTTCGCCCTACGATCTGAGTCGCGGGCGGATCACCTATCGTTATAAGTAAGCGCGGGATGCGTAGTGTGAGGAAAAGATCATGAAAGTTCGTCCTTCTGTCAAAAAGATGTGCGACAAGTGCAAGGTTATTCATCGTAAAGGCGTTGTCCGGGTAATTTGCGAAAACCCGAAACACAAACAACGGCAAGGATAGGTTTATTTTGGATTTTTGATTGCCGATTTTGGGATTGTTTTGTCGAAAACAAATCCAAAATCCAAAATCTAAAACCCAAAATCAGGAGAGAAATATGGCTCGTATAGCAGGGGTTGATTTACCACCACAAAAAAGGGCGCAGATCGGTTTGACCTACATTTACGGCGTGGGTAAATCGCGCGCGACGGCTGTCTTGGAAGAAGCCGACATCAATCTTGACACCAAGATCAAGGATCTCAGCGAAGAGGAACTGACGCGGATCAGAACGATCCTGGACAATCAGGGCAACGTCGAAGGCGATCTTCGCAAGCGCGTTCAGATGGACGTCAAGCGTTTGATGGACATCGGCTGTTACCGCGGACTGCGGCACCGTCGCGGTTTGCCGGTGCGCGGTCAGAGAACCAGCACCAACGCCCGGACCAGAAAAGGTCCCCGCAAAGCCGCGGTCGCCAAGAAGAAAGCGCCGGGTAAGAAATAGGATTTGGTGAACCGTCAGCGGTCAGCCGTAAGCAGTATGAAAACTGTTTTCTGCTTTCCGCTTACAGATCACCGCTTACTGAAAGAAAGCTATGGCAAAGAAACAAAAAAAGGCAACAGGAAAGAAGAAGACTTTTCGGAAAAAAGAGAAAAAGAATATTCCGGCCGGGATCGTGCATATTTCCGCATCTTTTAACAACACGTTGATCTCAATTACCGACACCGAGGGAAATCTGGTGGCTCAGTCGTCTTCGGGCGCGCGCGGTTTCCGCGGTTCGCGCAAAGGGACTCCGTTCGCCGCCCAGCAGGCCGCCAATGAGGTCGCCCGCAAGGCCATCGACGTCGGGATGCGCGAAGTTGAAGTTCGGGTCAAAGGCCCGGGCGGCGGCCGCGAATCGGCCATCCGCGCCATCAACAACGCCGGAATCCGCGTCACCTCGATCCGGGACACGACGCCGGTGCCGCACAACGGATGTCGGCCCCCGAAACGCAGAAGAGTGTGACGATTTTGGATTTTAGATTTCGGGTTTTGGATTTTTCCGACCCGGAAAGATCTGCATCGGTTTTATAAGATTTTTTATTAATTAAATATCGAAAGGAAGAAGGGCAATCAAAATGTTTGTCCGTAAACTTTTCCATTAGAATGGCGAAACGGTGATTTTGAATTTGAAGGTTTTGGATAAAAACAATCCAAAATCGGCAATCAAAACTCCAAAATCCCCATCGCCTTTTTGGAGGCAAAACAATAAGTGGCTAGATATAGAGATGCGGTGTGCCGTTTGTGCCGCCGCGAAGGTGGAAAATTATTTTTGAAAGGCGACCGGTGTTTTAAACCGTCCTGCGCGATCGAGAAACGCGGAACGAACCCTCCCGGTCAGCATGGTGCCAATCGCAGACGCAAGGCGTTGGCCGGTTACGGTCTTCAGCTTCGGGAAAAACAGAAGGTCAAGCGCATTTACTTCGTACTGGAGAAACAATTCCGCAATTATTTCGAAAAAGCCTCGCGGCAAAAGGGTATTACGGGCGAAAATCTTCTCTTTTTGCTGGAGCGCCGGCTGGACAACACGGTCTACCGCGCGGGTTTTTCGACTTCCCGCCGACAGGCCCGGCAACTGGTCAATCACGGCCACGTTCAGGTCAACGGGCGAAAAGTAGATATTCCGTCCTTTCAGGTCAAGGTCGGTGATGTCGTCAGCATCAAGGATAAGAGTCATAAAAATCCGCATGTCGAAGGCGCCTGGCAAACGGCTGTCGGTCGCGGTCGTCCCTCCTGGATCTCCACGTCCGAGGGGGATTTGAGCGTGACTATTTCGGCCCTGCCGACGCGCGAAGACATTGATGCAAATATCAACGAACAATTGATCGTCGAACTTTACAGCAAGTAGTTTATAGAGTTTGTCCGGTTCGGAGAGTTCGCGGAGCGTTCATAATAATTTTTGAAAGCTCCACTCGCCGAACCGGATGAACTCTTCAACTTTATAAAAAGAGAGTATGACACAAAACAATAATTGGACAGATTTCCAAATGCCGAGCCGTTTACAGGTGGAGTCGGACACTTTGACCGAGCGATACGGAAAATTTTACGCCCAGCCTTTTGAACGCGGTTTCGGAACGACAATCGGCAATTCGCTGCGACGGGCTCTGCTTTCATCGATCGAGGGAGCGGCCGTTACGGCGGTAAAGATCGAGGGCGTCGAACACGAATTTTCATCCATTAAGGGGGTGGTTGAAGATGCCACTGACGTCATTTTGAATCTCAAGCAAATCCCCTTCAAACTCCACGGAGAGGGCCCGAAAACCCTGACTATTTCGAAGAGCGGAGCCGGAGAAGTGACCAGCGCCGACATCGAGCATGACGGCGACGTCGAAATTCTCGATGAAGACGTTCACATCGCCACCATCAGCTCCAACGGCGAACTGAACGTCGAGATGCGCCTCCAGCGGGGGCGCGGCTACGTTTCGGCCGAATTCAACAACGACGAGGATCTGTCGGTCGGTTACATCCCGATCGATTCGGTTCACACGCCGATCAAAAAGGTCAATTACAGCGTCGACAAGACCCGGCAGGGATCAAATACCGAGTTCGACAAACTGACCATCGAGGTCTGGACCGACGGTTCGGTCAAACCCGAAGATTCGATCGGGCTGGCCGCCAAACTGGTCAAGGATCATATGTCGATCTTCATCAACTTCGAAGAGGAAGAAGAGGATTACAAATTCGAAGACATCGCCCGTCCGCCGCTTCTGCGCAACGATCTTCTGGATCGTTCGGTCGATGAACTCGAACTCTCGGTGCGGTCTTACAACTGTCTGAAAAACGCCGACATCCGGACCATCCGCGATCTCATCCGGAGGAGCGAAAAAGATATGCTCAACACCAAGAATTTCGGCAAGAAATCTCTGACCGAGATCAAGGATCTGCTCCACGGAATGGGACTGGATTTCGGTATGGATTTCGACGAGCAGGGAAATCCGATTCCCGGCTCGGGCGGCAGGGACTTATAAAATGATGAGTTCGGAGTTTTGATTTTTGAATTCCGCCAAAAGTCGGGATTCACTCGGAGAACTCCGAACATTTTTGGACAAAATAAAGCTATGCGACATTTAAAAGCACATCGTAAATTAGGCAGAACGACCGCGCATCGGATCTCGATGCTGCGGAACATGGCGACCTCTCTGGTCAATTCCGATAAGGAACATATCGTTACCACGGTTCAGAAGGCCAAAGAACTCCGCCCCTTTGTCGAAAAAGCAATTACGCTGGCGCGCAAGGCCGAGAACATCACCGGCGACGACGCGGCGGCCAAAAAGGTTCATCTGCGCCGTCAGGCGGCCCGATATTTCCACGCCGGAAACCACAACTTCAAGAATGAGCAAAGCCGTTTTCGCGGGGGCAAGGGCGAGGCCAAGGAGAAAATCGAAAGAACCGCCGGCGTCAAAGCGGTCCAGCGTCTGTTTGACGAGCTGGGCACCCGTTACAAAGATCGGAACGGCGGTTACACGCGCATCATCAGACTCGGACGGCGCAACGGCGACAACGCCGAAATGGCTGTGATAGAATTGGTTGATAATCCTTACGAGTTAGCGGCGAAAGGTTAAATAATCAAGGAGCAAAGTCAAGATGAGCGAAAACTTAGGTTCGGCCAAAGCTGAAGAGATCGAGGAAACCGGCGGAAAAAAATCTGCCGGAGGGGGAAAGGGCAAGAAGAAGGGGGCAAAACCCTCCCTCAATATGAAGGAACTTCAGAAACTTGCCGAACTGGTTGACGAACACGGTTTCACTGATTTTGAGTTTGAGAACGAGAACATCCGGGTCCGTTTGAGCAAGAATCCGGCTCCGGCCCAGATCGTTCAGGCCGTCCAACCGTTCACCAATATTCCTTCGGGCGCGCCGGTTGCCGCTCAACCGGCCCCCGTTTCTCAGGAAGCTACGGCCCAACCGGCAAGCGAATCGGAGGCTTCGCCGGCCGAGGATCTGCATCAGATCACTTCGCCGATCGTCGGAACGTTTTATTCTGCTCCCGGACCTGATAAAGAGCCTTATGTCAAAGAGGGAAGTTCGGTTTCGCCCGATTCGGTCGTCTGTATCGTCGAGGCGATGAAGTTGATGAACGAGATTCAGGCCGAGGTTTCCGGCGAGGTCGTCAAAGTTTACGTCGAAAACGGTCAGCCGGTCGAATACGGTCAGCCGCTTTTCGGGATCAGGAAATAAATGAAATTTCACCACCCGGGCACGAAGAACACAAAGACCTAAACAATATTCCTTTGTGTCCTTTGTGTCTTTGTGGTTAACAGGCAATGAGTCAAAGGGAGTTTCGCAAAATCTTAATCGCCAATCGCGGAGAGATCGCCATCCGGATCATCTGGACCTGCCGCGAGATGGGCATTCGCACGGTCGCGGTTCATTCCGAAGCCGATAAGGAGGCTCTCCACGTCAAATACGCCGACGAGGCGGTGTGCATCGGTCCGGCTCCTTCGGCGCAGAGTTATTTGAATATCCCGGCCATCATCAGCGCGGCCGAGATCACCAATGTCGATGCCATTCATCCGGGCTACGGATTTCTGGCCGAATCTGAAACCTTTGCCAAGGTTTGCGAGGACTGCAACATCAAATTCATCGGTCCGCGCCCCGAGGTGATCAAGATGATGGGCGACAAGGTCGAGGCCAGACGGACGATGACCGAGGCCGGCGTTCCGATCTTGCCGGGCAGTCCCGATCCGATCGAAAGCGCCGAAGAAGCGGCCCGCCTGGCCAGAGAGATCGGTTTTCCGGTGATCATCAAAGCGGCGGCCGGAGGCGGCGGACGCGGCATGCGGATCGTAAGGCGGGAAGAGGACCTGACCTCTCAGCTCGACAACGCGCAGGCCGAGGCCGTGGCGGCTTTTAAGAACGGCAGCGTTTACATCGAAAGATACATCGAACGGCCGCGCCACATCGAGATTCAGGTGTTGGCCGACGAGTACGGCAACTGCATCCATCTGGGCGAGCGCGAATGCACGATTCAGCGGCGTCATCAAAAGCTTCTGGAAGAAGCGCCCTCGCCGGCCATCTCGCCGGAATTGCGGGAGCAGATGGGAGCCGTCGCCGTCAAGGCCTGCCAGGAGATCGGTTATTCGAGCGCCGGAACCTTTGAATTTTTGCTGGACGAGGACGATTCCTTCTATTTTATGGAGATGAACACGCGGATCCAGGTCGAGCATCCGGTCACCGAGATGGTCACCCTGGCCGACATAGTCCGCAATCAGATCCGGATCGCCGAGGGAGATAAACTCGGTTACACGCAGGATGACGTTCAGATTGTCGGGCATTCGATCGAATGCCGGATCAACGCCGAGGACCCGGTCAAATTTACGCCGAGTCCGGGGCTGATCACGGCCTTTAACATTCCGGGCGGGCCCGGCGTGCGGGTCGATACGGCCGTTTATCCGGGGTATTTCGTGCCGCCTTATTACGATTCGATGATCGCCAAACTGATCGTCCACGCCCGGACGCGCGAACTGGCCATCCGCCGGATGAGACGGGCGCTCGGGATGATGGTGATCGAGGGGATCAAGACGACCATTCCGCTCCATCTTCAGATCATGGACGACGAGAAATTCCAGAAAGGCGAATTTTCGACCAAGTTCATGGAGGAGTTTTTCGAAAAAGAGCGGGCGGCGAACATTTGACATTTATCAGTTATCATTTATCACCCGTCGGAGAATCCCCGGTCTTGATGAATGATGATTGATAAATGTTAAATGACATTGACAATTTTCAATATACTATTGAAAATAAAAAAAAATTATACGTGGTTACCGCGTTTTTTCAGAAAAAGGCGGAGTTACTGCGTCCATAAGGAGAGAAGCTGAATTTAGTAATTATGTCAACAGCCAAAGAAGTAAAAGAACAGATAGTTAACGAATACAAAACGCACGACGGCGACACCGGATCGTCGCAGGTTCAGATCGCGCTTTTAACCCAGCGGATCAATGAATTGACCGAACATTTCAAGGTTCACAAAAAAGACAATCACTCGCGCCGAGGATTACTGAAAATGGTTTCTCGCCGAAGAAAATTGCTTGATTATCTCAAACGCCGAAATATCAGCGAATATCACGAAATCATCAAGAAATTGGGATTAAGACGATAAAGGTGAAAATGTGAAAAGGTGAAAAGGTGAAAAAGGTTAATAATTTCGAAAAGACGTTTTTTTCGTAAGGCTAAACTTTTTCACTTTTAAACATTTAAACTTTTTCACCTTATAAGGAACTGACCTCTTCGAGTCATTAGAAAAATAAAGTTCTCTCGAAGAATTTGCCCTCCGGTTGCTGAACGTGACAGCCATTTGAGCCGGACCGGTGAAAGAGAACTATCGTAGTTAGACGATCTAAAAGCGGCAGGGCATCACGGATAGTCCTTGCCGCTTTTGGTTTTGAAGCGAGCGAAACGGCCGGATTGTGATAAATGTCTGCCGAATGAGAATTTTGAAAATGCGAAAATCACGACTGAAAACGAAAAAGAATGAACGCACCTTTTCGCAATTCGCCGGATCGCTTGAAGTAAGAGGAAAACATGTCAAAGAAAAAATATCTGAAAGAATCTATCAAATTAGGCGACCGGGAATTGATCGTTGAAACCGGAAAGGTCGCCAAACAGGCGGACGGCGCCGTTGTCATCACCTACGGAGAAACGATGGTTTTGGTGACGGCCGTCAGCTCACAGACCCCGAAAGAAGGACTCGACTTCTTTCCCCTCACCGTTGAATACAGAGAGTCAACCTATTCGGCCGGACGGATTCCCGGAAACTACTTCCGGCGCGAAGGCCGTCCCAATGAAAAAGAAGTTCTAACCTGCCGGCTGATCGACCGTCCGGTCAGGCCGCTCTTTCCCGACGGTTATAAAAATGAAACCCAGATCGTCGGCACCGTCATCTCATCGGATTCCGAGAACGACCCGGATGTGATCGCCATCACGGGCGCTTCCTGCGCCATGTTCCTGTCGGACATTCCGTTTGTCAACCCGATCGCCGGCGTTCGCATCGGTCTGATCGACGGCCGTTATCTGATCAATCCGACCTTTGAGGAAAGACGCGAGTCGAGCCTCGATCTGATCGTCGCCGGAACCGAGGAGGCGATCGTCATGGTCGAAGCCGAAGCGGGCGAGGTCGAGGAGAAGATCATGGTCGAAGCGATGATGGTCGCCCACAAGGAGATCAAGCGTCTGTGCCTCTGGCAAAAAGAGTTGTACAAGGCTCTGGACATCACCAAAAGAACGTTCGAAACTCCGAAACTCGATGACAAGATGGTCAAAGAGATCGAGAAAAAATATTCGACCCCGATGCGCGAAGCGCTCGATTCGACCGGCAAGGACAAACTGACCAGCTATGCGGCGGTTGACGCTTTGAAAAAAGAGGTGGTCGAAGGTTATCCGGAGGACAATCCGGAAAAACGGACGATGGCCGGCCGGATCTTCGGTTATCTCAAGGAAAAGATCTTCCGCGAGGACATTCTCGGGAACCGGAGGCGACCCGACGGCCGGAAGTTCGGCGAGATCCGCCCGATCTCCTGTGAGGTCGGATGGCTGCCGCGCGTTCACGGATCGTCGCTGTTCACCCGGGGCGAAACCCAGGCGATCGTCACGACCACGCTCGGAACCAAGACCGACGAACAGTTCGTCGATGATCTGGAAACCGGCGAGGTCCGCAAGAGCTTTATGCTTCATTACAATTTCCCGCCCTATTCGGTCGGCGAAGCCGGGCGTTTCGGTTCGACGTCGCGCCGCGAGATCGGCCACGGCAATCTGGCCCGACGGGCCCTCCAGGCCGTTCTGCCCGACGATACGGAATTTCCATACACCCTGCGGATCGTTTCCGACATCACCGAATCGAACGGTTCTTCCTCGATGGCCTCGGTCTGCGGCGGCTGTCTTTCGCTGATGGACGCCGGCGTGCCGATCAAGAAAATGGTGGCGGGCGTCGCCATGGGTCTGGTTCTCGAAGAAAACCGTTACGCCATCCTGTCCGACATTGCCGGAGCCGAGGATCATTACGGCGATATGGACTTCAAGGTGACGGGAACCGAAAACGGCATCACCGCGCTTCAGATGGACATCAAGGTATCGGGCATCAACGCCATGATCCTCCAGGAAGCTCTGGAACAGGCCCGCAAGGGACGGCTTTATATTCTTGAAGTGATGAAACAGGCGATCGACAAACCGCGCGAGGAGATCTCGCCCTACGCGCCGCGGATCATCACGATGAACATCCATCCCGACAAGATCCGCGATGTCATCGGCCCGGGCGGCAAGGTCATCCGCTCGATCACCGAGGAGACCGGGGCCAAGATCGACATCGAGGACGACGGAACGATCAAGATCGCCACCGCCGACGGAGATGCCGCCAAACTGGCAGTCGAGCGGATCAAGGCTCTGACGGCCGAGGCCGAGGTCGGCGAAACCTATATGGGAACCGTTTCGCGGATCGTCGATTTCGGGGCCTTCGTCGAGATCTTCCCGAACGTCGACGGACTTCTGCACATTTCGGAGATTTCCGACCGCCGGATCCGCGACGTTCGCGACGAACTCAAGGAAGGCCAGCAGGTTCTGGTCAAATGCATCGGCAAGGAGGGCAATAAGATCAAGCTTTCCCGCAAGGCCGTGCTCAAAGAAGAAAAGGCCCGCGCCACCCAAAGCTAAAGGGCGCGTCCGATGAGTCGGATTCGGCGGCGGGGTTCATCACTTTTGGATTTCAAAAGCGAACCCCGCCGCCGAATTCTTTTGTCCGGACGGTTTGCGATTTTTTTTTTCGGAAAAACAAAAAAAATCGTCTGTTTTCTGGAACCGGAAGGCTATTGGCACTTCTTCTAGAGTTGAATAACCGGGATTTCAAAATTTGGTTCAATTGCAGGTTTTGCGGAATTAGCCAAAAAATGTGCAATTTTTCCCAATATTTGCTATAGTTTGGAGCGAACCCTATCTTTACGTTCTATCTGGTTGATTTTAAGGCTTGTTAAACAAATTAGTTTAAGATAAAATTTCGGCCTGGGTAAAAGAAATGAGAAACTTACATTTTAAAATAATTTTTTCGGCCATCACCTTTGTTTTGTTGATGATGGCCGCTGTCTCGATCAACGCCGCACCGGTAAAATACAAACAGGTCGTTCAGGTCGTCAACGTCAAACCGGGCAAGGCCGGAACCGGGAGTTTTTCTCAATTGCGTTTGGCGAGAAAAAATTTCAGTCTGACCGTCAGCGACGGCGACGGTGATGGCGACGGCGATGGAGACAAGGACAAAAAAGACGGGGACAAGGACAAAAAAGATTCCGAAGAGTCAGCCGCACCCTCGCCGCAGGACGACCGCGTTATTGCGATAACCACCGAAGAGATCACCGATGATGCCGAATGCGATTGCGTCGAGGCGATCGAGGTCATCAAACCCGGCATTCCGAAATGGCCGTTCTTCGGTTTGGGAGCCATTCCGCTGGCTTTCATTCCGGGCGGTAACGATACGCCGACGCCGACCCCGACCCCGACGACGCCGACCACGATGACGCCGACGCCGACGCCGACACCGACCCCGACGATGACGCCGACGCCGACGCCGACCATGACGCCGACACCGACGCCTCCGCCCGTTCCCGAACCGATGACTCTTTTACTGTTCGGAACCGGTCTGGCCGGAGTTGGGCTGGCGGCCCGAAAGAAATTCGGACGGAAGGAAGAAGAATAAGGCGGGTTGATATTTTTTAGAGATCCTTTTGACGGAAAGCGCCTTTTACCTCCGGACGCTTTCCGTATTTGACAAGAGATTTGAGGACAAGAAGATGAAAAGATTCAGATATGATTTCCTGTTCGTGATTGGTTTGATTTTGACCATCGGCCTGACGACGGCGCTGGCCGCCGGCGGAGGCAAGGACGACGAAAACAAAAAAAGGCCGAAGAACACCGGTGTCTTGAGCGTCAAAACCTCTCCCGAACCTCTGACCGTAAAAGTTGACGGCCAGGTTCTCGGGATGAGCGGGGTTAACGAAGGCGCCGAGTTTTACCTGACTCCGGGTTTTCACACCCTTGAGGTCGAAGGCCCGAACGGCAAAACGTTCGTCAAACAGGTTGAGATCAGAAAAGACACCAGAAATTGCGTCTGCCTCAAAATTGAACAAAAAACCGAATACAAGGCCTGCCCTTACAACGTGTCGGTTGACGGGCCGGACAAGGTCCTTGAAGGCGATCTGATCACCTTCGCTTCGGTCGATGCGCTCAGCTATCCGACGCCTTTGAACTACGTCTGGACGGTTTCTCCGAGCAATGCCAAGATCACCAGCGGTTTGGGAACTTCGGCCATTACGGTCGACACGGCCGGTCTCGGCGGTCAGACGATCAGCGCCGAAGTCGACGTCAGCGACGGCCTTTACGCCGCCTCCTGCCGTCAGATCCTGCCGGTCAGCACCGTCATCGAAAAGATTCCGCCGATCGAATCGATCCTGGTCGATAAGTTCGAATCGAAGGCTTTTGACGACGACAAAGCCCGTCTGGACAACTTCGTCATCGAACTGCAGAACAATCCGGACGCTCAGGCCTACATCATCATGTATCAGGGCACCGACCGCGAGAGCATGAGAACCCGGACGGTTGACAAACTGAGCAAGAAAACGATGGATTACCTGGTCAACACCAAGGGCGTCGATCCGCGCCGGATCGTCATCACCCAATGGGGGAACCGTCCGAGCACGGAATACGAATTATGGCTGATTCCGCCGGGCGCTCCGACGCCAGTACCGCAGGGAAGTTGATCCGATCAAACGATCTTCAAAAAAACGGGACGGCCAAAGCGGTCGTCCCGTTTTTTTGTTTTGCACTTTGTTAGTTATCAACTCCCCGTTGTAAAATCATCACTTCGAGTGAGCAGTGAGCAGAAATTGAGTGAGCAGTAAGCAGTGAGCAGTGGCCAAGGGGGCGATTAAAAAAAATCACGGATCGGAAATTTTGCAAAAAAAAACAAATCCGAAATCCGAAATCTAAAATCCAAAATTTAAATATGTCTGCAGAAAATATCGAAACAATCGTCAATTTATCAAAACGCAGAGGCTTTGTTTTTCCGGCTTCGGAGATCTACGGCGGTCTGGGAAGCGCCTGGGATTACGGCTCGCTCGGGGTCGAACTGGCCAACAACATCAAACAGAACTGGTGGCGCTGGATGGTCCACGAACGCGACGACATAGAGGGCATTGACTCTTCGATCATCCAGAACCGTCTGGTCTGGAAATACTGCGGTCACGAAGAGACCTTCAACGATATGATGACCGATTGCCGGACCTGCAAGAAGCGTTTTCGGGCGGATAAACTGGAGGATTCTCAATGTGAGCTAAAGCCTTCAAAGCATCCCGGAGAAACCGATCAGTGCGATCTGACCGAACCCAGGCCCTTTCTGACGATGCTCAGCACGCGGCTCGGAGCGGTGGCCGATGACGAGGATTATCAATCAATGGCTTATCTCCGGCCGGAAACGGCGCAGGGAATTTTCATCAATTTCGCCAATATCCTGAACACGACCCGCCGGAAACTGCCGTTCGGCATCGCGCAGATCGGAAAATCCTTCCGCAACGAGATCACACCCGGCAACTTCATTCTCAGGACGCGCGAATTCGAGCAGATGGAGATGGAGTATTTCTGTCATCCCGAAAAAGCGCCGGAATTCTTTGAAGAATGGGTCGAAAATTATATGAACTGGCTGACCGGTTTGGGAATTTCCAAAGATAATCTTTATCTTTATGAGGTTCCCGAAGAAGATCTGGCGCATTATTCCCTGCGCACGATTGATGTAATGTATCGCTTTTTTCCCGAACGCGAGGACGAGAAAAAACAATGGGATGAATTGATGGGCATCGCCAACCGGACGGATTTCGACACAAAGGCCCATTCAAAAAAATCCGTGGACGAGGAGGGAAATCAGATCAATCCCGATTCGACCGACGATCTTTCGTATTTCGATCCTTATACCAACAAGCGTTTTTACCCGTATGTGATCGAACCGGCGATCGGCGTCAACCGGACGCTGCTGGCCGTTCTGATGGACGCCTACACGGTCAAAGAAGACCGCGTCGTCCTCAAACTCTCGCACGATCTGGCCCCGATCAAAGTGGCCGTTTTGCCCCTGAAGAAAAACAAGGACGAGATCGTCGATATGGCTCTGAAGATCAAAAAGGACCTGACCGGATCAATGCGCGCCGTCTATGACGACACGGGCAGTATCGGCAAACTCTACGCCCGTCAGGACGAGGTCGGCACCCCCTTCTGCGTGACGGTCGATTTCGATTCGCTCGAAGACAACACCGTCACGGTCCGCGACCGCGACACCTGGGAACAGGAACGGGTTAACGCCGATCAGTTGAAAGGGTTTTTAAGGGATCGTCTTAAATAATTCAAAGCCGTTCGATGATTTGTAGAAAGGGCAGGTCTTGCGCCTGCCTTTTCTGTTTCCGAAATAAAAACTGCAACCGCCGGGGCGAAAATCAGCGTCCAAAAAAAGCCGAAATGAAAACTGTGGGCCGGTTTGGTTTGAGATGATGCGAAAAAACATTTGCATCTGGAACTTCAAAAGCCGTAACATAGTCCGAGATAGTCATAAATTGGGAGTGGAATAAAATGAATATTTGTTCTGTTTGCCAGCAGTGTTATGACGATTCAATTACGATCTGTGCTGTTGAGGATCATGGCTCTTTAACCCCGGCAAGAGAGGGCGATTGTCAGGTGGTTGAAGGTTACAGGATAGATTCAAGATTTGAGTCCTTCTCTCCCGTCGAACTTTTTAAAGCGACACATCTGGCTTCCGAAAAAAGCGTTTTGATCAGATTTATCGCGGCGGACGATGACGCCGGCGATCTGAAAGAGGATCTGCAATCGGTGGCCGGGATCAACCATCCGAATCTCGCCCGCCTTTTCGAATTCGGGAAATTGGCGGACGGCGAATTTTACGTTGTTCTGGAGGACATACCGGGGCGGAGTCTCAGCGATCATCTGACGGAATCATCGCCGCTCTCGGAAAGGCAGGCGGTCAGGATCGCCCGTCAGATCGCCGAAGGGCTGGAGGAACTCCACGCCGCCGGGGTCATTCACCGGATGGTCAATCCGGCCAATATTTATTTTACCGATTCGGAAAACGATAAATTCGAGGTCAAACTGCAAAATTACGATTTCGGGGCGATCGGGCAGAGATCGGTCGTCAGGGGAGCCAACGGAATCGATGCCAAAACCGAAATTCTGCGCTATTTTTCGCCGGAGCAGTTTACCGATGAAAAGGTTGATTTCCGGTCCGACATATACAGCCTGTCGGTCGTTTTTTATGAGATGCTTCTCGGCCACCCGCCCTATACTTCGCTGAACCCTCAGGCCATCGCCAAATACGCGTTTAAGGAAAGCGAGGTCGAAAAACTGCATTTCAATTTAAGGGCTTTGCTGGCCTACACCTTGCGGGAAGCCTTTCAGCACAGGCTCGACATGCGCCCGCCGACGACCAATAATTTTGTCCGTCAGCTCCGTCACATCGAACTCATCGCCACGCCGACCGGTTTCGATGTGCGGGATGAATTGGCAAGGCGATCGAAACCGAAACCGCCGGTTGCTCCCGTTCCTCAAACGGTCGAGCCGGAACTGGTCGAAGAACGTTTTGCCGCCGGAGAGGAAGTGCCGTTACCGGAGCCGGTCGTTTCAGAAATTTCGGCATCCGAGTTTTCGGAAAATGAAACGATCGAACCGGAGATCGAAGAAGTTCGGTTCGAGTTGAAAATTGAGGAACCGCCGGCCGATCCTTTGGACGAGGACAAACCCGAACAGGAATTTGCCGAGCCGGAAATTTTAGAAGCCGTTCCGGTTTTGGAAACCGTGCCGGCGTCAGAAGTCGAAGATCTGAGCCTCCAATCGGTTGAACCCGAAAATTCGGTTTTCGAATTTTATGAAGAGT
The DNA here is from genome assembly GCA_041394845.1 of Pyrinomonadaceae bacterium. Lineage (GTDB taxonomy): Bacteria > Acidobacteriota > Blastocatellia > Pyrinomonadales > Pyrinomonadaceae > JAHCHG01. The sequence continues at coordinate 2,290,986 of JAWKHL010000001.1, read as the reverse complement.
CCGTCGAAATAAGCGAACCGGCAGAAGCACCGGAGTTTTACGAGACCGGGAAAATTGACCCGGTCGAAAACGAGGCTTTTTTTGATGATCTGATCGAAAGCGGGGACTTTTTTGAAGACATTCACATCACCAACAAGGAGGTTGAGGAAGAGCCGGAACCCGACCTGATTCCGACCGAAACCGACGAAAGTGAATCTCCGGCTTTGGTCGAGCCCGTTTTTGTCGCCCGCCATCGGAGTCGTTTTTTCGAATCGGTCAAATATTTTGACGAGGATATTTTCGAAGAGCCGGATCAAAAAGAACCGGCCGCCGCCGGGCAATTTATGGATTCTTTTGCGGCCTATACCCGGACCGCCTCTTTACCCGCAAAAAAGAATTTCATTTATATCGCGGGAATTCTTCTTTTATTGGCTTTCGGCGGTTTGGCGGCCGTTTACATTTTGGATCGGCCGAGCGAGGCCAAATCATCTCAGACGGCTCCTTCGCCAAAAAACCGGAACGTTTCCCGAAATAAGACCGGTGAGGTCGCCGATATGGTCGAAAAGGGAAACGATACGCCGGAGAATGCGAAAGACGACAGGATTCAAAAAATAAGCGAGACCGTCGTTCAATCTCCTTCGGGAAAACCCTTGCCGACCGTTAGCACTTCGAAATCTGAAAAGGAGAAGGCGACGTCGGCTGAAAAAAATGATCCCGAAAAAATTTCGGCTCAAAAGAAAGCCGCCAAAACGCGATCTGAAAAGGACAGGCCGACCGTCGAACGGAATGAGCAGGGAAAAGGCCTGGAAAAGAAGAGCGACACTAAGGGATCAAAACCCGCAGTCAATAAAACCGACGGAAACACCCGTCCGCGAATCGTCCCGGACGGGCGGATTAATCCGCGATAAGTGTTTAAAAGTTTAAAGGTGAAAAGGTGAAAAGGTGAAAAAGTTTTTTCGGTCCCCGACCGTTGCCGATCGGGCGAAAAACGGGATTCTTAACTTCGAATCGACAAAAACATTTTCACCTTTTCACCTTTAAACTTTTCCACTTTAATCCCTTCCGAACCGATCAATTACAAAGTTTCGTCCAAATCAGATATTATTTATCGGAGTTAATTTATTACTGCGTAAATTAAAAAAACTAGAGTTTAGTGATGGGTGATGGGTGATGGGTGAAAAGTTAAACAGATAATATCAGACAGTAGATCCGGATAATCAGACAATTAAGTTTTATCCCATCACCCATCACTCATCACCCATCACAAATTTAACAAAACTTAAGTTTTTTTTATTTACAGAGTATTTATTATTCCGATGATTATTCCTGCACATATCACCAAACTTGCCGAGATCATTAAAGCGAACGGCGGGCGGGCGATGCTCGTCGGCGGATGCGTTCGCGACGAACTGATGGGGCTTGAGCCGAAGGACTGGGACGTCGAAGTTTACGGCGTCGAACCGAAAAAGTTAAAGGAAATCCTCAGCAGTCTGGGCCGCGTCGATGCCGTCGGCGAATCGTTCACGGTCTATAAATTGGGGCAGGATCTGGATGTCTCCCTGCCGCGCCGCGAGCGGAAAGTGGCGCGCGGGCACAAGGGGTTCGTCGTCGAAGGCGATCCCGAAATGAGTTTCGCCGAGGCGTCAAATAGGCGCGATTTTACCATCAACGCCATCCTCAAAGACATTCTGACCGGCGAGATCATCGACGTTTACGGCGGGCGCGGGGACATCGAAAAGAGGGTTTTGCGCCACGTTTCAAAAGAAACCTTTGCCGAGGATTCTCTGCGCGTTCTCCGGGCGGCGCAGTTCGCGGCGCGGTTCGAATTCGGTATCGACGCGGAAACGGTCGCACTCTGCCGCTCGATCGATGTCTCGGATCTGCCAAAGGAACGCATCTGGGGCGAGATGGAAAAACTGCTTTTGAAGGCCGAAAATCCTTCGATCGGTCTTCGTTGGCTTTACGATCTGGGCGTCGTCCGGCAACTTTTTCCCGAAATGGAGGCGCTGGTCGGCGTTCCGCAAGAATCAGAATGGCATCCGGAGGGCTGGCTCTTTTCGGCATTGCCTTCGGAATCTTTCGTAACAGGCGTGGCAGAGGCCCTTGGCATTGATCGGACTTCGCTTACTCTGGGGGAGTTCCTGACGAGCTCTTCCGCAGACCCGACAGTTATTCCAACTGGCGGCGGAACAGGAAACGCAGAGCCTTTTGTAACCGGGCTTTCCGATCTCAAACCGGCAGATGGCGCAGGGCCTGACAGCTCTTTTTCTCCTTCTTCGGCTGGCCCAACAGTTCTGGCAGAAACCCAGAGCCTTGTGTGGCTTTTCGGAACTCCGGCACCCCTTACAGATGAAATTGTCCGGATCATGTTTAAGATTTCTCTCGATAAGATGGGCCCGATTGTGCTCCCTGCCGTTGACGACCTCGAGATTGTCCGGGGAATTGTTTTGCCTGTTGCCGTCTTTGTGATGAACATGCTCACCGGGTTCGAGTTTCCTTCCCAGAACGATCTCCATAATAATTCGATGGACTCCGGTGGTTCCGTTTTTCCCTTTGCAACTGGTGTAAACATACCCGTTATTGTAATGGATGCGAGAACGTCTGCCGTTGATGATGATGTATTCGTATATTTCGATTTGTCGTTCGTAGGAGATAGAGATTTTGTTCATAGAGGTTCAGATTCCTTTTCGTCAAATTGTTTTGAGGTTGAGCTTGGAGATGTATGGTATCACACCCGGCTGGTCGTCGATGAGGCCCGAAAACTGATCGATGATCTCCCGTACCCGAAAAAAGTGGCGGTGATGCTCGGAGCGCTTTGTCACGATTTCGGCAAACCGGCGACGACCCGTTTTTTTGACGGGCGGTGGCGTTCGCACGCCCACGACGAGGCCGGCGTCGAACCGACCCTTACCTTTCTGGACAAGCTTAATATCCACACCATCGGCGGTTTTGACGTTCGCGAGCAGGTGGTTCAGCTTGTCCGTTATCATCTCAAACCGGGAATGTTCTACAAGGTCCGCGACGAGATCGGCGACGGGGCGTTCCGGCGTTTGGCTCAAAGGGTCGAACCGGATCTTCTGTACCGGGTGGCGCGGGCCGATTCTCTCGGAAGAAATCCCGATTGGTTGCCGGAAGAAAAACGTTTCAAGGCCGAAGCTCAGGAATGGTTCATCGAAAGGGTTCATCAATTGAAGGTCGAGGAAAAAGCGCCGGAACCTATCCTTTTGGGACGCCATCTGATCGAACTCGGTCTCAAACCGTCGCCGCAATTCGGGAAGATCCTCAAAGCCGTTTACGAATTACAACTCGACGGTCGGATCACCGATCTGGACGAAGCGATCGAAAAGGGCCGCGAACTGATCAAAGAAGGCGTTTAACCGAATAATGAATTAAAAATTTTCAAAAAGAGATCCCGGACGCTCACCTCAGACGGGTTTTTCCCGTTCACGGTTGATCAAAAAACGGTTTTTGAGCCGCACCGAAGCGGGAGCCGAGATTTTTTGAAAAAGATCTGTCTTTCCGGAGGGAAAACCCGGACTGTTGAATTGAATGTTCTTACAAATTTTCTCGATCAATGAAAAAGAAGGGGATTCGGCCCGCCGGAAGAAATTGCTTTTTATCATTCTGATTCTGGCGACGGGGGTCGTCTATTATTTGAGCAATCCAGAACCGCAGTATTATTACGATTACACCTTTCGCGTGGCGGAGAATTTTCTGAGGGGGAGGATCGGTTTCACCGGTCGTCAGCCGAGTTGGCTGAACGAGATGATCCCGTTCGAGGGGCAGTATTATTCGGCCTTTCCCTACGGCAGTGTGCTGTCGATGATGCCTTTCTCGATCCTCAAATACGGGGGCATCGTCAAAAAAATGCCGGCCGCTTTTATCGCCGGCGTTCTCGCTTCGCTCAACTGCCTGTTCTTGTTTTTGATCTCGAGGTTTTACCGGCACGCCCCTTCGAGACGGATTCTGCTGGCGATGGGGATCATGTTCGGAACCTGGTTCTGGACGAATCTGACGATGGCCGGAGCCTGGCAATTGACGCTCGGCTTTGCCATGCTCGGTGAACTCGGGGCCATCTATTTTACGGTTTATGACCGCAAACCGATCCTCGCCGGCGCCTTTTTCGCGCTGGCTTTCGGCAACCGGACCGAGATCGTCCTGACGGCTCCGATTTTTCTGTTCCTTCTTTGGATGCCCTCCCTCGGAAAAAAACGGGCCGAGAAAGAGAAAAAAGATCCGGGATCCGAGATCCGAAATCCCAAATGGCCTGAGATCTTAAACCGTTGGGGCGGTTTCTGCCTGGTTCCTTTTCTGCTCGGGGTCTCCACTCTGGTTTACAATTACGTCCGGTTTCATTCGCCCTTTGATTTCGGGCATTCGCATATCCCGGGCGTTTTGGACGAGCCCTGGTATCGCTACGGGATTTTTTCCATCTATTACATTCCCTACAACTTCACCGAGATGCTCCTGACCGGCTGGAAAAGCGTCGCCGGTTATCCCTTTTACACTCCGACCGGTTTCGGCGGATCGATCATTATGGCCAGCCCTTTTTTGCTTTTCGCGCTCCGGTTCGGAGCGCGGAACAAATTTTTGAAATACACCGCCTGGGTCTCGATCGTCGTCATGACATTTCTGCTCTGGATTCACGGAAACGCCGGGGGATGGCAGTTCTCATACCGGTATGCGATCATCCTCCTGCCGTGGCTTTACCTGATCTTGCTGGAAAACAGCCCGAAAAAAATAACCGTTCTCGAATGGATTACCTATATCTTTTCATTTATCATCAATCTTTACGCGACATATCTGTTTCTCTGGACGGATTATGTTAAACCCTGATCGTTGATTATTGACGGTAATTTGTTGTTTTGCAGGGCGCCGGTCGAACCTTAACGATCAAATATTGACCATTTACAAAAGATGATAAGACACGATTGGAACATCGAAGAGATCGGGGAAATTTACGACCTGCCGTTGCCGGAGTTGATTTTCCGGGCGCAGACCGTACACCGGGAATTTCACCAACCGGACGAGATTCAGGGATGTCAACTGCTCAGCATCAAAACCGGCGGTTGTCCCGAAGACTGCGCCTATTGTCCGCAATCGGCCCATTATAAGACAGGGCTTGAGAGAGAAGGGCTTCTGAGCGTCGAAAAAACGCTCGAAGCGGCCCGCCGGGCCAAGTCTTCGGGCGCAACCCGGTTTTGCATGGGGGCGGCCTGGCGCGATGCGCCGGACGGCGTTCAGTTCGAAAATGTTCTGGAGATGGTGAAGGGGGTGCGCGACCTCGGAATGGAGGCCTGCTGCACGCTCGGTATGCTTCGGGAAGATCAGGCCGAAAAGTTGGCCGAAGCCGGTTTGACCGCCTATAATCACAATCTGGACACGTCGCCCGAATTCTACGGTTCGATCATCTCGACCCGCACTTACGACGAACGGCTGAAAACCTTGGAGAACGTTCGCCGCGCCGGTGTGACGGTCTGTTCGGGCGGGATCATCGGAATGGGCGAAACCAGAGAGGACCGTTATTCGCTGCTCCGGCAGTTGGCCAATCAGAGTCCGCACCCCGAGAGCGTTCCGATCAATCAACTGGTCAGGGTCGAAGGCACCCCGCTGGCCGATGAAGACGATCTAGACGTTTTCGATTTTGTCCGGATGATCGCCACCGCCCGGATTCTGATGCCCGGTTCGATGGTTCGTCTCAGCGCCGGCCGTTTGCAGTTGTCGGACGAAGCCCAGGCGATGTGTTTTCTGGCCGGAGCCAATTCGATCTTCATGGGCGAAAAACTCCTGACGACCTCCAACCCCGAAACCGACCGCGACGCCCGCCTGCTCGACAAAATGGGAATGCGGCTTTTTTCCGAAGCAAGAGCTTAATGAACCGGCCGGAGGTCGGAAAAAAAATCCGGGATTCCAAATCCGAAATCCCAAATCATTCCGGATTGGCCGGCGAATAAGAGAGAAATTCCCACGAAAAGGGAACTCCTTTTTTCCTTTCGATGATCTTTTCGATTTCGAATTGAACCGCTCTTTCGGCGCCCGAAAATTGCGAGAACAGCTTTTCGTCCCAGATAATCCCGGCCTTTCCGCTCAACTGGAGCGTGGTTCCCGTTTTGAAGTCGATAAAAAGAAGCCCGCCGTGCGGGTTCTGCTCGATATTCCCGAGGGTCTGGAACATCATATTGCCGGAGTAATCCGGGAAGATCAGGGTCGATTCATCCAAAAAACGGACAAAACCGGGATTCCCGCCGCGATGCGAAGCGTCCGCGCCGCCCTCCGTTTGCCGACTGGCGATAAAGAAAGTGTCGGCCTTTTCGATCAGTTTTTTCTGCTTCGGGGTCGGTTTTTTTGATCTTCGGATCGTTGACCCGCCCCCGGCGGCAAATCCCCGTTTTTTCCAACTGCGGGCCTGAATGTATTTCGGGCAATTGGAAAACACCTCCTCGGCGCGAACGACCACCCGTTCATCCGTAAATTCCGCCCGTCCGTTGAGACGCATTCTCATTCGGGTGGCGAATTCGATCGCCAGTATTCCTATTTTCGGGTTTGAGCGAAGATTGTCTCCGAGAATGTCTTCGGCCATCAATCCGGCCTCGAACTCAAGAGAACCCTCGTCGATGATGCGGATAAAACCAGGCCCGCCCGTCAGGATCGAGGCCCAGACGTTTTCCTTCGCATCGACCGAGGCGACGATGATAAAGGGTCGGTCGCCAAGAAAGTCCTGCGCCACCGGAACCATCGTCGACCGGATCGACCGACCGACACGGGCCGCCATCTCTTCCACTCCGGCCCGTTTCTGAACCGTCAATTCTCCCTGATGAAAAATTTCTGACATGTTTTTTTAGTGGGCAGTGAGCGGTGAGCAGTGAGCAGTTGGTTTTTCCGCTCATCGCTTTTTCACTGGCTGCCTGCCCTTAAATACTCAAAAAATCTGCTCACTGCTTACTGCTCACTGCTCACTGTTCTCAAAAGAACCCGCACGAGGGGGCGTTCTGCTTTCCGGCCGCCAGGGCTTTGGCTCCGGTCGGGGCGTAGATCTCAAGCCGGATGCCGTCGGGGTCTTCGAAGAATATCCCGCCCGAATTCGCACCTTCGCTGTGCGAAACGACCCCGTCGTAATGGAACTTGACGCCGATCTTCTTTAACAGTTTTTCCGCCTCACGGACCTCTTCGATGTCCCCGACCTGAAAAGAAAGATGATGAAGCCCGGCGGTTTGGCGGCTGAACTCGCGGTCGCTTTGCTCCCAGAGCGTGATCAAAACCTGATCGTTGCGCCCGAGAAAAGCGAAGATCTTCTCGCCTTCTTTCGATTCCGCCAGAACTTCGAAGCCGAAAACCCGACCGTAAAACTCTTTCGAGACTTCCAGATCGCGGACGTTCAAACCGATATGCCCTGGTTGAAGTGCGCTTTCTTTGTTTGTTGAACTCATTTTTTTACCTCTCAGAAATAATTAATAGCAATATTTAACTGGCTAAACTATATTTTGCAGGTTAAAACAAGAAGGCCGGCTTGTCAAGCGATTTTTTTACGGTCAAAATAAAATTTAGAAGGTGAGAAGAAATGTTGGACACTGAAAAGTTTATTTTGATCAACGACGATCCGTTTTTGGATTTCATCAACACCGAGATCAAGCGTGGCGGAGCGCCCTCTGATCTGCTGGAGAATTTCGCAGATCTGGCGGCCTGGGCCGTTGCGGCCGGGATCATCGACCGGAATCGGGCGGAGAGTTTTCTCGATGAAACGGATGCTCCGGAAATTTTTGCCGAGGCTCTCGATCTGAGGAAAAACCTTCGGGAAATGGCCTCCGCGATGACCGGTGGCCGGGAGATCAAAGAAGAAAACATCCGCGCCGTCAACGAAAAACTGAAACTGCAAAAAAGCCATCCGCAGATCGCCATTGACAAAGGTCTTTACGTCAAACGCCGTTCCGGAGAACCGGAATCGATGCGGCAGATCCTGGTTTTGATCGCCGAGAGCGCCGCCGACCTGTTGGCTGAAAACCGTCCCGAGTTGTTGAAGGTCTGCGAAAGCGAAGACTGCGTCCTGTATTTTTACGATACGACCAAAAACCATTCGCGCCGCTGGTGCAGTATGGCCGCCTGCGGCAACCGCGCCAAGGCCAACGCCTTTTACCGGAGAAAGAAAAATAAATGAGGGCCCGGATTTTCTCGCGGCTTCTCCGCCGGTATTTAATGCCGAAATAGAGAGCGCCCCGCGACAGAAACAAAAACGGTTTGTGGGGATGAATCGCGTATTTGAAGAAGCCGGCCAGATGGGGCGGGAGGTCTTTTTTCGATCGGAAACGGGCGATTCCGGGAATTCCGAAAAACCACGTCGCCCGAAACGAGCCATATGTCAATAAACCAGGCGAACGGTGAAAAAGGTTTTCCCGGAGAATTCAAAACCTCTTTTCCTCTGGATTATGAAGAATTTGTTTATTAAGATGATGTAAATGATGAATTGTTGATCGAAAAAAACGGATCTTCCGATATCTGTCACTTGGTCAGCTTATCCGTTTACAATTGGCAATCATTACCGGTGAAAATCTTTTGGTAGGTAGTGATAAACCGTTTATAATTTACAAACTTGCGGAGGAGTTATGGAACAGAAGTACATCGAACTTTACGACAAATACACTCATTCGGCGGATATGAGCCGCCGGGATTTTTTGGATCGGCTGGCCAAATTGGCGGGAAGCGGTGCGCTGGCGCTGGCTTTGCTGCCCTCGCTGGAAAATAATTACGCCGAGGCCGGAACCATTTCCACTTCCGACAAGCGTCTGACGACGGATTATATTGAGTATGACGGAGCCAGCGGCAAAATGCGGGCTTATCTGGCTCTTCCGGCCAAGGCCAAAAAAGACCTCCCGGCGGTGGTCGTCATTCACGAAAACCGCGGTCTCAACCAGCATATCGAGGATGTCGCACGTCGGGCCGCGCTCGAAGGATTCATGGCGCTCGCCCCGGACGCCCTTTCTCCGCTCGGGGGAACTCCGGCCGATATGGACGAGGCCCGCGGGATGTTCTCGAAGCTCGACCGCGAGAAAACGGTCAAGGATTTCGTGGCGGCCGTAACCTATCTGAAAAACGATCCGCGTTCGAACGGCCGGGTCGGTTGTGTCGGTTTTTGCTGGGGCGGTTCGATGGCCAATCAACTGGCGGTCAATTCCGAAGACCTCAAAGCGGCCGTCGCTTTTTACGGCGGACAGCCCAAAGCGGAGGACGTCCCCAGGATCAAAGCCGCTCTGATGCTCCATTACGCCGGACTGGATCAAAGGATCAATCAGGGCATTCCGGCTTACGAAAAAGCCCTCAAGGACGCCAAGGTCGATTACCAGTTGTTTACGTACGAGAACGTCAATCACGCTTTTCACAACGACACCAACGAGGCGCGTTACAACGCCGAGGCGGCCAAACTGGCCTGGCAGAGAACCATCGACTTCTTCAAAAAACATCTGATCGCGCAGGAGAAGCCGAAGGAAAAGACCAAAGAAAAGGAAAAGACGAAGGCGAAAAAAACTAAATGAGTCTGCTCAAACATCTGGCCGTCGATCTGACGCCGCTGAGGATTTCCAAAGATTATCGGTTGCTCTTTTTCGGGCAACTGATTTCTTTTTTCGGAACCATTATGACCATCATGGTTGTTGTTCCGGTTCAGATGTACGAACTGACGAAATCCTCTTTTATGGTCGGACTTCTGGGGTTGGCCGAATTCGCTCCGATGTTATTGCTGGCCTTTGTCGGCGGGGCGCTGGCCGATGCGATGGATCGCCGGAAACTTCTGCGGATAACGGAGATCGCCCAGACGATCGTCACTCTGGTTTTGCTTTTGAACTCCTTTTTGCCGAACCCGAAAGTCTGGGTTTTATTCGTTTGCGTCGCGGTTCACGCCGGTTTGTCGAGTTTGCAGAGACCGTCGTTCGAAGCGCTCATTCCCCGGCTCATTCCGTCCGAACATATCCCGGCCGTTTCCGCCCTTAATTCCATCCGCTATCAGTTCGGGGCCATCGGCGCTCCGGCGCTGGCCGGCGTGATCGTGGCAAAATTCGGGTGGCAGATCGCTTACGCGGTCGATCTCTTGAGTTTTCTCGCTTCGTTGATAGCCGTTTTTCTGATCAGCGCCACGCCGCCCCCGCCGAACGCCGAGCGTCCCAGTTTGAGGTCGGTCAAACAGGGATTGCAATACGCCTGGCGGAGAAAAGAACTCCTCGGCACTTATCTGATCGACATCAACGCCATGTTCTTCGGAATGCCGCTGGCGCTTTTCCCGGCCATCGCCGCCAGTTTCGGCGGGGCCTCGGTCGGCCTGTTTTATTCCGCTCCGGCCGTCGGCTCGCTGGTCGCCAATCTGACCTCGCGTTGGACCAAGAGCGTCCATCGCCACGGACTGGCGATCTCGGTGGCCGCCGGACTCTGGGGAGTTTCGATCATCATCTTCGGTTTGATGAACGATTTGTGGCTGGCATTGTTTTTTCTGGCGCTGGCCGGCGGATTTGATATGATCAGCGGAATTTTCCGGATGACGATCTGGAACCAGACCATTCCCGACCATCTGCGCGGGCGTCTGGCCGGGATCGAGATGATCAGCTATCTGACCGGGCCGATGCTCGGAAACGCCGAGGCCGGTCTGGTGGCCAGACTTTACGGTCTGAGGACGTCGGTCGTCTCGGGCGGGATCTTTTGCGTGGCGGGAACTTTTCTGCTGTCGTTTTTGCTCCCGCAGTTTATCAAATACGACGGCCGCGAAGGGGTCAGGATAAAAAAACTGGAAGATGCCGAACGGGCCGGTCCGGAAAAATCCGTCGGAGAAGCCGAAAAACCGTAAAAAACGGGCCTCCGGCTTTGCTTTCCCGGCGGTTTTGCGTTTAACTTCTTGTTAAATGACATTGGAAAAACGGATCAAAGATCAACTGGCCGAGATCGAAGCCAAAGGCTTGACGCGGAAGATGGCCAGTCCCCAGGGCATTGATCTGTCTTCGAACAATTACCTTTGTCTGGCCAAAGACGAACGCCTTAAGGTGGCGATGCTCGAAGCGGTCAAACGGGACGGCGTCGGTTCGACCGCCTCGCGTCTTTTGCGCGGTCATCGGAATTGTTTCGCGGAGATCGAAAAACAGTTCGCCCGCTGGAAGGGAGCGGAAAGATCGCTTTATTTCAATTCGGGCTATCAGGCCAACATCGGCGTTTTACCGGCTTTTTTAAGGGCCGGGGACGTCGTTTTTTCCGATGAACTCAACCACGCCAGTCTGATCGACGGGATGCGTCTGGCCAAAAGCCGGAAGGTGATCTTTCCTCATTTGGATGCGGAGAAGCTGGAAAAACTCCTGCGCGAAACCGATTGCGAGGGAGAAAAATTTCTCGTCACGGAATCGCTTTTTTCGATGGACGGCGATCTTGCCCCGCTTTCGGAATACGCCCGCATCTGCGCCGAAACAGGGACCAATCTGATAGTCGATGAAGCCCACGCCGTCGGGATTTACGGCGAGAAGGGAAGCGGTCTGATCGAACAATCGGGAATTGCGGATCAGGTTTTTCTCTCGATCAACACGGCCGGAAAAGCCCTCGGTGTGGGCGGAGCTTTCATCGCCGGGCCCGAATGGGCGATCGACTATCTGATCAACCGTTGTCGCTCTTTCATCTATTCGACCGCGCCGGTTCCGGCCGTCGCCGACGCCCTCGAAGTGGCGATCGAGATCGTCGAAAAAGAAAAAACTCTGCGCGACAATTTGCTGTATCTGTCCCGTTTTCTCCGCTTCCTGCTCAACGAAAACGGCATTGCGGTTCCGGTCGATAATTCTCAGATCATCCCCGTCATCATCGGCGACAGCGAAAAAACGGTTTCTCTGGCCGCGGACCTGCAATCGGCCGGTTTCGATGTCCGCGCGATCCGCCCGCCGACCGTTCCCGAAGGCGCGGCGCGGCTTCGCCTTTCGGTCAATACCTGTCTGGACGAAAATATTCTGCGGAATTTCGTCGACACTTTAAAATTGCTGATTGATCCGGTGTAATGGGAAAAATGCGCGGAATTTTTGTAACCGGAACGGATACGGGGATCGGCAAAACGGTCGTCTCCGCCGCGTTGGTCTGCGCTTGGCGGAGCGCGGAAAAGGTTTGTTACTGGAAACCCGTCCAAACCGGGATCGAGGAAGATGACGACACGGCGACGGTCAGAAAACTGGCCGCTTGTTCCGTTGAAGAGATTTTCGACCGCGGATTTCGTCTGGAAAAACCGCTCTCGCCCCATCTCTCGGCAAGGCTGGCGGGAGTCGAGATCGGCGTCGGAAAGATCCTGCAATTCGCCGAAAAAATCCCCGAAGAAAGGTTTTTGATCGTCGAGGGCGCGGGCGGACTGCTGGTTCCTCTGAATGAAGAACAGCTGATGATCGACCTGATCCGCGCCCTCGGTCTTCCGGTCCTGATCGTCGCCCGCTCTTCGCTCGGGACGATCAATCACACGCTTTTGACCGTCGAATCTCTGCGCCGACGCGATCTAAAGATCTCTGGGATCGTTCTGGTCGGGGAGCCGAATGCGGAAAACAAAAAGGCGATCGAGCATTTCTCAAACGTCCCGGTTTTGGCAGAAATGCCGAAATTTGAGAAACTAAACGAGAGGGTTTTGAAAAACTGGAGCGAAGAAAATAGGAGTCGTCTGCAAAAAAATCAGCACCGTCCGCGGTAGCGGATGGGTTCAAAGCGAGAAAATTATGCCGATAGTAAAAAAAAGAGAGATCGAGATGATCGCCCAGATGAACGGCGAAGAACTGGAGAGGTTTCTTTTGCGTCTGCCTGCCACCCGGGAACAGCTTGAGGATCTCTTTGATCATCTGGAGATAAAACTCGAAGATCAGCCCTGCGATCACACGTCGCGTTTTACCATGCAGTTTCTGATGCAGAACGGTTTGAGCTTTCCGAAAGTCTCGGGCTGGCTGAGCCAGAACGGCGGTTACTGCGATTGTAAGATTCTGGACGAGATAGCTTCGGTCTGGTGGAAGGCGTTCGCCGAGATCGAGCGAAACGAGGGGTAAGGAGTGATCGGCGATGGATGATAGGCGGTGGGAAAAAAACTCACGGGTCATCCGTCAACTACCACAACAAAAATCCCATCACCCATCACCTATCACCCATCACAAAATACAATGAACCTAACCGACCGCGACCGCCGTCATCTCTGGCACCCGTACACTCAGGAAAAAACAGCGCCCGCGCCGATCCCGATCATCGGCGGCCGGGGCGTCTGGCTGGAAACCGAGGACGGGCGGCGGATTCTGGACGGCATTTCCTCCTGGTGGGTCAATATCCACGGACATTCGCACCCGTTTTTGAACGAGGCTCTGGCGAAACAGTCCGCGAAGATCGAACACACGATGTTCGCCGGTTTTACGCATCGGCCGGCGGTCGAACTGGCCGAAAAACTGGTTGAGATCCTGCCCGCGGGGCTGACCCGAGTGTTTTATTCCGACAACGGTTCGACGGCCGTCGAGGTCGCCCTCAAGATGGCTTATCAATATTGGATCAACCGCGGTCAGGAGCGGAAGACCTTTGTTGCTCTGACGCACGCTTATCACGGCGACACGGTCGGCGCGATGTCGGCCAGCGACGAGTCGAATTTTACGAAACCTTTTGAAGATCTGCTTTTTAAGGTCCTTCGCGCCAGATCGCCCTACGCCCTGCAATGCGGCGATTGCGATAAAAAATGTGATCTGACCTGCGCCGAAAGTCTCGAAACGATTCTTGAAGAACACGGGGAGAAGATCGCCGCCGTCATCATCGAACCGATGCTTCAGGGTGCGGGCGGAATGATCGTCTGGGAAAAAGAATTTTTGGGAAAAGTAAGAGAATTATGCGACCGGTTCGGGGTGCTTCTGATTGCCGACGAGGTCCTGACCGGTTTCGGCCGCACCGGAAAGATGTTCGCTTGCCAACACGCCTCGGTTGCGCCCGATATCATCTGCCTTTCGAAAGCCCTGACAGCCGGTTATCTGCCGCTCGGTGCGACGGTGGCGACCGAGGAAATTTACGAAGCCTTCCTCAGCGATGACCGCCGGAAAACGTTTTTCCACGGCCATTCCTACACGGCCAACCCGCTGGCCTGCGCGGTCGGGGTTGCCAGTCTGGAGCTTTTCGAACGGGAGAATTGTCTGGAAAAGGTGGCCTTCATCAACCGCAAGTTCAGAGAATTCGAAAAAGTTTTGCGGAAATTTGATGCAGTCATCGACGTCCGCATCATCGGCGGCGTTCTGGCCTTTGAACTGGATGTCGGCCAGGGCGGTTATCTGGCCGCGGTCGGTCAGGATCTTTACCAAAAATTCTTAAAACGCGACATCCTCCTGCGGCCCCTCGGCAATGTCGTTTATTTTATGCCGCCCTATGTTATCAAAGAAAAAGAGATCGACCGGGTTTTGTCGGAGATCGAGGACGTTCTAAATCGGTTACGTTAGTATTCTGTAACTTGTTTTTTTTAATTTTAGCCACAGAGAACACCGGGGATTTTTTTGTCGACCAAACTATTTGTCTCTGAGTTCTCGGTGTTCTCCGTGGCCAAATAAATTGTTTATAAATTTAGATTACACAGTAGTTAGTCGGAAGTTTTTAATATTTCTTTCAGATATTTTCCCGTGTGCGAATCCTTGGCCCGGGCGATCTTTTCGGGCGTTCCGGCGGCGACCAGGTGGCCGCCTTCGACTCCGCCTTCGGGGCCGAGGTCGATGATGTGGTCGGCCGTTTTGATGACGTCCAGATTATGTTCGATGACCAGCACGCTCGAACCGTTATCGAGCAGCGCGCGAAAGGCCGAAAGCAGTTTGTTGATGTCGTCGAAATGAAGCCCGGTGGTCGGTTCGTCGAAGATAAAGAGCGTTTTCGATCTGGTCTTGACCGCCAGATGAGCGGCCAGTTTGACGCGCTGGGCCTCGCCGCCGCTCAAGGTCGTCGCCGATTGCCCGAGCCTTAAGTACCCGAGACCGACATCGTCGAGAACCTTGATCTTGTTGATCAGTTTTTTGACGTCCTTGAAAAACGAGATCGCTTCGCGGACCGTCATCTCCAGCACCTCGGCGATGTTTTTGCCTTTGTAGCGAACCTCCAAAATCTCGTCCCGAAAACGCGTTCCCCGGCAATCCTCGCAAACCAGTTCGACGTCGGCCAGAAACTGCATCTCGACCGTCACGGTGCCGCTTCCCTGACAGGTTTCGCACCTTCCACCGGGAACGTTGAAGGAAAAATGCGAGGCCGTGTAGCCCTTGGTCTGCGAGAGGTTGGTCGAAGCGAAAACCTCCCGGATGGCGTCGTAGGCTTTGATGTAGGTGACCGGATTCGAGCGCGGCGTCCGCCCGATCGGCGACTGATCGACCAGAACGACGTCGTCCAGATATTTTTCCCCCGTGATCTCCTTGAAGAGCCCGACCCGCGATTGCCATTCGCCCCGTTTTTTCTTGATCCCGGCGTAAAGAATGTCGTGAACCAATGTCGATTTTCCCGAACCCGACACCCCGGTGATGCAGACGAACATCTCCAGCGGGATCTCGACGCTGATGTTTTTCAGATTATGCTCCCGCGCCCCGACGATCTCGATCTTTTTCTTGCCGGGTTTTCGTCTTTGAGCCGGGATCCTGATCTCGGAGTCGCCGCGCAGATATTTGGCGGTCAGCGAGATCTCGTTCTGGATCAGGCCGAGAAAATCGCCCTCAAAAACGACGTTACCGCCGTATTCGCCGGCGTAAAGTCCGATGTCCAGGATGTGATCGGCGACGTGCATCATCTCTTCGTCGTGTTCAACCACCAGCACCGTGTTGCCGATGTCGCGCAGATTTTCCAGGATCTTTATCAAACGGGCGTTGTCGCGCGGGTGAAGCCCGATCGAAGGCTCGTCGAGAACATAGAGCGCTCCGACCAGCGACGACCCCAGATTCGTCGCCAACTGAATCCGCTGGGCCTCGCCGCCCGAAAGCGTCGAGGCGAGCCGCCCGAGTGTCAGATAATCGAGACCGACATCGACCAGAAACCGCAACCGCCGCCGGATTTCCGACAGGAGTTTTTCGGCGATCTGTTCGCGTTCTTCCGACAGGCTCAGTTGACCGAAAAATTCCGAGGCGTCCTTGATCGAAAGGGCGACGGTTTCGGGCAGGGAAAGGCCGCCGACCTTGACGTCGCGGGCCGCCTGCCGGAGCCGTCCGCCGCGGCATTCGGGACAGGCCGTGTAACCCCGGAATTTGGCCAGAAAAACGCGGACGTGGAGTTTGTATTTCTTGGTTTCGAGATAATCGAAAAAACCTTTGACGCCGCGCCATTTGCCCTTGCCTTCGAATATCCAGTCCTTTTGCTCGTCGGTCAGATCGGCGAAGGGAACGTCGGCCGGAATGCCTTCCATCCCGGCGAATTTCAACAATTCTCTCTGCGCCCATTTGTGCGAAGGCCGCGAAAAGGCATCGACCGCGCCCTGTTTGAGCGAAAGCAGAGGGTTCGGAACGACCAGTTCGTAATCGACCCCGGTCGTGTTGCCGAAACCCTGACAGGTCGGACAGGCTCCGAACGGGGAGTTGAAACTGAACAAACGAGGTTCCGGTTCTTCGTAAACCGTGCGGTCGTATTTGCAGATGAATTTGTCCGAATAATTTAAGACTTTCGGGTCGGTCTTTCCGCTTTCGGCGGAGCGGATCACGGCCGCGCCGCTTTCGCGAAAACAGATTTCGAGCGAATCGACCAATCGGGTGCGGATCTTTTGATCGGCCTTGAGGCGATCGACCAGAACGAAAGTTTCTTCGAAATCCTCAAACGGGTAATCCTCGGGTCGGTTTAGATCGAGAGTTTCGCCCTTTCGAAAAAGGCGCGAAAAACCGTGGCCCATCAAAGACAAAAGAACGGCCGTAGCCCGCAGTTTTTCCGATTTTGCCCCGGTTTTCTTTTTTTTGCGCGCGTCTGCATCGAGCCGGTGAAAGCTGTCTTCGATCGGAAAAAGAACGTAAAACCGCTCGCCTTCCCCGAGAGATTCAAGGATTTCATCGGCGGCCGATTCGGGCGAGTCCTTTTTGACTTCGCGCCCGCAGACGTGGCAGAAAGTCTGGCCGACCCGCGCGTACAAAAGACGCAGATAGTCGTAGATCTCGGTCTGCGTGGCGACGGTCGAACGCGGATTGCGGGTCGAATTCTTCTGGCGGATGGCGATCGCCGGAGCGATGCCGACGATCTCATCGACATCGGGTTTGTCCATTCTTTCCAGAAACTGCCGCGCGTAGGCCGACAGCGATTCGACGTAGCGGCGCTGGCCTTCGGCGTAGATGGTGTCGAAGGCGAGAGAGGATTTTCCCGAACCCGATACACCGGTTACGACCGTTAGTTTATTGATCGGCAGTGAAAATGAAATGTTCTTGAGATTATGGACGCGGGCACCCCGCACCTCAATGGCTTCTTTCAGACTTTTGACGGCTTGCATAGATGAAATATCCTTTCGTTTGGGCAAAAAACAATTTTACCAAATCGAAAGCCGTAGGCAAAAGCCGAACGCGGGGAATTTTAAATTATTTGGTTTTGAGCCCCGCCCGGCACAAGCCCCGGTTTTGGAGTTGGTTCAAAGGTTTTGGTTAAAACAATTGGCCGACTAAAGTCGGGACTCAAAACTATCTGTTTCCGGGCGGTTTGATCCAGCGGCCGTTGGACCAGACGGCATCCGGGGCGGTTTTTTTCGGGAATTCCGGGTCGCGCCAGTCGATCTTTCGCCCCTTTTTGTAAAAAAGGAATTCGCCCGAAAAACCGTTTTCCATCCGGCCGCTTTTGCTGACCAGATAAAAACCGCTGACGTCGATCTCTTCGAGGCCTTTGAAATATTTCAGATCGCCGATCCGCTCGATGTAGGCCGAACGGATCCGCCCCGTCCGGTCCCGGTCGGTGTTGACGGCGACCTCGGCCGGAACGGGTTCGGCAAATTCCGCCGGTTTTTCAGGTTCGGGCGATTTTTCCGGGGCGGGAATCTTTTCGACCGGTTCTTGTTCCCCGTCGGGTTCCGAATTTTCGACCGGTTCTTCCTTTTTCGGTTCGAGCAGTTTGATGACGCTCGCATTGCGGAAGATGACGTTGAAAAGCCTCCCTCCGCCGTTTTCGGGGATGGCGTCGTAAAGGCCGAGGTCGATTTTTTTCTCGCTGCCGTCAACCAGCGAGTTCAAAGCCGTCAGAAAGGCGACGAAATTCAGTTTGACGACGAACGATTGCTCGTGGCCTTGATGACCGCCGGTTTCGATCAAAATGACGGGCGTTCCCCAATCCGAGAAATTATCGCCGAAGGCCGTCGCCGTGTAATCGTCGTCGTAGCGGGCGACGTGGCCGGGAACGAACTGGCTGAGCGCCTGAAAGATCAGGGCCGAGATCCTTTTGTTGCGTTCGAACTGCGGATGTGGATCGAGTTCCGGGTCGCCGCCGACGGCCAAAAGGGAAAAGGTCGCCTGATCGGTCGTCCGTCCGACCGTCGTCAGTTCCCGCTGATTGTGAAGGTTGAAACCGATGTCCGGTTCGAATTCGTCGCGCAGATGTTTGAGCAGGCGGCCTTCGGGCGTCTCCAGGGCGCGGGCGTCGCGGTTGATGTCGATCCCCTGAGCATTCGTTCTCCGGTATCTTTCGGCCCCGTCCGGATTGAGCATCGGAACGGCGCGAATGGTCAGATTCCGCTCCAGCTCCCTGACCCAGCCGAGCGAGCGGTTTTTCTGCAAAAAGGCGAACATATCGATCAGGGCGGAGGTCGCCGTCGGTTCGTTGCCGTGCATCTGCGACCAGAGAAAGACCTTTGTTTTTCCCCGTCCCCATTCGATCTGAAAGATCTCCCGGTCTTCGTAACTGCGCCCGACCTCTTCGACCGGAAGCCCGAGCATTTTGAGTTTTTCCAGATAAACTTTCAGTTCCTGAAGCCGGACCTCGGAAGGCGGCAGAGTCGTAATGTGGTTCTTTTCCCAGGCGGCGGCCAGAACTTTGGCGGTCTGCGCCTGAATTTTTACGGCGGTCAAAAGAACCGAACCGATCGTTACCATCAGCAGAAAAAATTTCATAATAAAATTCGCAAAAAAACGTTGCCGGCCGGGATCGGTCGAAAAAGACTAATCGCGGTCGGAAGAAAAATTCCTCCATAAAAAGATCTCGATCAGAAAATACGCCCCGAATAGGGGAACGAACAAAGACCAGTTGTTTTGCCGGGCGATAAGAGATGTTCTGATCAAACCTTGAGCGGCCAGCCAGGATAAACCCGCCAGAGCCGAAACCCGGACGGCGGCCGAAAGCAGAAAACCGAACAGAAATTTCCAAAAATCTTTCCGCAGCGTCCCGGCGATGAAATAAACCGGCAGGCGGAAACCGGGGAAAAAACGGCTCAAAAAGATCGTCCTGAAACGCTTTTTTTCGAGCCGGAGAGAAAACCTCTCGACCGCCTCGGGTTTGATTACAAATTTTAGCGGGCCGCTACGCAGGAGTTTTCGCCCGAAAAGCCTGCCGAACAAAAATATGCTGAAATTGGTCAGAAAAGCGCCGAACAGACAGGCCACAAGTGCGAAGATGATGCCGAAACGCCCCTGCGCCGTCCAGATCCCGGCCGTCAGCGCGACCGCGTCCTCGCTGACAAATGATCCGGCCGTCAGAAGAAGAAAATAGACGAAAGCGGTCGCCCCGCGCGCCCGTATGATCTGCGGTTCGAACGGCCGCGCGGCCATCTCGATCCGATCCGGCGCGGCCGTCGAGCGGGTTTTGGCCTCGCCGTTTTCGACCCGGTTCCAGAAATCTCCGAGCGGATCGCGGAGTTTTTCCGGCCGCATAAAGATCATAAAGTGATTGTCTTCGAGCGGGACCATCTCGCTTTGCGGCACGATCCGGCGATGTTCGCGGGCGGCTTCGATCGGGACTAGCGGATCTTCCTCGCCGTGGACGATCAGAAAAGGCATCCGGACATTTTTCAAAATGCCCCGAAGGGGGCGCTGATCGGTGTCGTAAAAATTCCGGGCGTAGGGGATCGCTCCCTGCAAAACTCCGAAATTGGGCGTCAGTTCCTGCAAACACCAGAAAAAGGCCAACTGAGCGGCGTGGATGACGTGGTTGATGTAATAATTGCCCATCAGTTCGTATTCCTGCACGCCGATGGCCGAGACCATCGAGATCGAAGCGACCTTTTCCGGGGCAATATCCGCCATCTCCAGCGCCACTCCGCCGCCCATGCTGAAACCGACCAGATGAGCCTTTTCGATCTTCAGCCGTTCCATCAGTTCGAGGACGTATCGAGCGTGCGCCCGAACGGAATAGTCGGGAAGGTCTTTTTCCGAATCGCCGAAACCGGGCAGATCCGGCGCGATCAGACGCCGGTCCCGGAAAAACGGAGCCAATCCGTCGAAAACCTCGGCGTCGCCCGGACTGCCGTGGATCAGGACGACCGGCAACCGGTCATTTTCGATTTCGGACGGAAATTCCTTGTAGGCGACCCTGATCTTTTCATCCAGTTTCCGCTCGCCGTCGATCTCCTCCAAAAGAAAGGTCTTTTTATCGGGCGAAACCGGCCGTTCCGGTTGCCGATAGCGATAAACGCCGGACCAGACGAGCAAAAAAACGTAAACTCCCAACAGCCACCAGCGCCGCCTCCGGTAAAGAGGTTTTTTCGAATCCGAGTTATTTTGCAATAGAAAGTCAGCTCCGTTTGATAGTTCAGTTTATTTTACGACAGATCGACCCGGCAGTTTCAAGATGGGACGAGGGTTTTCGAAAAATCTCGATTTGGGCGAACTTTTTGCGATGGTTTTCGGAAGGCGGGTCAAGTTTAGAACGCGGATCAAAACGGATCAGAACGGATTTTCTAATTTGGTCAGATTAAATCAATCTGCGTCTATCCGTAATCATCCGTAAAGATCCGCATTCAAAAAAGCGGCAAAAGTCGAAACAAATCCGAAATCCCAAATCGCTCAAATTTCCTTCTGCGCCAGACGGCTCCAATGACGCTGTTCGCGGCGGCGGAAATCGGGCGATGTGCGGGCCGATTCGATCGCTTCCTCGAACATCTCGCGGGCTTTTTCCGGTTCGTTCCGCGCTTTGTAGACTTTGCCCAGATAATAAAGACCTTCGGGATCGACCGGGCGGCGTTCGATGAATTTTTTCAGCGCGTCGCGGGCTTCATTGAGCATTCCGGCTTCGAGATAAGTCGCGCCGATCTCGCGCCAGACCTCGCTCAGCGAATGTTTGTCGTTGAGCCCGGCGACGGTCGCGAAATAATCCAGAGCCTCTTGCAACTCGCCCGAACGGCGGGCCAGTTTGCCGAGTTCATAGTTGGCGTCGATCTCTTCGTTGTCGATCTCAAAAGCCTCCGTGAAATACCGGAGCGCTTTTTCCTCCTGACGCCTTTGCAGGTAGATCAGGCCGAGCTGAACGCGGGCGTCGGCGTCTTTCGGGTTGACGGTGGCGTTGTGCAGGAATCGCTTGAAGTTCTGGCGCTGGCGAAAGGCGTTGCCGAAACCGCGAACCTCCCCGCCGACGTAGCCGCCGAGGTAGATGACGGCGTAAAACAAAAGGAACGGCGAGAGCATCCACGGCGAGATGAATTGAAAAACGAAAGTCCCCAGACTGATGGCCAGCCAGCCGACGGCGACCGTCAAGGCGGCGGGGCCGTAATTGGCTCCGAAAACCGTCCGCAGGGCGAAGATCATAAAGACGCCGAACAAAAGTGCGCTCAAAAACCAGAACGAGAGATAGATTCCGGGCAGGACCCCGGCGGCCGTGAAAAGCAAAACCCCGAGAACGGCGAACGGCAGATGGGCCGCCGCCCAGCCCAAAAGCGTGCAGGTCGCCAGCGCGCCGTAATCGCGCCTGAGAACGACGCCGAAATTCCCGACGCCTCCCAAAAAGCACATCAGAAGAATGACGGCCGGAACGTAAAAAACCGACAACGACACGAGCGGCGTCAGAAAACTCGAACCGAACGAGAAGAACGTAAAAAAGAGATCGCCAACGATCGGAATTTTAGGTCTTTCCGAGAGCGCCCGGCGATAATCGGCCTGGGCCTTTTCGTATTCGGCCTCCATTTTCGGAGTGAATTCATCGGAATCGAGGCGTTCGATGTCGTAAAACTGGTAAAACTGCGGGACGGCGTAAAATGTTTCGAGTTTGGGGTTGACCGTCTTATAAAAAGCGAACGCCACGACCAGAACCGCTCCGGCGGCGAAAAGCCAACTGCCTTTGTCGAGGATCTCGCTCATGGCAGAGGCCGGACGGTAATAGATCTGGAAGAGAAGTTTGAAGTTTTCCATAAAATCGAATACCAGCGCGGTGGGGCGAAAAAGGAAACGGACGGTTTCAAGCGTAAATTTTAGTCGTCGGACTTGTCAAGATTTTTCCGTGGCAAAGCATCCTCAAAAAAATGATCTGTCAGCCGGTTTCGTTTTTTTGCCGCCGAAAAGAAGAAAAAAGGGTAGTGATCAAAAGTAATGCTGAGCAAAATCTAATTGCTCCAACGGAGCATCTGAAAATAGCCCGGCGATTGATCGCCGGGGTTATGCAACCGATGTCGTCAAGTCCTGAAGGGACAGCCTCGAATTTGCCAAATTCATATTTATCTTTCGTCCTTTCAGGACTATGGATCTGAGAGAGAACCTGTACCCGGCGATCAATCGCCGGGCTATTACGACAAGAGTCCCTGCGGGACATTCATTTGTCAGCATTACTTTTGATCACTACCGAAAAAAGGTTTTCATTCGAAAAAGCACCTCTGTGAACTCCTTGTCCTCCGTGGCCAAAAAACCTTTCGCCGGAATTTTGAAAATTCTTCAAAAAAATTGCGCTCCCCTCCGCTCCGATTCCGCCCGTTGAAATTCGGAGATTGATTTTATGGCAACGCCCCTGCGTCTGGCTTTGGCCGAAACTCGGCTCTGGCTCGGATTCGTCGATTGGCTGGCGGGCTGAGGTCAGTGGTCGGTGGTCAGTTTTGAATTTTTGATTCTTTGAATATATGGGCAGAAACGCGATCGTCAGGAAGCGTGTAAAAGTGCGAACACGCTTCCTGACGATCGCGTTTCTGCCTTTCACCTTCGGCTTTAGCCGGGAGATTCATGCTGACCACCGACCACTGACCACCGACCACTGAATCTCCCAATTTCCGTTTTTCTCGTCCTCGAATAAATCCCCGAAAAAGTATAAAATCATTCAGACGGCTGAAATAAAAAACTGCTTTCACAATTAACCATTTAACAACTAACGATCAACCACTAAATTTATGTCAGAAGCAACGGAAAAAGTTACCAACACACGGACCGAAACCGATTCGATGGGAGCGATCGAGGTCAGGTCGGACAGATATTGGGGGGCGCAGACCGAAAGGAGCCTCCATCACTTTAACATCGGTTTCGATGTGATGCCGCGCGAGATGATCCGCGCGCTCGGCGTTTTGAAGAAGGCCTGCGCGCTGGTCAATTACGATCTCGGCAAACTGCCCGAGGACAAGCGCGATCTGATCGTTCGGGCGGCCGACGAGGTGATCGAGGGCAAACTGGACGAGCATTTTCCCCTTCGGGTCTGGCAGACCGGTTCGGGAACGCAGACCAATATGAACGCCAACGAGGTCATCTCGAACCGGGCGATCGAACTGGCGGGCGGCGAGATGGGCAGTAAAAAACCGATCCATCCGAACGACGACGTCAATAAATCGCAATCGTCGAACGACACCTTTCCGACCGCCATGTACATCGCCGCGGCCGAGCGGATGAACGCTCTGATCCCGGAAGCGGAGAATGTCGCCCGGGCCATTCGGGCCAAGGCCGAGGAGTTCGCGGGCGTCGTCAAGATCGGCCGGACCCATCTGCAGGACGCGACTCCTTTGACGGTCGGGCAGGAATTCGGCGGCTGGGCCGCTTTAATCGAACGCGATGTCGAGCGTTTGAAGACGGTTCTGGAGGGACTTTACGATCTGGCCATCGGCGGAACGGCCGTCGGGACGGGGCTCAATTCGCACCCCGAATTCGCCGAACGGGCGGCGGCCAAGATCGCCGAACTGACCGGTTTGCCGTTCAGATCGCACCCCGACAAATTCGCCGCGCTGTCGGCCCACGACGAGATCATTTTCGCCTCGGGCGCGCTTAAGACGCTGGCCGCCTCCCTGATGAAGATCGCCAACGACATTCGCTGGCTCGGGTCGGGGCCGCGGTGCGGGATCGGCGAACTGGTTCTGCCCGAGAACGAACCCGGAAGTTCGATTATGCCGGGCAAGGTCAACCCGACTCAATCCGAGGCGATGACGATGGTGGCGGCGCAGGTCATGGGCAACGATGCGGCCATCGGTTTCGCCGGTTCGCAGGGAAATTTCGAACTCAACGTTTTCAAACCGGTGATGATCCATAATTTCCTTCATTCGGTGAGGCTGATCGGGGACGCCTCGCGCGGTTTCGTCGAATTCTGCATCGAGGGCATCGAACTCAACCGCGCTCAAATCGACCGTTATCTCAACGATTCGCTGATGCTGGTGACGGCTCTCAACCAGCACATCGGCTACGACAACGCCGCCAAGATCGCCAAATACGCCCATAAAAAAGGGATCAATCTGCGCGAAGCGGCCGTCGAACTGGGGATCCTCGACGCCGAAGAATTCGACCGGCTGGTTGTGGCCGAAGAGATGACACATCCCTGAATTTTGGATTTTAGGTTTTGGATTTTGGATCGGCTCTGATCTCGAGTTTTTCGTCGAGTTGCCGAAATCGATAGGTGACGAACAATCAATCCAAAATCCAAAATCCAAAACCTAAAATCGATTTGACTTACCCGGGCCGTTACCTTAGAATCTGTAAGTTACTTTGTCGGGGCGTGGCTCAGCCTGGTAGAGCGCACCGTTCGGGACGGTGAGGTCGGAGGTTCAAATCCTCTCGCCCCGACCAGTTAGATTTCGGATTTTAGATTTCGGATTTGGGATTTTTCGATTTCTGAGATCCTTTTTCTTTTCCACCTTTTCACCTTTTCACCTTTAATCTTTCTTTTCAATTTTGGTCAGCAGGATGGCGTCGGTTAGCAGGCCGCCGCGGATGATCGCCGTTTGTTTGCCGTCTCTGGTCGGCGAGACCTTAAAGATCGAATCGGGTTTGACCGAAAGGAACGGCTCGGGCCGCCCGCCCGAAAGCGGTTGCCGCCAGATGGTGGAATTCGATTCGGGACCCGATTCGATGTCGCGGTAAAGCAGATTCCGGCCGTCCGCCGTAAAGGTCAGAAACTTGAGCGGCGAGATGTCGAAACAGGTTTTCGGTTCGGCCGAATCAACCGGCCGGACGCATACCCGCCGTTTGCCGTCGGCGCCGCTCTGAACGATGTAGGCGATCCGGCTTTCGTCGGGCGAGAGCGCCATCAGGCTTTCGCCGAAAACCGCCTCTTCCGTGATCTCTCCGCCGGATGCGGGGATTTTCCCGAGCACGGTTTTTTCGTCCCGGTTCCAGAAGAACCAGACCTCTTTGCCGCCGCGAACGATCAATGGATCATAGGCCCGGCCCCTGACATCGGTCAGAAGTTGGGGGTTGCTGCCGTCGATGTTCATCCGCCAGATCTTGCGTTCGCCGGTTCTCTCCGAGGTGAAAATGATGAAACGGCCGTCGGGCGAAACCTTCGGATCGTAATCGGTCGAATCGTTGGGCGAAAGCTGTTGAGCGCCTTTGCCCTCCCCGTTCATGATCCAGATGTGCGGGCGGTTGTTGTCCACCGCGTCGTAGACGATCCGTCCGTCCGGAGTCCAGACGGCGTTCGAATAAATGTTCGATTCGCTGGTCAGCCGTTCCATCCGGGCCGGGTCTTCGCCGGAGAAAAGCCAGACGTTTTGGGCCATTTGTCTCTGAGCGGAAACGATCGTCTGGCCGTCATCGCTGACGCTGATCCCGAAATAGGAATTGAGATCGTTGGTCAGACGCGTCTCCCGGCCGTCGGGCAGGGAAACGTGAAAGAGTTGCGGAAGATTGGAGATCGGATCGACCAGATTGGCCAGCAGACCGGTGCCGTCGCGCAAAACGGCGATCTCGCTGATCCTGGTTTTCCTCTCGGGCAGGATGACCCTTTCGGTTCGGTCGACGCCGTCGGCCGCCACTTCGGCCAGCGACCAGAATTCTTCTCCTCCGACCCAGTGAAATTTGATGAAAAACACCTTTTTGCCGTCGGCCGAATATTGCGGGTCGCGATACAGATCGTGCGATTCGGTCGAAAGTATCTCGCGCTCGTCGCCGCCGTCGGCGGCGTTGGCCGAAAGAAGCTGTCTTTTCGGGCCGTAGCGGACGTAAAGAATTCGCCCTCCGTCGGGTGAGAGCGAACCCAGATCGTTGACCGTTTCGACCAGTTTGCGGGGCGTTCCGCCGAGCGAGGAGATGCGGTAGAGGGCTCCGTGCGGGGCGTCTCTTTCGGCCGTGATGTAGTAGATCTGGCTGGCGTCGCGGGAAACGCTCAGCCCGCCCCAAAAGTAAACGGCCCGCGCCGGAAGCAATTGGAGGGCGTTTTTTTCTTCGACCCGTCTGATCCACAGGCCGCGGTTTTCGCCGTTTTCGATAGTGTTATAGGCCACCGATTTTCCGTCCGGCGTGATGTGGGCGTAAACGACGTTGCTGGTCTGCGACAGTTTGCGCAGTGTGATGTTTTCGAAACTGATCGGCGGAGGGGCGGAAGAAAAAGGGGAAAAATAATAAACCCCCAGAGCGATCAGGGCGGCCGCCGCCAAAAGGACCGGCACCAGAACCGGAGCGCCGAAACTTCTTTTTCCCCGCGACAGAAGCGGAACCGAGGAACTGTCCATCGAGATCCCGGCCTCGATTGCGGCCCGCATTTCTTCGAGCAGGACCCGGACCTCGCGCATCGACCCGAAACGACGGCGGCGGTCCTTGGCCAGACATTTGGTAATCAGCCGCGCCAGCAGAAAGGGAATTTCGGGTTTGATCTCGCCGATCGGAGCCGGTTCTTTGGTCATCAGGGAACTGATGATGGCGGCGTAGCTTTCGCCTTTGAAAGGCCGCTCGCCGGTGATGGCCTCGTACATGACGACGCCGAAACTGAAAACGTCGCTCCGCTGATCGATCGCCTCGCCCTCGGCCTGTTCGGGCGACATATAGGCGGGCGTTCCGAGAATTTGTCCCGATTGGGTCAGGCCGAGCGTCGGGCCCTCCGGCGAAATTCTCATCGGATCGATCCTCCGGGCCAGACCGAAATCGAGGATCTTCGG
Source organism: Pyrinomonadaceae bacterium (assembly GCA_041394845.1). Lineage (GTDB taxonomy): Bacteria > Acidobacteriota > Blastocatellia > Pyrinomonadales > Pyrinomonadaceae > JAHCHG01. The sequence goes on along the minus strand of JAWKHL010000001.1, from coordinate 2,263,838 downwards.
CACGCCGGTCGAGGTGATCATGATGTTTCCCGGTTTGATGTCGCGGTGAATGATCCCCTTTTCGTGGGCGTGGGCCAGCGCGTCCGCCAGATCGATGAACCATTCGAGGAACTTTTTCATTTCCAGACCGCCTTCCGGGATCAGTTTGTCGAGCGTCTCCCCTTCGACGTATTCCATCGTGATCAGCGAATGCCCGTCGATATCTTCGACCGAATAGACGGTGGCGACGTTCGGATGGTTGAGTTTGGCGGCCGCCCTGGCCTCGGTTTGAAACCGCTGGATGTATTTTGGAATGACCGAGAACGACCCCGGCAGGGTCTTGATCGCCACCCGGCGGTTGAGTCGCAGATCGCGCGCCAGATAAACCTCGCCCATCCCGCCCGAACCGATCTGCGAAACTATTTTGTAATGGCCGAGTTTTTGGCCGTTCAGCGACGCATCACCGGCCAATAGCGAGGCGGAATCTTTGACGGCGTTGGCGGCGATGAAATCTCCGGCCTCCCGGTCGGCGGCCAGCAGAGATTCGACCTCGCGGCGCAGAAAATCATCGCCGGCGCAGGCTTTTTCCAGAAATTCCGTCTGCTCGCCGGTTTCGAGTTCCTGCGCCGAATGATAGATCTCGGTAATCTGTTCCCAGCGTTCGGGCGTCATAAACCGTCACTTTTGCTCAGTTCGCGGTAGAGCCAGGCCCGGGCCGCGCTCCATTCGCGCCGCACCGTCCGGGCGGAAATCTTCAAGGCTTCGGCGATCTCCTCTTCGCTCAAACCGCCGAAATACCTGAGTTCGACCACCTGCGATTGACGCGGACTCATGCGGGCGAGTTCTTCCAGCGCCTCGTCGAGCGCGAGCAGATCGACTCTTTCGTTCGGGGAAACGGCCAGGTTTTCGTCGAGTTCGATCTTTTGGGCGTCGGGGCCGCCGCGTTTGAGGCTGTTGCGGGTGCGGGCGGCATCGACCAGGATTCGCCGCATCAACTGGGCCGAGACGGCGAAAAAATGGGTCCGATCCTGCCACCGGACGCGGCTCGAATCGATCAGACGGAGGTAGGCCTCGTTGACCAGCGCGGTGGTTTGAAGGGTGTGTCCGGCCTTCTGATTGTTCATAAAATGCCCGGCCAGTCGGCGCAATTCATCATAAACCAGCGGCATCAGCTTTTCCAAAGCCTCCTCATCGCCGCGGCCCCAGTCCACAAGCAGTTTGGTTATCTGTAGCGACGATTTTCGATCCAACTCAGCCATCTCCGCTCAAAAATCCGGTCTTTCGGGGATTTAAATCTCTGAAGAAATTGATTGAATATTTATTTTTGCCACAGAGGACACGGAGAACACTGAGACAAATTATTTTATTGGCCAAAAAATTCTCGGTGAGCTTCGTTTTCTCTGTGGCAAAAAAACTTAAGCTTAATCGGCCCTGACATTTTAACACAATTTTTCGGCCCCGAAAAAAAACGTGTCCGCTTTGACCGTCCGTTTTCGTCTTTCGAAATGTGGGCCAACAGAATGCCCAACTCTTCCGGGAATCCGGGAGCAGAATTTTATAAATTTTCAGGAGTAATAAATATGGCAAAAATAGACACGATAGTTTTCGATCCGACCATCCCCGACGGACGCGACCGGATGATCAATGTTTCGGCCACGGTCGGCGCCAACGGCGTCAATCATCAGGACGATGTGATCGCCGTTCAGGCTTTGCTGAAATACGCTTTGCAGTGGAGGAATGATTTTAAAGGCGAGGAATTTCCCGAACCGAGCGGCGCTTTTATCAAGGCGACCGCCCATCTGATCAAAAAATACCAGAGGCACATGAACCGCAAATCGCACAACATGTCGATCGACGGCCGGATCGATCCGGCCAAAAGCGGCATCTACGCCTACGGGACCAAAAAGATCTGGACGATTTATGCGCTTCACGTGGACTCCATCGAGACGGCTTTGCTGAGCGGTCATAAAACGCCGATCGACGGAATCTGCAAGCGGTGGCCGTTCATGGAAGCGATCTTGGAAAAACAGGGAGTCGGTTCGCTGAATCTGGCGCTCGAATAAATCGTTTACAGGTTCGTTTTTTATTTTCGGCGGGTAAGTTTTGCTTACCCGCCGTTTTTTTTTGAATGGCCGGACTTTTTGAAATTAACCATATTGACAAAACTTACTAACCTAAAACCTCAAATTACAAACATTTTTTTTGTCCGGTTTCCGATTCGCTTTCCGTCTTATGAGATGAGCGGGAAAAAAGCCCGCTCGATCAATTCATACATTTAAGGAGAAACAAGATGAGATTTATCGGATTAATAACCAGATTATTTGTACTTTTTATGTTTTTGGCGATCAGCATTCTGGCGGGCGACCTGAGGAATGAGGACGGCCGTCGTTATGAGGTCAAGGTTTACGAGGGCGCGACGACCCGCAACACCTGGATCGACGGCAATTCGACCATTTCGGGCATCTGCAACGGTTGTGAGATCGAGGTGGTCGGGGTCGGCCGGATCAAGGTCGGAGGATCGGACCGGATCGCCATCAAAAACGGGAAATTTGTCAAGCAATAACCCGAAAAGCGGGAGTCTTTTATCGATTTACAGAGGAGAGAGAAAAAATGTTGGACGCAATTGTAAATAATAATCAAACGAGCCGGACGCCGTCTTACGATTACCGGGATACGATCGTCGCTTCGCAGAGGGTCAGCTGGAAGATCGAAGACATCATCGGCGGCGACAAGAAGCTCGATTTTACCAAACCATTCCTGCCCGAGTCGCTGGCCCGCGTCTCCGAACTGTCGTTTTTGAACCGTTACGAGAAATGGATTCTCAACCAGATCCGGGGCCACGCTTATCTGAGCATTTTCGGTCTGGTCGAGGAATTCATCCTGCCGTTCGTGCTCGATCACGTCCGGCCGTCGCTCGATGATGACGACTACCGGGTCCGCGCTTTTCTGCAATTCGCCGGCGAGGAGGCCAAACACATCCAGCTGTTCAAGATCTTCGGCGAGGAGTTTCGCAAGGGTTTCGGCTCGGAATGCGAGGTCATCGGTCCGCCCTCCGAGGTGGCCGGGGCCGTTCTGTCGCACCAACCGCTGGCGGTGGCGCTGGTCATCCTCCACATCGAATGGATGACCCAGCGGCATTACACCGAAAGCGTCAAGGACGATCAGCAACTCGACCCGCAGTTCAAGAGCCTTTTGAAGAACCACTGGCTCGAAGAAGCCCAGCACGCCAAACTCGACACCTTGATGGTCGAAACGCTGGCCGAAGGAATGAGTCGGGAGGAGATCGCCTCGGCGGTCGATGAGTATCTGGAGATCGGCGGATTTCTGGACGCCGGAGTGAAACAGCAGGCGATTTTCGATCTGGAGGCTCTGGCGCGGGCGACCGGAAGAAAGTTTACGGACGCCGAACGGCTGGAATTCCTGTCGGTCCAGCATCAGGCCAACCGCTGGACTTATCTCGGGACGGGAATGACGCATCCGAAGTTTCTGGAAACTTTGGGCGGTTTGAGTCCGGAACAAAGAAAGCGGATCGAAGAGATCGCCCCGGTCTTTTGCTGAGAATTAAAGGCCTGGAAAAAGGAGGTTTTGAACAATTGATCCAGCCACCGAAGGACACCGGAGGAAGGGAGAAAAAGGTTTTCATTTGAAAGACCGCCTCCGTGTCCTTCGGTGGCAAAAACAAACAAAAAATAAATCAAGGAAATAATTACTGTGAAAATTAAAAAAACTAGAGTTTAGTGATGGGTGATGGGTGATGGGTGAAAAGTTAAACAGATAACATCAGACAGCAGATCCGGATATTCAGACAATTAAGTTTTATCCCATCACCCATCACTCATCACCCATCACAAATTTACAAAACTTCAGGTTTTTTAATTTACACAGTAATAATAAGGAGATAAACATATGTACGACGCAGCAACAAAAGAACAAACCAAAGTTAACGGGGTCGATGTCGATCAATTGGTCGGGACGATCGAGGCCATCAAGGAACAGCCCGATCTGGCCCGGATGCAGTTTCGCGCGGCCAACAAATGGATCAGCGGCGGAAATAACCGGACGACCGTCAGGGAAGTTTACGGCGCGGGGAAGGAACAGGAACGGCGGCAGACTTTCGTTTTGGAAAAGGACGAACCGGAGTTTTTGCTCGGGACCGATCGCGGGGCCAACCCGATCGAACACATCTTGGCCGGGCTGGCCGGTTGTCTGACGACGACCCTGGTCTATTTCGCGGCCGCCGAGGGCGTTCGGCTCGACGAGGTGACTTCCAGTTTTGAAGCCGACGCCAGTTTGCTCGGATTTCTCGGTTTGGATGAAAACACGCGGATGGGATGCGATCAGATCCGCGTTACCTTCGACATCAAATCCGAAGCGCCGAGAGAAAAGATCCGCGAACTTATTGCGCTGGCTCAGGAGCATTCCGGCGTTTTCGATATGCTGATCAACCGCACTCCGGTGACGGTTCGGCTGGCCGAATAAAAGCGGATCGAAAAGGACAATTTTCTTTTTCAAGCAACAAACTGCCCCCGGTTCGTCCGGGGGCAGTTTGTTGAGGAGGTTCTGATGAAAACAACACGAGCAATTATAGAGGATATTTCAATCGTAAAACGGGTCGAGGTCAACGGGGCCGACATCAAATACATCGAGCGGGGGACCGGGGAACCGGTCGTTTTCATTCACGGTGCGGTCAGCGATCACCGCACCTGGCTGGCGCAGATCGAGGAGCTGTCCGCCGGTTACCGGGCCATTTCCTACAGCCGCCGTTATCACGGGACGAGCGCGGGCGGGAACGGCGCGGCCGATTATTCGCGCGCCGCCCAGACGGCCGATCTGATCGGATTTCTCGAAGCGCTCGAACTGGAAAAGGCGCATCTGGTGGGGCATTCCTACGGCGCTTCGATCGCTCTCATGGCGGCCATCGAGCGGCCCGAATTGGTCGGGAGTCTGATCCTCGGCGAACCGAGCCCTTTTCCCGAACTGTTCGACGACGACGGGTTGCCGTTGCTGGATGACCAGAGGGCGGCCTTTGACGAGGCCCTGCATCTGGCGGAAAACGGTCGGCCGGAGGCCGGGGTCAGATGGTTTCTGAAAACGGTGGTCGGCGTCGATGCTCTCGGGCTTTTGCCCGACGAGAGCCGTTCGGTCGTTCTGGACAATGCCGGAACATTGGCTCCGATGCTTCGGACCTATTTCGATTCGCCGCCGTCGGTCGACTGTCTGCGCTTCCGGGGGATCGAGGTTCCGACCCTTTTGATCACGGGCGAGTTGAGCCCGCCGGTCGCCCGTCTGAGCAACCGGATGATCGACCGTTGTCTGCCCGATTCGAGGATGGCCGTCCTCAAGGGAGCATCGCACGGCCTTCAGATCGAAAATCCGGCGGGATTCAACCGCCTGATCGTGGATTTTCTGGCGGAAACAAGGTAGATTTTCCGGCCCGGAATTCAAGGGTCGCGATTGAAACCCGGTCAAAAGAAAAGAAGACCCGCATTCCTTTCCCGACGGCAAACGGTCCCGCCGGGATTTTTTTTTGGTGTGTTTTGTTTGGAAAAGCCCAAATCGGCTGGTAAAATGTGGGCCATCCGAAATTGAGCGAAAATTTCACGTTCCGGCAGATTCATTATCGCCGGCTGCGCTCCCCAAACTGACTGCGAAATTTGGGCGGAAAAATCAACAACTCTAGGTTCAGTTGACAAAAGGTTTTTATGAATTGCCACGAGTTTTAACTCGTGGGCCTGAAATAAAGGAAACAAGAGGCTTTAGCCGAACACACTAAAAAAAATCCTGATCCTGACAGCTTCAGCTAAAGCTGATCAGGAAGTTATTTACATTTTTATTTGGCTAAAGCCGGAGGGCTTTATTCATCTTAACCACCACCAGCTAAAGCTAGTGGCAATTCATTTATCTCAACAGAACCTGACAGGGAGAAACTGATGCTGAAGGAGATCAACGAACGGCTGATGAGGGCCAAGGAGCGGGTGCGGGCGGCCCGAAAATTGGAGGCGATGCTCCGGCAAACGCGGAAATTCCTGGACGGTGAAGAAAAAACACACACCGTTCTGAGAGGGCGTTTGTTGAGCGAAAAGGCGGATGTTGACAAACTCGAAGGACTCAGCGTGACCGGACTGTTTTACGGCGTTCTGGGCGAAAAGGCAGCCCGTCTCGAAAAGGAAAAGCGGGAATATCTGGCCGCCAAACTCAAATACGACGAAAACGTCCGGGCCATCGAACAGGCCAAACTGGAGATAAAAAGGCTTCGGGCCGAACTCGACGCTCTGGGGGCGGTCGATGCCGAGTATAATCAACTGATCAACGAGAAACTCAAGATGATGGCGGCGGCCAATTACGGCCCGGCGGGACAGTTGTTCGCATTGTCGGAAAGGCTGGCCGATCTGCATTCCGATCATAAGGAACTGCGGGAGGCGGTTCAGGCCGGAGAGGCCGCCCTCGAAGCCCTCCGGTCGGTCAGCGTCGATCTCAATCGGGCCGCCACTCTCGGCACCTGGGATATGTTGGGCGGAGGGACTTTCACGACCATGGCCAAGCATTCGCGGATCGATTCGGCCAAGGCCAAAGCCCATCAGGCTCAGGGATTTTTGCGGAGGTTTCAGGAGGAACTGGCCGACGCCGGTGAACGTCTTCAGGTATCTCTTCAAATCGGTGAGTTCTCCAAATTTGCCGACTATTTCTTTGACGGTCTGATCGCCGACTGGGCCGTTCAGAAAAAGATCAACAACGCCGTCCGATCCTGCAATGTGGCCATGACGCAAGTGGCGGACGCCGTCAATATCTGCCGCCGAAAAATGGCGGAAACCGAAAAGCGGATCAGGGACATTGACCAGACCAGAAAGGAGTTGATCGAACAGGTTTCCTAGATTTTGTCGAGAAAAGATTTATCGGTCCCGTTTGGCGAAAATATCCGCTGTCAGCAAATTTGCACAAAAATCACGCTTTGACTTGCCAATAAAATCCGGCTTTCTTTTAATCTCTTCTCAAACCTGTAGATCGCCGCGCAGTTTGGAGATGTCGCGTTGGGGCGGGGCGCCGAACAGTTTTTTGTACTCGCGGCTGAAATACGAAGGGTCTTCGTAACCGACCCGGAATCCGGCGTCGGCCGCGTTGAGTTCCTCACCGAGCATCAGACGGCGGGCTTCCTGAAGCCGCAATTGTTTTTGAAATTGGATCGGGCTCATCGCGGTAACGGATTTGAAATGATGATGAAAGCCGGAAACGCTCATCCCGAGCCGGCGGGCCATATCTTCGATCCTCAGCGGCCGGTCAAAGTTTTCGCGCAGATCTCTGACCGCCTCGGAGATGCGCCGCGTTTCCCCTTCGGAGGCCAGCAGATGACCGAGCCGCGCGCCCTGTTCCCCCCTTAAAAGCCGGTAGATGATCTCGCGGATGATGAGCGGGGCGAGAGCTTTCATTTCCTCCGGTCTGTCAATCAGCCTGGCCAATCTGACCACCGCGTCGAGCAGATCGGCACCTATCGAACTGACATCCATCGCCTTGACGCTCCGGTCGCCTTTTTTAATATAGGTGCCCGATTCCATCATCACCGAGGCGACCGTCGAAGGTTCGAGATTTATGCGAAAACTCAAATAAGGTTTTTCTTCCGACGCTTCGATGACGTGGCTGACGATCGGCAGATCGACGGTCGAGATCAGGTAATTCCCGGAATCGTATCGAAAAACCTCCTCTCCCAACAACACCCGCTTACTGCCCTGGGCGATGACGCAAAAAGCGGGCTTGAAGACGGAGTGAAGTCCTTCGGTCAGACTCGACGAACGGCCCAAAAAAATTCCGGGAAAGACCTCGACCACTTTGTCTTCGGTAACAAAGCCGGTCATCCGCTCGATCAATTCCTCCCGGCTGTTTTGGATTCTTTGTTTCTCGGGTTTGACGGCTTGAATGTTCATAAATTCATACTACCCCGTTTGCTTTTGCTTTTCATATTCAAACCGCGGGTTTTTGCAGAATTCTACAATAATTAGCGAGAATCGTCTTACCGCTTCATAATTCCGGGCCTTTATTATCAAATTCGAACGGGAAAAACGAGAAAGTTTTGGTCGCGGAATAAGCGAAATAATATACGGAGAAATTATGCAAAAAAGAAAACTTGGAAAAAGCGGTTTGGAAGTGTCGGCTCTCGGGCTCGGATGTATGGGAATGAGTTTCGGTTACGGACCGGCCGGGGACAGGAGAGAGATGATCTCTCTGATCCGTACGGCGGTCGAACGGGGCGTTACGTTTTTCGATACGGCCGAGGTTTACGGGCCGTTCACCAACGAAAGACTGGTCGGCGAGGCGCTCGAACCGGTTCGCGAGCGGGTCGTCATCGCCACCAAATTCGGTTTTAACATAAAAACCGATGAAGCAATTAAGGATCTGCCGCCGCTCAACAGCCGGCCGGAACATATCAGAGAGGTCGCCGAAGCGTCGCTCCGAAGGCTCGGGACGGATTACATCGATCTTTTTTATCAACACCGCGTCGATCCCGACGTGCCGATCGAGGAGGTCGCCGGGGCGGTCAAAGATCTGATCGACGAGGGCAAGGTCAGGCATTTCGGCCTCTCCGAAGCGGGGCCGGAAACGATCCGCCGGGCGCACGCCGTTCAACCGGTGGCCGCGCTTCAAAGCGAATATTCGCTTTGGTGGCGCGAACCGGAGACCGAGATCCTGCCCGTCCTTGAAGAATTGGGAATCGGATTCGTTCCGTTCAGCCCTTTGGGCAAAGGATTTCTGACCGGAAAGATCGACCAAAACACGAAGTTCGACAGCACCGATTTTCGCAACACCGTCCCGCGTTTTTCCGAGGAAAACCGCAAAGCGAATCAGGCTTTGGTCGATCTGATCGGAAAATTCGCCGAACAGAAAAACGCCACGCCGGCCCAGATCGCTCTGGCCTGGGTGCTGGCCCAAAAGCCCTGGATCGTCCCGATCCCGGGAACGACCAAACCGCACCGTCTGGAGGAAAATCTCGGCGCGGCGGATGTCGAACTGACGGCGGAAGATCTCGGCGAACTTGACGGCATCACCGCCGGGATCGACATTCAGGGAGCGCGGTATCCGGAATACGCGCAAAAGATGATCAATCGTTGATTCATCCGAAGTTTATGGGATGAACCGCGCTCCCAGGCGAATTACGGATGAACCGGATAGGGCGGTTTTTTCGGCGCCCTTTTGCCGTTTTTGCGGGCCTCCGCCAGCGCGACCTCGATCGCCTTTTCGAGTTGCGGGTCGCGGCCGGCCATCCAGTCCCGGGGCGTGATCTCGACCTCGAAATCCGGGGCCACTCCGATGTTTTCGATGCCCCAGTCCTTGCCGCTCGGATCGTAAGCGGCCCGGTTCGGCAGACGGACCCGTCCGCCGTCGATGAAATGGGGCGTGAAAACGTAGGGGCCGATCCCGCCGCCGTAGGTTCTTTCGCCGACGATCGGGCCGACATGACCGAGTTTGTACATAAAAGCGAAGGTCTCGGCGGCCGAAAAATTCAGATTGTTGGTGATCAGGACTTTGGCCAACGGGCCGGGATTGACCGGCGTGGCGATGTCTTCGCCCTCGCGGAAGGTGTAGTAATAGAGCGGGTTGCGCTGGAGCCATTCGATCAGATAATCCGATGTGATCCCGCCGCCGTTGTAACGCTGGTCGATGATGACGCCGTCGCGGTCGCTGTAACCGGTCAGGCCGCGGATGAAATCCAGAATGCCCGAACCGAAATTGGCGACGTAGATGTAACCGATCCGCCCTCCGGTTTTTTCCTCGACGATCCGGCGGTTGCGGGCCGCCCAGCCGGCCCGCCTGAGTCCGTTTTCGCCGCCCAGCGGAAGAACCGTTAAGGTCCGCCCGCCCTGGCCGTTCGGGTCAGGGGCGACCGTGATCCTGGTCGGACGTCCGGCGGTGTTTTCAAAATAGCTGTAGATGTTTTTCGTCGCATCCACATTGGCATCGTTGACCGACAGCAGATATTCGCCTTCCTTGACATTAAGGCCCGGTTGATCGAGCGGGGCCGGGGCGAAACCGCTCGGGTCGCCGTATTGGCTCGTCCGGTAGATCTTCTTGAAACGGTAGCGGCCCCGGTCGATCTCGTAATCGGCTCCGAGCAGGCCGATCCGGCTCGGTCTTGCGTCGGGCCGGGGAACGTCGCCGCCGCCGACCCCCAGATGGCTGACCGAGATGTGTCCGAGCATCTCTCCCATCAGCGCGTTGAGATCGGTCCGGCGCGTGATTCCCGGCAGATATTCGGCGAAATGCTTTTCCAGTTCTCCGAGGTCCTGCCCGTGATGATTCGGGTCGTAAAACCAGTCGCGCATGACGCGCCAGGCCTCACGGTAGATCTGCCGCCACTCCTCGGCCGGATCGACCCGGACCTTGAGATTTTCGAAATTCAGTTTGCCGTCGCCGTCCTTGATCTCCGACCCAAGATCGACCAGAAAAGCGTCGCCTCTTTTCAGATAAAGCAGTTTTTCCTTGTTTTCCGAAATCTCGTAATCGCCGATGTTTTCGATGATCTTGTCGAAGTTCGGGGGCTTCGAAAGGTCGGAGCGATAAAGCGAGGTCGGCGGGGAATCGAGGATGCCGGGCATTTTCTCCCATTCGGTGACGAAAGCGTAAACGCGTCCCGGTTTTCCGGCCGTCAGCCGGGCGTAATCCCGGGCCTGCAAGGGCATTTGAACGACTCTCCGGCCGATGTCCTCGAAATCGATCCGCACTTCGGAAACCGATTCCGGGGCTTTGGCTTCCGGGTTCGGCTGACCGTTCGGATAAAGCGGCGACGGCGCGTCTTTTTGCAGAACGATCAGACTCATGTTGCGGCGGACCAGCGGCCGGGCCATCATTCCGTTGAGGACCCCCCAGCCGTATTCGCTGGTTCCGGCGTTGGGACTCCAGATGAAATAGAGATATTTGCCGTTCTGATCAAAGACCGGCGATTCGGCGTGGGTTACTCCGTCGGTGATCTGGTGCGTCCGCCCGCCGGCGACATCGTAAATGAAAACGGTGCGGATCCGGTTTTTCAGATATTTGGAATAGACCAGCCAGCGCCCGTCGGGCGACCAGTTGGGAAACCATTGCTCCTGATAGGAATAGGTCGAGCTGTCGATCCGCCGGAGGGTCGCGGCTTCGGCGTCGGCCATCCAGAGAGCCAGCCGTTTGTCCGAAAAAACGAGCTTTTTGGAGTCCGGCGACCATTTCAGTTCGCGGTAAAACGAGGGTTTCTCCTCGATCGGGATCTTTTTCACTGCCCCCGATTCGAGCGAGCGGATGTGGAGTTGATATTCGCCCGTTTCGTCCGAGAAATAAGCGACCAGGCGATTATCGGGAGAGATCGCCGGGTAGCGTTCGGCAACGCCGGAGGTTTTGGTCAGATCGTCGGACCCGCCGGTTTTCGGATCGAAAAGCAGAACCTCACCGCGCGAATTGACCAGGATTCTCTCGCCATCGGCGGTCGGAATGATCCAGTCAAAGATGCCGGCGACGTTGGTTTCTTTCGGTTCGAGCTCCGCCCGGTCGGCGTTCGCCCGGACTTCGACCTGATTCGCTTTTTGGGCCGCCGGGTCAAAAAGAAAAATCCGCCCGGCCCGAACGAAAACGATCGCTCCCCCTCCGGCCGAGGCCGCCGTGATGCCGTACCGGTCAAATTCGGTCAGTTGGGCGGTTTTTTTCGTCTTCAGGTCAAAGGCGAAAAGATTGGCGTGTCCGGTCCTGTCGGAAACGAAATAGATCTTATCTCCGATCCACATCGGGAACTTGTCGTTGTAATCGCCGTGCGGCAGTTTTTCGACCGCGCCGTTTCCGAGTTCGGCGATCCAGATGCCGGATCTCATCCCGCCCCGGTAATGACGCCATCCGCCGAATGGAAGTTTGGGCAGGTAGGCGATCCGTTTTCCGTCCGGAGAATAGGACCCCGCAAAACCCTGCGGAAATGGCAATGCTTCGGGCAGGACCCCGTCTCTGGCAATTTTGTAGAGGCGGAAATTGAATTCCTCGTCGCGGTGCGAATAAAAAAGGATCTCCCGCCCGTCGGGCGTCCAGCCGACGACCCGGTCATTCTCGGGGATAAAGGTCAGCTGGCGGGTCTCGCCGCCCCCGGCCGGCATGACGAAGACGTTCGAAGAATCCGGATTGCTGCGGGAAAAAGCCAGAACGGTTCCGTCCGGCGAGAACATCGGGTGGGAGTTCTCCCCGCTCTTTCGGGTCAGGGCGCGGGCAGTGCCGCCGGAACGTTCGACCGTCCAGATGTCGCCCGCATAGGTAAAGGCGATGTGGGTTTGATTGACCGTCACCTGATCGATCAAAAGGGGCGGCGCGGGCTCCTGGGCGAAGCCTTCTCTTAAAAATGAACTCGTCAGGAACAGAACTATTATTAAAAATCTCATAGCGGTAAAAAAATCAGGGGGTGTTCTTCGGGTAAATAATCGAATCCGCGCCAAAACTCCAAGATCAGGCCAGATCATCGTTTTAATCAGCCTAATTTATTTTTTCTGATAAATCTTGGATTTATTTACTCTTTTTGGAAAATATTAACCCGGGCGAAAGGCCGAGCGATATTCGGACGGCGTCAATCCGGTCAGGCGTTTGAAGGTGTTGGTGAAATGGCTCTGGTCGTAAAAGCCGACCGATCCGGCGATCTCCGACAACTCCCGGTCATCTTTTTCCATAGCCCGGCAGGCCGTTTCGATCCGTTTCCGGCGGACGAACTCGCCGATCGTCAAACCCATCCGCCGGCGGAATTCGCGCGACAAATAAACCGGATGAACCCCGGCCTCGGCGGCCAGTTTGCCGAGCGAGGTTTTCTCGTTGAAATCTTCGCGCAGGATCTCGATGGTTTTTTTCAGCCAGACGGGTTTTCGTTCCTTTTCGCGCTTTCCGGTTTGCCGGCGTCCGGCCTCGGCCAGCATTTCGAGCATCAGGCCCTGAATTGCCAGCCGGGAAAAATCGTCGTTTTTTTTGAATTCGAAATAGAGGCGGGCGGCGATCCAACTGATCGGATCGTGGCTGAAAGGCTCGGGATTTTCGAATATTTCGGGGAAAGTGTCGTTCTGATCAAACCAACTCTGATCCGGCTCGATCCTCAGGATGCGGGTTTCGGTCCGGCGGAAATCCACGGCGTGCGTTTCGTCCGCCTGGTGAAAAACGACCGTGTCGGGAACGCATTCGCGGACGGATCGGCCGACCTTTTCCCGGTATCCGCCCCGGAGGACGAAACTGATGTACGGGATCCTGTGGGTGTGGCCGGGCATCCGCCAGTTTCGGTCGTAACGGCTTTCGGTCAAATTAAAATCCGCCAGCCGCCGGGTTCCGATCGGTTTCCCCCGGAAAGCTATCTGATCTTGAATTGATTTCATCTTAAAGAGTCAGAACGAACTCCGGCGCCGAAAAGTTCTTCGAAATCCCGCACCTTTGTTATATGAATTTGCGGGAAATCCGTCGATCTTGCTGGCAGGCGTTGCCCAAAAGCAAAATTTTAGGGGGGATCTGTTCGTTTTAACCTCAAAGGGATCGTCTGAAGATAGCCCGGTCGTTTACGGCCGTAAACGGATTTAAAAATGCCCGTCGAGCAGGCGTTCGGCATTTTCGCGGTAACCCCGGCTCAATTTGAAACGCTTTCCGTCCTTGAGGATGACAAAGAATTCGCCGTGAAAATGGGAATGAAGTTCCTTGATCCGCTTGATGTTGACGATGGTCGAGCGGTGGATCCGCAAAAAAATGCGCGGGTCGAGGATCCTCTCCAGATTTTTCAGCGACTCCCGCATCAGATGAGATTTTCCCCCGACCCGGATCGAAACGTAATAGCCCTCGGCGCTGATCCAGTCGATGTCCCTGGTTTCGATAAAGGCGATTTTTCCGGCCGAACGGAGAACCAGGCGGTTTTGATATTCGGCTTGCGCGCCGGACGGAGTTCTTTCCTGGTCCCGTTTGAAATCGGCGATCAAACCCGAGATCTTTTGGCTCAGTTTTTCGATCCCTCCGTGTTTGATCCGGGAGACTGCATAATCGAGCGTTTCGGCGAAACGTTCGTCGTCGAAGGGTTTGAGCAGGTAATCGAGCGCGTGAAATTCGAAGGCGCGGATGGCGTATTGATCGTAGGCGGTCACGAACACGATCAGCGGAAGATTTTCCCGGCGGGAAAGATCTTCCAGCACCTCGAAGCCGTTCATATCCTGTAAATGGATGTCGAGAAAAACCAGATCCGGCGCTTTTGCCGCGACCGCTTTGATGGTTTCTTCGCCGCTCGAACATTCTCCGACGATCTCGAATTCGGATCGTTCGACCAATAATTCCCGGAGGCGTTTGCGGGCCGGGTTTTCGTCGTCGGCGATCAGGGTTTTGATTTTTTGTTCCCGGTTTTTCATCTTCAGCCGTCTTCTCCCGGGTCGGTTTGAAAGGGAAGGGTCAGGCAAACCCTGGTTCCGCCCTTTTCGCTTTTTTTCAGCGCGAATTCGTAATTGCCCCGGTAGAGTTTTTCCAGCCGTTCGCGGGTGTTTTGCAGTCCGATTCCACGGCGGGATGTCTCCGGCGGTCCGGAGCCGTTGTCTTCGATCTCGATCCGCAGATGGTTTCCGCTTTGCCGGATGTCGATATTGATCCGCCCTTTTTCCTTCTGATTGGCGATCCCGTGTTTGACGGCGTTTTCGACCAGCGGCTGGAGGATGAAATGCGGAACCTGACAGTCGAGGGTTTCCGGCGGCGCGTGAAGGCTGACCGCGAGTTTCTCGCGGAATCTTTCGCGTTCGATGTCGAGATATAAATTGAGCAGTTCCAACTCCTTGCCGAGCGCGATGGTCTGCCGGTCGGAACTCTCCAGATTGAGCCGCAAAAGCTCGCTGAGGCGGGCGATGACCCGCCGCGCTCCCTTGATGTCGTCGCTCATGATGGCCGAGATGGTGTTGAGCGTGTTGAACAGAAAATGCGGATGGATCTGCATTTTGAGCGAATCGAGCTTGGCCTGCACCAGCCGGGTCTCCAACTCCTGTTCGGCGCGGGCCGCTTCGACTTCGCTCGTTTTCATCTGCCGGTAGAAATCGAGCGCAAAACCGAAACCGAGGATGGCCCAGTAGGTCAGGACGCTGACGTGAAACGCCCGGCCGAAACGGTAACGAAAATAATCTCCGACGGCCGAAAGGGAAAACGGTTCGTCCCTTAATGCGACCGTCACCAGCGAGATCAAACCGAGGTAGGCGGCGGCCGATAAAAGACTGAAAATGATGTGAAAAGGCAAAACGGTCCCCCATTTGCGCCGGTCTCCGAGCGGGAACCGGCGTTCGGCCCGAAACACCAAAGGCGTCGAAACCGCCCAGAAATAGATCGGAAGATTGGTGATCAGAGTCCGCCAGAACGAAACCGGCGCGCCCCGCGTTTCGATGGCGATGTATTCCTGAACGGCGGCGATCGCTCCGATCATCGTCCAGAAAACGAAGACCGAAAGCCACACCAACCGGTTTTCGGTCGAGGGATTGGGGAGTTCCGCCGCGTTAATCAGGCTTTGGTTGTCGATGTGATCCGCTTTTTTCACTCTTCGGGTTTGCCGTTGCCGTTCCGGCTTGTCGCTTCAACCGAAACCCGGAAAAGGTCTGAAAACCGGTTGGTTTCGATAGTGATGAACTCGGCGGGGCCGGAATGCCCGCAGTTTGTTTTTTTTTTGAGATGTTACGAAACCGCAGGCGAAAAGGTTTTAGAGCCACTTCCGGCCCGGCCTCTAGTTTTCGGTGAAACGCAAAGCGGGCAGGGTTTTTTGCAAATCCCGTGCGCCTTTTTCGGTTATCGCCGAGCCGCTGAAAAAAAATGTTTCCAGCTTTTTCAGATTTTCGATATGTTTCAGACCGGCGTCCGAAACGGCCGTTTCAAAAAGGCTCAGTTTTTTCAGCCGGGAAAAGTTTTCGATATGTTTCAATCCGGTGTCGGTAACCAGCGTGCCCCCGATCAGAAGGGTTTCAAGTTCGGTCAGATCCTTCAAATACCCCAGCCCCCGGTCGGAGAGTTTGCTCCGGAAGAGATTGAGAAATTTGAGTTTTCGCAGGTTCTTCAGATGTTCAACGCCGGGATCGCCGATGGCGTTCAACCGCAGATCGAGCCATTCCAGATCGGGAAACGACTCCAGCAGTTTGAGATCTGCGTCCGAAACCGGTGTTTTGTGGAGATCGACCTTGACGACCTTTGCCCCGGAAGGATCGAACCCGACGGTTCCGCCCAGTTTTTTTAAGGCTTCGACGGCTTCGTCCTGAGAAGATCGGGAGGTTTTTTTACCCTCATCGCGGAGCTTTTCCGGAGCGAGTTCGATCCTTAAGATGACGGTTTCGCTCAATTTCTCGGGCGGAAAAAGTTTTCCGTCCCGATCAAAGCTGGCGAACTGCGAGTTGGCGATGAAATAAAAACCGCTGCCGACGATAACGCCCGTCGTCGGAACGTTAAAAAGCGGATGATCGGCTTCGAGGACTTCGCCGCGCGTTACGCTCCGGCCGGTTTCATCCAGATAATAACGGGCGACCATGTTCCGTCCGGGATGAACGGCGATCAGAGAGTCGCGGTAAAAATACAGCCCGTCGATCCCCTTCATCGAAACATCCTCCGGGTATTGCAGATTGCCCAACTCCCGATTGTTCAGGTCGAGCGTTTTGACGCCGAACTGATGGGCGATGTAAAGCGTCCGATCGTCCGGGGAGATGGCGATCCCGTTCGGGTTGACGAAACGTTCGGGCCGGAGAAAAACCTCCAGCCGGTCGGAATCGCGGCCGATCCGGTAAACGGCGGCCGGTTCGAACATATGAGTGATGAAAACATCGCCCTCGCGGCTGAGTGTCAGGTCATTGAAAAAATGCCGCTCTCCCTTGCCGTCGAGGACGAATTTTCGCAGAAGCCGGCCGGTTTCCAGATCGTATTTGAAGATCCCGGCCGGATTGGTGTCGCTTTTCCGGTATCCGATCAGATTCTCGCCCGACGAACTGCAAACCCAGAGAACGCGGCGTTTTTCGTCGATCTTCATCCCGATCACCTGCCACAGTCCGTCTCTGCCGGCCGGAACGAAATCGCTCACCTCCCCATGGCCGTCAACCCTGATGATCTTGCCGTGGCGGGTGCTGCCGATGTAGGAACTCCCGGTCTTCCGGTCGTAAGCGATGTTCTCCGGGAGCAGGTCTTTTTCCGGAACGGTAAACGAAACGGTGGTCCGGCCCCGGTCGCCGTCCGACGCCGGAGTGGCGGTTTGCGCCGAGAGCGTCGATGTTAAAAAAAGCAGGGCCGGAAGAAGAAAAAAAATGGTCGTCTTTTTCATAATTTTCAATTCTGATCTTGGCGGTCGGAGAGATCATCAAAACCGATGAAGTTTCCGAACGGTCTAATACTGCAAATAATTACGAAACTTAAAGTAATTACCGTGGGGCGGTAAAGCCTTTTGATGCGAACCGGCCCGATTTTGCAGTGAAACGGTTCTGATCGGAGCTTTTTTTTCTCCGGCGGCCCGAACCGGCGAACCTCATTTGCTCTTTGTGCGGCTAATTTTTAATCTGTTAAAAAGGGCAAAATATCGAACGCGAATAAGGGGTGGTAAAAAGAAAAAAGATGAAGATCGTGGTTATCGGAAGCGGGTTCGGAGGACTTTCGGCGGCGGTTCGTTTGCAGACCGCCGGGCATCAGGTGTCGATCGTCGAAAAGCGCGACCGGCTCGGCGGTAGGGCCTACGTTTACGAACAGGACGGTTTCCGGTTTGACGGCGGGCCGACCATTATCACCGCGCCGTGGTTGATCGAAGAGATGTTCGAGATGGCCGGACGAAACATCGAAGATTACGTCAAACTGATCAAGATCGATCCGTTTTACAACATCCGCTTCGAGGACGGTTCGGTGTTCCGTTACAACGACGACCGCCGGGAACTGCTCGATCAGATCAGAAAATTCAACCCCGCCGATGTCGCCGGTTACGAAAGATTCTCGAAGGATCTGGGGGAGATCTACCGGGTCGGGTTCGAACTGATCGACCGGCCTTTCACGAGCGTCTGGGATATGGTCAGGGTCATTCCGCAGATGATCAAACTCCGTTCTGACCGTTCGGTTTACCGTTTCGCGTCGCGCTATTTCGAGGACGAACGCCTGCGTCAGGCCTTCAGTTTTCACCCGCTTCTGATCGGCGGCAATCCCTTTACGGCGACCTCGATTTACGCCATGATCCACCGGCTCGAACAGGAATACGGGGTCTGGTTCGCGCTGGGCGGGACCGGAGCGCTGGTTCGGGCGCTGGGCGACCTTTTTCTCGATTTGGGCGGGGAGGTCTTTCTCGAAGCCGAGGTCGGAGAGATCTCGATCGATGAAAACGGAAGGGCCGACGGCGTCCGGATCAAGACCGGGGAATTCGTAAAAGCCGATGCGGTCGTCTCCAACGCCGATGTCGCCTTTACCTATCTCAATCTGGTCCCGGCCCGCTTTCGCTGCAAATACACCGACCGGAAGATCAAGGGAATGACCTATTCGATGTCGCTTTTCGTCCTCTATTTCGGGACCGACCGGAAATATGAGAACATGGCCCACCACGAGATCCTGATGGGGCCGCGCTACCGGGGACTGCTCGACGAGATCTTCGTCGAAAAGACACTGGCCGAGGATTTTTCTCTCTATCTGCACCGGCCGACGGCGACCGATCCGACCCTCGCCCCCGAGGGCTGTGATTGCTGGTACGTCCTCTCGCCCGTTCCGCATCTGGAAGGCGGAACCGACTGGCGCGCCGAGGCCCGCCCCTACCGCGATGCGATCGTCAAATATCTGGAAGAGCGTTATCTGCCCGACCTTTCAAAACATATCATCACCGAAAGGCAGATCGACCCGCTTCATTTCGAAGACACCTTAAACAGCTATCTCGGCAACGCTTTCGGCGTCGAGCCGACCCTTATGCAATCGGCCTATCTGAGGCCCCACAACCGGAGCGAAGACGTCGAAAACCTCTATTTCGCCGGCGCCGGAACCCATCCCGGGGCCGGACTTCCGGGAGTCATCAGTTCGGGGAAGATCGTTGCTAAGATGATTTTAGGTTCTAGATTTTAGATTTTGGATTCAAATCTTTTTAACAGTAATGATTTGGGATTGCTAAATTTGATTCGAAGAAATTTATTTTTTTGAATCAATCCAAAATCCAAAATCTAGAACCTAAAATCCCCAATCATTGGGCGAACCAATACGGCGTTTCCTTGGTCCAGGAGGAATTGGGATAGCGCCGGTGGAGGATGTCGAAGGCCTGTTTGGAGAATTTGCCGGTGTTTTCGTCCTTACAGCCGTAACGGGTCGAACGGACCGCCAGATGGAGGATCTCGGGGGTTTGCGGATGGCGCGGGTTTTTGACGGCGAAATCGACCGCCCGATGCGTCAGGGCGGTGGCCGAATCCCCCATCGAAACCATTTGTCGATGTTCGCGCTCGCCGGCCGCTTTTTGTTCGGCCGTCAGAAAATCGGGATAAACCGCCGGATATTCGAAGTAATAACTGTCGTAACTGCTGTAATCCTTCGTGCTTTCGTCCTCGGCGCACCACCAGTTGCCGCGGATCGAATCGATGACGGTCGGTTCGGAGTCCTCGCGGCCGAAGCCGACCGGAACGTAGGGCTGAATGACCGGATTGCGCAAAATGGCGATCAATCCGGTCGCCTCGCGTTCGTTCGGGTTGGCGGCGTGCGCGTATTTGGAGAAAAACGGATTGTACTCCGGCGCGTAGCGCGTCATAAGCGGGGTGAACTCGCGTTCGATGGCTTTGTTGCCGAGCATGAAGGCGCGGGTCCAGACGGCCACAACCAGAAACTTTTTCAGATGTTCTGGCAGTTGTCCGCTGAGGGCGGCTTCCCTTAAGACCGAAAGCGGAACCTTTTCGTTCAAAAAGGCGGTCGCGTCAGAATCGAACATCGGCCGGTTTTCCCAGGGTTTGAGGGCCTGATCGTCCGAAAGATTGGTCCCTTCTTCTCTTCCGGTCTCGTCCCAGTCGAAGATGGCGGCCCGGCGCGGGGCGTATTTGAGAAATTCCTCCAGATCCGTCGCCAGAGCCGTTCTCTGGGCCAAAAACCGGTTCCGGGTGGAAAGCGGGAATTTCTCCATCTGACCGGCGATCGAAGAGTCGAAAATTCTCCTCGCTTCGTCGCGCTTGCCGTTTGCCAGCAGAATCCGGACCTGATGGTAGCGGAGAGTGGCAAAGGCCGGAGAAGCGGGCTGGATCGAGGAGGAGGCCGTCAGAAGTTCCGCCGTTTTCCCGTCCGCCGGGTCGGCTTTGGCGATGGCGGCGGTCAGCCAGGAGAGCCGGCCGGTTTCCTTCCATTTATCGAAAGCGTGGGCGAATCCGTCCTCGGCCTGATAGGTGAAGATCCAGTCGGTCAGATCCTGAGCGCGAATCTCCGAGGGGAGATCGCGGAGTTTGAGCTGGTAATTGTAATCGTATTCGCGGTTGGCACTTTCGGCCTCTTTGCGGTCGATCTCCGAGCCGACATCCTGCGCCCGGTCGGCGGTGTTGCTCAAAAGCCAGACGTAATCGGTCAGGTCATTGTACAAATTCGGGTCTTCACCCGGAGCGGCGAGCAGTTCGGCCAGTTCTGTTTGTCTTTCGGCCGGGATCATGCGGAATTTGACCAGACCGAGCAGGCGTTGGGCCGATCGTTGAAACTCCTTCATCGAAGCGTCGGCCAGAATATCCTTCAGGCGCTTTTCGGCCCCCCGCAAAAACTCCAGCTTTTCGGCCTCGGCCTGCGGGTCGGGCGTTTCCCCGTCGCCGCCGGTGAAACTGGCCTGCCGGATCAGCGTCCGGGCGGCGACGAAACGGGCGGTGTTTTTCCAGGGGGAATCCGAATCGGCGGCGATCGCCTCGAAGGTTTGGCGGGCGGCCGGAAGATCTCCGCGATAAAATTCGGCGGCCGCGATCTGGTATTGGCGATCCTGACGGAGCCATTCGGGAGCGCCGGAGGCCGTTTCCTCGGGCCGCGTTCCGGTTTCGCCGCAGTTGGAGAAAACGGCGTCCTGTCCCTTGAGCCATTCCCGGGTGTTTTCGTCGTTGCCGTGTTTGGCGATCCTGTCCTTGAGCGTTTCGGTCGCCGTCCGGAAGGCGTCGGGCAGACAGTTGTTGAAATAGTAGTATTCGCCCTCGACCTGTTTTTCCGTTTCGATGTCGCGTTTTTCGCCGGAAACCCTGGCCCGCTCGGCCATCCATTCCCCCAGATAATTCGGTTCGATGACGGGGCTGAAATCTTCCGGGCCGCTTTTATCGTAAGTCCCCCGCCGGTAATAGATCCGGTTTTCCATCGCATCGACAAGCTGTTTTTGTTCCCCGGTCGTCAGCGACAGATCATTGAGTTGGCGGTAAAAAACGAACAGCGACATCGCGCCGAACGAGGGCGGGACGATGCCGGTTTTGCCGCCGGTAAATTCTTTGAGCGGAAAATCGGCGTGGGTTTTCAGACTGAAGATGGGCGAGATGATAAACGGCCCGCAGGCTTCGGCTTTCGGCAAACTGCCGAAGAAAAAAGCGAAAACCAGGATGATCGAAACGGCAAAACGGATTGTGTTGTTCATAGCTTTTTATTTGATCCTTTCCAGGTCGGCCCGATTCCAGGCCTTGGATTTGAAATAGTAAAAACGGCGGTTCGGTTTAAGATCGGCCTTCAGCGGTTCGTCCACCGAGAGGCCGTAACTGCCCCGGCAGAGCGGTTCGCGCCAGTCGTTTCCGCGGGAGAGAAAATCGCGGACGCGCTCCTCGTCGGCCCCCATCACGAAGGCCATCGGGACGGCCTCATCGACCGGAAAATCGTTGAACCAGGCGTCCCCGATGCACCACGAAGCCAGAGCGGTCATCGTCAAAGGCGTTTTTTCCGGCAGTTCCTTTTTCAGATCCCGCATCAGAGCGCGGTAAAAATCCCTCTCCGAAACGACCGCGTCGAAATCTATCTGAACCGCCCGGACATGGGGCAATTCTAAGGTTTTTTTGACGAGATTGACAACCTCGCTTCGCTGTTCCGCAGAAAAAGCCGGCCCGTCCGCTTTGCTCCTTTCGGTCTCGATCCGCGTGACGGCGATCAGATAAACGCGCGGTTCGACCTCCAGAGGCTGTCTTCGGGGGCGAAAGACGACCTCGCCATTTCGCAACGTCAGAGTTTGCGCCAGAAAAGCCACCCCGAATTTTTCGGAATCGAGAAACCTCAGGTCCTCGGGGCGCTCCCAAGCCCAAAGTATCTTCGGCGGCATCTCATCATTTAAGCGGGAATTGACCCGATTCTCCCCGCCGCAGGAAATCATCAGGCAGAATGCGATCAAAAGGGAAAAACAGGAAAAATTTCGGATGAGAATAAACATGACGATTTTGGATTTTAGATTTTAGATTTTGGATTACAGGCGATTTGGAACATAATTGCCCATGTAATCGTTGGTTTAACGAATGATTCAAAATCTTTTTAAGATTTTAACAGAAATCCGAAATCAAAAGTTTACAAACATTTGGAAGCAATCCAAAATCCAAAATCCGAAATCTAAAATTACGTTATGTGGTACTGGACCAAAGTTTTATTCCTGATCTTCCTCGGCGCGGTCGTCATCTGGCTGGCCTATGAGTTTTTCACCTTTCCGAGCATCTCCAAACTGCGGACCGAGAACCCGGTCATGACCTCGATGATGCAGCATCGGTTGGACGAGATGCGAGAAGAAGGGAAAGAGCCGAAAAAATACAACATCTGGATGCCGATCGAACAGATCTCGCCGAATCTGCAAAGGGCCGTTCTGGCCGGCGAGGACGCCCGTTTTTTCGAGCATCACGGTTTCGATTGGGACGCGATTGAAAAAGCCTGGGAAGAGGCCAAGGCCGAGGGCGAAAAAGAGGCCAAAGAGGAGGGCGATTACGACCCGAACGACTGGATCCCGCCGATGCCGAGCTTCAAACGCGGGGCTTCGACCATCACGCAGCAATTGGCCAAAAACCTCTATTTGAGCGAAGACCGCAACTTCCTGCGCAAAGGGCGCGAGGCCGCCATCACCTATTTTCTCGAACGGGAACTATCGAAAAAACGGATCCTGGAGATCTATCTCAACGTCATCGAATGGGGCGACGGCGTTTTCGGCGCCGAGGCCGCCTCGCGCTATTATTTCAACAAATCCGCATCCAACCTGACCGAAAGCGAAGCCGCCTATCTGTCGGCGATGATCCCTTCGCCGCTCAACGTCTTCAATCCGAAGAAAAACCCGAAACGCGTCAAACGCCGCCAAAGAGCCATCCAAAAAGGAATGCGGGTGGTCAAGCTGAAATACTGAAAGTACGCGGAGCGGTAGCGACGCAGTCGACATAAATCAGTACACGGAGCGGTAGCGACGTGGTTCAATCATCGGAGGAAAAATGGACAAGGAACAACCCATCGTCGGCTATCAGCAATTCTTTCGCAGGTCAATCAAAGAGCGGATCAGGATTTTTAATGACATTTCCGCCGAAAACCGCGCTCTTCTGGTCAGAACTCAAGCCGAACGGTGGCTGGCGGCCAATCGCTCCCGGCTGGATGACGGGCAAATATCACTGGCCGAAGAATTGATCGGTTTGATCACGCCGGAGATGTATCGGGGGTTGCCGAAACAGATAGAACCGGAAATCGAAGCCTTGCTTAAAAGAATTGAAGCGGTTTTTCCCCGCCAAGATTTAAGACAACTGGCGACGCTCCGGGCTGAGTATATTCCGGAGTAGTAAAGCCTTAGGTTTAGAAGAGAAATTCGGTAATTTTTTATTTTTCTTCTGGCTAAAGCCGGGCGGAAATATTCATTATTCTTGGTTCGGCTAAAGCATCGAGGATTCAGAATCCTCCTAATCCTTTAGCTAAAGCCGGAGGCCACTCATTTTGAGATTCAACCATCTTTTTGAGCCACCGATTGAAAAGGTTGTCGGGATTAAAATTTAATCCCGACAACCTCAAGAAAAACGCGCCTGTTTATTCAACTACCTGCCTTTGGCGGTCATCGCTTTTTTGCCGCCTTTGATGTCCATTTCGTTGAGGATCCATCCGGCGTCGCCGAATTTATCCGTGACGAAAAGGACGTAGCGGATATCGACGGCGATGGTCCGGCCGTAGTCGGGGTTGAAGAAGATGTCGTTGCCGAGGCCTTCGTAATTGCCGTCAAAGACGATGCCGACCTGTTCGCCGTTGCCGTTGAGCATCGGGCTTCCGCTGTTGCCGCCGATGATGTCGGTGGTCGCCAGAAAATTGACGGGAACCGAATCGCCGACCCCGTAGCGGCCGAAGTCTTTGGCCTTTTGCAGGTCTTTGAGTTTTTGGGGAACGTCGAACGGAAAGACGCCCGTGTCCTTGTCGATGACGCCTTTTAAGGTGGTAAATGGCGTGTAGGTGACGGCTTCGCGCGGGTTGTAGCCTTTGACCTCGCCGTAGGTGAAGCGCAGGGTGGCGTTGGCGTCCGGATAGGGCGTGATGCCTTTCATCTCGGACATTCCCTGCATATAAAGAAGCCGGTATTTTTCGATCTCGGAGTTGAAACGGGCGGTCAAAACATTGATCTCGGCCCTCATTTCCGACAG
Organism: Pyrinomonadaceae bacterium; assembly: GCA_041394845.1. Taxonomy (GTDB): domain Bacteria; phylum Acidobacteriota; class Blastocatellia; order Pyrinomonadales; family Pyrinomonadaceae; genus JAHCHG01. The sequence goes on along the minus strand of JAWKHL010000001.1, from coordinate 2,239,347 downwards.
TCCGACGATCAGATCGACGACCTTTTCGTGTTTGTCGCGGATCGCATCGAGCGAGGTGCCGTAAAGATTGATGATGTCCTGAGCGGAATCGAAATCCTCATTTTCGACGATCGTCCGGGCCAGTTCGGCTTCGGCATCGCGCCGGGCCTTGCCTTCGAGGCCGCGGAACATGGCTTCGAGCGTCAGGAATTTCTGACCCGAGGGAAGTTCGGCGGCCTTTTTGAAAAAGAACTTGAGTATTTCGATCTCGACCGAAGGCTCGCGGTTTTTGAAGGCGGCCTCGATCTCCTCTTTTTTCTCTTTCCCCTTGTCATCTTCGCCCAGTCCTTTGCCGAACGAAACCGCCTGAACGGCGTCGTAGACCTGTTTGAAGCCGGGCGTCGTGCCGGCGCTGGGGAAAGACCGGAGAAGCCGGTCGCGAGAAGCGGTGGCGTAGTATTCGCCGGAGATCCGTTCGAGGTTAGACAAGACATTGCCGTATTTGGCTTGACGGGCCGGATCGGCCTTGATCCATTCGGCGAATTTGGCCTCTTCCATCTTCCGCTTTTCGACGAAATCGGCGCGTTTAAGGGCGTGAACATTGCCCTCGTAAACCTTGATCGAATTGTTCAGACTGAAGACCAGATCCTGAAGTTTGATCCGTTTTTCCTCATCCTGTTCGCCGGCTTTGACCAGAGCCTCGCTCCAGACGCGCAGGTAATCGGCGAGGAAAGGGAAATTGACCCGCTCGGAATATTCGATCGTCGGGCTGGCGCGATAGCGGGTCGTTCCGCCGGGATAGCCGATGGCGAAAACGAAATCGTTGGCGCTCAGGCCGTCGAGCGAGACGGTCAGATGCTTTTTCGGTTTGAAGGGGATGTTGTTCGGCGAGTATTCGGCGAACGATCCGTCCGGAGCGGTGTAGGCGCGCAGGAAAGTGAAATCGCCGGTGTGCCGCGTCCATTCGAAATTATCGGGGTCGCCGCCGAAAAATCCGATGTTTTGCGGCGGGGCGTAAACCAGACGAACATCCCTGATCATTTGGGTTTCATAGAGGTAGTAAAAATAACCGCTGTTCAACTCCTGAACGCGGACGGTCGCTCCTTTCGGAGCCTTTTCCTGTTCCTGTTTTTCCAGATCATTGGCGTTTTTCTCGATCGCTTTGCCGCGTTCTTCTCCGGTCAGGCTCTCGGTTCCGCGCAAAACCCGGTCGGTGACGTTCTCGACCCGTTTGGTCAAAAGCAGGGTGTAGCCTTTGGCCGGGAGTTCGTTGGCCATCGAATCGGCCCGGTAGCCCTCTTTGGCGTAATCCTTTTCCGGGGTCGAGGCCGACACCAGCGCGTCGAAACCGACGTGATGGTTGGTCAGGATCAGCCCGTTGGCCGAAACGAACTCGCCGGTCCCGAAACCGCCTCCGCCGATGTTGACCCGCATGACGGCATCGGTCAAACCGACGCCGTTCGGGTTGTAGATGTCGATCGGTCGGATCTTCAAGCCCTTCTTTTTGAGCGGCAGTTGGCCGATCTGATCCGGCGTGAACATTCCTTCTTCGGGACGGGCAAAACCGAAAGACACCGAACTCAGGACGAGGGCCGCCATCAAAATAAATGTCGAAATTAATTTAATACGCATAGGTCTTATGGATTCCTTTTTGGTTGGATTTTGAAAATTGCTTTTTCAAACGATTTTACCCAAAAAACCGGGAAAAGTGAAAAAGGCGGAACTTCCGGGGAAGTTCCGCCTTTTATTGGCCGGTTGTTTCAAATTAGGGTTCGATCTAACTGTCGATCTCGGCCGGTTCGGGCGGCAGAAAACGACGCGGGTTGATCGATTTGTCGAAGAGCCGCAGCTCGTAATGAAGATGCGGTCCGGTCGAACGTCCGGTCGAACCGATCAGTCCGATGAACTGTCCGCGTTGGATCGGGTCGCCGACCTGAACTTCGATCTTGGAAAGATGCCCGTAGCGGGTCGAAAGGCCGTTGCCGTGGTCGATCTCGATCATATTGCCGTAACCGCCCTGCCAGCCGGCCTTGACGACCGTGCCGTTGGCCGGTGCGACGACGATGTCGCCGCGATCACCGTCGATGTCCATACCCGAATGAAATTCGTAGGAACGTCCGCCGAACGGATTGCGGCGGAAGCCGAATTCGTTATTGATCTTGCCGAGATGCGCCCACATCGTCGGCAGATTGGCCGGGTTGCTGGTGGTTTCGATCACCCTCAGCTGTTGTTCCATCTCGGTTTCCTCGGCTTCGGACTCGATCGTCAATTGAAAATCGGTCGAAGGTCCGCCGCTGTTTTCCGTATATTTGTCGGAAGAATCGGGGCGGTCGTAATTCATCGATTGGGTCGAACGGTGTTTGGTTTGGGATCGATCTTCTGCGGAAAGCGATGCGGCGGGCGAATTTACCTTTTGATTTTTGGCTATTTGGTTATGATTGCTTTTGATGAATCTGGTAAATCCGAAAGAAAATATGCCGATCAACAGGATCAATCCGGCGACGCCGCTGTGGAGGAGCCTTTTGGATACCTCGATGCGGCGGATGTGAATTTTTGATTTAGACGAATACGAAAGTAAAAAATTATAATTGCGGTCGTCTTTTTGCATTATGCATTTTGCTCCTTATTAATGATTTTACGCCGAATCTGTTGCATTATTTTTCAGCGCGTAGAATCACGTGAGCGCATCTTTTAAGCACTACTGACGCGAAACCTTTTAAGATCGGTTTAATTTCAAATATGATTCAATTTAACCCATCTTCAAGGGGGATATTTTTTTAATGATTATTCTTGTTTCTTACTTGATATAAATTAGGAAAGTAGCATAAGCCATCGCAAATAGCAAGTAGCGTCGAAGGTTGCGATGGCTTGATAATAAAGGGGTATCAGGTCAAAGAATCTATTCGTCGGATTTCTTTTTGCCTTTGAAGGCTTTGAAAACCATTAATCCGACCCCGACCAAAAGGGCGATGAAAACGAAGATGATCAGGAACTTGATGGCGGTGGTCAGAAAACCGATAAAGGCGATGATCTGTTTTAACAGGGTGATGATCAGGGCTAAGATAACGAAGATGCTTCCCCATTTATCGGCGACGGTTAAGTAGCTGGCCGAAGCGATCACGGCGGCGATGGTTCCGGCGACCCCGAGTGTTTTTAACCAAATAGGCATAGTGTAAATCCTCTCCAATACTGCTTGATTTATCAAAGGATGATTGCGGCTGAAACCGGTGTCTCAAAAATCTCCCCCAACCATCATACTAGATTTCCTACCGATTTTTCCAATTATTGGCGCGAACTTGTGTCGGAACCTCATTTTCCGTTTCAAAATCGCCCGACCGGAAACCCGGTTCGCTGATCCCGCTGACAAAGAGCGGCTGTCCCGTGTGGCTGTCAAAACTGACCCGATTGAAATCCTTTTCTTTGGGTTTCATGAAATAATCGCGCAGAAGATAAACTCCCAGACCGATCAACAGGATCGGCAGAATTCCGCGCATCAGGAAGCGGAAATTGAGAAACGCCTGAAGAAAGAAAGAAAGGCCGAGAACGGTCAGGAGAATGCCCCACGCGCGCGGGTTGTTGGAAAATCTCTGAACCAGAATGTCTTCGGCTCCGTCGACGTTGACGCCCGAGCGGATCAGACGGGCCGTCCTGAACGAATCCAGAGCGGCGAACAGCCACATTCCCAGAAATCCGAGAACGAAGATCGGCATTCCGCTGGTCAGAATGGCCATTTGAAACAATCCGGCGAAAACCGCGAAATAGATCAGAGCCTTGGAGGTCTGACCGTTGTAGGCGGCTCCGAGGCCGGGACACAAGAGCGAAAGAAATGTGGCGATGACGGGGGAGGTTCTTCTTTTAACCGAACCTCCGGAGGAACTGCTCTGCCGGTCGCGCAGAAGCTGAATGCCGGAAACGATACAATCCTGGCAAAAGGGAAATCCTTTTATCCGATGGTCGCAGGCCGAACACAGCGGTCTTCCGCATCCGTTACAATTGACGGCGGCGACGTTCTGATTGTGATAGGCACAGTTCATTACTTATTATCCTCTTGAGCCGAATCGTTATGACCGAACTCGCTTCCGAGAACTATATCCGCTCCCTGTTTGTAAGTTTGTCCGGCCAACTCAAAACTCTTCTGATAAATTCCGCTGATCGATCCGTCGGCCGAAACGGTCTGATTAAAGAACAAAAAGGCGAACAAAAGGATCATGGCGACCGGAGCCAGTTGCGGGAGCGGGATCGGAAAACTCAGACCACGAACCCATTCGGTCAGTTGTTTCGTCCAGGTGGCCTTGACCTCCTTGGCTTCGGTGGTGCCGATGGTGGCTTGCAGGATCCTTTCGTGCAAGCCGGCGGGAACCGGCAATTCCTCGGCCTTATAGGTGTAACAGGCGGCGATCGAACGGACGACCTCGCCGGGCAGATCGGTGCATTTTTCGCATAAAACGGCGTGGCGTTCCCAACGATGAAAAATCGGCGCGGGCAAAAAGCCGTCGAGATAATCGGTCAGATATTCCTCGAACTTCTCACAGGACATGGTCGTTTCCGGTGCGGTCATCGAAATGATCCGGGCTTCGAGTTTCGTCAGCGAAACTTTCGGGACGGCCAGTTTGCGGCAAACTTCCAGTGAATCTTTGACCTCATTTAAAAGCGCATGACACAAAGGGCAGCGAAGGGCGTGTGCTGCAACCGCTTTGTGCGTTTTTCTGTCCAGAGATCCGTCGAGATAGTCGGTCAGGCTATCTTCGAATTCCGAACAGCCGATAATTTTTTCATCCTGGTTACTCATAAAACAAACACCTGCTTTCTCAATATTTCTCAAAAACTTTCTCAACTATGACGTTTATTTTCATTTTTTTGCCTTAAATTGTTACCACTCTCATCCGGCGCAGAATCTTCGCCAACTCTATTCTTCCGCGATTGATGCGCGATTTGACCGTTCCTTCGGGAATGTCCAGAACATCGACGATCTCCTTGTAACTCAGCTCCTCGATGTCCCTTAAAATCACACAGGTTCGCAAATCAGGGGGCAATTTGTCAATCCCTTCCTGCACCTGAGCGCAGGTTTCGCGTCGCTCGATCTCTTTTTGCGCCGAGGTGCCGACCGCTCGCAGATGAAAAGAATGTTTGTCAACATCATCGGCGTAAGAGTTCTGCGGGTTCCTTTGCCGGTGCCGGTAATCGTCAATTATCAAATTTCGGGCCAACCTCATCAGCCAACTGGAAAGATTACCCTGTTTCGGATCGTATTGATCGAGGGTCTTGTAAATCCGGATGAAGACCTCCTGAGTCAAATCATCGGCGGCCTCGACGCTCGACGTAAACCGGTAGGCCAGATTAAAGATGCGGCGCGAGTACAGGGAAACGATCTCCTCCCAAGCAGTCCCGTCGCCCGCACGACACCGTCGCACCAGATCTGCGCCGTCATTTTCCGCTACCTTTAAAGCCTCCAAGCCAATCTCTCCAAGCTAAAAGTTAACCTTATAAAAAACTCAAAGCCTTTATACCGCTTTGACAAAAACCTTTTACGACTGCCCAAAATGAAAAGTTCAATGAAATTTTCATTACCCACAATATATAAAAACAAAGGGAAAACAAAGGTCCCCGGAGCCTTCCATCGGGCGGGAAAAGCCGCGATCTGCTTAAAGTTTTTCTGAAAATGCTGTAATCTTATGTCTTTATTATTGGTTTAACAATACTGTAATATATGCAGTTTGATCTTTCACGTTCAATCAAAAAAATCAATTTATCGGCAAGGTCGGAAATTAATTTGCGAAAGTATTTAAAATTCATATTGCTCCTCTTGTTCGCCGTTTTTCTGTTGTGGTTTTTCGGCCGGAATCTGGATTGGAAACAGGTCAGTCAAAGCCTTCAGCAAGCGCGGGCCTTCTACATCATCCTCGCCGTTCTGGGCATCAGTTTCGGGTATCTTTTGCGGGCGATCCGGTGGAGAGTTCTGCTGGCTCCGATCACGGAAACATCGATGAAGGAACTGTTTGCCACCACCACGGTCGGTTTTGCGGCGGTGTTTCTGGTCGGAAGAATGGGCGAGATCGTTCGACCGATGTGGTTGCCGATGCGCGACAAACGGGTCCGCCCGTCAGCCGCCCTGGTTACTTTGGGGCTGGAACGGATTTTCGATCTGGCCGCTCTGGTCACGTTTTTCGCCATCAATCTGTTGTGGCTGAAGGCGCCGCCCGGACGCGAGGCTGAATTCGAGAACATTCAGGTCGCCGGGATCCTGATGCTGGCCGGGGTGGTCGTCGGGTTTCTGGCTCTTATCATTTATCAGAAATATTCCGCTCCTTTGATTCCCTGGTTTAAGACCAAACTCGATAAAAAATTTATCCCCGGCAAGGTCAAAAGCATTTTTTTGAGCCTTCTTCAGCAACTGGCCAAATCGCTGGAAATTTTGACCGACTGGCGCGAGATCGCTAATGTTTCGTTCTGGACCCTGACGCTCTGGCTGACGATCGCACTGCCGACCTGGTTCGTTTTGCTGGCCTTTGATCTGCCTCTCGACTTCAGTCATTCGCTCTTTATTCTGGGGTTTGCCGCCATCAGCTCGGTCGTTCCGACTCCGGGCGGGGCGGCCGGCGCTTTTCACGCCGTCACGGCCGGCGGTCTGATCTTTTTGATGGGCGATGAACCGGGCGTTTGGGAAAAGGCCGCGGCCGTTTCGATCGTCATGCATCTGGTCTATTTCGCCCCGGCCGTCTTTTTTGGGTTATACTACTTCCTGCACGGCGACATCAGCCTCGAACGTTTTAAGAGTCTGCTTTCCAGCGAACACGCCGTCGAAGAGGTTGAAGAGGAAGTGGTCCGTGAACGGTGAACAGTGGTCAGTTATCAGTTAAGGGGCCGAACCGGAAAAAACTGATCGCCGATTACCGGCCACCGATGCATAGTTATGAAATGCCCTTTTTGCGGACATATTGAAGACAAGGTCGTCGATTCCAGAGAATCGAAGGACGGGGATTCGATCCGGCGCAGGCGCGAATGTCTCAAGTGCGTCCGGCGGTTTACGTCTTACGAACGGATCGACGAAATCCCTTATATGGTCGTTAAAAAGGACGGCAAACGCGAGGCTTTTGACCGCAATAAGATCATGGCCGGCCTGCTGAGGGCCTGCGAAAAAAGGCCGATCTCGGCCACTCAACTGGAGTCGATCGTTGACTCGGTCGAAAAATACGTTCAGGATTCGACCGACCGTGAACGCCCGACCAGCGATCTCGGCAAAATTATCATGAACCGTCTGAAGGAACTCGACAAGGTTTCCTACGTTCGGTTCGCTTCGGTTTATCTGGAGTTCGAAGATGTTTCCGAATTTATGAACGAACTGAAATATCTGGTTCGGACGCGCGACAAGTCGATAAAAAAAAGGGCCAAAAAAGGTAAAAAATGAGTCGTCAGAAAATGATTCCGGTCGGTTTCGAGAGGGCCGAGATTGAGCGTTTGCAAAGAAGATTCGAGCGCCTGTTTTCCGTTTTGCAGGAATCGATGGAGGCCGAAGCGATGGAAACCTACGGGACTTTTCTGCCGCCGGTTGACATCTGTGAAACTCCCAAAGCAGTTTGGATCTGTCTTGAACTGGCCGGCGTCAAGGTTGAAGAGATGCTTCTGACACTAAACGCCAGGGAACTTCGGATCGAGGGTTATAAAAAAGCCTCCAAAAGGACTCAAAAGGCGATCTCCCATTTTTGCTGTGAGCGACTTTACGGAAAATTCCAACGCCGGGTGAAACTCCGCTGGGCGATCAATCTGAAGAAGGCCAAAGCCGAACTGCGAAACGGGTTGCTGGAAATCTATCTGCCGAAACTCAAGGACCGTCGGGGGCAGACGGTCAAGATACCGGTGAAAGTTGAAAAGGGCGACCGCGGGACAAAACAAGTGACCGATGAGTGATTTGCGGCACAAAGATCGTGTTTCAAGCTGTGCGGGACGCGTCGGCCGCCGGATAAATTAAAGATCGGTCCGATTTGCCATCGGGTCTCGCTCCCCGCGCCGGAAAACGGCGGAATCTTCAGACATCCGAGAACCGGAATCACCAATCCCCTTTTGCCTTTTTACTTCATAGTTTTTAACATATTTTTATGGATGAAATTGAAGATTTCTCGGAAAAACTGAATGAAGCTGAGATCAGCGACCCTCAATTGCAAATTCCCGGCGAACTGCCGGTTCTGCCACTGCGCGACATAGTCATCTATCCTTTTATGATCGTTCCCCTTTTCGTCTCCCGCGACAAATCGATCCGGGCGGTCGATGAGGCCTTGAGTCAAAACCGGATGATCATGCTGGTTTCGCAAAAGGACGTCGACAAGGAGGATCCCGAGCAGGAGGATCTCTATCAGGTCGGAACGGTGGCCGTCATTATGCGGATGCTCAAATTGCCGGACGGTCGGATCAGAATTTTGATCCAGGGGCTATCGCGCGCCGGGATCGATTCGATCAGCACCGCCGGCGACTACGTCAAGGCTCAGATTACGCCGATCCCCGAACCGCTGGCGCCCGAAAATTCCCTGGAGGTCGAGGCTCTGGTGCGCAACGTGCGGGGTTCGATGGAGCGTTCCGCCAATCTGGGAAAAAACATTTCGCCGGAGGTGCTGGCCATCATCGCCAATCTCGAGGATGCGGGTCGGTTGGCCGATCTGTCGGCCTCGAATCTCGAACTGAAGGTCGAGGACGCCCAGAGCGTGCTCGACATCTCCGATCCGGTTCCGCGTCTGCGCCGGGTCAACGAACTGCTCAACAAGGAGATCGAGGTGCTGACGGTCCAGCAGGAGATCAACACGCAGGCCCGCGCCGACATCGACCGCTCCCAGCGCGAGTATTTTCTCCGCCAGCAACTCAAAGCGATCCAGGGGGAACTCGGCGAGGGAAACGAGATCTACGAGGAGATCGAGCAATACCGCGAGAAGATACTCAAGGCGAAGATGCCCGAAGCGGCCGAAGAGGAGGCTTTCCGCCAACTCAAGAAGCTCGAAAGAATGCACCCCGACACGGCCGAGACGGCCACTTTGCGCAACTGGCTCGACATAATGACCGAACTCCCCTGGTCGAAATCCTCCAAGGACAATCTCAATCTGAAAAAGGCGCAAAAGATACTCGACGAAGACCATTACGGACTGGAACGGGTCAAGGAAAGGATGATCGAGGCGCTGGCGGTGCGCAAACTGAAGGAAAAACCGAAGGGGTCGATCCTCTGTCTGGTCGGCCCGCCCGGAGTCGGAAAAACCTCGCTCGGGCGTTCCGTTGCTCGCGCCCTTAACCGCAAATTCGTCCGCCTGTCGCTCGGCGGTCTGCACGACGAGGCCGAGATCCGGGGCCATCGCCGAACCTATGTCGGGGCGATGCCCGGCCGTTTGATCCAGGCCATTCAGCAGGCCGGAACCAACAACCCGCTGATCATGCTCGACGAGATCGACAAGGTCGGAGCGGATTTCCGGGGCGATCCGAGCTCGGCCCTGCTCGAAGTTCTCGACCCGGAGCAAAACAGCTCTTTCCGGGACAATTATCTGGGAGTGACGTTCGATCTGTCGAACGTTATGTTCATGACCACGGCCAACGTCCTCGATACGATCCAGCCCGCCCTGCGAGACCGGATGGAGATCATCTCGCTTTCCGGGTACACCGAAGAGGAAAAATTCGAGATCGCCCGGCGGCATCTGATCCCCAAACAGATCGACGAGAACGGTCTGGAAAAGGGCGACATCCGTTTTGCCAAAGCCGCTCTGATGCAGATCATCAGCCAGTACACCCAAGAGGCCGGTTTGCGCCAGCTGGAGAGGGAGATCGGCAAGGTCTGCCGCAAAGTGGCCCGGCAAAAGGCCGAGTTTGAGGAAGAATTCAAATCCGTCAGCGTGACCGGCAAAACGGTCAAGGATTTCCTGCGGGCTCCGAAGATCTTTCCCGAAGAGGCGCTCAAAAAAGACGCCATCGGGATCGCCACGGGGCTGGCCTGGACGGCCGTCGGGGGCGACATCCTGTTCATCGAGGCTATCAAGACCAAGGGCAAGGGACGGCTTCAACTGACCGGTCAACTGGGCGAAGTAATGCAAGAATCGGCTCAGGCGGCGTTCTCCTACTCGAAGGCGCGGGCCTCGGAACTCGGGATCAACGAAGATGATTTCGAAAATTTCGACATCCACGTTCACATCCCCGAAGGCGCCATTCCGAAAGACGGGCCGAGCGCCGGGATAACCCTGGCGACCGCCATCGTCTCTTCGCTTTCGCACCGGGCCGTCCGCAAGGAGGTGGCCATGACCGGCGAGATCACCTTAAGGGGCAACGTCTTGCCGATCGGCGGAGTCAAAGAGAAAGTCCTGGCGGCCAGACGCGCGAAAATCAAGAAGGTCATCATGCCGGCTCCCAACGAAAGGGATCTGGAGGATCTGCCTCAGGAAGTTTTGACCGATTTGACATTTATATTTGTTGAGAACGTCCGTCAGGTTTTCCGTGAGGCTCTCCGGGAAAAACACATCCCGGCCAAGGGGGCCAAAAAAAGCCGGGCGGCAAAGTAAGTATAATGAATTCTGATGGATGCCATAAGGGTTCGGAGAAAAAAGCATAAATGCTTTATTTTATCGGAGTTTGAATGATTGACACGACGCTTTTTCTTATGTTACTTTGAGGAGGCTTGTGTTCAAGGTAAACGAATATTTTATACAAGGCGGGCGGGGAGTTCGGACCTGATTTTCCGTATCGGAAAACAAACCCTTCGAAAGGGATCGGGACCGGAATCCGTTGCAAGCCGATTTTATTTATATTAAAGGAACTTTTATTAGCTCTCGGCGTTTAACCATTCTAACGCTTTATTTATTAGGTCGTTTTAGCTGATTCGCCCTAACCCCAAAAAATTTATGAGGAGTATAGACGAACTGATGAAAACACCCTTTCAAAAGGTTTTCAGTTTAACCGCAATTTTATTATTTATTTTTAGTTTTAACGCTTTCGCTCAGATCACCAGTTCGAGTTCGAGCGGACGAACCAGCAGCAACCGGACTCAGGAAGTCCAGCAGACCGAGGCGGTCGTCAACCAACTGACCGACAAGGTCGGCATTCTTTTCAAGGAGGGAATGCTCGCGCTCAAAGATCAGCGCCGCTCGGATGCCGGCGAGAAATTCAACAAATCGGTCGAGGTCTTTTTGCTTTCGACCATGAACGTCCAGAGCAATCCGCGCCTTTCCGCCTGTTACAACCAGTTGATCGAAACCGTTTATCGGATGGAGTTTCCCGCCAATCAACCGCCGAATATCAGAAGTCTTTCGGCGTCGTGCGGCTGGAATTGGAACAATCAGGATTTTCAACTGGCCGACGAGGTCGCCGATCTGGTCAGATCCTCGCCGGTTCAAACCGATGCTCCGACCAACACGGCTCTGATCACCTCGGCCGAAGAAGGCACCGCCGCACAGACGCCCGATCCCTTACAGGTCGGATTCAATGAACAGAAGTTCGAACCCTCGCCGCGCGATGAACTGGCCAAGCTTCAGCTGACTCTGGAAGAGGAAAACATCGACACCCCGGAAGCCCAACAGCAGTACCAATACATTCAGTACGCGGTGGCCAACAAATCCCTCGGGTTCAGTTTTCAGGTTCATCCGATGATCCAGCAGTTCCTCAATTATTATCAGGGACGCGGACGCAAAACGATGGAAACCGGGCTCTACCGGTCGGGAATGTTCATGCAGATGGCCCGCCGCATCTTCCGCGAAGAGGGCGTGCCGGAGAACGTCGCCTGGCTCGGACAGGTCGAAAGCATGTGGAAACCGACCGCCATGTCGTGGGCTTCGGCTTCGGGGCTGTGGCAGTTTATTCCGGGAACCGGAAGTCGTTTCGGTCTGCGCCGGACGGCCTACATGGACGAGCGAAATTCGTTTGAAAAAGCGACCAAGGCTTCGGCCAAATATCTGAAGTTCCTGGCCAACCGCTACGGCGGAAACTGGGAACTGGCGATGGGCGCCTACAACTGCGGCGAGGGCAACGTCGATCGCGCGGTCCGCCGGGCCGGGGTTGCGAACTTCTGGGCCGCCTATCCGTATCTGCCGCAGGAAACGCGCAACTACGTGCCGAACATTTTGGCGACCATTCTGATCGCAAACAGTCCGCACAAATACGGATTCGGGCACATCCGCCCGGCTCCGCCGCTCCGGTACGATCAGATCCGGGTTCCGTCTTCGACCAATCTCCGCCTGCTGGCTCAGGCTTCGGACACGAGCATCGAATACATCCGGTATCTCAATCCGGAACTGCGCTCCAACACCACTCCGCCCGAACCCTATATCGTCCGGGTGCCCGCCGGCAAGGCCAACGAGGTTGTTGCCCTTTTCCGGAAAGTTCCGGCATCCCAGCGCGATAATATGATGGTGGCCACGGCGGCCAAGGGCGAGACCTGGGAGTCGCTGGCCAACAAACTCGGTTTTTCGGCTCAGGAGTTGCGGGAATTGAACGGCAACGCTCCCGTTCCAACGGGCAAGGTTTTCGTACCAAATCGCGGCAACGGCGTAACCAATACGACCTATAGCCGACCGGTCTATGATCCGGCGGTTCGTCCGGCTGTCAACGTCAAGATCGTCAAGGCGCAGAGGACGGGCGAAACGGTCGAAGAGGTGGCCCGCCGACACGGAGCCGACCCGGTCGAGGTCGCCAAGTTCAACGGTCTGTTCACCAATTCGAAACTGACCGCCGGACGGGAGATCAAGATACCGACCAAATAAATTACAGATAGACTGCAAATTTCGGGGTGTTCGGAAGAATTGGTAAATCAGTTTTCCGGAACACCCTTTTTCTTTCTGAGAAGCTGTTTTAATACTCGAATAGCGAAGATTTATTTGGCCCACGAATGGGCGCGAATAGGCGCTAATGAATTTGCTTAAATGGGAAAGAGTCGGCGAAGCCGATGCCATATTTTTAGCCCCGGGTGGAGCCCGAAGGCGAAACCCGGGGTTGGCGATTGAAATCAAAAAAAGCCCTTGAAAAGGGCGGCATTCTATATCGCGGTTTTCAAGGGCTCGGATTTTTTTTTGCATCCGCTCCCACGGTTTGCACCGTGGGCTACAATTAGGTCGTCATCTTCGATGACTTTTGAAACTGATTTTGACCGACGGGGCGACGACTAATTGTTAACGGACAAATAATTTCACTCTTGGCTTGATTTCGGTTTCAAAAAACAATGGCTTCAGGGAAAAAGAGTCGCCCGCGAAACACGAATTATTTAATTTTGAAAAAATAATTCCGTAAAATACGGCAATCGTGGATGACAACAAGCGTGAAAAACTTATCCCTCACCCGACCGAGACCACGGTTACGGATTTTGGTTCCAGCTTTAAGATCAGTTTCCCGTTTTGGGCATTGGCCGAAACGGGTTTCGGCGCAACCGTTTTTGGGTTGTCAAAAGTATTGACGCTATCGACTTTGGCGGCCGTAAGCGTTTCTCCGACGGCGGATTTTGCCGTCATTCCGACCGTATTCAAATCAATTTCAACCGCTCGATTCGGATCCAAATTTGTGATTTCCACCCACAACTTACCGTTTTTATCTCTGGCGGCGACGGCATCCACGCGCGGCAGAGTGATGCCTTCGTGGGTATATGTTCCGGCATCGAAAGCGACCGGCATGAGGGTCGCATCCTGAAACGGGACATACATTTTAAAGACGTGATAGGTCGGCGTCAGAACCATTTTTTCTTTGTCCGTTAAGATCATCGCCTGCAAAACATTGATCATCTGGGCGATGTTCGCCATCCGCACGCGGTCGGCGCGGCGGGCGAAAATGTTGATGTTGAGAGCCGCCAGAATGGCGTCGCGCTGGCTGTTTTGCTGGATCAGAAAACCGGGATTGCTGCCGGGAAGCGGAGCATACCACGCTCCCCATTCGTCAACCACCAGGGCGATCTTTTTTTCCGGATCATATTTGTCCATGATGGCGGCGTGGCTGTCGATCAAGCCGGCCATCTCGAGGGTCTTCTTGAGGATCTCGCCGTATTCTTTTTCGCCGAATCCGACGGATTTATGTTTGTCCGCCCAATTTATGACCGTGTAGTTGTGCAGAGAAAGTCCCTGCATATCCCAGCTCCAGGTGTGATTTTTCCAGCCCTTCATCATCACCTCCGTCCATTCCATAAAACGCTCTTCGCCACCGCCCGGACCGACGGCAATTGAAAGCATCCTGTCTTTTTGCTGTTGGGCGGGATTAAAGTTGCGGACAAAACGATTGTATTTTTTGTATTCGCCCAGATAGGTTTCGGCCGTCATATTGCCGCCGCAATCCCAACTTTCGTTGCCGATTCCCAGAAAAGCGATCTTAAAGGGTTCGGGATGGCCGTTGGCAGCCCGTTCTTTGGCGAGATCGGTCGGCTGATCGGTCGTCAGGTATTCAAACCAGTCGGCGGCTTCTTTCGGCGTGCCGGAGCCGACGTTAATGGAGATAAAAGCCTCCGCCCCGATCTGACCGATAAAGTCCATAAACTCGTGAGTTCCGAAAGTGTTCGGTTCGATCACGCCGCCCCAGTTCGGGTTGAGCGTTACGGCTCGTTTTTCTCCGATCCCGTTTCGCCAATGATATTCGTCGGCAAAACAACCGCCCGGATAGCGAACATTGGGAACCTTGATCGCTTTGAGCGCCGCCACGACATCGTTGCGGATGCCCCGCGTATTCGGAATGTTGGAATCCTCTCCGACCCAAATCCCCTCATAGACACCGTTGCCCAGATGTTCGGCAAACTGACCGAAAATATGGCGGTTGATCTTCGGTCCCGGTTTGGACGGATCAACGGTTAATTTGATTTCCTGAGCGGTCGCAGATGCCACAAAGACCACACATACCAAAGCCAATCTGAATAATAAATTACGCATAGCGGATGATTTTTTTACTTTACTGAAACAGGAAGTTTTGGCAATTATAACAGACTTTTTATAACATTGAGCAGACGGTTAAATACTGTGTAAATTAAAAAAATTACAGTTTAGTGATGGGTGATGGGTGATGGGTGAAAAGTTAAACAGATAACATCGGGCAATAAATCTGGTTAATCGGAAAATTAAGTTTTATCCCATCACCCATCACTTATCACCCATCACAAATTTAACAAAACTTCAGTTTTTTTTATTTACAGAGTATTAAATAATAAACCTGTCATTTTAAATACACTGCAATCCAAGTTTTTTATATTTAGCCACAGAGGGCACCGAGAACTCAGAGACAAATCGTTTGATCGACAAAAAATCCTCTGTGTCCCCGGTGCCCTCTGTGGCTAAATAAACTTCTGCCCGCTTTGATATTTCCCTCCAAATGTCGGGTTTCCGATGTTCTGAAAACCCTGAAGTCGGGCAACCAGTTGTTACTGAAGATCGACAATCCAAATGCTGGTTTCGAGCAGTTCGATGCCGAAATAGATCGTGCGGTCGTCGCGTGTTATTTCAAACTGATTGATGTAATTCCCGCGAGAAGCGTAAACTTCGCGGCTCTCTCCGGTTTTGGTGTCGAGGATAAATATCTTGTTATCTGAATTAAAAAGTATCCGCCGATTGTCGTTCAACCACATCGGATTGCCGCCTTTTTCGTTCAGTTTCCGATAGGTTTTATCTGCGACCGAATAGGAATAGATGCCCGGCAAAAATCCATCTGCACCTTGCCCCACACCGGTCAGATATTTTCCGTCGGGCGACCACGACCAGACGTCAAAGAGAGTTTTTTCATCGATCCGCGGGAGGATCATCGGCGTTTGAGCGTGAAAATCTTTGGTCGTATCAATGATCGCCACTCCGTCATCGCCGGAAACATAAGCGAGCCGTTTGCCGTCGGGCGACCAGACGCCGTAGCGCAAGGTCGGGATGTTCGGCGCGTCGGTCAGCATCCGCAGATCACTGCCGTCGGGATGGACGCTCCAAATCTCGTATTTACCGTTTCGGTTCGAGTAAAAAGTGATTTGATCTCCGTCGGGCGACCAACGCGGAAGGCGGTCCTTGGCCTTGTCGTCGGTTAAATTCCTCAGTCCCGTCCCATCTTTGTTGACGATAAAAATGTCTTCAACCGGACCGACGGCTGAACCGAAAGCGATCCGCGCACCGTCGGGCGAGATTGCCGGATGATATGCGACCTGCGTGCCTTCGATCAAACCGACGGGCTGTCCGGTAACCTTTTCCGTCTTCGGATCAAACCCGACATGCTGAATGGTCTCCCGGCTAAGATTTTGAACATAGACGAGTTTTTTCCCGTCGCGGGAAAAACTAAAGTGCTCCCCCAGACTCGAAGGAATCGTGGCCGCCTGAAAATTGCCGTTGATGTCTCCCGTTTTCTCGTCAATGGCAACCCGCCAGAAATTCATTGTTCCGCCGCGGTCGCTGGCAAAATAGAGAAATTTTCCGTCCGCCGACCAGATCGGATTCCAGTCCACCGCCGCATCATCGGTGACCGCTTTGGGCGTGCCGCCCGCCGCATCAACCACCTGAATATCGCGTTGTCCTTTTCCGTTGGCGGTCCAAAAGGCGATCCACTTTCCGTTCGGCGACCAGGCGGGCTGAACCGCGTCAAAATCGGCGATCAGACGTTTTTCGCCCGTTTCGGCATTGATCGCCCAAAGCGTGCTTTTATCAAGTGTGCGTGAATCGGCGTTGGAAATGCCTTCGAGCGCCACGGCGACCTCTTTTCCGTCGGGCGACCAGCTCGGATTGAACCCGAAATCGGAAAGCCGTTTCGGATTTTCTCCCGTCGCGCCCATTAAAAAGATACCGCCGCCGTCCCGCTCCGACCGGAACGCGATCCGCTCGCCGTCCGGCGAAAAAACCGCCTGCGTATCGTTTGAATCCGAATCCTTCGTAATATTTAAAGGATTTGTTCCGCCGATCCGTTGGGAGTAAATATCCCAATTTCCCGAAGCGCGGCCGGCGTAGATGATCGTTTTGCCGTCGGGCGACAAACTCGGAAAAAGTTCTTCGCCGCTTTGAAATGTAACCTGCGAGAAGTTGGAATTGTTGGCATCAAACGGCTTTACACCCGAAGAGCGCCCCGTAAATAAATAAATGCCGATGAGAGAAATGGCGACGGCGGAAAAAGCGGCGGCCAGCGGAAGTAAGAATCGTAATTTTCTGTTTTTCGGTCTCCTCGCGAAACTATTGGAATTCGGGGCGAACGAGTTGGAAATTTCCTTGAGTTGTTCCAGATCAAAACGCATTTCGGAAGCGGTCTGATAGCGTTTTTCACGGTCTTTTTTCATCGCCCGACTGATGATCTTTTCAATTTCCAGAGGGATATCGGGTTTGATCTCGCTCAAACTCGGCGGATTTTTATTGATTGTCTGGTTGTAGATCGCTCCGTCGCTCTCGCCTTGAAACGGTTGAACCCCCGAAAGCATTTCATAAAGCACAACGCCGAGACTGAAAATGTCGGTTCGCTCATCAACTTTCTCCCCCAGGGCCTGTTCGGGCGACATATAATTTATCGTTCCCATTACATTTTTGGCGCCCGTCTGGTCGCGGGTTTCAAAATTTCCTGCATCGGCAAGCGTCAATTTTGCCAGACCGAAATCCAAAACTTTCACATAACCGTCGGGGCGGATCATGATGTTGGCGGGTTTGATGTCGCGGTGAATGATGCCGACCGCGTGGGCGGCTTCGAGCGCCCCGGTGATCTGGAGTCCGATCTCGACGGTTTTCTGCCAATTGAAATGATTTTCGGCGATCTGTTCGCGGAGGGTTTTCCCATCGATAAATTCGGTGGCGATAAAATCGAGGTCTGCGGCGTGTTCGATCCCGTAAATCGTGATGATGTTCGGGTGATTGAGGGCAGAGGCGGCGCGGGCCTCCCGTTCAAAACGCATCCTTCGCTCGGTGTTTTCGGAAAATTGCGGCGGAAGCAACTTGAGCGCGGCTTTGCGTCCGAGATTGGTGTCTTCCGCCAGATAAACCTCGCCCATTCCGCCGACGCCCAACATTGACAAAATCCGATAGTGATTCAGGATTTTCCCGACCAGATCTTCGTCCGGTTGCCTGGCAAAAATAGCGGCGGCAATGTCTTCCGGCGGCGTTTCGATAAAATCTCCGGCCTGCTCATCAAACGAAAGCAGGGACTTGACCTGACGGTGCAATTCGAGATCGTCGCCACAAATTTTTTTGAGAAATTCCTCGCGCATCGACGGCGGTTTCTCTAAAACGGCGTGATAGATTTCTTCGATTTTTGCCAGGTCGCTCACAACTTAACCCCATTGTCGCCAAAGTAGTAATAGAAATTCAATTCCAATACCGAGATCATCAAAAAAATTGCAACAAATTATTGATTGGCCGCTTTCAGTCGGGGGTGGAATGGTTTTCGTAAAAGTAGGGTTGAAACTCCGTATATTAATTGAAGCCGGTGCAATTTGACGCGCGTGGCGACTTTTTGAATTTTCCGGTCGTTTTTTAGGCACGGAACGCGGTTTGAATGACCGATGCGGCGCCTAATTGTGGCAAACAAAACCAACGCCTCATCTTCTCGACAATTCCTGCAACAGCCAGGTTTTTGAAAAACGCCAATCGCGGGCCACCGTTTTTGGCGAGACTTTCAAAACCTCGGCGGTTTCTTCGATGGTCAGACCGCCGAAATATCGTAATTCAACGACGCGGCCTTTGCGTTCGTCTTCGGTCGAAAGAAGATTCAAAGCGTCGTCGAGTTCGATAATTTCCAAAGCCCGTTCGTTGGAAATTTCGGCGACATCATCCAGCGAAATAACCTGCGTTTGACCGCCGCGTTTGTCGGCATTTTTTGAACGGGCGTAGTCAACCAAAATATGTCGCATAATGCTGGCCGCAACCGCAAAAAAATGTGCCCGATCCTGCCAGGTTTTTTCCTTGTTGTCGGCAAGTTTGACATAAGCCTCATTGATCAGTGCGGTCGCCTGCAAAGTGTGATGGGGCGACTGATTGTGCATGTAATTCCGGGCCATCCGATGCAATTCATCATAAACAAGCGGCATTAATTCATCCAACGCCTCACTGCTTCCGTCGCTCCACTCCACAAGTAATTTGGTTATGTCTTTGTTTTCTAAACTTGGCATTGTAAAAAGGCAGAAACGCGACCGTTAGGGAGCGTGCCAATCGCCACGTTATGAACACGCTTCCTGACAGTCGCATTTCAGCCCCGAATTTCAATTCTCTAAACTTATGGATGACTACTTATTTGAATTCATATTAAAGCATTTTATCTCATTATTTTCAAAAATTTTTTATTACAAGTGTCTTAAATCACCTCAATTTTCCGTTAATAAAAGTAGAGGGAAAGTTTTTTTGAAAAAAGAGGATTAAATAAAATGTTGAATAAATTCGGATTTGCAATGATTTTGTCGGTTTTGGTAATGTTCGCCGGAGTTTCGGCTAGAGCGGCGGTTTATACGGTTGATAACAATAACGATTTTACATCCGCACAGAACTGTACGGCGGCACCGAACGATTGCAGTTTGCGGGCGGCGCTTCAGTTTGCGAATAATTCGCCGGAAAACGACACGATCAATTTCGATCCGGCGTTTATCGGTGGAGGGCAGGAAATCCCGCTCGGCAGTTTTCAGCAGTTCACGATTTCCAACAACGGAACATTGACGATCAACGGACCGGGAGCGAAATTATTGAGCCTCAACGGAGTCAATTTAGTTCGCGTCCTTAATGTTTCCGCCGGAGCCACGGTTTCGATCTCGGGATTGACCATTCGGAACGGATTCGGAGCAGGCGGCGGAGGGATTCGTAACGCGGGAAATTTAAGCCTCAATTCCTGTGAGATAAAGTTCAACACCGGCGGTCAATTTGACCCAAATAGATTCGGCGGCGGCGGCGGAATTCTTAATGAAGGAAATCTTAACCTCATAAACAGTACGGTTTACGGTAATACTGCAACCCAAAACTCAAGCTTTCGTGGTAGTGCCGGCGGCGGTGTTTTTAATAGTGGCGGAGGCACGGCAAATATCATCAACAGCACCATTTCCGGCAACAAGGCAACCGGAGAAAGCTACGGGTCTGGCGGCGGCATTTGGAACGACGGACAGGTATCAATTTCTCCGACAATTAACCTGATAAACTCCACAATAGCTTTTAATATTGGCGAAGGAACCGGTTCGTTACCTGATTGCCGAGGCGGCGGTGTAAACAATAACGGCGGCATCGTAAATGCTCGAAATACAATCGTTGCCGGAAACGGTTTCAATTGCGGTTCTCGTGGTATTGCACCTGATTATTACAATAAACTAAACTCGCAAGGCTACAATCTCATCGGCATTCAAACGTGTGGCACCACTGGCGGAGGCATGCCTTTCTGCTTTACAGATATCATGGGAGATACGACGGGTAATATCGTAAATGTCAATGCTCAACTCGGGTCGCTTGCCGACAACGGCGGACAGACGCTCACTCACGCTTTGCTTTCAGGTTCGCCCGCCATCAATGCCGGAAGCAACGCCAAGGCGACTGACCAAAACAACAATCCATTGACGACCGACGGGCGTGGTGCGGGTTTTCCACGCATCAACAACTCGACGGTTGATATGGGAGCGTATGAAACTCTGCTTCTTCCGGCGAATACGATGACGACGATTACCGCCGACACGCCCGATCCTTCCAATGAAGGACAAAGCGTGACGGTTTCTTACACCGTTACTTCGGGTGCCGGAACGCCGACGGGCAATGTCACGGTAACGGACGGCGTAGATTCCTGCACCGGAACGGTCGCCGCCGGACAATGCAGTTTGACCTTGAACACGTCCGGCAGTCGCACTTTGACGGCAAGTTACGGCGGAGACATGAATTTCAATCCGAGTACATCAGCAGGCGAACCGCATACCGTCAATCCCGCCGCACCGCTCGTTCTCGTCGTTGACAACACGACCGACAACGGTGCTTTATCCGCTTGCACAGCCGCCGCGAATGACTGTTCCTTGCGTGGTGCGATCAGTCGGGCAAATGCCGTTTCCACCAATGACACGATCAATTTTTCAGCAAGCGTTTTCAACGTCGCACGAACCATCATTGTATCGAACGGCGAATTAGCCGTTACCAATAACGGCGGTCTGATCATAAACGGAACGGGAGCGAATCTGCTGAATATTTCCGGCGGCGGCGGTTCGAGTCGTGTATTCAGATTCAACACCGTTTCGCCCGTGGTCATCAACAGTCTGACCATTTCGGGCGGTAATTCGATGGACGGCGGCGGAATTCTCGACGATTCGACTTATCTGACGATCAACAACTGCAACATCAGCGGAAACGGTGCGAGCGGCTTCGGCGGCGGGATTTACAATGTCAACGGCAGAGTGGACATCAACAGTTCGACCATTTCCGGCAACACGGCGGGCGGCAGCGGCGGCGGCATCGCCAACGGCGGAAATCCGTCCGTTTTGAACATTTCCAATTCAACCATTTCCGGCAATACTTCCAACGGACTCGGCGGCGGCGGCATATTTACGAATGCTCAGGTGAACGTCTATAACTCGACCATCACCAACAACACCGCAAACGGCGACGGCACAAGCACGGGAATCGGCGGCGGCATCTCCAATTTCACATTCGAGGCGGTCAGTCTCGGCAATACAATCGTGGCGGGAAACAACGCTCCGACCGCGCCCGATTTCCGCGACACGCTGACCTCGCTCGGTCATAATCTGATCGGCAACACGAGCGGGACGGCTATTACCGGAAACACGGACGGTAATCTCTTGAATGTCAATCCATTACTCGGTTCACTCGCTAGCAACGGCGGACCAACGCAAACTCATCTTTTATCGCCGAATTCACCTGCCGTCAACGCCGGAAACAATTTTCTGGCGGTTGACGCGGCATTCACTCAATATTTAACGACCGACCAGCGCGGAACAGGTTTTAACCGCATCAGCAGCGGCATCGTTGACATCGGAGCGTTCGAGAACAATCTGCCCGTCGTAACGGAAAATCCGCAGAGTCAAACGGTCGGTGCGGGTGCTTCGGTAACCTTCACCGCACGCGGCGGAGTCTTTTCGCAAACCGCTCCGAGTTCGCTCTCCGGCGGTCAACCTTTATTGCCGGGACAGTTCCTGATCTCGCCGAATTTCGGTTATCAGCTGATCTATCAAACCGACGGCAATCTCGTACTCTATCGCGGCGACGGTGTTGTGCTTTGGAATACAGGAACTTTCGGAACATCTCCCGGACGGGCGGAAATGCAAACGGACGGAAATTTTGTCATCTACGATTCCAACAATAATGTGCAGTTTTCCGCCGGCACATTCGGCAATCCCGGGGCGTCGATCGTGTTGCAGGATGACGGAAATCTCGTCATTTACAATATGGGAAATCCGATCTATTCGACGGGAACGAATTTCAGCGGACCGAATCCGATTCCGACAGTTCAGTGGCAGGTCAGCACCGACGGCGGAGCGAACTTTACAAACCTCAGCGATGGCCTCGTCAACGTCAGCGGATCGACCACACCGAGATTGAATTTCATCGCTGAAATGACCGATGACGGCAATCAGTACCGGGCGGTCTTTACCAACACTTTCGGTGGGGTGGCGAGCGCCCCGGCAACCTTAACCGTTTTGGCGCCGACCGCGGCCGATGTAACGGTTTCGGGCAGAGTGTTTTCACCAATCGGCGGAGGTGTGCCGAACGCAACGGTTCGGCTAACCGAACAAAACGGCCAGATCAGAACGGCGCGGACGAATCAGTTCGGCTATTACCGTTTTGAAAACATCGAGGTCGGACAGACATTGATCGTCAATGTCTTTTCAAAAAGTTATCAGTTCACACCACAGGTCATAACCCTCAATGATTCGATAAAGGATTTGAATTTTACGGCAAACACGCCATTTTGAAAAGTAGTGTGAGCGTGAAAAATGAATTGCCCCGAGTTTTAACTCGGGGTTTGGTAAGCCTAAGAAATTTAAGGCTTCAGCCGAACAAAAAAACAAATGAGATTCCAAACAGCCTTTAAGCTAAAGCGATTCGGATGATTGAAATTTTTTTGATGAGAGCGACTTCAGTTTATTCAACTGGACCTTCAACTGAAGTTGGAGGCAATTCATATTCGCGGGCAAATTTTCTCACCCCGGATTCGTCTTTTGCCATTCGGCCCGGAGCAAAAAGCTCCCCTCCGTCACCACTTTATCGCCGACGAAAAGCCCTTCCAGAACGGGAAACCTTCCGCCGCTTTCCTGACCGATCCTGACGGGCCGGATGACAAAGACGTTCGGCTGATCGGTGGCCAGAAAGACGACCTGCCGGTTTCCCAGATTCTGAATCGCCTCTTTGGGAACGGTCGGAACCGTGTTTTCCGAACCGCCGATGGCCGCAAAGGCGATGTTGACGTACATTCCGATCTTCAGCCGCTCGCCCGCGTTCGGCAGTTCGATGCGAACCTGAGCGGTGCGGGTCGTCTGATCGAGGTTCGGGTCGATGTAGGAGATGTTGCCCCGGAAAACCTCGCCCGGAAAAGCCTCCGACGTGATCGAAGCGCCGCTCCCGACCCGCAGATTCGCCAGATCCTTTTCGTAAACCTGCCCGATCACCCAGACCGTCGAGAGATTGGTCACCCGGATCAGTTCGGCGCCCGCTGAAACGGTTTCGCCGCGATCGACTTTTCTCACCGTAACCGTTCCGGAAACCGGGGAGACGACCGGCAATTGCGAACTGATCTGTTCGGCCGAGGTCAGGGAATCGACCTTTTGCGGCGAAACCCCGAGGACGATGAGTTTTTGTCTCATCGAGGCCATCTCGGCCCGCGCCGTCCGAAGTCCGGCCAGCGCCGCATCCTGTTCGTCGCGGCGGGCCGGATTTATTTCCAGCAGTTTTTCCGCCCGCTCGAAACGGTTTTTGGCCTCGACCATTTTGGCCCGGGCGGTTTCGTGTTTGGATCTGACCATCTCGAACTCCTCGCGGCTGACCGCGCCGATGGCCAGCAGTTTTTCCGACCTCTGGAAATGACTGAGATGTTCCATATGTTCGGCTTCGGCGATCTTCAGTTCGGCTTCGGCCCGATCGATCTCGTTCCGGCTTTCGGGAGCGATGGCGGTCAGCTTGACCGCCCGCCGGTAGCGGTTTTCGGCTTCTTCGGTGGCGGCCCTTTTCGAAAGATAATCGGCTTCGGCGCGCGCCAGTTCGTCGCTGTCGATGACGGCGACGGGTTGCCCGGCCCGAACCGTTTGGCCGAGTTCGACCGGGACCTGCCGGGCCACTCCGCCGACCAGAGACATGACCGGCGTCTCGCGGTAATCGTTGGGCTGAACGACTCCGGTGGTCGCCTTTGTTCCGGTTCCCGCGCTCAGATCCTCTCCGACGGTTTCGATCTTCAGACCGGCCGCCTTGAGCTGGGCTTCGGAAAGAGTTATTTTCGGCTCGCCCGAAAAAGCGGCGCTATCGGTTTCGTTCCCGTCATTAAAAGAGATGTTTCGCGGAGCGGGAACGTCCCGCCCGCTCCCCGGATCGCGGCTCAGATAAAGCCAGATCAGAAGGGCGGAAACGGCCAGCAAAACCAGACTGCCGATGATGTAAGTTTTTTTCGGACGAGCGCCCGGGACTTTTTCGAACTTTTCCTGATCGGTTCGTTCCTCGACCGGAAAATCCTCGTTCGCTTTTCCTTCGATGTTTTGTTCTTTTTCGTTGTTCATTGGACTGTCAATTTCGGTGAACCGGTCACCTGCAAAATCTCTGTTCGGGCCAGATAAGTTTCGAGTTGGGCGTCGATCAGGCTGTTTTCCAGATCGAGATAGCGCCTTTCCTCGGCGATGTAATCGAGCAGATCTTTGGCCCCGAATTCGTAGGTCTGCCAGACGACCTGCAAATTTTCCCGAGCCTGATCGCGGACCCCGACCTGATAAATGGTCAGCGCCCGGACGGCGCTTTGGTAGCGGGCGAAGGCGGCCGTCACCTCGCGCCGAACGGACAGCCGGCCGAATTCAAGCCGCTTGCGGGCGGCTTCGACGGACAGGGTCGCGGCCTCGACCGACCCTTGATTTTTGTTGCGGACCGGGAGGGTAAGATCGACGCCGAAGGTGATGAAGTTTTCGCCGATCAACTGCGGAGAGAGTTCGAGCGGATCGGTCCCCGAGATCCGCGGGGCGATCCTCGTCATTCGTTGAAAACCGGCGGAAACGCTGGCGTCGAGGCGTCCATCGGCCCGCGCTCCTTCGAGATTTGCTTCGGCCAAATCCACGGTCAGGGCGACCGCTCTCAGATCCGGTCTTTGCGCCAGCGCCCGTTCGATCTCGGCCGTCAGCGGCGCGTCGGGCATCGGCAGATCGCGGAAATCTCCCTTCAGGCGTAGCGGGATTTCCGCCTCCATTCCCAGAAGATTCCTCAATTCGAGCAGTTTGATCTGAACCTCACCGACCGCAATTTCGCGCATCGAACGCAGGCGATTCAGTTCGACCAGACTCATATTTTGTTCGAGCGGTGCGTTTTTTCCCTCGGTTACGCGGGCCGCGACCAGTTTGTAACCCTGTTCGGCGTTGGCGAGGAGTTCTTCCAGAAACCGGAGTTTTTCGATCCGGGCCAGAGATTGGCCGAACTTGTTTCGAACCTCGGCGGCCAGTTCGCGCTCTTTGTTTTCGAGCATCGCCCGGCGAACCTCGAACTGCTTTTCGGCGACGGCGATGCGGGCCGATCTTCGCCCGCCGAGCTCCAGCGGGAGACTGGCCGAGATCGCTCCGCTGTAACGGTTTCCGACGAAAGACTCCTGGCTTCCGCTGATCCCGACGCGCGGGTTCGGCCGGAGTTCGGCCTGTTTGATCATCGCGCGTGAGGCCTCCAGTTCGTCGCGCAGAGCCTTTATCTCTCCGTTTTCGCCCAACGCCCGGCGCACGGCCTCGTCGTCGGTCAGGCCGCCGACCGGATCGAGGTATCGCCCGGTCGTCCGGTTTACTTCGGGCATGATCTGTTCGGGGGCCACTTTTTCAGCCACCGGTTCAATGGCAATTTGCGCCAAACCCGATGCCGCCGGATAAAACGCCGCGAATGCGATCAGAAACATCGTCAACAGCTTTTTCATTTTTCTATTGCCCATTTTCGGTTTCCTCGTTTAATCTCCGCTCGTGGATCAGATAAAAGATGACCGGAGTGACGATCAGAACGTGGAGCAGACTCGAGATCATCCCTCCGAGAACCGGAGTGGCCAGCGGTTTCATCACCTCCGATCCGGTGCTCGTGCTCCACATGATCGGCAAAAGCCCGGCGACGATCGTCGAGACGGTCATCACTTTCGGCCGGAGACGCAAAAGCGCCCCTTCGGTGATGGCTTCGAGCAGATCTTTGCGGGTCAGAAGGCCCAGTTCTTTTTTCTTTTTGGCGACCGCCTCTTCCAGATAAATGACCATCACCACGCCGGTCTGCACGGCCGTTCCGAAGAGGGCGATGAACCCGACCCAGACCGCCACCGAGAAGTTGTAATCCAGGAGCCGGAGCAGATAAACCCCGCCGGTCAGCGCGAAGGGAACGGCCAAAAGAACGTGGGCGGCTTCGATCGCCGAATGATAGGTCAGATAGAGCAGGCCGAAGATGATCACCAGAACGATCGGAACGACGATCAGCAGCCGGTCGCGGGCGCGCTGTTGGTTTTCGAACTGGCCGCTCCAGTCGATGTAATAACCGGTCGGGAGTTTGACCTGATCGATCACCGCCCGATTGGCCTCATCGACGAAACCGCCGACGTCGCGCCCGCGGACGTTGAGCAGGACCGTTCCTTTCAAAAGACCGTTCTCGCTCTGGATCATCGAAGCGCCCACGGTTGTCCGGATTTCGGCCACCTGCGAGAGCGGCACCGTCATCCCGCCGGGCATCAGCAAAGGGAGTCGCCCGATCGCCTCGGCATCCCGGCGGAATTCGGGAGCGAACCGGACCCGGACCGGAAAGCGGTTGCGGCCTTCGATCGTCACCGACAGATTCTGCTCGCCGATGCCTTTTTCGATCGCCTCCTGGATCATTCCGACGTCGATGCCGTAGCGGGCCGCCGCCCGGCGGTTGATGTCGATGTCGATGTAGGGCGCGCCGGTTATCTGTTCGGGATAAACGTCGGCCGCGCCGGGAACCTCTTTGACGACCTCGGCCACCCGGCGGGAGATCTCTTCCAGTTTTTTCAGATCGTCGCCGTAGATCTTGATCCCGACCTCGGAGCGAATCCCGGTTGAGAGCATCTCGATCCGGTTGATGATCGGCTGGGTCCAGATGTTGGTCACGCCGGGCATCTTCAGCGCCGCGTCCATCTCTTCGATCAGCGACTGGCGCGTTACTCCCGGCCGCCATTCGCTCTTCGGTTTCAGATGGATGATGGTTTCGTTCATATTGACCGGAGCCGGATCGGTCGAGGTCTCGGCCCGCCCCGCCTTTCCGACGGCCCATTCCACTTCGGGAAAACTCTTGATGATCTCGTCCTGACGGCTCAAAAGTTTGAGGGCTTCGTCGATCGAGACGGCCGGATCGGTCACCGGCATGAACATCAGATCGCCTTCGTTTAAGGGCGGCATGAATTCCTTGCCGATCCCGTTGGCCAGATAGACCGCCCCGCAAAACAGCAGAAAGGCCATCAAGAGCGTCGCCGGGCGATGGCGCAAAGCCCAGCCGAGCGCGGGCCGGTAAAGGCGATGGAGAAAACGCATGACGGGATTTGAATCTTCGCTGTGAAATTTCCCCCCGAGCAGATAGGTGCAAAGGACCGGCACCAGCGAAACGGCGATGACGGTCGCGCCGACCATCGCAAAGGTTTTGGTAAAAGCGAGCGGATGAAAGAGTTTGCCCTCCTGCCCGGTCAGCGAAAAGACCGGAATAAAAGCGAGAATGATGATCGCCATCGAAAAGAAAACGGGCCGCCCGACCAGTTTCGTGGATTCCAGAACCGTCTCGAAAACCGCCTTCCTGTCCTTCGGGTCGATCCCGCGTTTTTCCATAAAGCGGAAGGCGTTTTCCATGACGACGATCCCGGCATCGACCAGCACGCCGATGGCGATGGCGATGCCCGAAAGCGACATGATGTTTGAGGTGATCCCGAGATAATGCATGAACAAAAACGAGATCAAAACCGCCAGCGGCAGAGGGATCGTCACGATCAGGATCGAACGGAAATGGGCCAGAAAAACGATGTGGGCGAGCGTCACCAGCAGGAGTTCTTCGATCAGCGTCCATTGCAAAGTTCCGGTCGCCCTTTTGATCAGTTGTGTCCGGTCGTAAAAAGGAACGACCGACACGCCCGCCGGGAGGCCGACCTTTAATTCATCGATCTTTCGTTTGACGGCGCCGATCGTCTCCAGAGAGTTGACCCCGTAACGGGCGATGACCACGCCGCCGACCGCCTCCCGCCCGTTTTTGTCGAGCGCCCCGGTGCGGAAGGCATCGCCGATCTTGACCGAGGCGATGTTCCTGACGTAGATCGGCGTCCCTCCCGATTCGCCGACGACGATGTTCTCGACGTCCGCCACCGATTCGATCAGACCGATCCCGCGGACAACCGCCCATTGCCCGGATTGTTCGACGACATTGCCGCCGACGTTGTTGTTCGAGCGTTTGACCTGTTCCACCACCCGCGAGAGCGGGATCGAGAAGCCGCGCAGTTTATCGGGATCGACGTCGATCTGATACTGCTGAACGTAGCCGCCGACCGAGGCCACCTCGGCCACGCCGGGAACCGAATTGAGCTGGTAACGGACGAACCAATCCTGGATCGTCCTCAACTCCCTCAGATCGTGCTGGTCGCTCTCCAGCGTGTACCAGAAGATCTGGCCGACTCCCGTTGCGTCCGGCCCGAGCGTCGGGACGACGCCTTCGGGCATCTGTTTGGCGACCAGATTGAGCCGTTCCAGCACTCGTGTTCGCGCCCAGTAGAGATCGACGCCGTCTTCGAAAATGATGTTGATCATCGAAAAACTGAACGCCGAACCGGCCCGGACGGTTCGCACGCCCGGCAGTCCCTGAAGGTTTGTAACCAGCGGATAAGTAACCTGATCCTCGACCTCTTGCGGCGAGCGTCCCGCCCAGTCGGTGAAGACGATGACCTGATTGTCCGACACATCCGGTATGGCGTCGATCGGCGTATGGATCAGCGCCCAATATCCCCAGATCGCCAATCCGATATAGACGGCGATGATGATTATCCGGTTTTTAAGCGACCATTCGATCAGTGTTTGAACCATTTCAATTTTGGATTTTAGATTTTGGATTTTGGATTTTTGGGATTTTGGACTTCGGTTTTTTTAGTAAAAGAATCCAAAATCTAAAATCCAAAACCCAAAATCAATTGGCTGTCAGCGGAAACGAGACCTTTCCCTTGCCGCTTTTGCCTTCGTAGGTGATCTGCGCCTGCCATTCGCCGGGCATTTCGATATTGACCGCTCCCTTGAACTGGCCGGGAACGTCCGTCGTTTTCAATTGGGTCGAATTGTTCATTTCGTTCATCGAACCCATGGCCGGCATGTGAAAATTCAATGTGGCGGCCGTGATCTCGGCCGGCTTTCCTTCGGCGTCGGTAAAGGCGAGGGTCAATTCCTGCCTGCCGTTTTTAAGTTTGCCCGTTTCCCCCGAGAGCGTAACGGTCAGATTATCGTCGGTTTTTTTTGTTTGAATGGTTTGCATTCCGCCGGCGGAATCGCCCCCGCCGCAGGCCGCGGCCAGAGCCGCCAGTAAAAAAAGGATGGTAAAAATTGCAGTTATTTTTATTTTTCGCATTGATATTCCTCACAAGTTGTTTTCTGATAAAGAAGTTTCGCAAAGAGTTCCGATCGTCGCATTCCGGCCCAACAATTAGGCGGGCGAAAGCGACAGCGGTTCGGTTTTCAACAAATGTTTGGTTGAAGATTTACGCCGGTGTTGTTTTCCCGAAAGCGGAGGATCGCCGCCCGGAAAACGCAGACACGAATCCCTTTGACGGGAACAATAAGACCGTCAAAAAGGCACACTACGGCCCCGGAAACTAGATCAGGAGTGATAGATTTTGGATGTATTTGGGTTGAAAGGCGGGCCGGGCCGTTGGTTCAAAGGATAATGGCCGGGCGGCGCTTTCTTTGGGTGTGGTCGAAAAGAGAATGGCAAAAAGGGTCGCTTTTTCCGATATGACCAGATTCGGGGCCAGATTGACCTGCGCCGAAGAACCGGAATTGGTCGGAGCGGGAGTCGAGCAATTAAGCGTTCGGCAAATGGCGACATCGCTTTTTTTCGGCTGTGCCCCCTTCGCCTTTTCCTTTTTGCAACACTTCATCCGGCACATGTTTTCATTCATCCCGCCGCCCGCAAAGGCGGTCCCGGCGGGAATGCTCCCGGCCAGGGTGATCAGGAAGAATAAAGACATGAACCATTTCTTCATAATTTAACAATCTATTTCAGAGCGGAAATTTTGTCAAAAGGTTTGTTAATGGTTGAGGGTTTTTTTAGTTTGAAAGTCCTGTCCGGTGAACACCATCAAACATCAACCCTCGAATCTGCGCCAGTCGCCCCAGATGGCCAGGGTGATGCCCGGTTCCTGAATATTGGCGAAGAGGACTTTGCCGTCGGGGCTGAAGGTGGCCCCGGCGAATTCGCTCTCTTCGAAACCGGGAGTGCTGTTTTTGGCGAAATCGGCGACGCGGCCGTTCGGGCTGAGAATGCGGATGAAATTGTCCGGGGTTCCGCCGGCACCGGCGTAATCGCTGTCCTCGCACATGAAAAGCAGATTGGAGCCGGGGTAAAGACAGATGTTATCCGGCATATCGAGAAGGCGGCGGTCGGGCGATTCGAACAACAGGCGAAGGCGTCCTTCGTCGCGGCCCAAGGGTTCGTAAAGCCAGATCTGCCCGCCCTCAAGATCGCCGCCGCTCGATGAAACGAAGTGGATCCGCCCCGCTCCGTCGGCGAAACAGCCTTCGAGTTTTTTGAAGCGGGCCCCGCCTTTTTGCCGGCCCTGACGAAAAACGGCCATTTCGTCGGTGTCGGCCTCCTCGGGATCGGGATCGCCGATCGTCACCCAAATGACCGGAAAAACCGTTTCCGTCAAACCTTTTTTCAAATTAAAATCGGGCCGGTCCCGGACGGCCAGCATCGGACAAAGGTGAAAAGGTGAGAACGAAAAAAAAGGGGCGCCGGTCGGAACTGTTGAATTTAACCGCTCCGACCGGCGCCCCCAAGCCGGGTCCTCCGGCTAACGGAAGGGGCAATGAAAAGCAAAAAAGATCAAATCTCGATCTGTTCTCCCAATTCGACCACCCGGTTTGAAGGGATGCCGAAAAAGTCGGTGGCGCTCCAGGCGTTTTTGGCCAGAACGGCGAAAAGTTTCTCGCGCCAGCGGGCCATGCCGGAGTATTTCTTGGTCGAGATGATCGTCTCGCGTCCCAGGAAATAGGTGGTTTTGGCCGGGTCGAAAACGAATCCCGGAACCCGGATCTCGGCCAGCACGCTGGGGATCTTCGGGTCCTCCATATAACCGTAATAGATCTTGAGTCGGGTGAACCCGTTTCCGAGGACTTCCAATCTGGTTCGCTCTCTGGCATCGACATAAGGGATCGGTCTGGTCTTGACCGTCACGAACAGAACCCGCTCGTGAAGCACCTGGTTATGTTCCAGATTGTGAAGCAGGGCGGGCGGGGTTTTCGAGGCGTTGCCGTTCATGAAAACGGCGGTTCCGGGCACGCGCGTGATCGTGCGACGGGCGACCTCGCTGAGAAATTCCTCAAGCGGCTGGGTTTCTTCCTGAATTCTGGTCTGAAGAATGCTCCGGCCTTTTTTCCAGGTGATCATCAGGACGAAGATAAATGCCGCCAGAGAAAGCGGGAACCAGCCGCCGTCAAAGAACTTGATGATGTTGGCGCCGAAAAACGAAACGTCGATCAGCAGAAAGAAGGCGCACAGGGCCGAGGTCGGCCAGAATCCCCAGTTCCAGCGCCGGCGGGCGACGACGTAGAACAGAACGGTGGTGATGACCATCGTCGAAGTGACGGCGATTCCGTAGGCGGCGGCCAGATCGCTTGAGGTCTGAAAACCGAGAACGATCAAGATACATCCGATCATCAGCGCCCAGTTGACCATCGGCAGATAGATCTGGCCGAATTCCTGACTCGATGTGTGATAGATTTTCAGTCGCGGAGTGAGCCCCAGTTGAACGGCCTGCATGGTCAGCGAAAAAGCTCCAGAGATGACCGCCTGAGATGCGATGATGGCCGCCAGAGTGGCCAGCAGGATCATCGGATAAAGGGCCCAGGCCGGGGCCAGCCGGTAAAAGGGGTTGACGGCCATTTCCGGGTTTTCCAGCAAAAGGGCGCCCTGTCCGAAATAGTTGAGAAGGAGGGCCGGCAGGACGATCGTGAACCAGGCCAGGCGGATCGGTTTGGCGCCGAAATGTCCCATATCCGCGTAGAGCGCTTCGCCGCCCGTTACCACCAAAAAGACCGAACCGAGAATGATGAAACCGTGGAGGCCGTTGCGGACGAAGAAATCGATCCCCTGAAACGGATTGATCGCCGACAGAACCTGCGGATAGTGATAGATCTGGGAGATTCCCAAAACCGCCAGAACCGAAAACCAGATCAGCGTCACCGGGCCGAAAAGCTGTCCGAGCCCGGCCGTCCCGCGTTTTTGCAGGAAGAAAAGACCGATCAGAATGAGGATCGTAACCGGAACGACGTAGGGCGTTAAGACCGGCGTCGCCACGCTCAAACCCTCCATTGCGCCGAGAACCGAGATGGCCGGCGTCAGCACTCCGTCGCCGTAAAGCAATGCGGCCCCGAAAATGCCGAGGGCGATGAGGATCCATTTTTCGGTTCGCCCCGACGGTTTGATCGGAGTCGCCAGAGCGGCCAGCGACAGGATCCCGCCCTCGCCCTCGTTGTCGGCCCGGAGGACGAAAACCAGATATTTCCCGGAAATGATGATGATCAGGGACCAGAAGATCAGGGAAAGCACGCCGAGGACGTTGGCCGGAGTGGTGGCGATGGCGTGGGGGCCGTGAAAACATTCCCGAAGAGCGTACAGCGGAGAAGTTCCGATGTCGCCGTAAACCACGCCCAAAGCCGCAAATGATAAAAAGTAAAGATAACGCCCGGTCGGGGTTTCCCGGGGAATGTGGGCGTCAGCAAAAGTCGTGTGAAAATCCGCCGATAATGTTCGTTGCATGATTATTTGATCAAAATTGTTAACAGGCTAAAAAAATCGTTTCAATAAAAAATCTAAAAATAAAAAAGACCAAGAAAAATGCGGCAATTCGCCGCCTTTTTGATCCTCAGTTCGAATATAAAAAAGAATTCATAAATTGTGGGTAAAAAGTTTATAAAGATTTCATAAAGACCCGTCGGGCAACTTTTCCCCTTTCGGAAGTTTTTGGCGGCGGGGGGCGACCTTGTCCAGACAATGAGCCGCCAGAAAATAGAGCGGGGCCGCCGACAGCACCAGAAAGGTGCCGATCTCGTTGACCAGTGTGTTTCGTTCGACCGCGCTGGTATGGGCCAGAGCGCTGACTATCAGTCCGGTCAACCCGAGCAGAAAGCCCGACGAGATGCTCAAATAAAGCGCCAGTTTCCAGCTTTTGCGCCGCCCGAAAGTTTTCTTTTTGGTTTGGTTTATGTTTTTTTCCGCCGCTCTCGGTCTTTCGCCCGCCGGCAAGACAAGTTCTTTCATAAGTTTGTTTCCCAAAAAAGCCTTCTAAAGAAAGCCTTTTACCCTTTTCAAAACCGATGATAGGAAAAATTTCATAAAAACCGGGTAAAGTATTTATAAAAAGTTCGTAAAGATTTTGGCGGTGATGAGAGATCGAGTTGGTTTCGTGGATGATCCGTTGGTGATTTGATCCCCGTCGCTTTTGACAACAACCCGGCCGTCGATGACCGGGCCGTTTTCGGAAATTCCATCCGGGATCAAAAGAATTTTGGCTGGCGGAAGAGGTCTGAAAAGTCGAAGGCGTTATCTGCCCACTATTTCAAAATCCACCCATTGAGTGGCGATCTGCGATTTTTCCTTGGCCAATTTATCCATAACGATGATTTGGATAATATAATTTCCGGGCGACAGGTTTTCCTTGAGTTTGATGTTTCCGGCCAGATCGATCCTCTTCAGGTCTTTTTGTTCCTTGATTGAAATCGGCTCGAAAGGAGTTTCCGAGATGACCTTGTCGTCCTTGATGAGTCTCGTTCGGATCGCCAGATCGGGAGAAAGATCTCCCCTGGTTTCGGCGTTATAAATTACGGCCCCGTAAAGCAGGTCAGCCGGCGGAGAAAAATGCCGCAGGGTCGTGTCGGTGAACATTTTTTTGTCATTTTCCGCATCGACGGTTCCGGTCCCGTCATTTGAAACGCTTCTCAGAGTCAGATTGGAAACCCAGAGCCTTTTCTTTTCGAATTTCGGCGTTTCCAAAAATTGGGCGGCGGCTCCGACCTTTCCGGTTTCCGAATCGTGGACGGCGACCCGGAAATGATAAACTCCGGATTTTTTCAAAACGACGGGCAAAACGTAAACAAATCCTTTTTTCAAAATGTTCTTATAGGTCGGTTCATTGACGCTGAAGGAGAAGTTCTTGGCAAACTGATTGATCGGCTTTCCGTCCTCATTCAAGGTCAGGGCCAATATGTCGAAATTGGCCTTTCTCATTCCGTCGGGTTGTTTTTTAAACTCCAGATCTCCGGCCGAGATATTTATCAGAAACCGGACGAAATCGCCGTATTCGTAATTTCCCGTGATCGAATAGAGATGCAGATCTATTTCATTTGCCCGGAAAGGATAGGCCAACGCCTGCCCGACTTTTTCTCTGGGCGAGAGCGATGAGTTGTTCGACTCGACGCTTTCGGGGGAATAAAAGGCGCTTCGGTAACGAACCTTGAGATCCGGGTTTTTTAGTTTGATCTCGACATTTTCAAAAACATCTTTCGGAGAATCAACCGTTTCGGCCGAGGTTTGAAAACTGAGCAGGTAGTAATTCTGGTCGTCAATGATCTTCTCCAAACCCACATCGAGATCATTTTGATTGAGAACCGCAAAACCTCCGGTATCGCTGGCCAGAACCCGCAGGCCGTCCTGAGATTGTCTGAACTGGGAATCGCGGCTCGTTCTTTTATCGTCGGTTTGTCCGGGTTTGAAATTTCTGTCAAACGCCTTTCGTATGTCCTCATCGGCCCCGGCCATCCCCAGATACTGAAGCCCGCGCGGGTCGATCGGGTAAATCGCGACCGAGGCTTTATTGGCGGTTTCGATCAGCGATCGCAAAGCGTCCGGAGCCTCGGAGCCAAAGCGGTTATTGGCCGAGGGTTTGGGAGCTTCGGATGATGTGTCGATGTCGGAATTCGAAGAGTTTCGCAACGTGCTGTCGGAAAGCGAGAACCCTTCCGAAAAAAGCACCAGGGCTTTTCTTCCCGGAAGATTCCGCATCCCCTGAACGATATATTGCAAAGCGCCGATGGTTCCGACCGCGGAATTGTTTTTCCTCGCCAGTTCCATGTCTTCCAAAAGGGCGGTTTCCTCCCTTACCCCGGCAATGTCCCTCCCCCGGGCATCGCTGGTTTCTTCCAGCAAGGTCGGGGCGATCGGGTCATAATAATCCGCTCCGCCCCTGCTTCGCGGCCCCCATTTAAGTTTTTCAACTATGGCCAGGAGTTGTTTTTTATCGGAAGTAAAAGCCGGCAGGACGCTCGCCCCTCCGGTCGTTACGACCGAAACCAGATCGCCGTCCCTGATCTGATCCTTGATAAATTTTTTGAGCGATTTTTTGACCAGCCCGACGCTCTTAAAACTCAAACCGATATCATCAACGACCAGAACCAGAGTCCGGCGAATGGTATTTGAGTCAATCTCTTTGGTAGTTGTCGGAATGTTGATCTTTTCTTTCAGGCTCAAACCGTCTTCGTCGTTTTGAAGCCCCAAATTGTCGGCCCCGGACATGTTCGATCTGCCGGGGGATGTCGGCGAGATGTAGGAAAAACTGAAGATCTCCTGTTTTTTGCCATTTTCAAAAACCTCGAAATCTTCGGATCTTAAATTCTTGACCGGACGGTTTTTTTCATCCGTTACAATGACATCGGCCCGGATCAAAGTGGTGGAGATTTTGACGACCTCGGCTTCATCTGCGGGAGTTGCGGTCGGCTGAGGCGTCTGGGAAAAAGCGGACTGTGAAAGTGAGCCAATGACAAAAAATAAACAAATGATCAATAACTTTTTCATGCTTTTACCTCAAACATAAGAACCGGTGAAACTTTGTATGAACCGGATTTTACAATTTTACGAAAGTTCTTCAAAAAAATGAAGTTTTTTGAATGACCTTGGAGTTTGTTTTGAAGAAAACCGAAAAAAACTCACCACCCGCTCAAAAGCCCGGCCACCAGAAAACCGAGATAAGTTCCGACGGCATTTCCGACCGTTCCGGCCAAAAGGCCCGGCAATTGGAGATCGGGGCGTCCCAAACTGGCGGCGCAGACCGGGGCGCTGGTCGCTCCCCCGATGTTGGCGTTCGAGGCGATGGAGACGATGTCCCAGTCCTGTTTCAGTAACCCCCCGAGCGCGAAGATGATCAGCCCGTGGAGGAAAACGATGATCGCCACCCAGATCAGAAGAATCCCGGCGATGTTTCCGCTGTTGATCAGCGCCTGAAGATCGCAAAACGCGCCGATCACGGCCAGAAAAAGCATGACCAGCAGATAGCCCAAGATCCTGGCGCCCTGGAGTTTCTGGACGAACGGGATCTGGGCGAAGATGAGCGCCAGCGTCGTCAGGACGATGATCGAGGGGATCTTCGGAAAGGCGTCGGAAACGGCCGCCGAAATAAAAAGCGTTCCGAACCCGAGGGCGAGCAAAAGCGACAGATCAATGAGGCCGATGTTGTTGGCGTCCTGGGTCATGCGGTTTTTGATCTCTTCGTCGGATAGCCCGGCCAGATGCGGCGGGATGCTCCTTTTGCGGGGAAAGAATCTTTGCAGGATCGACGGCAGAATGAGAGTCAGGATCAGCCAGATGGTGGTGTAGATATTATCGACGGCGTTGACGGCCGCGTAGAGAACTCCGTCTTTGTTGACCTCGTAATTGAGCGCGACGGCGTTGAGATTGGCGCTCCCGCCGGTGTAGGTTCCGGTGTACATTCCGGCGACGGCCGGTGCCAGATGGAAGTGATCTTGCGGGGAAACGATCAAGTATCCGATGATCGCCGCCAGAGCGGTGGCGGCCGAACCGATCAGAAACATCAGGAGCATCGGAAGCCCGGCGAATTTGAGGTCCTTCAGTTTAACTTCGAGCAGGAGAAAAAAGATCCCGAGCGGGGCGGCGTATTGAAAGATCCCGTCATAGATCGGCGGCGCGTTGTAAGAAGAGGGAATAACGCGAATATTGGCCAGGATCGCGGCGACGATAATGATGATCAGGACCGAGCCGATATGTTTGAAGAATTTCTTTTTCGCCAGCCATTCCGAGAACACGATCAGCAAAAGAAAAACCGTAACGATGTAGGCGGGATTTTGAATGAACGTCATAGCAGTTTAGAAGAAACCTCCGAATTAATAATGGCTAGGCTCAGTTGACATAAATGAATTGCCACCAGCTTTAGCTGGTGGTGGTTAAGATGAATAAAGCCCTCCGGCTTTAGCCAAATAAAAATGTAAATAAAATCCTGATCAGCTTTAGCTGAAGCTGTCAGGATCGGGATTTTTTTTAGTGGATTAGGCTAAAACCTCTGGTTTCCTTTATTTCAGGCCCACGAGTTAAAACTCGTGGCAATTCATAAAAACCTTTTGTCAACTGAACCTAAGCTCTTCCATCCAAAGACTCGCCTGTTGTTCATCAACTTCAATGGTTCCGATTATCTCAGGTTTTTTAGCAGTTGTATTTTGCCAGAGAAACAAAAAATTGTCATTTTCCCTGGCACAGTACAAAACGACATGTGTTTCAGATAAGGTTAAAACCCAATTGACCTGATGTCCATTGAGAGGTAGGGGCGGGGTTGTTTCGACCGAAGTAAAGCAATTGATCAGGCGTTCGATTAAATATTTCCGCGTTTCGGCGCCCAGAAAAAGGTCTTTTTCAAAATCTGTTAAATAGCATCTGACCCAAAAGTTGGCGTCCATTTTGAGCAAGAGACCCGAATTTTTCCCCATCAAAGTCAAACTTTTTGTCATACCGGTTTGGCCATTTCAAATTCACGCACCGCTGTTAAAGCGGTAACCGACCCACGGCTCGGTCAGAATATATTTCGGTTTCGAGGGATTCTTCTCGATCTTTTTGCGAAGATTGCCCAGAAAGACGCGCAGGTATTCGGTCTGTTCGGTAAAATTTCCGCCCCAGACCGCCGCCAAAAGGGCGCGGTGGGTGATGACCTTTTCGCGGTTGTTCATCAAATAGACCATCAGATCGAATTCGGTCGGCGTCAGATGAACCTCCTCTTCGCGGACGAAGACCTGACGGGTCTGAAGATTGACCAGAAAATCTCCGGCCGCCAGTTCGGTCGAGTTCTCCTTTTTTTCGCCGGGCAGGCGGCGGATGGTGGCGCGGATGCGGGCCATCAGTTCGTCGATGCTGAAAGGTTTGGTGATGTAATCGTCGGCTCCGGCGTCCAGCGCCTCGATCTTGGTCTTTTCCTCGCCCTTGACCGACAGGACGATGATCGGAGTTTCGGAGATCTTGCGGATTTCGCGGCAGAGATCGATCCCGTCCATCTCGGGCATCTGCAGATCGGTGATGATGACGTCCGGCCCCCAGTCGTGAAAAGTGTCGAGCGCCGAAAGCCCGTCGGCCGCCGTTCGGACCGAATAATGATGCGCCGTCAAACTCCGCCGCAAGACCCGCGTGATCTGCGGTTCGTCATCGACCACCAAGATTTTTTTGTTTTCGCTCATCTCTATTAAAGTTAAAAGGTTAAAAAGTTTAAATGTGAAAAAGTAATGCCTTGCGGTTCCGGCAATTCATTTTACTTTCAAAAACCAACCTTTTTCACCTTTTCACCTTTTCACCTTTAAACTTTCCAAACTTTTCTCTCCGATCGGCAATGTGAAGACGATCCTCGCGCCCCGGCCCGAAGGGTTTTCTTCGGCCCGGATCTCGCCGCCGTGGGCTTCGATCAGACCCCGGGCGATGGCCAGACCGAGGCCGGTGCCTCTGGATCTGGGCAATGTTTTGATCTTGTTTTCGACCCGGAAAAATTTGTCGAAGATCTTTTCCCGCCATTCCGGTGGGATTCCGCGCCCCTCGTCGCTGACGGCGACGGCCACCGTTTCCTCGCCGTTTCGCCGGGCGGAGATGTCGATCCGGGTTCCGTCCGGCGAATATTGGGCGGCGTTATCGAGCAATGTGTAAAAAACCTCGGCCAGGGCCTTTTCATCGACCCTGACGAGCGGCAGACCGTTTTCCAGATCGACCGTTACCCGGCGGTTTCCGAGGATCTTTTCGGCCCGGCCGAGCGCGTTTTCGATGATCTCCGAGAGGGAACTCCAGTTGGTCCGCAGTTCGAGTTCGCGCGATTCGATCTTGGCCAGTTCGACCATCGCCTCGATAAAATTGTTGAGCCGGTCGGTCTCTTCGTCGATGACTTCGAGAAATTCCTGCCGCCCTTCGGCGTCGAGTTCGATCCCGCTTTTCGCCCGATCGGGGCTTTCGCTTTCGAGAAGCGTCGTGATCGAAGCCTTGATCGAGGTCAAAGGCGTTCGGAGATCGTGCGTGACGGCGTCCAAAAGCGCGGTCTTGAGTTTTTCGCTCCGGCGCAGAGCCTCGGTTTCGCTCGCCTTTTCAAAGGCGATCTGCAATTCGTTGTAGAGCTGTTTGACCTCTTCCTTGCGCCGTTCGGCCTCTTCGGCCCGGCGTTTGGCGTAGGCCGAAAGCTCGCCGACCGTGATCGCCGTCACGGTAAAAGAGATCCAGGCGACCCAGTTCTGCGGCTCCGAAATGGTCCAGGTCCGGACCGGCGGAATAAAAAAGAAATTGAAACATCCGACCGCCGCAAAAGAAGCCAGAAGAGCCGGGTTGCGCCCGATAAAAGTGGCGATAAAGAGGATCAAAAGCAAAAAAACGATCCCGACCGTGGCCGTGTTATGCAGAGGATGCAGCAACACCAGAACACCGGTCGTCAGACCGACGCAAAAAAGCGCCGCCAGATAGCGCAGCCAATTTCTGTAATCGGAAAATCCGTCAGCCATCTTGTTTATCGCCCGAACCCGAAATGCCCAGACGGGTCGATTATACAACCAACCGGCTAATCGTTATAAGTTAACGGTTTAGTTTTATTTTGTCCGACTCTTTATTAAGATCGGTTTTTTTCATCAATTCGATGAATTCAGGCTTTTTTCTCAAACCGTTTAATGAACTTGCTCCGGATCTAAATTAAAACCATAAAACGCAAAACCTCAAACAAACACGCCCATTCTCCAGCTTTCAAATTTTTCTGGTTAACCCACAGTTGCTATTTATGGCAATAAGAAAGGAATTTGCTGTCCGCCAATTCACCCGAATGACCGCGAAAGGTTTATGGATCGGTGAAGATTTGCGTTCATTCGCGGACAGAAAAAACAACCCGCACCTTGGGTTAATTACGCCAACCCTTAGGCGGAAGAGTGGATCGGCGAAAGGTTTGATTTAAGGATTAGCCAGAAAAATAAAGAAAGGGTCTGTAACCGATTTTCGGAAAAACGCACTCACTCAGCAGAGAGACGAAGCTAATTGATCAGGGAGATTAAATAATCACCCGATTAGCTGAAGTTAGTCATTATCGTGACGTTGAAAATTGAATTTTATTTATTTCCCTAAAATTCGAAAAAGAAAAGAATTTAGCTTGTTAATTAAACGGAAAGCAAGAGAAGGCGAAAAGATGAAATTCATTTTTTATGACAAAAAAGATTTTTTTTTAACTGGAACAGGATGAACGGAGGTGAAAAATGTCATTTGCAACAGCAGATCAAGCGGCTGCTCATATTCTTAAAATAATAAACCCGCGATCAATCATTGAAAATTTCGAATACGCAGGTTTTATTTACAAAACGGAAAATGGATACGATTTCACGATCCCTCGCCGTCAAATTGGTGACTGGTCGCGCTCAAATACAAGTCTCGACAGCATTAGCATTCCCGCAAATGCCGTTGAGGTCGGATTTTATCACACACACGGAGAATATCAATATAACAGCACTTTGATTCCCGGTAGCGAACATGGAATTGAACCGACTCCCTTTGGGATTCCTATGGCTCCGGGGGATCATTTTTCCAATACGGACTTAATTACAGCAAATAATCGGGGACGAGGCATTTCGGGTTATCGTGCATATCTCGGAACTCCGAGCGGGGTGATTTATTATTACGATCCGCCAAATGATGCAAATCAGCATTTTCTTTGCCGACACAACCGCCCGGTTATCCGAAGATAGAGTGTTCGGATTTACCACACAGAAACGATATTTGAAGTGGGCATTGTTTTACAGAGATTGAATTAAAAAAGCTTTGGCTTAGAGCAGAGCAAAAAGGAGTTTTCAAATGACTATAGGTAAAAAATTTTACATAACGAGTCCCGAAGCGACAACAGCCATTACAAAAGATAATAGTGTGCTTATCACCGTAGGTCGAAACGAGGAAGCGGAATCTTGCGTTTACAGAATTCAGAGGGCTTTAGGTTCGAACTTTTTTATTCGGCACATGATTTTTCGCTGTAACGGATCTCCGGGATTTTTGCAACTTGGAAGACAAGGACTTGTTTCATCGTCTTTAAGGCATTTTCAAATTCTCCGAAGCCGATTCGCAGTAACTCCGGTCGAGGTAGGAGCGGCGGAAAGGTCTCCGGAACCGAGAATCATTCTTAACTGCGGAAACGTCGGAGACGGCGAACCCGGACGAAACTTCATGCGAACTTTTGCCAATGCCACAGGTGTTCCTGTCAGGGGAGGTTACGGTTTACGCGGACAACAAACGATCATCGCTTATCCCGGAGGAAGCACTTTGATTAACCACGGAGCAACCTACACATATACCCTTTGATGGACAAAAGATCAGAGGAATGTCTGCTAATGGATTTTTTTGAAGCTGATTGGTGAGCGAAAAAAAATCAATAAGACCATTCAAAACCGGAATTTACTGATTCGAGTAATTGCTTTGAAAAAGCCACCAAGAGCTAATCGAGCAAAGAACCGAAATTCATTGAAGAAAATGAGAGGAATAATGAAAAAATTAGCTAATGCGAATTTCAAACGGGTTGTTTCAATATTGGTATTGTTTACTTTAATATTTTCAATTCTTCCAAATACGAAAGTTTTAGCGGAAAAATTGAAAAATGATAATTTGCCGGTGAAAGAAAATCTCCCGGAAAATAGTTCAAGTGAAACTTTCGGCAACATTCCCGTTTATTTTGAACAAAACAATGGACAGTTTGATAAACGTGTAAAATTTTTCGCTCGCGGAACGTCCGGTTACTCTTTATTTTTAACCGCGACAGAAGCCGTTTATGTTCTACGAGAAAGTCCGAAGTCCGAATTTCGAAATCCAAAGCTTGAAACTGATGATCAGAGAGAACTCGGAGAAAGGCAAAGAGGGGCGGCGGTTTTTATGAAACTCGCCGGGGCGAATGAATATTCAAATTCGGTCGGTTTGGAACAAATGACTCATAAAA
Source organism: Pyrinomonadaceae bacterium (assembly GCA_041394845.1). Taxonomy (GTDB): domain Bacteria; phylum Acidobacteriota; class Blastocatellia; order Pyrinomonadales; family Pyrinomonadaceae; genus JAHCHG01. The sequence continues at coordinate 2,196,894 of JAWKHL010000001.1, read as the reverse complement.
CAAATTATTTTACCGGCGAAGAATTATATTGGCGGACCGAAATCCCGAACTATAGACGGGTGCGGATGGAAAATGTTTATCAGGGAGTTGATACAATTTGGCACGGCAGACAAAATGGCGAGGTCCAATATGATTTTGTAGTCAAACCAAATTCCGATCCGAATCAGATCGAATGGGAAATCGAAGGCGCGGAATCGGCTGAAACAGATTCGGAAGGAAATCTATTGATCAAAACCGAATTTGGAACGATCAAACAAGAAAAACCATTTTCATTTCAGGAAGACACAAACGGAGTGAAACAAGAAATAGAAAGCAGTTTCAAAATCGAATCGCCGAATGATGGACAAAAATATCGAATCAAATTTGAAGTAGGAGCGTATGACGACTCGAAACCCCTGGTAATTGATCCGTCGGTCAACCTAAGTCACCTTGCTTATTCAACATTTTTAGGAACTGAAATTACTGAAACAGGCGACGCGATTGATGGGGATTATATGGGAAATGTCTATGTAACCGGAAAAACCGCTTCGTTGAGTTTTCCGACCACCCCGGGAAGTTTGGATAACTCTCACAACGGCAGTTTCGATATTTTTGTTACAAAATTAAATGCTTCCGGTTCGGGAATTATTTACTCCACTTTTATCGGCGGAAATGGCGCAGACGAAGTAAAAGATATTGCCGTTGATTCTTCGGGAAATGCTTTTATTACGGGTTATACGCCTGATAGTCCGATCGATTATCCGACGACTTCGGGAGCCTTCGACACGACTCACAACGGCGGTTTGGACGCATTTGTAACAAGATTGAACGCTTCGGGTTCGGCTCTGCTTTATTCGACATTGATCGGGGGAAGTTCCGACGATAGAGCATTTGGCATCGCTATCCATCCAACGGGAAATTCATTTTTCATCACAGGTTATACGAGCAGTACGAATTATCCGACGTTCGGATCAACCTTCGGACCTGCTTATGACACTACTTATAACGGAGGATTATGGGATGCCTTCGTAACAAAATTTAATCCCGGAGGTTCAGCCGTTTACTCGACCTTTCTGGGAGGTAGCGGAAATGACAGAAGTTTCGATGTCGATTGGGATCCTGCAGGAAATGCATATGTTACGGGCGATACGACATCCTCAAATTTTCCGACGACTTCAGGAGTTTTTGATACAACTATTAATGGATCATTGGACGTTTTCGTAACGAAATTAAATAATGCCGGCTCAGGGTTAATATACTCGACATATATTGGTGCAGGCTTCGGATCGGGCATTGCCGTACATAATACAGGAGTTGCCTATATAACCGGAACTACGGGTACCGACCTTTTTCCAACAACTCCCGGGGCATTCGACACGACGTTCAACGGCAACCGAGATGCTTTTGTAACAGGATTAAATTTTAATGGATCAGGACTTCTGTATTCGACTTTTATCGGCGGGAGTAATATTGACGATGCTTTCGATATTAAAATAGATCAATCGGCAAACGCTATTGTTACGGGACAAACCACATCAACCAATTATCCTGTAACAAGCGGGGCGTTTGATGTTTCGCATAATGGAGATTCAGATGTTTTTGTCGCAAAACTTAACAACACCGGAAACACTCTTTTATATTCGACCTATATTGGCGGAAGCGGAAGCGATGCCGGTTTCGGAATTGCCGCCGATTTCAAGGGAAATATTTTTGTAACCGGACAAACTGACGGAGTTGGAACGACGGCTTTTCCGTCAACTAATGGAACTGTTGACTCTACATATAATGGGGGGCTTGATGCTTTCATCACAAAATTAGGAGACCCATCATCCCCGATCTTTGATTTTGACGGCGATGGCAGGACCGATTTTTCCATCTTTCGCCCCAGTGTCGGGCAATGGTGGTATCTGAAGAGTTCTGACGGCGGCAATAATGCTTTTACCTTCGGTAATTCATCGGACAAACTCGTTCCTGCCGATTACACCGGCGACGGCAAAACCGATATTGCTTTCTTTCGTCCATCAGCCGCTCCCGGCGATGACAATTGGTTTGTCCTGAGGAGCGAAGATTCATCGTTTTATTCTTTTCCTTTCGGAGTTTCGACAGACATCGCGACAGCCGGCGATTTTGATGGCGATGGAAGAGCAGATGCGGCTGTTTATCGTCCATCGGGTGGCACCTGGTTTATCTTACGTTCGAGTGATAACGGAACAACCATTCAAAACTTCGGCATAGCTGAAGACAAACCCGTTGTAGCCGATTATGACGGAGATGGAATGGATGACATTGCCGTTTACCGACCAAGCGTTTCGCAATGGTGGATTTTGAGAAGCACTGCCGGATTAATTGTTTATCAGTTTGGGGTAAACGGCGACCAAACCATGCCGGGGGATTATACGGGAGACGGCAAGGCGGATGTGGCTTTCTTCCGTCCGTCAGCCGCTCCCGGCGATGATAATTGGTTTGTCCTGAGGAGTGAAGATTCATCGTTTTATTCTTTTCCTTTCGGAGTTTCGACAGACATCCCGACAGCCGGCGATTTTGATGGTGATGGAAGGATGGATGCGGCGGTATTTCGACCATCAACCAGAACATGGTTTGTTCAAGGCTCGACTTCGGGAGTGCTGATCGTTGATTTCGGAGTACCGGGGGACATTCCGATTCCGTCCGTTTTCAGCGTTCAATGATAATTTTATGAAAAAAGTCGGGGGGCGGGATATTATCGTTCTTTCGCCGAAACGCCCCCTTTGAACTTTTTTCGCCTTTAATCTGAACCTTTAAAAATCAGACCTTGGCGTAGGTCAACCCGGTCTGGCCCTGATATTTGCCGCCCCGGTCTTCGTAGGAGACCGAGCAGTCTTCGTCGGATTCGAAAAAGAGGATCTGACCGATTCCCTCGTTGACGTAAACCCGGAGCGGAAGATTGGCCAGATTGCCGATCTCGACCACCAGGCGGCCGGTCCAGCCGGCTTCGAGCGGTGTCGTGTTGACGATTAAACCGGCCCGTGCATACGTCGATTTGCCGACCGCGACGGCCGTTACGTTGCGGGGCATCTTGAAGGTCTCGACCGTCACGCCGAGGCCATAGTGATGCGGGGGCAGGAGGTAGTATTTCGAGCCGTCTTCAGCCGTCTTCAGTTCGGGTTCGATGAGGGAATTTTCGTCAAAATGTTTGGGGTCGATCTCGGAGCCGTAAACCGAGGAAAAAATGCGAAAGCCGTCGTCCGCCAGACGCATATCGTAGCCGTAGCTAGACAAACCGGCGGAAATGATCCGGTTGCCGTCAACTTCTCTGACCAGCTCGGGCAGAAAAGGCGAGATCATCTGAGATTCCTCGGCCATCCGCCGAAGCCAAATATCTGATTTGATTGTCATAAATGGTTAACTGTTAATCGTCGATAGTAAATTGGAAAAGCCGACTCCGTTTTTGAAATTATCCGACTCTCCCGGAAAAAAAAGCGGTTTATCCACAAAAAAAATTGGAAAGCGATAAGAAAAAATTAACTTATCACTTTCCAACCGGAAATTTCAAAACTCGTAAACCGGATTTTTGGGGATCGGGGAAAAAGAAATAATCCGAAATCCGAAATCAAAAATCCAAAATCAATTCGCCTGAGAAACGGCTCCCAACTTAAGAACTCCGTCGCCGACCATAAAGCTCATCGAAACGCCACCGCCGCCCGCCTTGGCCAGAATCAGCTTGTCGGTAAATTCGGTCCGGTCGCGTTCCTTCAGATCTTTGAGCGAGTTTTCGATCTGTCCGGTCCTGAGGACCTTGGCGTCCAGTTCGGCGTTGACGTTCGGCGACAGACCGACGTTCATCGTTCCGTTGACCAGTTGAACATCGACGTTGCGGCCGCGCCAACTGGGCGAAGGGATCGAAACATCGACGTTCCCGCGTCCGAAAGCGGCCGTCACCATTCCGCCGACCAGTTCGAGCCGGGCGTTGGTTTCCAGAAACTTGATCCGCATCGACCCCTCGACCCGGGCCAGTTGCAGGTCGCCCTTGCCGCCGTCGATCTCCAGATCGCAATAGGCCGGAACTTTCAGTTTGTAATTGATCCGCATCGGCATCGACTGCAGATCTTTGGGAAATTTTTTGGAGACTTTCTTGAGATATTTCTTGTCGTAGGGGCCGACGCTGATGATTCGGGTGTGGGCGAAACCGGTATCGAGCAGATAACCGCTGACGGCGGCCATTTGCTTCAGCCCGTCTTCGGTCGGGGCCTCGACTTCGATCTCGGCCGTGATCTCGATCTCGTTCCTGCGCCATCCCTCGACTTCGATCGAGCCGTCCGGCGCGCCGATCACGGAGATCGTCCCGCCGGCTCCGAAATCGACTTTTTCGGTCTTATAGGTCGTGCGTTTGAGCAATTTGGCGGTCTCCTGCTGAGCGAAGCAAACCAGGTTAAAAGCCGAGAAAACCAGCGTGATCAGAAGCAGTTTGAAGATTGTTTGATTTTTCATTTGTTTGGAATGTTTGGAAAAAGGGTCACAGGTAAAAGGGGAAAGGGGGCTTTCGCCCGACAATCTTTATCGTAAACTTTCCCCGGTCGATCGGTCAATCTTTTTTTCCTCAAAGCGTGGAGGGCAAACCGAGTTTGAATGTTTTTGGCCACAGAGCCCACGGAGTTCACCGGGGCGTTTTTCGGACGGAGAGGGTTTTTTCTCCTTTTCTTCGTGTTTTCGGTGGCTAAATGATCTTTTCGGAGAAGATTGATTTAGCGGCGGATAAAGGCGATGCTGCCGCGGTGATTGGTGACGGTGATGGTCGCGCTGCCGTCTCCGACCCGGCCGACGATCTGACGGCCGTTGCCGGCGAAACTCATGGTCGCATTGGCGAAAGAGCCGAGCGCGATGTTTCGCGTCGAAGGCGCGGTCGCCACCAGCCGGAACGATGAATTGAACGGTATTCGCAGGTTGATGTTGCCGCGGGTCGAGGTGAAGCGGTAATTGCCGCCCGATTGGATGACCCCGTCAAAGAAGATGTCGCCGATGACGTTTTCGGCCGACACGGCGCTGGCCGCGATGTTGGTCAAGGTGATGTCGCCTTCGGAGGAGATGTTGGCCCGGACGAGCCCTCCGCGGACGTTGCTGACGCTCAGGTTTCCCATCCGCGTTTCGATATCGACGAAGGAAGTGTAGGGAACTTTGACCTTGAAATTGACGTTGCCGACATCATTGCGGCCCTGATTTTCTTTGACCAGATCGATGTAAATCGTCCCGCTCAGATTCCGCGGATTGATGTTGGCCGCCGGGGCTTCCAGATAGGCCGATATCTGGACCTCGTCCTTTTCCCAGCCCTCGACCGTTACGGTGCCGGTCCGGTTGACCAGTTGAAGGCGGACGTTTTTGCTGGCCGGATAGGTTTTGGAAAACTTTTTCTGAGCCGGGGTTTCACAAACCGCCGACGCAAAGAAAAAAACTACGGTTAAAATAAGAATCGTAGTTTTCCTGCCCGTCAAAAGGTTATTCAAATTTTTCAATCCCCAATACATTACTAAAAACTACTCTACAATTCGGAAAATTCGCGAAGGAGTTCCATTTTTTCTTTCATCGCCGAATCGAGCATCTCGCTCGTCAATGCGTCTTCCGGGTTTTTCTCCAAAATTTTATTATAATCGTAGACCACCTGATCGATCTCTCTTAAATTCCGGTCGAAGGTTTCGCGCAATTTGCCGTTCCAATTCTGCCTTCGGACCTCGACCCGCTGGTTCCAGTAATCGATCGCTTTCTGCTGTTCCTTGATCCGCCGGATGCGGGCTTGCTGGGGCGTTTCGATCAGACCGAACTTGCCCAGGATCTTGTCGAAGATCGTCTCCGAAACCGACGTTTGAGATGAGAGTTCATCATTTTGCCGGGAAAAATTCTTGACCCCGACGACGGTTAAAAGCGAACTGATCAGAGCGATCCCGAGAATGGCCGTCAGGGTCTGGGAAAAAGAAAGCTGAAGATTGTGGCGGAAAACTCCGGCAAACCATCCGCGTCGGGCTTCTTTTTCCTTTCGCTCGGATTCAAGTTCGGGTTGAACCTCGGTTTCGATAATATTGTTGATCCGGCACCAGAGGGCTTGGGAATTCGGTTCGTCGACCTCTTCGAACTGGTCATCGACGCAAAAGTCGATGATGATGGCAAAGTCCTCGCAGACTTTGGCGCAATCGGCGCAAAGGGTCAGGTGCGTTTGCATTTCGGCGGCGATTTGCTCGTCGAGTTCGTTATCCAAAAACGCACTGATTTTTTCTTTGCATTGTTCGCAGTTCATCTCAAAACACTCAATTAAAATGGATTTTTTATAACTATTCCGCCAATTTCTGACTACTAAATAATAGATTGCCGGTAAAAGTTTTTGGTTGCCTTGCAAAAACTTTTTTTGAGCCTAATTTTGCTCGATCAGCAATGTCCTTAATTTCAATCGCGCCTTATGAAGTTGGGATTTGGAAGTGCCGACGGAAATTCCCAGAATCCGGGCGACCTCCGTGTGTTCGTACCCCAAAACGTCGTGCAGTTTGAAGACGTTCCGGTAACCGTCGGGCAATTGGGAAACGGCCCGTTTGAGGGCGATCCTGTCAAGCACGGGCATCTTTGTCTGATCGGCGGTTCCGGGAACAATTTGTTCGGGCGTTTCTCCGTCTTCCGAAGTCCTTTCGTTCTTGACGCTCCGTTTCCGGAAATGCATCAAGACCTGATTGACCGTCATCCGGTGAAGCCAGGTCGAAAAAGCCGATTCGCCCCGGAAAGATCCGGCCTTGCGAAACAATTGGATGAAGACCTCCTGAGTCAGGTCTTCGGCTTCGGTTTTGTTTTTGGTCATTCGCAGACAGAGGCTGTAGGTCCGGCGGTGATAACGTTCGTAGAGAATCTCAAAAGCGGCGATGTTTCCTTCCGAGGCTTTTTGGGTCAATTCATAATCGGTGGCGTCCGGTTTTACGGGTTCGCCCTTTTCGATCGCCGGGGAATACGCACGAATGCCCGCACTCTCTTCAACGGGAAAAGCCGCGCCGTCTCGTTCGATAGCTGCCGAGGTATAGTCCATATTTGCTCCTAAAAGGCTGACGTCAGATTTTAAGACTTTATCTGAGGTCTAAGATGAGCCACCTCCAATTATTGGTTGCTTTGGCTTCGCGAAGTATTTTAAGCCGAAAACGTTTGAAAAGTAAACCCTTTTTGATTTCGGACTTTGGATTTGGGATTTCGGATTTGCTTGAGGGTGAGGTTTCGGGAAAGCCATGAAAATATTTCCAATCCGAAATCCGCAATCCCAAATCCCAAATCGAATAAATTTCTGAAATCCCAAAAATTCTGGTATAAAGTAGGGAAAGAAATTTTCATCCTCATCTCACAGGAGCCAAAACTTATGTTATTCCTCACGCGCTCGGCCGCTGTTTACGGCATTGATGCCCTCATCGTTGATATCGAAGTCAATCTCCAACCGGTCAAAGGCGAGGCGGATTCATCGCCGCCGGTGATCATCGTCGGTCTTCCCGATCCGGCGGTCCGCGAATCACGCGAGCGGATCCGGGCGGCCATTCAGAACAGTTCGTATTTCTTTCCGTTTCACAAAACGACCATCAATCTGGCACCGGCCGACGTTCGCAAGGCGGGCGCGAGTTTCGATTTGCCGATCGCGCTCGGGATTCTCGGGGCCAACGGCGACCTCGGAGCCAACGGCGATCAACTGGAAAGCGTTCTGAGCATCGGCGAACTCTCGCTCGACGGGCGGGTCCGTCCGGTTCGCGGGGCTCTTTCGATCGCCCTTCAGGCCCGCGATCTGGGCATCACCAACCTCCTTTTGCCGGAAGAGAACGCGCCCGAGGCGGCCGTCGTCGAAGGGGTCGATGTTTATCCGGTCGAAGATCTGCGCCGGGCGGTGGAGATCGCCGGAAATTTGCAAAACGGCGGCGGCGGGCCTTTCGCGCCTTTGAAACCGCGAATGTCGGAGCAAAACAACGCCAGTGAAAGATACCGGGTCGATTTCGCCGAGGTTCGCGGTCAGCAGAGCGCCAAACGCGCCCTCGAAGTGGCCAGCGCCGGCGGCCATAATATCTTGCTGATCGGCCCGCCGGGGTCGGGCAAAACGATGCTCGCCAAACGAATCCCGACCATCTTGCCGCCGCTCGAATTCGAGGAATCGCTGGAGATAACCAAGATCCATTCGGTCGCCGGTTTGACCGGAAAAAGCGGTCTTGTGACCGAAAGACAGTTTCGCTCGCCGCATCACACCATCTCCAACGCCGGACTGATCGGCGGCGGGACTTTCCCGCGACCCGGCGAGGTTTCGCTGGCGCACAACGGCGTGCTGTTTCTGGACGAACTGCCGGAGTTTGACCGGAGCGTGCTGGAGGTTTTGCGCCAGCCTTTGGAAGACAAACAGGTGACGATCAGCCGGGCTTCGATGAGCCTGACGTTTCCGGCTCATTTTACGATGGTGGCTTCGATGAACCCGTGCCCGTGCGGGTATTTCGGCTCTTCCAGGGAATGCCAATGTTCGCCCGTTCAGATTCAACGCTACGTCGGCAAGATCTCCGGCCCTCTGATGGATCGGATCGACATTCACATCGACGTTCCGGCCGTCAATTTCAAGGAGTTGCGCGGCCGCGGCCGGCCTGAAGGCGACCGTTCGGATGTGATCCGCCAACGGGTGATCGGAGCGCGCCGGGTTCAACTCGAAAGATTCGCCGGAAGCGGGGTTTTCTCCAATTCGGGAATGACCCCGGCGCAGATCAGAAAATTTTGCGCTCTCGATCGGGAAAGCGAAAAACTGCTCGAACAGGCGATGCTCAGGCAGGGCCTGTCGGCCCGTGCGCACGACCGAATCTTAAAGGTCTCCCGAACGATCGCCGATCTGGCCGCGAGCCAAGATATTCAACCCGCGCATATCAGCGAGGCGATCAATTACCGTTCGCTCGACCGGACCTACTGGACGTAGGGTGAAAAATTCGATAAAAGCTAAAAAAGGGGCCGGTCGAACAACTTTTCCCGGTAAGTGAGGCATCGTGAGAATTGAGCATTAATTTTATGAAAATTGTCTTTGAAGTAGAAGATTCCATCTACCAATGGCATAAGGTTTTAATTTTAATATTTGGATCCAATGGGGGTTAATAAGGTGGATATGGAAAACAGTACAAAAATGGCTTACAAATTTTTAATTTCAATTTTGGCGCTTTCAATTTCAACATTCTGTCATTTATCGATTTCGGCTCAAAAAAGTCCGGATTGGGAAATGGTTAAACTGCCACCCCCGGTGCAGGAAAGTTTCGTTGAAGCGACGGGTCTGGTCACTCCGTGGATCGCCAGCGGATGCAGTATTTACTGGTCCCACAGCGTGCCGAATTGCCGGTTTATTCTGACCGGCCCGCCCAGAATGAATTGCGAGACCGTAAAATATCGCGACGGCGACATTTTACGGAAATTGCCGAATTGTTTTTATGTTTCCAGAGAGGAACTCAAAGGTAAAGAAATAACCGAGTTATATAACAATGACGGGTCGCTCTGGCTTCGTTTTAGCAATAAACTTAAAGCCCCCGATTATTTCGGAAAAATGGATGAAAAACCGGAATTATTACCTTTTGCCTACGATAGATTTAATACCGGGGCGGCGGTTCTAAGAATAGTAAGCGAATCCCCAAACTGGTATGAAGTGGAGATCAATGAGGGAACCCGCGCGACAAAGTTTGTTTGGAAAAAGGATTCCAACTGGACAACAATGACATGGGATTACTGGCTTGGCAAAGAATTTGAACTCTATCAGAAATCAGCTTTGAAAGATAAGCCCGACGGAGAAATTATTGAAGAATCCGCCAATCTTACTTTCGACTACTACGCTTATTTCAACAAAACGGAAGGCGACTGGGTTTTTGTCAAAGGCGTAACCAGAAAAAGTTACCCTAAAGAATACACAGGATGGATTCGTTGGCGCAGAGGGCGACATATTTTATTCATGACGAACACAAACGCAAACCAATTCAGATAACACATTAGAAATACAAAAAGTTAATATGAATAAAAAAATCCTTAAATACGCATTATTTGGCGGTTTTATTCTATTGACCTTAACTACTTGTAAGAATGAAAGCACAGATACTTCATCAGAACGAATAAGTTTACAAACAAAGCTCCAAAACCAAGATGATTTGGAAGAGATCAGGAAATTGATCGAGCGGTTTCGAACATCCGATTACAAAGAATCGGAGGCAATTCAGGAAGAAATTGTGCGTTTAACTTTCAAGTCTCCCGAATTGCGGGAGGCAGTCATCATTGAGTTAACACATTGCTTTTCCGTTCAAAACAGACGAAATCCGGACGAATACAGGTTATGGACCGGCGTTGCTCTGACCCTGGGCAAACTGAGGGCGGAGGAAGCCATTGAGATTTTGGCAAATTGTATAGATTGTAATAACGGATTGTTCAGTTTTCATCTGGAGACCTTTCCATCCGCCTACGCTTTATTTGAAATAGGAAAACCTGCCATTCCGAAATTGATTGAAGTGATCAAAACCGAGCCCGTAAAAGGAAGACCAAACCGTCTTCTTGCCGTTTTGGTGCTTTTTAGAATTGGCGGAAAAGATGTAAAGGGCTTTTTCAAAAGACAATTAAAGGACGAAAAGGATAAACAAATAGCCAGAGCGATTAAGCTTGGGTTGGATAAAATGAGAACGGAGTCCGATCCTAACGGTAAAATCCCGTCGCGCCTTGACTTCTCCCAATTCATCCGTAATGATTCGCGGTGTTCCCAGATGATCGGTCGTCGTGTAGCTGATTGTCGGATTCTGTGAGAGTTGGGTTGAGTATTCGGGGACTAATTTACCGGCTGAATAAACAAAGATGGTTTCTTCCCTGAGTTATTTTTTATTTTTATTGGTAAATTCAAATTAGCTTGAAGAGTTTCTTTATTATATTTATCAAGTCCAAAACACCCTTTAAAAACGCAATCAATGCAAATGTATTTGGAATTATTTATGAATTTATAAATATTTACTGGATTGATGATTAAATGAAAAATATTGGAAAACCCTCTCCCGTAAAATCTGTAATTTAAAGAACATTTGTTGCAATAACCATATAGTCCGGAAATCTTTATATTTTCTACAAAGATCAGTATTGTTAAATAAAATGTATCAAATTCAGGAACCAATTTATTTTCATCATCCTCAACGAAATTATAAAAATAATCTTTTGCGTGCCGACAACCACCAATCATACCTGACTCGCCGTGAATATCACATAACGTTATTCCCATATTTTTATACCCTCATTTAGTGTCCAAAGATAAATACATTTGCACTTTCCCAATAAGCTCGAATTTTGCTCACTCCACCTGCCTGTAACACCTCGCAGCTAAGCGTCCTGTCAAAATCGGACAAACCGAAGACGGGACGCACCAACAAATTATCCAAATAAGGACGGGGCGGATTCCGATTTCGCAAGGCATCGGTTTGAAAAGGAGAATGGACACGGATTTGGACGGATTGAAACGGATTATTCCAAGAAAGATCGATGTCCTCCCCTGCCCTCATCATTTGAGTTAAAACATAGTTTTCAGGATTTTTCCAACTATTTCAAACCGGCATTGGTGAACAGGTCCAGCATCGCTTTTTCATCGGGCGGTTCGAGGATGCTTTGGGCGGCGAAATCTTCGGCCTCCGGATAATCGGTTCGGCGGACCAGTTCGGCGGCGGCGTTGAGGTCAAAGGTCGTCCGGCAAAGATGTACCTCCGGGCCGAGAAGAAGCCAGTTGGCTCCCGCCGGGCCGAATGGCATCCCGAGGCTTCCGGCGTTGACGACCCGCGTTTTTCCGATCAGGCGGTCGAACTGCATATGCGTGTGGCCGCAGACGATGAGATCGGCCCTGGCCTCATCGAAGATCGAAATCAGGGCTTTTTCGGGCGTCAGGCGGGTGAATATCTCGTTGTCGTCGCGCGGCGTGGCGTGGCAAAACAGGACGCGGCCAAATGGTTCGACCTCAAGCGAAAGCGTTTCGGGCCAGTCGGCCAGGGTTTTTTGATAATAGGGGTAAAGTTGCCCGGCCGACCAGCGAACGATCTCCCGGTAAGGCTCCGGAACTCTGGCAAGTTCTCCACCGGCCATCGCTTCGAGCGCGTCGGCCTCGCCGTTGCCTTTGATAAATTCGACCGGGATTTCCAGATCGAGCAGAAGTTCGAGCGTTTCCCTCGGCATCGGACCGGGAACGATGTCGCCGCCGACAATCAGCAGTTCGACTCCGGCGTGGCGAATGTCTTCGAGAACCGCTTCGAGCGCCGGGAGATTTCCGTGGAGATCGTAAATTGCCGCAATTCGCTTTTTCATTTCCTTAAACCTCAAAAGGGAGAGTTTTTATTTTGACTTTTTTTTCTCAAAACCGAAAGCCGGGAATCGTTTTCAAATCCCGGTCGGTTTTGGCCCGCCTTTTCAAGACTTAAATTCCCGGCGGGCGTAAGGGTAGTTGATTATCCTTTTCCTCGACCGGGCGCGTCCGGCATTAAAAAACGGCGGTCGGCGGACAAAGGTTTAATCACATTATCAACCAATCCCTTTGACGGGCAAAATGCCCGGTTGCGGGAAAGGCTTTTGTAACATCCGATGTGAAAAAAACGGCGGAAGGGTTTATAATCGAAAAGTTTAATTTAAAGTGTGACAAATAAATATCTGGGGAACTTAAAAAAAAATGATCGCAGAAAATTTGGTCGGATTTGAAGATTTGCCGCAGACAATCCCCTCATATTGTCTCGAATCCTTTCGCCGCCACAACAAGCCGGACGCTTTAAGCTACAAGAACAACGGCCACTGGGAGCATATTTCGGGTTCCGGGGCCATCGAAAAAATAAAACATCTGGCGCTCGGGCTGTCGGATCTTGGCGTCGGAGAAGGCGATCGGGTGGCCATCATTTCGGAAAACCGGCCGGAATGGTCCTTGACCGATCTGGCGATCCTGACGCTTAGGGCCGTCAACGTCCCGATCTACACCACGCAGGCCGTCGAACAGATCCGCTTTATCTTGGAAAACTCCGGCGCCAAAATGCTGTTCATCTCGGGCAATAAGATCTGGCGGCACGCCGAACAGGCCGTCCAGAGCGTCGAAAGGCTGGAAAAACTGGTCTTTTTCGACGACGACTCGGTTCCTTCGGGCGATCAGCGGGCGATGACTCTTTCGGAGGTCGAGGAGCGCGGAAGAGAACTGGAAAAGATCGACCCGCAACTTTTCGAAAAAAATCTCGGAAAAATAAAACCGGACGATCTGGCCACCATCATCTACACCTCGGGGACGACCGGAGAACCGAAGGGCGTGATGCTCAAGCATCAGGCTTTTACTTCGAACATCGTCAGCATTTCCAAGGGACTGCCGATCAAATCCAACGACCGCTCGCTGGCCGTTCTGCCGCTTTCGCACATCTTTGAACGGACCGTTTTTTACGTCCTTTGTTCGAACGGCGTGGCGATCCATTACTGCGCGGCGTTCGAAAAACTGGCCGGTTATCTGCAGGAGGTCAAACCGACCATCATGACGGCGGTTCCGCGTCTTTTCGAGCAGGTCTATCACAAGATCGTCAAGAAGGGGAAATCGGCCGGCGGTTTCAAGACGAAACTCTTCAACTGGGCGCTCGATGTCGGTCAGGATTACTGGGAAGCGAAGGACAAAAACCTCTCGGTCTCGCCGGTTCTGGCCGCCAAACAGGCGTTGGCCAGCCGTCTGGTCTTCTCCAAATGGCGCGATGGCGTCGGCGGTGCTATTCGCTTTTTTGTTTCGGGCGGCGCGCCTTTGTCGAAAAAACTCTCCTACGCTTTCTGGGCAGCGGGCATTCCGATTCTGCAGGGCTACGGGATGACCGAAGCCTGCGTCGTCTGCGCCAACCGACCCGATGACAACAAGGTCGGCTCGATCGGCAGTCCGTTCGAAGGGATCGAGATGAAGGTGGCGGAAACCGACGGCGAGATCCTGATCCGGGGCGAGAACGTGATGACCGGTTACTATCACAACGAAGAGGAAACCATCAAAGCCCTCGACGAAGACGGCTGGTATCACACCGGCGATGTCGGTTATGTCGATCACGACGGACATTTTTTCATCACCGACCGGAAAAAGGATCTCTTCAAGCTTTCCAACGGAAAATACGTCGCCCCGCAACAGGTCGAAAGCCTTTTGAAACAATCGCCCCTGGTCGGTCAGGCGGTCGTCGTCGGTTCGGGCCGCAAACAGGTCGGGGCATTGATCGTGCCGGATTGGGAAACTCTCAAACAGACCCTCAAAGAGGAGGGGATCGAGGCCGAGGGAACGCGCGAGGAACTTTGCGAAAACCCTTACGTCGTCAAACGGGTCCAACGCGACGCCGTCGAATTTACGCGCGAGACCAATGATTACGAAAGGGTCAAAAGGGTCTATCTGTTGCCGCGTGAATTTTCCATTGACAAGGGCGAGATGACGCCGACGCTCAAGATCAAACGGAGCGTGATCGACGAAAAATACGGGGAAGCCATAGATGACATCTGTGGCAGCTAAATGGGATTTTGGATTTATCCTTCCGGGGGGTTACCGCTCGCAACTCACTTACAGGTCAATTCCTCGCCGCTGAGCAGGCGGTTGAGGGTCAGAAAATCCTTGTGTTTGTTCCCGAGCAAGGCTTCCGCCAGTTCCAACAGCGGTGCCGGGATTTCGGCCGTTCCGCAAATTACCTCGGATTGCGGATGGTTGGCGTAAAATTCAACTTCGGCCTCGCAGAACTCACAGCGGTTCAGGTGGCCTTCGATCGTCCGGCGTTTGCCCGGGGCAATTTCGTTATTTTGAAACTGCAACAATTCCAGGGGAGAAGGGCAGTTCGCACTTTTGCAAAAAGTAGCCATTTTTGTTGAATACATAAAGGTTGCTCTCGGAGCATTTTAAACATCAGCCGAAAAAGAAACGAAAATACACGTCCGTTATATGAAAAGTAAATCTATAATGCCCCCCCAGTTCCAAAAATAATCCACGGAAAAACAAAAAAATAAAGGAAAAATATCAAACCCGGAATCCTTTACGTCTGTAAGCGCTAAAAATAAAAAACTTATTAAACTTGTTTAACATAGAAAAAAATGACAAAAAAATGTTGCTCAAAACCGGAATAATTGTTAATATCTTAAAAGTAGTTTGGTGAGTAACGAAAAATCACCGACAACTCTCCGAAAATAACTGCAAATGCTCGGCGGTTATTTTTAAAAATTTTTCTACCCTATCTTAAATAAATTGCGAAAATCACTGAAAAAAGAATAAGCGGAATTTTATTAAGCGAAGATCTCTTTCGGGAGGGGATTGCCGCGAATTGAAAAAAAACGAATAAAGCGGACAGGCACTTTTTTCTTACCTGAAATAATCGCAGAAAAATCACACGAAATAACCGGAAAGGTTTTATTATGAGTGCAATAAAGAAGAAGGCACAATTGCCGAGGTCAATCAGAAACCAGCGCGTCAACGTTGGCAAATGGAATGAAAGCCTCAAAAAATCTGACGTCAACCAGATCTGGAACGAACTTCACCGGATCGTTTGTTCGCATCCGCTGGTCAGGGCTTCGAAGCGGGCCGGATTTTTGGTTGAAGAAGGCAAGCATAACGCGTACACCGATTTAACTCAGGAACTTTTCGTAACTCTTTTGAGCAAAGAGCGTTTTCAGCATTATCTCGACACCAAGATGTCGAACGCCGAGATCGAAGCCGAGATCAGCCAGATCGAACTGACAAATATGCTGACGGCGGAACTTCGCAAACGATATCCCGAATCCTACCGACTGGCCCGCAGAATTTCGACCTTGATCCAGAATTCCAAACGTTTCAGAAGATTTGACAGCACCGACGTTCACACCCGTCTGGTCAACCGGCTTTACGGTTTGGCCGAATGGAAGGGGGAAAAACCGAGCCGCAGTTCGCAGGAGATGCAACAGCGGGTCAAGGCCGTCGCTTTTTACAGCCGCGACACGCGGATGGTCGGTTGCACCGGCGATTCGCAGATCGTCATCAGCAACGTCGAATTGGAAAAACTGATCGTCAAGGTTTTCAAGGCGGTCGATTCTCCGGTCGATGTCCGGTCTCTGAGGTCTTTCGTCATGTCGCGCCTTCCGATCATGGACATTCATCTGGTCCCGGTCGGCGGAACCAAAGACGAGGACGACGATCGGATGGATTTTGAACTGACCGATACCCGCGAAAACCCCGAAGAGGGAACCTTGCGCCGCGAGGGCGAAAAAGAGGCCGTCGGTTTCGTCGATAAATTTTTGGGCGATCTGCATAAATCGGTTCGGGGAAAAGCCAAACAGTACAACCGGATGATCAATGTCCTCTGGCTCTGTTATCTGGTTAATGACAGCGGGACCCAGCTTGAAGTGGCCGATGTTCTGGGCGTTTCCGATTCGCTGGTTTCGGATTACCGCAAACGGATCGAGGCCAATCTGCAGGAACTCTCCTTCAGCGGAGTCAACGAGGCCCGGCAGTTTGAAAAGGCTCTTAAAAACAAGGTTCGCGGTTTGATCAGCCTGGAAAAAGAAGAGATAGCCGTTTGATTCCGGACTCCTTATTAAATCCCGAACGGGGTAAGCCGGAGAGGGTTTTTTGCAGTTTCCCGGCAAAAAAAACTCGGCGAAAAACAACCCCGGCGGTTTTTAACAGTTAGCGGTAAAACAGAAAAACTCCCGGACTTTCACCCCCGCCGACAATAGTGCTAAAATTGCTTTCAGCGAATTATCCCGGGCAGAAATTCGAAACTCTGTCAAAATTCCAAAATCCCCTTAAAATGCGATGAGATCAAAGTTCGTCAATGTCTGGCAAAAAAAGCAAAAGTTCTGATTATCCAACGCTGAGGGCGACATCCCCGGGCGGCGACCGGAAATCGCCCGACGGCAACCTGACAAACCCTTTTACCGGGAGCGAGAAAAGAAGATCGATCGGGGCCGGAGGCGGCCTGAAGAATTTCCACAAACGCGACGAAGACGAAAAATACGATCCGCCGGAAACCGAGAATTTCCCGGCGGATGATCCGTTTTTGGCCCCGGTCAAAAAGGCGAAAGACGAGGAAGAACAAGGGTTTGAAGAGGAACTTTCCTACGCCGAACTGCAAAAATATAAAAAGAGGGAAAAAGAAGCGGCCCGGGATTTCGAGGTTTTAAGCCGCGACCACTGGCTCGCCCGCAACGGTCATACTCTGACCTATATCGGGCTTTATCTTTTTTCCATTCTGGTTTTTTTCCGGCCCTACGAACTGATCCCACAACTCGGGTTTTTATCGTCGGCGGCTTTTGTTTTCGCGGCCGCGACTTTGGCGGTCTATCTTCCGACACAACTTCTGACCGAAGGGAACGTGACGGTCTTTTCGACCGAGGTCAAGGCCATTCTGGCGATGACCGGGATCGCCCTCGCGACGATCCCGATCGCCAAAAGTCCGGGGATGGCCTGGGAAACCTTTAACGACACTTTTATCAAGGCGGTCTTGATGTTCATCGTCATGGTCAACGTCCTCAGAACCCGTCGGCGGTTGATGGGCTTATTGTGGCTGTCGCTGGCGGTCGGTGTTTATCTCAGTTTCACCTCGCTCGATATGTATCTCAACGGCGAGTTCAACGCCGAAGGTTACCGGGTGATGGTCGAGGTCGGCGGACTTTTCGGCAACCCCAACGACATGGCCCTCCATCTGGTGACGATGACCCCGCTGGCCGTAACTTTGGGGATCGTCGCCCGTTCGAAACTGGCAAAAGTTTTTTATTATCTGATGGCCGGCCTGCTGGTGGCGGCCAATACCGTCACTTATTCGCGGGGCGGTTTTCTCGGCCTGCTGGCCGTAACATTGATCCTGCTCTGGAAACTGGGACGGAAAAACCGGCTCAAGGTCTTCGTCATCGCCTTTTTTGCCGGACTGGTGTTTATTCTGGTGGCGCCGGGAAATTACGGCGACAGGATCCTGTCGATCTTCAAACCCGGCCTCGACGCCGTCGGTTCGCGCGATCAGCGAAAGGAACTCCTGATCCGCTCGATCGTCGTCACGCTGAGGAATCCCTGGGGGATCGGGATCGGAAATTTTCCGATCGTCGGAATTCAAAATCTTCAGACCCACAACGCCTTCACCCAGATCTCATCGGAAATCGGTCTTCTTGGGCTCGGCGCTTATCTGCTCCTGATGATCAGCCCTCTGCGAAAACTTTTCGCCATGGAACGCATCCTCTGGAGGGAGGGAAAGCAAAACTGGTTTTATTATATGTCGATCGGATTTCAGGCCAGCATCGTCGGTTTTATGGTCTCTAGTTTTTTTATCTCGGTGGCGTATAATTGGTTTATCTATTATCTGGTCGCCTACGCCGTCGCTTTCCGGCGGATGTATCAGATCGGTCAGGCCGAAAAGGAACAGGGCGGGGAGGAAAAAGAAAACAACCCGGAGAGTTTGTTTGAACTTCAAAGAGCCTAAGATTTTTTAGCGGGAAACAATTTTGGAAACAGCGGCACAAATAATTTTCGGGATCAGCGTAGGCGCGCTTTTTTACACCTATATCGGTTACCCGATATTCGTCTATCTGGTCAGCCTTTTGTTTCCGAGGCGGGTCAGGCGTTCCGCTTTCGAACCGCCGGTTACGGTTCTGATCACGGCCTACAACGAAGAGAAGGACATCCGCGGCAAACTCGAGAACACTCTGGCCATCGATTATCCGCCGGAAAAAATGGAGATCCTGGTCGCTTCCGACGGTTCCACCGACCGGACCGACGAGATCGTTCGCGAGTTTTCCGACCGCGGGATCCGGCTTTTCCGGCAGGAGGGCCGGGTCGGCAAAACCGTCACGCAAAACAACGCCGTCGATCTGGCGAGCGGCGAGATCATCCTTTTTTCCGATGCCACCACCATGTACGACCGGAGCGTTCTCGAAAAGATGCTTCCGAATTTCGCCGATCAGAATGTCGGTTGTGTGGCGGGCAAACTGATTTACGTCGATTCGTCGGAATCGGGCGTCGGCAAAGGGGCCAAAAGCTACTGGAGTTATGAGACCTTTTTAAAGGAAAACGAAAGCCGTGCCTGTTCGCTGATCGGGGCTTCGGGTTGTCTTTACGCCGTCAGAAAATCCGCCTACCGGCCGATGTATCCCGAGGCCTGCTCGGATTTTCTGATCGCCACATTGCTTTACGAACAGGGTTTGCGGACCGTTTACGAGCCGAGCGCGGTCTGCACCGAAGAGACCAATAACCGGACCGATAACGAGATGAGGATGCGGGTCCGGGTGATCGCCCAGACCTTTACCGATCTGTGGCGCAATCGTTCGATGCTCAACCCTTTGAAAAGCGGTTTCTTTGCGATCGAACTGATCTCTCACAAGGTCTTTCGCTACGCCGTTCCCGTTTTTCTGTCTTTGATCCTTTTATCGACGGCAGTTCTCGCTTTTTATTCCAATCTTTTTGTTTTGCTGCTGGCGCTGGAGATCGGTTTTTACCTGCTTGCCCTTCTCGCCTGGGCGATCGAATCGAGAGGCAAAAACCCCGGTATTCTGGCGATCCCGCTTTATTTCGTGCTGACCAATCTGGCTTCGCTGATCGGCTTTTACAAGTTCCTGCGCGGCGACCGGATCGCCAATTGGGAACCGATCCGCGATTCCAAAGAAAAGGAAAAGGACGTCGCCACTTTCAACCAAACCGCCTGAAAAAAAATGAACGAGAGACTTGCGGATCGGTCTTCAATTCTGAAAAGACTGACCGAAACCCGCATTGGAAAAGATGTCGCCCCCGATCCGCTGGTAAGCATCATCATCCCGGCTTACAACATCGCGCCTTACATCCGGGAAACCCTCGAATCGGTCCTCGCCCAGACCCGTGGTGATTTCGAGGCCATAATCGTCAACGACGGTTCGTCCGACACCGAAGATCTGGAAAGGGAACTGGATCTTTTTTTCGACCGGATCGTCTACGCCCGGCAGGAGAACGCCGGAGCTTCGGCCGCCCGCAACGCCGCCATCTGTCTGTCGCGGGGCGAAGCGCTGGCTTTTCTGGACGGCGATGACGTCTGGCTTCCGGATTATCTGAGCCAACAGTTGGAATTTCTCGAAAACAGCCCTTTTGAGATGATCTACTGCGACGCCGAGATCATCGGCCAACCGCATTTCGAAGGGGAAAATTACATGCTCAACGCCCCGTCGGACGGGGAGGTTACGCCGGTCAGTCTGATCACCGCCGAATGCAATGTGATAACTTCGGGAACGGTTCTGCGGCGTTCGGTGCTTGAAAAATTTGATCTATTCGACATTGATCTGCCGCGAACGCAGGATTTCGAGTTGTGGTTCCGCCTGGCCCGTCAAGGGGTGAGGATCGGTTATCAGAAAAAAATTCTCCTCCGGTACCGCGTCCGTCCGGGCAATTTGACGGGCGATAACATCAGCCGGGCGAGACGCGATTACAAGTCGCTGGAGATCATCCGGGAAAAATACGATCTGACCGGAGCCGAGGCCGTTGCGTTGAAAAAAATGTCGGATATTTACGAATCGGTTATTTATCTGGAAATGGGAAAAACCGAGCTGAGGAGGGAAAATTTCCCCTCGGCCCGCGAGAATTTCCGCCGGGCCGAAAGCCTTCGTCCGAGCCTCAAGCAGAAAGTCCTCAATTTCATTCTGACCCTCAGTCCACGGCTCGTCCTTCTGTTATTTAAAAAATTCCGCCCCGAAGAATTCGGAGCCATCGCCCGGAAAGACCCGGAAAAATAGGGAAAAATCCCAAGTTCAAAAAACAGGAAAATCCGAAATCCGAAATCCGAAATCAAATGAACTTATCGATCATCATTCCGACCTTCAACCGCGCCGCCAGTCTGGAGAAAACCCTCCTGAGTTTGGCCGGGGCCGAGCGGCCCGTTGATTTCGGGGTAGAGGTTCTGGTGGTGGACAACAATTCGACCGACCGGACGCCCGATGTGTTCGAAAAAATGCGTTCCCGGATGAATGGATTCAGATACGAATACCTGTTCGAAGAAAAGCAGGGACGCTCGCACGCCCTCAACGCGGGGATCAAGCGGGCCGGGGGCGACCTGCTGAGCGGGATTGATGATGACGAGGAAATAGAGGAAAATTGGCTGGTCGAGGTCGAAAGGCTTTTTCGCGGGCGCTGGGACGAGATCGATTTCGCCGGCGGGAAGATCCTCCCGGTTTGGGAATCGAAGCCGCCTCTCTGGGTCGAACCCCTCAAACTGGGCGTTATCTGCTGGCGCGATTTCGGCGACGAAGAATGGATCTACGGCCCCGACACGCCGATGATCACCGGCGGACACGGAATCTTTAAACGGGAGGTTTTCGAGCAGATAGGGCTTTACGACGAGAACGTCGGAGCCAAGGGCAAGGGCTTTATCAGCGGCGAGGACGAGGTGTTTTACGATCAGCTTTTAAGCCACGGTTTGCGGGGAGTTTATCATCCGAAACTGGTCATCTATCATTTTGTCCCCGATTACCGGCTCGATAAAAATTATTACCGCCGCTGGCTGTTCGGCGTCGGGGTTTCCCGCCATCTGGCCGACACGCATTACAAACCCTTCGAGGGGGCGAAACTCTTCGGGGTTCCGCGCTGGATGTACAAAAGCGCGGTCAAGGAATTGGGCCGCAAGATCAGGCACGTCTTCGCTCGCAACGAGACCGAATCGCTGGCGGCCGAAAACGAACCGCTGGTATTGGCCGGTTATTTTTACGGCCGCAATCTGCGCGGGACCTGGCTCGACCGGCCGCTCGGGAGCATCGCCCGAAAATTGTTCAGATCATCCGAAAGATAAAATGGCAGAACGAACCGAAAAGAACGCATCTCTCAAAGCGCAGGGCGCCTGGCTGGTTTTCGCCAAGGTCTGCGGGTTCGCCATCAGTTTTCTGTTGCCGCTTCTGATCGTCCGCTATCTGACGCAGAACGAGGTCGGCGTTTACCGGCAGTCGTTCGATTTCATCACCAACGCCATCGCCATTCTCCCGCTCGGCGTCAGCATGAGCGCCTATTATTTTCTCAACCGGGAGGAGGAGAACCGCAAAAAGACGATCTTCAATATACTGCTCTTTAATTTTGTCGTCGGCGGTCTGGCCTGTCTCGGACTTTTTATCTATCCGCAGTTTCTCGGCCGGATCTATCAAAGCGCGGAGATGACGGCTCTGGCGCCGAAGATCGGTCTGGTGGTCTGGATCTGGGTCTTTTCGACCTTTCTCGAAACGGTCGCCATCGCCAATCAGGAGGCCCGTTTGGCGACGGTTTTCATCATTCTGGCGCAATTGACGAAAACGATCCTGATGGCCTCGGCGGTGATCGTTTTTTCGACCGTCGAAGCCTTTCTCTACGCGGCGATGATCCAGGGGATTTTGCAGACCGGCATTCTGCTTTATTATCTCAATTCCAGATTCCCGCGTTTCTGGGCCGATTTCAGCTGGCATTTCTTGGGCGAACAACTCCATTACGCCGTTCCGTTCGGACTGGCCGGACTGCTCTGGGTCCTGCAGACCGACATCCACCGCTATTTCATCGGTTATCGTTTCACCTCGGCCGAATACGCCATCTACGTTTACGGCTGTTTTCAACTTCCGCTTTTGTCCGTTCTGGTCGAATCGACCGGCGCGGTTCTGATCTCTCGGATGAGCGAACTTCAGGCCAGGGGCGACAAACGCGAGATCATCGAGTTGAGCGCGCGGGCGATGGAAAAACTCTCGTTCTTTTATTTTCCGGCCTACGTCTTTATGCTGATTACGGCGAGCGTTTTCATCACCACGCTCTTTACCGATAAATACGCCGCCAGCATTCCGATCTTTATCATCAACCTGACTCTTTTGCCGTTTGACATCTGGGTCATCGATCCGGTGATGCGGGCCTATAAGGAGTTCGGCCGGTTTCTGGTGGCGTTTCGCGTATTCGTTCTCATCGGTCTGGTCGCGGCCCTCTGGTTCGGCATTCGGTATCTCGATCTGACGGGGATGATCTCGATCGTCGTCGCCATCTCGCTGGCCGAAAGATTTTTTACCACCGGGATCCTGATGCGCAAGCTGGAGGTTCGTTGGAGCGACTGGAAATTGCTCAAAAACGTCGGCAAAACGGGTCTGGCCGCGCTTTTCGCCGGAGGGGTGATGTTTCTGGTTTACCGTCAGGCCCGCCAAATGATGCCGGATCTCGGCGGGGCGCTGGCCGGACTGATCTTTTCGACGCCGAAAAAAACGGTGGTCGAATTTCTTTCCGGCAGTCTGACGCTCGGCGTTTCGTTTGTGGTATTCGCTCCCGTATATCTGTTTATAATGAACTATCTGGGTTTGATCGACGAAGAGGGAAAGGGGTTGATCAGAAGGATACCGGAAAAACTGGGGATCATTTCCAAAGATGAGCCGGTCCCCGATCCGCAATCCCGGATCCCCAATTGACTATGTGTGGAATAACCGGATTTATCGATAAAGAAAGAGAAGCCTCGTCGGCCGATGAGCGGAATCGTCTTTTGGACCGGATGTGCCGGGTGATAACTCACCGCGGGCCGGACGAACAGGGACAGACCGTCCGCGGACGGGCCGCGCTCGGGATGCGCCGCCTTTCGATCATCGATCTCAAAAGCGGCCAGCAGCCGATCTACAGCCAGGACTCTTCGAAACTGATCGTCTTTAACGGCGAGATATACAATTACCGCCAACTGAAAAAAGAACTCGAAGCCCTCGGCGTCGGCTTTAAGACCAACTCCGACACCGAAACCATCATTCACGCCTTTGACCGGTTCGGCCCGCAGTGTCTGGAAAAACTGCGCGGTATGTTCGCTTTCGCCATCTGGGACGAAAAGGATGAATCGCTTTTCATCGCCCGCGACCGGGTCGGCAAGAAACCTCTGTTTTACGCCCTCACCGAAAGCGGGGATTTCGTTTTCGGTTCGGAACTGAAAACCCTTTTGACGCACGGCGGCGTCTCCCGCGAGATCGACCCCGGCGCGCTCGACGCTTATCTGACGTTCGGTTATGTGCCGGAAGAATTCTGCATTTTCAAACAGGTCCGAAAACTCCCGCCCGGTTCCTTTCTGATCTTCAAAGACGGCCGGATCAGGGTGGAAAGATACTGGGACTTCAAATACGAGGAGATCCGGGAAGTAAAAACCGAGGCCGAATACGCCGAAGAACTCCGCCGTTTGATCAGGGAGGCGGTCGAAGTGCGTTTGATCTCCGAAGTCCCGCTCGGCGCGTTTCTTTCGGGCGGCGTCGATTCCTCGGCGGTCGTCGGGATGATGTCGGAGATCTCCGATTCTCCGGTCAAGACCTTTTCGATCGGGTTCAACGAAGACAGCTTCAACGAACTCAAATACGCCCGGATCGCCGCCGAGAGGTTCGGAACGGAGCATCACGAATTCATCGTCACGCCCGATCTGGTCGATACGGTCGATCAACTGGTCTGGCATTTCGACGAGCCTTTTGCCGATTCTTCCGCCCTGCCGACCTATATGGTCTCGAAGATGGCGCGCGATTACGTGACGGTCATCCTTTCGGGCGACGGCGGGGACGAGCTTTTTGCCGGTTACACCCGCTACGTGGTCGACAAACGCCGGAGCGGTCTCGGGAAAATGCCGAAAAGCGTCCGCCGTCATCTGCTCCGGCCGGTCAGCCAGAACCTGCCCCACGGTTTTCCGGGCAAGAATTTTCTCTACAACGTCTCGCTCGATTCCGTCCGCCGCTACATCAACAGCATCTCGCATTTTTCGCCGATGGCCAAAAAATCGCTCTACGCTTCCGGTCTGCGGATGAGTCTGAACGGGCGGGCCGAATCGGCCGAAAAGATCTTCGAGAAAATCGCCGGTCGCGTCCGGACCGGCGACGCGACCGACAATCTTCTTTACCTCGACAGCAAAACCTATCTGCCGGGCGACATTTTGACCAAGGTGGACCGGATGAGCATGGCCGCATCGCTCGAAGCGCGCGTCCCTCTGCTCGATCAGAAGCTGATCGATTACGTTACGAGGATTCCGGCGGAATTCAAGCTCAAGGGACTCGAAACCAAATACATCTTTAAAAAGGCCCTTGAGGGTTTGGTTCCGAAAGAGATTTTGTACCGGGAAAAACAGGGCTTCGGAGTGCCGATCGCCGATTGGATCAATCTTCAGTTGCGCGAAAGGATCCGGGAGACCCTGCTCGAGAGGAAAACCCTTGAACGCGGATATTTCCGAAAAGGGTACATCGAGACTCTTTTGAGCGAACACGCCAAAGGGCGACGCGATCACTCGCATTCGCTCTGGATTTTGTGGATGCTGGAGCTGTGGCACCGGCAATTTGTGGATAAATAAGCCGATTGGGACTTTTTGGGGAAAGGGATGAAGGACGCCGGATCCGAACAGGACTACGCCCGCGCGGCGGTCGAGCAATTCGAGAAGTTTGACGACGAACGCCGGTATCTGCTGGTCAATGCGATCGACGGTCTTGAGATCAGGGGGATTTTGGACGTCGGTTGCGGGGCCGGACAGGTTTTCCTGCCATTTCTGGAAAAGACCGCCGCTTTTTGCGTCGGAGTGGATCTGTCGGAGCGGTTGGGGCCGCAGACCGAATATTTGAGAATCCGGGATGATTATGCCGGGCGGGTGGGGCTGGCCAGGGCGCGGGGAGAGAATCTGCCTTTCGGCGACGGAAGTTTCGATCTGGTCCTGTGCCGGTTGGCAATTCCTTATATGAACAACCGGCGGGCAATCGGGGAGATCTCCAGGGTTTTGCGCCCCGGCGGCCGTTTTATCTTAAAAACCCACGCCCTGCCTTTTTATCTGGGAATGATCGGCGAGCGGATCAAAACGCTCGATCCGAAACAGGTGGCCTATCCGGTTATTTGTCTGGCCGGCGGAATTTTTCACTGGCTCACCGGAACCCAGCTTGAAAAGGGCCTCTGGCGGGGCAAGGAGGTTTTTCAGACCGAGGGATTTTTGCGCCGGGAATTGTCCCGGGTCGGTTTGCGGATCGAACGCAAACTGGCCGACACGAACCCTAAAACGCCCTCGTATCTGATCATCAAAGACTAAAGTGATGGACATCAACGAAACGACATATTTAACCAAACTGAGATGGAATCTGCCGTGGCTCGTCCGCTATCCGTTCCTGCGGGCCGGGACGTTTTTCCGGCCCGGAGCCGAGGGTGAGAAACATCTCATCTTCACGGTGGCCGATCACTTCGAACCGAGCTGGAAGGCGGAAGGCGGTCTTTTGCCGCTCGACGAGCAAAGGCGCAAACTGGACGACTATCATCGCTTGGCCCGCAAGACCGGCGAAGCGGTGCGCGACGCCGACGGAACCAAATTCCGCCACACAAATTTTTTCCCCGCCGAACAATACGATCCCGATCTTCTGGACACGATGGCGGCGATGCAGGCCGAGGGGCTGGGCGAGGTGGAGATCCACCTCCATCACGGGGTGGAAAAACCGGACACCCCGGCCAACACGCGCCGCGTTCTGACGGAATTCCGGGACGCTCTGGCCGAACGGCACCGGTGTCTTTCGCGGCTCAACGGCGAAGGGGAACCGAAATACGCTTTTGTTCACGGCAATCTGGCGCTGGCCAACTCGGCCGGGGGAAGGTTCTGCGGCGTTGACGAGGAGATGGAGATCCTCGCCGAAACCGGTTGTTACGCCGATATGACGATGCCCTCGGCGCCCGATATAACCCAGGTTCCGATGCTCAATCAGATCTACGAATGTTCTCTGCCGCTGTCGGAAAAGATTCCGCATCGCAAGGGAAATCGGGTCGAGGTCGGCCGGAGCGATCCGCAACTCCCGCTGATCTTTACCGGGCCGCTGGTTTTCAACTGGACGCGGCGGATCAGGGGATTGCCGGTCCCGAGGCTCGAAGACGGCGCGCTGGTCGATAATCAGCCGATGGATCTGGCCCGTCTGCGGCGCTGGGTTTCGGCCGATGTGACGGTCAAGGGGCGGCCCGAATGGGTTTTCATCAAGCTTTACTGTCACGGCTTTTTCGCCCACGATCAGGCGGCCTCGATCGGGGAAAAAGCCGAGCGGTTTTTCTCCGACGTGATCGAACAGGGCGAGAAGACCGGAGAATACAAGGTTTATTTTGCCTCGGCCCGCGAGGCATTCAATATGGCGGCGGCCGCCATCGACGGCCGGGAGGGAAATCCGGGAGAGTTTCGGGATTATCTTCTCAAACCCATTATGTGCGAGAATTGATCGCTGCGACCAAAAACGCCGAAGGGTTTGAAATCGAACTTAGGGTAAATATACAATTTTTGCTGAAGAGAAAGTTTTTCATTTTTAGAATTCGGTGAGAATCTGCGAAAAACCCCACTCACGCTGAAAGAAAACCGAGTTGCGATTTTACCGGAACCGGGCCGCTGGTTTGGCCCCGACCGATGGGTTAAATAGCAATGGGAAATCCTCTGGAAACTTTACGAAAAATCAAAGGCCGAAGCTGGGCCGAATTCAAGGCGCGGGGCGAACAGGTTTTTTCGGTTTACGCCGAACAGGCCGGCCTTGCCGGGCAACTTCCCTCAGATGATGATTTTCGATGGCTTCTGAACGGCCCTCAATGCGGGGTTTGGGAGTTAGGCCCGGAAAACCTGCGGGAACTCTTTTGCCTTATTTCCGAATTCACTTTTTTCCCTTCTTTTCGCGAGGAGATGAGCGTCTTTGAACTTTACTCGGAAAAGTTCGCATCCTTTACCGAAAAGATCGTTCTTGACCGGGCCGATTCGATTCGTCGGGGAAAGTTCGACCTGCTCGGTTTTGAGGGGCTCGATTTCGGAAGACCGGTCGACTGGCATCTCGAACCCATTTCGGGCAAGCATTCTCCCGTCAAACACTGGAAACAGTTCGACGAACTGGCGACGGACGAAACGGGCGATAAAAAGGTGGTTTGGGAACTCAACCGCCACCAGCATTTTTTCACGCTCGGGGTGGCCTACGCTCTTACCGGGGACGAGCGTTACGCCGAAACCTTTGCGCGGCATCTCGATTCCTGGATGGAGCGGAATCCGCCCGGAATGGGGATCAACTGGCTGAGCAGTCTGGAGGTGGCTTTCCGGACCATCTCCTGGATCTGGGCGCTGAACTTTTTCCGGTCTTCCCCGGCGTTGACCGGGGAATTGTTCTGGAAGGCCATGAAATTTCTGCATCTTCACGGTCGGCATCTGGAAAAATATCTTTCGACCTATTACAGCCCGAACACGCACCTGACGGGCGAGGCTCTCGGGCTTTATTATCTCGGAACCCAGCTTCGGTTCTTCAAACGGGCCGAACATTGGCGCGCCCTGGGAGAGGACATCTTGCTGGCCGAACTCGACCGTCAGATCTATCCCGACGGGGGGTATTTCGAACAGAGCACCTGGTATCATCGGTACACGGCGGATTTTTACACTCATTTTTTTATTCTCAGATCGCTCAACACATTGCCGGAGGAAAAAGAGTCGGGAGAAAAACTGGGGGCCAAACTCCAATCCCTGCTCGATTTTCTGATGTATCTGACCAGGCCCGACGGAACCGTTCCGCTGATCGGCGATGACGACGGCGGAAGATGCCTGCCTCTGGGCCACGCCGCCCCCAACGATTTTACGGCCGCCCTTTCGACCGGAGCGGCTCTTTTCGGACGGGGCGATTACAAGTTCGTCGCCGGAAGGTTTTCCGAAGAGACGCTCTGGCTGTTGGGGGCTGACGGGTTGGAGAGTTTCGAGACGGTTCGGGCGGAGGAGCCGGAAAAAGCGTCGTTCGCTTTTGAATCGAGCGGTTATTTCATCATGCGCGACGGCTGGCAGGAGACCGACAATTATCTGCTGGTCGATTGCGGAAAACTCGGAGCCCTGAAGGGCGGGCACGGTCATGCCGACGCGCTGTCGATCAACCTGGCGATCGGGGGACGAACGGTGTTGACCGATCCCGGAACCTACACCTATCACGAATCGGATGTTTTGCGGAACTATTTCCGGACCACCTATTCTCACAACACCCTGTTGATCGGGGACCGGCCGCAATCCCAACCGGGAGGAAAATTTTCCTGGGAGACTCAGGCCGAAGCCCGGCTTAATGAATGGATCAGCCAACCTCGTTTCGATTTTTTCGAAGGCTGGCACAACGGTTACGAAGATCTTGATGATTCGCCCGTCAGACACATTCGGAGTATTCTTTATTTGAGGGGAGATTACTGGATCGTTAGGGATCTGGCCGAAACTCTCGGCGGACACCGTTATTATCTGAACTTTAACTTCGAACCCGGCACCCATCCGGCCATTCGGGATGCGGAGAACGGGGAGGAATGCGTCGGCAAGTTTTCGGCGGCCGAGGTGGGAGCGAGGATCTTTACCTTCGGCGATCACGGAGTCTGGCAGAACCGGGAGAGTTACGTCTCGCCGATCTACGGGAAACGGGAAAAATCCGATCTGATGCAGTTCGTTTCGGTCGGACGCGGGACGCAGGAGTTTTTCACTTTTCTGCTTCCGGAAGAAGACGGGATGGTGCCGCCCGAGGTGTTTGAAACCGAAGTTTCCGGCGGCCGGGCCTTTGTCATCAAATACCGGGGTTATATAGACCTGTTGGTGATCGGCGACGGCGAACACACGGTCAAAACCGAATTTTTCGACACAAATTTCCGTTTTTTATGGACGCGTTTGAGCGAGGCCGATAATTTCCCGGAAGAGTTCGTGATGATCGAAGGCACGCATTTTTCCCTGTCCGGTCAGACGGTGATGGACAATTCGCGCAAAATGAAATTCGCCACCGCCCGTCGTTTCGGTCGGCAACTCAATTTCCGCACACCGGAAAAGGTCATCAAAATCGATCTGCCTGATTAAAAAAAGGCGAAAGGCGCAAATCTGCTCTTGAGACAAGATGAACCGGATCAAAAAACCGTGAAGAAAAAACGAATTCCAAAATCCAAAATCCGAATTCCAAAATGAAAACAGGCGTCCTGCAAATGATCGGCAGTTTCCATCAGGGAGGTTCGGAGCGTCAGGCCGTCCAACTGACCCGGCTCCTGCGCGAGGCTGAAAACCATCGGGTCTTTGTCGCCGTCCTCAACGACCGGGGCGTTTTGCGGGGCGAGATCGAGAGCCTCGGATTTTCGGAGATCCCCGAGTTTCCGCTCAAAAGTTTTTTCGATCTCAATTTTTTGCGGCAGGTCCGTCTCTGCGCCCGGTTCATTGGCGCCAACCGGATCGACCTTGTCCAGACGCACGATTTTTACACCAATATTTTCGGGATGGCCGTCGCTTCTCTGGCCCGCGTCGGGCGGATCGCTTCCAAACGCGAGACCGGCGGAATGCGCAGTTCGAACCAGAAACGGGTGGAAAAACTCGCTTTTCGCCGGGCCGATGCGATCGTCGCCAATTCCGGGGCCGTCAGGCAATATCTGGTCAATGAGGGCGTGGCCGCTTCGAAGATCGAGGTCATCTACAACGGCCTCGATCCGGAGAGGCTGAAGCCGAAGATCACGAACCGCGCCGAGGTCCTTTCGACGCTCAAACTTCCCGGAGGCGAAAAAAACAGGTTCATCACGCTTGTCGCCAACCTTCGCCATCGGGTCAAAAATCAGGAGATGTTTTTGCGTTCGGCCGAAAAGGTGATCCGAAAATTCCCCGACGCTCATTTCGTTCTGGCCGGCGAGGGAGAGCGTAAAAATGAACTTGAAAAGCTGGCCAAAGAACTCGGGATCGGCGAAAATGCGCATTTTATCGGCCGTTGCTCTCAGGTTCCCGAACTTCTTTCGGTTTCAACGATCGGGGTGCTGACCTCTTTGGCGGAGGGGTTTTCCAATTCGATCCTCGAATATATGGCGGCGGGTTTGCCGGTGGTCGCGACCGATGTCGGCGGCGCACCGGAGGCGGTCGCAGGGAGGGAAACCGGATTTCTGGTTCCTTCGGACGACGACCGGGCGATGGCCGATCGCCTGCTCGAACTGCTCGAAGATCAGGCCAAAGCGAGCGGTTTCGGCCAACGGGGCCGAAAGATCGTCGAGGAGAAGTTTTCGCTTCGGGCCCAACTGGAAAGAACCGAAGAACTTTACCGGAAGGTCGCCTCCGAGAGGAAATGAATATGCACGTTTTGCAACTCGGTCCGTTTCCGCCCCCGGAAGGCGGAGTAAACAGAAATCTGATGGCCATTCGGGAGGAACTGCTCGATTCGGGCCACCAATGTTCGGTCATCGCCATCATGCGAAGCAGTAAGATCGTTCCGACCGAAAATGTTTACCACCCGCGGGGAGCGGCGGAACTTTTGCGGCTTTTGTTCAGGTTGAAATACGACGTTCTCCATCTTCACATCGGCGGCGATCTGCCGCTTCGCCTTCTGGGATTGGTCGGCGTCTGCGCTTTTCTCGGGCGCGGAAAAACCGTTCTGACCTTTCATTCGGGCGGATATCCGCTCAGCGACGCCGGAAGATCGGCCCGCAGGTTTTCTCTTCGCGGTTTTATTTTCCGGCGGTTCGACCGGATCATCGCCGTCAACCGCCTGATCGCCGAAATGTTCGAAAGATTCGGAGTGAAAAAGGAGAATCTGCGGATCATTCTTCCTTTCGTTCACCGGAGTCCGGACAAGAGAGTGGAGGTTCCCGAAAATTTGCGGCAATTTGCCGAAAAACACCGGCCCCTGCTTTTGACGGTCTGCCTTCTCGATCCGGCCTATGACCCGATCCGGCAGATCGATGCGTTGGAGCAGGTTTTGGAAAAATTTCCCGAAGCCGGGCTTTTGATCGTCGGGGGAGGTGATATGAAAGACGAACTGAAACGCATTATCGCCGGGAAAAGCTACGGCGAAAGGATTTATCTGGCGGGCAACGTCGAACACGCCGTGACGCTTCATCTGATCAACGATTGCGACCTGCTTCTGCGGACGACGCTTTTCGACGGGGACGCCATCGCCATTCGCGAGGCGCTTCATCTGGAAACTCCGGTCATCGCCACCGACAACGGGATGCGCCCGGCCGGGGTCCATTTGATCCCGATCAAGGACGGCGGGGAACTGGCTCCGGCAATCATCGGGGTTCTCGGCGAAGCGGAGCGAAAAACCAAAACCCCGAAACCGGATGACCGGTCGAACGTCGTCGCCGTTCTCGATCTTTACCGGGAAATTCTCAAATGAGTTTTCTGAATTTCAGATCAATTTCCGGGATTTTGCAAACTAGGGAAAATCCATTATTTGATTCAATCGAGCTCGGATGGATGATGGGAATGAACTTTGGCTTTAATCGGAGAAGGCTATGCCATATTGGTAGCCCCTATGTGTATTGACAAAAAACCTCCTAACCTAATTTTTCAATATCCCACGGTTGCACCGTGGGCTACAAATAGGTCGTCATCTTCGATGACTTTTGAAGCTGACTTTGACCGACCGGCCACAGGCGATTTTTTGCCGCACATTAGCGCAATTTCAGTCAATAGCCCGTTATTGGGAAAGGAGTTTGAAAAGACTTGCCGGCATATTGGAGCGGATGGTTTCGATGTCGGCTCCGATGTCCGCCCCTTCGACCCCTTTGCCCTTGACGCCGCTGTCGGCCGAGAGACGGAGATCCCTGTGCTGGAGGTCGGCGAATTTTATCTCGCTGTAGCTTTTGAGCGAGAAATTATCCGGCGGGACCGTCATATCCGAAGCGGGGACGTTGCGGTTGTTGACGATCACGTTCTTTCGGAAGAAACGGCGGCCGATGTCCGAACGCCGGACGTCGCCGAGGCCGTGAATGCCGTAATTGCCGTGGCCGACGATGTTGTTGCGAAAGACGAAATTCTCCGGATTGACCCCGTAAAACGTGACGATGTTGCCGGTTTGAAAGACGGTGTTGTTGGCGATCAGGATGTTCCGGCCGTCGTTGACCTGAATGAAATAACCCCCGCCCTCCCATTTGTCGCCGCCGATGTCGAGAAAAAGATTGTTGACGATCTTTAATCCTCGCAGGGTCTGGCTCGGATAGGTGTCGTCCTTGCCCAGAATATTGATGCCTTCGCCCGCGCCAAGGACGATGTTGTCCTCGATCAGAACATCTTCGAGCGTGCTGAACTCGGCCTTTCCCGAACTGTTGCGGATCGTGATCCGGAAGGCCGAACCGAGCGGATTGTTTTCCAGAAAATTGCCGATCAGTTGAACCCGTTTGGCGTTCTTGAGTTCGAAAAGCGTTTTCAGCGAGTAATTTTTTTCGCGCCAATCGTAGGGTTTAAACAGATAATTGCCGCGAATTTCGATCCCTTCGGGCGTCAGGTCGGATGAGACCGGATCGGCCCCGCCGAACATGATGTTTTCGGCCCCGCCCTCGATGTGATTGTCGAGGATCCTGACGTCTTTGGTCCCGGTCCAGCCGCAGATCCCCTGAGTCTCTTCGCCGGGAAAGGCGAACCCCTCAAAGTAGCTGTTTTTGACGACCGTCTCCGAACTGTTGAGAGCCAGCCCGCGCCGCGTGACGCCGGTTTTGGCCGGGTGAAAATAAGATCGGTCGATCTCCAGATGATGCGGCACATCGGCCCGGGTCCGGTGATCGCCGCCGAACAGCACCAGGTTGTAGATGTATTCGGTCGTCTCGGGGGCGAATTCGATTCCGACGAAACGGTAATGATGCGCTCCGTTTTCGGTCGCGACGGCCGGTTCGCCTTTTTCGCGCGTTACGATCCGGGCCAGCAATTTCCCCTGTTCGGGGCCGACCCGTTCGGGGAGCTTATCGGCCGCCGAAGAGCGGATGGTGATGAATTCTTGGATCTGTTTGACCGGGAGTTTGATCGGGCCGTAGGTCGCCCCGGCCGCAAGTTCGATGGTGTCTCCCCCGCTGGCGCGGCCGATGGCCGCCTGCAAATCGCCGCCCGGAGGAACGCGGATGACGGTTCCGCCGTTTTCGGTCGTGATTTGGGTTGATCCGGCGAAGATGTTGAGATTGCCGACCGTCGAAAGAACGAGAAAACCCCCGGCGGCCGCAATAACAAGCAGGGCCGCCAAACTCAGTGGAAGCCTGAGCCTTCGCCAGAGAGGCTTTTCGGCCTCTTTTTTTCGCCCGACTCTGATCCGATTATCATTCATAATTCCCGAAAGATTATAGCTTATAACGGAGCGAAACCATAGATTTATCCGATTAGTGAGCCGCCTTTCGGCAAAATCCCGCCGGGAGGCTTTTTCAATAAAGGAAAGACGGACGACCGAGTGATCGTCCGCCATCAATTGAGTCAAAGAGCGGTTTTTCTTTCGCCCGGAAATAGGGCCGATCCCGCTCTTTAGCTGAGTCAAACCGTTTGCTCTCGGGAGAAAACTAACGGACAAAGGCCGATGTGGTCGGAGTATCGCCGTCGGTTCCGAAGGCCGTCACCGATGTCGAACCGCTGGAACTGATCCGGCAGTACCAGGTTCCGCCCGAGGGCCGGAAAGCGGCCTCATCCGCCCGCCCGTCGCCGTCGAAATCGGCGGCCGAAGGCAGATCGCCCGGATTGCCGAACTTGAAGGTTGCGAGCGAATTGTCCGAACTGTTGATCCGGTACCAGACGCCGGTCGAAGGCCGCCAGACGGTGATGTCGGTTTTGCCGTCCCCGTCGAAATCGGCCGGGACGATCTTGTCGTCAGCCAGTCCGAAACGTTGGTAAACGACATTTCCGTCAAGGCTTCGCTGGATGTACCAGAATCCGTTTGACGGACGGAAGACGGCGAAATCGGCCCGCGAGTCGCCGTCGAAATCCCCGACGGCGGGCCGGTCGCCGTTGAGACCGAACCGGGCGGCGAAGATGACGCCGTTGTTTTCGGGTTCCCGAATATACCAGACGCCATCCGAAGGCCGCCAGACGGCCACCTCGGCCCGGCCGTCGCCGTCGTAATCGGCCTGCACGGGAACATCGCCCTCAACGCCGAACTGAAAGACCGAATAGGTGTTGTCCGCGCTGTTGAGGATGTACCAGACGCCGGTCGAAGGCCGCCAGACGGCGATGTCGGTTTTGCCGTCCCCGTCGAAATCGGCGGGAACCGGAACATCTGTGGCCGCGCCGAACCTGACGGCGGCGAAACCGGCGCTGCTTCGGTTTAAGTACCAGTTTCCGTCGGTCGGCCGGTAAACCGAGATGTCGGCCCGCCCGTCCCCGTCGTAATCGAACGGGGTTCTGACGTTGGCGCTGAAACTGATGACATCGAAATTGGCGACGACCGGGGACTGTGTACTGAGTTCGGGGTTGATGGCGTTCTCATCCAACACCAGCCGGAGAACGTGAGGGCCGGCGGCGACGTTGACGCCGGTTTTGAGAACGGTTCCGAACGAATTCCAGCCGCCGGTCGAATCGGCCGTCATCGGTCCCGTAACGTCCGCGCCGTCGATCTCCAGATGGAATTTCCCGCCGTTAAAGGCCGAGGAATAGCGGAAACCGACGTTATAGCTCCGGGTGACCGGAAAATCGAGCGTGTATTCGAGCCATTCGCCGGCCGATGATTCGTAAACGGCGAAACCGTTGCTGGCCGCCGAATTCTGCAGAATATCGACGCCCTCGACCGGGGAACTGCGGTAAAGCCCGCTGCCCACGTCGCCGAACATCTCTTTGTAAGCGACGTTTTCTCCTCCGTTATCGAAGTTTTCGACTTCGATCGAGGCCAGAGTGTTTTGACCGTAAGGCGAGCGGGTCGGCGGAATGGCGGTCCAGAGTCCGGTGCGGACCCCGGCGGTCGCCTGGTCGATGGCCTCGATGTCGGCGCCGATGTCCTTGCCGTCGGTTCCCGCGCCGCTGAACGAACTGGACGGAGCGAGGCGGTAGTTCCCGGTGTTCCGGCGGTTTTGCAGAGAACTTTCGGCAAATCCGACCTGATCGCCGTCCGGATCGGCCGAGTCCCAACCGGAAACGATCATCGCCCCGCGATCGCCGCAATTGCCGCTTACGGCCGGACAGGGATAACGATTGGCAAGAGTCGAATCGGTTTCCGCCTGACCGGTGTTTTCCGAGTTGTTGACGATCAGATTGCGGCGGAAAGTGTAGGGAAACATGGTCGTGTTGAGCGTCGGCAACCCTTCGGCTCCGCCCAGACCGTAGGTCCGTCTTTCGGTCAGGTTGTCGCGCATTTCGAAGTTGAAAAGGGTCGGCAGATTGTTCGTGCCGTAAAACGCGCGTTCCGCTTCGTAGGTGTTGTGAATGATCCGAACGTCGGGAATGTCCTCGCGGGCGGCGGCTCCGGCCGAACCCTGATAGAAATTCATATCCGTAAAGTAGGACAGGTTGTTTTCGACCGTCACCCGGCTGGTCGATTGCGGATAACCGCTGCCCGAACCGACTTCCGGGCCGTGGATGTAAACCCAGCGGCGCGAGTTGATGAACTTGTTGTCCTTGATGTGGATGTCTTCCGAGATGCAGAAGACACAACCGGATTCGTAAACCGATTTGACGTAAATGCCGTCGCCGACCGAGTTTTCGAAGATGTTTTCGCTGATCCTGATGCGCCGCCCCTGTTTGATCTCGATCCCGTTGGTCGGCGGCAGGGCCGGACAGTTGGTTATGTCGCTCGAACAGCCCCAGGCCTGATAGAGCGCCAAACTCTTGTTGAAATGGTTGCGGCGGATGACGACATCGGTCAGGGTGGAGTCCGGGGTGGCCGAAGAATCGCCGCCCATCAGTATGTTCTGAGCCAGAGCTTCAAGGTAGTTGTTCTCGATCCGGATCGGCCCGGTTCCGCTCCACAAACCGATGGCCTGATTCTGAAAACCGCCCCGGTCGATCAGTTTGGAAAGATAGGAATCGATGACGGCCAGATGAGCGCCGTTGAGCGCGATCGCCCGGCGAATATCTTTGTTGGGCGTCAGTTCGCCGCGAAAATAACAGCGGTCGATGACGACGTGGTGAACCTGCGGGGTTTCCGCCGCCAGTCCGACCAGCGAATAGACATCGCTTCCGGGAGGCAGGGAAAAGTTCGGAGCGATCCCGAACTCGATCCCGACCAGCCGGTAATAATTGGCGCCGGCCGGAATTTCCAGAACCGACTGCCGGTTGCCGGTCAGGAGTTTGGGCATCTGCCCGCGGTGCGATTGATCTTCACCGTTGACGCGAACGCCCTGAGGGATGGCTCCGCCGGGGTCGAAGGCGGAACTGGCCGAACGGATGACGATCCATTTGTTGCCGGGGTTGGATTTGACCGGAAGGTTGAAATTTCCGGTGCAGGAGAGGGTCGGATCGATCCGGACGGTGTCGCCGGGCTGAGCGGCGTTAAAGGCCGTTTGGAGGCCGGAGCAGTTGGCGACGTTGATGACCGTTCCCGAGGAGTTGTCGGGAAAAGTCGTATCGACGGTTTGCTGGGGTGATTTTGGCAGGGGATCGTTGGAGTCGAACAGAAAATTGTCGAATTTGATCATCGCCGGATTGGAAGCGGCCGCGACGGTTCCGCCGCCGATCTCCAGTTTGACCCCGACGAGAGAAAAATTGACGGTCGTTTCGGCCCTCTGGGTCCAGACCAGTTTTTTCTCCTTTTCCGACCCGTTGACCACATTGGTCTGAACCTCGCCGGTTTCGAAAACGATGGCATCCGAAGCCGGATTGTGGCGCATCCGCCAGTATTGATGGGCGGCCGGATCGTAAGCGATGCTGGCTAAAGTGACGATGTTGCCGCCGACATCGGTGCGAAACTGCAAAACGCTGCCCTGACGGGCGATCTGATACCAGTTGTCGCAGTCGGGGCCGAACGATAAGGTGGTCATCAGTCCCGAACCGTTTGCGGCCGGAACCTCGACCTGGGTGAAACTGTCGCGGAAATCCATTTTCCATTTGGAAACAAAACCGTTGACGTGGGTTTGCGAGGCGCCGGACAGCGGAGAGATCTGCAATTGCCCGTCGGTCTGGTTGTAATTGACCGAGACGGCGGAGTCGGCCGTACAATTGCTGAGAGAGCCTTTTTGCCAGCGGGCTCCCCAAAAGGCCGAGGCCGGATAAATGCTGGGGTAAGAGTGAAGTGAAAAACTGTCGCTCATCGCCGTTTGAGGACTGACTCCCTGACCGAAGGAGTTGGCGGAAAGCAAAATTGTAAAGAACGCTGAGAGAATAAAACTGACAAATACTTTTCTGGACATCCGGAATGTCTCCTTGTTTTGAGTTGATTTGGAATAATGAAAAGAGTCGAATGATTCTTCGTTTGCCGGAAAACACAGATCGACCGGGCGGGTCTCGGTCCGAAACATCCGACTGAAATTCACCGCCTGAAAAAATCCAAATTGTGTTTTCTCAAAAAGGTTGGCAAAAAATGAGAGGGTTTACGTTTGAGAATCATTCGAAACTCTTTTAATAAAATACTGGGTTTAACACTTTTTGTCAATGTTTTTAATTGTTAAACCAAAGGTTGAAAATTGATGATTTGTCCTAAAAAACGGGCCGTCAGAAAAAGGTCGGTGGCGGGTTAAAAATAAGTTTCGCACAAACTTCGTTAATTGTGTAAAATACCGAAGAGGTCTTTTTCGCCTTCCGAACCAGCCCCGAACTGCCAACGGATTTTTTTGTTTCAAGCGAATTTTTTTATGTGCGGAATTAACGGAATAGTTTTTTCAGACGCTTCCGGGCGAGCGGTCGAACGGAGCATTCTGGCCAGAATGCGCGATGTGATCGAACACCGGGGACCGGACGATTTCGGCGAGTTCGTCGACGGGCCGGTCGGACTCGGACACCGGCGGCTGTCGATCGTCGATGTCAAACACGGGCATCAGCCGATGTTCAACTCCGACGACTCGATGGTCATCGTCTATAACGGGGAGATCTACAATCACGCCGGTCATCGCCCCGCACTGGAAGCCAAAGGCTACCGTTTTCAAACCAGTTGCGACACCGAGGCGATCCTCCATCTGTACGAGGAACACGGTCCCCGCTGCGTCGAATTCTTGCGCGGGATGTTCGCCTTCGCCGTCTGGGACCGGCGCGATAAAAAGCTGTTCATCGCCCGCGACCGGCTCGGGATCAAACCGCTCTATTACGTCTTTGACGATAAAGGCGATCTGTGGTTCGCTTCCGAGATCAAATCCCTTCTGGCGGCCGGAGCCGTCCGTCCCGAGATCAATTTCGCCGCCCTGCCCGATCAGCTGGCCAATCACGGAACTTCCGGCGAGGAAACGCTCTTTAAGGATGTCCGGAGGCTTTTGCCCGGCCACACATTGACCTGGCAGAACGGCCGGATCGAGATCGAAAAATACTGGGATGTTTCCTTCGAACCCAAACCCGATCCGGGGGAATTGTCGGACGAAAAAGTGGTCGAAGAATGGCTCGAACTTTTCCGGGAATCGGTCAAATTGCGGCTGATGGCCGATGTTCCGCTGGGAATGTTTCTTTCGGGCGGGATCGATTCTTCGGCCATTTGCGCGATGATGGCCGGAATGGTCGATGAACCGATCAAGACCTTTTCGGTCGGCTTTCGCGAGCGCGAGGCCAACGAATTCCGCTACGCCCGGATGGTCGCCGAGGCTTTTCAAACCGATCATCACGAGATCACCATCACGCCCGAACAGTTTTTCCAGAAACTGCCCGACCTGATCTGGCACGAGGACGAACCGCTCGGGTTTATCGCCTCGGTTCCGCTGTTTTTCGTGTCGCGCCTGGCCGGTCGGCACGTCAAGGTGGTTTTGACCGGAGAGGGAAGCGATGAGCTTCTCGGCGGGTACGGGCGCTACGATAAAACCCTCCTGCTTTTGAAATACGGCCGGCGCTACGAATCGGTTGTGCCGGGTTTTTTGCGAAATCTGATCGGCCGCAACGTCTCTCGACTGCCTTCGGGCGCAAGGCTTGAAAGAACCTTTCTGGCCCGTTCCGCCGATCTGGAAAGCCTCTATTTCGACAATTTCGCCATTTTTACCAGGGCGATGCAGGAAAAATTACTGACCGCCGAAACCAGCGAAAAGATCGCCGAATCCGACCCCTACAGAGGACTCCGCGACTGGCTCGGCCAAACCGACGCCCGGGATCTTCTCGACCGTCTGCTTTACGTCGATTCCAAGACCTACCTTCACGAATTGCTGATGAAGCAGGATCAGATGAGCATGGCGGCTTCGATCGAAAGCCGGGTGCCTTTTCTCGATCACGAACTGGTCGGATTCACGGCCCGTCTGCCCGAAAAATTCAAGATCCGCCGCCGGGAAACGAAATGGATCTTGCGCCGGGCGATGGAGGGGATTTTGCCGCCCGAAATTCTGACCCGGCAAAAAATGGGTTTTCCCGTCCCGATCGGCGACTGGCTGAGAAATGATTTCCGGCATATCGTCGATGAATACGTTCTCGGCGGTCGGGCGATGGAGCGCGGCATCTTCGAGCCGGATTTCGTCCGTCAACTGGTCCGGCGGCATCAGGCGGGCGAGAAACACGACGAAAGGCTGTGGTTTCTGATCAATTTTGAAATGTGGAACCGCCGGTTCATCGATGCCGAATCTCCCAGGGCGAGAGATGAGGAGAGAGTTCTGGCCGTTTAGTTCGCTTTAATCTTTAGCCACAGGAGAGAACACGGAGAGCGGGAGAAAAAGGATTCTTCCCTAAAAAACCCCTCGATGAACTCTGTGTTCTCCGTGGCAAAAATAAACAAGGTTTATCTATGGAGTATTAAGAAAAAATTTCCGGAGAGAGTTTAAATAAAGTGCAGGATTTCGAAAAAAAGACCGTTGAACCTTTGCGGGGGCGCGACATCCTCTGTTTTTCGCACGACTGGACCGGCGACCCGCTCAGCAAGACCCATCTGATGCGGGTTCTTTCCAAAGACAACCGGATCCTCTGGATCAACGCCATCGCCAACCGGATGCCGACCACTTCTGCCAAAGACATCCGGCGCATCTTCAGCAAACTGAAGAGATTCACCGAACCCGTCCGCGAGGTCGAACCGAACATCCACGTTCTCAATCCGCTGGCCCTTCCGGCTTACGGGAGCGAGGCCGTTCGCAGTTTTAACCGGAGATTTCTGATCTCTCAGGTCAAAAAGGCGATGCGGCGGCTCGGGTTTGAAAAGCCGGTCAACATGGTCTTCAATCCGGCCGCCGGACTTCTGGCCGGAAAACTCGGAGAGGACCGCCTGATCTATTACTGCGTCGATGAATACACGGCCTTTACCGGCGCGTCCAGGGGGTTAAAGGAGATCGAAGAGGATCTTTTCCGCCGCTCGGATCTGGTCGTCGTTTCGGCCGAAAAACTCCTCGCCGACAAAAAGAAATTCAACCCGAACACCCATATCATCCGCCACGGCACCGACTGGCGGCATTTTCGGACGGCTCTCGACGAAGCCACCGAGGTTCCGACCGGGATTCGCGATCTGCCGCGTCCGGTGATCGGTTTTCACGGGCTTCTGGCCGATTGGGTCGATTACGAACTGATCAGGAAAACGGCCCGGCATTTTTCCGCCGGTTCGATCGTTCTGATCGGCAAGATCGCGGTCGATGCCGAGCAGAAGGTGAAGATTTTGGACGATCAGAAAAACGTCCATTTTCTCGGTCGCCGTCCGTATGCGGACCTGCCGGCGTTTTGCAAAGGCTTCGATGTGGCGCTCAATCCGTTCGCCATCAACGAACTGACATTGGCGGCCAACCCCCTGAAAGTGCGCGAATATCTGGCCGCCGGTCTCAAGGTGGTCTCGACCGACATTCCCGAGGTCCGCATCCTGGACCATTGCCTGATCGGAGAGGATCACGCCCGATTCATCGAAAAGATCGGGGAGGCTCTGGCGGACGAAACGCCGAAGGAAGAGATCAGCGATTCGATCAAGAACGAAAGCTGGGAAGCGCGGGTAGATCAGTTGCGGGAGATCATGAGAAGGGAAGACTCCGAAGAAACTCAAGCCCCGCCAGAGGAGACCGGGAAATGAGCCGGAGATTGAAAATGCTTCTCTTTTTTTTGTTTGCCGCCGGGGTTTGGATTTTTCTGGCTCCTTTTTTGGCCGAAAGGCTGATCGTCGAAAGGCCCCTCGAAAAAGCCGAGGCGATCCTGGTTTTGAGCGGTTCTTCGGTTTATCGGGAGAGAACGCGCAAAGCGGCCGAGGTTTACCGGGCCGGAGTTGCCCCGAAGATCTTTCTGACCGATGACGGAGAAAGGGCCGGCTGGTCAAATGAAGAAAAACGGAATCCGCCCTACGCCGATCTGGCGCGCCGGGCGTTGATAGAAATGGGAGTTCCGGCCGATGCCATCGAGATCCTTCCCGGAGAGGTCGCCGGAACGATCGACGAGGCCCGGCTGTTCGGGCAAAAAGCCAAGGAAAACGGCTGGCGATCGGTGCTTTTGATCACCTCGGCCTATCACACCCGCCGCACTCTTTTCACCTTCGAAAAGGTCTTCAATGAAAACGGTTTGGAAGTCGGGATCGGGGTCGAATCCGCCCCGGTCGGGGAGCAGACCCCGCCCGCCCTCTACTGGTGGCTGACGCCGCGGGGCTGGCGGTTCGTCGCCGGGGAATACGTCAAAGGTTTTTATTATTATCTTTTTTATTGAAATGTCGCGGTCTTCAACCGCTCGGAATTTTTTTTACCTTCGTTCCCACGGCTGGGGCCGCGAGTCGCAAATATGGCGTCGGCTTTGCCGGCTTGCTATTTCAGACGATGTTTTCGGCCAGGTGGTCAGCTTTTGGTGTCGATCTTTTCGATCAGTTCTTCGAAG
This sequence comes from Pyrinomonadaceae bacterium, assembly GCA_041394845.1. GTDB lineage: Bacteria > Acidobacteriota > Blastocatellia > Pyrinomonadales > Pyrinomonadaceae > JAHCHG01. The sequence goes on along the minus strand of JAWKHL010000001.1, from coordinate 2,154,460 downwards.
CGGGGATCCTGACGGAGCGGGGCCAGCATTTTATCGTGAAGATACCAGGGCTTGTTCTCATTGCCCAGTTTGATGGCCCGTTCCATCCAGTAAAAGGCCTTGTCGATATCGCCGAGTTGGGCTTTGGCCGAGGTCATCCAATAGGCCATGTCGTGATCTGCTTTGGCCAGATTCTGGGCCTGTTCGGTCAACTGGGCGCGGGCCTCTTTCTCCCTTCCGACCGAGGCCAGAAACATCGCAAAGAGCGGACGGACGCCGTCCATCTGCGGATTTTTTTCCAGAACATCGCCAATCATCTCGATGGCCTCATCGGGTTTGCCGGAATATAAAAGCACGGAGGAGCGGAAGATGCGGATCAAAGGGTGATTGGCTTCTTTTTGGGCGCCCTTGTCGAGTTCGATCAGCGCCTCGGTGTATTTTCCCTGATAGAGATAGATGCGGGCCATATTGTAGCTGGCCACGACGCGGGCGGCCGGATCGAGCCGGACCAGTTTTTCCCAGGCCTGCAAAGATTCCTCGTATTGCCCGTCGAGCCGGTGCATCGTCCCCTTGACGAAATAGAGCGGCGCTTCGTTGGGGAATTGTTCCTGCAGGGTCTTGATCTCGGACCGGGCTTTTTTCTTTTCGCCCCGCGACAGATAAATGAGGATCATCAGAACGCGGGCCTCGACCACGTTGGGGTCGTATTTGAAGGCCTTGCTGAAGGCGGCTTCGGCGTAGGTGTAATCCTCGGCGTCGCCCATTCCCTTGAAAACCCGGTTGGCGTAACAGGCTCCGAGACCGCTGTAGGCGAGGGCGAAACGGGAATCGAGTTCGACCGCCCGTTTGAAATTGGCGATCGCCGCTTCGCAGTCGTCGTTGGAAACGGTGCGGAAGATGAACCGCCCGAAATTGTCGCGCCCGCGCAGGTATTCCTCGTAGGCTTCGGCGTTGTCGGTGGCCCGTCGGCCGAGTTTTTCCTGTTCGCGGGTCGAGAGTTCGAGCCTCAGTCCCTCCAGGATCCTCTGGGCGATCGTGTCCTGCAGGGCGAGGATGTCTTCGCCTTCGGCGTCGATCCTATCGCTCCATAAAAGATCGCCGCTGACCACATCGAGCAATTGGGCCGTAACGCGGATCTTTTCGCCCGAACGCAGGAAACCGGCCGACAGGACGGCGTGAACCCTCAGCTCGCGGCCGATCTCGCGCGGCTCCATATCGCTCCCCTGATATTTGGCGATGACCGAAGAGGGCCGGACGATCAGGGAGCGCAGTTGGGCCAGTTCGGTGATGACGGCGTCGGCCAGCGCGAATTCGTAAAAATCCGAACCCGGATCGTGACTCAGGTTGTTAAAAGGCAAGATGGCGACGCTCTTTTTCTCCTGCCCGCTGGCCGTATAGGTGGTGTCCGGCGAATAGGTCGGAGTGATGGTCGCCGAGGGCGTCACCTGGAGCGAATCGTCGCTGGTCGATTTGCCGGTCAGCCAGTCCCAAGCTCGTTTGACCGGGTTCTTTTCCTCCATATGCTTGGGAAGAAATGTGTCGGTCTGAAGAACCGGGACGCCCGAAATTTCCTGCAATACCTGGCGCAGGTCGTCGCGCATGGCGGCGATCTTCTGATACCGGTCGCGCGGGTCCTTGGCCAGTGCTTTATCAACTATCGCCTGAAGCCGCGGCGGGATCGGTTCGGGGCGCATTTCGGCCAGAGGTTTCGGCGTTCCGTGGAGGACCTGATGGCGAACGTCGACCACGGTTTTTCCCTGAAAGGCCCAGATCCCGGTCAGCATTTCATAAAGCAAAACACCGGTCGAAAAAATATCGGCCCGGTGGTCTGTCCTTTCCCCCTTGGCTTGTTCCGGCGCAGCATAGGTGGCCGTTCCGTAAGGGATTCCCAGTTCGGTGATGTCGTTTCGGTCCTCCCCTTCGGCGACTACCTCATCCTGCATCAATTTGGCCAGTCCGAAATCGAGGATCTTGACCTGTCCGTTGTCGGTCACCATGATGTTTCCGGCTTTGATGTCGCGGTGGATGATGTTGCGCGAATGGGCGTAGGCCAGCGCGTCGGTAACCTGAATGGCGATCGAAAGAGCGCTTTTCAGATCGAGCGGGCGACCGTTGACCAGTTGACGGACGTTTTTTCCGTGAACATACTGCATGGCGATGTAAAAAACGCCGTCCGCCTCGTGATAATCGAAGATGGTGCAGACGTTCTGATGATCGAGTTGAGAGCAGAGCTTGGCTTCGCGGGCGAAACGGGTGAAGTTGGCCGTTTTGGCGGTCAGTTCGGGAGGCAGAACCTTGATGACAACGGTTCGGTCAAGTTTCGTGTCTTTGGCTTTGTAAACAGTTCCTTGCCCGCCCGCCCCGATTTTTTCCAAGATTTCGTATTGATTAATTTTTGAGCCAACCATACATTAATTTGGATATGAATTTCCGGTCCTTAGGTTGGATAGTATTGCGTTTAAGTTCTGTAAAAATTTGTAAAATCCGGTTTGAAGTCCGGTTGCTAAGTAATTTTTTCAAAAAATAAAACCAATGAATTTTCACCTATTAGGGTGCCATTGTCAATTATCTTCGGAAAATTTAATGTCGGCAAAAGTGGAAGGGCTTTTCGACCGGCAGACCGCCGGTTAATCGGGCGTGACCGTTCAACCTCGCGGCGGATTTCCCCAACCCGACTGGATGTATTCTCCGTTTTCGACGATGCACGGAACGACCAGATCACCGCCCGAAATCTCCAGCATTTCCCGCTTTCTCCGGGAGTCGTTTTGAGCGTCATATTCGGTAAATTCTATTCCGTTTTCGTTGTAATAATCGCGGGCCTTTTCGCAGTAAGGACAGCCCGGTTTGGTGTAAATAACTAGCGACATTTTCCTCGTTCCCTCCTTAATAATCTGCTTTTAGTCTAACAGTTTAATCCCATTTCAAAAAATTGCCAAAGCCGACAAAGCCGAAAAAAGCGGGAGTCGGTTCTCCTTTAAGGAGCCGACTCCCGCTTTTTTCGAAGGTTAAAATTTATCCGGTTTCAGGCGACCGAATTTTGGGTCGCCCAAAATCTGGTTACAAACCGGGACAGACTGTTTCGGCTCGGTTTCGGAACGGGCGGTTCGTAGAAATTCTCAAGATAATCGACGGCCGCCACCTTGAGGCCGATGTCGCGTTTGAGGCGTTCGCTGACGTACCATTTGTGGTCGATCACCTTGGCCCACAATTTTCGCGCCTCTTCTTTCGGAAACTCCTTTCCGGTCGTTTCGAAGAGGTGTTTTTGTTCGAGACACGGCTCGTTGGTGAATATTTTCTCAATGACGTGATCCAGTTTATAAAAAATCATGTTATAAATCCTCCATGATGACTAAAGTGAAAAGTAAAATAAAAATAAATAGGAACATTCATACCGAACGTTCGAGACAAGTATAATCATATCCGAACCGGCTTTACCAACTCTAATTTTTAATCACTGCGATGAATCCGGCTAATGTCTGGAAATTGTTGTAAACAAACAAAATGGAAATCTGGCAACTAAGAACTTTCAGCGCTATCGCCGAAACCCTGAACTTTACCAAAGCCTCGGAAAAACTCAATCTGACCCAATCGGCGGTCAGCCATCAGATCAAGGCCCTCGAAGAGGAACTCGGCGTTCCGCTCTTTATCCGGGCCAAACGCGGCGTCATTTTAACCGACGCCGGAAAGGTGGCGCTAGAATACGCCCGGAGCATTCTCGATCAGGCCGAAGAGATGCACGAACGGGTGGCGGGACGCGAAAAAAAGATGGTCGGACGGGTGCGGGTGGCGGCCGCCACGCAGGCTTTGGTTTATCTGTTCGCGCCGCTGTTCGAGGAGTTTATGGATAATTACGAAACCGTCGAACTGGTTTTCCGGACAACGGCCAGCACCGAACAAACCATAGAGGATGTCTCCAACGGGGTGGCCGACGTCGGTTTCGCCTCGCTTCCCGTTTATTCGCCGATCCTGGAATATACCGAACTTTTCGACGACGAACTGGTTCTGGTGGTCGGGAAAAAACACCGCTTCGCCCGCCAAAATAAAGTTTCCCGCAAGGAACTGGCCAAGGAGCGCTGGATCCTTTTCGAACGCGGGGCCTCGATCCGGCGGGCGACCGACGCCTTTTTCAAAAAGCTGAGGGTCGAACCGGAGATGTCCCTCGAATCGAACGACACCTATTTCATCAAACTGATGATCGAACACGGTCTGGGCGTTTCGCTGCTCCCTTCGTGGGCGGTCAGGGAAGAAACCTCGGTCGGCAAACTGGCGCAGATTCGGGTCAAGAAAAACGAGTTCAGGCGTTCGGTGGCGATGGTTTCGCTTAAGGGATCGCAATCGGCCCCGATTCGCGCCTTTATCGAATATATCCTGAAGAACAAGGAGGAACTTCAGCGTCTGGCTCTCGAAAAGAATACGGAGGACGAGGGTTGATCTTTATGAATTCCGAATCTTACGGGAATCTGTTTGAGCCATTTGAGGAACTGGTCGAGATCGAGATCGAAGGCGAGAAATACCGGGTCCCGGAAAACAACCTGCTGTTGCGCTGTTTTCAGTTTATCTCGGTCGAAACCGTTTCCTACGGCAACTTTTGCTGGAACGGCGACTGCGCCAACTGCCGGGTCTGGCTGGAAGATGAGCAACAGGAAAAGCCCGTCCTGGCCTGTTGCACAAGGGTCGAAGACGGAATGAAGATCGTCAAACTGGCCGATGAGATCGGGATCTGATCGTTCGGAAATTTCAAATGGAAATCCGACCGCCGCACTTTTTCGAAAGCGTTTTTTTGAGTTTTGCCACAGAGGACACGGAGAACACCGAGAAAAATTATTGATGGTGTGTCAGAATTTATGATGATCGGAGAAAACCAATTATAAATTGTAAATTTTGCATTATTAATTATCATTGGATAATGACATAAGTCTTTATTCCAAGACAATTTATAGTTAATAATTTACAATTTACAATTTTTTATTGATCCAGGCTTCGCCCGATAAAGTTTTGCTCATCATAAATTCTGAGACACGACCAAATTATTTAATTGGGATAAAAACCACCTCTGTGAACTCCCTGTCCTCTGTGGCTAAATTGATCTTTAAAGCTGATATTTGGGAACGCTCGGGTCGATCTCTTCGGACCAGGCGTTGATTCCTCCGACCAGATTGCTCATATCGGCTTTGCAACCCGCTCTTTGCAAGGCATCGATCGCCCGGGCGCTGCGCCCGCCGGATTTGCACTGGATGACGGTCGGCCGGTCCGGGTCGATCTCGTCCATTCGCTGAAGGACCTCGGAAAGCGGGATGAGTTTCGCTCCCTCGATCCGGGCGATGGCGTATTCTTCGGGCTGGCGGACGTCGATCAGCTGGACGTCTTCGCCGGCATCCATCTTCGCTTTCAGTTCTTTAACCGTGATTTCTTTCATTTGATTTCCTCATTTTTTGATATTTTTGCGTTTCAATTTTTATAAACCCAACCGCCTTTCTTCTGCAAATCGGGAAAAACCGATAACCAAATGATCGGCCTTTGCGTAAGTCAAAAGCAAAAAGGAAAAATTCGATAAAAAGTTGGTTGACAAAACTTTACACAGTTATTTTTTTAACTGAGTCGTTAAATGTAATACAATTTTGTATTCGGAAGTTTGGAATTTATGATTAAAAGCTTTTGGATCGGGCGAGATCGGATCGCGAAATTGCTGACTTTGCTGCTGGCGGCGGCCTTTTGTTTTTCGTGCGGAACCTCGAAAGCCGAAGACGAAGGATCCCGCAACAAGGGCGAGGTCAGTCCCGTCGTCTCGGTGACGGTCGGACGATCGGTTTCGCGCGATGTTCCGGCCTATATTCAGGCGACCGGCAGTCTGACCGCCGAGGAAACCTCGGACATCGCCCCCAAGGTGGCCGGCAAGATCACCAATGTCTATACGGATGTCGGCCAATTCGTCGGGGGCGGAAAGATCATCGCCAAAGTGGATGACAAGGACGCGCGGCTTCGTTTGGCCGAAGCCGAGGCCGGCGTCAAACAGGCCGAAGCCGCCGTCCGGCAGGCCGAAGCCCGTCTCGGTCTCGGCCCCAACGGCAGTTTCAACGCCTCGGCCATTCCGGAGGTCCGCGCCGCCAACGCCAATTACGAGCAGATGCTGGCCGAATTGAAACAGGCCGAGGCCAACGAACAGCGATACCGCGAACTGGTCGAAACCGGCGACGTGGCGATGGTCACTTACGAACAATACCGGACCACCCGCGACACGGCCCGGACGCGGGTTCAGGCGGCCAAGGAAAACCTCGATACCGCCATCAACGCCGCCCGGCAAAACAATCAGGCGATCAAGAGCGCCGAGGCTTCGGTCGAAGCCGCCCGGACGCAGGTCGCCACCGCCCGGCAGGCCGTGGCCGACACCGTCATCCGCGCTCCTTTCGCCGGATTCATCAGCGAGCGGTCGGCGGCCGTCGGAGAATATGTGACCAGTTCGACCCCGGTCGCCAAGATCCTTCGGACCAATCCGATCAAGATCCAGATCCAGATCGCCGAGGCGGACGTGCCGCAGATCTCTTTGGGAAGCGGCGTTTCGGTCGAGGTCGATGCCTACCGCGACCGCAAGTTCAGCGGCACCATCACGGCGGTCAATCCGGCCATCGACCCGGATTCACGCTCGGCGGTCGTCGAAGCGCAGATCGAAAACGGCGATAACGCCCTCAGGTCGGGGATGTTCGCCACGGTCAGGATCGTCCGGCAGGGCGGAGGCGCGGGCGTGTTCGTCCCGAAAGCGGCGGTTTACAATCACGAGGCGACGCAATCCTACAGGGTTTTCGTCATCGAAAAGGATCTGATCAAACTGCGGGTCGTTCAACTGGGGATCGAGGAGGGCGACGAGATCCAGATCCTGTCCGGCGTCAACGCCGACCAAGCGTTGGCGACGAGCAACCTCGATCAGTTGTACGAAGGGGCCAAGGTGCAGGTCGTGGAGTGAATCAAAGTGAAAAAGTTTAAAGGTGAAAAGGTGAAAAAGTCGACTCTCTTGTTGGAAGAGGTTTCGGTTGTGATTTTCGTCGACCGTTTTTTCCGCGTCAAAAACCAATCCAACCGAATCCCGAAAAACTTTTTCATCTTTTCACCTTTAAACTTTTAAACATTTAAACCTTTTTTCCAGAGGTTTCCGTTATGCAATGGTTAGCTGAAATTTGTGTCAGGCGTCCGGTTTTCGCCACCGTCATCGTCCTTCTTTTGACGGTCGTCGGCGGATTCAGTTTTTTTACGCTCGGGGTTGACCGCTTTCCCAAGATCGATCAGCCGACCGTTTCGGTCCGCACCGAGAACCCCGGCGCGGCTCCCGAGGAGATCGAAACCGAGGTCACGGAATATATCGAAGGCGCGGTCAACACCATTCCGGGCATCGAGGAATTGCGGTCCAGCTCTTCGCAGGGACGCTCGAACGTAACCATCACCTTCAACCTCGAAAAAGACCCGGACGTCGCCACTCAGGAAGTCCGCGACAAGGTGAGCAACATCATCAACCGCCTGCCCGAAACGGCCGATCCTCCCGTTGTCCGCAAGTCCGATCCCGATTCATCGCCGATCCTCCTGTTCGGCATCAGCGCCCCGCGTTCGGCGGTCGAACTGACGACCATCGTCGAAAACCAGATTCAGGAGAGGATCGAGAACGTCGACGGCGTCGGCGAGGTCTTTATCTACGGCGCCCGCCAGCGCGAGATCAAGATCTTCGTCAATCCCGAACGACTGCGGGCTTACAATCTGTCGGTAACCGAGGTGTCGAACGCCATCAGCTCGCAAAATCTGGAGCGCCCCGGCGGGAGTTTGAACGAAGGCGCCAAGACCTACACCCTGCGGACGATGAGCAGGATCACCGATGTCAAGGATTTCAATGACATCGTCATCACCCGGCGCAACGGTTATCCGGTCAAGGTCAAGGACATCGGAAGGGTCGAGGACGGCGGGGTCGAGGCCTCCTCGGCCGCCTCTTTGAACGGAACCCAGTCGGTTTCGCTGGCCATCCGCAAACAATCCGGGGCCAACACCATCGAGGTCATCAACGGGGTCAAAAAAAGGATGGCCGAGATCCAGCCCAATCTGCCCAAGGATCTTAACATCGTCGTCACGCGCGACCAGTCGGAGTTTATCGAAAATTCGCTCCACGCCATCGAAGAGCATCTGATCCTCGGCGGGATCTTTGCCGCCGTCATCGTCTTTTTCTTTTTGTGGAACATGCGCTCGACGATCATCGCCGCGCTGGCGATTCCGATCTCGATCATCGCTTCGTTCGCCTTGATCGCGGCCTTCGGCTACACGCTCAACCAGATGACGATGCTGGCGCTGACCCTGATGGTCGGGATCGTCATCGACGACGCCATCGTCGTTCTGGAGAACATCTACCGGTTCGTCGAAGAAAAGGGAATGAGTCCGTTTCAGGCGGCCGTCGAAGGCACCCGCGAGATCGGTCTGGCCGTTCTGGCGACCACTCTTTCGCTTCTGGCGGTCTTTATTCCGGTCGGATTCATGACCGGTATGGTCGGACGGTTCATGTCGAGTTTCGGCCTCACATCGGCCGCCGCCATTACGGTTTCGCTGATCGTTTCCTTTACTTTAACGCCGATGCTGGCCGCCCGCTGGATCAAACAGAAATTGGAGCGCGAGAGAACCGAAGACGGCGAAAAGGGGTCGGGCGGGATGGCTCGCGAGGCCGAGGACGAAGAGATCCTTAGAAGCGTCAGCGAAGAAGGCTTTCAAACCCGGAGAACCGAGGCCGAAAGCGAGAATTTCGCCAATTTGGAATCGGGGCTCGACCACCGCGAGGACAGCAAAAATTCCTGGTTTTACCGGCAGATCGACGGCGGTTACACCTGGCTTCTGAAACTCTCGATGCGTTTCCGCTGGGTGGTCGTTCTGGTCTGTATCGCGGTCGTGGCATCGATCTATCCGCTTTACACCTGGGTCGGAATGAGCTTTTTGCCCGATGAGGACGAATCGGCCTTTCAGGTCAATCTGCGCGGGCCTGAAGGAACCAGTCTGGCTGCCACTCAATCGCTTCTCGATCGGATCGCCCGCGATATGCGCGAGCAGATTCCCGAAGTCGAAACGACTCTGGTGCTGGCCGGTTTCGGCGGCGGGGGCGGAAATTCGGGACTCATTTTCGTCAGCACCGTGCCGGTTTCCAAGCGCAAACTCTCGCAGAACGACATCATCGCCAAGACCCGCCAGCTGACCAAGAAATATCAGTCCGATGATTACCGGGTCAACGTTTCGTCCTCGTCCTCGATCGGTCGGAGCATCGGTCTCGGCCGGGGCGGTTCGGGCGTCGGGTTTTACATCGCCGGGCCGGATATGCAGAAATTGGACGAATACTCGGCGCAACTGGTCGATAAGTTGAAAAACGATCCGATCTTCCGCGACGCCGACCGTTCGCTCGAACTGGGCAGTCCCGAGGTTCGGATCGAGATCGACCGGGCCAAGGCGGCCGATCTCGGGGTCAAGGCCGGAGATGTCGCGCAGGCGCTCAATATCTTGGCGGCCGGCCAGCGGGTTTCGACCTACAGCGAAGGATCGGAACAATACGATGTGGTCGTCCGGGCCGACGAACGGTTTCGCCGGACGCGCGACTCTTTGCAGTATTTCACGGTCGCCACGGCGGGTGGCGGCACGGTCGGGCTGGAGAAACTGGTCAAACTCGAAGAGGGGCGAAGTCCGGCCTCGATCGAACGGCTCAACCGCCAGCGTCAGGTCACCATTTCGGCCAGCCTTCCGCCGAACGCCTCCGAAGCCGACGCTCTGGCCGCTTTGGAGCGGCACGCCGCGTCGCTCAATATGCCTTTCGAATACAGCACCGGAGTGACGGGCCAATCGAAGGAACTGAACCGGGCAATCGATGCGTTTTTGCTGGCCTTTCTGCTCTCGTTCGTCTTTATGTATCTGATCCTGGCGGCGCAGTTCGAATCGTTCATTCATCCGGTGACGATCCTTTTGACTTTGCCTCTGGCGGTTCCGTTCGCGCTCATTTCGACGCTTTTGTCGGGGCAACCCTTGAATATCTTTTCCGCCCTCGGCATTCTGCTTTTGTTCGGCATCGTCAAAAAGAACGCCATTTTGCAGATCGATCACACCAATCATCTGCGCTCGAAGGGGATGGAACGCTACGAGGCCATCATTCAGGCCAACCGCGACCGTCTGCGGCCGATCCTGATGACGACCCTGGCGCTGGTCGCCGGAATGGTCCCGCTGACGATCGGCAGCGGCGCCGGAGCGGCGACCAACCGTTCGATCGGCATTCTGGTGGTCGGCGGACAAACGCTCTGTCTGCTTCTGACATTGCTGGCCGTGCCGGTCATCTATTCGCTCTTTGACGACGCCCGCGAAACCAACATCGGCCGCAAATTCGTCAACTTTTACGACAAATTCAAAGGAAGCGTTCTGCGCCCGGCTTTTGAACGGATCGCCGGGATGTTTCGCACTTCGAAAGGCGAGGAGGACCGGGCCGAAGAGACAAATTTAGGTGGTAGAGACAGTTATGCTGAACCGAGTTCGACAAAATAAGGCGACGTCCGAAGGGGCGGGAGCCGTTTTAAGAAATCTCGGACGTTGGTTGCCGGTCGTTCTGGCCGTCCTTTTTGGTTTGGTTCCGGTCGTTCGGGCGCAGGATCAGACGCCGAGCGAAACGCCCGAAGTCCGCAAGGTCGAAACTTCTCCGAAAGTCCCGCCCGCGCAACTTCCGGACGATCCGCCACCGGTGGCCCCGGATTTCGAAGCCCCGGCCCGGCCTTTGCCGAACCCCGAACGGGTCGGTGTCGATGCCGCCGATCAGATCCCTCTGACGTTGGAAGAGGTGGTCGAAATGGCCCTCCGGAACAACAACGACATCGAGACCTCGAAGGTCGATGTCCGGATCGCCGAATTCAACCTGCGGGCGGCGCGCGGAGTTTACGACCCGCGGCTCGAATCTGAAAGTTATTACGAAAGCGCGACCAACCCGGTGGCTTCGACCATCGGCGGGGCGGTCAACGGTTCGGTCACGCAGACCCGCTATTTCGGTTCGGCCGGTGTCAACGGTCTGTCGCCCTTTGCCGGGGGATCGTACCGGGCCGATTTCAGTTCGTCGCGGCTTTCGACCACCAACCAGAACGCGACGCTCAACCCGCAGTACCCGGCCGTTCTGTCGCTGACCTACACCCAGCCCTTGTTTCGCAACCGGCGGATCGACGCCGAGCGGCGCAACATCGAGATCGCCAAAAAGAATCTGAGCATGACCGATTCGCAGTTTCGCCAGAAGGCCATCGAGGTCATCTCGCAGGTCGAAAGGGCCTACTGGGATCTGGTCTTTGCGCTGAGGAATCTGCAGGTTCAGATCGAGGCCGTCAAACAGGCCAAGGCCCAATTGGAAAGCAACCGGCGGCTGGTCTCAAAAGGCGTTCTGCCGCCGATCGACATCGTCGCCGCCAACACCCAGATCACCACCTTTGAACAAAACGTCTATACCGCGCAGGAAGACGTTACCAGAGCCGAAAACACCTTGAAAACTCTGATGCTTCCGGATCGCAACGCCGAGCTCTGGTCGCGGCCGATCACTCCGGTCTCTTCGGTTTCGCTCGAACCGCCGCGGGTCGGTCTGGCGATGGCCGTCGCCGACGCTCTCAAGAACCGGCCGGAGATCGCCCAGTTCGAGGCGAGCGCCGAGATCAACCGGATCGACCAGAGGTTTTACCGCGATCAGACCAAACCGCAGATCGACCTGTACGGGACCTATTCGTCGCAGGGGCTGGCCGGAGTCGAGACCGGGATCCGCGAGGTTCCGTCGAACCTGCGGGGCGGCTATTTCAACTCGCTGGGGAATCTGATCGCTCAGGATTACCCGACCTACCGGGCCGGGATCGTCATCTCACTGCCGTGGGGCAACCGGACGGCCGAGGCCAATCTGGGACGGACCCTGGCCGAGGGCGACAGGATCAAAAACCAGCGCGATCAGGCCGAACAGATCATCGAGGCGCAGGTTCGAAACTCCCTTCAGGGATTGCGCTCGGCCGAAGCCCGCCTCAATGCGGCCATCGCCACGCGCGCCTCGGCCGAACAGCTTTTCGAAAGCGAACAGCGCCAGTTCCGCGCCGGAACGACGACCTTTTACCTCGTCCTCCAGCGCCAGACCGAACTGATCACGGCCCGCGGGCGCGAACTTCAGGCCCAGACCGATCTCAACAAAGCCATCTCCGATTTCCAACTGGCGACCGGAACCACACTTTCGGCCAACAACGTGACGGTTTCCGGGGGCGGGAATCTGGAAAGAAAAAGCCGAAACGGTTCGGTCGTGCGGAATTTTCCGTTTGTTCAGAGGCAGGGGCAATGAGAGGGCTGAGAGAGTTCCGGACTTTTTGAATTTTTTTGAAATCTTCCTTTTATGACCGGTTGCGGGCGCAAGCAACCCTTCCCCACCTGAAATATCGGCAAAATTTCTTCGGGAAGCTTTCCATTCATACTCTTCTAACAAATAAAAAGAACCAATCCCAAAATGGCAGTTGGGAAAGGGTTGCGACAGCGCCCGCCAATCATAAAATTAAATCCCCTTTCACTTAGAGCGAGTCAAGAATGAGTGAAAGGCAGAAACGCGACCGTTAGGAAGCATGTCAAAGTGTTTGTCCGAACACCCTCCCTAACGGTCGCGTTTCCGACCTGTAAATCCGAAATCCGAAATCCCAAATCCCAAATCGAACGGATCACTTCGATGTCGATTTGCTCTTCTTCTTCAAACGCTTTTCCATCTCCAAGATGGTATGCGTCGTCTGAATGACGGTGTCCGGGTTCAAACTGATCGAGTTGATCCCTTTTTCGACCAGAAATTCGGCGAATTCGGGGTAATCCGAGGGAGCCTGTCCGCAAATGCCGATCTTTTTGCCGTTGCGGCGGGCGGCCTCGATGGCCATCGCCACCATTTTTTCGACCGCGCCGTTTCTCTCGTCGAAAAGATGGGCGACCATCTCGGAATCGCGGTCGAGCCCGAGGGCCAGTTGCGTCAGATCGTTCGAGCCGATCGAATAGCCGTCAAAGACCTTGAGGAATTCGTCGGCGAAGACGACGTTGGCCGGCAGTTCGCACATGGCGTAGATCTCAAGTTCCTTTTCGCCCTGAATCAGCCCGTATTCGGCCATCAGGGCGATCACCCGTTCGCCCTCTTCGACCGTCCGGCAAAAGGGGATCATCGCCTTGACGTTGATCAGGCCCATGTCTTCGCGAACCCTCTGCAAGGCCAGACATTCGAGCCGGAAACCGGCCCGGTAGCGTTCGTCGTAATAGCGCGATGCGCCGCGAAAACCGAGCATCGGGTTTTCTTCGTCCGGTTCGTATTCACCGCCGCCGATCAGCCGGGCGTATTCGTTGGATTTGAAATCCGACATCCGGACGATGACCGGTTTCGGGTAAAAGGCGGCGGCGATCTTGGCGATGCCCTCGGCCAGATTGCGGACGAAGAACTCCTTCGGATCCTCTTCGCCGATTCGTTTTTCAATGGTTTCGATGTCCTGCCGGTTCCTCAGACGCGGGTAATTGACCAGCGCCATCGGATGGATGCCGATGTGGTTGTTGATGATGAATTCGAGCCGCGCCAGACCGACGCCGTCGTTCGGATACATCGAAGCGGCAAAGGCCCGGTCCGGGTCGCCGACGTTCATCATGACCTGCGTTTGGGGGCGTTCCTCGTCCTTGATGACGCGCTTATCGACCTTGAAATCGATCCGCCCGTAATAGACGTTGCCCTTTTCGCCCTCGGCGCACGAGACCGTCACGTCGGTCCCGCTCTTTAGGACCTCGGTCGCATGTTCCGCGCCGACGATGCAGGGCAGACCGAGTTCGCGGCTGATGATGGCGCTGTGGCAGGTCCGGCCGCCGCGGTCGGTGACGATCGCCGAAGCGCGTTTCATGATCGGTTCCCAGGCCGGGTCGGTCATCGAGGTGACAAGAATGTCGCCCTCTTTGAAACTCTTTAATTTGTCCGGATCGAGCAGGACGTGAACCGTTCCGTGGCCGATCTTTTCGCCGACCGCCACGCCCGAAACGAGCGGCGCGCCGTGGTTGTCGGAGAGTTTGTAGGTTTCGACGTAGTTTTGTTTCTTCTGTCCGTGAACGGTTTCGGGCCGCGCCTGGAGAATGAAGAGTTCGCCCGTCACACCGTCCTTGGCCCATTCGATGTCCATCGGCTGATGGCGGCCGGCCCGTTTCGAATAATGATCTTCGATGGCGCAGGCCCATTCCGCCAGCTGCAAAACCTCGAAACCGGCCAGACAAAAACGGTTCCTCTGCGAGGCGACCACGTCGCGGACCTGCGTCCCGGTCTCGTCGTCGGCGAAGACCATCTTGACCTCTTTGACGCCCATTTTGCGGGTGATGATCGGCCGGTAGCCCTGTTTCAAGGTCGGTTTGAAAACGATCCATTCGTCCGGCGTGGCCATGCCCTGAACGACCGCTTCGCCCAGACCCCAGGCCCCGTTGATGACGACCGCATCGCGGAAACCGCTCTCGGTGTCGAGCGTGAACATGACGCCCGAACAGGCGATGTCGGAGCGGACCATCGGTTGGACGCCGATCGAAAGGGCGACGTCGAAATGATCGAAGCCGCGCGCCGTCCGGTAAGAGATGGCGCGGTCGGTCCAGAGCGAGGCGAAACATTCGTGGCAGGCCTTGATCAAATGGCGGTCGCCGACGACGTTGAGGATCGTGTCCTGCTGTCCGGCGAAAGAGGCGTCGGGCAGATCCTCGGCGGTGGCCGAAGATCGGACCGCGACGGCGAAGTTCTTTTTGCCGATCCTCTCTCCGAGATCTTCGTAAGCCCTGAGAATGGCCTTTTCGACCTCGGGCGGAAACGGCGTCTCCAACATCAAACGGCGGGCCTCGCTTCCGACCCGTTCGAGTTCGTCGAGGTCTTCGACGTCGAGGTCTTTCAAAAGGGTCTGGAGTTTTTTTCTGAGACCGTTGGTTTTGAGCAATTGGTGATAGGCCTCGCTGGTGGTTGAAAAACCGTCCACGGCGCGGACGCCCTTATCGGTCAACTGGCGGAAAAGTTCGCCGAGACTGGCGCATTTGCCGCCGACCAGAGCGACATCGTCGGCTCCGACCTCGCTTAAATTGAGAACTAAAGGTTTTGTCATAAGCTGGATAATCTTTATTCGTTAATTGTTAATGGAGTCGGCGAATTTTTCGGGGCCTTCTTCCGGTCAATTTCGGGGAAAACGGTTTTCGGTCTAACTTATAATGTCTTATTCCTTCTTGTCTAGTGATTATTTCATTTGATAAATTCCGAATTTACTGAAAAAGAAATTACTAATGCCGAACTAAATTTAGCAATCGCCGAAATTTTGTTTCGTTTTGGTAATATTAGTAAAAAAAAGATTGCCCACGAATTTTCGCCGATCAGCACGAATAATTCAAAAAAAAAAACGGGGCAGATCATCAGATCCGGTATCATTGGATAAAATAATTCGCCTGATTCGCGCCTCATTGGTGGGCAAAAAAAATAGTCGAACGGGGCTTGAAAAAAATTATGGAAAGCTGGGATTCGCGTTACGCACAGGGCAAATATTCAACTGACCGGCCGCACCGGCTGTTGATCGGTCTGGCCGAAGAACTCGCGCCCGGAAGGGCATTGGATCTGGCCTGCGGGACGGGGCGGCACGCCAATTATCTGGCCGGAAAAGGCTGGCAGGTGACGGCCGTCGACAGTTCCCCGGTCGGACTCGGGATCGCTCGCCGGAGAGCCGGGGAAAAAGGCCTTGAGGTCGAATATCTGTTGGCCGATCTGGAAAAGGGAGAGTTCGGGATCGAGCCCGATTCTTTCGATCTGATCTGCGATTTTTACTACCTTCAGCGCGATCTGTTCGAAGCGATGAAACTCGGCGTCCGTCCGGGCGGTCGGATCGTTTCGACCGTTCATCTTTACGACGAGGGCGACGAATCGCCGTTTCTGCTCAACGACGGCGAACTGGCCGGCTTTTTCGCCGATTTCCGGGTTCTGCATTTTCACGAAACCTCCCTCACCGACCGAGACCCCGGCGAACACCACCGCCGGACCGCCGAGATCATCGCCCAAAGACCTTACCCGAAGAATCGGACCCCGACAAATTGAAACCTTTCGGCCGGGAAAAGCGGTATATACAAAAATGAAAAATTTATTCCGTAATTTTGGTTTTTTAATTTTTCTGCCACAGAGGACACGGAGTTCACCGAGGGGGATTTTCCGGCAAAAGCAATTTATCTCAGCGTTCTCCGTGTTCTCTGTGGCAAAAAAAATTAAACCCGAGTTTCGGCGCATTTGATTTCAAATTTAATAATTTAAGGAGTAGTTATGAGCATTTTACCCAAAAAAATGTGGATCCGTCTGGGCGTTCTGGCGCTGATCGGTTCGCTTTGTTCGATGGCGGCGGCGCAAGATAAGAAGGCCGGGGGCGGATTTCACGTTCCGGTTACATATTACAAACTGGACAACGGTCTCAAGGTCGTCCTTTCGCCCGATCATTCGGCGCCGCTGACGACCGTCGCCACTTATTACAACATCGGTTTCAGGATCGAACCGCGCGACCGGACCGGTTTTGCCCATCTCTTCGAACATCTGATGTTTCAGGGGTCGGAGAATCTCGGAAAACTCGAATACGTCAAACTCGTCCAGAGCAACGGCGGGGTTTTGAACGGTTCGACCCGTTTCGATTTTACCAACTATTTCGCCATCGTTCCGTCGCACAAACTGGAGACCCTTCTGTGGGCCGAGTCGGACCGGATGCGGGGCCTCAAGATCACCGAAGAGAATCTCAAAAACCAACAGGGCGTCGTCGGCAACGAGGTCAAGGTCAACGTTCTCAATCGTCCCTACGGCGGTTGGCCGTGGATCGATCTGCCGGTGGCGGCCAACACCAACTGGTACAATTCGCACAATTTCTACGGCGATCTGGGCGATATCGAAGCGGCCACTCTGGATGACGCCAAAGACTTTTTCAAAAAATACTATTCGCCGCAAAACGCCGTCGTGGTGGTGGTCGGCGATTTCGACGAATCGCAGGCCAAGGGCTGGATAAAAAAATACTTCGGCGACATCCCTTCGGTCAAACCCGAGGCCAAACCCGATCTGAAAGAACCCAAACAGACCGAAGAAAAATTCGTCACCAAGGTCGATAAACTGGCCAAAAAACCGGCCATCGCCGTCGGTTATCACATGCCCGACAGGGGAACGCCGGAATATTACGCGATGGGGCTTTTGGATCAGATCCTGGTCGAGGGCGAGGACAGCCTGCTTTATCAGGAAGTGGTCAAAAACAAGGGTTACGCCGGCGGAATCAGCGGCGGGATCAATTATCTCGGAAATATGTTCAACTACAACGGCCCGATGCTCTTTGCCGCCGATTTCATCTACGACGAGAAATACAGCCGGGAAGAGGTTCTCAAATCTATCGACAAGGTCGTCGAGCAGGTTCAGACCAAGGGCGTAACGCAAGCCGACATCGACCGTTCGATCGTCAAACTGCGCTCCGGTTTTTACGATCAGCTGACCCAGTTCGGCGGTTTCGGCCGGGCCGACCTGCTGGCCAGTTTCGCTCTCTTTGACGACGACCCCGGCAAGATCAACCGGCTCGAATCGGAGTTTCGCAAAGTGACTCCGGCATTGATCCAGAAAACGGCCAAGGAATACCTGCGCGACACCAACCGGACGGTGATCTATCTCGAGACCGCCAAACAGGAATCGGCCAAGGCCGAAGGAGGTGCGAAATGAGGAGAGGTTTCAGATTTCAGATTTCAGATTTCAGATTGTTTTGCCGCTTGGCGGTCGGGGTTTTTCTGATCGTTTTAGTCGGATTTTCCGTCAATGTTTCGGCGCAGGAGCCGAAGGCGACGCCGCCCGAGGGCGGGACGCCGAAGCCGTTCAAGTTTCCGGCTCAGAAAAACTTCACCTTAAAGAACGGAATGGAGGTGACGATGGTCCAGTACGGTTCGATCCCGAAGGTCAGTTTTCAGGCCGTCATCCGGGCCGGAACCAAGGACGATGCGGCCGATAAAAAGGATGTTTCGAGTCTGACCGGCGATATGCTCAAAGAAGGCACCAAGACGCTTTCGGCCGAAGACATAGCCCGTCAGGTGGCCGAGATGGGCGGGAATCTGAACGTCGGGGTCGGGACCGATTCGACCAATGTCAGCGGTCAGGTGCTCTCCGAATTCGACGCCCGTTTCGTCAAACTGCTGGCCGACATCATCATCAACCCGAAATTCGAGGCCGCCGATTTCGAAAGACTGCGGGCCGACGAGTTGAGGAATCTGGCCATCCAGAAAACCCAGGCCGGAAGTCAGGCGTCGGAGAAATTCCGCCAGGTCTTTTTCGGCGAACACCCGTACGGCAAGGTCAATCCGACCGAAAGCGAGGCGGCCGCCTTTTCGCTCGAAGACGTGCGGAAATTCTACGATGAGAATTACGGCGCGGCCCGCACTCATCTGTACATCGTCGGCCAGTTCGACGAAAGCGTCGTCCGAAAGGCCATCGAGGAAGCTTTTTCGAAGTGGAAAGCGGGCGAGAAATCGACCCGCAACGTTCCGAAAGTCGATGTCAAATACTCGCTCAACGTCATCGACCGGCCCGGCGCGCCGCAATCGACGATCTACATGGGCGTTCCGGCCCCTTCGCCTTCGGACCCGGATTTCATCAAGTTCGCGGTGATGAATTCGCTCCTCGGAGGCTCTTTCGGTTCGCGGATCACTTCGAATATCCGCGAGGATAAGGGTTACACCTATTCGCCCGGAAGTTTCGTCTGGAACCGCTTCAAAACGGCTTACTGGGCCGAAAACGCCGACGTTACGACCCAGTTCACCGGCGCTTCGATCAAGGAGATTCTGGCCGAGATCGACCGCCTGCAGAAAGAACCGCCGAGCCGGGAGGAATTGCAGGGGATCAAGAACTACATGGTCGGGATCTACACCTTGCAGAACTCTTCCAGGGGCGGCGTCATCAACCAGCTGGAAAACGCCAATTACAACGAACTGGGCGTTGATTCGATCAATTCCTACATCGACAACGTCGTCGCGGTAACGCCCAAGGACGTCCAGGAGATGGCCCGGAAATACCTGCAAAAGGATCGGATGACGATCGTCGTCGTCGGCGACAAATCGAAGATCACCGAACAACTTAAGCCTTATATGGCTGAAAGCGGGCGGTGAGATGTGAGCGGTGAGCAGTAGGTTTTGAGTCCCGCCTTCAGGCGGGACTCAAAACTCGTTAAAACCACCTAATGTTTTTTGTCAATACGGATAAATGATAAATGCCCTTAGATCTTCATCCCGTTCCTCTGCAGAAGCGACTCGAGTCCGGCTTTGTCAACCGCTTTGATATAGGCGTCGCGCGGTTCGACCAGACCTTTTTTGACCAGATCCATCAGCGCGTCGTTGAGCATCACCATTCCCTGATTCTTGCCGGTCTGCATGGCCGAGGGGATCTGGAAGGTCTTGCCTTCGCGGATCAGGTTGGAGATGGCCGGAGTGACGATCAGGATCTCCAGCGCGGCGACGCGTCCGCCGCCTTTTTTCGGCAAAAGCGTCTGGGCGATGACGCCGCGCAGTGATTCCGAGAGCATGACGCGGACCTGTTGCTGGCGGTCGGCGGGGAACTGGTCGATGATCCGATCGACGGTCGAAGCGGCCGTCGTCGTGTGGAGCGTGCCGAAAACCAGATGGCCCGTTTCGGCCGTTTCAATGGCGATCGAGATCGTTTCCAGATCGCGCATTTCGCCGACCAGAAGGATGTCCGGATCTTCGCGCAGGGCGGCCCGGAGGGCATCCTTAAAGGAACTGGTGTGATTGTGAACCTCGCGCTGGTTGACCAGACATTTCTGGTTGTCGTGGACGAATTCGATCGGATCTTCGATGGTGATGATGTGGTCCTCGCGCGTTTTGTTGATCGAATCGATCATCGCGCAGAGCGTCGTCGATTTGCCCGAACCGGTCGGCCCGGTTACGACGACCAGACCCTTCGACAGCGAACAGAGGTCCATGATCGCCTTCGACAGCCCCAGTTGTTCGGCCGTCAGGATCTTGGTCGGAATGATCCGGAAAACCCCGCCCATTCCCTTTCGATCCATAAAGATATTGGCGCGGAAACGGGCCAGACCCTCGATCTCGTAGGCGAAATCGGTGTCGCGGCGACTTTCGAATTCCTCGATGTTTTTGGCCGGCATGATCGATTGCAAAAGCGCCTTCATCGTCTCCGGCGTCAGAACGCCCTCGTCCGATTCGAGTTTCATCATCTTGCCGTCCTTGCGGATCATCGGCGGCATCGAAACGCTCATGTGAAGGTCCGATGAACCGGCTTCGGCCATCTTGTGGAAAAGCGCATCCATTCGCCCGCGGGCCTGCGGGTCGCCCGAATGCCCGACGAAAGCCGCGCCCGGCGGTTGTGGCGGCGGCGAGTTGCGGGGCGGGGTTGCCGGGGTGAAATCATCTTCGACCACCTGAGCCGATTGAAAGTTCTGGGCTTGGACCGAGGACTGAACCGGCGTTTGATCGGCCTGTTCGTATTCCATGGTGAAATCCTGCGGGCGGACCGGCATCTCGAAATTGTTTCCGCCGGAAAAAGAGGCGGCATATTCGGGCTCGAAAACCATCGACGATGAGTTGTTCGACATCGACTCGCTCTCTTTTTCGTATTCGGGTTCGACGTCCTCGATCTGGATCGAATTGGTGGCCGAGTAATCGTAAAAATCGTCGTACTGTTGTTCGGAAGATTCCGTTTTGACCGGTTGATGGTAGTTTTCGGCCGGAACGTTTTGGGGCTCGCTTTCGGCCTGTTCGGGTTGGGCGGGAGCCTGCTCCTTCTTCGGTTGATTCTGATAACCTGCCGGTTCGTTAAAAGCCCGGACCGGCGGATAGGCGTTGCTGCCCGGATTGTAATAATTCTGGGAGGCGGAAGTGAGGGGCGGTTCTTTGGAAACGGCGGCGGGTGAAGTTTGACCCGAGTCGCCATCGGAGAGCATCGGTCGAATGATTACGTTAAAACCGGCCGGAGATTTTTTGACCAAAAAACTGAAACTGCCCAGATTATGTTTGTGAACGAATTCGATCTCCGGTTTATTGGGAAGCTGTTGCTTGGCTTCGGCCGGGATCAGGGGAAAAATTATGGTGCTGATCTGGGTCCCCAAAAGCGGCAGATTGGCGACCTCCGTTTCGCCCGCCGCGTTGACCACATAAGGGGTCTTGTTGGGTTCCAGACGCAGTTCATAACTGCAGGTAGACAAAAGCATTTGGAGATATTCGTTTAATTTTTCCATGGAATAATCCTTTGGGCTGAAAACAGATCCGGACAATATAAGAAGATTGTGAGCCGGAATCTTGGCTCTAACAAAGATTAACATATGGCAACGATGTTTGTCACTACTTTTTATAAATGCAAATAAGCGGGAAAAAAAGGTTTGAACCGCGGGGAACGGAAACAAAATGTCTTTTGGTCCGGAGCCGGTTCGGGTCCTTGGGGCGGAAAAAAAACGTATTGAAAATAAACGAATCCGTTTTTATCCGTCCCATCCGTTTGATCCGTGTCCAAGGGGTTTTACCGGTCGTCCGTCTGCTTTGCGGCGGGATCGTCCTTTTTCCGGAGTTCTTCGATCCATTCGCGATTGACCGTTTTGATGTGCAGATCGCGTTGCGGGAAGGGGATCTCGATCCCCGCTTCCTTGAGGGCCTTGTGCATCCCGATGGCCAGATCGCTGTGGACGTTCATCCAGCGCGAGGCGACGGTCGTCCAGGCCCGCAGTTGAAAATCGAGCGAACTGTCACCGAACCCGATGAAAAGGGTGCGGGGAACCGGTTCTTTGAGAACGTCCGGATGTTCGAGGGCGACCTTGGTCAAAACCTCTATCACATGTTCCGGGTCGTTGCCGTAGGCCACGCCGACATTGATCTCAATCCTCCGCTGGCGGTCGGAGAAGGTCCAGTTGACCACCTCTTCGCTGATCAGATGCCCGTTGGGGACGATGATCTCCGAACCCTCTAATGTCCGCAGAACGCTGGCCCGGAGGCCGATCCGGTTGAGATCGCCCTGAACGTCGCCCAGTTGGAGAACGTCGCCGACCTTGACCGGGCGTTCGAACAGCAGGATCAGACCCGAGACGAAGTTGTTGACGATGTTCTGCAAACCGAACCCGAGACCGACCCCGAACGCACCGGCCAGGATCGTGAATTTGCCGAGGTCGATCCCGAAAGCGGCGATGGCCATCAGAAAACCGACCAGCAGGATCGAATAATGAAGCACGGTCGAGATGGCGTAGGGAATTCCCTCGGCCAGTTTGACGCGGGGATAAACGTCCTCGTTGAGGATAAAGCGGATCAGTCTTGACAGGGCGAAGGCCAGCCAGACCGTCAGGGCGAAGGCCAGCAGGTCGGCCAGGGAGATCTTGAGCGAGCCGAGCGAGAGTTCGGCCCACAGAAGGCCTTTGAGGTAATTGAAAACCGGCTCCCTGACAGACAGCACGTTGAGCGTCAGAATGAACCAGGCGATCACCGCCGTCCAGCGGATCGTTCCGAGGATCTTGTCCTGCAAAAGCCGCCGGTGGGTTTTGACCATCCCGAGGGTGGAGATCGGCGGAACCCGGACCGAAAAGGTCAAAAGGCTGTCGATGATGCGGACGGCCGCGTAAAGGATCAATGCGAGATAAGAACTTCCCAGCAGACCGTTGCCGATGATCCGCGAAAGACCGACGTAACCGAGCGCGTTGGCGATAAAGGCGGTCGAAAAAACCAGCAGGGCGAACGGGATGAATTTTTTGATCAGATTGAAGATCCGCTGATGCCGGACCTGGATCTTGTCGGAAAGGCGTTTCGATTTGTAAAACCACCCCAGAAAAATTATCGCCCCGAGCATTTCCGCCAGAAAAAGATATCGCGAGACGACCGTCAAGGCCGAAAAGGTCTCCCGCAGACGGTCGATGAAATAAAAGATCATCAACGCGTTGAGGATCGGGAACATCGGTTTTTCCATCAACCGCCGCAGGATGAGGATTCCCGGAACCAGCGCCAGAGCGCCGAGCAGAGCCCCCAAGACTCGCGGGGCCTGCGGATAGAACCACCCGCTCAAGAGGATCGAAAGCACCAGCGCGGTGGCCACCGGAAGCTGAAAAACGGTCATCGCCCGGCGGATCTTGGGCTCGGACTCGATCAGCGGCCGAACCCGCTTCCGAACCCAGAACAACCCGAAGATCAGAAGCGTCAAGATCGCCCCGTGCCAGATGAATCCTTCCCGGTTCTGGTTGGTGTAAGCGCTCAGTTCCGCCCCCTGCCGGAACAGGGAATTTCTTGTTTCCGCCGCCAGCGGCCCGCCCGAAAAGGTCCGCCGGTGGGCGTTCCAGATGGCCGGACTGTCGCGCACCAGCAGATGAGACAATGCCTCTTCGCGGACGCTTTTGATCGATTCCAAAACCTCGTTGATCCGTTTTTCCTGTTCGCTGATCCGGGTCTGAAGGGTGAGAAGCGCACTGCGTTTTTTCTGCACCTCCCCCAAAAGATTTTTGATCTCGGTCTGCGTCCGGCCGATGCTTTCTTTGACCTCGACGGGAAGTTCGGGGTTTTGGGCGGGCGGGGTTGATCCCTCGCCGGTTTCTCCCTTCGGGCTTTCCACGGGTTTCGGCGGTTTGGTCGCATCGTTGAGCGTTTTTTGCCAGATGCCCGCCAGCGTATTCAGTTCATCGATCTGTTTGTCGAGCAGGTTTCCCAAAGTCTGCAGATCGCTTTTCCATCCGGGAACGTCGGTTCGGATCGACTCCCATTCCTGCTGAATCCGCGTCAGGGTTTCGAGCGAAGGGCGTTCGGAGAGAATTTGTCTGGTTTCCGGCAACGCCTGATCGATCTTTCCGGTCAGTTGGGGGATTTTCTCGTCGATCGTGGAAATGGTCGTGTCGGCGGCCAGGACCTTTTGAATTTCCTGAGTTCTCTTAAGGGTCGCTTCGGCCTGCGTGATGACCTCGGAGATCGGGATCGGCGTCGGGGCGGGCGTCGGTGTCGGTGTCGGGCTTTCGGCCGATTCCTCCTCGGTGTTGGAGTTGGGAAACAGATTCTCCTGAGCGCGGGCCGAAAATCCGTTGGAAAAGACGCAAAAACCGATCAGAAGAAAAGCGAGGAGGGGGCGCAATTTTTTTAACAGGCTCGGTCTCATGGTTTTTCCCTTTACTAAATCATAACTTTAAAAAAAATAAACGCCACCGGACAAGACCCGGCGGGCGAAAATCGGTGCCGTGAGCGATAGCGAATGGGCGGCCGGGACAGCCGCCCGGCGTTCATACTTAAAAACCGCGTCGCTACCGCTTCGTGTTCCGATGATTAACCGGCGGCCAGAGCCTCGCGGACTCTTGCGGGCTGGATCTGGATCAGTGCGGGCGGGGCGTCGGCCAGCCAGGTGGTCGGGCAGACGCCGCAGGTCGTGCATTTTTCGACCGCCGGACAGGGCAGCGACGACAGGGCCTCGTGGGCCTTTTCGTGTTCTTTTTTGAGAAAATCGAACGACAGCCCCGAATCGACGATCGACCACGGCAGAAATTCTTCATAGTCGCGGTTGCGCGAAGTGTGAAAAGCGGCGTCGATCCCGGTTTCGCGAAGCGCTTCGCGGAGGTTGCCCCCGCGCCGGGCGGCCGCTTCGATGACGCGCGCGACGGTCCTGTCGCCGGATGAAAAAAGGGCCTGTTCGTGGGCGATCCGCGCGCTCATTGCCCGGACCTCGACGTTGGGAATTCGGGAGAGATTCTTGCAGACCCATTTGAGGCGGCGCTTTAATTCCTTTTCGTCGCAGATGGCGTCCCATTGGAGGGGCGTGTTCGGTTTGGGCACGAAACCGTTCAAAGAGGGAATGATCTTGCCGGCGAAACCGAACCGCTTGCCGGCTTCGAGCATCCGGTCCTTGATCCGCTCGACCAGAACCAGCATCTCCTCCAGATCTTCTTCGGTTTCGGTCGGCAGACCGACCATCAAGTAAAGTTTGACGGTCAGCATCCCGCGGTCGAAAACGGCTCCGCAGATATCGACGATCTCGTCGTTGGTCAGATTCTTGTTGATCACCCGGCGCAAGCGGTCCGATCCGGTTTCCGGCGCGACGGCGATCTGCTGATCCTTCGATTCGACCAGCGCGTCGAGGAGTTCCTCGGAGATCTGATCGAGGCGGAGGGAGGAAACCGAGATCCGGTATTCCATTTTCCTCAGTTCGCTTAAGATGGTCGAGATTTCCGGGTGATCGCAGACGGCGGTCGAGACCAGACCGATCTTGTTCGTTTTTTCGCGCCATTCCGCGGCTTTGGCCAGAATGTCTTTCGCCGGAACGACCCTCGGCGGATAATAATTGTAGCCCGCCCAGCAGAACCGGCATCCTTGCGAACAGCCGCGCGAAATTTCCACCAGAAGGCGGTCGCCCATCTCGGCCTCGGGCGCCCAGACGGCGGTCGAAGGCGCGAAGACATCCTGATTCAAAAGAAAATCGGCCGTCTCCCGCTCGCCGCGTTTCAAAGCCCGTCGCAATGTGCCCTCTTTCGGATTGACGGCCGCCAGAGCGCGCCCGACGCGGCGCGGAACTCCTTCTTCTTTCGGCACGTAATCGAAAACCGTTCCGTCCTCGTTGTGAATGACGTCGTAGAGCGAGGGGATGTAAAACCCGCGTCCGATCCCGGCCAGCGCCAGCAAAATGTCGTCTTTGGTCTCGTTCTCAAGAATGGCGTCGATCAGCTGATAGGCGAGGATCTCGCCCTCGCCGACGGCGATGATGTCGGTAAAATCGGCGATCGGTTCCGGGTTGAGAAAAGACGCCGCGCCTCCCATCACGACCAGCGGGTGAAAATGATTGCGATCCCGCGCCCAGACCGGGACCCCGGACATTTGCAGCATCCGCGCCATGTTCAGATAATCGGTTTCGAACGAGATCGAAAAAGCCACGACATCGAAATCGCGGACCGGCGTCTGCGTTTCCAGACTCAGAAGCGGCGTGCGCGACCTTTCGTATTCGCGCATCTCCGAAGGATCGGGCAGAAAAACCCTCTCGCACGAAACCTCCGGGATCCGGTTGAAAAGCTCGTACATCGTGTGCAGACCGAGATTGGCCATCCCGATCGCATAGGTGTTCGGATAACACAGCGCGATCCGCAAGGGCGCACCGCTTTTGAAAGAGTGGCCCTCCTCGCCGGAGAGTTTTTTTCTGTAACTTTCGATGATCTTCTTATTCATTAAAAAACGGTTTGCCTTTTACAGGGTAAAGACAAACTCAACATTTTAACTTAAAAGATGTTGATTGTTAAAGGCAGTGATGGGTGATGGGTGACGGGTGATGGGACGAATTTTAAGTTTTGAGTGTTTAATTTTGAATTTTTCACTCGTCCCTGAACTCTCGTCCTTTTTTTTCCATCACCCATCACTCATCACCTATCACCAAAAAACTCAAGTCTCAATAACCATCCGCCGGTAATGCTTCATCGTCGGGTCGCGGCGGAATTTCATCGCGCGGGGCAGTTTGTAGAGTTTGATCAGGCAGTCGGAGAAGACCGTCTGGAACTCGGCGGCCGTCGTTATCTTTTTCTCTTTGATGATCGCAGCCATCGCTTCGCCGATTTTGATCGAATCCCGCCAGCCGTTTTTGATGTAGATCCGGCGGTAGGTTTCCAGTTTCTTCGCATCTTGAAATTCGAGGACGGCGCGGCAGAAATCGATCGCCTGCGCCTGACCGTCTTCGAGATGTCCCTCTTCACGGGCCGCACGAATGGCATCATCCGACAGATCGAGATATTTATACAGACCGAGTTGTTCCAGATCGGCCTGAAAAAAACGGTGATCGATCAGCGAGTGCAGACTGTTGACGTTCGACTGTTCGACCAGATGGGCCGGGCCTTTTTTCGTTTTGACCTTTTCCGACCACATGAAAGTCGGGTAACCGCGCAGACGTTGGCGCAGATGAAAGAGTTCGTGGGCGAGGACGGCTTCCAGTCTTTTGCTGTCGAGGCGGAGCGAGGTCTTGGCGCCGACGTAGGCAATGCCGTCCGTGTGGATAAAACTGACGCCGAGGATGCCCTCCTCTTCGGCCCGGTCGAACGATTCGAAAACGGCGACGATCTCATGGCCGGTCTTTTTTTCGATCTCGTCGACGACGCTCTCGATCCGGGGCCGGAGTTCGATGCCGAGCAGACGCCTTTTCTCCTTTGCTCCGGACGAAATTATCTTCTGGGCTTCGAGCGGATACGCCCCGGAAAAAAGGAACAGAAGGAACAGGGCCGAAAAAATTTTGCCGAAAAATCTTGTCATAAAGCGTTAATTGTCAAGGGGTAATTTTTAATTGCAAAAAAACTTAACCGATCCGAAATTTGCGATCCGAAATCTGAAATCCCTTCATTGCCGACTCTTTATTAAAAAAGTCGGCAAAAAAAACAAACCGCAAGGTCTTAACAAAAAAGACGCTCGATCGGAAATATTTTTGCTATGAGAAAAAGTTTGTTATATTAGTCGGAATTCAAACACATAACCGAAGCGATTTGTCAGCTCTGACGGACATTTTCGGCAAGAAACTCAGGCTTTCCAACATTTGAGAATTGCAGCTTCCGCATAAGCCGTTTTTTCTCATCACTTAAAAGGTTTATTACAGAATTCAGGAGATTGAAACCATGAAAAAATTATCGGTCAAATTAACGATGCTGTTCATCGTTTTCGCTCTTTTGATGCCGTCTTTTGCCCTCGGGCAGGAGAGCGACAAAGAGCGGAAACGCCGGGAAAAAGAAGAGGAAAAGGAAAGAAAGGACAATAAAAAGGACGAAAAACGGCTCGAAAAACAGATCCGCAAATACGAAGAAACCCTCGCCAAAGCTCAGAAGGAATATGATGATGACTCCGAATTCAGGGAAAACGTCGATTTCGAATTTCGCCGGGTGATGCGCGATCACGCCAAAATCGCCTTTGATATGAACACCTTCGATTCGAACGACGAGGTTTTGACCAATATGGGCGACAAACTCCCCAAAGAAGACACTCTTTACGACAATCTGCTGGCGCAGGATTACGTCAACCGGGTCGGACAATCGCTGGTTCCGGCCGATTCCGAAAAACGCTACGGTTTCAAGATCACCCATCATCCGATGCCCGACGCCCGTTCGCTCTCGACCGGAACGATCTACGTTTCGACCGGTCTGCTCTCACTGGTCGATAACGAGGCTCAGCTGGCCTACGTTCTTTCGCACGAGATCGCCCACATCGAGAAGGATCACTGGAAACAGGATGTGATGGTCGCCAAATGGATCGAGGACGCGACCAAATCGCAGGAGAAAAAAGGCGGGATCTTCGGAGCCATCGCCGGAGCCGCGGTCGGCGGTCTGGCCGGCGGCGGTGTCCGCGATATGATGGCTCTTTCGTCTTTGGGCGCGGGACTCGGAAAATCGGTGGCCAAACTGATCGACCGAAAAACCTTCGAATGGTCGCTGGCGCAGGAGGACGAGGCGGATCAGGCGGCGCTCGGCTTTATGCTCAACCGCAACTACGACGTCCGCGAGGTTCAATCCTTTTACGAAACCCTCAAGACGGCCGCCATCGAGGACCCGCGGATCGAACTCGACCGGTTCGCCGACCGCGAAAGGACCGAAGAACGCCGCCAGACGGTCAACGCCTGGATCAATTCGGCCGACAGTTCGCGTTTGGCTTCGACCCTGGTCGGCGCCACCAATCTGCGCGGAAAATCGCTTTCGCTCGACCGCAACACGGCGGTCGTCGTCAACCGGGCGGCCAAGAATCAGGAAAAGATGGCCGATGAGATCCGCGTCAAGGTCGAGAACGGCGAACTGATCGCCGGGGACGGCGAGTTCGAGAACATCATGGCCATCTTAAAGCGCGACAACGGCATTTCGGCGTTTTATTACGACATGTACAAACTGTCCGAAAGAAACCTGAGCCAGTCGCTGGCCATCCGTTCCGACGATGCGCTCGGTTATTTCTACTACGGCAAGGTCCTCAAGCTGACGGCCCGCAAACCGGGCGAGAAGAACAAGGCCCTGCAGATGTTCGCCAAGGCCATCGAACTCGACCGGCGCGGGGCCAATCCGCAATCGAGGCTTTATTACGCATTGACCAAGATGAGCGGCCGGACGACCAACAACATCACCGAGGTTTCCGGCGATCTGAAGGAATACGTCACGCTTTACCAGAGGATGAACGGCGGTGCGCTTCCGCCGAACATCAACATCATCTACGATTATCTGCAGGAGGCGGGCGACCCGGATTGGAGCGCCGCGCCAACCATCAACGTCAGGACGGTCGGCGAAACGGTTCCGCCCGCCGCCGGAGCGCCGCCCAAGCGCAAGCCTTGACAAAGGGGTTTCTCAAGGAAAAAAATGGGGCGCGAAGGGTTTTTACTTTTCGCGCCCCGGTCGACCTTTACAAAAAACATTCAAGGGAAGCATTTGGGAAACTTCCCGCGAGAAAAAATATCCGATCATGAAACTCATAATCCGCAATTTTGCTCTGATCTTTCCGCTGTCGTTGCTGGTCTGGGCCATTCCTGCTGCCGCCCAGACCAATATGCGCGAGCCTTTCGTGTTGGAAATGCCCGAAGTAACGGCCCTGCGCTACACCTCGCCGGTGATCCGGGTTTCGGCCAAAGACGTTCCGATGCTCCGTTTCCGCATTCTCGAACCGTTTGCCGAGAACATCGATTACGGGGCGATCGTCGTGACGATCAACGGCGACGGGGCCAACCGGGGCTGTGATAAAAGGCGCGACGCCGAGGGCAAATATATGACCTGTCAGCGGTCGGCCGACCGCAAATGGGGTTACGATCTGAACCTCGGGAAAAACGTCATCGAGATCAGAGCGACCGATAAAAGCCGGCGCGATTTTTACGCCTCCTACGTTCTGATCCTCGGCGATAAACAGGCTCCGGACGATACGCCGGAATGGAAAAACGAACAGGCTAAAACCTTCCGGGGCCGCAAGTACGCGGTCGTGGTCGGCATTTCCGATTATTTTTTCACCGACGCCGGACTGAAGAATCTGAGTTACGCCGACGACGACGCCCGGGCGGTGGCCGATTTTCTCAAAACCCCGCAGGGCGGCCGCTTTTCCTCTTCGGACATCAAACTTCTGCTCAACAAGGACGCCACCTTGGGTTCGGTCCGCGGCGCTCTGGAGGAGACCTTCCGCAAGGCGCGGGCCGAGGATCTGATCTTTATCTTCATCGCCGGACACGGGGCGCCCGACCCTCTGGCCACACAGAACATCTATTTTCTGCTGTCGGACACCAAGGTGGTCGATATGGGCCGGACCGGTTTTTTGATGAGCGATCTCAAACAGATGCTCGATACCGAGGTGGCGGCCGAAAGGGTGATCGTCATGATCGACACCTGCCACAGCGCCGGCGTCAATCAAAAGACCAAGTCGCTGGTTTCGGGCCGCGATCTGGTGCAGGAGAGCGACGAGAACAACATCTCGAATTTTTACCTGACCAAACAATTGTTCAGCGAAACCGGCCGGGCGATCCTGACCTCTTCGGACATCAACGAAGTGTCGCAGGAATCCCCGAAATGGGGCAATCACGGCGTTTTTACCTGGGCGTTGCTCAACGGTCTGGGGGGCAAAGCGGATTACAACCGCGACAAACTGATCACCATGGGCGAGCTTTTTCAATACACCCGCTCGGCCGTCCAGAAAGAAACCAACTTCAAGCAGAACCCGCGCGCCCTGCCCGGATCTAACAAGGATCTGACGCTGGCGATAACGGGCGGAAGTTAGTAATAAAGGCAAAAAGAAAACTTATGTTTAAGAATGATTTACCCGCGAAACTGTTGATCGCCGTAATTTTGAGTTTGATCTTGGCGACGGCCGGATTTGCGCAGGAGAAACAGGATGACGATGATGATCCGCCGACCCGTTCGATCACTTCGAAGGACTTTAAGGCCAAACGGGCCAAATCGAGCGGGGGCGCGGCCCGGAAAAAATCGGTTACGACCAATTCCAACCGGCGTTACCGGCACAGCCGCCGCAAGACCGTCGCCCGGAAAAAATCGGCCGGGACGGTGAAAATGCCGGTCGGGGAGAAAACGCCGGTTTTTCAGACCGAGGAACTCGGCGTTACCTTCTGGCGTTTGCGGCCTTTGAAAAGTTTTGAGGTCAAGGCTCCGGGCATTTCCACCATCAGCGTCAAGATCGATTCCCGACGCTGGGAGGACTGGACGGCCGAAAGGGTCAATTCGACGACCCGGTTCAGCCCCGGCGACCGCGTTCGTTTCACCATCGAATCCCCTCGAACCGGTTACCTTTATATCATCAACCGGGAATTTTACACCGACGGTTCGGTCGGCGAAGCCTCGCTCATCTTTCCCACTTTGCGGACGCGCGGGGGCGACAACCGGGTTCGGGCCGGAAGTTTGATCGAGGTCCCGGCCGCCAGCGACGGAGTGGCGTATTTCACCATCACGCCGCGGCGCGAGGATTACGCCGGCGAGGAACTGGCCGTCATCATCACCAAAGATCCGATCCCCGGCATCGAGATCGGAAGACAACCCATCCGGCTGACCCCCGAACGGGTGGCGCAATGGATCGAGGATTGGGGTTCGACGATGGACATCTACGACGCCGAGGACGGCGAGGGGATCGCCTATTCGGTCGAGGAATCCGATGCCGCCAACAGCACTTCGCGCGAACTGACCCAGGAAGAGCCTCTGCCGCAAACCCTCTACCGCGTCCGGGTGAGGGATGATCTGCCGCTGGTGGCGCTCATTCAGATGCAGGCGACCGTTCCTTAAAAGGCCCGTTTGAAACCGTAGCCTCTTTTTTCAGCCACTGAACGCCCAGAGGTCGCCGAGGGTTTTTTCACGGGGACTCCTCCGGCTGCCGAATAAAAAAATTCAAACAGGGTCTATTTTGTTTTCACCATCCGGTATGCCAGTTTTTTGTTGACGTAGGACATGAATCCGGGACCTTTGAAGTCGAAATCGGGGATCTTTAAAAAATCCGGTCCGACGTAATCGAGCCGGATGAATCCCCGGTTGGCCATCGGGTAGAAACTGTCGTTGTCTCCGATCAGGTACAAACAGCTGGCGTAATACCCGTCGGCGTTCGGTTTTTCCAGTTGGGCAATGTACCAGGAACCCCGGGTGGCGCCCATTTGCAGGGTTTTGTTGTTTTGAACCCGATACCACCATCTGGTTCTGGTGACATCGAATCTTTCGCCCAATTCCAGATCACAGGAAAAGGATGGGTTGTCCTCGAACGAAATCGTGCAAATGGCGGTTTCGGTTTTAACTTTTTTGTCGCTCATCTGATACCTCCCCAAAATATTTTGATAAAGATTTCCGGGTTCCGATATTGAAAAAAAATCCATCGGATCCTACCAGCGGGTGCCCGACGTGCCGGACGGTTCTTTGAATCTGCCCGAAGTGTCTTTGGGCGGCGGCTTGACCTTTTTGTATTCGACATAAGGGAAGTCTTCGGTCTGGATGATCTTTCCCTCGGCGTTCCAGGTAAAGACCCGGCCGTTCCATTGGCCGAAAGACGTTCCGCCGCCGTGCGGGGAGCCGTCGCTGTAGGTGCCGTCGTCGTAGTATTGAACGTGGATCGAGGCCTTGACCTCGGCCTGTATGGTTTGCGCCAACTGGTAACAAAAGAGGTTTCCGTCGTAGGCTTCGTGGTCTCCGCATTCGTAGCATTTGCCCATCCGGGCGACCAGACAGGCGTGAAGTTCCAGCCTTTTGACCATTCCCCTGATCTCGCCGAATTTTTGCAGATCGTAAATGGTGATGCCCGGCCCGAAATCGGGATGCTGAGCTCTCCCGCGACAGCATTGCAGATAGCCCGGCATTCCGTGACACATAATTTGAACCAAAAGGTCCCCTTTGTGTTCTTCCGAACGGGCCTGGATGCGGTTGATCATCCAGTCGAGCGGGGTGTCAAAGTTCGATTCGAGACAATCGCCGGTCGGTTTCCAGCCGTAAAGGCGAACGTCCCGCCAGATAAAAGTGTGCATATTTGACTCCTCTGAAATTTTTTTGACGGCCGAAAAAAAACCGAACGGCAAATCACGGCAACGCCCTCGTCCCCTCAATACCATTTCTTTATGGGGCGGCGGGTTTTCTGCTATAATTGCCCAATTTTGGAAAACCGCTGAAGAAGGCTCGCCGCCGGGTTGCGAACAGCGCCTATTCTTCTTCAGGGGCGGGCGGTAAGTCTTTAAGTTTTTCATAATTTTTTCGTAATTTTTTCCGAAGGCGAGGGGAAAAAGGGCAAAAGACGTTTTATTCGAGAAAGAAAAATGCTGACAAACGGACAAAAGTTAGACGGGCGCTATGTTATCCGCGAAGAGATCGGAAGCGGAGGTTTCGGTGCGGTTTATCTGGCCGAGGACACGCGTTTCAGCGGAAATAATCGGGTGGCCGTCAAAAAGATCGTTTCGGCCAACGAGCAGGGCGACAAGGCCTTTCGTCAGGAGGCCGATCTGCTTTACAACCTGACCCATCAGAATCTGCCCAAGGTGACCAACTGTTTTCATGAGGACGGCGCCAATTTTATCGTCATGGATTACATCTCGGGCGAGGATTTGGCCGAACAGCTCAAACGGGGCGTCTATTTTTCTCTCGAAACCGTTCTCGACATCGCCGACAAGGTTCTCGACGCGCTCGAATATCTCCATTCGTTCCTCATCTTTCACCGCGACATCAAACCGCACAACATCAAGATCGACAAGGCGGGCCGGGTTTTTCTGCTCGATTTCGGAACGGCCAAAGGGAGCATCGACGAAACCCCTCTGACGAAGAGAACCGGCGGGCAGAGCGTCACCGGATTTACGCCTTTTTACGCGCCGCTCGAACAGATCCTGCGGGTCGATACCAATTCCTTTTTACTGCTTCAATCGACCGATTCTCCTTTTTTGGAGAGATTTCTCGACAACAAAACCGACGCCCGCAGCGACATCTACAGTCTGGGAGCGACGCTCTATCACCTGCTCACCGGTTATTCGCCGGAAAAAGCGACCGCCACCGTTCGGGCCCACGCCATCTGGTCTGGAAAGCCCGAACCGCTTCCTCCCTGTCAGACGCTCAACCCGGAGATTCCCGACGCTCTGGCGGCGATCGTCGAGCGTTGTATGGAGATCCTGCCGGAAAACCGCTTTCAGACGGCCGGTGAGATGCGCCGGGCGCTCGAAGCTCTCGAGATACCGGATTCACCTTCCGCAACGCGGGATGTGGCTTTGCCGACCACAACGCAGGATGTGGAGGCGCCTTCGATCACGCACGACAAGACCGTTCCGCTCCGGCCCGAGCATATTCCCATCCAGAAGCCGGAAAACGTCCGGATTCCGGTTGATGATTCGACCGAGCTTTTGGATCAACGGGCGGAGGAATTTGGACGGGTCAAATCTCAACCGGTCGAGGAGACCGTTTCCTTTGCCGATCTTCCGACCGATGAGCTGGAACCGGCGGGCGAAGACCGAGAGGCCGAGCCGGCAAAAACCGAGGCCGCTTCTTTCACCGAACCGCTCGATTCGATCTATCCGCCCCAACCCCCGCCGGTAACCGGCGGAGGTTCAATTGCGAAGCCCCTGTTTGCGGCGGCTCTGGCCTTTGTATTTCTGGCGGTTATGGGGCTCGGCGGCTGGCTCGTCTGGAAGAATTGGCCGACCGATCCGGTGGTCTCGAATAACACTCCGGGCAAAGGCGGCGAGAATCCGAACCCGGTCGGCACCGACAAACCCGGAGGCGACAAATCTCCGGAGATGGAACCGCCCGCTCCGGGATCGGGGCGTTCCATGGACTATTCACTGCTGGTCCAAAAGATGCGCAACGGGCAGAAGTATCAGGAGCCGTTCGAATCGAGCGGTCAGGAGATCTTCGAAACCGGTTACCAGTTCCAGATGCGTTTCACGCCGCCCGGCGAGGGATATTTATATATTTTCGCCGAAGGACTCGATGACAAGGGAGAAAAGATCTACAACATTCTTTTCCCGACCCCGGTTCGCAACGACGGCCGGGCCGAGGTCAAGGGCGAGACGAGGTACGAAACCGGTTGGAACGAGTTCGGCGGTCAGGCCGGAACGGAGAACTTCTGGATGATCTGGACCGCTGAGAAGCTGGACTTTCTGGAAAAATCGCGCGACGACGCCTTTGAAAGCGACACCGGACAACTGACCGATCCGGATCTGCTCAACCGGCTTAAAAGCTATCTCGAAGAAGAGCGCAATAAAAAGACCGAGGCTTCGAAAGAGACGGAAAAGAAACTGACAAAAGTAAATTTCCAGGGCGATTCGGCCGTTTATCTGATCGAACTCGAACATCGTTAGGATTCGAGGGGGGCCGTTTTGCCGATGCCGACCTCCGGCCGATAAAAGCATTGGAAAAATCGGTTTTATGGGTGAAACGGCCGGGAAAAAAATCGGGAGCGGAACAAGATATGGGAAAAAGATTTTTTACTTTCGGCCTCTTCCTGGCGGTTTGGTTTTCCGGGCTCCAGCCGGTCCTCGGGCAGAGGGGCCGGGAATTGATCCAGAAAGGCTCCGAACCGCAAAAACGCACCGCCCTCGTGATCGGCAATGCCAATTACACAACGGCCCGAAAACTCGTCAATTCGGTCAATGATGCGACCGATATGGCCGCGGCTTTGGACCAACTCGGTTTTGAGGTCATCTCCGGGACCGATCTCAATTTGCGGGAGATGATCGATAAAGTGCGCGAATTCGGCGATAAACTCCGGGCCAACGGCGGAGTCGGGCTTTTTTATTACGCCGGGCACGGCGTTCAGGTCAGCGGTCGTAATTTTCTGGTTCCGGTGGATGCCGATATTCCGCGCGAAGACGAGGTGGCCTTTTACACTCTGCAACTCGATCTGGTCCTGCAAAAAATGGCGACCGCCAACAACGGTCTGAACATAGTCATTCTGGACGCCTGTCGCAATAATCCGTTTGCCCGTTCGTGGAACCGGGGAGCCGACGAAACCGGTCTGGCGCAGGTGACGGCTCCGACCGGAACCTTTATCGCCTATGCCACCTCGCCCGGCCGAACCGCTTCGGACGGGACGGGGCGCAACGGTCTTTACACTTCGCAGCTTCTCAAGTACATCAAACAGCCCGGTTTGAAGATTGAAGAAGCCTTCAAACAGGTGACGATCGGAGTTGATCGATCCTCGGGCGGCACACAGATTCCATGGACGTCTTCTTCCCTGCGGGGCGAGTTTTATTTTACCGAGCCGAGAGCGGAGGTCGCCGTCGCCGATCGAAAAAAAGAGCCGGAAAAGATAAACCGCATCAAAAGCAAGACCGAAGAGGAGGGCGAGGCCTGGGAGCAGGTTAAAAACAGCGATAAAGAACTGCTCTTGCGCCTTTTTCTGGAAAACTTTCCCGACGGCCCCAATTCCGGCCGGGCCAAACTCAGGTTGGAAGAATTGGTCTGGCAGTCGGCCAAAGAATCAAATGACAAGGCGAGGCTGGAGGCCTATTTGAAGGAGTTTCCCAACGGTGCCAATGCCCCGGCCGCTCAGGTCAAATTGCGTCAACTGGCTTTGGCCGAAAAAAACATCATTTCCTTGCCGAAAGATTCGGGCGCAAATGTTGAGCCAAAAGCGAATGAGAAGATCCGGAAAACGATTTTGCGCGGGAATGTCGAGATGAGTTTCGTGTATGTTCCGGCGGGAGATTTCGAGATGGGCTCAGACAACGGGGATGCCGATGAAAAGCCGGTTCACAAGGTCAAGATCAGCCGGGGATTCTGGATGCAGACGACTGAGGTGACGCAGGCCCAATGGCAGGCGGTGATGGGAACGACCTTGCGACAGCAAAGAGATAAAGCCGGTTCCGGTTTGCCTTTATACGGCGAAGGGCCGGATTTTCCGATGTATTACGTTTCGTGGGATGACGCCCGGCAGTTCATCTCGAAACTAAATGCTCAGAATGACGGCTATACTTACCGGTTGCCAACCGAAGCGGAGTGGGAATATGCGGCCCGGGCCGGAACAGACGGTGATTACGCGGGCCAATTGGATTCGTTGGCCTGGTATCAAAAAAATTCCGGCAATCGAACACACGAAGTCGGAACCAAAAGTTCGAACGGTTGGGGATTGTCCGATATGCACGGTAATGTGTCGGAATGGGTGGAGGATGGGTATGATCCCGAATATTATAAGAGGAGTCCGGAAACCGACCCGAAGACGGCGGCATCGGGTTCAAGCCGGGTCAATCGCGGCGGCAGTTGGGACATTGTCGGCGGTCTCCTGCGTTCGGCCAATCGTTACTACGACAAACCCGCCGTTCGCTTTTTCAATCTGGGTTTCCGGGTCATCAGAAATTAGTCCCGCCCGGCGTTTTTTGCCGTAAAAAAGCCGTTTGAACGCCGCTTCCAACGGAAAAAAAAACTATCGCCGGGAGCGCACACTGAGTTGCATTCCCGGCGATAATGAAATCTGTCAATCCGAAATCGGAGTTATTGTTTTCCTTCCAAAAAGGCCTTCAGCCGACGCGAACGCGACGGATGGCGCAGTTTCCTGAGGGCCTTGGCCTCGATCTGCCGGATGCGCTCGCGCGTTACCGCGAAATGCTGGCCGACCTCTTCGAGGGTGTGTTCCGATCCCGTATTGCCGAGGCCGAAACGCATCTTGATGACCTTTTCCTCGCGCGGCGTCAGGGTCGCTAAGACCTCGTCGGTTATTTCCCTCAAATTCGAGAAAGTCACCGACTCGGCCGGATTGAGGATCGATTTGTCCTCGATGAAATCTCCGAGATGCGAGTCCTCTTCTTCGCCGATCGGCGTTTCCAAAGAGATCGGCTCCTGAGCGATCTTCAGCACTTTGCGCACCTTGGAAACCGAGATGTCCATCTTTTTGGCGATCTCTTCGCTCGAAGGTTCGCGCCCGAGTTCCTGAACCAGCGCCCGCGAGGTGCGGATCAGTTTGTTGATCGTTTCGATCATATGAACCGGGATCCGGATGGTCCGCGCCTGATCGGCGATGGCTCTGGTGATGGCCTGACGGATCCACCAGGTGGCGTAGGTCGAAAACTTGTAACCGCGCCGCCATTCGAACTTATCGACGGCCTTCATCAGACCGATGTTGCCCTCCTGGATCAGATCGAGAAACTGCAAACCCCGGTTGGTGTATTTTTTGGCGATCGAAACGACCAGACGGAGGTTTGCCTCGACCAGCTCTCGCTTGGCCTGTCCGGTCTCCTGTTCGCCGATCAGAATCTTTTGCAGCGAACGCTTGATCCGGGCGGCCGACAGATGATACTTGTCCTCGATGACCTCGATCTTCTCGCGCGCTTCGGCGATCTTTTTGCTGAGTTCTTTTTTCTCTTCGGCCGAAACCTTTTTCTCTTCGAGCCTTTCCTCGGCCTTGCGGATGACCCGTTCGGATTTGCGGATGTCGTCGGAAACCCGGCGAATGGCGTTGATCAAAAGCTGGATCGCCCGATCCGTCAGATCGAGCTGTTTGATCTCCTGGGCGACCTCGATCCGATAGCGGGCGACCTGACGGCGCAGACCGCGGATCTTTTTGCTCGGTTTGCCCTTGGATTTCTTCTGCTCGTCGCGCATTTTTTCCAGCGTCTTGACGGCCTTGTTGTAATTTTCCTCGATGTGTTCGATGCCTTCCAGGGTCCACCGCAGATATTCATCGACCTTGTCTTCTTCGCCGGTCAGTTCGGCCTGTTCGGAAAACTTGACGATCTCGCGGATGTTGGCCTTGCCGGCTTCGAGTTCCTTGCCGATCTTGAGAAGCCGTTCGACCGCGATCGGCGAACGGGAGATCGCTTTTTGGGTTTTGATGATCCCGCGTTCGATCCGTTTGGCGATAACCACCTCGCCCTCGCGGGTTAAAAGCGGGACGACGCCCATTTCGCGCAGGTAGAGCCGGACCGGATCATTAGATTTGTCGAGCGTTCCGGCCGAAAGGTCGAGATCCGGATCTTCATCATCATCCGAGTCGTCGTCCATCGCCAGTTGGGCCGCCTGTTCCAAAAGGAGCTGATCGGCATCGGCGACGGTGATATTGGCGCCTTCGAGACGGCTTAAAACATCTTCGATCTCATCGGGCGACATCATTTTATTGGGAATCTCACGGTTTAAAACGTCGAAACTCAAAAATTTCTTTTTCGAGCCGAGCGCGATCAACCGATCCATTAAATCTTCTTTTAAATCTTCTTTATCGTCGTATTCTGCCATATATATTTTTGTAAAAAATTTGATTATCCGTAACCTTAAATCGTTGTTCGCAAATTTTAATTTAACGCCCCTTCTGGTGAAAAAGTTTCAAACGGAAACGAAACCAAAAAATATAACAGCTTTCTCCGCAAAATTAAAGAACCGAGCCCGAATAATCCAAAAAATAAGCAATAATTACCGATTTCCCGCAAATTCCGCCTCCTGCCCCGTCCCGCCGAAAAACAACCGTCCGCTCTCCGAAAAAGACCGATCGGCCCGGCCCAAAACCGACCCCGATAAAAGGAAAATCCGAGATCCGAAACCCGAAATCAAATCATCTTTTTTTCCAGATCCCTTTTCAAACGGGCCAATTCGATCTGCTGGGTGACCAACTGGTCGCGCAAAGCGAAGTCTTCGTTTTGTTCGGCGAAGACCATCTCCTGGCTGATCTCCAGAATTTTCCGGTTGATCGCCATCGCGCGGAGCGTGACGACGCAATTTTCGGCTTCCGCCAGAACCTCGTCGATCGCTTCTCCCTCATCGCGGGCCGGTTCGCTCATCAAAAGAACGGGAACGAAGTCGGCCGCCCCGGGATCGTCTTCGGTCAGAGCCAGAAGATTCTCGCCGGAAACCTCCAGACCGTCTTGGCGGATTTGGAAAAGCCCCCGGAAAACCGTGGCCGTGGCCAGGGTTTCGTAATCGGTCTCTTCGATCTGCGGCAAAATGATCTCGCTAAGTTCCCGGTCGTAGATCAAAAGCTCGAGCAGACGCTGTTCGGCGACGGTCATCTTGGCCTGCGTCGCCCGGGCGACCTGCTGTTTGACGGTCTCGGTCTCGATTCGCGAACCGGCCTTGACCGAACGCCACAGATCGCGTTTTAAGATGGCGTCCTCGACCCGCAAAAAATCCATCGCCTGATCGAACGATTCGCGTTTTTGAATCGGGTTACGAACAGCCGACAACACCGGAATGACGTCCTCGATCGCTTCGGCTTTCCCTCTGGGCGAAGCGAGACTGCGCGTCCCGGCAATATGCTCTAAAACGAATTGTAAATAAGGAAAGGCTTGTCCTCTTAAGTGGTTGTAGCCGTCCGCGCCGTTTTCTCGGATGAAATCATCGGGGTCTTTGCCATCCGGCAATACCAGGACTTTGATATCGAAATCCGCCTCCAACAGCGTATCAATAGCTCTTCGTGCCGCCTTTACTCCTGCTTCATCTCCATCATAGTTAACAACCACTTGCTTGGCAAACCTGCCGAGCAATTTGGCCTGCTTTTCGGTCAGCGCCGTCCCCAGACTGGCCGCCGTGTTGCGGACCCCGAACTGATAAAGCGCGATCAGATCGAGGTAGCCTTCGACCAGAATGGAGAATTTCCGGCGGCGGATCTCGTCGCGGTTCTGGAAAAGCCCGTACAGATGCTCGCCCTTGATGTAGGCCGGAGTTTCCGGCGAATTGAGGTATTTCGGTTCGCCCTTGCCCAAAATGCGCGCGCCGAAAGCGACCGGATCGCCCTTGATGTCGAGGACCGGAAAGATGATCCGCCCGCGAAATCGGTCGTAGATCCGATCCTTTTCCTCGTTGATCGAAACCAGACCGCTCTGCCCGATCAGTTTTTCGTCCGCCCCTTTTCCCTTCAAAAGATTCAAAAGCGAATCCCAGCTGTCGGGCGCAAAACCGATCCGAAACCGTTTGATCGTCTCTTCGTCCAGCTCGCGCGACCGGAGATATTCGAGCGCGGCCTTCGAATGCGGATTGTCGTCGTTGAGGTGTTCTTCCCAAAAACCGAGCGCGATCTGATTGAGTTCGATGACCTCATCGGCCAGTTTTTTCCGCTCCTCGCGCCGCTTTTTGTTGCGCTTGAAATTATCGTCATCGACCGGTTCGGGCAGCGGAACGCCGGTGATCTCGGCGACTCTTTTGACGGCTTCGGGAAACGACAACCCCTCGATCTCCATCAGAAAATTGTAGACCGACCCTCCTTTTCCGCAGTTGTGAACGGCAGCAAGTTTTGTAGTAAAAGAATTTGTCTCTTCGACCGTAATGTCCACCACCTTGCTTAATTCTTTTTTCTTTTTTATCTCACTAATTTGGGTCAGGTAATATTCCGTTCCATCAATGGTTTCGTAAAACCCACCCAAACTTTCACGCATTCGCGGATATTGAGTCCAGTATTCCCGATGGATTTGTTTGTTTTTGTCAATATATTCATCATTTCGTAAAAGTGAAATAAATTCTTTCGTTTGAATCGACAAAGCAAAAAGCCCGTAGGAAAGTTTGCGCGAGACAGAACGAGATAATCCAACCCGATTTCCATCACCATCCCGATAACCGTTCAGAAAAGCCTTTTGTGCATCAATCGACCAATAAAGGCTTTCAGAAGGGATTTTTTTGTTTTCTGCACCCTTACCGAACCAATGAACCAACTGCTTTGCCAGATCGGTTTTACTGCAATTTACCTCACAAATGTTCTTATCAGGCTGGCGACGGTAAATTGAACTGTCCAGTTTGAATTCGTTTTTCAGAATTGAAACAACTTCTTCCGCTAAATGAATTTCGTTTGCTCCAAAGGTCCAACGGACAAAACCGCGTCCGACGGAACCTTCCGCCAGCCATAGGCCGTAAAGTCGGGCGGTTTTTTCATTTATGTGAAGTTCTTTAATACGATACCCGTTAACGAGATTTTTTTTCGGATTAATAATGCCGTCAGCTTTTAAGGGCTGATTTCTTCGAAAAGCTTCGGAAATGACCGGGAAGGCCAGATAATCGCCAACCTTCAATTGACCGGCATTTCCTTCGGTTAACTTCAGGGCATTTTGATATTTTTTTGAGCGCTTGGCACGTTTGCGGGCTGAAAAAAACCTTAAACGTTTTTTCGTTCGGCATAAATAAGGAAGATTGGTAATTGCATCTTCCTGACGAACAAAAATACAGGTGTGGTCAGGGGTCAGCCACAAAGGATCATAGCGAAACATTGCGGTCGAGATTCCGATCAGATGATCCGAGGTTTTATGAATGATATTGATTATCGGCTTTAAATTGCCAAATGAATCAATCACCTTATCGCAGAAACAAACTTCTCCGATCGGTTTTAAGCCTTTGTCGGTCCAAATCAATTCGTTTTCCTCCAAACACCCGAAGCATTTGTAGAAACCCTTCTGGGGATTGACCGAAAACGAAGGCGTTTTTTCCTGATGAAACGGACAGCAGGCCATCCAGTTGGCCCCTTTTTTCTTGAGCGGCGCGTAAGGCTCAATGATCCGCACCAGATCGGCGCGGTCCTTGAGATCATCAATGAAAAATTGCGGGTAGAGCATCTGCAAAAACCGGTTGAGAATTTTAATTTAAGTACATCTGACCGACCTGAGTGGAAACCCTCAAACCTTTTTTGATTTCCGGACAGGGGATCTCATCCCCATTTTCACCGCGACAATCCTCCGAATTATCTTCGGGCAAATTTCTGACAAGGACCCCGACCGAACTGTTTTGATTGACTTCGGTTATCAGGATCGTTTCTTCGATCTCATCGATCAAAAAGGTCAGGCCTCTTTTGACTCCGTGTTTTTTGCCGACGTTGATCTTTACATTGTAAACGGCGACCGGAGAAGAATAAAAACGGTTTTCGAGTTCAAATTGATCAATGACTTTTTTTTGACTGATGGAAATTATCCGACCGATTATCGGATTGCGTTCAAACTTCTTGTATTTAGCCGGAAATTCCGGTAAACCCGCCAGATCTTGAGTCAGATCTCCCGTGACCCAGAAATCGCTCCAACGTTGAAATTGCTCATTTTCTCCGTTCTCAGAATCGGAATAGATTCCAGCGGCCTTTTCCGCAAAAGCCAGCAGGGAGGATTCTCCGACCAGATAATGGCGGTCGTTCCATTTTACCTTGATGTATTTGACCGGCAGAGACCTGCGCGGCGAATCGGGGGCGGTTTCGGGTAAAAGTAAAATGGAATCGGCCGAAACCGCTATTTGGCCGTAATCAATTGAACGAAGT
Organism: Pyrinomonadaceae bacterium; assembly: GCA_041394845.1. GTDB lineage: Bacteria > Acidobacteriota > Blastocatellia > Pyrinomonadales > Pyrinomonadaceae > JAHCHG01. The sequence goes on along the minus strand of JAWKHL010000001.1, from coordinate 2,111,368 downwards.
TCCGGAAGGCAGGTATAAATGTAAAAACTCAAAAAACCCGAATTTTTTTTCCACCGGAATTGCGAAAAACCGACCGGGTCAACATCGTCGAAATAAACTCCTTCCCATTCATCAGCCTTTTCAAAATCCACCAATCCATCGAATTTTTGCTGGAATCGGGCGATGTCTTCCTTTGAATAACGGTCAAACCGATGGTACAAATATTCCGAAGAGAAACCGGAATATTCCTTCAACCAGTTTTCCGTCGGTTGTTCATTGTTCCTTACATTTTGCGCGAAGAGATTTATCTGAAAACCGGTCACCAGGAGGAAAACGCCTACCATCGGTAAAAAATAAGTTTTACATCTCATACGGGCACACCTTTTTCTTTTTGCCAATTGTAACATTACCCGGGATTTCGGTTTTAGAAAAAAACTAGTTTTTCTCATTTCTTCAACTCGACAATCGTCGCCCCGTTTCCGCCTTGATCTTGCGGGGCGAAGCCGAATTTTTCGACGTGCGGGTGGTTTTTGAGGAAATGGTGGACGAAATTCTTCAATGCGCCGGTGCCGAAACCGTGAATGATGCGGATGCGCGGCAGGGCGGCGATGTAGGCTTCGTCGAGGAATTTGTCGAGTTCGTATTCGGCGTCGGCGGTCGTCTGGCCGATCAGGTTGAGTTCGGCGTTCATATCGCGGGTGTCGAGCCTCAGGTTGGAATCTTTGGCCTGTTTCTGCAACTTCTGACCCCGGGTTTCGGCCTGCGGGCCGCTTTGCCCGGCGACGGCTTTCAGGTTCGAGAGTTTTTCCCTGAGCCGCATCGCTCCGACCAGGACCTCGGCCGTTTGGCCGTCGATCTTCTCAACTTTGCCGACCTTGCCGAGAGGCGTCAGAACCTGGGTTCCTTCGGTCACCGGCAGATTGGTGATTTTGGCGGTCGGCCCATCGGCCACGGCGGACGGTTCCGATTTGGAAACGCGGGAAAAAACGGCCCGGCTCAGTTCGGCCTTGCGGGCCAGGCGTTCCTTTTCCAGTTTGTTTTTGAGAGCCTTGTCTTCGATGGTTTTGATAAAGGCCCTCGATTGCCGCTCGAAGCCCTCGACGGTTTCCGAGAGTTCCCGTTCAAATTCGCGCTGGCGTTCCTTTTCGCGTTTGCGCATCTCGATGTCGAGGGTGGCGTATTTCTGGGCGACCGCCTCGCGTTCCTCTTCAAGGGCGCGGCGAAGATCTTCGGCATCGGTCGTTTCCTTTTGCAGTTTGCTCAGATAACTTTCGGCTTCGCGGGCGGAGATGTCGAGATTTTTCCTGGCCTTTTCGATCACCTCGTCGCGGATGCCGAAACGGCGGGCGATCTCGATGCCGGAGGAAGCGCCGGCCAGACCGGTCAGGAGGCGATAGGTCGGTTGGAGCGTTTTTTCGTCGAATTCGACCGATGCGTTGATCACCTCCGGGTCGTTGGCGGCGTAGATCTTCAGTCCCCGGTAATGGGTCGAGGCCATCACCTGCGCCGAGCATCGGCGGCGGAAATGATCGACGATGGCGACCCCGAGCGCCGAGCCTTCATCCGGGTCGGTCCCGGTTCCGACCTCGTCGAGCAGAACCAGAGAAGGCGCACGGCATTCGCTCATCATCCCGGCGATGTTCGAGATGTGCGACGAAAAGGTCGAGAGATTGGCCGACAGCGATTGGTGGTCGCCGATGTCGGCCAGCACCGAACGGTAAAAGGGAACGCGGGCCGTTTTGGCCGGAACCGGAAGACCCGAGACGGCCATCAGGCTCAGAAGTCCGGCCGTTTTCAGCACGACGGTTTTTCCTCCGGCGTTGGCCCCGGAAATGATCATGACCGACTCGGTTTTGGTCAGTTTGAAACTGACGGGGACAATTCCTTCTGATTTTGGATTTCGGGTTTTGGATTTTGGATTTTCTTCCTCGTTGTCGGGGATCGATGAATTTCTTAATGTTTCCTCCAGCAAGGGGTGGCGGGCGTTGGTCAGTTCGAGGGTTTCGTCCTCCGAGATGGCGGGGACGACGGCGTCGTAGGCGCGGGCGAATTCCACTTTTGATTTGATGAAATCGAGTTCGGCGACCGCTTCGACGGCCGCTTCGATGCCGGGCAGGTTTTCGCGCAGGTCTTCGGTCAGAGCGAACAGGATGCGGGCCACCTCGCGCTCTTCTTTGCCCTTTAGTTTTTGCAGTTCGTTGTTGGCCTCGATGGCTTCGAGCGGTTCGATGAAAACGGTCGCGCCGGAGGACGAAGAGCCGTGGGCGACGCCCTGAACCTTGCCGGAAAAATCGGATTTGACCGGAATCACGTAGCGCTCGTTGCGGACCGTGACGATCTGATCCTGAATGGCGTCCCCTTTGCTCCGCATGACCGCTTCCAGAGACTTTTGCAAGCGGCCTCTCTGGGCACCCAACTCGCGCCGGATGCGGGACAGTTCGGGCGAGGCCGAATCGTCCAGTTCGCCGCTCGGGAGGATCTTTTTGTTGATCCGGGCGAGGACGTCGAAAAGCGTTTTGGGAATGTTTTCTACCAGGCGCCAGAGCGTCGGGGCGTTTTCCTTTTCGGGCGAGATGACCGAGCGGGCGAAAAGTGCCTGATTGCACAAACGGGTCATCTCCAGCAGCGATTGCGGTTCGAGCGCGGCGTTTTTGATCCTCAGGATGGCGATCGTCTCGGCCGGGTCTTCGAGTTCGGAAAAACGCCAGACGACGTCGGTTTGACTCAGCAGAACGGTCTCGGAAACGGCCGCCAGATCCCGCTCCAATTCGAGTTTGCCGGTCAGCGGGCGCAAAGATTCCAGTCGCCGCCGTCCCATCGGAGTCTGGGCGTTGCGGGCGACGAGCGCGAGAAGTCTTTCGTAATCCAATGTATCTAAACTAAACATAAAATTCTCCGGGAGCGCAGGTGTCTCGCCTGCCAACGTCGCTCAGGCGACGTAATAGGGGCGCCTTCAAAAGGCTTTATTGGCCGACTTTCGTTCGCGTTTTCGCGCTCATGGCAGGCGGGACGCCTGCGCTCCCGGCTTTATTCCGAAACCTCGACGCCTTTCCAGAAGGCGACCCGATTTTCGATGTTTTTGGCCTCATCTTTGGCGTCCGGGTAAAACCAGGCGGCGTCCGGGTTGGTCCGGCCGCCCACGACCACATCGTAGTAGCTGGCCGTTCCTTTCCAACCGCAGACCGTGTGCGTTTCGCTCGGTTTGAAGTGTTCCTTTTTGATCGAATCTTCCGGGAAATAATGATTTCCCTCGACGACGACCGTGTCGTCCGATTCGGCGATGACCTCTCCGTTCCAGATTGCTTTCATAATATTTAATAAATAATTGATAATTGATAACGGATAATGGATAATTTTTCCATCCACCGACCGGCAATTATCCATTATCCGTTATCAATTATCCGTTAGTTAAATTCCGTTAGCTCAAAAATTTCTCCCTCACCTCGGGCGTCGGGATCATGCAGGCCTCCTTTTTGCCGAACCATTTGTAACGGTTTCCGGCGATCCATTTGTAAACGGCGTCGCGGATCGGTTTCGGAACGATGATCAGGGCGTAAAAGACGGCCCACAAGCCGCCGAGTCCTCTGGTGATCCGGAGGGCGGCCGTCGAATAGGTGTAGGCCTTTTCGTTTTCGATGACGACCACCGAATCGGTTTCCTCCGGATCGACATTATGTTCTTCCAGAAACCTCCGCGCCGTATCCGATTGGAGGGGCGCGAATTTGAAATGATCCTTTCGGTCGCGTTCGATGATGAAATTGACCCAGTCGTTACAGAAGTTGCAGACCCCGTCAAATAGAACAATGGCGCTCATATGTTTTAATGTTAATATGCCGGGCCAAAATTGGTAAATCGGAAACGGGTGAATTCATCATCGAGGAGGCGAAGTTGATAAGGATTTCTTCGGGGCATTTCTTCTCTTTTCCGGTTTTTTTAATGACAAAAAGGTTTTGTAAATCGCAGAATCCGGCCCTTTCAAGAAGGAAAACAAAAATAACTTCGGGTCCTTTTTGCCGTGGTTGTAAAAGAAAAAAAGCTGAAGAAATGTCGGGGTTTTCCATTTTGAAACCTTTTGTTTTACAATATCGTAAAAAATTTGCAGTTTCGTAAAAATTTCTATCCGCTAAAAAAGTTATGAAAAAAATGATTTTGCGCTTTTCTGCCGCAATTTTTGCGTTTGCGGGGATTGTTCTGTCCGTTCAGGCCCAGCAATACCGGCCCGACGTTTTTGCCATAACCGGGGCCCGGATCGTGACCGTTTCCGGCAAGACGATCGAGAGGGGGACTCTGGTCATCCGCGACGGGCTGATCGAGGCGGTCGATGACAATGCCAAGGTTCCGGCCGACGCTCAAACCATCGACGGCGAAGGGTTGACGATTTATCCCGGCTTTATCGACGCCTATTCGAATCTTGGGATCGCCCCCCGAGCCCCGCAGCGCGGTGGCGGCGGCGGCGGCGGCGGCGGCGGACAGGGACAGTCGCAGGGGCCGGAGTCGAACTCCAATTATCCCGAAGGACTCCAGCCCGAGGAAGCCGCCTTTGACGAACTTAAAGCGGGCGAGGCGCAGTTCGAAACCCAGCGCAACGCCGGGATCACGACGGCTCTGACGGTCGGCGCGGACGGAATTTTCAACGGCCAGTCGGCGATCATCGATCTGGCCGGAGATTCGGTTTCATCGATGATCATCCGGTCGCCCTTCGCCGAACACGTAACCTATACGACATTGCGGGGCGGAACCTATCCGACATCTTTGATGGGAACCTTTTCCGCGTTGCGGCAGATGTTCCTCGACGCCCAACGCCTTCAGGAGATCCAAAGAATGTACGCCGCCAACCCGCGCGGGATCAGGCGGCCCGAGGCCGACGCTTCATTGCAGGCGTTGATCCCGGTCGTCAACGGGCAGATGCCGGTCGTTTTCAACGCCAACACCGAGCGGGAGATCATCCGCACGCTCGATCTGGCCCGCGAGTTCAAACTCAAGGCGATCATCTCGGGCGGCAGGGAAGCCTGGAAGGTGGCCGCCCGGCTCAAGGAACAGGACGTTCCCGTTCTGGTTTCGCTCAATTTTCCGGTCCGCACGCTGGCGGCTTCCAAGGACGAGGACCCGGAAAGTCTGGAAACGCTGCGTCTCCGGGTGGAAGCGCCGAAAAACGCGGCCCGGCTCAAACAGGCCGGCGTCCGATTCGCTTTTCAGACCGACGGGATCAAGAATCTGTCAAAAGACTTCCTCGGCAACGTCGTCATCGCAACCGAAAACGGTCTGGCCAAGGACGATGCCCTGTGGGCGCTGACCATTGGGGCGGCGGAGATCCTCGGCATCGACAACCGGCTCGGTTCGATCGAAACCGGCAAGATCGCCAATCTGGTGGTTTTCCGGGGCGATATGTTCGACAAGGACCGGACCATCACCCACGTTTTTGTGGACGGAAAACTCTTTGAACAAAAGGAAAAACCGAAAGCCCCGGCCAGCGCGGGAACGCCCGGCGGCGGAGCGGGAACGCCCGGAGGCGTTCCGCAGATCGGCGGCACTTATCAGATCAACATCGACGTTCCGGGAATGCCTTTGCCGGGAACCCTGATCCTCAACCAGCAGACCGCCGTTCTCAGCGGAAGTCTTCAGACCTCGCTCGGGACCTCCGAGGTCCGCGACGGCAAGGTCACGGCCGAGGGCTTCACCTTCGCCACGACGGTCGAGTTTCAGGGGCAGACCTTTGACATCTTCTTTACCGGAAAAACGACCGGCAACCAGATCGAGGGGACCATCTCCTCGCCGCAGGGAACGATCACCTTCAGCGGAACGAAAAACCCGTGAGGAGGCGCTTGTTATGAAAAAAGCAGTTTTTTTTCTTTCGGCGATTTTGTTGTCTTTTTCGGCTTGCTCCCATGAGAACGCGCATCACGGGCATTCGCCCTACGCCGGGCAGGAAAAGCAAACCGTCAAGGCGATCAGCGATGAGGACATTCAGAAATACCTCGACGGCGACGGTCTGGGGCTGGCCAAAGCGGCCGAACTGAACGGTTTTCCGGGGCCGAAGCACGTTCTGGAAAACAGGGAAAAGCTGAGCTTGACGGCCGAACAGGAGAAACGGGTCGAGGAGTCCTTTCAAAAAATGAAGTCCGAGGCGATCGATCTCGGAAAACGGATCGTCGATCGGGAGAGAGAACTCGACGCCTTTTTCGCCGGGGAAAGGATCGACGACCAGACCTTGCGGGAAAAGACGCGCGAGATCGCCGCGCTTCAGGGAGATCTGAGGAACGTCCATCTGCGCGCCCATCTGGAGATGAAAAGGATCCTGTCTCCAGATCAGGTGGAAAGTTACAAGCAAATTAGGGGTTACGCCAATTGATTTTTTTAAGAAACGAATTCATTACTCTGTAAATTTAAAAAACTGAAGTTTTGTTAAATTTGTGATGGGTGATAAGTGATGGGTGATGGGATAAAACTTAATTGTCTGAATATCGGGATCTACTGTCTGATATTATCTGTTTAACTTTTCACCCATCACCCATCACCCATCACTAAACTATAGTTTTTTTAATTTACACAGTATTCATGAGGATGAGATGAAAAAAATAAAAGCTATCCTTTTTATCGGTATTTTACTGCTGTCCGGATTGAGCATTTCGGTTCCGGCCCAGCGAAAAAAGGACGTTTTGATCCGCAATGCGACCGTTATGACGGCCGCCAACGGCACTTTTGAAAACCGGGACGTGCTGATCAAAAACGGGAAGATCGCCGAGATCGGCCGCAATCTGAAGGCTCCCGACGACGCCCAGATCATCGACGGGACCGGAAAATTCCTGACTCCCGGCATCATCGACTGCCATTCGCACGCGATGATCGATGCCGTCAACGAGTTTTCCTACGCCGTCACGTCGATGGCCCGGATCCGCGATGTCCTCGATCCGACCGATGTGACGATCTACAGGGCTCTGGCCGGGGGCGTGACGGCCGCCAATCTGCTTCACGGTTCGGCCAATCCGATCGGCGGGCAGAACACGGTGGTCAAGTTCAAATGGGGCCGCCCGATCGAGGATTTTCTGATCCCGGACGCGCCGCCGGGAATCAAGTTCGCCCTCGGCGAAAACGTCAAACGGTCAAATTCCAATCTCCAGTCCGGTCAGCGCCGTTATCCGGCGACCCGGATGGGGACCATCGAAGTGATGCGCGACGCTTTTACGCGGGCCCGCGATTACAAAAAGGCCTGGGACGATTACCGAGCCAAAAAAACCAAGGTTCCCCCGCGCCGCGATCTCGAACTGGAGCCGCTGGTCGAAGTCCTCGAAGGAAAACGTCTGGTTCACGCCCACGGCTATCGCTCGGACGAGCATCTGAATTTGCTTCTTCTGGCCGACGAATTCGGTTTCCGGGTGGCCACCTTGCAACACGGTCTCGAAGCCTACAAGATCGCTCCGGAAATCGCCAAACGCGGGACCGGGGTTTCGATCTTCGCCGATTACTGGGGCTACAAGATGGAGGCCTACGATGCCATTCCCTATAACGCCGCCATTCTCTGGAAGAACGGGGTTGTCGTGTCGATCAATTCCGACGATGGCGAGAGGATGCGCCGGCTCAATCTGGACGCGGCCAAGGTGATGAAATACGGCGGGGTTCCCGAAGAAGACGCCCTCAAGATGATCACCCTCAACCCGGCCAAGCAACTGGGGATCGACAAACGGACCGGCTCGATCGAGGTCGGCAAGGACGGCGATCTGGTCATCTGGAGCGGGCATCCCTTCAGTCCCTATTCGCACCCGGAAATCACGATGATCGAAGGCGAGGTGTTTTTCGACCGGGCCCGCGACATCGCCATGCGCGAACAGCTTCAAAAAGAACGCGAGGAACTGGAAAAGGCCGAAGCCAATCTTCCGCCCGAAAAACGCGGCAAGGCCGGTAAACCCAAAGAAGAGCCGAAGGAAAAAGAACCCGGCCGGGAGGGACAGCAATGAAAATTACGAATCGCGATACACGACTTACGAATTTCGGGAAGGGAAAGCCGTTTTTCGGGTTTCTGGTTTTACTGCTTACCGCTTTCTGCTTACCGCTCACTGCTTTGGCTCAGAACGGAGGTGCGGACCAGAATCTGACCGGTCGGGCCGGCACTTTTGCCGTCACCGGCGCCCGGATCGTGACGGTTTCGGGCGAGACCATCGAAAACGGGACCATCATCATCCGCAACGGCAAGATCGAAACGCTCGGCAGTAACATCCGCCCCGGCGGCGGCGTCGAAGTGATCGACGGCAAAGGACTCAGCATTTATCCGGGAATGATCGACGCATCGACCTATATGGGCCTTTTGGAGATCGGAAACGGCGTCAACGGCACGGTCGATGTGGCCGAAACCGGCAATATGAATTCCAACGCCAAGGCCGTTCTCGGTATCAACCCGCACAGTTCGCACATCAACATAACGCGGGTCAACGGCATCACGACCGTTCTTTCGATGCCGATCAGCGGGCTTATTTCGGGACAGGCCGCAGTCATCAATCTGAACGGTTCGACGCAGGCCGAGATGGCCGTCGCTCCGACTTTTGCGCTGGTCGTCAATTTTCCGCGCGTTTCGACTTTCGCCGGTTTCACTCCGGGTGTCGGGCCGCGTTTCATCGAATTCAGTCAGGCCGTCAAACAGCGCGACCGGAACGTCGAGGATCTGAAGAAGATCTTTGACGATGCCGCCGCCTACGCCAAGGCCCGGGAGGCCTACGCCGCCGACAACAGCCTTCCCTTTCATCCGCTGGATCTGAAGATGGAGGCGATGATCCCCTACATCCGGGGCGAGAAACCGATCATCTTCACGGTCGACCGCGAACGCGACATCCGGGGGATGGTCAAATTCGTCGAGGATATGAAATTAAAGGCGATCCTGATGGGCGGGGCCGAGGCCTGGAAGGCGGCCGACGTGCTGAAGAAAAACGATATTCCGGTGATCTACAACAGGGTGTGGAGCATGCCGCAAAGCCAGGATGACCCGTATGATGAGATGTTCGAAGGACCGGCGAAAATGCTGGAAGCGGGTTTGAAATTCTGCATCGCCACCGGTGATGACGGGGCCAACGCCCGCGATCTGCCGTATCAGGCGGGAATGGCGGCCGGTTACGGATTGCCGAAAGAGGAGGCTTTAAAGGCCGTAACCATCTATCCGGCTCAGATCCTCGGCGTCGCCGATCGGATGGGTTCGATCGATGTCGGCAAAACCGCCAATCTGGTCGTCACCGACGGCGACATGCTCGATCCGCGGACCAACATCAAGCATCTTTTCATCAACGGCCGTCTGTTGCCGCTGACGAGCCGCCACACACAGCTTTACGATGCGTATAAGGATCGGAAGTGAGTTTTTATGAAAAGTGATGGGTGATAAGTGATGGGTGATGGGAAAAAAAACAAATCCCATCACCCATCACTTATCACCCATCACAAAAATTCACGGCTCCCAGACCCGCAATCCCTCTTCCGACAATTTCCAGTCCAGCACCTCGACGTCCTTTTCCGACCGGAGGGCGTTTTCGACATCCGCTTTGCCGCCCTCTTCGCAGAAAAAGGCGATGCAACCGCCGCCGCCGGCTCCGCAGATCTTGGTGCCGATGGCTCCGTGGGCCTCGGCCTTTTTGATCAGTTGATCCATCCGCTGAGTGGTGATCCGCGGCGAGAGCCGCTGGCGTTCGGGATGCGCCCGGCGGAGGATTTCTCCGGCCTCGGCCCAGTCTTTTTGCAAAATGGCCGACCGCAGGGCGAGGGACGAGTCGCGAATGCCTTCGAAGATCTCGAAGATCTCGCGGTCGCCGTCGATGTGGCGTTTGGTGATCTCCCAGTTATTGGTGCCGGAATTGCGCGGCTCTCCCGTGTAGATGACGGCGATCCGGCTTTCGAGCGCCCCGGGATCGACTTCGAGGGGTTCGCGTTCGATGCCGTCGAACCGGAAGTGAATGCACGCCGTCCCGCCGTATTGGGCCGAATAATAGTCCTGAAACCCTGCCGGCACGCGGATCACCTGGGTTTCGATATTGGCGGCGATCTGGATGAATTTGTCGGGAGCGTAACGGTTTCCGGTCAAACGGTTGAGGGCTCCGATGCAGGCGATGGCGAGGGTCGAAGAACCGGCCAGACCGGCTCCGGCCGGCGCCTGCGATTCGGTGATCATCGAAAAACCGGTTTCGGGTTTGAAATAATAGACCAGTTTGGAAATCAGTTCGAGGCGTCGCTCGCGGGCCAGTTTGCCGATCTCGGAAAGAGGGGTTTCGAAGCAGACCTGACGGTCGACCGACTCCAGCACGATCAGATCGTCGTCTCTGGTTTCGATCCGGCAACGGGCCAGCAGATCGACCGCAAAGTTGACTGTGGCGGCTCCTTCGTGAAACAAAAATAAGGGCGGAATGTCAATTGTTCCGCCGGCAAGATCGACCCTGGTCGGGGCGGACGATTCGATTATCACAGATTATTTCCTCAAGCGTTATTTTATTCGGATTTTAGTGGAATTTTCCCGTAAATCATATAAAAATACAGGTGCGGTTCCATTTTTTCAAATCCCGACAATGGTTTTCATTGGTCATTTATCATTTGCAATTTACCGAACGGGAGACTGTTTGGAGGCAGAAAACCCCTGTCGATCTCCCGCTTTGTTAGGAAAAATCAAAAAAAGATGTTTGATAAATGTCCTAAGTTTTGGGGCGGGCGGCCTTGGCCGATTTTTTGATCTTTTTCTTGCCGGTTTTTTTCGAGGCTTTTTCCGGATGGTCCCCGTTGGTGCTTTCGAGCATTTCTTCCTGTTCTTTATTGGGGGAACTTGTAAAATGGAGCCGTTCGCCGAGGTCGTGCAACTTTCCCTGGGCGGCCTCTTCGAAACCGTAGATGGTTTCTTCGATCCGGTGGAGGGTTTCCGGGCTGGCCTCCTCGACCCGGGGCGAGAGCCAGTAATGTTCGACCAGATAAAAGACGACGACGCCGACCAGGATGATAAAGAACAGCGCGATCCCGATCTGCTGAAAATCCCCGAGAACCGAGGTGATGGCCCCGCTGAAGAAATAACCGGTGCCGGAAAGGATCACGACCCAGGTGAAACAACTGATGAAATCCAAGAGCAGGAAACGCCAGTAGGGCATCTTGCCGATGCCGTAAAAAAGGCACATGGCGCCCCGGATGCCGTAGATGTATTTGGAGATGATGATGGCGAAACCGCCGAACTTATCGATCAACCGTTCGATCCGCGGCTGGGCTATCTTGTAAAACCGGTAGTTTTTGACGGCATTTTGGAAAAGACGGCCGACCATATAACCGAAACTGTCGCCGACGATCCCGCCCAAAGTGCCGAAGAAGAGGACTTTGGCGAAGCTGTATTTGCCGAAAAAACCGCTGTGAGCCAGAACACCCGAGATCAGCAAAGTGATGTCGCCTTCGACCGTACAAAGGGCGAAAACCGCATAAATGCCGTATTGTTCGATTATTTCGTAAAGCGGATGTTCCATGTGGTGAAAGCCAAAAATCCAAAACTTGCTGACGCTCTCAAAGAGTAACTTTCAAAAGCCTTAGAGTCAACCGATTTTGATTTTGAAAAAACTTCAATTTTATTTTAAACCCTTATTTGACAGTTTTTTAGGTTAAGTCTAAAATTTCGTTAGATTCCGGCCCGATCAAGTTTTACTGACACAGTTTTTTTGTTTTAAAGAATGAGCGATACCAACAATCAAACCGAAAAACTCGTTGGGGTGGAAATTTCCCAATCGGCCTTCAGAGCGGTTTGTTTGGAACCCGGCGGAAATCTGCAAGACGTTTTTCATCAGGAAGTAAGCGGGAATTCCGAGACGTTCGGTCGGTTGATCGATTTCATCGGCAATGCCGCCGATCGGTTCGGCGGAGCGCGGCGGATCGGCGTGGCGGTGCCCGGACTGGTCAACCGGCGGACCCGGAGTCTGGTCTTTTCGACCTTTTTCCCCGAACTGGAAAAAAAGGATTTCACCGGCGAACTGGAGGCCGCCACCGGTTTGGGGGTTCTGGTGGAAAACGACGCCAACTCGGCCGGGTACGGGGAATACCGCCTCGGCGCCGGGCGCGGAAGCCGGAATATGTTTTACATCACGCTCGGGACGGGCGTCGGCGGATCGCTCATCATTGATCAGAAGATATGGCACGGAGCGACCGGTTTCGCCGGGGAATTCGGCCATATCGCCATCAATTCCGAGGGGTTGAAACTCGAAGGGGTGGCATCGGCCGCCAACATCGTCCGTCGGACCCGGAACAGGTTTCATCAGGACCACACCTCCTCGCTGAGCCGGATCGAGGAGACGGAAATAAACCTGACCGATATCGTCAATGCCGCCCGGAACGAGGACGATTTCGCCCGGATGATGCTGGAGCGGACCGGACGCTACATCGGCACGGCCGTGGCCAGTGTGATAAACTTGCTCAATATTGAAAAAATCGTTGTCGGCGGCGAGATCATGCGGGCCGAGAATCTGGTGCTCGATGCCATTACCGAGCGTGCGCGGGAAATCTCTTTTGCTCCTTCATTTGAAACAACCCGTATCGTCGAAGGTGAATTGGGAGAAAACGCAACCGCCATCGGAGTTGCTTTGCTTTCGGCGCAATAACAAAGGCAAAATTTGGTTGAAAATAGGAAACTTTAATCAGTTTTATCAGGAAAACTTATTTTGTGAAAACTTGCACAAGATGATGTTAACCAATATCCTTGTCTGAGAATTTGCGGAATTTGTGAGATTCTGTAAAATCAAGATAGATTTTACATTCGTTCTTAACAGAAAAAACTCAAAATTGCCTTAGCGTTTACTTAGATTGAGCAAGAATCTAGGCTAGGGCTAACTTTAATTTCAATTTCATTGGAACTTTTGGATAACAGGTAAAAAATGGCACAGATATTTCATCGCGGAGCGAACAACATAGCGAAAGCCAGTTTTATCGTGGCAATCGTGCTGGCCGGCGCGGCGTTTCTGGTTTACACCCAGGTCGCCCGTTCGTCTTATTTGACCGGACGCTATCTGGAGAGACAGCAACCGGTTCAATTCAGCCACAAACACCACGTCGGCGACGACGGGATCGACTGCCGCTATTGTCACACTTCGGTGGAAACCTCCTACTCGGCCGGGATCCCGCCGACCGCGACCTGTATGAACTGCCATTCGCAGATCTGGGCCGACAGTCCGTATCTGGAACCGGTTCGGGCCAGTTACCGCGAAAACAAGCCGATCGAATGGCAGAGGGTTCACGATCTCCCGGAATTCGCCTATTTCAATCACAGCATCCATATCGCCAAAGGAGTGGGTTGCTACAGCTGTCACGGAAAGATCGACCAGATGCCGGCGATTTATCAGGAAAACACCCTGCAGATGGAGTGGTGCCTGTCCTGCCACCGCAATCCGGTTCCGAACATCCGGCCGAAGTCCGAGATCTACAAGATGGAGCCCTGGGATTCGGACAATGCCGCCCCGGAGCAGAGGGCCGAGGTGGATGAAAAGATCAAAAAGCTTCGCAGCAAAGAGATGTTGACGAGTTGTTCGACCTGTCATCGTTAAAGAAGTTTGAGGGTTTTTAATTTTTTGACATGGGAAATACGGATTTCAGTTCCTTTTGATCCGAAATCTTTTTTAAGGAAATAAGAAAATAATGGCTAGCAAAGACAGTAAAACTAACTTTGCATTATTGCGAGAAAAGGTTCTCCGGCAAAACGGAAAACAATATTGGCGGAGCGTCGAAGAATTCGTTGATGCGCCGGAGTTTGAGGAATACGTCAAACAGGAGTATCCGGCTCACGCCGAAGAATGGGACAATCGCCTGAGTCGCCGGAACTTCGTCAAGATCATGGGGGCCTCGCTGGCGTTCGCCGGTCTCAGCGGTTGCGTCATCCAACCGGCCGAACAGATCGTTCCCTACGTCCGCCAGCCCGAGGGTCTGATCCCCGGCAAACCGCTGTTTTACGCTACTGCCATGTCGCTCGGCGGGGCCGCCGTCGGTCTTCTGGCCAAATCCAACGAGGGCCGTCCGACCAAGATCGAGGGCAACCCCGATCATCCGGGAAGTCTCGGAGGCACATCGGTTCTGGCGCAGGCCGCCATCCTGTCGCTTTACGACCCGGATCGTTCCAAGGAGGTCACCTACCGGGGAACGCCCCGGACCTGGCAGAACTTTATGGACGAGCTGAGAACCGCTCTGGTCGAAAACCGAAAGGACGGGGGCGCGGGAGTCCGTTTTCTGACCGACACCATTACTTCTCCGACCCTCGCCGAACAGTTCAAACAGCTTCTGACCGAACTTCCCAACGCCAAAGTTTATCAATACGAGCCGATCAACGATGACAACGCGCTGGCCGGAGCGAAGATGGCTTTCGGTTCGCCCGCCCAAAGCGTTTACCAGATCGACAAGGCCAAACGAATACTGTCGCTCGACGCCGATATTTTCTCGGGCTTTAACGTCCGTTACATCAAGGATTTCGCCAAAGGACGCCGGTTCAACGAAGAACAAAAGGAGATCAACCGCCTCTATGCGGTGGAAACCACTCTGACCCTGACCGGAGCCAAGGCCGATCACCGGCTGGCGATCAAGCCGAGCCAGATGACCGAAGCGGCCAAAGCCATCGCCGCCGCTCTGGGCGTTCCCGGAGCGAGTTCGACCTACACCGAAAACGCCGACTGGATCGCCGCCATGGCCGAGGATCTCAAGGCCAATCAGGGCAAATCTCTGGTCATCGTCGGCGACAACCAGCCGCCGATGGTTCACGCTCTGGCTCACGCCATCAACGCCGCGCTCGGCAACGTCGGACAAACGGTTTCCTACATCGAACCGTTGCGTCCCAATCCGGAACAGACCCAGCTCGAAATGCTCCGCCAGCTGATCGGCGAGATCGACGCCGGGGCGGTCAAGATGCTGGTGGTCGCGGGCGGAAATCCGGTTTACAACACCCCCACCGATCTCAAATTGAACGAGGATCGGCTCAAGAAGGTGCCCTTCCGGGCTCATTTCGGGGAGCATTTTGATGAGACGGCCGCGCTTTGTCAATGGCACGTTTCGGCCAAGCATTTTCTGGAATCCTGGAGCGACGCCCGGGCCTACGACGGAACCGTTTCGATCATTCAGCCGCTGGTGCAGCCGCTTTACGACAGCAAGGGAATTCACGAACTGGTCCAGATTTTCTTTCAGGAAAATTACGACAAAAAGGATCTCGACATAGTCAAGGAATACTGGCAGAAACAGGGAATGACGGCCGCCGCTCCGAAACCGGCCCCGTCGGCCTCGCCGGCCGGCACACCGGCTTCGGAGGAGCCGAAACCGGAAGCGACCCCGGCGGCAACGCCCGCGGCGACTCCGGCCCCAGGGGGCGGCAATGCCCCGGCCGCTTCGAACAAATTCGAGGACAACTGGCGCGGGGCCGTTCACGACGGATTTGTTCCCAATTCGGCCGCACCGGCCAAATCCGTCACGGTCAACGCCGGTTTTATCTCCCAGGCATCCGCGACGCCGACGGCCACCGGTGATCTGGAGATCTCCATCCTGCCCGACCCCGGCGTTTACGACGGCCGGTTCTCGAACAACGGCTGGCTTCAGGAACTTCCGAATCCCCTGAACAAGATCACCTGGGACAACGTCGCTCTGATCAGTCCGGCGACGGCCAAACGGCTCGGGATCAATCAGAACAAAAATTACGATGATCTGGCCGGCGGCGAACTGGGGCCGACCTTTATCGACACCCGGGGCGGAAATCTGTTTTCGGATCTTGCGACGCTGACTTATCAGGGCTCTCAGATCGAAAAACCGGTTCCGATGTGGGTCACCTTCGGTCAGCCCGACGACGTGATCACAGTTTATATGGGTTACGGGCGAAAACGCGCCGGGCAGATCGGGAACGATCTCGGCTACAACGCTTTCGACGTCCGTCGCTCGGACGCCCTGTGGGCCGGAACCGGCAGTGTCGCCAAAACCGGCGAACAGGCCCAGATCGCTTCGACTCAGATCCATTTCAACATGGAGGGCCGCGATCTGCTTCAGGTTTACGACGTCGAGGAGTTCGTCAAACACGAGGAGGTTCACCTCTCGCACGACGAATATTCAAAATCGATGTACACGCCGTTCGAATACAAGGACAACAAATGGGGGATGAACATCGATCTCAACTCCTGCGTCGGCTGTAACGCCTGCGTCATCGCCTGCCAGTCCGAGAACAATATCCCGGTGGTCGGCAAGGAACAGGTCGTCCGGAGCCGCGAGATGCACTGGCTGCGGGTCGATGCTTATTACAGCGGCGATCCCAATCACTCCGATGCCAGCTTCCAGCCCGTTCTTTGTCAGCAGTGCGAACAGGCCCCGTGTGAGACGGTCTGTCCGGTTCACGCCACCGTCCACAGCGCCGAGGGGCTCAACGACATGGTTTACAACCGCTGCGTCGGAACGCGCTACTGTTCGAACAACTGCCCGTACAAGGTCCGGAGGTTCAACTTCCTGCTCTATCAGGACTGGAACACGCCGCAGTACAAATTGATGCGCAACCCGGAAGTCTCGGTCCGCAGTCGCGGGGTGATGGAAAAATGCACCTATTGCACCCAGCGGATCGCCTCGGCCCGGATCGAGGCCGAAAAGGACGGCCGGAAGGTGGCCGACGGCGAGATCCTGACGGCCTGTCAATCGGTCTGTCCGGCGGACGCCATCGTTTTCGGCGACCTTAACGACAAGGAAAGCCGGGTGGCCAAACTGAAGGAAGATCACCGCAACTACAATTTGCTTAACGAACTGAACACTCAGCCGCGCACAACCTATCTGGCCGGACTGAAAAATCAGAACGCGAAGATGCCGGATTACAAGGCCCGGCCGATCCCCGAAAGCAAGCTCAAATCGCATGAGGGAGGGGAAAGCGGCGATAAGCCGGCTGAGACGGAACATTAGTTTTCGGAAAAAAAACTATGCAAGACATCAAAGATATTCAACAAAGGATCTATCCGCCGATGGTCGAAGGCGAGCACGATTTCGGGACCGTTTCCGACCGGATCAGCGATCTGACCCTGAAAAGGCGGACGCCGATCGGCTGGTACATCGGTTTCGCCATCGGGTTCATGCTCCTGCAGGTTCTGATGATGACCGTAACCTATCTGGTCTTTACCGGAATCGGGATCTGGGGAAACAACCAACCGGTCGGCTGGGGATTTCCGATCATCAATTTCGTCTGGTGGATCGGTATCGGGCACGCCGGAACGCTGATCTCGGCCATTCTGCTTCTGCTCAATCAGAAATGGCGGACCTCGATCAACCGTTTCGCCGAGGCGATGACGCTCTTTGCGGTCGCCTGCGCCGGAATGTTCCCGCTTCTGCATACGGGGCGGCCGTGGCTGGCCTACTGGCTTTTTCCGATCCCCAACACGATGGGGATGTGGCCGCAGTTCCGCTCCCCGCTGATGTGGGACGTGTTCGCGGTCTCGACCTACGCGACGGTTTCTTTGTTGTTCTGGTACATCGGTCTGATCCCCGACATTGCCACCTTGCGCGACCGGGCCAAAAACAAGTATTTCAAGATCGTTTACGGGCTGCTCTCGTGGGGATGGCGCGGTTCGGCCCGGCACTGGCACCGGTATGAGATCGCCTATCTGCTTTTGGCCGGTTTGTCGACCCCGCTGGTTCTGTCGGTTCACTCGATCGTCAGTCTGGACTTCTCGGTGTCGCAGGTTCCGGGCTGGCACGCGACGATCTTCCCGCCCTATTTTGTGGCCGGGGCGATCTTCGCCGGATTCGCCATGGTGCTCATCTTGTGCATCCCCTTGCGGGTCTGGTACAACCTCAAGGATTTCATCACCGACACCCATCTGATCTATATGGGCAAGGTGATGCTGGCGACCGGTCTGATCGTCGTTTACGGGTACGCGATGGAGGCCTTTTTCGGCTGGTACAGCGCCGCGCCCTATGAGTTGTTTATGATCAAGAACCGGATCTATCAGGGCCCGTACTGGTGGTTTTACTGGCTCTTGATCTTCTGCAACGGGATCTCGATCCAGTTCCTCTGGTTCAAGCGTTTCCGCGAAAGCGCCTTTTGGCTGTTCATCATCTCTTTGGTCGTCAGCGTCGGGATGTGGCTCGAACGGTTCGTCATCATCATCACCAGTTTGCACCGGGATTTTCTGCCGTCGTCGTGGGCCATGTTCACCCCGACCATGTGGGACTGGTCGATGTTTCTCGGAACCATCGGTTTGTTTACCACGCTGATCTTTTTGTTCGTCAGGTTCCTGCCCGTCATCTCGATCTTCGAGGTCAGAACGCTTTTGCCGGAGGCGCACGTTCACGGACACCAGCAGGATTTTGAGGAGAATGTGGTTGAGATCGAAACCACCAAAGCCCCCGAATCGGAGGCCTAGAGTTTCTAAAAAATTGCAATCAGCTCCGGAGATTTGCCCGCCACCGGAATCATTAAGGGCAACTCACCCATGTCAAGCCGGTTGCCAGCCGATTTCGGGCTGATTGCAAACAGATTTTTTAAGGTTATGGACAAAAAAATTTACGGATTATTAGCGGAATTCGATTCGGCGACCGAACTGGTCGATGCGGCCAATCAAGTTCGTCTGGCCGGCTACACCAAAACCGATGCATTTTCGCCCTTTCCGCTTCACGAGATAGATGAGGCGTTGGGCATCAAAAGGAGCGTTTTGCCCTATATGGTCTTTTGCGGCGGGATCATCGGTCTTTTGTCGGGACTGGCCCTGCAGTATTTTGTCCATGTCATCGATTATCCGATCAATGTCGGCGGCCGCCCCTATTTCAGTCTGCCGTCGTTCATTCCGCCGACCTTCGAGTTGACGATCCTTCTGGCGGCGTTCACGGCCGTTTTCGGAATGCTTTTCCTCAACGGACTGCCCCAGCCCTATCATCCGGTTTTCAACGTGCCGAGATTCGCGCTGGCCACCCGGGAGAAGTTTTTCCTGCTGATCGAAGCCATCGACCCGCAATACAATTACGAGGAAACCAAGAGTTTTATGGAAAGTCTGAATCCGCAGGAGGTGTTTGATGTTGAAGAGTAATTTCAAATTTCAAATTTCAAATCTCAGACATCTGCGCCGGGAGATCTGTTTTACGCTGCTCGCCGTTTTTGTTCTGCTGAGCCTCGGCTGTCGCTACGATATGCAGGACCAGCCGCGGTACAAGGCCTATAAGAAGAGCGATTTTTTCAGCGATAAAAAGGCGATGAGGGATCTGCCCGAAGGAACGGTGGCGCGCGGTCAACTCCACGCCGACAAGGCTTTTTACACCGGCAAGAAAGAGAACGCCGACCCGAGCATTCAGGTTCAGACCACCACCGACGCCAACGGCAACACGCTGGTTTCGAGTTTTCCCAACGACATCGAGAAGATTCCGATTCCGGTGACCAAAGAGTTGATCGACCGCGGCGAGGAAAGATTCAGGATCTTCTGCATCGTCTGCCACGGCCCGGTCGGGAACGGGGACGGAATGATCGTTCGACGCGGTTTTCCGAAGCCCCCGACCTATCATGACGACCGTTTGAGAAACGCGCCCGACGGCCATTTCTTCGACGTGATGACCAACGGCTGGGGCAAGATGAGCAGTTACGCTTCGCAGATTCCGCCGGGCGACCGCTGGGCCATCGTCGCTTATATTCGCGCTTTGCAGGTCAGCCAGAACCCGACCGGAACGACCGACCAGAATATGACCAACAACACTACCCCGGCGAAATCGCCGACGACGGGTGAAAACGAAACCAAGACGCCGACCGAGCCGTCCGCGTCGCCCAAGGCGGAGCAAACGGGAGGTGAACAATAATGAATAACGAAAATTATCGGGCACCTTCTCAATTGGGACAATGGCAATTTATGGCTCTCGGGCTGGGCGGCATTCTGGCCGTAATAGTTCTGGGGGCGGCGGCCTTTTTCGAAGGACAGCGCGAGGCCGCCCTGAGAGGCTGGCTTTTGGGCTTTATCTTCTGGGGCGGGATCGGCATCGGAAGCATCGGCATTCTGCTTTTGCAATACCTGACCGGAGGCGCCTGGGGCGTGGTCATCCGCCGGGTGGCCGAGGCCGGTTCGCGAACTCTTCCGATCGTCGTTCTGTTGTTTCTGCCGCTGGTCTTCGGCGTTCATTCGATCTATGACTGGGCGACCCCGGAAGGGATCACCAACGAGGCGGTCAAACACGCCGTCGAGCATCGCGGAATGTTCCAGACTCCTTTATGGTGGACCATCCGCTCGGGGCTTTATTTCCTTCTCTGGGGCGTGATGGTTTATCTGCTCAATAATTGGTCGGCCCGGCAGGACAAAGCCGGCGATTACGAGGAATCGGCCGATTATCTGGGCCGGGCGACCGCCTTTTCCGGCCCGACGATGGTGGCCTTCGTTCTGATCGTAACCTTCGCCTCGGTCGATTGGGTGATGTCGCTCGACGCCAGCTGGTTCTCGACCATCTGGGGATTGTTGTTCGTCGCCGGTTGGGCGCTCAGCTGTTTTTCGTTCTCGGTCATCATTTTGTCCTGGCTGATGGGGCGGGCGCCGATGAACGGGGTGCTCGGCAAAAGACATTTTCACGACATCGGCAAACTGATGCTGGCGCTGGTGATGGTCTGGGCCTATTTCAATTTCTCGCAGTATCTGATCATCTGGTCGGGCAATCTGCCGGAAGAGACCAACTGGTATCTGTACCGTTTGAAAGATGGCTGGGGCGTCGTCGGGCTCCTGCTCCTGATCTTCCATTTCGCCGTTCCGTTCGTCATTCTGCTGTCTCGCGAGATCAAACGGCGGCCGACATGGTTGGCCGGTCTGGCGGTCTTTATTCTGGTGATGCGTCTGACGGATATGTTTTATCTGATCGAACCGAGCCCGTTTGTCGGAGCGCAGGCGGCCACCGGTTTTCACATCAGCGTTTTTGACTTCCTCGGCCCGCTGGCGGTCGGCGGTCTCTGGTTGGCGGCATTTTTCTGGCAGTTGCAAAAACGACCGCTGGTGCCGGTCATGGACCCGTTCCTGGAAAACGCCATCGAGCACGGGAGAGGACATTAGGATTTTGGATTGCCGATTTTGGATTTTGGACGGTTTTTCCCGGAGTTCGGTAATAACCAAAATCTAAAATCCAAAATCTAAAATTGAAAGAGTTATGGCTAAACCTAAACATGAAAAGACGTTCGTAGATTTTGACAAGCCTTATGAAACAAATGTGATCGGGCTTCGGGGGATTATTTACTTCGGCCTCGGTCTGTTTTTTCTGATCGTCATCACTTTCGGTCTGATGTGGCTTCTGAAAGACGTTCTGGAGCAGGAGGCGGTCAAAACGAAATCTTCGGATAATCCGCTGATGCTGACCAAAGAAGAGGCCCTGCCGCCCGAACCCAGGCTTCAGTCGGCCCCCGGTTTCGGCGTCGAGGACCCGGTCAAAGGGCACGTCAATCTGGAACTGACGGAACCGCAGTCCGAGTACCGGGAACTCCATCAGCAGTGGGAGAGGCTCTGGAGAGAGGGGCAAAAAGATCCCCAGACCGGAACCGTCATCTCATTGTCGATCGAGGAGGCCAAACGGAAATTCCTGGAACAGAACGCGGGAACGCCGAACTCCAGAGAGGAAGAAGAGGTTCTGAAAAAATCCAGGATGATCGTATCGGACGCCGGAGCCGGAAGAAATGCTTCCGTCCGGGTCAGATGATTGCACTAAACCAACCGGGATTTCCCTCGAAAGGGATAACGCCCCGGCTTTATTGAGGTAGTAAATGAAAAAAAGTTCAGATATTTCAGCAGTTTTGAAACTGACACTTTTGATCTGCATCGGCATTTTGACGGCGGTCGGCGCGGTTTCGGCGCAAAAGACCGAGCATTACAACTCGCCGCTCTATTCGCCGAAAACATACGATCCGAATCAATCCGGCGGGAGCAACGGACTGCCCCCGGCTTTGAAAAAGGTCGGCATCGAGCAAAAGCTCAATTCACAGCTTCCGCTCGACGCCGAGTTCAAGGATGAGAACGGCCAGACTGTCAAACTGGGACAGTTCTTTAACAACAAAAAACCGGTCATTCTGGCGCTCGTCTATTACGAATGCCCGATGCTCTGCAACGAGGTTCTGAACGGTCTGACCGGCTCCTTAAAGGGCATTTCTTTTGACGCCGGAAAGGATTTCGATGTGGTGGCGATCAGTTTTGACGCCCGCGAGAATGACAAGGCCGATCTGGCCAAGAACAAGAAGGCCTCTTACGTCGAGCGGTACGGTCGTCCGGAATCGGCCTCCGGCTGGCATTTTCTGACCGGGACCCAAAGCGAGATCGACAAGGTGACGGAAGCGGTCGGTTTTAACTATGTTTTCGACGAGAAGACCAACCAGTTCGCCCACGCCGGCGGGATCATGATCGCGACCCCCGACGGGCGTTTGTCCCGTTATTTTTACGGGATCGATTACGCGCCGAAGGATCTCAAATTCGGTCTCATGGATTCGTCGGAAAACAAGATCGGAAATCCGGTCGAACAGCTTTATCTGTATTGCTATCATTACGATCCGGCGACCGGTAAGTACGGCCTGACGATCCTGAAAGTGCTTCGTCTGGCCGGGATCGCGACCCTTTTGGGGATCGGCGGGATGTTGTTCGTTTTTTGGCGTTTCAACAAGAGGAAGGAAAATGGTTAATTGTTAGTGGTTAATTGTTAATTGAAATTTCGCTGACGAAAAAACAATTAACAATTAACGATCAACCATTAACAAAATAAAAAGATTATGCAACAGAATTCGTGGATTCCATTATTTCCCGATCAGGCCTCCAGTTTCGCCTGGCAGGTGGATTATTTATATTTTTATCTGATCGCCATCAGCGTCTTTTTCACCATCGGTATCGTCGCGGCGATCCTCTTTTTCGCCATCAAATACCGCGAAAAAGAGCCATTTGCCACGCCGAGAGAAATTCACGGTTCGATCGCTCTGGAAACCGTCTGGTCCATCATTCCGTTCGTCATCTCGATGACCATCTTCTTGGGCGGCGCCATTATTTACTACAACCAGTACCGTCCGCCGGATGACGCCATGGAGATCTACGTCGTCGGCAAGCAATGGATGTGGAAGATCCAGCACCAAACCGGCCAGCGCGAGATCAACGAACTGCACGTTCCGGTCGGGCGGAACGTCAAACTGACGATGACGACCGAGGATGTTCTCCACGATTTTTACATCCCGGCTTTCCGGACCAAGGCCGATGCCGTGCCCGGTCGCTACACCTACCTCTGGTTCAAGGCGACCAAGCCGGGCCGCTATCATCTGTATTGCGCCGAATACTGCGGACTCAATCATTCCGGCATGGGCGGCTGGGTTTACGTCATGGAGCAGAAAGATTTCGACAACTGGCTGAGCGGCAATGTTTCCGGCCAGACCCCGATCGAAGCGGGCAAGGATCTGTTTGAGAATAAACTCGGATGCGCCACCTGTCATCAGGGCGGGAAGGATCAGCGCGGGGCCGTTCTCGAAGGAATTTACGGCAAGGAGGTCAAACTGACCAACGGCCAAACCGTCACGGCCGATGACGAATACATCCGCAATTCGATCCTCAATCCGGGCGGTCAGGTGGTTGAGGGGTATCAGCCGATCATGCCGACCTTCAAAGGACAGGTGACCGAGGAGCAGTTGGTTCAACTGGTCGCTTACATCAAATCGTTGAGCGGAGTTACCGACACGGGAACGAGCGCTCCGGCGGCCAAGCCCGCCCCGGCCGCTTCGCCCAAAACCGGAAAGGAAAACCCCAAACCGGCGGCCGATTCGGGGAATCAGACAAACCAAGAAAAAGGTGGAAAATAAGTAGTTATGCAAAACATCGATGCAGCCAATTTGGAAAATTTTAAGGAAGAAGAGCCCAAGGTCAATTATTTAACCAACGGATTCAGCATTAAATCCTGGCTTTTGACCAAAGATCATAAGCGCATTGCGATTATGTACCTGCTGAGCATCTCCGTCTTTTTTATGTTGGGCGGTCTGTATGCCTCGGCCATCCGGCTCGAATTGCTGACTCCGGCCAGCGACCTGATGGAATCGGGCACCTACAACAAGGTCTTTACCCAGCACGGGGTGATCATGATCTTTTTGTTCCTGATCCCGTCGATCCCGGCCGTGCTCGGAAATTTTCTGATCCCGATCATGATCGGGGCCAAGGATCTCGCTTTTCCCCGGATCAATCTGCTCAGCCTTTACATTTACTGGATCGCCGGGGCTTTGATCCTCTTCGCCCTGATGCAGGGCGGGGTTGATACGGGCTGGACCTTTTACACCCCGTATTCGACCACCTTTTCCAACAGTTACGTGATGCTGGTCGGGCTCGGGGTCTTTATCAACGGTTTTTCGTCGATCCTGACCGGGCTTAACTTCATCGTTACCATCCACACGATGCGCGCGCCCGGGATGACCTGGTTCCGTCTGCCGCTTTTCGTCTGGGCGCATTACGCCACCTCGCTGGTGATGATCCTCGGAACTCCGGTGATCGCCATCACCGTTCTCCTGCTGGCTTTGGAGCGGGCCGTCGGCATCGGCATCTTCGATCCGGCCATCGGGGGCGATCCGATCCTGTTTCAGCATCTGTTCTGGTTCTACTCGCACCCGGCCGTTTACATTATGATCCTGCCGGGAATGGGCGTCATTTCGGAACTGATCTCGAATTTTTCGCGCAAAAAGATCTTCGGTTACGAATTCATCGCCTTTTCTTCGATCGCCATCGCCGTTTTCGGTTTTCTGGTCTGGGGACATCATATGTTCGTTTCCGGGCAATCGATCTACGCCGGGATGGTCTTTTCGTTCCTGACGATGGTCGTGGCCGTTCCCTCGGCGATCAAAGTCTTTAACTGGGCGGCGACGCTCTATCAGGGCTCGATCTCTTACGATACCCCGATGCTTTACGGGCTGTTCTTTATCGGTCTGTTCCTGATCGGCGGTTTGACCGGACTCTTTCTGGGTTCGATCGGCCTGACCGTTCATCTCACTGACACCTACTTTATCGTCGCCCATTTCCATTACGTCATGGTCGGCGGACAGGTGCTGGCCTACCTGGGCGGCATCCATTACTGGTGGTCGAAGATGACCGGAAAACTCTATCCCGAGTTCTGGGGCAAGATCTCGGCGATGCTCGTTTTCGTCGGGTTCAACCTGACCTTTTTCCCGCAGTTCATTCTCGGTTACATGGGCATGCCGCGTCGTTACGCTTCATATGCCGAGGAATTGCAGGTGCTGAACATTTTCTCGACGGCCGGGGCTTCGATCCTCGGGATCGGTCTGACTCTGCCGGTCGTCTATCTGACCTATTCGTTCTTCTTCGGTCCGAAGGCATCGGACAATCCGTGGCTCCTGCCGGGGCTCGAATGGCGGACATCTTCGCCGCCTCCGACCGAGAATTTCGAGGAAACGCCGGTCGTTACCTGGGAAGCCTACGAGTTCGGCGAGGAAAACGGTCTCGACATCGAAGACGCCAGAAGGAGACAAACGGCTCCGACCGCCTGAGTTTCGGTCGATTTTTTGAGTTTTGAATTTTGAGTTGTCGTTAAAATAGTCGGAAAATGCGACGAACATTTTTCAATTAACAATGAACAATTAACGATTAACAAATTGAAAAATAAATGGAACACGAACATTCATACGAACAATATCATCAGCCCGGACTTCAGCATCAGTTCGAGGACATGAAACAGCAGGAGGAATCCAATTCCATCGGAATGTGGATGTTTCTGGCGCAGGAGATCATGTTCTTCGGCGGGCTTTTCACGGTTTATCTGGTCTTTCGCTCGCGCTATCCGATGGCCTTTGCCGCCGGTTCCAATCACCTCGATGTGGTGATGGGATTCGTCAACACGCTCGTTCTGATCGTCAGCAGTCTGACGATGGCGCTCGGCGTTTATTTCGCCACCAAGGGCAACCGCAATATGCAGGTTCTGATGATCATCCTGACGATGTGTTTCGGGACGGTGTTTCTCGGGGTCAAATACGTCGAGTATTCGGACAAATACGAACACGGCTACGTGCCGGTGAACGGCTGGAACAAAAAGATCAAAGAGGGCGAGCATACGGGGGAAGCGTCCCGTTTGAAGCTGCCGTTTGAAACCGGGGCCTCGGCGGCGGCCGAAGAAGGCAAACCGGCGGCGGAAGCTCATCACGCCAACCCGAAGGGCAATTTTCAGATCGGCGATGCCGAATACGAACTCGTCGACAAGGCGATTGAAAAGGGAACTCTGACCAACAGCGAGAGGATCGGCTATCTTTCCGGCGGAAAACTCGACGCCGACGGCAATTATACGGGCGGCCAGCTCAACCGCGAAAAATTTCAGGGCAAGGTTCGCATCTTTTTCTGGATCTATTTCACCATGACCGGTCTTCACGCCCTTCACATGATCGTCGGGCTGGGGATCATGACCTGGCTTTTGATCATGGCCTGGCGGGGGACTTTTTCGGCCGAATACTACGCGCCGGTCGAGATTTCGGGCCTTTACTGGCACTTCGTCGATATCGTCTGGATCTTTCTGTTCCCGCTGTTATATCTGCTCGGCAGACATTTTCTGGCGGGAGGGCATTAGTAAGGTGGAAAAGTTTAAGGGTGAAAAGGTGAAAAAGTTTTTTTCCTGAAAGCGAAGTCAAAATTTTCGCCACAGATCGTTTCTCTTTCACCTTTAAACTTTTCCGGCAATTAAACCTTTACCCTTTTTCACTTTTAAACTTTTTCATCTTTTAACTTTAACAACTATGGCAGAACATCATTCGGAAGAACATCTTGAAAAACACGAAGAACACGAGGAGCATATCGGGATTCCCGGTTACGCTCTTGTTTTTCTGGTTTTAGTGGTCGGGACGGTTTTAACCTATGTGGTCGCTTTGACCGATCTTGACGGAAAATTGTTTCCCGGGGCCAACACTCTGGTCGCGCTCCTGATCGCGTTTACCAAGATGAGTTTCGTCGTCTTGTTTTTTATGCATGTTCGCTGGAGCCCGAAACTGATCTGGCTGACGGCCGTCGGCAGTTTCTTCTGGCTGGCGATCATGTTCGCTTTTACCATGCAGGATTATTTAACCCGCGTGTCGGGAACATTTTAACCCCGAAAGGGAATATACTCAGTAAAAAAAAACGCGGGGCGAAGGGCGGAAGGCTTTCGCATCCCGCGTCTTTTGATTTTGGATTTTAGATTTCGGATTTCGGATCGGTTGAAAATTACGGGCGAATGAAACTTTTAGAAGCGGGGGGACGCAGGATGGGGAAGAATTATCCGACCGCCGGTCGCCGGTTACCGGCCGCCGTTATTAGATAAACGCAAAATTTCGTGGTATTATCTTCGATTTGGTTAGCTGAAATAAACTTTTTCGGAATAAATTCGTTTTATTGTGCAGTCATTTTCAAGACAACAAGCCAATCTTTTTGTTCATCTTAAACGTCTTATGTTTATTACCAAACCCCCTGTCAGGCTATATATATTTATTTTGATCATAAGCGCTTCGTTCATCTCCGGTTGCGGCGTTTTTAATCCCAAAGTCAAGGTCAAGAGGGCGGTTTTGCTGAAAACCGAGGACGCTTCGCGGGCCGACCTGATCAATCAGGTCAACAATCTGGCCCGGGTCAATTCGATGTACGCCAAGGTGGATCTCAAGTTCGAAGATAACTCCTACGCCGAACTGGGAGTTGCAGACAGATACAAAAGCGCCGACGGTTTGATCGTAGTCCAGCGACCGGAAAACATCCAGCTCAAGGTTCAGATCCCGTTCATCAAAACCGACATCGTTCAGATGACCTCGGACGGCGAAAAATTCCGCGTGGCAGTTCTCGAAGACGGCGGAGACGGAAAAAACCGGGTTTTCGTCCGTGGAACCAACAACGCCGATTATTCCGTTTTGAAAAAGGATTTGGCCGAGAAAATGGAGAACGAGGGAAGCACCAAGGAGTTAAAACAAAATGTCAACGCTTTTTCCAACCTCCGGCCCCAGCATTTTACCGACGCTATGTTGGTTCGCCCCATCGACACCAATAAATTCACCTACGTCCAAAGCACCATCACTCAGGAGGAGGTAGGGCTCGACGAAAAGAAAAAACGCCCGGAAAGCTGGGTTTTGCGCGGATATTATCTGCTCGACGAATACGCCAAGGACAGTCAGGGGGACATCCAGATCACGAGGCGTTTCTGGTTCGACCGGGTCGGCCGGGTGCGTCTGGCGCGCCAGCAGATCTTCGATGCCGACGGCGAGATCGAATCGGACATCGTTTACGGGCAGGAGGGCAGACTGACGGGTTCGGGAGAATACAACAATCTGCCGCTGGAAATAGAGGTCACCCGGCCGAAGGAAAAATACAAGATGCGCCTCCGGTATCAGTCGCCGGAAACCGTTTCGATCGGCAAGACCTACCCGCAGGAAGCCTTCGTGCTGGAAAATATCTGGAACCTGCCGGAGATCGATCTCGATAATAAGGTCATCGAAATGACCGGCAAGGCCCCGCCGCGAATCCGGCAAGTGATTGAGGCGAGGAGTCAGTAGTTTTTTCAACGGATAACGGATAATGGAAAATAGTTGAAGACCATATTATCCGTTATCCGTTATCCATTATCCGTTTTTAAATCCGTTTTTGATGAAAACAATTTTACAAACCGAAGATCTAACCAAAACCTACCACATCGGGAAGGTCGAAGTTCCGGCCTTGAGAGGCGTCTCGCTCGACATCGAACAGGGCGAATTCGTCGCCGTGATGGGGCCTTCGGGCTGCGGAAAATCGACCTTGCTTCATCTTCTCGGCGGTCTTTTGTCGCCGACCAGCGGCCGGATCATCATCGCCGATGAGGACCTGGCGCGCGTTTCGGACGCCCAGAGAACCGACATCCGCCGCCGCAAGATCGGTTTCGTTTTCCAGCGGTTCAATCTGTTTCCGACGCTGACGGCCGACGGCAATCTGAAACTGGCCGAAAGGATTCACACCGGAAACGGGGGCGGAAATCCGGAAAAACGCCGCGAGGTGTTGCGCCTTCTGAAGATCGAGGACAAGATGAACCACAAACCGCTCGAACTTTCGGGCGGGGAACAGCAGAGGGTGGCTCTGGCGCGGGCCATCATCAACGACCCGGCCATCATCCTGGCCGACGAACCGACGGGCAATCTCGACACCGAGAATTCGGAGATCGTCCTGGAGATGTTCCGCCAGCTGAACGAACGTCTGGGGCAGACCATCATCATGATCACCCACAACCCGGAAGCGGCCGAACATTGCGGGCGGATCATCAATATGCGCGACGGCCTGATCGTCGATGATTAGGAAGCGGGATGGAAATTCGCACTCATCTTGACATTTGCGGAACAAATTAATAAACATACGCGTGTAACCCATTTTCAACCGTTTTGACCGATGGCGGGGTTTTGAGCCAAAGAAGCTTTATGTCGCTGAAGAAGATAATTTTTTGGGAGCATCTGCGAGGAACCTGGCAGTACGATGTTTTTTGCCTTTTGATCATCGCTTTCATCTTTCTGACTCCCAAAACATGGTTTGACAAACACGAAACACTGGCAACCCAAACGTCGCGTCTGATCGTCAAAGCCGATGATTTTTCCGACGATGAGAGGGTTCTGGCCGGGCGGGTCAAACAATTGAGCGGCAACCCGAACGCCGAGATCGTCAGCTGGCGGCAAAAAAAGAACGAAAAAGGCGATATCTTTTACGAGATAGATCTTCGCTGAAGATTTTTTCCATTTTTCAAAAAAAAACTCTTTCCAACAAACAAAAACGAAGAAATCACTCTTTTTTAGAGGAGTTATTATGATGAGATTTATAAAATTCAGTTTGATTGCGGCGGTTGCGGTGATGTTTTTCAGCGCTCTGGCCGTTACCGAAACAAAAGCGCAGGCCTCGGTTAAGAACGAGATCCTGAAACGGATGGAGGACAACCGGAATTCTTTGGATACTCTCAAGACCAGCGTGGAAATGGTCAAACTCAACGCCCAGTTAGGCGAGCGGGAAATTTATCAGGGAAGCGCCGTTTACGTTCCCGCCAAAGGGCGCGACGTGTTGGTTCGGATCGACTGGGCCAAACCGGTCCAAGAGACCCTGACGGTGGCCAATAAAAAATACACGATCTATCAGCCGCGCCTCAAACAGGCGATGGAGGGAAGTGCTTCGGATGCCAAAGGCGGAAGCGGCAAGGCCAGCAGCCTGTTCGCCTTTATCGATATGTCGAAGGCCGAACTGAAGGCCAATTACGAGATTGAGTACCTCGGACCGGAAAACGTCAAGGGCGGAACTCCGACCTGGCATCTGGAGATGACACCGAAAGGGCAGGCTTCCTTCAAAGTGGCCGAAATGTGGGTGGACGCCAACGGAATGCCATTGCAGATCAAGATCACCGAGAAAAACAAGGACACGACCGAGATCTTTCTTTCCGGCATCCGAAAAAACGAGTCGGTCAAAGCGAGCATATTTCAACAGAAACTCCCGCCGGGAACCAAGATCATCAAATAGGATGAGACGGGGCGGGTTGGTCGGGACCGGCATCGGCCCGCCGCAAGAAAAATCGTCCGAAGATCCCAACGGCGAGTCTCCCCGAAATAACGGGGAGACTCGCCCGTTTGGCGTTTGCCAAGTCGGGGGCGAAAAACTATAATCTAACGTTTACGGTTACTCGTCCCCCAGGAGACATTTATTAATGCCGAAGGCCAGCAGTTTCAGTCGATTCACGCGCGGAGTCCGTCACACGGTTCGCGCTTTCGCCTCCACCAGACATCCGGTTCTGGTGCACATCGTCCCGATGCGGCGATGCAATCTGTCGTGCGCCTACTGCAATGAGTACGACAAGACGAGCGACCCGGTGCCGATCGACGTGATGCTGGGAAGGATCGACAAACTGGCCGAATTCGGAACCTCGGTCGTCACCATTTCGGGCGGCGAACCGATGATGCACCCGGAGATCTACGAGATCATCGCCCGCATCCGCCATCACGGGATGATCGCCGGTCTGATCTCGAACGGCTATTATTTTCAGGTTCCAAAGATCGAAAAGCTCAATGAGGCCGGTCTGGATTATCTGCAGATCTCGATCGACAACGTTCAGCCCGACGACGTTTCCAAAAAGAGTTTGAAGGTATTGGACGGGAAACTGAAAAATCTGGCCGAACACGCCCGCTTTAAGGTCAACATCAATTCGGTCGTCGGCGGCGGGGTCAAGAATCCGGACGAGGCTCTTGTGATCGCCAACCGGGCGCTCGAACTCGGGTTTTCATCGACCGTCGGCGTCATCCACGACGAGATGGGGCTCAACAAGGGGTTGACCGAAAGGGAAAAAGAGGTTTACAAGGAGATCAAATCCAAGGGGTCGCGCTCTTACGCCCGCTGGAACTGGTTTCAGGACAAACTGGTCGAGGGCGAGGAATACGACTGGCGCTGTCGGGCCGGAGCGCGTTATCTGTACATCTGCGAAGAGGGCCTCGTCCATTGGTGTTCGCAACAGCGCGGCACGCCCGGCATCCCTCTGCTCGAATACACCCGCGAAGACATGGAGCGCGAATACATCACCGAAAAATGGTGCGCCCCGACCTGCACCATCCAATGCGTTCACCAGGTCGGCCACCTCGACGCCTGGCGCGACCCGCAGATCTCAATGAACGACTACAACAACCGCAAAGGCAAAGGCCTGAAAAAAGAAACCATCCAACAAGTCCTCGGTGCCGAATAACACCGGGAGCGCCGGGCGTCCCGCTTGTCGCCTTTGCACGCGAAGCAGCAAAGGCATCTCTTCAACAATCAGACAATTCAGCCGCAACTCCCGAATTTGAAAAGAAAATTTTGACGCAGGGATGGGAGAGGTGTAAATTTAAGAGCGAATACTGTTGATAACACGGGGCTTTGGAAGTGTTATCAGTATGCTCGAAAGTTAATAAGTGGTTTGACGCTTTTTGTGATAACCCAAGACGATTTTAATTTGTGATTTGGGATGATTGGAAATTTCGCTGGCAAAAAGCCTTGACCGCTTGCGAGAGAATTGGCGGCGAAATTAGACCGTTAAAGATTAAACCAAAAGCAACCGATGCCGATGTGTTGTCAGTTGAAAGCAAACTTGGCTTTCAGTTGCCGAAAGATTTTCGGCAGGTTCTCACAGAATTTTCCTCCTCGATTGAGTTTAATTGGTATTTGCCCGACATAAAACTTCCAAATGGATTTCGAGAAATTGGAAGCGGTGAATGTTTTTGGGACCTGGAAAGATTGATTGAATTTGAGGTGGGACGTAAAAGCTGGATAGAAGCCTGCCTTGAAGACTTCGATGAAGAATATAATCTCGACGTTTGGCATAACAAATTAGTTTTTGATTATGTATGTAATGGCGACCAAATTGCCCTTGATTTAAACAAACTGCCCGAAACCTCTGTTGTTTATTTGAGTCACGAAGGCGACGAATTTCACGGCTATATATTGGGCAACAGTTTTACAGATTTTATGGAGCGTTGGAGTTTACTCGGCTGTGTTGGTTCCGAAGGTTGGCAAATGCTGCAATTCATCAGTTCACCAACAAGCGGACTTGAGCCGCACACCGAAAAAGCTCGAAGATGGCGTGAGTGGTTTGGACTTGATTTTAGCTAAAGGCGTGTCGAACAAGCTATTGGACGCGGGCGCGAAACAGCGATTTTCACAAACGGTATTTCTTAATACAATAATTGTGTTCGGTAGGAGTTTTTGCGGTTAATGATTATTTGTATATACAGGGAGAAATAAGATGCGATGTTTCAATCACCCCGATGTCGAGGCTGTCGGCAGTTGCAAGTCCTGTTGTAAGGGACTGTGTGCTGGTTGCGCCACCGATTTAGGGCATGGTCTTGCTTGCGAATCCCACATTGACGCGGTTGAAAACCTAAATCTGCTGATTGAGCGTAATGTCCGGGTCGGGAATATCAATAAGCGCGGAAAACTGATCACGCCTTTGTTTTTGGGGTTCATGGGGATCCTCTTCCTATTCTCCGGTGTTATTTCAGGAACACACACTACAACATTCGGTATCGTCATGGGGATTGGTTTTGTCATATTTGCCGTCGTAACACTGTTGGTAAACAGAATGGCCTGGAATCAGTAGTGTCATTTCCAGACGATCATCTGGCGGGTTTTCTCATTGTTTAAGATTTTTCCTGAAAAGTTTTGAGTTAGCATTTTATTTGAGTATGAGAAAAATATTCTTCATTTGTTTCTTACTGTTAGCATTTTGTCCGTTCGTCATCGCGCAAAGTCAAAAGAAACCGTTTGCCGTTCTCGATGATTACATAAAAAAGAAAGAAAGTGGTTGGGAAGATTCACGAATCAAATTGTCGAAATTGTTTCAACAAGAACGGACTAAACTGAAATCCGGGTTTGAAACGGAATTATGGAAGTATCTTGGTGAATCCGAAAGAAAACATTATTGGGTCGCCCTGTTTCTTGATTCAGACGCTTACCTGCACGGATATTCTCCGATGCCTGAGTTGGCACTCAATATCCGCCTCAAAGGTGTCAAACTCGAACCGACCAAGCTAAGCGGTCTGACTGCGCAACTGAATCCTGAAAAACCGGATGTTCGCGCCATCGTCAGAAAGTTAAGCATGCTTTTAACAGCGGCTGTCAGTGCCGAGGGTTTGGATAAGACTGATTTGGCGGTTTCATTACAAAAAGAATTTGAATCACTCTTATCCAATAATCAGGATTTGGAATCTTACCTGCCTATTCTGAGCAAATACAAAAGATGTCTCTATGAAAAAATTCGTTCTCAGCAGAATCTTTGCCAAAAAGATTCAAGCGCAGAAACAAACGAGGGGGTTATTGCCAAAGCGGCAATTATAAACAGCAAAGCAATATCAATTCCAAAACCTGATTTTCCAAAGGCAACCTCTCGTCAAAATTATAAAGGGGTGATCAGAGTTGGATTGGTTATTGATGAACAGGGTAACGTGATCTCTGCAAAAGCTTTCGAAGGGCCAATGGAGCTATATGATGCCGCTGAAAAAGCGGCATTACAAGCCAAATTCACACCGACCTTTTTTTTTGGCAGGCCCTGGAAGGTTACCAGTGAGATTTCTTTCAATTTGCGTTAAAACCCTGTTTATAAATAAATTAAAGATAAAAAAATGATGAAAATAATCTCGCTTCTCATTTGTTGGTTAGTCATAAGCGCTGGTGCTTTCGCCCAAAACAGCGACACGAATTTTGAACGGGAAATTAAAGAATTAAATCAGGAAATTTCGCAATTTGCCGGTCAGAAAAAGTTTGCCGAGGCAGTGCCGTCCGCCCAAAAAGTCGTCGAGTTGGCTAAAAGCAATTTTGGCGAAACGCACACGGAATACGCCAAAGCGTTGCAGACGCTCGGCTACTTATACTTCGTGATCGAAAAAAATGACGAGGCCGAAGCCGCACTTGAAACCACTTTAAAAATTTACGAAGGAAAATCAGATGCCGAGGATCTGCAGATCGGGGTGTTGGAAACGCTCGCTTCACTGAAATATAAGGATAACGATCATAAAAAGGCCATCAAACTTCTTGAAAGAGTGGTAGAATTGCGCGAACAGTCGAAAAATCAAGACCCCGGGAAACTGATGGCCAGTCTCTGGTCTTTGGCAAACCTGAATTATTCGGTTCAACAATTCGATAAATCCGCCGAAATTTACCGCCGGGTTTTTGATCTTCGGAGAACGCAGAACGCTGTCAATGATTCGGAACTCCTTGACGCTTACACGAGAACTTTTTGTTCATTGAATAAGGCTGACAAGGGTAAAGAAGCGACAAATTTTGAAACCGCATTTTTTGATGAGGTTTTCAGAAACAGAAACGTAAAGAACATAGATTTTCTTAAAGTCAAAGCACTCGATTTGCCCCCGCCCCAATATCCGGCAGTTGCCGGCAAACTCAAAAAGGGAGGACAGGTAAAGGTTTTGGCGGTAATTGACGAAAAAGGAAATGTAACTTTTTCCTGTGCCAAGACCAATCAATATTATTTCGGTTTCGTGAATGCCGCGGAAAAAGCGGCATACAGAGCAAAATTCTCACCCGTTGTCATCAACGGCGAGCCGGTAAAGGCCATCACGACGATCACATATAACTTTTCCCGTGAGTGAATTGGTTTTTTCACCTCTTTTTGTTGATTTGAATATGAGGGGATGGGGAGTGGGTGAAACGCGGCAAAAGTGGAAAAATAAAAATACAAAGAGCAAAAGAATATGAAAGCAGAACAACGTGAGGAGTTGCTGACAACTTTGAAGAAGCGTTTTGAGGAAAACATGAACCGCCATCAAGGTGTCGAATGGGCTAAGGTCGAGGCGCGGCTGGAGGCCGATCCCGAAAAACTGCGCTCGCTCGGTGAAATGGAGAGAACCGGCGGCGAACCGGATGTCGTCGGGTTTGATAAGAGCGCGGGCGAATTCATTTTTTACGATTGTTCGGCCGAAAGCCCCAAGGGCCGGAGGAGCGCCTGTTACGACCGGGAAGCGCTGGAGTCGAGAAAAGCGAACAAACCGCAAAACAACGCCGTCGATATGGCGGCCGCCATGGGAATCGAGCTT
The DNA here is from genome assembly GCA_041394845.1 of Pyrinomonadaceae bacterium. Lineage (GTDB taxonomy): Bacteria > Acidobacteriota > Blastocatellia > Pyrinomonadales > Pyrinomonadaceae > JAHCHG01. Next base: position 2,075,934 of record JAWKHL010000001.1, on the reverse strand, counting down.
TTGACCGAAGAAGAGTACCGCCAGTTGCAGAAACTCGGGGATTTCGATGCCAAAACATCGAGTTGGGTGAAAACGCCTTCCGAGATCAGAACCTTAGGCGGAGCCCTTTTTTGCGATCGCCGCTACGGCCGGGTTTTCGCGTATCACAACGGCGCGGAATCGTACTTTGCCGCCAGAGGGTTCCGCGGCTCGCTGAGGGTCTGAATTTTGCGCGTTCGGCCCGAGAGATATGCGATGAGATCCGAACCCGGAACATATTTGCTGATTCTGGAGAGCGGTTCAAGCGCGGAAATACAGATCGGCCGCTGGGGCGCGCTTCGCGTTCGGCCCGGTTTCTATTCATATGTCGGCAGCGCTTTCGGGCCGGGCGGCGTTCGGGCGAGGGTTTCCCGGCACCTGCGCCGGGGGAAAAAGAACCGCTGGCACATCGACCATCTGCGCGAAGTGGCGGAGCCGGTCTCGGTCCGGTGCAGTTACGCGCCTTTCCGGCTGGAGCACGATTGGGCGCGGGCGTTCGGCGGGACGGACGGTTTCTCCTGTATAAAAGGGTTCGGCTCCAGCGATTGCCGCTGTAAGGGGCATCTCTTCTTCACATCCGCCAAACCGGAAGAAGAACTGATCCGGCGGGCGATCGGCGGAGCGGTCGAGTCAATTGAGTCTGAAAGGTAAAATCAAAATGAGGTCAAAACTGAGAGCTAAAATAGAAGATATTCCTCTCCTCGGCGCTTATCTGCATGATTCAGACTTTACGCCTTCGGACTTTCATTTTGATCCCGGTCAGAACAAATTTCACATTCAAATTGAAAGAATCGCTTATGAGGAGGTTGAAAGAGGAAAAGCCTTTTTTATTATTCCCGTCGTCCGTTATCCCAAAGTCAGTTCGAGACTGGTAATAACCGGCATCGAAAAAATGGAGATCGAATGGTTTGACGACGCGTTCAATGAGCCTGATGACCGGCACCAATTGCTTGAAATTGATACAAAAGATGACAAAACGATCGAGCTTTTCTCGGAATATATGAAGATCATTTTGTCTCATGGCGGGCGGGTGGAATTGTTTCTGGAAGATGAATCAGATTCGGGTGCAAAAGACGCCGTTACCGATTTCTTCGGAAGCGTCTTTGAAGGGCTTGATGAAATAAATAAACTGAGAATGTAGGTACGAAATACAGCGAAGGCGAGCTGAAAAATCCGTTTGATAAAAAACGCCTTTCTATATAATCATTCGATCAAAATAATTGACAAGGAGACGATAAATATTCTGTAACTTAAGTTTTTTTAGCCACACACAGAGCACCGAGAACTCAGAGACAAATCGTTCGATCGAAAAAAGATCCTCGGTGTTCTCTGTGCTCTCCGTGGCCAAACATATTTTTAATAAATTTAGATTACACAGTAATAAACCACTATGAGAAACAAAATAGCGGGTGGAATAGGAATACTCTGGGGCGGAGGTATGCTGGCCTCACATTTTTTCGGCGGCTCGTCGCCGGGCGGGTCGGGCGCTTATCGGGCGGGGCAGACCGCCGGTTTGATCTTTGCGGTGCTGATCTTTGTTCTGGGATTATATTACTTTTTCAAAAAATCTTCCTGAAACCGCGAACCTCGAAAAAAACTCCCGACTCTCGATCCGACCAAAATTTGAAACCTTCCCCCGACCGCAGGAAATCGCCGAATTTGCTTGTAAAAGCGAACGAATTTCCTTATCATCGGCAAAATAATCGGAGGTGAATCGGAGTTTGTGTTTAATGAAGAGACCGAAAATTCAAGCCTTCTGGTTGCTCATGATCCGGATTGGAAAGGCGAGTTCGCCGCTCTCCGGGCGGTGTTTGAGAGATCGCTCGATGATCTGATACTGGGAATTGAGCATGTCGGGAGTACGGCCGTTCCCGGTCTTCTGGCCAAGCCGATTCTCGATATCGACATCGTGATGAGGGATTACTCGGTTTTTCCCCCGATCGTCGAAAAATTGAGCGAACTCGGTTACGAACACAAGGGAGATCAGGGAATTCCCGGGCGGGAGGCCTTCAAACCGAAATCCGGCCCGGCGCCGGTTGTCGTTCCGCCGCGCGCCTTTATGCGGCACCATTTGTACGTCTGCCCGGCATCCGGCGCGGAACTCCGGCGACATCTGAATTTCCGCGACGCTCTTCTTGCGCGGGGCGACCTGAGACGCGAGTACGAGAAGATGAAGGCGAGCATCGCCGAACGGTCAAATGGGGATAAAGGGATTTACGCGAAGATCAAGGAAGCGGAATGCCGGGAGTTCGTCGAACGGGTTTTAACGGAATATGCCGGACTGAAGGGGCCGGATCGGGAGTTTTCCGGAGCGTTTTAATCTATGAAATTCGAAAAGGTCAAAAACTCGGGCGATTGGAAGCCGATCTGGGGTTGTCCGGGAAGATTTGTCCTCCGGGGCGCTTCGCCCGAACTGAGCATCACCGATCTGCTTTCGGATGAGGCAAATGTCCGGCGGTTCGAATCCCCGAAAGCGAAAGATGCGGTGTTCGTCGCCCCGCTCGACCGGGGCGGGATAATTTCCTATCGCCAAATGGCCGGAACCTGGGTTCACACCCTTTGCACCGAGGAAGGCTTCCGGCGCAAACTGGAGCAATTGGGGATCGGCGTCGTTCAAAACCAATAAACTGCGCCGGGAGGCTTTGAACCGGCGCCGGATAAATGTTCAGCGTTTCAGGGTAAAAAGATGAAAACGATCTGGTTTTTAACCGCGATTTCGACTTTGTTGTTCGGCGTCGTTTCGGTCGGCGCGCAAGATTACACAATCGCCCGAACCGGTCTGGCCGCGCAGAAAAAGGTTTTGCTCTTAAAAGAAGAGAAAGGAAAAAACGACATCATTTTGTTTGAGACCACATTGCGCGTCAATACCGACGGTTCGCCCCTGTCGTATCACCCGCAGGACCCGCGCGGAAAAACCAGGGCTCTCAATAACGTCTGCAATGCCGTGGCGGTCAGAAAAGCGGGTTCCGAAGAGAATCTTTGCTTTTCCAATTTCGGCGAGGCGATCGGGGTTTTTGAGAAATGGCGCGATTCCGGCTACCGGACGGTTCCGCCGGGCTACTCCATCACCTGGAAAAACGTCCTGTCGGCGGTTACGGAAAACGGTTTGAGCGTTCCCTGTGTTTTTCGAACGGGGCCTTACGAAGGCTACTTCGGATCTTTGACCGCTTTGAAAAACGATCTGCCCGGCGATCGGGGCGAGTGCCAAATCGACGATCAGGTCAACCCCCTGACCGTTCCCGCTCTGGTTCTGATCGGGGGCCGAAACGCCGTCAAGGATTTCGGCGCCAAAGTGGGCGATCTGCTGGTGGCTTATAATCCGCAGACCCGGACGGTCGTTTCGGCGATCATCGGAGACACCGGCCCGGCCGACAATCTGGGCGAGGGTTCGGTCTATCTGAACATGAAACTTCTGGGCCGCACCCGGCCGCCGACCAACCGGGCGGAAACGCGGGAGTTTTCCATCGCCGACACGAAAATTCTGGTGGCCGTCTTCCCGGCGTCAAGGCCCTTCGAGATCGAGGGCAACCGGCCCTACTCGGCCGAAAACATCGACCGCCGGGTCCGTAATTGGCAAAAGCGGGCGGGATTCGCTTCGACGGACAAATTCATCGAAACCATGAAATCATTTCAGGCGAATTTGGACTGAGATCGCCCGAAGATTCGGTCCCGTTTTGCCCCGGCAAACGGCCCGTTTCTGTCTCCGGTCGCATCGGCCGCCGCGCCGGGTCGGAAGAAGGGGAGATCGGGACCGGAAAATTAATGAAATTTTATCAATTCGGTCGCGCAAATCGCTCGGCCCGGCTTCGTCTGAATCCTGTTGGTGGAGGTTTCGAAAACATGAAGAACAGCTTTTACCGCTCGATGTTTGTCCTGTTGACAGTTGTGATCCTGTTTACCGGCCGGGGATTTGCAGAGACATTTGAATTTTTGACCTATTCGCCGCCCGCCGGTTGGACGTATCAGAATTTGCGTGACGGGGTCGCTTATCGGCGACCGGCCGGGATCGGGCTGATCACTTTTTACCCGAGTTATCCGGCGACCGGTTCACCTGCTGACGAGTTCACGAAGATGTGGAAGGAGCGCGTCGAACCGGCCATACCGGGGGCGATGCCGCAATCACAGGTTCAAAACGTCGATGATTACGCGGTGGCGGCCGGTCGAAAAGAGATCGATATTCAGGGTCAGAAGGCGATCCTGGCGCTGGTTACGCTGGTGGGACGGGGACGGACGATCGGAGTTCTGACGATGGCCGGCGGGGACGACGCTCTCCGCGAGATCGGCGCATTTCTGGCCACTCTGGAAACCTCAACGGATAAATCGGGAGGAACGGCCAACGGTGGCGGAACCGCTCCGGTCGGCGGGATCGAGGTCGATTTCGAAGCCCCGCCCGGTTACATATCCAAACGTGAAGGACCGATGGTAGTGTTGACCCCGGCGACGGTCGATGACAAAACGCCGTGCGCTTACGGGATCAGCCCGGCGCGCGCTTCGGCCGGAACCCTCGAAGCCAGCGCCCGGGCCGCTCTGCCGGAAATCCTGCCGGATTGGCAGATCAAGGGGGACCGATTTAACGCGATGCGCGGGACTTCCGGGGACGGATGGCCCTATTTCTGGTTTCGCACCGACGTTCAGAAGCTGGTCGGCGGAAGCTACCAGTACGCCGCGGCCATGACGATGGCTTTTCCGGCCGGTCCCGGGCGGGTTAACATCGTCTGGGGAGTCGGAAACCTCGCTCACTGCACTCTGGATGATCTGTCCTTTGTCCGTCTGTTTCACAGTCTCCGCCCGCGCGGCTGGACGCCGGACGGCGGGAAGGCTCTGTTGCGGGATCTGCAGGGAATCTGGCGCAACACCGAGTCGATGGGGATCGCCCAGTACAAGTTTCTGGGCGGCGGGCGGTACGAGTTCGGGATCGGGACCGTCACCCAACTGGGAGTTCTCGAACGGACATCCTCCAGCGTGGCGGACGGCCGTTACGAACTGCGCGGTCCCGAACTGACCATCACCCCCGACCGCCGCGACCGGAGGGCCGCCAAATACCGGATCCGCGTTTACGAAGAGTTCCATCTGGGACGCTGGACGCGGGCCATGTCCCTGCTTGACGAGAGCGGAAATCCGGCATTGGAAGTTCAGTATATGCGGATCGAGGATTCCAGATGACCGATATTTCGGGAAACCGATCCGGCTTCGGGCCATTTGGTAAATCTTTTGGCAAACAGTTATAAATTAATAATATGACACGTGAAGAGGCTGAGAGATTTGCGATTCAATGGGCCGATTGGTGGAACGCCGGCGATGTCGGCAAGGTTTTGGAACATTTCCATCAGGATGTCGTGTTCACCAGCCCGAAGGCGCTCGAAGTGGTCGGTTCCCCGTCCGTGCACGGCAAAGATGCTCTCCGGGATTACTGGACGGCGGCCTTGAAGCGGGCGGGAACTCTGCGCTTTACGGTGGATTACGTTTTGTGGGATCAGGTTCGCGGGGAACTGGCGATAATCTACATATCCGAGATCGGGGGCAAAGCAAAACGGGTGTCGGAAAACCTTACCTTTGACGAAAACGGTCAAATCATTTCAGCCGAAGTGTTTCACGGCGTTGTTAATTCGTCCTAAAAACGTTCCCCGGCAACAGTTTGTAAACCCCTAATGGTTCTATGAGCAAAATTAATGAAGCAAAAGACGCTCGTTCGAGGGACGAACTCGCCGAGATCGTGCGAAACGGCGGGCGCCCGAAATATCTTTTCTTTTGGGGGCATGCGCCGAAGGTGCCGGGGCGGGTCGATCAGAGTTGTTTGAGCAACTGGTTTCCGGCCCCGTTCGAGACGGGCGGCGTCAGTTACGCGACGACCGAGCATTTTATGATGGCGGAAAAGGCAAGGCTGTTCGGGGACGACGAAAGGCGGGCCGACATCCTTGCGGCGAAAAGCCCCGGCGAGGCCAAAAAACTCGGGCGGCTGGTGAAAAATTTTGAGGAAGGGAAATGGATCGCCCACCGGTTCGAGATCGTCACGAGCGGGAATCTGGAAAAATTCGGTCAGAACGCGGAAATGAAAGAATTTCTTTTGCGGACCGGCTCAAAGGTTTTGGTCGAAGCCAGCCCGCGAGACCGGATCTGGGGCATCGGCCTGGGCCGGAATAACCCGCAGGCCGAAGACCCGGGCCGGTGGAACGGCCTCAATTTGCTCGGCTTCTCCCTGATGGAAGTCCGGCAAAGGTTGTCGGATTTGCCGCCGGAGGCTTAAGATCTCATAATATGCGAAACCCGATCAGAAGAAACAAAAACATCGGCCAGACGCAGGGCGGACGGGTCAGAGATGGCCGATCACGGGAAAAATTCAGCCGGATCTTTACCCGGGATGTTTGGACAAAATTGTCCGAAGAAGGCGGAAAATGGAGAGTTCTGCGGGAAAATCCCTCCCGCGATTATTATCATCCCTGCGCCGGAGCGGAATATCAAAATGTATTAAAAAGACTGCCGGCCGATCTGACCGATCCGGTCAAGGGAATCGTTCTGCGCCGGACGCCGAAGTTCGATCTGAAAATGGGGATCGAGGCCAGACGGCAATACCGTTGTGTCGTTCTCAACGCTTTTCCCCGAAGCAATGAAATGGTCTGGCGAGCGAGGCCGGAGCGGGCGACGATCAGACATTACGCGCCGTGGTGTGAGAATTGGGTCGAAGAAGACGGCCTGTATAAACTCAATACTGTGTAATCAAAATTTATTAACAATAAATTTAGCCACAGAGAACACAGAGGGCACCGAGGAATTATTGTCGATCAAACTATTTGTCTCTGAGTTCTCGGTGTTCTCTGTGGCTAAATATAAAAAAACTTAAGTTACAGAATACTCAAATGGAGTCGGGATGAGATACGACGTTATTATTTGTACCATCTTTTCCTGCACGAAGTCGGTCACATCAATCAGCCCTGGTTTCACAAAATGCGTCGCCGGGAGGAGTTCGCCGAAAATTTTGCTCTGGAATGGGCGGAAAGACTCGGACATCTGCGGAAGTGCCTGACTTTTTGCTACCTGCCAAATTGGAACGGAGTAATTAAATGACCGTAAGCATACTTTTTATTGTCGGATTTCTGGGGATTTCGATTCTGGTTCTCGTCCTTTTGATCTTTCTGTGGCCGAGAAAAGGGAAGATGGGGATCAATCTGTCAAAGGTCGTCTGCCCCGATTGCGGAAAGAGTCTGCCGACCATAAGAAAACCGAAAAACGCCAGACAAATGATGTGGGGCGGATGGACCTGCGACGCCTGCGGTTGTGAGGTCGATAAGTACGGGAAAAGGGTGGATGCTGATGAGGGAATAGAAACTTAAAAGGACTTTTCACTATTGCTCAGAAATGCGTGACAATCACAAAGGAATGCCGGAAATAATCGACGCCTTCAAAGAGGGCGAAAATTATTTCGGCGTGATCGCGGTCGAGATCGAAGGGGTCAGGAAAAAGTTTCGTTTCGGCGTTTCCCGCAAAGGGTATTTGACGCTTCGGAAAATTTTGGGTCTTCGACCGTTTGACGCCATGCCGGGACTCGGGCACAGATATTTCTCGGCCGGCGTTTCCTTTCGGATCGTGGACCGGAAAAAACCGGAGTTTGCCGATTTTGAAGTCGGAATCCGGGTTGAACAGGGGAAAAACGGAAAAACATTTACCATGAAATCGCCAAAGGATCTGGCGCGAAATCTGATCTGGTTCAACGAGTTGAAAGATTTTGATGAAGCGGGGCATTTGCCGGAGGTTGAATGATCAGGCTTTACTCTGGAAGAAAATGTCGGGAACAAATCCGGGGGTTGGATGTCTAAAAAAGCCGTTTGCAAAAATTTTCAAAGAAGCTGTTTAAACTAAAAAGCCGGGGAATTCGGGACACGAATAAGACGGATCAAAACGGATTGTTGTCAACCAAGTATAAAAAAGCGGTGATTTGTCGGCTTGATGCCGGATTTCGATGTGTTCCAATGGCTTGAGACCGATATGGAAATGTTTTCCGAGGACGATGAAGACTGGAGATTGGTTGCCAAGTCCACCTCCGTCAAGATCATTGCCTGGGCCGGAATAATTTTTTTCCTGATATGCGCCCTGATGGCCTGGCGTTCCGGTTTGGGATGGGGAACGCTCTGGTTCATTTCGTTTGAATTGTTGTGCCTGTATCTGTTGACGGCCGGTTCGGTCGAGATGGATTCGCGGCACATTACCTACCGCACGCCGTTTAACACATTTCGCATCAGGTGGGATGAGATTCGCCGGATAGAGGTCGATGACAAAGCGGGAAATATAGTCTTTTGGGGCGATGACAAAAGATTAAATGCCTTGGGACCGGGATTCTGGTCGGGGAGCGATAGTCGAAAGATGAGAAAACTGCTCGACAGACAGATCAAAAAATACGGCATTGCGGTGAAGAAAACCCAGAAAGCCATGATCCGGCGGTCGAAGAATACCAAGTTGAGCCGGTAGATCCGGGACATTGTGATGATCGACAATGACCGGTTGGAACTCTATTTCGTCCTCATTCAAATTCCGCCACTGTTGCAAAACCGCTTCCGGCGGTGTTTCATAGGTAAAGGCCTCAAATCGGAGGAATTTCTTATGAAACGACGCGAAAAATTGTTTTTGTTCGGCTTTTTTCTGCTCTCGGTTTTGGCGGCCAAGGCTCAGACCGGCACGGTCGATTCGAAGGCGAAGGTCAAACCGACATTGGTCATTTTGGGGACTTATCACATGGGAACCCCGGGAAACAATGTGATCAACGGAAAGGTTGACGATGTAACTGCTCCCGAAAGGCAAAAGCAAATGCTGGAACTGGTCGGGAGGTTGAAGGAATTCAAACCGACCAAGATCGCCCTCGAATGCGACGTCGAAGATGATGCCAAAACGGCGGAGGTTTACCGAAATTATCTGGCCGGAAAACACGAGCTTTCCAAAAACGAAACCAACCAGATCGGTTTTCGCCTTGCCAAAATGTTGGGACATAAAAAGGTCTACTGCGTCGATTGGGGAGTGTTTCCCGACGATCCGCTTTACAACTACGAAAAATACGCCGCCAAGGACCCCGAGATGGACGCCTTTTTAAAGGGGATTTACCGGGATCTCAAAAAAAGAATAGAAGCCGAACACGAAAAGCTCCTCACCTTGCCGGTCGCAGACCAACTGATCCTGCTCAACCGGCCCGAAAGGATCGAGGAGGATCACCGGGCCTATTTCGATCTGATGCGGATCGGGCGCGGTGAGGAATACGTCGGTGCCAATTACCTTTCGTGGTGGTACAGCCGGAACATGAAGATCCTGACCAACATCATCCGCATCACCGATTCGCCAGGCGACCGGATTTTGGTTGTTTACGGCGCCGGACACAACAAACTCCTCAACCAGTTCGCCCGGGAATCGGGGTTTTATAACGTCGAGAGTCCGCTCAAATATCTGGAGGGAGGGAAATAGGATTTGCCTTTTAGTGCCATGAACAGTTCGGAGAGTGAGTTCATCTATACCGAGAACGATGTTCTTGAAATGCTGGATCACTTATTGACAGAACGGGAGAGCGATTGGTGGAACGGGTTTTATGAGGACCGCGAAAAGCCCTGTCCTTTTTTCTCCGAATGGCCGGATGAGAGTCTGGCAAATTGGGTCGAAGAGGGATTGATCCAGCCGGGAAAGGCTCTCGATCTCGGGTGCGGAAACGGCCGGAACTCGGTTTTTCTGGCCCGCCGGGGATTCGAGGTCGAAGGCGTGGATTACTCCCGAAAAGCGATCGATTGGGCCGGGGAGAGGATCGGAAAGGCTGGGGTGAGTGTCGGTTTGCGGTGTCAGTCGGTTTTTGATCTGGAGGTGCGGACCGGTGGCTTCGATCTGGTTTACGATTCGGGTTGTTTTCATCACATTCCGCCTCACCGGCGGCGCGGTTTTGTCGGATTGGTCGGACGTGTTTTGAAGCCGGGCGGTTGGTTCGGTCTGACCTGCTTTCGGCCCGAAGGGGGGAGCGGTTTCACCGATTATGAGGTGTACGATCGAAAATCGATGGGAGGCGGGCTCGGCTATACGGAAGAGAGCCTCCGCCGGATCTGGTCCGATGACCTGAAAATTCACACGCTTCGGCAAATGCAAAAACCCGAAGGCGACCTGTTCGGGGAGGATTTTCTCTGGGTTCTTTTGGCTCAAAAGAGTTTTTAAAGAATTCTTGTAAGAAGCATTTGGCCGGTTATGTTCCGGGGCAACCGCCGGTAGCTTGAAAAATATTGCGGATTTCCCGGTCGGTTGAAAAAAAAGATCCGGGCGATTATAGTCCCCTAATAAAGGAGTCGATCATGGGAAGAGTACATTACAATGTTCAGGGCATCCGGCAGGGGCCGCATAACACTTGCTGGCTGGCTTGTTTTCGGATGTTGGTGCAGTTTCGCCTGAGCGTCGGGCGGGAGGTCAACGCTCAGGCGCGGGCGCTTTTGGATCCGGAACTTGTCCGGCGTTTCGAAATTGTCAATCGCGGTTTGGATCCGGATCGATTTGAAAGGATCGCCAGAGAATTCGGGCTTTCATCACTGCATATTGCCGGTTTGACCCGGCCTTTGCGCCCCGGGGAGTTGGACGACCCGTTTGCCGCCTACGATGTTTTAAGCCGCCGGGGGCCGTTTACTCTCGGGGGACTTCTTCCGAACGGCGCGGGGCACGCCGTTGTCATCTGCGGCGCCAACACGGAGGCCGATTGTGATGTTGAATTCATCGATCCCCGCTTCGGTGATATGCGGCACATGGGCTACGCCACTTTGCGCACCGGCTTTCGGCCCGACGGAGGCGCTTTGTTTGTTTTCTAAGAGGAAAGATGATGAGTTTAATTCGTAATAAAGTGAAAATCGGAGATGTCGCGCCAGAACTGGAGCTTCCATTGGAGACGGGGGAAATGTTTTCCCTCGCCCAATTGACCGGGCAACCGGTGATGGTTTCATTTCTCAGCCATGCCGCCTGACCGTTTTGCCGGGTTCATCTGGTCCAGATGATTGAGCGAAAAGAGGAGATCGCCGGGCTCGGAGGAGAAGTGGTGCTGGTGGCATACGATGAACGAAGCCTGCTTGACGCGAAGATCCTCAGAGACATCAATGTTCCGTACAGGTTGTTGATTGATAAGGAGAAAAGGACGTACGGAGATTGGGGGATGGGGCGAACCGGGCTGACCGGCGCGATGCTTTCTTTGGAACTCAACTGGAGGTATTTGAAATTACTGCTGAAAGGCGAAAGATTTCTCGGGGTTGCACCGGATATGTTCCAACTCGGAGGGGACTTTGTGATTGATAAAGAGGGGCAGGTCGTCTTTGCCCATGTTATGAAGAACAACGGGGATCGGGCGGGTTTTGATGGATTGATGGATGCCCTGAAAAGCGCTTGATCAAAGGGTTTAGGAAAAGGCGTTTTGCCCCGTCCGGCGGATGAAAAAAAGAAATCGGTTCAAATATCTTCTGGCTGGCTGTGCGGTCGTTGTTCTGGGGCTGGCCTCGCGGCGGTACGGCGCTTTTTTGCCGGAATTCATCGCCCGCTACGCCGGAGATACGCTCTGGGCGCTGATGGTCTTTATCGGGATCGGGTTGATATTTCGCAGTTGGACATCTTTTCGGGTGGCGGCCGTCGCTCTCGCCGTTTCTTACGCCGTGGAGGTCAGCCAGCTTTATCACGCCCCCTGGATCGACGCCGTGAGACGGACCTTGCCCGGCGGTTTGATCCTCGGATACGGCTTTTTGTGGAGCGATCTGATCTGTTACACTCTTGGCGTCGCGTTCGGCTTTTTGCTTGAGGTCGGCGGGGAATTATCGAAAAAACTGAGAGGTTCTGAGTCGCGTCTTTAGGAGGTTCCGAGTCCCGCGGGACTCGGAACCTCTGAAATTTTTTGTGGCAAAACCCGAAAAAGTTTAGTAATCTGTTCTCATTCGAGGTGTAAAATTATGGAAACTAAAATGGCGGCAGATGAATTGTTTCTCCATCGCTGGTTTGAAGAGGTCTGGAACCGGGGAAGCCAGGACGCCATCGACGAGATGGTGGCCACGGACGTCCGGATCCAGGGGTTGACCGACGTCGAGGGCAACGACGTTCGCGGGATTGATAATTTCAAACTCTTTCACGAGAACTTCCGCAACGCTTTTCCCGATCTCCGCGTAACGGTCGAGGACGTTCTCTGCGACGGTGATAAAATGGCCGCCCGGTGCCGCATCATCCAGACGCACACCGGGGACGGTTTGGGGATCAGCCCGACCAACGCCCCGATCGAGTTTTCGGGAATGTGCATCGTTCGTCTGGAGAACGGAAAGATCGCCGAGGCCTGGAACAATTTCGATTTTCTGTCGATGTACCAGCAAATGGGGCTGATCGGCAATCCGGTCACATAACAATTACCGTAAGATCTCTTTCATCCCCGCGCTTTCGGGGCGGTTCTCCGTCCCTTCTCCGAGGTTCGTTTTTTTTCTCCGCTCTCTGGTTCGTCAGCCCTGAAACTAATTTAACCAGTCCATTGATAACGACCTTGCCCGCCTTGAACCGGAGTTTGCAAAAAAAGATTGTTTGGGCGGTCTATGTCTAAAACGAACGAAGGTTTTAAGGATTCCGGCAATTGTTTTTTCACCCACTTACCCGGTCCGTTGATCGGGCAACGCCCGCGAATTTTTGGCGACATAAAAGAATGGACAACATCTACACATTGGAATACCTGCGGACGCTTTTTGACGATATGGCGGGATCGTATGACCGGGTCAACTATCTGACCTCGTTCGGGTTTTCGCACCGGTTCCGGCGGCAGTTCATCGACAAGGCCGGGCTTGAAAAAGGGGACGTGGTCTGCGATCTGATGTGCGGGCAGGGCGAGACCTGGTCGTTCATTCTCAAGCGGATCGGAGATTCGGGCAAACTTCTGGCGCTCGATCTCTCGCCCGGAATGCTGGCCGGAGCCCGGCGGCGGCTCGAACGCCATCCCGACGCCGACATCGAAGTCATCGAAGGCAACGCGCTGGAAACCGGTTTTGAAGACGGATCGGTTGACCGGGTCCTTTTGGCCTTCGGACTCAAAACGCTGGCCGAGGAATTTCAGCCCGGTCTGGCCGGGGAGTTGTACCGGATTCTGCGGCCCGGGGGCGTCGTTTCGGCGATCGAGATGTCCGAACCGAAGGGCTGGAGTCTGCGGCCGCTGTTCATGTGGTATCTCAAAAGTGTGGTTCCGGTTCTCGGCCGTGTTCTTTTGGGAAATCCCGAAACCTACCGGATGCTCGGGATCTACACCGAGAGGTTCCGGGGCTGTGAACCGATCGTCGAAGCGTTTGGCCGGGCCGGTTTCGAGGCCGAAAAGGTCTCTTATTTTTACGGGTGCGCCACCGGGATCGTCGCCCGGAAACCCGTTTCGACCGACGGGGAATAGTTCGGGCTTTGGCAATTAGAGAGCTATGACGGACACAAAATACACGCGGATCGAATACGAAAGAAGGTTTTTGGTCCCGCCTTCGGCCGATTGGAAAAGGCACGTCGAGTCCTTTTCCAAGTCATTTGAGGATAAATACCTGAACAACTCCAGACTTCGCCTCAGATCGCTGACCGATTCCGATACCGGCAGGCGGATCTTCAAACTCAATAAAAAGGCCGAATCGGAATCTCCATTTTTTCGGACGGTCAGCCGGATCCTCCTTTCGACGGAAGAGTATGAAATGTTTGATGCGCTGGCCGGAGAGCGGCTCCGAAAGGTTCGCCATTATCAAAAATATCGCGGACGGATCTTCTCGGTGGACGTTTTCGGCGGGGAATTGGAGGGGCTGATCTTATGCGAGACCGAGGCGGACGGCCTCGAAGATCTGCTGGCCGCCGAGCCTCCCGTTTACGTCGTGGCGGAGGTTACGGAGGACGATTTTTTCACCGGCGGCGCGCTTTGCCGGATCACCCGAACCGAATTGTCGAAAAAACTCTCGGCCTTTTGTTAGGTCCGGTTTTTCTCGCCGAAACCGGACCTTTATTGTCGGGATAAAGCTTTGTCCCTCAAGGCATTTTCGCCTATACTTGTTGTGGTTCCGAGAAATAGAATTAAAATCCATTTTGGAAAGGCATTCCCAAAAAAAACAGACAAGGAGTGAATCTTACCGTGAGCAAAGCAAAAACCCTGCGCGTTTACGATTACGTCAATCATCCGTATGAAGCGGTTCGCCAAGTTTTGAGCCGGGACCCGGAAACGGTTTTCCGCAACGCCACCAAGGTCGCCGCCCAGCGGGCCAAGACGGTCGCTTCGGAACTGCACGTCAACATCGGCGGGATCGAGATCGGGGCCGACATCGCCATCTCGGTCAAATCGGTCGAAGATCAGCCGAAAAAGATCATGATGCCCGAGATGACCTGTCTCGAACTGGAATGGAAGGCTTCGCAGATGCCGGGACTCTTCCCGCTGATGAAGGCCGAACTTTCGATCTACCCGCTGACCTCGACCGAAACCCAGCTCGATCTGCTGGGCAATTACGAGGTTCCTTTCGGAGTTCTGGGAAGCGCGGTCAACGCGGTCGTCGGCCATCGGATCGCCGAGGCATCGGTTCATCAGTTCATCAAGGACGTGGCAGTTTACCTGAGGAAGGAACTGGAGAAATGAGGTTTAGAGATCGTTAATGGTTAATGGTTAATAGTTAATTGTATTGACAAATTAGGTTAGACAGAACTTTTTTCCGTGTCGGGCTGATACATTTCAGACCCAGCCGATGAAATCGGCGACAAAAATTTATGCCGCCCTCTTTGAGGGCTTAACCGATTCGGTTTCCATAAATTCCCACAGCTGGCGCTGTGGGTTACAAATATGTCGCCGATTTCATCGGCTGGGACGAAATATCAACCTAACCTAATTTTTCAATACAGTTAATGGTTAATTGCCGGTGCGGAATTTAGACAATTAACCATTAACTATTAACCATTAACCCCAAAAGGAGAATCGGAATGAAATTTTTCGGGGCCGTTTTTTTATCTTTGATCCTGTTTTCAAATCTTCTCGGACAGGAATCCCTGCTTGATCCGAAACTGAGAGATCTTCTGCACGAAGGGTTGAGCGGTGAACTGGCCAAGGATCACGTCATCGAGATCACCCGGCACAGCCGGATTCAAGGGTCCCGCCAGTACCGCGAGGCCGGTAAATACGTTCTCTCTCAGCTCCGGCGGTTCGGTTTTTCGGAAAATGAGGCTTTTACCGAATCCTACAAATCCGACGGCCGGGTCGAGTATCAGACCTGGCAATCGCCGTCCGGGTTCGATATGGAGTGGGCCGAACTGAGGATGATTGAACCGTTTGAAGAAAGGATCGTCGGTTACCCGGAAGTGGCGATGAGCCTGATGACCTATTCCAACGCGGGATCGGCGACCGGCGAACTGGTTTACGTCGGAAGCGGAACGTCGGACGCCGATTACGCCGGCAAGGACGTAAAGGGCAAGATCGTTCTGGCGACCGGTTACGGCGGCAATGTTCACCGTCTGGCGGTTCTCAAATACGGGGCCAAAGCGGTCGTCTGTTACCTCGACGACGACCGGGCCAAAGAATATCCCGATATGCTCGCCTACACCGGAATGTGGCCGCGGACCGAGGAACTCGAAAGGGTGACCTTCGGTTTTAATCTGACCAACCGCCAGGGCGAAAAACTGAGAAAGCTTCTGGAATCGGGGCAAAAGGTGGTGGTCAAAGCGGAGGCTCGCGGGATCGGTCTGGAATCGTATTTTATGGATGTCGTCGTGGCCCGCATCCCGGGAGCCGAAAAACCGGACGAGGAGATCGTTTTCAGCGCCCATCTCGATCATCCGAAAGAATCGGCCAACGACAACGCCAGCGGGTCGGCGGCTCTTCTGGACATCGCCCGGACATTGCAGGAGGGGATCAGGACGGGGCGGATTCCGAGGCCGAAACGCTCGATCAGATTCCTGTGGGTCCCCGAATGGTACGGGACCATGGCCTACATCGACAAGCACCCGGAGATGAGAGGCGTCGAACTCGGGGGCAAGGTTTTGGCCAATCTGAACATGGACATGGTCGGCGAGAATCTGGAACTCCTGCATTCGAGATTGATCCTGACCAGAACGCCCGCGTCGATCCCTTCGGTTTTGAACGACGTCATCGAAAACATGGCCGAAATGGTCGATTCTCTCGACATCCGAACGCCGCGCGGCAGTCTGTCGGCGATGAATTACCGGATCACGCCTTATTCGGGCGGGAGCGATCATATGATGTTCATCGACCGGAAGATTCCCGGCGTGATGTTCTCGCACGATCCCGATTACACCCATCACACCTCGGAGGACACGCCCGACAAGGTCGATCCGGTCGAACTCGAACGGTGCGAACTGATCGCCGCCGGAACGGCGCTCTATCTTTCGGATCTGAGCGAGGAACAGGCCGACCGGCTCGCTTTTCTGACCTTTGCCAAAAGCTCGGGCCGTTTGTCCGCTTCGCTCGGCCGGGCCGATCTGTTATTGTCCGAAGCGACCTCTCAAGGCAACGATCTTTACGCCGAAGCGGACAATGTCCTGAGGCTTGGATTTTTGAACGAAAAGGCAACTTTGGGGTCGATCCTGAATTTCAATAGCGGAGCGGGGAAAACCGTCGAAATGCTTCGAGGCGAACTCGACCGGCAATATCAATCGCTTTCCGCCATGCTTCGGACGCGAGCCGGGAAACTCGGTTTCGACAGGGCCGAATTTGCCCGGCGGGCGGACGCGCGGGTCCCGGTTCGCAAAACGCGCGGACCGCTCGATTTCGGATTGCCGGAAAGCAAACTCTCGGGCGGAGATCTGGAATTTTATCAAAAAAGGGAAAACCGTCTCTCGGGCGACGCCAAGTTCGAGTTGGCCAATTTCGTTGATGGCCAACGAAGCGTTTCGGAGATCCGCGACGCTCTTTCCGCCGAATTCGGGCCGGTCCGTCAGGAAACGGTCGCCCGTTATCTGGAGGATCTGGTCAGGGTCGGGGTTATGGACTGGAAACAGAATTAAACCGGGAGAATTATTTTTTTTCGGGCCGGTTTTCCTCCAACCCCTCAAAAGAGGGACGAAAACGCCCCCATCCATTTTCGGAGGCTGTGGTTTCCGATTTATGGAATATGCCAACATTGTTAAAATAGGCTTTACAATGTTGGCCCAAATCTGTTAAAAATAATATGTGCAGTTTGCTGCGCTTTCCCACTTGTGCTCAATCCCTACTGCTTTATCAAAGTGAGTTCAATCGACTATTTTAATCAACACTCACCGTCCCGAATCCGTTTTGAACTTTTGGGCGGAACTGCGGGCAAACATGGAGGATTTTTCCTTTGAAATTCCTGAATAATCTGCAAAGCTTTCATAAATCTCAGATCTTGGTGCTGGCTTTATTTCAAGTGGCCGTGTTGGGAACGATCGATTATTTCACCGGTTTTGAATTTTCATTTTCCCTGTTTTACCTGATGCCGGTGGCGCTGGCGGCCTGGGGCGGCGATAAAAGGGTGGCAATTTCGCTCTCCGTTATCAGCGCCGTAACCTGGCATCTCGCCAACGATATGGCCGGTCAGCAGTTTTCCAACTCTCTGATCCCGTTCTGGAATTCGGCCACCCGGCTCGGTTTCTTTATCATCGTTTCGCTCCTGCTCGATAAATTAAAGGAATCCTATCGTCAGGAGAGCCGCATGGCCCGGACCGATTATCTGACCGGAGCGGCCAATCCGCGTTCTTTTTACGAAACGGCCCAGACCGAGATCGACCGCTCGATCCGTTACCGGCACGATCTTTCGATCGTTTATCTGGACGCCGACAATTTCAAACAGGTCAACGACACTCTCGGGCATCACGTCGGCAGCAACGTTCTGGTTCGGGTGGTCGAGGTGGTCAAACAGAATCTGCGGGCCAGCGACACCATCGCCCGGGTCGGCGGCGACGAGTTCGTCATTTTGTTGCCCGAAACCAATTCCCAGCAGTCGCAGGCCGTGATCAACAAACTGCGGGAGAAACTGCAATGCGAGATGGACGAGAAGGGCTGGCCGGTCACCTTCAGCATCGGGGTTCTCTCGTGCGCCATACCGCCGGCGACGATCGACGAGATGTTAAAGTTTGCCGACAATCTGATGTACGAGGTCAAAAGGAGCGGCAAGAACTCGGTTCGTTTCCGCGAACTCGGTCGCGAAAACAACTTCGAACAACAGGAGGCGATGGCCGTTCTTTCGCGCAAGATGATTTTTGATTAACGTCAATTCGACATAAGAAAATCGAATTTAGTCGGTGAAACCGACGTCATTATTCCCCGCTTCGCCGCCCACGATGTTAATCGTGGGGGAAATCGCCATTTTGATAAAGCCATTGAAAATGGGGAAATGTCTTTTATGCCGCCATTTTCAATGGCTCGGAATAAATCGCTAAATCGTTCCCATAACTGGCGTTATGGGCTAAAAACATATTGCCATCTTCGATGGCTTATGTCGAACTGAAGTTTGATTAGGAGCAACTCCACGAACTTTTTCAAACCAAAAACCCTCCGGCGACGGGGGGTTTTTTGTCTTTCGGAGGCCGATCCTTTGTTTAATTCCGGTTTGTTGGCATAATGAACGGAAAAAAAATTATGAAAGACGCCCGATTATTTTTACCCGTCCTGCTCGGAACCAACCGCCGGGACCGGCAGAGCGAAAATGTCGCCCGCTGGGTGTCCGCCCGGATGGAGGAGAGAGCCGAGATCGAGACGCGGATTTTTGACGTTGGCGATTTCCGGCTTCCGCAGGATCATTACGGGATGGAACTCAAGGACGATTTTCCCGAATGGCGCGATGCGATCATCAAAGCCGACGGTCTGGTGATCGTCACGCCCGAATACAATCACGGTTATCCCGGCATTTTGAAATCGGTTCTCGATCTGCTTCTGCCGGAATACATTCACAAGGCGGTGGCCCTGGTCGGAGTTTCGGCCGGCGTCTGGGGCGGAACGCGGGTCATCGAAGCCTGCGTCCCGATGGTCAGGGAACTGGGTTTGGCCGTCACATTCACCGATCTTAATTTTCCTCAGGTGGCAGGTAAGTTCGACGAAAAGGGAAATCTGCTCGACGCGGCCTACGACAAACGGGTTCAGGGTTTTCTGGACGAATTGGTCTGGATGAGCCGGGCCTTGAAATGGGGAAGGGAGAATCTTCCCTCGAAATACCACGTTTAGACCGGGGAAGCCGTTTTTTACGGAAAAAAAACAAAGCCGGGATTCGGAAAGAATTCATTTTGCCGCCTCCTTTGTTCTTTTGCGGAAGGGGATTATACTTGTCTCGGAGCGAGATTTTACGGACCGATGACAACCGCCATTATAGGAGGTATAAAAAAATGAAATTGAATATCAAAGCATTGGCCGTAACCTTCGCTCTGGTCTGGGGATTCGGCCTCTTTCTGGTCACCTGGTGGATAATCCTCTTTGAAGGTTCCACGGGTCAGGTGAATTTTCTGGGTCAGGTTTACAGAGGTTACAACATCAGCCCCGCCGGAAGTTTTATCGGACTTATCTGGGGGCTGGCCGACGGATTTATCGGCGGAGCCATCCTGGCTTGGCTTTACAATTTTCTGGTTCCGAGGTTTTCGGCACCGGAAGAATAGTTTTTTCTTTTCAGCAGAAACTGCATCGGTTTCTGCTCAGAAGATGACCCTTCCTCAAATCGAAAGTTATGAAAGTATTGTTCATCGGGGGCACGGGAATCATCAGTTCGGCCTGTTCGGCTTTGGCGGTCGAGCGGGGGATGGAACTTTACCTGCTGAACCGGGGGCAGTCGTCCCGGTCGGCGCCGGAAAATGCCCGGATCCTGATCGGCGACATCCGCGACCGGGAGTCGGTCGAAAAAGCCCTCGGTGATCTCCGGTTCGACGCGGTCGTCGATTGGATCGCTTTCAGGCCGGAGAATATAGAAACCGATCTCGAAGTTTTTCGCGACCGGACCGATCAGTACGTTTTTATCAGTTCGGCCTCGGCCTATCAGACGCCGCCCGTCGCGTTGCCGGTAACCGAATCGACCCCGCTCAAAAACCCTTTCTGGCAGTATTCGCGCGACAAGATCGCCTGCGAGGATCGTTTGGTCAAGGCCTGGCGCGAGGAGGATTTTCCGGTTACGATCGTCCGGCCCTCGCACACGTACGACCGGACGATGTTGCCGTTTACCGGGCGTTACACCGTCATCGAGCGGATGCGCCGGGGCAAAAAGGTGATTGTCCACGGCGACGGGACCTCGCTCTGGACGCTGACCCATCATCGGGATTTCGCCAAGGGATTGATCGGCCTTTTGGGAAACTCGCACGCCATCGGCGAGGTTTTTCATATCACCTCGGACGAAGTGCTGACCTGGAACCGGATCTTTGAACTGGTCGCCCGCGCCTTCGGCCTCGAAACCGACATCATCCACGTTCCTTCGGATGTGATCGCCCGCTATCACGAAGATTGGGGCGCGGGGCTTTTGGGGGATAAATCGCACAGTATGATCTTCGACAATTCCAAGATCAAACGGGTCGTCCCCGGTTTCGCCGCCACCATTCCCTATTCGCAGGGCGTCAGGGAGATCGCCGACTGGTTCGGCGAAGACCCTTCGCGCGGGACCGTCGATGAGGAGATGGATGCCGTGATGGACCGGATCGTCGCCGATCGGGAACAATTCGGCTGAAAATTCGGTATATCACTTTTAGTGAGCAGAAAGCGGTGAGCGGTGAGCGGTTTTTTTTATGCTTGTGGAGGCCGCTTTTGTTTTGAGGCTTTGAAAAAAAACCAGAAGGAGCGGAAGATTATGGCGGAACGGAAATACATCGTGGCGGCGCGGGTCGGGGAAGGCACCAAAGATTGCATCGTCGCGCCGGAGGACGCGTTGATCGTCGGAACCCATCGCAAGGTTTACGGGCCCGACACCAAAGAAAACTGCGAGAAGTGGAAACGCAAAAACTGCAAGTGACGATAAAAGAGAACGGTGATGGAATGAATAATCTGAAACTAAAGTTTTTTTATTTTTAGCCACAGAGAACACCGAGAACTCAGAGATGAATCGGTTGATCGACAAAAAAATCCTCGGTGTCCCCTGTGTTCTCGGTGGCCAAATATGTTTTTAAGAAATTTGGATTACAAAGTAATGGATCTCCGGCCGTCGGATTCTCGGTTAATAATGTTTTCCGATGTTTTGGAAATTTCAGATCTCAAACTTCAGATAGATCGAGTTTTCATCCGCCTTTCTGAAATCTGAGATTTGAAATCTGAGATCTTTTCAAAAAGAGTTTTGAATACTGTGTAAATTAAAAAACCTACAGTTTAGTGATGGGTGATGGGTGAAAAGTTAAACAGATAATATCTGGCAGCAGAGCCGGATATTCAGACAATTAAGTTTTATCCCATCACCCATCACTCATCACCCATCACAAATTTAACAAAACTTCAGTTTTTTTTATTTACAGAGTATTGAATCTTTTCGGTCGCACGAACAAATGATGTATGTCGGATGTTTCCGTCCGCCGTTTTGAGACGATGACCGGAGCGCTGTTTGTCGGCGCCGCGGTCATCGTGCAGTTTTACTTTTTGGGGCCGGCCATTGCGGGACTCAACGCCGGTTTGGGCATTTCCTTTTTGATTTGGCTTTTGGTCGATCCCCGACCGAAGATCGGCCATCAAAAATTCGCTTTTGTTTACATTATCGGTTTGATCGTTCAAGGCGCTCACGTCCTCGAAGAATATCTGACCGGATTTTATCTGGAATTCCCCGGACTCTTCGGTTACCAATGGACGGCCGGTCTTTTTCTGGCGTTCAATCTGATCTGGCTGGGGCTTTTTTCGCTGGCGGCGGTCGGGATTTTCTTCCAAAGCCGTTTGGCTCTGCTTTTGGTTTTGTTTTTCGCTCTCGTCGGCGGGATCGGTAACGGATTGTTTCACCCGGCTTTGAGCATTTGGGAAGGCCGATATTTTCCGGGGCTTGTAACTTCCTTTTTTTTGTTCATTATCGGCAATGTGATTTTCCGGCTTTTGTTTCAAAGACAGGGGACACGGGCCTGACCTCAAATCGGATGGAGGGGACGACAAGATGAAAACTTTTCAAAACGGCACGGGCATTGCGGCTTCTTTTTTGTTGTTGCTGGTCGGCCTTTGCTGTTGTTCCGGTTCCTCCGTGGATTCTCTGTATCCGGCCTGCGTAACTCCTGATAAAACAAAGATCGCAATCGGACATTGGGGCGGGCGGACATTGATTTTGGACGCCCGCACCGGAGAGGTGATAAAAACCGCCGAAGCCACCGAAGGCGAGGGCGAAAACAAACATTCCGGTGCGGTCGTCTGTTCGGCCGATAACGAAATCGTGGCGGTTTTCCCAAAAAAAGCCCGATGGCTGACCCGTGATCGGGAGACCCCGCGCGAGGGATCAACCGGCAAACTTTTGGGAATGACCGCCGATGACCGCCTGATCGGGTTTTCCGGCGGATTTTACAAAGACGGCGACGGCGATTTGTCGGGACGGCCTCTGGAGATCTTTTTGACCGGGGTCGGCGACCGGATCAAAGATAACAAACCGCTTGAGGTGAAGATCGGAAGTTTTCCGGGGATCAACTCTTCTTCCAGTTACCTGATCTTTCCGGTTCGGGTTCTGACCGACGGAAACATTCTGGTCGCGACCACAAAGATGCCCTCGTATCAGTACGGCAACCGGATCGAAACGAAGGTCGGGCCCGCGCCCTGGAATTTTTACGGGGTCGATCCCGAGACCGGAGAGGTCAAACCGCACGGAGAGATCAAACAGAACGACGTCGAGATAAATTTTGTCGATCCGCCGGTTCTCTCTTCAACTCCGGACGGACGGCTCTCGGCCATCGGTTGCCATTTTGAAGGGGTTTTTGTGGCCGTTTACGACGGCGATTCGGGGAAAGAAGTGTTTCGCCGGAAGGTCGAAGGCGGCGAGGTTTACGTCCGCGGAATGATCTTCAGCGATGACGGCAGCCGGCTGGCGATCATGTATCTGTCCTATGCGGCGGGTTCGACCGACCACAAGGTCAAGGTCTTCGATGCCAAAACCGGACAAGAGCTCAAAACATTTTCGCTCGGCAGTTCAACCCCTTATTTCGCCGGTTTCATCGGAAAAGGGTTGATCGTAAAAAGGACGCTGAAATCGGATGCCGGGCGCGACGAGAATGTCATTACCAACTACGACGTGGAAACCGGAGAGCCGATCTGGGAAACCAAACCGTCCGAAATAAAATAGATCAAACCGGAAGCCGGGGCTTGTTCCGGGCGGGGCCCCGACTCGAATCATCTGCGCGGAACGTCCTCGCCGATCGTCCAGACGACGACCGAACTCGACAATCCCAGACCGGACAGTCTTCCGGCCATCATGACGATCGTTTCGCCCGCTTCGACCGCCGCGTTTTCGAGCAATGTTTCCTCGCCGATCTTCAGCATCTTTTCGGTCGAATCCGTTTTATCGTGGTAAAAAGGCGAAACTCCCCAGATCAGCGCCAACTGATTGCGGGCGTTGCGCGAAGTAGTCAGGGCGAATGTCCTGAGGCCCGAACGAAAGGAAGAAAGCCTCCGGGCCATCAGACCCGATTCGGTGAAAACGGCGATCTTTTCCGTCCGCTTTTCCTTGGCGCAATAGGCGGCCGCCTTGCAGATCGCCTGCGAAGTCCGGCCCGATTCCTCCTGCATGAATTTGATCGGTTTTCTCAATTCGCTGGCCTTGATGCTTTCGGCCGAATCGATGATCTTGGCCATCGTCCGGACCGATTCGACCGGATGTTTGCCGGCGGCGGTTTCGGCCGAAAGCATGACGGCGTCGGTTCCGTCCCAGACGGCGTTGGCCACATCCGAAGCCTCGGCGCGGGTCGGGCGCGGGTTGTCGATCATCGACTGGAGCATCTGCGTGGCGGTGATGACGAATTTGTCGTTGGCGATCGATTTGCGAATGATCTCCTTTTGATAGACCGGAACCAGTTCGACGCTGGTCTCGACGCCGAGGTCCCCGCGGGCCACCATCAGACCGTCGGTCGCCTCGATGATCGCGTCGAGATTGGCGATCGCCTCGGCCTTTTCGATCTTGGCGACCAGCAGGGCGCGGCCGAATTTGCGCTTGTTCATCTTTTTGATCAGATTTTTGACCTCGATGCAGTCCTCGGCCTTGCGGACGAAGGAAAGCGCGATGTAATCGACATCCTGGGTCATCGCCCATTCCAGATCGGCCCGGTCCTTTTCCGTCAACGAAGGGATCGGCAGGGGCGTGTTCGGCAGATTGATGCCCTTGCTTTCGTAGAGGAGACCGCCTGAAATGACGCGGCAGACGACATCCGTGTCGGTTTTTTCCTCGACCTTGAGTTCCAGTGAACCGTCGTCGAGCAGGATGGTCGCGCCGTTTTCGACCACTTCGGGCAATTCCATAAAGGTGGTCGAAACCTCGCGTTCGTTGCCGACGATGTCCCGCGTCGTCAATGTGAAAAGCTCGCCCGCTCTGAGCTGAACCGGCTTTTTGTCTTCGAGCGAACGGGTTCGGATCTTGGGACCCGAAAGATCGACCAGGATCGAGATCGGTTCGCCCAGTTTGTCGGCCGCCGCCCGGGCGTGGCCGATGGTGGCGGCCTGCTGTTCGCGCGATCCGTGCGACATGTTGACCCGGACGGCGTTGGCACCGGCCCGGATCAGATTTTCGATGTCCTCCTGCGTTTTCGAAGAAGGCCCGAGGGTGGCTAAAATTTTGGCTCTGCGCATATTCTATTTTGGGTTTTTGATTTTGGATTTTGGACCATTTCCTGCTTCCGTTTGTTCATTCTAGTTTGAAATCAATCCAAAATCCAAAATCCAAAATCTAAATTCCAAAATCACCTGTTGGTCAGATTGACCGTCTCGATCTCCGAAAACGTGATCTTGTCGCCTTTCGGCAGGGCGTTGTCGGCGTAAACCTTCCATTTGATGGCCCAGTTCTTGTGTTTTAGATCCGCGAAATTTTCCCTGAGCGGGATCTTCCAGCTCATCGTCATACTGCGCAAAAGGGGAAAATTGGCCTTGAAGGTCTCGTCGGCGTATTCCTGATTGAGATTGGTCAGTCGGTGCCGGTAATATTTTCCGCCGTCCTTGATGCTCCGTTTGTTCTCGATATTGACCAGCGCATCAACCGGGACATCGACGAAACAGGCGACGTAGCGGGCGTAGGCCGAGCCGATGTTTTTGGCCTGAATGATCAGGTTGTGTTCGGTTTCCTGAGGGTTTTCGTCCGAGGGCTTGATCTCGATCAGAAACCGGACGACGACCTCGGGCATCTGTTCGCGGAAGATGACGTCGCGGATCTCGTAATCCTCCATCGGAACGCTCTGAAAATTGAAACGCTTGTAATAGCGGTGGCTTCCGGCCTGATGCGCGGTGTGGCTCTGCGGAATATCGACGACGTAAACGACGTCGTTCTCGCCCGAATCGAGACCGACCGAATGAATGATGATCCCGTCGATCCGCGGACGGATGCTGTTGATCACCTGTTCGAGCCATTCGCGCGGATATTCGGCCCGGTTGACCGGCGTGATCTTTTCCGGCAGATGCCGTTTGTCGGGCTGATTGTATTCGCTGATGCCGTAGATCAGGAGCCCGCCGGCCGAATTGGCCATCGCCGAAACGTCCTTGGTGATCTCCTGTTTTTTGTAATCCGACCGGTCGAGCGCCTCCGCCGATTTGTATTCCAGCGTCAGCGATTCTTCGATCTCGCCGGTGATTAAATTCCGGATTTTCCTTTCGGTCCAGTTTTTGGCCATAAGCAGTAAGCAGTGAGCGGTGAGCGGTGAGCAGTTATCATTTAACATTTATCAGTTATCAAGAGATCATTACTGTTCCCGGCATGTCCCTCACTGTCTGAAATGATAAATGAAAACTGATAAATGTTAAATGTTCAGCCGTCGGTTCTGATGACCACCGTTCCGGCGATAAAGTCGTGCAGGGCGCGGTGTTTTTCGCTGGAAAGACAGATGATGATGTCGGCAATAGTCCAAAGCACCAGAGCGATATCCAGGCCGCCGATAACGTATTCGGCCAAAAAAGTTTCAAAGGCGCTCCCGCCTCCCGACAGAAATCTCGGGTTTTGAAAACCGATCATAATGAGAATCGGGACCAGTTGCGGCAGACTCCTGATGACCGCCTGACCAAAGGTGATCGGGCCTTCATTTTCGTCAAGAACCTTGACTCTAACGGCCATTTTGCCGAGCGTCTGTCCGAAACGGGCGTGCATCAGGATGGTGTAAAAGGCCCCGGCAAGAGCGGTCAGAACGTTGCTGATATATAAAACCAGCGGATCTAAATCGCTGAAAATTAATCCGACCGCCGAGATCGGAAGGAGAAGGATGCCATCGATCATCAAGGCGAGGGCTCTGCGGCGAATGGTTCGGAACTTCTCCATTTGATGACTATTTGAACTCACTTAATTTCCTCAGATAATTGACGACCGTGGCGACAAAGGTCGAATGCGACCAGGTCAGCGGTGAGACCGAAGCGTGTTCGCCGGTCAGGGGATTGACCTGTTCGGCCAAAACGCCCGAAGGCAGGGCGCGTTTGGCGGTCCATTCGAGGATCTCGATGACGCCCTTGAGATCGCCCTTCTTGCGGGCGACTGCGATCCGGTAATCGGCCAGCCAGAGCGTGCAGATGAACCAGGCGTTGCCGGTCACGTCGTTGGAAACCCTCATATAACCGTCATTCTCGAACCGGGCGACCCCGCCGACCTCGGTGTTGATCCAGAGTTTCTGCTCGATGGCCCGCATTGTTTTTTTGACCATCTCGTCATTGGCCGCGAACGCGCCGAAATAAAAGGCCCCGAAAAGCGAGGCGTCAACCGTCGCGTCCGGTTCGAAATGCTCGTCGCCGTGAAATTGCAGAGACCGCAAGAAACGCCCGTGCTCCCGGCTGTAAAGATGTTGCCGCATTCCTTCGACGATCTGATCGGCCCTGCTCTCATAGCGTTCGGCCCGTTCTCTTTCTCCGAACAGATAGGCGAATTTCCCGGCCGCCCTGAGTCCGGCGACGACGCTTGCCGAGGTGAAGGTGTGAATCCCGCGCCGATCCTCCCACAGATTCCAACTCGGTTTCGGCAAACTCAGGTTCTCGTCGAAAAAGCTCTCCAGAAAATCGCCGGCCCGGACGATCAGCGGGCGATAGAGTTTGCGGGCGAATTCCACCTCGCGGTATTTGTCGTAATGCTGCCACAAGGCCCATAAAACGAGAGCCGTTTCGTCCTCCTGGATCGGAACCAGACGCTTTTTGGCCCACACGTCCCAGGCCGCGTGCCAGCCCGAAGCGACCGTTCCGTCGGCGTTGTATTTCTGCAGAAAATAGCCTTCCGGGTGAAGGATCTCGGCGCAGAAATAAAAGAATTTGCGGGTGAAGAAAGGATAACCCGCCAGATCCAGAGCGTTGGCGATAAAAGCCCCGTCGCGCGTCCAGAGATAACTGTAATGATCGGTCGCCCGTTCGGTGACGTCCCAGTCGTTGGCGGCCAGAATCGCCCCGTCGTTGTCGGTCTGAGTGCGGACCACCAGCAGGGACCGCTTGTAAAGTTCGACGATCTCGGGCGACAGGTCGGCGAAATCCATCTCGTTCTTGTTGACCCAGACGCGCCAGTAATTTTCCGTATAATTGAGATATTGCTGGGGGCGGCGTTCCAGGATATGACGGTTCAGATGAATGACGTCGGCGTGCGAGGTTCCGGCCGTGATCCAGTAAAAAAATTCGAACGAGTCCTGACCTTCCAGTGAAAAATCGATCTGAACGGTCGAATCGACCGAGCCTTCGGTGATGACCCCGCCGTGAAGAACGCCGTCCTCGGCGTCGCGCCAGGTTCCCTCCTGATCCCGAAAAGCCTTGCGCCCGGTGGCGAAAGCGTCGAAATGGGGCTCGGTGTTGATCAGAAAATAGCGGTCCTTTTTGTAATGGATAAGCGCCAGACTCTCAGGATCATAATAGGCCGTGTCGCCGATCTTGTTTTCCGAAATGCGAAAATCGTGGTGAAGAAAAACCCTGATCTCGCGCGGCGTATCGAGCAGATTGCTCAGGTGAATGCGGCGCAGAAAGATGTTCTCGTGGCTCGCCACCGTATCGTTGCAGAGGATCTCGATCCCCATTTTTTCGTTGATCAGTTTGACCTCGGTAACCAGCGTTTCCGAGATGTAACACAGTTCGCGCTCCCACTCGTCGGTGTGGACCCAGGAGAACTCGCCGTCGGCCCAGACGCCGAAGCGGAACGGGTAGCCTTCGGTGTGATTTTCCTGCCCGACGTGCGGAAAATAGATGTCGCGGATCTGGTATTTATCGTCGAATGTAACGAGCAAGGAGCCGTTACCGACGGGGATATCTCTCATATTTTGGATTTTGGATTTCGGATTTCGGATTTTTTTCCGACTGAAATCCAAACTTTATTGACCGATTTTTCGCTTATTATTCATTGAGAAAAACTGTTTGTAAAGGCAAATTCTTAAACTCGGTTTTTTCGAATTGCTGAAATTCGACCGACAATTTGAAAATAAACCACCAAGGCACAAAGGACACAAAGGTTTTTTAAGAAATGTTTT
Organism: Pyrinomonadaceae bacterium; assembly: GCA_041394845.1. GTDB lineage: Bacteria > Acidobacteriota > Blastocatellia > Pyrinomonadales > Pyrinomonadaceae > JAHCHG01. Next base: position 2,047,407 of record JAWKHL010000001.1, on the reverse strand, counting down.
ATGATTTGTAAAAAATTTCTTTGCGTCCTTTGTGCCTTGGTGGTGGAATTTCTCCTGAACAAAGGGAAATTCTTTACAGTACCTTTTTCCAGTCGATCTCCATTTTGTCGCAGTCCCAATGAGCCAGATCGGCGGCCGATTTGTAGGTCGTCTGCATAAAATCGAGGATCGCCCCGTCGGGATCGGCGGATCGGCGGACGTCTTCGTATTTGAGGAAAAATTCGCCCATCTCTTTTGAATAAAAGGCTTCGTCGGGGTTGACAGGAGTTTCGGCGAAACCCTTCGGTTCGGGCGCGGCGTAGGCGTAAAAGGCGGCTTCGCCGAGACCATTGCCGGTCCAGAATCCGTGGCTGATGACCTCTTCGTCGTAGGCGATGCGGGTGATCCGGTCGGCTTTGGGGCGAGGCGGGGCCGGGCGGCCGGAAAAACGGGTGACGGCCAGATCGAAACTTCCCCAGAAAAAATGAACCGGCGAGCATTTGCCGCAAAAACGCGAGCGGAACTCTTTGAAAACGCGGTCAACGCTCCGCAAAACGCGGAAGAATCTGCTGACGTGTTCCCGGTCGTAAGATTTGTGAACCGTGTCCTCGGCGAACGGGATCGGGTCGGCGACCTCGTCCGGGACGGCCCGGATCTCGACCTCGATGCCGTTGGCCTTTAGTTTGCTCAGCAGTTTGCGGTAAAAATCGGCCACCGTCATCGGCTCCAGATCAAAGCGAAAACCGTCGTTATAGCTGGTTTGGACGATCAGATGATGTTTCAGAAAATCGAAATCTATGGTGAATGATTCGTTCTCAAAAGGCATGGCCGAGGTCGTAAGCCCGCGCGGCGTAACGTAAAGCGGAACGTTCCACCATTGATTGAGCGGCGGCGTTTGAACCAGACGGATCTTGCCGACGATCTGGGTCCACATATGGAGCGTGTCATTGGTCTCCTGCCACTCGGAAAGCGGCAGGGCCGGATAAATTTCATCGCGTTTGGTTTCGGTCATAATCTTTTCATCCAGATCGATTCATTATAAAACCGGTCGCTCCAAATATTGAAATTCCGCCATCCCGGCCAATCTTTTTCGGGCGGTTTTGATCGCCTCCGGGGAACGGTCAACACCGATCCACCGGCGCTTCGATTCGGCCGCCGCCTGCAACGTCGTCCCGGAACCGCAAAAACAGTCCAAAACCAGATCGCCGGGATTCGATGATGCGGCGATCAGGGTTCTTAAAAGATCGATGTTTTTTTCGGTCGGATAGCTCGGATATTGGGCGTCCTTGAATTCCCAGATGTCCTGCTTTTTTTTGCCCTTTCGCTCATCGGCGTAGATCTTCCGGCGGGGAACTCCGGTTTTCGACCATTCGACGAGGCCGTCCCGGTCAAGTTGTTCCAAAACATCCGGCGCGCTCCGCCAGTGGCGTCCCTTCGGCGGAGACATTCCCCGCCATTTTCCGCCGGTCGCGCCGTTTTTTGTCTCGCCGGGAGCGTGCAGCGGAATGGTCGTGTAGCGGCGTCCGTCCTCATCGGTTTTGCGAAACAGTCGTTCGATGTCCTCTTCGGAAAATTCCTCCCGTGGTTCGTTCCAGACCGGATCCCGTCCCTTTGAATAAAACAAGATCAGATCCTTGACGTTGCCGTAGCCCTTGCGCCGGAAGTTCTTCGGGTTGCATTTGACGCGGGTGATGTCGTTGCGGAAATTCGCCGCCCCGAAGATCTCGTCCATGATGATCTTGACGTAATGACCTATTTTGTAATCGATGTGGAGATAGATCGAGGCCGAGTCGGCCATCAGTTCGCGGATCAGAACCAGCCTTTCGCGCAAAAATTCCAGATAACCGGCCCCGGTCAGTCGGTCCCTGAAAGCCGTTTTATGATCGGAACTGCGGCTGATGGAATTGGCCCTTTCCCGGCCGATGGTGAATTTCTGTCCGGTGGCGAAGGGCGGGTCGATGTAAACCAGATCAACTTTTGATCGGAGGCCTTGCAAATCGAGAAGATTTTTCAAAACCCCCGCGTTTTCGCCTTCGATCAGTTTGTTCGCCCGATCGTCCCAATCGGCGGAAAACCGAACCGGCAAAATCCGGCCGAGGATCTCCTTTTCAGTCTTTTTGCCTTCGTAGGATAGGATCATTTTTTTGGAGTGGGCAGTGAGCGGTGAGCAGTAAGCAGTTTTCATTTATCAGTTAACATCTATCAGTTTTTTTTCCCGCTCACCGCTCACTGCGAAAACGCTTTTTCCACCGCTTTGTCGAGGTCGTTCTTTGTTTCCGAATCGAAACCGACGAATCTTTCGACCAGTTTGCCTTCGCGGTCGAGGACGAGGGTTTGGGGGATCGAGGTGTCCTGATAAAAAATGAAACTCTCAAGCGCGATTTCGGGAGTTGCCAGCGTGTAGTTGATCTTCAGCTTTTCAGCGAATTCGGGGACTTTGGGCCGATCCTCCTCGCCGCCGACGTGAAGACCGATGACCTCGAAACCTTTGGAATTATGTTTGGTTTGCAGTTCGTTGAGATGAGGGATTTCCTCAAGGCACGGAGCGCAGTAGGTCGCCCAGAAATCCAGTATGACGACCTTGCCTTTCAGGTCATCGAGCCTCTGATCATCGCCGTCGGCGTTGGTTTTCCCGTCGAATTTCGTCCAGCGCATCTCGCCCAACGGCTTTTTCGGCGGCATCGGCAGATTCTTGTTGGGAATGTCGTTGATCGAGATCGGCTGATTGGTGACCGACACCGGGGCGGCGGCCGGTCGGCAGGCGCTGAAAACAAGGCAGAAGGCAAAAGCCAGAAGGCAAAAGTAAAGCGGTTTCATCGTTTTTTTATTTTAGTTATTAAAAGCCCCGAGCGCAAAGAACAAACCGCCCCGCGAAATAAAATCCCGCCCGATTACAAAATCCAAAATCCGAAATCCAAAATCCAAAATTGTAAAAACCCCCCTTTCCTGTGGCAGAATCTCCCTATGGGTTTTTATCCGGAGAAGGTCAACCGGCGGTTTCAGCGGCCGCAAAACGGCGGGAAACCGGCCGCCGGGAACGCTTCGGGAACGGGGGCGAGTTTTCTTTGCGGCTCGGTTTTGCGGCTCGGTTTGCGGATCGACCCAAAGAGCAAGGAAATTGAGGAGGCCCGTTTTCTAACCGACGGTTGCGGTTTTGCGGTCGCTTCGGCCGATTTTCTGGCCGAACGGCTGAAGGGGAAAAAACTGACCGAACTCCACGGGGCGGTAAAGAGCGAACTGCGGGATCTGATCGAAGGGGAACTCGGGCGGTTTCCGCCGGATCGGAAGCATTGCCCGGAATTGTTCCTCGACGCCCTGACCGGTGCTCTGGCCGATTTTCGCGCCCGTCAGATCGGGGAGTTCGCCGGCGAAAAGGCTATGATCTGCACCTGTTTCGGCGTTTCCGAAGAGAGGATCGAAAACCTGATCGGCGCGGAAGCTCTGGAGACGGTCGAAGAGATCGGCCGCGCCTGTCAGGCGGGAACCGGCTGCGGTTCGTGTCAGCCTTTGATCCGGGAGATTCTGGATTCTCACAATGATATTTTCAATTGAGTTATTTGTGCTATAATTTTTTGAACCCGTAGTTTCGCAAGACTAAAAACACAAAAAAAGGAGTAAAGATCAGCGATCTGAAAAGTCGCAAATCTAAAATCTAAAATCTAAAATCTAATAATGGACGATCCTGCCAGTTTATTTTTGTTTCAAACCACAGAAGCGGCCGCTTCAATTTCATTTACTGAAATTTCAATCGAATTTCTTTTGCTTTTTTTCATCGTGGCACTGAACGCGTTTTTTGTCGCCTCCGAGTTCGCGCTGGTCTCGGTCCGCCGGACGCGGGTCGAGACCCGGGCCGAAGAGGGAAGTAAAGGAGCCAAAGCAGCTCTGCGCCTGCTGGAAAACCCGACGCTTTTCATCTCCGCCGTCCAACTCGGCGTGACGCTGGCCTCGCTGGCTCTCGGTTGGGTCGGTGAACCGACGGTGGCCAGACTGATCGAACCGTTGGCCGAGCGGATCGCCAGCCAGGGAACGGCCGGTTACATCGCTCACGGCACGGCCGTCGTCATTTCCTTCAGCATCGTCACCTTCCTGCACGTCGTTTTGGGTGAACTTGTGCCGAAGATGTTCGCGCTCGAAAAAGCCGAAAACTTCGCTCTTTTCGCCGCCCGTCCGCTGGAACTCTTCGCCAAGGTCTTTTCTCCGATCCTGTGGGTGCTGAATCTGGCCGGAAACTCGATCGGCAGACTGCTTGGTCTTCAATCCTCGCTCGAACATACTTCGATCTACACCGAGGAAGAGATCCGCCAGTTGATCAAACTTTCCAAGGAAAGCGGTCATTTGAACGAAGAGGAGCAGAAACTGATCAACCAGGTCTTCGAATTTTCCGAGACCATCGTCCGCGAAGCGATGATCCCGCGAACCGAGATCATCGCCGTTCCGCACACGGCCTCGCCGGAAGAGATCGCCAAGGTCTTTCGCCAGTACGGTTATTCGCGCCTGCCGGTTTACCGGGATTCGCTCGACGACATTCTCGGCGTCATCCACAGCAAGGACGTGATGCAGTATCTGCTGGTCCGGCCCCGCCTGTTCAAGATCGAAAGGGTTTTGAAAAAACCGCTCTATGTGGTCGATACCGCCCGGTTGGAAGACGTTCTCCGGCAGATGCAGGAATCGAAGACCCATTTCGGCTTCGTCGTCGATGAACACGGCGGAATCGAGGGGATCATCACCTTGGAGGACCTGCTCGAAGAGATCGTCGGCGACATCTCCGACGAACACGACGAAGAAGTTGACGAGCAGATCCAGGAGGCCGAAGACGGTTCCTTTATTCTTGACGGCGGTCTGGCGGTCCGGGACCTCAACAAACGGCTCGACCTAAATCTGCCGGTTTCCGAGGCCTACACGACGATCGCCGGATTTTTGCTCAACGAATCGGGCGAGATCCTTCAGGAGGGCGAAGAGGTCAAGTACAACGGCCACATCTTCAGGATCGAAAGCGTCGATAAAAGGCGGATTCTCAAGGTGAGGATGGAGAAGTCCGAAGAAGGTGAAAAAGTGAAGATGTGAAAAAGTTTAAAAAGCTGAAAGGGCACAGGCGGAGGGTTTTAAAAAGATGTTTCGCTTTTGCCCTATCTTTTTGTTTTTCGCGTCGATTCAAGTTATCTTTTTAAAAAATTCTAAATTCTAAATTTATTAACTTTCAGGAGCCATTTAAAACAATGAGTTTAATCGAACAAATCTGGGCGCGGGAAATTCTGGATTCGCGCGGGAACCCGACGGTTGAGGCGGAGGTCGTTTTGGAATCGGGCGTGCAGGGACGGGCCGCCGTTCCGAGCGGCGCTTCGACCGGCGAGAACGAGGCCGTCGAACTGCGCGACGGGGATGAGGAGCGTTATCTGGGCAAGGGCGTCCGGCAGGCGGTCGAAAACGTCAACGAGAAGATCTCCTACGAACTCGAAGGGATCGACGCGCTCGATCAGACCTTGATCGACAAAACGCTGATCGAACTCGACTCTACCGACAACAAATCGAAACTCGGGGCCAACGCTATGCTGGCCGTTTCGCTGGCATCGGCGCGGGCGGCGGCCGCTTTTCTGGAGATGCCGCTTTACCGCTACATCGGCGGGACCAACGCCAAAACCCTGCCGACCCCGATGATGAACATCATCAACGGCGGGGCGCACGCCGACAACAACGTCGATTTTCAGGAATTTATGATCATGCCGGTCGGGATGGAAAGTTTCGCCGAAGCCCTGCGGGCCGGAGCCGAGATCTTTCACAATCTGAAATCGGTCCTCAAATCGCGCGGTTACGCCACATCGGTCGGCGACGAGGGCGGTTTCGCTCCGAATCTGAAATCGAACGAAGAGGCGGTCGAGACCATTCTCGAAGCGATCGAAAAGGCCGGTTACAAGGCGGGCGAGGACATCCTTCTGGCGCTCGACCCGGCGGCCAGCGAGTTTTATCAGGACGGCGAATACGTCTTTAAGAAGAGCGATGGCCGGAGGCTTTCTTCGGAAGCGATGGCCGATTACTGGATCGACTGGACCGAGAAATACCCGATCATCTCGATCGAGGACGGAATGGCCGAGAACGATTGGGAGGGCTGGAAATATCTGACCGAAAAGATCGGCCGCCGCATCCAACTGGTCGGCGACGATCTGTTCGTTACCAACGTCAAGTTCCTCCAGCGCGGGATCGACGAGGGCGCGGCCAATTCGATCCTCATCAAGGTCAACCAGATCGGGACTCTGACCGAAACGCTCGATGCCATCGAACTGGCCAAAACGCACAACATGACGGCCGTCATCTCGCACCGTTCGGGCGAGACCGAAGATTCGTTCATCGCCGATCTGGCCGTGGCGACCAACGCCGGTCAGATCAAGACCGGCTCGCTTTCGCGCTCGGACCGGATCGCCAAATACAACCAACTGCTCCGGATCGAAGAAGACCTCGGCGATTCGGCCCGCTATCTGGGCCGCAGGAGCTTTTATCAAATAACCTGAGGGTGAAAAAGAAAAAAAGTGAAAAGGTGAAAAAGTTTGGTTTACCGAAAACCTCAAACCCTTAAACTTTTTCATCTTTTCGCCTTTTTAACCTTGCATTATGAAAATACTGATCATCGGCGGAACCAAATTTCTCGGTCGGCATCTGATCGGGGCGGCACTCGAAAACGGGCATCAGGTGACCATTTTTCATCGCGGCAAACATCCGGCCGGAGAGTTGGGTGAGGTTGAGGAGATTCTCGGCGACCGGAATACGGACCTCGAAAAACTTGCGGGGAGAGGCTGGGATGTCTGTATCGACACCTGCGGTTATTTGCCGCAGACGGTCCGGGCTTCGGCGGAATTCCTGCGCGATGCGGTCGATGCCTACGTTTTTATTTCGAGCATCTCGGCCTATGCCGATTTCAGCCGGACGGATTATGACGAAACCGCTGAAACAGCCCGTTTGACCGAAGAACAGGAAGAGGAGTTTGCCGGGATCGATCCGCTCGGGGAACTGACGGGGGCGGTGTTGGGGGAAATGTACGGCGCTTTGAAGGTTTTGTGCGAAGAGGAGGCGACCCGCATTTTCGGAGATAAAGTCCTGATCATCCGCCCCGGTCTGATCGTCGGAAAATTCGATTTCACCGATCGTTTTACCTACTGGGTGATGCGAGTTGCGGCGGGCGGGGAAGTCCTTGCGCCGGGAAACCCGGAAAACTTCGTTCAATTTATCGACGCCCGGGATCTGGCCCGCTGGACAATCGCCATGGCCGAACGGGGAGAAACGGGCGTTTTCAATGCGACCGGAAAGCCTTTTGATCTGACATTTCGGGGTCTGTTGGACGGAATCAAATCGGTATCGGGAAGCGATTCCCGCTTTATTTGGGCGGACGGGGAGTTTCTGGAAAAAGAACAGGTCGCGCCCTGGAGCGAGATGCCCCTTTATCTGCCCGAGACGGAGGAATTTGAAGGGTTTCAGGCGGCCAACATCGACCGCGCTCTGGCCCTGGGGTTGAATTTCCGCTCTTTGAGCGACACAATAAAGGAAACTCTGGAATGGCGAAAAGTGCTGACCGACGATTTGAAAGCTGGGATTTCAGCCGAAAGAGAAAAGATCCTCAGGGAAAAATTGCGGGATCGAAAATGATTTTTTTATGAGTTCGAACAACCAAATTTATCTCGGTCTGGGGGCTTTTTTCATCGCCTATATTATCAGCCGTTTTATCAATGAACGGGGACTGAAAATGCTCGACGATGAAGAAAAGGCCCGGCTGGTCGATGCATTTTCCGGTTACAGAATTTACAGTTCATTGGCTATTGTCGTTGTCGTCGCGGTTTTTTTACTGGCGGGACAATTTATTTCCGGATCGTCGTGGTGGGCGGCTTTTCCCCTGATCCTTCTCTCGGTTTTGTTCGTGTTGACCTTTTTGAGTTTTAAAAAACTTCGAAGTTTGAATCTTCCGAGGGCTTTTATCAATAATCACTTTTTCAGTTTGTCTGTTCAGTATCTCGGAATCTTTATTCTTTTTGCCGCGTTTTTCTTCGGGGGCTTTTGAGGCCGACGAGCCGGAAGGTTTCTCAAAAAAATGAAGAAAATTTTAGTGATCGGTTCCGGCGGGGCCGGAAAATCCACTTTTTCACGACGCCTGAGCGAAGCCACCGGACTCGAACTGATTCATCTCGACAAAATTTACTGGCTTCCCGATTGGACCGAACCCGAAAGGGCCGATTGGCTGAAACTGCTCGAAGGGGAACTGGAAAAGGACGCCTGGATCATGGACGGCAATTACGGAAGCACTCTGGAGATGCGTCTAAAAAAAAGCGACGCGGCCGTTTTTCTGGATTTTCCCCGTTCCCTCTGCGTATGGCGGGTTTTTAAGAGGACATTGATTTACGGCGGTCGAAACCGTCCCGACATGGGTTCCGGTTGCCGGGAAAAGATCGATCTTGAATTCATCCGCTGGATCTGGAATTTTCCCAAAAAAGATAAATTGCGGGTGGAGAATTTGCTGAACAAATTTGCGGAAAAAGTGAAGATCATCCGCCTCCGGTCGAGTCGGGAAGCGGAAGAGTTTTTGAAAGTGATGGGTGATGGTGATAGGTGATAGGAAAGATAGTGTCAGGTGATTGGAGAAGACGTCGCAGATGACAGGTAACGGTTGATAAGGAAAACCGTAAGTCCCATCACCCATCACCCATCACCCATCACAAAAAATCACTCCCCGTCGTCTTCGTCCGGCAAATATTTCGGCACGTCCGAAACCTTGATGTCCAGTTCTTTGGCGACGTTTTTCCATTTGCCCTTTTTATTCTTGAAATAAACGTAGGCCAGGTCGATCCCGTCGCCGTTGACCTTGACCTCCCAGTAATTTTCGTAACCGGCCGGGGCGGCTTCGATCGCTTCGATCGCTTCGAGCCGGATCGATTTATCCTCGCAGGGGGCGCAGTAATGTTTGATCTCGCCCTTGTCCTTTAACAGCTCGACCGCTTCTTTGGCCTGTTTTTCGGTAATATAAGCCGCCTGATCGGCCAAAGCGGTCAGGGCAAAGATCATTATCAAAACAATCACAAAAATTTTTTTCATAGTTTTTTTCTCCTTAAAGTTCTAAATGGAATCCTAAAACACAGACGCCAAAAGGAAAAGTTATTGCGGACGACCGGAAGCAATTTTTTTCCACTTTTTCCCTCCCGATTATGCTAAATTGGGACTTGTTCGCCGAATAAGGGAAGGGGCCAATCCGGAAGAGAGCCGTTCCGGAATTATCAAAGGTGATTTCAAAAAAAGAGTCCGCGAACCTCTAAAAAAAGGTCGTCGGTTTGACGCAATCCGCTTTTATCGGCGGAAATGACCGGGAAGATTTACAGCATGATAATCGCGCCTTTTCAATCGGAAAATCTCGGTGAAATCCTGGCTATCCATCGGAAAAATTACAGCGACTTTCAATTTTCGAACTTTTGCTGGCAGCCGTGTCAGCAGGTGGAGAGTTTGGAAATGGATTGTTTCAAACTCATCTGGAGAGAGGGCTCGATCAAAGGCTACGGGGCGGTTTATCCGCTGGATGAGACTCATTTCAGGTTGAATCTGATGGTTCACTCCGACTGTCGGAGAATCGGGATCGGAACCGCGCTTTTTCAGCTGGTCGAAGAGGAATCACGGCGGCTCGGTTGCTCGTCCCTGCAGGCGAGAACTCTGGAAGGTGAGGGCGGCGGCCTTGAGTTTGCGATCCGAAACGGCTTTCAGGAAGTTCACCGGATGCGCGGGATGATCTTGCGGGCGGCGGATTTTCAATTTGAAAACTGGGTCGGACTCGGCGAGAGCCTGAGAGGCCAAGATTTTTCGGTCACCGATCTGGCCGAAGAATACAGGAGCGGTGAGCGTTCCATCGAAAAACTGATCGAACTTCACCGGGCGGCGGTCGAGGATTGGGTGCGGATCGACCCGACCGTCCGGCCCAACACCGGAACCGGACATCTGACGGCTTTTTTCACCGGGGCCAAAAAACCGGAACGCGTTTCGATCATCAAACTCGGCGAGCGCTACGCCGGTTACACCTGTTCCGACCCGGAAAACCTGATCGGAACGGCGGTTCATCCCGAATTCCGAAACCGCGGCGTCGCCACTTATCTGAAGGCCTGCGACCTGAAAAAAAGTTTCGACCGGGGGGCCCAAGAGATCGAATCGGCCACGGCCAATCCGGCGATGATCCGGGTCAATCAAAAACTCGGCTACCGGCCCAACGGTCTGTGTGAGATCCGGCTTTTCAAGTCGCTTTAAGAAAGTGAGGTCGGTTGTGGTATTTTTTTATAGACCGGCCGGAGAGACTTTTGATTAAAGAAAGGTGGCTTCGAACAAGGATTTGATGGACGAAAAATACGAACGGCAAAACGGGGAATTTATCATCAGCACCGACATCCGGCGCCTCCAGATGGACGTCATTCAGCGGTTTCTGACGGATGAATCTTACTGGGCACGGAACCGAACTCCGGAGCAAACCGAGACGGCCGTAAAAAATTCCTTGCCTTTTGGGGTCTATAAAGGCGAAAATCAAATAGGGTTTGCGCGCGTCGTGACCGATTACGCCACCTTCGCCTATCTCGGGGATGTTTTCATTTTAGAAGAGTGCCGGGGCCTCGGTCTCGGTCAGTGGCTGATGGAGACGATCGTTGCGCATCCCCGTCTGCAAAATTTCCGGCGCTGGATTCTGGCGACCAAAGACGCCCACACGCTTTACGCCAAATACGGTTTTACCGAACTCAAACACCCCGAACGTTGGATGGAAAAGGCCGCGCCGAACGCGTACTGATTTTGGATTTTAGATTTTGGGTTTTGGATTGCTCCCCGGTCAAAATTCCGGTCTTCGTCCAAAAATCGGCTGTTTAGAAAATTTATCAGTTAAAATTGAACTGTCAGAAATGGAAGAATCCAAAACCCAAAATCTAAAATCCAAAATCGCCAAGCGGCCTCTGGCCCTGATCATCATCGACGGCTGGGGGCATTCGCCGCAAAAAGAGGGGAACGCCATCGCCTTGGCGCATACGCCTTATTACGACGAATTTTTGAGGGATTATCCGCATACTTTGCTGGCCGCCTCCGGGATGCGCGTCGGCCTCGGGCCGGATGCGCCGGGAAATTCCGAGGTCGGACACCTGAACATCGGGGCCGGAAGGATCGTTCAGACCGATATTTCCCGGATCTCGAATGCGCTCAAATCCGGAACATTCTTCGAGAACGAGACCCTGAAAAAAGCCCTCCAACGGGTGGCCGACAACCGCCGGTCGGTTCATCTGATCGGACTGCTGTCGGACGGCGAGGTTCATTCCTCGCCCGAAAACCTCTTTGCCCTCCTGCGGATGGCCAAAAACGAGGGACTGACGAACGTTTTCGTTCACGCCATTCTCGACGGGCGCGACGTCCGTCAGCGAACGGCCGATATTTACGTCGAGGCTCTTGAGATCAAACTGGCCGACATCGGCGTCGGGCGGATCGCCAGCCTTTGCGGGCGTTATTACGCGATGGACAAGGACGAGAACTGGGAGCGAACAGTTCGGGCCTACACGATGCTGGTTCACGCCGAGGGCGAACACGCTTCCGATCCGATCACCGCCATCCGCAATTCGTTTTTGCGCGGCATATCGGACGAATTCATCCAGCCGATCATTCTGGAAAAAGAACCGGGCGTTCCCGTAACCCAGATCAAAGAGGGCGATCTGGTGATTTTTTTCAATCACCGGGCCGACCGGATGCGGCAGCTGGCCAAGGCCCTTTCGGTCCCGCACGTCAACGAGATCGGGAAACCCAAGGTCGAAACCGTTTGCCTGACCGAATACGACCGCAGTTTTGAACTGCCGGTCGCTTTCCGGCAGGACAATGAACGGAACGTGCTGGCCAAGGTCTTCGCCGATCAGGGGGTTTTGAATTGCCGGGTGACGGAAACCGAAAAATACGCCCACATCACTTATTTCTTCAACGGCGGAAGCGATCAGGAACACGCCTGCGAACAGCGGATTCTGGTTCAGTCGCTCAAGAACGAAGCGCAGGAAAACCAGCCGGAAATGAGATGTTTTAAGGTGACCGACAAACTTTTGAGGAGTCTTGAGGCCGATGAGAATGATGTTTTTATCATCAATCTGGCTTCGCCGGACATGGTCGCTCACACGGGAAATCTGGAAAAGACGATCGAATCGGTTCAGTTCGTCGACACCTGTCTCGGCGGGATCGTCGAAAAGATCCGGGAGAAGAAGGGCGTCGCCATCATCACCTCGGATCACGGCAATTGCGAGGAAATGGCCGATCTATTGACCGGCGAGCCGAACAATACGCACACGGCCAATCCGGTTCCTTTCCTATTGATCGATGATTCGGCGGACGGGCTGACGCTCAGACCCGACGGCGCTCTGGAAGATGTCGCCCCGACCATTTTGGGGATTCTGGGTTTGGAAAAACCGGCCGAGATGACCGGGAACGATCTTCGCCAGATTTAAGTTTTTGGAATGATTTTGTCCGACGAGCGGTCGGCGGCCGGGGTAAAAAACAGCGCCGGCATTTAACGAAAAAGGGATCGTGAGAAAAAAACGGCTGAGATTATTTTTGCAGATCGGCCTCTTGCTTTTGGGGCTGAGTTTGACTTACGCCTGTTTTCAGTCGAACCGGGCGGCCGAGGGAGATGAGGCAAACGCCTCCGAGGAGAACGGTTTTGAGGTCGAGCCGCCCAACATCGATCTGTCGCGCCCCTTGCAGATCTCCCAACGACCCGAAGATCTGGCGCTGGCCGGCCGGATCGACCAGATGATCGAAAAAAGCCCTTTGAGCAACGCCCGCTGGGGAGTTTTCGTCGTCAGTTTGAAGGACGGACGGGTTTTGGTGGCCCGCGACGCCCGTCGGCTTTTCAATCCGGCCTCGATCCAGAAGGTCCTGACCTCGGTCGTCGCGCTCGACAAACTCGGCCCGGATTTTCGCTGGAAGACCCGCATTTTTTCCCAAAATCAGATCGGATCGGACGGGACCCTGAGCGGCGATCTGACGCTTTTCGGCGGCGGCGCACCGGATTTCGGAACCGAGGAATTGAACGATCTGGTCAATCAACTGCAGGCCAAGGGATTAAAAAGGATCAAGGGCAATATCGTCGGCGACGAGAGCTATTTCAGGGGGGACGATCTCGGCGACGGTTGGACCTGGAACGACATTCAATGGCATTACGGGGCGGAGGCCGCCGCCCTGACCTTCCGCGAAAATCAAGCCAGCATTTTTATCAACGATGAGGGGACGTTGACCTCGACGACCGACTTCCTGCGCGTTCGGAACGATCTCAAACCGAAAAACCCGGATGAAAAGGATTCCTACGGGATCAAACGCGGACTGGCCGATAACGAGGTTTACGTCTGGGGCAACGGCGCCAAGGCGGCGGGGCAACTGGCCGTCCATAACCCGGCTTTGTGGGCGGCCGGCAGTTTGAAGGAGGCGCTCGAAGGAAAAGGGATCGCCGTCGAGGGCCGAACCCTTTCGGCCGACTGGAAAGCGGAGAACCGGCTCGATCCCGATGCGGCGACCGAACTGGCTTCGGTCGAAAGCAAGACTTTGGCCGAGATAGTCCGCCGGATGAACAAGAATTCGGTCAATATTTACGCCGAACTGATCCTTCGCACCCTGGGCAAAAAATTCGGCGACACGGCGCCCGATCCGAACAAGGCTTTCCAGGCGGTCCGGGGCGACGATTCCGCCGGGGCGGCCGTCATCAAAAAATTTCTGACCGGGGCCGGGGTGGCGACCGGCGAGATCGAAATCCGGGACGGCTCCGGTTTGTCGCGGCTCGATTTCGTCACGCCCGAGGCCTTCGGACGGGCCCTGATCTACGCGGCGCAGTCGAAGTTCGCCAACGTATTTGAAAATTCTCTTCCGGTGGCGGGAACGGACGGAACGCTCGGCGGACGGCTCGGGCGGGTCAAAGGCTCGATTCTGGCCAAAACCGGTTCGATCACCTACGTCAGCAGTCTGGCCGGTTACGCCCGTTCAAAAGATGAAACGCTGGCCTTTGTCGTCATCTGCAACAACGCCACCCGGCGAACCGAAACGACCCGCGTCATTGATGAGATCGCCGCCGGATTGATCACAGAACCGGCCGAAGATTCCTCCGAAGACGGCAATTCGGCGAAAAATTCCGCTCCGGGCGCCGGAGAAGATTCATCTCAAAAGAAAACTCATAAAGAAAAAAAGCCAGAATAAGAGGATCAGAACCAGCGGCAGGATGGTGATCAGCAGACAGCCCATATTGGCCCACGATTCCTGATCCCAACTGTAGGGTTGGGGGCAATGGGGGCAGAATTCACGGTCTTCCATAAAAGGCCGACGGCATTTATCGCAAATCTTCAACCGCACAATTGCTAGAATAGCAGAAAACCGGAACAAATCTGAGAAGTAATTCCCGCCATTGGACAACCGCTCCGAGACTTGATAACCTTGCTTTCTCAAATCTCAAGAGGTGAAAAAAAAATTGAAAGTGAGCGGTGAGCAGTGAGAGGTGAGCAATCCCTAAATCAAACTGCTTACTGCCCTCTGCTCACTGCCGACTCTTATCAAATATGGTTGAAGAAATTGCTTTCGATAATACGGAAGAGCGCCGCAAAACGCGGCAAAACGGGACCGGTTGGGTCGAGGTGATCGTCGGCTCGATGTTTTCGGGCAAAAGCGAGGAATTGATCCGCCGTCTGAACCGGGCGCGGATCGCCCGTCAAAAGGTGCAGGTCTTCAAGCCGCGGATCGACGACCGCTATTCGGTCGAAGAGATCGCTTCGCATTCGGGTATGACCCATATCTCCAAACCGGTGATGACGGCCAAAGAACTGCTCTCACAGATCGACGAGGACACGCAGGTGGTCGGGATCGACGAGGGACAGTTTTTCGATATGGAACTGGTCGACGCGGTCAACCGGCTGGCCGACGGCGGCAAGCGGGTGATCATCGCCGGACTGGATCAGGATTATACGGGCAAGCCTTTCGAACCGATGCCGCAACTGCTGTCGATCGCCGAATTCATCACCAAAACCCACGCCATCTGCGTCAAATGCGGACAAACCGCAAATTATTCCCAGCGGACCTTTGAATCCGAAGAGCGGGTGGCGGTCGGAGCCACCGGGAAATACGAGGCCCGTTGCCGGAAATGTTTCGTTCCCCATTGGGACAAACCGACCATCATTTGATTTCGGGTTCGTTTTTTTTTGTGTCAAAAGTTTGTTTTGAGGTTATAATGGACCCCATCAATTACAACAAGGGGGTTTCACTGAACTTAACTTTTATTCTTCCGGTTTGTTTCACAGGGCCGGAAAGGAGGTTGATATGAACGAAACGAATAATACGAGGATCGTCCGTCAGGGGTACGAAAGATTCGGCAACGGCGACCTCGAAGGATTGCTTCAGCTTTTTGACGAAAACATCGAATGGACGACGCCCATCACTCAGAGGTCGTCCCTCGGAGGGACGCGACGCGGACGTCAGGCGGTGGCGGAATTTTTCGGCCTTCTCGTCGAGACGGAAAACATAACCCGTTTTGAACCGACCGAATTCATCGCTCAGGGCGACAGGGTCGTGGTCTTGGGAAAATCGGCCGCCACGGTCAATGCCACGGGACGGAGTTATGAGACCGACTGGATCCAAATCTTTACGGTTCGTAACGAAAAGGTTACCGGTTTTTACGAGCTTTTCGATACGGCCGCCGTCGAACGGGCCTTTCAAAAAGCCGAAGCCGCTTAAACCGCACCCCCGGACAACAGGCGAAAAATCTCGTCAAATTCAGTTCGGGTACAAAACACGATAAAATCGTGTCCGATAAATTATTTGAAAAACTGAAAAATCTGTACCGGGAGGTTGATTCGCTGGCGAATGAACTCTCGGAATTTCACGCCGAACGTCTGAAGTGTCAAAAAGGATGTTCGGCGTGTTGCGTTGACGGGATCGCGGTTTTCGGGATCGAGGCCGAAAACATCCGCCGGAAACACCGGGACCTTGTAGGTGAAAAGAAACCTCACCCGGCCGGATTCTGCGCTTTTTTGGATCAAGCGGGAGGTTGCCGGATCTATCCCGACCGGCCCTACGTCTGCCGGACTCAGGGGCTGCCTCTGCGCTGGTTTGAGGAGATCGAAAGGGAATGGATCGAATTGCGGGACATCTGTCCGCTGAACGAGGAGGGAGAGCCGTTGGAGGAACTTCCGGCCGATAAATGCTGGACGATCGGGGAATTCGAGGGCCGGCTTGCCGAATTGCAAAAACGGTTCGGCCGGGGCGCTTTGGAGAGGGAAAAACTGCGGGATTTGTTCGCCTGAGACCCGCCGCCGGGCGGGTTCGGGAATTATGTGTTTGCGGGGGTTTTGGGTTACAATCCTTACAATTTATCAAGGGAAGTTAATCGGTAGTTTGGCATGGGTTTCGCCTCCAAAACTCGGATCGGTCGGTATCAGATCATTTCTGCGCTGGGCAAAGGCGGGATGGGCGAGGTTTATCTGGCCGAGGACACGCGTCTGGAGCGGAAGGTCGCCCTCAAGGTTCTCAGAAAGGGTTTTGGCCGGGAAAGCGAGAAGCTCAACCGGTTCATTCAAGAGGCCAAGGCCGCTTCGGCGCTCAACCATCCCAACATCCTGACGGTTTACGAGATCGGTCAATCGGGCGACGTCAATTTCATCGCCACCGAATACATCGACGGTCTGACGATTCGCAAAAGTTTCGGGGAGAAAAGCTTTTCCTTCGACGAGATCGCCTCGGTCGCCGTTCAGACCGCCGAGGCTTTGGCGGCCGCCCATGCTTCGGGCATCATCCATCGCGACATCAAACCGGAGAACATCATGATCCGCCGGGACGGTTACGTCAAGGTTCTGGATTTCGGTCTGGCCAAACTGATCGAACACGAATCTCCGGACGAAGAGGTGATCGCGACCACCGAAACCATCGTTCAGACAAATCCGGGCATCATCATGGGGACCCCGTTTTATATGTCCCCGGAACAGTTGCGCGATCGGGCCACCGACGGGCGGACCGACATCTGGAGTCTGGGAGTGGTCATGTTTGAGATGATCACCCGAAAGCTTCCCTTTGAAGGCGGGTCGGTCAACGACGTGATCGCTTCGATCCTCAACAACGAGCCGCTTTCGATCGGGCAATTTTCCCCGGCTTGTCCGCCGGAATTGAACCGGATCATCACCAGGGCATTGAAGAAAAAGCGGACCGAACGCTATCCGGCGATGAGCGAACTGATTTCCGATCTGAAAAACCTGAACCGGATTTTCGAACGGGAGAGGGAGGTCAAATGCAGCGTTCAGACCGAGGAGATCGCCCAACCGGCGGGGCCGGATTTTATCTCCAAGGAAACCAACAAAGATGCGCTTCTCCTGACCGAATTTAACAATCTGACCGGCGATCCGGTTTTCGACGGGACGCTCAAACTGGCGCTGGCGGTGATGCTCGAACAATCGCCCTACATCGACATCTTCCCGGAAGATCAGGTTCGCCGGACCTTGAAATTCATGGGCCGTTCACCCGACGAGACCGTCACGGCCGAACTGGGCCGGGAGATCTGTCAGCGGCGCGGTCTGAAGGCTTTTGTGGCCGGGACGATCGCCGGTCTGGGCTCGCTTTATTTGTTGACTTTGGAGGCCGTCAACAGCCGCACCGGTGAGGTCATCGGCCGCCAGCTCGGGCAGGCCAAAAACAAGGAAGAGGTGATCGAGATACTCGGTCAGGCCGCCAGCGGGCTTCGGGAAAAACTCGGCGAAAGTCTGAGTTCGATCGAAAAATTCGATTTTCCGCTCCAATACACGAGTTCCTCGCTCGAAGCTCTCAAGGTCTATTCGCTGGCCTTTAAGGAACGCCAGCGCGGAGAGATGCTGAAAAGCATTTCTCTGCTGGAGAAAACGGTCGAGATCGATCCGGGATTTGCCTACGCCTACGTCGGTCTGGCATCGAATTACGGCAACATCAACCAGTGGAAACACGCGGCGAAATTCGCCCGCCGCGCCTATGAACTGAGAAACAGCGTCAGCGAGCTGGAAAGGCTTCGGATCACCTTTTTCTATCACGTTTTCGTTACTGGCGAGATCGAAAAACTGATCGAAACGCTCGAACTCTGGAAGCAAAACTACCCGCGCGACAACCGGGTTTACGACAATCTTTCGGACAGCTATCAACGGATAGGGCAGTTTGAGAAGGCCATCGAATCGTCCGCCGAGGCCATTCGGATCGAACCCAAAAATTCGATCGGCCACATCAATCTGTCCGAATCGAACCTTTTGTTGAACCGGTTTGAAGAGGCCGAGCGGATCTGCCGGACCGCTTTGGAAAAAAAGTTCGACAGCTATTATTTTCAAGTCATCCTTTTCAAGATCGCTTTTATAAAGGGCGACTCGGACGAGATGCAAACCCAGTTGAAATGGTTCAGGGGACGCAGGGAGCACCACGTCGCTTTGAACCTTCAAACCGGTCGGCTGGCCTTTCAGGGAAAATGGCGAGGTTCGAGGGAAATGTTTCACCGGTCGATCGAATCGGCGCTCAAAAGCGAGGTCCCGGAAACCGCCGGGCTTTATTCTTCGGAGCAGGCATTGAGGATCGCCTTTTGGAGCGCCGGAACGGGGCTTCCCAGGGACGACGATCAGAAATTAGGACTGGCGCTTAAAACCCAGACGCGAAAAGCCCTTGATCTGAGCCGGAATCAAAAAACGCTTTCCCGGGCCGCCCTCGCTCTGGCCTTCGGCGGACAGACTGCCGAAGCCGATTCTCTGGTGACCGAGATGGAAAAGGAGTATCCGAAAGACACATTGATCAACCATCTGTGGATTCCGGTCATCAAGGGAGCGGTCAAACTCCACCAAGGCGAACCGGAAGAATCGTTGGAGTTTTTGGAGATGGCCGAGCGATACGAAAAGGCGGCCGAGTTTTACCCGCAATACGTTCGCGGGCTGGTTTACCTGCGGATGAAAAAAAGGGGGAAAGCCCTGGTTGAATTCGATAAAATTCTCGAAAACCCCGGCGAAGCGGCCCTGTCGGCAGTTTACCCGCTGGCCCGGTTGGGCCGGGCCAGGGCTTCGGAAGACCCCGCCGATTACGAGAAATTTTTCGAAATGTGGTCCGAGGCCGACCCCGATATGCCGGCGCTGATCGCCGCCCGCGGGGAGGTGGAAGATCTGTTGAAAAAATGATCCTTTTTTCAACCTTGGCGGCGACCTTTTGATTTGTCCGAACCCCGACGGCTTTGACCATTGGTGCCGGGGGGCAGAGATTTTTCTTTTTTCCGAAAGCCAATCCGGCCTTATTTGGCGATCTTCATCGAATACATAACGGCCGAAAAGTCGTCGCGGTGTTTCTCGAAATTACTGCCTTTGGTCGAAAGCATGATGTTGAGCTGTTGGTTCTGGCCCTGATAATTGCGGAAGCCGATCCATTGATGGCGCCGCGGAGAATCGCTCTCCTCGGGCATCGTCTCGGTCCATTCGACGCCCTTGATGCCGTCTATTTCCAGATACCGGACCTTTTCGTATTTGCCGTTCTTAAGTTGCGAAAGCGAACTTTCATAGGTTGCTTTGAGGCTTGTCTCCGAAGGGAAGTTGTCGGGCATGACGGAGATCGAGCCGATCAAAAAGGCGTTGTCGGGCGAACCGTAATTGAAGGATTCTTTCTTGACGTCCATTTTTTTCCAACCCCTCGGCAGGATCCAGATGATCCCCTGCTGTTCCCAGGTCACCTGCTGGCCGCTCTCCAGAATCGTCTTTTGTTCGGGGCTGAGTTCGGCTTTTTCGGTTTCCTCGGTCGTTCCGTCCTTCGAGGTGTTTTCGGGTAAATCGGTTGACGAATTCGAATTGGACGAGCCCCGCAGTCCCTTGAGAGTTTCGCTCAGATTGCAAAACGAAAGCGCGAAAATAATGATACCCAACGAAATCAAAGATTTCATAAAATGGCCTCCCTGAAGAAATTTTTTTAAACGTCTCTAATGTTACAGCAAATGTCCGGAAAATCAATGGAGGGAAATTGGGGCTTTGACGGAAATCGAGTCTCTAATCGGGCGGGGCGGCCGAAGAACCGGATTCTTCCGAAAGGAGCGGAGAATTCCGGTCTTCAAGCGCGAGGGCGAAAATTTCTCCGGTTTTCAAGTTTTCCCCGCGCTCCAGCCATTTTCCCAAGGTCGCTTCATCGAGTTCACTGCTCAACCTTTCGAGATAGTTTTCCCGGAAAATCTGTTCGGCTTTTTCCATCTTAAACCCGAGCGATTTCCGCAAATGTTCGGCGGCCCCGGCCAAACGCGCGGCCCTTCGGGGATCTCCGCCCTGCAAGGCCAGAGCGGCCAGACCGTCGAGCGAGTAGGAAAGGGTAGATTTTTCGCCCGACTCGCGCCCCGCTTTCAATGCTTGGGAGTAAAATTCTCCGGCGCGGGCGAAATCGCCCTCGGCGAATGCGACCGCGCCGAGATTGTTCAAACTGCAATTGACCCCTTGTTTGTTGTTCAATTCCCGGCAGATCCGGAGAGCCTCTTCGTGAAACGGGCGGGCTTTGGAAAAATCGCCCTCGATGCGGGCCAGATCTCCGAGCGTGTTGACCGAAATGGCGATGCCGAGAGGATCGTTCATTTGGCGGCTGATCTCAAGAGCCTTTTCGGCGTAATCCCGCGCACCGGCGTAATCGCCCTGCCCTTTGGCCGTCATCGACAGTCCCCGGTAGGAAACGGCGATCTGTTTTTGGTGACCGATCTTCCGGCTGACCTCCAAAGCTTTTTGAAGCGCCCGCCGGGCGGCGTCGAAATCGCCCTGATGCTTGGCCGTATGTCCCAGTCCGACGGAGATTTTGTAAAGGATTTCGGGAGAGTCTTCCGAAGCCGTTTGAAGGGCTTTTTCCATCCAATCATGTCCCTCGGTCAAATGGTTGCGGATGGTCCAGAAATCCCGTGTGGCGGCCGCCATTCTTACCAGCGTGTCGCGGTCAAAGCGGTCAGCCCAACTCATGACGGCGCGGATGTTCTCATACTCTTCTTCCAGCCGGTCGAGCCACTCGCGGCCTTTCGGACCCAGTATTTCGGGTTCGGCCGTTTCGGCCAGTGACAGAAAAAAGGCGGCGTGGCCTTTCCGGATTTCTTCGGAATCTCCGCTCTCTGCCAACAATTCCAGTGCGAATTCGCGGACCACTTCGAGCAGGCGAAAACGGGGTTCTTCGCCGGCGAATTCGGTCGGAGCGATCAGACTGTTTTCCAGAAGCGATGTGAAGGCGTCGAGAATATCGGTTTCGGAAAGTTGATCTTTCGGGCTTTTTCCGGATGCACAGACGGTTTCGGCGGCCTCCAGGTCGAAACCGCCGGCGAATACGGACAGGCGGCGGAAAAGGTTTTTTTCGGCCTCGTCGAGAAGGTCATAACTCCATTCCAAAGCGCCCCGCATGGTTTGCTGGCGGGCGGGACGGTCACGTCCGCCTCCGGTCAGAATTTTCAGACGGTTCTCAAGACGGCGGGCGATCTGTTCGGGAGAGAGGATTCTGATGCGCGCGGCGGCCAGTTCGATGGCCAACGGCAACCCTTCCAGATCGGAGCAGATCTCGGCGACCCGGTGGGCGTTTTCCCCGTTCAGTCGAAAATCTCCCCGGACGGCGCGGGCTCTTTCCGTAAAGAGTCTGATCGAAGCATATTCGAGAAGTTCTTCCGGTGACTGGCTTCCTTGCGGATCGGGAAGTTCGAGCGGGGGGACGGAGAAATCGCGTTCACGTTCAAGTTTGAGCAAAAGGCGGCTGGTAACCAGAATCTTCAGTTCCGGCGCTCGCGAGAGCAGATCGGAAAGAACCGGGGCGGCCCCGGCCACCTGTTCGAAATTGTCGATCACGAGCAGGAGTTTTTTGTTTTGAAAAAACTCCCGGAGAGTCTTTGCCAGGGCTTCCGCACCGGTTTCCGGAAGTTTGAAAGGACGGGCGATCTCCAGAACCACCAGTTCCGGATTTTTTATGTCGGCCAGAGGAATGAAAAAAACGCCGTCGGGAAAGTCTCCCAGCATCCGGCGGGCCGTTTCCCGTGCGAGACGGGTTTTTCCGGTTCCGCCGATCCCTTTGAGGGTCACCAGTCTCGATTCGCGGATCAATTGGGCGATCCGGACGATCTCCTTTTCACGACCGATCAGGGGAGTCTGGGAGGGTTGCAGATTGTGCGGCACTTCGGGCGTTTCGGCGGTCGGACCGGTCGGCAAAAGAACGTTCTCCCCGGTCGATTGCGGTTTGGCGATGATAACGGTTTCCACATCGTCGGCCTCGTGAGGGAGGCGTTTTTCGATCCGCCGCAGATCGGCCAACAGTTCTCCGGCGGTTTGGTAACGATTTTCGGTCGGTTTGGCAAGCAGTTTGGAGATGACCGCTTCCATTTCCTGAAGGGCCGGTGAGCCGCTCATTTCAAGTGGAAGCGGTTCTTTTTCCATAATTGCCACCAGCGTGTGGTTGATGGTTTTTCCCGAAAAAGGAATTCGGCCCGAGATCATTTCGAAGAGACAGACCCCCAAACTCCAGAGATCGGTTTGAAGATCGATGTTCTCTCCTCCCGCTTGTTCGGGAGACATATAATTGACCGTTCCGATGACGCTTCCCGGATTGGTCAATGTGTGCCGGAGGGACTGGGAATCGGCACTGGCGTCCTTTTCGGTCGGTTTGGCCAGACCGAAATCGAGGATTTTGACCAGGCGGTCAGGACGGATCATGATATTTTCCGGTTTGATGTCGCGATGGACGATTCCGGCTCGGTGGGCGGCCGCCAGACCGGTCGCAATCTGTGTGGCGATGTCCAGAATCTCGGGCATTTTCAAATCCCCGGCGGATATTCTCTCCCGCAGGGTTCGGCCCTCGACGAATTCGGCGGCGATAAAATGGCGGTCCTCGAACTGACCGATCTCGTAAATGGTTATGACGTTCGGGTGATTGAGGGCCGAAGCGGTTCGGGCCTCGCGCTGAAAACGACCGAGGCGCGTCGGATCTGTGACCAGTTCGGCCGGAAGAAACTTTAAGGCCACCGGACGCCTCAACCTTAAATCCCGGGCCAGATAAACCTCGCCCATCCCGCCCCGCCCGATCGGTGAAACTATCTGATAAAAACCGAACTTTTGATCCTTTTCAGCCGCTCTAACGGGTTGGATGATCAGGCTGGCCACCTCGCCGACGGCCGGGTTTTCAAGAAAATCTTCGGCCTTTTCAAAAGAGGCCAGAAGTTTTTCCACTTCACTGCGCAGAGACGGATCGTCGGCGCAGGCCCGTTCCAGAAATTCCCGGCGCCGGTCGGCGGGAATTTCGGTGGCGGCATCGAATATCGGTTTTATTTTCTGCCAATCGTCGGACATAGGGAAAAGTGTCGGAGGCGAACGCTTTTGAGGGGGCAAAACCGGTCGGTCAATTATCTTAATAAACGTTTCGAAGGAAAAAAGAATGCCTTCGGTTTTAACCCTTCAACCGGCCGTGGAGCCAGGCTTTGGCCATGTTCCAGTCGCGCCGGACGGTAACATTGGAGATGCCGAGAACCTCGGCCGTTTCGTCGACCGTCATCCCGCCGAAATATTTCAATTCGACGACCTGGGCCTGACGCCGGTCGAATTGAGCCAGTTCATTGAGCGCGTCGTCAAGGGCCACGAGATCGACCGATTTTTCCGTGGCGGAAACGAAACGGGCCTCTTCGAGCGGCAGATCTTCGTTTTCGCCGCCACGTTTTTTCCGTTTTTTGGTGCGGGCGTGATCGACCAGGATCCGGCGCATCGCCTGAGCGGCGATGGCGAAAAAATGATTGCGGTCCTCCCATTCGATCTCGTCCTTATCGACCAGTTTCAGATAAGCCTCGTTGACCAGCGCCGTGGTTTGTAAAGTATGTCCCCGGCGTTCATTTCGCAGATAGGCCGATGCTCTTCTTCTCAGTTCGTGATAAACGAACGGGAAAAGCTGATCAAAGGCATCTTTCTTTCCTTTTTTCCATTCGTGCAGCAGGGCGGTGATCTGCCGGGCGTCTTTTTTTTCGTTTTCCATGAGCTGTTTTTCGGTAAAAGGATATTCTCGAAATTTTTCCAAGTCAACAAAAAAACGGGAGGAAGCGATCCCGAAAAAAAGATCCGAAATTTAAATGAGCGGATTTTTCGGGGCGTGTCGCTTTTTTAAGTGTAACCGAGAAAAAAGAATTTGGAGGAAAAGAAAAAAATGAAAAACGATTCTGAAAACAGGAAAAGGGATGCGGGTTTGATCTGGGCTTTGCCGATGGCGCTATTGAACCTGTTGGTTTTGGCTTCGGTCGGTGGATTGCTCTGGCTGGTCTATACGACGATCCTTTATTCCGAGGGGCTTTCGGCGATTCTGCGCGGCGGTTTTCTTCGATAGACCCGAAATCTCTCGGCTCAATAAAAGGATGGAGAGTTTTCCAAACGGCCCTGATGATTTTTTTCAAAAACGGATAAACGGGCCGATACAAAAAACCCCCCGCCCGTCCTCGCAAAATTTTCATTAAAACCGGGATTTTCTTCCCGTCAATTTTCCGAAACAAACTAAGCCTGATCGGTCGTTTCGAGGATCAGGTTTTACAAATGCGAATAAGAGTGTTACTCTTGTTTTGGCTGAAATTGTTAAATATGTCAAAGAGCGCAAAAATTCTTCCCCGGCAAAAGCGAAGCGTAAAAACCCACAACGCCTTGCTCGATGCGGCCGAACGCCTCTTGCGGGATCGTCCGTGGGATGAGATCTCGACCGTCGACATAATGCTGGAAGCCGGAGTTTCCAACGGAGCCATCTACGGCCGTTTTAAAAGCAAGGATGATCTGCTGGTGGCTTTGTACGAACGCCACGACGAAAAACTAAAAGAAAGGTTCGGGAGCGGGAATGCCGGAGAATCCTTTGATGAAGAAAGCCTGGAGGATTTTATGGATCGTGAGATCGACGGACTGATCGCCAATTACAAGGAGAATCGTTGGCTTTTGCAGGCAATGGGAATCCTTTCGCGGCAAAAACCCGGGGTCGTCACGGCGAAAATGCGGGATGAAAGAAGGGCGATGTTCGATCAGATCGGCGCCCGGTTCGACCCGTTTGTCGGCCAGTTCGATCATCCCGACCCGAAGCGGGGCGTTCAGCTTGTGATCTTCTTCGTCGGCACAATTCTGCGGGAAGCATATCTTTATCCCGGCCCGCATTTCGGAACGCTCGATATCGATGACGTGGAATTGAAAGACTCGCTGAAACGCTTGGCGATGGGGTTTCTCGGCGTCAGGTCAGAGAACCGTCAGTAAAAAATTTTGAGATTTGAGATCCGAAATTTGAGATCAAAAGTTTTACTCTAATTGAAAGATCGGAGGTGAAAGACAGTGCGAAAATTTTCAGCGATCGGAGCGGTTTATATTGGAATGGCGATTTATTTTTTGTCTTTTTCCGACCCGGCCAAAGCTCAGCAGTGGCGGCAATACGCCGATCCGGAAAAGGCCGGCTGGTCCGTAACCGAACTTGAGAACGCCCGCAATTACGCATCGGAGATCGGTTCGGGGGCGGTTTTGATAATCGATCGCGGAAATGTCGTCGCCGCCTGGGGAAACATCGAATTTCCGTACAAATCGGCCTCGATCCGAAAGAGCATCTACGATGCGACCATCGGCGCGGCTTACCGGCAAAAACCGTTTGATCTCAACACGACGCTCGGCGAACTGAAGATCGATGATCTCGAAACACTCAGCGACGGCGAAAAGAAGGCCACTTTTGAAAATCTGTTGACGGCCCGATCGGGCGTTTATCATCCGGCCGCCTACGAAACCCGTTCCAACGCGATGCGCAGGCCCGAACGTTTCTCGGCCGCGCCGGGAACAAAATGGTATTACAACAACTGGGATTTTAACGTCGTTTGCCCGGCCTTTCGTCGTCTGTCCGGTCAATCGATGGAAGAGGCTTTTAAAGAGCGTCTGGCCGTTCCTCTGGGAATGGAGGACTTCAGATCCGAACATGTTTTCGAGTGGCTGGAACCGCGCGTATCCCGACATCCGGCCCTCACTTTCCGGATGTCGGCGAGGGATCTGGCCCGGATCGGACAACTTTATCTCAATGGCGGAAAATGGAACGGAAAACAGATCGTCTCCCCCGGCTGGATCAAACGCAGCACCTCTTCGATCACCGAGTTCGAAGAGGAACATTATCGCGGCGTGGGCAACGGTTACGGGCGGCTCTGGTGGACATATCCCGCCCGACCCGAAGAGGAAAACCCGCCCTTCGAGGCTTATCGACGGGTGGCCGCCCGCGGCGCGGGCGGACAATTCATGGTTCTCATTCCCGATCTCGATCTGCTGATCGTTCATCTGGCCGACACCGATTCCGGCCCCGGCGTCGGCGATCAGCAAGTTTATCAGTTGATGAACAAGATACTCGCCGCGAAAAAGGGAAGGGTTTCGGGAAAAAGTAAACTCGGGCCGGTCAGGGTCAAGGCCCTTTCGGAAAAGGAGCCGGAGCCTCTGCGCCGTGATTTCAAAACCGTCTCAGCCGGGAGCCGGCGGGCGCTCGAAGGCCGTTATATGTTCAACGAAAAAACCGGCATCAGATTCTATCAGTTCGAAGACCGCCTTTTCCTCCAGCCGGTCGGAATGCCCTTTCCTGACGCCGAAGTCTTTGAAGTCGCCGACGGATCGCTTCGTTCCCCGCTCGTCGATTTTATCGTCCGGCCGGTCCGCAACGGAAAAGAAACGGTCGAAACTGTCGAAATGACCTTCCTCGGAGAGACGAGGACTGGCCGACGGATGGAATGATCAGAACTCACTCGCCCAGGGCAAAAATTATTGCCCGCAAAAGGGCGCGAAAAACGCTCAAGAGATGGTTTGAATTGGAGATTTTGGCTGGTTTTCCAGGAGTAAAGTTTGGGTAACCCTTCGCGTTCGAAAAAAAGTTTTCTTTTACGAAAAGTTGATCCAAGATTGAAGCGGTTTTACTTTTAAATTACAAGAGCCGTATTGTGTGTTGAAAACACGCTTTTGAAACGATTTTCGGAACAAATAAGGCAAATTTCCGGGGGAAAATGCTTGGAGTTTTGAAAGTAAAAAAACGAGCGTTTTCGGTATTCGATTTCGGGTTCCAACCCGCTAAATCAACTTAGTTTACCAAGTACTAAATCTTTACGATTACCCGCCCGGACTTTTTGGGTGTTTCGACCAGTTCGTGAGCTTCAGCAATTTTTTCCAGCGGTATAATTTCTGAAACCTCAAGCCCTTTCCAGCCTTTTTTAAGGGCCTGATTAATATCTTCCGTAGCCTCAACTTTCATATCCGCTGGAATATCATCGCTACCAACAAAAAAGACATTAATATTCTTAAAAACCATTTCCCAAAAAGGAATTTGCGGTTCCGGGGAATTTGTTGCGTAGGCGGCAAGGGAACCGCCCTGATTTAAAACTTCCACATTTGTTTTAATATTCGCGGCAAAAGCAACTTCAACAATGTGATCGATTCCCTCGGGAGCCATTATTTTAATGTTTTCCGCCAGGTCATTTCCGGTAAGCAAAACCTTGTCGGCCCCGGCACGAAAAGCTTTATCAAAGTCGTTTTCAGAACGACAGGTCGCCAAAACTCTTGCTCCCGCCCGATGGGCCAGTTGCACGGCACAGGCTCCGACGGCACCCGCTCCGCCCTGAACAAGGACGGTTTTATTTTTGATCTTGCCAGCTATATGGACGGCACGATGGGCAGTAAGACCGGGAATGCCAAGGGTGGCACCAGCTTCAAATGAAGTCGAATCAGGTAATTCAGCAATTTTTTCGAGGGGGACGACCGTGAATTCAGCCGCTGTTCCAAAAGGACGGTAGGATTGAGCTCCGTGACACCAAACGCGTTTTTTCAGCCACTTCGAAGAAACCCGTTCACCAACCATATCTACTACACCGGCACCGTCGCTGTGCGGTATGACGCGCGGATACGGCATTCCGATTCCGAAGGAGTCCCGACGTTTTTTGACATCACCGGGATTTACGCCTGAAAAGGCGATTTTCAGCCGAACTTCTCCCTTGCCCGGAAAAGGCTCGTCCATTTCACCGAACACCAGAACTTCTCGGGCTTCGCCCTGTTTTTCATACCATGCTGCTTTCATAATAAAATTAGTTTGTGAATCCCCAAATCATTTTTTCTCAAAACTCAAAACCAACCCACTCATTTGAGAGTTTGTGAATGTTTTTTAGGTTTGAGGAAATACTAACATAATTTTCAATTTTTGATTTTTCCTTATATTTCGAATGTTTCGTAGTTAAATTTTAGTTTTAAAACAGTTTCTGAAGCAATTAATTGCTCAAATAAAAATAATGGAGGAAAATAAAAGCAGTGTCGATGAAAGACGAACTTATTATCAAAAACATCACTCGATGGATACCACTAAGCAACGCCGAGATTGATTTTTTCACGTCACGTTTAATCCACAGAAAAATTCGGCGAAAACAATATCTTTTGCAGGCTGGCGATGTTTGCCGACATTACACGTTCGTTAATCAAGGCTGTTTGCGGCTCTATAATGTTGACACAGGCGGAGTCGAACACATCTTGCAGTTTGCTCCCGAAGATTTTTGGATTGCCGACCTTGGCAGTTTTTATGAAGAAGTTCCGAGTTCGCTCTACATAGATGCTCACGAATCTTCGGAAGTCTTGCAAATCGCTAAGCCCGATTTGATTGCAACATTCGTCAATCATCCGAGTTTTGATCGGGTTTTCCGCATTATGATGGAAAATGCTTTCATTAAGCTCCAGAAAAGAGTCTTACAGGGAATCAGCTCGACCGCCGAAGAAAGATACCTGAGTTTTGTCGAAAATTACCCGCAGCTTGTTAACCGTTTGTCTCAAATTCAAATCGCTTCATTCATCGGCATCACGCCCGAATTTCTGAGCAAGATCCGCAAAAATTTAAGCCAAAAAAAGCCTGCAAATCTTAAACAAGTTCAATAAAATTTCTTAACCTGGTTTATTCCGAAAAGCTTTTTGTTCGTGGCATTCTTGAACAGACGGCGCCGGTGTTCGGCGAAAGTCACATCAGAACGATCCCGAATGTCCGTTTGGACTATAAGCTTTGAGTTGCCGCCGAATTAAAATTCATATGGAGGAAAAATGACAATCAAGGAAGTTATCAACGAATACGAAAGGGCTTTAAACACGTCCTCGACTGAAGAAGTAATGAAACTTTACGGAGAAAATCCGGTCTTTATGCCTCAGAATTCCGTCGCTTTGGAAGGACGTGAGGCAGTCCGAGCAGGATATGACCACGTTTTCAAAACCATTCGGCTGAACGTCAAATTTACTTTGTACGAAGTCGAGGAATTTGGGATTCTGGCTTTCGTCAGAACTTCTTCGGAAGGCGAAACGACGATTCTGGCAAATAATTCTAAAGTAAAAGAGGCGAACAACGAGTTGTTTATTTTTCGTAACGAAAACGGCGATTGGAAAATTCATCGCTATCTTTTTGCGACGAGCAATCCGCCGAATCTTGCCTAACTTAAAGCTCAGCGTTTCGGCTGAAGAAATCGGTTGCGGCCTGCATATTTGGCAACCGACCGGCCGGCGACGGAAAAGAAACGGTCGAAACTCTCGAAATGACCTTTCTCGGGGAGACGGGAATCGGCAATCGGTCTGATTCTCGGCCCGGCAACTAGAGCGGTTTGTGATTGAGTGTAAGGAACGTTTGGGCTGCATCCGGCGGGCGCTTGCGCAACCCTTCCCGACCTGAAACCTTTGTTAAGGTTCTTTTTCAAAGTTAACCGCTCAAACGGTTTAAATAACCCCGGTATTCCCCCGGTTTTCTTTATCTTCGGTTTCGGCTATTTGTTGACCGGTTGATGATGGATGATTCTGATCAATCGAAACTCCGGATCGTTCGTCAGTTTTTCGTCCGTGACCTCGATCCGGAACAGATATTTTCGCCCTTTTTCAAATGAATTCGGGTCATCCGTCGATAAAAGAAGTTCATCCCCGGTGATCCGTCCGCTCTCGTTCGTTTTGTTTTCCTCGGCGATCGTGATGCTGTTCCCGCGACGGCACGGTTCGCAAGAGAAACCCGCAGGACAGGGAGGGCAGTGATAGATCCCGGTGACAAAACCGGAGGTGCTGTGTATTCCGGGTTTAACCCGTCGGTCCCGGATTTCCCGGATCGTCCTGAGTCGGCCAAAATCGGTTTTGTCATCTTGAAGTTCGCCCGTCTTGCACGAAGGTAAAAGTACGGCGAGAAGAAAGAAAAATGGCGCTAATTTTATCCGGTCGATTTTTATTGAAAACCCCATTTCTAATATCCGTCAAAAAACTTTCGGTTACTTTTTATTTTGGCTGGTAAGCCATCAGAAAAAAGACTTCATTCGGTTCGTCCGCACTTTCATCGTCCGCAATTTTTATTTTGAACCCGTATTTTCGTTGGCGCCGGAAATTATCGGGATCGGTTAAAATCCGGATCGACTTTTCCTTTTCGGGTATCTTATCGCCCTCCGCAACCGTGATGCTGTCCGGCGCGCATTTGCACATGGCGCCGGGCGGGCATTTGCATTTTGAGGTATCGACGATAAAGCCCTCGGTTTCATAAATGCCGGTGGCGGGATGTTTCTGCCGCAACTCGGAGATCGTCAAAAAGCCTTTGGTTGCCGTTTCATTCCAGATTTTCGAATCGGCCGCTCTGTCCTGGTTGCAGGAACTCAGCAAAAGCGCGGTCGCCAAAAAGAAAAATGTGGCAAAAATGAATCTGGACATAAAACACCGATTTGAAAAATTGCGGAAGAACGGCCGCTTGGGGGACGGAAAAAGGGATTGGTCAAATAATTTTTATCACTTCAATCCCTTTTGGCTTTTCCAGATCCGGCTCCTATTTCTTCTTTATCACCGTGATCTTGACCTCCGACGGATATTGTTTCGAGTGGTGAACGGCATTGCTCGCGACGACACCTTTGGCTTCGTCATAATTGTTGCCGCCGGTGTTCAGGTTGCGGTCGAAGCGCGGGAAGTTGCTGCTCGAAACCTCGATCCGCAGTCGGTGTCCGGCCGGGAAATAATTGCTCGTGTTGAGCGGCGAAAGGGCGACCTTGTAAACCTGACCGTCCTCCATCCAGACCGGAGGCCGGTCGTAGCCCTCGCGGTAACGCATCCGCTGGATCGTCTCGTCGAGATTGTAGGCGGTGCCGTCCGGGTAAACGTCGATCAGTTTGACCGTAAAATCCGTGTCCTTGGCGTCCGAAGAAACATAAAGCGTCACTTCGACCGGGCCGCTCAGTTCGACGCCTTCCTTGAAAGGTTCGGTGGTGTAAACGAGGATGTCGGAACGCTCCTCCATCTTTCGTTGATCGAAGGCTCCGCCCTGAACGGCGTTGCCCGTACAGCAGACATTTCCGCCGTAGGACGGGACCGGGTTCATCGGATCGTATTTGAAACGGTCGGGGGCGTCGGCGGCGGGCGGCAAAGCCAACAGTTTGCCGTCGCCGTTCAAGCTGTTGGCTTTGCCGCCGCTCGAAAGATAAAAGGCGACCGGTTCGGCGCCTTTCGGCGGCCACGACTCGGAGGTCTGCCATTTGTTGAGACCCATCGTGAAATAGCGGACCTTCGGCATTTTCTTCAGAACCCCGTTGTCCTCGCCCTTGAGGAAATGATCGAACCAGCCGTAGGTCATCTCGTCGTAATCGAGCCGCGCATCGCCCATGCTCCGCTCGCCGACGACCGTGTTTTCGGTCGCCCGTTTGTAGCCGCAGTGGAGGGTCGGCGCGATGACCAGATACTGCTTGTCGGCGATCTCGGGCGACGCGGTTTTGCGGACGTGATTGTAGGCCGCCAGATTCGGCCCCGAAGAGACGTCGTACCAGGAGACGAACCAGAAACCGGGAATGTTGATCGGCATATCGTCGTGCCAAAGACCGCCTTTGTACCAGGCCGGATCATTCGGCGCACGGCGGATCATCGCCCCGCCGGTGGCGACCGGCATCTCGTCGGCAAAGATCCCGCGCGGCCCTCCGACGGCCTTGATGATGTCCTGTTCGGGCAGATGCCTGAGCGCTTCGGACCAATCGACCGGCGGCATTTGCGGCGCCAGATCGAACATCCTCGAAGCGCTGATCAAATCTTCCCGCGAGGCGCTTGGCGGAGGCATCGGCCGGACCTGATTCTGCTGGCCGTAAAGCCAGGCGATAAAGAGCATCTGGACCGCGCCGCCGCGATACCAGTTGCCCTGTTCGTAATACGGGCCGACCCGCCCGACTCCGGCCCCGAAGCCCTGCACGATCATCGTCGAAAACGCCGGATTTCCGCCGGCCGCCACCGCCAGTTGCCATTCGGCGGTCGAGGAACAGCCGATCGTTCCGACCTTGCCGTTCGACCATCGTTGCGACGACATCCAGGAAAGGGCGTCGTCGCCGTCGGTCAGAGGCGGGCCGAGGATGTCGTAATTGCCCTCGGAGAAAAAATGTCCGCGCTCGTTCATAACGACGTAAGCGTAACCGCGTTTGACGGCTTCGAGAATGCTCGTCATGTCGCGCGGCGCTCCGAGGCGAACGTCCCAGAAATTGAAATTGTAAGGAGTCCTCGAAAAGATGATCGGATATTTTTTGGAATCGTCTTTGGGCCGGTAAACGTCGGCCGCCATCCGTTTTCCGTCGCGCATCGGAACCATCACCTTGCGTTCGATTGCGGCGATCTTTTGCAGTTCCTCCTCGGCCGCGTTCCTCCGGGCGATCAGTTCGGCGTCGTCCGCCGAAGCCCGCCGCTGTCCGAAGGCGTTGTTAAAGGAGAGGATGATCGAAACCGTCCCCGCCAGCCACAAAAACATCCGAAAATTTCTGCTTCGCATTATTATTGACTCCTCAAAAATACTATTAAAAAGATTGAGATGGATAGAAAATTCTTAATGTTAAATTTTTAATTGGTTCGGATAAAAAAAGCTCTATTTCCGAAATAATTAATAATTTACAGTTTAGAATTTACAATTACCGTTTCTGAAATTCAGCCTTTCCCGATCCGCCCTTTGGGTCAAAACAGATCCGAATCCAAACGACCCGTTTGCCCCTCATACTTTTCAGGTTATGCGGGGCAAACAACCGGGAAAACTTCTTTTTTTTATTAAACCACCCGTAATCAAAAAGTATTTTTTCGAAAAAAGCAAGTCAATAATAAGCCGGGGATCTCAGACCTCGGATCTCAGACCTCGGAAAATTAGCCGCAAATAAATCTGAAATTTGAGATCCGAGATCCGAAATTGCCGTAAATCATCTTCCGCCGACGGCGATGAAATCGAGTCCCTTCGCGTCCTCGGAGACAAACAAGACCTGATCGACAAAATGATATTGTTTTGAACTGACCGACAGAACGATCGTCTGTCCGGCGCCGATCTCAACAAAATTGAAATAACCGAACTGATTCGTCCGGACCATTCGCCTCGCGCCGGTCTGTTCGGTCAGGGTGACGACCGCATTGAAGATGCCCCGGCCCGAATTTGTCAAAACTCTGCCCGACACCGAGATTCCGGCGGCGGTCGGAGCGAGAATATTCAGAGCATAATCGGTGATGTTTGAATTGGTGCCGTCCGAGGCAGTGACCGAGAAATTGAAGTTGCCGGAATTGGTCGGTGTCCCCGAAATGCCGACAATCGCCGCCGGAGCAAGGTGCGTCGTCAGATTGAGACCGTTCGGCAGTGCGCCGCCCGAAACGGTGTAGGTGAACGAGCCGTTGTCGGGGATCAGATCATAGCTGTAAGGATTCATCTGGCGGCCGTCGGGAAGCTGGGCGACATAATTGCCGCCGTTGGCCGAGTTGTTGAGTTCGAACGCGCCGATGTCCGTGTTGCCGACTCTTCCGGCCCCGCGCTGATCGGCGGGTGGAGCGCCCGAAGAGTTTCCGTTATTGACGGCGGGTGAATTTGATAAAAGAGCGTGAGTTTGGGTTTGACCGCCATAGAAACCCAAAGGGGCGAGTTGCGGATTTTGATTGAGGATATTGCCGGTCGGGTCGCCGGTGATGCTCGCTCCGGAATCATTGCCGATCAGATTATAGCCCTGTGAATTGATCGTGCCGCTGAAATCGGGACCGCCGTTGAAAGCCGTATTTCCCGCAATGATCGAATTGCGGCTGTTAAAATTGCCGCCATTGTCGTAAATGCCGCCGCCGAAGAAATTCGAGGAATTTCCGGTGACGGTGCTGTAGATCAGATTTAACGTGCCGGAATTGTTAATACCGCCGCCAGTGCTACCGTATTCAGCATTTCCGCTGACGGTGCTGTTCGTCAAAGTCATTGTGCCGAAACTGGCAATACCGCCGCCGCCCGATTGGGAAGAATTTCCGCTGATGGTGCTGTTCGTTACATTTGCCGTGCCGAAGTTGAATATTCCGCCGCCATTGCCATTGAGAGCAGAATTTCCGCTGACGGTGCAGTTGGTCAAAGTTAGGGTTGCACCGAACTCATTGAAAATTCCCCCACCTGAATCTAATATCACGCCGTTTTTGATGGTCAAACCGCTTATCTCGACGACGACGTTTCTATCTATCAAAATCACACGACTGTTAGAATCTGCGTTCGAGACGCTCAAACGGTCTGCTCCCGGCCCATTGATGGTCAGTTTACCGTTGTTGTTAATAACCAGTTGTGAACGCTGTCCCGAAGCCAGTGAAATCGTCTGCGGAGAGGAAAAAATCCCCGCATCGAAATCGATCGTGTCGTCTCCGGGGTAAGCATTTGCATGATTGATCGCTCCCGGCAGACTGCAATCATTTGCTCCGGCAGTGCAAGCCGATAAATTACCGTCGTTACTCGTGTTGTCAACGACCAAAGTTTCCGGCGGAAGATTCGTAACCGTGTGCGGTTCACCCGCTGAACTACTGCCGTTAAAATTCGCGTCTCCGGCGTAAGTTGCCGTCAGCGTTCTGTTTCCGGCGGTATTTAATGCCAAACTGCATTGTCCCGTTGCCACCGTTCCGACACAGCTGTTAACGCCATCGCCGACCGTTACATTGCCGGTCGGCGTTCCCGTTCCGGGAGCCACGACCGCCACGCTGAAAGTAACGTTGAAATTCTCTCCCTGCTGTGTCGGATCGGGAGAATCGCTGGTGATGGTGATCGTCGTATTGGCTTTGACCGTTAAAATTGCCGCCGAACTGGCGGTCGAACCGGATGGATTTGTAAAGACCGCCCGATATTGTTTGCCGTTATCGGCCGAACCGGCCGTAAAGCTCAGGATCGGAGTGGTGGCTCCGCCAATATCGGCGAAGTTCGCACCGCCGTCGGTGCTGACCTGCCATTGCACGGTCGGAATCGGGACGCTGGAAAAAGTTCCCGTCGAAAAGATCGGAGTTCCTCCCGAATTATAAACGACGAGATTGCCGTCCGATTGCATAACTATCGTGGAACCCGGATTGCCCGCCGTGCCCGTGGCGAATAGCGGGGTGCCGACGGAATTATAGATGACGAAATTTCCGTCTGATTGCATTTCGGCCCGTCCCGGCGAGGTTCCGGCGGTGTTGGAAGCCCAGCGGACGGCTCCATCGCCGCGATACATAACCAGGTTGCCGTCGAATTGATAGACGAGCTGATAGCCGAAATTCGGAGAGATCAAGGATTGTCCGGGGAAAAGCGCCTGTCCGCCCGACAGCGAACTCGGAGCGGTCTGGGCAAAGACACCGCCACGCGATGTAAATGTTACCGGACTGCCGATATTCACCGATTGGCTTTGCGGGTGTTCCGTCACCGACGGCGGTCCGACCGCTGATACCGTATGCGGCTCAGCGGCTGAAATACCATTGTTAAAGTTCGCATCTCCGGCGTAACTGGCCCTCAGGAATCTGTTGCCGATGGTGTCTAATGTCAAACTGCATTGTCCGGCCGCCACCGTTCCGGTACAGCTCTGAACACCGTCGCTGACCGTCACGGTGCCGGTCGGCGTGCCCGTTCCCGGAGCCACGACCGCGACATTGTAAAAAACGGTGAAAGCGTTTCCCTGAGCGGACGGATCGGGAGAATCGCTCGTGATGGTGGTCGTCGCCATAAATCGGGCGGGGTCCGTAATAAAGAGTTCGTAGGCCCCCATGTCAACCGTCAGATCGGAGATGCGCGTAAAACCGCTTCCGCGTTGATCGTTGATCAGCGGTTGGCTGGTTTGATCCGCCGCCAGCCAGTTGTTTCCGCCATTGATGGCGATACTGCCGGGCAGAAGGGCGTGCGTCGGGGTTGGTCCGCCGTTATTTTGGAGCGGACCGAGATTCGGGTCGCCCGTCCGGTTGCCGTTGACTCCGTTGATCACTCCGCAGCTTCCGTCTTCGACCAAAGAATTTTGAAAATTGATCGTTATGTCGGCAATTATGTAACAATCGGGTGCTCCGATCGAGTTGGCAACGATGGAATTTATCACATTAAAAGGAACTCTCGAATCTGCGTTGGAAATGGTCCCCGAATTATTGGAAACATTTTCCGTCGTGTTATTGCTGACGGTAGAGTTGACGATGTCTATATCTGATCCGTAAACACCGGAGCTAATGAATTTAGCGGTGTTATTGCTGATGGTCGAATTAATTATGTAGGTCGTTCCGAGTTGATTATAGACTCCGGCACCGATGCGTGCGTAGTTATTACTAATGGTCGAGTTGATTATCGTGGCAACACTACGGAGACGATTAGCGATTCCTCCACCGGCGGCACAGGAAACATCATCGGTTCTGTTATTTCTGACGACCGAAGAATTCAGGATAAATGTGGCAGATTGATCAACATGGATGCCCGCACCGCAACCGTCGGGTGAGGGATTGAGGTGTCCATTGGCGACCGTCAGCGAGTTGATGGAAACATTTGCCGATGGTTGAATTTGAAAAACACGGCTCACATTGTTTCCCGAAACGACCAAATTACTCGCCCCCGGACCATTGATCGTCAAACTTCCGTTGTTGGCAATGGAAAGTTGCCCGCTCGTCAAAGTGATCGTTCCCGTTACTGAAATGTTAATGACATCACTCGAAGCCTGTGTGTTGGCATCCAAAATCGCCTGTCGCAGAGAACCCGCACCGCTGTCATTTAAGTTCGTAACCGTAAAAACCGTCGCCCGTGTGGCCGTTGTCAAACTCAACACCAAACCCGAAAATAATAAAACAAAAACAAATCTCATTTTGGGGAGCGTATTTGAAACGGATCGGATCATCTGCAAATTGGTCGTCATCTTTTTTTCCTCGCATTTATCGGTAAAAAAATTTTCTTTTACTTACACAAACGAGAAAATCCGGCGGCAACTATCATTTGTCCGAAATTTTTTTCGATTTCGCTTATTTGAGTTATAATCGGGGAGTCTTTTCCCGCTTAAAGATTTATGCCGATAGGAAGTCCGCATCAGGTCACAAAACTGCTGATCCAATGGAGCGAAGGCGATGAACTCGCTCTTGAAGAATTAATGCCGCTGGTTTACGGCGAACTGAGGATAATTGCGCGCCGGTACATCCGGCAGCAAAACGGCGGGAACACCTTTCAAACGACCGATCTGATCCACGAAGCGTATCTGAAACTGGTCAACAAAGACGAACAGGAATGGAAGAACCGGACGCATTTTTTCAGCGTCGCCTCCAAAGCGATGCGGCATATTTTGATCGACCACGCCCGTTCGCGCCAGACCGGTAAACGCGGCGCAACGCAGGTCGTGTCGCTGGAAGAAGGGAATGTCATCTCACCCGAAAGGGCCGATGAGATCGTGGCGCTCGATGAGGCTTTGAGCAATCTCGGGGATTTGGACGAAAGAAAGATGCGCGTCGTTGAAATGCGGTATTTCGGCGGGTTGACGGTCGAAGAGACCGCCGATGTCCTTAATGTGTCGACCATAACGGTCATTCGCGACTGGAACTTTTCGAAAATGTGGCTTTTGCGGGAGCTTTCAAATCCAGTTTAATTTAACAAAATTCGTGCTATCGCACTTATGCCGGCAAGATGTTGGCGCTCGCAATATTTGATGATTTGTCGGTAAACGGCGATTTATTAAACCGGTGAACGATTTAGCCAAAATCGAAGAAATTTGCCACGCGGCACTAGAATTCGAAGGGCCGGAGCGTGAGGAGTTTTTAAAGCAAATCTGCGGAGTTGATGACCAATTACGCCGCGAGATCGAATCTCTGCTCGCTTTTGAAGATCGGGCGGCGGATTTTATCGAAGAACCGCCCGCCGACCTGGTCGCCGATCTTTTTGCCGAACACACCGAGACTCAGAATATTATCGGAAAAACCCTGAACAAATACCGCGTGCTGTCGCTGTTGGGAGCGGGCGGGATGGGCGAGGTCTATCTGGCCGAAGACACGAAACTCGGTCGGCGGGTGGCGATCAAAATGCTTCCTCCGCATTTTTCGGAAGACGACGAACGAAAAAAACGCTTTTTGCGCGAAGCCCGCGCGATTTCGGCGCTGAATCATCCGAACATCATCACGGTTTACGGCATCGAAGAATCGGGCGATCTCGAATTTATCATCACCGAATTCATCGACGGGCAAACTCTGCGGGAAAAGATCGAGGAAAATTCCCTGACCGTCAGGGAGACTCTCGAAATCGCGCTTCAGATCGCGAGCGCCCTCGAATCGGCCCATTCGGTCGGCATCATTCACCGCGACATCAAACCGGCCAACATCATGATCCGCCGGGACAACCTCGTCAAGATTCTGGATTTCGGTCTGGCCAAACTGACGGCCGATGCCGCCGATTTCCAGACCCGCGATCAGACCGGGCCGAACCGTGTGATGGGGACGATCAATTACATGTCGCCCGAACAGGTCCTCGGCGAACAGGTTGACCCGCGAACCGACATATTCAGTCTCGGCGTCGTGCTTTATGAAATGCTTTCCGGCACTCAGCCCTTTCAAGGCAACAGCGACGCGGCCGTTTATAACGCGACGATCAACAAAAATCCGCCTCCGATCAGCGAGATAAAACCGGAGGTTCCGCCCGTTTTCGATCGGATCGTTAGACGCACCATCGAAAAAAAACCGACCGGACGTTTTCAAACCGCGACCGACCTGCGGAGCGCTCTCCAGACGTTCAAAGAAAACCCCGATTCGGATCTTTCATTGAAGGATCTTCCCGAAATGCCGGATCAGGAACGCCCGAAAAGAGCTTTCCGGGTAAATTTTTTGTATCCGTCGGCGGTCGCATTGGCGGCGATCTCGGTTTCCTTGCTGGTCTATTACCTTTATTCGAACCGAACCGGCCAAACCGGCGGGGTAAAAAATGTCAGGGTCGAGCAGATCACCGAACAACTCGGCGAAGAGGTTTTCTCCAGTCTTTCGGCCGACGGCAAATCGTTTATCTACGCCAGTCGCAGAGCCGGGAACTGGGACATCTATTCGCAGAGGGTCGGCGGCCGAAACTCCCTCAATCTGACCAAGGATTCGACGACCGATGACACACAGCCCGCATTATCGGTCGACGGCGAGCGGATCGTTTTTCGTTCGGAGAGAGACGGAGGCGGAATTTTCGTGATGGGGGCGACCGGCGAGGAACCCCGCCGGATCTCCGATTTCGGCTACAACCCGGCCTGGTCGCCCGACGGCAAAGAGGTCGCCGTTGCCGAAGAAGGCATTAAAGATTCAGTCTCGCGGATCAAGGACAAGAGTCTGCTCTGGGCGATCAATGTCGGAACGGGAGAAAAAAGACAGATCGGGGATTTTGATGCCGTTCAGCCGGCCTGGTCGCCGAACGGAAAATTCATCGCCGTCTGGACGGCGGATGCGGCCGGACAGCGCGACATCCGGGTGATCGCAGGGACCGGCGGCGAACCGGTAAAGATCACCGACGACAAACCGGTTGACTGGAATCCGGTCTGGTCGCCCGACGGAGAATATCTCTATTTTGCGAGCAATCGCGGCGGCAGTATGAACCTCTGGCGGATTTCGGTTGATGAGCGGACCGGCCGCGCTTCGGGAGAACCCGAAGCGGTGACGATCCCTTCGGGCAATGCCGAACATTTCAGCTTTTCAAAAGACGGCAAAAAAATGCTCTATGTCGAGAACGGAAATCGCAGCACCATCCAATCCATCGGTTTTGACCCGAAAACCGAAAAGGTTTCCGATGACGGCCCGGTTCAGTTGGTCAAGAGCAAACAAACCGCACAGCATCCGACGATCTCACCGGACGGCGACCGGATCGCTTTCTCATCCGGCAGCGATTCGGTCGAAGATATTTTTATCGTCAACAAAGACGGCACGGGTCTGCGGAATTTGACCGATGATAAGGCCAAAGACCGTCTGCCGCGCTGGTCGCCGGACGGAAGCCGGATCGTTTTTTATTCCGACCGTTCGGGTAAATACGAGATCTGGAGCGTTCGACCCGACGGCAGTGATCTCCGGATGGTGACCGATGCGCCGGAAGAAGGGGCGCTTCGCTACCCGTACTTTTCGCCCGACGGAAAACGGCTGGCCTTTATTTACGGCGACAAGGGCGTTCAGATCATCGAGATGTCAAGAGGGTATCGGGAACAGACGCCTGATCTTCTGCCGTTGATGGAGGGCGGGAAACCCTTCGAATTGTGGTCCTGGTCGCCGGACGGCAGGTTTTTAACCGGTTCCCGGCACGATGTGAGCGGCGTTCTGCCCGGTATCTATAACTTTTCGCTGGAAACGCGGGAATACACAAAACTAAGCGACATCGGGGGAATTCCGATCTGGCTCAAAGACAACCGGCGTCTGCTCTTTGAAGAGGACGGGACCCTCTATCTGCTCGACACCAAAACCGGCCGGCATCACGAAATTTTGAGTTTTCCCGGCAACTATATCAGCCAGTTCGAGATCTCCGGTGATGATCTCAGGATCTACTACGGCATCGAATTAAACGAATCCGACATTTGGCTGGCGGATTTCCAATAGCCATCATACGGGAAATGCAGGTCAGAACCGCCTGCGGTAGCGGGGGGTTAAAGGTTTATTATTTCTTCCCATTCAAATTTTATTTGTTCCAAAACCATCGTTTTTTTTTGAAGCGTTAAATTATTCGCTGCTGCAAATGGTTTTGATCCGAGCCGAGGGGGCTTTTTTTTATTTCGACCTCGCGGCCCGTTTCTTTGTCAGCCGTCTCCTTCAGGAAATCCGGCCGGTTTTCAGGGGAAACCTCAGCCGCGCGATGAAGAGATTCTCGCGCGGTTTTTTCTTTGTACCGGGCATCGGATTGGAAAAGCCGTCGTTTACGTTTTGTCGATAATGAAAAAAAGAGGCAAGTCAAAAAAAAATGAGCGGATTTTCCGAAAACCGTCGCTTATCAGTTTGAGGGAGAACAAGGGGTTTTAAGAATTAAGAACTCAAAGAAAAAAAATCGGAGGAACCTATGAAATTTTTTTTATTGATCATTACCGCAATTTTGGTTTTTCTGCCGCAGGCCTCTTCCGCTCAGACCGGCCCCGGCCGGGCGGAAGACGAAAAAGCGATCCGGCGGGTGATAGAAAATCTGGCCGAGGCCTGGTCTGCCGGCGACGGCCGAAAATTTGCCGATCAGTTTACCGATGATGTCGATTATACGGTTTGGAACGGATTTTATTTTTCCGGGCGGGAGGCGAATCTGCGGGGACATCAGGAGATCTTTGACACGGTTTATAAGGGAACCAGATTGATCCACGAGGTGCAAAAGATCCGCTTTCCGGCTGAGAATGTGGCGATCGTCCATCTGGCCAGCAAACTCGAGCGGGACGGAAAACAGCTGGAAGACGTTCCGCCCGTTCGGCCACTGCTGGTGTTGGAAAAGAAAAATGGCAGTTGGCGGATCAGCGTCCTTCAGAACACCCCGGTCATCAAACGCGGCGAACTGGTTCCCGGTCGCGGTTCGAATCAGGAGGAATAAAAATTATGTACGATCAAACCCAAACCAATCTTTCGCGCAATCTTTCTTCGATCTGTCTGGCGGGCGCTCCGGCGGGGATGTTCATCGGCAGTCTGATCATGTATCTTTCGCCCGAGAATTATTTCGTCGCCTATATTTTCAGCAAGGTGGGAATCGGTCTTTTCGTCTTCGCCATTTTCGCGGTCGTCCAGATGCTCAGGCCCCACTTGGAAAAAACGGCTCTGATCGCCGGCGGGATGGCGATTCTCGGGGCGATCAACGGCGCGACGCTCTATTCGTTCGGTTATTTTTTCCGGGTGATGTCGCACGCCGGAGCCGATCAGGCGACAACCGGGGCTTTCGAGCGGATCTTTCGGGAGGTTTATTTGACGGTCGTCCAGATTCCGTTGCCGGGTATTTTTTTCCCGCTCGGCCTGTTGATCCTGGCCGTCGGATTGTTCCGATCAAAACTCGTTCCGGCGGGCGTCGCCGTCCTGCTGGCGTTGGCGGCGATCTCTTTTCCAATGGGAAGGATCCCGGCCAATCCCTTGATTTGTCTAATCACCGATCTGTTGCTGACGGTTTCGCTTGGTCTGATCGCCTGGCAAACCCTGAACCCCGGTGCGCCGGTTCGATCCCTTAATCCGGATTATCTGAAGACCTAGGATGAAAAGGACGTTTGTTACGGCGGAAAACTCCTTTCCTAAAAAGGACGGGAAGGTTTTCCGTCGCCGGTTTTTTCCGGAACCGGGATTTAAAAAAAAACGGGAAACATATTATGATGTTGGGAAATTTTTTTTCCGAACTTTTCCCGATGAACAAATGTCCGCGATGTCTGAAGGTTTTACCCCGTCGGGCACATCTGTGTCCCGAATGCGGCTTTTCGCTGGTCGCCGAGATCACCGAAACCATCTCTCTCCTCGGTCTGGATGAAACCGGGGCGACGAGGATTCTCGAAAGCAAGACGATGACACCGGAAAAGTGGCAAAAATTAAAAGGCCTGTTCGAAGCGGCGCAGGAGATTCCGGCCGCCGGGCGCGACGCTTTTTTGA
Organism: Pyrinomonadaceae bacterium; assembly: GCA_041394845.1. GTDB lineage: Bacteria > Acidobacteriota > Blastocatellia > Pyrinomonadales > Pyrinomonadaceae > JAHCHG01. Next base: position 2,004,661 of record JAWKHL010000001.1, on the reverse strand, counting down.
GGCAGGCCTGCGGCGGCGATTCAGATCTTCGGCGGGAGGTGGAGAAACTTCTCGGCTCGTTCGACGAGGCGGAAGAGTTTCTGGAAGAACCGGCGGTGGCCGAGGCCGGGACGTTGTTTAAACAGAAGGAAACCCTGATCGCCAACCAGATTACGGGTGAGGCGGAGAACGGCCATTTCATCGCCGGAACCGTCCTCGATGGTCGCTACCGAATCCTCGGTCTGCTCGGCAAAGGCGGGATGGGCGAGGTTTACAAGGCCGAGGATCTGAAACTGGGTCAAACCGTCGCGCTCAAATTTTTGCCCGAAAAACTTGAGAAAAACCGGGAGGCCCTGAAGCGGTTCGTCGATGAGGTCCGCACCGCCCGGCAGGTCGCTCACCAGAACGTCTGCAAGGTGTATGACATCGGCGAGATGGGCGGGAAGCATTTTCTCTCGATGGAGTTCATCGACGGCGACGATCTCTCTCAGCTTCTCAGGCGGATCGGCCGCCTGCCGTCGGAACGGGCGGCGGAGATCTCGCGGCAGATCTGTTTCGGTCTCAACGCCATCCACGATGCCGATATTCTTCATCGCGATCTGAAGCCGGCCAACATCATCATCGACTCGCGGGGCAAGGCGCGGATCACCGATTTCGGCATTGCCGGGATCGAAAGGGAGATCCGGGGCAAGGGGGAGATCATCGGAACGCCCGCCTATATGTCGCCCGAACAAATCACCGGCGGGGAACTGACCGCCAGAAGCGACATCTATTCGCTCGGCCTTTTGCTTTACGAGATCTACACCGGGAAACAGGTTTTTCAGGCCGATTCGCTGGCCGATCTGATCGAAAAGCACAAGACGACGCAGCCGACCAACCCGTCGGAGTTCGTCGAAAACATCGATCCGATGGTCGAGAAAACGATCAACCGCTGTCTCGAAAAAGACCCCGCCGACCGGCCGAAATCAGCGTTGCAGGTGGCCCTTGCCCTTCCGGGCGGGAATCCTCTGGAAGCGGCCATCGCCGCCGGCGAAACGCCGTCGCCGGAAATGGTCGCCGCCGCGCCGAAAAAGGGCGCTTTGAAGCCGAAACTCGCGCTCGGTCTGCTGCTCGCCTTTCTCGTCGTTTACGTTCTATCGATCATCAACCAGCAGTGGAGCAAGACTTTCAATTTCTCGTCGCCTCAAAAACAACCGGCGGTGCTGGCCGAAAAATCGCGCGAGATTTTAAGGAAAATCGGCTATGCCGATCCGGCGGCTCATACGGCATTCGGTTTTCATGAAAATAATGATTATCTGAATTTTGCGAACGGGGAGATAGTGGCGGGCAAAACGACGAATTCCGAGGTCAAGAAAACGCTCGCTTCCGGTCGGGTTCCGGACTTGAATTTTATTTATCGTCAATCGCCCGAATATCTCGAACCGAAACTGACCGGAAAAGTGACGGATTCCGATCCGGCTTTGAACGTTCCGAACATGGTTAGCCTCACACTCGACCAAAACGGACGGTTGCTCGAGCTTGTCGCCGTTCCGCCGCCCGATTCAAAACCGGCGGAAGGCCGGGAAACCGCGTGGAGCGAACTTTTCGCGGAAGCCGGTCTGGATTTCGCCGCTTTCCAACAGATCGAGCCGAAGCATACACCGCCTGTTTTCGCCGACACGAGAAAAGCCTGGACGGGGCAACTGCCGGAATTGCCCGACATTTCGTTTCGCGTCGAGGCGGCCTCACTAAACGGCAAACCCGTGTTTTTCCGTCTCACCGCCCCGTGGAATGAAAAAACGATCGGGACGCAACCGGAAAGCAATATCTTCCGCCAGAGCGGCGTGATTTTGATCATACTTATTTATTTTCTGGTGATTATCGGTTCGATTCTACTCGCCCGGCACAATCTGAAGATCGGGCGCGGCGATTTGCGCGGAGCGTTGAAACTCTCCGTTTTTCTGTTTTCCATATCATTTGGCGGACAGTTCCTGTATGCGGATCACGTTCCGACCGTCTGGGGCGAACTGGATGTTTTATATCTGATCTTCGCCAGATCACTGATTACATCGCTGATGATCGGTTTGATTTACATCGCTCTCGAACCGTTCGTCCGCCGATACTGGTCGGAATTGCTCATTTCCTGGAATCGCCTGCTCAAAGGAGATTTCCGCGATCCTCTGATCGGTCGCGATGTTCTTTTCGGTTTGCTTTTGGGGACCGGACACACCATCGGCATTTTCGTCGGTTCGATGCTCTTTGCGCTGGTAACAGGAAACGAGGGGGTTTTGGGTGTCGCCTACCAGTTTCATCCGGCAAACGGTATTTCCGGCAGTATCTTTAATCTGACCGGTTTTTTGGCATCGTCGATTTCGATCAGTTTTATCTTCTTGTTCATTCTGCTCGGGATTTATCTGCTGACGAAAAAGAAAAATCTGAGCATCTTCCTGACATTCTTTCTGGTGTTCGGTTTGCAGGGATTGATTTTCGTGTTGACACAGCACTGGACATACGGTTTCGCGGCTCTCATCAACGCCGCCTGTTTCATCATCGCGCTCTACCGTTTCGGTCTGGTCGGACTTATTTCATTTTGGCTCGGCTTTTATTTTACATACCTGATGCCGCTCACGTTAGATTCCGCGAGTCTTTATTTCCCGAACACGATCCTCATGTTACTGGTCAACTCGGCGCTCGCCGTTTACGCTTTTTACATCTCGACTGCCGGGCGGTCCTTATTCGGTCAAAAAATTTTTAAGGATTTGGGGGATTGATGGAGAAAGACCGCTGGCAACAGATCAAAGACCTTTTCGAAGCCGCCCGCGGTTTGTCGGGAGAGGAACGCAAAACTTTTCTGGCTGAAGAATGCGTTGATGATTCAAGTTTGCGGGCGGAGGTTGAAAAATTAATAAATTCCTTCGAGGAAGCCGATACCTCATTCTTGGAAGAACCCGCCGAAAAAGAGGTCATCAGCCAGATTCTCGAACAAGAAACGCAGGCCTTGAATAATAAAACAACGGGCGAAATCAAACCCGGAGCATTCATTGCCGGAACGGTTTTGGATGAACGGTACCGGATCATCGGACTTTTGGGAAAGGGCGGAATGGGCGAGGTTTATAAAGCGGAAGATCTGAAATTAAATCAGATGGTCGCCCTCAAGTTTTTGCCCGAAAAACTCGAAAAAAACGAAGATGCCTTGAAACGTTTTATCGGGGAAGTCCGCACCGCTCGGCAGGTTTCACATCCAAATGTCTGCCGCGTTTTCGACATCGGCGAAACGGGCGGAAAACATTTTCTCTCGATGGAATTTATCGAGGGCGACGACCTGTCGCAATTATTAAACAGAATCGGGCGGCTGCCATCGGATAAAGCAACCGAGATCTCGCGTCAAATTTGTTTCGGTTTGCACGCCATTCACGACGCGGGAATTCTGCACCGCGATCTGAAACCCGCCAACATCATTATTGATTCAAAAGGAAAAGCACGAATAACGGATTTCGGCATTGCCGGAATTGAAGAGGAGATAAGTTCGGAAGAAATACGAGTCGGCACGCCCGCCTATATGTCGCCCGAACAAATTACGGGCAAAGAAGTTACGCCGCGGAGTGATATTTACTCTCTCGGATTGTTGCTTTACGAAATTTATACGGGCAAGCAGGCTTTTAAGGCTGATTCGCTTTCCGAACTGATCGAAAAACACAAAACCACACAACCGGCCAACCCGTCTGAATTTGTTGAAAATATTGAGCCGATAGTTGAGAAAATAATCAAACGTTGTTTGGAAAAAGACGCGAGAGATCGACCGAATTCCGCGCTTCAGGTCGCATTGGCCATGCCCGGCGGAAATCCTCTCGAAGCGGCGATTGCGGCGGGCGAAACACCGAGTCCCGAAATGGTTGCCGCCGCTTCGAAAAAAGGGGCTTTGAAACCCTTGATTGCATTGGGGGTCGTTGCCGCATTTTTAGTTTTTTATTTCGGGGCATTGCTGTTTAATCAAACCTACAAGGCTTTCAGTCTCACGCCGTTTGAAAAACCGCCCGAAGTTTTGGCTGACAGATCGAAGCAGATCATTCAAAAATTCGGCTATCCGAAACCGCCCGTTGATGCCGAATATGAGTTTGTCCAGGATAATTCCTTTCTGAAAGTTCGGGATTCGATGGTCTTAGGAGATTCAAAATACGGGCGATCTTACCGCGAAATGATTCGCGCCGGACAGCCTTACAATATTTATTTCCTGTATCGCCAATCGCCGGATTATCTCGAACCCGTTGATAACGTAAAGGTCTTGGAAAACGAACCTCCTCTGTCGCAATCGGGAATGGCAAATGTCAAACTCGATGTCCGCGGGCGGATGGTTGAATTTATCGTAGTTCCGGCGAAGGAGGCTTCAAAACGGGATTCGGCGGAGGTGAACTGGAAAGATTTTTTTGCCGAAGCGGGATTGGATCTGGCGAAATTTGAAGAAACGGAATCAAACCTGACGCCGCCCGTTTTCGCCGATAAAAGAATTGCCTGGAAGGGAAGTCTGGCGGATTTTCAGGATATTCCGATTCGGATTGAAGCCGCCGAATTTAACGGCAAACCGGTCTATTTCAAGATATTTGCACCTTGGGATTTGGAATCCGGCGAGGCCGGCGGGAATCAAAGCCCATCGAGGAAATTCGGCACCGTTATCATCATTTTGTGGATTTGTATCGCCATCATCGGTTCGATATTTTTCGCCTATCGAAACCTGAAAGGCGGACGCGGCGATCTGCGGGGCGGTCTGAAACTTGCGGTCTTCCTGTTTGCCGTCGCGCTTTTAGGTCAAATTATTTTCGCCGACCATATTCCGACGATCTGGGGCGAATTGTCGGTCATCTACGAAGCCGTGAGCTTTGCCGTGCTTCTGGCGATCTCGATCGGACTTATATATATCGCATTGGAACCATTTATCCGCCGCTCGTGGTCGGAGATGCTTATTTCCTGGTCGCGGGTCATGGCGGGAGACTTTCGTGATCCGATGGTCGGACGCGATATTTTAATGGGCGGATTTCTGGGACTCGGACACACGATCGGGGTAAGTGTCGGGATATTAATTGTTCAACTTTATAACGGGAGGTTCGATGTAGTTACGGATGCTTTTACTTTATCGAACATAAATGGATTCGGATCTTTTACCGCCACCATACTGTTTGAGTTGGTCAGCCAAATCTTTCAAAGTTTCGCAATGTTGTTTCTGGCTTACTTGCTTTACAGGCTGACGGGCAAAAAGTTTCTCGGGGTTTTTCTGGTTGGATTTTTGTTTTTCGCCATTCAGTTTTTATTTTTTGCGCTGACAGTTCATTGGGTCATTTCCATCGCGGCTTTGATAAACTCAATTTGTCTGGTGATCGCATTATACCGCTTCGGCTTGCTCGGGCTGATCTCTTTTTGGTTTTTCTTTGTTTTGACTTACGCCTTTCCGGTAACTTTCGACAGTTCGCTCTTCTATTTCCAAACCTCGGTCTTGACCGTCGTCATCACTCTCGGAATAATTTTCTACGCCGCATATGTTTCCATCGCCGGACAGCCCGTTTTCGGCAAAAAGATCTTGAAAGAAGTCGAGTAACAAATGAAAAGAATTGGCAGTAAATCAAGAGCTCATTTGAAAATCCCGGCGGTTTATCGCCCGAAAAACCGCCGGGATTTTCCCGAGTCAATTTCTCGAAAACCGGCACGAAAAAATTTTCTAAGCCGTTTTTTTTGCTATCCGTTTATTTTCAGCGATTTAAGAAATCTTTGGGAAGCCTCATCTTTTTCACCAGCACCGCGGATGTCAATCGCGTAGTTGTACTTCGGGCCGATGATCACGAGCATCACCCCGTCCTTTTTGTCTTTACAGGAGGAGATCGTATAGGCGTAAAATCTGGCCGGCCGCTCGCCGACCGGATCTTTTCTGACGAGATTTATTTCATAATTCCCGCCCCATCCATCTTTGACGGACAGGTTGCCGGTAGATTTGACCATGGTCCAGGCCAGAGTGTTGAGAACCCGGTCATCAAGGTCCGGATTTTGAACGGCCGGACGCGGCTGGGCGTGGATCAAAAATCTGGTGTCCCCGCTGTCCGCTTCGTAAATAACCGAGGTGTTGGTAACGACCGCGGTCGCCGCATTGTCGGGCAATTCGGCGCTGAACTCGCCGTTGGGGGAAAAAGTCTTCCATTCGCGCTTCGGCTTTTCTGCTTTTTCGGTCTCATCCGGGAGTTCGGTGTTTCCGGGAATCGGTTTTATCGGATAATCGGCCGGAATATAGATTTCGCCGACCATTTTGTCCAGAGGCATTTCGATTTTGTGAGAGGTCAATTCCTCAAGCATTTCATTGATATCGGTGGCCGGATCTGCCGGTTCGGCCTCCTCGCTCTGGTTTTGTTTTTCCCGCATGATGGCGGTGAATTTGTCCCGGGCGGCGGTGTATTCTTTTTTCAGAGGCTCTTTGTCCCGGCCTTCCATTTCGGCGATCCGCATTTTCTGGATAAGTAAACTGGCTTTGTAAGACCAGGTCGATTCGGATGTCGGATCGAGTTCGAGCGCCTTATCGATCAGTTCCAGACCTTTCGTCGTGCATTGCGTCAGTTTTTCAAAGTCTTCGGCACGAGCCGGTTTGGTGAAAACATAAACCTCCTTGCCGTCCTTTTTGGCGATCTTTTTGACGGCTTCGTCATCGCTGATATCGTTGGCACAGGTGTTTTTATCGGCGGCCAGCCGGGTGTAGAATAAACTGCGGCTTTCAGGAGTCCGGTTCGGATCTTCGGCCATTTTGAGCAGGGCCGAATTTTTTTCTTCTCCGCCGATCATGCCGTACAGATCGACAATGAAATATTCGATCGATGTTTTTTCCCGGTCGGAGAGTTGCGGGTTTTTCCGGGCTTGTTCAAAGGCCTCGATGGCTTTTCTGATCTGCGCCATGTTTTCCGGCGATTTGTCTTCTTTTTTGATCTGATGCGTTAACACACCGGGCCAAAGCCGTGTGGCAAAGACATTCTGCGGTTCTTTATTCAGAACGGCCTCGAGTCCGCTCCGGGCCTCTGCATATTTTCCGTTCTCGATCTGGCAGAGAATGGCCCGGATCTCGCTTTCCGTCGCATTAACCGGTGTTTCACCACTGCCGGTTTTTTCCGAGATCATTTTGCAGGAACCCAGAAAAAAGACCGCCGCCAAAAGTATCATCAGTTTCTTCATTTTTTTTCTCCTCGGTTAAAGATCTCAAATGCCATTTTGTTCAGGTAAAAAATCGCAAAAAAAGCATTTCCGTTAATTTCCTGTCCGGTGATGGTTTTGGTCGGTGGATTTTTCCTGTCCGTCTGAAGTGGGGACCGTGATGAATCCGGACCGGTCTTGTTTTTGTTTGATTCAGATTATTCAAAGGTTTTTCCGGTGAGTCAAGCCTTGAGAAAACCGTTGAACCTGTGAAGAGGGTTTGAGCGCTTTTATTTCCGGCCCGGATCATGCCCCCTGGCGGGGGATCAAACCTTTAATGATTCAGGGGCGGGAGTTTCCCGTCAGGTCGGCGGGGCCGGAAGGGAAATTGGCGGCGGAAACCGCTTGAAGCGGAAATTATAAAAGCGATGCGGTCCTGTTTACCCTTGCCGATTAAAACGGATCGAAATCAACACTTCTCTCGATGACAAAATGTCCCGGATGTCTGAAGATTTTATCCGAAGGCGGCGAGGTTTTATTTTTCCGGCATTTCGTTCACCTTTGCGATCGTCTTGGGCGTTTCGGTTTCCGCCTATTTCGTCTCGATCGCCGGACAGTCGGTTTGGGGAGCGGGTTTTGGGATGAGTTTGAAAACTGACTGCTCAACAACTTGGGGGCATTTCAATTTTGAGGGCTGGAGTTCATTGTTGCTCATTGAATTCCGGGCGGTCGGGACCAAATGCTCCGGTAGGCGGGAAAATTGTAGAAAATCAGTAAATTGAGTTACAATCCGAAGGATTCAGGAAAAAAAGAAAACAACTTGAATTGTTCAAAGTCAGCTTGGGACAACCATCGAAAATGGCAACAAGAGCCCGTCTTGGCCGCCTAAAAAATGGCGATGTATTACAAGTTTAAGGTGGAATCTGACCGCCCGCCGGAAAGATTCGGACCGTTGTTTTTCAAGGGGTTCGTCAATTTTCGGCGCTTGATTTCCCCGATCAGGGTCGTGAGCGGCGGAGACGGCAGATGGATTTCGCCGGTTTTGTCCGCTGAAGAGGTTTTCCTTATCCCGATAGAAAAATGGAACCGGAAAGATGGAAAAAAATAAAGGATCTGTATAAAGCGGTTCAAGATCTGAGGCCCGGTGAACGGGAACAATTTTTGAAAGACCAATGTGGCGAGGATTTCGAGTTGCGCCGGGAACTGGAGACTCTGCTCTTTTTTGAAAAGGACCGTTCATTTTTGGAAGAAACCGCCGTTGCCGAAATCGGCGGTATGATCGAAGGAGATCGGATCATCGATCAATCTTTGACCGGAAAATTTGCCGGGGGAACGATTTTAGACGGGCGCTATGAGATCATCAGATTATTGGGAAAGGGCGGAATGGGCGCGGTTTATCTGGCTCAGGACAAAAAGCTCGACCGTTTGGTCGGGATCAAATTCCTGAGCGGGGAATTGGGGCTTGACGATCAGAAACTCAACCGTTTCATTCAGGAGGCCAAAGCGGCTTCGGCGCTCAATCATCCGAATATCATCACAGTGTTTGAGATCCGCGAACACGAGGGCACTCATTTTATCGTCGCTGAATTTATTGAGGGGGAAACTCTCGGAGCGCGGCTCAAACGGGAAAAACCCGCTCTGATGACGGCGCTCGACATCGCCATTCAGATCACTTCCGCGCTGACCGCCGCGCACGAAGCGGGCATCATTCACCGCGATCTTAAGCCGGACAATGTGATGATCCGCAAAGACGGGATCGTCAAAGTTTTGGATTTCGGATTGGCCAAACCGGTAGCCAAAAATTCCGGAGAGAATGTAGATAAGGAGGCACCCACGATTGCCAGAGTTATGACCCTGCCCGGAATGGTGATTGGGACGCCGCAATACATGTCTCCCGAACAGGCGCGGGGGCGGCCGGTGGACACCCGAACCGATATTTTCAGTCTCGGCGTCGTCATTTTTGAGATGGTTACCGGCCATCAGCCTTTTGAGGGCGATAACCCGCTCGATATCATCGGCTCGATTCTCAAAGATGAGCCTCCGCCGCTGGAAAATTTTTCGACCGATGTCCCGGCGGAACTCGAACATATAGTCAGTAAAACCCTCCGCAAAAACCCCGAAAAACGCTATCAAAACATCAAAGATCTCCTGATCGATCTGAAAGACCTGAAGGACGATCTGAAATTCGAAAAAAAACTGAGCCACAACACGGATGCCCCCGGCCGAATCCATCCGACCTCTGAAAATGCCGCCAGCCTGATCATGGGGCGGCGTTTTTCATTTATCCATCTGGGAGGTTTTCTGCTTTTCGTCATAATGGCTGTTCTCTCCGTGTGGTGGTGGATCGGAAATGTTTCGAAGGAACCGCGGGCCGCGGCGCCGGGGGCGCTCAAGTCGGTCGATATCTTCAGTTGGAGCAGTGCGCCGAGAGAACTCTACACGGGCGCGGTTTTTTCGCCGGACGGCAAGATGATCGCTTTCGCTTCGACCAAATCCGGGACCAAAGGCATCTGGGTCAAACAGACCTCCTCGGGCGAGGCGATCTGTATCACCAAAGAGGATTTTGACAACGAATCTCCCCTCTGGTCGCCGGACGGAAGTGAAATATCTTTTTATTCAAATCGCGGGGATTTCAGCGGGATCTGGCGCGTTCCCGCTCTCGGCGGGTCTCCCAAACCCATCGCCCGGACCAACAATATCGGAACCCAACTGAGGCGCTGGTCAAAAAGCGGAAAGATCTACTTCGAATCGGATCACAATCTTTATGCCGTCAATGAGAGATCGGGGAAAATAGATCAGATTACCGAATTCGATCCTAAAAATTCCAAAGAAAAACTGATCTCTATTTCGCCGGATGAGAAGCTGATCGCCTTTGTTGTGACGGAAGAGAAAAGCTCAAAAATTCTGGTCACACATCTTGACGGAACGCCGGAACCCGAAACGCTTCTTGACACCCGGAATGAGATCAATTCTCTGGTTTGGCGGCAGGACGGAAAGGGAATTTTATTCAGCCAACTGACCGATGGCGTTTTTCAGGTATTCGAAGCGGGGTTGGCCGGGGGGAATCCGGGCCAGATTACTTTCGGGGACAGGGACAGCACGGTTCAGGACGTTTCAGCCGACGGTTCGCGCATCCTGTTCGGTTCGGCCACCGAAAACTCGGACATCTGGCGGGTCAGCCTCAAGGATTCGAAGGAAGCGGTCATCGCCGCCGATCTGACTTCTGAATTATGGCCGGATGTGTCGCCGGACAACGAAAGGGTTGTTTTTCAATCCGTCAAAAATCTGAGTCTGGGCAATAAGTTGCTGAACAGTTCGATCCTTTTGAAGACGCCTTCGGTCGATGGAGGATCTTCTCCGCAGCAGCTTGCCGAAGACGGGTTTTTACCGCTCTGGTCGTTCGACGGGCAAAACATCGCATTTTATAAACTGGTCGATAAAGAGGTCGAACTCTGGCGAGTGAGTCCCACCGGCAGTGATGCCAAACGGCTGACGTCGGGCGGGTTGCGGGTCATCGGTTTTTCGGTTTCACCCTATACCAGGATTCAGGCCAACTATATCAGCTGGTCGCCGAAAAGCGACTCTTTGGCTTATGTGGCCGAAAGGGAAAGCCGCTCGAATCTCTGGCTGGTTTCGGCAGATGGTGAGAGCGACCGGAGGCTGACCGAAAACGGGGACGATAATCTTTCCTTCTTTTGTCCGGTCTGGTCTTCGGACGGAAGGCGGATCGCTTTTTTCTCCCAGCCGAAAAAACAGAAGGCAGAAGGGGCCGAAGCCTTTCATCTCGGTGTGTTTGATCTGGAAACGGGGGAAACCAAGACGGTCTATGCAACCAACGATATGATCCGCCTCCTCGGTTGGTCGGAAAGGGAAGACGAACTGGTTTTTGCCTTTTCGAAAAAAGCCTTCAGTTCTCTGCCGCCCGAGGTCGAGATCTACAATGTTTCGGTCGAAACCGGCCGGAAACGTCTTGTCAATACGCTCAAAGAGGCATATTATTACAACATTCATTTGTCTCCCGACAGAAAGCTCATTGGTTTTACATCACGGGCGGCAAAAAATGACGATGTTTGGATCGTTCCTTCCACCGGCGGCCAGCCGCGAAGACTTACCCGCAACAACGACCCGAGACTTTATTTTTCAAGCATTTCCTGGACACCCAACGGCGAGGCCATCTACTTTGGCAAGCAATCTCGTTTTAACCTGATCTCAATGATCGAACATGAAAAAAATGGAGAAAACAAATGATGCGAAAATTAATTCGAGTATTGGTCGGGCTTTTCATTGGAACGGCGATGTTTCTGGGTTTTGGGGGCGGAGGGGGCGGTTCTCAGCCGCTGGCTCCGGGCGGAGCGTCGGCGGAGTTTGTTTCCGATGGCCAAATCGATTGTGCGACCGCGACGGACAACCAGATCATTAAGGCCATTTTCGATAAAATGTATCGCAAAAGAAGTTTGAGCAGTCAGATCGAAAGGCTGAAACTGGAATACAAAGACGGAACGGTAAACGTAACGGGGACTCTTTACGGCGGAGAAGAAAATCTGAAAAGGCTTAACAAATACATCACCCGGATCAAATGCGTAAAGAAGGTCGTCTATCAGGATTTCACCTGGCACACGGGAAATATCCCGCCCGTCAAACCATGTCCGGAAGGAACCAAAAATTGCCGGGGTAAATGTATTCCGGTTGATCAAGGATGTCCGGTCGGGTGCGGCCCCAAACAACAGCCTTGCGGTGATGTCTGCATTGATGAAAATGAATTCTGCCCGCGAGGCGGCACCGGAAATAACGGAAACAACTGATTGATGTTGAATATCGGACTGGAGTCTTGTTCCTTTTTCAAAGACGATCGACCGCGAATTTTTGTGGAGGGGTGGTTTCTGCGAAAAATCTGAAAAAGGGTCCGGGTTGTTTTGAAAACGAAGATTCCCGTTTGTGGTAAGATGAAGGCACATTTTTTTTGAACAAGGGAGGGTGAGATGAAAAATCTTTTTACCGAAAACAACTTTTTGGGGTTGGCCGTAATTTTGATCTGCGCGCTGGGTCTGGCTTGTGATCCGGTGCCGACCGATTCGAACGCCAACGCCAATTCCCCGGCCGATGCCAACACAAATTCAAATTCTAACGCTAATTCTAACGCCAATGCGAACGCTTCAAATTCGGCAACCGATCCGGTCGCCTTTGAAACCGAAGAGCCGGATCAGTATCAGGCGACGGTTTCCCTGAGCATTGAAACGACCGGCGAAAATAAAACGGCGATTCCAAAACTTCAGGCCGATGTCGCTCGCCAAGGCGACAACCGGAGGATGGAGTTCACCGCGCCGAACGGCGAAAAGATCGTTTATCTAACCGTCGGCGACAAACAACTGGTGATCGCTCCCGCCCGACGGCAATACGCCGAGTTGAACAAGGAAACCCTCGGGGTTGATGTCCGCAAGATACTGACGCCCGATCAGATGGTGGATCAGGTTAAAAAATACGAGGGCGTTAAACGGGCCGGTGAGGAGAAATTCAACGGCCGGGATGTGGTCAAATACACATTCGAGGCGACGACCGATACTCAGACCAAAGCCGGGACGGTTGAAACCGAATCCTATTTTCTGGTCGATAAGGAAACGAAACTTCCGGTCCAATCGGTAACCTTCGTCCAATCGCAGTCCGGCGAGGTCAAAGGGATCAGCGGTCTGAAGGTTGTTACGGAGATAAACAACATCAAAACCGATGTCGATAAAAGCCTTTTTGAAGAGCCGAAAGATTTCAAAAAGGTTGAACCGGAAGAGGTGAGAAGCCAGTTGAAGGCGTTCTTCGATATGGCTCAACTGGTGGTCGGGCAATTGTTGAAGACGAGTCAAAATCCCAATAATTGATTTTGTCCTATTAATTTTTTCCGCAGATTAAAAAGTTTTGGATGCGGAGGTTTCGTCCTTTATCGGCAAAAAAAACCTTTATCTGCGGAATTTTCATTTCGACCAAAGGGGGCAAGGTATGAGCAAGGTTTTAACTTTACTGGCGGGCGTAATTATCGGTTTGATCCTGGGCGGGATCTTTACTTTTTACTATTTCATCGGTGCGCCGCAGGCCGCTCAGGTTCCGGGCCAACCGATCCAGCCGCCCGAGCAGGGTGGCATTCCGGCGGGAACGGCTCAGGTGGTTTTGAACCAGCAGTTTTTTAACAACGTTCTGGAGATCATTTTCAGAGATATGAACGCGCCTTCTTTTCCCCTTAATTTGTCTCAGGAGCGGGCCGATTACCAAATAAAGCCGGAAAAGATCGCTTTTTTCGAGAACGAGAAAACCTGCGACGGGCGGATCACCCTTTTGCCCGAAGGGAGCGGCGTCAAAACGAGCGTCCAGTTGGAAAACGGAAAGATCAACGTCCCGCTGGCCTTCAAGGGCAACGCCAGCGTTTTGGGCAACTGCATACAGTTTTCGGGATGGGCCAAAGGCGTTTTTACGTTAAATTATGACGCCGAACAGAAAAACGTTTACGGCAAGATCAACGTCGAAACCGTCAACCTCGACGGCGTTACTCCTCTGGCCGGCGGCCTGATCGCCCAATTCGTCCAAAATTCGCTCAATCAAAAGGTCAATCCGATCACCATCTTGAAAGGCAAGCAGATCTCTCTGAGTCTGCCGGTCTCGGCCACCGACGGAACCTTGAATGCGCAGATTAAAGATGTTCGCGCCGAGATCAAGGAAACGGATCTGAGCCTTTTTGTGATCTACGACTTCAGCGGGACGAAGGGAATACAACCCGCCCAATAAAAATCATTGGCCGTTCCTGCGGCCGTTTTTTTCGAGTTTTTTCCGGGCTCACGGGGCCGATTTTCGATTCCGGTTCATTGCTGTTAAAAAGATTAAAATCAGAGCACTGATCGGACGGATGTGGGCTGATAAAAAAGGAAACTGCCCGCGAATGAGCACGAATGAGCACTAATAATTCAAAAAATTTAAAACAAATTCGTGTAAATTGGTGTAAATTCGTGGGCAGAAAATTCTTTTTAACACTATTGATTTTGGTTTTATAATAACTTTAACCGTTTAATTTCCCGGCAACGTCCGGCGGGAAAAGCCTTTTCCCGCGTTTTTTCGAAGTCCGCCGCCGCCCGGAGAACAAATCCAACTGGCACACACGAAAAAAAATATGAAGATCAAAAACCTTTTATGGACCTGTTTTGTAATTTTGCTGTTTTCGGCCGCCGCAGTTTTTTCGCAGACGGCCAAAAAACCTTTGACCATCGACGATTTTTTCAAGATGAAAACCCTCGGCGATCCGCGCGTCAGCCCGGACGGGAGATGGGTCGCTTACACGGTCACCGAACTCGATCTGAAAGAAGACAAATCCGAAACGCGGATCTGGATGGTTCCGACGGCCGGCGGCGAAGCGATCCCGATGACGGCCAAAGGTTACTCGGCCGAGATGCCGCGCTGGAGTCCGGACGGAAAATATCTGTCGTTTCTGGCCTCGCGCGAAAAGGACGATAAAGGCGACGACAAACCGGCGCAGGTCTTTACGCTCAACCGGCTCGGCGGCGAGGCCCAGCAGGTAACACAAGTCAAACAGGGCGTTTCCGGTTACGAATGGTCGCCCGACGGAAAAAGGATTCTGCTCATTTTGCGCGACCCCCGGCCCGAGGAACTGACCGAAGACAAGGAGGACGACAAAAAACCGAGGCCCTACGTCATCGACCGCCTTCAGTTCAAGCGGGACGAGATCGGCTATCTCGACCGCTACCGCAAGCATCTCTACGTTCTCGCCGTCGGCGTTGAAAAGGCCGAACCGGTTCAGATCACCTCCGGCGATTTCGACGATTCGGAACCGGCCTGGTCGCCCGACGGAAAATCGGTCGCCTTTGTCAGCAACCGTTCCGACAATCCGGACGGGACGCCGAATCCGGACATCTGGATCGTTTCGGCCGATAATACCGACAAGGGACAGACCCTTTTGCAGGTGACGAAAAATCCGCGCGAGGACACTTCGCCGGCGTGGTCGCCCGACGGCCGGACAATCGCATATGTTACCGTTACGGCCGAACTGAAGGTGATGTGGTACGCCACCAATCATCTGGCCACGGTTCCGGCCACCGGCGGACAGCCGACCGTCTGGACGACCGAACTCGACCGCAACGTCATCAAGCCGAAGTTTTCCTCCGACGGTCAGAAAATCTGGCTGATGCTCGAAGACAGCGGCGAAAACCAGCTGGCCTCTTTTGATCCCGCCACGCGGAACCTGAAAAGGGCCGTTACGGGCACCTCGATCGTCCTCGATTACGATCTTCAGGGCGATCTGGTCGCGCCGCTCATCAGCCGGCCCGATCTGCCGGGCGACGTTTTCGCCTGGCGAAACGAGAGTTTGTCGCAACTGACCAGATCAAATCAGGACTGGCTCGAAAAAACCGAGCTCACCCCGGTCGAAAACATTCATTTCAAAAGCAAGGACGGGACCGAGATCGAGGGATTTTTGTACAAACCGATCGGTTATCGGCCCTCGATGAAATACCCGACCCTGCTCAGGATTCACGGCGGACCGGTTTCGCAGTATGATTTCAGCTTCAATTTCGACGCCCAGCTTTTCGCCGCCAACGGTTATCTGGTGGTGGAGGTCAACCCGCGCGGATCATCCGGTTACGGGCAGGCCTTTTCCTACGCTCTTTTCGCCGATTGGGGGAACCTCGATTTTCAGGACGTGATGGCCGGGGTCGATTATGCGGTCGCCGAGGGGATGGCCGACCCGGACCGTTTGGGAGTCGGCGGCTGGTCCTACGGCGGCATCCTGACCAATTACGTCATCACCCAGACGACCCGTTTCAAGGGGGCGATCTCGGGTGCGAGCGAGGCGCTTTACCGCTCGAATTACGGGCACGATCATTACCAGATGTGGTGGGAGGTCGAATTGGGCCTGCCGTGGGAGAACGCCGAGGCCTGGGAGCGGATCTCGCCGTTTAACAAGGTCGATAAGATCACCACGCCGACCTTGTGGATCGGCGGCGGCGCCGACTGGAACGTGCCGATCCTCAATTCCGAACAGATGTATCAGGCGATGAAACGTCTCGGCCGCGAAACCCAACTGGTCGTTTATCCGGGCGAACCGCACGGCCTGAAAAGGCCGACCTTCCTCAAGGACCGATACGAGCGTTATCTGGACTGGTACGGGAAATATGTAAAAAAAGGTGAAAAAGTGAAAAAGTGAAAAAGTGAAAAAGGCTGAAAACAACAGAGTGCGGGACTGCCCACTGCTCACCGCTCACTGACCACTGAATAAAGCCACAGAGTTCACCGGGAGACTTTTTGGGAAAAACTTTTTCTCCGTGTTCTCCGTGTCCTCTGTGGCTCTTAAAAAAAACTTGCAAGAAAGACTCTTTTCGGGCGTTCTTCGGCTAAAGAAAGTCAGGGGAATTTCAAATCAACCGAAAAGGAGTTTTTTATGAAATTGAGAAGTATCTTAGGCGTCCTGGCGCCGGTTGTCGCGGTTTTTTGTGTTTTCAGTCTTCAAACCCGCGCGCAGACGGTTTCCGATTACAAAATTTCCTCTCCCCATATCTACAAGAATCTGTCGATTTTTCTGATCCACGGCAAGGATCAAACCGACCGCAAAAACATTTTGACGTTGCAGGAGGCTCTGGAGAACAAGGAGTTCGCCGTTTATGAGACCTCGGACGTCAACCAGCTTGAGGTCGAGAACCTGTCAAAGGAAAACGACGTTTTCATCCAATCGGGGGACATCGTCAAAGGCGGCAAACAGGATCGGGTGCTGGCGGTCAGCATCATCATTCCGGCCCGTTCCGGGCGAATTCTGATCGAGGTTTTCTGCGTCGAATCGGGCCGCTGGGAAAAACGCGGGAAAGAGGATTCGGGAAAATTCACCTCTTCCAACGAACGGATAGTCACCAAGGATCTGAAACTGGCGGCCAACGGTTCGCGGTCGCAGTCGCAGGTCTGGAAAGAGGTGGAAAAAGCTCAGGGCAAATTGAGCGAAAACGTCGGGGTAACCGTCAATTCGGCCGATTCCTCCACCAGTCTCCAACTCAGTCTGGAGAACAAAAAGGTCCGTGAGATGATCGACAAATACGTGATGAATCTCGATCAGATCATCGAAGACCGGCCGGACGTGATCGGTTACGCCTTTGCCATCAACGGCAAGATCAACAGCGCCGACATTTACATCAGCCATTCGTTGTTTAAGAAACTGTGGCTCAAGATGCTCAAGGCGGCCGCCACCGAGGCCGTCGCCGAACTGGACGAAAAGGGAAAGCCGGCAGAGGTGACGGCGGCCGACGTCAGAAGATTTCTCGAAGAGGCGGAAAAAGGCAAGGTCGAGGAACAGGCCGTCGCCAAAAACACTCGGGTGATCAAACGCGAGGACGAGAAGAACGTTGTTTTCGAAGCCCGGGACGTCAAGCAAAAAGCGGTCATTCACCGCAATTATGTCAAGAAGCAGTAAACCCTCTCTCCCGGGAGAACGCGGGCGAAGAACGTGTAACAGACCCCTTTGAACCTGTTCTTCGTCCGCGTTTATTGAATAAAAAAATGTCCGGTTCAATCAGGCAGTTTGGGTTTTTCCGGCGCAAAACCGGGATTGTCCGAAAAACCGCTTTTCGATTCCTCCGACAATTGCTATCCTAAAAGGCAACCGGGTGATGAGAGAAAGAATTCTGAAAAACTGCCGATCAATCTGTCGCGGCCTGTTGTTTACGGTCGTTCTGACGGGATTGCTGTTTTCCTGCGGCGAAGGGATTCGACTGCTTCCTTTCCCGATGCCCGCCGCCGGAGAAGGGCTCCGGCCGATTTTGGGACTGAAGAACAAGATCCCGTATCAGTCCAACATTCATCGTTTTGAACACATACCGGGGCAAATTCAGTTCAAACACCAGCGCCCCGATTTTCAACATCATTGGGCCCGCCGGGACGCAAATGTTTCGGGGCTCCGACTTGAGATTTTCCAAACTTTCGGGCGGAACCTTTCCGCACCGGATCAAAAAATCCACCATTCGCTCGGGTTTTTGGCCTCTCAGGCCGGGCGCGCTCCTCCTCTTTTTTCTTAAATCGGATCAATATTTTTGAATGATCGGACGGCATTTGACGATGCGGTTCAATCAAAAGCTGTTTATTTGACGAAACTCTTTTTGAAGGAAGAGTTCGGGGAGAAGTTTAAATAATGCACACACCCGTTTTATTTGCCGATCTGCTGATAATTTTCGGCGTTTCGGTTCCGGTCGCCTTTCTCTGCCTGCGGCTGAAACTGCCTTTGCTCGTCGGTTTGATGCTGACGGGAATTTTGATCGGGCCTTACGGTCTGGGGCTGATCAAGGAACTGGAGTCGATCGAATTTCTGGCGGAGATCGGCGTCATGTTGCTTTTGTTCACGATCGGTCTGGAATTTTCGCTCGGTCGCCTGCGCGAGATGAAAAGGCTGGTTCTGATCGGCGGAGGGCTTCAGGTCGGTTTGACCGTGGCGGCGACGGCCGCCGTTTCCGTTCTTTTCGGCCGCGAACTCAAACAGGGCCTGTTCTTCGGTTTTCTGGTCGCATTATCGAGCACGGCGATAGTTTTGAAAAGCTACGCCGAGCGGAACGAGACCGACGCTCCGCACGGCCGGGCCGGGGTCGGGGTCCTGCTTTTTCAGGACATCTCGATCGTTCTGATGATGCTTTTGGTTCCGGTGCTGGGAGGCGGAGAAGACGCCTCATCGGCCGGGGCGGTGGCGGTTTCGCTGGGCGCCTCGATCCTGGCTCTGGTGATCATCGTCGCGGCGGCTTATTTTCTGATCCCGGTTCTGCTAGGGCGGATAGTTCGCCTCAAGAGCCCGGAAGTTTTTCTGCTGACCGTGGTTTTTCTCGGGCTGGGAACGGCCTGGATCACCTCGCAGTTCGGTCTGTCGCTGGCGCTCGGAGCCTTTATCGCCGGGATGGTTCTGGCCGATTCCGATTATTCCCATCAGATCACCGCCGAGATCCTGCCTTTTCGCGATGTTTTCAACAGTTTGTTTTTCGTTTCCATCGGCCTTCTGCTGTCGGTCGGCTCTTTGATCGAAAACGCCGGAGCGGTTCTGCTGTTGGTGATTTCGCTGATGGCCGGCAAGGCTCTGATCATCTGGGGAGTCGTCCGGGTCCTCGGGTTTCCGCAGAGGATCTCGGCGATGACGGCTCTCGGGCTGGCTCAGATCGGGGAGTTTTCCTTTGTTCTGGCCAAGGCCGGAAAGGCGGTCGATCTCTTGCCGGGGACCGATTACCAGACCTTTCTGGCGGCCTCGATCATCTCGATGATCGCGACTCCCTTTTTGATCGCCGCCGCGCCGCGTTTCGGTTATTTCGTTCAGTCTTTTTTGAGCGACGGGAGGAACGGGAAAGAGGAAGAGGCGCCGGAGATCCATCTGACTTCGAGCGGGGGCCTCGAAAATCACGTCATCATCGTCGGGTACGGCCTCAACGGGCGGCATCTGGCCCGGGTTTTGCGGACGGTGCTGGTGCCTTATACGGTTCTTGACCTAAATGCCGAGGCGGTTCGCGGCGGGAAAGCCAAAGGGGAAAAGATCAACTTCGGCGATTCGACCCGTCGCGAGGTTTTGAAACACGCCGGGATCGACCGGGCTTCGGCTCTGGTGCTGGCGCTTTCCGACCCGCAGGCCGCCCGCCGGACGGTCCGCAACGCGCGCGATCTGAGCCCGGAGGTTTATATCATCGTCCGGACGCGTTACATTTCGGAAATAGGGGAACTTCTTGCGCTCGGGGCCGACGAGGTGATCGCCGAGGAATTTGAAACCAGCATCGAGATCTTTTCGCGGGTTTTGCAAAGATACGGCGCGGCCCGCCGGGTGATCGAGGAGCAAACGGCCAAGATCAGGCGGCAGGGCTATGAGATGCTGCGTTCGCCTTCGGCCGCCCGCCAGATCCGGATGGCCAATCTCAACGCCGCTCTCCATGCGGCCGCGACCGAAACGGTGGAACTCGACCGGGACTCTCCGGCCAACGGCAAAAAGATCCGCCAGACCGATCTAAGAAAACGCACCGGAGTGACGATCATCGCCGTCATCCGGGAGGGCCAAACGCTGGTCAATCCGGGGGCGGAGTACGCTCTGATTGAAGGAGATACGCTGGTTCTTTTGGGGGAATCGGAAAAGATCCGCAGTGCGGTGAAAATTCTGAAAACGGAGGGAGAAAAAGTTTAAACGCCAAAAAGAGGTCACAAGGCCGCCGATTTAAGGTTGGTAAAATTCCGTCCCGTCAAAACCGATGTAAAATTCTTTCCCGTCCGGCGTTTTGACGCGGGCCAGATTTGATTTGAAAGGTTCGGTTTCGCTGTATTTGAAGGGAATGATCGTTTTTCCGCCTCCGTTGATGAACCCTTTTTTGCCGCCCAGCCGGACGTCGGCCAGACCTTCGGAGAAATGAGAATCGCCCTCTTCATAAAGAAAGGGGATGACCTCGCCTCCGCCAATTCCGATAAAACCGGTTTTGCCGTTGCTCGTAACCATTGCCATGCCTTGGGAAAAACGGTTGGCACGACTGTATCTGAAGCCGTTTATTTCGCGGTTTTCGGAGTCGATAAAAAAGACGCTTCCGTCTTTTTTGACGGCCGCCGCCCCTCCCGAAAACCTCCCGGCGAAATCGTAAAGGGCGGGAATTTTCCGGTTTCCTTTGGAATCGATGAATCCCCATTTATCCTTGGTTTTAACCGCGGCCAGAGCCTCGGAAAAACTGCCGGTCTCATCGTATTGAAAGGCGATCATCTCCTGACCGTTCTTATCGATGAATCCCCATTTATCCTTTAACCTGACGGCGGCCAACCCACCGGCGAAACTTTTGGCTCCGTCATAGATCAGCGGAACGGCCGGATTTCCGTTTGGATCGATGAAACCGTAGAGCCTTTTACCGGTGGCCGGATCAATCTTGCCGACCAGCGCCCGATCTTCCGAGAAACTTTTGGCGACGTCGAATTCGAGCGGAACCGTTTCGCGGCCCCGGTGATCGATAAAACCGTATTTCCCGGTAAAATGTCCTTCGGAATCCTTTTGCCCGTTGGCGACCAGGGCCAGATCTTCGTAAAAGGGTTCGGCCAGATCGTATTTGGGGCCGATGACGATTGTTTTTTTCCAAGTGCTGTAGCCGAATTTATCGCCCTGACGAAAGGGAATCGGTTTCCCCCACGGAAACATGAAAAAGGCTCCGGCCAAAGTCGTCAGAACCATCAGGATGAGGGCGGCGGCGATGAATTTCAAATTCAGAAAACGGCGCTTTTTTCTTTCGGAGACTTTACGGGTTGTCCTCCGGGGCGATGGTTTATCGGCTGGAAATGAATTTTCCTTTTCCCCGTTTTCGCGATAAGAGACGACCAGAGATTCGACCGTCGGGTTGATGAGCGAACCCTTTGTTTCCGCGGGTATGGCGGCGGTGTCGAGTTTGTCGCGCGAGACCCGGATCAGACAATGTTGCAGATCGGCCAGCATTTCCGAAACGTTCTGATAGCGTTTTTCCGGAGATTTTTCCAGCGACTTGTAAATGATTTTTTGGAGGGGAACGGGGATCTCATCGGGCAGGGGAAACGGCTCGTTGTTGATCACGCTGGCGTAAAGTTCGGCCACATCGCCTCCCGGAAAAGGCATCCTTTCGGTCAGCATTTCGTAGAGGACGACGCCGAACGACCAGATGTCGGTCTGCTCGTTGCGCTTGCGTTTGAAAGCCTCGGGCGCCATGTAAAAGGGAGTTCCGCTGACCTGCATGCTGACCGAATTGCCGAGCCAAAGCCGCGACATGCCGAAATCGGAAAGCCGGGGGATGTTGCCCTGAAGCAGGATGTTGGCCGGTTTGATGTCGCGGTGAATGATCCTTCGCGAATGCAGATATTCGAGCCCCTGAGCGATTCCGACCGCCATTTCCAGAGCGGTTCTGACCGACAGGGTTCCCTCGTTTAGCAGAAGGGTTTCGAGCGATCCGTCCGAAGCGTATTCGCTGACGATGACAACCTGCCCGTCGTATTCGTCGGCCTCGATGATCGGCAAAACGTTCGGGTGTCCGCTCGCCTTCTCCCAAACAACGGCCTCGTTCTTGATCTCTTCGGTGTCGATGATCTCGTTTAGGGGAAGTTTGACGGCCACCCGGGTGGTGACGAACTTGGCCTGCCTCATGGCCAGCCAAACCTGGCCGAAACCGCCTTTTCCCAAAGGCTTTACAAGCGTGTAATTTCCAATTCGCTGTCCTGTCTGAAACACTTTATTCTTTGTTTTTTTCTTTTTTTTGGGATTAAAAGAGAGGGTGTCCCAGTTAATAAGACACCCGGGGACGATGTGGCAATTAGGATTATAACCTTTTCCGACAAAAAAAGAAAAGCATTTTGTAAATTAAACAATTTTTTCTAAAAATGTTTAACAGTTTCGGATTTCGGATCTGGGATTTGGGATTTGTCCCCAAAACGGAATCCTCCAAAAAATCCAAAATCCGAAATCTAAAATCCGAAATCTAACTCCCTTCCCATTTGATCCGGGTGTAGGCGATATTGAAGCCATTTTTCTGGGCGTTTTTCTGCGATTGACTGCCGGGCGCGGTGCACATCATGGCGAGGGTGCAACCGCTTTCGGCGGAGAATCGTAGTCGCGATTCCAAAAGGGCAAGTTGGGCTCCGCGGCGGCGGTATTCGGGGATCGTGCTGGCTCCGGCCAAAAGGGCGACCCCGTCGAAAACAAAGAGCATTCCGGCGGCGATCGGCTTTCCGTCGATTTCGGCCAGATAGGGAAATCCGCCCTCGCACGAGGCGCTGATCTGTCCGAATTCGAGCATGAATTCCGCCAACCCCTCCATCTCGGTTTTCCAACCGGCGGCGGCCACTTCGGCCCAGAGTCTTTCCTCGCCCGATTGGGCAATTCGCGTTTCGATAGCCGAATTGGTCGAAAACCCCTTGGTTTGTCCCGATCCGATCGGCTGAAACATGACGCTGGTCAGTTCCACCGGCCGGTAGCCGCGTTGGTTCAAAAGCGGCAGGAGCGACGGATCGGCCAAAGGCGAGACTTCGTGAAAAACCGGAGCCTTCTTTTGTTGGAAAAATTCTTCGAGGCGTTCCAGTTCGACTTCCGTGATCTGATCGAACATTCCGAGCCCGAAGGTCTGCGTCAAAGGCGATTCCACCCCGTCGAACATGGCGAAAGCGCCGCCGACCTCGATCCATTCCGCCCCGCCCCCCGGCGCCAGACGGGCCCGGGTTTCGACAAAACTGACGTTGGCCCGCGCCTCTGTTCTCTCCAGTTTCCGTGACAGTTTCCGATCAGAAAAAATCATTTTTGCAGTTTATCCCAAAAAATAAAAAAGGGTCAGATTTTAGCGCAGAAATTCACTTTCCTTTTCCATTACTACCATATGTTCATCTCGGCTAACCATTCCGACCAGAACAAAGCCCGCCTCCTTGGCCTCAGTCACTTCCTTTTGCAGCGTCGAGGTGCGGGAGGTGGCCAGAAGTTTGTACTCGTACCGCTTGGTAACTTTAGGAGGTAATTCCAGAATCATCACTATCTCGGTCGAGCCGAAAAGTTGTTTCTTGGCGACCATCGTGCTGGGGATCAGGCGATATCCGGCTTCGGCAATTTCGTTGAGTTCTTTTTGCATGGTTCCGGTTCGGGTCGTGGCCAACAATTTATATCGGAAAGGTTCTTCGACCGTTCCCTCCCGCGAAAGAAACAAGGCCATCTCGAAACCGCTGGTCGGTGCTCCCATTAAAACGCGGTAACCCTGGGCGGCCGTTTCATCGATCTCTTTTTGCATGGTTGATGTCTTGGTCGTTGCCAAAAGTTTATATTCCGGGGGGGAATCGGATTTTTTATCTTGTCCGAAACAAACCAGAGATGTCGCCCATAAAAGCATTCCCAACGTCAGTATTTTATTTTTCATAATTTTCCCTCAGCCTGATTAGGTTTTCAGCGGCTTAATAATTTCGCGGATAGAATTGGAGGTTTTCCCAACAAAGGATTTTTCCAATTAATAAAACTGCCCACTTCGATTCCCGTCCGGGCCGAAAACGTTTGCCGGGCGGTTAAATTTATCCGTCTCCTTTTTTTGCCAGTTTTCTCTGCCGCCCGAAATGGGCGAAAATCTCCCGCGCGGTTTTTTCGCCGACGATCGGAGAAAGTTCTTCGACCGACGATCGGGCGATCCGTTCGATCGAACCTAAGTTTCTCAAAAGCTTGATCTTGCGTTTTTCGCCGACGCCCGGAATGGCCGTCAGTTCCGAGGTGAAATCGCGGATCTCGCGGCG
This sequence comes from Pyrinomonadaceae bacterium, assembly GCA_041394845.1. GTDB lineage: Bacteria > Acidobacteriota > Blastocatellia > Pyrinomonadales > Pyrinomonadaceae > JAHCHG01. The sequence continues at coordinate 1,980,313 of JAWKHL010000001.1, read as the reverse complement.
TTTGCGGTGGTATTGGACGGCGACCCGGTGGGTTTCGTCGCGGATCTTCTGGACCAGCCGAAAGGCCGGGGAGGTCGGTTCGAATGTGACCGGGCTTTCTTCGTTGCCGAATTTCAGCAGGTGCGAGATCTCGCTGTGCTTTTTCGGCGGTTTGACCAGACCGACCAGCGGGACGGCCTCCAGATCCAGTTCGCGCATGGCGGCGGCGGCGGCCGAAAGTTGACCCTTGCCGCCGTCGATGAAGATCAGATCGGGAAGCGGCTTCCCCTCGTTGATCTGTCGCCGGTAACGCCGGAAGACCGCCTCGCGCATCGAGGCGAAATCATCCTGACCTTCGACCGATTTGATCTTGTAACGGCGGTACTCGCTGCGGTTCGGTTTGCCGTTTTCAAAGGCGACGATCCCGGCCACGTTCTCCGCCCCTTGTATGTTGGAGATGTCGAACGATTCGATCCGTTCGGGAAAATGCGGGAGTTCGAGTATTTCCTGAAGATCGCCGAGCGTTTTTTCGCTGTCGGGTTTGAGGACGCGGAATCTCTGCTCGAAAGCCAGTTTGGCGTTGGTTTCGACCAGATGGATCATCTCGACCTTTTGTCCGCGTTTCGGTTCGTGGATGTAAACCCGTCGTCCCCGCCTCGCCGAAAGGCTCTGTTCGAGGATCTCGCGGTCCTCGAAATCGTTCGGCACGTGAATTTCAAGCGGAACGTAATCGGTCGAATAATATTGCGAGAGAACCTCCCCCAAAAATTCCGAAGGGTCGAAATTCTCGCCGTCCAGATCTTCCCAGAAAAACTCCCTCCGGCCGACGACACGACCCTCGCGCATCGTAAAAAGCTGGAGCGCCAGACGTCGGCCTTCGTGGTAAAACCCGAAGATATCGACGTCGCGATCCGGCGTCGTGGCCATCTTCTGCTGTTCGGCCAGGGCCAGAACCGTCTGCCGGAGGTCGCGGTATTTGGCGGCAAGTTCGTAATTCTGCCGTTCGGCGAACTGCCACATCCGCTCTTCGAGTTGATCGGCCAACTCTTTGTTTTTGCCTTCCAGAAGGAGTTTGACGTCGCGCACCGCCTCCGTATATTCGTCCTCTTTGCACAGATCCTTGACGCACGGGGCGAGACATCTTTTCAGATGATATTCCAGACACGGGCGCGGCAGTTTGCCGTCGATCTCGATATTGCAGGTTCTCAGCTGAAAGGTCCGGTTGATCAGATCGAGGGTTTTCCGGGCCAGAGCGGCCGGCAGAAAGGGGCCGAAATAATCGGCTCCGTCGCGCAGAATCTTGCGGGTGATGACGACCTTCGGAAAAGGCTCTTTGGTGATCTTCAGATGCGGATATTGTTTGTCGTCCTTGAGCTGGATGTTGTAGCGGGGCTTGTGTTTTTTGATCAGGTTCGATTCCAGAACCAGCGCCTCGACCTCGGTATCGACGACGATGAATTCGAAATCGGCGATCCTTTCCACCAGCCGGCGGGTTTTCGGGTCCATGTTTCGCGAGGACTGAAAATACTGGCTGACGCGGTTGCGCAAATTCTTGGCCTTGCCGATGTAGATGATCTTGCCGTCGGCGTTTTTGTGGAAATAGACGCCGGGGCTGGTGGGCAGAGTTTTGAGTTTTTCCCGCAAATCCATTAAAGGGAATTTTAACTCTTTGGTCTCAAGACGCAAAGACCGGAGGGCGTCGGTTGAAACCAAAAAAACATTTTTGAAGATCAAAAACAAATATCGTCATCAATTTTTACCGGTTCAAAAAATTGTTCCTTAAATCAGTTTTCTAAAATTTTCTCTCCTTTTGTAAAGAAAAACACCGCTCCTCTTTGGTTGTGCCAATTTTCCCCGGCAGCCGGGAATCGGGAATAGTTTTTCGCAAGTTGTGTATAATCACGGTAGGAACAATTTATTTACGAGGATTTGATGAAAACACAATTTTTTATTCTGGCGATCGTCGCGCTTTTGATTTTCGGGGCCTGCAGTTTTGAAAACGGAACCGTAACGGCCGAATCGAATGAGGGAGCAAAAACCGAAACCCCGACCGACGCCAAAGGAAAAACGCCGGTTCTGGTGGAGCTTTTTACCAGCGAAGGCTGTTCCAGTTGTCCTCCGGCCGATGAGCTTCTGGAAAGGCTGGAAACCGAACAGCCCTACCAGAACGCCGAGGTCATCACGCTTTCAATGCACGTCGATTACTGGGATCGTCTGGGTTGGAAAGATCCGTTTTCCTCGGCCCTTTTCAGCCGCCGTCAGGATATTTACGCCGGGGCTTTCCGCACCGGACAGGTTTACACGCCGCAGATGGTCGTCGACGGCCAAACTGAGTTTGTCGGCAGCGATGCCGCCAAAGCCACCAAGGCGATCACCGAAAACGCCAGAATGGAAAAAGCCGTGGTGGAAATTTCCCTAAACAAAGATCAACTGGCGGTCAAACTCTCGGAGGTGCCCAAACATGAAAACGCCACCGTTTATCTGGCTTTCGCCGAAGACGATCTGGCCAATCAGGTTCTCCGGGGCGAAAACTCGGGCCGGAAACTGACCCACACTTCGGTCGTCCGCGAACTGAAGACGCTCGGAATGCTCCCGGCCGAACAAGACCAATTAAAACTCGAACAATCCGTTCAAATTCAACCCGACTGGAAAAGAGAAAACCTCAAACTGGTAGTTTTCATTCAGGAAAATCAAAGCCGGAAAGTCTTGGGAGTCGGAAGGATCAAGGCCGTTTGATTTCGGATTTTGGATTTGGGATTTCGGATTTTAAAACCAAAAAATCCCAAATCCGAAATCCCAAATCCAAAATCTCAAATCTCCTTTACCAGCGAATGTCGTAAACCGTCAAATTCTCTCTCCAGTCTTCTTCCGATTCGGCTTTGAGGATCGGAATTCTTCCGTCGAAAATGATCTCGGCCTCGGGGGCGCGGCGCAGTCGGTAGGTTCGCCCGGTCGGCGAACAGACGATCAGGGTGGCGGTTTCTTCTCCGATCATCGACAGAACGGCGCACCGCCAGTCGCTTTTGGCCCGGTATAAAAGGCGGGCTCCGACGGGGAGGTCTTTCAGGGTCGAAGAATTTGGATGATGAGTGATGGGTGATGGGTGATGGGATTTTTCTTTCAAATCCGAAACCTTTTCGATTTTTTTGGCCATTTTGGTTTTCATTTTTTTTCAGGGAAAAGCCGGCAATTCCCAGCTTTCCCTCAGTTTTTCGTATTCCGGGGCGGGAAACTGGATGAGAACCGGGTTTTTGCCTTTTTCCAGCCAGCCGAGGATCGTTTCAATATTTTCGCGTTTCATCGCCGTGCATCCGGCCGTGCTGGAATTCTCGTTCTTCCAGATATGCAGGAAAATGCAAGACCCGTTGCCGGTCTTGACCGGGTCGGAATTATGGGCGACGAAAACCCCCAGATCGTATTGCGCCCCGACGGCCAGCATTTTCTCCGAACTGTTCCAGTCGAAATTTCCGATCTTCAATCGGTCGACGATCCGGTTGTAACTCGACGAGTTCGGATCGTCGACGCATTCGGTCGATTCCTCCAGACGGGTGAAGGGAAGTTTGACGAAGGCGGGTCTTTCGCCCGAACCGAAGGCGTAGGTCAGATCGAACACCCCGGCGGGCGCCCGGCCGTCGCCTTCGCGTTTGACGTTGGGCGGTTTTTTTTCGAGCAAATAGACGACATCTTCGCTCCAGGCCAGCCCGTTTTTGCCGACGACCACCGGAAATGACTCTCCCTTCGGCGTCCATCCGCCACCGATGGCGGGCCGTTCAAAAAGCCGTGCGGTCCCCTGAAATGAGTTCCAGTCTTTGGTTTGGACAACGACCGCCTGAAGCGATTGAGCCAGCAATTGATTCGGCTCGAATATCTGGAATTTTCGATCCAGTTCGCGCTTTTTGGCCGACCGGAAATCCTCGAATTTTTTCAAATAGGCGTCGATGGTCTTCGACAAACCGGTCCCGAAATCGCCCTTTTGAAACTCTGGGGCCAGAAGTTGTTTTTGCGTCGCATCGAGCCATTCATTCGAGAAGATCTCCTCGGCATCGCGGGTGATCTGGGTGTGGTAGCGCCGGTCATCGACGGCCGCCAGCAGAAGCATTCCGTAACTGGGTTTGGTTTTGGAACCGACCTTCCAGCTGTTGGCCAGCGAGAGGGAGTAATCAAAGATGCTGATGTTTCCGGTGGTCTTGACCGTTACGACCGCAATTTCCAAACCCTCGTTCCGGGAAAATTGGCGCAGGGTTTCCTCCATCTCGATCTTTGTTCGCGCGGGCAGAACTCCGGCGAAATCATTGACCAGACCGACCGGTGAGAGGGTCGCCTGATTTTTGGCTTGACCGCAGGCGACGACGCTCGAGAGTAAAAAAAACGCGATGACCGAAAAAATTTTTCTCATTTGCGAAAAGATCGGCGAATTAAAAAAGGGCGGACACTTTTTCAAAAAGCGCCCGCCGTTCATTTTGGAGGAAAATTAAACGGAGAAATTAATCTTCAAACGGCAGATCATGTTGCTTCGCCTTTTGACTGTAGGCGTAAAACCTGAGGCCGACCGAGATCATGGCGACCGAAATGGCGATCCAGATCAGCACCCAGGCGATCGAAGGAATGCCGGTGGCCGCGGCCATATTGGCGGCGTCGGTTTGGACATCGGTCGTGGTCGAGATCAAAAACAGATCGCGCAGGGAGAAGATGGCATTGAGCAGACATTGGACGGCCAGAAATGCCAGTGCGAAATTAACCCATTTCAATTCGGCGAAACGGGCGATGGCGAACAGACCGGCGGTCAGAACCGCGCCGGAAAAGACCGTAAAGAGAACGCTGGCAAAACCGACCTGAAGCGAAAAGACGTTAAAGATCGGAAAGATCAGACCGAAAACCAGAGTCATCACGCCGACGAATCCGGCCGAAATGTAAAGGGCTTTCCGGGACGAAAAATTGTAGCGCATCCAGATCAAAAGGAGCGTGCCGAAAAGAGTCGTGCCGAGATAACCGGCGCTCGAAATGAACAGTTGAGCCGGCCAGCTCGACGGGATCGACCAGACGACCCCGCTCGTATCGGGCGAAACCGTCAGGCTCTGAACCGCGCTTCCGGTCAGAACGGCCGCCAGAACGTGGCTGCCTTCATGAACGAAGGTGGCGAACAGCTGAAGCGGATAAACCAGATAATTGACGGGCCAGAACCATGAGGACAAAAACCACAGGGCGACGCTGACCACGGTTGCAATCAGTAATAATTTGAATTGCGGTTTTACATCTTCGGCTAGTTTATATTTCATTCTTTTTTACAACTCCTTTGAAAAGATCCTTCAAAACTTTTACGTTTAATAATACCGCAAAGTTCGGCAAAGCCAAAGAAAAAAGTAAGCGGGGGCGGGTGATGCGGGCAGGTGAGGGGGGATGGATGATGGGTGATGGGAGAAAAATACCCATCACCCATCACCCATCATCCATCACTTATTTCCACCCATCAAGATCTTCTAAAGTCCCGCTTTCCGCCGGTTTTCTCTTCGAGGCGGAGATCGGTGATGGAGATGTCCTTCTGAACCGCCTTGCACATATCGTAAACCGTCAGAGCGGCGACGCCGACAGCCGTCAGGGCTTCCATTTCGACGCCCGTTTGCGAAGCAGTTCTGACCTCCGCTTCGAGATAAACCCCGAAATCGCGGAGTTCGGCCTTGAGCTCGACGCCAGACAGATTGATCTGATGACACAATGGGATCAGATCCTGCGTTTTTTTGGCGGCCATGATCCCGGCAATGCGGGCTATCTCCAGAGGGTTTCCCTTCGGATTGGTTCCCGTTTTCAGGATCTCAATTGTTTTTGGGGAGAGCAAAACCCGGCCCGAAGCGACCGCCCGGCGGGCCGTTACTTCTTTTTCCGAAACATCGACCATCTTGATCCGGCCCTGTTCGTCGAAATGTGAAAGTTTCTTCATAAATTCCTTCTTTTCGGGAAAAATGCCAAATCGGCGGAGAGGGCGAAAATTTACAGAAAATAGATCTTCGCCACCTCGCCTTTTTCCAGATCTTTGTTCCTCGGCACGAAAACCAGACCGTTGGCTCTGGCAAAGGCGATGAAATTGGACGAGCCGGAAAAACGCAGAGTCTCGATCGTCAGATGTCCCGCTTCGTCCGTTTCGAGCGAGACCGGCAAAAGGGCGTCGCGCTCCCTCGTCGCTTTGATCGGATGGGTCAGTCTGGCGAACCCCTTTTTCAATCCGGTAATGGCGGCGTTCTGCATTTCCAGCAATGCCATTCGGACGAAAACGAAAAAGGTGACCGCGATCGAAACCGGATTGCCCGGCAATCCGAAGATCAAGGTGTCGGCCCGCCGGGCGAAAACCGTCGGTTTTCCCGGTTTGAGGCTGACCCTTTCGAAAAAAACATCGGCCCCGATTTCCCGCAGAGCCGGTTTGGTAAAGTCGTAATCGCCGACCGAGACGCCGCCCGAAATGACCAGCAGATCGCACGAACGGATCGCCTCCCGAACGGTTTTTTTCAGGTTTTCCAGATCGTCGCGGGCGATCGGCAAGACGGTGACATCGGCCAGACGACCTGCAAAAGCGGCCAGCATCGCCGAATTGGAGTTGCGGATCTGATCCGCTCCGGGGGTGTCGCCGATCTCGACGATCTCGCTGCCGGTGGCCAGGATCGAGACTTTCGGCCGCCGGCTGACCGAAACGCTTTGGTAGCCGAACGAAGCCAGAGTGGCGATCATGTTGTCGGTGATCAGTTCTCCGGGGCCAAAGACACTTTGATCGGCTTTCATCTCCGCTCCCTTTCGGACGATATTCTGATCGGTGGCGGTCGGTTTCAGAATTTTGATGAACCCGTTTTCCTCTTCGGTCAGTTCGACCTTTTGGACCGAATCCGCCCCGGCGGGAACCGGTGCGCCGGTCATGATCCGAACCGCCTCGCCCGATTGCAGGGTGCCCGACCAGCCCCGTCCGGCCGCCGATTCACCGGCGATCCGCAACGAGACGGGAGCATTTCGGACGTCATCGGTCTTGACCGCAAATCCATCCATCTGCGAACGGTCAAAAGGCGGCAAATCCATATCGGCGCGAATCTCTTCGGTCAAGATCCGGCCGCCGGTCTCCGCCAAAACGACCCTTTCGCTCTCCAGCCGAAAAACCTCCCGGCGGATGATTTCAAGAGCTTCGGAAATGGGTGTCATCACTTTCAGATTTAATCATTTTCGGGGCGTTGCGGCCAAACCGGCGATCAGATTTTTTTCTCTTTTTTCAACTGCGGGGGTGAAATTTCAGCCAGATCAGCGTCGAGATGATCAGTCCGAAAAACATTCCGCCGAGCGTCCCGAGGACGATGGTCAACCAGTGTTCGAGATGCCAGAAGGGAAAAAACCGGTTCATCTCGTTTCCGCTGAAGATCCAGAACCAGACGGTTCCGTCTTCCAAAACGGCGTATTGCCTTTCGGTATGATGCCCCATCAAACCGCGATTCCGGCTGATGACGGTTTGTTTGATCGCAACGGGCGGCGGGGCGAATTTGGGATAAAGCTCCCCGGTTTGGCGGAAAGCCGGATCGCCCTCGACCCGATCCGGAGTTTCAACCCCCGCGCAGGTTTTTCGATCGAAGTCGCAAGCGTAGAGTTTTCCGCTCTCGCCGAGGAAATGAATTCCGCCTCCGCCCCGATAGCCGGTTTCCAGTTTAACGATCTTCTCCGGCAGATAATCGATCTGTCGGCCCGGTGTCCGATCATTTTCGGCGGAAAGATAAACGTCCAGCTGGATCGCCAGAAAGATTCCGATCAGGGTCGTTAAAGGCAAAATTGCCAAGCAGAGAAAAATCACCAGAAATTTGTTCATTTTTGTTTCTTCAATCCGCACCGACCGGTGCCGGGCAGTTTTTCGTAATCTGGGAAAACGACGGGTAGAATGATAATATACTACCACCCCAGTGAGATTCCGGGTTCACTGGTTGTCAAAAATCTTCTAAAACCTTCCGAGGGTTCAGATAAAAAATTCGACCCCTTGACGTTAGACGGTGATGGTCAAAAGTTGCAAAACTCGAACTTTACCGGTGATCCTCAGCCTCGGTGTATTGTGTCTGATATTCCCGGCGTCCTGCCGGAATGTAAACGAAACCGGGCGGGAGACGAAAACCTTTTACCGCTACAGAATCACTCCGGCGGAGTTTGATCTGGGGGACCGGGAAAAATTCGGGTTCGCCATTCTGGAATTCGTTTCCGACAAAATGGGGCGTCTGCTGGTTCAGTACGAAAAAAGCGATCGGAGCGAGAGAAACGTTCTGGGGCGGTTCATCAGGATCTCCGAAGATGGCGGAAAAACCTTTGGAAAAGAAATCGAACTTGGCGGATTTTGGGATTCGGGGGAGTCGTTTTCGGGCTTCTCTTTTTATTTTGTCGGAAAAAGATTGGCGGTCGCGGCTTTTCGGGACGGAAATTTCTTTTATTCATTGTCGGACGAAAACCTGGAAAACTGGACCGTTCCGGTTCAGGTCAATGATGAGCAGAGCGCTTACGCCGGGGGATTGAAATTAATCCAACCCGACGAGCGGAGGGTTTTTTGCGTTTGGATGGACAAACGCCGGGGTTTTAATCTGATCTTTTTTTCCTCTTCCGAGGACGGAGGGCGAAACTGGTCGCCGAATCAACCGATCGAATACGATTTTCGGGAAGGCCCGCAGATCGTCCGGGATTTCATCGCCGGGGCCGACGGACGGCTTCTGGTTTTTTGGGAGGATTGGCGCGACCGGAAAACTCTGGCCGACATTCGCTGTTCGTATTCGGACGACGGCGGGATCAGCTGGGTTCCGAGCCGAAAGATCAACGATGACGAAAAGGAGGTCTGGCAATTGGCTCCCTCGGTGGCCGTCAACGGCCGCAACATCTACATCGTTTTCGGGGATTTCAGGGAAGAGGGCGAAGAGGGCGATAACGACTGGAATATTTATTTCAGCCGCTCGACCGATAACGGCATTACCTGGGAGAAAAACCGGCGTCTGAATGACATCCGGGAAGGGCGCGATTTGAGTCCCGGGCTCGAAATAGACGGTCGGGGAAGGCTTTATTGCAGTTGGTGGACGACCCGCGAAACCCTGTTGGGGCAGATCGCTTTTTCCTATTCCGACGACGGCGGGGAAACCTGGTCTCCGTCGATCACCCTGACCGACCCGAGCGAGATGTATAAAGACACGGTAAATCCAATCATTTCTTTTTCGGAGGATAAACTCCTGATCAATCACGTCAGGGAGGAATACGGAAAGAGTTTTCTCGTTTATTCCTTTTTGGAGAAGATGCCCGAACGGCTGGAAAGCGGCGCGGGCGCTCCGAAACCCGAAGCTGAAAACCCGGCTCCGTTGAAATTTGAGATCGGGGAAACTCTTTTTTCGGATGATTTTTCCGGCGAAAAGGCCGATAACTGGCAGGTCGGAACGGGTTTTTGGGAAATTGTGGGGGGAACTTATATGGGGATCTCCCCGAATTCAAAGACCCCGGCATCCTTTGCCTCTTTCCTGAAGTTCGAAGAACCCGAACGGTACGTTTTGCGGGGACGCTTCCGTCTGGATCAGGTTGCCCATACGGCGGCCAACATCTATGTTCGGGCCGATCGATCAGGACTTCGCCATTACGTTATCACCAATAATTTCAGGCGCGGCGCCTGGATCAGTCTGAAGAATGACGACCTGCCCGGCGGTTTGCATATTTCCGGCGGAACGCCGTTGATTCAAAAGCGCTTTCCGTTCAAACAAAACGTTTGGTACGAGTTTTCTCTGGCTGTAACACCGGAACGGATCGATTATTACGTTGACGGGCGGCTGATGCTCAGTTATCAGGGGAAATTGGTCCTTCCGAGGGGAAGAATGGGGGTTGGCGGTCTCTGGTCCTCCCCGACCTATTTCGATGACATTTCCGTGGCCGAATTAAAGCAATGAAACTTCGCACGAAAATCCTGAGCTACACTCTTCCTTTGATCCTGATCCCGTTTTTGCTGACGGCCCCGGCGGTTTATTATTTTGTGATCAGGGCCAACCAGATCCGGATTCAGGAAGAAAAACAACAGAGTCTGAACGAGACTCTGGTCAGAGTCCGGCAGGAGATAGACGTTGCCCGAAAAGATGTCGAACTGCTGGCAAAGGTTCCGGCCGTGGCCTCGTATCTTCAGAACCTTTCGACCGGAGGAGATAAAGACGGCCTCGATCCGGCCAATCAGGAAACACCGGCCCGAACCGCGCTGGAGCTTTTTTTCGAGCAGAATCCCTATTATCTGGAACTGAGTCTGGTGGACAGAAACGGGCGCGAGCGGATCAAGTTCAGCAAGATCCCGAATGCGCAGGATTTGCGGCGTTTGAGCGGGGAAGATTATTTCCGCCGGACGCTGATTTCCGGGTCGGTTCAAACTCCGGTTCGGGAGATCCAGCCGGGCAAATTCGCCACTCTTTTTACTCACAGAGTCGATGGCGACGAATTTTTGGGAATGATCGTTCTGAGGCTCAACACCAAAGTCTTCGAGCGTTTCATGCGACCCCTGCTCAAACGCGACCTCGGGACATTTTTGTTTGACGACCGCGGTCTGGTCTTTGCCTCGGCATTTTTTTCGGAGGAGGAAAAAATCCTGATCGGCGGATTGAAACTGGAAAAAGAGGCCTCGGATTTGCTGGAGAGTTCGGTTTTCGAGATCGGTCAAAGGCGGATTTCGGGCGGGGAAAAGGATTTCCTGTTTTCGGTTTTGCCCTCGGAATCTTTCTTTAAATACGCCGGAATTCAAAAACAGGCGGGCGAAAACTGGTTCCTCGGCGTTTTTCAGCCGGGAGAAGGGGCCTCAATCCCGGCCGGGTTTCAGGCGGTTTTCTTTTCCATTTTGATCCTGACGGTCGGGGCCGTCTGGTGGGGAGCGGTGAAAGCCTCGCGCTACATTACGATTCCGTTGGAGAAGGTCAGCGCCGCCACCGCCCGGATCGGCCGGGGCGAGGCGGATCTCGAACTGGACATCAGAACCGGGGACGAGGTGGAGGATCTGGCGGGAGCCGTTCGCCGGATGAACCGGGAATTGCAAAGTTACCAGAAACAACTGGTTCAAACCGCCAAACTGGCGGCGATGGGTGAAATGACCTCGGAAATTTCGCACGAGATCCAAAATCGGATCAGCGGTATCAGTCTTTGGCTTCAACATCTCGATTCCGAGATCGAGCGGGACGATCCGCGCCGCGAATATCTGGACGAAATGAAACAGGGATTGAGCGGGTTTATGGAGATGCTGGCCGATCTGAAGCAATATTACCGGCGGCCCGTTTTGGATTTGAAACCTTTGGATCTGAACCGTTTGGCCGAAGAGACGATCCCTTTTGCGGGCGAATTGCTGGAGCGGAAAAAAGCCGTTCTGAAAACCGATTTCGAGCGGGAACTGCCGCTCATTTCGGGCGACGAGGAGAAATTAAAGAGCGTTATCCTGAATTTGCTTTTGAACGCGGCCGAATCTCTTACGGAAAACGGATCGGTGGAGATCCAAACTCGTTCGGCCCCCGGCGAAAAGGGAAGGACGGTTCTTTTGAGGATCGCCGATAACGGAAGCGGGATAGCGGAGGAAGATCTGGCCCGGATCTTTTACCCGTTCTTTTCGACCAAATCCGGCGGAAGCGGTTTGGGTTTGGCCATTTCATCCAACATCGTGGCCGCCCATCAGGGCCGGATCGAGGTCTCCAGCGAGTTGGGAAAGGGGACGGCATTTACAATTTCCCTGATGAGTTGGGAACCGGAAAGTGGACCGGAAAAAACGGAGCGGGCCGGTGATTCGGAAAAGGAGAAAGTTGATCGGCGGGGAAAAACGGAAATCAAATCATATGGCGAAAATTTTACTTCTTGACGACGAACCGCAGATCAGACGGGCGGTTGAGTTGCACCTGAAAAAAAACGGTTACGAAACGGTTTCCTGCGGGGACGGGCGGGAAGGACTGGAATTGCTGACGACCGGGGTTTTCGATCTCCTCATCACCGACCTCAAGATGCCCGAGGTTTCCGGTTTGGAATTGCTCGAAAAGATGCGGGAGAATTCCTTATCGGTTCCGGTCATCGTTTTGACCGGTTTCGCCAGCGTCGAATCGGCCGTCGAAGCGATGAAACTCGGCGCTTCCGATTACATCACCAAGCCTCCGCGGCTCGATGAGATCTCTCTCAAGGTGAAAAACATTCTTTCCCGGCAAAAACTGGTCGAAGAGAACCGGAGGCTCAAAAAGGAACTGACGGATAAATTTTCCTTCGCCGGGATCGTCGGTCAAAGCCCGGCGATGGAGGCGGTTTTCGAAAGACTCAAGCCGCTATCAGCCGATTCCCGGATCTCCATTCTGCTGATCGGCGAAAGCGGGACGGGCAAGGAACTGATCGCCCGTGCCGTCCATTACAATTCTCCCCGAAAGGATCGCCCCTTCGTTGCCGTCAATTGCGGCGCATTGCCGGAAAATCTTCTGGAAAGCGAGCTTTTCGGCCACGAAAAAGGCGCTTTTACCGACGCCAGGGAGTTGAAGAGGGGATTGTTCGAAACCGCCGACCGGGGAACTTTTTTCCTTGATGAGATCAGTTCCATGCCGACGGAAATGCAGGCCAAGCTTTTACGGGCGATCGAGGAAAAAGAGATCCGCCGGGTCGGCGGCACCGAGAACATCGGACTCGATATTCGTTTTATCGCCGCTTCGAATCAGGATCTGAAAAAGATGGTCGAAGAAGGAAGATTCCGGGCCGATCTTTTTTATCGTCTGGCGGTGGCGACGGTCGATTTGCCTCCCTTGCGCCTGCGTTCCGGCGACATCAGGTTGCTGGCGACGCATTTTCTGGAGAAGTTCAACCGGGAAAAGGGGCGGTCTCTCAGGTTTGATCCTCCGGTTTGGAGGATTCTGGAGAACTACCTCTGGCCCGGAAATGTCCGCGAATTGGAAAACCTTTTGGAACTGTTGGTGGTGACGGTTCCGGGCGAAAAGATCCGGGTGGATGATCTCCCCGATCATTTGCTCAACGAACCCGCCGGTCGGATCTCCCCCGCCCTCCCCGGTCTTTTCCAAGCCGATCTGAAAACCGCCACCCGCCGCCTGACCGAGAATTTCGAACGCGAATTTATCGCCGCCAAATTGGAGAAAAACCACTGGAATGTCTCCCAAACCGCCCGCGCTCTGGGCATCTCCCGGGGCGCTTTGCACTCCAAAATAAAGCAGTACGATTTGGATGGAAAACGGGACTAAGTTTTTCTCAATCGTCTTTAAAATTAACTCCCGGAATCTCCGCCCCTAATTTTTCCCAAAAGGGTTCAAGCCGTTTTTTACGCGGGGTGAAGGCACGGCTTTGCTTGAGGTTTTCCACAAGCATTCGGCGTGCTTGGCAACCTAGAGCGGTCGCCGGAGGCTGTTATTAAATAACCGCCGAACTTTTTGGTGAGAAAAAAAATTTTGCCCGAAAGTTCGAAGTTTATTCACTGGAGGTAAGAAAAACATGAATAAGAAATTTATAGGTATCGTCAGTTTTGTTTTAATAGCCGGTCTGGTTCTGATCCTGGTCGGTTGTCCGGGCGGTTCCGGTCAGGGCGGCGGCGGGGAGAAAACCGAAAAAAACTCAGCCGCCGATCCCGGTGAAAAGGCTCCCGTCGAAAAGGATGCGGCCATCAAAAAGGTGGATTTTAAGAATTTCACCTATCCCTGGACGAAGGATTTTGCTCAGGAAAAGGAGAAAGATTTTACCGTCAAGGACGGCTCCCTGAAGATCAAGGAAGATTCCGGCGGTCTGACGGTCGGAAAGATCCTGTACGCCGATCTGACCGGGGATTCACTGGCCGAGGCCATCGTCGAGGTGACTATGACGGGCGGGAACTCATCTTCCAATCTGGTTTACGTTTACACGCTGGAAAATGAAAAACCGAAGCTGCTCTGGAGCTTTGACGCCGGAGGCGGGGCCGAAGGCGGACTGCGGGCGGTGAGCCCGGAAAAGGGAAATCTGGTGGTCGAAATTTTCGGAGACGCCAAACTGGTCAAAGGAGACTGGGAGGCGAGCGTTCCCAAAGATAAATTCAAGGGCAAATGCTGTCCGACCATCTACACCAAGACCGCCCTCAAATGGAACGGCAAAGAGTTCGTCGTCGAGGGCAAACCGGAGGTCCTCGACATCGAAGATAAAACCTAAAAACTTTTTTTCAATGATGAAAGCAGAAAAAGCCCCGCTCTTGCGGGGCTTTTTGACTGTCAAAGAAAAATGACACTGTGTTAAAAAAGGTGAACAACTCTCCCTAAATCAAACCGTTTGATGGCTTTAGACCAGATGATCAAAGGAATTGGGAAAAAAACGTTTCCGCCGGATGACATCCCGAACCATCCGACAAATCGCTGAAACCCTTGCAAAACAAGTTCTTTGACAAAAACGGCGGTCCGGCACGCCGGATGCATTGGTTGAACTGCGATAAGGAATAGTAAACTGCGCCTCTTTGATCGATACGGGTTTTTCACTTGGGGGGCCAAACATTTCTTCAGGAAGCAGTAACAATTAAGCCATAGGAGAAATTTATGAAATTAAAAACGAGATCGGTTTGTAGGTTGATGATCGGTCTGATCGGAGTTGTTTTGCTGGGAACGACCGTTTACGGTCAGGGTTCGACGCGCGTTTTGATGTGTAATGAAAAGGATTCCGTCAGGGATACGATCAGTTATCCGAGGCAGTCCGAGATCATCGACGGTCAAAAATACGCCGTCTGGCGGGCTTTTATCGATGATGAAAAGGGACTGTATCAGCTGACGGTTTCGAGTTACAGCGATTTTGAGATCTTCATATTAAGAAAATCCCGGGAGGCCGACAGCGATTGGAAGGAAGTCAGTTCGACCTCTTTCCCGAAAATAAAAACCAACTCCTCCGGCGGCAAGGTCTTTTCTCATTCTTACAACTTTTTCCGCTCAGGGCTTTCGGATAAGGGCGGATTTGATTTTTACATAGAGGCTTTGCCGAAAACCCCCACAGCTACATTGACGGCCACCTGGTACACGACCAATTGCGGTAAATCCACCGGATCAGGCGGCAGCGGATCAAGCGGCGGGGGATCGGGCAGGGGAGGGGCGAAACCGGCGAGCGCGTGCGGTTGGGAGCCGGACCCCGGGATTTTCGGACAGCCGAGTTCCTACACCTGCAAATGTAACGGAAAGGTGTCCCATCCCTCAAAGTGCAGCGGGAAACCCTAGAGCGGTTTTTGATCGAGTGTAAGGGGCATTTGGGTTAGATCCGGCGGGCGCTGGAGCGACTCTTCCCGACCTGAAACCTTTGTCAAAGCCCTTTTTCAAGGTTAACGGGAAATTTTAATCTTCAGGAGAGATTATATGAAATTAAAAACGAAAACAATTCTTCGCATAACGGTCGGCCTTTTCGGGCTGATCTGGTTGGCCGCGCCGGCGTTCGGTCAGGGTTCGACGCGCGTTCTGCTGTGCAATGAAAAGGATACTGTCCGGGACGTCATCAATTTTCCCAGACAGGCTGAAACCTTTAACGGAAAAGAATACGCCATCTGGCGGGCTTTTATCGATGATGAAAAGGGAACCTATAAGCTGACAATCTGGAGTTACAGCGATTTTGAGATCGCCATTTCCAGAAAATCCAGAGCGCGAAACAGCCGTTGGATAAAGGCCAGCTCAACCTCTTTTCCGACGACAAAGACCAATTCCACGGGCGGCAAATATTATGCTCACAATTTTACGGTTAACCGTTCGGGGAACTCGAAAACGGGCGGGGAGGATTTTTTCATAGCCGTTTTGCCGAAAACCCCCAGCGCCGTCCTGACGGCCACCTGGTATACATCCGGTTGCGACAGTTCGGGAGGGGCGGGAACCGGGAGCAGCAGCAGCGGGCCGACCCGGCCATCGAATCCGTGCGGTTGGAAGGTCGATTACGGGGTTTTTGGAATGCCGTCGGGTTGTACCTGTGAGTGTAACGGAAGGGCGGCCAGTCCCTCCAAGTGCGGGCCGAAGCCGAAAGCCTGTCCGTAATTGAACTGAAAAAAGTAAAAAAACGAAAAAAACGAACGGTCGGTTTTCTCCCCAACCGACCGATCAAAGCGAGAGAGAAAATTATGAACAAGAAATTACTGGGGGCGGCGGTTTTGGTTTGGACATTTCTTTTAACCGGCTGCTCCCTCGATTACAAATTACAGGTCGCCAATTACACATCCGAACCCCTGACGGTTACCTATCGGCTCAGGGAAAACGGGCGTTTTCAGGAACCGCAGGCGGCGGGGTTGGATAATTCCGGAACCGGCGGGGAACTCAAGGCTCTGTCGGCCGAGGCTTACACCACCGATCAAACCAAAAGAGAGCGGACCGTCAAGATACAGCCCCGGCAGATGGTCATTCTGGAGACCGGCCCGTGGAATCCGGATTCGGAAAAGGGAATGATGCAAACGGTTGAGATCACGGTGGAAGGAGTAAACGGCCGGGTCAATTATTCGGGGGGCAAATTCTACCAGAGTTTCAATAAGGACGATTCCAACATCTATACCATCGAATACCGGTAAAGGGGAAAACGGGTGGCCGTCATTGGGAAAGCGGCGGTCAGTTCACCGCCTCCCGGCATCGTTAGGGGAAATTTCCGAAAAGGGATGGAAAAAGCGGCCCGACAAATCATCATCATCGAAGACGATCCGGTATTGCGGCGCGGTTTGCGGCGGATTTTTTCCGGAGAAAACCATCGCGTTTTTGATTTCGGAGACGGAAAAACCGCTCGGGATCAAATCCGACGATGCCCGCCCGATCTGATCCTTTGCGATTACAAACTGCCGGATACCAACGGTTTGGAAATCCTTCGCTGGCTGAAAAAAAACGGGAAGAAAACGCCGTTTATCCTGATCACCGGTTATTTTAAAGAGGAAATCGCCGATCAGGCCCGGAAGAATGGGGCCGGGGAAGTGTTGGAAAAACCGCTCGATCTGAAGTTGCTGAAAAAAGTCTGTCGCGGGTTTCTCGGGGAAAACATCAGAGCCCGGAACGCAACCTCGTTTTAGCCGCTGAGATCGGTTATTCGGTTTTTTTTGAAATGGGTTTTTAAGTAAAAAAGGACCTCGGCGGAAATTCGAAATCGCTTCCCATCAGAAAATAAGCCAGGTTGGGCATTTCGTGTGAGCGGTCGTAGCCGACCAGCTCGACGTAGGCCCGCCCGGAGGCACCTTTTTCTCCGACTTTTCCGCTCACACCGCAAGCCCCTTCCCAGTAAATGATCATGGTCGTGCCGCGCGTGTCGAGTTCCTGATCGTCGGTTACGGGCGACACCCTCAGGTCAAGATCGAATCGGGGGACGATGATCCGCCATCCGCTCGGATAGGTCGCTTTGGTGTGCGGGCTTTTCCAGTAGCCGGTCGGTTCGATCGAAAAATCTTCGTGGGTGAGCGGGGTGAACCGGCCTTCGGAGTCCACGAAATTGCCGCTCGAAAAAGGCGAAACCGCGCCGGCGCTGTCGCGCAATTGATAACACATCAGTTCGGTTTCATCGTCGAGCTGGATCGAAAACCAGTCCCAGCCCTTTTGCCTTTCGGTCGGCGTCCAGGTTCCGAATTCGCGGTCCATCCAGGCCGAACCGGTGAAATGCTCGGCCTCGCCCCCGAGGATCAGATCGCCCTCCATCTCCATCCGGGTGTAGGAAAAGTAGCGCGACGCCTCGCCTTCGTCCTTGTAGGAAACGCCGTCTTGGCCCCTGCCGTTTAAGACCGCCGGTTTGGTCGGTTTGAGATTGGCTTCGAAAACCAGTCCGTCGCCCGAAACGGTCGCCCGCAAAATATGTGTTCCGTGCGATTCCCGCAGCGACCAGTCGCCGAGTCTCAGGTGAAAATGCTTTTCGCTGGCCGAGGCCGGATGATCGAACAGACCGTTGGAACTTTTGCGGTGAGCGTAGCGGAATTTTTTCTCGTCGCAGTCGGTGATGGCGAAATGGGCGAAATAGATCGGGTTGCCGAACAGCCGCAGGGGAACCAGCGAGAATTTGTCGAGATCGGTCCGGCGTTTGAAAAAGACCAGCTCGAACCCGAAACTCTTTCCCGAAGCGGTTTCGGCGTGGCCGGTATAATACCACCATTCGGTCTGGACGTTCTTATGGGCGTAAAGATCGCGCGGAAGTTCAACCGGTTCGAACTCCGTCCCGTCGCGCAAAGTGTCCGCCTTGCCGAGAAAGACCTCGGTCGCGGATTCAAAAAAATCGGAGGCGGTTTTTTCAAAGTTCTTCAAATAGGTTTGTATCGTATCCTGAAAAGCATTCTGATCACTCATTTAATCGTTAGTGCTGTGTAAATTAAAAAACTAGAGTTTAGTGATGGGTGATAGGTGATGGGTGAAAAGTTAAACAGGTAACATCGGGCAGTAGAGCCGGATATTCAGACAATTAAGTTTTATCCCATCACCCATCACTCATCACCCATCACAAATTTAACAAAACTTCAGTTTTTTTTATTTACACAGTAGTTAGTCCTTTTATTTAATGTATTTAAAAAAGCTAACAATTTTGAGTTCTCGGTGGCAAGTTGAGGGGGCGGATAAAATTTCCCCGCCCGGAATTCGATTTCGCAAACAAATCAGAAAAAACTCCAACAAGGGGAAGTTTCAATCCAAAACCCAAAATCTAAAATCCAAAATCAGGAGTGAGGTGAGGAGAATCTGAAAGGCCCGCAAAATCAATTTGAGGCGGAATTGGTATCAACATTGACGGTTTGAAATTTAAGCACCACGCGGATCGAATCCGAGCGTTTGTCAAGATTGGCCGGAACGAACGGCGGAGCGTAATCGGGATTCGTTTTAAGTGCTTTTTCAAGTTCGCGGACCGCCCGACGGTCTTTCGAAGGTTCGACCACTTCGGCGATCTGCGCCAGCCCATCTCCGAAAACATCGGCCACGACGACGACCTCTTCGTCTTTCATCTCACCGCGCATAAAGGATTTGGTTAAAGCGACGAGCGCGCCCTGCGGATTGACCGAGGGCGATTCGCTCGAAACCATCAGACGTTCGCGGGCGAAGTCGGCCGGATTCAAATCGAATTCTTCCGCTCTTATCGGATTTCGGTTGGACGCCAGAAGGACGGTCTGCTGTTCCGTTTCCTGATATTTGGCGAAGTTTTCCTGATTGCCGTTTGTGGCCGAGAGCAACGCCCACAAAAGCAAAGATCCGAAAACAAAGGTGGCGGCGGTGCCGATGGCGTAGGGCATCAGGAACCTGTGTTTGAGTTCGGTCAATTTTTCCGAGAAGGGGGTTTTGCTCTGCCTTGCTCCGAGTTCTTCGGCCACGCGGCTTCTGACCGAGTTGAGAAGTTGGGCCGGAGCCTGAGGCCGGGGCATGATCCGCAGATCACGGCGAATGGCCTGAAAATCTGCCAGTTTCTGCCGACACAGGGGACATTGGGCCAAATGCCCGTCGATCGTCTGGCGTTCATCGTCCGTCAGAACGTCGTCGAGGTAGATGGAAAGATTCAGTTGTAAATTCTCGCAATTCATTACTATTTCTTAGCGGATAATGGTTAATCGTTGAACTTTTTCTGTTGTAACGGCGATCAACGAATGATCATTATCAAAAATCGAAAGTGGATAACTGACTGACCCCGGCTGTTTCCCTTTGTTCGCTGGAAAACAACGCTTTGTCCTGCGGGGAGATTTGTTTGAAAAAAGCCATTGGCAAGTGAGCATTTCGGCGGGTTGCTGGTCTATTTTCAAATAGTGCCGAAAAACCCAAAACAGCGTTCTTTCAAAAAACTCGCCGGCAGAAACTAACCGTCACCTTTTGACCCATTTTTTCGTTGGCACCGATTAATTGGTTTATTTTAGTGATACCGGGGCGAGTCAATTATCCACTCTGGTCGAGTTCGGCGGGTCGGTTTTTTTTCTTCTTTGACAGAGATAAAACCTTTTCGTCAAACTCTTTTTCAAACATCAAAAACTATCAAGTTTCTTTCTCAATTCTTCGCGTCCGCGGGCGATTCGCGATTTGACCGTGCCGATGTTGATGTCGAGCGCGAGGGCTATCTCCTCGTAGGTCAACCCCTCGATGTCGCACAAAATAACGGCTTCGCGAAAGATTTCGGGCAGGGCGTAAAGCGCGCGGTTGAGGATTTTTTCCCTCTCTCTCTGGAGGACGTTTTCCTCCGGATTGGCGAAATCGCTCGAAACCGTTTCGCTCATCGGCGTTTGATTGTCCGGGCCGACCGGCGCGTCCAAAGACACCGTTTTTTCCTTTTTCCGGCGCTTCCACCAGCGAAAACGATTCTTCGACTGGTTGATGGCGATCCGGAAAAGCCAGGTTTTCAGATCGGCCTCCCCGCGAAATTTATCGATCCCTTTGAGGGCCCTTAAAAACGTTTCCTGCGTCAGGTCCTCGGCCTCTTTGGGATCTTCGGTTATCCTCAACAAAAGTCCGTAAACATCGCCGGTATAAAGATTAACAAGGCGGTCGAAGGCGCGTGCATCACCCGCTTTCAGTTTTTCAATGAACTCGATTTCAACCCGGGATGAGCTGGCAGAGGCCGGGGTTGCCGCCAATGCGACATTACCTAATTCCTCCCGGTCAATTGTGATTGACTTGCTGAAGAACATTCCCTGCCTTTTTTCTTTCCTCGTTAACGAAAGTTTCAAATTGCCCATCCCCGGTTTCCCGCGAACTGATCCATTAGACACCGGTTTTATTAAATTGTTCCCGAAAATCCTGGAATTTTCAAAATTTTTTCTTTTTATCTCGTCCGCTTCAGGTTCGATAAGGGGTAAAAACCGGTCTCAAACTTGATTTCATCGACCCTTTAGGCTAAATTTGCTTCTTTGCATTAAAGCAAAAAAAGCATATCATCAATTATATAACGATTTGGTAATAAGGAATTGCAGTAATTAACAATGGCTAGAAAAAAACGCAGAGTGCTGCAGGAATTTCAGGCACCGGCAGCAGAAGACAAACCCAAAAAGGCATTTCAGGACGAGTTTCAATCGACCGTCGGAAAGAAAATCGAGGACGTCACCAAACAATTTGAGGGCAAGGGACGGACCATCACCTACGCTCTGGCGGCAGTCGCCGTTCTGGCCCTGCTCGGCGGCATTTTTTACGTCTGGAACCGGCGTGCGACGAACGCCGCTCAGACCGCTCTCGGCAAGGCGATCGAAACTTCGCAGGCGGTCGTAACCGATTCTCCGCTTCCGGCCGGATCGACCCAAAAGACCTTCAAAACCGAAAAGGAAAGAGCCGAGGCCGCCATCAGTGAATTTCAAACCGTGGTTGACAAATTCGGCGGAGCGGCCGGCGAAAAGGCCCGGTATTTTATCGCCGTCAACCGCCTGACGCTGGATCGCCCGGCGGCCGTTCAGGAGTTGACCGATCTGTCCCAAAAGAGCGACGAGGTCGGAACTCTTTCCAAGTTTGCACTGGCACAGGCGCAGTCCGGCGACGGAAAACTTGACGAAGCGGCCGCGCTTTATCAGGAACTGGCCGGAACCCAAGATCCGATCCTGGCCAAGGACACGATCAATTTCGAACTGGCCAAGATTTACGAAAAACAGGGCAAAAAGGCCGAAGCGGCCGACGTTTATTTCAACATTGCCAAAGCGGCCAGCGAGGCCAAGGATGCCGAGGGAAATCCGGTCCCGCTTTCGCAGACGGCCCGCGAGTCGAAAGAAAAGGTGCAGGAGTTGAACCCGGAAAAGGCCAAAGAAATTCCGGAACCCGCCCCGCCTTCACCGCTCGGTTAATTTAGGTCGTCGTTCCGAAAAAATCAATTTAGCCGAAAAGGCCGGGAATTCGGCCGGGATTTTTCACCGATAAGGTTGAAAAATATCCGGTCCGGATTCCCGGCCATTTTTTGTTTGGACGAATAATAATTTGAAAAATTTTGTTTTATTAGTTATTTGTAATAAATAAGCTAAAAAATGAAGGGAGCAATTTTTAAGTGAGGAATGCCGTTCCGGCCAAAACAGCGAAATCCGCGACCGAAACCGAATCGACGGCGGTTTTCGAAAGGAAAAAGAGCGTCAGCATCAGGGTTTCGCCCAACAGCTATTTTACGGCGCTTTTTCTGGGGACTTTCTTTTCCGGATTTCTGATCTATCTGGAATGGGATCTGTGGGCCGTCTTGTTGCTGATCATCAGTTGGGTCGCGGTTCCCCTTCTGGCCTGGTTCGACCGGATCGTGTTTGACGGAAAAAGATTGATCAGAACCGGATTTTTCCCGCGCCTTTGGAGCGGGATCAATCACTCCAAATACCGACTCAAAATTTCCGACATCGAGCAGGTCGAAACTCAGGCTCTGCGTGCCCTCAAACGGGGCGGCAACGTGTTTTATCGATACCGGACATCGGTCAACGGGAAAGGGCTCCAGTTCGCTTTTGCCTCGGGAGGCGAGGAATACCGGCGGATGGTGCATATGCTTTTTCCGCTGATCTCGGAAAACTCGCTCGACAACCGTTCGATCGAACTGCGCGATTATCTGGCCGAACCCAAGGAAACTCTGATGAAGGCCGAGTTCGCCAAAATACCATCGGCCGAAGTTCTGGAAAATTTTATCCACAATCAGAAGCTTTCTCCGAAACCCAACTTTCAAAAAGTCGACGAAAACGAAAAGGTGGAAAAAGCCGATTATCTGAGGCGTCTGGCCAATGAACTGCGGCTTTCCGGTTATCTGGTCCAGTCGCTCGAAGCCTTTCGCCGGGCGCTGGTTCTCAATCCCAAAGACGCCTGGCTCCTGTTTGAATTCGCCCGCTGTCTTCATTCGCTGGCCGGTTCGGAACGCGATGCCCGTTTGCAAAAAAAGGCTTTTGCCGCCCTTCGATTGGCCGAAAAACGCGGTCGGGATGACAGCGGTTTTCTGGAACGGTTGGGCGAGAGTTATTTTCAGTACGGCGATTGGCGGCGGGCCTACAAGGTTTTTCACCGGGCCATTGATTCGGCCGAAGTCAGTTTTCGCTCCGTTCGCGGTTTGGCCGAGATCGCCCTGAGAGAAGGCAAGATAGCCCACGTCATTCATCATTTCGCGACCGCCAACCGGCTGGCCGAAACCCCGGCTTTAAGGCGCTGGACTCAGGCCGAAGGCGAGTATTTTTCGCGGCTCAACGAAGATGAGGATTATATGGAGATGGAGGTCAGCCGCGTCAATATGCTGGAGAGCCTTGAAAGATCCCGCAAAACCTCCCTGCGGGTGGCGGTCCTGGGGTTTCCCCTGATCCTGGTCGGTTTGGTTTTTCAGGAACAACTGGTCGCAAATATCGGCTGGGCGGTTTCGACCGTCGCTCTACTGGTCTGGTTGGGATTGATCCTCAGCCGAAATCTTTTGTCCTCGCGCGTTCCGGTCGATCTGGATGTCGGAGAATGACAGAGATAAAAATTCAGAACAGCACCAATGCAACGAAAAGAGGAGCGATGAAAGAATCATTCGCCCCTCTTTTTTCGATTTAAACCGAATTGTTAACCGGCCGTTTTCTTTTTGGCTTCGGGAGTTTCCTCGGCTTTTTTGGTCTTGGTGGTCTTGGCCTTGGTCGTTTTGGCTTTTGTTGTTTTGGCCTTGGTCGTTTTGGCTTTGGCCGAACTCGCGTTAGTTTTTCTTACCGATTTTTTTTTTGCGGCGTTTTCGGCCGGGTTGAGCATCGCGCTCCAGCGGTATTCCGGAGCGTCGAAGCCGGTTTCCAGTTTTTCCAGAATGAAATCGGTCATCGCGCTGACGATCCAGTTATGGTTGAATTCGCCGACCGATGCCAGTTCGGCATCGGGAGCCGGGTTCATGAAATCGATGGCGTAGGGAACTCCGTCCTTGATGGCGAATTCGACTGTGTTGAGGTCGTATCCGAGAGCCTTGCAGATGGTGATGACGTCTTTTTCAACCCGCTCGTGCAGTTCGGGCGTTAAGTATTCATCGATATTGACGTATTGCATTCCCGACAGATAGGGCTTCGAAGGATCGTACGGCATGATCAGAACCTTTTCCTGACCGACGCAGTAACAGCGGACGAACTGATCGTATTCGATGCCCTCCTGCAAGGTCATGCAGAGCGTGCCGGTCTGATTGTATTCGTGCCACAACTCTTCGAGCGAATGGATCTTGGAAACATTTTTCCAGCCGCCGCCGTCAAACGGTTTCAGAAAAGCCGGAAAACCGACGTAATCGATGATGCCTTCCCAGTCGATCGGGAATTCAAGGTTGCGCAGGCTCTCCGAAGTGATATCGGGAATGTATTTTTCCTGCGGCAGAAGGACGGTTTTCGGAATGGCGACGCCGAGTTTTGCCGCCAGCGAGAAATTGAAGAATTTGTCGTCGGCCGACCACCAGAAGGGATTGTTGATGATATAAGTGCCTTCGAGCGCCATCCGTTTCAACGTCGCGCGGTAATAGGGAACTTCGTGCGAAATGCGGTCGATGATGACGTCGTATTTCTTTTCTTCGTCAAGCCGGATGCCCCCGACCTTGATCATTTCGGCGACCACCTTGCCGTCGCTCTTGGCGTTGATGCTTTTGATAATCGATTCGGGAAACGTTTGCTCGCGCCCAACTAAAATACCTACTCTTTTCATAATTTAAATTTTTTATTTCCTTTTCAAAAAAATTGATTGTTATAGAATACGTTTTAATATTTTCGGGAGTTGTCCGAAACATAGAAGTTTAATGGAGAAGTCCGGCTCTTGCAAGTGAAAAGGGGAAAATGAAAAGGAACAAAAACATTAAATTCTTGTTCCTTTATCGGAGTTTGAAATTTAGGGGCGGAATCAGGAATTGGATCCCGGCAATAATTCGTAGTTGCCCATCTCGCGGTTGTAGGCGTCGAGTGCGCCGACCGAATCCGAGGTGGCATCGAGCATCTGTTTGGTCATGGCGATCGAATCCGATAGCTGTTCGAAATCGAGCAGGGAGAATTTTTCCGGCGTCGACATCGTGACGATCTCGTCGTTCAGATAACCGAAGAAGTTTTCGATCGACTGCAACTGACCCTCGACCAGTTTGACGCTCCGCTCCAGCTCGTCGAAGGAGGCCAGACGGCGTTTCAAGATCTCGACGTTGGTTTGCTGGATGCGTTTGGTTTTCTCGTCGGTGGTGTTTTCGACCGTTCTAAAAGCCTGACTCAGTTGATTGTGGACGGCCTGCCGGTTGATCGATTTGAGATGCTGTTTGCGGCGGCGGTAAACGTCCAAAAGATCGACGAAATCTTCCCAACGCCTATCGAGCGCCTGCAAGTTCGAGGGAAGCTGTTTGGCGCCGGTGAATTTCTTGTAGTTTTCCTGGATCTTGTTTTTTTGCCAGCGGAGATATTCGACCGCTTCGCGTTCGCGCGGAGTAAATGATTTGATCAGTTTTTCGCGCGTCGCCTTGTTGAGCGCCTTGATGCGTTCGCGTTCGCGGTTGTTGACCAATTGACGGTAGGCCGGAATGTTCGGGACGATGAAAAAATAGGCCATCTCGCAAATCAGGGCGATGACCAGAGGGATAATGCTCTGCGTATAGGCCGCCGCTACCGCAAAACCGGCCAGTCCCCAAAAATTAGCCGGTTCCTTGATGGCTTCTTTGGCATAAGATGAATTGAATCTTTCGATCTCTTTTTGGTATTTCGCTATATCTGCCATAGAAAATTAATTCTTTTGATTTTTCAATTCCGCCAAATCATCTCATAAGGCGTTTAAGTTCAGATTCCAAACCTCTGACCGGCGTTGCATCGCCGCCGACCTCTTCTTTCATAGACGCAATCCTTATATCTTTTTTGTCCGGAACAATGAATTCCGGCGAGAAATCGAAAGATTCGATAATGAAATACAAACGGTTTCAGAAATTTTCCATTATCTTTTGTCACTTTTTCAACTGACCGCTAACTCCCGGTGTTTTTCAACAGTTCCTCGGCTTCGGCCAGCAGTTGATCGGTGGATTTTTCCTCGGCCGTTTTTTCGGGAGCGGCTTCAGAACCGGCCCCGATCTGTTTTTTGTCGTTCGAAGAACCCTCGCCCAAAAGACCCATCTCCTGTTTGTAGGCGAGCAGTTTGTCATGCAATTGAATGTCCATCGCCTCGCGTTCGATGTCGGCCATCTGATTATCGACTGAAGAAGTGCCAAGCTGGAGTTTGGCTTCGGCGGCCGCCACCCGGCGGTCGATCTTCTCGCGCATCTCGTTAAAGACCGAAGCATCGTCGCCGATGTCAAAAGATTCCATCGTCTGGGCCAGCTGTTCCTGGATCTTGGCCTGTTTCGAAGCGCTGATCAACTGCATCGCCTCGGCGGTGCGTTTCTTCATGTTGAGGACGTAATTGTCGCGCGCCTTGAGAGCCTGTTGCGAGGCCTTTTCGGCGTATTCAAGCTGGGCCGAGGTCTTTTCCAGATCGAGTTGAGCCTGTTGAAGCTGACCGATATAAGCTGTGGCAATGTCGTCGCGTCCCATCTTGACGGCCGCCTTGATCTTGGAATCGAGATCGACGACCTGACTTTCCAGATTTTCAGTGTTTTTCTTCAAAAGCCGTTCGGTCGCCATCACCTGCGCCACCGAGTTATTGAGTTCCGGCACGCGGTCCCGCATATCGCGGATGGTCTGTTGGAGGACCATCTCCGGGTTTTCAATTTTATCTAATGCCGCCCCGGTTTGTGCCCGAAACAATCTTTTAATTCTTTGCCACAATCCCATTGTTAAAATCTGCTCCTAAAAAATTTGTATAAAAAGAACTTAAAAACACAACTTCTTTACGAAGGCTTTCCGCCAAAGTTGCAAAAACTCCTTTTAGTATATCAGCAAAATCCTCCAATTTAATAATAAAAATCAAAAGAAAGAAATTTTCTTCGGCCGGTCCGTTTTTCTAGCCCGAATTTCTTTTTGTTTGATTTTTATTTTACATTATAAGGCAATGAACGAGAAACTCGAACGGGAAATCAGGCGATTGGAAGAAAAAATAATCGAAGCACACCGAAATGACACGGAGCTGTTTCGCCGTCTCGACCGGGCTCAGCGCGAACTGGGAATTTTGGAAAGCGGACGCCCTTTTTGCCCCTTTCTCCGGCCGCAGTTTTTCACCCGCCAAAAATACGACGAAATCGTCCGGGCGGCCGAAACGCTGTCCGCCGCTTTCGAACGAATGACCCTGGCGGCACTGGAAGAGCCGGAGATCATGGCCGAACTGGCGCTGACCGAGCGGGAAGAACGTCTGGCGCGGATCGATCCCGGTTACCGCGGGATCTGCAATTCGAGCCGGCTCGACACCTTTTTTTCGGGCGATGATTTCCGGTTTCTGGAATACAACGGGGAAACTCCGGCCGGGATCATCGACCAGATGCAGATCGAAAAGGTTCTCGCGCTAATACCGGAAGTGACGGAATTTCTGGCGGAAAACGAGCATTGGCGTCCCGCCCCGCAAAAGAGATTGCTCGAAGCTCTTTTGGCGGATTACCGCGAGTCGGGCGGAGAGCGGGAAAAACCGAACATCGCCATCGTCGATTGGAAGGATGTGGCGACGGTTTCGGAGTTCGAGGTTTTGCGCCGGTTTTTCGAAACCGAAGGCCATTCCTGCCGGATCATTGATCCTCACAATTTGGAATACGACGGCATCAACTTAAGCGCGGGCGATTTTCGGATCGACATTTTTTACAAACGGGTTCTGATCCACGAATATCTGGATCAATTCGACGACCACAGCCCGCTGATCCGAGCTTACACCGACGGCAATATTTTAATGGCCAATTCGTTTCGAACCAAGATCCCGCACAAAAAAGCCAGTTTCGCCGTCGCCGGAGATCCGCGCTTTGCCAGCCTTTTTACGCCGTTGCAAAGGGAGATGATCGAACGCCACATTCCCTGGACGCGGCGGGTTCGGGATGGGAAAACTGTTTTCAAGGGAAAGGAGATCGATCTCCTCGAACATCTTCGGCGGGAAAAGGACCGGTTTACGCTCAAACCGAACGACGATTACGGCGGAAGCGGGATCAGACTCGGCTGGGAGACATCTCAAGGCGATTGGGAAACGGCTCTTTCAAAAGCCCTCGAAGAACCATTTGTCGTTCAGGAGCGCGTCCCGGTGGAAAAGGTCTCGTTTCCGGCCTACGGCGAAACGGTCGAAAGGCGCGAACTGCTGATAGATTTCGATCCGTTCCTTTTTCGGGGTCGGGTCGAAGGCGGCCTCGTCCGGCTTTCCGCCTCTTCGCTGGTCAACGTCGCCCAAGGCGGAGGCGAAACCGCTCTCATCGTTTTGGAATGACCGCAAAGGAATTTTTATTTTTAGCCACAGAGGCCACGGAGAACACGGAGGAAATGTTCTTTCGATAAAATCCCTCGGTACCCTCTGTAATCTCCCTGAAAAAAATAAAAATCCGAAATCCGAAATCCAAAATCCAAAATCCAAAATCCCCTTCCTGCAAGTTTAGTTTTTCCAATTCGTTCTAAGACTGGCATGGATCGAATTCTGCTAGTTTAAAAACAACTTTTGAGGTAAGATAAGGGCGCAAAACTAATCCTTTCCCCTTTTCGCGCTCACTTTAGCGATCACGTTCTACAAGGACAACTTGAATTATGAAAAAGACGATTTCATTTATATTGATTTTGGCGGTTTATTTCAGCCTGATTACGCCCGTCGGCTTCCAATTGGTCCAAATGGCCAACGCCCAGACCGTGCGGGGGAAAACTATTAACAGAAATATGGACGACATACCAAATGGATTGACCTTTCGCCTGAGCGAAGGAGAAGAAGGCGCCGGCGACAGAACCAAACAACCGCCGGCCGAAACCGACCCGCTTTCCGAGGGCGAGACTTCGGGCCTCTTAAAGCGCCTGCCGGAGATCAAAACCGAAAAGGACGATCAGACCGATTTCGCCAAACGGATCGGAACATTGCCCGCTCCCAAAACCGGCACCAAGATTCCGGTCAAGTTTCCGGCCGACGGCGAGCGCGGTTTGCCGCCTCAGAATCTGGGCGACACTTTGCAGGTTTTGCGTTTTTCGCCCGAAGGCGAGGTCAAACTGGCCCCCGATCTGAGCGTTACTTTTTCTCATCCGATGGTCGCCGTCACTTCGCAGGAAGAGGCGGCTCAGGTGGTTCCGGTTCAACTGATGCCGGAAGCCGAGGGGAAATGGCGCTGGCTGGGGACGAAAACCCTCATGTTCGATACCACCAAACGGTTTCGGATGGCCACCAAATACACTGTCCGCATCCCGGCCGGAACCAAATCGGCCACCGGGCAAACCCTTGAAAAAGATGTCGCCTGGAATTTTACGACCCCGCCTCCGTCGGTCGAGATGATGTACCCCAACGGGAACGTGACCAAACGCGACGCTCTTATTTTCATTTCTTTTGATCAGGAGATCGATCCCTCCGAGGTGATCAAAACCATCACCGTCGCGGGCAAGGGCAAGAAACTGCCGATCCGGCTGGCCACCGAGGACGAGGTCAAAACCGAAGGCAGCATTTCTTATTACATCAATCAGGCCCAGCCGAAACGCTGGCTGGCTTTTCGGGCAGTAAACGCCGAGGGCGGCACGCGCGACGCCCTGCCCGCCGATTCGCCCATTACGGTTACCGTGGAAAAGGGAACGGCTTCCGCCGAAGGCCCTTTGAAAACGGAAGCGCCTCAGAATTTCGGTTTCCGCACTTTCGGCGCGATGAAGTTCGTCAAGGCCGTTTGCGGTTACGAGAGAAAACCCGATTGCACGCCTTTCGACAACTGGTACATGCAGTTCACCAATCCGATCGATTCGAGCAAATTCGAACAGTCGATGGTGACGGTCGAACCGAAGATCGAGGGCCTGAGCATTTATCCGAGCGGAAGTTACATTTATTTTCAGGGCGTTAAAAAAGGAAACACGACCTACAAGGTAACGGTCAGCGACGCCCTCCGGGACACCTTTGAACAGAACCTTCAGGAACCGGCCAACGCCACCTTCAAGGTCGGCAGTGCGCCGCTCAGTCTCTATTCGCAGGGCGGGAATTTCGTCGTCCTCGACCCGACGGCCAAACCGGCCTATTCGATCTATTCGACCAATCACAAGTCGGTCAAACTGAAACTTTACCGGGTCAAGCCGGAAGATTTTCACCAATTCCAGGACTACGTCCGGCGGATCAATTACGACGACGACACCAAACGTCCGACCATTCCGGGCCAGTTGGTCGTCAACCGGACCGTTTCGATCCAGAGCAAACCGGATGAGATGGTCGAAACCCGGATCGATCTGGCCGAGGCTCTGTCGGGCGGTTTCGGCAACGTCATCATCGACATCGAACCGACGGCCAAACGCGATAAATACGACCGGACGAGAATCTTCGTCTGGGCGGAGGCGACCCAGATCGGCCTCGACGCTTTTGTCGACAAACAGGAGTTGATCGGTTTCGCCACCGATCTGAAGACCGGGAAACCGCTCAAAGGGGTCGAACTTTCGATCTACCCGAACGGCAAGCAAGTGTCGGGCGGCCAGACGGCCGAAAATGATGAAGGCACTGTGACCTCCTGGTGGAACTGGCTCTGGAATTGGGGAAGTTCCCAGCCGGGCGAGATCGAATCGGTCGATCAAAACGGAGAGCCGGTCGAAACCGAATCGGTCGAACCGGCCCAGACCAACCTCACCGGAGACGGCGGCATTCTGCGTCTGCCCCTGCCGGATTCGGCTTCTTCGGATCAGAACATGCTCATCGCCCGAAGCGGCAAGGACGTCGCTTTCTTGCCGGAAAACTCCGATTATTACTGGCGTCAAAGCGGGAACTGGTACAAGAAAGGCGAGAGCGAAACATTGCGCTGGTTCGTTTTTGACGACCGGAAGATGTACCGGCCGAAAGAAGAAGTTTCGGTCAAAGGCTACATCCGGGTTTACCAGACCGGAAAACTCGGCGACGTCGAGGCGCTCGGCGACCGGGCCAGCGGGCTCAATTTTTCGGTCAAGGACGCCCGCAACAACGAGATCGCCAAGGGAACGGCCAATCTCAACGCCTTCGGCGCGTTCGATTTCAAATTCTCGATTCCCGATAACGCCAATCTGGGTTATTCGCGGATCGACCTTTCGACCAACAGCGGTCTGTCGGGAAGTTCCTACGGACACGGTTTCCAGATTCAGGAATTCCGACGGCCGGAATTCGAGGTTTCCTCCAAGGTTGAAACCGAAGCCCCGCATTTGGTCGGCGGGAACGCGCGCGTTTCGGTCGAAGCCAAATACTACGCCGGGGGCGGTCTGGCCAATGCGGACGTCAACTGGACCGTAACGGCCACGCCGACCAGCTACACGCCGCCCAACCGTGGCGATTACACCTTCGGGACCTGGATTCCCTGGTGGCGCAGTTACGACCGTTATTACGGCGGCGGCAATTCGCAGTATTTCAAGGGCGTTACCGACGCCGGCGGAAAACATGTTCTCAAGATCGATTTCGATTCGGTCAAACCGCCGCGCCCCTACAACATCGTCGCTTCTTCGTCGGTCCAGGACGTCAACCGGCAGACCTGGTCGAGTTCGACCTCCCTGTTGGTCCATCCGGCCGATCTTTACGTCGGCATCCGTTCGCCGCGGACCTTTGTTCAAAAGGGCGAGAACATCGAGGTCGAATCGATCGTCTCGGACATCGACGGCAAACTCGTCGCCGGTCGCGACATCTCGATCCATGCGGTTTTGAAGGACTGGGTCTTTGACAAAGGAGGCTGGCAGGAGAAAACGATCGACGATCAGACCTGTGAGATCAAATCGGCCGACAAGGGCGTTTCGTGCAAGTTCGTCGCCAAGGCGGGCGGGCGCTACACCATCACGGCGACCATCATGGACGACCGCGAGCGTTTGAACGAAAGCGAGTTCACCATCTGGGTCGCGGGCGGCAAGACCATCCCGAAACGCAACGTCGAACAGGAAGAAGCCCAGATCATTCCCAATCAAAAGGATTATCAGCCGGGCGATACGGCCGAGATCCTGGTTCTCGCGCCGTTCACGCCGGCCGAGGGCGTTCTGACCCTGAGGCGCGACGGGATCGTCAAGACCGAACGGTTTACGATGAAAGAATCCTCGATCATCCTCAAGATCCCGCTCGAAGAAAAATACCTGCCGAACATCTACGCGCAGGTCGATCTGGTCGGCTCCGCGCCCCGGACCGACGACAAGGGCGAGGTCAACGACAAACTCTCGAAACGGCCCGCCTACGCCAGCGGTGCCATCAATCTGCCGATCTCGACCGCTTCGCGCCAGTTGACGGTGGCGGCCGAACCGCAGGACAAGACACTGGAACCGGGCGGTTCGACCAAGATCGATCTGGCCGTAACGGATAAGAACGGAGAACCCGTTTCCAACACCGAAGTGGCCGTCGTCGTGGTCGATGAAAGCGTTTTGGCTTTGAGCGGCTACCAATTGGCCAACCCTCTCAACACGTTTTACACCCTGCGCGGCGAGGGGACGACCGATTATCATCTGCGCAAGGACATTCTTCTGGGAAATCCCGATGATGTCGCGCCGCCCCCGCCGCCGGCTGATCTGATGGTGGATGGGGCCGAGGTTTCTGAGATGAGAGTGGGCAACGCCGCGCCGGCCAAACCGATGGCCGCCAGAATGGCCAAATCGGAGGCCAAAGATAGTGACCGCGAAAGAGATGAGAGCGGAGGTCAGCAGGAGAACATCAATCTCCGCCAGAACTTCAACGCTCTGGCCGTCTTCGCTCCGACCGTCAGGACGGATTCGGGCGGCAAAGCCGTGGTTGACGTCAAATTGCCCGACAACCTGACCCGCTACCGGGTGATGGCCGTTTCGGTCGATCAGGGCAAGCGGTTCGGCAAGGGCGAATCTTCGATCACGGCCCGTCAGCCTTTGATGGTTCGCCCCTCGGCTCCGCGCTTTATGAACTTCGGCGACAAGATCGAACTGCCGGTCGTCGTTCAGAATCAGACCGACAAACCGATGACCGTCGATGTGGCCGTTCGCGCTTCGAACGCCAATCTGACGGCCGGAGGCGGCCGCCGGGTCGATGTTCCGGCCAACGACCGGGTCGAGGTTCGATTCCCGGTCGATGCCGACAAGGCCGGCACGGCCCGCTTCCAGTTTGCGGTCAGTTCCGGCAAATTCTCCGACGCGGCCGAGATCTCTCTGCCGGTCTGGACTCCGGCGACGACCGAGGCCTTCGCCACCTACGGGACGACCGATCAGAACGGGGCCATCGTTCAGCCGGTTCAGGCTCCGGGCGACGTTTATCCGCAGTTCGGCGGTCTCGAAGTTACGACCTCCTCGACCCAATTGCAGGAGTTGACCGATGCCTTTATCTATCTCCAGACCTATCAGTTCGAATGCACCGAACAGGTCTCTTCGCGGATGATCTCGGTGGCCGCTCTGCGCGATGTGCTCAAGGCTTTCAAGGCCAAGGAAGTTCCGACCGACGCCGAACTGAAGGCGAGGTTTGCCAAGGACGTCGCCATCTTGCAGTCGCGGCAGAATTCCAACGGCTATTTCGGTCTCTGGCGGCGCGACGGCGAACGCTACAAATATCCGTTCGTTACGGCTCACGCCGCGCACGCCCTGATCCTGGCCAAAGCCAAGGGTTATGACGTGCCGGATGAGATGCTCAATCGGGTCAAGCCTTATCTGAAGGACATCGAAAAGCATTACGAATCCTATTACCCGGCTTCGGTTCGCTGGACGATCTCGGCCTACGCGCTTTACGTTCGGGATCTGATGGGCGATAAAGACGCCGCCAAGGCCAAAAAACTGCTGGCCGAAGCCGGTCTGGAGAAGATGCCTTTCGAGGCTCTCGGTTGGGTGATGTCGGTTCTGGCCGATGACAAGGGATCGGCTTCGGAGGTCGAAGCGATCAAGCGTTTCCTGTTGAACCGGACGACCGAAACGGCGGCTCACGCCAATTTCGTGACCGATTACGGCGACGGGGCGTGGCTCATAATGTATTCGAACCGGCGGGCCGACGGCGTTCTGCTAGAAGCCTTCCTGAAAGCCGATCAGAACAACGATCTGATCCCGAAACTGGTTCGCGGTCTGCTGGATCACCGGACCAAGGGCCGCTGGTCGAACACACAGGAAAACGTCTTTATCCTGCTCGCGCTGGATAAATACTTCCAGGCTTACGAGAAGGTGACGCCCGATTTCGTAACCAGGATCTGGCTCGGCGGAACTTACGCCGGAGAACGGCTGTTCAAGGGCCGTTCGGTCGATTCCAACCAGCTCAACATCCCGATGAAATATCTGATGGATCAGGGCGGGGCTTCGAATCTGATCCTCGACAAACAGGGAGCGGGCCGACTTTATTACCGGATCGGTATGAATTACGCGCCGAAGAACCTCAACCTGAAACCCGCCGATTACGGGTTTACGGTTCTGAGGACCTACGAGGCGGTTGACGATCCGGCCGATGTCCGGCAGGAGACGGACGGCAAATGGGTCTTCAAGTCCGGCGCGCGCGTTCGCGTTCGTCTGACGATGATCGCGCAGGCCAGACGGTATCACGTCGCGCTGGTCGATCCACTGCCGGCCGGACTCGAAATTCTCAATCCGGCGCTGGCCGTAACCGAGCAGATTCCTTCGGATGCCGGGGGCAACACCTCGGTCATCGAATACGGCAGTCGCTCCTACGGACGCGGTTACTGGTGGTGGCGGCAATACTGGTTCGAACATCAGAATTTCCGCGACGAACGGGCCGAGGCCTTCGCCTCGTTGCTGTGGGAAGGAGTCTACAACTACTCCTACGTCGCCCGTGCCACAACCCCCGGACAATTCGTCGTCCCGCCGGCCAAGGCCGAGGAGATGTATCATCCCGAGACCTTCGGACGAACCGGCACGGATTTCGTCCGGGTCGAGTAGAGTTGATCGACCCGAGAGAAGAAAGGGAGGGCGGAAATGATTTCCGCCCTCCCTTTCTTCTTCCACAAGCGAATCACGGATGGAGTTTTGCAAAGGGTTTTGATTTCAGTGAAACCGGCGGCGCTAAATTGAGAAGAAGGAGTTCCGATTCTGGGGCCAAACGTCCACCAACGACTCGATGGCGGCGGCCCGGCGGGTCATTTCCCCCGGCTCTTTGAACTGCAAAAACCTTTTTGGGTAGATCGCGCAAAAAACTCTTTCTCTTTCACATCTTTTTTTTGAGGAAACACTGAAAAAAAGTCCCGGAAGCGGCCGTTTAGGATCGGAAACGAATTTCCGAAAAACAAAAAAGATGAGTTAAAAGACCGTTTAACCCCAACTTTTTGCGGATGCCCCCCGGTTCAATACAAATTGCATTTATGGGGCGAAGCGAAGGGACTTTTTTTGTTTTCCAGAATTTCCACGATCTGTTTGGGCGAATAGGGGCTTTTGCCGTTGAACGTAATATGAATGTGATCGTAATGCTGGCCCTGGCTTTGCTTGGTCTTTGAATCGTCGGTTACCGGGGGATGGCCGCCGACTTTATTGACCTCCTGATTGACCTGATTGTCATTGAAGAGAATTTGCTGCATAACGTAACGGGCGCTGAAATTCTTGATCAATTTTACAAACTCCAGGGTCGTATCCTGATCGTAAGTGGTTTTATCGAGACAAGAGACCTGGTTCAGAAAATCGTTTCGCCGGAGGCCGTTTTTGTGAAAGATATAAAGATCGACCGCGCTCCCGAAGCGATGGCTGTTGTGGTCGCGGATTTCCCTTCCGTCCTCCTCGGCCAAATCGCCGACGCCGAAAGGGGAATTGCCCCGGAGCGAAAACCATCTCTCGCCCAACTCAAGCAGAAAGAGGATCAGAAAGGGCTGGCCCCAGACCCTGCCGGCCTCTTTTCGCCCCAGATAATAACCGAGACCTGCTTCCGGCAATTGATAAAAACCCGTTCCTTTATTTGTTCTAGTGATATATCCCATAATTCTCCTTAAAAATAGATGATGGACATTTGGCTTTCAGTCGATATGGCAACCGGCCAAACATTTTACTTTCCAATCGAATCGGGAGCCGTTGGAGTCCGGATTCTTGGTTTCGTGGATCCGCCCGCCGCCGGTTTGATGTGATTGGTCATGCCGTGAGGTCGGGGAATTACAGATGATGTAATTCAGATGCCAGACGGCCATCCGGTGGTCCTTGACCCGGAGCCACGTCACGTCCCAACTCCCGTTGTCGAAAAGCGCGTTCGTGCCCCAGCTCCAGCCGGCGGCCGGGGAGTTGAGATCCCGGATGCTCCAGGTGTTGATCAAAGCCCCGCCGTAATTCCCGTCCGGTTTCCCGTTGAGGTTGATCGTCGTCCGGTCGACCGCCTTTTTTTTGGCGTTGAAAATATTTAGGTCAAACAGCATATCCGGCATATTCAAACGCTCCTAAAACATGAAATAGATCCTCCAGGAAATGAAGCCCGGCCTCAGAGACAAAACCCAGGGCTGAATGACGGTTCCGCTGCCCTGCATGTTTGGTCCCAGAATCAAGTGATTGAATTGATTAAGTCTTATCCCCCAGGTGTTTTTAAGATTAAAGAGATAAAGATCGAAGGTGAAAGATGTTCCGGGCGATTTATAAGTCTTATTGGTTCCGTGGTTGTAACGGATAAAACCCTTATCCAGAGTTCTCCAGGTTCCCTGGTAGGTAAAAAGAGGGTCGGAAAAAGGAGACAGGGGGTGGAAAATTTCCATATTGAACGTCTTGCCGTCTTCGTCCGAGATCTCAACATAAAACATCATAACTTTTAATCCTCGTTTTATTTTTCCAAACAATTGACCGGGGCCGTTTCGGGTTGTAACTCTTTCTTCCCAACTTCAAAAAATCCTTCAGAGTTCAAGAAGAAAAACCGATCTTTTCCGGGAAAAACTGTTCCGGTCCGTTTTTTACGCGAGCAGTTTTTCAGAAACAGTTCCTAAAAGTCTTAAAAACGCGGGCAAAAAATTATTAAAAAATCTAAAAATGGACGTTCGGTCCGCAAAAAACATTTTCCGGGTTTTATTATCCGGGGCCGAAAACGGCGGGCCGAAACATCTCTCTAACCGCAAAAAACATCTTCAAAACGGTCAAATAAATAGTTTTTGTTTTTGGAGTCGTAACTTGCCGGGCGGGGAAAAAGCTCAACGAAATAATTTTTGGTTTTGGCTGTGTTAAAATCTTCAAAAAAAAAACACTTTCCGAGCGGGGCGACGGTACGGCGAACGGAGGCCTGAAGATCGGTTTTTTGAAAAAAAAGGAGTTGTTGATGCACGGAGAAATCGAACAAAAAATCTCTTTTGATGAATTTGAACTCAACCGAACTCACCGCCAGCTTTTCCGGGACGGCCGCCCGGTCGAGCTTTACGCCAAGACCTTTGATCTGCTTGTCTGTCTGATCGAGAACAACGGCCGGGTGCTTACCAAAGGGGAGATTCTTGATCGGGTTTGGGAAAATCAGTTTGTCGAAGAGTCAAATCTGGCGGTTCAGATCTCGGTGTTGAGAAAGGCTTTGGGCGAGACCGTTGGCCAACCCCGGTATTTGATCACGGTTCCCGGAAAGGGCTACAAATTCGTGGCGGATGTTTCGGGGGCGAGGGGGCCGGAGATCATCATCGAAAAACACCGCCTTTCCCGCATCGTCATCGAAGAGAATGAAACTTCCGATCCGGTCAAAGCGGCGGTTGACCGGCCGGTTGCCAGCGAAAACGAAACTGCCGGTTTTCGTCTCAACCGTTGGGTGTTACGGGCCGGTGCGATCCTGATGCTGGCTTTTCTGGTCCTCGGAATCTACCATTTGATTCCCCGGGGGCGGCCCGCCTCCCTGTTCCCGGCTCCAAAACTGACGAGGCTGACCAACAGCGGGAAGGTCGAATGCGTCGCGCTTTCGCCGGACGGGAAATATCTGGCCTATGTTCTGGCCGAAAGCGATGGCAACAGTTTGTGGCTCAGGCAGATAAGAACGGCCAGCGATATAAAGATCCTTTCTCCCCAAAAGGCTCAGTTCTGGGGGCTTACTTTTTCGCCCGATGGCGGTTTCATTTATTTCAATCTGTTTTCGGCGGACCGGATCGATCTCGAACTTTTCCGCGTGCCGACGCTCGGCGGGGTCGAAGAAAAGATACCGAATGTCAGTTCGGCCCGGGTCGCGTTTTCGCCCGACGGGCGCCGGATGGCCTATATCAAAAGTCAGTCGGATGAGAGCTACAACGCATTGACCGTTTCTGATACGGATGGGGAAAATCAGCGGATCGTCGCCAAAAAGAGCTATCCGGAAACCTTTAAGTTCATGGTCAATCCGGTTTCCTGGTCGCCGGACGGCAAAGTCATAGCCGGTCTGGTGGGGCGAACCGGCGACAAGGGAAATTTCACCGAGATCGTCGGATTTGACCCGGAAAACGGGAACGAGTTTTCGATCAACTCCAAACGCTGGTTCGAGGTGACCGGGATCGACTGGGTCAAAGATGCGGGCGGATTGGTGGTTTCGGCCAAAGACGTTCCTTCGGCTCCGAATCAGATCTGGTTCGTTCCGTACGGTTCGGGAGAACCGCAAAAGATCACCAACGATCTTAACCAGTATTACGAGGTCAGTTTGGCCTCGGACGGACAAATCCTGGCGGCGATTCAAACCACCGGGATCAACGGGATCTTCGTCGGGGAAAACGGTTCGGAGGATTTTCGGGAAATAGTCAGCGAGGTCGGCGATTTAAGTCCCGTCGAATGGACTCCCAACGGCGAAATAATTTTCCGGTCAAATAAGGACGGCCGCTCGAACCTCTGGAAAATTGACCCGGAAAGCGGAGACCGGCGGCAGTTGACGGTCAACGCCGAGGTGGCTTCGCGGGGATTATGTCTGTCGCGGGACGGAAAATCCATTGTTTTCTCCTCCTGGCGTTCGGGGGGGCTGAATTTATGGCGGATCGATCCGGACGGAAAAAATCTGACCCAATTGACAACCGGCGGCGAGGACGCCTTTCCCCGTTGTCTCCCCGACAATGACACGGTCGTTTTTCAAAGAGGAATGTTCTCCAACCCCCGTTTGTGGCAGGTTTCCCTGTCGGGCGGGGGAGAGAGCCGACTGACCGGTTTCAATTCGAAATGGCCGGCCGTCGCCGTTGGCGGGGAACGGGTTTCGTTCTTTCAAATGAGGGATGACAAATGGCGGGTCGGTTTTACCGGAAAAACCGGAGAACTTTTGCCGGAAACCCTGAACGTTCCCTCGAATCACAAGGGAGACCGGATCTACTGGTCGGCGAAAAACAACTCGATGTTTTACATCGGGGCTGACGGCGGGATCGGCAACATCTGGTCTTTGCCGTCGGAACCCGGCCGTGAGCCCCGACCGATCACCGGTTTCAAATCGCAATGGATGGCCGATTTTGCCGTCTCGTCCGACGAAAAAAATCTGGCCGTTGTCAGGAGCAAAAGTTTCAGCGATGTCGTTCTGATCGAAAACACGCGGTTCGTTGAATGACGGGAAAAAGCGCATCCGAAGTGGATTTATGAAACAAGATGTAAATAAGCCAAAAGCCGGCTTTTACGAGTTCGGCGAATTTCGTTTGTTTCCGTCCGAAAGGCTTTTGTTTCAAAAGAACGAGATTGTTTCTCTGCCTCCGAAGGTTTTCGAGGTGCTGGTAATTCTGGTCGAAAAGGGCGGTTATCTGATCGAAAAGGAGGAGCTGTTGGAGATCGTCTGGGCCGATACCAACGTCGAAGCCTCGACTCTGGCCCGCACCGTTTCCAGACTGAGAAAGGCGCTCGGTGAAGACGCCGAAAACAAATACATCGAAACCGTTTCCAAAAGCGGTTACCGTTTTACGGCTCCGGTAAATTTCCTCGAAGGACGAGTCGAACCGGCCGAAGACGGGGCCGCCGGAGAGGGCGAAAAAAAAGCGGGAATCAAGGATCGCCCGTTCCCCGGTTCACAGACAAGAGATTCGTTCGGCAAAAGGGGATGGATCTTGGTTTCCGGAATCTTTTTTATCCTGCTTCTGGCGCTGGCCTTTTACTGGCGGTCGAGGGTGGCCGAAAGGCCGGGGGTTGGGGGAATTCGGTCGGTCGCCGTTTTGCCTTTCAGGATGATCGGTGAAACCGAGGAGGACCGGGCGTTAAAGGTGGGGATGGCGGACGCTCTCATCACCAAATTCAGCAATCTGAAACAAATAATCGTCCGGCCGACCAGTTCGATTTTAAGATATGAGGGTCAGATCGCCGATCCCGTCAAGGTCGCCGGAGAATTGCAGGTGGATGCGGTGCTGGAGGGGATCATTCAAAAGGACGGCGAGCGTCTGCGCCTGACGGTTCAATTGCTGAGCAGCGAGGATGGCAAACCTCTCTGGGCGGGGAAGTTCGACGCCCGCTCGACC
Source organism: Pyrinomonadaceae bacterium (assembly GCA_041394845.1). Lineage (GTDB taxonomy): Bacteria > Acidobacteriota > Blastocatellia > Pyrinomonadales > Pyrinomonadaceae > JAHCHG01. The sequence continues at coordinate 1,940,200 of JAWKHL010000001.1, read as the reverse complement.
GATCTGTTTATGCTTCAGGATAATATTTCCACTCAGGTGGCACAGTCGTTGGCGCTGGAATTGACCGGTTCCGAGGAAAAGCGGTTCAACAAACACTACACGGAAAATCCCGAGGCTTATCAGGCCTACCTCAAGGGGCGGTATTTCTGGAACAAGCGAAATCCGGCGGATCTGAAAACCGCGCTCGAATATTTCGAAAAAGCCGTCGAAACGGACCCGGAATACGCTCTGGCCTACACCGGCATCGCCGATTGTTACCAGTTGCTCGGGGAATACCGGGTGATGCCGGCCGGAACCGGCTTCGGACGCGCCCGAACGGCGGCTCAAAAGGCGCTTGAAATAGACGAAAATCTGGCCGAGGCTCACGCCTCTCTCGGCTACACTCTGGCCTTTTACGATTGGAAATTCACCGAAGCCGAAAGAGAATTTAAGAAGGCGATCGAATTGAATCCCAACTACGCCACCGCCCGCCAATGGTACGGCGAGTTTTTGATGGCTCGGGGCCGGTTTGAAGCTGCCAAAAAGGAGGTCTTCAAGGCTCAGGAACTCGATCCGGTCTCGCCGATCATCGGAACCAACGTGGTCGGCTTTTATTACACGACGAGAGAATATGACCGTGCTCTGGAAGCGGCCGGAAGAACGATCGAACTGGCGCCTGACTTCGCCTGGGTTTACGCCTTTCAGTCGCTGGCCTTTCATCAAAAAGGAATGGACCGCGAAGCGATCGATGCCTGGTTGAAATCGACGGAAAAACTGGGCGGAAAAACGCCCGAACAACTTGAAAAATTGAAAGAGGCGGCCCGTCAGGGCGGCTGGAAAGGTTTTTGGAGAGAATGGCTGGAACAGATGAAGGCGGCTCCGGAATTCTTTCTGGCGTGGGATTTCGCCGCCTGTTACGTCTTTTTGGGAGAGGATCAGGTGGCCCTCGATTGGCTCGAAAAATCCTTCGAACACCGCGACCGTTGGGTCATCAACCTCAAGTACAATCCCCAATTCGATCCGGTTCGCTCCGATCCGAGATTTGTCGATCTCGTCCGGCGGATCGGCAACTGAGAAAACGCGTGTTTTTTGAAGAGCCGAAAAACCATCCGCCGGAAAATGAACTAGTCGTTTTTATCGACCCCGATCAATTCGCCCCTCGGGTTCCACGAGTAAACCGTCCCGTTCCAATCGTCGATGTAACCATAAGGAACCTCATCGATAAACGGGAGATCGGGAAAACCCCATTGCCTGCCGTTGCCGGCCCGGACGAAGGCTCCCGATTCCTGAGCCAGCCGGTAACAAAAATAGTTTCCGTCCGATTTGGTTCCGGCCTTGTCGATCCGTGCAACATTGCAGGCGACGATCCAGATCCGTTCCACCAGATTCTCGTCCCGCAGAATGTTAAAAAGACCGACCTTGCTGAGACTGATGCAATAGCCGATATTGATCTGACCGGGTTGTCCGTGGCTGTTAAAGATCAAAGTGGACAAACATCCTCCGGGAGCGCCGCGGGCGACTTTGGCGATCCAACTCACCATGCTGGAAACGCTCGTGCTTTCGGGGACTTTCCAGGAATTCCACATTTTGAAATCGACTCCCGGATTGTTATGAGCATTGAGAACCATATGGGGGTAGGGAACCGCAATCATAAATAGTTTTCCTCCTTTTGGTTTCCTTTTTTTGAGGGGCGGGAATTGTTCACCTTTTTTCAAACCCTTCAAGCGAATTCGGGCAGACGAACAGTTGACCGGTCGGGGTTTCCAGAAAATGGATCTCGCCCGATTCGATCAACCGAAAAAGATCGCGGGCGGACAAAACCCATCCGGCGATGACCTCGTTCGGGGTCAGAAAGACGCTTTCCGACAGGCAAACCGGACAAAGAGCGTTGAATTTGGCGGAGTCTGGCCGAACCACCGTCCGTTGTAAAACCTCCATTGTTATCACCGTTTTTTTTCTTTGCCGACGCATGGTTTTCCCCTCAAAAATTTCTTCCTTGCCCGAACCGCTTTTTGCTATAATCGCCTCACTGCGACAAGGGGAGGCCGGAAGTTCGGGCGGGCTTTTGAAACGGAGTCATTATGGTGCGGATCGAGGCGGAAAGTCTTAAAGTTTTTCCAAATTTTTTCCGAATATTTTCCGAAGGCGAAAATGAAAAGAGAGACCCAGCGGATTTATCAGTTTGAGGATTTTCAGCTTGATCCGGGAAACCGCCAACTCCGACGCGGCGAGAGGGTTTTGCCGCTCCCGGCCAAGGCCTTCGATCTGCTCTTGGCGCTGGTCGAAAAGAACGGCCGACTGGTGGAAAAAGACGAACTTTTCTCGCGGGTCTGGTCAGATCAGATCGTCGAAGAATCCAATCTGACGGTTTACATCTCGCAAATTCGCAAGGCTCTCGGCGAAAATTCCAAAAAGCCCCGCTTTATCGAAACGGTTCCCGGCTTCGGCTACAGGTTTACGGGAGAAGTATTTGACCGGGAAGGGGCGCACCTTTTGATCGAAACCGAAATGCTCTCGCGGATCACGATCGAAACCGAATCGGAAGATCTGGAAACATCGGATCAACCGCCCGTCGCCGGAGTTGAAAAAAGAATGAAGGGATCGCCGGGGCCGGAGGTCGGGGAAAGGGATCTGGCGATTAACGGGAGGGCCGCACGGAAGCGTCTGGGCTTTTGGCTTGGGGCGGCGGTCGCGATCTTGGCGGGTCTCAGTTTGATGGTTGGCGCTTATTTTTTGCGGGCCAAAAGGACGCCGGCTTTTGAAAAAATAAGGATCACCCGTTTGACCAATAACGGCCGGGTGGCGGCCGCGACCATGTCCCGGGACGGAAAGTTCGTCGCTTACGTTTTGGGGGAAGCCGAAGGCAACAGCCTCTGGGTCCGGCAGACCGGGGTGGCCAACGACCAGCGGATCGTTCCGCCCGTCAAAGATGAATTTTGGGGAGTGACGTTCTCTCCGGATGAAACCCAGATCTATTACAACCTTTTTTCTTTCGACCGGGCCGATGCCCGTCTGTTCCGGATCCCGACGCTCGGAGGCGTTTCGCAGGAGGTGACCGGAATAGCCACTCACGCCATTTCCTTTTCTCCGGACGGACGGCGTTTCGCCTACGTTCAGCCGGATTCGGCTTCGGAAAAAAACTACCTGATGATCGCCGAAGCCGACGGGACCAACCGGCGGGTGCTGGCTGAAAAACCCCAGCCCAACACCTTCATTTTTGACGGCCCGTTTGTCGCCTGGTCCCCGGACGGCGAAACCATCGCCTGTCTGGTCAATCATCTTGAAGCCGAATCGAATTACGCCTTGCTGGTCGGGGTCAGGGTCAAGGACGGAACCGAAAGCCCTTTAAGCGAAAGGCGCTGGCACGACGTAACCAGTTTTGCGTGGCGAAGTGAGGGGGACGGTTTGCTGCTGGCGGGAAGCGAAAAGAATGCGGCGAAAAATCAGATCTGGCTGGTCTCGGAACCGGCCGGGGAGATCAGCCCGGTTACCGACGATCCGAACGAATATTACGAGATCAACACCAGCGCCGGGGGGCAATCGTTTATGGCTTTGCAAACCGCTTCGATCAACGGCATTTATGTCGGAGATCCCGCCGCAGGGGAGAGTTCTTTCCGGGAAATCGCCTCCGAGGTGGGCGGTTTAAATCCGCTTCTCTGGACTCCGGACGACAAGATCGTTTTCCGTTCCCTGGCCGACGGAGCGGGCGATCTCTGGCAGATCGAACCGGACGGAAAAAATCGTCGCCAACTGACGAACGGAGCCGAAGTCGACCGGCGCGGAATGTGTTTTACACCCGCCGGGAAATACATCATTTTCGTTTCCTGGCTTTCCGGTAAATCGAACCTCTGGCGGGTCAACGCCGACGGAACCGGACTGAAACAAATGACCGAGGGAGAGGCGGACGCTTACCCGGATTGCTCGCCGGATGAGGGGACGTTCATTTTTCAGAGGGGAATTCTCTCTCAACCGCATTTATGGAAAGCGACGGCGGAGGGCGGTTCTCCGGCTCCATTGGCTGATTTTCGGGCCAAATGGGGCGTTCTTTCGAGGAGCGGCGATCAGATCAGTTTTTTTCAGATCTCGGAAGACAAATGGAAGATCGGCTTTATGCCCGTCGGGGGCGGCGAGGTTTTACGCCTTATTGACGTGCCCTCCGCACTCAAGGAAAGCAAAACCCTGTGGGCCGAGGACGACCGGAGTTTGTTTTTCATCGGAGTCGAGGGAAATGTCGGAAACCTCTGGAAATTGCCGCTCGACGGCGGCGAGCCGAAACCGGTCACCAATTTCAAAACCAAATATCTGAATGATTTCGCCTGGTCGCCGGACGGAACCCGTTTGGCCGTTTCGCGCTCATCCTACCTGAGCGATGTCGTTTTGATCGAAAGGGCCGATTGAAACAAATGAAACCGGAATTGGAGTCCGAATTTTTTTATCGGGAACGGCTTGGCTAAAGAATAAAGTAGTATTTGATCGTCCTTTTCTGAGGTTTCGGCCGTTTGGTAAACAAGGATTTGCGGGCCGCCTCTTCGGCAGGTCCGCGCAGAAACTCGTCCCCGGAAACGGCTTTGGCTTCGGTAACATTTCCGTTTTTATCGACCGTTACCCTGACTTCGACCTGATCGTTTTGATCGGAAAAAATGGTCGTTTTTAATTCTCGTTTATCACAAGTGGGCAATTTCGACAGATCGAGCTTCGGTTTTTCAATGTAATGGGTGTCGTTCTCGAAATAGAGCGGAACGCTCCAGACGGTGATACCGGGGCAGGGCGTCGGTCCGGGGTTTTCATAGACCGTTCGTTTATGGGTTTGGGCGGGTTTGTTTTCAATTTTTGAATCCGAAAAACCTTTCTTCAAAATTATTGCCCCGAAAACCACGGCCGCGATAATCGAAAGAAAAGCGACTATTTTAAAAAGAGCCAGGTCGTCAACTTCGGTTTCAACCGGGATGACCGGTTCGGGGTACTTTTTTTTCACTTCCTCCCGGTTTCTCAGGTAAATTTCCCAATTGCTCAGCTGTTGGGTTTGATCTTCGCCGGGCGGAGAGGGGATTTCGATCACCTTTTTCTCTTCGATCGGAAAGACCGCGTCGCAGTAATCGCAGTGGGCGTATTTGTCCCTGATCCGGATTCTCTTGATGACGGCCCCACATTGTGAACAGGTGATCGCTTTCATATTTGCCTTTGAAAACCCCTTTCTTCGGTGAACGAAAACTCGGCTAAATCATTTTTACGCCTCATTCCTCCCTTTTGCCGAACCGGTAAACCACGAAACCGATCGCCCGCGCCGGTTTGCCGTAAACCGATGGTTTGTTGAATTTGGTGGCCAACGCCGCCTTTTCGGCTTCGGGATGAAGAAGTTCGTTTCCGGTTCGTGCTTTGGCGGTTAAAACCGTTCCGTCGGTTTCGATCAGGACCTCGACCTGAACCAACCCGGAAGCGCCGGCCTCTTTGGCTTTGATGGTGTAAACCGGTCGCACCATCTCGGCTATCTCGAAATTCAGGAAAGTATATTTATCGCCGATAACGAAACCGTCATAGGCCTTCGGGGAAGTCGATTTCGGGCCGGGCGATTTGGCCGTCGTTTTGGAAACGGATCTGTTTTTTTTGGCCGAGCTTTTTCCGGAACTCTTTCCCGATGATTTGGTCGGGGCCGTTTTTTGTTGAGTGGCTCCGGCTCCCCCGTTCGCTGAGATGCGCCCGCTCGCTCCGGAAACCTTGGGGGCCGGTTTTTCTTCGACCGCCTCGATGGCCCCGACCGCACCCTCGGGTTGAGCGAGGGCCGGTCGGTGAAAGGCGAGGATGCCGATCAGGAGCAAAACCGGCAGGAGCCACAAACGAATGGTAAATTTGTTTGAAAAAGATGCTTGTCGGGGCGCGGAATTTTCGGGATTCATAACTGAGCTTTTCTCCTCTTCAATTTTTTTGGTGACGGGTTTTTGCCGTTTTTTTGCGGAAAACAAGGGGGTTAAAAAAGTCCGAAGGGAAAATGTCGGCAGGCCAAATAAAAAAAACGGGCTTTCGAAAAAGGTCTTTGGTTTTTCCGAAAGCCCGTTTTTTTTAGCGGAGGACTTGGCTGACGATTTTCCCTCCGATCATCGTTCCGGTGCAATGGGTCGCGTATTCGAAGGGATCGCCGTCGTACATCGCCAGATCGGCGTCCTTGCCTTTTTCGATCGAACCGATGCGCTCATCGAGCCCCAGAATTTTGGCGGCATCGATCGTTATCGAAGCCAGCGCATCGCGGCGGGAAAGCCCGTTGGCGGCGGCCACTCCGGCCTCGAAAAGCACGATGCGGGTTTTCGGCACATAGGTTTCGTAACCGCTCTGAAGGGCGAACAAGATCCCCGCCCGTTTCAATTTGGAGGCCGTTTCCATCGAAAGACTTTCGCGGTCCCCGCCGGCCCGCGCCATCGTCGGGTGAACGATGACCGGAAACCCGGAGGCTTTGATCTCTTCCATCACCTGAGGCGCTTCGGAAACACCGTCCAGAACGATCCGGATGTTAAATTCCTTGGCGATCCTGAGGGCGGTCATTATGTCCTGCGCTTTTTCCGCCGTTACCAGCAGGGGGATTTTTCGGTCGATGACCATTTTCATCATTTCGAGCGAAAGATCCCTCGGAGAATCCTCTTTTTTTCCGTAGTTTTGGGCCTTGAGCAAAAGAGCTCGCAGCATGGCGGCCTGTTTGCCCCGGGTGCCGGGGGACTTTCCGCCGCTTTCGAGCGCCCCGCTCCCGAGAGTGGCGGCGATCATTGCGGTCTGAATTACCGTCGCCTGATCGACGTTATCGCCGACGGTTTTGGCGATCATGGTCTGACCCGAGATCAAAGCGGCCGGAGCGTGTCCGGTGTGAATCGTCGTAACGCCGAATTGTCGGACCCACTCGACCAATTTTTCGCGGGCGTTATAGGCGTCGATGGCCCGAAGTTCGGGCTGGATCGGAGAAGATCCTTCGATCTGCATCTGATCGTGCGGTTGATTGAGATAACCGGCCAGACCGATGACGCTGTGGGCGTCGATCAGACCGGGGGTTACGACTTTGGCGGAAACGACCTGATAATCGGCCGGGATCTGGATCTGAGCGGCCGGGCCGACCGCTTCGATCTTTCCGTCCTTGACCAGCACGACGCCGTTGGTGATCGGTTCACCCGCCATCGTCCAGACGGTTTCTCCTTTAACGGCGGTTTTTTGTCCGAAAACCGTCAGCAGAAAACAATTGATGATAAAACACGAACCCAAAACCCGTAAAAGAACTTTTGCCTTAAACATTAATTGTCACCTCCCAGATCTCCGTCAAAACAGTCGATGTGAATTTGCCTGTCAGTAGTGGCTCCGAAACCGCCGACCGCGATCAGGTAATCCTTGGGGTCGGAACGGTCGAAAACCTTGCGGCCCTCGACGTAGGTTTGCAGAACGTGAGTGTAAACGCTCAACGGATCGCCTGAAAGTACTATAAAATCGGCGTCTTTGCCGGTTGTCAGCGAACCGATCCTTTTATCCAGATCGAGCATCATCGCCCCTGCCATGGTCATTCCGTAAAGGGCCTTTTCGCGCGACATACCGCCCCGAACACCAAGGGCGGCCGAACGCAGGAAAAGCCGGGAATCGGTGATGTAATCGTCGGTGTGAAAACCGACCAGAGCGCCGACTTTTTCCAGAGCCGCTCCGGTCGTCAGGGAAAGATCGACCGCTTCCAGTTTTCCGCCCGGCGCCTCGATCATGATGATCGAAGAGGGAACCCCGGCGGCGGCAATCTCTTCGGCCACCTTCCAGCCTTCGGAAACGTGGTGGAGGACGACCTTGAAACCGAACTCTTTTTTCAATCTCAAAACGGTCAGGATATCGTCGTGGCGATGGGTGTGAAAATGTATCGTTCTTTTGCCGTCGAGGACCTCGACCAATGCCTCCATGGCCAGATCGCGGGGGGGCATCTTGTCCTTATCGTCGCCGGCTTTTCGGACTTTTTCCCGGTATTCCTGAGCCTTGATAAATTGTTCGCGAACCAGCGCGGCCGATTTTGCCCTGGTGCCCGGGAATTTTCCCGTCCCCCGAAGGCTGTTGGTGCCGTTGGCGAATTTGATCCCGCCCATATATTTTCCGTCCGAATCGTAGATCAGCAAATCGTCGATCGTGTTGGCGTCATCGCGCAGTTTCAGATAAAGCGTCTGACCGCTGTCGAGATGACCCGAACCGGGCATTACGTTGGCGGTCGTGATCCCGCCCGATTGGGCCCGCTGGATGCCCGCCGCGCGCGGGTTTACCGAATCGAGGATTCGGACATCCGGCTGGATCGGCCCGGAACCGTCGGCCCCGGCAGGTTCGCCGATATGACTGTGGGTATCGACCAGACCGGGCATAATCACCTTGCCCGAAACATCGATCCTTTCGGCATTTGCCGGTATCTGGACGGCGCTGGAATCACCGACGGCGGTGATCTTGCCGTTTTGAATGATCAGAACCCCGTTTTCGACCGGTTCTCCGATGATCGGAATGATCCTGGCTCCGACAAAGGCGGTCGGCCGGGTTTGCCCCATAGCCGGACAGAGAGACAGAAAAAGCAATATGAAAATGCTAAGCAGATATTTTTTCATCGAATTTTCCTCAAGTTTGTAGAAAAGAAGTGTATCAATAACTTGCACCGAAATCGTATGCCTGTCAAGAATTTGGACACGAAATCGTGCGAACCGGATCTGGACCAAAATTTGTCGAAAATATGCGAAAATTCCGTTTCGGTCAGTAAAGATGGGGGGTCTAATAAAAAAAGAAGATAATTCACGACCCTTTTGGCACGGTCCTTGTTATGAACCGAAACATCAATTTTTGAAACCCCCTTGAAATAAATGATCCCTGAAAAGGAGTAGGAGAAATGAAAAAATTATTTTCTTTGGTTATTGTCTTGACTTTCTTATTTTCAGCTTTTGCTTTGGACGCTTCGGCGCAGACCCGCCGGAAAAAGAAAAAGCACAGAGGATTGGCGACCAATATCGCCATTGTGGCCGGTAGCACCGCGGCTGGCGCTCTGATCGGCCGCGGCCGGAACGGAGCCATGATCGGGGCCGGAGCGGGGCTCTTGTACGCTTCGAGCCGGAAGGGAACCAAGCGCCGTTACGCAAATTCCAAAACCCGCCGCTGGGCGAAAGTCGCCGGCGGAACTTTGGTCGGTGCGGGAACCGGCGCGGCCATCGGCGGGAAAACCGGTTTGATCGTCGGATCGGCGGCGGGAGCCGGGGCGACCTATCTTTACACCAGAAACGGCAGAAGATATTACCGGACGAGCAACGGTCGAAGATTCTACGTCCGGAACGGCAAGCGATATTATCTCAGGTAGTTTTCGGTTCGTTGTTGGAACCTTTGGAAAGTTGAAAAACATTTTCCTGAAGCGGGGCATCATTTAATGATCCCCGCTTTTTTTCGCCGAACGGCAGATGGATGAAAAATGTGGTTCCGTCGGTTTGATTCGGATGGGCCTCGATTTTTCCCTCGTGAGCGGTGATGATACCGTAACAGACCGCCAGCCCGAGGCCGGTCCCTTTTCCGGCCGATTTGGTCGTAAAAAACGGATCGAAAATCTTTTTCAAATCCTTTTTTTCAATCCCCGTTCCGCTGTCGCCGATCTCAACCACGACCTCCTCTTCCGACCTGCCGGTTGCGATCAATAGTTTTCCGCCCTCCGGCATGGCATCGCGGGCGTTGAGAAACAAATTCAGAAACACCTGTTGAAGCTGATCGGAATCGGCCCAGATTTCCGGCAGAGAAGGCGCGAAACTTCTGGTCAAATCCAGTTTTTGGAACGATTTGTCAAAGCTGGCAAGACGGAGGGCGGTTTCGATCACCCCGTTGATGTCGACCAGACTTTTGGCGGCCGGGCGGGCGCGGGCGAAATCCATCATGTCCTTTGTAACTCTGGTGATGCGGTCGATTTGGGTGGAGATCAGTTTTAGCTTTTCCCTGATTCCTTCATCCAGATCATTTTTCCTTTGAAGCATCTGGATCAGCGAGGAAATGGAGGCCAGCGGGTTGTTGACCTCGTGGGCGACTCCGGCGGAGAGGGTTCCCATGGCGGCCAGTTTTTCGGTTCGGATCAACTGTTCGTTAAGTTTTTTCAATTGCTCGATGTCATCGGCCATTTTCCGGCTCATCTCATTAAAGGAACCGGCCAGAAGACCGATCTCATCGTTGCTTTTCCTGAGATCGACCTCGGTACCGTAATCTCCCTCGGTAACCTGGAGGGCGGCCAGAGTGATGCGTTGCAGGGGACGGGAAAAAATGCGGACGATGATCAAAACCAGAAGCAGGTTCGGGACCAGCGCCGAAATAACGCTGAAAACCAGATATTTGCGCCAGGCTTCGAAATTCATCCCGTTCTGAAATGCCCAGTAGACGATGGGAATTTGGAACAAAATAAAGCTGATGATGGCCACCGAAGCGATGCTCAGGGCGATCTTATAGGCGATCGGGAAGAGCCGGAACTGATCGAGGGCGGTTTGCAGAGAAAAAAGTTTGAAATTTGAGATGGCGTAGGTGTAGATCAGAACTCCGGGCAGAACGAAGATCGTGCTGTAGGGGAGGAGTTCGTAGATCCCGAAAAACGGCAATATGATGTTGGCAACCGTTTTAAGAATGCCGGTGATGCCGATGGCCCACAGGATGGCGCCGATCTGCTGGCCTTTTTGGGTGTCCTTATATTTGTAATATTTTTTTAGTAAATTGTAGGCTCCGAAACTGAAAACGAAATAAACGTAAACGACAAAAGCGTATGCCAACGGGGCCAGATCAATAATAAAGTTCCCGTTTTCGAAACTGACCTTGTGCCAGAGCAGACCGAAAAGGGCCGCCGGGATCAAGACCAGACTGGGTGCGAAAAGAATGGCGGCCTTTTTTCTCGGGGTGCGGGAGTTTTCGGGAAAAACCCAGGCGAATACGGCCAGAACGCATTGCATCGAAAGGGCGATGATAAAGCTCGACGAAACCCACCAGCCGTCGGGAAAATTCTCCTCGTGAAAGTTCCAGAAGATCAGGTCCTTGACCGTCCACAATGCCAGGCAGGCGATAAAGGCGGCAAAAGTCTGATGGGCGCGGTTTCGTGGATTTCCCACAAACACGTAAAAGCCCAGCAGAACCAAAAGGGACAATGCGAATAGATGAAGTAAAACCAGCATTTCGACCGAAGAACCGAAAAAAATCTGAACAGCATTATACAATTTTCAGAACAAAAAGTTTTTCGGAGCAATTGATTTTTTGGGATTTGGAGGGGATTTGTGGACAATGATCAAATTGCCGGATTGATCGGAAAACAAAAATCGTGGGCAGGGAAAAAAGCTTTTTTCCCTGCCCACGATTTTTGTTTGGAATCCTCAGTCCCTAATCAATTTTGAATTTGAGGTTGGCTCCGACGATATTCCTCCGCTTTAACACGGTTCCGGTATTCGTCTGAAGCATGTAAAAGAATTCGGCGGTCAGGGTTTTATGGAGTTTTTTGCTGATGCCGGCCGAAAATTCGTTTCTCGACCACTTGCTTTGGCTGAAATCATAAAAAGGTTCGGTGGCGACAAATGGCGTGACGATCTCGCTTCCGTCGCGGTTGATCGGTACCTTTAATTGGATCTTGTTGCGGTAACGGGTGGAATCGGATCGCGAGTTTCTGATTCGATATTCGATCCGGTTGCGGTCTTTCAAAGAAAAACTCTTCCATTTTTTCTCGGCGTTGAAATCAAATCTTAAGCGGTTTTCAAAGCCTCTCCGGGCACCTTTGTAAGGTTGTTCTGCAATATACAAATAGCTGACCGAAGCCGAAAAGTTTTTGTTAATGATGTAATTTATTCCGCCCCCGATCCTCTCATCAACAAAGTGCTGAATGTTTTGACCAATACGCAGATTTCCCGTGATAAACCCCTCGATTCTGTTCGATTTTTTCCCTTTTCCATCTGTGGTTTTAAGCAGCGGAAAGGTCAGGGAAGTTTCGTTCCAAAACTGAACATCGGCTTCCGGGGGCGGGTTTTGGGAAAAAACACCGTGGGAAAAAAATAAAATTGTAGCGACAATAATCAGGCAATGTTTTTTCATATGGAATTAACTTATATGGATGTGTTGTTAACAAAATGTTAACAATTAATGAAATTGTTGTTACAAAAGTCCTTTAATTAATTCCGGTACGAAATCAAAGCCCCAAAATAAAACCGCAGATGGCAAAGGTAATGCCGAAAGCTATGGGCAAAAATTGATTTCTTTCGATCAGATCGCCTTTTTTAAGTAATCGGTGAAAAATCGTGAAAAGCGGCAGGGCGGCAGCTCCAACCAGAGCTCCGAGACCGGCGCCGAAAACTGCTCCGATGATAAAAATAATGACGCCGCCGGCTCCTCCGGACATAATTCCCCACAGGGCTCCGACAAACGGAAGCAGAAGAAGCATATTCCACCACTCCATTTTCTCGGTTTCACGAACAATCTTACCGATCAGTTTTCCGGAGAAAAAACCGACGACCGCCGAAATCAGGTTGACCACCGCCATAACTCCAAGCAGCCACATTTCATCCGGTCGGAACGAACCATTGTTCAGCAATATTTTGGCAAAGATGGCGGCCGGAGGAAAGGCGCCCAGCATCAAACCGAATAAGGAAAAAGCTTTTTCGCTATTCAGGGGGGTTTTGATCAGTTCGGCCTCAAATCGTTCCTTTTCGGACGAATACATGGCTTTTTCCCGCGCGATTTCCGCATTGGCCGCAAGCAGTGCATTTAATCTTTTCCGGGTGAGTTCGTTGCTGTCGCGGTCAAAACCGGCAAGCGGGTTGACGATTGGCTGGCGAGTGATTGTTGTTGCGCTGCGGTTTTCCATAAATCTTTCTCCACATCTTTGACGATCAAATCCCTTTGAGTTTGCTGAGTTTCGTCAAACATTTCGCGAAGTTTTTGTTGAGCTTCGCGATCCTTTAAAAGTGTAACAAATCGATCGGCCGTTTGGCCAAGTTTTTTTCCGTCAACCGGACCTTCGGACAATTCGGCCAAAAATATTAAAAAATCCTGACGGGCTTTGGTTTGATGAACGGAAAGACGAAACCGGTTGCGTCTTTTGAGGCAGACGTCGGAAAGTCCCGCATTGGAATTTTCCGCGATCCGAAAAATTTCAAATTCCGTTGCGTCAAAATCCCCGGCTTCACCTTCATCGGCCAGGGTCAAAGAAAGACCGGCATATCTTTCGAAGAGTTCTCTGAATTGATAAACGGAGAGTTTTATCTTGCTTTCCCTCAAAAAACCTTCAAATTGTTTTTGAAAAGAATAGATTTGCCGATCGAGGGCTGAATCCGCCTTGGCGTTTCCATCGAATTGAGAATTTGAATCTTTTGAAAAATAAAATTTCCTCTGCAACAGTTTGGCGGAAAACGGAATCCAAAACACAAAAGTGAGAAAACTTTTGATGATTAAGCGCCCGGCCGTCAGTCGGTTTCTATTGTCAAAATAATAAAAGACCCCGAACGGTGCGCCGCAGGCAAGGTAGATAATGATCATGTCTTCCGGGTTCATCACGAAATGAACAGGGTGCAAGGCTTATGCCAATTTTTGCAATTTCACTGACAAAATCCGTTCCTTAATAAAACAGCGGGAAAATCGGAGTTATTTCGAAAAAACCCGGGAACAAAAACATTGGAAGGGGCGTTTAAAAAATTGCAAAACACAAATGACCGGAGAAATTCTTTGCAGTTTGCAAAATAAATAATTCATAAAAAAAAACGCAAAAAAAATTTTTTTCCGCGTCTTGAGTTTATGGCACCCGAATTGCTGGAGCAATTATTGAGGGAATAAAGATACATTATCTTTGCATTAATAAAAAATACAATTCATAAAAAAGGAACTAATAGCAATGACTACGAAAGCAAAAATAAAAATAATCAAAAAGAGTGAGGTGAAAAAGGTCAAAAACCCCGTAAAGGTTAAGAAAAATAGCAAGCAGGCGGCGGCCCGGGAAATGGTTTCAACGGTTTCAAATTGGGTAAGTGATTTCCAGAATCGGAAGCGCGAAGAAACCAAAAAGGCTCTGGAGACCTTTTTCTCAAAACAACCGCAAACCAGCGGTGTGTAACCTTTTGGTACGACCGGTGCGGAAAACCGTATTTCATTGACACAATAAACTTAATTCCCTGTAATTTTAATAGGATAGCCTGAATCGGCTATCCTAATTTTTTTTTCCAAAAAAGAATATTCCCGCCTCAGCTTCTAATCTATTGCCTAGACTTTTCAAAGGGTTTTTATGCTAAACTGCTTGAAAGCTTGGATCAAAAACAAAAGGTATGGAAGATAAGGTCGTAATAGTCACGGGGGGAAGTAGCGGTATTGGTCGGGCGGCGGCTCTGATTTTTGCCAGGAAGGGCGCAAGGGTGGTAGCCGTCGGAAGGAATGAGAAGGAATTGAGCGGTTTGCGCGACGAGGCCAACGGTCTTGATGGAAAAATAAAACTCCATCTGGCGGATATCCGTGAAACCACCCAGGTCGAGAGAATCGTCAATGACACGATTGAAAACTTCGGTCAAATTGATTCATTGATCAATTCAGCTGGTATCATTTTGAACGGTTCGATTGAAAACACGACCCTCGATGATTGGGACAAAATGATGAGCATCAACCTTAAATCCGTTTTTTATTTGATGAATCGCTGCATCCCTTTTCTTGAGAAAACTCAGGGGAGTATTGTAAACGTTTCGAGCGTCGCCGGAATCCGGTCTTTTCCCAACGTATTGGCCTATTGCGTTTCCAAAGCCGCGGTCGATCAACTCACCCGCTGCGCTGCACTGGAGCTGGCTCCGAAAAAAATACGGGTTAATGCCGTCAATCCGGGGGTGGTTGTGACAAAATTGCACAAACGTTCGGGGATGAAGGAGGAGGATTACGAAAAATTTCTAAAACATTCGGAAGAAACGCATCCTCTGGGGCGGGTCGGCCAGCCATCGGATGTAGCCGAATTGATCTATTTTCTTGCTTCTGAAAAGGCTTCGTGGATTACCGGCGGTACTTATTCTATCGATGGGGGGCGGGCCCAAACCTGCGCCAGATAGAGCGGAAATAAAAAAACACCGGCTGATATATTTAATAGTTGACTTGTAAGGTATTATGATAAAAGCGTTTTGAATTTTGCCCCGAGCCTGAATTTCCCGTATTTCCGAATATGCAACTTCAGCTACTTCCCAGCACCTTTGATGAGAACGGTTGCACGTCCAGTCGTCAGCACCTGTCGTGTTTTGTAATTGATGACAGGGTGGCCATTGATGCCGGCAGTTTGGCGATGGCAACTACAAATTGCCAAAAAGAACAAATTCGGGACATAGTTTTGACCCACGCTCATTTGGATCACATTGCCGGGCTTCCTCTTTTTATCGATGATTTGTTCGCCACCTTGAGAAATCCGATCAACATTTATGCGACGAGAGAAGTAATCGATGTTTTAGAGGCGAATGTTTTCAACTGGGATGTTTATCCCCGTTTTTCGGAACTTACAAATGTCAACGGAGCGGTCTTACAATACCAGCCCTTTAATGTCGGAAAAGAGTTCAAGGTCAAACATTTAAATTTGAAAGCCGTCAATGTCAACCACAAAGTTCCTTCGGTCGGTTTTATTATTTCGGACGGGAAATCGACGATCGCTCTCAGCAGCGACACCGCCAAGATGAAGGACTTTTGGGAAATGGTCAACGGGGAGAAGAAACTCAACGCGGTTTTGGTCGAATGCGCTTTCCCGAATCAACTCAAGGATCTGGCAGAGGTTTCGCATCATTTGACCCCTGATGTTCTCAAAAAAGAACTTAAAAAATTAAAACAAAAATGTCCGGTCTTTGTAATAAATTTAAAACCGATGTATCGGGATGAAATAGTCGGACAACTGGATGAACTGAAGATTGAAAATTTACATGTGCTGACGGTTGGGAAAAAGTATGAGTGGTAGCTTGGAATGGGTTTAGTCGTTTTCGGTTTTCTCTCTTTTGAAATTGACCGGCTCGAATTGGCTCTCCCGATGTTCTCCGGCAAATCCTGTCAGGATGACACGCCCGTTTCTTAGAACCTCTTCAACTTGAAAGGTTCTTTCTTCACGGCTTTTCCCGGGCATGATTTCGGCGCGGAAAGTTACCATCATCTTGGGACGGGCCCAAACGTTGGGGCGGACCATTTTTTGGTAAAAACTCTTGAAAATGTTCATCTTAGTTTATTTCTTCCGTTTTCTTGTGCTTGGCATTGCGTTTTGAGGGATAGACCTTTTCATCGGGTTTTGATTTGCCAATTTTTTGACCGGGCGGAGCCGTCGGTTTTCGAATCGAGTCGAAGATCGGTCGTTCAGTTTTCTTCTTTGTTTTTTTCATACGAAAAATTATAACAAACCGGTAATTTTTTAGGAAAGCTAATTTCGAATTGACAACTTTTGCCGAAAAATTAACTATCTATTAACATATCTTCATATCCTGTCGGAAAAATTAATTGCAATAGTTGTCACCGTGTGGAGATTTAACCTTGGCAAGCAACAGAAAAAATAATTATCCTTCACCCAAATATTCCGTTGGCAGAAAAAATCGAATTCGGAATCAATATCGGCGCCCCTTTTGGTTGCCGGCATCCAGTTTTTACATTTTATCCGTTGCCATCAGCATTTCGGTCTTCTTTCTGATTTGGGGGATTTTGCAGGAGGGAGGCGAGGAAACTCCATGGATTATGGCAGGGCTAAGCGCCAGTTTCGTGCTTGGCGGTGCGGTTTTCTTGCGGGAAGTGTTTCTGAAAAAAGTCAGGCAAAGGTATTTGTTGGCGGAAAAGCAACTCGATTATAACCTCAAAAATGTTTCCCTACACTCGAAGGTTAAACGCGACCGGAATCGCCTGAGTCTCAAAAAACATGCCGCGATTATTCAGGGAATTCAGAAAAAATCACAAGCCGCCAGAATTCTGACCCATTTGCCCGACGGGCACTGGGAGGTTTTCGAGATGTGTAATGAATATTTGAACCTCAATAAAAAACAGTTGGAAACGGCCGGAATTGGTTCGCCTCGGCTTCCGGCGTTGCGGAGAGGAAAGGAGATAGTTGAAGAATTGCACCGTTTTCATCTCCTCAGTTGGGTTCAGATCGAATCCCGGTTATGCACCGAGGAGGCCAACAAACAAGTTGAACTGGCCGATAAAATCGAATTGGTGCAAAGGGCGCAGGCAGTGATTGATTCAGCTTTGCAGTTTTATCCGGAAGAGGAAAAGTTGGTCGATTCAAAGGCTGCATTAGAGGAATTTTCCGCCTCGATCAAGATTTCCCATTGGATCGAACAAGCCGAGAAGGAAAAATTCAAGCAGGAATACCAAAAAGCAATCAGTCTTTATCGGGATGCACTTTTTTATCTGGCCCGGGAAAATGTCAGGAGCACGGAAAAAGAAGTCATTGCCGAAAGAATAAACTCAGAAATAGAAATAATCAGACAACTTCAAGAAAAAGCACCTGGTAGGAAAACCATTTCACGCAATAAAAAAAATGATTAGCCAAAGATGTCCCAGATGTTACAGTAAACGAATCAGACGAGGTTATCGTCCAACTCCTCTGTGGTCAAAAATTATTTTTCGTTATAATCTTCTTTGTGATAGTTGTAATTGGGAGTTTAAGGGATTTGCAGTTCCGGGAACGGTTTCTTCAAAATCATCGCGAAATTCCAGAAGCAAAGAAAGGCAAGAATCAGACGTTTAGAAAAGGATCGGCATTAGATTTTCGCCGATTGAAGGTTTATTTTTACAAAGTCAAAGCGCTTTCGGATCGTCAAATTTGGTGATGAGATACAACAGGCTGTACCAACTCTCAATAATTTTTCACCTCATGCTTTTAGGGCAAATGATTCTTTTAGCCCAAACGCCAGATAAAACTGAACCCGGCGAGAATCCTGCCGTTGTTGGGGAGGTTTCCGAACAAACTGATGTGAAAGAAGAGGATCTGATCCATTACGGGGATTTGATCGAAATCGACGTGCTGGGAAGCCTGGAACACGATTGGCGGGGAACGATCACGCCGGAGGGATTTCTTAGCGGGGTGGATTTTTTGGAGAAACCGGTTTACGGTTTGTGCCGAAGCGGCGAGGAAGTGGCTAAGGAAATCGCCGAGTCATACGGACGATTTCTGAGGAACCCGCAAGTGGTTGTGAGAATTTTGGATCGCTCAAAGCGCCCCGACACAGTGCTTTACGGAGCCATCAAAAATCCTCAGAGATTTCGAATAAACCGACCGATTTATCTAAATGAATTGATCATTATTTCCGGAGGATTGACCGACAAGGCCAGCGGAGAAGTACAGATCTTTCGATCACAGAACCTGAATTGTCTGAGTGAAATCAAAAAAAAGGAGGCTCTGAAAGGACAAGAGCCTCAGGAAAAGTTCGTAACTGCCAGTCAGGATACCGGTTCACAATTTATCAACATCAAAATAAGCGATTTGTTGACGGGCAAAAAGGAAGCCAATCCTCAGATTTTCGGGGGAGATGTGATTACCGTTTTAGAGGCTCAAGCGGTTTATGTGATCGGCGGGGTGGAAAATCCCAAACAAATTTCTCTTCGTTCAAAGATGACCTTATCCCGGGCCATCGCCAGCGCCGGGGGAGTTTCAAAGGATGCGGATGAATCAAAGGTAACAATCTTCCGGCGCGAGGGAACAGACACTTCGATTATCGAGGCCGATCTGGATCAAATAAAAAAAAATAAAACCGAAGATATCGCCCTACAGGCTTTTGATATTGTAGAGGTGGGAAGAAGGGGAAAAGAACAAAGAAAAGTTCCGCCGATTTTGGAAAATTTTGATGCTGGTAATAAGGAAAACTCCAAATTGCCCCTGAGGATAATTGATTGAAAGTCGATTTTGTGAAAAAATCAAGATTTTTGTTGTCCGAAAATAAAAAATTTGCTATCAATAAACAACGACCTTCTCGGTTTTACGAGAATAAAGTAAAAAAATATGTCAGAAAAACAAGGTAGATTTAGTCGCCGAACCAATGCGCTTTTTTGGGTTTTGGCGGTCGCAGTAATAATCGGAACACTAATTTATTTCGAATTAATTTCAGTTCTTTACGTGCTAATGACACTGGCTTTAGTGGTTTTGTTGGTAATCGTCGGTTATTCCGATCTGGAAAGCGTCGGACGGGAAAACGTTGAGGATTTTGCGGCAAATAAAGAATAGGATTGGTTTTGAATTTTAAACTTCCAAAAATTTTTTCCGTTTTGCTCGTTTGGTTCAGCTTTACCTTTTCGGCGATCGGATATTCTCCGCAATTTGCCGATGAGGCCAAGACGGTCCCTTTGAGGTGGAAAAATAATACGATACCAATCGCCATTTCCAGTTCGTTATTCAAACAAAATCTGAATATCAGGCCGGACAGTGATGTTTTGGGAGCCATTCGCCGAAGCCTGGAGACTTGGGAGAGCGTTGCAAACATTAAGTTTGTGGAGGTGCCGACCGACAAACTATCGGTTAGCCCCTCGGGAAAGTCGGGCGATGGGATCAGTTTGATAACCATCGCCCAAACATCCGAAAATCTGGTTTTGTTCGGCAATGAAGCTACTGAAGTTTCAGCCAGAACCAGAGTTTTTTTCAACAACAAAGGCTACATTACCGAAGCCGATATTGTCCTAAATCCGTATCAGCAGTTTTCCACCGACGGTTCTGTCGGAACTTTTGATTTGGAAGCGACTCTAACTCACGAAGTGGGCCATCTTCTTGGTTTAGAACACTCTTCCGTTCTGGGGGCGACGATGCAGACCAGTCAGGGGCGGAACGGTGTCTATAATTTGCCGGGCTTTTCGGCCCGAACTCTGGCCGAGGATGATATTGCCGGAGTCCGCTCTTTATACGGGCCTGGAAAAGATGCCGAAAATTGTTGCGGAACAGTTTCGGGCTCTCTTTCCCTGCCGGATGAGAATCCCGCTGAGGGTTTTGACGTCTGGTTAGAAGAGATCGAGGAAAGACGGGTAATAGCCGGGGTTCAAACTGATCCTCAAGGGAGATTCAGGATCGGTGGGTTGCCATCAGGGGAATATATTGTTTATGCCAAGGATCCCGGCCGGGAAAATTCCCAGGAAACTTTTTCGGCTCAGGAAATCGGTGAGATTGAGATCGGCAAGGGACGAAAAACGGAATTTTCCGCAACTTTGGAAAACTATTTTAAGAATTTCCAGCTCCAATACATCGGGTTTAACGGCCAGCTTTCCGAACTTGCCGTTCCGGTCAATGCCGGAAAATCATATGTCATTTATCTGGGCGGAAAGAATCTGGAGGGTGATGATTTTCAGATCGGTTTTTATTCCCCATACATCAATGTCAATCCCAAAAGTATCGTAAAACATGATTACGGAAGGGGAATTTCGGTTATTAGTTGTGAGATAAAACTTAGTCCCGCCACTCCTTTGGGGGAATATAGTTTTTTTGTAAAGAAAAAGCGGAATGACAGCGATATTTCCTTCGGAAGTGTAACTGTAGAAAACTACTTAAATCCCTGGAGCAGTTTTTTGAATAATCCAAATGATTAAAAAAAAATTAATTTAGGGGTTGCATTTTGTCAATCAGGTGTGCATAATCTATAGATGTTCACCTCCCCGGTGAACATTATGGTCACGAGGGGTGAGGACTTGTGACCTAGGGACGACGGTGTGGGAGACGTCGTCCTTTTATATTTTTAAAACCGATTTCTTTTTTTCTGATTTCTCCCCTTCGCTTGACCTGAGAACAAATTAGCGTAAAATTTGCACTTTAGGCTTGTTTACAAAGGAGTGTGTTGATCCCGATTTTGTGTCGGAAAAAAATAAAATTCTGAGTACTTTCATTTTTTGACCGCAGATGTTTTTTCAACCATCTGGCGGTCTTTAATTATTTGAAGGGAAAATTCCTGATGAAAAGAGACAGTTGGTTAAAAAAATGGTTGCTCAAAGGGGTAAAGGAGGTTGAAGGACCTCACGAACCGGAGGGAAGGCACGAGCAACACGCCTGGTGGAAAGTTATGTGTTTGACGGGGGTTGATTATTTTTCGACCCTCGGTTATCAACCGGGAATTGCCTTTTTGGCGGCCGGAGTTTTGTCCCCTTTTGCCACCTGTGTTCTAGTGTTTCTGACGCTTTTCGGAGCCCTTCCGATGTACAAGCGGGTGGCTGAGGAAAGCCCTCACGGCGACGGATCGATCTCAATGTTGGAGCACTTGCTTTCCCGTTGGAAGGGCAAGATGTTCGTACTTGCCCTGCTCGGATTCGTGGCCACAAGTTTTATTATCACAATCACCCTTTCGGCCGCTGATGCCACAGCCCATATCATCGAAAATCCATTTGTCGAAAACCACCTTCCGTTTTTGAATCATAAGATCATTGTAACGTTGATTTTGGTGGCTTTTCTCGGTGCCGTTTTTCTAAAGGGATTTAAAGAGGCGATCGGATTGGCCGTTATCATCGTATCGGTTTATTTGTTCATAAACGTCTTTGTGATCGGGTTGGGGATTTATCAAATTCTGTTCGTTCAACCCGAGACCTTTACCCTCTGGAGCCAAAATGTCTGGGAGCGCCCGGATATCAACGGAAGCATTTTGGCAATCATCCTCGGTTCCCTAATTCTTTTTCCAAAACTTGCTCTGGGCCTTTCCGGCTTTGAAACCGGCGTTGTTGTAATGCCGCTTATCAAAAGCGATGTGGAACTATCGAAGGCAGATGAAGCCTCGATCCACGTTTCCAAATTGCCGGAAACCAGTTTGACGCCGGCCGCCGAACAGCATATCGAAGGACGTATTCGAAACGGAAAAAAACTCCTCAGCGGAGCGGCCATGATCATGAGCGTAATGCTGATCGGCAGTAGTATCGTTACGACAATGCTGATACCGGAGGAAAAGTTTCAGATCGGCGGTGAAGCCAACGGACGGGCCCTTTCCTATTTGGCACACGAGTTTTTGGGGGACGGGCTCGGAACCGTTTACGACATCAGCACCATCACCATTTTGTGGTTTGCCGGCGCTTCGGCCATGGCCGGGTTGTTGAACATCGTTCCCAGATATTTGCCCCGTTACGGAATGGCTCCGGACTGGGCCAAGGCCACCCGGCCGTTGGTTTTGGTTTTTACCGCCATAGCGGCTTTGGTTACTTTTTTGTTCAGTGCGGACGTCGATGCTCAAGGCGGAGCCTATGCCACGGGAGTTTTGTTCCTGATGGCTTCGGCCGCCGTTGCCGTTACGATCTCCGCTTGGAAAAACGGCGAAAAGAAATGGCTCGGATTTTTAATAATCACG
The DNA here is from genome assembly GCA_041394845.1 of Pyrinomonadaceae bacterium. GTDB lineage: Bacteria > Acidobacteriota > Blastocatellia > Pyrinomonadales > Pyrinomonadaceae > JAHCHG01. The sequence goes on along the minus strand of JAWKHL010000001.1, from coordinate 1,917,974 downwards.
CTGGTTTTTTTCTATACGACGCTGGTCAATATCGTTGAACAACCAAGCGGTTTGCAGATTGCTTCGCTCTTTATTCTTGGAATCGTCGTCACTTCATTTATTTCCAGGGCGATGCGCTCGACCGAGGTTCGGATCGAAAAGATCGAACTTGATGAAACGGCCCGGCAATTTATTGACGAACTGGCCGAAGGGGAAATTCGGATTGTAACCAATCGGCGGGAAACGGGGGACGTCGCCGAGTATCGTTTCAAAGAACACGAGAAACGAACCGATAATCACATCCCTTCCAGCGATCCGATCCTTTTTTACGAAATCGATCTGGGCGATGCTTCTGATTTTAAGGGAAAATTAAAGATCCGCGGAGTGGACATCGATGGTTATAAGATTTTGCGCACCGAGGCTCCGGCCGTTCCCAATGCAATAGCCGCTTTGCTTTTGCGGCTTAGGGACGAAACCGGAAAAATCCCGCACGTTTATTTCGGCTGGAGCGAGGGCAATCCGATCGCCTATTTGATCAGATATCTGTTATTCGGCGAAGGCGATACGGCTCCGGTCACCCGCGAAATATTAAGGCAGGCTGAACAGGACCCGGAACTCCGGCCGAGCGTTCACGTTGGGGGATAAGTTTGAGCCGAGATGTTTTACTCGTCCTCGGAACTGCTTCCGTTCAAAAGCGAGGGATTCATTTCCAAAAAACATGAACGGCAGTAAACGGGACGGCCTTGTGAAGGGTAAAATGGAACGGTTGTTTGCGCTTTGCACCGGGCACATGTTACGGCCACTTCGATCCGTTGTTTGATACCCGCCGCCTGAGCCGCATTGATGGCGGCTAGTCTTTCGTTTTTGGCCTGTTTACAGGGCTTACATCTTTTGGGGGCGTTCCTTAGTCCTTTATCTCTGAAAAAGATTTGTTCGCCTTCGGTCCAGACGAAGGTTTTCCCGCAATCGACGCATAAAATATCTTTATCCTCGAACTCCGATTGTTCATCCGAAAAGGTTTCCCGGTTGAAATCTGAAAGTTTTTTTAGTTCACCCATGGCAGATGCTGGCTCCTTCCCATTATGAGTGTGTTTTGGCCAAAAGGTTTTCGAAATAATTTACGAGAAAGAATTTAAGTAAATTATACATGAGTCATTTGGCTTTTCGCATATTTTTCGAGGGCAATTCGGTAAATAAAAATTTTTGTAGTAAATTTTAAGTATGGGAGTCGAAAATCTTTCAAATTACAGAAAATTCTGTTTCGATTATGCCCTTTGAAAGTATAACTAACAATTCTTTGTGTCAAGTTTTATAACGATATTTTACTCCAACAAAAAAGCAAACCTATGAAAATTTTAGTGATCGGTTCGGGCGGGAGAGAACACGCTCTATGTTGGACTTTTAAGCGAAGCGAATCGGTTTCCGAAATATTTTGCGCCAACGGAAACGCCGGAATCGGTGAGATAGCCGGTTTGGTCGATATCAAACCCGATGAGATAAAAAAACTGGCGGATTTTGCCGAAGCCAATGAAATTGATCTGACTTTTGCCGGCGGAGAAACCTCCCTTGCTCTGGGTGTGGTCGACGAATTCGAGAGCCGGGGGTTGCCGATCGTCGGACCTTCGCAAAAGGCGGCTGAACTTGAAGCAAGCAAATCATTTGCCAAGGATTTTATGGCCCGGCATTCGATTCCCACCGCCAAATACAAAACGGCCAATTCGACCGGCGAGGCCAAGGAAATCCTGACCAGCGGTTTTTTCGGTGACCGGGAAACACCGGTTGTGGTAAAGGCCGACGGATTGGCGGCGGGCAAGGGGGTGGTTGTCGCCCGAAACCGAGGGGAAGCCGAAGAAGCCATTGACGGGCTGGAAAATCTGGTTGGCGCCGAAGCAACGCAAAAGATCGTGCTCGAAGAATGTCTGGTCGGCCGTGAAGTTTCGTTGATCCTTTTCGCTGACGGAAAAAATTTTGCATTGATGCCCCCGGCCCGAGATCACAAGCGAATCGGTGAAAATGATACCGGAGCCAATACGGGCGGAATGGGAGTGATCACCGACGCCGGACTCCTTTCGCCGGAGCAAACCTCCGAGATAGTCGAAAAAATAATTCGACCGACTCTTGATGGGGCTGAACGAGAAGGGTTTCCGTACCGGGGAATTCTTTTTCTCGGATTGATGATGACCGAAGAGGGGGCGAAGGTGTTGGAATACAACGTTCGTTTCGGGGACCCGGAAACTCAGGCCATTCTGGTCAGGCTCGAAAATGATTTTGTCGAAGTTTGCCGGGCAATCATCGAAGGAAAACTCAATCAGGTGACTTTTAATTGGAAGGAAGGAAGCTCAACCACGGTCGTTCTGGCCTCAAGAGGCTATCCGGGAAAAGCCCAAACGGGCGATCCCATCCGGGGACTCGATGCCGTCCTGACTCAAGAGGAGGTGGTCGTGTTTCACGCCGGGACCGAAAAAAACAGTGAAGGTGAATTTATCACGGCCGGCGGACGGGTGCTGGCCGTTACTGCCACGGCAAGAAATTTAAACGGAGCCATCCACCGCGCTTATAAAGCCGTTAATGAGATCGATTGGGAGGGGATGCAATATCGCCGGGACATCGGAAAATAAGCAAACGCCCCGGCGCCATCAATCTTTCAAAAAATTGTAACCGCTCAAATCTGAAAGTTTTTCGCCCAGTTAACGAAATCAAAGATCCTGTTGTTATTGTCGGCGATCCATTTATCGGCGTTTCGGTTTCCCGTTTCCTGCAAGATCAGGTAGGCGAAAGCTTCGACGTACCCTTTGGCTTTCATCTCCCGGTAAAAGGGCAGGTAATTTTTGCCGACAAAAGTGTCTTTCACATTTTTGTCGCCCCTTTCCAAAAAAATATTGACGAAACTTTGAACCTGACCAACGAATTTTTCCTCGTCGGTTTTGTTCTTGTTTTTTTCAAGAGTTTCAGCGCCCACTTTAGAAAGGCCCAAAAATAATTCCAACGCCCCGAAATCACCCTCGTCGGTCGGGGCGTCGGAATTTACAAAAATTTTGATGGAGTTGGGTTTGTCTCCCTTTTGAACGTTTCCGCCCATAACCTTGGTGATAATTTGGGCGGCGACTTTGGAGCGCTGGGTGTTGTTTTCCAGAGTGATAAACCGCCCGGCGGCCAACAGTGCCGGAATCTTGTAATTGGTGGCGTCAAAAACCGCGGCGATTATGTAGTTGGGGTTGGGATAGCTGAAATCGAATTCGATTGATTTTTTTAACACCTCGCGCGATTCCTTGTAGCTTTTTTGGCGGGCGTAGGTGAGCCCCAGATTATAATGCAGAACGGATAGATCAACCGGACTCCCTTCATTATCATTCAGAATTTTTATCCCTTGTTTGTAAAATTCGACGGCCTTTTGGGGATTTCCCTGATCATCTGTGATATTGCCGATGTTCTGGATGAAAAGGGGAAGAAGTTTTGATCTGTATTTGGCTCCGACCAACGAAACTTCCAACGCCTGTTCGAGCTTTTTGTCATAGTAATAGGCGAGTGAAAGTTCGTAAATGGCGGCCGTACAGTTTTCGTTCTGCTCCAGCACCTTCTGGTATTTGACGATCGCTTCATCAAATCTTTTTTCTTTGCGGAGTTGGATGCCCTCGGAGATCAATTGTTTCTGAGCCGAAGTAGGTTCGGTCGAATCGAGAGTGGGTTTGGGGATTGTCTGGGCGAAAACCGGCAGGCCGAAGAGGATTGAGAATAAAAAGGTCAAAAAAATCTTTTTCATAAATTTCTCCCGTAAAAAGCAATTCTGTTTTTTTGAAGCGGTTCAATTAAGTCAGGATTTCAATAATTTCGCAAGGTTTTGCGGTAATTTTTCTCGTTTTCCCTCATTTCCAGAATATGGTCCCCGCCGAATTTTTCGCGCATCGCACCGGCCAGAACGATGGCCAGCATGGCCTCGCCGATCACTCCGGCGGCGGGAACGGCCGTAACGTCCGAGCGTTCGAAAGCGGCCAGATCCTCTTTTTTGGTGTCGATATCGACCGAGCGAAGAGGTTTTTTCAAAGTCGAGATCGGTTTCAGATAACCCCGCACCCGGAGTTCTTCGCCGTTGGTGATTCCGCCTTCCAAACCGCCCGCCCGGTTGGTGGTTCTCTTAAAGCTGTTTTCCTCATAAACGATCTCGTCGTGAACTTTCGACCCGAAAAGCCCAGCATTCTCGACTCCGGTTCCGATCTCGACCGCCTTGGTCGCCTGGATCGACATAAATGCCTGAGCGATCCGTCCGTCGAGTTTTTCGTACCAGGAAGTGTGGGAACCGAGTCCGGTAACGACATTTTTGGCCACCACCTCAAAGATGCCCCCCAAAGTATCGCCCTCATCCTTTGCCCGGTCGATTAATGCCATCATCTCGGTTTGCACCTGCTGATCGGCGCAGCTTAAAGGGGAATCGGGATCAATGGCCGATATTTCTTCCCAGGTCCTGATCAGGGGCGTTTCCGGGACGGAACCGAGCTTGACAACGTGGCTTTTGATCTCGGTCCCGAATTGAGCCAGAAGTTGTTTGGCAAAAGCCCCGCAGGCGACGCGGGCCGCCGTTTCCCGGGCCGAGGCTCTTTCGAGAATATCGCGCAGATCTCTGGCCCCGAACTTTTGCCCTCCGGCCAGATCGGCGTGTCCCGGGCGGGGGCGTTTGACCACCCGCGTTCGGTTGGGATTAACCTCGACCCGTTCCGCCGCCATAATATCCTCCCAATGAACGAAGTCCCGGTTTTCGATCAAAAGGGAAATCGGGGAACCGAGAGTTTTCCCGTGCCGGACGCCGGACATGATCTCGGCCCGGTCGCTTTCGATTTTCATCCGCCCGCCGCGGCCGTAACCCTGTTGGCGGCGCCAGAGTTCGAAATTGATCTTTTCGATGTCGATGTCGAGTCCGGCCGGCAATCCCTCGACGATGGCAACCAGGGCTTTGCCGTGCGACTCTCCGGCGGTTGTAAATTTGAAATTCATAAATTTAATTCACCACAAAGACAAAAGGAACACAAAGAAAAAAACTGTCGGAAAAATTGACTTACCAAAATGGCGAGCATTTTTTTATTGTTGAAAGCTTTGTATCTTTGTGGTTCAAGCTTTTTTCAAACGTCTTCGAAAGACGATCAGACCGATGCTCGCCAAAATCAACGCTCCGCCGAAAAAAGTCTGGGGCGGAAGCCTTTCGCCAAGAAAAATTCCGCCTATCAGCACGGCTATCAGCGGCGTTACCAACGCAATGGTCATCGCCTTGGTAGATTCGATTTTACTCAAGAGCCAGTAATAAAGCCAAAATGCGGCGATGGTTCCGATCAATGTCAGATACAAAACCGAACCGATCGCCCGCCACGACCAATTATGGCCGAGCGGGTTTCCCTCGACCGTCAAAGAGTAGATGACGATCGGCAGGATCCCGCAAAACATCTGTCCGAAAACCAGGCTGGCGGGATGCATTTCCGAGCCGAGGGCTTTGGTCAGGATCGAAGCGTGAGCCGCGGCGTAGGCTCCCAAAACGATACCGACCGAACCCCAGAAGGCCATCAGACTGTCGATCTGAAGCTGTTCGAAAAAGATCACCGCCACGCCGCCCAAGCCCAACAGAAGGGCGGAGATTTTTAGACCCGTGACTTTTTCCGACGGAAGGTGGATCCAGGCCAGAGCCAGACCGAAAACCGGGATCGTGGCTTGAAGGACGGCGGCCAGCCCCGAGGTGATATATTGCTCGCTCCAGAAAACGAGGCTGTAATTGACCGAGAATTGTAAAAAACCCGTTATTCCCAGCAAACGCCAATCCCGACCGGTCTTTGGAAAGGGGATTTTCTGAAAATATATGATCCCCAAAAGGATCGCCAGAGCGAGCAGAAATCTGGTGGCGGCAAAACTTATCGGCGGCAGATCCTGAAGGCCGATCTTGATAAAAAACCAGGTTGAACCCCAAATCAGGCAAAGGATAAGCCAAATGATTACTTTCATTTAATTTCGCGGGAAAAATTACCTTCCCGGTCTTTTGGGTCTGAACAATATACGACTTTCAATTACTGTTTTTCATAAAAACTCAAATGGGTTTCGCCCTGTTTGACTATCCGCCAGCGGCGCAGATCCCCGGAGGCTTCGGGGAGCAGTTTTTTGGAATGGTGCTCAACGATCAAAACGCCGTCCCGATTGAGGATCATCGAGTCCGAATCCCCGATACCGTGTAAAACCACCGCGTATTCGGTTTGGTAGGGCGGGTCGAAAAAAACCAGATCCCACCCTTGAAGATGGGGGCGGGCGACGAAATTTTCAGCCTTTAGACAGATGACCTCGGTTTGATCTTCGGGGACGGAAAGAAGATCCAGATTTTCTTCGATCAAACCGCAGGCCCGCCGGGATTTGTCGATAAAGGTCGTAAAGGCGGCGCCCCGCGAAAGCGCTTCGATGCCGATGGCTCCGGTTCCGGCGCAAAGGTCGAGAAACCGGGTCGCCTCGTCGATTTTCGGTTTGAGGATGTTAAAAAGGGTTTCCCGCAAGCGATCGGAAGTGGGACGGGTTTTATTATCGGCCGGACCTTTGAGAATTCTCCCCCGATATTCACCGGCAATTACTCGCATTTATTTTTCGAAAATCGGTTGCGATCAAACTGGTCGAACGGTATTTAAACATCAATAAAATACAGAAGCCAATATCCGGCCAAAACCAAATCGGGCGGCGCGGTCTCGAAATAAAATCACACAAGAAAAACCGAGCCGCCGATTTTAGCGGAATCAAAAACGTCCATTAAAACAAACCGACCCGGATTTTTTCGGCCTATTTTCGGTCGTAAAAACTTAGCGCCGTTTCTCCCTGAACGACGACGCGCCAGCGGCGCATCATTCCGATCTTTTCGGGGAAAAACATTTCCGCGTGATGTTCAATGACCAGCACTCCGCGGGGTTTGACGGCCACCCCTCGGCCAAAATAATCCAAAACCTCGTCGTAATTGGCATCATACGGCGGGTCGAAATAAACCACATCCCATTCCCGTTTTCGTTTGGCCATCTTTTTCAAAAAGGGCACGACCTCGATTTGGAAAATCTCTCCGTGGCCCTCTTTGATCCCGAGCGATTCCATGTTTTTCTTGATAAAACTGCACATTTTTGCAGACCGCTCAACGAAGGTCGAGATCAGCGCCCCCCGCGAAATCGCTTCGATTCCGACAGTTCCCGCTCCGGCACAAAGGTCTAAAAATCTTCCGGCTTTAACCCTCCGGTAAAGAATTTTGAACATAATCTCACGAATCCGTCGGGCCGTGGGCCGGACCTTGGGGGATTCTGTGCTTTTAAGATATTTTCCTCTGTGTTTTCCGTCAGTTACCTGCATATCGGATACAATCCGCGGTCTGTTGTCCCTTTCCCAGGGTTTAAAATTTTTGCCCTTTGGGGGGGGGAATCGCTTTTTGTTTTGGAAACGATCCGGTTTGGGGCGGAATTTACCGTCCCTTTGTGGATACTTTCCTTCCTGGGAATGGAATTTATCATTTCGGGGTGAATACCGATTGTCGCCCGGCCCCCGTTGCTGATATTTTCTGGCCCCATAGGATGGATTATCGTCCTTCTTGTAGTATTTTTTTTTGTAGTAGGGTTTAGAAGGGTCAATCCCAGTTTGTCGTCGGTTGTTCATTTTTTCGTCCTTTTCATTTTGTATGTGTGGGTTGAAAAATCTCAATTTTTTACTGAATGGAATAAATTTAATAAGATGTCAACAAATTAAAAAAACAGACAGGAAATTATTGATTAGGTATTTACGCTACGAAATTTGCTGAAATTATTTTACCGGATTTATTCAGTCGAGCAGTAAAAAATTAAAAGCTGTTACTAAAATTTAATCAAATCTGAACAAAAAAAACAATCATTAAATTTAAAAAAAGTTTGTGGAACAATTAATTAAGATCAACCAATTCCGGCCAGTTTAAAGCGAACATCGGCTTTGGTGATTTCTATCAGCTTCGAGGTTTCTTTGGTCAAACGCCGGGACGTCAGATAGTATTCAGCCTCCTTTCGGGCCTTTTCCAAAATCTCCAGATCGCGGATGATATTTCCGATCTTAAAAGTCTGAACGCCTGATTGACGGGTTCCCAGGATCTCGCCCTGTCCGCGGATCTCCAGGTCTTTCTCGGCGATCCGGAATCCGTCGCTGGTCTTTTCCATTATTCCCAGTCTTTCTTTGGCAACGGCCGTTTTTTTATCGCCGGTCAAAAGCACGCAAAATGATTGTTCTGCTCCGCGGCCCACTCTACCGCGAAGTTGGTGAAGCTGAGAAAGACCAAACCGTTCGGCGTGTTCAATGATCATCAGGGAAGCGTTTGGAACGTCGACGCCAACCTCTATTACGGTGGTCGAAACCAAAATGTTCGTCTTCCCTTCGATGAATTTTTGCATAACCTCTTCCTTTTCGCCGGGTTTCATTTTGCCGTGCAAAAGTCCGACACGGTTTTGGGGAAACACCTGATCGCGCAATTCCTCGAACATTTTGGTGGCGGCCTTGAGGTCCATTTTTTCGGACTCTTCGATCAGCGGATAAACGACGTAAACCTGCCGCCCGAGGCTGATCTCCCGTTCGATCCCTTTGTAAACCCCGGTCCGCTGATCCTCTCCGACAACCACGGTTTTGATCGGGGTTCGGCCGGGCGGGAGTTCGTCGATGACCGAGACGTCAAGATCGCCGTAAACGGTCATCGCCAGCGAACGCGGAATCGGCGTGGCCGTCATTACCAGTATGTCGGGATTATAACCACGAGCGCGGAGTTCCGCCCTTTGCATGACGCCGAAACGATGTTGTTCGTCAACCACGGCCAACCCCAGTTTTTCGAATTCGACCGCTTCCTGGATCAAAGCGTGAGTGCCGATGACGGCCTGAATCTCGCCTTTGCCGATCTCCGCCTGCATCTTTCTTTTCTGAGCCGCCCGCAGGCTGCCGATCAGAAGGCCGACCCGGTAAGGCGAATTTTCGAAGATTTTTTGCGCGTTTCGAAGATGCTGTTCGGCCAGGATCTCGGTCGGAGCCATCAGCGCCGTTTGATAACCGTTTTCCATGGCGGCGAACATCGCCAGAAAAGCGACGATCGTTTTTCCGCTTCCGACATCGCCCTGAATCAACCGGTTCATCGGCGCGTCCGATTCCATATCATCGAAGATCCTTTTTACGACTCTTTCCTGTGCGCCGGTCAAGGTAAAGGGCAAAAGTTTTTTGATCCTCTGGCCGATCTTTTCGGTGATCTCGATCAGGGTTCCTTTGGGTTCCTTGGTTCTCTCGCCGCGTTTGAGCTGAAGGGCGAAGGAGACCCAGAAAAATTCCTCGAAGATCAATCTCATGTGAGCATCGCTGCGGGCTCCGGCGTAATCGATCAGACTGACGTCCTCGGGCGGGAAATGGATTTCCTTGATGGCCCGCTCGCGCGAGATCAGCTTGGTCCGCCGGCAAAGTTCGGACGGAAGAGTTTCCGGCACCGAATCGGGATCAAGATTTTCCAGTACCTGAAAGACTATCTCGCGCAGGCGTTTGGTTTGAAACTGCCCCAGTTTGCGGTAAACCGGAACGCGCCGGGCGGTATGAATGACGGCGAATTCCGGATGATCGGCGTCTTCCGACAGATCATCTTCATCAATTGCGTTTTTTCCCGCCAAACCGGAAGATTCATCCTCATCGGTCAAAAGGTTTTTGAGCAGGCCGAAAGATTCGGGGTCTTCAACGTTCGGAAGAATCTCAAGTTCATCATCGGGTTTGGCTATCTTGAGCCCGAAAGTGTTCCTGCGGGCGTCCCACTCCCACTTTCCGTAGGCGATAAAACGCGTTCCCCGGGCAAATTTTCTCTGCCAGTATTGAATGATCCGATGCCCCTGTTTGCCGGAAACGAACCACCAGACGACGACCGGTTTGCGGGTTCTTTCGGCATCCGATCCGGTAACCTCGAAAATATACAGCGGCGGCGCTCCCTTGGGGCGGTTTTTTCCGACCCGGAAACCGCCGGAAACCCTGGTGAAAATTTCGACCGAAGCCTCCAATCCGTCGTAAAGCTGGTCGATCCCGATCAGATTCGACCGGTCCTCGTACCGCATCGGGAAATAATTCAGGAGGTCTTCGACCGATGCCTCGGTAACCTCGTTCTTATTGGCGAAACCGGCGACGGCCAACGCCAGTTTTCGCGACGTGGCACTGGTCAGACCGGCAAAATCGAATTCGTGAAGTTTGATCAGCGGTGTATTTAAATTGAGCGTCATTCCAGAAAATTCCAACAAAAATTCGGGGCCAAAAAAACGATCCGGTTTTTACGTTTCCAGTTTGAAGGGATTAAAATCCGTGTCCTTATCGTAGTAATCGACGTCCTCGGCCCGTTTCAAAAAGGCGACGATCTTGTAGGTGAAGGGTGTGGCCAGAACCTCCCAGAAAACCTTGAGGAAATAATTGCCGATCATCACGCTGACGATCTGTTCGGTTGACCAGGTTCCGAAAAAGGCGATCGGATAAAAGATCAGCGAATCGACGGCTTCGCCGGCCAGAGTGGAACCGATGGTTCGGGTCCAGAGATATTTTCCGGCGCTGAAGACCTTCATTTTGGCCAGAACGAAAGAATTTGTGAATTCGCCGAGCCAGAAGGCCAACAGCGAGGCCAGAACGATTCGCCAGGTCTGGCCGAAGATCAGATTGATCGCGCTTTGCTGTTCGGGCGACATGGTCGAGGCGGGCGGAAGGCTGGTGACTATGAATGCCATCAGAGAAGCGAAGATCAATGCGCCGAAACCGGCCCAGATGACCTTGCGCGAACGGGCGTAGCCGTAAACCTCGGTGAGAATATCGCCGAACAGATAGCTGATCGGAAAAAACAAAACCCCGGCTCCGTAAATGTAATTTCCGATTAATGGAAGATTGACCGAACTTACCTTGTGAACGCCGATCAGATTCGAGCATAGGAGAACGGCGACAAAAGCCGCCATGATCAAATCGTAATATCGGTACTTTGTTCCTTTCATTTTCTCCGGAGCAACTTTGCGGTTTTTTTGATTGTACTTGAAAAGAAGGCAAAACTCCCGCCTTTGGGATGGCTTTTTCAGGGCAAAACCTTATAGGTCAAAACCTGCATGCTTTCCTGCAGGAAAAGGGCAAATTCTCCGCGTGAAAGCGGTCGTCCGGAACCGTCGGTTTTGACGAAATTAACGGGAACAGCCTCTTTGGTAAAAATTGATGCCCAAAGATCGATCACCTCGTTTTGAGTCATTTGGGAAGTCCCGGCAAAGGATAAATCATCGCCGACCAGAGCGATGTTGTAGTTTTGCAGAAGAACTCCGACCGATTTGTAATAGGGTTGATTTTTTTCCAGATCCTTTATCGAAGAAAGGGCCGTCAGATTTTGTGGATTAAAGGGCCGCATCAGCCCCATTTTCATCGGAGCTTTATTGGCGACCGTCGCCCGTTTGAACAAAAGATCCAAGGTCAACCGCAAAAACTGGGCGAATTCCCCGCGGGTCAACGGGGCATTTTCGCGATAATTTTTATCGCTGTAACCAAAGCAGATCTGATAGTCGTCGGTCAGGATCGAGATCGGAAAATAAAAAGGCGAATTTTCGTGAACATCGGCAAATTCCCGGACGCTGGTCGGAGTAAAATATGATTCGTTGCCGAGGTCGGGGATAAATTTGTAGGTGATCACGGCCTGAACCGGAATGCTTTTCCCGTCGCAGACCGTGGGGGTGAATTTCAGTTTGCGGGCGGCCGCCGAAGCGATTTCCCGAAATTCGGTGGAACCGGTGACGCTGAGGACCTGAAGCGTGTTTCCGGTGACATCGACCTTGATGTTCACGTTAACGTTTCCGCCGACCCGGGCGTTTTGTTCCGGTTTGGGATAATTGGGCTCGTAAAAAAATATGATCTTTCCCAATTCCAGTTCCTGACATTCATTCTTCAACTGGTCGGTCGGGATAAACGGTTCCACCTCGACCCGATCCTTAGCCTGAGCCGGGGCGCTGGTAAAAAAAAGAAGTGCGGTTAAAAAGATAAAAATCAACCGGAGGAATTTTGACATTTGGAAATCTCCAAAAAAAAATGAAAAACCTGTTGGGGAATATTACCGCAAAAATTTCAATTTCAAAAAAGCGCTTGTTAAATGTTTCAGGCAGAAAACTTAACTTTTTAATAAAAAACGCCCTTTCGGAACAAAAAAAATTGCCCCCGGGTTCTGTTCTGCAAAAAAAACTTTTCGGCTATAATCCTTTTTGAATGACTGAGAACAATGATCAAAGAAGCGGCAGGTTCGCTCCGAAAAGAGATGAAACCTTTGCCGAATTCAACAATTCCTTCAAATTTGACCGGAAACTCTTTCAGGCCGATATCGAGGTGAATATCGCCTATTGCGAAGTCCTTTTTCACGCCGGGGTTTTGACCCGTCTCGAATCGGAAAGGATCAGGAACGGGCTTCAAGCCGTCCTCAAAAGGGCCGAGTTTGACAAAAGCTATCTCGATGAGATGCCCTCACCGGACATTCACACTTTTGTCGAATTGCGTTTGATTCAACTGATCGGAGATACCGGGCGCAAACTTCTGACCGGGAAAAGCCGGATCGATCAGGCGGCGACGGTTTTTCGACTGTGGCTGAGGAAAGAGATCGAGGGGATTTCGGTGGCCGCGGCCGATTTCCAAAGCACTCTGATCGACTCGGCGGAAAACAATCAGAAAGTTGTTTTGCCCGGGTTTAATCAATCGAAAAAGACCGCACCGATCCTCTGGGGACATTGGTGTCTGGCTTATTTTGAAATGATTGCCCGGGATCTGGAAAGGTTCGACGAGGTCTGGCGGCGGGTCAATGTGATGCCCTTCGGTTCGGGCGATCTGGCCGGAAACGCCTTCGAAATTGACCGGGAGGAAATGGCCGAGGCCCTCGGGTTTGAGGGAATTTCCCCGAACAGTCTGGATGCCGTTTCGGACCGGGATTTTGCCGCCGAATTTGTCGGGGCCTGCGCTCTTTTGATGGTCCATTTATCACGTTTGGCGGAGGATCTGATCCTTTTCTCCGCCCCGGAATTCGGTTTTGTCCGGTTGGGCGATCCGGATTCGGAAGAGCGGCCGACCGATCAGCAGGCCGCTCTGGAACTGATCCGCGGAAAAGCGGGAAGGGTGTTCGGTCATCAGACCGCTTTGCTGACTCTTTTAAAAGGTTTGCCCCTCGCCTATCAAAGGGATTTGCAGGAAGACAAGGAAGCGGTTTTCGACACGATAGAAACGGTTAAAGGAAGCCTGCGGATGGCCCGGACCGTTTTGCGGAAACTTGATTTGAATGAAGAAAAGGCGCGTCTTTCGGCCTTGGATTGTAACTCTCAGGGAACCGAACTGGCGGATTATCTGATCCATCGGGGCGTTTCATTCGGAACGGCTCAGGAGACGGTGGGGAAAATTGTCAATTACGCCGGGGGACTCGGGAAAAAGCTGAGGGAATTGACGCTCGAAGACTTGCGAAAATTTTCGGCGGATTTCGAGGAAGACGCTTTGGAGGTTTTAAGTCTGGAGAGGATGCTTTCCAACAAGGATCAGATTGGCGGAACCTCGCCCGAAAGGGTCTCGGAGGCGCTGAAAACGGCGAGAGAAACGTTGGAAAGAGAGAATACCGGCGATTCCATAGAGTGATGAGTAGGGCAAAAGACGCCATAAAAAAATGTTTCGGAGCCATTTGTCGGCGGCTTCAAAGAAAAAATGAATCAGTTTTGCAAACATTTGATCACCGAATGGCGTCGCCTCGAAATGCCGTTTGAAAATGAGACCCTCGTAATGGCCGTTTCCGGGGGCGCCGATTCGGTCAGTTTGCTTCTCGCGCTGGAGGAACTCAGGAGAATAAAAAAAATAAACCTCCGTTTGGTGATCGCCCATTTCAATCACGGTTTGCGGGGAAAGGAGAGTCAGGCCGATGAGGATTTCGTCAAAACCGTGGCCGGCAAATACAAGTTCGAACTGACTTTGGGGAAATCGGCGATCTCAAAGCAGGGGAATCTCGAACAGAACGCCCGGATCGCCCGTTACCGGTTTCTGGTCGAAACGGCAAACCGGCTGAGATCAACAAAAGTTCTGACCGGCCACACCTTGAATGATCAGGCCGAAACCTTCCTGATCAACCTGATTCGCGGAAGCGGACTGGAAGGCCTCGGCGGAATGAAAGCCATCAGACCACTGGACGAAAACCGGTGGCAAAAAACGCAGGCTGAAATCCGAAATCCGAAACCCGAAATCCCGAATCCCAAATCTCCCGGCCCGGAAATCCGCCTAATTCGTCCGCTTCTCGGTTGGGCCAAACGCGAGATGACGGAAAAATACTGCCGGGAACGGGAGGTCGAATACCGGTACGATACGATGAACGAGGACACGGCATTTAAGCGGGTTCGGATTCGGAAGGTCCTTCTCCCGCTGCTCCGTGATTTTAATCCGAAGATCATCGATACGCTGGCCCGGACGGCTTTTCTTTTGCAGGAGGATTTCGAAGCGCTGGAAAAAGCTGCCGACCTCGGAATTGCCGGCTTCGAGAATCTGTTGCCCGAAAACCGCGGCCCGGAACTGGCGCTGAAAGATCTTCGGGGGCTTTTCCCCTCGATGCGCCGGAAGATTTTAAGGGATTGGCTGAGGGATCGGCGCGGGGATTTGCGGGGGCTCGATGCCGATCATTTCGAGGCCGTCGATAACCTGATTTTCAGTAGGAAAAGCGGCCGGATGGTTGAACTTCCGGGCGGTCAAAAGGTCAAAAAAAAAGGCGGAAGGATCGTTTTTATGAAAGATAAAGGTTGAAAAAACACTTATGGGCATTTACAATCAAGGGTTAGGTTTTTTGAAACCGTTACAGCGCATTGAAAAACAACGAAAGAGGAAATACTTTCATCAAAGAAATCTGTAACGGAAGTTGGAATAAAAACTTTCAATGAATTGATGAAAGTTATTTTTGGAGGCAATAAAAGTTGAGTTCTAAAGCAAAACAAGTCTTATTATGGTTAATGATAATCTCCAGCGCGCTGTTGTTTGTCTATTTTCTGCAAAGCAAACAATCCGGCACGCCCGAAGAATTGACCATTAGTGCAGCCATTGTGCGCATTGAGAATAAGGAGTTTAAAGAGGCCTTCTTCAAAGCATCCCGGGTGGAATTTACCACCAAAGATGACAAGAAATTCTACACCGAATTGGGCAGCGATCCGATGCGGGAAATGCTTTTGAAAAAAGTTACGGATTTTAACGAAGCCAATACCAGCGCTCAGGTTGAGATTAAAGAGGAACCTCAATCGAGCGGGTGGCCCTGGATTGTTTTGATAAATGCCCTTCCGTTCCTTTTGCTGATCGGTTTTCTTGCCTTCACTTTGCGGCAAATGCAGGCCGGCGGCAACAAGGCTCTGAGCTTCGGGAAATCCAAAGCCAAATTGCTGAACAACCAGCAAAAGCGCGTCACTTTTAAGGACGTGGCCGGGGTTGAGGAGGCCAAAGAGGAATTACAGGAGATCATCGAATTCTTAAAAGATCCTCAAAAATTCCAGAAACTCGGCGGAAAAATTCCCAAGGGCGTTTTGATGGTCGGCCCTCCCGGAACCGGAAAAACTCTGCTGGCGAAGGCCGTAGCGGGCGAAGCAAACGTTCCGTTCTTCTCGATTTCGGGATCGGATTTCGTCGAAATGTTCGTCGGAGTCGGAGCCAGTCGCGTTCGCGACCTGTTCGAGCAGGGCAAGAAAAACGCCCCCTGCATCATCTTTATCGATGAGATCGACGCGGTCGGACGTCATCGCGGTGCCGGGCTCGGCGGGGGCCACGACGAAAGGGAACAAACGCTCAATCAACTGCTGGTCGAGATGGACGGTTTCGAATCGAACGACGGCGTTATTTTGATGGCTTCGACCAACCGACCCGATGTTCTCGACCCGGCCCTCTTAAGACCGGGGCGCTTCGACCGCCGCGTGATGGTCGGTCGGCCGGATGTCAAGGGACGCGAGGGAATCCTGAAAGTCCATACGCGGAAGATCCCGCTCGACGAAAATGTCGATATCAGCGTTATCGCCCGCGGAACTCCCGGATTCACCGGAGCCGATCTGGCCAATCTGGTCAACGAAGCGGCTTTGAACGCGGCCCGTTACAACAAAAAGGTCGTTTCGATGTCCGATTTCGAGATCTCCAAAGACAAGGTCCTGATGGGCGCCGAACGCAAGAGCATGGTTCTGTCGGACGAGGAAAAACGTCTGACGGCCTATCACGAAGCCGGTCATACGCTGGTCGGTCTGAAGGTTCCTTCGGCCGATCCGGTTCACAAGGTTTCGATCATTCCTCGCGGAATGGCTCTCGGCGTTACCCAGCAGTTGCCGGAAGGCGACCGCCACAGCTACACCAAAGAGCATCTGACCAGTCAGATCGCCATTTTGATGGGCGGCCGGATCGCCGAGGAGATTTATCTCGGTGAAGATCAGATCACCACCGGCGCTTCGAATGACATCGAACGGGCGACCGAACTGGCCCGGGCCATGGTTTGCGAATACGGAATGAGCCCCCTGGGGCCGCTGACCTTCGGTAAAAAGGACGAGCAGATCTTCCTCGGAAGAGAGATCGCCCAGCATCGCGATTATTCCGAAGATACGGCCATCAAGATCGACGAGCAGGTCAAAAAGATCATCGCCGAACAATATGAATACGCCAAGCGGGTGATCACCGAGAATTCGGATGCAATGGTCAGGCTGGCCGAGGCCTTGCTGGAATACGAGACTCTCGACGGAGTTCAGATCCGGCGGGTTGTGGCCGGACTTCCGCTCGACGGCGACGATCCCTCGTCGGACGACGACGGATCGCCGGAACCCGAAGAATCTTCGCGGAAGAATCCTTTCAAAAAACCGATTCTTCCTCCGATCACCGGAAACAACCCGGCGACGGCTTAGTTCAGGGCAAAAGTAAGAAGAAAAAAGGCAAAAGCATTTTTCGGGCTTTTGCCTTTTTTTTGTCATTTCGGGGTGTATAATGTTTGGGAAAATCCTTTAGGAGGAGAGAGTTTTATGGCTGAGGAGGAAATTTCAAGGAGGGATTTCAGTCGAAAAATGCTGGGCGCGGTTTTGACCTTCTCACTGTTTGAAACCCTTTTTTCCGCCTGCTCGGGCGAAAAAAGTCTGATCGTTTCGGGGAAAAACGATTTCGTGGAGCCCTCGGTTGCTCCGATCTTAAAGCATTGGTCGGTCGAACTGAACGAGTTTTGCGGTGATCTGCAAATATCGAAGATCTCGCCTCTGGACTGGCAGAAACAAATAGACCGGTTGTATTCCCGGATCGAATTGGAAGAGCTTCTGAAATTCATTGATTTCGAGAAACTGACCCGAAAGTTCGAATATCCGGATCTGGGCGTCAATACCCGCAACGTCAGTTTTCCGGCCATCGAAGGGCTCCCGGAAAAGACCTTTTACGTCAAAAAGATCTTCGGAATGAAAAAGGGGCGGGCCGTCATTCCGCACGGGCACAGCAATATGACCTCGGCCCATCTGGTCATCAAAGGTGAATTTGCCCTGAAGCATTTCGAAAAGGTCCGTTTCGAAGATGAACATCTGATCGTCAAACCGACCATTGACAAACTGATCGGCCCCGGAGATTTTTCCTCGATTTCCGACGAAAAGGATAACGTCCATTGGTTCATCGCCGATACTGAAGCGGCCTTTACCTTTGACGTCATAATGCTCGATCTGAAAGGCCAAAAAACCGATATTCACAATCTGGATATTGATGCGGCGGAACGGATTTCCGATGACCTCCTGCGAGCCAGGATTCTGGATGTCGAAACCGCCCTGAAAAAATACGGGAAACAACACCACTGATTTTTCGAACAGGATGACCGACTCGAAACCGCGAATCTGGAGAACCTCGAAACGGGAGATCATCCGGGGGGAGAAAACCCTTATCATGGGGATTCTCAACGTGACGCCGGACAGTTTCAGCGACGGCGGAAAGTTCTTTTCTCCGGACGACGCCCTCCGGCAAGCCGGGAAAATGATCTCCGAGGGAGCGGACATTTTGGACGTCGGCGGAGAATCGACCAGACCCGACAGTCGGCCGGTCCCAGCCGAAGAGGAGATTCGGCGGGTGGTTCCGGTGATCGAAGCCATCGCCGGAAAATTTGATGTGCCGGTTTCGATCGACACCAGTAAGGCCGCTGTGGCCGAAAGGGCGATCGAGGCCGGAGCGGAGATCGTCAACGATATTTCCGGTTTGCGGTTCGACCAAGGGATGGCCGCGGTGGCGGCCCGAACCGGCGCCGGACTGGTATTGATGCATTCGCGGGGCGGTTTTGAAAATATGCATCGGCAGGAACCGGTGGAGGACATTTTTCTTGAAGTTTCCGCCGATTTTCAAAGGGCCATTGAAAAATCCCTCGATTTCGGGGTGAAATCTGACCGGATCTGTCTTGATGTCGGGATCGGATTCGGCAAAACCCTGGAACAGAATCTAGAATTGATCGGCCGGCTCGATAAAATCCGCCGTCAGTTTCCCCAATATCCGATCCTGGTCGGCGCTTCCCGAAAATCCTTTATCGGAAAGATCCTGAACGATGTGCCGGCGGATCAAAGATCAAACGGAACTCTGGCCGCCAAGGTCATCGCCGTCTGGAACGGGGCCGAGGTGGTTCGGGTTCACGAGGTCAGGGAAACGGCCGAGGCCCTGCGGGTGACGGAGGCGATCAAAAGACAAACCGGGAAGCGGACGAAGCGGACCTCGGTTTAAATCGAGCGACTTTAGAATAATCCCCCGATCTGATAAATTCAGTAAAAGATTTATTCAAATCGGGGTAGTACTTTTATGGGTTTGCTGAAATATTTGGGGCGCGCCGGGTTCATTCTGGGGGTTTTGTTTTTGGTTTCGGGTTTTAGGGGGTGTTACAAACCGGTGACCAATTCCGGTTTGCCCAAAAACATCAAAACGGTGGCCGTTCCGGCTTTTCAATTTGAGGTGGCGGGAGCCAGATACCGAGTGGCGACGCGTTTCACCGAAGCGGTTTCGCGAGAGATCATCCGCCGCGGACGGGGACTGAAAGTTCAGGGTTCGCGCGAGGGGGCCGATGCGGTCGTCGAGGGGACGATCCGGGATTTCAATTTTTCAGGAGTTCTACTCGATCGTGAGGGCCGGGCCCGCGTTTACGAGGTGACGATCGTGGCGGCCGTTACCATCCGCGACATCGAGGCCGGCAAGATCCTCTACGACAACCAAAATTTCATCTTCCGCGATTCGTTCGAATTTTCCGACGACCCGCGTTCCTTTTTCAATGAGGAGGATCCGGCGGTCGGACGGATGGCCCGGGCTTTTGCCGAATCGGTCGTCTCGGCCATCGTCAACGGGATCGGGGTCAAAGAGGAAAAGCATTAGGGAGAGTTTAAAAGTTCAAGTGATAAAAGGTTGAAAAAGTAAGTACTCTGTAAATTTAAAAAACTGAAGTTTTGTTAAATTTGTGATGGGTGATGGGTGATGGGATAAAACTTAATTTTCCGATTATCCGGATCTACTGTCTGATATTATCTGTTTAACTTTTCACCCATCACCCATCACCTATCACCCATCACTAAACTGAAGTTTTTTTAATTTACACAATAGTAAGCGGTTTTCCAGATTAAATTATGGCGGTTTTGGGACGCGAGGAATTGCGCAATCAATTAAAAAAAAGGGAGTTCGCGCCGGTTTATCTTTTATTCGGCGCCGAGACTTTTTTGCGCGATCTGGCGGCCAAAACCATTGCCGATCTGGTTTTGGCGGATTCTTCTCTGAGGGAGTTCAACGAGATCGAGTACAGCCTCAATGACAGCCCGATAAGCCACGCCCTTTCCGATGCCGAGCAATTGCCGATGATCGCATCGCGCCGCATCGTCCGGGTTTCTGACATCATAATTTCCGCTCCGGGCAAAAGAGAGAATCTGAAAGAGGAAGACGAACCGCTTTTAAACCGTTATCTGGAGCGCCCGTCGGAAACGTCGATCGTCATTTTTGTTGCCGAAGAACTCGATAAACGACGGAAGGTGGCGCGGCTTCTTTTGGAAAAGTGCGTTGCCGTTGAATTTGCCCAACTGAGCGATAACGAACTGATCAAATGGGCCAACGATAAGATCAGGGAACTCGGTGCGCGGGCGGAGGACAAGGCGGTCCGGCAACTGGTCGCTCTGGTCGGCAACAACGTCCGGCGACTGACCAACGAGATCGAAAAGGTGGCGGCCGCCGCTTTGCCCGATGATCTGATCACATTTGAACTGGTCGAATCTCTGGTGGCTAATTCGCGGGTGATCGACAATTTCGGTTTGACCGATAATCTGATGGTCAAAAACAAGGGCAAAACCATTCATATTCTGAAAAAACTCCTTGATGACGGGGCCGAACCGTTGATGCTTTTGGGCCTGATCGCCAGCAATTTCCGCAAACTCGCTCTGGCCAAGGAACTGATGGGACAAGGCGTCGAACGGAGGGAGATTCTGCGGGTAATAAAAATGCCGCCCTTCAAGCATGAGGAATTCATCGCCTCGGCCCGACGGGCCGACCGCGAGGAATTGAGCCGGGTTTTAAATAAAATCGCCGAAACCGATCTTGCCATCAAGACCTCGCGCGGCGGGGGCGGAAAAACCGGCTCCCGCCTTCAGATCGAAATGTTGGTTTACGAACTTTTGAGTTTTTAGTAAGCTGATCGGTTCTGGTCCCTTTGGTCGGCCCTCAGCCAGTGAGAGCGGTCGGCGTAAAATCTTAGGCGCAGATTGGAAAACTCATCGGGAATCCTGATCGCGATGTTTTTACTTTCCCTGATTCCTTTCCAGTAAGGACCATCTTTTTCCAGCCGAAAAAACTGAAAGCCGGTCAGCGTATCCAGAAAAAAAGAGCCGAATCCGGTTTGTTGGATGATTTCCTCGGGTAAACTCCGGGTTACAAACTCCTTCGGCGGGGGGGCATAATGAACCTGTAGGCCGGGCAGAGCGGAACCGATGGCCTGATCCATGACCTCGATCCAGACGATTTTTATGAGGCGCGACGTCGTAGATATTATTTTTGTCGGATCGGCATCGCCATTCACCCCGATGTAAAAATCGGCTTCATCCAGAAGGGATTCCTCATCGATCCGGGCCAGATATAGAGTCGGCCGGCGATTTTCAAGCGGGATTATTTCAAGATCGGCAACCGGCTCCCGAAAATCGGGCGGTTCGGGTGGAGGTTTGTCGGTTCCCTCGTTTATCACGATGGGAGAATTAATATCCAATTCCCACGAAACAAACGGACTGGGGGGAAGATCATAATTCAAATTTTTTTTGGAGGTTAATCTCGGATGATCGGGGAAATTGGCTCTCAGAATTTCCATCCAGTACGCCTCCTCTTCCGGAAGCATAAACCCCAGTTGCATGAGGAATCCGGGCGGAGATTGTTCCAGCACATTGAAACTTGCTTTTGAATCACCGCATCCGTTGCAGGAATAACCTCTTTCCGAATAACTTACCGCTTTTCCATCCTCATCGGGGTAATCGGAACCGATTACCCAGAGAATTTCTCCGCACTGCTTACATTCAAGTTTTACTAAAAGGGGCGGCGTCATATCAAACTCCAATATTAAATTAAAAAAAGGGGGCTCTTTATTATGGACAACAAATTTTGAGCGTTTTTGCGATTAAAAAAAAACCGACCATTTTACAAACCTTTTCAGAAAATGGTTCGTATTGGGAAACATTATGAAAAATTTCAGGGGAATTTTCGGCATCTTAACGGCCGGGATCGTTTGGTATTTGTCGATGATGTTGTTTTTCGTTCTTTCCGGAGCGCAGGGAATTCTGGCCGATCCCGAAATACAAAGCCGCAAGTTCCTCGATTCTTTTTTTCAGGAACCATTGCCGCGGGTGGCCGGAAACCCCTTGATCGTCCCGATCGGTTTGATCGTGATCGGAGCGATTGCGGGAGGAGTTTTTCTGTGGCTCAATGACAAACTGGGAACGGGATGGTTTCGCCGTGGGATCGCTTTCGGCCTGATCCAATGGGCATTGATGATCCCCTGGTTTGAATTTTATCTGCCTTTTAATGTGATGCTCGAACCTCTGGCGCTGGTTCTTCTGGAAATGCTTTTGTGGCTCGGCGTAACCCTGACGGTCGGGATCTATCTTTCGTTCATATTCAATTTCGCGAGCAAAGCAAAAGGGAAGTGAAACCCCTTTCACTTCCCTTGATCCGAGAAAAAAACTCATTCTCCCTGAGGTATTAAATGCCGAGAACATCGACCAGTTCCTGAACCGCGCCGGCCGATTTATGAAGCGCGGCGCGTTCATCGTTGGAAAGGCTGATCTCGATGATCTGTTCGACACCGTTTTTGCCGAGTTTGACCGGAACGCCGACAAACAGATTGTTGATGCCGTATTCCCCTTCAAGATAAACGGCGCAGGGCAGAATCTTCTTTTTGTCTTTGAGAATGGCCTCGGCCATCTCGACCGCTCCCAAACTCGGCGCGTAAAAGGCCGAACCGGTTTTCAAAAGCCCGACGATCTCCGCGCCGCCGTTGGCCGTTCGGGTGATGATCTGGTTGAGTTTGTCTTCGGGCAGGAGTTCGGTGACCGGGATTCCGGCACAGGTCGAATAACGCGGCAACGGAACCATCGTGTCGCCGTGTCCGCCGAGGACGAACGCCGTAACATTTTCAACCGAAACATCCAGAGCTTCGGCCAGAAAACAACGCATCCGGGCCGAGTCCAGAACGCCGGCCATTCCCATCACCCGGTTTTTCGGAAACCCCGAACGCTTGAACGCGACCTGAGCCATTGCATCAAGCGGATTGGAAACGACGATGATGAACCCGTCGGGCGAGTATTTGGCGACCTCATCGGTTACTTTGCCGACGATCTCGGCGTTGGTTTTCAGCAGATCATCCCGGCTCATCCCCGGTTTCCGGGGAAGCCCGGCCGTGATGATGATGACGTCGGAATCCTTGGTTTCTTCGTAGGAATTGGCTCCGACGAGTTTGACGTCGAAACCGTCGATCGGAGCGGCCTGGGCCAGATCAAGCGATTTCCCCTGAGGAGTGCCTTCGACGATGTCAACCAGAACGACATCGGCCAGTTCTTTGCTGGCGACCCAATGGGCGGCTGTCGCCCCGACGTTTCCCGCACCTACAACCGTGATTTTATTACGTTTAGCCATATATTAAATACCTTCCTGTTTGTTAAATGATTTTTTGATCAAGTAAAGCGTTAAACCCAAGTTTTATCACGCCTGATGTCATCACGGCAAACGCGCTAAGTTAAATTTTCCCAGCAAAAAAAGGAAAAAGCCCGACGCGCTCTCCCCTTCGCGTCGGGCTCTTAAAATGGCCGCAGGATTTTGTTTTCTCTTGCCAACGACCAATCTTTTGAAATTTCAAAAATTTGATTTTCAATGCTTTGAATTATCCAAAAAAAGAGGATAATTCAGATCTTTTAAGAAGCCCAACGCGCTCTCCCCTTCACGTTGGGCTTTTTATCTGGCCGCGGAATCAAAGCCGACGGCCAAACCTGTAAAAACTTTTCAATAATCTTCAACCGGAAGAACTACCTCTTTGGTAATTTCTATTTCAAACTTTTCGCCGGATTTGATCCCGACCTCTTTGCCCTTTCTCAAAACTGCGATTCCGGTTCCGGTTCCGGCTCCGATCCCGGCCCCGATCAATGCTCCGTTTTCTCCCTGAGAGATCGCGCCGAGCAAGCCTCCGATGGCCGTTCCGCCGAGAATGGCCACGGCGCTGGAAATTTCGTTATGTTCCGCTTTCAGTTCCTTGACCAAAACACCGCTGATGTCCCGTTTTTCCCCGGATTTGAAAAGGAGTCTTTCAAACACCACATTGAGGGTGCCGTCCTTGCGGCCGATTGCGGCCGACTTGACCTTGGTCACCCGGCCTTCGACAACAACGCCGATCGGAATGACAACCGCTTCTCGAACTTTGACCGGTTCGGCAATGACAGCCGTAAAGGTGTCATTGATGCTGGAGACCTTTGAATTGATCTCGTTGTCCATTTGAACCAGAATTCTGGTTCCCGCCGGAAGTTGGTAAATGCTCGAATCCGAATTGGTCGTCTGAGCCTGAGTTAAAACGGAACTGACAAAGATCAGAAAAAAATACGCAAAGACTTTGGTCGCTATTCGCCAAAAGTTCATATCTAACCTCCATCTTCGCGGATTTTTTCAAACTAACAACATCCGCGAAGTATCATTGCAATGTTTGTGCCACTTAAGGTAAAAAAGTCGAAATTGTGTCAATTAAGCGAGTTTGAGGCATTTTACACAGTTACCCGATCGATTGTCTATCTTTTTGCGTAACAATATCGTTTAGCCGATGCACGAAATAGGGTAAGGGGATTTGGGATTTGAGGTTTCGGATTTTGGATTAAAAGAAGAACGGCGGACCAATTTTGGTCCGCCGTTCTTCTTTTTCACTTTTTCACTTTTAAATCTTGCCCTCAGTGGAGGATCGGATGGCCGCCGCCTTTGCTGTGATCGGCGGTTTCCCGATAAAGCTTGCGGTCGTTGTGATATAGAACGATGTGTTCTCCTTCATATCGGACGACGTTCGAGACCCGCTGAAAATCTTTGGTGTGTTCGGCGATGATAAAAGCGCCCGGCGTGTAGGCCAGAACCATCCCGGCGGCGTAGATGTAACCGCCCTGATCGTAATCGCTTCCGGCATATTGTCCGGCACTGACCGCGATGTCCGGTGAATATCTGTTCTGACTGTCTTTGGTCCGGTCGGCCTTGGCGATGAACACCGTGTAATCGGAGTATTTCAGCCGTTTGCTGTAACCGTTTTTCTTGGCCACCGCGATCAGATCGGTGATTCCCTGATCGATCGCTGTCAACATCTTGTAATTGGTTTTATTGACCGAGTAGATGCTGACGCCCTTCGGCGTCTTGGTTGAAAAAGTGAATTGGTCTTTGGTGATCCGTTCGGCCTCGTTGAGCAGAATATCCTCGGTTCGGCTTTGGGATTCGACGATTTGCAGGGGAATCAAACCGATAATAGCTATTATTGCCAGATGAATTGTTATTTGCAGTTTTTTCATAACTTTTTTCGCTCCCCGAATTAATGTCGAAATATATATTCGCAAGTATTGTGCCATTGGATCTTATTAAAAAAGAAACTGGAAATTTTCCCAACCAGAGTCTTCACGCCGAAAAAGTAAATTTAAGATCCGGATAAAGTTGCAAAAGATTAAGATTGAATGTCGGCAAACTCCCTCCAATCATAAACGCGCAAGATCGGGGGAAGTTGTATCTTTGAGGAATTCTCCGTGGGGGGGCGATACAAGAAAAAGCACCCCGAAAGATGCTTTTGAAAAAAAATCAGGTTGGTGCTGAGGGCGGGAATCGAACCCGCACGTCCACAAGGGACACAGGATTTTAAGTCCTGTGCGTCTACCTATTCCGCCACCCCAGCTTTCAACACAGGAAAAAAGGTTAGCACGAGTTTGTTTCAAGTTCAATGTTCAGCGGCCAAATAAAAACTATCGCCCGAAATAAAAGGGCGGGTTTTGAAGGATAATGACAAATTATCAAATAATTGTAATACTATTTAGGAAAAACGTTGATTCAAGAGGATAAAAGATGGACTTGGCTTGGGTACTTTGGGTAATTTTGGGCATCGCTCTGATCATTGCCGAGACCTTTACTTTCGGTTTTGTATTGTTCTGGTTTGGGATCGGAGCGCTGGCCGCCGGTCTGGCCGCCTGGCTGGGCGGCGGATTCGGTCTCCAGTTTCTGGTGTTTGCGATTGTTTCCATCGCTTTGACGGCCATGTCCCGGACCATCTTCGCCAATTATTATTCTCACGGCGATGCCGATCTGATCAAGACCGGGGTGGACAAACTTCCCGGACAGATCGGAACCGTTACCACGATGAGCAAAGGCGCTCTGAACGAAGGGGCGGTCAAGGTTTACGGTTCCACCTGGACGGCCTTTCCGGTCGATGGCTCGACCCCTCTGGTGGAGGGCGAGAAGGTGGTCGTCGAACGGGTGGAGGGCGCATCGATCTACGTTCGGCCGATGTCGGACAAAAGGGAATTGCCCGAGTGGCGCGAAAGCGAATGAACTGATAAATGAAAAATGCGAACCCGATCCTCAAGGGGTGGATCTCGGAATATTGGGAACAGGGCATGGAGGGGACTTTTTTCAGGGTCTTTCAGGATGAAAACCTTGCCCGCGACCGTTTTTCCGGATGGCGACCCGAGGGGATGCACATTCTGAGTGAAGGAGACCTTTTGACGATCTTTTCTCCGGAAAAAGAGGTTTTGTGGACGGGATTGATCGAACCCAGAAGATGCGGTTTTTTGAAACTCAAGAAACTTCATCCGGCAAATTCCGATTGGACGCCGGAAAATGTCAGCCCCGAGGATTGGGAAGGTTGGTTCAGATTCAGCCCGCCGCTGGAAGCGACTTTCCGATCCGGTAAATTATAAGATCTCGGCCGTATCCTGCTCGGCGGTGTCGTGAATATTTCCCAGATCCAGAATCTCAAGTTTGATCTCTTCCTCCGTTGCAGGTGAAAGTTCCTCTCCGGTGATCCGGGCCAGAATTACGGTGATATTATCGTCGCCCCCGCGTTCGTTGGCCTTTTTGACGAGTTCGGCGGTTGCGACCTCAAGCTGGCTGATATGTTCCAGAACGATCTGTTGCATGTCCATTCCGTTGACCTTGTTGGACAGACCGTCGCTGCAAAGCAAAAGGATGTCCTCGCGTTGGGGGATCAAACGGGCGGCCACCGGGTAGATCTCAGGCTGGGCCCCGAGAGCTTGCAGAATTACGTTTTTGAGCGAATGAGTTTCGGCCTCTTCGGGGAGGATCTGCTGGGCGTCGATAAGTTGCTGAACCAGCGACTGGTCTTTGGTGACCTGATAGATCTGCTGGTTTCTGATCAGATAAACCCGACTGTCGCCGACCTGAACCAGATTAACCTCCTCGGGCGTGATCCCGACGGCCGTAAAGGTGGCGCCCATTCCGTTGTACTGCGGGTCGGTCCGGCCCTGCTGGTGGATCAGATGATTGGCGAAAACCGTAGCATCGTATAATTTGGCGGCCAAAGAATCGTTGAAATTTTCCGGCGAAAGGGTTTTTTCAGGGTCTTCCTCCAAAAACCTTCGGCTGACGGTTTCGACCGCCATCTTGCTCGCCACCTCGCCGGCCAAAGCACCGCCCATTCCGTCGGATACGGCCAGGACTATCCCGTTCGAATCTATCTCGAAATTCTGGGATTCGATGACAAATTCACCCGGTTCCTGGGAACTGATCCAAGTCTTCGAGTCGGTAATATGCATCATCAGGAAATTGTCTTCATTTCCCTGACGGACCCGTCCAATGTGCGATGTAGCGTGTGTTTCAACAGTTAACATAATTAGTAAGAGTCTCGAAAGTCTTTGGTCAGTCCGGAAATGCCCGGCGAAAAATGAATTCCAGCCGGTTCCCCAACTCAAGGAGCTTTCTAAACTAACTTAGTGCCTGATCCAAATCTAAAATAATGTCTTCAACGTTTTCGATTCCCACCGAAATACGCACCAGACCGTCGGTTATCCCAAGCTTATCACGCTTCTCAGCCGGAACTGAGGCGTGCGTCATCGATGCCGGATGCGAGATCAAACTTTCAACCCCGCCCAAACTTTCAGCCAGAGTACAAAGCTTGACGGTTTCCAGAACCTTTTTTGCGTTAGCCAGTGAGCCGGTTTCGAAAGAAACCATTCCGCCGAAACCGTCTTGCTGACGTTTGGCCAATTCGTGTTGTGGGTGCGATGTGAGACCGGGATAATAAACCTTTTGAACTTTTGGATGTTCGGCCAGAAAATTGGCGACCGCCCGTCCGTTTTTGTCGTGCGCTTCCATTCGAACCGCCAGGGTTTTCGTCCCGCGCAAAACCAGAAATGAATCAAAGGGGGACAAAATGGCGCCGATGCTGTTTTGAACGAATCCGATCCGTTCGGCGTCGGCTTCATCGCCGAGAGCCACGAAACCTCCGATCGAGTCGGAATGGCCGTTCAGATATTTGGTCGTCGAATGCACCACGATATCGACCCCGAATTCCATCGGCCTCTGCAAATAGGGCGACATAAATGTGTTGTCGCAAACCACTTTGGCTCCGTAGCCGTGAGCCAGTTCCGAAACCCCCTGCAGATCCGTTACGCTCATCACCGGATTGGTCGGGGTTTCGACGAAAACCATTTTGGTGTTCGGTTTGAAAGCCTGTTCGACGCTGACCAGATCGGTGGTGTCAACCAGATCGAACTCGATGCCGTAGTTCGACAGAACCTTGTCGAACAAACGAAAGGTCCCGCCGTAGGTGTTATCTCCGAGAAGAACGTGATCGCCGGAACGGACGAGTTTCAAACAGGCGTCAATGGCCGACATTCCCGAAGCGAAAGCGAATCCGAATCGGGCTCCTTCGAGCGCGGCTATGTTTTTTTCAAGCGCCGAACGGGTCGGGTTTTGGGTTCTTGCGTATTCAAACCCCTTATGTTTTCCGAGACCTTCCTGAGCGTAAGTGGAGGTTTGGTAAATGGGAACTGAAACGGCGCCGGTTGCGCTGTCCGGTTCATTTCCAGCGTGAATTGCGATAGTTGAAAAACCCATAGAAAAGCGAAGATTTACCCGAATAACAATTAGTCTTTTGATTCTATCTTATTTTTGATGCATAAGGCCAATATAAGACTAATTTTATGAGGATTTATGGTAACTTGCCAAAGGGAAAAATGCAAACCGGGAGGCTTTAGGAAAATTGGCCGAAAACCGGACGGTTTTCTTCGAATCGGGCGATCTTTTCCTCGTTCCGGAGGGTGAGTCCGATCTCGTCCAAACCGTTGAGCAGACAATAGCGGCGGAAATCATCCGTTTCAAAAGAAATTTCCAAACCCAGATCATCGCTGACAGTTCTTTGTTCGAGATCGACGGTTAAATTGTAAGGCGCTTTTTCGGTTGAGTTTCGGGCGATCTCGAAGACGATTTCCTCGGGAAGGGAAACGGGCAAAAGGCCGATCTTAAAACAGTTGTTATAAAAAATATCGGCGAATCCGGGGGCTATGATCACCCGAAAGCCGTATTCCTGCAAGGCCCAGGGGGCGTGTTCGCGCGAGGAGCCGCAACCGAAATTGGCTCCGGAGACGAGAACCGAAGCGTTTCTGTATTGAGGATCGTTGAAAACGAAATCCTCCCGGGGCGATCCGTCGGTGTGAAAGCGCCAGTCGAAGAAAAGAAATTGGCCGAACCCGGTCCTTTCGATCCGCTTTAAGAACTGTTTCGGGATGATCTGGTCGGTATCGATGTTGGCCCGGTAGAGGGGAATTGTTTCTCCTGTATGTTCGGTAAATTTCTGCATCTTCTATTGAATCCCAGCGCTATGGTCGGTCAAAAAAACTCTGCCGTTAGCCCTTCGCAACGTCCGAATTTTTGAAATCCCAATTTCTGACATCGACGAAATGTCCGGCGATGGCCGCCGCCGCCGCCATCGAAGGCGAAACCAGATGGGTTCTTCCCCCGCGCCCCTGACGGCCTTCGAAATTCCGGTTGCTGGTCGAAGCGCAGCGTTCGCCCTCGGCCAGAATATCCTCGTTCATTCCCAGACACATCGAACAGCCGGCATCGCGCCATTCAAAACCGGCCTCGACAAAGATCTGGGCCAATCCCTCGTCTTCGGCCTGTTTTTTGATGATCATCGAACCGGGAACCACCATCGCGCGAACCCCCCGATTGATCTTATGGCCCTTGACGACCCGCGCCGCCTCGCGCAGATCCTCGATCCGGGAATTGGTGCAGGAACCGATAAAAGCCCGGTCGATCCGGATGCCTTCGATCTTTTGCGACGGCTCCAGATCCATGTAACGCAACGCCCTTTCAAAAGAATCGCGCTCTTCCTGGTTTTTGGCCGCCGACAGTTCGGGTACGGTTTCGGTTATCCGGACGCTCATGCCCGGTGAAGTCCCCCAGGTGACGAAGGGTTCGAGCATCTCGGCCTTCATCTCCACAGTTTGGTCGAACCGGGCATCGTCATCGCTTTTTAAAGTTTTCCAGTGTTCCAGAGCCAGTTCCCAATTTTCTCCCTTGGGGGCGAACTTCCGCTCTTTCAGATATCCGAAGGTCTTTTCGTCCGGAGCGATCAAACCCGCCCGCGCACCCGCTTCGATCGACATGTTGCAAACCGTCATCCGGCCCTCAAGCGACAGTTCGGTAACGGCCTCGCCCGCGTATTCGATGACGTACCCCGTTCCGCCGTCGGTGCCGATCCGGTTGATGATCCCGAGGATCAGATCTTTGGACGTAACCCCGAAGGGAAGCCGGCCCGACACTCTGATCAAAAGATTTTTCGATTTGTTCTGACTCAGGCATTGGGTCGCCAAAACATGTTCGACCTCCGATGTTCCGATGCCGAAGGCCAAAGCCCCGAAGGCGCCGTGAGTGGCAGTGTGCGAGTCGCCGCAAACGATGGTCATTCCCGGCTGGGTGAGCCCTTGTTCCGGGCCGAAAACGTGAACGATGCCCTGTTCGATCCGGTCCAGATCATAAAGTTTGACGCCGAATTCGCGAGCGTTCCGGCGCAGGGTTTCGACCTGTTTGGCGGCGATCTTGTCCCTGAAGGGAAGATGGCGATCGATGGTCGGAATGGCGTGATCCAAAGTTCCGAAAGTCAGATCAGGCCTTCGGACGTTTCGAACGGTCAGTCGCAAACCCTCGAAAGCCTGGGGCGAAGTCACCTCGTGGATCAGATGAAGGTCGATGTAGATCAGGGCCGGTTTCCCCGGTTCCTCGGCGACGATATGGGCGTCCCAGATTTTGTCGTAAAGAGTCTTCATTCAAAGGATGGCGAAAATAAATCAAACAAATTTCCCCTTATTGGAAACCCCGTTCGAAAAAAAAAATCAAACCGCGTGAAAGGCGTAAGACGCATTGGCCTGTTCGACGGCGGCCTGAGTCACCAGACGGCCCATTTCCGAAGTGGAAACTTTCCGGGAATTCCGGCCCGCCATATCGGCCGTTCTGTAATTTTGATCCAATATCTGTTCGATGGCAAACTCGATGGCGGCGGCCGCTTTCTCCAATCCGGCAGTATGACGCAAAAGCATGGCGACCGAGGCGATCGCTCCGAGGGGATTGGCCAGGTTCTGCCCGGCAATGTCCGGAGCCGAACCGTGAACCGGTTCGTAAAGATCGATCTTTCCCCCGATCGTGGCCGAGGCCAGCATCCCGAGAGAACCGGTCAAAACCGCCGCTTCATCCGACAAAATATCGCCGAACAGGTTTTCGGTCAGGATCACATCGAACCGGTTCGGTTTGGTCACCAGATGCATCGCGCAGGCATCGACCAAAAGATGTTCCAATTCCACGTCCGGATATTCCTCCGCAATCCTGTTAACCGTCTGCCGCCACAAACGGGAGGTTTCCAGGACATTGGCCTTATCGACCGAGGTGACCTTTTTTTTGCGGCCCCGGGCGGATTCAAAAGCGACGCGGGCGACCCGTTCAATTTCCTGAACCGTATAGCGCATGGTGTTCCAGGCCTCGTTCTCGGTAACCTCGCGGGGTTCGCCGAAATAAAGCCCCCCGAGCAGTTCGCGGACTATCAGCAGATCAGTGTTTTGGAAAATCTCCGGCCGGAGCGGCGACGAGTCGATCAGCGACGGATAAGATTTGGCGGGGCGCAGATTGGCGAAACCGCCGAGGGTCTGACGCAATTGGAGAAGCCCTTTTTCCGGGCGCTTTTCCGGCGGAAGATCGTCAAATTCCGGCGAACCGACCGCTCCCAGCAAAACCGCATCCGATTCGGCACAGGCGTTCCGGGTTTCTTCGGGAAAAGGGGACCCGGTTTCTTTTAGCGCGGCGCCTCCGATCAGTTGCTCTTCCGATTCGATCGGAAACTCGTAAACGGCCGCTACCTCTTCCAAAACTTTGACGGCCTCGCGCGTTACCTCAACGCCGATGCCGTCGCCTGCCAAAACTGTGATTTTCATATAAAACTTTTCCGCCGGTCGGTTTGAAACTTACCGGTTTTCCGACGGTTATTTCTCGGCTCCCTAAAAAATCAGGCGGCAATCGCCGTTTCGATCCGGTTTGGCAAAATGGCCAGCAGATCCTGATCGTAAATGTTCTTCTTTTTATCGGCCAAGGCGGTAAACCGTCTGTAGATCTCGCTGATCTCGCCGGCGTCGAAACTGTAACCAAGTTCGTCGTATCGCGCGATCAGAGCGTGGCGGCCCGAATGTTTTCCCAAAACCAGATTGTTTTTCGGCACACCGACCGATTCCGGCGTCATTATTTCATAACATAAGGGGTTGCTCAAAACCCCGTGCTGATGGATTCCGGCCTCGTGGGCAAAGGCGTTTCGCCCGACGATGGCCTTGTTGGGCTGGACGCCGAAACTGATGATCGACGACAGAAGGCGGCTGGTCGGGAAAAGCTGTTGGGTGGAGATATTCGTCGTAAAGGGCATCTTGTCGGACCGGACCACGCAGGCCATGACGAACTCTTCCAGCGAAGCGTTGCCGGCTCTTTCGCCGATGCCGTTGATGGTGCATTCGACCTGACGCGCTCCGGCTTCGATCGCCGCCAGCGAATTGGCGACCGCCAATCCCAGATCATTGTGGCAATGAACGCTGATGGTTATGTCTTTCGATCCGACCACGTTTTCCTTGACCGTTTTGACCAAACCGGAAAATTCGTCGGGGAGAGTGTAACCGACCGTATCGGGGATGTTTAAAACGGTGGCGCCTTCCTCGACGGCGACCCGGAAGACCTCGCAAACGAAAGCGGGTTCGCTCCGGGTGGCGTCCTCGGCGGAAAATTCGATCTCGTCGGCATGTCGCCGGGCCGTGCGGACGGCCTGGCGGGTCATTTCCAGAACTTCTTCGCGGGTTTTTTTAAGTTTGTGTTCGAGATGAATGTCCGATGTGGCGATAAAGGTGTGAATTCTGGGGCGCTCGGCTTTTTCCAGAGCCTCGGCGGCGCGGAGAATATCCATTTCGGTGGTCCGGCAAAGAGCGGCGATCCGGGCCGTCCGGCATTCCTCGCTGATCGCCCTGACCGCCCGAAAATCCCCCTCGGAAGCGATCGGAAATCCCGCTTCAATGATGTCGACCCCCAACTCTTCGAGTTGGCGGGCCATCCTGATCTTTTCCTCCAGATTCATTGAACAACCCGGCGACTGTTCACCATCGCGCAAGGTCGTGTCAAAAATCGCTATATTCTCCTGATTCATCTTCTTCTCCAAAAAAATTGACAAAAGGTATAGTTCTATACTTGACTGCCGATACTACAAAAGATAAAAAGTAAAAGTCAAGCTTATTTTTTCTATAAAAAGATAAGAATTATTTATTCCATAAACGTGGCCTATTTCAGGTGAATTAATTTTTATCTTAAAATAATTAATTATCAGTTTATTAATCCGAAGCTCCTTTGGAAGTCGATCGGTTAGGAGAAAAAAGCCTTTGTGGAGGAATTAAAGGGGAGCAGAAAAAAAGCGAAAAAAATATGGACATCAATCATTTGGAAGTTTTGATAGCGGTGGCCCGCGAAAAAAGTTTTTCGCGGGCGGCCGAGGTTCTCTACCGAACCCAACCGGCCGTCAGCCAATCGATCAGAAGGCTCGAAGACGAGGTCGGGGAACAGCTGTTCGACCGTTCCTCAAAAGACGGAACGCTGACGACCGCCGGCGAGGTTTTGCTCGATTACGCCAAAAAGATGATCAACCTCCGGAAAAATGCCCAGACGGCGATCAAGGAACTGCGCAATCTGCATCACGGCAAAGTGACGGTCAGCGCTAATGAACACACGGTTTTTTATCTGTTGCCGATCATCGACGAATTTCTCCGCCGCCATCCTCTGATCAAGGTCGAGGTCAAACGCGGGGTTGCCAGTCGGATTCCCCGGGAGGTCACCTCGCGGGAGGTCGAACTCGGGGTGATCTCATTCAAACCCAAGGACGAATCGGTCAAATCGGTGTCGGTTTTTACCGATGAACTGATTTTGGTGGTCGCTCCGGGACATAAGCTGGCGGGCAGAAAAGCGGTTACTATCAAGGAGTTGGGCGTCGAAACCTTCATCGCCCATAACGCCCCTTCGCCGTATCGGGAAAAGGTGATCGATGCCTTTGAAAAGCATCAGGTCAATTTGAACATCTCGGTCGAATTGCCCTCGTTGGAAGCGATCAAAAAACTGGTCGAGATCGGGGTCGGGGTCGCGCTGGTTCCGAAACTCACCGCCCAAAGCGAGATCAACAGCGGACAACTGATAGCTCTTTCGGTCAAGGAACTGCCCCTGAAAAGACAATTGCACATCATCTACCGGCGGAATTCCGTTTTGTCTCACGCCACAAAGGTCTTTCTTCAGACGGCCCGGGAAAAGATCAAATCGAAATAAAGACGGCGGGGTTGGGACCGACCATTTTTATAGGTGAAGGTTGGCGAAATTTTTCCGAAAAATTCCGCCAACCTTTTTATTTATTTAAGGCACTGCCGTGAAATCAAGATCTTTTACATCCTGGTTAATGGTCACGGCCTGAGGCGTGAATTGATAGGCCTTGTGGCGGACATTGAAGGTATATGTCTCGCCGACCGGAACGTCCTCAAAATTATAGTACCCAAACGAATTGGTTCTGGCCGAACGGATTTCTCCGAGCGAATTGGTAAAGGTTACGATCGCCCCGTTGACCCCCGAACCGTTGGTGGAAAAGATCCTTCCTTTGACGGTGGCCGAAGCGGCCGTCGGCGCCAGTAATGCGGGAATTTGAAACAGTCCGCGTCCGTGAGTGGCGATCCGAATCTGTCTGGTGGTTCCCGGTGCAATGCCGATCCCGAAAACCGCCACGCGGGGAAGCCCGGTGCCGAACGGCGCCCAATTGGCCCCGCCGTCGCTCGAAACGTAAACCCCGATGTCGGTCCCGACATAAATGTTATTGGGCAGGGTCGGATCGATCACAATGGAATTGACCGGAACCTGGGGCAACGCGGTCAGACCGGTCCCGCTGGCGTTGGTCCAGGTCGGGACCAGATTGCTGGTCAGACTGCTCAGATTCGTGGTTTTCCAGACGTTTGAAACTCCGAAAGCCGAAAGCGTCACATAGGCCGTATCGGAATTGGTCGGATCGATCACGGTGCGGGCGATGGGGGCGGTCGGAACCGTATTGCCGGGATCGAGGTTGGTCAACGTGGTGGATCCGGTGCTGGTGCCGTAAATCCCGCCGCTGTTAAGACCGACGATCCGGACGTTATCGTCCTGGGGCGAGATGCCGATGGAACTGATCGGGACGCCGCTTTCGATCGGGTTCTGGCTGACGACCGTGTGGTTAAGACCCGTGTCGGCCGAACGATAAAGCCGGTCCGTTCCGTAATAGATCGTGTTCGGATTTCCCGGTCCCCGTTCCAGCGGGGCGTAGAAATTTACCGTTCCGTTGCAGGTGATGCCGTTGGTCGTGGCCCCTCCCGACTGGCAACCCCGGAAAGACCAGAGCCCGGACGAGGCACTGGCGGTGCTGGAAACGGTTCCGTAACCCTGAAGGTTCGAAGCGTTGAAATAAGTGTGATACATCCGGACATTGGTTGTATCGGGGGCATTTTGATCTATCTGAGAATATCCCCCGTCTCCGAAATCCGCCCGGGTCCAGGTTCCGGCGGGCTGATAAAAGTTGGTGCCGTTATCCTGAGTTCCGCCGATCGAAAAATTGGGATCGGTCGGATGAATGGCGATGCTCATAAACTGTGTGGCGCTGAATTGGCTGTTGTTCATCGGAGTCCAGGTCACACCGCTGTTGGTCGATTTGTAGATCCCTCCGTCGGTTCCCAGCCAGACCTGGGTCGGATCGGACGGGGCGACCTCGATGGCGTGAGTATCGGCGTGAACACTGGCGTTGTTATCGGTAAAACTGAGCCCGCTGTTGGTCGAGCGGGCGGCGATGATGGTCGGATCGCCGCCGACATAGACGTTGGCCGGATTGGTCGGATCGACCGCCACGGCGATGTCATAAAAGCATTGTCCGCCGCAGAAGTTGTTGTCGATCTGCTGGGTCCAGGTGGCCCCGCCGTCGGTCGAGATCAAGACCCGGCCGTTCCCGTCGCCGGTGGCGGCGTAAAAGGTCGCATCAGTGGCTCCGCCGGATTTTTGCGAGGTCAGTTCGGCGTTGCAGTTGCTGGTCGAGGTGCAGGTAAAGACCTGAACCTGCGTAAACGTTGTCGGGGTGGCCGCCAGGGCATCGGTCAATCGATAAAGTCCTCCCCCGCCGGCAATGAGGCTCATCACCAAAATGTTGGGATTGTTGGGGTCGATGGCGATGTCCCTGACACTGAAACTTCCGCCGAAGCCGATCTGCGAAAAGGTCGGGGCTCCCGATGTTGCATTGGTCGAACGGTAAAGACCGCGATTGGGGGTGGCGATCCCGGCTCCCCTGATTCCGCCCAGTCCCGAGGTCGAAGAAACAAAGATCGTATCGGGATCGGTCGGATGGACGATGATCTCGCTGATCGAGTTCCCGGTGAAAGAACTGGCGCCCAGCGGGCCGGTTAAATTGGCCGTCGTGCTGGCGTTGTCGATCCGGTAAAGACCGGCCCCGAAATAGCTGTCGGACGAGAAATTCGGTTCGCCCGTGCCGACGTAAACCGTTTCCGGTTGGGAGGGCGCGATGGCGATGGCTCCGACGGCCAGACTATCGGCGCTGTCGAAAATGGGCGTCCAGTTGGTTCCCCCGTCGGTCGTCCGGTAAACCCCGCCTTGAGCGGTTCCGACGTAAACGATGTTCGGGTTGGTCGGATGAATTTCGATTGAGATGACCCGGCCCGAAACCGGAGCCGACGGGGAGGTTTGACCGTTTGGGATCGGTGCCGGACCGAGCGGAGTCCAGGCGGCCAGCAATGAATCCCTTTTTTCCGATTCGGGCAAACGGGCGAGGAGATTTTCCTGTTCTTCCATTTTCCTGATAGCGGCCGGCCGCATTTTGGGATCAAAGGGCAGATCTTTGTAAATGCCCCTTTTCATAGCTACTCCTTCACTGCGCTTGAGCATGAATTCTTCTTTGCTGAATTTGTTTTTGGCTTGTTGCAAAAAACCGGGCATATCCGGTTCATCGTCATAAGCGGGCAAATCCCTGTCCGCTCTGATAAAGGAAAACGGGTTCATCAGGATCAGGGAAACAACAAAAGCTCCCAAAGCGATTAAACTCCCGAGCAACAACTTTTTCATACAACGTAACCTCCTAAGGAAAATGGAAATGAAAATTGGTAAAACTGCCCACATCTGCCTTCCAAAAAATTATTTGGCGGAATCCTCGGGCAAAAAAGTTAAGAGATTTGAGGCTCGATTACCAAGTGGGATATTAACGGAGACCGAACCTAAATTCCCCGGCCGCGCAAAAAAAAATGCCTGCAAAGCGGGGAATTTACGTGTGAAAGTTTCCCCTCAAAGGCGTTTTTTTTTCGCGCCGTTTTCGGGGAGGATGTTTTCAAAGAAAAACGATTGGAAAAACAATTGCCAGTTTGAAATGAATTTTGAAAAAAAGAAAAAATTCTGGATTAAGTTTGAAAAAAGGTAAACTTTGGTGAATATTTTATTTGATAACGGTTTTATTTACAAGTCTTTGATCGGAATAAGAGCCCCCTTTCGAAATAATCCCGAATTTTTTTCCGATGCCGGGGGGAAATCCTGAAGAAGAAAAAAATCTTTCAACAATAAACTATAAATATGCTACATTAGCAACAACAACGGATATTTAAGTTTTCAGATTTTCAGAAATTCAGAACCAATAAATTGTCCCCCTGTTCCCACATTTATTCGGGAGAGCAATCTTACTGGAAAGTCGAGAAAATATGTTACCAAACGATGATTCCAATAATTCAGGGTTTTTGGAACGAAGGGAAACCGACCGAAAAAAACTTATTGTAGAAGTCTATTTTGAGGGGGGCGACGCCACCGGTATCGCCAACACGACCGACGTAAGTTTGGGCGGTTTGTTTATGAAAACCAATGCCCGTTTAGAAGTCGGTCAATCGGTCGCCATGCGTTTGACGGTCGGGGGAAACCCTTTGAATTTGCAGGGAATAATTGCATTTACCGAAGAAGGCACGGGCGTCGGAGTCAGTTTTACCGATCTGTCGGAAGAGAAGAAATCGTTGCTCCAACGGGAGTTTGATCTTCAGTAGAAAAAAAACGCGAAAAGCTGTATTTTCTCGCATCAAGACCAAGGAAAAAATTTTTATGTTTGAAAAATTCACGCTCGGGATCGAAGAAGAATTCCAGATCGTTGACCCGGAAACCCGCGAACTCAAATCACATGTGTCGGAGATTTTGGAAGAAGGCGTCCTGCTTTTGGGGGAAAAAGTCAAACCGGAAATGATCCAGTCGATGATCGAGGTCGGAACCGGAGTTTGTAACAACATTCAGGAGGCCCGCGAAGACATAACCAAACTGCGCTGTATCATCTCGTCGCTGGCCCGCAAGAAAGGGATGGAGATCGTCGCGGCTTCGACCCATCCGTTTTCGAAATGGTCGGAGCAGACCATTTTCGAACATGACCGTTATAAATTGCTGGTTCAGGAACTTCAGATGGTCGCCCGCTCCTTGCTGATCTTCGGGGTTCACGTTCACGTCGGGGTGGCCGATCTGGACCGCCGAATCCACATTATGAACGCGTCCCGCTACTTTCTCCCGCACGTTCTGGCGATGACCACCTCCTCGCCGTTCTGGCTCGGGTTTAACACCGGTTTGAAGAGTTACCGTTCGGAGGTCTTCAAAAAATTCCCCCGCACCGACATTCCGGATCATTTTGAATCGGATCAGCAGTTTCAGAGTTACGTCAATCTTTTGATCAAGATGAATTGCATTCAGGACGCCACCAAGATCTGGTGGGACATCCGGCCTCACCCGAAATTCCCGACGCTCGAATTCCGGGTCTGCGACATTCCGACCCGGGTTGACGACACGATCGCCATCGCCGCTTTGTTTCAGGCGATCGTTTGCAAACTGGATCAGTTGATCGAAAAAAATCTCGGTTTCCGGCTCTATCACAGGCGTCTTATTCAGGAGAACAAATGGCGGGCCGTTCGTTACGGTCTCGACGGCCTTTTGCTCGATCTGGGCAAACAAAAGGAAGTGCCGGTCAAGGATCTGATCCGCGAGCTTTTGGATTTCGTTGATGACGTGGTTGACGAACTGGATTCGCGCAAGGAGATCGAACATATCCACACCATCCTCGATCGCGGAACCTCCGCCGATGAACAGTTGCGGGTTTACGAAGAATCGGGCAACGATTTCAACGCCGTCGTCGATATGCTGGTTAAGAACACGATGGAAAACGTGCCGGAAAGATGCTTTGATTAGAGGCGCGCAAATCGTGAGGGATCAAAAAACGTGATAGGTGATGGGTGATGGATGATGGGAATGGATTGACCAAAGGTGAAATAAATCCCATCACCCATCACTTATCACCCTTCATGTCTCAAAGCCAGTTTCAAAAAATTCTCAAACAAGATCCTGCCGTCCCTCGATTCGTTGGGATGTTCCCAACGGGTCGGATTCTTCGACCAGTCCTCGAAGGATTTTTCCAGATGAAACTGAACGGAATAGATCATCTGCCCGCCCGAGTGCCGGACCATCATTTGATTTTTGCAAAGATATGAGGTCGCCAAAAGCCTGAAGCCTTCGGGCAGTCCTTTGACCTTGAGCCCGTGATTCTGCCAAACCCTGAGAATGTCGTCTTCGAGCGTGTAATCCTGCCAGACGCGAGCCTCGGCGCTGTCGGTGTTGGCGATCCCGGCAAAGATCGGATCGGACGTGTCGGTGATCTTGACGAAACGGTACTGGTATTCGACCACCCGGTCGGTCCTTTTTTCGGCCGGTTCGAGATTGTCCAGGGTTTTCAATTCCGCTCCGAAACTCATCCCGACCAGTTGATGCGCTCCGCAGATGGCCAGAACCGGGATCTTGGTCGATTTGATAAAACTCTCAAATCTGGCCAGATGTTCCGGGTTGTAGTAATCGAAATCCGAGAGAGTCCCGCTCATGACGATGGCGTCGGGGTTAAAGCTTTCGGCGGCACCGGAAACCTCCGACAGATGAACCGTCAGCGTCTTCGGCTGTTTGACCAGACGGATGACGTTCTGGGCGATGTTGTCGCAGGCCATGGCGGAGATCTTTCTTTCAAATCTCAGCTTGTTTTCCATCGAACCGTTCCATTCCGAACGGGCCAGTGCCGAAGCGTCCGATTCGTACCGCAGGAGATTGTTCATGATCAGAACCTTGGCGTGATCGATCTTTTTTTCGATCGGTTCGTAGCGGCAAAAGGGACGTTTGTGGTAGGGGAAGGGCAGGGTCAACTCTTTTGGTTTTTGTTTTGATGAAGCGGGCATTTCGTCAAACATAATCTTTTAGATTCCATTAAAAGTTTCGGACGTTGTAACAAAAATCCGATTTGAAATTATTAAATAGTTTTCCGGGTTTAGACAACTCCGGAAAAACGTTTTCAGTGAGCGACATTTTGCAAAAATGCGGGACGACCGTTCACCGGAAAATGCTTTTTATCTTCTTTGCTTGGTGCTTTGCTTGAATTCGGGCATCAGCGAACCGGCGCCGATCAGATCGACCTCCTCGCGGATCTCCTTCAAAAGCGCGGAACGCATCCGCCCCCGGACCGGCGGCGTTTTGTCCTTTGATCCCTCTTCAAGGAGAAGCAGGCTTTTTTGCCACGAAGATTCCAATTGGTCGGCCAGCGTCGATATTTTTGTAATATCGTACGGAACGGCGACTTCCGGACAACCGATGCGGGCAAAGATTTGCAAATATCTGGCAGTGGACAGATCAGGGCAGGAGAATCGTTTATTCCCGACTTTCAACTCGACGCCGAGTAGGGTGTGCTGAATTATGGCCCGGTTTTCCCGTTTGGCTATTTCCAGTCGATGTGAGCGCGTCCGTTGGGTTCGCACCTTTTCCTTGTAAATGACGGGCAGCCATTCCTCGCCCAATTTTTCTTTGATTTCGGAAACGATTTCCATAGCTGTCCGGCCCGTGAGGCCGTTCCCTAGAATAACATATCGGCACTCTTTTTTAATAGTTTTGTTTTTTTTACCAAGGACACGATGTTTGAAAAAAAACAAATCCGAATTCCGAAATCCGAATTCCGAAATCATACCGGTTTTTCGAACTTTTCCTGCAACCGGTTGAAATATTTGCCGACGTGAAAACCGTCAACCAGAGCGTGATGAACTTCGACCGAAAGCGGTATCTTTTTCCGCCCGCCCTGATCGTCGTACATCCGGCCGAAAACGATCCGGGGGACGGTTTGCCGGTTGTCGAACCGGACGGCGTGTTTGAAGCTGGTGAAGGAGATCCACGGAATGACCGAGTAATAGATCAGATCGATCCGGTCCGATTCGACGTCGAAGGTTTTGAGCGCCTTGTATTTGTCGAGCGCCCGGCGGCCCGATGCGACGAAATCGAAAACGTTTTCCTTTAACGGGAAATAGGCGAACGAAAAGGTCTCGTCCTCGTTGAGAATGGTCTGTGTGGCGTCGACCTTTTCGAATTCGATCACCTTTTCATCCTTCATCCGGAGGCGGAATTCTCTGATCTCGTTGGCGGTTTTGAGGGAGTAGAAAAGGCCTGCCAGCGAAAAGGAAAGTCCCTTCTTTTTGCAAAAACGATAGAGTTCGGTCGCGTCCAGGTGGGCCGCGATGTTGAAAAAAGGGTCCTCGAAATCCTTGAAAAATTCAAAGGTTTCTCTTCGGTTCCAACTCTCCAGGTCGACTTCTTTGAACATTTTGCAAATAAAAGGAATTACATTTTCTCATCTGAAAGAATTTAAACCGGCAGAAAAGGCTTTCCGGGC
This sequence comes from Pyrinomonadaceae bacterium, assembly GCA_041394845.1. Lineage (GTDB taxonomy): Bacteria > Acidobacteriota > Blastocatellia > Pyrinomonadales > Pyrinomonadaceae > JAHCHG01. The sequence continues at coordinate 1,876,195 of JAWKHL010000001.1, read as the reverse complement.
CTTTTCTGCCGGTTTTTAATTCACAAAACTTTCCCGAAAATAACTGCTCACCGCTCACCGAACGATCAAACCGGCGACTGCAAAAATCTCTGGATGACGTATTCGCTGAAGATACCGAAGTAGAAAACGCCTAAAACCGTGATCACCAGCGCCACGGTCAGGGCCGCCGGGATCTTCGGTTCGATCCATTCGGTGGTCCTTTCCTTAAAGAACATGACCACGATCAACCGCAGATAATAATAGGCCGAAATGGCGGTGTTGATGACCGCGACCACGACCAGAACCGTCAGGAGAACGTTTCCGGCTTCGAGCGCCGGGCGAAAGACCAGAACCTTGCCCATAAATCCGGCCGTCAGCGGCAGGCCGAGCAAAGAGAGCATGAACAACGAAAGCGAAAATGAGAGAACCGGCGATTTGAAACCGATGCCGTTGTAATCCTCGAAATCGTTCCGGCGGTCGTTTTTTCGCCCCAGCAAGGTGACGATGGCGAAGGCACCGAGATTGGTTATGGCGTAGGTCAGCATGTAAAATGCGACCGCCGCGATGGCCTCGTCGCGTTTGAGAACCGAGGTCGCCGCCCCGGCCCCGATAAAACCGACCATTGCGTAACCGGCGTGAGCGATCGAAGAATAAGCGAGCATTCGTTTGACGCTGTCCTGAACGATGGCTCCGATGTTTCCGATGGTCATCGTCAACATGGCCATTATCGACAGGACCGTGATCCAGCTTTCGTGCAAAAGTTGGGCCGACTGAGCCGTGGCCATCAGGGGAAAACCGATGGCGAAAACGCGCATGAACGAGGCGAAACCGGCGGCTTTCGGTCCGGCGGCCATAAAGCCGGTGATCGGCGTCGGAGCGCCCTCGTAAACGTCCGGAGTCCAGACGTGAAAGGGAACCGTCGCCACCTTGAACCCGAACCCGATGACCATCAACGCGCCGCCGATCAAAAGAAGCGGAGGGAAGTTGGGATTGGCCAGTTTAAGCGTGATCAGCGAAATGTTTGTCTCTCCCGTGGCCCCGTAGATCAGCGCCATTCCGTAAAGCAGAAAACCGGTCGCAAACGAACCCAGAATGAAGTATTTCATCGCCGATTCGTTCGACCGGAGATCCGATTTTCGCAGGCCGGCCATCACGTAAGTTGCGATCGAAAGCGTTTCCAGACCGAGAAAGATGATCACCAGATCGTTGCCCGAGGCCATAAACATCATTCCCACGGTGGCGAACAGCAAAAGCGTGTGATATTCGCCGACCGGAACATCTTCGCGGTCGATCCAGACCGACGAGATCAAAATGGTCAGTGCGGCCACCAGCAGAAAGACGAACGAAAAGCTCATCCGCAGGCTGTCGGTGACGATCATTCCGTTCCAGGCCTGAGGGTCGGACGGGTTGCCCCACATCAAACCGAGGAGAACGGCCGAAAAAGCGATTCCGAGAAGCGAAACGATTCCCGTGGCGTACCTCTGTTTCGGAACGAAACTGTCGTAGATCATCACCAGCGTGCCGGTGATGGCCAACATTATTTCGGGCAAAATGGCCGAAATGTCCGCGTTTGGATTGGTTAAATTTGCTAAGTAAATTGTGTTCATTTTCCCAGAATTTCAAAAAATTCAGTTTGTTTCGTTGATCTAATAAATTCCGCCGACTAATTCTAATGCTCCGCCTTTGCCTCCGCCGGAGGAAAGGCTTTTTCTCCTGCCCGGATCTCGGTTTTCAAAAAATTCTCCTTCGGCGGGATCGGACAATTGTAACGGTCGCTCCCGTAGGCGCAGTTGGGGTTGTAGGCCAGATTGAAATCCAGTTTGACCTCCTCGGCGCCTTTGGGGATCCTGATGTCCAGATAGCGCCCGCCGCCGTAGGTCTCCGCGCCATTGGTCCGATCCTTAAAAGGAATAAACAACAGATCGGCGTATTCGGGATATTTCTCCCGGATTCTCGGGTCGATCTGATAGACGTTCAAAAAAAACTGACGGCCTTCGAGTTTGAAATCCAAAATCCCGTACTTGATGAACTTCTTTAATTTCCCCGAAGATGTCGGCATCAGAAAATAAAGCTCGTCCTCGGTCCGCCGGAATCCGGCCGACACGCGAAAGCCTTCGTCCGGAGGGAAATAATTGAGCCCCCGAAATTCATCGAAATCCTCTTTTTTCAAAGGCGATTCGTTCCGGTTGCGGAACTCCCGATCGCGCCCTTCGCGGAAGGCTTTAACGTCATCGGTCCCGTAAAAGGTCTGGGCCGGAACGACGACCGCCCAGAAGATCAAAACCGTCAATGTTAGAAGGAAGTGCCTCATCAAATAATTTCGGTTGAAATTTCACCAAAGAACCGACCGGTTTTCAAAAAACTAATGCTCGGTTTGATCCGCCGGGGCTTTTTCCGGCGCGGCCGCCTCCGGCGCATCAACGTCGCCTCCGGCCCGATGGAGAACCCTTTCCTGAACCGTCTGAATGCTGGTTTGCGAAGCGTTCAGGAAGGGCTTCGGATAAACTCCCATAAAGACCATCAAAAACACCAGGGGGGCGATCAACCCGATCTCGCGGGCGTCCAGATCAAGCAGAGTTTTGTTTTTCGGATTGGTCAGTTTGCCGAAGAAAACCCTCTGCACCATCCACAAAAGGTAAACCGCCGCGAAGATGACGCCGGTTCCGGCCAGCATCGTCGCCACCCGGGCCCCGGTCTGTGAGACGACCACTTCGGGCGTCGTCCACATCCCGAGCATGGTCAGAAACTCGCCGACGAAACCGTTCAGGAAAGGCAGACCGATCGAGGCCATCGTCGTGATGACGAAAATCGTGGCGTAGATTGGCATGATGTTCGACAACCCGCCGTATTCCGTGATCAAACGGGTGTGCCTTCTCTCGTAGATGAACCCGACCAGAAGGAAGAGCGCCCCGGTCGTGACGCCGTGATTGAGCATCTGATAGAGAGCGCCCTGCATTCCGTATTCGGTGAACGAGAACATTCCGAGGATCACGAAGCCCATATGGGCAACCGAAGAATAGGCCACCAGACGCTTGATGTCCGGCTGAACCATCGCCACCAGCGCGCCGTAAATGATGCCGATGACGGCCAGAATGATAAAGACCCAGGCCAGTTCCTTGGCCGCCTCCGGAAAGAGCATGAAATTGAAACGAAGCAGACCGTAGGTTCCCATCTTCAGCAAGATGGCCGCCAGAATGACGGAACCGGCGGTCGGCGCTTCGGTGTGCGCGTCCGGCAGCCAGGTGTGGAACGGGAAAAGCGGGACTTTGATCGAAAAGGCCAGCGCGAAGGCCAGGAACAAAAGCGTTCCGGTCGAGGCGTTTTGGCCGACGAAAGAAAGCGTTCCGGATTGAAGCGAATTGACCAGCGTGATGAAATCGAACGTTCCCGTCCCGGTCGCCTTAAAGTGCAGATAGTAGAGCGAGATGATCGCCACCAACATCAAAAGGGAACCGAGCGCCGTAAAGATGAAGAACTTGACGGCGGCGTAGATCCGGTTCTGACCGCCCCAGATCCCGATGAGAAAGAACATCGGAACCAGCGAGGCTTCGAAAAACAGATAAAAGACCAGCAGATCGAGCGAGACGAAGACCCCGATCATGGCGCTTTCCAAAAGGAGCAAAAAGGCGTAAAAGGCCGTAAACCGCTTTTCGACGGCGTGCCAGGTCGAGATGACGGCGATCGGCATGATGAAGGTCGTCAGGATCAACAGCCAGAGGCTCATTCCGTCAACGCCGACGTGATAGTTGGTGTTGATCGCCTTGATCCACGGGATGTTCTTCTCAAAATGAAACTGTCCGTCGCCGATCTTACCCGCGTCGAAGACCAAAACCAGCGAAAGCAGGAAATTCAAGAGCGTGAACCCGAGCGTCACCCATTTGAGATGAGCGTCCTGTTTCCAGTAGAGCGAATGTCCGAGAACGGCCAGCGCCCCGAAGGCCGGAAGCAGGATCAGAATCGTCAAAAGATTTTCGTTGATAAAATCCATCTTTTTAAGTTTTTTTCAAAATAAATTATTGGTTCGGAAAGAGCGGGAAAAAATCGCCCGTCTCCATCCATCCGTTGGTCGTCCGGCCCTTGTCATTGGTGTAGCTGATCTCGGCCCGGTCCCCTTTGGTCTGCAAAATCCGGACGACGTCGCCTTTGACCAGATAAATCTTCTGCGGCGCTTTGGCCCCGGAAGATTTGAAAAGATACACCCTCGCCGGCGAGACCACCCGGATGCTTTCCCAACTGCCGGCCGAGGTCATTTCGAAATCGACCCCGCCATCTTCTTTCAACATCGGCGCGACGTTCCAGCACCCGCCGTGCTCGCCGTCCAGATGAAGATTGACGCCGGTTTTGCCGCCCGCATCGGCGGGTTTCAACTCGCCCTTGATCACATCGGCCGGATCTTCGGGATACCAGGTCTCAACGTCAAAACCGCCGTCTTTTCGCTTCTCGCCCCGGATAAAAAAGGCGCAGGTAAAGCGCGGGTTTCCGTTCCCGTCATCGCCCGTTCCCTCCATAAAATATCCGGTCAAAACTCCCTCGGGATCAACCCCCAAAACGAGGCTTCCGTAGTTGCCGGAAGCGATCGCAGTTTTTTTCTGCGCCCGGACGCCGACCCCGGCGGCCAGCAAAAAAATGGCGGCGATCAGCAGAAGTTTTTGAGAAAAATTTCCCCTCATATTATTTAATCAGTTGGAAGCCATAATAAATGAAATAGCCGATCACCAGCAATGCGCCGAAAAGCATGAAAGCGGCGTAACTGCGGACGAATCCGACCTGAATGCTCCGGGCCAGCGAACCCATCGCCACGACGAAATGACCGAGACCGTTGACTATCCCGTCGATGACGCCGAGATCGAAGCCTTTCCACAAACCCTCGCGCGACAGATTGGTGATCGGATCGACGATGTATTTATTGTAAAACTCATCGACGTACCATTTGTTTTCCAGCACTTTCGGAAGGCGGCGAAGCGGGTTTTCCTTAAACCCGAACCATCCGATGGCGATCCCGAGAACTGCCAGAGCGACCGACAAAACCGCCAACCCAAGTTCGGTCGAGGTGTTTTCGTGGCCCGCTTCTTCCGTCCCGCCCTCTTCGGCAAAGAAATGTTTGACCTCTTTGGTTTCGCCCGCCGCTTTGTGAACGACGATCTTTTTGGTTACCGGTTCGAGCGTGTGTTCGAAAACGTTGACGTCGCCCGCTCCGACCAGATTGCTCATCGCGTGGGGAATCCCGACCAAGCCGCCGACGACCGAAAGAAACGCCAGCACGATCAGCGGAACGGTCATCACCCACGGCGATTCGTGGGGTTTGAAATCGGGCGGCAGATGATGATGTTCTTCGTCGTCATCTTCGTCGTCCGATTCCGGAAGATGCTCGTCCGCCGGATGATGATCTTCGGCCTCGTCTTCGGCGTGTTCCGAGCCGAAACGCTCCCTTCCCCAGAAGGTCATGACCATCAGACGGGTCATATAAACGGCCGTCATGATGGCCGTGATGACGCCGATGATCCAGAGGAAAACGGCCCAACCGCCGATCCCCTCGGCGGCGAAGGTCTTATAGAGAATCTCGTCTTTTGAGAAAAACCCGGCAAATGGGACGATCCCGCAGATGGCCAGCCAACCGGCCGCCATCGTCAGAAAGGTGACCGGCATGTATTTTTTGAGATTGCCCATCAGCCGCATGTCCTGTTCGTGGTGCATTCCGTGAATGACCGAACCGGAACCGAGGAACAGCAAGGCCTTGAAAAACGCGTGCGTCATGACGTGAAAGATGGCCGCCACGAATGCGCCGACGCCGCAGGCCAGAAACATGTAACCGAGTTGCGAAACGGTCGAATAGGCCAGAACCTTCTTGATGTCGTTTTGCGCCAGACCGATCGTCGCCGCCACCATGGCGGTCGCCGCTCCGATGATGGCGATGATAAAGAGCGCGGTCGGCGCGTGCTGATAAATGACGTTGCAGCGGACGACCATATAGACGCCGGCCGTAACCATCGTCGCCGCGTGGATCAGTGCCGAAACGGGAGTCGGACCGGCCATCGCGTCCGGCAGCCAGACGAAGAGCGGGATCTGAGCCGATTTTCCGGTCGCGCCGATGAACAGCAAAACGCCGACCGAGGTCAGACCGCCCGCGAAGATCGCGCCCCAGGTGAAGGGATCGACCGTCATCACATTGGCCTGGATCCAACTGAAAACGCTCTGGACCTGAACGCCGTCAACGCTTTTGTCGAAAAACGAGATTGATCCCGTGATGGTAAAGATCAGGAACATTCCCATCAGAACGCCCCAGTCTCCGATCCGGTTCATGACGAAAGCCTTTTTGGCCGCCTTGCGCGCCTCATCGCGTTTGATGTAGTAGCCGATCAAAAGATACGAACACAGACCGACGCCTTCCCAGCCGACGAACATCAGCAGAAAGTTATCCGCCAGAACGAGCGTCAGCATCGAGAACATGAACAGGTTCAGATAGGCGAAGAACCGGTAAAACCCCGGGTCTTTGTGCATATAGCCGGTGGCGAAGACGTGGATCAAAAGGCCGACGAACGTGACGAACAGCGCGTAGATGCCCGACAGCCGGTCCATCCCGAGGCCGAAATCGGCCCGGAAACCGCCGACCTGAACCCACGTCCAGATCTGGTCGAGAATCGGTTTGCCCTCGTCCATAAAGAGCGCACCCTTGTGCGGCGTTCCGATCCCGAAAGCGATCATAAACGCCACCACGGTCGAAACCCCGATGGCCGCGCAGGCGATCGTCCCGCTGACGGTTTCGTTCCTCTGTTTGAACCAACCGCCGTAAACCCAGTTGGCGATCGCACCGAAGAGCGGCGCGAAAATTATCAGACTTAAAAAGTTGTTTTCAGTCATTATTTTTAATGATTTCGTAAACGGCACCGATTGCCGTTTTTTACAAATTCTTCAGCTTTTTTCTTTCGATCTAAAAAACAGACTAAACCGCTTTTTGCTCGCGTTTCGGTCTTCGCACCAGTTCGCCGCCGCAGTTGGGGCAGACTCCCTTCATCTGGTCGGCGCAATCGGTGCAAAAGGTGCATTCGTAGGAACAGATGAAAGCCTTGCCATCCGGCACCAGTTCGGTTTCACAACGCTCACAAATTTTTCGCATTTCCAGAGCCATTTCGGATGATTTTTAATTTCCCAATTATCCGTTATCCATTTTCCATTATCAGTTTTTAAGAATGCTCGCGTCATCGACATCGACCGATATCCGGTTGCGGAAAAAGGCGATGATGATGCCGAGTCCGACGGCGGCTTCGGCGGCCGCCACGCTCATCACCATAAAAACGAACAGTTGACCGGTAACGTCGCCGTAATACCGGGCGAAAGCGACGAACGACAGATTGACCGCGTTGAGCATCAACTCGATGCACATGAACATCCCGATGGCATTGCGTTTGAAGATGACGCCGACCGTCCCGATGGTGAATAAAATTCCCGAAAGCGCTAGATATGTGGCTAGATTTGGTTCCATACTCTTTTTTTAAATGGTAAATGAAAACTGAAAATGGCTTATTCGTTCGCCTGGATCTCTTTTTTCTCCTGATTATCGACCACCAGTTCGAGTTTCGGTTCTTTCAGCCGCCGGGCCAGAATGACCGCTCCGACGATGGCCATCAAAAGCAGAATCCCGACTATTTCCACCGGAAGCAGATATTGGGTGTACATGGCCGTGCCGATGCTCAGGGTCTTGCCGGCGGTTTGATCGGCGCTGATCTCTTTGGCCGGAGTCTTGGCGACGGCGTAAAAGACGAAAAAGGTCTGAGCCAGCAGAACCACACCGAGGGCTCCGCCGATGACGTACAGATTTTTCAGACGGGTCAGCGGCCGGTCCTCGTCCAGATTCAAAAGCATGATGACGAAGATGACCAGCACCATGATGGCCCCGGCGTAGATCAGGATCTGGACCGCCGCGATAAACGGAGCGGCCAGCGTGATGTAGATACAGGCCAGCGAGATCAGCACCCCGACCAAGGACACCGCACTGTAGAGCGGATTCTTGTGATAAACCATCGAGATCGCACAGGCGATCGCCAGTCCCGCAAATAAAAAGAAAAGTGGTGTAACCATTTTTTTCGTTGGAAAATGAGAGGAAGGCTTCGGTCGGGCGCTTCCGCTTTCTCATCTTCAGCTATTCAAAAAGTAAACAATGATGATAGTTAAAATGACGTTGCCCAATGCGACCGGCAGAAGAAATTTCCACCCGAAATTCATCAACTGGTCGAAACGAAAACGGGGCAAAGTCCCGCGGATCCAGATGTACAGGAACAAAAACGCAAAGATCTTCAAAAGAAATCCGACGTGGCTGGCGATGGCATAGGGAATCGTTCCCATATCGAAAATATGGGTCAACCCGGGAATGTACCAACCGCCGAGGAAAAGCGTTACGCACATCACCGAAACGGTGAACATGTTGACGTATTCGGCCATAAAAAAGAGCGCGAATTTCAGGGCGCTGTATTCGGTGTGGAAACCGGCCACCAGTTCGGTTTCGGCTTCCGGCAGATCGAACGGAACGCGGTTCGTTTCGGCAAAAGCCGCGATCAGAAATACGAAAAAGCCGATAATTTGCGGCACGATAAACCAGCGCATATACCAGGGCGATCCCATCTGAGCGTGGATGATCCCGTTCAGATCGAGCGTCCCGGCCAGCATTACCACTCCGAGAACCGACGCTCCCATCGCCAGTTCGTAGGAAATCATCTGGGCCGAAGAACGAAGTCCCCCCATCAGCGAATATTTATTGTTCGAAGACCAACCGGCCAGCGCGATCCCGTAAACTCCGACCGAGGTGATCCCGAGAACGTAGAGCACCCCGACGTCGATCTGAGCGATGGTCAGCGGCAGGGTTTTGATCCCTTCTCCCAGGCCATAGGGCAGAAAACTCCAGTCGATGGTCGTGATCGAGGGGCCGAAAGGGTAAACCACCATCGGCATCAAGGCGCAGGTCAGAGCGACCACCGGAGCCAGATAATAGATGAACTTGGTCGATTTATCCGGAACCAGATCCTCTTTGAAAATGAACTTGAAAAGATCGGCAAAAGGCTGTAGCAATCCCCAGGGACCGACCCGGTTCGGTCCGATCCTTCCCTGAATCCAGCCGAGAACCTTGCGTTCGGCCAGAACCGTGTAGGCGACGATCATCAGAACGCCCTGAAAAGCCAGAAAAATGGCGGCGAAATAAACCGCAAAAGGAAAAATTGTTTTGGCAAATGATTCCATAATTTTTGGGTTGGTTAATCGTTATTGGTTAATTGTTAATTGAAGGTCATTATTCTCCCGGCGGTCTTTAACCATCCACCACTAACCATTAACGATTAACTATTTATCAACACTTAGATTTTCCCGGTCGATGGCTCCGACGGCCGCCGCTTCGGCCGTTTCTTCGGTTCGCCTCGTTCCGTCCGGATTGAATTGTACGAGCGGGGAAACCAGCAGATTTTCCGGTTTCGGATTGCCGTGCGAGAGCAGTTGAAACTGCGGCGTTTTGCCGGTCAAGGTCGTCACCCGGTGCAGTTTATGGCCGATCTTCGGCGTTTCCACGTTCTTTTTCGCTTCGTCCGGAAGACTTTCGACCCGCTCTTTTAAAGCGTCGGCCGCTGCCTTCAGATCGGCTTTTCCGGCCAAAAGGTGCTTGACCTGAACCGGACGCGATTCGTCCTTCAGATCGGGGTAACGCAGTCCCTCGTAAGCCGGAACCGAATCGGCGATGGCCTTGAAAACGGCCGTGGCGGCGAAACCGTAGCCGAAATCGACACCCATTTCCTTGGCCAGAAGGGAAGTGATCATCCAATCGGGTTTCGATTGATGAAGCGGGTCGATGGCCCGCCGGACCCTTTGAACAAAACCGGTGTTGTTGGTGTAGGTTCCGTCCATCTCGGCAAAAGACGAGGCTGGCAAAATGACATCCGCATGGTCGGTCGTCGGGGTTTCGAAAAGCTCCTGAACGACGACGAAATCCTTGCCGGAAAGTTTTTCGATCAGTTCATCCGGGAGACTTCCGCCGATCAAAAGAGTTTTGGAATTATCGAGGACCTCTTCCGCAGATTTCTTGCCGGCCATCATATCGTTGGCTCCGACCGAATTGTTGTAAAGCGGCAGAGGATGAAGCAGAACGCGGCGGTTTTCCGCCCCGAAACCGGCCGCCCAACTCGAAAGAACCGCCTGCGCTTCGCCCGACAGATCGCCGCCGAACATGATCACCAGATCGCCCTCGGTGTCCGTCAGGGTTTTTAGAAGCTGGTCGATCTCGCCCTGCTCGATCCCGAGTTTCTTAACCGCCGTTTTGGCTTTCGGATCGGTCAGCGCCAGTGCCAGAGCGTCGGCCGAACCGGGATTGATGTGAATGAACTGCGAAGCCGATGAAGTGAGCCGGATCGGCCGGTCGTTGACGACGATCAGGCGGGCCCCGCTGTTGCGCACGGCCTGCCGCATTTGTTTGGCCGTAAAGGTCTGTTCTTCTTCGGGTTCGCCGCCGATCAGAAGGATCGTCCGGGCGTATCTGATCTCCCGGTGGGTGGCCAGCGGAACGCTCAGATTTTCAAAAAACGGAGCCAGATCGTAGGCGTCCGAAACCGCGAACCTATCGGAATCGACGACCTCTTCGGCAAATCTTTTCAAAGTAAAAACGGCTTCATTAGTCAGCCGCGAAGAAGCGATGACGCCGGTGAAACCGGTCTCCCGGAATTTTTGAGCGATCACCTGAAGGGCCTCGTCCCAGGTCGCCGGGATCGGTTTCCCGCCTTTTTTGTAACGGATCAAAGGCGTTTTGAGCCGCGTCGGATGATTGACGAACTCGTGGGCGAAACGCGCCTTGACGTCGAGGAATTCGCCGTTCAGACCGTTGACGTAGCGGTCGCGGGCGACGATCCGGTGAACCAGTCCGCCGCGCGAACCGATCGAAAGCTGCATCCCGTCCGATCCGTAAACGTCGGTCGTGATCGTCTGATCCAGTTCCCACGGACGCGTTTCGTGGCGGTAAACACCGTCGAGCAGGGTTCCGGTCGGGCAGACCTCGATGCAGTTGCCGCATTGCGAACAGTTGAGCCAGCCGCCGTAGGTTCCGATCACGGTGTTGACCCCGCGGTTTCCGGCCTCGATCGCGTCTTCGCCCATCCATTCGTCGCAGACGCGGGTGCAGCGTTTGCACAAAATGCATCGCTGCGGGTCGTTGGCGACGATCGGCGAGAGGAATTTCTCGGGTTTGACATTTTTGTATTCGGTAAACCGTTCCTCGACATCGCCCCAGTCGAAAATGACCTCCTGCAATTCGCACTCGCCGCCCCGGTCGCAGACCGGACAATCCAGCGGGTGATTGGCCAGAAGAAATTCGCCCATCGCCCTTTGCGCCTTTTCGATCTCCTCGCTTTGAGTTGTAACGACCATCCCGTCGGTGCAGGTGATGGTGCAGGAGGCCTGGAGTTTGGGCATCTTTTCGATCCTCACCAGACACATCCGGCACGAGGCCTGAAGAGCCAGATCCTTGTAATAACAAAACGACGGAACACCGAAGCCGTTCTCGTTGCACACGTCGATCAAGGGGGAGCCTTTTTCGACCTCGAACTCCTGACCGTTAATCGTAACTTTTACCAGTTCCTTTTGTGACATCTGATCTTTTAACTAACTCTCTTTGGTTTGATTTAAGCGGGCAGTTAAAAAAAAACTACCGCACACCGCTCACCGCTTACTGCTCTCTTATTCAGATTTATTTTCGTTTTTGCCGTCGCCTTTCCTTTTGTTGGATCCTTTCGGCTTCGGCCGATGTTTTCCGTAACTCCCGCGAAATATCTTTCCGCGCCGTGTCTTTTTATCACCTTTTCCCATAACTAAAATTTCCTCTTTTTCTTTTAATTGTAAGTTGGGAAACCCCGGCCAAGATCACCGGGTTTCCAATGGTTTCAAAATCAACTGTTTCCGTTCTGCAAAAGATGTTTCTTGAAGTCTTCGGGGAACCTTCGGAGCGCGCTCTGGATCGGCCAGGCGGCGGCATCTCCCAAAGGACAGAACGATTTGCCTTCGATGTTGTCGCAGATGTCCAGCAGAAGCTGGGCGTCCTCGGGGCGTCCGTTTCCTTCGGTTACGCGGTCGAAGATCTTGACCAGCCAGTCGGTTCCCTCGCGGCAGGGCGTACACCAGCCGCACGATTCGTGTTTGTAGAACTCGGTCAGATTTTTGGTCGAATCCAGGACATCGACCGTTTCGTCCATGACGATGAATCCGCCCGAGCCGACCATCGAACCGCCTTCGACCAATCCCTCGTAATCGAGCGTGACGCGTTTCCCGACGATCTGATCGGCGTTCATGATGTAGACGGATGATCCGCCCGGAATGACGGCCTTCAGCTTTTTATCATCGCGGAGCATGCCGCCGCAGTCTTCCATGATGAACTTTTCCATATCGACGTAGCCCATCGGAAGCTCGTAAACGCCCGGTTTTTTGACGTGGCCCGAGACCGACCAGAGTTTTGTTCCGCCCGATTTTTCGGTTCCCAGATGTTGCCAGGCCTCGCCGCCCATCTCGATGATCTGCGGGACGGCCGTCAACGTTTCGACATTGTTGACCACGGTCGGGCAGGCGTAAACTCCTTCGATGGCGGGGAAGGGCGGTTTCATTCGGGGATGCCCGCGAAAACCTTCGAGGCTCGACAAGAGAGCGGTTTCTTCGCCGCAGATGTAGGCTCCGGCTCCCGTGTGGGTGTAAAAATTGCAGGTGAAATCGCTTCCCAGAATCCGCTCGCCGACCAGATTTGCCGCTTTGGCTTCCTCGATGGCCTCATCCATGATGTCGATCAGATATCGGTACTCGCCCCGGTAATAGATGTAACAGGTTTCCACGCCGAGGGCGTAGGCTCCGATCAGCATTCCCTCGATCAGAGCGTGCGGGTCGCGCTCCAGCAGATAGCGATCCTTGAAGGTTCCGGGTTCGGATTCGTCGGCGTTGCAGACGATGTATTTGGGTTTTGGCGAATCGCGCGGGACGAAACTCCATTTCATCCCGGTCGGGAATCCGGCGCCGCCGCGCCCCCTGAGGGCCGATTTTTTGACCTCGCCGATGATGTCGTCCGAAGACATGTTCATCGCCTTCTTCAGAGATTCGTACCCGCCCGTTTCCTGATAAACTTTGAGCGTATGACCGTCTTTGATGTGCATGCGCTTGAGTTGTAACGGTTCACATCCGATTGCTTTGATTTCCATAAACTAAATCACCAACGCTTGCCTTTTTCGTAATCTTCCTTGCGAATGATATTTCCTACAATTCCTAAAACATCCTCGTTTTTTACCGTCTTAATTTTCCAATAGCGGCTGTCAAAACTTTGCGGCCGATTATCGCCCAAAACAAAATATTCTCCTTTGGGAACGATGATTGGAGCCATGTTGTCGTTCGATTCGATCTTTTCAAACGGCTCTTGAATTAAGCGGTCTACCCTCCCGCAGTTCAACTTTTTCTTCTCCAAGGCCAATCACGCGGAAAACGAACATGGTTTCTTCAGGAATATTTTCAGCCCGGTCCGGATAAACCTTAAATACAATAATGTCGAATTTTTCAATTAATTCGGTATCCGCAGCCTTAAAAGTAAAATAACCGAAATGATCCCCGTTTTTTATGGTCGGGGCCATCGATTCGCCGGACGCAACACCATGTCCACCGGAGAAAAATTTTGGAGCCCACATCCGGTCGCCAGACCCGCAAAAACTAAAATAAGGAAAGCGATAAAAGTCCGCATTCGCTTAACCCCAGTACCAGACCGTAACCACCCCGTCGTTTCCGTCGCAGGAATGGGAGATGTTGATCACGCGGTCCCGACCGAGGCGAGTTGCGAACTCGGCGGCCTCCTGAAAAAGAGCCTCCCAAGAGGTCCAGGACCCGCGAAATAATTCAAATCTAACTTCCATCTTTAAAATTCAAATCAGATTGTATTTGACCTGCAAATAGATCGTAAATTGAACCGTCGGTTCGATCCCGACCGGATTTATCATTTTGTCGAAACTTTTTCCGTCGAGCGGTTCGTAAAAAAAGGTCGTGCTTTTCCGCAGGTAAACAAAAGTCTTGCCGTCCCGGTAATTGGTCGTTCGGGCCGCCCCGGCTTCGAAGGCTTTGTAATTTTCGTATCTTTCGGCCGGATAAAAAGCGTCGTATTTTTCGACCGTCGGCCCGACCGATTTAAGTGTCATGTCAAAGGCGTTGCGGTAGCGCGTCTCCTTTTGTTTGATAATCTTGGCCGCTTCTTCGAAAAGCCTCGCCCGCACGGGTTCGAAATCGCTGACGATGTAATCGACCTTGATCAGATCGAAAATCCCGGAATTGGTGGCGGCCGCCAGAATTTTTTCGAAACTGTCCCGGCTTTTGTATTTGACGGCGACCGTCTTTTTGGTTTCAAAACCGGCCAGATATTCCTGCGCCGCGTCGGCCGAAACCTGAAAATCGTAAACCCTGTTTTGGGAGATAAAATCGACGAACACATCGTTGCCGGTTATTCCCAAACCGTTCATTCCCTTGATGAAAGCGTCGATCCTTTGATCGACTTTGGTGCTGCTTTCGACCGCATCTTTGGCTTCTTCGGCGACGCCGAAGACCGCCACGAACGAATCGGGTTTGATATTCAACAGAACGCTGGCCTCGATGAAAAACTGGTTATTGGAGAGCAGGCTGCCGCTGTTAACGGTCGGTTGGCGTTTGTTTTGCTGGTAGCCGTAGATCCGGTTCCCGCTTTCCTGGGCCGGACAGATTGAATTGACAAAGAACAGTAAGCCTAAGATAAGAAACGCTTTTTTCATTTTTTCACCTCTTAAAAGATTTGGAATCGTTGGCCGCCTGAGGAGCTGAGCGGCGAAAAATGGAATTTTTTCCAAATCTGATGCACCACCTTTTCAATAAGTGGCTCGAGGCGCAAATTTCAAGCGGTCGTTATTTTTTCTCGAGCGAATCCAGCAGTTTATCGACCTTTTCGATCGTCAGATCTTCGTGATAATCGAAACCGACCTGAAGCATCGGGGCGGTTCCGCAGCTTCCCAGACATTCCACGCGGGTGACGGTAAACTGACCGTCCTCGGTCGTCTCGCCCGGTTTGATTCCCAAACGATCGCAGATATGCCCGGTGATCTCCTCTTCGCCCATGATCCGGCACGACAAGGTTTTGCAGACCTGGATATGGTGTTTGCCGATCGGATGGAGGTTGAACATCGAATAAAAGGTCGCCGTTTCCCAGACGTCCGTAACTTCCAGATCGAGGAATTTGGCGATGAAATTGACGCCCGGATTGTCCAGATAACCGCGTTCGCGCTGGATGACGAACAGCAAAGGGATCAAAGCCGAACGCTTTCTGTCGGCCGGATATTTGTGCAGATGCGCCTTCATTTCTTCGACCACTTCGGGCGGGAATTCCGCCACCTCGTCGGAATAAACGATCTTATTTGTATAATCGGTTGCAACTGTTGCCATAATTTATGCCGCTAAATTTTGTTCTATTTTTTCGATCCGCAGAGTTAACTCCTCGACCTTGTCTTTTAGTTCAGCGTAATTTGCGTCCAATCGCGAGACCTTTTCGTCGATGATCTGAAGTTTTTGTTTTACTTCTTCCAAATCTTTGCGAAGGACGACGATTTCAGCTTCGACATTTAAGAGTCTTTTTTCAACCAGGATCAGACGTTTGTCAATTTCCAGAACCTTGAGACCGATCTCGGTCATTTGGGCCGATAAAACATCAACCTTATTGTCCAGCCGGTCAAACCTTGTTTCCAGCCGATCGAACCTTGTTTCCAGCCGATCGAACCTTGTTTCAAGGCCATCGAACCTCGTTTCCAAGCCGTCGAATCTTGTTTCCAGCCCGCCGATTTTGTCAATCGCGGTTTTCATCAACCGCGTCATTTCGCCCTGGAATCTTTGATCCCGAACATTTTCCTTTTCCATTATTCAAACACCTCTGTTTTGTGAATGTTTGGTCGGGCAAATCCAAATTTTTCCGATTCCTGCTTTTTGGTTTCGGGCAACCGCTTCCTTTGCGGAATTTTGTTAAAGATCTTTCATCTGTCAATTTCGCCCAAAACGATATCGAGCGATCCGATGATGGCCACCACGTCGGCCACCATTTCTCCCTCGCTCATGACGGGCAACGCCGACAGGTTGACGAAACTCGGGCCGCGGAAATGGACCCGTTCGGGTTTCGGGCCGCCGTTCGATTTCATATAAACGCCGAGTTCGCCCTTCGAAGCCTCGATGGCGTGATAAACCTCGCCGGGCGGAACATTGAAGCCCTCGGCGACGATCAGGAAATGATGGATCAGCGAGTCCATGTGTTTGCGCATATCGTCGCGGTCGGGAAGGACCACCTTCGGAGCGTCCGCTTTGATCGGTCCCGGTTTTAATCGTTCGAGCGTCTGCCGGACGATCTTGTAAGATTCATTGAGTTCTCGCATCCGAACCCGGAAACGCGCCCAGACGTCGCCGTCTTTTTCGACCGGCACCTCGAAATCGTAGGTTTCGTAACCCGTATAAGGGTTGTCGCGCCGCAGATCGAGATCGACCCCGCTGCCCCGAAGGCTCGGTCCGGTCAAACCCCAGTCGATCGCTTCTTCGGCGGTGATGATTCCGATCCCTTTGGTTCTGCTCTGCCAGATGGTGTTGCCGGAAACGAGGGTTTCGAACAGATCGAGAGCGTCGGGAAAATCGTCGAGAAACTGTTTGACGCGGCGTTCGAAACCGGCCGGCAGGTCCATCATCAGACCGCCGATCCGGAAATAGCTGGGCGTCATCCGTCCGCCGGAACAGGCTTCGATCAGATTGAGAATTTTTTCCCTCTGACGGAAGCAGTAGAAAAACGCGCTCATCGCCCCGATGTCCAGAGCGTGGGTTCCGAGCCAGACCATGTGCGAGGCGATCCTTTGCAGTTCGCACATCATCACCCGGATGACCTGCGCCCGTTCGGGAATCTCCAGTTGCAGAAGTTTTTCGGCCGCCATCACATAGGCCAGATTGTTCCCCAGCGGGTTGAGATAATCCATCCGGTCGGTGATGACGATGCCCTGCTGGTATTTTTTGTACTCGAAAAGTTTTTCCATTCCCGTATGCAGATAACCGATGTCGGGAACGGCGCTGATGACCAACTCGCCGTCGAGTTGCAGTTCGAGCCGCAGAACGCCGTGGGTCGAAGGATGTTGGGGGCCCATCGACAGCGTCATCTGCGATTCCAGAGGCTTGTCCAAAACTTCAAATTGGCCCGGTATGTTTTCTACTGAAACGCTCATATTTTTGTGATGGGTGATGGGTGATGGGTGATGGGAATCAGTTTACCCATCACCCATCACCCATCACTTTTTAGGTTAAACTGTACGGTTCGAAACCGCGCAAGGGATAATCCTTCCTCAAAGCGTGGCCGTCGAAATCCGATGGCAAAAGAATTCGCCTGAGATCCGGATGCCCGTCGAAGATGACGCCGACCAGATCATAGGTTTCGCGTTCGTGCCAGTTGGCCGTTTTCCAGACCGAAACCACCGTCGGGACGTTCGGTTCATCCTCGCTCAACAAAACCTTGAGCCGGAGCCGGTTGTGATGAGTGGTCGAAAACAGATGATAGTTGACCTCGAAACGCGGATCTTCCTCGGGGCCGCGATCGGCGCCGCACAGATCGGCCAGCATATTGAAACCGTGTTTCGATTTCAAAACCCAGCAGACATCGACGATCGACTCGCGCGGGACGATGACCGTCACCTCTCCGAGCGCATCGACGACTTCGGCGATCCAGGCGGAGTTTTCCGCTTTCAACTTTTCGACGAATTCGTGCAAAACTTTGGTATCAGCCATATTTTTCCGGATAAATAAAAAGCGGCGAATAAAACCTTCACCGCCGAATTTTTTTATGATGAACGTCTTTTTTCGTGTCGCGACGGGATCGAATAGGGGCGCGAAACCTCTTTTTTGGCGACCTCTTCTTTGGTCAGCTTTTCGAGGTTGGTTCCCTCGGTAACCGGCAAGGTTCCGGGAACGATGGAAACCCTTGATTCGTTTTCGATGGTGTCGCGGCGTTCCTTGACCGACTCCTTCATCACCTTTTCCTGCAACATCATAATGGCGTGAATCAGCATCTCGGGACGCGGCGGACACCCCGGAATGTAAACATCGACCGGCACGACTTTGTCCACCCCCTGGACGATCGCATAATTATCGAAAACCCCTCCCGAGGTGGCGCAGGCACCCATCGAAATGACCCATTTCGGTTCGGGCATCTGATCGTAGATCCGGCGCAGAACCGGAGCCATTTTGCGGGAAACCCGTCCCGAAACGATCATCACATCGGCCTGTCGGGGGCTGGCCCGAAAGGTTTCGGCGCCGAACCGCGACAGATCGTTGCGGGCGCTGACCGAATTCATCATTTCGATCGCGCAACAGGCCAAACCGAAGGTCGCCGGCCAGAGCGAAGATTTCCGCGCCCAGTTGACGACGGCATCGAGTTTGACCGTTAAAATGTCCGGCAGTGATTCGAATAATTTATTTTCTAAACCCATAATTCCATTTTAGATTGGGGATTTTAGATTTCGGATTTTCCGGTTTAAAAGATCCAAGATCTAAAATCTCTGGTTATAAAAATGTTCGGATTCGGATCTTAAATTAATTGGCTGTTTTGAAATCCAAAATCCAAAATCTAAAACCCAAAATCCCTAAGCGGCCCGTTTTAACTGTTCGATCTTCTGTTGCTTTTTGTTGAGCAGAGCATGAGACTCGGCTCTGGCTTCGGCGCGCGCCTGTTCGCCCCAGTCGAAGGTGCCTTTTTTCCAAACATATATATATCCGATGATGAAGGTGGCGATGAAGATCAGAATTTCGATCAAAGCGATGGTTCCGTAGGCGGCGGCTCCGAGCCTTTCTTCGCCGAGCAGTGTTTTGAAGGCGACGGCGAAGGGAACCATGAACAGAACTTCGATGTCGAACAGGAGAAAAATGACGGCGACCGTGTAGAATTTGATCGAGAAACGGTCGCGGGCCGAACCGACCGGATCTTTTCCGCATTCATAGGGCATCAATTTTGTTGCCGTTCGCTTGCGCGGGCCGATCAGTTGAGTGACCAAAATCTGACTGGCCGCGAAACCCATGGCCACGACAAACATCAAAGCGATAGGGGCATAATCGAATAAATTGAATTCACTCATAGAAAGCTTTAAAATTCCTTCCAAAATTTGGCTTTAAGCCGCCCAAAAATAAAGAAAAAACGATATATTTAAGATTGAGAATTATTGCACAATTTCAATCGTAAGTTAAGCCGATTGGAGTGTCAAGGCAACATCTTTTTTGAGCCGTAAATATCGGATAAAATGTGGCAAACAAACCAACAAACGCTTTTGGGTTTTCCCCGGCCGGAAGAGAAAATTCGTTGACCGCCGCCGAACGCCTGTGATAATTTTTATTATCAGGGCATTTTTTCTGTGCCGAACCAACAATTTCTCGCCAAACTTTAATTGCAAAAATACTAAAAAGTGATAACCGGGTTTAATACAGATATTATACATGAGGGGACAACGTACCACGTTCAAACCGAGGATAAAGGTTTGAGAACTCCCTTCATCTTGTCGCTGATCTACGACGGCGGCACGATTTTGGCCAGCAAACGCTCGCCCTATACTGATCTGCTTGATGACGGTTCATTCACCGAACAAGTTCTGGGAGAACGCCTTCAGCGACAGCATAAACTGATCTGCGCCGCCATTCAGGCCGGAAGGATCGAGGATCTCAAGCGAATGTCGATGAAGGAATCGGCCGCCCAGAAGGAGTCTTCCGACAAGGCCCCGGAACCGCCCCCGGTTCCCGAACACGAAGCCGAGACCATCGTTTTCCCCGAAAACCAGACCATCCCGCTTCCGCAGATCATTCAGAACGAACCGATCATCAATGAAATGCCGGCCCTTTTGGTGTTCAAGGAAAGAACGGTTTTGGTTGAAAGGCAGGCGGATTTGGAAGACGATCCCGAAATTGCCCCGATCCCCAAACCGACCGACGGGCTGATCTTCGAAGTGCCGAAGATTCTGGCCGAACCGGTGATCGAAGAGGTCAAGATCATCGAGGAAGAAACCATTTTGCCCGATGAGGCGGTCGTCATCTTATCGGAAAATGCGAATCAGCCGCCGCCTCCATCGGACAAACTGACGGTCAGTTTGTTAAATGAGATCACCCTCAAGGGCGGGGAGCGAAAAACCATTAATATTCTGGTCGGCCGGGGCGAGTCGGAGATCGGCCTGACCAAGGCCCACGTCGTTATTAAAATACTCGGCTCAACCTTCCGGCCTTTGATTTTTCACGCCAAAACTGATAGCAATGGAATTGCGGTCGTTCACCTTCAACTGCCGCATTTCAAGGCGGGGCGGGCGGTTTTGTTCATCCGCGCGATGTACGATGGCGAAGAGACGGAGATCCGCCGGGTGATCTCGCAGGGCTGAAAAAGGTTATGAGGGTTTTTATCAACGGGGAAACAAAAGAGATCGGCGGGGAACTGAACGTCTCCCAATTGCTCAGACATTTTTCCCTGCCGGAAAAACGGATCGCGGTCGAACTCAATAAAGAGGTGATCCGCCGAAGGGATTGGGAGAATATTCTGGTCCGGGAATCGGACCGGATCGAGATCGTTCATTTTGTCGGCGGGGGATGAGTCGATTTCGGATTTCAGATTTTGGATTGCGGATTTGAAAAACTTAGTTTTCGAATCCGCATTTTCTTTTGGCCGCCCTTATGTTGTAAATTTTAAGAAACAAATCTGGAATATTTTTACGATTATTTATGACTGATATTTTAAATATAGCGGGAAAGACATTTAATTCGCGGCTGATCATCGGAACGGGGAAATACCGGACCTTTGATGAGATGAAAGCGGCGCACCGGGCTTCCGGGGCTCAGATGGTGACGGTCGCCGTCAACCGGGTGCCGCTCGACGGAAAGACCGAATCGTTTCTCGACCATCTCGATCCGGCGATGCAGATCCTTCCCAATACGGCCGGTTGTTACGACGCCGAACACGCGATTCGGACGGCCCGTTTGGCCCGCGAGGCGCTGGAAACCGACTGGATCAAACTCGAGGTGATCGGCGATTCCGTAACGCTTTTGCCCGATAACGAACAAACGCTCGAAGCGGCCCGGGTTCTGGTCAGGGAGAATTTTATCGTTCTGCCGTATTTTACCGATGACCTGATAATGGCCAAAAAACTGCTCGATGCCGGTTGCCCGGCGGTGATGCCTCTGGCTTCGCCGATCGGTTCGGGAATGGGCGTCCAGAATCCTTCGAACCTGCGGATCATGCGCGAACAACTTCCCGACGCGACCATCATCGTCGATGCCGGCGTCGGAGTTCCGAGCGACGCCGCCGTGGCGATGGAACTCGGCGCGGACGCCATTTTGATGAACACCGCCATCGCCGAAGCGAAGAATCCGGCACAGATGGCCGAAGGAATGAAACTCGCCGTCGAAGCCGGCCGCCTTGCCTTTCTTTCCGGCCGGATGCCGAAGCGCCTTTACGCCTCGGCTTCGAGCCCGATCGAGGGGGCGATCAGGTGAGTGATGGGTGATTGGTGATTGGTGATGGGAAATCTGAAATCTGAAATTACCTACCACCTATCACCCATCACCATTTACGGTTTTACAAAAGATGTATTATCTAAAACTAGCAATTTTCATTCTTTTTATCGGTTTGGCCGTATTGGCTTGTTCGGAGGGGCGGGCCAACCGGAAATCATTTGTCATCGCCGAGAGCGATTCATATGAGGCCTCGCTCTTTCGGCAAAACTGCGCGATCTGCCACGGTCCCGAGGCCGACGGCAAAGAGGTGGACGGCAAAATGATCCCTTCACTCCGCTACGGCGACGCCGCCACCAAGACCCGCGAGGAAATCTATCACCAGATCAAATACGGCAAATTGCCGATGCCCGCCTTCGGTCGCCAGTTGACCGAGGCCGAGATCAATAAGATGGTTCATTTCGTTCGCCACGATCTTCAGGGTAAGGATGATTCTCCGGGGGAGAAATAAAGATTTTGGATCAAAAGTCGGCGAAAAATTCTGAACAGAACAAGGGAGGGTGAAAAAATCATGAAAATTGTAATAACCGGCGCCAGCGGTTTGGTCGGAGGCGAACTGGTTCCGACCTTCAAGGCCAAAGGGCACGAGGTTTTCCGGGTTTCGCGTTCGAAAGCGGAAAAGGCGGACGAGATCGAGTGGGACGCCCATGAGGGCGTGGCCGATGAAGATCTGGCCAAACTGGAAAATACCGACGCCGTCGTCCATCTGGCCGGAGAGAATATCGCTGAAACCTGGACCGAGGAGAAAAAACGCCGGATTCGCGACAGCCGGGTTCTCGGCACCCGGACATTGGTGGATGCCTTTCGAAAGGTGGAAAATCCGCCCAAGGCTTTTGTGTCGGCCTCGGCCATCGGTTTTTACGGCGATCGGGGAGATGAGGTTTTGACCGAGGAAAGCCAGAAAGGCGAGGGGTTTTTGCCGGAAGTCTGCGAGGAATGGGAAAACGAAGCGGCCAAGGCGGGAGAGTTCGGAGCCCGGACGGTTTTTTTGCGAACCGGGGTCGTTTTGACCAAAAAAGGCGGAGCGCTGGAAAAGATGCTGACGCCCTTTAAGTTCGGGGTCGGCGGAACGGTCGGAAGCGGCGAACAATGGATGAGCTGGATCGAACTTGACGATCTGATCCGGGCCTATCATTTTTCTCTGGAAAACGATGAATTGACCGGCCCCGTCAATGCCACGGCTCCGAATCCGGTTCCGAACAAAGAATTTACCGACACCTTAGGAGAGGTTTTGCATCGCCCGACGATCCTCCCGGTTCCCTCTTTCGGCATCAAAATGTTGTTCGGCGAGATGGGCCAAAGACTGCTTCTGGAAGGCGCCCGAGTTTTGCCGCAAAAGTTGGAGGAAGCCGGTTTCGAGTTCCAATTTCCGAAACTGGAAGACGCCCTTCGCCAAGCCCTGAAAGGCTGAAAAAGCGATTATTGGTTCAATCAACATCAAGGTCGGAAAGCGGAAAAATCCGCCTTCCGACATCCCAAATTCGAAATCGAATGAAATTCTGGATTTCCAAAAACTCCGAAGTCCCGGTTCGCCAGCAGATCATCACCCAGATCACGCTCGGGATCACCAGCGGCGATCTGCCGGTCGGGGAAAGACTTCCGAGCACACAGGAGATCGCCCGCCGTTTTCGGATTCACCCCAACACTGTTTCGGGAGCCTACCAGATTCTGGCAGATCAGGGCTGGATCGAATTTAAAAAAGGGAGCGGCTTTTACGTTTGCGAGCCGGTTCCGGAAGAGCAAAGGGGAGAGTTGGGGCTGGACGGTTTGATCGCTGAATTTCTCAAAAAGGCACACGGGGAAGGGTTTTCCAAAAGTGAGATCCAGGCCCGGGTGGCGATCTGGTTTTCTTCGGAAAAACCAAGAGAAATTCTGGTCATTGATTCTGATTCCGGCCTGAGGGAGATTTTGGTCGGGGAGATAAGGCAGGCGACCGATCTCCCGGTGCGTGGAACCGATCTCGACGGATTGGGTGAAAATTACAAGGGCGAAGATTTGATCCTGGTGGCCATGAGCGATGAAAAATCCAAGGTGGAGAGGGTTTTACCCGCCGGAAAAAACTGTTTTTATCTAAATTCCCGTTCGGTTTCCGATGCGATGGAGGGGCAGGAGCGGCCGCGAACCGAAGACCTGATAGCGGTCGTTTCGGGTTGGGACGCTTTTTTGATGATGGCCAAAACGATGCTTTTGGCCGCTCAAATCGACTCCGATTCGCTGATCGTCCGCTCGACTTCCGAAAACGAATGGCAAAAAGGTTTAAATGCGGCGGCGATGATCATCTGCGATTCGCTGACGGCTGACGAGATCGGGAACAAGGAAAATGTCCGAACCTTTCAGATCATCGCCGACGATTCCCTGCGGGAGTTGAAAGAGATGGTTTTTTAGTCCGCTCCTGTTCGGCGAAAAGGCTCTTTTTTGATCCAAACCGCCCTTTTTTGACGGAAAAAGAAAGCGTTCGTATTCCACACATTTTTAATGTTCCGTTATGTTACAAACATCTTAAAAACCCGTTCCTCAAAAGGCTTTTTCGAATTCATTAAAAGTATCATTCTGAAAGCATAAGCTCCTGTAAATTCAAGGTTTAGCATAATGGCAAATCTGTTGGTACGGTCCGCTCTCAAACCTCTTTCGGCACATTTTTTGCACTTTGGATAAATTATCCCGAAAAAGGGGGGAGAAATTATGTTTAAATCAGTTAAATTCAACATTTTTGAAGAAAACTTGCAGGACATCGTTTACGGAAATAATAAAAAGCGGACCGAGCGTGAGAAATCGGACAAAGAACCTCGGTCGGCAAAATCGGATTACGACCCCGAATTTTGGAAAAAGGTTAAGGCCGGTATTTCCGAAATGGAAACCGGAAGATTGTCCCGCACATCGGGATAAGGCTTTTTGGGGATTTATTTGAAAAGGAGAAAAAACATGCAGGACGTCCAAAACATACCCAATCCGGATATTAATGCGACCGAAAAGAACGAGGATTTCGGCGATCATTCGGAGTTTGCGCAGGATCTCGACAGCCGCGACATCGAACGACCGAAAAATGTCGACGCCGATGCCGCCAGGGAGATTGATCCCGATCTGACGGCCGATGAGAAGAAAACCCACGTTATCCAGCCCCAGCATAAGGAAAAGGCCGTTCCCAACGGCTAGGAACCATCCCTTTTCTTTAACAGATCAAACCGGTCCGCAAAAAAATTGCCGGCCGGTTTGACATTATCTTTATTTGTAACTACACTCGTTACAAATGGCGTCAAACAGTCAATTTGCAGTAGCGATTCATATTTTGGCAATGTTGGCCAAGAACGGCGATCAAAAGGTCAAGTCCGAATGCATCGCCGAAAGCGTCAACACCAATGCCGTTGTCATCCGCCGTTTGCTGTGCAGTCTGCAGGAGGCCGATCTGGTCGTTTCGCAAAAAGGAGCCAGCGGCGGAACCCTTTTGGCCAAAAAGGTCGAAGAGATCAATCTCAACGATGTGTATCAGGCGGTTTCGACCGGCGAGGTGTTTTCGCTTCATCGGCAGAAACCGAGTCAGGATTGTCCGGTCGGGAAGAACATCGAATCGGTGCTGTGTCATCTTCAAAAGAACATCGACCGGGCCATTGAGGAGCAACTGGTCAGATACACACTGGCGGATGTCATCAGGGCAATCGAGAGCGGCAAGGGAAAATTGGGCTAGAACGCCAAAAAGTTTTTTTATTCAAACAGGGGGTTTTTTAACTTGTTTTGTATCAGTAAATGTTACAAACAAGTTAAATTTTTAGAAACAACAATTTTATGAGCAAGAATTTACCGGACAAGAAAACAATTCTAGATCAGCTTAACTGGCGTTACGCCACCAAAAAATTCGACCCGGAAAAAAAGGTTTCCGACGAAGATTGGGAAATTTTGGAACAGGCTTTGATCCTGGCGCCTTCGAGTTTCGGGCTTCAGCCCTTCAAATTCCTCGTCGTAACGGACCCGGAAATGAAGGAAAAACTCCGGCCGGCCGCCTGGGGACAGGCGCAGATCACCGATTCTTCGCATCTGGTTGTGGTTACGGCACGCAAGGACATGGCCGAAAACCATGTCGCCGAGTTCATCGACCGGATCGTCGAAGTGCGGGGAACGCCGAGAGAAATGCTGGCCGATTACGAGAACATGATCGAGGGATTCAGAAAAAAAGCGGTCGCCGGCGGATGGATCGGACCCTGGTCCCAGCGGCAGGCTTATATCGCGCTCGGATTCCTGCTGGAAACGGCCGCCCTTTTGGGAATCGACGCCTGTCCGATGGAAGGATTCGAACCCGATCAGTTTGATCAGATCCTCGGGCTCAAGGACTACACGGCAACCGCTCTGTGCGCCATCGGTTACCGAGATGCCGATGGCGATTGGCTGGAACCTCTGCCCAAGGTGCGTTTTTCAAAAGAAAAGCTGATCGAGCGAATTTGACGAATTGAAAAAAATAAGGTTGGAGGAGAGAAATAAATGAACGGATTTTTGACCAAATGGTCGCCGAGGGCACTGAGCATTTTGCGGATCATTGTCGGATTTCTGCTGTTATGGCACGGAAGCCAGAAACTTTTCGGGTATCCGCCTTCGCCTCAGGGCGGGGGCGGAAGTCTCCCGCCGCTGATGCTGGTGGCCGGAGTTCTGGAATTTTTCGGAGGACTCCTGTTTTTGATCGGACTTTTGACGCGTCCGGTGGCTTTCCTGCTGAGCGGCCTGCTGGCGGTGGCTTATTTTATGGCCCACGCCCCGCAGGGATTTCTGCCGATCGTCAACAGGGGCGAACTGGCGGTGGTTTACAGTTTCGTCTTTTTGTATTTCACCTTCGCCGGAGGCGGCGAATGGGCGGTGGATCGGTTATTAAACAAAAAACCGATCGACTGATAACAAATAAAAAAAAGAACGGCGGAAACATTCCGGCCGGAAAAAAAACAAATAAAAGATTAAGGGAAGGTAGAAAAAAATGAGCAATTTACAGAATAAGGTTGCCGTCATTACGGGCGGCAACAGCGGGATCGGTCTGGCCACGGCCCGGGAGTTTGTCAATGAGGGAGCCAAGGTGGTCATCTTCGGGCGTTCGCAGGAATCGCTGGATCGGGCGATTGAAACCCTCGGTTCGGAGAACGCGCTGGCGGTTCGCGGAGATGTTACCAGTCTGGCCGATCTGGAAAATCTGTTTTCAATCGTCGGCGAAAGATTCGGAAAGATCGACGTTTTGGTGGCCAACGCCGGGGTGGCCAACGTCCGGCCGCTTGAACTGGTCGATGAGGACCATTACGACCAGGTGATGAACATCAACGTCAAAGGGGCTTTGTTCACGGTGCAGAAAAGTCTTTCGGCTTTGAACGACGGGGCTTCGATAGTTTTTACGACCTCGGTCGTCGGTTCCAAGGGGTTTCCCGGAATGGTGGTTTACGCCGCGACCAAAGCGGCCTTGCGTTCCTTTGTCCGGACGATGTCGGCCGAACTGAGCGGTCGCAAGATCCGCGTCAACGCCGTCAGTCCGGGGCCGGTCGCCACTCCGATCTTCGGAAAGATGGATCTGTCGGAAACACAGGCCGCCGAATTCGGCGAAAGTCTTCCGAATATGGTGCCGCTGGGGCGGTTTGGTGAACCCTCCGAGATCGCCAAAACCATAGCTTTTCTGGCTTCGGACGATTCGTCTTTTATCCAGGGCAGCGAGATCTCGGTTGACGGCGGTCTGGGACAGGTTTGATTATTTTTTTTCAGGATTCGGAAACGGAAAGGGAAAAATGAAATTCCTTTTCCGTTTCCGAAAAGGAACTTATGAAAATTAACGTTTACGTGGAAAAATCGATGGCTTATGCCGAGTACATCGCCCTTATTGATGATCTTTTGGCTCAAGGGAAAACGACCGGGCCGAATCAATCGGAGGCGATGTTCAATTACGGCAAGATCAACCGTCAGCGGATGAAACGGCTCGGCGTAACTGTCGGGATAAACGAATCGCTCCGGGAAAAGGTCAAAAAGATCAAACGGAAGATGATCTGGCTGATTATCACCGAAGGCTGGTGCGGCGACGCGGCCCAGAACATTCCGGTCATCGAAAAGATGGCACACGAGAATTCACTGATCGAAACCCGCTACGTCCTGCGCGACGAGAACCCCGAATTGATGGACGCTTATTTGACCAACGGGGCGCGGTCGATCCCGAAACTGATCGCACTCGACGGGGAAACTCTCGAAGAGATCGGAACGTGGGGGCCCCGGCCGCAGAAGGCGATGGATTATTTTCTGGAAATGCGCTCGCAGGGGGCGGAAAAGAAATTGATGATGGAAAACCTTCAGCGCTGGTACATCAAAGACAAGGAAAATGAGATCCAAAAAGAGTTTGAGGTTTTGGCGGAACAATGGGCCGAACGGAAACGGCCGCAGGCGGTTTTTTAAAAATAGCTCCGGATCGTCTCCGGCTTGAGGGGGCGGCCGGGGGAACAAAATTTTGCCCGTGAAATCGGCGAGAAAATTTTTTCCTGTCTTCTTTTTCGAGCTTTTTTTTGCGGGCAAATAAATATATTTGATGAACGAAGAACAAAACGAGAGTCTGGCCGGAAAAATGCCCGTGCTGTTCATCGGCCACGGCAACCCCATGTACGGGATCCAAGAGAACCAATACACGAAGGGTTGGAAAAATGCGGTCGGGAATATCCCGCGGCCTCGTGCGGTTCTGGTCATCTCGGCTCATTGGGAAACATCCGGGACGAGAATAACGGCCGGGCCGAAGCCGCGAACGATCCACGATTTCTACGGGTTTCCGCCCGAACTATATGAAGTTCGTTACGATGCGCCGGGCGATCCCCGGTTGGCCTCCGAGGTGGCCGGAAGGTTAAACCCCGGTCCGGTGTGGCTCGATTATCAATGGGGCCTCGATCACGGGGCCTGGACCGTTCTGCGAAAACTATTTCCGGAAGCGGACGTGCCGGTTTTGCAGATGAGCCTGGACAGAAGAAAAGATCCCGCCTCGCATTTCGAAATGGCCGGAGATCTGGATTTCCTTCGTCGGCGGGGAGTTCTGATCATCGGCAGCGGAAATATGGTTCATAACCTGAGGATGATCGATTTTCGCGACTCGCAACCGCAGGATTGGGCGGTCAATGCCAATCAAAGGTTTAAGGAAATGATACTGGCCGGGGAATTTGATAAACTACTGCATTATGACAAATTAGGAAAGGATGTCTCTCTGGCCGTACCGACCGCCGAACATTTTCTGCCCTTGCTTTACGCGCTGGCCTTAAAGCGCGGGGACGACCCGGTCGAGATCTTTAACGACGGAATTGACCTCGGTTCAATTTCGATGACATCTTTGAGAATCGGTTAAATAAAACTTATGAAATCATTTGAGATACAGGAATTCGGGGTCGATCGTCTGGCTCTGGTTGAAAGGGCTCGCCCGGCGCCGGCGGCGGGCGAGGTGCTGGTCAGATTCCGGGCCGCGTCCTTGAACTACCGCGATCTGATGATGGTCAAAGGTTGGTACAACCCGAAGCTGAAAATGCCTCTGGTTCCGTTTTCGGACGGGGCCGGTGAGGTGGTCGAGGTCGGCGAAAACGTCTCCGAATGGCAGGTCGGAGACCGGGTGATGCCGATCTTCATGCAGGGCTGGCTCGACGGCGGGATCACTTTCGAAAAAGCAAAAACGGCTCTCGGCGGCGATGTTGACGGGGTTTTGCGCGAGTTCGGCGTCTTTCCCGAAAGTTCACTGGTGAAAATACCGGAACATCTGTCGTATGAAGAAGGCGCGACTCTGCCCTGCGCCGCCTTGACCGCTTTTAACGCATTGTTCGAATCGGGGCGGGTCGTTTCCAACGATTCGATCCTCTTGCAGGGAACCGGTGGGGTCTCCGTCTTCGCCCTCCAACTTGCCGGATCATTCGGCCTGAGGACGATCATCACTTCTTCGAGCGACGAAAAGCTGGAAAAAGCCCGGGAGTTGGGGGCGCAGGATGTGATCAATTACAGGGAAAGGGAAGACTGGGACCGGGCCGTGATGGAATTGACCGAAAAACGCGGGGTCGATCACGTCGTCGAGGTCGGCGGCGCGGGAACTTTGCAAAAATCGCTCAATGCGGTTCGGGTGGGCGGCCATATCGCCGTTATCGGAGTTTTGTCGGGGC
This sequence comes from Pyrinomonadaceae bacterium, assembly GCA_041394845.1. GTDB lineage: Bacteria > Acidobacteriota > Blastocatellia > Pyrinomonadales > Pyrinomonadaceae > JAHCHG01. The sequence goes on along the minus strand of JAWKHL010000001.1, from coordinate 1,846,541 downwards.
CGGGCGAGATCAATCCCGTTTCGATCCTGATGAAAGCGGTTCGGTTGCAGGGGATTTTCGTCGGCTCGCGCCAGATGTTCGAGGCGATGAACCATCTGATGACTCAGCACCGGATAAAACCCGTCATCGACCGGACCTTTGCTTTCGAAGAAACCGTCGATGCGCTTAAATACATGGAAAGCGGTTCTCATTTCGGAAAGATCGTGATCACAATATAAATTTCAGGAGGAGAGAGTTTATGAGCGAACCAGAAGAACCGATCGCCCAGATCGAACCCGATAACTGGGGGGAATTTTTGCGCGATTTTACCAAGCGCAATTACAATCGCCGGGCCCGGTTTGAAGTTTTCCGGGGGCGAAATGTCGAGGAAGAGGAAAAAGAGGCCCATCTGGAAGACATTTCACTGAAACGGGTCGGGAACAGGTCCGATGTTGAGGTCATCAGAATCGACCGAGGGGACAAGAACGCCGACAAGCAGAAGGATCTGATCACCAATGTCCGTGGGATTTCGGTTCAGTACGATACCGACGGAAGCGAGGACGCTTTAGAGATCACCGACGACACCAACGCTTTGATCAGCCTGAGGTTCGAATCAAGGGTCGATGGAGCCTCTTGATTTTGGATTTCGGATTTCGGATTGGGGGATTTAGTCCGGGCGGTCTTTATGCTGTTTATGATCGTTGAGCATTTTCGGAACGGGGATTATTTGCCAGTTTACCGGCGGTTTCGGGATCGAGGGAGGCTCGCTCCGGAAGGGTTGACTTACGTCAGCAGTTGGGTCGATGGCGAATTTCGGAAGTGTTTTCAATTGATGGAAACCGAGGAGCGGGAACTGCTCGACCGTTGGATTTCCAACTGGGAGGATCTGGTCGATTTTGAGGTCTTTGAGGTGATGACCTCGGCCGAGGCCTTTGAAAAAATCAAACCGAATTTATAGAAAAAATATGATCGAAAAAAACATACAGGATTACGCCGAGCGCTACACTTCGGCCGAAAGCGACGTCTTGCAGGCTCTGCGCCGGAAGACTTTTGACGAACGCGATGACAAGAGTATGCTTTCCGGTTTTTATCAGGGACGCCTGCTGGCCATGTTCAGCCTGATGATCAATCCCCGACGAATTCTTGAGATCGGAACCTACATGGGATATTCGGCGCTTTGTCTGGCCGAGGGATTGACCGGGGACGGCAAGGTCATCACTCTTGATGTCAACCCGGAGACCAACGCCATCGCCCGGAAATTCTGGGGCGAAAGCGAACTCGGGGAAAAGATCGAGGCGCATCTCGGCCCGGCAACGGAGATCATCCCCGGTCTGGACGAGACGTTCGATCTGGTTTTTATCGACGCCGATAAGGAGAATTATTCGAATTATTACGATCTGGTCTTTCCCAAAATGCGGATCGGCGGTCTGATCATTGCCGATAATGTTCTCTGGAGCGGCGACGTTTTAAGGGCCGAACAGGGCAAGGAAGTGTCGGCTTCGACCGAGGCTTTGCACAAATACAACCAAAAGATCAACCGGGACCCGCGGGTTTCCAATATTTTGTTCGCCGTTCGGGACGGACTTATGATAGCTAGAAAAGATAAGGAATAGGAGGAAAAACAATGAGCAAGGAACTTTATGACATTCCCGTCAAAACCATCGACGGCGAGGAAACGGATCTGAGCCAATATCAGGACAAGGTTCTGCTGGTCGTCAACGTGGCTTCGAAATGCGGTTTGACCCCGCAATATGAGGGGTTGGAAAAACTTTACGAAAACTATCACGACCGGGGCTTTGAGGTTCTCGGGTTTCCGGCCAACAATTTTCTGGGTCAGGAACCGGGGACCGAAGAGGAGATCAAGGAATTCTGCGACACCAATTTCAACGTTCAGTTTCCGCTTTTTTCAAAGATCTCGGTCAAGGGCGATGACCAACACGATCTTTACCAATATCTGACCGAGCATAAACCCGTTACCGACATCAACGACGGCGGTCTGGAGGAAAATCTGAAGGGTTACGGTCATCTGAGGTCGGCGCCTTCGGAGGTTTTGTGGAATTTCGAGAAATTCCTGATCGGCAAGGACGGCCGGATCGCCGCCCGTTTTGCCCCCGACGTGACGGCCGAGGACGGACGTCTGATCGAAAAACTCGAAGCCGAACTGTCCAAATAGGGGAAAAGCGATGGAATACAAAAAATTGGGGAAAACCGGACTGGAAGTCAGCCGTCTGGGTTTTGGCGGCGCGGAGATCGGTTATTTCGATGAGGATCAGAAAAAGGTTTCCGAGCTTTTGAATTCGGCCATCGACGCCGGTTTGAATTTTATCGACACGGCCGCCGCCTACTGGAAAAGCGAAAAACTGATCGGCGAGGCTCTCGGAGACCGGCGCAAGGAGATCGTCCTCGTTTCCAAATGCGGTGCGCTCGACGGTTTCACCCGTTCGGACTGGTCGAAGGAGGGAATTCTTGAAACCATCCGGCAGAGCCTGAAAAACCTGCGGACCGATTATCTGGACGTCGCCCAACTGCACAGTTGCGGGCGGGACGTTCTGGAAAAAGGCGAGGTGGTCGAGGCTCTCAACGAAGCCAGAGATCGCGGTTACACGCGTTTTATCGGTTATTCGGGCGACGCCGAAAACGCCAGATTCGCGGTCGAAACCGGGGCCTTCGACACTTTGCAGACCTCGGTTTCGGTGGCCGATCAACAGGCGATCGATCTGACGATCCCGCTGGCCCGCGAAAAGGAGATGGGAGTCATCGCCAAACGCCCGGTGGCCAACGCCGTCTGGCGGAATTCGTCCAAACCCGAAGACTCTTATCACCACGAATACTGGGACCGGATCCAAAAACTGAAATACGGTTTTTTGGACGGAGATCTGGGCGAATCGATCGGCAAAGCGCTCCGTTTCACTTTGTCAGTGCCGGGCGTAACGGCGGCCATCGTCGGGACGACCAAACCCGGTCGCTGGAGCCAAAACGCCGGGTACGTGGGGCAGGGGCCGTTGCCCGCAGAAGAGTTCGAGGCCATCCGTCGGCGTTGGAAAGAAGCGGGCGGAGATGATTGGCCGGGACAGGTTTGATGGACGTTTTTTCAAGTTCACAAGAAACAGGTCGGCGATCTTGGCAACGGTTTTTCTGTGCGCCCCAACAACCCGTGTTTCGTGTCGATCCGTTTATATCGAAAAACTCGAAAAGGAAGCGAGGTCATCGGAAAATCTGACCGATTCGAGGAAATGGAAATGACGAGCAAAAGGGAAGGACTTATGAAAAAATTGGCGGAATTTCTGGAAAGAACCGGGGCCGACGAACTGATGATCAACGCGATGATCTTCGATCATCAAAGCGGCTCCGTTCCTACCGGATCGTGGCCGAAATAAGGAACGAGTCAGCCATGAAACGGGCGGCCTGAATTTAGCCAAATGTGAAAAAGCCCGAGAAAATCACAACTCTTTAAACTTTAGGACTAAAAAAAGGTATTCGATAGCTGATCTTTGAAATTGATGAATTTACAAATCAGTCGGTGAAACCGACGATATGTCTGTAGCCCATAACGCGAGTTATGGGAACAGGAAACCGCGACATGGCATATCGCCATTTTCAATGGCTTGGTCGGTTTTGGCACATTTTACCCCCACGATTGGCATCGTGGGCTACAAATATCTCGCCGTCTTCGACGGCTGGTTAAAAACATTAAAAAAACAACTTCAAAGATCACCTGGGGAATACCTAAAAAAATTAGGAAAAACAAAAACTATGAAAGCAATAAGAGTACACGAACTTGGAGGAGCCGAGAAATTATCGCTCGATGAGATCGAAAAACCGGTTCCGAAGGCGGACGAGGTTTTGATCAGAGTGAGGGCGGCCGGGATCAATTACGCCGACACGATGATGCGGGCCGGAAATTATCTGACCAAACCGGAACTGCCCGTAACGCTCGGCTACGAGGCGGCCGGAACGATCGAGGAACTCGGCGAAGGGGTTTCGAATCTGCAAAAGGGCCAGCGCGTTCTGGCCGTTACGACCAGCGGCGGTTACGCCGAATACGCCACTGCCAAAGCCGTTACCGTGATCCCGATCCCGGACGAACTGGGTTACGGGGAAGCGACCGCTTTGCTGGTTCAGGGATTGACGGCGCTCGGGCTTTTGGACGACACGAAGGCCGGGCAGACGATCCTCATTCACGCGGCTGCGGGCGGAGTCGGGACGCTTCTCGTTCAGTTGGCCAAACACAAGGGGCTGAGGGTGATCGGAACCGCATCGAGCGAAGAAAAGCTGGAACTGATCGCCGGATTGGGAGCCGACGTTGCCATCAATTACAGCGAAAACGACTGGCCGGAAGAGGTTTTGCGCTCGACCGACGGGAACGGTGTTGATTGGCTGATCGAGATGGTCGGCGGTGAGATCGTGGCCAAAAACCTGAAGGTGCTGGCCAAAAACGGGACGATGTGGGTTTACGGTTCGGCCAGCGGCGAGGATTTCAAGGTTTCGGTCCTCAGTCTGATGCACAAGAATCACACAATTCGCGGTTACTGGCTGATGAACGAATCGGTCGAAAACCGGATCAGATTCACCCGCGAACTGCTCGAACATCTCGGCTCCGGTCGGTTGAAAATACAAGTGACGGAGTTTCCGCTCGAACGGGCCCGCGAGGCTCACGAAGCCATCGAGGGAAGAAAGACGACCGGGAAAGTGGTTTTGACTTTGGATTGAACCGGAGAGATCAGATGATGGAGTCAAGGGGGAAAGTCTTTTCCGCGACGACATTCTGATCGCCGTCATTGATGACTGAAATTTTATGGAGATCAAAGACAAAATCATTCTGGTTACGGGCGGGGCCCGCGGCATCGGACGGGCGCTTTGCGAAAAATTCCGGGACGTTGATGCAAAAAGGATCTTTGTGGCCGACATTGACCTTGAAAACGCCGAATCGGTCGCCAAATCGGTCGGCGGTCGCGCCTTTCGGTTGGACGTTTCCGACGAGGATGCCTGCCGACGGGTTGTAACGGAGATTCTGGACCGGGAGGGGAGAATTGATCTGGTCTGCTCAAACGCCGGGATCGGCGGAGCCGAGGGCGCTCTGGAGGTGGCCAACGAGGTCTGGCGGGAAATTTACGAGGTCAACCTGATGTCCCACGTTTTCCTGGCCCGCGCGGTTTTCCCGTCGATGATCGACCGGGGCGGCGGCGGATTTTTGATCACGGCATCGGCCGCCGGGCTTTTGACCCATCCGATGGCCGCGCCCTACGCCGCCACCAAACACGCGGCCGTAGCGTTGGGAGAAAATCTGTCGATCGAGTATGCGGATCGGGGGATCTACGTTTCGTGTCTCTGCCCGCAAGGGGTCAAGACCCGTTTGATCGAAAGCAAAGAGGGCGAGCCGGAAAATTTTTTGATGGAAGGGGCGATCACTCCGGAAGAATGCGCCGAGGCCGTCGTCGAGGGATTGAGAAGCGAGACGTTTTTGATCCTGCCCCACGCGGAAGTCAGGCGGTATATGGTCAACAAGGCCGAGAACCGGGATCGGTGGCTTCAGGGATTGAGAAAGATCAGGGCGGCTATTTTGGCCGAAAGCGAAAAGTTTTTGAAAAAGGGAAGGTGAAAAAAATGAAAATAGGAGTGATCGGAGCCGGACATATCGGCGGGAACGCCGCGCGGCTTTTTGCCCGGACGGGACATCAGGTGGCGATCGCCAATTCGCGCGGGCCGGAGACTTTGAGCGATCTGGTCGGGGAGATCGGCGCGAATGCGCGGGCGGCGACCATCGAGGAAGCGGCCGGTTTCGGTGAGATTGTGCTGGTTTCGATCCCGTTCGGAAAATATAAGGAGTTGCCGGCCGATGTCTTCGCCGGAAAGATCGTCATTGATTCGAACAATTATTACCCGGACCGCGACGGGCGTTTCGGAGAACTCGACGCGGACAAAACCACTTCGAGCGAGATGCTGGCCGCGCATCTGAAGAACGCAAAGGTTGTCAAGGCCTTTAACACGATCTGGTTCGAACATCTTAAAACTCAGGGGAACACGGAGATTCCGGTCGAAGAAAGAAGAGTGATATTCATCGCCGGAGACGATTCGGAGGCCAAGAAAAAGGTCGCCGGTTTGATCGAAGAGATCGGTTTCGGCGCTTTTGACACGGGCGGTTTGAGCGAGGGAGGAAGGTCGCAATCGCCCGGTTCGTCGATCTATAACAGAAATTTGAAGGTCGGCGAGGTGAAAACGGTTTTGCGGGCCAGTTATTAAAAATTATGAAATTGGGATTTATCGGGGCGGGCAATGTCGCCAAAAAGCTGGCCGAGGCGTTTTTGGAAAAAGGGTACGAGGTGAAACTCGGCAGCCGGTCGCCGGAAAAGTTAAATGGTTGGGTTGAGGAGGCCGGTCAAAATGGCTCGGCGGGCGATTTGGAAGAAACGGCTCGATTCGGCGAAGTTTTGTTCCTGACGGTTCCTTTCGAGGCGATCGAAGGGGCGATCGAAGAAACCGGCCCGGAAAATTTTGCCGGAAAGACCCTGATCGATGTCACCAATCCGATGGATTTTTCTCAGGGCGTCCCGCCGAAATTTACGGTAAACTTCGGCGATTCGCTCGGCGAGAAGATCCAGCGACGATTGCCCGAGGCAAAGGTCGTCAAAGCCTTCAGTTCGATCGGTCTTGAAGTGATGCCGGACCCTTTTTACGGCGATTTGACCGCGACCATGCTGATCGCCGGAAATGATCAAGAGGCCAAGTCCGAGGCCGCCGCTCTGGCCGAGGTTTTCGGCTGGGAGGTTGAGGATCTGGGTGGCATCGAACAGTCTTTTCTGCTCGAGGCTTTTGCCAATTTATGGGTCAATTACGGTTTGAAACATAAAACCCGAACGCACGCTTTTAAGCTTCTGAAGAGATAAGGGGAGAATTTTTGTTTTGATGATTTTTTGACCCGAGTTTTTTGCCACCGAGGACGCGGAGATCACCGAGGGATTTTTTAAAAAAAAGCGATTTGACTCCGCATGCTCTGTGTCCCCGGTGGCCGGATTATTTGTTAGATCGCGTTTTTCAATATGTTTTTATACAAGGAGTAAGGATTTATGAGTGAAAAAAAAGTTTGGTTCATAACGGGATGTTCGACCGGGTTCGGACGCGAATTGGCGAAATTTCTGCTGGAAAACGATTACCGGGTGGCCGTCACGGCCCGAAACGTCGAACAGGTCGGCGATCTGGCCGCGATCAATGAGGAAAACTCTCTGGCTTTGACGCTGGACGTGACCGATAAAGAGCAGGTCGCCGAAGCGGTCGCCGAAGCCGAGAAGCATTTCGGCCGGATCGACGTTCTGGTCAACAACGCCGGTTTCGGTTATTTCGGCGCGGTCGAGGAATCCGAAGAAGGCGAGGTTCGTTCGATGTTCGAAGCGAATTTCTGGGGGCTGGCCGGGATGACCCGGGCGGTGTTGCCGAAAATGCGCGAGCGGAAAGGCGGGACCATCGTCAACATCTCGTCGATCGGCGGTCTGGTCGGTTTTCCCGGAGTCGGGTTTTACAACGCGACCAAATTTGCGGTCAACGGACTTTCCGAGGCTCTGCAAAAAGAGGTCGAACCCCTCGGAATAGATGTCATCATCGTCGAACCGAGCGGTTTTCGGACCGATTGGGCCGGCCGTTCGGCCAATGAGACGGGCGAGACCATCGCCGATTACGCCGAAACCGCCGGAGCCAACAAGGAGGCGATCCGCGGTTACAGCGGAAATCAGCCGGGCGATCCGGTCAGGGCCGCCCGGGCGATCGTCAAAGCTGTCGAGGCGGAAAATCCGCCGAAAAACCTGCTTTTGGGCCGGGCCGCTTTGAAAAATGCGCGTTTGAAATTGGAAAGCCTGAAGGAAGAATTCGATGCCTGGGCGGAAACCAGCGAAGGGGCGGATTTCCCCGAAAACGAACTGGCTCAGGCGAATTGAAGTTTGCAGTTTTGAGTCCCGCCCGGCGCAATTTCCGGTCGGAGGAAAACCTTTGTTTTTTATCGGTAAGCGGTCTGAGGACGGGACCCAAAACCAAAGGAGGAGTAAAAGAAAATGAAATCACGAACATTGGGAAAAGATCTGAGAGTTTCGGCCGTCGGTTTGGGATGCATGGGAATGTCCGAATTTTACGGCGATACCGATGAGAACGAATCGATCGCCACCATCCACAGGGCGCTCGAACTGGGCGTCAATTTTCTCGACACGGCCGATATGTACGGGATCGGCGACAACGAGGAACTGGTCGGACGGGCGATCAGCGGAAAACGCGATCAGTTCGTCATCGCCACCAAATTCGGGATCGAACGGAGCAAGGAAAACGCCATGATCCGGGGGATCAACGGCAAACCCGAATACGTCCGTGCGGCCTGCGAAGGGAGTCTCAGGCGTTTGGGCATCGAGACGATCGATCTTTATTATCAGCACCGGGTCGATCCCGCCACTCCGATCGAGGAAACGGTCGGGGCGATGGCCCAACTCGTCAAAGAAGGAAAGGTCAGATATCTGGGGCTTTCCGAGGCCTCGGCCGAAACCCTGCGGCGGGCCTCAAAAATTCACCCGATCACGGCTTTGCAATCGGAGTATTCGCTCTGGACGCGGGACGTCGAGGAAAATGAAGTGCTGGCCGCCTGCCGCGAATTGAACATCGGTTTCGTCGCCTATTCGCCGCTCGGCCGGGGATTCCTGTCGGGCAATTTCCAGAAGTTCGAGGACATTCCCGAAAACGATTACCGGCGCCACAGCCCGCGTTTTCAGGGAGAGAATTTTCAGAAAAATCTGGAACTGGTCAAAAAGGTCGAGGAGATCGCCGAGGCCAAAGGCGTGACGGCTTCGCAACTGGCGCTGGCCTGGGTTCTGGCCCAGGGCGAGGAAATCGTTCCGATTCCCGGAACCAAGCGGCGGAAGTATCTGGAACAAAACGCCGGAGCCGTCGAGATCGAACTGACGTCCGATGAGTTGGATGAGATCAACCGGATCTTTCCGGTCGATGCGGCCGCCGGTCTGCGTTATCCAGAGGAGATGATGAAGGTCGTCAACGCCTGAGGGCGGCTTTGACAAAGAGGCTTTTTTCGAACGATCCCGTTTTTTGAAATCGCGGATCGTTCGAAAGAAACGGGTTTAAGGGGCCGTTTTTTGAAGTTTTTCCGGAGCGTTATGGAATATTACCTGACTCCCACATTTTATCTTGATTTCGATCACCCGGAAGTTCTCCGTTTCGCCCTGGAAAATACGGACGAAACCCGTTCCGCGAGGGAAAACGCCGTCAGCCTTTTTTACGCCGTGCGGGACGGTTTCAAATACGATCCCTATCGTCTGGACCTGCGCCCGTCGGGCCTCAAGGCGAGCAGTCTTTTGAAAAAGGAGACCGGTTACTGTGTGGAAAAAGCCGTCCTGCTGGCGGCTTCGGCGCGGGCGGTCGGCATTGCCAGCCGCCTTAGTTTTTACATCGTCGCCAATCACATCGCGACCGAAAAGTTCGAGCAGATCCTCGGCACCAATGAACTGGTTTTTCACGGCGCGGCCGAAATGTTTCTTGATGGAAAATGGTTAAAGACGACGCCCGCCTTTAACGAAAAACTGTGCCGCCGTCTGAGAGTCACCCCGTTGGAATTCGACGGAACCGAGGACGCCATCTTTCAGCAGTTTGACGACCAAGGCAATGTGTTCATGGAATATTTGCACGATTACGGGAATTTCGCCGACATGCCGTACGAACTGGCGGTCAGCGAACTGAAAAAACACTATCCGCATATTTTCCAAAGCCGCGTTTATATGACCGAGGATCTGGTTTACAATTTGGCTCAAAAAGTTTGAGGAGGGAGAAGGGGAAAACTGGAAAACAGTTGCAAATAAATACTGTGTAATCAAAAGTTATTAACAATAAATTTAGCCACAGAGAACACAGAGGGCACCGAGGAATTATTGTCGATCAAACGATTTGTCTCTGAGTTCTCGGTGTTCTCTGTGGCTAAATATAAAAAAACTTAAGTTACAGAATAATAAATTATGAGTGAAAAAATAAAAGCCTATGCGGCCGAAAAGATCGGGGGAAAATTCGTCCCGTTCGAATTCGATCCGGGCGAACTAAAAAGCGAGCAAATAGAGATCAAGGTTGCATATTGCGGCATTTGCCACTCGGACCTGTCGATGCGCAATGACGAATGGGCGATGACAAAATTCCCGTTTGTCGGCGGGCACGAGGTCGTCGGCCGGGTCGTTGCGGTCGGCGACGGGGTCAAGGGGCTTGAGGTCGGCGACAGGGTCGGTCTCGGGTGGAATTCGGCGACCTGCGGTCATTGCGACAACTGCATCTCGGGTTTTCAGATCAACTGCCCGAATCTGGAGGGAACGATCGTTGAACGCCACGGCGGTTTTGCCGACCGGGTGCGTTGTAACTGGGATTGGGCCGTCAAATTGCCGGATGAGATGGACGCTTCAAAGGCCGGGCCGCTTTTTTGCGGCGGGATCACGGTGTTCAATCCGTTCGTCCAGAACGACATCAAACCGACCGATAAGGTCGGCGTCATCGGCATCGGCGGACTCGGTCATCTGGCCCTCCAATTCGCCGATAAATGGGGTTGTGAAGTGACGGCGTTTACCTCGGATCTTTCAAAAACCGAGGAACTGAAAAAAATGGGAGCGGATCACGTGGTCAATTCCAGAAGCGACGAGGAACTGGAAAAACTGGCCGGAAAATTCGATATGATCATTTCGACCGTCAACGTCCCGCTCAACTGGCGGGGCTATCTCGGGGCGCTGGCTCCGAAGGGAAAACTGCATATCGTCGGGGCCGTGCTCGAACCGATCAAGGTTCTTTCCTTTAATCTGATCGCCGGCCAAAAAAGCGTGACCGGAACGGCCACCGGCAGTCCGTCCGTGGTCAGAAAGATGGTCGAGTTCTGCGCCCGGCATTCGATCGAGACGGTCACCGAACACTTCAAAATGTCTCGGATCAACGAGGCGTTCGAGCATCTGGAAAGCGGAAAAGCGCGGTATCGGATCGTTTTGGAGAATGATTTTTAGGGGATCAAAAAACGGCGGATTGAAAATCCGTTTCGATCCGTTTGATCCGCATTCTGACTTTGTAAGAAGAACTGGCAATTAAAATTAATTTAGGGAGGAAAATTTATGCCCGTGAGAGTGGCGGAAGCCGAATGGAAGGGGAATTTGACGGAGGGAAAAGGAAACATCAAGCTTGGAAGCGGAGCGTTCGAAGGAAGCTATTCCTTCGCTTCGCGTTTCGAGGAGGGAAAGCCGGGAACCAACCCCGAAGAACTGATCGGAGCGGCTCACGCCGGTTGTTTTACGATGGCTCTGGATGCGGCGCTGACGAAGGCCGGGCACACGCCCGAGCGGCTTCACACGACGGCCAGCGTCCGGATCGAAAAGGTCGGCGAGGCTTTTGAGATCACCCGGATCAACCTCGAACTCGAAGGGCAGGTGCCGGGGCTGTCGGATGAAGAGTTCGCCGAATTCGCTCACGGAGCAAAGGAAAATTGCCCCGTTTCAAAAGCGTTGGCGGGAACCAAGATCGAACTCGAAATCAAATAGTAATCACTTGCCAATTGTAACTTGCTTTGTTACAATTAGGAGCATGATTGAATCGATAGAATTTTTATCAATAAACGCCGACGGCATCGAGGTTGAAAACGCCGGGAAAATGGAGGAGAAGATCGACGAAAGCGAGATCTTCGATTCTTATTCGAAGGCGGTCATCAACGCCTCGGAAAAGGTCAGTCCGGCGGTTGTCAAGATCGAGGTCGAAGGCAAACGGCGCGCGCGACGCGGCCGGCCCGGCCCGAATCAAGGGGGAAGCGGTTCGGGGTTTGTTTTCACGCCGGACGGTTTTATTTTAACCAACAGCCACGTGGTTCACCGATCCGGCCGGATCAACGTGGTGATGCAAAACGGAAATCGTTTTGAGGCGGATCTGGTGGGCGATGACCCGGACACGGATCTGGCTGTGGTTCGGATCAATGCCCCGGAAATAGTCGCCACCCGGCTCGGCACATCCGGCAATCTGAAGGTCGGTCAACTGGCCATCGCCATCGGCAACCCGCTCGGATTTCAAACGACGGTTACGGCCGGTGTGGTTTCGGCTCTGGGGCGAAGTCTGCGGGGAAGTTCGGGGCGTTTGATCGATGATGTGATCCAGACCGATGCGGCCTTGAATCCCGGAAATTCGGGCGGTCCGCTGGTCAATTCCTCCGGCGAGGTGATCGGCGTCAACACGGCCACCATTTTACAAACTCAGGGACTGTGTTTCGCCATCGCCGTCGATACCGCCAAATTCGTCGCCGGAAAACTGATTCGCGACGGGCGCATCCGGCGCAGTTACATCGGTCTGGCCGGTCAGAACGTCCCCGTTCTGCGACAAATCGTCCGGCATTACCAACTTCAAAATGAACACGGGGTTCTGGTCATCTCGACCGATCCGGACAGCCCGGCCCGCCGCGCCGGTTTGATCGAAGGCGATACGATCGTCGAGTTCGCCGGTGAAAAAGTCGAGGGAATCGACGAACTTCACCGCCTGCTGAGCGAGGAGAGGGTGGGAATAAAACAAAAGGTCAAGGTAATCAGAAGAACGGGATTACTGGAATTTGAAATCGTTCCGCTGGAACGCGAATATATCAATTGATTTAAGGTTTGCTTTACCTTTGTTTTTAAGGCAAAGTAAAGGCAATAAAAATAATATTTTTACCAAGGAGATAATAATGGGAAATTTTACAAAAGAAGCAACAGATGCAAACTTTGAGGCGGATGTCCTCGGCTCGGACAAACCCGTTCTGGTCGATTTTTGGGCAGAATGGTGCGGTCCGTGCCGGATGATCGCCCCTTCGATAGAATCGGTGGCCGAGGATTTCGAGGGCAAGGCGCATGTTTACAAAATGGACGTCGATAACAATCCGAACGTTCCTCAGAAGTTCGGAATCCGGGGAATCCCGACGCTGATCCTTTTCAAAGGCGGACAGGAGCAAGAAAGGATCGTCGGCGCCGTAACGCGCGAAGCGATCGCCAAAGTTGTTGAAAAATACGTATCCAGCGAAGCGGTCGCCAAATCGGAAAACGGGTAGCGGGCGAAGCGATCGCCAAAGTTATCGAAAAATACTTTTAATCAATGGAAAATAAAAATGTCTTCTGTGGTTTTGTGGAAAAAATCGCAGGAGACATTTTTTCATTTCGGGAGGCGAAAAAATGAAGGCAATAGTTGTTCGAGGGTTCGGAGGGTCGGATGTGATGAGTCTGGAGGAGATCCCGACCCCGGAACCGGGAGCGGCGCAGGTTTTGGTCAGGATCGAGGCCGCCGGAGTCAATCCGGTTGACACCTACATCAGATCCGGAATTCACGCCGTTCGACCGAATCTTCCCTATACGCCGGGCAAGGATGCCGCCGGAGTAGTGGAAAAAACCGGAGGGAGCGTTAAAGAGGTAAAACCCGGCGAGAGGGTTTTTCTGTCGGGGGCGGTAACCGGAACCTACGCCGAATTCGCCCTTTGCGAAGCGGGTCAGTTCCATCGCCTGCCCGATAATGTGTCTTTCGAAGAAGGAGCCGGCGTTTTTGTTCCCTATGCCACCGCTTTTCGGGCGCTTTTCCAAAAGGCGAAGGGCCGGAAGGGAGAGACGGTTTTGGTTCACGGGGCCTCGGGCGGCGTCGGCCTCGCCTCGATCCAATGGGCAAAAAATGCGGGCCTGAAAGTCATCGGAACGGCCGGTTCCGATGAAGGAAAAGAACTGGTTAAAGATCAGGGGGCGGATCTTGTTTTCGATCATTCGGCGGACAATTACCTTCAAAAGATCAGGGAGGCGACCGGCGGTTCGGGAGTCGAAATAATTCTGGAGATGCTGGCCAACGTCAATCTTGAAAAGGATTTTGACATTTTGAAGATGTTCGGCCGGATCACCGTCATCGGGAACCGGGGTTCGCTGGATTTCAACCCCCGGCTGGCAATGACCAAAGACGCTTCGATATTCGGGATGTCGCTCTTTAACGCCCCGGCGGATGAGATGCTGGAGATCAATGAGAACATTTTCAAAGGTTTGTCCGAAGGTTTTCTCAAACCGGTGGTCGGCAGCCGAATACCTCTGGCGGAAGCGGCCCGCGCCCACCGCAATGTGATCGAAAACAAGGCCTTTGGGAAAATCGTTCTGATTCCATGAAGGAAAGTTTTAAGAGCCGAATAACAGCTCGGTTCTTCAATTTTTAAGTAACCGTATCGCCGAAGGTTAAACGATGGATAAAAAACGAAAACGTATTTTGCGATGGAATTTTTTTTTGTCATAATAGCCAATCAAGAGTAATTCGAGTCCGGAGATAATCATTAGCCGAAAATGAAGAAAAACGAACCTAATGCCGAAGAGTACGCCCAACTGATCATCGAAGATAATTTGAACCGGATAGTTTTTGATGAGACGATCACCCATCAGGAAAATTATATTCAGATCAACTACAAATTTGATGACGGCGCGGTTGTGTGTTACGAATGGCAGGATTTTCCTTTCTCTCAGACCCCCAAAACCGAGATATTCAATCATAAATTCACCCTGGTTACTCCTCCCTCGCCGAATCCCGAAAATTTCCAGCCCGGTGTGATCAAAATAATTGATTTTCCCCGTCGCTAAAATTCCGAAAAAAATTCAAAAAAGCTGGCACAGGGTTTGCTCTTAAATCAAAAAGGACCTTTTTGGTTTAAAAAAAAGTGTTAAAATGTATTAAAATATGTCAAACCCTTTGTACATAAATTATCAATGTGACCTGTTTCCGTTCACGGAACGAGTTCAAAACCCTACTTACGGAGAAACGGATTTAAGTTCTTTGGGGAAAAAACGAAAAGAAATTTTGCCGAGATTGGCCAGGAATGATCGGGCGGCTCTCAGAGAATGCGTCGATACTTATCAGGATCTGATCTGGACCATTTCTGAAAAATTCACTTTCTCCAAGGAAGAAACCGAAAGAGAGGTTTTGGCAATTTTTCGTGATATTCGAAAATACGCGGGTGATTTTATCAATTTTGATGGAAGCGAGATCCGTTTTATCACCTATATTGCCTGTCGTCGGCTCTTCCGATTGGCGGGGCATAAGAGGGTTCTGACGGTAGGAACCTTTTAAGAGGTCTTTCGGGGCCGCAAATTTGGGTTTTTTGAGGTTTCGAAAAAAACGTTTCTGATCGGTCGTCCGGGGGGAACGAGCGATCGGTCCGGGCCGGCTTGACGCACGTCAAGCCGGCCCGGACATTTTTTTCTTTGAAAAGACTCGGTTCAAAGCAGATCGGAGAAAAAGAAAAAATAAAAAGCGGCCGCCTGAGCCTGAGAAATGTTTCCGCGGGTGTAGCCGATCGTGTTGCCGCTGGCGTTGCGAACATCTCCGCTCGAGGTCACCTTGCCGATGGTGTTGCCCGAAGAATTGCGGACATCTCCGCTCGAAGTCACCTTGCCGATGGTGTTGCCCGAGGAATTTCGAATGTCGCCGTTGCTTTCGATCGAGCCGATGGTGTTGCCGGAAGAGTTGCGGACATCGCCGTTGTCCTTGAAATAACCGATCGTGTTGCCCGAAGAATTGCGAACCGAACCGTCCGATTTCAGATAGCCGATGGTGTTGCCGGAGGAGTTGCGAAATTCGCCGTCACCGACCGTTGCAAAGACCGTCAAAGAAAACAGCGTCATTAAAATTGTCAGAATTTTCATCAATTTGCCTCGTTTTTTATTTTGGGGAAGAGAAATTTTTAGGATTTATTTTATTTCCGTTAAGTTGCCGCGCTTTTTTTTGGACACTTTGGTCAAATGGACGGTAAGAATCTTCTTTTTTTGCCACGAAAAGACTGATTATTCGGATGTTTTCCGAACGAAATTAAGGGGCGCTTACCGAATGGTAAAGCCGAAAAAAATCGAATCCCCAAATTTGCGGCTTTACCATTCGGCTTTCAAAAAAATGAAATTGCCGGGAAGTCAGCCTCAGGCGGGATTGAGATTCCTGTCATTTTTTTCCCGGAACTCGTCGAGGACTTCGAAGACCTGCAGGGCATATTTGACGTTTCCGAACGGGGCCGATACCTGGACGCCTTTGATCAGATCGCGGACCTCGAGAAGCGATTCGCGGGCGATCTGCAAACCCTCTTCGCGGGCGTATTCCTTGGAAATGTCCGAGGCCTTGCGCATCCTTTCCAAAATCTCTTTCGTCACCCGGACGCCCGGCACCTCGTTGTGCATAAATTCGGCGTTGCGGATGCTCACAAGCGGGAAAATCCCGGCGATGATCGGGATGTTGAGATGCGAGGTCTTGTCCATGAATTCCCGCAATTGTTCCGTATCATAGACCGGCTGAGTGATGGCGTATTCGGCACCGGCCTCGACCTTCCATTCGAACCGGCGGATCTCTTCTTCGAGATTGATGGCGCCGGGATTGACTCCGACGCCGATCGAAAAGGCGGTCGGCTGACCGATCGGGTTGTTGCCCAGATCGAGGCCGTGATTGAGTTTGTTGACCATGTTTGTCAGGCCGATCGAATCGATATCGAAAACGGCCGTCGCATCCGGGTAAGGCCCCATTTTCGGCGGATCGCCGGTGATGATCAAGAGATTATGAAGTCCGAGGGCGGCCGCGCCGAGCAGGTCCGACATCATCCCCAGAAGATTCCGGTCGCGACAGCAGTAATGGAGGACGGTCTCGATGCCGAGTTTCTGTTCGACCAGAATGGCCGTCGCCTGAGCGCTCATCCGGGTTTGCGCCCTCGGGCCGTCGGGGATATTGACGGCATCGACCCCGGCTTCTTTGAGGAGACTGATGTTGGAGAGCGTTTTTTCCGCCGTGACTCCTTTGGGCGGCAAAACCTCGACCGAGGTGACGAATTCGCCGAGGGCGACCTTGCGGCTCCAGTTCGAGCGCTCCAGCGGAGAAACCGGTTCGACATCCGGCGGTTTTTGTTCAAGAACGATCTTGATCGGGTTTTCCTGTTTCACCGAACTCCGGGTCTTCCGGGGACTGATCGCCCGGACGGCGTCGGCCATCAATTTGATGTGTTTGGGGGTGGTTCCGCAACAACCGCCGACGAATTTCGCTCCGGCCTTGATAAAGCGTTTGGCGAATTTTGACATGTATTCCGGCGAACACATATAGAACTGGCGGCCCTGAACGTCGCGCGGAAGTCCGGCGTTGGGTTGACCCGAAAGCCTTTTGTCGGTAAATTCGCGCATCTCTTCCAGCGCGCTCAAAATGTGGGTCGGGCCGACCCCGCAATTGACCCCGATGATGTCGGCTCCCCATTCGTCGAGCCTTTTGGTGAAAACCTCGGGCGAAGCGCCGAAAACCGTCTTGCCGTCGGTTTGAATGGTGATCTGGGCGGCGATCGGAAGATCGCAGTTTTCCCGGACGGCCCGGATCGCCTGTTGAATTTCGGCCAGATCGGAAAAGGTTTCCAGAATGAACAAATCGACACCGCCTTCAAGCAGCGCCCGGACCTGTTCGGAAAACATCTCTTTGGCTTCGTCAAAAGAAGTCGGGCCGTAGGGTTCGATCCGCAAGTCCAGCGGGCCGATGGCTCCGGCCACGAAAACATCCTCGCCGGCCGCCTGACGGGCCAGACGGGCGGCCGACCGGTTTATCTCCTGAAGTTGGTTTTCAAGCGAATGCTGTCGGAGTTTGTGCCGGGTTGCGCCGAAGGTGTTGGTCTCGATGATGTCGGCTCCCGCCCGGACGTATTCTTCGTGAACCTCGCGAACCAGATCGGGCATCGTCAGGCACAGTTCGTCGTAAGATCGGTTGATATAAATGCCTTTGTCGTAGAACCTTGTTCCGACCGCGCCGTCAAACACGTAAACGCTGTCGTTATCCAAAATCTCTCTGAAGTTTTTCATAAAATGAATAAAAAAAATCCCGCGTGCTAAACAACGCGAGAATTCTTGAAAATAATGTGTCGAACGGGCTGTTTAGCTGATTATTTAACGTGGTCGCAAGTTGCTGTAACTCACCACGAAAGATAAAAACCAATGATGCGTCTTTAAAGGGAAAGTGTCAAGTTTCGGGGGATTCAATCCGGGCGGCGGGGAAGACTTTTGTCGGTGGTCAGTGTCATTCATTTACCGGTCTAGCCTTCTTTTCTGACCACCGACCACCGACCACCGACCACTGAAAGGGTTTTAAGCGTTCGGGAGAAGCCGGATCAGCAATTTGCCCCCGGCGATGAAGTAGACTCCGAGGATCAGGTAAAACAGCATTTTGGCCAGCGGAAAAAGAAGGACATTTTTGAAGGTTTCAAGCAATCCGGCGGTTTCGGCCGGAGCCTTGAAAAAGGTCGAATAGATCAGTGTTGCGAGTTCGGGCAATCCGGTCAGAAACAGAAAAATGAAGGCGAGGCCGAGCAGGCGGACGCCGATGATAAAAAAGTCTTTCTGGCGGTCGTCTCCGTTTCCGGTTTGAGCCGAGGTCCGGTTTGCTTCGGGGATAAAGGTCGAAAAAAGCTCCGGTTCCCGGGCCGTAATTGTGGTCGGCGGCGGGACGATGATCGGATCGGTTTGATGAATTTCGGGCGGAGTTTCAACGGATTCTTGTGTCGGAGGTTCCGGTGTTTTCTCTTTCAAAGATTTTTCCGCGACGAACGGTTCTTCCTTTTTTGGCGAAGGGGGTTGGACCGGCGTTTCCGTTTCCATTGTTACCCTGACTCTCGGAATCGTTCGGTGAATCGGTTCGGGCGGCGGAGTTTCTTCGGGCGGATCTTTTTTTATCGTCTGAAGAACCGGGGGAATTTTCCGCTCGACTTCCGAAGGATAATCGGGCGGCGGGGATGGATCAGCAAGTTTTTCGGGAGGTTTTACCTTTTGGGCTAATGGCTTTTCCTCCGCCATTGGCATTTTTTTTGGTTGGCCGCAACTCCAACAGAAATTGAAATTGGGGTCATTTTCGTTTCGGCATTTTTGACAGATCCACATATTCGCTCACCGCTCTTCGAAAATATTTATCCGGTTTTTCATAAATAATTTACTACAAAGAACCTGATAGTCAAAAAAATTGGTCAAAAACCTCAGAGCGGAATTTTCTTGAAACATTTCCATGGTTTTGGAAGTAAAAAACCAATAAGTCATTGAGTTTACCGAAAAAAAGACCCGGGTTTTTCAAACCCCCGGAAAAATTCGGGAAAACTCAGGTTCAGCCAACTTTCCGTCAAAAAAGTTTAAGGAGAAATTATGAAAGGATTTGCCAAACAACTGGTTTGTTTGAATTTTGTCGCCCTTTTGATGCTCTCGCCGCTGTTATCCTTGGCGGCCCGGGCCCAGAGCGGGGCGCAGAGTTCGGCACCCAAGATCGAGTTTGAAAAATACACTTTGCCCAACGGTTTGCAGGTCATCCTCCACGTTGACCGCAAATTGCCGATCGTTCACGTCAATCAATGGTTCCACGTCGGTTCGGCCAACGAGGTCGCAGGCCGCACCGGTTTCGCCCATCTGTTCGAACATATGATGTTCCAAGGGTCGAAAAACGCCAGCCGCGATTATCTTGAATACGTCGAGGCGGCCGGGGCCAATCTTCTGGTCGGCGGGGTCAACGGAACGACCAATCAGGACCGGACCAATTATTTCGCCACCGTTCCGTCGGGGAATCTGGAAAACCTTTTGTGGGTGGAATCCGACCGGTTGGCGACATTGCCCGAGGCTCTGACCAGGGAAAACCTCGACAATCAGCGGGCGGTCGTCAAAAATGAGCGTCGGCAGGGGTTGGAAAATCAACCTTACGGACGCTGGTACAAACTTCTCGGCGAAGCGATGTATCCGCTCGGGCATCCCTATCAGCATACGGTCATCGGTTCGCACGAGGATCTGACCGCCGCCACCGAGGATGATGTCCGCGAGTTTTTCCGCAAATACTATACGCCCAACAACCTGTCCTTGGTCGTCGCCGGGGATTTCGACGTCGCCGAGACCAAAAAACTGGTCGAAAAATATTTCGGAACGATCCCGGCCGGTCCGGCCTTGGATCGCCCGGTAAAGGGAGTCCCGAAACTCGACGGCGAGAAGATCGTCGAGGTCAGCGACCGGGTTCCGCTGGCTCGCACCTATTTCGGGTGGCACGGCCCGGCTTATTTCGATCCCGGCGACGCCGAACTCGAACTGGTCGCGACCATCCTGACCGACGGGCTTTCGGCGCGGCTCAACAAGGCTCTGATCTACGACCGGCAACTGGCGACCGATGTCAACGCTTTCGGCGGAGGACAACCGCTGGCGGGAGGCTTCGCGCTTTGGGCGACCGCCCGTCCCGGAGCCGACATGAGGGAGATCGAGGGGATCATCACCGACGAGATCGCCAAACTGGCCAAAGAGGGGCCGACCAAAGAGGAACTCGACCGGGCGAAAACCAAATGGGAGTTCAATTTTATTGCCGGTCTGGAAAGGATCGGCGGTTTCGGCGGAAAATCCGATCTGCTCAATCAATACAACACTTTTCTGGGCGACCCCGGTATGTTCGAAAAGGATCTGGCCCGCCATCGCAACGTTACCATCGACAGCCTCAAAACTGCCGTCAATACTTATCTCAACACCAAAAACCGGGCCCTCATCCGGTTTACGCCGGAAGAATCGGGCCGCCCGTCCAAGGTGGCCATCGACCGGACCAAGGAACCGCCGCTCGGAGTGGACAAACCCTTTAAGGCCCCGGAAGTGAAAACCGCCAAGCTGGATAACGGAATGGACATTTACGTGGTCGAGATCCCCGAGCTTCCGAAGGTGGCCGTGGCTTTCGGAACGCGGGCCGGGAGCGTCGCCGATCCTTCGGCCAAAAGCGGTCTGGCATCGCTGACCAACCGGGTCATGCGGCGAGGAACCAAGACCCGCAACGCCCTCCAGATCGACGAAACGCTGGGGAATCTGGGGACCGGTCTCGGCGGAGGAACCGGAAGAGAATCATCCGGCGTTTCTCTTGAAGTTCTCAAACGGAATCTCAATCCCTCGCTCGAAGTGCTGGCCGATGTCGTCAGAAATCCGTCATTTCCGGCCGATGAATTCGACAAGGAAAAGAAACAGGCCCTCGACGGTTTGGCGCAGGCGGCCAACAATCCCAATGCGGTGGCCAACCGGGTCGCCTATATGCTGGCCTTCGGCGCCGATCATCCCTATGGACGACCGGTCGGGGGATTGCCGGGAACGGTCCAATCCATCACCCGCGAAGATCTGGCTCGTTACCACGAAACCTATTGGAAGCCGGGAAGTTCGAGTCTGGTTTTTGTCGGCGATGTGACCTTGTCGGAAGCGACCGACCTGGCCCGCCGGCATTTCGGTTCCTGGTCGGGCGGCGCGGCTCCGGCGGTTTCCATTCCCGAACCCAAACAAATGGGGACCGGCAAGGTTTATCTGGTTGACAGACAGGATGCGGCGCAAACCGTGATCAATCACATTTTGCCCGCTCCTCCGCGCAAATCCGATGATTATTACTCGCTGACGATCGCCAATGCGGTTTACGGCGGCGGTTTCGGAACCCGGCTCAATCTCAATCTGCGCGAGGACAAGGGATATTCGTACGGGGTTTTCGCTTTCCCGAACCAATTTTCCAAAGGCGGGGTTTTGATCGCTTCGGGCGGGGTGCAGACCGACAAAACCAAGGAGTCGGCGGTCGAATTCATGCGCGAACTGAAGAACATCGCCGGAGAAAAACCGATCTCGTCCAAAGAACTGGAAACGGCCCGTTTGGGCAAGATCCGGGGGTACGCGCAACAGTTCGAATCCTACGGAGGCATCGCCCAGCAGATCATTACGCTCTGGCTTCAGGAGTTGCCGATGGCGGAACTCCAGCGCGAACCGGACGAATGGGCCAAAGTCAGCCTGACCGAGGCCAACTCCACGGCCTCCAAATACGCCAAACCCGAGGGAACCTCGTTGCTTCTGGTCGGTGATCTGTCGAAGATCGAGGCCGGCATCCGCGATCTGAACTTGGGCGAAATCGTTATTTTGGATAACGAAGGCAAGCCGATCAAATGAATTTTGGATTTTGGGTTTTGGATTTTGGATTGTTTTTAAATTAAATAAAAGCTCCGGTTTTTCCAAATTGATTAACTCTCCAAAATCCAAAATCAAAAACGTGGAGGTGGAATATATTTTTAGAAGAAAGTTTTTGCCGTCAATTATCTCTTTTGTTTTGTTTGCCGCAGTTTTTTCTGGTTGTTACGAAAATTTTGCCGAATCTGGCCTTGGTGACATTAGAGAAAGTAAAGAAATAAGTAAAATTGAAAAAAGTTCGAATCAACCGACCGCAGAACAAACCGAAGATGAAACTGATGTTCTCCGGGTGGAAATGAATCGTCTTATCGAACAAAGAAATTTAGAGGGGCTTGTTCAGCTGATGGAAAAGATTCAAAGACGAAAAGAATCTCCATATATTAGCCTGCTCGGTGATATTTGTAGCGCCTTTAACAGCTATGACTTCAAAACTGATAAGCAATATTTGTATGCCCGAAATTGTTCAAAGGGAATTTTGTCAGATAATGATGAAATCCCGGTCAGTTTGGAACAAAGGATGATTGAAAATTTGCAAGGTGTCGAAGAATACAAAGCCGAATTGGTTGCGGAAAGTGAGTGGGAAACAGATCGGGCGGAAAGAATCAAGATGCTTTTGCGCCTTTGGCGAAGGTTGCAAGAAAATATAGACAGAACCTTTGACTGTGCCCGTCCCGAAAACAGACCGGTTCCAAATGTTCCTGTTCCCGGTCCTTATATGCCCGGAGTGAGTTCAAAAGATATAAAAGAACCGGAAATCAGAGCTAAGTATGAAGAGGCGATCAGAGCCAATCGGGTCAAGGCTCAAAAGTGTGGCCTTCAAAACCAATTACAAAAGTTGGATAAAACTTTACCTGGCTTTGTCGAAAGCTTTTTGATTCAAATGTATTCTGTTGCTCCATATGATATGGACAACCTAAAAAAAGATATTAATACCTTTAAGCTTGATAAGGAAGCGTCTAACAGGATTGTTAATAAGGTGATTTTCTATCAGGAAAATAAACAAAATCAAAATCATTAACAGCTGAAAAAGGGTTCTCATCGGAAACTATTACCGTTAACCGCAAGGCTTCAGAGACGGTGCGGGTAGCCGGAGAGAGAATGGCACCGATTATTTTAATACCGAACTAGATCTAAAATTCCGAAATTGAGATCAATCAGCTTGCTTTTCGAAATCGCCGAAAAAGGCGTAGTTGGCTTTTTTTCCGGTGATCTCCAGTCTCCAGTTGGTGAAGTCTTCGGCCGATGTGCAGACGTTTCCGCGGCCCTGCAAAACGAGGAAATACTCGGTTTTCGGGGCCATTCCTTTTTGAAAGATCCCGGTGGCTTCGGAAACGCGGTTTTTAAACCGCCATTCCTTGTATAGCAAAGGCCCGCCCCCGCCGCCGGTTTGACCGTCGTGGATGTCGGCGGCGAAAGCCACCATGGTGGACGGCATCCGCAGATTGAGAAATCCCGGTTTTTCGTTTTCATCCCTGAAATCAAATTTCCAGAATTTGGCTCCGAAAATCGAATCGACCGAATAGGTGTCGGTTATCGAGCCGAGGCCTTTGATGCCATCTTCGCCGGCGGCCGTCAGGTAAAGACCGGCGCCTTTGAACCGCAGTTTTTTGATCTCATCCATTTCGTAACTGTCGGGCTGGCGGACGCTGATCGAATAATGACCGGGTTCGGAACAGCAGGCGCAAAAGGGGGAACCGTTGGAAACCGCCGGAAAAAGGAGGAAAAAGGCGAAAATGATTAACAAAAGGCTCGATCGGTGTTTCATAAATTTCTCCTGATTTTTTTTAATTTTTAGATGGCCAAAGTCTCGGATCGTTTGATGGTCTTTTTCAATTACAACCTTAACCGATAAAAACTAATTCAAAAAAAAAGTAAAAAAATATCGCTAGGTTCTGTTGACAAAAGGTTTTCATGAATTGCCACGAGTTTTAACTCGTGGGCCTGAAATAAAGCAAACAAGAGGCTTTAGCCGAATACACTCTAAAAAATCCTAATCCTGACAGCTTCAGCTAAAGCTGATCAGGAAGTTATTTACATTTTTATTTGGCTAAAGCCGGTGGGCTTTATTCATCTTAACCACCAGCTAAAGCTGGTGGCAATTCATTTTTGTCAACAGAACCTAGGCGGTTTGAGGAATATTGCCTTTCAACAAACCGGATCTACCGCTGGCATCGGGAGCAGAAAAAGCTGGATCGCCCTCCCTGTTTGATTCGTTTGATGAGTGAACCGCAATTTGGACAGGACTCGTTTTCGCGCCCGTAAACCCGCCAGCGATCCTCAAAACCGCCGCTGAAATAACTCCCGTCGATGTTCTCCGGATCCACCCGGATTGCCAGACCCTGGTCGATCGCTTCGCCGAGAACCCGGCGGATGAATTCATGAAGCCGTCCGGTTTTGACGACCGAGATCTCTTTGGCCGGGATAGTCGGATTGATCCGGGCCAGAAAAAGTGCCTCCGAGGCGTAGATGTTTCCGAGCCCGCAGACCTTTGTCTGATCGAGCAGAAACTCCTTGACCGGGCGGGAGGAGGTTCGGAGTTTCTCCCGCAGATATTCGATCGAAAATTCATCGGAAAAAGGCTCCGGAGCAAGCTTGCTGATCTCCTTTGTTTTTTCAACCGTTTCGGTTCGGCTGATCCTCATAAACCCGAAATGGCGCTGATCGTCAAAAACCAGCCGGTTTTCATCATCGAAATAAAAAACGGCGTGGGCGAATTTGGGCATTTCCCGCTCCGGTCCGAGCATCATAAAACGCCCCGTCATCCGCAGATGAACGATCAGCGTCAGTCCGTTATCGAGTTCGATCAGAATATGTTTTCCCCGGCGGCCGACGGCAATTATCCTTCCGCCGGAGAGACGGGCGGCAAATTCTTCGGGCGGGCTGTCCGGAGCCAAACCCTCCCGCAAAAGCCGGGCCGTTTCGATTCGTTTTCCGGCCGTCAAACTGTCGAGGGATCGGGCCACAAGTTCGACTTCGGGAAGCTCGGGCATTTATTTTTCCTCCTTCTCAGGCGATTCGGACAAAAGGCCGACGATCTGCATCCCCTTGATAATATGCTCAATTTCGACCAACAAACGGTTGGAAGGGAAATAGACCGCCAGCACCATAAAAATTGTGAACAAGATTGCTCCCAGACCGGCGCAGATGTAAAGGATCAGTTGATCTTTTTGATCGAATTCGATCGAGCCCTCTTCGAGCAGGAACATGGCCGTCAAAAAACAGGCCGTAAAATAAGCCTGGATCAGACGCCGAAGGACGACGAACCATTTTCTTTTTTTCAGGTTCTTAAAAATGCTCCACAAAAAAAAGGGAAAGATCAAAACCGAAAACATCAGGCTGACTAAAAAATCATGGATCAGCGCCAGAACGATAAGCCCCAAAGTCAAACCGCCGAGGCCGCCGCCAACCGCTCCGGCCAGCAGAATGGCCAAAAGGAATTTGATGATCTGATCCTTGTTCATAAACCGATTCAATAATCTTTCCAGAAAACCCCGATCACCTTAAGTCCTTCCACTATTTTTTGAATGTCCCGGTAAAGTCGGCTCCGGTCGAAAAAATTCGCCAGAATGACCCAAAAGGCCATGACCGAGAAGGAAAAAACGAAACAACCGGCCAGAATGATGTGATCGAGACGGTCCAGAGAAACCCTTTTTAAACCGGAGGCGAAGGCGACGAATCCCCCGATGAACGCTCCCAGAACGTAAAGGCAGAACAGACGGCCGGCGAAGGCCATCCAGTTTCGCTCGGCGAAGAAGGTTTTCAGATCCGAAAGATGAAAAAGCGAGAAAAAAGCCGTCACCGACAAAGCCACGAAATACCCGTAACGGCTGATGATGACGGTCAGAAAAAGAGCCAAACCGCCGACCGTTCCCCAGATTAGGACGAAAACCGCCAGCCAAAAGATCTTTTTGAGAAACTCGATAAATTTGTTCATCCGGTTTGATTGAGTGGGAAAAATTATTGTTCAAGAACAACAAAAAGCGGCCGGTAATGATTGATTTTCCGGGTTTTATTTTGACTTATAAAACTTTGGTGTAATCGGTCAGAGAGGTTTTATCGCCCAGAACGGCGCCCCCGCCGACCAACGTATTTCTTCCGATGTAACAGCCCTTGCCCACAATGGCATTTTTGATCTCGGCCCCGAAATTTACCCGGGTGTGGGGCCAGATCACCGAATTTTCCACCAGAACTTTTTCCTCCAGATGGACTCTCTCGCCGATGACCGAATTGATGATCCGGGCGTTCGGTTTGATAATGCAGCCTTCGCCGATGACCGAACGGGCGTCGATCGCGGCGGCCGTGGCGATATCGGAACTGTTCGGTCTTTCCAGTTCGAAACCCTTGATCCTTCCGGCCAGAAAATCATGATGGGCCTGAAGATAGCTGTCGGTCGTCCCGATGTCGCGCCAGTAGTTGTTTTCGATGATAAAGGCGTAGAAATCCATTTTCTTCTCCAGCAGAGCGGGAAAGACGTTGTATTCGAAAGAATAGTTTTCGCCTTCGGGGATCAGATCCAGAACTTCGGGTTCGAGCACGTAGATACCGGCGTTGATGTTGTTGGTTGTCAGTTTGTCGAGTTGATCGGGTTTCGGTTTTTCCAGAAACTTTTTCACCCGTCCTTCGGGGTCGGTTTCGACCAGACCGTAGGCGGCGGGATTTTCAACCGGCGTTAAAACGATGGTGGCCTTGGCCTGTTTTTGCTGATGAAATTTGATGACCGAGAAAATGTCGAGATCGGTCAGGATGTCGCCGTTAAAAACGACCGTCGTTTCCCGTATGTCCTCCGATGCGTATTTGAAGGCCCCGCCGGTTCCCATCGGTGAGGGTTCTGTAACGTAACGAAGGTTGACGCCATGTTCCAGGCCGTATCCGAGAAGATGTTCGATCTTGTTCGGTTGGTAATTCAAAGAAAGCGTGATCTCATTGATCCGGGCCCGCCGGAGAATCTCGATCTGATAGAGCAGAAAAGGACGGTTCAACAAAGGGACTATGGGTTTCGGGGTGTAAACCGTCAGAGGTCTTAACCGGGTGCCTTTCCCGCCTGCTAAAATTATTGATCGCATATGACTTAGAAAAAAAATCCAATCGGGCTGATCCAATTGACTAGACTAAGAAAATTCGCCTCAAAAATCAAAGGGGGCCGGTTTGAAAAAACTCCCGACAAAAAATGACAAAAAATGTTAAAACTTGTTGACATTTTTTGATTAAACGTGGTAGCTTATTTCTTGAAGATTTAGCAGATTCGGCTGTCTGCGGGTCAGTTCCCTCTCTCATAAATTTTTCACCAACTTTCTGGGCATTAAATTAATTCTAATGGTCATTTAATTCACGATGAGCTTTGATAAAATAAAGGCAATGCGGAACGCCGAAAAGTTTTTATCGCAAGGTAAAATCCGTTCGGCAATAGGCGAATACAAGTTAGTGGTTGAAGACAACCCGAAGGATTTCAGCACCTGGAACATCCTCGGGGATCTTTACGTCAAAAACTCGGAAGAAAAAGAGGCGATCGACTGTTTTCGCCAGGTGGCCGAACATTACAACGGTCAGGGGTTTGCCAACAAAGCCATAGCCATCTATAACAAGATGGCCAAGTTGCAACCCAATTCGATGGAAGTGGCGGCCAAACTTGCCCAACTTTACCAAATGCGGGGATCATACGCCGAAGCCCGCGAACAATACACCCGTCTGGCCGAAAATTATCAATCCAAAGGGCAAAAGATCGAAGCCCTTGCCATCTGGAAACAGATCGCCGAACTCGATCCCAACAACACCGAGGTTTATCTGACGATTGCCCAATCCTGTTTGCAGGAAAACCACCTCAACGAGGCGGTGGATTCCTTTGCCGAGGCGGGGCTTCGTTTTATTCAACAGGGAAACTTCGAGGAAGCCGTTTCCGCTTTCCTCCAAGGGATGGAGGTCAAATCCGATGATCTGAAGATCCTTAACGGGTTTGTCCAGGCCAAGATTGGTTTGGGCTGTGCCGATGAAGCCGCCACTTCTCTGGAAGAGGTTTTGGTGGAAAATCCGTATAACCGGGAGATTCTTTACCTGCTGGTTGATTGCTACCTGGATATGGGAGCAATGGGCAAAGCCGAACAAACCATCATCAAACTGGTTCAGCAGGAACCGTCCACTTATCCCAAGTATCTGGATCTGGTCAAGGCTTATCTGAAGAATATCGAATTGGAATCGGCCGTACGGGTTCTTTCGATCGCTTCGGAAAACCTTTTGGCCGGCGGTCAGGCCGAGGAGTTTTTCGGTTATGTCAACGAGGTTCTGGCGCGGAATCCCGAAAATCTGGAAGGACTCCGGCTTTTGATCCGTTATCACAGTTGGAACCGGGACGAACGTGAGGCGCGCAGGGCCATGGAGAGGATGGCCGAAACGGCCCGGATCAACGAGGCTTTTGAAGAAGAGAAAAACGTTCTCGCCCAATTGGTCCGGAAATATCCCCAGGAACCCGGCTATCTCGAACGGCTGGAGGAACTGAAGGAGATCCTCGGACTTGAAGATCTGGGAATTGAACAGATCTCGACCGCCGAGGTGCCGGAATTTGAAACCTTTGCCAATTTGAATGAAGACGCCGATTCTTCGGCAGATTTGGCGGATGGAGAAGAGAATTATCAGCAATATGAAGGCGATTTCAGCATTGCTTCGACCGGGGACGGAGTCGAAATTTCGGCCGATGCCGGCCTGAACGGATCGGTCGGAGAATTCGAGTTCTTCGGTCAGGAGTTGGCGTATTCGCCGGGCGATGAGACGATTCCGACGGCGAATTTCGAGACCTTTAGGGATCAGGACGATGATTTTAGTCAAATGGCGGATTCTTCCGACCCGAATCTGAAACTGGCCGACAAACTTAAACTTCAAAAAGAGATCGAAAGCATCGAATTTTACATCGCTCAGGGTTACACCGATCTGGCGGTCAAATGCCTCGAAGCCATCCAAGATGAGTTCGGCCCGCGACCGGAGTTGGGTGAATTCCGCCAAAGGCTGGGGCTGACCGAGGACGAACCGGCCGTTTCTCAGGATACGGTCGAGATCCTCTCTGGAGAAGAACCGGTCGAGCAGATTCAACCCGACATCAATCATTCGGGAAATGTTTTCGAACAGTTCCGCAGCGAACTCGGTCTCGAAGATCTGGAAGAAACCGAAGAAAGCGATTATTCGACCCATTACCAGATGGCCATCGCTTACAAGGAAATGGGATTGATGGAAGAGGCCATCAAGGAATTTCAGGACGCCATCAGTCTGGTCGAGATCGACGACGGAACGCGTCGCTTCTTCCAATGCGCCAATCTGCTCGGACATTGTTTTATGATGCAGGGAATGCCGAATCTGGCCCAGACCTGGTACAAACGGGCTCTGGAAACCGCCGATCTGAACGACGAAGAAATTCAGGCTTTGAACTACGAACTGGCCAGCGCCTACGAGGCCGGCGGCGAAAAGGAAAAGGCTTTCGAGTATTTCGAACAGGTTTACGCTCTGGATGTCGATTACCGCGACATCAGCCAGCGAATGCAGACCTTGAGGGAAAGCTATTCGGGAGTTTGAACTTCTTAGCGGAAAAAAGGGGCGAACAAGCCCTTTCAACTTGTTTCTCCTTATTTGGTGACAAAAATAATATCCCCGCAAAAAAATCCGTTCTCCATCGATCGATGAAGAACGGATTTTTTGTGAATTATCCCGATAAAAACAATAATATTTGGCGAAATGTGGAAAATTCCCGGAGACTGTCATTTATTATGAATAAAGTTTAAAATAAAGGCTCGGGGGGCAAAATAGGCTTAACAAAGTATCCTGAAAATAATATAATTCATCAAAAAGTTCGATCGGTGGCCAAAAGACGGAAACCAATTGAAAAAAAATGGATCGAACAAGACGTTTAATTCAGATCTAAGGGAATTAAACCTTACAGCTTATGGTGGCAAAAATTACCGTTATTTTATTTATCATTCTGTGCCTGATGGTCGGGGTTTTCCTGACCCTTTTGCCGTGGATCAGCATCGGGGGATTCGTCGATTGGGGCGATAATTACCTGTTGATGACGGTGGCGCAGAAAACCGGCCTGCCGATAATTCAGAAGGTCGTCGGTTCCGGCTGGTTTCGCGGGGCGATCACCGGTTTGGGGATCCTCAACATCTTTTTGGCCTTCTGGGAATTGGCTCACTTTAAGCAAAGCGTCCGGATGCTCGAAGAAGAGGACGCCGTTCTGGAATCAAAACGTCTGGAAATGAGCCGCAAGTGAAACGCCTCCCAAATCCGGGCCGAAAACTTTTCTACCTGATAACTGACGGAACCCTGACGTCCGAAAATTTCCATTCCGAAAAAGAAAAACTGCTCCGGTTTTTTGAGAAAGCCGTCCGCCGAAAAATCTCCCTGATTCAGATCCGCGAAAAAAAATTGCCCGCCCGACTCGCGCTGGCATTGACAAAGGCGGCCGTCCGGTTAACCCAAAAAAGCGAAACCGCCGTGCTGGTCAACGACCGGGCCGACATCGCTCTGGCCGCCGGAGCGGACGGGGTTCACCTGACCTCGAGCGCGATCCCGACCGAAGCCGTCCGCCGCGATTTCCCGGAAGATTTCATCATCGGCGTTTCGACCCATTCGTCGGCTGAGATAAAAATCGCGGGCCGTCAAGGGGCTGATTTTGCAACCTTCGGGCCGGTTTTCCCGACGCCTTCAAAGGCGGAATACGGCCCGGTTCAGGGATTGGAAAAATTAAACCGGGTTTGCCGGGAACTAAAGCCTTTTCCGATCATCGCCCTCGGCGGAATCGATCGGGCAAATTTCCCGGTCGTGTTGGAAAGCGAAGCGGCGGGTCTGGCCGGGATCAGTTTTTTTCTCGATGAAGAAAATCTGGATCTGTGGGGCGACCGGCCGTCAGAAAGGGAGCAAAGCGGGAAATGAACCGAGCGAGGTTCCTCCCGGCTTTCGAACGGGTTTTAACCCGTCCTTTTTTTTCATAAAATGGAAAAATGAAATATCCGTCCAAAAGCCGAACGAAACCCGTTGTTTGTCTGACCATCGCCGGATTCGATCCGTCGGGCGGGGCCGGCGTGATCGCCGACGTCAAAACTTTTTCCGCTTTCGGCTGTTTTGCCGCAGGGGGCGTTACTTCTCTCACCTTTCAAAACACTCAGGGAGTTTTCGGCGCCGCCAATCAGACGGCGGAAACGGTTCGCCGTCAGGTTGAACCCGTGTTGAAGGATTTTTCGGTGGCGGCGGTCAAAACCGGAATGCTTCCGACCCGCGAAATCATCGAGGAAACGGCGCGTTTGATCGGAAAGGAAGGGCTGGAAAACATAGTGGTCGATCCGGTCGTCCGTTCCACCTCGGGTTTTGATCTGATCGATGACAAAGCGCTCCGGTCGCTGATCGAAACTCTTTTTCCGCTTTCCGATCTGATCACTCCGAATCTGGCGGAGGCCGAGAGAATCGCCGGGATGAAGATCGAAAAGGAGCGGGATTTTGAGGCGGCGGCCCGAATCATGCGGGAGTTCGGGGCGAGGAACATTTTGATCAAGGGCGGTCATCGGCCGGGTCCGGAGAGAGCGGAACCGGGAGAAAAAAGCAAGGCCCGCGACTTTTTATTCCGGGGGCGTGAGAGGTTGATTTTCGAGGCTCCATTTATTGAAACCGGTTCCACCCACGGAACGGGATGCGTGCTGGCCTCGGCCATCGCGGCCAATCTGGCTTTGGGAAAAGATCTGGCGGAGGCGGTTGAGATCGCCAAAAAGTTCGTTTCCCAAGGGATCAAAAACGCGCCCGAGATCGGTTTGGGACATTCGCCCGTCGGGATTTCTTTTACGATTCCCCGAAAGGATTAAGAAAAAATAATTTATTGAGCCGGCGTGAAGATCGTTGGCGATTGATAGGTGACGCCGAAGGTGATGCCCGAACGGGGGCTGAATTTGGTGAGCCCGAAGATGGCCGCGGTATCAAAACGCAGGCCCGATGCCTTGATCTGGGTTCCGATCCGGAACTGACCGATGCTTTCCGTTCCCAGCGGGGCGTTCCCTCTCCGGGTGTTGAGCCGCCCGTTGACCTCGCTGACGATGTTGATCCGGTCATTGAACCGGACGTTTCCGGCCAGCCCGTAAAGAAAAACGTCGTTCTGCGTAAATTGCTCCAGCGGGGCGGTCAAAATTCCGAGTCCGACATTGCCGTATAATTTTACCCGTGAGTCTTTTCCGGGGCGGCGGCCGAATTGTTTTTGCACCAAAACCTTGCCGAAAATATTGATCTGATTGGTGCCGATGCCGCGGGCCTGATCCGTGTTGGGAAGTTGAAAGCCGACCTTAAAGCCCAATGCCGGCCAGTTTTCGGTTTCATTTCTGAGTTTGATCTTGGTGGCGACCGTAAAATCACCGGCGTCGTTGGTGGAATTGCCGTCGAGATTCAGGGGGATCGGGGAAGAATCGCCCACCGAATTCACCGCCAGAAAATTTTGTAATGTGCCCTCGACCTGCAATTCGACGTTGGATGATAAACCGATCCGAACCCGGATGTCGCCGACCCGCGTCAGATCGCCTTTGAGACCGGAGAGCGGAAATTTTTCGTTTTGGGTAAATTCAACCCCGGCCGCGATGTTGAACGAACCGGGCGGCGTGATATCGACGTCTTCGGTCAAAAGCGGTCGCTGTTGGGCGAAACCGTAAATGCCGGTCGATAAAATAATGACGAACGAGATCCAGAGGCGTTTAATCATCTTGATAAACAATTTTGCAATAAACCGGGACAAATGTAAAACATTTGAAAAAGGAAAGCGCCGACGATTTTTCGAAGGCGCTTTTCTCCGGTTCATCGGCGGAAGCTAACGGGCGTCAAAGGTGTTGACCGCGAAATCGCCGTTTACCCCCCAGTTATTGGCCAAAAACGAGTTGGTAAAACTGGCGAAAGTGTAAAAAGCACTGTCGGCGCCGCTGGCCGAACTGCGGAAGACCGAGATGTCCGTGACGCCGTCGCCGTCATAATCGCCCTGAGTCGGAACATCGGAACTGATGCCGAACTGCTGGATTCTGACCTGGGAATCGGAACTTTGCAGTATGAACCAGGTCATCGGCGAAGTGGCGGTGGCACCGGTTCGGGCGGCGACGAAATCGAACTTGCCGTCGCCGTCGAAATCTCCCGGCGCGATATAGTCGGTGTTGAAATTTCCCCATTGGCGGAAGATGACCGCGTTATCCGAGGACTGTTTAACGATGTAATTGTTCCCCGGAGACTGGCCGAACCGGTAAACGGCGAGGTCGAATTTGCCATCGCCGTCATAATCGCCCGGTATCGGAGTATCAAATGTGGTTGTGCCGTTTCCGGTCAGCCCGAAGGTCTCGACCCGGAGCATCCCGTTTGAACTCTGACGGATGAACCATTCGGTGGGGGAGGTCGAAGCGGCGCCCCGCCTGAAAATGGCGGCATCCGTGATCCCGTCGCCGTCGTAATCGCGGGCGACGGCCTGATCACCGGAAATTCCCCAGGGCAGGAACTGGGCGGTGCCGTCCGAACTCCTTAAGATCAGGAAAAAGCTCTGCTGACCGGTCGAAGCCCCCGCCCGATAGACCGCCAGATCGTCTTTGCCGTCGCCGTCATAATCGCCGGGAGCGGGGAAATCCAAATTGGCATCGCCCCAGGGGATGGTTTGATTGGCCGCAAAGCCGGAACTGTTTCGGTTCCAGTAGGTGATCTGTGAAACTCCCGGCGGGGCGATGTTGGGAAAACGCAAAACGCTGTAATCGGTTTTGCCGTCGCCGTCGTAATCGATCACTCTTTTGGGAGCCAACTGGCCCCGGATCTCGCCGTTGGGAAAGTTGACGGTGTGGATGTTGATATATGTCTGATGAGCCCGCATCTGCGCGATCAGGGTCGGGGAAACGGCCGCCGTTCCGGTGATGGTGTTCGAAGTTCCCCCCGGACTTCCAAGGGTTACGGCGATCGGGCCATTTACCCCAATCACACCGGGAGCGTGGATATGAGCCATCGTCTGATCGCTTGAAAGTCCCGTAAAAGTTACGGTGAAAGTGATCATTCCGGCTCCTTCATCAAGGAAAACCCGGCCGAATCCGGTTCCCCCGGAGCCGGTGGCCTGAACCTCCTGCGCGCCGTTGATAAAAGCGGTGAAGGTTTCCGCCCTGGCCGTTGAAATGGCGGAGAACAAAAATAACCCTAAAACCAATAAACAACAAAACTTGATTTTCATCTTAGCCTCCGAAATAAGCGGGGGACAAAAGTGTATGTCCTCCGGAAAAGAAAAAAAGATCAATTTGGGATAGGGTGATTTTACACCAAAGAGGTGGTTTGTAAATAAAATAATTTTACCGGGGGGCTTCGGTTGAAAATTGTAAGTTTAGGCGGTTGAAAAGTTTAGTCGGGCGGTCGGGGAGAAGACGGAATTTGGGGCGATTAATTCACCGAACGGAGTTTGGAAATTTTTGAAGAGATGATTTGGACAATGATTTGAAAAGTTGGCACAATAAACCCAGTTATTCTTTTCTAAAATTTGTAAAAAATTGAAGAAACTCAGCAAAATTCCCCTGAACAATGACCGGGAAATTCCCGCAAAAGCCCGTCAGTTTTTGGAAATTTTCAACAATCGGCGGTTTTTAATGAATTAGATTAGGTGTTTCGAAACCTGGCACAATGAGGTTCCGGAAATTTAATGGAGTTAGTAATTTGGAAAAAGACAATTCTGATATGAGTGGATTACGGCTGGTATCGGATAATAAAAACCCTCAGAAATTCCCCGCAATTGAAAAACAGTTTGTCAACTTTATGTTTTTGCGGGTCAGTCCCGATTGGCGGAAACTGAACGGCGAAACCAAAAGAGTGTTTAAATCCGAATTTCAAAGCATTTTCAACAAATACAACCAAGACCTCTTGCTTTACAGTTATTCTCTTGTCGGTTTCGATTCGAAGGCCGACCTGATGTTCTGGCGGGTGGGAACATCTCTTGATCTGATCCAGGAAATGACGGCCAAATTGTACCGCACGAATTTGGGGAGTTATCTTGAAACGACCGACAACTACCTGTCGGTTACGAAAAAAATGATGTTCATCTCCGATGCCGAAGACCCTTCACTCGAAGATCGTTATCACGTCGTCGCCGGAGCCAAAAAATACCATTTCGTTTATCCCTGCGCCAAAAGCCCGAACTGGTATGACAAGACCGGCGAAGAGCGCCAGGCGCTGGTCGAAGAAAACTTTATGGTCGGCAAAAAATTCGAGAACATCAAGATTCACCTCTCACACGCTTTCGGTTTCAGCGATCAGGAGTTTATAATTTCGTTTGAAACCGATGAGCCGAACGATTTTCTGGCGCTGGCCGAGGCTTTGAGGGAAACCCCGGCCAGCAAAATGACTTTGCGCGGGATGCCGGTTTACACCTGCCGGAAGCGGCCGCTGATGGAATGTTTGGATGCGATCGGATAAATGGACGATTTTCTGGACCGCAATTGATTTTGAGCAAGCAGAATGGATAAAATTTCCCCCGAAACCGATCAACTCAGATGGTAGTCGCCCGCAAATTTTTCATCAAAGGTCTGGTGCAGGGCGTCGGTTTTCGTTTTTTCACGCAACGTTCGGCGGCCCGACATCAGGTTCTGGGGTACGTCAAAAACCTCGATGACGGCCGGGTGGAGGCCTACGCCGAAGGGGAAGAAAATGCCATCGAAGGTTTCCTGAAGGACATCTCCGCCGGGCCGACTTTCGCCCGCGTCGAAGAGGTCGAAGAAATAGTTTTGGAGCCGGAAGGCTCGTTTTCATTATTCTTGATAGAAAGGTAAAGCATTTTGGATTTCGGATTTCGGATTTTCCTTGTTATTTGGAGAAAGAAAACTCTGAACCGTTAAAACCGATAAATCCAAAATCCGAAATCCGAAATCCAAAATCGAATATGGATCATTTAAAACAACTAATCCGCGAAGTGCCTGATTTTCCGAAACCGGGCATTAATTTTTACGACATCACCACGCTTTTGCAGGATGCCGGAGGATTTCAGCAGACGATCGACGCTCTGGTCGGACAGGTCCGGCATCTCGGGGTCGATACCGTCATCGGGATCGAATCGCGCGGTTTTATTTTCGGCACTCCGGTCGCCTACCAATTAGGCGCCGGGTTTGTTCCGGTCCGCAAACCGAACAAACTGCCCTGGGAAAAGGTGTCGGTTTCCTACGATCTGGAATACGGACAGGACACGGTCGAGATGCACAGCGACGCGGTCGGGGCCGGTCACAACGTGTTGATCGTCGATGACCTCCTGGCGACGGGCGGAACGGCCAGGGCGGTGGCCGATCTGGTCGAAAAAGTCGGCGGCAAAATAGTCGGAATCCAGTTCGTCGTCGAACTCGATTTCCTCGGCGGTCGCGAAAAACTCAACGGTTATGATATTTTTACGTTGTTGAATTACAACTCATGACGATTTTGGATTTTGGATTTCGGATTTCGGATTGAAATCATCGGTGTCCAATCCAAAATCCGAAATCCAAAATCCAAAATCAGTTCGGCTCCCGTAGCTCAGTAGGATAGAGCGTCCGCCTCCTAAGCGGAAGGTCGCTGGTTCGAATCCAGCCGGGAGCATCATTATTATTATTGGGCAATTCTCAACCATAAAGACTTTAAATTCCCGCCCCAAGTCCACCCAAAAAAGTTCTGAAAAGAATTTTCTTTTCCGCCCCGCGCCACAAAAAATAAAAAAAACAAACTTCACGGACCTTCAAACAGCATATTTCGAGCTGGTTTCGAGGGGATTTCAAAAGTTCTTGTCAGGGAACAAATTTCAAAAATACTTCATTTCTGATCCCGGTTTACACCAATTGCTGTAATGTCTCACAGTTTTGTTGACTTTTTGCATCAATAGATGTAGTATTCCTTCCAACCAAAAATAAAATGCAACAATTGGTGTAATTTCCAGGTTGTCAAACTTATGTCTTCTCCCCAAGTAGCCGGGCAACGGCTTGAAGGGGGAGTTTTGTAAGTTTGAAGTCTAAAGCCCTTTGACCTTCAAAAATGGCCTGAAAAAAGGAACAAAATATGGAGAAAAATACTGATTCAGGAAAATCCGGGATTCAGAAAACAGTAAATACGGCAAAGGTTGAGGACGTGAGCAGTGATCCGCCGGAAGGGCTTTCGGTTGAAGATGCGGAGACCCGGCTTGAGGTGCGTTTTATCGAGGCCCAAAACAATCTCAGCAAAAGCAGGAAGAGACTTTTGCGCCGGATTTTGGACGAGCCCCACGAATCGTTTCACCTTTCATCGCGCGAAATGGCGCGACGATACGGGGTTGATTCATCAACCATTGTGCGGACCGTTCAGGCTTTGGGATACGAAAAATTCGCCGATTTTTCGCAGGATTTGCGTAACCATTTCGTCATGCAAATCACCCCTTATTCTTCAATGAAGGCCGCCACCCGGAAGAACACCAGCGTTGCCGATTATGTTCATCAAAGCGTAAGTCAGGATCTGGAAAATCTAAACGCCCTGCAAAACGGGCTAAATGCAAATCAAATCGTCGAACTGGCGAAACAGATCCATCGCACCCGCCGGATAATCATTATCGGAATAGATTTGGCGGCATCTTTGTCGATGTCGCTCGCCTACGGATTGACGCGGATCGGTTTTGACGCCGAAGCCCCGGTGGGTAGCAGCGGGGTAGTGCAAAGCAAAATCAGAATAATGACCAAGAAGGATCTCCTGGTGGCGATCAGTTTCGGTCAGGGTTTGCGCGAAACGATTGAGGCGGCGCAACGGGCGCGCCAGCAAAACGTGCCGACGTTCGGCATCACGGACAGCGATAAAACCCCAATCGCCCGTTATTGCGAACAGTATCTCGTGGCCCCGGTGGTTCGCACTTCGTTTCTCGACTCTTACGTCGCTCCGGTGGCGGCCATCAACGCCATTCTGGTGGCCTGCGCCCATAGTCAGCCGAAACGCGCGCTGGAGATGCTCGCCCAAATTGATAAGGAAGACAGCAATGGTACCCGTTGGTACCGGGAAAAATAAAAACAATTTGAAAACCGGTTGAGAATTGACTGGCTTTGAGTAAACACCAGGGGAAATCCAAGGTTTGAAAGGCAATTTGGCGACTGATCGCCGGTGCCGGTCATTGAAAGTGAGGTAAAGACAAACTCCGCTCTAATTTCTAAATTTTAAGAGGTGAAAGAAAACCATGCGAAAAATCAAATATTTTATCGGCTCGTGCGTTTTAACTATTCTGATCGGCTTGCTTTTTAATGTGGCGGGACAGACAACTACTTCGAATATTGAAGGAACGGTAACCGACCCTGACGGCGCGGTGGTTCCGGGCGCTACCGTTAAGGTAAGCGGAACGACGCTTGGTTCGGAACGAGTTGCGGTCACCAACGCCGATGGATTTTACCGGATCGTCGCTTTGCCGGCGGGGGACTATACTTTGACGGTTTCGCAAACCGGGTTTGCAACCAGCACCTCTAAGATCGAATTGACGCTCAATCGAACCGCCGAGTTGAACGTTCGGCTGCAACTCGGGGAAATTTCCGGCAATGTCGTGAATGTCACGACCGAATTGCCCTTGATCGATCAAAACTCGACCGCCACCGGGGCCACTGTGACGCCTCAACAGATCCAGGATCTTCCGGTTAACGGCAGGGAATATCTTGACCTTTTGCAACTTGTTCCGGGGGTTGCCATCAACCGGCAATCGAGCGGCGATAATGCCAATCCGGTTCTCGGGGAAAGGAGCGGAAACAACAATTTTTTCATTGACGGACAGCCGAACAAAGACACCGTCAACGGCGGTCCGGCAGCCCAGTTCAATCAGGAGACCATTGCCGAGTTTCAGGTTTTGACAACCGGGTTTAAGGCCGAATTCGGACAGGCATCGGGGGCGATTGTCAATGTCATCACCAAAAGCGGCGGGAATGAATTTCACGGCGTCGCATCCCTGTTTCACAGAAATGAAGCGTTTGATTCGGTAAATTCGCTTGACGAAACGGTAACGGATGCCAGTCATCTCCGCAGATTCGACTACAGCCTCGCCGTGGGCGGACCGATTTGGAAAGACAAAATTTTCTTCTTCGGATCAGCTGAACGGATCACGGAGGACCGGGGAATCGATTTTAATTATCCCGATCTCGGCCCTTCGGCCGGGGCGGCGACGGTTCTTCAGCTTCTCCGCGATCAGGAAAACCCTTTGGATATTCCGGAACGCAGCCGGGAAACCCGAAATTTCTTTAAACTCAATGAACATTTCGGTCGGCACCAGTTGGTTCAGGAATTGAACTACAACAACGGGTACGACCGCGGATTCGGTCAGGGACTGCCGTCAACCCGTACCAGCACCAGCAGTCGGCGCCTCTTGCTGGGTTTTGGGGATACGATGCTTCTGGGCGAGTTGAGTAAACCGTGGATAGTAACCCTTCGCGGAGGGTATCGCGGAGAGCCGTCGGATTCGCAACCGGCAAATCCGCAGTTCACCGGAACAACCGCGTTGAACGCCTTTCCCGCCCAGCAGATCTGTCCGCCGACCTGCGGGTTTTTCAGCACCTTGCCCGGCATTACTTTCGGCAACTCGACCACCCCCTCCAACCTCCACCAGAAATACACCTCGTTTTCGGCCAATGCCAACAAACTCTTCGGCGATCACGACATAAAATTCGGATGGCAGTTCCTGCGAACCAAAGTCGACGGACTCGATTCCCAGACTTTGACCAACCAGCTATTTGCCACGATCGACGATTTTTTGGCCCTGGGGCCGGTGAACAGCGGTATATTCCTCCTGCTCGAAGCGGGCGGTCCGACGCCCGAATCCAATGAGATCCATTTGGACAACAATTACAACGGGTTTTATTTTCAGGATGACTGGAAGATCAGAAGGAACCTGACGGTCAATCTGGGACTTCGCTATGATCACGATTCCGATTTCGAGGCGAACAAAAACTTTTCTCCGCGTCTCGGTGTCGCCTGGTCGGTTACGCCGAAGACTGTGATCCGGGGCCATTTCGGGGTGTTCTATGATCAGTTTCGGTTGGGACTGGTGCGCCGGGTTCCGGGTTTCGGGGGCAGCGACCGGAGGGTCGTCCAATCGTTATATTTCCCCAGAGGATTTTACGGGTCGCCCAGTTTGGTCTCGATGCTCGCTTTTGCCGTCGGACTTCCGGGCCCCTGTATCTCAAACAGTCTGACCGACGCCCAGATCATGACGATGGGGACGACCTGCCCGCTCGGGGGAGGTCCGATCGTCGGAGTTGACCGGCTAAACAACGTGGTGGCTCCCGGACACGCCCCCGTCCCCGCCAATGCGATCATCAACATCAGCAATGTCCAGCAGCTGACCGGGTTGACCCCGGAGCAATATTTGATCCAGGCGGCGGCGGCGATCGGTCAGCCGGCGGGATATTTCGAGTGGGGGCAATTCGGAGTGCTGAATAATCCAATCATCCCTCCGCAGGTCCAGCCGACCACCGCCGACAGCACGTTCAGGACGCCGCATACGCTCGGTTTCAGTTTCAGCGTTCAACGTGAATTGACCAGAGATACGGCGATCGAAGTTGATTATTTTCACCGCGAAATGCGAAATCTTCTGGGCATCAGGTTGAGCAATCTCGCCTTCAGGTCTCGCGTCGCGGGGATCGGCCGGAGTTTTGATCCCCCGAATACGACGGGAGAGATCCAGACCTTCGGACCCTTCTTTGAAGGCAGGTATGACGGGCTGGTGATCAGCTTTAACAAGCGTCTCAGCAACCGTTGGCAGCTTGGCGCGAACTACACATATGCCAAAGCCACCGATAATTCAAGGGGCATAAATACGGCTCCGACGGACAATTTCATCGGGGTCGCACCCGTGGTTGTGGAACCCTGCCCGACCAGCGATCCGAACTGCACGCCGCAGACCAATGCCAACGGATCATTTATCAGCCGGAACGGCAATTTCGTGGCCGCGGCCGGAACCTTCGTCAACGGCCCGGATCTCGACAAGGGGCCTTCCGATCTGGCTCTGGATCATATCTTTCAGGTTCACGGGCTGTTGGATCTGCCGTGGCAATTCCAGATCGGAGGCATCTTCCGGGCGCAGAGCGGGTTTCATTTCAGCCGTTTCGATTCCCAAAACAGGGACCCGGACGGCAACGGAAATTTCAACGGGGTTGATTTTACGGCGGGAAGGAATGCTTTTACGGCACCTCCGTTCGTCAATCTCGATCTGCGTTTTTCCAAATTGTTCAACATCGGTGAGCGGGTCAAGGTTCAGCTTTTGTTTGAATTCTTCAATGTGCTGAACCGGAAAAATCCGGCCGCCATCCAAAACCGTGAGGATGTTGCCACCGAACCGTTCGGATCAGCCACTCAGGTGCTTCCGGGACGAGAGGGACAGGTCGGGATCCGGATTTCGTTCTGATCCTGCGGTTTCAAACAAATAATCGCTGTTCAAGAGGGGCCGGATCGAGGT
The DNA here is from genome assembly GCA_041394845.1 of Pyrinomonadaceae bacterium. GTDB lineage: Bacteria > Acidobacteriota > Blastocatellia > Pyrinomonadales > Pyrinomonadaceae > JAHCHG01. The sequence goes on along the minus strand of JAWKHL010000001.1, from coordinate 1,805,189 downwards.
TTGTGCTCCAAATAATTTGACAAATTCCATGAAAAAACGACATCTGATATTGGCTGTGATTTTGAGTTTTCTGGTTCCGGTCGGCTTAAACGCCCAGGGCACGCGAATGCTCCGGCATCCGGCGGTGAGCCGCGATCTGGTCGCCTTTGAATATGCCGGGGATCTGTGGGCCGTTTCGCGAAGCGGCGGAACGGCGAGGCGTCTGACTTCGACGCCGGGAGTCGAGACCGAACCCCATTTTTCGCCCGACGGTTCGCGGATCGCCTTTTCGGCCACGGTTGCCGGAAACACGGACGTCTATGTGATGCCGACAACGGGCGGAGATCCGCAACGATTGACGTATCATCCCGGAACGGATCGGGTCCGGGGCTGGACGCCGGATGGCCGTTATGTGATCTTCGGCGCGACCCGGACCAGTTCGCCGCAGGAGGCTTTCTTTCAGCTTTGGAGGATCGGTTCGGAAGGAGGACAACCGGAACCTCTGGCTTTGTCGCGGGCGTTTTCCGGCGCATTTTCACCGGACGGAGGGAAATTGGCTTTTGAAGAGTATTCAACCGTTTTTTTCCCGGGCTGGTATGAGGGAAGCATGTGGCGGCATTACAGGGGAGGCCGGACCCATCCGATCTCGGTCTTTAATTTCGCGGACAAAACCATCGAAAAACTGCCCTGGACCAACAGCAATGACTCGAACCCGATGTGGATTGGAAACACCATCTATTTTATTTCCGACCGGGATTTCACCGCCAACCTTTTTGCCTACCGGACAGATACCCGCCAGATGACTAAACTCACCAACCACGACGATTTCGACGTTATGTCGGCTTCGGCCGGTGCGGATTCGGTCGTTTATGAACAGGCGGGTTATATTCATCTGCTTGATGCGAAGACCGGCAAATCAAACCGGCTCAATATAGAAGTGTCGGGAGATCTGCCCTGGACGAGGCCCCAGTTTAAAAAGGTGAACGACATGATCAGAAACGCCGCTCTTTCGCCGGGGGGAGTTCGGGCGGTTTTCGAAGCGCGGGGCGAGATCTTTTCCGTTCCTTCGGCCAAAGGTGATTACCGGAATCTGACGAACAGTTCCGGTGTCCATGACCGCGATCCGGCCTGGTCGCCGGACGGATCGCGGATAGCCTGGCTTTCCGATGCGAGCGGAGAATATCAGTTGATGCTGGGAGATCCGGCCGGATTGGCGGAACCGCGGGTAATTGCTCTGCCTTCCACGGCTTTCTTTTCAAATCCCGTCTGGTCGCCCAGCGGCGAACAGCTTCTGCTCAAGGACAATCACGGGAACCTCTGGATGATCGACGTTAAGAGCGGAGCGGCCCTGAAGGTTGATACGGACGATAATCCGGACCCCTTTCGCAACTTCGATGCCACCTGGTCGCCGGATTCGAAATGGATGGCCTATACCAAAAATCTGAACAGCCGGATGGGGGCGGTATTTATCTATTCGGTGGCGGAGAAAAAGGCCCGACAGATCACGGACGGGCTCGCCGATTCGATCACACCCGCCTTTGATGCCGGTGGCAAATATCTCTATTTTATGGCCAGTACCGATTACGGTCCGCGAACCAGTTGGCTCGAAATGAGTTCCCTGGATCGCCCGTTGCGCCGCGCCATTTATCTGGTTGTTCTAAGCGCGGACGAGCCTTCGCCTTTGCTTCCCGAAACTGGTGATGAACCGAGCGGTTCTCCGGAAGGCGCCGAGGGGGGGAAACCAAAACCCGGACCGGCCGAGAACTCCGTTAAAATAGATTTCGAGGGAATCACCCAGCGAATTCTTCCGGTCAATGTCCGGCCGGCCGAATTCGGAAATTTGACCGCCGGTTCGGCCGGTACATTTTTCTACACCGAACAGGATTCCGGCGGCGGACCCTTGCAACTCCACCGATACCAGATCAAAGCCGGAAGAGCGATCCCGTTTATGGAGGGCATCACCGGTTTTGCTATCTCGGCTGACGGGAAAAAACTGCTGTACGGTGCGAGAGGGGGGCGTTGGGGGATCGTCGGAACCGAGGCCCCGGCGAAAGTCGGCGACGGCGCCCTCAATGTGGCGCAACTCGAGATGAGAGTTGATCCGCGGGCCGAATGGGCCGATATCTTTCGCGAAACCTGGCGCTTCCAGCGAGAGTTCTTTTACGACCCGCAGATGCAGGGTGCGGATTGGGACGCGGTTTATAAAAAATATCTTCCGCTTCTTTCCTTCATCGGACATCGGAACGATCTGGGCTATCTCATCGCACAGGTCGGCGGGGAATTGACGGTCGGGCACTCGTATCTGACGGGGCCGGGTGATGTGCCGGGCGAAGAACCGGTTTCGGTCGGTATGCTCGGGGCGGACATCGAGGTCGAAAACGGTAAATACCGGATCAAGCGGATTTACAACGGCGAAAACTGGAATCCGGAATTAAGAGCCCCGCTCAGCGCGCCGGGGATCGATGTTGCGGAGGGCGATTATATTCTGGAAGCAAACGGCAAAACGCTTGATGCCGGCAAAAATTTTTACAGCCATTTCGAAAACACCGCCAACCGGCAGACGGTTTTAAGAGTCAATGACAAGCCGATTGAACAGGGTTCGAGGCTCATAACGGTCGTGCCGATCGCCAGCGAGAACGGACTCCGGACGCGGGCCTGGATCGAAGAAAACCGCCGTCTGGTGGACAAGCTTTCCGGCGGCCGTCTGGCATATGTGTGGCTTCCCAACACCGGAAGGCCGGGATATTCTTCTTTCATCCGTTACTTTTTCGCTCAACAGGATAAGGAAGGAACGGTCATCGACGTCCGCTACAACCAGGGCGGAATGGTCGCCGATTATATCGTCAATGAACTCGACAGGAAACCGTTGGGTTTCTTTACGCTCCGCGACGGGAAATCGTTTTTCTCGCCGATCGCGGGCATTTACGGGCCGAAGGTGATGATGATCAATGAATCGGCCGGTTCCGGCGGAGACGCCCTGCCTTATTATTTTCGGCTCCGAAAACTCGGTCCGCTGGTCGGAACCCGGACCTGGGGCGGTCTGGTCGGAACCCTCGGCACTCCATCGACGATAGACGGCGGTGGGATCACGGCTCCGTGTCTGGCTTTTTATAATCTGGAAGGAAAATGGGATGTTGAAAATATCGGAGTCCCGCCCGACATCCAGGTCGAGAACACTCCGACCAGAGCCGAAAGCGGCAGGGACGCCCAGCTGGAGCGGGCGGTGGCCGAGGGGTTGAAATTGCTCGAAAAGAATCCGGTCCGGCGTCTGCCGCGTCCGGCTTCGATAGACCGGGTTTCAAAAGGAAAGGAGAATAAGCGTTGATTACCGAACAAAGAAATCGACCGGCGACCGTTTGGGCCGGGAACAAGTCCGATCAGATTCGTTTTTCATTGGCGACCCTGTTTGTCGCCGGCATCATTTTGGCGGCTTTTTCGAACGTTTTTTCGCAACAGCCGGTTTTCACCCGGACCGAGGCAATGATCCCGATGCGCGACGGGGTGCGGCTCTACACCCAGATCAACACTCCGACCGGAACGGATGAAAAATTGCCGATAATTCTTATCCGAACTCCTTACGGCATCGGAGATCTGACCTCGGAGCAACTCTCGGCGGCCCTCCCCGAAATTTCAAAGGACGGTTACATCGTCGTCCAACAGGACATTCGCGGAAGATTCAAATCCGAAGGCCGGTTCGTGATGCTTCGTCAGCCGCGCGATCCGAAGGACAAGAATGCGATCGACGAAAGCACCGATACCTACGACACGATCGAATGGCTTTTGCACAACACCCCGAACAATAACGGAAGGGTCGGTATGGCCGGAACCAGTTACGGAGGGTGGTTGACGGTGATGGGAATGCTCGACCCGCACCCGGCCCTTAAGGCCGTTGTTCCGCAGGCATCGCCGGCGGATATGTGGATCGGGGACGATTTTCATCACAACGGGGCCTTCCGGCTGAGTTACGGTTTTGAATATGCCTATATGATGGAATCGTCAAAGGAGATCACCGATCCGGCCAACATCATTGACCGCCGGGACGCTTACGAGTGGTATCTGGAACTCGGTCCGTTGTCGAACATTGATTCAAAATATCTGAAAAAACAGCTTCCCACCTGGAACGATTTTGTCAACCATCCCGATTACGACCCGTTCTGGAAAAGGCAGGCCTTTGCTCCGTGGCTGAAACGGGTGACGGTTCCGACCCTGAACGTGGCCGGCTGGTGGGATCAGGAGGATTTTTACGGGCCGATAAAGATATATGAACTCCTCGAACGCCATGATACGGAAAACAAGAATTTTCTGGTGGTCGGTCCCTGGAATCACGGCGGATGGTCTCGCGGGGAGGGAAACAAACTGGGGCGGATAAATTTTAACAGCGCCACCGGGGAATATTTTCGCCGCAACGTCCGGGCGCCGTTTCTGGCCCATTACCTGAAGGACAAGCCCGATCCCGATCTGCCGGAGGCTTTGACGTTCAGAACCGGGGCCAACGAGTGGGTCAGACATAACGCCTGGACACCCGAGGATGGAATCGTGAAACGAAAACTTTATCTCAGGGCCAACGGCAAACTCTCTTTCGAAGCCCCTCCGGCCGCTGACAAACCGATGTTTGACGAATACGTTTCCGATCCTGCGAATCCGGTTCCGTATCGTCCGCGGCCGATCGAACTGAGATCGGGCTGGAGGACCTGGCTGGTCGAAGATCAGCGTTTCGTTGATCGCCGTCCCGATGTTCTGACCTGGACGACCGATTCGCTCGGGGAAGATGTAACGGTTTCGGGAAAGATCATCGCCGATGTTTTTGCCTCGACGAGCGGGACCGACAGCGACTGGGTCGTAAAATTGATCGACGTTTATCCGGAAAACTATCAGGCTGAACCGGATATGAGCGGTTTTCAACTGATGATCGCCGGAGATGTTTTCCGTGGGCGGTATTTCAAGAGCTTTGAAAAACCGGAGGCGATCCCGGCCAATTCCATCCAAAATTACCGGATCGGATTTCCGGCCAACGATCATACTTTCAAAAAAGGACACCGGATAATGGTTCAGATCCAGAGCACCTGGTTTCCGATCATTGATCGAAACCCCCAGCAGTTCGTTCCGAACATCTTTCTGGCCGGGGAGTCCGATTTTCAAAAGGCCACCCAACGTGTCTTTCGTTCCGGCGCCAATGCGTCGAACGTGTTATTACCGGTTTTGGAAACAGTCAATAAATAAGATGAATAAATTAAAACGACAAAAATTGAGATTTAGGGTGTTTTTTTCGATCATCAACGCGGCGATGATTTTGAGTTTTTTTTCCCTTGATCTTTTTGCCCAAAACATAGACGTCAGGAGTCTGGTAAACGATCTCGAACCGGAGATCCGGCGGGCGATGATCGAGGGACACATTCCGTCGGCCACGATTGCATTGATTTCCGGCGATCAGGTGATCTGGACCGGGGCTTACGGCGAATCGAATCTCCGGGTTCGAACCCCGGCCACCAAGGATACGGTCTATCTGATCGGCTCGACCTTTAAGGCGATGTCAACGGTCGCCCTGCTTCAACAGATGGAAAAGGGCAAATTCAAACTCGACGATCCGGTGAGCAAATATCTCGATTTTCAGATCCCCGGCGACGACCCGAAAAACCCGGTAACATTTCGGCATCTACTGACCCACACCTCGGGGATAACCGGAGATTTCGGGGCCATTCCACTTTGGAGCAACGCCGCAACGATACCGCTCGATGAATACGTTCGGACCAAGATCAGGGTCCACGAACCGCCGATGACAAAGGTTGAATATTCGAACGCCGCCTATACTCTGATCGGCTATCTGGTCGAAAAACTGTCCGGGGTTAAATACGTTCAATACATTCAGGAGAACATCTTCAAACCGCTGGAGATGACCAACACGGCTTTCGATCCGACGCCGGATATGGATGAGCTTTTGTCGGTTCCCTACGTCTTCGATGAAAAAACGGGTCTCCAAAGGCCGAGCGTGCGGGTCAGGGCCGCCGTTTTTCCGGCCGGCATCACCTACGGCACGATCAGCGATCAGTCCAACTGGCTGATCGCCAATCTCAACAACGGGGTTTTCAAAGGCAAACGCATCATCAGCGAGGCGACGATGGAGCAGATGTTCACCCGTCAATACGATCAGTTCAAGGGCGGGATCGAAGGCATCTGGGGAAATGAGACGGCCGGTTTCGGTTTGACCTGGTGGGTGCAGGTGCGGGACGGCGACCGTTATTTCGCCCACAGCGGGAGCCTCTCGGGTTACACCGCCTTTTTGCTCGGAAACCGCGACCGGAAGTTCGGATTTGCCATCCTGACCAACGGTTTCCGGGCCCATCAGCACCTTTTCAAATTGGCCGACCGGGCGATGGATCTGATGAAAAAATATTCCGATTCGGGGAAGAACGCCGTCAAATCGCCGTCCGGCCGAGGGAGTAAATAAATGACAAAAGAATTTCGATCATTTTTTGCCGGAACGCTCCTCCTCCTGCTCGCCTCGAACATTTTTATAAACCCGGCGGCCGGGCAGGAGAGCCAACCGGCTTACGACATCGTGATCCGCAACGGCCGGGTGCTGGACGGGGCGGGCAACCCCTGGGTCGCGGCCGATGTCGCCATCAAGGACGGTCGTTTTGTCCGGATCGGCAAAATTGAGGGAAAGGGAAAACGTGAGATTGACGCCGGGGGAAAATATGTCTCTCCCGGATGGATCGATATGCTCGACGCATCGGGGCGCGTCCTGATGAGCAGTCCGCTGGCCGAGAGCAAACTGTTGATGGGCGTGACGACCGGAATTTCGGGCGAAGGCGGAACGCCGGTCCCGGCCGAGAAACTGCCCGAATATTTCGCCGATCTCGAAAAAAACGGGCTCGGTTTCAACTTCGGCACCTATTTCAGCGCGACGCAGGCCCGCGTCGCCGTAATCGGACAGGAGGCCCGCGATCCGACCCCGGAGGAACTCGACCGGATGCGGGCGATCGTGGAAACCGCCATGAAAGGCGGGGCTCTCGGCATATCAACCGCGCTGATTTATCCGCCGGCCAGTTTTTCAAAGACCGATCAACTGGTTGAACTGGCAAAAGTCGCCGGGAAATACGGCGGAGTTTATTCGAGCCATATTCGCGGCGAGGGAAAGGAACTCATCGAGGCTCTGGAAGAGGCGATCACGATCGGGGAAAAAGGCGGTCTTCCGGTCGAGATCTACCACCTCAAAGCCGCCTACCAACCGGGCTGGGGAACTTTGATGCGCGAGGCCGGGCAAAAGATCGAATCGGCCCGGGCCCGCGGCGTGGATGTGGCGGCGGATATGTATCCTTATACGGCCGGGGGAACGGGGCTGAGCGCGGTGGTTCCGGCCTGGGCTTCCGAGGGCGGCAACGAGAAACTGCTGGAACGGCTTCGCGATCCCGCCATCCGCACGCGGCTAAAAAAGGAGATAAAAACGGGTTCGCCCGGTTGGTGGAACATCGTTGAAGCGGCGGGAGGCTGGGAAAACATCGTTCTGGTTTATTCCGGGAACAAGGACAACGAGCGGTTCGAAGGAAAGAATCTGGATCAGATCGCAAAAGAATGGAACAAGGACCCGGCCGACGCGGCGTTTGATCTCCTGCTTGAAGGAACCGGCCGGGTCTCGGCTCTCTATTTTCTGATGACCGAATCGGACGTGGAAACGGCGATGAAATTTCCGTGGGTCAGCTTTGGAAGCGATTCGGCGGCATCGGCCGAACTTGTCGACCCGAACACGGCCGGGAACGGCCATCCCCGCGGTTACGGCACTTTTCCGCGCGTGATCGCCGAATATGTCCGGAAGAAGAAAATAATTTCCTTGCCCGAAGCGATCCGAAAAATGAGTTCCTGGCCCGCGACGCGTCTGCGGATTCCCGAACGCGGGATGATAAAAAAAGGCTTGTGGGCCGATGCGGTGATCTTCGATTACGAGACGATTCAGGACAATTCGACCTATGAGTACCCGTTCAGACCGCCGTCCGGGATCGATTACGTGCTGGTCAACGGTCAGGTCGTTGTCGAAAAGGGAAAACACACCGGAGCCCGCCCCGGACGAGTGATCTACGGACCCGGTCGGCAACCCTGAAATTTCAGATGGGTCAGGCTTTAGTCGATTTGTTCTGAGATCAATAATGATAAAAAGATCGGAAGATGCTGAAATCAGGGAACCGGAATTATAAACTCTAAACTCTAAATTATTAATTGTTCTGGAGATGAAGCCTTTTTCCTCCGAATCAGTTAAAAATTTAGAGTTAAAATTTAGAATTTATCCTTCAATCCCGATCTTTTTAACGGGAATGATCCGAGATCTGAAATTTTTTACGGGAGATGACTGCTAAATGACTACTTTTCTTCATCGCTTTTTGGCCGCAACGCTCATCCTTCTGATCGCGTTGGGCGGGTTGAGCGTTCCGGCGTCGGCACAAAAGGGCGAATATGACATCGTGATCCGCAACGGCCGGGTGCTGGACGGAGCGGGCAACCCCTGGACGGCGGATGATGTGGCTATCAAGGACGGAAAGTTCGTCAAGATCGGCAAGGTCGAAGGCCGGGGAAAACGCGAAATTGACGCCGGCGGAAAATACGTGTCGCCGGGATGGATCGACGTCATGGATCAATCGGGCTACGTTCTGCCGCGCAACGGTCTGGCGGAAAACAAAGTGTTCATGGGGGTTACGACCGCGATCGGCGGGGAAGGGGGAACGCCGGTTCCGGCCGAGAAGATCACGGAATATTTTGCCGGGTTGGAGAAAAGCGGCATCAGCATCAATTTCGGCACTTATTTCAGCGAAACCCAGGCCCGCGTCGCGGTTTTGGGAAATGAGTCGAGAGCCCCGACGCCGGAAGAACTGACGCGGATGAAGGCCATTATGGAGACGGCCATGAGATCCGGGGCGATGGGTATGACGACGGCGTTGATCTATCCCCCGTCGAGTTTTGCGACGACCGAAGAACTGGTCGAGATGGCCAAAGTCGCGGGGCGTTACGGCGGGATCTACGCCACTCATATGCGGGACGAGGGCAAGGGACTTATTTCGGGGATCGAAGAGGCGATCGAGATCGGCGAAAAAGGCGGTCTGCCGGTCGAGATCTTTCATCTCAAGGCGGCCTATCAGCCCGGTTGGGGAAAATTGATGAAAGAGGCCGGGGAAAAGATCACCGAGGCCAGACAGCGGGGCGTGGATGTGGGGGCGGATTTGTATCTCTATACGGCCGGCGGGACCGGACTCGAAGCGACCATCCCTTCGTGGGCCTTTGAAGGGGGCGACGAAAAACTGCTTGAGCGTCTGAAAGATCCCAAGATTCGGGAGAGGCTGAAAAGGGAAGTTAAAACCGGTTCGCCCGGTTGGTGGAACATCGTCGAGGCTTCGGGCGGTTGGGACAATATCGTGCTGGTCAACGCTCAGAATGCGGAGAACGCCAAATACGAGGGCAAAAACCTGTCGCAGATCGCCAAAGAGATGAAAAAGGATCCGGCCGATGCGGCCTGGGATCTGGTTTCAGAGGGTAACGGCAGGGTTCTGGCGATCTATCATATGATGAGCGAAGAGGACGTCATCGCCGCCCTGAAATTTCCCTGGACCAGCATCGGAAGTGATGCGGGAGCGGCGCTTAAACTCGGAACGGTCGATGGTTTGGGGCTGGCCCATCCCCGTTCGTACGGCAATCATCCGAGGCTCATCGCCCGCTACGTGCGGGAGAAAAAAGTTCTGACGCTTCCGGAGGCGATCCGCAAAATGACTTCGTGGGCGGCCGACCGGATGAGGCTCGATTCGCGCGGGCTTATCAAGGAGGGTTTATGGGCCGATGTGGTGATCTTCGACTACGACAAAATCCAGGATCGGGCGACCTATGAACAGCCTTTTTTGACCCCCGTCGGGATCAATTACGTTCTCGTCAACGGAGTGATCGTTGCCGAAGACGGAAAGCATACCGGGGCGAAACCGGGCAAAGTGATCTACGGTCCGGGCCGGGGAATGTAACGATTTCAGATCTCGGATTTCAAATTTCAGAATAAATCGCCGAAAATCGGTATTTTATCTGAGGTTTGAGATCTGAAATTTGGAATCTGAGATCTGCTTAACTGATGAACGCTGAATCAAAAACATCAATGACCATCCGCGAAATTGCTCCGGGACGGGAGTTGCGGGACGTCGAAGGACTCCAGAAAGAGATCTGGGGAGTCCCCGATCTGGACGTCGTGCCTGTGACGCATCTCGTCGCCGTGCAGGAGGCCGGAGGAGTGTTGCTCGGGGCGTTTGACGGAGAAACAATGGTCGGGTTCGTTTACGGTTTTGTCGGGATCGAACGGGGGCGAATGGTCCATCACTCGCACATGCTCGCCGTCAAACCCGCTTACCGCAATTTTGATCTCGGTCGAAAACTCAAAATGGCACAGCGCCAGCGGGTAATCGATCAAGGCATAAATTTAATGACCTGGACGTTCGATCCGTTGCAGAGCCTGAACGCCTATTTCAATTTCAGCAAGCTCGGAGTTTTTTCCGACCGCTACCTGATAAATTTTTACGGCGAGGAGGCGGCCAGCTTTCTGCATCAGACCGGAACGGATCGGCTGTTGGTTACCTGGGATCTGACGAAAAACCCGGCCGAGGGTTCGGTTGACGAAATCTGTTTCAAGGAAAACTTCGGGCACATCACGCCGCTGGTAAAGGTCGCAGATGAGGAGTTTCCGCTCGCCGGCGATTTGGAGGAGGGACTCTATGGGCAAACGGCCCTGATTGAAATTCCGGCGAACATCAACGATCTGGTGAAACGGGATCGCCAATCGGCCCTCAAATGGCGGGAGGCGACCCGGCGCGCCTTTACCGGAGCGATCAAAGAGGGATTTCGGGTCGAAGCATTCTTTCGAATGGATCGCGGCGGGCGCAAACAGGGGGTTTATCTGCTCGGGCGCGGGGAAAATTAAAGACCGGGATGTTAAGCGGGACAAAAAAATGAATGAACAAAAAAGTAAAATAACGCGGCGTGAGATGGTTCGGCGAACGGCCGTCGGGGCGCTCGGAGTGGTGGCGGCGCCGATGTTGAATCTGGGCCGTTTCCGGGTTTTTGCGGATTCGATCAGGCAATATTCGGCCCGGGCCATCGATCTGGTCAAACAATCCACGGTGATAGACATGCTCTCGGTGATGACGCTCGATTTTGACAAACAGGCCAAATGGATGGCCGATCCCGAAAGTTTTACCGCCGCCGATCTCCAGCCCTTCAAAGAGTCGGGGATCAACATCATTCATCCGGCGATCGGGATGGGCGGTATGAATTCCTACGCCAACGTTCTTGAATTCTTCGCCTTTTGGAACGGATTTATCGCAAGTCACGACGATCATCTGATGCGGGTTGACAGTCCGGACGATTTCGAGCGGGCGAAAAAAACGGGCAAACTGGGCGTCATTCTCGGACTTCAGAATTCGGATCAGTTTCGCCGTCCCGACGACGTGGATTTTTTCCGCAACCTCGGCCAGAGGGTTTCTCAACTGACTTACAATTCCCGCAATTTTATCGGGAACGGTTCGACCGAACGACGCGACGAGGGAATTTCCGATTTCGGCGCGGCCATCATCGAGCGGATGAACAAGGTCGGAATGGCGGTTGACGTTTCGCATTGCGGCGACCGCACCACGCTCGATGCCTTCGAGATTTCCAAAAAACCGGTTTTGATCACCCATTCCAACGCCCGCGCACTGGTTAACGGCCATCCCCGTTGCAAAAATGACGAGGCGATCAGAAAGGTCGGCGAGGCGGGAAGCGTGATGGGGATCACCGGCGTCAGGATGTTCGTCAAAGCCGATGAACCGACGACCATCGAGCACGTCCTCGATCATTTCGATCACGTCAGAAAACTGATCGGCCCGGAACATCTCGGGGTCGGAAGCGACATAGACCTTTACGGTTACGACTCGATGCCGCCGGAACTCAATAAAAAATTGCGGGCCGGTTACAAGGGAAGCTACGGTTTTCGCGAAAAGATAGATGTTGAGGGCTTGAATCATCCGAAACGGATGTTCGATCTGACCGAAGGGTTGATCCGCCGGCAATACAGCGATTCGGATATCAAGGGAATCCTCGGCGGGAACTTTGAAAGGGTTTTAAAAGGGATCTGGACTGTTTAGTCGAAACATTTGCGGTTTGGCTGACAAGTCCACTAGCTGAAGCTGGTGGCAATTGAAAAGTCATATTTATTCAATCTCGGAGAAACAAAATGAAAATTCGTTCGATTGTCAATCTTTTCTTTCTCGCATTGATCTTAACGGCGGGGTTGCGAATCGTTCGGGCGCAGGATGCCCCTTTGCAAGGGTTTGATGATTACGTTAATCAGGCGATGAAAGGTTGGGAGGTGCCGGGCGTGGCGATCGCCGTCATCAAGGATGACAAGATCGTGCTGGCCAAAGGCTACGGGGTTCGAGAATTGGGCAAACCGGAGCCGGTCGATGAAAGGACCATTTTCGCCATCGGTTCGTCGTCAAAAGCCTTCACGGCGGCCTCGCTGGCGATGCTGGCCGATGAGAAAAAACTCAAATGGGACGATTCGGTCACGAAATATCTGCCCGACTTTCAACTCTACGACCCCTATGTGACGCGCGAGATGACGGTTCGCGATATGCTCACCCACCGGATCGGTTTGGAGCGCGGCGATCAGTTATGGTACGCCACCCCGTACAGCCGGGAAGAGGTTTTGCATCGCATCCGTTTTCTTGAGCCGTCGTCCAGTTTGCGCTCGCGTTTCGGCTACCAAAACATCATGTATCTGGCGGCCGGGCAGATCATTCCCTCGATCACCTCGACGAGTTGGGATGATTTTGTGCAAACAAGAATCTTCTCGCCGCTCGGAATGAAGGACAGCGGAACGAGCGTTACGACGCTTTCGCGGTCGAGTGACGTCGCCACCCCGCACGTCAAGATCGACGACAGAGTGAGGCCGGTCGCCTGGCGCAACGTTGACAACATCGGTCCGGCCGGTTCGATCAATTCCAATGTCGTGGATATGGCGCAATGGGTCCGGCTTCAACTCGGAAAGGGAAAATACGGCGGCAAACAACTGATCAGCGAGTCGGCCGTCCGGGAGATGCAAACCCCGCAAACCATCATGAGGATCGAAGGGCCGTACACTTTCTTTTATCCCGACGCGCATTTTCTGAATTACGGGATGGGTTGGTTCTTGAGCGATTTTCGCGGTAAAAAACTGGTCGAACACGGCGGCGCGATCGACGGGATGAGGGGCATTGTGGCGATGATCCCGGAGGAGAACGTCGGCGTCGTGATCCTGACCAATATGAACGGCACGCTGGTCCCCCAATTTTTGTCCTACCGGGTCTTCGACGCCTTTTTGGGGAAAGGGCCGACGGATTGGGCCGGAGAAGGACTCAAGAACTATCAGGCGCTTTTGAACCTGGCGCAAGCCGCGCAGGACAAGGCCCTGGCGGATAGGGTGAAGGGAACTGCGCCCTCTCTCGACCTGCGGCAATACGCCGGAAAATATCAAAGCGAGATGTACGGCGACGCCGAGATCAAATTCTCGGATGGAAAATTAACCGCCCATTTCGGCCCGAATTTCAAAGGGGAACTGGAGCATTGGAATTACGACACCTTTCAGGTTGTTTGGAGTGATCCGGTTTTGGGAAAAGGCTTGATGCAATTCAGTCTGGACAACAAAGGAAAGGTCGAGGCCGTGAATTTCGGGGGGATGGGAAAATTTATCCGCCTGCCCGATGACAAGGCGGAAAAATAGAGGGGTGGTATGGAATCGAAGTTTCATTGTGAGAGAAAATTTCAGATCGCAGATCTCGGAAGATTGTGCTGAAAAACCAAACCCTTTCTGAAATTTGCGGTCTGAGGTCAATGCCGTTAAAAAGATCAGGAACTGCTGAGGTTCGGGAAAGATAATTATTAATTCCAAACTGTAAATTATTAATTATTTTGGAAAGAAAGCCTTTTTTTATCCGAACCAATTAAAAATTCAGAATTAAAAATTCAGAATTTTCTGTCCATCTCGGTCTTTTTAACGCCATTGATCTGAGGTCCGAATTCTTACCGGATTTGAGGAGAGTTTTTATGTCTAAAAAATTTATCGCCGTAAACTATCTGATCGCAGTAATGGCTCTGGGTGTTTTTTTCAGCGCCTATGTTTCGGCCCAGAATACTTTGGCACCGGGCGGATCCGATCAGCAGATCGCGGCCAAGGTTGAGGAATATATGACCGCCGCGATCCGCGTCAACGGTTTCAGCGGTTCGGTCCTCCTGGCCCGGAACGGTCAGCCGATTGTCAATAAGGGTTACGGGATGGCCAACATCGAACTCGGTGTTTCGAACACACCGCAGACGGTTTTTCGTCTGGGCTCCATCACCAAGCAGTTCACCGGGATGGCGATAGCGATGCTCGAAGAACGGGGCAAACTGAAGGTCGGCGATTCGATGTGCAAATATTTGTCGGATTGTCCGGAGGCCTGGAAACCGGTAACCGTCAAAAACCTCCTGACGCACACCTCCGGGATTCCGAACTACACCAGTTTTCCCGATTTTGCCAAAACGGCGGTTCTCCCGACGACCAACGCCGAGATGATCGGGCAACTGAGGGACAAACCCCTCGAATTCGCGCCGGGCGAGAAATTCGCTTACAGCAATTCGGGTTATTACGTTCTCGGGGAGATCATCGAGCGGGTGTCGGGAAAATCCTACGCCGATTTTTTGCGGGAAAATATCTTTAATCCGCTCGGGATGAATTCCACCGGCTACGACATCTCCAGCCGGATAATCAAAAACCGGGCGGCGGGTTACGCCCGGCAGAATGGCGAGTATATCAACGCCGACTATATGGATATGACCCTTCCCTACGCGGCCGGTGCGCTCTATTCGACGACCGAAGATCTGCTCCGATGGGATCAGGCGCTTTACTCCGGAAAACTCGTTTCGAGCAAAACGCTCGGCGAAATATTCACGCCGTTCAGCGACAAGATCGGTTACGGTTACGGCTGGAGCATCGGCAAGAGATTCGACCGGCCCGTGATCTCACACGGCGGCGGCATTTACGGCTTTTCCACCCAGATCAATCGGTTTCCCGACGACCGCGTGACGGTTATCGTTCTGAGCAATGTTCAGGGCGCACCGGCCGGAAAGATCGCCAACGATCTCGGGGCGGTCTATTTCGGGGCCGAATACGAAATTCCGCAGGAGCGCCGGGAGATCGCTCTTGACGCGAAAACCCTGGAGAAATACGTCGGACAGTACAAGATCGAGCAACCGAGCATAATAATCGCCGTATTGCTTGAGGACGGAAAACTTCTGGGACAGGTCGCCGGCCAGACAAAGTTCGGGCTTTTGGCCGAATCGGAGACAAATTTCTTTTCCAAAGATGTGAATGCGACGATCACTTTTGTTACCGATACGAAGGGAAAGGTCACCGGATTGACGCTGAATCAGGGCGGCAGCAGATTAACGGCTCAAAAGATCAAATGAAAGAACCCGGACGGGTTTCGATCAAATTGTTACGGGAGACGCAACAAAGATGAGAAAATTAACGACATTGATAATTCTGATTCTTGTATTTTTCTCGCTTGCTACGGGCCAGGTTCCGCCAGTCCTTGAAAAACAGAATGAGGGCGCAAAAGCAGGTAAGCCCGAAATTGAGACGCCCGAAGGAGTCGGTAAGTTAAACAAGCGGGATGTCGAGACCTTTCTTGACGGATTGGTGCCGGTCCTGCTCGAACAGTCCGACGTCGCCGGCGCGACCGTCTCCATTGTCAAAGACGGTGAGCTTTTATTCGTCAAAGGTTACGGTTATGCGGACAGGGAAAATAAAACCCCTGTAACCGCCGATAAGACGCTTTTCCGGCCCGGTTCGATCTCAAAGCTTTTCACCTGGACGGCCGTCATGCAGTTGGTCGAACGGGGCAAACTCGATCTCAATGCCGATGTAAATAATTATCTCGATTTCAAATTGCCCGAGACCTTTAACAAACCGGTCACGCTCAAGGATATTTTGACGCACACGCCGGGTTTCGAGGAGCAGATAAAGGATCTCTTTAAATACGATGCCGATCCTCCGGATCTCGGAGATTATCTCAAAACCCACATTCCGCGCCGCATCTTTCCGCCCGGCCGGGTTCCGGCCTATTCGAATTACGGCACCGCTCTGGCCGGATATATCGTCGAACGGGTTTCGGGCCAGCCGTTTGATCAATACATCGAGCAGAACATATTCAAACCGCTCGAAATGAACAGTTCGACATTCGCCCAGCCTTTGCCCGAAAATCTCGCCCCCGATATGTCAAAGGGTTATGAACTCGCCTCCGAGGACGCCCTCCCGTTTGAGGTTGTCGGGCCTTTTCCGGCGGGAAGTTTGAGCAGCACGGCAACGGACATGGCGAAGTTCATGCTCGCGCATCTGGGTGAGGGGAAACCGGGCGAGGCGCAGATCCTGAAACCGGAAACCCTCAAACAAATGCACAGCCGTTTATTTTTTCTGGACGAACGGGCAAACGCCATGGCCCACGGCTTTTACGAAGAATCCTCGCACAACAAACGGATCATCGGACACGGCGGCGACACCGTCGCCTTTCACAGCGATCTCCATTTGATCGAGGACGTCCATCTGGGGTTTTTCATCTCCTATAACAGCGCCGGAAACGGCAAAGCATCGCTCCGCGAAGTGATCTGGGAGGCCTTTCTGGATCGTTATTTTCCGGCCGATCTCCCCGGAGAACCGACGCTGGAATCGGCCAAAGCGGATGCCGCGGCCGTCAGCGGCAGCTATATTTCCAGCCGACGACCCGAGGGCTCTCTTTTCAAGACGATCGCCCTGCTCGGAGAAGCGAACGTTTCGGCCAATGAGGACGGAACGATCTCGGTTGAAGGCTTGAGCGATGACAACGGCAAACCGAAACGCTGGCGCGAGGTCGCCCCGATGCAGTTTCGCGATGTCAACGGGTTTGATTCGCTCTTTTTCAAACCGGACGAGAACGGGCGGATGCAGATCGTTCTGCCCTATCCGTTTATGACTTTTCAGCGGGTCGGGCTCTGGGAGAACGGCAAATTAATGCTTCCGGTCGTCGGCATCTCGCTTTTCCTGATGCTTCTGACGCTGGTTTTATGGCCCGTTTCGTGGTTCGTCCGTCGGCATTACGGACAAAAACTCGAACTGACGAATTGGGAATGGAGACTGCGTTTGGCTGTCAGAATTGTTTTTATTCTCGATCTGATCTTTGTTGCGGGGCTGGTCGGGCTGGTCGTGCAAATGTTCTCGCATCTGGATTTTATTTCGGATAGGGGAAATATGTGGATTCGGATTTTTCAGGTCATCGGCGTTTTCGGAACCGTCGGAACTGTCATCGTTTTCGCCAACGCCGTTCACGCCTGGATCAGCAAACGCTACCGGATCTGGGGAAAACTTCAGGCGACGCTTTTTGCCCTCGCCTGTCTCGGTTTCCTGTGGCTGGTTTTGGCCGGACACTTTTTGATTTTCACCTCGCGTTTTTGATTTTTCATCGGGCAAAGGGGTTTTAAAAAGATGAACAAGCTTAATTTGGAAAAGCTGGAATTGCGTGAGATCAGGTTGCCGCTGAAAGCGCCGTTTGAAACCAGTTTCGGCACGTCTTTCGAACGGCGGATTTTGATCGTTCGCGTTTTCGACCGGGACGGCGCCAGCGGTTACGGAGAATGCACCGCGCCGGAAACCCCATTTTTCAACCACGAAACCATTGACACGGCGTGGTCTTTGATCCTCAACATTATCGCCCCGATGCTCACTGCCGCGGGCGTTTCAAGCGCCGCCGGGGTGAGTAAAACGCTGGCGGCGATCCAGGGCAATCGAATGGCCATCGGTGCTGTGGAAACCGCGATCTGGGATCTGGAGGCGAAAAAAGCCGGCGCTCCGCTTTGGCTTTATCTGGGCGGAACCCGGAAACGGATCGATTGCGGCGTTTCGATCGGTCTCCAAAAATCCCCGGAGATTTTGCTGGAAAAAGTCGCGCAGGAGATTGAAAGCGGTTATCAGAGAATAAAGATCAAGATCAAGCCGGGACAGGATATCGAACTGGTTAAAAAGGTCCGGGCGCATTTCCCCGAAATTCTGCTGTCGGTCGATGCCAATTCCGCCTACGACTTCGACCACGACCTGAAGCTGTTTGAAGAACTTGACGATTTCAATCTGCTGATGATCGAACAACCGCTGGCCGCCGGCGATCTGGTCGATCACGCCCGCCTGCAGAAACATTTGAAAACCTCGATCTGTCTGGATGAATCGATAACCACCCTGAGGAACGCCCGGCACGCGCTTGAACTCGATGGCTGCCGGATCATCAACATCAAACTGGGTCGGGTCGGAGGACACGTCGAGGCGCGGACCATTCAGGCTTTTGCCTCCCGGAACAATGTTCCCGTCTGGTGCGGCGGAATGCTCGAATCGGGAATCGGCAGGGCCCATAATATCGCCATGTCAACCCTTGAGGGGTTCACTCTGCCGGGGGACGTTTCCGCTTCGGCCAGATATTGGGAAGAAGATATCATCGATCCTCCGGTCGTTGTCTGTCCCAAAGGAACGATAACTCCGCCCCAAAAACCGGGCATCGGTTTTGAAGTAAAAGAAGATCTGATCGAGTCCCTGGTGTTTAAACGGGATGAGTTTTCGCTTTTCTCTGGGAACGGCCTCCCCAACCGTTTTGGAATTTAGCCATCGTCAGAAGCCGTTTAAAGGTAAAAAAACGGAATTTGGACACGGATCTTCACGGATCAATAAAGATTGAATGAGGTCTTAAAAGCAGTTGGCCTGACTGGGGTTTGCTGTTCGGCGGGGAGATCGAAGATAAATTTATGTCAAAGGCAAGCGAGGTGTTTCAGAGATTTTTCCTTCCGGGATTGATCTTCCAGTCCGTACTCGTCGGCGGAGGCTACGCCACCGGCCGGGAGCTGGTCGAGTTTTTCCTGTCGAGCGGCCCGTGGGGAGGACTTCTCGGCATGATCGTCACGACCGCCCTGTGGAGCGTCGTCCTGGCGATCAGTTTTGAATTTGCCAGAACGACGAAAAGCTACGACTACCGGGCGTTTTTTCGAAAACTATTGGGGCGAGGGTGGTTTTTGTTCGAGATCGCTTTCATCGCGCTCGCTCTTTTGGTTCTCAGCGTTCTCGGTTCGGCCACGGGCGAACTGATCCGGGAATCACTGGGAGTTCCGGCCCTGTTCGGAATTGTGGCGATGATGGGAGTCAGCGGGTTGCTGGCATTTTACGGGAGCAAGACCATCGAACGATTCCTGGCCGGCTGGTCGTTTGTCCTCTATGCGGCCTACATTCTCTATTTCATTCTTTGGATGGGATCTTTCGGAGATCGGATCATTTCCAATTTTGGATCGGTTCCGGTTGGAGGATCAGGACTCGGCGGAGGAATTCAATACGCAGGCTACAACATGGTCGGGATGATCGCCGTTCTATTCTGCCTGCGCCACCTAAAGACCCGCAAAGAGGCCGTTGTGGCCGGGGTTCTCGCCGGTCCTCTGGCCATAATCCCCGGGTTTCTTTTCTACATCGCCATGGTCGGGTTCTATCCGGAGATCACGCAAAAACCGGTGCCGGTGAATTTTATGCTGGGACAACTCAACATACCCTCCTTGCAGATCCTTTTTCAACTGGTTCTTTTCGGCACGTTCATCGAGACCGGGGTTGGCATGATCCACGCGGTAAACGAAAGGATCGCCGAGGTCTTCACCGAAAAACAAAAGGCGATGCCCCGTTTTCTTCGACCCTCGGTTGCCGTCGGAATGTTGATTTTCTCGATCTTTCTTGCCACCAAACTGGGGATCATCTCACTGATCGGTCAGGGTTACGGAGCATTGACCTATGTCATCCTGGCCATCTACGTTTTCCCCATGCTGACCATCGGGCTCTGGCGGATCATCAGACCGGATTCTCAATCAGAACGGATCGCTTGATTCCTATCATTACTGTTAAAAAAATTGAAACCGGAAGAAGTCAGTACATTGTAATCCAGGTTTTTTATTTAGCCACAGAGAACACCGAGCACTCAGAGAAAAATCGTTTGATCGACAAAAAATCCTCAGTGTTCTCTGTGTTCTCTGTGGCTAAATATATTGTTTATTAATTTAGATTACACAGTAGTCAGGAGGCGGATGAAGCGGATTTTCACCGATCTTCACGGATTTTTTTAATAGAAATAATCCGTCCCTATCCGTCTCTATCCGCTTGATCCGTGTCCTGTTTTTTTCACTTTCTTTAACAGCATTTTAAAATAAGGAGGAAAAAAAGGACGACCAAGCCGGTAACGAAACGATCGATTTAACCATTCAATTTAAAAGGATTTTGTTTACCCGTTCAGGAATTTCCCGGGTAACATCAGGTAATTGTTAAACCGTTTATTGAATAACAATTGCCTTTTTGCATTTTTTGCAGAGTTTTTTTAATTTTTAAAGATATTTTGGCAAAAATTTTGATCGACGGGCGTCCCGAAAGGAAGGCAGATTCGAAAAAATTTGGAAAAGGCTCTTTCCGGGCGGAAAAGGGCCGGGATTGATTTTGAACAAGTCAATCTTTCTTTATCAGGAAAATTTTATCCGGCACGATTTTCATCCCCAAATGCCGGTTTAGCCCCATAACCCCGGCGTTTTTTTGCCGGGAAAACGTTTTGTCGCAGTTGTTTGGTAGTAGAAATAAATGGGTTCGAATTTCTGATCGATTCTCCCACCTTTAACCGAAATGAGGTATGTCATGGAACCGATCCGCGTTTTAATCATTGATTTTTCACACGATGAGTTGAGCGAAGAACTGCTTGCCATTTTCGAGGAGAAAAAAGATTTTCGGTGTGAATTTCTGAAACTCAAAGGAACTGCCGGAAACCGGGATTGCTTCAAAAAAAAACTGTCTCGGGGGATTTTCGACCTGTTTTTATTAAAACTGACTCCGAAGGATTCGGTTCGGGCCGAAAAACTAATCGGTTCTCCCGGTTTCGCCGAATTCCGCCAACCGTCGATCATTTGTACGGGGGATTTCGATTCGGGAAAGCTCTTGAACTTCCTGAATCTGGGGATCGATGATTTTGTCATCGCCCCGTTAAATCCCGAAGACCTTTTCTGTCGCATCCGCCGTCTGACCCGAAAAGTAACCCTGACACCGAAATTGCTGGCGAAAACCAGAGAAAGAATCGGTTTGGGGAAAATCATCGGTAAAAATCCGGGTTTTACGGCCGAGATCGCCAAACTTCCGGTCATCGCCGGTTGCGATGCCTGCGTATTGATCACGGGCGAGACCGGGACCGGCAAGGAGATCATCGCGAGGGCGATCCATTACCTGAGCCCCCGCTCGGGCAAACCCTTCGTTCCGGTCAATTGCGGGGCGATCCCCAACGATCTGGTGGAAAACGAATTGTTCGGCCATGAAAGAGGGGCTTTTACCGGCGCCATGATCTCGCAAAAAGGGTTGATCAGCGAGGCCGAGGGCGGAACGGTTTTTCTGGACGAAGTGGACAGTCTGCCGCTCATCTCGCAGGTCAAACTACTGCGTTTTCTTCAAGATAAGGAATATCGTTCGCTGGGTTCGGTCAAAACCCGGAAAGGCGATGTCCGGGTCATCGCCGCTTCGAACCACGATCTGGAGGATCTTCTGCGGGCCGAAAAGATCCGCTCCGATCTTTATTACCGCCTCAACGTGATGCGGGTCGCCCTGCCTCCGCTCCGCGACAGACCGGAAGACATAATCCTGCTGGCCGGTCATTTTTTGAAAAAATACACGGCCGAATTCGGTCGGGATTTTCGGTCGATCGAACCGGAGGGATTGCTCAAACTGCAAAACCACGATTGGAGAGGAAACATCCGGGAACTGGAAAACGTCATCGAACGGGCCGTTTTGCTGGGCGAAAAGCCCTTGATCAGGGCCGGCGATCTGTTGATCGGGGACGGGCGGGAGGAAAAATCCGACCAATCGTTTCGCGCCGCCAAGGCCCGGGTCATCGAGAGTTTCGAGCAGAACTACCTGATCAAAATACTGGAAACCTACCGCGGAAATATCAGCCGGGCGGCCCGGGCCGCGGGCAAGAACCGCCGGGCGTTTTTTCAATTGATCCGAAAATACAGGATCAATGTTGAGCAATTTAAAACCTGAGGCCGCCATTTTTTTTGCCGATTCAAAACGTCGTCTTGTCAGACGACGTTTTTTTTCTTCCCGAAGGACAAAAGCCGTTCAATGGAGGATAAAAATGTCCTCCCTCAAAAAACCAGGCAAAAGCGTCCTTGGCAACTGTCAGCGGCATTCGGGGTCGGATAAAAATGTCCGTCCCGAGCCGCGCTCAACCGGCTCGCCCGAATCCGGCGGGGCCGCCTAACCCTAATCAAATAACGAGTTTTGCAAATTGTTGGAGAATATTTATTGTCTGGCATTTGTTTTGCGAAGGTTGAAAAAAACTGAATTCTTCTTAACGAGTGATATGTCATTTGATGAACAAAAAAAAATATCTCAGGCGATTTTGGGATATTTGCTCCGGCATCCGAATGCCCAGGACACTCTGGAGGGAATTTCCGAGTGGTGGATTCTGGAAGAAACCATCATCCAGAAATACTCCGAGGTTCAGGAAGCGCTCGGCAAATTGGTCGGATTGGGGCTGATTTTGGAAAAAAGAGTGCCGAACGCCGGAGTCTTCTACTGCTTAAATAAGAAAAAACGAAAACAGATTCAAAAAATCGCGGAACAGGAATGTAATTTGGGGGAGCGGTAATTCGCCGACCGACCCGAACGAAAGCAAGGACATTGTGGGGAGGCCATCGTGAATCAGTCGAATATTGAGATATTACCCAACCGGCGGCAAATCGATAATAAATTTCCGGTTCTCGGGTTCACCGTAAAAACCGGCGGTTTGCCCTTTTATGAAGTGATCGTCGCAACCGACAAGGATCTTTTCGCGCCGGAAAACGCCGCCCGGCGCAACGCGGGCAATTTTTTTTCCAGCCGTCAGACCGGCAACCGTTTGCAGAGAGCCGACGCCGGAGATACGGTTTATATCCTTCCGGCTGCGGTGCTGAACGGGTTTGCCGGGCAAACGCCGAAACCCGCCTCCTGTTTTTACACCCTGATCGCCTACGCCGATGAACAGGGCGGCGGGGCCCGACTCTCTCAGACGCCCGAGGAACTCGTCCGGAGCGCGCCGTCGGTGGAATTCGCCCCGACCTTTACCGGACAAACCCTGTCCAAAGTTCTTGGGCTGGACTGCAATTCTCTGCGCCGGGTTGAATCGGTTTCGCCGGGAGAGACCGAATTTTCGGGTTTTTCGCCGCACGCTTATTACGGCGGACTCTCCGCCGGGGAATCCGAAGAAGGCGAGGCCGAGGACGGCTATTCGATCAACAACCTGCTCGGTATTTCCGCCGGTCTGACCGATTACGGTGAGGAGGAAACCCATCCCGAAGACGGTTACGAACTGAATCAGGAGGAGACCGCCCGCGGGCAAAGCGCACCCTTTCAATACTCGCCGGAACCCGACCGTTCTTACGGGCTGGGCGGGGAAAAAGAGGATTACGAGGACGATTACGAGGACGGTTTCGAGGGGGAGTTGGGTTTGGTTCCCCAGGTCTTTTCCCGGATGCAGGAAAGCGTTTTCCCGGCCGGAGCCTCCGAACCCGATGAACTTTACGACGAGGACTCGGAAATATACGGCGAAGGGGAAAGTTACGCCGATTGGGGAGAACATTACGCCGCGCCGGAATCGGCTTTTTCGGCGGGGGACGGCGGTTACCATTTTGCCGGAGCGGCGGCCGGAGCCGGGGTCGGTTCAAACGGGTTCGGTTACCGCTTGAACCAGGCGGAAACGAGCGGCTATTTGTCGGTACCCGAGGATGACTTCGAAGACGATTACGGCGAGTCTTACGGATCGGAAGAAGATTATTCGCGGGCCGCCGATACCGGTGAGGACGGAACTTCGATCGCCGCCGAACGAAGGATCAAGGCCCGCAAAAAGATCGTCGAAACCATCGCCAAATTCGAATCCGGGTCGGGATCGGGGCGTTACAAGGCGATCAACGCCGATCAGGAGTTCGCCGCGTGGAAATGGCACCCGGCGTTCGGCAAGTATCACATCGGTCTTTCCTACGGCATCGTTCAGTTCACACAGGACGGCGGGAGTCTGGGCAAACTGCTGAAAATGATGCGGGAGCGCGATCAGACCAATTTCGACAAAATTTTCGGCGGGGCGACCCTGGCGGCCGAACTGATCAAAACGACCACGGCTTCCGGACCATTTTCAAAAGACGTCAAGGGCGGCCGTTCGGTCCGGGTTCAACCCGTAGGGGGAGCGGATATCTGGCTCTCGCCCTGGAAAGAGCGATTTGAGGCGGCCGGGGATCTATCGGCTTTTCAGGCGGCTCAAAACGAACTGGCCAACGACGAATATCTGGAACCCATCCTGACTTTCTGCCAATGGCTCGGGCTTGATACAGACCGGGCGGTGGCGATGGTTTACGACCGGGCGGTGCAGATGGGCGTCGGCGGGGCCCGAGGTTTCGTCATCGGCGCGGCGGGGCCGGTTAAGACCGAAGCCCTCCGAAATCAGGCTCTGGCGGCGCTCGGCAAAAAGGATCTCAAGGATTTTCAGTCGGGTTTCGGCGGTTTGACGGCCGACGGAAAATGGGGGCCGATGACGCACGCCGCCATGGTTTCGGCGCTCCGGGCGCTCGGAACCAAATCCCCGATCCCGGTCCCGACCCGCGAACAGATGCTCGATTCCCTGGTTCGGGCGGCGGTCGGTAAGGATTGGGAACACCGGGTCAGAAATCTGCGCGGTTCCAATGTCTTTGACGATACCAATTTTCTTTTTTAAGGGTTTTTCGATCAGAAGAGGCGATTATGCAAAACAAAAACGGAGCGAACGGAGGGCCGACCGAACGGGCCAGGATCGAACGGATCTTAGCGGATTCGCATTCCTTCGCCTATCTCGATTCGGACACGCAGAATGCTCTGACTGACGCTTTGACGCAAATAACGGGTTATTTGAAATCTGATGATTCTTCGATGCCAGGGGCGCATCCTTTTGCCGCCCAGCTGGCACCGCCGAATCTCCAGCAACAGCTTTCGCCGCAAAACCGTCCACCCGGCTCGTCGCCCCAGCCTCCTCCGGCTCAATCGCCTGCCCCGGTCGCCGGCGGACAAACCCCGACCGGTCGGGTCGGCGAGGTAACCCGTGCGACGCTCAACGCCATCAATTTTCCCGAATTTGTGGCTTCGATCATCAAGGGGACGTTTCAGGCCATCACGGACGCTTCGATCCAACAGATGGAGGCCTACGCCGAACTGCTGAAAAACGTGGCGATGTCGCTCGACGATTTTATGCAGGACAACATCTCCCATGATTCGGCCCGCGATTATCTGGCGGACAACTTCGACGGTTTCCTGATGCGGGACACTTCGGGCGGAAAACCTGTGCTGAAACTCAACCCGAGCCAGGCGAATTCTTCGGAAATGCCCAGTTTTTTCAAAGACCTCGGTTTCGATTCGCCCGGCGACATCGATGATCAGGCGATCGAGGAGAAGGTCGTCCCGGCGGCCCGCAAGAGCATGGCCGAACGCCGCCAGCAGACTCTGGCGACGATGGTTCTGATGGGGATCAACCGGATCGTGGTCGATGAGGGCGAGATTCTGGCCAAGCTGGTTTTTCACATCGACGCTTCGGAAACGATGAATATGCGTTTCGATCAGCAGAAACAGACCCTTGGTTCGATGGCGGGGCGTTCCGGCAACAGCGGTTTTTCGGGCAACGGGATCATGGTCAACACGGCCAGTTTGAACGCCCAGAGCGACATCAACGTCCGGGCCGATCTGACCGGTCAGGTCAAGGTCAAGTTTCGGAGCGAGACGTTCCCGCTCGAAAGGTTCGCCGATTCGGCCGCCATCCAGCTGATCAATGAAAACGCCAAAGTCCCGCAACCGAATGCGGCTCCGGTTCCGGCCGGGAATTCCCCCCCGGCTCCGGCGGGCAATTCCCAGTCTCCGGCCCCGCCCCCGGCCGGAGGCGCCCCGACCGGGCAGAGTTTGAGCGAAGCGGCGAACGGGGATGAAGATCCCTGGTCCCCGATGTGATGGAGGAGGTTTGAGGTAAATGTTTCAAAGAGAATTGGCGCAAACCCTGATCGAGCTGATCGAAGGCCTTCAGCCGCCCCCGGATTCGGGGCTGGTCGTAACCGAGGCCGAGATCGAACTGCCGTTGGAGTCGGCCGGGGCGATCCACGGGGAAGAACTGATTTTTCTGGCCGACGTCCCTCATTCGCGCTGGAAGGCCGGGTTTTTGCCACCGGTGGCGATGGGGAAACTGAGGGTGCTTTTGGATGAAGACTGAGAGTTTGGCATTTTGACCGCCCGTTTCGGACGGGCGCTTTTCGATGAAGTGGATACAGCGTGAAAGGTGAAGGAAGTTTCCTGGTCGAAGATTTTATCAATGCGATCACCACGCAGCTTGATCGCGTGCAGGACGCCCTGCGGTTGAAAGCCGTCAATCGGCCTTTGACCTACGCCTTAAAGGACATCGCGCTGGATTTGCAGGTTTTTGTGGAGGTCGATGCGCAGGGCAATGTCCGTTTTCGCTCCAGCGCGGCGAATGAGACCGGGGCCAGCACGCTCCGGCTCGGATTTACGACGATAACCAGACCGATGATCGAAGAAAACACAATTTCACTGGCGATGACCCAAAGCCCGCATCTGGAGGATCTTGGATTGGCCGAGGATGAAAAAAGACGGCTCGAACAGGTCGGGGTGCGCAATGCCGCCCAGTTGCAGGAACTCCGCAATTCGACCGACACCAAAACTGTTTCGCGCCTGACCGGCATCCCGTTGGAGCGCTTGCGCAACGCGCTTTCGTTGGGAAAACCGAAAGTCGATCAGGTCGTCCCGGAAAAACCTCCGGCGACGGTGCCGCCCGTAAAACCGGTTCGGCCATTGCCAAGTCCTTTGCCGAAGAATCCCCCGGTGGCCCTTCCGCCCACGAAGGTTCCGCCGGTGTTTGTTCCCCCGAAAACCCCGGCTCCGGTCGTCGTCGCCCCCGGGGTCAAGCGTTTGAGCCTTTTGGGAAACAATCTGGTCGGCGGGCAGGGATTGCCCGAAGTGCGGCTCAACGATGTTCCGCTGAGCATCACCGAGGCCGAACACGATTATTTGACCGTTGAGATGCCGGAAGAGCCGGAAAGCGGGGCTTTGGAGATTTTTTTGCCGGACGGCGAACAGGTGACCTATCAGTTGAGTTTTGAACCCGAAACCCCGGCGGCTGACGGCGGCGATCAGGAATCGATCGGTCGCAGCCGTTGGGAAGCCTCCGGAAAAGAAGAGGATTACTGGAGTTCAGATCCGGATTATTGATCGTTATGCGTTTAAGCGGACATTTACAAATCACTCTGACGAGCGGCGAGGGACCGAATCATGTGCCGTGTCATCTGGATTGGCTGATCGGGGCCTGCCGGTATGCGAGCAGTCTGGACGACGGAAAGATCGACGCCGTTTTGAGGCGTTACGGCGGCGGTTTTCGCGCCCTTTCGGTCTATCAGGCGCGGCGCTCGCTGGGCATGGCCGGAGAACAGCATCGGGGGTTTAATGACACGGAGGAAAATCTGGGGATGTCCCGCACTTACCGGATCGAGATCGCCGAAAAGGGCCGGAGCCAGGAGGTGGTGGATGCCTTGCGCGATCTGGCCAAGATCGAATCGGCCGTGGTCCAGGGATTGGCCGCCGTTCCTCCTTTGCAGGCTGAATCGGGGGCGAGTCCTTTGACCTCGCCGGCCGGGCCTTCCAAAAAGGAGGCGTTCGAGCCGTTCGAGCGGATCGAAGGTGCGCGGGCGCTCGAACTGGAGAAGGGAAATGAGGCCGTCACGGTCGGTGTGGTTGATACGGGCGTCTCGCTCGGACATCCGGAAATGCAGAGAAAACTGCTGGCGGGTTACGACACCGTCAATCTCGGAATGGGAAACGTCAGCGACGGCGTCCGGCTGATCGGCGACAGCCGGGGAAGCGATTTCAATCCGGCCGACGAGGTCGGACACGGCTCGCACGTCGCCGGCATCATCGGGGCGCAGGGCTGGCACATCCCGCCCGGGATCGGCGGTCGTTGTCTGATCCTTCCGATCCGCGTTCTGGCCGCCGCCCGGAGCGGGGAACGCAAAAAACCGATGGGGATCGGCGGGCTTTCCGACATCAACGCCGGTTTGAAATGCTGTGTCGATCTCGGGGCGCGGATCATCAATATGAGCTTCGGAACGCCCGCCTCGGCCATCAAATCCGACGACCCGATGCCGCACGCCAAGGTCATCCGGTACGCCGATCATTACGGCTGTGTGTTGGTGGCGGCGGCCGGCAACAGCGGGATCGAGGAGAAGTATTATCCGGCCGCACTGCCCGAGGTGATCTGCGTCGGGTCGGTCGACGGCCTGAACCGTCGCTCCGGTTTCAGCACCTACGGGGATCATATGTGGATCTCCGCTCCCGGCGAAAGGATCGTCAGCACCGGTTTGCGGGGTTATATGGTCAGTTCCGGCACTTCGCACGCCGCGCCCTATGTTTCGGGAGTCGCGGCTCTGTTGGTCAGTTTCGCCGGTCGCCGGGGGATCAAACTGACGGGTCGCGATGTCAAAAGAATTCTGCGGGCCAGCGCCGTTCCCATAAACGGCGGTTTCAACCGGGAGACCGGACACGGTTTCCTCAACGCGGCGGCGGCTCTCCGGCTTTTGGACCGGGAACTGAACGCCAACCGTCCGCCGTAATCCGTCGGGGGACGGTCGGAGCAGGTGATCGGAAGTTATTAATTTTATTTTCCAAAAAAAAAGAGGGTAATTATGCCGAAAGCAAGATCGGTAAGGAGAAAAAAAATGGCAAAATTTGATTTTGACCCCCGGGGTCTCCCTGAAAAATTGTTAAAAGCGGCTGAACAGAGAAAATATGTCGAGGCCGTCAAAAAGGAACTGCGAAACAATTACGAGGTCGATAAAAACGACCAGATCACGCCCAATGCGGTGATCGGAATTTTGTTGCTCGGAGAATTCTTCGATTACGCTTCGCCGTCATTTTTCGATGCCATCCGCAACGGGCGGGACGAATTGCTCAAGAAAATTCCGGCCAACAACGGAACCACCGTTTCGAGCAAAAAGGTTTACGAATACATCGACGAAAATATCTTTCAAATCTCGGGCAAGGACGAGATGTTTTATCAGGAGTTCGCCAGCGTCGGCCGGTTCGTCATCAGCCGCGCCAATGAGATCCCGTTCGGGCATCCGCGTTTCGACCGTCAGGTTTCGATCGGACTCAATCAGTACGTCAGCGGGGCGCCGGTTTTCGATTCGCTCGAACTGCCGCCGCTGGTCGGCGACGGCGGAACCGATGCCGAGATCATTCCCGACAACATCAAGGCGGTTTCGATGGTTTACGCCTCCTACCAGCTTGACGTCGGGATGCGGATGATCGATGTGGTTGACCGGATCAACGAGATCTTTCACAACGGCCAACTGCCGATCGGTTTCGATTCGGGCGGCCGGGCCATAGACGACTACAACTGGTCGGCCGAGGACCGGATGAACGCCGTCGCCCGCCGGATGCATTACAGCCGCGTGCTGGGAATGGCCGGAGGAGATGTTTCCAAAGAGGTTCAGCCGAATGTCCAGTTCGACTCGCTCTTTATGCGGTTTTTGTCGAGTCTGGCCGAGTACGACCGCCAACAGCGGATCTCCGATATCGTCGAGCGGGCCAGACCGCGCAATCTGACATCGGAGTACGTTCGCAAATCGGGGCGCGATCTGGCCGCCAATCTTTCGCTTTACGGCTGGGCCTCGACCCATTTCGCCGCCCGTCGGTTGCGCCAGCACATCGAGGCCGCGCTCGACATTCTCAAACAACCCTCGGTCCAGAAGTCCTACGGGGCGACCAATTTGTATCAGGTCATCGAACGGGTGGCATCGCTGGAATTCAATTCCACACCGAACATCGTCAAATCCCGGACGATGGCCGAAGCGGGCAAACAGATCATCGATCTGGTGGCCAAATACTCCAATGTGTGGACCAAATCGGACGGGCAACCGCTGTTTAGCGAAACGATCAACGGAGAACAGGTCGCCGGCGATATCGAGGACGGAGACCGCGACAGGTTCCTGAGTCTGACCCAGCAATGGCTGGCCGTCAACGGCATCAAGGATGCTCAGGTGGATCAATATGCCGAGCCCGAGATTTCGAGTTACGCTCCGAGCATTCCGAGTTTCGGCGGTTTTAACGGCGCCATGCCCAAGACCAACGGCTCGGGCAATCCCGACCAGATGGAACAGATCAAAAAGATGGTCACGCAGGGGCAGATGCCGTCGCTCGATCAATTGCAGGGAATGTTCAAGATGTAACCGGAAAACCAAAGGAGGTCACCATGTTATCACGCCAACCGGCGGCCGAGCGGGCCAAGCATCTGCTCAGTAATGCCGCCAAATATCTACAAACCAGCAGTCCGGTTCAGCACCCCGACCTGAGCCGGATCATGGATGCGTCGATGTATCTTCCGCTGGGCGATCCGGCCTACCGGGGGCATCGTCTGATGGAACCGAACTACGCCGAAAACTCCGCCGACTCGCTGTCGTTCGTGATGGATACGGGAGAACCCGGGGCGACCGGCCGCGACCGCATCGAAGCCACCACCGGGGCGATGGCGGAGGTGGTCGGCAACCATTTCGGAGGCGAGGCGCTCAACTGGTTCCGGGGACGGAGCGAACCGGTGGCGGGCGGCGGTTTCCGGACGGCCGATTGGGGGGCTTCGTTCGGAGCTTCGCTCGACCGCAAAGGCCTGACGGAGGCCTCGGCCATTTACGAATGGGGGCCGGAACTAATGGATTCGCTCTCCAAACCTTTGTTTAATGCGACCCGGATGACGATGCAGAGTTTGCAGGGAATCCGTCCCTCTTTCAGTTCGATCCGTTGCGGACGTTTCAGCGGAACCCAGCAGGTCACCCTGGCGGTCGAGGCCGCTCTTCCGCTGGCCAATCTCCAGCCGTTGATGAACGAACTCGGTCTCGGGCATCAGCACGCCGGTTTGATGAGCGCCTGCGCCTTGATTCTCGGAGCCAGATTCACTCTGCCGCCGAACACTTCGACCATAACGCTTCGCCCGTTGAGACACGGTCTGGAGTTTCGGCTCGACGTTCTGCTGGACGCTCTGCCGGACACGCCGGGGCAGATTCTCTCCCTTCTTCGGTTGTCGCTCGGCGAACGGCCGCGCAGTTTGCGCAGTCTGGAACGCTGGCTGATGGCCTTCACACCCGAGGGCTATCCCGGACCGGGAAAATTTTCGGTGCTGTCGGTCTGGGTCCGCCCGGACACGTCGGCCCGGATCGCCCTTTTCCTGCGTCCGGCTCCGCTCGAAGGCGAAAGTCGGGAAGATCGGAGTGCGAACGGGGGCGGGAAATCCCCGGTCATTCCGTCCGCCGGACAATCAACGGCCGAAAGCTGGAACAGTTGGTCGCCGGAATACTAAAGGAGAATCGTTATGAACGCAGAGATCAACCACCAAAGTCCGGTTTTGCCGTTGGTGCGGTCGGAGATCAAACAATTGCTGACCCAAAGCGAGGCCTTTAATCGACTGCCGTCGGATCAAAAAAAGGAGCTGGCGGGGAATATGGTCAAGGTCGCCCATTATATCGTCGGCGGCCGGGACGGCGACAACGTCCCGGAGGCGGCCATTCTGGCCGATGACAAACCGAAACCGCCGAGCGATACGACGATCGATAATTTTCAGGCCGATGCCGCCGAACAGGGGACCGAGCAGTTTACCAATCTGGTCAAGAACGTAAATTTTCCCGAGTTTGTCGGAAATTTGGTGAAAGGGGTGTTTCAGGCGATCGTCGATTCCTCGATTCAGCAGATGGACGCCTACGCCGAACTGGTCAAAAACGTTGCCAAATCGGTCGATCAATATATGAAGGACAATGTTTCGGAAAATCAGGCCCGCGATTATCTGGTGGATCGTTATCCGGAACATCTGGAGTTGGATCTGAACGGAGAAAAACCCCAGGTCAAGACCAAAAACGGGTACGACGAGAACAACATGCCGGATTTTTTCGCCGAACTTGGTTTGAAAATGCCGATGGATTCGTTTGACGACGATTCGGTCGAACAGCAGTTGGTTCCGGCCGCCCGCCAAAGATTGGCGATGGACCGCCAACAGCTTTTGGCCACCATGGTTTTGATGGGGATCAACCGGCTGGTGGTCACCAACGGTTCGATCAAGGCCAAGGTTTTGTTCAAATTGAACACGACCGATCTGACCAAACGCTCCTATCATCAGACGGCCACATCCCATTTCGAATCAAAGACCAAAACGCGGCCGAGTTGGTGGAAACGCTGGTTCGGCGGTTACACTTCGCAGACCGATTCCTCAAGGACGCTTGACGTGGAAACGATTCAGGATTCGGATGACGAGAAAAAGGTCGAGATGGCCGCCCAACTGAGCGGCGACGTCAATATCAACTTCAAGAGCGAAACGTTCCCGCTCGATCGGATGACCAATATTCTGGGCGTCGAAGACCTCCAGCAGAGATATTCGCAGACGGCGAAAAATAAGACCGGCCAAACGGCCGGCGCCGGAGGAAATTAAGGGAAAGATGGCGGACGGCGGTTTAAATTTGCGGGATTCCATCCGATTGGCCGAATCGATTCTGGTGCGGCCGGAGGCTCTGGCGCTTGAATTGGAGCGTCCGGACCGGGACCCGTTCGGTCTCAACCTGCCCCCGATAACGGGCTCCGGTGGCTCTTCGCTGACGCCCGACGCCGGAACGCTGAAGGTGATGGCCACGCTTTATTTGCAGGCCGAACTGGAACAGGCCGGAGTGGTGGCGGTGGCCGAGGTTCTCTCCGGGGAGCGTTACCAGTTGACCATTTACAGCGATCGGACGGCGGGTCTGCTGGAAGAATTCGCCCGCCGCAAACGCGATTGGCCGGATCGCCGCACGCGCGAACAGATCTTCGGCCGGGTTTTCGGTTTCGGCTCGCTCGGCAGTTTGCAGGAAAGTTCACTGACCAACCGCGATTTTCAAACCAAACTGGCGGCATTTTGTCTTGAGATAAGACGCATCGCAATGGATCTCAGGTGGCGCAATAATGTTTCTCCGATGCTCGAAGCGGGCTGGCGTCAGACGGCCGTCGATCTGCTGGTCAACCTCGGCGAACGCCGTTACGGCGACCTTTCTTCGGCCGCAAGAAGAATTCAGGAACAGCTTTCTTCGGCCATCACCCTGCTCAGCGACGAGGGACTCGGGCAGGCTTTCGGGACGCGCGGAATGTGGAGCATCCTGCGGGCGGTGCTGGGCGACAACACCCCGGATTTCGCCCGTCTGACGACTCGCGGACAGAGCGGTTTGCACCTTTTGAACTGGCTGGCCACGGTCCTCCCGGCGATCTCGGACAAAAACCCTCAAAGGAGGATTCTGGAGGGCGGTTCGCCCGTTTTCGGTTGGGCGGAAAGCTGGCTGACGGCGACCGGTTTTGATGCGGCCGGGAGCAATCCGGCGATGAGGAGGGCGGCTTGAGCGGGATGGCGGTCGAAAGGCAAAAGATTTCGCTTCCGGTTTCGGTGGCCGCCGCGCTGGACAAAAGTTCTTTGCCCGCTCCCTACGACACCCCGCCCGACCCGGAAGCGCTCCGGCCGAGTCCGGCGACGGTCAATCTGGTCAAATCCCAGATCAATGCCCTGCTCACCTCAAGCCCCTCGTTCCACCACCTGAGGCCCGAGGAAAAACGGAGATTTTCCGAAGATCTGACCAAGATCGCCGCCTACAGCGCCGAGCTGATCCGCGACGATTGGTATCAATCGGAACGGATCGGACAGCATCCCGTCGTCAGGAAAAAAGAGATCATCGAAACGCCCGTGGTCCGGGCGCAGGCGACCGCCGATGACGGTTTCGAAACATCGGCCGCCAACCGGATCGGGCGGGTGACAAAGGAGACCCTGAACGCCATTTCGTTTCCGACCTTTGTGGCCGATCTCATTCAGGGAAGTTTCAACGCCATCGTTCAGAGTTCCATTCATCAGATGGAGGCCTATCTGAAACTGGTCGAGAACGTCAGCAAAACCGTCGATCAATTTATGCGGGACAACATCACCGACAACCAGGCCAAAGATTATCTGGCGCAGTCCTATCCCGATCACATCACCATAAAGGAGGGAAACGCCATACCCCGGGATGACGCCGCCGAAAAGCCGCCGCCCAATTTTCAGGGCGATCTCAATCTGCCCCAAAATGTCGATGTCGATGAGAGTTCGATCGAAGAAGTGCTGATCCCCGCCGCCCGGCGCAAACTGGCGCAGACCCGCCACCAGATGCTTTCGACCATGGTTTTGATGGGGATCAACCGGATCGTCGTCACGGGCGGCAAGATCCGGGCGACGATGGGTTTTCACATCGACACCACCGACCGGCTTCAGCAGGAAAAAGCTACCGATCTCGATTTCCGGGCGTCGGCCGCCGGGAGTTTCGGTTTCGGGCCGTGGTCGGTTTCCGCTTCGACCTCGGTCAGTTACGTCAGTTCATCCCGGCAAAAGAGCGATTCCGAGATGAACGTCGATGCCAATCTGACGGGCGAGGTCGAGATCCATTTCAAGAGCGATTATTTTCCGCTCAACCGGTTTGCCGACACTGCGGCGATCGGTCGCATTCAATCGCACACGGCGGTGCCCGAAAACAACCCGCCCGGCGAAAACGCGGTCGATCGGTCGGAGCCTTTCAGTCAGCCTCCGGCCGTTGGCGACACGGTCGGCAAGTTTGCGACCCGGCGGGCCGAACGGCCGCCGCTTTCCGAATCGCTCCTGCCGAAAACCCCGGCCGCTTTGCCCCCGGCCCGGATGCCGGAAAAACCGGTCGCTCCGGACGACATCCATCCGGTCGTCAAACGCGATGAGAAACAAGAGCAGAAGACCGAAACCAAGGTCGAAAGCGGCGGCGAAAAAGAGGCGGTCAAGGAAACCGAAACCAAAGCCGAAGCGGGAGAAACGAAAAAAGAGGAGACGCCGACCGAAGGGGAAAAGAAAGAGGAACAGCCGACCGAAGGAGAGAAAAAAACGGCGGAAGAAAAACCGGAAAAACCGGCCGGGGAAAATACCGAATCCGGCGCCGAAACCGATTCTTCCCCGGGCGAAGGCGAAAAGGCCAAGGAAAGCGAAATCAAAGAAAAAGCCAAAAAAGCGGTCGGCGAGGTGGGCGAGACGATCAAGGAAAAGGTCGGAGAAAAGGCCGGAGATTTCGTCAAGGACCTGATCGGCGGGATCGGCAAATAGAACGATCCGGGAGTAATGACCATGAAGATAGAAAACCCTTTAAAAAATGCTCCGTTCGAGGCCCTGCCCGACGCGTTTCAGATCGAGCCGCGGGCCGAGGGGATGGAGATCAACCCGGCGGTCAAGAATCTGGTTCAAACTCAGGTCCGGGCGCTGGTCGAATCGAGCCCCAATTTTCACCAATTGTCCCCCGAGCAAAAACAGGCGATCTACCGGGATCTGGTCAAGATCAACTCCTACACGGCGGCGCTCGTTCAGGAGGATTGGGCTTTGTCGAAAAAACTGGGACAAACCCCGGTTTTGCACCGGCAGGAGGTCTTTCGCCCGCTGGCGAGCGTCGCCGGAGTTGCTCCCGGAGAGGCGCTCAATGCCCCGTTGGCCCGGGCGGCGGCCGATCCGCCCCCTCCGCCGAAGGCCGAGGAGTTCAGCCCGCGGGCCGCTTCGCAGGTCGCCAAGATCACCCGCGAAACCCTCAACGCCATCGCGTTTCCCACGTTTGTGGCTGATTTGGTGAAAGGAACGTTCCAGGCCATCGTCAATGCTTCAATTCAGCAGATGGAAGCCTACGGAAATCTGCTGGCCAATGTCGCCAAAACGGTCGATCAGTTCATGGCCGACAACATCACCGACAATCAAGCCCGCGATTATTTGGTGGATCGTTATCCCTCGCATTTCAAGGTGGAAACTTCGGAAAACGCGGCCGTCGTCCGGGCGCGGGACACCGATCTGCCGACGCCCAATTTCAAGGTCGATCTAGGGGTTGACGGCGACGTTTCGATCGACGACCAGTCGGCCGAAGAGGTTCTGGTTCCGGCGGCCCGGCGCAAACTGGCCCAACAGCGGCATTCGATGCTTTCGACCATGGTTTTGATGGGGATCAACCGGATCGTCGTCACCAGCGGCAAGATCCGCGCCCAGATGGGATTCCGGATCGACGCCAAAGATCACGCCAGAGCGGAAACGGCGAGCCAGTTCGATTTTCAACACGAGGATCGCCTGACGACCGGCTTCGGCGGGGGATTGGGAAGTTTCTTCGGCGGCCCCTCGGCCAAGTTTGAACAAAAAAATACGGTGACCTACGTCAGTTCGACCAAAAAAGACAGTTCCGACGAACTGGATGTCCACGCCGATCTGACGGGCGAGGTCGAACTGAGGTTCAAGAGTGATTATTTCCCGATGGAGCGTTTCGCCAATCCGCAGATGCTCTCCTTGATTCAGGGAAATACGCCGAATCCGGCGGCCAATACGCCCAATACCGGAACGGGCGGGGCAAGAACGGGAGCGGGCGGACAAACTCAGGAGTAGGGCAAGGAGAATGATATGCCGGAAAAAATGAGGATAGTTTTGGATCCGGGACACGGCGGCAACGCGCTGGTCGGCGGTTCGACGCCAAACAACGCGGTCGGCGTGGGCGGTCTTCTGGAAAAGGATCTGACCCTTGAAATCGCCCGGATGGCGGCCGCCCGTTTGAATTCGAAAGGATATCCGACCTTTCTGACCCGCTCTGACGACCGCAATTTATCGCCGGAAGATCGCGCCGGAAAAATGCGCGAGGCCGGGGCGGACGTTTTCGTTTCCATTCATTTTAACGCCAGCCGGAATCCGGAAACCGACGGCACCGAGGTTTTTATCTCCGGGGCCTCCGGGGAAAAGGACCGGAAACTGGCGGAAACGCTTTTGTTGGCGGTTCCGAAAGCCGCATCGGTCGATCCGCTCGGAGTTCGTCGGGCCGATTTTACGGTTCTCAAGGGAGATCAAAGGCTGGCCAAAACCGCCGCCTGTCTGATCGAAATGGCCTATCTTTCCAATCCGAGGCAGGCCGAAAAACTCCGTTCGCGGGGTTATCTGGAAAATCTGGCCGGGGCGCTCGCCGGTTCTCTACAGGTTTTTGCCGACGACTCCGCACAAAGCCGCTCAATGGGGATGGAGACGCCGGGCGAACAATTGATCTCGGAAACCGTTCGCGAGCATTCCGACCCCAAAAATTTTCCGATCGATCTGCCCGAACCGGGCAAGGGAACCGACGTCATATCATTCTCGGTTCCGCCGGAACTGAAGTTTTCCCGTTGGGAGTTGGAAACGACCGCCGTTTCCGCCGGAGCGGGTTATAAAGTGGTCAAGGGGCCGCGACCGGGAACCGGAGGAAACCGGAAGATCTCGGTCGATTGGTGGCATCCGCCCTACGGGAAGATCAATTACAAACTCAAGGTTTACGCTTCGCCGGACGGACGAACCGGAGAGGCCGAACGGATCCTTTTCGATTCGCCCGGTTGGCTGGAAAAAGCCAGAGACCAGATCAGTCAGGGAGTACCTTTGTCGCTGGCCGTCAAAGGTGAAAAGGCCAAACAGATCTTCGAGGCCATCCAAAAATATCAGTCTCTTCATTCGGGCAAACAGACCGGCGACGTGGCGGTGGCGATGGAACCGGTTACGATCACGGTCGTCATTCTGGTCGGCATCGTCATTTTCGGCATTTTGGTCGCGCTCGGTTTGATCACGCTCGGAACGATCATCAAAATGGCGCTCGACAAGGGCTACAATGTCAAGGACACGAAATTCAAGGCCGCCGTCGGCGAAGGTCAGCTCAAACAGGAACACGAGATCGCCTTTAATCTGACGCGGCCGGAAAAAAATGCCGCGACCTCGCCCGCGCAGGGATTTTCCCTCGGATTGGACGACGAATTGGACGAACGGCATTTTCAGCCGCTCGAAGCCGTCGGGCTGGACGGAAATCCGGTTTTCGACATCGGGGAATCGGTCGGAAAGAGCGGAAAAAACAAAGAAGCCGACATCTTGGCGGTCAAAAAACGGCTCATCTCCCTCGGTTACGATTGGCTGACGCCGGACAAAACGGTTAGCAACGTGTTTATCGCCGCCATCAAACTCTTCCAGACCATCATCAGCGGGAAAAACTCGATTTCGGGCGACGGCCGGATCGATGTCGGCGGCAACACTTTCAAATGGCTGGGGGCGATCAACGCCCCGCGCTGGCAGACGATGCCGGCCGGATCGGCCGCCGAGGGGTTTTTCAATTTCGAATTGACCGACACCGCCGACAAACACGATTTCGGCACCGACTGGATGGCCGATGCGATCAAGGCCGCGGGCGGGCATTACCGCGACAATTATCTCAAAGCGCATCCGTCGGCCGCGCTCCTGACGGTCAACGATGTCAGCCTTCCGCACGGCGGCGATACGCCGGATCACGCCGGCCACGAGGCGGGTCTGGCCTGCGACCTGCAACTTCCCCGGACGGACGGCAAAGCCGGCGGCATCAATCTGACCAAAACGTCCGACCTGAGCCTCTATGATCGGGATGCGGCCCGGGCCGTTCTCCAGGCTTTGCGGGCCCAGACTGCGGTTTCCCGCATATTCTTAAATGACAATGTGCTGATCAAAGAAGGGCTGTGCGTGTGGGCGGACGGGCACGACCACCACATCCATTTCGAGATCAAACCGCCGGACCGGGGGGCGGTCGAAACCGACGGGATGGGTTATTACCATTCGGGAGGAATGCTTTATCAGGGCAGTCGTCAGGACGACATCGATTACCGGACTTTTGACGTCGGCTGCACCAATTCGGCCGGGATCAAGAGGGGCGAGAAGTTTGTCGAATTCGGTGCGATGGGAATAACCTCGGACCGCCCGAACAAAAAGGAGAACGTTTTTCTGCGCTGGTGCGATATTCCCAAAAACCGTTGCGAAATCGACGTGGTGATTCATTTTCACGGATGGAACATCACCAAGGAAAAAAGATTTTTCGATTTCGCCGTGAAAAACAGCGGTCTCGATCTTCTCAAACCCGACGGATCCCTGACCCGCAAACGTCCGACCCTCTGTATTTTGCCGTTCGGTCTGAACGATCCCGATTATCAGGTTACGATCAACGGGAAAACGGTTGATCGCAACCATCCCGGTCGGTACGTTTTCCCGTTTTTTTACCCCAAAGACGGATTGCAGAAATTGATAGATTTTTCCTTCGACCACCTGACCAAATTATTCAATTCCTCCTTTACTCAGGGACGCCTGATCCTGACGGCTCATTCGGGCGGCGGAGCGGCGGTTTCCAATCTTTTGGGAAATGTTTTGAAGGGAAATCTGAACCTCAAAGCCAAGAATTTTGACGAGATCCATCTTTTCGATTCGACTTATGAATGGCAACAAAACACCATTAGCTGGGCCGACAAAAAAATCGATGAGGATCTGAAAATTCCGGTGAAGGAGATTCCTCTCAGGGCCGGTGCTTTGCGGGTCCTTTACCTGCCGCTTGATTCCGATTGTAAAGTGGCGGGCACGGTCGCCGGAAGCCGGAAGATCGAAGGGGAGTTGAGCAAGAAACTCGGAAAAACTTCGCCCTTGAATTCCCGGTATCGCGTCCAGGCGACTCGGGTCGAACATCTGGCCATCCCGAAAACCTTCGGTTACCAACTGTTGGCGGACGCCGGAACTGATTTGGACGATTCCGGGGCCAAAGGTTCCTTTCAGGCCTGTTGCGTCAAGGAACCGGCCAAATGCGGAGTATGGGAAAAAGCCAAACAGCAGAGTCTGGGGCCGACTTATGAGGAAGCGGATTATTTCGCCGAGAGCGAAAAAGATTTTTTGAATTATTGATAAAAGAGGTAAAAAAATATGTCAAACAAACCCGTTATCGTCCTTGATCCCGGACACGGTGGGACCAAAAAGATCGGCGGTTCGTCGCCCAATAATGCGGTCGGCCCGAACGGCCTTTTGGAAAAGAATCTGACGCTCGATATGGCCAACCGGGTGGCCGCGACGCTGGCCGCTCAGGCCGAAGTCTTTCTGACCCGCGCCGGCGACACCAATCTCGGTTTGGCCGACCGGGCGAAATTGGCCCGCGACCGCAACGCACGGATCTTTCTTTCCCTGCATTTCAACGGTTTTCAGGACAAAACGGTGGACGGAACCGAGGTCTGGGTGGCCAAAAAGGCGAACCAGATCAGCCGCGATTTCGCCAGCACTCTTCTGGGTCAGGTGGTCTCGGCGACTCATCTCAAGGACCGGGGCATTCGCGAGGGCGATCTGGGCGTCATCCTGCCGTCGCGCCACGCGGCGCAAACCTCGGCCTGCCTGCTGGAGATCTCTTTTCTGACCAACCCCGATCAGGCCCACGAGTTGGAAAAGGACGCCTACCGTCAATCCATCGCCGATTCGATCTGCGCCGGGGTCCGGCAATATCTGACGGCGGTCGGAATTTCGCAATCGCTGGCCGGAGAAAGATTCAACACGACCGTTTTGGATGATGCGACGATGGACCAGCTCGCCGATGAACTCGGCTACGGTTCGCTTTCGAATTACGTCAGCACGGTGGTCAAACCGGCGACCTTGTTCGGTCTTTCGGTCAGCGGGGGACTCAACCCGGATTTTTACAAAAAATTGCAGGCCGGGGAAAAAGCGGCGGCGCTTTTGATCCATCCGGACGGATCGCCGGTAACCCGGAGCGAATGGGGCATCAGCGACATCGGCGGATGTCAGACGCGTCGGAGGGGCTGGCATCCGTGGGGCTTGGCCGTTGACATCGATTACATCCGCAACCCCTACGTCATGCACGAAAGCGGCGAAACGGCGATGGATGCGCTGGTTGCGCCGGTTTATCAGAGGATCGCCCGGTTTATGCTGAAACGCGATTCGGTCGTTCCGAAGGGAATCACCGAAAGGGTCAAGGGCGAAACGAAAAAAGCGAGGGTCAGCCGCCTTTACGACAGTTTGCGGGAAGAAAGCGAGGCGATGAAAACTTATTTCAAGGCGATGCAGGATCCGAAGGCTTTGCAGGATGAACTCAACCGCCACGATCTTTTTGACGGGTCGTTCTGGGAAAAGGTCTGGGGGGTAAAGGATCAGACTCCCTCGCTCGA
The DNA here is from genome assembly GCA_041394845.1 of Pyrinomonadaceae bacterium. Taxonomy (GTDB): domain Bacteria; phylum Acidobacteriota; class Blastocatellia; order Pyrinomonadales; family Pyrinomonadaceae; genus JAHCHG01. Next base: position 1,764,058 of record JAWKHL010000001.1, on the reverse strand, counting down.
CCAGCTTCAGGAGATCATGATGCGCGATTACGTCGCCCTGAGCGGTCAGACCGGCCCGGCCATCGCGGGAAAAACCTATCCCGATCCGAAGATTGTGTTTAAAGGGCTCTCGGGCGATGCGCCCTTTGTCAAACGGAAACCGGAAAAAGGGTTTCTGGCCCTTCGCAAAGAGGTCGTCACGGCTTTGACCGACGCCGGACTGCGTTGGGGGGCGATAGATTTCGGCGATCCGAGCGGCGACGTGATGCATTTTGACGACGGTTGGGGGACGTTGGCGGGCAAGATCACGGCGGCCAAGAAAAAGCTGGCGCCCAAGGCCAAAGGCAAAAGTCTCGGTTACGAGGATGAATTCGAGAGCGAAGGGTTCGATTACGCCGAGCCTTTCGGGGGCGGAAAGACCTGGACGGTGGCGGATGTCGCCTGGGCCGCCGACCGTTCCTCGATCGATTACCGGCACCTCGGGCAATCGATCAGCACGACCCCGTTCGAACTGACGACGGCTCATCTGACCAAATTATGCGAGGCAAATTTCTTCAACCCCAAATCTAATCCGACCGATCCGCGCGACGAGGTCATCTTCGCCCTCAGGGGCTGTCAACTGGCGGACGGCAAGGAGAGTTCGGGCGGTTTGGTTTCGAAGGTCAAACTGGTCGAGGCGATTCCCGATCATCAGCAGAGCAAATGCGTGATCGGGGTCTGGAAACGCTCGACCAATCAGTTGGCCACCTTTTCCGGTTCGACCGTTCCCTATTGGGGGGGAATGAAAAAACAACTGGAAAAACCGTCGGACAAGATCTGCAATCTGCTGCCTACGGGGCGCTATCTGTACACGGTCGGAACCCATCGGTCGGGAGAAGCGGAGTTCAAGATCCCGGGCGCCATCCGCCAGCAGTCCGACGTGGCCATTTTGCGAACCAAGGACAATCTCATTTACGAGGTGACGGACGAATGGGATTTCGGCAATCCGGGCGATAACATCCACCCGTCGCGGCATCCCAACCCGACCGACAAATTTTCCTCCGAGGGCTGTCTGACGGTGCCCGGCGGCGGAACCTTTATGACGCGGACCGACAAACACGACCGGCTCTGGAGCGAATTTCGCAAAGCCGCCGGGTTGACGGCCGCTTCCGCGCCGGAAAGCGAGGACGGTTTTCAGTTCGTCCTGATGCTTTTGACCGGCCGGGAGGCGCGGCTGGCGGGGACGCTCTCCAAAAACGATCTGACCCGTCTTCGTTTCGGTTCCGAAGGGGTCGACGTCAAAACCCTCCAACTGGAACTTTCCTACACCAACCGCAAGGCTCCGAAGACCGGGAAATATTATTCCGGCAAACTCGACGGAAATTTTTCGCTGGCGACCGCCCGAGCCTACATCGAGTGGCAAAAGGACAATCTGGGTTGGGCCGACGACATCGTTCAACCGGCCATCGCCAAACATCTCGGGTTCGACATCATCAACCATCTTTGTCTGAAAGATCCGTCGCCTTTGCCGAAAACTCTCGACGCCGACGCTCAACCGCGCAAACTGACGGACGATGAGATCGATTATTACAAGAAACTCGGGGAAAAACAGAACAAGGGGCTGGTCAAATGCCACAGCTTCATAAAACGCACCTTTGACGAGGACATCGTCTGGGAATTGCCGGACGGGGGCGAGGGTTACACGATTTATAACCGCAACGATCTGGCCGGTCGCAAGGGTTGCGAGGACGATAAAGGGCTGGATGAGATCGGAACCAAACAAACCATCGAGCGGATCATCATGATCGCCAGGGAATGGAACAACAAACACGCCGACCAGCCTTTGCAGATCGGCGACATCTCCCGTCCCGGCGGGATCGACACGCCCGATCACGAAACTCATATGGACGGCAAGGCGTTCGATATGCGGCTTCTGCGGAAAAAGGACGGGACGGGCGGATTTACCTTTAATGACACCAAGATCTACAGCCCGGATCTGACCAAGGAATTTATCAGGATGGTGCGCCGGATCTGTCCCGACACGACCTTTCATTTTAACGATCCGGAGATTTACGAGGATGCGGAATTCAAGAGTTTCGTCACTTTTTCCAAGGGGCACGACAACCATCTGCACGTCATGCTGAAGTGAGATTTCCGGCCTTTCCGGCAGAAAAAGGCGCGGCGAAAGTTATCGGGAAAGGCCGGAAAACAGGGGCGAAAAAAAATATTTTTCAAAAAAAATGAAATTTTCTGGAAACAAAAAAGGAATGAACCTTTCTATAAGTTAACGAAATAAAAGGTAGTCGAAGCACAGTGGCAATCGTTTTAGACAAACCATAGGTTTCGTTATTCACATTCTCCGGAAACATCAATCCTACCTTGCCGCATTCCCTTTGACGGAATGCGGCCTTTTTTTTATTCTTCCAAATGTTATGCAAAAAGTCCTTTCCGCCGAAGAGATGCGCGAGGTCGATCGGTTGACGACCGAAAAATACGGGATTCCGTCGATCCTTCTGATGGAGAACGCCGCCCACGCCGCGGCCCGCGTCATAGCGGAAAAACTGGGCGGTTCGGTCGAAGGCAAGTCCTTTCTGATCCTCTGCGGCAAAGGCAACAACGGCGGCGACGGCGCGGCATTGGCGAGGATTTTATGGATGCGGGGGGCTTTTGTCTGGATACATTTATTTGGAAAGGTCAAAGAAACAAAAGGGGACGCCCGGATTAATTTTGAAATCGCCGAAAAGATCAGCTGGAGTGCAAAATCCGGAAGCTTTTATTTTTTTGAGGAAAATTTAAAGGATTTTAATGAATATTATTATGCTTCGAATTGGGATAATCATGATGTTTTGATAGATGCTCTGTTCGGAACTGGTCTGACAAGGAAGCTGGAAAATTTTCTCGCTTCACTGGCCGCTACAATATGTAATTGGCAAAAAAATCCAGCATGGGAGAAACCCTTTATCGTTTCTATTGATAGCCCCTCTGGGTTGGATGTTGATAGAGCTGATCCAATTGGAGAAAATGTACGGGCCGATTTGACCGTAACCTTCACCGCACCCAAAATGGCCAATGTCTTCCCCCCCGCTTCCGATTTTAACGGCGAACTTTTCGTCGCCGATATCGGTTCGCCGCCCGAACTGATCGACAATTCTCCCTCGCAGACCTTCCTTGCGGAAAGGGAAGACGCCCGGAAGTGGTTGGGGAGGACAAGGCTCAGTTCCGATTCTTACAAAAAAACGCGCGGAACGGCTTTGATCGTGGCCGGTTCGAAAAATTTCATCGGGGCGGCCGTTTTGGCCTCGGACGCCTGTTTTGCGGCCGGAGCGGGAATGGTGTGGGCGGCGACTCCCGAATCCGTTCAAAAGACGGTGGCGGCAAAGGTTTCCGACGAAATCATCATCAACGGTTTCGCCGAAACCGAAAAGGGAGCCTTCGCTGAATCGGCGGCCGAAGATGTTCTGGAGCTGAGCGAAAAAATGAACGTCGCGGCGCTCGGTTGCGGTTTGTCGAGCGCCGAAGAAACGACCCGAAAATTTGTCCGTCGTCTGGTGGAAGACCGGAAGGTCCCGATGGTTCTTGACGCCGACGGTTTGAATTCGCTTTCGCCCTTTGATTTAAAAGGTACGGATGAATTGCCGCTGGTGTTAACGCCGCATATCGGCGAATTCAAACGCCTTTTGGGAACCGGTGAGGAGATCGAAGACCGGATCGGGACGGCCCGCGACTTTGCCCGGAAGCACAATGTGGTTTTGGTGCTAAAGGGCGAAAGAAGTCTGATCGCCGCTCCCGACGGGCGGGTCGTCATCAATCCGACCGGAAACGCGGGCGTTTCCCGGGCCGGTTCGGGCGACACTTTGACGGGTATCATCACGGGTTTTCTGGCGCAGACTTACGGCCGGGAAAAACCCGATCCCGAAAATACTTTCAAAGCCGTGGTCGCCGCGCTTTACATTGCCGGTTTGGCCGGCGATCTGGCGGCGGAAAAATTCAGCGGGAGATTGATGCGGGCGACCGACATCCGAAATTGTCTGCTTGAAGCGTTTGAAGAGATTGAAAAAAATGACTGATTCAAAAAAACTTCTGAAAAAATGGATCGAGGCTTTTCAAAGCCGAGAGGTGGAGGCCGTCGTTGATTGTTACGCCGAGGATGCGGTAAATTTTCAGATCGCGGCGGGCGATCCGGCGGTCGGTATAAAACAGATCCGCCGGGACACGGCCGAGTTTTTTAAGGGGTTTCCCGACGCCTGGTCGACGGTCGAAAATCTGATCGGCGACGGAGATGTGGCCGCCTGGGAATGGATCGGCGGCGGAACCTTTCTCGGCGAATTTTACGGCCAGAAACCGACCGGCAAATCTTTCGAGATCCGCGGTTGCGGTTTTTTCAATTTCCGGGACGAGAAGATTTTTTTGCAGAGGGGCTACTGGGACAAACTCAGCTGGTACGCGCAGATCGGCCTCAAAATCGAATGAAAACTCAAAACTCAAAACTCAAAACCCAAAAATTCAAAAGCTTTTCGCCGGAAGAAACCTTCGATATCGCCGAAGATTTCGGCGAAACCCTCGTAGGCGGAGATACGGTTCTGCTGTCGGGGGATCTCGGCGCGGGCAAAACGCTTTTTACAAAGGGAGTTCTCAACGCTCTTTCTTACGACATCGACGAGGTGACCAGCCCCAGTTTTACGCTGGTCAACCTTTATCGAACCGGGGATTTCGATGTCTATCACATCGATTTCTGGCGACTGGACGAAGATTCGGACGTGGCGTTCGCCGTCGGTTTGAGCGAGATCTTCGAAGAGGAAAACCCCATTGTCATCATCGAATGGGCCGAAAGATTGAAAGAATTTTCTTTTCCCGGCCGCGTTTTTGGTGTAAAAATAGAGGGCGATGGCGATGAACCTCGAAAGATCACGATCGAAGATCGGTCTTAAAATTCTCATTGTTTTGTCTGCTCTGACCTTTTGGGCCTGCTCACAAAATAAGTCGGCCGTAAATGGTTCCGGATCCGAACCTGAAAACCCGGAAATCCAAGATAAACGGGCGGCCTCTCTAATCAAATACCGGAAACCGGTCGAGCAGTTTTTCGAGCCGATGCGAGTCCGGGAGGGCGACTGGCTCAAAACCTTTAAGGAAGAGGGACAGACCTTTGAGGAATACGTCGCCGGGAACCCGACTCTGCCGACCGGCGAAAGGCGAGTGATTTACATCCAGCCGATCGGGAATTTTACCGCCACCCAAAAAAAGGTTTTGCGGTTGACGGCCGAATATATGGAGGCTTTTTTCAATCTTCCGGTTCGGCTCAATGAGGTCAGACCGCTCGGCCCGGTTCCGAGAGAGATGAGACGGAAAAATCCTTACGAGGGTCAGGATCAGATCAGGACCGGTTATTTTCTGGATGATGTTCTGCCGAAGATGCTTCCCGGTGATGCGGCCGCGCTGATCTGTTTTACTGACACCGATCTTTTCCCGGACGAAACCTTTAATTACGTTTTCGGTCAGGCCAGTTTGAGCAAGAGGGTCGGAGCCTGGTCGCTCTGGCGTTTCGGCGATCCGGACAAGAGCCCCGAAGATTACGCGCTTTTTCTCAAAAGAGTCCTCAAGGTCGGAATGCACGAGACGGGACATATGTTTTCGATGGCTCACTGCACAAAGTACGAATGTCTGATGTCGGGTTCAAATCATTTGCAGGAATCCGACCGGCGTCCGCTCGACCTCTGCCCCGAATGCATGCTCAAGATCGCCTGGGGAATGAACTACGCACCGGCCGATAGATACGGAAATCTGAAACGCTTTTGGGAAAAGTTGGGTTGGGAGAAGGAGGCGGGTGAATGTGCCCGGAAGGAAGAAGCCGTTTTATCGGTAAATTGAACCAAAGCTGGGCGGCATTCTTGAGCGCGGGTATTCTCCTTCTGGCCGTAAGAGGATGAATGTTCAAAAAGAGAAGTTTTTCAGGTATGAAAGGTTTTTTGAAAGGCATCAAAGGGTGGCTCATCGGGGGAATTTTTTTTGCTGTTGGTTTGCTGTCGCTTTTTCTGGTGACAAAATTTATGGTTATGCCCTGGGAATCGAGCGAACTGCCGGAATTGGAAAATCCCCGGCTGGTTGTTAAGAAAAAGGAACGGCTGTTGGAGGTGTTTGACGGCCAACGGCTGGTCAAGACTTACAATGTCGTCCTCGGGTTCACCCCGACCGGAGACAAGGAATTAGAGGGCGACGGCAAAACCCCCGAGGGCGAGTTTTACGTTTTCACCAAAAACCCCGAGAGCCGGTTTCACCTTTCGCTCGGGATCAGTTACCCCGGCCCGAATGATGCCCGCAAGGGTTTGAGTCAGGGATTGATCTCTCAGGAGGAACACGATCAGATCGTCGAGGCCTTCGAAAATAAAAAGATGCCTCCGCAAAAAACCAAACTCGGGGGCGAGATCTACATTCACGGCGGCGGAACCGTGGCCGACTGGACCGACGGCTGTGTGGCGCTGAGGAACGAGGAGATGGAACAGCTTTTCCGCTCCATTCCGGTGGGGACCCCGGTTTTGATCGGGCCCTGAACCAAAAGCCCTTTGGTCTCCATTCAAACATTAAACGGCAAAAATAACGAAAGAAACTCATGACAAGTCTCAAAGAGGATTTTAAACAAATCGACGAACTCACTGAAAAAGGGCTTTATTTGCAGGCCTATAACGAACTTCTTAAAATCAGCCCGGTGAAGGATCTGGGGGAAACCGAGGAGATCCTTACGGCTTCGAACATCGTTTTTAACCTGGGAGCCGATGATCTGAGCCGGAAACTGACACTGAAAGCCTGGCGCCGTGATAAAACGCATCCGAGGACCATTTTCTACAAGGCGATGGAAATTTTTTCGGGCCGCGGACCACTCCCGGCTCTGATCTTCCTCAGAAAAAACGAGGCGGGTTTTCGGGGCGATGCCCGGATTACCGGGTGGTGGTATTCGCTTTTCGCTCAGGTCTTCGCTTCACTGCACGATTTCCGAAAGGCCGACCTGTGGCACCGAAAAGCGGCGGAGGTCGCCCCGGAGGAACAATGGGTCTGGGTCGCCAAAGCCTATATTCTGGAAAATCAGGACAGGTATCAGGAGGCGCTTGAGGTTTCCCGAAAGGCTTTTCAATTGAACCCTTTGGGGCGTACAGGGTTGCAAACCTATTGTCATTTGCTGTCGCTTTTGGAGCGCGATCGGGAGGCCCTGGAGATCCTGACCGGCGCTTCCGAAAAAATGGAGAACGTCTGGATCTTAAAGCATCTGGGCGATCTTCAGAATGAGCTGAGTTTGTTTGCCGAGTCTTACGCCACCTTTCAAAAAATCAATGATCTGATCCCGGTGCGCGAGGAAAAACTGAACCTTTGGCTTTACGCCAGCCTCTCAGACGCCGCCTATCTGAACGGGGACGACGAGAAGGCGATCGAATACGCCGGAAAAATCAAAAGCAAATACTACGAAAAGATCCTGCAAAATCTGAAAGAAAACGATCCGAGCGGAAGCAGAAAACTCCTTCCGCTCGGGTTCATCCGCCAGCATCAGATGACCTGCGCCCCGGCGACGCTTTCAAACATCTCCCGTTTCTGGGGCAAAAAGGCGGAGCATCTGGAGGTGGCCGATCAGATCAGTTATGACGGGACGCCGGCCTACAAAGAGCGCCTGTGGGCCGAGCGGAACGGTTGGGAGGCGCGTGAATTTACGGTCAACTGGGAGGATTCTCTCCGCCTGACCGATCTGGGAATTCCGTACACTCTGGCCACCGTCCAGCCCGGAAACGGGCATCTTCAGGCGATCGTCGGCTACGATGAACGGCGGAAAACATTTCTTGTTCGGGACCCTTTTTTCCATCATATCGGGGAAATGCTGGTTGAGGCATTGCTCGAAGACCAGAGCTCCGGCGGACCGCGCGGAATGGCTCTGGTTCCGTCGGAAAAATCCTCTTTGCTGGAAAACATCGAATTGAAGGACTCCGGGCAGTACGATTTTCTGTACCGGCTCGAAGACGAACTGGACCGTTTTGACCGGAACCGGGCGAGCGCGGTTCTGGAAGAGATGGAAAAAAAAATTCCCGACCGTCGCCTGACCCTTTTCGCCCGCTGGGCCTTGGCCCGTTATGACGCCAATGATCTGATGCTCAAGGAAACGGTGGAAAAACTGCTGAAGCAATTTCCCGACGACATCAACTTCAAGCTGAGTTATCTGAACATCCTGAACGACCACGCTCCCCGCCCGGAACGTCTCCAAATGCTTGAGGAATATTCCCTCGGAGAAAAAACCGACCCGCTCATCTGGCAGATGTTCGGTTACGAACTGGGTCAGGACGCCGACCAGCACAAGAGGGCTTTGCGCTGGCATTTTAAAGTTCTTCGGAGGTTGCCCACCGGAGGACTCAGTTACCGGTTTATCGCCGATATTCTCTGGGCCCAGCGACGTTTTGAGGCGGCCGCCGAACTGTATCGTTTTGCGGCCTGTCTGAATGATAAGGACGAGCAATTCGCCTATTCCTATTTTCTGGCCGAAAGGCATCTGAAAAAGACCGACCGGGCGTTGAAATTTTTGCGCGACAGGTTCGAACGATTCGGTCGCCGGTCGAATCTGCCGGTCCAAAGTCTGTTTCACGCTTTGCGCGAGATCGACCGGACGGTCGAGGCCTTCGAGGCGCTCGACCGGGGAATGGAAAAGCGTCCCGAAGACGGGGAATTGATGCTTTTTGCGGCCGAGGCCAAAGCCCGTTTCGGACAAAAGGAAGAGGCCTTGCACCTGCTGGAAAAAGCCAGGGAAAAGGCTCCCCGCGGCAATTGGTTGAGAAAGGCGGCTTTGATCGAAGAACTGCGCGGCAATTTCGCCGAATGTTTGGCCCATTGGCGGGAGATCGTCAGGGGGGAACCTCTGGCCTACGACGCCCACGAAAGCATCGCTCTGGTTTTGACTTCGATCGAGGGCCCGGAGGCGGCGCGGAATTACCTCCGGAAAGTTACCCGCAATTTTCCTTACAACAAAAATCTCCACCGGTTGCGGTTGGCTTATCTGGCGGAAAAAAACACCGAAGCGATCGCCGTTCTGCGCCATTTGGTGGGCATCGACCCGCGCGACGCCTGGTGTCAGAGGGAACTTTCCCGCTGGCTGATCAAAGTCAAAAAATTCGATCGGGCGCTCGAAGCCGCCCGGACGGCTCTGGAGATCGGGCCCAACGAACCGTTAAATCAATGGGCTTTGGGAAACGTTCTGGCCGCGACCGGAAATTTCGGCGAAGCGGGAGATGCATTCAAACGGGCCCTGTCGCTTTCGGTCGATGCCGATTACGCGCTGGCGGACTGGATCGAAAACGCCCGGACTCTCGACGAAAAACTGGCGATCCTCAGATTCGTCCGGGAGGAACTGGAACTTCAGACCAATTTCGGACAGGGAATTTTGGCATATCATTCGATCGCCCGGCGGTTGATCGAACCGGAAAAACTTCTAGAAGAACTGAGGAAAATCCACCGGTCGAACGACGATCTGTGGCAGGCTTCCTCGGTAATCACCCAGCAACTGGTTGATCTTCATCGGTTGGACGAGGGACTGGAGATGGCTCTGAAGACGACGGAAAAATTTCCGCTTATCCATCAGGTCTGGTACGACCTTTCGACCGTTCATAAGGTGAGGGGTGAAAATGAAAGCGAAATCGAGGCTCTCCGGCGGGCGCTGGAGATCTTCGAGAACTGGAGTTTCGGGCTTCAGCGCTTGGCCGAGGCCCTGGAGCGGGGCGGAAAATTCGAGGAGGCCGCCGATCTTTTGCGGGAGGCGCTCGGCAAACTTCCGCTCGATCATTTTCTGCTGGGTTATCTGGCCGATATTTTGTGGAAACTGGGTGAAAAGGAAGAGGCCATCGAAACCGCCCAACGGGCCGTCACGCTTGAGCCTGAATACGTTTGGGCCTGGCAGATGATCAGGATCTGGTCGGAGGAGTTGGAAAAAACGGAACTGGCCGTTGACTTGGCCCGGCAATTGACGAAGGACAAACCCAAGGACGTCAGGGCCTGGGTGGTTTACGCCCGGATGCTGGAAACGACCGGTTCACCCGAAGAGCGGTTGGAGGCCTTGGAAAACGCCCTCAAACTAGACCCGGGAAACGTCCAGGCTCTGGCCATTAAAGCCAATGTGCTGGCCGAGGCCGGCCGGGTCGAAGAGGCTTTCGAGGTCTGCCGGACCGAATCCGCCGACGGTCAGATCGACGACCAGTTGAGATTTGTCCGGGCGAGGATCGAGTCTCTGAGGGGAAATCAGGAGGAAAGCGTCCGGCAACTGGAGGAACTGACCATCGACTCACCGGATTATTACCCGGCCTGGGAAATTCTGGCCGGAATTTACAGCGAGTGGGAGGAGAAAAAAATAGATTATCTCCGGGTTTCGCGCGGTCTGGTCCGGCTGGATCCGCAGAATCACATCGCCTATGGTTATTTGGGGGAAGCCTTTTTGCAGTTGAAGAAAAGATCCGAGGCGAAAGAGGCTTTCGGTCGGGCGTTAACGCTTTTCCCGGAATACGAATTCGCCGCCCTGCAACTTTTTGATCTGCATTTCGAGGATGACGAGGTCGATGAGTGCCGGTCGGTTTTGGCGATCCTGAAAAAATTTATCAAAAATGAAAATGCTTTGGTCAGAGAGATAATTTTGGCCGGAAAGGTGAAGGATCGGGAAAATTGCCGGATATTGTGGCGCGAATTGTGTCTGTCGGAAAAGGCGGAGAACGGCCATTTCAAATTCGTACTGGAACATTTTGGGAAATCCGGCTTAAAGAACGAACCCTTTATCAGCGAGGTCTTGCGGCGGGTTTGCTCGGAGGAAAATGTCAACCCGCTGGTCGGAAGCCATCTGATCGGACGAGTTTGGGAAGAGGGCGGGGAAACGGCCTGTCTTAGAATCCTTTCGGAGGTTCGTTCCAATTCAAAACTCTGGTCGCGAGCGATCGGCCGGTTTTTGGAGATCCTTTTGGAAAACAAATCGAAATCCGAAGTTTATAAATTCATTGCCGAAAATTCCCGGGATCTGAGGGCCGATACGGAGGCCTGGGGTTCGACCGGTTTTGTTCTAAATGCTTTGCAATTGGACGAAGCGGCGAGATCCTGGTTTTCCGACTGGGCCGACCGGGAGGATCTGTTGCCCTGGATGATCTGGAATTATTCGATAGTTCTGAGGCGAATGGGCGATCGGGCCGAGGCAATCCGGGTCAACCGCCGGGCTCTGGAGATAAAGCCGGATTTCACAGTCGGTCTTCATCAAATGATGGTCGGATTGGAAGCGGTTTACGCCGGAAATTATGATGAAGCCCAAAAGGCACTGATCAACACCGATCCCAGGGTTATGAGTTATTGGGATCGTTTTTTCTTCGATCTGCTTGAAAAGAGCCTTGAAATCTGGCAACTTACACTCGAAAGAAAGCAAAAAGAAGCGGAGGATCGAATCCGAAAACTTTTATATTTCTGGGCTTTTGACCCGGAAATCTCCGGCGACAGGGTTATGCGCGATAATTTCGACCTGAGCCTGAATGCCGCCCTCCATCTTTGTGAGAGCAAATGGTTCCGGTTCCGGATCAAGGTCCGAAGATTCGTCTCCCGATTCAATATCTGAGGATGGCCGGCTTTTCCGGTGCCTTCCCGGTCGGATGCCTCGAACTCTTTTAATCTCGGGGCACGAATTAGAATTTTTTGTTTTCCGCGGGTTTTCCCGATTCAACCCGAAGGTAAATCCGGATCGCAACTTGACGAAGTTCCTTTGGCGTTGGATACTTGAAAAAAAGTTCAAGTATCAATCGGTTTGAAATTTGAACGAAAAAACTTAATTTTTTAAGGAGATTTATATGCCATACCCGGAAATAATGATACATGGAATGCGTCAGGAGTTGGCGCAACTCGGGATCAAAGAAACCAAAAATCCCGAGGAGGTTAAAGATGCGGTTGAGAACACCGAGGGAACCTTGATGGTCGTCGTCAATTCGGTTTGCGGTTGTGCGGCCGGCGGTGTTCGCCCCGGAATCGCCATGGCTTTGCAACATTCCGAAGCCAAACCCGACAATTCGATCACGGTTTTCGCCGGGGCCGACATCGACGCCACGGATGTCGCCCGCGCCTATTTCGAAGGTTATCCGCCGTCATCGCCCTCGATCGGCTTTCTGCAAAACGGAAAACTGGTTCAAATGTTCGAGCGCAGGGATCTGGAAGGCCGCCCTCCGCAGGTCATTGCTCAGGCTCTGATCAAAACTTTTGACGAGCTTTCGGCCAAAACCGAGGCGGCCAAAAGCTGATAAATGGCGGAAATCGAGGTGATTTTTCGCATCGAGAACGAAAAAAGCATCCATCCCAAACGGGTGGATGCTTTTTCGATTTAACAAATAGATTGCATTTATCGGGTAAAAATCTGTAAAATAGGCGTTGGTTTTGTGATTACATAGCAAGAATCAGCCTCCCTGTAATTTCTAAGATGTCAATTGAACAAAGACAACACATCAGATTTTCGCTGGATCTTCCCGCTTTTCGGCAAAACAGATACGGCGAGTCGATCGAAACAATCCTGCACCAGATCAGCATCGGCGGATGCCTGCTGGAATGGGACGAAAATATTTTCGTCGGCGATGAATTCCGGCTTTTGGCCCGGCTTCCCAATAAAAATTTCCTGCCGCTTCAATGCAAGGCGGTTTACGTTTTTCCGGATAACGGGATCGGAGTTACGTTTCAGGAAATAACCCAGTTCGAACAGGAACTGGTCGGCCGGATCATTACGGAAACCCTGCGGGAGAAAGGTTTGCCCGGACAGATCGATCCCTTCGCCCAGCCAAAAAAGTATTTCGATAAAAACAATAACCCGATGCCGAAGATCAGCGACCGGGTTCGAAAAAAAGAAGAGGTCCTCGAAGACATTCTTTCGATCAATGACCTGTTTTAAGTCTCGAATTATGGTCTGATTTCCGCTCTGGTCACGGGGCGGATCTTTTTTTGCGTCCCTCCATTATTTGGAAAAAGGATCCGGTCCGAAGTTCTTCCGGACTCAAATTGACCGACCGCAGGATCTCTGATTCTGAAAAAGCCCCGCAACTCAGTCCCCTTAAAAAGAAGTTCAAAAGCCCCTGAGCGCTGGCCGCATCGTCGAATTGATTTCCGGTCAGCAAAGCCCGGGTGGCCTGATCCAGAAAACCCCGGAGACGTTCGGCCTGAATTGTCCGGGTTTCGTGAAAAAAGGCGTAAACGGCGGCGTAGCGGGCGACGAGCTGGGCCGGATGAAGATCCCAGCTTTGGTAAAAGCCGTTGATCAGCGACCGGGTTACGTTGTTGAAATGCCGCCTCCAGCCCCGAAATACCGCCTGTCGGTTTTCCTCCGTTTGAATCCGGGTCAGTTCATCCCCGCGATGAACCGGAACCGGCATTTCGGTTGTAACGGAATCGGACAGCCGAATCCCGAGCGGCGTCAGAGCGGTCTGGATCATCTGTCGGGCAAAGTTGCAGGCTTCGTGGCCGAGATGTTGATGCGTTCCGCTGATCCCGAAACCGGCGGTGTAATCGTAGGCTCCGAAATGAACCGCCGCGCAACGGCCGCCCGAAGACTCGACCAATTCACGGAGGGCGATCCCGCCTTTTTCGTTGATGATGGCCGCGGCCGTTTCGATGATGATCTCAAGTTTGATCGAACCTCTTTCCATCCCGTTACGCTGCTCAAAGCGTTCGAGAACATCGGCCAACAGCCCGACATCTTCTTTTCGCCGGACCTTCGGCAGAGCGACGGCAAAGTTGGCGGGAAGGGAACCGGCGGTTCTTTCCAGCATTTCCGACAAAAATAAATCCAGGGTTCGGAGCGCCCTTTTTCCCGTCTCGGGCGAAAGGGCCTTTATCCGAAAGCCGGCGAACGGAGGGAGTTTTCCCTCAATGAAGGCGCGGGCCAGTTCGGCCCCGGCCCTAATTGCGTGGCCGTCTTCTTCGGGGTCGGTTCTGATCCCGTAACCGTCCTCAAAATCGATCCTCAGATCCTCGACCGGTTCGCGCCGCAGTTTGTCGATGGTTTTTTGAAAGATCGTCCAGGCGAACGAGGCGTCGGGGTTTTCCTTTCGGATGCGTTCCGGATCATCCGTCAGTTGGAATTCCAGTTCCTCGCGATATTCGTCAAAATCGGGCAGGTTTTCGCAGCCCTTAAGCCACAGCGCTTTGGCCAGGGCGGCGAAATCGGGGGCGAAACGATCGATCGAGTTTAAGGCCAGACGCCCCAGTTTTTCAGAGGTTTCCGCCGAAAACAAGTGCGCCCCGCCGTAAACCACGTGAACCGGGGTCCGTCCCGGCAAAGAAAGTGCGGGCGGCTGAAACCTTTTGATTTCGCTCAGGAACCCTGCCATATCGGATTCCGAAAAAGTGGCTTTCATTTTTTCCATAATAAACCCAAAATTGAGTTTGTGTTTAGTTAATGACAACAATTTTTGTTGTTAAAATTAATAAAATGTGGTTAAATAGCGTTGAACGCCCAAATGGCGTAGAACAATTAATTGGAGCCCAAGACAACTCAACCCGGATTCCCCTCATAAAAAAACTCAACCCATGAAATTCTCCCATTTGGATAAAATTGTGTCCCCAAGTTTTTTCCGGTCACCCGAACCCGATTTCCCGTTTCCGCCCGAACCGGAAATTGACGGCCCCCCTGTTTCCGGAACCTTAAACCTGCATTTTTTTCAGCCGAAAAAATGACGTGAGGGAAAGAACTATTTTCCTTTTGAAGTCCATTTTTCCGAAACGGAGATTTAGAATCCGCCAAAGTCTTTCGGGATTTTGAAGAAAGAGGTTTTGAGAAACATCACCACCAGTTTTAGCGGGGAAATAAATTTTGTGAACACCTTTATCAATTCCACCGATCCGTTTGAAGATCAAATCGCCATCAGGGAACAAACCCGGAAAAATTTCGCGGCCAACTGGAATCAGATCTGTTGCGAAACCGACCGGATGTTTGCCGTTTTGATGGCCCTGCAGTGGTTGGCCGCGGTGGTGGCGGTTCTGGTCATTTCTCCGAAAACCTGGATCGGACAAAGCAGTTTTATTCACATCCATATCTGGGCCGCCGTTTTCCTGGGCGGTTTGATCAGCGTGGTTCCGATCATACTGGCATTGACCCAAACCGGAAAACCGATAACCCGGTACACCATTGCCGTCGGCCAGATCCTGATGTCGGTTCTGTTGATCCACGTCACCGGGGGGCGGATCGAAACACATTTTCATATTTTCGGTTCATTGGCCTTTCTCTCCTTTTATCGTGATTGGAGGGTTTTGGTTCCCGCCACCGTGCTGGTCCTGATCGATCACCTGTTTCGCGGGATTTATTATCCCCAGTCGGTGTTCGGGGTTTTGACGGCCAGCCACTGGCGTTGGATCGAACACGGCGGTTGGGTGTTTTTTATCGATATTTTTCTGTTCCTTTCCTGCATCCGCAATATGAAGGAGATGTGGCAGCACGCCTACCGGACGGCCAAGCTCGATGCCAGCGAAGAAAAATACCGTTCGGTCATAGAGAACGCCGGGGACATCATTTTTCGAATGGATCAGGACGGAAAGTTCATTTTTGTAAATCAGACTTTTTCCAACACCTTGGGTTACGATCTGGAAAGGGACCGGGACCTTTTGTACACCGATCTGATCCCGGAAACTTTTCAGACAAAGGTCCGGCGGTTTTACCAGAAACAGCTTCTGGAGGGAACGCCGACGAGTTACCACGAATTTCCCGTAAGGAAACACGACGGAACCCAGATCTGGATCGGTCAAAACGTCCAGTTGGTTTACAAGGGCGGCAAATTCGAAGGTTTTCAGGCCGTCGTCCGGGACATAACGACCCGGGTCAAGGCCGAACAGGCTTTGAAGGATTCCGAGGCCCGGTACCGGACCGTAACCGACTCGGCCTCGGACGCCATTATCACCATCGACACCCGAAATGTGATCCTTTTTGCCAATGAGGCGTGTCGAAAGGTTTTCGGATACCAGGCGGAGGAATTGGTCGGTCAAAATCTCTCAATACTGATTCCGCCCCGTTTGCAGGAGGCTCATTTGGAGGGAATGAAGCGGTTTCTGAAAACCAGAAAAAAGAGCATTGCCTGGCATTCGGTTGAGGTTCCGGCGCTGCATCGGGACGGAAACGAATTTCTGGTCGAAATATCTTTCGGGGAATACAATTCGGACGGAAACAAGATTTTTACCGCCATCATTCGCGATATCACCGAACGGAAGCGCGTTCAGGAGGCGATCCGAAAATCCGAGGAATATCAGAACCTGTTTAAACTGGCCAATGATTCGATCATCATTTTCGAACCCGAAAGTCAGGAAATCCTCGATGTCAATGATCAGGCCTGCAAGAAATACGGTTACCCTCGCGAGGAATTCATCGGGATGAAAATGGGGCAGATCTCAGGAAATCCGGAAAATACCGAAGATGCCCCTTCGGACCTTTTATCGCCTCGAACCCCGGGGGCTTTTGAGGCGGTCCATTTCAAAAAAGACAAAACTCCGATAAACCTTCTGGTCAACTATTCCCTGATTGAATTCCAGGAAAAGGAGGCCGTTCTGAGCATCAATCGGGATATTTCATCGATGGTCAGGGCCAACCGGGCCTTGCGGGAGAGCGAATATAAGTTCAGAACCCTGATCGAGAGTATGAACGAAGGCGTCCTTGAGCTTGATCGGGAAAGCAACATTCTCTTTGTCAATGAATACTTCTGCCGGATGGTCGGTTATTCGAGGTCGGAATTGGTCGGGAAGAACGCCTCCCTGCTTTTATTCGATGAGGAGAACCGCCGGATCTTCCGGAAAAAAGGAGAACGGCTTCTCAAGGGATTTTCGGAAAAATACGAGGTCAAGATCAAAACCAAATTCGGAGAAACCATCTGGTCGTTGGTCGGAGCCACGCCGATTTTCGAAAACGAGGGCCGGATCACCGGTTCGATGAGCGTTCACACCGATATCACCGAAAGAAAACAGTCCGAGCAAAAACTGCTTTACACCGCTCTTCACGATGCGCTTACCGGGTTGCCCAACCGCATATTTTTGAAGGAACATCTCCAGCAGGCCACCAACCGGGAAACCAGAAACGAGTCTCCGGAATTTGCCCTGTTGTTCCTTGACTTCGACCGTTTCAAGGTCATCAACGATTCGCTCGGACACCTCGAAGGCGACAACCTTTTGATAAAATTTGCCAGAAGGCTCGAATCCTGCGTTCGTCCCGGAGACATCATCGCCCGTCTCGGGGGCGACGAATTTACCGTTCTGGTGGAGAAGATCAGCGGGATCGAGGATGTCCTGGCGGTCGTCGAAAGAATTCAGAATTCGCTCAAAGACCCGTTCATCCTTAACGACCGGAAAATCTACATCACGACCAGCATCGGCATCGCGCTCAGCAGTTCCAGTTACCGAAAAGCGGAGGAGATCCTGCGGGACGCCGACATAGCGATGTACCGGGCCAAGGAATCAGGCAAAGGGCGGTACGAGGTCTTTTCCGAGGATATGCACGAAAAGGCCGACCGGCGGCTTCAATTGGAGACCGAGATGCGGCTCGCTCTGGAGCGGAGGGAATTTCGGGTCCACTACCAGCCGATCGTCGAGCTTGGCACCAGACGGATCATCGGTTTCGAGGCATTGTTGCGCTGGGTTCATCCGGTCCGGGGAATGGTTTCGCCGGCCGATTTCATCCCGATTGCCGAAGAAAATGAAATGATCATCGAGATCGGCGACTGGGTTCTGGCGGAAAGCTGTCGTCAGATGAGGGAATGGCATCTTTCCAACCCGGATTACGCCGAATTGTCCATCAGCGTCAATTTGTCCTGCAAACAATTCCGCAGAGAAAATCTGGCGGAAAGGGTTTCCGAGATTCTGAGCGAAACCGGGTTGGATCCCAGGCACCTAAAACTGGAGGTGACCGAAAGTCATCTGATGGAAAATATCGAGAACGCCATCCAGATAATGCAGCGACTGAGAGACCTCGGCGTCCAATTGAGCATCGACGATTTCGGAACCGGCTATTCGAGTCTCAGTTACCTCCACCATTTGCCGATCAACTATCTCAAGGTCGACCGTTCGTTCGTCGGGCGGATGCACCTCGGCCGGGAAAACAGCGAGATCGTTCGGACGATCGTCATGCTGGCCAAGATCCTCGACTTCGAGGTCATCGCCGAGGGCGTCGAAACCGAACAACAGGCCGGGCTTCTGAGGGAACTCCAATGCAGTTTCGGCCAGGGATATTTATTCTCGAAACCGCTGGAAAACACCCGGGTTCCGGATTTTTTGTGTGAACAGATCCCTTTGAAAAAACCCGAGGAAAACGCCGCGCTGGATCTTCCACTTGTCGGATAGGAAATAAAAACCGTGTGATGGCCGGTTTGGAAAAAAAATGACTTGGGAAAAACTTTTGGAGAATGATATTTTCAACCGCGTGAATTCACTCTTTTAAAACAACTCCTCCAGAGCTTCCTCCAGATTGCGAACTCCGACGACGCGGATTCCCAGTAATTTCTCCAACCCTTTTTTGTTCGAGGCCGGGAGGATCAGTTTCTTGAACCCGAGGGTTTGAGCCTCGCGCGCGCGACTTTGCGCCTGAAGGACTCCCCGAACCTCTCCGGTCAGGCCGACTTCTCCGAAAACGGCGGTTTCGGGCGGTATTTGCAGGTTGCGAAAACTCGAAGCGATGGCCGCGATGACGCCCAGATCGGCGGCCGGTTCATCGATTTCAAGCCCTCCGGCGACATTGACGAAAACGTCGTCCCCGGCCAGTTGGAAGCCGAGGCGTTTTTCCATTACGGCGATCAAAAGCGAGGTCCGGTTGTAATCGAAGCCCTGGGCCATCCGGCGTCCGGAACCGAATTTCGTCCCCGAAACCAGCGCCTGAACCTCGACCAGCATCGGCCGCGTCCCCTCCATACAAACCGTCACGACCGAACCGCTGGCCCCTTCGGGGCGTTCCTGCAAAAAAACCTCCGAAGGATTTCCGACCGGGATCAGACCCTGATTGGTCATTTCGAAAACGCCGATCTCGTTGGCGGCCCCGAAACGATTCTTGGTCGCCCGGATGATCCGGTGGTTGTGATGGCGGTCGCCTTCGAAATAAAGCACCGTGTCGACGATGTGTTCGAGCGCCTTCGGGCCGGCGATCGACCCTTCCTTGGTAACGTGCCCGATCAGAAAGACCGGCGTGGCGGTCGATTTGGCCAGGATCATGAACTGACCGGCGACCTCGCGAACCTGCGAAACCGAACCGGGAGCCGATTCGATGGTTTGACTGAAAACCGTCTGGATCGAATCGACGATGATGTAATCGGGTTTCAGCCGTTCGATTTCGGTCAGGATCGCCTCCAGATTGGTCTCCGGAAGGAGAAAGAGGTTTTCGGCGTTAAGGCCGAGGCGTTCGCCCCGCATCTTGATCTGACGCTCGCTCTCTTCGCCCGAAATATAGAGCACCTGTTTGTCGGTTTGGCTCAGCCGGTCGGCGATCTGAATGATGATGGTCGATTTGCCGATCCCCGGACTGCCGCCGATCAGAACCAGCGAACCGGCGACGATGCCGCCGCCCAGAACCCGGTCAAACTCCTCGATCCCGCTCGAAGTCCGGGCGTCGTCCTGTGATTCGATCTCGCCGTAAGAGATCGGTTGGGTGTTTCGAAGACCCGAGATCTTGGCTCCGGTTTTGGAAAAGGCTCCGACGGTCGGACGAAAGACCTCTTCGACAAAGGTGTCCCATTTACCGCAATCGGGGCATTGTCCGTGCCATTTCCTTTCCTGCCGTCCGCATTCCTGGCAGGTGTAGATGGTTGAGGGTTTTTTGGCCATATTTGAATTTTCGCAAAAAAACACAAAATAGAAAACCCGCTCCGTCTTTTGACTGAAATTAATTTGTGGTAATTTAAGCTCATCAAAAAAAACGTTTTTTTTACCGGGCAATTCGTTCGCGAGGCGGAGAATTTCGGAAGACGGAAGTCGGTTAAAAAAAACGATTTTTCAAATTTTGAGGGAGAAGATGTTCGATGCGGATCACCGTAATATCAGTTCTGGCCGTTTTTCTTTTGGCGACCGCCGGCTGTTACCAAAACAATATGACCGAAACCAATTCAAATCCCTACCAACCGACGCCTTATGTGAAAATAAAACACCCCGAATGGTCGAAAAACGCCGTCATTTATCAGATCAACACGCGGCAGTTCACTCCCGAGGGAACTTTCAAAGCCGCCGAGATGCAACTCCCGCGTTTGAAGGAACTCGGCGTTGACATCATCTGGTTGATGCCGATTCACGAGATCGGCGTTAAAAACCGCAAGGGAACCCTCGGAAGTCCCTATTCGGTCAGAGATTATTACAGCGTCAACCAGGAGTTCGGAACGCTTGAAGACCTCAAACAATTCGTCAGGGCGGCCCACGACCGGGGAATGTACGTGATCTTGGATTGGGTGGCCAATCACACGGCCTGGGACAACAAACTGACCGGGGAGCATCCCGACTGGTACGAAAAGGATTACAAAGGCGATTTCCGGCCGACACCCTGGTGGGACTGGTCGGACATCATCAATCTCGATTACCGGAACGAGGGGCTCAGAAAATATATGACCGAGGCGATGACATACTGGGTCAGGGAAACGGACATCGACGGTTACCGTTGCGATGTGGCGGGTTTCGTGCCGGTCGATTTCTGGAACAATGTCCGCAAGGAACTCGATTCCATCAAGCCGGTCTTTATGCTGGCCGAATGGGAATCGCGCGATCTTCACGCCGAGGCTTTCGACATGACCTACGCCTGGACCTGGTACGATGCGATGGTGGCCGTGGCCAAGGGCGAGCGCAAGGATCTGAGCGGGCTTTTCGTTTATTATTCCTGGAACGAGAGCGCTTTTCCCGAAAACACGATGCGGATGATCTTCGTCAGCAACCACGACAAAAACGCCTGGGAGGGAACCGAGTTCGAGCAGTTCGGCGACGCTCTCAAAGCGGCCATCGTCCTGTCGGTGGTCGGCGAGGGAATGCCTTTGATCTACAACGGGCAGGAGGCCGGGAACACAAAACGCCTGGAGTTTTTTGAGAAGGACCCGATCGATTGGAAAGAGCATCCGAACGGGGAGCTTTACCGGAAACTCTTCGCCCTGAAACACAAGAACACCGCGCTCTGGAACGCCCGTTGGGGAGCGACGATGATCCATGTTCCCAACGACGCCCCGGCGAAAGTTCTCAGTTTCGTTCGAGGGAACGATCGGGACAAGGTTTTCGCTTTGATGAATTTTTCCGCCGAAAAGCAAAATGTTTCATTTAAGGACGAAAAACTTTTCAGCGGAAAATATACCGAGTATTTTTCGGGCGAGGCGGTCGATCTTACCGGGGCGAGCCGGATCGAACTCGAACCCTGGGGCTATAAGGTTTTCGTCAAATGACGCAATTGTAAATCGGGCGGAAGGTCTTTTTTTTAATCAATGACCCGATAAGGAAAAGAATTTGGAAGAAGCTTTCAAAATGGTCGGGGTCGGCGAGATCCTCTGGGACATTATGCCCGACGGGAAAAAACTCGGCGGTGCGCCGGCCAATTTCGCCTATGTGGCGGGTCAACTGGGCAATCGCGGATTGGTTTTGAGTCGCGTCGGAAACGACCCGGAGGGAGCGGAGATCATCGGACAATTAAATGACAAAGGGGTTGTTTCGGATCTCATCCAGATCGACCCGGAACACCCGACCGGAAGGGTCCGGGTGGAATTCGTCGAAGGTCAGCCGCATTACGAGATCGTCGAGGATGTTGCCTGGGATCATCTGGATTTTTCCGAACCCTGGAAAATGGTCGCCCGGTCGGCCGATGCGATTTGTTTCGGAACTCTGGCTCAGCGCAGCGGAAAATCGCGCGAAACGGTCGGGAAATTGATCGGCTCGGCGGGTGAGAAAACCCGGGTGATTTTTGACGTCAATCTGCGGCGGGATTTTTTTTCACCGGAAATTCTGGATCGGTCAATGCGGGCGGCGGATGTTCTCAAGGTCAACCACGAGGAATTTCCGAAAATCGGCCTGATGTTCGGATTCGATCCCGAGGATCGGGTCGGGTGCGCCCGGAATTTGATGGAGAAATTCAAGCTCCGTCTGGTTTGCATCACCTGCGGAAATGAGGGCGGTCTTTTGATCTCCGGCCGAAGGATTTCACGATCGGCAGGTCGTCCGATCCGGGTCGGCGATCCGGTCGGGGCGGGCGACGCTTTCACTGCCGGGCTGGTTCACGGGATCTTGCGGGGTTGGGATTTGCAGAAAACCAACGATTTCGCCAACCGGACCGGCGCTTTCCTGGCCTCGAAAAAAGGGGCGATGCCGGATTTTTCCGATTTCGGAGAGATCCCCGGCTGAGGAAGGTTCGGAAAGAAATTTGTAAAAAAACGCCTCCCCCTCTTGCTTGCCTGCGCTTTGAAAACATATTCTCGCTTTTACAGGAAGCAAAAAATTGGAAAAAATTCGGAGTAAAATTGATATGCAAAAAATTTTCTGTGTTTTGTTGATCTTCTCGGCCCTACTTTTCGCCTCCTGCGTCAAGGCGCCGGTCGAAGGGGAAAACCCGCCCGCAAAAAAACCGGATGGAAAGGTGCGGATCGGTTTTTCGATGGACACGCTTAAAGAGCATTGGGTCAAGGACAAGGAACTGATCGAAAAACGGGCCGCCGAAAAGGGCGCCGAAGTTATCGTGACGGTGGCCGACGGCAACGACGAAAAACAGCTCAAACAGATCGACAATCTTTTAACCCTCGGGATCGACGTTCTGATCATCGCCCCGCACAACGGACTGGTTTCGGCGGCCGGCGTCGAGAGAGCCAAAAAACAGGGGATTCCCGTCATCAGCTACGACCGGCTGATCCAGAGCGACCAATTGGATCTTTTCGTCTCGCACCTGCATTCGACCGCCGGACGGATGCAGGCCGAGTACGCGCTAAAAGAGAAACCCAAGGGGAATTACGTGATGATCTACGGCGCATCGACCGACAACAACGCCCAGATCATCAAGGAGGCTCAACTGGAAGTCCTGAAACCGGCGGTCGATCGGGGCGACATCAAGATCGTGGCCGATCAGCACGCCGTCAACTGGTTGCCCGAGAACGCCCTCAAGATCGCCGAGAACGCCTTGACCCAAAACAACAATGACATAGCCGCTTTTGTCTGTTCGAATGACGGAACGGCCGGCGGGGCCATCCAGGCTTTGAAAACGCAGGGGCTGGCCGGGAAGGTGGTTGTAACCGGGATGGACGCCCAGATCGACGCCCTTCAAAGGATCGCACAGGGCGAACAATCGATGACGGTTTACAAACCGATCCAACCCTTGGCCTTTGCCGCCGTCGATGCGGCCGTCAAACTGGCTCGGGGCGAAAAGGTCGAAACAAGCAAAACGATGAAGGCCGTGGATCGGGAGATACCCTTTGTTTTTATCGAGCCGAAGGTCATCGACAAATCAAACCTGATGGACGTCGTCAAGGACGGTTACGAAAAATACGAGGATATTTTCATCAACGTTCCCGAGGATCAAAGGCCCAAAAAGGATTAGGAAATTTGGTTTTTGAAATGGAAAAAAGGGGCGCGGATCTGGCGGATCGGACGGATTATTACGGATAATAATTTGAAACATCCTGAATTTTTTCCGGGAAAGATCCGGTCCTTTTTTTAACCGCAGATTACAAATGGAAATTTTATGCCGACACCGGGGACACATACCTTCGCCGAAAAGGTCGCTTTGATCACCGACGGGGCCGAACCGGTCGGCCGGGCCATCGCGCTCCAACTCGCTCTTTACGGCGCTTATGTGATCGTCGGTTATCCGGAAAATTCGCCCGAAACCGAAAGCGCCCTCGGGGAACTCCGCGCCCTCGGTACTCTGGCCAATGCGGTTGAGGCCGATCCGGGCCAATGCGAAGGCGCGAAATTGCTGGTCGATGAAACCGAAAAACTTTTCGGCCGGTTGGATCTTTTGATCAATACCCGTACCGCCCGGGTCGAATCCGGATTCCGGGAAACCGATGAGGCGGGATTCACCGGCGTTTTCGACGCCTGCGTCAAATCGACCTTTTTCGTCACCCGCGAGGCGCTCCGTTTGATGGAACCGAGGCCCAAACCGGTGATCGTCAATGTGGCTTATGGTGGATCGGAAAATCCCGCCCTTTCGGCCGCGCAGGCCGCTTTGATCGGTTTAACCAAATCACTGGCGAAGGAGTTGGGGACGAAATTTCGGGTCAACTGCGTCGAGATCCTCCGGGGAGAGGACAGGTTTCCAAAAAAAGAAATCCTCGATCCGGAACTTTTTCGACCGAAAAGGGGAATTCCCGAGGATGATGTCGCCCGGGCGGTCATCTATCTGCTTTCTTCGGAGGCCGTCGGGCTTAACGGACAGGTCTTGTCGGTCGGGTAGCAAAAAACATCCTTAAAGTTTTAATTATTCCTATAAGATAAAATGGATTCGTGCTAATATTAGGTTGTAATGAAGCTAGATGTTCTCATAATAAGAATAGGTTTCGTGCTTTTTCTGGCGATGGTCGGTTATTTGCTCGACCCTCTTAGAATTTTGCGCGGCGAGGGGGAAACCTGGAGTCAGGCCAGTCGTTTCCTTTCGTCCGGACTCGGCATTTTGGTCGGATTTTGCATCACACTCTTTGAAATGCGCGTCCGCCGGGCCACTTTGAAAACCCTGATCGGCGCGGCGATCGGATCGATCCTCGGGGTTTTCGGGGCTTTTTTGATCGGTTTGCTGGTAATCTTGCAGGACACCCAGGCGGTGCCCCCGGAGATGAAAGCCTTTCTGACCCTGTCGCTGGTTTTCTTTATGGGATTTGTCGGATTGATGGTCGGGGCGGCCAAAGGAGATTATCTTGATCTGTCGGCTCTCGGCGGGATTTTCAAGGATAAGAACGTCAAGCGCGACTATAAGATCCTCGACACCTCGGTCATCATCGACGGCCGGATCGCGGATGTTTCGGAAACCGGTTTTTTAAGCGGCACGCTGATCATCCCGCAATTCATCCTGACCGAACTGCAACAGGTGGCCGATTCGCCCGATTCCTCGAAACGACAACGCGGACGCCGGGGGCTCGATATGCTCCAGCGTCTTCGCAACAACAACCAGTTGGATATTCAGATAGTCGAGACCGATTTTCCGCACGTCAAAGAGGTCGATCTGAAACTGATCGAACTCGGCAAACAGCTTGAGGCCGTCATCGTCACCAACGATTTCAACTTGAATAAGGTGTCGCAACTTCGCGGCGTCAGCGTCCTTAACATCAACGAACTGGCCAACGCCTTAAAACCCGTGGTTCTTCCCGGAGAGGCGATGCGCGTGTTTATTTTGAAAGAAGGCAAGGAATACAATCAGGGTGTCGCTTATCTCGATGACGGAACGATGGTGGTGGTTGACAACGCCCGGAAACTGATCGGAAAAACTGCCGATATTGCGGTAACCAGCGTTCTTCAAACGACGGCCGGAAAAATGATCTTCGGTCGGCTTTGGGAGGAAACCAACGATAACGAGGAATCGCAGGCCAGCATTCACGATTCGCGTTCGGGCAATTTCCGCTCGGCAACGCGGGAACTTCGCCAGAACACGATCATCGAAGAGGTCGATTAACGCCGGAAAGAATTTAGCAATCAGAGACCTGAACTGGCGGAAGGATTATTTCAGTCAGAGAGCGCGCCGGGAGATGATTTAAGGCGGAAAACCTTTTTTCACCGGATCTCTTTCCCTACCGTGGCCGATGAAACGATTTCGTTTTCTGAAGCAAACGGCCTTCCGAAAGAAGCATTTGGCCCCAAACCGATTTATGAACATTGCCATCATCGCCGCCGCCGGCAGCGGAACCAGATTCGGTGGCGAAAAACCCAAGCAATTTGTCGAGGTTTTGGGCAAGCCGGTTATTATCCACACATTGGAACGTTTCGAATCCTGTCCGGCCATCGACCGGATAATTTTGGTCCTGTCCCCGGATTTTCTGAAAGAATTCGCCAGAGTCTCCGAAAAATTCAGCTTTAACAAATTGGAAAAAGTGATCGCGGGCGGAAAGACCCGGGCCGAGTCGGTTCGCAACGGTTTGAGCGAGATCGATGGGAAAATGGCTCGGATCGTTGCCGTTCACGATGGAGCCAGACCTCTGATTACCATTTCGGAAATAGCCCGGACAGTCAAAAAAGCCGAACAAACCGGAGCCGCCTGTCTGGTGGCCCCGATGACCGATACGGTCAAGAAGGTAGAAAGGGGCCGGATCACCGGAACGATAAACCGCGAAAATCTGCGTCGGGCTCAAACCCCGCAATGTTTCAGGTACCAAATCTTGAAAGACGCTTTCGCCGGTGCCGACCTCGGCGAAAGCGCCACCGACGAATGTTTTCTGGTGGAGAGGACCGGAAGAACCATTTCCCCGGTTGAGGGAGGTCCGCGAAATATTAAAGTGACAACTCCGGAGGATTTGATTTTGGCCGAATATTATTTGCGGCAAATGGCCGAAAATGCCGAATAAGGAAAATTAAGGATTTCGGTTACGGGTTTTCGATAAAAAAAATGTTTAGGATCGGTTTTGGAAACGACATACACCGTCTGGCTCCGGATGGGCCGCTTATTTTGGGCGGGGTCCGCGTACCCTCCGAAAAAGGGGCGGTCGGTCACTCGGACGCCGACGCCCTGACCCATGCGGTAACGGACGCCATTCTCGGGGCTTTGGCCCTCGGCGACATCGGCCTCCATTTTTCGGATCGAAACCCGAAGTGGCGGGGAGCGGACAGTTTCGTTTTTTTGGCCGAGGCGGTCCGGCGGATGCGGGAGAAGGGGTTTTCCGTGGCTAATCTCGATTCGGTCATTACCCTTGAGAATCCCAAACTGCGACCCTTCATCGACGAGATGAGAGAGAATCTGGCCAGGGCGCTGGAGATCGAGGTTTCGGCCGTCAGCATCAAGGCCAAAACCAATGAAAAACTCGATTCCGTCGGGGCGGAAAACGCCGTTCGGGCCGAAGCGGTGGTTTTGTTGGCCGAGGTTTGAAAAGGCAAAAAAAAGAGCTGTCCGATCGGACAGCTCTTTTTTTAACAACACTTTGGATTCCGGCAAGAAAAAACCTGCCGGCAAACTAAAAGAACTTACTTTGAGTTTGCCCGGCGCCGGTTAAAAAAACGATTCACTTTCTACTGCCCGAGTTTTCTTCGAATCCCCGGATAATATTCTTCGGCATTGCTGAGAACATCATACCAGGTTCGGGTGATCTCCGAGTTGTAGTCATCTTCCAGTTGGGCGAAGGTCGTTTCGCTCATTTTTTCCGAGGAAATAGCGGTTTTATGAAGAAAGTCGGAATAAGTCCGCCAGGCCTTCATGTGAGCCCGCCATTTTTTCTGGAAATCGGCCGGAACTCTCGAATCATCGAGGTTTTCCGAATAATCGACGTACTCCCTGATATATTGGGAATAATCCGAAATATTGGTTTGATAGGTAGTGGCTCTCCGCTGATTGAAAATCTCCCGGATCTCGGAACTTCTTTCGTCCCCTTTGTTGATGTCCCGACGAAGCAAAGATTCGATGTTTCTCTGGCTTTGGTTGAGGCAACGCGTATGCGAACTTCGAATTTCGAAGACTTCGGCGACGCTTTCTTTTTCGGGGAAACCGAAAACCAAACCGATCAAAAGAACCGAAAAACCAAATGTCAAAGTGAATACGATAATTGATAGGATAGACTTCATCATAATGGTTAATTATGCCTCATAGGCGAAAAAAAATAAATATTATTTTGAAAAAAAATAAATAAAGATATATCGTTTGTACAAATTTTGCTAAATTTACAGAGATGAATCCACAGGACTTAATCCGGAAAAAACGGGATGGCGGAAGGTTCACCCCCGAGGATGTAAAAATATTCATTCGGGGCGTCATCGACGGCAGTTGGACCGATTACCAGATCGCGGCTCTGGTGATGGCAATGTACATCAACGGGCTCAGTCTGCGCGAGCAGAATTCGTTGACCGAGGCCATGCTCCGTTCGGGCGAGGTCTTCGATTTTTCCGATCTCGGAGCGCCGGTGGCCGATAAACATTCGACCGGCGGGGTCGGGGATAAAACCTCTTTGATCATTGCCCCTCTGGCGGCCGCCTGCGGGCTTCTGGTGCCGATGATCTCGGGACGCGGTCTCGGCCATACCGGCGGGACGCTCGACAAACTGGAATCGATCCCGGGTTACAACGTCGGGCTTTCCGGGGAAAAATTTAAACAAATAATCAAAAAATGCGGTTTTGCCATGGCCGGTCAAACCGATCAGATCGTCCCGGCCGACAAAAAGCTCTACGCTTTGCGGGACGCCACCGCCACCATCGAATCGATCCCGATGATCGTCGGTTCGATCATGTCGAAAAAACTGGCCGAGGGACTCGATTGTCTGGTTCTGGACGTCAAGACCGGGACCGGGGCCTTTATGCAAAGCGAAAGGGAGGCCCGCCGGTTGGCCAAGGCTTTGGTCAAAACCGGAAAATCTTTCGGGGTTCGAACCGAGGCTCTGATCACCGATATGAATCAGCCGCTCGGACATTATGTCGGAAACTCTCTGGAAGTCTATGAATGCGTCCGCCTTTTGCGGAACGAGGTGGACAAACTGAACCGGCCGACTCTCGCCCTGGCGGCGGAACTGACCGCCCGCCTGTTGGTGATGACCGGAACGGTTTCGTCGAACCGGAGGGCCAAAGCCCGGATCAGGGAGGTTTTGGAAAACGGCGAGGCGCTGGAAAGATTCCGAAAAAACGTCCGCGCCCAAGGCGGAAAACCGGGGATCTGCGACCGGCCGGAAATTTTGCTGGACAACAGTTTGCTGGAAGTGAAAATCAAATCTCCCGAAGGCGGTTTTATTTTGGGGATCGACGCGAGAGAAATCGGCCGGGCCGTTTCGATGATCGGCGGCGGTCGGCTCAAACCGGGCGACCCGGTCGATCACGCAGTCGGTTACGCCTGCGATAAAAAACTGGGAGACCGGGTGAAAGAACACGAACCGCTCGGTAGGCTTTTCTGCCGGACCGAGACCCAGGCCGCCAAAGTGCTGGCCCGCCTTCAGATGGCCTATAAGATCGGGCTGGAAAAAAACGTCCGCCGTTTCGAACTCGTCAAGGAAATCGTTGCCTGACAGAAAAAACGGGGATGAAGTTTTCGGAGTAAAAGATGAAAGTGAAGCTTTTTTTGTTTTTGATTATTTTGGCGTTCGGTTTGATGGCGACCGGTTGCGGATCTTCCGCCAGCGCCACCGATGAGAACAAGATCAGAGTGGGGATCGTCTTTGACATCGGCGGCAAGAACGACCGTTCCTTTAACGCCGCCGCCTGGGAAGGCGTCAAACACGCCCGAAAGGACCTGGACATCGTTTTGCGGGACGTCGAACCGGGAAATCCGACCTCGATCGAGCCGGCCATGCGGGCTTTTGCCGAGGAGGATTTCGATCTCATAATCGGCGTCGGTTTCGCTCAGGGTCCGATCATGGCCAGAGTGGCCAAGGATTATCCGAACATCAAATTCGCCATCATCGACGGGGTCATCAATGACGATCAGGGAAATCCGATGCCAAACGTCGCTTCGTTGGTTTTTCGCGAGCACGAGGGTTCGTATCTGGTCGGAATGATCGCGGCGGAAAAGAGCCGGACCGGCGTTCTCGGTTTCGTCGGGGGAATGGACATTCCTCTGATCCATCGGTTCAAGACCGGCTATGAGGAGGGGGCCAAATCGGTCAACCCGAACATCAAGGTTTACGCCAATTACGTCGGCGTGACGGACGCCGCCTGGAACGATCCCGGAAAGGGCAAGGAACTGGCGCTTTCGCAGATCGAAAAAGGAGCCGATGTGATCTTTACGGCGGCCGGCAATTCGGGGCTCGGCGCTTTTGACGCCGTCGAACAGTACGGCCTGAACGACCGGGGCGAGGCCAACCGCTTTGTCATCGGCGTCGATTCCAATCAAAACGGCGTCAAACCCGGGTTCGTTCTGACCTCGATGGTCAAACGGGTCGATAACGCCGTTTACGATGTCGTCAAGGAAGTTAAGGAAGGGAAGTTCAAGGGCGGTTTTCACGTTTTCGGCCTCGACAAAGAGGGCGTCGCCTACGCGATGGATGAAAACAACCAACCGCTTATTGCCCCCAAAACCATCGAAGATGTCGAAGAGGCAAAAAAGAAGATCATCGACGGCGAGATCAAAGTAACGGACGCCATGGCGAACTAGTAGAAGATTCAAATGTGAAAAAGTTTAAAGGTGAAAAAGTTTAAAAGTGAAAAAGGCAAATATCTTGAAATGCCTTAACCGGTAAAGAGCCAACTTTTTCACCTTTTCACCTTTTCACCTTTAAACTTTTAATTACTTCAATGCTCGAACTGAAAAACATAACCAAAACCTTCGGCGACGTGGTCGCCAATGACAACGTTTCGATGAAGATCGAAAAGGGGACGATCCACGCCATCGTCGGCGAGAACGGGGCGGGAAAATCGACCATTATGCGGATCGCCTACGGTTTTTACAGGGCCGATGGCGGGGAGATCCTGATCGACGGCAAACCGGTTCAGATCAATTCGCCGGAGGACGCCATAAGGCTCGGGATCGGAATGGTTCACCAGCATTTTATGCTCGTCGATACGATGACCGTGGCCGAAAACATCGTCCTCGGGATGGAGACCGGCGGGGCGTTCAATCTCGATCTGGAAAAGGCCAATCGGGAAATTCTGGCCCTTTCCAACGAACTCAAACTGGGCGTCGATCCCAGGGCCATGATCGAGGATCTTTCGGTCGGGGCGGAACAGCGGGTCGAACTCCTCAAGGCGCTCTACCGGAACGCAGAATTTTTGATCCTCGACGAACCGACAGCAGTTCTGACGCCGCAGGAGGTGGAGGATTTTTTCAACATCCTGCGCCGGATGAAAGAGCAGGGCAAGACGGTCGTCATTATCACTCACAAACTCGACGAGGTGCTGGCCATTTCAGACCGGGTGACCGTGATGCGCGACGGCAAGGCGGTCGGCGAGGTGACGACCAGCGAAACCACTCAGGAAGATCTGGCCCGTCTGATCGTCGGCCGGGAGGTTCTGTTGAGAGTGGAAAAAACGCCGGCCGCACCGAAGGGGAGTGTTCTGGAGGTCGAAGAACTGCGGGTGACGGGAAAACACGGGCACGCTTTGAACGGCGTTTCCCTAAAGGTCCGGGCGGGTGAGATCGTCGGGATCGCCGGGATCGAAGGCAACGGGCAGACCGAACTGATCGAGGCGATCGCCGGATTGAGGCAGATCCAGAGCGGTTCGATCAGGTTTGAGAACGGTGAGATCTCCCGTTTGTCCTCCAGACGGCGGAAAGAACTGGGGATCGCCCACATCCCCGAAGATCGTCTCAAACGCGGGCTTCTTCTGGATAGGGACCTGGAGGAAAATTCGATTCTCGGCGTCCATTACCGGCCACCGGTAGCGACCGGAGGTTTTTTGAACGCGGGTGTCATCGAGGCGAGGACGCGGGAGATCATCGAAAATTTCGACGTTCGCCCGCCAAATCCGCATCTGTCGGCCAAATCTCTTTCCGGCGGAAACCAGCAGAAACTGATCATCGGCCGGGAATTCGAACTCAACCCGAAACTGCTTTTGGTGTCTCAACCGACCCGTGGTGTCGATATCGGAGCGATTGAATTCATTCACCGCAAACTAATCGGACTGCGCGATGCCGGAAGCGCCATTTTGCTGGTTTCGGCCGAATTGGAGGAAGTTACGGCTCTCGCCGACCGCCTGCTTGTGATCCGCGAAGGCCGGATCGTCGCGGAGGTTGATCCGCAAACGAGCAAGGAAGAGATCGGATTGCTGATGACCGGGGGAGAAAAATCGGAGTAAGGCAATAATTCAAAGGTCAAAAGGTCGAACGTTAAAAAGTTGACCCCGGTCCGATAAAATCTCAGTGGCCCGCGAATGGACGCGAATCATCCGAATTGTTTTGATTTTTAACAATTTGCCCGGAAGTTTTTGGGATCTGTTCGCCCCGATCGGCGCAGATTCGTGGGCGAAATCACTTACGTCGAACTCAGGTTTTGTTAAAAAAAACGGTTTCAAACGTCTGGAGGATAAAAAAGATGACCTGGTTTAAGACCAAAACAGCGAGATTCATCGAGGAAGAGATGGTGGCGGTTCAGTATCTGCCGAGCAATTATTCGCGGGCGACACCGGAACTGGTCATTTCCTTAAAAGGCGGCGCACAGATGACCTTTATGGGCGAAGAGGCCAACGAACTCTGGGAACGGCTGGGAGTGAAGGAAGAAGGGGAGTAAGGATTAATTTTTTGGTAAAATTCCCCCAAAACTACTTCGGAAAATTTACCGCCGCATCGTGATTTTCACCTTTCGGCAGCCAACCTAATCCGCCGCAAATGCAAACGATGCGTTCCATTTCACAACCCAAAAAATCGTTGATGGGATGTCTTCCGCGGCCCCCGCAATCCGTACAGGAAACGGCGTTTTCCCGGCGTTCGGGCATCATTGATTTAAGCCGGGGATATTTTTTCGAGGCCAGAAAATAAACTCTCCGGCGCACATTTGAGAAGTGTTTTTGCTCTTCGTCGATAATTTCGCTGTTTTCCGGATCATCAACCGGAAAACAAATAACCTGCCCGTTTAAGTTCAGCCCCCATTGATGAAAAAAATCGCTCAAAATCGGCAGAACGTTCAGTTTTGCGGCCAATTTTCTGACGTCGATGGGGTTTTCCAGTTTATAAACGAACGGCTCCGGATCAACGACAAACTCATCGATGCATTTTTGAATTTTTCCTGTTAGATCCGATTCCAAATCCATAATCAAAAATTCATTTTATGACCTCTTCGATCCTCTCCACCGCTTTTTTTAGATTTTCCAGCGAGGTCGCATAAGAAAGACGCAAAAAACCCTCAGAACCGAAACCGGTTCCGTCGGTTACAACGACCTGCGCTTGGCCGAGCAGGAATTCGGCGAAATCGGCCGAGGTTGCGAACCTTTCCCCGAGATGTCGGCGGACATCGACGTAGGCGTAAAATGCGCCTTCGGGTTCGGCCACGCTGAAACCCTCGATCTCCCTAAGGGCCGGGATGAACCAGTCTTTTCTGATCTTGTATTGAGCCAGCATATCATCGACCGCGGCCATCGAGCGGTCGGCATTTTCCAATGCGCGGGCGCAGGCGTACTGGACAAAAGATGTCGGATGGGTGGCCGAATGGCTCTGAAGCTTGATCATCTGCCGGGTCCATTCCGGCGGGGCGATGGTAAACCCGATCCGCCAGCCGGTCATGGCGTAGGTCTTGGAAAAAGACCCCGCCACGCAGACGAATTTCCGCAACTCTTCGGGCAAAGCGGCCGAGGTGAAAACCTCCAGCGGGGGATAAACGAAAAACAGATAACACTCATCCGTCAGCACGTAAACGCCCCGTTCGGCGCAGGTCTCGATGATCCGCCGCATCTCATCGCCGGGGATGACCCGGCCCGAAGGGTTGTTGGGCGAGTTGACGATCAGGAGTTTGGTTTTGTCGGTGATCGAATCCCGGACCTGATCGGCCGTCAAAATAAAATCCGTTTCCTCGGTGTCGATGATGACGTTTTTTCCGCCGCAGAAATTGACGATCTCGGGAAAAGTGACCCAGTAGGGGTTGGGGATCAAGACCTCGTCGCCGGGGCCGACCAATGTGCAGGCGGCGTTAAAGAGCGCCTGTTTTCCTCCGCAACTGGCCGCCACTTCCGCCGGCGAAAACTGCGCCCCGAATTTTTGGTTGAAAAAACCGGCGATCGATTCCCTGAACGATTTGAGTCCGGCCGTCGCGGTGTATTTGGTCAAACCGCGGTTCAATCCTTCGACGGCGAAATCCTTGATAAACTGCGGCGTGTCAAAATCGGGTTCGCCGACCGTCAGATCGATCACGTCAAAACCGCGTTCGCGCAGATCGGCCGCCGCCTGAGCCGCCTTGAGGGTCGAAGACGCGTGCATTTTGGCAACGTTCGGGGAAACTGGAAAATTGGTCATAGTTTTTTTAGTTGGCAGTGAGCGGTGAGCAGTGAGCAGTTGATTTATCCTTGTCCTAAAAACAGCGAGCGGGAACGGTCGGGACTTATATTTCGAAAAAAAGTTAAAAAAATCAGGTTTTACTGCTCCCCGCTCACTGCTCACTGCTCCCCGCTTTCCTTCTCCAAAAATTCTACACGATTCCCGAACGGGTCGCGAAATTCAAAACGGCGAAAGTTCGGGATCGGGATTCCGTCAATAATTTTTATTCCTTTTTCGCTCAATGTTTTGCGCCAGTCATCCAGATTCTCGACGAGATAGGCCAGATGGGCTTTTGATTTATCCCGCTCGATTCCGTCCTCGGTGCCGACGTGAATCTGAAACCCGCCCGTTTCGAGCCAGAAACCGCCGCGCCCGGCGAGCGATTCGGGTTTCGGGATTTCTTTTAATCCGAGCAGTCGGCAATAAAAATCTCTGGCGGCTTGTTCGGCGCCTTTGGGAATGGTGATCTGGGCGTGATGTAATCCGAGAAGCGTCATTTGTTCAGTTTTTCCCGCATCCTCTCTTCGACCAGCGGAGGGACCAATCCCTCTATCCGCCCGCCGAGGGTAAAAACCTGTTTGACCAGCCGCGAGGAAATATAGGAATAGGTTTCGCCCGACATCAGAAAAATGGTTTCCAGACCGGGCGACAAGCGGCGGTTCATCAATGCCATCTGAAGTTCGTATTCGTAATCGGAGATCGCTCTGATCCCGCGAACGATGGCCCGTGCGTTTTGAGCGGCGGCGTATTCGACCAAAAGACCCTGAAAGGAATCGACCCTGATCCGGCAGCCCTCGGCCTTCGGCAAAACCTCGCGTAGCATCTGAAGACGCTCGTCGACCGAGAACAGGGAATTTTTGTCGGGATTGTTGAGAACGGCAACCACCACTTCATCGAACAGTTTGCAGCCGCGTTCGATGATGTCGAGATGCCCGTTGGTGATCGGGTCGAACGAACCGGGATAGATTGCGCGCCTTATTTCAGTTGACATTTATCAGTTATCATTTATCAAAAACTGCCGGGTTTTGCAAAAAAAGGCATCGGGTAAGAGGTTTGTAAATCACCTCCATTAGGATTTTAGCCACAGAGTTCACCGAGAACACAGAGACGAAATTTTTAAAAAATAAAGTTGCAGAGTTTTGGGCGTTGCCGTCGGTTCAATAAAAAAAATGCCTTTTGTTCGGGGAAAAGCCTTTCCTAGGGCTGACGCCCGATAAATGATAACTGTTAAATGTTAAATGTTTAAAACCGCGTTCGCAACAGTTTTTTTGCCTCGGCGACGCATTCGTCGTATTCGGCCCGATAACCCGGAGAGGGTTTCATATTGATGACGTATTCCAATTGCTTTTTCGCCTCGGCGTCGCGGTCAACCGCCAGATAAGCTTTCCCCAGATGGAGTTGCAGATAGGTGTTGTCTTTTTCGTACTTGATCCCTTTTTCCAGATATTCGATGGCTTTTTCCGGACTCCCGCCGACCAGATTGGTGGCCATTTCGATCTCGGCCAACGCATCAAAAGCGCTTCCTGCCTGATAATCGGGCTGGATCTCGATGACTTTTTGCATCGCCTGTCGAATGTCGTCAACTTTTGACAAACCGACCGTCAAAGGCGAGAGTTTGGCCTGTTCGCCCAGATTGGCCCCGTACCAGAAATAACCGTCCGGTTTTTCCGGTTCAATTCGCGAAGCGATCTTTCCGGCCTCGCGTCCCTCATCAAAAGACTCTTCCTTTTCTTTCGCATCATCGGTTCTCTTGCCGAGGAAAAAACACGAACGCGCGTATTTCCATTCGACCTCGAAATTGCGTTGATCGGGTTTGCGGATGCTCTTAAGGATCTTGACCGATTGGCGGAGTTTGTCGATCCCCTCATCCCTTTGGGCGAAAAGATCGTCCGCTTTTTTTATTTCGGCCGGGTAATCGGGCGGCGGACCCGAAGCCGGAGATTCGTCCTGAGCGGTCCCGTGCGTAGCGCAGGAAGCCTGAAACAGCCAGATCAGACCGATTGTAATAAAACTGTAATAGCGAAATCCTCTCATAGCGGACGGTTACCCAAAATGTTAAAATTTTGTTATATTTTTGAATTTGTTAACAATAGCAAGTCTAATAAAAATAACCAGCTAACAAAAGCCAAAATGAACAAAAACGGACAAGCGGCGTCTTTTTACGATCTGGAGGGAACATTGGTGAACACCAATCTGGTGCACACGCTCGGTTTTTACGCGCGCCGCCAGCAGGGTCTTTTTAAGACGATCAAAAAGTCGGTCGGAACGGTCGTCAAACTCCCGGTTTTCGGAATCACCGATCTTTATTCGAGAAACGTTTTCAACGAGTTCTTTTTCCGCAGCTACGAAGGGGAATCCGAGGACCGCCTGCGCTATTTTGCCGAGGAGCTTTTCGAAGAGGTTCTCAAACCGGCGATCTTTGACGGAACGCCGGATCTGATCAAAAAATCGAAAAAACTCGGGCATCGTCAGGTGGTCGTCACCGGCGCTCTGGATTTCTCGGTCCGCCCCCTGTGCGAATATCTCGGCATCGACGAATTCGCCGCCAACCGTCTGGAATTCGTCAACGGCTACGCCACCGGGCGACTTCTCCCTCCGGTCATGGCCTCGGCGACCAAAGCCACCTGGATCCGCGAATACGCCGAAAAGAACGACATCAACCTGTCGGAATCCTACGCCTATTCGGATTCGATCTCCGATCTTCCGATGCTTTCCATAGTCGGTCATCCGGTGGCGGTCAGTCCGGATTTTCGTTTGAAACAGACCGCGCTTCAGCACGATTGGGCAATCGTTGATTTGAAGTAGATCTGGAGGTTTTGAATTTATGCAGTCAGTCAACGAAATTATCGAAGCAATCCATAATTTGCCCAAAGGCGAGCGGGAAAAGATTCGGGAAATTTTAGCTGAAGAGGAAAAACTTCAAGTAGATAAAGACAAAGAAGTTCAAGAGCAGATTGCTCGATACAAAAAGGCTCGTAATTGGATCAACGAACACAGTGAAGAATATATGAATCAATGGGTTTGCCTGGACGGGGATAAACTAATTGCATTTGGGACCGATGGTGTGGAAGTTCATCGAAAGGCAAAGGAGGCCGGAATAGAGACTCCTTTTTTACATCACATTGTGGATGAGAGTTTACCGTTCGGAGGATGGTAATGGAAGAAACCATTGTTTTCTCAAAACAATATGAATATGACACCCTGAAAATCGGAATTACCGTTCCGGTCCAATTAACTCTTGGGGATGAAATCGTTTTTTTTGAAGCGAAAGTAGATACAGGTGCTTCTAATTGCATTTTTGAAAGAGTCCACGGTGAAAGGCTTGGTCTTGTTATTGAGTCGGGTGAAAAACAGGATTTTTCAACAACAACCGGAAATTTCACGACATTTGCTCACGAAATGAGGTTTTCTGTTTTAGGGATAGAAACCTTTTCGACAGTTTATTTTGCCGAGTCTCGATATTACACCCGAAATGTTTTGGGTCGGCAAGGCTGGCTCGACCGCGTGAAACTAGGGCTGATTGATTATGAAGGTAAACTGTTTTTGAGTGAACACGGAGAATGAAAATGAGAAATACAGGCCTTGAATATGAAGTCTTAGTTCAGTCCATTGTGAGATCAGTCCGGATTTTCGTTTGAAACAGACCCCGCTTCAGCACGATTGGGCGATTGTGGATTTGAAGTAGATTTGGTGTGATGGGTGATGGGTGATGGGTGATAGGATGTATTTTGAATATGTGGTTTTTTGGTAAAGGGGGAATTAAAAAAAGCAAAAAAGGAGAGAAAATGAGACCTCACGAGAAATTAGATGTTTGGAAAATGTCGGTGGATTTGGTTGTAAAAATATATGATTGCACTAAACATTTTCCCCCGGATGAAAAATTTGGTTTGACCTCACAAATAAGGCGAGCGGCAGTTTCAGTTCCCACCAATATCGCCGAGGGAGCGGCAAGGCGTTTTGATAAGGAGTTTTTACAGTTTCTTTCGGTTGCTCAAGGCTCCGCCAGCGAGTTGGAAACAGAATTGCTCATTGCAAGTAAATTAGGTTTTATTGAAAAACGAACCTTTAGCGAGTTGCACAACGAGTTAAATTTAATTGCTCGAAAACTCGTCGGATTATCGAATTACGTAAAAAAACGAATCAGGTGATTAGGTGGCAGTCCGTGATGGGTGATAGGTAAAAAAGTGATAGGAAATTCCTAACACAAGAAACCAAATCCCATCACCCATCACCCATCACCCATCACAAAATATGGCTTTGCAATTACGCAGAAAAACACACGAATCAGTAATTTACATCGACCGGGATTCCGCGCCGCGGATCATGCCGAAAGGGGAGGATTTTATCCTTGAGGACATCCCGATCGGGACGCGCGTCATTTATCCGAACCCGCCGATCAAAGGGTTGCCGAACCGCGAGGCGGCCATCCGGTATGCGGTCAATCACCCTTTGGAGATGGAACCGCTTTACGCTCTTTTGGAGCCGGGAATGCGCGTTACGATCGCGATGGACGACATCTCTTTGCCTCTGCCGCCGATGGCGACTCCCGATCTTCGGCAGACGATGCTCGAAGTCGTTCTCGATATGTGCGCGGCCAACGGTGTCGATGACGTTCATCTGATCATCGCCAACTCTTTGCATCGCAAGATGACCGAATGGGAGATGAAGCGGATGGTCGGCGAGCGGATCTTCAACGAGTTTTACCCGGATCGCTACTACAACCACGACGCCGAGGACGAGGAGGGCTTGATCACGCTCGGTCACACGCGCCACAACGAACCCTTGAGGATCAACCGCCGCTGCGCCGAAAGCGATCTGCTGATCTACTGCAACATCAATCTGGTCCCGATGGACGGCGGCCACAAATCGGTCGCCGTCGGTCTGTGCGATTACGAATCACTGCGCGCCCATCACGAACCGCAGACGATCCTCGATTCCGACAGCTATATGGACCCGCCCGCTTCGGAACTCAACCACAAGGTCATCCGGCTCGGCAAACTGGTCGATGAGCATTGCAAGGTCTTTCACATCGAAACCGCGCTCAACAACAAGATGTTCGGCGAGGGCTACGACATCCTGACGCGCAACGAGGACGAGTTCACCTTTATGGACCGGATGAAATGGGAGGCTCTGAAGAAGACCTTTTCCAAATTGCCGCGCGGCGCAAGGCGAAAATTATTGCATCAGATCCCGGCCCAATACGAGATGATCGCCTGTTTTGCGGGAAAGACCGAACCGGTTCACGCCAAGATTTTGGAAAGGAACTATCAGCAGTACGAGATTCCCGTCAAAGGCCAATGCGACATTTTGATCTCGGGGATTCCGGACATCTCGCCTTATAACGTCTATTCGGCCTTGAACCCTTTGCTGGTTCAGGTGATGGCGCTCGGATACCATTTTAATATGTACCGGAGCAAGCCCTTGTTGAAAAAAGGCGGCGTGATGATCATCACCCATCCGTGTTTCGACGAGTTCGACCACGATTTTCACCCGAGCTACATCGAGTTTTTCCATCGCCTTTTGCCGGAATCGCGCGACGCTTTTTACCTGCGCGAAAAATACGAACGGGAATTCGCCGAAAACCCGGCCTACATCGAGATGTACCGGCGCGGCAACGCCTATCACGGCGCGCATCCGTTCTTTATGTGGTACTGGGGCGAAAACGGCCGCCAGCACGTCGGAACGGTCATCGCCGCCGGAGCCGAAAATGCCCACGTGCCGGACATTCTTGGATGGGAGAGGGCCGACAACCTGACCGAAGCGATTGCCATGGCCCGTTCGATCATGGGCCGCAACGCCGAGATCACGATGCTCCATCAGCCGGTCATCGGGCTTTGTAATGTGAGTGATTAAAAAGAATGGACGAAAATGATTTTTTTACAAAAAGCGATGAGTGGATAGAAAATGCGAGGGTTCAGGATTGGAGATCCTTTGTCGCTTTTTTGAAGGTTTTGTCCCAAGAAGAAGCTGAAGCTGAAAAGTTACTGACTGAGAAGCCTGATGAATACAAATACTCTTCAATTCTAGGTTGGGAAAACGGCGGCATTGCCAATTATTTGGATGCGATTTCCAGATGTCTTGAAGACGGAAGTCGGTTCAAACAATCAAAACAGCTCAGTTGGAAAGAATTGGCAGAGATATTTTATATGGGGAAAATCTACGAGTAATTTTATTAACAAAGCCATCGAAGATGGCAACATATTTTTAGCCCACGGCGCGAGCCGTGGGTGCGGAATGAAAGGGATTTCCGAGCCATCGAAGATGGCGATATGATTTTGAAAAATGTATGCCGCCGTTTTCAACGGCTCAACGGTCTGATCGGTTCGCATTCCCCGCGGTTTGCACCGTGGGCTACAAATATGAACGTCGACTTCGTTGACTGCGGTTCTTGAAATATATGGTCAATCTCATTGACCCGGGTTTTTTGAAAATAAAATTAAGGGGAAATAAAAAATGTCTCACACTTACACGAATTTGATTACTCACAATGTGTTCGGTACGAAAAAACGGATCGGATTGATTTCGGATAAAATAAAACCCGAATTGCACGCTTATCTGGGAGGTTTGGTCAGAGAACTAAAAGGGAAACCGATCAAGATCAACGGAATAAATGATCACGTTCACATCCTGGCTTCTTTGCCACCGACGGTTTCAACGGCCGAAGCCATGCGTTTTATCAAGACAAACTCGTCGAAATGGGTGAGCCGAAAATTTAACCGACCTTTTGAATGGCAACCGGGTTACGGAGCGTCCAGCGTCAGCCGTTCCGGAATGGATCGGGTCGTAAAATATATTGAAAATCAGGTCGAACATCACCGAAAATTCGATTTCCGCACGGAATTTTTGACGTTGTTGAAAAAATACGAAGTTGAATTCGACAAGGAATTTCTGTGGAAATAAATCATTCGGTCTTAGCAAAGCATTTGATCTTGAATAACCCAGCCATCGAAGATGGCAACATATTTGTAGCCCACGGTGCAAACCGTGGGAATGCCGGAATTAGAAATTCGAGCCATCGAAGATGGCGGCATAAATAATGTCGGAAATAATATGCCGCCGTTTTCAACGGCTCCGCAATTTGATCGGGTCGTAATCCCACGGCTGGCGCCGTGGGTTACAAATATATCGCCGTCTTCGACGGCTTTGATCGAATTTTACAATTTGATCGAATTTTACAAAATGAAATTATCACCAACCGAAATTTTTAAAAATAAAAATATCTTTTTCATCGGCGGAACCGGGTTTGTCGGGAAGGTTACCTTGTCGATGCTCCTTAATAATTTCCCGGATGTCGGCAAGGTTTACGCAACGGTCAGGGCGCGCGACGAAAATGAATCTTACAACCGTTTCTGGACGAGCGTCGTCCCTTCGCCGACCTTTAACCCTTTGCGGGAAAAATACGGCGACGGGTTCGAAGAATTTATTCGCCAAAAGGTCGTTCCGGTCAACGGCGATGTCGGGAACGAGTTTTTGGGAATGACCGAGGACGAGGCGCTCCGGATCATGCGCGATTGCGATGTCATCATCAATTCGGCCGGGAACGTCACCTTCAACCCGCCTTTGGAGAGCGCGCTCCGAACCAATGTCGTCGGGACGAACAACGTTCTGCAACTTGCCAGGATGATGAAACGGCCCTGTCTGGTCCATGTTTCGACCTGTTTTGTGGCCGGAAAAAGAAGCGGGGCGATCTGGGAAAACGAACCGGTCGTCGGTTATTTCCCACGGAAAAACGAATTGAAGGGAACGACCTTCGACGTCAATCAGGAGATCAAAGACTGCGCGCGGCTATCGGAACAGGCCCGGCAGGAGGCCGACGACGCCGTTCAGATCGCCAAATTCCGCGAACTGGCCCGCGAGCGTTTTATCGAAGAGGGGCGCGACCCGGACGACGAACAGGCCCTCAAATCGGCCATCTTCCGCGAACGCAAGATGTGGATTCGCGAGCGGACGACCGAACTCGGCGAAGAGAGGGCGGAATACTGGGGATGGACCAATATCTACACCTATTCCAAATCGCTGGCCGAGCAGATCATC
The DNA here is from genome assembly GCA_041394845.1 of Pyrinomonadaceae bacterium. Classification (GTDB taxonomy): domain Bacteria; phylum Acidobacteriota; class Blastocatellia; order Pyrinomonadales; family Pyrinomonadaceae; genus JAHCHG01. The sequence continues at coordinate 1,722,072 of JAWKHL010000001.1, read as the reverse complement.
GCCCAGCAGGACGACATCGTCAAAACCCTGGTCCGGCCTTCGATCGTCGAATCATCGCTCAAATATCCTTTTCCCGGCTGGAACGAGGGATTTACGACGACCGCGCCGTTGATCCTGATCGCTCTCAGAGGCCAGCCGATCTTTCCGATCAACGAAAAACTCGTTCTGGACATAGTACCGGTCGATATGGTGGCCGGGGCGATGCTCGGGGCGGCGATGAACGCTCTCATCGATGACAAACCGCCGCTCGTTTTCCAGACCTCGACGGGCGACTCCAACCCCAACGACATGAAGCGGATCGTCGGTCTGGTCGGGCTTTACAAACGCGATCATTTCAAGAAAAAAGAGACCGGCAACAAACTCGTCAACCGGGTCAACTCGCTGGTCGAAGCCACACCGGCGACGCAGAAGGCCTATGAACTGACATCGGCCCCGATGTTCAACCGTCTGGCCAAAACGGCCAACAAAGTGCTCGACCGGGCGGCCCCCAACTGGGGCAGCGGGCGGATCGGCAACATCATCTCCGATCTGAAAAAATCGGTCGAGGAGTTCGAACATACCACCGAAGAGACGATGCAGGCCTTCGAATTGTTCAAACCGTTCATGATCGACAACGAATATCTCTACCGGGCCGACAACGTCCGGGCTCTGATGTCGGTCGTCAAAAAGAGCGAGCGGGATCTTTTGCCGTGGTATCCGGAAAATATCGACTGGTACAATTACTGGCTCGAAGTCCATTTTCCCGGCCTCAAGAAATGGGTTCTGCCGCAGCTCGAAGAAGATCTCAAGATCCAGGAACGCCGCGCCTACACCTACCGGGATCTGGTCGATCTGTTTGACACGGCGACCAAACGCTTTCCGACCCGGGTGGCGATGCGGATCGAACGGGGCGGGAAAAAAGAACAATACACCTTTGAGGACGTCCGGGAACTGGCCCTCAGGGCGGCCGGTTTTCTGGTGCACAACTCGATCAAACCGAACGACCGGGTCATTTTGTTCTCGCACAACATGCCCGAATGGGGGTTGAGCTATTTCGGGATCTTGAAGGCCGGAGCGACGGCCATTCCGGTCGATCCGGCCAGTTCTATCGATGAGATCGTCAATTTCGCCGGGGCGGGCGAAGCGGACGCCATCATCTTGTCGCAGAAACTTGCCGATGAAAACCCCGATCTGGCCGAGCGTCTGAAGAAGGAAAAACTTAAAATCCCGGTCTGGACCTTTGAAGAGGTTTTCGAGATGCCTTCGGAATCCGAAGAAGCCCGCCGGACCGCGCTTTTGCCGGACAAGATCGTCGCCACCTCGGTCGCATCCCTGATCTTTACCAGCGGTACCACCGGGACGCCGAAAGCCGTCATGCTCTCGCACAAGAATTTTACGAGCATGGTCTCGATGCTCTCATCGGTTCTGGAAATGGACATCACCGACGGCGTTTTGTCGGTTCTCCCCCTGCATCACACGTTCGAATTTTCGGCCGGTTTTCTGACGCCTTTCGCCAACGGAACGCAGATCACCTATCTCGACGAACTATCGAGCGAGGAACTGGCCCGCGCCATCGAGAACAATCACGTGACGGGGATGATCGGCGTTCCCGCCCTCTGGGAGATGCTTCACCGGAGGATCAAGACCCGTTTTCGCGAGCGGGGCGACTGGTTTGCCGATCTGGCCGACAACATCATCGATTTCAACGCCTGGATCCGCGACAACACGCCGTTCAATCTCGGGCCGATCATCTTTTTCCCGATCCACGAAGGGATGGGCGGCCAAATGCGCTACCTCATCTCGGGCGGTTCGGCTCTCAGCGAGAAGGTCCAGAAAGATCTTCACGGTCTCGGTTTCACCGTTTTGGAAGGTTACGGACTGACCGAATCTTCGCCGGTTCTGACCGTCGCCCGACCGGGCAACAAACTCCTCAAGGGAAGCGTCGGCAAACCTCTTCCGGGAGTCGAGATAAAGATCGACAATCCGGATGAAAACGGCGTCGGCGAGGTTCTGGCGCGCGGGCAGAACATCATGCTCGGTTATTTCAACAACGACGAGGCGACCGACGAGGTGATCGAAGACCGCTGGCTTCGGACCGGCGATCTCGGCCGCCTCGATGACGACGGCAACCTTTATATCGTCGGAAGATCGAAAGACGTCATCATCGATTCCAACGGCAAGAACATCTATCCGGACGAGATCGAGGAGATCTACGGGAAATCGGATTTCATCAAGGAACTCTCGGTCGTCGGTCTGCCCGATGAGGACGGGGGCGAGCGGATCGCGGCGCTGGTCGTGCCGGATTACGAAAAGGAGATCACTTTGAGCCGGGCCGAAACCAACAAAAGGGTCGAAGAGCATTTCCGGGAGATCTCGGCCGGTCTGCCTTTTTTCAAACGGGTCAAGAGTCTTCACCTGACGCCTTTTGAGTTGCCGAGGACGGCCACCCGCAAGGTCAAACGTCCCGAGGTCGTCGAGATGCTCATCAATATGGAGGACCGTTCGCGCAAACGAACCAGGATCGCCGCCGAGGCCAAAGGCGACGACAACGTTTTGTGGCTCAGGAAAATCGTGGCGACGGTTTCCAATCAGCCTTTGTCGGAAGTGGGATTGGAGACGAAACTGCCCGATCTCGGTTTCGATTCGCTGATGTTCGTCGAACTTCAGGCGGCGGTCGAGGACGCCGGGGGGAAGGTCGTCTCGCCCGACACCTTGAACGAGGCGCAGACGGTCCGCGAACTGATCGCCGGTGTCCAGCGCGTCGATAAAACCAAAAAAATAGTCGATGAACCGAAGGCCGACGATAAAAAGGACGACGAACTGTACGTTCCTTCGATCGTTCGCCGGGTCGGCAATTCGCTGGTCGATTTCGCCCAGGAAACCCTCTATAACAACGTTCTGGAAACCAAGATCGAGGGCGATGGCAATGTGCCGGTGCACACCAATTTCATCGTCGCGCCGAATCACACGTCGCATCTCGACACGGGTTTGGTCAAAAAGGCGCTCGGCAGGGAGGTGGCCGAACAAACGGTGGCCGTGGCGGCGGCCGATTACTGGTTCGACACCAAATACAAACGGGCCTACATGAACAATTTCACGACGCTGGTTCCGATCGAGCGGACGGGCAGTTTGCGCCAATCGCTGAGGCACGTAACGCAGATCCTCAACGAAGGCTACAACGCGCTCATTTTTCCGGAAGGCGGCCGGCAGGAATCCGGTCAGATCGCCGAATTCAAACCGATCATCGGTTATCTGGCGCTCAACGATCGGATCGGAATTTTGCCGGTTTATCTGTGGGGAACCTACGAGGCTTTTCCGAAGGGGATGACCATCCCCCCGCGGACCAGCATCGGAGCGAAGATCGGCGCCAAGGTCGGCCGTTTTCTCGAATACGAAGAACTGGCCGAGATGACCGAAGGCGTTCCCCGAACCGAAGCATATCGCCTGATCGCCGCCCGCGTTCAACACGAGGTCGAAAACCTGCGCGACGGCGGCCGCGATAAATTCGACGTCAAAGCCGTGAGAAAGAAATGGCGGGCCGAAAAACGGAAAACGCGCAAAAAAGCGCCGATCATTGATGATTAGGAACCGATGATTTGCCCGCAACTTTTTGTTATGTTAAAGGGAATTCCGAAAGGCATTGAGTGGTTGAATAAAATTGCCTTTTCTTCAAAAACCAATACTTCGAAATAAAATGAAAATAAAACCAAATCGATCAATTTCTATTGTTTTTTTGTTTTTTATTTTGGCTGCCTTTACTTTTGGCCAAACCAAACCGAAAATAAACAAAAAACAGCTCGCGGCCGAGGTCAAAAGCGAATTCATGCACGCCTGGAACGGTTATAAAAAATACGCCTGGGGACACGATGATCTGATGCCTTTGAGCAAAAAGCCGAAGGATTGGTACGGGCAGACGCTTTTGATGACGCCGGTCGATTCGCTGGATACGCTCATTTTGCTCGGGTTTAAAAAAGAGGCCGATGCGACCCGCAAATACATTACGGAAAATCTTTCGTTCGACAAGGATATCGACGTTCAGAATTTCGAGATCACCATCCGGCTTCTCGGCGGGCTTTTGTCGTCTTATCAGCTGACGGGCGATAAAAAACTGCTCGATCTGGCCGAGGATCTCGGAACCCGCCTGCTGCCCGTTTTCGATTCGCCGACCGGGATGCCTTACCGCTACGTCAATCTGAAAACCGGAAAGACGCGCGGCGAGGTTTCGAATCCGGCCGAAACGGGGACGCTTTTGATCGAGTTCGGGACATTGTCGAAACTGACCAAAAAGAGCGTCTTTTACGAAAAGGCCAAGCGCGCCCTGGTCGAAACCTACAACCGTCGTTCGAAGATCGGGCTGGTCGGAACGAACATCAACGTCGAGACCGGCAAATGGACCAAAACCGACAGCCACATCAGCGCCGAGATCGACTCGTTTTACGAATATCTGTTGAAATGCGCGATCCTTTTCGGCGATGAGGATTGCCGGAAAATGTGGGACGAAGCGATCAAATCGATCAACAAATATTACGCGGATGAAGTGCGCGGCGGGGAACTCTGGTACGGCCACGCCGATATGAACACCGGAGAGCGCACGTCGCCGACCTACGGCGCTCTGGACGCCTTTTTCCCGGCCGTACTGGCCCTTTCGGGCGATCTCGACCGGGCCAAACGGTTGCAGGAATCTTCGCTTAAAATGTGGCAGAAACACGGCATCGAACCCGAAGAGATCAATTATCAAACGATGGAGGTCGGTTATCCCGGTTACCCCTTGCGGCCCGAAATAGTCGAATCGACCTATTATCTTTATCACTACACGGGGGACGAAAAATATCTGCGGATGGGGAAAACCCTTTTCGAAGACTTCGTCAAATACTGCAAAACCGATGTCGGTTACGCCGGTTTGAAAAACGTCATCACCAAAGAAAAAGCCGACACGATGCAGAGCTTTCTTTTTGCCGAAACCTTTAAATATTATTATTTGTTATTTGCGCCGCCGAAAACCTTGGACTTCAAGAAGGTTGTTTTTAACACCGAGGCGCACCCGATCAGGAAGTTTTGAGTCCCGCCTTTAGGCGGCTGACCTTTGCTAACCAAGTCTTTGATCGTAACCGAAGGCCGCCTAAAGGCGGGACTCAAAACTCGTTAAAACCACCTAATATTTTTTGTCAATACAACTAAAAATCAACAAAAACTATGGCGAAAAAAACTAAGGCTTTGGCCAGGACCGAAAAGAAAATTCTGATCACCGGCGGGACCGGGTTTTTGGGGACGCATCTGGTTCGGCAATTTCTGGACGCCGGGGCGAAGAATCTGCGGGTGATGGCTTCGAGCGTTCCCGTCTGGATGAGCGACCGGGGCGTCGAGCCCTTTGCCGGTTCGGTTACGAGCAAAGATGATGTCGCCCAAGCGACCAAAAATGTCGAAGCGATCTATCATCTGGCCGGAAAGGTTTCCTTTGCTTACGACGGTGCGGTTCAGATGAACAAGATTCACGTCGAAGGGACGCGCCGGTTGTGCGAAGCGGCCAAGGAAAACGGCGTCAAAAACTTCATTCTGGCCTCTTCTTCGGGAACCTCGGCCATCACCGAGGACGGCGAAATAACCGATGAAACCTATCCTCAACCGGTCGAGATCCTGACCAAATGGCCCTATTACGCTTCGAAGTATTATCAGGAAAAAACCGCCATCAAATGTTTCAGCGACAAAGGCGAAAGGCTGGTCATCCTCAATCCGTCGCTTCTTTTGGGCGACGGCGACGAACGGCTCAGTTCGACCAAGGTGGTTTTGGATTTTATGGCCCAAAAGCTCCCCTTTACGCCGACCGGCGGCTTGAACTTTGTTGACGCCCGCGATGCGGCCCGTGCTTTTCTCAACGCCCTCGACCGGGGAAACCACGGCGAAAGATACCTGCTCGGTGCGGTCAACTGGACGGTGCGTGAGTTTTTCGACCGGCTGGAAAGGCTCTCGGGCGTTCCGGCTCCGAAGTTCAAAATACCCAAACAGGTGGCAATCGTCGGTTCCAACATCCTCGATTCGATCTACAAAAACTGGAACCGGACCGCGCCTTTCGAAGCCAGCGAGGTCGAGATGGGCGAATATTTCTGGTATTTCGATTCCTCCAAAGCCGTCGAGGATCTGGATTTCGATGCCCGCGACCCGCAGGAAACCCTCAACGACACGATCACCTACCTGCGCCGGAACTTCCTCGGCGAGGAAACCTTTTAAATTTCGGAATTCGGATTTGGGATTTTTTCATTCCGAAATCCGAATTCCCAAATCCCAAATCAGAAAGCAATTTTCACCGAAAATTGGATCGTTCTCGGACCGCCGTAGAGATAGTAGGGGGTGAAATCGTTGCCTCCGTAGGTTGAGGTCGTGCGGCCGAAATAGGTGTTGGTCAAAAAATTACCGCCCGAAAAACGGGTTCCGAGATTGCCGCTCATATCGGCCAAATTGACCCGGTTGAGGACGTTGTAGGCGTTGACCCCGAGGTTCAAACTGACGTTTCGGGTCAGGGTGATCCTTCGAAACAAACTGGCATCAAGCTGAAAAAAAGGAAACCCCCTCAAAGTGTTGCGACCGAGATAACCCTGGCGATCCTCGTTCGGTATGGTGAAAGCCGCCGGGTTGATGGCTTTGATCCCGTTTATTTCCCGGTAAACCGGGGCGTCGGCGGTCGGGTCGGGACGCCGTAATTCCATCCCCAGATCGGTGATCCGCGCGTATGTGACATTGACCGGCAAACCCGTCCGGGCGAAACCGACGGCCGAAACTGACCAGTTTTTGGTCAGATAGAAAAGGTACGGATTGGTAAAAGGCGTCGGAACCCGGTAAACGCCGTACAAACTTAAACTGTGTTTGATGTCAAAATCCGAAACCGCCCGGTCCGCCGAAGGATCGGTTGAAACGAGGTTGTTTTGACGCAGGAGATCGGGCGAATAATTGTCGATCGATTTGGAGAAGTTGTAACGGGCGTTAAAAGCCAGCCCTTTGCCGTAACGGCGTTCGAACATCAACTGAAAACCGTTGTAGCTCGATTGACCGGAGTTGTCGGTCAAGCGTTGAAAATTAAACCCCGGTTCCGCGCCGTTGACGGTCCGGGTTCGGAAAAGATCCCGGCCGACAGAACCGCTGTAGGTTGCGGTCAGGGATTGATTGCCCGGGAGTCGCTGTTGGATCTCAGCGAAAAAGTGCCAAACTCTCGGGGTTTTGAGATCATCGGCAAAACCGAGAAGAGGGTTCACGGGCGTTGCCGGGGTGGTCGAAAAATGGACGTTGCGGGCAATATTTCCTTCGGCGTAAGGAAAGGAGTTGGCGAAAACTTCGGAGGCCGGGGCGTTGCCGAAATCGTAATAAAGCCCCACGCCGCCGCGAAGGGTGGTGTAACCCGATTCGTCCGCGTTGTAGGAAAACGAGACCCGCGGGGCGAGATTGTTCTTTTGATCGGGCATTTGCGGGGAAAAACCGGGGACGCCGGCTCCGCCATCTTCAACCGCCGGCGCGAAATCCGAGTCCCACCGCAAACCGAAATTAAGATTCAGTTTATGGTGAGCCCGCCAGTTGTGCTGGGCGAAAAAGGAAAGATTTTCCAGCTTGGGTTCGGGGCGCTCGGGGCGGAACATTTCAAAGATCCGTTCGGCGATCCCGTCCGGGTTGACCCCCGAGAACAAAACGCTTCTTTCCAGCGGACTGGGTGCGATCCTCAGATCGAGCCTCCGGTAGCTCCCGCCGAAGGTGAAATTATGATCTCCGGCCACCCAGTTAAAAGCGGTGCGCGCCTGAAATTGTCGGACTTCGGAAGAATTCCGGCCCCGGCCGAATGCGGAATTCTTTCCGGCCAGATCATATTTGTAAAAATCGGAGGCGGAAAGCTGATCACTTGGAAGGGGAGTGGCGCCGCCGAATTCATCGTTGAAAAAATTCTGATTCAATTGGTTTCGGCTGAAATTGACGGTTGAGAACATAACCAAAACCGGTGTGATCACATAAGTCGACCACAAGGTGAGGGATTTGTTTTCAAAATCGTTCTGCCTGATGGTGTTCAGGGAAAAACCGGGTGCTCCCCGGACGCCCGCCTTGGAATCGGCCAGATTGACCCTTCCGCCAATCCTTAAATCGGAGTTGGGCTGAAGGTCGATCCGCAAACCGAAAATGTCGTTGGCCGCCGGATTGGTGTAGGTGGCGGAAAACTCTGCCAACCCGGCGGTGGTCGAAGGGCCGTTGGCCAGCGGAAAAGCGTTGAGTAAAGGGCGGATCTCGGGGGCGGCCGTTTGTCTCAAAACGGTTTCGGGAACCTCGGAAATTCCGAACCCCGGCTGGCGGAGCCGCAAACCCTCGTAACTGGCGAAAAACCAGGCCCTTCCGGGTACGATATACCCCCCGAGAGCCGCTCCGAACAGGTTTTCCCGGGTCGCCGCCCGCTCCAGTCCCCGGGCATTGGCCTGAGAGGCGTTGGCGTTGACCGCCTCATTTCCCAACTGCTCGAAAATCTGACCGTGGAACTGATTGGTTCCGCTGCGGGAGATGAAATCGACCTGTGAACCGGTCACCCTTTGTTCGGAAGCTTTCCCGTAGGATCGAACCTTAACTTCGGAGGTGGCGCTCAGATCAAGAACGGCGTTGGTCCCGCCCGAAGCCGTCACGGTCGGCACGGCTCCGGCGTTTCGGGAAAATGAGGTTTCATCCGCCCCGAGTCCCAGATTGGCCCACATATCGTCGACCGAGATTTGGTTGCTCCCCGAACTTTGCCCGTAACTGGAAATAAAAGAAGGGTTGGCCGGCGTGGAACCACCGGAATTGGGATTCGGGGCCGGATTGGCCGACGGCTGACTTGCGGCCGAGAGCGGAAGGCTCTCGTAAAATTTTGGATCCGGATCGGGAAAGGTGGGGGATTTTTTTGAGGATCTTTCAAAATAACTGATTACTATGCGGATTTCGCTTCGGGGAAGAATGTCGCCGATTCTTTGGGACAAAATGCGACCCACCGGCCCGGCTCTGAGTTTTTCCTCCACTTTTTCAACGGTTTTCAGACCGGTTTCCGGCGGGACCGGACGACCGTCGATGCTGATCGAAACGTCCCCGGCCACGGCCGTCGGCGGAAGCGAAAAACTGTAGATCCCGCCGACCTTTTCGGAAAAAGGATTTTCAAAGGTTTGAGTGACCGTGATTCGGGTCAAACCCTCGTTGGTTTCCGAATCAACGGTCGAGCCGATCAACCGGCAAAAGCCCTTTTCGCGGCCTTCGGAATCGAAGCCTCGGAGAAGCGCGTTTTCCGCCCCGGTTTGTGAGAAGGAAATGAGGGAAAAGGCTGTAAACAGGAAGCAAAGTTCCAGCGTTCGGATGAAAGGATTTTTTTGACTCATATCGGCTCCGGGAAAATTTGCTAAAACAGAAAGTTGGAAAAGAATTTGATAAATCAACAGATGCGCCTGATTTTGCTTTTGGTTGCTTTGCCCGTCGGTTAAAAAAACGATTCCCGCCCTTCATTTTTCTCGGATTCAAGGAAAAAAACTTTCCCGGAAAATCGTGATTTTCCCCTTTGCCAAAGCGGTGTGCAAAAAAAACAAAAGGATTTTTCCCGCCCAAAAGAGCGATGCTTTTGCTTTGCCGGACCGCAACCCTGCTTTGAATTTGTTTACAGCGGGGTTGTAGGAATTTTTGATTTTATTATTCGGGAGAATTTTTACAAGGATGTTCACAGAAAAAAACTGGCAATCGATCGCTCCGGTGCGGGACGCGGCGGCGGCCTGTTGGTTGATCTGGTATCAGATGTTATTCAACCGGTTCTCCTTCCCTGAATCCGCAAAAAGCGGGCCGGATGAAATTTCATCCGGCCCGCTTTTGACATCCAAAATTTTTCACCGGTAAGTCGGCAAAAACTTCGGTTTTTGCCGCGCCTTTGTGATCTGCTCGAAGGCGTAGGCCAGTTTGATCAGAGTCGGTTCGGTGAAGGCTTTGCCGAAAAACGAGATCCCGATCGGCATTTCGCTCAGAAAGCCCGACGGAACGGTGACATTGGGATAACCGGCGACGGCCGCCGGCGAGGAACTCGAAACGTAATTGGTCGGAGAATCGCCGTTGATCAGATCGATCATCCAGGATTGGGCGTTGGAAGGAGCCACCAGCGCGTCGAGTTGGTCCTTATCGATGACGGCGTCGATCCCCTTGTCCTGCGACAGCACCTTGCTTTGCAGAAGGGCCAGACGGTATTCCCGGTCATCGAGATCGGCTTTTTCCTGCGCTTTTGTAAAAATCTCCTGACCGAAATAAGGCATCTCTTTGTTCTGGTTGGCTTTGTTGAATTCGATCAGATCCGCCAGGGTCTTGTATTTTCCGCCCCGCTCCATCAGATATTTGTTCAGATCGGCCTTGAATTCGTACAACAGGACCTCGTATTCCGGGTCGCCGAACTGGCGGAGGGTGGGGAACTGAACGTCGATCACTTCCGCACCGGCGTCCTTGAGTATTTTGAGGTTTTCCTCCATCAGCTCGTCGAGTCTTTGATTGCGTCCGAAATACTGACGGATGAGGCCGAGGCGCGCTCCCTTGAGGCCGTTTTTGTCGAGAAACTTGGCGTAATCGGTTGCGCCTTTGGTTTTGCCCTGCGAGGTGATCGGGTCTTTTTTGTCCTCGCCGACCATGGCATTCAATAGCAAAACGGCGTCGGTAACCGTGCGGGCCATCGGGCCGGCCGTGTCCTGCGAATGGGCGATCGGGATGATCCCGCTTCGGGAAACCAGCCCGAGCGTCGGTTTGATGCCGACGATCCCGTTGATCGAAGAGGGACAAACCACCGATCCGTCGGTTTCGGTGCCGACCGCCAGCGCGGTCAGATTGGCGGCCACCGCCACTCCGGAACCGGAACTCGAACCGCAGGGACTCCGATCCAGTATGTAGGGGTTGTGGGTTTGGCCGCCGCGGCCCGACCATCCGCTCGAAGAATTCTCTGACCTGAAATTGGCCCATTCGCTCAGATTGGCCTTGCCGAGGATGACGGCTCCGGCCCGGCGCAGTCCTCCGACCAGATGGGCGTCCTCTTTGGGGGTCGGGGCGTCCAAAAGAGCCAGACTGCCGGCCGTGGTTTTCATCTTGTCGGCCGTGTCGATGTTGTCTTTGAGAACAACCGGAATCCCGTGCAAAGGTCCGCGAACCTTGCCGTTTTTCCGTTCATTGTCAAGATCCTCGGCGATCTTCAATGCGTCCGGGTTGATCTCGACGATCGAATTTAATTGTCCGTCGATCTGCTTGATCCGGGCGATGTATTCTTCGGCCAGTTGTTTGGCCGTGATCTGCCCGCTTTTCATCGCCTCCTGGAGTTCGAGAACGGTTTTCTCCTCAACGTCGAATTGCTGAGCGGCGGCCGACTTGTTTTTCCGATCTTTGGCTTGGGTCATAGTAAAACTTAACGCTCCGATTCCGCTTAATGCGGAGGTTTTCAAAAAATCTCTTCGATCCGGTTTTTTCATTTTTTGTCTTCCTCAACGTTTAATTTTCTCAGATTCTCCCGGGCTTCCGCTAAACCGGGATTCATCCGGAGGGCCTTTTCAAACTGCCGAACGGCGAGTTCGCGCTGGTTTTGTTCGACCAGAATCAGGCCGTAAAGATTAAAGGCTTCGGCCTGATCGGGTTTGCGTTTGATCGATTCTTCGATTTGTGTCCGGGCTTCATCGTATTTCTTTTCGGCGAAAAGAGTCAAAGCGTAATTTAATCTCAGATCGGGATTTTCGGGGGCGATCCCGATGGCCCGAATGAAGTTTTCCCCCGCTTTGGCGTAGTTTTTTTGCCGGGCGTAAGCGATTCCCAGATTTTTGATGGCGTCGAGCCAGACCGCCGTGTTCTCCTTGAAGGAGATCGAGGCGGCCGCCGCCCGCAAAAGGCGTTCGGCCTCCTCGGGTTTTCCGGTTTGGGCCAGAGCGGTCGCCAGATTTACCTTGTACATGGCGAAATCCGGGCGGGAGGCGATCGCCCTTCGAAAACTTTCGGCCGCCGCCTCGAATTGAGCCCGGCGCATCTGGATGATCCCCAGAGAATTGTGGGCTTCGGGGTAAACCGGATTGGCGGCGATCGAATCCCGGCATTGTTTTTCCGCCTCATCGATCCGGTCTTCCAGGATCAGGGCGTGGCAGTAATTCTGCATCATCAAAAAATTTCCCTCGGTTACGGCGATCGAATGTCGGTAAAGAGTCTCGTCATTTCGCCAAAATGAGACCTGACGGAAACTTAAAACCGAAAGGGCCAAAACGATCGCCAAAGAGATGATGACGGGGACGGTTTTATTTGGCGAGCGGGATTTTATCAGATCCCCGCCGCCCCAGACGATCATCAGGAAAAGCCCGAAAAACGGGATGTAGGTGTAGCGGTCGGCCATCGATTGCAAACCGACCTGAACCAGACCGATGACCGGAACCAAAGTGCCGATGAACCAGAACCAGCCGACAAAAAGATACGGCCTTTTTCTCATTTGCCTAAGACAGATGAAGGTGATCCCCGCCAGAACCAGCCCGGAGAGAACGATCTGCCCGACGGGAAGATCTTTTTCGTAAGGATACCAGGGGGCCAGTCCGACCGGGTAAAAAAGAGTCAAAAGATATTTGCCGTAGGCAAGAACGGCGTTAAAAAACCTGGTTCCGAAAGGGAGCATTTCCAGAGTCTGAACCGCGCCGCCGGTTTTCTGGGCGATCACGGTAATGACCGAGGAGGCGATCGAGAGCAGGAAAAGAGGGGTTTTTTCCAGCAAAAGCCGTGGCAGATCGGCTCGGGTTTTCCATCTTCCGAGCGGCCAGAAATCCATCAGAAGAAGGACAAAGGGGAGCGTGACGAGCATCGGTTTGGCCGTCAGACCGATGGCGAAAAGGAGGCAGGTCAGGATCAGGGATTTCGGATTTCGGATTTTGGATTTCGGATTTTGGGATTCTGAATCTTTATTCCCTTCGGCGTAACGGGAATAGGCGAGCATTGTCAGGAGCCAGAAACAGGTGCTCAAAACGTCTTTTCTTTCGGACACCCAGGCGACCGATTCGACGTGGGCCGGATGAACGGCGAAAAGCGCGGCCACCAATGCGCTTTTCCAGAAACAGCCCGAAAGGCGCTTGAAAACGATAAAGGCCAGGATCGTGTTTACCAGATGAAGGAGAATGTTGGTGGCGTGATGCGACCCGGCGTTGAGTCCGAACAGGGTGGCGTCCAACTGGTGCGAGATCCAGGTCAGCGGATGCCAGTTGGCGGAATGAACGGCCGTCAATGCCCAGTGGATGTTTTCCCTGGTTAACCCTCCAGCCACGGGCGGATTCTGGTAAATATAGACGTTGTCGTCGAAATTGATGAACTCGAACCCGACGGTTTGCCAGAAAACGGCCGCCACCAACAGCGTCAGACCGGCGAAAACTATCATCTCCCGGTTTTTTTTGAAAAAAATTTCCCTTGTTTCCGTCATTCGCTCCGAGGTTTTTTATCTGGGTTTGGCCGATTTTGAAAGTTCCTTGAAATTTTCCGTTTGCCCCGAAATCTTCAGCTGTTTCGGTTCGATCTCCTCGGCCGACTCACTTTCCGCTTCCTCCGCGCCTCCGACCGAACGGTAATAATTGGGAAGCAGTTTTTGCCCCCGTTCGGCGAAGATCCTCGATGAGATGATCCCCATTTTGTTGAGACGAAATTCCAGCGAGGTGGCCAGAACGCCGAGTCCGTATCTCATACTTCGGGCGAAATTGATCGAAGAGGCCTCGGAAAAATACCGGGTCGGGCAGGAGATCTCGCCGACCCGGTAACCGAAATAAACCGTTTGCGAGATCATCTGGTTGTCGAAAACGAAATCGTCCGAATTGTCTTCGAGCGGCAGATTCTCCAGCACTTCGCGGCGAAAGGCCCGAAAACCGGTGTGATATTCGCTCAGTTTCTGGCTGATCAGGATGTTCTGCGCCAGCGTCAGAAAACGATTGGCGATGTATTTGTAGATCGGCATCCCGCCTTCGACCGCGCCTTTGCCGAGGATGCGCGAACCCAGCACGGCGTCGTATTCGCCGAAGGCGATCATCCCGGCCATAGGAACGATCAGATTGGGCGAGTATTGATAATCGGGGTGAACCATGACGACGATGTCGGCCCCGCTGTTGAGCGCTTCCCGGTAACAGGTTTTCTGGTTCCGGCCGTAACCGAAATTCTGCTCGTGCTGAAAGACCGTCAGACCCAGTTCGTTGGCGACCTCGACGGTTTCGTCGCCGCTGGCATCATCGACCAGAAGAATTTCGTCGACGATCTCGCGGGGGATTTCGGCCACGGTCCGTTTCAGCGTTCGGGCGGCGTTATAGGCCGGCATGACGACGATGATCTTTTTACCGTTGAGCATAGATGTCGGTTCGGAAAATCCCGCGCCGCCGGGTCTTTTGCCCCGATTATTTTTTCGGAGCCGAACGGGCCGGGGAATTGTTTCGGAAAAATTCGGCATTATTAGCTTATAACGGTTTTTCCGGACTTCGCAAATGACCGGGAAAGTGTTTTTTACCGGCGAAGCGAAAAAGGATTTGAGGGGGGAACGGGCAATCGGGAAGTTGGACTTAAATAGGACGAAGACCCATAATGAAAAAAAATCTTTACAAAGGAAAACCAAACGACATGTTTAGAAGAATTTTCCCCCTATTGGCCGTTTTAGTAATTCTTTTACAAACCAATATGGCTCAAAAAGAAAACACAGCAGACTCCAGATTCGAATCGTTGGCCAACGAATACATCGCCGAACTGATCAAAAACAACCCCGAATGGGCAACCCGGCTGGGCGATCATCAATCCGACGGACGCCTCAATGATTATTCGCTTGAAGGCGTTCAAAAGGATCGGGAGAGAACCGAAAAATACCTTGAAAAGTTAAACCAGATCCCTTTCGATAAACTCAGCCGGGTCAACAATGTCGATGCCCGGATCTTGCGGCACGCGCTGGAATACAATCTTTTTCAAACCGACGTTTTGCGCGATTACGAATGGAACCCGATGAGCTACAACGTCGGCGGCGCGATCAACAGTCTGATCTCAAGGGATTTCGGCCCCTTAAAGGATCGTCTGATGAACGCCAAATCGCGGCTCGAAGGGATTCCCGAGGTGATCGCCGCGGCCAAGGCAAATCTGAAAAATCCGCCGAAGGTTTACACTCAAACCGCCATTTTGCAAAACAAAGGCGTCATCAATCTGATCAGGGGCGATCTCCAAATGTTCGCCGATCAGGCCGGTTTGGCCGAAGAATTGGCTCCGTCGCAGGATGCGGCCGTCAAGGCGCTCGAAGAATACGGCGTCTGGCTGGAAAAGGATCTGCTTCCGCGCTCGAACGGTGAATTCCGGCTGGGTGATGAAAAATACCGGCAAAAACTGCGGTTCGCCCTTCAGTCGGATCTGTCGAAAGAGGATATTCTCAAACGGGCGATGGCGGATCTGGCGGCCACGCAGGACAAGATGTTTCAGGTGGCCTTTCCGCTCTATAAAAAATCTCATCCCGATCAGGACTTTTCGGCCGTCAGGGTCGATCCCAAGGTCGTCATCAAATCCGTTCTCGACCAATTGGCCGAAGATCGTCCCGACAACCAAACGATCGTCGCTCAGGCCAACCGCGATCTTCAGGAAGCGACCGGGTTCGTTCGCTCGAAAAAACTGGTAACCGTTCCGAACGAGCCGGTCAAGGTGATCGAAATGCCGGAATTCGCCCGCGGGACGGCCGTCGCCTATTTCGATTCGGCCGGACCTTTCGAGAAAAAGAACGAGACCTTTTTCACCATCTCGCCGACGCCGAAAGACTGGCCGGATGAACGGAAAGCTTCATTTTACAAAGAATACAACGATTACATGCTACAGGATCTGACCGTTCACGAAGCGATGCCGGGGCATTATCTGCAGATCATGCATTCCAACCGGTTCAAGGCTCCGACCATGATCCGGGCGCTTTTCCGAAGCGGCGTCTTTACCGAAGGTTGGGCGGTTTACGCCGAGCAGTTGATGGCCGAGAACGGTTACGGAGGGCCGGAGGTCGAGATGCAACAGTTGAAGATGAAACTCCGGGTCATAATCAACGCCATCATCGATCAAAAGATCCACACCGAAGGGATGACCGAGCGCGAGGCCGTCGATTTTATGATGAAAGAGGGCTTTCAGGAAGAGGGCGAAGCGGTCGGAAAATGGCGGCGGGCCCAGCTTTCCTCGACCCAGCTTTCGACCTATTACGTCGGTTCGGTCGAGGTAAACGACATCCGCAAAGCTTACGAAGCGAAGCATAAAGGCAAGCCGGATCTCCAAAAGATGCACGACGAGATGCTGTCTTTCGGATCGCCCGCGCCAAAATATGTCCGCGAAATGATGGGTTTGAAATAAGCGTTTCCGGATCTTTTTCGAAAAAAATCACCGCAAACGGGTAATTGCCACCTGTTTATGTGGTGATTTTTTTTTGTTCCGATGGTTTTTTAAACACATTATGAAAAAGGTAAGAAAGTTTTTGTTTGGATCGCTTTTGGTTTTGGTTTCAATTTTCGCCGTTTCGGCCCAGACCGATCTTCAGATGGAGGAAGATGCGGAAAAACTGCATGATCTTTATAAAAAGGTCAATGCCATCAAAGATTTTCGTTTGAACGAATCGGGAACGGGACTGCAGATCGGAAAAAATTATCCGGCCTATCAGGCGGCTCTCGACGGAATGAACAAGACCCGCCTTCTGCGCCAGGATTATGAGGGCTTTTTGGGTGAATTTGCCAAAAAATACGCCGGAGAAGCCGATCAGGCTTACAAAGTCCCCAGAATTTTGGACACCAAATTCGAACGATTGGCGCTCGGTTACGATGTCGGGACGGAATTCGAAACGATCAGGGAAAGATTTTCCTATTTGGACACGGCCGGGGAGAGGAACGCCCTTTCGGCCATTCAGCAGATTCGCGACACCGGAACGGGTGATGGCGTTGTTTTGAGAAATTTGCACGAGATCTACCGGACCAAGGCCATCGAAGAGGCCCGCAATCTGCTGACCATCGCTCCGTTGTTCGATCCGGGAAACGAGATCGTCCAAAGGCGGGTCGCCCGTTTGGCCCCGGAGGTCGATGAGACCTTAAAGGAATACAAGGCCGAGGAAATGAAAATCTTGCAGAGCCGAAGCTGGAAAGGGAACATCGGAAGCACTTCGGCGGGCGCCCCGGCCTCGCTGGCGGCGGCCGGAAAATCCTATATGACCGGATTGCCCGACTGGGGCGGGAACACGGTCCGGGGAACGAAGATCCTGAAGGTGTCGGTCATCGGAGACTGGTTCGTCGCCGAACGAAACGCGCTCGGCCAACCGACCCGTTACGGTTTGCCGGCGGCGGTGGCGGTTTCCGACAACACCATGTCGCCGGATGTCGTGACGGTTTACGAGATCAGCATGATCACGGCGGAACCGAAGAAAAACACCAATTTTTACGGCGTCTGGGTCGGCAATGTCTGGCGGATGCTGGCGAGCAATCTGCCGAAATAACCTCACGATCATGTTTTCAAGTGAAAAGGCGAACCGGAAAAGTTCGCCTTTTCTTAAAAGGTGGGATTATCCTGCCTTTTTTAGTTTTTCAGCTTTTTCAAACTTCCTTCCCCGCTGATCTTGCGCGAACCGGTCCGCGCCACCTGTTCGGCCTTTTCGAAGACGCGCATGAAATTTCCGCCCAGAATCTTGAGAATGTCCTTTTCCGAATAACCCCGCCGGAGCATTTCGTAGGTTACCAGCGGAAGGTCTTCGGCCCCGTTCATTCCCTCGGGCAGAAGGGGAACCCCGTCGTAATCCGAACCGATGCCGATGTAATCGATCCCGGCCACGTCGCGGATGTGATCGATGTGATCGACGATCCGGGTGTAGGAGGGAGTGTAGATCGGGTTGGCGGCCAAAAGTTTTCGCATCTCCTCGTTCAATTTTAACTGGTCGTCCTTGTATTTTTCGTTGATCTCCTTGATCTCTTTTTCCAGACGTTTATCCCTGGCCCGGTCTTCGTCCAAATATCTTTGGTCGAGAAAACCGGGATAAAAATTGACCATCACCACCCCGCCGTTCCCGGCCACCAGTTTGAGAATGTCGTCCGGAACGTCGCGCGGATGGTCGGAGAACTTGCGGGCCGAAGAATGTGAATAGATGACCGGTGCGGTTGAGATTTCCAGAACGTCCCGCATCGTGTCGTCGGAGACGTGCGCCAGATCGACCAGCATCCCGAGCCGGTTCATCTCCCGGATCACCTCGCGGCCGAAGTCATTGAGCCCGCCGTAGGGTTTGAATTCCTTGCCGTCCTCGGTCCTGTCGCAACAGGCGTCGGCCCAATTGTTGGTGTTGTTGTGGGTCAAGGTCATGTAACGGACGCCGAGGCGGTAAAAATCCCTCAAGGCGTAAAGCGAGTCTTCGATGGCGTGGCCGCCCTCGATCCCCATAAGGGCCGCGACTTTGCCCCGCTTTTTGGCCTGCAGGATGTCCCGGGTCGATGTGGCGATCATCATCCGGTTGGGGTGTTTTTCGGCTTCGCGGTAAACCGTGTCGATCAGATCCAGCGCCCGCCGGGCCGAACCGCCGTCTCTGGCAAAGGTCCGCGAAACGTAGATGGAAAAGAAAACTCCGGTGATATTCCCTTTTTGAAGCCGCGAAAAATCCGTGTGAAAAGGAGTTCCGTCAAAGTGATATTTCCCGACGGAATTGCTCGTCAGGTCAAAATCCTCATCGTACATCGGGGAAGTGATGTCGTTGTGACCATCGACGATCAAGGCCTTGCGGTGAATTTTCAGGGCCTTTTGCCAAAGGGCCGGGTCGGCTCCGGCGGGCATTGTCTGGGAACTGACCGAATGGCAAAAGACAAGTAAAACGGCGGCGGTTAGAATTTTTATTTTCATAAGTTTGTTCGGGGAAGTTAAATTTTCAGACAGTTTACCACTAAAGTCGGGGGTTTGGTAAATTGGGTGAGAGTTTCAAAACTGAGGCGGAAAATTTAGCGTTCCCCGAGAAAAGAGAAAAAAAATGGGACGATCCGAAGACCGTCCCCAAACGAGGGTAGAAGGATGAAAACCCGAAAAAACGGGGCTTTCGATCAATGAAATTTAGTTGCCCTTGTTTTTCTTCTTTTTATCCGATTCGGGTTTGTCCACTTTGGCCGAAGCCTCAATGATCATGTTGCAGGATTCGGTCGCCCCGTAAATCAATCCCTGTTCCTTCTTGTCGGTCGTGGTTTTAAGAAGATTTTCAAAAGTTGGCAAATATCTTTGGGAGGCGTCGGCCAGATTATGAACGGCCGCCGCGAAATTCTTTTTGTTGGTTTTGATAATCCGCGACGTTTCGTCGTCGAGTTCGTCTTTTCTGTCCGAGCCGAGAACCTTGTCATCGATGCCCTGTCTGGAGACCAGATCGTCGATGTCGTCGATCGCTTTCTGGAGAATCCGGGAAATGTCCCAGAGAAGTTCGCTTTTCGAACCGCTGGGCAATTCGCCCCATTTATCGGCTTCTTTTTTGCTCGGTTGCCAGTTCTGGTTGGTAAGTACGGCCATTCGCCGGTCGATGGCTTTGATCAGAACATCGATCCGTTTGTCGATTTCCTGCGAATTGCGGACCAATTCGATCTCCTCATCGGTCAGGTAATCGCGGCTCTGAGCTTTTGAAACGCCGGGAAAAAACAGGGTCAGGATAAAAAACGGGGCGAGAAAAAAAACGGTGAATCTAAAAAAACTGGTTTTCATGCTATTTTAATTTCCTTGAGAATCGTTGTTCGGAATGACGGTGTCGTCAAAGAGCGGGTCGACCGCCTTGCGGCGGGCGTCGCGGACGTCCAAAATCAGGTTTCGGACGTAGTACTCGAAATTTAATGGCAACTCGCGCCGGATGAGTTCGAGGCGCGGAAGGAATTCCCGGAGCCCGATCTCAAGTCGTTTGAAATTGTTGAGGACCTTGCCGCTTCCGCTATCACGCCTTTTCAGGAAAAACAGCGCGTTATCGACCAGCGCGTGAAATCTGCCGAGTTCCTTGAACATCTCCTTATAGTCGCTTTTGGTTCGAAGTTGTTCGGCCTTTTGGAGGCGGAGATCCATCAATTGAAGCGAGAGTTTGGTGCGGTCTTTGACGCCGCTCTCCCGGTCGAGTTTTTCTCTTTCTTCCTGAGAGATGATCTTCAGCGGCGGGGGTTCGGCGTCCTTGGGAAGATCCCTATCTTTTTCGCGCTGGGCCAGGGTTTCCATGGAAAAACAAATTGTCAAAAGGAAAAACAACAGAAGGACACCGGAAATTCGGTTGCCCGGAAATTTTACAGACGCCGGTTGAGAGCTGAGTCGGTTTTTAAAAATTTTGCTGCTGAATCTATTCATCTTTTTTTCCTTTGCCTTGTTTGATAAGCCTTTGGAGACCCGGAAGCCGGAGATTTACCTTTTCGATTTCCAATTTGTTTTGTTCCTCGTCCGCCACTCTTAAAAACTGCTGGTAATTGGCCATCGCATCCAAATATTCTTCCAGAGAGTCGTGCGAAATGGCCAGAAAATAATAGGCGATGGCCAGATCGGGCTGATGTTGGATGATCCACAGATACTCGGTTTTGGCTTCCTCAAAACGCTTCAACTGAAAAAGAGCCGTCGCCAGATTGGCGTGAGCGGTAAAATTATCGGGCGCGATTTCCAGAATCCGCCGCAGGAGATTGACCGCGCCCGGAAATTGCTGAGCCTGAACCAGGGCGGCTCCGTAACCGACGGCGTGGCTGAGATTATCCGGTTCGGCTTCATAAGCCCGCCGACAGTAATCGAGGGCTTTAGTCGGGTTTTCCTTTCTAAATAAAACGCAAAGTCGGCCCAGAATAACCGCATTTTTTTCATCCGTTTCCAGTTGTTTCTCCAACTGGGCCGGGTCTTCTGAACTATTAGCCACAATTTTATCACGAAGTGTCAACATTTCGGGAGTGGGGTCGGGGATCGATTTCAAAGCCGCGAGGGATTGTTCAAAATCGCCGGTGGCGGCGTAGACCCGGGCGAGGAGAAATTCCGAATGGGGCGAACCGGAGGTCATCTGGAGCAAGGTCCGGACGTCTTTGAGGGCGGTCGAGTAATCGCCTTCCGAAAGAGCCGTCTCGGCCCTTTCGGCCAGGCCGAGTTTGTCGTAGGGATCGATTTCAAGAGCCCGGTTAAGGCTGATCTTGGCGGATCTCTTGTCGCCCAGCTTTCTTTCCAGAGCGGCCCGCGAAGCCCACAAAGAGGCGGTCGGGTTGGCTTTGGTCGTCAGATATTGAATTTTGGTCAACAGTTCCCGGAGTTTTTCCGGGGGGGCGTTGGTTTTGATCCGAAGGTCGGTCAGGGCCGAGTAGGCCAGAAAATTGATCCCGCTCAATTGGATGGATTTGGTCAGCAGGCTTTCGGCCTCGGCGAATTCGTTTTTCTGAACCAGCAGAACCCCGAGACTGGTCATCGGCAATGTCCAGTTTTCCCGCAGTTCCATCGCTCTTCGGAGGGATTTTTCGGCCTCATCGGTTCGATTGAGCGAAAGCAGAGCCATCCCTTTTTGGTACTCCGCCTCGGGAAATTCGGGAAAGACTTCGATGGCCTGTTGGTATAATTTGAGAGCCTTTTCAAAATCGCCTTTTTCGTGGGCTTCCTGTCCCTGATTGAAAAGTTGCAGAGGGTCGGGGTCGTCCCCGGTTTCCTGGGCCGGTGCGGCGATGGAAAACGCCAGAGCCAGAAAAACGGTCATCAGGAAAAACCTTTTGGAGGGGAACAACTGAAATTGCGAAAAAATACGGATCATCAATATTACTTTGGTAAATGGCTAACTCAACTGAATTTCAAAAAAAACGCCCCAATAGTCCGAATATTTTTATTCTGTCGGACTCATTTCATATTTCAAGAAAAAGGAAAGCGGAATTTTTTTCCGGGGTTTTCAAGAAACCGGAAATTCCGAAGTTTCGGGAATTGAAAAATTTTACAACATTTTTTTCAATGCCGGGTAATGAAACGATCCCTTGGAATAAAAAAAAACGGGAATCTCTCATCCATTGGTTTTCTTTTTCCGGCGGTTTCGGTCAAAAAAATCAGACTTGAAAGATTTGCGTCCCAAGACCCGGCTAAGTTAAGATTTGCAACGTATAGTGATGCCTTTCCGAAAGGCCAATTCCAAACTTTGGAAGCGTTTCTCGAACCATGGTCAAACCGCAAGCAATCAGAACTCAATTCGAACAATCAAAAGCTGACGAAAAGGAACTGAATTTACGGGATTTGATGCGTCAAATGGGATCGGTGTTGGTTGCTTTTTCGGGTGGCGTCGACAGTTCCTATCTGGCTTTGATCGCCACTCAGGAGCTGGGGGAAAAGGCATTCTGCATAACCGGGCTTTCGCCGAGCGTTTCCGCCGAACAGCGGGATGCCGCCGAAACCATCGCCCGCGATTTCGGGTTTAATTTTTCGACCGTTTTAACCGGGGAACTGGAGAACCCCGATTACAGCGCCAACCCGACAAACCGCTGTTATCACTGCAAAACCGAACTTTACGGACGGCTTTCCGGATTGGCCGCCGAGATGGATCTGAACTTTCTTCTCGACGGGGCCAATGCCGATGACGTGGGGGATTACCGGCCGGGGCGGCAGGCGGCGACGGAAAAAAGCGTTCGCAGTCCGCTGATCGAGGTCGGGCTTACCAAGGATGAGATCAGGCGGTTGAGCCGGAATCAGGGGCTTCCGACCTGGGATCAACCGGCGAGTCCCTGTCTTTCTTCGAGGATCGCCTACGGAGTTCCGGTGACCATCGAACGACTCTCAAAGGTCGAACGCGGGGAGCGATTTCTTCGTTCTCTCGGTTTTCGGGAGTTCCGGGTGCGGGTCCACGATCAACTGGCCCGTCTGGAGATTTCTCCGGCCGAGCTGGAAAAAGCCCTCGATCCGGAGATGGCCGAAAAACTGGCCGAAACCTTTCGGCAGATCGGTTTTCGCTACGTGACGCTTGACCTCCACGGTTTTCGAAGCGGAGCGATGAACGAAGTTCTGGAAAATAAAAAAAACGACTCCTCCTAACATACTCAACTCCTTATTTTTGACAAATAAAAAAACGGCAATCGAATCAGGCGGGGCGGGAGAGTTTACTCAAAACCTCCCGGTTGAAACCGGCGTTTGATTGCTCCCCCAAAATGAAAACTTAATTTAATAAACTGGAGAAAAAAATTGAAAAAAATGGCAAATCCGATGGCTGATGAAATGCGGCGTTTTAAGGGGAGCGATGAGAAGAATCCCTTTGAGGCGATGAGCGAGAGGTTTGACCGGGCCGCCCAGTTGCTGGGGCTGGAACCGGATCTTTACGCCGTAATGAGAGTTCCCTCAAGGGAAATCAAGGTCTACATTCCGGTCAAGATGGATTCCGGTTATATCGAGGTTTTTGAGGGCTACCGGGTCCAGCATAATTTTGCCCGCGGGCCGGCCAAAGGCGGCATCCGGTACGCGCCCGATGTGACTCTCGATGAGGTCAAGGCCCTTTCCGCCTGGATGACCTGGAAATGCGCCGTCGTCAACGTTCCGTTCGGCGGTGCGAAAGGCGGCATCATTTGCGATCCGAGGCAGATGTCTCAGGGGGAACTGGAGCGTTTGACCCGGCGTTACACGGCCGAACTGATCGATCTGATCGGACCCGACCGCGACGTTCCGGCTCCCGATATGAACACCAATGAACAGACGATGGCCTGGATCATGGACACCTTTTCGATGCATTCGAGGCACACCGTAACGGCGGTTGTCACCGGCAAACCGATCGGACTCGGCGGGTCGCTCGGCCGAAGGGAAGCCACGGGACGGGGCGTTTTGTTTACGGTGAACGAGGCGATCAAGCGGTTCAAACTGACCCCGGAACAGACTTCGGTCGTGGTTCAGGGAGCGGGAAACGTCGGCGGGATCGGAGCCATTCTGATGCACGAGCGGGGTTACAAGGTGGTGGCCATCTCCGATGTTCACGGCGGAATTTACAATCCCAATGGGCTGGATATTCCGAAAGTTCTGGACTATCTGCACACCACCAAGTCGCTCGAAGGCTTCGCCGAGGCGGATCACGTCGGGAACGAGGAATTGCTCGAACTGGAATGCGACGTTCTGGCGCCCTGCGCGACTGAAAACCAGATCACCTCGGAAAACGCCCATCGGATCAAATGTAAAATCCTGGCCGAAGGGGCCAACGGGCCGACCACTCCGGTCGCCGATCAGATCCTTTATGAGAACGGGGTTTTCGTCATTCCCGATATTCTGGCCAACGCCGGCGGGGTGACGGTTTCCTATTTCGAATGGGTTCAGGATCGGATGGGTTATTTCTGGCGGGAGGACGAGGTCAATCAACGGCTTGAAGAAAAGATGGTGGCGAGTTTCAAAGAGCTCAGTCAACTGGCCGAACGGCACAATGTGGATACCCGCACGGCGGCTTATATGCTGGCGATTGACAGGGTGGCGTTTGATACCAAGATGCGGGGTATTTATGCCTGACAAAAAAATCGTTAATTCGTTAAAAACACTTGATTTTCACATAAATATGAAGTAATGTTTTACGAAGTTGTATTTAGGTAAATAAAAGTTTTATTGACTTTTCAGCTTTACTTGCTTATAAAATTTACAGCTTTAGACCTTATTTTGATTTGTGTCCCTTTTGAATTTTTGGGTTTTGCAACTTGAAAGTTTATAAGTGTGTGCAATAATTGAAGTAGTTTAGTTATAAGATTGTGGTATTATCTTTTTATCTTGACTAACTACAATTGAAATTTAAATTTTTATTAAATATTTTCGGCGGAGGAATGTGATGAAACTCGCGAAAAAAGCGTTTTTAACTACGCTTATAGTGCTGACTCTGATTGTTACGGGGTTGGCCCAGACACAAAGATCGGAAGCTGATCCCAGGAACATAGCACCAACTGTAGGAACAGGGGGGCCTCCGGGAGGTCCGACCGGTCTTTTTACCGTTTATGATGGACAAACCTTGAGAAAAGGTGAGTTCACCTTTAGCGCGGCATACAGCAATTATGACCGGGATCCGGGTGATGTTGATATTGTTGAAGTCCCGGTTAGTTTTCAGATCGGTTTAAATGACCATTTGGAATTATTTTTTAACACCGATGGCTACCGGGCCATTAAAGTTAATACGCCGCGGAATCTTTCGGGATTTTATCTGCCCAACTCCAGTTACGGTTTTCCGGCTATCGTTTTAGCCCCGCAGGGTCCGGGCACCAGCCAGTATCCCAACACGGCTATCTTCAGACCGGCCGGAACGGCACCGTTTGTTCAGTTTCCGTATACCGGAGGAAACGCCGGAACTTTTGGAATAGTCGCGCCGGTAAACGCCGGAACCGTTTTCGGTTTCCCCGGCGGTTTCGCGCTTCTCGGTCCGCCCACCAACACGGGTAACAACGGGGCGGCCAACTTCCCGGGCGTGGGTTCGGTTTTCGGCAGCGTTCTGCCGGGCGTCGTTCTTCAAACGGTCGTTTTAACCGATCAGGCGGGAAATCCCTCGGGACAGATCCCGACCGTATTCACCACCCAGCCGACCTATTTGCCGGACGCTCCCTTGCTTAACCGGACTTACGGCGAATCGGCCTTCAGCACCTTTACCGTCGGCGGTAAATGGCGCTTTACCGGAACCGATAACCCGGTCGGCATCGGAATCATTCCGTTCTATCGTTTTTACGCCGATTCGGCCGATGAACTCAGCGGATTCAATCAACTTCAACGCGGAGCAAGTCCCGGCGGAAATCGCGGCGACTTCGGCGTCATCGGTTTTGCCGATGCCCGCCTCCGCAAATGGCTGAGCATCGAAGCCAATATCGGTTACATCTACAACAGCAGCATCAAGAGCGGGGACACCACCCTTTTGGACAGACCGGATGAGGTTTTGGCCGGCATCGGTGTGGATTTCCCGGTCAACAAATACTTCCAGCCGATTCTGGAGTTCCGCTCCAACTGGTACGTCGGCGGACGCACTCCGAACGCCTTTGAGAACAATCCGATCGAAGGTTTGGCCGGTGCGCGCATCTTCCCGTTCCGGTGGATGAGTCTCGGCGGCTGGTACCGGCACCACTTCAACCCGCAGGATCGCGGTTCTCTTGAAGACGCCAATTTCAACGGTCAGGTTGCGGTTACCGGTTTGAACACCACGGTCAACAACTCCTTTAGCGGAGTTCCCCCGGGCTTCAGACCTTCGACCGATCCGCACGGCTTCGGTTTCCAGATCACGGCCGGTCGGCGTAACGCCCGCGCTCCTTTGCAAAAAGAGAATGGTTTTGCTGACGTAACCGATGTCGGGCTTTCCGATACGGTCATCAAGGTTCCCTGTCCGCAGGGTACGCGCCCCAAAGAGGGAACCGAGTGCAGCGATAATCAGTCGATCAACGTCAATACTACTGCGGTAGATCCGGAAAACGATGTTCTGACCTATAACTATACGGTTTCGGGCGGACGCGTCGTGGGATCGGGCGCCAACGTCAGTTGGGATCTGAGCGGCGTCAGCCCCGGTACCTATACGATCACGGCCGGTGTTGATGACGGTTGCGGAATCTGCGGTAAGACGATTACCAAGAACATAACCGTTGAAGAATGTGAATGTGAAACCATCTGCACTTGTCCTAGTGGTTTGACTGTAACCGGACCTTCGGCACTGACAACGGCGGGTAATACTATGGTCTTTACCGCCAACGTCGCCCCCGGAAGCGGAAACACCACTTACAACTGGTCGGTTGACGCCGGAGAAATCATCAGCGGTCAGGGTACTCCCTCGATCACGGTTTCCACCACCACGGATATGGCGGGTTCAAACGTTAATGCCAGAGTCGAGGTTGGAATGGATCCATCCAATTGCAATTGCAGTCTTTCCGATTCTGAGACTGGTGTAATTGCTGAACCGCCAAAATCAGTAAAAGTTGATGAATTCAACAAGGCCGTCAACGACGAGGTCAAGGCTCGGATTCAGAATTTCTATGAAACCTATCTGAACTCGAATCCGGACAACCATGGTTACATCATCAATTACGGAACACCGAGAGAAGTCGCTCGACGTGAAAAACAGATCAGCGACGCGATCAGGTTCCTGAGATTCGACCCGAGTCGGGTTACCATGGTCAACGGTGGAGACAGAGGCAACGGCATTGAGACTACTTTCTGGATAGTTCCGCCGGGAGCCGAAAATCCGACACCGTAAGGTCAATTAACTTTACATTTCCCGATCAAAGGGAATGTAAACTTTCCGAAGCGGGCGGGTTTCCAAGACGGAAACCCGCCCGCTTTGATTTTAAAAAAAACGTTGGAAATTTTGTATATTTCGGAATTTTTTTGTAAGATATGCCTGAGTCTTGGCACAGAGATGCATTTTCTCTCCTTAATTACCAACAACCATTAGGGTTTTGTGGGCAAACAAACTTCTTTATTACGTCATCTTAGCAAGTGATTGTTTGCTCCTGTCGTCAGAGATCCTGTAGTTTCAATCCAAAAAAATTAAGAGTTTAAATAATTATGAAGGCACAAAAAAAGATCGGTTCGGGTTTTGAATATATTTTTGCGGCGGCGTTTTTGTTGGTTTTCAGCTGTTTGCCGGTTTTGGCGGGCGGCGGAAACAGCGAGGCTTCGAGATTTAAAAGCTGGGACATAGTCGGGCCGAGCGGCGGCGACGTCCGGCAGATCGCTTTTGATCCGAAGGACCACAACCGTTTGTACGTCAGCACGCTTGACGGGCAGATCCACACTTCGGCCGACGCCGGAAAAACCTGGAGTCTGCTGGTCAATCTGAATCGCTCGCAACTGATCCTCGACCAATTGTTCGTCGATTCCGAGGATTCCCGGATCATCTATACTTCGGGCCACCGCCATAAGGAACCGGGCGGTTTCTTCAAGACCAAGGACGGCGGCAAGACCTGGACCGAATCTCCCGAACTCAAAAACGTCTCGATCCACGCCATGACGCAATCCGTCAAAAACCCGAACGTTTTGCTGGTCGGGACGATCGACGGAGTCTGGATCTCGCACGACAAAGGCGACCACTGGGAGAAAATAATTTCGGCCACAATGCCGATCAACGTCGATTCTCTGGCAGTCGACCCGCGGACCGATCAGACCATTTACGCCGGGACCTGGTGGCGGCCCTACAAGACGACCGACGGCGGCAAGACCTGGCGTCTGATCAAAGAGGGAATGATCGACGACTCGGACGTATTTGCCATCACCATCGATCAGGACAATCCCAACCATCTGGTTGCTTCGGCCTGCAGCGGAATTTACGAATCCTTTAACGCCGGCGAAAAATGGGGAAAAATTCAGGGAATTCCTTCGCAATCGCGCCGGACCCGCGACATTCTCCAGCATCCCTCCCTGCGGGGAACGATCTTTGCCGCCACAACCGAAGGCTTTTGGATGACCGCCAACAGCGGAAAAACCTGGGCCTTGACGACTCAAAGGGATCTGGTCATCAATTCGATCGCGGTTCATCCCGACAATCCCAATCAGGTCTTTATCGGAACCAACAATTACGGCGTGATGGTTTCCAACGACGGCGGAAGGAATTTTTCCCCGACCAACGGTAATTTCACCAGCCGTTTCACCTATTCGATCAAAACCGATATGGAAAGCCCCGACCGGATCTATGCCACCACCCAAAACACGGCCTCGGGCGGAGGATTCGTCTTTATCAGCCCCGACGCCGGACGAACCTGGTTGCAGGCCCGGAATCTGGACGTCAACCGGGTCTCGCCGTTTGCCATCATTCAGGATCGGGTGGCCACCAATGTTTTTTATCTGGCTTCAAATGTCGGCCTTTTCCAGTCCTTTGACCGGGGAATGTCCTGGTCGCAGATCGTCCCGCCGAAACCGGTTCGAACAACTCGCCGAAGGGGACGTTCGAGAGCCAAAACTCCGAAACCGGAACCGACTCCCGAGGGTTTCGTTCAGGCCTTTACCGATAAGGTCAAGGTGCTTTCCTATACGCAGGACGGCAAAAACGGTTATTGGGCCGGAACCGATAACGGTTTGTACCGCAGTTACGACATTTCAAAAGGCTGGGAGAAGATCGATCTCGGCCCCGGCATCAGCAGCAACATTTTCGTCGTTACGACCAGCCCGCTGGAACCCCAGACCATCTGGGCCGGAACGAGCGGTTCGGGGGTTGTCGTTTCCCGCGACAACGGTGTTACCTGGCAAAAGATTAACGGCATTCCCGAGAGATTTCCGATCAGTTCGATAACGGTTGATCCTCAGGATTCCCAGAAAATTTACGTCGGAACCAGCGTTTCGCTTTATCTGTCGCGCGACGGCGGGAAGAATTGGGATCGTCGCGGGGGAAATCTTCCGCTCGGCAACTATACGAGCATACTGGTCAATCCCCGCAACACAAACGAGGTTTATGCGGCCAGTTCGCTTCAATCCGACGGAGGGATTTATTTTTCGACCGACGCCGGTTGGAACTGGACCCGGATCGATGCCCGGGAAATGAAGATCCCGAGCCGCCGCGTCTGGGGACTGGCTTTTGATCCGGTCGATTCCAACCGGATTTTCGCGGCCACGCATTCTTCGGGCGTTTACGTCATCGAACGCCAGCCGGCGGCTCCGGTGACGGCCGACACTTCCGGAACAAGACCCCGTCAAATTGCGGAAAATTGATCCGAAATAACAAAACCAAATCAAAAGGACGCCTTTTAACCTAACGAGGCGTCCTTTTGATTTGGAACTTAAGAATCATAAACTTATAATTATCGAATGAATGAAACTTCCCCTGACTTTTCCGACAAAATTTCAGTCAAAATCGAACCGATCCCTTTTTCCGAAATTCCGGGACAATCGACCCTTTTTCTCGATTATCAGATCGACTCCCGGATCATAGATAATTTTTATCCCGAAAAACACTGTCCCGAAAAGGATTTTGCCGAAAAAGTTCTGGCCAATTACGCGGTGGACAGGGAAAAACTCTGCGACGCATTGCTGGCCGACAACAAGGAATTCGGCGCTCGCATAAAGACCTTCATCAATATCGAAATGCTCCGGCAAAAAGACTGTGTGGCGGTCGTGACCGGACAGCAGGCGGGGCTTTTTTCGGGGCCGGTTTACACCATTTACAAAGCTCTTTCGGCCGTAAAAATGGCTCGCGATCTCCGGGAACAAAACATCAAGGCCGTCCCGGTTTTTTGGATCGCCGAAGAGGATCACGATTTTGATGAGGTAAAAAGGGCTTTTTTTGTTGACGGGGAAGGGAGGGCGGCCCAAGTGGAAAACACCCCGGAAGGCTACCGGGACAATTATCCGGTCGGTTTCGTAAAACTGGATCGAACGATCGAACAAACGGTCGAAGAATTTTTTTCCGCCTTGCCGCACACCGAGTTCACCGAGGGACTGAAAGAAATGGTGAATGGTTCGTACCGGCCGGGCGAAACCTACGGTACGGCTTTCGCCCGGTTTATGATGAAATTGTTTGCCGATTACGGATTGATACTCCTGGCGCCGCTCAACCAGAATTTTAAGCGCCTTTGTTCTCCGATCCTGGTCAAGGCGCTGGAAAAGTCCGATGAACTCGTATCGGCCCTGCTTCAGGTGGGAAATCAGTTGTCCGAGGAGAATTATCACGCACAGGTTCTGGTGGAAAGCGATTCTTTCCCGTTTTTTCTGCAAAACGAGGGCGGGGAGCGCCGTTCGCTGCGGCGGGATCCGGCGACGGGACGGATCAAGGTGCAAAATTCGGAAACGGAATTCGAAAAGGACGAACTGATCCGTCTGGCCGAGAACAAACCGCAATATCTGAGCCCCAACGCCCTTTTGCGCCCCGTCGTTCAGGATTTTCTGCTCCCCACGCTGGTCTATTTCGGGGGCGGGGCCGAGATCGCCTATTTCGCCCAAAACGCCGTCATTTATCAAATTTTGGGCCGACCGGTAACGCCGATCAGGCACCGTTCGAGTTTCACCGTTCTGGAAGGGAAACACCGGCGGACGCTGGAGAAATATAAACTGCATTTTCGGGATCTTTACGCCGGTCAGGAAAAGATTCTGGAAACGGTTGTGGATAAATTTTTGGCTCAAGATACGGCACGGGTTTTCGGAGAGGTCGAGGAGACGATCCAAAATGAGCTTAACCGGCTTGATCGCCATCTGCTCGAAAGCGATCCGACCCTTTCGGGGAATCTGGCCAATCGCAGGAAAAAGATTCACTGGCATCTTGAGGCGCTGAGAAAAAAATTTCACCGGGCCGAATTGCTGAAGGATGAGGTCGCGCATCGGCGGGTCGAAAATCTGTTCCGGTCGGTTTTTCCGCATAACGCTTTGCAGGAGCGTTCGCTCAACGTCGTTCCCTTTCTGAACCTTTACGGGGAATATTTCCTCGAATGGCTTTACCGGGAGGTCGAAAACAATGAAAGACGGCATCAGATCTTTTATCTTTAAGTTGCCGCCGTTTCAAGATAAATGAAAACCGGTTCGGTCCGAAAGACAAGTTATGAACAAAGTAAAAATCCTGCCCGACAAACTGGCCAATCAGATAGCCGCCGGAGAAGTGGTCGAGCGTCCCGCCTCGGTTATCAAAGAACTGATCGAAAATTCGATCGACGCCGGAGCGGAACGGATCTCGGTCGAGATCGAACTGGGCGGCCGTCGTTTGATGCGGGTGACGGATGACGGGGCCGGTATGAGCCGCGACGATGCCATTCTGGCCTTCGAACGACACGCCACCTCCAAGATCTCGACGCTTGAGGATCTGGGAAAAATCGCCACCCTCGGGTTTCGGGGCGAAGCCCTGGCTTCAATCGCCTCGGTCGCAAAGGTCGAGATGATCACCAAAACGGCGGAGGAAGCCGCCGGGACGCGGGTTTACTTTGAGGGGGGGAAATTGGTCGATGTTCGGGAGACGGGGCGTTCAGTCGGGACGACGCTGACGGTCCGGGAACTTTTTTTCAACACCCCGGCTCGGCGCAAATTTATGCGTTCCGAGGCGACCGAAAATTACCATATCACCGCCACTGTCACTCATTACGCGCTGGCCAACCCGGAGATCGCTTTTGTTCTAACCAACAACGGCCGGGAAAATTTACGGGTTCCTCCGGCCGCCAATTTGCGCGAAAGAGCCTACCAGATCTTCGGCGGAGATCTTCTGGAAAGCCTTCTTCCGCTGGAAGGCGGAACGGAGTATGTGGCCCGAATTACGGGTTACATCTCGGCTCCCCGCGAGCGAAGAACGACCCGCGATGCCCAGTATTTTTTCATCAACGGCCGATATGTCAAGGACAAGGTGATTGCCGGCGGCCTGCTCGAAGGTTACCGTTCGGTTTTGCCTCACGGGGTTTATCCGGTCGCTTTTTTACTGCTCGAAGTGCCGCTGGAAGAAATAGACGTCAACGTTCACCCGGCCAAAACCGAGGTTCGTTTTCGCCGGGCGCAGGCGGTTAAGGAGGTTATCGCCCAAGCCGTCCGCGAAGCATTGCAAAGGGCGGGCGTCGTCGAACAAAAGAAATTCGAATTTGGCGAACCGGAACAAAAAGATTTGTCTTTTTCGGAAACACCGGCCGACCGAAAAATCGAGCAGGGAAGAATGGAGTTTCCGGTCGAAACGCCGCCACAATCGCGGATCGGGGTTCAGGAATCGGAAACGACCGGGGAGAAGGAAGCCGGGAAAGAATTTGAGATCCCGATCACTTCGGGAGATTTTGAAGAAGCCGCCCGGATGAGGGGCGGGGAAAACGAACTCGAGACGCAGGGGGCAACCGGGGGAGATGAGGTTTCTTCGCCGATCAGCGGCCCGGTTACCGTTGAAAAAAACGAACCGGTTTCAAAGGAAACCGAGGAGCCTTCTTTTCCGTCAACCGAGGAAAAAGGTCGTTATGCGGTGTTGCCGCCGGTCGATTCGGCCGAGAAAATTCCCCGGTCGATCGAGGTCTCTGAAGTTTCATCTTCAAAGATCAGACCGATCGGACAACTTCACAACAGTTTCATCATCGCGGTTGATGACGAGGGGATGCTTCTGATCGACCAGCATGTGGCGCACGAAAGGATTCTTTTCGATAAATTCCGAAAAAGGGAAAAGGAGCGAAAGATCGAATCCCAGAATCTGCTTTTGCCCGAAACCATTGATCTGACGCCGGCCCAATCGGCCGCTTTTGAACTTGTGGCCGAAGAACTGGAGGACTGCGGATTCGGTTTGATGCACCTTTCGGGGCGGACGGTGGCGGTAAAATCCGTCCCGACCGATCTTCCGACCTCGGAGATCAGAAACCTTTTGGCCGAGATCCTCGATACCGCCGAAAGCGAAAGAAGAGGCAACGCTCACGCTTCGATCCGCGATCACATCGCGGCCTCGCTGGCCTGCAAGGCGGCCGTCAAGATCAACATGCACCTGACCAACGAAAAAATGCAGTGGCTGATAGACCGTTTGCTGATCACCTCCTCGCCGACCACCTGCCCCCACGGCCGCCCGGTCATTCTTCGGCTGACGATGAAGGACATCGAAAGGAAGTTTCACCGGACTTAATATTGTGTAATCTAAATTTATAAACAATTTATTTAGCCACAGAGGCCACCGAGGACACTGAGGAATTTTTTTGTCGATCAGACGATTTGTCTCTGATTGCCCGGTGTTCTCTGTGGCTAAATATTAAAAGACCAAAGTTACGGAATACTTAATCGAAATTTAACGCCCTCGGATAAAAAAACGCTTGACAATCAAAAACCGACTGGGTTAAAGTTTCAAAACTGCCTCTGATTTTTTCTGAAACTAGGGCAGTTAGTTGTTATGAGAAACTTCTACGCTTATTACTTCTTTTATTTTGGCTTCTTTTTTAGAAAGGCGGCTGGAATCGAAGTATTGCCTGAAGTAACTTAAATAAACCAAGCAATCATTCAGAACACCAGCCGTGAATCGAAAAATTCACGGCTTTTTTGTTTTTCCGGAGGAAAAAATGCAACTGGAAATTTGTCGGATAGAGATTGACGAGATTGACAAAAAGATCCTGGCTCTTCTCAACCAAAGGGCCGAAACGGTCAAAAGGATCGGAACACTCAAAGCGCAGGCGGGGTTGCCGATCGTCGATCGGGAAAGGGAAGAGGAAATTCTGGGCCGCGTCTCCGGAGATCAGGACGGGTGTTTGCCGGCCGATGCCAGAGTCAGGATCTTTCGCCGGATCATCCGGGAATCCAGACAGGTGCAGGCCGAGGCTTTGCCGGAAATTTTAACCAAAGGGGCGGAGATCGGAAAATGAGTTTAGTGGCGATACAGGGAATTTGCGGTTCTTACAGCGAGGAAGCCGCTTTGAAGATGTTCAGCAAGGGGATCGAAATCCTCGAATGCCGGACCTTTGCCGAAACCTTTCAGGCCGTCATTTCCAAGCGGGTTCGATACGCGGTCGTGCCGCTTAAAAACAAGATCGTCGGCGAGATCACCTCGGCGACCAGCGTGTTGGGAAAGACCGATCTGCGGATTTTGGACGAATTCCCGCTGGAGGTCCGCCACGTTCTGGTGGGAACGAAAACCGCCAGTTTCGAAAAGGCCAGAAAGATCCGCTCGCACGTCGAGGCTCTCAAACAATGCCGCAGGTTTTTGTCAAATCATGAAAAAATGGAGACGATCATCGGGGACGACACGGCTTCGAGCGTTCGGCGGATCATCGCCGAAAACGATTCGACCCAAACCGCCATCGGGAGCCGACGGGCGGCGGAGATCTACGGGGGGCGGATTCTCAAGGAAGACATTGCCGACGACCCGGCAAATGTGACCACCTTTTATCTAGTTTCAAATTAAAAAAAATCGGAGTGAGAAATTTCGGAGAAAAAATTATGTTGGATATGTGGACGAAAAACGGGACGAACAATGCGGGGAAAACGATCCCACTGCATTCGATCGAACGAAGGGAAAAAACTATCGTGCGGGTCAGGGATGTTTTGATCGGAGGCGAGGAGGCGGTGGTGATGGCCGGCCCCTGTTCGGTTGAATCGCGCGAACAGGTGGTTTCAACGGCTTTGGCCATCCGGCAAAGCGGAGCCTCCGTTTTGCGGGGCGGAGCCTACAAACCGCGGACCTCGCCTTACGATTTTCAGGGGCTCGGGATCGAAGGCCTCCAGCTTTTGCGCGAGGCCGGAGACATCGCCGGGATGCCGATCGTAACCGAGGTTCTGAGCGAGGACGATATCGAGATCGCCTGCCAATACGCTGATATGCTTCAGATCGGGGCCCGCAATATGCAGAATTTCGCCCTCCTTAAAAAGATCGGCAAAACCGACAAGCCCGTTCTGCTAAAGCGCGGGGCCTCGGCCACGATCAAAGAGTGGCTGAGCGCCGCCGAATATATTCTGCACGCCGGAAACGAACAGGTTGTTCTGTGCGAAAGGGGCATCAAGACCTTCGATCATTCCCTTCGCAACACGCTCGATCTGGCTTCGGTCGCACTGGTCAAGGAGATGACCCACCTGCCGGTGATCGTCGATCCGTCGCACGCCACCGGAAAACGGAGTCTGATCAGCGCCACTTCCAAGGCCGCCATCGGAGTCGGGGCCGACGGGATCATCGTCGAAGTCCATCCCGAACCGGAAAAAGCCCTTTCCGACAGCGCCCAACAGCTCACTTTCCGGGGATTCGCGGAATTGATGGACAATATCCAAAGCCCCTTGCGAAAAATCAGCATTGCCCGCGAATTGTCCGTTTGCGTCTAGTCTCGTTTTCGGGGCGCTCCGCTGCTCAAAAAATGGCGGAGCGCCCCGAAAAACTCAAGATTCGTTTTTTTTTGAAAAAAAAACGCTGAAAAAGGACGCGGATCGGACGGGTCAAATCGGATCGGAACAGATTTTTTAAAAGAAACAATCCGTTTTGATCCGCCTCCTCGATTAATTTTACTTTTCAGGAAAAACCTTCTTCCTTTTCCTCCAAAACCTTCAAACTTTAAAACGCCCCGGGTTTTGATTTATGATTTGACGATGAAACCCGATATCCGCGAAACGCCGGAGGCCAACTGGCGCAAAAAGATCCACGAGGTGATCTTCGAAGCCGACACTTTTGCCGGAAAAGCCTTTGACATCATTCTGATCACCGCCATCGTTCTCAGCGTGGTGGTGGTCATTTTGGACAGCGTCAACAGCTATCAGCAGAAATACGGAACCTACCTTTACGCGGCCGAATGGTTTTTTACCATTCTTTTTTCCATCGAATATGTCTTTCGACTGATCAGCGTCAAGCGTCCCTGGCGTTACGGTCTGAGCTTTTTCGGTATGATCGACATCTTTTCGATCCTGCCGACCTATGCCAGTCTTTTCGTTCCCGGCGTCCAATATCTGCTGACCGTTCGCATTCTGAGGCTTTTGCGGATTTTCCGGGTTCTCAAACTGACGGAATACATCACCGAGGCCCGA
The DNA here is from genome assembly GCA_041394845.1 of Pyrinomonadaceae bacterium. Classification (GTDB taxonomy): domain Bacteria; phylum Acidobacteriota; class Blastocatellia; order Pyrinomonadales; family Pyrinomonadaceae; genus JAHCHG01. Next base: position 1,685,799 of record JAWKHL010000001.1, on the reverse strand, counting down.
ACCCTGACCCGCGCCCTCAGAGCCAGCGCCCGCAAGATCGGGGTTTTTATCCTGACCGTTTTAACTCTGGTGACGGTTATCGGGTCGCTGATCTATGTCATCGAGGGGGAGGAAAACGGGTTCGTCGATATTCCGACCAGCATTTACTGGGCGGTCGTCACCTTGACGACCGTCGGTTACGGGGATCTTTCGCCCAAAACCGGTCTCGGCCAACTGTTCGCTTCGATCGTGATGATCCTCGGTTACGGGATCATCGCCGTTCCGACCGGGATCGTGACGGTTGAAATGGCCAAGGCCTCGGACCGTTCCCTTACCACGCAGGTGTGCCCCAATTGTGCCTCCGAAGGCCACGATGCGGATGCCGTTCACTGCAAATACTGCGGGGAAAAATTATAAAAAATCTTTCAATGTGAAAAAAAACGCGGGCCGGGAAATTAATCGGTTTTGATCAAACGGGTGATCAGGTTGATTTCGATCTCGATCTCATCTCCGACAAAATCGGGGGACACGGAATGGGTCCAGTTGATTCCGAAATCGCGCCGATTGAGTGTCAGACGGGCGGCGTAACCGATGTTCATCGATTTTTCTTTCGTGTCTTTATGAACGCCGGTGATAAAAAACGGAAGATCGATCTCCCGGGTTACGCCGTGCATCGTCAGATCTCCCCGAGCGATGAAATTTCGGTTTCCTTTTTTTATTATCCGGCGGCTTTCAAAGGTGATTTCGGGAAATTTTTCGACATCGAAAAAATCCGCCGTTCGCAGGTGTTCATCCCTCGCGTCGATCCCGGTGTCGATGCTGGCCGCCTTGATCCGGGCCTTGACGGTGGATTTGGTAATATCCTTTTCGTCGGCCAGAAGTTCGATCTCAAAATCGGAAAACTTGCCGCGCACTTTTGACAACCCTCCGAGTATCGGGACGGCAAAACCGATGTTTGAATGGTTTTTGTCGATTTTATAGGGTTTTAAAGGGGCGGCCCAAACTGCGGTCAGAACCAAAAAAATCATTAATCCGGAGACAATTTTTTGTGACATGAATAAGACTCCTTTAATAAAAAAACGGACGAAGATCAACGGGCGGTTAACGAATTTGGTCAGCAAATACGCATTTTCGGCTTAAAGTTTTGTCGGGAAAAGCCGAACACGAAAAAAACTATAATTCCGAAAAACTACGAAAGAGGTTTTCGGTTTGTTTCAGATTCTCAAGAAGAAGATCAGGTTGGTGGCGGGCGAGGACTTGGGCCGGATTGTTTCGTCCGGTGGCGACCGAAACCGCCCTCGCGCCGAAAGCCCGGGCGCAGGCGATGTCGTTGGGCGTGTCGCCGATGACGATGAACTGTTCGGGTCTCAGTTCGGTTTGCAAAAATCGGTTGTAAAGCCTTCCGGCCTCGCGCGCCAGATCGCGGCGGTCGTGAGAGATCTCTCCGAAAGCGTGCGGAACATCTGTGAAAAATTGCCACAGATCGACCGAGGTCAACTTCAACTCGGCCGCGCAGGAAAGATTGCCGGTCAAAAGGGCGTTGATAAAAAGCGGGCTTTCGGCGGTTTTCCCGAGAATTTCGCGCACACCCTGATAGATAAAATAGGGATTTTCCCAAACCGAGAGAACCCTCGACATTTCTTCCTTAAAAACCCGGAGCAGATTCTCCTTTTCGGCCAGGATCCTCTCCGGCGTCAAACCCTGATCGCGCAATGCTTCGTAAGCGATCTGGGTGTCGGTCATACCGGATACGTTCAAATCGGCCAGTCGGCCCGAACTTCCGAAAACCCTTTCGAGCGCCGGGGCGAAATATTCCCGATAGGAACCGGGACGCGTCGAAGCCATCAAAGTTCCGTCGATGTCCCAGAGGAGAATTCGGATTTCGGATTTCGGAACTCGGATTGTCTCTTTTGTAATCTCTGATTTATTGTCAAACATTAAGCCGAAAAAATATGATCGAAGGCCCCAAAATCCAAGAAATCCAAAATCCAAAATCCAAAATCCAAAATCCTTTCATTTGGCTTCCGGCAAATCGCCCCTGATCTCTCTAAACGGGTTGCCGCAACTGGCGCAGACGACCCAATGTTCTTCGACCTCCTGGCGGCAGTTGGAACAGACGAGTTTTCCTTCGCGCAGATTGGTCTGGCAATTTGAGCAGAAATTATGATTGTCCGGGCAGAGCATCAGGCATTTCGGGTTCGGGCATTGTTTGGCCCTCGGCGTCGAAACCGTGTAAGCGGTCCGGTCGGCCGCCGCCAGAGTGCGGATGCCGCGGGCGTAATTGCCGCTCATGATGTTTTCGTACTCGGCCGATTTTTCCCATTCCCTGATCTCTTTGACCCGAACCACCGGATAGGGATGGGTTTGCTGGATCATCGAATAAAGTTTGAGGGCTTTGGTGATCATCGAATCGGCTCCGAGTTCGTGATAATCCTGAGCCTGCACTTCGACCTCGTCAACGTTGAACTCCTCGCCGTAACGTTTCGAAAAGCCGGCCAGTTTGCCAAGTGCGCGGGAGACGAAATCGACGTCCTGGGTGGCCAAAAGGGCGGCCCGGTCGCAGGAAAATTCGGCCTTTCGGTTCCAGTCCAGAATGGCCAATTGGAGACCCAGACTGAGGAAATTGCCGACCACCGGCATCACCTGTTTGATCAGTTCGTTGCCGAAATTGGTGATCATATAGGTCAGCGTCTTGTAGAGCATATGCTCGCATTTGACGTGCCCGAGTTCGTGCCCGAGAATGGCCATCATCTCGTCCTCGTCCATGATGTCGATCAAGCCCGAGCAAAGAACGATGGTGTAATTTTCCATCCCCATCGCGTAGGCGTTGATGGTGTTGGTCGTTTCGATGTACAGATGGGGAAGTTTTTTGACGTCCAAAATCTCGGCCATTTTCAAATATTGCCGGTAAAGCGAGGGATATTGTTCGGCGTTGACCCGCAGGTTGCTGGAGATCTTTTCGATCAGAATGGTTCGCTCGATGCTGTGTTGCGAGATGAATTTTACGACTTTGGGCAAACCCGGTACTTTCTGCAGGGCCGCGATCGCCTGTGAATCCAGCGGATGCTGAAATGCGTGATAGGACAAATCGGGAAAAGTTTTCAGATCTTCTTTTAGGGCCATAAAATTTTCACTCCTGTTTTTGATTTTTTTTCGGGGCGGATCGGCGACGGGGGGCGAAATAAAGCGAAAACCGGATTTACTCGATAATTGCCAGCACCTGACCGGCGTTGACGGTTTCCCCTTCCCGGAATCTGATTTCCCGGACGATGCCGTTTTTGGGGGATTTCATCTCGTTTTGCATTTTCATGGCTTCGACCACCAGCACGCCCTCGCCGGCGGCGACCTCCGAACCCTCGGCGACAAGGATTCTGACCAACTTGCCCGGCATCGCGGTTTTGATCTCGGCGACACCGTCCGCCCCGGCTTCAGAGGCCGAAGAACCGCGCAGTTTTTTGGGGTCGGTGATTTTTATCTCGGGCTGATGATTTCCGATCTGAACCAAAAAGGGTTGGTCGGAACCGGTTCGGGGCGAGACGAATATTTGATCGATCCGGCCCCCTTCTTTGAAAAGAAAAACGTTGGGTTCGGGTCTACCGGTTTCGATTTGATAAACCCGTCCGTCAACTTCGGCAAAAAGCTTTTCGCCATCGCGTCGAACTTCGACCTCGTGTTTTTGATTGTTAAATTCCGCCTGTAATTTCATAAACGATGAATTCACAGATTAACACAAAGCCCCGGTTTTTGTCAGTTTGGTCCCGACCGGAACCAGCGTCCCCGAAAAAAACGCCCCGACTGGTTTTTTTACCGCTTTTAATAAAAAAGGTAAAACAAAGACCCGATCAAATCCGTTAGTCAAGGGAGCGAAAAAAACTCCCCAAACGGTGGGGCGGGAAAGCTACAATTCAATATTATTGAGAATGATAAATACTTTTATTATCGGTTGAAAAAAATATGCGGATTATTAATCTGGAACATCATTCGGATTTACCAATCGGGTCGGTGCGCCCGGTTTTTGAAGATTTCGTCAAGTTCGGCGAGGCCCATCCGCTGATTACAAGGGTTGAGAAAATAAACGATTCGGAGGCCGTGTTTTTCGAAAGCGTCAGGATTCTGGGAATCGTCCCGCACAAATTCAGTTACCGGGCGAAACTGGAAAAAAACGATGGCGGGGATCATTTTGTCATGAAGGCGGAACCGAAGCCGGGAGTTTTTCTGGAACTGGAATTCGACCTCCGGCCAAATGGGGAGGGAACGCGGATTAACGAACGAATCTCCATTGGGGCTTCATCACTGACCGCCTGGTTTTTGGGCCGGGCGGTGGTCAAAAGTCACCGGGAACTGGTGGAGAATATCGGGAAATCCTAGAGCAGATTGAGATCGTTTGTAAGGAATCAAATTAACTTTGAAAAAGAACTTTAACAAAGGTTTCAGGTCGGGAAGGGTTGCGCAAGCGCCCTCCGGATGTAACCCCAAAGTCCCTTACACTTAGTCAAAAACCGCTCTAACTCCCTTATTTGGGAAAAAGACTTTAATCGCCGACCGGCGGATCATTATCGCCGGGTCGATCTGTCGTACTCCTTCTGCAAAAGCCGCATGAATTCATCGCGCCGGTCAAAGAGGCGTTTCGGTTTTCGCGGGGCGTGCCGGGCCAGCGCGTAGCCGGTGATGAGCGGCAGTGCGACGGTCGAATCGAGATAGCAAACGACCGCATCGGGAAGTTTGTCGGGATCGACCTTTCCCCAGCTTACCGCCTCGGCCGGAGTGGCGCCCGAATTGTGAACAAGAATCCCGTTGGCAACAAAGTTATGGGTATTTTTAACCTTCATATCATAAACGGGAAGGATTATTCCGGTTGCCTCCACAGAAATAACCTTATGATTATCCTTATACCTGTCGTTGATTTCTTTTCTGGAAATTCCATACATTTTCAGGCGGCGATCAAGTGTTCGCCAGTCAATGTTTAGTATTTCACAGGTCTTGCCGATTTTACCTCCCGAACGGGTGAGCGCTTTTCTGACTGCTTTCTCGTTTATCTCCCGCTTGAATCGCCCGTTTTTTTCAAGTTGGACTTTTTTGTTCCATTCTTTCCGCTCTTTTTTAGATAATTTTCGAAAGCGTTCTTTGGTTTGTTTCCGAAAATACTCACGCCGTCGGTTTTGCTCCTCTACCGGTAATTCGGAGAACCAGTTTCTTGCGCGGCGCAGGCGATATTCTTTTATTTCAGTTGATTGATTATAAAATTCTTGCCTTTTGGTCTCCCGGTAAGCTTCGAGTTTTTCGGGAGTTAGATTGTCCCAGAATTTCCGCGAAATCTTTCGTGCTTTTTCCTTTGTCATTCTTTTGCGATTTAAACGGCTCCAGGCCCTTTTCTCTTCCGCCGTTTTATTTTTCCAATCGTATTTTCGATGATGAGCCGAGTGTTCCCGGTGGTTCAAGGCTTGTAAATTTTCCAAACAATTATTCAAGTGGTTATGGTCGATATGATGCGAAACCTCGTTGCGTTTAAGCTTTCGCCCCAGAACAAATTCAAGTAAATATCGATGTTCGGGTTTTGTTTTCCCTTTTCCCAAACCTATATTTCGATAACCGTGGGTTGAATATGAAGTGTTAAAAGCCTTTAGACTTTCCCCTTTTTTCAAAACCTTCAGAGGTTTATAAGTTCCGTTATGGAGCATTATCAAATGTTCGGGAGTGGCTAAAATTTCGTCCTCTAACCAAATATCCTTTCGCTGGCCGCTCCACCAGCCATAGCGAAGCCGATAAACTTCTTTTTCACCCGTTTTCCAAACTTTCTCAACCTCGGAGAGTCCGATTTTTCCTTGTTCATGATCGAACGAATAGGCAAAAAAACCGGATTTTCCGACCAATTTTTCAATCGGAACGCCTTTGGGAAAAGCTTTTAGGTCCCTCGGAGTTTCGATCAAGGTTCCCTCGGCGACGCATAAACCTCCGGTGTCGGGTCGGGCGTCCGTAACCTGCAAAAAGTAATCGTGGCCTTTTTCGTCGATTCCGAGCACCTCCTGGATCTGCGGTTCGGTTTGGAGGGCAAAGTTTTTCGGGCTTCCGCCGCCGAGAATGAAGACGGCCGATTTCCCGCCCTTTCTGGTTTTTTTGCCGGCGTGGACGACCCCTCGTTTGGCGGCCAGGACGATCGATGCCGTTTCATTGACGTCCAGATTGGGATTGAGGATCAGTTTTCCTCCCTGCAGTTCCTTGGCGGCGATGTTCATTCCGATCGAAGAATCGCCCGGCGAGGATGTGTAGATCGGAACGCCGTATTCGTAAGCCGCGCCGAGAAGCGATTTTTCCTTGATTCCCAGTTTTTTTTCGCGCTCGCGAATGTATTTGCCGGACAGGTAATGAAACTCGGCGCTCGACATCGAACGCTGGAACTCCTCGCCCTCGATCAGTCGCCGGAAAAACGAATCGGTGTCGAGAAGGACGGAGTAATCGAAAAAAATATCGTAGATCCGAACGACCTCTTCCTCCCTCAGAACGACGTCGGAGATCTGCGTGTTTCCCTGATGCAGGTCGAGACCGATGCCGAAATGGGTGTCGTGATAAAGATTGGCTCCGGTGGAGATGATCCAGTCGATGAATCCGGCTTTGATCAGTGGGATGATGGCGGAGATCCCGAGCCCGGCCGGGGTCAGTGCGCCGGTCAGAGTAACGCCGACCGTCACGTCCTCATCCAACATTTTTTGGGTGAAAAGGCGGCAGGCTTCGCGCAGGCGGGCCGCGTTATAAGCCATAAATGATTCGTCGATCAGATCGGCCAGATTGGTCTTTTTGCCGATCGGTGTCGGATCGATCCGTTTTCCGCTTAAGAATCTGCTTTTCTTTTTTGGCATTTTTATTATTTATTAAATGGTTTTGGTGTCGAAACTTTTAATTCCCGAAAGCCGTTTCTTCAATAACCTTCATTGTTGCGGGAATGTATCCGCTTTTCAGACTGATTGCGATATTTTCGGCCTGCTCTTCGGAAAACCTTCCGTCGATTTGTCCCGAGTCAGTAATTTGGCTCTTGATGAAGGCAACACTGACAACTTTTTTGTCGAGAACGATGGCCAGATAATTACCGATGTTTTTTCCTGTCCAATCACCGAATTTTATGGCCCCCTCTGGTTTTAAAACGAAATAGATATTAAAGAATTCCTCAGATCCGGGAACCGGATTTGCTTGGGCATTCCTAATGTCTTCCCCGTTGATGATGGCTGATTTCTCGACTATGACAAAGTTTGAGGTTTCGCCGCCCCGTTCCGTATAAGGCAAGATTTCCACCGCCGGTAAATTCTCCGATGATTTAGAGATGTTTTCCTCGGCGGCCTCTCTGGTCGGATAAGTGCCCAAGGGAGTTGGATTTGGCGGAGAGATGGCTTTTTTTAATTCCAAACGATAGGTGGTGAACAAAAATTTTTTTAATTTTTCCCAATCGTTGGAGCCGTATACCTTAACCAAAATCTGATTTTCATTCGAAGGATCTCGGATAACCTCCCCCTTCAGATCCAGAGCATTGATTTTAAATTGAGTGGCTTTCATTGCCCGGTCAACGATTCCGGAAAAGCCCTGTTCTTCCGTTCCTTCCGTCTCGTCCGTCTCGATTACGACCTTAAACTGATGCCCGCTATTTTCGAAAAAACGCGAAAAGGAACCGCAGGCGGAAATGAACCAAAAAGAATTTAGGATGAAAAACGAAAGGAGGAATTTAATTATTAATGAGTTCATAATAAAAAAGGGCCATGTAATGGGATTTCATCACATGGCCCAGAATGTTATTTATGCCTTTCCGCTTTTAGCCGCCTTGTTGGGTTGCGGCGTGATCCGCAGATAGGGTTTGACCGTGGTAAAACCGGCCGGGAACCTCTCATTGGCTTCCTCGTCCGAAAGCGAAGGCAGGATGATGCAGTCGTCGCCGTTCTTCCAGTTGACCGGGGTTGCCACCTTGTAGTTGTCGGTCAGTTGAAGAGAATCGATGACCCGCAGGATCTCGTCGAAATTCCGCCCCGTGCTGGCTGGATAGGTCAAGGTCAGACGGACTTTTTTGTCCGGGTCGATGACAAACACCGAACGAACCGTAAAGGTGTCGTTGGCGTTCGGGTGGATCATATCGTAAAGGTCCGATACCTTCCGATCCTGGTCGGCGATCATTGGAAAATGGATCTGGGCGTGTTGGGTTTCCTCGATGTCGCGGGCCCATCCTTCGTGATCATCGAGCGGATCGACGCTGAGTCCGATGATCTTGACGCCGCGCTTGTCAAACTCGTCCTTGAGTTTGGCGGCCATTCCCAGTTCGGTCGTGCAGACCGGGGTGTAATCTTTGGGGTGCGAAAAAAGCACGCCCCAGTTATCGCCCAGCCATTCGTGGAAATTAATCCGCCCGCCGGTCGTGTCGGCGGTAAAATCCGGTGCCGTATCTCCTAATCTAATAGCCATTTTTTTACTCCTTACTTTCTTATCTTTCGGGCTTTATTGTTGCTTTTAGGGTTTTTATCGGAGACTGTTTTGGAAAAGCTAAAAGATCCGGGAAACGGATCAAACGGATAAGTGCCGATCAAAACGGATTTTAATTAATTTCAATCCGTTTTGATCCGCTTCGATCTGCGTCCAGTCTGTTTTTGCCTTTTAAAACAGCTTCCCTAAAAAAACCGGAAGAATGTTCAAACAACGATCAGCCCTTGTTTCTTAAATCGGTCGGCAACGGTTACTTTTTGCCGTTTTCTTCGGAGGCATTCCCCGAACGTTCAAACGACGAAAACCTCTTAAAACCGGTTGCCGACGCCGCTAATAAAATTAAATATCCTTTAATGAATTTATATCACAAAGAAGAGGGCTTAACCAATGTTTAATGTGCGTTCGGGGAGTTTTCAAAGGGAGCGTCGGAGATTGATTTTTTGACCCGCAAAAGCCCCAGCTTTTTCTCATCACCTTTGAGGATCTCGACCTCAAGCCCGCGAAAATCAAGTTTTTCGCCGACTTTCGGAACGTAACCGGCTTCGCTCGTAACGAGGCCGGCGATGGTCGTAAAATCATCGTCCTCGATCTCCATGCCAAACAGGCGTTCGATCTTGCCGATCTCGGTCGAACCTAGAACGTCGTAATAACCTCCGCCGGATTCCAGGATCTCGATGATCTCCTCTTCGATGTCCTCGTCCTCGATCTCGCCGACGATCTCTTCGAGGATGTCCTCAACCGTGACGAGCCCCGCCACGCCGCCGTATTCGTCGATGACGATGGCGATCTGGACGTGATCCGACTGCATGTTCTGGAGCAGTTCGGCGGCCGATTTTGTCTCGGGAACGAAATAAACCGGGCGGAGAAGGGTTTTGATCTTCTCGTTTTCCTTTCCCTCGGACCAGGCGTTCATCAGGTCGCGGACGTAGATGACGCCCTCGACGTTGTCGATCGTGTCGCGATAAACCGGAAGGCGCGAGAATTTTTCCTCGATGATCAGATCGCGGGCGTCTTTGACGGTCGATTCGATCGGAAGGGCGATGATTTCGGTTCTCGGGGTCATGATCTCGCCGGCCCGGGTTTCGTTGAATTCGATCATCGTTTCGATCAGTTCGCGTTCCTGTTCCTCGATGATCCCCTCGGCCTCGCCCATTTCGATCAATGCCTGAAGATCCTCGGCGTAATCCAGCTTCTCTTCATCGGAGAGTTGATTGGGGGTGAGCGAGGTCTCGATCAGCGAGGTGTCCTTGGTGAAAAAACGAAAAGGATCGGCCACCGGCGAGAGGAGTTTGTAAAAGGGTCGAACCAGCGGGAGCATCAGGATCAGCTGATTTTCCGGATTATTCCGGGTCAGCAGGCGGGGAATGATCTGCCGGAAGATGATCGAGGAAACGAGGCCGACGATCAGGGAGATGACCAAAAGTTCGAAATGGGTTTGGAAAAAGAAATATGTAACGACCGTCACCAGAACGGAAAAAACGATCAGCAGAACTTGAATGGCGGCCGAGACGGCAAATCGGAAACGGGGGCGGTTTTCCAGAATCTCGTGAAGAAATCCGACCGTTTTGACCTTGTCGCTCCCTTCCAGATCCGAAAAAAGCCGACGCAGGGAAACGTCGCTCAATTGGGAAAAAGCCATATCGACTGTCGCCAGCAGAAGCAATATGAAAAGGATTATGACGGCTATGGCAATTTCAATTTCCATATTTATTCGTAGATATTAAAATGTTCGGCCCCAATAGTAAACACCTTTTCAGCCTTTAAGAAGCGCGGCGGCGGCCTCATCAACCAGCCACAGCAGATCTCCGTCCGAGGGCTTGACGGCCTGAGACGGAAAACGATCGGGTTGATAATCTCCCTCCAGAACCTGCGTCAAGGTTTTGGCCTTTTTTTCGCCGGAAACCAAAAAGACCAGTTTGACGGCACCGTTAATTGCCGGATAGGTCAATGTCAGCCGGTAGGAATCGAGTTTTTCGACCGGATTGGCGACCGCGATTTTTTCGGTTTCGCTCAAAGCCTCGGTGTGGGGAAAAAGCGAGGCCGTGTGACCGTCGTCCCCCATTCCCAGGAAGATCAGATCGAAACGGGGAAATTGACCCGTTTGAAGCTCGAAAAACTGAATGATCCTTTTCTGGTAACACCCGGCGGTTTCGATCGGATCGAGAATCTCCGTCGGCCACCGGTTGATGTTTTCGGGAGCGATTTCAAGCGGATCGAAAAGGGTCTCTTTTGCCATCAGGAAGTTGCTTTGGATCGAATCGGGCGAAACGTCGCGTTCGTCCCCGAAAAAAAAGAAGACCTTCGACCAGTCGATCTCGCCGCGAAACTCATCTCCGGCCAGCAGGCGATGGAGTTCTCTGGGGGTCGAACCGCCGGCCAGAGCCACCGCGAAACGATCCTCCCGCCCGATCGCCCGGTTGCCGACCGTCAAAAATTCCTCAGCCCCCGCCCGGCTGACGGCCGAAAGATCGGAAAGAACCCTGATTCGATCTGATTTCATAGATTTAGCCCGCGTCCTTTAATCGAGCGAATTCTTCCATTGCCGGCCGTCGTTCTGCAACAGATGATCGGCCTCTTTCGGCCCCCAGGTTCCGGCCGGATAGTTGGGAAAGTCCCGGGCCGGCAATGCTTTCCAGACATCGAGAATCGAGGAAACGATCCGCCAGCTTTCCTCGACCATGTCGGCTCTTTGGAAAAGCGTCGCGTCGCCGATCATACAGTCGAAAAGCAGGCGTTCGTAGCCCGTGCTGATCGTTTCCCCGAAATGATCGAGATAATTGAAATCCATATCGACCGCCCCCATATTGACGATCGGCCCCGGAATCTTGGCTCCGAAATGAAGCGTGATGCCTTCGTCCGGCTGGATGTGGAGGACGATCCGGTTGGTCGTCAGATGTTCGATCTGAGTGTCGCGAAAGAGAACGAAAGGGGCTTTTTTGAACTGGATCAAAATGGTCGTGTGTTTTTCCGGCAGACGTTTTCCGGTCCGGATGTAAAAGGGAACATCGGCCCAGCGCCAGTTGTCGATTGAAAGTTTGAGGGCGGCGTAGGTTTCGGTGTCGGATTGGGGCGGAACATTGGCTTCGTTCCTGTAACCCGCAAGCTTTTTCCCGCCCTCCTCGCCGGGACCGTATTGCCCGCGGACGGTTTTTTGCAGAACGTCCTCGGGCGTAAAAGGCTGGATGGCGCACAGGATCTTGGCCTGTTCGTCGCGGACGGCATTCGCTTCGAACGAAACCGGCGGTTCCATCGCCGTTAAAGTGATCAACTGAAAAATGTGATTGGGAACCATGTCTCGCAGTGCGCCGGCTTTGTCGTAATAGCCGCCGCGGGTTTCGATCCCGATGTCCTCGGCGACGGTGATCTGGATGTGATCGACAAAATTGCGGTTCCAGATCGGTTCGAAAATGCTGTTGCCGAACCGGAAGACCAGGATGTTCTGGACGGTTTCCTTGCCGAGATAATGATCGATCCGGTAGATCTGGTTTTCGTCCAGGATCTGAAGCAGTTCGGCGTTGAGGCTTCGGGCCGATTCGAGATCGTGACCGAACGGTTTCTCGAAAATAAAACGCCGCCAGTTGTCCTTGGTTTGATTGCCGAGACCGTGTTTGCAGACTTTCTCGGCGACATTGGCGAAAAGCGACGGCGGGGTGGCGAGATAATAAAAATAGTTTTCGGGGATTTTATGTTTTTTGGTCACCTCGCCGAGGAGTTTCTTCAAATCCTTGAACAAAGCCTTGTCATCATCAAAGTCGCCGCCGGTGTAATAGGTTCTTTCCTCAAACCAGGCCAGCAGTTTTTTATCCACCGAATTGGAGACGTATTTTTTCAGATCAGCGATTATCTTGCTCCGGAAATCTTCGCTTTCGAGTTCCTGTCTTCCGACCCCGACGATGGCGAAATGTTCCGGCAAAAAGCCCTGTTTCGCCAGATTGTAAAGGGCGGGAAAAAGTTTTCGTTTGGTCAGATCTCCGGTCGCCCCGAAAATTACCATGACACAAGGTTCGGCGGTTTTTTGTTTTGATTGATTCATAAAATTGTTTTTCGAAAACCAAAAACTTTTGGAAAAAATCCCCTTTTTCGCTCGAATTTTCAGTTGATTTTCAGTTTATCACGAAGCCCGAGTTCCAGAGCATTCATCTCGCCCCCGTCGGTTTCGTGATCGAACCCGCACAGATGAAGCAGCCCGTGGAGGATCAGTTGTTTTATCTCGGTTTCCAAATTCAAGCCGTTTTCCGCCGCCTGCTCTCGGGCCCGCTCGGCCGAAATTACTATGTCTCCGAGATGGTTCTCCTCAAAAAGATCGAATCCGTTTTCGCTATCTTCCCCGCCGGAAGGAAACGATAAAACGTCGGTCGTGGAGCGTTTGCCCCGGAAAAGAGAGTTCAGTTCCCGCATTTTCCGATCCGAAACAAAGGCGACGGTAAAATCACGGTTTTCGGCTCCGGGAACGATTTTTCCGGCATTTTCCGCAAATTGCAGAAATCCTCCCGAACCGATCCTGATCTTTCGCTGGCGATTGACGATTTCGACCATGGTAAAAAAGAATAAACCCAAATATATCAGATTTTATTCCGAAACCACCTGCCCGTGTGGGAAGAAAACGGAAAAACCCACCAATATAGGTGGGGAATTTTTAAATTGCTTCGGCTAAGTTATGTCTTGAAACAAATAACGGGGTATTTCTTGGCTGGGAATTCGACCCGAGAAAAAAAGCTTGGAGATCCCGTTTAAGAAAATTACTTGGAGAAAACAAAATGAACCGAAGATTCACAAAAATCACCATTTTACTGGCCGGATCGTTGTTCTGGGCTGCTTGCGGCGGTCTCGGCTCGGGCGGCCCCGGAACGCTGACCCTAAAATATCCGGGAACCGAAAAACAGGAGATGCCGGTCAAATCGGGCGGTTTTTACACCTCGACAAAAAGCTGGTCAAAATCCGGTCAGGTTTCCAAATCGGCCAGTTATTTCATCTGCGTTGCCGATCACGAGATTGATATGTCGCGCGGGGCCATCTCGATCGGCGGGCCGGTCAAAAGCGAAGGCGAGACAAAGGTTTGCTTCAGCATTGACGGGGAAGAAAACACCGATGACAAAACGCCCCTCAAAACGGGAACCTACGGACCGGCCAAACGGGGCGAGGGCTTTGCCTTTACAAGCGTCTCTTCGGCCAGCATCCGCACCTTTAAGGACGGAAAGGAAGTAAAGAAATTTCTCAACGAAAGCAAATCGACCGGAGAGGTCAAGATCACTTCCGCCTCGGGCGATTCGATCAGCGGGGAGATCAATCTGAACGACGGGGAAAACGAGATCAAGGGGAATTTTTCGGCCAAGGCTTTCAAATCAAAATAATTTCAGGCTTTCCCCCATTTTGTTGCTTGTTTTTCAACGCCCCCGCCTCACCATCTCACATCCGTTTTTCGAGCCTCAATTCCTCACTTTTTTCCAATCCAAAAAATGCGGGACTCAAAACTCGTTAAAACCACCTAATGTTTGTCGATACAATTAGAGATTGATTTTTGATTTATGGGCGGAAACGCGGGTCTCAGGAAGCGTGTTCGGACAAACACTTTGACACGCTTCCTGAGACCCGCGTTTCCGCCTCACACTCGTTCTTGATTCTCTCTCCAGGTTGGATTGGACCCATTAAAAATTTCTGGCGAGACGGAATTTGTTTCAGGCAATGGAGATTTTTTCGCCGGTCGTTCGATCCAACCGGCGCTTTTCCCGGCTCAAAAAAAAATCAGACGATCCGGTTTTTGAGCGCTTTGGCGACGGCCTCTGATTTGGAATGAACCTGAAGTTTTTCGTAGATATGCCGCATATGAAAGCTGATGGTGTTGACGCTCAAACCGAGTTCCGAGGCTGCGGTTTTGTAGTTGTGGCCGTCGACCAACATCTTCAAAAGGCGCAATTCGTGCGGGGTCAGATCGTAATCGACCTGTTTCGGAGGGGGCGATTGCCGGAAAAGTTCCATCACCCGCCGGGCGATCTCGGGCGACATCGGAGCGCCCCCGTTGAGAACCTCCTTAAGCGAGGCGATCAATTTGGTGGTCGAGGTGCTTTTCAGCAAATAACCGCTGGCTCCGGCGCAGATCGCCTCAATGATCCGGTCGTCATCGTCGTAAACGCTCAGCATCAGAACCAGAAGATTGGGGTAGCGTTCTTTCAGAATGCGGATGCCCTCGATCCCGCTCATTCCCGGCAGACCGATGTCCGAGAGAACCAGATCGGGCATGTTTTGAGGAATATGTTCGATGGCCTCCTCCATCGAACGATAGGTGGCGGCGCAAACGAATTCCTTGGCGCCGGAAATTAATCGGGCCAATCCCTTGCGGGTTTCGGGCCGGTCTTCGACGATGGAAACCCGGACGGTTTTATCAAGAGGTTTGGTATCGAAATCGCTGATTTTGCTAACTTCAAAGGTCATAATCTTTTCATTAATTCTGTAAAACCGGAGGAGATTTTGTCACCACCTGTTCAGGTGGCTTTATCTCCCGATATTAAGTGGTTTCTTGAGCGGAACGCTCAGACGGATGTTTGTTCCCTGGCCGGGGCGGCTTTCGATCACCAGTTTTCCCCCGACATTTTCGGCCCGCCAACGCATGCTCAGAAGTCCGTTGCCGTCCGGGTCTTCCTCGATCTCAAAACCCCGGCCGTTGTCCCGGACAGAGAGGGTGAAATTGTTGCCGTCGGTCTTGAATTCGATATCGATTCTGGTGCATTCGGAATGTTTGACGGCGTTATTGACGCTTTCCTTGAAAACCAGATAGACCTGTTGGCGGATATCGACATCGAGCCTTTGATCCAGTTCGGTCGAGGGAACCTGAAAGCTGAAATCAATGTCCTTGGCGGTCAAAATATCGCTGGCAAAACGGCGCATTCGCCGGATGAGATCGCGCAGATGATCGCGTTTCGGATTGATCGCCCAAATCACGTCGCTCATCGAACTGGTCAGTTCGCGGGACGTCTCGGCGATGATCTTCAGGGAACGCTTTTCTTCTTCTTCGCGGTGGTTGTTTTCGCCCGCCAGGATCTCGCTGAGGATCGAGATCTGCGACAAACTGGCCCCGATGTCATCGTGCAGATCGGTCGCGATCCGGGTCCGGACCCTTTCCAGTTCGAGCATTCTTTGCAACCGGTTGCGGTAAACGGCAAAGGCGATCAAAGTGGCCAGACCGGCGGCTCCGAGCAGGTAGAGGGCGAAAGCCCACCAGGTTTGCCACCAGGCGGGACGGACGCTGAAAGGAATTTCGATCGGCCCGGAAATGTTGCCGCTGGCGTCCTTTCCCCAAACCCGGAAAATAAAATCGCCGGGCGGGACATAGCTGAACTCGCGGCGGGGTTCGCGGGTCCAATCGGTCGGTTTTTCCTCAAGATTGACCATCTGGGTCCGGTAAACGGTGGCCGATTCCCGAAACCCGGCGGGCATGGCAAATTCAAAAACCAGATTGTTTTTGTAATAGGCCAGTTCGGTGTCGGGGGGCAGTTTTTCCTCCCGGCCGTCGATCAAAACCCTTTCCAGAAAAAGCGGGTCGGGATCGGTGTCCGGAAATTCCTGCGAAACATCGAGCAGGGCCAGACCGGAGACGGTTCCGATCCACAAACGGTTGCGGCTGTCGGTAAAACTCGAACCGGCGATCGTTTCGTTGCTGGGCAGACCGTCCTCGGTGGTGAAAATATAGGTTTCGTAATTTCGGGCATCGCTCGAATCCGGATTCGGCGTGATCCGGGCGACCCCCTTGTTGGTGGTAACGTAAATGCGTTTTTGGATGTCGGTAAAAATCTGATTGACGGAATCGTTGGGCAAATGACCGCTTTCGGTCGAAAGGATCAGCAGATCGGATTTTTCCGAATCGAGGTTTAAAATGGCGATCCCGCCGCCGGTTCCGATCCAGAGTTGACGGACGCCTTCACTCTCAATTTCCTTCAAACAATAGACCCGGTTGTTGGGCAGTCCCTTTTCTCCGTTCAACACCGTCCATTTTTCGCCGTCAAATTTGGCCAGCCCTCCGCCGTAGGTTCCCACCCAGAGCGTTTTTTTGCCGTCCGGGGCGATCGTCTCCAAAAAGGTGCGGATCCGGATATCGGGCAAACCGTCCTCTTTGGTGAAGACCCTCTGTTCCCCGTCAATGATTCGGATAAGACCTCCGTTGGTTCCGACCAACAAGGCCCTTTTCCCGTTTTCCGAAAAGGTCTCGCCGATCTTCCAAACCTCATTAAAAGGGGCTTTTGTGATCAGGGGAATGTTCTGAAATCTGCCGTTTTCCCAACGGGCGAGACCGCTTTCGGTGCCGACGTAAAGGATTTGTCCGCCCTCGGCTTTTTCCCAAACGTACATGCAATGGGTAAAGTCGTTGGGAAGCCCGTCCCGGACCGTAAAGGTTTTCCATCCCCCGTTTTCAAAACGGGTTATCCCGTCGCCGTAGGTTCCGAACCAAAAGGTTTCCCCGCTTTCGGAAGATCGGGTCTCGGAAATGCCGAAAACGAGTTTATTGGCCAGACCGACCTTTTCGTCGAGCGAACGCCAGTTGCTTCGGTCGAAACGGGCCAGACCCGCGCCCAAGGTCGAGATCCAGACCGAACCGTCCGGGGCTCCCGAGTCGGCAAAAGCGAAAACCAGATTGTTCGGAAGACCCTGCTTTTCATTCAAAAAATGCCATTCCGAATTCTCAAGATAAGCCAGTCCGTCGTTTCCGAAGCCGACCCAGAGGGTTTTGGTCCCGTCGGATTTGACGCTTTCGTGAAGAGAGCGAACCGGATGGGTCAGTATTTCGGACTGGTCGCCGAAAACCTTCCAAACGCCGTCTTCCCGTTTGGCCAGTCCTTTATCGGTTCCGGCCCAGACAATTTCGGAACCGTTTTTATTTTGCGTTTTTAGCAGGCAATAGATGATATTGCCGGGCAAACCGGAATTGATGTCAAAAACTTTTTTCTCGCCGTCCGGTCGCCAGACGGCCAAACCGCCGTAGGTTCCGATCCAGAGCGTTTGGGTTCCGTCCGATTCGGTCGTTTCCAGCAGGCTTCGGACACGATTTTCCGGCAATCCCGTGCGGTCATCGAAATTGGTCCAGGCGCCGTTCGAAAATTTGCTGAGCCCGTCCCTCGTTCCGATCCAGATGATCGGTTCGCCATTCGAACCGAAGGTTTGCAAAAAGGCCCGGATGGCATCGCTGATCAGACCGTCTTTTTTCCGGTAGGTCTGCCATTGGCCGTCCGAGAGAACGTGGACTCCGCCCCCGCCGGTGCCGAACCAGAGCTTGCCGTCGGGGGATGCCAGAATATCGTAGATGTAATTGGAAACCGTCGGATTGGGCATGTTGACGACGGTTAATTTGTTCCCGTTGTAATAAACCGCACCGTCCTGCGTTCCGATCCACAAATAACCGCGTTGATCCCTTTCAAGGGTCATCACGGTGTTGACGGGAAGCCCGTTTTTATCCGAAAAGACCTTTAGATTTGGGCGGCTGAGATCGCCGAGGTCGGGGGAAGAATCTTTGGTTTGAGATGTTTTCTGGGGGAAAATTACCGTTCCCGAAAGCAAAATTCCGCACAGGAAAACAAAAGCCCGGTTTTTCAGCCGAATTGGTTTTAGTGCCTGGCGGAAATCCATGATAAATGTGTTGACCGAAAAAACCGGTTTTGAACTTTGAAAAAAGAAAATTCGGAAGAAAAAAACGAACCTCTATTGTTCAGGATTTTTCCCGGAAATTCAAATTCAATACTGTGTAATCTAAATGTATTAAGAATTTATCTAGCCACAGAGATCACAGAGGACACAGAGGGGGTTTTTTGTCGATCAAACGATTTGTCTCTGAGTGCTCGGTGATCTCTGTGGCTAAATATAAAAAAACTTTAGTTACAGAAAATTTATTTTTCTTCAGGGTTTTTGGCGGGGCGATCCGATCGGTTTGCTCCCGGGTTTTAGTTTTCCTCTTCCTTTTCCGGATTTTGGTTGGAGTAATTTTCGTAAGCCCGGACGATCATCTGAACCAGTTTGTGGCGAACCACGTCCTTGTCGCTGAAATGAATGAACTCGATCCCCTCGATCCCGGCCAGAATTTTTTCGGCCTCCTTGATTCCACTTTTCCGTCCGAAAGGCAGATCAATCTGGGTTTTGTCTCCGGTCACGACGGCTTTCGAACCGAACCCGATCCGCGTCAGGAACATCTTCATCTGTTCGCTGGTCGTGTTTTGCGCCTCGTCCAGAATGATGAAAGCCGAAGAGAGGGTTCGTCCGCGCATAAAGGCCAGCGGGGCGATCTCGATGATCCGTTTTTCCAGCATCTTGGTGACTTTTTCGGTGTCGACCAGGTCAAACAATGCGTCGTAAAGAGGGCGCAGATAGGGATCGACCTTGTCCTGCAGATCGCCCGGAAGAAAACCGAGTTTTTCCCCGGCTTCAACCGCCGGCCGGGTCAAAATGATCCGCGAGACCTTTTTTTCGAAGAGCGCCTGAACGGCCATTGCGACTGCGAGGAAAGACTTTCCGGTACCGGCCGGACCGATGCCGAAAACCAGATCGTTGTTCTGGATCGCTTCGATATATTTCCGCTGGTTGGCCGATTTGGCCGTCACTTGTTTTTTGCCCGAGGGATTGAAGCGGGCGGTGGTGAAATAATCGCGCAGGGAATAGGCCCGGTCTTCGGCGATCTGCTTGAAGGCGTCGCGCAATTCCTGATCGGTAAAGGAATTTCCCTCTTCGAAAAGTTCGGCAAAATCGCGCAGGATTTTTTCGACGGTCTCGATATCGCGGGCCTCCCCGTCGATCATCAACTCGTTTCCGCGAGCGCCGATATTAATGTTTAGAAGAGCTTCGAGATATTTGATATTTTGGTCTTGAACGCCGAAAAGTGTTTTCAGGCCCTGAGGCGGAAGTTCTAGTTTTTTAATGTTGCTCAAATCCTTAAAAAATATCCTCTCGTTAAGAAAAAATTATAATACTGAGGCTACTAAAAGGCTTTCGGAGTGTCAATAAATAGTTGGCATAAAAAAACGGCCGGTCGGAATTCGTTTAAGAATTATTGTCTTGAGAGCGAAAACGCTTTTTTGTTTAATCCTCCAACATCTCTGGTTTCTCTTCGGCGGAAAACGGCGCGGTCAGCATTTTTCCGAGAGTTACCTGATCCGGCCGATCAAGATCGGGAACGCCGATAACGATCCTTTCCTGCCGGACGTCTTGGCGGAAAGTTCCGTGCAAAAGATCCCACAGGCTCAAACCGCTCGACCAGTTGGAATCCATTTCTTCCAGGCGCGACGAGTGATGAATCCCGTGAAGGCGGGGAGTCATGATCAGCAGTTCGAGTTTTTCCTCAAAATCTTTTGGCAGTCTGATGTTTGAATGATGAAAGACAATGCTGAGAAGAAGGAGTTTTTGCCAGATCGAGAGGGCTTTCGGGGAAACCCCGATGAGGATTATCTGACCGGCGCGAAAGAGAACCGATATCGCCATTTCGCCGAAGTGAAAACGAATCGCGGTCGAAGCCGTCAGATCGAGATCGGCGTGATGGACCCGGTGAAAGCGCCATAAAAAGGGAGCTTTATGGGTCAGAACGTGCCACAAATAAAGGGTGTAATCGAGCAGAACGACGGCGGCGGCGGTTTCCGCCCAATCGGGCAGGTCCAGCTTTTTCAGCAAACCCAGATCATTTCCTTCGACCAGACGGGTCAGTTTGCGGGTGATGGGTTTTTCCAGAAGGTAAACGGCCGCTCCGGCCGTTGTGGCGATTGCCAGATTGCGCAGGGTGTTGATCGGTTTCGGTTCGATCTCCCTTCGCAAAGGCCGTTTTTTCTCCAGCAGATAAAGTAAACCGAAGGATCCCAACGCCAAAACTCCGCCCAGCCATTTCATGAAATACAGTATAAAAAGTCCTGAAAGATAAAGCATCCCCGAAGAGCGGTTTTTCGCCTTTCGGTGCAAATGCATTTTTTCACAAGCGGGCTTTGCCAATTCGCACCGCTTTATGATACTCTTTCCTCTTTGTTAACACACCTTTTTAAATAAAAATATTTTTTGGGAGTTTATTAAAATGGCTAATGAAAACGGACAAATCGGACAGATCGTGCAGATCATCGGTCCGGTCGTTGACGTAGAATTTTCGGACAATTATTTGCCCCCGATTTATCAGGCCCTGCGGGTTACTTCGGAAGGCTTCGACGTCGAAGAGGACATCGACGTTGTGGTTGAGGTGCAGCAGCATTTGGGGGAAGGCCGGGTTCGCGCGGTTTCGATGCTGCCGACCGACGGTATGGTTCGGGGGATGAAGGTTATCGACACCGGCGGCCCGATCACGGTCCCGGTCGGTGAAGCGACTCTGGGACGGGTGATGAACGTCATCGGCGACCCGGTTGATGAACTGGGCGAGGTCAAAGCCGAAATCCGCTATCCGATCCACCGCCACGCGCCGAGTTTTGACGAGCAATCGACCGAACTCGAGATGTTCGAAACCGGGATCAAGGTCATCGACCTCATCCAGCCATTTCTGCGCGGCGGGAAGATCGGTCTTTTCGGCGGGGCCGGGGTCGGCAAAACGGTTCTCATCATGGAACTCATCAACAACGTCGCCAAGGGCCGCGAGGGCTTTTCGGTTTTCGCCGGAGTCGGCGAAAGAACCCGCGAAGGGAATGACCTTTTGCGCGAAATGGTCGAATCGAAAGTCATCCGATACGGCGACGATTTCATGCACGCATTTGAGGAATCCGGCGCGTTTAATCTGAACAAGGTCGATAAGGCGGCGATCGAGGAATCCAAAGTTTCCCTCATCTACGGTCAGATGACCGAACCGCCCGGAGCCCGCCTGCGGGTCGCGCTTTCCGGTTTGACGGTGGCCGAATATTTCCGCGATCAGGGCAACGACGTGCTGTTTTTCGTTGACAACATCTTCCGCTTTACGCAGGCCGGTTCGGAAGTGTCGGCTCTGCTCGGACGGATGCCTTCGGCGGTGGGTTACCAGCCGAATTTGGCGACCGAGATGGGCGAGATGCAGGAGCGGATCACTTCGACCAAAACCGGGGCCATCACCTCGATCCAGGCCGTTTACGTTCCGGCCGACGACTACACCGACCCTGCTCCGGCGACCACCTTCGCTCACCTCGACGCCGTCACGGCGCTTTCGCGTCAGATCGTCGAACTGGGGATTTATCCGGCGGTTGACCCGCTGGCATCGAACTCGCGGATTCTCGATCCGCAGATCGTCGGCGATGAACATTACAACACCGCGCAGGCGGTCAAACAGATTCTCCAGCGGTACAAGGATCTGCAGGACATCATCGCCATTTTGGGGCTCGACGAATTGAGCGAAGAGGACAAACTGACGGTTGCCCGCGCCCGGAAAGTTCAGCGTTTCTTCTCGCAACCGTTCCACGTCGGCGAACAGTTCACCGGTCTGCCGGGCAAATACGTCAAGGTCGAGGAAACCATCAAAGGCTTCCGCGAGATCATCGAAGGCAAGTGCGACGATATGCCCGAGCAATCCTTCTATATGGTCGGAACCATCGAAGAAGCCCGCGAGAAGGCGCAGAAGATGGCGGCTTCGGCCTAACAATTTCGGATTTCGGTTTTGGGGTTTCGGAATTTTTCAATCCCAAAACCGAAATCCCAAATCCCAAATCGAACTATGTTGAATTTAGAAATTGTAACTCCTGAAAAAAAAGTCCTGAGCGAAACGGTCGAATCGGTGACGGTTCCGACCATCAGCGGCGAGGTCGGCATTTTGACCAACCACGCCCCGCTCATTTCTTCGCTCAAGCCCGGAATCCTGTCTTATAACAAGTCCGGAGGAACCGAAAAAATAGTCATTTCCGGCGGTTTTGTCGAGATCAGCGCCAACAAGGTTTCGGTTCTGGCCGATATTGCCGAGAAAGCCGATGAGATCGACATCGAGTCCGCCCGGTTGGAAAAAAGTGAGGCCGAAAAGGCTCTGGCCGCCTGGAAGGACGGTTCGATGGAAGAGTTTGAAACCGAAAATGAGAAACTCGAAAGGGCTCAGGCCAGGCTTTTGCTCACCTCGGGCCGATAAAGCAG
This sequence comes from Pyrinomonadaceae bacterium, assembly GCA_041394845.1. Classification (GTDB taxonomy): domain Bacteria; phylum Acidobacteriota; class Blastocatellia; order Pyrinomonadales; family Pyrinomonadaceae; genus JAHCHG01. Next base: position 1,663,344 of record JAWKHL010000001.1, on the reverse strand, counting down.
ATTTTACTCGAAAAAAAGTCCCGGAAATTGAAAGCCGATTTCCGGGACTTTTTTCTGTTTAACGGTGCTTCCCACAATTAAATTCCAGCCACGTCGCTGCCGCCCCGTGTTCGGAATAATACCTTTTTAACCGGCCCTTCCGCTGGCGCTTTGTTTGGAAACCTTTTGAACGACCTCGGCCGTCTTTTGATCATTGGCATTGATGGCGATATCGGCTTGAGCCACCATTCCGCAGCACCGGCCGTTGTCATCGACCACCGCCACCCGGCGGATCTGTTTTTCCTCCATCAGTTTGCAGCAGTCCTCGATTGTCGTGTTCGGTTTGACGGTTTGAACTTCTCTGGTCATCAGGTCGGAAGCGTTCATCTCAAGCGGATTTCTCCCTTCGGCCAGCGCCCGGCAAACGATGTCCCGATCGGTAATGACCCCGATCGGTTTCAAGGTTTTTTGGTCCTCGACCACCGGTATGCATCCGCAATCATTTTTGACCATTAACCGGGCGACCTCCTCGATGATCGTATCGGCAGTGCAACAGGCCGGGGATTCGGTCATAATTTCTCTGACTAACATAAAATTTTCTCCTTTTTGTAATTTCGTACGTTTTAGTTTGAAAAATCGTATCGATTTCAAACGATCCGAACATAATTGTCCCTACCATATTCTGACAGTGCAAGCCTTATGCCGGGGTGAAGACCGGAACTTTTTTCCGCAAAAACATATTTGAAACGAGGGGGGGCGGGACCCGGTTTAACCCGTTTTCTTTTTGACACGCCGTTCGGCTTTGTTTAATCTTGTAGCACATCAAAATTGAATCTAACCAAATAAATCATCTTCTTTTCCGAAGGTATCCCACTAAAGGAAAAGAAAAGGGGGATGTCATGAGAATTTCAAAATTTCTTTTATTGATCATTTTACTGTCGGTCGCCGTCATTTCAAACGCTCAGGTTCTGGGTTGGGAGATGAACGGAAACGCGGGGAACGAAGCGACGGTTCCTTCGACCACCACGGATGCCAATCTGGCGGTTTCCAATCTTTCCCGGGGAGCCGGGATCAACGCTGCATCATTGGCCAATTCTTTTTCTTCAAACGGCTTTGATGCGACTTCAACCTCGTTGGCCGACGCCATCACAAATAACGAGTATCTGGAATTTACCGTGACACCGAATATGGGGTTCAGGGTTTCGCTCAGCACTCTCGACGCCAATTTTCGACGTTCTTCGACCGGGCCTTCGGATTTTCAGTGGCAATACAGTCTGGACGGTTTTGCCACGGCCGGAACCAACGCCGGGGCGGCGATAAATTTTACCGATGTCAACACCAACGGCGTGGCTCAGGCACAGATCGACCTTTCTGCCATTGCGGCTTTGCAAAATGTGGCTTTCCCGAATTCGGTCACTTTCCGACTTTACGGTTGGAACGCTTCCAGCACGGCGGGAACTTTTGCCATCGGTCGTCTGGCCGGAAATGATCTGGCGGTCGGAGGAACAACCGAAGCGATAACGACCGCCGCCGGGGCGACCGTTACCGGTCGGGTAAAAAATATCAAGGGCCGCGGAGTGAGATTCGTTACCGTTATGATCACCGGCGGCGATTTGCCGGAACCGCTTTATGCCTCGACCAACATTTTCGGAATTTACCAGTTTCAGGATATTCCGGTCGGCGACAGCTATGTGTTAACGGCCTTTTCGGGACGATATACTTTCCAGCAAAGCAGTTTGGTCATCAAACTCAATGACAACCTGACGGACGTCGATTTTATTGCTTTGGAAAGATAATTCCTAAAAAAAAGAAAGGGAGCCAAAAACTCCCTTTCTTTTTTTGTGTTGGGCAGATTTTTATTCGATGCCTTCGAGCGGAAAAAATCGGTCGATGAATTCGATGTGAAGCCTTTTGATCCCGTCATTAGCTAACCTCACTCCCCGAACGATGGAGATGATCGAAACATTGAATTGTTGACTTTTGATTCGGACAAATGAACCGATTTGGGGGTTGAACGAACTGAAGATCGCCGCTCCGCTGAGGCTGATGTTTTCCGTTACGGTCTGTTCCGAACTAATGGTATTCCCGTTGTCGTCCAGAGTTTCGACGAGCAAACTGGCGGGTATTTTAAACCGGGTATGTCTTCTGGCGTCCTTGGGAAGGTGGCTTTCATCCGGTTTGCAGTCCGATTCGAAAATATTCCAGAAGCCTTTTTCCTCCCGATGCGAAATATCATAAATTTTTGAGGGATTGTCGTTGTAACTTTCGGGCGGCGTCCGGCCGATGAACCCGACTCCGATCGAGTATTTTTCCGGTTCGGAATTGGCGGATTTGATCTTGATGCAACGGCGGACGATTCCCCAGATCCTGTATTGAGGTTCGGCGAAATCGAAGGTCCGCAGCTTCCGCGGCATCGGAATCGTCAGGTGAAGGAGTCGCCCGCGTTTGACGGGCCGGGAAAGCAAAAAGCCCGTCCCGAAGGCGGAAACGTCCTTGAGGCGGGTTATTTCATCAAAGCCCATTTTTCTGTCGATCTTTACCTCAACTTTGATGGGCAAAGACATCGGAATTCTCTGAATCCGTCGATTTTCAAGGTCTGAAACCGAAGTTGTCATCATAGAAAAAACACCTCTCGAGGTTCTGAAATTTTTTAAAATAATTTGAGGAAAAAACCAGTAAAAAGATTCAATTAAAAGCAAGTTTTGCCTGGTCTTATCGGGTTGCTAAACAGGTATTTAACCTGTAAAATATATAAACATCTAAACGTTTTGAAATTCCAGTTTTTTTTATGTTCACGGTCCGATAAAAACAACTCCTCCAATCAGCCGAAAAATTAATGTAAATTTCAAATAAGGAAAATAAATGGATAATACTTTAGAACTCGATCAGGTAAATATTGAAGACGAAATGCGGCGGTCTTATCTGGACTACGCGATGAGCGTTATCATCGGCCGCGCTTTGCCGGATGTCCGGGACGGTTTGAAGCCGGTTCACCGCCGCGTTTTGTGGGCGATGCAGGAACTCGGCAACTATCACAACAAGCCATATAAAAAATCGGCCCGCGTGGTCGGGGATACGATCGGAAAATATCATCCCCACGGCGACACGGCCGCCTACGATACGGTGGTCCGGCTGGCGCAGGATTTTTCGATGCGCTATCCGCTGGTGGACGGGCAGGGAAATTTCGGTTCGATCGATGGAGATTCGGCCGCGGCGATGCGTTATACCGAGGTCAGGATGCAGAAACTGACCGGCGAAGTTTTGGCCGACATTGAAAAAGAAACCGTTGATTTCATTCCCAATTACGACGAATCTCTCAGCGAACCTTCGGTTTTGCCGACCAAGTTTCCAAATTTGCTGGTCAACGGTTCCGAGGGAATCGCGGTCGGAATGGCAACCAAGATCCCGCCCCACAATATGGGAGAGGTGATCGACGCAACGATCGCCCTGCTTCGCAACCCCGACATCAAGGATGATAGTTTGATCGAGATCCTCCCCGGCCCGGATTTTCCGACCGGCGGCTTTATTTACGGACGCGAGGAGATCCATCGGGCTTATAAGGAAGGACGCGGGATCGTCCAGATGCGAGCCCGGGCCGCGATTGACAGAATCGGCCGGGGCAATTCCGAACGCGATGCCGTTGTCGTTACCGAAATCCCGTTTCAGCTAAATAAGTCGCGCCTGATCGAAAAGATCGCCCAACTGGTTCATGAAAAGAAACTGGACGGAATTTCCGAGATCCGCGACGAATCGAATCGCGAGGGAATCCGGATAGTCATCGAACTGAAACGCGATTCGGTTCCGCAGGTGGTTCTCAACAAACTCTATAAACTGACGCCTTTGCAGATGTCCTTCGGGATCATCAATCTGGCGATCGTTGACGGCCAGCCCCAGATCCTGACCCTCAAGCAGATGCTCGAACATTTCGTCGATTTCCGGCGGACCGTGGTTCGCCGCCGGACCGAGTATGAACTGAGAAAAGCCCAGGCTCGGGCTCATATTCTTGAGGGTTTGAACAAGGCGATCGATGCTCTGGATTACATCATCCCGCTGATCCGCAATTCCCGTTCGACCGACGAGGCCAAACAATGGTTGACCGCCCGGTTTGAAACCTTAAAGGAAGTCAAAAACTGGCGCGGCGTTCCTTCCGACAAGGAATTTTCCCTGTTTTTGAAGGATCTCCAAAGGGTCATCACCCAGCTCAGTTTCACCGAGATTCAGGCCCAGGCAATTCTCGACCTGCAATTGAGGCGGCTGTCGGCGCTGGAGCGGCAAAAGATCATCGACGAACTCGAAGCCCTTTTGAAACACATCAACGAATTGGAGGCCATCCTCAACAGCGAACAACTGCTTCGGCAGGTGATCATCGATGAGTTGAAAGAGGTCAGAAAGAATTTCGGTGATGAGCGCCGGACCGAGATCGTGGATGCCGGCGTCGAACTGAAGATCGAGGACCTGATCCCGGATGAAGAGGTTGCGATTACGGTCACCAAAGCCGGTTACATCAAACGAACCCCGATCTCGACCTACTCCAAACAAAGCCGGGGCGGAAAGGGACGTTTCGGTGCTGTGGCCAAAAACGAGGATTTCGTCGAACATCTGTTTACGGCCTCGACCCATGACTACCTGATGGTTTTCACCGCCGGCGGGCAGGTTTATAAAGTCAAAGTCCACGAGATCCCCGAAGGCCAGGCCGCCACTCGCGGGAAAGCCATCGTCAATCTGGTCAACCTTTCGACCGAGATGAAAATGGTCGAGGTTTTGCCGGTTCGGGATTTTACCGACGATGTTTTCGTAACCATGGTCACCAAAAAGGGGGTGATAAAAAAATCCGCTCTGTCCGAATACCAGAACATCCGGTCAAACGGGATCAATGCGGTAAACATCGATGATGATGACGAATTGCTCAATGTTTTCGTCACCGACGGCACCAAACAGATCTTTATCGCCACCCATGACGGGATGGCCATCAGGTTCGATGAAAACGATGCTCGCCCCCTGGGTCGCGTCGCCCGGGGCGTCCGCGGGATCAAACTTCGCAAAGGCGATTACGTCGTTTCGGCCTGCGGCGTTTCCAGCGAAGAAACGGAAAATATGCTGACCGTTTCGGAACAGGGGTTCGGGAAACAGACGCTGGTAAAAAATTACCGGTTACAAAATCGGGCCGGGGTTGGCGTTATCAATATGAAAACCACCCAAAAGACCGGAAAAGTTGTGGCCACATTTCCGGTTGAAAAGGATTCGGAGGTGATACTGATCACAAAACAGGCCAAACTAATCAGGTTGGAGGTCGGAAAGATCCGCAAGACCGGCCGGAGCGCTCAGGGCGTGACCCTGATCCGGGTAAATGACGGGGACACCGTTACCAGCGCTTCTCTTCTTGATCCCTCAAACAATGAAGACGAATCCTGATGAAGGAATTATTTCCGGAATTGGATGGAAAGCTAGAATCGAAAGATTTTCGCTTTCCATTTTTTCTTTAAATCCTTTTTTGGGTTAAGATTTGAAAGTTGTCAAAACCAAACCCGAAAAAGCTTTTTACCGAAAAAAGGAAACCTACCCCGTGTCTGTTTACGAACATCTAGAGCCGATTGAACTCGATCAAATAAAGACCTATGAACTGGCGGAACGGCCGAGTAAGGTTACAACCCGAAATTTCGCCCGAAAGTTGGAAGACGGAGATTCATTAAACGGGTTTTTGGATAAATTGCCCGACATTCTCGGGGTTCGCTCACTGCGTCAGGTCGCCGCTCAGATTCGGCGGGCCAGACAGTTAGAAAAGCCGATCATTTGGGGCATCGGGGGACATGTCGTAAAAACCGGATTGGCCCCGATCCTGATCGATTTGATGGAACGCGGCTATTTGACGGCTTTGGCCTCGAACGGTTCTGTTTTGGTTCATGACACCGAGATAGCCCTCGTCGGTTTTACCAGCGAGGATGTGGATGCCAGTCTGGGGAGCGGGGATTTCGGGGCGGCTCGCCAAACGGGAGAAATTCTGAATTCCGCCGCCCGAAAAGGTTGGACGGACGAGATCGGTTTGGGCGAGGCAATGGGAAGGGAAGTTTCGGCCCTGAACCCGTCTTTCGAAAAGGTCTCTCTCATTTGTCAGGCTTTTAAAAATAAAGTCCCTTTCACGGTCCATCTGGCCATCGGGGCCGACATCGGTCATTTTCACCCTTCTTCGGACGGGGCCGCTCTCGGGGCCACTTCCCACAGGGATTTCAAGTTGTTTTGTTCCTTGGTCAGGGAACTCAACGGAGGCGGAGTTTATCTCAACATCGGATCGGCGGTTATGATGCCCGAAATCTTTTTGAAAGCCGTTACAGTTGTACGCAATCTCGGATTCCCGCTGAATGATTTTACGACCGCAAATTTCGATTTCATCCAACATTATCGGCCTCTGACGAATGTGGTCAGGCGACCGACCAGCGGAGGAGCGGGACGCGGTCATGCCATAACCGGACACCACGAATTGATGATTCCGCTTCTGGCGGCTCAAATTTTAAAAGAAGACTAGAAAAAACGGAGAGTTGATGGTTAATTTTTTGCATCTTGAAATTAAGGAACTTCTGGCCTTTCATCTGTCGGGAACAGTGTCGGCCGAGGACATAGATCTTATTGCTGACTCTTTGGAGGAAAAGTTCGATCGGTTCGATGAGGTCAATCTTTACATCGAAATTGACGATTCTCTGGAGGAATCGTTCGGCGGGATTTTGGAACAGGCAAAGAAAGGGTTTTCGGTTATTTTGCCGAATTTAGGGAAGATAAAAAAAGCGGCTTTGGTTTCGGACAAAGCCTGGCTGAGAAAAATAACCGATTTCAAGGACCTCTTTTTTACGATGGAAATGAAAGGTTTTTCCAGTCCGGAAAAGGAGGAAGCCTTCAAATGGGTGGTTAATAAAAATGAAACCCAAATCTCTGGCTGATCCTCAAAATTTTCTTCCCCGGTGAGAGCAAATGAATCTCATCCGTTCTGATGTTTGAAACCGTCAGGAGTTTTGTTTCGTATCCCCCAAAGAGGTATCGGGATCCAAAGCCCAAGAGCAAATTTAACGGAAGTTGGTTCGATTGCAAATTATTTGTCGGATTGATTTGACAAAAGAAATTTTAATGCATAACCTCTTATTGAAAACGATTTTCAATTTCAGCAAGATTTTTTTATTTTTAATATTAGGTTTTCTTTATAAATAAAGTTTTTCGGCCACAAAAAAAGGATGAAGATTCTGCCAAATCTTCATCCTGAGATCACATTCGAAATTGAAAGTTTTTGATTCTAACCCAAAGACGAAAGTGTGTGGATCATTGTAACACAACTTTCGTGATTTTGAATTTTATACAAAATTGTGAGGTTGAAATGATCAATCATCTGAAAAATGCCTTCTTTATCTCTTTATTCTTTGTCTTTTTAACAATTTCCGGCTTTTCCCAAACCGTTCAGAATTCCATCAGGGGAACCGTTTCCGATTCCAATGGGGCCGCGGTTGCCGGCGCCAAGGTAAAGGTTCGAAACAAAAATAGCGGTTCGGAACAACAAACCGTTACCGACGGTCAGGGCGGATTTGAGATCACCAATCTGCCGAACGGGGTTTTTGCCGTGAATGTCGAAGCTCCGGGTTTTTCGAATACCACAAGGGAAGTTTCGTTGGATAACAATTCGGTGGAAAATTTGGAGATCGGGCTTTCGGTCGGAAACATCTCGGAATCAGTTTCAGTAACCGCCACCCGGACCCAGATCGCCACCACAGATACGGCGGTTCCGGTCAGTGTGGTTGATCGGGAACAGATCGAGCGACAAACACCGGCAACGATCGGCGATGTTTTCCGGGATCTGCCCGGCACATCCACCGTCAATGAGGGATCGTTTCAGGTTCGCCCGAGAATACGTGGGTTGGACAGCAACCGCGTCCTGGTGTTGGTTGACGGGGAAAGATTGAATAACGCCCGGACTTCGACCTCCCAGTCGGGAATTGAATTGGGTTTGGTCGGAACGGAACAGATCGAAACCCTGGAAGTGACCAGAGGTTCCGGGTCGGTTCTTTACGGAACCGACGCCCTGGCCGGAACGGTCAACATAATTACCAAAGACGCTCCCCGCAATGCCGACGGGGGTTTTCGTTTCGGGGCGACTTTTAACGGCTATTACAGTTCCAATGATTCCGGCCGGAGGGGAAGTCTGGCGCTAACCGGCTCGGGAAAATTCTTTTCGTTTCGAGTGGCTCAATCACTTGAAAGATTCGACAATTATTTTTCCGGTGATTTGAACGGCGTTGCCATTGATGGGGTCGATTCCGACGGAGAGGTGCAGAATTCCCAGTCTCACGGCAGTAACACTCAAATAACAACCCGATTTTTCCTTAATGACGATAATGATCTGAAATTAAACTATGAACGTAGAAGGGCCGGAAATATCGGAGTGCCGACCTTGGTCGGGGTCTTTAACGCCTTTTTTCCTTTTTCCGACCGGGACAAATTCAGCGGCCGTTTTGAAACCCGCGACCTGAACGATTCCCTGGCCCGGGTTTCGGCCAGTTTTTATTTTCAAAAACAGAAGAGAAACTTCTCCAACATTTTGGACGTTCCCGCATTTCCCCCGTTTTTCCCCGGACAATTCCAATTCAGCGAAACCGTTACCGACACTAAAAGTTATGGTGTTGATCTGCAATCGAACTGGCTTTTGGGAAATGGGAATTTTCTGACCGCCGGGTTTAGCTTTTTCCGGGATCAAAATGAGGACGAGCGTTTTATCGAACGACTTGATCCAGATTTTTCCGTTTTCCCGCCCGTTTTAATCAGAAGCGAAGATCGCTCGAAAAGCGTTCCCAACGCAAGTTACAGCAGTTACGCCTTTTTTGCTCAGGATGAATTCGAAGTCAACAAACGCCTGAAACTGATCGGGGGAATCAGGTTTGACCGGTTCAATTCCAAATCCGATCCGACAGAGGGTTTCGCCCTTCCGCCGGATTTCACACAGGTTGAGATCGACACGCTCGGCCTTAACGGATTGACCGATGGGCTGAATGTCAGCCAAACCGCTTTTACGGGAGATTTCGGAGCGGTTTTCAAACTCACTCCCGACGTCAGTTTGACCGGACGGATAGGTCGATCTTACCGGGTTCCAAATCTGTTCGAGAGATTTTTTACGGATGCCGGTTCGGTCGGAGATTTTGTGGTCGGAAACCCCGATCTGAAACCCGAAAGCGGGATCAATGTTGATCTCGGGGTGAAATTCAAAACGACAAAATATGCGGGATCGGTGACATACTTCAACAACACCTATCGGAATTTCTTGACTTCAGTTCTGGCCCGATATGACAACGGCGATCCGATCGATCTGCCCAATGTCGGACAGGTTTATCAGACCAGAAACATCGACCGGGCCAGAATTCAGGGCGTCGAAGCGGACTTTGAATATCCGATCAAACTCGGTCTCGGTTTTTTGACGCCGGGTGGTAATTTCACCTATTTGCGAGGGGACAATCTGGGGGCCGACGAACCGCTCAATACGATCTCACCGACAAAAACCGTCCTCAATCTGCGTTGGCAAAATCTGAAAAGCCAGTATTACTTCGATTGGGCCACCCGGATCGTAACCAAACAGGAAAGACTTTCTCAATCGTTTCTCGACACCAACGGCGGCCCCGAACCGGGATTCGTAACCAGCGATATCCGCGGCGGGTACAATTTTGCCCGCGAACATTACCGGCTCAGTTTCAACCTCGGCGTAACAAACCTTTTCGATCGGTTTTATCGGGAACAATTCGTTTTCGCTCCGGCCCGGGGACGATCCTTTGTGTTCGGTACGACCTGGGAGATCTTCTAAAATTCTTGAGGAAGGCGGGGATTTGTTATGAATGAGCAAACCGGAAGGAAATTTTGCCGGAAGGGAGAATCGGTGGAAATCTGGTATTGCCGATTCTGTCGCCAGGTCCATTTTCGGCGGGATGAAGCCCTGCTTTCCTTTACCCGACAGGAATTTGAGGAGTTGACCAATAAGGTTGTGGACATTTATTGCGGGCAAATTATTTCGGCCGGGTTGAAAGCGAACGATGGTTCCCAATTTCCTTTAAACGGAATTCCGACCGCCCGATGATCCGGGAAGATCGAAGATGAAAGATGTCAGAACAAATTTTTAGCCAGAAAAAAAATCCCTTGATTGCTTTGGTTCTTTTGATTTTTTCGTTCGGCTGCGGCGGCGAGACCAGAAATTACGGCGATCCGAACGAAGTCCGATTGATCACAATCGGTGGTTCCGTAACCGAAACGGCGTTTGCTCTCGGAGCGGGGAAAAACATCGTCGGAACCGACACCTCCAGCATTTTTCCCGAACAGGCGGTCAAACTTCCGCAGGTGGGTTATCAGCGGCAGCTTTCCGCCGAAGGGGTTCTGTCGCTTCGACCGACTTTGATTTTGGCAACCGAAGAAGCCGGAACTCCGGCCGCCATCCGGCAGATCGAAAACGCCGGGGTAAAAGTCATCAAGGTTCCAAACGATAATTCCGCGGAAGGGGCCAGGGCGCAGATCCGTTTGATCGCCGAAACTTTGGATCGAACGGGCGCCGGAGAGGAACTTGTGGGGGCTTTGGAGAATGATCTCAAAGAGGCGAACCGCTGTCGCGAAACGATCGGTCGGCGGCCCAAGGTTTTGTTTATCCACGCCCGTGGAGGTGCGATGGTCAATGTGGCGGGGACGAAAACCGCCGGAGACGAGATGATCAAACTGGCGGGAGGAGAAAACGTCATCACCCAGTTTGAAGGCTATAAACCCTTAACGGCCGAAACCATTGTATCGGTCCAGCCCGATCTGATACTTATGCCCGAAAAAAGCCTTGAGAGCATCGGGGGCGATGAAGGGTTGTTGAAAATATCCGGGATCGGAGAAACTCCGGCGGGCAAAAACCGGCGAATCATTACTCTGGATGACCTAATGCTACTGGGGTTCGGCCCGAGACTCGGTCAGGCCGTCAAAAGTTTATGCGAGAAGCTGCATTGATCGAAAAAACCGAAAAGGGAAGTGAAAGTCTTAAGGCTTCTGATTACAAAATTCAGGAGTGGCGAGGGCTTTTTCCCGGCTGGATTTTTTCTCAAAAAACGTTGGTCTTTGGCGGTTTGGGTTTGTTTTTAGGGGCAATGATTTTGATCGGGATCGGAAACGGCCCGGTTGAGATCTCGCCGGGACAGATTCTGGCGATTGTGGCCCGGAAACTGGATATTTCGATTCCCGTCGAGTACGCCCGGCAACAGGAATCGGTTTTGTGGGCGATCCGTTTGCCGAGGGTTTTGTTGGGAATTCTGGTCGGAGCCGGTCTGGCTTTGGCCGGAACGCTTTTGCAGGGGTTATTTAGAAACCCTCTGGCGGAACCGAGCCTTTTGGGGATCTCCAGCGGCGCGGCCTTATTTGCCGTCGGAATGATCGTACTGGGGGATTTCATCACATTTGCGGCTTTTCCCGATCTCAGGTTGTTTGCTTTGCCTTTGGCCGCCTTTGTTGGGGGAATGACAACCATTTTTCTGGTTTACCGGATCGGCAAAAGGCGCGGTTGCGTTGATACCTCGACGATCCTTTTGGCCGGAATTGCCGTCAACGCGTTGGCCGGAGCCGGGATCGGCTTTTTGACTTTTTTGGCCGACGACACCCAGCTGAGAAACATCGCCTTCTGGAGCTTGGGAAGCCTCGGAAACGCCGCCTGGCAAAATCTGGCGGTCGCCGGACCGTTGATGATCCTGCCCCTGTTCGGGTTAAAAAATCTTTCGCGCCGGATGAATGTTTTGCTTTTGGGGGATTCCGAGGCGGCTCATCTGGGAATCGAGGTCAACCGGCTGAAACGGAGAATAATAATAATCGTCGCCTTGACGGTCGGGGCCGGCGTTTCGGTTACAGGGATCATCGGGTTCGTCGGTTTGCTGGTTCCGCATCTTTTGCGTCTGACCGTCGGTGCCGACCACCGAATTCTTCTTCCCGCCTCCGCCTTGTTGGGAGCCGGGCTGTTGCTCGGGGCCGATTGGTTGAGCCGGACGATCGTCGCTCCGGCCGAACTTCCGATCGGGGTGGTTACCGCTTTTATCGGAGCCCCATTTTTCTTATGGTTGTTGTTGCGGAAAAACAATGGGTATTGAAGCGCGGGAAATTAGGGTTAAAATAGGCAAAAGGATATTATTGGATGATGTATCTTTTTCCGTAAATCCGGGAGAGGTTCTGGCCGTTTTGGGACCGAACGGCGCCGGAAAATCGACTTTGCTGAATGCTCTGGCCGGAACCGTCAAAACGATCCGCGGAGAAATTCTTTTCGGCGGAAAAGAGCTTTCCCGGTGGAAAACAGATGATCTGGCCAAAGTGCGGGCGGTTTTGCCGCAAAACTTCGACCTGGATTTTCCGTTTAAGGCCCGGGAGGTCGCGCTTTTGGGGAGAACCCCGCACATCAGGTTTTCGGAAAACGCCAGGGATTTTAGGATCGTCGAGGAGTCCTTGAAAAAAGTCGAAGCCGAAGAATTCGCCGGGAGATTTTACCCGACGCTTTCCGGAGGAGAGCGCCAACGCGTCCAACTGGCACGGGTGTTGGCTCAGATCTGGGAATCGCAGAATGGTCACAGCCGGTATTTGTTGCTTGATGAACCGATTTCCGGCCTCGATCCGGCGCATCAGCATTTGACTTTGCAAACCGCCCGGGAATTTGCCGGGCGTGAAACGGCGGTCGTGGCCGTTCTCCACGATATGAATCTGGCGGCTCAATATGCCGATAAAATACTGATTTTAAAGAACGGAAAAAGGTTTATTTGCGATCGACCGAAGAATGTGTTCAATTCGAGGGTGATCAGAGAGGTTTTTGGAATAGATGCATATGTCACCAAACACGCCGCCGATTACGAGTTGCCTTTGATCGTTCCATTCGGTCGGGCCGGAGGGGAAGGGAAAACCCTCGGAGCCAAGGTTTAAAATCAAGAAAAAAGAGGAAAAATTTATGATACCTGTAGCGGAAACAAAGAATGATTTAAGGGAAAAATGGGTGAAATTCAAAGATGAAAACCCGAAACTGAGGATTCGCGATGCGGCCCAAGCTCTGGGGATCAGCGAGGGGGAATTGCTGGCCACCGGCGTCGGCGAGAACGTCATCCGGCTGAACGATAACTTTAAGGATCTGCTTCACGAACTTCACACTTTGGGCCGGGTGATGGCCCTGACCCGAAACGACGAGATAGTCCATGAGAGAAAAGGGGTTTATGAGAATGCCGATACCGATCTGCCCCATAAAATGGCGCTTTTCGTCAATCCGGACATCGACCTGAGAATTTTTCTCTCCAACTGGCACCACGGTTTTGCGGCGACGGTTGAAAATCCCCGCGGAACGATGCGAAGTCTTCAGATTTTCGACATCGACGGAACCGCCGTTCACAAGATCTATTTGACGGACAAGAGCGATGAAAAAGCATATTCGGCCTTGGTCGAAAAATTCAGGGCGGCCGATCAAACTCCGGTTTTGAATGTCTTGACCAAACCCGTGCGAGAAAAAGACAAACCGGATTCCGAAATTGATGTCGAGGGGTTTCGCCGCGAATGGGCGGAACTGAAGGACACGCACGATTTTTTCCCTTTGCTTAAAAAATACGGTGTCGGAAGGGAACAGGCGCTTCGTCTGGCCGATCCGGAAATGGCTCAGCGGGTTCCGGCCGACAGCTTTAAGTTCATTTTGGAAGAAGCCCGCGACCGGAAATTGCCGATCATGGTTTTCGTCGGCAATCCCGGGATCATCCAGATCCACACCGGCGAGGTTGAAAATGTGCTTGAGGCCCGGGGTTGGTTCAACGTGATGGACGAAAAATTCAATCTTCATATCGACCAAAACAAGATCGCCTCGGCCTGGGTGGTCAAAAAACCGACCGAGGACGGAACCGTTACGAGCCTGGAGATCTTCAACCTGGAGGGGGAAAACGTCGCACTTTTCTTCGGCAAACGAAAACCGGGTATCCCCGAAAAACAGGAGTGGCGGGATTTGATCGCCGATCTCCTCGAACGGAACCGTTAATTTTTAGGAAAGAAAAACCTGCATTGAAAAAACTCCGCCGGTAAAAGCGGAGTTTTTTTCGGGCAAACTTTCCCGGTTTTTTTGCCGGTAAACATTCTCGGCCCGGTAATTTCCCATTCATTTTCAAAATATTCGGTGTCGCCTTCGGCGTTCTGAGTTTGAGGCTGAACGCCATACCGCCGCTTCCGATTTCCTTTTGGTAAACAACAGCCCGGTCTTCGAAAATGTCCGAACCGATCGGGACTCCGACCAATTTGGGGAGAATTTTCCAATCGACCGAATGAAAAAAAAACGGAAAGTTTGTATAGTAAAACTGACCGGAAAACGGGAAACGATTTTTTTGACAAAACGATATGAACAAACTCCTTTTTGTCCTTTTTTTGATAATGACACTGACCGGAATAATTTCAGCCCAAAAACCTTCAGAAGACACTTTCCGCATTTACGATGGCGAGGGAAACCCGGCGGATCTGGGGCGGATAATTGAAGCGGCCGGAAAAAATGACGTGATCTTTCTCGGGGAAAATCACGATGATTCCGTGGCTCACGCTCTGCAATTTGAGATTTTCAAGAGCGTTTTGGATAGATACGGCGAACAACGGGAGGCGGCGCTTTCGCTGGAGATGTTCGAGCGGGATGTTCAAATCGTTTTGAACGAATATCTGGAAGATCTGATCACGGAGAAAAAATTCCTCGAAGACAGCCGTCCGTGGGGAAACTACCAGACCGATTACCGGCCTTTGGTCGAACTGGCCAGGGAGCGAAAACTCCCTGTCATCGCGGCTAACGCGCCCCGGCGTTACGTCAATATGGTTTCCCGGCTGGGCCGAGATTCTCTCGAAAAACTCTCGCCCGGGTCCCGAAAATGGCTGGCTCCTTTGCCCTTTGGCCAATCATCGAAGGCTTATTCCGACAAATTCAACGCCCTGATGCAGGGCCACGGAAGTTCCAATATTCTTGATTCTCAGACCCTCTGGGACGCGACGATGGCCTTTTCGGTTTCTGAGTTCCTAAGAAAAAACAAAAGACCTCTGGTGGTTCATCTGAACGGAAGTTTTCATACCGAAAGCCGCCTCGGGACGGTCGAACAGTTGCAAAAATTCAACCCCGAAGCCCGAATTCTGGTGGTCACGTTGAAATATGTCGATGATTTCAAATCCTTCGACCAAAAATACGCCGGTTTGGGGGATTTCATCATCCTGACCGACGACAAACAGCCGCGAAGCAAAAGATAAATTTTTTGTTCCGGTCAATTTCTAAAATCGAATTGTATTGCTGAGAGGGCGGGCGCCGGAGCAACCCTTCCTGACCTGAAATTTTTGTCAGGTCTTTTTCTCAAAACAGAACCTTTTCTAAAAAGACGGCCCAAAAAAATCGGATTGCGGATCTTCCCAAAGCTGAAAAAATCCGCAATCCGAAATCCAAAATCCAAAATCGAATCAGTTCCCCTTCTGGCCGGAAAAAGACACCACAGGGATTCCCGGACCTTCGATGGTTCCGGCGAATTTTCCGCCTTCGATTTTTCCGCTGAGGGCAAGTTCCATAAACTGACCCTGAATTTCGATCTTGATCGTCCCTTCGAGGTTGGTCCCGCTGATCTTGCCGTTTTCGACCGTCCCGTTGCCGTACGGAGTGGAGACCGTTCCGTCAAAACCGCCCTGATTTTGTTTTAGTTCCAGAACGATCGGAACGGACTGTCCGCCGGCCTCCGCGTTGAGATTCCAGGTTCCGGAAACTTCCACGGCCGGGGCCGCGTTCATGTCGGGTTTGACCGGCATTGTAACGTCCTTCGGATCGACCGTGATCTCGCCCAGCCTTTTGGCCACCGTTTCGGACATTTCCGCCTGATACCGTCCGCCGAGATGTTTGGCCAGGAATTTTTCGGCCGAAGCGAACATCGCCAGATTGTTGATCGGTCGCTGAAAGCCGTGTCCTTCGTCCGGCGCAACGATGTATTCGACCGGATAATTTCTTTCGCGCAGTGCGATGACGATTTGATCCGATTCGCGTTTATTGACGCGCGGATCGTTGGCTCCCTGAACCACCAAAAGCGGGGTCTTGATCTTATCCGCGTGAGTCAGCGGAGATTGGCGGATCAACTGTTTTTTGCCGGCCTCGGTGGTCGGATCGCCCATCCGCTTGTAAAACATGGTTCTGATCGATTCCCAGTAGGGCGGAACGGATTCGAGCAAAGTGATGAGATTTGAAGGAGCGACGATGGCGACCGCTCCGGCGTACAGATCGGGCGTAAAGGTCACTCCGGCCAATGTCGCGTATCCGCCGTAACTTCCTCCCAAAATCCCGACCCGTTTCGGATCGGCGATGCCTTGATCGACCAGATATTTGACTCCCCAGGTGATGTCGTCCTGCATCAGATCGCCCCACTGACCGTTGCCGGCATCGAGGAATTTCTTGCCGTAACCGGTCGAACCTCGAAAGTTCATCTGAAGAACGGCGTAGCCTCGGTTGGCGAAAAACTGGGCCAATGTGTCATATCCCCATCCATCCCGGCCCCAGGGACCGCCGTGCGGATTGACGACCACCGGCAGATTTTTGGCCGGAACTCCCTTTGGCAAAGTGAGATAAGCGGGAATTTCCAGACCGTCCGAGGATTTGTAGGTGATCGGTTTCATCTCCGCCAGAACTTCGCGCGGGAGATTGTCCCGAATCTTATACTGGAGGGTAAGTTTTTTATTTTTCCGGTCAAAAAGATAGGTTTCCCCCGGTTCGACGTCGCTTGATGCCGAAACGATCCACATCATCTCATCCTTGGTGGAGGAACCGAGATTGACCTCCTTGCCCGGAAGGTTTTTCTCAAGCCAGCGAAAATCTTTTTCAAAGTTCTTATCCTTGAAATAAACCTCCCTTTTAGCGTCCGTGTAGGTGGTGGCGATCAACTCCTTGCTGACCTCGCTGAAAATGGCATTTCCGAAATCGACACGGCCCTTGGGGTCTTGTTCCACCAGAGTTTCCTTTCCGGTGGCGACATCCAGAAGAACCAGTTGGGTCAGATTCCGGTCGCCTTTGTTGGTTTGTATGTAAATCCGGCGATTATCTTTGTGAAAACGGATCGGGGCGCAGGTTTCAAAGACGTTGCAACTGTAGATGACTTTCGGAGCATCGCCGTCGAGCGAGAGGATCTCGGTATCTCCGTTTTGGGCCGAACGGACCGAAAGCCTGATCTTGTCGGCGTTGTCGAAGATCAAACCGGCCAAACGGTCCTTGTTTTCCATGATCAGGGTCTTTTTGCCGGTCGAGATCGAAACCTTGTAGATGTCGTGCCAGGCGGGGTCGCGTTCGTTGAGCCCGACGTAGATCGTGTCGGGGTCGGATTCGGGGACGTTTTGGATGAATGCCCGAACCTTTTTGCCCTCGGTAATGTTGCGGGCCGTTGGGGCCGATTGACCTTCGGACGGTTTATCCAAAGGGTTGACGGCGTAAACGTTAAAATTTTCGTCGCCGTCGTTGTCTTTGACAAACAGGATGTATTTTCCGTCCTGGCTCCAGAAATATCCCGCCACCGGTCGTTTGGTTTCCGCCGTCAAAAGGCGGGCCTTTTCAAAAGGTTCGTCCACGCCTTTGACCCAGACATTTCTGGTGTCGTGAAATGGTTTGATAAAGGAGATGTATTTCCCGTCCGGGGAGATTTGAGCGCCCGAAATTTCCGGATTGCCGAAGAATATCTCGCGGTCGATCAGCTTCGCAGGCTGGGCGAGGGAAATTGTCGAACAAATCACGATCAATACAAAAGCGGCCGATAAAGTAAATTTTCTAGACATATTCTTTCCTCTTTTATTTTGTCAAATTTTTTGGAATGGTTTGAAAATCTTACGACAAAAACGGGTAAATGTTTCAGGATGTTGGAGAAGAAAAAAAGGGCGGAAAGAACCGCCCGGAAAACCCAAAGAAATTTATTGACGGCCGGAGAAGGCCGTTTTTCCCGTAATCCTAAGCGGTCAGTCGGCTTGTAAAAACCGCTCCGCCCATTTCTTTTAGGATGGATTTGATCTTGAGAACCCTTCGATCCTTTCGGTCGATCCAGACGGTGGTCTCGTCTCCCTGATCCGAAGTCAGGGAAATCTTCCAGGCCTCGAATCTGCCGAACGGAATCTCCACAATTTCCTCGTCCGTAACTTTTAGAAACATCCTTTTAACCGTATCGGTCTGAACCTCGAAATTTGTGTAGGAGGCGGAATAACCGACCTTCAGCGGCAATGTGGCGATGACGTAAAAACTGCCCGTCCCATCGGCAAAGTTTTCATCTCCAAGTTCCTTTTCCAGCGGCTTTTCGGCGTCGTTAACGACCATTTGGCCGACGGCGCGATTGCCCTTGATCTCATAAAACACCTTGATCCCGGTTTGTTCAAAGGAACGTTTTTTCAATTTCAAAGCGCCTTTTTCCAAAACCGACATTTCTCTCATCTCGCCCCTCGGGGTTTGGACGTTTTCCGTGATGGCCCAACCGTCCTGATCCTCACTGATCTGGCTGGTAACGTTCATCGGAATGTTTTGATCGCCCAATGAAATTGAGGCTTCGTAACTGCTTTTCCCGGGTTTCAGATCCACCTCCGGTTGAGGGGTCGAATAATCGGCAGGGTCGTATTTTTTCGGCATTTCGACGGTTTCGACATCCACCATCAGTTCCCTCAGACGATTCTCCACCTCGGGTTTCATTTCTTCCTGGAAACGCCCGCCGAGATGCTTGGCCAGGAATTTCTCCGATTCGGCGTACATCGCCATATTATTGACCGGCCTTTGAAAGCCGTGCCCTTCATCCTCCGCCAACAGATAAACGACCGGGTAATTCCTCTCGCGCAGGGCGATGACGATCTGATCCGATTCGGCTTTTTTAACGCGCGGATCGTTGGCTCCTTGAACGACCATCAGCGGGGTTTTGATCTTATCGGCATGGTTAAGCGGAGACTGGCGTTCCATTTTTTCGCGTCCCTCCGGATTTTCCGGGTCTCCCATTCTTTCCAGAAAAACTTTTCGGTAAGTCTCCCAATATGGAGGGATCGAATTGAGCAAAGTGATGAGATTTGAAGGAGCGACGATGGCGACCGCTCCGGCGTACAGATCGGGCGTAAAGGTCACTCCGGCCAATGTCGCGTATCCGCCGTAACTTCCTCCCAAAATCCCGACCCGTTTCGGATCGGCGATGCCTTGATCGACCAGATATTTGACTCCCCAGGTGATGTCGTCCTGCATCAGATCGCCCCACTGACCGTTGCCGGCATCGAGGAATTTCTTGCCGTAACCGGTCGAACCTCGAAAGTTCATCTGAAGAACGGCGTAGCCTCGGTTGGCGAAAAACTGGGCGAGCGGATTGTAACCCCATGAATCACGATGCCAGGGACCGCCGTGGGGAATTACCAGCAGGGGAAGCCCTTTCGGCTGGAAGTCTTTCGGCAAAGTGAGATAAGCGGGAATTTCCAGACCGTCCGAGGATTTGTAGGTGATCGGTTTCATCTCTGACAGGGCGTGTCGGGGGAGTTTTTCCCTGATCCGGTATTGGAAATCCAATTCCTTTTTGTCCCGGTCAAAGAGGTATGTCCGACCCGGTTCGGTATCGCTGAAGGCGGTGATAACCCAGATCTTTTCGTCTCTGGTCAGCGAGTCCAGTGAAATTTCCATTCCCGGCAATTGTTCTTTGAGCCATTGGTAATCGGCTTCGAACTCCGGGTCTTTCCAGTAGATGCGCAGTTTTTCATCTTCATAAACCGTTACGATCAATTCATCGGTCAATTCGCTGAAAAGAGTGGATTTCAAATCGACCCTCTTCAGCGGATCTTCTTCAACCGGCGTTTCTTCCAAAGTTTCGGGATCGAACAAAACCAACTGCGTGCGGTCGCGGTCGCCGGTGTTGGTTTGCAGGTAAACAAGCCGGTTGTGGCGATGAAAGCGGATTGGAAGGGCCGTTTCGAAAACGTTCCCCGAATAGATCTTGGTAAAAGAATCGCCCTCCACTCTTAAAATTTCCGTATCCCCGTTGGCGGCGGCCCTGACCGCCAGACGCAAAGCGCCTTCGTTATCAAAAACCCAGCCCCGAAAACGATCGGTGTTTTCACGGAGGAGTTGCTTTTCGCCGGTTGAGATTCGGACCTTATACAGATCGTGCCAGGCCTCGTCGCGGTCATTGATCCCGATGTAAATGAAGTCGGGTTCGGTTTTCGGCAGTGCGTAAATTTGGGTTTGAACCTTCTCGGCGTTGGTCAAATTGATCGAATCGGGAACCGGCCGACCGGCGGTCGGCTCCGAATCCGGATCGACGGCGTAAACGTTGAAATCCTCGTCGCCGTCCTTGTCTTTGACGAACAGAATGAAACGACTGTCCCGGCTCCAGAAAAACCCCGGAATCGGACGTTTTTTCTCGTCGGTCAGGGGTTTGGCATTTTCAAAAGGCTCACCCATCTCCTTCACCCAGATGTTTCTGACCTCGTCAAGGGGTTTGATAAAGGCCATAAAACGGCCGTCGGGGGAGATTTGGGCTCCGAGGATCTCGGGGTTTCCGAAAAAAATTTCACGATCGATCAATTGGGAAAGTTCTTGAGTGGAAATGGTCATAGGTATTTTTGTATTTAAAAACGGGCTAACAACAAAAGTTTCGGGTGTTTCTTAGTACTCTGTAAATAAAAAAACTTAAGTTTTGTTTATTTTGTAATGGGTGATGAGTGATAAGTGATGGGATAAAACTTAATTGTCTGAATATCGGGATCTACTGCCCGATATTATCTGTTTAACTTTTCACCCATCACCCATCACCCATCACTAAACTCTAGTTTTTTTAATTTACAGAGTATTTATTCTGTGTAATCTAAATTTATGAACAATTTATTTAGCCTCAGAGATCACAGAGGAAACCGAATTTTGTTTTGTCGATCAAACGATTTTTCTCTGAATTCTCGGTGATCTCTGTGGCTAAAAATAAAAAAAACTTAGGTTACAGTGTATTTAACAAATTGTTCTTAAAAAGTTTAAATAAATTTAAAAAATAAAAACTGAATATATTAAATTAAAAACCTCGTATTTCAAAGTCTCCTAAAGGGCGTCGGCCCAAAACTTTTTGCGAAATTTCCTTTCCGACCAGAAAGCCGGAAAATGTTCGATCCGGGGGGCTTTCTTTCCATTTAAAACCACCCCGACAACATCAAATCGAAAATCGAGATCCCCGACCCCGAAAATCTTGCGGAAAACCCGGGCGGTCCGGGTGATCTGGCGTTGTTTTCTGAGATCAACCGCGCTTTGCGGTTCGGCAAAATCGGCGGAACTTCGGGTTTTTACTTCAATAAAACACAGGGTCTTGCCGTCCAGTGCGATCAGGTCGATCTCGCCCGTTACGGCGACCCCGCGCCGGTTCCGCCCGATCGGGACCCGAAAGTTGGACATCACCGGTTGATACCCTTTTTTTCGCAAAAACCTTTGAGCCGCCTTCTCGCCGAATCGGCCGATCCGGCTTGTCTTTGTGGCGACCGAATGTTTATTCTGATTAAAAACTGAAATCAAGTCCGACATTTCTTTACCTTGAGGGGAGCTTTTGAATAATGAGAAAACTATTTGTCATTTTAACACTTTTTCAAATAACTGTCTTAACCGCCGTTTGCCAAAAGGGGGAATCGGACAATACCGGATCAGATTCGGATCTTCCCCGGATCGTCGAGGTCGAAAGACCTCCGAAATACAAAATTCAACCCCGGGATTTGCCCGCACCCTTCGCCACCGAAAGCGTCCGAAGGAATTCAAGTTTGATAAAGCAACCGCCCGGGGCGGTTTTGAACGTTCCCAAGGGCTTTCGGGTAAACCTTTTTGCCGAAGGCGATTTCGCCAATCAGAGGTGGATGGTCGAGGCTCCCAATGGAGATGTTTTCGTGGCCGATTCGGGGGCCAACAAGATCCTGATTTTGCGGGATAAAAATCGGGACGGAGTGGCCGACGAACGATTTACCTTTGCCGACAATCTGTCCCAACCGTTCGGAATGGCATTCTGGAGGGACTGGTTTTATGTGGCCAACACCGATTCGGTCGTCAGGTTCAAGTACCGGACCGGACAAACCCGGGCTGAAGGGGAATCGGAAAAGATCATTGAACTGACCCGCGGCGGCTACAACCAGCATTGGACGCGGAACATACTATTTTCGCCCGACGGGCAAAAACTTTACGTTTCCATCGGTTCGGAAACCAATGCCAGCGTCGAAAAAGACCCGCGCCGGGCGGCAATTTCCATTTACGACCCGGACGGAAGCAACCATCGGATTTATGCTTCGGGCTTGAGAAATCCGATCGGACTCGCTTTTAATCCGAAAACCAAACAACTCTGGACCGCCGTCAATGAACGCGACGGACTCGGGAATGATTTGGTCCCGGATTACGTCACATCTGTCAGAGAAGGCGGTTTTTACGGGTTTCCATTTGCCTATATCGGTCCCAACGAAGAACCCCGCCGAAAAGGGGAAAACCCCGAACTGGTGAAAAAGACGATCGTTCCCGATGTGCTTGTAACGTCCCATTCGGCGGCGCTGGGAATCGTTTTTTACGACGGCGGGATGTTTCCGAAAGATTATCGGGGCGATGCCTTCGTCGCCTTTCACGGTTCCTGGAACCGCGAAAAACTGACCGGATACAAGGTTATCCGGATCAGATTTAAGGACGGGCGTCCGGTTGAAAACGGATACGAGGATTTCGTCTGGGGGTGGTTGCCGGATGAAAACAGTCGCGAAGTTTGGGGCCGTCCGGTCGGGTTATTGGTTTTGAGCGACGGCTCATTGTTGATCTGCGACGACGCCGGAAAAAGAATCTGGCGGGTCAGCTACGGAAAATAGCCGTTTTTGGAGTGAAAATGAAAAAGGTTCTCAAAATTATCGTTGTTGTTCTGTTCGTGGCTTTGGCCGGGATCCAGTTTATCCGGCCGAATTTTAACAATCCGCAGGTGGTCGAGGCCGAAACTCTGGAGGCCAGCACCGAGGTGCCGGAAGATGTCGGCCAAATCCTAAAAACCTCCTGTTACGATTGCCATTCCAATCAAACCGTCTATCCCTGGTATTCGCGGATCTCGCCCGTCTCGTGGTGGCTGGCAGATCACATCCGGGAGGGCCGCGGTGAGTTGAACTTTTCTGTGTGGAACACTTACAACAACCGCAGGAAGGCCCATAAACTGGAAGAGATTTGCGAGAACATCGAATCAAAGGCCATGCCCCTGCCGTCCTATTTGTGGGGACATGGGGACGCCGAACTTTCTCCGGAAAAAATCAAGATTTTATGCGATTGGGCCAACCGGGAAAAGGCAAAACTGGAGAGCGCCGCGCCGCCCGAAACCGAGAAAAAATAAAAGCGGGAAAAAAGCGTCTTGATTTGGGGGCTGGGTTAAAAAAAAGGGTTGCCAACGGGGGCGAAATTTTGTAATAATTGTTAAAACTTTTTTTCGCCGTTAATCGGACGGAAAACTTTCCCAAATCTTTTACAATTACAAAAAAATCTATGAAAGAAATAGACTCCGGAAGCTGTAAGGCTTTGCTGGCTATCTTTCTATTTTTGATTTTTGCGAACGAATCAAGGGTAGCTGCAAAACCAAATTTCAATAATTTCGAATTCGAAAGTTTCGCTTTCAAATGGTCGGCCGATTCCGATGAACGGGCGATCTTGGATCTGATCAATGAAGAAAGACGGAAAAGGCGTCTGAACGCCTTGATGTGGGACAACAAGCTCGGACAATTGGCCCGAAGTTATTCCCGGAAGATGGCCCGAGAAAATTTTTTCAGCCATTACGATTCCAAGGGAAACAATCTTGAAAACCGGGCTCGGGATTTTAAAATAACCTGGACAAGCATCGGCGAAAATCTTTATTTTTGCAAGGGTTTTGACAACCCGGCCGAGGCCGCCGTCGAGGGATGGCTCAAATCGCCGTCCCATCGGGCGAACATGCTGGGAAGAAACTGGTCGGCCACCGGAATCGGACTGGCCGAGACCAGGGACGGGCGGGTTTACGTGACGCAGATTTTTCTCCGCAGATAGCGCGTTTTTCTCAATTTCCGAAAGAGGACGAGCGGCAAATTTTTATATGGCCGCCCGTCTTTTTTTTATGGAAAAGACGCGGGCAAATAAAATAAAATAAAAACGGAGGTGTAAGTGTTTGATGGATTTTTTGTTCGATAATCCCCTGGCATCAATGTACGGACCGTATTTTTTGGCCTTTTATCTGGTGACGGTCGCCGGCGTTTTGCTGACACTTTTCGTTTTAAGGCGTCTGCTCGATCGAACCGGCGGTTTGCCAAGCCCGCCGATCCCTGCAAAACTCGATCCTTTTGAAATAGCTTATTTGCGCGGCGGGGAAAATGAGTTGGCTCGTTCGGTCGTTTTCGGGCTGATTCAAAAGGGTTTGCTGGAAATTCATCAGGCCGGCCGTTTATATTCCATCGCCCGAACCAAAGTTTCAGCACCGGCGGGAAACCTCGAAAATATTGAAAGGATAACCTATGACTGGTTCGAAAAATCGCGGGATGCGACGGATGTTTTCCGGAAAAACGGTTTGGTCCTTCAACTTGAACCTTTCGCCCGGGTTTACCGCCGGAGGTTGGAGAGTCAACAACTTCTGGCGGACGAAGGTCTCAACAAAAGCTTTTCAATTTTCAAATGGCTGGGAATTATTTTGATTGCCGGGTTGGGTTTTTATAAGATCCTGGCCGCGCTTTTGCACGGAAAAACCAATTTTATTTTCCTGATCATCATCGGGGTCGCCGGCCTGATTTTTGCCGCCATTTCCGAAATGCCCCGCCTGACGAAACTGGGCAAAGGCTATCTTTTGAGGATGCAACTGGCATTCGACGGCCTCAAATCCAAGGCACAGGATGCTTATAAAGTGAGAGAAGCAAAAGGATTCGCACCGGTCAACACCTTTGGCGGGGTTGATCCGCTACTGCTGGCCGTGGGTGTTTTCGGCGGCGGGGCGCTGGCCGGAACCGCCTTTGATAATTTCACCCAGACATTCCAAAAATCGCAGACTTCCTACGGCCCGAATGGAAGCGGTTGCGGGGCCGGTTGCGGGAACTGTTCGTGGGGCAGTTCAAGTTCATGCGGCGGCGGAAGCTCGTGCGGCGGCGGCGGATGCGGCGGCGGATGCGGCGGCGGATGCGGCGGCTGTTCCTGAGATTATTCGGCCCGAATTGGTTTGAAAAAAGACGAAAAAAAAGGACAAATTCAAAAACCGAAAACGAAGATCGGGATCGGTTTCCGCGAACCTTTTCGGGCGGAGATCTTTCTAAATCGCGACCGGATCGATTTTTTGGAGATCACGGCCGATCATTATTTCGACGCCAATGAGCGAAAACTTTCAGAGCTGAAACTCCTCAAGGAGAATTTTCCGCTGATTCCGCACGGCCTTGACCTTTCTCTCGGAAGCGCCGAGGGGATCGATCCGGATTATTTGGAAAAATTCGCCCTTTTGGTCGAGGAACTGCAGCCGGAATGGTTCAGCGATCACATCTGTTTTACCAAATCCGGGGGGCGAAGCATCGGCCATCTGGCCCCGGTTCCATTCACCGAAGAGGCGCTGGAAGTTTTAATCAGAAACATCTCAAAAGTGCAGAAGAGGATCGCCGTTCCTTTGATCCTGGAAAACATAACCTATATGGTTCGATTTCCTTTTTCGGAAATGACCGAGGCCCAATTCATCACCCGTCTGTTGAAAGAGACCGGGACGGGACTGCTCCTCGATGTAACCAACCTTTATATCAATTCGAGGAATTTCGGGTTCGACTGGCGGCGGTTTCTGGATGAGATTCCGCTGGAAAAAGTGGTTCAGCTACATTTTGTCGGTTCGCACCGGCACGCAAACCGCTGGATCGACGGCCATTCCGACAAAACCGAAGACGAGATCTGGGAAGTGTTCAGCGAGGTCTGTTCCCGTTGCCCGGTCAGGGGCGCGATCCTTGAACGCGACGGAAATTTTCCCCCATTCCCGGAAATTCTGGAAGAACTCGAAACCGCCCGCCGCCTTGCGGAAACCTGATGAATAAGGAAAAAATAGTTAATCCGAAATCCAAAACCCGAAATCCAAAATCCGAATGTCCCTTCTCGAACTCCAAAACCTTCTGGCCCGCATTTTCACGGACGAGGATCTGCGCCGGGATTTTTTGGCCGATCCCGAAGGCGTCGGCCTTAAGCGGGGTTTGACCGGAGAGGAAATAAAGGGGCTTTGCCGGATTTTGCCCGAAGAAATCGAGTCTTTCTCCGAATCACTTTTCTTCAAACGCCTTCGGGAGGTGGAAAGACTTTTGCCTCTGACGGGAAAAGTCTTGGGTGAGGATCTCGAAAGGGAATTTCTTCGGTTTTCAAGGGAGTTCAACCCGAAAACCGTTCATAAACATCTGGAGGATGCCCTTGGTTTTTCCCGGTTTTTGTGTACGGCTGAACTTGTTCCAATCTGGGCGGGCGATCTGGCGCGATACGAGGCCGGACGTTTGGAATTTGTCGCTTTGGAAAAAAGGGCGGTTTTTATCAAAATGGATTTCGACCTCAGAAAGGTCCGCCAAACCGGATTTGATCCCCTTTCGGAACTAAAAAAAAGAAAGACTTTCGCCATCTGGTGGCGAATCGGAAAAAAAGGCAGGCATTTTATTTTTTGAGAGCCTTTTACCTTTTCGCCGATGGCCTATAAAATAAAGCGGTATGTCAATTTTGAAAATCGCACATTATCCCGAGCCGGTTTTGCTGGAAGTGGGTAAACCCGTCCTTGAAGATGAGTTCAACGGAGACTTGGAAAAACTGGTCGAAAATATGTTTGAAACGATGTATGCGGCCCGTGGGGTCGGATTGGCCGCTCCGCAGGTTTTCGTCGGGAAACGTCTGTTTGTGATGGATTGTTCGGGCGGCGAAAACCCGGAGGAAAAAATTGTCCTGATCAATCCCGAGATCCTTCACGTCGAAGGCGAGCAGGTCGGCGATGAGGGTTGTCTTTCCTTTCCGGGAATTTACACCAAGGTAAAACGAGATCTGCGGATGGTGGTTCGTTATCAGGACATCAGGGGCGAGGTTCGGGAACTTGACGGGCTTGATCTGACGGCGCGGTGTGTTCTTCATGAAACCGACCATTGCGACGGGATCGTTTTTCTCGACCGGATGACCCCGCTAAAAAGGGAATTGGCCAAACGAAAGATCAAAAAACTGAAAAACACCGGAAAATGGGATTGAGGTTTTTGATTTTGAAAAAAAATTAAAGAATTTTATTTTAGGTAAGGAGAAGAAAAAAATGTCCGAATACGATTACAACCAACTGAAACACACCACCGTTGCCGAATTGCGGGAAATTGCATCGGAGATCGATCACGACGCGGTTCAGGGCTACACGCAGATGAACAAGGATCATCTGATCAAAGCCATTTGCGATGCTTTGAACATCGATATGCACGTCCACCATGAGGTCGTCGGCATTGACAAAGGGGCCATTAAAAAGAGGATCAAAGAATTAAAGGTCAAACGCGATGAGGCGCTTGAGGCCCGCGATCATCAACGTCTCAAGGACATCCGCCGCCGGATCAAAAGACAGAAAAGAAAGATCCGCCGGGCCACCGTTTAGTTCTCCTTTTTTGCCAACAACAAACAAAGGGCACAAAGGCATTTGCCGATCGAAGCGAAGGGAAAAATTTTCTTTGGGAAAACCGGGAAGATTCAGGAGCAATCGGCCGGACGCGGGAAGACACTTGCGAAATCTTGCCTGAGCAAATGATTAAAAAAGCTTTGCGTCCCGGTGGAAAAAAACGCGTAAAATCAATAACCACCGTATTATTTTTCAGACTTTTTTAAGAAAAAATATTTCAAAAAACCTATGCAGACACAAAAGACTTTGGATGAATTTAAAAACGAACCCTTTACCGATTACTCAACGCCGGAAAATAAAAAGGCGATTGAAGAGGCGATCGAAAGGGTGAAAGGCGAACTGGGCCGGGAATATCCGGTCATCATCAATGGGGAAAAGATCGAACTGGATCAAAAATTCAAAAGCGTTAATCCCTCGAAAAAATCCGAGGTGGTCGGGATCTTTGCCGACGCCGACGCCGATGCCGGAAATCTTGTCGGAAAAGCCATTGATGCGGCCACCGAGGCCTTTAAAACCTGGAGGGCGGTTCCGGCGGAAGAACGGGCCGAATATCTTTTCAAGGCGGCCGAAATTATCCGCGCCGACAAGCATTATTATTCGGCCTGGATGATCTTCGAGGCGGGAAAAACCTGGGCCGAGGCCGACGGCGACACCGCCGAGGCGATCGATTTTCTGGAGTTTTACGGTCGCGAAATGATCCGCTGGGCCGAGGAACAACCCGTAACACCTTCGCCTTTGCCGGAGAAAAACGATTTCGAATACATTCCGCTCGGGGTCGGAGCGATCATTCCGCCTTGGAATTTTCCGTTGGCGATCATGGCCGGGATGACGATGAGCGCGGTCGTAACCGGGAACACGACGGTTCTCAAGCCCTCGCCGGACGCGCCGACCATCGCTTATAAATTTATGGAGGTGTTGGCGAAGGTCGGACTTCCGGCCGGCGTCGTCAATTTCGTACCCGGCGGCGGGACAAAGGTTGGAGAACTTCTGGTTCAAAGTCCGAAAACCCGCTTCATCTCGTTTACCGGTTCAAAAGCCGTCGGCCTGCATATTTACGAGGAGGCCGCCAAAATCCGCGAGGGACAGAGATGGATGAAACGGGTGGTGGCCGAAATGGGCGGAAAAGACGCGATCATTGTGGCCGAGGATGCCGATCTCGATCAGGCGGCCGAGGGCGTCGTCGCCTCGGCGTTCGGGTTTCAGGGACAAAAATGTTCGGCCTGTTCGCGTCTGATCGTCGATTCGAAGGTTCACGACGAGCTTCTGGAGAAAGTGGTCGAACTGACCCGGAAACTGAGGATCGGACAGCCGACCGAGGCCGGAACCAACTTGGCGGCGGTCATTAATCAGAAATCCTTTGACAAGGCTTTGGGCGGAATCGAAAAAGGTCTGGAAGAGGGCGGCGAGGTCGTGGCCGGCGGAAAGGGCGATGATTCGGAAGGGTTTTTCGTCGAACCGACCATCATCAAAAACGTCAAACCCGGAGACACGATCGAGCAGGAAGAGATCTTCGCCCCGGTTTTGGCGGTCATCAGGGTCAAGGGTTACGACGAGGCGCTCGATGTGGCCAACGATACCCCGTACGGTTTGACCGGAGCGGTCTATTCGGAAAGCGAGGAAAAATTGGATCGGGCCCGCCGCGATTTTCACGTCGGGAACCTTTACTTAAACCGGAAATGCACCGGCGCTTTGGTCGGAGTCCATCCGTTCGGCGGTTTCAATATGAGCGGAACCGATTCGAAAGCCGGCGGACGCGAATATCTTTTGCAGTTCATGCAGGGAAAATCAATCGCCCGGAAAATTTAGAAAAACATGAAAAAAATAAAATATTTACTGCTGATCTCGGCTTTGCTGATCCCGGCCGGTTTTGCCTCCGGCCAGAAAAAAGCTCCGCCAAAAGCGGTTTTCGCGGTTTTGAACGATGGCAAAACTCTGGAACCGATCGCTTTTATCGAAGACAAAAAATTGAAGGGGATCGCCGAGGAGTCGGGAGAGAGTGAGGGCAAAACGGATCTGGTCAAAACCTTTTACAAGCCGAAAGCCAAATACAATCTGATCTTCGGCGGAAAAACGGCCGGGACGGCGACCATCGTCAAGGATCTGGCCGATACCGAATGCGCGAGCAATCAGGCCGAGATCTCGGTTCTATCGAGCCGGGTCAAACCGAAGGGTTTTTTGATGGCGCTGGCGACCAATATGGTTCCCAAAAAGACAGTTAAGGGAATCCGTCAACTGCCCCATTGGTCCGAGCGGCTGGAGATCGAAAAACTGGTGATGGCCGAGATGAAGGCCAAAAAAGTTCCGATCAAAAACACCGGTGAACTTCGTTATCACAATCTGACCAAAATAGATGTCGATGACGACGGCAAATTCGAATTCGTCGGAACCTTCTGGTACAACACGGGCGAGAAGATCCGTTCTCTTTTGTTTTTTATCGCCGAAAAAGATTCCGCCGGAAAGATCAGCATCGCCTTTTCCAATTTCGACGAGATCAAAGAAGAGGACGTGATGAGCGGGGAAATCAAAACCATTGACGACGGGGTTTATCACGAACTTCTGCTTGATATGCTCGATTACGACGGCGATGGAACGAGAGAGATTTTTACCATCAAGGCGGGTTTTGAGGGAAGTAATTTTTACGCTTACAAAAAAGAGAACGGTCAATGGACGCAGGTTTTGGAAACCTCCAATTATCACTGCGGATATTAAGATGAATTTGGCCGGAGAAAACTTGAGATCAGTGCCGGGGGCTTTCGGATCGCGGCGCTGATTTTTTGTCGGAAATCATTAAGTACTGTGAAAATTAAAAAAACTAGAGTTTAGTGATGGGTGATGGGTGATGGGTGATGGGTGAAAAGTTAAACAGATAATATCAGGCAGTAGATCCGGATATTCAGACAATTAAGTTTTATCCCATCACCCATCACTTATCACCCATCACAAATTTAACAAAACTTCAGTTTTTTTTATTTACAGAGTATTAAGAAGGGATTAAAAAAAACTGGGAAAAATAAACAAAATGCCTTTAATAATCAAAAAGATTGTAATTTTAACGATTCTGGCGGGACTGACCGCGCCGGTTCTGGCTCAAACTTCCGATAACGGTTTTCCGGTCAAGCGCCCCGAAACCCCGGAAACCTGGAAAAGGGACGGAGAGGCTGCGATTTCCCGGGCGAAAAATCTGAGTTTCAAACGCCGGAAAGCGAAAAACGTGATTCTTTTTATCGGGGACGGAATGGGGATTTCGACCTTGACGGCCGCCCGGATTTTGGAAGGGCAACTGCGCGGAGAAAGCGGCGAAGAGAACCTTTTGAGTTTCGAAAGATTCCCTTTTATGGCCTTGTCGAGAACCTACAGCGTCAACCAGCAGACCTCGGATTCGGCTCCGACAATGTCGGCCATTATGACCGGCGTCAAAACCGACGAGGGGATTATTTCGGTCAACCAGAACGTGGTTCGCGGCGATTATAAAAGCGTCAAGGGAAACGAGGCCCGGACCCTTCTGGAGATGGCCGAAGAGAGCGGAAAATCGACCGGAGTCGTAACGACCGCCCGTTTGACCCACGCCACTCCGGCCGCCTGCTATTCGCACAGCCCGGACAGAAACTGGGAATCGGACGCCGATATCTTCAATTCTTCCAAGGAAGCCTATCAGGCGGGTTTTCCCGACATAGCCCGGCAGTTGATCGAATTTCCGTTCGGCGACGGTTTGGAGGTGGCGATGGGTGGCGGGCGTTCGTGGTTTTTGCCAAAAGATATGCCCGATCCGGAATATCCCGGTTTCGAAAGAGCCACAGGTCTCCGGCTCGATAAAAGGGATTTGACGCGCGAATGGCAAACCAAATATCGGGATTCTCAGTACGTCTGGAACAAGGAACAGTTCGACGCCGTCGATTCAAAGAAAACCAAACATCTTTTGGGGCTTTTCGATCCCTCGCATTTGAAATATGAGGTCGATAGGAAAATTGACAAATCGGGCGAGCCGAGTTTGTCGGAAATGACGGCCAAGGCGATCGATATTTTATCCAATAACAAAAAGGGTTATTTTTTGATGGTCGAAGCCGGGAAGATCGATCACGGTCATCACGACGGAAACGCTTTCCGGGCCCTGACCGAGGCCATCGAATTGTCGAACGCGGTCCGGACCGCAGAACAAAAGGTGAATTTGAAGGACACTTTGATCATTGTTACCGCCGACCACAGCCATACAATGACGATTTCCGGTTATCCGGCGCGCGGAAACAATATTTTAGGACTGGTGCGGGAGGTCGGGCCGAACGGAAAACCGAATGAAACTCCCGCTCTCGATAAAAATAAAAAACCCTACACGACCCTCGGTTACGCCAACGGAACGGGAAGTCGGGATGGCGAGAGGCCGGAGTTGACTCAAGAGCAGGTGACAAAGCCGGATTACAAACAGGAGGCGTTGATCCCTTTATCGAGCGAAACCCACGGCGGGGAGGATGTCGGGATTTTCGCCAACGGGGTCAACAGTTGGATGGTCCACGGCGTGATGGAAGAAAATTGGATATTTTACGTTATGAAAGAGGCTTTGCGGTTAAAGGACTAAAATCGGGTTTGAGATGATTTTGGGATATATGGGCAGCAACGGGACTGTTGGGAAGCGTGTTCACATAAACACCTTGACACACTTCCCAACGGTCGCATTTCTGCCTTACACTCATTCTTTTTTGGTTCCGGGTTTGATCTGAGGTTTTGGGATTTTTAAAAATCGTTTTCAAAGCAGCTTTTCTCAAAAGAATTTTTAATTTTGATGAAGATCGTATTTATGGGAACGCCGCAGGCGGCCGTTCCCTCGCTTAAAAAGATTCTGGAAAATGGCCATCAGGTGGTTGGCGTCTGGACGCAACCGGATCGTCCGGCCGGACGCGGAAATAGACTCACGCCTCCGCCGGTCAAGGAATTTGCGCTGGTTGAGGGGCTGGAGGTCTTTCAACCTCAAAAGATCAAAACCGTTGAAAGCCTCGAACTTTTTCGTTCCCATCGGGCCGATGTGGCGGTGGTGGTGGCCTACGGGCGGATCCTGCCCCAAACCTTCCTTGAGGCTTTTCCCGAAGGGGCGATCAACGTCCATTTCTCCATTTTGCCGAAGTACCGGGGGGCGGCCCCGGTCAACTGGGCGATCGTCCGGGGCGAGAGGGAAACCGGCGTGACGACGATGAAAATGGACGCCGGTTTGGATACCGGTGATATTCTGCTGCAAAGCCAAACCCCGATCGCGGAAGATGAAAACGCGGTCGAATTGATGGAAAGGCTGTCGGTTCTGGGAGCCGATCTGCTGGCCAAAACTCTGGCCGAACTGGATGAGATCGAACCCGTCGCCCAGGATCACGAAAAGGCGACCCTGGCACCGATCCTGAAAAAAGAGGACGGTTTGATAAATTGGGGGTTGACCGCTTTTGAGATAAACAACCGGGTTCGCGGCTTTCAGCCTTTTCCGAAAAGTTTTTCCGTCTTTGAAGGGCAAAAACTGACCGTCTGGCGGTCTTCGGTTGAAAAGGAAAAAGATCGCGTCCCCGATAAAAAACCGGGGGAGATCATTTCCGCCACCGGCGATTCCTTGCTGGTCGTTTGCGGGGATGGTTCGATCCTGAAAATCCTGGAACTTCAGATCGAGGGAAAAAGACGGATGGCAACGCGCGATTTTCTAAACGGGGTTAAAATCAAGGCCGGAGATTTTTTGGGAGTTTGAACCGGGGAAAAATGAGTTATCAGATCATCACCTTTTACGAATTCAAGGATTTAACCAATCTGGCCGAGCTGAAGGACTCCCTGAGATCGGCGATGAGCGAAAACGAGATCTGCGGGACGATCATCATCGCCTCCGAGGGTTTCAATTCGACGGTTTGCGGAAAACCCCCGGATGTCGAAAATTTTATCAAACTGGCGGAGAAGATCCTTCAAACCCGGCTCGTTTTCAAATCCTCGTTTCACCCGGAACCGGCATTCAAGCGGCGAAAAGTAAAGATCAAATCCGAGATCGTTACTTTAAGAAAAACCGTGGACGTCGAAAAGGGGCGGGGAACGCATGTTTCCGCCGAACGCTGGAACGAGATCATCAGCGATCCCGAGACCTTTATCCTCGACGCCCGCAACGATTACGAATGCCGGATCGGAAGTTTTCGCGGGGCGGTCAATCCGGAAACCGAAAGTTTCAGCCAGTTGCCCGATTTCGTCGAGAAAAACTTGCATCCCTCCAAACATAAACGGATCGCAATGTTTTGCACCGGGGGAATCCGTTGCGAAAAATTCGCCCCGTTTCTGCGGGAAAAAGGTTTCGGGGAAGTTTACCAGCTCGAAGGCGGAATTCTGCGTTATCTGGAGGAAATCCCGGCCGAAAAAAGCCTCTGGGAGGGCGAATGTTTTGTTTTTGACGAACGGATCTCGGTCGATGAAAGCCTCAAAAAAGGTGAGGGAACGGATCTCAGTCAGGAAACCAAATCAGGAAAATGAAAAAAATCTCGCCGGCCCGGATCGCGGCATTTGAAATTCTCCGAAGGGTGAAAACGGAAAAAGCCTTTTCCTCGGTCCTGCTTCCCGCATTTGAAGAAAATCTTCTCCCGCCGGACCGGCGGTTGTGCCATCAATTGACGCTCGGTGTTTTGAGAAACCTGATCTATCTGGATCGGGTGATCGAAAAGTTTACCAAAAAAAGAATCTCAAAATTTGATCCCGAGGTATTGATCGCCCTTCGTCTGGGACTTTTTCAGCTCTTGTTTCTGGAGCGGATTCCGGCCTACTCGGCCATCAACGAATCGGTCAATCTGGTTCACCGGGCGAAAAAAAAGTCGGCAACCGGCCTTGTCAACGCGGTTTTGCGCCGGGTTTCAAAGGAAGGGACATTGATTTTTGATTATTCCGATGAGGTTGAAAGAATTTCAGTCGAAACCTCGCACCCGCGCTGGCTTTTGGAAAACTGGGCCGGGCAGTTCGGTTTCGAAAAAGCCGCCGAAATCGCCCGGGCAAATAACCGGACGCCGGAGACCGTTTTTCGTTTGACGGCTCGTTTTTACCGGCGAAGCGAAAAGGAAAGACGGGAAATTTGGAATGAGTTGGAAAAACGGGAACTCAAGCGGTCTGAGTATTTGGACGATTGTTTTATCATCAGCGGGGTGGATGAAAACTTGCGAAAACTGGCCGAAAGCGGAGATGTTTATTTTCAGGAGGAGGGTTCGCAAATGGTTGGAAAAGCCGTCGGTTTAATGGCCGGGCAAAACTTTTTGGACGTTTGCGCCGCTCCCGGAAGCAAGACGACTTTTTTGGCCAAAGAATTGGAAAGGTCCGGTCGGCGCGGACCGAATGGGGAGAACCGGATGACCAAAACCGGTTCGGAGGCGAAGGGTTTCGGAACAATTGTGGCGGGCGACCTGTATTTGAAACGGGCCGGGTTTTTGCGGGAAAACTGCCGGAAACAAGGGGCGGAAAATGTCCGAGTTTTGGTTTATGATGCGGAGGAAAACCTGCCTTTTGCGGATCAAAGTTTCGATGTCGTGCTGGTCGATGCGCCCTGTTCGGGAACGGGAACCATCGGCCAAAACCCGGAGATCAGGTATTTTTTGAAAAAAGAGGATTTCCCGGAGTTATCCGGCAAACAACTAAAGATCCTTCTCAACGCATCAAAGTTGGTCAAACGCGGCGGCCGCCTCATTTATTCGACTTGTTCGTTGGAAAAGGCGGAAAATGAAGAAGTTGCGGGAAAGTTTCTTTCCCTTGCCGACGGCTTTCAAAAGTCTTTGAAGGGAATGCCCGATGAGTTTATCACTCAGGACGGTTTTGCCCGGACCGATCCCGATCGGGACCGGATGGACGGTTTCTTCATCGCCGGGTTTGAAAAGAATTAAACTTTTAGTTAAAGTTTACAGCAGTTTGCCGCCCAATTTTTTATTGCCGACAAATGGGCGGCGTTTCAGGATTTTTCGGTAAGAATTAAGTATTAAAAATGAGTTTCTTAAAATCAGGCGCTTCTGCCTTCGGAAAATTGTTTACGGTTTTGATCTTGGTCGTCGCATTCTTTGTCGGAATGGCCGCTGTGGTTTATAAGTCATTGCAGGGCGAGGAGATCAAGGTTCCCGAGATCGTCGGAAAAGATTTCGTCGAAAGCGAAAAGGAACTGGCCCTGTTGGGATTGAAGATCAAAAAGCGGGCCGATCGCTTTTCGGAGCAGAAGATGAACACGGTTTTGGAACAACTGCCGAAGCCCGGCGAAACGGTCAAAACCGGCCAAATGATCCTGGTCGTGGTCAGCAAGGAAAACCCCGAGGGCAAAAAGATCGATACCATCAAGCAGGATGACGAACAGGAGGAGATCGACAAGATCGAAGAGCTGATCTCGGACAAGCCGAAAAACTCCGACAAAAAAGATAATTCCGGCAAAAAGAAAAGTTCGAAAACGCGCGATGTGATCGCCAATAAACCCGACGAAAAGGAAGATTCGGAAACCGCCGAGAAGAAAACCGGTGATTCGGGTGAAAAGACGACCGGAAAAGACGATAAGAACCCGACCGGCGGCGATAAAACGAACGTTCCGAAAGCCGGCGAAAAACCCCCGGAAAACAAAGCCGGAGATAACAAAAAGCCGACCGAAACGGCCCCCAAACCGGTCAAAACCCCGGTCAGCCCCGATACCCGACCACGCCGGACGCCTCAACCCTAAGGTTCAAGCAACTGTTGGGTTTTCCGGTGCAACTAAACAACCGATAACGGAAAATAGGTTGGGTTTCGGGCGGGCTCGAAAAAGTTTGTCAGATTTTTAAAAAAACCAACAAGGGGATTTTCCATAAATGTTTGAAATAGCTCCTTCAATTTTATCCTCGGATTTTACGCGTTTGGCCGATGAGATCAAGGCCGTCGAAGCCGGCGGAGCCACGGTTTTACACGTCGATGTGATGGACGGGCGTTTCGTTCCCAACATCACGATCGGCCTGCCGGTGGTCAAATCGATCAGAAAGGAAACCGGTTTGACGGTCGATTGTCATCTGATGATCGAGGAACCGAGCCGCTATGCGGTCAAGTTCGTCGAGGCCGGAGCCGACATGGTTTCGGTTCACGTCGAAGCCGATGTTCATTTGCAGAGAACCCTGACGGCGATTCGTGAGGCGGGCGGAAAATCGGGAGTTGCGATCAACCCGGCGACTCCGCTGGTGGCCTTGGAGGAGGCTTTGCCGTTTGCCGATTTCATCTTGCTGATGTCGGTCAATCCGGGTTTCGGGGGGCAGAAATTTATCTACACCTCGATCGACAAACTGCGCCGTTTGCGGCAGATGATCAACGATCGGTCGCTTGAGACCAGGATCGAGATCGACGGCGGGATCGACGCCGAAAACATCGCTCAGGTGGTTGAATCGGGGGCCGAGATCATCGTCGCCGGTTCGGCCGTTTTCGGAGGCGGAAACCCGACCGAAGCGGTCCGGCAATTGATCGATGCGGCAACGGTCTGGGTCTAGCCATTTTGGATTTTAGATCTTGGATTTTGGTGATTTCCCAAAATCCAAGATCTAAAATCCAAAATAATAAAGGTATATTTTATGTTTTTACAAAATAAGAGATCAATCGTTTTTGGTTTGATGCTGGTTTTGGGTTTGACGGGGGCGATTTCGGCTCAGAATCGCGGAACCGGTTCTCCGGCCCAGAGGCTTGAGATCATGAGGCAGAAACTCGAGGCCATCCGGCGGTCTCTGGACAGCACGATCAAGGTCACCAAGGAAGAGAAAAAGGACGGGGATAAGGATAAGGATGACAAAAACGCGCTGGATACGCCGCTCGGAAGGCTGAAATCTCTGGATAAGGAAGCGTCGAGCCTTCAATCCGAGGTCAATAACTACCGGGGCAAGGTCGATCGTTCGGAAAAATACGAGATGACCGACATCGATTCGGTCGAAGAAAGAGTGGCCGAATTTCAATCGAGGGTCGACCGGATTCTGCTGGAGACCGCTTCGGATCGGGCCAATCCGGTTTCCGATGTCGGGGCCCCGCGCAAGATCAAGAAAAAGAAAAAGTTCCTCGGCATTTTCGGGGGCGGCGGAAATGACGAATACGACGAATTGATCGGAAGCGTCGTTCCGGGCCGCGACCGGGAACTCTTCATCGTCGCCACCCGCGAGGTGCGCAAGAACAATTACGATGTCGGCCGACTCCTGTTTCAAACCATCATCACCACCTATCCGGACTCGCCTTATTTGCCGATGGCCAAACTGGCGGTGGCCGATTCGTTTTATCTGGAGGGCTCGACCAGCGCTCTTATTCAGGCGACGGCCGCCTATCAGGATTGGCTGACGTTTTTCCCGACCCATCCGCTGGCCGACCGGGTTTTGCTCAAAATAGCCGAATCCCAGATGCGCCGGATCGGTCTTCCCGACCGCGATTCGACGGCCGCCAAGATCGCCGAACAGCGTCTTAAGGCATTGCTTCAGCAATATCCGAATTCGGCCTTGCGGGCCGAGGCCGAAAACCGCCTGAGGGAGGTTCAGGACAATCTCGGGCTTCATAACCTGTACATCGCCAACTACTATTACAAACAATCGGTCAATTACAAGAAAGGCGGTTTGAAGGGGGCGCAGTCGCGTTATCTGGAGATCTTGGAAAAATATCCCAATTTCGGTTATATGGACGAGGCGCTTTACAAATTGGCGGTAACCTATCTGGTCGAAGAGGAAACCGATCAGGCGGCCCGGTATTTCCAACTGCTGGTTCGCGATTACCCGAACAGCGAATGGGTGGAAAAATCCAAAGAACAGCTGAATCTGATCGGGGCCACGATTCCCGAACCGAATCCCGACAGAAGGAGTGTGATGCCGCCCGAAGATCCTTCTTTTATCGAAAATTTCAGAAACGAACTGTTCGGCATTTACCCGCTGACGATCGACAAGGACGGAGTGCTGATGACCGATGATTTTGACAAGTCGAAATTCGAACTGATCGATCAGATCATCGAAAATCAGGGCGACATCAACGCCTCTCAGATCCCCAAATCATTGACCACCGTCATTTCCCAAAGGCAGGAAAAACAGCCCGAGAAATGACCGCGACTTAATATCGAACAGTGTTATAATTTAGGCCGGGGCACAAGGAAAGTTGTTCCGGCCTAAAAAAATCCATGAGCGAAATTTCCCCGGAAAACCTGACCGCCCTCGATAATCGTTACCAAGCCACGATGACGATCTACCTGACGCAGATCGGATTGGCGGTTGTTTTGGTGCTGATCGGTTTTTTTTCGCCCCTTAATCTGGAGGGATCGATCCCCGAAAATGCATTGATGCCCCTGAGAGTCGGCGTCATCTTTATCGCCATTGCATCGATCGTCGTCCGGCGGCTTTTGCTCAGATGGGACCGTTTGCAGACCGTCGCATTATTAAAAGGCGTCAGGGGACTTTTGAGTTCGCTTCAGTCAAATGCCATAATTTTGGGGGTGATGGCCGAAATCGTGGCGGTTCTGGGATTTTTGATCGCCGCTGTGAGCGGCGTTCGGGCCGAGATTCTGACCTTTGGAGGAGCGGCTTTGATCTTGTTTTTTTTGAATTTTCCGCGCAAACCCATCTGGGAAAAGATAGTGGCCAAACTGGAAAATGTTTAAGAGGTTTTTAATGAAAAATAAAGGATATTGGTTTTTAGCATTGGTCGTATTATTGGCCCCCGGATCGGTTTTCGGACAGGAGGGAATAAATAACCCCCCCAAAACCCAACCGACGCCAACCAAGGTTACGCCAAACACCGACCCCAAACAAACCAATGAAATCTCCCGGGAAAGACGCGAACAGGCTTACGCCAAACTGCTCGAAGGGCAACGTTATATCTGGGGATTGATCAATTCCCGGACCCAGGCCGGAAGGGCCGCCAGCGCCCGTTTGGCCAAAGATTCCCTGCAAA
This sequence comes from Pyrinomonadaceae bacterium, assembly GCA_041394845.1. GTDB lineage: Bacteria > Acidobacteriota > Blastocatellia > Pyrinomonadales > Pyrinomonadaceae > JAHCHG01. Next base: position 1,623,877 of record JAWKHL010000001.1, on the reverse strand, counting down.
AAGCGGTTGAACTCGATCCGACCCTCTCCGAAGGTTACACCGCGCTGGCGGAGTTGTCGTTCAATATGCCGCCCAACGATATCGAAGAGGCGATCCGTCTGGCGACCATCGCCGTCAAATTGAACCCGAATAATTTCGGCGGTCACCAGATCCTGGCCCGGCTTTATACCATCAAAAGCCGTTTGAACCGGGGAATTCTGGATGAGGGATTTGCCCAAAAATCCATTCAGGAATGGGAGGAGGTCGGCCGCCTCGATCCCCGAAACGCGGAGGCTTTCGCCTTTTTGGGAGAATTTTACGACAAAACCAATCAACCGAAAAAAAGGATCGCGGCCCTTAAAAAATGGCTCTCTTCGGCCACTCCCCTCGATTCCAGGTTTTTCCGCGGGATCACTCAGGAGGATAATCTCGCCCCGGAAAGCGCACTGGTAAAACTCGGGGCGGCGCTTTTGAAGGAGGGCGAAACCAGAGAAGCTGTGGAGATTCTCAGCCGGGCCGTGGCCGACGACCCAAACAGCGACGAGGCGGTTGAACTTTTGAGCCGGGCCATCGAAGAGGCGGACGGAAAAACGGCGGCGATGGCCGTCGAATCCCTTCAGCAGGCGATCTTTGCCAACCCGGTTAACACCTCTTTGCCGGTTCTGCTCGCACAGGTTCAGGCCAGATCGGGCAATCTCGACGAAGCGGCCAAGACCCTTCGGACCTCGATCTTGAAATTGGCCGAAAAGGACAAGGTTTCGGCCGCCCAGTTGCAGATGGCGCTCGGCGATCTGTACCGGGACGCCGGACGGATTGATGAGGCCGCTGGCATTTACAAAAATGCGCTGGCGATAAGAGGCATTGAAAACGACCGATTGGTGACCGACGAGGATCGGGAGTTCGCCTATACGGTCTATGAAAGGATCATTCAGACATACAAAAATGCCAACCGGCCGAACGAGGTGAAAAAGGCGATTGATGAAGCCAAGATCCTTTTCGGAAAGGATGATTTGTTCGCCGACAAACAGTTGATCTCGTTTTACCGGGAAAACGGTCAGAGGACCGAGGCCCTTCAAACCATTCGGGGGGTGAGGACGGTAAATCCTCAGGATTTTGAGCTTTTAAGGACGGAAGCATCTGTTTTGACGGATCTCGGTCGGGTGGACGAGGGGGTCGCACTCCTGCGGAATCTGATCGGAAAAAAAGAATTGGACAGTAATTCGCCCGCCGTTGTTCCGGCCTTTGACGATTTTTACAATTATCTCTATATCTCCAGCCTTTACAGTCAGGCAAAGCGGGGAAAGGAGGCCATCGAGGCCGCCAATCAAGCGGTCGAATTGGCCAAAAGGGATGATCGAAAGCAGGTTGTTGCCCGGCTGACTCTGGCGACCGCTCAGCAAACGGCCGGTAACTTCGCCGAAGCGGAAACGACTTTGCGGGAAATCCTAAAACAAAATCCCGGTTATCCGGTGGCTTTGAACAATCTGGGTTATTTTTTGATCGAAAGAAATGAGAAACTTCAAGAGGCCCTCTCCTTGATCCAAAAGGCGGTGGAGATCGACCCCACCAATCCCTCATATCTGGACAGTCTGGGTTGGGCCTACTTCAAGCTTGGAAAACTTGAAGAAGCCGAGAAATACCTGTTGAGCGCCGTCCGCCTTTCTGAAGGTTCACCCACCATTCTCGAACATCTGGGCGATGTCTACCACAAACAGGGGAAAGCGGAACTGGCCCGTTCAACCTGGCAAAGAGCCCTAAAACTGACGGCCGATAAAGAGGAGATGAATCGTTTGAAGGGAAAACTTCAGGGCAAGGGAACAAAATAAACTAAAGAAGAGATAAAATTGGCCGATAAGTAAAGGGCGAAGAAGATTTTTTTCTTCGCCCTTTACTTTTTTTCGAAATGACGAAATAAAGGGAAAACTCCGATTCCTAAAAATTTGTTTTTAACCAATTTCAATTCATTTTTTTGTGGAAACAGAAGGGGATTAATTCTATTTAAAACAATGACGGAATAACTTTAAAAAAGGGTTTTCCGGAGCAATATTTGAAAAGATAAAACCTTGACCGATAAAGGCAACTCCGTAGCGATGCGGGGACGCAAAATCGTGAATCTCAAAAGTGTTTTTTTGAGATGGTCAGATTTCCGAAGTGAGGTTATCAATGAAATTCAATCCCAAAGCATTTTGTGCCAATTTAACCCTCAGCACAATTTTCATCCTGATTTTTTCCGCCGCAGTTTTTCCTCAATTTTCCGATCCCGCGGAACCCCGACTCAAATTGAATTATTTCACCGGGGAAGGAATCAACAAAAAACTGAGAACCCGACCCCGAATTTACGTTGATCCGTCGGCCCCGAAGACCGATTCAGGTCCGATCGTCAAAGCCAAGGTTCAAAATGTAAGAGAACTTGAGCGGCGTGCCTTTGATCTTTTGAATCAAAAAAGAATGGAATTCGGGTTGACCCCGGTCGTCTGGAGCGACGAGGTCGCCCGGATCGCCCGGATTCATTCGACCAACATGGCGCGTTTTAATTTTTTCAGTCATCAGGGACTTGACGGTTTGATGGTCAACGACCGGGCCGAAATGTCCGGTTTGAAAGATTGGCGGCGGATCGGGGAAAACATCGCTTATAACAGGGGATATGACGATCCGGTGGAATCGGCCGTGGTGGGATGGATGAAATCCGCCTCGCACCGCCAGAATCTGCTCAGCAACAAATGGAAGGAATCCGGAGTCGGCGTGGCTCTTGCGCCGGACGGAAAAACCTATTATTTCACTCAGGTTTTTGTTCTCAGAAAATAAAGTTCTCGGTTGGCACCGCCCTTTGGGGCGAAACGGAGAAAAAACGCCGGAGTTTTATCGGAAAGCAAACTACCGGTATAAAAAAGAATGGATCCGCCGAGAGCGGACTCATTCTTTTTTTGTTAAGCTAATTCGAGACCAAGAAATTTCGGAGGAAAATGGCTTTCGCCAATTGCAAAAGGCGTGTGGGGCGCCTTGGGGCGAAACCGGAAAGCCTTTTGGGGAAAACTGATGGCTGAAGAATCTTTTTCGCTACCGGCCTTTGCCAAAATAAATTTGAATCTTCGGGTGCTGGGCAAAAGAGGGGACGGTTTTCACGAGATCTGCACCGTTTTTCAGACGGTTTCTCTTTGCGACCGGTTGACCTTTTCCGGCGGCGACGGCATCCGTTTGACCTGTTCGGACGCCAATGTTCCGACCGATGAAAGCAATCTGATCGTCCGGGCCGCAAATCTGCTCCGGGAAAAATTCAATATCGGGCCGGGGGCGCGGATCCATCTGGAAAAGCGGATCCCCTCGCCCGGCGGTCTTGGGGGCGGGTCTTCCGACGGGGCCGTCGCACTGGCGGGGTTGGCCCGGCTCTGGCATTTGCCGTTGCGACTGAGCGATCTGATTCCTCTGGGGCGAATTCTCGGGTCCGACGTTCCGTTCTTTTTTTTCGGGGGAACGGCCCTCGGGACCGGGCGCGGGACCGAGGTTTTTCCGCTCGATGATGTGGTTGAAAATCACCTTCTGATCGTAACTCCCGGGGTCGATGTTCCGACCCCGCAGGCCTTCCGTCTTTTGGGCGCCCCACACTTGACAAATAAAGACTCAAAAAGTATTCTTCAAATTTGCCGTTTCGAAGCCAGGGCGCTGAATTTACGGCAATCCGATCTGGTAAACGATTTTGAAAAGGCAGTGTTTCAAATTGAACCTGAGATCGGGCGCGTTCGGGAAAGGCTTTTCAGACTGGGGGCCAGACGCGCTTTGATGTCCGGGAGCGGGGCAAGCGTTTTTGCCGTCTTTGACAGTAAGGAAAAACTTCAAGATGCATTCGATGATTTGCAAAATGAGCCGGACTGGCGAAAGTTCAGGGTGAAAACCGTACCTCGCCGGGATTATCTCGGGTCATTGAATTTGATTGAAGGTTTGCTTCATTAAACATTTTTTATTGGGGCGTAGCCAAGTGGTAAGGCAGCGGGTTTTGGTCCCGCCATGCGTAGGTTCGAATCCTTCCGCCCCAGCAATTTTATTTCTAACAACCGGACGGGCAACTTGATTCGAGGGATCAAAGTTGCTCGTCATTTATTTGTAACTGCACGACAAATGAGCGTAACGGGAAATATCAAGATCTTTTCGGGAAATGCACATACCGCTCTGGCCGAAGAGATTTGTCACCACTTAAGTTGTGATCTGGGCAGAGCCAGCACCGGCAGATTTTCGGACGGCGAGTTCAATTTTCAGATCGAGGAAAATACCAGAGGGGCGGATGTTTTCATCATTCAGCCGACCTGTCCCCCGACGGATCAGAACCTGATGGAACTGCTGATCATGCTCGATACGTTCCGGCGGGCATCGGCCGAAAGAGTGACGGCCGTGATCCCCTATTTCGGTTACGCCCGGTCGGACAAAAAGGATCGGCCCCGGGTGCCGATCGCTTCGAAACTGATCGCCAATCTGATCGTTTCCGCCGGGGCTCAGAGGGTTTTGACCGTCGATCTGCACGCTTCGCAGATTCAGGGTTTTTTCGATATTCCGGTCGACCATTTGTTCGCCGCTCCGGTCATCGTCAATTATTTTCAGCAAAACCCGATCGAAAATCTGATCGTGGTCGCGCCGGACACCGGCGGAGCTGAAAGAGCCAGAGCTTACGCCAAAAGGCTCAACACCGGTCTGGCCTTGTGCGACAAACGGCGGGAAAAAGCCAATGTGGCGGAAGTGATGAACGTGGTCGGCGATGTCGAGGGGAAAAATTGTTTGATAATTGATGATATGTGCGACACCGGAGGGACGATCTGCAAGGTGGCCGACGCTTTGCACGCCAACGGAGCCAACAATATATACGCCTGTTTCACGCACGCGGTCTTTTCCGGACGGGCGATCGAAAACCTGAAGGCTTCGCATCTGAAAAAGATCATCGTAACCAACACCATCCCGCTTTGCGATAAGGGTAAACCGCTCCGCGAGGAGGGACGGATCGAGATCTTGAGCGTGGCGAAATTGCTGGCTTCCGGGATCAAATCGATTCACGATGAAACCAGCGTTTCATCGTTGTTTATATAAAAATGTTATTTGGGTCGGAGGCTTTTTCCGGAAAGCGACCGAAACCGGAATTTGGAAAATAAAGTTATGGCAGAGAAATTTGTAATAAAAGCGGAAAAAAGAGAGGAGCGCGGAAAAAACCACTCGCGCCGCCTGCGCAGTCAGGGGAAACTTCCCGTCATTGTTTACGGGGGCGACGATGATAATCTGGCCGTCACGGTCGAATTGAGCGATCTGGCGGCGATCCTTCGTTCGGACACCGGTCAAAACACGGTTTTTTCGCTTGATGTCGAAGGCGTCGGAGCGAGCGACGTGATGTTTCAGGATCGTCAGATCGATCCCCTAAAGGGGCGGCTTATTCACGCCGATCTGCGCCGGATCAGGCGGGGCGAAAAGATCGAGGTTACGGTTCCCGTTCACCTCGTTGGAGAGGCTCCCGGAGCCGAAGAAGGCGGCGTCCTGACCCAGCAAATGCGGGAGATCAAGGTTCTTTGTACGCCGAGCAAGATTCCGGAATCGATCGAGGTCGATGTTTCCGAGATGCAGCTCAATGATTCGATCCACGTTTCCGATCTGAAGGTCGGCGAGGACGTCGAGATCCACGAGGACCCCGAAGCCATGGTGGCCTCGGTCATCTTTGTCAAGGAACCCGAACTCGAACCGACACCCGAAGAGGAACTCGAACAACCCGAACTCGTCGGCGAAGAAGGCGAGGCGGAAGAAGGCGGCGAAGGCGGCGAGACCGAGGAGCAGTAATCGGTTTCGGATGGCGGTTCATAAATTTTGCGCTCTTTTGGAAAAATTATGAATTCAACGTCTGAAAACAACTGGCTCATCGTCGGACTCGGCAATCCGGGCGAACGTTACCAAAGCACCCGTCATAATCTCGGCTTTATGCTGATCGACCTTTTGGCCCGCGAAGAGCAAACGCAGGTCAAGCGAGAGGAATGCCGCGCACTTGTCGGTCGGACCGAGATCGAAAGGGTTCCGGTCGAACTGGTCAAACCGCAGACTTTTATGAACCTGAGCGGAGAATCGGTTTCTTGTCTTTTGAAAAAGGAAAACCGTTCCCGCTCGAAAATGGTGGTCATCATCGACGATCTGGCCCTGCCGCTGGGAACCATCCGGCTCCGGCCGAAGGGCTCGGAAGGCGGGCATAACGGTTTGAAATCGATGACCGCCTGTTTGAAAACACAAGATTACATCCGGCTCAGGATCGGGATCAAACCCGATCATCCGGTAAACGACACGAGGCGTTTCGTGCTGGAGAACTTTTCAAAAAAGGATCAGGAACTGGTCGAAAAGGTTCTCCGTTTGAGCGCCGAAGCCATCCGCTCCGTTTTGTCGGACGGAATCGAAAAAGCGATGGCCAGATACAACGCGGATCAAGGCTTGCGGAACGAGGAAGAATGAATCCGAAATCCGAAATCTGAAATCCGAAATCGAAAGGTCCCTTCTTGCTTCGGCCCCAAGAGGCTGAGGCTGGACTAGCCATAAGGAGGAAAAAAAATTGGCAAACAGAGTATATGAAGTGATGTACATCGCCGGCCCGGAAACGGCCGACGATACCATTACGCAACTGAACGAAGCGATTGCCAACCTGGTCGCCGAAAACGGCGGAGAGGTTGTCAAAACCGATGTCATGGGCGTGCGAAAACTCGCCTATCCGATCAAAAAGAAATCGGAGGGATATTACGTCCTTTTCGAAATCGAGGGTTCCGGCCAGGAGATCGCCGAACTGGAGCGCCGGATGCGGGTCAATGATCTGATCTTGAGATATCTGACCGTTCGGGTTGACGAAGAAAGAAAAACGGCCGCCAAACTTGCGGCCAAACGCGAGAGGAAGAAAAAGAAACCCGGAGATACAAACGGTAAAAATGAACAAAATCAGGAGGGAGGCGAATAATGGCTGAAAGGAAAAGAGTCCGAAGAGATGACGAAGACGACGATAAGAAATTTGATTCCGATGATGAAAAAAGCCCCCGGCCCCAGAGGCGGTTTCAGCGGCGTCGGCAGGTGATGCTGGTTCCCGATTACATTGATTGGAAGGACGTTGATTTTCTGAGACGATTTATTCCCGAACGGGGCAAGATTCTGCCGCGCCGGATCTCGGGGGTTTCGGCCAAAGATCAGCGCCGAATTGCCCGGGCCATCAAGCGCGCCCGGACCATGGCTTTGCTGCCTTACGTTGCTGACTAAAGAGGAGGTTTATTAATTATGGCCACAACAACCATTTTATTACGCGAAGACATTGACACTCTTGGCGGCCGCGGCGAGATCGTTAAGGTCAAAGCGGGTTACGCCCGCAATTATCTGTTGCCCAAGGGGCTGGCCACTCTGGCCACCAAGGGCAACATCAAACAGATCGAACAGGAACGGGCCGTTCTGCTCAAGAAGGCGGCTGAGGAAAAATCGACCGCCGAACTGCAGGCCGAACAGATGAAGGACATCGTCCTTGATTTTGAACGCAAGGCCGGCGAAACCGGAACTCTTTTCGGTTCGGTAACCTCGATGGACATCACCGAGGCCATCAACGCCAAAGGTTACGAGATCGACCGCCGCAAGGTGGTTCTCAAAGATCCGATCAAGGAACTGGGGGATTTTACCGTCGGCGTCAAACTGCACCGGGAGGTTACGCTTCAGATTCCGGTAACGGTCAGGGCCGAGGGCGAACTGATCACGGAAGAAAAGGCCGAAGAACCGGCCGAAGAAGAGGCCGCGGCCGAAACGGAAGTTAAAGCCGAAGCGACCGAGGAGGCTGCGGAAGCGACGGCGGAAACCGATGAGGAACCGGCCGCCGAAACTGCCGCCGAGGACGAGGAAGAATAAGATTTAAAAATTTTCCGCCCAAAATCTTTGAGAGTTTTCTCAAATTATAGTAGCATCAAAAGACTGCAAGTTTTCATTCGACTGGCAGTCTTTTTTGTCTAAAAAAATCAGAAAAAAAACCAGTTGATCGGAAGAGAAATTTTCCGTTTCCGCCCCCGTTTCTTTTGCAAATTATGGCATCACCGAACCCGGAATTTGAACGCGAACAATTCTTGAACAAACCGCTTCCGTCGAGTTCGGAGAGCGAAAGGGCTTTGCTCGGTGCCATTTTGCTCGACAATCAATTGATCACACAGGCGGTCGAGGTTCTCGAACCGGAGGATTTTTACTCGCCCCTTCACCGCCGTGTTTTCAAGGCGATGATCAGTCTTTTTGAAACCAGCCAGAAGATCGACCCGATCCTGATCGGCGAGGAACTCAAAAAAGACGGAGCCGTCGAGTCGATCGGCGGGGTCGCCACCATCACCAATCTGACCTACGGCCTGCCTCATTTTTCCGACATCCGCGACTACGTCAAGGTCGTCAAGGACAAATCGATCACCCGCAATCTGATCAAGGTCTGCAATCAGATAACCGCCGAAGCTCTGGCCGAAGAGGACGATGCCGAGATGATCCTCGATCACGCCGAACAGATGATCTTCGCACTGGCCGACGAAAAAACCAGGCAGGGTTTCGCCCACGTCCGCCCGGTCGCCGAAGACGTTCTGGCCAAGGTTCAGGAATACGCCAAACGCGATTCCCACGCGCTGACCGGACTGGCAACGGGGTTTCGCGAACTGGACGAAATGACCTCCGGTTTGCAGAGATCCGATCTGATCATCATCGCCGCCAGACCGTCAATGGGGAAATGCCTGGCCAGTGATTCCGAGATTTTAACCGCCGACGGAAAACTTCGAACCATAGAAGAACTTTTTAAGGAACGAGAAGCCGAGCTTTTGACCTTAAAAGGGGACTTTAAGTTCGGTTTGACCGGTGTCAGCAATTTTATTGATGACGGCATAAAACCGGTTTTCATGGTTGAAACCAAATTGGGGCGGAAGATCGAAACAACTTTGACCCACCCGTTTTTAACCATCAACGGTTGGGAAAAGTTGGGGAGTTTAAGGGCCGGTCAAAAGATCGCGGTTCCCCGCGTTTTGAACGTTTTCGGTGAGGCCGAATGGCGGCCGTGTGAGGTGAAACTGTTGGGTTATTTGCTCGGCGACGGTTGTTTGAGAAAAACCTGTCCCGAATTCACATCCGGAAACCGGCGGATTCAGAAAGATTTCATCGGTTCGGTTGCCGAATTCGGAGGCGTCGAGGCCGTTCAATCAAACACCGGGGATCGAACTTTTTCCCTGAGGGTTCGAAAAACCGAAAATTCAAAAAAAAGGAATAATCCGTTGCGGTTTTGGTTGGAAAAACTTCAGGTTTACGGTTGCGACGCCCGGCAAAAATTTATTCCGAAAGAGGTTTTTCCCTTAAAAAAAGAACTATTGGCACTGTTTTTGAACCGCCTTTTTTCAACCGACGGATGGATCAGCGTCTTGGCGAGCGGACAGGTTCAATTGGGTTATTGCACGGCCAGTGAAAAGATGGCCGCCCAGATCCAACATCTTCTCCTTCGTTTCGGTGTCATCGCCAAATTGAAAAAAAGGTCCGTAAAATATAAAAAACAGCGAAGAACGGCCTGGCAACTGGATATTACCGACGCTTTATCAATTCAAAAGTTTGCGTCGGAGATCGGCGTTTTCGGAAAGGAAAAAGCCTTAAAAAATGCGCTGGAAAAACTGGAAAAACGCAAATATAAAACCAACCGGGATTTGATTCCGGTTGAGATTTGGGAAGATATTTCCGCCCGTAAAGGAGAGGAATCCTGGGCCGGATTGGCCCGACGGGCCGGGTTAGGGAATCATTCCAATATCCACGTAGGCAAAAGGGCCTTAAGCCGAAAGCGTCTGGGTCTTTTGGCCGATGCTCTCAAGGATGAAAGTTTGGAAAATCTTTCCCGGAGCGAGGTTTACTGGGACGAGATCGTTTCGATCGAATTTGCCGGAAACAAACAGGTTTACGATCTGACCGTTCCCGAAACCCATAATTTCGTGGCCAACGATATTTGTGTTCATAACACTGCCCTCTGTCTGACATTGGCGCAAAATGCCGCCATCATTGAAGATGCCGTGGTGGCCATTTTTTCGCTGGAGATGTCCAAGGAGCAGCTCGTGATGAGAATGCTCAGTTCCGAGGCCAAGGTGGACGCCCATCGTTTTCGGACCGGGCATCTGATCCGCGACGAATGGGGCCGTTTGGCCGAGGCCATCGGGACGCTTTCCGAAGCCCGGATCTTTGTTGACGATACGCCGGGAATCTCCGTCTTGCAGATGAGGGCCAAGGCCCGTCGGCTGGCTTCCGAACAAAAACGCCTCGATCTGATCGTGATCGATTACATGCAGTTGATGTCGGGTTCGGGCCGGGTCGAATCGCGCCAACAGGAGGTTTCCAAAATTTCCCGGGAACTGAAGGGCCTGGCCAAGGAAATGAACGTCCCGGTCATCGCGCTGTCCCAGCTTTCGCGGGCCCCGGAAGCCAGAAACCCCCCACGACCGATGTTGTCCGACCTTCGCGAATCGGGATCGATCGAGCAAGATGCGGATGTCGTCGGTTTTATTTACCGGGAGGAGTATTACAAGCCCTCTGAAGAAAACGCAGGTGTGGCCGAACTGCTCATCTCCAAACAGAGGAACGGACCGACCGGAATGGTCAAACTGGCTTTTTTGAAGGAATTTACGCGGTTTGAGAATTATTACGGAGAATGAGGCGATTTTGGATTTTGGATTTCGGATTTGGGATTATTAATTTTTCGTGAATTAAAGGAGTTTGATTTTTATGGAAAAGGCTGTGGGTGAGGATTTGAGGTATCCGATCGGGACTTTTGATCCGTCGGTGGAGGTCACAAAGGAATTGAAGGAATCTTTTATCAAAGACCTTGAGGAACTCCCGGCGCTTTTGCGGGAGGCCGTCAAGGGGCTCAGCGATGAGCAACTGGACACCCATTACCGCCCCGGCGGCTGGACCGTCCGGCAGGTCGTCCATCATGTCGTTGACAGTCACATCAACGCCTACGTTCGCTTTAAATGGACTTTGACCGAGGACAAACCGACCATCAAGACTTATTTCGAAGAGCGCTGGGCGGAACTCGGCGACAGCCGGATGCCGGTCGAAAATTCGCTTCTGATGGCCGAAAACCTGCACCGGCGCTGGGTGGATCTCATCCGTTGGATGTCTGACGAGGATTTCGCCCGAAAGCTCAATCATCCCGATTGGGGCGAATTGACGCTGGATAAAATGCTCGGCCAATACGCCTGGCACGGCAAACACCACACGGCCCACATCACCAGATTGGCCGAAAGGGAAGGTTGGTAGGAGCAAAAGAGGGAAAAGTTTAAATGTTAAAAGGTGAAAAGGTTTTAGGTTTTTTTGTCGGGCCTGATTTTTCGAAAAAACGATAGTTTCCCAAAGCAAGGTGTTTTTTTTAAAATATCAGTCAAACTTTTTCACCTTTTCACCTTTTTTCCCCGCATTTGTAGTTTGGCAAACCGAGTCTCCCGGTTTATAATCCATTCAAAAAAATGTCCGAAAAAATCGAGCAAAAACGCCTTCTTTCGCTGGACGTATTTCGCGGAATTACGATCGCCGGGATGATTCTGGTCAACAATCCGGGCGATTGGGGCGCGATTTACTCCCCGTTCGAACACGCCGAATGGAACGGCTGGACGCCGACCGATCTGATCTTTCCGTTCTTTTTGTTCATCGTCGGGATCGTCATCCCTCTGGCGCTCGGCAAAAGGGTTGAAAGCGGAGGCGTGACGCGGGATGTTTACCTCAAGATCTTTCGCCGTTCGGCGGTCATTTTTCTGCTCGGACTGCTTCTTAATGCCTTGCCCTTTTTCGATTTCGTTCATTTGAGGATTCCCGGCGTTCTTCAAAGAATTGCGGTTTGTTATCTGATCGCCTCGCTGATCTTTTTGCGGGCCGGGTGGAAACAGATCGTCTTTATCAGCGCTTTTCTGCTAATACTTTACTGGATTCTGATGACGGTGATTCCGGTTCCCGGTTGTGCCGTAACGAGCGTTTCCGATAAGGCCTGCAATCTGTCGGCCTATATCGACCGCCAGATCCTCGGCGTCAATCACATCTGGTCATTGGGCAAGGTCTATGATCCGGAAGGAATTTTGAGCACCTTGCCGGCCATCGTGACGGCTTTGGCCGGAGTTCTGGCCGGTTTCTGGTTGAAAACCAAACGGGACAATTTGGAAAAAGTCGGCGGAGTCTTCTTTTTCGGCGTCGTCCTGACGGCGCTCGGTTGGATGTGGAATTTTTTCTTTCCCATCAACAAAGCTCTCTGGACCAGTTCATACGTCGTTTTTACCGCCGGGATGGCGCTTTGCTTTTTCGGGTTCTGTTACTGGCTGATCGACATCAAAAATTACCAACGCTGGTCGAAACCGTTCGTCATTTTCGGCGTCAACGCGCTGGCTCTCTACGTTCTGGCCGAAACGGCTTCGAAACTGATGGACATACTCTCGATCAAGGAATGGATCTTCCAGACAATTTTCGCCCCGCTGGGTTCGCCGAAAAACGCTTCTCTGATGTTCGCTGTCAGTTATATTTTCTTCTGGCTTTTCATAATGTGGCTCCTTTACCGCAAACGGATCTTTATCAAGGTGTGAGGCCCGCGATGAAACCGCATCGCTACCGCTCGGCGTACCGAATCGATTTGACCGCATCGCTGCCGCTCCGAGTGTTGAAAGAAACCTCAAGTTCTCACTGCTGGCCCGATGTTTGATTGTTTCCGGCAATCTCGAAACGTCTGATCTCTGCGGCCAGTTCGCCTTCCTTTCGTTCCTTTTCGGCCGCCAGGGTCTTTCGTTCGGCATTGATCTGTTCCAGGCGCGATTCCTGTTCGTCGGCTTTGCGGATGTAACGGTCGATCAACTGTTTGGCCTGCGATGTTTTGGCCATGATCTCGATGTTTTCCCGGAGCCGGGTCTGGTCGTCGGAAATCTCGCCGATCTCCCTTTCGAGCTTTTTCAATTTTTCCCCGGTTTGAAAGATGTCCGAACGGAGCTCGATCAAATGAGCCAGTTTGGTGCGGGTGGCCTCGTCGATGAAGCGGTTTTTGACGAACAGATCGAGGTCCTTGAAAGTGATCGAAGACAGACGATAGCTGTCCTTGAGTCCCTGATTTTCAGTAACGACAAGATCGACTCTTGAAAATGCCGGAAGTTCGACCCGGAAGCGATAATAATTGGCCGTGATTTCGGCCGGCTTTTGGGTTGATTCTCCCAGAATCCAGTTTTCGCGAACCGGATGCTCGATGTAAACATATTTGAGCTGGTCGGTTTGATTTTGGAGTTGGTAGGTCTTTTTTTCGGTCTTAAAATAATGAACCTCAAAAGCCCCCTCGACGGCTTTGACCAATCTGGCCGGCTGGCGATCCTTTTCCTCTTTGACATTGACCAGAGTTCCGAGATCGAGGGCAAAGGAAATAAGCCTGTTTTCCTGCGGTTTGAGGCGTTCCATCAATGCTTCACCGGCGTAAGCGTCCGCGTCGACCACGGTCAGAGAACCGCCCTCGAAGGTCAGGGGAGTGGTGTTGGTCAGAAGAAGACCGCTCATCGGTCTCGGTGGCGGTTTATTTTCATCCTCGTATTCGGTTTCCTCGGGTTGCCGGTAGATCGAAACCCTCTCGCCCTCCATTTTGGTTTGAACGATCGGGATCAGTGCCGAACGGTTTTTCGGAACCGAAACGGGCTGTTCGATCCGGTATTCGAAAAGATCGCCGAAACGGGCTCCGATGGCGGCGGTTTGAACCCCGGCGTTCTCGCTCATCAATGCCTCGCTCATAGAGGTCGTAACGGCCTGGGGCGGAGTCGCAACATTTCCAAACCCGACTCCATCTCCAGAACCGGATCCGCTTCCGCTTCCGCTTCCGCTCCCATGACCGATGCCGACGCCGAATCTGTCGGAAGGGTCGTAAATTTGGGGTTCGAGATTCAGATCATCGGGGATCGGAACCACCGGCCGATACCGAAAAAGCGGTTTTTGAAGGTTCTGAATAAATGAGACCGGAGAGCCGGAAACCATCGAAAGCCGGACATTTTCCCAATCCTCTTCGCTGACATTATCGACTATCGCCCAGCCTTGAAAAAAGGGTTTTCCCTCTTTGTCCAAAACCACCCGGTAGGTGGTTTTCCAGATCGGGGCGGCGATGGTGTAGGTGACGATCATTTCGCGCTGGCCCGAACCCTCCGAGGTAACGGTGATGGTCTTGGCGTCGCGACGCCGGGCCGATGCGCTCGCCTCGGTAAACTGGCGGATGTCGCGGCGGGTCTCTTCGTCGAGCATTTTGACGGAGCGAACCTGATTGAGATCGAAACTTGAGACCTCGCCCGCTTCCGAGGAGATGACCAGAAAATGAGTGGTTCGGGCCGGATTATCCTTTTCGGCCGGGATCTGCCTTTTTTCAACCGTCAGGATCGATCCCGAAACCGTCCCCCGATCGGTCGTGACCGCGACCTTTGCGCCCTGAAGTTGCGAGAGGACTTCGGCGATCCCGCCCTCGTTCCCGGCGGAATTCTCGGTTCTCGAATCGACCGAAAAAGGGATTTCCGAGGTTCTGGCGGAGAAAGGCGCGGCCGAATTGTAGGAAACGGCCCCGATCTTTCCCTGACCGAGATCGAGGACGATCATCGATTTCAAGACATCATCGACCTGCGATTGTTTGAACGAAAGATCGATTTCCGCGTCGCCCGAAACCGTTCCGCGCCGTTCGATAAAAGCGACGCCGTTCGAATAAAGCACGACCCGCCGGATCGGCAAAGTTTGAAACTTTTGTCTGGTTTGTTTGACGGGATCATTCGGACTTCCCGCCGAAGCCACTTTTTTCTGTCCAAAAGCCGTAAAGACACACACCGATACCGTCAGGAGAATTAAAAATTTCCTCATAAAAATCACCTTCTTTATTGATTGAGACTTGGCACCGGTGCCGGAAAATCTTTTACACCCTAAAAGATGAGGCGAGGCCGGCAAAAAGTTGTATCGGCGAAAAAGGATTTCGGATTTGGGAATTCGGAATTCGGATTAAAAAAAATCCAAAATTCCCAATCCCAAATCCAAAATCGGTTCATTTGTCCTCGGCGATATCGAAGACGCGGATCTCGCGGGCCAGTTCAGTGTTGAGCCGCTGGCTTTCCGCTCCGAGCGTTCTTCGTTCGCCTTCGATCTGTTCGAGCCGGGTTTCCTGCTGATTGACCTTTTCGATGTAGCGGGTGATCAGCGTTTTGGCCTCGGCGGTTTTCGACAGCGCCTCGATATTTTCCCGGAGGCGTTTCTGATCGTCCGAAATATCCTCTATCTCATCGTCAAATGATTCAAGTTTCGTTTCGATCTCGCCGATCTTCACCCGCAGATCGATCAGTTTTTCCAGTTTGGCTCTTGTTTTTTCGTCGATGTAACGGCGCGAAACGAACAGTTCCAGATCGTTCCGGGTCAAAGAGGTCAGTTGATAGGAATCCATCAGACCCTGTTTTTCAGCGACGATAAAATCCTTTTCTTCAAACGGTTTGAGTTCGATCCGGAAACGGTAATATCGCTGGGTAGTGTAATCGGGTTTCTCGGTTTTTTCCGTCAGCTCCCAGCCGTCGCGGATGGGGTATTCGATGTAGAGAACCTTGGGACGGTCGGTTTGATTTGAAACCTGATAGGTTTTCTCGTCGGTGCGGAAATAATGAACCTGAAAAACGCCGTTGACGACCTTGACCAAACGGGCCGGTTGGCGATCCTGATTTTGCCGGACGCGGACGTGCGTCCCGAGATCGAGCGCAAAGGAGATCAGTCTCTGCTCTTTGGCCTTGAGCCTTTCCATCAAAGCCTCTCCGGCGTAGGCGTTGCGGTCGATGACCGTCAGGGAACCGCTCTCCAGCGTCAGATTGGTGATGTTGTTGAGCCTCAGGCCGCTCATCGGGCGGTCCATCCGGACCGACTGATTGTAAACCGAAACCCTCTCGCCCTCCATCTTGGTCTGAACGATCGGGATCAAGGCCGAACGGTCGCGCATCACGGTTACGGGTTGTTCGATCTTGTATTCAAACAGATCGCCGATGTCCTCTCCGGTGGCGGCGGCCCGGACCCCGCTGTTTTCGCCCGAAAGGGCCTCGCTGACGGAGGTTTCCCGGTTTTCGGAGGGAATGTTGTTGTTTGAATTCAATTGCCCGGTCCGGAAATTGGACGCCTCCTGACCATCGATCAGAAAGGTGTTTTCCGCCCCGCTGGCGCCGTCGATCTGGAAACCTGGACCCTTTGGCATTTCGTTTACCTGGCGGCCGTTAATGGGCAGATTGGAGACATCCCCGCCCCCGCTTTCGGGCTCGTAAACCTGCGGACTGAGCTGAAGGTCGCGCGGTTGCGGAACGATCGGGCGGTAGCGGTAAAAGGGTTTTTGCAACGGCTGGATAAAGGAGATCGGCGAACCCGAGACGAGCGACAGGCGGACGTTTTCCCAATCCTCATCGCTGACATTATCGACTATCGCCCACCCTTGAAAAAAGGGTTTTCCCTCGTCGTCCAGAACGACGCGGTAGGTGGTTTTCCAGATCGGGGCGGCGATCGTGTAGGAGACGATCATCTCGCGCTGACCGGAGCCTTCCGAGGTAACGGTGATGGTTTTGGCGTCGCGCCGCCGGGCCGAAGCGGTCGCGTTGGCGAATTCGTTGACGTCGCGGCGGGTGCCTTCGTCCAGAAGTTTGACCGAACGGACGTCGGCCAGATCGAAACTGCTGATCTCGCCGGTTTCGGACGCGATCACCAGAAAGGTGGAGGTAGTAACGGTTTTATCATCCCGGACCTGGCGCTTTTCGACCGTCAGAATGGAACCGGTCGCCGCGCCTTGATTGGCGGTCGTGACCGAAACTTTGGCGCCCTGCAATTGGGACAGGACGCCCGAAATACCGCCGCTCTCCGAGGTTTCGGGGCGGACCGAAAAGGGAATTTCGGCCATCCTCGCCGATGGCGGGGCCGATGAATTGTAGGAGACCGCGCCGATCCTGCCTTTTCCCAGATCGAGCACGACCATCGATTTCAAGACGTCGTCGACCTGTGATTGTTTAAAGGAGAGATTGATCTCGGCGTTTCCCGAAACGGTTCCGCGCCGTTCGATGTAGGCGACGCCGTTGGAATAAAGGATGACCCGTTTGATCGGAAGGGCCTGATCGAACGGCGCGGAACCGGCGGTTCTTTTCGGTTCAATGGTGCGGCCGTAAACGGTTTGATTCGGGATTTGAGCGAACAGCGAGCAAAGGACGATCATCGAGAACAAAAATCTGACTTTCATTATTTTTCTCCGGTATTTGGTTTTTCTGCAAATAATTTATTGATTCGGCGGTTGACTGTGAAAAATCAATTTTAATAAAACGCCTGAAAATGTGTGACAGGAAAATTTTCCATTAATTGAGGGAAAACTGCAAGGTTTTTCCGTATGGCTTGTTTTTCGCCGCCTCATTTCTTGCGGCATTTCGCCCGCGGAATTATGCCGTCAGACTGCGTAAAAAAGCAATTTTCGCACAGTCTGAAGCGTTCCCATTTCATAAACTTTTCGGCATCTACTGTTCGGAGGAGTTGTATGAAACATACCGGAATCATTTTACTCGTTTTATTCGGCGTAAATTTTGCGTTGGCACAAACCGGATCGAAAGAAAACCTTTTGCGGACTTACGGCTTGAAGATCAATGTTGACGATATGAAAAAAGCCGTTTTGTTTTACACGGAAAAAGTCGGTTTCGAGATCGAAGACCGAAGCGGTTTTCCGAAGCAAGTCGTTTTGAAAACCGAAGGCAATGTGAAATTGATTTTGAACAGGGTCAAAAAATTAAACAAACAAACCGATGCCGACGCGCGGGTCAGTTTTACATTGCAGGTCAATGATCTTGACCAAGCCATGACGCGAATGAAAGCCGCCGGATTGGATTTCGGGGCGAACGAAATTCGCCGGGAAGGTGTGGGAAACGCCATCTATTTCAACGATCCGTTCGGCAGAAAAATTTCGATAATGCACCAGACGATCATCAAGACCGAGCCTTTCAAAGAACCGAAAATCTACAACTTCGGTTTTTATCTCCCCGAAATGGACGCGGCGCGGGATTTCTACGTCAAAAAACTCGGATTTGTCGAACGAAGCGAAAAATATCTGCCGCTCGATATGCCGCTCGGACACAACGATAAAAGTTTCGGTTTTATGCTTCATTATCGCGAAGGAGTGAGGCCGTTCAAAAGCGAATATCCGAAAAAATCCCCTTTTTATGCGATCATTTTCAAAACCGCCGATTTAGAAAAAACAGCCGGTGAATTGAACCGAAAAGCCGTAAAGATCGTTGACAGGAAATATTCAAATGACGGAAAACTCGAATTGATCGTAATTGAAGACCCGTTCGGAAATATCTCGGAGATCATTGATTAACAATTTCTAAATCAAACAATTTGACGAAAAAGAACGCACGTGTTATAAAAATAGCACGAGCGTTTTATTTTATGAGAGCAATAAAAAAAGAAGCCGTCTTAAAAGGCGAAAAAACACGGCAGGAAATTCTAAAAACCAGCGTTGATATTGCTTCGGCAGAGGGTTTGGAAGGTTTGAGCATCGGCAAATTGGCAAACGAAATTGGTTTGAGTAAAAGCGGTTTGTTTGCCCATTTCGGATCAAAAGAAGATTTGCAAATAGCCGCCGTGCAAACCGCCGCCGAAATTTTCGTGGCGGAAATAATCAAGCCGACCGAAGACTCAGAAAACGGTTTGATCAAACTTTATGCGATGTTGGACGCTTGGATTTCTTATATTGAACGAAGCATTTTTCGGGGCGGTTGTTTCTTTTTCGCGGTATCGGCGGAAATGGATGACCGACCGGGAAAAGTGCGTGATCTCGTTGCGGAATTGACAAAATCCTGGGTTATGAAACTTGAAAGCGAGGCGAAATTAGCGGTTCGGCTGGGCGAGTTGGGGAACGATCGCGATGTCGAATTGTTGATTTTTCAGGTTCACGGTTTCGTGCAGGAGGCGAATTGGTTCTATCGTCTGCACGAGGATAAAAGGGCGTTTGAAAAAGCCCGGCTTTCGATCTTGCAAACACTCGAAACTTTTGCAACCGAAAGCGGAAAACAAATTTTACTTGAAATAAAAAATACAAAAAAATGAAAATAAAAGCAGTTAGACTGACATTCGTTTTAGCGATTTTGTCCGGCTTGTCAATCGCAAATGTTTTCTCGCAAACCAAGCCGTTGGGCAAAATGGTTGATATTGGCTATGCAAAGATGCACATCAATTGCACGGGAAAGGGAAGTCCGACGGTAATTCTCGAAGCCGGTGCGGGCGGTTGGTCAATTCACTGGTTTGAAGTCCAGAAAGAGCTTTCAAAATACACACGGGTTTGCAGTTATGACCGTTTGGGATTGGGTTGGAGCGATTTAGGCGAATTGCCGCGAACCGTCAAAAAAGACGCCAATGACTTGCATGAACTCCTTATAAAATCGGGCGAAAAAGGGCCTTTCATTTTAGCCGGACATTCCTACGGCGGTTATGTTGCTCGAACTTATTACGACAGTTTCCCTGAAAATATCGCCGGAATCGCCTTGATCGATTCCGCCCATGAAAACCAATGGGAAAAACTTCCGGTTGCCAAACAGATGCTCGATTACGGTTTGAACATCGCCCGTCAAGACCTCGAAAAAGCCAAAAACGGACAACTCAAAAAAGAAGATTACAAAAACGGAATCGCACCGGAAATGCTTGCGACATATCAAGAACAGATGTTGCAGGAAAAAATTCATCAGACCGGAGTTTCGGTTTTGGAGAATATCTTTGAAACGGCAAAAGAAGTCGGGAAAACCAAAAAGTTAGGCGATTTACCGCTTCTTGTCTTATCGGCAGGAAACAGTTTTGCGGCGTTTCTGGAAGACAACGAAAAGAATCGTCCGCTTTTGCAAAATCTCAACGCCGGTTGGATGGAAATGCAAAAAGATTTGACGACGCTTTCGACCAATTCCGAACATTTAATCAGCCAAAAGGATTCTCATCGTTTTAACCGTGACAATCCGCAGGTGATTGTTGCCGGTATCGAGTTTTTAATTCATAAGATCAAGAGCAAAAAATGATGAAAATAAAATTATTGTGTGTCTTTATATTGTTGATGAACAGCGGTTTATTGATTTCTTGCGAAAGTTCAAAAGCTGAAAATGAAAATGTGAAAAAGTTCGAGATTGCAACGGTCAAGGCTGTTATTTATGAGGCAAACAAAGTCTATGGCGAGCGTTTTACAAAGGGCGATAAGAGGTTTTATGAAGAAAAATACGTCCGAGACGCTTGTATTATGCCCGAAAACATAGCCGAAATTTGTGGGCGTGAAAACATCAAAAATTACTATTACGGCAGCGGTGAAAAGAACAAATTAAAAATCACCATCACACCGAAAGACATCATAGGTGGCGAAGAAGTGGTAGTCGAAATCGGCGGTTATGAGCTTTTTGATGAAACTTCAAAAAGCATAGACAAAGGCAAATTCATCGCTACTTGGCGACAGGAAGACGGCAAATGGAAACTCCACCGCGAGATTTGGAACACGGACAATCCGAAAGAGGAAAAATAAAGGAAAATTTTATGAATGGGCAGCAATTATTAAACAGCACTTTGAGAATCAATGCGGCATTTTCATTAATTTCGGGATTGGATTTTGTGCTTTTTGACAAAAACATCGCCGCCATTTTGTCGGAAAGAGATTTGGGAAGCCTTTTGCCGACGGGAGTTTCTTTGATAGTTTTTTCAATTTTCGTTTTCGCGGTTTCGATGATGAAAAAAGTCAATAAATATCTGGTCGGCATTATTATTCTGATGGATGCTCTGTGGGTGTTCGGGAGCGTCTTTCTACTTGTTGTGGGAGCGGGAAGTTTTACAAAAATAGGCTTGATTCTGATCGCTTTGATTGCTGCAATTATAGCCGTTTTTGCAGTTTTGCAAATTTTAGGGTTGATAAGGCATCTTAAAATCCAAACAATTTAATTTTTGGGCCGAAATAATGAGAAAAATAAATTCATTTTAACGGTTTTGTTTCATTGAATGAGATTGTTTTCATTATGAACCAAACCTATCAAAAATTACTTGATTTTGCTGAAACTGACGAAAATGTGCTGGGCTTTGTGCTGGTTGGTTCTCGCGGGAAGGGGCTGGTTGGCGAACATTCCGATTATGATTGTGTGTTGATTGTTAGAGACGATTTTTCGGAACATTTCATTTCGTTGATGTCTAAACTTCCGCCGTCGTTTGAAGTAGTTGTTTTTACGATTGATGAATTTGAAAAACATGCGGATTGGAATAGTAAAACCGTTTGGGACAGATACAACTGGACACATTTGCGGGCACAAATTGACAAAACCGGCGGCAAAATACAATCAATGATTGATGAAAAAGGGAAAATCCCGTCCGCCGAACTCGAACGATTTATCAAAGGAAAAGCGGACCATTACATCAATCAGGTTTATCGTTCAATCAAATGTTTTCGGGATAATAATCTTGTTGGCCATCATTTTGAGGCAGTTGATTCTATCCAACCCTTGTTCGATGTGCTTTTTGCCGTTCATAATGGACGGCTTCGACCCTATTTCAAATATCTTGAGTGGGAATTAAAAGAAAATTCGCTCAACAAATTTCCGGTGCCGGCAGATGATTTGTTGAACGCGATCCGAAAGATTTTCGCCGACGGATGTTATCAATCTCAACAAAAACTTTTCATTGAGTTGGAGAAACTACTTCGTGCTGAAGGTTATGGAGAGGTTTTTGACAGTTGGGGTGATAAGTTAACGCCAGTTCGACATAAGCCATCGAAGATGGCAACATTATTCCCCGCTTCGCCGCCCATAACGCTGAATTTTCGGGAATGATTTAGCGATTTATTCCGAGCCATTGAACATGGCGAAATATCTTTTATTTCGCCATGTTCAATGGCTTTATCAAGCATTATGGCGACTTTCCCCACGATTAACATCGTGGGCGGCGAAGCGGGGAATAATGACGTCGGTTTCACCGACTAAATTCGATTTTCTTATGTCGAATTGACGTTAAGTTATGGGTAAAAGAAGGATTTCTCACCTAACAATTTCGATCTGACTTGTGAAAAATGGATCAGTATTTAAGAAACCAATCTCAGAAAATAACCAACCAAGCAATTCAGTATCAAAAGAAGAACAATCGGGAAACAAGTTCTAAAAAATCATTTAGAGCGGAAAAATTGCGAAAAATCCAAATAAAAGCAATTTTTGCATAGTAACAACAGGTCAATATTTAATAATATTTCTAACATCTTTGTTTTCGGTGATTTCGAACTGTTCGATCAAGTTTGGATCGGTTGGGAAATATTTCGCAAAAAACCGGAATTGGCTCTTGAAAATTTGATTTTTGAGGTAATGTGTTAATCTTTTTGGTAAAGAACAACAAATGAGTTTTATAAGCTGGCGTAAAATTTTGGTCTTTTTCGGTTTGCTTGTTGGCATCATTTTTGTTTACATCGCTTTTTTTATCATTCAAGCCTATCTTGCCGCGCCGAACATAATTGCTGAATCTGAAGCAAAAAACTTACTTCCGATCAAATTGGAGGACGTGCCGAAAGATTATCTCGACGCTTTGATAAGAGTCGAAGACCCGAATTTTTACGATCACAACGGCATTGACATCTCCACCAAAGGTGCGGGCTGGACGACGATCACGCAAGGTTTGGTCAAGATTTATTTTTACAAGGATTTCAGTCCCGGATTTCTGAAATACCGCAAGATAAACCAAACTCTGACGGCTTACGGATTCAATAAAAGCGTTGATAAAGACACCCAATTGCGGCTTTTCATCAACTCGGTTTATTTGGGGAACGTCAGCCAAAACAAAGAGATCATCGGCTTTCAAGCAGCGGCGAAAGAATATTTCGGAAAGAATGTCGGGGAACTTTCAAAAGACGAATTTTTGGCTTTGACGGCGATGATCGTCGCTCCCAATGATTTGAGCGTCAGAACCCGCAAAACCGAAAACCAAGAAAGAGTCCGTCGAATCAAAAAACTCTTGAACGGCGAATGCGAACCGCAAAGTTTGAGCGATGTTTATTATGAAAGTTGTAAGTGAAAATAGTTTGGAAAAGAAGATTTTTGGTTGTTTTGTTTTGATTTTTATTTTTTGTCAGATGGGCTTTGCTCAAACGGCGAAAAACTATCAATTTGTCGACGGAAATTGGTTTGGCGGTAAAAACTTCAAAAAGAAAACCTTTTATTCGGTGAACGGTTTTTTCTCGGATAAAAAGCCGAAAAAAATTGATGAAACGATTGATTTAAGAAACGCCTTCGTTCTGCCGCCGTTTGGCGACGCTCATAATCACACGCTCGAACTCGCATATAATTTTGAAAGTTTCAGCAACACGCTTTTTTCGCACGGCATTTTTTACCTCAAAAATCCGAACAGCGTTCCGCGTTTTACAAAACAGATCGCCGAAAAAATCGCCAAACCCGATACTATTGATGCCGTTTTTGCAAATGGCGGTTTGACCGCCACCGGCGGACATCCGGGGGTTATGTACAACACCGCCCTGGCAAACGGCCCCTTCAAATTTCTCAAGATTGCAGATTACGAAAATCTGGCTTTTTACATCGTGAATGATGAAAAGGAACTGGGGGAAAAATGGGGAATGATCCTGGCGGAAAAGCCGGATTTTATTAAAACCTATCTGCTTTTCAGCGAGGAATTTGAAGAACGCCGCGACAAAGATGTCGGGGGATTTAAGGGGTTGGATCCGGCTCTTTTACCGCTTATTGTCAAAAAAGCGCACGAAGCGGGTTTGCGTGTTTCGACCCACGTCAACACGGCCTACGACTTCGGCGTGGCGGTTCGTGCCGGAGTTGACGAAATAAATCATCTGCCGGGACGTTTTTCTTCCGGGGAAGAAGATTTCGAAAAATATATTCTCAAGGAATCTGATGTCAAACTCGCCGGAGAAAAAGGAATTTATGTCGTTCCGACTTTCAGCTTGTTTTTGATCAACAAGAATTCGGAAAAAACCTACCGGGAAAAGGTTGTCGAAATTCAAAAAAGACATCTTAATTTGCTCAAAAAATATGGAGTTAGGATCGCTTTCGGCCCCGATACCTATAACAACACTTCACAACTCGAAGCATTTTATCTCAAGGATTTAGCCGTTTTCAGCAATTTGGAATTGATAAAAATGTGGTCGGAAAATACCCCGCAAACGATCTTTCCAGATCGAAAAATCGCCAAATTAAAAGACGGTTATGAAGCGAGTTTTATTGTGATGCCTGAAAATCCTTTGAAAAACTTTGAGGCTGTAAAAAACATCAATTACCGCTTCAAACAGGGGTTTCCGATCGAAGTCAAAACGGAAAAAGGAAACCAAAAATAAATGCAAAATTCAGGATTGAAAAAAGTTTCGCCGAAAACGATCGTGATCGCCTGTTCAATTATCATTTTGAACGGCCTTTTTTTGCATTCGCTCAAGGCTCAAAATTTAGCGGTTTCCGAACTCAAAAACTTATTTGATAAAAAACGGTTTTTTGAAATGCGGGACAAATTAAAAGCGTTTGAAAACAATGCTTCGGGCGAGATCTTATTTTTCAAGGGGGCGGTCGAAAATAAATTTAACAAGCCGGATGAATCAATTCGTTTGTTAAAAAAGTTTCTCGAACATAAACCTCAAAACGAAGAGCTCGTGCGGGAAAGTCATTCGCTTTTGGCAGATAATTTCGTCAAAACTTACCGCTATCGACAGGCCGCCGAAACTTTGAAAATCATTTTGCAGAAATTCGGCGGAACTTTGGATGAGGAAAAGAAAGCAGATTACCAAAACGTCATCAAACTCTGGGGGGCTTTGGGCAAAGTTCCGCCGCAAAAAACGATTTTCAAAGGCGATTCGGTGATTCAGGGCGAGAAAACCATCGGGTTTCATATTCCGGTCGAGATAAACGGGAAAACAGAATCAATGATCTTCGACACGGGGGCGAACCTCTCGACCGTTACGGAAACGCTGGCCGGAAAATTGAATTTGCAGATCATTGAGGTTCAATTTGACGTAACGAGCATTACCGGCGAAAAGATCAAAGCAAAAGCCGCCGTCGCCGAGGAATTGAAGCTCGGAAATGTCGTCGTTAAAAACGTCGTTTTCATCGTTTTTCCCGACAAAGCCCTCTACATCGAACCGATCAAATATCAGATAAGCGGAATCCTGGGGTTTCCCGTGATCGAATCTTTGAGGGAAATAACCTGGACCGAGGACAAAAAGATTTTGATCCCGCAAAAGGCGCGAAAAACAGGTCAACAAAATCTGGCGATTGACGGTTTGACCCCTTTGATCTCGGGCATTTTTAACGAAAAATTACTGACATTCGCGTTCGACACGGGAGCGGACGATTCGAGCCTTTATTTGCCGTTTTACAAAGATTTTGAAAAAGAGATCTTGAAAAACGGCGAGAGTTTTATGGAAAAAGTAACGGGAGTCGGCGGAACCAAGGAGGTCAAAGCTTATCTGTTGCAAAACCTCGAAATGAATTTTTCGGGAAGGCGGGCGGTTTTTCCGAAAATCGAGGTTTTGACCGAAAACACGAGTGATTCGAGCAAGTATTTTTACGGCAACATCGGCAGAGATCTGATCGAGCAATTCGACAAAATGACGCTCAATTTTGAAACGATGAACATCAGTTTTGAATCCGCCGCGAATAATTGCTCGGACGAACATTTCAAAGAATTCGATTTTTGGCTCGGCGATTGGGAAATCGAACAAAAAATCTTAAAAGCCGACGGGACCTGGTTCGAATCGAAAGCGAAAAACAAGGTTTCAAAAATTCTCGAAGGTTGTGCCGTTCAGGAAAATTGGGAGGGCGAAGTCTTTTTCTTTTGGGAAGAAATGAGTCAACCCGAAAAAATAAAAGCTCTGAGCGTCCGGTCTTTCGATGCGAAATCAAGGAAATGGACCATCAATTGGATGGATACGCGAAGCCCGAAGTTTTCGGTTTTTGAAGGGAATTTTGCCGACGGAAAAGGGGAATTTTTCCGAAGCCTAAAAGACGAAAACGGAAATGAGACAATTTTGCGAATAACATTTTCAGACATCCAACCCGGTTCCGTTCATTGGGATCTGGCATTTTCCAAAGACGGCCGCAAAACATTTTCGACCCTTTGGATAATGGAGATGAAAAGAAAATGAAAAAAAACGTCAAAATGCGGTTCGGCATCGCAACCGGATTTTGACGCTTTTTTCGTTTTTAGCCGATTCGTCCGGGCATTACCTGTTTTACCTTGACGAAAGCGGTTTCGACGCTGAACGAACCGCTCTGGCGGCGGCCATGAAGAATTACCTTGCCGACAGAATGTTTTTTGAAACTTCGATGTGGCCGCTTTTGAATTGGAATAAGGGAAAATTATTTTATTGGCCGCTTTCCTTTTTTTGTTCGTCCTCTCGGGCCTTATAGGTTTCAAGCTGGGTTTTGAACTCTTTGCATTTCTTGGCCAGTTCTTCCGGGTTGTTTTTATTGTCCTCGACGCTCTTCCTCAAAGCCTCCCTGATCCGGTTAAAGAAAAATTCACGGGCCGATTTGGTGACGTAATTATCATCCTTGGTATCCTGCTGGGCGGCGATAAAATCCATAAGTTCGTCGCATTCCTTGACGCCGGTTTTTTCGACAATAACCGGTTCGTCCTTGCCGCCGGGGTTGGAGGGGTTCGAACCGCTTCCGCTCCCCGAGTCGGAATGACCGCTGAACGGATTGAGAAAACTGCATCCCAAAACCGGGATCAAAAGTATTAAAGTCGTTGTTAAGATGGCAAATTTATGTTTCATTTTTTCCTCGTTTTTTTTCGGTCAAGGTCGTTCAACCAAAGAACAAAAGCATATTTTATCTCTCAACCGGTTTCAGTATAGGCTTATTTTTTTTAACGTCAAGAATAAAAAAATTGTTTCGGTGCAAAAGCCGGTTGCTTAGGCCTGTTCGAGGTTGGCGAATTTTTCCATCAGTTTTTTCTGACCGAAACCGGGAAAACTGATGGTCAGTTTGACGTTGTCCCCGGTGCCCTCGCGGCGAAGGACGAGTCCGCGACCGTATTTGGCGTGGCGGACGTGCGCGCCGGGAAGAAACTTGTTCCCGCTTTTTTCGATCTCGTAATTCTGTTCGGAGGGCGGTTTGATGACCCGTTTGGGTTTTTCCTCTTTTTTGAAAGCGTTTGAATCCGGTTTGGTTCCCTTTTTTTTGTTGAAAAATTCGGCGATGGCTTCGGCGCTGTTGTAGGTTTTTCCCTGGTAGGTCGAACGGGGTTTCGGTTTTTCGGTCTCGCCCTTTAAGGCTTTGGCGATATATTTGTTGCTTTGGGCGGCGGCGCTCCGGGCAAAGGAGAGCCAGGAATTTCCCCGCGTCATGTCTTCGAGCAGGTCGAGCGGCAATTCGTTGAGGAACTGCGAAGGCTCGGCGCTCATCTCGGCTCCGTAAACCCGGCGGCGCATCGAATGAGTAACGTAAAGCGATTTTTCGGCCCGGGTGATGGCGACATAGGCCAGACGGCGTTCCTCTTCGAGTTCGTTCGGATCGTTGATGCTCCGGGCGTGCGGGAAAATGCCGTCCTCCAAACCGACGACGAAAACGACCGGGAATTCCAAGCCCTTGGCCGAATGAACCGTCATCAACGTTACGGGAGCGTTGCGGTCGAATTTGTCGGTGTCCGAAGAAAGGGCGGCGTGGTCGATGAAATCCCTCAGTCCGTTGGCCTCCTGTTTGTCGTAATCGACCGCCGCGTTGACCAGTTCCTCCAGATTTTCAAGCCGGGAATTGGCCTCATCGGAGTTTTCCGCCCTCAGCATATTGGCGTAACCCGTGTTTTCGATGGCCGCGATGACGACTTCCGAAGCCGCCTTGTCGGTTTGAGCCGCTTCCTGGGATCTTTCGGCCAACCGCTCGATCAGTTCCTTGAATTTGACCAGAGCGTCTTTGGCTCTCGGGGTCAGATTGAGAGGCTGATCGTATTTTTTGTCGGTGATGATGGCGATCGTCTCCCAGAGCGAGACCCCGAGATCCTTGGCCCGAAACTGCAATTCGTCGATCGAGGTTTTTCCGAGGCCCCGCGTCGGCGTGTTGATGACCCGCAAAAGGGCGATGTCGTCAAACGGATTGAGCGCCAGTTTGAGATAAGCGATGACGTCCTTGATCTCGGCCCGTTCGTAAAAGGAAAACCCGCCGACGATGTTGTATTCGATCCGCATCCGGCGAAGAGCGTCTTCGAAAACCCGCGACTGAGCGTTGGTTCGGTAGAGAACGGCGATCTTGTCGCGCGAATTCAAACGCCGGTGATCGTAGATCTTCGAAGCGACGAATTTGGCCTCGTTGTCGGCGTCGAAGGCCTGAAAGTAAAATATCCGATCCCCGTCCTCCTTGTCCGTCCAAAGTTTCTTTTCCTTGCGCCCCAGATTGTTGCTGATGATTGCGTCGGCGGCGTCGAGGATGGTCTGGGTCGAACGGTAATTCTGTTCGAGCATGATGACGGTCGCCTTCGGGTAATGTTTTTCGAAGGAGAGAATGTTTGTAATATCGGCCCCGCGAAACCGGTAAATGCTCTGGGCATCGTCGCCGACGACGCAGATGTTCTGCTGCTCTTCGGTCAGATATTGAATAAGAGCGAACTGCAAGGCGTTGGTGTCCTGATATTCATCGACCATGATGTAGCGGAATTTCCGGTTGTACTTCGCCCGGACCTCGGGGGCCGAACGCAAAAGCCGGACGGTTTTGATCAGCAGATCGTCAAAATCGAGGGCGTTGGCGTTGTTGAGCCGTTCCTCGTACATTTTGTAAACCCGGGCGATGGCAGCCTTTCTTTCGTCGGCGTATTCGACCTGCGAGGCGTACATCTCGACGTCCTCGCCACTGTTTTTCGATGAACTGATGGCGTTTTTGACCGCGCGCGGGGACAGCTGTTTGGGATCGAGCCCGAGGTCCTTGATGGCTCCGCGGATGACCTTTTCCGAGTCGTCGGTGTCATAGATGGTAAATGATTTGGTGTAGCCTTCCTGCAAAGCCTCGATATCCTGACGCAGAATTCTGACGCACAGACTGTGAAAGGTGGAGATCAGCGGGGCGGACCGGAGTTTTTCCCCTTTGAGAAGCTGATTGACCCGTTCGCGCATCTCTCCGGCGGCTTTATTGGTGAATGTAACGGCCAGGATATTATGCGGCGGAACTTTTTTTTCGGCGATCAGATAAGCGATCCGAACGGTGATGGCTCGGGTTTTGCCGGAACCGGCCCCGGCCAGGATCAGAAGCGGCCCATCGGTCTGTTCGACGGCCCGTCGTTGCGGCGGATTGAGAGTTTCTAAAATTTCCATTTAATTTGTTGATGGTTAATTGTTGATGGTTAATTGTTGATTGAAATTATGCGACCCGGAATCAGATCCCAAATTTGATTCCGGGCGATGCTTATCTTTACCGAAAGACTTCAAACGGGTAAAAACAATTAACAAATTACAATTAACCATTGACTATTTAATAAGATTCTGAATTTCCTTAAACTGCGAATGTTTGGCATCGCGCATCAGTTCGAAAAGAGCCATTTCGACCGATGATTGAACGACGCCGCTCGATCTCATCTTGGCGATCCCGGTCTCCTTGTCGGAAGTGAAGCGGGAACTGACCGCATCGGTCAGAAGATGAACCTGAAAACCTTCCTGCAAAAGATCATGGGCCGTTTGGTTGACGCAGACGTGGGTTTCCAGACCGCACAAAACCACCTGAGACGCAGCCGCGGCCCGCAGTTTTTCCGTAAAGGCGGTTGCGCCGCAGGAACTGAACGCCGTTTTTTCGACGAACTCGAAATCATCCGGCAGAGAAAGGAGAATTTCCTCAGCGGTTCGCCCGAGCCCTTTCGGATATTGTTCGGTGACGATCACCGGCAGGCCGAGGATTTGAAAACCGCGAACGGCCAGATTGACCTTTTCGACCAGTTGGGCGAAATCGTTGATCGGATGGCGAAAGGCTTCCTGCACATCGACCACCACCAGAATCGCTTTTTCTTTGTCTAAAATATTCGGATGAAGCATTTCAATTTCGGGTTTCGGATTTCGGATTTCGGATTTGTTTTTTTCGTTTCAACTCTTCTTCCTTTTTTTGTTTTTCCTTGTAGAAAGTTTTGAAAAAAAAGAAGACCGATGCGGCGCAGATGATCAGGATCAGAAACATCATGGCGGCGATAAAATAAATCTCTGCGTACGACGAATTCGGCATAGACTCTAAGTTTAGCCTAACCGGAAAACAAGGTAAAGAAGCGAAAAGAAACGGCTTTTTAACGGTGAAACAGATCGGGAAGGGAAAATTTTTCTTGAAATTATTTGGAAACGGGGTTATTTTATCAGCGTTAAACAACAGATAAAACTTTTTCCCATTTAATACTCTGTAAATTTAAAAAACTGAAGTTTTGTTAAATTTGTGATGGGTGATAAGTGATGGGTGATGGGATAAAACTTAATTGTCTGAATATCCGGATCTACTGCCCGATGTTATCTGTTTAACTTTTCACCCATCACCTATCACCCATCACTAAACTCTAGTTTTTTTAATTTTCACAGTATTTAATAATGGAAAAAAAACGATTTTCCGAGTTTATAAATTTCAGCCCGGTCACAAGGGACAAAAATTTTGCCGCCCACTTTTTATTTTGAAAACAAAAGAATGTCTAAGTTAAAAATTTTATTTGCCGTTTTTCTTTTCGTTGCGCTGGCGGGCCAGCTTTTGGCTCAGGGAGATCCGGTTCGGATCAAATCGGGAAGGCTGACCGTTCCCGGTGGAGTTTCAAACGCCGGACCGGCCGAACTGGTCTCCGATGAATTCATCTCGGAGGGACAGATCCGAAACACCGCCCAATCGGCCTGGGAAAACATTTGTCCGGGACTCGATTGCCGGCCGGGGGAAACCTTTGTCGTGGGCGGCGGCGGTTTTTTCGATCACCTTCACCGCAACGGCGATTTTTCGGTCAACGGAACGACTTATCAAAACGCCTTTTACAGCGGCTCGTTTAATTTGACCACGGGGATCTTTGAAATTCCGCAGATCGTCCGGAAAAGGGGAAGGATGTTCTTCAGCCGCCGGTTTGAAATGAACGGTTTCTTGCGGGTCTGCCGGGTTAACGATTTCGCCAACGGTTGCCCTTCGGATCAACTGTTATTCGAGGGCCCGATCAGCGGGCACGGAACGATGCGGGTTTCGATGAAGGCCCGGTACGCTCAGACCATCGGCGGATTCACGGGGTTTTTGGAACCCGAAAGCTTCGATTATGTTTTTGAGGAATAAAAGCGGAAAAACGTGAATTTTTACAAAACCTCGAACAAAAAGTTCAAATCGTGAAAATGGTCGAGTCGGTCGCTCAATTTCACCGATGAAAAATTCTTTTTCAAACCGCTGATAAACCGAAAAACTCACATCAAATTGACCGGATCGATCTCCACGTAAACCACTTTCAGATCGCAAAAACGGACCTCGGCCTCGGCCAGTGCAAAATCTATGGTCTCCCGCAGGTTCGTCCGGTTGATGGCTTTGACCAGGATCTGCAACCGGTGTTCCCCTTTGAGCCGGGCCAGCGGGGCCGGGGCGGGACCGAGGATCAGACAGTTTTTTTTCCGATTCATTTTATCCAAAGCCTCGCGCAATATCCGGGCGTTATCAAAGGCGTAGTTGTAGCTCGGGTGTTTGATCAGGATTGAGGCCAGAGCGACAAAGGGCGGATATTTCAATTTTCTCCGAAATCCCACTTCGACCTGATAAAAATCCTCATAAGATTGGGTTCCGGCGTGCCGGAGGGCGTAATGCTCGGGGTGATAGGTTTGGATCAAAACCCGGCCCGTAAGGTTCCCACGGCCGGCCCGGCCCGCCACCTGCGTCAAAAGCTGAAAGGTTCTCTCGGCGGCGCGAAAATCCGGCATCGCCAGACCGGCATCGACCGACACCACACCGACCAGAGTTACATTGTGAAAATCGTGGCCTTTGGCCAGCATTTGAGTTCCGACCAGCATATCTATCTCGCAACGGCTGAAGGCCGAAAGCATTTCCTCCAGTTCGTTTTTTCTCTTGGTCGTATCCCGGTCGATCCGGGCGATCCTCAGATGGGAGAATTTTCGCTTTAAAATGCCCTCGATCTGTTCGGTTCCCTCGCCGACGAAAAAAAGAAATTTCCCGTCGCAATGGGGACATTTGTTGGGGGCTTTTTCCCGGTGGTTGCAATAATGGCAGATCAGTTTTGAGGCGCCCCGGTGATATGTCAAGGTGATGTCGCAATTGTTGCAACGGATCGTTTCGCCGCAGGTCCGGCAAAGGACAAAGGAGGAAAAACCGCGCCGGTTGAGCAGGATGATCGATTGTTCCCCGCGTTCGTGGGTTTTTTCGATGGCTTCCAGCAATTGCGGAGAAAGGATCGTATTTTCCCCCTCCTCCTGAAAAACCCGGCGCATGTCGATCAGTTCAGCCCGGGCCAGAGGACGGTTCCCGATCCGGTTGGGCAGACTCAGATAATGGTATTTGCCGATGTGGGCGTTGTGAAATGATTCGAGGGCCGGGGTGGCCGAACCCAACACGACGACCGAACCTGAAAAATGCGCCCGGATGACCGCCACATCCCGCCCGTGATAAAAAGGCATCTCGTGCTGGCGGTAGGAGGAATCGTGCTCTTCATCAACGATCACCAGACCGATGTTTTGCAGGGGAGCGAAAACCGCCGACCGCGTTCCGATGGCGATCCGCGCCTTTCCCCGGCGCAAACGCCGCCATTCGTCGAATCTTTCCCCGGTCGAAAGCGAAGAATGAAGGATCGCCACCTGATCGCCGAAAACGGCCCGCAGCCGTTTTGAAAAAATAGGGGTCAGAGCGATTTCGGGCACCAGCATGAGGGCCGATTTTCCCCGCTCAAGAACCGATTTCATCGCCCGAATGTAGATCTCGGTTTTGCCGCTTCCGGTTACGCCGTGGAGCAAAAAGGCGCGGTAGTCTTCCTCATCGAGCGCGGACAGGATCTCCGACAAAACCCGATCCTGTCCGTCGGTCAGGATCAGATCGGTTATTTCCGGCAAAGGAACATCGCTAAGGGGGTCGCGCCTGACTTCGGTGATGAAGACCTCGACCATGCCGCGTTTGGCCAGCGTATTGATCGGCGAGGCCCCGACATCCGCTTTTTCGATCAGTTCGGTAAAAAGCATCTCTCCTTCCTCGGCCAGCAATGTCTCGATAACTTTTTCCTGAGTTGGGGTGAGGGGTTTAGCGTCGGCCTGATGGTTTTCGGGGGGAAGCAGGCGGACGGCTTTTCGGCGTTTGGGTTTGGTTTGGGTGGTCAATGTCCGGTGATGATATTTGACCCAGTTTTCGGCGGCGAGCTCCCGGAGCGCACGGGCGGTTTTGGAAACACCGAATTTTTTCTCCAATTCGCGCTTTGCGGTCTCGCCGTGCTGGTTCAAATGCCGAAGGATCTGAACTTTTTGGGTTTTGGCCGACAAGACCTTGATCAGTTCGTCGCGCCCGCGGGCGGAGATCGAATAAACCTGTTCGGTGGTGGCATTGATCCCGGCCGGAAGCGAGGCCTTGAGAACCTCGCCCCAGGAAGTGGCGTAATAGTCCGACGTCCATTGGGTCAGGCGGAGTATCTCTTTTGTCAAAAGCGGTTCGGCGTCCAAAAGTTCCAGAACATCCCTGATGACGGTTTCGTCGATTTCAAGTTCGGGGCTCAAATTTTCGTGCAACACCACGGCGTAGCCGGTCAGTTGCCTTTTGCCGAAGGGAACCAGAAGGCGGGCTCCGATTTGGATGTTTTCGCGCAAACCGACAGGCAGGGAATAGGTGAAGGTTTGCCTGAGCGGGATCGGCAAAGCGACCTCGACGAACTGGGGCAAAACGTCGCTTCGGGTCTGGAATGTGGCGGCCGTTTCGGACATAAAATCAAATAAGCTCGGGGGATTTCCGGGATGGGGGCGAAAAAAGTTAAAAGGATCGTTTTTTTTTACCCTTGTCCCAATGGTTCGGGGTTGCCGAATCCTCTGAAAACGATTTTGAGGCCTTTTCGCTACTGAAAGGGGAACCCGCCCTGACCTTTAAATTCGTCTCCCGTTTTAGCCGGAATCACCGGAGTTTTTTCGGGTTAAGTTTTCTCAAATAAAATGATAACCTAAAGGAACTTTTTGTAAAAATCGGAGTCTAATAAAAGAAAATATTATGGAAACGCTTTACCCCAAGGAAAAAAGAGGAATCAACAAGGTTATGGTTTTTGCCCTTTTGGCGGCCACCGTGTTGATCGGGTTGTTGATCTGGCTGTTGTCGCTCCAACCTTCGATTGAAGAACAAAAAGAGCAGATCCTGGCCGGTGCTCTTAGGGAGGGAACACCCGAGTTTGAAAAATTGACCAAGGAAATAATCATCACCACCGATGCCGAAGGGACCACCGAATCTCCGACCGGTCTGGGGACGATCATGATGAGCATTCCCGCTTCGATTCGCAACAAAAGCGACAAAACGATCTCGCTTTTGCAGGTCAATCTAGGGGTTGTCGATCAGCAAAACAAGATGATCAAATCCAAGGATGTGATCGTGGTTCCGGGGTTGCAGGCGGAAAAACTCCCGCCCAATGACACCATCAAGATCGTTCAGACTCTGGACGGTTTCGACCCGAAGGCCGATCGGGCAATGGTTCGCTGGCGGGTGACGGCCATCAAAACGGAGTGAATTTTTCAGATAATCTTTTTTCGGTAAGGCGTTTTTTTCGGGAAACGTCTTTTTTTTGCAATAAAAAACGCTTTTTCAAAAAAATAATTAAAGGTTTCAAAGTCTTTTGCCGATATGTCCTGAGGGGCTCCTTATCGCCTCCCAATTTGTAAAAGCTTACCTAATTTTCTTCACAAAAAAAATTGCCGGAAGGACCCAAAACTTCCATTGGCGGAGGAAAAGACAAAAATGCACAAGATTTTTATCATAGAGGACGATCCGATCCTTGCCAAAATCTACTCACGAAAGATCGAATCTGAAGGTTATCAGGTGGAGATCGCCAATCGGGGTGAAGAGGGTTATAAACGGATCAAAACCTTCAAGCCCGACCTTCTTTTATTGGACATGATGCTTCCCGAAATGGACGGGGCCGATATTCTCGTCATGCTTCGGGGTAATGATGATTTCCGGGACCTGCCGATCATCGCCTATTCTTCTTCGGAAAAAATTCTCGAAGATGCGCTTTATTACGGGGCCACCCGCGTGCTTTCCAAAGGTGAATTCACTCCCGACCAGATTGTCGCCCGGATCACCGAAGAGATCGCCCGGAAAATGGAAAAGGAAAAACCGGAGCCGGTTTACGAGTTTCAGTCGACCGACGTCTGGGTTCATCCGAAAGGAAAGGTGCTGGTCGTCGAAGATGATCCGGTCATTTCAACCCTCGTTAAAGACGTCATCGAAGAAGAGAATTTTTCGGTGGTGATCGCCAACGACGGCCGTGAAGCCTATAAGATTCTGGAAAAAGAGGGAAATTTTGTGGCGGGAATTTTTGACGAGAAGATTCCCTGGATTCATGGAAGCGATCTGATCCGTTTTATGAAGGAGGAGAAAAGGCTCAAAGACATTCCGGTTCTGATCATGTCGAGCGAACAAAATTTGCAGGCGCAAGCCACTTTTATCAGTTCGGGAGCCGCGCTTTTCATCCCCAAACCATTTACTCGAAACTCGCTGAGAACCGTATTTAAAACCATTCTCAAGTAATAAAAAAAATCATTCTTTGGTTGATTCGACGAATAATTCTTCCAGAGACTGTTTGACGGGCTGAACCGAAACCAGGGTTCCGCCCGCTTTTTTTGTCAGGTGAAGAACTTTTTCGACCTGCTCCTCACCAACGCTTTGCAGATGCACGCCGTTGGGGGCGCTGTTTATTTTAATTTCGGGCAAATCGGAAAAAGCCCCGGCCAGTTCCTCGGCGGAAATGCCCTTGAAAGCGATCTCAAAAGATTGGACCTCGCCGCTTCTGGCCAGAAGATCCTGAAGATTTCCGGTGGCCGAAAGTCGCCCGTTCCTGAGGATGGCGACCTCATCGCACAACGCTTCGATGTCCGACAGAATATGGGTTGACATAAAAACGGTCGTCCCCTTTCGGCGAAGCTCGGAAATGAGTTCCCGGATCTCGCGCCGGCCGAGCGGATCGAGGCCGCTCATCGGTTCATCGAGAAAAACGATTTCCGGGTCGTTCAAAAGCGATTGGGCGAGACCGACCCTTTGAAGCATTCCTTTGGAAAATTTTCTCAACTGCCGGTTCCAGTCCTTTTCCGGCAAACCGACGCGGGTCAGTAGTTCCTCGCATTTTTTCTTTCTCTTTGAGGATTCGATCCCGAGAAGTTCGGCGAAATAGGTCATCAGTTCCATTGCCTTGAGATAATCGTAAAAATACGGATTTTCCGGGCAATAGCCGATCCGGGAGTGCATTTTAAAGTCGCGGATGTCGCTTCCCAGAATGCGGGCGGAACCGGCGGTCGGAAAAAGAAGGGTCATCAGAATTTTGATGGTCGTCGTTTTCCCGGCGCCGTTGCCCCCCAGAAAACCGAAGATCTGCCCGCCCCGGACCTTGAGGTTGAGGCCGTCGAGGGCGCGGATCTTTTTCTTTTTCCAAAAGCCCTTTTCGTAATCCTTGGTCAAGTTTTCGATCTCAACGATGTGTTCCATAGTTTTAGGCAAATCCGGTTTTTTATTCCGGGAAAAAATCAGTTCGGGGGAAGTTTGGTTTTAACCGGATCGATCCCGGCCGCACAATTTTCCCGATCCAAAAGATAGGGCGCTCCGGTCGGATCGACCGGATTTTTTTCGCCGTCGATCTGAAAATCCTTTCCATTCGGAGGCTGGATCTTTGACAATGCCGGAAGTACTTCTCTCAGATCGCCGGGACAGCGGGAATTAGCTTGAAGGTAGTTTTTAAGAACGCCGTTGATCGCATCGAGTTGGTCGAGGGCGTCGAGTTTGACTAAATGAATCCGGGCGTTTTGCCTGGTTTGCTCGTCAACCGAGCCTTCGAGCATTTCCCGATAAATTGCGCGGGCCGTGTCGCGGCTTCCGCCGTCGGTTCTCATTTTGGCGGCCATGGCTCGCATGATCGGGGTCGCGCCGGGCAGTTTTGAGCCTTCGGTGTAGGCTTCGGCCGACTTTTGATAATCGCCGAGCCGCCAGTAAATGTAACCGAGTTGATGATAGAGTTGCCAGTGTTCCGGGTTGTTGGCGATTCCTTTTTTTACGATCCTGATTGCCAGATCGGGATCGATGGCCGGAAGAACGACCGCGCCGTATTGATAGACCCCGAGATATTGCGGGTCGAAATCGGTCGCATTGTCGAGCAAAGGATAAAGAAGTTTTGGGTCGAATTCGCGCAGATCGTCGACATTGATTTTTTTGTCTGGGTGATCCGCAAATTTTCGCCCCAGATATTGAAGCGATTCCATCCAGTAAAGGTCAGCCATCAAACCGTTCATTCCGAGCGTGAATCCTTTAAGTTTCGAGCCTTGAAAAGCCAGATCCTCGTCTTGATAACCGGCCGGCACGGGAGGTTTTCTGACCTCGATGTAACGGCTTAAGCCGAAAACCCCGAGCAATCCGATCAGGATGACGGCAACGGCCGGAATTGTTTGTCTGGAGGAAAAAGTCTTCATCGGTTATTTGAAATTGCGTCGGCTGAAGATCAAAACGGTGGCGGCCAGCAGTACCCCTATATAAAAGACCGAATAAAGAAGATCGCCGATCAGCAGGGCCGGGGGCGGAACCTCGCCCTTGGAAGCGTTGGCCGCAAAATTGAAAAAGGAGAAATTCGGCAGAAAATAATAAAGAAAACTGAAAAAATAACGGGCCCCGGTTGCCCCCAGGTTTGTGGCCAGATCGCGCAAGGTCGTGCTGAAATGACCGATCAGGAAAACGAAAAAGGTCAAAAGCGCGCTCAGGGCGGGAGAGGAAAAGGAGGAGAACAAGATGGCGACGGCCGTCAGGATGGCCAGTTGAAGGTAGATCAAAAACACCGTTCCCCAAACGGAAAAGGCAAATTTCCCGCCCCCGACAAACAAAAGTGCGAGGGTGATCCCGACCCCCATCACCAGGACGTTGACCAGAAGCGTCAGGCACAAACCCAGATATTTGCCGATGATGAATTCGCCCCGTCCGATCGGTTTGGAAAAAATGGCGTACAGGGTTCGTTTTTCGATCTCTTTGGAAACCAGCGAGACCCCGACGAAGATGGAGATGAAAGCCCCGAAGATCAGCATCGCTCCGAGGCCGAGGTTGATGATGGTTCGGATCTCGTGCCCGCCCGTCAGATCGCCGAGAAAAATAGCCGCCGCGGTGATCAAAAGGACGAACAGAACAAGATTATAAAGAATGCGGTCGCGCACCGCCTCGCGGAAAGTGTTGCGGGCGATGGTGGCGATTTTTTGAACGGAGCCGGGATGGTTTTTCGAGTCTGACATGAATCTCGGATCTTGTTTTAAAACCTTTTATCAGTTCATTTAAAACACCCGAATTTTAACACAAATCGGGCAGAAGAAGTAAAACCGGGGGGAATTTTAACGGTTACGGGCCAGACGGGAGGGAAAACGACCGGAGAAATTTTCTTCATCGATGACGGCGTAAAGCCCGTTTGTCGGTTGGAGATCCATCAGTTCGGGATATTCGGGATCGACTCTCGAACGGGCGGCGGTCCGGTCCGACCCTTCCCGCAAAAGCATGTTCCAGCCGCGGGTTTGTTTGGGGTCGATCTGGGAGGCAATTTCCAGATTTTTGGCGGCCTCCTCCTTCTGGCCGTTGCGATCGAGAAAAAAGGCGTAGCGAACCCGGGCGAAAACCGAGCGGGGAAAGATCCGGACCGCTTCATTCATTGTTTTTTCCGCCTCGGCGGGGTTTCCGGAAAGAAACTGAGCGGTGGAAAGGTAGGAATAAACCGAGGAAACCGAAATGCCACGTTCGATGGCGCACCGAAAATCCCGGGCGGCCGGATCCGGGTTTTTCTCGATCAAAAGCCGGATTCCCCTGGCGTAAAAGGCGGAGCCGTTTTCCGGATCGAGGGCGATGGCTTTTTGCAGAAGCGGTTCGGCTTGGCTGTATTCGGTTTCATTTTCAGCCAGATAAACATGATAACGACTCAAACCGGCGGTTCCGGCGAGAAGGCTCAAGCCGAAAACGGCGGTCAGGGAAAAAGCCAAGATCGGTTTGAAAGCGGAGGAATATAACCCTTTGAAGGCCGGATTTTTTTTGAATTTCCGCCGCGGAGCCAAACAGATGGCCAGAACCAAAAAGAAAACCAATCCGTTTTGCATCGCCCGAAAGGAAAAGGAACTGGCCAGTGAACTGGTTAAAAAGGCGATCAAACCGGCCATTGCTCCAAACCGCAAAAGCAGAATCCGGCGTTCGGAGTTTTGGCCCGGCCTGACCCTTTGATAAAAGGAGTAAAAACAAGCCAGAGCCAAAAAGGCGAAAAGGAAAATTCCGACCAGACCCAATTCGGCCAGGATCTGTAAAAATTCGTTGTGAGCCCTTTCGAGCATCAGGGCCTCACCGGCACCGCTTTTTTCATCCGGGAGATCCAAAGCGGAATCGGCCGCCCGGTATCGGTTGATGTTGAGGCCGAAATTATCGGCACCGACGCCCAAAACCGGATGCTTGCCGGCCATCGAAAGGGAAACATCGATCAGCAAAAAACGGATTTGATTGCTTGAAACCTGATAATCGCTGTCAGAAGTAAAACGTCCGTAAAGGGTGGTATCGCCGGAAACCGACAAAAATCCGGTCTGCGAAATGATCGCCAGGGCGATAAAAACCGGAAGGATCAGAGCGGCCTTTTTCAGGAAGATCGGTTTCCGGTAAAACAATGTCAGAATGACGGCCAGAGCCAAGAGTCCGGCACCGGCGGCGATGAAAGACGTCCGGCTCAGCGAAACCAGAATCGCGGCCCAGCAAAGCAATGCCGTGATGGCGTAAAAATAGGAAAGCCGGTTTTTGGTAAGAAGAAAAAGAGCCAGAAAAAACGGGGTCAGCAATGCAAGTATCTCGCTGAACTTGCTGAAAGTAACCCGAAAAGCAGATTCGGCCGCCGGGTTTAAGATCACCTCAACATAACCGACCAGACAGGAAAAACTGATGATAAGGGCGACGGCGCTTGATATTTGCAAAGCCAGCCGGAGGAATTTTTTTTCCGTCAGAGCCAGATAAACAGTGGCGAAGAAAACCAGATAAACCGCCCAGACCAACGTGTGGTGTGCCACCGACCGCGAAGATCCGGCCCAGAAAAGGGAAATCCCGCTCCAAATTGTAAACAAAAGAAAAGGAAGCAGAATTTTTAATTGCCGGGGTTCGAACAAGAGGCCGATCTTCGAATTTAATTTTTGATTGTAAAAAAGGGCGACGAAAAGGATCGGGATCAGAAAAAGGGAAAAGACCAGTTCGACCTTCCAGGGATGACCCGAAACCGTTCCCGGATCGGGGATTACGCGGAACAGCGGGAACAGGATGACCCCGGTCAAACCGAAAAAGATCAACCCCCGGTAAGGGATCGAACCTTTGTTTTTATTCTTTGGTCTTGAAAAATTGAACATCGGATTGAGCGTTTTTCTGATCCGTTTTTAAGTAAAGGAAAAAAGCAGAACAAGATCGCTCTCATTCTGCTTTTTTCAAAGTGTTGGTTTTAAGTTAAGTTATTAGTTGATCGGCGAACCACCGGATACGACGCGGGTCGAAGCGTTGACCGTCGGAGCCGTACCACCGGTAGCGGCGTAGATAACACCCGATTCATTCGTGTAGAAGCTGCGGTTTCCGGTAGCACCCAAACCGGTAGCGACCTGCGGAACGGCGGTGGCATCCCAGTAAAGGGTCGGTTGCGTAGCATCAGCAGCAGCCGTGAAGGTGTAGCCGCTCTTGGTACCGGCGGCGAAAGCGCTGTCGATCAGACCCGAGGTGTTCAGGTTGGCCAAGGTACCAAAGTTGGTGTTGCTGGCTTTGTAGGTGGCTTCGGCACCGGTCAGAGTTCTCAAGGAAGCGATGGCTGAAGATTCGTTAGCCGCACGGCGTGAGGCCAATAAGTTCGGAATAGCGATAGCGGCAATGATGCCGATGATGACAACTACGATCAATAATTCGATAAGCGAGAAACCTTTTTGGTTTGTTTTCATTTTAATTCACAATCTCCTAGATTTTGTTTTAAGTCTTTTTTCTACCTTTCTCAGGCGCTAACATCTAAATCAAACACCGTGCCAAAACTGTTTTGACAATAAAAAAAACGGTTAAAGCCATTAAAAACAAGAGTTTAGATGGCTGGTGGGTTTTTCTGGCAAAATTTCTTCGGAGCGTCATTTTTAGGTAAATAACAGAAATTGGTAATTGACGGGTGACATAAAGTGTCAGTCGTGGGGATTTTGGGTTTTAGAATTTGGATTTTGGATTGGTTTTCGACCTTTTGGGGATTTTGTTTCAAGAGAAACTGAAGCGGTTTAGGGTTTTCCAAATAATGGAGCCTTAAACCGCTTCAGTAAGTTTTGAGCTTTGGTACCCGGAGGCCGATTTATTGCGGGTCACACAATTGGCTCCGAAGGCCGAGCCCAAAACAGATCAGTTGAATCCAAAATCCAAATTCTAAAGCCCAAAATTCAATCGCTGGCGTTGCGCATTTGGGCGGAAAGGGTGCGAATGCTGTGTTTGTCCAGCAGGTGGCGGAACGATCGGACGGACATTTGAAGAAGTTCGGCGGCGCGGGTCTGGTTTCCGCCGGTTTGCTTTAAGGCTTCGACGACGTAGGTTTTTTCCAGATTCTCCAGATGCGAGGTCAGATTTATCCCGTTCTCGGGCAGATCGAATTCGGCTTTGATCCGGTCCGGATTGTAATTGGTGATATGTTCGGGGAGCCGTTCGGGCTGGATCTCTTCGGTCCGTTCGAGAGCGACGGCCCGTTCGATGGTGTGTTCCAATTCGCGGACGTTGCCGTGCCAGGCGTAGTTTTCCAGAAACTGCATCGCTTTTTCCGAGATGTCCAGCTCGCGTCTCGTTTGTTCGCAGAATTTTTTGATGAAATGTTTGACCAGTGCGGAAATGTCCTCTTTCCTTTCGCGCAGCGGCGGAAGGGAGATCGGGATGACCGAGATCCGGTAAAAAAGATCCTCGCGGAAGGTTCCCTCGTCGGACATGGCCTTCAGGTCGCGGTTGGTGGCGGCGATGACGCGGGCATCGACCGGGATTTCCTCGTGCGCTCCGACGGGGCGAACCTTTCTTTCCTGCAAAACTCTGAGAAGCTTGACCTGCATGGCCGGGGACATCTCGCCGATCTCATCCAGAAAAATGGTCCCCTGATTGGCGGCTTCGAACAGACCCTTGCGGTTGGTGTTGGCTCCGGTAAATGATCCCTTGACGTAACCGAACAGTTCCGATTCGAGAAGGGTTTCGGTAAAGGCTCCGCAGTTGATCGAAATAAAGGGTTTTTCGGCGCGGGGCGAAAGATCGTGGATGGCGCGGGCGACCAGTTCCTTTCCGGTTCCGCTCTCGCCCGTTACCAGAATGGTTGACTGAACTTCGGCGACCGTTTCGATCATCTGAAAGACGGCCTGCATCTTGTCGGAATGGCCGATGATGTTGCTGATGTTGCCTTTTTCCCGCTGAGCCCGTTTGAAGGCGCGGTTCTCGGTGATCAGAACCTGTTTGTCGAGAGCCTTTTTGACGATGATCTTCAGTTCTTCGACGTCGAAGGGTTTTTGGATGAAATCGTCGGCCCCGAGTTTGAAGGCCTCGCGGGCCGTTTCGACCGTGGCGAAGGCGGTCATCAGAATAACCCCGATGTCGGGCAATGCCTCGCGGGCGGCTCTGAGGAGTTCGATCCCGTTCATATCCGGCATTTTGACGTCGGTGATGATCACATCGGCGGGTTCCGCCTGAATCATCTCCATCGCTTCGCGGCCGTTCATCGCCGTTCGAAGATTATGCCCCTCGCCGTCAAAAAGAAGGCTCAGAAGCTGTCGGTAACTTTGTTCATCGTCAACTATTAGAAGATTTGCCATGGGGATTTTTTTAAATGACAATATCTGCAAAACCAATTGCAGTTATCGACAAAGGGATATTTGTTTTTTGTTTTCTAAGGCATTGGAAGCAATGCCCGACATCTCAAAACGTAGGGATGTTTTTTTGATGGGAAAAAAAATCGGGACGCGGTAAAATTTCCGCACCATTTACATTCTCACAAAAATCCACCCCAAAATTCAAGCAGAATTTTCAGTTTTGCCCGGTTTGATGGTTAAAAAATCCTCCAAACGCGAACTTTCCTTTTCCTTCCTCCCCTTTTCGGCCGCGGGCAATTGGGCCGAATTTTTTCCGTCCACGGGAAAGTCAAGGGTAATGGTCGTTCCTTTGTTTTCCGCGCTTCGGACGTTTATTTTTCCGTTGTGGTCGCGGACGATCTGATAGACGATCGACAACCCCAAACCGGTCCCTCCGGTGGTCGAATTGGAAAATGGTTCGAACAGCTGTTCGACCTGTTCGGGAGACATCCCGCAGCCGGTATCTTCGAACAAAATTTTGATCCGGCCGTTTTCCTTTTCTTCCAATGTAACCTTTAATTTGCCTCCATCGGGCATGGCCAGCACGGCGTTTCGGGCCAAGTTCCAGAAGATCTGCTTGAGTTGGGTCGGGTCGGCCGAGATCAAGACCGGTTGGCCGGGCAGATCGGTTTCAAGTTTATGACTCTCTTTGATGTCGGGACTGTGTTCGAGCAAAGTAAAAGTATCGTTGATCGATTCGCGGACGTCGATCTCGGAAAAATTGCTGACCCTCGGACGGGCGTAGGTCAAAAAATTTGTGATTATCTTATTGAGTCGATCCGATTCGCGCAGGATTATTTCCATCAGATTGGCCTGAGCGGATTCGGGCGGGATCTTTGATTCCAGCACCTGAATAGCCCCGCGCATCGCTCCCAGCGGATTGCGGATCTCGTGCGCCAGACCGGCGGCCACCCGGCCGACGGCGGCCAGACGATCCTTCCGGCGAATATTTTCCTCCATCGTCCGGATCTCGGTCAGATCCTGAAAGGTGATGATCAGACCGGTTTTTTCGCCCGATTCGGAAAAAAGCGGGGAAATGCCGTAACCGATCCTCACCACAAAAGATTCCGGGGTGATGAAATCGGTCTCGAAACGCTGATTTTGCTGTTCCTTTGATGAATTGTCCAAAGAGACGGAAATGGGGAGTTGAATGTTTCCGAAGATCGAATAAATTGATTTGCCGATCATTTCCCGGGCCTTCAAACCGGTAATTTCCTCGGCCGCGATGTTGAAAGTGAAAATTGTTCCCTCGAGGTCGGTGGTGATCAAACCGGAGCGGATCGATTCGACGATCCGTTCGTGAAGGGCCCGCAGGTCGGCCAAATTCCTGACCGTCTCCCGAAGTTTTTCGCTTGAAACCTTTCGGTCGGAAAGCCTTGCGGCCAGCAGACCGACGATAAAAAAGGCCACATCGTGAAACCCTATGATCTGAATGACCTTGTTCATTTCCGGAGTGTTGCCGAATGAGGGGAAAACCGAAAACCCGACCAGAATGGAAAGCAAAGTGAAGATAAAAACACAGGCTGTGGCGAACAAAAGAGTTTCCCGGGGTTTTAGAAAAATGCTGGAAACGCTGATGATGACGATATAAAGCGTCAGAAAAGGAGATGTCAGATCACCGGTTCGCCAGACCAGCCAGGTGATCAAGAGGGCATCGAGGGCGAATTGAACCCGAACCTGCCAGTTGAGGTTTTTGCTTAAACGAAGAAGGAAAAAGTAAAAAATGGTCAAACCGACCGAGATCAGAAAGACGATGAACAGACCCCTTGGAAAATCTTCCATCGAAAGCTTGAGCTTCCCGCCGTTCCAGATCCAACTGGCCACCAACAAAATAAAAATCACCAACAAACGTCCGATGATCAGGGTTTGGATTTTCTGGACCCAGGGGGATCGATCCGAGGAATCTGTTTCTTCCGAATAGTTCATAGGTTCGAAATTTGAAAAATTGAATCCGGTTGAAAAA
Source organism: Pyrinomonadaceae bacterium (assembly GCA_041394845.1). GTDB lineage: Bacteria > Acidobacteriota > Blastocatellia > Pyrinomonadales > Pyrinomonadaceae > JAHCHG01. Next base: position 1,578,917 of record JAWKHL010000001.1, on the reverse strand, counting down.
AAGGGAAAAAAGGGAATGCCAACAGGCGCTTAATCCATCATATTGATTTTTTCCGCAATTTCAAATAGATTTTTCCCGGTCAAATCCGGTTCCCTCCGCAATTTTTCCGCCTCGGTTTTTCCGTAACCGGTAAAGACCAGGCCTGTTCCCATCCCCGCATTGAAACCGGTTTCGATGTCCGATGCCTTGTCTCCGATCATCCAGCTTTGTCCGAGGTCGATCTTCAGCTCCAGCTTGGCCCGTTCGATCAAACCGGTTCTGGGTTTCCGGCAGGCGCAATCGTCCTTTGGGGAATGCGGACAATAATAAATACCATCGACCTGCAATCCCTCCCGGAGCAGATCAGCCGTTAATTTCCGGTGGATGAGGCCGAGGGTTTTCTCATCGAAAAAGCCCCGGCCGATTCCCGATTGATTGGTAACGATGACGATTTGAAAACCGTTTTGTCGAAAAATCCTGAGCGCATCGACCGAAAACGGATAAAGACGCAGGTCCTCGGGTCGGGAAAGATAATTTGCTTCCTCGCAAACGGTACCGTCGCGATCGAGAAAAACGGCTTTTTGTGATGAAATATTTTTGATATTCGTTTAATTGGAGTCCGGAAAAAATCAATGGACCCTGTTTCCGCAGTTGACACAGGCAAAATGTTTTTCCTTGAACAAAAAACCGAGAAAAAGGAGACCGAATGGAATGATCGCACAGGGAAAGAAAAGCATGAAAAAGAAAAGCGTCAGAACCAGCATGATTCCCATATAAACGTAACCGGCGGTTGAAATGTCGGTTTTGGTATAAATTCCTCCGGCCCCTCCGCAATGCGGACACTGGGAAACGGTCTGCATCGTGCCGCTGGCGGCAAAGGGCTGAATCTGTTGGGTCATCGGAGACTGATCGAGCGGCCGGGTCTGATACGGGTTGTAGTCTTTGGTAGGTCTCGGCGGAGCGTAGGGCGGGGCATTGGGCCTCGATTGCGGCTGACCCCGTTCGGCGCATTCGGAGCAGACCTCCCTTTCCCCGTTAAGTTTTTTCCCGCATTGTAAACAAAAATTGTACATTGACTTTTTTTCCGCTGAAACAAACGAATTTTATATCATTGAAAGGACTTTTTCCAAAATATCTTCGGGTTGAATCCGGATCATGCAACGATGATCGATCGGACAGTCCCGGAGCATACACGGTGAGCATTCGACATCCCGGCGGATGATCTCGGAATTCCAGGGCCGGGTTGTTTTCGGGTTTGTCGGGCCGAAAATCACCAATGTTCCGGTTCCGAGAGCGGCCCCGATGTGAGCCGGACCGGTATCATTGGAAATAAGCAGATCACAAAGGCTTAAAATGGCTGTAACCTCGGCCAGAGTCGTTTTTCCGGTCAGGTCGATCGGCGGATTGGAGGAACATTCAGCGACTCGTCCGGCAACCGGGATTTCCTCCGCCGAACCGAGCAAAACAACTTCGGCGTCGAACCTTTCTTTCAGAAGATCATTGAGCCGGGAAAAGCTTTCGGCCGGCCAGCGTTTGGCCCGCGAATTGGTCGAGCCGGGAACCATGGCAAAAAGTTTTTTTTGCTGATCGACCCCGTTTTTTGTCAATATTTTCCGGGCCTCCGTTTTTCTTTCCATCGAAACTTCCAATTCGAAACGGGGCGGATCCTTCCCGACCGTCTCGGTTTTGAAAACTCCTTTTTCGACCTCCGCGATCAGATTCAGGTAATAAAAGACCTCGTGCCGCTCATTTTTCCAAACGGGGATGGGAACCGCCTTTGTCAAAAGAAAACTCCGCCCCTCTTTGGCATAACCGAACCTTTGCGGAACCCGCCCGAATTTGGCGAGCAAGGCGGATTCAAATGAATTCGGAAACAGGATTGCCAGATCAAATTTTTCTTCGCGCCAATTGCGGGCCTCGGTCCGAATGGTCTGAAAAGAGGATTTCCGGCGGTCGAAAGGGATGATTTGATCAATGAAATCGACGTCCTGAAATATTCCCAAAGCCCAACTGCGGGTGTGCAGAAAGATCCGCGAGTCTGGGAAAATCCGACGCAGTTCGCGCAGTGCGGGAATGGTCATTACGGCATCCCCAACCCAGTTTGTCCCGCGAACGATAATTTTCATAAATCTCGCCGGAAATTTTCCGGCGCTCCTTCTTCCCGTCACCCAAAAGGGGAAAATTAAAATAAATCTTTGAGCCCGGTCTCGATTTTTACCTCGGGTTCCCAGTCCAACTCCTGCCCGATCAGCGTCAGATCGGAAACGTAATTGAGCGGGACGGGATCGGGAAGCGGATTTTCTTCGTCGATGACCGCCTGACAATCCGAAGCCTCTTCGAGTTTTTCGATCAATTCGCGGAGGGATAAGGCGTTTTGGCGACCTCCGCCGAGATTATAAAGGCCGTGGCCGATGACCGAATCGACAAAAGCCCGGCAGGCGCGGGCGAAGTCCTCGACGTGAAGCAAATCGCGCCGGGGAGCGCCGCCGCCCGGTAAGCGGATGGGGTCGCCTTTATTGATGGCGTCGGCGTAGTAGGAGACGAAATTCGGCGAATTGCCCTCCGACATCGGAGCGTAAACGGTGGAAAGGCGAAAAATGCAGGAACGGAAATTTTTTTGATGGGAATAAAACTCGACGTATTTTTCGGCGATCAGTTTTGACCACTCAAGAGCCGTTTGGCCGCCGTAAACGGTGGGACAATTCTCGGGAACCTCCCGGTAATTATCGGCAAACCGTCCGTAAACATCCTTGGTCGAGGCGAAGATAAAAACCGAATCCCGCTTCATTGCTCGAAGCAAATTTATTGTTCCCTCGACATTGGTCAAAAAAACCTCCTCGGCCGACTCGGGCGCTTTATCGAGGATTGCCCCGAGATGGATGACGAGGTCGTAATCTTCCGCCAGTTGAGCGTCCTGAAGGTTCAGCAGATCAAAACCCGAGCGCCGGGAGAAGTCATCGGCTTCGAAAAATTTGCGGATGTGGGTTCCCAAAAAACCGCTTCCGCCGGTAACAAGTGTTTTCATAAATCGTTTTTATTTTATCATTTGGGAATCGAGAAAGTCTTTTATCGAAAAGCGGCCTTTGGGTTTTTGGACAAATTTATCAAAAGATCCGGCTTATTTGTCCCTGATCAGTTTTTGAACCGACTCGGCCTTTCCGATCACGATCAGCAGATCGCCCTCTTTGATCAGCGAATCGGCCGATGGCTGAAAGATCATCTCTCCGCTTTTTCTTCGGATGGCAACCACCAGCAGGTTGAGTTTGGAACTGATATCGGTGTCCCTGAGAATCCGGTCTATGTAAGGTGAACCTTTTTCGATGGCGATCTCTTCGAACACAAGTTCCAGATTTTCCGCCACGATCGAATCCATAAAATCGGCTATGGCCGGTCTTAAAAGGGAACGGGCCATACTTTGACTGCCGATTATGGTGGGTGCGACGACCCGGTTGGCTCCGGCCCGGATCAGCTTCGGTTCGGCCTGCTCTTCGACGGCCCGCGCCACGATATGAAGCCCGGGGTTGAGGTCGCGGGCGGTCAAAACGACGTAAACATTGGCCGCGTCATCGGCCAGACAGGTGGCCAAACCCTTGGCCCGTTCCACGCCGGCCCGCTGGAGATTTTTTTCCGAAGTGGCGTCGCCGAGCAGGATATGCAGATTTTCTCCCTCAAACTGGAGGATCTTTTTTTCATCCCTTTCGATGATGACAAAGGGCAGGCTTTCCTTTTGCAAATTGCGGATGATCCGCCGACCGACCCGGCCTGCCCCGCAAACAATGTAATGATTTTTCAGATTTTCCATCTCTCTTTTTCTTCTACGTGTCCCGAGCGCCTCCAAGATCTCGGATTGAATGATGGCCTGGGCCAAAACGGTCAGGGCGTACAAAACCGTTCCCACGCCGACCAGCATAAAAAACGTCGCAAAGATCTCGCCGGCCGGGGTTTTCGGCGTCAGATCGCCGTAACCGACCGTGGTTACGGTTTGGGTGGCGAAATAAATGCTCTCGACCCAGGTTAGGTTTTCAAAATACCGGAATCCGACCGTCCCGAGCGTTATCATGAACAGGATAGCGATGGTCGTGTAAACCAGCTTTTGGCGTGTTTCCTTGGAAAATTCGGGCAGAATACTCATTCCAATCAATTAAGTTTGAAAAATAAAAAAAAATTGGCGAAATAATTATCTTGTTGGGAAAAAAGATAAAAGATATTTGAAAACTTTAAGATACAATAAAAACCGATAAATTTCGATTCCGCTTTGGATGGTTTTAATTTACCGAAAACAGAAGAAATAACTGGACATTCATTGGCCAAAATTTATAGAATTTTACTGGGCGTCCCCTTTTTTTATCAAACCTCCTCGAATAAGAACCCCGGACAAACATGACAAACCGCAGTAAAACCAGAAATAACGTCAAAAAACAACTCCCCGGAAGAAGGCGCAACAATGTTCGGCGGATCAAAACTTTTCGAGGCCCAAAACCGAGTTTGTTTCGACGTTTTCTGCGTCTGGTTTTCAACCCGGTGACATTAACGGCGACCGGAATTCTGGTGTTGGGTGTCTTTTTGACTCTGACCTATTTTTGGTTCGAATTTTCGGATCGGATCGATTCGGTTTTGCGCGGCGAGGTTTTTACCAGCACCGCCGGAATTTATTCGGCTCCGAAAACCTTGAAAACCGGCGAGAATCTGACCCCGGAGGAATTGAAGGAATATCTGACCTCGGCCGGTTATATCGAAAAGAACCAGCAGGCCGATGAGTCTCGAAGTCGTTTTTCGGAGAAAAAAGGCGGGATCGAGATCGAACCGGGCAACACGGGAATAATCGACGACAAACAAGTTTATCCGGCCGTTTCCGTAAAATTCAAAAAGGACGGAAAATCGGTTGAATCGATCACCGACACGGCTTCCGAAAAGGAGTTGAAAGAAGTTCAACTCGAACCCCGGATTCTCAGTTCTCTGGCGGCCGAGGGCGACGGCAAGCGAAAGGTCGTAACTTTCAAGGATTTGCCACCGCATTTGATCAAGGCCATAACGGTTACCGAGGATCGGGCCTTTTTCGAACATTACGGCGTCAATTTCCGGGGGATCGGCCGGGCTCTCTGGCGGCGTTACGACGGTGAAAACGATGATTCACCGATCGCCAATCAGGGCGGTTCGAGCATCACCCAGCAATTGGTCAAAAATCTTCTTCTCAACCGCGACCAGACCCTCGAACGAAAGGTCAAAGAGGCCTATATGTCGATCATACTGGAGACGCGTTTGACGAAGGAGGAGATCTTCACGCTTTACGCCAATCAGATCTACCTCGGACAGCAGACCGGTCTGGCCATTTACGGTGTCGGTCAGGCGGCAAATTCATATTTTGGAAAAGACGTTTCCGAACTGACGCTTCCCGAAGCGGCCTTTATCGCCGGGATCATCCGAAGTCCCAACCGTTACAATCCCTACAAAAATCCGCAAAAAGTAAAGGAAAGGCGCAATCAGGTTTTGGATTCGATGGTCGAGGCCGGAGCCATTTCGCCAAATGAGGGACTGATGGCCAAGGATGAACCTCTGGAGGTTCGAAAAATTTCGAGCGGCAAGGACCTGCTCGGGATGCCTTATTTTACCCAGTTTGCCGTCGAAGAAGTCCCCAAGATCATCAATGATCCCGAGGCGCTTCAGCACCTGCGGGTTTATACGACGATTGATCCCGATCTTCAAAGAAAGGCCTATGAGATCGTCAACAAAAGACTGGACAAGCTGGACAAATATTTCCCGAAAAGAAAAAAGGGAAGTCTTCAAGCCTCGCTGGTGGCGATCAAACCGAAGACCGGAGAGGTTGTCGCCATGGTCGGAGGCCGGGATTATCTGGAGACGCAATTTAACCGGGCGACCGACGCCAAACGCCAGCCGGGTTCGGTCTTCAAGCCGTTCGTTTACGCGACGGCGATCAACACCGCCTATGATCCGAGCGCGCGGGTTTTGACCGCCGCTTCGATCTTCAAGGACGAAAAGAAGGTTTTCACCTACGGTCAGGAATCCTATTCCCCCAACAATTACGGCGACACCTTCAGCGGGAAGGAACTTACCTTAAGGGACGCCTTGACCAAGAGCAAAAATGTCATTACGGTCGATCTGGGTATGGAACTCAACATCGGCAAGGTGATGAATCTGGCGGCCAAAGCCGGTTTGCCCAAAGTTCCAAAAGCCTATCCGTCGATGGCTCTCGGAACCAGCGAAGCCACGCCCTTGCAAATGGCGACGGCTTATACGGTTTTTGCCAATCTGGGGGATAAGGTTTCTCCGTTGGCGATCAACCGGGTGACGACCGGTGAAGGCAAAACCGTCACCATTCCCACCCCGGAGAAGAAAAATGTTCTTCATTCCGATGTGGCCTACATCATGAACGATATGATGAAGGACGTGATCAATCGGGGGACCGCTTATGAAGCCCAATCCTGGGGTTTCAAAAACGTTCCCGGAAAAACGGGTTACGCCGGAAAGACCGGAACCTCAAGGGACGGCTGGTTCGCGGGGTTTACCCCTGAAATAGTTTGCGTGGTCTACGTCGGGTTTGATGACGGATCTGATCTCGGAATGAAAGGATCGGATTCGGCCATGCCCATCTGGGCCGATTTTATGCGCGAGGCGCTCAATCAACACCCCGAATGGAAAGGCGATTGGCGGATGCCCGATTCGATCCGAAAAGCCGAGATCGACATTCGCAACGGGAAATTGATCCGCGAACTCTCGGGCGATCAGACCGATTCGAACCAGCCTCAGCCCTCGCCGACGGTGGCCGTTCCCGAGGAACATTCCGAATTTGAGGATGAATTCCCGGATGAAACGGTTGAGAAAAAAGAAATTTACGTTACCGAAGTTCCTCCAGAATTTCGCCGCGTGGAGCTTTTTATCAGCGGAACCATTCCCAATCGGAGTCTGCTTTCTCCGGAAGATGAAGAATCGGGGGAAGGTGAAAACGGTCCTGGTCCAAACGGTTCCCCGACCCCTTTTACAACCTGGGAAGAGGAAAATCATCGGCGGGAAAATCAGCCCCGGCCCGGTCCTTCGGATCGAAGCGAGGAACCGGAAAAAAACGTGAGCGTTCTGGTTTGTGAATTTACGGGAATGAAGGCCGGCGAGTTTTGTCCCAAAAAGCGGCGGAAAACCTTTAAGGAAAGCGAACAGCCGAAAGAGATCTGCTCATTTCACATCTATCCACCGAATTAAGAGGATTATTATCAAAAAATTGTAATTTGGATTCAGTCGGTTCGGGTTTGTAAAAATTCTCAATTTGGATTTATTTCCCGGCAAAACGGCTTTGTTCCCACCAATCGATCGTGAGTTGAAGACCTTTTTCCAGATCGACAAGTTTTTCGTAATCCAGCCATTCGACCGCCCTCGTATTATCGGCCTGGGAATGTTTGACGTCGCCTTTGCGGGGCGCCTGATATTCGGGGCGAATATCGTTTTTCCCGGTAATATTCTGAAGCACTTTGAATAGTTCATTGAGGGTGATCCTTTCGCCGTTGGCGGTGTTGATCACCCGTCCGGCTCCGGTCGAGGTCTGGGCGGCGCGGATATTGGCGTTAACGACATTGGCGATATAGGTGAAATCGCGCGATTGTTCTCCGTCGCCGTAGATCACAGGTGTTTGGTCGCTCATCAGGGCGTCGATAAAACGCGAGATCACGCCGGAATACATTGATGAAGGATTTTGTCTCGGGCCGAAAACATTGAAATAGCGAAGGGAAAAAGTTTCAAGCCCGTAAACTTTGTAAAAAACCCGGCAATAATATTCCCCCATCAGTTTGGCCGCCGCATAGGGAGAAAGCGGATCGGGAGACATGGTTTCGATTTTCGGGAGAGTCGGCTGATCGCCGTAAGCGGAACTGGAAGCGGCATAGATCAATCTCCGAACCCCTTTTTCCCGAGATTTGCACAACAGGTTAAAGGTCGCATTGACGCAGGCCTGATGCGTTTCCATCGGATTTTCAACCGACCGGGGAACGCTTGGGAGGGCCGCTTGGTGAAAGACGATGGAAACGCCTTCGAGGGCTTTTTCCAGCGAATTGTCGTCATTCAAATCACCCTCGATAAAATCGAAATCTCCGGCGATCTCCTCCAAATTCTCCCTGAATCCGGTGACCAGATTATCAATGATACAAACCCGGGCTCCCTGTTTGATCAGCTCGTCGGCCAAATTTGAACCGATAAAACCCGCGCCTCCGGTTACCAGAACTTTTTCAGTGAATGACATAAAAATTATTGGTTTTGAGTTTTTTGAAAATGACAAAAAACGGGCAGTTTATTTCATTCCTTCGGATCGTTTTATCAAAAATAAATTCTCGTTCAGGTCTTTTTCTTCGTAGAAATCTTACCTTCCAACCCCGACGTATTCAAATCCGAGTCTTCTCATATCCTTGGGTTCGTAAATGTTCCGCAAATCGGCGATTTTTGGCGATTTGAGCAGTTTTTTGACCTTTTCCATATTCAGAGCCCGGAATTGGTTCCATTCGGTCAGAAAAACGAGCGCCTCGGCGTTTTCGATGGCCTCATATTCATTCGGGGCGTAATCTATGTCCGGCAAACAATGTCTGGCCTCATCCATGGCGACCGGGTCAAAGGCTTTGATCCTGGCTCCTCTTTCCAACATCGACTTGATAATATCTATGGCCGGTGATTCCCTCATATCATCGGTTTCCGGCTTGAATGAAAGGCCGAGAACCGCGATTTGTTTTCCGTTCAGATCGCCAACCAGCTTTTCGATCTTCTCGATCATCACCTGCCGCTGGAGATTGTTGACGCGGATGACCGTGTCCACGATCAGGGTTTTGGAGCCGAATTGTTGGGCGACGGTGGAGAGGGCGCGGGTGTCTTTGGGGAAGCAGGAGCCTCCGTAGCCGGGGCCGGGATGAAGAAATTTATTGCCGATCCTTTTGTCCATCCCCATCCCGCGGGCGACATCGTGAACGTCGCAACCGATTTGGTCGCAGAGATTGGCGATCTCATTGATAAAGGTGATCTTGGTGGCCAGAAAGGCATTGGCGGCGTATTTGATCAATTCGGCGGCTTCAAGAGAAGTGATGACGATCGGGGTTTCGATCAGGTAAAGCGGCCGGTAGAGATCCTTCATAATGGCGATGGCATCTTCTTCGTTACTGCCGATGACGACTCTGTCGGGCCGCATAAAATCCTCAATGGCGGCGCCCTCCCGCAAAAATTCGGGATTTGAGGCGACGCCGAAATTGGTGTCAACGGTTAGGTTTTCCTGAACAAAATTTCTCAGCCATTGGCCGGTCCCGACCGGAACGGTTGATTTGGTTACCAAAACCTTGTAGCCGTTCATGGATTCGGCAATGTCCTTGGCGGCCTGCCGATAATAACTCATATCGGGAGAACCGTCTTCTTTTGGCGGAGTTCCTACGGCGAGAAAAACCACCAATGCCTGTTCGACCGCCGATTTGATATCGGTTGTAAAATGGAGCCGATTGGCCGAAACGTTTTTCCCGACGATCTTGTCCAATCCCGGTTCATAGATGGGAATTTCGCCCCGGTTGAGGCGGTCAATTTTATCCTTATCAACATCAACACAGGTTACTTCGACGCCGAACTCCGCAAAGCAGGCGCCGGTAACCAAACCAACATATCCCGTTCCGATAACTGCTATATGCATAAAAAATAAAACCAGTTCCTAAAATAATTTCTTAATAATTTCCAAAAAATATATAAATAACTAATTTGTTAAATAATTCACAAACCAAAAAAATAATTATGCGGGCCAAGTTTTTTAAGAACGAGACCCGCAATTATCTAAATCGATTAGATAAGTTGAAACAAAAGCTTAACGGTTTGGACTGACTACTACCACGCCTCCGCCCAAATCAACATCCTTTTTGGTTCCGAGGGCGATGGCGGCGCCAACGGCACCGGCGGAAGCCAGAAGAATTGCAACCAGTGCGCCGGTTCCGATACCGGCAATTGCCGGAGGCGGACCGCCGCCCGGACGCATACAGGGCTGACAACCGGTTTGCGAGGGATTACCGATCGAAGCATCGGTTCCGGCGGCAACCTGTTTGTCCGTGGTTCCGTTGCGCAAGGTAACCAAACCGGAGGTCGTTTCCACCAAAGTTTGAGTACACCGGGCCGTGTCTCCGCAACCAACGTCAATACTGAAGGTGTTGGCCTGACCGGCATCGGCAATCACAGTTGAATTCTTGGTTGTGAATGAAGTGGCGATCCCCGCTTTGTTTGAAACGCGAATTTTTCCGGAGTCGAGCATTCCGACGATGCTGTTGGAGTTGAATTTGAGAGTCAGAGTCGAATCAGAAAGGATCTCAACCCGACCGTTTTCCCCTAAATTGATTATTGCAGATGAGTTTGTTCCAGTTACTACTGTGCTTCCGGAAGTGATTGTCGAACCGGAAACCGCGGCTTGTCCATTTACAGTGACTGTTCCGTTTACAGTAATTTCACCCATCCCGTCTTTGGGAGCGGCTAAAACCGTCATGGAATAAACACATAAAACAGCAACGGCAGTAAAAAATGTTATAGATTTTCGAATCATACTTGTGCCGAGCATTGATTTAATTTCCTCCTGTATCAATCCTTAAAAAAAATATATAAAACCCTTTCCCATTATACGATAAAAAAACTTAACTTCAAGAAAAGGTTTGAAAAACATTAACGGGACGGACTGACAACGGAAACCCCGCCACCAAGATCCAAATCGTTATTGTTTGAAGTTGCCGCTAAAATAATCCCCGCCGCGGCGCCACCAAGAATCAAAGCGTAAATAAACCAAGCCGATCCGCCTTTTCCGGCCGCATCATCGTCATCAGCTTTGGAATTTCCGGCCGAGGCGGTTTCACCGGCATTGAGTTTGACTACCTTACCATTGAGCAGGCTTAGATTGACCGGATTTTCGGAATTCAAAACCGTAACCTGTCCGGCTAAAAGTTCGCCGCTTATTCCATTTTCATTAAAAGAAAGATTTAAGGTGGTGTTCGGAGCAAGTTTAATATTTCCAACCTTTCCTAAATTGATAGATGCGTTAGTATTATCAGGGGTCGCAATCGTGGTAGAGGAAAAGATGGAACGGCCATTTTGGGCTGCTTCGCCGTTAACCATCACGCCATTAACATTTTTTCCGGTAATAAAAAGCTCTCCGGCCACTTTATCCGTACTGGCTAAAGCAACCATCGAGTAAGTTGCGATTGTGGCAACAATTAAGCACATTGACAGTGCCTTGCTGATCCATAATTTGGTTTTCATAGTTCTCCTCTTGTTTCGCGTTTAATGATAATTTCAAAAAAATCAAACCTTTGAATCTTTTACACGAATTGTTCCATGATGTCAATAAAAAGTTGGAAAGTAATACAAAAATTAAAGGTAAAGTATCATTGACTTTACGAAAATTCCTGAGCTTCAATTTTTGTATTTCTTTATATCATAAAAAGGGAGCATTTTGAAACCCGAACGGCTTAAAAGGGGGCAATAAAAAAAAAATTGACTTCTATGGTAGGTTTGTTGGGAGGTTTCCGTCGATAAAAGTTAAAATTGAACGGGGTTAAGGCTAAAGTTTCGCGGGTTTTTCTTGGGCGGAATTGAGGGAAACCGGACGATTTTCCAGGCTTGATCGCCAAAACCCGAAAATTTCGGACTTTTTCGCCTAAATTTTCAAAGATGAACACCAATGGATTTTTTGCGGAGCAAAAGGAAATATGACTTTCAAATTGATAGGTTTTCAATTGATTCTTTTATTATTGTGTTTGCCGGGTTGTTTTGCCAATGCCGAAAAAGAGGCTGCGGGGCAAAATTCTACGAAGAAGACCGAGGGGCAAAGGGACAATGCCGAAAAAGGCGAACTCCCCGTTTCTCCATCTTTGGATCGGGTCGGCGAACTTTCCCCCGAAAATGAAAAGGAACCAAAAGCCGATAATCCGGCCAAAGGCCCGGGTTCGGTCAGAGAGTTTTTCATGCTTTTGCCGGAGAAGTATTTTTTTATCGAATGTTGTGAACGCGATAAAAAGGCGTATTTGGAAAAGTATCTGACCGTCGAGGATGCGGCCAACGGTTATCTTGAGGCGGGCGGCGACGGAGCCCAGGACGGTTTCAAAATGGCGCTTTTCAAACGGCCCGACAAGTCTTATGTCATCGGATTCAATACGTTTGGAGAGGCGGAGGATGACTATTATTTTCTGGAATACAAAAATAAGGAATGGATCGATGTCTCAACCCGCGAAGTTCCGAAGTATAACCGGAAAACGATCTACGATTTTCCCCGTTTTGGAACCAAAATAGAGGTTTTTTCCAAAAAGATTCTGGAACAGGACGGTGATTTTGAAATTAGCGAAAAGGGTGAGAAACTTTACAACCTGATTTGGGAAAACGGAAAGTTTCGAATCGAAAAATGATTTTTTCGAGTGGAAGACTAAATGTTCGAAGCCTATTTATCAAACCTAAGCCCGGTATTGGCAATGTTGGTTACGCTGGTTTGCGTTTTGCTGGTGGGAACCTCGTCTCAAATTATTGCCGAAAGACTTCGTCTGCCTGCCACCGGCCCTCTTTTGTTGGCGGGTTTATTGTTCGGGCCCGACCTGCTGGGCCTGATCCAACCCAATTTCCTGAAAGAGGGGTTTAGTCTGATCGTCAAAATGTCGGTGGCGGTGGTTGTTTTCGAAGGCGGATTGCTTTTGAACGTTTACGATCTGAGGCATACCACCCGGGCGGTTGCCGGGTTAACCACCGTCGGTCTTTTGATAACCACGGTTTTGGCGGCCATTTTGGCTCATTACCTGTTGGGGATCTCCTGGGAGATAAGTTTCCTTTTCGGCGCCCTGATCTCCGTCACCGGGCCGACCGTCATCACGCCGATCCTCCAAAAAGTCAAAGTCAACCGTCGAGTTCGTTCGACTTTGGAAAGCGAGTCGGTCATTGCCGACCCTTTTGGGGTCATATTGGCGGCGATCATTTTCACCGCGATTACCGATAAGGGCGAATGGACCTATGTGGTAAAACACGGAATCCAAACCGTTCTGGCGGGATTGATCACCGGAGTTTTTGTCGGGCTTTACATCTGGCTTATCTCCAACCGGTTTCATCTTCTTCCTTCGAAGTATGCCCGTTTGGCCATTTTGGGAAGCGCCCTTTTTGCGTATACTGTTGCCGAACTGTTTGCTCACGAATCCGGAGTACTGGCGGCCGCCATCGCCGGGATCGTCATCGGTTCGCTGGATATACCGCATAAGGAAGATGTTGAGGAATTCAAGGGGGATCTGGCCTCGATCGCCATTTCCGCAGTTTTTATTTTGCTCGCCGCCAGCCTGAGGTTGGAAGATCTGGCCGCCATCGGCTGGCGCGGACTTTTGATCGTGATTCTTGTGATGGTGGCCGTAAGGCCGATTCGGGTCTTTCTTTCGACCTGGGGGTCGGAATTAAAAAAAAGAGAAAAGCTGTTTATCTCATTTTTGGGGCCGCGCGGAATCGTTGCGGCTTCGGTGGCGACTTTTTTTGCACTTGAACTTCCCGGTCACGGTTATACCGAGGGAAAAACCATGGTGGCTTTGGTTTTTGCCGTCATATTGGGTACTGTTTTGATCGAAGGGACGGCCGCCGGGTGGTTGGCCCGGGTATTTAGAGTTATGCCAAGACTTTCAGTTATTGTTGGGGCGGATGAAACGGCGCGAATTTTGTCTGAGAAATTGGTCGAGGCCGGGGAGAACATCTCAATAATCGATACCAACAAGGAGAATTGCGCCGAGGCGAAGAAAATCAAGGGGGCCAATATTTATTGTTCGGATGCAAGCAATATTGATGTCCTTCGAAAGGCCGGCGTTCCAAACGCCAAAGTTGTGATCGTGGCCACTCCGAGCGATAAGGTCAACATTTTGATCAGTCAGGTGATCCGTTCAAATTTCGGGGAAAAACGGATTGTTGCCCGCGCCAACACCACCTCGAATTTTTCCGCTTTCACCGAAGCCGGGATCGAAACCATGAGTCCGGTTCATGCGGCGGCCGCAATTTTGGAAAATATGGTTCTGAGGCCCAGCCTGTTCAAACTGCTGGCGATGCGGGGCGAAAACCAGAACGAAAAGATCGCCGAGGTGAGGGTGACCTCGGGCAAAAGTCTGGGAGTCAGTCTGGCCAATCTGAAATTGCGTGGGTGCTTGGTTGTTGCCCTCCGCCGTGAGGGGCAACTAGTTCCTCCAAATGGTTCAACTGTAATACGTTATAATGATATATTAACGATCTTGGGGGATTCCGTTTCGCTGGAAAACGCGCAAAACAAATTGCAGGACTAAAAAGGGGGCATTTTAGGAAAATTAATGAATGAGATTGTCTTAGCAACTGATTTGGGGGGAACCAATTTGCGAATGTCCGCAATTGACCGGGACGGCGCCATCCTCTACAGAACCAAAAGGGAGACCCCGAAATCGGAAAGCGCTCACGAAATCGTGATCGCCATCAGAAAATCCGCTCAGGAATGCATAGAGGCGGTCGGGAACGGCGGAAAGGTTAAGGCCATAGCCGCGGCGGTTCCCGGGATCGTCAAGTCCGATAAGGGGATAATCCTCAAAGCCCCGAACGTTCCGGCTCTCGACGGCTTCCGGATGGCGGCGGCGCTTGAATCGGAAATGAATTTGCCCTGCCTGTTGGAAAATGATGCCAACGCCGCGGCGGTCGGTGAAAGATGGCAGGGGGCCTCCAAAGGGTTTGACAACTCGATTTGCGTGACGCTCGGAACGGGCGTCGGAGGCGGGATCATTATTGACGGGAAGGTTCTTCGCGGGGTGGACGGAACGGCCGGTGAGATCGGTCACATCGGGGTCGAGCCGTTCGGTGCGCCCTGCGGTTGCGGATCGAGAGGATGCGTCGAGCAATACGCTTCGGCCACGGCCATCGTCAGGTTGACCCGTGAACTGGGGAGTCAATATCCAAAATCGGAACTTCCGGAAAAGGTTCATCTTTCTTCTCTTGAAATTTATGAAGCGGGAAAACTCGGAGATGAACTGGCTCTGGAGGTGTTCAGAAAACAGGGGTTTTACCTGGGAATCGCCCTGGCCGGTCTGGTAAATGTTCTCAATCCCGAGGTGATCGTCATCGGCGGAGGGGCCGCCGCCGGGTGGGATCTTTTCATTCCGCAAACCCGTCTGGTCGTTCAGCAAAGGGCTTATCGCGAACCGGCCGAACGTGCTAAAATTGTCCGGGCCGAATGCGGGGATGATGCCGGAATTCTGGGGGTCGCTCGGTTGGCGTTTGAAAGCGTTGCGGTTTTGGTCTGATCGGTTTTTATTTAATGTTGTTTTTGGGGAATTAATCAAACCTTTTTTTCGGAAAAAAAAATTTATGAACGTTTACCACAAAGTTTTAGTAAAACTTTATGAAGAAACCGGCGGAAAAGATTCGCACCAAGTTGATTTAAAGGAGCTGGTTAAAGGTCTTGGTTTTTTGGGTAATTATCCCGATATTTTCAAACAACTCAGCCGCCAGGGCTGGATCGCCGAAACGAGAAGGGCCGATGTCGTCAGTATCACGCATTGGGGGGTGAAGGAAGCTAAGAAGGCCGGCGGAGGGCTGGCCGAAGAATCGGAATCAATGAAGATCCTCAAAAGGGAAACAAACGGGTTGAAGGCCAATGCCAAGGATTTCGGAATATTGCTCGATGAATTCTCCGGACAAAATACAAAAGAGTCTTTCGGCATTCTGGAACAAAAGTTCAAACAAATGAGTCAGGGGATGGATAAGATCAAGGAAAACCTCGAATAGCCGGCTTGCCATCCGGTTTTGGTTTAATGTATGATATTCGTTTCCTGCGATGCGTAGGAGCGTGTGCTGTGGGTTTCGCGCCCACTTTTTATTTTGGGTTAACGAAAATGGGTAAACAGTCGGTTGAACAAAGACTCAGAGCGATCGCCGAAAGGGTTGTTCGGGATAACGGGCTGGAACTGGTTCACGCTGAAATTGTCGGTTCTGGCCAGAAAAAAACCGTCAGGATCTTTATTGATAAACCCGCCGGAATTACCCACGAGGATTGCGCCCTGATCGATGCCCGGGTGAGTGAGGTTTTAGAGGCCGAGGATCTGATTCCGACCGCCTACATCCTTGAGGTTTCATCGCCGGGGCTTGAACGGGGGCTTTACTCGATTTCGGATTTTGAAAAGTTCACCGGAAAACAGGCCAAGGTAAAAACCCTTCAGGCCATCAACGGGCAAAAACATTATCGGGGCCGGATCGTTGAGATCCGGGGCGAGGAAATCGTTTTCGACGACAGAACCAGCGGCCGGACAACCATTCCCTATCAAGCGGTGGCCAAGGCCAATCTGGAGTTTGACATTGAAGAGGAGTTGAAAAAGGCAAAGAAATGACGGCTTTCGGATAGGTGTTCAAAACAACTTTTCCGAAGTTTTTCCGTACCCTTTGACCCAATTTGAAGCTATAAAGAATTTATGACGACCATCGGACAAAGCATCGAAGCGCTGTGCAACGAACAGGGATTGGATCGCGAACTGGTTATCGAAGCGATGAAGGAAGCGGTAAAGGCGGCCGCCCGAAAGCAATTCAAATCGCAGGATAAAACCGGTGAAAGCATCGAAGTTGAATGGAACAATGAAGAGGGAATGGTTGAAATTTCGGCTCATAAGACCGTGGTTGCGGAAGTTGTCAACCCTTCAACCGAGCTTTCCCTCGAAGATGCCATCGAAATGACCGGCGACGATGAGATCGAGGTCGGCGATATGCTTTTGATTCCACTGCCGACCGAGGAACTGGGCCGGATCGCGGCTCAAACGGCCAAACAAATTCTGGTTCAAAAAGTGCGGGAGGCGGTTCGCGAGAAGGTTTACGAGGAATACGTCGATCGGATCGGAACCCTGATTAACGGTGTCGTCAAAAGGTTCGAAAGGGGAGACATCATCGTCGATCTGGGGAACAATCTGGAGGCCATTTTGCCGCGTTCGGAACAATCCCGGAGCGAAACCTGGAATCAGGGCGAGAGGATCAGGGTGGTCATCGAGGATGTGACCAAAGACCTTCGGGGGCAGCAGATCAAGGTTTCCCGTTCATCGGCCGAACTGCTTAAACGGTTGTTCGAGATGGAAGTTCCGGAAATTTATGATGAGACCGTTATCATCAAATCGGCGGTTCGCGAGCCGGGAGACCGGGCCAAGATCGCCGTCGCCTCGAATGAAAAGGACGTCGATCCGGTCGGAGCCTGCGTCGGAATGAAAGGCTCGCGGGTTCAGTCGATCATCAAGGAACTCCGGGGCGAAAAGATCGACATCATCGAATGGTCGGACGAACCTTCGGTCTTTGCCGCCAACGCCCTCAGCCCGGCCAAGGTTTCGCAGGTGCGGATCACCGACATCAACAACCGCAAGATGGAGGTCATCGTCAATGAGGATCAATTGTCGCTGGCCATCGGGAAGCGGGGACAGAATGTTCGGCTGGCAACCCGTTTGGTCGGTTGGGACATTGATATTATCAGCGAGGATCTGCTTAAGAAAGAAATTGCTCAGAAGATGGGCAAAATGATGGCCGCCGGCGAGGCCGTTCCGATCACCGCTCTGGAGGGCGTTTCGGTGGCTCAGGCCGATTCCCTAAGAGATGGCGGAATCGAAGATGTTGAAAAACTGGCCGAAACCAGCATTGATGACCTGGTGGAGGTTCTGGACATCAGTATGGATGAAGCTCTGGGAATTCTCTCGGCCGCACAGGACATTGTTAAGGCCAAAGCCGAACAAACCGAAACCGAAGGTCAGGAGGAGGAATCCGAAGACGGCGCTCAGGGATCTTCCGAAGAAGTCATCGAAACCGCGGTTGATGAGGGAACCGAATCCGTTTCCGAAGGTGAGGAGGAAGATCAGGAGAAGGTTATCGAAGCGATGAAGGAGGCCGCCCGAAAGCAATTCAAATCGCAGGATAAAACCGGTGAAAGCATCGAAGTTGAATGGAACAATGAAGAGGGAATGGTTGAAATTTCGGCTCATAAGACCGTGGTTGCGGAAGTTGTCAACCCTTCAACCGAGCTTTCCCTCGAAGATGCCATCGAAATGACCGGCGACGATGAGATCGAGGTCGGCGATGTGCTTTTGATTCCCTTGACGTCCGAAGAACTGAACCCGATTGCCGAGGAATCCGAGGGGGCGGCCGAAAAGGTCGAAACCGAGGAGACGGTTGATGCTTCGGAATCGGCGGATGAGGTCGGGGAAACGGAGAGTTTGTCGGAAGAAAACGGTGAAAACCCGGAAAATGAGGGATCGGAAGATGATTCTTCGAAAAATTAAAAAGACAATCAGGTAATTTATGGATTAAGCGAAAAAAAAGAAAAATTGTTTAATCGTAAATTACGATAGATTCAACCAATATTAGAGAAATATGCCAATAGGTAAAAAAGTTCGGATTTACGATTTAGCCAAAGAACTTAAACAAGATACGAAAAGGATCATTGAGGATTTGCGCCGCGAAGGCGCAGATGTCAGCGTTCCTTCCAATTCGGTCAGCAAGGAGTTGGCCGAAAAGGTGAGTAATAAGTATTTTCCGAAAGTTGAATCGAAACCAAAGCGGGCCATCAAAGTAATCAAGAAAAAGGCCGTCAAAAAGATAAAAAAAGAGGAAGAACCCGCCGTCGAAACGCCTCCCGTTCTGGAAAGACCTGAAGTGGTTCAGGAAAAACCGGCTCCCAAAGTTGCAACTCCGGTAGCTCAGGAGGAAAAACCGAAAATCGTCACCCGGCAGATCAAAAAACTGACGAGGAAGGAGATCGAAGAAAAGCCCTTGCCGGAAGTTGAAAAAGTTGAGGCCAAGCCGGAACAAATCGAAGAAAAGCCGGAAATCGTCGAGGAAATTCCCGAAAAAGCCCCGGCCATAGAAGAGACGAAAGCCGAAACGCCTCCGGTGAAATCCGAGGAAACCCCGGAAGAGGGAACCAACGGAACGCAGATTAAAAAACTTGCCGAAAAACAACCGGCGGAACCCCAACGGACTTCTAAAACCGGCACTCAGGTCAAGGTTTTGACCTTAACCAAACAGGCTTTGGATAAGGGTATAAAACCGGGCGACCGGGTCGTCAGCGACACCCCGACCAAGACCGGAAAATTAAAAACCGACAAACAAAAGGGCAAAAAAGATGCCCGTCGCACGGGTGGCCGAAAAACCGACCTGCGGGGAACGCCGGGCGAAACCTCCACCCCGAAAATCACCTATACTCCCCCGGCCGATCAACGCAAAAAATTCGGTCGCGGGAAGAAAGGCAAAAAATACGAAGCGCAGGGAAGGTTTCAGGAAAGGGAGTTTGCCGCTCCGCCTCCGAAATCGATCAAAGACCGGATCATTGAGCAAATCGGGAATGCCAGCACCGATAAGTCCAAACAGGTCCGTCTGACCGAAGGGGCGACGATTCGCGAATTTGCCAATTCGCTCGGGGTTACTCCGAGAGACATCGTTCAATTGCTGGTCAAACGCGGAATTTTTGCCACGCTCAATCAGCCGATCGGCGAGCAGATGGCCAAGGATCTGGGCCATGATTTCGGTTTCGAAGTCAGTTTCGTTCCGTTTGAGGAAATGGTCATCGAACAGGAGTTTGAAGA
Source organism: Pyrinomonadaceae bacterium (assembly GCA_041394845.1). Taxonomy (GTDB): domain Bacteria; phylum Acidobacteriota; class Blastocatellia; order Pyrinomonadales; family Pyrinomonadaceae; genus JAHCHG01. Next base: position 1,559,370 of record JAWKHL010000001.1, on the reverse strand, counting down.
ACTGATCGCGGCCGATGCCGACGATGAGGAATTGCCGCGTCCTCCGGTGGTTACTGTAATGGGGCACGTCGATCACGGAAAAACCTCACTGCTTGACGCCATCCGTTCCGATAATGTCGCCGAGGGTGAGGCCGGCGGAATCACGCAACATATCGGCGCCTACAGCGTTTACGTCAACAACCCGGACAATCCCGAAGAACAAAGAAGGGTTGTGTTCCTTGATACTCCGGGCCACGAGGCTTTTACCATGATGCGGGCCAGGGGAGCCAAGGCGACCGACGTCGTGATCCTGGTTGTAGCGGCCGATGACGGGGTTATGCCCCAGACCATCGAGGCGATCGAACATTCGAAGGCCGCCGATGTTCCGATCATCGTCGCCATCAACAAGATCGACTCTCCCAACGCCAATGTCGAAAAGGTCAAACAGGAACTGGCCGGTCAAGGGCTTCAGCCGATCGATTGGGGCGGTGATATCGAGATGGTTCCGGTTTCGGCCAAAAAACACGAAAATCTCGACACCTTGCTGGAAACGGTCCTTTTGTCGGCCGATATTCTGGAGTTAAAGGCCAGCCCGACCCGGCGCGCTTCCGGAGTTGTGCTGGAAGCCAAACTCGACAAGGGGCGCGGTTCGGTGGCGACGGTTCTGGTTCAGCAGGGAACCCTGCGGGTCGGCGATCCGTTTATTGTCGGCCAGTATTACGGAAAAGTCCGCGCAATGTTTAACGACCGCGGCGAAACGGTCGATGAGGCCCCGCCGGCGACACCCGTCGAGGTCCTTGGTTTACAGGGCGTTCCGCAGGCCGGCGACACTTTTCAGGTCGTTTCCGATTTCGACAAAGCGCAGACCATCGCCGGTCAGCGGCAACTTCAGGCGCGGCAACTGGCCATGCTCAAGACGACCAAACGGGGAATCGAATCTCTCGGTCTGGCCGAGATCAAGGAACTTCTTATCGTTCTCAAGGCGGACGTTCAGGGATCGGTCGAGGTTCTGCGGGCCACTTTGGAAAAACTTTCGACCGAAAAGGTCAAGGTTCGGGTCATTCGCTCCGGTGTCGGAGCAATCAGCGAATCGGACGTCCTGCTCGCCTCGGCCACCCAATCCGATGAGGCTTCGACGGCCGTCGTGATCATCGGTTTCAACGTTCGACCGGGAGCCAGAGCGGCCGAGGTCGCCAAACAGGAAGAGGTCGATATCCGGCTCCATTCGATCATTTACAAGGTCGAAGAGGAGATCAAGGCGGCGATGATCGGAATGCTCGACAAGATCGAGAAAGAGGTCATTCTGGGCAAAGCTCAGGTTCAGGACACTTTCAAGGTTTCCAAGGTCGGAACGATCGCCGGTTGCCGCGTGGCCGACGGCCTCATCCGGCGCCAGGCCAAGGCCCGTTTGATCCGCGACGGCGTGGTTATCTGGGATGGCGACATCGCTTCGCTGAAACGCTTTAAGGATGATGTCAACGAGGTCAAACAGGGGTACGAATGCGGTATCAGTCTGGTCAATTACAATGACATCAAAGTGGGCGACGAAATCGAGGCGTTCATCATCGAGCAAATTGCCCCGACTGAACTTTAAGGCGGTAAAAAAAGGACCTTAAATTATCCGCGGAGAACCGCAGATTTTAACTCCCGGATAAAAAAGATTTTTATGCATCGTTCGGAAAGACTTGGAGAGATGTTGCGGGAGGAGATCACCGAGATCGTCGGGTTTGAATTGGAAGACCCGCGATTGATCGCCGTTACGGTAACAGATGTGCGAGTAACCGAAAACCTCCGCGATGCCAAGGTTTTCGTTCTGGTTGAGGGCGATGAAAATGAAATTGAAATGGCGATGAAAGCCTTGAGAGGTGCGGCCGGATTTGTCCGCCAGCAATTGGCTTTGAATCTTGATCTTCACCACGCTCCACAGATTCATTTTGTCCGGGATACGGTCGAAGAAAATGCCGCCCGGATCGAAGAATTATTGGAAGATCTGGCCTAATCAGAATTTTGAAAAATAAGGATGGAATGAAAAATGCTTCCCTCATTTTTCATATAGTTTATAAGTGTTAAGTCAAGTAATTGAAGTAATTGAAAATAAACAGAGTTTTGCCATAACCACGCATGTTCGTCCGGACGGGGACGGTATCGGCTCTTCTTTGGGACTTTGCTGGTTGCTCAGATCGCTGGGTAAAAAGGCGGAAGTTATCCTAAGAGACGACATTCCGTTTTCGTACCAGGGACTGCCGGGGGCCGACGAAATAAAAAAAGTCGCCGAAATCAACGGCTCTTACGATGCGGTTTTTGTCATTGAATGTTCGGATATAGGCCGGCCCGGGATTCGCAATCTGGAAAACCAGCTGGTCGTCAATATCGATCATCATTCGACCTGCGAGCATTTTGGCACGATCAACTGGATCGATTCGACCGCCTCGGCCGTCGGGGAGATGATTTACAATCTCTGCAAGGCCATCGGCGGGCGCGTCACCAAAGAAATTGCCGAGTGCGTTTATCTCGCTTTGGTGACCGATACCGGTTCCTTTCATTTTCCGAACACCACCGAAAGAACCTTGAAAGTTGCCTCAGAACTGGTCAAGGTCGGCGTCAAACCGGCCCGGATCTCGGAGACCGTTTACAGCAGTTATTCCTGGAGCCGGATCGAATTGATGCGGCAGGTTCTTTCAACGGTCAAACGGGACGAAACCGGTCGTCTGGCCTGGATGAGACAGTCGATGGCGATGGCCCGGGATGCCGAGGCTGTCGACGGCGATAACAACGGTTTCGTCAATATCCCGTTGTCGGCCAGAGAAATCGTCGCAGTCGTTTATATGAGAGAGGTTCAGCCCAATGCCTATCGGGTCAGCCTCCGCTCGAAGGGTGAGATAAATGTGGCCCGCGTGGCCGAACAGTTCGGCGGCGGCGGACATAAGAACGCCGCCGGTTGCAGGGTCGAAGGCGATTGGGACGAATGCGAAAAACAGATTGTCGAGGCCATGCTGGAAGCGGTTGATAAATGTGACGAAAATCAACCGGATCGCGAATCGGAACTGCTTTTAGCCTGATATTTTCAAACAAAAAAGGACACCAACCGGCCGGAAACTTTTCGGGGTTTTAGGTAAAACCTCAAAGAGTCCCGGCTTCGAGTTCGGCGTCCTCTTTTTTTACGGACAAGATGCCGGAAACCAAAGAAAAACGATACAAATGGCGGCGGGAGGATTATCGTGAAAAAACCCGCGGCCTGTTGATGGTCAACACCGGCGACGGCAAGGGCAAAACCACCTGCGCCATCGGTCTTATGGTGCGTGCCGCCGGACAGGGCTTAAAATGCTGTATGATCCAGTTTATGAAATCAAAAACGGATCGTTACGGCGAGCACGATTCCTTGGAAAGACTCGGGATTGAAGTTCATACGATGGGCGACGGTTTTACCTGGGACACGAACGATAAGGCCGGGGATATTAAAACCAGCGAGGAAACCTGGGGCTTATGCGTGGAAAAAATGCGAAGCGGGGATTATGACCTTTTGGTTTTCGATGAAATCGTCTATGTGCTCGATTACGGGTTCCTCGATCTGAAAAAGGTTTTATCCGAGATCGAAACCGTGAAAGCCGCCCAACCGGCCCTGCATCTGGTTCTGACCGGGCGAAATGCGCCGGAAGAACTGGTTGAGATGGCCGATCTGGTGACCGAAATGAAAGAGGTCAAACATCCTTTTCACGCCGGGATCTACGCTCAACAGGGAATCGAATTTTAATCAAAAAAAACTTTCCGCGACCTCTCGAAAACGCAATTCGGAAAAGGTTCTTTTTTTCCTTCAAACGACTCCAACCTTCGGACAAATGTCCTCAAGCACGCATTTTTCGCACCGGGGTTTGCGGGCCTGACAAACCCTTCGTCCGTGATAGATCAGCCAGTGGGAAAACATCACCCAATCCTTTTTGGGAACCAGTTCCTGAAGAACCATTTCGATTTTTTTCGGATCCGTTTCCGTCGTCAGACCGAGCCGGTTCGAAAGCCTTTTGACGTGGGTGTCGACCACCACGCCGGAGGCAATTCCGAAAGCGTTTCCCAGAACGACGTTGGCAGTTTTGCGGGCGACCCCGTTTAATGTCAGGAGGTCTTCCATTTTATCCGGGACCTTCCCGCCGAATTGACCGACGATTTTCTCGGCCGTGGCTTTGATGTTTTTGGCCTTGTTGTTGAAAAAATTGATCGAATTAATATCGCCCGACAATTCTTCGAGCGGGGCATCGGCGTAATCCTTCGGGGTTCGGTATTTACGGAACAAATTGGCGGTGACCAGATTGACCCGTTCATCGGTGCATTGAGCCGAAAGAATGGTGGCGACCAGAAGTTCGAAGGGATTGGTGTGTTCGAGCGCACAGGTGGCATCGGGGTATTCCTTTTTGAGCCGTTTGATTATTTCCCGGGTTCTTTCCTTTTTGTCTGCAATCATATTAATTGTGATTTTAACGGAAAAAAAAGGCTTAGAAAAGAAGCCGAGAATGGGAAAGTTTGGAGCATTCAAATTTAAGGGAAAGAGAAGTTTAAACAAATTATCAATTACAAATTTTCTAATTTGCCTTTCTTTCATCAAATTGACAAGATAGATTAAATAAATTTTGTAAGACCAACTTTCTCAAAAGATCGGGTTTAAAAATAATTTCAAAGTGGAGCAGAAAACAAACAAAAATTTGCTGGAAAGAAGTTCCAAAAATCTGGCGGCCCGGATTATTTTGATTTTGGTAATAATTGGCGGGCTTTTATTCGGCTGGTTTTCGGTTCGCTGGCAACTGGGAAATATGTTGGCGGATCTGACCTCGCCGACCGAGCCGAATGCTGAGACCATAGCCGGGATCGCTCTGGATTTTTCACCTGATGATCCACTGGCCAATTGGCTGGACGCCAACTCCAAAAAGGGAGAATATTCGCCCGAACAATTGAATCAATCGGTCGAACGGTTTCAAAAACTCGTCAAACTGGCTCCCAATAAATTCTCCTGGTGGCTGGAACTTGGAAGGGCTTATGAACAGTCCGATCACCCGGAAAACGCTGAAAAGGCTTTTTTAAGAGCCGTTGAACTGGCTCCGAATTACACTTATCCGCACTGGCAACTGGGTAATTTTTACCTTCGCCAGGGCAGGGATCAGGAGGCCTTTGACGAACTTCAGAAGGCGGCGGAAACCAATGCGGTTTACCGGGAACAGGTTTTTTCCATCGCCTGGGATTATTACGAACAGAATACGGAAAAGCTTGAGAAAATCGCCGGAGATTCGCCCGGTGTGCGGGCCGGATTGGCCAAATTCTACGCCGTGAAGGACCGCCCGACCGATTCCCTCCGGATGTGGAATTCATTGACTCCCGAAGAAAAACAGGCCAATCGTGAGATTTCAAAAATCATTGCCCAGGGGCTTTACGAAAAACGTTTTTATCGGGAGGCGGTGGATTTTGTCCGGGATTTGGGGATCGAACCCAAGGCCCGCGCCGAGACCATCCAGAACGGCGGGTTTGAAGATCCGATCGGGGAAACCGATTACACCTATTTCAACTGGCGGGTGCCTCCGGTCAAAAAGATGGATGTCAAACTCGACCCGACTCAAAAAAAAGAAGGGAACCGCAGTCTAAGGGTAACTTTTAACGGAATGAACGAGGGGCTTTTTTACAATATTTTTCAAATCGTAACTGTAACGGCCGGAGAGAAGTATCAACTGAGTTTCTGGGTTCGCACCGAAAATCTGAAAAGCGGTGGAATGCCCAATCTTGAAATAGTCAACGCCAATGACGATAAAATAATTACAACCAGCGATTCATTCCCGGGGGGAACCAACGATTGGAAACAAGTAAAAGTTGTTTTTACCGCCCCTGAAAACTCTGAGGCCGTTACCTTGCGGACTTCCAGAACCTACTGCGGGGAAAACTGTCCGATCGTCGGAGCCTTTTGGTACGACGATTTCCGTCTGGAAAAAGTTAGTTGAAAATGGAGCAACATAAAAATATTACCTGGGCAAACCGGACCGCTTTTTTTCTGCTTTGCGCAATTTTGATCTTCACAACCCTGATCTACGGGGCGGTCCATCAGCCGATAATCGCCATTGTTTACCTAACGGCGGCCGCTCTGGTCGTGTTGTGGGCGGTCGATTCCTTTATTCGGGGAACGATCGTGTTAAACAGGAGTTTGATCCAAATCCCGCTTCTGGCCCTTTTTATCTACGGAATGATCCAGATCATCCCGATCGGCTCTTTGGCCGAAATCGGCGGAGTTTCGGGCATCCCGCGAACATTGTCGCTGGAACCATACTGGACCAAACTGACATCATTTCATATTCTGGCTCTGGCGATCTTTTTTGCCGGATTTCTGACCTTTATCAACAGCGCCAAAAGGATCCGGAAGATAGTCCTTCTGATCACCATTTTCGGTTTCATTTACGCCTTTTTCGCCATTCTTCAGTATTTTTTGAGCCCCAATAAAATTTACGGAATTTACGAATCGCCGTTTGCGGTTCCGTTCGGTTCTTTTGTCAACCGGCACAATTTTGCGGCCTACATGGAAATGTCCATGGCACTTCCTTTGGGATTGCTTTTTTCCGGTTCGGTCCCGCGCGACAAACGCCTTTTGTACCTGACCGCGATCGGTTTGATGGGGATTGCCCTTTTGATGAGCGGTTCGCGGGGCGGTTTGGTTTCTTTGCTGGCCGAGATCGCCTTTTTAACGATTTTAACCGCAAACGCCAAAAGCACCTGGAATCTGGTGTTGAAAAGCGGTCTGGCGGTTTTGCTTGTGGGGATTATCATCGCCGGTTCGATCCTGGTCGGCGGTGAATCTTCCCTCACCCGTTTTGCCGAAACCGCTTCAACCAACGACATTACAACCAACCGGACACATATCTGGTCGGTGACCTGGGATGTCATCAAAAATAAACCGGTTCTCGGAAACGGAATCGGGGCCTTCGATGTGGCCTATTCCAAATTCGACACGTTTAACGGAATGGAGCGGGTGGAGCAGGCTCACAACGATTATCTCCAGGTTTGGGCCGATGCCGGGTTGGTCGGTCTGGCGATCGGTATTTTTTTCCTGTACGGTTTGATTCGCAACGGATTTCAGAGCATTAAGACCCAGAATCTCTATCGCCGGGGGGTTGTGGCCGGAGCTTTCGCCGGTTGTTTTGCGATATTGGTTCACAGCGTCTTTGACTTCGTCCTTCACACCACGGCGATTTCTCTTTTGTTTTTGGTTTTGGTCGCATTGCTGGTCAATGGCGGAACCGGTTATCCCGATGATACCGAAGAGAGGATGGAGCGCCACAAACGCCGGAAAAAAATGCGGAAAGCCGTAGTAACTCCTTTTAATAAAGGAAAGAGAAAAGAATTGGAACGTGGCTAACCCACTGTTAAATGTCTGTTGACCGGGCCTTTGCGGGAGAAGGGGAATTGACCCTTTTCCGGGGAGAGGAAAAATATCCGAATTATCCGTTGACAGAGATTTGCTCCTTGTGATAGTTTAACTGACCATCGACTCAAAAGGTTTTGCCCGTAAATTGAAGGTGGAATTTGAAGACGATTTTGCGAAAAAATGGTCTCGATTTTTTGCCTGAACTTTTGAGATGGTTAATAAAGAACGGACGACCTAAATGTTTTCCGTTGGAAAAAGAAAATGACGGGCACTTCCGGCAAAATAAATCGGCCGGAACCTAAAAATTTTAGATTTTTGTTTTGAAAACGACCTGTTTTGTCAGGTCATCAACCCGTTTTTTTCTTTTCAAAAAAGACTTTTTGCCCGTTCGGCAAGAAGTCTTTTTTTTGTTTCAAGTGGCGTGTCAATAAAAGTTTTAACCGATTTCACAATTAATTTAGGGGGACAAAAATGTCGAAAAAGAAAAGAAAACTCACGGAAAAATTATTGTCGGAAAATGGATTTCATTTGTTGGAAATTGGGTCGGAGATGGTTGGAAAAAACCAAAGGGAGGAAATTGGAAAAAAGTTTCGGCCGGTTTACCAAAGGAGGATTATTTATCTAAAGAAAAACTGGTGGGCGGTGGTTACGCTGTTGTTTGTCGCCGCCGGTGTTCTGGGAGCGGGTTTGAAATTTTTGGAGGAGGATGCCCGGATGCGGGAGAAGACTGTGGCCGACGGGGGCCGGGAAAGCCTTCTCAATTTAATAAACCCCTTTTATTCAAAAGGTTTGAACGAGGGCGATCCGCCTCTTTCCAAGGAATATATTTATGCGGGCGGAAGGTTGTTTGCCGTCGAAGATGCGGAGGCGGCCGGAATTCCCCCGACCGATCTGGCGGTTTGGCGACCTTCGAGCGGCACCTGGTGGGTGATGGGCGGAGAAAACTCCCAACAAACCTCTCAAAACTGGGGAGCCGATGGAGATAAACCCGCGCCGGGGGATTATGACGGGGACGGGAAAACGGATTTTTGTGTTTTCCGCCCTTCGCAGGGAATCTGGTATTTGATCAGAAGCGGTGATGGGGGATTGGAATATTATTATTTCGGAACCGATGGCGATATTCCGGCGACCGGAGATTTCGACGGGGACGGCCGATCGGATGCCGCACTTTTCCGGCCGGCTGATGGTAACTGGTACATCAGAAAAAGTTCTTCCGGCGCTCTCTTGTCGGAGCATTTCGGAACGGTTGGAGACCTGCCGGTGGCAAGGGATTTTGACGGGGATGGAAAGACCGACAAAAGCGTCTGGAGAGAGGGCCAAACCCCCACTTTTTATATCAAGCGAAGTTCGGATGATGGGATTCAGGCGATTCCCTTCGGTTTGAGCGGAGACCTTCCTTCGGTCGCCGATTACGATGGCGACGGAAAGGCGGATCTGGCGGTTCGCCGGGGGAACACTTGGTACATTCAGAAAAGTACCGATGCTCAATTCCTGACCTACGTTTGGGGCGAGAGTTCGGATTTGGAGGTTCCCAACGATTATGACGGGGATGGGCGGGCTGACATAGGAGTTTGGAGGAATTCAAACGGGACCTGGTACATTCTTCAAACCTCCGACAATTCACAGCGGATCGTTCAATGGGGTGTGCCCGGAGATATTCCGGTTCCGGCTCTCTATCGACGGTAAAAGAAAGCAAGAAAACATCTGGATTTAACTCACCATGGCAAAAAATAAGGAGAGAAAAATGCTTGAAAAAAACTTCACAAAAAAAACTCAAAAAAAAAGAAATGGCCAATTAAACGGATTGTCGTTCAATAACTTACTCGGGATCATTTGGGGAGGTTTATTTCTATTGTCAACTCTGGTTTCCCCCGCACCGGCACAACCTCCGGCAAAATATACCGAAGGGAACAAGGATCAGGTTTTACGGGGAAATGGCAGGGTTAATCCATCGACGCTTGGAATGGAACTGGATATTTCCCTCGGAAATTATCCCGGTCGGGGAATCGACGTTCCCGTTACGATCAGTTATTCGTCCAAGGTCTGGCGGTTGAATTTCTTGAATTCGGAACCGCTAAATAGCGGAAGTTCTTGTTATTCATTGTATCAGGCGCTTTACTCGGATCGGTCGGCTTCGGGCTGGACGACCAGCCTGGCGACTCCCTATATCGAATATGTCGGTTGGGACAATCCTTTTGACCAGCATGGTTTTCCGTTGATGGATGCGGAATGTTTGCCGGACGGAACGAATCAGGGGAATACCAATTCGATCATTAAAAGAATTATCGTTCATCTTCCGAGCGGGGAAACCCATGAATTGAGGTCGGATGATTCAATCCACGTTTACAACGCTGGCTCTCCCCAGCCGACCAAAAACGGAATTTATTTTGCGACGGATTCTTCGAATATCAAATATGTTGAGGATTCGGTAGGCGGAACCTATAAAATGCTGATGCCGGACGGGTCCTTTTATGAATTTGCCCAGGGTCTGTCGCCTTTGGGCGCTACCGGACAGGGACCGGCGGTGCGGAAGGCTCAAAAATTTCAGGACAGAAACGGAAATACCAATACCTTTAATTTGCAAAACGGAGCCTGGACCGACACGCTTCAAAGAAATTTGAAAGCCCCTTTCGGTCTGACGGCTCCGGGTTTGCCGACTGATGAGGAAAACCCGCAAATCTATTCTCTGCCCGGAATGACCGGAACTTTCAAATTTCATTGGAAAAGACTAAAAGGGGAAACCCCGCAGGAAAGCGGTTTGACGGATTTCGATCAGGCACTGAAATACCTTGGCGACAGGTACCTTGTCAACGGACAGATTTCCTACCGTCCACCCGGGGAGGTTCTTTTCAGTTCAGAAAATGAGGCCAAGGTAATGGGCGGAGAAACGATTTTCAATCCCGTTGTTTTGACCCGGATCGATCTGCCGACCGGAGGGAGCTACCGGTTTTCCTATGACGTTTACGGTCGGATGGAAAGGATTTATTATCCGACCGGCGGGGAGGAGCGTTTTACCTACGGGGAAATTCCCGGATTATCTCCCGTTCAACCGGGGGATGTTTCGGCAAAAGCAAATTTCGGTGTTATTACCCGAGAAATGTACGAAAAAGCCGGACAGGGAACTCCATACCCCTGGGAATACGAGGCCCGGTTTGTAGAACCCAGGGGGTATAAGGTAATCATCAAAAACCCTGAAGATATTACGGTCGAAAGATTTATCCATCGGGGTAATGATCCTCAGGAGGGGCAGGTGAACGGCTCATTTGGCTTTGACGATGGCTTGGCGGGAATGGTTTATGAGGAAAGGACCTTCGATAAAACCGGGGTGTTGGTTTCGAAAGCCCTGATTCATTGGGAAAAAAACTCCTTTGCCGTCAATCCCGATTTCACGGCAGATTGGCATCCCAGAGTTACTCATGAAGAAAGATTCGTTTATGATCCCGAAACCGGGGATGGAGTGGGGGCAACGACCAAATTCGAGTATGAGGGAAATCTTGATTTAAGAGAAACTCCGGTCCTGACCAGTAAAACCAGCCAGTTTCAATTTGAACCCCAGCCGGGGGGCGGGAACGGCCTGATCCTTGGTGAAAACCCCGATCCAAATCCGACTCCCGTCCCGACACCGGTTCCCCAAAATCTTTTGAGAACCTTGGAGTCAACTTATCTGATAAATGATCCGGAGGTTGAGAATTGGAAAAAGGATATTTACAAGAACCGGAATCTGATCGATTTGGTTTCGGTTTCCGAGATCAAAAACCCGGTTGGAGAAGCGGTTTCCCGGTCTGAAACAATCTTCGACGAAGGCCAGCTCTCCCCGGAGGTTGGAAGGGGAAACCCGACCTCGGAAAAAGTTTGGGACAGCGGCAAGGGGGTGGTCGATGATCCTCTGGCTTTTGTCCGAACCCGGGCAAAGTTCGACGAATACGGAAACCTGATTGAACAGATTGACGCGAACGGAAAAATTACAAGGACCGAGTTCGATCCGGCTTTTCACGCTTATCCGGTCAGGGTTACCACCCCGATTCCCGGGGATGGGATGAATTCCGCCGACGCGGCTTTCGAAACGGTCACAACCTATGAAATGAGTTCGGGTTTGCCGCTCTCCATAACGGATCTCAACGGACGGGAAACGACATTTGAATATGACTGGGAAACATTGCGGTTAAAAAGATTAGTACCTCCGGCCGGGGGAAGCATCGTGGAGAAAACTTACAACGATCAGGCCAACGAATTTTGGGTCAAGAGCCGAACTCAAATCGATCAAAACAAATGGATTGAGAGCACGGCGTATTTCGACGGATTGGGACGGCCATTTAAAACCGAAAAGATTGACGAGAAGGGAAATATTATCGTTGAAAAGGAGTTTGATTCTTCGGGGAGGGTGAGCCGGATGTCAAACCCTTACAGAGTCGGAGAGGCGAAAAACTGGACGACAAACGTTTATGACGATGCCGGAAGGTTACGGGAGGCGATCTCCCCCGACGGAGCCAAGATCCGGAAAAAGACCGGGGTGTTGATTTCCGATCTGGTCGGCACCACGGCGGAAATCACGGACCAAGCCGGCAAAAAACGAACCGGTGTTTACGATGCTCTGGGGAGAATTCTGCGGGTTGTCGAAGATCCTGAGGGACAGAATCTGAAAACCGATTATCTTTTTGATCAATTGGGGAATTTGAGAAAAACCGTGCAGGGCGAACAAGTACGTTATTTTTGGGTTGATTCGCTAAACCGGCTTCTCTATTCAAAACAGCCCGAACAGGAGCCAAATCCCGAATTTTCCGAAACCGATCCGCTAACCGGAAACGCCCAATGGTCGGCGAAATATGAATACGACGAAAAGGGAAATATGATTCGAACCACTGATGCCCGGGGAGTTTCGGTTGAAGCCGTTTATGATAATCTTGATCGGATAATCTCCCGCGATTATTCCGATTCGACACCCGATGTCAGTTTTTTTTACGACGGAACCGGTTTGGATTCCGTTCCGGAAAATTCCAAAGGGAAAATAACAAGGATCTCAAACTCGGTTTCCGAAACCAGAAACACCGGATTTGACAACCTCGGCCGGATCAAATCTCTGGAACAATCGACGGGGGGACGGATTTTTCGGACCTCCTATGTTTACAATTTGGGCGGGGACATAACCGAAGCGACTTATCCGTCGGGTAGAAAGATATTTAATGCATATGATCAAAATGGCGATTTGGTACAGGTTTCGGGAATAAAAGCCAATCAGTCGGAAGAAAGGATCTACTTGAACCAGATCTCTTATAATCCGGGCGGGGAGATCGAAAAAATGCGCCTCGGAAACGGTCGTTGGGAAACGGCTGAATTCAACCAAAGACAACAGGTTACAAAAATCGGTTTAGGGTATTCAGACACCGACTCGGGCCTTTTGAAAATCGAATATGGTTACGGGGATGAAAACCAGAACAACGGATCTTTGCTTCAGCAAAAAATAAAGATTCCCGGCCTTTCAAACGAGATAATTCAGGATTACGCTTATGATTCGCTAAATCGGTTGGAGAGCGCGAGAGAAACGACCGCTTCTCAGATCAGCTGGCAACAGAGTTTTGATTACGATCGTTACGGAAACCGCTCCTTCGATCAAACCGGCACTTCGACCCTCGGTTCATCCGAACCGAAAAAGGTGACCAACCCGTCGATCAATTCTTCGAAAAATCGTCTGGTGGCGGATCAAGACGGGAACGGGCAGGTGGATTATCAATACGATAAAAACGGAAATGTGATTCTGAATGCCGAAAACCAGAGGTTTTCCTTTGATGGAGAAAACCGGTTGATCGGATTTTTCGGTTCGGGAAACCAAACCGCAACTCCCAATGCCACATATGAATATGACGGCAGGGGAAAAAGGGTTCGAAAGGTTCAAAATGGGGTTGAGACGATCTTTGCCTATGATATCGCCGGTAATCTGATTGCCGAATACTCGACCGAAACTTCCCCAAATCCGAAAACCAGCTATTTGACCAACGATCATTTGGGAAGCCCCCGAATTATTACCGACGGAGCCGGGGCGGTAATTTCCCGGCATGATTATCTGCCTTTCGGAAATGATGTTACCGGGGAGTTGGGAAATGTTGGGGGGCGGACGGAATCACAGGGGTACAATCAGCCCGATGATATCAGGAAAAAATTTACGGGGTATGAAAGGGATGAAGAGTCAGGGTTGGATTTCGCTCAGGCCAGATATTATCAACCGGGGCACGGAAGGTTTACTTCGGTCGATCCGCTGATGGCTTCGGCCAATGTCAAAAACCCCCAGACCCTGAACCGGTATTCCTATGTCTTGAACAACCCGTACAAATTTGTCGACCCCTTGGGCTTGATTTCGGAAAACACCGGGGCCTGCGGAACCAATTGTGTCAACAGCGGATCATTTTTGGACGGTTCTTCTTACAGCGGGGTCGATGATTCGGTCCGCGACGCCTTTAAAAACATGGAGGCACAAAGGCAAAAGGATCAGTGCCAGTGTAAGGCGAAAAAGAAACCCAGAAAAAAGAAACGAAGATCAAAAAAACAAACTCCGAAAAAAGCCGAAGAACCCCAAACCAATAACGGAACCGGAGCTGAGGAGGAGGAACTGGTTCAGATAAATACGACCACCGGCAATTCGGAGGAACTTGCCCGGGAGATTGCCAAAAGCCTTAATGAAACCTACATCAAGGAACAGGCAATAATTGAAGGTCTGATCGCCGAAATCGGTGCTGCGGGTGTTAAAGCATTGGCCAGCGAATTGGGTGAAACCTTCGATCCGCAAATTTCAGGTGGAACCGACACTTCCGTCAAAATCGACCTTCCCTCGCCGGGAACCGTTCTGGCTGAAATGTTCAATGTCGGGGTCGATTCGGTCAATGCCCTGATCCAAAATCGGATCCAGGGTGAGAACAACGTTAATCTTATTTTGATGAACGCGGACGTTAATATGCAGGGAAGGGTTGACGAACAGGAAATCCGACCGACTTTGGAACAGGCTCGTGCGAGGGGAATTGAATTACACAAAAACGCGGTAAAACGCTTGAAACCATAGGAGAGAACCAATGAGAGAAATAGTTTTGATTAGTGTTTCCGCCTTGATTTTAAGTCTCGCTTTTTTAAGCGGCGGAATGAGCATTAAATTAAAGGCCGATACACAACTAAAAGCGAATGAACCGGAGGCGGTGGAGATTTTGGAAAAATTAACTCAAAAATACGTTTCCATAAGTTCTTACCGAAGCAAAGGGGTGGCGGAATACCCGGAAATCTCCCTGGAAAAGAATCCAAAAATGCTTTCCACTAGATTCGAAATAAACTACCGAAACCCGGGAAACTTGACCCTCAACTGGCGGGATTTGGATAAGGATGTTCTAAATTCTCTGGTGATTAAAGGAAGGGACATTTTTCTTTTTGAAGATGGAAAAGTTGTAAAAAGATTTGGGGACATTGCCACCGCCATGCTAAATGTTTCGACCGATCAGGCAACATCCCGGTTTGACGTGGCCAATTTGTTGATTTTCAACGAACTGCGGCCGGGCCGGACCATGCTTTCAAAGTTAAAGAATTTGGAAAGGCTCGAGGATGAAGACCCGGAGGGAAATTCCTGCTATAGGATACGGGGGGAAATTCCCGGCATTGCGACCGATGGAAAAGCCGTTTTTACTTTTTGGATTGAAAAAGATTCTTTTTTGCTAAAAAGGGCGGACAGGCGTCTGGTTTCCGGTGGGCGGGAGGAGTTTTCTTCCAATCGGATTGAAAGATATGAGGAAATAGAAGTTAGATAAAAACCGATCTTGAAAACCTTTTCAGTGAAAACCGCCGGTCATCCGCAATTGGAAAAATTTCTCCAAGGATTTAATGAGCGGTTTTCACTCCTTTACCTGGAAGGTTTCGCGGGCAGAAAGTTTGGAGGACGAAGGGGTTGATCTAAACGGTTGATTCGCTGGTTTCCTGCTTTTTCCGCGGGTTGAGTAAACCTGCCAGATAAAAAAGCAGTCCGTGAGAAACATATGCGACGGTGATTATCAAAAGCAAATATTCGGAATAAAGCCATAAAAGCATGACCATGGCCGCAACCAACAATACCAGATAAAGTTTGAACCGTCCGGTTCCGGCCTCCTTGAAACTGGCGTATCGAATGGTGCTGACCATCAAAAGGCCCAGTATTCCGAAAAGGGTCATCAACAAAATGCTGTAAAATCTCGCCAGGCTCTCCCCGTAAGAGCTAAGGGGCATCGGCGAAAAATGAATGATTGAGGCGATTAGTCCGGCGGCCAGGGGAATGGGCAAACCGACGAAATGTTTTTTATCGACTTTGGGGGTTCCCTCCATCAGAACCCGTGGCCGGGTGGCCTGTAAATTAAACCGGGCCAGCCGGAAAGCTCCGCAAATCAAATACATAAAAAGGACGAAAACGCCGAGTCCGTGAATCGAACTTTTTTCGCTGAAGGTCGCCCCGATTGCCCAGGTGTAACCCAAAACGATGGGGGCAATTCCAAAGGTTAAAACATCAGCCAAAGAATCAAGCTGAACCCCGATTTCGGTGGCGGTTTTGGTCATCCGCGCAAGACGGCCGTCAAGTGTATCGAATAAAATAGCGAAACCGATGGCAATGGCCCCGTAATTAAAATAGTAGGAGGCTTTTTCCGGGTCCGAGGCGACGATCTGAAAACCGCGAAGGGATGAAAGCACGGCGAAAAATCCCATGGCGATATTGGCTGCCGTAAAAGACGTGGGGATCAGGTAGAGCCCTTTTTTTAAGCCCTTATGAACGGGTTGTGTTTCGGGTTCGTTTGCCATTTGAGATTTTAGTTTCTGGCTGGTTTTATCCTTCCGATGATTGTTTCGCCGCCGATAACCCGGTCCCCGATCTTGACCAATATTTCAATATTGGTCGGCATCAAAAGATCGGTTCTGGAACTGAATTTAATTAAACCGAATTTTTCACCCAGTTCAAGGCTGTCCCCCTCTTTATACCAGCAGACGATCCTTCGGGCAACAATTCCGGCAATCTGGGTACAGACCACAGAGATGTTTTCACCTTCGATCGTCAGTGAATTTCTTTCATTAACAAAGCTGGCGTTATTGCTGGTGGCTGGGACTTTCCGGCCCGTTACGTAATTGACCGAGGAAATTTTGCCGGCGATCGGTGCCCGGTTGATATGAACATCGATTGGCGACAGGAATACGCTGACCAGTTTACCGCTTTCATTTTCCTCAATGCGGGTAACCCGGCCATCGGCCGCTGAGACGATTATGTTTTTATCAAGGGGAATATCCCGGTGAGGATCGCGAAAGAAAAATGCCATAAAGAGCGTCAGAAAAAACAGAGCCCCGGCAACCAGCCAGAGAAAAGCGGATAAACCGAGCCAGATTTGCAACAAAGCCAAAAGGACGGCGAAAATAAAAGGAATAATTACGAATGGGTAACCTTCTCGAACCATAAAAGTATAAAAGGGCCAGTTCAAAAAATGGTTGAAAACACGGGAATCCGACAACCAGTCAAATTAATAACAGTTGTTATTTTACGTTAATTTTTACCTTTTGAAAAATTAAAAAAATGCCCGGCGTTTTCGACACCGGGCTTAAAAGGAGGATTGCATGGAGAAAAATTTAATCTCTGACCGGATGATCAGCGGCATAGCTGTAAGCACACCAGGCTGAGATGAGATGAACCACCCATCCCAGAAGACCGGCCGACCCGATCCAGGAAAAACCCGTTAAAATCAGCCACAGAAGGCCCGTAATAATTCGACCGTTGTAAATTTGTCCAAGGCCGGGTATCAAAAGACTCAAAAGTCCGGCTATCCAGGGTTCGCGCATTTTATTAAATCACCTCCAATTATACTAACGAATAGTTTGGCGGATGGTTCCGAGAATTTTGGCGTGAAAAAAATAAATTCAGGAAAAGTCTGCTTCCAAACCGGCAAAAAGAAAAATCAGGGCTCAATTCTTTTTATTTCAATGATCTTTCCCCGAAAAATTCGAAGAGCCTTTTTCACCAAGGGGTGATTTTGGGCAAATTGATACATCTCTTCTTCGGTCGGGTTTTCGGGTAATTCGAAGGGAGGAGCCTCATTAAGATCTTCATCAAAATCCGGCATCAGATCGGGAATTTCAAGTGCCGGTGCAAAGGCTGTCCCGTTTCCGGGAAGGGGTTTTTCAACCGCCGGGGAAATTGGGTTTTGTCCGAGGACGCCGATCAAACGGCTGGCGATCTTTGAGGCATCGGCGATTATTCCCAGATCATCGCCGGAAAGCAACAGTTTTTTTTCGTAGGCCGAATCGAGCCAATTATCCTCAATGTGTTCGAGTTCCCCACTGTCGATTGGTGATAAGTGTTCGGGAAGTTTTTCGACAAAATTGGCTTTGAAATCCTCAATGAAATTGCTCGTTTGTTGGGGTTGAGGCGGTTCCTCCCGGGTTTCAGAAGTTGTTGAGGAAAACTCCGAATTGAAAGAATCCGACCGAACTGTTTCTTCTTTCGTAAAAGTATTTTCCTTTTCTTCCTTAACAACCGGAAATGGAATTTCATCCGGGGAAACTTCCACCCTCAAAGTTTTTTTTTCGGGGAAATCCTCTTTAACTTTGGAGGTTTCAATTTGGGCGGAAACCGGTTCGCTCTGAGGAGATCCCCCCGCATTAGTTTCCAGTTTGCCGATCCTTTTCAAAAGTTCTTCGATCGGCGTAACTCTCCTCATTTCAACCAATTTGATGAGCCCGATTTCGAGCATGTAACGGGGTTGAAGAGCATCGTGAAGTTTTAGTTCGGTTTCGCTCAAGGAATTAAAAAAACGAATCAGATCCGGTTCGGAAAAGGGTTCGGCAATTTTTCTAAGTTGGGCGGTTTCCATGATTGCCGTGTCCAGTAAATTTCCCGGATCCCCCGTAAGTTTGACCACCAAAAGATCCCGGAAAAAAGCCAAAAGATCCCGGCAAAAATTTCTCAAATCCTGTCCCCGCCGGATCAAATCATCGACGATCGTCAGAATCCCCGCCGAATTGTTTTCGCCGATGGCCTCAAGGGTTCGGATAAGCATTTCGGCGCTGGCGATTCCCAAAGCCTTGATCACCTCTTCGGTTCCGATTTTTTCACCGGAAAAACTGATGACCTGATCAAAATTACTTTGAGCGTCGCGCATCGAGCCTTCGCCCGAGCGGGCTATTTCGCGCAAACCCTCGTCGGAAACATCAATTTTTTCCGTTTCGGCAATCTGCTTTAAACGGTCAAATATTTTTTGAACCGAGATCGAACGAAATTCAAATTCCTGACACCTCGATAAAATGGTATCGGGTAATTTGTGGAGTTCGGTGGTGGCCATTATGAACTCCACCCGGGGAGGGGGTTCTTCCAGAGTTTTGAGCAGGGCGTTAAAAGAAGAGTGGGAAAGCATGTGAACCTCGTCGATAATAAAGACCTTGTAACGGTCGCGGGCCGGATTGACATTAATGCTTTCCAGAATCAATTCCCGAATATCGTCGACCCCGGTGTGAGAGGCGGCGTCGAATTCAAAAACGTCGATTGAACGGCTTTCCGAGATCTCCTTACAGGAAACGCAGGCGTCCGGGGAGAAAAAACTGCAGGGATTGGGATTTGGCAATTCGGTTTTGTGGCAGTTGAGGGCCTTTGCCAAAAGCCGTGCGGTGGTGGTTTTCCCAACACCCCGGGAACCGCTGAAAATATACGCGTGATGGAGCCGTTCGTGTTCTATCGCATTCCGCAAGGTTTTGGTGATGGCTTCCTGCCCCGTAACTTCTTCAAACGATTGGGGACGCCATTTTCTGGCAATAACTTGGTAGGTCATAAATGAAAAATTTAAGTTTTTCCGGTTGGTTCAAAAAAAAATGAAAATGTATTTCCGGTTTTTGGATTCAATTTGTTTTTCCAATATGATAACAGTTTTTTTCCATATTTTCAGTTGAAAAGATCTGAATTCTTTTGGCCCCGTTCGATTTGTGCGGAAGAGGCAAAAGCCGGAAAAGTTTTGTAAGAAGATGTCAAAAAAATGCTTTTATTGGGTTTTGTCATTGTGCTAAGCTAAATTTGTCTCTTTGGATGATCCGAAAAGGAAAAACAATTTAATCCAAGTTATCTCGCTTCCAAAAACACAAAATGAATCCGACCATCAGCCCCCCGGCCTCTTTGGAAATTCTTTCCTTGGCAGGTCAAACCGGAGAAAAGGAAAAAGTTGAGTTTTCTTATGTCCCGTCCCTTGACGGTCTTCGGGCAGTTGCTGTTTTGATGGTTGTGTTTTTTCACGCCATCCTGGTTTTTCCCGCTTTTCAAACCGGTTTTAGCGGCGGTTTTCTGGGGGTGGATGTTTTTTTTGTGCTCAGCGGGTTTTTGATCACTTCAATCCTTCTGAAGGAATTTGATAAAACCCAAAACATCAATCTGCCGAATTTTTATCTGCGAAGGTTTTTGAGGTTGATGCCGGCCTACTGGTTTCATTTGGCGGTTTTGTTTTTTTTGGGAAGATTCCTGTTTTCTTCCTCCGAAGTTGAACTGTTAAATTCTCACCAAAATTTTCTATATGCTTTTTTTTATCTGACCAATTGGCAGAGGGCTCTGAACGGATCGGAGATCACCGGGTTATTAAGCCACACCTGGTCTTTGGCCATTGAAGAGCAATTTTATTTGGTGTGGGCGGGATGCTTATTGTTAATGCTTCGCCGTTTCGGAAGGAAAACGATTGTTTCGATCACCGGTGGTTTGATCATCGTGACGGCTTTTTTTCGGGCGATTCAGTACCAGGGCGAGGGTTCGGTTGATTTTTTGTACAATGCCTTTAATTCCCGGATGGATGCTCTTTTGATCGGTTGTCTGGTCGGACAATTTTTATCCTGGTGGAAGTTGCCGGAAAGATTCCTGAACTCCAGAGGCTTTGATCTGGCGGCTTTGATCTCGGTTTTGGTTTCGGTTAGTGTCTTTTTTAATTTACCCGCCTCCTACAAAACACCTTTGCTCTATCAGGGCGGATTGACCATTTTTGCCGTTTCTGTCGGGTTTTTATTGATCTGGCTGATAAAACGCCCCAAAAACCGGATTCACAAATTATTGGAGACGAGCCCTTTTATTTGGGTCGGGAAAACTTCCTACGGTCTTTACCTCTGGCATAGTGCGGCCATTGCTTTCGTCCAATTTTCCCCTTTTCCGCCGGTATTCAAATTAATATCCGCTTTGATTTTGGCCGGTTCGATCACCGCCGTTTCGTATTTTGCGATCGAACTTCCTTTTTTGAAATTAAAGGAAAAATTCAAATAACCGGCCCTTCCCAACAGAAGAATCCGTCAATTACAAAGGGTCCGGCTTACGTAGGTTTTGTTGCCGTTTGAATTGATGTAATAACAACCGCCCCTCGGGCCCCGGATATATTTTCTTTTCCCGGAATCATTTTTCCCCGATGCAGATTTATCCCCTTTGGATGAGTCGTTTTCATCGTCTTTGGATGAGTCTTTCTCATCTTTATTCAAAGCGATGGTATTTTCGTGCATCCAGCCTTCCAGGTCGGAGGTTTTTACCAAAAACCAGGAACCCTTTTGTTCGATCACGTCGAGCGAAGTCGATTCCTCCAGAACGTCAATCACCTTTCCTTTCATCGAGGGCTTTTCTCTGATATTGGCTTGCGAAACCGAGACGGAGGCGGTTTGAGAAAAAGCCACTCCGTTTAGTACGAGCAAAAAACAAACCGATAACAGCAACTTTATGAATTTCATGGTTAAGTTCTCCGGTCAAAAAAAATCTAATTTCTTTGTTAAATACAATTGATTGGTTAGAAACTATCATAAAACGGCATTAAAAAAAATAATCCATCGATTTCAACCTGGGGAAAACCTCAAAAAACCTTTAAAAATCGACATTTCAATGGTATACTTTTTGCTCATTGAAGACGGAAATCCAAGTAACAACAAAACCTACGCCCAATTGTTTTTTTGACATAAGGTCAACCTTACTTTTTGAACAGGATGGATAGGATAATGCCCAAGAAAACCATTTTTTTGTTTTTAGCTATTTTTCTTACTGTCGGCGCCTTCGGTGTCCATTCCCAAAATAATTCCAACGTCAGCCGATCTACCCAAACCGATGAGCAAAAGGTTCCGGTTGTCATTCCCTCGGAAAGGATTGATGAGGACATCAGTTTGATTCAGGGGAATGTGATCGTGGTTTACGACGGTGATACGATCAGTTTGCAAAATGAGGAAAACAAAATCTTCACCATTCGTCTTCAGGGAATCGATGCGCCGGAAGGCAAACAAAGCTTCGGCAAAGATTCTAAGGAAAAACTTGCCAACCTTATTCTCGGAAAAAACGTCATTGTTGTGATCGACAAAAGAGATATCTATGATCGTTACATCGGAAATGTCTATTATCAGGGTCAGGACATCGGACTTTTGCAAATAAAAGCGGGAATGGCCTGGCATTTCAAGCGGTATCAGGAAGACCAAACCGCTCAGAACAGAAAGAAATACGCACAGGCCGAACAGGAAGCACATGATGCCCGGGTGGGTTTGTGGGAGGTAAAGGACCCGACTCCGCCGTGGGATTTCCGGGGGGAAAAAAATAACAATTCCAAAGAAGCTTCTCGGAAAGACGATAAGTCCGAAAAGAAAAAAAATAGCGATGGAAGAGAATACATCCGCGGCCCCAAAGGCGGTTGTTATTACCTGAGTGATAGTGGAAGGAAAGTTTACGTTAAAGACAAGTCTCTTTGCGACAACTAAATCCAAAACACTTTTACCGAAATTTGCCTAAAAATTAATGACCAAAAAGTGCCCAAAGTGTGAAAGAATTTGTGATGCCGAACTTCGCATTTGTACCTGCGGATTCAGGTTTATCAAACTGGAAGAAATAAGAAGTTTGCCCGAATTTTCAGTCCCTCCCCAAAACCACGTCGGTGCAAATATCGGAAAGATCCTGGCCTTTTCCGCCACCCTGATATTCGGGATCGGCACGATCGTTTTGCTGATCGGGTTTCCCGAAATGATCGGTCTTTCCGCCGCAAACCGACCCAATTTCGTTTCAATTGAAAAAAATTCCGACTCCTCGCTGGCTTCGGAAAGCGAGGTTGCTCCCGTCCGGCCCCACAAATATTCGGTTCAGGGGAAGGTCGTTTCGGTGGACAATGGGAATCTTATAACGGTTCTCGATGAGATCGGAGGACAGGAGGAAAAAGTAAAACTTGCGGGGTTAACAATTCCCGAAAACGGAGTTGGTTTTGGCCAAAAGGCTCAAAATGAACTGACGCAGATGCTCCTCAATAAAACCGTTTTTGTCCTGATAAAGTCTGTAGATGAGAAAGGTCAATCGGTTGGAAAAGTCTTGCTTGATGATCGCGACATAAACCTGGAATTGTTGAAGATGGGTTTGGTCAGTTTGGAGAAGAACGATGTAGCCAAACTGCCCGAAGTCGATCAAAATCTTTATGTTGAGGCGGAAAAAGAAGCCCGAACGGCCCGGTTGGGTTTATGGTCCGGTGCCGATTCTCCGGTACTGGAAAAGACTGAAGAAACGGGAGTTGATTTAACCGGCCAGCCTCCTCAAAAGGAGAATCAACCTCTTCCTCCGGCGGTTAAAAACAAAAAGGATAATAATACGACGGTTTCAAAGAATGAATCCGGTGGCGAAAGACAAGAGCCAAGGGGCGGGGAAACCGCCAAAAAAGCGGCCGGATCGGAATCCGCACCGACCGCCCAATGCGCCGACGGAACTCTGAGTTACAGTAAAACCAGAAGCGGAACCTGTTCAAACCACGGCGGAGTTTCGCAATGGTTGGGTTCCATCAATCAAAATGTTTTACCCCAAAACAAAGTGGCCAGAAAATATCAACTCGGTCCCCGCGGCGGATGTTTTTATGTCAATTCAAAGGGAAGTAAAACCTACGTTGATAAAAGTTTCTGCAACTGAAAATCTGATTTGGGAATATCCCAAAAAAAGGTCCCATTTGGGACCTTTTTTGTTAGAAAAAACTGGAGGCTTCAGACTTAACCGCAACACAGGCTGAAATCGCTACCGTTGCTCTGTTCCCAGCCTAGCGGAGTTCACAACTCAAACCTTGTGCGGAGCCTGAAGCCGTAAAAATTTTGGATTTTAGATTTTGGATTTTGGTTCAGTTTTCCAAAATCCAAAATCTAAAATCCAAAAACGATATGGCGGAAAGGGTGGGATTCGAACCCACGGTACCCTTTTGAGGCACACAGCATTTCCAGTGCTGCCAGTTCAACCACTCCTGCACCTTTCCAAAGAAAATCTGTCATCAAATAAAAAAACGAATCTCAAATCCAAAATCAACTGGCGGAGAGGGTGGGATTCGAACCCACGGTACCCTTTTGAGGCACAACGGTTTTCGAGACCGCCCGATTCAACCACTCTCGCACCTCTCCATTCTTGTAAATTTCAGATTGCCGATTCTTTCGGGGAGTTTCTTTTGTTTCTGAAAAAATCCTGCATCAATTTTCTGCATTGATCGGACAAAACGCCCGATCTGATTTCTATTTGATGATTCAAAGAACTGGAATCGCACAATTGAAATGTGCTTTCGACCGCGCCGAAACGAAGGTCATGAGCGCCGAAAACCAGACATTTGATTCTGGCGTTAACCAGAGCCCCGGCGCACATGGCGCAAGGTTCAATGGTCGTATAAAGTGTTGTTTCAGTCAACCGGTAATTACCGATTTTCCGGGCCGCCCGACGCAAAACTAAAATTTCGGCGTGAGCCGTCGGGTCGGTGTCCGTAATTGTCCGGTTTCCGGCCGCTGCCAGAACCTCGCCCGACTCGTCAATAAGAATTGCGCCGATCGGAACCTCATCCAATTTGAGGGCTTTTTCGGCCGCTTTCAAAGCCTTTTGCATCCAGTATTCATCAGATCCGATCATTGTTAAATCAATTTTAACCGATGCAAGGGACAAAGTTGAAATATAAAATTAAGAGCTCTCTCTGTCAAGCGTTTGATCGAAAAATGTCCGGGTTTCGGGGAAAATTACAAAAACCGGTAAATTATACCGAAACTCTTGCATCTGAAGGTCAAAAAATGTTAAACCTAAAGTGGGAGTCTCGATTAGTTAATCCTTTCCCCATCTTTCATAAAAAGACTATGAAAAACGAAGTTCGGCTTGCAGACGAAACGGCCGAAACAGAACCAATAAGTGATAACGGAAAATCAGACCTCTTGACCCTTGCCGAAGAAGTTCGGGCCAGAAGCGAAAAACCCAAAACCAATTTCGTACAGATTCCGCAGAAGCTTTCACTTGCCGAATTTAACACGGCGATAATCCATTTTTACCGGGGCGAAGTCTCCCGTTCCAATGTCTGGCGAACCCGTCTCGACGCAACCACCAACTGGGCTGTAATTACAGCAGGCGCTACGCTTTCATTCGTTTTCAGTTCTCCCGACAATCCGGCTTTTGCCATTCCGATCAACTCCATTCTGGTGGCAATTTTTCTATTTATGGAGGCTCGTCGGTACCGCTATTACGAAGTTTGGGCTCACCGGGTCCGGGTGATGGAGACCGGTTATTTCGCCCAGATGTTGTCCAACAGGACAATTCCTCCGGACAAGGAATGGGCCGAACATATTTCGGCCGATCTTTTGTCTCCGCATTTTACGATCAGCGAATGGGAGGCGATCGGTCGCCGTTTGAGAAGCAATTATATCTGGATTTTTGTCCTTTTGGCTCTCAGCTGGGGGTTGAAAATTTACATCCATCCTTATCCCATTCCTTCGACGACTCCGGCGGAAAAGGCCGAATTCTGGAATGTGTTGTTCAATCGGGCTCAGGTCGGTATCGCCCCCGGTTGGTTCGTTATTCTGGTCGGTTTTATTTTCAACGCCGTCATATTCTTTTTCGCCGTCGGAACCTTGAAGCTAAAAAACGCCTCCAGCGAGGTCAGACCATCGGAAAGTATGGAATGGCATCCGCTCAAACAAGTTTCGGATTGGGCCGGATCGAATCTGAAAAGGCGGAATACCATTCGCCGCGCCAAAAAAGCCCGCCAGCGGATGCGCTCGGTTCAAAACGATATCAGAGAAACAACTCAGGCCTGATTTTCCGTCCGCTTTAGATCAGAAAAAAATATTTTGCCGGAAACCGAATTTTGGAATTTGGAAGATGGGGCTTTGTTTGTTATTTTCAAATAAAAAAAATCAGGAGATAAAAGTTTATGTCGGAACAGTTAGAAGAGCGCGGTCGGGCCTTGGAGAACGAGTATTTTCACCGGAAAGAAAAGGAATTGATCGAGAAAATGAAGGCCAAACTGGCGGAGGAAAACACGGTTGATCTGGAATTACAATGCCCGAAATGCGATGGAACTCTGGTGGAAACGGATTACGAAAACATCAAAATCGATGTCTGCAACAAATGTTCGGGAACCTGGTTCGACGCGGGTGAACTGGCTCAGGTGGTCGATAAGAATGAGGACAGCGGTTGGTTAACCAGATTCTTCAAATAGTTCTGGAGGGTGAACAATGACCTTGACGGAGAAAAAAATCCGCTTTCGTCTGATCCCGGTCTTATTCCTTTTACTTTTTTGCTGGGCGGGGGTTTTAGCCCAAACCGGGGGAAAATCGGGGACGGTTTCGGCCAAAAGGGAAATCCTGAACAGCAAAATGATGGCTCGGGAGATGCCTTACAACATCATTTTGCCGGAGGGATACTCCGCCGAGAAGAGTAAATCCCAACGCTATCCGGTTATTTACCTGCTTCACGGTTTGTTCGGTCATTTTGATAACTGGGCAAACAATACAAAGTTGACCGATTATGCCGCCAGTTATCAGTTCATAATCGTGATGCCCGAAGGGAACAACGGTTGGTACACCGACAGCGCCACGGTTGAGGACGACAAATACGAAAGTTATATCGTCAAAGAACTCATCCCGGAAATCGACCGGATTTATCGGACGAAGGCCGAAAAACGACATCGGGCGATCGCCGGTCTGTCGATGGGCGGTTACGGAGCGCTGAAATTCGGTTTGAAATATCCGGAAATGTTCGCCCTCGCCGGTTCCTTTAGCGGAGCCGTCAACATCACCGATGCGACGGACGTCAATTCCCCGGATTGGGTGGCCAAGTCGGTGATGGGAGTTTACGGCGGGGCCGAGGCGGAAACTCGCAAAAACAACGATATTTTTCGAATAGTCCGGGAATTATCGGCGGAAAAAATAAAGAATCTTCCCTTTATTTATCTGGATTGCGGAACCGAGGATTTTTTGATTGCCGGAAACCGGGATTTTTTGAAATTGTTGAACGAAAAAAAGGTGTCCCACGAATACCGCGAACTTCCGGGCGTCCATGACTGGAAGTTTTGGAACGGTCAGATCGAGGAGTTTCTTCAAATCAGCCAAAAGTTCATTTCTCATTCGGAATAATTTCAAGAAACGAAAAAGGAGCCGTGTCCCGTTGCGCCGGGACACGGCTCCTTTTCCTTTCAACCAAAGATCATTTCGATCCCTTTAGTTCTTTAAGAAAATTTTCCAGCGCCGTCGTGTTGGCGGCCGGATTTGAGCTTTTTCCGACTTGCAAGGCTTTTTCTCCGGTGGCTATGGCCTCCTGCTTCTTGCCCATTTCATTGAGCAATCTCGATTTCAGGAACAATCCCGTAAAGGACTCATTGATCGCCAATGATTCATTGAGCCAACCCAGAGCTTCAGAATAATTGTCCTTCATTCCCGAATCAAGCACATAACGGGCGGCGGTGATCGGGTTGGAAACCATCTGCCTGCGGGCGTCGGCCAGAATTCTTCCCGGCAGATCTCCGATGTCAACCTTGAACGGAACCCGCATTTTCTCCCAGGAAATCACCACATCCGCCGTGGTTTTATCGACGTTTTCCACACCGATGGTCATCGTTTCCTTAAAATCGGAAGCCATCGGTTTTACCGTTACCCGAAGCTGATCGTCGTCGGCCTTGTAATTAAAACTCCCCCATTGATCCCACGTTTTGTTGAAAATAATGGTCCACTGGTCCTTTTCCGGGATCGTATGGAGAGAATATTTCCCTTTGGGAAGTTTTTGGCCGTTGATCATGACATCGTTCGAAACTTCAAAAATAGTCGCTTCATTGGCTCCGGTTCGCCAGACTTCACCGTAGGGCACAAGTTTGCCCCAGATTTCCCGTTCGTTGACGTTGGGGCGGTGATAAACGATGCTGATCTGTGTATCTCCGACAGTTTGCGAAATGGCCTGTCGCTGGCTGGCGCGCGGCAAATTAACCTGTCCGAAGACATTGAAGACAAATAACAAAGTAAAGATCCCGGTAAATAATAATATTTTTTTCATAATTTTTTTCTCCCAATGCATTTCCTGTTTAAATTTATTCAGATGAAGTTGGCCGAAACCCAATGCAATTTTGTTGAATTGGGGGGTTTTGCCTTTTATTCCGGTTTGGAATATTAAACCTTACTGGTCAAATTCAAAGGCCATTCTTATTTAATTGACCGATTTAACCAAATTTATAACAAATTTCTGGGGAAATTAGAATATTATCCCTTAATAGATTAATCCTCATTTTTCTCCAATCTATTCCTGGCCCGTTCGACAAAAAGTTTGATCATATCCGCCACCCGTTTGGTCATCTCCGAACTGATCACAGCCTCCCCGGCCAGAGGGGCCAAGAGGTGCAATTCCATGGCCGAGTTTCTTCTCAATTCGACCGTCTGGGAAAACTGGACAAAAGTCAGGTTTTCGTCCAGTTCGGCGTAATCGACCGAATACCGCAAAAGGTTTTTGGTCTCGCCCCGGACCGGAAGCCATTCCATCCTTTCATCGGAATCCTCGGCGATCTCGACCGAAAACTTTTGCGAAAACGACCCGAAAAACGGAATTTCGGCTCGGATCTTCCAATGGGTTATACCCCGATTATCCGTGTGAATGCTCTCAATGTTGGGCATCAGTTCGATAAAGTTTTTGATGTCGGAAAAAAACTCACGAACCTTTTCGAGGTCCGAATTGACCTCGACTTTGTCGGTGTAACCGGCGCGAATCTTGAACATAATTTTGTAAAAACAATTGCCGGGTCGGCCAAAAAACCGGGCAATTTATTGTAATCGGGCTCCGAAAAATGCCCTGGACCATTTGTTTAGAACGTCCCGTTGAAAATGACCGAATTGAAAAACGACCGGCTGGCCGACCGAAAAATCCCCCGGAAAAAAACATCATCGGCGAACAGGATGGCATGGCCCCGACCGATCGGTTCATCAATCAGATAGGCCGTTCCTTTCAAAAGCCGCTCAGTGTTGCCTTCCCAAACGAAACCCGAAATGGTCAAAGAAATCTTGGGGTTGGAATCAAAAACCAGGGCGTTGGTGCCGTTTCTGGAATAGCGGAAAAAATAACCGGACGCCAGCAGAACCGGAATCTGGTTGGTTCCCACACCGTAATTTAAATAAGTCGTCCGATCGACCGTCGCCCGCATGATAGCGCCGGGAACTCCTTCGGGAACGCGCCCGAGATTTGCCGACGGAGATGTGATCGGGGGAAGCGTCGGAATTTCCTGAGCCTTATCGGGTTTTGGGGTTTCGCCGGGGACCGGGGTCGGAAAAACCTGTTTTTCCTCAGGAGGGGATTGCCCGGCCTCCGGGTCATCCCCGCTTCCGAC
This sequence comes from Pyrinomonadaceae bacterium, assembly GCA_041394845.1. Taxonomy (GTDB): domain Bacteria; phylum Acidobacteriota; class Blastocatellia; order Pyrinomonadales; family Pyrinomonadaceae; genus JAHCHG01. The sequence goes on along the minus strand of JAWKHL010000001.1, from coordinate 1,530,420 downwards.
CAGAACCGAACTGGTGAAACCGACATCTTTCAGGGCGGCAAAAACCGAAGCGCCCCGGAGCGTGATCAGAGTTCCGCCCCCTGAGATCCAATCTCTTAAGGAATCGACCCCGCCTTTTTCGAGCGAACCGGAATAATCTCCGGGAGAGCCATCCGGCATGATCAGGACGTTGTAATCCTTCAAAGCCCCGGACCGAATGCTGTCGATCGAAAGGGGAGTGAATTTGATCCCGTATTTATCCATGATCCACCAAAGCGAACCGTAACTGGTTTGATTGACTGCGTCGCCCGCCACCATGGCGATTTTGGGTGCGTTCAAAGGCAGAACGTTTTCCCCTCCGACTCCGGTGTCGCCCTCCTCGGTGTAACTTGTATTGACAGCCAGAACATTTACTCCGAGTTCATTTGAAAGTCGGGCGATGGCTTCGTGGAGGCCGTCCGGGTTTCGGGTTACGCGAACGACAAAAGTGCCTTCATCCCAGTTTTTCCCGGCGGCATTTAGTTTTCGGGTGGAAACATTGACCCGGTAACCTTCCTCCATCAACCGAAGCGCCAGAACCGGGGCCGCATCGGTTTGATAGGGAATTACATAGGCGATTTGAGCCCGCCCGTTGGTGTTTCCACGGCGGGCCCTTTCAAGATACTCGTCCGTAACCCGTGTCTCGCCGGCATTTCCCGAATCTTCGGTCCAATAGGCCTCGACGCCGAAAGCCAGCGGCAAACTCCAAGAGGTGATGTCATAAAAACCGTAGGCTTCCTTTCCGGCGGAACTCCCCCGCCTTTCATTGCGGCGGAAACGGGCCATATTATCCTCGACGAATTCCTTGTCCTGCGGGGTGTCCTGTTCCAACAGCGATTTGATCCAGAGACTTTGGGGTTGGTTCAGATCGACGATGTAAGATCCGGCGGGGAACGTTTTCGCCTCGCGCGGGGCGTCCTTTTGCAAATAACTGTGGGCGGTTGTCGATCTGAAGGAACTTCCCGCAACGGTTACCTCCACTCGGGAACGGCGGAGAATTTCGACCAGTTCGGCCGCTTTATTGGGATCGCCTTCGGGAACAATGATTATCTTTTTCAAGGAAAGACCCGTGGCCTGTGCCATTGCGTTTTTGCGGAAATCGTAAAAATCCTGCAACCGGCTTTGGCGGTTTTTGGCGGTGGTTTCCAAGGTGGCCATCGAAGCAACGAAATGCTTGGCTATCCCCGAACGAAGCGTGACGATGGTTCCGTCATCGCGTCTCCAACGAAGACCCTTAAAACCGCCCGCGTCGGTTTCGTAGGTCATCCCGATTGCCCCGTTCAAAGCGGGAAAAGAATCCCAGTAACCGGGGTAAAAAAGATCGAAGATGTCGCGAACGTAATAGGTCCATTTATTTTCATCGAAAGCGCGGGCGTTGCTCCGGCCGTAGATGTCGAGCCATTTGTTGGTCGTCGGTTGGGGAAGATTGGGGTTGATCGGAAGCGCGGCCGGCGGAAAGAAGAACTGTGAGGGCTGACCATGGTGATCGACCGCCACTTGCGGGTTCCATTCCATAAATGCCCGGTTCATGTTCCGGGTTTCCTTTTGAGTCAAAGCTATGTTGTCGCGGTTGAGATCAAACCGATAATGATTGAACCGCCCCCAGATCGACCACGGTTCATTATGTTCAAGAGAGGCGGGATTCGGGTCGCCGACCGCCACCGAGTTGTACCAGGTAACGAAACGCTCGTGTCCGTCGGGGTTTTCACCGGTGATGATCAACACAACCGTATTTTTTAAGATCTCAAGAGTTGCCGGTTCGTTTGAGGCCGCCAATTGATAGACGACCTGCATCATCGTCTCAAAAGAAGCCGATTCATTGCCGTGGATCGTATAAGCCATCCAGGCAATGACCGGGTTGTTTTGAATGATCGAGGCTGCCTGAGAGGGATTGGCGGCTCTGGGGTCGGTCAAACGGGCGTTGGCCGTTTTGATCTGTTCGAGGCGGGAAATGTTTTCCGGTGAAGAAATCGCCACGATATGCTGCATCCGGTTTTCCTGGGTGAGGCCGATGTCAAAGATCTTGACGCGGTCCGACGCCGCTTTTTCGATGGCATTGATGACCATCTCCATCTGGGCGTAGGTGGTGTGCTGTTCCCCGACATCGAAACGCAAAATGGTCTGCGGACGGGGAACCTCCGGTCGATAGTCGCCCCGCGAATAAAAATCGAATTTTTCCTCCGTTTGACCCGAGGACAATTGAACAAGTAAGAGGGCGAACAATATTGCAAACAATAGGTTTCTGGTTTTCATTAATTTTTGTTTTCCCGAAATGTTGGAACTAAAAGCGCTTTGTAAGATTCTAAACATTTAAACCTTAAACTCAAAGAGTAAAGGGCCGTCAAAAATATTTGCGATGAAAAAAGCGATGAGTTAAAAAACTATTATGAAAGAAAAAGATTGTCCGAAATGCGGTTGGCAAAAATTGAAAACCTGGAATGAATTGACCGAGGAACAAAAGATGTTGGCTAAAAAACTACCCCTCAACGTAAAATTCAGCCCATTTCAAAGAAGAAAACATATTTTTTGTTCCAGATGCTGGTTTGAATTTGTTCCGGGTGAGGATGAAAAGGCATGAATATCCCCGAAACTGTTCGGGTCAAAAAAAAAATTGGAAGCGGAGTTTAAAGATCAAATTACATAAAACAGAAGGTTTAAGGGATCGAAAAAAAAAATAAAAAAAATTACTAAAGTTCTTTTCCAATGTGCCGATAATTAAAATAGCTGACTTGCTCCCACTTGGTCGGCAAAAAACTCCCACTATTTTGTTAACAAAGTCTCACTTTTTGTTAACCTTTTCCTCAGCCGGTTTGTTTTTTCTGACAAACCGAAAATAAGCGAAAAACTGAAAGGGAATTCGGCTTTTTCAATTCCCTTTCAGTTTTTTTCTAAAACCGAATTATTTTTCCTTTGGCGATTTCGTTTTTTGAGATCGCCCTTTTTTTTGAAATTAAAAGATCATTAAAGGAATTTGTCCATCTTCTTTGTAATTTCCCGGGCCAGATTTTTTGCCAAACTGCCCCAGGAGGTGGTTTCGCCCGCGACTATAACCGTTCCGCTCCGGTTATCGAAAACCCTCCAGGCGTAACGGTGTGTGATCCAGGAAAGGGGAACGTAGCCGATCTCGATGTAAAGATCGGCTCCTTCCTTATACCGGACGATGTTAAGATGCAGGTTCTTCCATTCGGGGCGCTTGAGGAGTTCCTTTTCGAGGGCCTGGCGAGAGGGGTGAATTGAGGATTTTTCGATGGCGATGGTTCGGGCGGATCGGAGGGCTTCTTTCGGATCGATTGCCGGATCGGACGAATAACTCTTTGAAACCGGAACGCTGTCGGAATATCCTTGAGAATTTTCGGAACTTTCGTTTTTTGATTCCGGGGGATCGGGAATTCTGGCTTCGGCCGTTTTTTCCAGCATCAAAGAGATTACTTCATCGGCCACACCGGATTTTTTCAAATCGATCAAAGCCTCGGTGGAAGTGTCAAATTCGCAGGCCGAATCGCGGATCTTGCGGATGATCAATTCGGCGGACAAACCGGCCCGCGACAATAGAATAATTTCGTTGTTTCGAAGGATCTCGGTTTGAGCGGCGGAGATTACCGGGGCCATCAGAAAAATGAAAATAAAGGCAATCAACCGAAATCGGGTCGCGAGGAACGGGGAGTGGATCGGGACTTTTCTTTCATTCATATGTTTTTTTTGTTGAAAAGTAAAAAAACTATATGAATAGAAACAAATAACGGATTGGATCGGAATTTGTTGTGTGACACTTTGTCGGACTGTCACACCCCGTTGGTCAAAACCCTTTCAAAGGATTCCCGAATATTTAACCGGTGCAGATGGAGTTGTTCCAGCATATTGGCGGTTGAACCGAGCTTCATCCGGTCGGCAATTTTTTCCAGTGTTTTTTTATTTCCCAGCGGCAAACGGGTCGACCGGCCGATCGAGAGTCTCAGATTATGGTCGAGTTCGGTCAAAAATTTATACCCCTCGCTGAAGTTTTGATAATCCCTTTCGGTGAGAGATTGATTTTCGCAAAGTTTTTTCAAAGTAAAGATCGTCGAACGGTTTTCGCCGTCATCGGGAACATAGTCTTTTAACTGAAGAAAACGAAGCGCGAAATAAACATCGAGCATTCCTCCCTCGCCGAATTTGATGTCGATCTCCTTTCCTTTTCGGCGGGAGGATTTCTCCTGTTCCAAACGGTTACGGACCCGGCAGGTTTCCTTTCTGATCTCATCGATATCGGCCTTTCGGGCGTTGTCGTGGATGATCTTCCGGGCCTGATGTTCGGTGGCGAGAGCAAGGTTTAGATCTCCCGCGACGCCGCGAAGTTTGACGTAAGCCAGCCATTCCCAGATGGCGGAACGAATCTCAAGATAATTTAGAAAAGCCTTTTTCCCAATCGCTGGCGGCCCGTTCTTTCCGTCGGGGCGAAGGCGCAAATCAACCCGATAGAGGAGGCCGTCGCGGGTCAGACTCGAAAGCGTTGTGACGAAAATCTCGACTCCCCGGACGTAAAATTCCGAATGGGAAATGTCGCCAACCGGCAACGGTGTCTGTTCGTCGAAAATCAGAACCAGATCCAGATCCGAACCGTAGTCCATTCCGCCGCCGCCCAGTTTTCCCAGACCAAGTACGGCAAAAGGAAACTGTTCGATCGAAACCGAGAAACGCCTTTCCAGTTCGCGGCGGGTGATAAAAAGGGCCGTTTCGATGCTGGCCTCGGCAAGCCAGGTTTGAAGAATTTTGGTCATCGGCCGCCGGAGTTTTCCGAAAACGTCGAACGCGCCGATCTCCAAAATAAATTCGGACCAGTTTTTCCTTAAAACCGATAGTTCCCCGGCGAAGTTGTTTTCCGCTTCGACGGCCCGCAAAAGTAGCTCCCGGTAATCTTTTTCGGAAAAATCCGCTTCGAAGTTGGGAAAGCTTTTGATCAATTGGGGATTGGAGGAGAGAAAACCGGCGAAATTCGGAGTTACATCGCAAAATCTTTTCAGCGATTCTAGTTTTTCCTTGTCGAGTTTGATTTTTATTTCGGATTTTTCGAGCGATGAAATTATCCCGGAAAAAGCCTTTGATTCCGCGATCTCGTTTTTCAGTTCCTCAATTTCGGGTTCGATCTCGGTCGGGACTTCATCCGGGTCGATCTGATTTAGTTGGTGGTCGATGTTTTCGGTGTGGATTTTCGGTTCGGCCGTCGCATCACCAAAAATTCGGGTGAAAATTTCGCGGACGTTTCGGGTGTGATCTTCGAGAAATTTCTGAAAATCCGCCACAAAATAAAGTCCCATTTGTTGAGCTATGGGAAGTTGTTTTTCCAGGTTCGATGGGACCAAATGGGTTTGAAGACCATTTTCCATCTGAAGCCGGTGTTCGAGGCGGCGAAGAAAGGAATAAGCCTCGAACAATTGGGTTAATTCGGTTTCCGACAAAAGCTGTCGGTCGCCCAGACGGCTGAGGCTGATCAATGTATGCGGGGCGCGAAGCCATTCGTCATTTCCCCCGTAAGCCAGTTGCAGGGCCTGAGCGATAAATTCGATCTCCCGAATTCCTCCTTTTCCCAGTTTTACATCGAAGCCCCGGGATTCATCTTTCTCCAGATCAATTTTTTCTTTCGAAAGGCGGACGTTTCTCAAAGCCTTCTCGACCGTTTCCTCCGGAGAAAAAACTTCGGATTCGACTTGTTTGAAAAACTCCTGAAAGACCCCGGTGTTTCCGGCGCAGGCTCGTGAACGAATGAGAACCTGTTTTTCCCAGGACCGGGCCGTCTGCCGGTAGTACCGGACGGCTTCATCGAGGGAGATGGCCAACGCTCCGACCCTTCCGTTGGGTCTCAGGCGAAGATCAACCCGGTAAGCGGCTCCTTCGCCGCTTTGGTCTCCGACCAGTTTGACGATCATTTCGGCCAGTTTGACGAAATACTCGCGGTTGGTAATGGTTCCCTTGGCGTTCTGTCCCGAGGTTGAGCCCTCATGCGAATAAAGAAATAAAAGATCAATGTCGGATGAGTAATTCAATTCTCTGGAGCCGAGCTTGCCGAGCGCAACAATACAAAACTCGGCCTGTTTGGCCCGCTTTTTCTCGTCGGTTTCAAGCGGGATGCCAAAACGGTTTTCCAATTTCTGGCGGGCGATCCCGAGGGCGTATTCCAAAATTGCGTCGGCCAGATTTGAGATCTCCTCGGTTATCTCGGCAATTGTTCCCAGGTTTCGGATGTCCCGCAGATAAATCCGGAGGAGCTCACGGCGGCGAAACCGGGCCAGCAAAATGTTTGGTTCGACCTTGGAGTTTACCAGAGCAAAACGGGCAAGGGATTCGAGAATCTCTTCTTTTCCGGCCACTTTGATCGAAACCCTCCGTCCCTTCAACCAGGTTATGTATTCGGGATTTTGCAGAAGGGTTGTGGCCAGCAAGGGGGAAAATGAAACAAGGGTTAAAATGTCGGAAAGCAAGGTCGGATTTCTCCCCAGTTTTCTCGCTTCCTTCGGGGTTTCTTCGGTTAACTGATGAAAGAAACGCTCCGCGGCTTCGGGATCGGGCAGGGTTTCCAACAATCCATTTATATTTTTTGGCAGGGGCATAAGAAAAATAGGGAGTATTGTTCAGAAATAAGGGAGAAACCTTTTCAACCATTTAAAGATAAACTTTTTTGGGAAACGGGCGCAAGAAAAAAATTTTCGGCCGGGAAGTAAGATAAATCCGCGGATCAACGAAAACGCTTTTTGTTGATCCCGTATTTTTTTATTTTGTAACCGATTATCCTTTCGGTCGTATCGAGTAAGGAGGAGGCTTTGGCCACGTTTCCCCTGGTTGATTTGAGGGCATCCTGGATCAGATCTTTTTCAAACGCTTCGACCGAGGTCGTCAGGGAAAGATTGGAAACGGTTCCGGAAACCTCGGCGGTTTGCAATGTCGGAGGAAGGTGATGACCGTGGATGACGCTTGAATCACAGACCAAAACCGCCCTTTCGATGGCGTTTTCGAGTTCGCGGACATTTCCCGGAAAATGATAGCTGGTCAGCATATCAATTGCCGGTGTGGAGATCCGGCGGATTCGTTTACCGTGTTCGACCTCGTATTTTTCGACAAAATGTTCGGCCAAAAGGAGAATATCGGATTTCCTTTCCCGAAGGGGCGGGAGAAAGATCGTGAAAACGTTGAGGCGGTAAAAAAGATCCTCGCGGAAATTTCCGTTTGAGATCTCCTCCTCGAGGTCCTTGTTGGTGGCGGTTATCAGGCGAACGTTGATCTTGATGGTTTTGATCCCGCCGACTTTTTCAAATTCGCGTTCCTGAAGCACTCTGAGAAGTTTGATCTGGGTTTGTGGGGGCAGGTCTCCGATCTCGTCAAGAAAAAGGGTTCCCCCGTCGGCCAATTCAAAACGCCCCTTTTTACTTCGGTCGGCTCCGGTAAACGCTCCTTTTTCGTATCCGAAGAGTTCGGATTCGATCAATGTTTCGGGCAAGGCCGCGCAATTGACCTTGATAAAAGGTTTTTTCGAACGAAGGCTGTTGTAATGGATGGCGTTGGCGATCATCTCCTTTCCGGTTCCGCTCTCGCCCCGAAGGAGGATGGTCGCGTTTGACCGGGCGACCTGCGTTACCTGATCGTAAACCTGCCGCATCGGGCTTGAGTTTCCGATGATCTGACCGAAGTTATATTTTTCCTTCAACTCTTGGCGGAGATGTGAGTTTTCTTCGATCAACCTTTGTTTTTCATCCTGAACCGCTTTTTCCAGGATCAGCGAATGAGAGATCATCGAGGAGATGAGCAGCAGGAATGTGTTTCGGTTTTCAAAATCGAAGTTTTTCCGGTAGGGAAATTCAGTGGAAAACACGCCGATGGTTTGTTGCCCGATAAGGATCGGGACGGAGATCAAAATCCTCTCCTCATCGGAGTTCTTGAGGAAATCAAGGGTGGGTTCCAGCGAAAGGCGCGGGATCGTAACGGGTTTGCCGCTTTCAAAAACCTTTGAAAGGAGGGTTTTTTCGACCCGGCTTTCCAATTTTCGAAACTCGGTCAGACTGAGACCGAAAATGGCAACCGGATCGAGTTTTTCGGCCTCATCCTGATATAAAAGGACCACTGCGCGGGTCAATTCCAGATTTTTCCCGAGCAGTTCAAGGATGACCGAAAGATTGGCCCGGAGGCTGTTCGGTTCCGTCAAACTCCGGCTGATCTCAAAAGCGGTTTCGAGCAAATTCTGATCCATTTCCGACAAAATTGTAATAAATTCAATTATTAACAACAAAATTGTAGCACCTTTATTTTCTAAAGTGTAACTAAAAAACCAACAATTTTGTTGTTTTTACAATATTGTAGTTAAAGGACGGATTTCCGACAATTTTGTCGGAATTCTGCCCAAAAAAAAAGAGAGAGATCGGCGATTCTTGAAATTATTAAAGCATAAATCTTTTATTCATCTAGCTTTAACTAAAAGTGGCACGGTCCTTGCACTTGCCCCGGGGTGAACATTTAAAACAATCATCACAAAATAATTTGGAGAAAAAAAATGAGTTCAATTCGTTTAACGAAATTCATAAAGGCTTTGGTCTTTTTAATGGTCCTGCCGGGTTTGACGCTGGCTCAGGAGCTGAGCGAAAGGATCGAAAATCTTGAAAAAGCGGCCGCCGCTGCCCAAACCAACGCCGACAATTCATTCATATTGCTATGTTCCGCTCTGGTCCTTCTGATGACCGTTCCGGGGTTGGCGCTTTTTTACGGCGGTTTGGTCCGGCAAAAGAACGTTCTTTCGACCATGCTCAAGAGTTTGATCTCGATCGGCATCGTTACCATTCTCTGGGCCGTTTGCGGTTACAGTTTGGTTTTTTCGGAGGGCAATTCCTTCATCGGCGGATTCGGTTTCGCCTTTTTGAATGGTGTCGGAGGTGATCCGAACCCCAATTATTCGGGAGTTTTGCCCCAACAAACCTTTATGATCTTCCAACTGATGTTTGCCATCATCACCCCCGCACTGATCACCGGGGCCTTTGCCGAGAGGATCCGCTTTCCCGCCAAATTGGCTTTTACGACCTTGTGGACTTTGCTGGTTTATTTCCCGCTGGCCCATATGGTTTGGGGAACGGGAGGGTTTTTGACCGCTTTGGGCGGGACCTTTACCGCCCTCGATTTTGCCGGCGGAACGGTGGTTCATATTTCATCGGGCGTATCGGCCTTGATATGCGCCCTTTATCTCGGAAAAAGAATCGATTACAAGAACGAACCGACCACACCGCATAATACGGTTTTCAGCCTGATCGGGGCCGGTCTGCTCTGGTTCGGCTGGTTCGGCTTCAACGCCGGAAGCGCGCTTTCCGCCAACGCGCTGGCCACCAGCGCTTTTGTCACCACCCATTTCGCCGCCGCCACCGCGATGCTCACCTGGACCGTTATCGAATGGATCAGGCACGGCAAACCCACGACTTTAGGCGCCATTTCCGGAGCGGTCGCCGGTTTGGTTTGCATCACACCCGCCGCCGGATTCGTCTCACCGATGGCCGCCATTTTGTTCGGCGTTGTGGCCGGCGGAGTTTGTTATTTCATGGTTTGTGAGGTCAAAAAACTTCTCGGTTATGACGATACGCTGGATGTTTTCGGGATCCACGGCATCGGCGGTATTTTCGGCGCACTTCTGACCGGTGTTTTGGCCACCAAGGCGGTCAATCCCATTTTCGCTGATGATGCGGCGGTCGGTTTGGTTGACGGAAATGCTTTTCAGGTGGTCAACCAGCTGGTCGGAATCGGAATCGCCATCGCCTTATCGGTCGTCGGCACGCTGGTCATTCTCAAAGTCGTCGATCTGGTGATCGGATTGCGGGTCAGCGAAACTCAGGAGATCGAGGGACTCGATGCGACACAGCACGGGGAAACCGCTTATGTTTTCGAAGGGGAACTGATCCATATCTCCGCCGGAAATGCCTACCAAAGTTCAATAAATTCCGAAGCCCAAGAAATTATTCCCACCAATAAGCTCGCCTACGATACAGATTAAAGTGCTCTCACAAAGCCATCGGAAAGGGGGCGCAGTTTTCTCCAGGACTGCGTCCTCGGCTTCTTTAAAGTTAAGATGTGAGATGTGGTTAAAAAATTTGAGTTTCAAATCGAACAAGACTTTCACAAGACCCGGTTGGATGATTTCCTTTTCGCCACCTTCCCCTCTTTGAGTAAAATGTACCTCAGGGATCTGCTCAAGAGCGAAAAATGCGAGGTCAACGGTTATACGGGCAACGCCGGGATGGTTCTCAAGACCAACGATTTCATCGAGATCGAGGTGGACACCGACCGGGAAACGGCGATGATGCCCCAAAAAATTCCGTTGGAGATCATTTTCGAAGACAAGCAGATCATCATTATCAATAAACCCGCCGGAATGCTGGTTCACCCGACCCATCGGGAAAAGAACGGAACGCTCCTGAACGGTTTGGCTTTTTACCTGAATCCGAAATCTGAAACCCCGCCCGATCCGAAATCCGACATCCGACATCCCAAATCCTCTCCGGTTCGCCCCGGCCTGGTTCACCGGCTCGACAAACAAACCTCCGGTTTGATTCTGGCCGCCAAAACCCAGAGGGCTTTGAGAATTCTTTCCAATCATTTCAAACGAAAACTGGTGGAGAAAAAATACCTGGCCTGGGTGGAGGGAACGGTCGGAGAGGATCGGGGGCGGATCGAGGCGCCGATAGGCCGTTACGCGGATGAAAAAAGATGGGACATCAAGACGGACGGAAAAATGGGCATCACCAATTATCTGGTTCGGAAAAGGTTTTCAGATAAAACCCTGCTCGAAATGGAACCGGTTACGGGGAGAACCAATCAACTGAGGATCCATTGTTCACACATCGGGCACCCGATCATCGGCGACGAAAGATACGGCGGGCGCTCCTTTTCCAGAATGTGCCTCCACGCCGCCGGTCTCGGGTTTTTTCACCCCTCCACCAATGAAAAGGTCCTGTTCGAGACGGATCTTCCCAAAGAAATGGATTTTGGCGAGGACGTTGGTTGAGGCTCCCGGGTTCAGTTTTTCAAGAGCGTCCAGAAAAAAGGCACGACCTCGTTGTAAAACCGTCCCTTTTCGCCCCACAAACGATTGCGATGATCACCGTTATATTCCTCGAACCGATGATCGATCCCGTTGTTGGTCAGTTCGCTGGAAAAAGCCCGGCAATTTACCGGGATGAATTGAAACTCGTCGGAATAGCCCGAATCGAACCTGATCCCGCTCAGTTTTTGCAAATTATCCCGGTATTTGACCACCATCCGGATCGGGGAATGTTCTCGCCAACGGGTGAAACCGGGTTCATCGGGAACCATCCTTCCGTTTACTTTCTTAAATGGAAGATCAACAAAAAAGGGCGGTTTTTGGGGATTTGGAGAAAAAGCCTGGGCCAGGGTGATGACGCCCATTTTGTAAAGGTCTCCGGTCTTTAGGAGATCATCGTATGATTTGGCTCCGAGGACAAATTCCAAAGCCGGGGATTCGATCGTCAGGTCTCCGCCCCAATCGATGATGGCCGGGTTCATGGCGTAGGCGGCCGAGAAAACCTCCGGATGTTTCATCGAAAGCGTCAAAGCCCCGTAACCGCCCATCGAATGCCCGGCGATCCCGCGATTTTTGGGGTTTGCCAAAGTTCGGTATTTGCCATCCATGTATTCGACCAGTTCGTGGACGGTAAAATCCTCCCAATTCCCGGTCACCGTGGAATTGACGTAAAAACTGCCGAACCAATTTGTTTTTTCATCCGGCATGACGACGATCATTTCGCCGAATTTTCCGGCTCCGATGCCGCTGTTCATTACCTCCTGAACGGTCGCAAAACCGGGATTTTTGTCGCTCCATGGGCGGAGAAAAGTTTCATCCGTGTCGCCGATACCGTGGAGCAGATAGATTACCGGATATCGTTTTTCGGTCGAAGTTTCGTAGCTTGGCGGAAGATAGATCGATAGATTGCGGTCGGCCGATTCTCCGGTCACCGTTTTTTCCAGCGATCTGGAATGCAATTTCTCGCGGATGATCTTTCCCGTTTGAGCGTGCAAGCCCGCGACAAACAGAATCAAAACGATAAAAGACGCAAATAGTTTTACGGCTCTCGATTGGAACTTCATTTGTTTACCTCCGTTTTTTGAGGTTTACGGAAATCGGGGGAATAGTGTTCCGAAAAGAATCACGCACCACCGGATGTTTGGACAAAATGCCGGTTGAAATGCGAAAAAAACTATTTTCCGGGAAGAAGCGCCACGATCCGCAAAGGTCCGCCGCTCCCCGCCTTGATCTTCATCGGAAGGGCGATTATTTGAAATCCTTTGGCCGGAAGTTTGTCCAGGTTGGCCACGTTTTCAAACGCCGGGATGTTTTCGCTCATCAACGTTACGTGAGTTTTGAAATCGGTTGATTGGCCGAAATCGATGCTGGCCGTATCCAAACCGACCGCTTTGATCTTCCGGTTTTTGATCAGCCATTCGGCGGCTTCGGGGCCGAGACCGGGAAAATGAAGGTCTTTGACCGCTTCCTCTCCCCTTTGGTCCGTCCCGAGGTATTTAACCTTGTCGGGGTAGAATTTCCCGAAACCGGTTTCCAGCAGAACGATGCTGTTTTCGGGAATCTGCCCGTTTTGTTTTTCCCAATCCGTCAGGTCCTCAACGCTGATCCGGTAATCCCGGTCATTGGCGGTTTTGGCCGAAACATCAACCTTGACGGCCGACCCCAGCAGTTTTTCGAGCGGGATTTGATCGACCGATTGGCGTCCTTCGGCGAAATGAACCGGCGCGTCGATGTGGGTTCCGCCGTGCTCGGCTCCGGAAAAATTGTAGGCCGAATAATAATAACCCTTGTCGGTTTTTCCCTCGGCCACGGTTTCGCGTTCGAATTCCTTGGCCGTCACCCAATAGATAGTATCCTTTGAAAAATCATAAGACAGGTCAATGATTTGAGCGGCGGAAAGATCCGGGGGTTTTTCGGCCTGCTCCGAAACGGGTTTTTGCTCCGGTTTATTTGTCCCGGTGCATCCAAAAGCGTTTAGAATCAGACCGAAAAGCAGGAAAACAAATATTTTTCTTCGCATTTTTCTATTCCTTTCGATACATCAGATCAGTTCGAACGACGTATTTTGCGCCGGTTATAACCTCGACCCCTTCGTGAATGATCGGATGTTGAAAAAAGAGACCGGAGCCGATTTTGGGTTGAATCAATATTTCGGGTTGGACCAAAAAGCAGGTTTCCCCGCCCGAAAAACCTTCGTTCAAATAGATTATGTAGGTGTAAAAACTCTGCTCGGTTTCATCGCGGACAAAAGCGCCGTCCGAATGCGGAGCGAATCTTTGACCGGGAAGATATTCGTAACACCGGAGTCTTTCGTTTATTCCTGACAATTTGCGACCGTGGATCTCACGGGGAACCTGTTCTTTGACCCTTTGAAAAAGGTCTTCGGCCCATTCGGGATTATCGAAGATCACCCGACGGTTGTTTCTGATCTGGTCAACAATCCTCGTTCCGCCGGGAGTGTTGATCGGGGCGGGTTCGGGACCGGCCCGTTGAATCCGCTCGATCCAATTTGAACATTCCTCGGGGTTGAGAATCTCGTCAATCTCAAAAATGAAGGGTTGGTTTAAATCCAATTGCTCAAAAACCATATCAATTAAGAAATCTTCCCGGCGGAAGCTGACTTTTCAAGACATTTCCGACACAGACAGTCTTTGTACTTCGTCCTTAAATCCCTTCGGATCTCATCGGTCAACTTGATGTTCATGCACCAGCAACCTTTGAAGGTCGCTCCGCAGATGAATTCTTCGCCGCAGGCTTCGCAAACGGACGGTCCCTTGTATTTTTCCGAGATAAATCCGAGGGTTTTTCGCAATTTCATTTCACCCTAGAATACCTCATTTGGACCTTTAAAAAAAGATGATCCGGCCCGGTTTTTTCTGTCCCGGGGCCTGATCGTGGATCGGTTAATTGATTTCGATCGTCACAGTCACGTTGAGGTCGGTTTTGGAAAAATTTGTTATTTCAAAAACGAAATCTCCGGTTTCCTTCAATTTGGCGATAAGGCTGTTGCGGGCGGTGTAGTAGGTCAGTTTTTTGATCGGTTTGGGGTCAGTTTCCAATTTGGCCAAACCCCGTTTAAGCCGGATCTTGGCCAGATCATTGGTCGTGTAGACTCTCAAGGTTTGACCCTTTTTCCCGCTGATCATAAATCGGTTTATTTGGGAGTCTTTCGGGATCGAAAGATCAAATGAGGTCCGATCGGTTCCTTCAGTAAACTGAATTCGGGTCGGGGGATAGATCTCCCTTTTGACCGTTTCACCGATCTGGTTCAGATTGTTGTTTTCGAACCGATAACGGGAAGTGGCGATCATTTCCGGGCAACAGGCTTCAATGGAATCGCCGGGGTCGCTTCTTTCAACGATTAACGTACCGTTTTCGACCGAGACGGTTCGGATGCCGTCGGCCGCTCGATCGCCGCCCGGTATCCTTGCCAATAATTCCGGAACCCCGTCATTGATGCCGTAAATAAATCCCTCGGTGAAGGTTTCCGGGCCGTTTTTGCTGCAAACGGTCAACAGGATCGCCTCGTCATTTCCGTCCCCTGTAACGTCCCCGAAATTGGTTTGAAAAACATTGAAAAATTTCCGGTCGTATTTGGTCGTGGGTTGGGCAACTTTTTTCTTTTTATTGTCGTCCGGTTGAACCGGTATCAGGGTTTCCTCGTAAAAGGAGCCGTTTTTAACGGAAAAATTTTGCGGTTCGGTCCCTCCGCAGAGAGGTTGATAGGTGAAATTCTGGAAGTCAATCGCCCGAATATTGGTTTGAGCCTTGACCTCGGTGAAAAGGGGAGGACAAATAAAAATCAAGCAAAAAATTATCTTTCTCATAAGAGTTTCTCCAAACATAAAGTCAAAAAAGGGGCGTGGGGGCGGATTTTTACTCGGGGTCAGGATTCTTTTATATCAAACCAAAAAATTGGCAGGATTTTAATTCCTTTGATAAACGATTCTGCCCCCAACGATCGTAGCGACCGGACCGCCGGAAAATTCCCAGCCGCCAAACGGAGAATTGCGCGATTTTGAGCGGGTCTCGGCGACGTTATAGGTCCATTCCAGTTCGGGATCAATGATTGTCAGATCGGCGATCGAACCGGGTTTGATGGTTCCGCGATCCTTGAGGTTGAAAATTTTGGCCGGATTCGACGAGCAAAGTTCGACCAGACGGGCCAGATCGATCACCCCTTTGTGAACCAGTTCATTAAAGGCCAGACCGACCCCGGTTTCAAGTCCGGTGATGCCGAACGGTGCGCGATCGTATTCGAGGGCTTTTTCGTCGGCGTGATGCGGGGCGTGATCGGTGGCGATGGCGTCGATCGTCCCGTCGCCGATGGCTTCGAGGATCGCCTCCCGGTGTTCTTCGCTCCTCAGCGGCGGGGCCATCTTGGTGTTGGTGTCGTAACCCTCGACCGCCCGGTCGGTCAAGGTGAAATGATGCGGGGTAACCTCGCAGGTGACCCTGATCCCCTCATTTTTCGCCCGGCGGATGGCTTCGATCGATCCTTTGGTCGAAACGTGGGCGATGTGGATGTGCGCTCCGGTCTCCTTGGCCAGAAGAATGTCGCGAACCACATCGACCTCTTCGGCCAGGGCGGGCATTCCTTTTAATCCGAGAAGCAGCGACAGTTTGCCCTCGTGCATCACACCGCCCGAAGAAAGCGATTTGTCCTCGCAGTGATCGACCACCGGAAGATCGAAATCCCGCGCGTATTCCATCGCCCGGCGCATCATTCCGGCGTTCGGAACCGGTCGCCCGTCGTCGGAAACGGCCACCGCCCCGGCGGCCCGCATCTCGCCCATTTCGGCCAGCTCTTTGCCGTCCGATGATTTGGTTATGGCGCCGATCGGAAAAACGTTGGCCAAACGGGCGTGTTCGGCCTGTTCGATCATATACCGGGTGATGGCCGCGTTGTCGTTGATCGGCTGGGTGTTTGGCATCGGGCAAACGCTTGTCCAACCGCCGGCGACGGCCGCCGCACAACCCGAGGCGATGGTTTCCTTGTGTTCCTGTCCGGGTTCGCGAAGATGAACGTGAAGGTCGATAAAACCCGGCGCGACCAAAAGCCCGCTGGCGTCGAAAACCTCGGCGTCCTCCGGCGCTTTTTCATTTTGCCGGAGCCAGGCCGAAACGCGGCCGTCCTCGATCAAGACGTTCATCCCCGTGTTTTCCTGCCCGAGCGGGTCGATCAGGTGGCCGTTTTTTATAAGTAATTTCATTTGGTCAGTCAATAAATTTTTCGGTTTTACCGATCTTTCCTTGAAAATCGGTAAGTTCAAGATTAACGGCGGCTAAATTGAAAATATGATAACCGCAATGTTCGCTGAACACTCCCACTTCCTTTGAATCTTGGTCGATAATATAAAAAGCATATTGAAAAAAAGCGTCAGAATCATCGGGAAATTCAATTTTTAGATTCCAGTTAAAATCATTCCAATCTATTTTCCCTTGAATTCGGCGATCACCTCGATCCTTCCGACAATATTCCGGTTGAATTCCTCAAGCTCTTCCGCCGGAATCCAGTATTCTTCGTGCGTTCTGTCTCCGACGATCTTCACCTCGTAATTGTCCAAAAAATCCCGCCGGACCTCAAATCTCGTAACATATCCGACTTTGTCATCGTTGTATTTGGCGTTCCAATCGCGGGCGATCTGCGTGGCGTATTCCTCGTTCAGAACCGGGTAAAAGATCGGTTGTTCCGGAAGGCGCGGCGGAAAGGCGGAAAAACCGCTTTCTTCGATCAAGACCAGTTCCTTTTTGCCGACCGGACGATAGAGGGTCTTGGTTTCCATAAAGAAAAAGCTAATCCGCGTTCGGCGTTCCGCCCGTCGCCAGATAAAGCACCGCCATTCTGACCGCCACGCCGTATTTGACCTGATCGAGGATCAGCGAGCGCGAACTGTCCGCCACGTCCGAAGAGATCTCGATCCCGCGGTTCATCGGGCCGGGATGCAGAACGATGGCGTCTTCTTTGGCGAGTTCGAGCCTTTCCTGCGTCAAACCGAAATGAATGGCGTATTCCCGGAGTGTCGGAAAGTAAGCCGAATCCTGCCGTTCGCGCTGAATTCGGAGGATCATCACAACGTCAGCTCCTTCGATCGCTTCTTCGATGTTTTTGGTAACCTTCAGATCTTTTTCCACCAGATGCCGGAAATCTCCGGGAACGAGGGTTTTTGGCCCGGAGATCCGGACCCTGGCTCCGAGTTTGGTCAAAAGATGGATGTTCGAACGGGCGACGCGCGAATGAAGGATGTCGCCGATGATCGCCACTTCGAGACCGGCGATCTTTTTTTTATGTTCGCGGATGGTCATCGCATCCAGAAGCGCCTGCGTCGGATGTTCATTGGCCCCGTCGCCGGCGTTGACGATGGCGGCCCGGCTGACCTTGGCCAGTTGATGCGGAACGCCCGCGCTCGAATGGCGGACGACGATGCAATCGGGCGACATGGCGTCGAGATTGAGCGCGGTGTCGATCAAGGTCTCGCCTTTGGTAACGCTCGAAGTCGAAACGCTGATATTGACCGCATCGGCCGAAAGACGTTTGGCCGCCAGCTCAAAAGATGTCCGCGTTCTGGTGGAATTCTCAAAAAAAAGATTGATGATCGTTTTGCCCCGCAAGGTCGGGACTTTTTTGATCTCCCGGCTGGAGATCTCGCGGAAATTTTCGGCCGTGTTGAGAATTCCAAAGATCTCCTCGGCGGAAAGATCGCGGATTCCCAATAAATCTCTGCGGCGAAATGGTTTGTTCATTTTCCTTTTTTGGGCGGAGTAAATTTCAACTCTTTTACTTTTCAGGGGGTTTAATACTGTGTAAATTAAAAAAACTAGAGTTTAGTGATGGGTGATAAGTGATGGGTGATAGGTGAAAAGTTAAACAGATAATATCGGGCATTCGAGCCGGATAATCAGACAATTAAGTTTTATCCTATCACCCATCACCCATCACAAATTTAACAAAACTTCAGTTTTTTTAACTTACACAGTAGTTAATGCTTTTTACTAAAAAGGCAAGGTTTTGACAACCTTGCCTCTCAAAAAACTCACTGAGCGGGTCTTTCGAAGATTCCGACCCCTTCCTCGTCGTCAAACTCCTTGAGCATGACCTTGATGATCTCGGCCTGCTTGGTCGGGACCAGTTTCCCGACGAAATCGGCCTGGATCGGCAGTTCGCGGTGTTCGTGTCCGCGGTCGATCAAAACCGCCAGCTGGACTTTTTTCGGTCGGCCGAAATCCATCAGTTGATCGAGCGCCGCGCGGATCGTCCGGCCCGTGTAAAGCACATCGTCAACCAGAACGATCACCTTGTCCTCGATATCGACATCGAGTTCGGTCCGGTTGACGACCGGGTTGGCCCCGACCGTCGAAAGGTCGTCCCGGTAGAGCGTGATGTCGATGATCCCGTAAAAAGGTTTGACGCCTTCGAGGTTTTCGATCCGTTTGACGAGGCGTTCGGCCAAAGGCACTCCCCGGCGCCGGATTCCGACCAGATAAAGGTCCTTGGCCCCCTGATTATCTTCGACGATCTCGGAAGCCAGCCGGGAAAGCGCCCTTTTCATCCGGGCACCGTCCATTATCCGAGCTTTTTCGACCAAATTGATTTCGTCACCCATATTGTCGGAAATCGTAGCATTGCTTAGTGTAAAGTTCAAAGTTTCGCTTTCAAAGTTTTAACTTTTTCACCAATTAATTTAAAATCCTTCGAAATTCGTCATGTCAAAATTCTACCAAAAATTAATAAGGCCGTTGCTTTTCCGGCTGTCGGCCGAAACCGCGCATGAGTTCGGACTTGAGGCTCTGCGATTCGGGCTGGCAACCGAAACGGCCCGGCGGATGGCCGAAAATAGGTGGGGCGGTTTTTCGGGGAATGAAATAAAAAGGTTCGGGCTGGATTTTAAAAATCCGCTGGGAATCGCCGCCGGGTTTGATAAAAACGGCAAGGTCGCCCGCCAACTAGCGGCGCTCGGTTTCGGTTTCGTCGAGGTCGGGACCGTAACCTTCGAGGCGCAAAAGGGAAATCCCAAACCGAGGCTGTTTCGTCTTCCCGAAGACCGGGCCTTGATCAACCGGCTCGGTTTCAACAACGAGGGAACGCCGAACGTCGCGGAGAGATTGCTCCGAACCCGGCCCGATTGCGTGCTCGGGATCAACATCGGGAAAAACAAGGATGTTCCCAACGAAAAGGCGACGGATAATTATTTGAAAAGTTTTGATCTGGCCTTCAAGGCGGCCGATTACGTCGCCGTCAACGTTTCCTCTCCGAATACGCCCGATCTTCGAAAACTGCAAAAATCGGACGAACTCGAAAAACTCCTGAAGGCTTTGCAGGAGAGAAACCGGGAACTTTCCGACCGGGAAGAAGCAAAAAAGGCCCGAAAGCAAAGTTCAAACAAACCCCTGCTGGTCAAGATCGCTCCCGATCTGTCGGAGGGCGAGATCGAACAGATCGTGGACATCTGTTTAAGGCTCGATCTGGCGGGGATCATCGCAACCAACACCACCATCGAACGGCGGGGTTTGAAGACTCCGCCGGACAGGATCGAACAGATCGGCGCGGGCGGTTTGAGCGGTCATCCTCTGGAAGGTTTTTCCAATCAGGTGATAAAAAAAATCTACGCTTTTTCGAAAGGTGAATTGCCGATCATCGGGGTCGGCGGAATTTTTTCGGCCGAGGATGCTTTTCGAAAAGTGGCGGCCGGAGCCTGCCTTTTGCAGGCTTACACGGGTTTTGTTTATTCGGGGGTTGGATTTGCCCGGGAAATAAATTCCGGTCTGGCGCGCATTTTGGAGGAAAAGGGGTTTCGGAATATGGAAGAGGCGATCGGTTGTGAAGCCGGAAATTCAAGCTAAACCTTTTGTTCTTTTGGGTTGATGGTTGATCAAATGAAAACACCGGAGGCCGGGTGGGATTTTTTACGAAACCGTTTTTTGAAAAATCGGAGATCAAAAAAGGATTCGATTCGGATTTGGTTTTTGATAAAAGGTTGCGACAACCCTTTTATTTCGGTTTGACACAATAAACTCAAAGGTTATAATAAACTCTTTTGCGCCCGGCTAAGCGCAAAAAAAAGTGAATCAGTTGTTTTAGATTTAGAAATGATCGTTGACTTAAAAACTTTGGAGGATTTGCAAAGTTCCTTTAATCTGGAATTGAAACCCGAGGAGATCGACCTCGAAAACGAGTCCGCCAAATTGACCGGAAAGGTCAGGGCCGAAGGGATAATCAGTAAGGGGTTGGCCGAAACCGAGGTTCGGGGTGAGATCCGGGCTGAGGCCGAGATCGATTGCAGCCGGTGTCTGAAGACGGTCGAAACCGCTTTGAAAATTCCTTTTAAGGTCGGTCTGGTCCGGATGGAAAATTTTTCGGAAAAGGGCGAAAAGGAGCTTGATACCGACGATCTGGACGTTTCGGTCATTGAGGATGATCTGATCGATCTGAAAGAATTGGTCCGGGAACAGATCATTCTGGCGCTTCCGGCTCAGGTTTTCTGCCGGGAAGATTGTAAAGGTTTATGCCGAATATGCGGCGCGGACAAAAATTTGGTAAATTGTAAATGCGAAGACGAAGAAGTTGATCCGCGCTGGTCGGCTCTGAAAGATCTGAAATTAAAAAAATAGTTTTTATATATAAAAGAGGTATATTATGCCAAATCCAAAAAGAAGACATTCAAAGGCCCGAACGCGGCAACGCCGTTCGCACGACGCTTTGAACATTCCCCAGTTTTATCTCGACAAGGACACGGGCGAGCCGAAAAAGCCGCACCGGATCGATCCCAAAACCGGAATGTACAAAGGCCGGCAGATAATTGACGTAAAAGAAGAAGTATAAAAAATAAGCAGGGCGCGAATTGGCAGTAATTTGAATCTTGACCGGTTTGATTTATCGCATTTCGCGCGTTCAATTTTTCAATACCCCAAATAATGTCAAATATAAACGCAGGAATCATTTCAACCGGACACAGTTACCCGGAAGGCCTCTTGACCAATGCCGATCTGGAAAAAATAGTTGACACTTCGGATGAATGGATAACGACGCGGACCGGGATCAAACAGCGGCACAAAGCGGCCGATAACGAATACACATCCCAATTCGGAACCCGGGCGGCTCTGCAAGCACTTGAACGAGCGGGATTAAAACCCGAAGACATCGACCTGATCGTTTGCGCGACCACCACGCCGGATCAGATCATGCCCTCGACCGGGGCCTTGATTCAGGCCCAGATCGGAGCCGTAAACGCGGCCGGAATGGACGTTTTTGCCGCCTGTTCCGGTTTTTTATACGGAATTACGATGGTCGAGTCGATGATCCGCACCGAGCAGATCAAATACGCCCTCATCATCGGGGCCGAGGTTTTGACCAAATACGTCGATTACACCGACCGTTCGACCTGCGTTATTTTCGGCGACGGGGCCGGTGCGGCAGTGCTCGGGCCGGTCGGCGAGGGAAAGGGAATTCTGGCCACCAAGATCCGTTCCGACGGGCGTTTCGAAGAACAGCTTTACGCTCCCGGCGGCGGGACCAAATTGGGCACGACCCACCAAACCATAGACAACCGCGACCATTTCTTCAAGATGAAGGGAAACGAGTTGTTCAAGGTGGCGGTTCGTTCAATGGCCGAGATTTCCGCAGAAATGCTGGAAAAAGCCGGTTTGACGGTCGATGATGTCGATCTGGTCATTCCCCATCAGGCCAACCAGCGGATCACCGATGCGGTCGCTTCGCGTTTGAAAGTTCCCGAAGAAAAAGTTTATTCAAACATCGCCTATCACGGAAATACGTCCTCGGCTTCGATTCCGATCGCCATTGATGAATGCTGGGAGGCGGGGCGGATCAAAGACGGAACCCTTCTGCTGATGACCGCTTTCGGCGGCGGCGTCACCTGGGGCGGAACGGTCGTTCGATTTTAGATTTAAGATTTTAGATTGGGGATTGGGCCGTACTTTCCGGCTAATCCCTGGAATTTTTAATAAATAGTTTTAGCAGATGAGCCAAGAATCCGAAATCCGAAATCCGAAATCCAAAATCGCCATGATCTTTCCGGGTCAGGGAAGTCAGTCGGTCGGAATGGGAAAAGATCTGTTTGATAATTTTCCCGCCGCCCGGGAGGTTTTTCTGGAAGCCGACGAAGCTCTCGGTTTTGCGCTCTCAAAAATGTGTTTTGAGGGGACCGACGAGGATCTGGCCCTGACGGCCAACACCCAACCGGCCATATTGACGACCTCGGTCGCCGCCTTTCGGGCGTTGGTATCGGAGGGGGGGCCGAAACCGGATTTCGTGGCCGGACACAGCTTGGGCGAGTATTCCGCTCTGGTGGCGGCCGGTTCTCTGGATCTGGCCGATGCCGTCCGGACGGTTCGGCGGCGGGGCGAGTATATGCAGGAAGCGGTTCCGGTCGGCGTCGGAGCGATGGCCGCAATTTTGGCGGTTCCGCTCGATACCATCGAGATCGCCTGCCAGGAAGCGGCTCAGGGAGAGATTTGCTCTCCGGCCAATATCAATTCGCCCTCTCAGGTCGTGATCGCCGGAAATGTCGGCGCAATCGACCGGGCCTGCGAGCTGTTAAAGGAAAGGGGCGCCAAAAGGGTGGTTAAATTAAACGTTTCGGCCCCGTTTCACTGCGGCTTGATGTTGCCCGCGCAGGTCAAACTGGAAAAAGATTTACAAAAAATTAACTTTCGGGATATAAGCTGTCCGATAATCGAAAACGTTTCGGCCCGCCCCAACACAAAAGGAGCGCGGGTGGCCGAAGCATTAGCCGAGCAGGTTTCCTCCCCGGTCCGCTGGTCGGATTCGATTCTGGGTTTGATCGATGCGGGGGCCGATGTTTTCATTGAGGTCGGCGCCGGAAAGGTTCTGACCGGACTGAACCGGCAGATCAGCCGGGAAGTTCGAACGCTTAACGTTGAGAATTCCGAGAGTTTAAAAAAGAGTTTAGATAGCCTGAAAGGTTCCGAGGAATTGGGGGTCAGCGGGTAAAAATAAGAAATAATAAATAACAAATACGTTTTACCGGCTCCATAAAAAAACTCCCCTGCGTCCCGGTGAGCTTTTCGGACCAATAAAAAAAACAGGAGAAATATATGTCAGAAGTTCAGGAAAAAATTAAACAAATTGTGGTTGATGAATTGGGTGTGGATGAAGCCGAGGTTACCGAAAATGCGCGTTTCATCGAGGATCTGGGAGCTGATTCGCTCGATCTGGTCGAATTGGTGATGCGTTTCGAAGAGGAATTCGATATCGAAATACCGGATGAAGACGCTGAAAAAATTCAGGCCGTCCGCGACGCCTACGCTTACGTCGAACAGCATTCGGCCTAAATAAATTCGTCAATCGTTTTGATCTTTTGTCCCGGCGTTTTTTTTCGAACGCGGGTTGGTTTTTTTCAGGATGAACCGGCCGGGACAAAAGACAAAGGACTTTAAAGTATGAAACGTCGTGTAGTAGTTACCGGATTGGGATTGGTTACGCCTTGCGGAAACGATGTCGAAACCACCTGGTCGGCTTTGATGCGCGGTGAAAACGGGGCCGATTACATTCAAAAATTCGACACCGAAAAATTTCCCGTCAAATTCGCCTGCGAGGTCAAGAATTTTGATCCGCTCGATTTCCTTGATAAAAAAGAGGCCCGGCGGATGGGGGCGTTTACCCATTACGCCATATCGGCTTCGGACGAGGCGATCAAGCACAGCGGTCTCGTGATCGATGAATCGAACGCCGAAAACGTCGGAACCTACATCAGTTCCGGGATCGGCGATTTCTGGGCCATCGAACGCGAACACGAAAAACTGCTGGAACACGGGCCGGGCCGGGTTTCGCCGTTCTTTATCGTTTCGGCGATAGTCAATCTGGCGGCCGGAAACGTTTCCATCCGGCACGGGGCGAAAGGCCCGAATTCGGCCACCGCCACGGCCTGTTCGGCCGGAGCCCACGCCATCGGCGATTCGTTTCGGCTGATCGAACGGGGCGACGCCGATGCGATGATCTGCGGAGGGGCCGAATCGGCGATCACTCCGATGTCGGTTGCCGGTTTCGCTTCGATGCGGGCGCTTTCGACTCGCAACGACGAGCCGAAAAGAGCATCCCGCCCATTCGATGCGGAACGCGACGGGTTCGTCATCGGCGAGGGAGCCGGGATCCTGATCCTCGAAGAACTTGAATTCGCCAAAGCGCGGGGAGCCAAAATTTACGCCGAGGTCGTCGGTTACGGTATGAGCGGCGACGCTTTTCACGTTTCCGCCCCGGACGAAACCGCCTCCGGAGCCATCCGGGTGATGACCCGGGCCCTTGAGGATGCCGGCATATCGCCCGAACAGATCGGCTATATCAACGCTCACGGAACATCGACGCCATACAACGACAAGTTCGAGACTCTGGCCATCAAGCAGGTCTTCGGCGAACACGCCCGAAAACTGGCGGTCAGTTCGACCAAGTCGATGACCGGGCACGCTCTCGGAGCGGCCGGCGGGATCGAGGGGGTTTTTTCGGTCTTGGCGCTATATAACAAAGCCTTGCCGCCGACCATCAACTACGAATTTCCCGACCCCGAATGCGATCTCGATTACATTCCCAATCAATCGCGTCAGATCGAGGTTGAATACGTCCTTTCCAACAGTTTCGGATTCGGCGGAACCAACGCCTGTCTGATCTTTAAGAAATATCAGAATTAACGTGAGGTGGGCGGAAATTGAGTCGCAAACTTTGCTCACCGCTCACCGCCCACTGCTCGCTGAAATGTTATGAAAATTATCGTTTTGATGAAACAGGTTGCCAATAAGGACGCGGTTTTGCGGATTGGCAAGGATGAGAAATGGATCGATGAGAACGACATCGCCCAGCAGACCAACGAATCGGACGGTTACGGTCTGGAAGAGGCTTTGAGGCTCAAGGAGGCCAAAGGCGAGGGCGAGGTGATAGTTTGCACTCTGGGCGGCCAAAGCGCCAAAACGGTCATCAAGGACGCTCTGGCCAGAGGGGCCGACCGGGCCATTCACGTCCTGACCGAAAACGCCAGGGAACTCTCCCCTTACCGGATCGCCAAAGCCATTGCCGACGCCGTTCGCGAGGAAAACGCCGATCTGATCTTTACCGGCCTTCAGTCGGACGATGCCAGTTACGGGCAGACCGGAGTCATTCTGGCCGAACTTCTGGGAATTCCCCACGCCACCATCGTCATCGAACTCGACCGGGAAAGTCTCAACGGAAGTTTGCGTGTCAAAAGGGAGTTGGAAAGCGGCTGGTATCAATGGTTCACCTATCAATTGCCGGCGCTTTTGACCATTCAATCGGGAATTTCACAGATCCGATACGCCAGTCTGAAGGGAATCATGGCCGCCAAAAAGAAGGAGATCCGGGAGGTCACCCCGGACCTCGAAGATTTCGCTTCGGCGCAGGAAATTCAAAAAGTTTACCTTCCGCTCAAAACCAAACAAACCCAGATGCTCGGCGGCGGCGATGCCAAGGCCGGAGCGGTTGAACTGGTGGAAAAACTTAAAACCGAGGTAAGGGTTCTTTAATAAATTCAGAAAATAATGAGCAACATCCTAGTATTTATCGAACATATCAATTGCGTTCTTAATAAAACTTCACTGGAAGCCGTCGCCGCCGCCCAAAACATCGGGAGGGATCTCGGTTTGAGCGTTTCGGCCGTTATTCCCTGCGGAGCGGCAGATTGCCGTTTGGCTTCGGAGATCGCGGGTTACGATCTGGAGAAGGTGATCGTCGCCAAGAACGAGAAACTCGGAACCTATACGCCGGACGGTTACGCCGATGCCTTTGAAGCGGTCATCAAAGGCGAAAATCCGCAATACATCGTCATGGCGCACACCTATCAGGTTCGCGATTTCGCTCCGAAGATCGCCGCCAGACTCGGCCGCGAGGTGGCCGGCGATTGCATCCGCTACCGCAATGAAGGCGGAAATCTGGTTTTCACCCGGCGGATCTTTTTGGGCAAACTCGACGCCGACGTCGTCGTCGGGGGCGATGCTCCTTATTTTGTAACTTTTCAATCCGGGGCCTTTCGCGGAGACTCGGCCCAAAAGGGCGGCTCGGCCGCGGTTGAAACTATTGATGTCGAGGTCGGCGAGATCCGAATGACGCCCGAAGCCCCGTTCCAGGAGGCCAAAGCCTCGGTCGATCTGACCAAATCGGAGATCATCGTGGCGGTCGGACGCGGGATAAAATCTCAGGAAAACATCGCCGTGGCGGAAAAACTGGCCGAAGCCCTCGGCGCCGACATCGCCGCTTCGCGTCCGATCTGCGACGCCGAATGGCTTCCGATCGACCGCCAGATCGGTTCCTCGGGGCAAACCGTAGCACCGAAACTCTACATCGCCCTCGGAATTTCGGGTGCCATTCAGCACATCGTCGGAATGAAAAACGCCGGGACGATCGTCGCCATCAACAAGGACTCCGAAGCGCCGATCTTCGACATCGCCGATTACGGCATCGTCGGCGATCTGTTCGAGGCGGTTCCGGTTCTGGTCGAAGAGATCAAGAAAGCGAAAGAATGATTCGATTTTGGATTTCGGATTTTGGATTTCGGATTTTTTTTGGCGCTCATTTGAGCGCCATTTTATTATAAAACAAACTGTCAGAGATTTTTTAGAAGTGTTTCCAGTTTTTGTTCTTTTATTCCGTAAAAATCTTTGATCGCTTTAATTTGTCCTTCCAGATCGTCGGTTTTGGTTTTGCCCTGGCGGCGGGTTCCGACGATCAGATTGTTTTTCGGGGTGTGTTCGGTCGGGATGAATTCGAATAATTTGGTCGCGTAGCCGCTTTTTTCCAGCAAAAGGGCGCGGAG
This sequence comes from Pyrinomonadaceae bacterium, assembly GCA_041394845.1. GTDB lineage: Bacteria > Acidobacteriota > Blastocatellia > Pyrinomonadales > Pyrinomonadaceae > JAHCHG01. Next base: position 1,503,570 of record JAWKHL010000001.1, on the reverse strand, counting down.
GCCGTCGGTGATGGTTTCCGCCTCGCGTTCGAGCATCACGCCGTGCTTGAGGATGTTGCGGAGCATCTCCGGGGCCTCAATCTGCGGGCGGATCTCCTGATGACAGCAGGGGGCGCAGACGATCAGATCGGCTCCCGCCTTGATCCCCTTGAAAATGGCGTCGTCGGTCGCCGTGTTGCAGGCGTGAAGGGCGATCAGAATGTCCGTGTCGGTCAGCTCGAAATCGCCGATGTAACCTTCGACAAAACGCAAACCGGTGAACTCGCAGGTCCGGGCGATGTCGTTGCCGAGTTGAACCAGTTGTTTTTTTGTATCAACTCCGGTTATTTCGACTTCCAGATCAAGGGTGTTGCAGAAATGATCGTAAGCGGCGAAAGTCAGATAACCTTTCCCCGAACCCATATCGACCAAACGGATTTTTCCCCGGTTTTTGAGCGGAGAATTTTCGACCAGTTTGCCAAGGGTTTCGATAAATTTATTGATCTGCTTCCATTTGTCCTGCTGTTTCGAGCGGATCTCGCCCCGGTCGGTCGCGATCCCGAGCGCTTTCAGGTAAAAACGATTCGGATCGACCGGAGACTCCTTTTGCCGGTTGTGTTCCAGATCGGGTTTGACCTTGAAGGTCGGTTTGCCGACGTTGAGGCGGGATTTTCCGCGTTTGCCGACGTCGAGCTGAAAGTCGTGGCCGGTGGTGAAAAGATGTCCGCTGAAAAAATCGCGGCCCAATGATTCGCGGATTTTTTTGACGCTTTTGGTCAGATCGTAATTTTTGGCGGTATCGCGTGTGTCGTACCGGTAAAGGAAAAAAAGGCGGATTCCTTTTTTGGTTTTGACCAGACGGACCAGCAGTTTTTGCAAATGCGGGTCGCTTCCGCGATAATTGCCTAAAGTCATTTTGACAAAGGTCTGGTTGTGAAGGGAGTTTGTCAATTCCCGGATAAATTTTTCGATGTTTTCGGTTGCCATAAACTGGAAATCTCAAAGAATTTGGTAGTTGAACTTATTATAAAAAAAGGAAAAAGATATGAAAACCATAGTTCGGGCGGATTTTGCAAAAGCTTTGGAGGTTTTGCTCATGGAAACCTTCGAAAGCGCCCCTCTGGCGGAAGGCGGCGTTTACCTTGACCGGGAAATCGGAATGTTCTCGACTCTGGAAAAAATCAGCGCGACCGACGCCTCGCTTTCGATCAATGATACGAGCATAGCGGCCCACACCGAACACGCCCGGTTTTATCTCGACATTCTAAATAAATATCTTCACAGCAAGGCGGAATTCGTCAACTGGAACAACAGTTGGCGGGTCAAGACGGTCGATGAGGACGAATGGGAGGACCTCAAGTTGAGGTTGGCGGAAAATTACCGTGAGGTTTGCGAATCGGTTGAAAAAAATGAAAACTGGGACGTGAATCTGATAACGGTGGCGCTCGGAATGATCACCCATTCGGCCTATCATCTGGGGGCGATCCGGCAAATGATCAAACAGATTTAAGGATATGGAAAACAACAACACCAGAATTCTTCGCGAGGATTTTCTCAAGGATGTGCTGATAATTTTGCGGGAAACCTTTGAGGGGTCGCCGCCCGGACAGGGAAGCGCTTATCTGGATCGGGGGATCGGCGTCCTCAATACATTGGAGGATCTTTCCGCAGAACAGGTTTCGGCCAATTTTAACGAAACCACCATCGCGGCCCACAGCGAGCATTTGAAGTTTTATCTCGACCGATTGTGCGAGTTCATCGAGGGCCGGGAAGAATCGGTTAACTGGGAACAGAGCTGGCTGATCGAAACCGTCAACCCGCAGGAATGGGAGACTTTGCGGGCCGGGGTGAAAAAATCCTACGAAAACATCCTTCGTTGCATTGCCGGGGTTGAGGTCTGGAATCAGAACAACATCGGCGAGATCATCGCCATCATCGCCCACACCGCTTATCATTTGGGGGCCATCCGCCAGATGATCAAGGCGTTCGGCGAAGAAGATTGAAAAAAATGCCGGTACTTCCCAACAAAAGGGGAAGCCGGCTCGGGACAAAAATTTATGGGCAATTTATTTCATCTGGCGTTTCCGGTAAAGAATCTGGAGGAGGCCCGGGAATTTTACGGCGGGATTCTGGGTTGCGAAGAGGGACGGAGTTCCGAGGAATGGATCGATTTCAATCTTTTCGGCCATCAGATCGTGGCGCATCTCGCCCCCGAGAATGCGGGGCTTAAAACCTCAAACGAGGTCGATGCCGACCACGTTCCGGTTCCACATTTCGGGATCATTCTGTCGATGGAGAACTTCCGCCGACTGGCCGAACATCTCGAAAGCAAAGGGGTCGATTTTGTCATCAAACCGAAGATCCGTTTTCAGGGCGAGGTCGGCGAACAGGCCACCATGTTTTTCCTCGACCCGAGCGGAAACGCCCTTGAATTCAAGGCTTTCAGGGAGCTTTCGCAGGTCTTCGCCAAATAATCGCTTTTTTTATCAATATGAAAAAATTTATTTTATTGGCACTTATTATTTTTGCGCTCCAAAACGCCGATGCCCAGACCGGTCGCCAAATGGCCGTAACCATCGATGATCTGCCGGTCGTCGTCAAAAACAGCCGGCTCGAACTGCGCCAACGGATAACCAAAAAACTCCTCAAACATATCAAGGGTGCGAAGATCCCGGCGATCGGTTTTGTCAATGAGAACAAGCTTTACGTCGATGGAAAAAGGTCAAAGCCGGAGGTCGATCTGCTTCGCCAATGGCTGGATGCCGGTTTTGAACTCGGCAATCACACCTATTCGCATCTGAGCCTCAACAGGAACCCGCTGGAAAAATATGAGGAGGAGATCTTGCGGGGCGAGACGATCACCAAAGAGCTTTTGGGCGCCAAAAACAAGCCCATCCGTTATTTTCGCCACCCCTTTTTGCAGACCGGGCTGGATCTGAAAACAAAAGAGGGACTGGCGGAATTTTTGAGCCAACACAAATACACGGTCGCTCCCGTTTCGATCGACAACGCCGATTGGATCTTCGCCAGGGCGTTTGATAACGCGATTGAAAAAAAAGATGAAAAGTTAAAGAAACGGATCGCGGCCGCTTACGTTCCCTATCTGGAGGCGAAAACGGATTACTGGGAGAGACAATCGGTAAAACTTTTCGGCCGCGAGATCCGCCAGATTCTGCTCCTTCACGCCAATTCGATCAACTCCGAGCATTTTGACGATGTGGCCCGGATGTTCAAAAAAAGGGGCTACAAATTCATCACTTTGGAAGAAGCGCTCAAGGATGAAGCCTACGGTCTGCCGGACAATTTCACCCGCAACGCCGGAATCTCCTGGCTTCATCGTTGGGCGCTCGATCGCGGAAGGGAATTTGTGCTGGGCGAAGAACCGGCCGTCCCCGATTTTGTGATGAAGGCCGCCGGGGTCGATTCGGAATGACCGCAAATTGCTTTTTATTAACCCCCTTAAGCGGTGAAATATGGTTTATTTCTAATTGTTAAATTTATCGATTTGTCTTTTGTTTTCCGGTGATCTTTGTGCCAAAAAATCAAAAAACTTAAGCTGCAAAAAAATTGTTGTTTCGGGAAATAGAGCCTTTTGATCCGAAACAGTTAAAATTTAAGAATCTTCCAACCAACCCTTTTTTCAGTAATATTTGTTAGTTAAACAATTATAAGCCAACCGGGGGCGCAAATTATTTTTTCGGACAGTTAAACTCCATTTTTGTTTCAGCTTGTTTTTCGATTATATTTTGAAAAAACTCCACGCTATTCGGGAGGGTTATGGTTTTGATCATTTCCGGTTCACTAAATGTTAGGTATTTTAGGTTGATCCGTTCAATAGTTTTTCCGTCCGGGTAATCACTTTGCTTACCTTTGAGTAAAACATAAATTTCGGGATTCCCTGGTTCAAAGGCCGGAATTGTTAATTTGAGCGGATGATCCGGATCATAATACAAATTTGAGCAGGCATCTTCCTGAACTTTGGCAATTATCTTTTCAAGTAATGCCCTCTTTTCAGGTTTCATTTGCCCATTTTTGTTCTCGCGATAAAGAAAAAAGCCGGTTGGTTTGAAAGTTTGTATATTTTCCGAGAAGGTGCAGATCCGCTCAGGTACGTTTGGGACGATTCCAAATTCCTCAGACCTTTCAAGAATTATTAAGGTATTCATTTCCAGAATGTAGACTTTAATTCTATATTCCTGCACATCGATTTTGGCATTTACGTAATTGCCCTCAAATTCTTTGAAAAGTGCCCCAAAACTTTTGTCAACTTTACCAAAGTACCTAAATCCGGACCCAGGTGTATATTCACTTTGATAGCAGGACGGGGAAGGTTCCCAAATACTAAACCAACGTAAGGTTTCGGGAATTAGTTTTTGTAAAGCCTTCTCCTCGCTTGAAGAGAGTTCGGCGGGAAGGGGAGTTTTGCTAAAGACAATACTTCCTTTGGAATCAAATGAGTTGGTTTCCGAAAGAGTTTTCTCAGTTTGCCAAAATATTAAACCCAAAAGAAAAATCGTGATTATCACACTGATTGAAATAACATATTTCGGCATGGCACATTTTCCCTGCAACTCAAATTAATCATACCAGTTCTTGTCAAATTTACTCGTTCAGTGGAATTGAATATTGAGCCTAAAAAGCTTTGCTGTAAACATCAGATAAAAAATATCATTTGATAAATTGAGTTATCAAATTGGAACCCGGGAAAATTCGCCGTCGATCAAACGATGGATCCCGAGCGGGTTATGGTCCCTTAGTTCAACGGGAAGAGAGTTTTGGGGAAAATCCTGAAAACAGACCAATCGGGCGAACCTTTCGGTGGCGCGGGTTCCGACCGAGGTCGAACGGGAATCCGAAGTCGCCGGAAAAACCCCGCCGTGAACCATCGCCGGACAAACCTCAACTCCGGTCGGAAAACCGTTAAAGATCAGCCTTCCGGCCTTCGTTTCCAGAATTTCGATCAAATCCGAAAACTCCGCCAGATCCTTTTCGGTTCCGTGAACCGTCGCGGTCAACTGTCCCTCCAGAGTCCGGGCGATTTCCAAAAGATTTTCCTTGTTATCGGCTTTGACCAAAAGAGTCGTCGGGCCGAAAATCTCGCCCTGTAAACCGCCGTTTTCCAAAAAGGTTTCGGCGTCGGTTTGAAAAAAGGCGGAGTTGACCGCAAATCCGTCCAAAGCCGACGAGCCGTAAACGAGACCGGCGGATTTTACCCTTTCTTCGATCCCTTCCAGAAAGGAATCACGAATTTTTCCCGACAGTAAGGGAGCCGAACCGGTTTCCAAGGTCAGTTCCGCCAGCTTGGCCGAGAATGGAAGAAAATTTTCGTCATCCGAAGCGAAAACGACGCCGGGTTTGGTGCAGAACTGTCCGAAACCGAGATTGAACGATCCGTGCAAACCGGCGGCGATCTCTTCGGTTTTTTCCCTCATCGCTCCGGGAAGCAAAAAGACGGGATTGATCGAACCCATTTCGGCGTAAACCGGGATCGGTTCCTTTCGCCGGGCGGCAATGTCCATCAAAGCCCTTCCGCCTTTCAGCGATCCGGTAAAACCGACGGCCCTGATCGAAGGATGTCCGACCAAACCCTGACCGATCTCGTAATCTTTGGAAAAAAGAAGGCTGAACACTCCTTCCGGCAAACCCGTCTCCTCGACCGCCCGGCGGATCGCCAGCCCGACCAATTCCGCCGTTCCGGGATGAGAGTTATGGGCGTTGACGACGACCGGACAACCGGCCGCCAACGCCGAGGCGGTGTCGCCGCCGGCGACCGAAAAAGCCAGGGGAAAATTGCCCGCGCAAAAAACGGCGACCGGCCCGATCGGGCGAAGCATCGAACGGACATCCGGTTTGGCGGCCGGTTGCCGAAGCGGATCGGCCCGATCGATCCGGGCATCGACCCAGGAACCCTCCTCCAAAAGGTCGGCGAACATTCTCAGCTGCGAACAGGTTCGCCCCCTTTCACCGATGAACCGGGCGTTTGGCAGACCGGTTTCCATTGAGGCCCGCTCGATCAAAACGTCGCCCAGGTTTTCAATGGTTTCGGCGATCTTTCGGAGGAAACGGGCCTTTTCCAGCCCCGACAATTTTCCGTAACCGATCCGGGCGGCCTCCGCCAGATCGACCGCTTTTTGAAGTTCCTGCGGATCGGCCGAAAAAAATTGGGGGCCGATCTCCTCTCCCGTTTTCGGGTCAAAAGCCGAAAAGGTCCTTGAGTTCGGTTTTCCCCGACCCGATCCGATAATTGATAATCCGGTTAAATTCGTTTCCATCTTTCTTTTAGTTTCCGGCCGAAGCTGATCCCACGATCGATGGCCTCTTGGCCCAGGCGTCCTCGATCAAACGCCGGGTTTCATCCAATTCCTCTCCGGTCAATTCAAGCCGGGGAGGCCGAACCTTGGGATTTCCCATTCCGGCCCTTTCCTGAACCAGTTTGATCAGCTGGACGAATTTCGGGACGACGTCCAGACGGAGCAAAGGCAAGAACCAGCGATATAGTTCAAAGGCCTTTTCCTTTTCGCCCCCGGAAGCGAGGCGGAAAAGTTCAACCGATTCTTCGGGCAAAGCGTTGACCAACCCGGCAACCCAACCGACCGCGCCGGCGCTGACCCCTTCGACGATGGCGTCATCAAGCCCGACCAGAACCGCCAAACGATCTCCGCACAGTGCCTTGATGGCGGAAATTCGACGGACATCGCCGCTCGATTCCTTGACGGCCTCAAGGTTTTCGTATTTATCGGCCAGTTCGGCGATCCGCTCGGGAAGAAAATCCGTTCCGTAGGCGATCGGATTGTTATAGAGCATGCAGGACAATCCGGTCGAACGAATTATTTCTCCGAGGTGAAACTCCATTTCCCGCCAATCTCCCTGATAAACGTAAGGTGGCAGGACCATCAGCCCGCGACAACCGGCCATTTCGGCCTCCAGTGCCATTTGAACCGCTTCGCCCGTGCTGAGGGCCGCGATGGCCGCCACGACCGGAACATCCTCACCGGCCGCCTCGACGCAGGTTTTCCAAAGCTTCTTTTTTTCCTCAAAAGAGAGAGTCGCGCCTTCGCCCAAACTTCCGTTGGCGATAATTCCCCGGCACCCTTTTTCTTTCAGCCAGCGAACGTGCCGGACGGTAAATTGATGATCGATTTCCAGATTCTCGTCAAAACAGGTTGTGATCGCGGGCAAAACGCCCTTCCAATCCATCTTCATTTGATTTGCTCCAATAAAAAAAATTTCTTTTGCCTCAAATAATATCCAAACCGGCCAGGCTTTCCAGTTTAACCGGAAAAACCGGAGGGCGAAAGGATTCGTTCTCCCAGCCGAACAGAAATTGGCAGGCCGGACCGCAAACCCGGCCCTGACACGCGCCCATGCCGCAGCGGGTCTGCAATTTGGCATCGCGCCAGGAGCGGAAATCCTTTATTTTTCCGAAACGGACGTCCTCGCACCGGCAGACGATCGTTTCAGCTTCGGCCAGATCCCTCAACTCTTTCCGCAGTTTAAAGGCCCGGTCCAGACCTCGGGCGAACCGTTGAAGTTTGTCCCGTTCGGAAAAAAACTTCCGGGCAATTTCCATTTGACCCGAGGCAGAAAGCCCGGCGATCTTTCCTTCCAAAAGCGCCAGTTCGAGCCCGCCGATCCCGGTCGTTTCGCCCGCGCAAAAGACGTTCTCGACCGAGGTTTCCTGCCAATGGCTGACCTTTACAAATCCGTTTTCCAGACTGCAACCCAAAAGTGCGGCGATTTCCGGATTGGGGACGAGATGAAATCCGCAGGCCAACAGGTCGCACTCGATCTCCCGAATTTTGTTTTTTCGGCGATAACGAACCGCTTCCAGTTTCTCCCGGCCGATCGCTTCGGTTATCCAGGCTCCGGTCAGAATTTTTGTCCCCCGAAGGTTTTTACCCAAAGTAAAAGCCTGTTTCAACTTTCCCGGTTGATTCCACAAACCGATTCCGAACCGAAAAAGCGATGAAGCCTCCGCCTGTTCGGCGACCAGCAAAACTTCGGCCCCTTTTGATCTAAGAAAGTCGGCGACCGCCAATAAAAGCGGCCCCGATCCGGCCACGACAACCCTTTTGCCTGTCACGGAAAAACCCCCTTTTACCAAAGCCTGCAAACCGCCCGCTCCGAAAACATTGGGCAACGTCCAATTGGGAAAAGGTAAAAATCTTTCCCGTCCTCCGGTCGAAAGGATCAGTTTTTCAAATTTCAATTTGGCCGGTCCACGGTTCGTTTCCGCCAGCAAGGTGTTTTTATCAAAAACCGCAAAAATGAAGGCGCGGTTCAAAATTTGAATTTTTTTTCGGTCAATTTTTTCAAGAATGCGGGCGGCTTCCGGGGATTTTATCCGGCCCAATTCGGCCCGCCAGATCTGACCGCCGAGTTGGGGATTTTCATCGACGATCAAAACCCTTCGGTCCGAATTTTCCGCAATGGCCAGGGCGGCGCTCAATCCGGCCGGTCCGCCGCCGACGATCAAAAATTCCGCAAAGATCTCAAACATCGGTTTTGACCCTCATCCCCTCTTGGGCCAAAATCAGGCAACTTCGCTGATGACCCGTTCCGTTGATCGAAACCCGGCATTCAAAACATATTCCCATCCCGCAAAGCGGAAAGCGGGATTGGCCCGAAACCGAGCGCCGAAATCTTCCGGCCTCAACGGATAAGACCGCCGCCGCAACCGAAGCTCCGTTTTCCACCAAAACGGTTTGGTCGTTTATCGTTAATTTGATCATCAAAAGTGTTTTTGAAAAAAAACGCTCACCGGCCCGCAGAAAAAACTTCCGATCTCCACTGTCAGCTTTCCGTCAATTCAAATCGAGCCGGGGAATATGGTTCTCTGGGGATCGCCGAATCCCTTTCTAAAATCTCATCGGTCAAAATTTCCGCCGTTCCGAGCGATGTCGTGATCCCCAAACCTTCGTGGCCGGCGGCCAAAAACAGTTTGGGAAAAAGCGGATGCCGCCCGATCACCGGCAGATTGTCGGGCGTCGCCGGTCGAAACCCGGTCCAAACGCGAAGTCCCGCCATTTTTTTCAGTTCCGGCAAATATTCAAAGGCTCGCCTCAGCATCCGGCCGAGCATAGGAAAATCAACTCCGGAATCGTCGCAACCGAAACTCCGCGATGATCCGATCAGGACCTGCCCGGTAATTCGCGGCTGAACGTTAAATGCCACCGAATCGGAATCTTCGGAATGGGCTGATTTCAAATAACCGAGTTCGACCAACTGGTGGCCGACGAATCCCGGATAGCTCTCGGTGATGACCAGTTGCCCCTTGCGTTTGGCTATTTTCAGTCCGGGAACCAATTCGTTCGTTTGGAAACCGGCGGCCAAAATTACCCTGTCGGCGGAAATTTTTGTTCCGTCATTCAGAGTTAGAGAATCGTCGGCAATTTTTACGACCGATTTTCCGGTCGCCAATTCGGCTCCGAAACGGGCCGCTTCCTCCCAAAAAAAACGGGCGGCGGATAACTGGTAAACCACACTGTCGCCCGGAACCAACAAACCCCCGGCCAGTCCCTTTCGCAGGTTCGGTTCGGCTTCGGAGACGGCTTTTTCATCCAGAATTTCCGCCTTTACGCCGCGTTGTTTGTAAAACTCGAACTTGCGTCCGACCTCCGCCATTTCTTCCGAATCGGCCGCCACCCAGATCGTTCCGCAATTTTCGTATTCAGCCCGGATGGGAAATTCTTCGGCGGTGGATCTCCAGAGTTTTAACGAATAACGGGTCAAGGCGAACTGAGCCTCCGAATCATCCATCACCACCAGATGCCCCATTCCGGCGGCGGTCGTGCCACCGGCGATCTCTTTGGATTCGATCAGGATCAGGCGAAGCCCTTCACGGGCGAGCCTCCGGGCACAGGCCGCACCGATGATCCCGCCGCCGATGATCGCAATGTCAAAATTTTTTTTCACATTCTTCCCGAAAATGGACAAAAACGTCAAAAACCGAAGCAAAACGGGTCGCCCTCATCAAAGATCAGGTCGTTCTCCCCGGTGATAAAAGCCGTTCCGCGGATAAGCGGGATGATCTTTTGGTCAACAATTTTTACCCTTCCTTCGAAGACACTGCCGGTAATGCTTTCCTGTCGCCAGATCTCTCCCTCACGAATTTTTCCCTCCTCGTAAAGGCAGGCCAGTTTGGCGCTGGTTCCGGTTCCGCAGGGACTCCGGTCGAATTCCTTTCCGGGACAAAGGACGAAGTTTTTACTGTCGGCCCGATCGGTTTTCCCGAAAACCTCGATATGGTCGATCTCTCCGCCATTTTCGCCGGTGATCCCTTCTTTGACCAAAGCCCGGCGAACCTGCCAGGTGAAATCGGTAAGACGATCCAGATTTTTCAGGGAAATCTCCAATTCGTTGTTTTCGATCAGGAAAAACCAGTTTCCCCCCCAGGCCACATCGCCCTTAACCGAACCGTAACCCGGAACCGGTATTTCGACCAATCGGGCCGAGCGGTAACTCGGGACGTTTTGGATCGTAACGAAACCTTTTTCGTCCAGTTCCGCTTCGACCGTTCCAACCACCGTTTCGATCCGGTGTAATCCCGGGCCGATCTTTTCCAAAAATTCGAGGGTTTTCACCAGGCCGATCGTTCCGTGGCCGCACATCTTCAAAAAACCGACATTGTTGAAAAAGATGACTCCGGCGGCACATTCGGGATCGGCCGGTTCGGTCAAAAGAGCGCCGACCATGGCTTCGTGTCCTCTTGGTTCCCGGACGACAGCCGAACGCATCTGATCAAAACCGGAGCGGAACAATTCCAGCTTTTCTCCGATCGAGCCATTCCCGAGATCGGGAAAACCGGCAATTATCACCCGGGTCGGTTCGCCCCCGGTGTGCGAATCAATGGCCCGAATCCTGTTGATCTTTCGGTTCATATTCCTTTCATAATAAAAAAGGATTGAAAGAATTTATTGAATGGGTTTAGGTTTTTGGACGAAATTAGGCGTTTAACCGAAATTTTTTCTGTACCTGTGGGGCGTCAGACCGTACTCCCGTTTAAAAAGCCGGGTCAGATGGCTTTGATCGGAAAAACCGGTTTCCAGGGCGATCTCCGATATCGGTTTTCGGGTTTGGATCAAAAGGCGGCGGGCGTTTTCAAGCCTGATCGAGCGCAGTCGGTGGCCGACCGTGATGCGGTTGAATTTTCTGTAACTCTGGGCCAGATGGACCGGATGAACCCCGACGAATCGGGCGACCTCATCGAGCGAAAATGGTTCGGCAAAGCGTTCGAGCAGATAGGATTCGACCCTTTTTAGCCAGTCGGGTTTCCGGTCGTTTGACGGTTTGGAGTTCATCCGGGCGGTTTCACCCGTAATTTCCAGCATCAATCCCTCGATGATCAAAGGGGAAAGTGAATCAAGATGTTGAAATTCCCGGTAAAGTTTCATTCCCAGACGGGGAAGCCGGCCGCCGGGAAAATCGGCGGTGATATCGGGAAACTTTATCTCCCGGCGGATCCGGGCCATCCATTGACTGTTGATCTCAACGATGAATGAATGCCCGCCGCGGTCGTGAAAATGTTCGGCGTGGGGATCTTGGCTGGCGTGAAAAAGGGCCGTCGAGGGAGCGCAGATCCGTTCCCGGCGGCCGAAACTTTCGGTGTAATTACCTCTCAGGACGAGACAAAAAAGGGCGCTTTCATGGGAGTGAACCGGTGTTTTGAAAAAGGGCGGATAAAACCTTTCGGTCAAGGTAAAGGCCGCGACCTTTTTCTGCCGGAGGGTTTTCCCGTAAAGCTCGGTTTGGAACGGTCTTTTTTTCACAGGGAGAATTTTAAGACTTTTTCAACCTCTTTTCCAAGTTCGGACAAAGGTCTGAAAAAAATTATTTCTCGGGAATTCTGCCGGAACCTTTCCCACCTATGCGAGGATGCCGGACGGTTCGGTTTTATGTTAATCTGTTGAAAAATTTATGAAAACTGCTTTAATTCATCATCCGATCTACGAAAAACACGACACGGGCCTGGGGCATCCCGAAACGCCTCTGCGGTACCGTGTCATTCTGGACGCGCTGAAAAATGATCGAAATCTGTGGGAATCTCTGACCGAGATTCATCCCCAACCGGCTTCGCGGGGAATAATTCAGAGGGCCCATACAAAAGACCATTTCAGGACGGTTGAAAAGGCTTTTGAAAGCGGACTGGAATATCTCGACGGCGACACGATGATTTCGCTCAATTCCTTTGATGCGGCACTTTACGGAGCCGGAGGTTTGTGTCGCGGGGTTGACGAAGTGATGAGCGGGGCGGTCAAAAACGCTTTTGTCGCCGTTCGCCCGCCGGGGCATCACGCCACGGCCGAGAACGCCATGGGGTTCTGCCTTTTTAATAATGTGGCGGTGGCGGCCCGTTACGCTCAAAACCGTTACAAGGAAATTGAAAAAGTGGCCATCATCGACTGGGATGTTCATCACGGCAACGGGACACAGGGAATCTTTTATGATGATCCGACGGTTTATTTTTTTTCGATGCATCAATACCCCTGGTATCCGGGGTCGGGGAGCCGGGGCGAAACGGGTTTCGGCCGGGGAAAAGGGTTTACCAAAAACGTTCCGGTCAAAGCCCGAACCGACGCCGTCGAACAAAAAAGGATGTTTGAAAGCGCCATCGAACAGATCAACCGCAATTTCAAACCCGATCTGATCTTTATTTCGGCCGGATTCGATGGCCATTCAAGCGACCCGCTCGGGCAGTTGAAACTCGAAGATGAGGATTATGTTTCGATGACCGAAACGGTTCTCCAATGGGCCGATGAGGTTTGCGGCGGCCGGATCGTTTCCTGTTTGGAGGGAGGTTACAATCTCAATACTCTGGGACAGACCGTTTGCGCTCACGTCCGGACTCTAAGCGAATAAAAAAGGAAGTTTGGCTTCCATACGTTCTTGAAATTTTTCGACCGGGAAGGGGAGTTTGGACGGAATCCCTTGCCATCCACTGAGAATTTTGTGTTAAACTTTGGTTAAAGGGTTAATCCAATTTCAAAAACGGAGGAAAAATGTTATGCCCGACGTTGAAATGCCATGCGTTCAATGCAAGGAAATCTTCATCTTTTCCGAAAAAGACCAGGAGATTTATTACCAGAAAAACATGCCCACTCCTCAACGGTGTACCAAATGCCGTTCCAAAAAAGCCGCACAAGGGGAGGGCGCACCCAAGCGCTTTGAAATAGTTTGTGATCATTGCGGGAAGCACGACCGGGTTCCTTTCCAGCCGAAAGTAGGCCGGGCGGTTTTGTGCAGGGATTGTTTTAAGGCCAGTCAGTCCAGGGCCAGAGTGGTTTGAAAATTTGAGAAAAAACCCGCAACCTCGGGTTTATTATTTTGAGGGATTGATAAAGGAGTTTGTTTTTTAAAACAAACTCCTTTATCAATCCCAACTGAGAAAAATGTTTGAAACTCTCGATTACGAATTTGAGGAAAAAGTGGCCACCATCAGCCTTAACCGCCCGGAAGCCCTGAACGCGCTGTCCCTGCAATTGTGCACGGACCTTGAGGCCGCCATCGAGAAAGCGGTTGAAGACGGCGCCCGGACTGTGGTTCTGACCGGTAAGGAGCGGGCCTTTTGCTCGGGCGGCGATTTGCGGGAAATGCGCTCGATGTGGGAAAAGGAGGGGAGGATCGAGGCTTTTCTCGATGAGCCCTTAAAAGCCCTCCACGGCGTGATCCGTTTGATCCGGGAAACCCCGGTTCCTTTTCTGGCCTCGGTAAACGGGGTTTGTGCCGGGGCGGGAACCAATTTTGCGTTGGCCTGCGATCTGGTGATCGCTTCGGACGAAGCCAGTTTTAACGAGGCCTTCGTCCGCATCGGCCTCTCGCCCGATTGCGGCGGGACTTTCTTTTTGCCGAGGGCGGTCGGGTCGAAAATGGCGGCCGAACTGTTTATGACCGGAGATCAGGTGTCGGCCGCAACGGCCAAAGAGATCGGGATGATCAACCGGGTCGTTCCCGCCGAGTTTTTGATCGAGGAAACCAAAACCCTGGCGCAAAAACTCGCTCTGGCCCCGACCGGAGCGATCGGCCGGATCAAGAAAATGCTCAACGCCACCTTTTCCAACGATCTGGCGAAACAACTCGAACTTGAACATCAGATGCAAATTGATTCGGGGCGTTCCGAGGATTTCAAAGAAGGGGTCACGGCATTTTTCGAAAAACGGCATCCGAATTTTAAGGGGACTTGAAAAAAAATAACTTTTTCAGGAAAAGGGCCGTTAGGTGTTCAAGCCTGGCGGCTTTTTTGGGTTGCAGGGAGTGGTTTTTTTGAATCGGAAGTCTTTTTGAACTTTCCGGCGGGAAAACCGGGGGAAAACTGTAGATGAACCAAACCTACGGACAATTGATCAGGGGAAACAGGAATTTCCGTTGCCTTTTGTTCGGACAATATATTTCCGAATTGGGAAACTGGTTTAATTTTATCGCCGGTCTGGGATTGATCCGCAGCATCACGGGCGGTTCCCCGGTGGCCGCCGCATTGCTGCTGGTTTGCCGGACGCTGCCTTATTCGGCCTTTTCGCCGATTGCCGGAACTTTTGTCGACCGGCTTTCCCGCCGCCGGGTAATGATCGTAACCGACATTTTGCGGTCGATCGTGGCTTTGGCATTCATTTTCGTTCAAAACCCGGAAGATCTGAAACTGGCTTATCTGGCTTCGGTTCTGATCTCGTTTTTCTCGGCATTTTTCGAAGGCGCAAAAAATTCCGCGACGCCAAATATTACCGGCCGGGAAGGGCTTTTGGCCGGGACCGCTCTGATGTTCTCCTCCCGATTTGTCCTGATGGCGGTCGGGGCGGCGTTCGGTGGACTCGCCACGGCGGTTTTCAGTTACCGGGTCTCCTTTATCATCAATTCGGTTTCCTTTCTGGTGTCGGCCTATTCGATCTGGTTGATACCCGAGGAGGCCACCCGCGAACAGGTGAAAAGAAATGGCGGGAAAACCGATTTTATGACCGAGTTAAAAGAGGGGATCGGTTTCGCCTTCGGGAATCACTTTGCCATGACGATCCTTATTCTCAACGTTTTCTGGGCTTTGGGAGGCGGCGCCATCAACATCATCTACGATCAGCTTGGGGGCGTCTATTTCGCCCAGAGATTGAGCTGGCAATCGGATACGATCGTGGCGTTTTTTCTGATTTCGGCCGGCTTGGGGCTTTTTGTCGGGATCATGCTGGCTCACCGGATCGGCGGTTTTCTTGAAAGGAGAAAGATCACCAGAAAATTTATCGGTTGGAGTTTGATCCTGAGCGGCGGTTTATTTGCACTGGCCGGTTACTTGCCGAACATCTGGGTGATTTTTTTCCTGGTTTTCATCTCCCGGGCGATCATCGGATTGGAATATTCGATCCAGGAAACGATGTTCCAAAGGTCCCTGCCGGACTATATCCGGGGCCGAATTCTGACCATTGACCGGGGAGCCGAGATATTCGTTTTCAGTCTTTCCAGTCTGGTGGCCGGTTTTTCGCTTGAGATCATCTCACCGCAGTTGTTGATGGTTTTATCGGGTTTGTTTTCGGGGACGGCCGGAATCCTTTGGTTTATCCGGATGCGCCGAGGAGATCCGGCCGATCGGGAAAAGCCCGTCAGTGACTTGTTTGCTGAGGATTCCAGCGGGTGACCTCCGAAGGATCATCGAGATCTTCGAGCAATTCCTGAATGGTTTTGTTTAAGACCGGATGAACCAAACGGGGGCATAATTCGGCCAGCGGGGTCAAAACAAAACGCCGTTCCTGCAATCTCGGGTGAGGCAATGTCAAAAACTCCGTGTAGCTTTGAAATTTCCCGTAAAGCAAAAGGTCGAGGTCGACCGTCCGGGGTTTTTTCAGACTCTTTTCCTTGCGGCCCAGCAAATACTCGATCCGGAGCATCCGGGCCAGCATCTGGGTCGGGGAAATATTTGTAACGAAGATCTCGGCCACCATATTCAGATAGGGCGGTTGATCTTCGACCTCGAAAGGTTCGGTTTCATAAATGGCGGAGAGTTTGTTGACCTCAAAACTGGCCTCCAGAAGACCCCGAACCGCCAGCAGAAGATTGCCCGCCCGGTCGCCAAGATTCGAACCGAGACCGACGTAAGCTGTTATGACTTCCGTTTCCACTTGATCAGGTTTTTATCTTAAAAAAGTTTGGTAGAACAACCTAAGTGTGCGAAAAAAATCGGCAAATCGCAAATTGAAATTATTATTTCCAACCCACTTTTTACTTTTTTAGGCCGAAATGATTCAATAGTAATTGGTTGAAAATTCCAGCGCCCCGCCCTTGTTTTTCGACCGGTGGGGACGGGCGGCAGGCGACGTGCCGTCTTGACAGAAATAACGCGCCGTTTGTGATGTCACGTAAAAAATTTCGTCGAAGTCAGCGGTTTGAATCCACCAACGAACGCTCTTTTCAGGAATACATTTTGAATACCCCCGCGCCTCCGACCACCCGAACCGAACTCCTGCGTTTGGTTCGCGGAGGGGAAGACACTTATCTCGAATTAAAAGTAAAACTATCGAATCCAGAAAGGATCGCTCAGGAGGTGATCGCCCTGGCCAACACCTCGGGCGGCGTGATGATCTTCGGGGTAACGGATCAACTCCGAGTCGAGGGGGTAAAAAACCCCGAAGGCGTTCAGGAGGAGATCGTCCGGATCTGCCGCGAGGAGATCTATCCGCCGATCGTGCCGCTGATCGATTGCATTTCGTTTGATAACGGTCGCCGGATCGTTTCCCTTGATGTTGTCGCCAAAAAAAGACCCTACCGGACGAAAGACGGGCGTTTTTACATCCGGGTGGGAGCCGAAAAACGCGAAACGACCCGCGAGGAACTCTCCGATTTGCTGGATGAGGTCCGGCCTTTGAAGTTCGAGAACATCCCCGTCCAGACGGCCACGGCCGAGGATTTTGACGATGGCATTTTGTGGAGTTTCGCCGATGCGTTCGGTGAAGACACTTTGGTCGCCAACCTTTACCAGACCGAAGATTTTTTGAAAAAGGATCTGCTTTTGGCGGTCGGCAACGGGGATGAGTTTTTGCCGACCGTGGCGGCCGTCCTTTTGTTCGGAAAAAACGACCGGGTTTCTCAGATCATTCCCCGTTCGGGCATCAAAGCGATCCGATATGCGGGTGAAAACACCGATTCTCCCATCGTTGAACAGGTGGAATTGGCGGGTAACCTGTTGACGCTCTACGAATCGTCTCTCCGGTTTATCAAACGCTATTGCGATCTGTTGAAGTACCGGCCGAAAAAAAGTCCGGGAAGCGATGATTCACCAATTGAATCGCGAAAAAATTATCACCTTTATGCGGTTCGCGAAGCCTTGATCAACGCCCTCATTCACCGGGATCTTGCTCTTCGCGACGGCGAGACGCGGCTTTTGATCTTCGATCACGCCATCGAGATCATCAACCCGCGCCGGACCGGAGGTTTTGTTCCGCCGGCATCTAAGGCGATCAGGTTCGGGATCACCCAGAGGATCAACCCGCAGATCGCCGCCATCTTCAAACGCCGGGAATACGGCACCAATGTCCCGCGCGGCGGTTTGCCGATGATCCTCAAACAAACCCGTTTGTTCTCCGGCGCGAGATCAGAAATTTATACGACGGGAGATGAGTTCCGCTTAAAAATCTACGGGATTTAAGAAAAAAGCGCCGGTTCATTGAAAACCGGCGCTTTTTCTTTAGATTATTGGATTTACTTTTCCTTTTTCTCTTCTTTTGGGGTTACGTAAAAAGGCCGGTGCTGAATCACGAAGTTCTTATCATCGTAGGTTCCGTCCCCGTCAACATCAACCTTCACTTCGAGTTTGTATTTTTTGCCGGGTTTATGGCCCTCACCCGCGTCGTAGGCCAGGGAATATTGATTGCGAAGGAAGGCATTGATGCTTTGCAGGTAATCGGGCAATTCTCCTTCAAATGTCATTTGGTAATGAACGCCGCCGGATTCTCTGGCAAAAGTGTCCATGGCGTTTTTGGCTTGAAGGAAGGTCAACCGCCCGGGAAACCCGGTGATCGAATCGGTGGCCGGGATCCGGTGTTCGTATTTTTTGAAAAAGAGGTTTGCCGTGCTGATGATGTAGATCGGAATGCCGGATTCCTGAATGATCTTGCGAGCGTCGCCGTAATTGATCTTGCTGAATGTGTCGATTCCCGAAGCCACCAGAATGATCGCCCGCCTTTTGGCCTTAACATCGACCATACCGCCGTATTGGGAGTATCTTTCCTCGGAATTTTCCAGCACGACCGAATCGGCTTTTCCGCCGACGAGAGCGAACTTGATCGCGTCGTAAAGATTGTTTTCCCGAAAGGCCGGGGAATTTCTCAAAAGGAGATCGATCGATTGGCGGATCCGGTTCGGGTCATTTGTAAAATCGGTGATCGGAGTCGGGCGGATGTCGAAGGCGATCAGGGATGCGTAATCGTCGGGAGGATGAATGAATCGGGTCAGAAAATAAGCGATCGGGCGGATAACTTCCAATTTTCCGGAATTTGGTCCCATCCCCCGATCGTAACCGAAGATCTCGGACCATTTGCTGTATTCCATCACCAGAGTGACGGTGATCGGGGCCTCGGGGGTGGCGAAGTTGGAGATATCCTGTTTTACCCCGTCTTCAAAAATCCCGAAATTCTCCTTTTTTAATCCGGTTATTATCTGGCCCGTTTTTTTGTTGTAAACCACCGCATCGACATTGACCAGATTGGTTGAGATCTTGACCACATCATCGTCCACGACGGCGTTGCGCTGCATTTCATCGAGTTTGCGCTGTTCTTCTTCCTTTTTCAGTTCCTCTTCGGTTTTCGGGGTTGGCCGCTGGTTTTTCTTTTGATTTCCGGGAATATCATCGGGCCTTTGCGGTCGGGACTGAGCCATGGCAAGAGAGTGAAACAGAAAGATAAAAGCGACGGCGGCCAATGACAGGTGCTTCAAAAAACGATTCGGAAAAACGGAATTCATAAAATTGCCCCTTTGGAAAATTTCTTTTTTTGCCTATTTGATACAAATTGTCGGTCATTGGTTGGAATTTATCAACCCGTCCCCGAAAAACAATTTTCTCCGCCGTTTTTAATCGCCGGTGTTGGGGTCGATCTCGATGACGACCTCAAACGAACCGGAGTTGTCGTTCAAATTGCCCTCATTGACGCCGAGAAAAAGATCGCCGTCGCGGGTGGCAACGAATTCGTTTGATTCTCCGATAAAAATGAAGTCATTGTTATCGGCTCCGACCACGGCGATCAAAGCGCCGGTCGGTTTATCCTTGATCAATTTGTCGGGATCGGGCAAGGTTGAGATTCCGCCGGCATCCGAACGGCGACCATTGCCGAGGGAAACCCTTCCGCCTCCGCGAATCTTGATCCGCTGGCCCTTGCGAACGACCCAACCCGAATTTGTCCAACCGTTGGCCGTATTGTCGGCCAGAACCAAAACCTTGATGGTGATCGGGGGCAATTTCCCCTTTGAAATATTTTTGTTCTGAACCGGCTCGGGAGTTTTTGCCGGATTAACCGGAGGATTTTCCTTGACCGGCCGGTTTCCTCCGACGGTTATGATGGTTGATTTTCCGTCGTTGTCGGTTTTTGCCGGGGGATAATCCGAAACCGGGTTGGAAGCCCCGCCGGAATCGAAAATGATCGATTCGATTTGGTCGGCTGAAAAATTCAGTTGCCTTTGACGGGTTCCGTCGTCGATCAGAACGGTGAAATTTCCGCTGTCGAAACTAATTATTTTTCCCTTGATGATGCTTCCGTCCTTTAACCTGATGGTGTCGGCGAAAGCAAAACTGGCGGTAAAAAACAAAAGGCAGATCAGGCTGATTAAACGAATTGGTTTGGATTTGAAAAACATAATTCCTCCGGCAAAAAAAGGTTTAGTAAAAAGGGAAGTTGTACAAACGGGCGCAGAGTTTTCAGATTTGACGATTTTTCGGCAAATCCGCCAACGGGGCCGACCGCACCTTTTCTAAGGATGCAAAACCGAAAAAAAAAGATTACAGAAACTTGAAAAAGTAACAAATACAGGCTGATTATACACAAAATCTCCGAACTTGTGAATCAAATTGATCGGAATGGTTTTAAGGAGAAAACGCTTGATTTGCGAGTAACTTCGGGGAAAAAAACGAAGCCGGAGAAGAGGGAGCGGAAAATTTGGATCGGGGAAGTGAAAATTTTTAGAAAATGCCGCCCGGACCTTTTCGCTTTTGAATGCGAATTGGAGCGGACGACATTTTCTCGATAAAAGCCCCCCAAATTTTGTCGCCGGTATTAACCGTCTATTTTTTTACATACGGATCGACCAGCCGTTGCCAGGCGCTGCTCATTTTCCGATATTCGTCGGAGCAGCGAACGGCCCGGGCTTCGGGCAGAACACCCTTTGTCTTGAACGAACCGAATTCGTCGGGGTCGCGGCCGTACATCCAGCAGGCCAGATTATAAAACCGCTGACTGCTCAGACTGTGTTCGTCGGCGAAGGTTCTTTCCGAGGCCTGTTCGTCGGCCGCCAAAGCCTGAAAGATCAAAACCCCGGCCAGAGCGGATTTCCTTCCGTTCTTTAGTTTGTCCATCAGTATATAGGTGGAGAGCTGATCGACCGAATCCTCCTCGCGGCCGACGGCCGGAAGGTCGTAAACGTCGATCAAGCAATGTCCCAGTTCGTGGAGGAAGAAAAAGGTTGTGGCCCCGAACATCAGATCGTTCGATTCCTCTTCGCTGTAACCCATCTGGAGGTACTTGTTGTAAAACAGATCCATAAATTCGTAACACATGGTTACCGATTTGTCCTGAGGGTTATAAAAGGCGTTGGGAACCCCGCAATCGCGGAAGGTGACCGTTACGTCCTCGGGCATCGACAAATTGGAGTTGAGATCGTTGGTGATGCTTTCGAGGATCTTTTGTTGGCGCATCTTCTGGTCGAATTCCACATAACTCTGATTTCGGATGTCGGAATACTGAGGAAGAAAATCCCCCTTATCCTTTTCCCGGCTGTTGCCGCCGGGTTTCTCGGGCTCTTCAAGCGTAACTTCCTTTTTGTTTCCGGTGGGACGTTTAAAATCGGGATTATCGGTTTCCGGCCTGGTTGGCGTTTGGTCCCCTTTATTGGCCAGTTCGCCGAGGTCGATCTTGCAGGCTAAAACCAGGGCAACCAGTAATAAAAGGGCAATTGCGCCGAATTTGTTGGAAAAATGGGGGGTTGGGGATGTCATATCTTTTTCTCCTCAAAATAAAAAAATTTTACTCTTTCAATTAATTTTCATCGGATGAATCCTCATCGGGGTCGGTCGGTTCATCGGAATCCGTTTTGGGCATCGGTGATTTACCGCCCTTGATTGTGAATTCGGCGGTTTTGGTTTGAATTTCCTTTTCGCCCTTTTCATCCATCAGCTTGAATTCGACCTTGTATTTTCCCGGTACAAAACCGTTTCCCGGAACCGAAAATGTATACCAGAAGTCTCTTGCTCCGTCGATTTCCATCTCCTTATCCAGTTTATAAGCGACCGTTCCCGGGTCGGCTCCTTGGACGTCAACAACTAAAAGACGGAATTTCACCTTATGTTTGCTGCTGGTGTTGTTTAAGGCGGTAACGGCAAAAATTTCATCGCCCGATTCAAAGGTCGTTTGGGGATTGCTGGCCGATTTGTCCTTGGCCAGTTTGATGTCGCTCAGATTGGCGGTGGTGGCGCTGAATTCACAACCGAGGGCAACGGCCAATAGGCAGACCATGGTCAAAAAAAGAGTTAAATGGTTTTTCATTATTCTTTGTCTCCTGTTTCAAAAAAATTAAATAAAACTCATTTTATAACGCGTCAAAAAGGGGTAAAAAAGGTCAAAAAAAATAAAAATTTGTGGGAAATTTCTCCAAAATAAGAAATTAAGAAAATAGAAATTTTAATGAATGCTATACCCATTAGCGGAAAAATTTCAAGCCTCTTATTGAAATTTTGAGATTGATTTCCGCCTAAAGTTCCAATTCCCGATTTTCAAAAAATAAATTTTGCCGGGCCAACGGGGCCTGGCCACCGCAGGATCATCGGCCGGTTAAAAACTTAATGACCGGGGTGGCAATTCCGGGGATTATTTTTCGGTTATTGGCGTGATTTTCGGTAAAAACAACGATCACGATTTTTTTGTCCCCGGGCAGTTCGATAAAGGCCGCATCATGGCGTGTCGAAGCAGTATAGCCGGCTTTTGAAAAGAGCCGGGCCGACTCCAATTTTAGTTCCAGGATCGAAATTCCGGTAAACCCGTGAGCCTGATCCTCTTCGTCCTGGGCGGCGGAAAAGGGGTCGCGTTTCAAAAGCTCCAGCATCCGGCGGCTTCTTTCCGGAGAAACCGCCAGACCGAGAGCGATCTGAGCCAAAAGGCGGGCGGTGGAGTTGGTTGTCAACTTGTTTCTCTGTTTGCCTTCATCCCAGAATTGCCTTTCCCGGCCGTAAATGTCCTCACAATAGGTTTTCTGGTTGACGTTGATGTCGGAAAAACCCTGTTTTTCAAAATAGCGGTTGACGGCATTTTTGCGATATGCATATTTCCGCAATTCCTTAGGGCTCAGTTCCGGCCCGCCGCTGGTTCCGGTGAGAACGTCGAAAATGTAATGGGTGGCGTCATTGGATGAAACCCGGATCATATCGGCTAAACCCCTTTCCAGTTCGGGAGAGGTGCGAACCTTTCCGTCTTCGAGCCATTGTTGAAGGGCAACCATATAAAAAAGTTTGACGACGCTGGCCGGATAAATCTTCTGGTCTCCCCGATAATCGGCCGTTTTGAGATTTTCGGGATCGGTCAGATCAATGACGGTCGCGGCCAGTTCCTCGGGTTTTATCGAATCGGTGCCGGTTCCCCGGAGTTGCTCATCGACGGCGATTTTTAAAACCTCCTCCAATTCAGTCGAGGTCGTCAGTTTAAGCGGTTTAATATCAACAAATTTGGAGGTGGCGAAAAGGGGCGGAGAAAACAGAAGAATAAAAAAAAGAATGATTGCGGTTGGTCGGTTCATCATATAAAATCCCTTCAGATTTGGAATAGGTTTTCGGATGGAAAGAGTATAAACAAAAAAGTCCGGCGCTGAAACCGGCCGTCAACAACCCCAAAGGTTAAAAAAATGGAAAACGAAAAATTGGTGCGCGGGATCAGCCGGATCGATCTTATCGCCATCACGATCAACACGATTATCGGAGCGGGGATCTTCGGTTTACCGTCCAAGGTAACGGCCTTGATTGGCAGTTACAGCCTTTTCGCCTTTATCGTCTGCGCGGTCATCGTCGGTTTTATCGTCCTTTGTTTCTCGGAGGTGAGCAGTCGTTTTAAGGGGACGGGAGGTTCCTACCTTTACGCTCAGGAGGCTTTCGGCCCGTTTGTCGGCTTCGAGGTCGGGTGGCTATACTGGATGGTCCGGGTGACGACCTTTGCCACCAACTGCAATCTTTTTCTGGTTTACCTGAGTTTTTTCTATCCCGGCGCCGATCAAGGAGGGATCCGGGTCCTGCTGGTAACTTTGGTGGTTTTGTTTATGACGGCGGTCAATTTTGTCGGCGTTCGGGAATCGACCGTTTTAACCAATATTTTTACGGTCGGCAAGATCCTGCCCCTGCTTGTTTTTATCGGCGT
The DNA here is from genome assembly GCA_041394845.1 of Pyrinomonadaceae bacterium. Lineage (GTDB taxonomy): Bacteria > Acidobacteriota > Blastocatellia > Pyrinomonadales > Pyrinomonadaceae > JAHCHG01. Next base: position 1,480,021 of record JAWKHL010000001.1, on the reverse strand, counting down.
CGGTCTGTTTTTCATCCAGCCGGATAATTTTAATTTTCAAACCGCTCCCGATTCCTCATCCTTTTCAAAGGCGGTTCTGATGCTGATCTACGCCTACGTCGGTTTCGAAGTGGCGGCAATTCCGGGCGGGGAAATCAAAGATCCGCAAAAAAATATCCCGATCGCTTTGCTGACCACTCTGGGGATCGTGGCCCTGTTTTACATTCTGATCCAGGTCGTCGCCATGGGAACTCTGCCCGATCTGGCCCAGTCGGAAAGACCTCTGGCCGATGCGGCCGGTCGTTTTCTGGGTTTTTTCGGCGGGACTTTTATCTCCATCGGCGCGTTGATCTCGATCTTCGGAAATTTGAACAGCGGTTTTCTGACGACCTCGCGAATACCATTTGCCATGGCCGAAAAAAAAGAATTGCCCGAGGTTCTGGGGGCCACCCACAAAAAATTCAAAACCCCGCATATCTCTCTGTTATTGACGGCGGTCGTGATCTTGGTTTTCACCATCTATACTTCTTTCCTCAGCGCCCTGACCATCAGCACCCTCACCCGTTTGTTGGTATATGGCACCACCTGTGCGGCCTTGCCGGTTTTTCGCTGGCGCAAAACCGGTGTCGAGGAAGCCAAATTCCGCGCTCCCTTCGGTCTGCTGGCTTCGATCATTTCCTTTTTACTGATGGGGTGGTTGTTTTTTCAGGTCGATTTTGGAAAAGAGGGGGTGGTCATATTAATTTTTCTTGCCGTAGGATCAGCGCTTTTTTTGCTTTTTAACCGGTTGGCCCGAAAACCGTCGGCGGAAAATGCGGCGCATCCCGAATCTGAAGGTGAAAATGACAAATAAAAACCTCCGAAAAAAACAACCCAGTTTTTTCCCCGCTTGAACTCTTTTTAGGTTTTGCCCTAAAATTTAATTTGGGTTTAACACGATGAAAATAAAATTTTTAACCGTTTCAGCGATACTATTTTTGATATTTCTGACCGGGGCCGCCATCGGCGGCGGAACGGTTGAAGACGCCTCCCGGCGAACCCTCGGTTACATTGACGAGGACGGGACGGTGGAGGATTCGTCGCGGCGCACGATCGGTTATTTCAGGGAAGGGACCGTTGAGGATTCATCGCGCCGGACGTTGGGTTATATCAGCCAAGGCGGAACCTTTGAAGATTCCTCGCGCCGGACCCTGGGGTATATCGACCGGGATGGTGAGGTCGAGGATTCGTCTCGTCGGACCTTGGGATATATCGGTGATAACGGAACGGTTGAAGACGCCTCCCGGCGCACAATCGGATATTCCCGCGGGATCGAGAAAAAACGGGTCGCCGCTTTTTACTTTTTTTATTTCAAGGAGCAATTAAAAAAATGAAGCTCAAAAAAATTCTTCCGGTTTCAATCGTCCTGTTGCTGGTTATAGTCTCTTCGCCGGCCCAGAAAACAAGTCCGCCGACGAACGCCGTGGTTCCTCTGGTTGATCTCAAGTTGAAGGGCTTGCTCGGCGGGGTCAAGGCGGGGAAATGGATCAAGGCCGACGAAGTGGCCAAGGGGTTGAGCGAACCGGATGAGTTTTTACTGATCAATAAAACTTTTGTCGAAGAAGGCGGGGTTACGACCGGTTCTCTCGTTTCGCCGGAACCGCCCTGCGATCAGTATTTCGGGGTCGATCTCGAATTGGAAAGCGATTCCGGAGTGGCCATCGGAACCGGGGCCAAATGGAATTTGTTTCCCCGCAAACCGCTGAAAATAAGTTCGGATAATTCCATTTATTTACGAGTTGTCCAAACGTTTCTCAAGAAAAACGGGTTGGAGAAAACCGTCACCAAAATAAAGGAAATTTACAAGGTGGATCTGGACGGAGATAAGCAGGATGAGGTGGTGATCGCCGGAACCTACTACAAAAACGGTCTCAGCCCGAGCGCGGCCGCCGGGGATTATTCTTTTGTGATGGTTCGGAAAATTGTCCGGAAATTCACCCACGACATCATTCTGGAAGGGGATTTTATCAAAAAGGATCTGGAGTTCGGGGCGCCGAATGAATATGACCTTTCAGCCATCGCCGATCTCAACGGGGACGGTAAAATGGAGATCGTCGTTTTCGGACAATATTACGAAGGTTCGTTTTCGACGGTTTTTGAGATCGAAGGGGACAAAGCCAAAAGGATTCTGGAAACCGGATGCGGAGTTTGAACGAAAACTCCGGTTATTTTCCATTGTCTCTTTCAAAAGCCAGCCGTAACCCTTCGAGCAGAAGATCCTCTTCGATTATTTCGACAAGCTCCGAAGCCTCGGCGATCAGTTTCGCCAACCCGCCGGTTGAGATTATGGGCGGGGTTTCTTTCGTTTCTTTCAACATCCTCCGGATTATTCCGTCCACCAATCCGATGTAACCGAAATAAACGCCGGATCGGATCGATCCGAGGGTGGAATTGGCGATCACTTTTTCGGGGCGGGAAATCTCGGTTCTCGGGAGTTTCGAGGTTTTTTCGAAAAGCGAATCTGATAAAGTTCGCATTCCGGGCGTGATTATCCCTCCCCGAAAAACCTTTTCCGAATCAACGTAATCAATTGTGGTTGCGGTGCCGAAATCGCAGACGATGCAGGGGAAACCGTATTTTTCAACGGCGGCAAAGGCGGCCACCAGCCGATCGGCTCCGATTCCGGAAGGTGGTTGATAATCCAACCCCAGACCGAAATCGAAACGGTGATCGAGGAATATCGGTTGAAGGCCGAAATAGGTTTCCGTCATACGGCGGATGGCAAAATCGAGTTCGGTTACGACCGAGGAGATAAAAACCGCCGAAACCCGCCGAAAATCCAGATCGGAGTTCGAAAAAAATTGCCTCAGAAGAGAACCGATCTCGTCGGCCGTTTTTTGCCGAACGGTTTGAAAAACCCAACGGGCGATTAGTTTGTCGGCGCTGAAAACCCCGGCCGTAATTGTTGAATTCCCGATATCTAGGGCTAAAAGCATTGGACAAAAAATAAGGCGGGATAGATTTTTTGGGTTTTATACAGGAAAAGGCGGAAAAAATCTTTTCGAATTGACGGGAAAATTTACCTTTGGGTGGGCCAAATCGGAAAAAAAGCTAACCCCGCAAAGGCAGACCGTCGTAAACCACCGACCAACCGTTTTTCTGACTGGTCCTCAGACTTTTTGAAAACCATTCGATGGCCTTTTCCGGATCATCGTAAAGCTGGACGGCCGGATTCGGTTCGCGGGGATCGACCCGGCAGATGGCTCCGCCCTGATTGGCGGTTTTAACGCAGAGCAGGGCCAGCATATTGTTTTTCTGCAAAATGGCGGTCCGGATGTTTACCTCTTGTAAATCAAATTCTTCCATTTCGCCGAAATAACTTTCCATTTCGCTTTCGAGTTCTTCGGGCGAAGCGTCAAAATCATCAAATTCCAGATTGTCAGAATCAAAATCAAATTTATTATCCATAAGGTTTTTCTCAATAATTCCCAATAACAACTTACACTTTCGCGGTGAAAAATTCAATCTTCTAAAACCGTTTAAGGGCCGATTTTGTCGGAGTTTGCCCAAGAGAAAGAGAGGGGGATCGGAATAAAAAAAGGCAAAAAAAGAAAATACCAACGTCCGGATTTTTAATAAGGAGGAAAAAATGGAAACGATTTTGGAGAAAGCGGTTCGAACCGAAACCACGGGGAAAAACAACATTTGTTTGAATTGTATGAGCCCGAACGATCCCAACGAGGTGTTTTGCCGAACCTGTAACGATTCATTGAGTTTGACCTCAAACACCGACCCGGTTCAGGGTTTGCACGGTGAAGGCGTTGCCTACCGAAAGGCGGTCGAGGGAAAACCAAAACCGGTGGTTCTGATCGGGGTTTGGCTATTGTTCGCCCCGGTTCTGGTCTTTTCGGTTTGGACGGCGATTTCAACCGTTTTTACTTTTGGCGGGAGCGAGGGGTTTGTGATTTTTTGGATTTCGTTGATTTCGGCGGTCTTTAGCTTCACGATGGTTTTCCGGGTGACCAAAAATTATTGGAAATTCAGGGAAGTAGAAACCGACATTTGAAAAACGATCAATTCGCCTCCCTCAGTTTTTCGACATCTCCGGCCTGAACGATTCGAATCAGGCCGTTTTTATTTTTAACCCTCAAAGCACCGTTCTCCTCAATTCCGCAGGTTATCCCGGTAAAAATCTCCTCCCCCAAACTGACGCGGACCGGTTTACCCCGGGAATAGGAGGATCGGGCGCACCATTGCCGGCGGATTGTTTCCGGCCCGTTTTCACCTTGAAGAGAAGAATAAACCCCGGATAAATGCCGGGTCAGAAATTCTAAAACCTTTTCCCGGTCGGGGATTTCTCCCGTCAGCTCCTCGATCGAGGTGGCCGAATCGGCCAGTTCCCGAGGGAAATTGGTCTGCCGGAGATTTAAGCCGACGCCGATGATCACGGCGTTTCCCTTCAAACCGTCGGTTGTTTCGGCCAGGATCCCGCAGATCTTCTTCTCCCGGATCAAAATATCATTGACCCATTTGATGTCAGGGTCGAGACCGAAATCCTCTCTCAACAGATCAAAAACCGCCACCGCGCTCATCAGGGTCAAAAGCGGAAAAAAGGTTGGTTTTATCGCCGGACGGAGGACGATGCTGAAATAAAGACCGGCTCCGGGCTGAGAAACCCAGGTTCTGCCAAACCGCCCCCGGCCCTCGGTTTGTTGTTCGGCGACGATGCACAAACCCTCTTCGGCGCCCCGCCGAGCCTGATCGAGAGCCTCGGTATTGGTTGAGCCGATCGAATCAAAGCGCAGAATGGTGATTTTCATCAAACCGGTTTCCAAAGCGAATTGGTGTAGAAGTTGTTTTCGTCAAAAAAACTTTTGATGACCTCGAACCCGCTCTTCCGGGCTAAATTCTCGATCATCCCGAGATCATATTTCTGCGACACTTCCATAAAGATCGGCTCCCATTTTCCGAAATGAAAACTTTTTCCGAGGGCCTCAATCCGGACGGTTTGATCTTGTTGGCTGATCAAAAAGGAACGGGCGGCACGTTCCAGCGGATGATAGGAGGCGTAATGGAGGAATTCCTCGGGTTGGAAATTTCCCCCCAGTTCGCGGTTGATTCTTTTCAGCAGGTTGAGATTAAAACGGGAGGTCACCCCGAGCGAATCATCATAAGCGTTGAGGATCGTTTTGGGGTTTTTGTGGAGGTCAAACCCGATAAAGATCTGATCCTGCGGGTTCAATGAATCTCTCAATTTTGAAAAGAAACCGAGCGCCTGACTTTCGCTGAAATTCCCGATGTTCGAGCCGAGGAAAAGAATGATCTTTTTTCGATCGGTTTTTTGGCCGATGTTTTCCAAAGACTTGAAGTAATCGCCCCGAACGGTTTGAATGTCAAGGGCCGGGAAAAGCCCCCGGAATTTTTTGGTCAGGAAGTTCAGGGCTTCGCCCGAAATATCGATCGGGACGAATCTGAAATCGGAATTTTGTTTGAGAAAAAAATCGATCAAGATCGCCGTTTTGGTTCCGTCGCCGGCCCCCAGTTCGATCAGATCAAAGGGGCGCTCTCCGGTATCAAAACTCCGGAAGATCTCTTCGGTTTGTTCGGTGAAAATCTCCGTTTCACTGCGGGTCAGGTAATATTCCGGCAATTTCATTATCTGCTGAAAGAGCCTCGACCCTTCGTCGTCATAAAAATATTTGGATGATAGGAATTTCGGATCGGCCGAAAGACCTTCAAGCACATCTTGGGCAAAACTGGAATTCTGGATTTGTCGGGTGCCTTGCATTTTATTTCCCCTTGTAAAAATTCGAACGAGCCGGAAAAACGGATTCAATCCGCCAGACGAATTCCGGTAAATTGCCAACGGAGCGGCGGATGAAAAAAGTTGCGGTAGGTTTTCCGGCTGTGGCCTTCGGGGGTTGCCACCGACGCGCCCCGCAGAACCATCTGATTGACCATGAATTTGCCGTTGTATTCGCCGACCGCGCCTTCGGGTTTGGAGAAATTGGGATAGGGAAGATAGGCCGAACCGGTCCATTCCCAGCGCAACCCCCAATCGATTTGATCGGCGGCCGCTTCCCATTCGAATTCGGTCGGAAGGCGATAACCCTTCCATTCAGCGTAGGCCGAAGCCTCGTAAAAGGAAATGTGGCAGACCGGAGAATCGGGTTTCAGTTTTTTCATTCCCGCCAATGTGAATTGATTCCACCCGCCGTCAATTTTATTCCAGTAAAGTGGCGACTCCACCTGATTCTGATTGATCCAGTCCCAGCCCTCCGAGTGCCAGAGCCGGAAATCGCGGTAACCGCCGGCTTCCATAAATTCAAGATATTCCCCGTTGGTCACCGGATTGTGTTTGATCCGAAAATCCCCGAGCCGGATCTGGTGGCGTCCCAGTTCATTATCAAAATGAAAGCCCTCGCCCGCAAAGCCGATCTCAAAATCTCCCCCTTTGATTTCGACCCATTTGTTCTTTTCGAATTTTCCCTTTTCGCAAAGACCGAAATCCTCGCGGTAAACCGGAAACAGGGGGTTGACGCTGAGAATATATTTGAAGTCGGTCAAAAAAAGCTCCTGATGCTGTTGTTCGTGATTGAGCCCGAGGATTATCAGTTCCCGAACCTTTTCGGACGGCCCCTTGTCGATCAAATCAAGCATCGCGGCGTCAACATGTTCCCGGTAAGCAAAAACCTCCATCACGGTCGGCCGCGAAAGATCGCCCCTTTTATGTCGCAGGGTTCTCTGACCGACCGATTCGTAGTAACTGTTAAAAATAAACCCGTAGTTTTCGTCAAAGACCTGATAATCCGGCGCGAATGACTTGAGGATCATTTCCTCGAAAAACCAGGTCGTATGGGCGATGTTCCATTTCGGAGGGCTGACATCGACCATCGGTTGGGGGATGAAATCCTCGGTTTCAAGCGGTTCGCAGAGAATCTCGGTGTATTTGCGCACCCTTTGATAAAACGCGGTCAGGTCGGACTTTTCCTTAATTTGGGCTGATTTAGCTTGCATTATTTTATTAAATCAAAAAGTCGGGGAAAGACAAAACAAAAATTTATGAAAAAAAGTTGTCCTTTTTTTCATAAATTTTTCGCTTTTAAAGCCAGAAGAGGAAAAAAAATATGAGCACTTACAGATTGGAATCGAGAAAATGGGGATTGAGGACGGCCGGCGGAGTGGCTTTGGGAAAAGGCTTCGGACCCGGATTCTTGTCGGTTCAGGGGGGCGCCAAAATAATCAATTTTGAGGCCAAAGGTTACGATTCGGCCCGAGGAAAAACAACCGTCCTTAATTTGCGAATGACGGTGACGGGGTTTGAGGTCAGCATTGAAAAGGGAATTGACTTGCTGGAGGAGTTTTCCGGGCTTTCGGTTGCGCGCATCGTCAACGAAAGTCAGGTTACCAGACCGCTGATCAATACGAAAAACCCGACCGAACTTCGAAGCTACGATTTTACCGGGCCCTGTTCGATGGTCAGTTTTGATGTCGGAAAGGCGCATCTCGGAAAGGAACTGGGCAAACACGCCGGAGCCACTTATTTGTTTTTGGGACAAAACACGACCATCGTCGATCGAAGCCCCGATTGGCTTCAAAAGGTGGTTGACAATTCAACCAGCGGAACTCTGGGCGGAAATGTTTACAATTTCAACAAAAACAACGGCCCTTTTTCCAACGCCCGCGCCGCCACCCGGATCGAGGTCAATGATCAAAGTCCCGGCGCGAAAGTGACGGCCGCTTCGATCGCCCTTTATTCCGGGCAGATCGTCGCTTCACGAGCCCATAGTTATTAAATTTGGGTTTTAATCGCGATTTATTTTTGCGAGGGCATTTTCGGCGATCCGTCCCAAATAATAATCCTTCGCCCGGAGGGCTTCGGTCAGAGCCGGGACGGCCGCTTTTTGACCCAACTCGCCGAGCGCAAAAGCCGCTTCCCGTTTTACATCCGGGAATTCTTTCGGGTTTTTCAGGGAGTTGATCAAAGCATCCAAAGCCGAGCTAAAAACCGGAAATGATTCGATCAGATCCCGATATTTCGGTTGCTCTCTTTTATGGAACTTTTCCGGTAAAAAATCCCTCGGGGTCGTGGTTTGAAGTTTTCCGGTCTGAAGCAGTCGGGCGATCTGGCCGATCGAACGGGCCGAGGCGCGGCGGAGGAACTCCTCCCCGGATTTGGGTTTTTTCCGCAAAACGGCGGTCAAACCCGGGATCGCTTTCGGATCTCCGATCTTTCCCAGAGCGACCGCTGCGGCCGAGCGGGCTTCCGGGAATTTATCCTTTTCAAGAATTTCGATCAAACTTCCGGAGGGAACTCCCGGACCGATTTTTCCCAGAGCGTAGGCGGTTTCGCTTCGGACAAAAGGTGATTCATCCAACAATAAGGGCGTTAAAAATTGAACCGCTTCCGTTTGGGGAAGAAAGATGACGGAGGAAACGGCCGTTGCCCGGACGATTTCGGATTGGTCGGCGAGGGCCGGAACCGCCAAACGGGAACATTCTTCGCATTCCAGATTCCGGATCTCAAACAAAGCCTGACGTTTTTCCTCGACCGAACCGGATCGGATCATCCGGGACAGTTCGCCGAAATCAAAAGAATCCTGAGCCAGAAGTGGCCCGGCCAAAACCAGAAAAAGGCACGGGAGAATCAACCTTAAAGCTGTTCGCGGGTTCCCCAAAAAGATTTTGATCCGGGCCGGGGAGGAAAAGTGTTTTTTCATGCCGCCCTTTGAATATTTTGCCGCCGGACCCTTTCCCATTCGAAGACCTGGCGGGCGCGTTTGTTTTCGTAATCGTCCGACAGGGAAACGATCAGATCGTCTGCTTGATTGTTTTCGTTGGATTGGGAAATGCGGGTCGAAAGGAGTTCGGAAATGTAATTGACTACGGCTTTTGTTTCGGATTCGTTGAGCTTAGAAATTTCGCTGGCGATATTGATGTTTGTTCGTTTGACCATCTTCCTTCCTCCTTAGTTTTGGGCAGACAGTCAAATCGGGAAAACTTTTCAGCTCAAGGTCCGACTGTCCGAGATCGGGGTTTTTTCATAAATACAGCGTTAATCCGGTATTTTCTCCTGAAACATTTAATGTTTTTGCAACATCCAAAATACCACAAAAATTTGAGTTGTGGCAATAATTACCCCGGGTTTTTTTCAAGTTTCGGGATTTCAGATTTCAAGTCGCGAATATCAAATCGATTTGGTTTAAGATCCTTAGTTTCTGAATCTGAAATCTGAATTTTTTTCCCCAGAAGAATTTACACAAGCCCCTCTATGCCGGGTTTCTGGTGAAAAAAATGAGCGGCAGGAAAAGACCGTTTCAAATAAAACTGGACAAAAAGAACCTTTATCAATAAAATCGACCTATGATTTTATTAAGTGGATACAATTCACTTCTTCTTAGATAGCCACTCGTTGAAGATCTCGTTCGACGCGGGTGGCGCCTACCATTTCGAAAATACAATCCAAATTTTAATAATCTTGTCGCTTTTGTGAAAACCAAAGATTTTCACTAAACTTTATTTTTTATTGAATTAAATTATCCGGTGAGAAAATGGAAGAGAAATATTCAGCACAAAAAATTGAAAAAAAATGGCAAAATCGCTGGGCCGCAAAAGGGATTTTTGAAACCCGCATCGACCAAACAAAAGAAAAATTCTATTGTCTGGAAATGTTGCCCTATCCGTCGGGGCGTTTGCACATGGGGCATGTTCGCAATTATTCGATCGGGGACGCTTTGAGTTGGTACAAGCGTTTGCAGGGTTTGAACGTTCTTCATCCGATCGGCTGGGATTCCTTCGGACAACCCGCCGAACAGGCCGCCATTCAAAAAGGGGTCAACCCGAGGGATTGGACCGAGGACAATATCAACCAGATGCGCGAGCAGTTACGGCGGTTGGGGATCAGTTATGACTGGAGCCGGGAAATTGCGGCCCACCGTCCGGAATTTTACAAGTTTGACCAGTGGTTCTTCCTGAAAATGCTGGAAATGGGGCTGGCGTACCGCAAGGATTCACAGGTCAATTGGTGTCCGAAATGCGAAACGACGCTGTCCAATGAACAGGCCTCCGGGGGAGTCTGCTGGAGGTGCGGAACGAGGGTGGAAAAGCAGACCCGGCAACAATGGTTTCTGAGGATCACCGACTACGCCGAAGAACTGTTGGGAGGGATGAACCAGATCGAAGGCGGCTGGCCGGAAAGGGTTCTGACCATGCAAAAGAACTGGATCGGTCGCAGTGAAGGCGCATTTATCGATTTCGCCGTAACCCACACCGACCAAAAGGTTCGGGTGTTCACCACCCGGATCGACACCATCTACGGGGCCAACGCCATCGTCGTCGCGCCCGAACATCCGGTTATTGAGAATAATCTGGATGACCTTGCCCCGGAGGTTATCGCCCGGATCCAAGAGATCCAAATGGAACAGGCCCAACCGACGGATTACGGCGAAGAGATTGCCAAGGACGGGGTCGATACCGGGTTAAAGGCGGTCAACCCTTTCAGTTCGGAGGAGTTGCCGGTTTGGGTCGGAAATTACGTCATGATCGATTACGGAACCGGCGCCGTTATGAGCGTTCCGGCACACGACGAGCGGGATTTTGAATTCGCCAAAAAATTCGGTTTGCCGATCCGGCAGGTGATCAGCGAACCGCATCTGGTTCATGAACACCAGCAAATGCAGGCTCTGGCTCTGGAGGAGGCGTTTACCGAAGAGGGAATTCTGGTTCATTCCGATTACTGGAACGGGAAAAAAAGCCGGGATGCCAAGCGCGAAATGGCCCAATTTGCGGAAAAACACGATTTCGGAGACTCGGCCGTTACCTACCGTTTGCGCGACTGGGGGATTTCCCGTCAGAGATTCTGGGGGGCTCCGATCCCGATCATCTATTGCGAGACTTGCGGGGCGGTTCCCGTTCCTTTTGAGGAATTGCCGGTGGAATTGCCCGAAAGCGCACCTTTTACAGGGGTCGGGGAATCGCCTTTGGCAAAAGTTCCGGATTTCGTCAACGCGCCGTGCCCTCAATGCGGAGGCGCGGGCCAACGTGAGACCGACACCATGGACACTTTTGTCGATTCAGCCTGGTACTATTTCCGCTACCTCGACCCGGATAACCGGATGATGCCTTTCGATCCGGAAGTGGCGGGTTACTGGACGCCGGTCGAACAATATATCGGCGGGGTCGATCACGCCGTGATGCATTTGTTGTACACCCGTTTCTGGACAAAAGTCATGCGCGATATGGGGTTGGTGAAGTTCGACGAGCCGGTAAAAAATCTGCTCACCCAGGGGATGGTCGTCGGAGAGTCTTACTACAGCGAAGAACACGCCGGTTATGTCCCGCAGGACGAGGTCAGGATCGAGCGCGACGAAAAAGGAAAGATCACAAAAGCCAATTTGAAAAGCGATAATTCGCCGATCAAGGTGGCGGTCGAAAAAATGTCCAAATCCAAATTCAACGGAGTTGATCCGGACGATATGGTTTTGGAATACGGTGCCGATGCCGTCAGGATCTTCGCTTTGTTCGCCGCTCCGGTGGAGAATGAACTGGTTTGGATGGAAACCGGGATCGATGGGGCAGTCCGGTTTTTGCAGAGGGTTTACCGGTACTTTTACCGTTGGCACGAACATTTGCAAAACGCCCCTTCCTCGGAACCCGATGAATTTTCCGAAGGTGCCAGAAAATTGAGGCAGAAAACCCATCAAACGATCAAAAGGATCACCGAGAATTTCGAAAGCGGACAGTTCAACACGCCGGTCGCCGGACTGATGGAACTCTCGAATGCGATGGGTGATTTTAAGATCGAGCCGTCGGAGGCGGAAACCGGCGATCTGTTCGCCGTTCGTGAGGCGGTCGAAAGTCTGATTTTGATGCTGACCCCGTACGCACCGCATATTTGTGAGGAATTGTGGGAAATTCTGACCGGAAGCGAAGAGGGAATCCTGACTTCCAATGCCCGTTTTCCGGTGGCCGACCCTGATTGGGCGCGGGCGGACGAACTGGAGATCCCGGTTCAGGTCAACGGAAAATTACGATCCCGAGTCAAGGCTTCGCCGGATGCAACCAACGGGGAACTTGAGGAATTGGCGTTGGCCGATGAAAAAATCCGGGAATACACCGATGGCAAACAGATCGTCAAAGTCATTGTTGTGCCAAAAAGGTTGGTTAACGTCGTCATTAAATAGGGAGTTTGATTAAAGCGGCCCGGTTTTCCAACATTTGCCGACGGAGTTTGAGGGTGACTCCGTCGGCAGAAAAGCAAGATTTCGGGTTTGAACGATCCAGCCGAAATTTTTTGGCGGGGCTGTTTTTTGATCCTTGAAAGCAAAAGCCTTGATTGTAAAACCCAATACAATTAATATTATATGTGTTAAAATAAAAGTCTTTTATTTGAACCCTTTGTCGAAACGAAAACCGGAGAATTTTCGTTTAAACAAAATCAAATGAATCCCGTAAACAACCATGAAAGAGTGCCAACTTTGTAAGAATTGTTTTACCGATGACGTCAATACTTGCCCAAATGACGGGATGCCCACCTTTCATTCGATCAGCGGTGAGCCGGTGCTTGAGGGAAAATATCATCTGGAATGCCGCCTCGGCCAAGGCGGCATGGGGGTTGTTTACAAAGGTCGTCACGCATATCTGAAAACCCTTCACGCCATCAAGATCATTCTTCCGGATCTGGTCGGAAACGATCCCCAATTAGTCCAGCGGTTTCGCCAGGAGGCTCTCGCGGCCGCCGCCATTCGTCATCAAAATGTGGTCGGCGTTTCCGATTACGGGGTGGCACAGGGAACCATGCCCTTTCTGGTGATGGAATACGTCGAAGGGGAATCTTTGCATGATCTGCTGGAAAGGGAAAAAACGCTCTCTCCCGAAAAGGCTCTCGAACTGATGACGGCCATTGCCAGGGGAATCGGTGTCGCTCACAAGCAGGGGATCGTTCACCGCGACTTAAAACCGCTCAATATCATGATCCAAAATGATAAACACTCGATGTCGGAAGCGGTGAAAATTCTCGATTTCGGTTTGGCCAAAATCAAATCCGGTGAGTTGCTCGGGTCATTCATTCAGGCGCAAACGACCGGTTTGATGGGGTCGCCTTTTTATATGGCGCCCGAACAGTGGGCCGATGAAGAACCGGATGCGACCTCCGATATTTATTCGCTCGGGATCATGTTTTTTCAGATGCTGGCCGGAGACGTGCCGTTTAAGGGAAATTCCATTCCGGCCATCATGAAAAAACACGTTTCGGATCTTCCCCCGACCTTCGCCGAAATGGGGGTTTTCATCAAACCCCAATTGGAACAGGCGGTTCGCCATGCACTGGCCAAAAACCGCAGGGATCGGACGCCGACGGTTGAGCAATTCATCGAGGAGCTGACGGCCGCAATTAAAAGCGATGAGCAGGAACAGGATTCCCAAAAAACCCTGATCAACACTCAAAACCCGATTCCCGATACGGGTTCTTATTTGCAGGTTTTAACCATCCCGCCGCAATCGAAGGTGTTTATTGACAACATCCCGGCAGGTGAAAGCCGCGAGGACGGCTGGCTGATGCTGGAGGGGTTAAGAACCGGGAGGCATCATATCCGGGTGACGCGGGAAGGCTTTCTCGATTGGGAAAATGAGTTCGAGAGCGACGGGAATCCGAAAGAACTGGTGGCTCAACTAAAAGAGGACACCGGAGCGATTCCGATGCCGGCCAGAGAAACCGTTCCGTCTTTTCGGCATTCTTTGCAGAACACCCCGAAGAATCTGGGGGAAACCCAGAACTATCAAAATTCCGGGCAAATGCAAAACAGCCAGAATTTTCCCAACCAGACCCAGCAGACGAACCTGAAAACCGATGAGGAACCGGGAATTTATGTTGATTCCCAACCGCCCCGGCCACCATTTTTTTCGCCCTTTATTTTATCAATTATTGGAATTTTCGGGTTATTAACACTGGGTATTATCAGTATAAGCGGTGCGTATATGATGGGATGGATCGGTTCGGCGACTCCGGTCCCGACTCAAGCGAAAACCCCTTCGCCGACTCCGACCCCGTATAAAAACGAGAGGGAGGAGATTCCGGGCGGTACTTTTACGATGGGGAACAATCGGGGCCGTGATAATGAAAAGCCCGAGCATCCCGAGACCGTCGAAACCTTTTTTATGGATAAGACCGAGGTTACCAATGCCGAGTATTACCAGTTCATAGCCGAAACCGGTTATCAGGCCCCGGCTCATTTCGTCAATGGCAAGCCGGTGCCCGGAAAGGAAATGTACCCGGTGAATTTCGTTTCTCATAAAGATGCCGAGGCTTTTGCCCAATGGCGGGCAAAAAGGGATAACCTCGAATGGCGTTTGCCGACCGAAAAGGAATGGGAATACGCCGCCCGCAACGGAAGTCGGGATAATCTTTATCCCTGGGGAGATAAATTTGAGGAGGGAATGGCGGTTATCGACCGGGAAAACGGCAATCAACTGGCCGTCGGGTCGAAAAAGGGCGACAACATCTGGGGCGTTCAGGATTTGATCGGAAACGTTTACGAATGGACCTCTTCGGAGGCCTGGTTGTATCCGGGAAGCCCGGGCGTCGTCAAGGAAACAAAGGAAAAGAGTTATATGGTTCGCGGAGGCGACGCATCATCTCAAACCGAGGGCCCCTTTGCAATTACCTCCACCTTGCGCGCCGATGTTCTGGAAAGTGAAGCAAATAAAGGGATCGGGTTTCGGTTGGTTTACACCAAGTAGTTTTGATTTGAAAAGGAGTTTTTAATATGTTCAGGTTGTCGCGCAAATTTCGAATCGGTTGTTTGTTGCTCGGTTTGTTGGCGCTTCCCGTCTTCACCTTTGGTCAGGATCTCGGAAGCTCAACCGATCTCCTCAAAAAATCCCCGAGTAAAAAATCCGGGGGCAGTAAAAAAGCGACTCCCAGAAAAAGCCGGACCACCTCCGGAAAAAAATCAGGCTCGGCTCGAACGACTCCTTCCAGAAAAAAATCGACCGCCCGCAATAAAAAGACTACTCCCGAGAACAGTGCCGAGGCGGAAGTTTCGGAGCCGACTCCTCAAAAAATCGTCGACATTCGTCCTCAAAAAACGATGATCATCACGGTTGGTGAAAAAAGCCCCGGTGATTACAACGAATTTTTCGAAAAGGCGATCGAGGAGGGAAACAACGAAAGGAACATCCGCAATTATCCGGGGGCCGAGACGGCTTATCTTCGCGCTCAAAGCCTGAGACCCGAGGATTTCCGGGCGATTTACGGTCTGGGAAATCTTTACAGCGATCAACAGCGTTGGGAGGAGGCCGAAAATGCCTACCGGGGCGCCATCAAACTCGATCCCGACAGCCCGGAGGCTTACATCGCCCTGAGCTTTGTTCTGACCCAGCCGTTGCTCGGAACCAATCTCCTCGAAAGATACGCCGAGGCCGAAAGGCTTGCCCGGCGGGCAATCGAACTGGATGCGAACAACGCTGTCGCCCACGACCAACTCGGCGTGGCTCTGGAACTTCAGGGGAATATTTCCGACCAAACCAAAACCGAATATGAAAAAGCGGTTCAGCTTGATCCGACGTTCGCCCTGGCCCATGCCCATCTCGGACGTTTGTTGCGTCGCAAGGGGTTAACGGCCGAATCGAATCAGGCTTACGTCAATTCGATCAAATTTTCGGTCGATGTTCCGACGATGATCCTGGTGGCGGATGTCATGCAGTCTCAACAGAGGTATCTGGATTCCGAGCAACTGCTTCGACGCGCTTTAAGGGAAGACCCGAAAAACCCGACGGCCCTTTACTTGTTGGGGCGGGCTTTGACGACGCGCGGGAGTTTTGAAGAAGCCGAACAGGTTTTGAAGAAAAGCGCCGAGGTCAGTCCCAAGAGCTTCGTTTCTTATACGCTTTTAGGTTCGCTGTTTTTGAGACAGGGAAATTTCCAAAATGCCGAAAATTATTTGGGAGAAGCGCTCAAGATAGTCACGGCCAATGAGAAAAAACGTTTGGCCAACGATTTTGAGGCGGTCGGGGACGGTTATCTGGAGGCCGGAAAAAAAGCCGAGGCGATCCGGGTTTATCAAAAGGCTCTGGGGCTCGATGAAACAAAAGTTGGTTTGAACGAAAAAATAAACAAAGCCCGGGCCAATTAAAAGGTGCGGGTTTTTTAACTGCCGGCTTTTTCGGGGTTGGTTTAACAAATAAAAAAATTCGGAGTAAAAAAAAGATGCTTTTTTGTCCAAAATGTCAGGCGACCTATGAAGATGGAACCCAGCGGTTCTGCACAAATGAGGGAACCCGTCTTTTGCCGTTCTCATCCTCAGACAATCCCCAAAATCAATCGGCCGGGGTTTTTACCAGCATTCTGGGAAAGTCGGTGGCCAAATCCGGAAGGGAAAAAAGCCGTTCCGCCGAACAAGAGTCGGTCGGGAAAAGCGGAGGCCAATCAAGGGTCCGGGCCTTTCAACCGCCAACCTCCAGCAAATTTTTCAATCCCCGGGAAAAACAAGAATCGGCTCCTCGGAAAGAAGAACCGAAATTGAAAACCAAGGAGGAGCGCGCACCGGAAAAGGATTCATTTCAGCCTTTGCCGCTGGCCCGCATCATTGACCCGGGAAACATTCCCGAAAAACGGGCCGAGGCCAGGGCCGAAAAAGCCGCTCAACCGCTTGAGATCCCAGAACTGCCGGAAAAAACCTCGGGAGAAACGGACGAGATTTTTGATCTTTCCTCGGAGAAAGACGAAACCCCATCCGAGGATTATTTACTTGAACCGATTGATCTTCCCGATGAAAAAGAATTTGCGCGTGAATCCCTGTTAGAGGTTCCGGGCGAGGTTTCGGAAGCCGTTTCTCCGGAGTTGGAAATCGGCCCGATCGAGTCTGAAAATCTGATAGACATTCCCGCCCTTGAAGTGCCCGGTTTCACTCGGGAGGAACGGATTGAGGCGATTTCGGCCCGATTGGCGGAAACTGATTTGAAGGCGGAGGGGGCGGGAGAAATTGAATTGGATTTGCCCGAACCGAAAGTCGCTCCTCCGGCTCCGGTTTCCGGTTTTGAACTGGAATTGGATGAAATCGAGGACGTTTCCATTCCTGGGGATAAGGGCAAAAAATTTGAAATCGATCTGGAAGATCCGGCCGATGCTTTTGTTTCCCCCGAAAACCTGCCGGAAATCGAACTGGAGCTTGAAGAGATCAAGTTGCCGGAGGTTGAAGAACCGGTTGTTTCGCCTGAACCCGTTTTGGAGAAAGAGGAACTTGAACTTCCGCACCGGGCGAAAGAGCCTTCCGAAACTTCGGAGGAAAGCGATCAGACCTCGGATTTAACTGCCCAAAAGGCCGACGAGCGGATCGAGGAAAAACCGGCCGTCAAAGTTCCGAAGATGGTTACACCGCCACCCGAGACGATCGGAGAAAAAGCCACTTCCGATCCGGTTTGGGAAAAGCAGTTGGAGAAAAGTCGCCCGCCGCAGGAAAATCGCTGGTATATGCCGATTCTGGCCGGAATCATCGGTTTGATAATTTTAGGGCTGGGGATTTACGGTTTGATGAAATTGATGGGGTCAAATGCCGGGGTTAAAGAATCCGATCAGCCGTTAAACGAAAATCTTGCCCCCCAACTTAGCAGGGCCGACAATCCGATACCCGAAACCGGTGTCCAACCGCTCGGTTCGGATCCGGAGATCGGGGCTCCGAAGGAAAAAATGACCCGGGGCGATGCTCCTCCCCCGGTACGAGAAGTTCCCCAACCGCCCGACACCGTTTATTATAAAAATAAAAAATCCGACCAGCGCGGCGAACTGGCCCGAAATTTTCTGGGTTTTTCAATCTTTTACCCGAAAGGTTGGGTTGAGAACAAAGCCGATGGCAAATTCCTTGATATTTCCAAAAAATCCCGGGACGGCTTTCCAATCAAACAACTTTTGATCACCCGTTACGACAGTCAAGGCACTTTTGACGGGGATCTTAAAATTTTTGACGATTTGGTTGAAAAATCCAACATTGACTTGAAAAAAATATTCTGGAGAGATTATCAGGTTGTTTTCAAGGGAGAAACCACAATTCAAAACGGCCGCTGGAGGGCCTATGAGGTAAAATTTCAGGGCTTGTCGGGCGACGGAAAGCTCAAGATCTGGGGCCGCCGTTTGTGGCTTCCGGTTCAGCGTCCGGGGATGAAAAGCGGTTTTATCATCACCCTGCTGGCGACTTCTCTGGCCGAGGATGTCAAAGGGGTAGAGGATGTCGGGGTCAATGATGATCTGGCGACGATTTTGGAAACTTTTGAACCGGATCTCCAACAAAAATAACCGTTTGAAAAAAAATAAAAGAAAAAACAAAAAGCGTCGGGTTTTCCTTACGCTTTTTGTTTTTAAGGGTTTGGGCTAAAATTAAAAAAACGATACCGGTTTGATCAACGAAAAATGAAAATCTTATTAGCCGAAGAACGGGGCGGTCAGCAATTGCCTGAACAATCCTTTAACCAGGAAATAATTCGAATCGGGCGCAACGCCGATGAATGCCAAATTTCTTTTGAAAGCGAAATGTTTCCGATGGTTTCCCGCCAGCACGCCGAGTTGCGTTGGCGCGGCGACCAATGGGTCCTGTTCGACGCCCGCTCAACCTACGGAACCTTTGTCAACGGACAAAAGATTACTCAGCCAACGACTCTTTCAGTCAGAGATGCGATCCAGTTCGGAGTCAACGGGCCGGTGATGAGAGTCCTCTGGTTCGAAGTGCCGGTCGAAACCCCCGAACCTTTTCTTGAACAATCAATTCAAAACCGGTCAATGGTCGATTCATCGGTTCAAATCTCGGAGGATGATTTCGGCGACTGGGACGCCAGTTTCTTTAATATTCCGCCCAATCCGGATGCAAAGCCGCAAATCCCCACCAAATTAAATCGCGACGAACCCCAGAAGAACGAGATTCCATCGCTCGAATATCTCGATTCACCGCAATCCTTATCTCCATATTTGGTAACCAAAAATGAGATTTGGCTGGGAAGGGATCCCGGAGGGGATATTGTTTTCGAAGCCTCAAAAGTGATGGTTTCCCGCCAGCATGCCCGGATCAACCACGAAGGCGGTAAATTTATCATTAACGACAATAACAGCTTCAACGGAACTTTGGTCAACGAACAACGGATTTCAACTCCGACGCCGCTTTATCACGGCGATGAGATCAGATTGGGAATGGGCGGCCCGATGCTCCGTTTCAATTCCCCATCGCGCCTCGCTCCGAAAGGGGCCAGTTTGGCAGGCCAGCGGTCGATCGCCCTCAGCCAAATGCCGGAGATGCCCGAAATACCGATGCAGGGCGGTTCGAAAACCATGGTGTTCAGCGTGGAGAGCCTCTCCGCCCCGCCCAAACCGAGCGAGACCGGGCAACCCCAGCTTTTGATGTCGCTGACCTTCGGGCAAAAGAACGAATTGATCATCGGGCGCTCCGAAGCCAGCGATGTTCAGCTCGACGGATTGCAGATCTCCAACCGTCACGCCAGGCTTTTGTTGACAACCTCGGGGGTGATGGTTGAAGACCTCAATTCGACCAACGGAATTTATCTGAACGGAAAAAGAATCACCAAGCAGCTTCTTTCCCTCGAAGATTCCCTTCAGGTCGGATCGTTTTTGATCCGGATCGATCAGACCAATAATATCGGGGTTTTTGACACCCGTTCAAAAACCAGGATCGACGCCGTCAATATTACAAAAGACGTCAAAAACAGAAACGGCAGGGGAATGATCCGGTTGATCGACAACGTTTCGCTTTCCATCCAACCAAACGAATTTGTCGGTCTGCTCGGGCCTTCCGGGGCCGGGAAATCCACCCTGATGGACGCTATGAACGGAATGCGGCCGGCCAGCGGCGGAAGCGTTCTGATCAACAATCTGGATCTTTATCAGCATCTCGATTCGCTCAAACAATCGATCGGGTACGTTCCTCAGGATGACATCATCCACCGGGAACTGACGGTTTACCGGACGCTTTTTTACGTGGCCAAACTGAGGCTGTCTCGCGACGTTTCGACCCGCGAGATCAATCAGATCATCGAGGAGGTTTTGGACGTAACCGGATTGACCGAACGACAGCACGTTCCGATCAATCAGCTTTCCGGCGGTCAGCGAAAAAGGGTTTCGATCGCCGTCGAATTGATCACCAAACCGTCGGTGATCTTTCTTGACGAACCGACCTCCGGTCTCGACCCGGCGACCGAGGAAAAGATCATGAAACTTTTCCGCCAGATCGCCGAATCGGGACGGACCGTGATCCTGACAACCCACGCCATGGAGAACGTCAAATTGTTTGACAAACTGGTGGTGTTGATGCGCGGAAAACTGGTCTTTTACGGAAAGCCGGACGAGGCTCTGGCTCATCTGAAGGCCTCCAGTTTCAAGGATCTTTACGATAAATTGGAGGAGCCGATCGAGGAAAAGGTTCGGCAATCCGGTGAAAGCCGACGCCGTGAAGCCACCGAACAGGTGGCCGAGGAGTGGAAAAAGAAATTTACCCAAACCCCGCAATTCAAAGCCAATGTTTACGAACCATTAAAAGAATTGGGAAAACTTCAATCCGCCGGGGTACGAAAAAAAAGCCGGCTCGGGATTTTCGGCTCGATCCGCCAGTGGATCACCCTTTCGAGGCGTTACGCCGAGGTGCTGTTCCGCGATAAACTGACGCTCTTTATTTTATTTGCCCAGGCTCCGGCCATCGCCCTGATGACATTTTTCGTGATGGGAAATGATCTGCCGCGCGATTTTGTTTTTTTTATGATCTCGCTGGTTGCCATCTGGTTCGGAACCTCGGTCGCCGCCCGGGAAATTATTCGCGAACGGGCGGTTTATAAACGCGAACGGATGGTCAATCTCGGCATTTTGCCCTATGTTTGGTCCAAGCTTTTTGTCCTCGGTTTTATCGTCGGCATACAATGTCTGCTCCTGTTCGTTCCGCTCAAGTTCTTCGATCTCGTCGGGTTGATGTCAATGCCGGGTTGGGCGATCCCACAGCTTTTTGTCATGCTTCTGACGGCCGGGGTGGGAATCGCCCTCGGGCTTTTGATCTCGTCGGTGGTCAAGACCTCGGAGATGGCAACCAGTCTGGTTCCGCTGATCTTGATCCCGCAAATTTTATTTTCGGGATTAGTTGGGGTGCCCAGCGGTATTAATAAGGTGGCGGGCCTGTTTATGCCGGCCGCCTGGTCTTTTGATACGATGAAGCGTTACTCTCTGCTGGACACTCTGGAAGAGGAGGGAGCTTACTCCAACGGCGACACCAAAGGGTTGGGGCTTTACAAACACATTGAACAGGAAAATGAAAAGATCATCGAAAAGGCCAAGTCTGATCTGAAAGA
This sequence comes from Pyrinomonadaceae bacterium, assembly GCA_041394845.1. Lineage (GTDB taxonomy): Bacteria > Acidobacteriota > Blastocatellia > Pyrinomonadales > Pyrinomonadaceae > JAHCHG01. The sequence goes on along the minus strand of JAWKHL010000001.1, from coordinate 1,458,736 downwards.
TTACAGGGACAAGTCCGAGCAAAAGGTAAACGATTTTGTCCGCGATTTGCGCAATGATCAGGCGACTTCTCCGCCGAAACTCGGCGATCCGCCGGAGATCGGGGAGGCTCAGAAAATTCCCCAGGATCTGAGCGGTTATGTCAGTTTTCTTCATCCCTGGATGAATGAAATATTAAATCAGTTTGTTTTGGTGGTGATGTTTGGGTTTATGGTTATTTTAACGCTCATTATTCTGCGCCTTCAGGATATTGGTTGATAAGAGGTTTTAATGAAAAGATTTTACATAAAATTTGGTTTTTTAGTGGTATCGATCTCGGGAGTCCTGCTTTTGGCAGGTTGTCAAAAGGGAAAAGGGGAGTCCTCAACCGGAGAATTCCCTCCCGCACCGCAGGCGGTTATGACCGCCGAATTAAAAGGTCTTGATGGATCAACCTTTAAACTCGAGGACAAAAAAGGAAAGGTCCTTCTGGTCAATTTGTGGGCCACCTGGTGCGGACCCTGCCGGGCCGAGATGCCGGAACTGATCGCTTTGCAAGACAAATACCGCGATCAGGGTTTTGAGGTCATCGGTTTGGATACCGATGAGAACGAAACCCCCGAACAGATCAAGGAATTCGTCGAGGACATGAAACTCAATTACACAATTGGGATGACCGACCAGAAGTTTTTCAATGAATTCGTCAAACTGACCCGGCAACCGGCCATTCCGCAAAGTATGATCATCAATCGCGAGGGAAAAATGACCGGTCTGTTTACCGGGTCGGGGGAACAATTGCTTGAAAAATTAAAGAAAACGGTCGAAAAAACGGTTACGGAATAAAAATCGTTTTTTTGGAATTCGGCTGAAAAAGGAATGTTTGCCCGGGAAATTGAATTCTTTCAAACATTTAGTTCCCGGGTTATTTTTTCGGAGACTTTGGGTTCCACCAGAATCGTTTTGAAATCGGCCAGGCTGACCAGCCCCGGAGCGGCACCTTTGGGTTTATTGACGAACTTTTTGGTCGTGTAATGAACGGCGGCCTTCGGTTGGGAACGGGCCTGAGAGTAAAAGGCGGCCAGTTGAGCGGCTTCAAGCAAAGTCCGGGGCGGGATCTCATTTCTGTTGGGATTTCTGACCACCACATGTGAACCCGGATAATCTGCTGCGTGAAGCCACAGATCGAGCGATTTGGCGAGGCGGAAGGTCAGATGATCGTTATCCTTTGCCCTTTTCCCCACCAAAATCAAATAACCTTCCGATGAGGTAAACCTCCGTGTGCCGGAAAACTCCGCGCCTTTTTTTTTGGCGAAAGGTCTTTTTGGTGAACTCTCCTTTCGGAAGCCGACGAAATCCCTTAAACCATCCGGATCTTGATTTTCAATGGCCTTTTCCAAAATTCTGCTTTTGCCTTCCAGATCGATCAGTTCTTTTTCCGTCAGCCGGAGACGCCGGTCGATCTGGGTCCGCGCGTTTCGAGCCTTGGCGTAAAGTTTGAAATATTTTTCGGCCGCCTCCGAAGGGGAATCGGTCTCTTCGGCTTCGATTTGGATGATAGGCGTAGTCTCGTCGAAATAATCAACCACCTCGAAATGATTTTCGACCCTTTTTGCCGTCGAAATGTTGGCCAGCAGCAGATCACCCAGGCGTTTCCAGTTTTCCGGCTCACCGTGACCGGCAAGGTCTTTTCGAAGGTTTTTCAGCAATCTTTTCTTTTGGGAAATTTCCGCTTTTAACTTTTTCCTGGCGGCACCGGCGAGATTGTTTAACTCCCGTTCCCGTTCCCGTTCCCTATAAAAGGAATCAAGGGCTTCCGACAGATCGGCGTGTTGAGTTTGCGGGAAAATCCGGCGTTCCTTTTCGGAAAGATTCTCTCGCGTCTCCCTTTGGGGAGGCGCATATTTTTCCCCGATCACCTGCCCCGGCCCGGCAGTTTCCCGAAAGGTGTCGAGGATCAGACCTTTGTCGTCCAACAAAAAAAGGTTGGCCGAAAGCCCTGTCAACTGGACAACCAAAATGTAATTTTCGGTTTGTCCGACCTCATTTCTGGCGAAAAAGGTGAAATACACAACTCTTTCGGCTGATTCTTTTTCGATTTTTTCCAGCAGGGAGTTGGAGAGTTTGTGACGAAGTTGAAGAACAAAGGGGGCGGGGTTCCTGCTTTGTTTTTCCAAGGAGCGGAAATTCCTCCGGATCAGATAAATCCTCGGGTCGGTCGGTTGGATCGAGATAAAAAGGTAGCGCGAATCGGGAATGCGAAGATCGACGGCCAGTTGAAGCCGCGAAAGGGAAAAAATTTTGCCGAACTTTTTCCCCAACAAAGTTGAGGCCAGTTCGGCAACTATTTTTTCGAGAGTCGGTTCGTTCACCTTATGTCCCAACCCGCCTCCGGGCGGAATCGTTCAAAAAATTCGTTGGGGACAAATTTAACAGGAAAAGCGGGAAAATTAAAATTCCTTGACGACGATTGTCCGGGAGACCAGATCGTGTGCCGCCCGTTTTTCGTCATTGAGGAAAATGGTCAAAAATCCCAGTCCGCCAAAGACCAAGGAAATAATATGAACACAAGAACTTACCGCCGCCTGATGGATTGTCGGATATTCCTCGCCTTCGATGTCCACGACTTCAAGCGAAAACAACTTCATTCCGAAGGTTCGGGCGTACATACCGATGGAAACGGTCATATAGGTGAACATGACAACCGAATTGACCGCCAAAAAAGTCAGAATCCCGGTCAGAGAAAACCAGTTGGCGCCCATTGCCATCAACGGGGAAAGTAACAAAAGCGTTGTAAACGAACCGATGATCAGGTCAAATAAACCGGCGTTAAATCGCATTGCCAAAGGGGCGCAATCCTCAATTTCCTGAAACTCGATCTCGGGCGCAGAGTTTTCCTCGATCGGTTCTTCCACCTGTTCGATCGGAGCCTCCGAGGTTACGACGGTTTCTTCAATTTCGGGTTCGATCTCCTGAGGAATGATCGGCCGCCGGTCGAAACTGGTTGAGATCTGAGCCGGTTTCGGAGCTTCGGTCGGTTTTTCGGGAGCCTTTAAATCGAGCGTTTTTCTGAACGAATCGCCCATTTTCAATTGGTTATTATGGATGGCGGGCGATTTTACTCCGGGCGGCTTTGGCAAAATCTCATTGGATTTGGCCGCAATATAGAGATGGGTTTTATTCGGTTTTGCCTTGGCGTGTACATTTTTGGCGGGTTGGGATGGCTCGGTCAAAAATCTTTTCCGGGATTTTTCGATTCTCTGCAAAGCGTTGGCCAGAGTTGGGTTTTTCGCCTCCTCAATTTGAGTTTCGAGCGCTTCCTCCGCCTTCAGGGCATTGGCCCCGCTGGTGGCCAAAGGTGAACGGGCCGCCGGTTTTATTTCTCCGGTTTCAGGAGCGTCCTGAGAACGGGTTTGCCGTTGCCTGACGGCGTTTTTCAACTGGAGCCGCCATTCCGGAAGCCCGGGATTTTTCTGGGGAAATTCGACCAGACTCGATTTGGCCGAAACCTCAATGGGTTTCGGGGGAGACTCGATAACCTCCGGTTCGGGAGTCATGATTAATTTGGGTGTTTCTTCGATCGGTTGTTTCATTTGAACTTTTTGATTCGTTTTTTCCGGCACGGTCGGTTTACCTCTTAAGTCTATATTTTCCGGTTTCGGGATCGGTTTAATCAAAGGAGTTATCTTGGTAATCAATTCTTCTCGAACTGAGTCGTTGATCATGGTCCCGCAACTTGGGCAAATTGATAAAGTAAATGCGTTGTTTCTGTTACAAACGGGACAATTCATAATTGTAAAAGATTTAAAAGTAGAATTGAACTTTTAAGAGATTTAGGGAAAATCTTCGGATATGACCAAACTTTGAGGATAATATCAGAAACTACTTTAAGTAGTCAATAGTAAATTAATGTAATAACAGAACTTCTAGCAGTTTTGATGTGTTTTTTTCTTTTTCCGCCCATTTTAAAGCGGTTTGCGGCCCGCAAAACCGGTGTCGGTTTCGTGCCACCAACGGATTTCTTCATCTTCCCCGAGTTGCCAGCAAAGCAAAACAAGTTTCCCGCCGCGCATGGTCGGAAAATCGATCAAACCGCGCGAGTAATCCTTCAGTTGAACACCGAGATCGGCGATTTCGGTGGTAAATTTCCCGATTTCATAAAGCGCCCGGACGTAATTTGAACCGCCCGAAATCCCGCCCCCGCCCTGATCGGCGGCCTCGGCCGCGGCTTTGACCTCCGTTCGAAGGACTGAGACCTTTGAGTAGAAAAATTGGATTTTTTTTAATTTTGGAACAACCTCAGGCAATAATTTGTTGGCCTCGTCAACGGTGAAGATTTTCATAGTTGTTTTGCAAAAGGCATTGCCTGCGGTTACCTTTCATCCCGGATCCGGATATATTCGGAGACCTCGTCATCTTCATCCAAATAATTCGATTGGATCGAAACCTTGTTTGAAACCTCGCCGAATTTTTTCCCCTGATCCTGATTGATCATATCTTCCGAAAGAAGCCCGTCGGGAGGGATAAAAGAGGGAATCTCATACTGCGGGTCATCGCCTGAGTCCTTGCTCACCAACTCGGCAATGTCGCCCAGATCAATAAAGAAATCGGAAACATCGATCAGGCGCGGGGCGGTGTTGGAGCGGAAACCGGCAACCTCAACCCGGCACCCTTTATAAGCCACGGCGTTGAGCGCGTAAACGAAATCCTCATCGCCCGAAACCAGAACGGCCGTATCGTAGCGACCGGCCAGACTGAGCATATCGACGGCGATTTCGACGTCGAGGTTGGCTTTTCTGGTGCCGTCGTAAAAAGTTTTTAATTCCTTTTGCACGACCCGGAAACCGTTCCTTCGCATCCAAAGCAAAAAGCCCTGTTGACGTTCCGCTCCGGCATCGACGCCGGTGTAGAAAAAGGCGCGAAGGAGGCGTCCGTCTCCGAGTAAAACGCGCAATAGTTTGTTGTAATCAATGTCCAGATTATGAAAACGGGCGGCGTGAAATAAATTGTTTCCATCGATAAAGACCGCCACGCGACCACGGTGTCCAAACTGCCAAGACGAGTTGGTTGCCATATCAAATTGCATTGTAAAACCCTTCTTTGTAATTAATTTACGAAATGTAAAGTGCAGTTGTTTTGCCGAAAAGCCGGGTGGGAGAGGTAATATTAATTATGATTTCAAAAATATTTGAAAAGGAAATAGCTAATTTCCGAATTTGCCGAAATAAGGGGAATTAATCCGGGTTCGAGGCCCGGTTCGAATCGGAAAATATCTATCCTTACTTAATAAGGTTTCAAAAAATTTTGTTAAAATAAATTCAGTTTCCGTTTTTCTTAAAATAACTGCTAAAAAATAATTTATTTGTAGTTTGCCTTCTGACCGTCGGTTGGTCAAGCAAAATATGTTACAAGAATACTTGTTTTTCAGCTTATAATCAAAAAAAATCACAAAAAGTTGATGGAAAAAAGGAATAAAACCGAGAAATCCGACGATCAATCCGATTATTTGCCGGTCAATGCCTTTTCCGAAAGCGAATTGGCCATCTGTCCGAAATGTGCGCGCAAAAATCCGCCGACCAAAACCGAATGTCTTTATTGCGGCGCGGTTTTGTCGGCCCGGCCGGAAATGTCCGGAAAAACGGAAATTTCCCTCAATCGGCCCGAGATTTGGGAAAACGGGTTTAATCTGGTTTTTTTGCCTGCAAACGACCCGATAGACACCTCCGGGATTTCACTGATCGGAGAACTGACCGGTTTGGGAATCGATCATTCTCGAATGATCTTGAACTCCAAAATCCCCTTACCGATTTTAAGGGCCGATTCTCCGGAGGATTTGAAAAGTTTGGGGGGGAATTTGGAAAAAGCCGGCATTAATTGGACAATCATCTCCGATTCCGAACTCGGTCCCGAAAAATCGTTTCGCCGACTCCGAAAGATCAAATTTGAAAGCGGGCAGATCCAACTGGTTTTGTTTAACGAGGAGGAGACGCTCGGGATCGACCCCGAAGAGATGGTTCTTTTGGTTGCCGGAAAAATTTTTCAAAAAAAAGTTCGGGCCACTGAAAAACGTTTAAAAGCCGGTGAAAGAAAGATTTTGGACTCGGCCGAAACGCTTTCGGATGACCCCCTGCTGGATATTTTCATAAAACGGGACAGAACCGGGTTTCGGGTTTTCACCCACGGTTTTGATTTTTCCTGTTTGGGGCATGAAAAGGGATTCATCGCCCGGGAAAATTTGGAGAAATTGTTCGTCCGTTTGAGGAGCGCCGCTCCGAATGCCGGAGTCATTGAAAATTACGGACAATTACGTGAGTTCCTTGATCCGGTTTGGGAGATCGAGGAAAAAAAGGAGGCGACCGGGTTAAAGCGTGCCGGAATCGGGAAATTCAATTTGGAGCATTTAACCATCGCCACCAATCTCAACCAGTTCAACAAGTTTTCCCGACTTCAGTTTGTTCTTTTATGAATCGCAAAAAAAAAGGGAAGTTTCAAAAAAGCCAATTCAAAGCCGCTGAACCGGAGGAAAAAAGGAGGTTGCCGGAAAAGGGGCGAGCCGAAAAAAAACGGTTCCCTGGAAGCGGAAATTATATTTTCGGCGTCCTTCCGGTAACCGAAGCGCTGCGGGCCGCAAACCGGCGGGTCGAAAAGATTTTCATCGGCGAAGGGGTGAAACCGGGAAGGATCTCGGAGATGATGAGATTGATCCGGCAAAAGGGAATTGCTTTCCAAAAGAACTCCCGTCAGGAACTCGAGGAAATGGTCGGGCCATCGGCTAATCATCAGGGAATCGTGGCTTTGACGTCCGCCGCCGAATATTACCCGGCCGAGATTCTTTTGGAGGAGGTTTTTTCCGGTTCCAAACCGCTGATCCTGATCCTCGATGGAGTGGAAGACCCCCGAAATCTGGGGGCGATTTTGCGGGTGGCGGAATGCTCGGGCGTGGACGGGGTGTTTATTCCCGAAAGAAGGGCCGTCGGTTTGAACGAAACGGTCGTCAAATCCTCGGCCGGAGCGAGCGAGTACGTCAAAGTTGCCAAGGTTACAAACCTTAACCGTTTGATTGATGAGCTAAAAGAGAATAATATTTGGGTGATCGGTGCGAGTGGTGAAGCCGAAATGAATCATACAGGTTGGGACTGGACCCAGCCAACGGCTTTGGTTTTGGGAGGCGAGGGAAGCGGGCTTCACCGCCTGACCGCGGAAAAATGTGATGCTCTGGTCAAAATCCCCCTGAAAGGGCGGATCGAATCCCTGAACGTTTCGGTGGCGGCGGGCGTAATTCTTTTCGAGGCCGTCCGGCAGCGAGAAAGCGCGGAATTTTGAAAAACAGAGGAAAAGGACAATAAGATGTTTTGCCCCAAATGTGGAACCAAGAATCCCGAAAACGGAAAATTTTGCCGGAGTTGCGGCACCGACCTGCATACCGTCAACCGGGCGTTGTCCGGGGAACTGAAAATCCGGGAAAGTTCGGAATACAGGAAACATAAAAGAAGGAAAGCCAGCTGGGACAGCGCTTTCGGGAAACTCTTTACCGGGATCGCCTTTGTCGGGGTAACGATTGCATTGGCCAATTCGGCGGTCGGCAGGGGGTGGTGGTTTTGGATGCTGATTCCGGCGCTGACAATGATCGGGGCGGGTTTGGCCCAAATTATGCAGATCAAACAAAACCAGAGGGATTCCGTTTCGTTCAATTCAGCCCAACGGCCGGGGGAACTCGGGGAACAACAACAAGGCGCACTTCCGGCTTCGAGAACGGATTATGTCTCTCCGGTCCGATCTGATCAATATCAAACCGGGGATCTTGTTCCCCCGAGCGTAACGGAAAATACGACCCGGCATCTTGAACTGGACTCAGAGGGCGAAACTATGACTTTGCCGAAACAGAACGGCTGAAATTTTTTTCCAAAAAAGGCGGGATGATTTCCCGCTTTTTATTTTTTTTTTGGGTTTTTCCGAAAATCCTCAAAACGGGAAAACCAAGAGCAAGATTTTTTTAAAAAAGCAAATTGTTTTTCGGTTTCTGGGGAAATTGTTTTTTTGCTTTTTGAAAATTCATCACGATAAACCATAATACATTAAACATTTGGAAAATTTTGTTTTGCTAAACGGTAAAGTAAACAGTTTCCCGGAAATAAAAATTGAGTCGGATAAAAAAAGGGTTTTCCAAACAAATCCGCCTCTTTTCGGGGGATTGACGCTTTTTTTCAATAATCTGATTTATTTACCGAAACGCCGGATCGAGTATTAAATTATGGATGAAAAAAAAGATGCCTTTCGGCTTTTTAGAATAGTCTTGCGCCTCTGGAAAAAATTGCGGGACCGATTTGCCGACGCTTTGGAAATAACCGAAGAGCGAAAGGCCGCGATCTATATCGATCTGGCCAAATCAACCACTCTCAAAGACATTGTTTACTGGCTTCAGATATTTTTCTCAGCCGGCATCGCCACGCTCGGACTGGTCCAGAATTCTCCGGCCGTTATCATCGGTGCGATGTTGATCTCGCCCCTGATGGGACCGATCCTCTCAAGCGGACTGGCGTTGGCAACCGGGGACCTGATCCTCGGTGTTCGGGCTTTGGCCAGTTTGACCATCAGCACGATCGGGGCCGTCTCGTTTGCCGTAATATTGGTGGCCTTTCTTCCTTTTAAGGAGGTGACCAACGAAATTTTCAACCGGACATCTCCGAACACGCTTGATCTGGGGATCGCACTTTTTTCCGGCGCGATCGGTTCGGTGGCGATCTGCAAAGAGGTCAAGGGGGTCGTAACCTCGATCCCGGGCGTCGCCATTGCTGTGGCTTTGATGCCGCCCTTATGTGTGGTTGGTTTCGGAATCGGTCTGGCGCTCAGTTTCGATTTCACCCAAGGATTGGGGGTGGCCGGAGGGGGCGGTTTACTTTATCTGACAAACCTTGTTGCCATTACTTTTACAGCTATGGTGGTTTTTATTTTGCTGAGGATCGACACTCCCATGGTGCGGGAAAAAGTGCGGGAATGGCGCGAAACGGATGGTGAAAGCCTCTGGTGGAAAGACGCCATCGGACGGGTTCCGTCGCTGGCACACGCCCGCGAGATCCGCAGTATTTCGCTCCGGCTTTTGATGATCCTTCTGCCTTTGCTCCTGATCTTTATACCTTTGAGTCAGTCTTACAGCAAGTTAAAGAGCGACATCCAGAAAAAACAAGCCGAAAACAAAATACAGCAAAGCGCACGGAAAATCTGGGAGGATGCCTTTTCCACCCAATCGAACGGTTTGGAAAGGGATCTCGATGAACTGAGGGTGAATATAAAGGACGGAAAACTGGACGTTTATTTGAGAGTTATCGACACCGATCCATACACTCAGGAGGAGAGAAACAAATATCTGGAGGAGTTGGCCAAACTACTCGACCGACGCGAGGACTCAATAAATTTGCAGTTGATCGAAATTCCCACCTCTCCCGGGGAGACCCAGAAAAGCCAGCCCGAAACCAAGGCTCCTCCGCCTACTCTGGCCGAAATCCAGGCTCAATATCTGGAAAGTCTGAAAAATGCTTTGACCGGTCTGGATCTGCCGCCCCCGGCCAAAATGCTTGATTTCGGGATAAATACAAGCCCCTACCGAACTCCGGAATTTAATTTGGCATACATGAGCGAGAGGGAAATGGATATTGACGGCCAAAATGTGGTCAGCACCGGAATAAAAAACCGGCTTAATATGCCCAATGCTCAGATCGTTTTCGAACGGATACCGGCCGAAAAAATCGAGATCCGGTTCCTGAATAATCGGGCCGAATTTGCCGGCAACGGAGAGGAGAAACCGCTTGACGGGGCCGGAAAGGCGATGAGGAACCACACCGGACTCAATTTGGAAATTTCTCTTGTCCCGACTCCGAATCGGGAGGAACTTTTAGAGGAAAGAAAAAAAGCGGTCCGGGATTACCTGCAAACAAATTGGAGCGTTGCCGAAAATCGTCTCAGTTTCACCGATGCGGCCGGAGAAGATGCGGTCAACAGCATCCGTTTGTTGATGGTTGACCAAAAATAAAAATCACGATTTGTTCTTTGACCGAACAAACTGCAATTGACAAAATAAAAAGGTTTAATACCCTAAAGGACAAGGTTTGACAAAAATCAATTAAGAGGAAAATCAATTATGGACGCAGAAAAGCAAGGGAAAAGTTTTTTAGCGAGCGTTGATCATTATTTTGAAAGAGCCGCCGCTTTGACCGATTATCCGGACGGACTTCTGAGACAGATCAAAATGTGCAACAGCGTGTATTCATTTCAATTTCCGATCAGAAAGGACGGTGGTTACAAGGTCATCTCGGCCTGGCGGGCGGAACACAGTCACCATAAATTACCCGTCAAAGGCGGGATCAGATATTCCGAAGAGGCCAGCGAGGATGAAGTGATCGCTTTGGCGACTTTGATGAGCTACAAATGCGCCGTCGTCGATGTCCCGTTCGGGGGGGCGAAAGGGGCGATCAAAATAAATCCCAAAGAATTCAGTTTGACCGAACTTGAACAGATCACCAGGCGTTATACGGCCGAGCTGATCCGCAAGAATTTCATCGGGCCGGCCGTCGATGTTCCGGCCCCGGATTACGGGACCGGGGCCAGGGAAATGGCCTGGATCGCCGACACTTATCTGGCTTTTCATTCCGAACAGATCGACGCCCTCGGTTGCGTGACGGGAAAATCCGTCTCTCAGGGCGGAATCCGCGGCCGGACCGAAGCGACCGGTCTGGGAGTTTTTTACGGGATCAAAGAGGTTTGTTCAAACGCCGAAGATATGAAAGCGATCGGGCTCGGTCCCGGCATCGAAGGTAAAACAGTTGTTGTTCAAGGTCTGGGTAACGTCGGATATTACGCCGCCAAATTCTTCGAGGAAAACGGAGCCGTCCTGATCGGCGTGGCCGAATATGAAGGTTCGATCCACAAACCGGGCGGGATCGATCTCGAAGATCTGGTGAAACACCGGGCCGAGACCGGGTCGATCCTTGATTTCCCCGGCGCCCAAAATCTTTCCCGGCGCGAAGAGGCGCTGGAACTGGAATGCGATATTTTGATCCCGGCCGCTTTGGAAAACCAGATCACCGATGGAAACGCGGCCCGGATAAAGGCCAAAATCATCGGCGAGGCGGCCAACGGGCCGATCACCGCCGGAGCCGAAGAAATACTTCAGGCAAAGGGAATTTTGGTTGTTCCAGACATTTATCTCAACGCCGGCGGGGTGACGGTTTCGTATTTCGAATGGCTGAAAAACCTGTCGCACGTTCGTTTCGGAAGGATGGAAAAACGTTTCGAGCAAAACACCTTTGATCGAATTATGCAATTGATCGAAAAGGAGACGGGCCGGAGCCTGACTTTGGAGGAGAAGAACCTTATCGCTCGCGGAGCCGAAGAACAAGATCTGGTCTACTCCGGGTTGGAGGAAACCATGATCACGGCGTATCACCAGATCAGGGAAATCTGGAAACAAAAGGATAACGTCGGCACATTAAGAACGGCGGCCTTTATGAACGCGATTGAGAAAATAGCCACCTGTTACTTTGAGTTGGGCGTTTTTCCGTAAAAAGCTTTTCGGCGGTTTGCCGCCGGGGAGAATGGGAAAAAAATTACTCAAAAATTGCAGACAATTTAGAAAAAAAAGTCCGGGTGCGCCACCGCCCGGACTTTTTTTGTTGGGGGGCGAAAAAAACTGAATGCCTGTAACCTTTTTTACGAATTCCGACACTCATTAATGAAACCGGGGAAAAAAATTCCGCAGGTTGATTTATTTGACAGTTTGCCAAAAAAAGGAGCAAAGGGGTTCCGGAGGAAGACAATTTTTTGAGGAAAGAGAATTCTCCACCCGAAAAGTCGGAAAACCGGCAACCCCTGGCAAAGTTTGCGGCCGGAAGAGATGGCGGTTTCGGACTCTCCGCCTTTCCGCGATGTTAAAAAAAGGCTGGTTTTTTTCTCCGATCAGTCCTTATAAACGTCGAAGAACCGCCGCCCGCCCGGCCGCAAATACCTTTGGGGAAACATTCGAAAAAAAGATCGGGAAAATTTGAGGGTTTATGAAAGTGATGAGTTGTTCACAATGCGGGGCTTATATCAAAAGGGTCAGGGTTCGGGAAAATTTCGCCGAATGCGAGTATTGCGGGTCGTTGATTCCGGTTTTGAGCGAGAAGGTGGTTTTGGTTCCCAATCAACAACCGACAAAACCGAAATTGAGAAAACTGACCGAAAAGGAAAAAAAAGATTTGTTCAAAAGCGTTGATGAAAGGGACGTTCCCTTTTTTGACGAGGACACCGAAACTTTCCTGAAGGTCTCGGGTTTTATTGTGGTTTTGGCGTTGTTATTCGTAATTCCGATAATCCTGCAAAACTCTTTTTGAAAAGGTTCTAAAAAAAACTTCACCCCATTAAACCCCGGCGGGTGGGGGAAATTGTCATTTTTTTTCGGCCAAAAGCAAAAATTGGGAATCGGGGCCGGATGAGACGTCATCGGTCAATTCTTTTAAGCTTTCAAAAGTGACATTGGCAAAACCGTGCTCTAAAACCAATTTCTCGTGTTTTTCCTTTGATCTTCCGAAACAATGAAGGCCGTATTTGTATTTTATCCTTCCTTTCAGGGATGTGTCGGACCTCCAGTCTTTTTCGGTTTTCCAGACCTCATCTTCGAGTTGGATGTGGAGAATCAACCGGCCGCCCTTTTTCAGCTTTCGCCGACAATTTTCCAAAACCGCCTCAAAAACCTCATCGGTCAAATGTTGGATCACGGCGAAACTGAAGATCGCATCCAGGCTCTGATCTTCAATTTCCGATAAACCTTTTTTATCAGCCACGATGAAATCGATATTGGGAGCATTATTAATAATCCGGGCGCAGGCCAGAGCGCCGACCGAAATATCGCAGGCGAAAACCTTTTTTACGTGAGGTGAAACCGCCCGGGCCAAAAAACCGGGACCGCAACCGTATTCCAAAACGGTATCATCTTTTTTCAGGTATGGTTTTAGGATTTTCCGGTAGATCTCGCGGCGCGATTCGGCATTGATCTCGAAGGAAATTTCCAGATACTCGTCCAGAGGCATTCCCTTGTATTTGGGATTTTCCCCGTCGATAAAATAATGCGGGCTCCATTCCAGAATCCGGAGCGCCCATTTTCGTTTGCTTGAACGGGAAACTTTATTTAAAAATGCCGGAACCCATTTGGCTCCCAAAAAGGTTTGAGGTTCTTTTCCGAGTGTCAACCCCCACTTTACCACATCAATTAGCTTGACCATAAATAAAACTAAATTGGGGCCGGTTTTCAGGCCACAAATTCGAAAGATTTTCTTTTATTAAACTTTATAAACTAATCCCTAAATTGTAAAATTGTGGCAAATGGTTCAAGGCAGGTCCTTTAGTTTTCAATCATTCCATTACCAAAGGAAAAATCGAAAAAAAAATTTCCCAACGACCTCTTTTGGGCTTAACGGAAAAACAGTTGGAATTTGGGATTGAAAAAGATCAAGCCGGTCGGAAAAAAGTTGTTTTCGGATTTTGAAAAAAATGACGTTATTTTAACCCCTTTATCAGGACCGCATCGTGTAGGCGGGACCCTTGGGCAACGGCGACGAACTTTCCGTCGGGAGTGACCGGCATCAATCCCTGGATCATCTCTTCATCATCTAAATCGGCGATCATTCGCGGGGAGTTTTCAGCCAGCGGTTGGAGCCACAAAACAAAATCTGAAGTGTTCGTATCTTTTGTCGCGTAAAGCAGATTTTTCCCGTCCCTGGTCCAGCCGAGGTTTTGGATGGAGAGTTTTTTGGCGGCAATGGGAAAGGTTTTGAGGGAGTTGCCGGCGGGAAGGCCGACAATATTGATAAACTCTTCATCCCCTTTCCGGTCGATAAAAGCCGTCCGCGATCCGTCGGGCGAAACCTTGTAACTGTAAAGATAGGTCTTTTTATCCAGAACGAGCTGTTCTTCGCCGGTTTTCAGAGAAATCCGCCAGAGGTTTGAGTCATCATGTTCGAGAAAATAAAGCCACTCGCCGTCGGGGGTAACGATCAACGGGGTTCCTCCTTTCGTAAAACTCACCTGTTTTTGATTACTTCCGTCCGTATTCATTCTCCAGATGAACCATTTGCCGGTTTGAACCGATGAAAAAAAGATCGTGTTGCCGTCGGGCGAAACGACCGGCGAATCCTCTTCCCATTTGTTGTTGGTCAGCTGACGGCGGTTCGATCCGTCGGGGTTGGCGCTCCAGATTTCACCGGTTCCCGAAACCCAGGAAGTAAAATACATTTTTCCGTCCGCCGCGATGTCGATCGTGTCGCCGTCCAATTGACCGAGTTTTTCGGTCGCCCCGGTCAAGGGGAAAAAACGGATGTGATAATCGTAATTAAGTTGGATGGCCACCATTCGCGTCGCCCGGCTGTCCAGACTCAGTCCGTCATAAAACTCCGCATTCGGTGAAATCGGCGCGGTTTCATCGCCGCTGACGGAAATTTTCCAGAAGCGATAATTCATGACGGGAATTTTGGAACCGGTGATCAGCCAGCCGGAGGAATCGGGAAGCCGGGCGATCCGGGAAATATCGGTAAATTTTTCATTCGTCAGCGCCCGTCTGGTTTCGTCGGTCAGATCAAGTTCAAACAGATCGACCTCGTTGGTGTTGTTTTTATATTGTCCAGAGGCGATGATGACCCTTTTCCCGTCGGATGAAAATTCGAGGTCGCGGATGTAGGCTGGTTTTGGAAACGAAGTCAACTTGCGCTCGTTTGAACCGTCGGCCGCGTCGGCAATCTGAACCGTGCAGTATTCCTCATCCCCGCGAGGGTAACGAACAAAAGCCATCCTCAAACCGTCGGGGGAAATGGCAATTGGCGTCAAAACGCCGTCAATGATTTTTTGCGGTACTCCGCCGAAAAGGGAGATCCGATAAACTCCGATATCGGTTCTATCCGAAGCGGGGCGACGTGAAAAATATAAAAAGTCGCCATCGGGGGAAAAGGCAAGATCAAAATAAATCTGATCCGATTCGGGAATCATCTCGGTATTGTCGCCGCTCTCGATTTGCCGGAGCCAAACGCTTTGCCTTTCGGCCCCGTTTGTGTAAACGACGTTTTTCCCGTCGGGGGATATGACCGCGAGAACCACTTTGCCGTTGGTCGTCAGTTTTTCCGAAGCAAATGGCGCGGATAGGATCGGACTTTGCCCTGAATAATTCCGGTTTTTGAGATACCAGGCGCCGAAAATTACGGCAACAGCGCCGACGACGATGAGAAAAAACAAGGCCGGTGAAAACGACTTTTTGACCGATGACGGGGCGGCGGACGATGAACCGGCCGGTTTTTCCTCCGACAGATCCGCGATAGTCGCTTTTTGAAATGGTTCCGAGATTTGCCGGACATCGGCGATAAAGCGATAACCGTGGCGGCGAACGGTTTTGATGAACTTCGGATTTTGGGCGTCGTCGTTGAGGATGACGCGAAGCTGGCGGATGTTGAAGGTCAAATTGCCTTCCTCAACGAAAGAATCGGCCCAGACCCCGTCCATCAACTCGTCCTTACCGAGCAATCGTCCGTGATTTTCCACGAAAAAAGTGAGTAATTCAAAAGCCTTCGGGGTCAGTTCGATCGGCTGATCGCCGCGAAAAAGCTCCCGTTCCGAAGGATCGAGACGAAATTCTCCGAACTCGTAAAGATTTTTATTTTCCAGAGACATAAACCTCGGATGATTATTCAACGGAAAATCGGGAGAATGATTTGTTCCCCAAAATTATTTCGTATTTTCAAAATTACTTGCTTTGCCGACAAAAAAGCTTTACTGACAAACTTTTAGGCTCACGGAAAAATTATCAGATCTGTCCCAAACCCTCGGAAAAAACCTTTCTAAAAAAAAACTAATTTGATTCTCATCCATTTCTAAGGATTTTTCATTTTAACTTTTTGTAGGGTCGATATCCAAGCGGTTCACCGGCATTTCTCCGGTTTTTTAAGAAACGGTTGAGACCGCAAAAAAAGGAGGAATCTGTGGAGAAGAAAATATTTTTGAAATTGGACGGAGTGCGCGGTCAATCGGAAAATCCGCGACATTACGGCGAGATCGAACTGACCGGAATGTGGTGGGGCGGCGATAATCAGCTGAATTCCTGTGTGGGAAGCGGGCGGGTCGGCGTCAACGATGTGACGGTGATAAAAAAGGCGGATAAAAGTTCGCCCTTGTTATTTCTCGCCCGCAACCGGGCGCAGGCGATCAAAACCGGGGTTATCACGGTCGAGGAGTTCGCCGAATGGAAAAGCGTTGTGCGGACCACGCGAATCGAGATGTATTCGGTTCTGGTCAGCACTTTTTTATCGGATTTTGAAACCGATTCGATCGGATTAAATTTCGCCGAGGTCAAAATGTTCACCTGACCGAGGACAAAGTTGATCGGGAGGGTCGAAAAAACGACCGCTCCGAGAAGCTTAAAAGGGAAATCCTGAAAAGGGATCTTCAATTCAATAAACAACATAAGGAGATAAAAAATGTTAACAAATGCAATAAATACAAATAGTAATTCAACGACGAAATATAGTTACGCGGAAACTCTGGCTGTTTCGGAAAGGGTCAACTGGCGGATCGAGGACATTATCGGCGGCGATAAAAAGCTTGATTTTACCAAGCCCTTTATTCCGGAATCTCTGGCGCGAATCCGCTCGCTTAGTTTCCTGAACGATGAGGAGCGTTTGATTCTCAATCAGATAAAGGGACACACCTATCTGCAGATCTTCGGTCTGGTCGAGGAGTTCATTCTCCCCTTTGTGCTCGATCACGTCCGGCCGTCGCTCGATAAGGACGATTACCGCGTCCGGGCGTTTTTGCAGTTCGCCGCCGAGGAGGCCAAGCATATCCAGCTTTTCAAAGCCTTCACCGAAGATTTTCACCGACATTTTCCGGTCCGGTGCGAGGTGATCGGTCCGCCCTCCGAAGTGGCAAAAAACGTTTTGGCGCATCAACCGCTGGCGGTCGGGTTGGCCATTTTGCTGATCGAATGGATGTCGCAGATCCATTATACGGACAGCATCAAGGATGATTCGGTTTTGGACGAACAATTCAAAAGCCTTTTGAAAAACCACTGGCTCGAAGAAGCCCAGCACGCCAAACTCGACACCCTGATGGTCGAGGCCCTCGCCGAAGGAATGACCGAAGCCGGGATTGAAAAGGCGGTCGACGAATTTTTAGAAATCGGGGGCTTTTTGGATGAAGGAACGCGCCAGCAAACCGTCTTCGACCTCGAAGCCTTCGAACGCGCGACCGGGCGCACTCTAATGGCAGCGGAGCGCGAAGAATTCATCGCCGTTCAGCATCAGGCGAATCGTTGGACATACATCGGTTCGGGTTTGACCCATCCGCGTTTTCTGGAAACCCTCGGGCGTTTAAGTCCTTCGCAACGCCGACGCATCGAGGAGGTTGCACCCGTATTTTGTTAGGAAAAATAGTTTCAGGTTCCGGGTTTTGACTGGAGGCGGTCTGAAACCCAGAACCTGAAAAAAAGGAGCAATTATGAAAAAAACAATCGGTTTGGCTTTGTTAATAATGGCAATGGCATTTTTGTGTCCCGGCAAGGCGAAAGCGCAAACGCGGATCCAATTTGCAAAGGGCCGGAATTCGGCGACCGTCCGCGGAAAAACGGGAAGTTACGGAGTCTATTATGTCGTCCGCGCCCGCGCCGGACAAAAGATCTCGCTCGATCTGTCCCCGGTAAAAAATGTCGGGATCGAGGTCGAAAACGCCAGGGGCGACGATATTCTTCTTCGCGAAGAAAGCGGCGGTGTTTACGAGGTTTATCTCGAAGAAGGCGGCGATATTACGATCCTGGTCCGGACCGTAAGCGGAAAATCCGTGCCGTACAGCCTGACCGTGAAGATCACGAAAATAAGCGACATTTGAGGAGGAAATTGACAAAAAAACGCACACAAAACAAAAAGGCCAAGCCGTTTCGACTGGCCTTTTTGTTTTCGTCAATGTCGGGATGAGATTCTTCGATGGTCTAAAGGTTGAAAAATAACGAATATTTCGATGGATAAACGGACTGGCCCTCAGGGTCAAACACTCAGTTGTTCGACTTTTTGAAGGCGAAAAACCGGCATTAAATTTTCGGAGAATCCATCAAAAAATAAACCGTAGGCGTAACAATCAAGGAGAGAAAAAGAGCAAAGATAAGGCCACTTATTACTGCAATTGCAAGAGGTTGAAGCAGTTCTGCGCCGGAACCGATTGCTAAAGCGAGAGGAAGCATCCCTAAAATTGCCGCCAGACTTGTCATCAAAACGGGTCTGATCCTTCTTTTGCCGGACAGGATAATTGCCTCCTGCAAAGAATCTCCGTCCGCCAAGTGTTCCTCAACGGCATCAAGCATCAATATTCCATTTTTCGCCACGATACCGACCACCATGATCATTCCCATAAGACTGACGACATTCAGCGTCGAAGAAGTTAGAAATAAACCCAGAAAAACTCCGACAAGAGCCAAAATCGCTCCGGAGACGATTGCAATCGGATGGGAAAACGAGCGAAATTCGATGAGCAAGACCAAAAAAACAAGCGCGATGGCCAAAATAAGTGCAAAGGCGAGTTCCCGAAAACTGGCCTGTTGTTCTTGATATAGTCCGCCGTACTCCAATGTCATTCCGGCGGGAAGTTTTACGTCTTTGGCAAGTTGGGTTTTTATCTTTTCAATAGTTGTTCCAAGATCGCTTCCCGTAATTCGGGCCGTTACTGCGACCGATTGGCGAAGCCCGTCGCGTTCGATTTCGGTTTGTCCCTCATCATAAAGAACATCCGCGACCTGTTCGAGCCGAAAAAGCTGTCCGGAAGAAGATCTGATCGGAAGAGCTTTTAATTTATCAAGGGATGCTCGAATTTGATCGGGAAGCAAAACCCGCACGGAAATCAATCTGTCCTGCTCCAAAATAGAGGAAGTGGCATCGCCCGTCATGGCGATGGCGATGGTATTGGCAATGTCATTCGGGGTTACACCGAAACGGGCCGCTTCCTCCGGTTTTACTTTAAAGGTGATTGCCGCTCCGCTGATAATTACTCCGCTGTTTGTATCAACCACTCCCGGGACTTTTTTAATCGATTCTTCTATTTCCGCCGCGCTTTTGTGCAGGGCCGCCTTGTCCTCGCTGAATATCTTGATTTCGACCGGAGCCGGCGAAGAGGTCAGATCCCCGATCAGATCGGACAAAATGCCGACAAATTCCACCTCCAGAGCGGGTTGGCTCGCTTCAACTTTTTCCCGGAGTTCATCGGTAACTTCCTCGGTCGAACGCGAACGATTTCGTTTTAATTTGACCAGAAAATCGCCGGTGTTCGGCTCCGTAATCGAAAGCCCCAGTTGCAAACCCGTTCGCCTCGAATAACTTTCCACCTCAGGGGTTTCTTTTAGAAGGTCTTCAATTTGCCTCAGGATCCGGTCGGTTTCCTCCAAAGATGTTCCCGGCGGGGCGATGTAATCGAGGACAAACGCCCCCTCGTCAAAAGCCGGTAGAAATTCCGAACCGAGCGAACTGAACAAAACGTAAGATCCGGCCAAAACGGCGACCGCTAGTGCCAAAACCACAAGTTTATTTCTCAGAGCAAGTCTCAGCACCTCTTCGTAACGGGCGATAATAAAACGCATTACAAATCCGTTTTCCTCGACTTCGGCCGTTTGCAGGCTTTTTTCGGTGGGCCGGATCTCTTCTTTATGATGTTTTTTTAAGCGGATAAAGTTTTCGGCCAAAACCGGCGTAAACGTCAGGGCGAGAGCGAGCGAGGTCAAAAGAGCGACGGTCATGGTCAAAGCCAGAGATCGAAAAAACGCACCCGTTACTCCGGTCAAAATTGCAAGTGGTAAAAAAACGACGACAGGAGTTACGGTCGAACCGATAATCGGCACCGTTATTTCCGAAATCGCCGAATGGAGAGCTTCGCTCCTGCTTTGCCCCAGCAAAAGATGAGTATAGATGTTTTCGACCACTACTATAGCATCATCAATTACCAGACCGATTGCCGCCGCCACCCCTCCGAGCGTCATCAGGTCAAACGACAGACCGACCAGATACATGGCCAGAAAGGTCGTCAAAACCGTTACCGGAATCACCAGAATGGCGACAAAGGTCGTTCCCCAATTTTTCAAAAAGGCGTAGAGAATAACGACCGATAAAATCAGTCCGATCAAAATCGCGTCCCGAACCGAGTTCATCGAATTTTTAACCAGAATTGACTGGTCGTAAAAAGGAGCGATCTTGACGTCCTTTGGCAAAGTCCGTTTGATGGATTCGAGTTCGGTTTTTACCTCATCGGTCACGCTGACGGTATTGGCGTCGGGTTGACGGAGAATATTTACCAACACCGCCCGCATTCCGTCGGCGGTAACGATGGTGTAATTCGGTTCGGTCGAGGTCTCAACCGTTGCCACATCGGAAACCTTTACCGGAAATTCTCTAACAGTTGCAACGACGATACTGTTCAGATCCTCGGGTTTAGTCGCCCGTCCGCTGACCAAAGCCAGTTCCAGCCGGTGATTTTCTTCGATCAAACCGGGCGAGGCAAGAAAATTTGAATTTTTGACCGCATCGGAAACCTGTTGAAGAGAAACCCCGTGTGAATTGAGTTTTTCCTCGTCAACCAGCACGTGGAATTCCCGAACGTCGCCCCCGGCAACCGCCACATCGGCCACTCCCGGCAATCTTGCCAAACGGGGTTTTACGTTGTAGGAAGCGATTTCGCGCAGTTTTGCCAGGTCGCTTTTGTTTGAGGTCAAACTGTATCCGGCAACGGGGAAAACCGCGAATGTCAAACGGTCAACCCGGCGAATGCTGGCCGTCGGGGGCAGGGAAACCTGGGAAAGCCGCGCCTGAACCAATTGCAGGGTCTGCTGAACATCGACTTTCCAATCGAAAAACAAATTAATGTCGCACGATCCCCGCGCCGTGGTTGATTTTATCCGGACGATTCCGGGTATCCCGTTCATCGCTTCTTCGATCGGGCGCGTCACCGAAACGAGCATCTGGTCGGCCGGGACGACTCCGTTGTCGATGATGACGACTATTCTCGGAAAATCCGTTTGCGGAAAAAGCGCCGAAGGCAGTTGCAAAGCGGAAAAAATTCCCGCTCCGCAGAGCAGAATTACAATTATGATGACTGCTCGTTTTTGTTTGGAAATAAGGCGTGCGAGGTTCATTTTCCATCATCTCCAGTCGATCCGGCATCATCCTTAACTTCGACTTTCGTGCCGTCCGGCAATGAATAATTCCCCTCGGTAACGACCGTTTCGTCGCCGTTCAAGCCCGAAACAATTTGCATATATTCACTGGTTTTTACGCCGATTACAACCTTAGTTTCGCGGGCGATGCCATCCGTTCCGATGACCATTACAATTCCGGTGTCGGCGTTCGCCGAATCAAGGGTTACGGCCGAGTTCGGAACAATCAGCGCATCAATCTGTTCATTTTCGCTGACGATGACCTTGGCGGCTCCGCCGACGCGAAGACGTCCGGCCTCGTTACCCAGATTAACCCAAACTTCGGTCGCCCGATTCTGCTGGTCGGTCGAGCGCGAAATCAGCCAAACCTTCCCGCTCATCCGTTCGCCCGCCAGATCCGCCGGAAAAACGGCAACTGCGTCGCCGATTTTAAGTTTTGGAATGACGGTATCGGGAAACTGCGTTTTAACGATAACTTCGCCGGTGTCGGCGATGGTCAGAATTTTTCCGCCGGGAGCGGCATATTCCCCGTCAAATTGGGTTTGTTCGATGACAAATCCGGAGATGGGAGCGCGAATTTCGGCCAAATTGATTTGCGTTTCCAGAGAGTTAATCCGCCGTTCGGCCTGAGAGACCCGGGCTTCGGCGGTTTGCAAATCAAGCGAATTGCTCGTATCGTCCCTCAGATCTTTAGATTTTTGGAGAAATTTAAGGTTATCCTCGGCCTGGGTCAAAGCCAGTCGAGAGGCTTCGACATCCTTAAGGGCAATGCCCCCTTTATCGTACAAATCAGTTCTTCTTTCAAACAGGTTTCGGGCATTATCAACCGCCGCCCGGGCATCGCGCAAATCCCTTTCCGTTTGAATTTCCGTCTGGGGAATGGTGCTTTTTCGTAGGGTTTGCAAATTCAAACGGGCTTCCCGCAAAACGGCCTCGGCTTCTTTTTTTTGCGCCCGCAAATCTCGTGTGTCGATCGTTGCCAGAAGTTCACCGCGCCGGACAAATTCATTTTGCAAAATTCGCAGACCTTTTATTTGCCCGCTTGCATTGGAACTGACGACCGCCTGCCGAACGGGAGCGATAGAACCGACGGCCGAATTTTCACCGGCGATTGTTCTCCGCTCCACCCGCGCCGCCCGAACGCTGACAACTATCGGAACTTCGTTTGTTGCCTGCTCCTCAGCAGGAGAGGAATTTGACCAAAACCACCAAAGCCCGATCGCCGGAACAAGAATGGCAAAAATTACTCCGATGAGAATTAACTGACGTTTTGTATTGTCGGTATTTTCCCCTCCGACCTCTTCTGAATCGGCTCCTTCCGAAAATTCTTCTTTCGCCATCGGGTCCGGAATCTCGTCCTGTTGATCGGAACCCAAAGTTGTTTTTTCGTTCGAATCTTCCATTAATCCTTTATTCTACATTCAATCAAATTTAACTTTTCCCCTTTTATTTTCCGGTGGCTTGTCGCAATCTGGCTTTGGCGATTTGATAATCGAAAATCGCCTGCAAAAGCGTAATTCGCTCCGTTACAATCAAATTTTGTGTTTCTGTAACCTCTATAATTTGAGTCTCTCCCGCCTTGTATCTCTCGATCGCCACATTGAGAACCTTTTCGGAATTTTGCAGATTCAATGCCAATTGACGAATTCTGGTGGCGGCGGTTTTGGCGGCGGTAAAATTCGAATTAAAGTCCGCAATAAATTGTCTTTGGGCAAAGAGCCTCGATGATTCGGCAATTTTGGTCCGCAATTCGGCCTGCGTCTGGCGGCTTTTGCTCGCTCCCCAATCGAACAGCGGAATGTTAACGCCAACGGTCCCCCGGATTCCCGCCGAATCGCCGATCCTGTCCGGGCGAAGCGAATCGGCAATTATTCCCGCTTCAAGGGAATAGGTGATCTGAGGCCGCCGTTCGGCCCGGGCCATCTTAGCCTCAGCTTCGGCCGCTTGCTTCTGGGCTTCAAACTGAACCAGTTCGGGCCTCCTCCGAACCTCTTCAAGAGAAAATTGAGCGAGTTCGTCGGGCAAAGGCATTTCAACTTGGAAATCCTCGACGGCAACCGGCGTCGACTGGTCTAAATTCAGGTAAACTTTCAGGTTGTTTTCACTAATTGCCAGCAGGATGCGGGCTTGTTCGAGTTCGTCGCGTCGGGTGGTTGTCTGAATTTGGGCTTTTATCAGATCGACCGGGGGAATTTCTCCGCCGTCAACCAGAAGTTTTGTTACCTTCTCAAAGTTTTGTGCCGTTTCCAGATTGAGTTGGGCGGCGTTTTTCCCGGCGATCGCAAAGGCCAAGCCGAAATAGGCTTCTTCAGTGGCTCTGATGAGATCCCGACGGGCGATCTCAGTCCCGGCTTTGGCCGCTTCGAACAGGGCCAGCGCCCGTTGTTTGTTTGCCTTTAATTTGCCGGAGATGTCGATTTCTCCGTTGGCAACGGCGGTCGCCTGATATTCGGTGATCGCATTGGCCCCAAGGAAAGAAGGCGGGCGGGGCGTTCCGGTTTGTAATCCCCTGGCCAGAGAAGGGGTTGTATAAATGACGGCCGGATTCGCGGAGATTTTGGGATAAAACTCCTTTCCCGCTTGGAAAACGTCCTCATCGGCGATCAGTTCGTTAAGTTTTGCCTGTTCGAAGTTCGAGGCTTGCCGCAAGGCCATTTCAACCGCCTGATCGAGAGTTAAAGCGGTAATTGGGGTTTGGGAATTCCCATCAATGGAAATCCCAAAAAAAAGAATTGTAAGACCGAAAACCAACTTTGCTTTTTTCATTACAAATTTCAATTTATGAGGTTTGGTTGTTGGTTGAATTTTCAATTGCCCGTAATTTTGCGATAAATTTTCGCGGTCGTGTCTTTGATTCCGCTTCCCATCTTTTCAAAGATGTTTTTGTTTCCTCGGCTTTGAGCACCGGCATCGTCCTCGTCGTCATCTTCTTCGGCGGCGACGACCGTGCCGGTTTTGGCATCTACTTTTACATCGAAAGCCTTTCCGTTCTCATCCCGAATGTCAAAGGACCAAACCAGTTTGCCGTTTTCCTTTTCGATCTCTTCTTCGAGGACTTTTCCCTGAACCCTTTCCAGGGCGGCGGCCCGCGCTTGTTCGAGCGTTACGGAGGCTTCGCGCATCAGTTTATCCTGATTTTTGCGCTCTTTTGCTTCTTCTGCCTCTTCTTTCTTTTCATCATCGTCGCGGTCGTGTTTTTTCTCCGTTTTCTGTTTGTCGGTATTTTGAGCTTTGACCGTCTGAGCCGCGCCGAAAAGACCAATGCTGAAAGCCAATGTCAAAAATAAGACAGCAGTTGTCGATCCGATCAATTTCATGTTTTTTTACCCCTTTTTGAATTTATTCAACGGGAAAACCGAGATCGTTTTTATTTGTCGGTTTTCCCGCTTATTGCCCGTCAAAAAACTGAACACTTCAGGTTTTTGACATAATATTAAAGCGGAGATAAACGTAGGATTAACGGAAGCACTTAAAGAAAGCGGAATAATGTGAAAAAAAACGGATCAGTCGAAAACCCTTTCCAAATTGTCCACCTCATCCAAGATCGGAGAGGCGAGTTTGGCAAACTCGGCCGGATCTTTAGCCGCCTCGGTTTTTACAACCAAACTTTCAAAGGCGACCGCTTCTTTTTTGCCGCCTTTTTCCTCGGTTTTGGTTTTTATTGCATTCCAGTTTTGGCGAATCAGGCGGGCGGTTTCTTTTAATTTTGCCTCGTCCCCGGCGGATGACCAGATTTCAAGTTCGCGGCCGTAGAAATCGAGCCGGGCGACCTCGACCGGAATCAAGGTTTTATAATCCGCCGTCAAATTCGCCGCTTCCAGCGTTAATCGGTTGGCCTCGATCAGGCTTGCGGTTTTGTTCCGGGCCGCCAAGGCTTTTTCGAGCCTCATGATCATCGCCCCGAAATCATAGGGGCCGGTTTTGCCCGAGGGGATTTTTTGTGCTGAATCTTTAAGTTCGTCCATTTTGATGTTCGCTGTTTTCCAGTCCCCGGCTTTTACCGCATCGTAGATATTTTCACTAAATTCCCCCGCGTCCGTTAAAACCGCCGGGATTTCGCCTTTAACATCCGATTGCCGTTTTTCCGCATGATTATTGGCGGGAGTATTCGAATTGAGGATCGGATCGGGTCCACCGAAAAACCCCCAGACCCCGAAGAAAAAAATCGTGGCAAAAACCGCGATCATCGTCAAACCCCAAATTCTCCAATGATGTTTTCCCAAAAAATCCTCGGTCGTTTTTTTCATTCGGCACCTCAACCATTACTTCGGGTTTGGTTTTCTGACTTCAACCCGGAAGCAGTTTGTCCTCCTTTCTTATCTTTAATCGGACGACCCGTTGAATTTTTCCGGCCCGTCTTAAACAAGTTTATGAAAAGGAAGATAAATACAGGATTAACGCAAGGAGGTTATTATTTTTAGGTGGAGTTCAGGCGGGAAAACGAACTGAAAAAATTGAACCGCTTGGATCCGATTTGGAAAGACACAGATTTCCGCCGTGAGATTCGGCGATAAATTTTGAGATCGAAAGCCCGAGACCCGCGCCGCTGCCGACAATGGCATTTTCCTGCCGGGAACGTGCCTTGTCCGCGCGGTAAAATCTCTCGAAAATATGAGGCTGATGCGACTCGGATATTCCTTCTCCGTCGTCTGAAATGTCTATAAAATATGAGTTTCCGCGTTTTTCGGCAGAAACCTTCACACTTGACCGGGCGTGTTTGAGGGCATTGTCGAGCAGGTTTGAAAAAAGTCTCCCCAATAATTGCGCGTCGCCGGAAAAAATCATTTCATCTGAAATTTTACACTCGATTCCGACATTCCGTTTGCGGGCTACGGTCCGGAAGGCTTTTATCGCTTCGCTCAAAACCTCGTCCAAATACAGGTTTTCCTTTTGCAGAGGTTGTTGGCCGATGTCCGCCCGCGCCAAAGTGAATAAATCCCCGATAATACGGGTCATTCGCTCGGCTTCCGACTGAACGATCGAAAATGATTCGCGGTATTCGGCCTCTTCGCGCCTTTCTTTTCGTAAAATTACTTCGGCTTCGCCCCGGACGATTGCGACCGGTGTGCGGAGTTCGTGCGAGGCATCGGCCATAAATCTGCGCTGTTGCTCAAAGGAAGCATCAAGACGCGAAAGCAATTCATTAAATTTGCTGGCCAGAAGTCCTAATTCGTTGCGTTCATTTTTTACGGGCAGTCGTTCGTGAAGGTTTTTCGCGGTGATGGCTTCGGCTTTACGGCTCATTTGACTGATGGGAGCGAGAGACTTTTTGGCCAGAAAAAAACCTCCAAAACCGGCGATTAGCAAAGCCAGTGGGACGGAGATAAAAAAAGCGTACTGCACCCTCAGCATAATTTCATTCTGATCATTGAGCGAATGAAATACGACCAGTCGATAGTTTTTATTTGCCAGACTGAAAGGGTAAAAAAAGAGGCGAAAGGCTTCTCCATCAATTTCAAAGTCGGAAAATCCCGAAGGCGCGCCGGAGGAATGGTTTTCGATTTGCTTTTGTGCGGTTTGCAAGGAGATTTGGTTGGCCCCGTTTGGAATTTTCGTCCCGGCGATCAAATTTTTGTCCGGGGAGAAAACCATTACTTGATAGTTTCTGAATCCGAGTTCAACGGTCGCATCCCGAACCGCTTCGTCCGTATTTACAATATCAGTGATCTTGTCTTCATCCTCCAGTTCGCTTTTTGCGGTGGTTTCAAAAACTTCGGCAATCTCTTTTAAGGTCCGATTGGTTTGATTTTGCAGAGTGTAATTTATGAGCAGATATGTCAAAACGGCGAACAAGATCAAAACCAGAGCGAGAACGCCCGCATACCAGAGAGTTAATCGCATTTTTGCCGAATTGAACATATTATTTTGCCTTCAAATCCCCAAACACATAGCCCGCTCCGCGTTTTGTGTGAAGCAACGGCGTTTTTCCTTCGGTATCAATTTTTTTTCTCAGCCGATTGATAAAAACCTCGATCAAGTTTGAAAAAGGATCGTAGGTTTCGTCCCAACAATGTTCGGATAGTTCTTCACGCCCGATGATTCTGCCGGCATTTCTGGCCAAATATTCCAAAACGGTAAATTCCTTTGTAGTCAGCGGAATTTCCGACGAACCGCGCCAAACCCGCTGTGATTTCGGATCTATGCTCAGATCTCCAATTGTAATTTCAAGATCGGTAAAAGCTTTATCTTTCCGACGCAAAAGGGCGCGAAGGCGGGCCAGTAGCTCATCAAAGGCGAAGGGTTTGATCAAATAGTCATCCGCACCGGAATCGAGACCCTTTATCCGGTCGCTGACCGCATCGCGTGCGGTCAGCATCAAGACCGGAATTGATATTTTTTTCTCGCGCATTTCAAGACAAACCTCAAAACCGTCCTTTTGGGGAATCATCACATCCAAAATCATCGCATCATATGTATTTACCTGGACCAGATAAAGTGCCTCTTCCCCGGTTTCCGCCACGTCCACGGCAAAGGCGTTTTCTCTCAAACCCTTGCTGAGGAAACCGGCGATCCTCGGTTCGTCTTCAACAACTAAAATCCGCATAACAAAATAGGCTATAAAACCATAGATAAACAGAAAATTAACGAAGGTTATTGCATCGGGTAAACAAATTTACAGTTCTCAAAATCATCCTCTTTTTTGGGGATTCAGTGCCCAAATATTATATACCCGAAGCGCCATTTACTATCTGGTCCTTTTCATTTCCGATTTTTAGAACCCATTTCATTTGGGGTTCTGATTTGAATAAAACTCAAACCAATCAAACACCAACCAACTTTTTTTGAAAAACCTGAGCATTGAAAAGAATGCCTCGTTTATGGAAAATTCAAGTGTTTTTGGTTGAAAAATAAATACTGAAAAAAGAGTTGAAGGTGTGAGTAAGAAGGTAATTTGCTTTTTGCATTTCCCTAAGTTGTTGAAAACATTGGAGCCGGTGAAGGGACTTGAACCCCCGACCTGATGATTACAAATCAACTGCTCTACCAACTGAGCTACACCGGCTTGGGTGTGGGTTTTTCGACCGCAAGCAAAAATACTACAAAAACATTTTATTTCTTGCAAGCGCTAAATTTCAACAGAGAGGTTAAACAGATAAAATAAATGTTGACGTATGTTTAACAAACAGGTAGGATAATAAGAGCCAAAAAAATTGGCAAACCCCAAAATTTCGGATTCCTCCGTCAAAAAAGTCTTGAAAAAGCAGAAAAGAAAATAGAGTTCAAAAGGAGCTAATTTCGTGAATTTCCAAATTGTTCAAAATAAAAAATTGCAAATAATAGGTACGATTTTAATCATCATGCTGGGCCTGGCGGCGATCGTTAACGGTCAGCAGGATCAAATGCCCGTCGCCGGAAGCAACAATCTGCTGTGCGCCGGTTTTGTTCAAAGAGCCGGAGTCGATACCGGCCGGAAAATCGTCGGTGCCGATCTTGAAAAAGAAAAGAATATCTATGCTCAGGGCGATTACGTTTATCTCAGCCAGGGATCCGGAAGCGGCGTAAAAGTCGGGGATATGTTCTCAGTGATCCGTCCCAGAGGCCGGGTCGAAACCCGCTGGACGGACAAGAAAAACCTCGGTTTTTACGTGCAGGAAGTGGGATCATTAGAAGTCGTGAGGGTCCGAAATGACGTTTCGATCGCAATGGTTAAAACCTCCTGCGACAACATTTTGATGGGCGATCTGTTTCAACCGATGCCCCAGCGAACCAGCCCCGTTTTCAAGCAAAGACCTCCGCTGGACCTTTTCTCAACGCCTTCGGGCAAAAGTTCGGGTCGGATCTTTATGGCCCGCGACGGTCATGAAATGGTCGGGCCGGAACAAATCGTTTACATCGACCTCGGAGCGGAAGACAATGTTCGGGTCGGGGATTATCTGACCATCTTTCGCCCGCTCGGAACCGGAAGCATTTTGGACGATTTGCCGGGAGAATCCGTCAGCGCCCGCGACGAGGGTTATCAAAGCAACGAATATCGCGGCGGAAAATTTTCCAATCAAGCCGCCCGGAAGCAGGGCGATGAGGCACGTGGAAAAGTCGTAACCTCGAAAAAGGCCAAAAGAGACAGACCGGGTAACCTTCGGAAGGTTCTCGGCGAAATGGTTATTTTGAACGTCAAGGAAAGGACGGCGACCGCCGTTATCGTTCGAACTGCCGGGGAAATTCACACCGGCGATTTTGTTGAAGTCCAATAAAAGCAGTGCAATTGGAAAAAGAAAAGCGGCGATCGTCGATTGCCGCTTTTTTGTTTTTTGCTTCATTGCCACCAAATTCTTATAATTGCCTGTTACCAAAATCAACAAAAGGGGTAAAAGGGGAATCGGATAAAAATCCTTTGAGGGGAGAGGCTTTCTCAAACAAACAAATTATGAATGGGGGGAAGGAGATTTCGGAGGACTTCCGGTATCCGGCAAATTGGGTTGTAAGTATTTGCCGGGGAATCGGATTTTTTTTCAGCAAATTGTTTTGGCGGATCAAGTTTCGGGGGATCGAAAACATTCCCAAAGATCTTAAAGGCGGTTTATTGATCGCTCCCAATCACCAAACTTACCTCGATCCGGTGTGGGTTTGCCTGAAGGTTAAACGAAACCTTCGTTTTATGGCCTGGGACGAGGCTTTCAGTTGGTTTCTTATCGGAAGATTGATCCATTATTTGGGGGCTTTTCCGGTCGGTTTTAACCGGAAGGATTTTATCAAGGCCTCGCGGACCGCGTTAAAGGCTCTGCAGGAAGGGGCTACTTTGGTCATTTTCCCCGAAGGGGAGCGCGAGTTTTCCGACGGCCGATTATTGCCTTTTAAGGCCGGTGCGGTCCGAATGGCGATGGATGCCGAGGTACCGATTCTCCCGGTAACCATCCGGGGCGGAAACCGGGTCTGGGCACAGGGTATGAAGTTTCCGCGTCTGGGAAAAGTGGAGATAATTTATCACCCACTAATAAATATTCCCAAACCCGTTGAGGATCGTGAAATTCGCAGTCATATCGAAAAGTTTAATAAAAAACTGATTGAAATAATTTCTTCACCGTTGTAAAAAAGCCTCTTTCCAAGGAGGCTTTTTTACAACGCGGAATGGAGATCTAATTGTTGGCGGGCGGTTTTTCATTTGGCGGAGGTTGAGGCGGAAGCGGTTTTTCCGTTTTTTTGAGCCGTTCCTGGAGACGTAAGATCTCAAGCACCTTCATCTTTTGTTTCGGCGTCAGTTTTTCAAATTGTTCCGGCGGGAGCACCGGCCGCCCGACCACCACCGGTCTGGGGTGTTTAGACGGATCCTTGGGCCGGATCCCATCTTTGTCAATAATAAATTCCTCGGTTTCGATCCGGTCGCCGACAACCCGCACCCGGCCGTCCTCGTCCTCGAAATTATATACGAATGCTCCCGGCTCAGACTCTCCTTTTTCGCCCGGTTTGGGGGCGGTCTGTCCGGTTTTGGCGGTTTCCTGCGACTTTTTCCCGGGTTCGGTCGGGGCTTTGGAAACTTCAGCCTCAGCCGGGGAGCTTTCCTCCAAGGTTTTCGCGGGAGCGGTTTCATCGGCTTTTTCGGTTTCGGCGACGTTTTCCGGACCAATGGTGTTATCAACCGAAGACCCGGTCGGAACGTTCACCTTCTTGACCTCGGAATCGGCGGAGGGGGCGTTGACCTGATCTTCAGGCGTACGGTCAATTAAAAAGGCCAATCCCCCGATCGCCAAAATTCCGCTCAGGGCCGCCGCTCCGATATAAATCTTTTTTCGATCCCGTTGGCCGTCCTTGGCGTTGGTGGTCGGTGCTTTTTTATCGGTCATCAAACGGGTGGCGACCGAATCCTCGGAATTCATCCCCCCGGTCAGGACGCCCGTTTTGTTGGCGACCGAAGGTTCCGCGGCCAAATTCGTGGCCGGGGACATCAGTTTTGTTTCCTGTGCCAGCAGATCGGTCGAAAAACCGGAAAGCGAGGTCGGCATTTGAGTTCCCCTCGGGATGGTTTTATCCGCTTTGTCGAGAAGTTCTTTTAATTCCAAGGCGGTGGCCGGCCTTTCATTGGAATTGAGGGCCATCGATTTTTGCAGGACGGCGGCCAAACCGGGCGGAATTTTGGGGTTGATGAAATTTGCCGCAATCAGCGGATCGACCTGTCCGTTCAAAACGTTCATCGCCCGCGTCAAAGCGTCGGCCGGCGGGATGCCCGTAAGAAGGTGGTAAATCGTTGCCGCCAGCGAATAAAGGTCGCTTTGGGGATCGGTCCCCGTTCCCTGGATCTGTTCGAGGGAGGCGTAATTTCGCGAGTAGCCGAAAATGCTTTTGGCTGCGGTTTTGTGCGAAGCGTCGGTCGGATTACCCTTGGCCAAACCGAAATCGAGCAAGATCACCTGGCCGTTCGGGGTCAGTTTCAGATTCTGCGGTTTGATGTCGCGGTGAATGACGGGCACCTCCTGATTGTGGAGGTAATTCAAGGCATCGCAAAGCTGGTCCGTCCAATCGAGGACTTTTTCCACCGGAAACGGTTCTTCGCTCCTTTCCATAGTTTCCGAAAGATCCTGACCGGCGATAAATTCCATCACGATAAACTGACTGCCTTCCTGACTGAAATAATCGCTGACCTTCGGCAATGCCGGGTGTTTCAACCCGTTGAGAAGCCGTCCTTCGCGCTCAAATGCCTTGTTGAGGTTTTCCTCCTCGAAAAAGGTCTGCTTGATGGCCACCGTGCTGCCGAACCTTTGGTCGGTCGCGACGAAAACAGTGCCCATTCCGCCCTGGCCGATCTGCTTTTCCAGACGGTAGCGGTCTTGTAAAATTTTTCCAGCTTCGATCATTTTTCTAAAAAACCTTTTCAAAAACGAAAACCAAAAAAATCGAAAAAACAATGGCTTCGATTTTTTGGCTATGATACTAAATTATCCGGCAAAAATCATTTTGAAAGATGCTCGCCGGTCGGCAATAGTTGTCAACTTGTTCAACGTCGGAAGGGAAACTTTTTCCGGCGTAACCCCCTCGCCCTAAAAACAAACTCTTTTTACGAAACCGGAAATTAAAAAGTTTTTGTTAAATATTTGGCGAAATTGGAAAGACCGGGAAAAACACCTTTTTCCCGGTCTTTCCGATTTATCCTCCGAATGGTTTCATCCTCAGTAAGCGGCCGAGCCGACTTTGGGAAGATTGTAGATGTCGGCCAGAGTGTTTAGCTCATAACGGACTCGCACCCAGATGTTTTCGGTGTCGCGGCTGTATCGGCGGTTCTTCATGTTTTTATCGATATCGGAAGCGATATTCAGGCATCGGCGGACCTCGGCTTTGTTTTCAAACCAATCGTCATTCCGGTCGAATTCACGCCGCAGTTCGTCGGTGGCGGATTCCAGGTCTTTGGCCCTTTTCATCAGCCAATCCTCGCGTTCGGTTCCGTTCAGACTGCTCCGGTCGAGCGATTTGTCGTAATGTTTGACAAAATTGTCAACCCTTTCTTCGACCCGGTTGACAACCCGTTCGACCTGGGCTTTGGTGTATTTTTTACCGCGGGCCTCTTTCCTTTGGGCCGAAACCCCCTCGTTGAGAAACAACAGGGCCGTCAAAGCGAAAAAAACGGTCATTGATTTAAGCAACATTTTGTTCATTAATTTTCTCTCTCCTTATTTTTGAAAAAAACTAAAAAAAATTTATCAATTATTACCGGCAAAGTTATCAATTGCCTCGCAACTAAGACGCCCGAAGAGGCAAAAAAGCCGAAAAAAAACTAAAAAAAATTAACCAAAAATTTCCTGTAAATTGTTCTGCAAAAAGAAGTTTTAAATTGCGTCAAGCGAGGTTTAGAGGAATTTGGGGAGATGCCAAATTTGAGGATTAATTGAGAATGGTTTGAATCCCGATCAGCCGGGTTTTCAGGATTTGGCCAGTTGAAAAATTGTTTCACCCGCCTGGTTGTTGGTCCAGAAAACCTCGGCATCGATCAGATTGGCGCGCGCCTGAATGTTGGCCAGACCACGTCCTTTGACGGATTTGACCTTGGAGACGTCAAACCCGATCCCGTTGTCCTCGATTTTCATGATAAAGGTCTCGAAACTGTTTTTTTCCAGAGACATCTTGATGTGGCTGGCGTTTGAATGCTGGACGATATTTGAAAGGACCTCCTGGGCGATCCGGTAGATCTGGATCTGGACGGTCGGCGAAAATGTCAGCTTTTCCTCGGTGTTTTCTTCGCAGAAAAACTCGTAGGTCATAATGTCGGAAGAGTCCTGAACGGCGGCGCTCAAAGCCCATTCGAGGGCGGCGGTAAAACCGATATTTTCCAGCACCGAAGGGCTCAGGTCCTCGCAGATGTTGCGGATCTCGTTGGAAATGCTCTCAATTTCGGTTCTGAAAACGGTTCCTTTTTCGGTCGACTCCTCGGTATTCGGGAGTTTGTCGGTCAAAAGCAAAAGGTGGCGCAGATCGGCCAGAGTCTGATCGTGGAGGTCGCGGGAGATCCGTCGCCTTTCGCGCTCGGCCTCGTTGGCCAGATCGAGCCGGGCCGAATTGAGTTCGCGGTTGGCGAAGGCCAGTTCGGTGCTGGCCCGTGAAATCCGGCGCTGGGATGAGATCGCCCAGATCAGTGCGATCACCGCAAAGATCAGCAGAACGGTCAGGGCCAGCGTCGTAAGCGGAAAGGGCGAATCGGCAATCGAAAAATTAAAGATAATCGGTTCCGAAGGGGTCAGATTTTTGTCAAAGGCCCGGATCTCGACCCGGTAGGTTCCGGCCTCCAGATTTTCCATCAAAAACTGTGATTCGTTGGAAAGTTTTTTGTTGATGATCCGATTTTGGCTGTTTTTAAGGATGAAGGTGTATTTGAACTGTTCGGGAAATGTCCGGCTGCTTAAGCCGGCCACCTCGATGGCCAGCGAGTTTTGCGGGTATTCGAGATAGATCCCTCCGGGGAGTTCCGAGGGAAGGTGAAGCCTTTTGCTGAGAATTCGGGTGGCGAGGATCAAAGGATGAACCCGGTTCAAATTGTAACGGACTATTCCCCGATTGGTTCCGACGAAAAGCGTGTCCATCCCGTTTTCGTTTTTTTGCCGAAGAACGTTGAAGGTGCTCTGCGAGGGCAAACCCTGTTCGACGTCGATCCGGGAATGGATCCAACCGAAATTTTCGTCCGGGATGATTTGGAGCAAACCGTTGACGGTGGCGCACCAGACGCTTTCCTGCCCGGCCCCGGAACCCGGTAAAAGGCGGACATGACGGACGTCCGTATCGACATCGGTTTCGGGCAGAACTTTTTGCAGTTCGTTTCTTTTGAACAAAAACAATCCCTTTTCGGTGGCGAACCAAACCCCTTTGATGCTGTCGCCGGCGATTGACCAAATGGCGATGTTTTTGAGCGGGTCGAGGGCGGGAAATTGATTTAGGCTGGTTCCGTCAAAGGTGAAAACCCCGTTGTTGGCCGTTCCGATCCAAAGGGTTTTATCCCCCTCGCCGAGAAGGGAAATGACCTGCTGGAGTTGATTTCCGGGATAATGAAAGGATATCTGCTCCTTATCAAATTCGGCCAGCCCGCGTCCGAAAAAAGCCAGGTAGGATTTGTTTTTGAACCTTTGAATCGACCGAACGCTTTCGTTAAAGGACTGTTTTTCGGATTCATTAAGAAAGAGCTCTTTCCGGGCTCCGGTGGTCGGCTCGACGTTGTAAAAGAAACCGTTTGAGGTTCCAACCATCAGTTTCCCGGAATCTTCTTCGGAGATCGAATAAACGGCCCTTCTCTCAAAACCCCCGACGGCCTGCCAGTTATCGGTTTTATCACGGTAGAACAAACCCCGGTTGGTTCCGGCAATGATCAGCCCGTTGCGGGTTTGAAAAAGCGTTCGGATGTAATTGCTTTCCGAATCGTCGGAGATCTTCTCATTTTGCGGGCTGTTGGGATCGTACCGGCAGATTCCTTTGTCGGTTCCGAGCCAGATGACATCCTCCCGATCAATGAAGGTCGCCAGGATCTCGTTCGATCGGAGCCCTCCGGAGGTGTTTTCAAAGGTGTACCTTTTGATTTGTTTTTGGCCACGGAATTGAAAAGCGCCCCGGTCTTTGGTTCCCACCCACAGATCCCCGACGCTGTCGAAATCCATCGAAAGAACCGACCCGACCGCCGCATCAATGCGTTGCCAATCGGTCAGATTCCGGGCGAAATAAAGCCCGCTGTAATTTCCCAGAGCCTCGGTGCCGATCCATAATTTCCCATCCTTATCCTTTTCAAAAGTATTGACGAAGTAGCGGGGAAAATTGGCCTCGTCCGATTTTTTCCCGTCGGTTATCCTCAGAGTTCCGTTTTTGTGGGTTCCGACGATCAGTTCCTCATCGACCTGGGAGATGCTTTTTATTTCCAGATTGTCCCGGAGCAAAACCTCGGTTTGGACCTTTTTTTGATCGGTCAAACGGCAACTGAAAACGATCCCTTTTTCGGCGGTCAGGAAAACGCTTGGTTTGGAAATGTGAATCGAGTTGATTGAGAGACGGGCGGTTTCGGGAACCGGCGAGAAAATGTCGTTTACAAAATAGAAGGCTCCGGTTTCGGTGCCGATCCAGAGCGTGCCTTCGGAGTCGGTCCGAAGGGAATTGATCCGCAAAATCGAAAGGTTGAGGTTGGTAATGGTCTGCACCCGGCGTCCGTCGAATTTTGCCAGGCCTCTCTCGGTTCCGAACCAGAGGACGCCGTCATTGGTTTGTGAGATCGCCGTCACCCTTTCCGAAGGGAGTCCGTGAAAAGAGCTGATCGTACCCCATTGGTATAAATTGTCCGATTGGGTGAAAAGGTTGGCGGAGGATTGGTCGACTTGCCCGAAACCGTTGTGAAAAACAAAAAAGAGGCAGAAAAAAAAGGCCAAACAATTGAAAAAAAATCTGTTCAACTTGGGGTAAAGACTTTCCATTTTCAATTGTATTACGATTTTTTTTCCTTTGAGTTTTCCTCGCCCAGAAATTTTTGCTGGTCGCGGGCGATCCATTTTTTTAATTCGTTCTCGGCCTTGTTGAGTTCGTCGCTGTTGATTAGTCCTCGGCGGAGGGCCTCGAAAAATGCCCGGGTCCGGACGTTGTAAGCGAGTTTGTCGTATTTTTCGTTGGCGGTGCCTTCGGAAAGGCTTTCGAAAAGTTTTTCGTAAAGTGTGGCCAGACGGCTTTCCACGCCCCGCAATGAGAGGCTGCATTTGCGGGCGATCGCCCAGTTGGAAAGACCGAGGGCCAAGTATCTGAGCGCTTCGGCCTCGAATTCGGTCAACAGCGGTCGTTTGAAGGAATCCTTAAAAGCCGGATCGATCATATCGGCCCCGTCCTCCAGAACGGTGGCGACGAACCGCAAAAAACGACCTTCGGGGTTATTTTTGTGAATAAAACCGTAGGCCGGAGCGGGATCGAGCGACCGGATTATTTTGCGGATCTCGTTGATGTAAACCTCATGAGGAAACTGGGTCCAGAAAATAATTCTGGCTTCCGGAAAATCTTTCCAGATGGCGCGGGCGGCTTTGACGCCGGAAAATTCGGGCATCTGAATATCCAGAATGCAAAGGTTCGGTTTGTGTTCAAGCGCCAGATCGACGGCCGAATTCCCGTCGATGGCTTCGAGAACCGGCGTGAATTCGGGAAATTCGTTTTCCAAAAGTTCGGCCAGGTAATGACGTTGGACCGAGTTGTCTTCGGCTACTAAGATAGACATAAAAAATTATTACAAAACAGCGGGAAAAAGGTGGGGCTTTTGCCAAAATAAACTTCCTTTAAAAATTAAAACAAAAGGGCGGAGATTATGCAAAATACTAGGCACCGACAAAAACTTCCACCAAAGTATATCAAATAATCGGCAAAAAAGGTCCTCAAATGATTTTTGGCTTCGAAAAAGATTGAAAAAGGCGAGATGAATGTATCCTATCCACCCCGCCCGTTGTGGTTGCAAACGTCGGAGTTGAACCGACGACCTATTGCTTAAAAAGCAATTGCTCTGCCAACTGAGCTAATTTGCTAACGACTGTGTTGATTCCAACGACGTTTAATTTCAACAATTAATTCTTAGTACTCCTGCTCTACCATTGAGCTACCCCCGCATAAGTTTTTTTGGAGCGGGGGACGGGATTCGAACGCCGCAACCTGAGTAAACTGTTGTTGAAAGATCGAGATGAAATCGGGCCGTTAAGATTTTAACTTCCTTGGAATAATTTCAACTTGAAACCGTTTCACCCGGCCCCGAGCAAGGGGCGGGCGCGTCTGCCATTCCGCCATCCTGCGGCAAAAGAGAATAATCGCAGGAGCAGGATTCGAACCTGCACGAAACTTTTTTTCAGCTTGAACCTCAATTTAAGCTTGTCCAAGATGAGCCAGACGGCTCAACAGAAAGCTTATCGGAAAATAAGCTCTCCTTCAACCGTCAGGAAAAAATATAACCGAGCAGATCGGCCCCGATGTTTTTCTCCGGAGCCTCCGCTCCGTTGGCCTCCTCGCGTGCGGATTTTACGGCGTTGAGGACCGATTCGACCCGTTCCAGAATTTTTCTTTTTTCGGCCCGGGTGATGGCCCCGGACTGTTTGACTTCGCGCCAATGGCCGACCGTTACATCTTTGGTGATGAGCTGGGTTTGAGCCGGGTGTTCCTTGGTCGCATCGTACAAAACGATGGCTTCGGACACCTTCTGGGTCCGGTGTTTGCTGATCGGGTCGGTTTTAAACAAACCCGTTACATCGTCCTTTGACCAATCTTCGCCCTCATCCAGAACCGGCATTTTATCGACAAAAGTTCTCAGATCGGTCAGTTGTTTTTCCAAAAAAAGCAGATAGGGAACGGGAACCTTTTTGGCCAGCGCTTTGCCCCCGACCTTGATATCGGCGGCGGCCGACATATTGGCGAAATCCTTGGTGGCGGTGATGTCCATGATCTCGGTGAGAAGATCCTTCAATTCCTCCAGAACCTCATCCGAACGGAGGACGACCTTTTTTTGTTCGGGCGGGAATTGCTCGCCGTTTTCATCCTTGGGTTCGTAGGCTTTGTTAAAACCGTAGTACTGATCGGCCTTTTGAGCCTGTTTGTGAAGGTCCGTGATTTTGGAATAGATCCGATTTTTCGCGCCTTTTTCAATGGCGATAATTTGATTAAGCTTTTTTGCCATGGGTAAAAACTCCTTACTTTGTGAAAATAAACCTAATAATAAAAACCCTTTCCCTGCAACAAAACGCATTTATTATCAACCAAAAAAAGCGGCGGTTTTTGAGACGCCGCTCAGAAAAATTAACAAATTTTTGGATTTGACTCAATTCGACCCGGCCGCTTTTTTTAAAAAAAACAGAAAAACGATCATTTTAAAAAATCGTCCGTGCATTGTTCACGGTGGGAAAAAAATCAACCCCTCAAAAAAAAACGGGAGCGGAAGATTAAAGGACACGCTTAAACCTTCCGCCCGGAAAACCGGAATACGGCTTTTTTGAAAATTAAAAGGGCTGTAAATGCCTTACCGGGGTCAACGCAGAACGCTGGAATTATATTGCCGAAACTCAAAGCCGTCGTTTCTCGCGTCTTCGGCTCTTCGGAAATAGATGATCTCGGCTTTTGGTTTTTTTGATCCCCGGTGGTTCAGATAGTCGAAATGGACCTTGAGCCGGTTCTCCTCATTGATGACGCCGTGATTATCGCGAAAATATTCCAGAACATTGATCTCCCTTAAAGCCGTTTCCTGATCGACCCATGATTTGATGGTTGTGTCTCCGGCTTTCGGATGGCCGACTCCCGGCGGGTAGGAATCGATCACCAACCCGGCGTGGGAATCGCTCAATAAAAGATCTCCGGATTGGGGACCGTGATTATTGACGACCGTGTTTTTTTCGTACAAGACACCCGAGTTTATCCGGTTTTTAACCGCGGTGTAATATTCATCCTTGTTTTTCCAGGAATATTCCGAACCGAAAGTGTAGTCAATGTTCGGTATCTGGACTCTGGAGTATTCCCAACCGACCTCACCCCGAGGGCCGACCGAAACGCCTCCGGTCGGAACATCGACCGAATCGTAATGGACACTAAAACCGCTTTTGGGGTATTGACCGCTATCTTTGGAACTGTATCTGATTCCCTGATTATCGGTAAAAGTAAGCGGCAGGCCCTGGCTGGCGGCAAATTCAACCATCAAAAGCATGGAAAGATCGGCGCAGTCTTCAACTCGTCCCTTTAATGTAGGGGCGTTGAATTTCACATATTTTCTATAAGCATCGTAATGGCCGATCGTCCAGGTTTGGGTATGGTTCCACGCAGGCATAAAAAAATCCTCCTTATAAAAATTCCGACGTGTGGAACCGCCCCGTTTTGCTTTTGGGGAGAAAAAAAATTAGAAAAAAATTTGGGATGACCCAAAACCCTTTTTAACCAAAGTGAAAAGGAATCGAAAAAAAAGATTTGATGTGGAATCAATAATTTTTTTCCGGGATTGGGCGAAAGATTTATCCATCAAAGGGAATTGACAAACCAGTAAGACGACACCCCAAAGTGTTTTTTGCACAATGATTTAGAGAAAATTTTTTTTTCAAAAAAAGTCGAAAATCTTTCGACTTTTTGAGACATTTCCGCGTCTGAAAGTCCGAAATGAAACGGGAACGTTTGTTGTTTTTAATGAATTTTGTGAGGAGAGAGAGAAAAAAGTGATTGAATTACATTTGTACGACGGAAACGACAACCCTTTACGTCGCGGTGGATATAAAAAGGTTTACGACCGGCCGGGGGTTCTTCATTCGCCGGTGTATTCGGTTGAAGACGTTAGAAGGGAGGTGAGAATTGTCGGAAACACGATCGGTTCGATAAACCGACTTTGTTTCCAAACCCACGGTCACCCCGGCCTGATCTACCTTCCTGAGGGCGGGATCGATTCCCAGAGCGTGTCAATCCTGTCAAAGGTTTGCAGTTTGTTTATGGCAAAAGGAGCTCAGGTCTGGATTTACGGATGCCAGGTGGCGCAGGGGAAAATCGGTGAGGATTTTTTGAAATTGCTGGCTCAAACGATGCTCGGTGTGGGCGGAGGCCTGGCTTTGGCTACAAACTCCCTGACCTGGTCCATGCCGTGGTACGGCCAATGGCTTCCTCCCTGGGGAGACGTGGTGGCGGCCAAGGTTCAACCGGGCGGCGCCGTAACCATAGTTCATCCGTAAAAAAGAGGGGTGTTACAAAAAGCCCGATACCGGGTGTGAAAAAGAAAAGAGGCATCAAAGTGATGCCTCGAAGACGTTGAAAAGATTGGTGCACCCTGCAGGACTCAAACCTGCGACCTTCTGATCCGAAGTCAGACGCTCTATTCAACTGAGCTAAGGGTGCTCAGATTTTAGATTTTAGATTTTGGATTTTGGATTTGCAAATTTGTTTTTTCGTTCCTTCCGGGAATCTTCAAATAGTTTTGGGTTTGAGTTGGTTTTTTCCTCTCTATTTTTGAAATTCCCGGCGGATGTATTTGATAACGTCCTTGATTTCCTGATCGGTCAATTTTCCTTTAAATGCCGGCATGCCTTCGTCGGGAACACCGTTTTCGATGTATTTGACGAATTTCTCATCGTCGATTTTTTTCATTTTGTCGGAGGTCAGATCCTCGGCGTTGATGGTGGTTCCCTCAATTTCAACCTTTCCCCCGGTTCCGTCTTCCTGATGACAACGCGAACATTTTTCCTTGTAAATTTTGGCGGCCGAAGCCAGTTCATCCGGGGTGGAGGATGGTTGGGACGGGGTTTTATTTTCGGCGGTTTGACCAGAGTTGCCATTCGTTTTCCCGTTTGAGCCCGGTGGATCCTGCCCGCAGGCGGCGATGAAAAATGTCAAGGCGGAAAGAATAATGACTGTTTTTAAAAGTTTCATAGATGTCTCCTTAAGCGTGGAATTTGATTTGCAAATGTCGAAAGTTTAACTTAATTAAATGAGGCAAATCAACAAAAGGGGGAATTTATGAGGACGGAGAAACTTTTTCTCAACGGAGAGCGGCGGGAGACCGGTGAGACATTTGAGGTTCGCGCACCGTACTCGGGCGATACCATTGCCGAGGTTTCATTGGCCGGCCCCGATCATTTGGAGGAGGCGTTTTCGGCGGCCGACAAAGCCTCGGTCGAGATGCGCCGCCTGGCCCGTTTCGAGGTGGCCAGGGGATTGCGGAAAATCGCGGCCGGGATCGAAGAGAGAAAAAAGGAATTTGCCGAAACGATCGCCGCCGAGGCCGCCAAACCCATCAATATCGCCAGAGGTGAGGTCGCCCGGGGGGTCGCAACTTTCGAATGGGCCGCTTCCGAGGCCGAAAGGTTTTCCGGCGAGGTCGTTCCGGTGGACACACAGGCCGGGGGGATCGGGAAAACCGCCTGGACCGATCGCGTCCCGCGGGGCGTCATTTACGGAATTACGCCTTTTAATTTTCCGCTCAATCTGGTCGGCCACAAGGTCGCCCCGGCGCTGGCATCGAAAAATGCGATCATCATCAAACCGAGCCGCAAAACGCCTTTAACGGCCCTCCTACTGGCGGAGGTTTTCCAAAAAAGCGGTTTGCCGAAATCCGCCCTTCAGGTCGTTCCGATGGACACCGATCACATCGGACTGGTTCTCAATGACGAAAGGATCAAAATGATCTCATTTACCGGCAGTGCGGCGGTCGGGTGGAAATTAAAGAACACCTGCGGGAAAAAAGCAATCTCGTTGGAACTCGGCGGGAACGCCCCGGTGATCGTCGATGAGAGCGCGGATCTTCGTCATTCGCTAAACCGAACGGCCATGGGCGCATTCGTTTACGCCGGTCAGGTGTGCATCTCGGTTCAGAGGGTTTACGTTCACGAAAATATTTTTGACGAATGGACGGAAAAATTTGTCGAAAAAGCGGGGAATTTGAAAAAAGGCGACCCGCTCCGCGAAGCGACCGAACTATCGGTGATGATTGACCAAAAGGCGGCCGCCAAAGCCCATTCCTGGGTGGAGGAGGCGCGGGACAGCGGGGCCGAAATTTTGTGCGGGGGAAAGCGGGAGGGGGCCATGCTCGACGCCACGGTTCTGACCGGGACCGATCCCGAGATGAGGGTCGTTTCCGAAGAGATCTTCGCCCCGGTTGCGGTGGTCGAGAAATTTTCCGATTTCGCCGACGCCGTGGCCAGCTCCAACCGGACAAAATACGGTTTGCAGGCCGGTGTTTTCACCCGCGATCTGACCAATATGCGGTATGCGGCGGAAAATCTGGAATACGGCGGGGTGATCATCAACGATGTTCCCACATTTCGGGTTGACAATATGCCCTACGGGGGAGCTAAAGATTCGGGTTTCGGGCGGGAAGGTTTGAAATACGCTATGGAGGAAATGTCCGAAATCAGATTGGTTGTGGTAAATTCTTAAAAAAACGGCAAAAAAAGGGGAGTTTTCCCGGAGTTTCCAAATTTTTTGATAAAAGAAGGTTTTTCCCGGAAATCCCTCCCCGGAAATGGCCGATCCCGGAAAAAGGCGGAAAATATTTCTATGAAAAAAAATCTAATTCTCTTGGCGGCGATCTTTGCGGTGTCGGTTGCGGGATGTTTTGCCCAAACCCCCGACCAAATTACCAAAAACGAGCTTCGGGTTTCCGGTTTGAAGAAATCGGTTACGGTCCTCCGCGACGACCGTTCGATACCCTACATAGAGGCCGAAAATGACGCCGATCTTTATTTTGCGCAGGGGTTTGTTACCGCTTCGGACAGGCTCTGGCAAATGGATCTTTACCGGCGTTTGTCCCGCGGGGAGACCGCCGAAATATTCGGTCGTTTGACCCTCGAGGAAGACAAAAGATGGCGAAGATTCGGCTTTGCCGGGATCGTTGAGGAGTCTTATAAAGGGCTGAGTCCGGAATACAAATCAATTCTGGAGAATTACGCCCGCGGGGTCAATGCCTATATCGCCACGCTCGATGAAAAGACGCTTCCGGCGGAATTTCAGATCCTCCAATACCGACCCCAAAGCTGGAAACCGACCGATTCTCTGATGATCGGGGCGATCCTTGCGGACGGCTTGAGCAGCACCTGGTTCGCCGATGTCATGCGCCAATCGTTTTCAGTTTTGCCCAAAGAAAAATACGACCGCTTGTTCATAGAAAAAAATCCGCTTGATGTTCTGGTGGTGGGACGCGACAAAGATGAAAAAAGTGGGAAATCGGCGAAAAATGTGTCGGATCCTCCCCTCCGGCAAATCGGATCAAAAAATCTGGCTTTGCTCGATTCCGCCCTTTCTCAGGAGGCTCTGAGAAAAAACTCGTTGGAGAGGATCGGGTTTTACCGGGAGTTCGGGGCGGCCAGCAACAACTGGGTGGTGTCCGGCAAAAGGACCTTGAACGGCAAACCGATCCTGGCCAACGACCCTCATCTTCCGGCCTCCGCTCCATCGATCTGGTATTTGTCCAATCTTTCAAGCGGTCAAATGCGGGTTTCGGGCGTGACGTTTCCCGGAGTTCCGGGAATCGTTCTCGGCCATAATCAATACATCGCCTGGGGGGCGACCAATCTGGGGCCGGATGTCCAGGATCTTTACGCCGAGACCTTTAATGAAAAAAATCAATATAAAAACCCCGAAGGCTGGGCCGACGCGCGGGTTCGAACCGAATCGATCAAGGTCAGGAAAAACCCTCTGAACCCCGAAACGGAAACTGTATCTTTTGATGTGCTGGAAACCCGGAACGGGGTCATCGTAACGGAAGCGGATGGAAAAAAATACGCCTTGAAATGGACCGCCCGGGACCCCAAAAACGATTTTTTCGGGGTTTTTCAACTCCTCAACCGGGCAAAAAACTGGGAGGAATTCAACGCCGCTTTGAAAACCTACGGAGGGCCGACCCAGAATTTCGTTTACGCCGATGTTCGGGGAAACATCGGGTTCCACAACGGCGG
Source organism: Pyrinomonadaceae bacterium (assembly GCA_041394845.1). GTDB lineage: Bacteria > Acidobacteriota > Blastocatellia > Pyrinomonadales > Pyrinomonadaceae > JAHCHG01. The sequence goes on along the minus strand of JAWKHL010000001.1, from coordinate 1,414,749 downwards.
AGTCATTCCCATCCGGCGAAGCGGCGACGGAAGCGTGCCGTACGACGGTTCGACAAATGCGGGGGATTGGGTCGGATTTATCCCGTATGAGGAACTGCCGCAAAGCTACAATCCGCCCGAGGGTTTTATCGTAACCGCCAATCAAAGGATCGTCGGCGACAATTACAAACATTTTCTGACCCATCTGTGGGCCGATCCTTATCGGGCCCGCCGAATCTACCAGCTTTTGGAGTCCAATTCCAAACTGACCGTCGATGACGTCAGCGACATTCAGCACGACATTTTCAACATCTCCTATTCGGGTTTCGCCCGGGAGATTGTAAAACTTCAGGGAGCGGGAAAGGACACCCTGGAATTATTGAGCGGTTGGGACGGCCGGATGGCGGCCGATTCAAAGGCGGCTCTTTTGGTTTTGAGGCTCCGCCGAAACTTTTTGAAGAAAATTCTGGAGGCCAATATCGGAAAAGATCTGGCGTCCCGTTACCGTTGGGGGATGGACGACTCTTTTATCGACTGGCTGAGCCGCGAAAAACCCCACGAATGGCTGCCAAAGGAATACGCCGGGTATAAAGAACTTTTGTTGGCCGTTGATCGGGAAACACGGGAAGGAAAGACCAATGATGATCTTCAAACCTACGGTGAAGTTTTCAAGATACGTTTTTCGCATCCACTGGCGCAGGCTCCGCTGGTCGGTTCCGTTTTTGTCGTCCAACCGGTCCCTCAGCGGGGAAGCGGCTTGACTCCCAACGTCGGAGCCAATGTTTCCATGCGCCATATAACAGTTCCGGGGGATTGGGATGAAACCCGGCACGAGATCGGACTGGGACAAAGCGGAAATCCGAAATCGCCATTTTTTAAGGATCAGACTGAAAATTGGCTTTCGGGAAGCACTCCGGTTTTCCCGTTTTCATCCGAAGCGGTAAAAAAGGCGGCCCGTCAGGTTCTGGTTATGGAGCCTTGAACGGATCGGTTTTTTCATCCGTTGGGATCATTTTTCTTTAAAAGCCGGTTCCTGAGTTCGATAAAATCCCCGAGGATAATGGCGGCCGCTTCGGCGTCAACCAGGGAAATAACCTCGCTTTCGGAAAAACCCAATTCCCAGAGGTTTCCCCGGGCCTGGTGGGTCGAGACTCTTTCATCCTGCAAAATAACGGGAATTTCCAGCGAAAGGGAAAAGTTCCGGGCCAGTCGGCGGGCCTCTGAACTCATCTCGCTTTCCGAACCGTCGAAGTTATACGGCAAACCAATTATCAACCCCTGGGCATCAAACTCGGCTAGATAGTTTTTGATTTGATAAAGAAACTTTTTCCAACTCCGGCGCGTTATTACGCTGACCCGGCGAACGGTCAACTGAAGCTCGTCGCTGACGGCGATTCCGACTTTTTTTGTTCCCGGATCGATGGCCAGAAGGCGACCCTTGGTCGGAACTTTAAAAACATCTGTAAATTGAAAGTTATTAGTTGTTTCTTTGTCTTGCACGAATAATATTGATGATGGATAATAAAAAAACTTTGTTATCGACCTTGTCATCATACCAAAAAAATTGAGGTTTAAAGAATGAATTATCGCGGAAAATTTTTACTTGCAACCATTTCGGCCGGGATCGCCCTTTATGCGGTGATCGGCGGAATCCTCGGTACGCAGGCCCAACAGCCGATCAATGACGTCGGGGCTCAGATCCGTATCTTCGAAAGCGTCCTTCAGCATATTCAGAACGATTATGTGGATGAACCGGATCTGGAAAAAGTCAAAAACGGCGCATTAAGGGGACTTCCGGCGGGGCTTGATCCATACTCGTCTTATTTGACCCCCGAGCAGGTGCAGGATTTCCAAAACAACAAAAATTCAAAGAAAGTCGGGATCGGAGCCGAATTTTCCCAGGTTTCCTCCTATCTTTATGTCATTTCGGTAACCAAGGGATCTCCCGCCGATCAGGCCGGTATCATGGCCGGCGACGTGATCGAATACATCGGAAAAAAAGCCACCCGCGATATTTCGCTTTATGACGCCAAACAATTGATCCTCGGCGATCCCGGAACCAAGGTCGATCTCAGGGTTTTGAGAACCGGAACCAAACCTCAAACCATCAGCGTTTCCCGCGGCGCTTTTCAAACCCCTGCGGCCGAAGGTCGGATCGAGGACGGAAAAATCGGAGTGGTCAAGGTTTTCAGTCTGGCTTCTGGTGAATCAAAAGACATTCGTGATCAGGTTCAAACCCTGATGAAACAGGACGTCCAAAAAATCGTTCTCGACCTTCGTGGAGTCGCCGGCGGAGATCTCAATGAGGCGGTTGAGGTTGCCAATATTTTTATCAAGCAGGGAAATCTGGCTCAGGTGATCGGGCAGGAAGAAAAGGTTCTCAAAACCTTTGCGGCCGATCCTTCGAAATTCCTTTTTGGCGGGGACCTGGCCGTTTTGATCGATCTCGGTTCGGCCGGTGCCTCCGAGGCCGTCGCCTCCGCACTGCTTGAGGCAAAACGGGCCGAAATCGTCGGCGAGAAAAGTTTCGGGGCCGGAACCCAACAGGAACTTTTCCCCTTGAGCCGCGGCGGCGGTTTGTATCTGACGGTCGCCAAATGGGCTTCGCCGACCGGTAAGACCTTTTTGGGTAAGGACCGGACAAACTCCGGCGTCAAACCGACGGTTGAGGTGAAAAGACCGGAAACGCCGGAACCGATCGAGGTCGAGGAATTGGTTGACAAACAGGATGACGAGGATCAGGATCAACCCTCGGTTGAACAGCCCGAGAAAACCACCAGACCCGCCCCGTCAAACGAGGACATTCAGCTCAAAAAGGCGCTGGAAATCCTGCGGGATAAAGCCGCCGCGGCTAAGGCCTGACAAGGTAAGGACTTTTCTTTAGTTAAAAAAAATTGGATTTTTAAGCCGGAACTTTTGTTCCGGCTTTTTTCTTGCCGGAAATATTGGTTGTTGGTTTTTAAAAGGATTGCTAAAATCAAACCTTAATGACGGCAGAAGATTACAAGGTGCGTCCGTTGAAGGATTCCGACATCAGCGATTGGTTTCGTTTGCGAAAAAGGCTTTGGGATGAGTTGAGCGATGGCGAACACAAGGCCGAAATGTCGGATATTTACGGACATTCGGACACCCAATTGGTTCTGGTGGCGGAAAACGGCGAAGGGAAACTGGTCGGGTTCCTCGAAGCCAGCATCCGCCCGTTTGTTGAGGATTGCCACACGGAGAACGTCGGTTATCTTGAAGGCTGGTTTGTCGAAAAAGAATATCGAAGATCCGGGATCGGGCGGAAACTGGTCAGATTGGCGGAGAACTGGGCGCGAAGTAAAGGATGTTCCGAAATGGCTTCGGATTCCGAGATCGGAAATGATCTGAGCCTTCGGGCCCATCTGAATCTGGGTTATGAGGAGACCTCAAGGCTGGTTCATTTACGAAAGGATCTGATCTGAGGGGAGCGGGGATTTAGTTATGAACAAAAATTTATTAAAAATAAGATCGAAAAATGTTTCGGCCGGAAGGCTTGGCTTTTGGGCCTTTTTGACATTTTTCCTGTCCGCCGTTTCCTTTGCCCAATCGACCAATCAAAGTTCCCCGACACCGATCATAACCAACGAAATAAACGGAACCATCCGCGCCCGCGACATCGGCGATTCGAGACTGACAAACCATTATTACGCCTTTAACGGCAATCAAGGCGACGTTTTTATCAACGTCGTTACCCAGAATCTGAACGGCGACATCGATATTTTTACCCTCGACGGTCTTCGCCCTCTGACCAAAATCACGGTTTTTGCCGATGTTTCCGACAGTGAAACCGGCCGGGTGGTTTATCTGCGGAGGTCCGAAAAACTGCTTCTTCGGGTTCAGGGACGTTCCCCTAACGATGACCCGGCAACTTACCGGATAAAGTTTGCCGGCAGTTTTTTACCGATGGAAAATGTTGCCGGAAACGAAGTGGCTAAAATGCCGGAAGTTTCTGAACGGGACCGGGGCGAGGTCAAGGTCAACTCGGTCGGTACCATCATTGAAGAAACCCCTCGACCCGCTCCTTCGCCGGAAACTGTTGCCGATAATAAAAATCCGGAACCGGCGGAAAAAGTCGATGAAAGACCCGAAAAGAACATCAACGTTACCAGCGTCGATGAAAAAAACGTTTCCGATTCCTCCGCGAAAATCGAGATCCGAAGGGAACCGGTGGAAAAAACCGATGCGCCCCCGGAAGAAAACCCCGCCCGGTCAAAACCCGTGGTGGTGGTAACCGATCTTCCCGAACTTGAAAAAACCGGACGCGAAACCCGGAGGACGAACCCGGCAACCAGAGAGGTCACTCCGGTTGATCCCGGACAACTGGCAAACATCAAACTGATCATTCGATTTAAGGACGGTCAAACGATCAAATATCCGCTCAACCGGGTGTTTTCATTCAACGTCAACCAGGGGATTCTGAGAGTTGTTCTAAGCGACGGAAAAGTCAGTCGCTATTCGATGCTCGATGTTGAAAAGGTTTCCATCGAAGAGGAAATTGAGGAATGAACCTTATTTGATTATTTGTTTGAGTTTGGTCAAAAGCTGGCTTTGCGGATTGACCTCTTCAAGTTTCCCGGCGGTTTCCCGGGCCTGATCCACCTTGCCGGTTTTGTATTGGGCGATGGCCAGATTGTAAAGGGTCGGTTCGTGTTTGGGGTCGGTGCTCAAGGAGGTTTGAAATTCCTTTATGGCCCGGTCGAAATCCGGGTTGGGGCGCTCGACGAAAGTCGTCCCCAGATCGGTTCTGACGTTGACGTCATCGGGTTTTTTCTCCAGAGCCTTTTCGTACCATTTTTCCGCCTGTTCGAATTGTCCCGAATCGTAAAATGAATTGCCGATCCGAACGATCACCTCGTAATTGTCGGGTTTGAGTTGATTGGCTTTCTGGTAAAATTCAAGGGCTTTGGCGAAGTTTTGGATCTTCAGATAAAGATCCCCCGCCTGAACCTGAGCCTCAAAATTTTCCGGTTCGTTTTTTGCCTTATCCAGCGTGGTGGCAACTTCCGGCAACATTCCGCCGGAATGTTGCTCCTTGACCACCCGCGAGTCAACCTCGGGGTTTTGAAAGGGGGCGTCGTCGGTTTGGGAAATGTTTTGGTTGATCCCGACCGTTGCCTGCCGGTTGAGACTGTTGGCGGCCACAAAACCGATCACAAGTCCGATTAAAAGCCCGCCGATCCCGAAAAAGAAAGAATTTTTGTTCATTGAAAGTTATTGGGTTTTAACCCTTTTGAAATAAACGGCTCCGGTGCCATTTCCGAGAAATAAATAGGATTTACCGGCGTATTTGTTGTAATAATCAATATCAACGGTTCCGAAATCAAGTTTGGGGTCGGAAACCAGTTCCCAACCCTCGTTTCCCATTTGGAACAGGGCTTTTTGAAAAGCGACTTCCGAGGCCTTTTGGCTGGCTAACTTCCGGGATTCGATGGTTTCCTCCAAACCTCTTTCCTGTAAAAAATCGCCGTAATCCAGTTCGTGTTTGATCTCGGACCTCTGACAGCCCGTTGCCCGAAAGGTGCAAATCTCGACCATCCCGAAAATCTGATTTAATTTCCCTTTTTCCTGAGAAAAGGAATAGACGGCCACGATCGAGCCGTATTCCCATCTGATTTGGGCGTTTTTTTGCGCCGAGCCGGTTCGGTAAAAGGTCAAAAAAACTCCCAGAACCGTCAGGCAGAAAATCGCTCCGAACACCGAAAACCAAAGTTTTTTCATTCTCTCTCCTTTTAAGGCAAACAATTCAAACCCGGCTTTTTGCACCGTTTGAAGGGGAGAAAGGTTGCAAAAACTTCAAGCGTAACTGTGCAAACCCGGAAGCAGGTAGCTGACTCCCAGATAGGTAAAAATGACCAGCAGGAAACCGACGATGGCGAAATAGGCCGAACTGCGGCCCGACCAACCCCTTGAAATACGGGTGTGCAAAAAGGCGGCGTAGGTCAACCAGGCGATCAACGCGCCGGTTTCCTTCGAGTCAAATCCCCAGGGCCGCCCCCAGGATTCGTTGGCCCAGATGGCTCCGGTGATCAAAAGCATTGCCAGACCGGCGAAAGCCAGACAGGCCGTTTTGTACATCAGATTGTCAAGGGATTCGAGCGAGGGAAGACGTTCGCGCAATTGGTCGGTTTTGAAACTGAACAAAACCACGAAGAAAACTCCGGCCAACGCCGTCAGTAAACCGGAAATTTCGACCGGATTGGTTCCCAGGCTCAAATACATCTGGTCGCCGGCCCGCTGGAAAAACTGTTTCCCCGCCTGTTCCAGTTTGGCCGGGGGAAGAGCGGCGAATTCCTGAGCTGACAAACCCTGTTTCGAGGCCAGCTCCTTTCCGACGATCAGGTATTGACCCGGGTTTTGAGCCAGCTGGTTTTGCAGTTTGGAGTAAACATCGGTGGTCGATTTGATCCCCGAAACCAAAAAGGCGATGGCCAGAATCTGGGCGGCCAGCGACAATTTAAGAAAAATATGTCCGGCCTTTCGGGCGCCTTCGCTGTTTTGCTTGAGGTAGATAATGAAAGAAACGATCACCCCCAACAATAAGATGGCGGAGATGAAAAGTGTCGGCCCGACGTAGGGAATTTCCAGCCGGAAAAAGCTGTTAAAGGGTTTTCCGCCCTCCGGATTGGAAATGAACAATCCCGAACGATATGCAAACTCGGTCAAAACCGAGAATTTGCTGATCGTACCGATCACGGCTATGGCAAAGGCGCTGGCCCAGATGGCCATCGATTCGACCCTGACTTTGTCTTTGAGCAAGTAAACGACCGCCACGGCGAAACAAAACAAAGCCACGCCGTAACTGAGCGAAGCGACGCCGACGTGGATCGGCCGCCAGTAGGAATCGAGAACCGGCGGCAGATCGATGAACTCCCCGCCGATAAAACGGGCCAGAGTCAGGATCAAGGCCGCCAGTGGCAAAGAAAAAGCGCTCAGAAACTGAAAATTTTTGCGGTTGGCCAGAAGGAGGGTTGAAAGTCCCGCGCCGAAGGCGAACGCCAGACTGAGGTCATACAGATTGGCAAAAGGAATGTAACGGAAAACCCAGGGTTTGACCGTGTTGCCGCTTTCGGCCAATTTGGCGATCTCGCGCTCATAGGCGGCCACCCAGCGGACCAGCCAGCTGGATAAGTTGAAAAACACCCCGAGCGCGGCGCTCCACAAACCGATTTTCCGGGCCATTTCCGAAGGCGCGTAAAGGTTTGTCAGCTGGAAAAGGGCGGCCAGAATATAGCAGGCCAGAGCGATCATCATCAGGGCCCCGTCGGAGATGAAATTCTCCCCGATCGAAATCCGCATCAAAAGCATCAGGAAGGCTCCCGTAACAACCAGAATCGCCGGGATGTAACTTTTCCAAATCAGCTTGTTTTCTAATCTTTTTACCTCTTTCATAACTTTCACCCAAATACAATTAAACTAAACGCCGGTTTCGATTTCACCGACAACGGTTTGAAATTTGTCCTCAAATCCCTGATGATTGCGGTTGGTATTTCCGCCCAAAACTATTTCCGAAAGACCGGATTCGTTCTTGTCAATCAAAGCCCAAACTCTTCGGTGAGAAACAAAAAACACGAAGATCAAAGCCCCAATCAGTCCCAGCCCGCCGATGTACCAGGCGATAAAAGAAGCGTTAAACGGATCGTATTTGATCGATAAAACGTGAGCTTGGGGGGATTTTTCAAATTTCGCCAGATGCCATTTGTACCCGGCCACGGGAGCCCCGACGGGGGCCGAATCGGGCAATTTTGCGGCAAAGGCGTAAGCGGTGGTCGGAGAACCACCGGGGGGGGTTACTTTTAATTTTACGGCCGGATTGTTGTAGTCCGGCGAGCGGGTGGCCGCCTGACCCTGACTCAGGACGAAATCCGGGAGAAAGTCCTCGTATTTGATCTCGGTTCCGTCGGGAAGTTTTATGGAGCCGTTCCGAGGGAGTTCGACCTGAAACATCTGACCGCCGCCCTGTGGGGTCAGGTCGAGAGTCATCGTTCTGGCACTGCCAAGGGTGATGGCGCTGGCCTGAAAGAAACGATAACCCCGGTATTCGAAGGGCCGATTGAGGCTGACGACCGCATCGGTCTTTCCGTAATCGGGATCGTTGATGGTTATCGAAGTGCTCCAGTCGAGTGTGTTGTTGACGTCGATCGAACCCTGCGGATCGATCAGTTTTTGCTGAATGTCGGTACAGGTGATCGTAAAGGGAAGTCCGACGGCAAATTTTTCCTTTTGATCCAGTTTGAACCGGATCATTTCGATCTGATTGGTCGTTTCGCCCGGAGCAAACCTGACGTCCGCGTCAAAACTGGTTGTGTTGGCCACAAAATACCCCATAAACAGAACCAGCAGGAACACGTGAACAATATAGGCCCCCATCCGGTTCCATTTCCCGCTTTGCCCGAAAACGTAGAATTTCCCCTTTTTTTGCGTGATGGTGGGTTTGAGCCCGTTTTTTCTAAAGACCGAGGCGATTTTTTCGGCCAGTTCCTTTTCGTCACCGGAATCCTTTTCTAAGAGGGCGTTTTGTTTTTGGCCCAAAAGCCATTTTCTCGAAGCGTCCAGTTTCGGTTTGACGATAAATGAAAAGGCTCCGGGCAAATGATCGATCGAGGCCAAAACGATGTTCAGCGAAAGGATGACCAGAATAAAATTGTAATACCAACTGTTGTAAACATCGAACAGGCCGAGCGTCCCGAAGACCATTTTTTCCGCCGGAGTGTAAGAGGCGTAATGGGCGTCAAAGCCTTCGACATTTTGTTGGATGATGATCATTCCCAAAAATGAAAGGAAGACCAAAATGCACAAAAGAACCACTCCGAACCGAACGGAGCTGAAAAAATCTATGGATCGGTTGATGATCTGAGCCCATTTTGGAGTGGTTTTATCTCCCGTTTTATTTTTTAGGGTTTCTTCGGCAACTGACATTTTACGATAATTGATGTATTAAAATTTCGTTTGGTTGACAAATTACTATTATTGTTATTGAAAATCATATCTTAGCCGTTTTTATTTGTCATCTTTCGGTAAAATAAGTTTGTCTGTTAAGAAAAAGAAGTTTTACTTAGGGGCTTTGGATTTGGAAAAAAGCCCCGGTCAAGTTATTCTTTGAAAAGCAAAAAATACATCATTAAAGATTCCATGGAAATAGTATCGGCAGAAATACAGGAAACAAAGGTGATAGGAGTGCGGGAAAAACTGACCGCTTTTTTTGAACTGACCAAACCGCGAATCGCCTTTATGCTGGTTTTGACTTCGGCGGCCGGGTTTTATCTGGGAACCCGAACCGGGTTCGATGTAATTCTGTTCATCAATTCGATGCTGGGAATTACCTTTCTGGCCTTCGGAGTCGCCGCCCTCAATCAGTTTTGGGAGCGGAAAACCGATCTTTTGATGGAGCGAACCGCCAAGCGGCCGTTGCCGACTCAGAAGATATCTCCGACCGAGGCGTTGATTTTCGGATCGCTTTTGTGCGCCATTGCCGAGATCCACCTTTTTCTGTTCGTCAACGGGCTGACCGCATTTTTGGGGTTGGTTGTGATCGTCGGCTACGTTTTGCTTTATACCCCCCTAAAAACAAGAACATCGGCCTCGACGGCCATCGGTGCCCTGCCGGGAGCGATGCCGCCGCTGATGGGATGGACGGCTTCGGCCGATCAAATCACACTTGGAGCCTGGGCGCTTTTCGCCCTCCTTTTCCTCTGGCAGTTTCCCCATTTTCTGGCCATTGCCTGGATGTATCGGGATCAATACGCCAAGGCCGGGATAAAGATGCTTCCGGTGGTTGAACCCGAGGGAGTGATCACCGCCCGGCAGATCGTGCTTTTTACGGTCTTGCTTCTGCCGGTCAGTCTGGCGCCTTTTTTCCTCGGAATGGCGGGTGTGGTTTACCTGATCGGCGCCTCGATTCTGGGAATCTGGTTTTTGCTGACCAGCATCCGGGCCGCCCGTGCAAAATCAATTCCGCAGGCCCGGAAATTATTATTGTTCTCGGTGCTTTATTTGCCCCTCATTTTTGCTCTGATGGTCTTTAACCACTTTTAGGTTTTTATGAAAGTCGGAACGATCGAAACAACCGAAAAAAAGGAGAGGAAGAAAAAACTTCGCGCTGAAATGGCTCAATTGCTGGGGACCGGCGGTGGAGATGGCGGAAACGGGGGGGACGGCGGAAACGGCGGTGGCGGGGACAACCGTTCCGGTTCCGATTTTTATGAAGAAACCGAATATCCCTCAAATAAATTCAGGATATTGACCTGGTTTTTGCTGGCGGTGGTTCTGATGACCTTCGGCGGTTTGATGGGGGCCTACATCGTTGTATCAACCAATGGAGTTTTAGAATGGCATCCTTTTCGCCTTCCGGTTCAGATCTGGATCAGCACCGGTTTATTGATCTCCAGCAGTATCTGTTATCAGTTGGCCCATAGGTTTCTTTCACGGGACAAACAAGATTCGGCCAAAAAACTGTTTCTGGCAACAACGATTTTGGGGGGAATGTTTATCGCGTCCCAGCTGATGGTCTGGATCGGACTGGTTCGTGAGGGAGTTTATTTACAAAGCAATCCGTACGCCGGGTTTTTCTTCATCCTAACGACCGTCCATGCTATTCACGTTCTCGGCGGGATCATCGCCCTCGGGTACATTGTTTTGCGGACCTGGCAACCGACCGAGAATTTCGAAGAATTGAAGCAACGAAAGATTTTTTCCAATGCAATCGGCTGGTACTGGCATTTTATGGATCTTTTGTGGATTGTTCTGTTGTTTTTACTGGGTTACTGGAAATAACTGAGTTTGGCCGGTCAAACCGAAAACAAATCCAAAAATCATTTATGGATCTACTTCAGATATTCCCCCATCTCAATGCTTCGCTCAATGCCATGAGCGGCTTTTTTTTGATTCTGGGGTTTTATTTCATCCGGTCCAAAAAAATCAGTTCGCACCGGATGTGCATGTTGACGGCCTGTGTTTTATCGGCTTTGTTTTTGGCCTGTTACCTGACCTACCATTCGATCCGGACCTATTATTTCGGCCTCGGGCCGACGAAATTCACCGGTCAGGGGTTGGTTCGTCCGCTTTATTTTACGATCCTGACAACCCACACTTTTTTGGCGGCGATCATTACGCCTTTTGTGATCGTTACTCTTTGGCGGGCCCTGAAAGGAAGATTTGAAACTCATAAAAGCCTGGCCCGGCTCGTTTTTCCCGTCTGGCTCTACGTTTCGATAACCGGTGTGATTGTCTATCTTATGTTATATCAGTTGTTTCCGGCTAGATAAAAAAAATAAAACGAGTGTTGCGAAAAACTCCCTTAAATGCTATATTCAAGGTTGTTGAAAACTTAATCGCCGAAGTTGTTTAACTGTAAAACAACACGGGGGAACCATCAGTTTTGATTAATTTCTTAACACGGGGCGAAGCGTTTTTTAACGCGGGGAAACTTCTTCGTTCCTAGCCCGACAGCTAACCTCGTAGGTTTGGTGAAGAAGCAAACTAGATAATATCTGCCGTTACAGGTGCGATTTTTGTGTGCTTCGCATCCTTTTTTATTTTTCAACAAATCAAGCTAAGACATCCGTCTTCTCAAAGAAAAAAGTTCCGCTGACAGAGCGGAACTTTTTTGTTTAAAGGGGGAACTAAGGACAATCTTGGCAAAGGATCGGCCCCTGAGTTTAATTTAGCGATCGGCCTGAACCTGAGAATTGTATTTGATCAATTTAATGGGGATTTTCTCCTCTTTGTCCAACTGAATTTCGGTTGGCCGGGAATTTACTTTGAGTGAAAAAGTCTGGATTCGTTTATTAACCAGAATCGCTTCGTTCTGGATCCCTTCTTTGGTTTTGATCTGGAGGTTCATCGGAAGGACAAAAACCGCCGGGGTCAAACCTTGGGCCTCTTGGGTCTGGGTGATGGTCAGAGTTAGTGTTTTTTTCTGCAAATTAAAGCTACGTTCGACTTTCAAACGGGGATAACCCGTTCCTCTTACCCACTGGTTAAAAAACCAATCCAGATCCTGTCCTGAAACCTCCTCCATCACCTTTTGCAAATCCGTGGTTTCGACGCTGTTAAATTTATGCCTTTGAAGGTAGATATTGATGGCTCTCCAAAACGGCTCGTCCCCAACGGTTTCCCGAAGGGTGTGAATGACGGCTCCCCCTTTTTGGTAGGTGGTTGTGTCAAACATTGAATCGTCATCGTTGGGGTCCGCCAGCAGATTATATAACCCGTGGGGCGTTTCGCTGACCCCGTAGGAGTTCATGAACTGGTCGGCATCATCCTTGACCTTGCGAATATAATCATTACGCCCGTTGGTTTTTTCCCGGTAAACGGCTTCCATAAAGGTTGCGAACCCCTCATTTAACCAGAGTTCCGACCAGTTTTTGCAGGTTACGAGATTGCCAAACCAGGAATGAGCCAGTTCATGGGAAACAAGATCGTAAACGGCGCCCCGCCCAAATTCGAAATTGGCGAAGAAAATTTCGGTGTCGGCCAGAGTCGTGGCCGTGATGTTTTCCATTCCCCCCAAATTGAATCCCGCGACCATCGTCTGATCGTATTTGTTGTAGGGGTATTTGACCCCGGTAACTTCCTCAAAAATGCGCATCATATCCCCGGTTTTTCCAAAGGCTTTCTGCGCAAGTTGGGTTTGGCCGGGGTAAACGTAAAAACCCAGCGGAATGGGGCCGTGTTGATCCTCGATCTTGGTGTAGTTTCCGATAATGAATGAGGTCAGATAGGTCGAATGAACCACCGGCATTTTGTAATGAAAGGTGACGGTGCCGTCCTGTTCGGGAATCGTTTCCACCAGTTCGCCGTTGGAAATGGCGGTTTCGCCTTTATCGACGGTGAGAAATTGTTCTGTGGTGGCTTTATCGTCGGGGAAGTCGTTTGAGGGAAACCAATGTCTTGATTCCTGGGATTCGCCCTGAGTCCAAATTTGGGCCGAGTGAACGAGTTTCGAGTTTTTTTTCAGAGCATCGACGAAATAAACCCCCTTTTCGGGTTTGGCGGAATAAACCAGCCGGACGGACAACTCTTCGGAAATCGAGTAGTTCCGATCGAGTTTAATAATTATTTGCTGATCGTTGGTTTTGAAATTCAGATCCTTTCCCTCGGGTTCCAGCCGGACCGTTTGAAAACGCATTCCGACCGCGTCGAGCAAAAGGGTGTTGAAATCATTTTTAAGCGGTTTTAACCGAACGGTCGTGTCGCCGAAAACCATCTTTTTCTGGCGGTCGAATCTGGTTCGGATAATATAATGCTGAACGTCGAAATCGCTGGGTTTTCGTTCAAATTTGGGACGTAAACTCTGGGCCAGGGTAACCTGAACGGAAAGAAGGGAAAAAAAGAAAACAAAGATCAAAGGTCGAAAAAATCGGTTCATAGTTCAAACTTTTTGGATCACACAAAAAAATAGACAAACATTATGGCATAGAATTTTGTTTCTTGGAACTCAATCGGCTATTATGCCGCTAAAACACCTGAACATTATATTATGAGAAAAATTTTTATTATTGCTACAAGCCTGTTAATACTTCTGAACCTTTCCGTTTATTCCCAACAGGTCGAACCGACCCCGGCGATTTATTCCGATCAAACCATCGGGGATCTGAAAGAACTGCAAAAGGCCGCTCTGGAAAGTGATTATGCCTTAAACCAAACCAGGTATTTATGTTATAACATCGGGCCCCGTTTGACCGGCTCGCCACAGGCTCAAAGGGCGGTCGAATACGTCGCCGATGAGATGCGAAAACTGGGGCTCGAGGTTCGTTTGCAGGAATTGAAGGTTCCTCATTGGGTTCGCGGAGAGGAAAAAGGAGAACTGATCGAATGGGAGGGAATGGCCCAGGGTACAACCCAAAAGATCGTCTTAACGGCTCTTGGGGGAAGCGTTGCCACACCGGAAACGGGACTTGCGGCAGAGGTTCTCGTGGTCAATGGTTTCGAGGAATTAAATAGATTGGGGCGGCAACGGGTTGAAGGGAAAATAGTCCTTTTTAACGTCAAGTTCGATCAAAAGGTGGCCGGGGCCGGTTTTGGTGGGAATGCTTACGGGCAGGTTGTTCAGTACCGGGGCGGCGGTGCCAGCGCGGCCGCCCGTCTCGGTGCCGTCGCCGTTCTGATTCGATCGGCCGGTGGTTCCCAAAATCGTTTGGCTCACACGGGAGGGTTGCGCTATGCCGCCGATGCGCCCAAAATCCCGGGGGCGGCCGTTTCCTTTGAAGATGCGGAAATGATCGCTCATCTGGCCGGTTCGGGTAAGCTCAGAATGAAACTTCTTTTGACTCCCCAAACTTTGCCGGACACAACCGGTTTTAATGTCATCGCCGACCTCAAAGGGAGGGAAAAACCCGAGGAAGTTGTTGTGGTTTCCGGCCATTTGGATTCCTGGGATCTGGGACAGGGGGCGCTCGACGACGGTGTCGGGGTGGCAATGGCGATGGAGGTTCCTTTTTTAATCAAAAAACTGAAATTGAACCCCAAACGGACGATCCGGGTGGTGGCATTTATGAACGAGGAAAACGGATTTGTGGGGGCCACCACCTATGCCGCTCAGGCCGATGCCGAAAATCATCTGGCGGCCATTGAAAGCGATCTCGGGGCTTCGCATCCGATCGGGTTCGTTTTCGCCGGAAAGGCCGAGGCTTTGCCGTTTTTGCGGCCGCTGGGTGATGTGCTGCAACCGCAGGGAGCGGGTCTGATCGATGTCAGGGAAAATGCCGGGTCCGATATCAGCACATTAAAGGCAAGGGGAATCCCGACCTTTGAACCCTGGTATGACGCTCGAACCTATTTCAATTATCATCACACGGCCGCAGATACCTTTGACAAGGTGAATCCGAAGGAGTTGGCGGAAAACGCTTCGGTGATGGCGGTCCTGGCCTACGGGCTGGCCAATCTGGAACGGCCGCTTCCGAGATGAGTGAGCTTGAGCAAAATGACATCCGGGTGAAAAATGTTTATTATTTATCCGTATTGATAATAATTTATTGGAGTGATTTTTATGGATAAAAGACCGCCGCCTTATTTTCCGCAGAGCGCGCTGAACCCGGCCGATGAAAACCGTTATAAAAGATTTAAGATCGTCGTCGGGTTGGTTATCGCCGGACTGATCGTTGCCCTGATCGGCGCCGGATTGGGAATTTTTTATCTGGTAAAATGGCTTTTTTTCGCCTGATTGTCTTTTAACTTTTTGGCAAAGAAAAAGGCCCGAAACTTTCGGGCCTTTTTCTTATTTTCGATTTAACTCGGTTTTTTCCTTGAGGGCGTTGGCCCGGGCTCCTTCGAGTGCCAGTTGTTTGGCCTCGGGCAAAAGCTCGATGGCTCTTTTAAGCTGGGTATCATATTCGTTGAAGACCTGAAAAGAGGTGGTTGAACCGTAAGCCGCCGTAACGAACTCTGTCCTCAAAGCCCTTTCGATGAACTCCTTTTCGGATTCGATCTGTTCCGGCGTAAATTTGTATTTTTGGGTGGCGAATTTCTTGAATGCGGCAAAGACCTTTTCGGTGGTCGGAAAATCGCTCGGTTTGAGGGTGTACTCAAAGATGATCGGCCGGTCGACCTTATAAGAATCGAAACCGGGGGTTTTACCGAAAGCCAGATCCAAAACAAAGGCGAAGATCGGATCATTCAACTTTTGTTGAAAACGGGCCTTGGCCGTGGTGATCGTTTGCGGTTTGATATATTCGTCGGGATTGATTCCGCCGCCGCTGTAAACGATTCGGCCGGAATCGGTTTTGCTTTGCTCACCCTTTGGCTTGAACGGCTTTTCGTCATCCCGGAAGGTTCCGCCGTTGGTGTAATAATTGTAAAGATTGCCGTCCGAATAATCCCTTTGGATCAGTCTTCCCGAGGGCGTTTCGTATTTGGCGATGGTTAAAAGGAGCATCGAGCCGTATTCCAGGACGAAGGGATTTTGTACCAAACCTTTTCCGAAAGTGTTTTCCCCGACGATCAATGCCCGATCGTGATCCTGAAGGGCGCCCGCAAGAATCTCCGATGCCGATGCCGTGTTGCGGTTGACAAGAACGACGACCGGCGTTTCGTCCGGCGAATAATTATCAGCCTGATAGGTGTTGGCCGCGCCGTCAAGTCTGCCTTTTTGGGTGAAAATCGCCTGTCCCCGTCCGAGAAAGGTGTTGGCGACCTGAAAGGCCTGACTGACCAGACCGCCGCCGTTATTCCTCAGATCGAGGACCAGATTCTGCATTCCCTGAGCCTTAAGCTCCTGCATCGCTTGCCGGAATTCCTCGTAGGTGGTTTGATTGAAACCGCCCGTCATTCCGATATAACCGACCCCCGGACGGATCATATAGGCCTCGGGAATGGAGGGTTGGGAAACGGCGTCCCGGATGATCTCAACGTTTTCCTGTTGCCCGGTTCCGAATCTTTCAATTGTCAGCTTGGCGATGGTGCCTCGCGGTCCGCGCAGAAAATCGCGGACTTCATAATAGGGTTTGCCGAGCATTGAGGTGCCGTTGACGGCCAGGATCTTATCCCCGTAACGAAGTCCAGCCCGGTGGGCCGGGGCGTTGTCGAAGGTGGCTTTGATAAAGGTGGCAATAACTTTCCCGTTTCTGTCGCTCAGGTCGCCGATGGTGGCTCCGATCCCGAAATATTGCGAACTTTGATTTGTCCGAAATTCTTCGAACTCCTTGGAATCAAAATAATTGGAGTGGGGGTCGAGCGTATGGAGCATCGAATCGATGGAGGATTTGAAAAGCTCATTGTAATTCAAATTTTTGCCGTCGATGTGATTCGCTTCAATAATAGTCAGGGCTTCGGCCATATCCTTTTCAATATCGACTCCGGTGATCTTTTCGTTGGTTTTTTTTGAGGTTTTCGAATCAGCCACTCCTGAAGGTGTTAACTTTGAGGCGGTTTGGGTTTGAGCAAAGGTTCCGGAAATCAAAAATAAAACCAGAAGTAAACTACAGAAAAGGTTTAAACTTTTTTTCACTACAAAAATCTCCTATTATTTTAATGCAAGCAGAAATACAAATTAGCTAAAAAATGATAACATCCATTAGAATAAAAAGCGATTTATTTGGTTGCATTGCAAAAGATGAATAACCGTAAACTTTCATTCAGCCCCGCCTTAAAATTATTTCTCAAACAACTTTATCGCCGGTTGGAAGGTTTTTCCTTTTTTGTCCCGGCCTGAAAAAAAAGGAAAGACCACAAATAGGGAAAAAACGGCGAGTTGGAGATTGGGGTTTTTTCAAAGTCGAAAAAAAGTTGTTTTAATTGTTAGGATAAAAGGAAAAAGAGTTGTCAGCGATAAAATAAACGCGTCTCGAGTAAAATGCAGCATTTGTTAGAAGTCAACAATTTGGAAACTCACTTTTCCACCCGCGCCGGTTTGGTCAAAGCGGTCAATCAGGTCAGCTTTCACATTGAGGAAGGAGAGCTGCTGGGGCTGGTGGGTGAATCGGGTTGCGGGAAATCGATCACAGCCTTATCGATAATGCGTCTGATCGCTCCTCCGGGCAGGATCGTCGGCGGGTCGATCAAATTCAAAGGCGAAGAGTTGACAGAGGTTTCCGAGGGGCGGATGCGCGAATTACGAGGCAATGATATCGCCATGATCTTTCAGGATCCGATGACCTCGCTAAATCCGGTTTACACGGTCGGGGAACAGATCGCGGAGGTTCTGCGGCTCCACCAGAAAATGACCAAAAAGGAGGCTTCTGCGGCGGCAATCGAGGCAATGGCGGAAGTCGCCATTCCGGCCCCCGAGCGCCGGGTGAATGATTATCCTCATCAACTTTCCGGCGGAATGAGGCAAAGAATCATGATCGCGATGGCTTTGGCCTGCAATCCGGAGCTTTTGATCGCCGACGAACCGACGACCGCCCTGGACGTTACGATTCAGGCTCAGATCCTTGAACTGCTTGATGATTTAAGAAAAACCCGAAAACTGGCGGTTCTGTTGATCACCCACGATCTTGGGGTCGTGGCCGAGGTGGCGGATCGGGTTTGCGTCATGTACACCGGTAAAATTGTTGAGGAATCAAAGGTGGATGAATTGTTTGATCATCCCAAACATCCCTATACCCAAGGCCTTTTGCGATCAGTTCCGAAACCCAGAGGGATCGGGCAGGAAAAGGAAACCCGGCTTTCGACGATCGAGGGAATCGTCCCCAGTCCGACCGACCTGCCGCCGGGCTGTCATTTCGAACCGAGGTGTGAGTTCAGGATGCCCGAATGCCGGAATGAAGAGATTCCGCTCTTTCAAATTCACAGGGACGTTGAGGTCCGGTGTATTTTGTTTCAGCCAAACGGCGGCGGGGAACAACAAATCGGCGCAGACTTAAATTTAAACGAGGGTTGAAGCCATTTGATCTTCACAAGCTAAAATATGCGGGAGGTCCGATTTTGGAAATTCAAGTAACCGGAAAAAAAGTCTTTCTTCGTTATCCTCGAATGGATGATCTTGAGGAATTTACCGAATTAAATAAACAAAGCCGGAAATTTCATCGGGGATTGGTCAACCCGCCGAAAGATGGGAAGACCTATATAGAATTCGTGGCCAAAAATGAGAGGCCCGAAAACGAGACATTTCTGATTTGCCGGAAACCTGAGGGTGCTATCGCCGGGGCATTGAACCTTTCACAGATCTTTCGGGGCGGTTTCCAAAACGCCTACCTCGGCTATTATCTGGCCGAAAAATTCACCGGCCAGGGTTTGATGACCGAGGCGATCGGGCTCGTTTTGCGATACGCCTTTACCGATTTGAAGCTCCACCGGATCGAGGCCAATATCCAGCCGCATAACCTTGCTTCGATCGCGGTCGTCAAGAAAAACGGATTTTCAAAAGAGGGTTTTTCCCCCGGATATTTGAAGATCGGTGGACGCTGGTGCGACCATGAAAGATGGGCCATTATCAAAGAGAATTGGAAAAAATGATTGAAACCGAAGAACAAAGCGAAACCGAAAAACTGCTTCAAATCCGGGATCTGGTCAAGCATTTTCCGGTCGAAAACAGCGATGAGGTTGTCCGGGCGGTGGACGGCATTTCGTTCGATATCTTTTCGGGTGAAACCCTCGGTTTGGTCGGAGAATCGGGTTGCGGAAAATCGACCGTCGGTCGTTGCCTTTTGCGGCTTTACGAGCCGACCTCGGGCGAGGTTTTTTTTGAGAGTAGGGACATTTTGAAAATCTCCACCGGGGAACTTAGAAAACTGCGCCGAGAAATGCAGATCATTTTTCAGGACCCTTACGCTTCGCTCAACCCCCGTTTGAACATTCTTTCAATTGTCGGAGAACCTTTAAAAATTCATGGGATCGGGGATAAGTCCGGTCGAAAGGAACGGGTCGCCGAACTTCTGGAAAAGGTCGGTCTGGACGCCGATTACATGTATCGCTACCCACACGAATTTTCCGGCGGTCAACGTCAGCGGATCGGAATTGCAAGGGCCCTGGCTTTGAATCCGAAATTGATCATCGCCGATGAACCGGTTTCGGCTCTGGACGTATCGGTTCAGGCCCAGGTGGTCAACTTACTGCAGGATTTACAGGCCGAACTCGGTCTGACCTTTTTGTTTATTTCTCACGGTTTGGCGGTGGTCGAACATATCTCCAACCGGGTGGCGGTTATGTACCTCGGGAAGATCGTCGAAATTGCCGAGAGCCGTGAGTTATACGATAATCCGCTCCATCCCTACACGCAGGCGTTGCTTTCGGCCATTCCGGTTCCCGATCCGAAGAAAAAGCGGGACAGGATCGTCCTTCAGGGTGATGTTCCGACTCCGATCAACCCTCCCTCGGGCTGTCATTTTCGAACCCGTTGCCCTTTGGCGATCGAGGACTGTGCGGTGATCGAGCCGGAATTAAAAGAGATCCACCCCGATCATTTTTCAGCCTGTATCAGAAACGAAGGTTACCAGAATGTCCCCGAATTGGGCGAAGAGGAAGGCCGATAATGAATCCTTTTTGTTTAAAAGAAAATCGCTTTTTTCCTTGAACCGAATTTGAAACGTTTGAAAGAACCGGAGCGTATTAAAGTTGGATTTACTCAAAAAAATTGGAACTTTATTAAACCTTTATAAGAGGTTTTTGAACGGCGGAAATAGCCGAGGATACGAATATGAACGAAGAGAACGAAAATATGGTCGAGGAACAGGAAGAAATTTGGCAGGCACCACCCCTCCCGGAAGAACTTGCAGCCGAAAAGCAGGAACCGGAAATGTCGGAAGTCGGTACGCTTGGAAGCATTTTCTTCGAGCCGGGGCGGACTTTTGAAGATCTGCGCCGAAAGCCCAGATTCATTTTTGCCGCTGTCATTATCTGCATAATAACGATGGCCTGGGTCTTTTCCTTCCAACAAAAGATCGGAACCGAGCGAATAAGAAGTTATATTTCGGAACAAATTGACAAGAACCCGAGGGCCGCAAGTATGACCCCGGAACAAAAAACACAGGCCGTAAATATGCAGATGACCATCAGCAGCGTGGTCAGGTATGCCGTTCCGATTTTTGTCCTGATCGGTCTCGCCCTCGGTGGTTTGTTCTATTGGTTGGGCGGAAAAGTGATGGGAGGATCAATAACCTATCTTCAGGCCCTCTCAGTTTGGGTCTATTCGTCATTTCCACCCGCTGTCATCTATTATGTGGCCAATCTCATCGTCCTGTTTTTAAAATCGGCCGATGAGATCGAGGTAACGGCCGGACAAAAAGGGCTCGTGCCGGCCAATCCGACTCTTTTCGTCGGCGGGGCTGAGATGCCTGTCCTGACAACTTTGATCAGCGTTTTTGATTTCTTCCTGATATGGGGTTGGATTTTGGCCGCCATCGGATTACACAAAACCGGTAAACTTACGAAGGGATCGGCCTGGGCGGTGGTTTTGATTTTTGCCCTTGTCGGGATAACGATTCGAGTGGTTTTGGCTCTTATTTCAGGAAATCCAAGCTGAAAATTTTGTGAAAAAGTAATTTCTAACTCTTACATAACAGAAGAAGATCCGAAAAGCAGGTGGCTTTTCGGATCTTCTTTTTGTGGCGGAGATTTTATTCATACCGCAAGGATTCGATCGGATCGAGCCGGGCCGCCTTCCAGGCCGGGAAAATCCCGAAGATCAAACCGATAATGACGCTGGCGAAAAAACCGAGGGCGGGAGCCCAGAGCGGGACATATGAGGGAAACACAAGTCGTATCAAAAAGGTCAAAAGCCAACCGATGCCGAGGCCGATCAAACCTCCCAACCCCGTCAAAGTTCCGGCCTCGATCAAAAACTGAAGGAGAATATCGGACTGTTTGGCCCCGATGGCCTTACGAATTCCGATCTCCCGGGTTCTTTCCGTTACCGACACCAGCATAATATTCATGACGCCGATTCCGCCGATCATCAGACCGACCGAAGAAATCGCCACCATCGCAAGAAAAACACTTTGAGTGATGGATTTGAACTGGTCGATGATGCTGGCGGCCGTTTCCATCGAAAAGTTATTTTTCTCCCCGAAAGGAACCCTCCGCCTGACACGAAGCAGATCCTGAACCTGATCCTTTGCCTCATCCAATTTCCCGGGTTTGGCGACCGCCAAAATGAACAGATCGTCCGAGTAGGGTTTTAACCGCAAGCCGGCTCCCATCGGCATATAAATAACGTTGCTCTGGTCGTTGTCGCCGCCGCCGCCGCCGAGGAATTGTTCCTTTTTTTCCAAAACCCCGATGACCCGGAATTGACGGCCACCGATCTCCAGATTTTCTCCGATCGGGTCGCGGAAGGGAAAATAACCTTCAACCACCGCCTGACCGATCAGACAAACATCGGCTTTGGTTTCATTCTCGCTTTCGGTAAACCAGCGCCCTCTGAGCAGGACCTCGGTTGTCGTTTTTTCAATATCGGGAGTCGTCCCCTGCAACTGAACGGCCGATGAGGTCTTTCCGTTTTCACCGGTTACAAGGATTTTTTGACCCCAACGGTCGCTGGAAACGTCCAGGAAAGGAACCGCCGTTTCGATTGTCGGCAGTTTTTTCAAGGCCTGGGCGTCCTCAAAGGTCAGAGGTTTGCGCATCCTCTCCTCGCGCGAGCGGCGGCCGGTGGAAAACCCTATGTCGAATTTATAGAGAAAAATCGATGTTGTTCCGAAGGATTCGACCTGCTTTTCGACCGCCACATTGATTCCGCTGATGATCGAGGAGATGACCATCACGACCACCACGCCGATGATGACGCCGATGATCGTCAAAAGCGACCGCAACTTATTGCTTCGCAGGGTGGAGATGGCCATTTTGAAGTTTTCGGTAAAAGAAGTTCCTATCATAAAATTTTCCCATCCATCTTATTCGGTTCGAAGAGCCTCGATCGGATCAAGCAGAGCCGCCTTCCAGGCCGGATACAAACCGGCTAAAATTCCCACCAAAGCCGAAACGCCGATGGCAATGACCGCCGCGTACCAGGGAATGACGGTTTGAATAATTTTGGCCGAGATAATTAAACCGATCAGTTCCGCCAAAATCAGACCGATGATCCCGCCGATGGCGGCCAGTGTGCCGGATTCGAACAGAAATTGGCGGAGAATGTCGGATTGCTTGGCCCCGAGGCTTTTCCGGATCCCGATCTCTTTGGTCCTTTCGGTTACGGCGACCAGCATAATATTCATGATGACGATTGCTCCGACGACCAGAGCGATGGTCGGAACGATGATAATAACCGTAAAAATCGGACCTAGAACGCTGTCTCTCAGGTTGGAGATGGCGTCCGGAGTGCGGATTCCGAAATTGTCCTTTTCTCCGAAGGGGATTTTTCTTTTGATCCGCAACAGAGTGCGGGCTTGTTCGACGGAATCGTCGAACAGTTTGTCCGAATAAGCCACACCGAGAAAATAAAGACCCCTTCCTCCGGTCAATGCGCCGAAATTGGTCTCGTAGGTTTTGATCGGAAGCTGGATGAAGTTATCCTGGGGCATACCGAAAACGGTTCCCTTGGCCACGGCCACTCCGATCACCCGGTACGGCAACCCCCGGATGCTGATTTCGCCACCGACGGCCGAAGTCCGGGGAAATAATTTGTTGGCAATGTCGGCCCCGATAAATGCAACCCGGGAGGAAGCGCTGTTTTCGGCATCAATGAAATACCGCCCGTCCTCGATCTCGATTTTGTCGATCTCGGCGATGATCGGTTCGGTTCCCTCAACATTTACGTCTTCCAGAATTTCCGACCCGCGTTTGACCTCGGCCCGGTTCCCCCGGGCTTTGGCCCCGATCATTTTGATCAAATCCCCGTTTTTGCGGATGAATTCCAGTTCCTCAAAAGTCAGATCCTTGTTGCGGCGCTGGGCCGCCGCCAGGGTGTCGGTGTCCCGAAAATCTTCGAAACTGAAACGCATGACGGTAAATGAGTTCGAACCGACCCCCGCGATTTTTTCATCAACGTAGGAATTAAACCCCTGCAAAACCGAAAGAACGACCATAAAGGCCGTCACGGCGATGATCATTCCCAGAAGGGTTAAAAACGAACGGAGTTTGTGCGCCCAGATTGCCGAAAGTGCAAGTTTTAGTGTTTCGGTAAAATTCATAAAAAATTCCTTATCAGGGGATTTTGATTCGAGAGGATATTTTCCATTATATACGCAGTTTATTCAACAAGGTTACGTTTTTATGTAAAATTTTGTAAAGAATTTACTCGTATCTTAAAGCATCGATTGGGTTTAAATTCGATGCTTTCCAGGCCGGGTAAAGCCCGAAAATAATCCCGATCCCGGCCGAAACGATCAGGCCCATGAAAACCGCCCAAACCGGGATGTAGGCGGGCAGAGGCGAAAAGCTGTTGATCAAATAGCTGAGCCCTTCGCCGATAAAGAGACCGATCAATCCGCCGATCGCCGTCAGGATGACCGCTTCGATCAAAAACTGCGAAAGAATGTTAAAGGCCGTCGCCCCGACCGCCTTCCGGATTCCGATCTCCTTTGTCCTTTCGGTAACCGAAACCAGCATGATGTTCATCACCCCGATCCCACCGATCATCAGAGCGACGGCCGATATGGCGGTCAAAACCAGATAAGTGGCACCGGTCAATTGATTGTAAATGTCCAAAAGCGCGTCCTGGGAGGAGATTCCGAAATTATCCGGTTGGCCGAAAGGAACCTGTCTCTGACGGCGCAGAATGTCGCGAACATCATCCATCGCCTGTTTTACATCGGCCCGGCTTTTCGGGCGGATGATGATGACAAACACCATTTGGGGCGGAACGATTTCCGGATAATATTTCTGCATCGTGGTCAGGGGAATGAACACCGAATTGTCGCGCGATTGACCGAAGAATGATCCCAGATCTTCCATCACTCCGACAACGTGAAAATCCCGTCCCTGAATTTTTATGTCCTTTCCGATCGGTTCCTCGTAATCCTTGAATAAGGCCTTGACCACATCCCGGCCGAGAATGGCGACATTGCGCCGTTCGCTGATGTCGATTTCGGAGACAAATCGGCCTTCATCGACAAATTGGGACATGGTGAAATTATATTCCGGTGTCACCCCGAAAAGAAGCGGCGTATCGGTCTGGGCTTCCTTGTAACGAACCGTTTCGGCAATTTTTCTTTGAAAGGGGGCAACCTCGGCGATGGCGTTAGATCCCTGACGGATGGCATCGGCGTCCTGGATCGTCAGTTCCTTGCGGTGGAGTTCCTCCTGTTTGGGCGGGCGTCCGAAACTCGGTTCGAATTTTGAGACAAAGATCGTGTTCGACCCCAAAGATTCGATCTGTTCGGCGAAGGTTTTGTTGAGTCCCTGAATGATCGAAACCATGGAAAGAACCGTTAAGACCCCGACCGAAACTCCGAGGATCGTCAAACTCGACCGGAGTTTGTTGGCCCGGAGGGTGTCCAGCGCCATCAAGGTTGATTCTTTCAGATCTTCAAATCTCATTTTTCAAAAAGAAGTTTTTTATCCCAATTGCCAAAAATAAAAAAATCACTCGTTTCTCATCGCCTCGATCGGGTTGAGTTTGGAGGCCCGAAAGGCCGGATAGATCCCGCTGATCAAACCTACCACAAAGGAAACAGTTACTCCCAAAATGGCCGATTGAAAATTGATTATCAGAGGGAATCCCATCAGTGTGGCCAACAAATAAGCCAAACCGTAACCGGTCAAAACTCCGATCGCCCCGCCGAAAATCGTTACCGTTACCGATTCGATCAAAAATTGTTGCAGGATGTCATTTCGTCTGGCTCCGACCGCTTTTCTGAGGCCGATCTCCTTTGTCCTTTCGGTAACCGAAACCAGCATTATATTCATTACGACGATGCCCCCGACCACAAGGGAAATGACCGCCACTCCGAAAGTGGCAAAATAAATCCCCGAGGTGGCGTTTTGATAAATTCCGATGAACGCGTCCTGTGATTCCACGGCGAAACCGTCATCCTGATCGGAAAAAGTCTTCCCCCGACGGTTGCGCATTATTGTTCTGACCTCGTCTTTGGCGGTTTCGAATTCGGCGGAATCCCGAACCTGTATGTGAACCGTGATCGAGTCCTTGGCCCCGAACAGTCTTTGACCCGTTTGAAATGGCAGGTAAACGAAATTGTCCCGGGAAAATCCGAGAACCTTGCCAAAAGGGGCGGCCACTCCCAGAACTCTGTAAGGAATGCCGTCAACCCTTATTTCTTCACCCAAAACATCATCGGCCGTTCGGTTGTCAAACAGGTTTTCAAGAAGATCGGTTCCGATCACCGCCACATTTTTGCCGGCTTCGCCCTCCTCTTTGGTCCAGATTCGACCGGATTGAATGGTGACGTTTTCGATCTGGAACATCGAAATGGTTAGACCCCGGACCGCCACATTATCCGAACGGTTGTCCCGAAATTTGACCAGACCGTTGCCGTTGATGGCGGTCCCGATCCGCCAGCAGAGTTTGCAAAGGCGGGCGATGGCGTCGGCGTCTTCTTTGGTAACGTCCTTTCTTTTGTTGAATTTGATGAAATCCTCCCGTGAAGTGATGACCAGAGGCCTTTTGGAAACGCTGAAAACGGTCGAACCCTGAGCCGAAAAAGTGCTGGCTACGGTTTGATCCAGACCGTTAATGATCGTCATAACGGCGATCACCGCTGTGACGCCGACGATTATTCCCAAAAGGGTTAAAAAGGTTCGCAATTTATTGCTTCGCAGACTTCTAATTGCCTGCCAAAAGGATTCTTTGAGGAGAAGGATTGTCGAACCGATTGCCATATCTTATTGATACGGGGGCGGCGATTAACCGGTTTCAGAAGATGAACGGGAAAAAAGCAGTTGTTTCAAACTGACCAAATGTGAAAATAAAACGATCGGGACCACGATGGCCGGGAGCCAGATGTAGGGAAAATACATGACGGCCCGGTTGGGTTGATCAAAAGCGATTTGTTGCATCGGAGAGGGAAGTGCGACGGCGGCGATCGAAACGATAATAATAAGTAGGATCAAAGCGCCGATGTTCCAGCCGATTAGAAGTGGCCGGTTGATTTTATTTTCCCGAAAGGCAAGCCAATAAATTAAAGGGGCCGAAAGACCCGACAGGATGTCAAAATTGAATCCCTCAAAGGTCATCAAACGGGAAATCGCACCTTGTTGAAACAGCCAAAGCAGAACGATTTCGACCGGAATCCGAATTACCGACAAAAGCGTCAATGTTCTAAGCGGCAGTCGATCAACAAAATTTTTCCGGAAGAAAATGAAAAAGAAAACAATAACCAGAAAAGCCGGAAAAGCCCCGAACAAAAACACCCTCGGAGGCGCCGATCCGGTAAAAGCGTAAAACCCTCCGAGCGCCATTGTGGCCGTAAAAAAAAGCCAGAAGGGAATTATGGTGATCAGGATTTTGGCGGGAGTGGTTTGCAGGACGGTTTTCCGGACGGCGTGAATCAAAAAACCAATGGTGAGGAAAGTGGTCAGAATAAAAGTTATTGAAATATAACCCGGAAGGTTTTCGATCATTTGGTCCGCTCGTCGCTTTCGATCTCTCCGTCTCTGATGGTGATGATCCGATGGGCTCTTTCGGCAATATCGTGTTCGTGGGTTACCAGAATGATGGTATTGCCTTCCTCGTGCAGTTTTTCGAAGAGGGTCATGATTTCATAGCTGGTGGAGGTGTCGAGCGCCCCGGTGGGTTCATCGGCCAGCAGGATCGACGGATGATTTACCAACGCCCGGGCGATCGCCACCCGTTGGCGCTGACCGCCGGAAAGTTCGTTGGGTTTATGTAAAACCCGGTCGCCGAGTTCCACCGAACTCAAGGCGGCCGTGGCCTTATCGTGTCTTTCGCCCGCCCGGAGGCCGGCGTAGATCAAAGGCAACTCGACGTTGTGAAGGGCGGTGGCCCGGGCCAAAAGGTTAAATGTCTGGAAAACAAACCCGATTTCCTTGTTCCGGATCTGGGCCAGTTGATCGTCGGTCATGGCCGAAACCAGTTTGCCGTTGATCCAATATTGGCCTTTGGAGGGCGTATCAAGACACCCGATCAGGTTCATCAAAGTCGATTTTCCCGAACCCGAAGGGCCGATTATCGCAACATATTCGCCTTTCTGGACTTCGAAAGTCACTCCCTGTAAAGCGTGAAGTTCCTCGTTTCCCATCTGATATGTCTTCCAGATGTTCCGCATCGAAATAAGAGCCTGAGGAACCGGATCGGTCACGCTTCCTTTAAATTCCATGTTTTGGTTGTTTTCCATAAAATTTTGGATAAAACCGCCTGAAAAAAAGCCTGAGCTTAGGACGGTGAACTTCCACCCTCCTTCTTGATCTGTTTTCTGACAATGGTTCCATCCTTCAGCGTGTTCAGGATCCGGCTGGGGCCGGTAATTACCTCCTGACCTTCGGAAAGGCCGGAAGTTATCTGAATATCGGATTCCCCCGTGATGCCGGTTTCAACTTCGACAAATTTGGCTTTGTTTCCGTCCAGAACGAAAACGCCTTTGACGGGTTTGGGTTTGTCGGCGGGTTCCGGAGCGGCGTTTGCTTCCCCGCCCGGAGATGGACTGGCCTCGGGTTTCTTTTCAACCACCGCCTGGAGGGGAACGGCGATCACGTTTTCGGCGGTTTTTGTGTTGATAACGGCGGTCGCGCTCATACCCGGCCGAAGTGAACCGCGAATTTCCTCGCTCATATCGGTTAGTTTGATGACGACCCGGAACTCTTTCGCTTCCTGAACGTTGATGTTGGTCGAAAGACCTCCCGTGGTTTGGGATTTGCCGACCGCCAAAGGTGTTTTTTGCGTTACCTCGCCCTGGATCTCATCATCACCCAAAGCATCGACCTTGACCTTGACCGATTGACCAACGGCAACCTTATCAATTTCGGTTTCATCGACCTTGACTTCGACGTTGACGGTGGACATATCGGCGATGGTCAAAAGCGGTGTGGTCGAAAGCCCGGCAACCGCAAAAGTTCCGACTTTGGAGGGAATATCGGCGATGACCCCGTTGATCGGCGCCACCTGCAATGTTTTATCCCGCTGGGTCCGTTGCCCCCGCAGAACGGCGGCTTGCTGGCGGGTCCGTTCCATACTGGCCTGAGCGCTCAGGCTGGCGGTTTCAACTCCTCTCCGTGCGTCTTTGACCGAAACCTGTTGTTGATTTGCTCTGGCGCGGGCTTCCTTGACTCGGGCCTCGGCCTCGTTGACGGCCAGTTGCTGGGCTTTAAGTCGCGCTTGGGCGTTGCGCAGGGCAACTTCGGCGGTCAGAACGGCGTCGTTTTTCTGATCGTATTCCAATCTTGAGATAACACCGCTTTCCAACAATTCCTCATTGCGTTTCAACTCCCGGCGGGCGACGTTCAGATTGACCTGTTCCCGGTCAACATCGGTTTGAGCGGCCACCACCTGTTGGCGGGCCGAGGCAACTTGTTGAAGCGCTGTATCAACCTGAGCCTGCGATGCATTTAGCCCCTGTTGGGCCTGAGAAAGTTGATTCTGGGCCGCTGTGATTTGGGTTTGATTTGCTTGGGCGTCGCTTTGAGCGGCCTGAAGAGCGGCCAATTGGGCATCCGTGCTTGATTGGAGTTGGGTCGGATCGAGTTTGACCAAAGGCGTTCCGGCATCCACCACATCGCCCTCTTTGACGTAAATATCCTCGATTCGTCCCTGAACTTCACTTGTCAGATTTATGAATTGAATTGGCCGGACCTCTCCTGAAGCGGTAACGTTTGACCGAAGTTCCTTCCGGGTTTCCAATTTTACAACCGTTACCTCCGGGACATCCTTCCGGGTTGCAAAAACGGCGGCAATGATAATAATTAACAATAAAACGATTGCGGATCCGCCAATAATAAATTTTCCTTTACGGCTGACTGCCATGTTTCTTTTCCTCTTAAGCTTTTTATTTGTTTAGTTTATAAATCTTTAAGCAAAAATTTTTGACCGAATTCGTCAAGTCTTAACTACGTGTGAAAATTCGAATTAGTTTCAAAAAAATGTATCAGTAATTGGTTTTGAAAAACAAACCAAAAATCATATATTTTGGGGGGCACATTAGATATTGACGAATGATTGCCTAAGATTTACGATTTACGAACAAAGATTTACAGGTTAAAATGTTATGCTGGAATCATAAGTTACTTAAATAATATCGTAGGTTGAAAAAGATGACTAAATGCCAAATTTGCGGAACGGAAAATCTCGATAATTCACAGTATTGTGATGAATGCGGAGCCAATTTGAACAAAAGCCTTAACCGGGAAAAAACCAATAACGGGCCGCAAAATTACCAAACGCAAATTTCCGAAACTCCTCTTTATCAATCAGCCAATATAACCTCGGTCGGACTGCCGCCGATGGGGGAGGATTTCAAGGGGGGAGAGATTGAATCCGAACAAAATGCCCGGCCCAATGCCAAAGGGGGGCATGCCGTGTTGATTATCGAACGGGGAGAGGCGGTCGGAACGGAATTCACCCTGGCGACGGATGAGTCTTATATCGGGAGATGGGATGCGGATAACGGTATTTTCCCGGATGTCGATCTGGACGCTTACGATAATGAGGCCAAGGTTTCCCGGCGGCACGCCCGGATAATACATTTAAATGAAAAATATCTGATCGAGGATTTGGGGTCGACCAATGGTACTTATATAAATCGGGGAAAGCGTTTGATTCCGGGCAATTCGCATCTTTTGAATGACGGAGATGAGATAATTGTCGGGAAGACATTTCTCAGGTTCAATATCACTAATTAAACTTAACCACTAATTTGGAAAACTAAAAAAATGTCCTTTTGTCACGAATGCGGCGAAGAAGTCGCAGAAATCGATTTATTTTGCCCCTTTTGCGGAATTTCGATCCAACCCGTTCAGGTTTCCGGCGGGGAAGTGGAGGAATCTCAGGCCAATACCATTGCCATTGATCAATCCGAGGTAGCTGAGACGCTGGGTGAGGTCGATCAATCGGAAAAGGCCCCGGCCGAATCGAATTTGCCGGTGTCTCCACCGGAATCGGTCGAAGCCGTGAATTCGGGCGGCGCCGTTCCGGTCCCCACGCCCCAGGTTTCTGCCTCCGATGATGCCGGAATCGGTGGAAAAACGGACGATTATCCCCGGATGAGGACGGAAGAAAACCTTCAGATGAAAACCGATTCAATCGAGATTTCTGAAGGGGAAGTTCCACAAACCGTTCCGGAAATCGGTTTGAGTGAACAACCGCCGGCAGTTGAAGAACCGGTCTCCCGGGCGGTTTCCGAACAAAGTCAACCGCCGGAGGTGTCCCGAAGCCACTCCGGTCAATCCGAACCGGTTTCGGAGAGTTTTAAACCGGAAACTTCGGATGTTATTGAATCGACCGAGCCGATATCGACGGAAGCCCCAAGGCAGGAATTTTCACCATCCGCCGAACCGAGTCCCCAACCGTTTCCAACCGGGCAAACCGGCGAACCCCCGGAAACCGAAGCAGTTGAAAAGGAGGAGACGGGAACCATTGAAAGTGAGGTTTCCGGGAACGAAATCGGAATGGCTCCGGTTTCGGAAGGCGCTCATCCCGAAGCCCAACCCCCGGTTGAATTTTCCGATCAAATTCCGCCGGTAACGGGCGATTCAGAAGTTGAAAATGGTCCGCCGGTTCAATTTGAAAAAGATTCACCCTCACCGGTTGGGGAAGAGGAAACAGTTTCGGAAGAACAAGGTCCTCCCGCCCGGTTTTCGGGGGAAACGCCCTCAATCGTCGAGGCGGTTGAACCCGACCCGGTCGCATCCGACCCACTGGAAATATCCCCCGAGTCCGGTTCGCAAACCGGTGCGGATTTTACTCCGGAACCGGTTGAAAATCCTTTTCGCCAAGAAGATGATGATCTCGGGGCTTCCATTTCCAAACCAGATATTGAACTCGAACCGGAGATAACCGACCCCGGTGGTTCGCAGTTCGATTCGGTTCGGATAATCGAAAATTATCAGGAAAAAACCGAGGAACCGGTCGAGGAAACGGAAGTAAAAGTTCCTCCGATCGAACCCCGGCCCCAGCCCCAACCGGAAAAGGCTGAACCGGTCGTGGCCGCTCAGACCGAACCCGAGGAACCGAAAGAGCCCGAGTCGGATGATGCCAGAGAATCGCGTTCCTATACAACTCCCAACATCGGCGTGGGCGATACCGATGGTAAAAAGGCCAAACTTAAGCCGTTGGATGAGGGAACCGTTCTCAACGGACGGTATGAGATCGTCCGAAAGATCGGCGGCGGGGGAATGGGGGCGGTTTATCTTGCCAGCGACAAAAATCTCGGCGGGGTCTTGCGGGCCGTCAAGGAAATGGTTCAATCCTATATTGAGGAAACGCAGCAGGAAAAAGCCATTAATGATTTCCAACGGGAATCCATTCTGTTAACCTCGCTCGATCATCCGGCGATACCGACCATTTACGACTATTTTTTTGATGAAAAGGAAGGCCGTTTTTATTTGGTGATGAAATACATCAACGGCGGAGATCTGGCCTCCCGTTTGAGGGCCGCCCCGAACGGGCAGATCGAGGAACAAACGGTTGTTGAATGGGCAGCCCAGATTGCCGATGTCTTGGATTACCTGCACAAAAGACAACCGCCGATCGTTTATCGGGATCTGAAACCCGCAAATATCATGATCGACGGAAATACCGGCCGGATCATGTTGATCGATTTCGGCATCGCCCGTTGGATCAACAAAGAGGAGAAAGGTGTAACGGCCGTTGGAACAATGGGTTATGCTCCGCCGGAGTTGTTTAGCGGAAAGGTCGAGCCCCGTTCCGACATTTACAGTCTCGGATCAACCATGTTTCACCTTTTGACCGGTTCCGATCCGCAAAACAATCCTTTGCTGATCTTTGATTTTCAGAAAAACCCGCGGCCCCGGCAGATAAATCCCAAACTTTCGGATCAGATCGAGAGGATTTTGATGCAGTCTGTTGAATACAACGCCGAAAAACGGATCCGTTCGGCCGCCAAGATGCGGCAGGAACTTGACGAGCATCTTGAAAATCTGAAAGCCAACAAGGTTACCTACGGAGTCAGGGAAACCCCGCAGGCGGTTCCCCTTTCGGATGAAAAGGTTTTTTGCGGATTCTGCGGCCAAAGCATTGTCGCCTCGGATCTTTTCTGCGCCTTTTGCGGCGCCAAACAGCCGATCGCCCAAAAAGGGGTTCACGCCGAAAACTACGCTTCGGCTCCGATGACGGCAAAATTGATGATCCTCGGAACCAACGAACTCGAATCGCCGACCTATACAATTGAAAAAGATGATAATCTGGTCGGGCGGCGCGATCCGATGTCTAATATCTTTCCCGAAGTGGATCTTTCAAAATTTGATCCGCAAACCAAGATTTCCAGGCGACACGCCCGGATTTGGCGGGAAGGCAACCAATATCTGGTCGAGGACCTCGGGTCCTCAAACGGAACCCTGCTTTTGCCGGTCGTCAACGAGGCTTTTCGGTTGGTTCCGAATAAACCGCATGTTTTGACCAACGGGGATAAGATCAAACTGGGCGATACGACCTTACATTTTGTTCTCGGTTGAATTTTTTCTGAATAGATCGCCGCATCCCCTGATTTTTTTATGAGTGCAAGAGTAGAAAGAGCCGTTCCGGCCAAAAGAATAAAAACCCAAAAAATTGTCCGGGATTTTGACGTGGATCGTCTGAAATCCCCTTTTATGTTGAGGTGCGGGGCGCTTCTGATCGATTATATCCTTCTGATTTCAGTTCCGGTCATAAGCATTTTGCTGGCCAGATTTTCCGGTGAGGACGGGGCCAAACTTCTCAACAGCGAGATCAACAACACCGGTTGGCTGATCACGGTTTTGCTTGGGTTGACCAATTTCGTCATTTTCCCGCTGTTTACCGGGCAAAGCATCGGAAAAATGCTGACCGGCTTGAGGGTTGTCAAGATGGACGGCACCAATCCGACGCTCGGAAGCCTGCTTCTGCGGCATCTTATCGGTTATCCCCTAACGGCCTTGACTTTGGGATTGGGGTTTGTTTTTTCGGTCTTTAACCGAAACGCCCGCGCTCTACACGATTACCTCGCCGGCACGGTGGTCGTTTACGGACGTCGGCGGGTCGAAAAGAAATTTGTTAAACCCGGGGAATCAACCAATAACAAATTGAAAGGGAAAAAAGCTCAGAAGAAATTAACCAAAAAAACTTGATGATTTTATCGATTTCCGTTTGATTTGAAATTTTATGCCCCAATTAATAATAAAAAATTCCGAACATCCCACGGAAAAGGTCGCCTTGAACAGACTCCGGACAACCATCGGTCGTTCGGCCCGAAGCGACGTTTGTATTCCCGACGCGTTTGCCTCGCGACTCCACGCCGAAGTCCGGCAAGAGGGGGATGCCTGGTGGTTGCAGGACCTCGGGTCGGCCAACGGAACCCGGTACAACGGTTCGGTGGTTTCGATGCCGATCCCCTTGACTTCGGGCGGGGAAATACAGATCGGCGAAACGACGATAATTTTTGAGGATGAGAGACTCAATCAAAATCGGAACGCCACCCTGATCGCCGATAACACGGAGGCTCTTGATCCCTCTATGACCATCGCCTTTGCCCATCGGAAAAACCCGACCGCCGAGATCCTCGAATCGCAGGTTTCGACCCGCAACGAATTGCTGGCCCTGATCAGCAAAGTGGGAGTGGCGCTTTTGTCGGCCAGCGGATTAAAGGACACCCTGAGTCAGGTGGCAAGCCTTGTTTTCGAGGCCGTTCCCGCTCAAAGATGCGTGATCATGCTTCGGGATGATTCGGCCGAAGACGGAATGCAGATCGCCGTCGCCAGAGAAAGGGATAAGAACGAACAGCTTGATGAGGTCAGGATTTCCCGCACCGTAATGGATGAGGTGATGAAAAACGGAAAGTCCGTTTTGACCTCGGACGCCCAGCACGATCCCCGGTACGCCAGTCAGACGATGGCCCTTCTGGGGATCAGGTCGGTTCTGGCGGTACCCCTGAGCGTCAACGAAAACGAGGTTTTCGGAATAGTTTACGCCGACTCTCCGACGACCCAGACGACCTTTACCGAGGAGCATCTGAACATTTTGACCACTCTCGCATCGGTGGCCTCGATCCGGGTCGAGAACGCCCGCCTTACCGAGGAACGGATGGAGCGTGAGCGGATGGAAAGGGAACTCGAACTGGCAACCGAGATCCAACAGCGTTTTCAGCCCGCCGCCCCGCCGGTGATGGATGGTTACGAATTTCAGGGCATTTCTTTTTCCTGCTACGAGATCGGCGGAGATTATTACGATTTTATCCCCCAGCAAGAGGGACGGATGATCATTGCTCTGGGGGATGTTTCGGGCAAGGGAACGGCCGCGGCCCTTTTGATGTCGAGTCTTCACGCCTCGATCCACGCTCAGGTTGTTGCCAACACGACGCTTCAAAAAACGGTTGAGGCGATCAACAAATATCTGGCTGAAAATACGCCGAGCAACCGGTTTATCACTTTATTTATCGCCGAACTCGATCCGGCCACCGGAGCCGTCAAGTACATCAACGCCGGCCACAACCCGCCTTTGATCGGGCACGCCGACGGAACGGTCGAGCAACTTGAATCCGGCGGTTTTCCCCTCGGCATCCTTCCTCAGGCCCAATTTGAGGTCGGAGAAACTCAGCTTAATTCCGGCGAGTCCCTGGTTATTTACTCGGATGGTGTTACCGAGGCCAATAATCCCGCCGAAGAGGAATTTGGAATCGACCGACTCGTTCAGGTCATCAGCAAGAACATCGCCGCTTCGGCTTCCGGCCTTCGGGACAAGGTCGAATCGGCCCTTTCCGCCTTTACCCAAACGGCGCCCGCCAATGACGACATTACTCTGGTGATTGTTAAAAAAGTTTGACAAGACCGTTGGCAATTGTTAAAAGTTGTTGACCAAAAAGGCTTGTTTGAATTAAAATCGAAAGGAGCGAAAGTCCTTTCGCCTTCCGATTCAAACAAGATGCCTTTTTCAATTAGAAAAATAAAACTGATTTATTTTGTCATTGTAACCCTGCTTTTGGTGGGGTTGGTGCCGCTCGTCCTGACGGGCTGGTTCTTGTCGGACAAAAGCGGAAAGGAACTTCGCGCGGTGGAAAACCGTTACCAAACCCAACTCGTTCAGGAAAAGGCCAACCAACTTGAGATCTTCGCCCAAAGGTATCGCGATCTGGTCGGAAGTTATGCCCGGGCGATCGAACTCAACAACGACATTTCCATCCTTTCGACTCCGAACACCGAGGAGAAATTCAGCCAAAC
The DNA here is from genome assembly GCA_041394845.1 of Pyrinomonadaceae bacterium. Lineage (GTDB taxonomy): Bacteria > Acidobacteriota > Blastocatellia > Pyrinomonadales > Pyrinomonadaceae > JAHCHG01. The sequence goes on along the minus strand of JAWKHL010000001.1, from coordinate 1,379,121 downwards.
CCTCAAGGAAAACCCCAATCTGGTGGCACTGTTCGTCAAACCCACGCAAGGGGAGTCTTTGGCGGTTTTCCGGCCGGAAACAATCCGCAAATCCGAGATCGAGGATCTTGCGACCTCGAATCTGGCCGAAATTAACACCCATAAATTCGTGTTCGGCCAACCGCAGAAAATCAATTCAAGCGGGGAGGTCGTGTTCACCATCGCCTCCCCGGTCGTGATCGACAATCAAATCTCGGCTGCGGTCATGGCCATCGTTTCGGTCAGGGAAATCGCACGGATCATGGCTGAAACCCAGCCGATGACCGAGGCCCAACTCTGGTCTTCGGGTTTGCCGATAGTCTTTGTTGTCGATAAAAACGGGAACGCCGTTTTTCATCCCGATCCGAATGTCATTGCCGGGCAGAAATCCTATTCGAATTTGCGGATCGTGCAGGAATGGAAGGCCACCAACCGACAAATTCAATCGGCTCTGGTTCCGTTTACCGCCGAGGTCGACGGCGAGGAACACGCCATGATCGGGGCATATTCGACCGCCAGTTTCAGCCCCGATGTAAACTTTGGTGTGATCGTCATGCAGGACGAGGCCAAGGCTTTGGCTTCGGTGGGTGAAATGCGCCGTCAGACCTGGCTGATCAGTCTGGCCTTTGCGCTTTTGGCACTCTTGATCGGCACCTTTTTTGCCCGCCAATTGACCCGCCCGTTGTTGAAATTGGTCGGCGCTGCGCAAACCATCGCGGAGGGCGATCTGTCCACCAGAGTTGACGCCAGCAACATCACGGAGATCGGAACTCTGGGTGAATCCTTTAACCTGATGAGCGATAAGCTCGAAGAGCACATCGCCAAACTGGCCAAGGCCGCTCAGGAAAACAAGGATCTGTTCGTCGGAACGGTTAAAGCCCTGGCGGCCGCCATCGACGGAAAGGACCGCTACACCAGGGGCCATTCCGAAAGGGTCCGGCGGATTTCCGTCGCCATCGGCCAGCGAATGGGGATGGGCGAAGAGGAGCTTGAAACCCTCAGCATCAGCGCATTGCTTCACGATGTCGGAAAGATCGGCATCGATGACGCGATCCTGAAAAAACCGGCCGCCCTGACCGACGAGGAATACGAGATCATGAAGACCCACCCGCAGCAGGGGTACAAGATCATGAAGAACATCCCGGCGATGAAGGAATTTTTGCCCGGAATGTACATGCACCATGAGATGGTCAACGGTCAGGGGTATCCGCAGGGGTTAAAAGGCGATCAAATTCCGTTGCAGGCGAAAATAGTTTCGGTTGCCGATACCTTTGACGCCATGACAATCGACCGGCCTTATTCGAAAGGGATGGAATTAAAAGCCGCCCTTGAGAGGATCGGGAGTTTTGTCGGAACCCGCTACGACGGGAAAGTGGTTCAGGCGCTGGTTGAGGCCTGTGCCGACGGGCAGATCGGGATCGGGGTTGTAAAACTTCGAAATCACACCAAAAATGAGACCGAGCCGGAAAGCCCGGCCCAGGTAACTCCGATCCGGTCTCGAAAGGTGGCGTAAAACCAAACCTCCCAAAAAAATAAAAAGGCAGGAGAAAAAATGAATGAAGCGGAAGTTTGGCAGGTCGAGGTAAACGGCCAGATCTACCAAACAAATATTGATGAATTGGTTCAATGGATCTATGAAGGCGCCGTGATTCGGGAGGATAAGGTCAGGCGCGGAAATCTTCGCTGGTTGGAGGCCGGAAAGGTTCCCAAGTTGGTTACGTTTTTCAACAACAAGGATCAAAATATCATTCCGCCAAACATTTCCGCCAATGTTTCCCAACCGGAAGTCGAACCGGAGGCTACGGATTCGAATCCGGTAAGTGAATCAACCTTTTCCACCTCTTCCTTAAGCTTAAATCAAACGCAATTCGACCATTTTTCCCAGGATTACCCTGCACCTCCGGAATCGGAACAAACACCGTTCGAGAATTCTCAAGGTGAGGAAACTGAAACCGAACTCCGGATTGAGGAAAACCCCAGTCAGATCGTCAATCCCAACGCCTGTCATCTTCATCCCGAATCGGAACCCGCCTTTGTCTGTGATGTTTGCGCCAGTTTGTTTTGCTCGGCCTGTCCGAAATCCTACGGCGGAACGGTCAGGACCTGTCCGCTTTGCGGGGGACTGTGCCGGGAAATAGCCGGGCTTCAGGCCGAAGAGGAACGAATAACTCATTACCGGAGCGAAATGGACCGGGGTTTCGGTTTCGACGATTTCGGCAAGGCGCTGGCTTATCCGTTACGCTTTAAAACCAGCCTGATCGCGGGCGGCATTATGTTCGCCCTGTTTACCATCGGACAATCCGCCACCGGATTCGGCGGGATCTTCATGCTCTTCGGGGCGATATTCTGCTTTATGATGGCCAATATGCTGACTTTCGGCGTTTTGGCCAATACGGTGGAGAATTTTTCTCAAGGGAGAACAGACCGGAATTTCATGCCCAGTTTCGATGATTTCGAACTCTGGAACGATGTCATTCACCCGTTCTTTTTGTGCATCGGGGTTTATCTGGTTTGCTTCGGATTGTTTCTGGCATTGGTGATTGGTTCGTTCTGGTATGTGGCCAGAACATTTTCGGCGGCCGTTCAGGAACAAAACACGGCCAATGCGGAATTTATTCAAAACCAAAGGGAAACCATCGCCGGAAGGCGGGCGGCACCCCCGGCCGATTCCAAAAAGCCAGATCCGATGTTTGACGAAGAAGGGAATCCCGACGAGGAGTTTTTCGGCGACCGGGACACTTTTACCGACGATGAGGAGCAGAACGTCCAAAGGCTTCAGAAAATGATCCAGGATCATCGGAAGGGGCAACTTGAATCGGTCGTCGGAAAAGAGCCGGATATGAATTCGTCCCCCTTCGGAAAAATGGTGACCGGCATGATCAAAATGGCGCCGCTCTTCCTTCTCGGGGCCATAATAACTCTTTTATGGGGATTCTTTTATCTTCCGGCGGCCTGTCTGGTGGCGGGTTATTCCCGTTCGTTTTTGGCCACGATCAACCCCAGTTACGGGTTCGATACCATCAAACGCCTCGGCGGAGATTATTTCAAGATCCTTTTAATGAGCTTCCTCATATTGATTTTCTGGGGAGTTAGCACGATGGTTTTGAACATCGTCTTATTTCCTTTTTATCTTCCTTTTATCGGAAATCTTCCGGCAATCGCTCTGGGAAGTTTTTCAACTTTCTATCTTTCGATTGTTTTCTCCGTGATCCTCGGTTTTGCCCTTTATCGGAATTCGGAGAAATTCAATTTTTCCGCCGCATGGAAATAGTTTCCGGGCGGTTTTCTAAAGGAGCCTGATAAAAAACTCAAAAAAACAAACAAAAGAGTTGATAAAGGCCCTTTCAATTTTTAAGTCAGTAAAAATTCTCAGGCCATTACTGACAATAAAGACCTACTCGTTTATAATTTCAATTTCGATTTAATAAACAAGTAGGTTTTTTTATGGCATTTTTTTGGCGAAGAAAGAAAGACAAGGATAAATTTTCGACCTCCACGCTCGGGTTGGATAAAAGCCTGGAGGAACTCAAGGCGCAGGAAGAAGCGGTTGAGCGCGAGTTCGGGGTCAGATTCAACAAGGCGATCTCCAAAACGCGGGATTCGATCAACAACAAACTCGACACGATCTTTGAAAACCGGAAAAAGATCGACGAGGCTTTTTTGGAGGAACTCGAAGAAATGCTGATCTCCACCGATATCGGCGTTTCCACCACCTTTCAGGTTCTCGATACGGTTCGCCGCGGAGTCTCGCGTCAGGAGATCAATGATCTTGAGGCATTGAAAACGGCGATGAAAAAGGAATTGCTCAGCATCCTTCAGCATTCCGGTGAAAAGGGCGTCGCTTCGGAAACCGAGGTTTCACTTTCGATCAAGCCCTACGTTCTGATGGTCGTCGGGGTCAACGGGGTCGGAAAAACCACGACCATCGGCAAACTGGCGCAAAGGATCAAGGACGAGGGCAATCAGGTCATGATCTGCGCCGCCGACACGTTCCGGGCGGCCGCCTCGGAACAACTGGAGATCTGGTCGGAAAGGGCCGGAGCGCCGCTCATTCAGCAAAAACAGGGAACCGATCCGGCGGCGGTTTTGTTCGACGCTTTGAAATCGGCTCAGGCTCGTGGAGCCGACGTTCTGATCGTTGATACGGCCGGTCGGCTTCACAACAAATCGAACCTGATGGCCGAACTGGAAAAAATGAAACGGATCGCCGGGCGCGAGGTGGAAAATGCCCCGCATGAGACTCTGCTGGTGATCGACGCGGTAACCGGGCAGAACGGTCTGGAACAGGCGCGGCAGTTCATGAAGGTGGCGGACGTTACGGGAATCGTTCTGACCAAACTCGACGGAACGGCCAAAGGAGGGATCGCCGTGGCGATTTCCAAGGAATTGAACCTTCCGATCCGTTACGTCGGGATCGGGGAAAAGGTCGATGATCTGATGGTTTTCGACCCCGAGGATTACGTCAACGGTTTGTTCAATTAATCCAATGACGCCGAAAAAAAGTTGATGAAAAGACGAGTTTTTCTTAAAAATACCGGTTTTGCCCTGGCGGGAACAATATTGCTTGGAGGCGGGCCGGTTTTTTCCCAAAAGCCACAATTTATCAGCAAACGCCCGCCGCTCAAGGATCGAAAATTTACCAGCCGGGCGGTCGAGGCGAAAATTGCTGAGGTTAAATCCGCAATCCGGGATGAGGAACTCGGATGGATGTTCGAGAATTGTTTTCCCAATACCCTCGACACGACGGTCGAAATCGGAACCCGCGACAAAAAGCCGGATTCCTTTGTCATTACCGGAGACATAGAGGCTCTCTGGCTTCGCGATTCGACCGCTCAGGTTACGCCCTATTTGCCTTTGGTCAAGGACGATAAGGATTTGCAGTTGCTGATCAAAGGGTTGATCCACCGGCAGGCGCACAGCATTTTGATCGATCCTTACGCCAACGCTTTTAACCGGGACGATTCGGTCGGGCACGATGACGACCGCCCACTGAACAAACCCGGCGTTTTCGAGAGGAAATGGGAGGTCGATTCGCTTTGCTACGCGATCCGTTTGTCTCACCAATACTGGAAGGCGACCGGGGACCTTTCGGCTTTTGACGAAGAGTGGAAGTCGGCAATGGGGCTCATCATAAAAACTTTCCGAACCGAACAACTTAAAGGGAACAAAAGCCATTACAGATTTATCCGGCGAACCGAAAGCATGATCGATTCTTCGCCGTTTAACGGCATCGGCCGTCCCGTCAAACCGGTCGGGTTGATCCGTTCGGCCTTTCGGCCTTCGGATGATTCGACCAATCTTTCGTTTCTGATTCCCTCAAATATGTTTGCCGTTGTGGAATTGAGGAATCTGGCGGAAATTTTTCGGGACGGGCTGAAAATAAAGGATTTTGCCGGAGAATGTCTCGGTTTGGCCGAGGAAGTTGACCGGGCGATCCGCCAATATGCGGTTTTCGATCTGCCGGGGCACGGGCGGGTTTTCGCCTACGAGATCGACGGTTTCGGCGGAAGGCTTCTGATGGACGACGCCAATGTTCCGAATCTGGTCTCGATCCCGTATCTGGGTTATTTGGGAGCCGACGATAAAATTTACCGCAACACGCGGAAAATGCTTTTGAGCGGAGATAATCCTTATTTTCTGCGGGGAAAGGTGGCCGAGGGCATTTCCAGTCCTCATACCGGTTTGGAGAAAATATGGCATCTGGGAATCATCATGCGGGCGATGACCTCGACCGATGATGCCGAGATCCTGAAATGCCTTTCGATGCTCAAAAGAACCCACGCCGGAACCGGATTTATGCACGAATCCTTCGATCCCGACCGGCCCGAAGATTTCACCCGTTCCTGGTTCGCCTGGGCCAATACGATTTTCGGCGAAATGATCCTCGGCCTTTTTCGGGAGAAAAAACATCTTCTGCAAAAAGAGCTTTAACCTCGGATGTGAAGCGGTTCAAAATCCTTTTTTTGCCTGTTCCACGATTTGCTGTTGCGAAAACCACTTGCTTTGCCATAAAGTTACAAGTGCCGCATTTAAAATCAGTTTAGGTAGGGGAGTTTGCATATGAATCAAACAATTCAGGCAATATTCGAAGACGGAGTGTTCAAACCGCTGTATCCGATAACATTAAAACTGGCGGAAGGGGAAAAGGTTCGAATCACCATCGAAAAAAAAGAAAACAGCGATGAAAATCTTTCACTCAACCAAAAATACTTCAAGGGATTGTCGGAAGAATATCTGGATGACGTCATCACCCACGCGTTGGAGGATTCGGAAAAAGATTAGCAGACAAGAACGGGTTTTGAAAATTTGCCTTCGGAAAATAAGCTAAAAACTGATATCGAATTGATGAGGCGAACCCTGGAACTGGCGGCCAGGGGAAAGGGACAGGTTTCTCCCAGTCCGTTGGTCGGTTGCCTGATCGTCGACCCGCGGGGCGAGATCGCCGGAAGCGGGTTTTATCTTTACCGAAACATCGTTCACGCCGAGGCGGTTGCGCTCGAGGAGGCGGGGGAGCGGGCCCGCGGGGGAACGGCCTATGTTTCGCTCGAACCTCATCACCATCACAGCAAAACCCCGCCCTGCACCGAGGCTTTGTTAAACGCAGGGATAAAAAGGGTTGTAGCTCCGATCGAAGATCCGAATCCGCTTGTCGCCGGAAAGGGGTTTGAATTTTTGCGACAAAAGGGAATCGAAGTCGTGACCGATATTTTAAGAGAAGAGGCCGAAAAACAAAACGAAAAATACATTCACTGGCACCAAACCGGAAGACCGTTCGTGCATTTGAAAATGGCGATTTCGCTCGACGGCAGAATTGCCACCAGAACCGGCGATTCGCGTTGGATCACGGGCGAAGAATCGTTGCAAAGAGTTCACGAGATCCGAAATCAATACGATGCGATCCTTGTCGGGGCAAACACGGTTGTGGTCGATAATCCGAGTTTGACGGATCGTTCCGGCAAGCCGAGAAATCGTCCGCTCGTCCGCGTGGTTTTGGATAATTCTTTGCGAACTTCCCTAAATTCCCAATTGGTTTTGACGGCCAGGGAAGTTCCGACGATCATCTTTACCGACAGTCTGGATGAAGTGAAAATTGGCGGGTTGAAAGGCGAAGGAGTCGAGGTCATTTACCTGGCCGAGGGCGGAAGAAATCTTCAGGGCGTTTTGCAGGAACTCGGAAAACGCGAGATCCAGAGCGTTTTGGTCGAAGGCGGCGCGGAGGTTTCAGGCTCGTTTTACGACGCCAAATTGATCGATAAAATCTCGTTTTTTATCGCCCCGCTCGTCATCGGCGGAAAAGAAGCCCCGACCGCCATCGGTGGTGTTGGTTCGCAGGTTTTGTCCAAAGCCATGCGGCTGGAGGATTTCGAAGTAATCAATCACGGTAAAGATTTGGAAATCACCGGATACTCGAAATTCTTCGATTAAAATTGCGGATTGTAATTTTCCGAAAGGCCCTTTGATGAGTTTTCCACGAACTCGTAGTTCTCGTCCGTTGAGTTCGAATTTTCTTTTATCTCATCCGCCTGAATTATTAGTTCTAAAATACAGGCCACCATCCCGAGACAATCGTTGTCTTTGGTCGCGTTGATGCCGATCACCTGCCAATCTTCCAAATCAAAAAAATCTGCGATGGCGGTAATGTCCCAACAATTTTCCGAGTCGAAATGAGTTACTCCGACCAAAAACGGAACACTTATCCGGCTGGTGATAAAATCTAAAATATTTCTTGATTTGGGGAAATCCGCAAGCTTATCGCCGCGAACCAAAAGCAAAAGACCCAATGCGCCTTTGCATAAAACGTCCCACATAAAATCAAAACGATCTTGTCCCGGAGTGCCGTAAATATGCAAAGGAATCCCATCGAGTGTTAAAAGCCCGTAATCCATTGCGACGGTGGTAAATTCTTTACCCAAATCTTCAGAAGCCTTTACGTCGGTGTCAACGGTATCAATTTCTGAAATGCTTTTAATAAAAGTGGTTTTGCCGGCACCGACCGGACCTGAAACGATTAATTTTAATTGTTCTTGCATATTAACTTGGAAAATTATCTAAACAATGAATTGAGCATTCGCCTAACTAAACCCGTTTTGCCGGAAGGATTATTTAATTCATTAAGGGAATTTGGTTTTTCCCGAGAAATTGAGGGATTTCCCCGGAATTCTTCGGTTTCAACATTCGGCTGGTTAACCTCATCTGCCAAACTTTTTACAGGGTTTTCGTCAATCGTCCCTTGATATTCCAGAATGTCCTGGTCATCAATTTGCTCTTCTATTATTTCAACAATATCTTTTGATTCGATTTCAAGATAAAGAGGGGGTTCATTTTCCAATGACGGTTCGTTGTGGTTCGAAACGGGGGACTGGGCCGGAGGAGTTTGAAACACCTGAGGGGATTCGATTTTTTGATTCTCCTCGGGAACCAAAATGGTTGGGGGCGGCGGCATTTCATTCAGAAAAGTATTTTGATTGGAATTTTGATTTCCGTTATTTTTTGCCGTTTCGTGATTTTGGAAGAAGTTTTGTTGGTTTTCCCGGACATTATGCTGTCCTTCGGTCGGGGTTGGGGTTTCAGAAAAGGCCTTCGCCTTGCTTGAAAGTCTTTGTAAACTGTTGGCAAAAGGACTTTGGACTCCTATCGGCTTATTAAATTTAAAGGCTCTGAAGGTTTTTATCAAACCTTTGGTGCGAAGTTTGTAAAGCGATTCTTGAACTTCTTTTTCGGAAAAATCAAATTGATTTAATATGTCTTCGCCGCTGCATCCGTTGTGAAGCAGATCGACGGTTTTATTCCAAAAACCTTCCAATTCGCCTTCGATGACGGTTGAAACCTTGTTGACGGTTTCGAATTTGGTTTGCAGATTGGGAAGGTGGATTTCGGGAATCTCATTCTCATTGCCTTGGGATAAGGAAAAATTGATCAATTGTTCAACAGTTGTGATTGTTTCTTTAAAATCGGGCGCAACCGCGTTGGTTTGAAAGGCGTAATAACTTTTTTTGTCCAAACAAAGCTCATTGACAAAAGATTTTATTTCTTCCAAATCCACAATATTTCTTTTGTTTACATTAAAATAGACTACCTGTTTATTAAGGAAAAAGCTTTCAATTTGTTTTCTGTCATCAAAATTCCAAATACCCAGCCTTCCATCGTATTTGCTGATGATCCTTAATAATTCGATAAACGATATTTCAGTTAAATAGCCTTTAATTATCATTTTTGTATTTTTGCCACGTAAGTGTATCGGTTTCCAATTAATCTAATTCCAGAATTTGGGAAATGGTTTTTTTCGCTTCCCAATTAACCATCGCAACATTCGGATTTTCCTTTGTTACAATTACCATTACGGCGTTATTTGAGATTGAATAGACAAAAATCTTCCCCTTGTTGCCTGAAATTAAGATCTCCTCTAATTCACCTTTTTGGCACGTTGCAATGACTTGATTTCCTAATCCTAAAGCGGCGGCGGCCATTGCGGCCAAACGATTCGATTTATCATTCAGATTTACGCTGGTAAGGGTAATTCCATCGGAGGTTGCCATTACGACGCTTTGAATATCGCTGTTTCTGCCAAGTAATTCTGCGAGAGTGTTATTGAGTTGTTCTTTGACTTCCATATTCGAATCGAAAGACCCCTTTTGCACGGGGGGCTATGGTTAAAATGTTTTTTTAAGAAAAATTGTGAAATTATTGAAATAAACCAGAAGGTTTTGCCCAATAATTTCACAACTTTGTTTTTTGGAAAATTGATGGATTGGGCTAAGAAGGGATCAGACTTGAATTTTGTTTTCGATTTCGGAAAGTCTATGGCGGGCTAAAGCTAAATTGCCGCTTTTGCTTGTTACCAAATACATAAAAAGATTTTTATGGCTCTTCAGAAGGCGAATCAAATGATATTGTTTTCCGAGGGAAATCAATATGTCTTCAATTTCATCTTTTATTCCCAGGTTGCTCATAACCTTATTTTTGGCTCTGATAACTTCACTGTTTCCGGCCGCTGCGACTTCCAAATTCAAATCTTGCGGATTGCCAAAAGTTCCTAAAGCCATTCCGCTTTGTTGATCCACCAAAGCACAAGCTACGAACCCGTCCAGATCTGAAAGTTCGTTAAGCGATTCATTAATGTTACTCATATTTGTTGTTCTCCTTTTTTTTTTGATTTTTTTTACCTCCAGGTAAATGGATTGGGGGTTTAACATTCAAAAAAATACATCCGTCCCACACTCCTATTTTCATTTCTGATAAAAATCTATTCGCTCTGAAAGTCTATTTTATTTGTTGGGAGTTGGAACGTAAGATGTATTTGGTTAGATTTAGAATGATTAAATCAACAAAACCAAATTTAGAATATAGGAATTTAACTCAAGAGTCAACAATGTTTATCAAAATTTAAGAAATTTTTTTCCATTTGGTTCAATTAACAAAAAATGAGGACAAAAAAAAGATTCGGACAAAATTTTTTGGTTGACGAAAACTATGTAAATAAAATAGTTACGGCGTTACACTGTCATCCCGACGACATAATTGTCGAAATTGGCCCCGGAATGGGATCTTTGACCAATAAGATTATTAATTCAGTTTCAAGGTTTGTCGCCATAGAGATTGACAGAGATCTGCATCCATTATTAATAAAAAATTTTGGAAATTCCGGTAATTTTGAGTTGGTTAAAGAAGATGCTTTAAAGATTGATTTTAATGAATTGATCGAAAGTGAACGAAAATTAAAACTGGTTGCCAATCTTCCTTACAATATTTCGACCGCAATTTTACAAAAACTGATCGAACAAAGGGATGTTTTTTCCGAAATGGTTTTGATGTTTCAAAAGGAAGTGGTGGAGAGAATTACGGCCGATGTTGGAAAAAAGGAAAGAGGTTACCTGACGGTTTTAACCGAGGCTTATTTGAAAAAGGAAAAATTATTTGATGTTCCCCCGACCGCATTTAAACCGATTCCAAAAGTTTGGAGCTCGGTTGTTCGTCTGGAAACAAAAAAAGAATCCGAAATTGGCATTGAAAATGAGAATTTGTTTAAGGAAATTGTCGGTCTCGGTTTCGGTCAAAAAAGAAAAACGATTCAAAATAATTTGAAAAATGCCCCGGCCGAATTAAAAAAACTTTTTGAGCGAAAAGGCGGAATCGTCCGGGTTTTGGAAAAGTCCGGCATTGAAATCAATCAAAGGGCCGAAACCATCGGGCTTGAAAACTGGAAGGGTTTATGTAATTTTTTGGTTGGGAAGACCCGAAACTAAAAAAGAAAGCTTTTGTACGCGAAGGGCTCGGAGTCCGAAGTTTTCGGCCGAGAGTTCAAGGCTTCCCACCAACAACACCTATAAAAAATCCAAAAACGAAATGAATCTTGAAAATTTGAGAAAAAAGGTCTGGGAGATCGTCGAGGCGCCCGAACGGGACGACAAACCAAAAAAGAAACTGGATATGTTCGACATTTTTATCTTCATCCTGATCCTCCTCAACGCCGTCGCTGTCATTTTGGAAACGGTCAAATCCCTTGAGCAGAATTATTTGGAATATTTCTACTGGTTCGAGGTTTTCTCCGTTGTCATATTTACGATCGAATACCTGATGCGGCTTTGGTCGAGCACCAGTCAGCCGGAGTATTCGCATCCCTTTTGGGGAAGATTGAGGTTTGTTTTCACACCTCTGGCAATGATCGATCTGCTGGCAATTTTGCCTTTCTTTCTTGCTTTTTCGGCCCTCGATTTGCGGTTTATCCGGACGCTCCGGTTTTTCCGCCTATTCCGGGTTTTCAAACTCGTTCGTTATTCCTCTTCGATCACATTGTTCGGAAAGGTCCTCAAACATCGGAAAGAGGAATTGATCGTAACGGCTTCGATCGTTCTTTTGCTGATGGTTTTGTCGGCTTCATTTATGTATTTTGCCGAACACGAGGCCCAGCCCGAGGCTTTTTCCGATATTCCGACTTCGATGTGGTGGGCGATCGTCACCTTAACTACAGTCGGTTACGGAGATGTTTTTCCGGTGACGACTCTGGGAAAGATCTTCGCCGCCATTATCGCCGTTTTGGGGATCGGAATGTTCGCCCTTCCGACCGGCATTTTAGGGGCCAGTTTTGTCGAGGAACTTGAACAACAAAGGTTGGGAAAAAAGATCTGCCCCCATTGCGGGGGGGAAGTTTAGAAAATCCAACGGTAATCCCGAATTAAAAGGAAATAGAGCAAAAAAATGAACGACCCGAATCAGCGGGTCGTTCATTTTTTTCTAATCAAAAGGCTTCTAAGGAACGTAGGCGGCGGGAGCGGGGTAATCCTCGGGTGATCCGAAAGCCTGAATCAGAAATCCGTCTCTCGTCTGACTGACATACCACGTCGCCTCCGAGGGCCGAAAGACCGCCAGATCGAACTTGCCGTCCCCGTCGTAATCTCCCGGTGCCGCGATGTCTCCCATCGCTCCGAACGGCGCCGAATAGAACGACGCATCTTCCGATCTTAAGATGAACCATTCTCCGGTCGTCGGCCTCCAGAATGCCACATCCGTTTTGCCGTCTCCCGTGTAATCCCCGATCACCGGTTTGTCTCCTCCGACCCCGAACGTGTACACGATCAGACCGGCCGATGAGCGATCGAGCCACCAACTTCCGTCTCCCGGTCGGAAGATCGCCAGATCATCCCGTCCGTCTCCGTCGTAATCTCCGACCTGAGGGATGTCTCCCGATGACCCGAACGAACGGATCAGAGTCCCTTGAGAACTGGCCTGAGTGAACCAGGTCGCCGTCGAGGGACGGAAAACTGTCGGATCGGCTTTGCCGTCGCCGTCGAAATCTCCGGGAGCGGGGATGTCGGTTGATGCTCCGAAGGGGAAGGAGTAAAAGGATGAATCTTCGGATCTGAGGACAAACCATTCACCGGAAGAAGGACGGAAGATGGCGACATCGGTTTTGCCGTCTCCGGTGTAATCGGCGGGGACGATCCGGTCGGTGGAGGAACCGAACTGGAAAGCGGAGTTGCCGCCGTCGGAACTGCGGTAGTACCACCATTGGCCGACGGGAGTGCGAAAGATGGAGATGTCGGTTCGGCCGTCGCCGTCGAAATCGGTGTGAGGTTTAATGATCGAAGCGGACTGAGAGAAGACGGTAAAGGTGAAGGCCGGAGAGACGGAGAAACCGTTCTGAGCCTGAGGATCGGTGATGTACCATCGCCCCGTAAAAGTTTTTCCGATCCATTGCGCGTTGGCGGCCGGGATATTGATGCTGACCGAACCGAACCCTTGCCCCGCGCCGGTTCCCGAAAGGGTGATGGTCAAACGGGCAAAATCCGCCGTCCCCGGAATGGCGGAAGTTCCCGGATCATTGGAATCGATCGCCAGCACAGCCTCGGCCCCTCCGAGCCCTTTGGAAACCCCGACCGTAAAGCTCGGATTACCGGAAAAAGGAGGCTCGATGGCGACCGGTTCCGGGATAATGCCGCCCGAACCATTTGTTCCGGCCCCGTTTATTCCGGGAACGCGAACCGATTCGGTGTAAAGTCTCGGTCGGTCGAATGGCGGCAATTCATTTCTGACCCGCTCATCCGTCATCGGGCGTTTGAGAAAAGCCACCAACTGATCCTTTTCATCCTGGCTGAGATTGAGCGGGCGGATGACCCCGTGGTCGATATTCGTGGCGTCGAAATCCCCGCCCCGGTTGTAAAACTCGACCACTTCTTCAAGGGTTGCGAATCTTCCGTTATGCATATAAGGGGCGTGAAGTTCGACGTTTCGAAGGGGCGGTGTTTTGAATCTGGCGCGGTCCTCTTCGAGACCGGTTACGTTGAACCGTCCTCCGTCTTCCGACTGAGGACGGACGCCTATGTTGTGAAAATTCTGATCCGTCAAAAGGGCGCCGCCGTGACAGGCGTTGCATTGGAGTTGGACGAAAAGCTGTTTCCCTTGTTCTTCCAACGGGGTCAGGTTTTGGATCTGGGAAACGCTCAGATCGAACGGGGTTTGATCCGAAAAAAGGGCCCGTTCGTGGGTGGCGATGGCCATGGCGATGCGCGCCGGTGTTACTTGGGGAGTCCCGAAAGCCTCTTCGAACAATTGCGGATAAGTGCGCCCGGCGATCCAGTTTCTCAAAGCGGGGGGAACTTTGGTGGCCAGCGCCAGCGGTTTGGAATTGGCGATCCGGGCGGCGACATCGTTCCAGTCGCGCCCGGCGTGAGCCATCTCGGCATCGCTGACCGGAGGCCCCAGAACCTGGCTTTCCAACCCTCCCCACATTCCCAAGATGACCTGATCGGTTAAAGGGTCGCGGAAAACATCCAACGCCCGCCCGTCCCAGAACAAACCGTTGGGCGAATAACCGGCGTTCAGATAAGACGGGGCCTTTCGTCCGGTAACCTGTTCCCGAAAGCCGTAAACCGGTGAAAGGTTATAGGTTCCGTCCGCGTTGTTGGAAGGAACGCCCCGAGAGCCGAAAATATCGTCCGGCGTGCTGAAAGAACCGTCCGGCCCGGGATTGGTCGAAAGCGGAACATTCAAACCGGTTCGCGGATCCGACCCGCCGGAAAATGAACGATGGCAGGTCCCGCAGGCGACGGTTCGGGTCGATGAAAGCTGTTCGTCCCAAAAAAGCGTTTTCCCCAGATAAGCCTTGGTTGCCGTTATGTCATTTCCGACCGGGATCTGCGGCGGATCGAGCGGGTTAAAAGGGCCTGGGACCAGACTCCCGTTGGCCCGGACGCCTTTGCCCGGCAGGCCGAGCGGACTGTTGGTCTGGCTGTTTTCGGCTCTGATCCAGTAGAAATAAACCTGTCCGGTGACGGCCGTCATGTCGAAAAAGTAATTGGCTCCGGTCGTTCCAAGATCAACGGCTCCAGCCGGAGTCGGTGAAGTGTTGCGGAAAATCCGGTAACCGGTGGCGCCCTTGATGGTATCCCAGTAAATGCCGACCTTGTCAATATATCGGTTTTCCGTGGCTTTCACCGAAGTCGGAGCTGACAAAGCCCCGCCCGAACCCATGCCGCTGACCGGAGTTTCCGGAAAAAATCCGTTTGACAAAATAAAAACGGGCAGCAAAAAAAGAACGATGACGAGCAATTTTAAAAATCGGACATTCATAAAGGTTTCTTTTTATTTTTGTTTTCTTCCAATGATTTGGCTGAAGTTTTTTTGAGTTGCGAAAATAAAAAATAATATATCGGGTTCTTTAAGTAAAGAAACGAAACCTTTTTTCGAAAGGGAGAATTTTTAAACCGGCGGGGAAAAAAGAAAAGGTCGGTGATCGCTTTGGTCGAAAAAGCGATCACCGACCCCTTCGGGGGAGAGAGGCGGCAGAAAGACTTCTCTCGGAAAATTAAGGAACGTAGGCGGCGGGAGCGGGGTAATCCTCGGGTGATCCGAAAGCCTGGATCAGAAATCCGTCTCTCGTCTGACTGACATACCACGTCGCCTCCGAGGGCCGAAAGACCGCCAGATCGAACTTGCCGTCCCCGTCGTAATCCCCCGGTGCCGCGATGTCTCCCATCGCTCCGAACGGCGCCGAATAAAACGACGCATCTTCCGATCTTAAGATGAACCATTCTCCGGTCGTCGGCCTCCAGAATGCCACATCCGTTTTGCCGTCTCCCGTGTAATCCCCGATCACCGGTTTGTCTCCTCCGACCCCGAACGTGTACACGATCAGACCGGCCGATGAGCGATCGAGCCACCAACTTCCGTCTCCCGGTCGGAAGATCGCCAGATCATCCCGTCCGTCTCCGTCGTAATCTCCGACCTGAGGGATGTCTCCCGATGACCCGAACGAACGGATCAGCGTCCCTTGAGAACTGGCCTGAGTGAACCAGGTCGCCGTCGAGGGACGGAAAACTGTCGGATCGGCTTTGCCGTCGCCGTCGAAATCTCCGGGAGCGGGGATGTCGGTTGATGCTCCGAAGGGGAAGGAGTAAAAGGATGAATCTTCGGATCTGAGGACAAACCATTCACCGGAAGAAGGACGGAAGATGGCGACATCGGTTTTGCCGTCTCCGGTGTAATCGGCGGGGACGATCCGGTCGGTGGAGGAACCGAACTGGAAAGCGGAGTTGCCGCCGTCGGAACTGCGGTAATACCACCATTGGCCGACGGGAGTGCGAAAGATGGAGATGTCGGTTCGGCCGTCGCCGTCGAAATCGGTGTGAGGTTTATTGATCGAAGCGGACTGAGAGAAGACGGTAAAGGTGAAGGCCGGAGAGACGGAGAAACCGTTCTGAGCCTGAGGATCGGTGATGTACCATCGCCCCGTAAACGTGTGTCCGACGGTTTGACCATCGGTTGGAACCGCCAGACTGACCGAACCGAAACCGGCTCCGTCCCCGTTTCCCCCAAGGGTTATTGTCCGCCGGGCGAAGACGCCGCCGGTCGGTATTGTGTTCCCGATTCCCGGATCATTGGAATCGATCACCAAAACCGCCTCGGCTCCGCCAATTGCGTTTGACACTCCAACGGTAAAACTCGGGTTTCCCGCCAGAGGAGGCTCAATCGCCATCGGTTCGGGCGTCAGATCGCCGGAACCGGATCGTCCGGTTCCGTTGATTTGCGGAACCCGGGGGGATTCCGAGTACAGTTGGGGCCGATCAAAAGGCGGCAATTCGTCCCGGACCCTCGGATCGGTCAGGGGACGGCTTAAAAATGCCACCAGATCGGCCCTTTGCTGGGGCGAAAGGTTGCGGGGGCGAACGTTGGGGGCCTTGTTCGGGGCGTCAAAGTCACCGCCCCGTGCGTAAAAATCAACCACTTCGGCCAGGGTCGTGAATCTTCCGTTGTGGAAATAGGCACCGCGAAGGGAAACATTCCGTAAATTCGGCGTTCGGAATTCGCCCAGATTGTTGGCGTTTCCGGTTACTCCGAAACGGCCCTGATCCTCGCCCGTGGGCCGGACCCCGATGTAGTGAAATTGATTGTCGGTGAAAAGATTTCCGACATGACAGGCGTTGCAATTTGTCTGGGGAGAGTTAAACAAATTTCTTCCCCTTTGTTCCGCCTGAGTCAGAGTCCCAATCCCCTGTATGACCTGATCGAGCGGCGTCCTGTCGGAAAAAAGAGTCCTTTCGTGGGTGGCGATCGCCATGGCGATTCGAACCGGTGTAACCTCCGGAGTCCCGAATGCCTCTTCGAACAATTGCGGATAGGATCGTCCGTCGATCCAGTTTTCAAGACCGGCGGGTATGTTACCGGCCAGAGCCATCGGTTTCGAATCGGTAACGCGGGCGGCGACATCGTTCCAGTCGCGCCCGGCGTGAGCCATCTCGGCGTCGCTGACCGGGGGCCCCAGAATCTGACTTTCCAAAGCCGCTCCGTTTTGCAAAACCACGATATTGGTCAAGGGGTCGCGAAATGTCGGCGTGGCCCGGCCGTCCCAGAAAAGAGAAATGGGGTAGGCGGCATCGGTATATGGCATCGCCCTCCGGCCCGTCACCTGTTCGCGGAAACCGTAGATCGGCGAAAGATTGTAGGTCCCGTCAGAGTTGTTTGAGATGACGCCGGGGGAACCGAAGACGTCGTCGCCCGAATTGAAAATGGTGTCGAACCCGGGGTTTTCAGAGCGGTTTCTTTGGAGAGCGGTCCGCCGGTCGATCCCGCCCCCGGCGCCGGAATGACAGGTTCCGCAGGCGACGGTTCGGGTCGATGAAAGCTGTTCGTCCCAAAAAAGTGCTTTTCCCAGATAAGCCTTGGCGGCGGTCACGGGGTTTCCGGGAGGCGCCGGTGGCGGTTCCAAAGGGGGAACCGGACCGTTGATCGTTCCGGTGGCCCGAACCCCCTGATCGGGAGTGCTGAATTGGCTGGCGGCGGCGCTGTTTTCGGCCCGCACCCAGTAAAAATAGGTTTGACCCGGTGTGCCGGTCGCATCGTGAAAATAATTCGCGGCGGTGGTTCCGATATCTTCGGCGGTTGCCGGATTGTTTTGTGTGCTTCGGAAAATACGGTAATTCGTGGCTCCGCGAATGGCGTCCCAGATCAGGCCGACTTTGGTGGAATAGGCATTGTCCGAAGCGTCAAAGCCGGTCGGAGCCGTCAATTGAGGGGAGGTTTGGCCCGATACCGGAGAGGATCTCTGACTGAAAAAAATGAAAAGAGAAAATAAGGTGAAAAAGGCGATGATCGTTAATTTAAGGGGTTTCATTAAAAAGGGCTCCTTCTTTTGCTACCGCAAATGGCGGTTAATTTTCAAGATAAATTGGAACGAAGGTCAAGGTTTTCGGGGCAACTTTCAAAAAACCTATCGGGCCATAGGATTGATGCCTGAAGAAAAAAGTCTGACTTTTACAAAATCTTTACAAAACTCTTACTCAAACCCCGTTTTTCTTAACAAAAAAGGACTTTTCGGGGCCGAAAAAAAATGATTTGGAAAGAAAGCAAAACTCCGGTTTTGTTTCTTTTATTTTGAACGGTAGGTTTTTCTGGCGCGGACGGCGAGGTTTTCGCGCTTGACCCTAACCCGGATCTGATGGACCTTACCTTTTTCGGATTCGTCCGGAGGGTAAAAACCGATCCGGTATTGTTTTCTCAGTTCATCGACGATCAGTTTGAAGGTTTCCTTCAGATCGGTTACGTCCCTTTCGTAAAACCGCCCGGCCGTAAGGTCCGACATCCGGTTGAGGTAGGCGGTGGCCTCAAGGTTGTTTTTTTTGATCAGCTCCATCCGCCTCAGGTTTTGTTCGCTTCTTCGGACGCCGGCCCCCGGATTGTTTTTGTCGATTCGGCTGTTGACGACCGCCGGGTCGGTCTGAAGAAATTTATTGAGTTCGGTCAAATAAAAAACCGAGTAAACCAGAACGTCCGATTCTTCAAGGTTGTAAAGCAGGTTTTCCTCGGAAATCTGACTTCCGAAATCTTTTCCGTCGGTCAAAAGGATGATCGCCTTACGCCCTTTGACATCGGCGAACAGCGGGTTGATGACGTCGTTGACGGTTTTTCGCATCACCGTTCCGCTGACGTTTTCGGCCCGGGCCGTGTTGATGCCGTTGTTGAGCCGGTTTCGGTCGGAGGTCAACGGGGTCAGGATCTTGATGTCCGTGTCAAAACTGAGGACCATCGCCCGGTCATCCTTTTTCAGTAGCCGGACGAAATCGAAGGCGGCGCTTTTGATCCGGTCGATGACCTCGGTCGTGCTGTAACTGGTGTCGAGCAGAAGGGCGACGTTGATCGGTTCCGTCTCATCGGCAAAAAAGGCTATTTCCTGCCGAACGCCATCCTGAAAAACCGAAAAATCGCCTTCTTTGAGACCCGAGATGAAGCGTCCCTCGCGGTCGCTGACCAGGACCGGAACGCTGACCAACCGGGTTTCGATCTTGAGGATCTCTTCGGGCGGTTCCTCCACCTGACCAAAAACGGGGAAGGAACCCACCGAGAACAACAAAAAGAAAAAGGCGATCAAATGCTTCATAAATAAACGATCCGAAAAAATTTCAAGGGCCGGTTTTTCAAACCGGGGCCGATCCGTCGGGTTATTGTAAATCCTTTGATGCCTTTTTCGGAAATAAAAGAGAGAAGATTATCGAAACGGCCAGAAAACCGACGATAATCCCCAGCGACCAGCTGATCGGAAACTTTCCGTCGTACAGGTCATTGAGCCAAACCATTTTAAGTCCGACAAAGATCAGAATCACGGCCAAACCGTATTTCAAAAGGTGAAAACGGTCAACCGCACCGGCCAGCATAAAATACATCGAACGAAGGCCGAGGATGGCGAAAATATTGGAGGTGAAAACTATCAAAGGTTCTTTGGTCAGGGCGAAAATCGCCGGAACCGAATCGACGGCAAAGATCAGATCGGTGGCCTCCAGAAAAACCAGAGCGATAAAAAGCGGCGTTGCCATCAGTTGACCGTCCTTTCGGACGAAAAATTGCTTGCCTTCGATTTTGGTGGAAACGGGGATGAATTTTTTGACCAGCCGGATCAGATAGTTTTTTTCGGGTTCGATCTCGGTTTCCTTGGAAAAGATCATCTTGACCCCGGTCAGGATCAAAAATCCTCCGAAAATCAGGATTATCCAATGGAAATTTATCAAAAAAGCCCCGATGCCGATAAACAGTGAACGAAAGACAAGAGCGCCCAGAATTCCGTAAAACAAAACCCGGTGACGATATTGGGGCGGGATGGCGAAATGCGAGAAAACCAGAACGAAAATAAAAATGTTATCGACCGAAAGCGAGTATTCGACGATAAAACCCGATAAAAACTCGGTCGCCACCCGCCAGGCGGTTTCAGCCCCGAAACGGCTCACGGAGTATTGGTAGAGCAGGAAGTTAAAGGCCAGCGCCAGCGCCACCCAAATAATGCTCCAAACGGTCGCTTCCTTAAAAGAAACGGTGTGAGATTTTCGGTGAAAGATGCCCAGATCGAGCGAAAGCAAAAAAAGGACGAAAAGAGTAAAGGCGGCGTAAAACCACCAGAATTCGGAAAAGGGAAAAAGATTCATCGCAGATAACTCCTTAAAAGTTGAAATTATCGGCCCCTGAAAAAGCAAAAACCTTTTGCGGCCGATTTTTTGTCCGGTGTCGCAAAAGGTCTCGATAATTTCTTCGATGCGCCGAACTGTTTCCGACAAAAAACAGTTGTAATGACGACTGCATCAAACCCCGGGAAGGGCTATCTACTCCCCCGTAATCAAATTGTCGAGAAACAGATTAACAAAGTTAAATTTTTTCGGTCAAGCCCGGAAATTGTTTTCCGGCAAAGCGGAGCGGATAAGTTTATGTTAAAATCACAGGTTAATTTAAAAAAATGAAAGGACACGGGAAAAAAAGTTTGTGAGCAAATTAGAAATAATACCTCTGGGGGGAATCGGAGAATTCGGAATGAACTGCATGGGAATTCGTTTCCGCGATGAGATGATCATCGTCGACGCGGGAATGGGTTTTCCCGAGGAAAAGACCTACGGCATAGATATTTCCATTCCGAACTTCGATTACCTCGACGAGTACGCCGATGATCTGACGGCCCTGATCCTGACTCACGGGCACGAGGATCACATCGGGGCGCTTCCTTATTTCCTCAAAAAATTCAATTTGCCGGTTTACGCCTCGCGTTTTACCGCCGCGTTGGCCGACAAAAAACTTGAGGAGCACGGTCTTCTCGAAAGCACTCTGGTTCACCGGGTCGAACCGAATCAGATTGCGGAGATCGGGAATTTCGAGATCGAATTCATTCACGCCTCTCATTCTCTGGTCGATTGTTTCTCGCTGGCGATAAACACCCCGGTCGGGACATTGATTCACACCGGGGATTACAAGATCGACGACACCCCGGTGATCGGTCCGGCCTATGATCTGAAAACATTGAAAAAATACGGCGACCAAGGGGTTTTGGCGCTTTTATCCGATTCGACCAACGCCACCGTTCCGGGGCGCACGCCTTCGGAACAAGATGTCATCCCGGCCTTCGAAGACATTTTTTCTCAGGCCGAGGGGCGAATTTTCGTTTCGACCTTTTCCTCTTCCATCCATCGGTTGCAGATAGTCTTTGAACTGGCTCACGCCTTTGACCGAAAGGTGTGCGTTCTCGGACGTTCGATGCAGAAAAACGTCGAGATCGCCGACGAACTCGGCCTGCTGGATATCCCGAAAGACACTTTGATCGGGTTGAGCGAATCGCGCAGCCTGTATGAGGACGAGATCGTTTATCTGGTTACGGGTTCGCAGGGAGAATATCGGGCGGCCCTCTGGAATCTGGCGACCGGTAGCTTCAAGGGGCTTCAGATCGACAAGGGTGATACGGTCGTTTTATCGGCCCGGATCATTCCCGGCAACGAGAAGGCCATTTCGCGCCTGATCGGAAGTATTTACAAACGCGGGGCCAATATCATCGAGGAAAAGAGGCGTCTGATCCACGTTTCGGGGCACGCCTCCCAGGAGGACATCAGGATCATGACGGAAACGGCCCGGCCCAAATTCGTCGTTCCGATCCACGGGGAATACCGGATGCTTTTTCGCCACAAGGAGTTTATCCGCAATCACATCGACGGTTATCACAACGACAATATCATTTTGATCGAAAACGGCGACGTTCTTGAATTGGAACCGGACCGGGCCAGCGTCCTCGAACACACCGATGTCGGAAAGTCTTTTATTGACGACGGGATTTTTGAAAAGGTCGAATACGACATTGTCCGGGAGCGGAAGAAGATGGCCTACAACGGTCTGGTTTCGCTGATCGTTACGATTGACAAGGAAACCAAGCGGTTGAAGACCAAACCGGAGATCAAAATTCAGGGCGTCGCCGGATTGAATCCGCTCAACGGTGTTTTGCAAAACGCCCGGGAAAGCGTCGCCGGAGCGGTGGAAAGCATGAAAAAGGAAGAGTTCAACGATCCGCAACTGGCCGGCGAAAATCTGCGCATCCATTTAAAGAGGTTCATCCAAAAAGAGATCGGTTCCACTCCGGTGATCGTTCCGACCATCGTCGAAGTCTAAAAAAGTGGATTTTAAAAAAAGTCTAAATGGCAAAAGACATCCCCCGACCGCAGGCATCGGAAATCTTACAGAAAACGAGGGTGGAAATTTCACCGGAAACCTTTACCCTGATTTCGTTAAATCAGGAGGATTGGTTCAAACTGTTGGAGAATCCCGAATTATCTCCCCGGATGACGGCCCCTTTTATGATCTTTCGGGACCGTTTTGAAGTAACGCTTCTGCTTGATGAGATCGATTTTGAACGCCTGCGCGATTCGGTCGGTGGATCGCGCCGTGAGGGGGAATTCAGGCTTTTGACATTTGATACCGTCCTCGATTTCAATGTGGTCGGTTTTCTGGCCGAGGTTTCCCGCGTTTTGGCCGAGGCTCAAATTTCGATCATCGCCCTTTCGGCGTTTTCCAGAGATCATATTCTGATCAAACAATCCGATCTTCCCGCCGCTCTCGAGGCTCTGGGCGAGGTGGTGGAGGAAATATGCTGAAAAAAAGTTTTTCCCGAACAATCCTTTTTACAAAGCCGGTTTTTTTCGTGTATAAAGTAAAAGTTCATTTAACCGGCCAGTTTTTCAAATAAGCAAAGAATTTTTTCCCGGATCGAAGAATTCGGGGGTTAAACCGCCTTTTATTGAGTCGTTCGGGGAAATTATTAGAGGAAAAAAGGATGAGCGATTTTTGGACGGGCAAAGTGGTTTTGTTGACCGGGGCCTCGAGCGGGATCGGGGAGGCTCTGGCCATTGCAATGGCTGAAAAAGGGGCCAAAGTAGGTTTGTTGGCCCGCCGCCGCGAAATGCTTAAACCGATCGCCGAACGCATCGAGGCTTCCGGGGGGACGGCCCGTTTTTTCGCGGCCGATGTTACCGAAAAGGACAAATTGTTCGAGGCGGCGGAATCCATCCGCCGGGAGTTCGGCCGGATCGACATCCTGATCGCCAACGCCGGGATCGGGGGAAACAATCCGGAAACGCGAAATTTGGACCCGGATGCGGTAAAAAAAGTGATCGATATCAATCTGATCGGGGCGGTTAATTCGGTCGCCGCCGTTTTGCCGGGGATGCTGGAGAGGGGAAGCGGCCAACTGGTTGCCATTTCCAGTCTTGCCGGTTTTCGCGGGTTGCCCAGATCCGCAGCCTATTCGGCCAGCAAAGCCGGAATGACCGCTTTTTTCGAAAGCGTCCGGCTGGATGTGCAAAGCAAAGGCGTCTCGGTAACGATCATTCAACCCGGTTTTATCAAAACTCCTTTGACTTCGGGAAGAGCGGCCAAAATGCCTTATTTGATGGAACTTGAGGACGCCGTTCCTTATTTCCTGGGGGCGATCGAAAACAAAAAGAAATTTTCTGCCTTTCCATGGCAACTGGCGACCTTTGTCCGATTGGCCCGGATCTTTCCCGCCTGGCTCTACGACCGGATAGCTTCGCGGGCCAGATACCGGGAGTAGAAGATGGCAATTTTCGGGCAAAGGCTGTAAAATCCTCTGAAGAAAAATTCTGACTGTAAAAATCCAAATAACTAGCTAGCCCTTCCGGAGTCGAAAAAAAGGGATCTATTTGCGCCAAATCCGACCCGAAGACCGCTAACTGAAAAAAAATGAATTTTATTCAAGCCATAATCCTGGGGATCGTTCAGGGGTTGACCGAGTTCATCCCGATCAGTTCGACGGCTCACCTGGTTTTTGCGGGCCGTCTGACGAATTTATATGAGGGCCATCCCGAACAATTGACGGCCACCATGGCCGTTATCCAATTGGGGACTTTGGCGGCGGTTTTCGTTTATTTTGCCGCCGATATCTGGAACATCTCGGCCGCATTTGTCCGGGACCACTGGGCCTTTCTGACGCGTCGGGGCGGTCATAATTTTTCAGGAACGAACGGAAAACGACCGATCTGGTTGTCGGAAGAGGCCTGGCTCGGTTGGTTGATCGTCATCGGGTCGATCCCGGTTGCGGTCGTCGGTTTGGCCTTCAAAAAACAGATCGAGGGAGCGTTGACCAAAAACCTCTGGATCATTGCCATTATGCTGATCGCGGTGGCCCTTTTTCTGGCTCTGGCGGAATTGGTCGGAAGTCAAAGAAAGGAGCTTCGGGATCTGGGAATTTTCGATGCCATCGTGGTCGGAAGTTCACAGGTTCTGGCTCTGATGCCGGGCGCCAGCCGATCGGGTTCAACCATCATGGGTGGGCTTTTTGCCGGATTAAAACGCGAGACCGCCGCCAGATTTTCCTTTCTTTTGATGATTCCGGCCATCACCGCCAGCGGTCTTTTGGAATTGGTCCAGGCCTGGAAAATCCTTCCCAGGGACAGCTTCCTTCCGCTTTTGGTCGGAACCTTGGTGGCGGGGATCGTGGGTTACCTTTCAATCTGGTTTCTTTTGGCCTTTTTGCGCCGGAATTCTACCGCCGTTTTTATCATATATCGCATCGGTTTGGGATTGGCGCTTTTGATCTTGCTCTGGAAAGGCGTAATTAATCCTCAGGTCTGACCCCAAAAAAACAACCCCTTTATTCCCGTTTGTATTATAATTGCCGAAAATTCATTTTTGGAGGCAATAAAAGATGGGACCCTTGACTTTGACGGCAATCGCCACATTTCTTTCTCCTTTTTTTGAAAAGGCGGGTAACAAGATCGCGGAAAAAACCGTGGAAAAAGCGTTTGAGAGCCTTCCCGGTCTGGCCCAGAAATTTAAGGGCTTGTTCGTTGACGACATCATCACGCTTGGTTTGAGCGAAGGCGACACACCGGAGGACATAAAAAAACAAATGGAGGAAAACCCGGCACTCAAACAGTCGATCAATGAAAAGGTGGCGGGGAATCAGGATTTGCTGAACGAATTGCTGGAGGCATTTAAATCACTTCCGCAAAATGAGTTCGAGGGCATCACGATCAATGCCAAAAACATCGGTCAAGTCATCAACAATCCGCAGGGGCCGATCACCCAAACCAACACTTTCAATTAAAGTATGCCGCAAATCACGGCCCAGAATATCGGTCAGGTAATCCGGAATCCGACGGGACCGGTTTATCAGACCAATAATTTTTATCCGGAAAAGAAAGCCAATTTGCCGGCCAACATTCCGCCACCAAAGAATTTTATCGGCCGGGGGGCGGAATTGGACCATTTGCAAAAGGCGGTGAAGGCGGGCAAAACCTCATTCGTTCTATACGGCACGGGCGGGGTCGGAAAAACCGATCTGGCTCTGAAATTCATCGATCAGATAAAGGATGATTATCAGGCCCGGATCAGGGTTGATATGCGCGGGCTGGATGTTCTTCCGCTATCACCGCTGGAGGCGATGTTTGAAATCATCCGCGGTTTTGAAGAGGATTTTCAGGAAAACCAGAACGAGGGGGCGATCGAATCTCTTTACGTGTCCCTGATGAACAGGTACAAAACCCTGATCCTGCTCGATAACGCCTACGGCCGGGAGCAGGTCGAGCCGCTGAACCAATCGGAGGCCGATCTGGTGATCACTTCGCGGAACACCTTCAATGTTTCGGGCGGTTTTTCTCTTCATTTAAAACAACTGTCCACCGAGGATTCAAAGGAACTGCTTTATTCGATCGCCGGAAAGGAAAGATTCGAGAACCGCGAAGGAGAGTTGGCGCAGATGGCCGGAAATATGCCGATGGCCCTTTTGCCTCTGGCCGGTCTGCTTTACCGGGATGTAACCCTCGATGTCGGCGAACTTTTGGAACAATACAAAAAGCGGGGTGAGATCCTCGATCTGGCCGACCCGAACCGGAAAAACCTCTCGGTCAAATCCTCCTTTGAACTGAGTTTCCGGAAACTAGACGACCTGACCCGCGAACGCTGGTTGAAATTGACTGTTTTTCCGTCGGATTTCGACCTCAAGGCAATGGAGGCCGTTTGGGAGGGCGAAGGGGATTCCAAGGCGACCTTGTCAAAACTGGTTGAGGGAAATTTGTTGATTTACGATCCCGAAACCAAACGGTCCCGGATGCACGATCTGGCGCGGGAATATACACGGATCAAGATCGAATCCGAAAAGTTGGAAAAAACCCGCCGACTTCATTCCGATTATTACGGAAAATATCTGTTCGATTATCGATTGTTGAATCCGGAAAACCTTAAAAGATTTGAGCGTGAAAAGGTCAACATCAGATTCGGTTTCGAAAATTTATTGGAGGGGATCGAGAAAGACAAGGAAGCGGCCCGGCTGGTTTTGAAATATACGGCTTATGCTTCGGAACTGCTTCAACTGGCGTTGCCCGCCAAGGAACTGGTCAAATGGATGGAGGCCGGAATCGCGGCCTCAAGGGTTATCAACGAAAGACAATCCGAGGCGACCCATATCGGCAACCTCGGACAGGTTTACCTGAAACTGGGCGATTACCGAAAAACCATCGATTGTTCGGAAAAGGCCCTGAGAATCTCGGAAGAATTGGGTGACCGGGCCAATGTCAATGTCTGGCTCGGAAGTCTCGGAAACGCACTGGTCTCCTTAAGCCGTTGGAAGGAGGCAAACGAGTATTACGAAAGGGCTTTGGGCGTTTCGCGGGAACTCGGGGACGCAAAAACCGAGGGTTTGTGGTTGGGAAATCTCGGGGTTTCCCATTTATACATGGGAAATTATCCCGAATCGATCAAACATTTTGAGCAGGCTCTGGAGATCTCGAGAAAAATCGGGGACCGCAAAAATGAGGGCCTCTGGCTGGGAAATCTGGGACATATTTATTTGAATTTGGGGGATTTTGACGCCTGCACCGACAACACCCAACAGGCGCTCGATATTGCCCTCGAACTCGGGGATCTTCAGGCCCAAAGCTCCTGGCTGGGAAATCTCGGTTCCTGCAATTTCGGAACGGGTGAATGCGATAAGGCCATTGAGTATTACGAAAAGGCTTTGAAGATCTCGGTGGAGATCGAGGACTTGAAGAATCAGGGGAATTGGTTCGGAAATATCGGATTGATTTATTCGGATTCGGGGGAGACGGAAAAAGCCCTCGAACATTTCAACAGGGCGCTGGAGATAGCCCGGAAGATCGGGGATTTGAAAAATGAGGGAATCTGGTTGGGTTACATCGGTCTGACCCGGATTTTTGAGGGGGATGTGGAGGGCGGATTGGAAAATCTGAAAAAGGCCCTGGAGGTTTCACGCCAAATTGGCGACCGCTTTTATGAATTCAACTGGTTGGACCGGCTTGGTGCCTATTACTTTGATTCCGGGGATTTTGAAAGCGCCGAAGGGTTTTTCCGGGCCGGTTTGGATCTGGCCGAAAAGCTGGGCCAAAAGGTTTACGAGGCAATTTTGTCGGGAAATTTGGGGGTCAGCCTTCTGGGGTCGAATAAGGATCAGGAGGGAGAGACCTATTTGAACCGCGGGCTTGAGATCTTCCGGGAATTGGAGGATTCATACAACGAATGCCATTTCATCTACCAGGCGGGAAAGGTTTTGGCTCACAATGGCCGTGTTGCGGAAAGCGCCGAATTTTACCGGGAAGCCATCGGGTTGGCGGAAAAACTCGAAGAAAAGTCCATCCATCTGACCTGGGTTAACGAACTCGGGGTCTTATATCTTGACGGAGGGGATTATCCGAAAGCGTTGGAACATTTTCAAAAAGCCCTGACCATTTCCCGAAAGGAAAAGCTCAAAGAGGACGAACCCGTTTTTCTGCAAAACCTGGCGGTTACCTATTTAAGGATGAAGGAGATGAAAAAATCGGTTGATTTTTACAAACGGGCGATGAAATTGTATGAAGGGTCAAACCCCGATCAGGCCGAGGCCATCCGTCAATTTCTGGAAAGCCAAATGGGCGATCAGGGTTAAAGAAAAGATTCCAAATTAGCCTAAAGAGAAAAATTATTTTAGAATTAAACCCAAGTTGACGAAATCATTTTTTTAACCCTTTACCTCAATCCGAAACATCTCAAATCTATGAATCGTTGGAGTATCAAAAAACACGATTTTCGAGCGGTGAAACTTCTGGCCGAAGAAATAGACGTCCCCCCGATCGTTGCCGCCCTGTTGATTTCCCGCGGGTATGAAACGCCGGAAAAAGCCCATAACTTTCTCAATCCGAAATACGATGATCTGCACGATCCATATCTTTTAACCGGGATGAAGACGGCGGTCTCAAGAATATTTCGGGCCATTGAGAATGGAGAAAAAATACTGATCTGGGGGGATTATGACGTTGACGGAACGACCGGGACCGTCGTTTTGCGAAAATGCCTTGAGATCCTTGGGGCGAGGACGGGTTTTCACGTTCCCCACAGGTTTACCGAGGGTTACGGTTTAAACCGCGAATATCTGGAAAAAGCCAAAGAAAAGGGCTACTCGCTGGTGATCAGCGTCGATACCGGAACGCGTTCGTTCGAACCTCTGGAATGGGCAAAAGAAAACGGTCTGGATGTGATCGTAACGGATCATCATTTATCGGATGAAGAGCGGGGAAATCCGGCATCGGTGGCGATGGTCAATCCGAATCAAACCGGTTGCGCCTATCCCGATAAAAACCTGGCCGGCGTCGGCGTGGCCTTCAAACTCATTCACGCCCTGTTGAGGGAAAAGGGCAGGGAAAAACTGGTTCCCGGATTCTTAAAAGTGGTCGCCATCGGAACCATCGCCGACGTCATGAAACTGACCGGCGAAAATCGCTCGATCGTTTCGATCGGCCTGCGGGATCTGCCGAAAGCCCATAATTTCGGTCTCAAGGCTTTGATGGAAGTTGCCGATTGCACCAGCCAGATGACGAGTTACGACATCGGTTTTCGGATTGCTCCCCGGATCAACGCCGCCGGACGAATGGATGCGGCCCGCCACGTCGTCGAATTGTTCGAATCCGAGACCTTTGAGGACGCCCGCCGTTTGGCCGAACTGCTCGACAGCCGCAACCGGGAGCGGCAGAGCGTCCAGAAAAAAATAACCGAATTGGCAATTTCCAAAGCCGATGACCTGACCGGAAAGAATTTTCTGGTCGTCGCCGGAGAAAAATGGCACCGGGGCGTGATCGGGTTGGCCGCTTCAAAGATCGCCGAAAGGTTTTACCGGCCGACTTTGGTTATTTCGATCGAGGACGGGATCGGCCACGGCAGCGCCCGAAGCATTTCCGATTACCATCTTTTGAACGGTCTCGATTCCTGCGCCCCCTTGTTCGAACAATACGGAGGACACGCGGCCGCGGCCGGGGTTCTGATCAAACAGGAAAACATCCCGGCTCTGCAAGAGAGTCTCAACCTTCACGCCGGCGAAAACATCCCGGCTGAAAAATTGGTCCCCGAGGTCAAAATTGATGCGCTGGTCAGTTCCGAGACGTTAAATCTCGGTTTGGTCGAAGACCTCAAACGTTTGGAACCCTTTGGTATGGGAAACCCCAAACCGGTTTTTTCGACCAAAAAACTGCAAATCTACGCCGAACCCCTGATTATGAAGGAAAAACATCTCAAACTCCGGCTTCGGGATGAAAAAGGAAAACAACTCGAAGCCGTTTGGTGGGACGGGGTCGACAAATCAAAAGGGCGAACTCTGAAGGCCGGAAAACGCATCGAAATGGCTTACACCCCCGAATCGAACACCTGGAACGGAAATACCAGATTGCAACTTAACGTCAAAGATATCAAAATGGAAAACTGACCGATGGCCGAAACCGAACCGAAAAAAAATATCAAAAAACTCGAAATGCGCGCCCGCCTCCCCCGGATTTTAGGGATTCTGGCGGCGGCGGGTTTAGGGGCCATTGTTTTTATCATCGTTCTGGGTTTTTATTTTAACTTCGGAAAAGAGGATTTCAGGATGAGAGGGGCCAGGGACCTGAAACTCTCAAAGGACGTCATCGCCGACATTCAAGGTTACGAAAGACGGGAAACCGAAGGGGATAAAATGAAATTTTTTATCCGGGCGGACCGTTCCCAGACATTTTCCGACAATCATCAGGAAATGGACAATATTTACCTTGAGGTCTTCGACGATTCAGGGGAAAAATCCGACATCATCCGGGCCGATCAGGCGATCTACATTCCTGACAAAAACAGCTCCAAACTTTTTACGGTTTTTCTGGCCGGGGATGTCAAGGTCGATTCCCGCGACGGCCTCAAGGTTGAAACCGACCAGTTGACCTATAAAAAGGAAACCGAGGTCGCCGAGGCCGAGGAATACATTGAATTCTCCCGGGAAAACATTTCCGGGCACTCGGTCGGGGCCATCGTCAACGTCGGGGAAAAAACGCTGGAACTGCTAAGAGAGGTCGAGATCTTTTCCAATGCCGCCGAGGGGGATCAGCTTTCGAGCCAAAAGATTCAAACGGCGCGGATCGGCGCCGATCACGGGTTTTTTGACCAAAAGGCCGGAAAGATCGAGTTCGCCGGAAACGTCCGGGTGCACGTTACCCCCGAGGAAAACGCCGGAGAGTTTTCTCAACCGGCCGATATCGAGGCGGAGCGGGCCTCGGCATTTTTTACCGATCAGGAACTTAACCGGGTTGAACTCAACGGAAAGGTTTTCGTTTACCTGAAACCGACCGGCAGCAAGCCCAACTGGACCAAAACAAGGGCCGATCACGCCACCGCCCACATCAATAAGGAGCTGAAAAGGCTCGAAATGTTGGATCATGTCGATATCGAAACGACCGCCAATCAGGCCCGTCCAACCCGGATCAAAACAAATTACGCCCTTTTCGAAAAGGACGCCGATCGGTTTGAATTGAAAAACGGGGTTGAGATCACCACGGTTGAGGATCAAAAGCCGACCCGGATCACATCGGCGACGGCCATTTACGAACAGGCCAAAGGGAATATTTATTTGACCGGCGACGCCCGGATCGATCAGGGAGATGATCAGATCAAAGGGGATAACCTGACCGCTTATCTGGTCGGTGACAACAAGTTAAAAGCCGCCAACGCCCGCGGGAACGCCTATCTCAAACAGGTAACCCCGGAAAGAACGACCGAAATAAGCGCCCCGGAGTTGAACGCCGTTTTTGATGATGGACAGCTTTTACAATCGGCCAATTCAAGGGGTGACAGCCGGGCCGTTCTTGTTCCGGCCAAAAAAGATTCCTATTCGCGGGTCACTCTGACCGCCCCGACCTCCATCCGCCTGAATTTTCAAAAGGGTTTGATCCAAAAAATGGAGACTCAGGGAAGAACCACAATAGCCTTGAATGTTCCCGATAACAACCCGGATGCCTCCAACAAAAAATTGACCGCCGATTCCGTTACGACCCAATTTGATTCCAACGGCAAAGACCTCGTTCGGGCACAGGCCGTCGGAAACGCCGAGTTGTTTATCGATCCGCTCCGGAGTTCGCCTCAAAATTACCAAACCGCCATTTACGCGCCCCGCTTCGATTGTGATTTTTTTGAAGGTAACAATGCCCGCAACTGTTCCGCTTCAACCAACGTCAGGGCGGTTCGGACCCCTACGGTGGCGGGGCAAAACCGGGGAAAACAAAACGTCACTTCGGCGACCATGAACGCTTTTTTTGATCGGGGAACCAATGATCTGGAAAAATTGGAGGCCGAGGGCAATGTGAAATTTTCCGAACTTGACCGGCAGGGAAACGCCGAAAAAATGTCATTTACCCAGGCCGATGAGGTGGTTCGCTTGCGGGGCGGTGAGCCGACGGTTTGGGATTCGAGAGCCCGGGCCAAGGCTTCGGAAATAGACTGGGATACGCGCAATGAAAAATCCTTTTTGCGGGGTCAGGTGGCCACAACTTATTACAGCCAGAAATCGACGGGCGGGGCGACGCCTTTTGGAAACGCCAAATCTCCCGTTTTTCTGACCTCCAACGAGGCCCAGTTCGACCACCGGGCGGAGATCGGGGTTTATTCGGGGAACGCAAGGGCCTGGCAGGAGAATAATTACGTTCGGGCCGAAAAACTTGTCGTTCAGCAAAAAGAGGGCAAACTTTACGGCGAGGGAACCGTGCAAAGCCTGCTTTATGATGCAAAAAAGAGGGGCTCCCAGAGCGAAAAGACCGTTCCGGTTTACGCCGCCGGGGACAAGGTTTATTACGTTCGGAGCGATAATTTCCTGCGATATGAGGGAAATGTTGATATCCGGCAGGGAAGCGACCGGATACTGGCCGGCCGGGCCGACATTTATTTGAAAGAGGATAACGAGTTGAGCCAGACCATCGTCGAACAGAACGTCGTCATAACTCAACCGAACCGGCGGGCCAGCGGAGAATACGCCAAATATAACGCCTCGGACGAATCCGTGATCCTGCGGGGCAATCCGGCCCGGATTCAGGATCAGGAGAACGGTTCATCCGAAGGGGCCCAATTTACAATTTTTATGCGGGACAACCGATTTGTCAGCGAAAGCAAGGGAAACGACTCCAACACGGGTCGGATCCGCTCGGTCTATAAAGTCAAAAATCAGCCCGAGTAAATGTGAAGCTGAAAATATGTTTTCTTAGGTCGAGGAAAAGGAAACAGTCGGGCAAAAGTTTATTAACGAAGCCCAAGCATTAAAAGGGCCGAACGGTCGGAGACTTCCGGGTTTTCATCCTTTTTCCAGTTTTCAAAAGGTTCGATTTCTTCAGGACTAACGGGCCGGTTCAGAAGTTTGGCCGTCGGAGTCCGTTCAAAAGCCCGGTTTGTCAGAGCCATATGCGGAATCGAAACTTTCAACCGGGTTGGGTTTTGCAGGGCCATTTCGGCCAGTTCGACGTCGGGAAAAAGGTCCTCATAAGCCAGTAGATGCCAGATTGGCGCGCCGCTTTCCGGTTCGTCGATCGCCAGAACCCTCAACAAACCGTAACCGCTCTCCAGCTGAAAAAGTAAGTCATCTCCGGGTTTAAAATCTCTTGCCACAAAAAAAACTCCTGTTAAAACAAGTCAAACATTTTTCCAAACGTTTGACTAAAAAGAAAACTACACTTGCCCTTAAAGGCATCTTAAAACTAAACTTAACAAAATGTTAAACACATTTTCAAACAAGGTCCGGTAATTACGTCAGGTGTTGACTCAAAAATGATCCTCGATATTAAAACAATTATTTTTTTGACAGCACTTAGCGCTCTGGTGATGTGTATCAGCATGTTGATCACATCGGCAAATTATCCGCAGGTGAGAGGGATCAGAAAATGGGCCTGGGGGTGCGGGGCCCAAACCGTCGGTTGGGCTTTGATGGCTCTCAGGGACAATATTCACGATTTTTTTTCGATTGTTGTCGCCAACACCTTGATTATTATCTCGGCCGCCTTTTTTTATCAGGCCATTTCGAATTTCAAAGGGAAAAAATCCCAACATTTGATATTTTTCCCTTTGATAACTCTCTTTTTTCTCTCCTTTAATTACTTCACTTTCATTCAACCGAGTTTTGCCGTCCGGTCGATCATCACCTCCTCGTTCGGTTCGGGAATAACATTTTTTTGCGCTTATTTGCTTTTATTTAACAGAAAAGTCCGGCCTTCGATCAGCGAATGGGTGATGGGAATCGGGTTCCTTTCAATCGCGGTAACGGCCTTTGTCCGGATTTTCGACATGATCTTTAACTCCCACGATTCGGAACTCTTCGTTTCCACCAACATCCACACATTGGTGTTCGGGTTGGTTTTTATATCGATCCTCATCCTGACTTTCAGTTTTTCCCTGATGATCAACGATAAGTTCATGGCCGAGATCCTTCGTCTGGCCACTCTTGACGCCCTGACGGAGATTTACAACCGGGCCGCCTTGGAAAAGCTGATCAACAAGGAGATGGACCGTTCCAAGCGTTACGGACTGCCGATGTCGATTCTTTTGCTCGATCTGGATCATTTCAAAAAGGTTAATGACAATTACGGCCATCAGGTCGGGGATTTTACCTTGAAAACCCTGGTCCAATCCATCACCAAAGTCCTTCGCGATCACGATATTCTGGGGCGTTTCGGGGGCGAGGAATTTATGATCCTTTTGCCCGACACCGATTTGAAAAACTCGCAGATCGTGGCCGAAAGGGTTCGCCGAATGGTGGAAAAGACCAAAATCCGGATGGGAAAAACCACCCTGAAAGTAACCATCAGCATCGGTCTGGCGACTTTGAGGAAAGAAGGGGACAACTTCCAGGATCTTTTCCGGCGGGCCGATCTCGGGTTGTATAAGGCCAAGCAAACGGGCCGAAACCGGGTTGTGGCCATCCGGGAAGATAATTTTACCTCGACCGAGATGCGAGAGGTCGAAGGCGATATCTTCAAATCGAATCCACACCTGGAAATTCCGGTAAAATTAAAAGAAGATTCCTGAAAAGAAAAATGACGGATGTCCATCTGATAATCCCGATTGGGACGCAAGTCGTTCTGCTCGAAGGGGTGAAGGTTTTAAATGAGGACCGTTTTCAACCCAAAGGAACGGTCGGAAAAATCTCCGTTTCACCGGCTGATTCTTCGCACGCTTACAAGATCGAATTTCCCGACGGAACCGAGGGAATGGCCAACCGCCGAGGGTTTTCCATCCGAAAAAATTATCAAAAGGGACAGATCAAAGGCGAAGATGATTTTCAGGAAAACGAGCTTTTTGATCACGTCATTTACCGTTGCATCGTCGGTTCCAGGGCCTTCGGTTTGGATGATGAGAATTCCGACACCGACCGGAGGGGGATTTACCTTCCTCCGGCCAGCCTCCAGTGGGGTTTATTCGGTTTGCCCGAACAGATCGAGAAAAAGGAAAGCGAGGAATGTTACTGGGAATTACAGAAATTTCTGATCCTGGCCCTCAAAGCAAATCCCAATATTCTCGAATGCCTTTATACGCCTCTGGTCGAATTTGCCGACGAAACCGCCCGGGAACTGCTCTCGATCCGCGAAGTTTTTCTATCGAAACTGATTTACCAAACTTATAACGGTTACGTCATGTCCCAATTTAAAAAACTCGAACAGGACCTGCGCTCTCTCGGAGAGATCCGGTGGAAGCACGCCATGCATCTGATCCGTTTGTTGTTACAGGGGATTGATATTCTTCGTCGCGGCGATCTCATCGTTTCGATGGAAGACCGGCGGGAAAGACTTCTTTCGATAAAAAAGGGCGAATTGAACTGGGAGCAGGTCAATCGTTGGCGTCTGGATCTGCATCGGGATTTTGAGTCGGCTTATGCGGCAACCAAACTGCCGGAACGTCCGGATTACGCCGCCGCCAACCGGTTTTTGATCGAGGCGCGAAGGTCCCGTGTATGAATAAAGATGATCGAAGAAAAACTCAAACAAATAGCCGCCGAACATCCATATCCGCTACTTTTCGCCACCATCAGCGGAGCGCATCTTTACGGGTTTCCGTCGCCGGACTCGGATTTCGATCTGCGGGGCGTTCACCTCCTGCCTTTGGAGGAAGTTGTCGGTTTGGAAACGGGAAGGGAAACCGTTCAGGTCGAGGAGATCCGGCGGGGTTTGGAACTGGATCTGGTTACCCACGATGCCAAAAAATTCTTCAAACTGATGCTGAAAAAGAACGGCTATGTGCTGGAACAGCTTTTTTCGCCTCTGGTGGTGCAAACCTCCCCCGAACACGAAGAGTTAAAAGAGATCGGAAAAAAATGCGTTACCAAATTCCACGCCCACCATTATTTCGGTTTTGCCCGGACCGAATGGAAATTGTTTTCCAAGGAATCCCCGCCCCGGGTCAAGCCCTTGCTTTACATATTTCGGGTTCTATTGACCGGAATTCATCTGATGAGAACGGGCCGGATCGAAGCCAATCTGGTTAAATTGAACGGGGATTTTCGTTTGTCCTACATAAACGAACTGATCGAAATAAAGACAAAGGGAAAGGAAAAACAAACTTTGGCCGAGGCGGACCTGGATTTTTTTCAAAAGGAATACGAACGGCTGGTGTTGGAACTTGAAAACGCCCGGGAAAAGACCAGTCTCCCCGAAAAGCCGACCGCAAAAAAAGAACTTGACGACCTGCTGGTCCGTTTGCGGATCAAGGGGTTTTGATCCGCAACCAAAGGTTTGATGATCCGGAATGATTTGAAATCAAACGAAAAAATCATCACTCCGGTTTGCACGGCGGAAAAGTGAAGTTTAGCCTAGACCAATGAGCAATGTTTTTAAAAGCCTTCAACCCGTTCATTATCTTCCGATCCTAACGACCCTTTTCTCGATTTATTTTTTTCTTGATATAACCGGCCGTTACCGGAAAAAGGGAGGAACCCATCTGTTTTGGTGGGGGATCGGCATTTTTACCTACGGACTCGGGACCTTTTTTGAGGGTTTCATAACCCTTTTCGGAAATACCGTCTTATTGAACAAACTCTGGTACGTGGCCGGAGCGATTCTCGGTGGTTACCCTCTGGCTCAAGGGTCGGTTTATCTGCATCTGAAGAAAAGTAACGCTAATCTTTTGACGGCGCTTTCCTTGCCATTTATCGTTTTTGCCTCGATATGCGTTTTTTTATCTCCGGTTGATCTGGCTCAATTGGAATCTTTCCGCCCGAGCGGGGCTGTGCTTTCCTGGCAATGGGTGCGGCTTTTGACTCCTTTTATCAACACCTATTCGGCGATCTTTCTGATCGGAACGGCCTTTTGGAGCGCCATCCGTTACACTAGAGTCGAGAACGGTAAAAATCGTGCCATCGGAAATTTTCTGATCACCGTCGGAGCTTTGTTGCCCGGGATCGGTGGCGGAATGGCCAAAGCCGGTATCGTTGAGGCCCTTTACATAGGAGAGTTCATCGGAATTATTTTGATTTGGCTCGGTTACCGGAAATGTTTGCAGGATAGTCCACGAAATGTTACCTTGCCGGAAAAACAGGAGGTTTGAAAATGACCGATTACGCTTCAATGCTTCGGGTCGCCATCGAAGAGGCGATAAAGGGGCTCGAAGAGGGCGGAATCCCGATCGGGGCCGCGCTTTTTGACCGCGAGGGAAATCTGCTCGGTCGTGGTCGAAACCGGCGGGTTCAGGAAAACGACGCATCGGTTCACGGCGAAACCGACGCCTTCCGCAAGGCCGGCCGACAGAAAAGTTATCGGGATAAAATTATGGTGACGACTTTGGCCCCTTGCTGGTATTGTTCGGGCCTGGTCCGCCAGTTCAAGATCGGAACCGTCGTCGTCGGCGAATCGGTCAATTTCTCCGGCGGGATCGAATGGCTCCGGGAAAACGGGGTTGAAGTGATCGATCTCAACTCACCGGAATGCATCGAAATGCTGGCAGATTTCATCGCCGCCAACCCGGATGTCTGGAACGAAGACATCGGCGAGATTTGATTGATTTCCAAACCCCGCCTATGGTCTGGGAACAATTACCGGAAGACCCTTTTCCGCAAAGGCCCGGTTGAATTCGGCTATGTCCCCGGTTTTCAAACCGGAAAGCCGGGCCAGTTGAGCGTCGATCCGGGCCGTCAAATCGTTGAAAACCTCAAACATCTGGGTCGTCGGGGCGTCATCGGAACTGTCGACCGTCGAACTCAAAGCGGCCAGTTTGTTGTTCAATTTGATCGGAAAATTCAATGCGTCCTGACCGCTTTTGATCTTGGTCTGGATCAATTCCTCCTCGATCGAGGTTAGTTTTTTGTTTATCTCCCGGGCCGTATCGATCAATGGTTTATCTTCCGCCGGTTTCAATCGGCGGGCGACATTTTCCAGTTGTTGCCTGAGGTCGCGGATCTCCAGAATGGCCTTGTGGGTTTCGGTCAATTTCCGGTTTATTTCCGATAGAAGGACGTACTGTTTGACCAGATCCTCCTGAGTGGCCGAAAGCCTCGGGTCGATTTTTACCGAAAAATTTTCGGTCCCGACAATGTTCCCGTCAACTTTCAGCCGGACCTGATAATTTCCCGGCGGAACCTTTGGCCCGGTAAGCGATCCTCCCCAAAGAATCAGACCTGGAAGCCCGGTGGCGTTCGGAATTCGCATGTTCCAGACAAATGTGTTTAGGCCGGTTTCAGCCGGAAGGGGCGGTTCTCCTCCGCGGGGACGCTCGTCCCCGCCATCGCCATCTTCATTTTCCGGTTTTTTCGAAAATGAACGCAAAACCTTTCCCTCGGAATCAAGGTATTCAAGCGAGACCTCCGTCTTTGGGGTTTCCTTCAGATAATAATGAGTTACGATGCCGGTGGGCGGATTTTGTCCGACGGTGGCCCCTTCAGGGAGATTAAAACCGCGTCCGGCAGTTCGGTGGCCGTCCTCCGGATGAAAGAGAAAACCCTGGGCTTTCTGGGCTTCGGACAATTGATATAAGATCGGCAGGTCATCCAGAACGTAAAATGATCTTCCCTGGGTGGCCACCACCAGATCCATCTGATCCTTGTGAACTTCGAGATCGGTGATCGGAACGGTCGGCATATTCAGTTGAAGGCTTTGCCAGTTCGCTCCGTCATTGGCCGAATAAAAAACTCCCCTTTCGGTTCCGGCGTAAAGAAAACCCTTTTTGTTGGGGTCTTCGATGATCGTCCGGGTGAATTGGTCGGCGGGAATTCCGTTGACGATTTTTTTCCAGCTTTTGCCGAAATCGCTGGTTTTATACAAATAGGGTTTTGGGTCGTCGTTTTTGTAGGAAGTGGCGGCTAAATAAGCCGTCCCGGCTTCAAAGGGAGAAGCGCGGATCTCGTTGATCTGGGTCCATTCGGGCAAGTCCTTGGGAGTGACGTTGACCCAGTTCACCCCGTTGTCGGCGGTGACGAAAACAAGGCCGTCGTCGCTTCCCGACCAGATCACCCCGGCCTGAACCGGTGATTCATCGACGGTAAAGATCGTGTCGTAATACTCGATGCTGGTGTTGTCCTGAGAGATCGGCCCGCCGGATGTTTTTTGGCGGGTTTTGTCATTTCTGGTCAAATCCGGGGAGATTGCTTCCCAGGACTGCCCTTCATTGGTT
This sequence comes from Pyrinomonadaceae bacterium, assembly GCA_041394845.1. Lineage (GTDB taxonomy): Bacteria > Acidobacteriota > Blastocatellia > Pyrinomonadales > Pyrinomonadaceae > JAHCHG01. The sequence continues at coordinate 1,339,947 of JAWKHL010000001.1, read as the reverse complement.
GACCGGAAAAGAACGTTGGCGGCGGCGTAAAGAGGGTATTTTCCCTCGGCGTTGCGATGGGGCGAAAAAAGGATCGGAAAATTCCACTGAAACCGGTACTTCAGATCATCGGCCCCGGACCCCATCGGGTTTTCCGGATAAACATCGACGTTCCTCTCCTGCCCCGTCCGGTGGTCGTAGCGGGTCAGATACCCGTCGTAACTCCCGGCGAAAACGATCTGGGAGTTTTCCGGGTGCGGCGCGATCCAGCCCGATTCGCCCCCGCCGACCGAGTACCAGTCATTTTCGCCGATCACGGCCCCGTCGGTCCGGCTCGGAATCCGGACGGTCGAATTGTCCTGCTGGGCGCCATAAATGTTGTAAGGGAAATCATTGTCCAAAGTCACCCGGTAGAACTGCGCCGTCGGCTGATCCTGTTCGGTCCAGGAAACCCCGCCGTTGGCGGAAACGTTGGCTCCGCCGTCGTTCCCGTTGATCATTATTTTTGAATTGACGGGTGAGATCCAAAGATCGTGATGATCTCCGTGGGGCGCGCGAATGGTGGTGAAATTCCTTCCGCCATCGATCGATTTGTGAAACTGGACGTTGAGAACATAAACGGTATCGGGGTTTTGCGTGTCGGCGTAAACCCGCCAGAAATACCAGGGTCTTTGTTTGATCGAAGCGTTGTTGCTGACCAACTGCCAGGTTTCGCCTCCATCGTCCGAACGGAAGAGCCCGCCCTCCTTGGCCTCGACCATCGCCCACAACCGATCGGAATTGACCGGCGAAACGGCGACGCAGATTTTCCCGAGAACCCCTTTGGGCAACCCTTTGTTCCGGGTGATCTCGGTCCAGGTGTCTCCACCGTCGGTTGATTTGAACAAACCGCTTCCGGCGCCTCCGCTGTCCATCCGGTGTGGTTTCCGGCTTATCTGCCAGAAACCGGCATAGATCGTATTCGGGTCGGATGGATCAAGGATCAGATCCGAGGCTCCGGTCTCGTCGTCGCGGTAAAGGATCTTTTCCCAATTCTTTCCGCCGTCTTTGGTTCGAAAAATTCCTCTTTGGGCGTTTTTCCCCCAAAGGTGACCGATGGCGGCGACGTAGACGATATCCGGGTCGTTCGGATGAACCCTGACTCTGGATATCTGTTGGGTGTCGGTCAAACCGATGTTTTTCCAGGTTTTTCCGCCGTCAACCGATTTGTAGACCCCGTCCCCGGCCGAAACATTGCCGCGGATGGTTTCCTCGCCCATTCCGACGTAAATGATGTTGGGGTTGGAATCGGCGGCGTCGATGGCGCCGACCGAACCGGTTTTGAAAAAACCGTCGGAGACGTTTTTCCAGCTATCTCCGCCATCGGTCGTTTTCCAAACTCCGCCCCCGGTGGCTCCGAAATAATAGGTTTCGGGATCCCCCGCTATCCCCTCGACGGCGCCGACCCGGCCGCCTCGAAAAGGGCCGATCAGGCGATATTTGAAATCCCTCAGCGGGTCTTTATTGACCGCCGGATTTTTTACCGGGGTTTGCGACCGGACCGGCGGGCCGACCAAACAGGTAAGAGAAAGGACTACCAGGCAAAACGAGCGAAAAAAATAGGGCATCGGTTTTTTCCTTGAATTTAGTTATTTGAAAAATTTACAGATTTTTTCAGATGTATGGGTCAAGTTAATCCAAAGCGTGCAGAAAATCAAATTAACCAGGGATTTATAATAACTGTTGAAGCAGGTTATTGAGGCAAGTGGCAGATGAAGGGCCGTAAAAAGAGAAAAGGTTTTCGGGGGGGCGAAAACCTTTAAAAAACAAAAACTTTAGATGACACCCTCATTTCGGAGATGGCCCCACATCCATTCTTTGGATCCGTCATCCCCGTCACCCGCTCCGGCAATTCCCCCGTGGGTGGTATCGAACTTTTTGGTGACCATATTGACGCCGGCGGCGTGTTTTTGACCGCAGGTGGGGAAAAGGCGGCGATCCAGCCAGTTCTTTTTGATGGCGATGGCGTGGTAACAATTTTTCACATTTCCGGGAACAAAATTAAGGAAATCGCTGGTCGAACCGTCCTGATCGACCGCGTCGAACAGAAACATGGCATCGACCGACCGGTTATTTGTTCGGCTCAGATCGAGCGCCACCTGAATGCAGGCGGCCGCGCCCCGGCTCCACCCGATCAGACACACCTTCCCGCTTATCTGATTGATCAGAGCGGTGGCCGCATTCGCCATTTTCCGAATGTTTATGGGGCTCGGGCCCCAGGAGATCGCCGCCGGACCTTCCTTATACAGCCTCGGTCTCAACTTGGTGGCGACATAAGCCTGCCAGACGTAATATTTGTAATTGTTTTCTCCGCGAATGGTCGGCGAACTTCCTTCAAGTGCAATTAGCATAGATTTCCCCCTTTTTGGTTGAAAAGCCTTAAAAAAAACGGGCGTTTCAAAAAATTTGGATTTTTTTTTGAAATTCAGCCAAATGAATTTTCTGCTTATGGAAGAAAAATTAAAGACTATTTGGTTGAATAGGTAACAGTTTAAGTAAACTGTCCGGAAATTTAAAGTGGTTATCGAAAATTTAAGATGCCAAACCGATCTCCCTTTTCTTCAAACCCCGACGACCGGGGAAAAGTGAAAACCGGCTATTGTGAATTTTGTAAATAAGTTTGTTACAATTAACCCAAACGTTTTACAGGGATAATTTAATAAAAAGGGAAATAAATAAATGGAAAATAATTTAAAAGAAGCGGTTATCATCAGTGCGGCCCGGACCGGTACGGGCAAATTTTTGGGAAGTTTGAAGGGCTTTTCGGCCACCGACCTCGGTGGTGCGGCAGTCAAAGAGGCCGTCAAAAGGGCCGGGATCAGTCCCGGAGAGGTGGACGAAGTGATCCTGGGATGCGTGGTGCAGGCGGGATTGGGACAGGCACCGGCTCGTCAGGCGGCGCTCAAGGCCGGTTTGCCGGACGAGGTTTCGGCCCTCACGGTCAATATGGTTTGCGGTTCGGGGCTAAGAGCGGTGTCGCTGGCGGCGCAGGCGATTCGGCTCGGCGATTCCGATTTCGTCGTCGCCGGTGGAATGGAATCGATGTCGAACATTCCCTATGCGCTGCCCAACGCCCGCGAGGGTTTTCGGATGGGAAATCAAACCAGCCTCGATCTGATGATCCACGACGGTTTGTGGTGCCCGTTTGAAAACTGGCATATGGGAAACACCGGCGAGGTGGTTTCGGAAAAATACCAGATCGGCCGTTCCGAACAGGATGAATATGCCTTCAATTCGCACCGCAAGGCGATGGAGGCGCGCGACGCCGGAAAATTTGACGACGAGATCGTTCCGATCGAGATTCCGCAAAGAAAAGGCGATCCGATCATTTTTGATTCGGACGAAACGATCCGCGAAGATACCTCGATCGAGGCGCTCGGCAAACTCCGGCCGGCCTTTAAAAAAGACGGCGGAACCGTTACGGCCGGAAACGCTCCCGGCGTCAACGACGGGGCATCGGCGCTGGTCATCACTTCGGCTGATAAAGCGCGGGAAATCGGGGCCGAACCGATGGCCCGGATCGTCTCCTACGCAACTTCCGGCATAGAACCCAAACTGATCATGATGGCTCCCGTTGAAGGGGTCAAAAAGGTTTTGCGAAAAGCCGGTTGGGAGATGTCGGATGTCGATCTTTTCGAACTCAACGAGGCTTTTTCCGTTCAGGCCCTCGGTGTCATGCAGGAATTGGGGTTGGATATGGCAAAGGTCAACGTCAACGGCGGGGCCGTGGCGCTCGGCCACGCCATCGGAAACAGCGGATCAAGGATTCTGACAACCCTGATCTACGAAATGAAACGCCGCAACGCCAAACGGGGCATCGCCGCCCTTTGTCTGGGAGGCGGAAATTCGGTGGCGATGGCGGTCGAAAGGGATTAGTTACTTTTTTTTTACGGGATTTCAGATTTCAAATTTCGGATAAGGTTTGGATTTTCAGTTATTTATTCTGAAATCTGAGATCTGAAATTAAAAAGGTCAGAAAACTTAAAAAATAGAATGTTAATACTGTGAAAATTAAAAAACTAGAGTTTAGTGATGGGTGATGGGTGATGGGTGAAAAGTTAAACAGATAATATCAGGCAGCAGATCCGGATATTCAGACAATCAAGTTTTATCCCATCACCTATCACCCATCACCCATCACAAATTTACAGAGTAGTTAACAGGGTTTTTCGTTGGTCTTCGCCCGAAGTTTATTTGAAGGCTTTGAAAATTTGCCGGGGTTGAAAAAAGCAACCTTTCAAAAAGCCGGAGCGTATAAATAAACGGGTTTGGGTTTTTTGAGGATAAAAATATGACAGCTAAAGAACACGCAAAATTACTGGGGCTTTTCTTTTGGATCTACGCCGGAATTCAATTATTTGTGATCGGGTTTTCCGGGGTTATGATGTTCCTTTGGACCGGAATTATGTTTTCCGAGTTTTCCAGGCACTCCAGCGCTCAGCACTCGGCAAATTTCCCCCAGTTTTTCGGCATGATGGGCGTGATAATGGTATTTGCCGTGTTTATGGGGTTGATTCTTTTGATCCCAAAGTTCGTGGCCGGTTACGGGTTGAGAAAAGATAAAAGCTGGGCCAAGGTCTGGGCGATCATCGGTTGTTGTCTGGCGGTTTTGAACGCGCCCCTTGGAACCGCCCTTGGGATTTACGGCTTTTGGTTCATCTTTGGGGATTTGGGAAAAGAATATTTTGACGGCCCCCAAATTGATAACGTTCCGAATCCACCGCCCCCCCAAAGCTGGCAGTAAACAGTCAATTGACCATCCATAAAAATGAACGGCGAGAATTTTCCGATTCCGCCGTTCATTTGTTTTGTCCGGACAATTTGTTTATCTTTAAAAAAAGATTTAGATACAAATTTAATAAACAAAGGAATTAATTGAAATGAGTGAAATAATTGGAGTTATAGGTGCGGGAACGATGGGCAACGGGATCGCCCAAACGGCGGCCGGAAAAGGTTTTGAGGTCGTTATGTGCGACATTCAGCAGGAATTCGTCGAACGAGGAGTTTTGAACATCGGAAAAAGTCTTGACCGGTTTATCAAAAAAGAGGTCATTTCGGAAGAGGACAAAAGTCAAATCCTGAGCCGGATCAGGGCGACGACCGATTTTAACAGTTTGAAGGATTGCGATCTGGTGGTTGAAGCGGCGACGGAGAATTTCGAGATCAAACGGGACATTTTTTCCAAGCTCGATAATTTGACCGCCCCGGAAGCGATTCTGGCGACCAACACATCATCGATCTCCATAACCAAAATCGCGGCCGTTACCCGAAGGCCGGATAAGGTAATCGGGATGCATTTTTTCAATCCGGTTCCGCTGATGAAACTGGTAGAAGTGATCCGCGGGATCGCAACCAGCGATGAGACCTATGAAAAGGTCAAAAATCTCAGCCAAACACTGGGCAAAGTCCCGGTCGAATGCAACGATTATCCGGGGTTTGTTTCCAACCGGGTGTTGATGCCGATGATCAACGAAGCGATTTATTGTTTGTATGAAGGCGTGGCGACCCCGGAGTCGATCGATGAGATCATGAAACTGGGAATGAATCACCCGATGGGACCTTTGACGCTGGCGGATTTTATCGGTCTGGATGTTTGTCTGGCGATTCTCAACGTCCTTCACGAAGGGCTCGGGGATTCGAAATACCGCCCCTGTCCGTTGCTCAAAAAATACGTTGATGCCGGTTGGCTCGGAAGAAAATCCGGCCGGGGCTTTTACGATTATTCTGCCGGGAGTTAGTTTGATTCGAAAGAATCTTTCAACCACGGAAAACGCGGTTGGGGGAAATTTGCCGAAAAGGTTTGATACATCCCGAAACCGTTCCTTTTGAATCGAAAAAACTAAATGCGCCCCGATGCGTATTAAACCAAAAAATCTTCATAACAAAGGATTAAAAAATGCGAAAATTAAAAATAATTACAACGGCGTTGGTATTGTCCATCGCCTTTGGAATGACTGTCTTTGCGCAGGTCAAAGTCCCTCCGATGAACATCAAACAGAGGACTTTGAGCAACGGTTTGAGGGTCGTTACCCTTCAGGATAATTCAAATCCGACTGTTGCCATTCACGTCTGGTACGATGTCGGCGGAAAAAACGACCCCGAGGGCCGTTCGGGATTTGCCCATATGTTCGAACATATGATGTTCAAATCCACGAAAAACATGCCCAACGAAAAGATGGATCGACTGACCGAGGATGTCGGGGGCTTTAACAACGCCTCGACCCGCGAGGATTACACCAATTATTACGAGGTCGTTCCCTCAAATTATCTGGAGTCTCTGCTCTGGGCCGAGGCCGAAAGGATGCAAAACCTGAATGTTGACGAGGCCAATTTTGCTTCCGAACGCGACGTGGTAAAAGAGGAATTTCGGCAAAGCGTACTCGATCCTCCGTACGGGAGGCTCTATCAATTTCTGGACAGCCTTTCTTTTGAAAAACATCCCTATCAACGCGGAGTGATCGGAAATCTGGATGAGTTGACGGCGGCCACGACCAAGGACGCCAATCAGTTTTATAAGACTTTCTACCGGCCCGACAACGCCGTTTTGATCGTCGTCGGCGATTTTCAGGAAAAACAACTCAGCGACTGGGTTGATAAATATTTCGGAAAGGTGAAAAAACCGGAGGCGAAAATTCCAAGAGTGACCGTGGCCGAACCTCAATGGACCAAAGAGAGGCGTTTCAACCAAACCGGTCCGATCGTCCCGTTTCCGGCCACCGCAATTATCTACAAGGCTCCGGTTTCCAAAAGCGAGGACGTGCCCGTTCTCCGTTTGGTGGAAAACATCCTTTCGGGCGGTGAAAGTTCGAGGCTTTATCAGGGGATGATCCGGGAACAGCAGATCGCCCAGGAAGCTTCGTTTTACGCCGACATAAGGGTTGATCCGGGGCTTCTGTTCTTTTTGGGTATCGCCGCTCAGGGCCACACATCGGCCGAGATGGAAAAGGCGTTTTTGGCGGAACTAAAGAAAATGCAGGAAAAGCCGGTTTCGGCTCAGGAACTGGAAAAGGCCAAAAATCAGTTGATCACCGACACCCTAAGGAGACGGGAGAACAATGACGGAAAAGCCATCGCCATCGAACAGGCCATCGCGTATCAGGGCGACCCGCTGGCGGTCAATTCCGATATCAAAAGACTTCAGGCCGTTACTCCGGCCGACATTCAAAGGGTGATGAAAAAGTATTTTGCGGATAATAACCGGGTTGTGATTTATTACGATCAGGAGAAGAAGGAGGGGGATTCGAAATGAAAACAGGAAAACAAAAAATAGGAAAGTTTATTCAAATTCTCCTTTTGTCGGGCCTTCTGGCGGGCAATCTCTGGGCTCAGACCGAAACCCCGCCCCCGCCTTCGGCCCCCAAATCGGTGAAGGTTCCGGCCGTCAAAGAAAAAAGCCTGAAAAACGGTTTGGACGTGGTCGTCATCGAAAACAAAAATGTTCCGCTGGTTACGGCTCAGTTGGTGATCAAGGCCGGCGCAGAGGCCGAATCTCCCGAGGAGGCGGGTTTGGCCGATATGACGGCTTCCCTGATTACCAAAGGAACCAAGACCCGTTCGGCCACCGATGTCGCCGAACAGATCGAGTTTCTGGGAGGAGCGATATTTTCCGGGGCGAATTGGAACAGTTCGTTCCTGACGGTCAACGTGATGTCGGACAAACTCGATAAAGCCATGGAGATCATGGCCGATTCGGCCTTGAATCCGGCTTTTAAACAGGAAGAGATCGATCTTTTGAAATCCCAAACCCTTGACGGCCTGACCTACAATCTGAGCCAACCGGGTTTTCTGGCCAATTACGTCGCCTCGGTTTACACCTTCGACAAACACCCGGCCGGCGGGACCGTTGAAAGCGTCAATAACGTCAAACGGGAGGATTTCGTCGAATTTCACAAACGTTGGTACGCTCCCTGGAATGCCGTTCTGATCATTACCGGCGACATTACCGCCGCCCGTGCGAACGAGTTGGCCCAGAAATATTTCGGTAAGTGGGAGGTTGGGGAAATCACACAAAACATTATGGAAGGGCCCCAACAGCCCGAAAGCCCCGAACCCGACAAAACTCCGGTAATAAACAGAATTTTGGTAGTCGATCTGCCGAATTCGGGACAGGCTTCGGTCAAGTACGCGCTGAATATCAAAGACGAGGGGCGGGTTTCCTGGAATGAAAAAAGCAAAGAAAATGAGGTGAGCGATGCCTATTATTCGGCCACCGTCTTGAACTCCCTTCTCGGTGGCGGTTATTCATCGCGGCTCAATCAGGAGATCAGGATCAAACGCGGTCTCAGTTACGGAGCCGGGAGCGGTTTTGCCTGGACCCCGCGAAGCGTTGATTTTTCGACCTTTACCCAAACCAAAAACGAGTCGGCCGCCGAGGTCGCCGATCTGGTTGTAACCGAAATAAACCGATTGCGGGAAAGCGATATTCCAGAAGCCGAGCTGAACCCGAGACGGCTGGTTCTGACGGGCAGTTTCGGCCGCAGTCTGGAAACCACCCGTGGATTGGCGGCGGCCGTTTCCGATCTCTATTCCTTCGATCTTTCGGCCGATGTGCTTAATTCCTATATGAGCAAAGTTCAATCGGTAACCGACAAACAGATCAAAAATTTCGCACTGGAATACCTTAAGGGCGGGGATCTGATCATCGTCGGGGATTATTCCGTTTTTAAGGATGATCTGGCAAAACGTTTTCCGGGGATGAAGGTCGAGGTGATTAAAGCCGATCAACTCGACATTTCCCAAGAAGACCTTCGAAAGGCGGATTGAACGCCTGATATTTTAAGATGATTTCGAAGTTTGCGATCGAAGTTTGTCGAATTATTAGCAACCAAACCCCATATTCGGAAAATGGGGTTTGGTCTTTTTTGCGCCTTACAAGTTCAATTTCAATATCACAGGTTCCCGCAGATCCTCCGTTTTCAGTTCGGCTTTTTCGTTGACCAGAGGCCATTGACTGTTGGCGATGTAGAAAAATTCGTTGCCGACGATGGTTCCCAACGTGGGTTCCAAAAAATCCGGGTGATTGGCCTCAAGCGTTTTAAAACCTTTGATCCTGGTTTTGGCTCCGTTTAATTGAAAACGGACGACCCTTTGCGGGTTGACCCCGTTTTGAATGGCGATCAGGTCTCCCCGGTAAAGATAAAGACCGTCGATCCCGAGCAAGGTTAGGTTTCTGGCCGGTTGAATTTGGGTCAGGGATTTGTTTTCCAGCCCGAGCCTAAAAATCCCCTTGGAATAATCGGCCACGAAGAGGGTTTTTTCGTCCGGCGTCAGGGCGAGGCCCTGAAGCGAAGAAAAATCTTCGGTTTGAAGAAAAACCTTCAATTCGTCATCCGCTGGTTCGATCCGGTAAATAATCGGGGCGATGCTGTCGGTGGCAAAAACGTCTCCGCGTTTATTTACAACCAGATCGCCGATCGCGTGTTTTCGGGTCCGGTCCTCGATCAAATATTTTTTGATCAATTTTCCCGTTTTCAGATCGTATTTAAAAATGCCGGATCTGCCCTCCAGATCCTTTTCAAATCCGTTCATCTGGGGAAATGCCGTTGTGCTGACCCAAAGGATCTGCCTCGGTTGATCGACCCTCATTCCGAGAACGCTCCACAAACCGTCGGTCGGCCGGGAAAAATCCGTAACCCCGCCTTTTTCATCGACGGCCAAAATCTTTCTTTGATGAACGCTGCCGATAAAAAATCTTCGGTCGGCCGGATTGTAAGCGACGCTTTCGGTGATCAGACCTTTTTCCGAGATCGAAAAGGCTTTTTGGCTTTGATTGACGACGGCTTTATTTTTAAGGAATTCCCGTTGCAGGGAATCAAAACCCTTGGTTTTAGAGAGAGACTGAAAATCCTCATCCTTTTCCGGCGCGAAAAACAAACCCATCCGGGCCAATCTTTTTAGTTGTTCCAGTGCTTTTCCGGTTTCGCCGTTAAGGGCGTAGGCCGCGCCAAGATTGTAGATCAGGCGGGGGTGGTTGGGACGGTTTTTGTCCGCCAGCAACATGTTATTTAAAAAATCATCGAATTTCTTTTCCCGGTAACTGGCCACCGCCTTTCTTTCAAATTCCTGTCCCTTTTGCATCGAATCGGCGTTCTGGCCGAAAAATTCGGGGACGGCCAATACAAAACAAAATATAAAAAAATAGCCGAACCTCAAAAACGGTTTTATCATTATTGCCTCCGAAATGTTTTTTTTGGCTTTGATGCACGAATTAAAAAAAGGGTTCGGGTTTGCTCTTTTTTTTTGGCTTTGTTTCAATAGAAAAGTTAAGAAAAAAAAGAACTTTGCCCGGAAAATGCACAAAAATTTAAGGTCTTTTATCGACAATTTGAGGGAGGAAGGGGAACTTCTGGAAATCGAGGCCGAGGTCGATCCCTTTCTGGAAATAGCCGAAATCCACCGCCGCGTTATCGCCGAAGGCGGCCCGGCCCTTTTGTTCAAAAAGGTCAAAAAATCTCCCTTTCCCGTCATCACAAACCTTTTCGGGACGCCCAAAAGGATCGACCTCGGTTTCGGCCGGGGACCCCAGGATCTGGTCAAAAGGGCGGTCGGGATGTTCGAAGTTTTGCTTCCGCCCAAGCCGGGAGAACTCTGGCGATTCCGGGACCTGGCTTTGAAGGCTTTCAAATTGGGAACAAAAAAGGTCAAAAAGGGACCGGTCCTTGAGGTCTGCGACCGACCGGCAGACCTCGACCGGCTTCCGCTTTTGCAACTCTGGCACGAGGACGGCGGTCATTTCATCACCCTTCCGCTGGTTTATTCGGAAAGCCCCGTTACCGGAAAACACAACCTGGGAATGTACCGCCTCCAGCGTTTCGACTCGCAAACCACCGGAATTCACTGGCAGATCCACAAGGGCGGGGGATTTCATTATTTCGAGGCGGAGAAAAGAAATGAGTCTCTGCCGGTAACGGTATTCCTCGGCGGCCCTCCGGCATTGATCCTGGGGGCGATCGCGCCTTTGCCCGAAGATGTTCCGGAACTCGTTTTGGCCTCGGTTTTGGCCGACTCCAGGATCGAAACCGTTGAAAATCCTTTGAAAAAACATCACCGGCTGATAGCCGAATCCGAATTTGCCATCTGCGGCCGCGTTCCGCCAAAAAAAAGGCGTCCCGAAGGACCTTTCGGCGACCATTACGGTTATTATTCTCTGGCCCACGATTATCCGGTTTTCGAAACCGAAGCGGTTTTCCACCGGCGCGACGCCATTTATCCGGCGACAGTTGTGGGAAAACCCCGGCAGGAGGATTTTTTTATCGGCGATTATCTCCAGGAATTGTTGTCCCCGCTTTTCCCTTTGGTGATGCCGGCCGTCAGAGATCTGTGGAGTTACGGGGAAACCGGGTTTCATTCGTTGGCGGCGGCGGTCGTCCGCGAGCGTTACGCCCGTGAGGCGCTCGGAGCCGGGTTCCGGATTTTGGGTGAGGGACAGCTTTCCCTGACCAAATTCCTGATGCTGACCGACAAGGAGCAAGATCTGCGGGATTTCAAATCACTTTTTGAACATATCTTGGCGCGGGTCAATTGGGAGAGCGATTTTTTTATTTTTGATAGAACTTCTTTTGACACGCTCGATTACGCCAGCGGAAAGGTCAATCACGGAAGCAAGGCGATGCTGGTCGGAGTGGGCGAGGCGATCCGCGATCTGAAACGGGATTTTGAAGGAGCCTTGCCGGTCGGTTTGACCCAAGCCGAGGTTTTTTGCGGCGGGTGTCTGGTGGTCGAGGGAACGGCCTTTGAAAAAGATCAGTCATTGCCGGAAAGGATCGCAAAACTCCATTACTTCGACGGATTTCAAGTGGTCGTCCTCCACGATTCGATCAAATACGCCGCCACCACCGAACAATTCCTTTGGGCCACCTGGACCCGCTTTAACCCTTCGACCGATATTTATGCCAAGGAAATGAAGGTGGAAAACAACCACATCGTTTATCAGGCCCCGATCGTGATCGACGCCCGGATGAAACCCTGGTATCCAAAGGAAGTCGAACCCCGCGAGGACATTGTGAAACTGGTCGATGCCCGTTGGCGGGATTATTTTCCCGAAAGATAAATATGAAAAGATTTCTCAAATATGCGGGGATCTTGGCGGTTTTGTTTTTTGCCGTAACCGGTGTGTTGTTCGGTTACGCCTACCTGATCGAACCGGGGCGTTTGAAAATAAATGAAACCGAACTCCGCCTTGAAAATTGGAGTCAAAACCTGAACGGTTTCCGAATAGTCGCCATTTCCGACATTCACGCCGGTTCCAACGGGGTGGATGAAGATAAACTGAAGACATTGGTTGAACGGGCCAATGCACAAAATCCCGATCTGATAGTTTTGCTCGGGGATTTCATTTCCGAAAAAAAAGGGAGAGGTTCTGATCTGAGGATGCCGGTCGAAACAATTCGCCGGGGTTTGGAAGGTTTTCGGGCAAAATACGGCGTGTTTGCCGTGATCGGAAATCACGACTGGTGGTGGGATGAAGAGAAAGTGCGAACTGATTTGGAGGAAGCCGGAATAGTTTTTCTGGAAAACCGGGTCGAGCCGATATCGGTGGGAGAGGAAACGATTTATCTGTGGGGGATCGAGGATCTTTGGAAAAACGGCCGGGTTCCGCCCGCCCCTTTTGAAAAAATACCGGAAAAGCGTAATATCATTGCCATCACCCACAACCCGGATTCGCTGTTCAAGACGCCGGACGGGATAAGTCTTCTGCTTGCCGGGCATTCGCACGGTGGGCAGGTAAACCTTCCGTTTTACGGGCCGGTGGCTTCGGTCAATGACAAAAGATTAATGAAAGGAGAGGTGAAACTGGAGGGAAAACATATATTCGTTACCACCGGGGTCGGTTGTACCGGGCCCCAGATCCGTTTTGGCGTTCCGCCGGAGATTGTGGTTCTTGACCTTTTTTCCCAAAAAACAAATGACTAGGATCCTGGTTGTTATTTTAATTTTTGCCCTGATCGGTGGGATCTGCCTGTTTTACGGCTATTTCATCGAACCGAACCGTTTGACCGTCAACAATCAGCGGATCCGGATAAAAAACTGGAACCCGAAACTGGACGGGTTGAAAATCGTTGTCATCTCCGACATCCACGCCGGATCTCATTTGATAACCGAGGAAAAGCTGAGGGAAGTGGTCAAAAAAGTCAACGAACAAAACGGGGATGTCGTCGTTGTTCTGGGCGATTTCGTTTCTCAAACCAGAGGGATCGGTTCGGAACTGAAAATGCCGGTTGAGACCATCGCCGAAAACCTCAGGGGGATCAAGGCAAAATACGGGGTTTTCGGTGTTTTGGGAAATCACGACGTTTGGCATAACGGGACTCAGATCAAAAGTGTGATCGACAAAACCGGTATCACGATGCTGGAAAACGAAATGAGGACCCTCGAAATAAACGGTCAGAAACTCCGAATTCTGGGTCTCAAAGACCACACCAAATTAAAAAGCTGGGATGATTTTTCCGATCAGGTCAAAAAGGTTTTGGATGAAGGGGAAAAAAGCGGTGATCTGATCGTTTTGGAACACAGCCCGGACATTTTCCCCGTCATTACCGGGGATCGTTTGGTTTCCCCGGACTTAAGGATTTTTCTGGCCGGCCACACCCACGGGGGACAGGTTTGGTTTCCGATTTTGGGATCGTTGATCGTCCCTTCGAGTTACGGAAGCAAATACGCATCCGGGCATATCAGGGAAAATGGATCGGATATGTTTGTTACAACCGGGATCGGGACCAGCATCCTGCCGTTCAGATTTTTGGTCCCGCCGGAGATCGCGGTTCTGGAAATTTACGCCGAATGAAAAAAAGCGGTTTACCGAAGCATTTGGCGAACCTTTTCCAGATCGCCGTCGTTGGGAGCGGGTTTTAATTTTAGGATCCGGCACATCAAATTATAGATCTCGATGTTTTCAAAAGGTTCGGCGATAAAATGTTTCTTAAAGGCCGGGCCGTGGGCGATAAAGGTCGCTCTCATCGAGGTCAGAGAGTTGTCGTAACCGTGGGCGCCCCGCATTCCTTCGAGGCGGCCTTCCTCTTTCATCTCATCAAAACGTTTTCGATTTGTCAGATAAAAACCCTCTTTTGGAACGACAACGATGGGGGCGATGCGGGGATTGGTGCCGAAATGCAAACGAGCCGGGAAATCGGAGGGCCGGTAGATGGCGGCATCGGCGGGAAGTTTGGCCTTTAAGGAATCGTAAATTTCCTTTTCGCGCCCTTTTTTGGGAAAGATCTGAACGAATTCTCCGACCCAAAAGATCCTTTCCGCCATTTCCGGGTCGAACATCTCATCGAGAATGATGGCGTTTTTGGGGTCATAAGGGGCCATTCCGTGATCGGAAACGATGATCAGGTTGACCTTTTTTTCGATCTTCCTTTGTTTCAGCCCTTCATATAAACGAGCGATATTTGCGTCAACCCTCAAAACCGCCTGACGGGTTTCCGGGGCATCGGGCGAAAAGCCGTGTCCGGCATCATCGGTGTCGGAAAAATACATGGTGATGATGGTCGGCCTTTTCTCTTTCGGAAGATCGAACCAGGTCAAAACCGCATCGACCCTTTCCTCATTCGGCAATTGATGGTCATAGGCTTTCCAGATGGTCGGACGCCTCCCCTGAATTAAACTTTCGGTTCCGGGGAAAAAAAAGGAGGCCGCCGTCTGCCCCTGTTTTTCAGCCGTCACCCAGATCGGTTCTCCGCCCCACCAGCGACCTTTTTCAACCTCATCCCGTTCGTTCAGGTGAAACTCGGCGTCAAAACCGGAATCGTAAATATTATTTTCGATAATTCCGTGATGATCCGGATAAAGGCCGGTGGCGATGGTGTAATGGTTGGGAAAGGTCTTGGTCGGAAATGAGGGGATCATCCAACGGGCCCGGACTCCTTCACGGGCCAGTTTATTGAGAGCCGGAGGGTTGTATTGGTCGATATAATCGGAGCGAAAACCGTCGAGCGAGATCAGAATAACGGTCGGTTTCAGGTCCTTAACCCGTTTGACCTGCCCGTTGGCCGAGAAACAAAAAAGAAACAAGAACAAAAGAGCGGTTAAAAAATTTCGGCTGATTTTCATATAATGAAAATAAACAAAATGGCTTTGGGAAAGCAAACCGTGAATGAGATCGATCGGGATAAAAAAAACGTCGAAAAAAAAACGGTTTGCAGATTCGCGGGCGAGGATTTTCCGGGTTTTTTGATTTGTTCGGGGATTAAGATCTGATATTTAAAACCGATCCGTGGGTTTTCTGTTATAATCCTATAAATCAAACCAGCCAAAAAACCGGGTAGGCAAAATTTTCGGTTTTTTTATGTCCTAATTTGAAGTTATTTTTCGCTTTATTTATTTAGAAGGTAAGTTTTTACGGAAAACTTGAAAAAAAAGAGTAATGGAAAAAATTTGTCAACATTGTAACCAGCCCAACCCGTCAGACGCCGCTTTTTGCCGGAAATGTGCCTCTCCGCTACCCCCTTCCGCGCCCGGAGGAGGCCATCATCAACCCGGAAATGTGCACGGAAATCCAGCCCCCAATCAGCCGTGGAATCAGCCCAATTACGGTGGAGGCGGGAGTAATTTCGCTCAACCCGGTTCCGGTGGCGGAAACAGTCAGCGGGGTTTGTTCGCGGTCATTTTGATGGGCGCCGGTTTTCTCCTTTGTTGTACTCCGTTGGGTTTGGTGGCCGCCGTTTTGGGTTGGCTCGAAATGACTGCGATCCGTGAAGGGCGGGCTCCGAAAGATGGAATGGTGATGGCTCAAATCGGTTTGTGGGGAGGGATCGGCGTAACCATCTTGAGCATTATCGGTTATTTTTTCGTGTTCGCTTTGGGGCTTCTCTCCCCCGGATATTAAAAAACGAAATTTATTATGTCCGAACAAAATAACGTTTTGATCTGCCGCAACGGACACCGGCTTCCGGTGTCCGATTCCAAGTTTTGCATCTATTGCGGGGTGGTTTTGGAAAAAGGGCAAGATGCGAATCAAAAGGTTCAGAGCCAGCCCGTCCAACCGCAGAATCCGGCGGCAAGTCCTCAACAGCCAAATCCGGCCAGCCCGGTTCCGCCGCAAAGTCAAACGCAGCAGCCGGTTCACCCGCAGAATCAAATGGCTCAACCGGTTCCACCTCAGGTGCAAACGACGCCCAATCCGGTGAATCCTCAGGGGCAACAGCAGTATCAGCAACCGAATCCGGGAAACAATCCGGCCTCTCCGAACCACCAGAATCAGCAGTATCAACAACAACCCGGCAACTATCAAAATTACCAGCAATACCCGTCACCCGTTCCGTATCAGCAACCGATTTCCTGCCGGACCTGCGGAGGGAACCCACAAAATCTGGATTCCAAGAAATTGGTTTGCCCGGAATGCCGGCGAATCAAACCGTTGGCTGAGGGTTACGGGATCGATGCCTCGGCCTTTCAATGGGCCGCTGACGGCCGGGCGATGTCAACGCTCCGGTCGATCACACCGCTCAATGCCGCCGCCAAAAAAATATCCGAAAAGGTGGGCCGGAGGTGGATCGAATCGACCTTTAACAGCGTGTTGCTGAGCGAAAAACAATTGCCGCATATTTACATTCACGCCGTTCAGGCGGCCCGAATTTTGGGGATGACCCATATGCCCGACATCTATTTATCGGGCGAGAGACCCTGGGATTGCCTGACTTTTGGAACCGATAACGATTCGTTCATCGTCATCGGCTCGGCCCTGGCCGGTAATTTTCGGGGGATCGACATGCTTTTCCTGATGGCAAGGGAAATCGGGCATTGCCGGGCGGGACACGCTCTTTGGAAAACCGTCATTCAGTTTTTCTTGGGCGAACAGGGGCCCAAAAAAGGTTTTATGGCCGGGGGAATTTTCAACGCCCTGAGTCCTTCGGCTTTGATCGGCGGGGCGATCGAGATGCCGCTTTTGGGTTGGGCCCGTCAGGCCGAGATCACCGCCGACCGGGCCGGCTTGCTGGCCGTCGGGAACGAGGAGGTGGCGCGAAGGGTTTTGCTTTCCTGGTCGCTCAAGTCCTCCTTTATCTACCGGCAGATAAACGTTGAAGCCTGGCTTGAACAACAATCGGCCTCGGAAGATGATTTCACCCGTTTGTCGGAATTAACCACCACGTCCACTCCCTACATCACCCGTCGTTTGAAATTGATGGCGGAATTTGCCAAGACCCCGGAACTTTCGCGTTGGCGGGGTTTGATCGACCATTATGTGAAACAATCCGCACCGCAACCGGCACAGGAGCAGTCAAAAGCCGGTGATTCAAAGGATGTCCTTCGGGTCAAATGCGCCACTTGTCAGACGCCGATGAAAATTCCCGTCAAAGTCCTGGAGGGAAAGGAGGAATTACCGGTCAAGTGTCCAAATGCAAAATGCGGAAAGATCACACGTCTGAAGAAAAATGCCAAGCCGGCCGAAAAGGCGGAAACTGCCCCTAAACCGGCCAATTTTGAGGAGAATATGAATTATGGCGACTGAAGAAAGCGTAACAATTACGGAAACGGCACCTGACGGAACGGAAACCACCATCGAGATCACGACCCGTAAAGATGATGATGTTCCCCTTGATGAAAACGGAGAATCGCTGGTCGAGGAAGTGATCGAGGCCCTTTTTGATGTGGAGATCCCCGACGATGAGAACGATTCGGAGGCACCCGAAGCCGATGCCGAAGACGTTCAGTTCGAGGAGGTTGATCTGACGGATTACAATTCCGGGGAAGATCCCGAAAGCGTTGAGTTCACCGAGGGAGACGAGATGTTCGATCCGAATGTCTCTTCGGATGAAATTCCCGCCGATCCGTTTACCGATGGACAAACGGATGATCCCTACGGTTTTTCGGGCGACGCTCCGGTCGAAGAGGATGTTCCGGTGGCCGAAACCGAGTCGCCGACCGACGACCCCTACGGATTTTCCGGGGATGTTCCGTCGGCCGAAGACATGCCTTCGAGCGAACCGATTTCCGAAACCCCGGTTGACGAGCCTTACGGCTTTACGGAAGAGTCGCCCGTGGCCGAACCGGTTTCGGACGATTCGGGAAACGACATTGTTTTTGATAACGAGGACACCTCGGATGCCGAGTATTTCGAACGATATGAGGCGGAGGAGGCCGAGCGGATGGATGAGGAGGCCCACGCCGAGGCCGCCCGCGACGCTCAGGAGGCGGCCGATGAATTTGTCGCCGAAGGCGATTATCAAGCGGCGTCTGAAGCCAGGGAAGTTGCCGAAAACGAGGCCTGGGAGGCGGGCGATGACAGTATGCTTTCGGGCAGTGATTCGATCGACCTTGATTCGGCGGCTGACCGTCAGGAAAGTGCCGAGTACTACGAACAGCAGGAAGCGATGCACGCCCAGCAGGGCGATTACGAGGCGGCCCGCGAAGATGCCGGAAATGCGGCTTATTCCACTCAGGACGCCGATTATCTGGCCGGTGGCGACGACCATTCGGGTCAGGCTCAGGCAGAGGAATATCAGATGGAATGGGCGACTTGGGAACAGGACAACGCCGAATACAATGCTCAGAACGCGGAGGCCTATGCGGCCGAGGGCGATTTTGACGCCGCTCAAATTTATGCCGATGCGGCCGCCGAAGATCAGGCTCAGGCCGATTATCACGGCGATCTCGGTGAGCATGGCGGAGATTTCGCCGTTTACGATCCCTCGTCCGAAGTCGAATCGGGCGGAACCTACGATGCCTCGGACGCAGGTTACGACGCGGGGTATGATTCGGGTTTGGACACCGGATACGATTCCGGTCTGGACACCGGGGTCGACACCGATTTTGATTCCGGCATCGATTCGGGATTTGATTCGGGCGGTATGGATGATTTTTAATCCTTTTTTCGTCAAAGACGGAAGCATCAAGTTTATTCAGGAAAATTGGAAAAGGGGCTCAAAAGCAAAAGCTTTGAGCCCCTTTTCCAGCTTAATTGAAAGCTTTATTTCAACCCTCTCCGTTGACCTGAAATTTTTCGAAGGAGTTTTGCGTCAAATTGACGTAAAGATTGAAATAGCAATTCCCGCCGTCCTTCACCAACACAAGCTCTTTTTCCCAACCCGGTTGATTCGAACAAAAACCGTTGATCCAGATGACCTTTTCATTTTGTTGGTTGAGAAAGGGAATAAATTGAAGGCGATATTTGTCAAGGTTTTCGATTTTCTGGCCTTCTCTAGCCGTTTTGTTGTTTTCTTCGACCGCCTGTTTGAAAAGGGTTTCAACCTGTTCGATTTCGAGGTAATTCAGTTCGGTCCTTTTTCCTTCGGGGATGATAAAGGAGTGTTTGGCAGGATTGTAATCAATTATTGCGAAATTCTCTTTTACCGGTTTCAGATCGGTTTTATATTTTTCGGCCAGCGCCTTGACGGCCGCTGCGGCCGCCTCATACCGCGACAAATTCCGGCCGGAAAGCGGGGAATTGGGGCCCGAGGAGATGTGTTTTGAAACCCTTTCGGCGCGAATGCTGACGCCCTCCGATCCGGCATCATAAACCGTTCCCTCCCTTTTGTCGTTGACTATCAGATCGAATTTATTATCGTAAAAAACCCGGTAGGCGATTTTTTTGTCGTCGAGAGAAATTTTGGCGTACCAGCTTTTCGGCTCGCGATCCTGAAACGTCCTTTGAGTGACAACCAATTGTTCGCCCCTTATTTCTATCCTTTTAAAAGTCGGAGCCATCCCGCCGTTTTCGCTCCAGGACATGGTCGTATTGTCGGGCATTTCGGCCGGAAGCAGGGTGTTTTGTAAAGGATTCAAAGCACATAAAGAGTTCGACATGCTCAAAATGGAAAAAGCCAGAAATAAAAAGAAAAGATGTATTTTCATAAAAAAAACTCCAAAACCCTTTTGCCAATATCTGAACGAATTTTACACCAATGACTTGCAACTTGGGTTTAATAGAGGAGGTTTTGGCGGGGGCGTGAAAGCTTCAACGAATCGGTCGGCAAAGTTTGAAATAACCGGAAGATGGCGGATCTGATGGGGCAAAAAAGTTAAAGTCCGTTAAAGGCTGAAAAAGCAATCCCAAGGGAAAATTTGGGATTGCTTTCCGAAAAAAGCGGTTACGGCCTCAAACGATAAAGCATCCGCGGAAAGGGAATCGTTTCGCGGATATGTTCGATGCCGCACATCCAGGCGGTGCAGCGTTCGATTCCCATCCCGAAACCGGCGTGCGGGACCGAACCGAACCGACGCAGGTCCAGATACCATTCAAAAGATTCTTTCGGCAGATCATGCTCTTCGATCTGTTTTTCCAGAAATTCCAGATCCGTCGCCCTTTGTCCTCCGCCGATGATCTCGCCGTAGCCCTCCGGGGCGAGCAGGTCGGCTCCGAGGGCCAGTTCGGGTCTTTCCGGATCTCTGGCAAAATAGAAGGCCTTGATGGCGGCCGGGAAATGATGGACGAAAACGGGTTGACCGAACTGTTGGGAAAGATAGGTTTCGTCCGGCGCGCCGAAATCCCCGCCCCATTCGAAACGGTTTTCCACCTCGCCTTTTTCAAAACCCTCCTGTAGCATCTCTACCGCCTTGTCATAATGGATCCGGGGAAAAGGTTTGGCGATGGCCTCTAGTTTGGAGACGTCGCGTTCGAGAGTCTCAAGTTCCGGGGCCCGGTCGTTGAGAACCCTTTCGACGATGAAGGTTATCAGGTTTTCGCCGAGATCCATGACATCTTCCAGATCGGCGTAGGCCATCTCCGGTTCGACCATCCAGAATTCGGTCAGATGGCGGCGGGTCTTTGATTTTTCGGCCCGGAAAGTCGGGCCGAAACAGTAGGTTTTCCCGAAGGCGGCGGCCGTCGCCTCGTTGTAAAGTTGGCCGCTCTGTGTCAGATAAGCCTTGTCGTCGCCGAAGTAATCGACCTCAAAAAGCGTGGTCGTCCCTTCACAGGCCGCCGGGGTGAAGATCGGCGTGTCGGCCAGGATAAAGCCGTTTTCATCAAAAAAATCGCGGGTCGCTTTGACGACCGTGTGCCTGATCCTCAGAACGGCGTGCTGAAGACGCGAGCGGATCCAAAGGTGCCGGTGGTCCATCAAAAATTCCGTTCCGTGTTCCTTGGGCGTGATCGGATAATCGTTGGCGTTCTGAATTACTTCCAGATCCCGGACATCGACCTCGACGCCGATCGGCGAGCGGTCGTCCTTCTTGACGGTCCCGTGAACGATAAAGGCCGATTCCTGTCCCATTGATTTGGCGGCCTCGAAAGTTTCCTCCGAAACATTGCCTTTGAAGACGACGCATTGGACGATTCCGGTCCCGTCCCGAAGCTGTGGAAAAACAAGTTTTCCGCTCGAACGGGAATTGTAAAGCCAGCCCTTTAAGGTGACTTCTTCTCCGATATGATCTTTTAATTGGTTGATATAAGTTTGGTTCATAAAATGTTAAGCGTTTTGAACGAAAAGAAATTTCAGATTTCAAAAAAATGAAAAATTTGAATTTTGTGATCCGAATTCCCCGAAGTAAATAAAATACTCTGTAAATTATTTTTTTGCCACAGAGAACACAGAGAGCAAAGAGATACTTTCTTTTTTTTTGAAACAAACCCTCTGTGAACTCTGTGTTCTCTGTGGCAAAATTAAAAAATTTTAAGTACAGGGATACGAAAATTTAGCAATATATTCTTTTTCGGCTTTTTTGAAAACTCTGTAACTGATTTCTCCGACCTTCGGATAACCTTATTGAGAAACAGGATAATTGCCACATCGGCAAAACGTGGCTTTCCCCGATTCAGGTTCCGAACTCCCGGACCAGTGCGCTGATCGACTCTTTGGCGTCGCCGAAAAGCATCCGGGTGTTGGGTTTGAAGAAAAGCGGATTTTCGATCCCGGCGAACCCCGAGGCCATCGAGCGTTTGAGAACGAAAACCGTTCCGGCGTGATCCACATTGATGATCGGCATTCCGTAGATGGGGCTGGTCTCATTGTCCCGCGCGTCGGGGTTGACAACATCGTTGGCTCCGATCACGACCGCCACATCAAAGGTTTCCATTCGGGGATTAACGGCCTCCATTTCCTGAAGCAGATCGTAGGAAACATCGGCTTCGGCCAACAGAACGTTCATGTGTCCGGGCATTCGCCCGGCGACCGGATGGACGGCGTAAAAGACCTCGGCCCCGTTGTTTTCAAGCAGTTGCTGAAGTTCCTTGACGACGTGCTGGGCCTGCGCGACGGCCAGGCCGTAGCCCGGAACGATCAGAACGTTTGAGGCCGCTTCAAGTATGTAAAAGGCGTCCTCGGGGGTGATCGGTTTGACCTCTCCTTCGACCGTCCCGCCGATCTGTTTGACCGAGCCGAACCCGCTGAAAAGAACGTTGGAAAGCGACCGGTTCATCGCTTTGCACATGATATTTGTCAGGATTATCCCGCTCGCTCCGACCAACGAACCGGCGACAATCAAAATGATGTTGTTGATGGCGAAACCGGCGGCGCAGGCGGCCAAACCCGAATAACTGTTCAAAAGCGAGATGACCACCGGCATATCCGCCCCGCCGATCGGTATGACGACCATCACCCCGAGAACAAAAGAAAGGGCGATGACGACGTAGATCAAGGAAAGATTTTCCGGATTTATGGCGAAGAGGACGCCGCAAACGAGAATGGCGGCCGCCAGCAGAATATTGAGGATCTGCTGACCGGTGAACAGGACCGGTTTCCCCGAGATTTTCTCGCTCAACTTTCCCCAGGCAACGACCGAGCCGGTAAAGGTCACGCCGCCGATGAGGATCGATAGGATTATGGTTATAAGTTTGAATTCCGAATTTTTGGTCAGGAAAATGGCGGCAAAGCCGACCAGCAGACTGGCCAGACCGCCCGAACCGTTAAAAAGCGCCACCATTTCGGGCATGGCCGTCATCGCCACCACCCGGGCGGCCGCGGCCCCGATTATCGAACCGAGGATCACACCGACGATGATCCATTTGTAATCAATGATCTGTTTATCGAACAAGGTGACGATGACGGCGATCAGCATCCCGGCCGAGGAAAGGAGATTGCCGCGCCGGGCGGTCGCCGGGGAACCGAGTTGTTTGAGGCCGAAAACAAACAGGATGGCGGCCAGAACATACGAGAGATTGATGATCAATTCCTGGGTCATTTTTTGCCAGCCTCCTCTTTTTTCTTAAACATGGCCAACATCCGGTCGGTCACCAGATACCCGCCGACGACATTGATGGTGGCGAAGGTGACGGCCAGAGTTCCCAGCACGATCGTAAAAACGTTGTTGCCCTCGCCGGCCGAGATCAACGCTCCGACCAGGGTAATCCCGGAAATGGCGTTCGACCCCGACATCAACGGAGTGTGGAGAGATGCCGGAACCTTATTGATCAACTCGAAACCGAGAAAGATCGAGAGCATTAAAATGAATGTAAGAAAAACAGCTTCCATGCCAACATCTCCTTTATTTGTCCAAATTTTTGATCCTTTCGTTGACGATTTCGCCGCCGTGGGTGATGATGCACCCCTTAAGGATCTCGTCCTCGAAATCGATCTTGAAGGTTTTTTCTTCTTTATCCCAAAACTCGTCAACCAGATTGAAAAGATTTGACGAGTACATCTGGCTGGCGTCGCGGGCGACGATATTGGCCCAGTTTCCGTCCCCGATAACCGTCACGCCGTCGAGCTCAACCGTCTGTCCGGCAACCGAACCCTCGACATTTCCCCCCGTTTCGGCCGCCATATCGACCACCACGCTACCGGGTTGCATGGCCGGAAACACATCGCGGGGAATGATCACCGGGGGTTTTCGACCAAAGACCTGGGCGGTGGTGATGACGATGTCGGATTTGGCGATCTGGTCTTTTTGCGCCTGTTTTTGTTTTTCAAGTTGTTCGGGGGTGAGTTCGACGGCGTACCCGTCCTTGGTCTGTCCGGTTTCCCCGAGATCTATTTCCAGAAATTTGGCTCCGAGCGAGCGAACCTGTTCGGCCGTTACCGCTCGGGTGTCAAAAGCCGTTACTTTTGCCCCGAGCCTTTTGGCCGTGGCAATGGCCTGCAAACCCGCCACTCCGACCCCGATGATAAAGACGTTGGCCGGTTTGAGGGTTCCGGCCGGTGTCATCATCATCGGCAAAATGCGGGGAAGTCGGCGGGCCGCCAAAAGCACCATCACATAACCCGCCAGATTTGCCTGCGAACTGAGAGCGTCCATTTTCTGCGCCCGGGTGGTGCGGGGGATCATCTCCATGCTGATCGAGGTGATGTTTTGTTTTTCCAGAGCCTTGACCAGTTCGGTTTCGTTGTAGGGGTCGAGAAAACTGATGTGGATCGATCCCGACTTTAATTTGGAAATTTCCTCCCGGTCGGGTTTCCGAAGTCTGAGGACGATATCCGAGGTTTGAAGGATGCGGTCGCGATCTCCCGTCATTTCGGCCCCGGCCGCCGCGTATTCCTCGTCCGAGTAGCCCGAATCTCCCCCCAACCCTTTTTCCAAAAGCAGAGCGGCCCCGGCCTGGATCAATTTTTTGACGTGCAGCGGGATCAGGGCGGCGCGGCTTTCACCCGGAAAGGTTTCTTTCGGAACACCGATCAGCATATAGTGATTTCCTCCCGTTTATACAGGTTTTCACCGAATTTCATTAAGAAATCTCCAATTCGGTTTTGATTATTTCTTGTAACACCGGAAATTTTTGCAAACGCTCGGAGGCTTCCAAAACGATCCGGTACATGGGTTTGATAAACTTAGTATAACCTTTTTTTCCGCAATTGGCTGTTTGGTTGGAAAAGGTTCCGATCGCTTTCAGGCATCTTTGAACCGTCATCAGATCGAATTCATAGTCAAATTGCAACCCCCGGTGGTTTTCCAAACCGAGTTTTTCCCTTTCCGAAAGAAAAACATCCTTCTTGTTTTTGATGAATCCGGGAGCCGGTGTTTCCAGCACGCGGTCAAGGAGAAGGGAAACCAGATCGTAAGACACCGGGCCGATTCGGGCGTCCTGATGGTCGATGATCCGGAGTTGATCCTGGGAGTCGAGCATTAAATTGGCCGCGTGGTAATCCCGGTGGCACAAAACCCCGGCAAATCCTTCCAGTTCCTCCGACAATTGACAAAACTCCCCAAACAGCAATTGATCGGTCTCGGGTGAAAGCGGTTTTTTGCGAAGGCTTGTAAAGTAATGGGTCTTGTAAAAGTCCAGTTCCCAGTTCAATTTTTCCCGGTCGAATTTCAATCTTGAGGCTATTGAATTAACGGCGAAAGCGGTTTCGGTCAGTTTCTGGATCCGGGCGATCAAACCGATGGCCCGGTTAAGATAATTTTCGGCGGTTTCCTTCCCGGTCTCTTGCAAAACGTCCCGCAAGATGCGGTTCCCCAGATCCTCCTGGATAATAATTCCGGCCGGTCCGTCAAAATTGTAAATTTCGGCCACCGGAAGGCCGTCGGTCAGAAAAAGCCGGGTTACGTCCAGATAGGTTTGTTCTTCGGGCGAAAAAGGCTCGGGGTAAACGCAGGCGACGGCCGGTTTTTCTTTCCAGAGAATGCGAAAATATTCCCGGGTTGATGCGTCCGGGGTCAGCCGTTCGATCCTCGAATTCCTCCATTCGGTTCGTCGGGTTAAATATTCCTCCAATTTTTTCCGCGCCGTAGCCATAAAAAACGGTGATGAAACGTAAAAAGGCAAAAAAAACTATTGATTTAACGGAACAATGTAATTATCGCCGGAAAAAGTTCCTTTCAGGGCTTTTTGAGGAATTTCCGCGTGGCTTCGAACCATCTCCGCCCGGACGATCGCCACGTTTTCATAATAGGCGTTGGCGGGGATCAGGACCCCGTCGCCGATGATCGAACGAAAGATCCTTGTGTTGCCGCCGATCGAAACGTCGTCCCAGATGATCGTGTCCTCGACCTCGGCCGTTTCCGATATATTGGGGTTTCGCCCGATGATCCTCCGTTCGGCGCGACCGTTGAGCATTTTCAAACTGATTTCCAGATAACGGGGAATGGTCGAAAGTTCGAACCATTTTCCTTGGGCGATGTGAGCGATGATCTTTTCGCCCTTTTCAATGGCCGCTTCGTAAAACGTCGGAATGATGTCGGAATAAACCCCTCGCGGGATGTAGTCGAAAACCCGGGGTTCGAGGATATGGATTCCGGTGAACATCAGGGGGATTTCGGATTCCGGATTCCGGATTTCGGATTTGTCGGGGAAACCGGCGAACCGTTTGATCAGGTTGCCCTCGGTTTCTACGATCGAGAACCGCTCGAAGTTGACGTTCGGGAGCAAAACCATTGTCGCCAAAGCCCCGGTTTTCCGGTGGGTAAAAAGCGCGGCCCTGATGTCGATGTCGGTGATGATCTTTCCGTTGATGATCAGAAATGTTTCATCTTCGAGCAAATGCCGGGCGTTATCCAAAGCGCCGGAGGTTCCGAGGATTTCCGGCGATTCGAGGGTATAGTTGATGTTGACCCCGAATTCGGCTCCGTCGCCGAGGGCTTTTTTGACCGATTCGGGTTGGTGATGAAGATTAACGATCACGTCCTTGAACCCGAATCTGGCGACATATTCGGCGACGTAACCCACCAGCGGTTTGCCCAGAAAAGGGATCGCGGGTTTGGTCCGGTCGATGGTTAAGGGAAACAGCCGCGTTCCAAAGCCGGCGGCTAAAATCATTGCTTTCATCTTAAAAAATTATTGATGGATTGGTGATATTTGACAAGTGCAGTTTTCAAAAATTTTCAAAACAAAACCTTACTTTTTTTATCGGTTAAATGCAAACTTGCCAAATCGGGAGTTGCGGATAAAATCAAGGTAAAGATGGCTAAACAAACCGACCCTCAAACCTGCGCGCTCTTTAACACTCCGACCAATAAACCGATCGTAAAAAAATTGGAAGATGCCGGAATGAAAGTGTTTAAAATCCCCCCACCGAAAACCGAACCTCTTCCGATAGGGGAGGGCGATCTGGACGTCATCCGAAATTTAGAGGCTTTGGATTGGCTCGTTTTTTTCGATGTTTTTTCGGTCGATCATTTTCTGGCGATTTTGGAACAAAACGGTTTTGATCCTTTTGAATTGGACCGGGTCCGGGTTTGCGCCTTGGGAGAAGCGACCGCCGACCGCCTTCGTTTGTTTCAGGTTCATTCGGATCTGATCCCAACGTCATATCGCCCGGTCGATGTGCTTTCGGGGTTTTTGGAATATGCGCAGACCGAAGACCTGGGCGGTTTAAAGATCCTGTTTCTCCGGGGGAATGGCGGGAAAACGGAGCTTGAGGTCGAGTTTAAGAAAAAAGGGGCGGATCTGATTGAGATGCCGCTTTATCGTTTTCTGAAAGCCGAAGAAGGGATAACAAATTTGACGGCCCTTTTGGCGGGAGGGGCGATAGATGAATTTATTTTTTCTGCGCCGGAAGACATGGTTCGGTTGAGATGGCTGATTCCGGAAGAGAGTTTTGCAGAACTTTTAGGGGAAGTCCGTTTCCGGGCCTCCGATAATTTGATGCTTCAGTCGATCAATGAAACGGGTTTGAAGGCAAGTTTGATCTAAAATCCTTTGCAAAAAAAGGGAGGGACGTACATCGTGCGTCCCTCCCTTCCGGTTTAATTGATTCAAATAATTAATGAACCTGATAGTTGGCCAGCGGATAATCGACCCCGAGTCCCCATTCAAAGGTTTCCAGATTCAAGTCGCTGGATCTTAGAACAAAGAAGAAGTTGTTATCCGGGTCGCCGGCATCCGGTCGGAAAACACCGATGTCGGTGGAGCCGTCCCCGTCGTAATCACCCGGGGTCAGGAAATCCGTACTGAGACCCCAGGGAACGACCGAGGTTCCGCCGTCGCGTTCCAGGATGTACCAGACCCTCTGACCGCTCTCATTCCGGGCAACGGCGATGTCGCTCTTTCCGTCTCCGTCGTAATCGCCGGGAATGATCAAATCGGTGTTAAGGCCCCAGTCGATAAATTCAACCCCGCCGTCCGAAGACCGGAGCAGGACGAATTGTCCCTGGCCGGCGGCACTCGGATTCGTCCGTTGAACGATAAAGTCGGCCTTTGAGTCGCCGTCAAAATCGCCGACTCCGGGAAACAAAGTTGTGATGTTTCCAAAACCCCACGGAACAACGGTGATCTCACCGCCGCCCGCGCTTCCTTTGTAGAAGAAGTTGCATTGACCATCCGAAATCCCGCACCGATAAACAGCCGGATCGGCCTTTCCGTCGCCGTCGTAGTCGGCAACGACGGTGGG
Source organism: Pyrinomonadaceae bacterium (assembly GCA_041394845.1). Classification (GTDB taxonomy): domain Bacteria; phylum Acidobacteriota; class Blastocatellia; order Pyrinomonadales; family Pyrinomonadaceae; genus JAHCHG01. Next base: position 1,311,787 of record JAWKHL010000001.1, on the reverse strand, counting down.
ATCATCACCTTGTACTCCAAAATCGACGGTGGACATGGTGCTGGTGGAGCTGTTGAAAATATAGAAGAAGGCCCCGTTGGGACCGGTGGAGGCCAGACCCCTCCAAACGGCAATGTCGGAATTTCCGTCACCATCAAAATCTGCCGGAACCACAAAATCGTTGATGCTTTCCCCGAAAGCCGATTGGGTGGACGAACCGTCATTACTGTTGCGAATATACCAGACCTGAGTCGAACCGACCGGCGGGGGGCCGCCGAGATTGGCGCTTTTCAGGTTTTCTCCCCTCATTTGGATTCTTTCCCGGTAACTCTTGGGCCAGTTTTTCGCAGTTGTTCCGTTCAAAGGCGTCGATTCATCGCGGATGACCGAATAATCGGAAACGCTGTCTCCGTCAAAATCGACATGGGCCGGACCGGCCGGAGGGCCGCCGCCGGCATCGATCGTCAAATTGGCGGCCATCACGGCACCGGTATCTCCCGCAGCGTTATCGGTAAATCTCATTGTCCAGGTTCCATTGGCGTCGGCGACTCCGCTAAAGGCGGGGGTCATATCGGTCACCGGGGAATTGGAAGTTGAAGCCTGAGGCCCGGCTTGAGTTGTCCGGTAGTCGCCCGGGGGGACCACGGCGGTTGCGCCGGCCGCGAAGGCCGCCGCCCACCAGTTGGTTCCCATGGCGGAGTCGGTGAAATTGTAGGGGCCGGAAAGATCGGAAGAATCGCCGGCGGCGGTCGGAGTCGTCGCACCGGTCGAAGCGTATAAAACATGTGAATCCCCGTTGGGGGCGATCAGCGTTACGTCAACGTCGCCGACCCAGGTATGCCCGACGGCCAGGCCCGCTCCGCCGAAAGTCATATCGGCCGAAACGTTGGTCGGAGCTCCCGCCGGAACACCGGTTACGGTAAAAGTAACGTCCCTCGGGGTCCCGGGGGCGTTGTCGGTTATTGGTCCCAATGAACCCGTGTCGGCGGGAAAGCTTGCCGCCGGTACGACATTTTGGGTTTTTTCAGTACTGGCTGTGGTTTTATTCAATGTGGCGCCGAACCACAAAGCTAAGGCAACGATACTTAGACAAGACGCTGAATAAAGTAAAGTGCGAGTGGACTCATTCATTTTGGTCCAAAACATAGTTGATTCCCTCCTCAGTTTTTTTACAAAAGCCAAAAGTTTAACTATGGTGTCATGAAAGGTCTTCAACTATTGAAAAACCAAAACACCATTTTATCTTGAGCCCAAAATATGGTGTGAAAAAAAATCAGCCCCAACCAAATAAAAGGTTTAAAGGAAGAAAAACTGTGAAGATTTTTTAAAGAATCTTTTATCGTCTGTCGTGGGCTAAAAAAATTTACAGAAAATTTAAGACTCAAGGATAAAAAATATAAGGGCAATTTAATTGTTTTCTTGAGCAATGTCAAGCAAAATGGTTGAAGAACTTATATTTAGAAAAAAGTTTGTTTTTGGGTAAAGGGGAAAAGGCCACCTTTTGGGAGAAGTTGTGCCAAACCTCCCAAAAGCGGGTGAAGGAGAAAAAAAAAGAAGTTATTGGAGAAAATGAGAATCGGGAATAATTATCGGGTCATTCTTTTTTTCATCGACGGGTTGGGGATCGGCCGTCGGGAAGCGGCCAACCCTCTGGCCGGGGAGGGAAAGTTGGAACCTCTCGCCAATTTTCAAAACGAGAAAAAAGAAGTTTTTGCGGGCGGTCGTCTGGTTCCGACCGATCCCTGCCTCGGGATCGAAGGGAGACCCCAAAGCGCTTCCGGACAAACGACGATCCTGACCGGGATCAATGCCCCGAAGCACCTGGGAAATCACAAACAGGGTTTTCCAAATCAAAAACTCCGCGATCTGATCAGCCAAAACTCCGTGTTTTTGCAATTGAAAAATTTGGAACTGGGTCCGAATGTCTTCGTCAACGCCTACACCCCGCAGTTTTTCGCCCAAACCCCGCGCTGGAAATCCGCCACCACCTGCGCTTTGGAGGCGGCCCGGATTCCTTTCCGGAAACTCCCCGATCTGTTGGGAAGAAAAGCTCTTTTTCACGATTTTACCAACCGGGAATTGCGGGAAAGGGGGTTTGACGTGCCGGAGTTTTCACCCACGGACGCGGCTGAAATTCTGGCCGAAATCTCAACCCGTCACCGGTTCACCCTTTACGAACATTTTATTACCGACAAGATCGGGCACGATATGGATTTTGAAAAAGCCCGCCTCCATTTGCCCGAATTGAGCCGGTTTATCAGGGAAACAATCAAGAGGCTTGACCTGGAAAAAACCACTTTTATCTTGACAAGCGACCACGGAAACATAGAAGATTTGTCAGTTCGCAATCACACTTTAAATGACGTCCCGACGATCATCTGGGGTCGGAAAAAGGCGGAAGTGGCCGCCGGAATTAAAGATTTATCCGATATTACACCTTCAATTTTAAAGCTCTTAACCAATGGAACAAAAACAAATCTTTAAAAAGAATGACCGAAAGGAGATTTTCGGTTGGTTGATGTACGATTGGGCCAATTCGGTCTTTTACACGACGGTGGTCAGTGTTCTGGTCGGCCCTTACCTGATCAATCTGGCGCAGGCGGATGTCGGGATCAACGGAACCATTTTCAGCTTTGGCTTTTTGGGTTCGGTTACGGCCGAATCTCTGGTTTCTTTCACTTTGGGCGTCTCGGTGCTGGCCCAGGTGCTTTTTCTCCCGATTCTCGGTTCCATTGCCGATTACACCAATCTTAAGAAAAAATTGATGGCGTTTTTTTGCTATTTGGGAGTTTCGGCCAGTTCGCTCCTTTTTTTCATTACCGGAGGCTCATATCTGCTTGGTTGCCTTTTGCTGATGATTGCCAATATGAGTTTTGCCGCCGCCAATGTTTTTTACAACGCATTTCTGATCGACCTGACAACCGAAGATAAGCGCGACAAGATCTCAAGTTACGGTTTTGCCTCGGGCTATATCGGCGGAATCATTATGCTTGTACTTAATCTGGGTTTGCTCCAATACTCGGATTATTTTGGAATGACACGGGGAATGGCGGCCCGAATTTCCATGCTCTTTGCCTCCTTGTGGTGGGGAGGATTCGGTTTTTTGACCTTTTATCTGGTCCGTTCCCGCGATGCCATCAAACAGCCCCCGGAAAATAAGAGTCTGGTTACCATTGGTTTTGTGGAGGTTTGGCAAACCCTGAAACAGTTAAAAAAGCTTCGATATACGATGTTCTTTTTGATCGCATATCTTTTTTACAACGACGGAATCCAAACCGTTATTCTCAATTCCTCGATTTTTCTTTCCCAGGAACTTTATATTTCCAAAGGTTTGGAGACCAATCAATCTTTTTTGCTGGGGATTTTTTTGGTGGCGCAGGTCGCCGCCCTCATCGGTTCACTTCTCTTTGAAAGGGTGGCCCGGGTGTTGGGGGCCAAACGAACGATCCTCGTTTGCCTTCTGATCTGGTGCGGTATCGTTTGTTTCGCTTACGGGTTTTTAAATAATTTCATTCAGGCCTGGATTATGGGTTTTTTGATCGGTTTGGTCCTCGGAAGCACCCAGGCTCTTTCGCGCTCGCTTTATTCACAAATGATCCCGGTCGGCCGCGAATCCTCATTTTTCGGGCTTTATGAAATTTCAGAAAAAGGCACATCCTGGATGGGGCAAATTGTATTTGGCGTAGTTGTCGCCAGCACCGGCTCATTCCGTCAGGCGATACTGGCTCTGATCGTGTTTTTTGTGGTGGGAAGCTTGATCCTACTCTTTACCAATACCACTCAGGCGATCCACGAGGCCGGCAACCTGACCCCCGAAGAGGCGGAGTCATTCGAACCCGCCTGAATTTGTCTAAAAAGGACAGATGTATATAATTAAAAATTAGATTTCTGCTAATTTCCAGGATGGAATACAAACCAAAGTGATCAAATCTTCAAAGGACAAAATCGTAACAATTTTCGGGGGCTCGCGCTGTACCGAAAAATCGGAGGAATACCGGCAGGCGAGGGAACTCGGGGCGCTTCTGGCCGAGGCCGGTTTTACAATTTGCACGGGCGGTTATCTGGGCGTCATGGAAGCCGCATCGCGCGGGGCGAGGGAAAAGGGGGGACGGGTGTTCGGCATCGTTCTCAATCAATTTAAAAGCGAACCCAACCGATATCTGACCGATAAGGTGGCGACCGACCATTTTTATGATCGTCTGCAAAATCTGATCACCCGATCCGTCGGTTTCATTGCCCTCAAAGGGGGAATGGGAACGGTCACCGAAATCTCCCTGGTTTGGAACAAACTCCAAACCGGAGTGATCGGAAGACGGCCCTTGGTTCTTTTGGGCGACTGCTGGAAAGAGGTGGTCAACGCCTGGGAAAAAAATCTGGTTGTCAGCAAGGCCGATATCGCACTTCTTGATTTTGCCGAAACGGCGGCCGATGCGGTTCGTTTGATCGGCGAGAAATCAAAGGGAGTAAAAATATGAATTGCCCTCAATGCAACTCACCGCTTTTGCCCAACGCCCGTTTTTGCGGGGCCTGCGGTTTTCAAATGACGGGCGGCGAGGCGGCTCCGGCTCAGGCACCGCCGCCGCCACAGGGAGGTCCTCAATTCAATCAGGGGGAAACATTTCATTTTGATGCCGACGGAAGGGGACAGGGCCGCGGCTACACCTGGGAGATCAATCATCAGGGGGCTTTTGCTCTGGCCGTTGTCAGACTTCAGCCGGAACAGGCCATCTCGGCCGAAGCCGGGGCGATGGTTTCGATGACCTCCAATATCGACCTCCATTCCGAATTAAAGGGAGGGGTTTTCGGGGCGCTCAAACGTGCCGTCGGAGGAGAATCGGCCTTCGTATCGACCTTTACCGCCCGGGGCGGCCCCGGTGAGGTTACCTTCGCCCCCGGCGCTCCCGGCGACGTGGTGGGGATCGACATGATCAATCAGGCCTTTAAGGTTCAATCGAGTTCCTATCTGGCGGGCGATGTCAGTTTGCAGGTTGACACCAAATTCGGCGGGGCAAAATCCTGGCTTGGCGGCGAGGGGTTGTTTTTGTTGGAAGTTACGGGAACCGGGTTGTTGCTGGTCTCGTCCTTCGGTTCGATCCACCGTAAGACTCTTCGACCGGGGGAAAGTTACGTTGTCGATACCGGGCATTTGGTGGCCTGGGAGGGGCAGATGCAATACAATTTGCGGAAGGCGGCCAAAAGCGGGTTTTTCCGGAGTTTTCTGAGCGGAGAGGGATTGGTCGCCGAATTTTCGGGGCCCGGAGAAATCCTGATTCAAACCCGAAATCTGAGGGCCTTTGCCGGTCTGCTCAAACCCTTTTTCCCGACTCAGGGGGGCGGAGGCGGTTTTAATCTGGATTTCGGCGGGTGATCCGGTTTTCTCGGAAGTGAGAAAATTCGGATCGGTCAAAGAAATAAATTGGAATTAACATGATTGTTTTTGACAGAAATGAAAATTATGAACCTACACAAACCAACAACGAAGAGATCAAACTGAAATCCAGGGCGGTTTCAAGAGGCGTTGCTATCGGTAGAATTGTTTGTCTTCACGGACATTCGAGGCAGTTTTACCGTACCGATCTGAAAGAATCGCAGATCGGCAAAGAGATCAAGCGTTTTCAAAGGGCCGTCGAATTAACCCGAAAGCAGTTAAACCACGTCATTTCCCGCCACAAACAGTTCAAGGGGGCAAAAAAGGCCGATATTTTCCTGACCCATTTGATGATTCTTGAGGATAAGACCCTCAATCACAAGATCGTTGAAAAGATAAAAACGGAAAAGGTCAACGCCGAATGGGCGGTGAAAATCGTCCTCGACACATACATTTCCCGCTACAAATCCATTGCCGACGAACATTTAAGGGATCGATACATCGATTTGAGGGATATTTCCGACCGCCTCCTCAACGCTCTCGGCGGTGAGATGAAATCGACGATCCGGTTGGATAAAAACTCGGTGATCGTCGCCAAAGAGGTCAAACCATCGACGCTGATCGAACTGGCCGCCAGCCAACCCAAAGCGATAATCGCCGAAAACGGGGGCTGGACCTCTCACACCTTTATTCTGGCCCGGGAATTAAATTTGCCGGCCGTTACCGGGACAAAGAATATTTTGCGGCAGGTGCAAACCGGCGATGAGGTGATCGTGGACGGTTACAACGGGTTGGTGATTCTGCATCCCGAAAGCGAAACTCTGCAAAAATACGAGATCGCGGCGGCCCATTTTCAAAAGGTTAGTTTTGATCTGATCGAATCAAGCAGGGAACAGGTAAAGACCCTGGATGGCCGGGAGGTGATCATCAGGGCCAATCTGGACCTGCACAAGGGGTACTCCAAGGCCCGCCGACTCGGAGCCCAGGGGATCGGGCTTTACCGGTCGGAATTTTTGTTCAATCAGTTTAAGGGGTTTCCGTCGGAAGCGGAACAGGTCGAGGCATACAAAAGGATCGGGAAACTGGTCGGCGATAAGGGTGTCAGGATCAGGACGTTTGATTTGAGCGTCGATCAATTGACGGATGAGAACCTTTCGCGGGAGAAAAACCCCGCGCTCGGGCTTCGGGGAATCAGGCTTGGCCTTTCGCACAAAAAGGAATTTCGCATTCAGATTCGGGCCTTGTTGCAGGCTTCCTTTGAACATCGGATCGATATCGTTCTGCCGATGATCTCTGACGTGACGGAGATTTTTCAAACCAAGGAAATACTGAGAAAGGAAAAAAACAACCTCCGCCGGAAAAAGATCAAATTCGGAGAGCCGAAGATCGGAGCCATGATCGAGGTGCCTTCGGCAGTTTTGACCGTTGATGACATCAGCAAAGAGGTGGATTTTTTGAGTCTCGGCACCAATGATCTGGTTCAGTATCTGCTGGCCGTGGACCGGGACAATGAATCGGTGGCCGATTGGTTCAAGACCCTCCATCCGGCGGTCATCAAATCGGTGGAAAAGGTTTTGCGGGCGGCGGAGGAAAACGAAAAACCGATAATTATTTGCGGGGAAATGGCGGGTTCTCCCTTTTACGCGCCGATTTTGATCGGGTTGGGGGCGCGGGAATTGAGTATGAATATCAACTCAATTCCGAGAATCCGGAGAACCATCGAGGGGATCGCCTTCGAAGAGGCGCGGGAGATCACGGCTGAAATTCGGCGATGCCGGACTTCGGTCGAGATCGAACAGCTGGTTCGGGATATTTTTTCCGAAAAATGGTCGCACCTTTTCACCCCGGACATTCTTCCGGTCAAATGATTTTCGGGAAAAGTAAAAAAAAAATTAAAATTTAACTTCTTTTAACAATATATAAAGACCAAAGAGGTCGGGACGAATTCTTTTCGTCGCGTTTTTCTCGAAAAAAAAGTTGAAAAAAGAGATTGAAAAAAAGGCGTTTCGCCGATCTGAAACAGCTTTTCTAAAATAAAATTATGCGTCGTGCCAGATTTATCAAAATTCCGTTGGTTTTAATTGCCCTGGCATTGTCTTTGCCCGGGCTGACCTTTGGGCAAACCGAAGACGAGGGTTCCAAAAGGATCAACTTTCGTTATTCCCAAAATCCGAAAACCAAAACCAAACCGGTGGAATCCGGCGAAAATGCTCCGGCCGAAACCTCGGCTTCGAAAAACCTTTCCGATGTTCAAAACGATTCGGAAAGCAGGGATTTTGACAGCCGGTCGGTGGCCAGCAAAACCCTTGAAGTTGCAAAAAAGAGCCGAACCGCTTCGCTTCCCTTAACGGAAATCTACCGGGTCGGTGTCGGCGATATCCTTTTTATCAGTTTAAGAAACGCTCCGGCCGGGGGATCGACCTATTTTACGGTTTTGAATGACGGAACGATCGATTACCCGATCGCCGGAGGAATGATCCCCGTTGCCGGGAAAACCACCGATGAGATCGAGGAAATTTTAAGAGAAAAAGTCAAACTGTTTGAAAATCCGCAAATAAACGTCAAGGTCAGGGAGCATTCCAGCCACAATATTTCGGTTCTGGGATTGGTCGAAAAACCCGGTGAAAAATACCTCCAGCGCGAGGCCGTGCCCCTTTTCGTCGTTCGGGCCGAGGCGATCGTTCAGCCCAAGGCCAACCGGGTGACCGTTCGCCGTGCGGGCGGCGATATGGAGTCCTTTGAACTTAAGGGCGAGGCCAACGAAAACATTCTGATTTTCCCCGGCGATATCGTCGAATTCGGTTATAACGAAAAAGTGGGTCGGGCCGAAGAAATCCCGCTCTATTATTATATCGGCGGCGAGATCCGGACGGCCGGGCAAAAGGATTTTCATCCGGGTCTGACCCTCAGTCAGGCAATTTTGGCATCGGGCGGTTTGACCCGTTCGAGGGTGAAAACGGTTGTAATCCGGCGAAAAAACAAGGAGGGGTTTTTAGAATCGACCGAATATGACCTCAATGAAATCAAAAACGGAAAGGCTCCCGATCCGCTTCTTGAGGCCGGAGATACGATCGAGGTGGGGAATTAAATTCACATTAATCCCATCCAAAAAAAATTGAAAATTGCTATAAACCTTAATTGTATTTGTTGAACATTTTTTGTTAAGATACATCTGCCTTGCAATCGAAACAAATCGGGCAATCGCTTATTTTTTAAGAGGAAAGTCCGAACACCAGAGGGCAGCGAGCCGGATAACGTCCGGGCGTTTATGAAAATGAACGACGACAAGTGCAACAGAAAACAAACCAGCCCCGTTTCGGGGTAATGGGTGAAATGGTGCGGTAAGAGCGCACCGGCGCGTTTGGTAACAAGCGCGGCCAGGTAAACTCCTCGCGGTGCAAGACCAAATAGGAAAACGAAAAAAGAGAGTAGCCCGCTCCGCCAGTTCGGAGAGATCCGGACGACGTTTTCGGGTAGGTCGCTGGAGCCGTTTGGCAACAAACGGCCTAGATGAATGATTGCCGCTTTGATTTTTTCAAAGAACAAAATTCGGCTTACAGATTTGTTTTGTTTTGCGAGGTGTTTTAATTTTTTTAAACAAAAACGAAGGAGTTAAAATTTACATATGGCTAACCGAAAAGGTGTTTTTATTGGTGCTTACGTGCCGAACGAATTAAAGGAGTCGCTGAGAAGGCGAGCCGCGGCCGAGCACCGTACACTTTCCCAAGAAATAACCAGAATTTTAGTAGAAGCGGTTCACGGCCAAGGATTGCCCGCCGGAAGCGTTGACCGCCGAAAGGACAACACATTACCGCGCCGCCGGTCGACCGATCCTCTTCCCCGTCGTCGGGCCGATGATCTGCCTTATATCGCCCCGGACGAACAAATGGATAATTAACCTTTTATTCCCCCTGCATTTTTTATCTGAGCGTTGAACACCTCCGGTGTGGCAACGCTCATCGCCTTTTAAATGGGCTTTTGTTAAAATTTTGGCAATGAAAAATAAATTTTGGTGGTTGACCTTGATTGCCGTCGGATTAAGTTTCGCGGGCGGGTTTATGCTGGCCAACTCCCTGAACAGAAGCGAATTGAACCGGCTTCAGGCGGAAAATGAAAGTTTGAAAAAAGGGGCTCCTGCATCGGGGGAAGGCGATGAAAACACCCTTTCCGATGAGGAGATCCGGCAAAGGATCGCCGAGGCCGACAAGAATCCGGAAAATATCGAATTTCAAAAAAATTTGGGACTGGCGCTCTATCAATATGCCGCCATGAAAAGGGACGTCGAACTTTTGAAGGAGGTTTCCCGGCTTCTGAAAAGAGCGTTTGAGGCCAAAAACGAGGATGAGGAGGTCCTGACCGGTCTGGGGAACATTTCATTCGACATCGGCTATTTTAATAAAGACAACGAAAAATTGGTCGAGGCCAGAAAATATTACCAGCAGATTTTAAGCAAAAACCCGGAAAACGTTGAGATCAGGACTTTTTACGGGTTGACCTTTTTTTTGACCGATCCTCCGGAACCCGAAAAGGCGGTCATTGAATTTGAAAAATCCCTCAAAACCGATCCCCGGAACGAAAAGACCTTACAGGCAATGACCGAGGTTCTGATCTCGCAGAACAAAAAAAAGGAAGCGGAGGCCTTTTTGGATAAATTGGCCGGAGTGAATCCGAATAATTCATTTTTGCCGGAACTCAGAAAGAGATTGGAAAAAGAGAATTAAGGGGCGAAATGGTTCGATGAAATGGTTGTTTTTGCTTTTTATGATCGGGATTCTGCTGGTGATCCTGCTTTCCCGTTTTCGCCCGCAGGTGGAGAATTTGCTTTACCTTTGGCGGGTTTTGAAGAAAATGAACCGATCCGCGAAAGAGGAAAATCCCAAACTTGAGAACAAAAGCCGGCCAAATGAAATCCGTCTGGTAAAGTGCTCCGGTTGCGGATGTTGGGTTCCAAGGGAGAAAACGCTCAGTTTCGGCCGCGATTCCCTGTTTTGTTCGGCTGAATGTGTCGAAAATTCGGTTCGCCTCGGCTGACCCACCATTACGGAACAAAGGTTTCAAAATACCAACGGATCAGATGTTCTCCAAAAAGCAGTGAGATGACGGAACCGATCCCGAGGAAGATCCCGAAAGGAATTTGCGCCTGAAGGTTCCTTTCCTTTTGTCTGGAGATCACCAAAATCCCGGCCACCGCACCCGTAAACGCCCCGATAAAGATCGAAAGAAGCGCCAGCCTCCAGCCGATCAGGGCCCCGATGCCGAACATCATCTTTACATCCCCGAGCCCCATCGCATCAACACCACGCAGGCGTTTCCAGATCTCGCCGACCAGCCAAAGCGACCCTCCGCCGACCAGTCCTCCGAGAACGGCTCCCAAAAGGGAATTTAACCACACCGGCAAATTTCCCAGTTGATCCAAGGGGAAGTGAACCAAATCGGGGAAATAAGCCGTTCCCCAGAAAAAAGGGAAAATTACCCTGACCAGAAGCGCCAGCAAAAGAAGCGGATAGGTAATCACGTTGGGGAGGATCATGTGTTCCGCATCGATAAAAACAAGGGCCAGGATCGATGCCGAAAAGATTAGCGCCACCGGAAGGAAGGGGTTAAATCCGATCTGCCAGAACACCAGACAAAACAAGATGGCGTTTAGAAATTCGACCGCCGGATAGCGGGGCGAGATCGGGTTTTTGCAATTGCGGCATTTTCCGCCGAGGATCAGCCAACTGAGGATCGGTATGTTGTCGTAGGGTTTGATCGGTTTTTGGCATTTGGGACAGGCTGAATTGGGAAAAACGACCGATTCTTCGCGGGGAATCCTGTGGATCACGACATTGAGGAAACTGCCGACGATCGCTCCCACGACGAAAAAGAATAAATAGCCGAAATAAACGGGTAAACCAGTTATCGTTTCAAAGGAAAGAAAAAAAATGTTCATCGAAACCTCGAAAAAGATTTTCAGATCGGGAATTTGATGTGAATAAAAGATGCGGTAATAATAAATGCCTGGGGCATTCAACCAATATAATAACGATTCGGAAATAAAATTAAAAGTGAAAAGGTTATTTGGGTTTGAAATTGAAAAAGTAAAAACCGTTTCCCCAACCAAACGGGATTTGAATAAGAGACTTTAAAACCTAAATCCGGCGAAAGGAGGGAGAAAAAAATGCGTGAAGGGAGATGGGTTGGAATGGTGGCGGAAATCCTGGAGATGATGGCCAACCCGAAAAACCTGAGGGTGGATCCCGAAACGGGGGTCGAACATTTTGATGGCGGGACCTTCATACCCATAACCGGACCCTCAAGGTATGAATTTTCAAACGGCGCCAGAGCTTTTACAAACAATTTTACGGAAGTTGTGATCACCTTTCCGGATGGCGAAAGAGTATCGGTTGACTGGGAAACGGCCGAACCCAGTATTTGGGCCCTTCAGCAGGGCAATTTTGCCAGACCGGAAATTTGGCATTGCATTTTTTGCGGATGGAAAAGCCCTGAAAAAATTGACCCGGAGATTTGCCGAAGTTGTCAAAAACCAAGGCCCTCGCCGACCCTGAGCGGGAAAATGAAGCCCTGTGAAGAATGTCGGCAATGGACCATTGAGACGGCGGTTTGTTGCGAGTGGTGCGGAGGGAAATTTAAAGAGGCAAACAAAGATTTATGAAATTATCCAAGGATTCGCATAGGAAATTGGAGGAGTTTTTCCGTTTTTACTATCAGGATGAAAATTTCAAATTACCCGAAATACACTTTTATTGCGGCAAGTTTACAAAAGTGTTCATCAATTTGATCAAGGTCCACGGCATCACTTTCGGCCGCCGGATATATATCTGGCCGGAACTGATATTTGTTGATGAAGAAAAACGTCACCGCATTTCCAAAAAACTGGCCTCGCACGAGGTGACCCACGTTTTGCAATACAAAAAACACGGATTCCCGGGGTTTTTTTACAATTATTTGAAGAATTATTGGGGAAATCTGAGAAATAAGAAGAAATGGGACCTGGATTCACGCCACGAGGCCTATTGCGAGATCCCTTTTGAGGTTGAGGCCCGCGATGCCGCCGACAAGTTTTGCGAATGGATAAAAAAAAGGGAAGGGGCGGAAAATGGTTTCGGGGGACAAAACGAGGAAAACTCCCAATATCTTTGATCCTTTTTAAAACCCGAAGCAATCGGGTTTATAAAAAAACAGATGACGGGGATTGGTGCTCCGGCGATTGAACACAAATGGACGATCTTCAAGACAGGGGTTTCAAAAAAAACGGTCTTAAAATTTCAAATTAATCGTTTACTCAAATAAAACCGTAAATTATTTTTTTCGTTCTTTGGTCAAATCGAACTGAACAACACCTTTTTCCAACTCCTTCATGGCGATTCGGGTGGGTTTGTGTTGCCGGATGTCCATATCCACGCGGGGATGCGCGCCCCTTTGAATCTGTTTGCTTCTTTGGGCGGCCAAAATGATTTTTCGATATTTGGAATCAATTTCCGGGGACCCGTTTGTTTCCTGATTCGTTTCTTCTACAATTTCTTCTGTTTGATCAACCATAATAAATTTTCCGATTTTTTCGACCCTTGTTTGTTAACTCACATCGAAACTATTTAAAATATCCTGAATTGCCTCGGTTTGTCTAATGCTCCTGAGCCTTTCGGCCAAAATAATCGTCTTTAATTCATTTGAAGCCGATTGGATTTCACGGTTTATGACAACGTATTGGAAAAATTTATAGCTGCTCACTTCTTGAAAAGAGTTTTTTAGTCTCAGTTCCAGATCTTTCTTTTTTTCGGTTCCTCGATCGGTCAACCGCTGACGGAGAATTTCAAACGAGGGCGGAAGAATGAAAATGCTGATGGCATCGGGTTTTTTGGCCAGAACGGCGTGAGCGCCCTGAACGTCAATTTCAAGTATGATGTCTCTTCCCAAACCGGTTTCGGCCTCAACCTGCCGAAGCGAGGTGCCGTAAAAATTTCCGTGGACTTCGGCGTATTCCAGAAATTCGCCCGAATCGATCAATTGGGAGAATTCCCCCTGCGAAATAAAAAAATAATCCCGACCGTCCACTTCTCCCTCCCTTTTCGTCCGGGTGGTGTAAGAGATTGAATAGGAAATTTTATCCAGAGTTTTAAAAATTTCCCGGATCAGCGTTCCTTTTCCTCCGCCGGAAGGGGAACTGATAATAATTAGATTACCGATCATAAAAATTGAATTAGAATGGTTGTTTCAGCGGAACAGACAAGGGAGGGGAAAATCATTTCCCCAAAAGCTTTCCGAAAAAAAATTATTCCACGTTCTGAACCTGTTCGCGGATCTTTTCAATTTCGGCCTTGATTGAAAGGGAACATTCCTTGATCGTCAGATTATTCGTTTTTGAAGCGATGGTATTGGCCTCCCGGTTCAGCTCCTGAGTCAGGAAATCGAGCCTTTTCCCGACATCCTTGTCCTCTTTCATGATCGAACGAAACTGCTCAATGTGGCTTTTCAAACGGGCGATCTCTTCGGAAATGTCCGAGCGATTGGCCAAATAAGCGACTTCCTGCGCCAGCCGGCCTTGATCGATCTCGATCTGGGAATCGCTTTTTTCGAGCAACTCGCCGATTTTTTTGTTCAAACGGTCCCGATATTCCTCCGGCACCTGTTCGCTTTCGGATTCAATGACGGGCATCCGTTTTTCGATTTCAACCAGCCGGTTTTCCAGTTCCGATCCGAGGGAGTCGCCCTCTATGGCGCGCATTTGGAAGAGTTCATCAAGCGCCAGCCGAAAGGCGTCCCGGACCGCTTCCTGATATTCGTCGCGAAGATCATCGCGGGTGGTTTGAAGGGCATTGGGAAGCCGGGCTATGTAATTCATGTCCGGTTCCCCCTGGAGGCCGAACTCTTCCTGCATTTCCTTCAAAGCGGTCAAATAACCGGCGATCAGCGGACGGTTCAATGCGTATTTGACCTCTTCGTTCCTTTCATAGATCAGGTTGACGTCGACCCGTCCGCGGGAAAGCCTTTCGGTGATCAATTTTTTAAGGTCCGGTTCGATCGGTTGAAGTTCGCTGGGAAAACGAAGGTTGATGTCCAAAAAACGGTTGTTGACCGTTTTTATTTCGACGGTGGCCGAAAAATTCTCGATCGAAACGGTTCCCCGTCCAAAACCTGTCATTGAATTCATATAAATTTGATAATCCGCAATTAAAGCGGGGTAAAAAAAATAAAAAAAACAAAATACAAAAACTAACCGGCCAAAGCTTCTTCCCCGGCAAATTGGAGTTCATAAAGCCGTTTATAAGTGCCGCCGAGCGCCAGAAGTTCTTCGTGAGTTCCGCTTTCAACGATCAAACCTTTTTGCAAAACCACGATCTTATCGGCCCGCCGAACGGTGGAAAGCCGGTGGGCGATGACGATCGAGGTCCGATGCTCCATCAGGTTATTTAAGGCTTTTTGAACCAGTTGTTCGGATTCGGTGTCGAGCGCCGAGGTCGCTTCATCCAAAATCAAAACAGGTGCGTTGACCAAAACGGCCCGGGCGATGGCGATCCTTTGTCTCTGCCCTCCGGAAAGAAAGATCCCGCGCTCACCGACCAATGTTTCGTAGCCCTCGGGCAAATCTCTGATAAATTGGTCGGCAAAGGCGATCCGGGCGGCTTCGACGATCTCATCTTGACCGGCATCGGGTTTTCCGTAGGAAATATTATAAGAAATGGTGTCGTTAAACAGCACCGTTTCCTGCGTTACCAGCGCGATCTGTTTTTTCAGGCTGGATAAACGGGCGTCGCGCAGATCCACACCGTCCCAGAAAATCGCTCCTTCGGAAACATCGTAAAGCCTCTGGATCAATTTGATCAGGCTCGATTTTCCGCCGCCGCTTTCGCCCACCAGAGCCACCATCGAACCTTTTTCGATCTCAAGATCGATGCCCCGGAGGACATTTCGCTTGTCGCCCAGATATTTGAAATAAACGTCCCTGATCTCGATCTTCCGGTTCAAGGCCGGAAGTTCGATCGCATCCGGCTTTTCGGGCAATTCGTCGTCAATGTCAAGCACATCCCAGACATCGCGGGCGGCGGCGAAGGCTTTTGAGATCTCATTGTGCTGGCGGGAAATTTTCCGCATCGGATCGTAGCTTTTGAAGAGGAAAAACAAAAAGGTGAAAAATTGCGGCGCTTCCATCCGGCCGCTGTTGATTTCCCGAAGGCCGAAAAACAAAAGCGTGATGACCGCGAAAATTCCGATCATGGTGATGACGGCCGGGGAAATCGCACCGATCTTTCCCGAACGGAGATTGGCCCGGGCGATCTTTCCGGCCACGGTTGCAAAACGGCTTTTTTCCCGGTTTTCGCCCCGGTAGGCTTTTACGATCGGTAAATTTGAGATCGTTTCCTGAACCGTGTCGGTTAGGAGTTTGTTTCCCTCATAGGTTTCCTCGGCCAGCCGGCGGAGGGATTTGCTGAATTTGGTCGTCAATCCCCCGATCACGGGAGCGATGATCAAGGCTCCGAGCATCAAACGCCAGTTGAAATAAAACGCGGCGGCCAGAAAAGCCACCAGATTAAAACTTTCGCGCAGAACGTCTCTCAGGTTGTGAGCGACGGCCATCTCGATGGCGGCGGCGCTGTTGACCAGCCGGGACACCAGAAAGGTCGTCCGGTGGCTTTGAAAAAAATTGGCCGACTGTTTCAGCAAATGGTCGTAAAGCTGTTGGCGGAGACTTAAGATCGAGGACTGGCCGATCTTGGCCATCAGATAAGAAGAAATGTATTGCGAAACTCCGCTCCCCAGATGGAAAAACAGAAGAAGCCCGGAAATGATCGCCCAGGATTTAAACCAATCCTCTTTCGGAATCAAATTTTGAAGGTTAAAGAGGGTCGAGGATGCCTTCCCGGCCCCGGAATTAAAAGCCTGGTCGAAGATCGGAACGATCAAAGCGCCGATGGCGGTTTCAAACAGCGCGACGAAGATCATCGCCACGGTGGCAACGATGAAAGTAAAAACATGGGGTCGCAAATAGGTTAAAAGTCTTTTGAAATCCTTCATCGGTTGTTGAAAGCTTGAATATACTTTAGTCGCGGGGGAAAAGTCCAAAGTATTAACTTGTTCCCTTTATATGTTAAGATTTGCAACGTCATTTTTATTTAACGCATCTTTTGAAAGAATACTTTCAAAAACAAAACCAGGGCTATTATCGGGAGAAATTGGAGAAAAAGAATGAAAAACTTGAAATCACTGAAATTTCTATCGCTGCTTTTGATCATTTTTTCAATGGCGGTTGTCAGCTTCGGTCAGGTTGATGTCCCAAGGGAATCGACCGCCGTTACCTATCCGCAGGATGAAACGGTTTATCTGCAATTTCGGGGAACGACCCGTTTCCCCAGAATGAAAGGGGAGGCCAAGATCGAACGGACCAAAAAGAACGGAACCGAGATCGAATTGTCGGTTTCAAAAATGCCCCGACCCTTTGAACTGGGGGCCGGATATGCCACCTATGTTTTGTGGGCCATCTCGCCCGACGGACAGGTGGATAATCTGGGTGAGATCAAACGTCGCGGCTTTTTCGAATTCGATTCCAAAATTTCGGTGACCACTCCGCTCCAGACCTTCGCCCTGATCATCACGGCCGAACCGCATTTTCTGGTTCGCCGTCCGAGCCGGGCCGTGATGCTCGAAAACCTGAACCCTTACGCCCGGAGCGGAAGGACTTTGGCCACCACCACGGCCATTCAGTATTTCGGAAATTCGAGCGATTATTTCAGCGATGCCCGGACACCGGAGATCGCCGAGGTTGATTATTCGAAAACCCCCTCGGCCATTTTGCAGGCCAAGCAGGCTCTGGCCCTGGCCCGTTTTGCCGGAGCGCAACGCGACGCCAAGGAGGAATTGACCGAGGCCGAAACCCTTCTGCAAAACGCCGAAGAACAATGGAAGGCCGGGCGCGATGACGAGATCGTTGACATTACCGCCCGAAAGGCGATCAGCGCCGCCGTCAAAGCCGAGACCACGGCCGCCGTTCGCAAGGATGCCCGCGAAAGAAGAAATGAAAAGACCCGGGCCGACGCCGAACTGAGGGAGCAGGAGCAAAAATATCTCGACGCCCAAAATCAGATCGATTCTCTGAAAGCCGAACTTTCCCGTGAAATCCGCAACCGCGAACTGGCCGAACGGGATGCCCAGAATTATTCGAATCAGGTCAAACAACTGCGCGAGGAAAACCAAAGGTTAAGAAGTGAGAACGAAACCACCAAGATCAAACTGGCCAAGATCGAAGGTGAAAAAGTCGCCCTTCAGAAACAGCAGGAGGAGGCCAACCGTCTGGCCCGGATGCAGGCCAACGAAGGGGTTTTGCTTGAATCTCTGGGAAGGTTCGGTTCGGTGGAAAAGGTCGATCGGGGAATCGCCCTGACCCTGCCGGAAAACTACTGGTCGGGAACCCGCGTCAGCAGTTTTGATCCGAATTCGGAACCGAAAATCGCCTCGCTGGTCGAAGTTCTGTCCAACAGCACCGATTACAAAGTGATCATTGAATCGCACATCGATAATCAGGGCAGTCCCGAGGAACTTCAAACACTGACTCAGGAAAGAGCCCAGGCGATCGCCGACAAACTTCTGACGTTTGGGGTTTCTCCGAATCGGGTTGAGGCCCGCGGTTTGGGAGCGACGCTTCCCCTGGTCCCGAATTCGACCAATCGCAACCGGGCCAAAAACCGCCGGATCCTGATCGTTCTGGTTCCGATTTTGCCGAACAATCTTTCGACAAATCTTTCGAACTGATCCGACTTACAAAATAATAAAAAGGAAAAAGGCTTGGTTTCCCTGAGGGAAACCAAGCCTTTTTAGCCGAATATTTCCAAAACATTTATTTTTATTCCCGAGGCCAATTATGATATTTTTTTCAACATAAGTTTACCCCAACTTTAAATAACATCAGGAAGTTTTTAAAAAAATGAAAATCAATAATTACCGTAGAGCCTTGGTGGTTTTGGCCGTTCTTTTTGTCTTGGGAGTTTCTTTGGCGCTTGTTTTCAACCGATCTCAGGCCGGTGAAGGGAAAACCGATGAATCGGTTTTTCAAAAATTCGAAAACAGGGATCTGATAACCGATCTGATCCGAAACCCCGAAAAGGAGTTTTTTCTGGTTAAGGTCAGGGACATCGGCGATCGGGCCGCTGCGGATGGGTTCGGAACAACGATCGAAGATTACGGAACCCTTCTTTTAATGGCCCGAAACAAAGGATCGGAGGTGAGGAGCCGGGAGAGATTGGAGATTCGGAGGGTTGATTTTAACGTCAATCTTCCTTTTGGAAAATTCGAACCACTGCTTGAACCGGTTCCCGAAACGGTCAAAGCCGATGGCACCGGTCTCGAAAGTTTTTCCGGAAAGGATTATTACATCGTACAGTTCGGCGGGATCACCAAACAGGAATGGCTTGACAGCCTGAAAGAAATCGGGGTTGAGATCGTCCAATATGTTCCCCATCAGGCCTTTTTGGTTTATTCGGACGCCGAGACAATAAAAAAGGTCGCCGGACATTCCCGTGTCCGTTGGGTCGGAAGATATTCCTCCAGGCAGAAAATCTCCCCTTTTACCAAGGACTTTTCGGACAATCTTGGCGGTAAAACCGCCGAATTTGATGTGGCGGTTTTCTCCCGGGCCGATCTGAATGATGTGTTGGGTGAGATCTCCGAAAAAACCGGAAGCCGGGTTTCGGTGGTTGAAAAAACACCTTCCAATTTCCTGAACTTGTTAAAGGTTCGGCTTTCGGCCTCAGATTTGGAAAAGGTGGCCGGGATGAAGGATGTCATCCGGATCGATCCTTTCGTCAAACCAGAAAAGGAGGACGAAAGGGCGGCCCAGATCGTGGCCGGAAATTACATCAATTCAACAACCTTAAATCCGCCCGGTTACGACCCTTTGACCCAGTTCGGAGTTGATGGAACCAACGTCACCGTGGCAGTGGTTGACGACGGCGTCAGCATTCCGGGAAACGGCGGGTTTTATCTGACATCGAACAATACCGTAAACGGCCCGCTCCGGAGCGCCTCGGCGGGAGCCGAGGGCGGCCACGGTCATTTGAACGCCAGCATCATCGCCGGATCGGCCCCTTTCGGGGTTCTCGATCCGACCAGTTACAACTATGGGCAGGGAATCGCGCCCAAAGCCAACATCATAAACATACCGTTTTTGGTTTCGGGAAACACGACCACCGATTCCCAATCGGTCGATGATTCGTTAAACACAATGGGGCCGAACGGGGTGGCCGGTTCGATTACAAATAACAGCTGGGGAGCGGGAACCAACGGAAACGCATATGATTCAAGGGCCGCGCTCTGGGACGGTTTGGTTCAGGATGCTTCGCTGGCATCAAGCATCGATCCGATCAATATAGTGTTTTCGGCCGGAAACTCCGGAACCTCGGGGTTGACCCGTCCGAAAATGGCGAAAAACATCATTGCGGTGGCCAATTCCGAGAATATTAGAAATGAATTTGGCGGGACGAACGCCAATAACATCAATGATCTGAGAGCATCTTCGAGCCGTGGCCCGGCGGCTGACGGGAGGATCAAACCCGACATAACCGCTCCGGGAACCTATATTACCGGAAGCCGGGCCGGGAGTTGTGGTTCGGTTACCAATTGTTTCGATGCCAATCACGCGTACAGTATCGGAACCTCTCACGCCGCACCGCAGATCGCCGGGGTGGCGGCTCTTTTCACTCAATTCTGGAAAAACAATAACGGGGGTAACAAACCCAGTCCGGCGCTGGTCAAGGCGGCCATTCTAAACAGCGGGCAGGAGATCAACGGCGTCGGTTCTTCCAGTCCGATCCCGAACGGCGATGAGGGTTGGGGGCTGGTAAATATGAAGTTTATTTTCAACACCGGCGTTCCGATAAAATATATCGATCAAACGGTTGAGTTTTCCGATCCCGGAAACAATACCCAGATAACCGGAACCGTGGGCGATGGTTCCAAACCGGTTCGCGTAACATTGGTCTGGACCGACCCCCCGGCGGTCAGCGATCCGACTTTGATCAACAACCTCGATCTGACCGTAACCATCGGGGGAAACGTTTATCGCGGAAATGTTTTTTCCGGCGGTGTCTCGCAAACGGGCGGGGCGGCGGATTCGGTCAACAACATCGAAAACGTATTTTTGCCCGCCGGGACCCCGGCCGGAACCCCTTTTACCATTGAAATTTCGGCCTCGGCGCTAAACGGCAACGGAATTCTCGGAAATGTCGATTCGACCGATCAGAACTTTGCCTTGGTGGCCTACAATTTCAACGATCAGGCAGTCGCGGCCGGAACCGCTTTTGATTACGACGGGGACAACAAGACGGACATTTCGATCTTTCGTCCTTCGGTCGGTCAGTGGTGGATCCAGAGATCTTCAACCTCCATCACCTCGGTCGACACCTTCGGAACCTCCTCCGACACTCTCGTCCCGGCCGATTACACCGGAGACGGCAAAACCGACATTGCTTTTTGGCGACCCTCGACCGGCGAATGGTTCGTTCTTCGCAGTGAGGACTCATCGTTCTTCTCCTTCCCCTTCGGAGCATCAACCGACATTCCCGCTCCCGGAGATTTCGACGGCGACGGACGAGATGATCCGGCCATTTTCAGACCCTCGACCGGAACCTGGTTCATTCTGGCCAGCACCCAGGGGACGAGGATCGAGCAGTTCGGAGCGTCGGGAGATGTTCCGGTGGTCGGAGACTACGACGGAGACGGACAGGCCGACAAGGCGATCTATCGGGTCGGAAGCGGACAATGGTGGCTGGATCGATCGAGTGCGGGATTGATCGTGGCGAATTTCGGGACATCGACCGACCGGACGGTGCAGGGAGACTACACGGGAGACGGCAAAACGGATGTGGCGTTTTGGAGGCCATCGACGGGAGAATGGTTTGTGTTGAGGAGTGAGGATTCGTCGTTTTTCTCATTTCCGTTTGGAGCGGGGACGGACGCGCCGGTGCCTGGAGATTACGATGGAGACGGACGGACGGATGCGGGAGTGTATCGACCGGTGGGGAACACGTGGTTTATCAACGCAAGTCAATCGGGACAGATCATTCAATCGTTCGGGGCAGCGGGAGACATTCCGACTCCCAATGTCTTTGTCAGATAGTGTTTGTTTACCTTTTGAGGGTTGGCGGGAAAATTACCGCCGAACCAATTTAAAAGGACCGATCAATAGTTTATTGATCGGTCCTTTTTTGTTTTTTGGAATTCTTTGTTTTGGGAGAGGGGGCTTAAACCCCAAAACTTTTCAAGGGCTTTATTCCTTAAAAACCCGGATCCGGTCCGGGGGAAGACCGACCACGCATTTATCTCCGACGTTTAATCCGACCAGTCTCAAAACCAGGGCTTCCAGGATCAAACCGTTGGCCTCCAATTGGATCAGGGTTGTCGCTCCCTGGTAATTGATCTGCGTAATTTCCGCCTTTAGTAAATTATCTTCCGGAAACGAGGCCCCAAAGGAAATTGAAATATGTTCGGGCCGGATCAACAATAATGCCTCCTCGTCAACGGCTCCAAGGGAACACTCACCAGCCTTTCCGGTAAAAAGCCGATGGTCTCCTTCAAGGGTTAAAAATTCGGGTGTGTCGGTTTTACTGGAGGACAATCTTTTGGCCCGGAACAGGTTGCTTCTTCCGGTGTAATCGGCAACCACGGCTGAAACCGGATTTTGGTAAACCTCCCGGGGGGTTCCGATTTGAACGACGGAGCCGCCATCCAAAACGGCGACCCGGTTGCAAACCAGAAAGATCTCCTCGTAATCGTTGGTGGAAAAAATTACCGAAAGATTTTTTTCTTTTATGGTTTGCCGAATAGCCCTGGCCTTCAAATCTCTGATTTTTCGGTCCATGTAACAAAATTGATTATCCAGAAGGAGCACGGTTTGAGCATTTTTTAATGCGTCATCCAAAGCCAGGGATTGACCGATCCCGTCAGCCAGCTGAGATGCTTGTTGAGTGTTAAAGGTCTCTTTCCAAAAGGACTGGTTTGTTACGTTTGGAAAAAGAAAACCTTTTTCCTCGCAGGGTTTGTCGGTAAGCTCGATCGATTCAAAAGAAATCGTCCCCTCATGGGCTTTCTCCAAACCCGAGATGACCCGCATCAGGGTTGATTTTCCGGCACCGGTGGCTCCAAACAAACCCAAAATTTCTCCTCGGGGAATTTCCAGCGAAATGTCCCGAACGATCCAATTATCGTCATATTTTTTGGAAAGATTTTTGATTTTCAGGGTCATATTTTCTATTAAAACCTTTTGAAACTTTCGGTATTTTTTGGCGTGCAAATTAAAAGTATGCTTTTGTCATCCCAATAAGGCAAGTATAATAATTGAAAAAGATTTGGGGATTTTTTTAATGGAAAACGGGAAACCGAGCGTAAAGAAAAAGTTGGCTCATGCGGCCGGTTGGAAACTCGCTCGCCGGGCGGCCAAGGCGGTTCCGCCCTTCGGGACGATTTTGGCCATCGGTTTTGTCGGATACGACATTAAAAAGAAAGGATTTATCAGGGGCGTTCTGAATTCGGGGCTTGACGCCATTCCCATTGTGGGAACGGGAAAGAACATCATCGAGCTTTTTACGGGCGATTTTTTGCCCGATAAGGATGATGGGGAGAACGGTCGAAAATTACCGGGAAAGAAAGAAAATGAAGTTAAATAAAAAAACTGTTTTACGAATCAATCGGAATGCTCGGTGTTTATTATTAATTGGTCTGTTGGGAGTCGTGTTTTTGGTCCAGACAAAAGCCCAAAATTCGCGTCCCACTCCGACGCCGACACCGGAAACCCCCCAAATCATCAGCCGGGCCGATGACTACCCCGACAACAGCCGGATCATAACCCAGCCGGGGCAGGTTTTGCCGGAAGGTCAGAACTCCAATCTGGAGGAAAAGATCAATAATTACGAAACCCGGATCAAGGAACTGGGGAAACGGGTGAACACGCTTGAATCCACCAAAGAGAATGAATACGACCGGAAGCAGAGGCGGCTTTTGCTCAATTTGGATATCCTTTCAAAGGCCGAGCAGCGGGCCGAATCACTCCGCAAACAGCTTTTTGACCTGATCGAAAAGGAATCCGACATCAAACTTAAACTCGACCAGTTGGAAAACAACCTCCGCCCGGAAATGATCGACAGAACCGTGGCCTTTGCCGGGACCATGAGGCCCGAGGAATTACGCGAAACCCGAAGGAAAAACCTCGAGAACGAAAAAAGGAATCTTCAGGACCTACTGACGGAAATCACCAGCAATAAGAACAATTTGCAGGTGAACGTTCAAAAGGCGGATGAATTGGTTGAGAAACTAAGGGTAAAACTCGAAAAGGAAATCGACGAGGCGCTGGCCGATGAAGAGGATAATTGAGGATTCTCTTCAACAAAAAAATTCAATTCATTTTTCGGCCTTTTTTTCGAGGCCGATTTTTTCGCAACCCTTAACCGTTGCCAAAACCGCCAGGGTCCGGACGTAACGGTCGGAAAAGCCCCGGGAATAAGAAAGCGCCCCTTGAAAATCCTCCTTGCTCATCTCATCAAGGGTTTGGCTGATGTTAAAACCGGGCACCGAATAACCGGCAAAAACCCCGAAATTTTTCCCCACGATCCGATATGAAATAAAGTTGGTGAACAGGTTCGGGTTGTCCAGTTTGTTTGTCGCCTGGACCGTTTTTGATAAAGCCTCGAAGGCGTTGAAACGATCGATCTTTTTGAACATATAGGCCAACCCCAGCAGGACCTGCGCTTTTTCGACCGAATCGGGGGCTTTTTCCGCCATTTTGTAAACCTCGGTCAAGATCTCAAGAGATTCCACACGGGTCAGAGGTTCCATTAATTTCATTTCTGCCATATCGAAATAAAGGACGGCCCGATGTTCGATCTGGGGAACCTTTTCCGCTAATTTTCGGGCATCGGCGAACCTTTTTTCATTGATGGCGACCTGGGAACTGTTGAAAAAGAAAAAATTGAGGCTTTGCTCCTTGACCTTCGGTTCCTTGATTTTATCGAGCCACGGCTCCAGCATCTCCAATTCCTCCTGTTTCCGTGCCTGATTAATCAGAGTTACGATCATAAAATCGGTGAGGGTTCCTTTCTCCTCCATCAATTCGAGTTCGGCTATTTTTTGCTCAAAGGACATCCCCGCTCTTTCTTTGAATTTATCAAGTTGATCCATGTTTTTCCGGCCCTCATCCGTCACCAGAGCGTTGGCATTGGCGAGAGCGGCGCTGAATTTGGCCATCAGGTCGGGAAAATCCCTCCGGATAAACGGTTCGAATTCCCTGAGAGCCGAAAGGGCGTAACCGGCGGGGGGAATCCTCTGCCCGTCGCCGCTTTCCCCCGGTTTCAGATTTATCACCCGGTTCAAAAAGACGTTCAAAAACATTCTTTGCAGGGCGGGATTGACCGGGAGCGGATCGACCTGGCCGAAATCGGCGTAGTAGGGGGAGCCGAAAATGCCGTGTTTTCCGAAAGGGTAACCGGACAAATTGAGAAGATTTGAGATCTCGTCGTTGGGATGAATTTCCAAAAGTTCGGAGTAGATCTGATTGCCCAAAGCCGGGTTTTCCTGCCCCAGAGTTCGAAAAACACCGACCCAGGATGAGGAGATCGGGTAACCCTTTACCCGCCGGAAAAGCGCCATCGCCAGATCGGGGTTCGAGGAGGAAATCCTCATGGCAAACCTCAGAGTTTGAGCGATTTCCTGATCTTTTTGATAAGATTGGCGGGAATCCAGATTTTTGTTTTCATCGTAGGCCTTGAGGACAGCTTCGGTCATTTTTTTTGCCAATTCCGCGTCCTTGGAAGCGACCGTCCGGATAATTGAAAAACGGTAATCCTCTTCGGTCTCGACCAGAAAATTAGTATCGGATTTATTGACCAGCCCCTTTTCTTCGAACCGTTCCATGGCGATCTTAAAGGCTTCGGAAAAATACGCACGAGCGGTTGGTTGATCCAGATCCCACAAAAAATCGGCCACTTTCGTGAGAATGTTTATTTTTTTGTCGCTTTCCTCCACCGATTTGCTCTCCAGAGCCAATTGGTCAACGATTTGACGGGCCTGATCGGCATCACATTGTTTGACCGGCGTCTCCTTTTTGGGTTGAGAAAAAACGAGGTTTGAAAAGACTGCAAAGGCGAGAACAAGAATAATTCGGTTCATTTTTAACTCCTGAAAAAAGTGCCAAGGGTTTACCTACAGACTTTACATCGGTCAAGGGGTTTTTTAAAGAAAAAATTCTTTTCCCCCGGAGAAAAAAGATCCGGGGGTGATTTTTAAATAAGGGAAAATGATTTTCCTGCAAGAAACGGCAACCGGGTTCGTTCCTTTAAACGTCAAAGAACAAAAAACTGCAAAAAAGTTAAATAAAATGGAGAAAAAAATGAGTTGTAAAAATTTTTTGAGTCTTCTTGTTGTTGCTCTTTTGGGACTCTTCTCAGCTATTTCCGTCAGCGCACAAGGGGTCATTATCCCAATTGTTTGCGACGTCCGCCCCTGTCGGCCCCCGCGACCAATTCCCAGACCTCAGCCCATTCCGAATGTCCTCCCGGTTAAATCGATCAAACTCGACACAAAGATAAACGGTCAGGTCGCCACCACTCATGTCGAACAGGTCTTTCGCAACGATACCCCTTACACGCTGGAAGGAACCTACTTTTTCCCGATCCCGGAAACGGCCTCAATCGTCGAATTTTCAATTTGGGAAAACGGAAAAAAATTGGTGGGCGAGGTCAGGTCAAGAGAGGAGGCAAGGAAAATTTACAACGAGATCGTCCGGCGGCAACGTGATCCGGGCCTTTTGGAATATGCCGGAAAAGATCTGTTTCAGGCCTCAATTTTTCCGATCCCTCCGAATTCCGATAAAAAACTCGAATTAACTTATTCCGAGGTTCTGAAAGCGGATTCGGGAACCGTTTCCTACCGGTATTTGCTGGGAACGGGAAGAAACCTCTGGGGAAACCGGAATGTGCCTTTGCGTGAGAATGACGGTTCTCGTGGAACCGGACCCAAACAGAGTTTCGGAACCGTTTCCGGAAAGATAGAAATCACCGGAAAGGAGGCTTTGAGAAACATCTATTCGCCAAGTCATTCGGTGGAAGTGAATTTTGCCGGAGAGAAAAAGGCGACGATCAGTTTTGAAACTTCAAGCAGCGACAGTGATTTTCAACTTTTTTACGGAATTTCAAACAACGATTTCGGACTTTCGCTCCTGACTTACCGGGAGCCCGGAAAGGACGGGTATTTTCTGATGATGCTTTCCCCCCGCGATTCTGTAACCGAAAGTGAACTGGTCAACAAGGATGTGGTTTTCGTTTTGGACACCTCCGGTTCGATGGCCGACGAGGGAAAAATGGAAAAGGCCCGCGCCGCGCTCCTTTTCGGAATCCGCGGTTTGCGCGAGGGAGACCGTTTTAACGTCATCAATTTTGCGGGCGAGGAACATTTGATGGAGTCTGGATTGATCCGGGCCGACAAGAAGGGAATCGACCGGGGAGTTGGATTCGTCAACAAATTGAAACCCAACGGCGGGACCAACATCAACGACGCCCTGAGGGCGGCCCGAAAACAATTCGATTCCTCGGACCGGCCGAAAATGCTCGTCTTTTTGACCGACGGCCGCCCGACTGTCGGGGAGACCGACATTGATAAAATCATCGCCAACGCCAGAGAAGTCAAGGTTGGCGCTTTGCGACTTTTCCCATTCGGTGTCGGATACGACGTCAACACCCGTTTGCTTGATAAACTGGCAACGGCGAACGGCGGATTGGCGGAATATGTCGAACCGAAAGAGGATCTGGAGATAAAGGTTTCCAATTTTTTCAACCGGGTCAATTCGCCCGTTTTGACGGATCTGGATCTGCAATTTGAAAACGTGAAGACCGATTTGACCTACCCGCGTCAGTTGACCGATATCTTCCGCGGAACGCAGTTGATCCTGATCGGTCGCTATACCAATCAAAATGATCTGGAAAACGTTACGGCTCACCTGACCGGAAGGAGCGGAAAAGAGAGCAGGAAATTCGATTATTTCAATCTGGCTTTTCCGAAAAGAGCTGATGAAAATGATTTTCTCCCCCGTTTATGGGCTTCAAGGCGGGTCGGTTGGCTGGTTGAACAAATCCGCATCAACGGCGAGAACAAGGAACTAAAAGACGAGATCGTCGAACTCGGAACCAAATACGGTATCGTCACGCCCTATACATCCTATTTGGCCACGGACGGAACGGTTCAAAACGTGGTTCGAATTGATGGAAGAAGTCAACCAATGGCTTCGGACTCCGTTTTCGGCGGAGCGGTCCGCGAAGAATCGGGCCGCGATGCCTTCAAGATGAGCCGCCAGCAAAACACCCTCCAGCAAAATTCCATCGCGGCCGATGACAACAAGGAAAAGGACATTTCCGCTCAGGTTTACGTCCAAAACACGGTCAGCAACCAATTTGTCGGGACAAAGAATTTCTTTAACGTCAACCACAACTGGGTTGATACCGATTATAAGGAGGAGGCCAAATTGCCCGAGGTAACGGTTCAATTTGCAAGCAACGAATATTTTGATCTGATCACCAAAGAAAAGGAATTGGCCCAGTATTTCGCTTTGGGTGAACAGGTTACGGTTGTTTGGAAAGGAAAAGTTTACCGCGTTGTTAAATAACAAAAAAGTTTGGAATGTCGGCAAAGCCGGATTCCGATCCACGTCTAAAAAAGGTGACATTTGGTTCAATAAAGATTATTTTATTGTTTGAATGCACCTTTTTTATTTTTCAAAAAACATTTAAAAACGGAGGAATATAGTGGAATTTTTAAGAAAATTCTTTTTTATCGGGTTCATCCTTCTGGCGGGGGCACCGGTCGCCTTTGCTCAGGAAGGCTGGTCGGTGGTCAAAACCGGTGAACCCGATGATTTTATCACGGTCTTTTTTACCGATTCCAAAAGAGGCTTTGTCGCCGGGGATAACGGACATTTTATTTATACGGTTGACGGGGGGAAAAACTGGCAAAAACAATTTATTTATACCGAGGCCAACATCAATGAAATCTATTTTCGCAATGATGACGACGGATACGTCGTCGCCGGGAAGAAATTGTTCGTAACCGAAGATGGCGGGCGCAGTTGGAAGGAGGAGAATATTTATGATCAGTCCGACTTCACCAGAGGAACCCCGGAGTTTTTGAGCGTCCGGTTTGCCGACAAAAACCGGGGTATCATCGTCGGTTCGGTTTTAAATGACGACGAGAGGGTAATAGATTCGCTCGTGATGAGAACCGATGACGGAGGGAAAAGCTGGAGCCGGATCATCGTTCCTTTTAAGGATGAACTTTATCATCTGGATTTCGTCAACAGTTCCCGGGGATGGATCGTCGGGGATATGGGAACGGTCTTGGCCACGGTTGACGGCGGGATGAACTGGCAATTGCAGAAAACCGGAACTGATAAAGCGCTTTACAATGTCGATTTCAGGGATTCAAACGACGGATTTGCGGTCGGGGGAAAGGGGACAATTCTTCGCACCGAAAACGGCGGAGAGACCTGGGAACTGGTAAAGACCAGTTTTCCAGAAACCTTTTTAAGGGTGGATTTTGCCAGCGACAAAGAGGGTTGGATCGTCGGTCATAAGGGAACCATCCTGAGAACATCGGATAAAGGAAAGACCTGGATCAAACAGGAAAGCAAAACCGATAAATCTCTTTACGGGCTTTATATGACCAAAAAATACGGGTGGGCGGTCGGCGCCCGCGGGACGATCTTAAAATATGAAAAATGATTTAAAAAAATAAAAAAATAAAAAAAAACAAAGCAACTTTACAAAAAGGGAGGACATCAATTAAAGCAGACTAAGAGTTGAGCAATTTTTGAAATACTTGAATTTGAGCGATACTTTAAGTCTTTCTGATTCCTCCTGTTTCTTTTTTCCCCGCCTTGTACGAGACTTGGCGGGGTTTTTTCTTGCTTTTTAACGCGGGTTTAACCCCCGGGCGGACAATGCCAGTTGCTGGGCGCGGGGAAGGCTTTCCACCGCCTTTTGAACCTGCCGGTCCTCTTCCACCAAAACCTGATTGGCGGCGACATTTCCGAAAGCCGAAATGGACAAATTGTAACGCAGCCGGAGTTTGATAAAGGCTTTTTCGGCCTCAATTTGTTGCGGGGTTAATTTCCAATTGAGATCCTCGCGGACGTAGGTTTTAAATAAACCAAACAATTCGTCATTTATCGGGAAATCGGTGGGTTTTATCCGATGGCCGTAATTTATCCGGGTGTTTACCTTGAAG
Source organism: Pyrinomonadaceae bacterium (assembly GCA_041394845.1). GTDB lineage: Bacteria > Acidobacteriota > Blastocatellia > Pyrinomonadales > Pyrinomonadaceae > JAHCHG01. Next base: position 1,282,191 of record JAWKHL010000001.1, on the reverse strand, counting down.
TTATCAAAACCCTGGAGCCTCCCGTTGGCAATTTCCCGGGAGAAAAAGAAGATCGGATCGAGCAGGGCGGTTTGGGTCGGATTGAGGCTCGGGTTTTTTACCAACTCATCCGGGGTAATTCCGTTGCCGCCGTACACTTTTCTGCCTCCAGCCGTCCGGGCGGCAAAATGCTCCTTTCCTCCCTGGGACAAATTCCCCCGGTGATTGAAATAATCGTAGAGATCACCGCCCGAATAATCCCTTTGGATCGAACGTCCGGAAGGAGTATAGTATCTGGCGGTTGTCAGGGTCAGTCCGGAACCGTAGGGAAGGTTGATAACGCTTTGAACCAGACCCTTTCCGAAGGTGTTCTCCCCGACAATCAAAGCCCGGTCGTAATCCTGTAGGGCGCCGGCGACTATTTCCGAGGCCGAGGCGCTCCCTTCGTTGACGAGAACGACCAGAGGGAGATTTTCAACCGCTTTGGTGCGGGATTTCCAGGTTCGGTTATCGATCCGGAACCGGCCCCGCTGGGAAACCACGGTTTGTCCGCGTTGAAGGAAGATCTCCGTCACCCTGACGGCCTGTTCCAAAATTCCGCCCGGATTTTCCCTGAGATCCAGGACCAGCGATTTCATCCCCTGATCCCTTAGATCCTCCAAAGCAACATTCAATTCATCCAGTGTGGTGTAATTAAAACCGTTGGAAAGGTCAATAAAACCGATTCCGGGACGGATCAGATAAGCGTCCGGAATTGAGGGTTGGGGAACCCGGTTTCGGGTGATCTCGACGGTTTTCAATTTGTTGGTGTCGGCTTTTAAGACCCCCAATTTGACGATCGTTCCCTTTCGTCCCCGAACCTTGTCGCTGACGTAGGCCGATGATTTGTCGGTTACGTCCTCTCCGTCAACCGAAACTATTTTATCGCCGAAGCGAAGGTTGGCCCGCGAGGCCGGGGAGTCGGGAAAGGTCGAGGAGATGTAGGTTTCGAAAACTCCGTTTCTTTGATAATTGACGATCGTTGCTCCGATTCCGTAGTACTCGCTGTTTTGATCGTCCAGCAGTTCTTGATATTCGGCCGGATCAAAATAATTCGAATGAGGATCGAGCGAATGAAGCATCGAGGTCAGGGCGGATTTTGTCAGTTCGTTATAATCGACCTTTTTTCCGTCAACGTGATTTTTGGCGATTATTTCAAGAGCTTCGGAAAAATCTCTGGTAATGCCGGACTGGTTTGATTGGGGTGAATAGGTTGAAGATTTACCGTTTGTGCGTGGGACACCGGCCGAAAAGGAACTGCCCCGGCTGATCTTAAACGGTTCCGCCTGAGGCAGTTGGGAAACCGGTTCGGTGTTTTTCTGTGAAAGAACGGAAATCGGCCCCAAAATCATCAAAGCCGAAACTAAAAATAAAAATCTCCTCATAAGTCAAAAGACCTCAAAAAAAAATAAAAAGCCGATTGATCGCCCGGCAAAGAAGATCCTTTAAGGGCAACCAAACAAAAGGGAAAGAAGGTTTGAGCAAATGTTACAAAATCCCCGAATGGTTTTCAACCTTTTCGTTTTGGGGCACCTGCCACCTTAAATTTCTTTATGCCCCTTAAAAGAACCAATGGCGGGTAATTTCCAGTGTTTTTTTAATTACTTTTTTTGAGTGCTTGAAAAAAAAGCGTTCAATAGCGAGAATCTAATGTTATGACCGCTGATAAAAAAAATAATCTGGAAGAAAAACTGCGATCGGTAATTGAAACCGTCGATATTGCCAACGCCCTGATTGAGCCGCTGACCAAATCGATTGAGAATCTTCTGCATATCTCCAGCGCACAAATGAATTCCGAGGAAGCCTCGGTCCTGATCCGGGACGGGGATGAGGGTGATCTGCGATTTGTTTCCGCCATCGGAAAAGTCGCGCATCACCTGATAAATATGCAGGTTCCGGCCGGAAAAGGGGTGGCCGGTTTCGTTTTTTCCTCGGGCCAGCCGATGGCCATTGCCGATGTCGGGGAAGAGGATAGTTTCTACGCCGAAATTGACAAGCAAACCGGTTATTCCACCCAGACTCTTTTAGCCACGCCCTTACGCCATAACGGTGAGGTGATCGGTGTCCTCGAATACGTCAATCGGATCGGCGATCCGCCCTACGAATCCTTCAGTTCCGAAGATATGGATCGGGCCGCCGTTTTTGCCGAAGCGGTTGCTTCGCTGGTGAACGCTTATGAGTCGGCAAAATTGTTCCGGAATTTTACCGAAAAAATGCTATCGGTCGAGGATTCGCTGGAGTTCGCTGAGGTTCGCTCCTGGCTGCAGGGACTGCGGGATTCAAATGAGAGAAAGGAGATGTTGGATTTGGCCTGGTTGGTAAGAGAAATTTCCATCCGGGGAGACGATGAACGCCGGATGTGTCTGAAAATTCTTGAGTCCATCCTGGAGTATGCGAATAACAAAACCGAAACCAGTTTCCTTAATTATTGAATTTACGGACCGAGGGCAGGCCGTTTTTTGGGTTAAACAAAATATGACGGAAGTTTCAGGGTACGAGACCAACAAGTTTTCAACAATGTCTACCTATTTCCAAATTGATGAAAGTTGGAAGATGCGGACGGGGAAAGGTGTTGAAGTAGCAATTATTGACAGCGGGATTGACGGCAATCACCCTGCTCTGGTGGGAAAACTAAAAGAATCGGTCGAGGCCAAAAAAGATAATAAAAGAGTTGTTTTTGTTCCGTCGGATGTGGGGGATTCGGCGGGACACGGAACGGCCTGTGCGGGGATCATTTCCCAGATCGCACCCGACGTTCATTTCTACAGCATCAAGGTTTTGGGGGCCGGAGGACTTGGCGACGGTCAGGCCTTTCTGGCCGGGTTGGAATACGCCATAAAAAAACGGTATCGGATCATCAATTTGAGTTTGGGAACCACCCGCCCGCAATTGTTCGCACCGCTCCACGATTTGCTCGACCGGGCCTACCAAGCCGGTTGCATTGTCGTGGCCGCCGCCAACAATCTTCCGCATCCGAGCTTCCCGTCGGTTTTTTCCTCTTCATTGATTTCGGTCAGCAAAAACGAGGATACCGACCCGTTTCACTTCGGTTTCAAATACGGCGAGGTCATCGAATTGACGGCTCCCGGCGTAAATATTCGGACGGCCTGGCTCAATAATAGCTTTAAGCGTTTGACCGGAAACAGTTTCGCTTGCCCTCATATCGTCGGGATTATCGCATTGTTGTTGGAAGCGCATCCGAGCCTGACCCCGTTTCAGGTCAAATCAGCGCTTTATGCGATTGCCGAGGAGAATCAAAAGAAAGCGACTGAACCGGACGAAGAAGAGGCGGCGGAAAAACAAAAGGAATCCCAATAGGGTTTTGATCTGGTAAGTTGAAAAAATAATGATTTTGAAAAAAGGGAATAGCTTTTTGAAAGCCCTTTTTTTCACCCAAGAAATATGAAAAAAGAAAACGGAGAATTTCGGCTTCCTCCTCTGGATATCATTCAATACCGGCTGGAGAACGGGTTGAGAGTTGTTTTGAATGCGGATAATTCGGTGCCGGTGGTGGCGGTGGCGGTTTATTATGACGTCGGTTCCAGAAACGAAAGAGAGGGGCGAACCGGATTTGCACATCTTTTCGAACATATGATGTTTCAGGGGTCGGAGAACGTCAAAAAGGCCGAACATTTTCAATACATTTCCAAAGCCGGCGGGACAATGAACGGGACGACAAGTTCGGAAAGGACGAATTATTTTGAATCGCTTCCGGCCAATCAGCTGCCCCTCGCTCTCTGGCTCGAATCCGACAGGATGCGTTCCCTTGCCGTAACGGAAGAAAATCTGAACAATCAGCGCAACGCGGTTCAGGAGGAAAAACGCCTGAATTATGACAATCAGCCCTACGGGGAGGTTTTTAACCTGCTGAATTCGATGATTTACAAAAACTTTGCCAATTCCCATTCGACCATCGGTTCGATGGCCGATCTCGACGACGCGACGGTTGAGGACGTGCGTGAGTTTTTCCGGATCTATTACGCTCCGAACAATGCCGTGCTGGTGATCTCCGGCGCATTCGAGGCCGAGGAGGCCAAGCAGTTGGTGGAAAAATACTTCGGTTCGATCCCCGGTCAGCCCGAACCGGAAAAAATCGACGTTACCGAACCGCCCGAAGTTTCTCAGAACTATCAGGAGTACGAGGATAAATTGGCCCCTTTTCCGGCCTTTTTGATGGGATGGAAGGTTCCCGGTCGCGGGACCGAAGAATTTCGGGCTTTGAGTCTAACCGGAAAACTCCTTTTTGATGGAGATAGTTCGAGGCTTTACCAAAAACTTGTCAAGGGCGAGGAGTCTGTGGTTCAACTTTTCGGCTTTACCGATGAGCGGCGCGGACCTTCGGGGATGGCGATCGGGGCGATCCCAAAACCCGGGGTCGATCTCAGCCGGATCAGAAACATCATCATGGAGGAGATCAAGGATCTGGCGGAAAACGGCCCGACTTCCGGTGAGATGTTCAAATTGCACAATCAGTTGATCAATGATGAGATCCGGGCCCGCCAATCTTCGATGTCAAGAGCCCAACTGATCGCGGAATTCGCCCTTTTTGACGGCGAACCGACATTGATCAACTCCGAATTGGACGAATTGCTGAAAATCACTCCCGACAAGATCAAAACGGTTACGGGAGAATTTTTGGATACCGAAAACCGGGCATTGCTCGACATTGTTACCGCCGGTGAAAACTAAGCGAAGTTTCAAAAATAAACGGAAGACCAAAAGATGTCCCCCGGCAAAACCGGAATTTTTTAGATTATGAATGACGAATTTCGAAAAACGGCCCCAACCCCTTTGGATGCCGTCCCCTTTAATATTTCCCAACCGTTTGAAACGAGACTTGAAAACGGTTTGAAAATAGTGGTTTTCGAGGAAAAACGTTTGCCGCTTGTCAGTTTCCGTCTCGGGTTTCCGACCGGTGACATTAATGATCCGGCCGATCACACCGGCGTAAATTCCGCCATGGCCGCCATGCTCAATGAAGGAACCAAAAATCGTTCGAGTCGGCAGATTGCCGATGAGATTGAAAGGCTCGGAGCGGGCATTTCAGCCAGTTCGACATCGGATAACACCATCCTTTCGGCCTCTTCGCTTTCGCTTTACAGTTCGGAGGTTTTGAAATTATTGGCGGATATTACCTTGAATCCGAACTTTCCGGAAAATGAATTAAAAATTTACAAACAAAATACGATCGAAAACCTGAAATATCAGCGGTCCCAGCCGGGATTTCTGGCTCATGAGCAGATCTCAAGGATCATCTACGGAGATCACCCTTATTCAAAAACGACTCCGACCGCCGAGGACATCGAAAATCTCACGCCGCAGATTTTGGCCGATTTTCACGCCAAATTGTTTGTTCCGGGGAATGCAAAACTGATAATCGTCGGAGATTTTGACAGGGACCGGCTTTTGAAAGAGGTCGAAAACGAGTTTGGGGATTGGGAGTCGGGGCCGATCGCTCAATTTGAATTACCGCAAATTCCCGAAAGAAGCGCCACCACCTTAACCATTGTTGACCGGCCCGGCTCGGCTCAATCGAATATCATTTTATCCAACCCGGCGATTGACCGTAATCACCCCGATTATTTTCCGTTGTTGGTCATGAATCAGGTGCTTGGCGCCGGAGCTTCGGCCCGTTTATTTATGAATTTGCGGGAAGATAAAGGGTACACCTACGGCGCATATTCAGCCATCGACGCGCGCCGCCGGGGCGGGGCATTTGAGGCAACCGCCGAAGTCAGAACCCAGGTGACGGGCGATTCGCTCAAAGAATTCTTTTACGAATTGAACCGGATCCGGGAGGAAAAAGTGCCGCCGCAGGAATTGAAGGACGCGCAAAATTTTTTGACCGGCGTCTTTCCCATCCGGGCCGAGACTCAGGAGGGATTAACGAATTTAATCACCTCGCAACAGCTTTTTGATTTGCCCGACGATTACCTCCAAACCTATCGGGAAAGGGTCAATGCCATAACTGTCGATGACATTTTTCGGGTGGCGGGAAAATATATTAAACCGGATCGGATCGCCATCGTCATCGTCGGAGATGCCGAAGAGGTTTTGACTCAAGTGGCCGAGTTTTCCAACCAGATCGAAATATTCGACACGACCGGTCGTCCCCTGGACCCGGCCTCTTACGGCTCCCCGGATCCGGTGGAAAATGCAGAAGTTTCAGGGGTTTGGAAACTTGAAGTTGACGCTCAGGGGCAAAAACTTCCGATCAAAATAATTCTCAACCAAGATGGGGATAAGATTTTTGGCGAAATGGAGTCGATGTTGGGGACGGGCGAAATTTCAAACGGGAAGATCAAAGGAAATAAATTTTCGGCCATTGCCGTCAGCAGTTTTCAGGGACAGGAAATGGAGATTCGGATTTCCGGCAAAATTGAGGGGGATGAAATAAAAGGGGCAATTGAAACCGGGTTGCCTGATTTTCCCCCTTTGCCCTTTTCCGGAAAAAAGGGAGATGAATGAGCAGGGATTGAAAAAAAGAGGCACCAAGGCGCCTCTTTTTTTGTATCATTCAACGTTGCTTAGGGTGATAATCGAAATAAAAGCTCCGCTCGGATCGTTGATGACTGAAAATCTTCCGACCGGCGCAATATCGGTCGGCGGAACGCAAATCTTTCCCCCCATCTCGCTGACCTTTCTTGCGGTTTCGTCAACATCGTCAACCGCAATATAGGTCATCCAATGCGAGGGCATTAAAAATTCTCCGGTTTCCGCGTTTTTCCATTCATCGGTCATTTGCATCATTCCGCCCAATGTTTTTTCCCCGACTTTTATTTCCGGATATTCCATTTTTACGGCATTGCTTTGTTCGAGTTTCCAACCGAGCAAGGCCGAGTAAAATTCCTTTGCTTTTCCCAAATCGCTGGTCGCCAGTTCGTTCCAACAGACCTGTCCGTGTTTTATTTTTTCTGCCATAGTTTTGGTTCCCCTTTTTCGAAAGAGTTTAATGAATTGAAGTTGAAATTAAACGAGTGATCGCTTTTAGTGCGTAAGGGTGATCAAGGCAAACTTGGCCCCGGTCGGGTCCTCCGCCACACACATTCTTCCGACATTGGGGATGTCAATGAAATGTGAGACCAGCTTTCCGCCCAGCTCCTTAACCTTTTTCCCGGCCGCGTCGACATCCTCGACCGCGATGTAATTGATCCAACTGGACGGAGGAAGGGTTTCGCCGAACATTTCCTTGCTCATTTGATACATCCCGCCGAAAAAATCTCCACCGCCGAGCTTGATCTCGCGGTAATCCATACCGGTATCGGGGTTATCGCTTTTCTTGATCTCCCAACCGAAAACCCCGGAATAGAAATCAAGACAGGAATCCAGATCATTCGTTCCCAGTTCGTACCAACAAAATTCACCGTGATTTGACATTTTTCTTTGTTCTTTTGTTCCGCTTTCTGACATAGATCTTTTGCTCCTTAAAAAAAATTTTCCCTCTGTATTGTGAGTTTTGTGAAGGTGAGGGTTTGAGTTGTGTGCGAGGTGGTTTCTGGCTTTTTGGAGAAAGCAGGACGGTGTAAACACAACTCAAATACTTAAAAAGTCCGAAAAACCTTCAGTCCGGGAAATCCAAAAGTCGCTAAAACCTCCGGACCTCTCGGACTGTCATTTATGTTTTCAAGACTTAAAACTTAACTTGCCCGACGCAAAGGCGGCTGAACCTCGGCCGGATTTTGCTTTTGCATATCCTGCAAATGCTGAATAAGACTTGAGGCCGCCCGTTTGGACAACTCATCGGTCCGGCAATTCATAACCGAAACGCATTCCTCATCGGCGTCGATTCCGATCTCCCGCGAGATGGCCCGGATCATTCCCAATTGTTTGGCCGTAACCAGATCGGAAAGGCTGCGGGCGATGGGATTTTGCGGGAAATCATTGGTTCCTTCGCTTTCAAACGGAACCGCCCCTTCGCGTTCAATGGTGTCTGATTCTTTTTTGTAAAGTTCGCGGGCGATGCCGAATTTTACGGCGGCGCGTTTTAGGGCGTCGTGTTCGGCCTTTTTGATCCCCATTTCCGAATGGGCCAATCCGGTGCCGATCCCCTCGCGGGTGATGCCATCGATGTTGATGGCCACGGTTACGGTGATAATGTCGCCGATCTGTTGAATGTCGCGGATCGAATGCGTCCAGTTTGGGGCGGTTTCGTCGAGAATGTCGGCCACCGTGTGCCATTCCACGTAATCGACCATCTGGACGTTGCCGTTCCGATCCCGCCAACCTTCCCGCTGTTTGACCAGATTGGGGTCGACATTCTGTCTCAGTTCGCGCAAAGTGCTGGTAAAATCCAAAACATTATTGGCCGGGGCGCTTTCAACCGCTTCCAAATTATTGCTTTTAACATTCTGTTGTTTCATTTGTGTTACTCCTTTTGTGTTCGCAAGCTGATGCGGTTCGGAAGATTTTTTCATTTCGGTCAGTCCGGGAACCGAAATTTTCTCTCCGACCTCATCGGACCTCTGTTCGCCGTTTTCGGACAAATCGGTTTCGGGAAGAGAAATGGCCCCGTTCGTTTCAATATTTTTTCGAACGTCGGTTTTCTCCGCCCCGGAACCGTTTAACGGCTCAGTAGCGATTTTGTCTTGTTGAGCTGACCCTTGGGTTTTTTCGCCGTTTCCGGTTTGAAAACTCTCGGGTTGCTTGGTGGCGGGTTCGGTATTTTTTGCGACCAATGCGTATTTAACCGCCAGAATATGTTCGCAACGAAATTTCGAATCGCCGACAGCCGCTTCTTCATACTCCAAACAATTACAACGGATCACCCCCTCGTCGTCGCGCCAGACCTCGTAACTGGTCTGACGGCCGCGCAGGGAAGGTGTCGAAACGCTGAACCGGTCGCCTTCACGGTTGACCAATCCCATCGCCGCAATTGATCTGGCTCTTTTTTCGCGTTTCTCCGTCAAATTTTTTTCTTCTGCTGATGCTGTCATTTTTATTTCCTTCCTTTTTATGCAAATTGTTGTTTCTTCAACTCTTTGCCTTTTAGATAAAAGTTTCTCGTTTCATCTGTGAAACATCGTACCACAACATTCGTTTTGTTGCAAGCGTGAAACGCGGTGTTGCATCTAAAATTTTTTTGTGATACAGTGTTGCAAGAAAAGGACGGTGGAGAAATTTTTTGAAAACAAAGGAGTTCAAAACCAACTTAAAGATTTAGAAAGTGGAGAAAAAAATTATGGCTTACAAAAATGAAAGTCTGATTAACACCAAGGAACTCGGCCGGGCCATCAAGAGGCGCAGGGAAGAGTTGAATTTAAGTTTGCGCGATGTCGCCGACGTTACGCAGGTTTCGGCTTCGACCTTGTCCCGGATCGAAAACGGTACGGGAAAACCGGACGCGGACAATATCGCCCGCCTGACAAGTTGGCTCGATATGCCGGTTGACCGGGTGATGAAAAAGCAGGGAAAAAGCGAGGACGTGGAGGCGGTGGTTTATTATCCGCATGAAGCGACCCCGGAAATTGTCGAAGCGCATCTTCGGGCCGATAAAAACCTGACGCCCGAAACCGCCAAGGCCTTATCCGAACTTTTCCGCGTGGCCTACACACAATTCAGCAAACCGGAAAAAAAATAAAATAAACTGATTGGAAAAAAATATGAAAACGGCAGCGCAGATCGGGCAGTTGGAGAAAGAAGCGGCAGGAGAAAAGAATTTTGCGATCGATACGTCTTTCGTGCTTTTCTTTTTGGCCATTGAATTCGGTCAATCTTTCGGCGGTTTCGGATTTGAAAGTGTGTTTCTGGGACTGACTCTTTTAATGGTGGCTGTTTTACCTTATTTTACCTTTATCGGAGAAAAACCCGAATTCGGGAACTGGCTTTTCGGGAGAAGCCTGATCCTCGGTTTTGCGATCGTGTTGGGGTTGATCTTCAAAAGCTCACTGGGCATTGTTCTTCCCGAGGAAATGCGCTTTTTGCCGATGACTCTTTTGATAGGAACGGCCTTGCTCAGTTGCTACATCCAATTTTACGGTTTTCTAAAACTTCGTTTGGCAAAATAGGCAAAAGGCAAACGAAAAAAAGATTCGCACCCGATCATCCGGTCGGTGGCGAATTTTTTTTTCACCCGGTGGTTTAATACCGGCAAAAAAATTGACTAATTTGAAAAGATTGGAATAGTTTAAAGAAAAAATATACAAAAAAATAAAATAACGGGAGGATGTTTCGAATGAAGTCATGGCTCTGTCGGGTTTTGTTGTTGGTTATTTCAATCCTTATTTCTCTGCCTCAAATCTCATTTGGCAAAGCCGTTGTTTTATCGAAAGGAAAAAATCAATTTTTTTTCCGGGGGGCGATGTTCCTGACTGACGGAAATTTTATCCTTCCACTATTTATTCGGTCTGAAAAGGAGGGAAATTTCGACCCAATTCGGACAAGAGTGGTGAAAACTCCGACCGAAGGGGGCATTCGGGAAACTATTCCGCGAAAATATCAGGAAAGATTCGCTGAATGGAAAAAAGAATTTCTGGAAACGGATCTCGGAAAGGAACAATGGGAAAGATACACAAAAAACAAAAACTTTATTTTGACCATAAAGGTTTCCGCCGAGAAAAATCAGGGGGCCAGAACCGATGAGTATCTTTGGGATGAAAAGGGAAATTTTGTCGGGGCGACAATAACTTTGGGCAATAATTTGGAAAAAGGTTTTCCCGAAGCGACTTATTATCCGGTAATGAGCTCGCTTTCCCTAAGAGGAATAAACCATTCGATCGATCAAAAGATACTGGCCGCGACCAAGATCGCCCATGAACTGGGGCACGTAAATCAAACCTTCAACGAAACAAAAGAGGAGTTTGTCCTCCGCCATAAACTGGGAACCGAATACATAAAAATTTTTCTCTCCAACGGTCACAATCCGCGGGACCGTCACCTTTTGGATCTGGCCGAAAGAATGGGCGGAACGCCGGTGAAGATCTGGGAAAGCCGCGAATACTGGAGCGAGGTCAACGCCCTGCTTTTTCTCAATGAAAAGATCAGCAATGAGAATTTTTACTGCCGGGTTTTTAATCAGATCAACCGAAACATCGAGGATCTTGCCAAAAACTACGAAGATCGTTTCGAAAGGGCGATCAATTCCAACTCCATCGGAGCGATCTGCAAAAAATAACAAGAAAAAAAAACGGATCTGGCCGAGTTAAATGGCCATCATCTCCATCTCCTCGCGGGCGAGAATTTCGTGAATTGCCTTGACCTGCTGGTTTAACTCCAGATATTGTTCGGGAGTCAAAGCCTGGGCTCCGTCGCAAAGCGCTTCCTCGGGACAGGGATGAACTTCGATGATCAATCCGTCGCCGCCGACCGCAACTCCAGCGCGGGCCAGCGGATTGACCATGTAATTGCGGCCCGTTCCGTGCGACGGGTCGACAATGATCGGAAGATGGGTCAGGCGATGAACGGCCGGGATGACGGAAAGATCCATCGTGTTGCGGGCGTGGTTTCCGAAGGTTCGAATTCCTCTCTCGCACAAGATCACCTGATAATTGCCCTCGGCCATGATGTATTCCGCCGCCAGTAAAAATTCGTCCAGTGTGGCGGATAATCCGCGTTTTAAAAGCACCGGTTTGCGGGTTTTCCCGACGTATTTCAGAAGGGAAAAATTCTGCATGTTGCGGGCTCCGATCTGAATACAATCACCGTATTTTTCGACCAGATCGACTCCCTTTTCATCCATCGCCTCGGTGACGATGTTCAAACCGAACTGTTGGCGAACCTCGGCCAGGATTTTCAGGCCTTCCTCTCCCTTACCTTGAAAGGCGTAGGGAGAGGTGCGGGGTTTAAATGCACCGCCCCGGAAAAACTTGGCCCCGCTCCGGGCAACCGTTTCGGCCACGGTAAAGACCTGTTCGGGATGTTCGACCGCGCACGGGCCGGCAATAATGGCCAGATCCTTTCCGCCGATCTCCGAATTGCCGACTTTGATAACGGATTTCTCCGGACGAAGGTCGCGGGAAATGAGTTTGAACGGTTTGGTGACGCGGATCGCTTCGGAAACACCCGGCAGATTTTCAAAATGTGTGGGATCGACCGCCCCCTGATTTCCCGTGATTCCTATGGCGGTTCGGTTGGCGCCGGGCATTTCATGGGGGCGAAAACCGAGTTTTTCAATGATTTCGAGGACGTGCTCCACATTTTCGCGGGTGGCGTCCGCTTTCATTACGATAAGCATAAATTTTTTCTCTAACCCAGTTGTTTGGCAAATTGCCAAATCGAAATGGCAAAATACACAAAATATTATTAAAAAAATATCAAAAAAACGGCAAATTGATCCAAATGCAACTCTCCGGCCAAAAAATCACATTCTTTCCGGGACCTCGATCCCGAGCGTGTTTAACCCGGCCGTCAGAGCCCGGCGGGCAAAATCGGCGATTACGACGAAGACCGCCCTTTTGACCGGATCTTCTTCGGAGATGATCCGGTGATTATGATGAAAAAGATGCATGGTCTTTGCAAGATTAAAGTTATATTTCGCCAAAATCGCGGGTTCGGACGCATTGACGGATTGATTAATCGTGTCGCCCAGACGGGCGGCCAAAGCGACCAAGGACCAGATGTCATCTCCGATCTCGGACGAGAAAACCTCGGAAACCTTTTCGATTTCACCGGAAATAAGGCTTTGAGAATTTTCCAGAGCGTTATCCTCAAGTTTCTTAAAAATTGAATTGAACCGGACGGCCGCGTTCTGGCAATAAACACCGGTTTCCCCTTCGAAGGACAAGGCCTCCTTGAAATCGAACACGACGACCGTGTTCCTCGTGTATTTCAAAAGAAAATACCGCAATGCCCCGATGGCGATCTGTCGGGCGATCGAAAGGTGTTTTTCTTCGGGCATTTCCGGATTCCGGGACGCCACCTCGGCCAGAGCGTTTTTTTCCAGCCGATCGATCAGGTCATCCGCCTTGACTCCGAGACCTTTTCGGCCTGACATTTCGACAAAGGCTTTTTTTCGGTCTTCTTCGGAAAGTTCAAACCCGAGTTCTTCGGCCGCTTCCGGCGAAAGGGCGACCATTTCGTAGGAAAGATGGACGCTGGCCTCTTCGCCCTTTTCGGGAAAAATTGTGGCAACTCCTTTTTTTACAACTTCCTGAGGATATGATTGTCTCGAATCGATGACATTGTAAACCGTCTCGCAATGTCCAAAATGGGGGACTTTCCCCTCCCCATTTTTTTTCGGGGAGGTTATCCAGACCTCTTTTCCGTTTTCATAGGTGTGAAAGGGAAGGTAATTGAAATCCAACCCCAAAAGGCCGAGTTTCCACATCTGATAAGCGATGTCTTTTCCGGTATAGGTGACGGTCCCGTTGGATCGGACCAAGATCTTGTCGGCGTCGTGTTCGTCGGTCCCGGTGTGGGATTCAAAGGGCATCACCCAGCAACCCGAATTCTTGCCTTCGGTTTCAAAGCGGATGACCTCGCGGGATTTCATTTCGGAAAACGCCTTTTCCCAGAAATGCAGATGAAGGATCTCCGATTCGCGGGGCAAAAGATCATACCTGATGGAAAGCCTTTCCATCGTCTTTAAAATGCAGTAAACATTGCGGGTGGCGACAAAGTCGGCCAGTTCCGCCGTTTCATTTTCGCCCTCTTCAACAAGGTGGAGGACTTCCGCCCTTTTTCCCTTTAGCTCCTCGTCCTTTTCGTATTCCTGCCCGACCCGTGTGTAAAGATCCCAGCAGTAATAATCAAAACTGATTCCCTCGGACTCCAACCTTTTGACCAGTTCGATGATATCGGCCAGTTTCATTCCCAAAAGATGAATGAAACCGACGACCACATCCGCCACCTGAACGCCGGTGTTGTCGATGTAATTCTGGACTTCGACCCGTTTTCCCCCGGCTCGTAAGATCCGCACAAAGGAATCGCCGAGAACGGAATTTCGAACGTGACCGATATGAGCCGCCTTGTTGGGATTGACCGAGGTGTGTTCGACGCAAACCTTGGGGGCCGTCTGGTCGTCCGATTTGATCAGTTCGGGCAAAGGATCGGCTTTTGTATTTTCATTTAAAAAGTTGGCCCGGTCGTAAAAGACGTTCAAATATCCGGGGCCTGCGATCTCAACCCTTTGGACAAATTCAAACTCAAGAAGTTCTCCCTTTAAGATCTCGGCGATGGCCCTCGGGTTCTGCTTTTCGCCGGTCTGCCCTTTGAGGAGTTTGGCCAGTTCGAAGGCGACGGGAAAGGCCAGATCGCCGAGTTCAGTTTTCGGGGGAACCTCGGCGGCTATTTTTTCCAGATCGATTTGAAAATGCTTTTTTGCTCCGGCGGAAATTTTTTCCACCAAAGTTGCCTGATAATCGGAAATGCTCATATCTTACTCTCAAGTTAAAGAGAAAAAGTATAACCGCTTGAAAAGGGAAAAACAAAAAGGTCGAAGTGGAATCGGACAAAACAAAAATATTTTAATAAAATGCCGAGGGTGAAACGGGATTGAAAAAATGGAAATTGAAAAGGAATTGAAGGAACTTTTGAAAAAAGCGGAGAGTGTCTGCGTTTTAACCGGGGCCGGAATTTCGGCCGAATCGGGGATTCCGACCTTTCGGGGCGGAGGCCAAAGCTCGGTTTGGAAGGGATTGCCGTTTGACCAGATCTCATCGGCCCGGATGGTTCGGGAAAACCCGGAAGCCGTTTGGGAATGGTTTGATCACCGCCGGGGTTTGTACAAGGAATGTCAACCGAATCCCGGTCATTTCGCCTTGGCGGATTGGCAAAAAAGATTTAGGGACTTTACGCTCGTAACCCAAAACGTGGACGGACTTCACGAAAGGGCCGGGTCCGCAGGAGTGATCGAGTTACACGGCAACATCAACCGGGCCAGATGCGATAATTGCGATAAAACCTTTCAGATGAGCATCGAAGATGTTCCCCACAAGCCGACCAATTGTTCGATTTGCAAGGCCTACCTGCGGCCGGATGTCGTGCTTTTCGGGGAAATGTTGCCGGTCGGGGCCTTTGAAAAAGCGGAAAAAAAAGCCCGCCAATCCGAGATGTTTTTCGTCATCGGAACATCGGCTCTGGTTTACCCGGCTGCCGGTTTGGCGGAAATCGCCAAATTCTCCGGGGCGAAATTGGTTGAAATAAACCCGGAGGAAACCCCGATGACCGCCTTTTGTGATTTTTCCCTGAGGGGAAAGGCGGGGGAGATCTTGCCGGATTTATAACCGCCCGCCTCGATTTGAAAAAAGGAAGGGAATTTTTTGTTATTACCAATTTCCGGCCCCGAGAATCTGCCTGATTTTACGGTCTTCTTCCTCTCTGACGTTACGGGCCCATTTGATGGCGCCGGGCAACGCCTCGAAAGCCTTGGCGTAAGCATCTCCCAGAATGGGAACGAATTTTTTGATCAGGGTTGTCAGAGTGGCGATCGCGGCCGCCTGAGGTTTGGTCGTCCCGACCCCGAGATTGTACTGGTTAAAGGTGTTGAGAAAGGCTTGAACGGTCCCGAATCCGTCATTCCATTTGGAAAAGCGTCCGTGATAGTCGGTTAAACTTTGATTGGCCGAAATCGAGGTGAACCAGAGGCTTGGAGTCCCCCACCAGAGATTTTTCTCGATCCTTTCCACCCATTTTCCGATTTCATCCCAGCGGTTGTTTTTTTTGGCAATTGCCAGATTTTCAAGATATTTCAGGTGATAGGCATAACTCAGTTTGAGGGCGTTTCCCCGTTGGTCAACGGCATTCAGGAAATTGGTGATCCCGTCGGGTAAGTTGATCGCACCGGTTACCTGCGGGCCGCAATAATTCGACCCGGAATCGCTCGTCCAATGGTTGTTATTGTCGATCAAATGCTGAAAAACCGATTCCAGATCTCCGGGAAACATTCCGTAACCGACACCGGTTCGGGCCGCATCGGTCAGGTCGATTTCAATTTTTGTCCTGACCCTTTGCGAAGCGTTTCCCAGTCCTTTCCAGGCGTCGTGATATAACTTGAAAGCCTTATTGGTAAGTTCCAGAATCAGGGGAGGGCTTTTCATCCATTTTGGTGAAACATTTTCCGCTTTCAAAGAGGCCTTGGTGCGGCCCCGCATATAGTCATCTAAAGTTGGCATTTTTTCTCCTGTTTTGGTCCAATTAATGAAAAATTTAATACACTTATTTTGATATGCGAAAAATCGAACGAATGAGCGTCAAAAAAATTTTATTCGAGGCGGAATTATCGAAAATAGGGTAAAATTTGCCTATTAATTATGAAAACACTTTTTTTCGATTGTTTTGCCGGGGCGAGCGGGAATATGATTTTGGCCGGTTTGGTGTCGCTCGGGGTCGAACCGGAAAAACTGGTAAAGGAATTGAAAAGATTAAATATTTCTGATTTCGGGATTGAATTTTCACAAGTAAACCGGGCCGGAATCGCTTCGATTCACGCCCGGACGAAATTTCCGGAAGAAAAAAAACACCGTCACCTTTCCGACATTGAAAAAATAATCGTGAATTCCGAACTCGCAGACAAAATAAAACAAAGGGCCTTTGCGATTTTTGAAAATTTGGCACGGGCGGAGGCCAAAGTTCACGGCATGGGGGTTGAAAAGGTGCATTTTCACGAAGTCGGGGCGATGGACGCCATTTTGGATGTGGTCGGAGCCTGCATCGGATTTGAAATTCTCGAAATCGAGCATTTCGCCTGTTCGAAAATTCACGTCGGAAGCGGGTTCGTTCAAATGGAACACGGAAATTTTCCGGTTCCTCCGCCGGCTGTTACCGAATTGTTGACCGGCGTTCCGGTTTATTCAACAGAGGTTACGGGAGAACTGATCACTCCGACCGGGGCGGCCATCATCTCGACCGTTTGCCGGGATTTTGGCTATTTGCCGGAAATGTCCGTCGAAAAAACCGGTTACGGGGCGGGAACCAGGGAATATGCGGATTTCCCGAATGTTTTGCGGTTGATCATGGGGAAAGTTGAAGAGGAGAAAACAGAAAAGGAAAACCAAAGGGGATTTCCCGAAAAAATTGATTCAAAACTCCAATTGCTGGAAACCAATATCGACGATCTGACGCCTCAGATTCTGGGGTTTGTCATGGACCGGGCTTTTGAACTCGGGGCTTTGGATTGCTGGTTCACCCCGATCCAGATGAAAAAAAACCGTCCCGCCACGCTTATTTCAATTCTCTGTGAAAATGAGAAAAAAGAGGAATTGATGAATCTGCTTTATACTGAAACATCAACCCTCGGAATCAGGCTTTCGGAAGTAAAAAGAGATTGTTTGGAAAGGGAGATCCGAAGGGTTCAAACCGAATTCGGGGAGTTTGATGTTAAACTGGCAAAGTTTAACGGAAAAATCGTCAACGCCAAGCCGGAATATGACCAGATCAGGGACTTTGCGGTAAAATCTAAAATTCCTCTTCGTGAACTGGAACAGAAAATACTAAAGGATTTGAAAATAAATTGACTAAAAAGAAAAAAGTGGATTTGGAAAAGATCGCCCGCGGGGTTCGTTTGATGCTCGAAGGAATGGGAGAAGACCCGAACCGCGACGGTTTGCAGAAAACGCCTGAACGGGTGGCAAATTTTTACGCCGAATTGACCGAGGGAATGTGGCAGGACGCCCGCGCAGAGATCGTTCCTCTTCCGGGCGACTCGCACGACGAGATGGTGATCGTCAAAGACATTTCGATCGCTTCGGTCTGCGAGCATCATCTGGCGCCTTTCGTCGGAAAATGCCACATCGCCTATATTCCCAAAGGCGGCCGGATCGTCGGTTTGTCGAAGCTGGCGCGGATCGCCGAGATCTTCGCCAAACGCCTTCAGGTGCAGGAACGCCTTACCCAACAGATCGCCAACACGCTTTTTGAAGAACTTCAACCGCTCGGCGTGATGGTCGTAATGGAGGCCGAACACACCTGTATGACCTTGCGGGGAGTGAAAAAACCGGGTTCAAAAACGATCACCTCCGCCGTTTTGGGAGGATTCCGCCGGGACGCCCGGACCAGAGCCGAGGCGATGAGTTTGATCAAAGGTTGAGAAGAACAAAGAAACTCCTGAATTTTTCAATTCTTTTTCTCTGGATTTCGGGGAAAGATAAAAAAGGTCTGTGTTTGTGGTTTTATGTATGAAAAAATTATGAATAAATATTTGATATTGATTTTACTTTTGGCTTTTTCCATTTCAATTTTTGGCCAGAAGGCGGATTACACCAATCTTTTCAGCGAGGAAGATTTGCGTTCAACGGTTAAATTTTTGTCCGATGACGGTTTCGAGGGCCGGGCTCCGGGAAGTCGGGGCGGTGAGCTGGCGGCCAAATATATCGCTCAACGACTGGATCTGGCGGGAATAAACCCCGGAAATAAAGGCGGTTTTTTTCAGCCCGTTTCGCTCGTCGGAATCAAACCGGATCCGGCCACGGTTTTGAGTCTTTCGAGAACCTCGGACGGCAAAACCTTCACCTTTGATTTCGGCAGGGATTTCGTTGGTTTTACCGATGCCCAAAAGGATGATGTGGCGGTCGAAGGCGATCTGGTTTTCGTGGGTTACGGGATCGACGCCCCGGAACAGAACTGGAACGATTACAAGGGCGATCCGTCGGTTTACAAAGACAAAATTCTGCTGATGCTGGTCAACGATCCGCCGGCCACGGAAAAAGAACCCGATCTGTTCGGCGGAAAGGCTCTGACCTATTACGGCCGCTGGACCTATAAATATGAGGAAGCGGCCCGCAAAGGCGCCAAAGGGGTTATTTTAATTCATACGGACGAATCGGCCGGTTACCCCTGGAGCGTGGTCGAAAGTTCTTTTGGCGGAACCGAAAGGTTCGACATCGCTCGGTCGGAAGGAGATCAAACACCGTTTTTGCAGTTAAAGGCCTGGATGCGGGACCGGAGCGTGATGGAATTCATCAAATTCTCTTCGACGAGTCTTGGGGTTTTGATCGAAAGCGCCAAAACGAGAGATTTCAAACCGGTCGATCTGAACACCACGGTTAGGATAAATTTAAAAGCCGAGGTGAAACGGGTCGATTCAAACAATGTCATCGGTTTTTGGGAGGGAAGCGATCCGAAATTAAAGGATCAGTACGTGATCTACACGGCCCATTGGGATCATATCGGGGTCGGAAAACCCGACGCCAAAGGGGATGCGATCTACAACGGGGCTTTGGACAACGCCTCGGGGTGCGCTCAGATTTTGGCCCTGGCCGAGGCGATAACCAAGTTGCCAAAGGAAAAACAGCCCCGCCGGTCTCAGGTCTTTCTTTTTACCACCGCTGAAGAACAGGGACTTCTGGGGGCCGAATGGTACGCCAAACATCCCGTTTATCCGTTGGATAAAACGGCCGCCAACCTGAACATTGACGGCGGAAATTTTTACGGAAAAACCGAAAATTTCGGAGCCTTGGGGGCGGATCGGTCCTCGCTGGGAACTTTTGTCAACGAGGAACTGGAAAAGCGAAAGATGAAATTTATGCCCGACCCGCGCCCGGAACAGGGTTCTTTTTTCCGCTCGGATCATTTTCCCTTTGCCAAAATGGGCGTTCCGGCTTTGAGCATCAGAAGCGGGGATGACTACATCGGGCGCGAAAAGGGTTGGGCCGACAAGATCTTCGCCGAATATAACAAAAATCATTATCATCAGCCCTCGGACGAATTTCGCGATGATTGGCGTTTTGACGGAATGGTTCAAATGCTTGATGTGACGTTGGCAATCGGTCTCCGGGCCTCGAATGCCGACAAATTACCGGTCTTTAATTCGGGGGATGAGTTCGCCAAAGCCCAACCGGGGAGAAAATGAAATGTTTCCAAACGGGGTTAATCGGGAGGTATGAAAAAAATATTTGCCCTTTTGATTTGCTTTATTCCGGTTCTGATCGAACCGCTGTACGGGCAAATTGCGGGCGAATATGAAAAACTTTTTGATCGGGTGAAATTGTTGGAGAGGGCCAAAAAGCTTTCATCGGATCAGTTCGAGGGGCGCGGGCCGGGTTCAAAGGGCGGAAAGGCGGCAACGGCTTACATCGCCGAAGAACTAAAAAACTCCGGGGTTCAACCCCTCGGCGAAAGTTATTTCCAAAATGTGGGTTTGATCGGTATCAAACCCAATCCAACCACCATCCTCAAAACCAAGAACAAATCGGGTTTGATCCAGACCTTGGCTTTCGGTCAGGATTTGGTTGTTTTTACCGGGGCTCAAAAAAATAGGATATCGGTCAATTCCGAGATAGTTTTTGTCGGTTACGGGATTGATGCGCCGCAGTATAACTGGAACGATTACAAGGGAAATCAGGGGGATTTTAAGAACAAGATCCTCTTGATGTTGGTCAATGAACCCTCCCCCACGGCGGAAGAGCCGAGGCTGTTCGGGGCCCGGAATTTAACCTATTACGGCCGCTGGACCTATAAATTCGAGGAGGCGGCGCGGCGCGGCGCGGTCGGGGCGATTTTGATCCACACGGACGAATCGGCGGGATACCCCTGGAGCGTTGTAAAAAATTCGGCCGGAAATTGGCATTACGAGATCGCCCGTCAAAAAGGGGATCGGTCCCCTTTTTTGAAAATTAATTCCTGGGTTACTTATCAGGCGGCGGAAAAAATGCTTAAGGGAACCGGGCTGAAGCTCGAAGATCTGATCCGGAGTGCGAAGAAAAGAGATTTTAAACCAGTCCGAACCGGGGTCAGGGCCAAACTTCTACTCCATAATCTGAAAACGGATTTTTTATCCCGGAACGTCGCCGGGATGGTGGAGGGAAGCGATCCGATCTTAAAAAATGAATTCGTAATTTACACCGCTCATTGGGATCATCTGGGTTTGGGGCCAGATGACGGGGAGGGCGATTTCATTTTCAACGGGGCTTACGATAACGCCTCGGGTGTGGCAGCGCTTTTATCAATTGCCGAGGTTCTGGCCAAAATGCCGCCCGAACAAAGGCCGAAACGATCCTTCTTGTTCTTATTCCCGACCGCCGAGGAACAGGGGTTGATCGGTTCCGAATTTTACATCAAGAATCCTCTGGTCCCGCTGGAAAAAACTTTGGCCGATCTGAATTTGGACGGGATCAATATTTTTGGTAAAACTAAAGACTTCACCGCCCTCGGGATGGAAAGAAGCGATCTGGCGGATTTCGTCATCGGGGCGGCGGCGGAGAGGGATTTAAGGGTCGAACCGGACCGGCAACCCGAGCAGGGATTTTTTTACCGGTCGGATCATTTTCCCTTTGCCAGGGCCGGAGTTCCGAGCCTTTCCTTCCAACACGGCAATAATTTTATTGAGCCTTTGGGGGAACAAGCCAGGAGGTTTTTCCTGAATTACCGGGAAAAATTTTACCACCAGCAAAATGATGAGTTTGCCGACTGGTGGGACGTTTCGGCCATGATCCAAGAGTCGGAGGTGGCTCTGGCGGTTGGGATAAAGCTCGCCGATGCCGGTGAGTTTCCGGCCTTCAAAGGGAACGATGAATTCGCACCGGCCGATCGTTTGAGAAGAAAAAAAAGATAAATAATGAAGACATTTTACATAACGACACCGATTTATTACGCCAACAGTTTGCCTCATCTCGGCCATCTTTATACCACCACCGTGGCCGATATGGTTCAAAGGTACAAAAAACAGAGGGGTTTTGACACGTTTTTTCTGACCGGTACCGACGAACACGGGATAAACATTCAGCGTGAGGCGGAAAACAATCAAAAAAAACCTCAGGAACAGGTTGATTTCATCGCCGGAAAATTGAAGGAGATGTTCGCCGATTTCGGGCTCGACCCCGATCACGGGGGGTACGACATTTTTATGCGGACGACCAATAAGTTTCATTACGAGGGCGTCCGGAAACTTTGGCGGGAGATCGCTCAAAACAAAACTCCGAAAGGGAACTCGACCATTTACAAAGGGTTTTATCAGGCCTGGTTTTGTCCCGCCTGCGCCGAGTTTAAAACCGAAAAGGAATATGAGACCCGCGAAGGCGAAGATGTCCCTCGCTGTTTGGTGCATAGCAAGTTTCTCGACCGGGTTGAGGAGGAGAGCTATTTTTTCCGCCTTTCCGATTACGGGGAAATCCTTTTGGAAAAGATCGAAAATGACCCCAATTTGGTACGCCCGGAATCCCGCCGGAACGAGATAATTTCCTTTATCAAAGGCGGACTGGAGGACCTTTCGATCAGCCGAGAGAAAAAAGCCGTATCGTGGGGCATTCCGGTTCCCGATGACGAAAACCACGTCATGTACGTCTGGATGGACGCTCTTTCAAATTACATAACGGCCATCGGATACGGCAACGAGGAACAAGCGGGGATCGGTTTCGAAAAATACTGGCAGAACGCACATCATTTTATCGGCAAGGACATCTTGCGGCAACACACCGTTTACTGGTTTTCCTTTTTGATCGCCGCCGGACTCGATCTTCCAAAAGGGGTTTTCGCCCACGGGATGTGGCTCGATCCGAACGGGCGAAAAATGTCAAAAACCCTCGGGAACGGGATCGATCCGATAATTCTTCACAGATATTTTTCGGCCGATGCCGTTCGGTATTTTGTCTTGCGGGAGATGATCTTCGGCAAAGACGGAAAATTCGGTTACGAGGGACTGATCGACAAAACCAATTCCGATCTGGCCAAGGGACTCGGAAATCTGGCGGCCCGGACCTTTTCGATGATCGAGAAATACCGCGACGGGGTTGTTCCGGACGGAACGGTTCACGAGCCGAATTTCATCTACGCCAAACGGGCTGGGCTAAATCCGGATGCGCAGGAGATCGCTTCGATCTTCGAACTGGCGCGGGACGAGTTTTTGCGAAAATTCGATGATTTCGATTTCAGCGGGGCTTTGGAGGAGCTTTGGAGGGCGATCGCCTGGACCGATAAGATGATCACCGAATCGGCGCCCTGGGTTCTGATAAAGGATGAAAACCAGACCGAGACTTTGAACGCCGTACTTTACCGGGCGACCGAAACCCTTCGATGGTTAAGCGTTATTTTGTATCCGGTAATGCCGACCGCCTCCAGAGAGATTTATCGTCAGATCGGCCTCCAAGGTGATATTTCAACAATGGATCCGGCGGTTTTAAGTTGGGGGGAACTGCCGCCGGGAACGCCGCTCGGGGAAACCGAGGCCGTTTTTCCGCAGATCAACAAGGAAAAGGTGATGAAAGAGATCAACGAAGAAAGGGAAATGGAAAACGTGTCGGAAAAGGGTGATGTAGTCCCGGAAAAAGCAGCGGAGGAGGAGAAAAACGAAACCGAAGATCAGTTTATTTCAATCGAGGATTTTATCAAGGTCGAACTTCGGGTCGGGGAAATCCTGGTGGCCGAAAAGGTGCCGAACGCCGATAAGCTTTTGCGTTTCGAGATCGATTTGGGCGAGGAAAACCCCCGCCAAATCCTGGCCGGACTGGCCGAATTTTACGACCCCGAGAAATTGGTCGGGCGCAAAGTGGTCGTGGTCGCGAACCTCAAACCGAGAATGATGCGGGGGTTGGAATCACAGGGAATGATCTGCGCCGCGAGTTTGGAAAAGGATGATGTTCCCGCCATCGCCACCTTTATCGAGGGAGTCAAAAACGGAGCCAGATTAAAATAGATTTTCCCCAGTGAAAATGTCGGATTTCATTTTCTCTGAAATTGACTGTTTATGATATTTGTTGACTCACATTGTCATATCGACGGGGAGGCCTACGACGAGGACCGTCCGGAAATAATCCGGAACGCGGCGGAGGCCGGCGTCGGAGCGATGCTCAACGTCGGAACCGGAAGCCCCGAAGGCGATTCCTTTGAGAGGACGGTTGAATTGACCGAAAACCATCCCGACATCTTCGGCGCTGTCGGGATCCATCCCCACGACGCTTTGGAATATTCGGATGAAGTTGAAACGCGTCTGATAACGTTAGCAAAGGGGTGCAAAAAAATACTTGCCTGGGGGGAGATCGGTTTGGACTTTTTTTACGATCACAGCCCGCGTCCCGTCCAAAAGGAAGTTTTTCGCCGTCAGATCGCGGTGGCCCGCGGGTTGAATCTTCCGATCATCATCCACTCCCGCGAAGCCGATCGGGAGACGGTCCGGATCTTGGAAGAGGAATGTTCCGGCGGGGATTTCAGGGGCGGGATCATGCATTGTTTTGGCGGAACCCCGGAGATGGCTTTGGCTTTGATGGAGATCGGTTTTTTGATTTCCTTTGCCGGAAACGTAACCTTTAAGAAAGCGGAGAATCTGCGCCAATCCGCCCGGGTGGTTCCGCTTGATAAATTGCTGATCGAAACCGATTGCCCTTATCTGACCCCGGTTCCTTTTCGCGGAAAACGAAACGAACCGGCCAGAGTGGTCGATACGGCCCGTTTTCTGGCCGATTTTCTCGGGGTCGATTTGGCGGATCTGGCGCGGCAAACAACCCGGAACTTTCAAACTTTTTTTCGCTTGGATTCAGCTTTTAAACAGAATGTACAAGGCGAAAACCGTGATTAAAAGCAGAAGGACCGAACAACAAATTAAAGCCGGAAGATTGTTTGAAACAATCTGTTGGCAAACCGGACAATAAAGGCGGTACCAGGGAACTCTGGCAAAACCGTAATAACAAAGATGTTTCTTTTTGCGGAGTTTTATTCGGGACATTTTTCGTTTTGTCGGATTTTACCGAACAAGAATTAAATAACTGTTAAAAATTGAAAAATTTCCAAAAAATTCGGGAACTTTGTCCCGGAAAACATCGGTAAAAATAAAAACGGAAAAAAAGCTATAAAAATAAAAAAGGGTGGGGTTGGTTTTGGATAAAGCCGGTTTGATACTCCAAAAATTGATGTTATTCTCTTTTTTGAGGAAAAACAATGGCAAAAGAAAATTCATTCGATGTTGTTTCAAAAACCGATTATGCAGAGGTCACCAACGCCATCAATCAAACCAAAAAAGAGATCAGTCAAAGGTTTGATTTCAAAGGAAGTAAAGCTTTGGTGGAACTTCACGAAAACGATATTATTTTAAGCGCTGAAGATGAAACCAAATTGCGGAATATGAACGATATTTTGCAAACCAAACTGGTCAAGCGGGGACTTTCCCTCAAAGCCTTCAGCTACGGGAAAGTGGAACCGGCGGCCGGGGGAACCGTTCGCCAGCTTCTTTCAATCCAACAGGGCATCCCGACCGAAAAAGCCAAAGAGATCGTCAAATTCATCAAGGGGCAAAAATTAAAGGTCCAATCCTCGATCCAGGGCGATTCGGTTCGGGTTTCGGGCAAGGATCGCGACATTTTGCAGGAGGTCATTGCCCAGTTGAAGGCCAAAGACTTCGGGATCGACATGCAATTTACCAATTACCGTTAAGCGGTCGGAGCCAAACTGAGAAGAAATGCAGACATTTTCGCTTATCAGGGAAAAACTGAATCCGCAAATTGCGGCCCAGAAGATCTTTTATCTGATAAAGGATGAGCTTCAGTTGGTGGAAAAGGAATTCGAAAGACAGGCCCGTTCCAATATTCAGGTAATCAGCTATCTGGGGGATTATCTGCAGAAATCCGGCGGAAAAAGGGTCCGGCCGGCTCTCAACATTCTTTCCAATTACGCCGTCGGCGGCGACGGAAAAAAAGAGAACTCTATCCGGATTGCCACGGTGATGGAATTCCTTCATACGGCAACACTTGTTCATGATGACATCATCGACAACGCCGATACCCGCCGCAACCGTCCCTCGGTCAACGCCCGTTTCGGCAATCAAACCTCGGTTTTAATGGGCGACTGGCTTTATATGTCCGCCTTTGAAACCAGCCTCAAGGAGCGTTCGCTTGAAATTCTGGACATTTTGACTTTCGTCACCCGGAAAATGACCGAGGGCGAGTTGATCCAACTGACCACATTGGGGCGAACCGACATTTCCGAAGCCGAGTATTTCGATATTCTTCAACGAAAAACCGCCTTTTTGTTCAGCGCTTGTTGCGAGATCGGAGCCATCATCGGTGGAGGCGGAAAGGAGGAGCGGTCGGCCCTGAAAAATTACGGGATGAACCTCGGAACCGCTTTTCAGCTGGCGGACGACCTTTTGGATTTTACGGCCGAAAAAGAGGTTTTGGGAAAGGCTTCGGGAGCGGATCTGCTGGAAGGAAAGCTGACTTTGCCGCTGATTCTGCTGGTTCGGAAGGAACCGGACGTTCAAAAGGAACTGGAAACGATAATGCACGACGGCCATTATCAAAATGTGTCGCGGGCCGGGCTTTTGGAGAAAATTGAAAGCCACGGTTTTATCGAAGAAACCCGGCAAAGAGCCTATGCTTGCGCCAGAGAGGCTATAAAAAATCTTGAAATATTGCCCGAAACAGAGTATCGTTTAGCCTTAGAAGAAATTCCCGGTTACATGATCGAAAGAAATAAATAAAAGATTGTCTTTCCGGTTTTTCCGACTCCGAACATTTTTCGATTTATTACCGACAGGTCGCATCAAAGGGGAAGAATTATGCTGAATGAAAATCTAATCGCCACGTTGGAACAGAGTTTGCGCCAAACCAGAAACGCCCAAAACCGTTTGTTGGGGAGACTTCGTGAGGTCGAGTCGGAGGCCGAAAGTCTGCGTCAGGAAATTCAGGCGATGGAAAACAGCGCGGCCCAGACCGAACAGGCCATTTACAGCCTTCTGGCCACCATGGGATCGAGCAACAAATCCTGGAAAATCGAAAAAAAGCCTCAGTATGAAGACGATTATGAATTTCCGCCGGAAATGAAAATGCCTCCGCGAAACAACGCCGCTCCCCCGAACAATTCTTCCAACAATTATCGCAATTCGGGTTCGGTTTCCTACATCAATAACGGTTCCCGCGGTGTTCCCTCGATCTCGCAAAATATTGAACCTTTGAGTCATCGGTTTGCCGAAAGAACGATAACTCAGGCCTGCACTCTTCTTTTAAGGGAGGCGAGCAAACCGCTTCACGTCAACGAGCTTTACAACCAACTGGTGGCCGGCGGATTTAAGTTCAAGGGAAACAATCCGACCATCTCCATCGCCGTTTCATTAAATCGAAATCGGCGGTTCCGAAAGGTCGCCCCCGGAACCTTTGATCTGATCATCCGCGATGCCTCGCAGGCGGCCTCATAAATTAGGGTTCTGGTAAAAGCAATTTTTTTTTAAGTTAAACCGTTCAGCCTGTTTGGTTTTGGGCGGCGGAATGCTTGTTTTTTTTGGAAAAATGAGTAAAAATACCGATCTGTTCGGTCAACAAATAAAAATTGGAGAGATACAATGAGGTTTGATTTTTTGAGAAAACCCGGTTTATGGGTCGGTTTTTTTGTTTTTGCTTTCTTGGTTTTCGCCGGGACCGAAACAATTTTGGCCCAAAAGGTCCGGCTCAGGGCTCAAATCACTCCTCAGTGCGCTACAAGCTCAAGACTAAAGTTCGCTGATATTTACGCCGATGGAAATATAGCCGTGCAGGGAAGCTACAATTGCCGGGGCGTTTTTATCTACGATTTGACCGATCCGGATAATCCGACCCTGGCCTCCTGGTACAATCCCGGCGGAAACATACAGTTTCTGGAAGCCATCGTGGTGGGGAATCGCGGATATTTCGGGAGCGGAAACGGATTCGGCGTTCACATCGTCGATCTGACCGATCCCCATAACCCTCAATTTCTCGGGATCGTCGATCAGACCCACGGCAACGGCCACGACCGGATCCACGAAATGGTCGTCTGGGGCGATTACCTGATTGAAAACTACAACGGTTTTTCCAACAAAATAATCAAGTTCATCAACATCAGCAATCCGGCCAATCCGGTATTTATCCGCGATCTGAACCCGACCGAAGTCAATTGGGTCCACGCCATGCATGTCCGGGGGAACCGGATGTTCACCTCCGGTTGGGGCAGTTCTTCGGCCCGGGGCAGAACCGAGATTTACGATATTTCCAATATAACCACCCAGGCCCCGACCCTGCTTGGCTTTATTGAGGATACTTCAAGCGTAACGGCCGGGAACAATATGCACAGCAGTTGGTCAAGCGAGGACGGGAATTATCTTTACAGTTGCCGGGAAACAAGCAACGGAAGCGGAGATCTCAGGGTTTACGACATTCAGGATCCCTCCCAGCCTCTGTTGATAAACCGGGTTACCATGACAGATCTAAACCTCAATGCCGTAACTCCGCACAACCCGGTTGTAATGGGAAATTATTTGTACGTCGCCTGGTATCAGGCCGGCATTCAGGTTTTTGACCTGTCCGATCCGACGGCCCCGAAAAGAGTCGGTCAATATGACACTTACCAGCCGGTGTTTGCGCCTCCGGCGGAGGAAAAAGAGGCTCTTCTGACGGCCGAGCCCTGGGATTTGATCTGCGGCAGTGAAAATCTTCAAAACGCCCTGCCGAACACCTATGACGGAAACTGGGCAGTTTATCCTTTTCTCGGACAAAACCGCGTTTTGGCCGGCGATCTGACCTACGGCCTGCTGGTTCTGGATGCCAGTCAGGTCAATTCGCTTCCGAAAAACCAAACCTCCGATTTCGACGGGGACGGGAAAACCGATTTCTCGGTTTATTCACCTTCAAACGGTTCGTGGCAGATCGAAACCAGTTCCGACGGCGCCAACAGCACGACCGGTTTCGGTTTGTCGGGGGATCATCTGAGCCCGGGGGATTATGACGGGGACGGAAAAACGGATATCGCCGTCTGGCGGCCATCGGACGGTGTTTGGTACATTTTGGGAAGTTCGAGCGGGTTTATCGCCCGTCAATTCGGTTCTCAAGGGGACGTTCCGGTTCCGGCCGACTACGATGCCGACGGGCAAACCGATCTGGCCGTTTGGCGACCGACCAACGGCGCCTGGTACATCTGGCAAAGCAAACTCGGAATCCGGATCGTCGGCTGGGGAATAAACGGTGATAAGGCTTTTGCCGGGGATTTCGAGGGGGACGGAAAGGCCGACCTGGCAATTTTCCGCCCGTCGGAAGGGAACTGGTATGTTTTGCAAAGTTCTTCGAGTCTGCCCCTGATCCTTAATTTCGGGATTTCAACCGATCGGCCTCTGACCGGAGATTTTGACGGGGACACAAGATCCGATTTCGCGGTTTACCGTCCGTCCGAAGGAAACTGGTATATTCTAAATTCCGGTGATAACTCCCTCAGGATAAATCGTTTCGGTTTGGAGGAGGATGTCCCGATCCCGGCCGATTTTGACGGGGACGGAAAAGCTGATCTGGCGGTTTTCCGGCCTTCAACAAATGTCTGGTATCGTTTGAACAGTTCCGACGGGGCATTCAACGCCCGGGTCTTCGGCCAAGATGGGGATCTGCCTTCTCCTTCGTCGGTGAATCCTCAGTAAAAGATTTTTTCGATTTTTTTTCAAAAAACCTCAAGGTCAAAAATTTGCTTGACTTTGGGGTTTTTATTTTTATCATTGCAATATGAAACTAATACTGACTATTACGAGCGGAACGCTTCAAGGGCAGAGTTTTGAATTAAGTAATGGTTTTATCTCGATTGGACGGAGTGAACACAGTAGTATTAGGTTCGACCCACTGACTGAGAAGATTGCTTCAAAACAACACGCCTTCATCGAAACTCAGCCCGATGGTTTTTACATCAGAGACAACCAAAGCACTAACGGAACACTGGTAAACGGCCAAAAAATTCAAACGGCGCGTTTGACATCCGGCGATATCATTCAATTCGGGACAAACGGTGTTACCGCCAATGTCCAGATTCAAGAGGCGTCGTCGGCTCCCCCGCCGACAATGCAGTATTCGCCCCAACCCCCGCCGCCGGGACCGGAAAATTTCGGACAATTTCAATTTCCCGAGTTTCCCCGGAATTTAGAGCCTTCGGCGGAAATTCGCAATTCCATCTCGAACATCGGAATGGGAGCCATGCACCCGATCACTCAGGAAGAAAAACCGATGGGTTTGATTTATGTGGGGATCGCCGTGGCACTGTTTTTTTTCGTTTTTCTGGCATTGCTGGTGGTCGGAATCGTCCTTTTGGAACTCGGCCCGGTGGTCGGCTTTATTGCGGCGGTGGTGGCATTTATCCCGCCGGTTTTTTACGTCATGCCGTTGGTTTGGCTGGATCGTTTCGACCCCGAACCAATTTGGCTGTTGGCGGCGGCATTTGCCTGGGGGGCGCTGGTTGCCGTTTTCGTTTCCTTTGTCATCAACAGCGTTTTGGGAGCAATACTGGGAAATTTCTTCGGAACGGTTGTTTCGGCACCGATTTTCGAGGAGGGTTCAAAAGGACTTGGTTTGATTATCCTGCTCTTGTTTTTCCGCAAATATTTTGACGGAATTCTGGACGGACTGATTTTTGCCGGGGTAATTGCTCTCGGTTTTGCCACGGTGGAAAACGTTTTGTACTACGGCCGGGGTTTGATGATGGGCGGTTTTCAGGGAATGGCGATTTTGGTTTTCGTCCGCGGGGTCCTTTCGCCGTTCGCCCACGTGACCTTTACCTCAATGACCGGTATCGGTTGCGGGATGTCCAGAGAATCACACAATATTGCAATCAGATTGTTGCTGCCGGTGGTGGGGTACATTTGCGCCGTTCTGCTTCACGGTTTTTGGAATTTAACGGCGTCAATCGGATTGTTCCTTCCGGTTTACATTGTATTGGAAATTCCGTTCTTCCTGATCTTCGTCGGGTTTACATTTTATATAATGTACCGGCAAAACAAGATCCTCAGGGAAATGCTGGCGATCGATGTTGCCCGAGGTTTGATCCCGCAGGAACATCTGGATATCGCCACTTCTGCCTTCAGGAGTTTTACCTGGGTGTGGTCGGGCGTAACGCAGGGCAAATACCTGCCGCGACGCAAATATTTGCGGGCCATCGGGAAATTGGGTCTGAGTTACTGGCATATCCAGAGGGCGACCAGCGCTCAGGGGCAAACCGGAAGTTTTCAACAAAATCCGATTCTCAGAGATCAGGTTTTGCTCTGGCGCGGAGATGTTTGAGTTTTGCTTAGACAAAAAAGACGGGCGGATCTTGAAATTTCAAGATCCGCCCGCTTTCTTTCTGAAGCCCTTTTTTTTTTGAAATCCTCAAACAGAATTTTTTCGGGGAAGTCGGAAAGAAAAAACAGGTGGAAAACAGAAAAAATTGAGTTTGTACAAATTCGATCGGGCCGGGACGAAACGATCGGTTGGCGCTTTGTCAATAAAGCAGATTTTTCTTATATTTAAAACTAAAGATTTAATTCGGGTTGAAAAGAACCGGGCGGGTTCGAAAAATGTCAATTTCCGCCTTTTCGGGATACCGAGAAGCGTTTTGAACTATTTTTTCAAGAAATCCAGTTTGGGAAACGAGAAATTTCAACTTGTTCAAATCAAAAAATAAACAAAAAAGAAAGGGGGATTTTTTAACCATGCCGATTGTATTGGGGATAGACGGAACCGGTTCAGCGATTATTCCGGGGGCGGCCCGGGACAGGGAATATGACAAGGCTTTTGCCAACAGTTTTGTGAAAAAACTGTGCAGTTCGGGGCCGGGGAGCCGGGGGTATTTACGTGGCCCGGTCGGTTTGGGCGGCGGCTTGCGGGCCGCGGTCAACGGCGGATACGAATGGATCAAAAGGAAAAGGGCCGAGGGCGACAACAGCGATATTTTGCTTACCGGTTACAGCCGGGGGGCGGCGGGCGTCGTCATGGTGGCAAAAAGGCTGAAGGACGATGATGTTCCGATTCGGGCGATGATGCTTTTTGATTGCGTCGATCGTTATCTTTTCGGAGACGCCAGCGTGATTCCAAACAACGTGGCCTATGTTCAACACGTCATCCGCGACCCGGCGGCAAAATCCAGGCACAGTTTCGGAAATGACGGAATGAAATATTACCCGCCGACAATTTATCCCGCCGCTTATAAATTCATGTGCACCCACGGGGGAATGGGCGGTTGTCCGTGGGTTAAACCGAGGGACAAAACCTGGGACGATCTGATCGACGAAGGGGCGCTGGAAGAACCTTACAATTCCACCACCGCCATCAGTTACCGGCAGGATGCGAAGGTTTCGGCGGAGGTCTGGAGTTTTTGCCAGTCGTTTATGAAAACTCACGGTTTCGTTGAGTAAAAGAAAAGGCGTTTGATGATTTATTCAAACGCCTTTCTCTTTTTCCTGATTGCCGTTGATTGAGCAAAACCCCGAAATCGAAAAGGCGATGATCAAACCAAATAGAAATAAGCGATGTCCCGGCGGAGGGCCCTCGGATTTATTTTCATTGATTATCATCCAAAATTAATAGGCTCTGGCGAATACCACTCTTTTGGCGGAATCCCCGCCCGAATAAACGCATTTTCCCGCCTGTTCGATCGAATTGAGCGGAATACAGCGAATGGTGGCCTTGGTTTCCTGTTTGATTTTTTCTTCCGTTTCTGCCGTTCCGTCCCAGTGAGCCAGAACAAAACCGCCCTTATCGATCTGAGCTTTGAATTCCTCCCAGGTGTCAACAGAAAAGGTATTTTCCTCCCGGAACTTCAAGGCCCGGTCGTAAAGATTCTCCTGAATCTGACCCAAAAGACCCCGGATATGTTCGGCGATCCCCTCAATCGGGCGGGTTTCTTTGGTTAGTTCGTCCCGTCGGGCGATCTCAACCGTCGAGTTTTCCAGATCACGCATTCCGATCCCGAGTCGAACCGGAACGCCCTTTAATTCGTATTCGGCGAATTTGTAACCCGGTTTGTATTTGTCGTCATCGTCGAATTTTACGGTGATGCCGAGATTTTTCAGGTCGTCCATTATCGTCTCGACTTTTTCGGCGATTTTCGGCAAATCCTCTTCGTTCCGGTAAATCGGAACAATTACAACCTGAATCGGCGCAAGTTTGGGCGGCAAAACCAGTCCCTTGTCGTCGGAATGAGCCATCACCAGAGCGCCCATCATTCTGGTTGAAAGCCCCCAACTGGTGGCCCAGGCATATTCGAGTTCATTGTCTTTGTTGACGAATTTGACGTCAAAGGATTTGGCGAAATTCTGCCCCAGAAAATGGGATGTCCCGGATTGCAAGGCCTTTCCATCCTGCATCAAGGCTTCGATGCAGTAGGTTTCAACCGCACCGGCGAAACGTTCGGATGGCGTTTTTAATCCCTGAATGACGGGCAAAGCCATCCATTCTTCGGCAAAAGCGGCGTAGACCCGGAGCATTTGTTCGGTTTCGGCAACGGCTTCTTCTTCCGTTGCGTGGGCGGTGTGCCCTTCCTGCCAGAGAAATTCGGCCGTTCGCAGAAACAACCGGGTTCGCATTTCCCAGCGAACTACATTGGCCCATTGATTGATCAGGATCGGAAGATCGCGCCACGATTGAATCCAGCCTTTATAGGTGTTCCAGATGACGGTTTCGGACGTCGGGCGAACGATCAGTTCTTCTTCCAGTTTTGCTTCCGGGTCGACCACCAACCCTTTTCCTTCCGGGTTTGATTTGAGCCGGTAATGCGTTACGACCGCGCATTCTTTGGCAAAACCCTCGGCGTGTTCCTCTTCCTTTTCCAAAAATGATTTGGGGACGAATAGCGGAAAGTAAGCGTTTTGGTGGCCGGTGGCCTTGAACATATCGTCCAAAGCCTTCTGCATCTTTTCCCAGATGGCGAAACCGTAGGGTTTGATGACCATGCACCCGCGGACCGGAGAATTCTCCGCCAGATCGGCTCGTTTGATGATTTCGTTATACCACTCCGAATAATTCTCTTCTCTTTTTGTCAGACCTTTACTCATAATTCCCTCGAATTTGATAAAAGTGAAATAATAAAACAAAAGACTGAGAGAAACAATCCCCGTTTATTTTTGGGTAAATTCTTGTTAAATTAGTTTTACAAGAATTCAGTTCTTGAGTTTTTCTTTATCAATAATAGAAAAAGATTTTCCTTCAAAACATTTTATGGAAGAAAACTTCAATCTTGATTTTCAAGACACGAAAACCGCTTTTGCCGATAAAACCGATTCCGAACTTCAAGAAAAATACAGACTTTTTTGGCTGATGAACTCACCTCTTTTGAATCAGATCGGAACCACTTCGGCCCAGGTGGCGCTGTTTCTCGGTTTACCGGTTGAATGGATCATCAAAAACACGATTTTCGAGCAGTTTTGCGGCGGGGAAAACATCGGGGAATGCCAGCCGACGATCGAAAAACTGGGTCGATCCAATATCGGAACGATCCTTGATTATTCGGTCGAGGGGAAACATTCGGAGGAGGATTTTGACCGGACCAAGGATGAGGTCATCCGAAATCTGGACCGGGCCAAAAACGACGAGAAAATCCCTTTTGCGGTTTTTAAGGTGACCGGAATCGCTCCTTTGGGAACGCTGGAAAAAATCAGCAACAATCTCGAATTGAAAGAATCGAACAAGATCAAATGGGAGGCCACCCGAAAAAGGGTGGAGGAAATCTGCTCTTACGCCCATTCGATCGACCAGCCGATCTTCATTGACGCCGAAGAATCATGGATCCAAAATGCCATCGACCAAATGGCAACCGAAATGATGGAAAAATACAATACGGAAAAACCGATAGTTTTTAATACGGTTCAACTTTACCGGACCGACCGTCTGGAGTTTCTCAAACAGGCCCACGAGGCGGCTAAGGAAAAAGGCTATATTTTGGCGGTTAAACTGGTTCGCGGCGCTTATATGGAAAAGGAAAGGGAAAGGGCGGCCGAAAAGGATTATCCCGATCCGATCCAGAGCGATAAGAAATCGACCGACCGCGATTTCGATCTGGCGGTCGATTATTGTCTGGAAAATATTGACGAGATCCCGTTTGTGGCCGGAACCCACAACGAAAAAAGCACCCGGCTTCTGGCCGAGAAAATGCACGAAAAGGGAATTCCGAACGATCACCCGCACGTTTTTTTCTCACAACTTTTCGGGATGAGCGACAATCTTTCCTACATTTTGGCCGACAACAATTATAATGTTTCGAAATACGTGCCTTACGGGCCGGTTCGCGACGCGGTTCCCTATTTGATCCGGCGGGCGAGGGAAAACACCTCTGTGATGGGGCAGATGTCCAGAGAACTCGATCTGATCGCCAAGGAAATGAAACGCCGGAAAAAGGCGAAATGACGCGCTTGGGAAAAATAAAAAACAACTTGATAATTTTTAATTAAATCCAAATAATCGAAATATTTAAGAAAAGAATTCAACGAATAAGCGGGCATTTAATTTAGTGGAAAATCTTTCGGCAAACTCAAAAAACTCCTTATCAGCGGAAAACCTACAAAAAACATACGGACGAAGGCGTGTGGTTGATGATGTCAGTTTGTTCGTTGAACAAGGGGAGATCGTGGGGCTTTTGGGGGCCAACGGGGCCGGAAAAACCACCACTTTTTATATGATCACCGGTCTTGAGCGGGCCGAGAACGGGGAGATCAAAATAAACGATCAAAATGTGACGGCACTGCCGATGTATCTGAGAGCCCGACTCGGTTTGGGGTATCTTCCCCAGGAGCCCTCGATCTTTCGAAAAATGTCGGCCGAACAAAATATTCTGGCCGTTCTGGAAACGATGAAAATGCCCCGCGATGAAAGGTTCGCCCGGCTCGACGAACTGCTGGAGGAATTCGGGGTGACTCAGGTCAGGAAAACCCGCGGGGACGCTCTTTCCGGGGGGGAGAGGCGCCGGGTTGAGATCGCCCGATGCCTGGCCACCGAACCCCAATTCATTTTGCTCGATGAGCCTTTTGCCGGGATCGACCCGATAGCCATTGATGACATCAGAGAGATTATTCTTTATCTGAAGGAGCAGGGCATCGGAATTCTGATAACCGACCATAACGTTCGGGAAACCTTGGGGATTACGGATCGGGCTTATATTATGGCGGAGGGAAAGATTTTGCGGAGCGGAAGCCCGACGGAACTGGTTGAGGATCCCGATGTCCGGCGCCTTTATCTGGGGGAAAGGTTTACTCTTTGAAATCCGGAAAATAATGGCCGGGATCACCAATTTGTAAATTTTTTTTCCTGAAAAGCGTTTTTTTTACCCAGGTTCAATTTTACTATTTGAACCCCTCATCGGTTATAATTTACTCGGAGGAGCCGATTTTCATTTATTGACTTAAAACGGCATCCAAAATAAACTTTCAAGTAACCAATGGCATCGTTAAAACTTACACAGAAATTGGCTCAGCGGATGGTCCTAACTCCGCAACTGCGGCAAAGAATCGAAATGCTGCAGATGACAACCCTGGAGCTAAGCGAACTGATTCAGCAGGAATTGGTTGAAAATCCCATGCTGGAAGAGGTTTTAACCGATGAGGAATTTCAGGAAATCTCCGAGAAAATTTTGGATCAGAATTCCGACGGAACCAATGAAAGATCACCGGAAAATGAAAACGGGAATGTTAAGGCCGAAGGTGATTTCGAAGATTTTGAAGATTTTGATCCCAACCTCAATGAGCAAAAGAACGATTCCGGCGATAATCAGACGGAAAACGACTCGGATGACGGAGCGGATGATTCCAATGACCCGTTCGAAGAAGTGGATTTCGGAAGGGAATTTCAGGACTATCTCGACCCCGGTTATAAAACTCAGGAGTTGGAATTCAAGGAAGATGCTCCCAGTTTCGAACAATTTTTAAGCCGCGCTCCTTCTTTGACCGATCATCTCGAATGGCAACTCGGGCTTTTAACGCTTGGCGAAAATACTCAACGGGCCGCCATTTGCATTATCGGAAACCTCGATAGCGACGGTCGTTTAACCGCCTCGGACGAGGAAATTGCCGAATTGTCCGGTTGTTCGATTGAAAGGGTCCAAAAAGCCAGGGAAGTCGTTATCAAGCTTGAGCCCGTTGGTTGCGGCGCCCGGGATGTCAAGGAATGTCTGTTGGCTCAACTTGAGGCAAACGGGGAAGGCGAAAGTCTGGCATCCGAATTGGTCAGGGATCATCTGGAGGATCTTCAGCCCCATCGCCTTCAACATTTATCCAAGGATACGGGAATCGATATTCACGAATTGGACGAGGAGATCAACAAGATCCGGATCCTCGATCCCTATCCCGGTCGGCGTTATTCAAATGACGAACCGATCTACGTTTCCCCAGAGGTTTACATCGAAAAGGTTGATGAAGATTACGTGGTTTATTTTTCCGACGACGGGAGTCCCCGTTTGAGGATCAGCCAGTCTTACAAAAACCTCGTGGATCAGAAGGACACTTCCAAAGAAACAAAGGATTTCATCAAGGATAAGGTCCGTTCGGCGGTTGATTTATTGAGAAACATAGAGCACCGGCGGCAAACGATTTACCGGGTCGTGGAATGTATCGTCCAGCGTCAGAGGGACTTTCTGGAATACGGAGTGCACCATATCAAACCGATGATGCTAAAGGACGTGGCCGAGGATATCGGGATGCACCTGTCCACCATCTCCAGGGTCGTGAATCGCAAATACGCCCACACACCACAGGGCGTCATCGAACTGCGCCGTTTCTTCTCCGAAGGCATGCTCAACGAGGACGGAGAAGAAGTTTCCACCCGAATTTTAAAATTAAAGATCAAGAAGATGATAGAAGAGGAGGACACACACAAACCCCTGACGGATGACAAAATTGCCAAAATTTTAGGTAAAGAAGGGGTTAAACTCTCCCGCCGGACCGTGGCCAAGTACCGTGATCAGATGCAAATCCCCGGTTCGCGAGAAAGAAAAACCATTATTTAGCAGTTCTTTGTCAAACCGACGGGTTACCGGAAAAAATTATTTAATAATTTGTTTGAACTGGCAACGAAAATAACCTGAGAAATTTACGAGTTCTTTGATTTATCGGTTAACAACAAGGAGAGGTGCAAATCATGAAATTTGAATATACTGGAAGACATATCGAAGTTACACCGGCATTGCGTTCTCATGTCGAGGAACATTTTAGCAGAATAAATCATTTATTTGACGGGGCGGATAATCAGGCACACGTCATCATTGAAGTTGAGCGGGGAAAACATCGGTCTGAAATAGTAGTTAAATGGCGAAACGAGGTTTTGACCGCAAACACAAGCGTTTCGGATATGTACCAATCTTTATCTCAAACAATTGATAAGATCGAAAGACAGGCATTAAAGTTGAAAAATAAGATCACTGACAAACATCATCGGGCCGAAAAACTCGGTTCAATCCCCTCACCGGTCGTCGAGGTCAACCCGGAACCCGAAAGCCCCAGCATAATCACCACCGAAAATTACGTTGTCAAGCCGATGACCCCGGAGGAAGCGGCACTTAGACTGGAAGAGGATTCAAATCAATTTCTGGTTTTTCGCGAAACGGCCAAACAGGCAATTTCTGTAATTTATAAAAGGACGGATGGGAATTACGGATTGATACAGCCCTGAACGGGCGGGCCAAAAATGGAAACTGAGCCACCAAAAAATAGTCCCAGAATTTCGGTTTTCGATTTTGTTGAAAATTCCTTTGATGAACTGAAACTCATTGTAGTAGCCGGTGAAAAAGGGCTGAAAAAAAGGTTCATTTCCTCGGCCCGTATTCAAAAACTCGGGTTGGCTCTGGCCGGATTTGCCCATTATATTCACGAGGGAAGAATCCAGATAGTCGGGAAAAGCGAGATCGGTTATTTGCAACAACTCGATTCCTCCAAAAGGTATCAGGCGGTCAAAAATCTTGATCTGCAAAAGGTTTGCTGCATACTGGTTACGAAAAATCAAGAACCGCCGGAAGAATTGAAAAGAATCGCTGACGAGGAGCAACTGCCCATCATTCAAACTCAGGACGTCAGCTCCCTGGCCATTAATCGGGTTTCCAAATACCTCCAGATAGTCCTGGCTCCGCACACCACCTTACACGGGGTTTTGATGGGAATGTACGGCATCGGGGTTCTGATGTTGGGAGAATCGGGGATCGGAAAATCGGAATGCGCCCTCGATCTGATTTCCCGCGGTCATCGGCTGATCTCGGATGACACGGTTCTGGTCAAAAAAATCGGTGATAAACTTGAAGGAGGCTCTCCGGATTTGACCCGCGAGCACCTCGAAATCCGTGGACTTGGAATTATCAATATCCGGGATTTATTCGGGGTTTCCTCCATCAGCAAAAACAAACAAATCGAACTTTTGATCGAATTAAAAAAATGGAATGAGATGGTTGAGATCGAAAGGCTCGGGCTTGAAACCCACGTGGAGGACATATTGGGGGTCAAATTGAACAAAATAATACTGCCCGTCAGCGTCGGGAGAAATCTTACAACTCTGGTGGAAACCGCGGTTCGGGTTTATCTTTTAAGAATGTCCGGAATGAACGCGGCGGAGACTTTGACAGAAAAACAACGGGAGTTGATTCGAAAAAAATCGGCCGACGGTGCCTGAAAATTTTATGCCGCAAAACCATAAAGAAAATCCCCACGTCCCCAATTTCGTGATTATTACCGGCCTGAGCGGTTCGGGGATGAGTTCGGCCACCAATGCTTTCGAAGACCTCGGTTATTTTTGTGTTGATAATCTGCCTCTGACAATGCTCAAAACCTTTTCCCGGCTTTTGATTCCGAATTCAGAGGAGGTGGTGGCGATTGAAAAAGCCGCTTTGGTAATAAACATTCGGGAGCGGCATTTTCTTTCCGAATTCCCGACGGAAATTTCACGTTTGAAAAAAAAGCTTTCTCCCTTTGTTCTTTTTTTCGAAGCCTCCGACGAGGTTTTGCGAAGGCGTTTTAGCGAAACCCGCCGCCCGCATCCGGCCGATACCGGAAAGGGATTGCTCGAAGCCATCCGCGATGAAAAAAGGGCGATGAAGGAGATTCGGAAGGAGTCGGACCTGATAATCGACACCTCGGCCCACACGGTTCACACCCTTCGAAGGCTTTTGATCGAGCGTTTCGGCCAGATGGAAGAAGGGGTTCCGATGCATATCCAGTTTATGAGTTTCGGTCATAAACACGGGGCTCCGACCAGCGTGGATTTGCTTTTCGATGTCCGGCATCTTCCCAATCCCTATTTTGAAAAGGATCTCCGGGATTTGCCCGGAACCGATCCCCGGGTTCGGGAGTTTCTGGAAAAACAGGAGGAGGTTCAGGAAACGATCAAACGTTTCGTCGATCTTTTGCAATATCTCCTTCCACTGTACAAACGCGAGGGAAAATCATATTTGACGATCGGGGTGGGGTGCACGGGAGGACGCCATCGATCGGTGATGGTGGCCGACCATCTTTCCAGAGAATTGAGGTCCGATGGCTTTGAAATATCGCTTGTCCATCGGGATGTGCAGAAGTAAAAATATGAAAAAAATCGGTGGTGTGGTAGTATCACACGGACAACTTGCAAACGAACTTTTGGCGGCGGCCGAAACCGTAGTGGGGGAAATGGGCCATATAACGGCGGTTTCGATCGGTTGGCATGATGATGTGGAAATGGCCCGAAATGAAATTTCCCGCGCCATTAACGGAGTCTCAAGCGGGGCCGGAGTTTTACTGTTGACCGATATGTTCGGCGGAACCCCGACCAATATTTCCGCCATGTTTATCAAACAAAATGAAGTTGAAATAATAACCGGAGTAAATCTTCCGATGGTGATCAAGCTTGCCTCGCAGAACCGGGAGATGACCTTGGCGGAAATGGCAAGGGAGGTTGAAGAACAGGGAAAGGAGGCGATTTACCGGACCAGCCAGTTGCTCGAACCACATAAATCCCCGAAAGATGGTTGAAATCAAAGTAAAAATTGTCAATCAACTGGGATTGCACGCTCGGGCGGCCGCCCAATTGGTTCGGTTAGCCTCAAATTTTTCCAGCCGGATAATCATCAAAAGGTCGGACGAGGCCGACCTTTTGGCTGACGCCAAATCAATTCTAAGCGT
Source organism: Pyrinomonadaceae bacterium (assembly GCA_041394845.1). Taxonomy (GTDB): domain Bacteria; phylum Acidobacteriota; class Blastocatellia; order Pyrinomonadales; family Pyrinomonadaceae; genus JAHCHG01. Next base: position 1,241,525 of record JAWKHL010000001.1, on the reverse strand, counting down.
GCTCAACCTGGCCGCTTCCAGGGGAACCGTTCTGGAGCTTGAATTCGAGGGCGAAGACGAGAAGGCGGCGAGCGTTGCCATTGAAGAATTAATTTCGGGCGGATTCGGGGAAATGTAGAGGTAAATACTGTGTAAATAAAAAAACTACAGTTTAGTGATGGGTGATGGGTGAAAAGTTAAACAGATAATATCGGGCAGTAGATCCGGATATTCAGACAATTAAGTTTTATCCCATCACCTATCACTTATCACCCATCACAAATTAAACAAAACTTCAGGTTTTTTTAATTTACAGAGTAGTAAACCTCTTTTTAACAAGTTTTATGATACAGGAAAGCAGAATGTATCCGGGGCGAAACAAGAAAGCCGGAATCCTCGGGGTTCCGCTTGGTTTCGGTGCCGGAAAAAAAGGCAGCGAACTCGGAGTTACGGCCATCCGTTTGTCAAAAATTCAGGGAAAACCTCTGGCCGATCATATTATTGATCTGGGTTATGAGGTGAGGGATTACGGGGATGTTGATATAATCCAACCCGATTACGGGGCTGAAGAGGTTGAGAAACCGAAACATCTTTCGGAAATGATCCGGTCCAGCCAAAATATCGCCCGGGATGTTAAAAAGGTGCTTTCCGACGGGGCCATCCCCGTTATTATCGGCGGGGACCATTCGATCGCAATCGGTTCTTTTTCGGGGGTTTCCTCCTATTTCCACGGTTTGGAGAAAGAGATCGGGTTGATCTGGTTTGATGCCCATGCCGACATCAACACCGATCAGACATCGCCTTCCGGGAACATTCACGGAATGCCGCTGGCGGCTCTTCTCGGTTACGGGGAGGAGAATCTGGTTAATCTGGAGGGTTTTTCTCCGAAATTAAATCCGAAATACTGCGTTCACATCGGCGCCCGTGATTTGGACAATGGAGAAAAAAGGACCATTTACGAATTGGGTTTGGAAAACAATTTTTTCACTATGGCGGATATTGACCGCCGGGGAATGGTGGCCTGTGTCGAGGAAGCAATTGAAATTGCTTCAAAAGCCGAGGGAGGCTTTGCCGTTACCTTTGATGTTGATATGATTGATCCCAGATTTGCACCGGGATCCGGAACACTTGTCCGCGGGGGAACGACCTACCGGGAGGCCCACATCGCCCTGGAGCTCATCGCGGCCACCGGGCGGATGCGATCTTTCGAGATCGTTGAAGTAAATCCAATGCTCGATAAAAGCAACATTACGGTGGAATTGGCCGGCGAACTGATTCTATCGGCTTTGGGAAAAACCATCCTTTAATTGAAACGAAAATCAACGGGAACAAACTTTCAAAATACCTATGAAAACTCGAATCGGTATAATTTTTGGCGGTCGGTCCGGCGAACATGAAATTTCCATCAGGTCCGCCATTACCGTCATCGAAAAAATCAATAAAGAAAAATATCAGGTTTTGCCGATCGCCATTTCCCAAAACGGAAACTGGTTGAATCCTTTGGAGTCTCTGGCACTATTACCCGAAAAAATCAAATCTCTTTTAAACCCGGACGTCGGGAATTACCCGAGAAATGCCGTGGCGTTGATCGGGGACACGAAATACAAGGGCTTAACCAAACTGGAAATTTTGGAAAACGAAGAGCGGATCGAAGAATTGGATGTCGTTTTTCCCGTTCTACACGGTACTTACGGTGAGGACGGAACTATTCAGGGGCTTCTGGAAATGGCCGGAATTCCTTATGTCGGTTGCGGAGTTCTGGCCTCGGCCTGCGGAATGGACAAGGTTTTTATGAAAACGCTTTTCCGGGACGCGGAACTCCCGCTTTGCAAATACGTCTGGTTTTTGCGGAGCGAGTGGGAAAAGGGAAACGCCGAGGTCATAAAAGAAGTAAAGGCCAAATTGGGTTTCCCCTGTTTCGTCAAACCGGCCAACCTCGGCTCTTCGGTCGGGGTTTCTAAAGCCTCCGATGAGGAGGAACTGCGGCAGGCCATCGAACTGGCGGCTCAATACGACCGGAAAGTCATAGTCGAAGAGGCGCTCGACATGAGGGAAATTGAGTGCGCGGTTTTTGGGAATGAACAGCCGCAAGCCAGCCTTCCCGGCGAATATATCGTCAAGGCAGCCGATAAGAAATTTTTGGATTACACTGAAAAATACGCCGGAACCGGAAACAATGAATTCATCGTCCCATCTTTTTTGTCGGAGGAGTTAACCAAGAAAATACAGAAAATGGCCATTACGGCCTTTCGGGCGATCGACGGTTCGGGATTGGCCAGGGTTGATTTTTTCCTCAGAAACGATAACGGGGCGCTTTTGGTAAATGAGATCAACACCATGCCGGGGCTGACCGATGCCTCGGGTTTTCCAAAAATGTGGGAGGGGACCGGGGTTGAATTTACGGATGTCATTGACAAATTGATCGAGTTGGCCTTTGAAAGACACAAAGACAAGTCCAGAAATAAAACAACTTTTTAAAAAACGTTTTGGATTTCGGGCAACCCGCTTGCAAAGTTATTTGGGGGCGTTGTAGCCCTTGCGGGTGCGAATGTCAAGATCCGGTTTGGCCACCCGCAAATCTATCTTCCGCCATTTTCCGTCTTTTTTTTGGTTGATGGGATAATACCCGAGGGTGTACTGGACCCCCAATTCCTTGACGATATTTTCAAACGCATCACGAAGCGCCGCCCCGCCCGGAGTTTTTATGAAATAGCCTCCGGTTTTTTCCGCAAAATTTTTCAGGACGCTTTGATTCTGCATCCGATCCCGCCCGTTGGTGGCCATCGAGGACATATCAACCGAATAAATGGTTATATCGGTGGCCAAAGCGGCTTTCAGGGCCTGGCTTGACGAATAACCGCTTCTGGTATCGGCTCCGTCCGAGAGAACAATAATGGCCTTCCTTTTTTCGGGGCGCTTTGATAAAACCTCGGCCGCCTGGTAAATGGCGTCATTTAGCACGGTTTGCCCATCGGCCTTCAATTCGAAAACGTGGTGCGAAATATCCCGGCTGTTGGAGAAATCCTGGACCATCGACACCTTCGAGTCGAAATTATAAATGGCAACCATATCATCGGGCCTTAACCCGTAAAGAAAATGAATTGAGGCTGACCGCGCGAGGGAAACCCTTTCCTCCATGCTGCCGGAGGTGTCAAGAAGCAAAACGGCGGCAAAAGGGGTTTCCTCGGTTTCAAAAAAATCGATTTTTTGTTCTACCCCGTCTTCCAGGATGCGGAATTGATTGCGTTTGAGGCCGGTTACGGGAAGCCCCTGACGGTCGGTAATCGTGGCATTAAGAACCACCACCGAGGATTCGATCTTGACCAATTCTTCTTCTTCCTCCTGAGCGCGGCAAACCAAAGAAAGGGTTAAAAAAAGCGAACAAAAAACAAGAGGAGCAAGAAATTTTTGCATAAAAAAATAAAACGGATCAGATTGATCCGAAATCTGATCAAAATCAAAAAAGTTGTTTTTTATTTATGTAAACGTAAAAATTTTACGATCCTTAAAACCGTATTGGAACCCTGGATGGCCGCCGCCGAGATCGTATGACGGGTTGTTTTTTTTATTTCATCGTAAAGTTTTTCCGTCGAGTCCTTCAAAAATTCGATCGCATTTCCGGTTGATTTGGGAATTTCCAAATCCTCTTCATCATCGTCATCCCCGCCCAAATCGCTTCGGATTTTTTTTAAAAGCTTTTCCAGATCCTTCAACTTTTCCTGGTCCGATTGAGTCAACTTATTATTCTTGTCGAAGGATTTTTGAATTTCCTCGCTCAACTTAAGCGCGTCCTCCCCGCGTTTGACCATTTCTTCGAACTCTTTTTGCTCGTTTTCGATCCGTTGCTTGGCCAGGGTTTCCTGAATGTTTTGGGGAAGAGGTTCCTTTCTTTCCCGGCCGTTCGGGGTTTGGGCCTCGAATTGGCCGAAAACATTTGAGGCTGTTCCGGCCAAACAAAAAGTAAAAATAAATAATAAGACTGCTTTCCTCATTAAAAACCCCGAATCTACTGTTGCGGATCTACTTTTTGAGACGGATCGGGGGAGATTCCCGTCACCATTTCAACCAATTTCGACAAAAATTTATCCTCGGCCAAACCCGAACTTTGAAGAGTTGTCCATTCGCTGTTCAGACCGTTGCTGGAGCGGCCCTCGATCTTGGCGGTTACGTAAACGTTGTTTTGAATTCCGTCGATCGATTGAACCTCGATCGTCAATGTGTAACGGCCTCGGGTCCAAGAGGTGTTGGAATTGGGCAAAATGGAATATTGAGTTAAAAGACTTTGCGATGTTACCGGACCTTTGGCAAAAACATAAGGTTGGGTCACGATCAGCCCTTCGTTCATCCGAGAAGCGGCGTCATCAATTATTATTTGATTATCGCTTAGAATGCCGGTTATGGTTTCAACCAGAACGTCCCTTCGGGAATTTAATTTGTAGGGATTTGCCAGAGGGGGGCGGACTTTTGTTTTTCCCAGCCCCCAATCAATCGTCCGGCTGACATCGTTTGTTCTGGTTGTTTTGTTCCCCTCGGTTTTAATCTTATCTGTTTGCGGATCAAAGCCCTTTTGACCAAAGGCCAAAGCGGAAAAAACAAAAATGAACAGGAAAGATAATAAAGTCTTTTTCATATTTTTTTTGTAAAAAAAACAAGGAGTTGGTGCTAACCCAAATATACCCTAAATTATTTGTCAGACCAATCTTTGGATGTGATAAAAAAAAAGCAGGTTGTATTTTGATAATTTTATTCGGGGAGTTTTGATTTGTTTTTTTTCGCCATCTCCCACAAAAGCAAATGTTTGAGAAAAGCGTGGTGAGCTCCGAAACGGGCGATTACAAAACCCGGAAAACCGTCTAAAAATCCACCTTTAAGTATAAAGGATCGAAAAAAAGCAAGCGGGCCGGCCGAAAGAATATTCAATTTTGAGGTCGTCCGGCCATTTTCGAACATTTGCCGGGCGGAAAGGGGAGCGTATCTTTCTCCGATCATTTTATGATGGTGGGCGGCGTTTTCAACGCTGAAATGAAAAATGTCGCCTCTCAGATTTCCCGTTCGGGCCGATTTTTCCAGTTGAAATGATTCGTGGATCAATACCTCATTCCATTTTCCTTTTTTCCGGTTAAATAACCTTAGTTGTCGATCAGGATACCAACCGCTGTGGCGGATCGGTCGATTCATGTAAAAGGAAAGCCTGGGAATTCGATAACCGTCGGAAAGTTCTTCGGGCGATTTTTTCAAATTTTGAATTTCCTTTTTCAAATCCGGGGAAACCTCCTCATCGGCATCCAGACTCAGAATCCATTCAAAGGAAGCCCGATCCACAGCAAACTGTTTTTGTTTGGAAAAACCCTCCCAGGGATGAACGACAACTCTTGCCCCGAGAGATTCGGCGATTTGCCGGGTCTTATCGGTCGATTCGGAATCAACGACAAGAACCTCATCGGCCCAATTTGCGGATTCGATGGCCCGACGGATATTTTTCTCCTCGTTAAAAGTAATTATTACGGCGGAAATTTTCACTTGATGTTGCAAAAAGAAGTCCGATATGGCTTCATTAGATGAAAATTAAAATTCCTTCAGAAACAACTTGAACAATTTAACCCCCAAACCCAATTTGATTCAAGAAAACCTCCTGTAAAAAATAAAGAGTCGGGAAACCGACTCTTTAAGTTATTTCTGAAAAAAAGACTTAAATAACACAGAACACTTTAGTTATCATCCATCGGTGAGTCATATTGAATGTTATTTAATATGAAGGTGGTTGAGGTCGCCTTTTGCAGATCCGAAAGGGCCTTGTTGTAGTCGGTTTCCGCCCGGATCTCGGCATTCCTCGCGTTGGTCAAGGCGTTCTCCCTTTGGAAAAGCAAAAAAGTGGTCGAACGGCCCACTTCAAAAAGTTTCCTTTCGCCTTCAAGCTGGATCTCGGCGTTTTCCCTTGCTCTTCTGGCGGTCAAAACGCGTTGCCGGGCCGTTTCAACCGCTTGGACGGCGTTCCGAACCTCAGCAATGATAACTTGTTCCTGCGAACGGGTCTGGGCTTCGATCTGAGTTTGCTGGTAGCGGGCCGTTGCCAGATCGGCCTCGGCTGTTTGATTCCTTAACGGAAAGGAAAAGGTTACCCCAACCACCACACTTCTGGTGTCATTTTTGAACAGGTTGCTCAAAGATTTTCCGTATCCGCCGATAAATTGCACCGGAATCGACGGTTGAACGGTAACATCGGGAACAATGATCGTGTTCGGGGATAAATTTTGAATTTGTTGCAGCAAAAAAGCGCTGGCATTGGTGTTCGGATTCCCCGAGATCAAGGGCGTCGTAAAGGGTTCGGTTGTGCCGACGGCGGTTCCCGAAAGACCAATTGTCGTATAAGTGCCGGTCAAATCAACCTGCGGTCGAAGCTGGTTTTTAAAGTAGTCGATGTCGATGGCATTGATCTCACCTTGAAGTTTTAGTCTCCGGAGTTCGGGACGATTCTCGATTGCGTCCTTCAGAACCCCGGTCAGATCAATCGGATCGTCCGAATAAACCGGTTTGTCGGTGGGAACATACTGGGTTTCCCACTCGGTCGAATTGGGATCCCGGAGAAGAAGCTGTTTCAAGGCGTTTTCGGAAATGGAAACCTGTTGCGAAGCCAGCAATAGATCGGACTCCCGATTTGCCAGTTCGGTTTCAACCTCGGCTTTGGCCAAAGGTGCGGCCGCGCCGGCTTCTATTTTGGCCTCGATCTGCCTGAGATTTTCCTTTGACAAATTCAGGTTTGCCAGCCGATTTTGTTGATCCCTCAAGGCAAAGACCAGATCCCAATAAGCCCTTTGAACCTGAGAAATGATTTCAATAGTTCGCCGCCGAAAATCGGCGTCCGATTGGGCAACCCTTTTTCTTTGGATTCGAATCTGTTGCCGGGTTCTGTCAATGCTCCGGTTACGCAAAAGCGGTTGGGTGAAGGAAAATCCCAAGTTAGTGGAAAAAGTCGGGTTTAATTGGGAAAAGGAGTTGCTTGTTTCGTTTCGCCGGTTGTTAAAGAAAACGTTAAAATTACCGCCGCCTTTTTTAACCGGTTGATTAAAACTGGAATCGACCCGGAATTCATTTTGCGAAGTCGTACCCGATTGATCGGCCCCGCCGAGAGTCGTTGTCTGGGGTTGAATGTTGTTGGTGTATTGGGGGGTAACTGTGAAAACTGGATCGTAAAAACCGAGAAGGGACCGGAGGGTGGATTCGGCGATTTTCACATCATTTTTAGCCACCTCGATCTCATTGTTATTTTCTAAAGCCTTCCGGATCGCCTCATTTAAGGTGAGGGGCAGGGTCTGCCCGGTTTGAACCCCGACCCGGCTCAAGGGATTGGGCCTAGTTCTTTTTTCCGGGGAAACGGGCTCAGCGTTTTCGGCTGAAACCTCGGAATTGTTCAGAGAATTTTCTTCCGCAGTGATCTGGTTTTTGGCAACTTGTCCGGTTCGGGTGATTCGCTGGGCGGGAGAATTGGCGACCCCGATGGTCAAAAGTCCGACCAAAAAAGTGAAATGAAATACGGAAACAGAAATTTTTTTCATTATAAAATGGCTCCGAGTTTTGGTAATTATTAAAATATATAAAAGATACAAACTCAATCGGATACTACGAGAAAATTTTTTTGTTTGTTTCAATTATTTGGATTAGTTTTCATTTTCTGCAACCTATTAATTTAGTCTTAAATCAACTAAAATCAAACTTTGAACTTTTCAAAAAATTAAGTTATCTTCAAACCTTTATCAGAAAAATATTTTCAGGAGGAAGGATAAAAAAATGGCTATTAAAGTAGGTATAAACGGTTTTGGAAGAATCGGAAGAAACGTTCTGCGGGCATCTTTGGGGGACTCGGACATTGATTTCGTCGGGGTCAACGATTTAACGGATACGAAAACCCTGGCGCACTTGTTGAAATACGATTCGGTAATGGGAAATCTTGATCATGCGATTTCGGCCACCGAAAATACGATCAAGGTCGAGGATGATGAATTTCGCGTTTTCAGTGAAAGAGATCCTTCGAATATCCCTTGGGAGGAGGTTGGCGCGGAAATCGTGCTGGAATGCACCGGGATTTTCAGAACCAAGGAAACCGCCTCCAAACATTTGAACAAAAGCGTGAAAAAGGTGATAATTTCCGCCCCCGCCAAGGGCGAGGACATCACCATAGTTCTCGGCGTAAATGAAGAAAATTATGACCCCGAAAATCACCACATAATCTCCAATGCTTCCTGCACCACCAATTGTTTGGCTCCGGTGGCCAAGGTGATCCACGAAAATTTCGGAATTAAAAATGCTTTAATGAACACCATCCACTCTTACACCAATGACCAACAGCTTCTCGATCTTCCTCACAAGGATCTGCGCCGCGCCAGGGCCGCCGCTCTTTCGATGATCCCGACCTCAACCGGGGCGGCCAAGGCGGTTGCTTTGGTGATCCCCGAACTCGCCGGGAAGTTTGACGGCATTTCCGTCAGAGTTCCGACCCCGAATGTTTCGCTGGTCGATGTGGTTATGAATGTCGAAAAGGAGACTTCGGCCGAGGAGGTCAACCGGGTTCTGAAGGATGCCGCCAATGAAGAGTTAAAGGGCATTCTGGCTTTTGAGGAAGAACCGCTGGTTTCGATCGATTACCGGGGAAATCCGAATTCCTCGATCGTCGACGCCGAAAATACAAAGGTGATCGGGGGAACAACTTTGAAAGTCCTCTCCTGGTATGACAACGAATGGGGATATTCCTGCCGGGTGAGAGATCTTGTTAAATACATTGCCGGTAAGGGTTTGTAAATAAAATAAAGCCCTCGAAGAGAAGGACAAATAAAAATTTTTCTTCTCTTCGAGGGCCGTTTTTTTTCGGGGAAAAAATGAACAAAAAAACGGTTAAGGATGTTGATTTAAAAGGAAAACGGGTTTTTATCAGGGTTGATTTCAACGTTCCGATCAGCGGCGGCAATGTCGAGGACGATACCCGGATTCAAGGTGCCCTTCCGACCATCGAATATGTTTTGAATCAGGGCGGAAAGGTGATTCTGGCCTCCCATTTGGGGCGCCCGAAAGGCGAGCGGAACGAAAAATATTCTCTCAGACCGGTTTTCGAGTATCTGAAACGTTTGCCCGAACTGACCCAAACTTCGACTGTCGGAGAAAAACAGCCCGAAATCGATTCGCTTGGAACTTCTCTCGGTTACGCCGAGGTGAAAAACGATCTGGTTCATTTTGTCAATGACTGCGTCGGGGATGAGGTCAAACTAAAAGTTGATGACTTGAAAAGCGGCGAGATTCTCCTTTTGGAAAACCTGCGCTTTCACCCGGGAGAAGAGAAAAATGATCCCGATTTTGCAAAGCAACTGGCGGAACTTTGCGACGTTTACGTCAACGATGCCTTCGGAACCGCACATCGGGCGCACGCTTCGACCGCCGGAATCACGGAATATGTCGAGGATTGTGTCGCCGGGTTTTTGATGGAAAAAGAACTTTCTTTTTTGGGGCGGGTTTTAAATGATCCGGAAAGACCATTTGTTGCCATCCTCGGCGGGGCGAAGGTTTCGGACAAAATACCCGTTATTAAATCTCTGATCGAGCGAAAAGTGGATAAATTATTGATCGGCGGGGCGATGGCTTACACCTTTTTTAAAGCCAAGGGTTACACGGTCGGAAAATCTCTGGTCGAAGATGAGATGTTGCCGACCGCTCTGGAGATCGAGAAAATGGCGGAGGAGGCGGGGGTTGAACTGATCCTTCCGACCGATCATCAGGTCGTCGATTCTTTCGATCCGCTCAATTCGCGTAAAACAATTCCGATCGATTTTACCAACGCCGGTTTGGTTGGTTTGGACATCGGAGAAGAAACCGCCCAGATCTTTAAGCAGGCTCTTGAAGGAGCAAAAACGATCATCTGGAACGGCCCGATGGGAATGTTCGAGGAAAAACCTTTTGATGAGGGGACGATTGCCGTGGCTAAAGCCGTGGCCGAAGCAACCGAGAAAGGAGCGACCTCGATCGTCGGTGGCGGAGATTCGGTGGCGGCCGTCAAACAGGCTGGTTTGGGCGATAAAATATCTCATATTTCGACCGGCGGCGGTGCGACCCTTGAATTTTTGGCCGGGGATGAACTTCCCGGAGTCGCGGCTTTGGACGACAAATAAGACCAGCCAGGAGAGGTTTTGTTAAAAATGGGGAAAATTCTTTTTTTACTGATTCTCATGACCTATTCTTTTTTGCCCATTTTTTCTCAGACAACAGAAAAGGTTTCGCTGATTACCAAATATTACCCCGACCACCCTTCCTTGTTTTTGCAAAGGGTTGTAAAAATTGAATTTTTAAATGGTAAATTTGCCTCGCGAAAAGATCTTTTTACCGTAGATGTGGACATTGCCGGTGAGATTCGGGGACTCTATTTGGACCGCTATCTATTGACCGACAACCAAACCGTTTTTGGCTGGAAACCCGAGGATGAAAAAACCTTCGACCTCCAAACGGAAGAATTTGTTGATCGGAAAACCATCCTTTTTAAAAAAAACGGGATCGGTGATTATTTTAAAATATTCTCTCCGGATGGAAAAAAAAGCATTGATTTTGAAAATTTGCCGGAAAAACTGGAGGTTTTGAAAATTAGTATCGAGGGGCGGGAGGATCTGTTGATTTATGGAAAATTTGCGGCTACGGTTGCCGGCCGATCAAGCATCCGACCTTCACTTCCCTTAATTTGGATTGATAGCGAAAGAATTTTAACCCAGAGAGAAAATGGGGATCTGGTTATTGTAACTTTGGACAGTAAAGTTTCGCCGTTTTTAAAATTGCCATGCGATGAGGACGATTTTCCCCGTTTCAGAAAAACCAGAGCGGGGAAGTTGATTTATAGTTGCAGCGGTCGGGAATACCGGATTGATTTTGAAAATCGGACTTTTGAAAGGATCAGGAATGATCTGGATTTCGGTTTTTCTGTTGATCTTACCCAAAAGGAAAGTGTCTATTATTACGGTAATGAGGAAATTGGAAGCGGTGGTATAGATTCAGTTGCCTTTGAGGGTTTTCTGGCGGTAATTTCCGGAAAGCAGAGAAATGGTATGTTTGATTCAAATGATTTGAATACAATAAAAATTTGGAGCTTAAAGGAAAAAAAGTGGCATGTTTTCAAGGTTAATGGCTCGGATGCGGAAATTTTGGGGTGGTATAAAGAATAGAATTTGTTTAGAAATTAGGAGAAAACCGATATTTATCGCTTTGGCCGATAAATAGGATCCCCGGGCCGTTCGAATCAAAAAGAATAAGATTTTATGAAATATTTCGCTTGGACTACTGATACTCACCTAAATCTTCTGACTGAGAGGGATTACGGGGAGTATTTCGAGTATTTGGCGGAACTGAATCCGGAAGCTCTTTTAATAACGGGTGATATTGCAGAGGGCGAGTTTTTGGATAAATCCCTGTTTGATTTTAAGAATAAATTAAATTTTCCCGTCTATTTTGTTTTGGGAAACCACGATTTTTATTTTACGGGTTTTGAGGAAAGGGAAAAAAAACTTCGCCAAATCGTCAAAAACTCCGAAAACCTGTTTTGGTTAACCGAAGCGGGTATCATCCCTTTGAATGAAAAAACCGCCCTTGTCGGAGTCGAAGGCTGGGGAGACGGACGACACGGAACATTGAATTTGAGTGAGGGGGCGAGCCGGGATGTTTTGAGGATTCAGGATTACCGGGGGTTAAGTCGCGAGGAATTCGGCTTTTTTCTACATAAAATGGGTGATAAATACGCCTCAATCCTTCGAAGCGTTTTACCCGAGGCGTTAAAAAAATATCCAAAAGTCATTTTGGCCACGCATGTCCCGCCTTTCGTGGAGGTCTGTTTTGGGCGTGATTTAAGAATTTGCGGTGAATATAAATTGCCTTTTTACACCTGCAAAGCCATCGGAGATTTCCTACTTGAAACTGCTGAGGAAAATCCCAATTGCCAAATAACGGTTTTATGTGGGCATACTCACGAGAAAGCGGAGGCCCAAATCAGGGAAAACCTTTTGGTTAGGGTTAAAGAATCAGGATACGGAAGTTGGTGGGAGGCCACGATGATCGGAATTAATTAAAATTGACAAAGGGAAAAAGGCATTAAAGCTCCGAAATCAAAAAAATAATGGAATTGAGGTTTAGCCTTTTTTTCCATACAATTTTAAGATATGAGAAAACCGATAATTGCCGGAAATTGGAAAATGTACAAACTGCTTGACGAAGCGGTTAATACGGCGCTGGAATTAAAGCCGCTGGTGGCGAATGCGAACCATTGCGAAGTGGTTATCGCCCCCGTTTTTACCGCTTTGAAAACCGTTGCCGACCGTCTGGAAGGTTCGAATATTAAATTGGCGGCGCAGAATTGTTCGACCGAAACCGAACACGGAGCGCATACCGGTGAGATTTGTCCCGATATGATCAAGGATGTCGGGGCTTCACATATCATTATCGGCCATTCGGAAAGAAGGCAGTTCTACGGGGAAACTGATCGTTCGGTCAATTTGAAAACCAAGGCCTGTTTGCATTTCGGCTTGTCGGCCATCGTTTGCGTCGGCGAAATGCTGCCGGACAGGGAAGCCGGAAACGCCGAAAACGTCGTTAAAACCCAGCTTGAAGGGGGGCTTGACGGTTTGACAGTTTCCGATATGGAACGTATCATAATCGCTTACGAGCCTGTCTGGGCGATCGGCACTGGAAAAACCGCCACGCCCGAACAGGCTCAAGAAATGCACGCTTTTATTCGCTCATTTTTGGCGGAAACACACGGCGGGGAAACCGCCGAACAAACCAGAATCCTTTACGGAGGTTCGGTAAAACCCGAGAACATAAAGGATTTGATGAATGAAGCGGATATTGACGGGGCATTGGTCGGAGGAGCGAGCCTCAAGGCTGATAGCTTTTCCAAAATCGTCAATTATCAATAGTTTTTTACGGAGTAAGAAGTTGGCTTATTTTTTATACGGATTATTTTTTGTTTCTTGTTTGGTTTTGATTGGAGCGGTCTTGCTTCAGCCCGGTAAAACCGATGCCGGAGCTTTGTTTACCAGCAATATCTCCAGCACGGCCTTTACGCCGCGCGGGGCCCAAAGCGTTTTGTCAAAATTGACCATTATCGCCGCGACCGTTTTTATGCTCTCGGCGCTACTGCTTGCCATGCCGGCGCTGACCGGAAATATCTCGGTTTTGCAAACCGCCGGAGAAACGCCGACCGAGACGGCCCCGGCTCTGGATTCAAACGCCAATGTTGAGGCCAATCCGAATCAACCGGAAAATCAATCCTCCGATGCCAATGCAACCGGTGCCGCACCGGCCGCCAGTCCGGCCGCCGAAAGCAAACCGGAGCCCAAAGCCGAGGATGGTAAAACGGAAGAAAAGAGCGGGGAAAAGAAGGCTGAGGAGCCGAAAAAGGAAGAATCAAAACCGGAAAACAAATAATTCGTTTTTTTAGAATTAAATGGGAAAAATCCCCAAAGGGTTTTCCCGAATCCCGAGCCGAGGTGGCGTAATTGGTAGCCGCGCACGTTTGAGGGGCGTGTGGTGCAAACCGTGCGGGTTCGAGTCCCGCCCTCGGCATTAATAATATAAAAAGGATCGCTGAAAACGGCGGTCCTTTTTGATTTTTTTAAAGGTCAAAAAGAAACCCGGCCGGAAAAAATTATTTTCTTTGACCGAGTTGTGATAACATCCGGAAAAAATGAGGTAAAAAAATGAAGGGAGAGGATAATAAAAAAAAGGTCGGGAAAACCAATCGGAGAGATTTTTTCAAAAGCGCCACCGGAAGCGCCGTTATTTTTCCTGCTGTTTTCTCCGGTTGTTTTGCGGAGAACAACATTTCGGCTATTTCTTCAAAGGCCAATGTTTTAGATGAGGCCCTGCAAATAATGGCGGACATCGGCCCTTTGTCAAATCACGGACCGATGGCGGCTGAAGCCCTGATCGCACTGGGAAAAGAGGAAAATGTCGTTTCTTTTTCCCGGATTTACAGTAAGTTTTACCCGGTCCCTTATCCCCGAAAGAGAAAACCGGTTAATTCGGAAAATTGGAAGGATGCGATCGGACAAGGTGATCGGGCGGCGGATTGGGCGGATTTTTTTATCAACGAGATCCGGGCCAAAAATTGGAAAGACGTTCTCAAGGGCTGGATCAACGTCTTGGCGCCGGGGCTTTCAGCCGCCGCCGCTCACGGGTTGATTCGAACCGGTCACGCAATCAGGAGTCTGGAAAGAACGGACAACGAAACCCGCCGGGAAGAACTTGGAAAGGGGCTCGGATATTGGGCGGCATATTTCCAGAAACTGCCGGAAAGCGTCGAAAAATCCGAAATCAAATTCAGCCCTTTGGAGGCCATTGAAAAAGTCCCTCAGATCAACCCCGAAAAGGTCAAAAACACCCGTTCAATTATGGGGAAAATAAAGGCGTTGGAGGAATTTCCCGAGTTTTCTCCGGTCATCAATTTTATCGATGAAAAAGGAGAGGCGGAAAAGATCATCTCGGAAATTACCGAAACCTTTGCCACCATTTACGTCCGCCACGCCAATGGAAATAATCACATCGGCTTGATCCACAGCGTTACCGGGCCGGCCATGGTCCGCTCGATAATACCTTATTTAAGGAGTGAAGAAATTGAAAATCTGATCCGTTACGCCTGGCAACTGGGAGCGGGTATTTTTGCGGTTTCGGGAAAAAGCACGGTGAATGAGGAAGAAAATGAGGCCGGGATCAAAGCCGAGGATCTGATCGAAAAGGCCGCCGCCAGCAATGAGGTTCATGCCATCAAATTTACCGAAGCCTGTCTTCGGGAATTTAAAATAAATCCAAAACCGATCTACCTGAAAGCGGCGAAAGATGCGCTTGGCCGCCTTGGCTCGGTGGGGTGAGCAGGGGAGAAATAATCGGTTTGTCCTGAGAAAATGAACCCCGCCGAAACGGGGGGATTTTTCTTTTTAAAATAATTTGAATTTTATGGTCAGGTATTTCTTCGGATTCTGTCGGAAATCGTAAATCAATTTGGTGCTTTCCGAAGATAGCTGGTTGATATTCGAAGCCGTTTGATTCAAATTGCGGTAAAGTGTTTCATCGGTTATCAATTTCCCGACGGTTCCCTTGCCGTTTTGGGCGTCGGTTAAAAGGAGCTCGAATTTTTCGGTGGTGGAGTTCAGCCGGTTCAGAGCGGTCCGGGCGTCGTTGTAAATTTGTTCGTCCTTGAGGAATTTACCGGCCGTGCCTTTTCCTTCGGCCAAATCGGTTGTCAGTGATTTCACATCATCCACCACGGAATTGATTTTGGCAGCCGAGGTCCGAAGGTCGGTGATGGCGGCTCTTGTTTCATTATAAAGCTGTTCGTCGGTCAAAAACTTGCCGGCGGTTCCCCGGCCGTCTTTCAGGTTTCGGGAAATTTCCTCCAACTGGCCGACCGTCTTATTGAGATTGTTATAAAGTTCGGGGTCATTTAAAAGTTTCCCGGCGCTGCCGTCCCCGGATTTAACCCGTTCCAGAATGGTTTGAAGTTTGACCATTGTAAGTTTGGCCTCACCGACGGTTGAATCGAGATTGCGGTAAAGCGATTCGTCGTTGATCACCCGGCCGAGCGTTCCCTCGCCCTGATTGGCCTTGTTCAGGATCTCATTGGTCGGGATGGAAAGCTTGTTTATTTGCTGGAGGAGTTCGTTGCCGGTTTGGGTCAATTGATTGATCGAGATCGCCTCGCTGGAATCGAGGACGTCGTTTTCAGTAACGGCGGAAGCGGTCGTGGTCCCCGGCGTAACATTGATGATTTTATCGTTGGCCAGGATCGAAACGGCGATCAGTTGGGCGGTTGAATCGGTTCGGATCCGGTCGGTGATCGGTTTTCCGTCAAAAAACTGGTCTATTGTCATAATCGCCTCCACTTTTGCATCCTCGGGGTTTTCCGGGGGAAGTAGGCGGATTTGTTTCACCTCGCCGATCCTGACCCCGGCCAGTTGAACCTCCGCGCCTTCCCGTAAACCGTCGGCGGCCTTGAACCGGGCTTTTAAGTTGATCGTCTTTTTGAAGGGGTTGAAATCCCCGGTTGAATTGAGGATCAAAAATCCCAGTACGGCCAAACCGACCAGAATAAAGATTCCCACCCTAAGCTGTTTTAATTCCAGATTTCTTTGAGTCTTTGGCATAGGTTTTTTTTGATTACTTTCCGTTTAAAAATCTCTTGACATAGGGGTCCGTCACATTTTTCAGTTGTTCGTCCTTTCCGCTAAAAATGATCTTTCCCTCGCGGATCATGATGATTTCAGTGTTGATAATGCAGAGTTTACCACCTTCCTGTTCAAAAATTACATTTCCGTTTTCGTCCATTATCGCATATTCGGAAGAAAGGTATTCGAGATTTTTCATTTCGTGGGTGACGAAAATGGAGGAAACGTTTTCCAGATCCCGGAGTTTGATGGCCAATTCGCAGATGGTTCGGGCCGTCGGGGGATCGAGTCCGGCGGTCGGTTCATCGAACATCAAGATCTGGGGATCGCCGACCAGCGCCCGGGCGATTCCGACCCGTCGCCTCATTCCGCCGGAAAGTTCGTTCGGCATTTTATCGATCGCGTCCTCAAGATCGACAAAATGAAGCATCCGCCGAACCTGACCTTCGACCTCCTCTTCCTCGACCCCTTGTTCGTGAAGCCGATAGGCGACGTTATCGTAAACCGAGAGGGAATCAAAAAGGGCGCCTTCCTGAAAAACCATCCCGATTTTTTTCCGAACTTTCATCATCTGAGGGTCGGTGAAATGGGTGATGTCCTCGCCGTCGATCAGGATCTGACCTTTATCGGGTTTGAGCAAACCCAGGATCAAACGGATGATGGTCGATTTTCCGCCTCCGCTTCTTCCAAGAATAATTTTGGTTTCGCCTTTTCGAACCGTAAAACTTAAATCATCCAAAATTATTTTGTCGTCAAAAGCAAGGCAAACATTGCGGAATTCGATGGCCGGAACGACGGGACCGATTCCGTTATTCAAGGCCGAAACCTCATCCGCGGGGTTTTCATTTTCCGATAAAGTCTCATTTGACCCGTTTTCTTCATTTGGAGAAGTGAGCATAAAATTTACCTTTTTTTATTTTGGTAATTATAGATTTTAAAGCAAAGTCGTGTCGAGGAAGTGTTGCAGTACCCGGGACAGGAAAAAGTCAAAAATGATTACGACTATTGAGGATAAAACAACCGCATTAGTTGTCGAACGACCGACTCCGACGGTACCGCCCTTGGTATTTAAACCTCGGTAACAGGAGATCAAACCGATGATCAGGCCGAAGAAAAAGGGCTTGGTCATTCCGCCGATGATGTCCTCGATCGTGATCCCGTTTCGGACCGAGGTAATAAAAACATTGTAATCAAGGCCGAAAATGTATGAGGCCACCACCCCTCCGCCGATGATTCCCGAAACGTCCGCCGCGATGGTCAAAAGGGGTAGCATAAAAAACAAACCAACCAGTCTGGGCAAAACAAGTTTCCTGATCGGGTCGGTTCCGAAGGCCCGCATGGCATCGATCTGCTGTGAAACGACCATCGCGCCGAGTTCCGCCGAGATCGCAGACCCGATCCGCCCCGCCACCATCAGGGCGGTTAAGACGGGGCCAAGTTCGCGGATCAGGGTAAAAGCCACCAGCTGTCCGATCTGGCTTTGAGCGCCGTAATAGGCCAGGGTCTGGAAACTTTGAAGCGTCAAAACGCCCCCGGTAAAAAAACCGGTCAGCAAAATGATGGGCAAAGAGCCGACCCCGATGATATCCATCCTTTTGACAATTTCGGTGTAATATCTCGGACGAGAGAACAAACTGAGAAAGGAATGGGCCAGTAGAAACCCGATTTCCTGCAATTCAAATAATATTTTTTTGAGCGGATTCATTTATTTGAAAGCCCTTCGGAAAAATGAAAGCTGTCTGTTTTTGAAAAAAAATAAACCGGTGCCCTAAATTTTTGATGGGCCCAGATTTTTTATTAGCAATAAAAAGGTTACAACGAAGGGGACAAAACAACAAATGAAAAAAAGAGCCGATTCAAAACAATCGGCTCCATAAATCGGAAGTGCAGTTGAAAGGAGTGGGTGAAAGTAAAAGATCAGGGTTTTTGGCGTCGGTTTTGTCGGCGCATCTGGTTGCGGGGAGGCTGGTCCTGGGGCGGCCCGGCGTCCGGGGTTTGATTCCGGTTGGCTCTCCTTTGCAGCGGGTTGCCGAACCTTTGCCGAAGTTCGCGGAATTTTACCAATTGTTCGGGGGTCAAAATTTTCCTGACCTCAAGTTCATTGTTGGCCTTAATTTTGGCCACTTCGGCCTGGGCCTCCTGAAATTCTCGCAATCTTTGTTGAATGGTCGCTTCATCCAGGCCGTCGGCGTAAATTGCCTGATCCAGGTTGAAGTTGGCGATCCGCAAACGGCGCTGGGCTTCCTGAGTCAGGGGCCGCCGCCGGGCGTTCAACTGCCGGAGCTGCCGGACCTGATCCTGGGTTAAGCCGAGTTGGCGAATCAAATCGCCCCGGCGGACGGCCTGATCGGCGGGAGGCGGCCCCTCGACAAAATCGTTTTCGGGTTCGATCTGGCCAAATGCAAGGGTCAGGGAGGCCAAAATCATCAGCCCGGCCAGAATCAAATTTGTTTTTGTAATCTTTTTCATTTCAATCAAACCTCAGTTTATTTTTTCGAGCCGACCTCATCGAAAAGATCCGCCAGCCGGAGGGTTTCATCATCCTCGGCCTCGGAAAAGTTGGAAAAAATGGGCAATTCTTCCACCGCCGGTTTGGGCGCGGGCTTTTTGTTTTTGCCGGACGGTTCTTTGGCAACGGTTTGGGAATTGGGCTTCTGGTTTTGGGGAACTCTTTTTCCATCCTTCCGGGCCAATTCCTTTTTCACCGAAGACTCCATTCTTTGGGGACGGACGGGTTGAGGCCTTTCCTCCATTTTTTTATTGTCATTATCGGCTATATCCGATTTTGAAGGCCGGACGACTTCTTCATCGGGGTTTTCGACAAGTTCGTTTTGGGGAGCCTGGACAGTTTTTTCGGGAGCCTTTGCGGGGGATTCCTCGATCTGGGATGGGGGAGGAACTTCGGCCCGATCGGGGGAACCGGTTTGTCCGTTAAAGAACAGGATCAAACCGACCACCAGAAGAAGAACGGCAAAGGCGGCGGATCCGGCAGTAATAAAAGGCGTTTGAAAAAATAATTGCCGGATTCTTTCCGTCAAGGAAATCTGACTTGCCGATTTTAGGGTCACGGTTTTTTCAGACCCGTAATGAATGTTTATCGGCGGATTTTCCAAAGGTGAAAAACTTTCTTCGCGCCAGTCCTCGATTTTTGAACGGATAAAACCGAATGAGGCGAGTTCATCATCGCAAGTTCGGCAATGATCCAGATGGCTCTCAAATTTGATCTTCTCTTCAGACCCGATTTCTCCGTAAAGGTAGGAAAGCATTTCCCCGGAAAAACCGCACGAAAAATTTTGATTGTGATTATTCGACATAAATTACCCCCCAAAACCTAAACGACTTCGATCGGGCTCCTCTCTAATTTCATCCTCAATTGTTTCAAGGCCGTGTAAAGGCGACTTTTGACCGTGCTCAGCGGCAATTCAAGGGTTTCCGCAATTTCCTGAAAGGTCATCTCTTCAAATTCCTTCATGACGATCACCTGCCGCAAATCCAAGGGAAGCGCGTTGACGGCCTGGCGGATCAATGAAAGACGCTCGTTTCGTTCGGTTCGCCGGGCCGGCGAAAGGTTCAATGGAGCGACAAAAACCCTTTCGGCCTCGTTGGTTTCTTCGTCCAAAAAACTTTCGGAGCGGCTTTTCTGGCGTCGCTTTACCGTTAGACATTGATTGACGGCGATCCGATGAAGCCAACTCGAAACCTTGGCATCGCCCCGAAATTTGGCCAGATTTTTATAAGCGGAAATGAAGGTTTCCTGAGCCGCGTCCTTGGCTTCGTCCGCCCGGTTGAGCATGCCGTAACAGAGCGCAAAAATTTTTCGCTCCCATCTTACAACGATTTCGCCGAAAGCCTCCGGATTTTCACCCACCGCCAACTCGACCAATTGCTCATCCGTCAGTTCTGTTATCATTACTCGTGTTTTTCAACGTTTTTCGCACGAGAAGTTTACCAAACGCGCTTTTTGAACACAAAATAAATCGTGTTCCGGTTTTTAGACGTGGGAATGATAAAAAAAGTCGAAGTTTTAAGAAAATAAATGAGCCAAATTCCGGAAAATTTGCCTCTCATTATTGAAACGCTCGAGAAAAATGAAGATTTTGAAAGGCCGTGCAGGGATCGAACCTGCGACCCGCGGATAATGGAAGGAAAAGCAAAAAGAAATAATTACCGACCGAACCTCGGACAACTCCGGGAATTTTAGCTTGAGATTTGTTCGGAGAGGGAATTAATAATGAATTGGCTGCGGTTATTACCCCAACAGTTCGATGGCTCGTTAGAACCCGGAAAAAATGACCCCGCCTAAGGGCAGACCGAGTTTCAAAACAAGGTAAATTTAGGAGTTAACAAAAAAACCATCACACCCAGATAAAAGGCAGTAAAAAAAAGCAATGCCGGTGCCAGGAATTTTCTTTCAATTGGTTCATCGGATTGGAGGGAGACAACTATGGACCAAATGCTTACGAATAAGGTTACAAAGGTAACCAGAATTGTTGTCATGGCAGACACTATAGCACAAAAATTTTACCAGTCGACCTTTTTTTCCGCGGATTATTAAGAAATCATTTCCTCACTTGTCAGATGAATTCATTGGCAGATCTCCCGGCCTCGGTTCCGGGGATCGCTGGTAAAAAAACTCGAAATAAAACGTTTTCCCCAAAAAACACATTTTAACGTTATTGACAATATTTTTGGATTCCAAAATTCATCTTGGCCCAGTGTTCCGGCCACGGTCGCCCCAGCCTCTTTTCAAACCCAGTGCTGGGTTCACGGTTACGAACAGGTCAAGGTTTACACGGACGCCTCGACCTCATCGCGCATATTCAGTCAAAACCGCGTCTGGTGCCTGCTGGAGCTTTACACAAATAAACGATTCGGCCTCAAATATGATCATTCGCGGTTTGAACTCGCCGATTGGGTGACTTGCTCGGACTGGACCGAGGAAGGGGTGATTTTCACCTACACGGACGGCGAGGGCGACGATCACCAGTATTCTCACCAGAGAACGCAGTTCGATGCCGTCATTGAAGGAAGGCCGGCCGCCGAGGTGATAACCGATATTTGCCGGGCGGGCCGGATCTCGGTTCCTTTTCAATATGAGGGGAAATACACGATCCAGCCCTTAAAAGCTTTGACGAGCGGGGAACTTTCGGCCGTTCCGGTATTCATAGACCGGGGAGCAAACTGCAATATTTTGCGAACGGGCGGCGGCGGAACGACTCTTCGGATCGAGCAGGAAATCTCGGACAAAGATTTAACCAACGAGGTTATTTTATCTTTTGAGTATTCGGAGAATTTTGATCTCGAGCGCCCGATCACGGTTGACGACCCGAACCAGAAATTAAAGGCCGGTCGGAGCGTCGGGCAAAACGCTCCGAAACCGAACACCAAAAACTATTTTGCCTTCGGAACCAGAAACGAAAGCGAGGCGATAAAGCTGGCCTACGCGCTCCTTTGGTTCGGAGAATTTGACGAGGGGGGCGTTAAGAATAATCTTCGCATCTCGTTTGAAGTGGATTATGTTTTTGCGCTCGGCATCAAAAAATATGATGTGATAAAAGTGGAATCGGACCTTTTAACCGGAAAAGGCTACACCGATCCGTTCACCTTAGCCTTTACCCAATTTCAGTATTTCCGCGTCATTCAAAGCCCGAAAGATTCAGGCAATCGCGTGCGGCTGTTTTGTCAGGCATATAATGAGGACGCCGTAGATGCGTTTGAAACGGCCACCGGATCGCCCGATCCTCCATCTGACCCCGACACTCCGATCAAGCCGATCGGCTTGCCGTCTTTCGGTTCGGCCACGTATTCGAGCGGAGTTCTGACCATTCCGATAATTCAGGCTTACGACGCGGCGACCAGCGCTTTTTTGACGGCAACCTCGATCACCGATACATCCATTGCCGCCGCGATCGATACTTTGGTCAGGGCGATGAAAGCGGGGACGCTGTGGGCAAAAATGCAGGCTGTTTATCCATTTGTCGGCGGGAGCGCATCCGCCCACGCCGTCAATCTGGCCAATCCCGGCACGTTTGATTTGACTTTTTCCGGGGGCTGGGCTCACGCTTCGACCGGAGCCACTCCGAACGGATCAACTGGCTACGCCGACACCGGGTTCAATTTAAGCACCAACAGCTCCCTTAACGACGGCCATCAATCGATCTATTCAAGGACGGATGCTTCAGCCGCGTCCGTTGCGGAAATGAGCGCCGCCACCGGAAATTCAAACCGGATGATGCTCGAATACGGAGACTCAAAATTTTATATTTCCTGGGGGGATGCCGGAGGAACCGCCGGGTTTGCCAACACAGATTCCTCCGGGTATTTTATCGCCAATCGAACCGGAGCGAGCGTGATCAATGGCTGGATCGACGGCAACAAAGTCATAAACGCGACAAGAGCTTCGACCAGCTTGCCGAACGCAAATCTTCTTTTAGGGAAATATGCGGCCATTTCGGCGTTTTCGACCAAAGAGATCGCTTTTGCCACGATTGGGACGGGCCTGTCGGACGCTGAGGCCGCCGAGCTTTACTCACTCATTCAGGCTTTCCAGACCACTTTGGGCCGGGAGGTGTAATGGCCAGCTATTTTTCATCCTTTCAATTAGCTACGAGAGACGCCTCCGGTTACGTCGATGAATTCGGGGGCGAGGACCTCGACATCTACACCGTGTCGGGCGATACCTACATTACGACCATCACATCGGACACGGACACCGGATCTGTTGAAGCGGCCTCAATTTCTCCGGCAGAAGGGACGGCCATTTATTTCAAACACGCTTCCTACAGCACAAAATTCTACCAAACAACCGCCGACACGGAAGATAATGCACTATTGATAAATGTCAAAACGCTTTTTTTAGTTGAAGATCTGTTCACCCAAACCGAATATCCGGCCAGAGTTGATGTCTGGCTTGATTACGAATCTCTGCCGGAGGTTCCCCCCGTAAAAATCGGCACGGTCCGTCCGGGCGACACCCTCAAATACACTCTCGAAACCCTGTTTGCAAAAGATGCCCGGCTTCGAATGTTCCCGGAAGGCTCTGATTTTTCGCAGATCGTAACCTTGCCGGAGGACGCTCCCGAAACGACCGTTTCTTTGACTTCAATTGAAAGCGAATTATCGGGATCACAGATCACCATCCTCGACACCGA
Source organism: Pyrinomonadaceae bacterium (assembly GCA_041394845.1). GTDB lineage: Bacteria > Acidobacteriota > Blastocatellia > Pyrinomonadales > Pyrinomonadaceae > JAHCHG01. The sequence goes on along the minus strand of JAWKHL010000001.1, from coordinate 1,218,217 downwards.
CACCGGCGATCACGCAACGACCGGAACGACCGCCGAAACTCTCTGGACGTATTCTCTGCCGGGGGCGTCTTTGAACGCTGACGGCGACGCTGTGGAAATTGTGGCGGGAGGCTCTTTTGCGGCGAATGCCAATCAGAAAATCGCCTATTTCAATCTGTTCGGAACCGACACGTCCTTTTTGGTTGATTCCAACGGGTCGGGGGGCGGCTGGCAGATGTCGATTCAAATTATCCGCGTCAGTTCATCGGTCGTCAGAGTGGCCGGTTTGGGATTGCCGGACGGCGGCGCGGATTATGCGGAAATTACCGGACTTACGCTTTCAAATGCCAATGATTTGAAAGTGCAGGGTCGCTCACCCGATAACACCGGCGACATCACGCTGAGAATGGTTCGGGCTGTTTTAATTCCGGCTTGATATGGTTCGGGGCGTCCTCGTGAATAATTAAAAAAAACACAAAAAAAATCACACTTTTTTCAACTTTTTTGCCTTTTTCTATTGACAATTAGTTCTAATTGTGTATAATAATAATTGCAAGGAGTTAATGCTCTTTGACAATTAAGAGAGGAGGTAAACGAAGATGGAATACTTAATTCTATCGGAGTTCCTCAGGTTCCTCTGGATTGGTTATCAGCTTTGGAAACAAAGTCAGAGCCAAAAAAGAGAAAAGGCAATGGTTGAAAGCCTGAACAACTTAAACCATCGCCTTTGTGAACTTGAGAACGAAATTAAAAAGCTAACCAGCTAATTTAATTTCACTCCACGCGGGGGAGCCAAATCCCCCGCACTCTTAATTTAATAAAAATACTATGAAAAATCAAGAAAAAACGACTTATATAAAGGTAACGTTCGAGGGCGGCGAATTTGAGAAAACCTTTCCCGAAATCGCTCGCCGCCGGGATCTGAACAACTCCGATAAGGTGCGGGTCGCTCTGGGACTGCCGCCCAGAAAAGCGACGGCCGGCGCTCCGAAAGGTAATAAGAACGCCGTCGGGAATAAGGGGCGGTGGGGGTAGGTTAATAAAAAAAACGGAATTGACCACATCAAAAATCAATGCAAATATTGCAAATATTTTGTGGAGGAAATCCTATGCGGAAATGGATGATTTTATCGTTGGTTCTTGTGATTCTCGGATGTGGTAAAGCTAGTGATCAGAATAGCAGTGCCAGTGATAATCGATCGTCCGAAAATAATGCCAATAGCCCCAAGTCCGCCTCAGTTGGATCGAAACAGATGCCAGCGGTGGTTCTAATCAAGTGTGACAAGAAATACGGAAGCGGATTCTTGTTCAAAGATAACAACCAGTTGTTTCTTGTTACAGCTGCACATTTATTCAACGAAGAACCTAAATGTGAGGTCTTTCAATTTTTGTGTTACAGATGCAAAAATACGATCGAAAAAACGACAAAAGATTCTAAAGACCGGGGAGATTTACAGATACACGAAACAAGGGATGTTGCTGTTTTCGGTTTGGAAAGTATGTCAGTAAATGACGAACTAAAAGCCTTACCCGTTTCGACGATTGAGGACGTCAAAATGGCCGCCGATCTGCAACTAACCCAAGAGGTTTTTGTGGTTGGTTACCCGGTTCTTGGCAAGAACTCATTTCCGAAGGGCCCTTTGATTCGACGCGGAATCGTTTCGGCTTACGATGGGAACGAACTGGTTCTTGATTGTCATATTTTGCCTGGGAATAGTGGAGGGGCAGTTTTTGAAATCAATCAAGGAAAGTACAAAATTATTGGTGTTGTAAGTGGTATCATTTCGGTTAATTCTGAGCCGGATGGCCCAAATTCTGGCTACTCCATTGTAGAACCGATTGATTCCGTCTTAACGTTGATCGATCAATATAGACAGCGCAAAACCAAGTAATTTGTTGGTTCAGTAATCTAGCCGCCTGAATCCGACTTTTCTTTTCACTTGGTTCACGGTTGGTTCCCCTGTGGGCGGAAAACCGTATAATTTCCTGACAAGAAAAATCCCGCTTCGTGCGATGGGCGGGGCGTCATGGAATATGGCGGAACAACCTGAACTGATCCGAAGTCAGACGCTCTTTCCAAGGGTGTACTATCCTAATATAAAACCCCTGACAATTTCTCCGTCGCCTCTTTCTGAAGACTCGGAATAAAATGAATATAAGTGTCCATGGTCGTTTTGGCCGAGGCGTGGCCGAGGCGTTCCTGGACCGTCTTTAAACTGGCGTTCTCGTGAAAAAGCAGAGTGGCGCAGGTGTGGCGAAGTGAATAGGGATTGAATTTTTTTTGATCGAGATCGGCCGCCTTGAGGATCCCCTTAAATTCCCGCCGGGCCAGATTATGGATATTCAACGGCTCTCCGTTTTGGCTCCGGAAGATGAGATCGGTTTTCTTAAAACCCCGTTTCTTTTCAGCCTTCTCCCTCAGCTCGGCAAGTTTGGCGGCTAGATCCTCCGGAATATCGATGACGCGGCGCGACGAGGTGGTTTTCAATTCCTTAAAATAATAGCCTCCCGAATCATGGTACCGGGCCAGAGCGCGGCGGACCTGAAGCCGATTTTTTTTGAGATCGAGATCCTGCCACCTGAGGGCCAGATATTCTCCGGGCCGCATCCCGGTAAAAAGCGCCACTTCAAAAACCAGACCCCGCTTTTCTCCGGAGCGGCAGGCCGCCAAAAATGCGCGGGCCTCGGAGGCCGTCATGGCGATGACTTCTTTTTTTGGTTTTTTCGACGGGGTAACGACTTTGGCCGGGTTTTTTGAAAGGTGATCGAACCGGACCGCATAATTAAGCATGGCCCGGAGCGACCGGTGAATTTTTTCGACCAGCCAGAGTTTCCCCCGATCTTCAAGTTCGAGATAAAACTCCTCGATCAGCGCCGGCGTGAGCCGGTCGATCGGCAGAGCACCGAATTTTTTATTAAACTGGAGAGCGTGCCTGGTCAGATCTTCAAAGTGCCGCGGCGACACTTTGTTCTTTTTTGATCGAAGCCAGGCGGCCGCGACCTCCCCGACAGTTTTTATCCTGGCTATTTCTTCTTCGAGCAGCCGGCGCTCGGTCCGGATCTTTTCGATCATCCGCTCGGCGCCCTCCGGAGTTTCGTCCCGGACCCGCCGCCGGATTCCGGGGAGGCGCACCCGGACGTACCATTTGCCGTCCCTTTTGACGACGTATTTCGGAAGCTTTTTCTTTCTCGGCATGGCCTTCTCCTTCATCTACCAAAAAATCTACCGGATTTCGACCGATTTCAGCCGATTTTTTTTTGTGTTTTCAGGCAAAGGCGTTTAGGGTAAAAGATTGGGTAAGTCCCTAAATGGCTATATTTAAGTGAGTTAAATTAAAGTAGGCCGTGCAGGGATCGAACCTGCGACCCGCGGATTAAGAGTCCGCTGCTCTACCGACTGAGCTAACGACCCATTTAACGAAACGGATTATAACAACTATAATAGTTTTTGTCCAAAAGATATGTTTCGCAAAAACGGTCCGGTTTTTACGTTCTTATTTTGATTTCGGACTGATAGCTCGGGAAGAAAAAAACAATGAAGGAATGCCCAAAATGTGAACTTTGTTATCCGGACGAAGTAAATTTTTGTCCGACGGACCAGTCCCAAACCCGGCTTAGTTTGCCCGGGACGCAGGAATTGGCAAAACGCTATTGGCTGGAAAAGCGTTTGGGGCGCGGGGCAATGGGTCAGGTTTATCTGGCCAATGACAAAAATCTCGGGACCAGAAAAGTTGCGGTCAAAACCGTCAGGCAGGACATATTAAATAACGATGACCTTCAACAGGGCGAAGCCATCGCCCGTTTCGAAAGGGAAGCGATGTCGGCCGCCTCGATAAGGCATCCGAATATTGTTGACGTAACGGATTTCGGCGAAACCGAGGACGGAGTTTTCTATCTGGTGATGGAATACGTTGAGGGCGAAACCCTACACCGTCTGTTAAGAAGAGAGGGAACGCTTGAAGTGCCGCGAGCAGTGGGTTTATTGCGCCAGATCGCCGACGGGGTTGAAGCCGCCCACGAAGCCGGGGTACTGCATCGCGACCTGAAACCGGCAAATATTTTTATCATGAAAAAGGGGCGCGGGGACGGTTTTATCAAGGTTGGGGATTTCGGTCTGGCCAAACTTGTCAATCAGACAGTTACCGACATCAGTTCCAGCGCCACACCGTCGTCGAGGGGAATCATCGGAACCCCGGAATTTATGGCCCCCGAGCAAATGCAACCCGAAATCGGAGTCGATGTCCGGTCCGACGTTTACGCCATCGGCACGATCGCCTACCTGATGCTCGGGGGGCGGACGCCTTTTACCGGTGATCTGATGGAGCTGGTCATGCAAAAAATAATGCATAAACCGGCTCCTTTGTCGGAGCTTCGATCCGACATTCCCAAAGCGGTCGAAAGGGTGATAATGAGCGCTCTGGAGATCGATCCCAATAGCCGCCCGAAAACCGTTGGCGATTGGATCACCGAATTAGAGGAAGCGTCCCGGGGAATTGATTCCCACGCCCAATCGGGAACCTCCCGGCTGGTGATCATGGCCCCGATCGGAGCCGAGGTTTACATTGACGATGAGAGAAAGGGAAGCGTCGGGAGTTCGGGGCGGCTGATCCTGTCCACAGTTCCCGCCGGTCAACATATTCTGAGGGTTTCGAAACCCGGCGAAAAGGATGACGAGCGGGTGATCGAATTGCGCGAGGGAACCAACGAACAGGTTATTCAGGCTGAACTGAGACCCATCAGAGGAGAAAACAGTCAACCTTCTTCTTCCAGAGGAAGCGTTGCCCAATCAAGCCTGATGCCGGGAATCGTGGCCTGCACCAACTGCCATTCCAGATTTGCCGAGGGTGTGAAATTTTGCGGCCGTTGCGGAAACCGAACCTTTACAATGGTCAGCCACGGAGATGCCGCCCCCGGTTTCCCATGTCCCCGTTGCCAGACGGTTTTACCGGAAAATTCAAAATTTTGCGGCCGTTGCGGCCTAAGCCTGGGGCAAAACTCCGGTATTACGACCAATCAGCCCCGCGGTTTTACTTCAAGCTTTCCCCAAAGTTTTCCAACCGCCAACAAAAGGATCTGCCCCCGTTGCAAGGGTGAATTTCCCTCAAATATAAAATTCTGCGGGAAGTGCGGTTACAGTTTAAATTAACTCGTCTCTATTAATTTAGAGGGTTTTGTTTTATTATAATTAGACGGGTTTTATTAAGTAAGATCAAACCCAGATAATAATTGGATTTAACTTTTTCAGGAAAAAAAATGAAAATTTGTCCGAAATGTCAGAAAACCTATAATGATGAAGCCTTGAACTTTTGCCTCGATGACGGAGCGGTCCTAAATTCGGTTGGCGACGCTCCGACAACCGAAGATTCTCCTCCGCCGACGGTTATGATGAACCCCCCCAGAAAAACCTCCCCAAGCCAATCTCTGGGCGGCCAGTCCCAACCGGGGTGGAGCGGGAACCAGCAAACCCAGCAACAAATCCAGCCGACCTGGGGAAATCAACAATCTCAGCCGGCTTGGGGGACCGGTCCGACCCAAACCGGAACGGCTGGAAGGACCAAGTCGAGAAGCTGGATCTGGGTTTTGGGCATTTTGGCCGCCGTAGTAGTTGTTTGCGGCGGGGGATTGGTAGGGTTGGTTGTTTTTTTCAGTAACATTGACCCATCCGGTAACAATGGAGGAAACAAAACTAATTTTCCAATTAACAATAAGACCCCCCAACCTCAAGCTGACGAAAAATTCGACAAAATAGATCTTTCTACCTGGACCAAAACAAATCCCGCTTACGCCAATAGCGAATACAAGAACGGGGAATACATCATGGGAACCAAACAAAGAGGTTATTATTACGTTTTGGTTACCACCACCCTTTATCAAACCGAAGATGCAATTACAAGATTAACGGTCCGAAATCCAGAGGGGAAAACCTCCAGACTGGGATACGGGTTGATTTTCCACAGCAACCCCAAACCTTTGACCCAGGATTACGGCTTTCTAATCGATGCGGAAAAACAAAGATACCGAGTCGTAAAGCACACACCCGGCAAGGAAACCGACGTGGTCAAATGGACCAAATCGAACGCGATCAAGGGGGGGGAAGAAAAAAACATTCTGGAAGTCCGTGATAAAGACGGAAAATTCGATTTGTTCATAAACGGGGAGTTGGTCAAATCCCTGACCAATTCGGACGGGTATAAGGGCGGCGTTCCCGGTGTTTATTCGGGCGACGGCGTTCAGGTGGCTTTTTCCAATTTGGAAATTAGCAGGTAATTTTTACAGTAATTTAAGTCTTTTGGGTTTTGTAATTTAGAATTCCAATATTAAACTATTATTAAATGCGAGTAACCTTGCGCGTAATCGCCGGGCCGCAAAGCGGACGTGTCTTTACGTTTGACCAACACGAAACTTTCATGATAGGGAGGAGTGAGGCGGCTCATTTTTGTCTGCCCCACGATCGTTTTTTTTCCCGACATCATTGTTTGCTGGAAATTGCTCCGCCCCAATGTTTTTTAAGGGATCTCGGTTCGCTCAACGGTACTTTTGTCAACGGGATCAAGGTTGAAACGGCTCATTTGAAAAGCGGAGATCGAATCCAGGGCGGGGAAACAGTTTTAGAAGTTCAGGTCAAAACCGATGCCAAAACCCCGACCAACGATGAGTTTATCCACACAACCAGCGATACCGAAACGGTTCCATCCGTAATTACCGTTCAATGCCTCAATTGCGGCATTCCGGCACAGGCCGAAGCCTCGCAACCCGACGCCAAACTTTCTTACCTCTGCGACGATTGCCGGGAAAAGCTGAAAAAAAATCCCCAGCCGATTCCGGGATACCAAATGATCCGGGTCTTGGGGCAGGGCGGAATGGGAAGCGTAATGCTGGCCCGTTCGGTCAAAGACGGTCGGGCTGTGGCGATCAAAACCCTTTTGCCCGAGGTTGCCGTTAGCGAACAATCCCTCAAACGTTTTATGCGGGAGATCGAGGTGGCGGCCAGCCTTCAGCATCCCCACATCGTCGGTTATATCGAACACGGAACCCATAACGGGATCGTTTATCTGGTTTCGGAATACGTCGGGGGAATGGATGCCGCCAAGCTGGCCAAGCATCGCGGCGGGCGGCTCAATTACAAAGAGGTCGTCAAAATCATCGAACAGACACTTTCGGCCCTTGATTTCGCCCATTCGCTCGGTTTTGTGCATCGGGACATCAAAGAACAAAATATTCTGGTGGACGGGAATTTTCCCAATTACATCTCCAAACTGACGGATTTCGGCCTGGCCAAAAGTTATAAGCAGACCGGAATGAGCGGTGTCACGATGGTCGGGGACGTGGCCGGAACAATTGCCTATATGCCGCCCGAACAGGTTCGGGATTTTAAGGAGGTTCGGCCGCCCTCGGATATTTATGCGGTTGGAATGACGGCCTACAGCCTTCTGACCGCCAAACACGCTTTGGATCTCTCACCGCGGGCGGGGATCTCGGAAACCGTCAAAGCCATTTTCGAAAAACCCGTTATTCCCATCGCCCAAAGGGTTCCCGACATACCTCCGCAGATCGCCTTTGTGATCGAACAGGCGATAACCAAGGAGGTTGAGAATCGTTGGCGAACCGCCGGGGAAATGCGTGAGGCACTTTTGAGTTTCAACCGATAAACGAAAACAAGCCGGATCAAATGATTTGATCCGGCTTGTTTTTTCTTAGCTTCCGGGTTGGTAGGCGAAGGGAAGAGGTTTGTCGGTTTCCAGACCAAATCCCTCGATCTGAAACGAGGCGTTGGAACTTCGCAAAATGTACCAGACCCCGTTTGAGGGCCGGAAAACTGCGTAATCGGAAATCCCGTCTCCGTCGTAATCTCCCGTCACCGGAACATCCTGATCGGAACCAAATTGGACAAAAGAAATATTGTCGTCGGTTCGAAGGTAATACCAGGTGCCGTTTTGCGGGCGAAATACGGCAATGTTATCAATTCCGTCGCCGTCAAAATCCGCCGGAACGGGAACGTCTCCTGAAAGACCGAAAACCTTTTCTTCAACGGTCGAATAATTGTCAGATGATTTCAATGTGAGCCACTGATTCTCATTTCGCAACAGATTGAGATCGGCCTTTCCGTCGCCGTCAAAATCCCCGACGATCGGACGGTCGCCGGTTTCACCGAAAGTATGGGTGAAAACCGATCCGTCGGACGAATTCAGAATGTACCAGGTGTTTGCGGCCGGACGGTAAATCGAAATATCCGCCTTACCGTCCCCGTCGTAATCCGCGATGGTCGGGATATCGCCGTCAACCCCCCAGGAAGCCCCCGAAAAAGTGAAATCCCCGGTCCGCAAAATATAGATGTCCGGCAGGTTGGGATCGCTGTTTCCCCGGAAGATGGCGATGTCGGTGGTTCCGTCCCCGTCATAATCGGCGGGAATCGGTTTGTCGGTCGAGATTCCCCAGGTTATGGCCAAAAAGCCGTTAGAGCTTTGGTTTAAATACCAAACTCCGGTTTCGGGGCGAAAAACGGAGATGTCGGTTTTTCCGTCCCCGTCGAAATCGGCCCGGACCGGGTTGGAATTATTTTGTTCGATTGAACCTTTGGCCAGTTCGCCGACGAAAGCCAAAGCGAGTTTGGAGAATTTCAAGGCGTGATCGGCGCTGTTTCCGCTTTGCGAAAGAGTATCGTTGGCCGAGTGAATCGAATGATTGTGCTGGCCGAAGGTGGCCTCAAAGGGAAATGAAGACGGATAATTCTGGGCGGTCCAGGAGGCATGGTCGGAACAGCCGTAATTGCAGAGGGTCGTCGTAACCGTCAAATTGGGGAGATATTCCCCGATCAGATCCGCGACAAAAGTGTTTTGAGCGGCGTTTGTAAAATCGCTGACCAGGGCGAAATCGAATTGGGTTGAGCCCTTGAAATTGGTCATGTCGAGTTGCAGAACGCCGACAACATTTACGTTTCTGGTTCGATAATCGAGAGCGATTTCCTTGGAACCGCGAAGGCCGACCTCCTCGGCGGCGTAAGCCATAAATTTAACCGTTTTTTGGGGATGAAAGTTTTTTTCGATCAACACCCGAATTGCCTCCGTCAAACTTGCCACCCCCGAGGCATCGTCATCGGCGCCGGGGGCGGGTTGGGTTTGTCCCGAAGTGTTGATCGAGTCCTGATGGGCCCCGAGAACCACAACCTCCTCCGGAGCGTTTGTTCCCTGAACGGTTAGGATGACGGATGGTTGAGGGGAAACTGTCGAAGGATGGGTGAAATATTCGACCGAAATATCGCTTCTTCCCAGAGCCAGAGCCGTCCATTCATTTTTGATGAATTCGGCCGAGGTGGTTCCGCTGGGTTGATTGTAGCGCCGATTGGGAAAGGCCGAAAGGTCCGTAATTGTTTGCCGCACATTTGTTTCAAGGACCGCCGGAAGCATTTGATTTACGTTAGATTGATTGTCAATTGTGTAATTGACCAGAGACTCCCGGGTATTGGCGTTGAAAAGACGGTCGACGGTTTCGAGCGCCTCCTCCTTCGATTGATGAGCAATGAACCCGCTGCATTTGTTTCGCAATCGGTGCATATAGGAACTGACCTTTTGCATTTGTGAATCACTGGCTCCAACGATGGAAATCCCGTTTTTGACGGCGACGGTTTCCAGTTTTATTTGATCCCCGTTTCGGGCGGCAAAATCAACAACCTGTTTTAATTCCCCTGAGTCAACCGAGATCCAAAATTCCGGATTTTCGGCCTTTGTCGGGCGGGTAAAAACGTTTTGAAAGAAAAGGGAAAACAAAAGAACGGCGCATACGAAAATCAAAGGGAGAAGGATCTTAATTTGACGCATTTTTCCTCCGGGGTTTTATTCGGATCAAAGTTGTTTTTGTAAAATTGGGTTTCGAAACTAAACCGTGAACATTATAACATTTATTTCCTTGAAGCAAACGGGCTTGAAATTTCAGGATTTTTATTCCGAAGCTTCAGGATCATCGGTTTGGAAATCCCCGGTTGAATCCTCGGACTGATTAACTTGTTCCAATTCCTTTTTACGGTTCAATTCCAAAATGATCGCATTTATCACGCCCCCGATCAGGATCACCAAAGAGGTCAGATACAACCAGAGCATTAGAACGATCACGGCCCCCAGGGAGCCGTACATTTTGCTGTAACTGTTGTAATAATGCAAATAGAGCCGAAAACTGTTGGACAATATCAACCAAAGAATAATACCCGTGATGGCTCCGGGGGAGATCAATTTCCACTTAAAGGGGGAATGATCCGGAATAAAGCTGTATAAAAGATCAAAAACTATCAGCAGAACGATGATTATGGCGGCCCATTCGATCAGATATAGGAAGAACAGGGAGGTGATGGAAATGGAAAGGGAGTTGAGCAAAAAAAGGATGAATTTCCAACCGTAAAAAACGATTGCCAGAGCGATCGAGATGAGGATTGAAAACACGAGGGTGAAAATCACCGAGATCGTTTTCGTTCTCCACCAGGAACGCCCTTCCTTAACACTGTAAACCGAATTGAGGGCCACGCGGATGCTGTCGATTCCGGCCGACGCCGACCATAGTGCGATAAAGAATCCGACCGTCAGTTTTCCGGTGGAACTGTTTTGAGTCACCTCCTCGATGGTTGTCTGAACCAGTCGAAAGGCCGAATAAGGCATAATGGTTTTGAGGGATTGAAAAAGTTCGGTTTTCAGATCCAGAGCGGAACTGAGAACCATTCCGAACAGGCTGACCAAAAACAGCAGGAGCGGAAAAAGGGCAAAAGAAAAATAAAACGCCACCTGGGCCGCGGTGCTGAAAATGTCCTCATCAAAGGATTTTTGATAAAGCCTTTTGAAGAATTCGGAATATGGAAAATCAAAGAGTGATAATTTTTTCATTTACCCGACCATTTTTTTTAATTCCAGGGGGTTTTCATTTGCTCGCTCAGCCCTCAGTATTTTTTTGAGTTCGTAAATTTTCATCAAAGCCTCGACCGGCGAAAGGTTTTCCGGATCGATTGAGGCGAGTTTTTTTGCCAGTTCGGAATTTTCGTTTGAATGCGTCTGATAATCGAGATCGGTCTGTTCCTTTTGATATTGGGATAATAATTCAAAGGCCCGGCGGGTAACCGGTTTTGGCAGACCCGCGAGTTGAGCCGCAAAAATGCCGTAACTTCGGAGGGCCGTTCCTCTTTTTATTTGATATTTGAATTTCAGGGGTTTTTCGGAATCGTCGATCAGGAAATAGTAATTTTCCAGATCGGGCAGAATTTCTTCGAGTTCAGCCAATTCGTGGTAATGGGTTGCAAACAATGTTCTCGGCTTCAATTTGGAATGATTGTGCAAATATTCAACCACAGCCCGGGCCACCGCCAAACCGTCATAGGTGGAGGTTCCGCGTCCCAGTTCATCGAGCAAAACCAGACTTCTCGGGGTCGCATTGTGAAGGATCTCGGCTGTTTCGATCATTTCGGTCATAAAAGTCGATTCTCCGCTTCCCAAACGGTCATACAAACCTATCCGGGTAAAGATCCTGTCGCAAATACCGACGACGGCCTCATCGGCGGGAACAAAACTCCCGATCTGGGCCAGCAAAACGATCTGGGCGATCTGACGCAGGTATGTGGATTTTCCCGAGGCATTGGGACCGGTAATTAGAGCGATCAGAGGAGCGCCGTTGCCCCCCAAGGCGGCATCATTCGGAACAAACGCCTTTTCCCGGTTTTGCAAAACCTTTTCAATGACCGGGTGGCGGCCGGCTTTGATCCTCAGCAGGGAAGTCTCATTTACGGTCGGGCGGCAATAACTGTTGAGATCGGCGGTTTCGGCCAAACCCGAAACGCAATCCAGAAGCGCAAGGGTCGACCCGGCCAAAAGGATTTCCGGTCGGCTTTTTCCGATCTGATTGCAAATCTGCCGGAGAAGACTCGATTCCAATTCGGCGATCCTTTCCTGCGTGTGGATCACCAGGGATTCATGCTCCTTCAGTTCCAGAGTAATGAATCTTTCCGAGGGAATCAGCGTTTGTTTTCGTTGAAAATCTTTGGGAACAAGATGAAGATTGGGTTTTGTAACCTCTATGTAATAGCCAAAGACCTTGTTGAAACCGACGCGAAGGCTCTTGATTCCAGTTCGCTTGCGTTCTCGTTTTTCCAACTCGGCCAAAAAGGTTTTCCCTTCGCCAAGGGTGTTTCTAAGTTTATCCAATTCTTCGGAAAAACCGGGTTTGATGATCCCGACCTGTTCCGCAAAATCTGAGGGGAGTTCTCTGGAGATGCCGGCGTTGATCAAATCGGCAATCCCCTTGCATTCGGGCAGTTGGGCCAGCAAACTGGAAAATTTGACGGGGTCTTTCCGGAGGACATTTTTTATTTTTGGAATCAAGTCCAAACTGTTGCCGAAAGCCAGCAATTCAGTCGGAGTTATGACGCCGGCCTTGGCTCTTCCCGAAAGTCTTTCAATATCCTTGACAAGTTCCAAATGCCCGGATAGTTTTTGCCTCTGGTTGGAATTTTCGGCCAACCAGCCGATCAACTCCTGACGGCGGAAAATTTCCGAAACATCCAGCAACGGCTGGCGAAGCCAACGCCGAAGCAACCGTCCGCCCATCGGGGTTTGGGTTTTGTCAATAACGTTTAAGAGGGAATTCCCCGAATCACTTTTAAAAACCTCCAGACAATCCAGGGTTTTTCCGTCCAAAAGCATAAACTCCCCGGAATCGTAAATTGCCAGACGGGAAAGCTGTTCGGCGGTTTCGGTTCGGTTGTTTTTCAAATAGCTTAAAAGGGCCCCGACGGCCGAAACAGCCAGAGGTTTTTGATCCAGACCGAAAGCCCTTAAAGATTTGGTTTTGAAATGGCGGAAAATTGTTTTTTTTGATTTTTCAAGATCAAATTCAACCGGATTTAATCGGGTTACATTTTGGGGGCGTTCTCTGGCGGGCATTTCGGGATCGCCCTCAGAGATGAGGATTTCTGCCGGGGCCAGCCTTTGCAATTCGGTCAGGGCATTTTTGTTTTCCACCTCGGTGGCGGCAAAATCCCCGGTCGAAATATCGGCGTAGGCGATCCCGGTTCGCGTTCCGTCGCTGTAGAAAGAGACCAGATAATTGTTTGTTTTGCTGTCGAGAAGTTCCGGTTCAATGATGGTTCCGGCCGTAACAACCCGAACCACCTCCCTCGGAATCAGTTTTTTGCCGTCTGCCCCCTTGACCGGTTGAGTTCCGGTCTGTTCGCAAATGGCCACTTTATGGCCTCTGGAAATCAATGTGGCCAGATGTTTGTCCAAAACCTGATGCGGAATTCCGGCCAGCGGAACCCGCATGTTTTTACCCATCGGTTTGCTGGTCAGGGTAATATCGAGTTCCCGGGACAATAATTTGGCGTCTTCATCAAAGGCCTCGTAAAAATCACCCAACCGGAACAGCAAAATGGAATCCTGATGATTCGATTTGATCTCCAGATATTGCCTTCGAATTGGAGTCGTGTTTTTCATAAACCGCCGAAGTTCTACCCTCTGGCTCTTTCAAGCAGGACCATGGTCAAAGCGCTGAGCAAGATCAAGGTCTCCTTTTCAGCCGGAATCTGGATTTGGGGAACAAGCTGAAATTTGCTTTCCATAAAGGCCGGCTGTTTTTGGATTCTCATAATTGTGGCCCCTCCGTTTTCTGAAACGAGATAAGCCGGGTTTAAAAAATAACCGGTAAAAATTCCAATGACCGGAAGTTCGCCGACGAGGGCATTGCCGACCTTGACCCAGGCGTTCTCTTCGTTGATCTGCATAATCTGATTGTTGTTTTCGTCGGAAATCTCATAGTTTGCCTTCCAGATCGAACGTCGGCCCTGTCTTTTGATCGAACCTAAAAATTGCCCGTTGCTGGAAGTGAAATTGTATCTGGCCGAAAAATCGATGATCCGGTCGGCCTTGATATTGAAAAGAACCTGATTTTGGTTTTCGTCGGAATAAACATTGATGTCTTCTTTTAGTTTAAGAAGTTTTTGTTTTACGTAGCCCATTAAAACCCCGTTGGCATCTCTGATGTAAATTTGACTGGCAAGGGCCAGGATCTTAAAAGACAAATCAACCGGATAGTTCATTTTTTTTCTCCTCACTGTTTGGTTTAGTAATTATTACAAATAAATCATTTTTCTAAAAATTTTGCCAAAACCCGGCCTATTTCGGAAAGGTTTTCGTGGATCGCCTTTATTTGAGAGAAAGTCAAAACGGTTACAAAAGGCTCCAGATCCCTGAATTCACGTTCGAGGGATTTCCGGGCCCGGATCAGATCCCTTTCGGTCGAGATGACCAGAAAGGGTTTGGTTCTTTGAGCTTCAAAGGCTCTTTTTAATTTGGCAAAGGCCGAGTCGATATTTCCCTTGCTCTGAACCTCAAAAATATGTGAAAGGCGCGGATTGGTAGGGGTTTCCCGCCAGATCACATCATAAAACTCAAACTCCTTTTCGCTGTAAAACCCCAAGGCCCGGCCGATCTCGCAAACCATTTGTTGGATTTCACCGTGGGAACTCTCAACCCTGTTTTCTTTTGTTAAAGTAAAACCTGAACTCTCATTTTCCGCCAATTGCTGACCCGGACCGGTCAGCGTCCAGATTCCGCGGTGTCGGTTCAGAAAACCCTCTTCATCCAAAATTTTCCCGGCCCGCTGGATCGCCAAACGCCAGGTGCGGTCATTTCCAATTTTTATCTGATGAATTTCCTGAGGGCTGATGGCCGGAAAATAATCGATCAACCTTTGGTATAAAAAGCGGATTTCATCGGTCCCGCCGACGGCATACAATTCCTGTAAGATCGGGATCCTGATTTGATTGTGCCCGGGCAGAGGCATAAGTTAAAGTAGTTTGATAAAATTGTTAAAGTCCTGGTTGATGATTTTTGAAACAACTTCATCCAAAACTTCAGTTAATTTTTTTTCCAGAAAATCAGTTAAAGAGATTTCTGATCCAAAAGTTTTGTTTTCAAAGTGTTTTATCTTCCCGACATTAATAAAAACCGTCGGTTTAAAGTCCTCAAGAAACTCGTATCTTAAAGCGATTGGTAAAACGGAACAAGTTCCGGCTTTTTCAATTATTCTGGCCAAACCATTATAAAACTTCACCGGCCGTTTATCATTTGGAATGATCGAGCCTTGTGGGAAAACCAAGAGATTGGTTTTCGGGTTTTCCTTCAAAAGCTTGACCGCGTAATTTAAACTTTTAAGAGTTTCCCTCGGATCTCCCGGGACGATTGAAAATGCCCCGAGTTTTCGAAAAAGCCAGAACCGGCGGAGATTTTTTTCCTCCATCAAGACATAATTTTCGAAAGAAAAACCGGTAAACAATTCAAAAAGGATGAGCCCGTCCCACCAACTCGAATGGTTGGCAAAACTGATGAGAGGGAGGTCGGGGCATTTTCCCTCCAGATTTTCAAGACCCGAAACCCTTAGCGAAACAAAACGGCGTTTGACCAGATTCCGATTATAAACCGAAAAAAGCCTTTCAAATACAACGCTTTTATTCGCTTTCAACATAATTTCTGATCACCCGCCGGTTGATCCCGCAGGTGATCTCATAGGAAATTGTTCCGATTTGACGCGCCAGATCCTCCGCCAAAATACTTAAACCATTTTGTTGTCCGATAAGGACGACCTCATCATTAACTTTAACTCGGGGGATGTCCGTTACGTCCAGAATCGTCCAATCCATCGAAATCCGGCCGACGATCGGGGCAAATTGATTATTCACCAGAACCCGCCCGCAATTGGAAAGCGACCTGACAAAACCGTCCTGATACCCGATCGGAACCGTTGCAATGATCGATCTCCTTTCGGTTTTATGGGTTCTTCCGTAACCAACCGTCTCGCCCTCAGGAACTTCTTTAAGAAAAGCTATTTTGCTGTGCAGGGTCATCACGGGTTCAAGTTTTGGTTTAACAATTCCCCGGGGAAGAACATCTCCCCCGAGTCCGTACAAAATTCCTCCCAGACGAACCAGATTGCTCCGCGAATTCTCATGAGCAACGGCCCCTGGGGAGTTTGCCAGATCCTTGTATTTCGGAAAAAAACCGTAATCTTCAAAAATCTCAACGGCCCGGTGAAATTTATCAATTTGCCCCTGGGTGAATTCATTTTCGTCCAAATCGTCGGCCGAGGCAAAATGGGTCATAATACCCTCGACCTCAAGATGGGGCAGTTTTTTTAGTTCCCGGAGGAAATCCCCGAGTTGATCCCAACGAACCCCGATCCGTCCCATTCCGGTGTCGATTTTTACGTGGATCCTTGAAGTTAGTCCGGCTTTTTTTGAGGCCCGATCAAACATCCGGGCCTTTTCGGTCTGGAAAATGACCGGGGTTAAATTGTTTTCAATAATAAAGTTTTCCTGTCCTTCCCAAAAACCTCCGAGACAGAGTATCCGGGATTTCATTCCGTTTTTTCGAAGTTCCAGACCTTCCTCGGGCAATGCCACCCCGAACCAGTCAATCCCGGCTTTCTCCAAGGCTTGAGCGCAGGGAACGGCCCCGTGTCCGTAAGCATCGGCTTTTACAACCGCCATGTATTCGATTCCGGATCCCACGAATTCCTTGATGGAATGAAAATTGTCAGCCAACCGGTTCAAATTAATCTCAACCCAAGTGGGCCGCCTTGCAAAATTTTCCGACATAAATTAAGGATTTAAAAATTCCCCGACAATTTTCGTAGATAAAACAAATAAAAAAGCGGTTCATCCGATACTTTAACTGTCGGCTCGCAGACAGTTAAAGTATTTTCCCACCCTTTACAATGGGATGTTGCCGTGTTTTTTAGGTGGATTTTGGTCCCGTTTGTTTTCAAGCAATTTAAGCGCCCGGATAAGCTTTGGTCTGGTCTGAGCGGGTTCTATCACCTCGTCTATGAAACCCCTTTCGGCGGCAACAAAAGGGTTGGCGAATTTTTCCTCGAATTCGGCAATTTTTTCCCTCTTTAAATTTTGTGCGTCGGTGGAATCGTTCAATTCTTTTCGGTAAAGCAAACCGACAGCCCCTTCGGCCCCCATAACGGCGATCTCGGCAGTCGGGAAAGCAAAATTGAGGTCTGTTCTGATATGTTTGGAGGCCATCACGCAATAAGCCCCGCCGTAGGCCTTCCGCGTGATCACCGTGATTTTGGGAACCGTGGCCTCGGCAAAGGCAAACAGCAGTTTGGCACCATGGCGAATGATTCCCCCGTGTTCCTGATTTACGCCGGGAAGAAAACCGGGAACGTCCTCAAAAGTGATCAGCGGAATATTGAAACAATCGCAAAACCGGACAAACCGGGCCGCTTTTACCGAGGCATCAATATCAAGAACGCCGGCCAGAAAAGCCGGTTGATTGGCGACGATCCCGACCGAATAACCGCCCAAACGGGCAAAACCGACCACAATATTTGGTGCAAACTGTTCCTGGACCTCGAAGAAATATTTGTCGTCGGCGACCGTTTTGATTATCTCCCGAATATCATAGGGGAGAGTCGAAACCTCGGGAACGATCGAATTCAAAGCCTCCGAAATCCTTTCGGAGGGATCGGAAGTTGGGACGAAAGGCGGATCTTCCATATTGTTGGACGGGATAAAAGAGATCAGTTCGCGGGTCAGGCGGAGGGCGTGTTCATCATTTTCGGCGGCAAAATGGGCGACACCGGACCTCGAATTATGGGTTAAGGCGCCGCCCAATTCATCCTTGCTAACCTCTTCATGGGTTACGGTTTTTATCACATCCGGCCCGGTAATAAACATATACGATGTATCTTTGACCATGATGTTAAAATCTGTGATTGCGGGGGAATAAACCGCGCCGCCGGCACAAGGGCCCAAAATACAACTAATTTGAGGAATCACTCCGCTGGCCAAAGTGTTACGCAAAAAAATGTCGGCGTAACCACCGAGACTAACAACTCCCTCTTGAATTCTGGCGCCCCCCGAGTCATTAAGACCGATGACCGGAGCCCCGACCTTCATCGCCAGATCCATCACTTTACAGATTTTTTGAGCGTGGGTTTCGGAGAGCGAGCCGCCAAAAACGGTGAAATCCTGTGCGAAAACGAAGACCTCGCGGCCTTCGACCAAACCGTGTCCGGTAACCACTCCGTCACCGGGGTATTTTTGTTCGTCGAGTCCGAAATCCCTTGAGCGGTGGACGACAAATTTATCAAATTCCTCGAAAGATCCTTCGTCAAGAAAAAAATCAATTCGCTCCCGGGCGGTTAATTTCCCGAGAGATTTTTGTTTGTCGATCCGGTTTTTCCCGCCACCCTCTTCGGCTCTTAAGGACCGTTCTCTTAATTGTTCCAATTTACCTTTTGTTTCCGGTTTTCCTGTCGGTTGCATAAAGGATAGTTTAGCGGGTTTAAGAAGAATTGCAAAAGGCTAGAGATCCAACAATTCCTTTTCAATTTCAGGAAAAATGCGTTGTCTTATCCGGCTCAGAAAAAGAGTGGTTTCCACAATCTCTTTTTCCGTTTCCATAATTGAGCTTTGAATTTCGTTTACCAACCCGAACAACTGGTTTTGTTCCTGATAAAGCGCCGTCCGTCTCATATCCCTGAGTTCTTCGGCATTGGTTGTTCCGCGCATGGCAACACTTCGGTCAACGCTTTCGGGGCGAAGCTTTTCTTCAATATCGGCCAGTTTCACCCGAACCGAGGAAAGCTTTTCAGTCAGTTCAATTTTGTGTTTTTGTAAATTGGCCAGCCTTTGTTCGGCCCGGTTCAAAAACTCGAAGGCGGCCAGGAGTTTTTGTTGTTTTTCCGTTAACCTCAATCCCTGATTGGAAGAAAAGGTTTCTGAAAATACCTTTAATCGCTCATTTAAAATCTGAAGGCTTTTTGAGATCTTTTCGGTGTCCTCTGATATTTCATCCATTTTTCGAAGGGTTTCATCCCGGGCCGGCGGATAATTTTGGGCGGCGGCAGAATAACTACAAAATGTGAGCAAAAGAGTGAAAATGAAAAAACGAAATGTCATAAAAATCTCCTTTGTTTGAAAGAATAATAAGTTTGGAATCCAAAACAATTTGGAAAGGTAAAAGTTAAAGTTTATGTTCGGGATTTTACCCTAAAAAAGGAAAATGGTTAAGGATTTTTTTGAGAATTTCCCGTTTACCGAATATGATCAAACAACCATTCTCCGCCGCAGGCTTCGCAAGGCCCATTCCAACAGGATAAACGAGACCGCAATGAGATAGATTGATTCCCAAAAATGCCTCGGGAAAAACCGGCCGTTCAAACAGGCTCTGGTCAGATCGATGACCGATGTGGTTGGCAGAATATAGGCGGTGAACTGAAGCCAAACGGGGAGACGTTCAATCGGAAACCAGGCGCCGCACAGAAAAATGGTGGAAAAAAAGAATGCGAAAAAGACATTAAAATGATCTATTTCAAAAATACGCGAGGTGATGGACAGGGCCAGACCGGAAAGGTAAAAACAACCGAGGGTCAAAGGCAAAAAAGAAAGCAGGATCCAGGAGGAACTGGCCGAACCGAAAATGACCACCAACGGGATTACAAACAGGGAATCGATAAGACCTTTGGTTACGGCGTAAATAATCTCGCCGAAAGCCAGAGATTCGGCGTTTACCGGGGTCGCCAAAATGGCATCGTAGGTTGATTGATAAACCATTCTAAAATAGGACCCGTAGGTCATTTCAAAAACCGTTCGCATCAAAACCGTAAAGGACAAAACTCCCGCACCGACAAACGCCAGGTAACTCAAACCCTCGATCTTGGAGGCCACCAAAGCCCCGACTCCAAAGCCGAAGGCAAAAAATGTAAAAATCGGTTCAATGACCGGTGCGATCAATTCGGTTTTCCATTGTCTTAGGTAAACGCGCATATTCCTTCGCCAAACGGCAAAAGCGTCCTGAAGATCGATTTGAAAAAGGGCGAGAAACAAAATGGCACCTTCATTTCGGCTTTCCGGGCCGGGGGAAACGGTCAAAAGGGAAATGTCGATTCCGAATCAAATTTTTAATTTCCTCAACCGTTACATTAACTTTTTTGATCAAATCCTTTGAATAGCCGTGTTTTTGACAATTAAATTCAAACTCATCCCTATCCAAAATTTGGAAAGTGAGGTCGGTTTTGACCAAAATATCCAGATCCAGATCAATAAAATCCAAAACCCGACCGTCAAAAGCCGGGGGGTGATTGATATTACAATAAAAGTTCCGCAAGTTTCCTTCCGGTTCGTGAAAACGAAAAATTGAATACCAGCGATTTTTCCAGAAGATTTCGTAACTTTTTGTTCCGCGTCTGATAATTCCAAGCTGGCTGTGAGAAACCTCCGATTCGAATTCGCCAAAAAGCGTAATCAAATCATCTGTTTCCTCGATTAGACCGGCTCGCCAGGTCCTTTTGATTTCACCGTCGAAATTCCGGGAATTTACGGTTATCTGTTTTTTTTCAATCATTATTTTAGAACCCGCCGGTTTTGACAAATTCCAAGAGTGCAGCGTTAAATTTTTCGCTTTGTTCAAGATTGGAGTAATGCCCGGCTTTTTCAATAATGAAAAGTTCGGAGAAGGGAATTTGATTCTTCATAATTTTGGCGGTTTCAAGATTTGTCACCTTATCCGCCTCACCGAAAATTAGCCCGGTCGGTACTGAAATTTCTCCCAAAAGGTCGGTTTGATCTTCCCGGTTGGCCATGGCTTTCAGGGCGGCAATTGCGCCTTCGGGATCGGTTTGGAGGATCTCCTTTTTTATTTCGTTGACCAGAACCGGATTATTTTCTTTGGTATGATCCGAAATCAAATTGGGCAGCATGTCCCTTGCGAGAGGGAGGGGACCTTCCGACGCGATTTTTTCGATCAAATTGAAACGGGCTTCTTTTTTTTCGGTCGAATCGGCTGAAAAAGTTGTGTCGCAGAGCAAAAGCCCGGAAAAAATTCGGGGGTGTTTTTTTGAAAGGGCAAATGAAACATAACCTCCCATCGACAATCCCCCGACAATGCAACCTTCAATTTTTAAAAACTTGATCAGGCCGAAAATTTCCTCCGCCATGTCCGGGATGGAAACGTTTTTATTTACAACTGTTTCGCCGAAACCGGGAAGATCCGGCAGAACGATTTGAAAACCGGCTTGAGAAAGAGGTCCGATTTGCCCTTTCCACATTTTTCGATTCAAAGGAAAGGCGTGGATCAGTAAAATAGGAAAGCCGTCTCCGACCACTTGGTGGGCGAGCGGCATTATTGTTCCTCCCCGCTTCCCCTGACAACCAGAACGGAGCAAGGTGCGTGATGAACGACCGAATCAGAAACCGAACCCAAAAGTAATCTCTCCCAGCGATTATAACCGTGTGAACCGACGACGATCAGATCGGCTTTCATTTCCTCGGCGGTTTCAACGATCCGGCTTTCAGGAGAACCCATCAAAACCTCCTTGGAAACGAAAACTTTTTTAACACCCAAAATCCCCCTGACTTTTTCGACCGTTTTGTCCAAAACCTTTTCGGCATTTTCCCGGACGCTTTTTTCGATTTCGGTGGTCGATGGCAAATACCCCGCATACATATCAATGGCGAGGGGGACCGCCATATCGATGACCGAGATTATTTTCAATTCGTCACCGTCATTCATTGCCAGATTTTGGATTGTGGAAATGGCCGCTTCGCTATGTTTGGTTCCGTCGGTCGCCAACAAAATTTTCATCGGGATCCTCCTATAAGAAAAATGAAATATCGCCCTACGGTTTTATTTTATTATCACTTACCCGGGAATCAAAAACCGAAAAAAAAGAAAAATGGGGGATCAATTAATTGGTTCAACTGATTTGTTTTTCAAAAGCTGGAGAAAAACGTCCTCAAGATTTGATGGACGCAAAAGCATCGGTCGAGCGCCGTATTGGTTCATAACCTGGGTCAGTTTTTCGGGGTTTTCAGCAAAATAAAGATGGGTGTTTCCTCTTTTTTCAAATAAAATTTCCGGATCTTTTTGGGAAAGGGAAACGCCAAAAGCCTCCCTTATCTCAAGGGCGAACTTTTTTACTTTTCGTCGGATCAATTGGCCGGGGTTTCCCGAGGCGATAATTTTCCCGTTGGCCATAAAGATCAGGTTTTGGGACAGTTTTTCGGCCTCATCCATATAATGTGTGGAAAGCAATATTGTCAGATCCTTTTCCGTCCGAAGTTCCTCAAGTTTTTCCCAAATTTCCTGCCGGACGTTCGGGTCCAAACCGGTTGTCGGTTCGTCCAGCAAAAGGATCTTCGGGTCGTGCAAAAGAGCCCGGGCGATGATCAAACGACGTTTCATTCCGCCCGAAAGCGATTCGACCTTGGAGTCTTTTTTTTTCGAAAGTCTGATGAAATCGAGAAGGTTTCGAGTCCTTTCAAGGGCGATTTCCTTTGGTATCCGGAAATATCTGGAATAGACCAGAAGGTTTTCCCAAACATTCAAATCAGGATCGAGGTTGTTTTCCTGCGGGACAACGCCCAGAAAATTTCTGATTTCACGGGAATGTTGTTTAACCGACAGGTTTTCCACCAAAATTTCACCCGAAGTCAGTGGGGAACGACAGGCGATCATCCGCATCGTGGTTGATTTTCCGGCCCCGTTTTCTCCGAGTATTGCAAAGGTTTCTCCTTTTCCGACTTCAAAATCAATATCATCAACTGCTGTAAAATCTCCAAATTTTTTGGTCAAATCGCGGGCTTCGATGGCTCTCATGATCCATTTATTAAAACACGGATTGAAAAAACCGGAAAAGTATCAGCCGGTCAAATCCTCCTTTATTTTTTCCAAAAGTTGAAAAAAGATCAGCTTTTCGGTTTCGGTCAGGGATTTGAAAAAATAACTGTTTGATTCCATCCAGGTTTGAATGATCTCCGTTTTTTGATTGATGGCCTTTTCGGTTAAAAAAACGCGCCTCGCTCTGGCATCTCTGGAGCATTTTCGGCATTTAACGAATCCGTTTGAGGTGAGACTCTTAACCATCTTAAAAACCGTTGGGGAAGAAAGATTGAGACGATCGGCCAATTCCTTTTGGTTCTGGCCGTCTTTTTCGAATAGGGAATTTAAGACAAAAATCTGACCGCTGTGAAGGCCCAATTCCTGCAATTTTTCTTCGAAACCGGCGCGGATCAAAATGGCAACTTCCGAAAAAATATAAAGGGGTAAAACAATCGTTTCCTTCATTATTTTACTTAGTAGGCTAAATTATTAAACTTTGCAGGCTAATTATTGCCTTGCTATGCAATTTTATTTAGCTTGCAAATGGTTTTTGAGTAAAAAAAGGAGATGAACTCTCCTTTTTTGGCATTGTTATTCTCTTCCGCTTTTTTTCCAATCTGAGAGAAAGGCGTCCAATCCCCGATCGGTCAGCGGGTGTTTGACAATCTGTTTGAGCACCTTGAAAGGGAAGGTGGCAACGTCGGCCCCCGCCAGAGCCGACTCCACAATATGCATCGGGTGGCGAATGCTGGCCGCCAACACCTCGGTGGAAAAGCCGTAATTATCGTAAATCTGGACGATATCCCAGATAAGTTGCATTCCGTTTTCGGAGATGTCGTCAAACCGGCCGATGAAAGGGCTTATGTAGGTGGCGCCGGCCTTTGCGGCCAGAATGGCCTGGGTGGCGGAAAAACAAAGGGTCACATTTACCTTGATGCCGTCGGAACGGAGGGTTTTGGTAGCCTTTAGGCCGTCCCAGGTAAGCGGACATTTGACGACCACGTTATCGGCTATTTTGGCCAAATCGCGCCCCTGTTCGACCATTCCCTCGTTATCAATGGCGGTAACTTCGGCCGAAACATCGCCATCGACGATCCGGCAGATCTCGGCGATCCTTTCCTTAAAATCAACGTCGCCCTCCTTGGCCACCAGTGAGGGGTTGGTAGTAACCCCGTCGATCAACCCGAGTTCGGCCGCCTCCCTGATCTCATCCAAATTGGCCGTATCAATAAAAAATTTCATAAATTCCTCCCAAATATTATTAAATAACGGGGTTTCGTAAAGTTCCGATCCCCTCAATTTCAACTTCGACGACGTCGCCTGATTTTAGTTGTGAAACCCCGGAAGGGGTTCCTGTGGCGATAAGATCGCCCGGATTCAAAGTCATTTGTTGTGAGATATATCTTATCAGAAAGGGGATCGAAAAAACCATTTGGGAAGTTCGCCCGGTTTGTTTTTCGATCCCGTTAACTTTTGTTTTTACATGAATATCGTCAATTTCAAGGTCGGTTTCAATTACCGGCCCGCAGGGACAAAAAGTGTCGAAAGATTTTGCTCTTGTAAATTGGACATCGCGGCGTTGAAGGTCCCGGGCCGTTACGTCATTCAAACAGGTATACCCGAACACGAAGTCCAGAGGATTTTTATCCGAAGGGATATTTTTGCAGCTTTTACCAATAATTATTCCCAGCTCCCCTTCATGTTCGATTTGGTCGGATTGTCGGGGTAAAACGATCGACCCTCCGGCCCCGATCAAAGAGGACGGAGCCTTTAAAAACAAAAGTGGTTCGTCCGGAACCTGATTTCCAAGTTCCCGTGCGTGTTCCGAATAATTTCTTCCAACGCAGACAATTTTTGAAGGGGAAACGGGAGCCAAAAATTTGGCTTGAGAAATCTCGGTTGAAATCTTTGTTACCGGGGCCGAAATGGTTTCCCAAAGGCTCAGGTTTTCCGGAAATAAAAAAATACTTTCTTCAACCATTTCACCGTATCTGGGTTGATCTTCGAAATTTACCAAACAGATTTTCATTTTCCTTAGGGTGCGACCTCCGACACAATTTCCGAGGGATCGCTTTCGTTTCCGGTTTTATCGATGGCTGTCAGGTAATAAAAATAGGTTTGCCCGGACACGACTCTTTTGTCCTGAAAAGTGTTGGTGGTCAGGATTTCGGGGGTTAAATTCTCCCATTCGCTTTTGGGAAGGTTCCTCTCGGTCGAGCGAAAGACCTTGTAACCGGCCAGATCCTTTTCAATATTGGTGGCGAAAAAAATCGAGAGATTGTTGGGCGCTGCGGCGATGGTTATCGCCTTCGGCGGGGCGGGCGGAAAAATGTCCTTGGGGGAAACTTCGATCTCATTTGAATCGAGGCTTTCAACCGGTTCGGCCTCGATTCCGGTTGAGACCGTCCGAACCAAATAAACATAGTTTTCGCCAAAGGTAAAGGTGTTGTCCGAAAAACTTGGTTGGCTCAAAGGGGTTTTATTTAACAGCTGAAACTCTCCGGCCCCGAGGGTTTTCCGGTAAACGTTAAAACCAGAAATGTTGGCCGGGACCGTCCCGTCAATGTTTTTTTCCGGAACCCTCCAATTCAGCAAAACATTTTCCTCGCTTATTTGGGATCCAACATCTGAAGGGGGGAGGGAAACCTTTGCCGTCGGTTCGATCACCACGAAATTGGAAAAGGATGCCTTTTGGCCCGAGGAATTTACCAATCGAAGCCCGTAGATCAAACGAACGGGTTGACCCGCAAACTTTAACTCGTCGGAAAAACTTAACTGTTTAAGGTTGAAATCATCCCTTGAAACATCTTTGGAGGCGAGCAGTGTGCTTCGGGAAATAAACTCCTCTTCGGTCAGGGAGAGGGTCGAACTTGAGGGTTCGGCCAAACGATAAATATCGATCCGGTCAATGTTTAAAACGCTGTTTTGAGAGGCATTTCGGGCGGGCATGGTCCAATTTAAAATGATCCGATTCCCCTTTTGAATACCTGAGACAGAAACCGTCTGAGTCACCCTTTCAACCGGGGGGAGCGGGGGTTTCCTTTTGCCGCAGTTTAAACCGATAAGCAAATAAAACATTAAAAGCATTGCAGCCGTTTTATTTGTTTTAAAATGTAAGAGTTTAAGAAAGTTAAGCATTTCGTTTAAACTGATTAAAGCTAAAGTATGTATTGCCTTAGATTTTGGTCTTTTATTAGTCCCGAAAGTTTTTCCTTTACATAGTTGGAATCGATTGTCTGATTTTTTTCCTCCAATTCGGCTCCGGCAAAACTGATCTCCTCAAGGAGGGTTTCAAGCAACGTGTGGAGCCGACGAGCCCCAATGTTTTCAGTGGTTTTATTGACTTCTGCCGTAAGTTCCGCCAGTTGCGATATCGCGTCTTCGGTAAACTCAAGGGAAATTCCTTCCGTGTTAAGCAGCGCTTGGTATTGTTTAATAAGCGAATTTTTAGGCTGTATAAGGATCCGCTTAAGATCCTCCACCGTAAGCGAATCAAGTTCAACCCTGATCGGAAATCTTCCCTGGAGTTCGGGGATTAAATCCGACGGTTTGGAAACGTGAAAGGCCCCGGCCGCGATAAACAGGATATGTTCGGTGTTGACCATTCCGTAGCGGGTGTTAACCGAAGTCCCCTCGACGATGGGAAGCAGATCCCTCTGAACGCCTTCTCGGGAAACATCAGGATTCCCGGAGGATTCGCGGCCGGCTATCTTATCCAGTTCATCCAAAAAGATTATTCCGGAAGACTCGGTCTTTTCCAGAGCGATGCGGGTGATCTGCTCCATATCCACCAGGTTTTCCTGTTCGTCCCGGAGCAAAAACTTCCGGGCTTCGGAGATCTTTATTTTCCTTTTTACGGTTTTTGCCGGAAAGAGATTTCCGAACATGTCCCGGAAATTGACCCCCATTTCCTCCATTCCCTGTCCGCCCACAAAATCGATCATCGGGGTGGAACGATCCTGTGTTTCGATTTCAACCAGACGTTCATCCAGGTCTCCCCGCCGGAGTTGCTCCCGGAGCTTTTCCCGGGTTCGGTTCGAGGAACGGAGAGAATCATCCGGTTCGACCGAAGGGGAGGGCTCATAATTGGAATAAAAGGATTCGGATTTTGGCAAAAGGATGTCGAGGATTTTTTCCTCGACATTTTCCTGGGCCCTTTCCTGAACTTTTTCAAATTCCGATTGGCGGGTCATGTCAATCGCGATTTCGGTCAACTCGCGAACCATGCTTTCGACATCCCTTCCGACGTAACCTACTTCGGTAAATTTCGAAGCCTCGATTTTAATAAAAGGGGAGTTGGCAAGACGGGCCAGACGCCGGGCGATCTCGGTTTTGCCGACGCCGGTGGAACCTATCATTAAAATGTTTTTGGGAAGGACGTCCCGGGCCATTTCCGCCGGAAGTTTTTGCCGCCGGATCCTGTTTCTGAGGGCGACCGCCACGGCTCTTTTGGCTTTTGCCTGGCCGACAACGTATTTATCAAGCTCCTCGACGATCTGTCTTGGAGTTAAATCATCTAATTTTGTTTCGGGCATTTTTTTGCTTGTTTCGCCACCTAAATAAATGGGCATTGGTTTTTCTAAAAATTCCTACTGATCAATCTCTTCAGTAATAATGTCGGAATTGGTGTAAATGCAGATTTCACCGGCTATTTTGAGGGATTCGACGGCGATTTCCCGGGCCGAAAGGTCGGAATGTTTGATCAAAGCCCGGGCCGAAGCCAGAGCGTACATGCTCCCCGAACCAACTGCCAAAAGTCCCTCATCAGAAGAAATGACATCACCTTTTCCGGAGATTAAAAATGCGTCTGTTCGATCGGCGACTATCAGCAGGGCCTCCAGATGTCTGAGGTATTTATCGGTTCGCCATTCCTTGGAAAGTTCGATCGACGAGCGCTCCAATTGTCCCTGAAACTCTTCAAGCTTGGCTTCAAATTTGGCCAAAAGCGAAAAGGCGTCGGCCGTGGCTCCGGCGAAACCCACCAAAACATTTCCTTCGTAAATTCGGCGAACCTTTCGGGCGTTACCTTTGATGACGGTTTCTCCGAGCGTTACCTGACCGTCCCCGGCCATCGCGATCTGACCGTTTTTTCGGACCAACAGCACCGTTGTCGAGCGGATTTTGGGAAAATTAGTTTCTTGTTTCATAAAAAATGTAATGATAAATGTTTAAATGAAAATGCTCAAATTGACAGATCCCTCAAATATATTTGAACATAGTAGAGTTTATGGTTCAAAGTCCCAAAATCGGCATCACAATGCGTCTGGAAAATCCCACCCGGAGGTTTTATCTGGGCCGGGATTACAGTGAGGCCCTGGAAAATTTCGGCGCCGTTCCGCTTCACATCAGCCTTATACCGAAAAAAAATTACATCAGAGGGCTGCTGGAGGGGTTGGACGGGCTGTTGCTTCCCGGAAGCGACTCGGATGTTGACCCGGATTATTACGGTGAGGAACCCCACCAAAATTTAAAAAACGTGGTTCCGGTTAAAGATGAAACCGAGTTTTTGGTTTTGGAGGAGGCGGAAAGGACCGGTTTGCCGATCCTGGCCATTTGTTACGGGATGCAGGCGCTGAATGTCTGGCGCGGCGGGAGCCTGGTTCAGGATATATCCACCCAGTTAAAAAAAGCCGTCAAACACGAGCAGGGAATTCCGCTGGAAAGAAATTCTCACGGGTTGAGGACGGAAAAGGGAAGTTTGATTTCGGGTCTGATAACGAAAAAGGATTGCCGGGTGAATTCGCACCACCACCAGGCGGTGGCCAGAATCGGAAGGTTTTTAAAAGCAACCGCCTGGGCAAAGGACGGGGTGGTCGAATGCATCGAAGATACCCGGAAAGACCGTTTTGTTTTTGGGGTTCAATGGCATCCGGAATTGTCCTGGCGAACGGATGACCTTTCCGGAAAAATATTTGAGCTTTTTGTCGAAGAGACCAGAAAACGGGCGTTTAAAAGGAGAAAACGAAATTGTCAAAATTAAAACGCAAACCGATTCGCCTCGGGGTGGAAAAACTTTTGGAGGAAAGGGTCAATTTGATCCGGGGGCAACGGGTCGGACTGATCTGCAATCAGGCTTCGGTCAATCACGGTTTCAGCCATTCGGCGGATCTTTTTTTTGAAACCCCGGAAATAAAACTGACGACGCTTTTCGGCCCCCAGCACGGGATCCGCGGTGATGTTCAGGACAATATGGTTGAAACCGGGCACTCAAAAGATTTTCAAACAAATCTGCCGATCTATTCGTTATATTCCGAGACACGGGAACCGACCAAACAAATGTTGGAAGAGGTCGATGCTTTGGTTTTCGATCTGCAGGATGTCGGGTGCCGGGTCTACACATTTATTTATACCATGGCCAACGCCATGAAGGCCTGCGCCGGTTTGGGGAAAAAGTTTATCGTTTGCGACCGCCCCAACCCGATCAACGGGATCAGTTTTGAGGGGAACTTACTGGAAAAAGGGCACGAGTCTTTTGTCGGGCAATTCCCGATCCCGATGAGGCACGGACTGACCGTGGGGGAGCTGGCACGGCTTTTTAACCGGGAATTCGACATCGGTTGCGATCTTGATGTTTTGACAATGGATAATTGGTCGCGGGATGATTTTTACGATGAGACCGACGGTCCCTGGGTGATGCCTTCCCCAAATATTCCGACGGTGGATACGGCGGTCGTTTTTCCGGGAACGGTCTATTTCGAGGGGACCAAAGTTTCCGAGGGGCGGGGAACTACCCGTCCCTTTGAAAACGTCGGGGCCCCATACATCAACAGCGGCCATTTATCCGGTGTTTTGAATAAATTAAATTTGCCCGGGGTGATTTTTCGGGGGGTGAATTTTTTGCCGACTTTTCAGAAAAATGCCGGAAATGTTTGCGGCGGGGTTTTTTTGCACATAACCGACCGAAACTCTTTCCGTCCTGTCATCACCGGTTTGGCAATGGTAAAATCTATTTTTGAGAACTATTCCGAAGAATTCGTTTGGAAGGAACCGCCCTATGAGTACGAATTTGAGCGAACCCCTTTCGATGTGATCGACGGTTCCCGAAAGACCAGGGAATGGGTTGCCGGGGGGGATGGAATCGAAGATCTGGAAGAAAGTTGGAAAGAGAATTTGAAAGATTTTTCCGAGATCAGGGAGAAATACTTGTTGTATTAGATTTAAAGTGAATTCTAGATTCAGCCTAAGTTAAATGACTGTGGAAATTAGAGCAATTAAAAACGCATTCACTTTAACAGTCGGCGGGCCGACTGTTAAAGTGTTTTATGGGAAGTAGGGTGTTAATAAAATGGATAATCCGTATGTAATCGGAATAATCTCCTGGTTTTTGCCCGGAGTCGGACATCTTTTGCAGGGGAGAATGAAAAGGGGGATCATTATCGCCGCCGTGATCTGGGTCATGTTCCTTGTGGCCTTGTTAAGTGGCGGGGCATATTATCCCGGTTTTGATTTTAACGATGGGGCTTTGCTTTACCTGCTGAATGTCTTTTCCCGGTTGGGAAACGGCCTGGGGGCTTTGATCAGTTTTTTTCTGATGTCTGATCCTCCGAAGTTTGTTGCCTCCTGGGCGACCTTTGAATACGGGGGGAGGTTTCTTGAAATTGCCGGTTTGCTAAATTTTTTGGCGGTGATGGATGCTTTTGACATTGCGGTCGGGAGAAAGAAATGATTCATTTTTTATATTTGGTCGGGTTCGCCTTTTTGGTTTCCGTGGCCTTTGGGGCTTTTTTGGATGGCACTTCAAGGGAAAGGGTTATTTACGGGTTGAAGATTTTCGGACAATTTATTTTGATCAGTTTGATCATGGCCTGGGTCTTTTATTTTCTGCCCTGGTAGGAATTTATGAGTTTGGTTGAAACAGAAGGGTTGATCCTAAAATCATACAGCCTGGTTGAAGCCGATAAAATAATTTTGGTCTTGACCAAAAACCACGGTCTGATCCGAGGGGTTGCAAAGGGAGCAAAGCGGCTCAAAAGCCGTTTCGGTGGCGGGTTGGAGCCCTTTACCATTGTCAATATCACCTATTTCCAAAGGGAGGAAAGGGAACTGGTTTCCATCCGGCAGATCGATCTCATCAAATCCTTTTTCGAGAACGCCAGCGACCCCAATTTTTTACAAAAGTTCGCCTATTTGGTTGAATTGCTGATTGAGTTTGCCCCGCCTCATGATCCGAACGAGAGGCTTTTCCGAATGGCCAAAGTTTGTCTGGAAACGGCGGCCCAAAATTCGCAAACCCTGGAAAGTATGGTGGTTTATTTCGAGCTCTGGCTGTTGAGGCTGGGCGGTTATTTACCCGATTGGAACCGATGCGACCGTTGTAAAAAAACGCTGGACCAAAGCCAGAGGTCAACCCTTCAGATAAATTTCCACCTTTATTGTTCGGCCTGTCAAAAGGGGAAAAACAACTGGTTGATAAACGGCGAACAGAGAAGGATTTTTACGTCGGCCCAGCAATTGCCGCCTTTTGAGTTTTATTTGGCCAATAAAAACAGCGAGAGGAATCTGAGGGAAATTTCACAAATTTTAAGAAGGATCATATCGCAGATCCTGGGTCGGGAGACGATCGGGGAGAAGGTTCTGTTGGCCAACACCTAAAAAGCATGAAGGGTTTTTCGTGGTTAATTTCCAAATACATACTGGGGGCGGTTTTACCTTATTTCATTTTTTCCTGGCTGTTGCTCAGCGTCGTCCTCTTCGTTCAGCAGGTCAGCCGGTTCTCCGACATTTTTTTCAACCTCAATGTTCCGAATAATCTGATCTGGCAACTGGCTCTGGCCATCGTTCCGAATGTAATAGCCTTTACCTGCCCGATGGCCGTTTTGATCGGGGTCATCATCGGCCTTTCCAAATTGCAGGGCGACAGCGAATTGACCGCCATCCGGGCGGCCGGGGTGGGAAATTTCCAATTGACACTTCCGATCGTTTTACTGGGAATTGTTCTTTCCAATTTTGCCTTCTTCATCAATCTTGAAGGAGTGCCTTTCGCCGCCCGTGTGGTTCGGGGGATCGCCCTCAGGTCGGCTCTTTACAAGTTGGAGTCACCGATCGAACCCGGTGTTTTTAACACCGAGATAAACGGGTTCACTATTTACGTTAAGGACGGTGATCTGGAAAACGGAATCTGGAAAGACATTTTCATTCATCAGGACGACCAGAAAAACAAACAGGTGCGTCTGATAACGTCAAAAAAAGGAAAAATTGATGCCAATGATACGACATCTGAACTGGTCCTTGAAGATGCTTTCGTCAATACCATCACAAACAACAACCAAAAAAAATTAATAACCGAAAATCTGGGTGAGATACGGCTCGCAATCAAGACCAAACGAAATGAGATCGCCGAAAAAATAAGCCAAGCCGAGACCACTCCGGAGGAGCTGGGATTGAACGAGCTGGCTGAGTTTGCAAAAACAAAAGAGGGAAGGGAGCGGACGGAGGCCGAGGTCCTTTGGCAAAGGAGAATTTTGTTGTCGGTAACCCCTTTGATTTTTGCGCTTTTGGGGGCGGGTTTGGTGCTCCGATATAACCGTTCGGGACGTGGTTTCGGAATTTTTCTGGCTTTGGTGAGTCTGGTCGCGTATTATTTGATCTCTCTTTTGGGGGAACAATTGGCCCGGACAAATTTCATCAGCGTTTTTGGGGCAGCCCTTTTGCCACTGGGAACCAGTTCGGCAGTAATCTTCTGGCTGTTCCTTTCCGACCGTTTTTTCCTTCGGAGTTCATCCGGGGGATGGGCCAGGAACTTAAAGCTAAAATGGCCGATCGAATTAAATAAAATGTCCCGTCGAAGTTATTATATTGACCACACTTCGGGAATCCTGGATTTTGACATCGTCCTCAACCTGTTGAAATATTTTATTTTGACCCTGACGTTTTTAACCTCAATTTATTTGATCTTCACCGTTTTCGAGCTTTGGAAGTTCGCCGGAACAATTCCCAACGGTGTTTTTCTCCTGGCTAAATATCTGTTTTTCCTTCTTCCTTTTATCTACATCCAACTGGCCCCTTCGGCTGTAATGATAACCGTTTTGGCCACCTATGTGATCAAATCAAGAAGAAACGAGATCGTAACCTGGACGGCTTCCGGGCAGAGCATTTACCGTTTGTTGATCCCCTGTTTTATTTTGATGGGGGTTCTCGGCCTGATAAATTGGGAAATTCAGGAAAGGATCGCCCCTGGGACAAATCAAATCCAGGATTCCCTCCGGACCATTATCCGGAACCGCGGGGTTTTAAACCAAAAATCCGGCAAATTCTGGGTTTCAAATGGACAAAGGATTTATTCCTTTGAGGCGTCGGATGAATCCCTGAATAATTTGACAAAGGTGAAAAATTTGGTGATCTATCAATTTTCGGAGAATTCCAAGCGTTTGGGGATAGTTTACAAAAGCCCCGAAGCCATTTGGCGGGAAGGGGTGATTCTTTTTGAAGGAGGGGGAGAAAAAACGGTTTACGGCGGAGGCGAAACACAAACCGTTTCGTTGGAAAACGGGGAACTTGAGACCCCGAAAAACCCCTTCACGCGTTTGTTGGAAAAACCAAGTCACTTAAATGCAAACGACACCAAAGAACAGATAGAAAACAGGGATTCGGAATTGGAAAAAAGAAATTTTGAGGTGGCCCTCCAGAAAAAATATACGACCCTTGTTCTGCCGTTTGTCATTGCCCTCTTTACTGCGCCTTTTGCCCTTTCACTGAATCGAAAGGGCAAGGTCGGAACCATCGGTTACGCCGTTGGTTTGTGGCTGCTTTTCTTGGGAATCACCAATGCTTTTGAGCAAATGGGGCTAAACGGTCTGATCTCACCCGTGATCGCCGTCTGGTGTCCGGTTTTGTTTTTTGCGGCGTTCGGAATTCTTTTGCTGACCCGGGTAAAAACTTAAGGAATTTATGAATCCTTTACATTAATAAAATGACCCTAAACTTTTGCAAACAAAGCGAACTGCCCGGTAAATACAAAAAGGAAAGCCGATTCCGGCTTTCCTTTTTCAGCGGTCGTTATCTAAACTGTTAGGTTCCTGTTTCCCAGCTTCCCAAATATTCGATCATTTCCGGAGTCAATGTATCAATATCGATCCCCAGGGATTGAAGTTTCAGGCCGGCAATTTCCTGATCGACCTCTTCGGGCAGAACGTGGACCCGGTTTTCAAGCTTACCTTTGTTCTTGACAAGATATTCGGTCGAAAGCGCCTGATTGGCAAAACTCATGTCCATAACGCTGGCGGGATGTCCTTCGGCGGCGGCCAGATTGATCAGGCGGCCTTCACCGAGAACGATCACACTGCGACCGTTTTTGCCCAAATATTCCTCAACAAAAGGCCGCCGGGTGACGATTTCATTCGTCATCTCCCGCAAAGCCTCGAGGTTTAGTTCGAGATCGAAATGCCCGCTGTTGGCGACGATCGCCCCGTCCTTCATGACTTCGAAGTGTTCCTTGTCGATCACATGGCGGTTTCCGGTTACAGTAACGAAAAAGTCGC
This sequence comes from Pyrinomonadaceae bacterium, assembly GCA_041394845.1. GTDB lineage: Bacteria > Acidobacteriota > Blastocatellia > Pyrinomonadales > Pyrinomonadaceae > JAHCHG01. The sequence continues at coordinate 1,184,124 of JAWKHL010000001.1, read as the reverse complement.
CGATCTCGGCGGCTTTTTTCATCGGGAGAACCCTGAATCCGTCCATAACGGCCTCAATGGCCTTGATCGGATCGACCTCGGTAACGATCACATTGGCCCCCATTCCGCGGGCCCTCATGGCACATCCCTTGCCGCACCAGCCGTAACCGACCACGACGAAATTTTTTCCGGCCAGAAGGATGTTTGTGGCCCGGATAATGCCGTCGAGGGTCGATTGACCGGTTCCGTAACGATTGTCGAAGAAATGTTTCGTCTGGGCGTCATTAACGGCGATGGAAGGGAAGCTCATGACCCCGGCTTTTTCCATCGCCTTCAAACGAACGATACCGGTGGTGGTTTCCTCTGTGGTTCCGATAATTTTCTGGGAGAGTTCTTTTTTCTCCTTGAGCATGGTGGCGACAACGTCGGAACCGTCGTCAATGATGATGTCCGGTTCGGTTTCAAGCGCCGCCCGAACGTGGCGCATATAGGTTTCGGTCGATTCCCCTTTAATGGCCATCACGGGGATTCCATATTCGCTGACCAGAGCGGCGGCCACGTCGTCCTGAGTGGAAAGCGGGTTTGAAGCGATCAAAAGCGATTCGGCTCCTCCGGCCTGCAGGGCGCGGGCCAGATTGGCCGTTTCGGTCGTGATGTGGGCGCAGGCGACGATCTTTACTCCTTCCAGAGGTTTTTCCTCGGCGAAACGCTCCCTGATCAAACCCAGGACGGGCATTTCCCGGGCGGCCCATTCAATTCTTTGCTTGCCCTGTTCGGCAAGCCCCAGATCCTTTACGTCATATTCCATAGATAAACCTTCTTTTGCCATATTTTTATTAAAATCCTTTGATTAACTAAATTTTTACTGAAATTGAAGAAAAAAAGGCAAATGTTTCGCCGAACGAGGTTTTCGTCCAAACGCCGACATCTGCCATAAAGAAATTTTTAAGCGCCGGTTCCGTTCGAAGAACTGAGCGAATTGAGAAGGGCATCCGCCTTATCGGTTTTCTCCCAGCTGAATTCGTCGTTGGTTCGGCCGAAGTGGCCGAATTTGGCCGTTTCTCTGAAAATCGGGCGACGCAGATCGAGCGTTTCGATGATCCCTTTGGGGGTCAGCTCAAAGTTTTTTCTGACGGCCTGAGAGAGTTTTTCATCATCGAAACGACCCGTTCCGTGGGTGTCGACCAGAACCGAGACCGGCTCCGCGACTCCGATGGCGTAGGCCAACTGAACGGTGCATTTTTCCGCCAAACCCGCGGCAACAATGTTTTTAGCGATGTAACGGGCCATGTAGGCGGCGGACCGATCGACCTTGGTCGGATCTTTTCCGGAGAAAGCCCCGCCGCCGTGCGGTGCGTAACCTCCGTAGGTGTCGACAATAATTTTCCGCCCGGTAACTCCTGCATCCCCCATCGGCCCGCCGACCACAAAACGACCGGTCGGATTGATGTGGTAATTGGTGTTTTCATCCAGAAGTTCGGCCGGAACGGTCGCCCGGATGACCTTTTCCATAATGTCCGCCCGGATCTGCTCGTTGGAAATTTCATCGGCGTGTTGGGTGGAGATTACCACGGCTTCGATCCGGAAAGGCCTGCCGTCCCTGTATTCGACCGTAACCTGCGATTTTCCGTCCGGTCTCAAGTAGGGAAGCTGACCGTTGCGTCTTACCTCGGAAAGCTTCCGCGTCAAATTATGTGCCAACTGGATCGGCAGGGGCATCAGTTCCGGGGTTTCATTGCAGGCGAAACCGAACATCAGACCCTGGTCGCCGGCGCCGCCGGTGTCCACTCCCTGAGCGATATCAGGCGATTGGGTGCCGAGCGCATTGAGGACGGAGCAGGTATTGCAGTCGTAGCCGTACAGGGCGTCATTGTAGCCGATTTCGTTGATGGTTTCGCGAACGACCTTTTGATAATTGATCTCGGCGGAGGTGGTTATCTCTCCGGCAAGGACGGCCAAACCGGTGGTAACAAGCGTCTCGCAGGCAACCCGACCGTTGGGGTCCTTTTCCAGAATAGAATCCAAAATGGCGTCTGAAATCTGATCGGCGATCTTATCGGGGTGTCCCTCCGTAACTGATTCGGAAGTAAATAGAAAATTTGTGTTACTCAATGATTTGAAACTCCTTCTTAAATTATGAATAGATTTTTAATCTGTGATAGATAACAAAACGAAAATTTTAACCCTTATTCCAGAGAGTGTCAAAGCTCGGGGGTTTTTTAAAAAAATTTGCTTTGAAAAAAAACTTTGTCAAAATAACGGATAATTTTGAAAACCTGCGAAACCCGACCAATTCGATTTTCGGCCGGGGAAATGTCGAAGACAAAAAAAATTCTTTTTATTTGTCCTTTTTAAGGAATATTTAACGCCTTTTAGAATGGAGGTGATTTTATGAACGAATTAAAGATTTTTCCACTTCTGATACTTTTTATTACCATTTCCATGGCTTGCCAATCGCGGCTTCAAAAGGAATTGCCGAATGATTTGGTAATAAAATTTAAAAGTACGGAAATGGAGCCCGGTGGTTCACCCGCCGGTTATATTCGGACGGTCATCATTTCCGGAAACCAAATGGAGGTTGAGCGAAGCCGGTGTTCCAGGGGCAAAAAGGTGACGCTAGATGAAAAGGAAATTAGATCGCTCTACGGAGCTTTGGTAAAATCCGAATTTGATCTAATTAGAAACGGGGCGGGTGACGGAAATGGTGAGGAATTCAAAGAAATTTACTTAAAAACGGGTGATGCTTCCAAAATTGTAAGAAAAGGAAAAAATTTCCCACTTTCGGGAAATGAAAACGAAAGATTTAATGAGGTGTGGACAACAATGCTGGACATTTCCTTTGAAAAAGTGGGACCTTGTTAAAATTCACCCTTTGAAAGGAGATAGATTAACCAAAATACGATCCTCCGAATCATAAAACGATTTGGAATTGACGGTTTTCTCCTCCTCGAACGGATAAAAACAGTTGATTTGTCTTTTAATGCCTGACCATTGGTGTCGAAGGGGACAGAGAAGTTGAATATGTATTGCGTCTGATAATAAAGATTATGTTATTTAGACCCCAGCATTATTCGGGAATCTCCAAATTACCGCCTCATTTGACTTACCCCCTGATAACAAGGGCCAAATTCCACCCACTAAAAATCTTTTTTCCAAAATAAATTTTACCAGACCGTTTTGAACCGGATCTTTCCCGAGTTTTTCCAAAAAAAAACTTTTTTGACTTTCCCGAAAAAGTTCGGAGGCCTCATCAAATATTTTTTAACCCCAAAGCTATTCACCGGAAAAGCCGCCGACCGTTCCGATCAGCCAATCACCGGCGTTCAAAGTTCCAGGGGTTAAAGAGATGCTTTTCAACCGGAGGGTTTGGGCCTCAAGCGGTTGATCCATACCCGGAAAAAACTTTCCGATCAGCAAAAGCGTGGGGTGAAAATAGAGCCTTTTTTGGGAAACGAAATATGATTGAGTTTATGATTGAGCCGTTTTCGTAAATCGAACTTCCCCTCCTTTGCCGAATGCCGAATTAAAAAAACCAAAATAAAAAAAGCCTGATAAACCAACCTGAGCAAATTGTCGACTGCCTTCTTTTAACCGCCGCTTTATGTCCGTAAAAGATGGTAACCTCTTTTGATTCTTTGGTTTCTACGTTATCTGTGATTAAATGACAATCACTATTTTTTGGGAATTTTTTCGAGACGGTTTGGATCTTAAACCCGTTTTTGTTGTTGAAAAAAGAAAAATAAAAAACATGCGAGGAAAAAAATGAAAATAAAAAGGTTTTTATCGGGTTTTATCGGGCTGTTTTTAATAACAAGCTCCGTTTACGCACAATTTGGAGAAAAGGGACCGGGGGCAAGTCGGGCCGGGAACGGAACGCCGCCACAGTACCAGATTCTGGACATAGGAGTCGTAAATCAGGGCGACGCTTCTCAGGGATTAGGGGTTTCGGCCGGGGGGATCGCGGTCGGCCGTTCGCTCGGAACCGGGTCGGATGCATTTATCTGGACACAGAACGGCGGTCTGACGGGATTGCCGAGACTTTCCGGACGAACATTTTGTCTTTCGGCGGGGGCCAATGACATCGGTTTTGTGGCCGGAACCTGTTCCAATTCATTTTCGGGCTCGGGCCGTCTGCCGGTCATTTGGCAAAACGGAATCGTCTCACAGCTTCCCCTTCCCAACGGCGAGACAATCGGCGATGCCAACGACATCAACGCTTCGGGCGTTGCGGTCGGTTCGATCAACGGCGGAACCCTTCAAAGGGGCGTGATTTACAGCGGGGGGACCGGGGCCGTCATTTCCCAGACAACTTCCAACGGCAGTTTTTTCGTTACCGCTTTCGGGATCAACGATTTTGGCAGGATCGTCGGTCAGGGGATCGATCCGAACAACGCCGCCCGAAACGTCGGGATGGTTTACGACATGGGTGCTTCCAACGCCATCGAAGTCGGCGCCTTGCCCAATGCCAACGGGGCTCTGGCCTTCGGCGTCAGCAACACGGGTTTTGTGGTCGGTTCGAGCATGATGAATCAGGGCTCCGGTCTTCCCTTTATCTGGTCGGAAAGCAGCGGAATAACCGCCATTCCGCTTCCCACCGGCACCAGCCAGGGTTCGGCCCGTGGAGTCAATTCGGCGGGATGGGCGGTCGGAACCGCCTCCTCGGCCTTCGCCATTCCCTTTCTTTACGACGGAACCAACACCTACCGTTTGGCCGATCTGATACCGCCCGGAACGGGCTGGGACCTGTCCACCAATACTTCCTCTTCGGCGCTCGGGATCAGCGACGGGAACGTGATCGTCGGGACCGGGGTTCTGAACGGCGAAATCCACGCCTACGCGTTGGTACCGGCCCCGGAAGTTTCCGTTGGCGGGCGGATCGTCAGGTCGACGGGGAATGGGATTCCGAGGGCATTTGTAACCATCTCGGGGGGAAACCTGCAAACGCCGGTAACAGTTCTGACGGCCACCTTCGGTTACTACAATTTCAGGGGATTGCAATCCGGGGCAACCTATACTGTAACGGTTCAATCCGGGCGTTACACCTTTGCCCAACCGACCCAGATGATTACGCCGCAGGGCGATGTCGGCGATCTAAATTTTGTGGCTGAACAGTAGAGATTCGGGGAGAGGCGAAAAGATCGGGCCGCGGCTTATAAATTGGCCTTGACCCGGTCAAATACTTCTTTCAAGGCTTTGAGGATGTCGTGATCGTCAAATTCCTTTTGGCTTTGGAAAGTTATTTTTAGTTCGAAATCGTTTTCGGCGGAGCGGAAATCGAAAACATTTTTGCCGGAGGCCTCATTGGCGGAAGCCGTGTTTTTCCTTTCCCCTTTTTTTTCAACGCTTTTTCGCGGCCGGGCCTTTTGGCGGATGTCCTGCCGGGTCAACCCCTGGCCGGTAATGTTATCGACGAACCGATGCATCGCCTCCTCGTCGAATTGGCGGGCGATCTCAAGCAAAACCGATTTGGCCGTGATGTCTCCGGCCCGGCATTTTTCCCTGATCGATTCGGGCAAGCCGGCGATGGTCAGGGATTCGGTTACGGTCGAACGGCTTTTGCCGATTTTCCGGGCGATTTCCTCGTGGGTGTAATCGAATTTTTCCGCCAGAAGGGCCAAACCGTCGGCCACCTCCCAGATGGTCAGATCCTTGCGCTGAAGGTTTTCGATGAGGGCGATCTCGGCCACCTCCTCGTCGGTCAGTTCCAGTTCGATGCACGGGACTTCCTCCAGACCGGCGAGAGTGGCGGCCCGCCAGCGTCTCTCTCCGGCGATGATCAACCAGGTTCCCTCTTCTTTTTCGGGCCGGACGAGGATCGGCTCCAGAACCCCTTTTTCCTTGATCGAGCCGGACAACTCGGTCAGATCCCCGATCTCGACCCGGGGCTGTTCGGGATTGGGGACCAGTTTTTCGATCGGCAAATTCCGGCCGATGGTCCGGTTGGTGCGGGTCAATTCTTCCACATAATGAGCGTCGTGGCGCATTTTTACTCCTGTCGGCAAACCTCTCTTAGGCACGTCTTAAAACCTCCAAACATAATTTTTGATACTCCTGTGCCCCCGACGAGTTGGGCGCGTAACTGAAAATGGCCTCCTTGTGAGCCGGCGATTCCTCCAAACGGACGCTGCGCGAAATGATGGTTTTGAAGGTCTTTTCCCCGAAAACCTTGCGAATATGTTCCTCGACATCCTTTGAAAGGGCGGTCCTTTTGTCGAAGAGCGTCACCAGAACCCCCAGTATGTCGAGTTCGGGGTTCGGGCGCGACCGGACCTTTTCGATCGTCTCCAGCAGATCGTCCGTCCCTTCGAGGGCGAAATAGGATGATTGGATCGGGATCAGTACGTTATTGGCCGCCACCAGAGCGTTGACCGTGATCAGGCCGAGGGTCGGCGGAGTATCGATAAAGATAAAATCGAAACGGTCGCGGATCTGATCGATCCGGTCCCGAAGCCGGAAAATGGCCTCAAAATCACCCACCAGTTTCGGCTCCAGTTTGGCGAGGTTTATTTTCGAAGGGACGAGGCTCAGTTTTTTCAAACCGGTCTGGTAAATGAAATCGTCCCAGGGGCGGTCAATTTCGGTGAAAAGTTCGAAGGCGCTCCCCACAATGTCGAGCGGATCGACGAACGAAAGCGAGCTGTTGCCCTGCGGGTCGAGATCGATCAAAAGCACTCTTTTACCCTTGAGGGCGCAGGCAGCGGAAAGATTGATGGCGGTGGTCGTCTTTCCAACTCCGCCCTTTTGATTGGCAATAACAGTTATCATTATCCAAAAATAAACCGGGGATCAGCCGATCAGATCGGGCCAATCCTCGCTGGTAGAAAGGGTTTCTTCGGTTTCGAAATCGGACTCCGGTTGGGCGCTGGAAGCCGACAGGTCGAGGACCTTTTGTTTGACGAAGATCGAACAGTCGAGCCGGAGAGCCAGGGCGATGGCGTCCGAGGGACGGGCGTCGAGGCTCATCATCTCCCCCTTATCGTTGACCAGTTCGATCAAAGCGTAAAAGGTGTTGTCAAGCAGGTCGGTGATGATCACTTTCTGGGCTTTGAGGCCCGATTCAACGATAAAATTTCGGAGGAGGTCGTGGGTCATTGGCCTCTGGGGAACGATCTTCTCAATTTCCAGGGCGATGGCGTTGGCCTCGTAGGCCCCGACCCAGATGGGAAGTATTGTTTCCGAATTGACACCCTTGAGAACAACGATCGGGGTGTTGGTGTTCGGGTCCATTATCAGCGCTCCGATTTTAACTTCAACTAACATTTTGACCTCATTAAAAATAAATCTTAACAAACTTCACCGTATAAGGTAAATGACTTGGCCTCGGTTATTTTGACATCGACGATTTTCCCCGGTAAATCCTTTTCTCCCTTGAAGTTGACCACCTTGTGACAGGTGGAATGGCCGGTCAATTCGGTCGGATTGCGGGCCGACGCCCCCTCGGCCAGGACGCTCAGGGTCCGCCCCGGATAGCTTTCGAGGGCCTTGTGCTGGTTGATTTTTTGAATTCTTTCCAGTTCCAGAAAACGACGGGTTTTTTCCTCCTTCGGCACATCGTCCTCCATTTCAAAGGCCGGGGTTCCGGGACGCGGGGAATATTTGAAAATATAGGCGCTGTCGAAGCGGCAGTAACGAACCATTTCGACCGTGTCCCGAAAGTCCCCCTCGGTTTCGCCCGGAAAGCCGACGATGATGTCGGTGGTCAGCGAGATCCTCCTGCCGGAGGCGCGGATGCGGTCGATCCGGCGGAAATAATTTTCGATCGTGTGCCCCCGGCGCATGGCTCTCAAAACGCGGTCGCTGCCGGATTGGACCGGCAGGTGGACCCAGTTGCAGAGATTTTCGTGTTGTTCGATGGCGGCGACTATGTCGGGGTGAAAATCCCTCGGAAAGGAGGTGTTGAATTTGATCCTTTCGATCCCGGTTGCGGCCGCCGCCCGGAGGAGACGGGAAAAAGGGGTCGCCCCGGGAAATCCCTCCAGTCCGGATTCGGTTTTGGGCCGGTAACTGTTGACGTTCTGCCCGATCAGATGAACCTCTTTGACCCCCTCCCGGCGGAGCCGCAATATCTGACGGATGATATCGGAAGCCGGGAGGCTTTTCTCCCGTCCGCGGGAAAAAGGTACGATGCAATAGGTGCAAAATTTATTGCACCCCTCTATAATTGGTACGAACCCGATATAAGGCGAATGGCGTTGGCTCCGGTCGACCGACCAATCGTAATCGCCGTCTCTTTCGTTTAAATCTATGAATTTTTTTTCGCCGTCGAGAACCCTTTCGATCGCCTCCGCGACGCGGCCGGCGGCCTTTGTACCGAGGACGAAATCGATCCCCCTGTTCCCCTCGAAAAGGGTTTCTCCTTCGAGCTGGGCGACGCATCCGAGGACCCCGACGATCTTTCGGGATCCGCCGCCCGTTTTTTCGCCGTTGCGGATCTGCCCGACGCTGGTGTAGAGTTTCTGTTCGGCTTTTTCCCGGACCGAACAGGTGTTGATGAGGACGATCTCGGCCGTCTCCCGATCTCCGGTCAATTGGTAGCCGGCCAAATTGAGGGCCGTGGCGATCCTTTCCGAATCGGAAACGTTCATTTGACAGCCGTAGGTTTCCAAATAAACTTTTTTCATAAAAATCTTTTCCGAAAATAAAAAATGCAAGAAGACCGCTTAGAGTTAAACTTCAAACCGAAAGATTTCGTTCATCTGCATCTGCATACAGATTATAGCCTTTTACAAAGTACAATCCAACTCAAACCCCTGGCCGAGACGCTTTGTGAAATGGATATGAAGGCCTGCGCCATAACCGATTATGGGAACATGTTCGGGGCCATTTCCTTTTACAACGCCATGAAGGCCAAGGGGCTTTTGCCGATCCTGGGTTATGAGGCTTATCTGACCTTCGGAAGTCTTGGGGATCGGGGCGGCCCTTTGGAGGCCGGCGAAAAACCCTATTACCAGTTGGTTCTGCTGGCGACCGATCTCGTCGGGTACCACAACCTTGTGGAATTGGCTTCGGCGGCTTATACCGAGGGTTTTTACCACAAACCGCGGATCGACCTCGATCTTTTGGCCGAAAAAAGCCGGGGTTTGATCGGACTTTCCTCCGGTTTCGAAGGCGCCGTCTGGCATTATCTGGCCCGTGGGGAGGAGGAAAAGGCGCTCAAGACGGCCGGATGTTTCAGGGATATTTTCGGTCCGGGCAATTTTTTTCTCGAGATACAGGATCACGGTTTGGTTTCGGAAAAGGAATTGACGCCCCGCCTGGTTGAATTTTCCAGGAAAAACGAAATCCCTCTGGTGGCCACCAACGACGTTCATTACATGACCGAAGATGACGCCAGGGCTCAGGAGATACTGATGTGCATCGGGGACGGAAAAACGGTTTACGATGCCACCCGGACCGTTTTTGAGAGCCGGAAATATCATCTCCGCAGTCCGGCCCGGATGTGGGAGATCTTCGGGCCGGAACTTCCGGAGGCTTTGACCAATACGCTGGGGATCGCCGAACGTTGCCGGGTTTCGATACCGCTTGAGGACAATCTGGCTTTGCCGGATTTTCCGATCCCGCCGGAGAGCGAATGCCGGACCACGGACGAATATTTCGTCGAGGTCATCCGGGAGGGGTTTGAAAGTCGCCGGAAAAAGGTCTGGGACCCCTTGGGCTCCGCCGGTCAATTGAAGTACCCGCTGGAGGATTACGAGGAGCGTTTGGAAAAGGAGATCCGGACCATCACCGACATGAAATTCCCGGGTTACTTTCTGATCGTCTGGGATTTCATCAAATACGCCGTCGACCGGGGAATCCCGGTCGGTCCGGGGCGAGGGTCGGCGGCCGGGTCCCTGGTCGCTTATTGCATGGGGATCACGGACGTCGATCCGTTGCAGTACGATCTGCTTTTCGAGCGTTTTCTCAACCCGGAAAGGATCTCGATGCCCGACATCGACATCGATTTCTGCGTCCGGGGGCGGGGCGAGGTGATCAACCATGTCTCGAACCTTTACGGCCGGGATTCGGTGTGCCAGATCATCACCTTCGGAACGATGGCCTCGAAGGCGGCCATCAAGGATGTGGGCCGGGCCCTGAACATGCCCTACGGCGAGGTCGAAAAGATCGCCAAACTGATCCCCCCGCCGGTTCGCGGAAGAAACGTCAGCATCAGTCAGGCGATCGAACAGGTGGCCGAATTGAAAAAATCGATCGAGACCGATCCGAAGGTCAAGGAACTGGTCGATCTGGCCCGGCGGCTGGAGGGCTGCGCCCGCCACACATCGGTTCACGCGGCCGGGGTTGTCATTTCTCCCGAACCCCTTCACCGGCTGGTCCCGATCGCGGTTTCGGGAAAGAGCGAACTGACCAGTCAGTACACGATGAGCGATCTGGAAAAAGTCGGGATGCTTAAGATGGATTTTCTGGCTCTGACCACTTTAACCATCATAAGCGACTGCTTAAATTCGATTAAACAAAGTCTTGATGTTGAGATCGACTGGGGCCGGATCCCGCTCGATGACGAACCGACCATGGAGCTTTTCGCCCGGGGGCGGACCGAGGCCATTTTTCAGTTTGAATCTTCGGGGATGCAGCAGATCTGTCAGCGCCTGCGCCCGAAGGAACTGGAGGATCTGGCGGCCCTCAACGCGCTGTATCGGCCGGGACCTCTTGACGGCGGAATGGTCGACGATTTCATCGCCCGGCACAGGGGGGAGAAAAAGGTCAGGTACATCGTCCCGGAAATGAAGGATATCCTCAGCAACACCTACGGAATTCTGGTTTATCAGGAGCAGATCATGCAGCTCGCCCAAAAGCTGGCCGGTTATTCTCTGGGTGAGGCCGATATGATGCGGCGGGCGATGGGTAAAAAGAAAAGGAGCGAGATGGCGGTCCACGAGGAGAAGTTTGTCAGCGGAGCCGTCGAGAGGGGACTGCCGAGGGAAAAAGCCGAGGAGATATTTCACCTGATGGCCCAGTTTGCCGATTACGGCTTCAACCGGAGCCATTCGGTTGCTTATGCTTATCTGGCTTATCAGACTGCTTATCTTAAAGCACATTACCCGGCTTATTTTTATGCATCTGTTTTATCCAGCGAATCTCAGGACACGGCCAAGATCTACAAATACACGACCGAACTCAAATCCGCGGGATTGAAGCTCCTTCCGCCGGATCTGAACGAGAGCGGGGTCGGTTTCACTCCCCTCGAGAAAGCCATCCGGTTCGGACTGAGCGCCATAAAAGGGATCGGGACCGGGAGCGTCGAGGCGATCATCAGGGCCCGGGAGGAGAAGGGAAAGTTCGCTTCGCTTTTGGAGTTTACGGAACGGGTGGAACCGGGGACCGTCAACCGCAGAGGCCTTGAGAGCCTTGTGGCGGCCGGTGCCTTCGATTCTCTGATGCCCGAGGGGCAAGGCCTCAATCAATGGAGAGCGGGGCTTTATTCGGGCATTGAGAGCGCGATTTCCCACGGCCAGAGAGTCTGGAATGATCGCTCCAGAGGGCAGAATGATCTTTTCGGAGGGGAGGCTTCCGATTTCGGAGAGGGGGCATTTGAACTCCCAACGGTCCCCCCCTGGACGCAGAAGGAGTTGTCGAACCATGAGAAGAGCGCCGTCGGTTTTTACCTCTCTCATCACCCGCTGGATGAGTTTGCGGGGGTTTTGGAGGATTTGAAGATCCTCAATATCGCCGACCGCGAGGAGATCAATCAGGGGGACCGCCTGACGCTTGCGGGGATCATCTCTTCCCTGCAGGTCCGGCACAGTAAAAAGGGCAACCGTTTCTGCCTTTTCCGGCTGGAGGATCAATCGACCGGGGTCAAATGTCTGGCCTGGGCCGATGTTTATTCCAAATTTTCCGAGATTCTCTCCGAGGACGAGTTGATCATTGCCGAGGGAAGGGTCGAATCGAACGAAGGCCCGGAGATCACACTGATCGTCGATGAGGTGAAAAGACTGGCCGACGCCATTCCGCTCAAGGCCCGGAAGGTGGCGATCTCTTTGCCGGGAAAAGAATTGAATGAGGGATTTCTTGAGGATTTGTTTCGGATTTTGAGTCGGACCCACGGAAATTGCGGGGTCTTGCTCAACCTGCCGCTGGAAGAGACCCTGAATTTGAAGATCCGGGTCGATCCGCTCAAGATCCAGGGGTCGAGTCAGTTGGAGCGGGATTTAAAAGCCAGGGGCTGTGGGGTACAATGGCTCCTTAATTGAGGATATTTTTTACCGGTAAAATTTATGGATACGGAAACAAAAACCGCTTTTGAAAGAGTTCAGACCGCCAGACATCCCGAAAGACCCTACACCAAGGATCTGTTCGAGTCGATGTTTTCCGACTTCAGGGAGATTCACGGGGATCGGCGTTTTGCCGACGACCCGGCGCTGGTCTGCGGTCTGGCGCGGCTCGGGGAACGGGAGATGGCCGTCATCGGTCATCAGAAAGGCAGGGACACCAATCAAAGGCGTTTTCGGAATTTCGGTATGCCCAAACCCGAGGGGTATCGCAAGGCCCTGCGGGTGATGAAGTTGGCGGAAAAATTCGGTCGGCCGCTGATCACATTTATCGACACTCCGGGGGCCTATCCGGGGATTGACGCCGAGGAGAGGGGGCAGGCCGAGGCGATCGCCCTAAACCTGCGGGAAATGGCCAATTTGAAGATCCCGACCATCGTGGTGGTTTTGGGTGAGGGCGGTTCGGGCGGAGCCCTGGCGATCGGTATCGGGGACCGGGTTTTGATGCTTGAGAATTCGGTCTATTCGGTGATTTCGCCGGAGGGTTGCGCCGCCATTCTCTGGAAGGATGCGGCTCAGGCCGAAAGAGCCGCCGAATGTTTGCGCCTGACGGCCTCCAACCTGAAGGAATTTCAGCTGGTTGATGAGGTCATCGGGGAGGTCGTTGGGTGGAAGATCGAGGCTGAGACGGGCGAGGAGTCGGGAGGGAATTTTTTGGAGGGGGTTGAATCCCTAAAAGGGGCGATCCTCCGGAATCTGGAAGAACTGTCCGGAATCGAGGCCGGGGAAAGGATCGAACGGAGGTATCAGAAGTTTCGCCGGATGGGTTTTTGGGCCGGTTGATTTTGTTTGGATTTTTTTTGAACGGGAGGGCCGACTGGCGGACCCTCCCGTTCAAATTTCGGGCTCTTTGTTTTTGGCCATTTAGAAGGGTATGTCGTCGTCGGTCGCGGGCCCTGTTTCACCGACGGCTTTGCTCTCGACTCTTTGATCGAATTCGCTCGCCCCTTCGTTTTCATCGGAGTATTCGCCGCTGCCCGCGCCGCCCAGAAAATGCATGTCGGTGGCCGTAACATTGAGCGTGTAGCGGTTGTTTCCGTCGCGATCCTGCCATTCTTCGACCTGCAGGCGGCCCTCGATGTAAACCTGTTTTCCTTTTGTCAGATATTTCGAGGCGTTTTCGGCCAATCTGCGCCAGAGAGTGATTCGGAACCAGGTAACCACCTCTTGAAATTCTCCGGCCTTGTCTCTTTTTCTGTCATTGACGGCGACGGAAAAGTCGCAGACGGCGTCGCCCTGTGGGGTGTATCTGAGTTCGGGGTCGCGCCCGAGGTTTCCGACAACAATTATTTTATTAAAAGACATATAACTTATTCTCCATTGTTTGAATTGATTTTTTAGGCAAACTAAACGGGATTTTATCCTCATCCAAGATTTTCGGTCAAGCTTGATGAATCAGGGATTTGAGGCCATAAATTTCCGCAGGGTATTTAATATATTTACATTCATGAGATTTTTTATCAAACCGGTCGGATCGGAAAAATTTCCATTTAAAATCCCCTTTTCAAAGTGTCTGATCCTTCTCCTCGGCCTGACGATCTGGCAACTCGTTCCCCGCCCCGCAACGGGACAAACAACCAAACAGTTCCGTCTGGAGGAGGTTTTTCAGGAGGGAACACCGGTCTTCAGAGGAATCGCGTCTGATAATGAAAATAGATTATACTTTTCAAACCAAAAGGGTTCGGTCAAATGTCTGGATTATGAAACCAAAACCATCCTTTGGAAAACCGAGGTCGGGGGTGAAATCATTTCACCTTTTTTTCCTTTCGAGGACCGCCTTTTCTTTTTATCAAAAGGAAGTTCGGAAACTGCCGAAAAGGATGGAAACCTCCTCAATTCGATCAGCCGGAAAACCGGAGTAACCCTTTGGAGAAAGAAACTTTTGGGTGAAAGGAACGTCATCTTCCCTGTTTTAAAAAATCTCTTCGCAACCGATCCCGGTTCAATCAGCGGGATCTCGACCGACGACGGACAAACAATTGGGAAGATTGAATATGAAGGGGGCGATCTTTTGGTCTTCGAGGTCAAGGAGAGCGGCGCTGTTCTGGCGGGAAACAAGCGGAAAGAACTCTTGATTTTTCCCGGAGACGATGGGCAACTCGTTCGCAGGCCCCTCAAACAAAATCCCACCGCCTTCATTCAGGCCGGGGACGGCACCTATATTTGGGGCGATCAATCGGGAAACATCGGAGCGTTTGAAAAACCGGAAAAACCCGGGGTCTGGAGGGCCAAAGCGGGGGGAGAAATCAGTTCCCTCACCGAAGTCGGCGAGAATGTTCTGATAACCTCTCTTGATAATTTCGCCTATCTCTACTCGATAAAAAGCGGAAGCCTCAGGTGGAAGAAACGACTCGGCGAAAGAATCGTCGACCCGCCCCTTCTGGTCGGAAAACTGGCAGTTTTTGCCTTTACAAACAGCGAACTTGCCCTTTTTTTGGAAGTCGAAAAGGGAAAGATGGTTGATCGGATACTGCTTCCGGAGGGCCTCTTTTTTACGGGCCCTCCGGCCCGTATCGAGGGGGCGTTGTTCTTTCCCACTTCTTCTGGTCTGAGAGTGTACCGGGAGGTTTCTGGGGAATAGGAAAAGGATCGTCAGTTTTTAGCCGACGATCCTTTAAAATTTTTTTTTGTTAAACGTTAATGATCCTCAGAATGGGCGTGCATCATGGCAAAAATTTCGTCTTTGATTAAAAGCTTTTTCTTTTTGAGGGTAGTTTCTTCCAGCATCTCGTCATCATTGGGGTAGGTTAGCTCGGCCAGTTCGGACAATCTTTTTTCGTAGTTCTGATGTTTTTGGACAAGATCCCGGAAAGTTTGATTGTCCTTGAACAACTCTTCGTGAACTGCTTCGCTTACTGAAATATCCATATGGGTTTTTTCCTCACTTTTATTTATTCCAGCATCCGTTTTTGCCTGTGTTTTGGTTGCTGTTAAAAAGATGTTATATCACTCGGCGGTTTTAAATCAAGTATTTCATATTTCCCAAAGGTTTTATTCCGATTCCACCTTCCTTTCGAAAATCAGGGCGTCCTCGGGCGGATTTCGGTAGAAGTTTTTTCTTTTGCAGAGAAGGGAGAACCCGTTTTTTTTGTAAAAGTTTATGGCTTTTTGGTTGGACCGTCTTACCTCCAGAAAGACTTTCAAACCGGAACGGCTTTTGGGTGCGGAGTCAAGAAGGTTTTTCAGGAGAGAGGTTCCTATTCCCCTCTTTCGATGGCCCTCCTTTACGGCCAGATTGTAGATCTCAAGTTCGAAGGCTTCTTTTTGTTGAGGCATTATCAGACGCGCAATAATGAAGCCGACCGTTTTTTCTTTCTCCAGTGCAACAATAAAAAGGGAGTCTTCCCTGTCGATCTCGGCCCGATAGTCCTCCAGGGTCCAGGGGGCGAGTCGGCTCTCTTTTTCCAGCTTTTTAACATCCCGGATGTGCCCCGCCCCGGCCGATTCAAATACTATTGTCTCCGAAGGTTTGGCCGTCATCCCCTTTTGTACCCGACAACCCCCGAATAAACCTCTTTTTCGTTATCGGACGCAACTCCATCTAAAAACCCCCTGACCAAAAGGGCGGCCAGATTTTCACCGGCATCAATAATTTTCAGTTTCTTTCGAACTCGGTGGCGAGGGGGGACTTTTCCGAAAACCCCGCCCGAACAGATCAATGCCCCGGCCACCCCCTCCGAAAACTCTGTGATCCCGCCTAAAAACTCGAGGAAACTTGCGGGCTCCCCACGGTAACTCGTTTCGCTCAAATCATTCCAAACACCGGTCACCTTCCAGCAAAACTCCCTTTCGTTGAGCGATACCGCCAAAATTTTTCGCTCATCTTCGTAAACATTTTCCAACGCCGAAAATACCTTTTGCCGGAAAATCGGGCATCCAAGCGAAACACTCAGGCCGCCCGCCAACGCCAAACCGATCCTTGTTCCGGTAAAACTCCCGCCCCCGACCGAAACGATCAGACCGGCCAAATCCTCCCGACCGACATCCCCTTCCCGCAAAAGACGATCCAATTCAAACAATAGTTCTTCGGAACGCGAAACTCTTCCCGATCCGGTCCAAACGGCAACCTCCCGACGACCGGAGTAAACCGACAGGCTCCCCCCCCCGTAGGCTGCTTCGATCCCTACAAAAACCTCTCTTTTCATCAAAATTTCGGATCTTCACCTTCCGGCCACGATCAAACGCCGGAAAAAATTCCTCAACTGATAGAAAAACCTTCTTTTTTCGTCAAAATCCCCCTCCAGATCCACGGTGGCCTGAATCGGATTGGGGGGGATCCTTTTCCTTATTTGTTTAAACAAAAGCGGCAGATCACCCCGGCAGTAACGGAGCGGGATCAACGGAACCCCGCTCCTCCACTCCTTTTTCAGAGTCCTTTCCATCCACCCCGGTATTTGCGGCATCCGCTCGGCAAACGGCAGGTCCCCAACCTCCAGTCCCAGATGCTTTCTTGCCACCTCGATCGTACAAAGCACCCACAAACGGCGTTTTTCCCCGGCCGAATTGAGACATCTGTCCCAGTCAAAACCCTCCGGACGGTTTTTCACCAGATAAAAAATGTCCCAAAGCCTTTCCCTGTTCTCACCGCCATCGACCAGCCAATGAACCGCCAGCACCCGCAGATGATCCTCCGGCCTCAAAACCCTGATCGCCCCATCCCCCATCTTCAAAACCCTGGAATTTCCGAATAGATCCTCCCAGGGAAGAACATCAAGATTTCTGAGACCGCGATGGAGGTCAATCCCGAGCCGACTCCCCCTTTCGCTCCGGACCAAATTCAGGGCCCTTTCGAAACTCTCCGGCTCAACGCACAGGTCGATGTCGGTATATCGCCTTTTTTTTTCCTCCGGATAAAAAAGACCGGCGGCCCATCCCTTGATCAGGATCGGCTCGATCCCCTCCCCTCTCAATAATTCAAAGGCCCCTTTCAGTTTCTCCTCAAAAACACGGGTCTGAAGGAGATACCAGTAATCATCATTTTTCTTTTCCGCCAGATCCAAAAAAAATCCCACCTCAAAATAATAATAGCAAAGTCCCC
Source organism: Pyrinomonadaceae bacterium (assembly GCA_041394845.1). Lineage (GTDB taxonomy): Bacteria > Acidobacteriota > Blastocatellia > Pyrinomonadales > Pyrinomonadaceae > JAHCHG01. Next base: position 1,166,835 of record JAWKHL010000001.1, on the reverse strand, counting down.
CGGAGAACTTTGCCATTATTAAAAAAAAACTTTTATCGCCCCTAAATCAGGGAGCGCATTGTCCCGCGAGATTGCAATTGGTGGTGCTCGGACAGGTGGTCGCGGCACAGGGGGCCGGATTGCCCGCGGTACAGGCGCAGGAGGCAGCCGCCAAAACGCTGGTCGGGGTGGTCAAAGAAGCCACCAGCGGGATCGCCACGGCCGTCGCCAGACCGATTTTTCTGATCACTTCTCGCCTCGACCGACCGGAAAAACTCAATTCTCTCTTCTCCTCCAGCAGATCCTTTTCGCCCAATTGGTCGAGCGCCAGCCAGATCAGGTCCTCATTGACCTTTCCGCCCAACTTCCCTTCCACAACTTTCGAAATGTCGGAAACCGTCCGCGTCCCGTCGCAGTTTCTCCAAACCATCGCGGCAGTTTCATTCAAACAATGAGCCTTGTTCGTGTCCAAATCGTATACAAGCACCTCGTCGGCAACCTCTTGCACCACCAAACCGTTCTTCCTTGCAACGGGAGTTTCCGAACTTTTCATATGATCTCCTCCGAAAAAATTATTAAAATTTAGTTAAGACGAACTGTGTGGGGCAGAACTATATTAAGTGCTTTTCAAAAAAATTCAAAAGCCTCTCCGAAAAAACCTCAGCTTCTCCTCTAAAACTCTTGGCGATTATGGCACGATTCAAGGTTTTATTCAAGACCTCCAAAGTAAATTCCGGGTTATATCTGATTGGTATTGTGTGGGATAGGACCTCCAGCAAACCGGCACCGGGTGTTATTTGCCGCAAATTGCCGGATCCGCCCTTCTTATATTCGGTCAACAAAACAAATCCGACCGGAACCGCTCGTTTGCCGGCCCTCCCCCCCAGATCCCGAACCGGCGTCTCCCTCTGATTTCCCCCCGACCGGATCGATAAATCCTTGGGAAAGGGGTGAAGCCGACCATTTTTATCCAAAACGGCGAACTCATCCGAAAAATAAAGCGCCCCTTTTTTTACGAGCGCCCCGACCAGAGTGGTTTTTCCCCGGAAGCTTCCGGCCGGAATTATTATCCCTTTCCCTTTCCAGGCAACCGCTCCGGCGTGGAGAAAAACCCTTCCCACAGCCCTTTCCGCCACCCGGAGGCGGATCAGTGTCAAAAGAAAACGGTTCAGGGTCAGAGTTTCCGGGCTGACCGAGTCCAGTTTTCCGTCGACGATCAATTCGAAAAGATTTCGGGGATTCTTTCTGACCCGGTAAACCGATTCGCAAAGGCAAAATCCGGCATCCTTAAAATTCCCCGGAAAAAGTCCCGGCAAACTTCTTTTGATCTCCCGGAAAACCCCCTGATCATTGGTCTCAAAGCAAATCTTGACCCCGTAGGCCTCAAAACCAACCCTTTTGTAATCCAATAATTCTTTTTCCAAAACTTTTTTTTTAGCCGGCCTCGGATTTGACACGTTTTACCTTCCAGCTGAAAATGAACAGCCCGAAGGAAAAGAAAACCAACCCCAAAACCAGCAAAACGTCGTATTCGCTTCCCAAATTCAAACAAATAAAAATAAGGGCCGAGGTCAAGACCGAAAGCCCGCCGTAGAGCCCCGCCACAAAGCTGTGTGAATACCCGGCCCTGACCAGTTTCTGATAAAAATGCTGGCGGTGTGGCTCCCAGACCTTTTCCACCCGAAGGAGGCGCTTGGCCAGCGTAAAACCGGCGTCAAAAAGAAAGAACCAGACCAGACCGACCGCAAACAGAGGCAAATAACTCCTTTCATCTTTCGTTTCATGCCCCGCCAGGATCGGCAAAACCGCCAGCGTGTAGCCCAGAAAGGCGCTTCCCACATCCCCCATAAAGATCCGGGCCGGCTCCCAGTTGAAAAGCAAAAAACCGAAGGCCGAACAGGCCACCACCCCGCCGAACAGACCCGTCTGGGGGAAGTTGAAAAGCCATCCCGCCAGCAGCCAGCCGAAACCCGCCGTAACGGCCTGAAGCCCGGCGATCCCGTCGATCCCGTCCATGAAATTAAAGGCGTTGGTCAACCAAATGATCCAGATAAAAGTCAGAACCAACCCGAACACCCCCGGATCAAAGATGAAGCCGAAAGGCAGGTAGACAACCCTGATGCCGGAAATCCCCAAAATGACCAGGAGCGACGCCAGCGAATGAACCAAAATCCTCCAACCAGAGGAGATCGAGAAGAGGTCATCGAGCCAGCTGACCAAGGCGATCAGAATTCCGCCGACAAAATAGGTCCATAGAAATTGACCCTCAAAAAAAAAACCGTTTATCAAATACCAACCGAGCACAACCAGCACGATCACCAGTCCGCCGCCCCTCGGCGTCGGTTCGGTGTGCGAACTCCTTTCGTTCGGAATATCCAGGATGTCCTTTCGCAGGATCCATTTTCGGAGCAGGTAAACGCCCCCGAATGAGATCGCAAAAACAATTGTGCAAATCAGTAAAACTCTCACTTTTTCGATTTGTAATAAAGGACTTCCCGACGAAGCGCCTCGGCAACCGGCGTGGCCGGACTAAAACCCCGCCCACGCTCGAATTTTTTCCCGGAATAAACCTCATCCGAGAGCCATTTTTCCAAGGTCCGGTCGAGATCCCGAAGCCTTTTCACCTTATTCTTTCCCAAATTCAACAAAAATCGTAGCGGCCCGGGCGGCAAAAAAAGGGACCGATCTTTTTTCCCCAGTTGCCGGGCGAGGATCGAAACGATCTCCCTCATCCGAAGTGTTCCGCCCGTCACATTGTAGATTTCGACCGGTTCTTCCGAAGGGGTTTTTATCACCTGTGAACAGGCCCGGGCCAAATCCCCTTTATAAATGAGGGTTTTGGAATTCTGTCCCCTCCCGATCCAAAAAAAACGCCCCTTATCGAGAGCCCGGATCAAACGAAAAACATTTCCCCGGTCCCCCTCCCCGACCACGGTCGCCGGACGGAGAACGGTCAGGGGGATTTTTTTTTTCAGGCAAAATTCGCGGGCTTTTTCCTCGGCCGCGAGCTTGCTCTCGGCGTAAAACCCTTCGGGCCGGCATTCAAAATTCTCATCGATCCCCCCGTTTTCTTTATTCGCGGCCGAACCGTAAACGGATACACTGCTGACCAAAATAAAATGCCGCCCCCCCAAAAACTCCGTCAGTTTTAGAACATTCTCGGTTCCCCGGACATTGGTTTCAAAAAACTTTTCCCTCGTCTGCCCTCCCGGTTGATGAGCCAACCCGGCTGCGTGGACCACCACATCGACCTTTTTTATCGACCTTAACCCCAAAACCTCTTTTTTTCGGGTGATATCGGCCGGAAAAAATTTTCGGTCCAGTTCCCCCAAATTCTCCAGATCCCTGGTCCGTCCGGTTAAAAAAAGGTTTGGATCAAGATCGGAATCGGCGGAAAAATCCTCAACCAATTGCCGTCCGACAAATCCGTTGGCCCCGGTGATCAGTATGTCCATTTTTTTTGTTAACAAACGCCTGCGTTATCGGACGCATTCAAAGCTTCCCGGTATTTTTTCAGGGCGGCTTCGGGGGAATATTTTTCGAGAGCCGCCCGGCGGGCCCTTTTCCCCATTTCCTCAAATTCGTTTCTTTCCGAAAAGATCTCCAAAATGATCTCAAAAAGTTTATCTGGTTCGTCGGCCGGAACAACCCAACCAACCCCCTCCTCGCGAACCACCCGGTCCAATTCCGAATCCTTTTCGGTGATTGCCAGGATCGGTTTTCCGGCCGCTAAAATATTATAGGTCCGGCTGGGCATCGAAACGCCGCGCATTTTCCTGACCAGCGAAACCAGAGCCACATCGCAGGCGTTCAGAAAAATTTTCTGTTCGCTCCTCGGCCGGGGGTCGAGAAGGGTCAGATTTTCAAGGCCCTTTTCCATTTTGACCTTCTCCAACCAGTTTCTTTTTACGCCGGTTCCCAAAAAAAGGAAATGAAAACGCTCGTCCTCCCGCAAACGGGCGGCGCATTCGACGATGCTTTCCAGATCGTTCGGGTAACCCATGTTACCGGCGTACAAAAAAACCAGACGATCCTCCAGGCCGAGGCTTTGCAAAAGCCCGTTCTCCTCCCTCGGAGCGGGCTCGACCTGATCCAGTTCGGCCCAGTTTTGGATAACCTTAAGAGGAATGTCCAACCCCCTGGTTTTTTCCTCCAAAAGCCTTTCCATGTCGCGGCCGACCACAATTATTTTGGCGGCATATTTGTAAAGCCAACGGTTGCAAAATCCCAAAAACCGCACCAAAAATGAATTTTCCCGCGTCTTTCCGGCCGCCACGAGGATCTCCGGATAATTGTCATGGATTAATAAAACATAACTCGTCCCGCGAATCAAAGAGGCCAAAGCGGTAACGAACGGCAGGCTCGGCGGGGTTGTTACCACCAAAACCCTCTCTCCCGAACGAAAATCCAAAAGGGCTTTGAAAAAGATGCTCGCTCCGAGCGTCACCATATTTATCAATTTGAACAAAATCACATTCTTGTTCAAAGTCGTTGCCCGGACCCTCCTGATCTCAACCCCCTTGTGTGTTTCGCGGGCCGGGACCTTCTCCCCCCGAGCCTGATAATTGGGCGGGCCGCAAATGACCTTCACCCGGAAATTCCGGGCCAACCCCTCGGCAATTCCCGTCAGATAATACCCCGTGGAAGTCACCTCCGGATAATACAGTTCGGTGATCACCCAGAGGGTTTCCTTGTCTTTCATGGTAATCCTTTTTTTTACAAAAAGTCCCCTACATTCCGACTCAACTGAAATGTTTTCTCTGGCTGTGATACCCCAGAAGAATTTTGGAGACCGTAAGTGAAACGTTCTCGGCCAAATATTCCTGAGGAGCCTGCCATTTGACCGGTTGCGAAACGGTCAGATCCACCGCCCGGACAATGGTTTCCGGATCTCCCCCGCTCAGAATGTTGCTGCCGCACTCGATGGTTTCGGGCCTTTCGGTGACGTCCCGCAGAGTGACGTTCGGGATCCCGAAAATGGCGCATTCCTCCTGGACAGTTCCGCTGTCGGTCAAAACCGCCTGGGCATTTTTTTCCAGCCTGACGAAATCAAAAAAACCAAGAGGATCGAGAAGTTTTATTTTTTCCGTTTCGGTCTTGATGCCGAATCTCGATAATTTATCCGCCGTCCGGGGATGAAGGCTGACCAGTATCGTTTTTCCGAATTTTTCGGCCACCATTTGAAAACCAGACAGAATCCCTTTTAATCTTTCCGGCCGGTCGACATTTTCCGCCCGGTGGAGCGTCACCAGAAAATACTCGAAGGGTTTTACCCCGAACCTTTCCAGCGCTTCGCTGTTTTCAATCTCCGGTGAAAAATGCTCCAAAACCTCCTGGATCGGATTTCCGGTTACGATTATCCTCTCTCTGGCGATCCCCTCATTGACGAGGTTCTCCTTGCTCCTTTGGGTGTAGGGAAGGAGAACCGAGCTGGAATGATCGATGATCCGGCGGTTGACCTCCTCGGGAACCCGGTCATCGTAGCAACGGTTCCCGGCCTCCATATGAAAAACCGGAATCCCCCTCCGGGCCGCCAAAATTGCCGTCAGGGCGCTGTTGGTGTCTCCCAGGATCAAAACCCGGTCCGGTTTGACCCGGTCGAAAACCTTATCGGTTTCGGTCAGGATCATCCCCAACTGTTCGCCGAAACTGTTGGCCCTGATCCCCAGATGGACGTCGGGTGTCCGAACCTGCAAGTCCCTGATAAAAATATCGCTTAGGCTTTCCTCGTGATTTTGTCCGGTGTGAACCGTGGTGTGCCGGCAATGTTGATCGAGAATTTTCAAGATCAAACTGAGCCTGATGATTTCGGGCCGGGTTCCGAAAATTGTCATTATTTTCATAAGTGCTTTCCTGAACAAAAGGTCCTTAACGCAAAAATTCCCCGATCTCCCCAACGGCCTCCGATAAAAGATTTTTCAACTCGTCAACGGAAACGTTATCATCCCGGGAGGAATATTCCCCCTCAAGGGCCTGTTTCCCTTTTCCCTCATCCCCCCTTAACTCCGGCAAAACCGGCAGGATCACGTAATAGCCGCCTCTTTCGATCGTCCTGAAACATTCCTCCTCCGAAACCATGATCTCGTGAATCTTCTCGCCGGGCCGGATCCCCGTGTATTTGATCGGAAGTTTCTTTTCGCCCATCAGGCAAAGGGCCACATCGGTAATTTTTGCCGACGGGACCTTGGGTATGTAGGTTTCCCCCGGTCGGCCATCGCCCAGAGCCGCAAAAACCGTGTCAACCGCCCGGTCGAGGCTCAGCAGAAAACGCGTCATTTCCGGCAACGTAACGGTCAGCGGTTGATCCGTCCTGACCTGTTCCACAAAAAGCGGAATGATCGATCCCCTCGAGGCAATCACGTTTCCGTAACGAACGCAGGTAAAGGTGGTTTTTGAGCAATCCCGGTTCGCCTCCAGCAGAATCCTCTCCTGAAGAGCCTTTGTCATCCCCATTACGTTGATCGGTTTACAGGCCTTGTCGGTTGAAATTCCGATCACCTTTTCCACCGGCAGGTCATTTTCCCGAACCGCTTTTACGACGTTTTGGGCCCCGTAGATATTGGTCAGAACCGCCTCAAAGGGAAAATATTCGCAGGACGGAACCTGCTTTAAGGCGGCGGCGTGAAAAACAATATCGGCATTTCTCATGGCCGCCAGAAGGCCCGAATAATCGCGAACATCCCCGATCCTGAATTTCAGGACATTTCGGGAGTTTTGATAGATTATCTCATCGGTGGCGGCCGTTTTATGCATGAAATCGAGCCGCATAAAATGCTGTTTGGCCTCATCCCTTGAAAAAACGGTGATTTCCTCGGGCATCCCCAATTCCCCTGTCAGAAGCCTTCTAACCAGGGTTTTCCCCAGAGAACCGGTCCCGCCGGTTACAAGAATTTTTTTTCCGTTCAAATTGGTCATTTCTTCCACAAATCGTAGGGCGTCTCATCCTCCGCCATCTGCCTGATCATTTGATCCCAGCTTTTCGGTCTAAAGCCGGTCCTTTGCCTGAATTTTTCAGAATTGAGGCTCCGGTCAACCTTAAAATCCGGGTATTCCTCGATCTCGATCCCGGCCCGATAATATTGATTGAGCAGTTTCAAAAGTTCAAATTTGTCGATCGGGTCGCTGGAAAGATGATAAAGCCCCTTAATTTCCGGATGCCGGAGGATCAAATCCGCCAGAATCCGACCAAACTCAACGGTCGGAAAACCGGAATAAATGGCCCCGGAAAATCCGCGAACCCTTCCCCCCCTGTTTGACAAAAACCATTCCACCAGACTGTGGCCGGTAAACAATTCCCGGCCGATAATCGAAGTTCTCAAGGTCAAACAATTCCCCTCTTGAACCTCCCCCAGATTTTTGCTTTTCCCGTACAAATCCCTCGCGTCCGAAAAATCCCCCTCCGAATAATTTCCCTTGTCTCCGGAAAAAACGCAATCGGTGCTGATGGTGATCAGGCGAATTCCCGCATCCCCGGCCATTTTCGCCAACTGATGGGGGAAAATGGAATTTATTCTCAGGGTTTGAATGACATCCCCTGAGGTTGGAAGCTGTTTGATCACCCCGATCCCGTTGATCAAGACGTCCGGTTTCACCTGATGGACGATCTTCTTGATCAATTCCTCATCCTCGGCCCCGACCTTTTCAAACGTCCTTTTTCGATCGAATATTCCCAGTCTCTGATACCGGGAAAACTCGCCCCGGACGGTCGAAAAAACCTCGAAATCGGTTCCGAGGGTCTGAACCAGTTTATGCCCGAGCATACCGGCGCCCCCGAAAATTAATAATCTCATAAAAAACCCAAAATAACCTTGGAGTACTTGTGCAAATGTCGAAAAACAGACATTTAAACTATAGGTTTAATTCACTAAAGAAAGTTATTTAGTCATTTAAATCTAAAAAGCTGATCTTTTACTTAAACTATAATTTAGAACCTCAACCGTGTCCCGTTCGACTTTTTCGTCCGCAAGCCAAACGAGGGCAAAACTTCGGGCTTTACCCGAGAGACGGACGTAATCCCCGGCGTTCATCTCCAGGCATTTTTTTATTACCTCCGCCCATTTTTCCGGCTCCTCCAAAGAAAGATCCCATCCGATTCCCTTTTTTTCCAATCCCAGCCAGGGGGTTCTGTCGCTGATCACAAGCGGGCATCCAGCCGCCAGAGCCTCCAGAAATACGTGGCCGAAATTCTCCGAAAGGGTCGGTAAAATAAAAAAATGATACTCCAGCAGTTTCTCACAAACCTGTTCGTAAGGAATTGAATCCCTTGCCTTTATTGAAATGTTGGGTGGAAACTTCTCGATGATTCTTTGGCATTCTTCCCAATAATTGCGATCCTCCAAAGGGCCGTAAATATCGATCGTTAAGCGGGCGCCGGTTTCGGGAAAGTTTTCGAGCAACCACTTGAAGTTTTTTTTCGGCATAAACCTCGACAAAAAAACAAACCTCGCCTCCCCGCTTATTTTCTCCGGTTTTTTTTCTGGACAAAAGTCCTCCAGTAAAATCTTAGGGGGCAGATCCGGGGCGATGAAGATTCTCCCGCCTTTTCCCTTTACCCGAAGGATCTCCTCTTTTTCCAGTTCCGAAGAGGCTTTCCAAATGACATCGTTGTAAAGCCCCGACAACCCGGAAATTTTCAGGAAGGCCCTTTTTTTTCCGGATTTTATTTTCAGAGCCCCGTCCGTCAATTCGCCGCAGGGGGCGATCACGATCGGGACCTTGGTAATTAACTTTAATTTTCGGAGTTTTAGGGCAAAGATCGCCAGGGTTGAAAAAAAACTGTTGGCGTAAATTGCATCGGGTTCCACCTCCAAAACCAGACTCCTCAGTTTTCTCAAACCGATGTTTGGCTTGGACAAATAAAAAACCCTCGCCCCCCGGACATCGTTCCAGGCGTCGATCTCCACATCCCTGTACTGCTCTTTGTCCAGTTTTCCGTCATGGTCCCGGGTGATGATCCAAAAATCAAAACGATCCCTCAAACGATCAACCATATTGACAATGGTCCTCATCCCGCCGCCGCTTTTGTAACCGGGGAGGTAATAATCACAAACTACAAGTATCTTTGGTTTGGACAAATTAATTCTTCCCTTCCAGTATTTCCAGACAGGCCTCCGCGACCTCCCCAACACCGACCAGATCCAAGCATTTATTTCGGTTGAAACAAACGGGGGTCAGGCAACCGGCACATTCCACCCGACGCCTGAAAATCCTGTGTCCATCCCCGTTCGGTTCCCAACGGCCCGGAAGATCTATGGCGGCGAAAATGGCAACGCATCTGACACCGACGGAGGCCGCCAGATGCATGGTTCCGGTGTCGTTTCCCAAATATAAACGGCAGTTTTCGAGGGCCGCCGCCGCCTGACGGATGTTCAATTCACCGGCCGCATTGCATCCCCTTTTCCAAACTGCCACCAACCGATCCCCTTTTTCTTTGTCCTCGCGCCCCCCGAAAACAATGGGAAAAACATTTTTTTCCCGGATCAGTTCCGCCACAACCCGGGCAAATCTTCCCTCTTCCCAAACCTTTGATTCCCATTTACTCCCCGGGGCGACCCCGATAAAAACCGGAGTTTTTCCGCCCTCGCGGGTCTTTTTTTTTAACCAGTCAAGGGCGAATCTCTTTTCCTCCGGGGTGAGTAGGAGTTCGGGGAAAAAGTCGGTTCCTGTTTTGATGGGGAACCCGTCCATCCACAGGCTTTCCAGCAAAAAATCCCCTTCCCTGTCGGTTTTTGTCTGGGAAACCATTTTTTCCGCATCCACAATGTTTTTCTTCAGATAATCGACGCCGAAAACCTTCCTGATCCCCGCCAAACGAAAAAAAAAGACGTCTCTTTGGATCTGGCGAATTGATCGGTTTCTGGTCATAAGGTAAACCGCCGCATCGAATTTTCCGGACCTGATCTCCCGCCAAAGCCTGTAAAATGAGCCGGGTGATGAGAATTTTGAAACACCGCTCGGGTAATTGATGGTTGCGTCAAAAAGATTTTTCCCCGGCAAAACCTGTTGGGCGGCTATGTAATTCGGATTTTTAACGTCGGTATTTGTTAAAAGCGTTAATTGGGCGTCGGGGAATGTTTTGCGAACCGCCCAAAAGGCGGGCAATGAAACAAGGGTATCCCCCAAATGACCGATTCGAAATATTAAAATTCGTTTTAAATCCAAAATTATTTTACAGTTTTTGTAAGTTTGAGGAACTTAACCCCGCAGACCTTTTTTTAAGTCATTGAATTTTATCGTAGTCGTTCCCATTTTCTCAACCACCAACCCGGCCGCCGTATTTGCCAGTTGGGAGGATTCCAACGGATCCCCACCGGCGGCCAGCGCAACCGCCAGCGTCGAAATAACCGTATCTCCAGCTCCTGTGACATCGTAAACCTTTCGGGCCAGAGCTTTTTGTTCGACCGGGGGTTTGCCTTTCCGAAAAAGGGTCATTCCCTCCTCCCCTCGGGTTATCAGGAGGGCTTCGAGTTGCAGACGCTTTATCAGCTCCTCCCCAGCTTTTTTTATTACGCCCGGGCCATCTTCCTCCAAACCGCAGGCCTCGGCAGCCTCTTTTTTATTGGGGGTCAAAAGGCTGGCCCCGGCATATTTCCGGTAATCCTTTCCCTTCGGATCAATCAGAATCATTTTTTTTTGAGCCTTCCCTTTCGTTATCAGACGCGAAAGCAGTTCCTCGGTCAAAACCCCTTTGGCGTAATCCGAAATAACGACAATGTCGGTCTCCGAAAAAAGTCTTTCCGCTTTTCTCCAAACGCTTTTTTCCTCCTTTTCCGACAGCCCCTCCGCCACTTCCCTGTCGATCCTGACAACTTGCTGGCTGTGCGCAACGACCCTTGTCTTAATGGTGGTCGGTCTTTCCGGGCTTTTTATCAAAAAATTGCCCGGCACCCCGTTTTTTTCCAGAATTTCCTTAAACTGTCGGCCTTCGGTATCGTTTCCGATTACCCCGATCAAAAAAGGATTCGCACCAAGCCCCGCAACGTTGGCCGCAACGTTGGCCGCCCCGCCCGCCACCAAACTCGTCCTTTCCAAGCGGACAACCGGAACCGGAGCCTCCGGAGAAATCCTTTTAACATTTCCCCACCAATATTGATCCAGCATTATGTCGCCGATGACCAAAACCCTTACCCTTGAGAAGTTTTTCAAAATTTTCATTGAAATTATTCCCCGGTTTCCGGCGTTTCGGCCCGGTCCAGTTTGGAATCCACAATTTCACACCAAATATGGCCGATCGTAATATGGGCTTCCTGAATTCGGGCGGTTCGGACTTCGGGAACAAGGATGGCGAGGTCACATAGGGAGGCCAGTTTTTTCCCTCCCTTTCCGGTTAACCCGATGGTCGAGCACCCCTTTTTCCTGGCCGACATCACGGCGGCGTTGATATTGGGGGAGTTTCCGCTCGTGCTGATTCCGATCAAAAGATCACCTTCCCTCGCCAGAGCCTCAACCTGACGGGCGAAAACCCTTTCGAAGCCGTAATCATTACCCAAAGCAGTCAGGGCCGAGGTGTCCGTCGTCAAAGCGATGGCCGGCAAACCGATCCTTTCCCGCTCGTAACGTCCGACAAATTCGGCCGCGATATGCTGGGCGTCGGCCGCGCTTCCCCCGTTGCCGCAGATCAGGATTTTTCCTCCCCTTTCCAAAGCGGAAAAGATCTCGTCGGCGCAAAGTTCGATGAGAGGAATCTGATCCGTTTTGATCAGATTAAATAGTTCCACGTGCGCCTTCAGGGATTTTGCCGCCAGTCCAACGGTTTCGGAAAGATCCGAAGGAGTGTCCGGGTTTTCGGGATCCGGAATCCGATTGATCTTTTCCACCAAATTGCTGGTCGAATACCCGTCAACCAGCGGCAGAGAAACCACTTCCCCGCCGTTTTCCCGAACGAAATCCGAACCGATGATCTCCCCCGGTTGCCAATCCCCCCCCTTGACCAGCACATCCGGTTTTATCCTCCGGATCAGATTCTCGGGGGTTGTTTCTTCAAAAATGAACACCTCGTCCACCGGTTTGAGCCCCAACAAAAGGGCTTTTCTATCCTCCTGACCGAAAAATGGACGGGGCGGCCCTTTGATCGCCCGAACCGATTGGTCGCTGTTGATCCCGACTATCAACCTCGTTCCCAAACGGCTCGCCCGCTCCAGAAGGTCCAGATGACCCGGATGCAAAATATCAAAGCAGCCATTGGTGAAAACTATTTTTTCCATTAATTTGAGTTGTTTTTAACCTTTAAAATTTTTTATTGAAAAACAAATGCACGTGGTGAAACTCATCTCTCGGTTGTGGCGGATCGGCCTCCCGAAACCCGAGTTCACTGAGACTTTCCAGAACCAAATCCCGGGGAGTGCCCTTTTCGTGATGAATTTCGATCAGCAGATACCGGCAATTGGTCAATGACAGGCATTTTCCCGAACCGAAAACCTCGAATTCGGCCCCCTCGATGTCCATTTTGCAAATATCAACGGTTTCACCTTTGAAATTGCGCTCGTAAATCTGATCGAAAGTCTCACCCGGAACCCGAACCCCATTCTCCGATTCCAAACCCTTTTGGCCGTAAATATTGACCGAGGTTCCCGAACCGTTTTGAAGATCAAACCGGATTTCCCGGTTGTCCCCGCACACCCCGACATTCAAGGGCGTAAATTCGCAGTCCAGATTTCTTTCAATGTTGAACCTCAAACGGGAAAAGGTTTCCGGATTGAATTCAACGCAGACCAGTTTTTCAATTTTTTTGTTTTCCGAGGCCAAGAGCAACGGGAAACCGCCGTTGTTTGAACCGAGATCGAGGATTTTTAATGGCCCCGTCAATTCCATTTTTGCCAGAAAACCGCGATACATGTCGGTGGTTAAAACCTCGCGGGCCCCGTTGACATCGCCGGCCGAATGGTCGCAAATGAACTCCAGGTTTTTCAGCCGGTAGACATTGATTTTTTCGCCCGAAAAAAAAAGCCGGTTAAAAAACAATTGCCAGTGATTGTCAAATTGCCAGATCTCGCCGATCCCCTTTATTTTATTTCCGATCCCCATTCTTTTCTCTCCGGTTTGAGAGCCTCAAGGCTTGAACGCCCCCCCCTAGTTTCCAAGGGATTTTTTTTGAGAAACCCTGATCTGATTAATAATCATATTTGAAACAAAAAGGCTTACGATCAAAATAAAAACCGTCCTGATCAGCGTCGGAAAGATCGTGGCGTAAAAGGCCTCAAACGAAACGACGATCAACAACAGATAATAAGACACCTTTTTCCAGAGCGTCGGCGAACTGGTTTCGATCAACTGGGTGTAGATCCAACGGAAATAAATTCCGATCAAAAACATCCCCAGAGGAACCCCCAAGGGTCCGAAATTTCTCAAAAGATCCCCGAAAGGGGTTACCGCAAAAGAGTTTTCGCTGTAATTAAAATACAAGTCGCTGTAGGCCCGGGCATCAGAAGTTGGCGGTTTGTCGGGCCAGATAAACCTCGGGATCAGCGAAGTGTAAAGATCGTTTATGATATTGTTCTCAATTCCGAAGTTCGATTCATACGGGGCAAGTTTTTCGTAATTTGCGACGGCCACCCCGAGGGCGCTTAGATTTTCGATCCGCTCGGCCAGCGTCGCCACCGATTCCGAAAAAATGTAGCCGGGATCCTTGGTCGTCAGATAATCGAGTGTGGCCGAAACCTGTCCGAAATAATCACCGGCATTGATCCGGGCCTCCGATCCCTTGATGTTTCTAAAAGCGGTTCCGTAAATCATTCCGATAAATACCGCCACCACCAATGCGCCGCCCAAAACAACCGTGTGAATCCCCTTTAAACGACGCCCCGAATACTGAAAGGCCAGCCCGATCGGAATAATGCTCGATAAAAGGCTTCCGCGGTTTCCCTGAAGACCCATTTTCAGCGGGATGATCGCAATCAGTGCCAACAAAATCAGGTAGTAAATTCCTTTTTTTTCCTTGACGCTGAAAATTCCGAGCCAAAGCAGAAGGCTTCCTTCGGTCAAAATTATTACCAGAAAAAACAAAAGGCCGTCGAAGATACCGATCTCATCGACCCTTTGAAAACCCAGAAGCCCCTGCAAAAAACCGAAAATGTTAAAACCGATCCCGGCCAGGATCAAAAAGATCCCGGGCACCCAGACCTCATTCGGTCGCCAGTTCCATTTCGGTAGCCACTTTTCGGTTTTTTCGGCCCCGATCCTTCCCAAAGGGACAAAATACCCTGCAACGATTCCCAAATAACCGATCGCCACGTACATCAAACTAAGCGGCAAATTAAATCGCGGGTTTTCGACAAAGGTCAGATAATAGGGATCGGACCAACCAAAGGCCAGGATCAAACCGCCGATCACAAAAGCGGGAAAAAGATACGACCAAACCCCGAAAACCAGGGGATGAAAGGGGTCGAATTTTTTTTTGTAAACGAAGTAGATCGAGGGAGCCAGCAAAATCACTCCGGTCAACAAACTCCAGGGCAGAAGGTAAATTCTCTGAAGCGAGGAACTGAAATCGGAATTGTACCAAAATATGGCCAGAATGACTCCGATCACAATGCCCCACAAAATCGCCGCCGGGAGAACAAAATTCGGGTTCCCACGGGCAACTCCGCCCTGTTTGTTTGTTTTGAAATTTTCCATCGATCCAGATTTATTTCACATTCAATTTTCTGAAAAGCCTTTCGTATTCTCCCGTCGGCCGGCAAAGAACATTGGCTCCTTTTTGATCAGGCTCAAATCCCTTTATTTTCTTAAGGCCGCCATTCGGCTCCTCGATCGCGTAAAACTCAAAATCGCCCTTTTGCCTCATAAAATCAACAATGTCGTTGGGCAGGTAACCGAATCCCCGGGTCGTGTCAAGAGCCATTTCAATTTCGAAGATCGGGGGAATTTTTTGCTCAAACAAAAGCCCCGCCCCCCTCAACATAAACAACTCAGCGCCTTCGATATCGGCCTTGACAAATTTAACCCCGGAAATTCCCTTCTCTGTCAGGTAGCTGTCAAGGGTCGTTTGGCGGCATCTGAACTCCTCAAATGCCGTCTCACCGAAATTCGAGACCGAGGCGTGGCCGTCGGAACGATCCGGAAAAAGATGGAGGCTCACCTCATCTTCCCGATCGCCCAGGGCGACATTGTTGATCCGGACAACCCGGCTGTTTACATTCGATTTTACATTTTCTTCCAATACTTTAAAAGTTGGAGGAACCGGTTCAAACGAATGAACCGCCCCGTTTTCCCCGACCAGTTTTTGGAAAAGGGTCGTAAACCAACCGATATTGGCCCCTATGTCCAAACAAATATCTCCGGGTTCGATCAATTTTTCGATGATCTCGGTGATCGCCCTCTCATATTCGCCGATGAAATATAAAAAATGGGCGAAATGATTGTCGAAATTCACCCTCAACGTTCTCCCGTCTTTTGTCCGGGCGAGGACCTGCCGGGGAACCTCACCGGCCAATTTCAGGCTCGCTTCGGCCAAGCGATATTTCCCCTTGCGGATCGGCGAATAAAAGGTGTAAAGCCTCGTTAATTTTTGAATGAAACCAAGTTCCTTACTCATCGACCGAATCATCTCCAAGACCGCAAACGGCGATCACGCCGTCCCCGAGTTGCGGGGCGATTTTGACGCAAATATCGTTTATCAGATTGTAATACCAGGGATTAAAGGGCCGGTGCTCCCGGCCAATGTCGTAAAAATAAAAATCCTTAATCGTCAGATTCTCTCTTTTAACCGCCAGACTAAGCGTCTTGTAGGAATAATAAGCCACATGATCCGGATGAACTGGTTCGTTTTTCCCGCCCTTTCCCCGCAAACCGTAAATCATAAACCGAAAAGCGCAATAGGCGTTTACGGTTGTTATCACAAGATTGGTCTCGGGTTTCATAAATCTTTGGATCCCCAAAAGAAAAAGCGCCGGGTTTCGCAAATGTTCGATGATCTCGCCGGCGATTATCACATCAAAGGTCTCGTCGAGGTCAACCTCTTCCAGTTTTTCCAAATCCGCCCGAAATAGATTTTTAACCCCTTTTTCCAAAAGAATGTCCAGCCCTTCCTGGTCAAAATCGAATCCGTAAAGCTCCCCCGAGATGTCGGCCAGATCATCGTGCAAAAGCATTTTATTTTCAAGCGCCTCGCGGGTGTACGGGTAATTGGTGCAACCCAGATGGAGGACCTTTTTTCCCTCACAGGCTTTTTTGATGAAATCCACCCTTTGAACCAGTTCCATTTTCTTGCTCATTTCTAAGTTTGCCGTTTAAAAATATGTTTTGCCAGAGCCAATTCTTCCTTGGACACGAACCCCAATAAAAATGCGGTCAGAATGTAAACAATTCCCCCCGCCAGCACTGAACCGAAGAAAACCGGCCAGCCTTCCCCCAAACGGATAATTACAATTTCGATCAATGCCGCAAAACCGGTTGCGACCCCAAGGATAAAAATGATCCTTCCCCAGGCCCTGTACTGGATCTTTCCGAAAAACCATTTTTCCACATAAAAAATTGAAAAGAAAATGGTCGCAAAACCGATCAAACGGGCCGCCGCCACCCCGATCCCTCCGTATGGTGCGGTTAACACAAGGGTGAAAACAACCGTTAAAAACAAACAAACCGAAAAAATCTTAAAATTATATTCGGGAAAACCCAGCCCCTCGGTCATCTGCCAGGAAACCGTCAAAACGGCCAGCAAGCTGAAGGTTACCGTGTGGAATATCAAGATCTCGGACGAGCGTTCGGCGAAATCGGTCCCCATCCAAAGGGTCAAAAAAACACGGCTTTGAACGATCAGGGTCATCCCCAGAAAGGCCACGATCAGGCAAACAATTTTCGTCGCCTTCAGATATAAACTGAGGAGTCTTTCCCGGTTTTCATTCAACTCGCTGGCCAAAGGGAAAATGACGATCATCAGACTTGAAATAAACCCGTGAATGTAAAGGCTCAGCATCATCGGGACGACGTAATGGGTCAAAACCCCGGAACCGAGTTTGCGGGTGATCCACCCCCTTTCAAACAACAGTAAAAAATTGGCCAGAATCTGGTAACCGATGACCCCCGAGCTGAATTTTAACACTTTTTTCAAAGCCTCACGCGGAAAGGAAAACCTCAAACCGAATTCCGGAAGCAAACGCCTGGCCCCGAAAAAATAAAAAAGGCACGTCAGAAGCGAAACCGAAAGGTTCCAGACCAAAAGCGATAGCAGACCGTGCCCCCGAAGAGCCAGCCAAATATTGCCGATCATCAACGCCAGAGTGTTGAAATTGAATATTTTGGAATAGACATCAAACCGGTGGATCCCCTGCAAGACGGCGTTGAAGACCTGCGATAGCATGGTCAAAAAAATTATCAGCGAGGCCAGATAAAACGAATAAATTGATTTTTGCCGCGAGACTTCTTCGATCCTGAAAACATCAACCACAAACCAACGGGCGGAAAGAAAAATGACCAGGACACCGGCCAGACCGATCGTCAGGTTCAAAAAAAAGGTGGCCGAAATCACGTCCCGGATCTTTTCGTTTTCCCCGGTCGAACGGTATTCGGAGATATATTTGGTTATGGCCCGGCCGATGCTGAAATTAAACGAATAGGCGATGAACCCCAAAACGAGCGCGTAAATCCCGTAATCCTCATCGCCGAGTGATTTAACCAAAATCGGGGTGGCAAAAAAACCCAGCCCGATGGGAAGGATCCAGGTGGAAAAACCGTACAGGACATTTTTTAAAATATTTTTTCCGGTTTCGGCCCTTTTTTTCTCCATCATTCCCCTTCAAACGCCCGCTGGTAACTTTCCAGGGCAATTTGAGCCACAACCCTTTCGTCA
This sequence comes from Pyrinomonadaceae bacterium, assembly GCA_041394845.1. Classification (GTDB taxonomy): domain Bacteria; phylum Acidobacteriota; class Blastocatellia; order Pyrinomonadales; family Pyrinomonadaceae; genus JAHCHG01. The sequence continues at coordinate 1,149,071 of JAWKHL010000001.1, read as the reverse complement.
AACTTTTCCAGAACCAGTTCCCGCCCCTTACTTCCAAGAGTCTTCCGCAAAGCCGGATCAGATTTCAACTCTCGAAACGCGCGGGCCAGTCCCAGGGCGTCGCCGGGTTCGATCAGCCAACCCGTTTCCAGATGCCTGATGGCCTCGGGAATGGCATTGACATTGGTTGAAATCGATGGCAGCCCAAGGGCCATCGCTTCCAAAAGCGAGATCGGTAGCCCCTCCTGAAAGCTGACCAGGGCGAAAAGATCGGCTAACCGCATTAATTTGAAAAGATCGATATGCTCGCGGCCCACCTGATCCGAAGTGATAAAAATAAAATTCTCACCGAGACCGTGATTTCGGGCTTTTTCCAAGTCCGTTTCGGTCGGTTTTGAATTTGAAATCCAGACAAATGCGAAATCCCGATCTTCGACGAAAACCTTTTTGGCCGCCTCCAAAAAGGTCCAACGCCCTTTGCGGTCGATAAATTGCCCGACGCAAAACACGAGGAATTTATCTTTGGGAATGTTAAACCGGCGGCAGAGATTTTCCCTTTCCAGAGGCATTTCCAGCGCCCTGTCGATCTCCCCGGGATTAACATTCGTATAGGTTACCCGGATCTTTTTGAAAAAATTATCGTTTACCAGCGGCCGGAGGCTTTCCTTGGCATCCTGATTTGAGGCGAAGATATGAAAATTATCAAACCGGGTAATGATCCAAAACTTCAACTTCCACAAAAAAAAACGCCAGGGCGGGACCCGAGGGAGTGAGTTATGCATGGTGATGAACACCTTTTGTCGCCAAAGACAGAGCCGGACCAGCGAAAATAGAGATTGCCAGGGGGCAAATTCGATGTGAATGACGCTTTTTCCGAGATCGCGGGTTTTTAAAAATCTCAGAACCGACCTTTCGCTTTTGAATTTTTTCCAATGTTTTTGCAGTTTCCTCCGGAGGTTTTCGGCCCGGCCGGCATCGGTTTGGGTATCGAGGAATTCGCAACTGACCCCCAGATTTTCGATGAACTGTAACAGTTGTTGATCGGAATTCCGGGGCAGGATCACGCTGACCTCCGCTTTTTCCCTGATTTTTTTGATCAAACCGAAAAAATATATCTGGGCTCCGCCCCATTCGACGTAATCCCACACATAAAATACCTTTTTCGGTTTTGTAACCATTTTTTTTGAAAAGAGGCGAATTACTTAAAGCAAAGGTTGAGGGGTCGGCATTCGGACATTTAAGGCTTTGGTTGAACCATTAAAAAAAAACGGTAAAAAAGCCTAATCCCCGAGGATCGATCGGGAAAAGGTTTCCGAAAGCGGTTTCTCTTTTTTTCCAAGCGCCCAGCCGCTTTCGGCGTTTTTCCTAAAAATTAAACGAATGAAAAAAACCACAAATGCCGCCACCCCTTGAAACTTGTTGGGCGCACCATCCCAGTTTGAGTAAAACCTTCGCCGCAGATTATGAATATGGCCGAGATTAAGAAAAAGGGCGTCAAACTTTTGCCTCAAAGTCATCCGGGTCACCTTGGCCGGGATATTGTTGGGCTGGCAAAAGACCCTGGCTCTCGGGTCGATCAAAAGTTTCCAGCCCTTTTTCCGCAAACGCGGAGTGTATTCGGCATCTCCGAAATTCGGATAACGGGCCGAATTCATCAAACCCTCCTCGCGGATCGCATCGATCGGGATCAAAACGCAATTCCCGACTATCAGATCCACCTTCCAGGGTTTTTGGGGGATTGTCCAGACGGTCTGGTGATACCAATGGCGCCAGCCGCCCGAAAGAGTTTGCCATTGGGGGGAAACCTGAAAAAGTTTGTGGGGCGTATCCCACAAAAGCAAAAGCGAACCGACGACCGACCGACCATTTTTCTCGGCCGTCTCGATCAGATATTGAAGGGCTTTTGAATCAAAGACCTGATCGTCGTTGATCATCAGCACGTAATCCGGGGCGCGTTTGAGCGCCGCCCGAACCCCGACGTTTGTTCCCTCGGTAAACCAGAGATTCCCGTCGCCTTTTTCCACCTGAACCTCGGGAAAATCCTTTTCAATCGCCTCACCGGTTCCATCGGTCGAACCGTCATCGACGACCACTGTGTGAATTTCCAAACCCTCATCCTCCAAACGGCGGATGCTCCGTAAACACTGAAGGGTAATTTCACGGCGGTTGTGAACCGGGGTTACAATCTCGACTTTGATCTTTTTCGGATCCATTGCCTAAAACGCCGCGTTGGTGGTTTCGTTCCAGAGTTGATAAAGGCGTTCGATGTTTTTTTCGGAATCGGTTGAACAGGTTCCGACCGCGATGTATTCGATATTTTCGTCCGCTCTAATCTCCTCGGGCATGATCCTCCAAAAATCAACCAATGTGATGGGCGAATTCGAATTGGAAAAATCTGCGGCCTTCAAATTTTTGAATTCCTCGTCGGGCGTTGTGACCAGAACGACCTCGGCCTGTTCCAGACATTTTCGGGCGGAGTCGAGAATGACTATGCTTCCCTTTAGAACCGATTCCGCCGATTCATTGGCCAGCGGGTCGTAAGCCACCACCCTGGCCCCGGCCTTGGTCAGCGATTCCGCCAGATAAATTCCCTGAGATTCCTCGACGACGTGGGAAAATGGTTTATATGCCAAACCGAGGATCGCCACAGTGGTTCCGGGTTTGACGATCGAGCGCATTTTTTCAACGATCCTTTTGGCCATCGAACGATTAAAACCGTCGGTTGTCTCGGCCAATTCGGCCCGGCTTCCGAGTGTCTTTGCCAGATAACTCAAAGCCACATTGTCTCTCGGGAAACAGGGGCCTCCGTAACCCAGCGAACCGGTCAGGTATTTGCGCCCGATCCGCGAATCTGTTCCCAAGGCATCGGTTACGACATCAATATCTCCGCCCGGGATTCTCTCGCAAAGATCGGCCAGCATATTGGCAAAGGTGATTTTGGTTGTAACGAAGGTGTTGACGGAGATCTTGGTCAGTTCCGCATTTTCCAGACTCATCCTTTTGCAGGGGGCGTCATTTAACATCACCCTCGAATAAACATCCTCGACCTGATCACCGCTTTTTTGGTCCAGTTCTCCCAAAAGGGTAAAATCGGGGTTCAGAAAATTTTTGATAATGCTTCCAAGGGCGATAAATTCGGGACTATAGCAAACGCCGAAATCTTTCCCGGCCGTTTTCCCGGATTCTTTTTCGAGGATCGGGATCAGACCGTAACGGGTTGCACCGGGCAACACCGTGCTGGTTAAAACGATGTTGTGATACCCCTCTTTTTTGGCCAGGGCCTTCCCCAATTCCCTGTAGGCCCAGGCGGCATATTGGAGCGAAAAGGATCCGTTTTCATCGCTTGGCGTTGGAACGATCACGAATGAGACATCGGTATTGAGGACCGCCTCCTCATGGCTGAGGGTCGCCCTGATCCTTTCGCGGTTTTCGGAAATATATTTGTCGAGATCGGTTTCCTGAACCGGAGCCTTCCCCTCATTGACCAAATTCACCGAGGTTTCGTTGACATCAACCCCGATCACATTCAACCCCCGGCTGGCAAAAGCCGCGGCCATACTGGCTCCGAGTTTTCCCAGACCGATTACCGATACGTTTTCAATCATTTGCTTTTGTTTGTTCCTTCGCTTCTGTTTGTGTTTTTTTAAGAACCGATCATGATGTGGGAGAAAGACCTTTCCTTCTCCTCTCTTATCAATTTTCGGCGGACCTGTTCCTCGATCCATTTGTAGGTGATCTCAAGGCCTGATTCGAGGGAAATCTGCGGTTCCCAGCTCAGAATCTCTCTTAATTTATTGTTATCGGAATTTCTGCCCCGCACTCCCTGGGGGCCTTCGACATGTTTCTTGACGATCGAAATTCCGGCGATTTCCGCCACCATGTCCGCCAGTTGATTGATCGTCACCATCCGGTCCTGACCAAGATTGATGGGCTCGTGAAAATCGGAACGCATAAGGCGGTAAATTCCCTCCAGACAATCCTCTATATAACAAAAAGAACGGGTTTGCTCTCCGTCGCCCCAGATCTCAATCACATTTTTTCCGGTTAGTTTGGCCATCGCCACCTTTCGGCACATGGCCGCCGGGGCCTTTTCCCGGCCCCCCTCCCAGGTTCCCTTCTCGCCGAAAATATTATGAAAGCGAACCGTCCGGGTTTCGATCCCGTAATCCTGACGATAATGCATACAGAGTATTTCGGAAATCAGTTTTTCCCAACCGTAAGCGTCCTGCGGGAAGGCCGGATAGGCGTCCTCTTCCTTTAGGGGTCGAACATTGGCATCTTCCTGTAAATGCTCGGGATAAACGCAGGCCGAACTTGTGTAAAGATAACGCTTAACACTGTTAATCTTGGCCGCGTTCAAGGTGTGAAGATTGATCAGCGAATTGTTGTATAAAATCTGTGCGTGATGCGAGGAGATAAACCCCATTCCCCCCATGTCGGCCGCCAACGCGTAAACCTCATCAATCTGGCGGGTGGCTTGAAGACAATCATCCCAACGTCGCAGATCGAGAATTTCAAACTGATCGGCCTCGGTTTCTCCGAATTCGGGATATTTCAGATCAACTCCCCGAACCCAATAACCCTTATTCCTTAAATATCTAACAAGATGACTGCCAATGAATCCGCCCGCCCCAGTCACCAGGACCTTTGTTTTCTCTTCCATACTAACTTCGTGAAACTTTTCTCTTTCAAATTTCCCGGTTTAAAAAACTCCGGTTAAACTTTTTTGTTTCGGTTAAAAAAAGATCGGCAAGAAATTCCTCTTATTAACTTGGAAAAAGGGGAGAATTTTTGCCCGTTAAATTACTATTCATCATCATGCCGGTAATTGTCCCGATGATAATAGCTTTGATAATAATAATAATTATCCTGTGAACGTAAGTTGGCGTTATTTAAAACAACGCCGAAGATTTTCGCTCCGATTTCATTCAAAAGTTGGCGGGAACGCCTGACGACCTGCCGTGAGCTTTTCCCGGCGTGAACCACCAGAATAACCCCGTCAACCATTGAGGCGATTAGAACACCGTCGGTGAAAGAAGCGATGGGAGGTGAGTCAACCACAACATGTGTGAATTTTTCCTGAGTTAGCTTGAGCAAATTTGACATCTGTTCGGAACCGATCAACTCCGCCGGGTTGGGCGGAACCGGCCCGGAGGTTAACAGATACAAATTTGAGGCCTCCTCAAATTGAATCGTTTCCATAACCTCCTTCTCTGACAATTCACTTGATAAAAGAGTGCTTAAACCATTCGCATTACTGGTGTTAAAAACACTGTGGAGTCTCGGGCGCCGCATATCGGAATCAATCACAAGGACCTTTGCGCCGGTTTGAGCCAGACTGATCGCCGTGTTGATCGCCGTCGTCGTTTTTCCCTCCGCCGGAAGGCTCGATGTAATTAAAAGCGATTTCGGAGCATGCCCGGCGGTTGAAAGGAGAATCGAGGTTCTCAGCTGGCGAAATGATTCGGCCAGAGATGAACGGGTATCGGTGTGAATCAAAAGCTCGGATTCGCGGGTAGCGACCTCCTCCTCACCCGAACCGACCAGAAGGAGCCTTCTTTTGGGCATCGAATCGATGATCGGGATGGCCGCCAGAGCCGGAAGCTGAAGATAATTTTCGATCTCTTCAGTTGTCCGGATAGTATCATCCAGATACTCAAGAAAGAGGGCCAAACCCATTCCAAACAAAGTGGATAACAAAAATGCGGCTCCGACCGTCATCAGTCTTCGGGGCGAAACGGGGGTGTCGGGCGGAATGGCGATCTCAGCAACCGAGATGTTATTTTCGGTTCCCGCAGCGATGACGTCGCTGCCGCTCAGATTTTCGTTCAGGTTTTTCAAAAAACCCTTTTTGGTTTCGATCTCCTGTTCAAGCAATTTGATCAGGACGGCCGCCTGATTTTGTCCCTTCGCCAGACCGTATTGCTGATCATAGGCAGCCCGGACCTTATCCTCTTTTGCCTTTGCCTGAATATATTTGGTTTGCAAATTATTAAGAATGGTTTTGGCCGCCCTTTCCCGAAAATCCTCCAGCGCCGCTTCGTTTCGCTTTCGGGCTTTTTGAACCTCATCCTCAAGAGTTTTGATCTGCCTGTCATACTCCCTGATCTCGGGGGCCGATTCGACGTATTCCTCCAAAAGTTTGGCCCGGGTCGCTTTTAACCTTGCCACCTCCTTGGCCGTCTCATTAACCAGATTGCGAATGTCATTTTCTCTTTCGGTGCTGTAACGGATTATTAACTCCTCGGTCAGGTCTTTGATTTTCTCGGGTGAATCCTTGACCGAAAAATAAGCCGCCTCGGCGTTCTTTCGTTCGTTCTCAGCCTCCAAAAGATCCTTGTTCAAGCCCGAAAGCCGGGTCATTGCAACTGAGGGCTCATCCTCCGGTTTGAGTATTCCGGCCTTGCTGTAAAGTTCCTCGAGTTTAAGTTCCTTTTGTTTTATCTCGGCTTGCAGGTTGGCGATCCTTTCTTCGAGAAACTCGTTGGTTTTTCGGCTGGTCCCAAATTTCTTTTCCTGATTTACCTTGGTAAAGGTCGAAGCGACCCCGTTGACCACCAATGCCGCCAGTTCGGGGTCGGTATGGCGGAATGAGATCTCAATCAGGCGCGTGTCCTTGATTGTCGCCCGGGCCTCGCGAATCGGCTCGATCCCAAGGCTTTTCCGAATTACCTCAACGTAAGGAGCAAGGCGGATGGCCTCGGCAATTTCTTCGGACGAAGCCAGGTTTGTATCGGAAGCCACCGAAACTTCGCCAACCCCCTTGTCGTCTTTCTTTTCGGTTTCACGAACCAACCCGATCGCTTTCAGGATCGAACGCACCGGGGAGGAGCCTTCGCTTTTGGCCAATTGAAATTCCTTGTTGGAATCCAGGCTAAGCTCCTTGATAACCCGCCGGAGCAGGCCCTCGGAATCCAGAAGTTGAAGTTGAGTGTTAAAATATGCGGGATCCGAATTGGTCATCGGAAGCCTTTTATTGTCGGTAACCAGATCGGGATTGGCCTGTTCGAGATCCACCTGAACAACCGCCTTGGCCATGTACACATTCGGTTTTCGGGCCATATATATGGCAACAATGGTGGTGATCAAAACCGTGATCCCGATCACCAGCCAAAGCCGTTTGCGGATCGCCCGCCAGTAATCGATCAGTTGAAAGCCTTCCTGAGAAAACTCGTTCCGGTAACCGGGATAGCGAGCCCCGTTATAAGAGGGAGGTTGCGGCTCAAATGGTCTTTCGATTTCGGCCGAGTCGGGGGCTTTTTTTTGAATAATTTCCTGACTTTTTTGCATATTGAAATTTCAAGCCTTTTTTAAAATGGCTTGATCCCGTAAAAAAGATTTCCGATTCCTCCCGTAAAAGCCTTCAGAATGCTGCTGGTAAAAGCCTTTGTTTTGTTGGTTGAAACAATAATAATATCGTTCGGTTGCAGAAGCGGGTCGGGGATTTTCCGATCGCGGATGTCTTTCAGGCTGTAGGTTAACTCGGTCCGGACCGGACTTCCCTTTTCACGCCTTTGGATTGTGACCTTATCAGTTTGAGCATTTTTGGCAAAACCGCCGGCCTTGGCGATCGCCTGGGTCAGTGTCGTCGGGGCTTTTAGCTGAACCTTTGCCGGTTCAATTACGTCTCCGACAACATAGGCTTCCTCGGCCTCCAAAACCGAAACGATATCGCCGGGTTCCATCCAGGGATTTTCCTCCCCCTTTAAAATGTCAACCAGATTGAAACTCAAAAATTCCACTTCCGCTTTTTCGTCCAGCACATCGGAATTGTCCAAACAACCCGCCAGATTGCCGATCCTCGCGACCTGAATGGTCATCCCGGCCTTTTCCACATCCGGTCCTCCTGCCTGGGCCAATAACTGAATTAAACGAACCTTTCTGTTTAGAAAATAACTTCCCGGCTTTTCCACGGCTCCGATCACGGCAAAAGGCTGCGAGCGTTGTTCCACCGCCCGGACATTGACCTGCGGGGTCCTCAGATAATTCTTGTAGAGTCCCTCGATCGTATCGGCAAGTTCTCTTTCGGTTTTGCAAACAGCGACGATCGGGTTGTCGATCCGGAACAAATGGATGGTTCCGTCCGGGTTAACACCCACATTTCCGGATAATTCGGGGTGGCGATAAACCTGAATCTCAATGATGTCTTGAAAACCGATTCGGTAACGCTCATCGGAACGCCCCCGGTTTAAGGCCATTTGCTCCTTCAATTCCTTCAAATTTTTCCGGTAGGCCTGATCGACCTCTTCGACCCTTTTCTGATCTTCCGTGTCCGGGTTCTCATCGGTCTGTTTTTTATCAACTTCACTGGTTTTGGGTTCGGTTTTGTTCTCTTCCTGACCAAAAACGGCCGGGTTGGCCAGAGCAGTCAAAAAAAACAAAATGCAAAATGCGGCCAAAAATTTTACTGCTTTCATAGAATTAACTCCAGTTTTATTTCTTTTCGGATTGTTTGGTTCTTGGCTTTCAGATTCAAAATCAAATGGAAAAGTTTGATAAAAATTTGCAGACCTTTTTTACAAAATTACTTGAAAGAGGTTATTTTAGCAAATGTCTTTCAAAAGTAACAGTTTAGATTCAAAAATTAACCTGATTTTAAAACTGCCCTCAAATTGAGTTACACTTTTTACAAATCCAAAATTCTCTGGTTTGAATATGCAAAATACGACCCCCATGCTCCGGCAATATTTGGAGATCAAAAAAAAATATCCGGGGACCTTACTATTTTTTCGTTTGGGAGACTTTTACGAACTTTTCAACGAGGATGCACGGATCGGTTCCCGCGAGTTGGAAATCACTCTGACCGCCAGACAAAAGGGCTCCAAAAACCCGATTCCGATGTGCGGCGTTCCCCACCATTCCGCCGCCGGTTACATTGCCCGACTGGTAAAAAAAGGTTACCGGGTGGCGATCTGCGAACAAACAGAGGATGCCGGGCCCGGAAAAAAGCTCGTAAAAAGGGAGGTTGTTCGGGTCATCACCCCCGGAACGGCCATTGATCCCCAACTGCTTGAATCGAAAGAAACGGTCTATCTGGCGGCCTTGTCGGGTTCGGGTGAAACTTTCGGGGCGGCCTTTTTGGACCTTTCAACCGGCGAATTTCTTGCGACTCAAACCGAAGGCCCGACGGCCTTTTCCGATATCTGCGGTGAAATTGAAAGCTTTGCTCCGCCCGAAATCCTTTTTCCCGAAAGCCTGAGCAAACTAATCGGGGAAACATTCGGTGGAAAATCCGTTAACTTCCAATCAAAAGGCGAAAACCTAATATCAATTTCGCCGCCCGATTCGGGCAAATTTTCTCCAACCCTTTCTCCACTCGACGATTGGCTTTTTCATCCCGAAGATTGTCAAACCATTTTACAGCATCAATTTAAGGTCCGTGAGTTAAAGGGTTTTGGCCTTGATGGAAAAACCGAGGCGATCCGGGCTGCGGGAGCCTGTCTGCATTATGCCCGGGAGACCCAAAAGGTTTCCGCCGGTCACATTTCCGAGGTCGGCTTTTTTCAATCACATGATTTTATGGTTTTGGACTCCGTTACGCTGAGAAACCTTGAAATAGCGGAAACACGTGAAACGGGTCGGTCGAACAAACGCTCCCTTCTGGGAATCATTGACGAGACCGTAACCGGAATGGGCGGCCGATTGTTGCGAAACTGGCTTTTAAGGCCGTCGCTAAAAAGAAGCGAGATCCAAACCCGCCTGGCCGCGGTCACGGAATTTACCGATTCGATTTTTCGCGATAAGGTCCGGCACCTTTTAAAAGAGGTCTCCGATCTGGAAAGGCTGATCGGCCGGTTGAATCTGGGAACCGCAACCCCCAGAGACCTTTTGGCCTTAAACCGTTCGCTGTCTCAAACCCCCAATATTAATTTTTCGTTATCGGACGCAAAAAGCCTTCTTTTACAGGTATTGGGTGAAAATATTTTTGAACTTCCGGAAATCCGGGAACTGATCGGGCAATCAATTTCCGACGAACCTCCCGCCAATATCAATGATGGGGGCGTGATCAGGAGCGGTTTTAACGAAGAACTGGACGAATTGCGGTCTTTGAGCAAAACCGCCAAACAAACCATTGCCGGTTTCGAATCCGGCGAAAGAAAGAGGACCGGGATTTCCAATCTGAAGGTCAAATTCAACAATGTCTTCGGCTACTTCATTGAAATTTCAAAATCCAACCTTTCCCGGGCCCCGGAAGATTACGAGAGGAGGCAAACCCTGACCAACGCCGAAAGGTTTACGACGCCACAATTAAAGGAGTGGGAACAAAAGGTTTTGGGGGCCGAGGAAAGGATCAAAGTTCTTGAAAACGAGCTTTTTCAAAAGATCCGCTCGGAGGTTGCCGTTCAAACTCCCAAATTGCAATCAACCGCCCGCGCCTTGGCGACACTGGACGCTCTGGCCGGTCTGGCGGAAACTGCCGCCCGGAGAAATTTTAACCCGCCAACCCTTCATGACGGAGATGAGATTGAAATTTCTGCGGGGCGCCATCCCGTGGTTGAGGCATTTTCAGATTCACCGTTTGTTCCCAACGATTTGAAGATGAACAATTCCACCGATCGGCTCCTGATCATTACCGCAGCCAATATGGCCGGAAAATCCACCATCATGCGGCAGATAGCCCTGATTCAGATTCTCGGCCAGATCGGTTCATTTGTACCCGCCCGTTCCGCCAAGCTCCCGATTTTGGATCGGATCTGGACGAGAGTCGGAGCCTCGGACGATCTGGCCAGCGGCCGTTCGACCTTTATGGTGGAAATGACCGAAACGGCGGCGATCCTGCATAACGCCACTCCCCGAAGTCTGATTCTTTTGGATGAGATCGGTCGCGGCACATCGACTTTCGACGGTCTCTCGATCGCCTGGGCGGTTGCCGAATATCTTCACAACTCCCCGGAACATTCGGCCAAAACTCTCTTTGCAACCCATTACCATGAATTAACGGAGTTGGCCGAAAAACTTCCCGGAGCCAAAAATTATCAGGTCCTGGCTTCAGAGCAGGACGGAGAGGTCGTTTTCCTGCACAAACTTCAAAAAGGAAAAGCCTCCAAATCCTACGGTATTTCGGTCGCCCGGTTGGCCGGTCTTCCTCAAAAAACCATTCTCAGGGCCCGGGAGGTTCTTTCAAAACTTGAAAAATACGAGTTGGCCGTTTTTTCCGAAGTTTCCTCCAAGAACGAGGCACTTGAAACCGCCGTGGGCCGGGCCGGAAGAGAAAAGGCCGCAACCCAGTTTTCCCTGTTTGCCGTTTCAAACGAAAATGTGATAGATGAATTGAGGGATTTGAATCCCGAAAATCTTTCGCCGGAGGAGGCAAGAGATTTTTTGATCGAATTAAAAAACAAGATTGTTTGATATTTTCCCTTTTTTTCTTTTCAGAATGAAAACCTTGTTTGTTTAAGTTGGACTTTAAGGGTCGGCATCCCGACACCTGAGAAAACACTTCAGGGTTTTTCCTAAGCCATTATTCAAATGTCAAAAACAACCGCCCAAACTTCCCTTTCGCTCCGAAAAAAAATCGGTCAATTGTTTTTTATCGGCCTTCCGGGCCCCGATGTTGAAGAAATTTCGTCGGAATTGTTGGAGGAGATCTCCCCCGGCGGGATCTGCCTTTTTGCCCGTAACGTCCGAACCCGCGAACAGGTTCGCCAACTTTTGGATTCGATCCGGTTAAAACTTGAAACGCCCCCCTTCCTGAGCCTTGATCAGGAAGGGGGATTGGTCGACCGCCTTCGCAAGATCTCAACCCCCATGCCGGCCGTCAGCAAATTGACGTCCCAAACCGAGGTTGTCCGGTTGGCGGAAATTACCAGCCAAATCATCGCAACTCTCGGCTTTAATATGAATTTCGCCCCGGTGGTTGATGTGGTTGATGAAAAACGCTCTCAATTTTCCAACGGGCTTCAATCGAGGGCCTTTGGAAAAGGCAAAGAGGATGTTGTGAATTGGGCCGGGGCTTATCTTGAAACCATTCAAAACCGGGGGGTCTTTGGTTGTCTGAAACATTTCCCCGGTTTGGGGGCCGCCGAAATTGATTCTCACGTCGAACTGCCGGTCGTCAATCTCTCACGCGCAGAGTTTTACGAAAATGAGCTTTATCCGTTTTCCGAATTATTCAAAACCGAAAAGGTTTTCGCGGTAATGATTGCTCACGCCTGTTTTCCCAACCTGGATTTGCAAGAAAAGGACCAAAATGGCAAACTTTTACCGTCTTCTTTGAGTTTTAATTTCATTACCAAATTACTGCGGGAGGAAATGGGCTTTGAGGGATTGGCGATTACCGATGATTTGGAAATGGGGGCCATCACCAATAATTACGGAATTGGCGAGGCCTGTAAAATGGCCGTCCGGGCGGGAGCCGATCTTTTGGCCATTTGTGCCAATCCGGAGAGCGTTCGTCAGGGATTTCGAGCCGTCGTGGACGCCGTTCAAAGCGGCCAAATCCCCGAGAGCCGAATCGATGAAAGCATCGATCGGATTTTTCGGGTAAAATCCGATCTGGCCGCCCCGCCTTCTTTTGACGATGAACTCCTTGAACAACTTTCGGAAAAGGTCGCTCAACTCAATCAAGATGTTATGAAACAACACGGAGGTTAACCTATTTTGCGTCAATTTTTTATTATCCTAATTTTTTTATTCTGCCTTTTTTTTAGTTTTTCCTGTCGAACTCAAAACAAGGATGTTGTAACCCTGGCATTGTCCGATAAATTTACTTCGCTTGATTCTCTACGAACGCCAGGATCGGACGCCGCCGGAGAAAGAATCCGAAATTTGATGTTCAATACGCTGGTTCGGAAAAACGAAAATTTTGAATATGTCGGCGAACTGGCTTCCGAAATCACCTCTTCCGAGGACGGCAAAATCATCACCTTCAAATTGAGGGATAACGTCAAATTTCAAAATGGCCAGACCTTTTCCTCGGCGGACGTGAAATACACCTTTGACGAACTCCTAAAAAGCACGGGTTTTAAGCGGGGAGCCTTTTTTGAAACCATTACCCGTGAGGGAAAGGAAGAAACCGCTCCCCTGATCGTTTCGATCGAAACCCCAGATCCGCAAACGGCGGTTTTCAATTTGACCCGTCCCGGATTAAAAAATCAGTTCTTATCGAATCTGGTTCCCATCCCGATCATCCCGGTCGGAACCATAGATCAATTGGAAACATCGCCGATCGGTTCCGGCCCCTTTAAATTCGTAGAGTTTGATTCCGCCCAAAGTATCATCACCCTTGAAGCCTTTCCCGAATATTGGGAGGGAGCCCCTAAAGTTAATAAAGTCAGGGTTAAAACCATTCAGGATGCCAACTCACTTCAGGCCGAACTTCAAAGCGGCGGAGTCGATATCGCCCCGCTTCCCACCAATTTATCGCCGGACACGATCCGGGATTTGGGGAAAAACCCCAATCTGAAAGTGGAAAAATTCAACGGTTCCAACATTCAATACCTTCAGTTCAACACTCAGGAAAAACCGCTCGATTCGGTCAAGCTTCGACAGGCCGTGGCCTACGCGTTAAATCGCGAGGAAATTATTAACAAACTTTTGGCCGGCCAGGCGACCATTGCCTATTCGATCCTTCCGCCCGAATCGTGGGCTTATAACGCGGCCGTCAAATATGATTTCGAACCGGAAAAAGCCAAACAGCTTTTGAAGGAATCGGGTTACAATAACGAAAAGATCACCTGTAAATTTTCCTCCGGCAACGCCGCCACCAACCAATACGCCCAGTTAATTCAAAACGCCTTACAGGAGATCGGACTTAATGTAGGACTTGAACCTTTGGACGGTAATGTGTTGCGTGAACAAATGGCCAAGGGGCAATTTCAGATGAACATCGGGATTTGGATCGGAGGCAACCAGGATCCGATCTTTCTCAAGGACCTTTTCGCCACCGGCGCGATCCCCGGAGAAAAGATCAAATGTTGTAACCGCAGTCGGTACAGCAATCAGGAATTTGACGAGGTTATCGAAAAAGCTTTGAACGCCAAGACCAAAGAGGAAGCAAAGGAATTTTATTTAAAGTCTCAGGAAATAGTTCAAAACGATGTTCCGATGATCCCGCTTTGGTATCCGGCCAATATGGTTGTTTTCAACAAAAGGATCGGGAACATCAAAATCGGACCGAGCGGCGAATGGAATTTCGTCAAGGATGTAACTTTGGAACAACAATAATTTTCCGCCTTTTAGACCGGGATCTTTTTCCAAACAAACTTCCCCGACCGACTTGACAAAAAACTGTCAATTAGTAGAATCATAAATTGCTGTTAGCGGGAATAGCTCAGTGGTAGAGCGCAACCTTGCCAAGGTTGATGTCGCGAGTTCGAATCTCGTTTCCCGCTCCAACAATTTCTAAAACAACACCTTTGATTTTGGATTTTAGATTTTGGATTTTGGATGGGAATGAAGAATTAATTTCAAATCCAAGATTCAAAATCTAAAATCCAAAATTGTTTTGGCGGCGTAGCCAAGTGGTAAGGCAGAGCTCTGCAAAAGCTTTATTCATCGGTTCGATTCCGATCGCCGCCTTCAATAGAATCAATAATTTACACACTTTTCAATACTTTCATAATTTTCCTATGTGGGGAAATTTGTGGGGAGTCTTAGCATCAATCGATATTTTCCATCAGGTTTTAAATGTAATATAAAGAGAAACTGATTCCTCTCCAATGAAAATATCGGAGAAAAAAGTAATGGGAAAATGGATTTATATAAAAGATATTAGTGATCGGAATCAAGAAACTCACTCATTGACGATGAAAGACGTAAATTTACTCTTTATTCAAAAAATTGCAAAATGCCCATATTGTCCTAACATATTTGACGACACGATTTTTGCAACAAAGTGCAATAAATGTAAATCCCAATTTTATAATATTGATGGACTCAGACCAATAGAGTTTAAAAGAGACTGTAAATGATTTTGTGTAACTGTTCATTAAAGCATACCCTTTGGGTAGAGGTGAAAAATGAACAAGACACAAGAACAAAAACTTAAACAAATAGCCGGTGAACTGGCTAAAGACATCAAGACCGGCGAGGATCTTTCGGCTTTATCTTCCCAACTTGTCAAACTGACGGTCGAAGCTGCTCTCGGAGCCGAGATGGAAGAGCATCTCGGCTATCCTCCTCATGCAAAAGAAGGCCATCATTCCGGCAATTCCCGTAATGGTTCAACTCCGAAAACTTTGAAAGGCGATCACGGCGAGGTAAGAATTGAGACTCCCCGCGATCGCAACGGTTCGTTTGAGCCGGAGATCGTCAAGAAAGGCCAGACGCGGATCACCGGAATGGACGAACAGATTCTCTGTTTGTATGCCAAAGGACTTTCAACCCGGGAAATCGTTGAAGCGTTTGCGGAGATGTACGGTGCGGAGGTGTCAGCCGGACTTGTCTCACAAGCGACGAATGCTGTCATCGAGCAGGTCCGGGAATGGCAAATGAGACCGCTCGATGAAGTCTATCCGATCGTTTATCTCGATTGCATTGTCTTGAAGATCAGACAGGACAAGCGAGTGATCAAGAAATCTATCTATCTGGCGCTAGGAGTGAACTTAGACGGCCACAAAGAACTGCTCGGAATGTGGATCTCGGAAAATGAGGGAGCCAAATTCTGGCTCTCGATCCTGACCGAGTTAAAGAACCGTGGTCTGGAACAGATCCTAATCGCCTGTGTTGACGGATTGACGGGCTTTCCTGAAGCGATCGAAGTCGAATATCCAAATGCAAAAGTCCAGCTCTGCATCATCCATATGGTCAGAAACTCTCTGCGCTATGTGGTTTGGAAAGACTACAAACAGGTAACGGCCGGTCTGAAAGCGATCTATCGGTCGGCCTCGGAGGAAGAAGCTCTGCTTGAACTCGAGAGATTTTCGGAAAAATGGGACTCAAAATATCCGAATATCTCGAAATCCTGGGAGCGGCATTGGCCGAATCTGATCACAATCTTTGACTATCCGGAGGAAATCCGCAAAGCTATCTATACAACAAACGCAATCGAATCGTTAAATTCAGTGATCAGAAAATCGACAAAAAAGAGAAAAGTTTTCCCAAATGATGAAGCGGCCTTAAAAGTGGTTTATTTAGCCACTCAGGCCGCCGCGAAGAAATGGACGATGCCGATCCGGAACTGGAAATTGGCGATGAATCGGTTCGTCATCGAGTTTGAAAAGGAGCTGGCTCCTTATTTGTAAAAGATGCAGTTACACAGAATCTTTTACAGGCTCAATTATTTAAATAAGTCCGCTGACGATTTTCGATCCGCTTTTCGCCAAAAAGCGTTTGAAGGACATCTGGACGTTTTTTGTCGCCGCCGCCGCGCTTCAAACCGTTTTCGCCCTTCTTTCCGGTCCGGCGACCAACGCCTTTTTAAGCCTTTTGATTCGCAAAATAAAATCCGTCTGGGTCTACGCTCTTGGGGTTTTAGCTGGCGTTTTTATTCATTTCGTTCTTCTTTTTCTTTTTTTAATTCCCGTCTTCCTTATTTTCGGTTCGGATTCGGGAATCGTTTGGGGCGGGTTCTTATCGCTTTTGACGATATTCTCGGCCTCCCTGATAAGTTCGCTTTGCATCGGTTTCGGTCGCGGTCAATTGTCAGATTAATCAAATGAGAATCTCTAAATAATTTGACATCATTGCTTTTTATAAAATTTGATTCTGTAACTTTCACTACTTTTCGAGATGAAATTTACAAATTTCGTGTAAGATTGAAAAACATTTAACGATTGCCGATTTTGAACAAATTAAAATTTCAATTTTGCTTTGTTTTGTTCGCACTGCTATTGCTTTTTATAAACAGTGCGGCACAGTATCGGTTTGACCAATGGACGGCGGATAACGGTTTGCCGCAGAATTCTGTGGTGGACATCACGCAGACGGCGGATGGTTATTTGTGGCTAACGACGAATGATGGTCTGGTGCGTTTTGACGGTGTGCGGTTCACGGTTTTCAATAAAGGCAATTCGCCGAATTTGCCGAACAATCGGTTGGGTAAAATGTTGGCGGACGGTAACGATTTGTGGATCGGGGTTGAAGGCGGTGTGGTGCGTTTCCGCGACGGCAAATTCCGGCAATTTACGAAAGCGGACGGTTTTCTTTCGGATAATGCGTTATCAATTAATAAAAGAATTGACGGAAAAATTCTGGTTTATACTCACGAAGGCATTTTCAGATTTGAAAACGATGCTTTCACGCAGGTGGAAAAACTCAAAGGTGAAGAAGTTTTTGAAACCCGTTATTATTTTGCACCTTCCGGCACATTATGGAAATTTACAAAGGAAAAGCTGACGAAAAGCAAAGACGGGCAGACGACCGAATATGCGATGAAGCCCGCATACATCGAGCCGGAGTCCAGAAAGTTTTCCTCTTGGGATGTAACTCCGTTGGAAACGATTAAAGGAGAATTTTGGTTTGTTCTCGGAGATAACATCTACAAACTGCAAAACGGCGAGATTTTCAAAATCCTGCTAAATATAAAGTTCAACGCCAGAATTGCTGCTGATAATGACGGGAATGTCTGGTTCGGGCTTTCCACCAAAGGAGTATGTCATTTTGTTCAGAATCAGTTGCAGTGTTTTGATGCTGACAAAGCTTTAGCGGGATTTGATGACATCAACCAAATTTTCTTTGACCGGGAAGGAACGCTCTGGATTGCGACCAATGCTAACGGTCTTTTTCGTATGACCGAACAGCTTATTACGCCGCTTTACACTGATGATAAGTTGGTCGGAAAAAACGTTTATCCGATTTTGGAGGACTCACAAGGAGCGATTTGGATCGGCACAAGTGATGGATTATCGGTTTTGAGAGGCGGAAAATTTACCGATTACCGAAATGAGAAGGAAGTTTATATTCAATCGCTGTTTGAAGACCGCGACGAGCGTTTGTGGATCGGAAATCACAATCCCGGTTTGTATTTTTTTCAAAACGGAAAATATTACGATACGCAGGAAACGCTCGGCTTCGAGGTAGAGCCTTATCCTGTTAATGACATTCATCAGGATAAGAACGGCGTTCTGTGGTTTGCTTCCAGCAGAGGCTTATATAATTTTGACGGCACAAATCTCAAACATCTGACGACTGCCGACGGTTTGCCCGGCGATGATGTCAAGGTAATTGTAGAATCCCGCGATAATAAAACACTCTGGATCGGAACTTACGCCGGACTTGCCGCGATAAAAGACGGGAAAATCAGCTTCTGGACTGAAGTAGACGGTTTGACCGGAAATCATATTCGCTCATTGTTCGAGGACGAAAGCGGAACGCTCTGGATTGGTACTTACGATACGGGTTTATCACAGTTTCGGGACGGCAAATTTACAAATTATAAAAAGGCAAACGGTTTGTTCAGCGATGGTGTTTTTCAGATTCTGCCTGATGAAACTGGAAATTTCTGGATGTCGTCGAATCAGGGAATTTACCGCGTCAGCCGTTCCAACCTTGAAGATTACGCCGCCGGAAAAATAAAGAGAATTATCTCGACCGGCTACGGCAAATTCGACGGGATGCTCAGTTCGGAAGCCAACGGCGGCGGACAGCCCGCCGGAATAAAGACGAGCGACGGACGGCTGATGTTCCCGACGCAAAACGGCGTGGCAGTTATCAATCCCGAAGCAGTCAAAATCAATCCGTTGCCACCGCCGGTAGTAATCGAAACAATCAGAATAGATAACGTGGAACAATCCAAAATCCAAAATCCAAAATCCAAAATCGAAATGCTTCCCGGACAGGAAAATCTCGAAATCGATTACACGGGTTTGAGTTTTATCAAACCGGAACAGATACGTTTTCGCTACCGGCTCGAAGGTCTGGACGAATCATGGACGGAAGCCGGAAATCGCCGGACGGCGTTTTTCCCGCATCTCGCTCAGGGCAAATATACTTTTCACGTCATTGCCGCCAACAGCGATAACGTCTGGAACGAAGAAGGTGTAAAACTGAAAGTCGTCGTTAAACCGCCGTTTTACCAAACGTGGATTTTTCTGCTGGCTTGCATCGCGTTCGCGGGTTTGATTATTTACGCACTTTACCGCCGCCGTATTTCCAATCTCGAAAGATCACGCCGAATGCAGGAAGAATTTTCACGGCGTTTGATCAATGCCCACGAATCGGAACGCCGCCGAATCGCCGCTGAACTGCACGATTCAGTCGGGCAATCACTGGCGATGATTAAAAACCGAGTCGTGCAGAGTTCGGAAAGTATTGCTGATAAAAAAACGAAACAGCAACTCGATTTAATCACCGAGCAGACGACGCAAACAATCGGCGAAGTCCGCGAAATTTCTTACAATCTGCGTCCTTACTTACTCGAAAATCTCGGTTTGACGAGAGCCGTCAAATCCTTGCTCAATAAAGTTGCCGAGACGGGACAAATAAAAATTCAAACCGAACTCGACGATGTTGATGACCTTTTCGACGCGGAAGCCGAAATGAGTATTTACCGGATTATTCAGGAAAATCTGACGAACATTTTGAAACACGCCGAAGCGAATGAAGTGCAAGTTTTACTCAAAAAAAGCGAACGCAACTTAACGATTTTAATTTCCGATGACGGCAAAGGTTTTGATATAAACGCGGTAAACAATAAAGATTTCGAGAAAGGCGGATTCGGACTTTTAGGGATTTCCGAGCGAGTCAAAATGCTCGGCGGAACGCAGGAAATTGAATCAGATATTGGCGAAGGAACGAATGTTTTGATTAAAATACCTTTGCCGAAAAAAGCAGATAAATAATTATGGAAAATCAAATCAAAATCGTCATCGCCGACGATCATTCGATTGTCCGGCAAGGTTTGCGGCAGATGCTTAACGCGGAAAAGAATTTCGCGGTCGTCGGTGAAGCGAAAAACGGCGTGGAGGCATTAAAACTGATTGCGGAAAATCAGCCGGACGTTGCAATTCTCGACGTTGATATGCCGCAGATGGGCGGTTTTGAAGTCGTGCGGAAAATAGACGGGCAAAAAGACAAAACCGGAATCGTTTTTCTGACGATGCACTCGGAGGAAGAAATTTTTCAAACGGCGATGGATTTAAAAGCCGAAGGCTACGTCTTAAAGGATGACGCGACAAGTGATATTGTCGCGGCGGTCAAATCAGTCGCCGCCGGAAAACCTTTTATTAGCCCGTCGCTGTCCGCTCTGCTCTTAAATCGCCGAAGTCGCACCGAAGAATTAAAAAAAGACAAACCCGAACTCGATTTGCTCACACCGACCGAACGCCGTGTTTTGCAACTAATTGCCGAAGACAAAACCAGCAAGGAAATCGGCAAAGAGCTTTTCATCAGCCACCGCACGGTTGACACACACCGCCTCAACATCAGCCGCAAACTGAATCTACGCGGCAATCTCGCCCTCGTTAAATTCGCTATTACCAATAAATCTCAATTGTAGATTGACTGGAACGCAAGCGGCTCGCTTGCAGGATTGCGAAGCAATCTAAAAATGTTTGATTAAATTCAAGTTGATTTTGATTAAACGACTTTAGCGTTTTTCAAACGCTTGCAAGCGAGCCGCTTGCGTTCCAGTCTTTTAAAACTATGTATTCTTACATAGAAAAATACGCAAGGATACATACCTTGAAATACGCAACCTCACGGATTTTCAAGCCACCCGTTTCCGCATATATTTTTCCCATAAATCTTTACTGACAATTTTAAATTCAAAATTTGATCTACCAAGTGCCGATGAAAGTTTTAATCGTTGATGACAGTTCGCAGATGCGTCGGATGATGCGTCAGTTTTTGCCTTCCACCGCCAAAGAAATCTGCGAATGCGAGGACGGCATTGACGCACTCGGATGCTACGAAAAATTTCTCCCCGACTGGGTTTTGATGGATTGGGAAATGAAACAAATGAACGGACTGGCGGCGAGTAAACAAATTATCGGCAAATTTCCCGAAGCGAAGATTTTGATCGTAACGCAGTATAACGACCGCGAACTTCGCCAAGCCGCCGCCGAAATCGGAGTTTGCGGTTTTGTTTTAAAGGAAGATTTAGCTGAACTGCGACAGTTGCTTGATGTGCAGAGTTAGCGATTGGAGTAATCAGAATATCCGAAAAACTAAAAATCAGATAAACAAGGAGAACAAAAAAATTATGAACGAACAAGAAAACACAAAAGTAGCAAAACAAATGTATGAAACGTTCAACAGCGGAAACGTTGAAGGATTTCTGAATTTATTTTCAGAAGATGCGACGTGGAATTCGCCCGAACTTGAAAACGTGCCGCTTGAAACGACCTTTAGAGGACGCGATAAACTCGCCGAATTTCTGATGGGAATTGATAAATACGAGGAATTCTTAAAGATCGAACCGCAGGAATTTATCGCTCAAAATGATCGGGTTGTAGCTTTGGGCGAAATGCGCGTTCGCTCGAAAATTACGGGTAAAGAATACATTTCCGGTTTTGCGCACATTGTCAGAATTCAGGATGGAGAGGTTAAAAGTTTCTTGGAGTATTTCGACAACGCCGCCGCCGGAAGAGCACATTCAGCCACGAAAGCTGCGTAAGTATTTTTGTCTTATGAATTGCCGTATGCTTTAACTGACGGACAAGTTTAAAAAGAGATTTCTCGGCTCTAGCCCAACTAGAAGCTATCTCAAAAATAGATTTTTTGTTTAGTAAGCGGTCTTTGACCGCGGTTCGGTTAATAAATATAAGGGAATCGCGGTCAAAGACCGCTAGCTAAACCGTGCTTTGACTATTTTTGAGATAGCTTCTAGAAATAACAGGAAAAACACAATGAATCAAAACGAAAAAAGATTAGACGGAAAAGTTGCAATCATTACGGGAGCGACGGGCGGAATCGGTGAAGCGACAGCAAGGCGATTTTTAGAACAAGGTGCGAGCGTAATGCTTGTCGGTCGTTCAAAAGAAAAATTAAGGGCTACCCTCGAACGGCTTTCGGGGTTTGAAAATGTCGCGGACTTTGTTGCGGACGCAGTTGATGAAAATGCGACGCGGGAATCGGTTGAAGCGGCTGTTGAAGAATTCGGCGGGCTGGATATTATTGTCGCAAATGCCGGTGTGGAAGGCAATTTTGCCCCGATCGAAGGTTTAACGATGGAAGAATTTGAAAGCGTTCTCCGCGTCAACGTGATCGGCGTCTGGCTGTCGATGAAATACGCGGTCGAACCGATGAAGAAACGGGGCGGCGGTTCGATAATGGCTCTTTCTTCAATTGCCGGGAGAATCGGGTTTCCGACAATGGCTCCCTATATCGCAAGCAAACACGCCGTTTACGGAATGGTCAAAACGGCAGCGCTCGAACTGGCCGAAACCGGAATCCGCGTCAACGCCATCGGGCCGGGGCCGATCGACAACCGGATGATGAATTCGGTCGAATCGCAATTTAACCCCGAAGATCCGAAAGCCGGACACGAATTCGTTTTATCGACCGTGCCGATGAGACGCTTCGGAACAAACGAAGAGGTCGCCAATCTCGCTCTGTTTCTGGCGGGCGACGAATCCACCTATTGCACCGGCGGAATTCATATGATCGACGGCGGATTTACGGCGATTTAGGTTTGACAAATAGCGAAAGGAGAAAATGGTTTGAAGGAATTAGAAAAAAAAGTAGCATTTGTCACGGGCGGAAGTCGCGGAATTGGTGAGGCGATTGCCGTCAAACTCGCGGAAAACGGAGCCGATATCGTCATCACCTATGTGAGTTCGGCTGAACGGGCAGAAGAGGTAGTCGAAAAAATCGAAAGTTTCGGCGTCCGGGGTTTGGCCATCAAGGCGGATGCGTTTGAAGCGGAAAATGTGATTGAGGCCGTCAAAAAGGCGGCGGAAGAGTTTGGCAAAATTGATATTCTCGTCAACAATGCGGGTATTTTAGAGCTGAATCACGTATCTGAATCCACGCTTGAAGATTTTGACAGGATGATAAATGTGAATGTCCGTGCGGTTTTTGCCGCAACGATCGAAGCAGTTAAAACTATGCCGGAAAACGGGCGGATAATTACAATCGGAAGCGGTTCAGGCGATCAAGCATTATTGCCGACGGCTTCTTTATACTCTATGTCAAAGGCGGCGGTGAAACTTTTGACCAAAGGTTGGGCAAGAGATTTGGGCGGGAAAAATATCACTGCCAACATCATTCAACCCGGTCCCGTTGATACCGATATGAATCCGGCAGACGGCGAATTTTCGGAAATGTTTTCATCAATGACCGCTTTGGGGCGTTATGGAAAGGGCGAAGAAATCGCCGATTTAACGGCATTTCTGGCAAGCCCGCGAGCGAATTACATAACCGGAGCGACCATAAACATTGACGGTGGTTTGTCCGCATAGCAATATTAATGAACAGTAAGATTACCGACGAATTCACACGCATATTTTGAGAAATTTTATTAGAGTTAATCCGTGCAATCGTTGGGCGTATAAAAAAATAAGGAGATTTCATTTATGAGTAAGAAAATACAAGCTTGGGCGGCGGTGCAAGCAGCTGAAAAGTTGCAGCCGTTTGAGTATGATGCGGGTGAATTGGGTAGCGAACAGGTTGAGATAAAAGTTTCGCATTGCGGGATTTGTCACTCCGATCTGTCGATGTTGAACAATGATTGGATGATGACGACGTATCCATTTGTCGGCGGACACGAGGTTGTCGGCGAAGTCATCGCACTCGGTGAAAACACAAAGGGTTTGAAAATTGGCGATAAGGTTGGCTTGGGTTGGAATTCAGAAACATGTATGCATTGCGACCAATGTATTTCGGGTTATCAGATAAATTGTCCGAATCTTGAAGCGACGATTGTCGAACGCCACGGCGGGTTTGCGGATAGAGTCCGCTGTCATTGGGCTTGGGCGGAAAAACTGCCGGAAGGTTTGGATATTTCAAAAGCAGGACCGCTTTTTTGCGGCGGCATCACGGTTTTTAATCCGTTCGTGCAGAATAATATACAACCGACCGACAAAATCGGCGTTGTTGGAATCGGAGGTCTTGGACATCTGGCTTTACAGTTTGCTGATAAATGGGGTTGTGAAGTTACGGCGTTTTCGACTTCGCCGGACAAAGCCGACGAAGCAAAATCAATGGGAGCGGATTATCTGGTTGATACGCGAAGCGATGCGGAATTAGAAAAGCTCGCGGGAAAATTCGATATGATACTTTCAACAATCAATGTTCCGCTGAATTGGGAATCATATTTTCAAGCACTTGCACCGAAAGGCAAGATGCACATTGTCGGTGCGGTTTTAGAGCCGATTCCGGTCGGAGCATTTAATCTGATAATGCATCAGAAAGTGGTAACGGGAACTGCGACAGGAAGCCCCGATGTTGTTCGCAAAATGCTCGAATTTTGTGCCAGACATAATATAAATGCCGTCACGGAAGACTTCAAAATGTCTGAGATAAATGAAGCCTTTGAGCATTTGGAAAACGGCAAGCCGCGTTATCGGATCGTTTTGGAAAATGATTTTTAGATTAAAAAATGACAAAAAAGTGGGCAGAATTTGGCAATGACTATACTAATGCCTGGAATAGTCAAAAACCCGAAAATGTCGCTTCTTTTTTTGCTGAAAACGGTTCATTAACGGTAAATAACGAGCCTCCATTGATCGGTAGAGAAGCTATCACAGAATTTGCGCGTAGTTTTATGACGGCTTTCCCCGATATGAAACTGACGATGGATAAGCTGCTGATGAAACAGGAGGAAGCTCAATATCATTGGAGTTTTGTCGGCACAAATACAGGTCTCGACGGAAAGGGAAATAAGGTTGAATTTAAAGGTTTTGAACGCTGGATTTTTAATGAGGAAGGATTAATAAAATCTTCCATCGGAAAATTTGACGAGGAAGATTATAAACGCCAATTGAATAAGTAACAGAAAAATAGGAGAACAAAAATGAATAACGAAAAGATCGTGCTGATCGCACGGCTCAAAGTAAAGGAAGATAAGATCGAAGAAACAAAAAATGCCGCATTAGCAATTGTCGCCGATTCGCGTGCGGAAGAAGGCTGTATAAATTACGACATTCATCAATCTATCGAAGATGAAACCGTCTTTTTCTGGCATGAAACGTGGAAAAACAAAGCCGCGATTGATGAGCATTTTGAAATGCCGTTTTTCAAAGAGTTCTTCGGAGTAGTTCAGGAAGTCGCGGCGGAGCCTCCACAAATAAATTTGACTCGAAAGATCACAGATTAACAAATTCGATGATGCTAAAAATGTAATGCTTTATGAGAAAAAAACAAAATGAATGATGTAAATGGCAAATGATAAATAGCATTGAATTGGTTTGTCGGTTTTTGTCGTTTAACTTAAAGTATAACGATGAATGAAAACCTCAAGGAAAACTCAATTCTGTCGCACTACCACATTATCTCCAAAATCGGCAAAGGCGGAATGGGTGAGGTTTATCTCGCCGAGGACACAAAACTTGACCGCCGGGTCGCATTAAAAATCCTGCCCACCGAATTTGCCGAAGACACGGAGCGAATGAGCCGTTTTGTCCGCGAGGCAAAATCCGCATCCGCCCTGAATCACCCGAATATCATCACGATTTACGAGATCAATGAATTTGAGGGAACACATTTCATTGCCACCGAATTTATTGACGGAAAAACTCTGGATAAACATTCAAAAGATAATCCGCTTGATCTCGAAGCGATTTTAGAAATTGCGATCCAAGTTGCGTCAGCTTTAGACGAAGCGCATTCGGCCGGAATCGTTCATCGGGATATTAAACCGGATAATATAATGATTCGCTCGAATGGTTTGGCGAAGATTCTCGACTTCGGCATTGCGAAACTGTCAGTATCGCCGAAAAGTGTCGGCGAAGAAGATGCTACGGCGATCCAGCAGCCTTCGACTTCACCGGGAATGATTATCGGGACAGCGAATTATATGTCGCCGGAACAGGCGCGAGGAAAAGCGGTTGATCAACAGACGGATATTTTCAGTTTCGGAGTCGTATTTTATGAAATGTTGTCGGGTAAATCCCCTTTTGCGGGCGGCACTGTCAGCGACACGCTCGCCGCCGTTTTGATGAAAGAACCGCCGCCACTTGAAAACATTCCGCCGTCACTTGCCGCGATTGTTGCCAAAATTTTGCAGAAAGATAAACGAAATCGCTACAAATCAGCGAATGAGTTATTAGATGAGCTTAAAAAATTCAAACGCGATTTAGAAATTCAAAACCATTTGAGGCGAACTTCATCGCCTGATTTGGAAGATCAGAAAACGCAGATTCTGAAAGCCCAAACCGCAGCCGGAGAAAATTCGCAATCCGATACCCGAAATCTCAGATCCATCGTCGTTTTGCCTTTTACAAATATCGGCGGAAATGAAGAGGACGAATATTTCAGCGATGGTTTGACCGAAGAGATCATTTCGGATTTGTCGAATATTCGTGTCCTTCGCGTTATCTCCCGCAATTCGGCGATGAAGCTGAAAGGCACGACCAAAGATTTAAAAACGATCACGGAGGAGTTAAACGTCCGCTATGTTCTCGACGGCAGTGTTCGCAAGGCGGGACCGGATTTGCGAATTTCGGTGCATTTGATTGACGGAATTTCCGACGCGAATTTGTGGGCGGAAAAATACACGGGTTCTTTGGATGACATCTTCGAGATTCAGGAAAACGTTTCACATTCGATTGCCGAAGCCTTGAAAATAACTTTGACAACCGGCGAGATCGAACAGATCGAAGAACGCCCGATCTCGGATGCACAAGCCTATGACCTTTATTTGAGAGCCAGAGCAAAATTTATGCAGGGCGACCCTTCGGCACTCGACCGTTCGATTGAATTGCTCAAACAAGGTTTGGAGATCATCGGCGAAAACGAACTCTTACATGCTGCACTTGGCTACACTTACTATTTTTATTTTCGCTGGATCAGCAAACTCGATGAAAACTTTCTGCAACTGGCGAACGAATGCTTGGAAAAGATAATTGCGCTCAATCCCGTCTCCTCGCACGGTTTTGCTCTGAAGGGACACCTCAGTTATTCCAGAGGAGATATTGCTGAATCAATCCGGTCTTTAAAGAAAGCCATCGAACTTCAGCCGACCAACACCGAAGCATTATTATGGCTTTCCGCCAACAGCTCATATGTTGGTCAAACAGACGCTTCACAAAAATATGCGGACGAACTTTATCTGCTTGATCCGCTGACACCGGTCAACGTTTTTGTCAAAGGGATTGGCAGTGCCTACCGAGGCGAGTTTAGCGAATCTTCAAGATGGATAGATCGGGCATTGGAGATGGATTCGTCATCACCTTTGATGATTTGGACGTCGGTTGTGGTCGAAGCGTGGGACGGAAGGATTAACGAGGCAATAAGTCATATCAACCAGCTTGCCGAGATAAGCCCCGATTGGGTTTATACGCAACAGGGACTTTTTCTTAAACACGCTCTGCTCGGTGAAAAAGAACTCGCACTCAAGCATTACACACCCGATTTTGATAAAGAAGCCAAATATGACTGCCATTTCGCTTTGCACGTCGCCCATTGTTTTGCACTGATCGGCGAAGCGGAAAAAGCAATCGACTTTCTGGAAATTGCAGTGCGAGCCGGAATGGTTAATCACAGATTTCTTTCCGAGTTGGATCCATTGCTTGAAAACATACGAACCGAACCGCGATTTGTATCTTTAATGACGGAAGCCGAACGGCTTTTCGAGGAGATAGACAATTCAATTTTCGAAACTGACTTTCGAGATGAGGCAAAGCCGCTTGAAGAGGCCGGAACGCAGATTCTGCAAACACCATCAACAGCGGAAAAATCATCAACTTCAATGACCGGCTCGGCAGAAGGATTTCGGGTGGCAGTTTTGCCGTTCAAATATAGAGGATCAAACGCTGAACTCGAATCTCTGGCGGAAGGTTTGTCCGAAGAGATCGTCACGGGTTTGTCGCGTTTTCCGTATTTGCGGGTGATTTCCCGAAATGCGTCTTTCGGCGGTGAGATTGACACGGGCGAGCGGCGAACGAGCGATGAGGAATTCGGCATACGTTATGTTTTGGAAGGAAGTTTGCGACAGGTCGGCACGACCGTTCGGGTCGCGGTTCAGCTTGTTGATACGGCAACGGGCGAGCATCTTTGGGCGGAAACATATGACCGGAAACTCGACCCCGAACGGATTTTTGAAATTCAGGACGAATTGGTTTCGAGAGTCGTTTCGACCATTGCCGACTGGCACGGCGTTCTTGTTCACAGTATGGCTGGTTCGCTGCGAACAAAAGACAAGCAAGAAATCACTCCCGACGAAGCGGTTTTGTATGTTTTCGGTTATATCGAACGTTTATCGCCGGAAGAGCATTTGGCGGCGAGAGATTTGATGGAACGCATCGTCGAAGAGTTTCCCGACAGAGGCAATTGCTGGGCAATGCTCGCCATACTTTACTGCAACGAGTATATGTATGGCTTCAATCTTCGACCCGATCCGTTGGGACGCGCCTTGGCAGCGGCGCAACGGGCGGTCGAACTCGAACCCGCCAATTATCTTGCGTCGCAGTCGCTTGCTTTTGCCTATTTTTTCCGCCGTGAATTTGCCGCCTTTGAAACGATGGCGAATAAAACCCTTGCTCTCAACCGGATGTGCGGCGGCACGGTCGCCATCTTAGGCGTTTTCTTCGCCTGTTCGGGAGAATGGGAACGCGGCTGTCGGCTGAGCCGTGAAGCGATGGAACTTAACCCGCACTTTCCCGGCTGGTATCGACTTCCATTTATTTTCAATGCCTATCGCCTAAAAAATTATCGGGAAGCGCTCGACGAAGCTCAAAACATCAATATTCCCAACTATTTCTGGACGCTTGTGATGCGGACGGCATCACTAGGACAACTGGGCGAACGTAAAAAAGCCAAAGAAGCTTTAGATGAACTGCTCGCTTCCAGACCCGATATTGCCGGAAAAGAGCCCGAGGAATTCGGACATTGGCTCGATGCCGAGTTTGTCGAAGACCTGATGGAAGGACTCCACAAAGCGGGTTTTAAGATCACCTTCGCAGAAGAACAGAAAACACCGCAAACACAACCTAAACAAACACCGACCCCGGAAACAAAAGATACGATTGGTTCCGAAAGTTCCGAAACTTATTCAGAACAAGCATTTAGAGTAGCAGTTCTGCCTTTCATATTTCGGGGGACGAGCGACGAACTTGAAGCTTTGGCGGCGAGCTTGTCCGAGGAGATCGTGACAGGTTTATCACGTTTTTCTTATCTGCGGATTATCGCTCATGGTTCGACTTTAGGTTATAAAAGCGAGGGCGGCGATGTACAGGAAGTCAGCGAGGAACTCGGGGTTCGTTATGTAATTGAAGGCAGTTTGCGGCAGGTCGGTCGGACGATTCGTTTAGCGGTGAAATTGGTTGACACGACGACGGGCGAACATCTCTGGGCGGAAACTTATGACCGAGATTTTAGTGCGGAAGCGGTTTTTGAATTGCAGGACGAACTTGTGCCGCAGATCGTTTCAACCGTTGCCGATTGGTATGGCGTTTTGCCGCACAGTATGAGCGAAGCCGTCCGTTTGAAATCTTCCGAACAGCTTAATTCTTATGAAGCCGTGCTCCGCAGTTTCGGCTACTTCGAGCGGATCGGACCCGAAGAACATTCCGCCGTCCGCGATGCTCTGGAGCGTGCCGTCGAACAGGTGCCGGGAAATGCCGATGCATGGGCGATGCTTTCGATGATCTACGGCGAAGAGCATAGATTCGGATTTAACGAAAAACCGGATTCGCTCGAACGCTCGCTCGAAGCCGCTAAAAAAGCGGTTGATGCCGCCCACGGCAATCATTTTGCGTGGCTCGCCATGGCTCAGGCTCTGTTTTTCCGCAAAGAATTCGATTCCTTCCGCGATGCGGCGGAGCGTGTCGTTTCGCTCAATTCGCTGGACGGGGCGAGCGTCGAATATGTCGGGCATTTGATTGCTTTCTCCGGCGATTGGGAACGCGGATGTGAACTTTCAGAGCGGGCAAGACTTCTCAATCCGAATCATCCGGGATGGTATTGGTCGGTTTTTTTCCTTGATGCATATCGCCGGGAAGATTACGAAAATGCCCGGTCTTTCCTGCTCAAAGCTGCTCTGCGAGGCGGCGGAGCATACATTTATGAGCAAGTTCTCTTCGCCTCTCTCTACGGTCAGCTTGAAGATACGGGTGAGGCAAAAGCGACACTTAAAAAAATAGAAGAAATAAGTCCCAGCTATTTACTGACCGTGGAAAGAGAATTTGCCAAATGGTATCTTCCCGAACTTGTCGAACAACTGATGGAAGGACTCCGCCAAGCGGGATTGGAAATCGTATCAGAAACGGATAAGAAAGAGCAAAAAACTCAAATCCTTGAAGCAAAAACGCCTGATACAAAATCAAAAGACACAAATGAAAAGACAAAAGCAAAAACCGCAATAAATCAGCCGGATACAGCGGAAGAAAATGCAGAAGTCGAATCAACTTCTAAACAAAAAAACAATCCGAAATCTAAAGCCCAAAACCCAAAATCGAAATGGTGGTTGTTTGGCTTGCTCGGTTTGATAGTCCTAGTCATCGGATTCTTCGGCTACAACTATTTTGCTTCCAATTCAAAGCAGATCGAATCAATCGCGGTGATGCCGTTTATTAATGAAAGTGAAAATGAAGATGTCGAATACTTGAGCGATGGAATGACCGAAGCGATGACACTTATACAATCCAAGATGACACTTTAAGTTTAATTCTTGATCGAAGCGATATTACAAAAAAATAATGTGGGGAGATTTGTGGGGATACCCTGCTTGCAACTAATTGCATATGGTTCTTTTTTTTTCATCAAGTTCCGAAAAAACAAGACCTTACAAAAAGTTGCAAGATAGTGCAGACCGCTTGAAACGATCTGCAAAAGCTTTATTCATCGGTTCGATTCCGATCGCCGCCTTCAATATTTAACAAAAGACACCTTACCGGTGTCTTTTTCGCTTTCATCCTTGTTTTTAATGATTATTTCGGCCAACCATCCGGGGTCCAGGATAATTCCCCGATCAACAATTTCGATCGGCCTTTATCTTTGGCATCGTAACCGTGGTAAATCAGATATTCCCGGTCGCCGACTTTGTAAACTGCATTATGTCCCACCCCGTACCAGTTTTTGTCCCCTTGGCGTAAAATAGTCCCCCCGCCTTCGATCAGATCACGGCCCTGCCGGTCCAAATAGGGGCCGTTGATTTTTTGGCTTCTGCCGTAAACAATTTTGTAATCGCTTTTTTCACCCCGACAGCAGTAATCA
This sequence comes from Pyrinomonadaceae bacterium, assembly GCA_041394845.1. GTDB lineage: Bacteria > Acidobacteriota > Blastocatellia > Pyrinomonadales > Pyrinomonadaceae > JAHCHG01. The sequence goes on along the minus strand of JAWKHL010000001.1, from coordinate 1,117,898 downwards.
ACCGAGATGAAAAGGTAGTAAAAATCGCCCTTTTTATAAATAAAAGGCGCTTCAACGGCTCCGTTTCCGGGTAACGCATCGGCCAGGTCGAAATCTCTTTTTCTTCGCGCCACCGAATACCAAATTTCCCCTTCAGCCGGACGAAGTAAATTCGGATTCATTTTTACCAATTTTATTCCCTCCCAAAATGAACCAAAGGCCAGCCAGGGAACTCCCTCTTCATCGAAAACAAGGTTCGGGTCGATGGCATTCCACATATCCCGATTGGGAACCGACTGCAAAACCCTTCCCTTATCAACCCAACCGAATTCCGGGGATGAACGATCCAGCGTCCTGTTTACCGCCACGCCAATGCAGGAAGAGTTCTTGGCAAAAGATGAGACCGAATAATAAAGATAAAAAAGCCCTTTGTGAAAACTTATGTCGGGGGCCCAGATATGGCCTTTGAAATCCGTGGCGCAGGAGGCGGTCCAATCCGGAGCGGTCTCAAAAACGGGCTTTTCCTTCGTCCAGCTTTTGGCATCCTTTGAAGATAAAACCGATATTCCCTGTCCGGTGGCAAACAGGTAAAACGTATCGGCTTCCTTTATCATTGAAGGATCATGGATCGGAGTCTGCCCCGGCGGGAAAACGGTCCCTTCGGGATATTTGGGATTTCCCTGTTGGGCGGCCACGGAAAAAGTTGCCGCCAGCAAAAGAAAAATTAATAATTTGCGCATTTTTTTGACTTTAAGAAGATTTTCGAAAAACCTTTTCCCAGTTATTTCCACAAAAACGTGCTATTTACCCCACTTGAAAAACTAATAAACAAATTTGACCTTTCCGATTATCAAATCCTCCTCAACAGCCCCCCAGTAGCGGGAATCGGAGGAATTATCGCGATTGTCTCCCAACACATAAAAACTCCCGGCCTTTACACTTTTGGGCCCAAAGGTTTGTTTATCATTATTTAAGTTTTGGTCCAGGTAAGGTTCGTCCAATTTCATTTTGTTGATCAGAACAACGCCGTGGTCGATCAAAACTTCTTCGCCGGGTAAACCGATAACCCGTTTAAATTTTAAACGAGTGGGCTCTTTCGGATATCGAAACACGATTACATCCCCCCTGAAAATTCTTTGGGGATTCTTTTCAATCAAAACCCTTTGTCCATTCTCGAAACTGGGCAGCATTGCGGTTCCCTCCACCCTGAAAACCATAAAACCGCTAAAACAGCCAGAACAAAGGCTTAGAAGAAAAAACAAAAAAACAATTTTCGGACTTTTTTGAAAACTCATCTTTTCCCTTTGTAATAATATTCGCAACGTTCGCCCAAAATCAATGGCTATTTACTGTTGGCAGATGAAAGGGAAAGGTCCTCCTAAAGGACCTTTCCCTTTATTACCAAACCGAATATGGGCGGGAACCGCCCCTTAAGATTAATTGTGCCAAAACAAAGGCGACCAAATGAAGGGTGGTAATCGGCTGTCCGCTGTTTTTTCCCCTGAATAATACCGCTTCCCTTACATTCCTTTATAATTTGGTCCGCCTCCGCCTTCCGGGGTGACCCAATTAATTATCTGATAAGGGTCGGCGATGTCGCAGGTTTTACAATGAACGCAATTGGAAAAATTGACCTTGATTTCCCGCCGCCCGTTTTTTTCGTTTTCCTCCATCTCATAAACCGCCGCCGGACAAAACCTCTGACAAGGGTTGCCGAATTCTTCGGCGCAGCGGGTGGCGCAAATTTCTGTGTCGAGAATGTGAAGGTGCGAGGGCTGATCCTCATCGTGAGCCACGGCCCCGTGATAAACGTCAGTAACCTTATCAAAGGTTAACTGATTGTCGAATTTCAAATCGGGATAACGCTGTTCCGGATCATCGCCGACATAATCAAAATCACGAAGTTTTTTGTACCTCTTATATCCAGCCTGATGATAGAGTTTATCGAGAAAACCCCAGCCGAAACCATTGGTCAAAAACTGAAATCCCCCGTTTATCAAAGCCGACCAGCGCCCTTTTTGAAAGGCGGCGTGGAAATTACGAACCGCGTGGAGTTCATCGTAAATCCAACTCAATTCGAATTTTTCCTCAAAATGCCGGAGCGTCCGGGAGGTAAAATCCTGATGATCGAAGGCCATTATGATGGTTTCGGCAGCCAGCATCCCGCTTTTCATCGCCGTGTGAATTCCCTTTATTCTCTGGCCGTTCAAAAATGAGGCGCTATCGCCAACCAGCAAAACTCCGTCAGCGTATAAGCGGGGCATCGTATGATAACCGCCGGTGTTGATGGTCTTGGCCCCGTATTTGATCATCTTTCCCCCGGCCAGAATTCCGGCCACATCGGGATGAGTTTTGAACTTTTGGAATTCGGCGTGAGGGTCGATCAACGGATCTATGTAGTCAAGTCCGGTAACATAACCGATGCTGACCAGATTGTTTTTCATTCCGTAAATCCAGCCCCCGCCGTAGGTTTTCGGATCCGATGGAAACCCGAGGGTGTGGACGACCAACCCCTCCTCGATGTTTCCCGCCGGAACCTCCCATAATTCCTTGACGCCTAAACTGAAAACCTGGGGTTCCCGGCCCTCATCCAGATTCAACCTTTTCATTATTTGTTTGGTTAAAGCCCCCCTCGAACCCTCACCCAAAACCGTTACCTTGGCCAGAATGTCAACACCCGGTTCAAAATTTGATTTCGGTTTTCCATCCTTGTCGATCCCCTTATCTCCGGTTCTGACCCCGATTACCCGGTCATTTTCATCGTAAAGAATCTCCGAACCGGGAAATTCCGGGAAAATATTGATCTCCGCCTCTTCACATTTTTCGGCCAGCCATTCGCACATCTTGCTCAGGGAAATAATGTACTTTCCTTTATTTTTGAGAGGTGGCGGGGTGATCGGGGCTTTAATTTTCCGGTCCTTTGTCAAATACCAGAATGCATCTTCGGTTACAACCGAATCAACCGGACAGCCTTGTTCGAGAAAATCGGGCATCAACTCCCGGAGGGCGATCGGATCCATAACGGCCCCCGATAAAATGTGAGCGCCGACCGCCGATCCTTTTTCAATTATTCCGATCTCCAGATCTTCGATCTTCCTTCCCGGTTTGATACCCTTTTCCACCATCTCATTGTGTTCAAAGAGTTTTTGTTTCAAATGCAAGGCGGCCGCCAGATTGGCCGGGCCGGCGCCGACGAAAATGACGTCCATTTCCAATTGTTCGCGTTCCATCATATTTTCACCTCAAAAAATGAATGACCATTCAGTTTTCTAAACTATAACAAATCCGTTTTTTTTCCACTAGTCGGGGTTTTTAACTTTCAACCGGAATATTCACCCTACTTCTCCCCATTTTTTGCAAAGCCGGTCAACGGCGGGTTTGTTTGGAATGTCCTTGATAATATATTATTTCATCAAATGGACTCCCCGGTTTTCAAGCAACCAGTTGGGTTGTAAATTTTTACAAAAGAAAATAACAGCTTTTTTATGAAAAAACGACGGCGTTATCTTTTCACAAGTATTTTGGTTCTCCTTTTTTTTCTCCAGCAAATCCCCAAGGCAAACTCCTGCGGACCGGTCGAGATCTCCCCGATTTTTGATGTTACCACCGCCCCCGAAGAACCTTTTCAAAACTTTGCTTCGGGTCAACTCGGCATCGTCAAACCGACCCACCGCCGGGTTGTTCTCTTTGCCGCTTACAGGTATCTGACCGGAGGCGGTTTTAATTTCGACGAGCAAAAAGAATTGTTGAGGGTTTGGAACGCCCAATTTAAAAACCGGGATCTGGTTGATGAGGATATTACTGCGGAAGTTAAAAAATGGATCGAGCAAAGGAAAACGGTGGTCGGGAATGAAGAAAAAATCCCGGAAATTTATACCGAAAGAAGTTTTGGAGGATATGAGTTTTTTCCAAATTGCGCCAAAAATGCTTTTGAAACCGCCACCCAAACCCTGGGCGACCGGATCAATTCCTACGGTTCCAACGATCCCGAAGTTCTCAATTGGGTCCGGGCACAGGATCAGGTTTTTACAAATTGTTCAACCGGCAGGATGATTCCACAGGAAGCGGCTCAAACCTCGCCAATGTGGCTGCAAAAGGACCGGGCCTATCAAATCGCGGCGGCCGAATTTTATTCGCTCAATTACGATGAGGCCCAAAAACGTTTCTCCCAAATTTCGGAGGATTTTGAATCCCCCTGGCAGGAAACCGCCCACTATCTGGTGGGCCGAACCCTTATCAGGAAGGCCGGGGCCCTAAAAGACGAAAACCAAAAAAAACTGGCTTTAAATCAAGCGGAGCAGATTTTAACCGAAATATCGGGAAGCGGCGGGAGGTTTTCCGACTCGGCCGAGGGGCTTCTCGGTTATGTAAAATACCGTCTTCATCCGAAGGAAAGGGTTTCGGAATTGGCCCAGAGCCTGACTTTTCAAACCGGCGGGAACCATCTCGGTCAGGATTTGATCGATTATTCCTGGCTTTTGGACAAATTTGAAAAGCAAAGTCTGGAAGCGGAAGAGGCTCGAAAAAAGGAAAAAACCGGCGAACCGGCGGCCAACACCTCGGAAAAAATCATTGAAAATCCCCTTGGTCCGGATGAAGAAAACCCCGACAAATTGAAGATCACTTTTTACAACGAGGATTATTCGCAATACTGGACCATCCTTGTTCCCCTTGACGCTACGGATGACGAGGCTATTTCGGAAGCCGAAAGGGTGGCCGGGGGATTGACCGACAAGATGAAAGAAAGGATCCGGCAAACCCGCCAGAACCAATACGCCCAGCGCTTTTCCCAAACCCGGCAGGACGAATATGAAGGCGGTTATTGGGGTGAGGAGGAAACGACCCTTTCAATGCTTCCTCAATTCCTCAGAACAAATGATCTGACCGATTGGCTTTTTACCTACCAGATACAGGGCCCCGAGGCCTATCTTTACTCATTGGAAAAATTTAAACAGAATCGAACCGATCTTTGGCTGATGACCGCCATCAGCAAAGCCGACCGATCTTCGAGTGAGATTAATTTCCTTTTGGAGGCCGCCGCCAGAACCAGCCCCAATTCCCCGGCCTACCCGACCATCGCCTTTCACCGTTCCCGAATTCTGATCGAACAGGGGAAAATGGTCGAAGCCCGGAAATCGATTGATGAGGTTCTGAATGCCCCTGTGAATTTGCCTCAATCGGCCCAAAACCAGTTTTTTGAACTCAGGAAGAAACTGGCCGGGGATCTGGATGAGTTCTTAAAATTTTCTCTTCTGAAACCCTATGCTTTTAACTGGGATGGCCAAAATGGGTCGATCGATGATTTCATCAAACAGATAAAATCTTATTTCAATCCCGAAAACGGGGAACAAACCCGCGATCAATTTGAAAGAGAAGTTGAGGAGCAATACAAAGACACCAGACTCTGGCAGGACCGTTGGTTGTTCGATTACGACACAACGGAAACCATGAATTTGTATTTTTCCTTAGACCTTCTGAACAAGTCGGAAAAATCCCCGGCCTTGCCCGATTATTTGCGGGAAAGGTTCGCTCTGGCGGTCTGGACCCGGGCAATTTTGTTTAATGACCTGGAAACCGCCAAAAAAATCGAACCGGAGGTATTAAAGTTCCAACCGGGTTGGCGGGAACTTTTTCAGGAAATCGACAAAGCCCCGACGACCGAGGAAAAACAAAACGCCGCACTTTTTATTATTTTGAAAAACCCGGTTTTGACCCCGTTCGTAAGCGAAGGACTCGGAAAAACCGATAACGAGTTCAACTCCTTTGACATCAATGACTGGTGGTGCGCCCCTTACGTTTCAGAAGATGGGGAGGAAAGGCAAACCACGCCGCCCCCGGCCTTTTTGTCCAAAGATCAATTGACCGCCGCAAAAAACGAAAGGGGCAAATTGTCGGAGTTGGGAGACGCCCCCACTTTTTTGGGTGAAAGGGCTCTGGCCTGGGCCAAAAAAAGCCCCCGTGATAAAAGGGTCCCGGAAGGTCTTTACATCGCCTTTGAAGCCAACGGCTGGACCAAATACGGCTGCGGCAATAATTCCGATCTTCGGAATTTGATCGGCAAATATTTGTTAAAAAACTATCCCGGAAATGAATGGACGCGAAAGGTCCAGCTGGATAAACAATAGTTCCTTTTTCCTTCGATCGTTTCTCCCAACAAAAAACGGGATTCGTCTCTCCTGAGCCGAATCCCGAATTATTTTTTCCGGAAGAAAATTACCCGGCCGCAGCGGCTACCACCTTTTCGGCGGCATCGCGCATTCCGTCGGCGGAAAGAATGTTTATTCCCGATTCGGCCAAAACGCGCCGTCCTTCTTCCACGTTGGTTCCCTCGAGCCGGGCCACGATGGGAACCGACACTCCCAGATTCCTGGCCGCCTCGACCACGCCCCGGGCCACCATGTCGCAACGGACGATGCCGCCGAAAATATTGATCAAAACCGCTTTGACGTGCGGGTCCGCCAGCAGGATCCGGAACGCGTTCTGAACCCTTTCCTGCGAAGCCCCGCCCCCGACATCCAGAAAGTTTGCCGGTTCGCCGCCGGCGTGTTTGATGATGTCCATTGTTGCCATGGCCAAACCGGCTCCATTGACCATACAGCCGATGTCTCCGTCCAATTTGATATAATTGAGGTCGAATTTCGAAGCCTCGATCTCCAGGGGTTCCTCCTCATTAAGATCGCGCATTTCGGCGTAATCTTTGTGCCGGTAAAGGGCATTTCCGTCAAAATTGACCTTGGCGTCGAGGGCGATCAAACGGTCGTCCTTTGTTTTTAAGAACGGATTGATCTCAACGATCGTCGCGTCGATCTTATCGAAAGCCCCGGCCAGAGTCATCATAAACTTGGCCGCCTGCCCGATCAAAGGTTGGGGAAGCCCCAAACCGAATGCCAGTTTCCGGGCTTGAAAAGGCAATAAACCCATTCCCGGCTCGATGGTTTCCTTGAGAATTTTTTCGGGGGTTTCGGCGGCCACTTTTTCTATGTCCATACCACCGGCGGCCGATGCCATAAAAACGTTTTTCCCGGCTTCCCGATCCAGAGTGATGCCGAGATAAAATTCCTGATCGATCGGAAGCCCCTCTTCGATTAAAAGAGTCTTGACCTCCCGACCTTCGGGGCCGGTCTGATGCGTTACCAGATTCATTCCGATCATTTCCTCGGCCAACCGGCGGGCCTCTTCCGGGGATTTTGCCAATTTTACTCCCCCGCCTTTGCCCCGTCCGCCGGCGTGGATCTGCGCTTTGACGACGACCACATCGGTTCCCAGCTGGCGGGCGGCCGCTTCGGCTTCATCCGGGGTTTTGGCCACGATCCCCTTTGGAACGGGAACGCCGAATTCTTTTAAAATCTCTTTTGCCTGATATTCGTGTATTTTCATAGGTTTTATCTGTTTTTTTTGAAAAAAATTTTAACTGACCGCCGAACAAAAAACAAAGCGGGGAAAATGCCCGCGGGTTTTCAATTCTTTTGGTTAATTGAAAAACACCTCGATCCGGGACAATTTCCAACTTCCCTCTTCCAAAACATATTCCAATTTAAAATTGGTTTTCAAAGGCTCCGTCGGGTAGTTCCCATCCACCGAAAGAACCTGAAAATTGTTAATATTGGTGATTTTCGGTTTTTCGGAAAACTTAGCCTCAAGCGATCGGATGGCAGAGATATTTACTTGTTTGTCAATAAGTTCGGAAAATGCTTCATTTAATTCCTCGGGTGTTATCTCCTTTTGCCAGGCCTGAGAAATGGTTTGATGAAAATCGGTGAAATCCTCCTGTTCAAGAGCATTATTAAATTCGAGGAGCGTCCCTTTTACCAGTTCCTGGAGTTTTTCCTCTCCGGGAACTTGAATTTCCCCGCTTTCGGGTTTGTTGGGTTCTTCCGCTTTATTTGTGTTTTCTTTCCCGGAGGGGGAAACTGATGCCTCGGGACTTGGGGAATTGGCCTGCGCCTGATTTGTCTCCGGAGTTGAAGAGCAACCCGCACAACCAATTAATAAGACCAAAATGATCATTCCGCCAAGTTGATAAAATTTGAACCGATTCGGATTTTTTTGTTTTTTTATTTTCATTTATTCTTCCCCCTTCAACCTTTTCGCCATGGTTCCAGCAATTTGACCCAACTCTCAACCGTTTTCTCGAAATCAGAGGGACAACGGGCGGCTCTTTCCTCCGGTAGCAGCTTCTGATCGACGATGTAGGAATATTTCTTCATATTTGAACCGTATAGCATACAAAGAGCATTGTAAAACCGTTGCTCCTTCAACAAATGCTCATCCGCCATCCGTCTTTTGTCCGGCACCTTTCCCTTTGATTCGATACGAAAAGCCTCGGCCGCCGAAATTACCGCATTGGCTCCGGATTCGTCCAGTTCCTTAATATTTATAAACGAGGAACAACGGTCGGCCGCATCTTCCTCGTTGGCCATTACGGGCAAATCATAGCTGTCAATCAAAGCGTGAGCGATCTCGTGCAAAAAAACGAATTGAACCACCTCGGACATTTTGGCCGAGGCTTTTTGGTCGGTTTCACCGTTGGCCTTAAATAAATTGTAAAAATACTCCATCAATTCATAACAGACCGTTATCGAAGAGTCATTGGGATCATAAAAGGCATTTACCTTATTGCAAACCTTGGTTCTTAAATAAATGTTTTTGGGCAAACTCAACGAGGCGTTCAGTTTTTGAGCCGCTTTTTCAAGCTCTTTACCCTCCCGGATTTGGCGGTCGAATTCTTTATATTTCAGATCTTTGACATCTTCATGCTCGACTATGAAGTCGCCCTTGTCCTCTTTTACCGATTTTTTTTCCGCCTCCTCCGGCTTTTTGGCATTTGTATTTTTTGGAGTATCGGCCGTTTCGGTTTGGGACTTTGTTTTCGTCGGGGGAGTTTCCTGATTTCTATCGGATTGACAAACACAGGCCGTAATAACGAACAAAAGAGCTAATACGGCCAACAAATTGGAAAAATTTTTGCTCATACACTCTGAAAGCCGGAAGGATTTTTTTTTGGATTAGACACAATTTTTTGGGTGTTTGTCAAATAAATAAAAAAGAGCCGGCCGGAAGAAAACTCCCGGACAACTCTTTCAAAGCTAAAAGCTTAGAGCGCCTACTGTGATTTTTCAACCAATCGCAAAAGCGTTCGGACCGCAACACCGGTCGGCCCCTTCGATTGATGGGGCGTGGTTTCATCCGCCCAGGCCGTTCCGGCGATATCCAGATGGGACCATTTTGCCTTATCGATGAATTCCTGAATAAAGACTCCCCCGATAATGGTTCCGGCTTTGCGGGCCGGGCCGATATTTTTGACATCGGCAATCTCGGATTTGATCCCGCGACTGTATTCCTTACCGATCGGAAGCTGCCAGTAGTTTTCGCCCACCTCTTTTCCGCAGGAAATGATCTCATCAACCAATTCCTGATCATTTCCCATTACCCCGGTATTGATGTCGCCAAGGGCGATGATGACAGCCCCGGTCAACGTGGCCATATCAATAATCCGGTTGGCGCCCTGTTTTTCGGCGTAAGCCACCGCATCAGCCAGGACCAGACGTCCTTCGGCGTCGGTGTTAAGAATCTCCACGGTTTTTCCGTTGTAGGCTTTTACAACATCGCTCGGACGCGAGGCCTTACTGCCCGGCATGTTTTCGACCGCCCCGACAATTCCCATCACGGGTATGCTCGGTTGGGTGGCGGCGATGGCTTGCATGGTTCCGAGAACCGTTGCCCCGCCGGTCATATCGTATTTCATGGCCTCCATTCCGGATGCCGGTTTGATTGAAATCCCACCGGTATCAAAGGTGACCCCCTTTCCGACCAGCGCCAGCAGATCACCTTTTTTGGCTGTGCTCTTTTTGGGGGTGTAACGAAGGACAATCAGACGAGCCGGCTGGTCGGAACCCCTGGAAACGCTTAAAAGGGTGTTCATCCCCATTTTTTCCATTTTCGCCTCGTCAAAAATTTCGCATTTTAAACCGAATTCCCTGGCCATCTTTTTGGCCCGGTTGGCCATTTCGGTCGGGGTCAAAATATTGGGCGGTTCGTTGGCCAGATCACGGGTGAAATTCATCGCCTCGCCGATGGCCTGTCCTTTGGTCAACCCCTTTTTGACTTCGGTCGTTTTTGCGCCTTCAATAAAAAGGGAAAACCCGGTGATGGCCTTGCTGTTTTTGTCCCTTGTCCGGTATTTATCCAGTTCGAATTGACTTGTTACAACGCCCTGGGCGGCAAAGTTTGAAATTTCCTCCGCCCCCTCGGAGATTCTGGGAAAAAGCGCGAAGGTTTTTACGTTTTTCTTTCTTAGAAATCTGGTGGCCGCTCCGGAAACCAGGGCTACATCCTTCGGAGAATATTCCCCTTTTTCACCCGACCCGACCAGAAGAAGTCTTTTGGCCTTAACCTTTCCTTTGGGGTCGATAACAAAATAAGCGAATTCCCCTTTATCCCCCTTGAACTCCTCGGTTTTGATAAAGGAGGTGACCGCCCCGCCCGTCAGTTTATCCAAGTCTTTAAGCACCCCTGAGGTGGCTTTTTCATCCTTAAATACGGCAACGGCCAATGCCTCGGCATTTGCCTCCGTAAAATTTCCAGTAATTGCTTGAGATTTCATCCCTTCTCCTCTTTTTTTTGTTTTTTCCGCAAAATTTTGCTTAATCTATAGCTTATCAAAAATTTTCTTTCAACTGGGCTTTTGTTTCCCTTTCAATCGTTTTCCCCTTAAGGGTTTCCCGTTTATCGTACAACTTTTTGCCCCGGGCCACGCCGATCTCAAACTTTATCCGGTTGTTTTTCCAATAAATCTGCGTTACGACGAGCGTCATCCCCTTTTGCATCACCTCTTTTTCCAAACGGTCGATCTCCCGGCGATGAAGCAAAAGTTTTCTGGTTCGCAATGGATCATGATTCTCCCGGTTTCCGTGGGAATAGGGAGAGATATGAGCGTTTATCAACCAAACCTCATTTTCCTTGATCGAAACGTAGGATTCCTTCAACTGAATCCGTCCGTTCATGATGCTTTTCACCTCGGTTCCCTGAAGGGCAATTCCGGCCTCATAAGTGTCGGAAATATGATATTCAAAGAACGCGGCTCTGTTTTTTAAAATTTGTTTGCCGTCAGCAGACATAAATTATTATTTTGCCTATAGATTGTGTAAGACGCAAGTTTGCAACCGATTATTATATTTGACAAGACAACTTTTGATTAATAAATTATTAGTAATTGAATCTTGGGAAATCGTCTAATGGTAAGACTCCAGATTCTGGATCTGGCTATCGGGGTTCGAATCCCTGTTTCCCAGTTCAATTTTTTTTTGGATAAATCTGGTATGGAATGGTTTGAAACCCAAATCCGTGTTCGGTATGCCGAAACCGATAAAATGGGCATCGTTCATCATTCAAATTATCTTATCTGGTTTGAATTCGGGCGAAGTGAATTTTGCCGTTCCCGCGGCTTTTCTTATCTGGAAATGGAAAGGGATAAGGCCCTGATGGTGGTTGCAGAAAGTTACGTCCGTTACAAAGCACCGGCTTTTTACGAAGATGTTCTCACAATAAGAACAAATATCGCCTACGTCCGCAGTCGGAGCATTCAGTTCGTTTACGAGGTCCTCCGACAGACCGATCAAAAACTCATCGCCGAAGGTGAAACCCTTCATCTGGTGACCGACGAAAACAAAAAGGTTAGAACCTTGCCCGCCATTTACAAGGAAAAACTGCTGTCCGGTTTTTACCTTGCCGATGACCCGGTTCCGGGGGACATCGCTCCCCATTAATTTTCTTTCTCTTTGACCTCAACCAACTTAAAGTATTCGGGGACAAATTCGATTGAAACAATTTTTCCCGCAACCTCCGATCCCTTTTCGGTTTCGGGAATGTAGGTGATGATCGCCAGAGTCCGACTGAGGTCGGACCCGCAATCGATCTGCCCGCCCTTGAGGTTAATGTCATAGGTGAATAAAAGCAGTTTGTTAAATCCCGGAGTGGAAAAAACCATTTGCCCCTGTTCGGTCGTTACGGAATAAAACACTGCTCCGGAACGGCATTGAATTTGAGCGATTTTACCCGTGATCCTTTTTTCATTTTCCCCTTTTTTCCGGAGGTTCCGATTTATCGAATCGGTAACGATCCTTCGGTTCAGGTCTTCCCTTCTTTCTTCGGTCAGCGGTTCATCCGATTCAAAGGCATAGGGGTTCTTCTCACGATTTCTTTGTTTTACCAATTCCCACTGTTTTTGGTCAAAATCAATTTTTTCAAGTAAATATTCCGCCTTTTTTTCTATTTGCCCGTCATCGGGATTTTGAAAAATTTCCCCAACCAACCGACGAGCCTTTTCAAATTCCCTTTTTTTCGAATAAATTTCTCCGATTCGCAATCGAAGTTTTTGATTTTCCGGGTTGATTTCCAAGGCTCTTTGAATTAATTCAAGGGATTCTTCCAGTTTTTCATTTTGGACAATTCCGGTAAAAGCAAACAGATCGTAGGAATTGGGAAACTGAGGGTTTAATTCGATGGCCTTTTCCAGGCTTTCCCAGATAAGGCGCGCATCCTCCGCCAAATAGCCCCGGACGGTTCCGTTTTCGTCCGCCCCCTGACGGGTGATCACAAAGGCCAGATAATATCGGTAAAGATAATTGTCCGGTTCCAGTTCGACTGACTTTTTCAAAAAACTTCTGGCACGGGTAAAATCATTGGTTCTCATTTTCACCAAACCGGAAACCGCCAAGCTCCGAGCCGATCCCGCGCCGCCGTCTGACAATGATTTTTCCAAAACCTCCTCGGCCATTTTTAATTTGTTCAATCGATAAAGCAGATCGCCCTGAAAACCGAGAACCTGATTCTCGCTGATCGAATATTTTTGCCAGAGTCTTTTTGAATTCGCCAAATCCGGCGCTTCCAGAAGCCTTGTCGGCAGATTTTTCCTCAAAAGATATATTTCGATCCCGGTCGCCATCCCGGCCGGATTTTTAAAAGAGTTTATTTTTTCGGGATCGGCATTTCTCGGTCCCTTTGAAAAAATTTTTAGTAAGGACGGAACCGATCGGTCCCCCTCCGTCGTTCCGTGCATCAAGAAATGGAAGACGGCCCAGGCCTGAGCGTAAAACAAGCCCACACGGCTTTCCGGCATTTGGTTCAATTTCTCGGAATCGGTTTGGAAAAAAACATCCCACGGGATTCTTTCGCCTTTTTTCAAAAGGGCCTGATGGGATTTGTTCGGCAACCCGAAAACGGCCCTCCCCGGCTCGCTCAATTCAATTCCCTCGCAGTATTCGGCCAATCCCTCCTTAAACCAAAGCGGAAAACGCCCTCCGCCCTTTGATTCCTCCAAAAGGTAATGAGCATATTCGTGAAAAATGATCCGGTAGGTTTGTCTCGGGTCCGAATCCCCGGCCAGGGCAATATAATTGATTTCTTCACCGGGTAGAAAATAACCGGCGACCCAATTTTTTACCCGTCCCCCTTCAACCGGTTTGAAATCCCGGAACTGAACCGAATCCGGAAAAACAATGACATTTGTAGGCGGGGAGTACCCGCTTTTTTCCAGAGGAAAAATCCTTTCGAAAAAATTTCTGAATTGCTCCAGTTTGGTAGCCGTTTCATTTAATTCCCCGGCATCGTCCCGCCCGATGATCCGGAAATTTTTCGATCTGACCTCTCCCCACGGAATTTCGGTTGCCATTCCCAAATGAACCGCCCCGAAAATAATAAACGCGGGAAAAATCAAAAGGGAAAGAATTTTTTTAATATTTTCTGGCACCTACTTTGACACAATAAAAAGGTTTGAAATGGAACTTATTCCTAAGATACGCAGCGCTTTCAATAAAGTTGCTCGGTGCGGTTTATTTTGCAAAATTTTACTATTTTTGCCAATCAAAACCGGATAAACTTGACATTCCGGAAAATACTTCGCTATTTTAATAGTTCGCTTTTTTTATATGGGCGAATTTTGGTTTCAGGCACTTAGCTCAGTGGTAGAGCGCTACCTTGACACGGTAGAGGTCAGCAGTTCAACTCTGCTAGTGCCTACCAGATCTTCAAAAAAAGGTGCGAACCTTTTTGAACCATAATTTTTTGATAAGATGCTGTCAAAGAACTTTGCCATCGATACCGCTACTACGACGCGCCTTTTCGGCGCGTAAAAATAGCGTTTTGTAAATCAGGACGCGGGGCAAAGTCGCTTTTATCAAATCGAATCTTTTTAGTAGTGGCAGAATTGTTAATCTAACTGAAGGGTTTATTTAAATAATCGGTTCCAAAGCGAATTTGCCGACAGGCATTTTCGCCTGTTTTCCGTTTGTTTTTATATTATTCGGACTTTAAAGAGGATTAACAAGAATATGAGCGAAATTAACGTAAAAGTCGGAGAAAATCAGGGGAGTGTTGCGGCTCCCGTTTCGGTGGCCGATGCCTTGAAGGCGTTGGATCGAGATTCAGCCAAAAAGGCTCTGGCCGCCAAGGTCAACGGTCAGGAAGTCGATTTGAATAAACAGCTTGATCCGACCGACCGGATCTTAAGCATCGAACCGATCATGCCCGGTACGCGGGACGGTTTGGAACTGCTGCGCCATTCCACCGCCCATCTTTTGGCGGCGGCCGTACTGGAACTTTTTCCGGGAACAAAACTCGGGGTCGGCCCGGCTTTGATGGATGATCCCCGTTACGGTTTTTATTACGATGTCATCGCCCCCAGGATGTTGACCGAAGCGGATCTTCCGGTCATCGAAAAAAAGATGCGGGAGATGGCCAAACGCAACAAACCCTATCGTCGGGAGGACGTCGGAAAGGCAAAAATTCTGGAGATTTTCCGGGATCGCAACGAACCCCTGAAATGCGAACTTATTGACGAAAAGGTCGAAGGCACGGCCAGCATTTATTACATCGACGATTCTCCTTTTATCGATTTTTGCCTCGGGCCCCATGTGGCACACACGGGCAAATTAAAAGCCTTTAAACTTCTCGCTCTTTCGGGCGCTTATTGGAAGGGCGACGCCGAACGCGAACAGATGCAGCGGATTTACGGCACGGCCTTTTTCACTCAGGAAGAGCTCGACGCCTGGTTGCACCAACGCGAGGAAGCCGAAAAACGCGATCATCGCCGTTTGGGGCGGGAACTTGATCTTTTTTCCATTCAGGAGGATTTCGGTCAGGGCTTTATTTTCTGGCATCCCAAGGGCGGAGCGGTCAGGACCGAAATGGAAAACTATCTCCGCGAAGAGCTTGTCAAACGCGGATACGGTCTGGTTTACACGCCGCATATCGCCAAACGCGAATTGTGGCAAACCTCCGGACACGAGGAAAATTACGCCGATTCGCTTTTCGAACCGCTGGGAATGCCCGAAAAATTCGGCGAAGACACCGAATTTCGTTTGAAACCGATGAACTGCCCGTTTCATATCGGCATTTATAAATCGCAACCGAGGTCTTACAGGGATCTTCCGTTGAGGTACGCCGAACTGGGAACGGTTTACCGGGCTGAGCTTTCCGGCACATTGCACGGCCTTTTGCGGGTTCGCGGATTTACCCAGGATGACGCCCATATTTTCACGACTCCGGAACTTGTAACCCGGGAGGTCGGAGATTGTGTCGATTTCGCTTACAGCGTTTTTAACACCTTCGGGTTTGAAAAGTTCAAAGTCGAACTTTCCGTCCGCGGTGGCGAGGACAACAAGGGCTATCTCGGTTCGGATGAAGACTGGGAATCGGCTGAACAGGCGCTTGTTCAGGCTCTCACCCAAAGGAATATACCTTTTGAGCGAATCGAAGGTGAGGCCGCTTTTTACGGCCCCAAGATCGATATCAAAGTTGAAGATTCGATCGGCCGGCTGTGGCAATTGTCAACGGTTCAATTCGATTTCAACCTGCCCCAGAGGTTCGAATTGGAATATGTCGGCGAAGACAATCAAAAACACCGACCGGTAATGGTTCACCGCGCCCTTTTCGGTTCGGTCGAAAGATTTTTCGGCGTGCTGGTGGAACATTATGCCGGTGCTTTTCCCTTCTGGCTGGCGCCGGTTCAGGTAACGGTTTTGCCGATCACCGACCGGATCAACGAGTACGCCCAAAAGGTTGCGGATGGACTGAAAGAGGCGGGGTTTAGGGTCGAGGCCAATCTAAAATCGGATAAGATCGGGGCCAAGATCCGCGACGCTCAATTGCAGAAAATTCCCTTTATGATAATTTTGGGAGATAAGGAAAAAGAGGAACAGGTGATCGCCGTCCGCGAAAGAAAACGCGGTGATATTGGTTCCATGACTTTGGGGGAATTCAAGGAGTTGGCCGAAAAATTAAAAGAAACGCGGGCCATTTCACTTGAATTGGAAGTTTAATTTTTGGAGGGAAGGCCAACCGGCATTGGCATTCCTCCAAATTTGAAAATTTTTATTTTATTTTTTTTGGAACGGGTTTTGAAACAAAAATCTTGACTTTGAAAACAATCCGATATAATAACTGTTGTAATTATCTATCGGTTTCAGCTTATTTTTTGGCAAATTGAGGGTCGAAACTTTTTCGGGAATTCTCGCCCCTTTCAAAATAAGTATTTGCAAAGCTGTTTTTTTGTCGGACCCATTCCCGGGGTAATTATTTATGGAGGTGCTGGTATAGCAAAGTACAAAGGACGCGGTAATCGTTACAGAGGGCCGCAACACCGAACAAATGAACGGATCAGGGTTCCCTCGGTTCGCGTGATCGATGAGGACGGCGATCAGATCGGCGTCATGGACACGCGCGATGCGATCGGAAAAGCCCGCGAAATGGGAAAGGATTTGGTCGAAATCGCCCCTAAAGCAAAACCGCCCGTTTGCCGAATTATCGACTACGGGAAGTTCCTCTACGAAGAGAAAAAGAAGGCTCAGGAGGCCAAGAAAAAACAGGTTACCCAACAGGTCAAAGAGATCAAATTCCGGCCTTCGACCGACGATCACGATTACGGTTACCGGATGGAAAGAGCCAGGGGTTGGATCGAGGACGGAGATAAGGTCCGCGCCACCATCGCCTTCCGCGGTAGGGAGATGTCGCACCGGGATTTGGGTGCCGACCTGCTGAGGCGTTTAAGGGAGGATTTGGCAGATATTGCAGAAGTGGAAGTTCCTCCCAAAATGGAGGGGTATCAGATGTTCATTATTATGGTTCCCAAAAAAACCAAATAAAGTTTTTTTATCAAGAAAGTGAGGTTAGAAAAATAATGCCAAAATTAAAAACACATAAAGGCGCCGCCAAACGTTTCCGGCGAACTGCCACCGGCAAGTTCAAACGGGGAAAGTCGCACGCCCGTCATATTTTGACCAAAAAAACCGCCAAAAGAAAGCGGAAACTCGATAAAGATACCTACGTATCGGAAGGCGATCAGAAAAGAGTTGAACAAATGTTGCCTTACGGAAGAGACTAGATCCATTTTGGATTTTGGATTTCGGATTTCGGAAATACCCTTTTGATAAGGCAATAAATAAAAATTTAAATAATCCAAGATCTAAAATCTAAAATCCAAAATCGAAAGATTGTTTAGGAGTGAAACTATGCCAAGAGCAAAACGTGGAAACAAGCGTTTGGAAAAACGCAAAAAGATTTTAGCCCTTGCCAAGGGTTATCGTGGCACCAAATCAAAACTTTACCGATCGGCCAAGGAATCCGTCGAACGCGGTTTGAATTTCGCCTATACGGGACGGAAATTGAAAAAGCGCAATTTTCGCCGACTGTGGATCGTCAGGATCAATGCCGCCTGCCGTTTGAATGACATCAAATATTCACAGTTTATGCACGGGCTGAAACTGGCGGAAATTGAATTGGACCGGAAAGTCCTGGCCGATATCGCCGTCAAACAACCCGAGACATTTGCCAATCTGGCCGGCAAGGCCAAGGAAGCGATTGAAACCAACAAACCGGCGGCCTGATCAAAAAGGTTCGGCTCGCAAAAAAAATTTACACTTTTGGGGTTTGGCGGAGATTTTCGATTTCTTCCAAACCCTTTTCTCTTTTTTTTTCCGAAATATTGTTTTTTGGATTCGGAATTTTTCAAAATCCGCTAACTTTATTACAATTTACAAATGAAGGAAATAAAGGATTCATCCAATTTATTTAAATTTACCGGGGGACGGAAAAAGGCTTCTCTGCCCTGATTATTGTTATGGAAGAACAAATTCAGCAAGTGGAAAAAATCAGGGAAGCGTTCAAAAAGGATTTTGGACGCTTTCAGAATTTTGGCTCGGAAAATAATCATCTTTCCCTTAGCGAAGCGGAGGTTTTGCAAAAGGACCTGAGCGAGATCAGGATCAAATATGCCGGAAAGAAATCCGAAATTTCCGGGTTGAAAAAATTCATCGGGCAGGTCGCCCCGGACCGCCGGGCCGAATTCGGGAAATTGATCCAAACGCTGAGCGGCGAGGTTGAAGAAAAGATCGCCCGGGCCGAAGCGGAACTAAAAACCCACATCGAAAGGGCCAAGGAGGAGCGGGAAAGTCTGGACGTAACTCTTCCCGGTCGGCGTTTGCGTCCCGGTCACCTTCACCCGATAACCCTTTTGCGCCAGAGGATCGAAGACATTTTCGTTTCGCTCGGTTACGCCATTGAGGATGACCGTGAGATCGAAACCGATTATTACAATTTCGACGCCCTGAACATTCCCGAAGGTCACCCGGCCCGCGAATCGCAGGACACCTTTTACACCACCAACGGTTTTGCTCTCCGGTCCCAGACATCGACGGTTCAGATCCGGGCCATGGAACGCCGGGGGGCACCGCTCAGGATCATCGCGCCGGGTCGGGTGTTCCGGCGCGACACGCCCGATATGACCCATACGCCGATGTTCCATCAGATCGAAGGACTGTGCGTTGACAAGGGAATCACGATGGCGCATCTGAAGGGAACGGTCGAAGAATGGTTGAAGCGGCTTTTCGGAAAGGACACCAAAATCAGGCTGAGGCCCTCGTACTTCCCTTTTACGGAACCGAGCGCCGAATTTGATTTTTCCTGTTTCAAATGCAATGGTTCCGGTGTTTTCGAGGGAGAGCGATGTCGCCCCTGCAAAGGCTCGGGTTGGATCGAACTTGGCGGTTCGGGAATGGTTCACCCCAACGTTTTGCGGGCCTGCAACGTCGATCCGACGGTCTATTCGGGTTTCGCTTTCGGTTTCGGTCTGGAAAGGATGGCCGCGTTGATGTATGAGATCGACGACATCCGCCTTTTGTTCGAAAATGACATCAGATTTTTGGAACAGTTCCGATAAATGAAAGAGATAAAAAGGGTCTCGAAAAAGTGATTTTCAGAAACCGATCGTAAACAAATGAGCTGGGCAACGCCTTACATTGCAAAACTAAAATCGGGCGAAACGGTTCAGTTCCGGCCGCGGGGTCATTCTATGAAGGGCAAGATCGAATCGGGTCAACTTTGCACGGTTGAACCGATTAAGGATCATTCCGGTTTGAAAAAAGGCGACATCGTCCTTTGTAAAGTGAACGGGAATCAATACATCCATCTGATCAAGGCCATTCAGGGAAAGCGTTTTCAGATCGGAAACAACCGGGGCGGGATCAACGGTTGGGTGGGAGAAAATTCAATTTTCGGCCTTTGCGTAAAAATTGAGGACTGATTTTTTTTGAAAAAACACTAATTTATGAACATTAGCTACAATTGGCTCAGGGATTTGATCGAAATTGATCTGCCGCCAACGGAGTTGGGTGAAAAATTGACAGCTGCGGGTTTGGCCGTCGAGGGTATTGAACCGGTTGGGGATGATTTTATTTTCGATGTTGATCTGACCTCAAACCGGTCCGATTGTCTTTCCCATCGGGGAATGGCCCGTGAGATCGGGGCGCTTACAAATGCGCGGTTAAAAGGCATTGAAACCGAAATCCCCCGGAAGGCTCCGGAAGATAAGGATCTGGTTACGATCCTTGATCCGGACCTTTGCCACCGTTTTACCGCCCGGATCATTCGAAATGTGAAAATCGCCCCTTCTCCCGAATGGCTCAAAAAGAGGCTTGAGGCAATCGGGGAGCGGGCCATCAATAATGTCGCCGATATCACCAACTACGTTATGCACGAACTGGGCCAACCGATGCATTCCTTCGACCTGAGTCAACTTGCCGGAGGTCGAATCATCGTTCGCCGAGCCGTTGCGGGGGAAAAGATCAAAACCCTTGATGAAATTGAGCGGAAACTCGATCCGACGATGCTGGCAATTTGTGATTCGGAAAAACCGGTGGCGGTCGGGGGCGTGATGGGCGGTTTTGATTCGGGAATCACGGAAAATACGACCGATGTCCTCCTTGAGGTGGCATATTTCGAACGAACAAGCATCCGGCAAACCTCCAGAAATTTGAATTTGACGACCGAGGCGAGCTACAGGTTTGAACGTGGGGTTGATATAGAAAACCTGATCCGGGCCTCGGACCGGGCGACGGATTTGATTTGTCGGCTCGCCGGGGGGGAACCGGGTGAATTTGTCGATGTTTACCCCAATAAAATCGACCCAATTGAAATTCAGGTGGGTGATTTGACCTATGCCACCAAAAGACTGACCGGCCTGGAGGTTGAAAATGCCGGGATCGAACGGATTCTCTCCGCACTTGGAATTGATAAAATCGGGGAAACCAAAGGCGGGGCCTCCTACACCGCTCCCACCTGGCGACACGATCTGGCCATCGAGGAGGATCTGGTTGAAGAGGTTGCCCGAATTGTCGGTTACGAAAAGTTGGAAACCCTGATTCCACCCGCCATCGGTGCCGGGGAGTATCAACCCAACGAATTGCGGAAACAACAACTCCGGAACACCTTGGCCGATTCGGGTTTTTTCGAAACCCTTTCCTACAGTTTCATCGACACAAAATATGACGAATTGTTCGATTTCATCCCGAATTTCCTGCCCGAAAATTTAAACCGGAAATTCGTTACGATCAAGGATCCGATAATTGAGGGTTCAACCCGGATGCGGGCCAGTCTGCTTCCCGGTTTGCTCGAAGCCGTTCGGGTAAATTTCAATCATCAAAGGCGGGATTTGAAATTATTTGAATTCGGAAAAGTGTTTTCCGCCTCGGAAAAGGAAGGCGGACTCCCCCGTGAAAGGGAGCTTTTTTCAATCGTGATGACCGGCAACGAAATGGCGGCCGAAAAAGCCACCCCGGACCGGCCCTTTGATTTTTTTGATGCCAAAGGGGCGGTTGAAACCCTTCCCCGGGCCCTTCACACGAAAAATTTTGAATTTGCTCCGAAAGAATTCAAGCATCTGCGAAAGGGACAATCAGCGGAAATTTCTTTTGGCGGAAAACCGGTCGGATCGATCGGGCGTTTAAATGAAGCATTGACCACTCAGTTCAAATTTAAACAACCGGTTTTTGTGGCCGAGGTTGACCTCCGGACCATTTTGGAAAAATCCGAAGAAACTTTCCTGTACAAGCCCTTACCCGTTTTTCCGGGAATAGTTCGGGATGTTTCCCTGCTTTTGAAAAGGTCGGACAATTTCCGGGATCTGGTCGCCGAGATCAAAAACATGAATTTTGAACTCTTAACAAACGTTCAATTCGCCGATATTTATGAAGGGAAAGGCGTTCCGGAAGATTCCCGTTCGCTGACGCTCAGGTTCGAATACAGAAGTGCGGAAAGGACACTTTTGGAAGAGGAGGTTGAGAATGTCCATTCTCAAATCCTGGGTTTGCTTGAAAACAAATTTGATCTCAAGCAAAAATTGTAAAAAACCCGTTTTGGCGAACTTTTTTGAAAATAACCTTTTAAACCTTTTTTGTTTTTTACATTTCCTTAACTTTAAATTCAGAAAACACTTGAAGTTTTGAGGAAAAAAAAACATAATCAGACAGAAAGTTTTAACAATCTAAACTTTGGAGAGTAAAATGGGCGGATTATCTGGCATGGAAAAATTCTCGCATCTTGAAGACAAAATTTATCTGACAATCGAATTCGCAAAAAAGATGCGCGAAGAAAAGGAAAAGATAGAACGTGAAATGACATCCCTAAGGCATGAGGTCAGCAGTCTTTTGGCCGAAAAAACAAGGCTTGAAGAAAAAGTCGAGGATCTGATGTCCGAGCGCGACGCCATTCAACTTAAGGTTGAGGCCATGCTCGATGCGATCACGATCATCGAACCGGATGTCGCTGAAGTCGTTCAAAGGTAAGTTATTTTATGATTGGAAGTAAAGAAAAAACGGATGCCGTGGCACAGTCTATCAGGGTCGAAATTTACAACCAAACCTATAACATCCGATCCGACGGTGACAACGAATACATTATGCGGCTGGCGGAATATGTTGACGGCAAAATGCGCGAGATTTCCTCGGGAACCCTGACCGTCGATTCGTTGAAAGTCGCCATTTTGGCCGCGCTTCACATCGCCGATGAATTTCATCAATTGAAAAATCAACAGGAGCAGGCCGACGCTCAACTGGCTTCCCGGAGCGCCGAATGTGCCGAAATGCTGGATCGGGTTTTGAAGCAAAAAGATGCCGTTCCGCAGGAAGTTGAAACCGAACAATAGTAATTTCTTATCATAATTTTTGAAAAGCCGGATCATTTTTCCGGCTTTTTCCTTTTTATTATCCACCTTCGAATTTTTCCTTTTGCCTTCCCGAGCCATATGTTACAATCAAAGCCAGGCGGAAGAAACCTTCTACGGGGTTTGTGACCGAACGCGTCAATAATTGAGCCAACATTTGAAGAAAGGGAGACCGATGCCGTTTTCGGTGCAGTCTTTCAAAGTAAGAGATCTGCCGGAGAAAATGGCTCCGATGCCCTTCCGGGCAAAAGGTCACCCACCTGTATTTTACAGGTTCAATTCAAACGTTCGGCACGGCTTTTGTGGTATTCTTTTGCCAATTTTTTCAAGTTCCAGATTCCGGATTTGGTTTCAGGCATATTATTTTTGCCCCTACTTAATATCTTGAATTTGGAGCTTTTTATTTTTTATGAATGTTTTGATGATCGCGGATGTCGTTTCCCGCCCGGGTCGCCGGGCGGTGTTGGAAAATATCGAATCCCTCCGGCGTGAATTTTCCGTTGATGTGGCCACCCTCAACGCCGAAAACATGGCCGGCGGGTTCTCCGTAACTCCAGATATTGCCGAAAATTTCTTTAATTCCGGGATTGACCTGATGACCTCCGGGAATCATATCTTTGATAAATCCGAAATTATTCCTTATATAAAAAAAAACGGGAAACTTTTGCGCCCGGCAAATTACCCTCCGGGAACTCCGGGGAGCGGTCTGTTTGTGGGAAAAATCGGCAATCAATCGATCGCGATACTCAATTTGTTGGGTCGGGTTTTTATGCCGCCAAATGTGGATGACCCCTTCAAGATTGCGGACCAACAAATAAAAAAAATTCCGGATGAGGTGAAAATTCGGCTGGTGGATATGCATTGCGAAGCGACCTCGGAAAAAAATGCAATGGGATGGTATCTCGACGGACGGGTCTCGGCCGTTGTGGGTTCTCACACACATATACAAACCGCTGATGAGCGAATTCTGGAACGGGGAACCGCTTTTATCACCGATATTGGAATGACGGGCAGTTATTCAGGCGTAATCGGAATGAATAAAGAGGATGTGATAAAACGTTTTACCACATTCCCGGTTAAAAGGGCGCGGCATTCGAAGGGTGAAGTCTGGATTTGCGCCGTCGTGATTGATATTGACGAGATCACGGGAAAAGCCCGAAACATCACCAGAATCAGAAGAAATTGTTAGAACAGTGGTTTAAAGTCCCTGTTCCTCCAACTCTTTTTCGAATTCCTTTTCAAATTCCTTCCGGTACTCCTCCTCCATTTTTGCCGTTTCCAAAGCCAGCGGCAGTTCCGAAGTCCGGGCCGAAAGTTTCTTTAAAATCAGTTCCGTCCCGGCCAGGTCGGTTCCCCGACGGGCGGTCCCTTCGATCATTTGCAGGCGGGTCTGGGCCTCAACCTTCATTTCATCGGCTTCGGTTTTTATTTTCTGCAGTTTTTCAATATCGGTCTCGATCTCTTCCAAAAGCCCCTTACTGTTATCGGATTTCAAATAACGAACCTTGTTCTGTCTTTTTTTGGCCAGCAGCAATTCCCTGTTGGTGGCCTTTTTTATTCTGGTTGCCGTCAAGCGGGCCGCCAAGGTGTCCCGATAAGCATCGGCTAACAATAGATTCCGACTTTCGATTTCCTTAAGGGCTTTTTTTTCTTCGGAGGTCATCTCGTTTTTGAACCAATCAACCTCTTCGGCCCTGATCCCATCGACGGCAATTCGCTCTCGAATGTTTTTTAACCAACTTGATCGATAAAAAAGCAAACCGACCGAAATTATTAAACCGAGGACAAAACCACCGACCAGCGTCAGGGGGCTTAAAAAAAAGAAAAATGAGCTAAACAAAAGACCAAGCACAAAAAAAAGAACGGCGGGAACAATTGATAAAACCAAAGGCGAAGCGATGGCTCCGTAACGAAGGCCTTTTTCCTTTAATAAATCCTTGTTTGAAACCTCGTAAATTTTCTCTAATTGATCCATGTTTATCGCTTTAACTCTACAAATTCTGTAAACTTAATTCAAACCTGAGGCATCATAAAATTTCAGTTCCGGTAAAAATAATGTAAAATCTTTTTAAAATTCTGATTTTAAACCAATAGGTCAATAAAAAGGGTGTATATGAAAAATCGAAAACTGATCATAACCTTGGCAATCTTTTTGGCATTCCCGATCCTTTTTGTTTCCGGTCTGGCCCAACCCCCGGAAAAGAAAAAAAAGAATAAAAATGAAGGGGTCCGAACTGTTACCATTCCCATCTCCATTTTTACAAAACAGGAATTAAAAGAGGATCAAGCCGAGGAATTTATCGAAGCCGGTCAAATTATTGTCGAGGAAGATCAGGACCAGCAAATTATCCTTTCGATCAAAAGCGTCAGCAATACCCCTTTGGCTTTGGCCCTTGTAATTCAGGACGACCTTTCCACCGATGTCAATCTTCATTTGAAAAAAATAAAAGAATTTATCCGCCAACTGCCCCGCGGCTCAAGGGTTATGGTTGCCTATTTAAGGGGCGGAAGCCTCGATATCGAGCAGAAGTTTACGGACGACCTCGAAGCGGCGGCTAAATCCATTCGGATTGTAACCGGGGTTTCCGGTGTCGCCCCCCGAAATCCCTATGATGGCGTGATCGATACTCTGAAAAGGTTTGAAGCGCTTCCGAACGGAAGACGAGCCATTCTGCTTTTTTCCGACGGATTGGATGTTTCCAATGGTTTCAGCAGTTCCATACCCGGTCAAAGCCAGGACCTGGAAAAAGCCATCCTTCGCGCTCAAAGAGCAGGGGTGGCCATTTATTCATTTTATGCTTCGGCCAGTTTAACCCAGAACGGAAATTCAAATTTGATCCTAAACGCCCAAAGTTCCCTCAACAAATTATCCGATGAAACCGGGGGCCGGGCCTTCTTCCAAGGAACTTTTACCCCGGTCAGTTTTGAACCGTTTTTTAGGGATTTGGGAATTTTATTAAACCGGCAATTTGCCCTAACCTACCTTTCGACCCATTTGAAGAAGGGCTACCATAAGGTCAAAGTTTACAGCACCAATCCCGAGGTAAAAATAGAGCATCCGGAGGGTTATTATCACCGCTAACCCCGGCCAGGAATTTCCGACTAATTTGGATTTTTTGTTTGAATTAAAACAGCTTATTTAATCGATCCGCAGATTACAGACCGGACAAACCCGTTTTTCCTCTTTGATCAACAATCCGATCCAGAAAAGAGGAAAAAACATCACCAGCAAAACCGCGAAAACGACCCAGCCAATGCTTGAAATTTTTCTCTCGATCTTGGGCAGCAATTGGCTGGCGCATCTCGGGCAACGGTAACCGTAGGCCAAATGACTTGGTTGATATTGCGCCAAAGGTTGAGCGTGCAGGTTTTGTTGCGCCGTCGCATTTAGATTTCCCAGGGGCTGGACCTGATTAATCGGCGGGGCCTGACGATTGACATTAGAATTTTTCTCGGGGATCTGAAATTCGTCTGTCTTCCACACATGGGGCCGTGGGGGGGCAAATTCGTAATTTCGGTTTCCGTTTTGGGGTTGGGGAATAAATTGGTTCGGAGTTTGAAGAATAATTTTTGTCCCGCAAAAACGGCAAAAATTACTTTCTTGAGCGTTTACTTGCCCGCAATTGTTGCACTTAATCATCTTTACCTCCTACGCCAATTTTTTGAAAAGAATCTCAATTATTATAACGCAATGTTGGTGAAAAAGTTCTGTTTTCCAAGCACGTTTATCAATCGAAAAAAATCTTTTCCCCAGTTTTTATCGCCTTGTAAACCGTTTCTACAAGTTCAACCGACTTAAATCCGTCAAACGCCGTAACCGGTGGCGTTTGTTTCTCCAAAATGGAATCAATAAAAGCGGCATCCTCCTGAACGTAACCCCAACGCTCCTCTTTTTCAACCATGTTATAGGAATAAGTTTGAAAATCCGGCTCAATTCCTTTCGAATCCAGCAAATTGTCCATTTCCTGAGTAATTATGGTCCGGTGGTGGCAGAAGACCTCGATCCTTTCAAAAGGAAAATGCCAACTGGCATCGGATGACGAGGCGAACGTGCAATGGAACCCGTTTTTAAACTTAAAAATGATTGAAAACTCGTCCAGTTCGGGATATTCATGTTGGGAACCGTAGGCCACCAGTTCCGAGATCTCACCGAACTGGAATCGGATCATATCGAAAAGGTGAATGGTGGTTTCATACAAAAAACCGCCCGTAACATTGACGTCTCCGGTCCAAACCGGGTTGACGAGTTCCCCGCGGTTCATTTTTATGTGGGCCGAATGGGCTTTATCATCCTTTAGCAATTCCCTGAGTTTGACGTAAACCGGAGCGTACCGGCGATTGTGGCCAACCTGAAAAACTTTTCCGCCCCGCTGCGCCATCTCTAATAATTTCCCGGCGTCCTCCAAACCGATGGAAAAAGGTTTTTCGCAAAAAACGTGTTTATTTTCCCCCACGGCATGAGATGCGATCTCCTTATGGGTTTTGTTCGGAGTGCAAACCAAAACCGCGTCGGAATATTCGAAAAGCTCCTCCCGTGAAGAACAAACCCGCCCGCCAACTGTTTTGGCCGTTTTCTCCGCTTTTTCGGGAACGATGTCAAAAAGAGCCGCCACCTCGGCTCTTTCATCCCTGGAATAGATACGGGCGTGGACATTGCCAATGTAACCCGTTCCGATGATTCCGATCTTTACCTTATCCATAAAATCCAGATTTACCAGCTTCCCCCGGCGGCGAGATTTTCAAGATTTAACACTTCAATCGTGGCCCGGCGTGCTTTTATCGCAACTTCGAAGGGGTCCTGATTCCAATATTCGGGCCGGAATATTTCGATCGAAACCATTTTGTCGTAACCGATCCGGTCAAAACGGTCTTTTATTTCCCTGATGGGCAAAATCCCCTCTCCGGGATAGAGACGATGCGCGTCGGTCAATTCCTCCTTCGGCAGATTTTCCGCATCATTGATGTGAAAAATAAAAAGTTTTTCCGGGTTTAATGTTTCGATGGCCCCAAAAGAGGAGTTTCCGGCGTAAAAATGAAACGTATCAATTACCAAACCAATGCTCGGCCGATTCACCCGTTCAACGATTTCTTTACAAAAATCCAGAGTCTGAACCGAACAATCGGTTTGCCCCAAAAACTCAAAGGCCAGAGAAACCCCGTTTTTCTCGGAAATGTCTGCCAAATTGTTTAAAACCCTGATCGATTCCGCCATTATTTGTTCCCGGTCGTCATTTTCGGGCATTTTCCCGGGAACCACAACCAGATACGGACAACCGATCTCCCCCGCAATTTCTGACAACTCCGCACATTCGGCCTTAATCTGCTGATAATCTTCTGCCGTTCTGAAAGTGATATGTTCGATCGAATTGATGCTGTAAGGCTGGATTTCATTTTCAGCCAGAATTTGTTTTAAGTCTCCGGTTGTTTTGGTCTTTAAAAAATCTCTCAATTTGGCCGCCCAAATCTCGATCAGATCGTAACCCGCCATCGAGGCGGCCTTGATATCGGTTTCCAGATCGGCGTGCATTGTGGTCGCCCCGTTTAACGCTATTTTCATCTTTTAACTCCTAAAAATATTTTGGCTCAAAAAGTGTATCACTTTTATTTCTTTTGATAAAAAAACGCCGTGAGTAGGAAAGTCGGTTTGAATATAAAACAAGTTTTTTCGGTTTTTTTTCAAAATCTCCGTTTTTTTTCAAATATTTTTTGAAAAAACTTGTAACGTTTCAAGCTATTTTTCATTAGATGATAGGAACCTCAATAAAACAGGCAATCCGGTCATTCCCCTTTTCGTCGGTTGCTAAGCTGATGACCGGAGGGTCCGGTTCACCCCCTTCTTGACCACCCGCACTTTCACCCCGCAAATTTCGAAGTAGATTTGATAGAATTGCAGTGCTACTTCGAAATTTGCTCATTTTTTTTTATCAAAAGCTTTTTCACGCTATCTCCGTTCTTAAAATACAGATCACCTTTGCCGCCGTTGAAATAGGCCACGACAAAATTTGCCTGTTCCGGGAAATTTTCGAAAAAAATAGTGTTTTTCAGCTCCAGATTCTCAAGATCTCCGGAAAAAGGGATTTCCAGATAAACGTAAACCAGATCAACTTTTACCTCCTGCCCCACCCATCTGAAATTTTGAATTTCTCCCTTTTCGGTTCGAATTTCAAAATGATCTTTCAGGTAATCAAAGATAATTTGTTCGGTTTCATCGGTTTTTTCCGGATCAACCTTTTTCTTCGTTTCCTTTGAAAGAACCGGTCCCAGATCATGCGTGAAAAGCTGGATCGTTATTTCGATCAATTTATCCCGGGAGTTGTAATCCATCCGGGTGAGACTCGTATGGTATTTATGGGCCTCTACGGATCCGGATGTAAAAAACAACCCCGAGGCAAATGCCAAAACGACCAAAAAAATATCAAACTTCCTTAATTTCATTTTTTATTGAATCTTCACTCCGCTAAACGCCGCCGTTCCCTGAGGAGCAGTGACGTTTCCCGAAATCGAATTTCCGGAAATCCTTCCCACCAGGGTCAATTCGAAAGGCGAGGTCGCCCGCAAATTCAAAACCCCGTTGTTAAAGGTTCCGCTGGTAATTTGCATGATTCCCTGATCCGATTCGATGGTTCCGGAAATCGTGTTTTCGCTCCGGGTCAGCTTTAATTTTACCGGTATCATTTGTCCCCCGGCGTCAATATTTATATTCCATTCACCGCCGACTTCAACCGCCCCCGCATTGGTCGGGTTTGGATTCTGAACCGGTTGGAGGTCTCCACGCTGACCGGATTTGAAAACCTGAAAACGGGTTGGAATGACTCTCCGCGGAAAAAAATTGTTACTGAGATCGGTGTCGGCCGTTTCCAGATGAGGGTCCAGGACAATGGCCTTCGCCTCTTTTTTGGTTACGATCAATTTGGAAACGTCAAAATTGTCATACCGCCAAATCTCGACCGGCACCCGAATCTCTTCGCTGGTCCCGTCGACATATTCGACCTTAAAGATCAAAGGCATTACCAGCCCGCCCCGGTTTTTAAGATCCACAACATAAAAATAATAACCGCCGTTGATGATGGCTTTTTCCACGTCATCCAGGCTTTTAATAAAGGCCTGATAGATCTGCCGATCGGAATCGGTCACCTTAAACTGGTCGAAATCGTTGTAATAATCCCTGAGACTCGGATATTGATCGATCCTTTTGGGCAACGATTCATTGCGCATCTGGGAAAGGGTTCTGGGTTGTGAGTTGGCCTGTTTTCTTAAAATTTCTTTTTCGACATCCGGGTTTTGGGAACTGATCTGATAAAGTCGGACGTTTTCAATCGAAATATCGACATGGTCGGTAGAAAAAAACCAACCCCGCCAGAACCAATCCAGATCGATCCCGCTGGCGTCCTCCATCGTCCGGAAAAAATCGGCCGGAGACGGGCGTTTGAATTTCCATCGCTGAGCGTAGGTTTTAAAGGAAAAATCAAACAGTTCGCGGCCCATAACGGTTTCCCGCAAAATATTCAGAGCGGTTGCGGGTTTCCCATAGGCGTTGTTCCCGAACTGAAGGACCGAATCCGATTGGGTCATTATCGGAACCTGGCTTTCGCTGGCCATATAGTCGGCAATGTTCTTGGGTTCGCCGCGCCTCGACGGATAATCTTTTTCCCATTCCTGTTCGGCCAGATACTGCAAAAATGAATTCAACCCCTCATCCATCCAGGTCCAGTGTCGCTCGTCCGAATTGACGATCATCGGAAAATAATTATGTCCGACCTCGTGGATCACAACCGAGATCAACCCGTATTTTGAACCCGCGGAATAGGTCCCGTCAGGATTTGGCCGGGGACCGTTAAAACAGATCATCGGATATTCCATTCCGCCGACCGGCCCGTTGATGCTTTGCGCCACCGGGTAGGGATAGGTAAAGGAATAACGGGAATAAACATTGAGCGTATGAATGATGGCCTGAGTGGAATATTTTTCCCAGAGCGGATTTCCCTCATTGGGGTAGAAGGACATGGCCAAAACCTTATTTCCCTCAACGTTATGCCCTTGGGCATCCCACAAAAATTTGCGGGATGAAGCAAATGCGAAATCGCGAACATTTTCCGCCTTAAAAACCCATGTTTTCTTTCCGGTGGGTTTACCTTTTTCATTCGTTTTGGCCTCTTCGGCGGTAATGATTTTTATCGGTTCCTTGGCGGTTTCGGCCTGTTTTAATCGATCAATTTGCTGGGCCGTCAAAACCTCTTTGGAATTTTGAAGAACCCCCGTCGCCGCCACCACGTGATCGTTGGGGGCCGTGATCCTGACCGTGTAATTTCCGAATTCAAGCGTGAATTCTCCCCGCCCGAGGTATTGTTTGTGCTGCCAACCGTAAACATCGTAATAGGCGGCCATCCGCGGAAACCATTGGGCAATTTCATACAAATAATTCCCATCGCCGGGAAAATATTCAAAACCCGTCCGCCCCCCGAAAATCCTTTGATTATTGATTTTATAATCCCATCCGACCTTGAATGTGTAGGTTGAATTGGGAGCCAGCGGGGCGGGTAGATCAACCCTCATCATGGTATCAACGACGGTGTGTTTCAATGTCTTTCCGGTCGAATCCTCAACCGAACTGATATTCACTTTCCCGTCATATTCCCTGGCCACCACCTGTTCCAATTGGCTCAACGGCGCTCCCCGGTCAAAAGAGGGAGCCGTCTGGGTTTTTACAGAAGCGGAATCTTTGGCAAAAATATTCTGGTCGATCTGAAGCCAAAGATAATTGAGCGAATCCGGAGAGAGATTGTGGTAAGTGATGGTTTCGCTTCCGATGATCCTTTGGTTTTGATCGTCGAGTTCGACTTCGATCTGGTAATCGGCCCGTTGTTGCCAGTATTTGTTCCCCGGCGCTCCGCTTCCAGTCCGGTATTCGTTGGGCGTCGGCAAATCCTCATCCAATTGTTTGAATTTATCGCTGGGGTTTGATTTGGATTGGGAAAATCCCAAAACCGCAAGTGCTAACACAAAAAAAACTGCCAACAGACATTTTATTTTCACAATAATTTCTCTCTCCGGTATTAAATTGGTTTGATTTCTTTGAAATGCAGTTCCAATTTATCTTTCAAAACCCGAATACGCAAATTTGCAAATAATCTTTTCAATAAAAAGAGCCGGCCCAAGACGGACCGGCTCTTTTTTCCTCCGAGGTAAGACAGTGAAAACTATCTGACAAAGACATTGGGAGTCGGAATGTCTCCCGCTGCCCCGAACGATTGAATGATCTGTCCCGATTGACTTGCGTTGATAAACCACGTGTTCCCCACCGGTCGATACACTCCCGCATCCGTCCGTCCGTCTCCATCGTAATCTCCAGGCACCGGCGCGTCCGTCCCCGCTCCAAACGGAAATGAGAAAAACGACGAATCCTCACTCCTCAACACAAACCATTCTCCCGTCGATGGCCTCCAAAACGCCACATCCGTTTTGCCGTCTCCCGTGTAGTCTCCCTGCACCGTCCGGTCGGTCGATGTCCCGAAATTCGCCACGATCAATCCCGCACTCGATCGATCCAGCCACCATTGTCCGCTTCCGACCCGATAGATCGCCTTGTCGGCCTGTCCGTCTCCGTCGTAGTCTCCGACCACCGGAACATCTCCCGACGCTCCGAACTGCTCGATCCTCGTCCCCTGGGTGCTGGCCAGAATGAACCAGGTTCCGGTCGAGGGTCTGAAAATGGCCGGATCATCTCGTCCGTCGCCGTCGAAATCTCCGGGAGCGGGAATGTCGGTTGATGCTCCGAAGGGGAAGGAGAAGAACGATGAGTCCTCACTGCGAAGAACGAACCATTCGCCGGTCGAGGGTCGCCAAAAAGCAATGTCGGTTTTGCCGTCTCCGGTGTAATCGGCCGGGACGAGAGTGTCGGAAGAGGTTCCGAAGGTGTCGACCGAGGTGATGGAGGTTGAAGATCTCTGGATCCACCACTGACCGACCGAAGGACGAAAGATCGAAATGTCCGTCTTGTTGTCCCCGTCGTAATCAAAAGCGGTTTTCTGCTGGGCGTCGAGACTTATTTCGTACATTCCCTTTCCGTGGGTGGCAACCCTCAGTTTCCGGGGGGTTCCGTTGGTCAAGGCCATATCAAACACCGCGACCCTCGGCAATCCAGTCCCCAAGGGAGACCAGTTTTGTCCCGCATCGGTGGAAACGTAAACCCCGATGTCGGTTCCGGCATATATATTATTGGAATTCTGGGGATCAACCACGAATCCGCTGACCGGGACCTGCGGGATCGTATTCGGTCCGGTTCCCACAGCCGGCGTCCAGGTGGGCGGTGAACTGTTAAAGTTGGTGGTTTTAAAAACGTTATTGACTCCGAAACCGGACAAGCTCACATAAGCTACATTCGGATTATTCGGGTCAATAACCGAACGGGCGATAAAACTGTTGGGAACCGAATTGGTCGGGTCCAGATCGGTCAGGGTCGAGGCCCCGGTGGTGGTTCCGAATAAACCGCCATTGGCCAAACCGACAATCCTGACATTATCATTTTGCGGAGAAATGCCGATCGAACTCAAAGGAACCCCGGAATTGATCGGAGCCTGGCTGACAACTGTGTGTGTCAGGCCCGTGTCATCGGATCGGTAAAGCCGATCCGAACCGTAATAAACCGTATTCGGACTTCCCGGCCCCTGCTCCAATGGCGCATAAAATAAAATTGCCGTGTCGTTACAATTTATCCCGTTGGCCGCGGTTCCGCTGCAACCCCGGAATGACCAACCCGAGGTGGTGGTGCCCCGTGTCGCATAACCCACCAGCGGAGATGAGATCGAGTTAAAATAGGTGTGATACATCCGGACGTTGGTGTTATCGGCGGCATTTTGGTCGATCAAGGTGTATCCGCCGTCACCGCCGTCCACCCTCGCCCAAGTGGAGGTCGGTGAGTAAAAGTTGGTTCCGTTATCCTGAGTTCCCCCGATTGTAAAATTGGCATCGGTCGGATGAACTGCAATGCTCATGAATTGGGTGGCGAAATACTGGGTGTTGTTTAACGATGTCCAATTGCTTCCGGCGTTGGTCGATTTGTAAATACCGCCGTCGCTTCCGAAATAAATGATCTGATTGTTCGATGGCGCAACCGCGATAACGTGCGAATCAACATGAAGCCCGCCCGAACTGTTGGTAAAGGCAGTCCCGGCCGTCGTCGAAATCCCGAAAGGAAGGGTCGGCGCCCCTCCGAGATAAACCCGGTTCGGGTCGGTCGGGTCAACCGCGACTGCGATGTCGTAAAAACACTGCGGGGTACAAAAATTATTGTCGATCTGCTGTGTCCAGCTGGCCCCGCCGTCGGTTGACCTTAAAACCCTACCTCCCAGATTGCCGGTCGCCGCGTAAAAGGTCGCATCGGCGTCGCCCTGCGGATGAATGGCGGCAAATTCGGCCGTTAATTCGCTGGTCGAAGAACTGTTGAATATCTGAGTTTGGGTAAAGGTGGGATTGCTCGAAAGAATATCGGTCGAACGATAAAGCCCTCCCGTTCCTGCGCCGGCCACCAGTGCGGCAACCAAAATATTTGAATTTCCCGGGTCCAGTGCAATATCGCGAACGCTGGCGTTGATGTTACTGGCCAAACCGGTCAATTTGGTAAAAGTGGGATTGCCGGTGGTGGCGTTCGTCGAGCGGTAAATCCCCCTTGAGGGAAAAACCGAGCTGGTGCCGCTGATCCCGCCGAGGCCGCTGGTCGTGGACACAAAAATAATGTCCGGATTGGTCGGATGGACAAGGATCCTTGAGATTCCCCGACCGGTGAAAATATCGTTTCCGCCGCCGTCCTGATTTAGGGGGCCGGTCAAGGTGGCGGTTGTGCTGGCATTATCTATCCGGTAAACACCGACCCCGAAAAAACTGTCCAGCGAAAAATTATGTTCACCCGTTCCGACATAGATCGTTTCCGGTTGTGAGGGAGAAACGGCGATCGCCCCGATGGCCAGACTCAAGGCGTTATCCATCAAAGGAGTCCAGTTTGTCCCCCCGTCGGTCGAACGGTACAAACCGCCCTGAGCCGCCCCGACATAAACAATGTTCGGATTGGTCGGATGGACGGCGATCGAGATGGTTCGCCCCGACCAGGGAAAACTTCCGTTCGGGATCGGATTGGGTCCGATCGCCGACCAGCTGGCCAACAAAAGGTTGCGTTTTTCGGATTCCAGGGGAAGGCGGAAATTGGCTTCTTCCTGTTCCTTCATTTTTTGGAGGGCATCCTGCCGAAGCCTGATGTCAACCGGTTCGTCCTCCTTTACCCCGCGCAACAGACCGAAGTATTCGGCCCGTTTTTGAAGAAAATCCTCCTTGTTGTAAACCCCTTTGGCTTTTTTCAACATGGCCGGAATATCGGGTTCTTTCTCGACAAAAGGGATGTCGATTTCGGCCAATCCGGTGATCAAAGGGGCCCGGAAAATTGAAACCAATACAATTACAAGAATTAGAACTGCGCCGCCAACCAAAAACTTTTTCATTTTCTTTGACTCCTTAACCTAATAAGTGGAATTTTGTTTTTTTGGATTATCGGGGTTTAGTGATCAGAGAAGATCACGTTTTTTAACCTTACAAATTGAATGTGTTGATTCTATTTTAGTTTTGTATTTTTGACAAGGTTTTAAAAAAAGTTTTCTCCGAGGGAATTCCCGTTTCACCTTTTGTTTTGGTAAGATGATTGGTAACCTTTCCCGGTTAAATTTTTGTTCGCAACCTTTGAAATTTTTATTTCGTCTAAAAATTGTTAAATTATTGTTTCTCTTCATTTTTCCCTGATAGATAAATAACCGAATATGAAAAAACTGATCATTCCAATTTTACTGGCACTTTTTTTTACCCAGAATATTTTTAGCCAAACCTACAATGATGCGGCCCTTAACCGGGTTATTTCACAGGATCAGGAAAGCCGACAAGGGGGATCGGCCATGGAAACACTGCCGGTGGGAACCCATCTTTACCGGGCCGAGGTTTATATGGCCAACCGTCATTTTCCGGAGGCCCGCGAACATTGGATGAAGATCTTGGACAATTATCCAACCGATCCCAACGTTCCAAAAATTCTTTTCGGGATCGGCCGTTCTTTTATGTGGGAACGCAATTACGAAAAAGCGGTTTTTTATTTTGATAAATTGTTTCGGGATTTTACCAACACACCCGAAGGCCGCGATGGCCTCAATTACAAGGGTGCGAGTTTGGTTCGTTGGGGAAAAAGCAAGGAAGCCGCCGAGGTTTACAAACAATACACGGTTATGTTTCCAGACGGGGAAAAAATCGATTCTGCCTACCTGAACATAATCGACGCCTTACGCGAAACCGGGCAATATGACGAGGCCAACCTCTGGGTAAATAAAACCATCGGGCGTTTTCGCGGAACTCCGACCGAAGTCAACGCCCTTCACGCTCGTTTGAGAATGGAGATTTACCGTCAGAACTGGAAGGAGGCCGTTAAAGCGGGCGATGATCTGCTGGAAATCGGAAATTTCAAAGGCTCAATGGCCTGGACCGATGAAGTCAAATATCTAAAAGCGTTTTCCCTCGAAAAAGCGGGGCAGACTGCCGAGGCCAAAATAATTTACCTTTCAATTCCGGACGGGCCGACCTCCTACTACGGCGGGCTGGCCACGGAAAAACTTGAGAATCTGGGTCTCAAGGACCTTGCATCAACCCGATCGGGAACAATTTCGCCGGGTTTGGCCCGGACCTACCCGGTGATGTACCGGACGACCCTTTTGAAATTTGCCCGCGCCAAAAATCTCGACCCCCGTTTTCTACTGGCAATAATGATGCAGGAAAGCAGTTTTCGGGCCCGGGCCAAATCCCCCGCGGCGGCCCGCGGTCTCCTTCAACTGGTTTTCGATACGGCCCTCAAATACAACCGGACATCCGGTTATCCTAATTTGGAGCCGGACGACCTTTACGATCCGACCACCAATATTGCCATCGGTTCAAGTTACATCGAGGATTTGAAAAATGAGTTCGGGGGAATGTACGAACCAATCGCGGTCAGTTATAACGGCGGCGAGGACAATGCGGCCCGTTGGTTGAAACGAACCAATCCCAAAGACAAGGGTGTTTACGCGGCCGAGGTCGGGTTTAACGAAACCAAAAATTACGTTTTTAAGGTGATGAGCAATTACCGGGTTTATCGCGAGCTTTACACCGAGAATCTGGTTAAAAAATAACAGCCTGACCTTTCAACAATAAAAAAAGCCGGATTTCACCGGCTTTTTTTTGCCTTTATTCCTCCCAGTCCCCGACCCCCTCAAGTTCAACATTGTAGCCTTTTTTCTCCAGTTTTCTGATCACTTCCTCGGCGTGTTCCCGATCCCGGACTTCGAGAAGAAGTTCGATCCCGACCCGGCCCAAAGGAGCCAGCCACATCGCCCGCCGATGAAAGACCTCGATCACATTTCCACCGGCCAGAGCCACCTGCTCGGTCAGGGAAGCCAGTGCGCCCGGCCGGTCTCCGACAAGGATCTTCAGTAACACATAACGCCCCTGCCGAACCAAAACCTGTTCCAGAATCCGAGCCAATAAATTTGCATCGATATTTCCTCCGCACAAAACTGCGCAAACGTTATCATTTGGACTTACCTTAATTTTTCCGGCCAAAAGGGCACCGACCCCGGCCGCCCCGGCTCCCTCAACCACCAGATGATTGTTTTGAACGCAATGGTAAATTCCCCGGGCGATTTCGTCTTCGGTAACGGTTACAACCTGATCAACCTTTTTCCGTATTATCCGAAGGGTCCTTTCGGCGGGCTGTTTGATGGCGATCCCGTCGGCAATGGTCGGCTTGAATTGAGCTTCAACCAATTTTCCCTCATCCAGCGAGGCCTTCATCGAGGCACAATGATCCGCCTCAACCCCAATTATCCTGACATCCGACAAAAGGGCTTTGGCGGCAATGGCGATTCCGGAAATAATCCCACCTCCGCCGATCGGAACCACGATGACATTTGTTTGAGGGCGGTCTTCTACGATCTCCATCCCGATCGTTCCCTGACCGGCGATGATCAGGTCATCATCAAAAGCGTGAACGTAGATCAACCCCCTTTTCTTTTGCAATTCTCTGGCGTGGGCGGCAGCCTCATCAAAACTCTCACCGTGCAAAATAACCTGAGCGCCGAAACCCCGGGTGGCATTGATTTTGGTCAATGGGGCGAATTTGGGCATGACGATGGTCGATTTCACCCGGTGGAGTTGGGCCGCCAGAGCAACCCCTTGAGCGTGGTTTCCGGCCGAAGGGGCCACCACCCCGCGTTTTTTTTCCTCCGGGGTTAAACGGCTGATTTTGTTGTAAGCCCCGCGAACCTTAAAAGAACCTCCCTTTTGAAGACATTCGGCCTTTAGAAACACCTTGGCTTGAATTTCTTTGGATAAAAGTTCGTCGGCGACGATCGGGGTTGGGTTGATGATTCCCTGCAAAATTTTTCGGGCGTCCTGAATATCGGAAAGTTCGACTGGCATAATTAGAAGAAATTATACGACGGAAAGCTTCTTTTTTTAATTTGGAGATTTGTTTTTTTTGTTCGGTTTTAAAAAATAAAAGGGACGATCGAACGGCAAAGGTATGTATGTATTGCGGAATAACTGTAGGTAAAAAGATAGTTTGTTGAAATGAAACTATGCGCGTTTGAATCGTCCCTTTTTATTTAATTATCAAATATAAAAATCCTATACGGCCCCTTGGGGGTTTTGTTCCCAAAATTTTGAAAAAATTTCGGGTTTCAGTAATAAACGCGGAAAAAGTTTGAAGAACCAATCATTCCCACACAAAAATATTTTTTTACAAATTGTCGGAGTTTGGTTTTTCTTCGGTTTTACTTTCTTTCGTTTATTTCAAGAAAATAAGTTATATTAAAAGCAAATATTCTTATTGGAGGTCAAAATGGAACTTTTCGTTTTAGCATTTTTCGCAATCCTGGGAATCGCACTTCTGGTGGTGGCGGCCAAAACAATAAAAATCGTTCCCCAATCGAGCGTGCTTTTGATTGAAAGGTTGGGAAGATTTCATCGGGTGGCTCAAAGCGGACTTAATATCATCGTCCCCTTTTTTGAAGCCCCCCGGAGCGTCTTCTGGACAAATACAAGGCCCGGAATCACCTCGATCGACTTGCGCGAACAATACATCGACCTCCCGCCGCAACCCGTCATCACCCGCGATAACGTAACCATCAACGTCGATTCGGTCGTTTACTGGCAAATCACCGATCCGATGAAATCGGTTTACGAGGTCAACGATCTTGTCGGCGGTATCGTTCAGTTGACGATAACCGGTATGCGGGCGGTTATGGGCGAAATGGATCTCGACCACACGCTTTCATCGCGGGATCAGATCAACAACAAATTGAGGATCATTCTCGACGAAGCCACCGACAAATGGGGGGTTAAGGTCACCCGCGTCGACGTCAAGAACATCAACCCGCCCGAAGATGTTCGGATAACGATGGAAAAACAAATGACCGCCGAACGAAATCGGAGGGCTTTGGTTCTTCAGGCCGAGGGTGATAAACAGGCCGCCATTGCCCGGGCCGAAGGTGAAAAACAATCGGCCATCACGCGGGCCGAAGGTGCCAAGCAATCCGCCATTTTGGAGGCCGAAGGTGCCGCCCAGGCCAGATTGCGGGCCGCCGAAGCCGAAGCCACTGCCATCGCTCAAATTTCCAAAGCCATCGGGAATCCGGCCGACACCGCGCAATACTTGATCACCGCCAGATATATCGAATCCTTAAGAGACATGACGCGGACCAATAATTCAAAGGTGATCTTTATGCCGGTTGAGACTTCAAGCACATTGTCCAGCGTCGGGGCAATCAAGGAGATCTTTTCCGAAACCGGTGAAAAAGGCGACGTAAACACTTTTTCGCCGCGAACGCCCAAAGAATTAAACCGCTAGGGGGAAAATTTAGGGATTCAAAGCCTTTCCGAACTTTGAATTCCTAATTTTTTTTGAGAAACTAAGGAAAATTTTCAGTATTTTTAAAGGGGTAAAGGGTTATGAAAAAAGTTATCTTTGTTTTGATTTTCGGTTTGCTTTTCGGAGGCATCGCGGTTTTTCAAACGATATCCGCCAATTCGCCCGCAAGCAGTACAATTTACCAATTTTCGGCCATGGACATCGACGGAAAAGACGTCCTTTTGAAACAATATCAAGGGGACGTTCTTTTGATCGTTAACACGGCCAGCAAATGCGGCTACACGCCGCAATATCAGGGGCTTCAGGCAATTTACGATAAATACAAGGACAAGGGATTCAAGGTTTTGGGATTCCCGGCCAATAATTTTAACGGTCAGGAACCCGGAACCAATGAGGAGATCAAGGATTTCTGCACCTTAAAATACAAGGTCAGTTTCCCGATGTTCGCCAAGATTTCGGTCAAAGGGGACGACATTCATCCGCTTTACAAATTCCTGACCGATAAAGGGACCGATCCCGAATTCGGGGGCGAG
Source organism: Pyrinomonadaceae bacterium (assembly GCA_041394845.1). Lineage (GTDB taxonomy): Bacteria > Acidobacteriota > Blastocatellia > Pyrinomonadales > Pyrinomonadaceae > JAHCHG01. The sequence goes on along the minus strand of JAWKHL010000001.1, from coordinate 1,077,970 downwards.
ATCACCTGGAATTTCAACAAGTTCCTGATCAACGACAAGGGAGAGATCGTCGCGCGTTTTTCCTCAAAGGATGAACCGGAAAGCGAGGTTGTCATCAATGCCATCGAAAAACAGTTGGCCGAGAGAAACGATTCCGGAGCGATGGAAACCGTAAAATCATCCCGCTGAATTATCGGGAAAGATCTTCCCTGAAAAAAGGATAATAAACCGAGCCCGTCGGCAACAATCGGCTTTCGATCAGAGAAATCGTTTGAGCCGAAAATTCGACGGGCTCGTATTCGTTTTTCAGATGTTTTTTCACCAAAGGCGAATTCGAAAAGGGTTTTCTGATTCGGGCGATCGTTACGTGCGGACGGAACGGCTTTTTTTCCCGAACGAAACCGATTTTTTGACATTTCCCTTCCAATTCATTATTGATCTTCAATAAATCATTCCCCTCATCAAAAATTCCAAGCCATAAAACTCTTCCCCTTTTTTTATTTGGAAAGACACCGGTTCCCTCGACCCTCAGGTTAAACCCGGAAAACCTTTGAGAAAGTCCCCCGATCAGGTCTATTAATTCAGATATTTTATTTTCATTCACATCGCCCAAAAACTTCAGATTGATGTGGAGTTTTTCCTCTTTTTCCCAACCGACCTTCAGATCCGAAAATTCCCTTTTCAGTTTTTTTGTATATTCGGCCAACTGTTTTTGTGCCGGTTTGGGAATTTCCAATGCAATAAATAATCGTTTGTTCATCTTCTCGAACCTGTGGTTGAATCCCCGTTTTTTTGCTAAAATCCGAATTGACCATGAGGATTCTTAAATTAATTTTTGCATTATTGGGTTTATTTTTCATAGTTGCCATCGGAGTTTCATACTGGCTTTACAGCTCGCTCAATTCGCCCAAAGAGCATGACAAAGCGGAGCAATACATCCAGATCCCAAAGGGCTCGACTCCCAACCAGATCATCGGCAAATTGGCCTCGGAGGGAATCATTTCCGGGCAATGGCCTCTGCTGATCTATTTGCGAACTTTCGGAAACTCGCAAAATTTGCAGGCCGGTGAATACAAATTTGATTCTCCGATAACCCCCTTGCAGGTTCTCAAGGAACTCGAAAAAGGGGAGAACCGGATGACCAAATTGACGATTCCCGAAGGCTTTACCCAATTTGACATCGCCAAAAGGATCTCGGAAAAATTTCCTCAAAATCCGCCGATGGATGAAAAAGCGGTTTTGTATCTGATGAATGATACGGCGCAGATCAGAGACTTCGCGCCAAATGCCAAGAACCTTGAAGGTTATATGTATCCCAGCACCTACGAGTTTTCTCCCGAAACACCTCCGCGTGAAATCATCGACCGGATGGTCCAGCAATTCAAAAGAATTTGGAAACCGGAATGGAACGCCCGCGCCGCTCAACTCGGTCGGACGCCGAATGAGATCGTAACGATCGCCTCCTTGATTGAAACCGAATCAAAATTTGAAGAGGAACGCCCGGTCGTCGCTTCGGTGATCTACAACCGGCTCAAAAAAAACATCCCCTTGGGAATCGATCAAACGGCCGTTTACATCGCCAAAATGCAAAACCGTTGGGACGGGACGATCCACAAAAGCGACCTTGAGGTCAATTCGCCCTATAACACCAGAAAATTTGGGGGAATCCCGCCCGGCCCCATCTCCTCCGTCTCAGAAAGCGCCATCAAGGCGGCTTTGAATCCGGCTCAAACCGAATACCTTTTTTACGTTCTCAACGTCGAAAAAAATGACGGTTCCCACAATTTTTACGCTTCGGCCGCGGAATTTGAAAAAGGAAAGGCCGTTTATCAAAGGTGGCTTGAGGAGCAAAGGGCAAAAAAAAGAAGTGAACAAACCCCGGGTTCGAACCAACCTTAAGATTTTTATTTTGCACACAGATTTACTACTCTGTAAATAAAAAAAACTAGAGTTTAGTGATGGGTGATGGGTGATGGGTGATAAGTGATGGGTGAAAAGTTAAACGGATAATATCAGACAGCAGATCCGGATATTCAGACAATTAAGTTTTATCCCATCACCTATCACTCATCACCCATCACAAATTTAACAAAACTTAAGTTTTTTTATTTACACAGTATTTACCCTTTTGACCGTTTGAGGTTAAAATCATTCTTCTATGATCAAACTTTTGGCCCTCGATCTGGATGGAACTCTTCTGACCTCACGCGGTAAGATCCCGGAGGAAAATATCCGGGCGATCCGAAGGGCCGAGGAAAAAGGGGTTTTGGTGACCATTGCCACCGGTCGCCGCTTTCGCGATGCCCGCCCCGTCGGCCTTGAGATCGAACTTAACGCCCCGATAATCTGTCACAACGGGGCTTTGATCAAACACGCGGATTCACTTGAAAATATTGCCGTTTCACTGCTTCCCCGACCGACCCTTCACGATATCCTGCGCGTCGGTCGCGAATTCGGCGCCGACGCGATGATGAGTTGCGATCCGATCGGCAAGGGAACACTTTATTACGACCGGGTTTCCGAAGAGAATTATCCCCTCCAGAGTTACATCAAATGGTCGCGCCACCTCCACGGCGACGAGGCCGAGGAATCGCTTCACCATGCGGAAAATTTGGAGGACATCATCGAACGAAACGAAACCGTTCACGTCTCGTTTTCCGGGTCCTGCGCTCCGATGCAAAGGTTGCAAATGGTTCTGGAAACCGAACTGGAAACGGCCGCCAATGTTCTGGCCACGATCTACCCGCACCTTGATTTTACCCTGCTTGACATCCTCCCTTCCGACGCATCGAAGGGAATTGCGGTTGAAAAACTTGCTCGGATAAACAAATTTTCGGCCGAAAATGTCATGGTCATCGGGGATAATTACAATGATCTGGAAATGCTCGAATACGCCGGAACTTCGGTCGTGATGGGCAACGCATCACCGGAACTTCTGGAAACCGAAGGATTTGAAACGACTTTGAGTAATGATGAAAACGGTGTAGCATTGGCAATTGAAAGATTTATTTTTGGAAATGGTTAAATACTCTGTAAATTAAAAAAACTAGAGTTTAGTGATGGGTGATGGGTGAAAAGTTAAACAGATAACATCAGACAGTAGATCCGGATGATCAGACAATTAAGTTTTATCCCATCACCTATCACTCATCACCCATCACAAATTTAACAAAACTTCAGTTTTTTTTATTTACAGAGTATTAAATAATTTTTGGATCAATTTTTACATTTGGAGAACAATATTAATGGCAAACAGATTTGCGGTAATCGAAACCAACAAGGGAACAATCAAATTCGAACTTTTGGAGGAAGAAGCCCCCAAAACGACCGAAAACTTTCGGACTCTGGCGGAAAAAAATTATTATGACGGGGTTATTTTCCACCGGGTGATTGAAAACTTCATGATCCAGGGCGGAGACCCGACCGGAACCGGCCGGGGCGGAGAATCCGCCTGGGGAGGAAGATTCAACGACGAAATTGACGGCAGTTCCCTGCTTTATCAGGGTGCTTATTCCAAGGGAACGGTGGCGATGGCCAATGCCGGCCCGAACACCAACGGGTCGCAGTTTTTTATCATGCACGTCGATTATCCTCTCCCGCCCAGCTACACCAAATTCGGAATGGTCGTCGAGGGACAAGATGTGGTCGACCAGATCGCTCAGGTCGACACCGATTACGGGGACAAACCGGTCGAACCGGTCGTGATGGAGAAAGTTTACATAGAGGGATAAATCGATTTTGGATCTCCAAATTCGGATTTTCTCATTTTGTATTTTTTTCAGGGGATTATGCGCGCTGTAATACAGAGGGTTTCCCGCGCCCGAGTAAAGGTCGAAGAGGAGGTGACCGGAGAGATCGGTCGGGGAATTCTGGTTTTACTCGGGGTTTCCCGCGACGATACGGAAAAGGAAGCCCTTTATCTGCTGGAAAAAACCATTAATCTTCGGATCTTTGAGGATTCGGAGGAAAAAATGAACCTTTCCCTGCTTGAAATCGGGGGTGAACTTTTGGTAGTGTCTCAATTTACCCTTTACGGAGATGCCCGAAAGGGACGTCGGCCTTCTTTTATCAGAGCCGCGTTGCCCGACCGGGCCAATAAACTTTACGAGTATTTTGTCAGCGAGGCCCGTAAACAGATAAAAAAGGTTGAGACCGGGCGTTTTCAGGCGATGATGGATGTCGAGTTGACCAACGACGGCCCGGTGACAATTCTGCTTGACAGCGAAAAAGGTTTTTAAAAATTTTGTGGGAATGAGAAAGCAAATCTTAATAACAATTTTAGTTCTGGCCGCCTTTTGTATTTCGGCCTGCCAGTCCAACCCTGAAGCAAACAAGGCCGCCAACGCCAACGCCGAGGTTAAAACCGGGGTTACGCCGGTCGCCGACAACGAGATCGCCGTCATTGAAATGGAAAACTCGGCGGCTTTCGGGACGATAAAAATCGAATTATATTCCAACATCGCCCCTCAAATGGTGGCCCGGTTTAAGGAACTGGCCAAGGAAGGAGTTTACAACGGGACCACCTTTCACCGGATCAATCCGTCGGTCATCCAAGGTGGAGATCCCAATTCCAAGGACAACGATCCGAGCAACGACGGTCAGGGAGGTTCGGACAAACCGGACGTTCCGGCCGAATTTTCCGATATCGAATACGATTCCGGAATCGTTGGAGCCGCCCGGTCAACGGATGTTAATTCGGCCAATTCCCAGTTTTTTATTACTTTGAAACGGGAGCCCGGTTTTGACAAAAGATACACCGTTTTCGGTAAGGTGATCGAGGGAATGAACAATGTTCGAACGATCGCCGGTAATCCTAAACAAGGCGAAAGACCTATTGAGAACGTTGTCATTAAAACCATTTCCATTCAACCGAAACAATAGGATTAACGGTTCTTCGGAAAAGTGTAGTAAGATAACAAACTGTAATTTTTATGCTCGCGTAGCTCAGTGGATAGAGCGCTTCCCTCCGGAGGAAGAAGTCGCAGGTTCGACTCCTGCCGCGAGTATTTTCAATTTTTAAAAGCCTTTGAAAATAACCGCCCGCGATAACCAGAGACTGAAAAAGGCCCGAAAGGTGCGCGACGGGAAAATACCGGATCTTTTGTTTATCGAAGGCGTCCGACTGACCGAAGAGGCTCTTCGATCAAAACTGATTATTGAAGAGGCTTTTTTTTCGGAAAACTTTCTCCGGGAAAACAAAAATCCCGAACTTTTGAAGCAAATAAAGACCAGGGTTCCCGACATTTTTGAAATTCCCGAAAAATTGCTCAATTCAATCGCCGACACCAAAAAGCCGCAGGGTTTTATCTTAATTGCAAAAAAACCTCCCACCGGAAAAGAGATTTTAGAAAACTCAATTGCCCGCAAGATTACACCTTTGCCCCTGATCCTTCTTTTGGATGAAATAAATAACCCGTCCAACCTCGGAGCCATCATTAGAACCTCCGAAGCGGCCGGGGTCAACGGAATCATTTTAACCAGAAATTCCGCCGATCCATTTTCTTCCAAAGCCTTAAGGGGGTCGATGGGTTCGGCCTTCCGCCTTCCTGTTTGGACCAAGGCCGACTTTGATTCGGCCATCCGATGGGCAATCGATTCGGGGCTTTCCCCGGTCTGTGCCGACATCCGCTCTCAAACGAATTACGCCCGGATAGACTGGGAAAAACCCCGCCTTCTGGTTTTGGGTTCCGAAGCCAACGGACTTTCCGAAGCAAAAAGAAAATTGGTTGGAGAAAGTCTTTTTATCCCGATGGAAAACGAAGTGGAAAGCCTTAATCTGGCGGTTTCCGCCGGGATAATCTTGTTTGAGGCAAAAAGGCAAAACTCTGCCTGAGTTTTGCCTTTTACAGAAAAGAGTTTACTGTCCGGGGCTGGCAGCCGGAGATTCCGCCGCACCCGGATTTTCCCCGTTTTCGTCCTTATTCAGCCTTTTTAATTCTTCGTTAAAGAATTTTTGAGAGGATTCATTCTCGATAATTGCCAAATAGGCCGCAATGTCATCCGCCATTACCGTGTCATTTTGTTCATTGGCCTCACCCAATCTGTTTTTCGCATCTTCGAGGGCCGTTTTTGCTTTTGGAAAATCCCCCATCAGCATATAAGCCCGGCCCAGTAGGTATTGATCTTCAACGCTTTTCCCCTGAGCGTTTTCCAGACTTTTAATAAAGGCCTCGGGGTTATCATCGACATCCCGCCGGGTCTGCTCAAATTCCTCGAAAACGATGTTCTGGGACTTCGCCGGAAGTTGGGGTTGGGGCGTTTCGGTTGAACCGAGTTGCATAATGACATAAAGAATTCCCGCGCCGATGATCGCGCCGATAAAGAACATAAAAATTCCCGGTAAAAATTTGGAAACGAAGGTCGAATTGTTGCCCTCACTCACCTCGTAGTTTCGGGCCTCGTATTCCTTAACGGTGGGAGGCGGAACCGGAGGCGAAACTTCCGGAAAGGACTGAACTGGAGCAAGGGGCTCCGGTTCAATTTCCTCGACCGAAGGCTCAAATTGTTGAGGTTCACCTTGAATCGGCTCTTCGAAAACAAATTCCGAGGTGTCGGCTTCAGAAATTGAGGTGTCGGCTTCAGAAATTAAAGTTTCCGGTGAAACCGGGGCCGGACCATTTTGTCCCACCTCTGGCAAAAGGTCTAAAGCCGGAATTTCCCCCTCAACCTCCAATTCGATCGGAGGAAGTTCATCATTCGCAGGTCGCCTCAATTGTTGAGTCGGGATTTCCGAACCGAGATCAAGCCCCAAATCCAAAATGTTGGGGGTGTCCGGCAAATTGTTTTCCGGGGACCGGACGGTTGCGACCGTTGCTTCCTCGATCTCGGGAACAAACGGCATTTGAGTTTCCGGGTCCATCCTTTCAACCGCCCCGGAGACGCTGGCGATAACAGCCGTCAGATTGTCCTCGGCCCCGCGTTCGAAACAAAGGTCTTTCATTTTTTGACAGGTCACCTGAGGATTTTCCGCCGCAATCAGGAAATCTCTCAACTCAAAATCATTGATGTGTCGGGTGATTCCGTCGGAACATAGTAAAAATTTGGTGTTTGGTTCGAACATGATGGTTTTCAGTTCGACCTCGACGGAATCCTCGGCCCCGAGCGCCCGGGAAATAATATTTCGACTGGGATGGTTGGCCGCCTGAGCCACTGTCATTCGACCCGCCCTGACCTCCTCTTCAACCACGGAATGATCATCGGTTTTCCGGTAGAGGTTGCCGTTTCCATCCAGCATATAAAGCCTCGAATCTCCCACATGCCCGATGGTGGCGATATTTCCCGCTAAATGCAATGCAACGATGGTGGTGGCCATGGTCGAAAGCTGTGGCAGATCCCGGGACATTTGATAAATTGCCTGGTTCGCCTTCTCGATCGCCATTTTCATCACTTCTTCGGCATCCTCATTGGGGCGAGTGTTGGTAAAGGCCTCGGCCAGAATCTCCACCGCCATTTGTGAAGCCACGTCTCCCGCCTGAGCGCCACCGACACCATCCGCCACGGCAAAAAGGCCCCTAAGATTTAATTCAAGATATGAATCCTCGTTTTGTGGACGTTTTTGGCTCAACCCTTTATCGGTGATCGCCGCAGAATCAACTTTAAAATTATTTTCCGTCATTTAATTTCTCCACTTTTCTAAAAAAAAATGAATTTGTAACAGTTTCAGAATAGAACCTAAATTGCAGAATGCCAAGCGTTTGGGTAGAAAAAACAATTGGGAAGGCCGGTTTTAGGAAACCTGGCTCAGTTCATTATCAACGGCATTTCGATGGGAAAAAGCCATCAGCATACCGAGCATGACAAAACTTGTGATCAGACTGAATCCGCCGTGGCTGACAAATGGAAGAGTGATACCCGTCATCGGCAAAGCCCGGGTTATTCCCCCCATGTTGACCAGGGCCTGAAAGCCGATAAAGGCTGAAAGGCCGACCGAACACAATTTGCTGAACATATCTCTTGCATCCAAAGCGGTTCTGACTCCCGCGTTGACAAAGATTAACAGCGCAAAGATTATCAATAAACCGCCAAAAAGTCCAAGTTCTTCGGCAATTGCGGCGTAAATATAATCGGAATCGGCCACCGGGATCAGTTCGACAAAACCGAGGCCGAGCCCCCGGCCGGTTGTTCCCCCCGAGGCAATGCCGAAAGTCGCCTGAGCGGGCTGGAAGGCAAGTATGTCGAACCAGGCATCGACATTGATCGACTTCTGCAAGTTCGGATCTTGTTCAAGCAATTCGGGCAGATCCGGGTCTTTTTTGACGAGATCCTGATAATACCGGTCATAATCGTTCTTCCACCAATCGGTTTCCGGCGTCGGTGGATTAAATCCGTCAAGCCACAAATGAAATCTTTGCTGAATCCGATCGGGAAGAACTTTTTTCACCGGATTGGCCAAACTTGGAAGAAGCGGGATCTTCTCCTGCGTTTTCAGGGGCAAAGCGCCGACGACCAGAACGCTGACCAAAAGCAAAACGCTTCCGACCAATACAAACCTTTGGGGAAGCCTTCTGACGGCGATCAGATAAAGCGTGGCGTAAACCGAACTGAAAACCATCATTTGCCCGAAATCCTTCAAAACGAAGAAGGGAACAAAGGGCAAAATTGCCATAAACACCAGTGGGACGACGTCTTTGGCCCTTGGAATCCCCCAATAGGTGCGGGCCAGATTTTTGTATAAAACGGCCAGAATGGCGGCAAAACCGATCAAAAAAGGAATTTTGGATGGCTCCCAGGGGGTCATATTGCCGATCGATTTTCCGGCCCTCGAAGTAATCGCCGCCAACAAAAGGGGGATCAGGGTTAAAAGGACAATTAGAAAACCGTTTTTCTGGAGGATCGAAAGCACGTCATCCCGTCGCATCAAAACGATGGCCAAAACCAAACAGCAAAAGGAGAACAGGGGAATGATCGTTTTTCCGGAAAGAAACACATCGGTCAAATCTTCATTGGCCGGCCGGGGCGTTTCGGCGGAAAGGTCAACCGGGGAGGGCGGGGTGGCGGGCAAACCCATCATTTGTTTTTTTTCGGCCGAATAATTTTCCTGGATGTAGTGCAATTGCAGGGTTTTTATTTTTGCCTGCCTGGCTTCCGCCTTGTCTTTCCGGGAGGTGTATTCGGGGTCGGAAAACAAGCGGTATTGAGCCGTCAGTCCGATCGAAAAAAGCAAAACGGCGGAGGTGTACAGAGTCCAGTTTCCCTTGTACTTGGCCACTCTGGAAAGAATCACCGGCAAAAAAGTCAGGACCAGAAGGAGACCGATGTTGCGCCAAGCGGTAACCCAAGATGTTTCATAACCGCGGATCAGGGCTCCGTAATAAATGGAATAATGACCGATCGCCGTTAAAACGGTGATCAAAACCAAAATCAAAAAATGTGTCGAGGCCCGGCTTTTCATTTATTTTTTATTCTTGATCCCTCTCACTTTCTTTTCTTCGTTTGCCGCTTGGTTTCAGTCGGTTTTACTTTGGGGGTGTATTTTTCTCCCAAAAGCCCCAGATCCCTTGCTTTCAAAACAATATTGGCGGCTATCGGTGCGGCCGTCGAAGCGCCGTAACCACCGCCCTCGACCACGACCGCGATTGCCAGTTGGGGATTTTCCAGAGGTGCGATTGAAATATACCAACTGTCCGTTCTTTCATACATTTGCGGAACCTGATATTCCTCAAGTTCTCCGGCTTGGTTTCTTCTTTTCTTGGTAAGAGTTTTTAGTTTCCCGGTTTTTTTATCGTAAACCGGGGCCAGTTTCTCGGCCGTTCCGGTTTTCCCGCCCGAACGAATCCCGGCCGAACGAACCCGGGCGAACACTCTGGTTGCGGTACCACCGCTACCTTCCGTAACCAGACCCATAATGCTTCTAACCTGAGCCGCGGCCTGTGGTGACAAAAGTGATGAATAAACCTCCGGTTTTTGGTTAAACTCGATCCGGGGTTTCATTAAATTTCCCTGCAAATTTGCCGGGGCGGAAGCAACCAGAGCCATTTGAAAAGGGGTCATTTGTCCGGCATAACCCTGCCCCATTCCTTCCAATGCCAGATCGTAGGCGGAAATGTCCTTTCCGGTTACAAGTGTGGCCTGTTCAAGGGCCAGGGCATTTTTGATCCTTTCCTCGCTGGCGTTCCAAATATCCGAGTAAAACTTGTTTTGTAACGCTTCTTCAGGAGTGTCGACCGCCAACATCCCGAATTTCCCGGCGGTTTCGCGCATCCTTTCGCGTCCGAGTTCGACTGCCATCTGTGAAAAGTACTGGTTGCTTGATGCCTCGAACGCCTGGGCTATATTAAGGGTCGTGCAACCGTAGGGCGGTTCGCATCCGCCGTTGGCATCGGTTATTGCCCGCGACCCGCGGAAGGGCACAAAACCTCCGGGCAAACTGGTAAAGGTCAGGTTTTGTCTTCCGGTCCGAAAAGCCGCCACCATGGTGAAGGTTTTAAAGGTGGAACCGGGGACGTAATACTCTCTTGTCGCCCGGTTGAGAAGCGGTTTGTCCCGTTTGTTTCCCTCCAGCTTCAACCAATCGTCAAGCGATTGGGCCTGACTCAGATTGAAAGAGGGATTGGAATACATCGCCAGGACATCGCCGGTCTGCGGATTTAAAACCACGATCGCCCCGGTCTTTCCTTCCAACTGTTGAGCCACAAAAGCCTGAAGGTCCCGGTCGATTGTAACGATCACGTCCCGCTGGTCATCTTCCGGCTTTTTGATTTTGGTTAAAATCTCCCAGGCCTCCGGAGTTTTTTCGTCAATTTTTTTGTAGATCGTTCTTTCCAAACCGGGCGTTCCCCTTTCGGTTCCCAAAATGTGTGCCATCTCCCTTTCGAGCGAAAAGGCCCGGGAAATATCCCCGGAAGAATCGAGTTTGTAATAGGCGAGCGCGTTCCCAAGTTTACCCGAACGGTCCAACATCCAACCGCGCAAATTGGCCGCCATGATCCTTCTTGTCCTGAGGTCCTTGTAACTTACGGCTTGAAATTGCTCGTTCGACTCGTCGGCGAAATAAGTCCAGTAAACGTGAAATCCGTAAACGAAAAATGCCAGTCCGAAAAAAACGACCTGCCAGATCCGGAGACTTCGGTTGGCCAAGGTGGTTGTCAGTTTTTTCTTTACTTCTTTCGAAAGATTTTGCTCAAAGGCGAATTTGAAACGATATTTCCCGAAAAAAGAAAGTATTAGGAAAAAAACCAGGACCGAGATCCCGATCAGATAAACCAGTGAAAGCCCGGCTGGCGTCCTTTCTAAAATCTGCCGCCCGAAAATGTTTTCCGGGCGGAGTTTCTCCCAATCAATTTGTAACAGAAAAAAAAGCATTCAAATTTTCATTCCAGCTAACTGTTTTCCCCGAAATCCAAAACAATTCCGGGTTGGGTTTTTTCCGGTTCGGCAGTTTCCTCCGATGGGCTTTTCAGTTCGGTCAATTCCCTCTCATCAAACACCAGAGAGTCGGAAAATTCGTCCTCCTTTTTTATAAACGGTTCATTTGAACCAGTTTTATTTTGGTTGACCTCTTCGCCAATCCGCCCCGAGAAAATTTCCGTGGTGTTAAATCCGGGGGAGGAATTTTCTGACAAAACGGGGGTTGGAGTTTCGTCCGATTCAAAGGTTTTCGAATGTGAAAATTGGCCAAATTCTTCGGTTTTGGGAATTTCACCACTCTCCTCCTCAAACTGGTTTTCTTCGATCTCCGGCGCAATCTTATGAATTACCATTTCCACCGAACCGAACTTTAGAACATCGCCGTTCTCAACCGGATAAGCCCTGCCATAGGCAATACGCCCCTCGTTGATGAAAGTTCCGTTGGTCGATCCCGTGTCGGCGACAACCAAATTATTCAGGCTGTTGAAAACCAGAGCGGCGTGAACCTTGGAAACGCTGTTGTCCTCTAAGGCAATATCATTTTCCCTTGACCGGCCGACGCTTTTTCGGTCCCCAGGTAAAAAACCGATTTCAATTTCCTTTTCTTTGCCCTTTATCGCGAATTTTACCGAGTACAAGTGCTTTTCCGGTTCCGGAAGCGCTGTGGTCGCAGATTGTGGTTTGTCATCCAAAAGATTTGGAACCGAAAGATTGACCTCGGCGTCGAAATCGGTTTCGTCAATTTTGTTAAAACCCGCCAGCAGTTTTACACCATCGGTAAAATAATCGGGTTTGATCTCCAATTCGATGGGTTGGTAGGTGTAATATCTTTTGTCATTAATGTGATCGATGGCGGCGACGTGAAGTTCATTCCTTAAAATTTCGATGGATTTTTCGGAATCGGTTGAAAATTTATCCCATTGCATCTTCAACATTATGTAATGCGGTACAAATTTACCTTTATTTTTATCCTCCCTCGCCTCGGCATCAAGCAATTGTTTTAGTTTTTCAATCAACTCACTTGTTGCCAAACTGCTTGAGGGTTTCCAGTTTCTGCCCGTTAGCCGATCAAAGGTTTCTCCGAATTTGGTCAAAATCCCCTTCAGCAACCAATCAATGGAGAATGTTTTTTTTCTTTCAAGGGCTTTGTTTTCTGCCATATTTTAATAAAATCAACAAAAAAAACAGGAGAGCGTCAAAACTTTAATGGTGTCATTTTATATTAAATACCCTGTTAAATAAAGATTAATTAAAACGGGAAAAGCCCGAATTATTTTTTTCGGGGAAATAAAAACTTCGATCCAACTCCGGGACAAAAAAACTTTTTTCAAAAAATTACTAAAATTTTAGCCTTTCTTCACCAAAGACCAAATAAAACAACCAAACGCAAACAACCCAAATTTTAGAAAATAAACGAAAAACTCAAACTTTATTTGTGTTGACATTTGTTAAAACTTTTTGTTATTTTATTAATGGTGTTTTCCATCTATATTCAGTAAACAAACGATTGGTCTTCAAAGTATGAACAAACAGATTAAAAAAAGCGGTTTAAAACAACGATTTCAGGCCGAAGACGGTTTTTCAATTGCCGAAATGATTGTGGTTTTTGCCATTATCGCAATTTTTAGCGTTGTAACCGTAATGACTTTTTCTTCTTCGAAAAGCGGTGCGGCCGAAACTCAGGCTCTTCAGATTTCAGACCTCTTTCAGGAAGCCCGTCAACGGGCCCTTAGTCAAAGAACGACCCACCGGGTGGAGATCAATGCCACCAAACGCGTCATTCGACTGATAGATGAATTGGGGCCGGGGGACGCCTCCGATGACAAAGTAATCAAGTTTGTCAATTACAGTAACGACGGGGTTTATATCGGAAGTCTTCCTTCAAATGCCAGCGGTTCCCCGACCGAGCTTTCCCCGGTTCCGGTGGCCACTTTTGCAAGCAGCACGCATCCGTTAAGCGCCGGGGATTTTGTTGCAACCTTTAGATTCATCCGCAACGGCACCGTTACCAATGCGGGGACCAACGGTTGGGGTTCGGGTGCGGTTGTAACCGGAGCAACCGTTTATGTCTGGTCAAAATATCCGAATGACGGTTCGGCCAATCCGTCGGTCGGAAATACGATCAGGGCCGTAACGGTTTTGGGAAGTACTGGCTTGACCAGAATGTGGAAATGCAACCTTTCCGGAACTTCTTGTTCAAATTGGACAAAGTGATCCAAATGGCAAAATTAACTTTCTTATTTAGAAAAAACCAATTCACACAAAATAAGGTTATGAAAATTTTTAAAAATGAACAGGGTTTCAGTTACGTTGAGGTGATCGTTGCCATCCTGATAATGACGATCGGTATTTTGGCCATGCTTTCCGCCATTTCTTTGGCCATGTTGAGAGCAAAGGAATCCGACAGCCGAAACACCGCCCGGCAAATTACATCCTCGGCTTTGGAATCAATTTTCGCCGCCCGCGACCTCAGAAACAACAACCCGCTCAACAATTGGAGCGCCATCGACAACAACACCGCCGGGACTCCGGCTGGAATTTTTGTTTCGGGATGGACGCCGATTCGGGAAAGCGGCGGGTTGGATGGGATTCACGGAACGGCCGATGACGCCTGTGCCACCGGAACCAATTGCACCGTTGGAACTTACACCAATTCGAGTCCGGAAATGGTCGGTTTCGAAAGAAAGATCACCATCACCAACGTGATTATCAATGGTTCGCCCGATCCGGCAAGGAAAAATGTAGAAATCAGCGTCCGCTTTAGAACGGGTCAGTTGGTTCGGACCGAAACGATCAACACGATTGTGGCCGATCTGCCCTTTAACAATTAATGAATACGCGCTTTTTCGTTAAATGATTTTTTTCAATATGCAAACTACAAAAACAAACGAAATTAGAAAAGGAGAAGCCGGCTTTTCGCTGATCGAATTGATGGTTTCCTCGGTTATTTTTTTGATTTTCATGGGGGCGGTTTACGGAGTTTTGCGGATGGGCACCATTCAAAAAACCACCACCAACACCCAGACCGAAATCATCAAAAACATGCGGCTTTCCCTCAACACCGTGGGACGTGATGCGGTAAACGCCGGACTCGGTTACAGTCGGGTCGGTGGTTTTGTCCCGGATAACCTCACCAATCTGAGGCTCGGACTTCCGGCAGATCCCGATAGTTCTCAGGACCTGATCACGGGCGTCGTTTCGGGAAACGACATTAACACCAACACGCTTTTGCCCGTAGGTAAAACCGATGTTATTACCTTTACCTACCGGGATATGGATTTTAACGCCGGAACCCCGATTGAACTTTCAAGCGTACAGGATAACAGCGGAGCGGGAGTTAAGATCTTAACTCCGGCCGCGGCGGCTTATAATGTCCAACCTTTTGACCTTTATCTAATTTCCGACGGAACCCGGACCGCTCTCGGTTTGGTGACCAGCGTTCCCAATTCCAGCACAATGGTTTTCGCCACCGGGGGAGCCGATCCCTTGAACATCAATGCGCCTTATACCGGTTCGGCCGACACCCGGAGCAAAATAGCCGATATGGATTTTTCCAACCGGGTGACGGCCAAAAAGGTTATTTGGGTTAGTTACCACGTTTCCGCCGACGGCACCCTCATTAGGACCATTTATGGAAACAATTCGGGTCAACCGGCCACGGCGCAGATACAGCAACAGCCGATCGCCTACAACGTCCAAAATTTTCAAATTAAATATCTTTTAACCGACGGAACCGTATCTGATGACCCTTCCAACGCCGGGGTTGATCAGGTGAATTTAAACGATGTCGTTCAAATCGATGTCACCGTTTCGGCCGTGATCTCAATTCGGGAAAATGGCGTCAACATGAGCAATGTGGTCAAGTTAACCTCGACCTTCAGCACCAAAAATCTAAACTATGACATTGATTAATTCATTAAGGAAGTTAAAAAATCATGCCTAAATTCTTTTCGAAAAGTCGTTTTTTAGCAGCCAACCCCGATTCCGAAAAAGGTTCGGCGTTGGTCATTGCCATCCTTATAATGCTGTTAATGGTTGGTTTCGTCACCATCGTCATTTCGCGGGTCTCGGGCGAAACCGTGATAACCACCGTCGATACCGCCGAAAACCGGACTTTGTCCGCCACTCAGGCGGTTTTGGAATCCACCAGTCGTGATGTCGCCGACGTTTTCGGACGTAAATTGTCCCCGACAAATGCCGACATCGCCGCCATCCGGGCCGCCACGGTTCCCGGTTTCAGCAGTTTTGACTGTTCGCAAAAGGATATTTACCAGACCAAAAACGCTTCCGCCACCGAAATCACCGGCGGCACCTATGCCGGTCTTTACTCGCTTCGCGATGAGTGGGAAATCGACGTCATTTGCAAGGAACCGGCCTCACGGGTCGAAACTCAGGTTAAAAGACGTTTCCTCAATGACCGGATTCCGCTTTTCCAATTCGGTATCTTTTACGAGGACGACCTCGAACTAAACCGACCGCCCCTGTTCACCTTCGGCGGACGCGTCCACACCAACTCAAACTTCTTCGTTTCAGCTTCTCCGACCTCTTCGGGCGGCGGCATTTATTTCAAATCCAAAGCCACGGCCGTCGGTGAAGTAGTCAACGATATTTGGAAAACCGGCGGGGCGCTGACCAGCGGTTATGACGATCAGGGCGACATCTTCGTGGCCGACGCCGGCGGGACATTTCGGGAGTTGGACACCGGAAAAGCCAGCGTCAAATGCGTCAGCCCGAGCGGAGCAAACGTTTTTGCTGCTTATCCGAATCTTCCTTATTGCAGCCGCCGTAGCACCTGGGTTACTGAAAAAGCGGTCTTTCAGGGCAATCTCGAAACCAATTCCCCCCGGCTTGATCTTCCCCTTTACCGGCTCGGCGTCGATCTGGTTGAATTGACCAAACGCAGCAAAAACATCGGCGATCTGACCTCCAACGGAACGACGGCTGTTCCGGTTACAGCGGCCACCATGGACCCGCCGATCGTCGCTCAGGAAAAATTTGCCAATAAACAAGGGCTTCGGATCACTTTGGCCGATTCCAAGCAAAAACTTCCCGGTTGTGCCAATAATGCGACTCTTGCCAACGATTGTGGCGTTCGCCTTGACGGAACTTTCGGTTCTTCGATCGGCTATCAGCCTTTGGCGATGACCGACGGTTATCAAGGCACCCCCCTTAACGCCACCCGGATGGCACAAACCGGAAAGGAGATCTGGATCAAGGTCGAGATCGTCGATTTCGATTACAACACCAGCCTTCCCGTTACCAAAGATATTACTGCTGAATTTTTAAGCCTTGGCCTAACCGAAAGGCCCCCGATCGATGATTCGGGTTCAAACCGGATGGAAATCCAAAACTACAGCGATTCATCGAACCCCTCCGATGTTGATGACAAGGATAACGATGATATTCGCTCGATCATCAAAATGCAGCGGTTTGCCATGGAAGGACCGCAGCTTCCCTCGACTCCGAATTACACAACCTACCGGACCATCAATTCAACCGATTTCAACATGGTCGTTCGTTACACCGCCGTTGGAAGTGTCAACGGTTCGGGATGTTCGGGAACCTGCACCGCTGCCAACGGTTGGGCTTCACCGCCCCCGAACGGTTCTTCGAGTCAAACGGCTGAAGACTCCGGCCATTTGCAACAGGCCCGGTTTACAACCGGTTCCTATAATGTTGCGGTTGTTCCTTTCCCGATCGAATTGTTCGACACCAGGGAAGGAATTCCCAGCGACGCAACAAGTTATTACAACACTTTTTCCACCGATAAGGTTCCCAGAGCGGGCTTGATGAGTATGGTTGACATCGATGTCGGCAATCTGAGGAAATTCTTCAACGGGGGTTTTGACGGAAAATTTCCCACCGGAACTCCCTATGCAACCGCCAAGGGGTCCGCTCTGGTAAGTTCGGATGTTCCTGAAAACAAAGGCTGGGTGTTGTTCCTTTCCGACCGTCGGGGTGATTTTGACTTTGACGGTGAGTATGACATGGAGGATGTTTTCCCCGATAATACTCTTCAATTTAACGAAGATGTCAACAATAATGGGGTCCTGGACAAGAAAACCACCACCACCGAAGCCCCGACCTATTCGGAATGGCTTTATAAAAGCCATGCGGCGGTAACCGACCACGGTTATTACCGGCGCGGATTCCGCCTTGTAAACGGTTCGGTGATTCCGGGGAATTATCCCTCCGCCAATCCTACCGCCACCAAAGGATTTACGGTTTCTTCGGAAAACGGTATTTACGTTTTGGGAAATTACAATGCCACCGGCGTAACCCTGTCGGGAACTTCGGCCCCGGCTCCTTCCCAAAACTACCAGCCGCAAAATACATCGACCCATATTCCGGCGGCCATCATCGCCGATGCTCCGACCATTCTCTCGAACGCCTGGAACGATTCGAAAAGTTTCGTCTATCCGTTCGATCAATCCCAACGTAATGCCAGCGCCACTCAGGTCCGCTTCGCGCTTCTGGCCGGCGACGGCATTACGGGTAAGGACACCGCCTCTTCCTACAATCCGAGTTCCTTCGGTCAGCTAAACGGGGGCATTCACAACTTCAAGCGGTATCTGGAGAGATGGACCAACGTCCGGCTGAATTATGCCGGTTCGCTTGTCAATTTGTTCAACTCGCGCAACAACAACGGTTTCTGGAAATGTTGTAATGCGGTTTATAATCCCCCGATCCGGGACTGGACTTTCGATTCAACTTTCCTTGATCCGAACCGACTTCCCCCCGGAACTCCGTTCATTTACGCTCTGACCTTTACGGGTTACCAAAGGGTTAGGGATTGATGATCAAATAAATTGACAAAAAGGCGTGAACAATTTTTTCAGGTTGTTCACGCCTTTTTCTCTTTGTTTTTCAATTGCTTGTGGGGCAATGTTTACCGAACTTTGAAATAATAATATCGTATAGCATACGGAATTGTGGTATTTTTATAACGGCAACTGCTCAAACCGACGCGCGATGAAATATCTTTCGTTAGAAAACACAAGGCTTGATGGTCGCTACGATATACACGCCCTGCTCGGCCGCGGAAGTTACGCAGAAATTTACGTGGCGCGGGACGTTCTTGCATCTCCCCAATCGGCCCATTACTTCGTCGTCATCAAGGCGCTGAATGTTTTCCTCCAAAATGATCTTGATCTTGATCTGGAAAGGACCCTGGTCGAAAATTTTCAAAATGAAGCCATTGCGCTTGACCGGGTCCGGCATCCGAACGTCATCAGCCGGGTCGGTCACGGAACCGCCCGGGACCTTCGCGGAACCGTGTTTCATTATCTCGCTCTTGAATATCTTCCGGGCGGGGATCTGGCGAAACTTTGCCGGCAAAGAAGCCTTTCGCTTGGAGAGGCATTAAACTATCTGGAACAGGTTTGCGCCGGTCTCGACTACGCTCATCGCCACGATATTATTCATAGGGACATCAAACCCCAAAATTTGCTTTTGACCGAGGACCAAAAAACCGTCAAAATTGCTGATTTTGGCGTCGCCCGAATCACTCAAACCGATTCTCCGATCACCCGGGTTGGAACCAATATTTACGCACCGCCCGAGCATAGCCCGATGCTGAGCGGTCAAACCGGGCTTTTGACCTCCCCCAAATTGACCCCGGCCGCCGACATCTATTCGCTGGCCAAAACCGCCTATGTTTTGATCACCGGAGAATCCCCCAGATTTTTCGCCAACCAACCGATCACGGAACTTCCCTTTGCCCTCAGACAGGAACCCTGGGGAGGAGAGTTGGTCAAGGTTTTGGAAAAAGCCACCCAAGCCGATTCGGCGAAAAGGCACCCAAATGTGATCGAATTTTGGCAGGATCTTTCCCGTCTGGTTCCCTTTACCGAAATAAATGAGGTATTAACGCAGGTTTCCGCCACAGCCGTCAATACAATTCCCCAACCCCATGTTTCCAAGGGTTACACACCTCTGGCTCCTCAAAAACCCCGGTTTGAGACGTCCCGGAATCTAAAGTTAAAAAACAATCTTCCCGGGATCCGGCTGGCTCCTCCGGTTGAAAAGATCAACACCCAAACCAATTTCAATCCCGGTGTCATTCAAAACGCCGGAACCGAGGTCGATCCCCAGCACCAAACTGAGGCCACCCCATCGCCCTCTTCAAATTCCAATCCCCCGAAGGGGCGCTTTTTACGCCGGACTGCGGCATTTTCTCTTCTTTTAACCCTTTTTGCCGGGGCGTTATTCGGAACTCAGTATTTTATCAGGAACGCAATCAATTTTCCCCAGGTGTCCAATCCCTTTGCGGCCGAAACCGGGATTGCCAATACCGATATTAATCTAAGAATCGATCCCTCGGTTAACAACGACCCGATCGGCCTGGTTACAAAAAACTCCAAATTGAAGATAATCAGCAAAAAAGACAATTGGTTTGAAATTGATATAATTGAACAGGGTCGCCCCCATACGAATCCCGACGGGATCACCCACGGTTGGGTTTACGGGCCTTTGGTCGATCTTGAAGAGAACTAATTTTCCAAGGAGAAATAAGTGAGTGTTTTAGACAAAGTCAGACGTTGGATAGACGGTGAAAGCGCCGAGTTGGTACTCGAAGAAGCCGCCCGCAAAGCCCAGGTCAAACCCCGCAGTCAGGCTGAGGAATTTATCGTAAAGATCGCCCGCGCGGTTGAAGAGGTTATGCAAAGGGAATTGGTTCCCCTGCCCCAGGGAACAACTATCATTCCAACCGAATATATGATCTTTCTCAATGAGGAGGACGACAAGGACTGGCAGGGGATCAAACGTCGGGGTCTGGAACAGGGTCTTTATCACATTCTGGCCGAAAGAGCCAAGGAAATTGCCGGAAAACGAAAACTTGAAACAAAATCCTTTATTATTGAATTGAGAGTTGACGGAACGCTGGAAAAGGGTGAGGTCCGGGTTCAACACAGTTGGGAGGACAGTTCGGGAAATAAAACCGGCGTTCTGGCTCGTCCGAAACCGCAACCTCAGCAACCCCAGCAGCCCAAACCGGCTCCACCTCCGGACCAACTTCCCCCGACCATGCTGGGTCAACCGAATCCGATGGTCTCTCCGCCGAACTTTGTGAATGCTTCTCAGTCCTTGTCCGGTCAAACCGGATATTCCGCCCCGGTTCAGCCCACCGTTCCAAATGTCAATCCCCCCGGAGTTCAGCCCATACCCGGTTCCGAAGGTGAGGAGATGACCCATGTTCAAAAAAGAAACAAGGAGTTATACCGATTGGAAATTTGGCGCGACGGTGTACGGCAAAATGTGGTTCCGGTTTTCCAAAATGAGATCCGGATCGGTCGCGGTTCAAAATCAAAACCGGTGGAAATTATGTTGACCGGCGACCCGGAAATCAGCCGCCATCACGTCAATCTGATCAAGGATCAAAACAATCAGTTTTGGCTGATCAATGTCGGACGAAACCCCGCAATGATCAATGATTATGAACTCCCGATCGGTCAGAGAGTTTCCGTTTCCCCCGGCATCCCCATTCATGTTTGCAGTTATCTGTTAAGAATTCAGCCCAAGTAAAAAAGCCCCTTTCCGATCGGAAGGGGCTTTTTTTGCTTCTTTTGACCCTTTATTTTACCTTCAGCGTTGGGTCCCCAAGCAAAGCCCAGGAAAGTCGGACGTCGCGGCCCCCGGTTACGCTTTGTTTGGCGTCTTTTATCAAATCCCCCATCCGGTTCATCGTTCCGGTGGAAATTTGTTGGTAAAACCTTTTCGCCAACACCTCCTGAACATCCGGTGTCGTTTTACCGGTCGAAGACCAAACCGCCACGCCGCCCCCGTTCGGAGCTTTGAGGATCGATTCCGAAAGACTGTCCAGAGTCGGAATCAGAAAATAACCGTTCAAACAGGTCAGCATTGTAAAAATTGTCAGATTGTTTCCATTGGCCATGTTTTGGGGATCTGTCGGCCCGTAAAAACTGGTGGCCGCCCAAATTCCGGTTGATCCGTGCCCCGAATAATTAACCAGATATTTTCCGGTATCCAATGAGTTAAGGAGAGTGGTTCGAGCGTTTGAGTCGCCCCGATTTATCATTTGGGAAGCGGTACCGGTCGGAAGTTCGTTGGCAAGCCTTTGGCTCATAGCCTGGAAATCGTACCCGTTCGGCAGGTCGCTTGCAAACATCGCGCCCCTTGAAAATCCCTGATCCGAGGTTTGTTCGAAGGTCGTTACCTTGTTGAAATTCTGGGTTACATCAGCCCCGGTTCGGGCGGGGATCCGGCCTATCGCCATTTCGGCAAGTCCGTCATCATCAAAATCCGCCATTGCCTCGTCGCTACCGGTTTCTTCATAAACAGTGTCGATCATCCGGGTCGGAACGTAATTGAAATTTCCGGCTCCGGTAAAATTTCTCGGATCCCAACTGGCGTCTCCCACCAGCAAAACATATGAGGGCGGGGTTTGCCAATTATCTCGGGCGTAGAGCAAAAAGGACCGGATCGAATCTGCGCTGACAATTCCATAATTGAATTCGTCAAAAATGTCATCAACCCTGACCACCTCGACCGTGAATCCCTGATTTCGCCGGTATTGGGCCCAAGTCTCCGCCTCGGTCAAAAGGGTTTTGTAGGCAATAATAACCAGATTCGAGTTGTGAGCCGGGGTTGCCAGAGATGCCGGGGTATTTTGTTCGATGGAATCAACCGCCAAAACCGCCGAATCCTCCACCGCAAACATCGGTTTGCTTCGATTGGAAGGTAAAACAACGGTAAAATCCCCGGAATTTCCCGACACCTGCAAATTGGAAATTTGGGTCGGGGAATCCGGATATCGAAGGTCAAACACCCTGATGTTCGGGGATGTGAAACCGCTTAGATCGGACCTTCGATAGGGATTGGTGTAAAACGAAAGGGCGTTTTGTTGGGCCTTATAAAGCCTGTAATAGCTTACTTTTACCGAATCAAAAAAGCTTATGTCGGCGGTGCTTGACGGAACCTTTAACAGCAAAGTATTGGTTCCCTCGATCAACAAAGAGGTGGGGATTTCGAAATTACTCTGCATCAACTCATTGTTGACGCCCGTTACAAAACCGAGCGATTCTCCGTTGAGGGTAACCTCAAAATTATGTGGAGTCAGGGTAAATCCCTGAACTGAAAGAGTCAGATTTACCTTCGGAAGATTGAAATCGATCCCGTCAAGATTAAATTGAATATTGGCTCCGGCGGTATTGACGACCTTATCGCTGAAAAAATTGTTGGCGTCTCCGTTTCGGAGAGTGTTGAAATAGAGGATCCGATCAGCCCTTGTAAAAGTGTGCCGGTAGTTTCTGCCTATGACCTGTCCGGCGATCGGTCTTTGATAACTGGGCACGATTCTTTTGCCGACCTGGGTACCGTTGATCAGGTAATAGATCTGTGTTCCGGATTCGTTGGTGTCGATTCCTTGTCCGAAAAATTCGATGTAATCCCCGTTATTGCCCACAATAATGGCCTGTTCGTTGCCGTTTTTGTATAACTGCCAATTGGCCGACGGGCCATTGACATCAAAACCAGCGTTTTGCAATTCGGTTCTGGAAACCCGGTAAAACCCCTCTTTTTTGGTTCCGATCTTGACTCCGGGCAAACCCGCGATCATTCTTTGACGGGCCAGATTCGGCGGTAAAAAATTGGCGGCCAATTCCTTTTGCATTTCTGGGGAAAAGGCGGGTTCATTTTTTTCGATCAAACCGTTGCCCCTTTCCAAATTTCCGGCCCATTCGGCGGAAGTTTGCCCGGTTTTTGACGCCAAGTTTTCAACTAAATTTGAGGTGAAATTCGAAGAATATGTCCTCGAACCGTAGAGCCCCACGCTTTCCACCAAATAAACCGTATTTACTCCGCCGAGAGTGTCAAAGAAATTGTACATCCGACCGTAAACCGTTGAATCAGTTGACTGAAGAGCTCCGCCTCCGATCAGATGAGGATTAACCAATTCCCGCTTTTTACCATTTACCCGATAAAGGTTAAAACCCAAATTGTGTGTCTCGGCTTCCATTTGCCAAGTCACCAAAGTTCCCTTTCCGTCGGAAATGGCCTCGGTTTTATAAAACTCGTTCGCTTCAGAACCAATGGGAAAAATCCCTTTTCCGGAAAATTTTGCCGTTTGGGCCCAAATTTGGAAATTAAAACTGAAAAGAAAAATGATCGAAAAAAACAAAGTAAACTTTTTTTTCATAATTTTGTAAAACCTCCCCCAATTGAAATAAAACCGGAGGTTGAAATCGGTAAGGTTTTCCCAAAATGGGTTGATCGAAGTTGTTAAAACTTTACACTTTTTTGTTTTTTTTGCCAAGAAATTTTCTTGGCAAAAGCCCCGAAAAATTGGGATATCCCGATATTACGCGACAGGGATTTGCCGAATTGGACGTTTAATTTATATCCTATTTGCCGTAAGCAACTAATTATTATTAAAAAACCAAAGTTTATGAAAAGAAAGTTTTTTAGAATTCCGGATTTTACCCTTGTAATGGTTTTCCTGTTTTTGTTTATTCCCGGCGGCTCGAAAATTTTCGCCGGTTGGCCGGAGCCGGTCCGGGGAAAAAATGGAATGGTGGCCTCTCAGCATGAACTGGCCTCTCAGATCGGAACGGAAGTGATGAAAAAAGGCGGAAATTCGGTTGATGCTGCCGTCGCCGTCGCCCTCGCCCTCGCGGTGGTTTATCCCGAAGCGGGAAATTTGGGTGGCGGCGGCTTTATGCTGATTCGTCTCAAGGACGGAACCACGACCGCCATCGATTACCGTGAAATGGCCCCCGAAAAAGCAACCCGCAACATCTATCTTGATGATAACGGAAATTTGATCGAGGGTGAGGGCTCCTCGACAATCGGTTACAGGGCCGCCGGGGTTCCCGGAACTCTCGCCGGTCTTGAAATGGCTTTCAAAAAATACGGTTCGGGAAAACTTAAATGGTCCCAATTGGTCGAACCCGCGCGGCGGCTGGCCGAGGACGGTTTTGTTCTTTCATACCGACTCGCCCGCCTCTTCAAAACCTATCGGTCAAATCTGGAAAAATATGAGGACAGCAAAAAAATATTCCTCAACAACGGAAAGTTTTTTGAGGAAGGCGACCTTTTTAAACAGCCCGAACTGGCTCAAACCCTGGCCCGCATCCAAAAAACCGGCGCCAGAGAATTTTACGAAGGAAAAACGGCCCGCCTGATCGCCGATGATATGAAGGCTCACAACGGTTTGATCACCCTTGAGGATCTAAAAAACTACCGGGTCAAGGAAAGGACACCTTTGCGCGGAACCTACCGGGGATATCAGATCATTTCCATGCCCCCGCCTTCTTCCGGCGGAATCGTACTTATCCAGGTTTTGAATATGCTTGAAAAATACGATGTCAAAAAAATGGGATGGGCTTCGGCGGAAAAATATCACCTTCTCACCGAAGCCATGCGAAGGGCCTTCGCCGACCGGGCGGAATTTATGGGTGATCCGGATTTCGGGGAGGTTCCGACCGAAAAGCTGATCGACAAAAACTATGCGGCCGAAAGGCTGAAATCTTTTCAGCCCGATAAGGCCTCTTTAAGTTCGGAAATCGGACACGGGGAACCCTTGGGCCGGGAATCGATGGATACAACCCATTTTACGGTTATGGATCCGGACGGTGGGGTTGTCTCAAACACCTATACGATCAACGATTTGTACGGATCAGCCGTTACCGCCAAGGGAACGGGAATCCTTTTAAATGATGAAATGGACGATTTTGCGGCCCGGCCCGGAAAACCAAATATGTTCGGTTTGATCCAGGGTGAAGCCAACGCCGTCGGGCCGAAAAAACGGCCTCTTTCATCAATGACCCCAACCATCATCCTCAACCCGGACGGTTCGGTTTGGTTTGCTCTGGGCGCCCGCGGAGGTCCAAGAATCATCACGGCGGTCATTCAATCAACCATCAATATGATCGACCACGATATGAACATTCAGGAGGCGATCGATGCCCCCAGGATCCATCACCAATGGTATCCCGACAAGATTTATTATGAGTCCTACGGTTTATCGGTGGACACAAGAAATATTTTAGAAAAACTGGGGCATAAATTTAACGATTCCCCCGGAGACCTTGCCACGGCAACCGCAATTGCCATTGACAAACAGTCGAACGTCCGGTTGGGAGCCATCGATTCCCGAAGCGACGGAAAAGCAGTTGGTTATTAAAAAAAGCCCCCTGATCAAAAAGGGGGCTTTAAAATTTGGTTTTTATCATCGGTCAATTTCGGTTTTGCCGGGTAAACTCTCCCGTCTCCCGCCAACTTCCGACGTTAGGCGGGGCGTAACCCGAAACCGGATTTGATTGTTGGGGCGGAAGAAATTGGCTCTCATTTTCCCGGTTTTTTATCTTCCCCCTCATTCTGGCAAATTTTTCTTCAAGGGTTTCTTTTTCCCCGCCTTCAAAAATAAGCGCGTAAATCATCCGCAGAATCCCGCCCCAAAAGGTCATTAGGGCCGCCAGTCCAACAAAAACCTGCGGAAGCCGAAAAAATTCGGTTAAAATCCCCAAAAGCGGAACCAGGATCAAACCGGCCAAAATCATTTTACCGCCCCGTTTCAGGCCCTTTACCCTTACTGAAGGTTCCATCTGCTTTTGGTTTTGTTGAGGAACAAAGACTCCGCCGCCCCCCATGAACTGGGCAATTCCGGATAGCAAAAAACCGCATCTCGAACAAAATCTGCTTTGGATTGAATTTTGTTCCTGACCACAATTTGGACAAAACATTTCAAAAAACTCCTTATTCAATGGTTTCAAACTTTCTGTCGGACAAAAGATTGGTGGTTTCTTCGGTTACGCTGTTCACGGCCAGATCGTTTGTATCCCGCCAATTTCCGGCCGCCGGTGGGACATAATTGTTGGCCGGAACCGTTTGTTGCGGCGGAAGAGCGGGAGCCTCCGGCTTTTTACTCAAATAATTTTGAGTTGAACTGATCACCTTTTTTTCAAGGCTCGGAAGCCCCGGCTGGTTGGATTCGAACAAAAGCGCATAAATCATCCGCAGAATCCCGCCCCAAAAGGTAATGATTGCGGCGGCGGCGACGAAAAAGGGTTCGGCATGTGCGGCAATTGTTATGAGAGCGATCAATGGAACGATCAGAAAGGTCGAAAGAAAGAGAAAAAATCCGGTTTTTAAACCTTTTTTTCTGGGGGATGTAACTTCTCCGCCTTCAAAATTTATGGGATTATCCGGCATCCCGTCTCGGGCGATCATCAAACCAACCCCGGTTAAAAGTAAACCGCACCCGGAGCAAAATCTGACCTGTTCGTTGACCTGCTGTTTTCCGCATTTTGGACAAAACATCTTTTTTCTCCCATTCGAATCCAAGAATCGTTAATCGTCTTTGTTTAACAATTTGGTGGTTCCCTCGGTAACGCTTCCGGGTTGAACCAAATCTCCGGTGTCCGGCGCTCTCCAATTTCCGGCCGGCGAAACATAATCTTGTGCCGGTTGGGTTTGCTGTGGGGGAAGCGCATTTTGAGTTTGATTTCCCCGCAGGTAATTGGGCGCTTGGGTTTCGTTTCTTGAAAACTGGGCTTCGGTTAAACTGGGCTGGTGCTTTTTCAAAAAGAAAAGTGAAAAGAGAAAAATCAACAACCCCCCGAAAACCCCGACGATGGCGGAAAATGCGGCCATCTCCTCGACATCCACAATTCCCCAAAAAGGAGTAATGATGAGGACGAAAAAAATGAACCAGAAAAGACTGAAGATCAACCCGTTCCTTCTGGAAAAAAAGGGCTTTTTACTTAATTGAAGAAGTTGGGGCAGAGTGCCTCCGTTGGCAAGAACCTCGGCCACCAGCCCCAACGGAAAACCGCAACGCGAACAAAATCTTATTTCTTCCGAAGCTTGTTGTTGGCCACAACTCGGACAATACATTTCATTACCCTCAAAAAAATTTATCGTAGATCCTTAAAACAAAATAAGCAAATTTTTGCCATATTCCCTACGTTAAACTATTGCCGAGAGTTCGTCCAAAATCAAGTTTTTATTCGGTTTTATTCTTGATTTGAGGCCTAAAACCATTTTTTCCGTCGATGGAAAGGGTCCTGGCCTCCCGGTCAATTACCAGTTCCAACTCCGAATCTTTTGTTCCAAAAGTCCCCTTTTGTTTTTTTAATCTTAACTTTAGGCGGTTTTCTTCATCCTCCATTACGTCGTAATTTCCCTCTTGAAGGATCGGGGGATAACCCTTTTGGACAAATTTTCCGTTGTTAAACTCCCATTCCAAAAACCAGGCGTGACCCGGACCGTTTTCTTCGGGTGTTTCTCCCGCGAGGAACCAGGTTCCCTGAATAAATTTTTCATTTTCACTTTTGGGCATAAAAATTCCCTGACAGGAAAAAAATAAAAAAACCGTTAAAATGACTATTTGTTTCATAAAAAACTTCCTCACCCCAAACAGTTTTTTGGCGGGGCTTTTGTTTGAACGGGTTATTTTTTTTTACTTGCAAATAATACGTTCGGCTGAAACCCTTAATGTTTTTCCTTTTCAACCAACTTGAAAACCGTTTGGGCCGATCCACGAAAAAATTCCGCTTTGCCGATTGTCTCGATAAGAAGCGAGCCGATCGTTTTCGGTTTTTCCGGCGCCGGGATTTCCCGCAACAGATCCTCGTCCGAACGAAAACAATCCAACCCCTTTTTCCTGATTTGTTCAACCTCTCCCAGATATTCGATTATTTTCCGGGTCGAAGAAAGTTCTTCCGGCAATGTCCATTCAAACGGATCATCCCAAAGTCTGGCCGTGATCCCTCCGAAGGTTTGTTCAACCGCTGCGCCGCTTCGAAGAATCAGTTCACCGCTGGAAAACACTGCGAAAGAAAGTTGGTTTTCGCCCGGTTTTCGAAAAACCAGTTCATCGGGAACATTTTTGACAAAATCCACGGATCTTTTGTGGATCAATTCAAAATTTGACTCGAAAATGTTCAAAAGCCTTCTCATAAAAAAATTGCGGGGCCAGAAGAGTTTATCCTCCGGCCCCGCCTTTTGTCATTTAAATGAATTTGGTTTTTCCCTTTTGGGAAGCGGTAAATAAATCAGGAAAACCTTTGATTCACTATTTTCCTTTCTTAAACCGACGGTCATCCTCCATCAAAACCAAACCGTAGTTTTTCCCGTTATAATTTACACCATTTTGGATTTTCCCCTTGACCCCCAATTGGGCACCTTTGGAGGGAACGCTTCTTCGGGTCATTACCCAAATCGAACCCGTTCCGTCGTCAATTTTGTAAATGCCGCCGCTTTGATTCAAAATCGGGATCGAGGCCCCAAAGCTGTTTTGAACGGTTCCGGCCACCGCCACTTCCTTGTCGTAAAATCTGGATGGATTGGCCTCGATATCGGCAATGCTGGTCCGTTTCGGACAGGCGGTTAAAAACAATCCGGTTGATAACAACACACACAATAATATCGCCTTTGTTTGTTTTCTCATTTTTCTCCTTTTTCTTTTGCAAACGGTAAATTTCGGGAGAGAAAAGTTTTCCAGTTCTAGAGATTCGAAATCAATCTAAAAGTTTGCCAAAATTTTTAATTTTTGAGATGCTTAGGAACAAGTTGTACGTAATATCCCCAAATCCTTTTAATGAACACCGTAACCCGCAAAACAAGGCAGGAAACTTTTTCCTACACGTCCAGCATTGCGCTCGATACATGGAAACCCAAAACCGACCACAAAGCCTTTGAATGGTGGTATTTCGATGCCCTGAGCGAGGACGGTCGGGACGGGGTGGTCATTATTTTTCTGGACAATTTTATCTTTTCCCCGCGCTACAACGCCCCGCAAAGAAAAAATAAGGACAAGAATTATTCGGGTGAAAAATTTCCCGCCGTCGCCTTTACCTATTATCGGGATGGAAAACCGGTTTACCGGGCGATCAATGAGTTCACCGAAAAAGACTTTTCGGCCGATGGTAATAATCCATCCTGTCAAATCGGAAACAATTCTTTTACTTTCAAATCCGCTCCATACGGTTCGGGTTACTTCGTTTCGATCAACATGCCCCTGGCGAAAAAAAGAAAATTGGAGGCCCATTTTGAATGGCTTTCCATCGAAACTGACTTTTTCCCGGACAAACCGGTCGAAACCTCCGGCGCTCACCTTTGGAACATGGTGGTTTCCCGTTCGGACGTAACGGGCCGGATCACAATTTCGGGGGAAAACGAAAAACCGCTCGATGTCATTGCTTTTCGGGGGACGGGTTATCATGATCATAATTCTGACAATCGCTGGCTTCCGGACACCGTTTGCGATTGGCAATGGGGTCGCGCCCACTTTGCAGACTCAACCGCCGTTTTTTACCGGTTCAAGGAACTGGGAAGTCAAAATCCCTTTAACGGTCTTTTTACAATTCGCGAAGGAAAAATGAACGCTCACGAAACCTCTTACGAGGAGCTTAATTTCAAGAGGGACAAGTTCGGGATCAAATATCCGACCCGTCAAAGTTTTTTAACCTCGGACAATATCCGGCTTCGGGTAAAGAACCATCAGGTGATCGAATCGAGTTTTTTTTACCTTCGTTTTTTAAGCGAGATGACACTGACATTGCGCGACGGAAAACCCAGAAAAACTTTGGGCTTCACAGAATATCTGGCTCCAAAAACCCTTAAATACGGTTGGCTGGACTGGCTGGTTGGAATGCGGATCGGCCGGGAAGGAAAGGGAGCCTTTTTGACCTGATGGCAGGAGTTTCATAAAAAACCCACCTGAACAGGTGGTGAATGGAAAAAGCTTTTTGGTTATAACAAATTAACAACTTTTTGAAAGCGATAATATATGCAGGAAAACCCGGAACTTAATAAAGAGAACGTAAAAAAACATTTGTGCCAAAATTGCGGGGCAAACATGGTCTTTAACCCGAAAATCGGAAAACTGGCCTGCCCTTATTGCGACCATTCGCAAACCATTGAAACCAATGTTGCCAAAATTGTCGAGCGGGATTTTCAAAGTTTTCTTCGCCCCGAAAACCAAAGACTGCAACCGATGGCGACCGATGCCATGCAGATCACCTGCGACAGTTGCGGGGCGACGGTCGTTTTTATCCCGCCCGAATCGGCCAAACAATGCGATTTCTGCGCCGCCAAGCTGGTGGCCCAACCCAAATCCTCCGATCCGCTTGTTTCCCCTGAAAGCCTGCTTCCTTTTTCCGTTACGAACCAGCAGGCGATCGGTAACCTGAAAACTTGGACCAGTTCTCGCTGGTTCGCTCCAAGCCAACTCAAAACAATGGCCCAGCACGACAAGGCCGATAGCATCTACCTTCCCTATTGGACCTTTGACGCCTATTCCTGGACCCAATTTACCGGGCAAAGAGGAGAGGATTATCAGGAAACCGAGTATTACACTGATTCCGAAGGAAACGAAAAGACCAGAACCCGAACCGAAACAAATTGGTACTCGGTTTCGGGTGAAACTGACCGGAAGTTCGATGATGTTCCGGTTCCCGCCACCACCTCGGTCCTTCCAAAATATCTGGAACGCCTGAAATGGGACTTTTCCGAATTGGTTTCCTACGAACCGGCTTACTTATCCGGCCACAAGGCTCAGGTCTATCAGGTCAGCCTCGAAGAGGGTTTCGAGCGGTTTAAAAAGATCGCCGAGGGGGTCATCCGCTCCGATGTCAACAACGCCATCGGCGGGGATAGACAGAGGATTGACTCCATGACCACCCAATACGCCGATATCACCTTCAAACATCTGCTGGTTCCGGTTTACGCGGGAGCTTATCGTTTTAACGGAAAGGTCTATCAGATTGTCATCAACGGGAAAACCGGCGAGGTTCAAGGCGAAAGGCCCTACAGCTGGATGAAGATCGGCTGTCTGGTTTTGGCCATCATCGGGGTGATCGTATTCTTCATTCTCCTCTTTTCAATAATCGGGGCTTTGCGGTAGTCTTTTATTTATGAATCCCTGGCATGATATTTCATACGGGGCAAAAGCTCCGGAAATTGTCAGTTCCGTTATTGAGATCAGTAAGGGAAGCAAAGGCAAGTTCGAACTCGACAAGGAAAGCGGATTGATCCGTTTGGACCGCGTTCTCTATTCCTCGGTTCATTATCCGGCCAACTACGGTTTTATCCCCCAAACCTATTGCGATGACAAAGATCCCCTCGACATCCTGGTTTTCGCTTCGATCAAAATTCCCAAAATGTGTCTGATCGATGCCAAAGTGATCGGGGTCATGCGAATGGTCGATTCGGGCGAGACCGACGATAAGATCATCGCGGTCGCCGCCAACGATATTTCCGTCAGTTATCGCAATGATATTTCCGAACTCCCCCCGCATACCACTTTGGAAATGCAGACCTTTTTTCAGGACTACAAAGCCCTTGAGCACAAAGAAGTGGTGGTCGAGGAATTCTACGGACGGGAAAAGGCCTTTGAAATAGTCAACGATTCGATCGAACTTTACCGGAAAACCTTTGGAAAAAAACAATGAGTTTCGAACCCAAAGATCCTTTTTTTGAACAAAAGGTCCGAAATTCCTTTGGACTCCAAACGGTTATGAAACTGATCGGAGCGGAACTTTTTTCCGTCGCGCCCGGCAAGGTGGTAATCAGGCTTCCCTATCGAAAGGATCTTTGCCAACAAAACGGTTTTATCCACGCCGGAATAATAACGACCATCGCCGATAGCGCCTGCGGTTATTCGTCCTTTTCGCTGATGCCGCCCGAAACCGGGGTTCTGAGCGTTGAATTTAAGTTGAACCTTTTAACTCCGGCGCTGGGTGATTTTTTTATGGCCGAGGGTCAGGTCATCCGGCCCGGAAAAACCCTTTTTGTCGCCCGAAGCGATGTGTTCTCGGTTCAGTTTAATCAGAAAAAAATGGTTGCCACAATGCAAGCGACGATAATGTGTTTGGATCAGAACTGATTTTTCTTTCCCCAAATACCGATCCCCTGTAAAACGAAACAACCTTAAAATAAATTGAAAAGAACCGATTTCCTTTTACGGTTTCTTCAATTTGACAGCAGTTCCGTAGGCTAAAACTTCGGTCGATCCTTGCGTAAACTCCGTCGCGTCGTACCGCATTCCGATAATCGCATCGGCCCCGATCTGGTGGGCGTGCTGCGCCATTCGATTGAAGGCTTCGAGCCGGGCGTTTTCACAAACGTGGGTGAATTCTTCGATGTTTCCGCCGGCGATGGATTTAAGACCTCCGATCAATCCCCTTCCGATTCCGGTCGCCCTGACCACAATTCCCCTGACGACACCCAGATATTCCGCGATTTCCGTTCCGGCAACCTCGTTCCCGGTTGTAATAATAATCCTTTCCTTTTCCATAACGATCCTGAAATCTCCCTTCAAAATAAAATCATTTCCAACAAAAGCCTCGACCACTCCGTCCCAATCATTTGAAACTTTTTTCCCGAAAAATCCTGTTCGGCTTCTGAATTTATCGTTTTTTTGACACCAATCGGATTTAGTAGACAATAAATATTTTTTTCCCGCAAACAAAAGTCAGGGTTTTTTATCCGATATTCCCTCTTATTTTGGAATATATTATTTTTTTCAAATGACTGACTTGTAACTACTTATTCCCGAAACCCCGAAAATGCCAAGGGTTCACCAAAAAAAAAGCTTGCATTTAAAGCCGTTAATTGTGTTAAAATGCTTTTAAACCAATTGGGAGGTAACAGGATTTATGAAGTGTTGGCACTGTAACAGTGACTTAGAAATTAACATTCAGACGGACGATTTTACATTAAAATTTTATCATTGTGATTTTTGCGACAAATGGTATGAAATGCGGAAAGAAAAGGTGAAAATTAACGGCGCGATGCCGGTTAGGTTTTTTGAATTAGATGCTCGCCCGAATTTACATCCGAATGTGATCGCAGCCGCAGCTTGATTAAACAAAAATTATTTAATAAAAATTTTGAGAAGGCCGGAGTTATGATAAACTCCGGCCTTCCTTTTATTTTGACAAAAGCTGTCTGAGCACGTAGGGCAAAATTCCCCCGTGTCGATAATACTCAACCTCGATCGGCGTATCGATCCTTAAAAGCACCTCGGTCTCGATCGTTTCCCCGTTCTGCCGGTTTATTCTGAGCAAAACCCTCTGACGAGGCTGAACAGTCTCTTTTTCCAAACCCAAAAGATCAAAGGTTTCGGTTCCGTCCAAATTCAGAGTTTTGGCTGATTGTCCCTCCAAAAATTGCAGTGGCAGGACGCCCATTCCGATCAGGTTGGAACGGTGAATCCTTTCAAAGGATTCGGCCACCACCGCTTTTACTCCCATCAAAAGAGTCCCCTTGGCGGCCCAATCTCTGGAACTTCCCGTTCCGTATTCCTGACCCGCGATAATAATCAGGGGAATTTGTTCGGACTTATACTTCATGGCGGCATCGTAAATGGTCATTTCCTCACCGCCCGGCTGATATCTGGTAAACCCGCCTTCCCGGGGCGAAACCAAAAGGTTTTTGATCCGGACATTGGCAAAAGTCCCTCGCAACATCACCCGATCATTTCCGCGCCGTGATCCGTAGGAATTGAAGTCTTTTGGATCAACCCCGTTTTCCTGTAAATACAAACCGGCGGGTGAATCGGGCTTGATCGCACCGGCCGGCGAAATATGGTCGGTGGTAACAGAATCACCGAAAATCGCCAATGGCCGGGCGCCAATGATATTGGAAAACTGGCCCACATTCATCGAAAATCCTTCAAAATAGGGAGGATCTTGAATATAAGTGGAAGACGAATCCCATTCGTAAACCTTTCCGGCGGTCGAGGGAATCTGGTTCCAAAGCGGGTTTTGCTCGGCGAAATCACCGTACAGGCGTTTGAAGGTTTCCGGATCAAAAGCGGCCTGCATTACGCTCTTGACCTCTTCGAGACTCGGCCAAATGTCTTTCAGGAAAACGTCTTTACCGTCCCTGTCCCGCGTTATCGGTTCACTGGATAGATCTTTTCTAACACTTCCCGCCAGAGCAAAGGCGACAACCAGCGGGGGAGACATCAAAAAATTCGCCTTGATGTTTTGATGAACCCGGGCCTCAAAATTTCGATTACCCGATAAAACCGAAGCGGCCACCAGATCGTTTTCCAAGATGGCTTTTTCAATCGAAGGATGAAGCGGGCCGGAATTTCCGATACAGGTCGTGCAACCGTATCCGACCAGGTCGAACCCGATTTGATCCAAATATTCCTGCAAACCCGTTTTTTCAAGGTATTCGGTAACCACCCGCGATCCCGGGGCCAAAGAGGTTTTAACGTAGCCGGGAACCTTTAATCCCTTCTCAACGGCCTTTTTAGCCAGAATTCCGGCGGCCAGCATCACGCTTGGATTGGACGTGTTGGTGCAGGAGGTGATGGCCGCGATCAAAACATGTCCGTGTCCCAGAGACTCGTTTCTTTCCGGAAGATCAATGTCCGCATCAACCCGATCCGGCGTCGGCCGGTTTGAAACCATCTCAGTTTCGGTCGTGACGCTGGTGTGGATGGCGCTTTGATCGTTCACAACCGGAAGCGGAATTGACTTCGGATCCTGTTCACCGCCACCCGTTATTTTTCCGTAATAATGACCATTTAAGGTTACCCGATATTCATTTTCCAGTTGTTCGGGGGCTTTTCCGAAACCTCCTTCGGGGATCGGTTTTGAAAACAGTTCGGTAAATTTGCTTTTGAACTTATCCAATTCGATCCGATCCTGCGGGCGTTTGGGACCGGCGACCGCCGGTTTGATCGACCCGAGATCCAATTTAATGACTTTCGAATAATCGACATCACCCGAAAGCGGGATCCCAAACATCTCTTGAGCCTGAAAATAATTGCGGATCGTTTCGATTTTTTCTTCACTGCGGCCCGTGGCTTGAAAATACTCAATTGTTTTTTCATCCACCCCGAAAAATCCCATTGTGGCCCCGTATTCCGGAGCCATATTGGCGATCGTTGCCCGGTCCGTCGCCGGTAGCGCTCGGGCGCCTTCGCCGTGAAACTCGACGAATTTACCGACCACCTTGGCCTGGCGTAAAATTTCGGTCACCCGAAGCACGAGGTCGGTCGCCGTGGCTCCTTCCGGGAGGCTTCCGCTCAGATCAACTCCGACCACATCGGGGGTCAGAAAATAAACCGGTTGACCGAGCATTCCGGCCTCGGCCTCGATCCCGCCGACTCCCCAACCGACGATCCCCAAACCGTTGATCATGGTCGTGTGCGAATCGGTTCCGACCAGGGTGTCGGGAAAATACACACCGTCTTTTTCAAATACCCCCTTCGCCAGATATTCCAGATTGACCTGATGAACGATCCCGATGCCGGGAGGAACGACGCGAAATCCGTTAAAGGCCTGGGTTCCCCATTTCAGGAAACGATACCTTTGTTCGTTTCTCTTAAATTCCATCTCCATGTTCCTCTGGTATGCCTCGTGGCTACCGGCATAATCCACCTGAACCGAATGGTCGATCACCAGATCGACCGGAACCAGCGGTTCGATCACACCCGGGTCTTTTCCCAAACGCTCAACCGCCGAACGCATGGCCGCCAGATCAACCAACAGCGGAACGCCGGTAAAATCCTGAAGAATTACCCTTGCCACAACAAACGGAACCTCATCGTTCCTTTCCGCATTGGCTCCCCAATTGGCCAAAGCAGTGACATTCTCCCGGCTGATTCTCTGGCCATCGTCAAAATTTCTTAAAACCGATTCCAAAACGATCCTGATCGAGATCGGGAGCCGCGAAACCTCAGCCACTCCTTCCTTTTCTAATTGAGGCAGGGAGTAAAAAACGCCTTCCGAACCATCCCCCGTGCCGAATTTTTGCCTTGAATTAAATAGGTTATGTGTCATATTTTTTTGTTTTATTGTTTTGATTTGTTTAAAACTGCTACCTTCATTTTACGAATTGGATCGGACAAGTAAAATGTTCGGGCCATCAAAACCCCTCTGATTAGTTTATTTCAGTTTGAAAATTTTATTGTAAGCGATTCTAATAAATGTCACGGTTTATTATTTACCAATTTGTTAAATCTTCAACCGGTCTTTTGAGGATTATTTGTTTATTAATTTTGGAATCGTTACTTATTATTCAAATATTCTTCCTGCTTTCCAATTTTTTCTAAAAAAGTTATAAATAAAATACTTACTTTTTTTAACCGAAAAAATCTTTGTTTTTTTTCGGTTTTCCAAAAACCGGAAAATTCCGGATTCAGCAGTTAATTATTTGTTCCGATACAACACCATGACAGAAGGCGAAAGTATATTAAATGAGTTCAAAAAGGTTCTCCTTAAAACAATCCATTCAAAACTTTGGACGCTTGCCCTCGCGCCTTCGCCGGAATTTTGCCTCTAACCGAATTTTCGTTTATTTATCGGTTCTCGGGCCGGGTCTGATCGCCGCCAACGCCGGAAATGAGGCCGCCGGTATCGCCACCTATTCGACCATCGGCGCGGCCTACGGGTACGGTTTGCTCTGGGCTTTTTTGCCAATGCTCCTGAGTTTGATCATCGTCCAGGAAATGTGCGTCCGAATGGGGGTGGTTACGGGTCAGGGTCTGGCCGATCTGATCCGGGAACAATTCGGCGTGCGTTGGTCGGCTCTGATCATGTTGGCGCTTTTGATCGCCAATTCCGGGGTTATCATTTCCCAATTCGTCGGCGTGGCTCAGGCCTCGGAACTTTTGGGGATTTCCCGCTATATCACCGTTCCCGTTACTTCGGCCACGATCTGGTGGTTGGTCGTCAAAGGCACTCAAAAAAGAGTCGAACAATTTTTCCTGACGATCTCTCTGGTCTTTCTCGGTTACATCGTTTCAGCCTTTTTGACCGAACCGGACTGGCCGGAAATCGGCCGCCAATTCGTCTCACCGGGGTTTCAATTCGAGATCGGCTATTTGTTCACCGTCATAGCTTTGATCGGAACAACCATCACGCCTTATATGCAGTTTTTCGTTCAGTCCTCAATGGTCGAAAAGGGAATGGACGACGAGGATTTATCCGTCGCGCGGGCCGATGTCATAGTCGGAACGACTTTTTCGGTGATCGTTGCGATCTTCATAGTCATTTGTACTGCCGCGACGCTTCACGTTGTGGGGATTAAGGAAATTGACTCGGCCGCCACCGCCGCCGCCGCCCTGACCCCCTTTGCCGGACAGTACGCCAAATACCTTTTTGCCATCGGGCTTTTCGGAGCCTCGATGCTGGCAATGGGAGTGTTGCCTTTGGCAACGGCCTACTCGATCAGTGAGGCCCTCGGATTTGAAAAAGGCCTCTCAAGAACTTTTCGGGAAGCTCCGATCTTTTTGGGGATTTTCACTTTTTTGATTCTTTTCGGAGCGATCGTGGCTTTAATTCCCGGGATCCCCCAAATTCAGCTCCTTATTTTGACGCAATTTATCAACGGGTTGCTGCTGCCTTTTATTCTCGTTGCAATTGTTCTTTTGTCCAGCGATCCTGAAATTATGGGTGAATATAAAAATCCCCTGTTGTTCAAATTACTGGCGTGGATTACAACGGTGATCGTTTCATTTTTGTCGATCCTATTGATTATTTCATCGATACTTGGGTTTTAGCTTTTCTGGATCATAAGTTTTACATATAATCAGTTTGCTAATTTTTATGGAATCCCCGGAACTTAGAAAACAGGTTTTTATTGTCCTTATTTTTTCCGTAATAATAATTGCCGGCCTTGTATTCCTGCGGATAATCGAACCGACGGTTGAAAATTCCATTAGTTCATTTTTTGAAACTGCAGGCCAAAGTGAGATTCTACCCGCCAATGACTCAAAAACGACACCTACACCCGAAACCAACTCCAACAAACCCGATAATTCCTCCATTGAATCGAAAACTGAAAAGGAAAATAAAACCACACCAACTCCTCCAAATTCCGGCTCCCCTACTCCTTCCCCCTCCTCCAAAGCTGAACAGGAAAAAAGCAAAGAAGCATCCGAAGCCACAATGGGAGCCAATTTTGCCATTACCCTTTTCAACAATTTCCTTCACATCCTGAAAATACTTCTCTGGTTCGTTCTTGTGGTTGTAATCGTTCGTTTTTTGAACGCATTAATTTTCGGAACCGCCCTAAAAAAAGCCAGTTCATACGAGTTGTCAGGTTTGATCCGGAGCATAGTCAACATCCTCATTTACATCGTCGCCTTTTTTATCATCTTCAAAACCCAATATCCATCGGTCGATCTCGGGGCCATTTTTACCACCTCCACCATCATCGGCGTCGTCATCGGTCTGGCCTTACAAGACACCCTCGGGAACCTTTTCGCCGGGTTTGCCATCCAGGCCGATCAGCCTTTTCAGATCGGGGATGTGGTTACCATTCAAAACCGCGGTATCGGCGTGGTGGAAAGCATTTCCTGGCGGGGCGTCAAAATCCGGACCTTTCAAAACAAATTAATGATCATCAGCAACAGCGTTCTCGGTAAAGAAGTGATCGAGGTTGCCCCCAAAGACAATCTGAACGCCAGGCTTGTTTTTTTCAATACGCTTTACACCAATTCGCCGGCCAAAACCATCGAGGTGATCCGCGACGTTGTCCGTCAGGTCGAAAACGTCTCCAGCAAAATTCGCCCAAACGTTAGAATTCGCAATCTCGGCGCGGACGGAATCGAATGGGAGGTAAAATACTGGCTGGTCGATTACTCGAAATGCAATTCCACCGACGCTTTGATCCGCCAGCATATCTGGTATGCCTTCCTGCGTGAGAAGATCGACTTTGCCTACCCGACCCGGACCATTTACACGCACGCGGAAGAGGCTCTCGGGGCTTTCGCCGAAAACATCGACGAGAAATTCGAACGGCTGGCCAACGTCGATCTTTTCTCACCGCTCGGAAAAGATGAGATCAAATTGCTCGCCAAGGGCAGTCCGATCCGGGTTTTTGCCCCCAACGAAGCCATCGTTCTCAAAGGCCAAAAAGGCAAGTCGATGTTCGTTATTCACAAAGGATCGGTCAGAATTCAAATCCAGGAAGACGACAAACCCAAAATCATCGGCACACTGATTCAGGGCGAATTTTTCGGTGAGATGGGACTTTTCACCGGGGAAGAAAGGACCGCCGATGTGATCGCCGAAGTGGAAACACAGGTTCTCGAAATAAAACACAATCATCTGAAACCGATCCTTGAAAAAAACCCCGAACTGGTAAAAGGATTCAGCGACATAATCGAGGAGCGCCGCTCACAACTCGACAAACAGCAAACCCGGACAAAAACCCGGAAGAAATCATCCGATAACGGAGTGGTCAATTCCATCCGGAAGTTTTTCGGATTGAAAGGATGAATCGATTTTGGATTTTGGATTTCTGATTTTGGATTTGATCGGCCTAAAAAAAATCCGGGAAATTTCAAACTTTGAAATTTCCCGGATTTTCGAAAAAAGAATTAAAGCAAAAGCTTTAATAAATTGTGAAGGTGTATTGAACGCTCATCGTTACCGATTGGGGTTGACCGTTTCTCAATGCCGGTTCGAAACGAATTTGCCGGGCGGCGGCAATCGCCTGTTCGGTCAATCCGTAAGGCAAGCCTTTGACCGGTGAAATGCTTCCGATCTGTCCGTTGGACAGGAAAGTGATCCGCAGAGTTACATTGCCCTGAATGTTGTTCTGCCGGGCCGCATCGGTATATCTCGGCTGTGGTTTGAAAAGGAAGTTTACCCTTTTGGTCGGCCCGGTTGGTTTGGGGTCTGCAGGTTTGGGCGGTCTTCCACTATCCCCGCTTCCGGACCCGTTGCCGTTTCCGTCGCCGTTTCCGTTACCGCTTCCGGAACCTATTCCGGTTCCCTGACCGGTTCCCCGGCCCGAACCCTGTCCGCTTCCCTCACCCGAGCCCTGACCACTTCCCGAACCGCGTCCGTCGGAAGGAATGGTATATTTTGATCTCGGGTCGCCGTACGGTTCATCGGTCTGTTCGGCCGTTTTATTTCCCTGAGTCGAAGCGATCGGTTGTTTAAGTTCAAAATCCTTTTGAACTATGGTTTTGGTCGGGGCAATCAACGGCTTTTCGGTTTGAGTGGCAAGGCGTCCCTTGGAAGTCGGGGTTTCCTCTTCGCGCCCGCCGCCGCCGCCGCCGCCGGCGTCCTTATCCTTGGCTTTTTGCTCCTCTTTCTCGACCGCCATCGGAACTTCCTCGACGATCGGAACGAAGGCCGTAAGGTCATCATCTCCGATCGCTCCGACCAGCAAAGGATGATTGAAAATGGAAGCGATCAGACCGCCGATGCACAATGTCAGCATCAAAACGGTGGAACCGAGCAGCAGGACGTTTCTTTGTTTGACGTTCTTTTCGGTTAAAACCGTAACGTAAAAATCATCGTCCTTTGCGGGGTTTGAAAAATCG
This sequence comes from Pyrinomonadaceae bacterium, assembly GCA_041394845.1. Taxonomy (GTDB): domain Bacteria; phylum Acidobacteriota; class Blastocatellia; order Pyrinomonadales; family Pyrinomonadaceae; genus JAHCHG01. The sequence goes on along the minus strand of JAWKHL010000001.1, from coordinate 1,037,382 downwards.
TTTTGGTTTACGGGTTTCCGGTCATCGTAAACGATCTCGGTTTTGTATTCATCGGCGAAATGATCCGAACCGTTTCCCGCATAGGTTGAAAAAGGACTGGTCCCGATGGGTTTGGATTCCTCGAAGGTTTCGTTTTCTTCCGGAGATTCTTCCCCGGACAAATCGAGTTCAATCTCGGGTTCCTCGAAACTCATCTCCTGTGAATCCTGAATGAAGGGAAAAGTTTCGGGGACGGGAACCTGCTCGGTGGTAAATGATGAATCGGTGGAAAAGTTCTGCGAAGTTTGAAAAGGAGTCTCATCAGCCGTGGAATCAAATGAATCCGCCTCGGCCGAGGGAGCGGCGTCATCGACCGGGTTCATTTCAAATGCTTTCAAAGATTCCCCGCAGATGGGGCAAAATCCAAACTTTTCCGCAAAGCTTTCTTCACAAGCATTACAATATTTAACTATTTTTCCCATTTTTCTAGTCCCTAAAATTTCTAATTAGTTAAAGGCCTTAAACCAATTTTCTTATTATAACTTGATTTCTTTTTGCCGTTAAGTTTCTGTCTTTGTCGCCAAGCTTAACTAAAATCAAGGAAGCTACAATCAGATAGATGCCTTAAACGTTTGACGCGATGCCTGCGGACATCTAAAATTTTCAATTTGTAAAATAATAAAAAATGCCCGTAAAAATCAAGTTTATTCGTTTTCGTAAAACAACATTATTTTCATTTCGGGCAACTAATGGTAAATCCTTTTTTCAAAACTTAAATACGATGATTTTCAATTTTTATTTCAAAAGATCTACGGTTTCACTCTTGATTTTGTTCAGCCTGGCAGTTTTTGCCGTGGCTCAACCGGAAAAGCTCCCGGTTCCGCGACAGGAAAAACTGCTCAACAACGTAAAAATGCTGATCTGGAGTCAGTCCGAAGCTGAAAAGGTCAGGGTCATCCTCCGGATCAACAGAGGATCGGCTTTCGATCAGTTGGGCAAAGAGGGTCAGATGGCCCTGCTGGCCCAGATAATCTTTCCGGATCAAATTTCGAGAGAATTCTTTGAAGAGGACCTCGGCGGAAGCCTTGAGATCGAAACAAATTACGATTATCTGCAAATCAATACGACGGCCGAACCCGATCAGATCCTAACCGTTTTGCAAACTCTGGCAAACGCCGTGATCTCCCCCCAGATCGACAAGGAAACGACCGCCAAGGTTCGGGCCGAACAAATTGAAAAGGTCAAAGAGCTCGATCAAAATCCGGCTTATCTGGCGGATCTGGCGGTTCGCCAAAGACTGCTCGGAGACTTCCCCTACGGCCGCCCCCAAATGGGGACGGTGGAATCTTTGAACAAAATAGATTTTGCCGATCTGATTTTCGCCCGACAGAGGTTCCTGACGGCCGACAATGCCACACTGGTGATAATCGGCAACGTGAAATCGGATTTGGTTTACCGGGCCGCCCGCCGTTATTTCGGAAGCTGGCTGAAAGCTGATGAACAAATTCCGGCAACTTTCCGATTGCCCGACCCGCCGGAAAAATCCCTCAAATTAATTGAAACGGAAAAAGAAAACGCGAGCGAATTGAGGCTGGCTTTTCGAGGTCTGGCCCGCGGCGATAAGGATTATTACGCTTCGGAAATATTGGGTCTGATCCTCAACCGGCGGCTTCAACAATCGGAAGGAAACGAGGCCATCGTCAAAAACAACCCCCATTTTCTGCCGGGTTTGGTTTTGGTCGAATTGCCGGATTGGAAAAAAGTAAAAAACGGCCCCGAAGGGCTTTCGATTGACACCGAGTCGATTTTTTCGGGACTTTTGGCTCAAACCGTTTCACAAACCGAGTTCAGTTCCGCCAAAAACGAGGTTCTTTCTCGGTTTAATTCCGAAAATCTGGCTCAGTTGTGGCTCGATCTGGACACCTTTAATTTGAATTCATTCAAGGGCGAATACCAAAAGGCCCAAAACGCAAAGATCGAAGACGTCAAAAGGATCGCCGGCGTCTGGACCAAGGAACCTTTTGCCTCGGTTCTGGTTTACCAGAAATCAAAACCGTCCGAAACGGAAAGTTCGAACAATTAATTTTATGGCCGAGCAAAGGACTTCCGGAGAATTGGAGCACGCCCGAAAGGTTCGCGAAATGTTTTCGCGGATCTCTCCCAAATATGATTTTCTCAACCATTTCCTGTCGATCAACATCGACAAACGCTGGCGCAAACTGGTTAAAAAAAATCTGAGGCGGTTTCTGGAAAATGAAAAGGCTTTGGTTTTGGATGTCGCCTGCGGAACGGGCGACCTTTCTCTCGAATTGAAAAAAGGTTCCCCGGCGCGGGTGTTCGGAACCGATTTTTGCAGGCCGATGCTGGAACGGGCCGCCGAAAAAAGTTCGGACGAGGGCCTTGTGATCCCCTATCTTGAAGGCGATGCCATGGCGCTTCCGTTTGAAAAGGAAACCTTTGATGCGGTAACCATCGCCTTCGGTTTGAGAAATTTGTCCCATTGGGAGGACGGCCTCCGGGAACTGGCCCGGATCTTAAAACCCGGCGGAAAACTCTGCGTGCTGGAATTTTCGGCCCCGGTCGTACCGGGTTTCCGGCAGGTCTTCCAATTCTATTTTAAAAAGATCTTACCGAGGATCGGGGGGGCTTTCAGCGGTTCTCAGGACGCTTACGAATATCTCTCGGAATCGGTCTCCAGGTTTCCCGATCAAAAGGGTTTGGCCGAAATGATGAGCGGGGTCGGATTAAAACAGGTTACCTATAAAAATCTGACCGGAGGAGTGGCCGCCATTCACACGGGGATCAAATGATAAAAAGCCAGCGGTTTTAGAGTGAACCATTTTCCCTTTCATTGGTTTTTAGTTTCAAAAAGACTTATTATTACCTGCGAAGATTTTCTTTCCCTTTTTTTCAAAATTTTATTTGAAATCGGCAACCCATGAAATACAGGCTTTTGAATTTCGCCCGGCAAATCGGGCTTATCCTACTGGTTATCTGGACCGTTGTTTCCCTGGTGACCCTTTTGATCGAACTCGTCCCCGGCGATCCGGCAACCGCCATTCTCGGCGAACAGGCCACCCCCGAACAGATCGCCCAATTCAATCAAACCCACGGTCTTGACAAACCCTCGTTTTTCTTTTCTTACGACGGGGAAAAGGGTTTTCAGTGGCACGGCCTGAAAAATCGTTATATCGAATACTGGCAGGGCGTTTTGACGGGCGATCTGGGCAAATCATTTCGAACCGGGCGGCCGATCGTCGATATGATATTCGAGCGTTATCCGGCCACCATCGAACTGGCGGTCGTGGCCCTTCTGGTGGCGGTCGGAATCGCCATCCCGCTCGGGGTTCTGGCCGGAACCAACAAAAATAACCTGATTGATAATTTCGCCTCTTTTATAGCTCTTCTCGGCATCAGTTTGCCAACCTTTGTCATCGGCCCTTTCCTGATGTACATTTTTGCGGTGAAACTCGGTTGGTTTTCCCCGACCGGAAGCGCCAACCCGGAGGATGTTGTTTTGCCCGCCATCACTTTGGGGGCGGCTCTTTCCGCCATTCTAACGCGAATGGTTCGCTCCTCGGTCATAGAGGAATTGGGTGAAGACTACGTTCGAACGGCCCGGGCCAAGGGTTTGAGCGAAAGAAAGGTGATCTATAAACACGTCCTAAAAAACGGTTTGATCCCGGTGGTTACGATTCTCGGCCTTCAGCTCGGAGTCCTCCTGGCAGGTGCGATCATCACGGAGAAAATTTTCAACTGGCAGGGCCTCGGTCTTTTGTTGCTCGATGAGGGGATCGGAAAAAGAGATTACAGGCTTGTTCAGGGATGTGTGTTGGTGATCAGCGTGACCTATATTCTGGCCAATTCCCTGACGGACTTTGTTTATCGCTGGCTTGATCCGAGAATCCGGCTTAACTGATTTTCCTTTTTTTAAAACTTTTTTTCGCTTTTTCAATGAACAGATTGACCTACATCGGTATTTTCCTTGCGACCGTCTTCATACTGACGGCGCTTTTTGCCCCCTGGATCGCCACCCATGACGTCACCGCCCCAGATCTTTTACTCCGGTACGCCTCTCCCTCGGCCCAACATTGGTTCGGTAACGATGCTCTCGGACGCGACGTGTTCTCGCGGGTGGTTTACGGCGCCCGAATCTCCCTTCAGGTCGGTATCATCGTGGTTTTGGTTTCCTCGGTGATCGGGATTTTCATCGGATCAATCGCGGGTTTTTACGGGGGTTGGATCGACAAAATCCTTTCGGGCTACATCTTCAACGTTTTTCTGGCTTTTCCCGGACTCCTGCTGGCAATTGCCCTGGTCGCTTTTCTCGGAGCCGGCCTGAGCAAATTGATACTGGCCCTGTGCGTCATCGGTTGGGTCGGTTACGCCAGAGTAATGCGGGGTCAGGTTTTGAAGATCCGGGAATACGACTTTGTTCAGGCAGCCCGCGCGCTCGGGGCCAGCGATCTGAGGCTTTTGTTCGTTCATATTTTGCCCAACGCCATTCAGCCCCTGATCGTTCAGGCCTCATTGGGAATGGCCGGAGCGGTCCTCTCCGAAGCATCGCTTTCTTTTCTCGGACTTGGAATCCCGCCCCCGGCTCCGTCCTGGGGAACTATGATCGAAGAGGCACGGGGGATCGATATTTTGTACAATTACCCGCACATTATCTTCTTTCCCGGAATCTCCATCGCTTTGACCGTGCTGGCCTTTAATTTTATCGGCGACGGCCTGCGGGAATTTCTCGACCCGAAACAGCGAAAACGCTGACCATTTGTCTTATTGATCGGGGAAAAATTTTTCGTTTCGGACCGTAAAACCGATCCCGACAATCAAGATCAAAACTGTCAACAAACTTAAAAAAGGCTGGATCAACCACGGAAAGATCAACCCCGCCAAACCCAGAGTTCCGATCCCCAAAAGCGCCAAAGCCAAAAGGTTTCCGGCCCAAAATGTCGGCCTCCAAAAGATTCCGGCAAAAAGTCCTGCGGTGAGAGCGATCAAACCGAATTTGGTCCGGGCGAAAGCGGAGGTGGCATTGAACATCCATTGGGGGATTTCGGACATTTGAGGCTGGAGCAAAGAAAAGGAAAAGTAATTTTCCAAATAATCGGCCCCGGCCGCAACCGGTATAAGCACCGTGCAGGCGATCAAGGCCCGTTGAATCCATTTTCCCTTGCGGAGGTTAAACAACCGGCTGAAATAAAGTAAAAAACCGGTATAAATCGGAATAAACAAAAAACTGTCAAGAGCCAATGCCCGGATCAACCCGATTCTTCCGGGGCTGTTCGGAGGAGCGATCTCCGCCAACTGTTTCGGGTTTTCAATCATTTCCAGCGAAAGAATCGGCCCGAGCCCGTTCAAACCGTGGGCCTCACTCGTCAACCGGTTGAAAACGACGGCCAAAATTACCGAAACCAACACGTAGGAAAGCGAGACAATTCCGACCGCTCTCAAATTTGGCTTTTCTTTTCCGGGCCAGGTCACCGAAATGCCAAAAAGCAAAAACAAAAATACCGGTGGGATCAACTTCGGCCAGAGGCCGAACCCTCCCAAATAGTTCTGAATAAAGCTGAGGCCCCGCCAAAGTTCGGGATCGAAAACCAATGCAAAAAGCGACAAAAATCCGAACAGGCACAAAACCAGCAAAAACGAGACGACCAGAAATCTGATCAACCGACCGAATTTGTTGCCCCGCATGTAATCGTCGAGATTGAGAACCACCAGATTTGTGATCAAAGTGACCAGCAAAACGATTATTCCGAATTGCTGGATTTTCGGCTCATTAAATATTGTGGCTCCGAAAATCAGGATCACCTCGAACAAATAAAGAAGTTTAAGCCAATGGCGGAAGATCTTGTTCCAGATGGTATTTGGGGCCGCAACTTCAACCAACCCCCAAAAAACCCTTCCCAGACGCGAAACCCAACGGAGGCGGTCCCCGGACTTTCCGTGTTGATCGGCGATTTCCTCAAAAATATTCCCCGTCACCTGCGTCGCTCTGGAAATAACCCGCAGGATCTCGCTCGGTTCCGTTTTTCGCTCAACCTCGTAAACGTTTTTGACAAAACCGACGATCTGTTCCTCGTCAAAACAGGTCCGCATAACGGCCGCCAGGCGATTTTTTACCGCCCCGTCCGTAATGTCGCCGGTAACCTCCCTGACCGCGTTTTCAAGGTTTATTCCGGCGCCGACCCTGGCCAGCGAACCCGCCAACAAACTCCTCAACTCCTCTTTGTCCGATTGCATCAACTCTTCATTGAGGATTATCCGGTTCATCTCACCGGCAAAATAATTCCGCAGGTGATCGTATTTTTCACCCGGCAAAATTGCGGTTATTATTCTTTCCGCGCCATCAAGTCGCCCCCACATGATGTCATTTTTGCGCCAGACCCGATCAATAAAGGCTCCGAAATTGTAAAGGGCGGTTCCGGCCAGTTTTCGCCGGGTCTCTTTCAGGCTCTCCTCGTCGATCAACGATTTGGCGTCCACCGGGCTGATCCGCAGGACATCGACCGGAACCGCCTCGCCAACATCGGTTTCGTAAAAAACCGGAAAACTGATCTGATCGTAATCGTCAAAATTTTTGTAAAAGTGAAGCAGATAACCCCGGACCGAATTTACAAAAACCGGCTCCATCCCCTTTAGTTCCTCGGGTAAATCCTTGACCGGAGTTTGAAGAAGGCGATGGATCTCGCTCCTCGAAGTTTCAAATATTTTATCGAACAAATCCTTCAGCTCGTGCGCGGCCTTTTTGATCGGTTGATAAAGCTCGCGGTATTTATTTTCAAGAAAATCCCGCAACATTTTCTCGCTAACCTGCGCCTCTCTTTCCAAACCAGTGATTTCCAAAAGCTGCTTCAGATCATCCGGTTTCAGTTCAACCGATTGAATCGCCCGGGATAGTTTGTCGGTTTCGGCTTTTCCGGAAACAAGTTTTTCCTTTTCCAATTGGAGGTTCCCGAAAATGGATCGCAGTCGGGTCTGGTAGTAAAAAACGATCTTTCGAAGGTTATTTATCTGATCGGAATTCTTCTCCGGAGAACTCCCCCCGCAGACCTTCCAGATAATTTCGCTGGGCATCAATTCGCCCTCTTCCTTCGAGGTTTTATCCTTTTCCAAACCCAACCTTTCCCCGTCCATTTCCAAAATGGATTTGGGAACCGCAATCTTCTCTTCGACAAAGGCCTGTTCGGTCGAATCGGCCTGTGGCTTGATTTCCGGCTCACCCCTGCGCCCCTTTTTTTTGTTTTTTTCGGGGTCCTTCTGGTCGGCCAGCTCAAACTGTTTTTTTCGGATCTGCGCCAACTGGGCCTGCCGGACGTTGAGCCTTTCCCGGAATTCCGGTTCGAACCGGGACAACTGGCTGGCCTTTTGCTGAACGAAACGAAACCGCCGAAGGCGGTAATTGAGGTCGTACCAACGCAAAAAGGCCAAAACCGTGTCCTTTCCCTTTTCCTTGGAAGTTTGCTCTTCCAGATAAGTTACGAAATTGTCCTTCCGCCAGACGTTGACCAGCGACCTGATGGCCAAAAAATATTCGGAATCAACCTCGATCCCCAGTTTTCTGGTCACCAGCCGGGCGATGTCATCGGTCAGGCTTGAGATCCGCAAACGGTAGTACGGCAAGACGGCGTGTCCCTTTAATTTGACGATGCTCTCAAGGCCAAACTTTTCCCATTCGGCCCCCGTTTTCGGTTTTTCCTCCTTATCTTTTTCGTTATCAGACCCGTTTTCTCTCCCGGTTCCCCCATCGGCCTGATTCCATTTTTCGGCTTCGGTTGTGGTCAGGTAGGTGTAAACATCTCTTTCGGAACTGGCCGATAAACGGTTCACCCTTTCGATCAGACGATTTCTTTCCAAAACCCTTTGTAGATCCTCGCGGATGGTCTCGTAACGGGGCAGTTCGCTGACGGCCGCCTTGGCGTTTTGAATCGCATCCGGGGCCGTTTGTTCAAGTCCATCCTCAAGTCCAAGATTCTCGGGCGACGGTTCAACGTAAAGCAATTTCCTTTCGACCTGAAAATCCGCCCGCCTTTGCGAAAGCGCATCGATGGCGTAACTGAACGGTTTGTTATCCAAATATCCGCCATCGACCAGATCACGGTTTCCCCAATCGACCGGGTTCCCGCTTTTATCTTTTACCAGCGGGAAAAACCTGGTTTTATCATTTTCCAGATCCTCAACCCTTTTTGCAGAATTGGAAAAGGCCTCCCGGATAACGGTTTTGGCCTGGCTGATTCGCATCGGTTCGAAGGCAAAGGGAAAAGCCGAGGTGCAACGGGCGGCAAAGGCCAGCATCGGATTATGTTCTGACGAAAAATCAAACCTATCGTTTTCCGGATTATGCTGAAAATGAAAAACCTGCCGGTAACGCCTTTCAAATATCACCCGGTCCAAAAGCCGGAGCGGAACGCTGACCCCCTGATAATCCGTTACCGTTATGAAAAGATCCATTTCATTGATCAGCGGCCTTTCGTCTTCGGCGGTGAGGACGGGGGCCGAATCATCCATCCCATCGACCGCCTCCAGTAATTTGAGGTACATCCGCTGGGAATTTAACAATGATTTGGCCTGTCCGGGAGCCTTCAGCGCGATGTCGGAAACGGATTTTTTGTCGTTGATCAGTTTGGCTATGTCGCCTTCGTTGAGCCAAAGCTTTTTCAGTTCCTCGATATTCTGGTTCCTGACCAGAGCTTTGGCCAGAAACACCCCGTTGATCCCGCCGGCCGAGGTGCCGGAAATGATATCGACCACAAATTTTGTCGAGGAACAATCAACGGTTGACAGATCGTCCTTCAAAAGCCGATCTATTTCCTCTTTTTCGGTTTTTTGCGAGGCCCGCTCGAGAAGTTCCGGATCGGAAACCAAACAAGCCAGCCGATGGTAGATTTTTTCGGTCGAATCAAAATTTCCGGCATTCTGCTCCGGGCCGGTCGCCCTCACCATCTTTAAAAGCTCCTGCGCCACTCCGTTGATATAAATCGCCAGTGAAACCCCGCCGTACATGACAACCGCAAACCGGATCTCTTTTTCCACCAAGCCCTGATCAGAATCTGCCATTTCCTTTCGCTCCGCTTATGCAATAACTTTTAATGTTTTATGCCCGAAAAATCCGTTACATTACAAAACCCTGAACAATTTTTTTTTATTTTAACACCCCTGATTTTTTCCAAAAGATTTATTTGTTAAAATTATCGGGAATTTTTTTAACGAAAAAAACGTGGTCGCCATCTCCATAGAAAATTTATCCAAGACCTATCCCCAACCGTTTCCACGGCTCAGGAGGTTCATTCGCCTGCCGGTAAAGCCCCCGGTGGAGGCTCTGAAAAACATCACCCTTCAAATCCAAACCGGCGAAATCCTGGGTTTGATCGGCCGCAACGGTGCCGGAAAAACAACTCTCACCAAGATCATCGCCACATTGGTCCAGCCGACCGGGGGAAAGGTTTCGGTTTTGGGTTTTGACACCGTCAAAGAAGAGGTTCGGGTCCGCTCTTTGATCGGATTGGCAACCGCCGAAGAAAGGTCTTTTTACTGGCGTTTGACGACCGAGCAAAACCTTTTGTTCTTCGCCCGCCTGTACGGCCTCAGAGACAAACCGGCGCGCCACAGGATCAAGGAACTTTTCGATCAGCTGGATTTGACCCGATTTGCCCGGCGGCGCTTTTCCGAACTTTCGACCGGAAATAAACAAAGGCTGGCGGTCGCCCGGGCGATGATCACCAAACCCCCGGTTTTGCTTCTCGATGAACCGACCCGTTCGCTTGACCCTCTGGCTGCCGCCTCCTTGAGAAACCTGATAAGTTCCCTGAAAGGCGTTTCGATCCTGCTGACCTCGCACAATCTTTCCGAGATCGAGGAGCTTTGCTCCCGGATCGCCGTCATCTCAAAAGGCGAGATCCGGGCCGTCGATTCGCCCGATCATCTCCGCCAGGCTCACAGGCAAAATCAAAAGGTCAAGATCAGTTTGAAATCCGATCTTCCCGAAAGCCTTCAAACCCTGAATAACCTGAAAGATTTTGAGATCGAGGAAAACAACGGCCTGATGACGGTTAAATTCTCCCGTCAGACCGATGATGAATTGCTCGGTCAAACCATCGCCGAATTGTCGCGCCGGAAAGCCACGATCATCGATGTCGAAACGGAAAAAGCCACACTTTTGGATGTTTTGGAGAGCTATGATGAAAAAATCTGAACCCCGCATTTTTCCGTTGGGTGATAACGCCCTGACCGTCAGTTTCGGGAACGAGATTTCTCCCGAATTAAACCGGGAGGTTTTGGATCTGGCCGATCATTTTGCTAAAAAACCATTTCCCGGTCTGATTGAATTGGTTCCCTGTTATTCATCGCTGACGGTTTTCTACGACATCGGTCTGGTCAGAAAAAACTCGTTTGAATTCTCCAGCGCCTTTGATGCCGTTAGAAAAAAGGCTGAAAAAGCCCTGGAAAACATGGAAAATAAAAAACCGACGCCCAACCGCCTTTTGGAAATACCCGTTTCATTCGATCCCGGGGTCGGCCCGGATCTGGAAGACATTACCCGGAAAAAAAATCTTTCGACCGGTGAATTCCTAAAGATCTTCACCTCAAACACCTACCGGGTTTACATGCTCGGTTTCCTTCCCGGTTTTGCCTATATGGGGGAGGTCGATCCGAGGATCGCTTTCCCCCGAAAGAAAACCCCGCGCAAAAGGGTTCCGGCGGGAAGCGTCGGGATCGCCGGAAGTCAAACCGGGATTTACCCGATCGAATCACCCGGAGGCTGGCAAATTATCGGGCGGACCGAGATCAAGCTTTTTTCACCGGAAAAAGAAGATCCGACCTTTTTTCAATGCGGGGATCTGGTCAAATTTTACGATTCGAACCGATGAGTCTAACAGTTACAAAAGCGGGTGTTTTAACGACTTTTCAGGACCTCGGAAGAGCCGGTTTTGCGGCCCAGGGAATCAATCCCAATGGAGCGATGGATGTTTTAAGCGCCCGTTTGGTCAATATTCTTTTGGGAAATCCGGAAAACCGGGCCGTTCTGGAAATGCATTTTCCGGCTCCCGAATTAAAATTTAACCAAAACGCACTGATCGCGATCGAAGGCGCCGATTTCAGCCCGAGCCTTGACGGCGCCGCAATTTCAAACGGTCGGCCGATACCGGTAAAATCGGGGCAAATTCTGGGGTTTAAAAAAAAACTTCGGGGGAATCGGTGTTATCTGGCGATAAAAGGCGGATTCAAGATTGAAAAATGGTTGGAAAGCGCCAGCACCAACCTTCGCGCCGGGATCGGCGGTTTCAAGGGCCGAGCCTTGAGAAACGGGGACTTGATCGTTTTTGGAAGAGAATGCGCGGAGGAATCCGGGGCGGCCACCTTTTTCCTTTCCCCGTTTTTTTCGCCCCTTCTTTTTCAGAATGAAAAGATCCGGATCATTCCCGGTCCCGAATTTGAGGAATTAACGGCTCTCAGCGAAAGCCTTTTTCTAAAGGAAGAATTTACCGTCGGTTTGGAATCGGATCGGATGGGTTACCGGCTTTCGGGTCCCGGCCTTTTTTTGCTTGATGAACTGGAATTGGTATCGGCGGCCGCCGCTTTCGGGACCGTTCAGCTTCTTCCCGACGGACAATTGATAATTTTGATGGCCGACCATCAAACGACCGGCGGTTACCCGCGCATCGGAAATGTCATTTCCGCCGATTTGCCCCGATTGGCCCAGTTCGGGCCGAAAGATCGGATAAAATTTGAAACGGTTTCCGTCCAAGAAGCCGAAAATCTTAAAATAAAAATGGAAAGCGATCTTAATTTGTTGAAATTCGGCTTGCGGGAGAGAGGATTTTGATTTAATTTCCGGTTATTAGCAGTATGAAAGAGATTGATTTGAATTGCGACATGGGCGAGGGTTTCGGAGCCTGGAAAATGGGGAGGGATGCCGAATTGATGGATTTCGTTTCATCGGTCAACGTCGCCTGCGGTTTTCACGCCGGGGATCCGAGCGTCATCCGGCGAACGGTTAAAACCGCAATCGAAAAAGGAGTGGCGGTGGGCGCTCATCCCGGTTATCCAGACTTGCAGGGCTTCGGCCGCCGGGCAATGGCAATTTCCCCCGAAGAGGTTTACGACATGGTCCTTTATCAGGTGGCGGCCCTTCAGGGAATTTGTCTCTCTCTCGGAGGGCGACTCCACCACGTCAAACCCCACGGAGCGCTTTATAATCAAGCGGCCGCGGACGAGAAATTATCCGAAGCCATCGCCCGCGCGGTCCTTGATTTGGATGAGAAACTCATCCTTTACGGGCTTTCCGGAAGCCAACTTACAAGCCGGGCCGAATCCGTCGGGTTAAGATCGGCCAGCGAGGTTTTCGCCGACCGAACCTATCAACCGGATGGTTCGCTTACCTCCCGAAAACAACCGGACGCATTGATCTCCTCAACCGATCTGGCGGTCGAACAGGTTATCGGGATGGTTCGTAATCAGAAGGTAAAAACTCTTCCCGGACCGGAAATTAACCTGAAGGCGGAAACCATCTGTATCCACGGTGACGGGGAAAACGCATTGGATTTCGCCCGGACGATCAAACGCAAACTGGAAGAAAACGGGATCAGGATCAGGGCCATTTTCTAAAAATCTGAATTTATTTCGGGAATTGAAAGGATGAAACAAAAATCTTTCTCGGCTGTAATGTTAGGCGCGGCTTTTTTGATGGCCACCTCGGCGGTCGGCCCGGGGTTTCTGACCCAGACCGCCCAATTTACATCGACCATCGCCGCCAGTTTCGGGTTTGTCATTCTGCTTTCGGTCATTCTCGATATTTTCGCCCAGTTAAACATCTGGCGGGTGTTGACCGTCAGCGGGAAAAGGGCTCAGGATGTGGCCAACCAGACCATCTTCGGAACCGGTTACCTGCTGGCAATTCTGATCGTTTTTGGGGGGTTGGCTTTTAACATCGGCAACATCGCCGGGGCCGGACTGGGATTGAACGTCCTTTTCGATCTGAGGGTTGAATACGGGGCCTTGATCAGCGCGGTCATCGGAATCGCCATTTTTTTGATCAAGGATGCCGGAAAGGCGATGGATCTTTTCGTCAAAATTCTCGGTTTCATCATGTTGGGTCTGATTGTTTACGTTGTCGTTTTTTCAAGGCCGCCGATCCCGCAAGCGGTCTATCGAACTTTTTGGCCGGAAACGATCAACCCCCTGATGATCGTCACCCTGGTCGGAGGAACCGTGGGCGGTTACATCACTTTCGCCGGGGCCCATCGCTTGATCGATGCGGGGATTTCCGGCCCGGAGTCATTGAGCGAGGTCAACAAAAGCGCAACCGCCGGAATCCTTCTGACCGCTCTGATCCGCTTTCTTTTGTTTCTGGCGGCTTTTGGTGTGATCTCACTCGGAATGACGATCGCTTCGGATAATCCTCCGGCCTCGGTCTTCCAAAACGCGGCCGGAAATATCGGATATAAGATTTTCGGGATCGTCATGTGGTCGGCGGCCATCACCTCGGTTATCGGTGCGGCTTACACTTCGGTTTCTTTTTTCAAAACTTTCAGCCCGAAACTAAAGGATTTCGAAAAATATCTGGTCATCGGTTTTATCGCCCTGTCAACTCTGGTTTTCGTTCTTTACGGGCGGCCGGTAAAGGTCCTGATCTGGGCGGGAACGATCAACGGTTTCATTTTGCCGGTCGGTTTGGCCCTGATCCTGCTCGCCTCGCATAAAAAATCCATCGTCGGCGATTATCAACATCCGGTCTGGCTTCAAATCGCCGGCTGGCTGGTCGTTTTGCTGATGGTCGGGTTCAGCGTAAACACGATCTTTGGTTTTCTTTCCTGATTTTTTTGTTTTCCCTAAAAAACGGGTTCCGGGTTTTGTTGCTTTTTTCGGCCAAATCGTTAAAAATTAACGCGGTTAATACAATTTTGGATTTTGGATTTTGGATTTTGGATCTTTTTCAAACAATCGGGGTTCTTTCCGACCAATAAAAAACCGAATTGTTTTTCGTCATTTCTTTTATTGTGAAATTGTTTAACTATTTTTTTTAACCATCTGAAATCAACCATAAAACAAAAAAAATGAATCCGACCAAGCAACCAACCGAACTATCCGAAGCCATCCGCAAACACAAGGAATTTCTGTTTCCGGCGGTGGCCAATTATTATCAGGAACCGATCGCACTTGTTAAAGGTGACGGCGAATACGTCTGGGACGATCGGGGAAACCGCTATCTGGACTGTTTCGGAGGCGTTCTGACGGTCAGCGTCGGACACGCCAATCCGAAGGTCAATGAGGCGGTTTTGGAGCAAAACAAGACCATTCAGCATACCTCGACGCTTTACGTCAACGGGCCGCAAGGCGATCTGGCCGAAAAACTCGCGGAAATCGCTCCCGGCAAATTGAAAAGATCGTTTTTCTCCAATTCCGGGACCGAGGCCGACGACACCGCCATCCACGCCGCCAAACTGGCCACCGGCCGCCACGAGATCATCGTTTTGCGCCACAGCTATTCCGGCAGATCGGCGACCGCACTTTCCGCCACCGGCCATTCGACCTGGCGACCGCTTCCGGCTCAGATACCCGGCATTATTCACGCGGCGGCCCCCTATTGTTACCGCTGTCCTTTCAAACTCGAATACCCGAGTTGCGGGGTGGCCTGCGCCGAGGACGTCGAAGAACTGATCCAAACTACGACCACCGGCGAGATCGCCGCCTTTATGGCCGAACCGATCCTCGGGGTCGGCGGTTTTATCGTTCCGCCGAAAGAATATTTCCCCCGCGTGGCCGAGATCGCCCGCAAACACGGGGGTCTTTTCATCGCCGACGAGGTTCAAACCGGCTGGGGCCGAACCGGCGACAAATGGTTCGGCATAGAACATTGGGACGTCGAACCGGATATTATGACCTCGGCCAAGGGAATGGCCAACGGAATTCCGATCGGCTGGACGATCACGACCGATGAGATCGCCGGTAAATTTCCCGGTCTGACCTTTTCGACTTTCGGAGGAAATCCGGTTTCAATGGCCGCCGGACTGGCCGTCATCAAAGTGATCGAAGAGGAGGATCTGCGAACCAACGCCCGTGTTGTCGGCGGTTACCTGCGGGAAAAACTCGATCAATTAAAGGAAAAATACCCGGTCATCGGCGACGTTCGCGGAATGGGTCTGATGCAGGGGATCGAACTGGTCAAGGATCGTCAGACCAAAGAGCCCGCACCCGAAGCGGTTTTGAAAGTCTTTGAAGAAACC
Organism: Pyrinomonadaceae bacterium; assembly: GCA_041394845.1. GTDB lineage: Bacteria > Acidobacteriota > Blastocatellia > Pyrinomonadales > Pyrinomonadaceae > JAHCHG01. The sequence continues at coordinate 1,022,173 of JAWKHL010000001.1, read as the reverse complement.
AAACGACGGGGCGTTCTGATCGGCAAGGGCGGGCTTTACGGCAACGTCATCCGAACCGGTATGATGCTCAATTCGACGAGGGATAATGTTGATGAATTGATTGCCGCTTTGGATAAGGGTTTTGCAACAATTTAATAATTTTCCGTCTTTTTTTAATGGATGGAAACACAGAAAAATTTTTGATAATAATGGTTCTGGGAACTGTTCTGACCGTTCACGGAATTCTTTTTATGTTTTTTCCGCTTCAAACCGAGAAGTTTTACAAAAAAAGTGTAAAACTTCGGATCGGCGACTTTTTTCGGGAACGGACCGAACATAAAGTATTGAGCGATTATTTCGGCACCAAACTCCAGTTCAAGATTTTTGCCTTTATCGTGGGGTTAATTCTCCTGATCTTTGGAATCGTGGTTTTTAATTACGGGATCGGCTTTTATTGATTTCCGGTTTGGAAAAATCACTTTTTTTCAAAGAACTACCATTTTTTTCTTATGAAAACACTGATAAAAAACGGAAGGATCGTAACCGCTGTCGATGATTACCGGGCCGACATTTTAATTGAGGACGAAACCGTGTCGGTCATCGGAAAAACCCTCGAAATGGAGGTTGACCGAACCATCGACGCAACCGGCAAACTCGTCATTCCCGGCGGGATCGACCCGCACACCCATATGGAGCTTCCGTTTGGCGGGACCGAAAGTGCGGACGATTTCTACACCGGAACCCGCGCCGCCGCTTTCGGAGGAACGACGACGATCATTGATTTCGCCGTTCAATACAAGGGCGAATCGATGATCCGGGCGGTGGACAACTGGCACGCCAAGGCCGAAGGCAAACCGGTCATCGATTACGGCTTTCACCTCATCACGACCGAATTCGAAGACAAGAACACCGAGGAGATGCACACCTTGATGGACGAGGGGATCACCAGTTTCAAGCTCTTTATGGCCTATCCCGGCGTTTTTCTGGTCGATGACGCCACTATTTTCCGGGCGATGAGCGCGGCCGGCGAACGGGGCGGTTTGATCTGTATGCACGCCGAAAACGGGATCGTCATCAACGAGATCATCAAACGCTTTCTTGCCGAAGGGAGAACAGCCCCCAAATATCACGCCCTGACCCGTCCGACAATCGCCGAGGCCGAGGGCGTACACCGGGCCATCGCCATCGCCGAAATGGCCGAATCGCCGGTTTACATTGTTCATCTGTCCTGCGCCGACGCCCTCAACAAGGTCCGGGAGGCCCGCGATCGGGGAATTCCCGCTTTTGCCGAAACCTGCCCCCAATACCTTTTCCATTCGATCGAGGATTACGGCGACGGTTGGGACGGCGCGAAATTCGTGATGACCCCGCCTTTAAGAGAAAAACATAATCACGGGGAATTGTGGAAAGGCCTCAAGATGGATGATCTTCAGGTCATTTCCACCGATCATTGTCCGTTTTGCATGAAGGAGCAAAAGGAACTCGGCAAGGACGATTTTTCGCTCATCCCGAACGGCGCTCCGGGAGTCGAAAACCGAATGTCGCTGATCTTCAACGGCGGTGTGGTGGAAAACCGGATCTCTTTGAATCGCTTTGTGGAATTGACCTCGACCGCCGCGGCGAAAATGTTCGGTTTGTTCCCCAAAAAAGGGACGGTCGCCGTCGGTTCCGACGCCGATCTGGTTATTTTCGACCCGGAAAAAGAACACATTTTCGGAGTCGAAAACGAGCATATGAACGTTGATTATTCATCCTATGAAGGCTGGAAAGTCAAAGGGAAAGTTGAAACCGTTCTTTCGCGCGGAAGGGTCGTTATCGAAAACGGTGAATGCCTTGAGGCAAAAGGAAGCGGGCGGTTCTTAAAACGCGGAGAGTGCGTAAAGATTTGAAATAATTGTCCGTTTCGCCAACACCAAAAAAAATTGTAAAAATCAGGTTGATGAAAATCTCCTTTTCGAGTTTTTTTTGAAATCAAAAATTCGCCCAAAAAGGAAGATTTTCATCCCTTCTAAATCAACTTTCAAGCGGGTCGATGATCGTTCCAAAGGGCCATCCTTTCCAAAACCAATTCATTGGTCGCCCCGGAAACGACACCGAATTTATCGAGATGAAGGGAGGCCCGCATGACATTCTTTTTCCAATCCTGGCTTTCCACCAGTGAGTTTAATTGTTCGTTGCTCCCGTGGATCAGAAAAAACCCGTTAAGATCGCCACCGTGGTTATCAAGAAACACGACCTGATACGACTTGATCCCGCCGCTTTCGCTTTGGGCCGTCAGATATTGGTTAAAATCATTAAAGTGATTGGCGCTTTCTTCCTCGCGCCCCCGGCTCGGCCGCTCCCATCCGAAAAGTATTACATTTGTACTCATTATTAACCTCCATTTTTTGCTTTTTGAAAACAAGTTGCTTTTGCCTTCCATCCCGGTAAACGCTTTTTTCCCGAAAATCGGGCCTTTCTTTTACAATTTTTTTTCATCTTTTTTTATTTTGTTCTATAATACGTGCTTAAATTCAAAACACCTTTATTCGTAAATGGTTGATTCACAACAGATAACGCAATTGCTAAAAGATTGGAGCGATGGAGAGCAAAGGGCTCTTGATGATTTGTTGCCCCTCGTTTACGAGGAACTGCGTCGAATTGCAAAAAGACAACTGAAAAAACAGCATTCCGGACACACTTTTCAAACGACCGAATTGATCCACGAAGCCTATCTGAAACTCGCCGGAAAAGATGACCCGAATTGGAAAAACCGGGCCCATTTTTTCGGTGTGGCGGCCAAGGCCATGCGCCATATTTTGGTTGATTACGCCCGGGCCAAAGGCCGAGAAAAACGCGGGGGTTGGCAACAAAAGGTCACTCTCGGAGATGATCTTGGGGATGCTGAAAAACCCTCGCAAAACATAGTCGCCCTTGACGATGCGTTGCAAAAACTCTCCTCTTTGGAAGAGCGAAAATCAAAAGTTGTCGAATTGAAATTTTTCGGCGGGATGACCTTTCCCGAAATCGCCAATGTTTTGGACATCAGCGAAAAAACCGCAAAAAGAGATTGGCGTTTTGCCCGAATGTGGCTTTTGCGGGAAATGGCTTTACAGTAGATTGTGTGAGGGCGGGGCAAAAAAACTTTTCTCATCGCTCTTCCCGATTATTTCTTTCCCACTTTTCCAACTGGAACACAGTAACTTTTATGAACCCGGAAAGGTTAAAATTAATTGAAAATATCTGCAACCGGATATTGGAACTTCCGAAACGGGAACGGGGCAATTATTTGGATCAAGTTTGCGGAACCGACCCCGAATTGCGAAGAGAGATCGAAACCCTCCTTTTTTTTGACGATACCTCCGACGGTTTTATGGATTCGTTTCCGGATTCCCTGATTGCGGAAATTTTTGAGCAAAAGGAGGATTTGTGCGGCCAAACGATTGACCGTTACAAGATCATTTCCCTGTTGGGTAAAGGCGGAATGGGAGCCGTTTATTTGGCCCAGGACACCTCGCTCAACCGCAAGATCGCTCTTAAGTTTCTTCATCAGGAATTCGGGTTTGATCCCGAAAAATTAAAACGCTTCACCCGCGAAGCAAGAGCCACATCCGTCTTGAACCATCCCAACATTCTGACCGTTTACGAAATCGGCAATTTCGGAGCGACCAATTACATCGCCACCGAATATATTGAGGGCAAAACTTTGCGGGAGGCTATTTCTTCGAACACCCCGCCCCCGGCCGCGGCAGAAGTCATTAAAATTGCCGTTCAGGTGTCCGAAGCCCTCGCTCAGGCCCACAAGGCCGGCATCATTCACCGCGACATCAAACCGGAAAATATTATGATCAGGCCCGACGGATACGTGAAGGTCCTCGATTTCGGTTTGGCAAAGTTGTTTGAATCGAACGCGGATCTGTTTGACGAAAAATCCCTTTCGCTCAGCACACCCGGTTTGATTAAGGGAACGATCTCTTATATGTCCCCGGAACAAGCCCGCGGACAAAAGGTTGATAAAAGGACCGATATCTGGAGTTTCGGGGTGATGCTTTATGAACTTTTCACCGGTCGGTTGCCCTTCTCGGGGGAAACCCCGGCCGATGTTCTAACTTCCATCATCCATCTTGAACCGCCCGCCCTAAACCATTTCAAACCCGAAATGCCCGACGGTCTGACCAGTTTGATCAATAAAATGCTCCAAAAGGATCCCGCCGCGCGATATTCCGGTTTTGAAGAGATCTTGGCGGATTTGGAATTTGAAAAAAACAGCTTTGAAGACGGTCGATTCGAAAAAGCCCCCTTAACCGATTTGAGGGAGGATTTTGAAACCGTAATTCTTGATCCGACCTCAAAATCTTGGGACGGGGCAAACCCGAAAAACAATCTTTCGGGTGAAATTTCCCCGCTTATCGGTCGGACAAACGAGATCAAACAAATCTCCGAATTATTGAAAAAAACGCAGACCAGATTGCTGAGTCTGACCGGCATCGGAGGAACGGGAAAAACCAGAGTTGCCAAATCGATCGCCAAAACACTGCTCAACAATTTCCCTGACGGGGTGTTCTTTATCGACCTGTCAATGATCGACGATCCCGATTTTGTCCTTCCCTTTATCGCCAAAACGCTGGAGTTAAAAGCGGAAAATGATAAAACCGAAAAAGAAACCCTGAAGGAGGTTTTGAGAGAAAAAAAGGTCCTTCTGGTGCTGGATAATTTCGAACAGGTGATTGAGGCCGCCCCGGCCGTCGGGGAATTGATTCTATCGGCGGAAAACCTGAAGGTTCTGGTCACCAGCCGGGTCCGCCTTCAACTAAGTTTTGAAAACGAATTTGTTATTCAGCCCCTCGAATTCCCCGCCGGAAACAGCTTGAACCTCGGGGAAATGAGTCATTATCCGGCCGTAAAATTGTTTGTCGAACGAGCCAGATCGGCCAATTCCCGGTTCGCCTTAAACGATGACAATCTCGAACCGGTGGCCGAGATCTGCCGGAAACTCGACGGCCTTCCGCTGGCCATTGAACTCGCCGCCGCCCGAATAAAATTTCTCGCCCCCGTCGCACTTCTCAGGCGTCTGGAAAAAAGCCTGAAACTGCTGACCGGCGGGGCCAAAGACCTTCCGGAGCGCCAGCAGACAATGCGGCAGGCGATTTCCTGGAGTTACGATCTGCTTGATGAAGCCGAAAAAACCCTCTTCAAATACGTCTCCGTTTTTCGCGGAGGTTTCACCATCGAAAGCGCCGAGGCGATCCTCTCCCCCGTCGGTGATCCGGATTTGGACGTTTTTGAAGGTCTGGCCTCACTGGTTGATAAAAGTCTGATCGTTCAACGCGAACAAACCGACGGGGAGCCCCGGTTCCGGATGTTGGAGGTGGTCAGAGAATTCGCCCTCGAAAAACTCGGCGGGGCGGGTGAAACCGATAAGGTTAAACAATGTCAGGCCGAATTTTTTGCCAACCTTGCCGGTGTGGCCGAACCCGAATTTGAGGGGAAAAATTCCGGGGAATGGTTTGAGAAAATCGAACGGGAACATGATAACTTCCGATCCAGTCTCAAATGGGCGTTGAATAATAACCCCGAAACCGCTTTGAGGATCGTCAGTAATTTAAGAAATTACTGGATGAACCGGGGTTTTTTGGTTGAGGGTGAGGAGTGGACCCAAAATGCGCTCGAAAATGAGAAGGCCACAAACGACCAAAACCTTTTGGCGCGGGCAAATTTTTGCCTGGGTGATTTAAGCTGGAATCGGGGAAAATTCAGTTCGGCTGAAATCTATTATAAAAAAAGTCTTGAGATCAGCCTGAAAATTAACGACAAAACCGTTGTGGCCAATTCCTGTCGCGGTTTGGCCTACGCCAATTACATGCAGGGCGATTTAAAGCAGGCCGAAAACCTTTTTGAAAGAGGGCTTGAGGTTTCAAAAGAGATCGGCGACCAACTGGGGGTTTCCAAAATCACCAACGGTCTGGGGGAAATCGCCCGTTTGCAAAAAAATTACGACAAGGCTCAAAAGTATTACGAAGAATCGCTTTCGGTGGCCCGGCGGGAGTCGCTAAATTCTTCGATTCAGATAGCCTGCATTAATCTGGCGGCGGTCGCCTGCATCAGGGAGGATTATCAAACCGCGCGTTCCTACACCGTCGAAACGCTGGAACTTTCCCGGAAAACCGGAAACAAATTATGTGTCGGTTACGCTTTTGAAAGATTCATCGCTCTGGCGGTGATTGAGGGTGAAATGGAAAAAGCCGCCCTTCTGAACGGGGCGATGGAAACCATTTACGACAATGCGGGCTATTTAATCGAGGATGCCGACCGGATCTTTCTTGAAAGTTACACCGATCAGGCCAAATCGGAGCTCGGCGAAGAGTTTTTTGAAAAAGCGAAAAACACGGGCCGAGCGATGCCGCTTGAGGATGCCGTAATTTTGGCGTTGGGTGATCGGCACTGATTCCGGGATTTTTTTAAAAAGGATTTATTTTTTTTCTTTAATGGTTTATTTTCGGTAAAACATTGGATCACAAAAACAAACTATGATTTATCGATTGACGGAAAGGGATCTGAAAACCAAATTCGGAGTATTTCGCGAAATCCTTTTTTACGACGGGCAAAAGGAATCGATCGCCCTGGTTATGGGTGCCCCCGCCGGAAAGGAAAATGTATTATGCCGGATCCATTCGAGTTGTATTTCGGCTCATGTTTTCAACAGCATCGAATGTCAATGCCGCGAAGAGATGGAGAATGCCCAGCAATTGATCGAGCGGGCCGGGCTGGGAGTAATAATTTATCTGGATCAGGAGGGCAAGGGCAACGGACATCTGGCCCTGATGGAAAGCATTCCCTACAAAAAGAAAGGTTCGAGCCAGAGCGAGGCCTATCAAAAAGCCGGTTTCTCGGCCGACGCCCGAAGTTTCCGGCCGGCCGCCGAAATTCTGGCCCGGCTAAAAATCCGCTCGGTCGTTTTGTTGACCGATAACCCCGGCAAGGCCGAGGATCTGCGGGCGGCGAAAATAAATGTTTCGAGCGCCAGAGGGATGACCTGATCCCGATAAAGGCGAAAACGAAATAATTTTTTTTCTATCCGGGACAAACTCTATGAACGAAAAACTGAACGCTCTGGTTGGCGAAATCCCCGGGGAAATCCCACAAACCCTGACGGATCAACAAAAGATCATAGATTTTTATGAAAAGGCGACCTCCGATTATCTTCATTGGAACCCGGGATTCAATATGCATCTCGGATATTATCGCCGGGGACTTAATCCTCTTAAACGGGAACAAATGATCGATCAGTTGAATTTGGAGATCGGGAAACGGCTTGAGATCGATGATAAAAAACCGAGTCTCCTGATCGACCTGGGTTGCGGGACCGGAGCCGTTTCGCGGGCTCTGGCCAGACATTTTCCCGGAACCCGTTATAAAGGGATCACCATCTCGCCCGGACAGGTTCGGACCGGGAAAAGGATCAACCGGAAGGAAAAGTTGGGGGAACGGGTCGAAATGCTCCTTTCGGACTTCACCGACCTTCCTTTGGAGGAAAATTCAGCCGACGGGGTTTGGGCGGTGGAAAGCGCCTGTTATGCCAAAGGGAGGGACAAAAATGATTTGATCGGGGAAATGGCCAGAGTTCTAAAAAGCGGGGGCCGCTTTGTTGTTTCCGATTGTTTTATCAAAAACCCCGACAAAAAAATGAATTTTTTTATGAAGAAAAGCTATATCGGGGTTTGCCGGGGCTGGGCCTTAAGGGAAATGCCGGTGCTGGACGATTTCATATCGGCCTTGAAAAAAAACGGTTTTCGGGAAATTCTGGTGGAGGATATTTCCTGGCGCGTTGCCCCGACTTTGGCTCAGGCTCCGTTTGCCATTCTCAGTTTCATTGCCAAAAGCTGGCTGGCCGGGAAAAAATTAAATCATCAAAGCAAAAATAATCTGAAAGCCTCACTTTTGGCCGTAAATATCGGTCTTTACCGGAAAAAATTCAGTTATTTCCTGATCAGCGGAAAATTAAAATGATCGTTGGGGTTTGGAAAAATGAAAAATGATTTCGAAGAGATGAATGAGGATGTCTCGGCTTCCCCTTTGTGGAACAAGGATCTGGCTCCGACCTCGATCGGGGAAAGGACCTGGTCAACCTGGAACATCGCGGCCCTCTGGATCGGAATGAGCGTCGTCATCACCACCTACACCCTGGCGGGCGGTTTTATCGAAGCCGGGATGAACTGGTGGCAGGCGATGTTGACGATCCTTCTGGGCAACACGATCGTCCTCATCCCGATGGTTCTCAACGCTCACGCCGGAACAAAATACGGCGTTTCCTTTCCGGTTTTGGCGCGGGCCTCCTTCGGAACCCGTGGAGCGAACGTTCCGGCCATTTTAAGGGCGATCGTGGCCTGCGGCTGGTTCGGGATCCAGACCTGGATCGGGGGAACGGCGATCGACGCATTGCTGACGGCCATTTGGTCGGGTTGGGGAGAGATCGGTTTTTCTTTCGGCGGAAACCCCCTTCACACCTGGATCTCGTTTTTCCTGTTCTGGATCATTCAGGTGGTTATCATCCTAAAGGGGATCGAGGGCATCAAATTCCTCGAATCCTACGCCGCCCCGCTTCTTCTTTTGGGAGGCATCGCGCTTTTGATCTGGGCCTCATCAAAAGCCGGAGGGCTGGGAAACGTCCTGTCGAATTCCTCGGTACTGCAAAAACAAACCAACAGTTTCTGGTCGATCTTTCCCGGAGCTTTGACCGCATCGGTCGGTTATTGGGCGACCCTCAGTTTGAATATTCCGGATTTCACCCGTTACGCCCGATCTCAAAAATCGCAGATGCTCGGCCAGGCTTTGGGCTTGCCCCTGACCATGACCGGTTTCGCTTTTATCGGTGTGGCCGTAACCAGCGCGACGGTTTTGATTTTCGGGGAGGCGATCCCGGACCCGGTCAAATTGATCCAAAAATTCGACAGCCGGTTTGTCATTCTTTTCGCCATGCTGGTCATCTTCATCGCCCAACTGACGACCAATATGGCGGCCAATGTGGTTTCGCCGTCGAACGATTTTTCCAATTTGAACCCGAAGCGGATCTCTTACGTTACCGGCGGCCTGATCACGGCCGTCATCGGAATTTTGATGATGCCCTGGCAATTGATGAGTTCGATGGGTGCCTACATCTTCACCTGGCTGATCGGCTACTCGGGTTTGATGGGGGCGATAGCCGGGATTTTGATCTGTGATTACTGGATTTTGCGGCGGCAAAAACTGGATCTCGGAGGTCTTTTTAAAACCGACGGGAGATACGTCTATTCGGCCGGCTACAACTGGCGGGCGATTTCGGCGCTGATCGTCGCCATCGCCCCGGTCGTTCCCGGTTTCCTGCGGGCCGCCTCCACTCCGGGCGGACAGGTCGCCGATCCGAATTTTTTCGACACCCTTTACGTTTACGCCTGGTTTATTACTTTTGCAATCGGGTTTATTCTATATTACGGATTGATGAAAATTCCGAACCGGCAATCATAAAAACATTCACCGGGAACTGTTCCGTTTTTTTTGTAAAAACTTACTTTTTCCGTTGCAAAATAAATATATGAAATACGAAGTTGTAAAAAATTTTATCGGCGGCCAGTTTGTTGAAAGCGGGGCCGGAGAATTTCTGGAAGTGGTTTCTCCGATCGACGGCAATTTTTTGTCAAAGGTTCCGATGACAACCCCGGACGAATTGGAAAAGGCGGTTTGTTCCGCCCGAAAAGCGTTTGAGGGCTGGAGCCAAACCCCGATCAAGGAACGGGTTCAGGTGTTTTTCCGGTATCGCCATCTGTTGGAAAGGGACTTTGATGAGTTGACCGAACTGGTTTCGGAAGAAAACGGGAAAACGCTGGATGAGGCGAGGGCCGAGGTCGAAAAGTCGATAGAACTGACCGAATTTGCCTGTTCGATGCCACAACTTGTTTCGGGCGAGGTCCTTGAGGTTTCCAAAGGCGTCGAATGCCGGACCGAACATTTCCCTCTCGGAGTGGTGGCCTCGATCGTGCCCTTTAACTTTCCTTTGATGGTTCCCAACTGGACGATGCCGAACGCGCTGGTTTTGGGAAACACGATGATCATGAAGCCCTCCGAACTGGTCCCGCTCTCGGTCGCCAAAATGGCCGGTTTGTTAAAAGAAGCGGGTTTGCCGCCCGGGGTTTTCAATGTCATCAACGGCGGTCGGGAGATCGTTGAGGGAATCTGTGATAATCCCTCGATCGAAGCGGTTAGTTTCGTCGGTTCGACCCGCGTCGCCAAACTGGTTTATCAAAGGGCGACCAATAACTTAAAGCGCTGTATCGCACTCGGCGGGGCCAAAAATCACCTTTTCGTTTTGCCCGATGCCAATCCTTCGATGACGGCCACCAACGTTTCGGCATCGATGACCGGTTGCGCCGGACAGCGTTGTATGGCGGCCTCGGCGATGCTGGCCGTCGGAGATGTCGATCCGATCATTGAAAGGATCTGCGATGAGGCCCGGAAAGTGATTCCCGGCAAAAATCTGGGTGCCGTCATTTCGCCGGCCGCCAAGGAGCGGATCGAAAACTACATTTCCGAAGCCGAACGCGACGGGGCAAGGATTCTGGTTGACGGTCGGGGAGCGGTGGTTGAAGGCAAGGAAAAAGGGACATACGTCGGGCCAACCGTGATCGATTTCGTCCGGCCCGAAATGTCGGTCGCCCGGGAGGAGATCTTCGGGCCGGTCATTTCGATCATGCGAACCGAATCCATCGACGAGGCGATAAAAATAGAAAACGCCAACCCCTACGGCAACGCGGCCTCGGTCTTTACGCAAAGCGGCGGTTTGGCCCGGTATGTGATGGAACGCGCCAGCGCCGGAATGATAGGCGTCAACATCGGCGTTCCGGTTCCGCGCGAACCTTTTTCTTTCGGCGGCTGGAACGACTCGCGTTTCGGTTCAAACGACATCACCGGCAAAAGTTCGATCGAGTTTTGGACAAAACTGAAAAAAACAACCACCAAATGGAACCCGGAGGCGGGAATCAACTGGATGAGCTAGTTGGATTTGGGATTTGGGATTTGGGATCTGGGATTATTTATTTTTTTAAGGGTTGGGTGACTTTTTTTTTGAAAATATGAAAACGAAAATAAAAATTATTGCTGTGGCCTTCTTTTTGGTTTTTGGGGCGGTTTTTCTTGGCATAAAGGGAAAAACCCAGACAAAGGTCGAAACGGCCGGGGAGAAATTCAAGAATATCAAGGTTTTGAATGACATGCCGGCCGATCAGATGGGGCAGGTTATGAATCTGATGGCCGCTTCGCTTAACGTCAATTGCAAATTCTGCCACGTTTCCAATGATGCGGATTTTGAAAAGGACGGCAACGAACACAAGGACATCGCCCGCGAGATGATCAAGATGACTTTTGAACTGAACAAAAATCATTTTGAAAACCGACCGGAGATCTCCTGCAACACCTGTCACAAAGGGCATTCGCATCCTCAATCGGGGATCGATCTCGATCCGGCATTGCCCCAACCTCCCAGACCGCAACGACCCGATAAAATGCCGACCGTCGAGGAAGTTCTGGCCAAATACGAAACAGCGCTTGGGGGAAAGGACAATCTCGGAAAAATAACTTCCCGGCAGATCAAGGCCCAACGGCTCGAACCGGACGGAAAAACCCTTGAAGAAGAAGAGGTTTGGCAAAAATCGGATAAATTGGTTGTGGCGACCAAATACCCTGACTATCTGGTTACGGAGGGTTTTGACGGCAAAAACGTCTGGAAGACGGGCAATCTCGACCGGATCGAACTGAAGCCGGACGAATCGGAACAAATCAAACGGGAGGCCCAGATCTTCGCCAACCCCGAACTGAAAACGGTCTATCCGAAAATGGAGGTCAGATTTGTCGATCGGATCGACGGACGCGAGGTTTGGGTCGTGACGGCCTCGACCGCCGACAACAAACGGGAAAGATTATTTTTCGACCGTCAAACGGGCCTCCTCGTTCGACGGATCGCCGCCACACCGACCGTCCTTGGATTTTTCGCTTTTCAGGTGGATTATAAAGATTACAAAGATTTCGGGGGCGTCAAACTTCCGACTCAAACCCGTTTCGCGGTTCCGAACATCAGTTGGACCCGAAAGGTTTTGGAGGTAAAGTTAAACCCCGGAATTGATGATTCAAAATTTAAAACCTCCGGCAAATAAATTTGTTTCGGGTTAAAATGTCGAGATCAATTGAAAATTTTTTGGAGATTAATGAATGTCTAGAATAATAAAATGCGGTTTGATCCAGGCGCACAACGTCGCCCCGACCGATGCGCCGATCGACGAAATTAAAAAGGCCAATATCGACAACCAGATGAAGATGGTCGAAGAGGCGGCCCAAAAGGGCGTCAAGATCCTTTGTTTTCAGGAGATCTTTACCACCCCTTATTTCTGCGCCGAACAGCAAACACGCTGGTACGAGGCGGTCGAAAAGATTCCGGACGGGCCGACGGTCAAGCTGATGCAGGAGGTCGCCCGCCAGCATGAGATGGTTCTCATCGTTCCGGTTTACGAGGAAGAGATCTCAGGCATTTATTACAACTCGGCCGCCGTCATCGACGCCGACGGAAAATATCTGGGCAAATATCGCAAAACCCATATTCCCCACGTCGCGCCCGGTTTCTGGGAAAAATTCTACTTTCGACCGGGGAATCTGGGTTATCCTTGTTTCGACACGGCTTTCGCCCGGATCGGGGTTTACATCTGCTACGACCGGCATTTCCCAGAAGGGGCGCGTTGTCTGGGGCTCAACGGAGCGGAGATCATCTTCAATCCATCGGCGACCGTCGCGGGGCTTTCCGAATACCTCTGGAAACTGGAACAACCGGCTCACGCCGTCGCCAACGGTTATTTCGTCGGAGCGATCAACCGGGTCGGCCGCGAGATGCCCTGGGACATCGGCGAATTTTACGGGCAGAGCTATTTCTGCGACCCGCGCGGGCAGATCATCGCCGAGGCTTCGCGCGACAAAGACGAACTGGTGGTGGCCGATCTCAATATGGATCAGATCCGCGAGGTCCGCAACACCTGGCAATTTTTCCGCGACCGGCGGCCCGACGCCTACGAACAGATCGTGGCTGATTAATTTTTTTTCCAAACGTTTGAAAATGAGAGAAAGACAAAAATACTCTTCGGGAGCGAAATGGGAATCGGTCGTCGGCTATTCCCGCGCGGTGCGGGTCGGGCAAAGAGTTTACGTTACGGGGACGACCGCCACCGATGAAAACAGCAACGTCGTCGGCCCGGGCGACGCTTACGCCCAAACGGTTCAAACGATAAAAAACATCGAAAGGGCTTTGCACGCCGTCGGAGCCAAGCTCGATCATGTGGTTCGAACCCGGATGTTCGTCACCGACATTTCCCGCTGGGAGGAATACGGACGGGCGCACGGCGAATTTTTCGGCGGGATCATGCCGGCCACGACGATGGTCGAGGTTTCCCGTCTGATCGACCCCGAGATGTTGATCGAGATCGAAGCCGATGCCGAACTTTGAAGTAATTTTTCACTCCAACCCCAAATTAGTTTGAGATAAGCCATCGAAAATGACGGCAAAAAAGATATTTCGCCATTTTCAACGGCTTTATCAAACATTATGGCGATTCCCCCACGATTAACATCGTGGGTTACAAGTATGACGTCGGTTTCACCGACTAAATTCGATTTTCTTATGTCGAATTGACATTAATTTAATTATGACCGATTTAACCCCCGAACAAATCGAACGCAATTTCGCCGACATCAATCCGCCGCTGTCGGAAGCCGAGGCCGTATTTGAAGCCAATCGTTGTCTCTATTGCTACGACGCCCCCTGTTCGCGGGCCTGCCCGACGCACATCGATGTTCCCTCCTTTATCAAAAAGATCGCCTCGGGAAATCTGAAGGGATCGGCCCGGGTCATTTTCGATGCCAACCCGATCGGAGCCAGTTGCGCCCGCGTTTGTCCGGTCGAGGCGCTTTGCGAAGGGGCCTGCGTCGAAAAGACTCTGATGGACAAACCGATCGAGATCGGCCGCCTCCAGCGCCACGCCACCGATCATTTGTTCAAATCCGGAGTTCAAATTTTTCAAAAGGGCCAACCGAACGGCAAATCGGTCGGAATCGTCGGTTCCGGTCCGGCCGGGCTTTCCTGCGCCACATATTTGGCCCGTTTGGGTTACGAAGTTACGGTTTATGAAAAAAGGGCTTTGGCCGGAGGGCTCGACACCTACGGGATGGCCGAATACAAGATGTCGCAAACGGATTCGCTTGAGGAAGTAAAAATGGTCGAAGGTCTGGGGGTTGAATTCCGGCTCGAAACGGAGATCGGCCGGGACATTTCTTTTGAGGAATTAGAAAACCGGCACGAAGCCATTTTTCTCGGAATCGGTTTGGGCGATACCAACCAATTGGAAATTCCCGGTGAAAACCTTGATGGAGTGATGGACGCGCTTCATTTTATCGAAAAGGTCAAAACGCGCGATTGGAAGGCGGTTCCGCTCGGCGAAACGGTCGCGGTGATCGGAGCCGGAAACACGGCGATAGATGCAGTCACGCAGGCCAAAAGACTCGGCGCGAAAAAGGTTTTGATGGTTTACAGGCGAACCGAAAAGGACATCTCCGCCTACGATTACGAATATGAACTGGCCAAACGAGATGGCGTCGAATTCGTCTGGCGGGCTTCTCCGGTGGAAATAATCGGAAACGGAAGAGTTTCCTCTCTCAAATGCCGAAAAAATGACGGGACCGATCAAATTTTCGAGATCCCCTGCGATCAGGTGATCAAGGCCATCGGCCAGAAAAAACAGGTCGGTTTACTGGAAACCGTCGGGATCGGATTTGACGAAAAGGGCAGGGTTCGGGTCGATGAAAAAATGCAGACCTCCAATCCAAAGATTTTTGCCGGGGGCGATTGCGTCAACGGGGGACGCGAAGCTGTCGATGCCTCCCAGGCGGGCAAACTTGCCGCTCAGGGAATACATCTTCACCTGACCGGAGAACAAGTCAAATTTGCGGGAGGTTGATTTCTGAAGTAATAATTCTTTGAATGAAAAGATTGTTCAGGAAGGAGGAAAATCTTTTTCCTCAATAACCCTTTTTTTAACACCGAAAAAAATTATGGCAGATCTAAAGATAAATTTCGCCGGAATCAAATCTCCGAATCCTTTCTGGCTGGCCTCGGCGCCGCCGACCAACATGGGTTCGATGGTCGAACGCGCCTTTGAAGCCGGTTGGGGCGGCGCGGTCTGGAAAACACTCGGCGAACCGATCGTCAACGTTTCCTCGCGGCTGGCTTCGATCGATCACGGCGCGATGCGGATGATCGGACTCAACAACATAGAACTGATCACCGACCGGCCTCTGGAGGTCAATCTGAAGGAGATCGCCGACTGCAAAAAGAAATATCCCGACAACGCCCTGATCGTTTCCCTGATGGTCGAATCGAAACGCGAGGCCTGGCACGAGATCGTCAAACGGGCGCAAGATACCGGGTGCGACGGGTTTGAACTGAATTTCGGCTGTCCCCACGGAATGAGCGAGCGCGGAATGGGTTCGGCGATGGGCCAGGTCCCGGAATACACCTGCATGGTGACGGAATGGGTCAAGGAGGTCTCCGATCTTCCCGTCATCGTCAAACTCACACCCAACATCACCAACATCAATTACCCGGGGGAGGCGGCCGTTCGGGGCGGGGCCGATGCTCTCTCGCTGATCAACACCATCAATTCGATCATGGGGGTTGATCTGGACACAATGGTTCCCCGCCCGGACGTCAACGGCCGGGCGGCTCACGGCGGTTTTTGCGGGCCGGCCGTCAAACCGATCGCGCTCAATATGGTTTCGGAACTGGCGCGAAATCCCGAAATCAATGTTCCGATCAGCGGAATCGGAGGGATCACAACCTGGCGCGATGCCGCCGAGTTTCTCCTTCTCGGGGCGAAAACCGTTCAGGTCTGCACCGCCGTCATGCATTACGGTTACCGGATCGTTGAGGATCTGATCGACGGGCTTTCGAATTATCTGGACGAAAAGGGATTCGCTTCGGTGGATGAATTGATCGGCCAATCGGTCCCGCGGGTAACCGATTGGGGAAATCTCGATCTCAATTACAAGGTCGTGGCCCGTGTCAATAACGATCATTGCATCCGGTGCAACTTGTGCCACATCGCCTGCGAGGACGGGGCCCATCAATGTATCGATTTCACCGAGATCGAAGGTAAAAAATTTCCCATCGTCGATGAGGAGGAATGCGTCGGGTGCAATTTGTGCCATCTGGTTTGCCCCGCGCCGGGAGCCATTTCGATGGTCAGGCTCGATGACGGGAAAAACCCCCAAACCTGGCGCGAGTTTTCCGACAAACATTGATCGGGCAAAAAGAAAATCAGGATTCGAGGATCTCCCTTATTTTGGTGGCCAGAATCGAAGGGGTAAAAGGCTTGTTGATAAAATGAACGTCCTCCTCAAGGACGCCGTGCTTTGAAATGATGTCGTCGGTGTAACCGGACATGAACAAAACGGTCGTTTCGGGATGAAGCGCCTTTACCTTTTCCGCCACCTCCCTTCCGTTCATTCTCGGCATTATCACATCCGTCAAAAGCAGGTGGATCGGGGCCTTGTATAGTTCGGCCAGTTGGATGGCCTGGGTTCCGCTTCCGGCCTCAAAAACCTGATAACCGAGAACGTTCAGAACCTCGACCGCCGCCCGGCGGATCTGTTCCTCGTCCTCGACCAGCAGGATTGTTTCGTTGCCGCTCGGGATAACAACATTTTTCTCCGGTTTTGAAACCTCGGCCGGTTTGTCGATCCTCGGAAACTGGATCATGAATTCGGCTCCTTCTCCCAATTCGCTTTTGACCCAGATAAAACCGTCGGACTGTTTGACGATACCGTAAACCGTGGCCAGCCCCAGACCGGTTCCCTGAGTGGCCTCTTTGGTGGTAAAGAAAGGCTCGAAGATCCGATCCCGGATCTTTTTGTCCATTCCGACCCCGTTGTCGCGAACCGATAATTGGATATAAGCCCCCTTGGGCTGGGCCTTGTGTTTTTTGGCTCCCGGTTCGATCTTGACGTTTGAAGTTGAGATGAACAGTTTTCCGCCGTCGGGCATCGCATCCCGGGAATTGACCGCCAGATTCATCAACACCTGTGTGATCTGGTTTTGATCCACAAAACAGACCCCGAGATCAGGGTCGAGTTCGAGCTTGATCTCGATGTCCTCCCCGATCAGCGAACCGAGGCTTTTGGTGAATTCCTTGACCACTTTGTTCAAAACGACCGGATTGGGCTGGAGTGTCTGTTTTCTTCCGAAGGCGAGAAGCTGACGAACCATTCCGGCCGCATTTTGGGTGACGGTCCGGATCTCATCGATCCGGAACCGGAGCGGGCTTTCGGCCGGAAGTTGAAGATTGAGCATATCAATGTGAAGCATGATGACGGCCAAAATATTGTTGAAATCGTGGGCGATTCCCCCCGCCAGTCGGCCGATCGCTTCCACTTTTCCCGACTGCCTCTGTTTTTCCTCGGTTTCAAACACGGCCTGAACCGCCCTCTTGGTGGCGGTGATGTCCCTTTGAGTTCCCCAGATCCCGACCAGTTTCCCGTTATCAAAGGTTCCCAGCAGATTGTTCAGGTAGTATTTTTCCCTTTTTTGACGGTCAATGCCGTGCGATTCGAAATCCTTTAACTGATAGTTTCGTCTGATGAAGGAAAAAAGGTAATTGAGATTGACCGGCATCGATCGGTCGATTATCTTTTCGATGTTCTTCCCGATCAGTTCGCCGGCACCCGAAAAACCGTTCTGGTGCGCCATCGCCTCGTTACATTCGGCAATCCGCCCCTTTTTATAAATTTTTCCGATGATCTCTTCGGCCGGAAGGTCGATCGGAACCGGCGGCTCGAATTCGATCCGCCAGATCCCTTCGTTGGTTTGTTCAATAAAGGTCCGGTAACGATTTTCCGCCTGGGAGGTCCGCTCCTCGGCCTGCTTGAAATTGGTAATATCCGAAACAAAGGCGACGCAGATGTTGTCGGTCAACATTCGGGTATGAACCTCTCCCCAGACGAAAGTCCCGTCTTTGCGAAGAAATTCCCAATCGCCGTTTTCTTCTACGCCGTTCAGGAGTTCCTGCTTGACCTGAGAGAGTCGGCGGGAATCCTTGGGGTGGATTATGTCCAAAATGGATTTCCCGACCAGTTCCCTCCGCTCGTAACCGAGGAAATTACAGGCGGCTTTGTTGACGAACTTATAAATGCCGCTCTTATCCGCCACCAGTACTGGGTTTGGAGATAATTCGATTAATTGTCGGAAATGATCCTTGGAGATGAAATCTTCAAAATCCGTCTGCACAGTTCTCTTTTCCTTTGTTAAATCCTTTAAATTCTTCATGGTGAATTCAATGGGTCAGGAGTTCCAATTGCAGGAGATTTTGGCAAATAAAATTCCGGAATTTTTTAAACCTGTTAAATCTTTTCAAAACAGCGACTTTTTTCGCCGGAAACATTTCAAAAAAGATATAAAGCCAAATAATAAAAGTCAATTTCAAAAAAATCTTTTTTGGGTCACGCCGCTTTTCCAGAGCCAACCGCGCCAATTTTTCAAGATTATCATTTGGGTTCCTTTTTATTCCCGGTTATTTTTGTTTTTTCAAGATTTTTCTTTCTGCCGGAAAACGAAGGCCAGAATTTCCGCCACGGCTCCGAAAAATTCAACCGGGATCATCTGATTGGGTTCGACCATTTTGTAAAGAGCCCGGGCCAAGGGTTTGTTTTCCACCAGGGGGACATTGTTTTCTTTGGCGATCTCCCTGATCCGGGCGGCCATCAGATCGGCCCCTTTGGCGACGACCATCGGCGCCGGGTCCTTTTCCCGGTCATATCTTAAGGCGACGGAAATATGTGTCGGGTTGGTTATTACAACCGAGGCGGTCGGGACCTCGGCCAGAGAGCGTTTTTGCACCAAGGCCCGGGCGGCCCGGCGTCTCTGGCTTTTTACCATCGGGTCGCCTTCCTGCTCCTTGAATTCATCCCGGATCTCCTGTTTGCTCATCCGCAGGGATTTTTCGTGTTTGTAAAGGGTGTAACCGTAATCGGCCAAGGCGATCATCAACATCACCAGCCCGCAACGAAAGGCCAACGTATAAAGGGTTGAGCCGAGATTGGTGGCCACCGTTTCAAAAGGCGCATTGATCAGGGTGGGGGCCTTTTCGATAACCGGTGATAAAACCGTGTAAGCCATCGCGCCGAGCAAAATCAGCTTGAACAAAGATTTGACCAGATTGACAACGGAATCGAGCCCGAATATTTTTTTGATATTTTTGGCCGGATTGAACTTGTCGGCTTTGGGTTTGAAGGCCTCGGTGGTCAGCGTCAATCCCCCTTGAGCGAAGTTTCCCGCCAGCCCCGCCCCCAAACCGGTGATCACGACGGGAATTGAAACCAAACCCAAAACCGCCAAACCGTTGATCATCAGTTGATGAACCTCGTTTCCCGAAAAATGGTTGGGATCGGCCACCTTTTCGGCAATGTTTTTTATGTAGCCCCCGATGTAACCGGTGATATTGTCGCCGAGGAAATGGATCGAAAACACCGCCGCCATAAAACCGAGGGCGGCGGGCAATTCCTGTCCGCGGGCGATCTGTCCTTTTTTTCGGGCGTCCTCTCTTCTTTTGGGTGTTGCTTTCTCGGTTCTTTCCTGCGACATTCTACATTACCCCCATTACTCCGCCGAGATTGTGAAGGAGCCCCACGAGAACGTTCTTAAAGGCGTTCGGCATAAAATAAACCGAGGCCCCGATGATCCATAAACCGACCGCGATCTTGATCGGAAAACCCAGAATAAACACCTGGAATTGGGGGGCCGTCCGGCCAAAGAATTCCAGCGCGAATTCGATCGAGATCAAAACGATGATGGCCGGTGCGGCCAGCGTCACTCCGACCACCAGAGCGTTGGCCGATAGCCTCAGAAAAATATCGAGGACCTGTCCGTTCAGCGCAAAAGATCCGGGCGAGGTGAGGGAAAAACTTTTGACCGTTGCGGCCAAAAACCAGTGGTGGCCGTCCATTCCCAGCAAAACCATCAATGCCAGCATCTGGCCGATGATCCCGAACGCGGTCGTCTGCGACTGGTTCGAAGGGTCGATCGTCCCGGCCAGAGAAAATCCCATCTGCGAACCCAGAAAATAGGCCGCGAACTCGAAACCCGTGAATATCAGTTTTCCGGTGAATCCCAGAATCAGACCGATCACGAGTTCTCCGACCAAAACCAGTGAAAACGGATAGATACTTTCGGGCGGCGGGGGAATTTTGGTTAAAACCAGCGGAGTCAAAGCAAACGATAAAACCGCGGCCAAAACTAGGCGGATCTTCGGAGAAACCGATTTATGCGACCAGAAGGGTGCAAAGGTGACCAGTCCTCCGACCCTGGATAAAACGATCAGAAAAACCTGTAGGGGAATGATTGGAACGTTGAATGTCTCCACGGCTTGTTTCGGATCCGGACGGTCATTTCAAAAAGGGCGTGAAATCGCTGAGAATGGAGGAAGTAAAAGTAACCAGAACCCGCAAGATCCACGGGAAGGTGACCAGAAAAACGACGAAAATGGCGACCACCCGCGGGGCGAATGAGAAGGTCTGATCCTGGATCGAGGTCAGCGTTTGGATCAAACTGACCACCACCCCGATGGCGATGGCCGTGATCAGCATCGGCAGGACGACCCACATCAGGGTTTCCAGAGCGCCTTGGATTAGAGTTGTAATTTGAGCATCGGACATAGTTTTTTCACATCACGCTTTTGACCAGCGAACTGACGATCAGATACCAGCCATCGACCATCACAAAAAGCAGGATCTTGAGCGGCATCGAAACGATGACCGGGGGCAGTTGCATCATTCCCATCGACAGCAAAACGCTGGAAACGGCCAGATCGATCACCAGAAAAGGGAGAAAAAGGACAAAACCGATCTGAAAAGCGGTTTTCAGTTCAGAGATCATAAAGGCCGGGATCAGTGCCGTCGTCGGAACATCGGCCGCGGTCGCCGGTCGGGGGCTTTTGGACAATCTGAGAAAAAGCGCCAGATCCCGCTCCCTTGTGTGTTTGATCATATATGCCCGGAGCGGGACCAAACCTTTTTCCAGCGCTTCGGCCTGCGTCAACTGCCCCTCGGACATCGGTTTATAAGCCTCGTTGTAAACCTGTGTCAAAGTCGGGCTCATGACGAAAAGCGTGATAAAAAGGGACAAACCGAGGAGGATCTGATTGTTCGGGGTTTCCTGTGTCCCGAGGGCCTGCCGCAAAAAGTGAAACACCACTATCAAACGGGTGAAACAGGTCATCGAGATCAATACGGCCGGGATGAAACTGAGCAGGGTCAGCAGAACGATGATCTGCAAAGGCATCGAGCTTTCCACCGTGTCCCCGATATTGACGGTTTTTTCCGGCGGTTTCGGCGGTTCGGGTTGCTTCGGCTGCCCGGCGGCCGAGTGGTGAACCGAAAGGGTCAGAAAAAGGAAAAAACCGATTGAAAGAAGCGTTTTTCTCATATGACCCGGCCTCCTTTTTCCGCATTCAATTGCAAAAGGTTTTCCGCCCGCAGCAACTCGGAATTGAAGGAAGTCCCCTCCTCTTCCGCCAACAGATCGGAAACCGAGCGCGGAGCTTCGATTTTTTGCGGGAGATCATTTTGGGTTTGATCCGACAAAAGTGTGAATGAATTCGAAGTCGAACCGATCAGCAGGATTTTTTCGCCGAAACGAACCAGGGAAAGGGTTTGCCCTCCGGCAACCACCGCCGTTTTGATAATGGCGAAATCCGGTCCCCCTCCTTGTTCGTTTCCCTTAACGGTGCCGTAACCTAATTTTTTTAATCCCCAGGCTCCGAAAAAAAGCAAACCGATGATCAACAGCATTGCTCCGAAAGCCTTGATCAAAAGCCCCCCCGAAGTTGGTTCACCGGTTTGTTCCCCGGTCTCCTCCCGCATAAAAGGGAGGCGGTCGTCTTCCCCCATCACCTGAGGCGTTTGCCGGGTTTGAACCTGACTTTCTCCGGTCTTTTCCTGGGCGGACGCGGCCGGACAAATCGCCAGCAGAATCAATCCGACCAAAATAATAATTGGCAGTTTCTTATTTAACATTAATTCTTTCCCGGCGTGATCTCATTCAGACGAACGCCGGCGTGATCCTCGATCACGATCACCTCGCCTCTTCCGAGGGTTTGGTTCCCGGCCCGAAGGTCAACCCCTTCGCCGGTTGATCGACGAAGTTTGATGATGCTCGATTCTTTCAGTTCCAGGATCTCCCGGATCTTTAATCTGGTGCTCCCCAATTCGATTGAAAGCGATAGACTCAGATCCATAAAATCCCGCAGGGATTCGATGATTTTTTCGTTTTCGGTTTTCATTTACGGCAATCTTTACAACTGGACGATAAAATCGGTGATGTAAATGGCGTGGATCTCGGGTTCATCGGCGGCGGACCGGGCGGCTCTTAAAAGCTCTTTTCTCAGCTTGGCCTTGCCCTCGACCGAAAGAACCTCTTCCGAGGATTTGTTGGAAATTACCGCCAGCATGGCGTTTCGAACCCGGGTGATGAAAAGGTTTTGGTTTTCCTTTTCTTCTTCTCCTTCCCCGATTCCGAGGCTCACGGTCATCCGCAAATAACGGGCCTGATCGGTATCGGCCAAATTGACGATGAAGGGTTCGAGTTCAATGATCTGTTTTACCTCTTCGTCATCGGGAACGACTCCCTTTAGAGTTTTATTGGATTTCGAGGATTTCTTGCCGGATTCTTCCTCATCGTCGGCCGCTCCCTCTTCATCATCTTTGGACTTTTTACCGTCCTTGGCCTCGTTTTCATTTTCGGCCGCGGCCGCCGATGTCGTGGTCCAATAATAATAGCCACCGCCGCCGCCGCCAAGTAAAAGGACGATAATAATAATTAAAAGCAGTTTGCTCTTTCCCTTTTTGGCCGGTCCTGCCGCGCCTTCCGTTGCTTGATTTTCTTGCACTTGTTCGGACATAGTTTCCTCCCTAAAGAATTTTTGCGAAATCCGTGCCAAAGAAAAAAACCTTTATTTACGGCGCTTTCCCCGTCTTTTCGGCATTTCTTTCAGGCATTTTCGACTTTTTTTTGACAAAGGCGTCAAACGACCGACACCTCCAAAAGGTAAAAGCCCGAAAACAAAATCGGGCTTTTATCCGGTCGTGAGGTTTGTGAGTGAGGGTTCGGGAAAATTTACCCTACGGTATTTATTCCTTTAATCTTTCAACCTTTCCGGTTCCCAATTGATAAACCGCCTCGATGATGACGAGTTCGCCATCCTTGACCGCTTTTTTGACGATCGGGCTTTCCATCGCCACATCTTTGGCGCTTTGGCGGACGTTCAATTCAACGCAGGACATGTTCATCTTTCCGCCCAACGGGCAGGATTCCGAATCTTCCAGGGCGGGGGCGATCTTTTTGACGATCGCCTCCAGATTTTTGGTCGGCATCTCCTCATTTGCCACGGTGGCCCCGACCGCCCCGCAATTTTCATGACCGAGGATCACAAGAACCTTTGAATGAAGGTGTTCGACCGCATATTCAATGCTCCCGAGCGAGATCGGATCGGCGATGTTTCCCGCCGCCCTGATTACGAAAAGTTCGCCCAGATTTTTATTGAAAATCAGTTCGGGAGGAACCCGGCTGTCGGCGCAACCCAAAACGATCACTTCCGGTTTTTGCCCCTTGGTCAATTCGGCCCGGGCCGAAACCAAATTGCCGGTTGAGTGCCCGCCTTTGACAAAGGACGCGTTTCCCTTCATCAAATCCGTCCAGATCCTTTCAGCGGCGGCCTCAGTTTCCTTGGCGGCTTTTTCCTTGTCGGCCGATTTCCCTTCCTCTTTTTCCGAATTATCTTCGTCCTTTGAATCGGCGGAATCCGCCTCTTCATCCCCATCGTCTTCGGAATCGGATTTTCTCGATTTCTTCTTTGATTTGCTCTTTTTGGAGGCGGCATCCGAAGAACCGCAACCGGTCAGAACAACCGAACCGGCTGAAACGGCCAAAAGGAGGATCATTGCGAGTGTTAAAAAGCTAAGAAAATTTTTGAATAATTTGGTCATGATTTTTTTTGTGGTTAAGGGTTTGGAGGTAACCTTCCGGCAAATTCGGAAAGAGGATCGGAAATGGGTTTCGGGGAAACATCCCTCGTTTTTTTATTGCCCTTTTTCTTTGGTCTTGGGCTTATCGGGCAACAGATCCGGTTCCCCGATCTTCACCGCGCCCTCCTCCAAAAGCTTTTTGCGGGCTTTCGGCTTTTCTTCGTTTTTTTCAGGATCGGCATCCTCGTCCGCTCCTTCCTCGGGTTCGGAAACAACCTCTTTTTTCTTTTTGGAAACGGATTTGTCCGGGATCGAAGGTTTTGCACCGGGAGAAAAATCCTTTTCATTTTCTTTCTCAGGTTCGTTTTCTTCTCCTTCCCCGGTCGTCATTTCCGGTATCGGGAGTCGGAGAACCGTGATGCTGATCCGCCGGTTGGCCGGGGCGTAAGGGTCATCGGGCACCAACGGATCGGTGTCGGCGTAACCGATGATCCGGTTGATCTGTTCGGGCTTGACGCAAACCGATTCCAGAACCCGGCGGGCGGCATTGGCCCGGTCGGCCGAAAGTTCCCAGTTGGTGTAGCCGTTACCGTTGGAAAAATTATGACTGTCGGTGTGACCGCCGATATTTATCTTATTGGGCAATGAGCAAATCCCCTCGGCGATCTCCTTTAGAATAATTTTTGCCTCCTCGGTCAGTTCGGCGCTTCCCGAAGGGAAAGAGACCTGATCGGCGGCATCGATCAGGTTTATTTTTAACCCCTCGTCGGTAATCATTATCCTTAACTGGTCTTTGTATTTGCTGAATTCGGGACGGGTGGCGAATTTCTTCTGGAGGTTTTGGGCGACGGAAAAGAGAGTCTGTTCGTCGTCCTTTGAAGTCAGGCTGGTGGGTTCCTTGCTGACCTTTTTCGCCTGAGCCAGAATACCGCCCGCCATGGTATCGAAAACCCCGGGTGAACGGAAATAGTTGGCAAGCTGTTCTTTGAGTTCGGTATCAGCCTGAGAAACCAGCCAAAGAACCAGGAACAGGGCCATCATGGCTGTTACGAAATCGGCGTAGGCCACTTTCCAGGCTCCGCCGTGGTGGCCGCCGTGCCCCTTTGCCTTTTTTACCCGTCTTCTGGGTTTCGGTTGTTCCTGATTTTGTTCCATTTATTTTTTCCGGTTCGAGTTCGGTTTTGGTTTTCAAAATGCCCGGTCCTTTCAACCCGATATTTTCTATCGCGGTTTTATTTCACGGAGCATGGTTTCGATCTCCGAGGAACTGGGTCGATCAAAACTGAAAATGGTTTTTCTGGCGAATTCCACCGCCGTTGCCGGGGCGGCGCCGAAAGCAAAAGCCGCGATTCCGGTTTTGATGCAGTTGAAGTATTTCCCCTCATCATGTCCGAGATTTTCCAGATTGGCCGCCACCGGAGCCAAAAATCCGTAAGAAAGCAACAGCCCGAGGAAGGTTCCGACCAGAGCGGCGGCGATATGATGGCCGAGTTCTTCCGGGGTTCCGTCCAAATGTTGCATGGTAACCACGATTCCCAGAACGGCCGCCACGATCCCCAGACCGGGAAGAGCGTCCGAAGCCCTTTGAAGGAGTCCCGGAACGATCGCCGATTCCTCGTGATGGGTCTCACATTCGGAATCCAGCATCATCTCCAGTTCCTCGGGAGAACAGGCTCCGTTGACCAGCATTTTCATACCGTCGCAAAAGAAATCCACCGCGTGGTGATTGTTGACGAAACTCGTGTATTTGGTGAAGATCGGCGAGGACATCGGGTTGTTGACATCTTCCTCCAGAGAAAGCAGGCCGCCCTTTTTGGAATTGACGTAAATCTCGTACTGCATCAGCAATACATCGATATAAACATTTTTGTTGTAGGGTGAGCCTTTCAGAGCCTTGGGCAGGGCGGAAAGGATCTGAAGCAGGTATTTAAGCGGGTTGGCGGCCACGGTTGCCCCGATAACCGCCCCGCCGATAACCACGAATTCGGAGGGCTGGATCAAAGCGCCGACCGGTCCGTCAATCATCAGGAAACCGACCAGAACGCAAACAAATACAACGACAATACCGATAATTACAAACATATTAAAAAAGTATTAACCTCGTAGTGATTTAAAATCCCGTGTAATAATTGACCACAGATGAACTTGATTCTGAGGAAATCAATTACGGATCATCTGTGGTTAATCAATTTGTGGAAGTTAGTAACCCTCTCTTACTTTTCCAGTTTGTGGGAGCAAGCGAAAAAAACGCTCAGATTACTTATCGGTCAAGGTTTTCAAAACTTTAGACGATTTGTAACAAATCCTGAAAAGTTTGATTAAGGGTTGTAATGACGCGGGAGTTGGCCTGAAAACCTCTTTGGGCCTGAATCAGATCAACGAATTCATCGGTGATGTTGACGTTGCTCTGTTCCAGGTAACCGCCCGCCAGAAGTCCGCGGCCGCCCGAACCGGGTTCGCCGATGGTGGCCTGCCCGGAGGTCAGGGTTTCGGCGAACATATTCCCGCCGAGCCTTTGAAGGCTTTCGTTGGAATTAAAGGTCGCCAAGGCAAACCGGCCGATCACCCGGGATTGACCGTTGGAAAAGATACCGAAGATAAATCCGTCCTGATCGACCGCCGCGCCGTTGAGTTCGCCGGCCGCATAACCGTCCTGCGAGGTCGAACCGACCGCCGAATTACCGGTGTAACTGGTGATATTAAAGGAACCGGGGGTTCCGTCCGGATTGGTTTCACGCAGTTTGATGTCGATTGACGGCAGAACCGCGGTCCCGAGTTGGGTTTGATCGGGAATGATTTGCAGAGAGGTCGGCGAACCCAATGTTCCGTCGGTGTTAAAGACGAAGTTGACCGGGTTGGGGGACTGCGCCCCGCCGTCAACAATGGTTTCGACCGCCACTCCGTCCAGAGTTCCGGTCATATCGAAAGTTCCGTCGGCCAAACGGGTGAAGGTCAGATCGAGCGTCCTTTCGGTTCCGCGCGAGTCGAAAACCTGCATCGTGGCGTGAAAGATCGCGCCGGTGTTGGCCGAAGCGTTGAGGTTCATCCGAAACGTCGCTTCAGAGGTAACCTGTGGCTGGATGGTTTGACCGATCGGAAACCGGATGGTGGAAAGCACCGTTCCGGGAACGATCACTCCGTTTGTCGCCATATAACCCTGGACTTCCCCGCCGTTTGAAGAAAGCAGGTCGCCGGTCCGGCTGACGGTAAAATCCCCGGCGCGGGTGTAGGCGTTGAATCCGCTGGGGTTTCTGACAACAAAAAAGCCGTTTCCCTGGATCGCGCTGTGAAGCGGCGATCCCGATTCGACCAGATTTCCCTGGTCAAAATTGGTGTGGATGGCTCCGGTTTGAACCCCGTTTCCAACCTGTAGGTTGTTTCCGGCCCCGTTCAGACGGGCTCCGCCCGAACCGGCGTAAACGTCCATAAAGGTTATGGAACTCCCCCGGAAACCGATGGTATTAGCGTTGGCAATGTTGTTGCCGACGATGTTTAGGGCCGTCGAATTGGCGTTTAAGCCCGACAGCGCTGTGTTAAATGCAAAAGCCATAAATTGTTAAATTCTCCGTTTTTTATTTTTATTACTTTTGAACAGCCGGCCCCGTTTGAGATTGGGCCTGCTGAATGAGTGAAGTCAGTTGCTCGATCGATTGGCGGATGCCGATCAGATTATCGAGCGAGTTAAATTGCGCCAGTTGGGCGACAAATTCGGTTCCCTCCTGCGGTTGCAGGGGGTCCTGATTTTTTAACTGAGCCACCAACAAGGTCATGAACATATCCTGTTCAGTCCTGTTGTTGGAATTGTTGTTCAAATTCGGCAATAAATTGCTGTTTGCCGCGTTAATTGAGTCTGTAATCATCTTTTTTACCTTGAAAAATACGGGTTTTCAGGCCCGCAGATTGACCAGACGATTTACGGTTTTCTCGACCGGATCGTCCGAGGGTTGCGTTGTTCGGTCCGCATCAGAGTTGAAGTTCCGCTGATTTGGGACCGTTTGGTTTTCCCGGGAAGAGTTTTCCCCGGTGTTCTGTTGGCCGGAGGAGAAGGGATTGCAGGAAACCTCCAATTTTTCGACCTGCCAGCCGTTGTTCTGCAGATTTTCCCGAAGATGCTCAAGATTATCCGCCAGAATTTTGTGAGCCGATTCCTTGTCGGTGTGAATATGGGCCCGGATCTCGCCGTTGGAACGGGTTTCCAGATTTACCTCAACCTCCCCCAGTTCCTCGGGATGAAGCCGCATTTTGACCGATTTCTTATCGCCCGTTTTTTCGGCGAATTCGGCCAGTTCGATAATTCTCGGCTCCAATTGCCCGATGACGTCCGTTTCGCTAAAGGGAATTTCTTTTTCCCTTATTTCGATCTCCTTTTCCGGCGAAACGGTTTTGATAAAGTTCTCGAAATCGACCCCCTTGAAACCCTCCGATTTAAACAAAGGATCTTTCGGTTTGGGGATCGGGAGATCAAAAACCGCTCCTTCCCGATTGACCGGCAAAGCGGAGGTTATATCCTTTTTTTCGGCCCACTTCCCCGAAACCGTTTCGGCAAACAAACCCATTCGACCGGTTACTTCCACCTCGGATTTGAAAGTCGGGTTTTCGTCGATCTCCGGAATATTGTCGCCTCTTTTCTTTCTTTCAAAACTCTTTACGTTCTGTTGAAAATTCCCAACCGTCGGATTCAGGCCTTCGGGAAAAAGGTTTTTTCCCGAAAAAGGATCCGGAGTGGTTTTATTCAAGGTTTCGGTATTTTCGGCCGACAGGACGTCGGCTTCGGCCTTGGTCGGATCGGGCGAGACAAAACCGTTTAAATGCGGCTTTATCTCCTCATTTCGCCCATCTTTTCGAATCAATTCTCCGGATTCCTTATTGATCAAAAATGCAACCCGGTCGTAAAGCCCGCTTAATTGTCCGGCCGGCCTTTTGGTTTGAAAAACCGTTTCCGAGGCTTCATTTTGATCGACGGTCTGATAAAGCCGGTCAAAAACCGGAACCTGTTTTTTCCCTTCTTCGACTTCCTCGGGAAAATGGAACTTTCCGTTTTTCCAAACGCTCGGGCGTTCGTTCCTGATGTTTACCTCAACCAAATTTCCCTCGGGCCTTTTCAATTGCTCGGCAGTCGTGTTGATCGGCATTTCCAGTTTTTCCAGATCCCGCCTCTGGGCTCTGGCCTCAGGACTTAAAGGTGCATAACGGCGCCGGATCAGTTCCTGAAATTTTTCAATGTTGATGGTTTGAAATTGATTCCCTTCCCGGGGTTTTTCGATATTTTGGTTGTCAACATCGTTCGGATCCATACAAAAACCGGGGTCATCTTCAACAGCCTCCGTTTTCCGGGTTTCGGGTTGATCCGTTTCCTCAATCGCCGGGGCGGAAACCTTTACCTCCGGTTCGGTTTTGACGTCCGTCGGCGGGATAAACTTGAAAGTTCCGAAAAGCTTTTCGTGGTACTCGGATAATTCCGCTCGGGAGGAAGGGGATTCGGGTTTTTCGAGATTTTCCGGCAAACCCCGATTCGGTTCGGAAACCTCATCGAACTTTTCCGGGAAAAAACGGCTTAATGCCTCAAAAATCGCGTTTTTCCGAACCGCTTGTTTTTCCGGAAAATTTTCTGTGCCGGAAAAATTTTGAGCCAACTTGTCGGCCTCGGTTTTGTGAAAAACCTCAAACTTTTGCGGAGTTTCGTTTGATTCGACCGAATCCTCGGTTGAAAACTGCTTTTCCAACTTTTCAGGTTCAAAATCCAGATTCAGGATCGGTTCGGCCTCTCCTTCGGGCAAAGGTTCGACCGCCGGCTCAATGGCCGGGATTTCAAGAATGTTTTCAACCTCTTCCACGACCGGAACACCGGAGGGCGGATCATCCTCCACCGAAACCCCGTTTTCCCGAGCGACGGGCGAGGTTTTTATCTTTTGCGGCTCCGGCCTTTGCTCGGTGGCCATTTTCAACTGGTTGTAATATTCCTTTAGTTTTTTCTCGGGATAAAAGACGCCCGGACCTTCCGGCACATTCGGTTCGTAAAACCCGTCTTGCAATAAACCCGACCCGCTTTCGGAAACTTTAGTTTTTTCGAAATTTGATGACCCGTTATCCTCCGGATTTCCGATCTCCCCGGATTCTTTCACCCCAGCTTTTATTTCCGGCTTTTTAGCCTCGAACCTCCCATCGGTGACAAAAGGCAATCCATCTTCGGTGGTCTTGACCTCGGGTTCCTTCGGGGAAAAATCCGTAATAAAAGGAAGTTCGTCCCCCGGTTTGGCTGATGGTTTGCTCTCCTGCCGGAAAAACGGGAGAAGATTGGCCATTGAATTGGGTTCAATTCCTTTGGACTCGCCGGATTCCGCTTCGGCATTTGCGGGAGCGGCGCTTGATTCATCAACCTGATTTTCTTCCGCCAAAGCCTTTTGGGAAACTATCGCAGGATCAGGCGGATTGTCCCCGCCCTCCGGTTCACCGAAGGTTTCCGGATACGATGGGTTCCACGGAACGGGAACCGATGTCAATCCATTGAACAAGGCGGAAAAATCATCGGGCGATCCGCCGGAATTATCGGCGATCGGATTGTTCGGGAGGTTGAAATTATCGAAATTGTTAAAGGGGAGTATCATCATTATTTTGTCTCACTCATCAGCCGGGCAAAATTTGCCGAGACCAATTCATCTATTTGGTTTTGTTCGATCCGTTCGGTTTCGAGTTTGTGCCTTTCGGCCTGATTTTCCCGCAAACGGTTGGTGATCTTGACCGCCCGGGTGGCGGCCGCTACCGTTTCGGTCTGTTTTTCGCAATCCTTTTTCTTTTGTTCCAAAATTTCCAGAGCGTCCCGTTTCAACCTGTCCAGTTCGGTCAGATGGAGCGAATCAAGCTCCAGTTCATAAGCGTTGATGGATTCACCTTTTTTCAAACGCTCGGAGTATTTTTCCAAAGCGATTTGTTGCTGGCGTTCGATCTCGACGATCCGGGCCTGAGCCTGGTTTAGTTCATTTTGCAATTCGGTCAAGCGGAGATGCTCCTTCTCCTGCCGCATCTCGCGGACGTTGTGGACGGTTTGTAATGTGAACTTAAATTTTTTCATACGGTTTTAATGTTCAATAATTTTTCGATCGAATCGTTGAAAAAAGCCTCCTCTTCGCCCCCCTGTTTGAGAAAAGCCTGGATTTCCTCGTGGCGGGAAATGGCCAGATCGATCACCCGGTTGCTTCCCATCTGATAGGCTCCGATGTTGATCAGATCCTCGGCCTTTTGATAGGCCGCCATGAGTTCCCGGATGCGTCCCGCCTGTTGGCGGTGTTCGCCCCCGGCCACGGTCGAAAAAAGTCTCGATGCGCTGTGAAGGACGTCGATACAAGGGTAATGATTCTGGGCGGCCAGTTGGCGCGACAGGACTATGTGGCCGTCGAGGATCGAACGAACGGCATCGGCGATCGGTTCGTTCATATCGTCCCCCTCGACCAGAACGGTGTAAAACCCGGTGATCGAACCCCCGTTTTCGAATTTTCCGGCCCGCTCCAGCAATCTCGGCAAAAGGGCGAAAACCGATGGGGTGTAACCCTTGGACGAAGGCGGCTCTCCGGCCGCCAGACCGATCTCCCGTTGAGCCATACAAAAACGCGTCACCGAATCCATGATGAGAAGAACGTTGGCCCCCAGATCCTTGAAATATTCGGCTATTGCGGTGGCGGCCAAAGCCGCCCGGATTCGAACCAGAGCCGAATCGTCCGAGGTTGAAACAACCACCACCGAACGGGCCATTCCCTCCTCTCCCAATTCGTTTTCGATGAATTCCCGCACCTCCCGGCCGCGCTCACCGATCAACGCGATGACATTGATGTCGGCTTCGGATCTTTTGGCCATCATTCCCAGAAGGGTGGATTTTCCGACCCCCGATCCGCCGAAAATACCGATCCTCTGCCCGGCCCCGATGGTCAGCAAACCGTCGATCACCCGAACGCCCGTTTCCATATGATGGTCGATGTTGGCCCGCTCCAGCGGATTGGTGGCGGTCCGGTTGAGCGGGTAAAATTGACCCGTTTTGACCTCTCCCAAATCGTCGAGCGGCCGCCCGAGGGCGTCGATCGTCCGGCCCAAAAGTTCCTCTCCGACCCCGATCTCACTCTTAACGCCGGCGGCGACTATGGTCTCCCCGACCCGAACCGGCGGCATTTGACCGAGAGGCATCAGTAAAACGTTATTTTCCCGAAACCCGATCACCTCCAGCATCGTGTTTCGCCGACCGGCGGGATTGGGCAAATAGCACAAATCGCCGACCGAAACGGCCGGTCCCTGCGACTCGATGATCAAACCGACGGCGCGGGTAACCCGCCCCACCGATTTGAGCGGTTCGATCTGAGCTAATTTTTGACGATAGGTTGACAGCATTTTTTAGTTTCCGAGTAACCCGTGAGCGATTTCCTCAAATTGAGATTCGATCCGGGCGTCGATATCCCCGGTTTCCGTGTGAACCAAACATCCACCGACCGAAACCGAACGGTCTTCGATCAGTTCCAGAGAACCGTGAAAATCCAATTTTTCCCGGTGGGTTTGAATAAAGGCAAAATCATCCGGGTGAAGGTGAACCTTGGCCACGGCCCGGTTTTGCAGTCGGGAGAGCGAAACGCGGACCAGAGTCAGGGCGATTTCCCGATCAATCGTGACTTCCCGCCCGACGATTTTTTTGGCGATCTCAAGCGCCAGTTCAACCAATTGCTTTTCGGCCCCGGCCGTAATTTCGGATTGAAGACCCGAGATCTTTTCAATGGTTTCGGTCACCCGTTGGCGCATTTCGGTCACCTGGGCGGCGACCTCCTCCTCGATTTTTTTCTGGGCGAACTGAAGTCCTTTTTCTTTGGCCGCCTGCTGGATCATCTCCCGGTCCTTTTCGGCCTGAGCAATAATTTTTTCCGCCTCCTGCCGGGCGGCCCCAAGGATCTCCTCCTCGGTCGGAACGTGTCCTTCATCCTTCTCTTCGAAAAACCCCTGATTGGCCGGGGGATTTTGATTGTCAAATTCAAGCGGTTGGGGAAAAACGAACTGGCCGGAATCTCGGCGGTCATTTTCCGACCCGCCAAGTTCCGGCAGTTTGAAGGCGGTTAAATTCACCGTCGAGTTTTTCTTGACAACCTTAGCTAACATATTCGTCCTCGCCGCCTCCGGCTCCGCCCAGACTGATCACGCCCTGTTCATCCAACTCGCGCAGAATCTCGACGATCTCTCTTTGGGCCCCGTTGACCTCTTTGAGTTTTACCTGCCCCATGAAATCCATCTCCTCTTTCATCATCTCAACCGCCCGGTTGGACATATTTGAAAAGAAGCGATCCTGAAGCTCTTCGACGGTTCCCTTGAGAGCCAGAGCCAAAACCTTTTTATCGACCCGCTGCATGATCTCCCGAATTCCAATGTCGTCAACCAGCAGGATGTCTTCAAAGGTAACCATCAGGTTGCGGATCTCCAGCGAAAGATCCTGATTATTCTCCTCGATCTGCTCCATCATCATTCGCATCGATTCGCGGTCGAGGCGGTTGCAGATCTCGGCCACCGAGCGGATTCCGCCGACCGTCGCCCGGCTCATTCCCTGAACGCTGACGAGTTTTTGGTTCAAAACGTGGGAGATCCTTTTGACGATGTCCTGTGAAACGGTCTGAAGGCCGGCCAAACGCAAAATGATGTCGGCCCGGCTGGTTTCCGGCAAATGCCCGAGAACATCGGCGGCCGTTGAAGGGTCGAGGTGAGCCAGAACGACGGCGATGGTCTGGGGATGTTCGGACTGAAAAAGCTTGGCCAACTGTTGGGGATCGGTCTTTTGCAAAGCCTCGAAACTGGCCGGCGATTCCAGCGAATGAACCACCTTGTCGGTCAAACGTTTGGCCACTTCGGCCCCGAAACTCCGGTTCAAAAGTCGTTTGGCGTAATCCACGCCCCCGGTCGTAACGTAACTTCTGGCCAGAAGCAGTTGATTGAATTCATCGACTATCTCGTCGGAAATGTCGGATTTGACATCCGGAAGCATGGCCAGTTCGCGGGAGAGGATCTGCACCTCCTCCTCGTCCAGATATTTGAACAAAACCGAGGCCGCCTCCTCCCCCAAAGAAAGGCACAGGATGGCCGCTTTGCGCGCCCCGGAAAGCCCTTCCTGCTGACGAACGGCCAAGGCGGAATTGGTTTCCTCCCCGCCTTCGGTCAAAAGGTCCGGGTTTTCGCCTGCTTCATCGGTAACAATCGTTTCGGGTGATGGTGTCATCTTATTTATTCAATCAACCTTCCTGGGGTGTTTCTTCGCGGAGCCAGCTCCTCAAAGTGCTGACAACTATTTCGGGTTCCTTGATGGTCTGCTCGATCAGGGTTTTTCGGACCGCTTCGATCTGGCGGGCGGTTTCGTTCGGGTCGGGACTTAAAGTTTTTCCGTCCATCTGCGCCTCCATTTCGGCCACCGTCATCATCGGTTCCAATTCGGGGAAGGCGTTTTCGGGATCGCCTTCAAGCCGGCGTTTCTCTCCGTTCTCGTCCCCGGCTTCTCCCTCGCCCTCGGTCAAAAGGTTCTGTTCTTCGGGAGTCGCCATGGCTGCCTTCAGATGTTTGCGGGCCGGACGGACGACAAAGAACAGGATCAAAAGCGCCACCAGAACCAATGCGCCGTATTTGATGGCCGGATTGATCAGCGATTTGTTTTTCTCAAGAAAGGAAAAAGCCGAATTGTTCTGTTCGATCTGGGGTTTTTCAAAAGGCATGGTTTGAACAACGACCGAATCGCCCCGGTTTTCGTCGGCCCCGACCGCCGCCGCCACCAGATCCTGAATCTGTTTGACCTCTTCGGTGGTCCGGGCCACCTCGGTTCCGTCAACGTTTTTGTGATCAACAACCACGGAAACGGTCAGTCGGTTGACCCGCCCGCCCCCGCCGATGGTCTTTTTGACGGTCTTATCGATCTCATAATTGGTGGTGGTGGAAATTCTCTGATCCGAACCGCTCTGCTGATTCTGTGGAACGGGCGGATTCTGCGCCGTCGGATCGTTCGCCCGGGCGCCAACCACCCCGGCCGGATTGGTTTTACTTGAGTTTCTGGTTTCCTGGGAATTCTGCTGTGAACGGACGACCTGAGATTGCGGATTGTATTTTTCTTCCAGTTGTTCGATCTGGGAAAAATCAACATCGGCCGAAATGTCGGCCTGAACTTTTCCCTCTCCGACGACCGGTTCCAGCAGGGCGATGATCCGGGCCGCGGTTTCAGCCTCGAATTTTTGTTTGGCCTCAAGCTGGGCGTTGAAAGCTCCGGCATCGCCTCCGGTGGCGGTCTTGCTTTTGCTTCCCGAAGTCAAAAGGCGGCCCCGCGTGTCCATAATTGAGATGTTTGACGGGTCAAGTCCCTCGACCGATCCGGCCACCAGATTGACGATCGCCTCGGTCCTTTCGCCCGAGAGTTCTTTACCCTGCCGGACCCGGAGCATAACCGAGGCCTTGGCGCCCTCCTCTTTCTCGCTGAAAACCGATTCCTTTTTGGGGGTTATGTGAACCCGGGCCGCCTCCAGTTCATCCATCGATTCCAGCGTTTTCGCCAACTCGCCCTCGATCGCCCGCCGGTAATTTACCTGTTGGGCGAAATCGGTGGCCCCGAAACTGGTTTTGTCGAAAAGATCAAAACCGACGTGTCCGCCCGACAAAACCCCGGCTCCGGCCATTTGAAGACGGAGTTCGGAAATTTTTTCGGCCGGAACGTTGATGGTCGTTCCCCCGTTTGAAACCGAATAGGAAACATTCGAGGCTTTTAATTTTTCGACGATGGTCTGGGCGTCCTCGGGTTTCAGATCGGAAAACAAAACTCCGTATTCCGGCTGAGTGCCGTAATAAACGACCGCCGCCAAAAGACCAATGGTCGCCACCGCCGCGCTGATGGTGGCGATCCGACCGGTCATAGGCAGGCGGTTCCAGACTTCTTTTATTTGTTCGACAAAGGCGGGCATTTTTATTTTCTGAAGGCTTCTTTTACGTTTCGTTTCATTTATCGGGGCTCGTTTTCAACATCTCTCAAAAAAAAATTAAAAAAAATCACACCTGCATCCTCATGATTTCCTCATAAGCGCCGATAAGCTTATTACGGACCTGAAGTCCGAGTTGAAATTTGAGATCGGCTGTTTGAAGCTCAATGATCGTGCGGTGGAGATCCGGGGATTCGCCCGAAACCGCTTTCACAATTTCCTGTTCCGCCGATTTTTGTGAGCCGTCCAAAGACTCAACGGCATCTTTTACCAACGAACCAAAGTTTCCACCGGAGTTTTCCGTTTCTCCGGTGGAAATTTTGTTTGAGGGCGTGAGCGTGGTGGGAGAAAAAAAAGAATTTAGATCGGTAATGTTCATCAATTATTATTGGTTGTTTCAGGCGTCGCCCAGATTGAGACTGATTCGGGCCAGTTCCTTGGCCGTATTGAAAACCGTTGCGTTGGCCTCAAAGGAACGGGCGGCCGACATCATATTGACGGTTTCTTCCAGCGGATCGACGTCGGGAACCTTGACGTAACCGTTCTCGTCGGCGTCCGGATGACCCGGTTGATATTGGGTCAGATATTGATCCTCCCCGGCCAAAATGACTTCCGACACAATTCCCGGAGGATTTCCACCTTCCGGGCCGAACAAACCGCTTGAAGCGGCGTTTTCCGTCCAGGCTTCGGAAATCTCCTGAGTTTTGAAAACAACATCCCGGCGTTGATACGGCTTGCCGGTTTCGGTTCTGGTCGAATTGGCGTTGGCCAGATTGGCGGCGGCCGCTTCGAGCCTTTCGCGCTGGGCGGTCATCCCTTGAGAAGAAATTTTGAAGATCGAAAATAAAGACATTTTTGGATTTTAGATTTGAGATTTTTGGTTTTTGGTTAATTTCCCGATTCCCTTTTACTTTCCTTCGCGAATGGCCGTTCTCAGGAGGCGAAGGCGGGACTGGAGCATTTTGGCTCCGAAATTAAAATTCATTCCGGTTTGCGCCAGTTCGGACATTTCCCGTCCGGCGTCCACCGTGTTTCCGTCGAGACCGACGACGGGCGAATCCTGTTCGATCACCTTGGGTGCGAACGAGGATAAGCCCTGCCAGTCCTGCTGAGATTGTGGAAGTTGGGCCTGACGGGCGGCCTCGCGGAGATATTCGGTGAAGTCAAGTTCCCTGGCAACATAACCGGGCGTGTCGGCGTTGGCGATGTTCCCGGCAATAACCTCAGAACGGCGGCTTTGCACATCAAGATAGGATTGCAAAAGGTTGGTGATGTTGTCGGTCCTTATCAAACTCATGGCAAATACCTCCGTTAGTCCGACAGTGCAATCGCCGTGCCGAATCAAAACACCGCGTTTTTTGGGAGATTCCCGGTTTTTTCCAAGCGAATTTGACGGATAACTGTCAATCGGTTTTAAAACAATGTCATTTTGTTGACACTGTCCGCGCTAATGAGTTATTTTGGGGATTAGCCGAAGAAGGCCCGTTTTGGCGCTTAACCCTTAAATAATCAAATTTCCCAAGCCTTTTCCGGGCATTATTCATGCTTACCACTCCTATAAGATAATGAAAGCTAAGATTTTGATCGTAGAAGATGAGGTTCAACTGAGGAACGTTCTGCTTGATTCGATTGCCACCGAAGGCCACCAGGTCGAGGGCGCAAAATCGGTCGAAGAAGCGCTCGAACTTTTTGAAGAGAACACCTATGACGTTGTCCTGACCGACGTCCGTCTGCCTCAAAAAAGCGGTTTGGAATTGATCCCCAGTTGTTTTCAAAACAACCCGGACGTCCAGGTGCTGGTAATGACCGGTTTTGCCACCATTGACACAGCGGTTCAGGCGATGAAGCTCGGAGCGGTTGATTTCCTCTGCAAACCGATCGCCCTCAATGATCTGATCAGCGCCATCCGGCTGGCGGTCGGAAAGATCGGTCAGCCTAAACCGGAACCCGTCGCCCAGCCCGGTTCCAGATCGCCGATCATCGCCAAATCGACGGTCATGCTCAATCTGCTCGATCAGATCGAAACCATCGCCCCTTACAAACTGAACGCTTTGATCACGGGCGAAACCGGGACCGGAAAGGAGCTTGTCGCCCGGGAGATCCACAACAAAAGCAACCGGAAAGACAAACCTTTTGTCGCGCTAAATTGTGCCGCCATCCCGGAACAACTGCTCGAAGACGAACTGTTCGGCCATATCAAAGGGGCCTTTACCGGCGCTCAGACGGAAAGGAAAGGCCGGTTTGAACAGGCCGATGACGGGACGCTTTTTCTCGACGAGATCGGCGATATGAATCTGGCTTTGCAGGCCAAACTCCTGCGGATCCTGCAGGAAAGCGAATTTGAAAGGCTCGGTTCATCGAAAACCGTCAAGGTCGATGTCCGGATCGTGGCCGCCACCAGCGCCGATCTCGAAGCCAAGATCAACGACGGAAGTTTCCGGCCCGACCTGTATCATCGCCTGAACGTCGTTCATCTCAGGGTTCCGCCGCTTCGTCAAAGACCCGACGACATCCCCCCGATCGCTTCCGGTCTGCTCAATCGGTTTTGCAAAAATGTGGGTTTGCCCGAGAAAACCATTTCCGAAGAAGCCTTTCACGCCCTGATCTCCTACAATTACCCGGGAAACGTTCGCCAACTGCAAAATTTCGTCGAACGGGCCGCAGTTTTCTCCGCCGCCGAATCGGTGATCTTGCTCGAACATCTGCCGGAGGAAGTAAAAAAACAAACCAGTCTTTTTCAGGTTCAGGTCGGTCAGGGGTTACTACCGGACGAGATCCCGGACGAAGGGATCGACTTTACCGGCGTCGTTTCGCAGGTCGAACGCGAATTGCTGTTACAAACCCTGGAGAAAACCGGCGGAAACAAGATGCAGGCGGCCAAACTTCTCAATATGAAACGAACGACTCTGGTGGAAAAAATAAAACGCCTTCAAATTGAAGGCGATGAAAATGAAGATGATCCAAAGGTTTCGGCCACCGGATGACGGCTTTCCCTAATTTCAAGTTTTCAAAAAAAGGCTCACGGGAAAATCATCTCTCCCAACGCCAAAATCTATTATAAATTTCTATCGAAAGCCAAACCTCTGGTTTCCTGTCTGAGGTAGGAATTTGTCCCTTTCTGATAACGATCCAGATTTCTCAAATCCTTTCTCGATTCCTCGCGCGAGGCCGACAAAAGGAGTCTGGTTTCCCGATCCTGGGCCAGCGTCAGATTGGCGATGGCCACGACCTGTGCGGAGATCTTTGATCGGCGCAGATCCTCCTCGGCCTCTCCCAGAGTTCCCCGCAATTCGGCGATTTGACGTTGGAAGGTTTCAAGCCTCCGGCTCAGTTCCTCGCGCCGGGAAACAATATCCAGAATCCCCAGAAAATCGCCCCCTTCGGCGGCCAGGGTTTCTTCTCTGGCCAGTTGAAGGAGTTTTTCCAGATCGGCGCATTGGGCCGTCAGGAGTTCGATCAGCGAATCGGAATTTTGTTCGATCTTTTTTTGGTTCAACATTCAATTTTTGATTCAAAAAGCCATACTGACCGTTGGTTGGGGAGCGGGCTGGTAATTGCCCCCGGTAACTTCCCCGGTTTCATCCCCTTCCAGAGACTTTTGGGCGTTGGTTTCCCAGGCATCGCGAACCGGAGCCAGGAGTTCGGCGGCCCGCCGCATCAGGTCGGCATCGAGTTCGGCGCTGGCCCGAAGGACCAGGACGGTGATCCTTCTATAAAGGTTATCAAGAGCGACCGCCACATCTCCGCCTTTGTCAAAATCAAGAATGGATTGCAGGTAATTCAAAATGTCGAGCGCCCGGTTGGAATGCTCGGCCTTGGCGATGAAATCCTGTTTTTCAATATCATCCGCCGTCAGATTCAAAAACTTAATGGCCCCGTCATAGAGCATGACGATTTGTTTGAGGGGATTGCTTTCGATATTGGCGATCCGGCCGTAGCTGGCCAGGGCTTTTGGTTTTGCATACATAATAAAAATCCTTGGTTTAAGTTTTTTTCTAACCAATATACTTATCGGCCGAGGGGTGAAAAACTTGAGGTTTTAAGCTGTTTTTTTTCAACTAATTAACCAAGATTTTTTATTTTTCAAAGGTTCCTAATTATCGCTTTTGGGTTCCAGCGATTTGATGATGTTGGTCAATGCCGTTCCCTGATTGTTGAGCTGACCGATGGCGGCATCGGCGGCGGCAAATTTCCGGGTCAACGAATCCCGGAGCCGGTTGATCCCCTCCAGCCGGTTGGTGATCGAGGCGTTCAGGCTTTTGACCGAATTTTGATAACCCGTAATTGCCGTTTGAACCGTTCCGGTTACCGTATCGCTCAAACCCGAAATTATTTCTTTTATCCCGTGAAAGATCCCGGTCTGATCGGTGGTTTTTCCGAAAAGCAATGATTTGACATCATCGGGGTTGGTCTTCAGCTGTTCGTTCAACACCCCGGTGTCGAAATCGAGGTGACCGTCCTCGGTTACGGTGATTCCGAGTTGGGACAACGAATCCAGGAAACCTCCGTTGTTGGAAGAAACCGCATTGATCGAGTTTTTTAGTTCCTGCTGGACATTCCGAAGCGTCGAATCGCCGGCCAAAACGCCGGTCGGGCGATCGTTGGCATCTTTTTGATACTGTTGACCGATGAAATCCTGGATGGCGTTGTAGGAGTTGACGAAACCCCTCAATTTATTTTCGATGTCATTCGATTGGGTCACATTGATCGAGGCGGGGCCGGTTTTTTTCAGCGTCAGGGTTACTCCCTGAACGGCATCGGAAAAAGTGTTTCCCGACCGGGTAATGTTCAACCCGTTGATCGTCAGGGCGGCATTTAACTTTGTATAATCGCCGTCCGGTGGATTGAGATCGGTAAATGAAAGATCGGCTCCGGTTCCGGTCGAAGTCGTTTCGACCAGCTCGACCCGGTTGACCTGCCCCGTTTCATTGGAATTGAGAACCAGTTGAAATTCGGACCCGTCCCCCTTGATATCGACGATGCTGGCGGTAACGCCGGCGTCGGCATTGTTGATCGCATCGCGCAAGCCCTCAAGCGAATTGTTCGAGGAATCGAGGGTGATCTGAACGCCGGGACTGGCTCCTCCCTTTTGCAGTTCGAAGGTGGCGGTCGTCGCTCCGCCGAAAAGGATCGGATCGGTGGAACTGGCAAAACTTCGGCTCGATTGGTTGGCTTTGGTCGCGATCCGGGTGACATTGAGTTCAAAACCGCCGAGCGGCGCCTGGCTGGTGGTCGAAACGGTGGCAACCGCCGAATCGCTGGTCGAACCGTTGCGGCCCGTCCCCAAACTTCTGTCGGTCAATAATTCGACCGAGCTGGTCAGGGTGGCCAGGGACGAATTCAATTTTTTCAGAGATTCGATCCGGCTGTTGTAAAGCCCGACTTTGGATTGCAATTGTGTGATCGGAATCGATCGCTGGGCCAAAATCGCATCGCGAACAACATCGAAATCGATACCGCTTCCGAGACCGCTAAAGCTGATATTTGTAGCCATAACCTTAAAAAACCTGAAAGAGACGAGAACCAAACATCAGGGGGTTGGCCTCAAGGCTTTGTTCTCATCTCATTGGAAAAAAGGGGAGATTTTGCGGAGGCAAAAATTTCAGGATTTTTGGTCCACAAAATTTCCCTGTAACTTGGCGTTGACAGCCGCTAATTTGAGCGAAACCTCGGACGGAATTTGTCTGATCGCTTCACCCGTTACTTTATCAACCAACTTGACGACCAAAGATTGTGTTTTTTCATCCCGGCTAAAGTTGAGTGAGATGTTGCTTTCCTCAAAAACCGTTTTCAATTCATCCAGCTTTTGGGGTTGTTGTTCAACTTTCACTTCCTTAACCGGCTCCTTTTGAGGTTTGGCCTCGACCGGTGAGGTCTGGGTCGCAACTTTCTCAAAAGATTTTTGGTAATCCGTGGCTTGAACCGTTGAATTAATTTGCATAAGACAACCTCCTATTTCTTGTCCTCAAAAACCCACGGGCGAAGATCGACACCCATGATGCCAATCTTCGCCTTTGAGTTTTGAGAAAATCTAAGCTTTTCAATCAATTACCGTAATAATGAAAGAAGAGCCTGGCTCGATTGGTTGGCTTGGGCAAGGGCTGAAACGCCGGCTTGCTGCAAGGTGTTCAAACGGGCTAAGTTCGAAGCTTCAGCAGCGATGTCGGCATCACGGATTGCTGATTCAGCGGCCTGGAA
This sequence comes from Pyrinomonadaceae bacterium, assembly GCA_041394845.1. GTDB lineage: Bacteria > Acidobacteriota > Blastocatellia > Pyrinomonadales > Pyrinomonadaceae > JAHCHG01. The sequence continues at coordinate 979,982 of JAWKHL010000001.1, read as the reverse complement.
GTTGGTGATTTGGGTCGTCGCCAGATCAATCGCCTGAGTCAGGTTGTTTTGACCGGCACCGACTTTACCCTGGACTTGTCCAAGCGAGGAAACCGCAGCCTTGATGAAGGCCAAAGCATCTTTGGCGCCTTGTTCACCACCCGTCAGAATTCCACCGGCAACGGCCGTTTCGGTCTGGAGGGCGTCGATGTTGTTGTCGGCGTTGGCAACCGAGGTGCTGGAGATTCCGAGGTTGAAGTCTTTCAGAGAAACGAAAGCAACTTCCGAACCGTCAGCCTTGGTTTGAACGGCGAAGACACCGGCGGCCCGCAGATCAACGTCGTTGTTAACGGCGCTGACGGCAGCGGTGGCACCCGCGGCGGCGGTAGCAACAGCGGCAAAGGTTACGTTTTTGGCGCTTCCAGCATAACCGATCTTCTCACCCGAAAAACTCAGGGTTTGAGTGGCGGCGGCACCGGCACCGGCAGAAACCGCGAGAGCCTGTTTGTTGGCGGCGGCGGTGACTGCAATGTCGTTGGCGGCCGAACCCGTTCCGGCGATACCGGTTTGACCGGCACCGTCAGCGGTGTCCGAACTAACGGTGAAGAACTGAGCCGACGTCAAAACAAGTTTGCCGCTGCTGTCCAAAGAAGCCTTGATACCGGCCGATTGAACATTGGCGTCATTGTTGATCGTGTCGAGGGCGTTGGAAGCGGTGGCACCGGCCGACAAAGCAACCGAAAAAGAGGTCAATTGTCCGCTGGATCCGACCGACTGGAAGGTCAGGGTTTCGGCGTTGGTGATCCCGCCCGAAATATCCTGAGCGCCGGTAACGTTACCGGTTCCGGTTCCGATATTGAGGTTTGTCAGGTTCAGACCGGTTTTGTCAACCCGGCTGTTGGAAAGGTCAACCGAAACGGCATTTCCCGTGGCATTGGCCGAAGCGCCGCCGCCGATGAACACTTCGATCGCTTTGTTGTAGCGACCTTCAGCGGTCCCGGTCGTGCCGCCCAGACCGATATTTTGGGCCTGACGATCGACTTCCTGAAGCACCTTGCCCAGTTCAGCCTGCAGAGTGTCGCGGTCGCCGGCGAAGGTTCCCGAAGCTGATTGGGAAGCCAAAGAAGCCGCACGATCCAGCAGGTTCGAAATGGTGTTCAAACCGCCGTCGATGATCTGCAGGGTCGAAAGTCCGTCGTTGGCGTTACGAACGCCCTGCGACAGAATGCTGACATCGCTCCGGAACTGGTTGGCAATGGCCAAACCGGCCGCATCGTCGCCGGACTGCGTGATCCGCAGACCCGAAGACAAACGCTGCAAGGTTTTCGACAGTTGATTTCCGGTAGCCGACAATCTCGACTGAGCGATGGATGAAGAAGAGTTATTAATTAAAGAAAAATTGGACATTTTTTGTTCCTCCGTGAACATTTGACCGCCGCATCCGTGCTTTGGCCATTGTTTATTTTATTTAAGATTGGAAACGCTCAAAGGCGCTTCCGATACTGAACTTATCGGAAACCTTCGGGCAAACTTTAGAAATTTTGTAAAAAAAGTTTTAACGATTGAGAAAAACGACGTCAACCCGCCGGTTTTGGGACCGGCCTTCGGGGGTTGAGTTTTCCGCCACCGGTTGAAAACCGCCGTAACCGGCCGCCGAAAGTCTTTGCGGGGCGACGCCCAATTCGGTCAGACGGATCAAAACGGTCGAGGCGCGGGCGGTGGAAAGTTCCCAGTTTGAAGGGTAGCGGGAGTTTGAAATCGGGGTGGAATCCGTATGGCCCTCGACCCGGATCCCGATTTCGGAATCAGCGATATTTTCCGCCAGGGCCCGGATCACCTCATCGGCCTCGGGATCGATGACGGCCTCGCCGGGGGCGAAAAAACCGGCCTCGCTCAAGGAAACGATAAATCCCCGGTCGGTTTGAGTCATCTTCGTCTTTTTGACCAAAACCGGGTTTTCCATCAACCTCGATTTGAATTTGTCCCGGTCATCCTTCGGAGCATCGTTTTCGGGCAAAACCCCCGTTCCCCCGGCGTTGGGTCCGGAAAAGCTTTCGGCGATCCGGCGGGCCCGTTCGTGGTCGCTGGCGGCGTAAAGGACGATAAACAGGGCCAACAAAAGAGTGACCAGATCGGCGTAGGAGATCAGCCACCGGTCGCGATGCGGGCTTTCTTTACCCAGGGATTTGTTTCGGGCGCGGTTGCTCATTTGATCATATTGAACTGGTTGATGATGGCTTTCGGGGTTTCCCGGTTTTGCAGGGCGAGGATGACGGCGATGATCTCTTCCCGGCGTTTGATCCGGGCCTCGTGGCGGGAGCGGAGACGGGCCGCCAGCGGAAAGAACAGAAGATTTGCCAGACCGATCCCGTAAATGGTGGCGACGAAAGCGGTGGCGATCCCCATCCCTAGAGCGTCGGGTTTATCGAGGACCCGCAAAACCCCGATCAGGCCGATGACGGCCCCCAAAATTCCGAACGTCGGCGCAAAACCGCCGGCGGCTTCCAAAGTGGCCGAATTTTCCAGACCGGTCTCATCCTCGCGATCGAGAAGACGGTCGAGAAGTTTTTTGATTTGTTCGGGTTCCGCCCTTTCGGCCACCAGGATCAACCCCTGAACGACCAACGGATCGCTGGAATTTTCAGCGTGATTTTCAAAGGCCCGGACACCGTTTTTCTGAGCCGAACGGGAGAGCCAGGCAAGGCGGGCGAGCTCCAGCTGATGGTTTTCATCTTCCAGATCCCGGTGGCGCAACCCCCAAACGGCACGGATGGCCTGAACAACTCCCGTACCTCCGCGCCGGATGATGACCGCCCCGAGGGTTCCGCCGCCAACGATCAGGGCGGCCGTCGGGTGCCATAAAAACCTCATCGGCAAACCTTCGAACCAGGCTCCGGCAATCACGGCCGTCAGACCGATCAATCCACCCGCCCAGATTGTCCAGTCGATCCGTTTCATTTTTATTGTTGGGATTTTAATTTGGCGGAAAGATTTTCCAGGGCGGTCGAGGATTCCAGATCCCCGGAAGCCGCCTCGGCCGCCTGATTGGCTTTTTCGATCTCGGAAAACACCTCGAAACGGTGAACCGAGGTTTCTTTCGGAGCGGCGATCCCGAGGCGAACGCCATCGCCGGTCACCGAAAGGACCTCGATGATTATTTCATTTCCGATCACGATTTTTTCGCCCTCGCGGCGTGACAATACCAACATAGTTTTAATTTAAGGGCAGCGATTCGGCCAGACCGTAACGGCTTTCGCTCAGAATGACCTGAGCCCCCTTTTTGGCTTCGGGATTGATAAACAAAGGCGCCCGCAGATTGACGGTGGTCTGTTCCCAATCGGAGGAAATTTTGACGATCACCAATAATTTCAAATCCGTTCCGTCAAAAATCTCCGGCATCCTCGGCTGATAATCAGCGTAAATCAGGGTCGGATCAACCACGATAAAGCGGTTCCTTTCGTCTTCGGTCGATGCCAGCCAGCAAAAAGGAGCATATTCCGCCATCGGGATCAAAACCGCCCGGCGCATTCCCGGCAGGCCGATCAACCCCTCGGTGAAAAGAATAACATCCCTTTCATCGTATTGGTATTCCTTACCCTTTATGGAAATATTCGGCATATTCATTTAATTTTATCCAAGAAAATCAAACAGGGAACGGCGTCCCCGGGCAACCACCTGAAGGGTGGCATCGAGCGCCTGTTGTTGTTGGGTCAGTTCAATGGCCGTATCGGCAAAATCAGCGCCTTCGATCTCGGCCGACCTTTCCTCCAACGACAAATGGTCGGTGTTCAATCTTTCCTGACTGAATTCGGTGATATTCAGGTTGGCCCCGACTCTGGCATGGGCATTTCCGACCAGATCCGAATAAACATCGAGGCGACTGAAGGTGTTTTGCAGCGTCGTGTGATCGGCGGTCGGATTTCCGGTTCCGCGCAAAGCCGCCAGCGCGCTGTCAAGATCGGTGAAGATGTCCGAGGTGGAATCGGTCAAAAACGATTCCCCGGTAATACCGACGGCGATGGCGTTGGCTCCGGGTTCGATCTGAAGATATTGGGCGTTTGAGGGGATCGCCGACGGAACGCCGGTATTGGGATCAAAAGGAGGTGAGCCCTGTCTGGTTCCGCCGAAAAGATAATCATCACCGTATTTGCTATTGGCCAGATCCAGGATCCGGCCCCGAAGCGTTTCGACCTCGGTGGCGATGATGTCTCTGGATTCCTGAGTGGTTGTGTCGGACAATCCCTGCGAAACAAGCACCCGGATCCTTTCCAGAATATGCTCGTAACCGCTCAAAGTGTCATCGGCCGCGGTCAATCTCTGACCGGCGGCTGTGGCGCTCCTTTGAAATTGTTCGATCTGTTCGATCGAGGTCTTGAGGTTGATGACGGCCTCAGCGCCGGCCGGATCATCCGAAGGCCGGTTGATCCTTTTACCGCTGGCCAGCCTTTCCTGCAAAACGCTGATCCGGGTCCGTTGATCGTTGATCCGGGAACTGAAGTTCTTATTGGTCAAATTATCCGTTATTCGAAAGTTCATAATGTTTGGGAATTGGAAGGCGGATCAATTATCCCGCCAGTGAGAGTATGGTTTGGGTCATTTCATCGGCCACTTTGAGAAAACGGGCGGCCGCTTCGAAGGCTTTTTGATATTGAATGAGATTGATGGCCTCCTCGTCCAGCGAGACGCCGGAAACGGCCTCTCTTTGAGCGGTCGCCTGAGCCAGAATGACGCCCTGGGTCACAAGGCCGTCCTCGGCCGATCTGACCTGTTCACCGGCCTGAGAGATCAGCGAACCGTAGATCGAACTAAAGGAGCCGGTTCGGGTTCCCACGGTCGTATTGGGATCGGTCAACAGGCTGGCGATCTCCCCGGCGACGGTTCCATTTTGGCCGGGTTGGGGCAGGGCCGAAGCGACCACCAGATTGGGGTTGGAAACGACCGCCGCATCCACCGAGATGGTGGCGGCCGTAACCGGAGTTCCGGGGGTAAAGAAATTCACTCCCGGATTTCCGTTTTGATCCGTCCCCGATGTATGAAGAGTATTGACGCGGTCCACGATCGCCTGGGCCAAACCGTCAAGGCCGTCAATCTGAGCGGTTGTTTCGTTTAGCCCATCCTGCAGGCCGCGGATCGTCCCCTCATCGAAAACGGCGGGTTGACCGTTGATGGTGATGGCCGACAAACCGAGGGGCGGGGTCGAACCGGCCTCAAGCGTAAAAGCCGTAACTCCGGAAACGACGGCCCGGCCCTCTCCGATGGTGATATTGATCGTGCCGTCCCCGTTGTCGTAGGTGCGGGCTCCGGTCAGTTCCGATAAACGGTTCACATATTCGGTCCGTTGATCGAGAAGCCCGGAGGGATTTGAACCGGTCGCCTCGGCAAACTTTATCTGACCGTTCAAATCGGCGACTTTGGAGGTCAGCGAATTGACCTCATCAACGGTCGAACGGACCCGGCTGTCGATGCCCTGTCGGAGATCGAACAAACGGGAACGGGTCGATTGAAAGGTGTTCGCCAGATTCACGCCCTTTTGAACCGCGATTGAACGCAAGGGGGCCGAACCGGGATTGGCATCAAGATCGCGGAAAGCCGAAAAGAAACCGTTAAGAGCGTTTTGCAATCCACCGTTTTCGGTTCCCTGCAAAATTGCCTCAACCGGAGCCAGCGAATCCCTCCGGGCGGTCAAACGTCCGGCGATCCCGGTTTCGGCCTGAATCCGGGATTCGATAAACTGGTCGCGGAACGATTGGATTCCCTCAACCGTCACCCCGGAACCGATCGAAAAATTTCCGAACCGGTCCGGATTCCCTTCGCTTAAAACGGCTCTTTGCCGGGAATACCCCGGCGTGTTGACGTTGGCGATGTTTTGACCGGTTACGGTTATTCCGAATTGATTGGCGTTCAAGGCCCTGCGGCCGATCTCCAAGGGTGAAAAATTGATGCTCATCGGTTCCCTCCTTCCGAATATTTCAGAACCGGGGCCCGGTAGGTCGTCGGCGGGATTCCGCACATTTGAATACAGGCGTTGGCAAATGAAGACCCGGCGACGGCCAGGCTGGAAGCTCTGGCCGAAACCTTTTGAAAACTTTTGGCGGCATCCAGAAGCCCTTTGGCGGATTCTTCAAACTCTTTTCTGGCCTCCGGATTGAGAGGTTCTTTTTCGGTTTGTCTGGTGCGGATTTCGGCGAATTCCGTTAACGCGGAGGTGATTTCCAGCAGGCGGGAACGCATTTTTTGAAGTTCTTTTTCGCCGGCTCTGGTCAAAGCCTCAAGCCCGACCAGTTCCCCCCGAACCAAAACACCCGAAAGTTGAGCGGTGGCACTTTCCAATCGGGTGAAGGCTGAGGTTTGTTCGCTCATCAAATTGGCAACTTTTCTGATCAAATCATCTTGCATAATTTTTTTAATCATCAAGCCGTTTTGCTGGGCAAACAAATAATTGTAAATAAAATCTTTGTTTGAACCGAATTTTGGTTAAACGGCTTCGTCTTTGAGGATCGCTTCGGCGACCTCCTCATTTCGCGGATGATAAAAATCACCCGTGATTTTCTCTCGGAATTCGATGACCTTTTCCTTCCGAACATCGGGAAGTTCCTTGATTTGGTCAACCAGTTTTCCGACTTCTGCAACGCGACCGGAAATTTCCAATTTATCTTCGCCGACCGAATTTTTTTGATCAACCGATTGATTTGAAATTTTTCCAGCCTGGTGAACGTCGTTCCTTTGAGTGGCTCGAATTGCTTCTATATCGTTTGTTTTGTTGATTATTATTTTACTCATTTTGAAATCCCCCGAAAATTAATCGGCTAAATCACTTTTCGGCAGGTTTCGGCAAAACATTAGATAAAAATTTGATCGGGTCGATGGCCTTCCCGTTTTCCCTCACCTCAAAATGGAGATGAGGCCCGGTCGATTTTCCGGTCGAGCCGGCTTTGGCAATTTCCTGCCCCCCGGAAACAACCTGACCTTTTTTGACCAGCAACTTGTCGGCGTGGGCGTAAAAGGTCTCCCTTCCGTCCGGATGTTCGATGATCACGACGTTTCCGTAACCCCCTTTTCTTCCGGCGAATTTAACGACACCCTCGGCGGCCGACGAAATGGGAGTTCCGCGCGGGACGGCGATGTCAACCCCGGTGTGAAATTTCACCTTTTTATCGATCGGGTGAAAACGGTTTCCGAAACTCGAAGATATCCGGCCCGTCAAGGGCATTTCATATTCCACCGGGGCCGAGCCAGCCACCGGAGAAAGAACCATTTTGTCCCCCGCCGAAAAATTCTCGGGAACGATCCGCGGCCGGGTCGAGTCGCGAATTTTACCGTCGAGGAGGGCATTTTCCAACGGTTCGGCCGTCGGGTCCGAGGCGATTGTTTCGGCGTAGGTTGAGATCACCTGAAATTCCTCACCATTGATGTTCGGGCCCGTTTGATCCGAACCCTTTATTTCCCGAACTGCGGCCAGCGCCCCGGAAAAATTACTTTTTTTTTGCCCCGCCTCATCAATTTCACCGGCACCGAATTTTTTCATGATCAGATCGGCCAGTCCGACCCCGCCCGATTCGGCCATGGTCGAAGCCAGTTGTTCGGCGAACATCTGTTTGGCCAGTCCGGTTCCGCCGTCCGAACCGAAAAGCGAATCCTCATCATCGTTCGAAGTATTCAGGGCGGAGGTCAACTGGTTGAGCAAGATCGCCTCAAATTGCCGGGCCGCCCGGCGCAACTCTTCGGAGGAGGAGTTTTTGTTCAGGGCAAAGGGGTTCGGTGAATTGTCAAGCTGATTGATATTCATAGAATTTATTGCATTTCCAGATCGGCGTTCATCGCCCCCGCGCTTTTGATGGCCTGCAAAATGCTTATCGTGTCGCGGGCCGAAACCCCGAGCGCCCGCAGGCCGCGGACGACCTCATCGACCGTCGCCCCGTCGGGCAAAACGACCGATTCCGGTTTTTTCTCCTCGACATCGACGTTGGTTTGGGGAACAACGGTCGTTTCTCCGGTTTTGGAAAGCGGTTGGGGTTGGTAAACGTCGTACTGGGTGCCGATCCTGACCGTTACTCCGCCCTGTGAAATGGCGACCGCCGCCAGGCGAACCTCGCGACCCATGATGATCGTTCCGGTTCTTTCATTGATGATGACCTTGGCGATCTTTTCCGGGGTCAACCGCAAATTTTCCATTTCGGCGATAAAGCCGACCCGGTTGTCGGCAAAAGCAGCGGGGAGGTTGACCTCAACGTTGCGGCCGTCGAGCGCCCGCGCCGTCCCCGGACCGAACTTTTCATTGATCACCTTGTTGAGTTTGGCGGCGGTGGAAAAATCCTCGTTGCGGAGGATCAGATTGAGCTGGTTGTTGGCCGCCAATTCGGTCGGAACGGTTCTTTCGACCGTCGCCCCGTTGGGCAGGCGTCCGACCGTCGGATGGTTGATCTCCACCGAATTCCCCGAGTTTCCGGCCGAGATCCCGCCGATCGAAACCGACCCTTGAGCGACGGCGTAAATCTGCCCGTCAACTCCTTTTAAAGGGGTCAGAACGAGTGTTCCCCCCTGAAGACTGCGGGCGTCTCCGATCGAGGAAACCGTCACGTCGATCTTCATTCCTTGTCGGACGAAGGGCGGGAGATTGGCGGTTACCAAAACGGTGGCGATATTTTCCGGTTTGAGCGAAGTGGCCGTGGTTGAGATCCCCATCCGCTCCAAAAGGTTTTGCAAGGTCTGGCGGGCGTAGATGTTTTGCTGAACCCGGTCGCCGGTTCTATTTAAACCGACCACCAGACCGTAGCCGACCAGTTGATTTGAACGGACGCCTTCGATGTCCGCCAAATCCTTGACGCGGACGCTCAGGGTTTCGTCGGTTTGTTGACAGTAAACAAAAAGGGGTGAAAATGAGGTCAATAGAAAAAAGAAAAGCAAAACCTGCGGACAGGTCTTGCTAAAAAATCTGGTAAGTAGTGTATAAATAGGCATTTATGGCAAAAGTCAGGATTTTCCGTTACCGTTGCCACACAATGCGGGAAAATCCTAAAATGGAGAAATTTTATCAAATAACCGGAAAAGCCATCCCGGTGCATTATCCTTACTTGCAACTCCCTTGCCATTAAATTCAACCCGGAGATCGCCGATCTCGACGGTCGTGATGGAATTGTCCGCCCCCAGGTCATTTTGGCGGACGATGCCGGTTACGGCCACCTGTTCGGTCTCCTTGTTGATCCGAACCAGTTTGAGGGCCTCGATCTTCAGATCGCCGTTGGGCAAAACCTCAACCACCCGGGCCGTGATCCGGGCCCGGACCTGACTGTTTCTCTGAGTCGAACCGCTTCCGCTGTAAGACCTTGTGCCGAGCGCGCCGATCACCGTTTGGGCGGCCGCGGCCCCGCTGATCGGGAGCGCCCCGGCCAGAGTCCCGATCCCGGCGGCATCTCCCGAATCCCGGCTCCGGTCGGCTCCCGAGGAGACCTCGGCCTCGCTGGTCTCGACGATATCGACAAAAACCAGATCTCCGATCCGGCGGGCCTTGAAATCCACCAAAAGATTGGCGTTCATTCCGTCGGTGGAAAAAAGCGAGCCGTTGGCCGGTTTTTGAGGTTCGGGAACGGGGATCGTCGGCGGGGCATCCTCGATCTTGACGACCGTCAATTTCGGCCGGTTTTTGTCCCTTTTCTTTTTTTCCTTTTTATTTTGAGCGAAAACTCCGGAAGTTAAGGCACAGGCCAGAAGAAGAGCCGTCGCAATTAATTTGATTTTCATAAATTTTGATTAGAAATAAACTTTGACCAGACCCTCGTCAATGACCGTGGCCTGGATGATGTTTCCCGATTGGGTGTTTTTGACCGCGATCCGGTCGCCGATCCGGCCCGATGAACGCGCCTCGCCCGAAACGATAATCTGCATTTTTCCCGATTGTCCGGTTATTTTCACCAAATCGCCGGACTTGATGACCACCGCAGAAACCACCGATCCGGCGGTCAAGGGTTCATTTTTTGCCACCGTTTTGATGGCCTGTAACCCGCGCAGATCGGCGCTCCCGGTAAAATAAGCGGAAATTTGTTTTTCCAATCGAACCTTTTCCGGGCGGAAATCCGGGGGAACGATCCTCGTTCCCGGCGCCAATTCGCGATCGGCCACCAAAACCTTCGCCCAGGCCTCGATCTCCGCCGTTATCGAAATACGGCGGAATAATTTTCCGTTCAGGCGGATCTCGACCGGCATCGAAAAAGGCTGAAACAGATTGTTGACCCCGTTCAGCGAGGGGATGATCTCAACCTCCCCGACCGGAACCTCGATCCCATCCGGAAGATCAAGCCGGTTTATCCGGGCCTCAACGGCTGAATCCGAAAATTGGCCGAGGATAATCTGTTCGATCCTTTCCCGGATTAAATCCCCCTCGATCCTTTGCCCGAAACGGCGAATCCGGATGACCGGGGAGGAATTTAATATGTAATCCCCGGCGGAAAACCCCGCCGCGCCGAGAAAGAGGGTTATCCTCTCTCTGGAAATCTCCCGAACCGCGCCGATTTGGGGCGAATACCCGAGCGAAATGGCTGAGAGTTTTTCCCTTGTTTCAACGGGGCCGGTTATTTCCGCGATCTCACCGAGGGTGAAGATCTCGGGTTTGACGCGGATCTCTTCCGGCAAATTGATGACCGGCACATTTTGGGCCGACAAAGCCCCCCAAAAGCAAAATAGGAAGAAGCCGGCCGCCGCCATCCTTAAAGCGGCCGGCCGAAAATCCCTAAACCTTTTCGCCCTTTTTGCTTTCACCCCGATCAACTGACCACCTGATTGATCTGTCCGAGCATCCGGTCGGCGGTGGAAATGACCTTTGAATTGGTCTCGTACATCCTTTGCGCCGAGATCATATTGACCAGTTCCTCGACGACATTGACGTTCGAACCCTCCAGATATCCCTGCATGATCTGGCCGATCCCGTCCGCACCGGGTGTGCCGACGGTCGGTTGCCCGCTGGCTCCGGTTTCCCGGAAAAGATTGCGGCCGAGGGATTCCAGACCGGCCGGATTGGGGAAAATTGCCAATTGGACCTGTCCGACGTTTTGGGCGTTGGACTGTCCCGGCAAGGTCACCGACACGGTTCCGTCCTGTCCGATCGTAACGGCGGTCGCCTGGGTCGGAATGGTGATCGCGGGTTCGAGAAACTCGCCGGTCGCCGTTACGACCTGCCCCTGATTATTCAGGTGAAAGGAACCCGCCCGGGTGTAGGCGATGTCGCCGCTCGATTGCCGGACCTGAAAAAAACCGCTTCCCTCGATAACCATGTCGAGCGGGTTGGCGGTTTCTTTGATCTCGCCCTGAACGAACAATCTTTCGGTCGCGATCGAACGGGCGCCCATACCGATCTGCAAACCGACCGGGAGGTTGGTCGAGGCGTTTGAAGCTCCCCCCGCCGACCTCATGTTTTGGTACATCAGATCCTGAAATTCGATCCGGCTCCGTTTGTAACCAACGGTCGAAGCGTTGGCCAGATTGTTGGCGATGTTATCCACATTTTGCTGCTGGACCTGCATTCCGGTCGCAGCGGTTAATAAAGCCCTGTTTGGCATTACTTTTACCTCCGTTTTTTGTTTTCCGTTTTTTTGTGAGGGTTTGGTTTAGCAATCAGATCTTCCCGATCTCTCCGGCGATCTTGCGACCCAGATCGTTCATCATCAGCGAGACCGATTTCTGAAGCGATTCAAACTCGCGGTTGTTGTTGATCATGGCCACCATTTCCGAGATCGAATTGATGTTGGAATTTTCCAGCGAACCCTGAACGACCTTTGAATTTACGTCCTCCAGAGGCTTTTCATTTCCGGTTTCCATAAACAGCGAATCCCCTTCCTTGATCAAAGCCGAGGCCGGGTTGTTAAACCGGACCAGTTTCAACCGGTCGAATGCCTGCCCTTTGACTGCCAGAGTGCCGTCCTGCCCGATGGAAAGTTCCCCCTCGCCGGGAACCGTGATCGGCCCCCTCTCGCCCACCACCAGATCTCCGTTTTTGGTCACCAACTGACCGTTTCGATCCAGTGAAAGATTTCCGGCCCGGGTGTAACGCGGGCCTTGCGGGGTCTGGATTTGGAGGAAGGCCTCGCCCTCGATGGCGACATCGAGCGGTCTTCCGGTCTGGCTGATCGACCCTTGCGAAAAATCGATCCCGCTTCCCGCCAAAGCCCCGGCGACCAGACTTTGTTTGTCCGAATCGGCCTTTTGTTCGGATTCAAAGGTCTGGTAAACCAATCGTTCGGCCTTGAAACCGGCGGTTAAAGCGTTGGCGATATTATTGGCTTGAGCTTCGAGCGTTCTCTGCCGCGCCCGCATCCCCAAAAATGATGTGTATAGTCCGTAGTTCATAATTTTTTAAGCGTAGTTCGTAATGCTCCGGCCCATGTTGATGATCAGTTCGACCTCGCCTTTGAGCATCCCGAGAGTGGTGGCGATGGTTTCAACGTCCTGTCCCCTTGAGGCCAGAGTTAAAACCCGATGCCGCCGTTCGGTGATATTTGATTTCGGAAGAGATGCAAATGCGGGTTCGGGTGTGACCTCCTTTTTAACCTTTTCGGGTTTCCGGATCCTGGTTTCCAGCCAGGCGATCCGGCGGGCCTGATCCGAAGTTTTGGATCTGCTTTGCTCCAAAATCTCCCGGCACTGATCCAATTCGGCCTCCAATTGCTCGATCTGTCCGGCATTGAACTCCAGAAGGTCGCGATTTTTCCGGAAATTCCGGTGAACATTCAAAGAAATGCCAAATGAAACTAACCCGAACAAAACGGCGCCGATTGAAATTAAAAATACTAAACTCATTATTCTGTTCCTCGATTGAAATTATTTGTTGTTTCCGGGCGAAAAAAGCGTTTGCGAACGCTCTTCCGGCGTTCCGATCTCGGTTACCCGAACCCCGTAATATCCGTCGATGACGACGACTTCCCCCCTCGCAAAGGGGCTATTGTTGACAAGGAGTTCCACCGGTTCATCGACCGACCGATTTAATTCGATCATCGAACCGATCCCGAAATTAACCGCTTCCCTCAAGGGGATCTCCGTTTTTCCGAACCGGACCGTCACGGTCATTTCAACATCCATCAAGCGTTCGATGTTCCGGTTGGTGAGTGATTCCTCGGCTGGCTCCCCGTTATTTCCGGCTTCGGGAAATTCCTCCTCGAATTGGGCAACCAACGGTTTTTCGGTCGCTTCGGCCTCCTCTTCGGTTTCCTCCGAGTCCGCCACCCCGGCATTTTCCTCATCCGCCTTCTCTTCGGCCTTGGGCGATTCATCGTCGGGCAGGATTTCTTCCGCCGTCGGATCTTCGGCCGGGGATTCCTCCTCCGGTAACTCAACGCTCTGGTTTTCCATTTCCTCTTTTTCTTCCATTTTTCCCACTCAATCAGGCCGTTTTCGAGGCCGGACTTTTCTCCTGTTTTTCTGTTAATTGAACAACCATCCGGCCCTCCGAAGCCGCCAAACGTCCCGAATACAACTCCAGTCCACCGATTTTCACCCGAATCGGATGGTCGATCCGATGATTGGTTTTCAAAACGTCCCCGGCCGACAATTCGAGCAGATCGGAAACCGCCGCCGGAACATCCGCCAGATCCGTCGTCAGCGGAAAACCGACCTTCAGAAGGGTTTTCAGCAACGAATTGGTCGATTCGGGGCGGGTTGTCTGAGTCGGCAGATAAGAGGACTGGCTGAATTTTTCGATCACCGATTCGAGCATCACGACCGGCAGACAAATGCTCATCGCCCCCCGCGAATCGCCGACCTGGATCTGATAGGCGATCGTCGCCACAACCTCATTGGGTGCGATGATCTGAAGAAGTTGGGGGCGGGTTTCCCTTCCGACTATCTCCGGTTCAAAGGAGACAACCGGTTTCCAGGCGTCGCGGTAATTTTCGAGGACGACCGTTAAAAAACCCTCAAGGATCTTCAACTCCAAATCGGTCGCCGCCCGTTGTTCGCTCAAAGGCTCCCCGTTCCCGCCCAGCAACCGGTCGATGATCGGAAAGGCAATGGGAGAGTTGAGTTCAACCGCAAAAACCCCGCGCATCGAACTGGCGGAAATCGTAAAAATCGTGGTCGGGTCGGGCAAACCGCGCAGGTAATCGCTGTAGGCCTGCTGTTCGACGGAAATCAGATTGACCTCCGAGATGGCGCGCAAAAAAAGCGGCAAACTGGTCGAAAGGCTGTGCGCGAACAGGTCGTGAAGAAGGTAAAGCGAACGAACCTGATCTTTTGAAAGCCGATCCGGCCGCCGGAAATTATAGGGCAGGATCCGTTTTCTTTTTTCACGTTCGGTTGCGGCATTTTCCGCGCCCGTCTCGGGCATCAGGGCCGAAAGCTCTTCGTTTGAAAGTATTTCTTTTGAATTCATTTTTATTTTTGCAAATGATTTCTCAGGCGGATGATGGCCTGGGTCCGGAGTTGTGAAACTCTTGATTCGCTGACGCCCAGAACCTCTCCGATCTCTTTCATGTTCAGTTCCTCAAGGTAATAAAGGGCGATCACCTGCCGTTCGCGTTCGGGCAATTTTCCAACGGCGGTCGAAAGAAGTTTTTGCCTTTCCCGGGCCTCAATTTTTTCCAGCGGATTTTCCCCTTCATCGTAAATCGTATCGATCAGACTCAAACCCGTTTCGGAATCTCTTTCGTCGAGATCCGAAACCGTCAACCCCCTTAACTCCTGCATCGTCTCCCGCAATTCGGCCACCGGGATCTTCATATGGGCGGCGACCTCCTCCTCGGTGGCGGCTCCCCCCTTCTTTTGTTCAACTTGTGCGAAGGCCTTTTGGACTTCGCGGGCGCGTTTTCGGGTATTTCTCGAAGCCCAGTCGAGCGACCGGAGATTGTCAAGGATCGCTCCCCGCACCCGCATCTCGGCAAAGGTCGTAAACGCCACGCCTCTTGAAGCATCGTATCTTTCGACGGCGTCGATCAATCCGATCACGCCGGCGCCGTAAAGATCGTCCCATTCAACCGAGGGAGGCAGTTTGGCGGCCATCCGGTCGGCAATGTATTTTACTTTTGACAGATGGGTCGTGATCAGTATTTCTCGCTCATCCGGGGAACAAACGCCCTTTGAAATCATTCCGTTCTTTTGATATGTGGAGGGATTCGAATACTGGAGCATAACTTTTGAAGGGGGAAGAAATAAGGTTAGTTGTTGGCTAACGAATTCCAAAAGGATTGGACCTTAATGGGCGAAATGGATTCTTTTTGGCTTTGTTGGTGGAGGTGTTTGGCGATCAGCCGAATTGCCCGGCTGGCCGGAGAATCCGGTTTGAACTGGACGATCGGGGTCAATTCGCGAATCGCCTCGGGAACCCCGGCATCCGATGGAACCATGCCCAGAAATTCGATTTTGTAATTGAGAAAGGTTTTGGCCGCCGAATTGATCTGCTGAAAAACATGCTCGGCATCGCCGATCCCGACCACGTTATTGACAACCACGGAAATGGGTTTGGTGGGGGAATTCCGCAATATCACCTTGATGGTGGCGTAGGCGTCCACGATCGAGGTCGGATCGGGCGTAACAACCACGATCACCTCTCCGGCCGAGGTCAACACGCCCATTACATTTTCGGCGATCCCGGCGGCCGTATCGATCAACATAAAATCCAGTTCCCGTTCCATTTCCATCAGTTGTGAATAAATGTTGGGGCGCGATGCCAAAGAAAAATTGGCCAGTTCCTCAACTCCGCTCCCGCCGGGGATGAGAGTTACTTTCTCGGCCAACTCGATCTTGATATCCCCAACCGTTTTCGTACCGGCCACGACGTGACCGAGATGAAATTTGGGGGTGACGCCGCAAAGCAGATCGGCGTTGGCAAGACCGAAATCGGCATCGAGCAAACCTATCCGATCGCCCAGTTTTCCCAATTCCAGCGCCAGATTTACCGACAGGTTCGATTTTCCGACCCCGCCTTTTCCGCCCGTGATGGCAAGACATCTCATCGGTTTTTCGCGTCGTTTGACAGGTGTTTCCCCCTCGAAGGGAAATACCGCCCGTTCTCCGGGAACGGGCGGAGGATTGGTTGCAATTAATCTTAAAGTTGAAGCTTGATCTTCCATTTTGTTTTGAAATTACTCTCCGGTATTTTTGGGGGCGGCAGGGGGAATACCCTTTCCCTTAAACCGCCAACGCCTGCCCGAAGATCCGGGCGGCAAAGTTTTCCGGTGTGGCCGGTTTAAGATCTTCGGGAACCCTTTGTCCCATGCACAGATAGGTCAGGGGCAGTGAGCTTTGGGCGATCAGTTCGAGCATCGCTCCGGGCCGGGTGGTTTCGTCCAATTTGGTCAGGGCCAAACAATCGGCTCCGTAAAGTTCGAATTTCTTGACGGCGGCCAAAGCATCGCCCGGATGGGTCGTCGCTTGAACCGCCAGACATTTCCGGATCTCCTTTCTCCGGCTGAGATAATCCGATAATTCGTGTTGATCGGCCAGATCCAGAGGGTTTCTTCCGGTCGTGTCGATCAGAATGGTGGCGTCATTGGGCAAACGGCGGATGGTCGCATCAAGTTCCAGAACCGAACGGACGACATGACATCCCGCCCCGATGATCTCGGCGTAGGTTTTCAACTGCTCAACGGCCGCGATCCGGTAAGTGTCAAGGGTAACCAGTTCGACCCGGCGCCTTTCCTGAAGGGCGACCCTGGCGGCCAATTTGGCGATGGTCGTGGTTTTCCCGACGCCGGTCGCGCCGATCACTGCCAGAACCGAGGGTTCTTCCTGAGAAAGCGGATCGCTTTCGAATTTGACCAGATTCAGGAGAGCTTTTTTCAGGCTTTCCCTGGTTATTTCATTAAGGGCGATGGTTCCCTTTTTGTAATCGGGGATCACTTCGGAAATCAAAGCGTGGGAGAATTCCGGCGACAAACCCATCGCCGTCAACTCCACATAGGCGTTGGAAAACGGCGGATCGAAAACCTCGCTGAAGACATCGATCTCAACCCCGTTATTCCAAATCGGGATCTGCTGGCGGGAGGAAAAGTTGGAGATCGAGAATTTCACCTCGCGCAATTCGGCCCGGAGCAGTTCGAGTTCGCGGCTGGAAACATTTGTCGAAGGATTTTCCGACTGAACCGGTTCAACCGAAACGGTTTCGACCGGTTTGATTTCGACCGGCTCCTTTTTGGAATGCACCAGACGGGGAGCTTCGGGTGAGATTTCAACCGGCTCGAAGTTTTTCTGCGGGGCCGGTGCCTGCCCGCCCGAAGCCTTCGGAACATAGGGGAAGACCTTGTCGAACTTTTGAACCGAGGCCGCCCGGGTTTGGAGGACGTTCATTATTTCGACTTTTTCTTTTTTGTCCGTTTCATTTAATTTCCCGGGAACGGCCGGGGCATCGTCGGTCAGATTCAAAATGCTGCTGTTTGGAAATCCGCCATCGGTTTTGGTCATCTTTTCCGCCGGCTGGTTCGATTCAAATGAAGGCGTGGCGCTGATCTCAACCTGAGTTTTTGACCGGAGTCCCAAAAAACCACCGGTCCGAACCTGTTTGGTTTCGAGAACAAACGCGTTCTCGCCCAAATCCATTTTTATTTTTTCCAGAGCCTCACGGGTTGTTTCGCCACGATATTTTTTTACATTCATCATTTTCTTAAATCTCTTTGGCCTTATTGGGGAGTTTTCCGGTCTCCTCCGGCAAATTAACTGATTGTGCCCATCGAAACGAGTTTGACGTTGGAAGCGACTTCGCCGTGGGCGATCACAACCAATTCAGGCAAGAACCGTTCCGTAAGTTTTCTCAAATGGGGACGGACCATTGAAGAACACAAAACCACCGGGGTTGACATGACTGCGGCCCGGCAGGCGGTCTCGATCTTTTCGAGCAATTGGCGGCCGAATTCCGGCTCGATTGCCTGTTGATTGGCGCCTCCGAGCAGTCCGAGTCTTTCCGCGATCTGGGTTTCGAGACGCGGGTCGAGGCTCAAAACCGAAAGTTCCCCGCTTTCGTTCGACAGCCCCGAAGAGATGGTTCGCGACAGCACGCCGCGGGCCGCTTCTGTCAATGCGTTGACATCACGCGTCACAACTCCGACATCTGTGATGGCCTCCAAAATGGTAGCCAGATCCCGGATCGGAACCCTTTCGCGGAGGAGGTTTTGGAGAACCCTTTGAGTCTCCCCGAGCGAGAGAACTTTCGGCGTTGCCTCTTCCACGGTTTTGGGATGGGTTTCGGCCAGGGCATCGAGGAGTTGTTTGGTCTCCTGACGGCCGAGCAATTCGTGAGCGAAGGTTTTGATTATCTCCGACAGATGTGTGCAGATGACGGTGGTCGGATCGACGACGGTGTACCCGGCCGAAACCGCCCGGTCGCGATCTTCGGAACGGCGAATCCAAACGGCCGGCATACCGAACGCCGGATCGGTGGTTTCTATGCCCTGTATTTTTTCCCGGACGGCTCCCGGATCGATCGCCAGATAGCCCTCGGGATGAACCTCGCCCTCCGCGATTTTCTCGCCTTTGAGCAGGATGGCGTATTCTCTCGGAGCCAGCTGAAGATTGTCCGTAACGTGAACCGAGGGAACGATGATTCCAAGTTCAACCGCCGTCTGGCGACGGATTTCGCGAATCCGGTTCAAAAAGGAATCGTCGCTGCTGACCAGCCCCACCAGACCGTATCCCACTTCCAGAGCCAAAGCGTCGATTTTCAACAGGTTTTCGATCTTTTCGGGTTGTTTCGCCAGTTCGGCCTGTTTCTCGGCATTTTCCATTTCAACCGCCTCGGTTTCCAGGTTCTTGGCCTGTTGGAATGACAGGAACCCGACTCCTCCCGTCCCCGCCGCCAGAGCGAGGAAAGCCATGTGCGGCATCCCCGGCAAGATCCCGAGAAATGCCAGCACTCCGGCCGAAATAAACAAAGGCTTGGGGTTCGATAAAAGCTGGCCGCTGACCTCGTTACCCATGCTCGAATCGGTTCCCGAACGGGTGGTGATGATGGCCGCCGCGACCGACACGAACAAAGAGGGTACGGCCGCCGCCACGCCGTCTCCGACGGTCAGTATAGTGTAGGTCTTGATGGCATCCGCCAGCGACAAACCGTGCTGGAGGACCCCGACCGCAAAACCCGCTCCGATGTTGACGGTTACGATGATGATCGAGGCCACGGCGTCCCTCTGGGTAAACCGGATGGCGCCGTCCATTGCGCCGTGAAATTCGGCCGCCTGCCCGATATCTTTCCGGCGCTGTTTGGCTTCGTTTTCATCGATCAAACCGGCCGCCAGATCGGCATCCACGGCCATTTGTTTGCCAGGCATGGCATCGAGGGTAAACCTTGCCGTCACCTCCGAAGAGCGAACCGCACCGTGGTTGACAACCAGAAACTGAATGGCCAGGAGGATCAAAAAGATGACCACCCCGACCACGTAATTTCCCCCGATCACAAATTCGCCGAACGCCTTGATCACGGCCCCGGCCGCCGATTCTCCGCTGCTTCCGTCGGTCAGGATCAGACGCGAAGTTGCCACGTTGAGGGCCAAACGATAAAGCGTCGTCAGCAAAAGGAGATTGGGAAAGGAGGTGAATTTTACCGGGTCCATAATGTACATCGAAACCAGCAAAACCACCACCGAAAGCATCAGGTTGAAACTGATCAAAACGTCCAGCAGGAGCGACGGCAAAGGAACCAGCAATACCAGCAAAATGATGACGGCGGCAATCGGAACGGTCAAATGGGAGTAGTTTCCGGCCCGGCTCAAAAAACGGTCAATTGGCGAGTTATTCATCTTTTATAAAAGGCGGTTATTTTTGTAAAACTATGGCGAAATTGGGATAACGGTTTTTGTTCGAAAAACCACTTCGATTGGGAATTGATGCAAATATGATGCCGTAAGGATTTTTGAGGAATGTCCGAAGGGATCGAAAGGGTTGGGGGTTGTTTGTTGAAGGGTTTTTAAATGTTAAAAAGGCGGGCCTTTTTATCAGTAAAAGCCCGCCTTTTTTGTTGGAATTGGTTCTCCCGTTTTGGGAGAAGATGATTATTTTTTCTGTTTTATCGTGATAACCGTGTCCATCTCGGTCGGCGTCAAAACCTCCGTTTGACCGTTGGCCCAGTTGATCTCAAGCTTATCAATCTTGGCGGCATCACCCAAACCCAGATGGATCGTTTGATCGCTTTGGGAGGCGTAGCTGGCTCCGCTTATCACATCAAAACGCTGACGAATTTTCCCGGTCGTAACAAAAACGGTGGTGCCGATGGCATCGGCCGGGGTCTTGGCTCCCGGATCGCCGATAAGTTTGATTCCCAGCCAGTGATTTTTGCCCTCCGCCACGTTTTTAAGAAGGGTTGGTCCCGAATCCATATTATTGAGAACAACGTCCAGTTTACCGTCCCCGTCGAAATCGGAAATGGCCAGGCCGCGGGCGGCAACCGAAATCGCCAGACCGCTGTTCGGTGCCGCCGGAACCATCTGAAAACGTAACCGCCGGTCGGCCAGACCGCCTTTCTCGTTGTGGAATAAAAGCACCTGTTGGGCGAAACTGGTCCCCCATTGAAATTTATCGACCAAGGGATAAACATGGCCGTTGGCCACGATCACATCCTTCCAGCCGTCATTGTCGAAATCGAAAATGGCCGTTCCCCAGCCGAGGAACGGGATCGAGGCCTCGCCGAGTCCGGCCTGAAAGGTGATGTCGGTAAAATTATCCTCGCCGTCGTTGCGGTAAAGGGTGTTTGAGTCGTCCGAAAAGTTCGTGATATGAAAATCGACATTGCCGTCATTGTCGAAATCTCCGACGCCGAGCCCCATTCCGGCCTGTTCGCGGCCGTTTTCATTCAAAGCAATACCCGAAGGATAACCGCTTTCTTCAAAGGTTCCGTCGCCGTTATTGACGTAAAGCTGTTTCGGCGTGGAGTCGTTGACGACCAGCAGATCGAGATCCTTGTCGCCGTCAACGTCAATAAATACGGAGGAAAAACCGTAGTAATTTCCGTCGTCGTTGACGCCCGACTTTTCGCTGACATTTTCAAAGGTTCCGTCGGGTTTTTGGTGAAACAGTTTGTCCTTTCCGCCTTTTAAACCGCGCGGCCCGCACATCACGGGTTGGCCCCGGAACTGGCAAAAATTCCGACCCGAGGCATTTCCCTTTTCCACCTCAACCGGACTCGGCGGAAGATCTTTCAGATCGAAATCGATGTATGACGGAACGAAGAGGTCAAGCCGTCCGTCCTTATCATAATCGCCGAAGGTGGCTCCGGTGTGCCAGCCCTTGATATCCAAACCCACTTTCGGAGCGACATCCGTAAAGGTTCCGTCCCCGTTGTTCCGGTAAAGTCTGGAAATTCCGTAATTGGAAACGAAAATGTCGCTGTCGCCGTCGTTGTCGTAATCACCGACCGCGACCCCCATTCCCCAACGCTCATTGGCGACACCGGCTTTTTCGGTTACGTCCTCGAATTTCCAGTTTCCCAGATTCCTGAAAAGAGCGGATTTCGGCGGTTTTTCTTTCCCCAACTCGGCGTCGATGGTCGAACCGTTAAGGAGGAAAATATCGGGTTTTCCGTCCTTGTCAAAATCCAGAACCGCGACCGTACAGGCCGTGGCTTCGAGGATGTAGTTTTTTTCGGGCGAACCGGCCACGCATTTGAAATCCTTGAGAGCGGTTTGCCCGGTGACATCTTCGAAGACCACCGGAGCGTCCTTTTCGGTAATGCCGGTGGTTCGTTTCGAAGTGTAGGTTTTGGCCTCGCCGGTCGAAACCCCGCCCATCGGCTGATCCTGAGCCAAAACGGAAAGCGAAAATACGGTAACAATAAGGGCGTTCAGTAAAAGTTTTTTCAGCATTTATTATTTATTCATCCTTCGTTTTGCTTAAAAAAATCAAAACGAGCGGACATAAGTAACTATTGAATAGATTTCCTGGGCGGAAAGTTTTTTCCCGAAAGCGGGCATCGACCCCTTGCCGTTTTTGATGATCGACGTCATTCTTTTCCGGCTCATTTTCTGCACCCGACGGGTTGTCAGGTCGCTGGAACCGTACAACTTACCGAGCTCGGTATCGCCTTTCCCGTCGCCGCCGTGACAGCGGGCGCAATTGGCCTGATAAAGTCCCCGCGAAGAAGACAATTCATTTTTTTCGATTTTCAGGGGTTCGGAGGACCGTTTTTTTGTTTTTGCGGCAAAAACACCGATCCCTCCGGCAATGAAGACAAACACAACTGCAATTTTCAAAAACTTCAGCATTTCCTTATTAATAATCCAATTATCGAAACGTTTTTTACTCGACCTTTGATGTTATTACTGGGCCGCCAGGTTTATCGGAAAATCAACCTTGTAATTTTCCTTTTCCCAAACCCCTTCAAACAACTTCAAATTATGGGTGTGGAACGGAAGGCTTTCGTTTCCGATATAGGGATTTTGCTGAAGGAACGAACTGGCCAGCGGAGTCGTCCGCGGGTCGTCCTTCAGATCCTGAAAGATCTTGGCCTCTTCCCGGGCCTTGTCGCGGAAACCGAGTTTTTGATAGAGCAGCATCAGATTGTAATGAGCCCCGAGGTCTTCGGGATCGATGGCCAGAATTTGTTCATAATATCCTTGCGCCACCTTCAGTTGTTCGTCCCTTTGTTCGGGCGGCACGGCCTCGCTTTTGATCTTGGCCAGCTCGCCGAGTTGCTGAAGCGTCATCCGATCGCGCGGATATTTGGCCAGCACCAATTTGAAGTCGGCTTCGGCCGCATCAAGATCGCTGGCGACCCGCTTGACCTTGCCCCGCTGGAAAACCGCCCGCAAATTATCAGCGTCCAGTTTCAAGGCCCGGTCGATCAGTTTTTCGGCGTTTTTCCAATCCGAAAGTTCCATCAAAGCCAAAGCCTTGTTGGTGTAGGCGAAGGCCCGATATTCGTTTTTAAAATCGATCACCTCATCCCAGGCGTCCGAAGCTTCGGCGAACTGTTTTTGATCGAACAGGGCGATCCCGTAATTATTCCAACGTTTCCAATCGGGCATGGCCTTCGGATCGGCCGGTTCCTTTTTGTTCTCCCCGCCGATGTTGAAGGTTCTATCGGATTCGGCCATCGTAACGATCGGCAGGTTGACCGATTTGCCGAGGGCGTAATCGCTGTAGATCCGGGTGAAACGACGGTACTGCAATTTGGCGTTGACCCTCAGCTGACCGCTCAGATTTTCCGGGATCACAAACTGATACCGGGCCAGATCCGATTTGCCGGAGGGAATGGCCGCATTCTGGGCGACGACCTTTGTTTTCCAGATGAAATGAAGCTGATTGTGGGTTCCGTCCTCTTTGACCAGATGGGTTTTATAGGCGTGAGCCGATTCATCCAACTGCCCGTCGGGTTGGATATAACCGGATTTGAAAAGGATTTTTCCGTCGGGGCCGGTGATCGTAAATTCGATATAAGCCTCGTAAAAATCCCTCAACTCGGGCGGGAACGAATGCCCGATGTTCTTATTGGTTACGATGACATCCGCCGTAACCATATCACCGGTTTTGAGTTTAAAATCCTGATGATTGACCGGAGCGATCAGCTCCTTTTTGCCGCCCTTTTGTTTTTGCCTCGTGATGGCGAAAATATCGACCCCCATTTTGTCGTCCTTCAGGAAGTTGGTGACCCGGTCGAGTTGTTCGCGGTAGCCGTAAAAAGCCGGAAGTGCGGTATTGGCGGCGGCCCAGCGGTGCGAGGCGATGGTGCCGTCTTTGGCCGAGGCGTCAAAATATTTTGTCGGTTCGTCCTCCATATGACAGCTGTTGCAGGTTTCCTTGTCGCGAACGTAATAAGGATGCGGTGATTCCTTTGAAAACGAACTCATCTGGAGTTCATCGGCGACGGCAAAAGCGCGGAAGAACTTGTAATCGTTCAGTTCCCGGGGTACCTGTGATTTATGGCAGGCACCGCAGAATTCCGGTTTTTTCATCAAAGGCCGCATCATCGCCCGTTTGTGATCCTGGACGTTATCGAGGATTTGCTGGTCGGTGACGTCGATCAGTTTGGTTCCGTCCTCCTTTTGCAAAAGCGCCGGTTGCCCCATCACGTAACCGCCGATCCCCTTGCCGGTGACCGATTCGATCGTGTGGCAAACCATGCAGGAGACGCCCTCCTGATCGAACGGCCGGCTTTTGAACTGCGGCGAATCGGTCAAAGCCCCTGAAAAAAGAGCGGTCGGATTATGACAGGATTCACAATGCCGGGTAAAAGCGATGTTTCTCTGCGAGATCAGATCGTTGACGTTTTTGGTGTAAAAAGGTTCGCGGAAAGAGTTTCGATGGGCCGATTGGAGCCATTGGGGATGCATATCGGTGTGACAGCTTCCGCATCGGGCCGAGGAGATAAAGTTTTTGGGATCGATGAATTTTCCGTTAAATGATGTGGCGTTGCTCGGCGAAAATGGCTTTTCCTTGCCAAACCGGAAATCGTAAGTCTCCGAGATCCAGTTGTTATATTCCTCGGCGGTCATCTTTTTGCTTTGGACCATATTAAAGCCGGCAAAAGCCAGACCGAACAAAAGAAACAACGAGAAAACCGACAATTTGACGAAATTTTTCTTAAACATTTTTCTTCAAAATCCTAAAAACCGATCCCTTTCCGGGGGAGTCATTAGTTTTTTTGTAATAAAAAAGGAAAACCGAAACGGACTTTTCGGTTTTTTGAAATTTAAGGCTGGTTTTTGTTTCCCGCCCAAACTTAAACCGCTTCCCTATCCGTTTAACGGGCAATTGAAATTTTGTTCCGGCACCAATAGTTTGTTTTACCTGTGTACAAAAGTTTCATTTATTCTAAACTTCCCGAGTCTTTTTGGCAAATTTTTAATTGAACTTGAAAAACTCTCGATAAATCATCCCCAAAGCCCCAAAAAAGCATCGGCCAGACGATCCCGCCAGCTGGTCCAGTTATGCCCCGTTTCGGCCACCGCAAAGGTTACCTTAAACCCTTTTTTCTCCAAAATTTCCGCAACCTCCCAGGTGTCATCAACCTCTTCCAGAATCCCGTCGTCGAAATAAAAGGTGAACCGGTTTTTGGCCGGGTCGAGTTTTTCCAACTCTTTGACCACCCGTTTATCATCCACCCAGAAGGAACTCGACTGCCCCCCGATCCGGGCGAATTTGTCGGGATGCCGGAGACCGATCCAGACGCTGGTTATCCCGCCCAAAGATGCCCCGAGCAGGGCCCGGTTTTCCCGGCCGGTTTTGACCACCGAAAAATATTTCTTTTCCACCGCCGGGACTATTTCCAGCGCGACGAAATCGGCGAAATCGTCATTGGCCCAGTATTCTTTCATCCGGTCCACCGGGTCGATGAAAACGATCATAAACGGTTCGACCTTTTTGGCCGCGATCAGATTTTCCAGAATGGTTATGGCTTTGGCCCGTTTGATGTAATCGCTCCCGTCCTGCAAGTAGAGAACCGGAAGTTTGGGCGCCACCCCGCGTTTGTAAAACTCGGAGGGGACGTAAATTTTCACTTTTCGTTGGCCGTACTTTTTGCTGTCGATTTCGAGTTCGGCGATTTTCGGATCGAGCGGGGATGCGGGGATTTCCCTGTCCCAGACGGTCGGTTTGTATTCCGGCATCTCCAAAACCGAATTTTCCCCGCCGACGCCGTTGTCGATTTTTTTCGGATTGAGCGGGTCGGTGATCCATTGGCCGTCAACGATCAGTTTGTATTCGACGCGGGCATTTTTGGAAAAATTAAAACAGGGCGCCGAATATTTTGATGTTTTTTTGACGACATTTAAATTTTGTGGTTTCCAGTCGGTGAAATCCCCGGCAATTTCAAGTGTTTTGAATTTACCTGTGTAACTAAAGCAGGCATGCATCTCGTTGGAAGGATTTTTACAAGCAATATAAAAACCGCCAAGATGACAATTTCTCAAAATGGGGGTTTGAGCAATATTCTCCTCAAAAGTTGTAACATACGAACAATCTTTCCAAAACTTTGGCTCCCAACACTTAATATCAAATATACTTTTCGCTAAACCGGGAAAATCACCATTTAACGGAATGTTTTCTTTATTCCACACATACCTTTGATAAACGATATCCGGCGTTTCCAGATTTCGCTCTTCCTTCAAATTTACCGCCAGACGAATAAACTGCGCCATCGACCAGGCCAGCGGTGTGGCCGAACCGGTTCCCTCGCCGAATTTGAGTTCGGGGACAAATTGCCGGTCAATATTGGCCGGGGTTTCCTTTTTATCCCAGATCTGTTCGGGGATCATCAAACCCTCGTTGGCGAAACCCATCATATGATCGAGCCTTTCCCCGGCGCTGATTTTGTTCCCGAAAATTATACTTTCCCCAGTGGTCAATTTGCGCGGAAGATTGTTTTTATTTTCCCGAAGAAACTTTTCGTGAACGTAATTGTAAAGCGCCAGTTCGTATTCTCCGCGTTCACCCGAAAGCAAGGCCCAGAGGCGGCCCTTGCCCGTGTATTTCCCGTCCCAGTTCCAGCGCCGGCCGTCGTCCATCTCGCCGTAACCGTCGTGATTGTAACGGTAAAAACCCGGCCCGTTCGGTGTTTCGACCTTGATCACCTGATCGATCACCCGAACGCTTTTTTGGATCAGTGGATCATCCGGGGCTTTGATCCCGAGGCGGACCAGTTCCAGAAAACCGGCATCGACGATGTCCCTTTCGTCAAATTCTCCGGCGCCGTTATTGAGTTCGAGTTTGTCGCCCGAATCGGGCTTCCCGTTTTTTGTGATCCGCAGATAATATTGACCGTCCCCGTATTTTCCGGTCGTGGTGGCGGTCCATTTTTCAATGTTGGCCTCCCATTCGTCGGCGGTTTTCAGATAAAGTTCGGCGCTTTTGTCGTCCCCGTTCCTCCGGGCGATGTCGGCGGCGCAGACCAGACCGGCGATCTCGGCCGCGATCGTCGAAGGCGAATAACCGCCCTCCTCTTCCCAACGCTCCTGCGGCGTGGCCGGGCCGTTTTTGACGATGAAATCGGCGGCCTTTTTGACGTGGTTCTCCCAGGTCTTCTTGTCGAAACGCCCCAACTGATAAGCCAGGATCAGCGGAAAGGCGACCTCGTCGAGTTGGAGCGATTCCCAGAAAGGCGTTCCGTCGAGCCGGGAATTCTGCGGAAAACTCCCGTCCGGTTTTTGCTGAACGTTAAAAACGAAATCGAGCGCCCGATTGGCCCCGTCCCGGTCCCCGAGAGCCATAAAGGCCGTCGCCACCTGATAAAGATCGCGCGACCAGACCAGATGATACCCGCCGACATTGTCCTCATTGGCGTTCGCCCCGCCGCCCCACGGAACCGTTAAAGAGGCGATATTGGCCCCGCGATCGGTCTTATCCTCGTGAGCTTTGAGAACCATCGCCGCCATGTTGAACTGAGCCTGATATTTGGGGTTTATTTTGGGAAGCGTTTTGAGATAATCCGACCAGCCTTGTTGGTATTCGGAAAAGGTTTTTAGAAAATCCTTTTTTAAAGATGTGGTTGAAGCTTGAGTTGCCTCAATCGGGGTTTTCCCAAAACCCAACCCCAAAGTATCGCGGTAATGAACCCTGCCTGAATCAGTCTCCCCAACAAAGAATTTCAACTTTGCAAATTGAACGACGTTACCATTTTCGGCTTTCTCGTAAATGTCCAGTTTCTTTTTTGTTTTTAATTGAGTTAAACCGTCGCTTGTACCCAAAAATCCGTTTGTGATCAATGAAAAACCGAAAGCTGAGGATAATGAAGATACCTTATCTCCGTCCGAGGCCAAAAGGTTTCCTTTATCCGACCAGGCCGTATCATACAAACCGCTGTTATTTAATGAAGGGTCATAATAAACATAAACATCATAATCATCCTCAGAATCCAGATTTTGTGAAAATTCAACTTCGATCAAAACCGTATTCCTTACCGGATCGGTAATGTATTTTTTTCTGATGCGCCATTTTTTATCCTTCGCCCAATTGGTTTGATAATAAGCGGGTGAAGTTGGCTGATTGCTTAAAACCGACATAACTGGAAGCGATTTTTCATCCAGCAAATTCACCTCTTTTACCGTATCCTCTTTTTCCGTTTCCACCTTTCCGGTTTTCTTATTGACCACCACAAACTGCAAAAGCTGAACATTGGCCACAGCCACATTCGGATAATAAACCTCGGTCAAAACGCCGTCCGCCAGAGTGAACCAGACCTTTGATTCGAGACCGACCGAGGTGCCGACGCCCTGTTTTCCGGCCGTCGCCCATTGGGCGTCATTTCCCGGCCCGCCCGGCGCGAGAGTTTGAGAAAAACCCAAACAATTAAAAAGGCAAAAACCAAAAGCCAAAAATAAAATTCGTTTAACCATAAATCGTAGGGGCAGGTCTTGTGCCTGCCCGATCGACCGCAGGGCCGAAATCCGCGTTAAAAATGAGACCGTTTGACATCAACCGTTTTTCGCGTCGTCGGGCGCAACGGGCAAGGCAACGGGCAGGCACAAGACCTGCCCCTACGGGGTCTTTTTGAAGATCCGAAATTCAAATGAACCGAGGCTCAAGGCGGGCAAACCGACCGCTGATTTTTCCCGGTTCGGGGTGATTTCCTCAAAACGTCCGCCGACCTCGACCGAACCGAAAAACGGCGCGTTGGTCATATTGATGGCTACAAGAATTTCCTCGTTGGCATCCTTTCGCCAAAATGACAAAACCCGGTCCGGGTCGGAATTTTTCACCCAGTTGACCTGACCTCTCCTCAAGGCCGGATGATGTTTTCGCAATTTGATCATTCCGTCGTAAAAGGCGGGAAACTCCGGCCTTCGGACCTTGATGTCCCAGAAGATCGGCATTTTTTCAAAAAGGGCCGGAAAACCCGATTCCGCCGTATCGCCGACCTCCATCCCGTTGTAAACCAGCGGAACGCCGTCGAGGGTGAAAACCAGCGCCTGCCCGGCCAGAGCTCCGCCCTCGCCGAAACGGGCGATGGCCCGCCGTTCGTCGTGGTTGTCGGTAAACCGCATGTGAAGCGAATTCATCGGAAAACGAGCCCGTTCAGCCTCCCAGGTTTCCCGAATGGCCCCAGCCGGTTTTCGTCCGTGGAGGACTTCGTCGATCGAACTGTGCAAAGCCCACGCGTAATCGAGATTAAAAGCCTCGACCAGCAGATCCGGTTCGTGCCATTCGGCCAGCCAGATCGTGTCCTTTTTGACCTTATCGACCTCGCGCCGGGCATCTTCCCAGAAATCCGTCGGCACGAAACCCGCCACGTCGCACCGGTAACCGTCCAGATCGAAATCCCGAACCCAGAATTTGAGCATTTCGATCATATATTTTCTGAGGTCCGGGTTATCGTAATTGAGATCGGCGACATCGGCCCAATCCGGGACCGGCGGAATGATCTCCCCCTGATCGTTGTGAGTGTAAAAGGCCGGTGTTTTCATCATCACCGAATCCCAGGCGGTGTGATTGGCGACGATGTCGATGATCACCTTCAAACCCCTTTTGTGGGCCTCCGTCACAAGTCGCCTGAAATCCTCTTTGGTCCCGTAATCCGGATTGACGGCGTAATAATCGCGAACGGCATAAGGGGAGCCGATGGTTCCCTTTTTCTTTTCCTGCCCGATCGGATGGATCGGCATCAACCAGATGACCGTCACGCCCAGATCCTTCAAACGATCAAGATCCGAAGTGATCGAATTGAAATCCCCCTTTTGGGAATATTGACGCGGAAAGATCTGATAAATAACGGCGTCCCTGATCCAATCCGGCGAAACGCGGGCCGTGGTTTTGGAAAAATCCCGGGCCGGCGTTTCCTGTCCAAACGAAATTTGGTTCAGGGTTGAAAGGAGGAGAACCGCCAGGATCAAACAAACTGAAAATTTCCTTGATTTTTTTTTGAACATAATTTTCCAGACCTACTCGATCAAACCGCTGCTCGGAACGGCCTGTGCGCTTTCCTGAACGGTGAAGGTCTCGCCTTCATCGGCCCGAACCGGGATCGTCTCATCCCCGACATCGTTGACGATCAAAATGGTGGCGACCGCCGCCAAAAGGAAAAACACTCCTCCCGCCATCACCACATAAAGCGGGGCGACGGTGGAATTCTCGCCGAAAAGAGCCTTTATTATCGGCCCGAAGGTAAATGATGCGATGATCTCCGGGATAACGATAAAGAAGTTGAAAACTCCCATGTAAACCCCCATCCTTTCCGGCGGCAGTGCGCTCGAAAGCATGGCGTAGGGCATGGCCAGGGTCGAGGCCCAGGCGATGCCGATCCCGATCATTGAAAAATACTGGCCGTTGGGGGAATCAACCAAATACATCGAAAGCAGACCCAGCCCCCCGAGAGCCAGAGCGAGCGCGTGGGTCGTTTTCCGGCCGATGTTTTTGGCCAGCCAGGGCAAAGCAAAGGCGACGATAAAACAAACTATCGAATAGATGGCGAACATCCAGCCGCCCCATTCGCTTCCCTGATCGAAAAGTTTGGAATTCCGGTCCGGCGCTTTAAAGACGTGATAGGAAGTGGTCAAACCGTAAAACATCCACATACAGAAAAGCCCGAGCCAGGTGAAAAACTGAACCACGGCCAGTTGTTTCATAGTGGTCGGCATTTTCCCCATAGCCTCGAAGATCTCGCCGAACAGTTTGGCCGGGCTGGCCTTTTCCCGTTTCAAACGATTGAATTCCTCCATGTCCTCGGGGGGATATTCCTTGGAGGTCAAAACGGTGTAAAGAACGCAGATCAAAAATGCGGCCGCCCCGACCTTGAAGGAATAGTAAACGGTCAGGGGAATCCCGGTCGGAGTATTTCCCTCAACCCCGAAGTTCCGCAAAATTATCGGCAGGGCGTTGGCCAAAGAAGCCCCGATGCCGATGAAAAAGGATTGCATGATGAAACCGGTGGTCCGCTGGTTTTCATTGAGTTTGTCGGCGACAAAGGCCCGGAAGGGCTCCATCGAGACATTGATCGAGGCGTCCAGAACCCAGAGCAAAGTGGCCGCCGCCCAGAGAGCCGGGGAATCGGGCATCAGAAAAAGGGCGATGCTCGATAAAATGGCTCCGGTCGTAAAATAGGGCCGTCGTCTTCCGAGCCAGTTCCAGGTCCTGTCAGACAGCGAACCGATGATCGGCTGAACCAACAAACCGGTCACCGGCCCGGCCAGCCAGAGGATCGGGACATCGTCCGGGTTGGCCCCGAGTTTGGTGTAAATGGCGCTCATATTGGCCAGTTGCAAACCCCAACCGAACTGAATTCCCAAAAAACCGAAACTCATGTTCCAGATCTGAAAAAAGCTTAAATGCGGTTTCTGCTTCATAACTGTTTTTTCGGGAAAAACCATTGAAAATCAACCTTGTTTTTCCCTTTTCTCCTTAATAAAAGAAATGGTCCAGATGACTGCCACAAACAGGCCGACCAGAATCCCGCCGATAATTACGGCGTTCGACAAAACATGCCCGGCCGTCGTTCTCGACGAAATGCCTAAAAATAGTAAAAATGCGGAAAAAATTATTCCAACGAACAAAAACGCTCTCATTGTTTATTCAATCGTTTTTCCTCTCCAAAATCCCTCATTTTATTTAATTCCAAAAATACCGGCCGAACGCCCCGGAACCGTGATCCTGAAAATTCCATCCGCCGGTTTGACCTGACCGATGTTTCCCAAACGATCCACCAGAACCGCTCCGGCCGGGATTTGTTTGATCATCGAAATATCAAATGACACCTCCGCCGGTTGGGGATCATTGTTGAAAACCACAATAACCGCCTCTTTTGCGGTGATCCGGGCAAAGGCGCTTTGCTGTGGCTCGTCCAGCAGATCGAGCGATCTCCCCCGTCTTAATGGTTCGAGTTCCGCCCGGAGTTTTCCCAAAAGGGCGACGTGATTCCAGACCTCATTCTCTTCGGACGTTCTTCCGGTCGAAGAAAAGGCACTGCGCGAATCGCCCGCAAATCCGCCGGGAAAATCTCTCCGGTTGTCCGGATCGCCCTCGCCGCGCATGGCGATCTCGTCGCCGTAATAGAGAAGCGGTGTTCCGCGAACGGTCATCAAAAAGGTCTGGGCCAGTTTCAGGCCGTCGGTCGTCGCTCCCGGAACGCTCATAAACCGTTCCATATCGTGAACCCCGAGGAACGTCGTCAAAACGGTCGGATCGGGATAAAGCCAATCGTGAGCCAGCATCTTCGAAACACCCCGGATCTCCCCGCCCCCGGCAAAAGACTTCCGGATCTCGTAAAACAGTCCGAAATCGTAAAGCGTATCGATCCCCGTGTCGATCCCGTCGCGGCCGATCCGGCCGGTTTGATAATAAGCCAGAAGCGCCGGATCGCCGTCAAAAAGTTCCCCGAGGACGTTGACCCTCGGATATTCGCGTTTTACCGCCGCCATCCAGAGCGTCCAGAATGACCGGGGAACGTGCGGCAAAGTGTCCATTCGGATGGCGTCAAACCCGGTCATCTCAAGCCACCAGATGGTGTGTTGAATGAGATATTTTTCAACTTCCGGGTCGTGCTGGTTGAAGTCGGGCAGGATGTCTATGAACCAACCTTCCAGATTGCTCTTTTGAGTCTGGTAACTGGCCCGCGGGTTCATTCCGGTCCATTTCTGCCAGTTGTTCGATAAATGTTTGTCCCAGGTTCCGTTCCACCAGGTCGGGGTCGGCGTGTTTTTCGCCCAGGGATGATAAGGCCCGGTGTGATTGACGACCTGATCCTGAATCATTTTGAAACCCATGGCGTGGGCCTTGTCGATCAACTCGCGCAATTTGGCCATATCGCCCATATGCTCGTCCACGCCGTACATATCGATCGCTCCGTAACCGTGATAACCGGTCGTCGGCTGATCGTTGAATTTCTCGATGTAATCCAGAGAGTCGTTGTTGTCGTAAACCGGCATCGTCCAGATGGCCGTCACCCCGAGGCTCTTTAAATATGACAGATGATCGATGATCCCCTGCAGATCTCCGCCGTGGTAATATTTCGGTTCTTTTCGGTTGTACAGCCCTTTCGATTTGGCCGGATCATTATTTGAACGGTCGCCGTCGGCGAAACGGTCCGGCATGATGGCGTAGATCACATCATCGGTTGAATACCCCTGAAAACGACCTTTCCGGTCGAGCCTTTGAGAAATCTCAAAAGCGGCGTCGGTGTAACCTTTTTCGGTCTGGATTTTAAGGTTGTATTTTCCGACCTTGGTGCCGGGGGCGATCTCAAGGTCAAAGAAAAGGTAATCCCCGTTTTCGCTCCAACTCAGATTGGAAGCCTTCAGCCCGCTTCCGGCCGGAGCAAAAACACGCGCATCTTTGAGGTTCTTACCGGTTATCAAAAGGCGAACCGGATTGATCGTCATCCCGTTCCACCAGTTCGGCGGCTCGACCTTGCTGACCGTCGGCGTTTGGCCGGAAACCGCTCCCCAAAAAACCGGCAAGGCTAAAAGCAAAAACCCAAGTGACCTTAATTTTTTTCTCATAGACTTAAAAAAATTTACCGCAGATCTTTTTTTCTCTTCATTTCAAAAGAAAAATTCTTAAATCCCCAAAAAAAGAAAAACAAACCGAGAAATATTAAAATTACAAAAAAGAATTTGAACCTGCCGGCTTCGGCTTGTTGCCAACCCCAAATTCCATCTATTAGAAACAAAAGCCCCCAAATACCCGATCTGACCAGAGCGGTCCAGGCGTTTGCTTTGATCTGCCGGTTGAATTTTTCGGTGTTCCCGGCCAACATCTCATCGGCCAAAAACCGCGCTTTGCGTTGCAGGTGAAAATGAACCGCCAAAACCGCGATCAAAAGGCAAAAGAAAAAACCCACCGATCCAAAAACAAAAAAAATCTCATTATTTGCGCCCGTAAATCTCAGTCAGTTTTTTCAAACGACCCGCGGTTTCGGAGGAAAAACTCCCCTTCGGACAGCGCCAGTGCCAGTTGCCCGATTGCGACGCCGGAAGGTTCATCCTGGCCTCGGTTCCGAGCCCCAGCAGGTCCTGCATCGGCGCGATGGCCGTGTCGGCCACCGAAGCCCAAACCGACCGGATGAAATCCCAGTTGATCTCTTCGCCGTCGGAATCGAGATAATTCAGACAATAATCGTGTTCCTGGCGGATCTGCGTCTGATCGCGGGTCGAACCGCCACCGACCTGCGAGTTGAACCAACCGACGGTCGTGTCGTTGTCGTGAGTCCCGGTGTAGGCCACGCAATTGGAGATGTAATTGTGCGGCAGATCCGGATTTTCCGCATCGCCCCCGAAGGCGAACTGCAAAATCCGCATTCCCGGAAAACCGAAACCGTCCCGCAGAGCCTCGACATCCGGCGTTATCACCCCGAGGTCTTCGGCCAGGATCGGCAATTGACCGAGCGTGTTTTTCAGTCTGTGAAACAATTCCTGACCGGGAACATTGACCCAGTGTCCGTTCTCGGCCGTTTTGTCTCCGCCGGGAACCTCCCAGCTGGCGGCGAAACCCCGAAAATGATCGATCCGCAGAATATCGACCGTTTTCAAGGTAAACTTGACCCGTTCGATCCACCAACGGAACCCCTCGGAACGCATCTTGTCCCAGTTGTAGATCGGATTCCCCCATAATTGGCCGGTTTTGCTGAAATAATCCGGCGGAACCCCCGCCACCACTTTTGGCGAACCGTCATCCTTTAGCTTGAACTGCGACGGATCGCACCAGACGTCGGCCGAATCGAACGAAATGAAGATCGGGACATCGCCGATGATCTTGATGCCTTTCCCGTTGGCGTAATTCTTGAGCCGGTTCCATTGTTTGAAAAACAGGAACTGATAGAATTTCTGGGCCAGAACCTCCTCGATCAAATCCTCATGGGCTTTGGCCAGCGCATCCTCATCGCGAAGCCGCAAAGGTTTTTCCCATTCGAGCCACATCTTTTGGCCCTGCGTCATCTTGATCGCCCGAAAAAGCGCGTATTCTTCGAGCCACCCGGCGACCAGTTGCGAAAACGACTCGAAAGACCCGCGCAAAGTCACGCTGGTGGTTCGGCGAAAATTTTCGTAAGCCTTCCGGAGAATCTCGTTTTTCCAATCGATCACCGCCCCGAAATCGACCTTTTCCTCGGGAAAATCCGGTTTATCCTCCAGATCCTCCTCCGTTAGAAGTCCCTCCTCGACCAGAATCTCCGGCGAGATGAGATTGGTGTTGCCGGCAAAAGCCGAAAAACATTGATACGGAGAATCGCCGAACCCGGTCGGCCCGAGCGGCAGGATCTGCCAGTAGGTTTGTTTGGCCGAATAAAGAAAATCGACAAAGTTGTAGGCCTCGCGGCCGAGATCGCCGATGCCGTAATCGCCCGGCAAAGATGTCGGATGAAGTAAAACCCCGCTGGCTCTTGGAAATTTCATAGTTTTATTAATTCGTTAAATAAATGTTAAAGGCTGGCCTTTCAAAATAATACAATTTTTTTTCAGCCCGATATTATCTTGTTGGGACAACTGTTAAATTCCCAAATTCAACGGCCATCAAAGACTTTGCTTCAACCGTGATTTCGACCTTGTTACTTCCCGCATCCGGGCACCTTCCGCCTTCGGACAATCCGGTCTTCGGATCCTTCAAAATACTAAAATAACAATTTTTATCAACCGCATTTATCAATTCCCTGTCAAATGAAATGGTCTGTTTTTGATCCTTCGGGTTGAAGATAAAAAGAATGTCATTATCGCCTTTCCTTCTTCGAAAAGCGTATAAACCGTCGTTATAAAGGACGTCGATCGTTTTCCCTTCCCGCATCGCGGCGTTATTCTTTCTGGCGGCGATCAATTTACGGGTCCACTCGAACATCTCCTGTTCATCGGCGGTTCTTCCAGCCTGGGTAAATTTACTCTGTTCGTCTTCCGGCCAACCGCCCGGAAAATCCTTTCGGTTGTCGGGATCGTGCCCGCCGGTCATCAGGATCTCCTCGCCGTAATAAAGTTGGGGAATGCCGCGCGTCGCCAGAACAAAGGCGATGTGCAGTTTGGCGCCTTCCTTGGTTGCCCCTTCGAGCGACATAAAACGGTCGGTGTCGTGGTTGTTGGCTAAAAGAGTTACTTTGTTGATGTCCGGGTAAAGTCCGTCGTATTTCAAGACATCGCGCAAAGCTCGGGCCGGTTTTTTGCCGGTGAAAACCTGCTCCGAGGTGCGCCACAATTTGAAATCGAAAACGCTCGGCAAATTGGTGTCAATCCCGTCCCAACCCGTTTTTCCTCCCTGAAAAAAGGCCGTCTGAGCGGAGTCCTCCTCAAAAACCTCGCCAACCATCCAGAACTTCGGGTACTGTTTCAGGATCGCCGCCGACCAATCGCGGATGAATTCCCTCGGCATATATTGGATCGTGTCCTGACGAATTCCGTCGATCCCGGTCATCGCGATCCACCACAATGCGTTCTGGATCTCGTATCCCGCAACCTCCGGTTCAAATTGATTGAGATCGGGTAACAGTTCGTTGAACCAACCGGTCAACAGATTCATTTTTTCGATCTGCGAAGAATTCGGCGATAACAAAACCGAATTATTGAAGGTGTTTTGCTCGTATTTGCTGAACCAGTTTTCGAGCGGCGGCGCTTTCGACCATCGGTGCTGGATCCCGACGTGATTGGCGACCTGATCCTGGATCACCTTGATGCCGTTCTTATGGCATTCCCGGATCAACTCCCGAAGGTCTTCCATCGTTCCGAAACGATTTTCAACGCCGTAATAATCAATGGCGTGATACCCGTGGTAATTGGTGTTCGGACACCAGGGCCGATCGCATTCGTTGACACCGTCCGGGTTGTCGTACCAGGGTGTCAGCCAGATGGCCGTAACGCCCAATTCCTTCAAATACGGGATGTTTTTGATGATCCCGCGAAAATCTCCGCCGTGCCAGGCCCGCGAATTATTTCGGTCATTGGCGGTTGCGGGAACGCCCGCCGGAGAATCGTTGGATTTGTCGCCGTTGGCGAAACGGTCGGGCATGATCAGATAAATCACATCATTATTGTCGATACCCTGAAAATTGTGCGCCGCGTCGGGCGGTTCGGAAATTTCAAAAGTGAATTTTGTTTTCCCGTCCGGCGTTTCTATTTCCAACGGATATTTGCCCGGTTTCAGTTGATCCTCGATTTGAAGATCAAAGAAAAGATAATCGCCGCGTTGATTTACTTTGAAATTTTTCGGAACCAGTTTTTTTTCAGCCGATCTGACCGAGGCGTTTTGGAAACCCGCCCCACGGATCAGCACCCGGACCGGGTTGACGGAATGCCCGGCCCACCAGTTGGGCGGTTCCACCTTTTCCACCCTCGGGCCGGTTTGCCCTTTTGCGGTCAGGGCAAAACAGACCAGGGCCAGAAAAATCAAGCCTGCAAAAAAAGTTTTGTTCATAAAAAATGCGGTCAATTGTCCTCGGACAAATTGGGAACATCCCTTCCTGATTCGTCCGACATGGCCGACCCGGAAGTGGGACTGACCAATTTCTCCAACCTTTTGAATTCCGCCAGAGCGGCGTCTGCCTTTTTCTTTTGTTTCAGACGCGAATAAGCGATAAACAACTGATACTGAATGCCCGGATCGTTCTTTTCCAGTTTCACCCCCCGCTCAAGAACGGGCAGGGCCTCATCAAATCTTTTCAGCCTCACCAAAAGACGCCCCAGATCGTAATGGGCGGAAAAATTGTCCGGATCGAGTTTCAGAGTTTCCCGCAAAAGTTTTTCCGCTTTTTGATCTTCGCCTCTTTGATAGGCCAAAAACCCCAGATTGGCCATCGCGTCGGCGTTTTTCGGGGACATTTTCAAAACTTTTTCGAAGGCCTCGATGGCCTCGTCATAAACACCTTCGGCCCGCGCCAAAAAACCCCGCAGGAAAACCAGATTCAATTGATCGGGATTTTTGGAATCGGCCTGATCGAGTACGGCTCTGGCCTTTTCATATTGCCTCAAACGAATGAAGTTGACGCACAATCTGACCTGGTAAAGCACGCTTGCGGGTTGTTGCCGACTGGCTTTCTGGTAAAAATCCGTCGCTCCGGTGTAAAGGCTCCGGCGAGACAATTCCTCGGCGATCAAAAAGTTGGCTTCGGGGTATTCAGGCCGAAGCTCCAGGGATTTGAGCCAGAAACCCAAAGCGTTTTCCGATTCTCCTTTGGCCGAGGCGATCAAACCCAAACGGTAGAAAACCTCGGGCGCCGAGGGATTTAGATCGGCCGCTTTCTGAAATGACGTTCGCGCCTGATCGAGCCGGTCGAGATTGTAATAGGTGACTCCCAGGTTATACAAAACATCGAAATTTTCAGGTTTTTTCCGGTTTACTTTCTCGAACAGGTCTCTGGCCTTTTCGTACATATTGCTTTCGGCCAAAACCAACCCGAGCGTGAAAAGCAACCTTTCATCCTCGGGGTTTTGAGCCTCGAGAATGGCCGCCGCAGCCTCGGCCTCTTTGGTTTTGCCGAGGGCCGCATAGGTTTTTGTCAGGGAAAACAAAAGCGCCAGATCATCGGTTTTGGGGGTCTTCTGCCGGGCTGTGATCCCCAGCAAACCTTCCAGCAAAGGCAAGGCCTTTTGAAATTCGTTGCGGGTGGTGTAAAGCGCCGCCAGATTGTAACGGGCCTGCTGGTGTCCGGGCTGAATCCGCAAAACCCCTTCCAAAGTCTCGATGGCTTCGGGAATCCGGTTGGTCTTGGCCAACAAAATGCCCAGATTTGACAGGGCGGAGAGTTCCTTCGGATTTGTTTTCAAAACCTGCCGGTAAATTTCCTCGGCCTCCGAAGTCCGGTTCTGCTGATCCAACGCCACCGCCAAAAGGATGCGGGCTTTGTTGTCCTTAGGGGTTTTCACCAGATATTCCCGCAAAATGGTCTCGGCTTCGGCGAATTTTCCCGAACGGATAAAATCCGAGGCGTTTTGCAAAACCTGATTGGTCTGGGAAGAAACCCTCGGATTGGAGCGCGTTTGCCCGAAAACGCTCTTATCCGGGCAAAAGCAGATCACCATTAAACCGATCATTAACACAACCGGTTTTAATAACATCCGCTTTTTTTCAGCCGCCCGCAGTACCATAACTTCTTTATTATTGTTGCCTTTTTTCCATCGCCGAAGCAAAGGCCTTTTCGTCCCCCGGAGTTACGAAGATCGCTTTTTGGAGGATCTTTTGAGACCCAAACTGAGAATTCTTCAATCGATTGGTCGAAGTGAAGATAACCCGGATCTGAAACCCCTCATCGGTTTTTTCGTCCCGCCACCAAACGCCCTGAACCTTTTGGCTGTCGGTGTAGCCGACCGTATAGCGGTCGTCGTACCTTTGCCCTCCAAGCGCCGCACCGACATCACCCGAAGGCGGCAAGCGTAGATCGGAATATTGGATCGGTTGTTCGTATTGGAGGATTATTTCCTTGACGTATTTTCCCCCGGCGAACAAAATTTGCAGTTCCCCTTTGGGCAACTCTTTGTAAACCACCCGGATATCGGCTTTGTTCTCCCCCTCCTTTTTCATGGCGTCGGGTTTTTCCTGACCCGGTTTTCGGCGGGCGGTCCGGAAAACGGCCTCAAGCGCGGTGGAAACATCCATTCCGATCGTCACGCCGTAAATATTGGAATCATGCTCCTCGCCCCCGATGCTTCTTTCCTCTTTGTCGCTTTTTTTCTTTTCGTCCCCGGACTTTTGCCCGAAACCCGATCCGGCCAAACCGAAAAGGATCAAAAAAACCGCGATCAATTTACCAATTTTTCCCATCTTAAATGCTCCTTATAATGCCCTCGTGCTTTCCTTCAAAAATTTCTTGAACACCTCTTCATCATCCGGGGAAACGGACACCGTTTTTTGAACTATCGAAGGGACGAACCGCCCGCCCGCCTGAGTTACCTTTTTACCGATAAAGGCCACCCTGACTCTGAATTCAATCTCGGTTTTTTCCTCGCGCCACCAGATCCTTTGAAGTTTCAGATTGTCCGTAAAACCGACGGAATACCGGTCGTCATATCTGGCTCCGTCGAGAAGATCGGGCTGACTGCGGGAAATGTTTCCGATCTTTTTGGCGCTGAACTGATCGATATCGCCCTGTTTTTTTGAGCCGAATTCCTCGATGCTGGTTGAGCCGTCGTTGATCGCCGGGGCTGAAACACCGCCCTGTTCGGCCGAGGTCGAATAAATGGTGCTCGAATTGCTTCCGATGGTCGAGGTATAAGGCAATCTCAGTTCATCGACCAGCGGCGCTTCCCGGTACAAAAGCGAGATCTCGCGGACCAATTTTCCCTCGGCGAAAACGATCTGCAATTCGCCTTTGGGCAGATCCTTGTACAAAATCCTGATGTCCTTTTTGTCCTTTCCCTCCCGGCGCATGGCATCCGGTTTTTCCTGTCCCGGTTTGCGGTTGGCGTTGATAAAAACCGTTCTCAAGGCGGTCGGGATATCCATTCCGATCCGGACCCCGTAAATTTCCGACTGGTGCTCCTGGCCTCCGATGCTCTTTTCGGGTTGGGCGTTTTTTTCCGCTTTTTCCTGCCCCGAAACAAGATTCGGAACAAATACCAGAACCAACAGGCTGAGCCTCAACAACAACTTTCCGAAATTTTGATCAAACATAAAACAACCCCCTGCTGTTTAATCATTTTCCTTAACCCCGCGCCGCGTTTCATGGATTTTTTTCACCTTCGCCATCTCATCGGCGGCTTCCTTTTTTTTCCCGATCCGGCGAAAAGCCAAAGCCAACTGATAATGCGGTTCCGGATTCTCGGGCGCCAGTTCTGCGGCCTTCTGCAAATGGGGAACCGCATCGTCCGATCTGTTTAATCTGACCAGTGTTTTCCCCAAAAGGATCTGGGCCTCGTATAAATTTCCGTTCAACCCGACGGCTTTTTGCAGGGCCGACAATCCGTCGGCCGATGAATCCCCCTCGGTTTTGATCAAAAGCGACCCCAACCCCAGATTACCCTCCGGATAATTCGGGTTCTGCTTGACCACCAAACGGTATTGTTTCAAAGCCTCCTCCAAATCACCCTTTCTTTCCAGAGCCGTCGCCAGAAAAAACCGCGCCTTCAGATTTTGGGGCTGGATCGAAACCGACTTGGTAAAAAACCGGACGGCCCCGACCAGATCCCCGTTTCCGAAAAGCGCCCGGGCGAGCGAAAAATTGGCGTCGAAATGTTCCGGGGCCAAACCGACGGCCCGTTCCAGAGCTTTTACGGCCTCGGAATTTTTGTGCAGGGTGGCGGAAATCACGCCGGACAAAACCAGAGCGTCGGGCAATAAAGGCGAATTTTCCCCTTTTTCGGTCAGAAGGCCGATCGCCTTT
Source organism: Pyrinomonadaceae bacterium (assembly GCA_041394845.1). Taxonomy (GTDB): domain Bacteria; phylum Acidobacteriota; class Blastocatellia; order Pyrinomonadales; family Pyrinomonadaceae; genus JAHCHG01. The sequence goes on along the minus strand of JAWKHL010000001.1, from coordinate 938,893 downwards.
TTTATGTTTTCCTCCGCCTCGGAAACCCGATTCAAATTAAAAAGCGCCAGCGAATTTCCGTAAAGGGAAAGTTCGTCCCTTTTATCCTGTTTCAGAATTTCCTCAAAAACCGAATTTGCCTCCGACCAGGCGCCTTTTTGCAAAAGGGCGAACCCCCTTTTCCGCAGGTCATTGAGGTCTTTTTGCCCGGCCGGGATCAAAGCATCCTGACTGATTTGCGCCAGACCGCTCGTCGGGAAAAAGAGAATCCCAAAGGCCACCTGAACAAGCAGAGCCGAAACCAAGAAAAACTTTGTCCCAGAAAAACCCATGAAAAAAGCAAAAAAAAACAAGCGGCGACTTTCGTTATTTGTCTCAGAACTTTAAGACTCAAAAAGCCCTGAAATCGTTGTAAATCAATTATCTTCCCGCAATTGATTTGAAACAAATAAGTGGCGGGCAATTTTCATCACACGCCACTCATCCTTTATCGATTGAAATTTAGAATGTGATTAGAAAATAATCTTCAATCCAAACTCCATTTGTCTTCGCCTTTGTTCGGAGAAATCCCGACCGAAGTTGGCGTCCTCGATGTTGGAAACGGGCGTTCCGCGATTTACGTGGTTTAGGACATTGTAAGCGGAAATCCGCACCTGAACATTGAAGGCTTCGCTGATGGCACGGATCGGGAAGTTCTTAAACAAAGAGGCGTCCCAGTATTCCTGTCGCTCACCCTGCAAGGTGTTTCTTCCGAGCGTTCCGATCATCGGACAATTTCCGTTGGCCACTCCGGCGGTAAAACATCCGGTGTCGGCGGCGAAAACCTGAGTTGTCGGGGCCGTAAAGGCGGCCGCGTTAAACAAGATGCCCTGAGCCCTCTGGGCGGCGGACGCGGTCGGATCACCGATGATGTCGGGCCTTCCGCCGCGCCAGTTCGGAGTAAATCTCGGACCGCTTTGGATGGTAACGATGTTGTTCAATTGCCACCCGCCGATCACGGCATCAAGCGCCGTTGGTATGTCTCCGAGGAATTGTCTTCCCTTTCCAAACGGCAGATCCCAAACGCTGGCAAACGTGAACCGGTGCGGAATGTCCAGATCCGACAGCCCCCGATCAAGATCGGGTCGAAGCGGATCATCCGGGCCGCAGGTGGCCGGACCGGTTCCTCCGAAACAGAAACCGCCGGGCGTGTCGTCGATGGCCTTGGAAAAAGTGTAAGTGGCCAGGATCGACAATCCCCTGGTAAACCGTTTCTCAAGTTTTGACTGGAAGGCGTCATATCTGGCGCTTCCGGTGTATTCGGAGGCGACGACCGTTCCGATATTGGTAACCTGCCTCGATCCGGGACCGCCCTGATTGTTTTGGGTGCCGATGTTCCTGACGATCAAAAGATTTCTGGTGCTCGATCCGACGTAGGCGATTTCGCCCAACCAGTTCTTCCAGAATTCATATTGAAGCGTCAAATTGTATTGATGAACGTAAGCATCCCGCCGATCCGGGTCGTTGTAAATGATGGTCGATCCGGTCGGAGCCGGGAAGCTCGTTCCCCTCTGAGCGATGACATCCGACCCCGGCGCGAAGGGAATCCCAGCTTCGAACGGGTTCCTTCCCAGCGGATAACCGGCGGGACAATTGCCCGGATTGGTGATCGGGTTACAACTGAAGTTGGCCGCCCCGGTTCCGGGATTGGCCGTCAGGGGCTGAACCCCGCTGACATCGGTCGTATAAACGATCCCGTAGCCACCCCTTAAAACCATTCTCTTGCTGTCCAAAAGGCCGCTGTAAGCAAAACCGATCCGGGGACCGATGTTGTTCAAATCGTTGCTCGCCAGATCGCGACCGCCGGGAGCGTTGTCGCCCGCCACGTCGATATTTCCGGTGGCCAGATTAAAATTGGACTGCCGGTCGAATCTTTCGGTCGGAGCGGTGAAAATGTCGTACCGCAATCCGAGATTTAGCGTCAGGTCCGAATTGACTTTCCAGTCGTTCTGAACGAAGAAGGCCATTTCGGCATTCTGCGAAGTAAAGGGTCCGCCCGGGGTTCCTCTTCCGACAAATCCCGGCTGATAACCGAGAAGCATATTGGCAATCGCCGATCCCGTATCGTTGGGGCCGATGCCGTCATAGTTTCCGGCCACGAAACCGCCGGCCGAAGTACCGTATTGGTACTGCCCTTTGATGCCGCCGTTGCGGCCACCGTCGAAATTGGTATTGCGCCGGTTCCGAAGGTCGGTTCCGAACTTAAAGATCGAATTTCCTTTGACGATCGTTACCGTGTCGGCAAAGTTGTAGTTGTTTGAAAGGAAAAAGAACGGGCCGCCGTCCCCGACGAACTCCTGGCTCAGATCATTCCGATCGACGATGCCGAGGAGGATGATGCCGTCGCAGGTTCCGCAAACGTTGATGTTGTTTCCGCCGAGCGATTGGGTAACGCCGGGATTAAATCCCAGAGCGCCGTTAATGCCGGGGTTGTTGATTCCGATCTCAACCTTGGTCCAACCGGCGCGCATGTCATTGACGATCGTAGGAGTGAAAATATGCGTATCACCGAGGGTTATTCCGCGGGAATTTCCGAACTCATCACCGGCCCCGAATCCCGAGGGAAGATCGTTGCCGTTGGGGGAGGTCCCGAGCGGAAAATTATTGTCCCGGATGCGGGAGTTCTTCGACCAGCTGTAACGGCCGAAAATCGAATTCTTGTCGCTGATCTTATGGTCGATCTTGACATCGAAGCTGTCAACGTTCGATTTTTCAGCCCGGTTCCGCCGGTAGTTGTTTTGCAACCCCGGTTGGGTCGGAAGCGGATAGGCGTTGAGCAAACTCGATCCGAAGGTCGAAAACGCTCCGCAAATCGGGCAGTTGGCCAGATTATTACCGGGAATCGGATTTCCCAGCGGGTCAAAAATAGTTCCGATCGGAGCCATAACCGTTCCGCCGCCGGCCAGATTGAAGGTTTGACAAAAGGCCGCGTTGTCCGGGTTGCCGCAACCGCCGGCATTCGGCAAGGTGACCAGCATCTCCCCGAAATCTCCGGCTCTTTGCCGGGCCGTCGGAACCGTTACAAAGGGGAATTCGCCGCCGCCGAAAGCCGGGGTTCCATTCCTTTGTCCGGCAAACGACACGAAAAAGAAGGTCCGATTCCGTCCGTCATACCAGAACGGGTCTTTTCCGTTGATTCCCGGTCTCGGGAACCAGATCGGACCGCCGACGGTTCCGCCGTAGTTATGGGTCACATAATTGGGACTGTTTCCGCTGTTGGTTCCGTTCTCATCAAACTGGGAAGCGGCGGCACTTAAAAACCGTCCCTGATAATTTTCGAAAACCGTTCCGTGGATGTCATTACCGCCGGATTTGAAGGTGGTGGAAATGATCGCCCCGGCCGCCCTTCCGGATTCGGCCGAAGGGACGCTGGTCTCGATCTTGAATTCGGCGATCGCGTCCGGATTGGGGTAAATGGCGATCTGCCCGAATTGGGATTCGTTGTTGTCCACACCGTCCAGCGAAAAATTGTTCTGGGTGACGCGCGCGCCGTTGGCCGAAATCACCGAACCGCCCGATTCGCGAAAACGAGTCGATTCGGTCGAGGGGTTTCCGGCACCGGGGTCGACCCGGTTGGAACCGCCAAGAACGCCGACAGATCCGCCCGAAGGTCGGGTTACGCCCGGCGACAATCCGGCCAAAAGCGTAAAGTTTCTCTGCGGAATCGGAAGATCCACGACTTCCCGACCGGTGATAATGTCACCGCGGACGCTGGTTTCACTTTCAACCAAAGGGGCGCTGTCGGTTTCGACATTTACGACCTCCCCTTCGACGTTGGACAATTCGGTGAACACCGTATTGAGCGCAACGCGGGCGTTGGTCTCCACCGTTACCGAACTCAAAACCAGAGTTTTAAATCCCGAGGCCTCAACCGTTACCTTGTAATTTCCGGGTTCCAGGTTTGTAACCGTGAAATTTCCGGAATCATCACTGGTCGTCTCACGGCTGATGTTGGTTGCATTGTTGGTGACAACGATCTTGGCGTTCGGCACCAGCGCATCGTTTGGATCTTTAACAGTTCCGATTATGCTTCCCACATTTTTCTGGGCGTTGGCAATGCCGCCCAAAATAAGAAAACAAATAATCAAACTAAGACAGCAAAAGATCGGTTTTCTTAGTGTTTTAATCATATTGTGACCCTCGTTCAATCGAAAATTCCTAAATATTCTCAATTGTTTTTTTCGGCTGTTTAGCCGGTTCTGGCCCCCAAAATTTGGATTTTCGAGAGCCGAAAAAAATTAAAAACGTAAATTGTAAAAATTGCCTATATAAAAAAACTAATAAACTCAAGCATTAGCTGTACTCAAGCGCTCTTTTATCCGGGCTTTGGAAAGATTAATGTTAAATAACCCGGTTAAACCGAAACTTTAAAAAAAAAGAACTGAAAATTTATTTTTTACAATTCTCTTATTTTTGTTTGAAAAATTCAATGTTTTTTTGAAATTCTCAGATTTTATGCAAAGTTTGTTGAGAAAACAAACAAAGTTTGTCATATATTTTTAACACGAAATTTAGAATTGTCAAGAGTTTGGGGGAAGAATTTTTGTATTTAGCTGGCAGAGGCGAATTTTTTGGCCAAAATCAGGGTCAGAGAACCTTTGAGAGTCGGGTGGTCGCCGAGGGTGGAGGGAATCAAAACGGTTTTCGGCAAACCGCCCTGTACGCTTTTTTCCACTATATTTTTTAGGTCATCGGCGATCAGATTCCAGGCCCGGATGATCCGCCCGCTGATGACGACGGCCTGGGGGCTCAATCCGACAACCAGATTGGCGATTCCGACCCCAAGATAAAAAGCGGTTTCCTTTAAGGAACTGATCGCCCTTTCTTCTCCGAGATTGGCTCTTTGAATTATTTGATTGATCGCATATCCCCCTTTCGGAATCTGTCCGTTTTCCGAAAGTTTTGTGTAGCGGGCGATGATCGCTTTTTCCGAGGAATGAGCCTCCCAGCAATCAAAACTCCCGCAGGAACAAGGAACCGGGGCGTTTTTACCGACGATCATATGGCCGAACTCGCCGGCCGCGCCTTTTTCACCCCGATAAACCTGACCGTCAAAAACCACTCCGGTTCCGACCCCCTCGGCCACCAGAACGGTTATGAAATTGCTGATTTTCCGGACGTCTTCCCGGCCAAACCAAAGCTCGGCCAGAGCGATCGCGTTGGCATCGTTTTCAATCGTAACGGGTAGTTTGGTTTTTTGAATGATCCTTTTGCCAATATCCCAATCTTTCCATTGGAAATAGGGGATGTACCTGACACGGCCGGTCATTTGTTCGGTGACTCCGGGAACGCTGATCCCGACCTCCAGATTGGATTCCTTGAACTTTTTGGCGAATTTTTCAACGATCTTCACGATCTCCCGGCTCATCGAATCGGAATCCGAAACGGTGTCAATTGTCTCCATTTCCAAAACGATTCCGGCCAAATCGGCCACCGCTATGTTTGTAACAGTCGGGGTCACATCCACCCCGATGGCGACCGGGGTCCCGATCCTCAAACGAAGAAGTGTGGGTTTCCTTCCGCCGGTCGAATCGCCGCTTCCGATCTCTTCGATCAACCCGTCATTTTGCAAACCGTCGACAATGGAGGAAACGGTTGACCGTTGAAGGTCGGTTTCGCGGGCGATGTCGGCCCTGGAAATGGGCGATCGGTCGCGAACATAGTTCAAAACGATCTGTCTGTTTATGTCCCGGATCGTATTGGGTCGGGCGATCTGTTTTTTTGCTTTTTGTAGATAAATCCTTTTCATCAGACAGAAGGTTTGTTCCGGTTTTTGGTTTCCCGTTGGTACTTTTTACGGGAAAGCTTTGTTGTTAAACCAAATTAACTTGCACTTTTTTCGCCGGTTTTATAAAAAATGAAATCGAAATTTCCGTGGAAACCGGGATGAGGGATATCAATAAAAAAATCCGTGGTCTTTCCTTTTTGTGTTTTCTTCGCCCGGAAAGGCCGACCGGGAAATTAGCCATCTCCCTCTCAATCCGGAAACGTCCGAGAGCATTGTTTTCTATTGGAAGACCTTAAATTGGCAAAAACCGTTCGGAAAAAACTTTTTGGAAAAAAACCGAACAGCTGAACCCAAAATATTTCCCAAGACCAAAAAATATATAAAATTTACTTTTTAAGCAAGAAAAAATTATAAAGATTTGTTTTATCAGGCTCAATTGTAAAATTTATTTGGTTTGCCCCTCGAAAAATTTAAGATATTTGTCAAACGGAGGATCGGTCAATTGTTCAACCTTGCCATCGATCCATTTTACCCGGATCATTTTTATTTTCGTTTTTTGACCGAGCCCGAGAAGAATTCTCGGATCATGCGCCGAACCGTAACTTCCATCGGTTCGAATCCTTCGTCTTAAAACCGCACCGTCCTCCAAAACGAACTCAACCTTTGTGCCGATCGCATCCCGATTAATTTTTTCCCCGATCAAACGCAAACCCAACCAGTGGTTTTTCGCCCCGACCTGATTCAACAAAAGGCGGGCCGGGCCATTATTATTGACCACCAGAATGTCCGTATCCCCGTCATTGTCAACATCGCCGAACGAGGCCCCGCGAGAGACCTCGATGTTTTGCAAAACTCCGAGCTCACTTCCCTTAATTTCGGTCAACTTCCCTTCTCCGGTGTTTTTGTAAAGCTGATTCGGTTGCCCCAGCGGGAAAGAATCGCCTTTTCGTTGTAATTCGGGAAGGATCCGGACCGAGCCGTTGGCGATAAACAGATCCAGTTTGCCGTCGTTGTCGTAATCGAAGAACATCGTTCCAAACCCGGTAAAACGGCTCCCAGCCGCTCCGATCCCCGCCTCCCGAGTTCGGTCTTCAAAGATCAGATCCCCGAAATTTTTGTAAAGGGTGTGGGTTTCCTCCATCAAATGGGTCGTAAAAATGTCCTCCTCGCCGTTCCCGTCGAAATCATTGGCGTCAACCCCCATACTGGCTTCGGCCTGCCCGTTTCGGTTGAACGCCGTTCCCGCCAGCAATGATTCGTTGGAAAAGGTTCCGTTTTTCCGGTTGACCCAGAGTTGGTTGGCATCCCCGTCGTTGGCAATGTAGAGATCGGGAAAACCGTCATCGTTAAAATCGGCCGAGACAATTCCCAAAGCGTGTCCGAATTCCCTGTCGATCCCGCTTTTCCCGGTTACGTTTTCGAAGGTTCCGTCCCCCCGATTGTGAAACAGACTGTTTCCCACCGCTTTGAAAGAACGCGGCCCGCAATAATCCTTTTCGGTCGTCGGAGAAAAACAATCGGGGTGGTTTTTCAAATCAATCCCGGCGTAATTGATAACCGCCAGATCGAGCCATCCGTCCAGATCATAATCGAAAAACGTCGCCCCGGTGCTCCAGCGCGGATCATCGGTTCGACTTTTTTCAGTGACATCGGTAAAAGTGCCGTTTTTGTTGTTAAGCCAGAGGGTGTTTGATTCGAGGTTGCAAATGTACAGGTCGGGAAATCCGTCGTTATTGATGTCCCCTACGGCCACTCCAAACCCGTAACCGACGGTCCTGATCCCGCTTTTCTCGGTAACGTCGGTAAACCTCAATCGCCGCGAACCGTCTTTTTCCACCTCCAGATCATTTCGAAAAAGGACTCCCCTCGGTTCTCCCTGCCCGGAAAAAGGGAAAATTGCTTTTTCCGCTTTGGCTCCCGGTTCCAGAACCTTTCCCTGAACCAAAAACACATCCAGATCGCCGTCCCCGTCAAAATCGAAAAGTGCGGCTCCGGAACCCATTATTTCCGGCAGATACATCTTTCCGGTCATTCCGTTAAAATGTCTGAAATTGAGACCGGTCTCACCGGCCATATCAACAAATACCGGTTGGGGAGAGTTCTTTTCCCTTTGATCAAGCGGGGTTTGGGATGAAACCGACACGGCAAACGGAATAAACAGGGTAAAAAAAATAAAAGCCGCAAACCGTAGATCAGAAACCTTTTTTTTTTGGAAAAACATAGTTGACGGAAGTCGATTATCTCAAAAGTCCTCTTCGCGGTAAAGGGAGATCCAAAATCGCAAATTGCCCACCGTTGGGGTAATATTTATTTTATTTTGAATTTATCTTTGTTTTTTTTCTCCGGTTCAAAAAAGAATAATGAAAAAACTTCTGTTAATCCTTCTGTTTTTACTTTTCCAAAACCCCGCTTCCGATTCCTTTATAAGGGACGAAGGAGCCTATCGTCTCAACAATTTGGGAGTCGCACTTTTGGAACAATACAAATACCGGGAAGCGGCCGAAAAGTTTAACGAGGCTTTGAAGATCAAACCCGATCTGGCAATGGCCCAGATAAATCTGGCCATAGCTCAATTTAATCTCCAGGATCTGGGAACCGCCCGAAAGGAAACTCTAAAAGCCCTGAGGCTCTCGCCCGAAATGCCCCAGGGTTTTTACCTTCTGGGTCTGATCGAAAAGGGCGAAAATAAAGTTGATGAGGCGTTGGGAAATTTCCAAAGGGTTTTGGAAACCGATCCGAAGGACGTCGGAACAAACGTCAATCTGGGTCAAATCCTTTCCCAAAAAAACCAATACGCCGAGGCCCGATCCTATTTCCAAACCGCATTTGAAACCGAACCCTACAACATTACCGCCATCTATAATCTGGCCCTCATCTCTCAACGGCTCGGAAACCGCCCCGAAGCCCAGCGCCTGCTCAAAGAATTTCAAACCCTGCGCCAAAACGGGGCCGGAACCGTTATCGGTCAAAACTATCTGGAACAAGGCCATTACGCCGAGGCCGTCTATTCCACCGGAGCCGAAACCGAACTGGTTGACCGACACCGCCCGCGGGTTGTATTTCTGCCTCAAAATAACCGGATAAATTTGGGCGAAAAACCATCCCGAAATTTTTCCGACACGGTTTTTTTCGGCCGAAGTGTTTCCGATGATTTTTCGGATTTAAAAACCGGCCTCTCGCAAACCGGCATTTTTTTCGATTCGGATAACGACGGAAAACCGGAACTTTTTCTGGCCAATTATGAATTTCAAAGGCTTTTGAGGCCGGATCAAAAGAGTAACTATCAACCGCTGGATGCGGGGGATTTGAACAAAACCGGAAAAACCGGGCGCTTCGCCGCCGTGGCCGGAGATTATGACAATGACGGTCTAACCGACATTTTTGTTTTGGAAGAAAATCAACCGAGACTTTACCGCAATACAGGGGGAGACAAGTTCGTCGATGTAACCAAATCCGCCAAAATTCCGGCCTATCCATTTTTGTCGATCTCCTGTGCTTTTTCCGATGTGGATCACGACGGGGATCTGGACATTTTTATTGCCGGTCTGGTGGAACTCACCCGGCCGGAAAAAAAAGCCGATCCGGTTTTCCCGACGGATTTTCCTCCCGCCCCCAATCTACTGCTCCGCAACAACGGGGACGGGACTTTTTCTGACATTACCGCCGAGGCCGGGGTTCTTTCTCCCGAAACCCGTTCGGTGGCCGTCATTCCGACCGATTTCGACAACCGGCGGGACATCGACCTTTTGCTCGTCAATTACGGCTTAAAACCTGACCTCTTCCGAAACCTTCGGGATACGACATTTACAGATGTTGCCGCCGAAAGCGGTTTGAAAGCCGAGGGAAATTGGACCTGTGCGGCGGCCGGGGATTTCAATAAAGACAATTTCGTCGATTTTTTCTTTGGACAAATCGGAAAACCCGGAGTTTTCGTTCAATCGGACGGAAAGGGGAAATTTTCCTACAAATCGGCCCCGGAAAAAACCGCCGGGGCAACGGCGGCACAATTTCTGGATTATGATGACGACGGTTTGCTCGACCTTTTGATCAACGGCGAAAACGGGCCATTGGTCTGGAGAAATCTGGGAGATCGCTGGGAAAATGAACCCGAAGCGGTGAAATTCCCGAAAACCTTGATAGAATCCATAAAAAACTCCCGGTTTTTGCTTTCTTCCGATCCCGATTTTGACGGCGACCTTGATCTGATAACCGGAAAAACCGACGATTTCCCGCAGTTCATCCTCAATCAAAATCGTCAAAAAAACCACTCGCTTTTATTTGATCTGAAGGGATTGGCCAGCAATAAAAACGCCGTCGGGGCAAAAATTGATCTGAGGTCCGGCAGTTTGACTCAAAAATTGGAAACTTATTCCGCCAGTCCAATGCCCGCCCCGTCGGTCATCCACTTCGGATTGGGTAAACGCAAAACCCCGGATGCGGTCCGGATCATCTGGCCTTCGGGGATCGTTCAGGCGGAAACCGATTTTCAAACCCCGGCGCGCACCGGTTTGATCCGGCCAAAAACGATCGAAGAACTCGATAGAAAACCGTCCTCGTGCCCCTATTTGTACAGCTGGGACGGGGGAAAATTTGCCTTTATCACCGATTTTCTGGGCGGCGGAGAAATGGGGAATTGGGCCGAAAAAGGCGTTTATCATCAACCCGACCCCGATGAATTTGTCCGCATACCTCCGGATCTTCTGAAACCTCTCGACGGTTTTTATCAACTCCGCGTGACCAATGAACTGGAAGAGGTTTTATATCTCGACCGGTTGGAGTTGATCGCCGTCGAACACGAACGGGAAACATCCGTTTTTCCGAACGAGGGATTGGGAATCTCGAACCCCGACAAACGGATCATTTATACCGCCCGGAATTCTCATCCTCCGCTTTCGGCCAGAGACGGTTTCGGAAACGACATTTTGGAGAAGATCTCCGGCCTCGACCGAAAATTTTACGACACTTTTCCAAGTCAAAAGATCCGGGGTTACGCCGAAGAACACTCTCTTGAAATGGAACTCGATGACAAAAAAGGATTTCGCGGAAGAACCCTTTTGTTTCTGACCGGTTGGACCGATTACGCTTTTTCCTCGGATAATCTGGCGGCTTCGCAAAGCGGGAAATCCCTTTTCTTTCCGAAACTCCAGGTGAAAAACAAAAACGGCGAATGGCAAACCGTGATCGACAGCATCGGTATTTCGATCGGCCGTCCTCAGACGGTGGTGGTCGATCTGACCGGAAAATTTCTGACCGATTCGCGGCGGGTCCGGATCGTTACCAACTTCAAAACCTTCTGGGACCAGATCGCCGTTGACACCTCCGAGGACGATTCCGGGAATTTGAAAACCAAAAGTCTTCTGCCGACCGAGTCGTTTTTACGGGAAAGGGGATTTTCCCGCGAGGTGCAGGTTTCGGGAAATTCGATGATCGTCCCCGATTATAAAAAGGTGGAGCAATTTCCCAAATGGAAATTATTCCGCGGTTCCTACACCCGCACCGGTGATGTCGGGCCCTTGCTCAAAGACAGCGATGACATTTTCGTCATCTCAAAAACCGGCGACGAATTGGTTTTGAAATTCCCGGTTCTGCCCGATCCCCCAAAAGGAAGAGAATACACCTTTTTCCTTTTCGCCAGCGGTTACAGCAAGGAAATGGACATTAATTCGGGAAGCCCCGACGTCGTTTTCCCGCTTCCCTTCCGGCAGATGACCGAATATCCTTACGATGAAACAAGAGAGCATTATCCGATGACCGAAGAAAGGTTGGACCTTTTCGAAAAATACAACACCCGGAAAGTTCAGGGGACTTTTCCCTTTTTGGCCGGCCCTTCCGATTGAGGTCGGGGAAATTTTCGGTTCACCTTTTTTTCACGTTTTGCATCAGAAGTTTTTTAACCGGAGAAATCATATGAGGAAACTTGCCCTCGGTTGTTCCCTTTTGCTGCTAACGTTGAGTTTTGTATCGGCTCAATCGGGAAGGAAAACCCAAACTGCTCCCGCGCCGACCCCGCCGGTCGAGGAAACTCCGCCTCCGCCCCCCGGTTTTTCCGAATCAAGGCCCGACGCCTCCTTCCATAGATTCGCCCCTGTGTCCAAAGGGGTTAAAGAAAAAGGGGCTGAACCCGGCTCAGGTTCCCAAACCAAAAACAAAACCGACGATGACAACCCCGCCCCTCTGACGATCGAAACCAACCTGATCACCATTCCCGTTTCTGTGTTTGACCGGAACGGTTTTTATATTCCCGATCTGAAGCAGGAAAATTTTCAGGTTTATGAGGACGATTTGGAACAGGAGATCGCCTATTTCGCCTCATCCGAGCAACCTTTCACGGTCATCATTCTGCTCGATACGAGTCCCTCGACCGTTTTCAGGATCGAAGAGATTCAACAGGCCGCCATTGCTTTTCTGGATCAGCTCAAAGCGCAGGATCAGGTGATGGTGGTTGAATTTGACCGGAACGTTCATGTTCTTTCCAAACCGACGAGCAATCGAAAAACGCTGGCCAAAGCCATCAAAAAGGCCGATATCGGTGGAGGGACCTCGATCTACGATGCCGTCGATTTCGCTTTGAGGAAAGAATTGGCCCATATTCCGGGCAGAAAAGCCATCGTCCTGTTTACTGACGGTGTCGATACGACCTCCGATGATGCCTCTTTCAGTGGAACCTTGCGTTTGGTGGAAGAATCTCAAACTCCGATTTTTCCCATTTATTACAACACTTATCAGGAAAACAAGGATGCCGGAGTGGATGCCGCCGGGACCTCTCTGGAAGAATACCGGATCGGAGTTAGATACCTTTTGGAAATCGCCGGACTGACGGGCGGGCGGGTTTATCAATCCGAATCAACTGCCGAGGGTTTACAACGGGCGTTTGCCGGGATCGCCGAAGAACTTCGCCATCAATACAATATCGGGTATTATCCGAAAGAGACCGGGCCGGAGGGACAACGCCGGTTTTTGAAAGTGCGGGTCAACCGGCCGAATCTGATCATCCGGGCCCGCGGAAGTTACATCATCGGCTCTCAAATGAAAACCGAAAATTGAACCCTCACAAAAACCTCAGTTCATCCTCATAGATCCTGATCGAGTTCTTATCCTTTGGAACGTGAAAAACGACCTGAGGCGACCGGATCGTCCGGCGAAAGGGTTCGGAATAATCTTTTTCCCGGATGATCCTCCTGACCCAACCGACCCGCCGCCGATGCCTGTAAGGACAACCGTCAACTCCGCGAAAATAATAGTAGCCGGCCCTCGACGAAATAATTCCGTAATAGATCAGTTCCGAATTTTTCTCCGGCGTGATGACGATGTCTCCGCTTTTAATCTCCCACAAAAAACGCTCGATCTGGCCGACCTGTTGTCCGATGACGAGTCCGTTGGTTTTCTCGGGATGTTCCTCGGTATAAAGCTCGGTCAATTTTTCCGTCGTTTCAATCCCCGAAAGATCCCTGTTGTTCATCCACCCGACGGCCACATAACCGCCCCGGATAAATTGCCGGATATAATTTCCGAAAAAGGCTCGGACAACATAAATTTCGGACATAGGTCGTTTTTTCCTCGAAGTGGAAAGGTTTTACTAAAAATCTATTTTTACGTCAATTCGACATAAGAAAATCGAATTTAACCGGTGAAACCGACGTCATTATTCCCCGCTTCCCCGCCCACGATGTTAATCGTGGGGAAATCGCCATATTGTTTGATTAAACCATTGAAAATGGGGAAACATCTTTTATGCCGCCATTTTCAATGGCTCGGAATAAATTGCTAAATTATTCCCGAAAACTCAGCGTTATGGGCGGCGAAACGGGGAATATGTTGCCATCTTCGATGGCGTATGTTGAACTGACGTTAATTTATCAAATAACCCGAAATTTTAACAAAACCCCTACCAAAAATTTTATTAAAACCCAACCCCCCGTTATTTCCCTCCTCAAAAATTTGTTCTGCCAAATATGGAATTTGTAAAACTAACAGGTGCAAGCGGTGGTAAAAACCACAACCAAAGCCCCAAAAATTATTAAAGGGGTTATGACCGATTAAGAAAAGGCATTCGGAATCCAATTTTTTTTCATCCTCATTCTTCTCCTCAAGGCCAAAAATTAAAATCACTTCTTGAACATAATTTTGCCAATTTTTTTCTTCGGTTTTCAAAAGAAAAGGGCAACCGTTTTGGTTGCCCTTTTCTTTTGAAAAAATGGTGATCCGAGAAGGACTCGAACCTTCGACCCAATGGTTAAAAGCCATTTGCTCTACCGACTGAGCTATCGGACCACATTTGAATTTTTTTTTCGTTGATGCCTTGGAGGCCAACGAAATTCTAGATTTTAATAATCATCGCCGGGAAAATCAAGTTTAAAGGTTGATTTTTTTCACTTGAACCAGTCTTCCATCACCGAATCACGCAGGATTATGGTTTGGTCTCTTTCCGGCCCGGTCGAGATCAAACCGATCTCGACCCCGACCGTCTCCGACAGGAAATCAACATAGGCCCTTGCTTTTTCGGGAAGATCCTCAAGTTCTGTAATTCCCAGAGTATCGGTTTTCCAGCCTTCCAGAGTCTTGTAAATCGGTTTGATCTGCCTGAGATCCTGCGAAACCGCCGGAAAGGTATCGACCCTTTCGCCGTCGATCTCATAACCGACGCCCACCCTTATCTCATCGAGCGCGTCGAGGACGTCGATCTTGGTCAGAGCCATCGAATTGAACCCGTTCAGTTCGGCGGCGTAACGGGTGGCGACGGCGTCGAACCAACCGCAACGGCGGGGTCTTTTTGTTACCGAGCCGTATTCGTTTCCGCGTTTTCTAATCAGATCGGCGATATGTTCCTCCTCTTCGAGCATCTCGGTCGGAAAAGGTCCTTCGCCGACGCGGGTTGCGTAGGTGCGGACGATCCCCAAAACTCCAGTGATATGATGCGGCGGAATACCGGCCCCGACGGCGGCTCCTCCGGCGGTCGGGTTTGAAGAGGTGACGAAGGGATAGGTGCCGTGATCGACATCCAAAAGCGTGGCCTGAGCGCCCTCGAGAAGGATCTTTTTATCGGCCTTTTTGGCCTCCGACAGAAAATGCGAGGTTTCGCAAACAAAGGGACGGAGCCTTTCGGCCAGGGCGGAAATCTCCTCGTAGATCTCGTCCGATCGCAGAGGTTCGCGGCCGTAAACGGCGATCACCCGGTTGGCTTCCGCCAGATTTCTTTCGATCCGGTGTTTTAAAACCTCGGGCGAAAGAGCATCCGAAACCCTTATCCCGCGCCGACCGGCTTTGTCTTCGTAGGCCGGACCGATCCCCCTTAAAGTCGTTCCGATCTTTTCATTTCCGAGCCTTTCCTCGCTGGTGTGATCGAGGGCGCGGTGGTAGGGCATGATCAGATGCGCCCGGCTTGAAACCTTGAGTCTTTCCGGCGTGACGGAAATTCCCTGTTCCGTCATTTGATCTACCTCCTCGAAAAAGGCTTTCGGGTCGATCACCATCCCGTTCCCGAGAACGCAGGTTTTTCCCTCGTGAATGATCCCCGAAGGCAAAAGCCGCAAAACAAAAGCCCGTTCGCCGACATAAACGCTGTGTCCGGCGTTATGACCTCCCTGATACCTGGCCACGACGTCGAACCGGTCGGCCAAAAGATCAACAACTTTCCCTTTTCCCTCATCGCCCCATTGAGCGCCGATAATTACAATAATCATAAATTTATTTGGCAACCATCTGCCTGACTTGTCTTTCCCCTTTAACCAAAGGTTTTTTCCCAATCTTCCCGGCGGATTGAATAAACGACCAGAGTCTCGTTATTTTCTTCCGATTCGCCCCCGGCCGGTTCCTTCTCCAAGAAAAAGCCGAGCCTTTCGGGAATGGCCCGGCTTTTAAGATTTCCGGCCCGGCATTTGATAAAAATCCGTTCCAGACCGAAAACTCCAAAAGCCTGTTTTAACACGGTCCGGCAGGATCTTGTGATAATTCCTTTGCCTTGCCGGTCGGCGGCCAGCCAATACCCGATCTCGGCTGTTTTCGCTTCCCGGTCGAAATTGTCAAAACCTATCCCGCCGATCAATTCATTTTCCCAAAAAATTGAATAAACGGCCCCGCCATTTTCCCTGATCTTCTCCAACTGGGTCCGAAAAAAATCACGGGCCGTTTGCTCCGTGTAATTCTCGTTGGCAAATGGCAGCCATTTACCGAGATGCTCCAGATTTTCCCGAACCACCCGAAAGGTCTCCGGAGCATATTTCTCATCGACCATTCTCAGTTCAAGGTTTTCATCGACTTTGAGAGTTTGCACTTTTTTTCAATCCCCGAGGGTCATTTGATAAAGGCTGACATAATTTCGGGCGGCGTTTTGCCAGGAATTATCGACTCCCATTCCATTGGCCTGGATCCTTCGCCAGGTTTCGGGTTCGGCGTAAGCGAACAGGGCCTCATAAATTTTTTCCAAAAAGCGGTCGGCCCGAAAAGCCCCGAATTTGAAACCGTTTCCCCGGTTGTTGACGCGGTCAAAATCTTCAACCGTATCGTCCAGCCCTCCGACCGCCCGGACAATCGGAACCGTCCCGTATCGGAGCGAATACATCTGATTCAAACCGCAGGGTTCAAACCGGGAGGGCATCAGGAAGATGTCGGCTCCGGCTTCGATCAAATGTGCCAACCCCTCGTTGTAACCCTTATAAATCCCAACCTGGTTCGGTACGTGATCGCGCAGGCTCTGAAGAAAATCCTCGTAACCCCGATCGCCCGACCCGAGGGCGATAAAAAATGAACCGGTCGCCAAAAGGTCCCCGGCCACCTGTTGGATCAGTTCGATCCCCTTTTGCTGGGTCAAACGGGTGACGATGGCGAAAAGCGGGCGATCCAGATCGACCGGAAGGTGAAATCTTTGCAGGAGTTCGCGTTTGCATTCCCGCTTTCCCCCCATATTGAAAATGTTGTAATGCGCCGGAAGCTCCCGGTCGGATTCCGGATTCCAAACATCGTAATCCACACCGTTCGTGATACCGTACAAACGATTGCTTCTGGCCCTTAAAAGCCAGTCGAGCCCGTAACCGTTCTCCGGCATTTGGATCTCGTAGGCGTACCGGCGGGAAACCGTCGATAACATATCGGAAACCGAAAGGCCGGCCTTCAGAGCCGAAGCGTAACCGTTGAACATAAAAGCGTTTCTCTCGAAATCACTTCCGAAACCGAATTTCCATAGTTCTCCCGAGTCAAATCCGCCCTGATAGGCCAGATTATGGATCGAGAAAACCGTTCGGGCGTTGGCCCAAAACGGGTCCCAATATCGAAGATGAGAGATCTCAACCGCCGCAAAACCGCAATGCCAGTCATTGAGATGAACTACGTCCGGCGGTCCACCGAGCCGTTTGATCAAAAGCAATGCAGCGTGATTGAAAAAGGCGAATCTTTCGTAATCCTCGTTGAAGCCGTAGATCGAAGAGCGGTGAAAATACTCGGGTGCGTCGATCAAAAATGTCGGCGAACCGTTTTCTTCGGAATAAAAAACCTTGGCCCGGTACCGTCGGCCACGCCAATCGACCCATAAATCATCGATGGCCAAATGCCAGAGAAACTCTCCCCTGGTTTGCAAATAACAGGGCGTTATTAAAAAGGAATCAACCCCGACCTGACGCAAGGCCTTGGGCAGGGCTCCGGCAACATCGCCCAGACCTCCCGTTTTGGAATATGGAACTGCTTCAGCAGATAAAACCGCGACTCTCATGGCATTGATAGATTAATTGATAAATTCCGAATAAACAATCTGACTTTTTTGAAGGCTTTTTGTCAAGAACAACATTTTTTGCCCGGGAAATTTTAGATGCAGTTAAAAAAAACCGAATGGGACACGGATTGAACAGAGCAAGACGGATAAATACGGATTTTTTCTTAAAACAATCCGTATTTATCCGCCCGGTCCGTGTCCTGATCTTTTTCTTATTGGTTTCATAAAAAGCCTCAAAAGAGCCCAAAAGAGGCGAGAAAAAGGGTGTTCGGCCGATACCGAACACCCATCGGACATGTTCTCCAAACCTTTTACCGATTCGGATTCGATTGTTTTTGTTAAAGTTCCCTTAGCTTTGCATCGAGGCCAGAAATTCCGAATTGGATTTGGATTTGCCCAATCTTTCCAGAACAACCTCCATTTGCTCGACCGGAGACAAGGGATTCAGAACCCGGCGCATTACCCAGATCCGGTTCAGATCGTCGGGGCTGATCAGCAGTTCCTCCTTACGGGTTCCGCTTCTTTGCAGATCGATGGCCGGGAAGAGTCGTTTGTCGCTCAAACGGCGGTCGAGATGGATCTCGCAGTTGCCGGTTCCCTTGAACTCTTCGAAAATAACATCGTCCATTCTCGATCCGGTATCGATCAGAGCGGTGGCGATGATCGTCAAACTTCCGCCCTCTTCGATGTTCCGGGCGGCGCCGAAAAATCGTTTTGGCCGTTGGAGCGCGTTGGAATCGATACCGCCGGACAGGATTTTGCCCGAAGGCGGAACCACGGCGTTGTGCGCGCGGGCAAGACGAGTGATCGAATCGAGCAGAATGACGACGTCCCGTTTGTGCTCCACCAGCCGTTTGGCCTTTTCAATCACCATGTCGGCGACCTGAACGTGCCGGGTCGGGGGTTCGTCAAAAGTCGAACTGATGACCTCGCCCTTGACCGAACGCTGCATATCGGTGACCTCTTCGGGCCGTTCATCTATAAGAAGCACGATCAGCGTCACTTCGGGATGGTTTTCGGTGATCGAATTGGCCATGGTTTGAAGGAGCATCGTCTTTCCGGTCCTCGGCGGGGCGACGATCAAAGCCCTTTGACCTTTTCCGATCGGGGTTACAAGATCGATAACCCGGGCCGAGATCTTATCCGCCGATGTCTCCATCTTGAGCTGTTCATCGGGATAGAGCGGCGTCAGATTATCGAAGAATATCTTTTCTCTGGCTTGCTCGGGGGCTTCGAAATTGATCGCCTCGACTTTGATCAAAGCGAAATATCTTTCGCCCTCTTTGGGCGGTCGGATCTGCCCGCTGACGGTGTCCCCGGTCCGCAAATCGAATTTTCTGATTTGCGAGGGGCTGACGTAAATGTCGTCCGGCCCGGGGAGGTAATTGTATTCCGGCGCCCTTAAAAAACCGAATCCGTCGGGCAGGGTTTCCAATACTCCCTGTGAAAAAATCAGACCGCTTTTTTCGGTCTGCGCGGCAAGAACCTTGAAAATAAGTTCCTGTTTGCGCATTCCGGAAGCGCCTTCGACCTCCATTTCTTTGGCGACCTGGGTCAATTCGGAAATGGACATCTCCTTCAATTCTGCCAGGTCCAGAGTTTCATCGGCAGTTTCAGCCTGTTTTTTACCTTCCTTTTCATTTTTGGTCTCGAATTCCTCGGCGTTCGTTTGATCCGAAGTTTCTTCGTTTGCCTCGAAACCATTTTCATCGTGTTTGCCTTTTTTCTTCGCTTTAGGCTGCGGTTTCTTGCTTGTTGTTTTGGTAGCCATTTTTTTTCCGTTTGCTATGGGAGTTTTTTATAAATTTTATCTACGATTTTAGTATTAATAGGGGCAGGAAATTAGCCTCTTTGTTGAATTTGAAATGCTAAATTCGTTGAAAAATTTTTATTTGGAAATTTCCGTCGTGATGAAATTTGAAGCGGCCCGAAAGCCTTTCCAAAAAACTGAGTTTTATCGGATATTTAATTATTACTCTATTTAACAAAATAAATCAACCTGTTTTGTGAATTTTTAAACAAATCGGGTAATTTCCCGCCAAACTTCTTCCTTTCCCCGCCCCGAAACGGAAGAAAAAGGAATTATCGGGCTTTCGGGAAGAGTTTTTTCAATTATTTTGAGGCTTTTTTGCAGTTTGTTGTTTGATAATTTGTCCGATTTCGTGGCCACGATCAAATGCCTTTTTTGGTGGAAATGAAGCCATTCGTGGAGCTGGCGGTCGAGTTCGGTCGGCTTATGTCTGGAATCGACGAGTTGGATCGACAAAACAAGTTCTTTCCGTTGGGAAAGATATTCTTCGGCCATCACCCCCCAATCGGAACGCATTTCCTTTGAGACCTTGGCATATCCGTAACCGGGAAGATCCACGAAATAAAAGCTTTCATTGATAAGAAAAAAATTAATGCTTTGAGTTCTGCCCGGAGTGTTTGAAGTTTTGGCCAACTTTTTTCGATTTAACAGGGAATTGATCAGGCTCGACTTCCCCACGTTTGACCGCCCGAGAAACGAAATTTCCGACAATCCCTCCTGAACCCAATGACTTTTCTCAAAGGCGCTTTTTATAAAATCGGCCGACTGAACTTTCATAAATGACCTTTTTATTTAATGGTGAGAACAAAGTCAATTGATTCGGAGTTTTTTTTCTTTTTCAGGGAAACCCGGTTTGGAGAGGATCAGTCCCCTTTTTCCCCGTTTCCCGCAGAAAAATATTCCGCGCTAAACGGGCCGCCCCTTCGGCCGGCGGCAGAAACGGCTCGGTCAAAAACGCCCTTTCCGCCAACTGATGAACCCTTTTGATCAATGGATCGGTTAACAATTCCCCGGCCTGAAACATCCCGCCGACCTTGGCGATCGGAAATTTTTCATGGCACAGCTCCAATTCCCTGATCACCGCCAACGCCGCAACGCCGAGTTCTTCCCCGGCCTCAACCATTATCATCCGGGCAACCGGATCATTTTCCCGGGCCGCTTCAACGACATATCTGGCAAAACCGGCGATCTTCATATTATCCATTTGCGGCGCGTAAATCGCCACGATCAGATCCTCGGGTTTACCGGCGCGAAAATATTCGGTTGCCTTTTGACTTAAAAGCGTTCCGGGGCCGCGATGATCTGAGGCTTTGGCAATTGCCTGAAGGGCTTTTCGGGCTATTCCGGCCCCGCTTCCCTCATCGCCGGCCAGAGGTCCCCAACCGCCGGAAATCGCTTTTTTTCCGCCTCCGTTTTGCCCGAGACAAATCGAACCGGTTCCGGCGATGATAACCAAGCCCGGTTCATTCCCAATTGCCCCGAAAAGGGCAATGTCGGCGTCGGTCAAAACATCAACCAGTTTGATCCTCAATTCACGGATGAATCGATCCCTGACCCGTGAACGCAAATCGCTTCGCCTGACACCGGCCAGGCCCAAAACGGCCGAAACGATGTTTCCGGGAATTTGATTGACAAGATCACAGGCGTTGTTGACGGCTTCGGAAATATTGGCGATGGCTTTTTCGATTCCGACCCGCATCGGGTTCGAAGCCCCGGAAAGCCCTTCCGCGACGATCTTTGAATCGGTGTCAAGTAAAACGGCGAGGGTCTTGGTTCCGCCGCCGTCCACTCCCAAAAACAGACCCTCCGGGTTACCGCCGCCTTTTGTATTTATTTTGCCTTTACGATCCGAAACCATCGAATGTTTATGGACGAAAACGGGGATTTTGGTATATTCTAACTCTACTTGCAATATAGTTAAAACTAAAAGATTTTATCCCTGCGATAAATTATTCTTATACCGAAGACAGATGGTTTGTAAAAATCATCGAGCGGCCCGTTTCCAAACCTTTTTTTCGAAAAAAAATGGAGATCCGACAACTCAAAGCATTTGTGGCAATTGCCGAAACCAAGACCTTTACGGCCGGGGCGCGGCAGCTGAATATCACCCAGGCGGCCATTTCGATGCAGATTCGGCAACTGGAAAACGAGGTCGGACTGCAATTATTCACCCGCACCCCGAGGCGCGTAATCTTAACCGAGGCCGGCGAACTAATGCTTCAAAGAGCCCGGCGAATTTTGCGGGAACACGATGACACCTTGGCGGAAATTGCCGAAATTTCCGGGATCGAACACGGACGGCTCAGGATCGGTTCATCATCAGCCATGTTCTCGACCAAGCAACTTCCCGGAATTCTGGAAAAATTAAAAAACACCTTTTCAAATGCCGAAATCACGGTCGTTTCCGGAACCAGCCACCGTTTGGTGGAAAAAATAATGCACGGTGAAATAGACATCGCCTTTGTCTCACTTCCGGTCGAAAATCCGAGCATCAAAACCGACCTTCTTTTTAGCGATGAGATCATTGCCATCGCCAGTCCGGAACATCCGCTGGCGGGCGAAAGGTTCATCAGCGCCGCCACATTGGCCGGCGAACAACTGATCCTTGGCGAAAAGGGCGGAAACACCCGCCGGATGATAGATGATTTTTTCGCTTCTTCAAACGTCAAACCAAATGTGGTCATGGAATTAAACCGACAGGAAGCCATCAACAAAATGGTTGAAAATAACATGGGAGTCGGAATTTCCGGAGCCAAAACGGCAAATCCGGAAATTCAGCAAAATAAATTGGTTTCCTGGCTGATCGAAGGAGCCGAGATCAAATGGGCCTTGGGGCTGGCCCGCCTCAGAGGCGGTTATTTTTCCCCCGTGGCCCGAAAATTCATCAGGCTCTGTGAGGAGAGTTTCAAAGAAAGAGAATTGGAATTGGAGGAGACCGACTGAAAGGTCCGGAAAAATTTCTAACATATGGTAAATTCCCGCTCGGTGGCCGAAGCTGTTCTTAAATGGATAATTCCGGCATTTTTTTCCTTCCTTTTATTTTTTTCCATTTTCCCCCTCAAGGGCCAAAGTTTGCCTGTAGTTCAGCCGCAGACCATCGGTGTTTCCCCCGAGAAACTCTCTCAGATAGACGGCTTAATTGAGCGGGCCATCGCCGACAAAAAAATGCCCGGCGCCGTCGTTCTTGTCAGCCATAGGGGAAAGATCGTTTACCGCAAAGCCTTCGGCAATCGTTCACTCGCTCCAAAAATCGAGAAAATGACGGTTGACACCGTTTTTGATCTTGCCAGCCTGACAAAAGTTGTGGCAACAACGACCTCGATAATGCAATTGGTCGAACGGGGTGAGATTCGTCTGACCGATACGATTGGCGATTTTTTTCCCGAAATGGAGGATAAGGAGGTGAGGAAGGTAACCGTCAGACAACTTTTGACCCACACCGGCGGTTTTCGTCCGGACTTCGATCTTCGGGAGAAATGGACTGGAAGAGATGGCATGCTCCGGGCTTTAAAGAATGAAAAACTTCGCAACCAGCCCGGAACCCGTTTCGTCTATTCCGACATCGGTTTCATAGTGTTGGGGGAAATCGTTGAAAGAGTCTCTGAAACCAATTTGCCTCATTTTTTTTCCGGGGAAACTTCGAGCCCGCTGGGGATGAAAAGTTCCGGGTTTTTTGAAAAACTCACAATTTCGGACAAGGATCTGGGGTGGGTTTTTAGCGGTGCAACTTTTTCCAATTTCGGAAACCGAACCCAATATTCCATTGATCTAACAAGAATAGCTCCAACCGAAAACATAAAGGGTCAGCAAAGTTATCTGGGAAGCGTTTTTGAAGGAGATGACGGGGAAAAAATTTTGAGGGGACAGGTTCACGATCCGACCGCTTTTAGAATGAACGGAGTGGCCGGACACGCCGGACTTTTTTCGACCGCCGATGATCTGGCTCTTTTTTGTCAAATGCTCCTGAACGGCGGGCAATTGGACGGGAAAAGGATTTTGTCCGCCGGGACGGTTGCCCTGATGACGACCCCGAACGTGGTTTCCGAGGACGGAGCTACCCGTGGATTAGGATGGGATTTGAACACCTCATTTTCTTCCAACCGGGGTGAACTTTTTCCCCTCGGTTCATTCGGGCACACCGGCTTTACCGGAACCGGGATCTGGATCGATCCCGCCAGTCAGACCTTTGTAATATTCCTTTCCAACCGGGTTCACCCCGACGGAAAAGGTGATATTACGGACGTTAGAGCCAAGGTATCGACCGTTGTCGGATCGGCGATCGAGGACCTTCCGATTGAAAAATTACGGCAAGCCGAGGCCAATTACTTTGCGGCGGTCAACCCACAGATTGAAAAATTCAAAACCGGTCTGTCCCAAAAGACCGTTAGGGCCGAAAACAGGAATTCCGCTTTCCAAAGTGTTCTTAACGGAATCGACGTTTTGGAAAAAAACGGTTTTCGGGAATTAAATGGACTAAAGATAGGTCTTGTGACAAATCAAACGGGAAGGGATTTTAACGGTAAATCCTCAATCGATGTTTTGTTCGAGGCGAAAAACCTCAAATTAACCGCCCTTTTTTCTCCCGAACACGGAATCCGGGGCGAGCTTGACCAATCCCGAATTTCAGATTCGGTTGACGAGAAAACCGGGCTTCCGATTTATTCGCTCTACGGCGAAACCCGAAGGCCAAAGCCGGAACAACTGAGGGATCTGGACGCTATCGTTTTTGATATTCAAGACATCGGAACCAGATTTTACACCTATATTTCCACCCTCTTGTACTTGCTTGAGGAGGCCCGAAAAGCCGGAAAACCGGTTTTTGTTCTGGATCGTCCCAACCCGATCAACGGCCTTGATGTTGAGGGACCGATCGCCGATTCCGATAAATTATCCTTTGTCGCCCCTTATCCTCTTCCCGTCCGCCACGGAATGACGGTCGGTGAACTCGCCCTTTTGTTCAACCGGCAAAACAAGATCGATGCCGACCTGAAAATAATCAAAATGGAAAACTGGGAAAGAGGTTTTTGGTTTGATCAAACCGGTCAGATCTGGACCAATCCCTCTCCCAATATGCGTTCGCTGACCGAGGCCGCACTTTACCCCGGGATCGGCCTTTTGGAAACCACCAACCTCTCGGTCGGGAGGGGAACGGACACCCCTTTCGAGGTCATCGGCGCTCCCTGGCTCGACGGCCAACAGCTGGCCGCCTTTTTGAACCGGAAAAACCTGCCCGGAGTCAAATTCGTTCCCGTTCGTTTTACCCCCGATGCGTCAGTTTACAAAAACCAAAGCGTCAACGGAATAAATATTCTTATCACTGACAGAGCGGCATTTAAACCCGTTTCCTGCGGAATCGAAATTGCCGCCGCACTCCAAACCCTCTTTCCCAAAGACTGGAAAACCGAAAACCTGAATCGATTGCTTGCCAATCAGGAAACCTTTGAAAAAATTAAGCTTGGGTTTGCCCCTTCCGAAATGGAAAAAGACTGGGGGGGATCTCTGGAAATTTTTAAAAAAATCAGGGAACAATTTTTGCTTTACAAATAGGTGTTTTGGGTTTATAAATCAAAATATCAGTTCATTTTTCTGTAACATTAACCATTAATTAGAGTTCTTGGAAATTCGGGGTTTTACTGCGGCAAAAGCCATAAGGAAAATTTGGAGTTTTTTCCAAAAACGTAAATAAATTTGATAGCGGAAGGGTTTTAATTTTAATTATTTTTGAAAAAGGAAGGAGAACCAATGAAAAATTTCGGCCACTTTATTTGCGGTTTGTTTGTTGCTCTAATCTTGTTAATTAGTGCCAACACCGTCAGATCTCAGGAGATAACCGGCTCCCTAAACGGAACCGTTCGCGATGCCAACCGGGCCGTTGTTCCCGGAGCCACCGTAACCATCAGGGACGCTAGCAAAAATAATCTGGTAGTCCGCACTTTGGTTACCAATGACGATGGGGAATTCTCCGCGCCAAATTTGGCTACCAGCGTTTATGAAATTACCGTTGAGGCAACCGGTTTTAAGAAATCAGTCAGGACCGACATCAAATTGGACGTCGGAGCCAGGCGGTCGGTTGATTTTTCACTTGAACCGGGCGACATCTCCGAGGTTGTAACCGTTGAAGCCAATCCGGTGGCTGTGGAATTAACCAACCCGACTTCCGCCACCGTGATAAGCGGATCTCAGGTGAGAGAACTTCCGATCAATAACCGCAATTTCGTCCAGCTGGTGACGCTCGCCCCCGGTGTGTCAAGCAATTTATCGGATCAGGTTTACGTGGGCACGGTCAACCCCGATGGACAGGCCAATACGATCCAAATTGCCGTCAACGGGGCCCGGAGCAGTCAGAACACTTTTACCGTGGACGGGGCCGACGTCACCGACCGGGGTTCAAATCTTACCATTCAGGCCTATCCGAGCGTCGATTCGATCGGAGAGTTTAAGGTTTTAAGATCACTTTACCCGGCCGAATCCGGCCGGAGCGGCGGCGGTCAGGTAAACGTCGTAACCCGGAGCGGAACCGATCGATTTCACGGAACCTTTTACGAATTCGTCCGGAATGAAAAATTCAACGCCAACGATTATTTCACCAACCAAACGGCGGCGGCCGGACGCGATTCCGATGGAAAAGCCCGGAGAAGACCTTTTCGGTACAATAATTTCGGGTGGACCGTCGGTGGTCCCGTTTATTTCCTGAATTTCGGGGAACATGCGTTGAATGACCCGGTTTTCAAACGTTACGAAAAAACCTACTTTTTCTTTTCTCAGGAATGGAGAAAAGACATTCGTTATCCGGTTTTGACGTCAACCGTTCCCGACAGCCAATTGAGGCAGGGCATTTTCCCGGTCAATATCTGTCTCCAGGCGACCGGCACGACCTGCAATTTGGAATTGCCCGCCGGCACACCGATCACGAATTTACGGCCGATCAATCCGATCTCCCAGCAGTATTTGAACTTTATTTACGGCAATCTTCCCCTGCCCAATTCCTCCAACCCGGCCAGTCCCTACACGCTTTCGTTCCCGACTCGAAACATCGCCGATTTCCGGCAGGAGATTTTTAAGTTCGATACCAGTTTCACCGAAAAATGGTCGGTTTATTACCGTTTCCAAAATGACCGGATTCCGACCCAGGACGCCAACTCCCTGTTCTCCAGCGGTTCCGGCCTTCCGGGGGTTTCTTTGACCGAAACCAATTCGCCGGGCCGGACCCACACCTTTCAATCAACCTATGTTGCCAGCCCAAATGTGATTATCGAGGGCAGCTATCGTTTCGGTTACGGCGCCATTTTGAGCAACAACATCGGTTTATTGGCACTGGCTAATTCACCCATTACACCGGCCTTGCCCTACTCAAACCAACGCGACCGGGTTCCGACCATTTCCGGGGCCGGGTTCAGCAATTTACAAGGTTTCGGGCCTTACGACAACTTTTCCTGGAAGCAAAATTTCAGCGGAAGTCTGGCCTGGGTTAAAGGCAATCACACTTTGAAATTCGGGGCAATCTACTCGCTTTACCGGAAAAACGAAAATGCCCTTGCCGGAAACAACGAGGGCGTTTTCAGCGGTTTCAACACACCCGGCGCAACCACCAATGTTCTGGCCACGGGGGTGTCCGGATCATTGAATCAATCCCGCCAACTATGGGCCAATTTCCTACAGGGGACGAATGTTTCCCTGACTCAGGCGAGTTTCGATTATACGGGCGACCTGCGACAGAAAACCTTCGAATGGTACGCCCAGGACGAATGGCGTTTGCGAAGGAATCTGACCCTCTATTTCGGCGTTCGTTATTCATTTTTCGGGGCGCCTTTCGATAAAAACGGTCGGCTGACGAACTTCGTTCCCGAACTCTGGCAGGCCTCGGCGGCTCCGCTGGTTACCGGTTCCGGAGCCCGGATCGCGGCGGCCGGAAAGAATTTCTGCAACGGCATCATCGCCAACACCCAAAACTATACAACCGGCCCGAGCAATTTCAATTGTACGCCGACCCCTTCGCCCTGGGGTAAGTTCGTGGTGGATGCACCGAAAAAAGATTTCGCACCCAGGGTTGGTCTGGCCTGGGATCCCTTCGGAAAGGGTGAAACCTCGATCCGAGCCGGATACGGGATTTATCACGATCAGGTCTTAAACGGAACCCTTTTGCAGCAGATCGGCATCAACCCGCCCTACCAGCAAACCTGTTCCGTAACCGGCGTTCGGCTCGACACCCCGGTTCCCGGCGGCAATTGCACTGTGGCGGCCTCGACCACCGTTGCCAGTTTGCGGGCCATTCAGGGCGATTGGCAAACGCCTTATCTGCAACACTGGTCTTTGGATTTTCAACAACAGCTTACAAAAAACACTTTGGTGACGGTCGGTTATTACGGTTCGCGCGGGGTTCATCTGATCGGAGCCTTTGAACTGAACGAACTGGCTCCCGGTGTTGCCTTAAATTCGATGTGCGCGGTCGGAGCCTCCACGACCCCGACCGTACCTTGTCTAAATGCGGGGTCGGCGTTTTTCTCGTCGGCCAATACGACGATCATCGATCAGATTCGTCCCTACCGGGGCTTCCGGTCGATAAATATCATTCAACCGCGGTACAATTCCAACTATCACAGCTTACAGGTTTTTGCCCAGCACCGTTTTTCGGGTAATTCCCAGTTAAATCTGGCCTACACCTGGGCGAAAAACCTGACCGACAATCAAACGGACCGCTCGACGGCCCCGCAGAATTCTTCGGATGTCGGCGGCGATTACGGCCGGGCTCAGCTGGATCGAAGGCACGTATTGGTCTTTAATTACATTTACGAACTTCCCTTCTTCCGAAACCAAAAAGGGTTCGCCGGAAAATTGCTTGGCGGTTGGGAAATTCAGGGAATCGCCACCTATCAAACCGGGCTTCCCTTTACCATAACCACCTCCGGTTTCGATCCGGCCGGGCTCGGTTTCATCCCGGCACTGGTCGCCGGAGGTCGTCCGAATCTGCTCTGTAATCCGAATACCGGCGGGGCCCAAACCCAACAACAATGGTTCAATACGGATTGTTTCTCCCGCAACCCCCTCTCAAGCGCCACCAACATTCCCAATGTGGTCGGTTCTTCCCCGAGGGGAGTTGTAAACGGCCCGTCCCTGAGGAGGGTTGATTTTACGGTTTCCAAAAATTTCCGTTTCAATGAAACAATGTCGTTGCAATTGCGCGGTGAGGCATTTAACGTGTTCAACATCACCAACTTTAACACCTTGAGCACCAACGTAACTTCTGCCAGTTTCGGTCAGGTTCTGACCGCTCGCGACCCGAGAACCATCCAACTCGGGGCAAAATTCTACTGGTAGCAAACTTTGAAAACTGAGGACATTTCATGTCCTAAAAAAAGGGGGCGGGGAAAAATTCCCGCTCCTTTTTTTTCAAACTTATTCGCCAATCTCAATTCAATTTGCCAATCCGGTTCCCCTTGGGTATTCCTCACCAAGGGAAATGGGCAGTTTTCCGTTGAATTTTATCTCACCAAGGATGGCTCTCGCACCCGCTCTCTGCAAACTTGTCATATCGCCGTAGGCCACGATATAGGTTTTCATTTGGGGGAAATTGTTCAACAAATAAGGATTTCCAAAACTCAAATTGATCACTTTCTTTTCCGAACTCAAAATTTCCTTTAACAAACCAGCCCCTTTTTCCGGCAAGCCCGCGCTGTTTTTGGCTCCCGAGCGGACCCGCCCGAAAAGCCCGGTGATAATCAGATCGGCCCCGGAGGCTTTTTCCCGGGCCAGTTTAACCTCTTCCCCGGTCGAGCGTTCATCCAAAATCACTGTCTCGAAAACGGCTCCAGATTGACGCAGGGTTCTTTGAAAGGTATTGGCGACGAAATTCCGGTCCTCCCCGTTGGTCAACCCCAAAAAGAACAGCTTTTTGGTTTTATCAATCGGCAGGACGCCTTCTTCGGCCTTAACCAAAGTGATCGCTTTTTCGGCGATTTCATTCGACAATTGTCTGGTTTCGTTGGAAGACACGATCTTGTCTATCTCCTCCAGCGGGGTGATTTTTCGTTTTTCCAAACCGAGTTTGTATTTCCAGGCCAAAATTTTTCGGACCGAACGATCAAGTCTTTCTTTTGAGATCCGCCCCGTTTCAACGGCATTTTTTATTCCTTTTATCGCCAGATCGGGGTTGGCGGGTTTCAATAACACATCGGCCCCGGCCAGAATTGCCCGAACGGCCGCCTCATCCTGCTGAAAGTAAAGGGTCAAACCGCTCATATCCAACGCATCGGTTACGATCAGGCCGTCAAAATGCAGATCCTTTATCAAAATATCGCCGACGACCTTCGGGGAAAGGGTTGCCGGCAGGGTGGCGTTTTCAGTCACCACCTCGGATTCAACGAAGTTGGCTTTGTAAGCATTTTGCAGCGGCTCGACCGGCGTCGGGTCGATTTGAGGAAGACTGATGTGCGAGATCATTACCGAACCGACACCCGCCTCGATCAAAGATTTGAATGGCGCCAGTTCGATGCTTTTCAACCTCGACATCGGCAGATCGATGATCGGCAAACCCCTGTGAGAATCGACCGCCGTATCTCCGTGACCGGGAAAATGCTTGGCCGTGGCCAGAACATTTCCGCTCTGCAGGCCATCAGTAAAGGCCGAGGCAAACCGGGAAACCTCGGCCGGATCTTCCCCGTAACTGCGGACATTTATCACCGGATTTTGAGAATTATTGTTGACATCCACAACCGGGGCGAATGCCCATTGAACGCCCAAAGCTCTTGCCTCCCGGGCGGTGATCACCCCTTCCCGCCGGGCGAAATCCGGGTCGCCCGTGGCGGCAATGGCCATGTTCCAGGGGAAATTAAAAGTGTCCTCGAACCGCATCGCGACCCCGGTCTCAAAATCCGAGGAGATCAACAATGGGGTTTCGGTCAATTCCTGCATTCGGTTGATGAGAAAAACCGTTTCGTAAACTCCCCCGACAAAAACAATGATCCCGCCCACCTTGTTTTCCGTAACCTGCCGACGAAGTTCGAGAAATTCCGGGCTTTGCTGGTTTAGGTACCGGGCGTTGATTCCGATTTGGATGAGCTGGCCGATCTTTTCTTCAAGACTCATCTTTTTCATTTTCTTTTCCGCCCATTTGTAAGCCCTTTCCGATGGCCGAAAATTTGGTCCCGAATCATCACCCAAAACGCTTCGCGAGGAATTGGAGAACAACAAAATCAAAAACAAAACTCCCAGGTAAATCTTTTTCATAAATATCTTACCCCGCCTTTTCCTTCAAAAATAAACTAAACAAACCCGCCGCCGAAAATGTCAGTAAACTGCCGATCAAAACGTACCAGGTCCAGGCCAGCGGCGTTAAAAACCTGATGTAGATCATAACGGCGCAACTCAGGAGCATCGCCCCCAAAGCCGC
Organism: Pyrinomonadaceae bacterium; assembly: GCA_041394845.1. Classification (GTDB taxonomy): domain Bacteria; phylum Acidobacteriota; class Blastocatellia; order Pyrinomonadales; family Pyrinomonadaceae; genus JAHCHG01. The sequence goes on along the minus strand of JAWKHL010000001.1, from coordinate 908,250 downwards.
CTTTTCCCGCACTCTCGGCAAAAATGTTCCGACCAGAAAAACCCCCAGTACCGGCCCGTTTATCAGTGAAGCGACCGACAATGCCTGATCGAGCGCGGAACGGTTTTGCCCCATCATCCCCAAAGCCACCAAAATCTGAATTATTCCGAAAAACAAGGTCAACCAATGTGAGATGCGAAGCAGATGTTTATCGTCCGATTCCGGCCTAAAGGGTTTGTAAAGATCATTGACGAAGGTGGCGGCGATCGAATTCAGCGAACTTGAAAGCGCCGCCGCAAATATGGCGGCGACAACCAGTCCGCTCAATCCCGAAGGCATGAACTTGGTGATAAAATCCGGAAAAACCTGATCCCCGCCGGCGAAAGGGAATGTTCCGGGAACGCCCGAACCGGCCACACCGGCGTTGGCATATTCGGCCGCGTTATACGGAGCGTAAAAAGCGAACAACAGTACCCCGATTAATAAAAATCCGATGAATTGCCCGAGAATGACCGCCCCGGATGAGAGGAGGGCGAGCGAAGCGCGGCTCGGTTTATCGGTGCACAGATACCGCTGAACCAAATATTGGTCGGTTCCGTGGGTGGACATCGTCAAAAAACATCCGCCGATCAAACCCGACCAAAAGGTAAAGGTTTTGGTCAGATCGAAAGTAAAATCAAAAAGGTCGAACTTGTCGAATTTTCGTCCCACTTCGATCGCGGCTGAAAACCCGCCTTCGATCTGACCGGCCATCACCCAGGCGGCCGCGACCGCCCCCGCGATATAGATCCCGAGTTGGATCACCTCGACCCAAATGACGGCCTCCATCCCGCCGTAATAGGTAAAAATGATCATCACCACTCCGAGCAGGATGATTGAACCGGCGATCACCAGATTGGTATTTGCACCCGGTTGAAACGCAACGTAAACGGCCGCCAAGACAATCGCCGTCAGGAGCAGTCTGATCCCGTCGGCGATGTTCCGCATGATCACGAACAGGGCCGAAGCCAGCATCTTTACTTTCGAACCGAAACGCTCCCCCAAAAGCTGGTAAACGGTTTGAAGTTCCCCCCGAAAATAAAGCGGGATGAATATCAATGAAATCACGACCCGCCCCAGCATATAACCGAATACGAGTTGAAGAAATTGGAAATTCCCCCCCTTGGCGAAAGCTATTCCGGGGACCGAAATAAAAGTAATGGTCGAGGTTTCGGTCGCCACGATGGAAGCGGCGATGGCCCACCAGGGAACCTCCCGGTCGCCGACGAAATAATCCTCGGTGGTTTCCTGTTTTTTGGAAAACCAAATTCCGAAAAGAGTTACCCCGATCAAATAGCCGAAAATTATTATCAGATCAAGTATTTTCATATTAATGAAGCGATGGCCCGTTCGATGACGAAATTTGAATCTTCCAAAGCGGCAATCGCCGTTTTTTGATCCACATTTGCCCCCCTCATCACCAAAGCCACCCGCAGATCCCCCTCCGCCCGGCCCAAAAGATCCCGGGCCGCTTTTTCATCCAAACCGGTTTCCGCCTTCAAAATCCTCAGAGTCCTTTCTCTTAACTTGGCATTGCCCGGTTTTACATTTGTCATCCGGTTTCCCCGAACATACCCCAACCCGATCATCACCACGGTCGAGATCATGTTGAGAATCATTTTTTGAGCCGTTCCGGCTTTAAGCCGGGTCGAACCCGTAATTACCTCGGGGCCGGTTTCGGGAACGATCGAAATTTCCGCCGCCCTGGTGATCGGCGAATCTGGAACGGAGGTTATTCCGACGGTGAAACAGCCCAGTTCCCGTGCAAATCTGACGGCTTCAACCGTGAACGGAGTGCGACCGGAAGCCGCGATTCCAATAACCACATCCCCGGCTTTCAAATCTCTTTTTTCCAGTTCCTCCGAACCGGCCGCCCCGTCATCCTCGCTCGTTTCCGTCGCCTGATAAAGCGCCTTGTGTCCTCCGGCGATGATCCCCTGGATCATTTCCCCGGACACTCCAAAGGTGGGGGGGATCTCGCTGGCATCCAAAACCCCGAGACGCCCGCTTGTTCCGGTTCCGATGTAAAAAAGCCGTCCCCCTTTCTTTAACCTCGGGACAATTCTTTCAATGGTTTGAGCGATCTGCGGAAGAACCTCCCCGATCGCCTGAGAAACCTTTTGATCCTCATCATTGATCAACTTCACCGCTTCCAAAACCGACATCCGGTCGATGTCCCTTGAGCGGGGGTTTTCTTGTTCGGTTAAGGGAATCACTTTTGCAAGAATGCCTTTGTTTCCCCGGCAGGTCAAGGTATTTTCCGGGGTTTCAAATGTTTTTTGGGTGCGGGTAAAAAAGCGAGGTATTCTCAGCAAAATTGAAAAATCGAGAGTTCGTGTTTTCTTCAACAAGAAAGCGGTTTCGGGTATTGGATTCCCCGAAACCGCTTTCTCCATCAATTCGGCATTTCGCCCGAAAAACTAACCGGCCCTGGCAATTTTGGCCCTTTGCTCCACCCAGGCCTTCATCATTTCCCGGCGTTTGTTGAGCATTTCCCGGGAATCGGGCATCCGCATTATTAACTTTTCCAGATTCAAATACATATTGGGAAGTTGGAATCTTTCCCGCAGTTCATCCAGAAAAGGTGCGATCTTACTGAAAACCATGATATGCTCGCCGTTGGTTTCATTGAACATCTCCTCGTCGATCGCCCCCTGATTGACGAAGGACGCCGCCATATCCCAATAGGAAAGAACCATCCTTAAATAAGCGCTTGATTCCTCATCCATATAAACCTGCAACACATCATCGACGGTTTCCGGAAAAAACCTGACAAACCAATTTCTGGCTTTTCGCATGGTTTCCTCGCGACGCAGTTCATAGAGTTTTAAAATCAAATTGGCTGATTCGACTTTTTTCATTCTTTTCTCCTGTTTTTATTGGTAAAAGGTTTGGCTGGCCGTATTCTACGATAATTGGAAACTATTTTCCATAACATTTTTTTAACAAGATCAAACGGCCTCCAAGGAAAACAAACCCGCCGAAAAGATTCCGAACGGATTGAGGACTGCTGTCGAGGTCAATCGGCTCCGATTTTCTGCGGGTTTGTTTTTTCTTCTTTATCCGGTCTTTTTTCGGCCGGAAGATCATTCGATGGTGGTCGAAATGTCCTGCGAAGGAGGCTCGGTCGTCCAAACCGGGCGCGTTCCGCTGGAAATCGCCCCGCCCTCCACTTTGTCTTCCAGAACGAGGTCTAAAACTTCGTCGACCGTATCCACGACGTGGATCGTTAATTCTTCCAGCACCTCCTCGGGAACATCCGCCAGATCCTTTTCATTATCTTTGGAAAGGATTATGGTTTTCAAACCGAATCGGTGGGCGGCCAGAAGTTTCTCTTTGACTCCCCCGATCGGCAGGACCTTTCCGCGAAGGGTTATTTCACCGGTCATGGCCACATCGTGGCGGGCCGGCCGACTGGTCAGGGCGGAAACCATGGCCGTTGCCAAAGTTATGCCCGCCGAGGGACCGTCCTTTGGAATCGCACCTTCCGGGACGTGAATGTGGAGATCTTTTTTGGTGAACTCGTCGTGGTCAATTTCAAGTTTTTCGGCTCGGGTCCGGACGCAGGTCAAGGCCGCTCGCGCCGATTCCTGCATTACTTCTCCCAGTTTTCCGGTTAAAGTAACCTCTCCCTTTCCTTTTACGAGGGTCGCTTCAACCTGCAGAACCTCGCCCCCGACCTCGGTCCAGGCCAAACCGTTGACGAGACCGATCTCGCTTTTACGGGCGATATCCTGTTTTCTGTATTTGATGGTTCCGAGAAGTTCCCGAACCTTTTCGGCATCAATAACCTCTTTGAAACTCTCGTTGAGATCGGAGGCCACGAATTTTCGGGCGACCTTTCTCAGACAGGAACTGATCTGTCTTTCAAGACTTCTGACCCCGGCCTCGCGGGTGTAATGGCGGATCAATTCCAGAATTCCGTCTTCGGTGAACTTCACCCGGGCTTCTTCCAAACCGTTGCCCTCGGCCTGCTTTCTGATCAAATGGCGTTTGGCGATCTCGACCTTTTCCCTCTCGGTGTAACCGGACAGGTTCAAGATCTCCAGACGATCCTGAAGCGCCGGAGGGATGGTGTGAAGGACATTGGCGGTGGCGATGAAAAACACCTGCGACAGATCGTAATCAACATCCAGATAATGATCCCGGAAAGTGTTGTTTTGTTCGGGATCGAGAACTTCGAGCAGTGCGGCCGACGGATCGCCCCGAAAATCCTTTCCGAGTTTATCGACCTCATCAAGTAAAATCACGGGATTGACGGTTCCGGCCCGCTTCATCAATTGGACGATCTGCCCCGGCAAAGCCCCGATATAAGTCCGGCGATGTCCGCGGATCTCGGCTTCGTCGTGAACCCCGCCGAGCGACAAACGAACGAATTTACGCCCGGTGGCGTTGGCGATCGATTTTCCCAGAGAAGTTTTACCGACCCCCGGAGGGCCGACAAAACAAAGGATCGTGCCGCGCGGGTTTTTCACCAACTGGCGAACGGCCAGATATTCAAGGATCCTTTCCTTGATCTTTTCCAGACCGTAATGGTCTTCATTGAGAACGTCCTCGGCCTCGCCCAGATCATTGATTTCATCGGAAGCCTGTTTCCAGGGGACGTTGATCAGCCAATCGAGATATGTCCGGGAAACCGTGGATTCGGCCGACATCGGGGGCATCGCCTCCAGACGGGAAAATTCCTGCATGGCCTTTTCCTTGGCCTCTTCGGTCATCCCGGCCTCCTCGATCTTCTTTTTCAGTTCCTCCAGTTCGGCCTTTTCGTCCTTGCGGCCCAATTCTTTGTGGATGGCCTTGATCTGTTCGTTCAGATAGTATTCGCGCTGATGTTTGTCCATCTGCTTTTTGGTGCGGGCGTGAACGGTCCGGTCGAGTTGTTTTTTCTCGATCTCGACCTCAAGGATTTCGATCAGTTTTTGAAGGCGTTCCTGAACCGAAAAGGTTTCCAGCAATTTTTGTTTTTCCTCAACCGCGATCCGCAAATGCGAACTCATCGAATCGGCGATCTGGGCGGCGGAGATCCCCCGCAAACTGGCGTGAAGAGCGTCGGTGTAGGCGTCCGGTGAAACCCGCAGAAATTGTTCCACCAGACCGTGGATTTTTTGCAACAGACCGTCGGTTCTGTAACCCGATTCATCGACTGACTGAACCTTCCTGACCAAGGCGTAGAACATTCCCTCGTCGTCCTGTTCGAAACCGACGGCCTGACCCCGCTCGCGACCTTCGACCACGACCTTGATCTGTCCGTTCTCCTGTTTCTGGGCCTGCAGGATCCGCCCCAATGTTCCGACCTGATAGATCTGATCCGTATTTGGTTCGTCAACAGTGGCATCGTGCTGGGTCGCCAGGAAGATATTCCGCTCGCCGTTCATGGCCTGTTCAAGAGCCCGAACCGAACTCGGCCGACCGATCTTAAAGGCCACCTTGGTAAAGGGAAAAATAACTACATCGCGGATAGGAACCATCGGGAAACGGGAAATATCCGACGGCATTTGGTCTGTGAATTCTTGCATATTTTGTAAACTCTTTTGAGAAACTTTACCTAAAGAAATGACTAATTGAAAAGAATTTCAATTATTTTTTCTGCCAGGAATATATTGTAAAACATTTGGGTTTGTTTTTTCTAGTTTTGTTTTAACGAGAAGGGGCAAAGTGCGGTTTATTCGGGGGAAACTTTTAATCCGACATTTTTGACCAACTCGGGAAAGCGGGGATCGGTGCGGATGCCGTCAAACAGAGGATCAACCGCCAAAAGCGTCATTGTTCCCTCCCTGTTTTTCAAAGCCTCGTTCAAAAATTCAAAGGTTTTATCCTTTTCCCCAAAACCGGCGAAAATGATTGCAAAATAATATGCGGGAATATAATGAGTTTTAGAAATTTGCTCCAATCGTTTCAGGCTTTTTAATGCTTCGGCACGATCGCCTTTTTGAGCGTAGGTTCGGCATAAAAACATCTCCGCCAACGGGTCGGGATTGAGGGTTTCGGCCTTTTTCAGATCCTTAATTGCCCTTTCATAATCCCCTTTCATCAATAAAGCCCGTCCCCGGTTAACTCTGGCGTAAAAAAAGTTTTCATCCAGATCGATCGTTTTGTTCAATTGTTCTATCGCCTCGTCGGTCCGACGGGAAAAAAGCAGTGTCGTTCCCAGATCGGCGTTGATGATGATCGAAAGCGGATCGAGTTCAAGCGCAATTTTTTCTTCCGCCACCGCCTCCTCAAATTGCCCCGTTGCCAAAAGGTTGGCATTTCCGTACCAATGATGGGCGGTCGGGTAATTCGGGTTCAGTTCAATCGCCCTGAGCATCTCCTTGTTGGAAGCCTCGAAATCCCAATCGTAATTAAACAGAACGTACCCAAGCGCGGTGTGTGCTTCGGCCAGCGATTCGTCCAGCTCAAGGGCTTTTTGGGCAGCCTCCTTGGCTTTCGGAAAGGATTCTTCGGGCGAACTAACCCCGTAACCCGACAATAAAACGTAAGAATCCGCCAGTCCGGCGTAAGCCAGAGCGAAATCCGGGTCTTGTGCAACCGCCGCCTTCAGATATTCGACCGATTTTTGCAAATCCTTTCCGGTCCGTTTGTTCCAATAATACCGCCCCTTCAGGTAAGCTTGATAAGCCGCCCAATTGGTGGTTGAAACCCGGTTCAGGTTTCGCCGTTTTTCCGGCGTTATCCGCAAAAGCATCTTTCCCGAAACATCCTCAACGATCTTGTTTTGAAGCGGGATGATGTTTTTTAAATCGCCCTCATATTTTTTTGACCAAATGACTTTTCCCTGTTTAACATCGGTCAAATCAACCTCGATGGTGATCTTTTCACCAACCTTGAAAACGCGGCCCGACAAAACAACCTGAACCGCCAGTTCCTGACCGATTTTTTGGCGGTCACCGGTTTTCCCCTTGTAGCGGAACGAGGAATTTCTCGCTTTTACGGTCAGTTCGGGCAGATTTGACAATTTTCGGATAATTGATTCCGTAAGGCCATCGGAGAGATATTCGTTTTCGGGTTCGTTGTTGACGTTTACAAAAGGAAGGACGGCGATCGACTCGGGTCCGAGGTCGGGCCCAGAAAAAAAATTGTCAAACATCCAGAAATACAAGAAGGCGGAAAAAAGCAAAATCGCCGCCGCCAACCCCAAGCACCAAATCCTCCAGGAGGAAGATACTCTCTTCCTCCAATTTTTTTTCTGTTTGAAAAAGACCGGTTCATTGCCGCTTTCAACCTTCAAATTGGAAAAATCGATTTCCCCAAAGGACTTTTCCAAATTTTTTCGCATTTCGGAAATCACCTGGAATCTGTTTTCCGGCTCTTTTTCCAAGGCTTTGAGAATTATTATTTCGATCGGTTTGGGAATTAAAGGGTTTATCTCCCGGGGCCGTTTGATCTCACCTTTTAAAATTTGAGCGATGATATCCGCCTGGGTCGCCCCCAGAAAGGGGCGCTGCCCCGTCAGCAATTCGTAAAAAACAACCCCCAGACTCCAAACATCGGTGAACTCCCCGACCTCCAAACCCCGCACCTGTTCGGGAGCCATGTAACTGGTGGTTCCCATGATCATTCCCGGGATCGTCTCGAACATTTCAGAATTTATCCGACTTCCCCCTCCCAATTTCCCGGTGTCGGTCAGCTTCGCCAAACCGAAATCCAGAACCTTGACCCTTTCATCGGGGCCGATCAGAATGTTTTCCGGTTTTATATCGCGGTGGATGATCCCCTTTTGATGCGAGGCCTCCAGCGCTCTGGCAATTTGCAGGATGATCCCGATTCTTTGTTTGATATCCCTTTTCTCATCCTGGAGGAATTCTCGAAGGGAGATCCCCTCGATATATTCCATTACCAGAAAATGAAGGTCGTCCGCCTGACTGATCTCGTAAATATGCGCGATGTTGGGATGGGAAAGGGCGGAAAGAACGCGTGCCTCTTTCTTAAAACGGCGGATGTTTTCGGGGTTTTCGGTCAGGACGGAGATCAACTTTTTTAGCGCCACCAGCCGATTCAGACTCGTGTCCTCGGCCAAATAGACGTCTCCCATTCCGCCCCGGGCGATCAATTTTTTGATCAGGTAAATCCCGATTTTCCGCCCCGGCGCGAGTTCGTCCTTTTCCCTTCCGATCAAAGTCAAACCGTTTTCCAGCAGGGACGAACTCAGGAAACTGTCTTCGATCTCCGATTCGGTTAAAAGCGATTCCACTTCCGATTTGAGGCCGGGATCCTCGTCGCAGTTTTCACTCAGAAAGATCCGCCGTTCATCGGTTGTCAGTGAAACGGCCGAATTAAACAGCTCTTCAATTTTTTTCCAGCGGATGGGATTCATAAGCGCAGTGGATTTTTCCCCAATACCAAAGAGAAACTTTCAGACTTTTACTTATACGCGACAAAATCCCCGGAAAACTATCATTTCTCCCGCCCCCGCAATTCTCGTCTTAACCAGGCCTTGGCCAGCCTCCAATGCCGCATGACCGTGATCGGGGAGATCTCCAAAACGCCCGCCACCTCATCGACGGTCAACCCGCCGAAATGCCGCATTTCAATGATCCGGCTTTTCAACTCGTCAAACTCGGCGAGTTTATTTAACGCCTCATCCAAAGCGATCAAATCCTCTCCGGGTTGGGGCGTGATGACCGACACCTCGGAAATATCCAAATGGATCGCCCCGCCTCCCCGCTTGGCCCGGCTTTGAGCCTTGGCGTGGTCGAGCAAAACCCGTCTCATCAATTTGGCCGCCAAAGCAAAAAAATGGGCGCGGTTTTGCCAGTCGGTTTTTTTTTGTTCAATCAATTTCAGATAAGCCTCATTGACGAGGGCGGTGGTTTGCAGGGTGTGGTTTTGATTCTCCCGACGCATGAATCTGGCCGCGATCCTCCGGAGTTCGATTTCGACCAGAGGCATGAGTTTTTCCATCGCCGATTTATCGCCCTGATTCCAGGCAATCAGCAAACCCGTAATTTCTTGTGGATTTGACATTTATTTAACACGTAAGGGGTATGCTCGATTAAAAATCATATTAACAAAATTTAGTTTTTTTTTTAACTTCGGGCATCTTTTTTGATAGGTTTTTTTATTTTTTGTCGCGTATTGTAAGTAAGTGAAAAACCGGATAAAACCTTTTTTTGATTATTTCCATCATAAGGACCGGTTGGGATTTTGTTATTTGAGAATTAAATATCGATGATAAAATTCGCCCCAAAAACTCGAACAATTGACTCTCTCCCCTTAACGCTTCAAATCAAAAATTTGAAGTAATTTTTTAACTTAAACAAAGCCGCCAAAATAATTATTTTGACGGTATTTTTGAGAAAAACGAATAAAAATAATCAGCCACCGACAATTGAGAATCCCACATTTTTCAACTGAGGTTGCCGGGAATTTTTGTAAAATCAGAAATCTTTCCTTTCCGGTTTTATCCCTTCAAATAATTCCCCCGATTTGAACAAATAATATTATGGATACTTCTAAATACCCCAAATCACACAAAACCATTAATGTGATTTTATTCACAAAATACAAATTGATTTGCCATCACTTGGGTTATCTACTAGAAAAAAAGAGCAATATCAAAATTCAGCACTTTGTTTCCACCGCCGAGGAATTATTACGAAAACTTTCCGATAAAACCGATGTCGTGCTTTTTTGCCTGCTCGAAGGTGAAGCGGAAAATATTGAGATAATGCCCCGCATGTTTGAAAACTTTCCAAACACCAAGGCCCTTGTTTTGTCAACGCTTAACGGAGAGTTGGACCAAACCAGAGTGCTAAAACTCGGGGCCTCGGGAATTGTTGACGCCAAACAAAGTGAAGAAGCCTTGATCAGGGCCATCCGGCAGGTTTCAGAAGGAGGTGTTTGTCTCAATCAAAATTTGATCAACCAGATCTTAAACGGCGATAAAAGGGATAGAAAGTCCGGGGATCAGAAGTCGGACGGTGTCCCGGGCGGCATTTACGGAAACGATCCGTTAACCGACCGCGAACTCGAGGTCATCAAGGTCATTTCCAAAGGTTTAAGCAACAAGGAAATTTCAAAAAAGATGTTTATCAGCGAGGCCACGGTTCGCCACCATTTGAGTTCGATCTACAGCAAACTGTTTATCGAAGACCGATTAAATTTGGTCATTTACGCCTTCAAAAACAAACTGGTTTTTCCTCAGGAAACAATCGAAGCCGAGTGATTGCCCCTTTGGGTCCGATTATTTCCTCTTTTCTCACCTAGTTCACCCCAGCAAAAAAAGGACAGCCAAGCGGTCTGTCCTTTTTTTTAACAAAATTGTCCGTCAAATCAGGCGGCTTCTTCAATGTCTCTGACGACTTCCAGAGCGGCCGCTTTTCTTTCGACCATATCTTTGGTGACGTTCAGCTCCTTGACCTTTTTCTGAGAAGGCAGGTTGTACATATGATGCAGGAGGATCTCCTCCATTATCATCATCAAACCGCGGGCTCCGACCTTTCTCTGATGAGCCTGCCGGGCCACCGCCCTCAATGCTTCATCGGAAAATTTCAAACGGACATTGTCAAACTCGAATTTCCGCTGATACTGCTTGAGCAAGGCGTTTTTCGGTTCGGTCAGAATTCTCACCAAAGCATCCTCGTCCAATTCGTTGAGAACGCCGAGAACCGGAAGTCGGCCGACAAATTCCGGAATCAGGCCGTAATGGATCAGATCTTCGGGTTCGAGTTTTTCAAAAGCCTCCTGCTGGCGCTCCTTACTTCCCTTGACCTCCGCCTGAAAACCGAGCGATTTGTTGCGGAAACGTTTTTCGACAACCCGGTCCAGCCCGATAAAAGCCCCGCCGCAAATGAAAAGGATATTGGTGGTATCGATCGGACAAAATTCCTGTTGCGGATGTTTGCGCCCGCCCTGGGTCGGAATGTTGGCGACCGTTCCTTCCAGAATTTTCAAAAGCGCCTGCTGAACGCCTTCGCCCGAAACATCTCTGGTGATCGAGGGGTTGTCGTCCTTCCGGCAGATCTTGTCGATCTCGTCAATGTAGATTATCCCCTGTTGGGCGAGTTCGACGTCTCCGTCGGCGGCCTGAAGGAGCCGAAGAATGATGTTTTCGACGTCTTCACCGACGTAACCGGCCTCGGTCAAGGTGGTGGCATCGACGATGCAAAAAGGAACGCTCAGGACGCGGGCCAGAGTTTGAGCCAAAAGGGTTTTGCCCGTTCCGGTCGGGCCGATCAGCATAATATTGGATTTTTGAAGTTCGATGTCGGACCGGCGTTTGGCCATCTCGATCCGTTTGTAATGCTGGTAAACGGCCACCGAAAGGCGTTTTTTGCTTTCATCCTGACCGATCACATATTCATCGAGAAAACTTTTTATTTCCTGCGGTTTGGGAAGTGTCGTCCGGATGGTCGCCGCCTCGGCCTGTTCGTCGTCATTGATGATCTCGTTACAGATATCAATACATTCATTGCAGATATAAACGCTCGGTCCGGCAATCAACTTCTTGACCTCGGTCTGCGATTTACCGCAAAACGAACAACGCAAAATTTCTTCTGATCGTCTTAGAGCCATAATGGAATTTTGGGTTTTGGGTTTTAGATTTTGGATTTGTTTTTTGAATAATTTCAATCATTAAAAGATTTTCAAAAATCCAAAATCCAAAATCCAAAATCCACAATCAAATCATTTTTCTCTGTGTTCGATTACTTCGTCGATCAGACCGTATTCCTTGGCCTGGATCGCCGACATTATCCGGTCGCGTTCGACGTCGATCTCGACCTGATCGTAGGATTGTCCGGAGTGATGGGCGATGATCCGCGAGGTCATCTCCCTCATCCGCAGGATTTCTTCGGCCATGATCCGAACGTCCGTGGCCTGCCCCGAAGCGCCGCCCGAGGGCTGATGAATAAGAACCCTCGAATGGGGCAGAGCGAAACGCTTGCCTTTGGTTCCGGCACAGAGCAAAAGCGCCCCCATCGAAGCGCATTGTCCGATACAAATCGTCGTCACATCATTTTTGATGAACTGCATCGTATCGTAGATCGCCATCCCGGCCGTGATCGAACCGCCCGGCGAGTTGATATAAAGGTTGATGTCCCTTTCCGGATCTTCGGCTTCCAGAAAAAGAAGTTGGGCGACGATCAGATTGGCGATCGTATCGTCGATCGGCGTGCCGATAAAAATAATGCTGTCTTTTAATAAACGCGAATAAATGTCAAACGCACGTTCGCCCCGCGAAGTTTGCTCGACAACCATTGGAACTAAAGCCATATTTTCCTCTTCTCTTTTGATTTAATTAAATTTTGAGAATCTGCGTTTAAGAATTACTTTAATTGTTTGGAGATAAATTGTTGATAACGGTAGCTGTTTCTTTCGAATTTAGATTTTACAGCTTATCTCCGAAAATGCAAATCCTCAAAATTGATTATTTATTCCGAAACGGAATATTGCCCGTAATTTTAAAGCCGCCCGGCGACCTCTTTGAATTTTCAAAACTTTAACAAAATTCTATTCCTTTTTGGCCGATTTTTTCTTTGTTTTTTTCGGCTCCTTTTTCTCGTTTTCCTCGGTTTCCGCCTCGGCAACAGGTTCGCCTTCGGGTGCCTTTTGCGTCGGATCGACCCATTCGCCATCGGTTATTTTGGCGTTTTCCACCAAAGCCTCGACGGCTTTCCGGGTTCTCAAACTGTTGGCGATGTTTTCCTCCCCGCCCTGTTGTTGACTGAGCGAAGTACGGATCTCTTCAGGTGTGGTCTGGTAATAATGGGCCATCCGGTCGATCTCTTCGGAAATCTCCTGGCTCGTAACCTGTGCGTTTTCCAGATCCGCAACTTTTTCCAGAAGCATCGCTCCCCGAACGTCGCGTTCCGCCTGAGTTCGCATTTGGTTGTAGGCCATTTCGATAAAATCCTTCTCCACCTTGCTCAAATCTACCCCGCGTTGGGCCAGATCCTGACCGAAATTGTTGAGCAGATTGCGGGCCTGCATGTCAACCAATGCATTGGGAACCTCAAACATATGTTTTTCGATCAGTTTGGCGATGAGTTCGTTGCGCAGGATATTGTCGGCTTCGTTAAAGGCGACCTGTTCGAGGTCGGCCCGAAGTTTTTCCCGCAAATCCTTCATCGATTCAAATCCCTGATCCAGACTTTGCGCCCATTCGTCATCAAGTTCGGGAAGTTCAACCGAACCGACCGATTTCACGCGGGCCTTGTAATTAACCGTTTTTCCCGCCAGCGCCGGGGAACTGAAATCTTCGGCATAGGACACCGTGAATTCCACATCGTCATCTTCCTTGACCCCGATCAGATTTTCGGTGAATGATTTTTCGATCATCTCATCGCCGAGTTTTATCTCCAGATCGTCGGCCTTGATCGGGTCGGCGTCGGGCGTATCGGTGAAACCTCCCTCCAGATCGACGATCACCGTATCGCCCTCCTGTGAGGCCCGATCCTCGACCGGAATCAGAGTGGCAAATTGACCGCGCCTTTCCTCGATGATGTTTTCCAGTTCAGTGTCATCGATTGGTCTGACCCGCCGGACGACCTCCAAACCCTTGTATTCGGGGTCGGGGAGTTCCGGCATGACCTCAACGTGAACGTGAAGGGTGACCGCTTGTGAACCGTTCAATTTCAAATTTTGAGCGTCATTTTCCAGATGAATCTGGGGTTCGGCCAGCGGGTTCAAATTATATTCGCGAATCGCTTCGGTCACTTTCGGAGCCAGCAACTCCTGAATGACATCCTGATGAATCTCATTCTTAAATCGAACCCGGACGACATCGACCGGAGCCAGACCTTTCCGAAAACCGGGAACCTGGGCGGATTTGGAATATTTTTGGCTGACTTTGTTATAAACCGCCCGAACCTCTTCGGGTTCGATCTCAATTTTGATCTCCTTTTGGGTCGCGGAAATTTCGTTTAATTCAGTTTTCATTTATATAATTTTTTTTTGATCCTATGGTGTTAAATGTCTTCAAATTTTGTTAAATCGCACAAAAAAAGAATAACCAACTTGGTAATAAAAGTCGAATTGACTTTTTTTGTTGGGAGGTTGAAAAGTTTAATCTTTTCCAATACAAAAACCGCTTTTCATAAACGGGAAAAGGCGATGTTGAAAGACAAAACGGTCGGGTTTCCTTCTCAAGAAAACCCGACCGTTTTTTTTGGTTTCAGGCCCCGGAGACTAATCCCACTCGACCCGTATCCGGTAACGGTCGGCCCCTCCCTTTGAATCTTCGATTCGGATAATGGTCGTATAATTATTACTCCGACGTGGTTGTTGAACGACCCTGACCTTGCCGCGGCCATCTTCCTTATCAACCTTGGCCCGGGTGTCGCGACGGCTTCCCCGCCCGGAAAAACGCGCCCGGCCCCCTCGGTATTCCCTTCCGCTGACGGTAACCGTTTTGGCATTCCGGCCGCGGATCTCAATTTCGACAACATCATCCACGGTTCCGGTCCAAACCATCGATGAATCCCCTTGTCCGTAAACCTTTTTCAGGTTTCCAAAAAGAAAAACCGCTCCCAAAATCGCAATCAACAAAGCAATTTTTTTCATTATTCTGATTCCTCACAGATTATTTTTTTAGGGGGAAAACTTATTTCCGGAGATTCGACTTTTCAAAGCTCCGGATGGTTTAAAAAAAAAGAGAAAAGAACAGTTGGTGCCGAGGGCGAGACTCGAACTCGCACGCCAAAAGGCACTGGCTCCTAAGACCAGCGCGGCTACCAATTACGCCACCTCGGCAAAATTACATTTAAAGGGTCGGAATTATTCCCTGGGAGATTTTCAAAGAATTTGTAGAAATACAACTAAAACTGAATTTATCGGATTGAGACTGGAATGTCTAGCAAAATTTGGGATGAGATTTTTTTTATAAAAACGATTCCAAAGGCTGTTATTGAAAATGATAAAAATTTGCCGGACCGCGCTTTATTCCTTTTCCTGGGGAAGATATTTTCTTTTCATCTCTTCCAAAGCCCGATCGGCCTCCTCAAACTCCGAAAGCCCGATCGGTCGTTTTTCTTCGAGTTTGGGTTTTTCGTCATCCTCTCCGCTTAAAAAAAGCTTATAACCGACCGTTCCGCCGATGGCGATGAGGCCGATCCAGAAAACATACCAAAGCAGACTGTAAAGGATTCCGATCAGCCACAAAAGCATCCAGGCGCCGACGCCGAGCGCCAGTAAAAGCAGTAAAAACTTAAGCCATTTCATATTCTTAATTCCTCGGAAATCAAATCTATCCGCCCTTTTTGTCCCTGTTTGGTTTCTGATAATTCTCCTCCGGAACCAACGAAAAGGTGTTGATCTTTGCTTCCTTATCATCGCTTACCAATAAAAAAATCTCATAAAACGTCTGCTTTTCAAAATCGGTCCGGTAGGTCAATTCAACGCTCCTCGTATTGGCATCCTTTATTTTCACCTCCGCATTTTCCAAATGAGTGTTCTTGATTTTACCGAATCCCTCATTCCCTCAAGCAATTCAAGTAAATCATCCTTACTTTTTGTCGCTTTTACTTCGGGGTCCGCATTTTGAAAAATCTCCTCAAATTTTCCCTCATCATAAAGCTGATGAAAGTTTTCAACCGCGGTTTGGCCCCTTTTTTGATCATCGGAATAATACATTGGTGTAAAGGAAAACGAACAGGCCAAACAAATCAACACCAAAGCTGGAAGAGCTAAAAGAAAGAAAACCCGTTTTTCATTTTTAATGGCTCCCGAAGATATTTTTTTTATCTTATCGTATAATCTGACTGGACATATATCAAACCAATTTTGAGGGAACAGACCATTTGAATTCAAACGCCGCCACTTTATCGGAAATCAGTCAATATTTGGATGCCCAACTTTTCGGAAACCCCGAAATTGAAGTTTCCGACGTAACCCACGATTCCCGGCAAGCCGGTCGGGGTTCGCTGTTTGTGGCAATTCAGGGCCTGACCGTGGACGGACACCGCTTCGTCGATGATGTGATGAGGCGGGGTGCGGTCGGAGTTATTTCGGAACTGGAAACACCGGGCGATTTTCCCGGCGTCTGGCTCCGGGTGAAAAACGCCCGAAAGGCTCAGGCTCAGGCGGCCGCCATCATCAACCGCCATCCCTCGAAACATCTCAAACTGGTCGGAATCACCGGAACCAACGGCAAAACAACAACCACCTATCTGGTCTTCGCTCTGGCCGAAGCCAACTCGGACAAGGCCGCCATGCTGACGACGGTCGAATACCGGATCGGCCAAGAGAGCGAACCGGCCGTCCGGACGACCCCCGAATCCTCGGACACACAGAGATTTTTGAGCCGGGCCGTGGATGCGGGCTGCCAGATGGCGGTGATGGAAACTTCGTCGCAGGCGATAGATCTCAACCGGTGCGACGAATTGAATTTTCAGGTCGCCGTTTTCACCAATCTGACCCGCGATCATCTGGACTACCATTTGACGATGGAAAATTATTTCGATGCCAAAAAGGCCCTTTTCGACGGCCGGCTTGGGAATCCTCCGGTTTCGAGCGTCATCAACATCGACGACACCTGGGGAGTCAAACTGGCTTCGGAGTTAAAAAGCAAGGGTCAAAGGATAGTAACTTTCTCGCAAAAAACCGAAGCCGAACTGATGGCCGAAAACATACAGGTTTCTCTCATCAAAGGAACCTCCTTTGATCTGAAAACCGCTCGGGGCATCCGGCAGATCACATCGCCTTTGGTGGGAAAACCGCACGTTTACAACATGCTTTCGGCCATCGGGGTGGCCTTGGAACTCGGTTATGATCCCGGACGGATTGCCGAAGGGCTTAAATCATGTATCGGTGCGCCCGGTCGCTTCGAGCGGGTTCCGCACGATGGTGATTTTGCGGTGGTGGTCGATTATGCCCATTCCGACGATGCCCTTTTGAACGTCCTGAAAACCGCCAGGGATCTGACCAACGGCCGGATAATCACGGTTTTCGGCTGCGGCGGCGACCGCGATAAAACCAAGCGGGCCCCGATGGGAGAGGTGGCCGGAAGGCACAGCGATCTGGTGATCCTGACTTCGGATAATCCCCGCACCGAAGATCCGCTTCAGATCATCCGCCAGATCGAAAACGGCATAAAACAAACCAATTGTCCCTATCAAATAATTTCCGACCGGCGGGAGGCAATCCATCAAGCCATTTCAAAAGCGCGGACCAATGATGTTGTTTTGATCGCCGGAAAGGGCCACGAAACCTACCAGATCATCGGAAATGACAAGTTTCATTTCGACGACCGGGAAATCGCCCGTGAGGCTCTGGAGCAATTGGGGGAGGTTTGACTTTTTTTCCGGGTTACAGATCCGAAAATAAACCGACAGGCTAATCTTCTCTCAAGGTATCAACGAATTTTTCCAAAAAATCTTTTTGGGCCGCGCTCAATTCGATAAACCTCACGGCAAAACCTATTTCCAAAAAATGATTGACCACCTCGCCCCAAAACTGAACTTTCATTCCCCCGCTTAAAGGAAAAAATATTTTCACGTTTTCGCCGTCATCGACCTCACCGGAACAAAGGACGAAACAACCGTTGACGCTGATGTCGCTGATCGTTCCATTTTTTCTTCCGACCATTCCTTCCCACTCGACGTCGATCTTTACCGAAAATCTATTTCCCTGTCGGCGGTCATCTCCGCTTCTGCGATCCAAAACCATAATTTTTATTCTTTGATATTCTCCTTACCCGAAAAGATGGTCAAATATACATAAACCGGAAGCCCCAACAAAATCAAACCAATGCCAAAAAATGACTGGGCCGGACTCGAATACAAAGTGTTCAACAACAAACCGGTGGCCGCCAAAACAAACAAAACCGGAACGACCGGATAGCCGAAAGCCCGATAAGGTCTTTCGGCATCAGGGTATTTTTGGCGAAAAACAAAGATCGAACAAGTGACCAAAGTGTAAAAGATCCAGGAACCGAAGATGACGTAATTGGTAAGTGAATCGAAAGACCCGGACAAAGCCAGAATCGCCGCCCAAATTCCCTGAACGATCAAAGCCCTCACCGGAACATGCGTGGCCGAGAGTTTGGCCAGCGACCGAAACATCAAACCGTCCTTGGCCATCGCATAAGGAACCCGGGCCCCCGAGAGAACCGATGTGTGAAGAGTTCCGATCGATGATGCCATCAAACCCGCCGCCATCAGGCTTAACGCTCCGGCACCGAGAAATTTAAGGGCCACGACCTTTGCCACCGATGAAGTGGCGGACACGGAGGCCACTTCGGTGGGATTCAAAACGTAAAAATAGGCGAAATGAATAAAGATGTAAAGCAACATTATCAGAACGGTTCCGCCGATCAAGGCGAGCGGGACATTTTTTTGCGGATTTTTGACCTCGCCCGCCACCAGCGTCAAATTGTTCCAACCGTCATATCCCCAGAGCGCCCCCAGCATGGCGGCTCCGAATCCCCCCACAAAAGTAAAACCGGCGGCCCCGTATTTGACCGCGTTTTCCACGCCTTCACAGGTCCCGCCATCGGCCACCTGGTTAAAATTGGCAAAATTTCCGTCGGCCAGAAAAAAAGCCCCGAGGCCAACAACCAAGACCAGTGCGATCTTGATAACCGTAAAAAAAGTGGCGATCTGTCCTCCGACCGAAACGGCGGCGCAATTGATGGTGGTGATAATGACGATCATCATAACGGCGATCAATTGCAGTGAGGTCAGGGAGTATTCAAATCCGAAAACATTGGCGGTATAAAGCGTTTTTTCAACATCCCCGCCCAAAAAATCATTGAGAAAAATGGCAAAGGCCACGGCAACCGCCGCCTGTGAACCGGTCTTGGCGATGAAGATCTGCATCCAGCCGTAAAGAAAACTCATAACCCGGCCGTAGGCGTCCCGCAAAAACACGTATTCCCCCCCGGCTTCGGGTTTCATCGCCGAAAGTTCGGCGTAGGTCAAAGCGCCCGCCAGTGAAAGCAGACCGGCGGCGATCCAGGCGACGATCACCCAGGTCGGGCTTCCGACATTGCAGGTCATCACCCGGGCTTTGAGAAACACCCCGGTTCCGATGACATTCCCGACAATGATCGAAATCGCCGCCAAAAGACCAAGCCCCCGAATCAGGGAGCCTTTATCAATTTGATTTTCCATATTTTAAGTCGGATTATTTCTAAAATTATTTTTGGGTTAGAACAGATTAGCACAGAAAACGATAATTTTTTTAATAATAAACAAAGAATCCTCTTTTTTGTCACGATCCTTTTCATAAAACCACTTTTCCTTAGAAAAGCGTTTGAAACCGGCGGAGTTGGACCAAATCAAATCTCCTTTTTTTGAAAAGTGTAATTTTTGGCGTAAAAGGATAAAATTCTTTTGTGAAACCGCTTGAGATCTCCGCAGAAAATCTTTTGGAAACACTATTGGAAATGTCCAAAAGTGAAATTGTCTGTTTGTTGGATTCAGGTGGTTTACAGCATTCGGATTCCCGTTATCTGATCGCCGGCATCCGACCCGGAAAAACTCTCCGGATCTCCCATCGAAATCCCCAAAAGACCCTCGAAATGTTCAATCGAACCTTGAGCCAAGGGAAAACCGCTTCCATTTTTACAATCTCTTATGATTTCGGATTGAAACTTGAAAAGATCCGCCCCCGCCCCAAAGAACACGCTCTGTTTCCCGAACCGGACATTTTTCTGGCGGTTTTCGATTGTTTGATAATCCACGACTACCAAACCGGAGAAACCTTTTTGACGGGTGAAAAAAATCAAATCGGGGCGGTCGAAAAAGCGATCTTAGAATCGGGGGAACCTTCCGAACGGACCGGGCTAAGGCGGGAAAAGTCTGCCAAAACCCCGGTCCAATCAAATTTCACCCGTTCCGAATATATTGAAAGGATCCTTGAAATTCAGGAATTGATCCGCAAAGGAGACACTTATCAGACAAATTTAACCCAACAATTTTCCGCCGACATTCCGGTCGGCCTGACGCCGCAAATTATATTCCGAAACCTGCGGAACAGTCATCCGGCCGCTTTTTCGGCCTTTCTCAAACGGGGCGACGATTTTGTGATCTCGATCTCTCCCGAGCGTTTTCTGAAAATCGAAAGTTCAAATGATCCCTCCGCCCGGTTTCCGGGAGAAAACCTGATCACCGTTTCGCCGATCAAGGGCACCCGCCGACGCGGCGCAACCCCAACCGAAGATCAGGAATTGAAAAACGATCTGCTAAACAGTTCCAAGGACCGGGCCGAAAACATCATGATCGTTGACCTGCTTCGCAACGACATCGGCCGGGTCTGCCGCTACGGTTCGGTTGAGGTGGAAAGCCTTTGTCGTCTCGAAGAACATCCGACCCTTTTTCATCTGGTTTCCACCGTCAGGGGCGTCCTTCGACCGGACATCACTTTCGCCGACACCATCAGGGCCGTTTTTCCCTGCGGGTCGATCACCGGAGCCCCAAAAATCCGGACGATGCAAATCATAGATCAGCTTGAAACCGCCAATCGGGGGCTTTCGATGGGGGCCATCGGGTTTTGCGTCCCTTTCTCGTCCTTCGGGTTTCCCTTTCCCCAAACCCCCGAAAAAGCTCCAACTTTTCACCTTGACCTGAGCGTTGCCATCCGGACGATGATCATCCGCGAAGACCGGGCGGTTTTTAACGTCGGCGGGGGAATCGTAATCGACAGCGATCCCGAGCAGGAATTCGATGAATCCATCCTCAAAGCCAAAGCCATCTTCGAAGCCATCAATGCGCGGATTTAATTCTCTTTTTTTTTCGGGAACAAAAACGTTTTTCCGGTGTCTAAAACCTAAAAAAACAGGAGAAGAAAATGAACGCCAAACCGAATATCAATGTCACCCCGCTGATCGATGTCCTGCTCGTATTGTTAATCATCTTTATGGTCATCACCCCTCTCAAGCCGACCGATTTCAAGGCGCGAATTCCGGCCGAACCAAAGAACGATCCCATCGTTTCGCCCAATATCGACACGCTCGTCGTTACGCTCAACCGGGATTCAACCCTAAAACTAAACACCGAAGGCGGTTTGGGAACGGTTGATGAGCCCGATGATCTGATCCGGCGGCTCCAACTGGTTTTTCAGGAGAGATCGAAAAACGGCGTCTTTTCGGAGAATCTCCGGGACCGATCCGATTTGTCTCACGAAGAGCGGATCGAAAAAACCGTTTTCATCAAAGCCCCCAGATCGATCGGTTACGGGAAGGTCGCCAAGGTGA
This sequence comes from Pyrinomonadaceae bacterium, assembly GCA_041394845.1. Classification (GTDB taxonomy): domain Bacteria; phylum Acidobacteriota; class Blastocatellia; order Pyrinomonadales; family Pyrinomonadaceae; genus JAHCHG01. The sequence continues at coordinate 887,099 of JAWKHL010000001.1, read as the reverse complement.
TCGACGCGGTGAAGTTTTCGGGAGCCGAACCGATCAGTTTGCAAATAGATGATCTCGATTGATTTTCACCTTTCTCTTCCCGGTTTTAGGCGGCCTTTCGCAATTTTTTTTCAACAATTCGGGGAAATTTTTGCTTCAAACCGATATTAAATTTGTGTTATAATTTCTCCGTCTTTTGGACTTGAATCTCTTGCGACGGCCTGGCCGCCTCTCCCTAAATAAAATAATGGTGAATTACTACAAACTCCTGAAGGTTTCACCTAAGGCTTCGAGAGCCGAGATAAAATCGGCTTACCGGCGTCTGGCCCGCAAGATCCATCCCGACGTCAACTCCTCGGCCCCGGCCGCCTCCGAAGAATTCGCCCAGATCGCCAAAGCTTACGAAATTTTGGGAAACCCGAAAAAACGGGCCGATTACGACCGCGAAATGCTCCGGGCAAGGATGGCCAGGGAGAACGGCTCGGTTTTCGCTTCGGAAAACCCCCACGCCCGCCGCTGGCGGCAAATGGTTTACGAACGCCGCTACAACGAGATCATCGACCGGATGATCGCCGACGAAAGGCGCGAATCTCTGGCATTGCAAAAAGTTATTTTTCCAACCGTTGCCCTTTTCCTTTCGACCATGTTCGTGGCCATCTTCCGGCCGACCTTTTGGACCAATTCCCCGGTCATCGGCAAGATCATCATGTTCTCGCTTTTTGTCATCGGAAGCATTCATTTATTTAAACGGCTGAAGGGCGGTTTCGAACGTTACACTTCGAGTTATGAGAACATTCACGATTCGATTTTGGATGATAACGAACCGGTTCAAAAACCCTATACCCGGTTTACGGCGGTTTCTTTTCTGGTGATAGGATTGTTCCTCAGTTTGGGGGTCGGCCTGTTGATCGGAAACTATCTGGAACTCTTTATTACGGCCTCGTTTCCGACCTCGTATTCGGCCACACTGAAGCCGGAACTCATCTTTTACCCGCCGATCTTCGTCCTTTGCGTGGACGCCATGCACGCCTTCGCCTCCCGGCTTGAAAATTGATCCCTTCGCCGGCTTGACAACATTTTTTCCACCCACTATACTTTGTAGTTTCTCTGAACGAGAAATATTTCACGACATTATTTTTACTTAATAGTAGGGAGATTTTGAATGCCAAATCATAAATCAGCTGAAAAACGGGTCCGTCAGACCGTCCGCAAAACGGCCGTCAATCGGAGCAACCGGAGCCGTTTGCGCACCCAGATCAAAAAACTGCGTGCCGCTTTGGCCAGCGAGGACAAAAAGCAGAGTCTGGAGCTTTTGACTCCGACCATCGCTTTGATCGACAAATCGGTCAACAAAGGAATTTTGCACAAAAACACTGCCGCGCGTTACAAGTCGCGTCTGACTTCGCACGTAAACGATTTGAACAAGTAAGTTTTTTTTCACCTCATACTTCATAATTTTTCTCCTTTGAATAGAACGGAAACGGACCTTAAGCAAGTTCGTTTCCGATTTTTTTTTACGAAAAAAAGAGTAGCGATCCGGAACGGATTTGCTACTCCTTTTTATCGGCCCGCCCCCCGAAAAGAGTCAAAAGCCGAAACCCGCTAGAATGGGATGTTCCCTCCTACTGCTGAGGAGAGTAAGCAGCCGGAGCCGGAACATCGCCGTCGGTTCCCCATTTGATAACGCTCAATGAGGAATCGGAACTCCTCAGAACATACCAGTTTCCTTCCGAAGGTCTGAAGACGGCCACATCCGTTGTTCCGTCGCCGTCGTAATCGGCCGGAACCGGAATGTCGGTCGGCAATCCCCAGTTTATTGCGCTGAAGTTGCCGTCCAGGCTGTAAAAGATCCACCAGACACCGTCCCGGTAAACCGCATGATCGGTTCTTCCGTCGCCGTCGAAATCTCCCGAAACCGGTTTATCCCCGGCGATTCCCCAGTTGGCGATGGCGACCGACCCGCTGGCGCTTTGGAAAACGTACCAGACGCCGTCGCGGAAGACGATCAGATCGTTCTTGAAATCACCGTCAAAATCGCCGGTTACCGGAATGTCGGTTCCCAGCCCGAATTGGGCGATGACCGGGGTGTCGTCCGAACTCCGGAAGATGTACCAGACGCCTTCGGATGGGCGGAAAACGGCCAGATCGGTCTTGCCGTCGCCGTCGTAATCGCCCTGCACGGGCTTGTCGCCCGCCAGCCCCCAGTTAACCATCCTTAGGGATTTACCCTGACTTTGCAGAATATACCAGTTGCCCTCCGCGGGCCGGAAGACCGCGACATCGCTGATTCCATCGCCATCGTAATCCCCCGGAACCGGAATGTCTCCGGCCTGACCGAGCGGAGTGATCTTGGGAATGTTGTTGGTGCTCTGGAAAATGTACCAGACATTGGTCGAGGGCCGGAAGACCGTAAAATCGCTCTTCCGATCGTTGTCAAAATCACTGACATAGGCCCGATCGCGATCGACGATGATGCCGGCGCCCTGACCATCCGAAATTGTCGCATTGACCGGATTGCTCAGATTGACGAAGAAGGTTTCGTTCTGCTCCTTGGTTGTATCACCGTTGATCGTCACGTTGATGGTCTGGGTGTTCCCATTTCCCAACGGCGCCGATCCGAAGACAAGATTACCGCTGGCCGCCATGTAATCGCTTCCGGCCAAGGCGGTTCCGTCCGCGGTGGAGTAATCAACCGAAACAACCGGAAGGACTCCGTTGTTGGTCGGACTCGGCGTAAAGGTGACGGTAAAGGTGGCGACCGAGGTTCCGGAGTCTCCCTCCTGGATCCGAACATTGTCCACCGAAAGAGTTCCCTGGGGCGGGAAATCATCATTAATGATGGTTCCCAATCCCTGATTGTCTCCGAAGGTGGCGTTGACCGGATTGCTCAAATTGACGAAGAAGGTTTCGTCCGGTTCGACCGTCATATCACCGTTGACCGTCACATCCACGGTTTTACTCACCTCACCCGGATTAAAGGTCAGGGTAGTCTGTCCGATGCCGACGTAATCGTTATCGGCCGTCGTGGCGGTATTATCGGCCGTTTGGTAATCGACCATAACGGTTTGTCCGCTCGGGGCCGACAACGAAACGGTGAAGGTGAAAGTTGTCGTTCCGGTATTTCCCTCGTTTTGCGAAACATCGTCAACCGAAATCGACGGGGCGGCATCATCGTCCGTAATCGTTGCCACCGCATTTGCCGGAGTCCCTAAAACGGCTCCGCCGGTCGGGTTGGAAAGCGCAATGTCAAACGTTTCATCCGGCTCATCAACCGCGTCGGGACAAATCGTTACATTGAAGGTTTGCATCGCCTCGCCGTCGGCAAAATTGACCGTTCCACCGGTGTTGACGTAATCGACGCCCATCGAACAGGTCGCACCGCCGGTTGCGGTCGAATCGGTCAAAGAATAATCAACCGAAACGGCTCCGGCGGTTCCTCCCGTCCGGTTGACCGTAACGGTCAGCGTTGCGTCCGATTCGCCCCCGGTGTAAGCGGCCGAACTGAGCGCCAGCACTCCTCCGGCCGGAGCCACCAATTCGTCCGCACCGATTTCCGGTGCGACCATCGATCGGGCATCTCCGTCGATATCCACCGTAACGGTCGGGATCGGAGTTCCGTCATCGGCCACCGGGCTGGATTGCTGTAGATGAAGGTCATTTACGGAATTGACGTAGAGGGGATCAACTTCCTGCGAATTGGCATCGGTGGAAGTCGCCGCCTGGAACGCCGCCAGATTGGGGTGTTGGGTTCCGCCGGTGGTTGAAAGCGACCCGGTCCTGAAGAACGAGGCGTTGGCGCCGCTGGCGAAAAAGTCGTTGAAATCGGAATTGAAATTGGCAAAGGTCGAGGCAACCATACCGATGGCATAGGTGCGGGCATTGGCGCCCCCGCCCGAGGTTTGGGTGTTGAAGAAGATGTTGTTCTTCAACTCGACCACCGGAGTCGCTCCGGTTATGGCAATTCCGTAACTTCCGATCTGATTGGCCACCGCCCCGCGATCACCGGTCAGGGCGATCGAGTTATGGTAGATCCGTGTGTCGGAACCGGTCGTTCCTGCGACGAAAATGCCGGCAACCAGATCCGGGGAGGTCGAAGGAGCCGTAACTCCCGAGACCATATTGTTGGAGATCGTGTTGGCTCCGCCCGTTCCTCCGGCCACGCCGATTCCGAAAGCCGAGAATCCGACGGTGCTGGAACTGACGATTCCGCTGATCTTGTTCCGGGTTACGGTCGAATTAATGATTCCGCCCGCGGTTGTCGTCGTTGCCGTGGAATTCTGGATGCCGAGACCGATGCCGTAGGCGTCCAGACTTTCGCTGGTGTCGATCCCGCCGATGCTGTTGAGCGAAACCATCAGGCCGTCGTGGTTGAAGAACAACATTCCCGCCCGACGCAATCTTTCGGTTCCGGTTCCGGTCAGATCGTTTTTGGTGATGACCGTTCCCGTGTTCGGATTGGCGGCGCTGGTTCCCGCGTTATAAATTCCGATGAAGGATTTGCGGAAACTGCAGTTTTCCACGCGGTTGTTGTCGTTATCGGCCCCGGAAGCCCCGACCGTTGCCCCGCCGATGGCGATGCCGATCAAGGTCTGAACCGGATCCTGACCCGAGATGTTGACGTTTTTGATCGTATTGTTTTGAGCCCCGGCAGTTCCGGAATTGAGTACGACGACCGCCCCGCCCGTTGCCGCCGCGTTGGTGTTCTGGATCGTCAGATTCCGGATCGACGGATCGCCGCCGACCACATCAGCCGCCGTGTCCCCGTTGAACGAACCGTCAATCGTAACATTGTCCGCGCCGTTGAGCCTGATTATTCCGACCGTACTGCTTCCGGAAACCGTTAATCCCGTTCCGGCAATTGAGCTGCTTCCGCCGGCCGGTCGGATCAATACGCTGAAACCGCCCGGGATTTCGTTCAATGCCACCGAACCGTCCTCGTTGGCCAGATCGGAAGTGATGTTGATGATGATATTTCCCGAAGCTCCCTGCGTGTTGATCGCCTCAAAAATACCGCCTGAATTTGTCAAAGAAGTGTAGGTTTGCCCCGGTCCGACGTCGTAACTTCCGTTAAATGTCACCGGAACATCCGTTATGGTCAGAGTTGCCGGATTATTGGCACCGATGACCGCTCCTCCGGTCGGATTTGAAAGGGTCAGATTGACCGTTTCATCCGGATCGACATCGGTATCAGAACAAAGCATTACGTCAAATGTCTGGGTCGTGACCGTATCCCCAAAGGAAAGGGTCTGAGCGCCGGGATTGACGTAATCCACACCCGGTCCGCAGGAGGCTCCGCCGGTGGCAGTTCCGTCAGTCAAAGTGTAATCGACCGTAACCGTTCCGGTTGCGCCGTTGGTTCGGTTGACGGTAACGGTAACCATATTGCCTTCGTCACCACCGTAAGTTACCGAGGAGAATTCCAGAGTTTGCGGCAATATCTCATCCGCCCCGATGGCCGGATTCATTGCCGGCCGCGGGTCGCCGTCAAAATCGTCCGTGATCGCGGGTATGGCGACCCCGGCCCCGATCATCGGGCTTCCCATCTGAATGTGCAAATCGGTCGCCGAGACGAAAACCGGATCGACGGCCAGCGAGTTGGCATCCTGCATCGTGGCCGCCTGCCATTCCGGCAGAGTGGCCTGAGCCGAAGTCAAAAACCCGACGTTCTGGGCAAAATAGTCGTTGCGGTCGATGGTCGAGAAGATCGCCGCCCCGGCCGTCGAAGCGTCGAAGACACCATATCTGGTTCCAACCGTTTGGGTGTTGGCCAGAATATTGTTCCTGAGATCAACGCCTCCCGCCGTCGTAACCGCGGCCGCAATGTTGACCGCGGCCGTGATACTCCCGGTTGCCACCTGATCGGTGTTCATATTGACCGTGTTGAAATAGATGTTGTAGCCGCTCCCGGTACTAATCATGATGCCGTAACCGTTGTCGGTCGCCGTCGAACCGTTAAAGCCTTGAGAAGCGATGTCCGAGATGAGGTTGTTGGCGATGGTCAAATTGGAGGCCGTGCTGGTGGCGGTCAGGAAAACCCCGTTGCTTCCCCAGCCCACGGTGTTGTTCTGGCGGATGTCCTTGATCTCGTTGCGGGCGATTAGGCCGCCGTTGATCAAACCGTTGATCTGAATACCGCTCATCGTCGAACTAGTTCCGGTCGATGAGTTGATGCCGCTGATAATATTTTCCGTGATCTGGAAATTATCCGCGTTGCCTATGAAAAACCCTCGGAAAGAAAGCTTATCGGCAGCCGTTGCGGATCCGACCTCATTTTTCGTGATCGTCCAGTTTTGATCCGGCGTGGTCGAGTTTCCGCTTATGAAAGCGGCATTTTGAACCCGGCTGATGGCATTGTTTCGGATCGTGTTGTTGGAGTTCGGAAACTCCGCCGCTCCGCCAAAGGTTCCGCCGCTACCGGCGATGACCCCCTGCCCGGCAAAACCGCCCGGTCCGGTCATTATGCAATTCTTGATCGTATTGTTTTCCGCGCCGGAGGTGGCGTTGGTGGCAACCCAGATCAGGGCTCCGGTTCCGCTGTTGCTGATGGTCAAGCTCCGGTCCGTTCCGCCGCTCATCGAACCGTCAACAGTAACATCGTCGGCGCCGGACAATTTGATCAAGGCGGTGGCCGCCGTACCGCTGATGACCCGCGGCGCGCCTTCGGGTTTGATTGTTAGGGTGAATCCGCCACCGATCTCATTAAGGGGAACGACGCCGGTTTCTCCCGTAAGATCGGAAGTTATGTTGATGACGATGTTTCCGGCAGCTCCCGAATTGTTGATCGCCTCGAAAACTCCGCCCGGATTGGTCAAGGAGGTATAGTTTTCTCCTGTTCCGACGTTGACGGTTCCGTTAAACGGCGGGGCGATATCTGAGATCGCAACCGTCGCCGAACTGTTTGCCCCGATTGAAGCGCCGCCGGTCGGATTGGAAAGTGCGGCCGAAAACATCTCGCCCGGATCGAAATCCGTATCCGAACAAAGCATTACCGCCAGAGTTTGATTCGCCTCGTTATCGTTGAAGGTCAGGGTCTGCGTTCCGGGGTTGACATAATCGACTCCCACACCGCAGGTCGCCCCGCCGACAGCCGTTCCGTCGGTCAAAGAAACGTCCACAGTTACGGTTCCGCTGGTTCCCATCGTCCGGCCGACGCTGAGCATGACGTTGTTTCCCTCGTTCCCGACGTAAGATGTCGGGCTGAACTGCAATTCACCGGGAGCCGGATAAAATTCATCGGCGCCGATATCCGGGTTTACGCCGTTCGGTCGGGCCTGATCGTCAATGTCGGTTGTGATCCCCGTTATGGCCGTTCCGGCATCGATATTGGGGGATAAGGAATTGATGTGCAAATCCCCCGAAGCCGAACTGTAAAACGGATCCGACTGAATCGAATTGGCGTCCTGAGGCGCAGTTAAAGCCGCCTGCCAATCGGCCAAGGCCGCGAATTGGTTGGTGATCGAACTCCCCGTGTTGGTTCCGAGTCCGCCGGTCTGGACCTGAGAATTTGAAGTGTTGATGTAATAATTGTTGTAATTCAATCCGCCGGCGCCGAAAAGGTAACCCGCGCCGTTGAGAGTGATGGCGTAATAACGGTTGGCGGCCGTGCTCGAACTGGAGGCGTCAACAAAAATGCTGTTGTTCATTACCGTAAAATCCGCGTTGTTGCTTCCGTTCGCCCCCGGAATCCGAATGGCGTTACCGAAGGTGGTTGATGCCGAGGCGCTCCCCGGATCCATGTCTCCGGTCAGACTGATCGAATTGAAAACGATCCGATCCGCATTTCCCCCGGCGATCCCGATTCCCGTAACCTGATCTCCCGAAGTCCCGTTGGCCCGAACGTTATAAATAAAATTGTTGGCCACCAGATTGTTGGTCGGTGATCCGCTTCTGGTCGTGGCAAGTAAGATCCCAACCGCCGAAAATGTCCTTTCCTCGACCACATCGTGAATGATGTTGTTGGTGACGGTGTAATCGCCCGAAGTTATGGTGGTGGAGGCGGTTGTTGACCAGCTTTCGGAACCGATGGCGATTCCGACCCGATCGGCCCCCGAAGTGGAATTCCCCAGATCGCCGCCAATGAACTGGATCTGGTTTCGAGAAACGGTGGCGCCCGTGTCGGCCTGCATCAGGATGGCCGTTTTACTGATCTCATCCGGCCCGAAACCATCCGGCCCGATGATGTTGTCGGTGACGACCGGCGAGATGTTATTGTTGGTTGTAACGCCTCTGGTTACGATCCCGTAACGGGCGCTTATGATTCGGTTAAAAAGAAACTGGTTATTGTCATTATCCGCACCGTTATTGGTGGTGCTGATCGAAGTACCGCTCATGATTATGCCGAAAGTCGAGCTCGAGTTCCCGTTTGAAGGGCCGCAGGCTAACTCCAGATTTCGGATAATGTTGTTTGTCGCCCCGGCGTCCGCCCCCAAACTGCTCAGCCAGATGGCGGCCGACCCCGTCGAATTGCTGTTGTTTTTTACCGACAGATCTCTGGCCGATCCCGTACCGTCCTGCCGGCCGTCGATGAGGACGTTGTCGGCACCGTTCAATTTGATAATGGCCCCGGTTAGCGAGCCCTCGATGGTTCTCGCCCCGCCGACCGGTCGAATGGTCAGATCGGTGTAACTGGCGGTTGTGGCTCCGCTGGCATCCAGAGAAGCGGTGGCGGTTTCGACCGTGTCGACGCAAACCTCGACACTTATGGATCCCGTGTGGGTTCCGGCGTTGACCGCATCAAACGCATCCTTCAGGGTTGCATAAGCCGTCGGCAGTGTGGTTCCACCCGAAGATTCGACCTCGATCGGTCCGGCCGTGTCGCAGGTTCCGGGAGTCAATGTCGGTTGATATTCGGCCTGAGAAACCGCATTTTCTTCGGCCCGGGCGTCAAAGGTTCCAAAAACCTTCAAACCCCTGTAATTCAAAGCCAATGAAAAACCCGTAATTGCCACAACCGCTATTGAGGCAAAAATAAAACGCAATGAACGATATCTCTTTAACATTTTCTTTCTTTAATCTCCTGATTTCTAAAGCTTTTCAACTTTCCTCCGGCAAAAGCGCTTTGGGCCCGGAAATACAACTCGGGCCTTGCACCAAATTACCCAATTTGCCGCCGGTTTCAGTTTTCTCTGGGCATTGAAAAACCAAACCCGTTTTTTTCGTTTATTCAATTTTGGTTGGAATTTGGCTGAGTTTTTTTGAATCAGCTTATTCTATTTAATCGGAAAAGGTTTGAATATTCCGCCAAACAAAAATGTTTGTTTTTTCACCCGTTACACCGGGTTACCTGAGGTGTTTTTTGAAAAAACCTTTTCTTCCTTCAAAATGTTTTCACCTTGGCCAAATTTTTGGCTTAAGAATAAATCCTTCGGAGTATCGGTTTCCTTTTTGAGAAATACCTTATCACTCAAAAACAAACGCCCGGTTGAAAATCAAACCGGGACGATTCGGGAAAAACATCAACTGTTCGTATTTGAAATTTCAAACACGGACAAATTCACTTTAATCGGGAGTTGTTTTCCTTGAACATTCTCCCCATAGGATAAAGCCAAATTTATGATCTTCATTCAGATTAATATTCCAGCGTTACTACGGAAAGACACCGGAATTTGAGATGATTTTAGAAACGAATGAGGAAGAGTATAGACCCATTTTGTTTTTTGTCAAGGTATTTTTAAGGGTTTGTCCAGGCTTTCCCGTTTTTTTGCAAATATTAGAAAAAACTGGATTTATTATTTTCTATAAACTTGAAAATTTTCTATAAAGATGAATTTGTTGGGGAGGGGATTTTTTGTTTGGAAGCGGATATTGAAAAGAAAAAAGAAAGAGTTTCAGGTATTTTTCCACCCGACCTCAGACCGGGCCGTAAGCACCAAACCGACGCTGGCCGAAATCAACACGAAAAGGCCCACCATCCACAGATAAGGCAGGGAGAGAAAAACGGTCCAAATAAGAACTCCGATCAGGATGGCGAGAGTTTCGGAATGTTTGTTTTCGGGGAAAAATCTTTTTTGAATCTGCTTTCCGAGGCTGACTTGAAGAGCCACCCTTCCGAAAACGTAGGAAAGAAGTAAAAGGATGAAGGCCATCGGGATCAAGATCGCGCTGACGTAATTCGGCAGAAAGCTCAAGGAACCGACGACCGCAATCGTCGTCAGGAGAAAACCGACCAGACCGATCCCGAGGACCTTTATCGAGGTCAGTTGAAATCGCGCGACCGAACGGCTGACGGCGCCCGGAGCGATTGTCGTCAGGGCCATCGAAATAATAAACCAGAAAAGCATGGAAAGGAGGCGTTGGGCGAAAAACTGAAGCGAAAACGAAGGTGAAAAAATTTGAGCCGGATTTTGGGTAAAGTTCCGGATCTCGTCTTCGAACATAGCGATCATCACCGTCTCTTTTTCCGCGTTTCTCAACGGATTTGGGCTTTCGGGCCGGTAGGTTCCCCCGAATACGATGACATCCCCCCCGATATAAGCGTCCTTTTTTTGAATGATGGTCCCGCCGATGGCGGCCACATCGCCGGTAACCCGCCCCTCGACCGTCACATTTCCGCCAAAGACCAGCACCCCTTTGGCCTCTTTTTGAATGATGACATTTTTCCCGAAGGAATAAACCTCCATCTCGGGGGCATCGTTGACTATCAGGGTTTGTTCATCGGGCTGGGTGGCGATCTCGGTTTGGGCGTAAATGGAAAGGAATCCGATCAAAATAAAAGCCAGTCCGAAAAGAAATTGCCGGGTCGGGATTTGGATGACTAATTGGTGATAATTTGTTAATTTGTCGGAATAAAACACTTTTACTTGAGCCTTTTTTTGTTTTTTACGCCCGACTTTGTCGAACGAATAATCGGGAAACGATCAAAGCGGTCAGAACAAAAAACACCAGCAAACCCGCCAGAGAAGCCGCCGAAGTGAAAATAAATCTCTGGCAAAGCGATCGTGAAATGACGGCAATACCGACGGCCACGTCGTGAATCAAATGAGCGGTGAATCCGCCGACCACCCAAGCCTGTTCAAAAAACTTTTCAAAGGTCGAAAAAACGGCGTTGGTTTCATCTCCGAGGCCGAGTAAGATCAGCAGGAACAAGGCGGAACAAACGAATAGGGCTTTGAAACGTTCCTGCGGACGGCGCAATCCGCTGACCTTGCTTTCGGCGTTGGCAACGACGACCTTTGTAAAATTCTCGGGAAGACTGAATTCCCTTTCATCCTTTTCGAGGGCAAAATCCAAAGCGTGAAGCATTTGTTTCTGATCGTTCAACTCCCGCCGGCAATCGGGACAAACGGCCAGATGTTCTTCAAGTTCAAACTCCTCGCGCTGATTCAGTTCGCCGTCAACATAGGCGACGATCTGCCGGCGAAGACATTTGCTTTCGTTTGGAATATTTTGCCGTTTCATCTTGTTCGGAAAATTATTTCAAAAACTTGATGGTCAAAGGATACTCCCACAATTCGCCGTTGTTGGCCTTGATGCCCCCGATGATTGCAAAAACCGCCCCCGCGATTCCGATGGCTGAAAGCCCGAGGCCGCCGATGATGACCAAAAAGAAACCGACCACCACCAACATCAAAGGAAACCCGAAGGCAATCAAAACCCCGCAGATCAAACCGTAAATCAAGGAGGAAAGGATCCAGTTGGTTACCATTTTGCCGTGCGCGTCAAGGGCCGGCATCTCACCTTTTTTGATTTGCCACAAAACGATCGGGACAATCAAACCGATCGGAGGAAAGAAGAGATTGATCAATTGAGATAAATGCAGAAACATCCCCATCTGTTTTTCATCCTGCGTTTGAAGGGACATATTTGGTTGATGCTGCATTTCAAAACTCATTAAATTCTCTCCTTAAAAAAATTGTTAACCTAAAAACAGAAAACCTTCAATCGGCTCTAAATTCCCTTAAAACCCCTTTCAATAAAGATCTCACGCATCATTTCCCTGGCGCGGAAAAGCCGATTTTTGACCGTTCCCAAAGGCAGTTGGGTAACTTCCGCTATCTCGTCGTAGCTTAAATCCTGCGCGTGCCTGAGCAGGATCAATTCCCGGTAAACCGCCGGAAGGCATTTGACCACGGCCTCGATCTCCTTTCTCCATTCGCTTCTTTCCCGTTCCTGCTCCGGCGTGGGTTGAGAACTTTCAAGCTGTAACTGATAGGTGCCTTCGGAATTTTCCACTTCCAGAGATTGCTGGGAAACGGAATTGCGGCGCATGTAATCAATGGCGGCGTTATGGGCTATGCGGTAAAGCCAGGTCGAAAACTTATAATCGGAACTGTATTTTTCGAGCGAATTGTAGACCTTGATGAACACTTCCTGAGTAACGTCCAAAGAAGCATCGTAGTTGTTCAACATCCGGTAAATATAGCTGGTAATCTGCCGCTGATACCGATGCACCAGTTCCTCAAAACCGTCCTCCCGTCCGCGGATGGCCTTTTCGATCAACTCTCCGTCGGTCAAACTTTTAATGTTCTGTAGCGCTATTGCGGGTTTGGTAATCATGATGCAAGGGTACTACGATTTTAGGCCCAAAAATGTTTCAAAGCAAATCATTAAAAATAAAGAAAAAAAGCCCCCTCAAATCAGGGGGCCGGGATTCGAAATGGAACTGTTTTTTTATCTCCAACCCAAACTTGCCAGCCCGGCCGGGGCGGCGATCTCAAAAAAATTCATATTTTGAACCGGGAGGATCAGGCCCACTTCCTCGGGCCGCAGGATTTTCAGACTTCGGCCCAGAGCCTCCTCGGCAATTTCCTTTAAACGGTTGGTGGTGAAATTCTCCCCGATGGCCAGAACTTTCTCCAAAAAGGAATCGCTCGATTCGCCCTCCAACCGGTCCCGGTAAAACATCAGCAGCCGGTAGATCTCGTCATCGGTTTCGGCCTCGGTGCAGGTTACCGACCGGACCACGGTCGGCTCATCACCTCGCAGCAAAAGCGCAACGAAACCGTCGTTCTGTGAACTGATCAAAAGCGAGTGGTTTTTTCCAGCCGAATCCACCAGCCATTTGGCCTCGCTCAAAGCGCGGGGCAAAACCAGTCCCGCCTGCCACCCGAGCGATTCGAAAACGGTCTCGTATTCATCGATCACATTGAGTTTGACGGCGGTTGCAAAATAACGGCTTTTTCCCGTTTTGTCCGGGGTGATCTTTCGGAGCGAGATCCTCATCTCGCCGGCCGGAGCGCCGAAAGTATTCTCGGCCTTCCAATCCAGCACCTCGTTTAATTCATCGGACGAAGCGGGAACCGCATCCAAAGTCAGAATGGCCGTCCGGGCGGTATTGCTCGGCAATGAAACCGACCATCTTTTTTGCCGGTTCAGACCGGCGTTCTCCAAAACCTCTTCGAGCATTACCAGAAATTCATTCCGGTTGGAGATGTTTTTTTCGGTAAAACTTGGGGTTAAAAGATGTTCCGGAAGGTCTATGGTCGCCGCCTGACGAATTCCGAACTGCCCCCGTCCCTCTCGTTTTAAGGCCAGGGCGGTGATCGAATCCTTTTCCAGCCCGAGGGCCGCTTTGGGAAAATTTGGTTGGGTCAGACTTTCAAACATTTATTTCGTAAAAAATGATTTCATGGAAAAATAATGATCTTTTCAATATTGGGAATATGGTTTTCCTTCGGGATCCTCGCCGGGGGCCAGACTTTTGACATCAACCATTCCGGATCCCCCGTCCGGGGAATTAATGTCCTCACCCTGAATCGCATTCCACTCGGTTTGCTCGGTCATCGGGTCGACCGGAGTTTCGCGCAAATAACCTCCCGAAACAAGATCATCGATCGATTGGGGAAGCCTCTTTTTATCGGTTGCGTATTGATCGATGGCCCGGCGCATTTGCCACAGGTTTTCCTTGAGAACCGTTTCCCTGGCGTGCTGAACGCTTCGCTGGTAGGCCGGAAGAGCGACCGACAGCAGGATGATCAGGATGAACATGGCGATCATTAATTCAAGCAGGGAAAATCCTTTTTGAGCCATCGACCGGCCTTTAAAACCTTCGGCCCGTTCATCCGAAAAACTTTTTTTGAGTTGTACGGTTTTGAATTTCATTTTACCAATCGCTGTACTTTTCGCCGCTTAAGGACTCAGCGTCCGAACTGGACCGGACATCAAACACATTGATCTGATCCCAACTTCCTGAATCGTCCGTTTGATAAGAAGACCGAAACTGCCAATCTGAATTCCCGGTCATCGGATCGATCGGCATCTCCCGCAAATAAACCTTGATGACTTCTTTGGTGCTGTTGATATCGGTCGCCTGCGTCTTATCGTCACCAAGCCCCCGACCGCCGGTGAAATTCGCGGGCAAACCGCGGGCCTTGACCTTTACACCATTGACCAATGTTTCCAGATCGGGCGGATACCGGTCGATGTTATCGGTCGAAAAAATTGTGCAATCATCGATGATCACGCGACTTCGCGGGTCGGCCGGAGCGGCGTTGGCCCCGCCCCGACTGGTATCGGCCGGGTTTCCGTTGACCAGCGCTCCCTGGGGACAGGCGCCGACCGTGTCGCGGTGAAATTCATCGACCGCATCGCGGATCTGGCGCAGGGTTTCCCGGAGGCGCAATTCCCTCTGGCGTTTGACGGCATTTTGCATCAGGGGAATCGTCCCCATCACCAAAATCGCCAGAACGGTCAAAGTTATCACCAGTTCGAGCAAAGTGAAACCGCCCGCCGAAAGACCTTTTCGGTCAAGACTGAAACGATGGGGCCGCAAACGGTTTGGGGCTTCACTTCTTTTGATCCTCAAAACCATAATCCTAAAACTGAACGGTCAAGTTTTTTCCGTCGGCCGTCAGGAAATTCAACATCTCTTTTTCAAAAGTTATTTCCTGCGGTCCGTCGGCCAGTGCTTCTATTTCGATGTAAGCCAAAACCCCGGAGTTGTTCCCCCTTATTTCCTTGTTGGAGGCAAGGGTCACGTAGGTTTTCCCGTTTTCGTTCTGAAAAGGGATCGCCTTTTGATAAGCGATTTCGGGGCCGAAAATATCTCCGAAATAAACCTCCCGGACGGCCGTTTTGACCGGATCGAACCGGAAACCGAGGACCGCCGTCTGAAACGGAAGAGTGGTGCTCAAAATCAGCGGGATCTTTTTCTTTTCCCCGGTTTTCATTTCCATTTTCCCGCACAGGAGTTGGAGCCGGGCGTTTGGCATTTCGGCAGTAAAGGCCAGGGGCTTCAACTTGATCTCCTCAACCAAGTTCGAATTTCCCGATTCCTCAAGGGCCGGATCTTTCGAGTCGACCGGAACCGTTTTTTCTCCTTGATCCGAGGTGGGTTCGATCTGAAGGGTTTTTACCTCGGTTTTGATCGGCTGGATATTGGAAGGTAAATTGTTCGGGGTCGCAGAATCATCCAAACCCTTTTTGGTTTCCTTTTGATTTTCGACCGGCGTTTTCTCTTTCTGCCCCTCGGCGCTCACGTCTTCCCTGACCGGAACCAACCGATTGGGGTCGGCCAATCCTGTTTCGGATTTGACCAAACCGTTTTCGGTTCCCGGCAAAACGGGGTTGCCATCCGTTGCAACGGCGGCGCTGGCCCCTGAATCGGGAGCCTTCGGTTGACCGTTGGCGCTGGTTTCATCTCCGCTGGAAGGGACATAGGTCGGTTGATCGATTTGCTGATCGGGGAGTTGAACCTTGGCGGTGTTTCCCAAACGGCGGGCCGCGGCCAATTGTTCCTCGATCTCCTCCTGAATGATCATTGCTTCGAGTGAACCGCTGGTCGGAACCGCCAGACTTCCCGTTTCCCTTTCCTCCAGATCCTCGGGCAAAATGGCGGGCGCCCGGATGACCCTTGGGGTAACCGCGATGACGACGTCGATTTGCCGGTTGTTTTTGGTCGGAGCGGTAAACAGTCGGCCGAGGATCGGGATCAGGCCGAGGATCGGCAATCCGGCCCGGCCGTTGCTTTCAACTCCCTGAGCGACGCTGGCCAAAAGAAGCGTTTTGTTGTTCTGAACCCGCGCCGTTCCCTTGATGGTTCGTTCCGTAAAGGTCGGGTTGAGATCGCCGCTGGTAACGCCGCTGACGTCTTTGGATTCGATTTCCATATTGACCTGAACGTCCTGATTGGGAAACACGATCGGTTTGAATTTCAATGTCAGACCGGTTTGCTCGTAATTGATCACATCCCCGACGAAGTTGTTGCCCGTGTTGGTCCCTCCGGTGGTTCCCACGGGGGCAAATGAAGCCGTCCGAACCGGAACCCGCTGTCCGATCCGGGCCGAGGAATCCTCGTTATTAAAGGCGTGGATCTGGGTCGAGGCGATCAATTTGGTGTTGTTTTTGCTTTGGAAAGCCGAAAGCGCGGTGGCCGGAATCAAAATAGCTGCCCCCAATGCCGTCGGCGGGGCGACCGATAAGGGATTGGTTACCGCCACCCGGCTTCCGGTTGAAACGATTCCGTTGCTGACGGCGCCCAAATTTGTCAAAGAACTCTGGTTTCCGATCTGGTTTCCGAGTTGGAGCAAATCTTCTTTGGAAACCTCAAAGATCTGAACATCCATCACGACCTCGGCCCGGTCCTTGTCGAGCGATTTGATCAACCGGCCGATCAGGCGGATGTTTTCCGAGGTGTCGCGGATGGTGATGCTGTTGGTCGCATCATCGGTCAAAACTATGGTCGGCGTTCTTCCCGGTTGGGCCGGAATCGCGGTTTTGACGACGTTGGCCACGTCTTTCGGACTGGCGTTGGCCAGATAAAACGTCCTCAGAACCAACTGTTGATAATTTTGCCGCCGGTTGCCGTCAGCCACCAGAATCGTTCTCGGCCCCACTTTCTGGAAAAACAAAAATTCCTGCAAAAAGATGTAGTCGAGGGCCTTGGCCGCGGTTACGTTCTTGAGTTCGATCTTGATCTTGCGGTTTTCGAGCCTTGACCCCGAATCGAACAAAACGTTGAGGTCGAGATCCTTCGCCAGTTCCTTGATCAACCAGGTCAGGCTGACATCGTTGGGAAACGGCACATCGCGCAACTGTTCGATTTTTTGAGGAAGGACGACGTCGTCCGGAATTCGGATCCCGTTGTAGGTGGTGGAAACAAATTTCACGTCCTCGCTTTTTCCCTTTTCGTCCGGGTTTTCCGGATTTTCCAAGCCCTTTTGCAAACGGATCATCCGATCCATCTCGGCTTTTGCCAGTTCATTGACCGGATCGTACCCGTAAGCTTTCCGGAATGAAATGTAAGCGCCGGCGTAGTCCTTTTCATTGGCCTGAGCGGTCCCCTTCTTCATATACATCTGCGACGCGTTAAAAAGGGCTCGCTGGTAATGAAGCCGGTATTCGGGATTTCTCGGATTATCGACAATGGCTAGAGCAAATTCCTCGACCGCCTGATCCCATTCTTCGGCACTCTCATGTTTCATTCCCTTTTTAAAATGTTTCTTTCCGTCCCCGGAAGCCAGAACGGCCGTCGGTGAAAGCAAGGAAAAAAGCAGTAAAAGGGTAACGGAAAAACGGACGTAAGCAGATTTTTTCATAATTTTATTTCCCAAATCCCGAAACAAATCACGGGCAGTAAATTTAACGGATCAACCGAAACCTGAAAAATCAAATATTATTTCAAACCCGGCTTTTTGCAGAAAGATCTCCCTCCAAATTTTCCACCGGATTTTTTTTGAGGATGTTATCAAATTCAACGCAGGCCGCTTTTCGGCATACGGGTCTTTTACACGTCGGGGCATTTGTAAAGTTCCAAAAACTTTGGAATAAAACTCAGCGATATTTTCGATTTTTGCCCGAAAAAAAGCAAATCAATACTTTATTTCTTCGACAAAGGTAACCCGGTTTATTTCGTGAAGGGTTGTGATCCCGGCGTAAACCTTTTTCAAAGCCGAATGTCGCAAACTCGCCAGCCCCTCCCTTTCGGCCTGACGGCGGATCTCGGAACCGGGCCGACGGTCGATGATCATCTCCCTGATGGCATCCGACATATCGAGCAGTTCGTGGATCGCGGTTCGGCCCCGATACCCCGTGTGATTGCAGGCATCGCAACCGACATTCATAAAGAACGTCCGGTCAACGACCTCCTCGGGCCGGATGCCGGATGAAATCAACTCTTCACGATCTGGTTTGTAGCCGCGTTTGCACGTCGGACATAACAGCCGAACCAGCCTTTGAGCCAGCACGCAGTTGAGCGAGGACACGAAATTATAAGGCTCAACCCCCATGTTCAAAAACCGGCCGATGACATCGATCACGTTGTTGGCGTGAACGGTCGTAAAAACGAGGTGACCGGTCAGGGCCGACTGGATGGCGATCTGGGCCGTTTCCTCGTCGCGGATCTCTCCGACCATTATCTTGTCCGGGTCATGGCGAAGGATCGAACGCAGGCCGCGGGCGAAGGTCAATCCCTTTTTCTCGTTGACCGGGATCTGAACGATCCCGTGAAGCTGGTATTCGACCGGATCTTCGATGGTGATGATCTTGTCCTCATCGTTGCGGATCTCGTTGAGCGCGCCGTAAAGGGTCGTCGTTTTACCCGATCCGGTCGGCCCGGTAACCAGAACCATCCCGTAGGGTTCCTTGATGTAAAGCCGGAATCTTTTCAGATCCTCCGCATCGAAACCGACGACATCGAGGCTCAGGTTTTTGAACTCTTCGGAGATCTGCTCCTTGTCCAAAATACGAATTACGGCGTCTTCGCCGAAAACCGTCGGCATGATCGAAACCCGGAAATCCACCGTTCGCCCCTTGTAACGAACGCGAAAACGGCCGTCCTGGGGAATTCTCCGCTCTGCGATGTCCAGTTCGGACATGACCTTGATGCGGGAGATCAGGGTTTGGTGATAAGCGATGTCGATCGGATCGACCTTGGCGTAAAGAGCCCCGTCGATCCGGAACTTGACCTGAACGTCGCGTTCCCGGGTTTCGATGTGGATGTCCGAGGAACGCGATTCCATGGCGTTGTAGATAATGGTGTCCACCAGTTTGATGATCGGGGACATATCCGAATCCGAAGCCAGCCGGTCGAGATCCAGAACCTCCTCGCCTTGATCGGTTTCCTTGACCAGCGAGATCTTGAAGGTCGAAGCCGCCTCCTGCAAAACCCTCTGCGTCGCATCGCCTTTACGGAGGACGACATCAATCGCACCGGCCGTCGCCACATGGGGCACGATCCTGACATTGAGAACATTTTCCAGTTCGTCGAGCTGTTCAAGATTGGTCGGATCGGCCATTCCGACGTGGAGATTGCGGCCTTCGCGCCGCAAAGGCACGAATTGATTTCGGAGCATCAGATCGACCGGGATCTTGGCCAGTTCCTCGTAATCGATCGGCGATTCCTTGTCGGGCGGCAAAAGATCGATGTAGGGCAAACGGTAACGCCTGGCCTTTTCTTTTGCTTCCTTTACCTCGGGAGGCTCGTTTTCGACAAATTCCGAAACGTCGATCGAAGGGGCGGACGTCATAATTCTATTTCCGTTGGGTTGGTTTTCCATTTTTCAATTATTGCTATGATTTTGACCCGAAGGGAAAAACGAATTTTCCCTTCGGGCTTTTTCCTTAACTCAAGACCTCCGGCCGGCAAAAGGACCGGATGAAATGGTCTGGATGATCGGCAGGTAAATGGCCAGAAGAATCGTAATAACGATTCCCGCCATAAAAACAAGAATTACCGGTTCCAGCAAACTGGTTAATTGTTCCAGTCGGACCTCCGCCTCGGCGTCGTAAAAATTGGCCACCTCATCGAGCATCTCCCGGAGACTGCCCGAATTTTCGCCGATCCCGATCATATCCAGCGCGAGTTCCGGCATCCAGTTGGCCTTTTCCAGCGCTTCGGTAAAACTTCGGCCCTCGCGGATCATCGGCAAAACGGCCTGGCTCCGACGACGGAGTTCGGCGTTGGTGATCGATTGCGAAGAAATATCCCAGGCGTCGGGAACGGTAATTCCGCCGGAAAGAAGGGTTGAAAGCGAACGTGAAAGCTGGGCGATGGTCATTTGCCGGATCAATATTCCGACGACCGGCAGGCGCAACAAAAATTTGTGAAGTACAAGTTTCCCGCTCGGCGTTCTCAACCACAAAACCAAACTTATCCCCAAAATCAGGATCAGCGGAAGGATCCACCAGATATTGCTTGCCAGAGTCGTCGATACGGTTATCACTATGACTGTCACGGTCGGCAACCCCTGGCTGGTACTCAGCCCTTTGAAAAGATCCGACATTCGCGGAACGATGTAAAGCGTCAGAAAGGCGACCATAAAAGAGGCCGCGGCCAGAAGAAACAAAGGATAGGCCAAAGCCCCTCTCAACTTGCGCGAAATCCCGACATTCCTTCTCAGATAATCGACGTAACGGGCCAGAACCTCATCCAGGGATCCGCTCTGTTCGCCGGCCAGAATCGAGGCCGTGTAAATACGGGGAAAAGTCCCCTGCGCCTCGAAAGCCTCCGATAGAGGAACCCCGCTTTTGATCTTATCTTCGACATCGGCCAGAACGGTTCGCAGGGCCGATGAGGAGGAGCGGTTTTTCAAAAGTCCGATCGCCTGAAGAACGGGAATACCGGCCCGCAAAAGCGCCGAGAGCTGCTGGTTGAACAAAAGGAAATCGTTTTGTTTGACCCGGGTTTTCCCGCCGCTTCCAATGGGTAAAATTGCCGACAACCCCTGTTCCGCCGAGGAAACGGCAAAAACCCGAAACCCCTCGTTGGTCAATTGGCTTTTTGCCTCATTGGCGCTTCCCGCTTCAACGATCCGCGTCAAAACCTCTCCCGAGGGTGTTCCCAAACGACAAATAAATTCCGCCATAATTACAAAAAAGTTTGATGTTTAATCTTTACTTTTAACCCAGTCTGAATCCATAAATTCCTGAAAGGTTGGCTCAACTCCGAAGGGGCGAGGTGGCCGTCCCAACCTAATCCTTCAGTTCACGCCATTTTACCCCGATTTGTTGCATCAAACTAACAGACAAGAAAGTTTTTTCCCAAAAACAACGCATTGCAGAATTGTTACATCAAAAAAATATCTTGCAGAAATAAAAATCGTTACATAGAATATAATAAAAATAAAGGAGAAGTTATGGCTGTGAAAATTTACTCGAGGACCAGCCGCTTTTGTAGTTTGCATCGGTGGTTTCTTTTTGTTTTTGTTATTTTAATTGGTTCCCTCAACTCAATCGCCCAAACTCCGACACCAACCCCTGTTCCCGACCAACCTCCGGTCGAGGACACCAACAACCCCGTTAATATTAAAACCGATCTGGTTACGTTGACTCTGACCGTCACCGACCTTTACGGCCGATATGTTTCCGGTTTGAAAAAAGAGGCCTTCACGGTTTGGGATGAAAAGGACGAACAGGAAATCACCTTTTTCAGCGATGAGGACGCACCGGTTTCGGTCGGAATTCTCTTCGACGTTTCCGATTCGATGAGCGGCGAAAAGATCGGAAAGGCCCGAAACGCGCTCGAACGTTTCATCAACACCAGCCATCCTTCGGACGAATATTTCCTGATCGCATTCAACAGCCGCGCCCAACTTCTTCTCGACCGGACCCGCGACGGCGAAGCCGTTCTCAGAAAACTCACTCTGGTCGAACCCAAAAACAACACCGCCCTTTATGATGCCTGTTATCTAGGGGTTGAACGGGTCACGCGCGGAACGCGTCAGAAAAAAGCCCTTTTGATCATCAGCGACGGTCAGGACAACTCATCACGTTACAATTTCGGCGAGGTCAAACGGTTGATGAAAGAATCCGATGTCGTGGTTTACGCCGTCGGCATTCTGGACGGGCGCGACGCTTCGAGCATGACCGGAATGCAGGGTCAGGCTTATCTCGATCAGATCACGTCGATAACCGGCGGAAAGGCCTTTTATCCGCAAACGGACGTCGAACTTGACGAGATCTTCGAAAGGATCGCCCTCGAACTCCGGCACCAATATTCCATCGGTTACACGCCGAAAGATTTCCAGCCCGACGGCGAATGGCATAAAATTAAAGTTAAGGTCAAACCTCCGCGCGGACTTCCGCGTCTAACGGTCAGATATCGGGAAGGCTATTACGCCACCCCGAAAACCGATTACCGCTAGATTTTCTAAGTTTTCTTTAGATTGGGAGAAAGATGAACAAAAAAAATTTAACCTTTTTGATGCTGGCCGTTTTCCTTTTGTTGGCATCGGTCGCCTTCAATTTAACTTTAACGCACGCACAAAGTGACACCGGCCGGTCAAGACAGGTTTCGGCCACTCCTCCGGAGGAAGACCCGACGCCCCCGCCCCTTCCGACTATCGAGGATACTCCGTTAGTAATCAAAAGCGAACTGGTCAATTTAAGCGTCCGCGTGATAGACCGGGACAACCGCCCCATCAATAATCTGAACCAGAACGATTTCAAGGTCTTTGAGGATAATGTCATTCAACCGATCGAGTTTTTTGAAAAGGGCGAGGTCCCAACCAATTATTCTCTGGTGATCGACAATTCCGGTTCGATGCGTTTTCAGTTGGAAAAGGTGATCGAGGCCAGCAAGATCATCGTCGGCACCAATCGACCGGATGATGAAACCAGCATCATTCGTTTTGTCAGTTCCAATAAGATCGAAATCCTTCAGGATTTTTCACCCAATAAAGAGGATCTGAACGACGCTCTGGACAGCCTTTACATCGAGGGCGGAAAAACGGCCATCATCGACGCCATTTATTTGGCCGCCGAAAGGGTTGAAAATTACGAAAAGGTCCGGGGCGATGATCGCAAAAGGCGGGCGCTGATCCTGGTTTCGGACGGCGAGGATCGGGACAGTTTTTACAAGGAACCGCAACTATATGAACTTTTGCGCGAGTCGGACGTTCAGATCTACGCCATCGGTTTCATCAACGAATTGGACAAAGAGGGCGGCTTCATTTCGAAAAGTCCCAGAGGAAAAGCCAAGGACTTTTTGGAAAGGCTGGCAAAGGAAACCGGCGGTAAGGTTTATTTTCCGAACAGCCTCAGCGAGTTGAACGGAATTGCCCAGGACATTGCCAGCGAACTCAGAACCCAATATCTGATCAGCTACAAACCGACCAACGACGAAAATGACGGAACCTATCGAAACATCAAGGTGTCTGTCGCCGATGGCCCGAGGAATCAAAAAAGGATTGCCATCACCCGCTCCGGAAGAAAGGCTTCCCCCGAAGGAGGAGCCCCGACCCTGGACACCCCCTTAAAAAAGGTAAAAAGCCCTTAATGAGGTTTTCAAAAAAAGAAAAAAAAGGCGGATGACCTCCGCCTTTTTTTTGCCCGAAAATACCGGATCAGGAGCCGTTGACCGAACCGGAAATTTTTTTGCGAAAGGTCTCCCCCGTCCTGATCACCGGAATTCCCTGATCAACTTCTGCGTGGGGCCGGGGAATGACGTGGGTCCCGGTAACCGTCCCGATCCGCCGCGCCGCTTCGGCACCGGCCTCAACCGCCGCTTTTACCGCTCCAACCTCGCCCCGAACGATGGCGGTTACCAAACCGGCGTCGATTCGTTCATAACCGACCAGAGATACATTGGCCGTTTTGACCATCGTATCGGCCGCCTCGATCATCGCCACCAAACCGAAACATTCAACCATTCCCAAAGCTTCCATATTTTTCAACCGATCGGGCTATTTATCTTTTTTTTCTGAGCAGAAAGAAGATCAAAACTCCCAGAAAAAGCAGCAGAGCCACTCCCAAAATTGCCACGAAAAAAACCAGGATCGCTGTCGTCATAAAACTCCGAAATTTATTTAAGGTACAGGGCCAGGAAAAAGATCAGCGCCGCAAAAACGACCAGCAAAACGGCAACCAAAATGAACCAGAGATTGGGAGCGTTTTCATGTTCCTCCCAAATGATCTCGATCTTTTGGGGTTCGATTCGCCGGGCCCGATTGCGAATCGAGGCGGCCGATTTCAACTTGATGTCGGATTTGCCCTTTTCTTTCAAAAGGACCGATTTTTTGCTCTTTTTGTTTTCCCCATCCTCAAATTCAAGGGAAAGATCCCCGTCGTTTTCCCCGTCAACTGAAATTTCTCCCAAATGATTGTTTTTCCCTTTATCAACAATTTCTGAGGAAACGGGTCCTCCACAATGGTAGCAAAAAAGAGCCCCGGCCCGGACCTCCGTCCCGCAGGCTTCGCATAACTGATTTTCAACCGTGGTTTCGGACATCATTAACTTTTTTCTTAAAAGTTTTCGGCCAAATTCGAGCCTTCAAAGGGCTATACTCAAAACCGAAACTTCCTTTGGATTGATCAAACTTTGGCAAAAATTTCTTTTTCCTCCCCCAAATCGCGGGCCGCCGGTGTAACAATTGTTTTGGGGGTTATGTAAATTTTTTCTCCCCGGTCCAAAGCCCGCCGCACGTCGTCCTCGCTGACGAAATCAACCGGATCCGGTTTGGCTCCGTTCCGAGGATTTTGCGGTTTTAATTCATGGATGATCGTCTTTACGGGTGAATCCGGTTTTCCGGCCGATTGTTCTCCGTTTGCGACCTTTTCGGTTTCAGGCCCTTCGGCCACAGGAACTTTGGAGCTTAAAAACCGATCGACCAACCGGACTATCTCCTCACGGGGGACCTGCCGTTTTGGCGTTTGAACCGGTTTGGAGGGGTTGACGGTCGAAGCCTGAGCCACGCGACTCGCCGTATTTCCGACCGGTCTGGTTTCAAAAGCCACTCTTTTAATGTCCATTAAATGGATCGGTGAAACATTATCCGAGGTAACGTTCCCCCCCCAGGAACCGCAGCCCAATGTCATCGAAGGAGCCAGATCGGTTGAAAAACCGATTGCTCCGTGGGTGGTCGGGGAATTAATGACAATCCGGGCGGCGGGCATTTGTTCGCCGTATCGAATGGCGGCCTCCCTCGAACGGGTGTGCATCCCGGCCGTGTGTCCCATTCCTCCGAACTGTAGGATTTCCAAACAACGTTGAGCACCCTGTTCAATTCCGTCAACCACAAAAAATGCCAGAGTCGGGGAGAGTTTTTCCACCGACCAGGGGAAATCCCTGCCGACCCCTCCGCAATCGGCGATCAGGCAACGGGTTCCGGGGGGAATCGAAATTCCCGCCAGATTGGCAATAAAATCGGCGGATTTTCCCACGATCCTGGCGTTCAGGGTCCTTTGCGGAGTCAATAAGACCCCGGCCACCGCCTCGGCTTCCGACGGACTGAGAAAATGTCCTCCCTGAGAGGTAAATTGTTCCCGAACTTTTTGGGCCACCGAGGAATCAACCACCACCGATTGTTCGGAAGCGCAGATGGTCCCGTTATCGAAACAGGTTCCGGTTAAAACATCCCGGGCCGCCTTGGTTAAATCGGCCGATTTTTCGATAAAAACGGGGACGTTTCCCGGCCCGACTCCAAATGCCGGTTTGCCGGATGAATAGGCCGCCCGGACCAAACCGGTTCCCCCGGTGGCCAGAATAACGGCCGTCCGTTTATGCTTCATCAAAGCCTCGGTCCCCTCGATGGTCGAATTTGCCAAACAATGGATGGCAGCCGGAGGAAGGCCTTCGCGAATGGCAACCTCCCTCATCACCCGGGCCGTTTCGGCTATGCATCTTGCGGCCGAGGGATGGGGGGATAAGACGATCGAATTCCGCGACTTTATCGCAATGATGATCTTGAAAATGGCGGTCGAGGTCGGATTTGTCGAGGGAATAATTGCCGCAACCACCCCCCTCGGTGAAGCGATCTCCACCACGCTTTCGGTTTCCCTGACGACGCCGACCGTCTTCATCGGGCGAAAATAATTCCAAACGTCTTCGGCGGCGAAACGGTTTTTTTCTTTTTTATCCTCCGGCTTTCCGAAACCCGTTTCTTCGTGAGCCATCTGACCGAGGCGCAAGGCCTCCTGAAGCGCGACGGAGGCCATCGCTTCGCAAATTCGATCAATCCTCGCCTGATCGAATTTTGCGACGGTTTGAAAAGCCAAAAAGGCCGATTCCACGGCATCGCGCGCTTCTTGTTGTGAAATTAGGTCTTTATCGCCCATTTTTCCTTCTAAAAAAGGGGAAACCGGGGATTCCGGAAGGAGCTTTCCTTAAAGGTCAAAAAATCAAATAAAAGCCTCAAAACTGGCTTTCAAAACTATCCGGTGGTTTACCAAAAAAAGTCTTATTTGGCCTTGGTCTTGCCGGATTGTTTGGTTCCGGAAGTGGCGCTGTTGCCGGGGTCTCCGGCACCGAGTTGTCCCCGGCCGCCGCCTTGCAATGCTTTTTCATCCGGACTGTAACCCGTCCCCTTCGGCAAAACCCTTTCCACCTCGCCGTGGGGTCTGGGGATAACGTGGACGCTGATCAGTTCTCCAACCCTTCGGGCCGCCGCCGCTCCGGCATCGGTCGCCGCCTTTACGGCTCCCACATCTCCTCTGACAAAAACGGTAACATACCCGGCACCGATGTATTCCTTTCCGATCAGATTAACGTTGGCGGCTTTGACCATCGCGTCGGCCGCTTCGACCGCGCCTACAAAACCTTTTGTTTCGACCATTCCGAGTGCTTCGAGAGCCATTTAACAATCCTCACTTTTATTTATTAAAACTGCAGAAATTTAGTTAAACCAATTAGAATTTCTAAACGTAACACGCGCTCGGTGTATTAATCAAGCGGGCCGCAAGGAGGAACAAAAGGTTTGAAAGAATTGACATTGCTGGTTTATAGGCGATATATTTCATTTTTAGATCGATAAAGGTTTTTCAACCGTTAAGGACGCGATAAACACAGACAAAATGGCATTAACTCTTGGCGAAAAACTGCGGCAAGCCCGTGAAGCCCGAGGCATCACAATAAGCGAAGTCGCTGAGCAAACCCGTATTTCATCACTATATCTTGAAGGAATAGAAGCCGATGATTATCGAGCCTTGCCGGGCGGGATTTTCAACAAGGGATTTGTCAAATCTTATGCCAAATATGTCGGGGTAGACGAACAGGAAGCCCTTCAGGATTACTCTCGTTTGATGGCCAATCAGGACAATCCGGCCGAGACCGAAACGAAAACCTACCGCCCTGAGGTTCTGACCGACGACCGGAGCAACTCCTCCACTCTTTTAACCATTATTTTTGCAATTATTATCTTGGGATTGATTTCCTGGGGAGCCTACGCTTTTGCCAATTATTACGGGGATAACGGGCTGGTTTCATCCACCCCGACCCCGTCGCCGGCCAATAATTCCAACGCTCCCAACTCCAACGGGAATCCCTCTCCGGCCAACAATCAGGCGCCGGTAGCGGCCCCCGGTCAGATCAAGGTTCAATTGAAGGCTTTAAGCGAAACAACTTCGGTAACCTATAAGCTGGACGGCAAGGGGCAAAGTCAAAATATTACTCCCGATACCCCGCTGGAAGCCGATGTTCAGGAGAGCCTGCTGATAACCTATTCCAAATATCAAACGGGGAATGTCCGGATGACCATCAATGGTCAGGAAATTAAACTTCCCTCCGACCCCGAAAACCCGAGTCGGCAGGCCATCGAATTTACTATTTCAAAGGAAAACGTAGGAGAGATTTTACAAAAAGGGGAGATTGTTTTTAACGATAGCCAGAAATCCGAATCGGCTAGTACGGGAGAAAAGGTTCAATAATTTTTATGAGGCTTTTTTACAAGAAAAAATTGAAATTAATATTTTTCAACGATAAAAGCGAAACCGCGCCCGCAAGATAATTGCGGGCTTTTTTGTTTATTTTTTATTATTATGGAGATTCAAAAAATTCAGGAAGGTTTGACCTTTGACGATGTGTTGCTCGTCCCCGGCTATTCGGAAATACTTCCCGGCGACACCGATACCAGCACCCGCTTTTCGCGAAACATAAACATCAATATTCCGCTCTGTTCCTCGGCGATGGATACCGTTACCGAAGCGGCCCTCGCCATCGCCCTGGCCCAGCAGGGCGGGATCGGCGTGATTCACAAGAATTTGTCCATCGAGCATCAGGCCGAAGAGGTCGACAAGGTAAAACGTTCGGAATCGGGAATGATCGTCGATCCCGTAACTATCAGCGACAACGCGCTTGTTTCCGATGCCTTGAAGGTGATGGAGCGTTACAAAATCAGCGGCGTCCCCGTGGTCGATGAAAACGGACATCTGGTTGGAATTATCACCAACCGCGATCTTCGGTTTGAAACCCGCTTTAATATTCCAGTCTCTCAGGTAATGACCAAACAGCCGTTGGTTACCGTCCCGATCGGAACAACTCTGGATGAGGCCAAGGTCAAACTGCAAAAACACCGGATCGAAAAACTGCTGGTGGTTGACGAAGACGGGCTGTTAAAAGGATTAATCACGGTCAAGGACATCCAAAAAGCGATCAAATACCCGCACGCCGCCAAAGATGAGCTGGGCCGCCTCCGGGTGGCCGCCGCCATCGGAGCCACTGGAGATTTTCTGGAGCGGGCAAAGGAATTGGTGAATTCGCGGGTTGATTGTCTGGTGATCGACACCGCCCACGGCCACAGTTCCCGTGTGATCCAAGCCGTTAAAAAGGTTAAAAAGGATTTCCCCGAAGTCGAAGTCATTGCCGGAAATGTTGCCACCGGCGAGGCCACACGGGCCTTGATCGAGGCCGGGGTCGATGCCGTAAAGGTCGGGATCGGTCCGGGAAGCATTTGTACCACGCGGGTCGTTACCGGGGCCGGGGTTCCGCAAATCACAGCCATTCACGAATGCGTGGAGGCGGCCCGCAGTTCGGACGTCCCCGTCATTGCCGACGGCGGGGTGAAGTTTTCCGGCGATGTTGCCAAAGCCATCGCCACCGGAGCCGATTCTGTCATGATCGGCTCTCTTTTCGCGGGAACGGCGGAGGCTCCCGGCGAAGTCATCCTTTATCAGGGAAGGTCTTTTAAAACCTATCGGGGAATGGGTTCGATCGGCGCGATGAAACGAGGCTCCTCCGACCGTTATTCACAGGAAACAACCAGCGTTGATTCCAAATATGTTCCCGAAGGGATTGAAGGCCGTGTGGCCTATAAGGGAACTCTCGAAGAGACGGTCATCCAGCTGGTCGGAGGTCTCCGTTCGGGAATGGGTTACACCGGTTGCCGGACCATCAAGGAAATGCACGAAAAAGCGAAATTCATCCGAATCACCTCCGCCGGATTGAGAGAATCGCACGTTCACGATGTGATAATTACCAAAGAGGCTCCGAATTATCAGGTGGAAAGTTAGTTCAAAAAAAGCGGGAATCATCCCAATTGATCGGATAACCGATCCCATTCTTCGAACAGTTCCTGAATTTGTTTTTCGGTGGTTTGGAATTCGTTGCTGATCTTTTGCAAATCTTCATGATTTGAGGCGATTTCCGGACGGGACATCTGGAGGGTAAAATTCGAGGCCCTTTCCTCTAATCTCGGAATCTCCTCTTCGATCTGTTTTATTCGGTCGCGCATCCTTTTGATTTCATTTTTTGAAAGTTTGGAAAGGGATTTGGCAGAAGATTTCTGATCGTTGTTTTCCCCCTCTTTTTTCTGATTTTGGTCCGGGACGGTGCGCGTGATTTCCTCCTGCCTTTCTTTCCAATCGTGAAATTCCGAATAATTCCCCTGAAAGATCTCAATTTTACAATCTCCCTCAAAGGAGAAAATCTGGGTGGCGATCTGATCGAGAAAAAACCGGTCGTGGCTGACCGCCAGGATCGTTCCCGGATAACTTTTCAAAGCTTCTTCCAGAGCCTCGCGCGAGGGGATGTCCAAATGGTTTGTGGGCTCGTCCAAAACCAGAACATTGACGTTGGAATAGACAAGCTTGGCCAATGCCAGTCTTCCCTTTTCTCCCCCGGAAAGAGCGGAAACCGGTTTGAAAACCTCTTCTCCGAAAAAAAGAAACTTGGCCAAAAAGGAACGCAATTCCCCGTTTTCGGCCAGCGGGGCGACCCGCCGGAGTTCGTTGATGATCTCGTTTCTCTCCTCCAAACCCTCAAGTTCCTGAGAATAATATCCGGTTTCGGTTTTCGTTCCCCAGATCATTTTGCCCTCAAGTTCCCGCTTTTTTCCCAAAATGGTTTTCAAAAAGGTCGTTTTTCCGGTTCCGTTGCCGCCGATAATTCCCAGACACTCGCCCCGGTGAAGCGTAAAACTGATGTCTCCGGCCAAAACCTTCTCCCCGTAACCGATGGCCAGATCCTCAACCGAAAGAACGTTTCCGCCGGAACGCTCGACTTTTTTGATCTGAAAATTGCCGCTTCCCTTTTCAGGGGCGACCGCTTCGATCCTATCCAACCTCTCAAGCAAGTTCCTTCTTGATTTGGCCTGCTTGGTTTTTTGTCCCGCCAGATTTTTGCGGATGAACTGTTCGGTTTTCTGAATGAACGCCTGCTGGTTTTCAAACTCGCGCTTTTGCTGTTCGCGACGCAGTTCTCTTTCAATTAGAAACCGGGAATAATTTCCGTTGTAGGAAACGGCCTTCCCGTTTTCGATCTCAATTATCCTTTGGCAGGTTCGGTCAAGAAAATACCGGTCGTGGCTGATGATTATGTAAGACCGGTCGTAATTCTGCAAAAAGGATTCGAGCCATTCAACCGCCGAAACGTCCAAATGATTGGTCGGTTCGTCGAGTAAGAGAATGTCGGGTTCCGAAAGCAGAAGGCGGGCCAGCCCGAGCCGGTTTTTTTGTCCCCCGGAAAGATTTTCGGTGGGAAGATCCCATTTTTCCCGTTCGAACCCGAGGCCCAGAAGAATTGCTTCGGCCCGGGCGGTATAGGAAAATCCGTCGAGTCGTTCAAATTCGGTCTGCAATTCGGCGTAATCATCAAGCACTTCCTGAGATACCTTTTCAGCCATTTCCAGTTCCAAAAGACGCATTTCGGACTCGATATCGTGGATCCTTTGGAAGGCCGAAAGGGCGGCGGTGTGAACGGTTTCCCTCTCGGAAAAATCAAC
The DNA here is from genome assembly GCA_041394845.1 of Pyrinomonadaceae bacterium. Taxonomy (GTDB): domain Bacteria; phylum Acidobacteriota; class Blastocatellia; order Pyrinomonadales; family Pyrinomonadaceae; genus JAHCHG01. The sequence goes on along the minus strand of JAWKHL010000001.1, from coordinate 856,314 downwards.
ATGTTGTTCCAAAAGGCCGATCCTCAAATTCCCGGTCTTAAAGACATTTCCCGAATCCGGCGATTCCTCTCCGGTAATAAGGCGAAAAACTGTTGTCTTGCCCGCCCCGTTGCGCCCGACCAGGCCAATTTTTTCGCCGGGGTTCACTTGGAAGGAAACTCCTCTTAGAATTTCATTTCCGCCGTATGATTTATTGATTTCGGAAAGTCTGAAAAGCATCTTTTCAATTCTCTTTCAAAACCGAAAAAAGGCGGGCCCGAAAACCCGCCTTTCGGCATTTATTATCAAAGGGAAAATTTATTTACCCGAATTTTCCGTCCCTTTCTTTTCAGATTCGGCGGGTGATTTTTGAGCTTCGGGGCTGGATTTTTCCCCGGCCTTTTCCTTTTCCCCGGTTCCCGGGCTGGCCTGCGGACTCGGGCTGCCCTCAGTCGGAGGCTGAGCCGGACGGGCGCCGCTCAGGTTGTTCGGATTTTCCACCACCTTCCGGGCCAGAAAATTCTCGATCTTGGCTTCGTTCATGGCGATCGCCTGATAGGAGGCGGCCAGCAATTGTTTGCGGGCGCTGATCAGAGCATCAATTACTTTTTGACGAACACCGGGACTTTCCAGGGTCAAATCCTCATCCTTATCGCTTCTTTCCTGCAATTTGAGGATGTAAAATTTACCCTGCATCGGGGTCGGCAGTATCTGACCAACCTTGAAATCAGGGCTCATCAAAGTAGCCGCCACTTGTGGAGGAAAGCTTTGCTTCATTTGCTCCTCGGAAACATAGCCCAAATCGCCGCCTTGAAAACGGCTTTGGTCCTCGCTTTTTTCTCTGGCAAGCGTGGCAAAATCCGCTCCTTGTTGTAATTGTTTGATGATCTCGTTTCCGGCCAAGACGGCGGATTGTTCGTCAATGGTTTTATCGCCTTCCCCGCTGTTTGTCGGGTCGATCACAATTGCCGCCAATTTGACTCCCTTTTTCTTTACAAAGGCCTCTTTATTTCCCGAATAAAAATCCTCGATTTCCTTGTCCTTCGGGGATTCGATCTTGCCGGTGATTTTATCGACCAACTTTTGGGCTGCCAGTCCCTTTTTGACACTTTCACGAAACGTTTCTTCGGTAAAACCCGCCTCTTTCAACCGTTTATCAAATTCTTCCTGAGAAACTCCGCTACCTGTTTTCTGGCGGTTGACTTCGGCCGTTACCTCTTCTTCATTGGGAACCGCGTTTTCCGTCTGGGCCTTTTGAAACATGACCTCCTGTTGGATCAACCCTTCCAGGATCTGAAGTCGGGCCTGGGCCAATTCGAGGGGAGAAAGTTTATTTTCCTGCCCCTGGGCCTGTTGTTTCAAAACCCGCTCCACGTCTTCCAGTTTGATCTCCCTTCCGTTAACGGTTGCGGCGGTTTCATTGGAATTCATTTCTCCCTCGGCGGGTCCAGCGCCGGCTCCGTTACAACCGCTCAGGGTAGATATTGCAATGGCTAAAAAAGCGACCGCAAAATACTTAAATTTGTTTTTTTGCACTTTGGCTTTTACTCCTTCAAACTTAACAGTTTCAATCATTACTTGATTATCCTAAAAATTTTGTTATAATTTCTGATTTTGAGTTTGACATAATTTTTCCAAACTCAATTTTTACCTCGTTATTATAAATCCTGGAGGCTTATTATTATGGCAAAAAGATGCGACGTCTGCGGAAAAGGCCCGCAATTCGGTAACAATGTTTCACATGCTAACAATAAAACCCGCCGTCGGTTTAATCCGAATCTGCAAAAGATCCGCGTTCAGCGGCCGCAGGGCGGAAATATGCGCATGAAAGTTTGCACCCGTTGTATCAAAAGCGGCAAAATTGTCAAAGCTGCTTAATTTAGTTTTGAGATACAACCACCAACATTGGTTGCCAAAGGGGGAATTAATTTCTTCCTTTGGCTTTACTTTATTTAAATAAAAACCCTATTCCGTCAGTGCGATCACTTCGATCTCAACCCGGGCATCTCGGGGAAGCCGCGCCGCCTGAACCGTCGCCCTGGCGGGTTTGTTCTCGTTGAAATGTTTGGCGTAAACCTCGTTCATAGCCCCAAAGTCGTTCATATCGGCTAAAAAAACGGTGGTTTTGACAACATTCCCCAACCCCGTCCCGGCCGCCTCCAAAACCGCCTTCAGATTCTTTATCACCTGCTCGGTTTGCTCCGCCACATCCTGAGAGACGAATTCGCCGGTTTCGGGATCGATCGGGATCTGTCCCGAACAAAATACAAAATTTCCGGCTTTGACTGCCTGAGAGTAGGGCCCGATGGCTCCCGGTGCTTTTTCGGTTGAAATAATTTCCTTCACAATTTTTTTTGACTTTTCCTTGATTTTTATCCAAGCAAAAGGCGAATTTTAACAGATTAATCCGGAAAAGGAAAGTATAAGGTCCCGTATTTGTCGGCAATTGAGAGTATTTTATCAATTTTTGAAGGAAAAATCAGGAATTTACCCGTTCAACCGAAATGACTCCCGGAACCCGTTCAACCGAATTGATGACCCGGTCCAGATGTCTTTTATCGAAAACCTCGATGGTTATTTCGATCAAACCCTTGTCATCGTTCGAAACCATGGCCCTTGCGTCCCTGATTCCGGTTTTTATTTCGGCAATGGCATTGGTGATCCCGGCCAGCATACCGGTCCGGTTTTCGGTGGTGGCCAGCAGGCGGACCGATTGAATTTCGTCCTTTTCGCTTTTGGCCCATTCAACCTCAACGATCCGATCTTTATTGACCATTAATTGTTTGACATTTTTGCAACGCTTGTTGTGAACAACGATTCCCTTTCCGAGCGAAATATACCCGACAATTTCCTCTCCACGGATCGGATTGCAACACCTGGCCCGGGTGGTCAAAAGATTGTCAACACCCTTGACAATGATGGCATCCTCGCCCAAACCGATCAGCTTTTTAACCGCTTTCATCCCGCTTTGCAAACGGGTTTCCTTTCTTTTATCGGGGTCCAGCTCATCGAGTTTTTCCGGCCCCAGATATTTCCCCAAAACGTTGCGGGGAAGGGTCTTTCCGTAACCGATCGAGGCCAGAAGATCCTCGGGCCGACCCAATCCGTATTCATTGGCTATCCTTTTTAGCTCGTTTTCATTATTGAGCAGTTTTTTGGGCGAAACGCTGAATTTATCGGCCTCTTTTTCAAGCAATTTCCGCCCGATTTCGATCGATTCGGTTCTTTGCTGCGCCGAGATAAAATGACGAATCCGGTTGCGCGCACGCGATGTGACGACGTAATTGAGCCAGTCCCGCGAGGGTTTTGAATTGGAGGTGGTAAGGATCTCGACCACATCTCCGTTTTGCAGTTCGGTCTTCAACTGTATGATCCGACCGTTTATCTTCGCTCCGGTGCAGGTATCGCCCACCTCGGAGTGAATCGCATAAGCGAAATCAATCGGCGTCGCCCCCCTTGGCAACTGAATCACTTTGCCCATCGGTGTAAAAGTGTAAACGTCTTTCGGATACAGATCCAGTTTGAGAGATTCGATAAAATCCTCGGAATCCTGGTTCTCATTGGTGTTTTCGACCAAAGGAAGAAGCAATTTCTCAACCGTTTTTCGCAAGTCGTCGAGACTCTGATCATCTTCCTGATTTCCGAGCTTTTTCTCCTTATATTTCCAATGGGCCGCCACTCCTTCCTCGGCGATGTGGTGCATTTCTTCGGTTCTGATCTGAACTTCAAAAGCCTGCCCTCCGTCCCCGATAACCGAGGTGTGGAGCGATTGGTACAGGTTATCGCGGGGAATGGCGATCCAGTCCTTAAAGCGTTCGGGAACCGGGGTCCAAATGTCATGGATGACGCTAAGGGCAAGATAACAATTTTTTTTTTCGTTCGGAGTAATGATCCTGGCGGCGATCAGATCATAGACCTGATCGATGGTTAATTTTCTTTTTTTCAACTTTTTCCAAAGAGAATAAAGCCTTTTGACCCGCCCTTGGATCTCGATGAACGGAACCTCATTTTCCTCCAGTTTTTGGGAAATCAGGGTCTTGATCTTTTCTAAATTAGCCTCCAGTTCAGGCCTTCTGGCTTCAACTTCTTTGGAGAGTTTTTTATATTCCTGGGGATGCAGATTTTGAAAGGAAAGATCCTCAAGTTCGCTTCGTATCTTACCCATACCGAGGCGGTGGGCGATGGGGGCGTAAATATCCAGGGTTTCCTGTGAGATTCGGGCTCTTTTTTCTGGTTTGAGAAACTGCATTGTCCGCATGTTGTGGAGTCTGTCAGCCAATTTTATCAAAACCACCCGAACGTCGGTGATCATTGCCAAAACCATTTTTCGAACGTTTTCGGCCTGTTGTTTTTCTTTTGAAAGGTTGCTGATATGGGCGATTTTGGTCAAACCATCAACCAGACGGGTTATTTCATCACCGAAATATTCCTTTATTGTATCGAGGTCAACCAACGTATCTTCGACAACATCGTGGAGCAACCCGGTGGAAACGCTGACCTCATCAAGCCTCATTTCCGCCAAAATGTCGGCGACGGCCAACGGATGAACCAGATAAGGTTCGCCGGAAGCCCGTTTTTGTCCTCTGTGATGTAATGCTGAAAAAAGATAGGCCCGCCGGATCAACTCAATGTTGGGTTCCGGGCGGTTACCGGCCACTTTTTCAATCACATCTTCTATCCGAATCATAAAATTCAGGTCCAAATGCCCTTGGCAAATACTTTAAATAATAATTTGAACGGGGCTTTTTTTATTTTGGTTACATTATAACAAAATGAAAAATGATATTGAAAACATTATTGTCCCCAAATCGGGGGGACTTATCTTCGGCTTTTCGTTCAAAAGTAAAACAAAAAGGTGATACTCAAACAGATTCAAGTATCACCTTTTAAGTACTAATTTCTAAGGAGTGTTATTTGTTGGCGGCTTCCGCTTCTTTTTCTTCCTCAACCTTCTTCCGGTTTTCCTGTTCGCTTACGATCTTCTTTTCCAACTCATTCAAGGCGGTGAACTTATCCCTGGCTTCCTCGGCCTTTTTCTTGAAATCTTCCTTGGCCTCGTTGTTGCCCTCCATTTCCGCCTGCCTCATTTGCTGGATCAAAGCGTTGGCTTTGTAGGACCAGGCGGATTGAAACTTTTTATCCAAATCCAAAAGTTTGGCCAGTTCCTGATCTGTAAGAGACGTAACCTCTTTGTTTCCGGGATTTTTTATGGTTTCCGGTTCAAACTGCAAAGCCTTGTCGACCAATTCGGTTCCCTTTTGAACGCATTGTTTAAATTCGTCAAAGGTCTTTTCATCTTGGGGCTTCGAAAAAACAAAAGAGGCAACTCCGTCTTTTTCAACCGTTTTCTTGACCGGCTCGACATCTGAAATATCGTTGGCACAAGTAATTTGTTTGGAGGCCAACGAGGTCAGGGCCTCGGCCCTTTGATCTTCGGGAACCAAATCGTTGTTGGTGCGGTCGGTAATCCATTTGATCTGTTCGTCCTTCCGGCCAAGGTTTTCCAACAAATTGGCGATGGCCTTGAAGGAACTGTTGTCGGTGATGTCTTCATCGAGAACCTTTTTATATTCCTGGATGGCTTCCTCAGCCTTGGCCGTTTCCTGACGATTCCCGATATATTGGGAGTGTAGGGTCCTGGCGAGAAACAATTGAGCGGTTTTTCCCTCCAAGGTGTTTCCTTCGGGGTCCCGGGCTATGGCATCCCGAAAAAATTGTTCAGCCTGGTCGAATTTTCTGGCTTTGTAAGCCTCGGCACCGTCAACCAGACTTTTTCTGGCCATAATTCGGTTGTAATATGAGCAATTGGCTCCAAGTATTGCTGTGATTAAAATTAAGACTATAGTCCCTACACGAGAGAATCTCATTTTTGGTCTCCAAATTACCGCTAAACCGACAATTAAAGGGTTCCCCCGATCCTTGCCGGTTTGAGCTAAAATTATTGTGCTAAATCATCTATTTGCAATCCGATCGGTTGGGCTCCGGCGATTTTTGCGGCGTCGATTACCTTGACCACATCACCGTATTTGACCGAACGAGGCGATTTGATAAAGATGGTTTTTTCAACCTCGTTTGTGTTGTCCTTAAAAACCCCTTTTTCCTCCCTTTCTTTAAAAACCTGTTGCAATTTTTGCTGTAAGGGTTCCGTATTGGTTACATCTCCAAACGGTTCGTTATTCAGGGTTAATCTCATATTATCGGCCTTGTTGATCGCGATCACCAAAGTGTTCGGATTGGGCTTGGCGTTGACAACTTCATCCGGTTTCGGTTCCGCCGGCACTTTGGCCTCAAAACGGCTCGGTTTCAGCGGCGTGATTACCATAAAAATAATCAACAAAACCAGCAATACGTCGATCAGGGGCGTTACATTAATACTAGGTACGGCTCCATCAGAGGAGCCTCCTCCAGACATTCCCATAGTTTTAAACTCCCGAATCCTCAACCGCTTGATTGAGGTTCATTTATTCCTCGGTTTTGGTGCCTTTTTTCTTATCTGCAACCAAACCAATCTTATCTATATCTTGTTTGCGAATTGTATCGATCGCCTCGACGACTCTTCCGTAATCCACATCGATACCGCTTTTAATGTAAACGATTCGTTTATCGGGGGTCTTATCCTTCATCAGGGTCTTGATCTTTTCCCCCAAAACGTCAAGAGGATAAGGCTCTTTTCCGATGTAAAAATTACTGTTGTCGGGGATTGCGATTACAACCGAAGTGTCCTTTGCAATATCCCCGTCTTCGTCCGGGCTGATCATATCGCGCGGAAGATTTACCGACACGCCCTGTTGAAGAAGCGGCGTAACGATCATAAAGATGATCAAAAGCACCAGCATCACATCAACCATCGGGGTGACGTTTATTTCCGAGTTATATTCATCGGCTCCGCCAACTGCCATTCCCATAGCTAATTTCTCCTAAAAATTTAACCTACGATTTCATTCAACTAGCCGTTCAGCTGTTTGGTTTTTTGTTTGATGAAGTAATCAACCAATTCGGAGGCCGAGTTTTCCATTTCAACGCCGAAGCTCGTTACTTTATTGGTAAAGTAATTGAACAACCAAACCGCGGGTACGGCAACAGAAATACCGAAAGCGGTCGCCACCAGAGCTTCAGCGATCGATCCGCCGACGGCCCCGATACCGGCCGTTTCGTTGGCTCTCAAAGCGTTAAAAGCGCCGATAATTCCGACCACGGTTCCGAACAGACCGACGAACGGAGCGGTCGAACCAACGGTAGCCAATCCGGCCAGACCGCGTTTGAGTTCAGCCGTTTTAACGGCAATCGCCCTTTGCAGAGCCCGTTTTGAAGCCTCCATTTCATCACCGGAAATTTCGGCAGTTCCCTGATGTGCGGCGAATTCCTTCAAACCGGAGGAAACAACCATGGCCAGATGCGAATCTTTGTGCTTGTCGCTGATGTTGATGGCTTCATCAATATTGCTGTTTTTCAAAGCCTGAGCGACCTTCGGCGCGTATTGTCTGGATTGCTGTTTGGCTTTGTTGTAGGTCAGCCAACGCTCGATTCCCACGGCAATCATATAGATCGACTGAAGAACCAAAATTCCGATGACGATCCAGCCGGGAATCGTTAAACTTTTAGCGATTTCGTAAATACCGAAAGAAGGCGCACCTTCGTTCGAGAACATAAAGAATAAGCCTAAAAGGCTGGTTAAAAAGGTCATTATTTTTCCTCCAAAGAAATCAGTGAATTTTTATTATTGCAAAATCTTTTCTTGCTTGACGGAAAGCGGCCGTTAAACAACCGCCTCCCGTATTCTTTTTGTTTTCAACTGACCTAAACATTTCGCATCAAAGTGGAATGTTAGTTGAAAACGTAAGTAATCACTCCTGAGACCTTAACGGGCTGTCCCGAAAGTTCCGTCGGTTTGAATTTTGCCCTACGGGCGGCTTGTTCGGCGGACGGACGAAGCAAGGGATGTCCACTGGCGGCCCGGGCCGAAACCACATTTCCGTTTTCGTCGATCAGCACTTGAACCGTAACCGATCCTTTGGCGCCAACCGCTTTGGCGGCAGCCGGATAGGGCGGAGCAGGCAAACTGATCGCTTTACCGTTGACCACACCGCCCGAAATCGTTTTCGGAACGGGTTTCGGAGTCGGCTTCGGCGGCGGCGGCGGCGGCGGTTCGTCATTATCAGATTCAACCGGCGGGGCGGTTTCTTTGACAATTCCACCTCCGGAACCCGGATCAACCGTTCGGGTTGGACCGGAGGGCACACCGGCCGCGTCTGAATTCCGATCACCGATCTTGGTCAGGGCTCCGATCCGGCGCGCCATCGCATCTGTCTTTTCGGTGTTGATTTTCGGGGGAACGGTCGGAGACTCCATAATGTTCTGGATAAGCTCCTTGCGAACGTCAACGTTGGTTTCCTTCACCTCCGTCTGTTTTTTCGGCTCGTTTTCCGGCTTCGGTGGCGGCGGTTCATCCTCGGGAACCGGGACGGGCGCTACCAGCGTTGAAAGCTCAAGATCGCTGGCAAAAGCGTCCCCGTAATTCTTATTGAAAAGGCTGTAAATCCAAGCGCCGACCAAAACGGTGATCATAATGATAAAAGTCGTCATCATGAACCCGCCTCTCCGGGTGTCCTCTCTTGCAGTACTTTTCGATTCGACTAATTGATCTAACATTTTTTGCTTTTCCTCCCTATTTTCCGGTGCCAATATGGGTCAAGGGTAACGAAACCTTATTATTGCTCAAATGATAAAACCTAACCCCAAGAATGAATCGCATTTATCAGTAAATACACAAATTCAGCTTGAAAATTTAAATACTTAAATCACGTTTTACTTCTTATTCTTTCAGCGCGGGATAAAAAGGCTTTTGCCGATCGAACACACAAAAGTTTCATTTAATCCGTTCAAACTTTTAAAGCAAAACGAAAAAAAGATACAAATTATTTAATTGACCAGCAACGTTTGAAGTCTAAGGTTTTAGACCGAGAAAGTCAAGAAAAAACTGCTCTTTTTTTCCGAATTTTCAATTTTTGATAAGAAATTATTCTAAATTTTTCAAGAGAATGCAAATCCGAAAACCAACTTGCCAATCAAACCTTAAATGCCACCCGAAAGGCGCATTTTTCCTTTAACTCCGGGCGATGGGTCTTCTTTCAACTGACCTTCGCGAAGCCGATGCGAGCTTTTCTTTTTTCCCCGGATCGACCTTTTTCATTTTGGCCTCCCCGAGTTTGCTCTGCCACCAGATGGCGATCGGGCTGGCGATGGCGATGGTCGAATAGGTTCCGGTAATGGCCCCGACGAACAAAGCCAGAGAAAAGCCCCGCAAAACTTCCCCCCCGAACAAAACCAGCGCCAGCACGGAGAGAAAAACCAGACCGTTGGTAACGATTGTCCGGGACATAGTTTGATTGATCGAATCGTTGGTCAGATTATAGATAGGTTTGTCGCGGTGAAGTGTCAGATTTTCCCTGATCCGGTCAAAAATGACGATCGAGTCGTTGACCGAAAAACCGACCAGAGTCAAAAGGGCGGCCAGCACCGTCAGACTCACTTCCCATTGAAACATGGTGAAAAAAGCCAAAGTGATCAAAACGTCGTGAAAAACGGCGATCACGGCTCCGGCAGCGTAGGTCCAGTCGTAACGGAAAGCGATGAACAAAAGGATCCCGACCATTCCTAAAAGGGTGGCGATCACCGCCTGATTTCTTAGTTGTGCTCCGGCCACCGGTCCAACGTAATCGGTTCCGACTATTTTGTAGGCGGCGTTGGGATCTTCCTCAAGACTTTTTGTAGCCTCAGCCTCTTTCCCGAAAGCGCTCAGAGCCTTGCTTACTTTTTCCCTGCCAATGTTGGTAAGAGTATTATTGGTTGATTCGGTCGTTCCGGCAGGAGCCGGAGAACCCGCCGGAGCCGGACTTGCCGGAGGCTGATTGTTGACCTCGGCATTGGCTGTTCCCTGATTTTGGGTTCCATTCGAGGTTTCGGCCGTGCTGTTGGTTGCGGCGGTTTCATCTTCATCCAAAAGCGGCACCTTGATCAAAACCTCATCGGCCTTATCGGTCGAGGCCTGTATAACCGTTTCCTCCAAACCGGAATTTGCCAGCGCCGTCCTAATTTCATCATCCGAAGGCCTTTCCTTAAACTTGGCGACGATTACGGTTCCGCCCTTAAAATCCACCCCGAGGTTGAAAGCGTCGGTTCCCCCCGGCATGGCCTCACGAATAATGGCGGAACTAAGACCTGCCAAAAGTACCACGATGGAAACGGCGATCAGGGGTCTCCTGATGCCCATCCAGTCAACATTGATATTGCTAAAAAAGTCAAACATTTTCTTGTTAAATAAAAAGCTCCAAAATTCCTCTTACGGGTTTCGGCAGCGGGGTTCCCCCCTTTACTGCCACCCGAAAACGATCCTCAGACGCTGATTTTTTTCATATTCGGATTGCGTTCCAGCAACCATAAAAAGATTGTTTTTGAAACAAAAACGGCCGAGAAAAGGTTGATGATCAACCCCAAAACCAGCGTTACCGCAAAACCGCGAATCGGGCCGGAACCATAAAGGTAAAGGATGATGGCCGAAATAATGGTTGTAACGTGGGTGTCGATAATTGTGATAAAAGCCCGGTCAAAACCAAGTTCGATGGCCTTCGGGATGGTTTTTCCGTCTTTGATCTCCTCGCGCATCCTTTCAAATATGAGCACGTTGGAATCGACCGCCATGCCGATTCCCAAAATCAATCCCGCGATCCCCGGCAAGGTCAAGGTCGAATCGAGGACGATCAGGGCCGCCAAGGTCAAAACCATATTGAGCAACAACGCCACAACCGCGTTGACGCCGGCTCCGCGATAATAAAAAAGCATGAAGATGATGACAAAAACCAAACCTCCGACCGAGGCCCGGACGCCGGCCTGGATCGAATCGGCTCCGAGGCTCGGACCGACGGTCCTTTCTTCCTGATACTGGATTTCGGCCGGCAAGGCTCCGGATTTCAAGGTCAAGGCCAGATCCTCGGCGGATTGTTTAGTAAAACGTCCGCTGATCTCTCCCGAATCGAAGATCTGAGATTTGATGTAGGCCGCCGATTTCACCTTTTCATCCAAAACCACGCCCATATAGTTTCCGATGTTTTTTCCGGTCCATTCGCCGAATTTTTGAGCTCCGGCGGGTTTGAATGAAAAGTTGATCTGATAATCGTTAATGTTTCCCGTTCGGGTGACGGCCGCCGCATCGCGCAACTCACTGCCGTCAACCACCGCCGGAGTTTCAACCACAACCCACTGTTTGGGTTTTTGATCCTGCTCTTTTTGATCGGCTTTGGGATTTTCGTCGCGTTCCTGAAATTCGTAAACTTTTCGGTTGGGCGCACCGGCGATTGATTGTTCCGCGGCCTCTCTTGTGGGATAAGTTTGAACCGGAGTGGGATTAGGCGGGCTAACGATCTTCATCAATTCCAGTTTGGAACTTCTCCCGATCAATTCCTTGACCCGTTCCGGATCATCCACGCCGGGCATCTGCAAAAGGATCTGGCCCGAATCCTTGGCCCCGTGGTTTTGAAGGGTCGGTTCCTTAACCCCGAAAGCGTTGATCCGGCTGTCAATGATCTTTTTGGCCTGTTCGGTGGCCTGTTCCTTTAAAACATTCTGAATTTGAAGCGGCAAGGTCCAGGTGATCGAATTCCCGCTTGAAGATTCGGTCCAGTTTGCCAGATCGACCTTCTTTTTAACAGCTTCAATCACCGCATCACTTTGCCCCGGATCGGACAACTCCAAAGAGAACTGGTAGTTTCCGTTATTGGTAACGGATGTGGCGTTGGTGGCGGGGAGGTTCGCCTCCTTGGCCGCGTTCAGCGCGGCATCGCGGTTGTTATTGGTCAGGCTGGCCAGATACTCTTCGGTCTTAACCCGCATCACCAAGTGCGATCCGCCCCTCAGATCAAGGCCGAGATTGATGTTGTTTGCCAGGTTTTGTTTGATTCCCGCCCAGGTGAAATCGGATTTTTTGATCGAACCGCGGGGACCGATTACCAGAAACACCCCGAAAAGCGTTACCGCGAGAATTATTACTGTTCTGATTATCAAACTGGTGTTTTTCATCGTTATTTTAAACGAAAATGGCCGGTTTCCCGCCATTTTCCCTAAAGCTTAAAGTTTTGTGGAATTCGTCTCTTCTTCCGGTTTGCGACCGATGACGGCCGATTTGGCAATTTCCAGTAAGGTTTTGTCGGCGCTTTTGATAATAAAACTGGTGGCCCGGACCTCTTTGATGGTTCCGATCAAGCCGCCATTGGTGATCACCTCGTCATTGATTTTCAACATGGAGATCATTTCCTTGGCTTCTTCCTGTTTGCGCTTCTGGGGCATGATGACCAGAAAATAAAAGATCCCGAAAATAAGGACGAACGGCAAAAGCGACCAGATCAAACTGCCACTTCCGCCCTGAAAAAAAATTACACAGATATTCATTATTTAACCGTCGAAAAGAAAAAGACAATAATATACATTTAGAGGCACTTAATCAAACCTCTGTTGCCTTAATTTCCGCTTCTCCCTTTTGCATTTTATTAATAAAGTCGTGCCGAAATTGGTTAAAATGGCCAAGTTTGATAGATTGCCTAACTTGTCGCATTGTGTCAAGGAAGAAAGCGACATTATGGTGCGAAATCAAAATTGCCGCCAACATTTCCTTGGCCTGATACAAATGGCGAAGATAAGCCCGCGAGTAGCGGCGGCAGACCGAACAGGAACAATCCCGGTCCAGAGGTTCCGGGTCGGTGGCGAAAGCGGCGTTGCGAATATTGATCTTTCCCTCCGAGGTAAATGCCCCTCCGGTTCGTCCGTTTCTGGTCGGTAAAACGCAGTCGAACATATCAACTCCGCGGTAAACGGCTTCGACCAGATCCTCGGGGGTTCCGACCCCCATCAGATACCGCGGGGCCTCACCCGGCATCTGCGGAGCCAGGAATTCGACCACATCGTACATCAGGCTTTTTTCCTCGCCGACGCTCAGTCCGCCGATGGCGTATCCGTCAAACCCGATCCCGACGGTTTTTTCCAGACTTTCTCTCCGAAGATCGAAATGTCCGGCTCCCTGAATGATCCCGAACAACGCCTGTCTTCCGCTCAATTCCAGATCGGCGCTGTCGGGATAAAAGGGCCGATTGGCAGACCAATCGACAAAACCGGAATCCAGGCTCTCATCCTGAAGTTGTTGAAAGCGTTCCTTTGAACGAAGGGCCCAGCGGGCCGTCATCTCCATGCTGTTTCGGGTTTGTTCGAACCCGGCATCTCCCGGCGGGCATTCATCAAAGACCATGACGATCTCCGCTCCGAGCGCCGCCTGGATCTCCATCGAAACCTCGGCCGAGAGGAACATCTTGCTGCCGTCGATGTGCGAACGGAATTCGACCCCCTGTTCGGTCAACTTCCGCATATTGGTCAGCGAAAAAACCTGAAACCCCCCGGAATCGGTCAAAAGCGAACGGTTCCAGGTGGAAAATTGATGCAACCCGCCCAACCCCCTGATGATCTCGGCTCCGGGGCGAAGCCACAAGTGATAGGTGTTCCCCAAAATTATCCGCGCATCGAGTTCGTCTTCAAGCCATTCGAAGCGGACCCCTTTGACCGTCCCCTGAGTTCCGACCGGCATAAAAACAGGCGTTTCAATTTTTGAACGCCTGGTTCGTAAAATTCCCGTTCGGGCCTGACCGTCCTGCGCCGTTACTTTCCAATCAATCGGCTTCATAACAAGGTAAACATTATCATACTAAAAACCTTTTATCCTCTTTCCGATGAGAGCCCAGATCTGGGGTGCGCCGACCGCCGTCTCGGAGGCGATCTCCCCTTTTTCGTTGACCAGAACGGCCGATGGCGTTCCCACCATTCCGAGCTTTATCGAGGTTTTATAATCCTTGTCCAAAACGATGGGCGAATCGAGTCCGAGTTCGGAATGTTCCCCGGCATCCCCGTCGGAAAAAACCAGCAGGTTTGGTTCGTCAAGCCCCTTTTGCCGGTCCCAATTGCGCAGTTCCTCAAGCATCCGGACGCAATGAGGACAAGTCATGCTCCAAAAAGTGACCAGCGTTTTTTTGCCCAAAAAATCTTCGGTACCGACAATTTTTCCGCCCAGATCCTCAAGCTTAAAGGCCGGCACCTTTTCCCCGATTTTCGATTTTCGCAAAGGGTCGTTCCCGTTGGCGATAAAAACTATGTTCTTTTCGGGAACCTCCGAAGCGATCCGTTCCAAAAGTTCGCGAATGGCGGTATCTCCGGTGGCGATCCGGCTGGCAACCGTTCCGTCGCGATTGACAAGAACGGCCGAGGGAGTCCAAACCGCCCCGAATTGCCCGGCGATTTCCCGGTTTTTCTCAATCAGGACGGTATTAACGCCCGCGCCTTCAAATTTCTCCCGGTTTTCTCCGGTTTTCCCGGAACTGATGAAAACCATTTCAACCCGCCCCTCGTTTTTTTCCCTCCAGAAACCGATCTCGGGTAAAAGGGCGGCGCAGGGGCTGCAACTCGGACTGACGAAAAAAAAGAGAATCGGTTTCCGTCCCGCCAGAAGATGTTCGAATTCGACGATTTTCCCGTTTATGTCCTCCAGTTGGAAACCGGGTGCCGGCGCTCCGAGCGGCAAACCGTCCTCCGGATGACCGAGATCATCTCTTTCCCGATTAAAACCCTCGGCCGAAATCACCTCCAGAACCTCGATCCGCCGGAGGATCTTGTTCTGCTGATCGGATATTTGTTTCAAATAAAAAACGATTATTCCCAGAAGCGCGATGATCCCCAGACCGATCAGAATCTGCGGGTTGTTCCCGCCGGAAAAAAGATCCGTTCCCTGTCCGCCCGCGCCGAGAAAAACCAGAAAGCCCGCGCCGAGAAAAAACAAGATATTGCGGATCAGGCTTTTCCAACCGACCGGTTCCGAATGGATCTGTCCGAAACAATGGCAATCGGGAGCATTTCCCCGGACCAGTTGAACCACCATCCCTCCGATAAAAACAGCCAAAAGCGTCCCGCCGCCAATGGCCCCGGCCCAGGAGGTTTGATTGAACAGCAAAAGAACGGCGATTAAAAGTTCCGCCAAAGGCAAAAAAACCGCCGAAGGAACGGCCAGAGAAGCCGGGACGCCGAAATCTTCCAGGGCCTTTTCGGCCCCCTTTCGATCGAGAAGTTTTCCGATTCCCGCAACGCCGAAAATTCCGGCTAATCCCAATCTGATTAACAAAATGATTAAATCCATAAAATAAACGGTTCGGTTGTTTATTTAAGATAAAATATTTTTCAACGCTTGGAAACCGCCGGACTTCCCCCGAAATGAAAAAGCCCGTCCCGACGCTTTTTTAATCGGAACGGACTTTTCTTAAAGCCCCGCATTTTCCCGCAAAACTCAGGAAAAATTGTAAACGATGAAACCGGTGACCTTTACTTTTTGTTTCGAAAGGGTCGTCGGCGAAAAAGTTGACTCACGGGCCGCCGCCACCGCCGAATTCCTCAAAAGGGCGTGCCCCGAAACCGCCTGAGCCGAAATCACCCTTCCGTTCTCATCAATGGTTACCTGAACCTTGACCTGGCCCTTTAACCCCAGATTTTTGGCCGGAGCCGGGTAAACCGGCGTAACCAGTCTGATCGCTTTTCCGTTTACCACGCCGCCCGAAATTGTTTGGACCTCTTTTTTGGGTGTCGGTTTGACGATCGGCGGCGGCTCTTCGGTTTTTTCCTCAACCTTGGCAACCGGACCGTTGTTGACATCGATCCCCTTGATCGGCCCCTCCGTGTTCCTTCCGGTCCCCTTGCCCTGCGGATTTCCTTTATTTACCGGATCGGTGTCCTTTGAATCGATAATAAAGCTGGACTTGGGACGAGCCTTTGATTGCGAAGGAGTGGTGGAAATTTTGGGCGGAGTGCTGATCGGACTTTCATCGGTTCTTTGAATATTTTCTTTTCGGGTCGGCAGTTCCGTTTTTTCTGAAACCCTTTTTTCCTCTTTCGGCGGACTCGGTTCATCGATCGGTTGCGGTTCGGTTTCCAATGGAACCGGAGCCACCAGAGTCGAGATCTCCAGCCCGTCGGCTGATAAAACGAGGTTGTGATTAAAAAGTGAATAGATCATCCCGGCGGTCAAACCGGCGATCATCAATATTGAGGTGCTCAACATAAAACCGCTGAGTCTTTTGGTTTCCCGAGCGTGATCGGTGGATTCTACAAGGTGGTCTAACATTATTATTTTCCTCCTGATTTTGCGGTGCCGTGCGGGTCAAAGGAGTTTTTTCGTCGGTTTCGAATAATTCTTTGGTGAGAACCATTCGCCTCGTTTGTTTAGACACTTTTTTTTCAAAATTGTTCCCGTAAAAATTTGTAATGTTTTGTAAAACCCCGATCCGGGGATTTCGGGCAAAAACAGCCCTTGGTCAAAAAGGTTTTATTATCCCGCCCGAAATAAACCGTCCTTTTTCTGATCCGACCATTTTTTCCCAAAGACTTTTCCTTCGGGGGTTTAAAGAACCCTCGCCTTTTTGTTAAAGTTATTTTTTCAGAACCAGTTATAAATTTTCTTAAATTGTCGGTTTTTCTTGGGCAGGGAGAAAAAATTGAACGCAGAAAAAGAACGCCTTGAAAAAGCCCGCAGGCGCGAGGCCGATTGGAAGAGATGGGGCCCCTATGTCAGCGAAAGGGCCTGGGGAACGGTTCGCGAAGATTATTCGCCGGACGGATCGGCCTGGCAATATTTCCCTTTCGAACAGGCTCTTTCAAAAGCCTTTCGCTGGAATGAGGACGGAATCGCCGGTATTTGCGATCGCCGCCAAAGGATCTGTTTCGCTCTTGCGCTCTGGAACGAACGCGATCCGTTTCTCAAGGAAAGGCTTTTCGGGCTTTCCGGCCCCGAAGGCAATCACGGAGAGGACGTCAAGGAATACTACTATTATCTCGATTCCTCCCCGACCCACTCCTACATGAAATACCTCTATAAATATCCTCAAGGCGAATTCCCTTATCAGCAATTAAAAGAGGAAAACCAAAGACGCGACCGAAATCAGCCCGAATACGAATTGATCGATACCGGAATTTTTGAAAATGACCGGTATTTCGATGTTTTCATCGAATACGCCAAGGCCGATCCCGAGGATATCTGCATCAGGATAACGGCCCATAACCGCGGAGATGAAAGCGCCCCGCTTCATCTCTTGCCCACCGTCTGGTTCAGAAATCGCTGGTCGTGGTACAAACAAGCCGACAAACCGCATCTTCAAATGATCGATCCGATCGGCGAAAATCTTGATGTCATCAAGATCAACGAGGCCCGGCGGGGGGAATTTCACCTTTACTGCCCCGACGCGGACCGGCTTCTTTTCACCGAGAACGACTGCAATTTTCAAAAACTCTTCGGGGGAGAAAACAAATCAAAATTCGTCAAAGACGGAATCAATGATTTTCTGGTTGAAAAAAATGAAAAAGCCGTCAACCCGGCTAATGAGGGAACCAAGGCTTCGGCGCTTTATTCAATGACAATTCCCCCGGGAGAAAGCCGGACGATCTACCTCCGCTTCCAAAAAAAGGATTCGGTCGGGAGGATTCCCGCCGAAACGGAAGAATTCAAATTGTTCTGCGATGAGATCTTTGAACAGAGAATTGCCGATGCCGATGAATTTTACGCTGAAATCATTCCCGGGAATTTGTCCGACGATGCCCGGACCGTGATGCGCCAGTCATTTGCCGGAATGCTCTGGGGAAAACAGTTTTATCATTATGTGATCAAAAACTGGCTCGATGGCGATAACGGATTTCCGCCGCCCCCGCCGGAAAGGTTTCTGGGCCGAAACCATAATTGGACCCATCTTTACAATGACGATGTGATCTCCATGCCCGACAAATGGGAATACCCGTGGTACGCCGCCTGGGATCTGGCCTTTCACTGCATCCCCCTGGCTTTGCTTGACCCGGAATTCGCCAAAAGGCAGTTGATCCTTCTTTTAAGGGAATGGTACATGCACCCGAACGGACAGATCCCGGCTTACGAGTGGGCGCTCGGCGATGTCAATCCACCGGTTCACGCCTGGGCCTCCCTGCGCGTTTATCAGATCGAACGGAAACAAAAAGGAAAAGCCGACCGCGATTTTTTGGAAAAGATCTTTCACAAACTCCTTCTCAATTTCACCTGGTGGGTCAATCGCAAGGACTCCGAAGGCGACAACGTTTTCGAAGGCGGTTTTCTGGGCCTCGATAATATCGGGGTTTTCGACCGGAGCGCCGATCTCCCGACCGGCGGACATCTCGAACAGTCGGACGGAACCAGCTGGATGGCGATGTTTTGCCTTAATATGCTGGCGATTGCTCTGGAACTGGCCAAAGAGGACCAGGCTTACGAGGATGTGGCCAGCAAATTCTTCGAACATTTCGTCTACATTTCCGACGCCATGAACAACGTCGGCCACGAAGATACCGAACTCTGGAGCGAGCGCGACGGTTTTTACTACGATGTCCTGCATCTGCCCGATCACTACAACGTTCCCTTGAGGGTTCGTTCGATGGTCGGCCTGATACCGCTTTTTGCCGTTGAAACCATGGAGGACAAATGGCTCGAAACCCTGCCGGAATTCAAAAAAAGGACCGATTGGTTCATTGAGAACCGCCCCGATCTGACCGATGACATCGCCTGTCTGTCGCGCCAGGGCGAGGGACAGCGGCGGCTTCTGGCCATTTTGAACGAAGATCGTCTGCGGCGGATTCTGCGGGTGATGCTTTCGGAAAACGAATTTCTTTCCGATTACGGGATCCGCGCCCTTTCCCGTTACCACAAAAGAAACCCCTATAAATTCGTGGCCGATCATCAAACCTATGTGGTCGATTACGAACCCGGGGAATCGCATTCCAGTCTTTTCGGCGGAAATTCAAACTGGCGGGGACCGATCTGGTTTCCGATGAACTATCTTCTGATCGAAGCGCTTCAGAAATTCGATCATTTTTACGGCAGTGATTTCAAGGTCGAGTTTCCGACCGGATCGGAAAATATGCTCACCTTATGGGAGGTTTCCCAGGAACTCGAAAAACGTCTGACCCGGATCTTTTTGAGGGATGAAGAGGGTCGGCGGGCGGTTTTCGGCAACGTCGAAAAATTCCAGTCCGACGAGCATTTTCGCGATTACCCGCTGTTTTACGAATATTTTCACGGTGATAACGGGTCCGGCCTCGGTGCCAGCCATCAAACCGGCTGGACGGGTCTGATCGGAAAGATCCTGAAACAGATCGGCGATTATGAAGATTGAATTCGTCCCCGCCGATCCGACCGATGAAGAGATTTTTCTGGATCTGGTCCGGGATTATTACGAATTTGAGGAATTTTCTTTTGACCCGGAAAAGATCCGGCGATCCTTTCATAAATTGATAAAAAATGAAAATTTGGGAAAAATCTGGCTGATCCTGTTTGAAAAAAAACAAATCGGGTATATCGTTTTAACCTACGGATTTAGTTTTGAATCGGGCGGGCCGGACGCGCTGATCGATGAGGTTTTCATTCTGCCGGATCACCGCCGTTTGGGCATCGGCCGAAAGGTCTTCGAATTTCTGTATGGGTTTTGCCGCCGGACGGGTTTGGGAAAAATTTATCTGGAGGTGGAAAGAAAAAATCTGGCCGCCCAAAAATTTTACCGAGCCGAGGGGTTTCTCGATCACGACCGTTATTTACTGAGCAAAAAGATTTCCGATCAATAAGGTCAAAGCTATGAAAAGACCCAGCCCAACCAGTTATTGTGTCCCGCTTTTTTTGCTGGTTCTGGCGTTTTTCGGGCCGAGTGTCCGGGGCCAGTGTTTGACGGCCGCCGACCGGGAAAAAATCATCCGTTCGATCGAAAACCCGTTAATTACAAAGGAAAATAAAAAGCTTCGGCGCGAGATCCTGAAGATGCGGGAGGAGCGGCTCAAACTCAACCAGAACATTGTCCGAAACTGGGAAAAAAATCAAAAACTGATCGCCGAAGAAATCGAGTTGGGGAAAGACCATCTCGCCCGGCTTTGCGAAATCCTCAAAAAAAACGGCTGGCTTGACGAGATGGCGATCGATCAGGACGGGGTTGAGGCGGTCCTTTTCCTGATCCGAAACAGCCGGGCAACCGAACTCCAGCGCGAACTCTTCCCGGTGATCGTGGAGGCATCAAAAAAAGGGTTGATCAGCAAAACCAACGTCGCCTCTCTGGTGGACATCATCCGCATCGCCCAAAAACAAACCCAGATCTTCGGGACCCAGACCCATATCATCGACGAACTGGCCTACCTGTACCCTTTGGAAAACGAAAGCAAGGTCGATGAATGGCGGAAACTTTACGGTCTGATACCGCTTTATGATTTCATCAAGGAGATCGAGGTCCGTTATCAAACTCCGGTCTTGAAAACCGAAAATCCTCCCCCTCCCGTTTCCTCCGGCAAAGATGAAACAAGATCGGACCGGGAGAATTTGTTTGAAAAAGAAGAGAAAACGCTCCTTGATCTGCCGGATGAAACCGAAGAAGTGGTAAAAATCGACACCAAACTGATCAACCTCAACGTCCGCGTGCTTGATAACAATCTCAACCAACCCGCCGATCTGAACCTAACCAAGGATGATTTTTCGGTGCTGGAAAACGGACGCCAACAGGAGATCTCCTTTTTTTCGGTAACCGAAACCCCGTTTGATCTGATCCTTCTCCTCGACCTCTCGGGTTCGACCGTGGAAAGGCGGGATGTGATCATCAAATCGGCCCGGCAGTTTGTCGAAAAAGCCCGCCTCACGGATCGGATCGGCGTCGTCACTTTTAAGGATCGCGCCGAAATCGTGGCCGACTTCACATCCGACAAGGAATTGCTTTACGAAAAGATCAAGGAAATCCGCGGCAGCGGGGGATCGAAGATCTGGGACGCATTGCAATTCACCTTTGACCGGATGATCGGCCAAACCGAACCCAAAAGGCGGACGGCCATAGTTTTTATGACCGACGGAGTGGATAATTCGCTGACCCAGATCCAGTATTACCCGAACGGTTTTCCCGTTCTGCGGGGAAATTTCCCGGGCAATGCCTCCAGCCCTTCGAAGATAACTTTCACCGAACTGCTGGAAACCGTTCGTCAGGGTGAAACCCCGCTTTTTTCGGTTTATCTGGCCAATGAAACATCCTCGGACGAATGGACCCAAAAGGTCTACCGGCAGGCCAAAAGGACCCTCCAGATCCTTTCGGACGAAACCGGCGGACAGTTTTATTTCGCCAAAAACGTCCGGGATCTGGAAGGAATTTACGGGCAGGTGATCGACGATTTAAGCAAAATTTATCTAATCAGTTATCAATCGAATATCGAAGAGGACGCGGCCGGCTCTTTGCGGAAAATAAATGTTCAGATCAAAAACCGGCCCAATCTGATCGTCAAAACCAAAAACGGTTATTACGTCAATTGAAAATTATGAAAGCAGTAGCAGTTACGCCAAAAGAAAAAAACTCGGCCCGGCTGGTGGAAATGGAAACCCCCGAAATCGGTCAGTTTCCCGACGGCAACGGGGTTCTGGTCGAGGTTTTGCGGGTGGGAGCCTGCGGGACCGACCGCGAGATAAACAACGCCGAATACGGGATCGCTCCGGCCGGTTCGGATTTTCTGGTCTTGGGACACGAGAACTTCGGCCGGGTGGTCGAAACCGGCGAGAACGTCCGGGATTTGAAAAAGGGAGATTTCGTCGTGGCCACCGTTCGGCGTCCCGGAAAGAGTTTTTACGACGAGATCGGTCAGCAGGATTTTACGACCGACGACCAGTATTGGGAGCGCGGCATTTCCAGACTCCACGGTTACTGGGCCGAATATTACGCCGAAAGCGAGGAATTTTTAATAAAAATTCCGGAAAAGATCGCTCAGGTGGCCGTTCTTCTGGAACCGCTTTCGATCATCGAAAAAGGCCTCAAACAGGCCGATGACATTCAAAAACGGCTTGACATCTGGCGTCCCCGGACGGCCGCCGTTCTCGGGACCGGAAACGTCGGACTGCTGACGGTTATGGCTTTGCGCCTGCGTGGTTTTGAAGTCCACGGCTTCGGGCTGGAAAAACCCGATGGTTATTTGAACGCCGAATTATGCTCCGATCTCGGCGCAACTTACGATTCGACGCGGGAACTTTCGGTAACCGATTCGGTCGAAAAATACGGGGAATATGATCTGATCTTCGAATGCACAGGTTATTCCCCGATCGTTTTCGAGGCGATGCAGACGCTCAATCAAAACGGCATTCTGATCCTGTCGAGCGTTACAGGAGGCGAACGGAAAACCGACGGGGTGCCTTCGGATCTGATCAATCAGGAATTCGTTCTCGGTAATCGGGCGATGGTCGGAACGGTCAACGCCAACCGGGAGCATTTTGAAATGGGCGTTCGCGACATAGCCCTCGCCGAAGCGATGTATTCCGGCTGGCTTTCGCGAATGCTGACCCACAAGGTCGAGGGACTGGAAAATTACGAAAAGGTTTTTGAAATTCTGGAAAACGGAGGCCAATACGGCGCCATCAAAACCTATTTTGAGATCCGGGAATTTTAAACTCGGGATTTCTGTTGCGGGATTTCGGACTTAAAATGGAGTCTTGAATAAAAGAAACAGTTTTTGGATAATTGAAACTATGAGAGAAAACAAAAATCCCAAATCCGAAATCCCAAATCCGAAAAAAATTTATGCCTGATTTTCCGGACCTTGAAAACAGCACCGATGTTTTGACCGAGAGCGAATCAAAGCTCGAAAAGCCGAAACTTTACAAAGTCGTCCTTCACAACGACGATTTCACCACGATGGATTTTGTGGTTTACGTTCTGGTGGCGGTTTTCAAACGTTCGGAACCCGAGGCTTTTTCAATCATGTTCAGGGTTCATAACGAGGGCGTCGGGATAGCCGGGATTTATCCCTTTGAAGTGGCCACCATGAAGGCTGAAAAAGCGATGAACATGGCCCGTGCTCATGAATATCCGTTTCTCTGCACAGTTGAAGAGGAATAGTTTTACTGGTCTTATATGTTAACAAAAGAATTAGAAGAAACATTGAGTTTAGCCGTCGATGAAGCCTACAAAAGGCGGCACGAGTTCGTAACTTTGGAGCATTTGCTTTACGCTTTGCTCAACGATAAAACGGCCCGTAATATCTTGTACAATTGCGGGGCCGATCTGGAAAAGATCGCCAAACTTCTGGAAAATTATTTTGACGAGGTGATCGAAACCCTTCCCGAGGGCGTCTCGCAGATGCCCGAACTGACCTCGACCTTTCAAAGCATCATTCAATACGCCATGCTTCAGGCCGAGGGCAGCGGCCAGCAGAGGATCGACGGCGGGAACATCCTCGCCGCCCTTTACCAGGCTGAACAATCCTACGCCGTTTACGCGCTTCTTCAGTACGGGGTCAAACGGATCGATGTCCTCAACTTCATCGCCCACGGGATTTCCAAGATCGACGCCGACAGTGATTCGATTCTGGAGGAGTTCGACGACGAGGAGTTCGCCGAACAAAGAGCGATTCGGAAACCGAAACCGCTCGAATCCTTTACCGATGAACTGGTCAAAAGAGCCAAAGAAGGCGGGATCGATCCGATCATCGGACGCGAGGCCGAGATCGAACGGACGATCCAGGTTCTCTGCCGGAGGAAAAAGAATAATCCGCTCTACGTCGGTGAACCGGGGGTCGGAAAAACCGCTTTGGCCGAGGGGCTGGCCCTGAAGATCAGCGAGGGGAACGTTCCCGAAGTCCTCCGCGACGCCAAGGTCTTTGCGCTCGATATGGGCGCGGTTCTGGCCGGGACCCGCTACCGGGGTGATTTCGAACAGCGTTTCAAGGCCATCATCAAAGATCTGAAAAAACAAAAAAACTCGATCCTGTTCATCGACGAGATCCACACCATCGTCGGGGCCGGAGCGGTTTCGGGCGGCGCGCTCGACGCTTCCAATATCCTCAAACCGGCACTGGCCGCCGGCGAACTGCGCTGTATCGGTTCGACCACTTATTCCGAATACAAAGCCGCATTTGAACGCGACCGCGCTTTGGCCCGGCGTTTTCAAAAGATCGAGATCGGTGAACCGACGGTCGAAGAAACCTATGAGATCCTCAAGGGTTTGAAGAAATTTTACGAAGAACACCACCAAATCCGGTATTCGGACGAGGCTCTCAAGGTGGCCGCGGAGTTGGCCGGCAAATACATCAACGACCGGTTTTTGCCCGATAAAGCCATCGACGTCATCGATGAGGTCGGGGCCGGCCTGAAACTTTTGCCCGAAGAAAACCGCCCCACAAAGATAACCGTTCAGATGGTTGAAACGACCATCGCCCGGATGGCCAAGATCCCGCCGAAAACTGTCGTCGCCGACGAAAAAGATCAACTGAAGACCTTGAAAAAGGATCTCCGGGAAGTGATCTTCGGTCAGGACGAAGCGATCAAAAAGGTGGTCGATGCCATTCAGATCTCGCGCGCGGGACTCGGTCACGAAAGCAAACCGGTCGGATCGTTCCTGTTTTCCGGCCCAACCGGCGTCGGCAAAACCGAGTTGTCGAAACAACTGGCCGAATGTCTGGGCATCGAATTTCTCCGCTACGATATGAGCGAATACGCCGAGGCCCACACGGTTTCCCGCCTGATCGGAGCGCCTCCGGGATACGTCGGGTTCGATCAGGGAGGTCTTTTGACCGATGCCATCATGCGGCATCCCCATTCGGTTCTGGTTCTGGACGAGATCGAAAAAGCCCATCCGAATCTTTTCAATCTTTTGCTTCAGGTGATGGATTCGGCCACATTGACCGACAACAACGGCAAAAAGGCCGATTTCCGCAACGTCATTTTGATCCTGACGACCAACGCCGGAGCGCGTGAACTGTCCTCCGGCGGAGTCGGTTTTCGCAACGAGGCGGCGACCAAAGGAAGCGCCAAAGGCGCGATCGAACGCACATTCACGCCGGAATTTCTCAACCGGCTCGACGCCCGCGTCGCCTTCAAACCGCTCGATCTGGAGATCATAAAACTGATCGTCGATAAATTCATCAAGGAACTGAACGGTCAGATGATCGAAAAACGGGTCCTCGTCAAACTGACCGAAGAAGCCCGGGAATGGCTGGCCAAAAACGGCTTCGATTCCAAATACGGCGCCCGCCCGATGCAGCGCCTGATCCACGACAAGATCAAACAACCTCTGGCTCAGGAGATTCTTTTCGGTCAACTGACCGAGGGCGGAAGCGTTTCGGTCGAACTTGCCGAAGATGATGTCGTTTTGAAATTTTAATTATCCCGAAATTTTTGGCGATCCCTTTCCTGAATGAAGGTTGAGGATCGCCATTTTTACATTTCTTTACATTTCAACGGACAACCAATCTATTACAATAAACTACACATTTCCTTACTTTGTTAAAAAAGACTACAGTGCATTTAACTGAAATTTAGGGTCAATAAATTATGTTAAATTGGGAAAATACTGTAACTTCGAGGTTGGAATTCAAGAAAATTCCGGCAATTTTTTTGGCGATCCTCCTGCTCTGCTTTTCCGTCTTCGCTCAAACGGAAAAAGGGACTCTCCAAGGAAACGTTAAGGACATTGCCGATGCCGTGATCGTCGGGGCGACCGTTACCGTTGTCGGTCAGGACGGCCGCGAACGAACTGCTCAAACGGATGATTCGGGGTCTTTTATTTTCGAGGATTTGCCGGTTGGCGACTACACTGTTCGGGCGGTAAACGAGGGGTTTTCCCTTTATGAGAATCCGGAGGTCGAGGTCGTTCCCGATCGTTTGGTGGCCTTGAACATCACCCTCAATGTCGAGGCCATCGAAACCGAAGTTCGTGTCGGGGACGAGACCAAGCTTGATACTTCCCCGGAAGGGGGCGCGGGAGCCCTGATCATCAAAGGCGAGGAAATCGAGGCATTGCCGGATGATGAAGAGGATCTGGAGGCGGCATTGCAAGCGCTGGCGGGACCTTCCGCCGGACCCAACGGCGGAGGGATCTATATCGACGGATTTTCCGGCGGAAGCCTTCCGCCGCGCGACACGATCCGCGAGATCAGGATCAATTCCAATCCTTTTTCTTCCGAATTTGACCGGCTCGGATCCGGCCGAATCGAGATCCTGACCAAACCCGGAACCGACCGTTTTCGCGGTTCGGCGGAATTTGAATTCGAAGACGAAGCACTCAATTCCCGCAACCCGTTCGTCGCCGACCGCCCATCATTTCAAAAACGCGAGTTCGAAGCCCGACTGAGCGGCCCGATCATCAAAAACCGGGCGTCCTTTTTTCTCAATTTTGAAAATGAGGACACAGATAATAACGCGCTGGTCAACGCTCTTGTACTGGATGATAACCTCAATCCGACGCCTTTGCAGTTTTCAGCCGCCGCCCCTTCAAGGGAAATCGAATTTAATCCCCGTCTCGATTTTCAGATCGACGAAAAGAACACCCTCGTTGTTCGATACGGTTTTGAACGCGATAAAAGGGAAAACGCCGGTCTCGGAGGATTCAATCTCCTCTCCCGGGCCTTTGACCGAAAACAAACCGAACACGCTCTGCGGGTAACGGAAACGGCCGTTCTGAATCCCAAAACCATCAACGAAACCCGTTTTCAATACATCCGGCAAAGAGAAAGCGAGGAAAGCGAGGACGATTCGCCGACCATTCGGGTTCTGGACGCTTTTACGGGCGGCGGGGCAAACACCGGTTTGACCTTTTCCGAGGATGACCGAATTGAGCTTCAAAATTACACCTCCCTTCTTTTCAAAAAACATTCGCTCAAGGTCGGAGCCCGGCTTCGTCATTTCCGTCTCCTCGATTCTTCGCCCGGAAATTTTGCCGGAACCTTTACCTTTACCAGCATCGAACAATATCGGGGAGCCATTCTGGGAACGGACATTCCGACCCAATTTTCGATCGCCGGTGGAGACCCCGAAGCCGGTGTTTCTCAAACCGACGTCGGACTTTTCCTTCAGGACGATTGGCGCGTCAATCCCGAACTGACCCTTTCGTTCGGCCTGCGTTACGAAAATCAAACCAATATTTCCAGCAAATACAATTTTGCTCCCCGTTTCGGATTTGCTTATGCCCCAGGTGCCGGCGGCCAAAATGAACCGAAAACCGTCTTTCGGGGCGGTTTCGGTATTTTTTATGACCGCTTCGGCGAGGGGCTGACCCTTCAGGCCAGACGATTCAACGGAACCAATCAACAGAGGTTCGTGGTTGACGACCCGGCGATTCTCGGAAATGTCATTTTCACCCAAAACGGCGTTTCCAACGTTCCGACCGTCGATCAATTATCCGCTTTCGCTCAACCCCAAACCACGCGGATCGTTTCCCCCGATCTGCAAACCCCTTACACGGCTCAGTTTGCTTTTAGCGTCGAGAGAAAACTGCCGTTTAACACAACTTTCTCGGCCACCTATATCAACGCCCGAACAAATCGACTGCTCCGGTCGCGAAACATCAACGCCCCGATCGACGGGGTCCGGCCTTTTCCCGATCAGGGCAATATTTTTCAATACGAATCGACCGGCGAGTTCCGGCAAAATCAATTGATCCTGAACCTCCGGACCCGTTTTCAGAACTTTTCGCTTTTCGGCAACTATTCACTGAACAAGGCCGAAAGCGATACCGACGGCGCCGGAACTTTTCCCGCCGATCAATATGATCTGACGGGCGAATTCGGCCGGGCCGGTCTCGACGTCCGCCATCGTTTCGTCATCGGCGGAAGCTACAACGCGCCCTGGGGTTTCAGGTTCCGTCCCTTTATCATTTTCCGCTCGGGAGCGCCCTTTAACATCACCAACGGGGTCGATTCAAACGGCGATTCATTGTTTACGGAAAGACCGACCTTCGCCCAACTGGCGACCCGCTGTTCCGAGTTGAATCTGAGCGCCGGTTTTTGCGATGCATCCGGCGTTTCCGACCTCGATCAGGTGATTCCCCGCAATTACGGGAGCGGCCCGGAATTTTTCATCGTCAATCTGCGGATGAGCAAGGCTTTCGGTTTCGGAACCCGAAGCGGCGGCGATTCTTCGGGAAATGGAAGAGGTGGAGGACGCGGCGGACGCTTCGGCGGTCCTTTCGGAGGAGGGCGTGGTTCCGGCGGGGGCGGAAATGACAAACAGGATCGATTCACTTTGGAATTTACGGTTCAGATCAGAAACCTTTTCAACCGCAACAATCTGAGCACTCCGGTCGGGAATCTGAGATCTCCATTCTTCGGCCAATCCCTTTCAACGGCCGGCGGCTTCGGTTTCGGAGGCGGCGGTTCTTCGGCCGGAAACCGACGGATCGAACTGGAGATCCAATTCGAGTTTTAATTCCTTTTATCCAAAATTTGCCAGAATTTGAGCCGGTCCCTTTTTTTGGTGCCGGCTCAAAAGTTTTTCTCAATTGTATTCAAAAAATCGGGGCTGAAACTTAATTGAACAACCTTCATCAAATCTGTTAAACTGTGTTTGTTTCGAAATCGTTTCGATTTCAAATCCAATTCCAATTTTCAACAAAAATTATGCAAACACAAAAGTATTTTCGGATTGCCTCATTGTCCCTTTTTTTCTTCCTTTTTATTTTCGCTTCTCCGAACTTCGCCCAACCCAAGGAGGTGAAACCCGAGTTGAGCGTGGTCGGCGTTGAACTCGGAAACCGCGAAACCGCCAAGAAATATCTGCTTCCGGGCCATCACCCGCGGGCCGAAGAGGACGGAAGGGCCAGCTATTATTTTTACAATGAATGGGGAACACAGGTCATGCGCCTAACCGTCCCCTCGGTCGATGACCCATATTTTATCAATGAGATCGAGGTTTTTTCGGTCGGGAAAAGCTATCAGAAAAGGCATTATCAGGATGCCGAACACGGTTTGATGATGACCGAGAACGGGATTTTTATCGGCTTCCGGCAAACGGCCATGAATCTTTTTGTCGGAATCAGAAACGTCGGCAAGAAAAACCAGATCGGCCCCGAAGCCCTGATCGACATCAAGGGCGAACCGACGGAACGCGAAGAGACCGGTGAAAAGGGCGAGGTTCTGATCTACGAAATTGACAATGTTAAAGTGGCGGATTCCGAAACCCCCGGCAAATACACCGGACGATACGAATTTTACAAGGGAAAATTAAAGAGGTTTTCCTTGAAAATCGATTTGGAAAAAAATTCCAAACCGGTCAATTGAATTTCCCTTAGAACCGGCGGTCGAAAAATGCGACTGAATTGGATGTTGCCGCCCTTTTCCCGGCGAAAAAACTATCCTCCGATCGGATCGCCCGGGGGTTCGGAAAGTTTTTCGTCTGGCCGCCGCGGAGGTGCGGGCCGGGCCAAAAATCTCTCGATCTCCTCGATCACCATTTTGTAATGAACCTCTTCGGGATTTTTTCCGTTTGCCATCCTGACCTTCAATTGATTTGAAAGATTTCGCAAAGCGGCGGTTGCGATCTCCCGCACCTGTGCCTGGGCTTCGGGGTTATCCGCCAGATCCATCAGCATATTCACAGTCAGACTCTGGATCGCCCGCAGGATCGCCCGGTGATATTGATCGGTCGGATCGTTCACCTTCCAGGTGGCCGAGATCAACGATTCAACCACCTCCGAAAAACCGGGTTGTTTGTTATCAAGGGCGTGAAAGGAGATCGAACGGGCCGCCCGGTTCGGTTCCAACAATCCGCCGATTGTCATTCCGGCGGAAATCTCGGCCGCTCCGATCGGATCAAAGATCGGAGCGGTCCTTTTGTCAAAAAGCTCCGTTCTTTGGGAGTTGAAACCGTAAGCCCTCGGCGGGATCAATTTGAGAATGTTTTCGGGAACCGCCAGTTCCTCAAACTTCAGGGTTTCAAGAACCGTCCGAAGCGCTTCGCGCTGGCGTTCGGCCGGGACTATTTCGAAAACCCGCGACGGGTTCGCCCCGTCATCGCCCCGCACCGCATAGGTGTAATAGACCCCGCCGACCGATTTGACGGCCGCCGTCAATTGATACCTGTGATGGAGATAAAGCGGAAGTAATTTTTTTTCAAGTTCCGAAAACGGCTCGCCTTTCTCCAGATTTTCCGGCCCGAACTGCCGAAGACCGATCCTTCTTACTTCCAGCTCATGCCTCAGATTGGCGATCGGATCGGGGCCGTTATCCCACAGATTGGCCAAAGGATGGGCGGCATTTGCGGGGCGCGTGTCGGCGTCGGTGATAAAAAGCATCCCGTCGTTCACGCCCTGCCGGACGATTTTTTCCAGTTCGCTTTTTTCGTCCTCTCCGGAAGGAAAATCCGAATAGGCAAATTTAACCGCAAATTTATCGTAGGCTCCGATCCCGACGGCGTAAGCGTCGGAAAAATCCAGTTTCCCGTTTTTGACATTAATTACCGGAGCCGGATAATCCATCACCGATGCCCGCCCGTAGGTGCTGGCCGCAAAATTATGGGCAAAACCGAGCGTGTGTCCGACCTCATGGGCGGACAATTGCCTGATCCGGGACAGAGCCATCTGTCCCGCCACGGTCTTCGAATCGGCATTTAAAAGGTAATCGACGTCCGGCATCAGGGCGAAATCGCACATCGCGCCGGAGGAATCCGCGTATTGGGGAGCCAGCCCCGAACCGATCAGAAAATCCTGCCGCGCTCTTTGCGAATCGAGAGTCACGTCGCCTTTGATGATCTCGCCGGTCCTCGGATCGGTGATACTGCTCCCGTAGGCCCAGCCCCGGGTCGAGCGGTGAACCCAGTTGATGACGTTGTAGCGGGCGTCCATCGGATCGACATCCGGCGGCAAAACCCTGACCTGAAAAGCGTTGATAAAACCGGCGGCTTCGAAGGCCTGATTCCACCACGAAGCCCCTTCGATGAGGGCGTCCTGAATGTCCTTCGGCGCGCCGTTATCGACGTAATAGATGATCGGCTCAACCGCTTCTGAACGGGCGGCGGAAGGGTCTTTTTTCCGCAAACGGTGGCGAATGATCCAGCGTTTTTCCAGATTCTCTTCGATTCCGGCGGCGTAATCGTAAAAACTGATGGGAATGACTCCGACCCTCGGGTCGAATTCCCTTGGGCGATAATCGTCATCCGGGAGTTCGACAAACGAATGTCGTTGGCGAACCGTAACCGTTTCGGGGGTCGGGGCCGTCTGCCCGATCAAACGCCCCGTTTCACCTTTTGAAACCAGAGTGATCGTCGCTTCGACCTCGGTGTTTTTGGGAAAGCCTTTGGTCATCGGCAGATAAAAGGCGCTCCGGCTTTCTTCGAAACTGTAATTTCCCTGCTTCAACTGATTGAGCCGGTTCGAAACCCCGTGGGCGTCGCGGATCAAAAATGAGGTGGCATCGACCAGATGTTTTTCACCTTCGACGGCCTCGAGTTTGAACCCCCAGATCACCGATTTGGCGAAAGATTCCTCAACCGCGCGCCTTTCGGCCGGGTTTTCGCTCAACGCTCGGTAACCGTAATTGGGCTGGATCAGAAGGATCTTGTTTCCGGCCTTTTCGAAATAAACGACCTTGGTGTCCCCCAACTGGCCGCGGTCGAGACCGATCGGGTTCGACCCGACGCCGGTCGGCAAAGAGATCTGGTAGAGAAACTCCCGTTTGAAACGGGAGATCTCCAGATACATCTTCCCGTTTTCATCGTCGTAATAAAGCGGGATAAAACCCTCGATCTTTCTGAGATCGCGGGTTATTTCATCAAAACTCTTTTTTTTGGCGGTATCGGGCTTTTTGTCCTGCCCGAAGGTGAGAAAGAAAAATGTCAGGAGAAAAAAAATCGCGGCGGTTGTTTTTTTCATAAATTGATCCGGTGTTGTTCCAACCGAAAACCCAAAACTAAATTGTTCTGTAAAAGAAAAAAATTGGGACACGAACCGGACGGATTCGAAGGGATTCCTAAAATGCAATCCGCACCCATCCATTTCCATCAGTCCAAACCCGCGTCCCGACTTCTTTTTTATTTAGGAAACGATTTTCAAAAAATGCTTACTCGATGAAATCGGAGGCCATCTGTCTCGGTTCCAATTTGTTGGTCATGATGATCCGGGCGCAACCGTTCCAGCGCAAAATGACGTCTTCGTTGCCGGGCGGGCGGATCTCTTCGGCTTTTTCAAACCAGGTCATCGCCTGGCGAAAAAGTTCGTAGGCGGTCGAATCGGAGCCCGGCGTGCCCAGGCTGAGAGCGGCTTTGGCCCGCCTTTCAAAGACAATCCCGGTGTAGTAACTCCGGGTGTATTCGTCCTTTAATTGCAAAAGATAATCCTGTATGGTCGAACCGCCGACGGAATAATCCTTGGAAAAACGGTCGCTCATGGCCAGAATTATCGTCACCAGCGCCTCCTGGTTCTCCTCATCGATCCGCAAAATATCCAGGCAGATGCTCTCGGCCGCTCCGGGCTCGTTGAGCAAACGGTAATGCTTGGCCCGCTCCAATGCGGCCGGGATCGCTTCATTTGATAAATTCTTAAGTCTGAACATAATTCGCTCCGTTTCAATTGTCCGGTTTTTCTCAAATCCGAAACTTTTATTTTTTCGAGCGGAAGATCTTGATAAACCGTTTGATCGGATCGTAAAATTCATCGACCACTCGTTCTTTCAGCGGAATGATGGCGTTGTCCGTGATGGTTATCTCCTCGGGACAAACCTTTGTACAGCATTTGGTGATGTTGCAATAACCGATGTTCGATTCGTCCTTCAGATCGGAGAGCCGGTCCTCGGTGTCGAGGGGATGCATCTCAAGGGCGGCGGCGTAAACCAGAAAACGGGGGCCGATGAATTCCTCGTGTTTGTGATGATCGCGCAAAACGTGGCAGACATCCTGACACAAAAAACACTCGATGCATTTGCGAAACTCCTGAACCCGTTCGACGTCCGCCTGGGCCATCCGCCAGGTTCCGTCATCGGCATCGGGCGGGCGGGGTTTGAATTTTTTGATCTTTTTCTTGACCTCGAAATTCCAGGAAACATCCGTCACCAGATCCTTCTTTAAGGGAAAGGTATGCATCGGTTCCACAGTTACCGGATCTTCGATCGGAATGCTGTTGAGCCGCGTCATGCA
This sequence comes from Pyrinomonadaceae bacterium, assembly GCA_041394845.1. GTDB lineage: Bacteria > Acidobacteriota > Blastocatellia > Pyrinomonadales > Pyrinomonadaceae > JAHCHG01. Next base: position 823,367 of record JAWKHL010000001.1, on the reverse strand, counting down.
CATCAAGCGGGGCGTCCCGTTGATCTCCGCCGAACACGATCCGCATTTTCCGGCCTTGCAGTTCCACCGGCAGGCCAGATCGTTGGCCTGCTCGGCCTGAATTTTCAGCACCACATCCAGAACCACCATCCCTTCACTGATACCGGTCGTGTATTCGACAAAATCACCGCCCTCCCTGTCGCCGCGCCAAATCCTAAATGTTGCTGTTTTCATTTTTTATTTTTAAATTTCCTTTTTCCCCGCTTTTAACCCATTTCCTCGATGATCTGTTTCAATTCCTCGGTCATTTCGGGAATCGGGATCCGGGAAATTTTCATATTCCCGTCGGCGTCCCTTTTGACCGAAATATTAAAGGTGCTGAAATCTTTTTCCTTTTGCGGGAAATCCTCCCGGAACTGGGCCCCGCGGCTTTCCTTGCGCTCAACGGCCGAACGGGCCACGGCTTCGGAAACGGTCAACAGGTTATTGAGATCGAGCGCCGTGTGCCAACCCGGATTAAACTCGACGTTTCCGGTCACCGACACCCTTTCGGCCCGTTTTTTTAGTTCGTCGATCCCCTCCAAAGCCCGGAGCATCTCCTCCTCGTTGCGGACGATGCCGACCAGATCCTGCATCATATCCTGCAAGTCCTGCTGGATCTGATAGGGATTCTCACCCTCCTTGCCCCCAAACGGACTCAATGCCAGAGCCGCGGCTTCATCGACCTGTCCCTGATCCACAGACGTTTCCGGGTTTTCCTTGACGAAAACGGCGGCAAACTCCCCCGCTCTTTTGCCGAAAACCAGAAGATCGGAAAGAGAATTTCCGCCGAGCCGATTTGCACCGTGAAGCCCCGCCGCGCATTCTCCGGCGGCGAACAATCCCGGAACGCTCGACATCTGCGTTTCGGAATCGACCCGAATTCCGCCCATCACGTAATGAGTGGTCGGACCGACCTCCATCGGCACTTTGGTGATGTCGATGTCGGCCAGTTGTTTGAACTGGTGATACATGCTCGGCAGTTTTTTCTTGATATGCTCTTCGGCGTTCGGCAGTTTTTCCTTGATCCAGGCGATGTCCAGAAAAACGCCGCCGTTCGGACTTCCCCGCCCGTCCTTGATCTCGCGGACGATGCACCGGGCGACGTGATCGCGGGTCAGGAGTTCTGGCGGGCGACGGGCGTTTTTATCGCCCTGCGTGTAGCGCCAGCCCTCTTCCGGATTGTCGGCCGTCTGATCCTTGTAAAGGTCGGGGATGTCCTCGAACATAAACCGTTTGCCGTCGCTGTTCTTCAGGATGCCGCCCTCGCCGCGAACACCTTCGGTAACCAGAATTCCCTTGACGCTCGGCGGGAAGACCATTCCGGTCGGATGAAACTGAACGAATTCCATATCGATCAACTCCGCTCCCGCGTGATAGGCCAGCGAATGACCGTCGCCGGTGTATTCCCAGCTGTTCGATGTGATCTTAAAGGCGCGGCCGATCCCGCCCGTGGCCAGAATGACGGCCTTGGCCTTAAAAATTCGAAATCTCCCTCGTTCCCGGTCATAGGCAAAAGCGCCGGCCACCCTTTCGCCGTCCATCAGAAGAGTGATGACGGTGCATTCCATATGAACCTCAATCCCCTGATGAATGCCGTGGTCCTGCAAGGTGCGGATCATTTCCAGCCCCGTCCGGTCGCCGACGTGAGCCAGCCGCGGGTATTTATGACCGCCGAAATTTCTCTGGAGGATCCGCCCGTCCTTGGTCCGGTCGAAAACCGCGCCCCAGGCTTCCAGTTCGCGCACCCGGTCGGGAGCTTCCCTGGCGTGGAGTTCGGCCATCCGCCAGTTGTTCAAATATTGTCCTCCGCGCATCGTGTCGGAAAAATGCACCTTCCAATTGTCCCGGTCATCGACATTGGCCAACGAGGCCGCCATGCCGCCCTCGGCCATGACGGTGTGAGCCTTGCCGAGCAGGGATTTGCACACCAGACCGACCGAAACTCCCGCCGCCGAAGCCTCGATCGCCGCCCGCAAACCGGCTCCGCCCGCTCCGATCACCAACACATCATGTTCGAATGTTAAGTATTCCGCCATATATCAGGTTTTAAAAGATTCTCCAGTCGCTCCAAATTCCCATCGAACAAAGCCGGATGTAAATGTCCGAAAAACCGACCACGAACAGACTGCACCAGGCCCACAGCATATGCCTTCGGTTGAGGCAGGAAACGCAATTGTAAGCCCTTTGCCGGACAGGAAATTTCGAGATCTCATCGCACCCACCGCCGACCAGATGCCTCAGCGAGTGACAACTGAAGGTGTAACCGCCGAGGAAAAAGACGTTGGCGGCCAGAATGATCGTTCCCAACCCGATGCCGAAAGTCGTCCGCCCGGCCGCATCTGTAAACCACAGGGCCTCGTAAACGTCGTAGGCCAGAAAGATCAGAAAGATCAGCGCCAGATAAAGAAAATAGCGGTGAATGTTTTGCAGGATCAGCGGGAATTTTCGCTCGCCCCGGTAACCGGTGCGCGGTTCGCCGACGGCACAGGATGGCGGATCGGCCCAGAAAGCCTTGTAATAAGCGCCCCGGTAGTAATAACAGGTTAGCCGGAAACCGGCCGGCGCCCAAAGAATCAAAAGAGCCGGTGAAAATGGTAGCCAATCGGGAATCCAATCGGGTTTCGGGCCGAAAAATGCCCGGGCCGACCCGAATAGCTCGGGCGAATAAAATGGTGAGAGATAATTGCCGAAACGGTAATGTTCGCCCTGAAACGCCGCCCAGGTCGAATAAACGACGAAGGCCGACAAACCCATGAAGACCAAAGCGGGATAGATCCACCAGAGGCCTTTCCGGCGGGTTTCACCGAACGAACGCCGTTTTAAAGGAACAGTCACGGAAGACATATTTTCTTCTAAAACACCTCCAAATGCCGTTTATCTTTCAGTTATTACAATGGAAACTTCTTTTGTTGCTTGACTTTGAAGATTATGAAGCGTGTTCGGCGATATGTCAATTTTTTTTAAGGTTTAGTGCTTTTACCGATTCCCCGTTCAAATTTCGCTTTCAAGATCACTTTTTGGTTCTTTTATGCCTTTCCTTCAAACGGATCGGTGTGGCGAAAAAATCGAAATTTTCCCGGAGGCGGTTTTCGATGTACCGAAGATAGGAAAAATGCAAACCGGCCTTTCCCGCTCCGCCAGAGGTGAAAATGACGAAAAACGGGGGGCGGATCCCCGATTGGGTGATGAATTGAACGTGCAGGCGGACTCTTCCGCCTTTGCCCGGTGCGGCTCCGCCCCCGACCTTCGGTTGGGAAATGTTTTCTTCGAAAAACTGATTTAATTTGGAGGTCGGAATCCGCCGGTTGCGGGCTTCGTTGGCCTTGACGACGATCGGCAAAAGGCGGCTGACGCGCTGTCCGGTCAATGCGGAAATGGTTACGACCGGAGCCCAATCGAGGAATTTCAGCTTATACCGCAAATTGCGCTCGAATTCGCTTGCGGTTCCGGTTTCCTTTTCTTCGAGAGCGTCCCATTTATTGACCGCGATGATCAAACTGCAACCCGATTCGAGCGCGTATCCGGCGATGCTGGCGTCGAGATGGCTGACCCCTTCGACGGCGTCGATCACCAGAACGGCGACATCGGCCCTATCGAGCGATTTGCGGGCCATGATGACCGAGAGTTTTTCGGCCATCTCGGTCGTTTTACCCTTTCGGCGGATTCCGGCGGTGTCGATCAAAAGAAACTTCTGCCCATCGACCGTCAGGCTCGTATCGACCGAATCGCGGGTTGTTCCGGCGATCGGCGAAACGATCACCCGCTCTTCTCCCAAAAGTTTGTTGAGCAAGGAGGATTTTCCGACGTTGGGCCGACCGATGATGGCCAGTTTGATCTCGTTCCGGTCCTCTTCGGCCAACCTTTCATCAAACTGGAGAACCTCGAAAACCTGATCCAGAAGATCGCCGATATTGTTCCCCTGTTCGGCCGAGATCGGGACCAGTTCGAACCCGAACAGATGAAATTCCCCCGCCTCTTCTTCGACCTTGCGCGATTCGGCCTTGTTGGCGGCGATAAAAACCGGTTTTCCGATGTTCCTGAGAAAAACGGAGATCTCCTGATCGAGCGGCGTTACCCCGGCCCGAGCATCGACCACCCAGATGATCGTCTGGGCCTGAGCGATGGCGTTGGCGGCCTGTTTGAAGATATTGGCCGGAATGATCGCTTCGTCGTCCGGGACGATCCCGCCCGTATCGACCAGTTCAAAGTTTTTGGCCTTCCATTCCACGGATCCGTAAATCCGGTCCCGCGTGATCCCCGGTTCATTTCCGACGATCGATTTGCGGCTTCCGGTCAAACGGTTGAAAAGTGTTGATTTACCGACATTTGGCCGACCGATTATTGCTACCAGAGGCGAACTCATATTAGTAAAGAGTTTAGCCATTTAGAGCCTTTTGTATCAAACCGCTCCTGGCGGATTTTTTTTCGCTAATTGTTGAAATGGTCCTTTCGTCTTAAGCGGGGGAACGTGGTAGTCTTTTTATTTTGGAGTATGCCGTGGAACACAATTCCCCATTCATCTCATTACTGATAATCACCCTCCTGGCGTTGATCGTCCCTTTCCTGGCCAATCGGATCAAATTCATTACCATTCCGATCGTGGTGGGAGAGATCATCGCCGGAATGGTTATCGGGAAAAGCGGTTACAATGTCGTCCAACCAAACACGACTTTGAGCTTTTTGTCCGAATTCGGATTTGCCATTTTAATGTTCCTTTCCGGCCTTGAAGTCAATTTTAATACTCTTTCCTCCCCGATCGGAAAAAACAAAAAACCGGATCTTTTGGAAAAACCCCTTCCGCTGGCGATTCTTTACCTGCTTCTTACGATCGCCCTGGCACTTTTGATCGGTTTCGGTCTCTCCTCCTTTGGCTTGACCAAAAACCCGATCCTGATGGCTCTGATTCTCAGCACGACCTCGCTCGGGATCGTCGTCCCGATGCTCAAGGAAAGAGGTCTGACCAACACTACCTACGGCCAATCGACCCTGGTGGCGGCACTGGTCAGCGATTTCGTAACCCTCCTTTTATTGAGCGTCGTCATCGCGGCGGTCAGCCAGGGTTTGTCGGCCGACCTTCTTCTTTTCATGGTCCTGCTGGCAATGTTCTTTCTGGCGATCAACGTCAGCCGGTGGCTCAATAACATTCCGGGGCTCGGGAAAATCATCAAGGAACTCTCGCACGCCACCTCCCAGATCCGTGTTCGGGGGGCGATCGCATTAATGGTTTTGTGCGTCGTTCTGGCCGATACGCTCCGGGTCGAAATCATCCTCGGCGCTTTTCTGGCCGGCGTCATTGTGAGTTTCAGCAGTCAGGGCCGCGAATCCCCCCTGCACGGAAAACTCGATGCGATCGGTTACGGTTTTTTTATCCCCATCTTCTTTATCAATGTCGGGGCGGAATTCGATTTGAGTTCCCTGCTCGTTTCTCCCGGGGCATTTCTGTTAATTCCCTTTCTTTTGGTTTCGGCTTATTTGGTCAAACTTTTGCCCGCCGTCATTTACCGGAAACTTTTTTCCTGGCGGGAAACCCTGGCGATGGGGATGCTCCTCTCTTCCAGGCTTTCCCTGATCATCGCCGCGTCGGCCATTTCCCTGAAGTTGGGGCTGATCTCAACCGGGACCAACTCGGCGGTCATCTTGGTGGCGGTATTGACCTGTACTTTTTCCCCTTTGTTGTTTTCGAGAATTTTGCCCCCGACAAAACTAAAAACCCGCAAGGACATCATCATTGTCGGAACCGACCAATTCGCCGAACTGATCGGTCAGAGACTCCGCGAGGACGGGGAAAAGATCATTTTTGTCGGGAAAAATCAGGAACAGATCAGGCTTTTCCAGCTCAACAATTTCCACAGCATTCCGGGAAACCCGGCCAAAGAAACGGTCCTAAAGGCCGCCGGAATCGAAAATGCCCGCGCTTTGATCGCCCTCACACCGGATCAGGATCTGATCCTGGAGGTTTGCCGTTTGGCAAAAAATAATTTTCAGGTTCCGATCATCATCGCCCGTTCCGATGACCCCCAGACCATTCAACGTTTGCAGGAGGTGGGTGTTCAGATCGTCCAGCCAGCCCTCGCTTCGGCCATCGCCATTGAGGGAGCTTTACAATTTCCGGCGGCCTTCGCAATGCTTTCCGATAAAAAGGACAATGTCGATCTGGCCGACGTCATCCTAAACAATTTCGCTTATGAAGGCATTTCCCTGCGCCGGACCCGGCTCCCCGGAGATGCCCTCGTGATCGGAATTCAAAGGCAGGGCGAAATGGTGGTTCCGCACGGGGACACGATCCTCCAAAAAGGCGACACCTTGATCCTGATCGGGAGTCCCGAATCGCTCAGGGAATCCCGCGAATTGCTGGACGGGAACAGGTGATTTTTCTTTAGGGGCAATTTTACAATTTGGTACTTCCTAGCTGATCTTTGAAATTTGTTATTTACATATCTTTATGTCTTTAGTTTTCGATTTCAGCAGTTGAAAACTAAAGATATATTTGTAGCCCATACCGCTAGTTATGGGAACAAATTTGCGACATATTGGTTATGTCGCCATTTTCAATGGCTTTATCAATCTTCAACATTATTCCCACGATTTGCATCGTGGGCGGCGAAGCGGGGAATATAACGTCGGTTTCACCGACTAAATATGATTTTATTTTTTTCTGGAGATTCCATTTGTGTGAATTTCAAAGATCAGCTAAGGAGTAACTACAATTGCCCCGGGCACTTTTATTGAAAAAGGATTTTTTATGGAATTTGAGTTGGAAAAATCAATTGAGATCCTGAAGCGGACCCCGGAAACGGTTCGGTCATTGCTTGAGGACCTGTCACGGGAATGGATCTTTAACCCGGACGCCCGACAGGATTGGGGGCCTTTTGATATTGTCGGGCATTTTATTCACGGTGAGGAGACCGACTGGATCCTCCGCGCCCGAATCATTCTGGCACAAGGGGAAAACCTTGAATTCGAGCCCTTTGATCGTTTCGCTCAATTTGAACTTTCAAAGGGTAAAACCCTTTCTCAATTGCTCGATCAATTTGCGGATTTGAGAAAAAGAAATATCGAAACACTTCGTTCCTGGGATTTAAAGGAAGATCAATTGAAACTAAAAGGCATTCATCCCGAACTCGGCGAGGTGACTCTGCAAGAGTTACTGGCCACCTGGGTGGTTCACGATCTGACACACATCCGGCAGATCGTAACGGTACTGGCAGGCAAATATGAAGGACATGTCGGGCCCTGGAGGGAATATCTCTCGATTTTGAAAAAATAAAAGGGGCAAACTTTCCCAATGCCCCTTTTTTTCAGGTTGCCGGTCGGAGGCTAGTCATTGTTTGGCGAAGGAGCATTGACAACATATTTGCCCCAAATGGCGCCTTTTAATTGTTGGGCCAGTTCAAAATTGCTTTCCTCCAGAGTTTTCATCTGGCGGTAAGCGGCGTCCCGGTCTCCCCTCTCCAGATAGCAGAGAGCCAGATTATACTGGGCCTCGGCGTAATCCGGTTTCAATCGAACCGCCTCCTCAAAATGTTTCAAGGCTTCTTTTTTCTTCCCGAAATGATCGAGGATCACTCCCAGATTATTTCGGATTTCGGGAACCTCCGGCCTCAATTGAAAGGCCTTCTTCATACTCACCAGGGCATCTTTCTGGCGTCCCATGACAAAAAGGGTGAGGCCGCGATTGCTGTGGGCTTCGGCGAGATCGGGATCGATTTTGAGGGCCTTATCCAGATATTCGAGGGCTTTTTTGTACTCTCCGACGTTTTGCAGCGACAGGGCGTAATTGGTCAGCGTGGTGCAATCGTCCGGGCTCAAACTGAGGGCTTTTTCATAAGAAGCGAGGCTTTCCCGAAAAAGGCCTTTCTCGCTTAGGGTTTCGCCCAGACTTGAATGAGCGTTGGCAAAATCGGGCCATTGTTCGATCAGTTTCCGGAAAATCTCGGCCGCCTCATTTAATTTGCCGATCTTAACCTGCGAGCGGCCGATATTGTAACGGCAAACAAAACAATTGGGGTTGGCCTCGATGGCCTGATTAAAAAGAACTATGGCCTCGGGGTAATTCTTTTCCACCAGCGCCTTTTTTACCCCGGCCTCGTTGAGTTTGACGAAATCCGGTGTTTCGGTCGATCCTTTGTTTTCAGAATTGGCAGATTTTTTTTCGTTGGAAAAGTTGCTTCTCCCCTCCAACAAAAAATCGTTGCTTTTGAGCTGGGCGTTGACTGTAAATGATAAAGTGATGATTGCCAGGAACAAGTATAATTTTTTCATGATTATTCTCCCTAAACACAAACGAAAGATCGTCTGTTTGTTATAAATGCGAAGGGCGTTTGCCGGTTGGAATTTGAAGGCTTTTTTCCAACCGGCAAACGGCTGGTAAACTTCCAGAAACAAGAATGAATTATTAAGCCTTCTACGCTGGAAACACTCCGGTTACGGGTTTTGTGACAGAAAAGTTTAAAATTTCCTAAACGATTGTCAGTAAAGAGCTTAGCTCTACATTTTTGTGGATTTTCTCCATTTTATTGACCCGCCCAAAAAAGAGAACTGAATCGGGGGTGAGTTGTTTTTTAGGAGGAATGATCAAAATTATTTTCGGGCGGGGGGCTTTTTTTTCAGTTGGATTTAAGGTTAAACTTTCCCGACCTTGGCCCTTGGTCGGACCAATGCATTTTTTTTTGCCTTTTTAAAACAAAAAATGCCCCGGATTCAATTTGAATCCGGGGCCATTAATTGGAACTCCCCATACTGTTAAAGGAAAATTATTTAAGGGTTCGGGAAGTTTAGAAAACTACAATGTTCAAAATCCCTTTGAGGATCGAACCCACAAGGCTGTAACCGCCATTGTCGTAATATCCGTAATTGTAACGGCCGTAATAACCGTCCTCGTAACCGCGTCGGAAACCTTCGCGGAAATAATACTGATATTCATCGAGCGACACATAATAACCGTCGTAACCGTAACTGGCGTCCTGGTAAGCGAACGAATCGCGGTAGGAATACCCCCAACCGTCGTCACGGTCCGCCTGTCCGGCGTAAAAGCCCTCCTGATAACCGTAATTGACGGCGTTTCGGAGCATTTGTGCGCCGTAACTGCTGGTGTAATAATACCGGCCTCCACGATCGTAACGGCAATTATAGATCAGAGAGTTGTAATATCTGGCATTTTGCAGACGCAGGCGATCCTGACGCAGACGGTTCCAGTAACGTTGTTGCCAGCGCAGGTAAGCCCGGCGTCTTTCCCTTTCGAGACGGCGGCGGCGTTCCTCATACTGACGCTGACGCCATTGATCCTTGTCCACATAACTACGCCAGCGTTGCTGATAGATCCTTCTTTGCTGGTCGCGGTCAAAACTTTGTCGCCGATCCCTCTGATCGTCCCTCCGGTCCCTTTGCTGGTTGTTGCGGTCGTTTCGGTCATTCCGGTTGTCCGGCCACCTGCGGTCGTTCCGGCGATTTCGTTCATTGTCGACCCGCCTTTGTTCGGCCGCCTTCTCCCTTCTTTGGCGGTCTTCGATCTGACGACGGTTCCGGTCTCTATTCTCATTTTGCCGCCTTTGTTCGGCCGCTTTTTCGCGACGCTGACGGTCCTGGATTTCTTCCCGACGTCTTTGTTCGGCGCGACGGTCCTCCCGCTGTCTCTGTTGATTCAGGGTTTCTTGCCGACGCCTGTTTTCCTGATTTTGTCTTTCTCTTTGTCTTTGAGCCTCGCGCTGTTGGTCGGCCCGGCGCCTCTGTTCATTTTGAGCCTGTTGGCGGGACCGCTCCTGTTGTTGTCTCTGTTGTTGGGCCTGACGCTCCTGCTGTTGCCTTTGTTGCTGGGCACGCCTTTCCTGATTATTTCTATCCTGCCGGGAGCGTTGGCGGTCTCTGTCTTGATTTTGTCTTCCTTTTTGTTGTTCGGCCCTCTGTTGTTCGGCCCTTCTTTCCTGATTTCTGGAACGATTTCTCTGAGCCTGAACGTCGGTATTCAGTCCAAAAAGGACCAATCCCCCGATCAACATAAGGAAAAGCAAATTTTTACTAAAACTCACTTTCATACTTCTCCTCTGGTTAAATTTTTTTAACTCCGATTGGTTCACTTCCGAACTCTATCAACTTGCAAATACCGTTCCGCCGAGATTTCCCCAGCGAAAACGGGGCCGTTTTTCCAACCGGCACACCATTTGGTATTAAATTGAACGTAATAGGTTACGGATCTCGGAATAAATTTGGGGTTGAGATTGGAATTTAACCCTTGAGAAACTGGTATGTAATATGAACGTTCAGAACCCCGTTCCCGATCTCATGGCGGATTCCGGTGGCTTTTAAACGAAGCGAACCGTTATTTTGAACCGGAACCACAAAAGAGACTTTTTCCAGATCCAAAATTTTTATTGGATTGATTTTCTTGTCCATCGAACTTTGCACCATTTTGGCGATCAAACCGCTTCCGACACCGCCCGTCCCGCTTAAATTGACGCTGTTGACCGTGGCCCGGCCGACCAGAGTCTGGGTTTGGTTGTCAAATTCGAGGTCTATATTCGATTCGGCCCAGCCCTGGAAATCGATACAACCGATCAAGGGCGGATTGTAAGAACCGGAAAAAGCGATCGGGGCGTAGATCTTCCCGTCTCGAAACCGGACGGCCGTTCGGACCCCGTCGATCTCTCTTTGAAGCCGGATCGATTCGTCGCAATTTTGGTCTCCGGGCTTGGCTTTTAATTTTCCGAGCGGGAAGGTTTCATCGAAGTAAAAAAGATTTTCGTTTTTATTCCAACCGGCCTGTCTGTAAAAAGTCCGCATGCCGGCCTGTCTGTAAAAAGTCCGCATGGCCGCCATTTTGGCCTGATCCGGATTGAGGTCATTTTCTTTCAGTCCGGCCAAGGGGAAACTCGGTTGTTTCAAATTTGTAAAAACCGCTTCGAGCAACGCGTCAAAGAATTGTTCATTGAGCGAAACCGTCACATCGCCGGTTTGGGCTTTGATGGTTGAAAACGTTAAAAAAACCAAAAAAATCAATGCAAAAAACCTTCTCATTTTTTCTCCAGATGCAAATTTTAGGGCCAAAGAATGACCCGGAACCCGTTTCGCAGATCGAGCGCCGGGTCATCCTGAGATGTTTTATTTTCTTTTCAGGATGTTATTTATATCATAAAATGCAAACCGTTAATTGTCTTGAAAAACTTTTGACGCAAACTGAAAGTTTTCAACTTTTAAACGTTCCTCAGATGAGAAATTTTTTTTGATTATTGTTAAGAATGAAAAAAATCCACAGTCATTTGCTCCGCCGTTTTTCTGGGTTTTTCTTTATCATCCCGGCGTTGATAATTTTTCAGGTCCTTTTCGTTTCCAATCTGCCGGGTCAACCGACCGGCGGAGATGACCTGCAAAAAGCCAATCAATTGTTTGAAGAGGCTCTGAAATTAAACGGTCAGGGAACGGCTCAATCTTACCGGGAGGCTTTTGAAAAATTCCAACAGGCCGAAAAGCTCTATAAAAAAGCTGGGGAAAAGAGCGGAGAAGCCAAATCTTTGGTCGGGTCCGGTTTTACCTCGGACAGTTTGGGAGAAAAAACCAGAGCTTTGGAGTTTTACCAAAACGCCCTTCCGATTTTTCGGGAATTGGATGACAAGTTTTGGGAAGCCCGGACCTTGAACAACATCGCCCGCCTTTACGACACGACGGGTGAAAAGAAAAAAGCGCTAAATTTTTACGAACAGGCGCTTCAGAAACGAAAGGAAGTAGGCGACCGGTACGGTGAATCGGTGACCCTCAACAACATCGGGGCGGTTTACGCCGATCTGGGTGAAAAGGAAAAAGCCCTAAATTTTTATTTGCAGGCCCTGAGTCTGAGACGGTCCCTCGGAAATCAAAGAGGGGAGGCCATCACCCTGAACAACATCGGAAGGATCTACGATGAATTGGGAGAAAAACAAAAGGCCATTGAGTTTTTCGAACAATCGCTGGTCCTCAGAAAAACCGTCGGCGACCGGCGCGGAACCGCCACGACTCTCAACAATCTTGGTTTGGTTTACTCGGACCTCGGAGACTATCCAAAAGCCCTTTCGCTTTTTAATGATTCGTTAACCATCATCCGCGAACTGGGAGACAAAAGCGAAGAGGCGGTCACTTTGAATAACATCGGGACCGTGTTTTTGGCGGATAAAACCCCGGACAAGGCCCTCGAATTTTTTGAAAAAGCGCTTCCGATTCATCAGAATGCCGGCAACAAAAGCGGGGAGGCCACCGTTCTCAACAATCTGGGTTTGGCATTTTCCGATCTCGGTCAACTCCAAAAAGCCAGAGAAAATTTTTACCGGGCCCTTCCCATCCTCCAATCCCTGGGCGAGAAAAACGTTGAAGCCATCACCCTTTCAAATCTGATGATCGTCTGGAATCTTGAGAAAAACCCCACCCTGGCCCTTTTTTACGGAAAACAAGCGGTAAATAAATATCAGGAACTTCGGGAAGCAATCCGGGGGCTCGATTCCCAAACCCAAAAAATTTACCTCAAATCGATTGAATCCAACTACCGGCGGCTGGCCGATCTGTTGATCGAAAGCGGAAGGTTTTCACAGGCCGAACAGGTCTTGCAGATGCTCAAAGAGGAGGAGTATTTCGAATTTGTCCGGCGGGACGTCGATGAAATTAAAAACCTCAAAAAAAGGGTTTCGCTCTCGGAAAAGGAGCAAAAACTGATCGAACGGTACGCTCAAATGGCCGAAAAAATCACCCTGCTCGGTCAGGAGTTTTTCGAACTTGCCAAAAAGAAACGCCAGCTTTTCCAAATGGATTCCGGGTTATCGACCGATGAGCAAAAAAGATATGACCGGCTTTCGGCCCAACTCGCCGATGCCAACGCCGCGTTCAGATTGTTTCTGGAAAAAGAATTGATTCAGGAATTGGGTCGGGAAAAGACTTCGGGAATCGAGATCGACCGCAATCTGCAAAACCAGTTGAGGAAATGGGGCGACGGAACCGTTGCCCTTTACACCGTCGTATCAGAGGATCGTTACCGCGTGATTCTGACCACTCCGACGGTTCAGGTGGACGGAAAAACGGAGATTTCCGCCACGGAATTAAATAAAAAGGTCTTTGCCTTTCGGGAGGCCCTGCAGGATATCGAAACCGACCCCCGTTTACTGGGCAAGGAACTCTACGACATCCTTTTGAAACCGATCGAAAAAGACCTAATCGCCTCCGAAGCCAAAACCCTGATCTGGTCTTTGGACGGAACCCTTCGTTACATTCCCTTGGCCACTTTGTCTCCCGACGGAAAGACATATCTGGTTGAAAAATATCAAAACGTCATCCTGACCCCCAAAACCCGGGATAACATAACGGACGCTCCGCCTACATTCAACGCTTTGGCGGTTGGGGTTTCGCTGGCACAAACGGTCCAAAATCCGGACGACCCGAACCGGAAAATCATCTTTGGCCCTTTGCCCGGAACCCGGGAAGAACTCTTTAAGATCGTCCGGACGGGAAAAAATCCCGAGGAAAACGGAATTCTTCCGGGAGAGAGATTTATCGACGAAGATTTCACCCTTAAGAATCTGGTTAATTCCCTTACCCGGGAAACAAGCGAGGGAAAACGAAATTTTAACATTGTTCATATCGCCAGCCATTTCAGGCTCGGTTCCAACTGGACGAATTCTTTTTTGCTTTTGGGAAATGGTCAGATCCTCACTTTGGAGGAGGTCAGCAATTCACCGGAAATTAATTTCGGAGACATTGATCTGGTCACCCTTTCAGCCTGTAACACGGCTTTTGGCGGCGGTTCCAACGGGAAGGAAATTGATTCTCTGGCGGGAGCCATTCAAAACAAAAGCGGAAAGTCCATTCTGGCCACATTGTGGTCGGTTGTCGATGAGAGCACGCCGATCCTGATGAGCGAATTTTACCGTTTTAGAAAGGATCATCCGCAAAAAACAAAAGCCGAGGCCATTCAATTCGTTCAAAAGGGGATGATCTCCGGAGAACTCAAACCCGACCAGAAATATATTGAGGAATTGGCCGGAATTTTCGGGGTTCGGGGTTCGGACGGCTCAAAATCCGCCTTTGTTTTTGAAAAAGAAAAACCCTTTGCCCACCCTTACTTCTGGTCCCCGTTCGTTTTGATCGGTAACTGGAGATAGAACCTGAAAAATAAAAAAGTTATCGGGATCATCCAAGTGATGATCCCGATAACTTTTTTATTTAATTGCCCTAAAGGATTATTTTTTCTGCATGGCATTTTTTAATTTGCCGGCCAAATCGGCATCCAGATCCAGCAGAGCCGTGTATTGGGCCTGAGCGGAATCCAGATCTCCTTTCAGAAAATACATATAACCCAGATTAAACCGGGCTTTGGAAAAACGGGGACTGAGTTCCAGGCACCGAAGATAGGCATCGATGGCCTTATCCCGAAGACCGTTGGCGTAATAAGCGTTCCCCAAAAGGTAAAACCCGTCGGCATAATCGGGATTGTTTTGGGTGGAAACCAATAGGCCGTCCAAAGCCTTTTTGTAATGTTTGGTGGCCACATCGGGTTTGCCCAGAAAATCATTGGCGCGACCCAGATAAAAATAGGTTTCCCCGTCGTTCTCTTTAAGGCGGAGAGCATTATTACAGGCGGAGACAGCCTTATCGTATTCCTTGTTGTCATTGTAGGCCCGGCACAAATTGGTGTAGGCCATATATTGGTCGGGAACGAACTGAATCGCTGTTTGGGCGGCCCCGATGGCCTCTTTGGGCATATCCGCAAGACTGTAATACCAACTCAAATCAACGTAAAGATCCCCGTTCCGGGGAAATTGCCTTAAACCCTTTTTAATCACTTCGATGGCGTCGGTAAATCGATTCATATTCCGGTAAATGTCGGACAAATTATGATAAACCGGAAAGATGTCCTGTCTTAGGTTGAGAGACTTTTCATAGGCTTCGGCGGCCTCTTCGAATTTCCTCTCCTTGGCATAAGAATCGGCGATCAAAATAAAGGACTGGGCCATAAACTGGGTTCCATTGTTAATGGCGTTTTGAGCGGCACTTCTTTGTTCTCCGGCTTTACCCAAATTGTAATAGGATACCGCCATATTGTAATAAGTATTTCCGTTGTTTGGAATTCTTTCAACCACATCGTTGTAAGCCGCCAGAGCCTCCCGGAATGATTCCTTGGCGTAATAAACATTCCCCAGCCCCTCCCTCAAACGAATATCGGTTGGATCGATCTCCAACCCTTTACGAAGATCCGCCAGCGCGTCATCGTAATTCTTTTTCATGAAGTTAACGTACCAACGGACCCTGTAAATATCGATAACCGGTGCGTATCCCTGATCATAGGCGGTATTTAGTTCCTCGAGAGACTCATCGTATTGTTGCAGGTAATAATGGGCATTCCCCTTCCAATAATGGGCGTTCGGGAAATTGGGAACCAAACTGATGGCTTCCCTATATTTCCCGATGGCTCCCTGATAATCTCTTTTGTTAAACCTTTTATCGCCGTCGCTGGCCAGAGTTCTTGCCTTTTTGAGAACTTTTTTGGGCTGGGCCGCAACATCGGTGGCCAGGGCCGAAAAAGCGACCAGCAATAAACTAAATGTAATCAATCCCAATGAAATCTTTTTCATCATAACTAAATCTCCTAAAAACTACTGTTGGATATCCGTTCGCCCTCCCTTCGGGGTTTTAGTAGGAGTCGGTGTAATTCTGGGCGAAGGTCTTGGCGTCGGAGTTCTCCTGTTGACGACCGGAGACGCCTTGGGCGAAGGCTTAACCGGACCCGGCGTATCGGGCGGTTTGCTGTCAGGAACGTTTACCTCTTGGTTTGTTCCGGGCCCATCCTCTTTACCCGTATTATCATTTTCCTCGTTATTGACCGGCAACAAAACTTCCGGGGAGGATTCGGGGCTCGGAGTAACCTCGACATTAACATCGGTTGGAGAGGGCGGAGGATCGACACCTCCGTTGGTACCGGGGTCGCGGGTGACATACCAAACCACGCCGCCAATTGCCCCGCCAAATAATAATAATAGGACAAACAACCCGGCAATTATCGCCAGAATTTTTTTAACCGGGCTCGGTTTAACCACCGGGGGCGGAACCGGTTTCGGCGTTATCGGTTCGGGTTCCGGTTCCTCAAAAGGCTCTTCAATCTGGCCGACGGTTTCAAACCCGCCGACCTGACCGGTTTGGTCGATTTCGAAGAAGTCCGTTTCCCCCGGCCCCGTAGAAGGATCAAAAACGTCTTCTTCCGAATCAAACTCAACTGGTGTTTCCGGGGCCGGCTCTTCATTTTCCCGAAAAGAAATCAACGGAACGGTCGCATCCGGAGAAAACTCGGTCCGGGGTTCGGAAAAATCTGTTTGGGGGAATTCTTCTTGGGAAAACTCGCCGCCGGAGGTTTTATTCTCGTCAAAGTCAAAACTGCCGACGGTTTCGAAATTTTGCCCCTCCCGGGGTTCCTCGGTCTCCGGTAGACTGTTCCCCTCCTGAACCGCCTTGATCGCGGGGGAGTCTCCGGCGAGAAGGACCTCGGTTTTTATGTCCGAGGGTTTTAATTCGGAATCAGTGGTTTCGGGCGCTTCAAAAACTTCCGGGGAATCGAATTTCACCGTTGCATCAAAATCAGGCTCCGGTTGATGATTTTGTTCCCCCAATGAATTATCCAGTTCGGTGACGGTTTGAAAACCCGTTTCTTTCGCTCCGATCTCGATCTCCGGTTCGATTTCAACCGGGGGTTCAATTGCGGGTTGCGAGTTCCCACTTTGCAGTTCAGCGCTGATCCCCGAATCATTTACATTGAAAGCGATGGTTTGAGCCGCCATGGCGGTTTGCAATTTGGCAAAAGCGTCGCGAAGAGATTTCTGCATTTCCCGGGCGGTGCCAAAACGGCTTTCCTGCCGAATGTCCATTCCTTTCAAAATAACTTCCGACACCTCCGGGGTGACCTCCGGATTCAATTGATTGATCGGTTTGATCGGGTCGGGCAAATCGCTTAAAAGGCTGTCGGCCCGGGTCAGGGCATCGGGCGGAACGGTATTGGTCAATAACTGGTAAAGGGTCGCTGAAAGCGAATAAATATCGCTCTGAGCGTTGGTTCCGGTGCCCCGAATCTGTTCCATCGGAGCATAATGGGGGGTGTATCCGACAACGCTTCCGGTGGTTGTGATCCTGGTTTCCCCGACGGAGTTTTTCGACAAACCGAAATCCAGTAATACAATGTGGTTGTCGTTGGTTAGTTTGAGATTTTGGGGTTTTATGTCGCGGTGAATTATCGGCGGTTCGTGAGTGTGCAAATAGTGAAGCGCATCAAGCAGTTGATCGGCCCAGAACAATACCCAACTGAGTGGAAAAGGCTGGTTTGTTTTTTCCAAACGTTTCGACAGATCGTCTCCGGTAATATGTTCCATCACCAGAAACTGATTGTCGCCTTCGATAAAATGATCGCTCACCTTGGGAAGAATCGGGTGCCTCAAGTTAGCCAGGATCCGGGCTTCGCGTTCAAAGGCGCTGGCCAGCAAATCGTCGTCGGAAAAAAAGGTGCGCTTTAAGGCAACCGCACTTCCAAGTCTTTGGTCAACTGCCAAATATACCTCGCCCATTCCCCCCTTTCCGATCAAATGGACGATTAAATAGCGATCCTGAATCAAAATATTTGAAGCTAAAGGTTTCATAACTAATAGTCTTGTAAAGTAAGGCCTCTATTTTACCACATTGCCCTCTTATTGGCTTATTCGCAATTCATCCTCGGGCAACATCGGTTCCATCCCCTTATGTTGCCAACATCGACCACCTCCCTTTACTCGTCTGGAACATGGTGTTCCTTTTTTTGTTTCAGCCCCGCAAAAATAGACCGCTTCGTCGCCGGACTTTTGCCGGAGTCTCAGTTTTCCCCCTCCGTTTTTGGGAACAGGGGAATTATTCGGCACCGGAATTTTTGTATTTGTTTGTTTCTTTTCGGATGAGGTTGTATTAGAATTTTCCCCTTCCGATTCCTTTTCCCCAACCCGGTTGGATTGTTCCGGTTGGCCGATGGGAGCTTCGGAAATCAAATTCTTTTGCCCATCGGACTTCAAATTCGGAGGTCTGCCATCTTCAGGTCTTCCGGAACCAAAAAGACCTCCTCCGAAAAACAACAAAGCAAAAACCAGACAGGACAGGAAACTGATCCGGATCCCCCATTCCCGGAAGACAAATTCCGTTTCACATAGTTCACAAAATCGGTTGCTGGTCCATAACTTCCAATCAACTCTGTCAATTTCCTCCCCGCAGTGACAGCAATACCTCGGTTTAAAGAGCATTTGTTTTTCCCCTGAGTTTGTGAGATTTCAAGATTAACTTGAGTGTGTTAATTGATTAGGTAATTCGTTAAACAATAAATAAAACTTGGTCGATTTATTATAAACTAAAAGTCCTTTAATGTTAAGATTATTTTGAAACCAACCCGGATGCAACTGAAGCCTCGGTAAATGCGTCTGAAAGTTATAGTTTTGGTTATGAAATTTTCTAAATTTTTTGCACTTATTTTTTTGTTAATTTTTGGAATTCTGTCAATTTCGGCTCAGGATGATCCCGACGAGATCGTAACCGTTGACTCGTCAATCGTTCGGCTGAATGTCGGCGTGGTTGATAATCGCGGCAGGCCGATCACCAGTCTCAACAAGAATAATTTCACCATCTATGAGGACGGAATCAAACAGGAGATTTCCCGTTTCGAACCGACGGTCTCCCCCTTTAGCGTGGTATTGATGTTGGATATGAGCGGCTCGACCATCCCCTTTCGCGATAACATCCAACTCTCCGCCCGGCGTTTTATGGATGCCCTGGCACCCGATGACCGGGTTGCCGTGGTCGAATTTTCCGAAAAGATCAACCTTTTAAATGATTTTACAACCGACCGAAAAACCATCGCTCATTCGATCAGCGTCGCGGGCGGGCGGGGAAAAACCCAGTTATATAAAGCGATCGATTTTGCCCTTTCCAAACTGGTCAAGGAAAACAATCGCCGGAAAGCGATCATAGTTTTGACCGACGGGGTCGACACCAACGTTCAAAACGCCGACCGGGATCTGTTGGAAAAACTGGATGACAAGGATATTCCGGGAGCTATCAAACCGGAGAACAGCCCGATTCTTAACAACACATTAAACCGTTCCGACGTGCAGGGAGTCACGATTTATCCCCTGGCCCTTCCGACCAACGATCCGGCCCGCCTGATCGATCCGACCCCGGCCCAGATCGCCCTTTTTTCAGCGGCTCGGGAACGCCTTCAGATCCTGGCCAACCGGACCGGCGGAACGCTCAACAAGATCAACCGGTTGGAGGAAATGGCGAGGCTTTACGCCGAAGTCGCCGCCGACCTCAGGACGCTTTACACCATCGAATACGAACCCAAAAACAGCGTTCGCGACGGAAAATGGCGTGAGATCAAACTTGAGGTCAGCAACAACCAACTAATTTCCCGGACCCGCCCCGGCTATTACGCCAAAAAACCTCAGTAAAACCGGGCCGGTCTCAAAACGCTTATTTAACTTGACAGAAAACCTTTTGGTTTGTAGTCTAAAAACTTGGTTTTTCGCACCCGTAGCTCAGCTGGATAGAGTGCATGACTACGAATCATGAGGTCGTAGGTTCGACTCCTGCCGGGTGCATTCAATTATCATTAATAATTACAAAGACTTGCGGGAATCAGTATAATTCTTTGCAGGTCTTTTTTGGTTTTATTTTCCTCTAATTTTTCCTCTAATGCTGGGGGCCTTCAAGAAATGGAAATTAAGAAGGAAGAAAACAAATTCCAAAATGAAATTTGGAATAAAGTGTTGAACCAAATATATTTGGGCAATAGTAATAATTTAATAGAACCAAAGGACGAATTGGTTTTTGATTTGGTATTAGGGCAGCTTCTATCCAGGGTTTTCCGATTTTTTCAATCCATCGTTTCAGATGAAACCTTTTGGAATTCAAAGCAAGAACTTTTTCTTCAATTTGGACTTATGCCCATAGTTGTTAAACCTTTTTATCCAATTGATAACTTTAGTTTGTTCGAAAAATTGAGCCATGTGGATAAAAACAAACGAATAATAACCCCCTTTTTCCCTCAGTTTAAACAATATTTCAATATTATTAATAAATTTCCAGTAGAAGGACTGTTTGAGAATTTATTTTTTTTAATCTGGGAAAATCGTTTACTACGACGGTTCTTACGAAAACGATTTAGGATTAAAATTAAATCTGGAAAAAGGATTCAAGAAAAGAAGTTTAGGAAAAGAGATTTTAATCAATTAGGGGAACAAAAAGAGTCCATTTCCCACTCTAAATCGATTGACGTTCCCAAAACCGCCTATGAAGAAAATCTTCTAAACTACGCACTGCTTAGACTGTCTGAAATTCAAATAAAATTGGAATTTTGGAAATTGTCCATTTGTGAAGCCCACGAAAAACTTTGCAATTCCCAAAATTTACCAGACTTTTGGCCAAAAGATTTTGCTCAAGATGTGATTGAAACAGTAAAACCAAAATTGGAAGATTTTGAATTTAAATTCAATGAAACCTTGCTTCAACAAAAAGATAAAAGAAAACTAGATTATGAGTGGGAACTTATCTATTTATCTGCCTCCCTAGCTAATAAAATTAGCCTAACGACAAACAGAAGATTGACCGAAACACTCAAGGGTGAAGACCGGCCATTTAAGGAAATATTACTGAAAAGAATTCCCGCAGCTGTGATTTTATGTATCCTTGATGAGTCTGAAAATTTGAAATCTAAAAAATCAAGAAAGGAAACTACTTTAATCAACAGAGTTGTTAATTTGTTAACGAAGGATCTTCCATTAGAAACCAAACACAATAACCGCCGGAAGCGGCAGATTCGAGATAAGTCAATAAGTTCTGAAGAATTAATTACACCTCGGCAAAAAAATATTCCCGAAATTGAAGATTTTTCACTAAATTCGGAGCAGGAATTTGCACTTCGTGAAGAGGCCAGAATTGATTTGAATAAGATTATTAAATCAATTCTTAATGCCCCTATTTCCCCTTCTCAACTACAAGTTTGGTGGTTGATGAAAATCGATGGATTAACAGAGAGAGAAATATCTCAACACCTCGGACTGTCAATAGGCACTATTAGGTCTCACTTAGCAAGGGCAAAAGCAAAAATTAAAAGCGCCCTTAAAAATTTCATTCCTAAAACAAAAAATTAAATTAAATTTCCAAAGTTTTTGGTAATAGATTAAAGCCCTTTCGTTGCATACAACTTGGGAGGCTTTTTTTTATGGCTACTTTTGTTGCTCTTTATCGAGGAGAAACGGTTGGCAACGCCCAGCTTATCGCGGTTTCGGCCGATTCCAAAATTGTGGCGGAAATTTCAACCAAATTATTGAAGAGGGAAAAACCATCAATGGATCAAGTTTCCGAAATTTTGGATGAGGGTCGCCGATCTGCACTCAGGGAAATTTTGAAAATTGAAACCAAAAATTCAGAAGGATTCTATCGTTCTCAAAAATCTATATTTTCAAACGCTGAAGCCGTCGATTATTTGGGGCTAAGCCCCACGACACTTTGGCGCGAAAGGAAAGCTGGGAAAATTTCTTTCAGGAAGTTTGGAAACAAAGTCGCATTTACGAAAAAAGATCTTGACGATTATATAGAGCAGGGCAAAATTCAAAAAAACATCGGTGTCCAAATATAAAAGAGGCACAGCCACTGCAATCGACCGTACCTCCCCAAAATAAAAAGGTAAAAATTCATGGGAAATAATAATCAAAATCAACCGATCACACAAATTGATTTGACCGCAATTCGGTCGGAGTTAATTAAAATACCGGCTGGCGAAATAGGGCATGAAAACGTTTTCTCGGAAATTCTGGAAAATCTAAGTCCCATTGATTTCGAAGAGTATGCTAATTTGGAAGAAAAAGAACGAGTTTCGCAAAAATTGAAGTTAGTTTTGACAATCCAGGCAATTTTGCAAACCGCAAAGGCTTTAAATTGCGGACTTTGCCGGAACTTAGATTTTCTTTTTGCCTATAATGGTGCCTACTGGAAGTTGACCGACTCAAACGAACTCGAAAATTTTCTCGCCGATTGCGCTAAAGTTGTTGGAGTTGACTGGCTAAACGCAAACTATTACCGATTCCGACGGGAATTGCTCAAGCAGTTCTGGGCAACCGCATACTTACCAACCCCTAAAGCGGATTTCGATAAGGTATTGATAAACCTTCGGAATGGGACCTTTGAAATCAAAGGTTCGGAGAAATTTTTGCGGCCATTCGACCGAAACGATTTCCTAACGTACCAATTAGAATTCGATTTCGACGAAAATGCAGACTTTCGGAAATGGCAACTTTTCCTTGATGAGGTGTTACCGGAAAGGGAAAAACAAATTATCCTTTCCGAGTTTATGGGCTATGTGTTCGCGCGACATCTAAAACTTGAGAAAACGCTCCTTTTATTCGGCTCTGGCGCAAACGGGAAATCGGTTGTTTTTAACGTAATAAAGGCACTTTTTGGGCCGGAGTCCATATCCCATTTCAGCCTTGAGTCCTTGGGACATGAATACCATAGGGCAAAAATCGCTAACAAACTTCTCAATTATTCGTCCGACATCTCGTTCAACTTAAAAGCCGATATTTTCAAAATTTTGACTTCCGGCGAACCGGTTGAAGCGAGACTCCCTTACGGACAACCGATGGTCTTGGATAATTATGCCCGCTTGATGTTCAACTCGAACCATTTGCCGAGGGACGTGGAACATTCCCACGCATATTTCAGACGATTTCTTATCATTCCGTTCGAAGTGACTATTTCTGAGGAACATCAAAACAAGCATCTTGCCAAAGAAATTGTTGAAACTGAACTTTCTGGAGTTTTCAATTGGATGTTGGAAGGACTTGAACGACTTCTTAAACGAGGCAACTTTAGCGAATGCAAATCGTCCGAAAATGCCCTGAACCAATACAAACTGGAAAGCGACTCCGTCGCAATGTTTCTGAAGGAAGAAAATTTCCGCCCCAGCACCAACCATACAATGACCATTGCCGAAATTTTCGCCGAATACCGGGAGTACGCAAGGCAGGTTGGTTTGCGCCCATTGGGTCGTAATAATTTCGCCAAAAGGCTCGAAAGCAATGGAATTGCTCGATTCGATAGCTCGAAACCCCATTTCTTAATTGAAAAGTTTTAAAAAGTTATTGTTAAAAAGTCGAAAAACACTGAAATCTCAAAATCCAGCGAAGACTTTTTAGTTTTTTTAGATTTCTTTTGGAAAACAATTTCGGAGAAAAAAGCAAGATGTTTCGATTTAAATTAGAAGCAGGATCAAAAAAATTCCCTTGCCCGGCTTGCGGACAAAAGCGGTTTGTTCGTTATGTAGAGGTAAAATCAAACGATTACCTTAGTTTTGACGTAGGGCGTTGTGACCGGGAAAATTCTTGCGGTTATCACAAAACACCAAAAATGTTTTCCGCTGAAAATCCAAACTCAAAAGCCCAATTTTTTAGAAGAACCTCCCCCCCAAAAGAAAACTCAACTGTTCAAAGCCTACGGAAATTTCCCCCGAGACCAGATTACTTGCCGGCAAATTTTTTGTTGGAAACACTTGGCAATTACAACTGCAATGCTTTGTTTATGTTTCTTTTAAGTCTTTTTCCTTTTGATCGGGAAAAGGTAATTGGGGTAATTGGTAAGTATCTCATTGGAACCCATGAGGGTTTCACCGTCTTCCCCAAGATCAATCGAACAATGAAAGTCTGTTCCGCCAAATTAATGAAGTTTGACTTTAGAACCGGAAAGCGACTGAAGATTAAATATTCAATTACCTCTCTTCAGACTCAACTAATACGTTCAGGAAAACTAAAAGAGGGCTTTATTTCCAACAAAAGGGTCTTCTTCGGGGAACATCTTTTAGGCAAAAAAAACACCAAGCCAATTGCAATCGTCGAGGCAGAGAAAACAGCCATAATTGCTTCGATCCTAATGCCCGAGTTCATTTGGCTTGCTACCGGTTCGAAATCCTTTTTGAAAGTGGACAAACTTCTTAAATTTAAGAATAAGATGATAACTCTTTTTTCAGACGGCGACTCCTTTTCTGAATGGAGCAAAGTTGCATCCGAAGCCTGCGCAATTGGCCTTTCCGTAAAAATTTCGGATTTGATTGAAAGATTTGGGACAGAATCAGAAAAAAAAAGCGGTTTCGATATTGCTGATTACTTAATCAATGAGCAGGTTGCAAAATTGGAGGAATATGAAAAATTTGCTTCAAGTTATAATGAAAAACTTGATTTAGTTTTAAGAAGTACGGACCTTTGTTCGGATTTTGAGGTAATTTTTGAGGAGCAAAAAGCTATCTTAATGATTGATGGTGGACTATCCGAAACAGAAGCGGAAAACCAATTATTAGACCTTGTTAACCTGCGCCGAATTGTATCGGCTGTTTAGTTTTGAGGGATTTGAAATGAAAATCTAGTATTCTTCCTTTTTGGTGTTCAATATCTGTTTCTTTTCAACAAAATTCTTAAAAATCTTAAAAAATTCTTAATGAACCTTAATTAAAATTGGTGGAATTTGGTTTTTTGGAGATTAATTAGTGACTAAATCTTGTAAGTTTTGCAAACAGGCTCACCAATGGTGCAATGGTCATAATGCCAAAGGTGAGCCTTGCAAACGCCGACCAAAAGAAGGCGATGATCTTTGCTGGCAATGCGCTCGGTCTGCCGAAACTGAACACGTTCAAACTTTCACACTCCTACAAATTCCTCCAAAAACAGAAAAGAAATCCGACGGATTTGACGAAATAGCAAAACTCTTTTATGAGGCATACGAAAAGACCTTTGGCAACATTTCCGCCAGTTGTGAATATGCCGGTATGAGTCGGCGAACGTACTATGGTTGGATGGATTCAAAGCGGCCCGAACATCTTGAATTCAAACGCCGGTTAAAAGAGATTCGGCCCGAGGAAAGGAAGAAAGATATTCTGGAAGCAAAGATTCTGGAATATGCTTTGAACGGATCGGTAACAGCTGCCATTTTTACTTTGAAGACTCAAGCCCGAGATAGAGGTTATGGCGAACGTCCCGTCAACGAAATGCTTTCCGATAAAGAGAAAGTGCATATTATTCTTGGGCAGATTCAGAAACGGGCCGACGAAGAAGGCATTTCTTTTCAGGATGAACTACGGAATTATCTGGAACTTTTTGAAGCAAAATTAAAGCCCGAAATCCGCGAACAATTAATTTCGAAATTGAAATAACTGTGCGGATCATAGACTCATTTCAACTATATGACAAAGAATAAATTTGGAATTAGTCTGTTTTCGGAGCTTTTCCCTCCTTCGTCAAGACCCGCCAAGCCTTGTGGTATTTTTTTAATCTAACAAGATCGTGTTCACCAACCTCTCGGATGCGTTGTAGGTTCATATTATCTTCAAGATCAGCAATCTTAACCTCAATGGCAATCGGATTGGTTCGAACCCGTTCAATGAACTGTTCATAGCTTTCGTCGTCCCTTGCAGTAACACAATCAAGTGCATTAAGAACCTCATCGGAAAACCCTTTTTCCCTTATTTGCTCAAAGGTCCATTCTGTGTCCTCAACGACGTCGTGAAGGACTGCCACCATCATTGCTGTTTCCGATTTCATCCTCAGCATCATTCGCAAAGGGTGAAAAATGTAATGCTTGGTAACTTTCTCGGTTTGGCCCTTGTGGGCAAGGGCGGCGATAGAAATTGCATCCTCTAAGGTCGCTTTTTTTTCAATATTCATAGGTCTAATTAAAAACAGAAGGGGAAACAAATTCCCTTTTATTTCTTTCAGTCAATTTATTTACTTCTGGTTTTTGTTCGAATGGGAGTTTCTTTGATCGATCTGATTCCGGCCCATTGTTTTGCGCCTGAACTTTTCCAGTAATACATACAGTTTCCGCTTTCTAAAAGCTGATGAACTACCTCAATGGCAGAAATGTGGTAATGGAGATAGTAAATATTTCTGATACTGTCGTAACTTGGAAATCCAATACTATCTGCGAAATTATGGAAATAAAGAATTGCGGCGGGCGTGTCTGTTCTTTTTGTTGTAGAAGAAACAACAAATGAAGGGGCTAAGTTTAAATCATTGGGGTAAGATACTAAATCTTCCCAATAGCTTTTAATAATAAAGGATCTCTCTTCTCCTTCTTCCAGTGCATCCTTTTTTTTCTCTTTTTTCATTCCCTATCTCCTTTATTGGTTTAGTGTTAGAAAAATAAATTTTCACACTTGCCATTTTAATTTCATTTGTTTTTTCTCACAAGCGGCCCAGCAGGTAAAGAATCAAAAGTTCAAAATGAATGTTTGTTGATCTTTTTTATTGAAATTAAACTTGCAAGCGGTTAGAATCTAACACACCCAAAATCTACAACCCAATGCCAGAGGAACTCAATTGTGTCGAATTTCAGAGATAAAGCAAATCTCATTTGGGATATTGCCGACCTTTTACGCGGACGTTACAAACAATCAGATTACGGAAAAGTGATTTTACCTTTTACCGTGTTGCGCCGCCTTGATTCGGTTTTAGAACCGACAAAAGCGGATGTTTTGGAAGCCTACAAAAAGTATAAAACCCAAATTCCTGAAGCCCTGGAGACAATTCTAAACCGCACTGCAAACACGAGTTTTCATAATAGAAGCCGGTTTGATTTTAACGAACTCGTCAAGGATCACAATAACATCGGAGCCAACCTTAGAAACTACATCAACGGGTTTTCGGAAAACGCCCGAGATATTTTCATTGAATATTTTAAGTTTGACGACCAAATTCAAAAACTCGAAAAATACAATCTTCTTTATCTTGTAATCAGCAAATTTGCCGAAGAAGAAGTCAGCCGGATTGTAAAAAAAGCGTCTTCGATGGAAATGGGTTATATCTTTGAGGAACTAATCCGAAAGTTTGCCGAAGCCAGCAATGAAACCGCCGGGGAACATTTTACGCCGCGTGAGGTCATAAAATTGATGGTCAATCTTCTTTTTCGGGAAGACACCGGCGATCTGACAAAACAAAGCATTATCAAAACCCTTTACGATCCAGCCTGTGGAACTGGCGGGATGCTATCGGTGGCAGAAGAATATCTGAATAACCTAAATCCCGATTCGCGCCTAGAGGTCTTCGGGCAGGAAATCAATCCCGAATCTTATGCGATTTGTAAGTCGGATATGCTGATAAAAGGCCAAAACACGGCCAATATGAAGTTCGGCAATACATTTAATGAAGACGGTCTGGAAAACGAGCGTTTTGATTATATGTTGTCGAATCCGCCGTTCGGTGTGAATTGGCGGAATGCGGAAACCGAAATCAGAGATGAACACTCACGGCGCGGATTTAACGGACGTTTCGGCGCGGGATTGCCTTCGATCAGCGATGGTTCGCTTCTCTTTCTGCAAAATATGCTTTCCAAGATGAAAGCCAAAGAGGACGGCGGAAGCCGTCTGGCGATCGTCTTTAACGGTTCGCCTCTTTTTTCGGGTGGCGCGGGAAGCGGTCAGAGCGACATACGGCGTTGGATCATTGAAAATGACTGGCTCGAAGCGATTATTGCTTTGCCGGACCAGCTTTTTTACAACACGGGTATTTCAACATACATTTGGGTTCTTTCCAACGATAAGAGCAAGGAGCGAAAAGGCAAAGTCCAACTCGTTAATTCGACGGGAGCGGAGTTTGAAGACAAAGGCAATCCGTTTTATCTGAAGATGCTCAGAAGTCTAGGAGATAAACGCAAAAAGATCGGCGATAAAGACGAAGGCGAAAGTGACCAGATCGGACACATCACGAATCTCTATTTTGAACTCGAAGAAAACGACCATTGCAAAATCTTTGATAATCACGAATTCGGTTACTGGCGAATCACAGTTGAACGCCCTTTGCGTCTGAACTTTCAGACAAGTCCCGAACGCATTGCCAGAATTGAAGAACTCAACAACCAACCGCGCAGGGAATATGAAGCGACTGTCAACGAAATTAAAGAATTTTCGCCCGAGTTGACTGCTTCGGATAAACAGAAGATCAAAAAGGCTGAGATTAAATACCACAATGCTCACGTTTTTACAGACACGGAACTCGAAGAATTAAAAGAGGCTCTGGCATTACTTGACGAAAACAAACTCTACAAAGACCGAAAATTGTTTTTGGAGGATTTTCACAAGGCTTTGAAAGATGCCGGATTTAAACCGACGGCCAGCCAAAAGAAAAAGATTCTCGACTGTCTTTCCGAAAGCGATCAGACGGCAGAGATTTGTTATGACAGCAAAGGTGAAAAAGAACCTGATTCCGAATTGCGCGATTATGAAAATGTTCCGCTGATTGCCGTTCCCGAAAAAGATGAAACGGGCGAAGATGAAATAGACTTCGAGACGATCAATGATTATTTCCGGCGTGAAGTTTTACCGCACGTCCCGGATGCCTGGATTGATTGGAACAAAACCAAGATCGGTTACGAGATCACCATCACGAAATACTTTTACAAATACAAACCCTTACGAAGTCTGGCAGAAATCCGCGCCGACATTCTTGCACTCGAAAACGAAACGGACGGAATGATTAAACAGGCGGTCGGCGTATGAATACTTACGATAAATATAAACCTTCGGGGATTGAGTGGATTGGCGATATTCCAGAGCAATGGAATACGAAAAGAATGAGATATATCGCCTATATGAAAGGGCGAATCGGCTGGCAGAATTTGAGAGCCGATGAGTTTTCGTTTGAACAAGACTTACCTTTTTTGATAACAGGAATGAATTTCAAGGATGGGAAAATCCGTTGGGATGAGGTTTATCATATTTCAGAAGAACGATACAACGAAGCTCCTGAAATTCAATTACAAGAAGGCGATGTTTTAATGACAAAAGACGGAACAATCGGAAAACTTCTTCTGCTTGAAAATCTTCCGGGAAAAACCTCTCTGAACAGTCATTTGCTTGTCATTAGATCAAAATACGGCGATTTCAAATCAAAATATCTTTACTATCAGCTAGATTCGATTTTATTTAAGCATTATATAGAATTAACCAAATCAGGAACGACCTTTTTCGGCATTTCTCAAGAATCGGTTTCAAAATATCCAATGTTACTACCGCCGATTGCCGAACAAACCGCGATTGCCGATTATTTAGACGAAAAGACAGCGGAAATAGATAAACTGATTGCGAACAAAGAAAGGCTCATTGAACTGCTCAAAGAAGAACGCACGGCAATTATCAACAAGGCAGTAACACGCGGCATCAACGCCGACGCAAAACTAAAACCTTCGGGCATTGATTGGCTCGGCGATATTCCTGAACATTGGGAAGTTAAAAAATTGAAATTTTTATTGAAAGCAAACAAAGGTGCGATGAAAACCGGACCCTTTGGAAGCCATCTAAAAAATAGCGATTTTCAAACCATTGGCGATTACAAAGTTTATAATCAACGAAATGTTTTTGATAATGATTTTGATAAAGGTGAAGATTTCATATCGCAAACTAAATTCAATGAATTACGCGGCTTTGAAATTTTCGAGAATGATATTTTAGTAACTACAAGGGGAACTATTGGAAAATGTGCAGTTTTTCCCGAAGGTAAAACAAAAGGCATTCTCCATCCTTGTTTGATCCGCTTTCAACCTGACGAAACAAAAATTTCAAATGATTGGATCAAAACATACTTTAATGAGTCGTCTTTCTTTCTCGAAAATGTCAATTTACTGAGCAATGCAACAACAATAGAAGTTATCTATAGCTACAATCTAAAAGAAGTAACAATCCCTTTGCCGCCGATTGAAGAACAAAAAGAAATCGTTGAATTTATCGAATCCAAAACAAACGAAATTGATTCAACCATTTCAAAAATAGAAAAAGAAATCGAACTCATCAAAGAATACCGAACCGCTCTGATCTCGGAGGTGGTTACGGGGAAGATAAAGGTGATTTGAAGCTATGGTGGAAGAAAAAACCAGATTAAAAGAAACTATTTTATATTATCCTACTATTTCGATTCCAACAGTAAATTGGTTGCGGCAAGTGCTTTTATATTGGGATGAAATTGGTTCAATTGTGCCCCAAAATTATGAAGACAGAGCGCTTATTCCTTTCACTCCAGAAATTCAATATCTAAAAGATGAGGGAGAGTTTCGTTCATTCAGAACAGATTCCGTTGCCTTAGGTGATTGGAATAAAGTTCAAGAGTTTGAAGCTGAAATTATTGATGCAGTAAAGTCAGATTCATTTCAACAGAATTTATTGCCTCGTGAAATGAGAAGTATTTCATCTAGAATTCATAAAGATAAAGTAAGTCGAAAAGTATATGGGTTCTTGGAAGATGCAGGACTTGCGATAAATCATCGTAATCTTGGTGATTGGTATTACTTTGAGTCTCAAACTGCCCTTTTGTATATGTCTATTCTAGCAAAATTTATCGCAGACTTAGACAGAAACATTACAATTCCCGGAACAAATGTTCAGAAATATGCAGAATTGAATTACAGCTTTAGTTCAGGTAAAGAAAAATTCCCCGTATTGGCAGCAGACTTTTTTAAAATACTGCCTATTCCCGCCGAAGGGGTTTCATTACAAGATATATTACATTTCAAACGTAATCGTTCAGATGAACTTAATTCATTTCGTATCAAATTGAGGGAATTTCAACAAAAGTTGATGAAATGTTCACACATTTCAGAGGTTAAAGATACTTTGGTTGATTCACGTTCAATCTTAAAAAAAGGTCTTAAGGATTTGGAAGATACATTTAATGATGCAAAATTACTGACAAGGTTAGGCTCAATTCAAACCTTGCTGAAATCCTCATCGCCGGGGTGGCTAGCTTCATTAATGGTTGAAACAGATTTTGTAAAAAAAATTGCGGATATTCCAGTTAAATGGACGCTTGGAGGGGCTCTAGTTTTAGGGGGCATAGGAATTGCGGTTCATTCAGTAAATGCTAGAAATCAAAGGCGTGCAGAACTGAGAAAATCCCCCTTTTCCTACTTATATCACGCCAAACAATATTCAATTAACTATTAGAGTTATGAGAGATTTAAATGTTTGATATGGACAAATTTTGGGAAGACATAGTTAAAATATTCGTTGATAAAGTATTTATCGGAATTCTGATCTTGCTTTTGGGTTATCTCATCACGAAAGCAATTGAAAAATTTAAAAGTGAGCAAGCGATCCTCAAAGAATATGAAACAATGCGCGATAAAACTGCACTTCAACATCTGCAACGGCAAATTGAAGAATTATACAGCCCTCTTTTAGGCTTGATTCAACAATCGCGCATTGTATATGAGGTTGAACAGAAAAAATTACCTCTTAAAAGCACGCCCGAAGATTTTTCTAAAACTAAAGATTATTTCATTGAAAAATATTATCTTCCGCTGAATGATGAAATGGCAAAGCTGATTAGAACAAAGATTTATTTGCTCGACGCTGACGAAATGCCAGGAAGTTTTCATCAGTTTTTAAAGCACGAATCACAATTCGCGGCTCTGTATAACTTATGGAAAGATAAGGGAATACGTTCTGACGAAATAAAGGGTGAAAAATATCCGCCATCTTTAGAAAATGATGTTAAAAACTCCCTCAATTCATTAAGAAAACGGTATAACCATTATTTGAAAAGATTAGAAATCAAATTAGAAGAAAATTAACATCTGCAAAATAGAAAAAAATTATGTTTCCGTTTCCTTTTGGTGAACACGAAAGAATTTTTATTAAATTGGTTACATCCGAAGATGTAAATCTAACATTAGCCGATGTAAGTTCATTTCTTTATGACTTTTCAAACCTATATTCATATATCCGATTAGCAACTGATAGAAATTATTCCAATTTTGAATTCTCCGATGGTGTTTATTTTCGGAACGGAAAACCGTTAGATAACCGTGATTTATTGTATGTGGAAAAGATACGGTTAGAATCTCCTTTAGAATTGGTTGCTTCAATAATTCTTGCAACAGGTGGCGCGATTACAGCAGTTTGGTCATTAGTTCAGATAATAGAAAAAATCTACAATATTCCCCTAAATAGAGAGAAACTAAAATTAGATACTGAGAAAGCTAGGCTTGAAATAGCAAAATTAAAACGCGAAAGTTATTTTCCAGAAGAACAACCTTTACTTATTTCGCCGGAAGAAAGTATAGATATTTTACGGCGTAGAGAAGCATTAGAGTATGTTGAAAATGTTGAACAAAGATTTTTGGACTCTCCAATTAAAATTCGAGAGTTAAATGTTTATTCCAAGAGAATTAGAAAATGAATTGATATGCCCGCAAATCAAATTCACACAGAAAACACTTTTGAAGATGCCATTACAAATTATCTGACTGCTCACGCTTGGCATCAGGGAAACAAAGCAGATTTTGACGCAAAACTCGCTTTGGATAAAAAAGCGGTTTTGGATTTCATCAAAGTTTCGCAATCCGATGAATGGAAAAGATTTGTCGGATTTTATGCAAAAGATGCTGAAGAAAAGTTTATTTCCAGACTTGTTAAAGAATTGGATTTGCGCGGAATTCTCGATGTTGTCCGGCACGGCATTACCGACAGCAACATAAAATTCAAACTCGCTTATTTCAAGCCGGACAGCCGCCTTAATCCCGAAACCCTCTCGCTTTATGAGAAAAACAAACTCTATTGCACACGGCAAGTAAAATTTTCGTCAAACAATAACAAAACGATTGATCTGCTTTTATCATTAAACGGTTTGCCGATTGCGACCGCCGAACTCAAAAACCAATTTACAGGGCAAAACGTCCAACACGCGATCAGACAATACAGAGATGACCGTGATCCGCGCGAACTGCTTTTTCAATTCAAAAATCACGCCAAACGCGCCATTGTGCATTTCGCTCTGGATTCGGACGAAGTTTATTTTACGACCAAATTAGACAATAAACAGACGCGCTTTTTTCCGTTCAATAAAGGTTTTGAAACCGGCGCGGGAAATCCCCCAAACCCGAAAGGGTACAAAACCGCTTACTTTTGGGAAGAGATTCTGCAAAAAGACTCTTTTCTTGAAATCGTCGGGCGTTTTATCCACCTGCAAACCGACGAATACAGAGTTGACGGGAGGCTTTTCAAAAAACACACGATGATCTTCCCCCGTTATCATCAACTTGATGCGGTGCGAAAACTCGCAAAGGACAGCAAAGAATCCGGCGTCGGTAAGAACTATCTGATTCAACATTCTGCGGGAAGCGGGAAAAGCAATTCGATTGCTTGGCTCGCCTATCGTTTGAGCAGTCTCTATGACCAAACCGATAAAAGGATCTTTGATTCGATAATCGTCGTTACCGATCGGAATGTTCTGGATCAGCAACTACAAAACACGATCTACCAGTTTGAGCATAAACAGGGTGTTGTTCAGAGAATTGATGAGAACTCTCAACAGCTTGCCGAAGCCATTATTAACGGAAAAAACATCATTATCACCACCTTGCAGAAGTTCCCCTTTGCCCTCGAACATATAGCCGATATTCCTAACAGGACCTATGCCGTCCTGATCGACGAAGCCCACAGTTCGCAGGGTGGAAAAGCAAGCCGCAAAATGAATGAGGTTTTGGCCAACAAAAATGTTTCGCTGGAAGAGGCGGAAAGGATCGAAAGCGAAATCGAAGGCGAAGAGGACGAAACCGACGATTTCATCCGAGAAACCATACGCAAACAGGGCAAACAACCCAATGTCAGCACCTACGCTTTTACGGCAACGCCGAAACCGAAGACTCTGGAGGTTTTCGGCATCAAGGATGAAGAAGGCCGACCGCAACCGTTCCATCTTTACTCGATGCGGCAGGCCATTGAGGAAGGTTTTATTTTGGACGTTCTGAAAAACTATGTAACTTACAAACAATTCTATCAACTTTCAAAAAACATTGAGGACGATCCGGAAATCAGCAAACGGAAGGCGACCAAAGCAATCGCCCGTTTTGTTTCATTTCACTCCTTTATCATTGCCCAAAAAACCGAGGTAATGGTCGAACATTTTCGCCAGATAGTGATGAAAAAGATCGGGGGAAAGGCAAAAGCAATGGTTGTTACCTCTTCGAGAAAACACGCTTTGCGATATTACGAAGAGTTTAAGAAATACATCAAGGAAAACGGCTATTCGGACATCAAACCGCTGGTGGCGTTTTCGGGTACAGTGATTGATGATTATTATCCCGAAGGTAAAACCGAAGCCGCACTAAACGGATTTGGCGAAAAAGAACTTCCAGAAAGATTTGCAACCGATGAATACAAGATTTTGCTGGTCGCTGACAAATATCAAACCGGTTTCGATCAACCGCTTCTTCATACGATGTATGTCGATAAAAGACTTTCCGGAGTCAAAGCCGTGCAGACGCTTTCCCGGCTGAACCGAACACACGCGGGCAAGGAAGACACTTTTGTTTTGGATTTCGTAAATGACCGGGAAGATATTCTCCGATCCTTTCAGCCTTACTTTGAATTGACTACGATGGACGAAACGACCGATCCAAATCACCTTTATGATTTGAAATACAAGTTGGATGCGTCGGGTGTTTATCACCAATCAGAAGTCGATTCATTTGCCCGGGTTTTCTACAAACCCAATAATAATGGTTTTCAGGCCCAGGAACAGGGCCGACTTTACAGATTCATTGATCCCGCCATCGTCAGATATAAGGACATCAAAGAAGAAGAAAAACAGGACGAATTCAAAGGTTCACTCAAATCTTTCGTGAACATTTATTCGTTTCTTTCCCAGATAATGCCTTTTCAGGATGTTGAACTGGAAAAACTCTTTTCTTACGGCAGATTTCTTTTTACCCGGCTACCCAAAACCGACATTTCTGAACGACTGAAATTGGATAATGAAGTTGATCTGCAATATTATCGACTGACCAAAATTGCCGAGGACGATTTGGTATTAAAAATTCAAGGCGAAGAAACCTTACAACCGGCGACTGAAGCCGGAATAAAACGGGCCGAGGATCAAAAGGAAAGGCTTTCGACCATCATCAATGTTCTCAATGACAAATACGGAACGGATTTCACTGAAGCTGACAAACTGTTTTTCGATCAAATCGAAGAGGAACTTTTTTTGGACAACGAGTTAAAGAAATGGGCCATAAATAATCCCCCGGATGCCTTCAAATTTCCTTTTGACGAAATGTTTATCAACAAACTAATTGAGCGAATGGATTCCAACGGCGAAATTTTTGAAAAAATAATGAGCAATCCGGATTTCAAAGAAGATGTTAGCCAATGGCTCAGGGATAGGATCTACAAACGGTTTAGCGAATTAGATTAGCTTATGGAATGTCCTGGTTGCAAAGCGTTAGTTAGCTCAGAATATCAATTTTGCACGAACTGTGGATTTCAATTCGAGAACGAGGTTGAAACCCTCATAAGGCCGGAGAATTCCCCTCCAAGAAAACCCAAATATGAAAGAGCGGATCGCTGGTTTTTTAGGGGATTTGTCCTCGTAATTACAACTCTTGTAATGGTAACAATACTTGCCATTTTGAACTCTTTTGTTAATTCAAAGTCTGGGTTGTCCTTGAATAATCAGCCTGATCAAAATAAATCCAACTTAAAAAAAACCAATTCCAATAATGCCAATGTTTTAGTTTCACCCACCTATTCCACCCCTTCTAAAACCAGAATAGTTGCACGCTTTGTTAATTTTGGAGCAAGTACCTCCAGTCCTGTTAGTAACGTAAAAGTTTTAGTTGAGGTTAATGGACAAACCTTTGAAAAGATTATTACAAAAAAGGGTTGGTTTGTTTTTGACGTTCCCTGCAATAAAAATGGAGTTTTTTATTACGGTGATAATCTCCAGTTCCAGAACAGGTTTTGGGTTTCTTGTAAAAAGGAACCCTTAGGAATTGGACTTTTTGATTGGGGAAAAGGTGTTTTTATTAACAATGATATGGACAACGTAGATGGTTGTTTTAGTTGTTAGTTTTGTATCCAATTTGGGATTTATTCAATTTTTACTGGAACGTATAAAACTCCTTCGGTAATTCTAATTCGTCATCTACAACAACTTCTAAAGGAATTTTAGCAATTCGGGAATACGCCAATAGTATCAAAATTGTCGGAATCCTTTCTCCGATCTCGTAAAGGCCCACATAGCCCCGATAAATTTTCAAATCATATTTGCCTAAAGCCTTTGCCATCTCCTCCTGAGTCCATCCCAAATGTAATCGAATCGCGCGGAGTTTGGAAGCAAGTCTTTCTGGCTGTTTAGCCCTCTCGCGTCCCATCAAGAACCTCCTTGACGGGATTTGAGAATCGTCTTATACTTGCCTCTATTTTGAGGCAGTAGGTCGCTTCGCTTCTGATATGCCAAACCCCTAGAAACTTTGGCATATCGGCTTTGCATCAACTTTTTTCAAATACCAAGAGCATTGTTGATGATGAATTTAAAAAACTTGCTGCATTTTGCGGACACGATTCTAACACGAAAAACAGCCCAAATAAAAACTGTTTTGAAGTCTGTAAAATTCAATTCCACCCGATATTTGAGATTAAAAATGGGATTTTTCTATGAAAAAAATAATTAAATTTTGTCCCAAATGTGAAAAAGGTTTCTCGCAACGATTTGGGTTTTGTCCGAATTGCGCTTGTAAACTAAAAACTATTGAAATTAAACCCGTTCCGGATGGTTCAGACAAAGTAGAAAACCTCGCCCCAAATCTAAACCTGAAAAACAACAAACAAAATAACTCTCTCACAAATGATCTTGAACAAGTTGAAGAAAATGGTGTCCGCCTAAAAGAGGAAAAGGTGGCTTCAAAGCGTATTTTAGTCGAAAACCATTCTTTTCTTCAGCTACAAGAATATCAGGTAGAAAAGTCAAATTTCGAGGAAACCGAAATTCGAGATGCCGGTAATACAAATTATTCCGTTTCCTATTGGGATCCTTGGAGTAAATATATTGTATTTTCGGGACGGGCAAGCCGGAAGGAATATTGGAAATTCCAATTGATTAATGCGGTTATTTTTTCAACTTTTGTTTTTTTATCGCAGGGGCAAGAAGGATTAATTGTCGGGCTTTTTTCCTTGGTTGTTTTGGTTCCAACAATTGCAGTGACCGTGCGACGACTACACGATACAAACCGGACTGGGCTTTTTGCATTATATTTAATTTTACCATTTATTGGGTTTTTGGGGATACTTCCTTTTCTCCTTCAGAAAGGGACCAAAGATGAAAATTTTTATGGCTCAGATCCCTATACCTGAAATCAGTTAAAAAATAGTGTTTGTGTGATCCCCGAATTTTCCACATTATTTATCAAAATATCAAAGTGACGATTAGAATGTTTGAAGTCTTTCCACGAAAAATGTTGCGAAAAATGTAGCAACTACCCACATAGATGGAGTGTTACCGAGTACCAAATAAATTCTCAAACCTCAATAAATATAAGCCGATAACAATCGGTAACACTCAGAAAAACAAGACCAAAAAGAAAATAAAAAAAATGGTTGAAAATTCAAACCCGGTCCTAATTCAGCAATTGAGATGAAGGTTCAATCTCAGCTTTTTTGGCTGAATTAAATTTATCAAGTAAATTTGCCGAAGACATCACGGTTTCATTGGTTAAATTGACATATCTTTGAAAAGTTTTCATCTCGGTATGGCCACTAATTTTCATTGCCTCACTGATCGAAACGCCGGAAAGAATGAGCCTTGTTATTGCGGTGTGGCGTAAATCGTGAAAATGTAGATCAGTTTTATCCAAGCCTGCTTCTTTTCGAGCAGTACGCCAAGCCCGGTTGAAATTGTTCTTTATTCCAAAAACAAGTTGGAGTTCATCCTTTAAAGACAAATCCCAAACTTTAGAAAGCTCTGCATTAACCCTTTTTGTCAGTCCGATCTTTCGCATTTTCTCGGTTTTGGAATTCGTTGCCTGAACTGTGATCACCCCATTGATCAAATCAACATCTTTCCATCGAAGTTTCAACAATTCCCCCACTCGCATCGCCGTATCTAAAGCGCATATAATGATTGGTCGTATATGCCTTCGGTTCTCGTTTTCGCAGGCTTCCAGCAAAAGCCTCTCTTCATTAAAACTTAAAACCCGGTCCCTTTGCACTTCAGCGGCCGTTGAAATAAGTTTTTTAGCCTTTTTAAACGGATTTCGTAAAATATAATCCTCCGCCTCGGCAAAAACAAAAATTTGGCGAAGAAGGGCCAGTTCCCTATTCACCGATGCGATGGTCCGAGGGCGGGAAAACTCTATCTTTTCCCAAACGAATTTTCTTCGCTCCTTTTTTGGATTTTCCTTTTTGATTTTCTTTTTGATTACAACGGGAGTATTCAATCTTTTGATTTTGTATGCTTCCAAATCAGAAGGTTTTATTTTGCGAATTTGTTTTCTGCCGAAAAATTCTTTAAGAGGTTTTAGGGAATATTTCTGATCACGATAAGAACGCTTCCCTGCTACTTTCAATCCATTTTGAAAAACCGGTGGAACAAGTTTTATTTTCTCGAATTTTTCGGCAACTTGGGTAAAGGTAATTTTGTCAGTTTCAAGAGCGACTTGTCCGCCTTCTTCCAGTTGGCTCCGCATTTCCTTTACATAGTCCCGAGCCTTGGTTCGGTTTTCGGCCCGTTTCAACTTTTCTTTTCGTTTGCCTGTATTTTCATCAACATACTGGATTCTTGCATAAAGGTTGCCATTTATGGTTTTTATTCCTCCACCAATTTTTCGTTTCTGTTTTCGCCAATCCTCTTTTTTTTCTTCGGGCATCCTTTTTTCCTTTTTCCTCTAGTTTTCCTCTAAGTTTTCCTCTAATATATGAAAATCCGAGAATAAATTTGAACGATAGTGAAATTATATCATAGCTAAATTCTTATAAACAAACAGATTTGCAACGATGTAGAAATTCTTAGAAAAAAGTTGAAAAATAGCTAAAACCGACTACGAATCATGAGGTCGTAGGTTCGACTCCTG
The DNA here is from genome assembly GCA_041394845.1 of Pyrinomonadaceae bacterium. Lineage (GTDB taxonomy): Bacteria > Acidobacteriota > Blastocatellia > Pyrinomonadales > Pyrinomonadaceae > JAHCHG01. The sequence goes on along the minus strand of JAWKHL010000001.1, from coordinate 784,466 downwards.
CCGGGTGCATTTTTTTATCTTTTATAAATACAAAGACTTGCGGGAATCAGGATGATTCTTGGCAGGTCTTTTTTGTTTTTATTTTCTTCCGGTGTTTCCTCAAATGTTACTTCCTCTCTGCGGGAAATTCTCCAATAAGCAAGTCTTTCGGATCCTGACCCCCTTGGGCAACCCATTGAGAATCGCTTTCCTGATTTCCGAAATGCGCATTTCTTCTTTTTAAGGCCAAGTGAATTCCACAAAAGCCAATCCACCCTCAGTGAATCTTAAAATTGGCCGCCGGATAATCCGTCCCGCTTCCCCACTCCTCCTGAAAAACTCCTCCGGTGTTTGACGATTGACCATAAAAAAAGCAATTTGTCGGTTCGGGGTCAGGGCGCCAAACCGAAATGTCGGTCCGTCCGTCGCCGTCGTAATCGCCTGGCGTGGGAAAATCAAGATTTGATAAACCGAAAGTTTGCAAGGATACACTTCCGTCACCGCTGAGGCTGATCCACCATTCCAAATTAAAATTTTCACTCCTGATCAAACACAGATCCGTGCGCCCATCGCCGTCATAATCTCCGGGAGCCACCAAATCGGTCGGCAGACCGAAAAATTGAATGCTTACTCCTTCAGTGGATTTAAGCAGGTAAAAGATATTTTGATTATTTACATTTCGTTGGACGACAAAATCTCCGCGCCCGTCCCCGTCGAAATCTCCGGTTGAAGGGAAATCTCCGCTCGTTCCCCAGGGTACAAATGTAATATTGCCATTCGGGTTATTTTGACTGCCAAGATAATAGAAAAAACTTTGCCCGCCGTTTGGGTTGTTTCGATAAACCGCCGGGTCGGCAATATTATCGCCGTCAAAATCATCAACTATGGAGGGGTCATCCCCGGGCAATCCGAATTCAAGCACACGGACGGTTCCGGTTTGGCTTTCCAGAATGTAAAAGAATCCCGCATTTATGTTTGGTCGCCAAATGGCGATGTCGGTCCGCCCGTCTCCATCAAAATCTTCGGGGGTGGTTACATCGCCAACAATGCCCCATTGAAAGGAATAATGGGACGAGCCATCTGAGGGTTGGACATACCAAATGAGTTGGTCGTTTTCCAAGCGGGCGGTTACGAAATCCGTTCGTCCGTCGCCGTCAAAATCAAGCGGCGTATTGGTTTGAGCGTTTATTACAACGCTTTGAACGACGAGTATCAGTGTCAAAAACCATTTTTGAGAAATTAGGTTTGTTTTGATTCTTTCAGTTGAAATCGGCGTAACAATTGTTAACTTCGCTTTACGCATAACGCTCTCCTTCATTTTTTTCCCTTATTATTTATTTGGTTTCTTCCTTCCGATTACGGGGCGTTGACATCCAACCCCTGAAATGTTTCGTGAACATGTCCGTCGGATGTGGTTACCCGCAAACGGACATACGTTCTTCCGGGTTGCTCAAAGATGTTTGTGGTCGTTCCGTCCGAACCATTGATGACCACATCAAAGGGTTCGGCAACATCACCTTGCCAATCAAAATCCCATTCCCAGCGGGTGATACTGCCGAGACTTGCCGTCGGATCAAAGGTTGCCGTCTGATCCTGAGTGGTCGGATTTGGTGAAATTGAAAAGGAAGCGGTTGGATCGTTGGAGTTGTCTTTGACAAAAACAAAGACTGCATCGGAGGTTTGGAAGCCGTTATTATCCGCAACCATCACCTTGTATTCGGTGTTTTGAGTCGGATTGACTTCCAGAGAAGTTCCGGTCTCATTTTGGATAATTGTGCCGTTGGCAAACCACGAATAATTAAATGGTTCGGTGCCTCCGCCAGCTGAAGCTCTGAGCGAAAGGTTCTGGGAAGAGTCCTTTTGAATGTAAACGGTGGGAAGAATTGGACTTCTACTTACTCTCACAGTAAGTTCGTTGAGTCTGAATAATCTCAGGTTAATGTTATTCGATCCCAATTCTCCCTGTGTGGTAAATACGTAACTCGCAATTCCAATATTGTTTAAATTAACATCATATTGAGCTTGACATAAACGTTTCATAATGTTGTTTTCATCAACTCGAATATCATCAATTGCCAAAAAAAAGTAATTGAGCGGCGGTTCTAAAATATTAGTACCTGAGGCATTAATGCTAAATGTGTCTCCCGCTTTCCAATTTTTATTGGTTAAGGTGGGATTAACCGGAATTTGGCAAAGCGGTGGTTCGATCACTCTGCATTTCCGTGCGTCCAAATTGATCGTAGTCATTTCGCAGAGAATTGTGGTTTGCGGCGGTTCGTATTGTTCGTCAGGACAGTTGGCTATAAATAAAGCCAACGGAAAAACGAAAACGCTTAGAAAAAAATGCGGTTTTCTTAAATAATTTCTTGATTTTTTCATCATTCCCTCCCGGTGTTTTAGAGTTGATTTACCCGAATGGTTCCCTCAAACCGATGCGGATTGATGGCCGTTACGCGCCCCTCAGCCGTCGCGGTTTCACCCACATTTGCTCCGCTGATCACAATTCCTCTCATAATCAAAACCCCGTTATAGCTGTTTATTTTTCCGTTCATCTCGGCGACAAACGAATTCCCGCCCGCAACGATGTGCCAGCGGGTTTTGCACGAACTCGTCCCGCGAAAAATCTCGGGCGGATTTTCAAAAGCCTCAAGAGTGATATTTCCCGAAACATCGCCCGTTGCAATCCCGTACCAGACGCTCGAACTGACCTGTCTGGTGTCAAAATTGACGACTATTTCCGAACCCGTTCCGGCGTTGCTTTTTCCCGCATGAAACCGGTCCGAGCGGATTAAAAAGAACGCCGAAAACGCCAACCCGATAAACAGGAGGGTAAAAATTTTTATTCCTTTCATTTTGATTCTCCTTTTGGTTCAAAAAATTAATTGTTGGATCAAGGGATATAGGTTGAGGGCAAAGGGATGTCTCCGTTTACTCCGAAGTTTTCCACCCTCAAACCGTTGGTGCTTTGCAGCATCCACCAGCTTCCGTTGGAGGGCCTGAAGACGGCAATATCGGTTTGTCCATCGCCGTCATAATCACCCGGCGCGGGAATATCCGTGCTCATACCGAATCGGATGGCTGAAAAGCCGTTACTGCTTTGCATCAAGTACCAGGTTTGATCGGTTGGGCGAAAAACGGAGATATCCGTCAGTCCGTCGCCGTCATAATCGGCCTGGACAGGACTGTCCGTGCTTAAACCGAATTGGATGATATTGACGTTTCCAAAACGGCTCCCGGAAATATACCAGTTGCGGTCACCGGGCCGAAAAACGGCCAGATCGGTTTGTCCGTCGCCGTCATAATCACCCGGTACGGGTATGTCATCTTGCTGGCCGAATTGTTCGATTCTTACGTTGGAACCGGGAGAACCGGTGTGGATGTACCAGGTGCCTTCGTTCGGTCTGAAAACCGCAAAATCCGTAACCCTGTCCCCGTTGTAATCACCGGGAACGGGGATATCACCATTTGAACCCCATTGAAAGACACCGTAACTAAAAAGGGCGTAGAAAACATACCAGGTTCCATTGCTCGGACGGAAAACCGCCGCATCCGTTACGGTATCACCGTCATAATCGCCGGGAACCAAAATGTCGGTGTCGAGTCCGAAGGGAAACCCCGTAAAACCGCCGTTCGAACTGTAGGAAAGATACCAATTTCCCTCGCCCGGCCGGAAAACGGAAAGGTCGGTTCGGCCGTCGCCGTCAAAATCGGAAACCACACCGTGGGTCAGCTGATTGTTGTAACAAGCTAAACCGAAATCGAAGTTGTCCGACAATAATCCGACCTCGCCCGCCGCGATAATATTTCCATCCGGTGTTAAAGCGATGGCATTGGCAACATCCATTATTTCGAGGTCGGTGGTGACCAAACCGCCGGTCCCGAAAGTCGGGTCGAGAGTTCCAATGTTGGTGTAACGGGCGATTGCAAAATCGCTTCCCGATCCGCCGTCATCGGTAAGCCCGGCGACCAGAATTCCATCGCCCGGCTGGACAAAGACCGAAAATGCCTGATTGTTCGACTCGCCGAAATCGATCGTGTCCATTCCATCGTTGCTGAATGTCGAGTCAAAACTCCCGTCGGTAAAAAAACGGGCGGTAAAAAACAAACGGCTGGTGCCTTCTTCGTTGGCAACTCCGCCGGTTATAATGATCTGCGGGCTTCCGGCCGAAGGTCCCCTTTGATAAAGAGCCATGTCTCCGGCAAAATCAAAGTCCTCAATATCAAGAGTAAAAATCCCGTCGGTATCGAAGGATGTGTCCAGAGAGCCATCATCGTTCAAACGCATAAGTAAAAAATCCTGCGGGGTTGGACCCGAGGTGGTTTCCCCAAAAGCCATGATCGTTTTTACAAGGGCATTCGTTTGAGGATAGGTTTCAACTTTGGTGATTCTTTCGGCACTGGAACCGGGGAATTGATCGGGAATGAGAACTCTTCCGTCCGTTCCGAAACTGGTGTCCAGATTCCCGAAATTATCATAGCGGGCAAAAGCCACGTCTTCGGTTCCGTCAACACCGGTGGCTGAACCCGCAACGACCATTCTTTCCGTCCCAAATAAAGTAACCGAATTTGCCGCCCCGGTAGAAAAACCATCGTTGAAAGATGTTGTCAAAAGCCCGTTATTGCCGAAGGAAATGTCCGGAGAACCGTCGGGGTTATAGCGGGCAATTGCAAATTCACTTCCGCCCCCGGCAATCTGGGTGCTTCCGACGACGATTATTTTTCCGTCCCCGCGAATGACCATATCGGAAACGGAATCTCCCAGTCCGGCAAAATCCGTAACGACCAAACCATTGTTGCCGAAACTCTGATCAAGCGAACCGTCGGGGTTGTACCGAGCCAGAGCAAAATCCCTGGTTGAAAAATTTCCGAAACGGCACCCCGAACAGGTGTCCCCGGCGACGACGATTTTTTCATCCGATTGGACGGCGACATCCTTTGCCGTATCAACATCGGTGCCGAGCTCGGTTCTGACCAATCCGCCCGTTCCGAAATTGGTATTCAAAGAACCGGGTTGATTGGCACCGCCCATTTGAGCGGGTTTAAAAAACAGGGGAGAAAAAACCAAGACGGAGATTACTAAAAGTAAAAAAGCGGAAACATTTAAGAAAAATCGGTATTTTTTTTTGAATGCGTTGGATTTATTCATTGTTACCTCCCGAATAAAACTAAAACCACGAGTATGGGAAAGGGCGTTTTGAAAAAAAACAAAGGGAACTTGATTTTGAAAAATCTTTAGAATCAAGTTCCCTTTGTGCTAAAATACCGGTCAAAAGTTAGCGAATAGTTTTTTTTTCCGGAATTTTATGTAGTGAAAACATAATAATCCGCAGTCATTTTGAAGTCTGGATGAAAACCTAATGTTTTTCGGACTTTTTTTGGACTAACGGTATGCCGTTGAGTTTAGAAGGATTAGAAGTTCAACATTATCAGTTTGATAAATTCATTTTGATACCCGAAGAACGTTTGTTATTTTTTGAAGAGGAAGTCATAACTCTCCCGCCGAAGATCTTCGACGTTCTGGTCTTATTAGTAAAAAACTTTGGTCACCTCGTTGAAAAAGCTGATTTTCTTGATGAAGTCTGGTCCGAATCCTTCGTCGAGGAAGCGACACTCGCCCGAACAATCTCACAAATCAGAAAGACGCTCGGAGAATATTCCGATCAACAATTTATCGAAACCGTGCCGAAATGCGGTTATCGTTTTGTTGTTCCGGTTGAACATATTTACAAGGAAGAATTCCCCGAACCCAGTCCAATACTTTTCGATTCAAACCCCGAAAACGAAAAAAACAGAAATTTCCCCGAACCAAGCGAAAAAGCGGCGATCAGCGAAGAGTCGGAGGTTTCCGCGCCAAAATCTCCGCCGCCGAGACAGATACCGAGAGGCCGGCTTTTCGTTTCAGCTTTGATTTCGGTTTCCTTTTCCATCCTTATTTTCATCGGATTTTGGAGTTGGCAGACGAAAAAAACCCACAAAATCGAGTCCATTGCCATTTTGCCCTTTCAGCGGATTGATGAAGGCGAAAGCGATGAGGCTCTCGAATTTGGAATGGCCGACGCGCTCGTTACAAAATTGTCCAATTTGGAGGAGATCGCAGTTCGTCCGATGAGTTCGGTTTTCAAGTATTCGAAACAGGATGTTGATCCTTTGGCAATCGGCAAAGAATTAAAGGTTGACGCGGTTTTGGAAGGCAAGATCCAGCGAAACGGGGACCGTGTCCGCGTCAGCGTCCAACTGATAAAGACATCCGATAATTCCACCCCCTGGGCGGAAAAATTCGATACCGACTTTAGGGATATTTTCAGCATCCAGGATTCGATTTCGCAACAGGTCGCCAAGGCTTTGGCCCGGGAGTTAAGCGGCGAGGAGCTGAAGCTCGTTTCCAAACATCCGACAAACAATGCCGAAGCCTATCAGCTTTATATGGAAGCGCGATATTTATGGAACAAGCGAACAGTTCAGGATTTGAACAAAAGCATCGAGCATTTTGAACAGGCGATAAAACTCGATCCCAATTATGCCCTTGCCTACACCGGACTGGCCGATACGTATCAATTGTTAGCTGAATATGAGGCCATGACTCCGGGCGAGGGTTTTGCAAAGGCAAGAAAAGCGGTCGGGAAAGCCCTTGAAATTGACGATCAGTTGGCCGAAGCCCACACCTCTCTGGCTTATATTCTGGCTTTTTACGATTGGGATTTTGTCAATGCGGAAAAGGAGTTTAACCGAGCCTTGAAACTCGACCCCAATTACGCGACCGCCCACCAATGGTTCGGGGAATTTCTCTTAGCCAGAGGGCGTTTTGAAGAAGCCAGGACGGAACACATCAAAGCACTCGAACTTGATCCGACCTCGTTGATAATTCAGACCGACTTAGCGGCCTATTATTACACCACCCGGGATTATGACAAAGCCATAGAGCAATCGAACAAAGTGATTGAATTGAATCCGGGTTTTGCCTACGGATATGTTTTTCGCGGGTTTTCCCTGAGAAAAAAGGGCCTTAAAAAGGAAGGCGCCGAAGATTACACCAAAGCCGTCGAACTTTTCGGTGAAAAAGAAGCCGCCGAAGAATTGCGTGCGGTCCTCCAACAAAACGGGCATAAGACGATGTGGTTAAAACGGATCGAGCAGGTTAATGATCCGGACCGGGAACAAACCTTTTCGGCGATGTGGCGTTGCCTGATTTACGTCTGGGCGGAAGATAAGGAAAACGCCCTCTTTTGGCTTGAAAAGGCTTACGAGAGACGGGACCGATGGTTCATTAACATGAAATATGCACCCGATATGGATTTTCTTCGTTCCGAACCTCAATATCAAAACTTAATGAGAAGAATCGAATAAAAAAAATGATTTTGGGGAGACCATAACAAAATCTGTTGGTATGAAGCCGGTTCCCGGTAATAACAAAGGGCCGACTCGGGAGTCGGCCCTTTGTTATTTTTCAAATTCCGGTTAAATTGAAACTAACTCGATCTATTAAACAAAAACCGGGCCAGCAGCAACAAAAGAATGGCGCCAAGGATGGACATAATCCATCCGGCAGTGTAACCGGCGCCGCCCCAGAGGCTTCGACCGATCAGGGTTCCGATCAAAGCGCCCCCCATTCCGATCAACGCCGTAATCAGCCATCCGAGGGCTCCCGGAGCGATCGGTTCCCTGCCCGGCAACAACAGACGAGCTATCGCCCCGATGATCAAACCAACGATCAATTGCCAAATAATACCCATAGTTTTTTTCTCCTTTTGGAAATAATTTGCCCGGAAAAATTAACCGGACCCCACCAACTTTTTTCGATAGCAACATTCTATCATACGGTGGTCTTTCTATGGACAAAAATTCTGAAAAAACCGTTAACCGCCAGATGCAAAAGCACATAAACAAAAAGTGCGACTACGATCGGGAGGGCCAGAGTAAACCCGCCTTCAATCGAAGGGCTCGGAACGATCCCTCTGAACGGAGCGTAAAAAGGTTCCGTTACCGAACGGATAAATTGAACGAAATCGGCTCCGCTTCGGGCGGCAAAAAGAGCCAGCAAAAGGCGAATCCCCAACAAACCGTAAATTATAAAGAAAATATAATCAACAATTTGGGAAAACCTTGCAAGGGCCCGGCCGACCTCTATCTCCCTTTCCGTCGACACGATCTCCCGAACGGCCTTTTCTCTGAGATCATCAGCCACATTTTCAACTGCCGATGAATCGGCCCGGCTTTTTCTTTCGGCTTTTGAAGTGATCTCCCTTCCGACCTCTCTTTTGATGTCGGTTTGGATCGTTTCATAATTGGCCGTCCTTTGATTTTCTTCTGTTTCAAGTTTTTTATCGTACATGTGATTTTCCCCCTTATTACTTCTTTTTTTCCTCCTTTTCCTGCGGAGTTAATTCCGTTGGAGGACTTCCGGCAAAATCTCTTTTTTCGGGATCCCCCTTTGTTTCATCTCCCCGAAGGATTTGTCTGATGGTCTCACCGGGATCTTTGTTAGCGCTCTCCCGTGTGATCTTTTCTGATGACCATCCCTGACGCTTTATATCGGGAATTTTCTTTTTTTCCACTTTCCATCATTGTTAAATCCATAAACTCTATAAATTCCCGGTTCGGTCTGATCACCGAACCTCTGTAATGTTGATTAATCAAATCTTGTGCCAAAGTTTTTGGGGTAATTCCGGGGGTTTTCACCACTTTTTTGTTGGGTTTCGGTTGATTTCGTATCAATTCAAAACACCGGCTTGTACTGTTCCCAAAAAAAAGGTGAGCGCCGGGCTCACCTTTCCTTGATCATTTTTTTTTGAATGGTTAACGGTTTCTTGCGGTTTGATTAGGGGCGGTCGCCGTCAGGGTAAATTCCGTTCCCTTTTCCAGGTTGACATCATCCCGGCCTTCGAGAACAACGGTCCCGGCTCCGGCTCCGGCTCCGATCAAAGCCCCGATCGCAGCCCCTTTTCCGCCTCCGGCAATGGCACCGATAACCGCACCGATGGCGGCCCCGATCCCGGTCCGGGTTACGGTTTTTTTGGTTTGCGAATCGTCCTTAACCGTTCCTTCATTATTGACCGAAATCTCCTCCCCGTTCGGCATTTTTACTTCCTCAACGTAACCCGCAAAACGATAGGTCTTGCCGTTGGTCAGTCGAATTGTGTCAAATTCCAGGGTCAGATTGGCCCTTCCGGAAACGCGTCCCGATCTTTCGGCCTTTGCCACATGCCCCTCGATAACCGCTCCGTTGTAATGAGCCGGTCCGGTAACGGTCATGGCAAACCGGTCGCCGTCCTGACTGGCTTTGGTCGTGATCGGGGTATCCAGAACCGCCGTTACCGGCGTGTTGTTCGGAACCACAAAATATTCCTCCGAGGTCCCGGCATTATTATTCCGGTTTATGGCGTTCCAGCGGGCGTTTTGGTTCACCTTGTCATAGACGCTGTAAACCGTTACGGTTTCATCCCGGTTTTCCAGATAAACGCGACGGATGACTCTCAGCTGGTTGTTATTCCAGGGCATGAAGCTGATATAAAAATCGTTGATCCGGTCTCCCTCAAAATTCAGGGAAACTCCGTTGTAATTGGAATCTGCCGTCAATTTCACCGTTTTTCCGCCCGGAAGCGTTTCATCTCGGCCGACTCCGTCCACCTGAAAAGAGGTTTGCTCCATATCGGTCGAAGCCAACGTGATCGAATCATTTCTTTTTTCGATCGCCAGCATTTCCGGCGAATTAAGCCTTCTTTCCAGATTTCGTTGCAATCTGTCGCGACGGTTGGCCGGTGAATTGTTTACCGCCCCCGCAACAATGTCCGCAACATTATCGCTTTGAGCCGCATTCAATCGGTATGTCCCCGTCAGCATTTCATCAAAACGGCTCACGGGAATGTACCGACGGTTATTGAAATCAAATTTTACGCTGTAATAATCTCTCAATTTTTCCAGATCCCCGCGAAGCATTCTCCACTGATTTTCGGCCGATCCGGTGAATCGGTATTCGCGCATAATACCGTCGATGTAATAAGCCCGGTTCAAAACGTTCTCAACATCGGTCGGACTCGACTTGCGGGCATCAAAATTTTGCTTCAATGCATCCGAAGCGTTCTCAAAATCGGTGATGTAAGCGAAAATTGCATCCTCGCTTTTGGAATTGTTAAGAAAACTTTTGTCCAATGCCGTGTTCATCTCTCTTTTGTAAACGTCGGTTTTCGATTCGATGCTGTTGATCAAAGCCTGAATGGTGCGCGGCGGAACGTTGAAGACCCGATCATTTCCGGCGGTGTCCCCGACCGGCGGGGTCGTCCAGTTCCAGCTGACATTGTAATAACCCGCCAAAACATCGAGATCCGATTTTAAACCGGTCCAGTCGTTTTCAGCCCGCATTCTCAAACGGTTGTTCTTCATGAAATTGTCGATGTAATAAGCCTTGTTCAGAATCTCCTGAACGTCCTCCGCAACCGACTTTTTCATTTCAAATTTGCGCTTTAAATTGTCGGTCGCCGTTTCAAATTCACCGACATATTGATTGACGGAATCTTCGGTGGTGGTTCCGTTGATGCGGCTCCGATCCAAGGCCCGGTCGAGCGATCTTTTGAACTGATCGGTTTTCAACTCAATACTCTTCAAAGTCGTTTCGACCTGATCGTCCGAAACCCTGTACGGAGTGTTGATCGTCGCGGGTGCCGACCGCCAATCGCTGGTTACCCCGTAATATCGGGACAAAGTGTTTAAATCCGAAACCAGATAGCGCCAATAGGTCTGGGCTCGGGTGGTCAGAGAATTGTTTTTCATGAACCGGTCGATGTAAGCGGCCCGGGTCAGAACATCCTGAACGTCGGCCACCACCGATTCCTTGACATCGAATTTCTGTTTGAGCAGATCGGTTGCGTTTTCGAAATTGGTAATGTAATCCATTACCAAATCCTCGCTTTTGGTGTTATTCAACGGGCTTTTGTCGAGCGCCGTGTTCATTTCCCGTTTATAGGTGTCCGTCCTCGACTCGATCCGGTTCAAAATATACTGAACCTGAGAATCCCGGACCTTATATGGACGATTCTGGGCCTGAACCAAGCTCGTCCCGGCAACCAACAAAACCGCCAAATTTAATAGTAAAGATCTGATAATTTGCTTTCTCATATTTATTCCTCCTTTGGAATTGGTCAACCGCCCGATTTTTGGAGATTGAAAAAATGCGGGGGTTTTAATCTTAAGGAGTGCAACCACCGTGCCAGCCTAACAAAAATCTCGCTTAATGCCACGCCACTCAGGGGTTTAGAGAATTTTTTCTGTTTTTTAGAAAAGTCGAAAGGAATGAGTTTTGTACCGATTTAATACAACAAATTGTTTTCTTTTACTCCTTTTCCGTGGGGATTGTGATGATGAATTCGGCGCCTTTTCCGAGGCCATCGCTTTTGGCCCGGATGGTTCCCTGATGAAGTTTGATGATCTGATTTGAAATGGTCAGGCCGAGGCCGAACCCGCCGACGTTGCGGGTGATCGAGGTGTCTGCCTGCCAGAATCGTTCAAAAATATGAGGAAGAAAGTCGGAATCGATTCCCCGGCCATTGTCTTTGATCGCGACCTGGATCTGTCCCTTTTCTTCAGAAACACGGGTTTCGATTCTTCCACCCTGATCGGTGAATTTGATCGCATTGGACAATAAATTACGAAAAGCCGTTCTGAGTTTTAATTCGTCCCCCGAAACCTTTTGTCCGTTTAAATGGTTTTCCTTTACGAACTCGATTCCCTTATCCGAGGCAAGGGGTTCGATCTCCCCGACACATTGATCAAAAAGGTCGGAAAATTCAATTAATTCTTTCTGCAATGCGCTGTTTCCGGCCAGGATCTGGGAATAATCGATGAGTTCTTCGACCAGCTTGGTTTGAGTTCGAACATTTTTTTCAATTTTCCCGAGCGCCAGTTCCTTGGTGTTCTCGGTAAGTTCGTCGGTTTTCAGGATCCGGGTCCAACCCGCTATGGCGTTCAGCGGGGTCTTCAATTCGTGGGAAACAACGGCGATAAACTCATCCTTTGTGGCATTCGCCTTTTCGGCCGTCAATCTGGCCTGTTGCTCGTTTTCGAGCAACACCTGTTTTTGTTTTTCCATTTCAAACAGTTCGGCGGCGGTTATTTGCAATTTTGCCCGGGCCGTCGATTCCCAATAGGTCATCCCGAACAAAAGGAAACTAAACGCAACCCCGCTCAAAAAGATCAGCGGGGTCCAACTGACGCTTGATTGCTCAGAAAATTGGGGGAGGTCGTAATACTCGATCTTCCATGTGCGACCGGCCACCTCCAGTTCGGTTCGGGAATGAAAGGTCTGTCCCAAAAGGTTTTGGTCGACCGGACCATTTTCGCCCGAAACACTTGCCATCAGATTCTCAAGTTTTATTTCCCCGTCATAAATGGCGAAACCGATGTTCCGGCTGGCTGTTTTTTGCTGTATTTCCTTGAGGAAATCGCCGGCCCGAAAAGGACTGTATATATAACCGACCAGATTTTCCCTTCTTTCTTCAACTGAAATCGGCAGTTGTCCGAATTTGTAAATCGGCAGATAGATCAGGAATCCGGATTGGGGATCATCCCCGGTTTCCTGCAACAAAGTTACCTTTCCAGTTGCCGAGGCTTTCCCCGAATCCATTGCCCGGTCCAGAGCCTCGCGACGATTTTCCTCGGTGGACATATCAAAACCGATCGCTCTTAAATTCCTGTCTGTCATTGGCTCGATGTAAATAATTGTGTGAAAAATCGGTTTTTCGGTTTTGGGAAAAATCTTAAAATCCGTGTAGCCTTCGGATTTCATTTTTTCGATCAGTGCGGCCTTTTCATCCGCTTTGATGCGTTTGCTGAAACCGATTCCCTGAATACCGGAATAATTCTTGTCTATTTCCAGACTTTCCACGTAATTGGCAAAATTCTGCCAATTCAGATTTTCCACCGATTCGACAAAACCGCGACCGCCCTTGAGGAGGGAGATGTATAAACTGAGCCGGTTTTCAAAAGCCGATTGCACCCGGCTGACCTCATTTTGGAACCTGATCAAATCTTTGCTTTTTGCACTTTGATAAAAATTATAGGTAACCCCGATAGTGAGCATTACAGAGACCGCCAGAACCAAAAACGGGAAAGCGGTGGTTGTTCTCTTTTGTAATTTGTCTCTAAAGTCGGACACGTTATTTCCTTTTTTTAATTTATCAAAAACATTATTTATTATCAGGCAATTGCTATGCCTTTCAGGTTAATTTTTTTTTAATTTTCTCGGCCGGTTTTCTTTTTTTTCCAGAAATTTAAGCCTTGATTTTTTTTCACCTGTTTCAAATTATTACAGAAACCGACCAAATTCGGATGGCCGGTTTCCCACTACCACCTGTAAACTCACTAATAAAAACGGTTAACATATTTGGCATTGGCCTTGCAGGATAAATATCGGAAGTTATTAACAAAAAAACATGGAGAAAAAATATGCAGGAAGAAAACAATGTTGGAATAAATATGATTTGGGCCTTAACAACTTTAATAATCGTTGCCATCATCGCCGGCGCGATTTTTTACAGCGGAGTCCTTAATAAAAAGGGGACACCCGATACGGACGTGGATATCAATGTTACTGCTCCGGTCAATAAATGATAAACCGGAAACGGAAAACATCCATCAAGCCAGCCTTGATGGATGTTTTCTTAAACCTTCCCCTTCAGATTATGGCGTTTTATCATCCCATACAAACGAGGCCGATATAACCCCAAAAGATTGGCCGCCGCCTGTTTATTTCCGTTTGTTCTTTTCAAAGCCGCCTGCACTACCACATTTTCTAATTCGTTAAATACATCTTTTTGATCTTCACCTTCCTTGGGTTCTGGCAATTTATCAACGATAAACTTTCCGATCTTTTGAAAAAGCTCATCCTCGGACAACTCCGGATTTGTGAATAAACCGTTTCCGTTTGTCGGGGATTCGCTTCTCGGTCCCGACTCGGAAGAAACCGTTTTGTCAGCCAGAGTTTCGAATGTAACCGGGCCTTCCAAATTCTTTGGAATATTGAGTTCATCAATCTTTCCTTTTTTGGTGAGCAAAACCGCTCTCTCAATTACGTGTTGGAGTTCGCGGACATTTCCCCGCCAATTATAATTGAGCATTTGATTGTAGGCGTTTTCCGAAAACTTCAGATCATCTCTCTCATATTTGTCGATATAAATTTTTAGAAAATGTTCGGCCAGCATGGGAACGTCTTCCATCCGTTCCCTTAAAGGGGGAATCTTTATCTCGATGGTGTTGATCCGATAATAAAGGTCCTCTCTTAAATTTCCCTCCTTTATCGCCTCAAATGGACTTCGATTGGTGGAAGAAATCAGACGAAAATCGACCTCCTGGGGTTTGTCGCTTCCGACCTGGTAATAGATACGTTCCTGCAAAACCCTCAAAAGTTTGGGTTGCAGACTGAGCGGCATTTCCCCGATTTCGTCCAGCAGGAGACTTCCGCCATTGGCTCGGCCCAAAAATCCGGTTTTATCGGTTGTCGCTCCGGTAAACGCGCCTTTTTTATGTCCGAAAAGTTCGGATTCGATCAGTTCTTTGGGAAGAGCCGAACAATTTAATTTGACAAAGGGTTTTTTCTTGCGGTGGCTTTTATAATGAATGGCATTGGCGATGACTTCTTTTCCCGTCCCGCTTTCACCCAAGATCAGAATGTTGGCATCCGATTCGGCAACGCTTTCAATAATCTCGTAAATGTCCTGCATCCCCCGACTTCCGCCGATGATCCCTTCGTACGAAGTTCGACTTGACAGTTTTCCCCGCAACTCCTTGATCTCGGCCATTTGACTTTTTCGGTCAATCGCCTTTTCGATCAATACCAGAAGTTCCTCGAACTCAATCGGCTTTTCCACATAATAAAAAGCACCGGCCTTGGTTGCTTCAACGGCTTTTTCCGTCGAACCGTAACCGGTGATCATTATTATTTCCGTGTCGGGTGAGGTTTCTTTACAACGGCGGACCATTTCGATGCCGTTTATATCGGGTAAATTCAAATCCGTAAGAATGATGTCGAATTCAATTTCCTCGACGAACTCCAGTCCCTTTTTCCCCCGATCGGCGGTTTTCACCTGAAAACCCTCTGATTCCAACTGAAACTTCATCAATTCCAGAGTTGCCTTGTCATCATCAATTACCAGAGCTTTGTTCAGCATATTAATCCAATCATTTCCCGTCAACAATTTTCAAAATGCATTAAAGAGTGGTTTTATTATAACAAAAATTTAATGACGAAATCACTTCTTTGATTTCTATCGCGAAATCAACCGTTTCAAAAAGAAAGGAGGCAAGCCCCCTTAACTCACCTCCTCCCTTTTGTTCACGCTCCCCGGAAAATTGACAGACAGTTAATTCGACTTGCGACTGCCTATCAATAAACCGACAATCAATCCGGCAAATCCGGCAAAAATTAGGGCCTTACCCGGGTTTTGGCCTACGGTTTCGACCAATTGCCGTCTTTTCTCTTCCAAATCAAAGTTTCGGACATATTCTGAAGAACTTCCCAGAGCTTCCGCCGCCCGGTGACCGATTTGATTTACCCTTTCAATTTTCTGATGGGCGAAATCGTTAAAATTATCGGTCTTTTCGTCCAAAAACTGTTGAGTCGAATCCGATTTTTCATGAACCTTTTCGGCCGCACCGGCCAGATTCTCCGAAAGTCGCTCTTTTATGGTCTGAGTCTTCTCTTCAGTTTTTTCTCTGACATCTTCGACGATCTTTAAAGACTCGTTTTTTATTTTCTCAGCCGCTGTACCAGTTGTGTTTTGCATAATCCTTCTTCTCCCTGTTTCTTGGCAATCTCAAATTTATTTATCACGATCGCCTTTCGAGATTTTACTAGGTGCAACAAGCGTGCCAAGAACCTGAAACTGTTGTGACAATTACATTTATTCATTTTGGAACAACTTTTCCCCTTTCCGGTTTTCAAATAATCCGTAGCGATTTGATACGTTTTGCATCTTTTTCGAACTAAAGGTCAAATTCTCGAAAACGAGCGTTTTTTGATTTGAGAATTCCCCGATTTTTTTTCAACCCGGTTGGTCTTTTTGTTGTTTTCATTATTAAGGTAATTTTGGTCATTTTTTTTTATTATCCTCAAAAAAAAAATTAAAGAGGGCGGGAATATTTTCCGAACATCAGGCAAAAAAAAAACCTTGCCCTACGGGCAAACCAAAACGTATTAAAATGATACTTATTATCCCTTTTTTCCCTCTCACCTTTTTTTTCAACTCTTTTAAATCGCTACAAACATAACCACTTATCCTTTTTGGCACGTAAATTGGTGATAAAGTTACCGTTGGTAAAACTTATTGTTTGAAATTAAATAGAAAAAGGAGAGAAAAAAATGTTAGAAACGATCATCGTGGTTTTGGTTTTGTTATGGTTATTGGGTTTAATTGCCGGACCGGCGTCGATCGGCGGTCTTATTCACATTCTTTTAGTACTGGCGGTTGTTGTTTTAATCATCCGACTGGTCAGCGGAAGAAGAGTGGTTTAGCAAAGAAAAAAATTTAATTGACCAGCAACTAATCAATTAAATATTTGGAAGCATACCCCCGTTTCCGGCGGAACGGGGGTATTTATTTCTTATTTCCTTGTTTTCGGTCGGCTTCAGGTTTTTTGTTCCGATGATAAAATGTTTCTGAAACAATATTTTTTTCTTATATCAGCAAAAACGGAGAATAAAAGTGGAACTGGTTTCTGGCAACAAAGTCGAAGAAATTTTTGATGATGTCTTTTCCTTTTACGGAATGCTAAACCCGGACGGAACCGTCGGTAACCTGTCGGGAAGGGTGTTCGAAAAGGTTGAGATAAATCCCGAGGTCCTGGTGGGCCAGAATCTTATCGAAACCGTTTTTTGGCAAACCTCGGAAAATAACGCCTCAATTGTGATGGAGGCCGTTACCCGGGCCAAAAATGGGGAAAAGACCAAGGTTCTCCTCGATTTTCGGATAAGCGCCCAAAATAAAATAGTCATTGAACTCAACCTTCATCCGATCCCTAATGAAGAAGGGCGGTTGGAAGGGATTTTCTTTTGCGCACAGGAGGTAACGACGCGTGAACAGGAAATTCAATTTTACAAGGAAAAAAGCGAACAACTGCTTTTCGCGGCTGAAAATGCCGAAGTCGGGCTGTGGTTCTGGGATCTGGTAAAAAACAAGATTTATTCGACTCCGACCTGCAACCATTTTTTTGAAATCCCGCCCGAGGGAACAATTACCATCGAGTCCTTTTTGGATATTTTGCATCCCGAAGACCGGAAAAGGATCGAAAACGCTTTGATGGAATCTCAAAAATACGGCGCCGAATACCAGGAAGAATATCGGGTTGTTTATTCCAACGGCGAGATTCACTGGATTTCAGCCCGGGGGAGATCCTTCCTTGATTCCGAGGGCAACCCCTTGAAGATGATGGGTGTGGTGCAAAAAATAACCAACAAAAAACTGGCCAGCGAGGAGCTTTCAAAAGTTTACGCCAGGGAGAAAAAAGCCCGCGATGAGGCCGTTGAAGCCAACCGGGCCAAGGACTTTTTTCTCGCCGTCGTTTCCCATGAACTTCGATCCCCTTTGAACGCCATCCTCGGATGGACGAAAATCCTCCTCAATCGCGATATCGATACTGAAACCCAATCAAAGGCGTTGGAAACGATCGAAAAAAGCGCCCGTTCCCAGGCCAAAATCCTTGATGATCTGCTGGATTCTTCACGGGTCGCATCCGGCCGTTTGAAGCTCGAATACCGGGAAACCAATCTTTTTGAAATCATCAAAACCGTCAACAATCTTCAAAAACCGACGGCTGATTCCAAAAACATCGATATGGAGATTTCGGCCGAAAATCCGGAGATAATGGTTTACGGCGACACCATCAGACTCCAGCAGGTTATTTCAAATCTGCTTTCGAACGCTCTCAAATTCACACCCGATAGCGGAAAGATCCGGGTCGAGGTAGAGAACGATAAGGAAAATGTTTTCGTTCGGGTAATTGACAACGGCCAGGGCATCAGCCAACAGAACCTTCCTCATATTTTTCGACAATTTCGTCAGGGGGATGATAAAAACGATCAGGGAGGTTTGGGTTTGGGGCTTTCGATCGCCAAAATTTTGGTTGAAAAACACAAGGGAAAAATTTGGGCCGAAAGCGAGGGACTCGGCAAAGGATCAACCTTTACCGTTCAGCTTCCGCTTTATTCCAAAAATAAAAAACAGGGCAAGAAGGCCTCCGTTCAGGTTTCCCGGCCCAAGAAAGCCCTCGAACCATTTAAAATTCTGATCGTCGAGGACGAACCCGATTCGCGCGAAGTGCTTCAGCTTTTCCTCGAACAAAACGGGGCCGAGGTCAAAAGCGCCGACTCGGCCCAAATGGCTTTTGAGATCCTTGAAAATCTGGAAAACCACCTGCCGGATCTGATCATTTCGGATCTGGCCATGCCCGGGCAGGACGGTTACACAATGCTTTCCAATTTGAGAAAGTTCCCGCCCGAAAAGGGCGGGGAAATTCCGGCTCTGGCCCTGAGCGCTTTCGCCTCGGTTGAAAACAAAAAAATGGCCATTGAATCGGGTTTTCAAAAATACCACACCAAACCTTTTCAACCGGACCGGATCATTCAGGACATCCTCGATCTGATAAACAATTAGAGTTTTGGCCCGGCGGAAAAGATAAATTTTTCCCGCCGGGCCAAAACTCGCCAACGATCAGGATTTCAGACTTCTCGCCCTTGAAACCATTTCAACAAAATCCCCTCGATAATTCTTCAAATCGCTCCCGCGGGAAGATTGGGCCAGATTGAGGATTTTTTCAAAGGATGAATTTCCCTTGTAGGCCGAATCGCGTAAAAGCATTCCGAATTGGGCGACCGCCGAAGCGAACCTCAGGTTTTCGGAAGCATTTTCGATCGGATTTTGGTTGTCCAGAACACCGATCGAAAGCAAACGGCTGGTGTCTTCTTTCGGTTCCTTGTAACGGAGTTTCACCGTCATCAGTTCGTTTGAAAACTTCGTGCCGGTCGGCTCGTATTTTGAGTATTTCAAATCATCAACCCCGGGGTTCTCGATCTTTTGTCCCGCCGGAACAATCTCGTAAAGGGCCGTTACGGAATGCCCGGAACCGATCTCTCCGGCGTCCTTTTTATCGTCGTTGAAATCGCGGTCGGCCAAAAGCCGGTTCTCATAACCGATTAACCTGTAACCCGCAACTTTGGCCGGGTTGAACTCAACCTGGATCTTGACATCCTTGGCGATGGTGTAAAGGGTTCCGGCGATCTGCGAACCGAGGGCCTTTTGAGCCTCCGTTTGAGAGTCGATGTAAGCGTAATTTCCGTTTCCCTTGTCGGCCAGTTTTTCCATCATCGAATCGTTCAGATTTCCCCGCCCGAAACCGAGAACCGAAAGATAGATCCCGCTCTGTCGTTTTTGTTCGATCAGATTTACAAGCGCCTGATCGCTGCTCAACCCGACATTGAAATCCCCGTCGGTCGCCAGGATGACCCGGTTGTTTCCCTGAGAAATGAAGTTTTCCTGAGCCGTTCTGTAAGCCAGCTGAATTCCCTGTCCGCCGTTGGTCGAACCGCCGGCCTGAAGGCTGTTCAGCGCCCGGAGTATCTCCTCTTTCCGGTCGGCCGGTGTCGATGGCAAAACCAGACCGCTCGATCCGGCGTAAACGACGATCGCCACCCGGTCTTTGGCGGATAATTGGTCGAGCAGAATTCCGAAGGATTGCTTGAGCAGAGGGAGTTTATTCGGATCGTTCATCGAACCGGAAACATCGAGCAGAAAAACCAGATTGGAAGGAGGCAGGTTATCGAGCGAAACGTTCTTTCCCTGAAGGCCGATCTGGATCAGTTTATGTTTAGGATTCCAGGGAGCATTGGCCACTTCGGTATTGACCGAAAAGGGTTCATCGCCGACCGGCTGGGGATAATCGTATTCGAAATAATTGACCAGCTCTTCGATCCGAACCGCATCTTTGGGCGGCATTTGTCCTTGATTTATATAGCGACGGACGTTGGCGTAAGAGGCGGTATCAACATCAATTGAAAAGGTTGAAAGCGGCGCTCTGGAAGTTTCCAGAAATGGATTTTCGCTGATTTCCGCGTATCTTTCCCCTTTGGTAAACTCCTCATCCCCCGCCATTTGCCTATCGGATTCGCCCGCCGGAATCGGGGCCTTATTGGCCGTCACATTATCGGGATAGGGTTTTGGTCCCGGTTCTTTTTCCGCCAAACTGTCTCCTTGTTTTTGATTGCAGGCCGAAAACAGGATCGAGCCGATAAGCAACAAAACCACCGTAAATTTCAAGTTGTTTCCCAAAGTCTTTTTTTCTCGCATCACAAATTTCCTCCAAAAAAAAATCTGATTTCCCAGGTTCCAATTTAGAATTGAACGAACCTGGCAAATCAGATTTGCAAATTTTTTTGAAATTATTACCTGCCGACCCCCGAATTGAGCAAAATTGCGGTCGCTTCAAAAGGGTTGAAGGTCGGCGGATTCTTCAAATAAGAGTTCCGGTCGCCGACGACTTCGGGCATGACATACAAATTCTCCCGGGTTTGGAGATCGGTCAGCCAGGAAAAAGAATTGCTGAAACGTTGACCTTTTTCCGTGGCGCCAAAAAGTTGCGGCGAAACCGATATGAATTCGGTCGCCAGATGCCGGGTGCTGTATTTGTCGCTGACAAAAAAATGAAGGGCGACATCCACCGCCTCGGTTGAATCATCCTCGCGCTCCAGTAAAATTCTGGTGTCGAGTTTGCGGGTTGCTTGGTTAAAAACCGCCTGCTGGATTTTGATTGTTGCCTCTCCGTTAAGTTCCTGACGGGGACGTCTTTTCTTTCTCCGGCAACGTCTTTTTTTCTTCTTCTTATATACGTAATTGTCCGTTTCGGTAACGCTGACCGAATCGGGACCGGGAACGGTATAAAACAAACTTCCGATCACCGCGCTGGTTCCGACGATAAAACTGAATATTATGATTCCGACAATATGCTTGGTCATAAGCCACCTCTCCTCTTTTATGTATTTAGGAACGAGGATAACCCATCTGCTTGCAGTTTTACAATATTTTTCGGGAAAAAGGCGGCCTCCAAGCCTAATTTAATGGAAATCTGGCTTCGGTCAACTTCCCTTTTTTCTCGCCGAACTTTTGAGTTAAATGGGGATAAGTCAAATGCTCGATCCTCAGAGATGAGGCTCCCAAAAGTTTTTCGGCCCTTGAAATGGAAGATTCCGTTCCCTCGATCTCCATATAAAGACCGAATGGCAATTCGTCGAGAACGATTTCAACTTCATCCAAACGCCAGATCCCTCTTCGTTTTTCATAAACCAGCGCTTTTTCGAAACCCAGACAACCGATGATCTCGTCCATCCGGGCCGCATCCTCGACCCGTGTTTCATGTTCGACCTGTCGTTTGACCGCCGTTTGGTCCCCGAGCCTTTTTTTGTAGGTCAGGATCGTCTCTCCTCCGACCTTCCTGATCCTCAAAACGGCCCCCTCAAGGGTTAGGATTCCGCCCTGATAAATAATGTTCTCCTCGAAATCCTCGCGGATGAAAACGGCCTTGATCCGTTTTAAACTCTCCAGCACGCCCGCCCTTTGTTCCGCCGTCAAAAGGTATTTTTTTTCAATCTCCACCGCCATTTTTGCCAACTTTTCTTCTTTTCAGTTTCACCGCCCCTAACTTTGACGGATCCATTTCCAAACCTCGGGAATGGTCGCCCGTTTTCCGTACATCAACATTCCGACGCGGTAAACCCGGGCCGAAACCCAGACCAAACAGGCGATCGCAACCGAATTGATCAGAATGGCCAGCAGGATCTGCCAGAAAGGCGGGGTTTCCATAAAGATCCGAACCGTCATCGCCATCGGTGCCGTAAAGGGTGCGATCGAGGCCCAGAATGAAAGAGTGGAGTTGGGGTTGCGCAGAATGGCAAAACAAAAATAAAAACCGGCGAGCATCAACATGATCGGAAGAAAGGCGAACTGCCCTCCTTCCTGAACGCTCGGCACCATTGCCCCGATCAGAGCGAAGATCGACGCATAGGTAAAAAAACCGAGCAGAAAGAAGATGAAAAAATAAAAAACCCAAACCGGACTAATGGCCGGAATTGTAACCCCCAGCATGGCCAGTTGAGGAAGCAATATTCCGAGACAGATCAGGATCGAACCGACCCAGATTCCCAGTTGGGTTAAACCCGCCAATCCGACTCCAAACAGTTTTCCCATCATCAACTCGAACGGGCTGGCCGAGGAAAACAAAACTTCCGCCACTTTTGTCTCTTTTTCCTCGACCACCGCCGATAAGATCAATTGACCGTAAACCGCCAGGGTTATATAGATCAAAAGGGCGATCACGAAACCGGCGAAAAATCCACCGGCGTCCTCTTTTTCGGCCCCCGTTTCATCCAGCTTTTTGACCTCAAAATCGACTTTTTTATCGAATTTCTTCAAAAGGTCCTCGTTGATATTGGCATCGGCCAGACGCTGGGAGCGGATCGCGCTGTTGAGCGCATCTTCAAAGGTGGAGTTCAGGATCATATCACCCGAATTTCTGGAAAAAAATTCAAACTTGGCATTTTCGGTTCCGAAATCTTCGGGAACGATCAAAAAGGCATCGATCTCCTTGGCGCCGACCTTGGCCGAGAGTTCTTTTCGAATCTCCTCGATGGATTTTCCCGTTCCGTCAAAATCCGAAAACTGAAAATTGTCCTGAAATTGCCGGGTATTATTCCTGAGCCGTTCCTCCTGCGAGGGATTGAGCTCTTTGATTGAATCGGCGGCGGCTTTGCGGGCTCTCTCCTCCATTTTTTCGGCCGAAAGATTCTGCTTCAGACGGGAGCTGATCTTGCCGGTCGGATCATAGATGGCGATCCGGGTCGGCTCACCCTGAATGGAAAAGATCAGGGCCGGAACAAATGTAAATACTCCGACCATCACCGGTAGAAGGAAGGTTCCGATCAAAAAAGCCCACCTCAGAACGATCTTTTTGTATTCGTGCCGGACAACGGCGAAAAATTTATTGAACTTCAATTTTCGATCCCTCCCCTTTTACTTTATCAATGAAAATATCATTTAAACTCGGTTCGATCCTCTCGAATTTGGAAACCCTGGCCCCGGCTCCCACCAAACGGCTGAGCAGTACCTGCGGATCGGAATTTTCCGCCAGCTGAACCTCCAATTCGTCGGCGTGTTCCTTGATGTCAACCACCAGATTTTTATCTTCCAAAACCTCCCGACCGCCGGAAACCCGGAGGGCAATCAGATTTTTCCCGTAACTTCCCTTGATCTGGCGAAGACTTCCGGAGAGGATTTTTCGGGCATTGTTGATCAAAAGAATGTCCTTGCACAACCGCTCCGCCGTCTCCATCAAATGGGTCGAGAAGATTATCGTTTTTTCGGCCGATTTATATTCGTCTATGACATCCATCAAAAACCCGACATTGACCGGATCGAGGCCCGAAAACGGCTCGTCCAGGATCAGCAGTTCCGGGTCGTGCAGAACGGTGGAGATGAATTGGATCTTTTGCTGCATCCCCTTGGAAAGATCCGATGCCTTTTTCATCTTCCATTTTGACAACTCCATCCGGTCGAGCCAAAAATCGATCCGCTTGTCGGCCTCGGCCTGAGAAACGCCCTTGAGAGCGGCGAAATACCGAAGCTGATCGCGGACCTTTACTTTTCGATACAGACCTTTTTCCTCCGGCAGATAACCGATCCTCTCCTGCACCGCCGGGGAATATTTCCGGCCGAAAAGTTCGATCCTTCCCTCGTCCGGAGCCGTGATCCCGACGATCATTCGGATGGTTGTGGTTTTTCCCGAACCGTTGGGTCCCAAAAAACCGAAGATCCGGCCGGGCCGGACCTCAAAACTGAGGTTTTCAATGGCGGTTACCTCATCAAACCGCTTGGTCACGTTTTCGACCTTAAGGGTTGTATTATGTTGAATCATCGCGAAATAAGTAGATTTTTAATTGATTGATGATAGTTAATTTATCGAAACGGTATCAAGTTTTTTTGTAAAAAAAACACCCGGGACAACAACAACTGCGCTATTTTTTTCGGATCGGATCCTTGCCTCTCGACCGAAAAAACAATGCTGAGGTAAATTTCGAAGGGGTCAAAGTTTAACCTGACGGGCGATATTGACCTCGTCAATGTTCCGCAACCCGGTCAGGATCTCATCCGGCAGAGGGGAATCGATCTCGATCACCGCCAGCGCCTCGCCGCCCTGGGAATCCCGCCCCAGATAAAAACGGCTGATATTGACCTCATTTTCCCCCAACAAAGTTCCGATCTTTCCGATCACTCCGGGCACATCCTTGTTTTTGGTGATCAGCATATACCCGTTGGGAACGGCTTCAATCTTGAAATCGCCGATCTGTGTGATCCGCCCCTGACCGTCGGCAAAAACCTGTCCTGACACGTGTTGTTCGGCATCGAGGGTCGAAATCCTGGTCCGAATGTCGGCGTTCCCGGCCTTGACCGATTTTTTGTAACTGGTCTTGATGTTGATCCCCCGCTCGTCGGCGATGTGAATGGCGTTGATGATGTTGATCCGGGCCGACACGTCCCGCAACAAACCGGCCAAAAACGCCCGTGTTACCGGAGCGCAGTCCTTCTCCGCCAGTTCGCCGGTGTATTCCAGTTCGACCTCCGAGATCACCTCCTGTTTCATAATCTGAGCCTGAAAGCGACCAAGTTTTTCCGCCAGTTCGATAAAGGGTCCGAGGGTTTCGAGTTCGGACGCGGCCACGCTCGGGGCGTTTACGGCGTTTCGAAGTTCGCCCTTCAAAAGATAATCCCTGATTTGCTGGGCGACGGTCAGCGCCACTCCTTCCTGGGCTTCGGTGGTCGAGGCTCCGAGATGCGGTGTGGTGATGATCTTTTCATTTCCCAACAGAGGAGAGTCCGGCGGGAGCGGTTCGTTCTCGTAGACATCGAGGGCCGCCCCGGCCACCTTTCCGCCTTCGATGGCCAGTAGCAATGCGCTTTCATCAACCAAACCGCCCCTTGCGCAATTGATCAGGCGAACACCGGTT
Source organism: Pyrinomonadaceae bacterium (assembly GCA_041394845.1). Taxonomy (GTDB): domain Bacteria; phylum Acidobacteriota; class Blastocatellia; order Pyrinomonadales; family Pyrinomonadaceae; genus JAHCHG01. The sequence goes on along the minus strand of JAWKHL010000001.1, from coordinate 759,457 downwards.
TTCATTTTGGAAAAAGCTTTGGGCCCGATAATTCCGCGGGTTTCATCCGTTACCGGAGTGTGAATGGTGATAAAATCGGAGCCGGAGAAAACATCTTCCAGTTTGCCCATCTCTATTCCCATTTCACGGGCCTGCTCATCGGAGACGAAAGGGTCGTAAGCGAAAATCTTCATTCCGAACCCTTTGGCGATCCCGGCCACGTGCCGACCGATCCGCCCGAGACCGATAACCCCCAAAGTTTTCCCGTTCAATTCCACGCCGGTAAAACTTTTTTTGTCCCAGACCCCGGTTTGAAGCCGGGCGTGAGCCTGCGGGATGTTTCGGGCCAATGAAACCAAAAGCGCAATGGTGTGTTCGGCCGTTGTAATGGTGTTCCCGTCCGGGGCGTTCATCACCACCACCCCTCGTTCGGTGGCCGCCCGAACGTCGATGTTATCGACCCCGACACCGGCCCGACCGATCACCCGCAGTTTTTCGGTCCGGTCCAGGATTTCCGAGGTGATCCGGCTGGCGCTCCGAACGATCACCCCGTCGGCGTCCGAAAGTCTTTGAGCCAATTCCTCGGGCGAAAGTTTGGTTTCCTTGACCACCTCGATCCCGGCTTCCGAAAGCGGGGCCAGCTTTCCCTCATTAACATCATCCGCCACAAACACTTTTAATCTGCTCATACCTTTATTACGGCTTTTGCTATTTTTACTTCTCGCTTTTTTTGATATTTAATAAAAAAACCTAAAGAAGAAATTATTCACAAATCGGCCAATAATACAAAGCGATGGAAATTTTTGTTTACTCGAAAAAAACGGACGAATGGAAAGAGGATTTTTCTGCCGAGGAATTGCCCGGACTTTTGTCCGATGAAAATAACTGCATCTGGGTGGACGTGGAGGTCAACACCCCGGATCACCTGCGGGAAACGGAAAATATCCTGCTCAACATCTTCAAATTTCATTATCTGACGGTTGAGGACTGCCGCGAGGCGCGCAACCAACCCAAGGTCGAAGAGTTTCCCGATTACCTTTTCTTCATCATTCACGGGATCAGAAACGAGACCAACACGGCCAATTTCGTCACCAAGGAACTCGACGGCTATCTGGGCAAAAACTTCGTCGTAACCATCCGCAACGAGCAGTTCCGGAGCATCGATGAGGTCAAACGGCAGATCCGGAACAACACCCAGATCTGCCGCCGGGGATCGGCCTATCTGCTTCACCAGATCCTGGACAAGATCGTCGATATGTATATGCCTCTGGTGGACGATTTCGACTCGGCCATCAACGAACTTGAGGATCGCGTTTTCATGATGAAAAACGCCGACAATCTGATCCTCGAAGAGATCATGGATTTGCGCCGGAGCGTCGCCCGCCTGAAAAGGATCTCGGCCCGTCAACTCGAAGTGCTTTACCGGATCTCACACGGCGAATTCCCACAGATTCCCGAAAATATTCTCCCTTTTTTCCGCGACGTTCACGATCACCTGTTGCGGATTTCCGATCTGGCCGAAAGCTACCGCGATCTGGTCGGCGGTTTGTTTGAAATTCATTTTTCGGTAACGGCCAACAAAACCAACGAGGTGATGAAAATTCTGGCGGTTTTTTCCGCCGTCCTGTTGCCCTTATCGCTGATCGCCGGGATTTACGGGATGAATTTTGAGAACATGCCCGAACTTCATTCTCCTTACGGTTATGTGTTTTCGCTTTTTCTAATGTTTGCCATCGCCGCCGGTTTGTTGTATTATTTCTGGCGAAAAGGCTGGATTTTCGAGGGATCAAAGGGGAAAAAAGATTTGCCCGATTGATATTTTCGCGGCCTAACCTATTTTTACGTGAGTTAGAGATAAGAAATTCAGATTTAATCGGTGAAACCGATGTTATATTTGTAGCCCACGGTGTTAACCGTGGGAAAATCGTGCAAATTTGATATTAAGCCATTGAAAATGGCGATATATTATTTCATTCCGCCATTTTCAATGGCTTGTAAAAATGCCCTAAACCATTTCCATAACTGACGTTATAGGCGGCGAAGCGGGGAATAATGTTGCCGTCTTCGACGGCTTATTTCGAACTCACGTAATTTCAGGAATCGCTTATTAATTTCGGTAAAAGCGTGTTTAAAAGATCCCACAACCGGGAATCCTCGGTCTCAAACCTTTTCATTTCTTTTTTCTTCCAACGCTTTTCCCAAAATTCCACCGAGAATTTTCCATTCCCCAAATGTAAGATTCCTACCATTGGGAAATTCCGGATTTCGGTATATTGGGAAGTGGGTGTAATGCATAATTCCCGATGTGAGACAAAGGGATAAAGTTTTTCCGAATAAATTGACGTAAAAAAACTCCTGGCAAGCTTTTCTTCATATTTATTCCTATTTTTTCCATCCACCTTCCGGTAAAATTCAATCACCGATTCCCATTCCCGCTTTTTTTTCTCTCTTTCATCCATAACACACCCCTCTGAGACAAGGAGATTTTGGCATCGAAAAAAAGGGCAGCAAGTTTTTTACCCGCTCCCCTAAATTGCTTTTTTATCCGGTTTTATCAATCCCGACCCTCCGGAGGTTTGGGCATGTTTTCCCTTGAATACCTGGGCAAAAGATCATCCCGCATGGAAAGTTCATAAACCGCCGCCGCGATGACGGCCGCCGAGGCCTTGACATCCTCGGGCACGATCCTTTCATAGGTATCAAGATTGGTATGCCAGGTGTGCGTGAAATATTCGATCGGATCCTGCAAAACCCCGATCCCCGGCAAACCGGCCTGATTAAATGATGTGTGATCCGAACCGCCGAGATTGCGGCTGGCGGTATTGGTTGCTCCAAGAACGTTCAGGTCGTAAAAAGGCAAAACCGCCTGATTGAGAATCCCGGCCGCTTCCGGAGGACCGAAAACCGACAATCCGCGGGCGCGTCCGGTTCCCGAATCGATGTTGAAATAACCGCCGAATTTGTAAAAATCCGGTTTCGGATGTTCAAAAGAGCCGAAATGTTTGGCGACGTAGGCCTGAGAACCCAGAAGCCCCTGTTCCTCTCCCGACCAGAGGGCAACCCGGATCGTCCGCCGGGGTTTGACCCCGATCGCCTTCAGGATTCGGGCCGCTTCCATCATCACCGCACAGCCGATCCCGTTGTCGGTCGCTCCGGTGGCCGAATGCCACGAATCGAGGTGTCCGCCGAGCATGATGATCTCGTCCTTTTTGTCCGTCCCGGTTATTTCGCCGATGACGTTGTAGGAAGTAGCCCCTTCGGGATAAATGCTGTTTTGAATGTTGAACTCAAGGGTAACCGGAGTTTTATCATCCAGGATCCGCCAGATCCGCCCGTAATCCTCGTTCCGCATAACGACCGTGGGAAGGGTTTTAGTTGGATCGTATGAACGGTTGGAAAAGGCGCGGATCTGTCCGTGTTCGCGCCCCGCATCATCAATTCTGACAAGAGCGCCGTTATCGAGCAGGAATTTGTCGAACTGAGCGTTGGCCTCACGCCCGCTCAGGGCTTTGACATCGGGCGTCGGACAGGGATTTTGCTGATTGTTAAAACGTCTCGGGTTGAACCTTCGGCTGATGGCGTCGGCATCGAGGCGTTTGGAAGGCGGGTCAAAATCGACCTCGACCACATTCGGACTTCCCACCAGAACCATTTTGCCTTTTACATCGCTTTGATTAAAAAAGGCGGTCAATTCCTCCTGAGTCGGGTTTCTGCGACAGCGCGGGTCATCATTGAGTGCGACCCGCGGGATCTCCAGTTGGATGGCGTTTCCCTTGACCGCGCCGTTGGTCGAAGGCGTCCAGGCCAGAACTTCGAACACCAGCGAGTCCTTGACCGGCGAGGTGATAAATCCCGATGCCCGGTCGTTTTCCCAACCCGAATGTTCCCAATTCCAGGGTTCCAATTCGGCCTTGTCAAACCCCCATTCGCGCATTTGTTTGGCGGCCCATTCCCCCGCATTTTTCAATTTTGGCGAACCGGTAAGGCGCGGCCCGTAAACATCGGTCAGAAAATGCAGGGTTCTCATGATCTGCGAATTATCCATCGCTTCTTTGCGAATTCTGGCGTTGATTTCCTCATTATTGCGGCCCATCTGGGCAAAGGCCGTCGGCGTCAACTGCAAGAACAACCCGAGAACGAGCAGTTTCACCGAAAATCTTTTCAAAGTTTTCATATTTGTTTCCTTTTTTTCATTGCCGCCGGAAAAACCGAATTCATTCTTCGATCCAAACCGGCCGTCAAAGGGTTTTTTCCAATCCCTTTTTACCAAACGGCGCGTTTTTTTTCGAAATGTTTAAAAGAAATTACCGACGGGCAGATTTTTTTTACTGGTCCTCTTCAAACATCTTACGCAGGCTTTCGGAATAAGGTTTTCGGGCCACCCCTTTTTCGGTGATGATGGCGTCAACCAGTTCGTTGGGCGTTACGTCAAAAGCAAAATTGCTGACTCCGGCCCCTTCCGGCGCCAGTTGAATGTCCCTGACGTGGGTTATTTCCCGAACATCTCTTTCCTCGATCGGAATGTCGTCTCCGGTCGGGCAATTCAGATCAACAGTCGAGAGCGGGGCCGCCACGTAAAAAGGAATTCCGTGCCGACGGGCCAGAACCGCCACCATATAAGTTCCGATCTTGTTGGCCACATCGCCGTTGGCCGCGATCCGGTCCGAACCGACGACCACCGCCTGGATCAAGCCCTTTTTCATGATGTGGCCGCTTTGGTTGTCGGTGATCAGGGTGACGGGGATCTGATCCTGAACCATTTCCCAGGCCGTCAGACGGGCTCCCTGCAGATAGGGACGGGTTTCATCGGCGTAAACCGCCACTTTTTTGCCCTGATCCTTGGCCCCCCGAATCACCCCCAGAGCCGTCCCCCAGACGCCGCCGGTGGCCAGAGCCCCGGCGTTGCAGTGGGTCAGGACATTGGAGCCGTCCTCGATCAGTTCGCCGCCGAATTGGGCGATCAAACGCTGAGATTCGATATCCTCCTCATGAATGTCGCGCCCTTCCTGAATGAGGATCTCTTTGATCTCGTTGACCGATTTCCCATCCGCCTTGGCCCGGGCAAAGGTGCGTTTCATCCGGTCTATGGCCCAGAACAGGTTGACCGCGGTCGGCCTGGTTTTGGCCATCACGTCCGAAATGTAATCCAGTTCTTCTTCCAGATCATCGACATTGGTGCCGACGAAGTTTTTGGCTCCCAGCGCGATCCCGTAGGCGCAGGAAACTCCGATCGCCGGTGCGCCCCGGATGACCATATCCCTGATGCCGTCGGCCACCTCGGAAAAGGTCTTGAGCATCAGCCATTTTTCCTCCGTCGGCAACAGGCGCTGGTCGAGCATCCGCACACCTTCATCGGTCCATTCAACAGGTATTATCATAATTTTACAATTGTTTCCTTTTTTTGATTTTAGAATTTTTTGAAATGATAACTTAAAAATTGGTCAAAGCATAATTCGGCCCGCCCCGCTTCGGGAAGTACAAATTTTCCAAACTTTTTCCCTCCATCCGGCGTTTTTCTATCCTGTATGAAACTCGAAAACCAACTCGACCGAATTCATTCCAGGGTTACCGGCAACCGCTTCTTACAGCTTTTTACGGCTTTTACCAGAGTCTTGCTGGCGATCGGTTTTATCCCGCCGAGCATTCCCAAGATCCTCGGTCTGCCCTTTACAACTCTTCCGGACACCGATCCGGTCGGGCATTATTTCAACGCCCTTCTGCAAACCGGGTTTTATTATCGATTTATCGGTTTGGGGCAGATCATCGCCGCGCTTTTGCTTCTTTTTCCGAGAACCTCACATCTCGGGGCGCTGATGTTTTTTCCGATCATTCTGAACATCGCCGTTTTGACCAATTCGGTCGGCTTCAAAGGGACCTGGCTGATCACCATCCTGATGTTTCTGGCCTCGGTCTATCTGGTTTGCTGGGATTACGACCGGTGGAAAACCATACTTTTTTCCCGGCGGCTGAAATCATCGGTTCTTTTTCGAAAGGAGTTGATCTGGCTTCCCCTGCTGGCGGCCGGCGGGGCGGTCTCTTCCTACATTTTGCTCGCCTATTTTCTGCTCCGAACGGTTAAATCCCTAAACCCCAAATTCATCGCCATTCTGGGAATTCTGGGGCTTTTCTTCGGTCTGGCGGTTGCCGTTCATCACAAATTCATGAAAACCGGCGATCTGGAATTAAAAACCGAAAAGTTGTAAAAAGGAAGAATGGAATTTGCCGGAGAATATCGTTTGATCTGCGAAGGCTTTTACGCCGGGATCAATGAGGCCCGGCACGCTCTTCAGGATCCGTTTATCGAGGATTTCGTCGAAGCGACCGGAAAATTCCGTTTTCACAACCTTGAGGACATCCGGGTCGCCTCGGGGATCTCGCTGGCCGATCTGGAAATTGTTGAAATCGACGAGGGGACCTTTGAAATCTCCTGCCGGAATTCGCCTCTGATCCTGAAAAAACACAAGGCCGTCAAACTGGCGGAAACCCTTCGTCAGCAGGCGATATTTGACGAAATCCGGATCGAGCCTTTGGATTAAAAACCCAAAAAAATGAAGGTGGACAATGAATTGGTATTTTTTGGAAAACAAAGTCGAGGTCAAGATCGGCAATATAACGGCTGAAACAACGGACGCCATCGTCAATGCCGCCAATTCGACCCTGCTTGGCGGCGGCGGCGTTGACGGGGCGATCCATTCGAAGGGCGGAAAACAAATTCTGGAAGAGTGCCGGAAGATTCGCGAAACCGAATATCCCAAAGGACTGCCGACCGGAAAAGCCGTAATAACCGGCGGCGGCGATCTTCCCGCCCGTTTCGTCATTCATACGGTCGGCCCGGTTTACGGAATGAACGGCGATCTGGAGGAGAAGTTGCTGGCCGATTCCTACACCAATTCACTTTTGATCGCGGTTCAAAACAACCTGAAAACCGTCGCCTTTCCCTCCATTTCGACCGGGGCTTTCCACTTTCCGAAATACCGGGCGGCCCGTGTTTCCTCCCGCGCCATCCGGGCCTTTTTTTCCGAAAAGACATCGGTGGAAAAAATAAATCTGGTTTTCTTTTCAAAAAAAGATGCTGAGATTTTTGTCAAACACCAAGAATTTTGATTATATTAAGAATTTAAAAAATTTGTGGGTCGGTGACCGCGACCTTTTTATTTTTAATAAAGTCCCGTTAAAAAATTTGTCGAATTGGGAAAACAGCAATCAAATTTTAATAAGATCCATTTATTCAAACAACTAAAAAATTATGAATGAAATCTCGACAGCCAAATTCACCAATGTTCCGCCGACGCTTAGTTTACAATCCGAACAAAGTTTTCGGACCGATTTTCGGATCGATCGTAAATTGCCGGAAAACCTCAAACCACTAAACCGGATCTCCTGGAATTTTTACTGGTCCTGGAGACCTGAAGGAACCTGCCTTTTCCGGGAACTCGACCCGTTGCTCTGGGAAAAATGCGAACAAAACCCGCGTCTGATGCTGAGCAAAATTCAGGGATTGACTCTCTGGCAAAAGGCCAATAATTCGAATTATGTCGAACGGCTTGAACGCTTCACCGCCGAATTCGAAGACTACCTTTCACAACCCCCGGTTTCGCAAGGGCGGATCACACCGGAAAATCCGGCCGCCTATTTCTGCGCGGAATACGGAGTTCACAACTCTCTGCCGATCTATTCCGGCGGGCTCGGGATCCTGGCCGGCGACCATTTGAAATCCGCTTCCGATATGAACGTTCCCCTGGTGGCGGTCGGTTTGATGTATCGCTACGGCTATTTCCGGCAGGCTTTCGCCCACGACGGATGGCAGGAGGAACGCTATCATAACGCCTTTGAGAACGAACTTGCCCTGAGACCCGTTTTCGACCAAGAGGGCGAGAGAGTTTTGATCCAGATTGAAATGCGCGGGCGGGTGGTTTACGCCCAGGCCTGGCTGGCCTCGGTCGGTCGGATATCTCTTTATCTGCTCGATACGAATGTTCCGCAAAACAACGACATCGACCGTTTCGTCACCGGCCATCTTTACGGAGGCGACAATGAAACCAGAGTGGTTCAGGAAAAAATTCTGGGAATCGGGGGCATCCGTCTGCTCCGCGAGCTGGGAATCGAACCGGGGGTTTATCACCTGAACGAAGGCCATTCCGCCTTTTTGACCCTTGAGCTGGCCCGCGAGTTTTTGGAAGCCAGTCCGGAAAAATCCTTTTCCGAGGCCCTTCCGCACATTCGCGAAAAATGCGTTTTTACCACCCACACGCCGGTCGATGCGGGCAACGACGTTTTTTCCCCGAAACTGATCGAAGAATGTTTCGATTCAAAATTCATCGAATCCCTGAAAATAACCAATCAGGAACTTTTCGCCCTCGGGCGGATCAACGGAGACGATTCATCGGAATATTTCGGAATGACGCCGTTGGCCATCAGAATGACCCGAACGGCCAACGGCGTCAGCCGGAAACACGGCGCCGTCTCGCGGGCTCTCTGGAAAAAAATGTTCCCGGCCGCCTCGGTTGAAGAAGTCCCGATCACCCACATCACCAACGGAGTTCACGCTCCGACCTGGGTCGCTCCGGCCATCCAGAATCTTTACGAAAAACATATCGGGCGGGATTGGACAACGGTTTTGAAAGATCCTGAAAATTGGGGCCGGGCGATCGAGGCCATACCCAACGCCGATGTCTGGAAAGCCCACCAGCTTTTGAAAAATCTTCTGATCTCATTTATCCGCCATAAAACATTTTCGACCGAAACCGGCCCACGCGATACGATCAACGAACACGATGACACCCATAAACTCTTTGACCCCGGAGTTCTGACCATCGGCTTTGCCCGGCGGGTGGCCGCCTATAAACGTTGGAATCTGCTGATGAGCGATCTCGACCGGCTGTTAAAAATGGTCGATGACGTCGAAAAACCGGTTCAATTCGTTTTCGCCGGAAAGGCTCATCCTCAGGATCGCAACGCCAAACTCCTTTTGCAAAATCTGATGGGGCTGGATAACAACTCCCATTGGCAGAAAAGAGCCGTTTTTGTCGAAGACTACGATCAAGAGGTGGCCCGTTATCTGGTTCAGGGCGTCGACGTTTGGATGAACGTTCCCCGGCGGCCGATGGAAGCTTCGGGCACCAGCGGGCAAAAAGCGGCGATGAACGGGGGGCTCAACCTGTCGATCCTCGACGGCTGGTGGATCGAAGGGGATAACGGTCAGAACGGGTTTTCGATCGGGCCGGCCGAGGACACGCCCGGCGCGAATTCTGAAATGATCGACGCCGAGGACGCCGAATCGCTTTATCGGGTTCTTGAAAACGAGGTCATTCCGACCTATTACGAATTGGACGAGAGCGGGCTTCCGGCCAAATGGATCGGCCGAATGAAAAATTCTCTCGCCACCCTGACCCCGCAATTTTCCAGCGACCGAATGGTAAGGGATTATTTCGAAAAGATCTATCTGTTGTAAAAGACGGAACGACGTTGCTTTTTCTGTTGGTAAAGTTTTTTTTCTTACTTTTCACCGGGCCGGGGGCGGCCCTTTGAGTCCCGCCCGGTGAAAAGGATCTCATTTTTGGGATCAAATTCATTTTGAAATCGCTCCGGCGAAATCCTGGCAACCGACAACGGCGATCCGACCGATCCAAAATCCTTTCAATCCAACTCAGGCCGGGCCCATTACCGAATGATTCGGGTCATGGTTCGCTCCCTCAAAGGGAAAAGCGGGAAAATTACGCCGGAGGCTTTTCAGGAAAAGTTAAAACCGGCCGGATTTTCTCCGGATCCGATGGATCTTGTATTTTTCGATTGAATAACGCTTTTTGTTTCCTCCAAAAACTTTTCCAAACCTTTCATTTTTGTTTACTTTGCGGGTCGCAACCTTTAAAATCAAAATAAAAACTTTAAAATTATGATGAACGAAATCGAATTCAAAACCGGAGTGATCAAACCGGTTGAATGCATGAAAGAGGGTTGGCAGTTGATCAAGGACGATTACTGGTTGATCTTCGGGATTGTTTTTGTCGGAATGCTGCTGGCCGGATTGATTCCCCTGGGTTTGGGAATCGGAGCATCTTTTTGCGGGGTTTATCTGGTGCTTTTCAAAAAAATGCGGGGCGAGAATATTGAATTCGGGGACCTTTTCCAGGGGTTCAATTATTTTATCCCCGGTCTGATCTCCACACTTGCCCTGATCATTCCCGCAATTATTTCCAGTTTCCTTCTTTGGGGATCGATGATGGCCATCTTTATTACGATCAACGCTTCGGGCGGGCAACCGGATGAAACGGCGATCTTTACGCTCTTCGGTGTCTTGATGGTCGAAGGCGTCATCATTTCCCTGCTGATGGGCTGTCTCCACGCTCTGATCATGTTTACCTATCCGCTTATCGTCGAATATGATCTGAGCGGCTGGGAGGCCTTTAAACTGAGCGCCCGGGCGGTTTGGAAAAATCTGAGCGGGGTTGTCGGAATCATACTGGTCGAATTCGGTCTCGGTCTTCTCGGCTACATCGCCCTCGGTTTCGGGCTTTACTTCGTCTTGCCGATCATGTTCGCCGGTGTTTTGGTGGCTTACCGCCGGGTTTTTCCCGGTCCCGCCCCGGCCCAACCCAATTTTTACGGTGAAGGAGGAATCTACAACTGATTTTATGATGGCCAATTTTATCGAACTCGATTCCCACGAAAAACTTGAACTTTTGTTTGAACAATCTTTGGAAAAACCTGTTTTTCTGTTCAAACACAGCAACACCTGTTCGATCAGTTCCGAGGTTTTCCGCGAGGTTGCCGAACTGAACGCGGAGGTGAATCTGGTCGTCGTCCAGACGGCCCGCCATATTTCCAACGCCATCGCCGAACGAACGGGCATCCGCCACCAATCGCCGCAGGCCATCGTCATCAAAGGCGGCCGCCCGGTTTACCACGCTTCCCATTTTGATATAACGGCTGAAGAACTGGGGAAAAATCTGGAAACGGCGTAAATTCACTTCGACAAAAACAATGATCGAACCGACCCATATCATCGAGGAAAGCGATTCGGAACTTACGATCCGATGGTCCGACCAATCGGAAACAAACTATCTGGCCCCCGTTTTGCGGCGTTCCTGCCCCTGCGCTTCCTGCGTCAACGAATGGACCGGCGAAAAGATCCTGAAGGATGATTCCGTTTCCGACCAATTGAATTTTTCCCATATCAGCATGGTTGGGCGTTATGCCCTCAATTTCCATTTTTCCGACGGACACGATACCGGGATTTTCAGTTTCAATTATTTGAGGAAATTGTCCGAACGAGGTTAGCATTTCGTGCCTTCCCCCCAAAATTTCGGAAACCGGCAACTACTTCCCGCGGGCGAAAAAACTCCCGGGATGTTCTATAATGAGACCCGGCACCGTTTGATTTTTTTATTTTGGCAAACTTATGAATGAAAAAGACATTTTCGATGAAAAACAAGAGGTCAAAAAGGCGAACTTTGTTTGTCCCTTTTGTCGCGAGAGAAACGATTACGATGTCCGCTGGCTGAAAAGAACCAAAAAAAAACATCCGCCCCGCCACCTCAACGAACAGGACCGGGCCAGATTCAACAATTCGCGGGATTATATGGTTCGGGTCGATGACATGCTGATGTGCCGCAATAACCGCTGTCGCAAGCGGTTCGAGATACCCTCGGCCCAGTCAATCGTTTTTATCTGAACAAATTTCCTTTTCCAAACCCGGACAAATATGCTATCCTTGCAAGCAAATATTCAATAAAGGTAAGGGGTATCTATGACCGGCAAAGATTTGGAATTTTACCAGAATCAACCAGTTCCGGATGAGGAAATGCAAAAATTTATTGATGAGGAAATAGCCCATGCCCCCAAGGCTCCTCACGAACTGGAACAACGTCTTAAATCACACCACTCGACTTCCCCGGCCGATTCCGGCGGCGATATTGACGCCGAATGGGAGGACGCCAACGACAGCGGCGCCGAGGCGGTTTTCGGGCATAACCCGACGCCGGATCAATCGGACGTTGAGGAAAACGCCCACGCCATGGGAATTGATTTTCAGGACAACGAACCGCTGAGGATAATGGAAAAGATCCAGAAACGCGACCGGGAAAGGTTCGAACTGAATGAGAGTTCAAAGGATCGCGGCGATTCCATTTAGGTCGGAATCCGGACAAACCCCTCCCCCGACATTCAATTAGATCAATCCTTGTAAATTTCAACCACCGGTTTGCCTTCACCGTTGATGTAGGCCCGGTACATCCCCTCGGAATTAAAGGAGATCGCCATATTTCCGAATTTGTCGATGGCGATGACCCCGCCGTCCCCGCCCAGATTCTGAAGTTTGGTGTGAATGACCTGATCGGCCGCATTCTGGATCGGCAGAGCCCTATATTCCATCAAGGCCGAGATGTCTCTGGCCACTCCGAGACGAATGAAAAACTCTCCCCAACCGGTTGCGCTGACGGCGCAAGTGGCGTTATTGGCGTAGGTCCCGGCACCGATGATCGGCACATCGCCGACCCGGCCGTATTTTTTGTAGGTCATCCCGCCGGTAGATGTTCCGGCCGCCAGATTTCCGTCCTTATCCAAGGCAACGGCCCCGACGGTTCCGAATTTGTTAAAGGGGAGTTCGCGCTGGCTCAGGGGCTTTTCGGAAGGGTTTTTCACCTCTTTTCCGGCGGGTTTTTGTTCTTTTTCCCCGGCCTCTTTGGCTTTTTCCCTCTCCTCTTTGATGATCTTTTGCAGGGAATCCCAGCGGGTTTGGGTGAAGAAATATTTTTCCTCCACCAGTTCGATCTTCATCTCTTTGGCAAAGGTTTCGGCCCCGTCGCCGATCATCATCACGTGGGGCGATTTTTCCATCACCGCCCGGGCCAGCACGATCGGGTTTTTGACGTGGTGGAGTCCGGCCACCGCGCCGGCCTTGAGAGTTTTTCCGTCCATCACCGCGGCGTCCAGTTCGTTTTTGCCGTCGGCGGTGAAAACGGCTCCTTTGCCGGCGTTAAAAAGCGGCGAGTCCTCCAAAATTTTGATGGCCGTCTCGATGGCGTCCAATCCGGGCCGGCCTTCCTGCAAAACCTTGTAACCGGCGAGAACCGCTTCCTCCAATTTGGCCCGGTATTCCTTTTCCTTTTCCGGCGTCAGGTCTCCGCGTCGGATGACGCCCGCCCCGCCGTGAATGAGAAAACCGAGACGCGGGTTTTGCGGCGATTGAAGCTGTTTGATCTCGGGATAACTTCCCTTTTGAGCGAAAACCGTCAGAGGCAAGATCAACAGGCAAAGGGTGATCAGAAAGGTCTGGATTTTTTTCATTATTGGTGACTCCAAAGATTTTTTTTGTTGGTGAAAACAGATTATCATAAAACCCAAAGGCGATAAATCCCCTATTTGAAAAGGGATTTATCGCCCGCCGGATTGGCTTGAAATGCCGAAATCAATTGTCCATCTTGTCGTCTTTCGTTTTTTTCATTTTCTCGTCCTTCGGTTTCATTTTGTCATCTTTTGATTTCATCATCTTGTCGCCCTCGGATTTCATCATTCCGTCCGATTTTTTGAGTTTGCCAAGGGTTTCGATGATTATCTCCGGTTCGAGCCGCTGTTTGTAATCGGGTTCCAGATAAGCATAAGCGATCTCGCCGTTCTGTTTGACGATGTAGGTTGCCGAAAGGGGCAGATCGGGCGTTTCGGTTCCGTTTTGTTTTACCAGATCGATCCCGTACCCCTTATATTTTTCGTTCGTTTCCGGCGACAACTGGTAAACGATCCCGAACTTCCGGGCGAGATCCAGATGCTTGTCGCTCAAAACCGTGAATTCCAGTTTGTTCTTTTCGGCCACCGACATCGATGTGTCGGGGTTTTCCACCGAAATTGCCACCAGTTTTCCGCCGCTCGCCTCGATCTCCTTCAAATTCATTTGCAGTTTGTGAAGATAGGCGTTGCAAAAAGGACACCAGGCTCCCCGATAAAAAACGACAACCAGATTTCCCTGTTTGAGCAGGTCTTCACTGCTGACGAAATTGCCGTTCGGATCGCTCAAATTAAAGGAGGGCATTTTGGCCCCGACATTCAGGGCCATTTTCGAGGCTTCTTCGGCCGTGACGGTTTTTTTCATACCGTCACCTTTTTCCATTTCCATTTGGGCCGCCACGGCCATCGCCGAAAGCAAAACGACCGATAAAATGAACAGTTTCTTTAACATAAACTTCTCCTGTGTGTTTGTTTTCCCACCCTCAAAATACAAAAAAAAACTTCAATTATTCCGCGCCCTGCAAAAAATAAATGATCCCTTCGTCTGAAAGGCGGAAAATTGTTTACTTCAAACTTTTATTTTGGTAATTTATTGGCAATTCTTTCAAGCAATTTTCCATTTTTTTTTGAGGTATCGTTATGTTCAAATATTGCTTAAAGGCCCTTTTTGTTTTTATTATTCTTTCCGCCTTTTCGGCTCAGGCTATCGTTGGCCAGAAATCCCGGATCACCAGAAAAACTCCGAAAACCAAGACGTCCCCGGTTAAATCCGAACCGGTTCAACCCGAGCCGTTCCGGCCGACGGCCGTTCAGCAGGGGATCCTTGATGAGATCAACGGGATCAGGACCGATTCGAGAAACTACATCACATTTCTCGAGGGACTCCGAGACGGGATGAAAGAAAAAGTGGTCTTTTTTCCCGACGGTAAAATGCTTTTATCGCAGGAAGGCGCCCCCGCCTATAACGACGCCATCAGCTTTCTGAGAACCGCCCCCAAGTTGGAACCCTTTAAAATCTCGGCCGGGCTTTCCAAAGTGGCCGACCTCCAATTGACGGATCTAAAAGAAAACATCCAGCTCAGTCACTACGGAAAGGACGGAAGCGACCTGGAACAAAGGCTTTTCAAAATCGGAGCCCCCGGGCCGGAACAAGCCGAAAACATCAGTTATTTTTCGGAAACCCCGAACAACATCATTCTCAGCATGATCCTGGACGAGGGACTGCCCAGACGGCCTCACCGGTTGAACCTTTTCAGTTCGAAGTTCAAGGAAATCGGGATCGCCTACGGGATCAGCAAGGACGGCGTGGCGCTGTGCGTTATTGTTTTTAACGACAAATTCATTGAAAAGACGGGCAAAACCGGTTCGGTTCGGGTCATGTGATCCGTTTGATCCTTTTTGACCGCAACCAGATGCCGGGAATTGCGAGTAGTTTCTGAACTTTTGTGGTGTGAGCCCTTTGCCGGAATACATTGCAATCGAGTTTTTCGATCTCATTGAGGATCTTCCCGTAGATCCGCGACGCCAGCAAAACCGTAAAACGCGAGTCCTTTTCCAAAAGGGCGATTCCCCGCTCGCCGATCCGGTAATAATTTCTGGCCCTCTCGATCTGAAAACGGATCAAGCGGCGAAAATTCGAGTCGAAATTCCCCTCAAAGATCTGTTCCTCTGAAACATCGAACTCTTCAAGATCTTCTCGTGGAAGATAGATCCTTCCAATTGCGGCGTCCTCTTTGACGTCGCGCAAAATATTGGTCAGTTGCATCCCGATCCCCAACGCTTCGGCGTATTCAAGGGCTTTTTTATCCGAATATCCCAAGATCTCTGAACTCATCAAACCGACGGTCGAAGCCACCCGGTAACAATAGAGATAAAGATCTTCAAAGGTTTGATACCGATTTTTTTTGGTGTCCATCAGAACTCCCTCGACCAGTTCAAGAGGGGTTTCGACCGGGATCGGAAAAGTTTTCAATAAATCGCGCCAGGCCAGCAAAACCAGCCTTTGTTCCTCGGATTTCGGATTTCGGATTCCGGATTCCGGGATTTTTGTTTCGGTGGGTTGTTCAGAATTAGTTTCGTTTGAAAATCCGCCGGGTTCATTTTTCAATTGGTAAACCTCCCGAAGCCTCGTTTTCCATTTTTCGACGGTTTCGACGGATGTTTTTTCGTCGGTTCCGCCGATCTCATCGATCTCGTCATCGACGTGGCGGCAAAAGGCGTAGATCGGAAATACGGCTCTTTGTTTCGGTCGGGGGAGAAAGCGGGCGGCAAAATAAAAACTCCGGGCGTGGAGTTTGGTGACGCCTTCGCAATAATCGTAGGCTTTTTCTATCTCATCAAAATTCAAATTCTTCCCCAAACCCATCCCCGGATCAAAACGTTTTAATAACTCTCGTTCAAACCGGTCCGTCAGGTCTTTCTCTCCGCAAGATATTCCGTCAATTGCACCAGGCAACTCCGCGCTTCATTTGAGGGGAAATTTTCGATCAGGATTCTTTTTGCTTCTTCCACCAGGTTGTTCAGTTGAAGCTGGGCCGAACCGACTCCCCGATTGATGGCAAAGGTCTTGTTTTGCTCGAAGATCCCGTCGTCTTCCTCCAGATCGATCAGATCGTCCGAGAGTTGATAAGCGTCCCCGAGCAATTCCGCAAATCGCGACAATTGGGCCAACTCGATATAACTGGCCCCGGCCAGAATCGCCCCGACCCGCAAAGCCAGCCGCATCAAGGCCGAGGTTTTCAGATTTCGAATCGATTCAAAATCGAAATTGTCATCCGTCGGGTCATCTCCTCCGGCGCTTTTGGCCAGCGCCAGATCGACCGACTGACCGCCCACCATTCCCGAAGCACCGACACATTCGACGATCTCGGCGTGAGCCTGCATCGCCCTTTCCGGCTGTCCCGAATGATTGACAAAAACCAACGGGTAGGCGGCATTTAAAAATCCAAGGCCCACCAAAATCGCCAATCCCTCGCCGAATTTGGCGTGAAGAGCCGTTTTCCCGCGCCTTTCCAAAGCGTTGTCCATACAGGGCAGATCGTCAAAGATCAGCGAACTGGTATGAATGAACTCGACCGCCACCGCCGACGGCGCCATGAGGGCTGGATTCCCGCCGACGAGTTCGGCTCCCAAAAGGGTCAAAACCGGCCGCAGACGTTTCCCGCCGGAAAACAAGGCGTACTCTATCGCCTCGTTAAACTGCGTTTCGATCTTCGGCGGAGCCAGAGGCAGATGCTCCCGCAAAGCGCTTTCCAGATTGGGCAGATGTTTTTCGTAATAATGCCACAACTGGGCGAATTTTTCGTTTGATTTTTCCATAAAAAATCCGATCTATGAAAATAGCAAACTGGCTTACCAGTTTAACATTTTCCGCCCGAGATTAAAGAAGAAGTCCGGTTTTGTAAAATTGTAAAAGGAACTAATCACCTTTTTGGTCGAATTCAAATTTCAGTCCTTTTAACAGCCGGTGGTTACAAACTCGGCCGCCTCTTTTACCAAAGCACCTTTGCCGGCCGAAGACGAAAGAAATAATTTCATCCGGGCGACATTGTAATGATCCGTCAGGTACATATAAAAATCCAAACGCCCGTCGCCGTCAATATCCCCGGCCCAGTTTATTTGCCAGACGCAATCGTCGCATTTTTCCGGTTTGTAAAGGACCTGTTTTATTTCCCCGCGACTTAAAACCAGCGCCGAGGTTTGATTTAAATTTTCCGGGGTTTCCCCCTTTTCTCCCTCCACCCGGAGGTTGTATTTTTGCCCCGAAAACTCGTAGTCCCGGTTGAAATTCCGATTGATCAATTCCGGCCCCGCAAAAACGGTTTTGACCTCACGGCTTTGGACGAATCCCCTTCCCCGAATCAGAAAAAGGGGGGCCTCCCGGCCCAGCACTTTGACCTCCTTTCCCGAACGATCTTCCGGGCCGTCAACAATCGGGTCGTTTACTTCCTCCACCGTGATTACCGAAGGAAGAAGCACAAAATTTTCGTTTTGGCGAAATAGTCCGAGCCAGATTTCTCCGGTTTTGGCGGTGATTTCCTCCCCGTGAAACCCGCCGGTCTCCAAGATCTCGATTCCCCCTTTCTGCGCCAGGGCGGAAATTCCAAATAACAAAATAAAAATGATTCCAAATATCTTTTTCACTCAATCTTTCTCCGTTTCCCGCTTGTAACAGTCAAATGCCCTGATTGCGAGTTCATTCCCGATGGTGATCCGGTAGGGATGCTTGGCGACATAGCTCGGAACCTTTTTGACCTGGGCTCCGATTTCGGTCAGGATCTGGGCCAGTTTTTCGTCGGGCAATTCCTCCGAACCGAAGCCCTCCGCCGACCGTTTAAAAGCTCCCCGAAGGCGATCCAGTGCCAATTCCCGGTCGATCAGCTGAAAGCCGCGGGATTGGAATTCACCGAGGGCGTACAGAACAATTTTTTCGCCATCGCCCCGCCCGGTTTTGGCTTCAAAAAGATTCGGCTGTTCGGTTTCTTTTTCCGTTTTCATTTTTTCTGATCCCGTTTGATCGGTTCGATTTTTCAAACTTCCGATCCGTTTTAATCTTAACATAAAAGAGGGCCGGGTTTGACGTTGTCGGCCACATTCGACCGGACCGCCTTTCCGCAATTTCCGCACGGGTTCGGGTTAATGTTAAACTCGCTTTACGGACTTTTGAATTTTTTCACCAAATTTCACAATAATACTGTTTGTGAAAAACGCCATTATATGAACGAAACTGAAAAGACATTTCGCGTCGGACTCGGAGTTTCGGGCGGGATCGCCGCCTACAAAGCCATCGAGGTTTTGCGGCTTTTGCAAAAGGCGGGATGCGAAGTCCTGGTGGCCATGACCGCGCACGCCACCGAATTCATCCGGCCTCTTACTTTTCGGGCCTTGACCGAAAATTACGTTCTGGTCGATGATTACGCTCCGGGCAATCCCGACCCGATCGCCCATATCAATTTTTCCCAGAACATAGATCTGTTATTGATCGTTCCGGCGACGGCCAATATTTTGGCCAAATTCGCAAACGGGATCGCCGACGATTTTCTCAGTTCGACATATCTGGCCTCGACCGCTCCGGTTATGATCGCCCCGGCGATGAACGTTTCAATGTGGGAGCATCCCTCAACCGAGCGAAACATCGCCCGTTTAAGACAGGACGGCGTTCATTTCGTCGACCCCGTCGCGGGAGAATTGGCCTGCAAAACCGTCGGCACCGGCAAACTTGAAGATGTCGAAAACATCGCCGCCCAAGCTCTCGCCCTGCTTAATAATCCAAAATCCAAAATCCAAAATCCGAAAGCGGCCGATCTGCTCGGTGAAAACATCCTGATCACCGTCGGAGGAACCCGCGAGGCCATCGACCCGGTCCGGTTTATTTCCAATCATTCCTCCGGGAAAATGGGCTTTGCGGTGGCCGAAGCCGCCGCCCTTCGGGGCGCAAATGTTACGGCGGTCTGCGGCGTTACGACCGTTTCTCCGCCCGAAAACGTGAAGGTCATCCGGGCGGTTTCGGCCGAGGAGATGTATCGGGCCGTTTTAGCAGAACTTCCCCGGCAAACCATTTTTATCGGCGCGGCGGCCGTGGCCGATTACCGGCCGAAAAATGTCGCCGATGCCAAAATCAAAAAGGACAAAAGCGATTCGCTGACCCTTGAAATGGAAAAAACGCCCGACATTTTAACCAATGTTTCCCGAAATCGGCACGACGAACTGCTTGTGATCGGTTTTGCCGCCGAAACCAACGATGTCGTCGAATATGCCCGGTCAAAAATGGAAAGGAAAAATCTCGATCTGGTCATCGCCAATGACATCACAAAAAAAGGTGCGGGGTTCAACACCGACACCAATATCGCCACCATTTTAAGCCGCAACGGCCGGGGACCGATCGACCTGCCCCTGATGTCAAAACGCGAATTGGCGGACAAAATACTGGACGAGATCGTAAAACTCAGGAATGAAATAAAATGAACGATTCGAATCATCGGGAAAATCTGGCTGATCTGCTCACCGACCTGAAAGAGGAAATCCTCTATCTGCGGGAGATCGGGGTGGAAAATCTGGATGCGGATCTGCCGGATATTTTCCCGACCCCGACGCGGGACCTTCAAATCGAATCGACCAAAACCGAGATTCCGCGCGAAAGACTGGAAAAATTCGTTCCGGCCGAAGACATTGTAAAATCGATCGCCCAAAAGGCCCCGCCGACTGAAACCGAACCGCCGAGAGCATCGAAACAAAGCATTCTCGAACAAACAAAGCTTTCAAAATTGGGTGATTTGCCCAAACGAAACACCTTTAATTTTCCGGCCAACAAAATTCAGGATCCGATCAAGGAAGAAAAACCAATGCCAGCCAAAACCACAGAAGAAATTCCTTCGCTGTTCGGCGATATGTCCCGGCAATTGCCCGAATCGGGCGAAACCGTCGAAGCGATCCGCGCCGAGATCGGCGATTGCACCCGTTGCCCCCTGCATCAAGGCCGAACCAAGATCGTCCACAGCACCGGAAACCGTGAGGCCCAACTGATGTTTGTCGGCGAAGCCCCCGGAGCCGATGAGGACGCACAGGGCGAGCCTTTCGTCGGGAGGGCGGGACAGCTTTTGAACAAGATCATCGAGGCCATCGGGATGAAGCGCGAGGACGTTTTCATCGGCAACATCAACCGCTGTCGGCCGCCCGGAAACCGGCAACCAACGGCCGAAGAATCCGCCACCTGCAAGCCCTTCCTGCTTCGCGAGATCGCCGTCGTCCGGCCAAAAGTCATCGTCGTCCTCGGCAATACCGCCACGCAGAATCTTCTCGATACAAAGGTCGGGATCACCAAACTGCGCGGCAATTTTCAGGATTATTTCGGCGTCAAAGTGATGCCGACCTTTCACCCGGCATATCTTCTGCGCGACCCGCGCAAAAAACGCGAGGTCTGGGAAGACATGAAAAAGGTCCGTGATGAGTTGGAAAAAACCTAGATTTTTTTCCGGGTGTCTTCCTTTTTTGAAAAATGCAGGCTTTAATTTTGAGTTTTTTTGGGGAAAAAGATGAATAGCCCGACACTTTTTGACGATTTGGCGGAAAATATCTCTTCGACCGAAATGATCGAAGAGATCAATCGCGAATTGCTTGAAAAAGCCAAATCGATCCCGACCTTGGCCAATGAATTTTTTATCTTCGGAACCGGCAACCAAAAGGCGGACGTGGTCGTGGTCGGCGAATCGCCGGGGCCGCCCGACGCCGCATCGGAAAAACCTTTTATGGGGCCGGTCGGTCAGCTCCTTGAAAAAATTCTTTTATCGATCGGGTTAAAGCGAGAGGACGTTTATCTTACAAATGTCGTCAAATACATCTCACAGGGTGAGGATCTGACGCCCGACATTTTGAAATTTTTTACGCCTTATCTGCACAGGGAGATTCTGGCCATCAAACCAAAAGTTATAATCTCTCTTGGCAACACGCCGACCAAAGCATTGCTCAACACAAAAAAAGCGATCTCTCAGATCAGAGGCGAATTTTACGATTACAACGGAATAAAACTGATGCCGACCTTCAATCCGGCCTATCTTTTGCGCGATCCGACAAAAAAACGCGAGGTTTGGGAGGATATGAAAAAGGTCAGGGACATTCTTGGATTTTAGATTTTGGATTTTGGATTTTGGATTAATTTATGGGAGCCGAAACTATTGGATCGGAAAAGGTTTATCGCGGAAAGGTGTTCGATGTCCTGATCGACACCATTCGTGAAGGCGATAAGGAATATCAGCGTGAGATCGTCACTCACAACGGAAGCTGTGTCATCGTGCCGGTTTTCGCCGACCAACGGGTGGCGCTGGTTAAACAATATCGTCATCCGGCCCGCGATTATTTGTACGAGATCCCGGCCGGGACTTTAAAAGCGGGCGAAAAGCCGGAAACCGGGGCCAGGCGTGAACTCGAGGAAGAGGTCGGAGTGGTGGCGAATCGAATCGAAAAATTGACCGAATTCTACGTTTCGCCGGGTTTTTTGAACGAAAAAATGTACCTTTTTCTGGCCGCTGAATTTACCGAAACGGCTCAAAATCTGGACGAGGACGAAACCATCGAGATCGAAAAATTCACCTTTCCGGAGGCCTTTGAAATGATCCGCCGGAACGAGATCGTCGATGCCAAAACGATGGTCGGTTTGATTATGGCGGGGACGCGTTTCGGTTTTGTTTTCGAATAGGCCGTCTTTGCTTGACTCGGTCGGAATATTTCGATATTCTTACCGTTCGCGTTTTAGCGGAAATACTAAACAGAGTAGGCAATTATGAGTACTTATTTTCCAAGTGGAAAGGGTTTGGCCGAAAATCGTAAATGGTTTGTTGTGGACGCCAAAGATAAAACGGTTGGTCGGCTGGCGACGGAAGTTGCCCGCATTTTGACGGGCAAGAACAATCCGGCCTACACGCCGTTTATGGACATGGGCGATCACGTGGTTGTCATCAACGCCCGGCACGCCGTCTTCAAGGGTTCCAAAAACGACCAGAAGCTCTATCGTCGGCACACGCTTTATCCCGGCGGTTTGCGCGAAGTTCCGGTCAAGGAGATGTTCGAAAAGCATCCCGAACGGGTGATCGAATTCGCCGTCAAGGGAATGCTTCCGAAAACCAAACTCGGACGGGCGATGGCCAAAAAACTGAAAGTTTACGCCGGCGGAGAACATCCGCACGCCGCCCAGCAACCGGAAGCGATCGACATCGAAACCAAGTAATTCTCAGTGGTCAATGGTTGGTGATAAGTGTTCGGAAAAAGAACCGGCCGCCGACCACTGGCCACCGACCACTGATAAAAAAAGATATGGCAGAAATACAATATTACGGAACGGGCCGGAGAAAAACCTCGACAGCGAGAGTTTACCTGCGCCCTGGAAATGGCGAGATCAAAGTAAACCGGCGCCAATTTGAGGATTATTTTCCGAATGAAGCCTTGCGGATGATCATCAATCAACCGCTCCGACTGACCGATACGGTCGGCAAATTCGACATTCTCATCAACGTCGCCGGAGGCGGAAACGCCGGGCAGGCCGGAGCCGTTCGCCACGGCATCACCCGCGCCCTGCTCGAATACAATCAGGATTTGCGTCCGGTCCTAAAAAAGGCCGGTTTGATCACGCGCGACCCGCGCAAAAAGGAACGCAAGAAATACGGGCAAAAAGGCGCCCGGGCGAGATTCCAGTTCTCGAAAAGATAATCGATTTTGGATTTTAGAATTTGGATTTTGGATTGAATGTTTTACCTGCATAATCCAAAATCCAAAATCGGCAATCCAAAATCAATTGATTCCATTGCCGGGGTTTATTGGTTTACAAATAATCCCGGCGAGTACAAAAACCAATAAGGAGATTTAAGATTTTGGCTACAGTTACAATGAAAGAGCTTCTCGAAGCGGGAGTTCACTTTGGGCATCAGGTTCGCCGTTGGAATCCGAAGATGAAGGAATATATTTTCGGGGAACGCAACGGCATTTATATTATCGACCTGCAAAAAACGCAGAAACTTTTTCGCGATGCGCTGGCCTACGTTCAGGAGATTTACACCGAAAAGCCGAATTTGAAGATGCTTTTCGTCGGAACCAAGCGTCAGGCCCAGGAGGCAATTCAGGAGGAAGCGGTGCGCTGCGGGCAGTTTTACGTCAACAATCGCTGGCTCGGCGGTTTGATGACAAATTATCAAACGGTCCAGAATTCGATCCGGAAATTAAAGGACATCGAATCGATGCGCGAAGACGGGCGGTTCGAAATGCTGACCAAAAAAGAAAGGCTTCAGCTCGACCGCGAACATGAAAAACTGATGAAGAACCTGGCCGGCATCAAGGAGATGCGCGGGCTTCCCGACATCCTGTTTGTCATTGACGTTCGCAAGGAAGAGATCGCCGTGGCCGAAGCCAATCGGCTGAACATACCGGTTGTGGCCGTGGTTGACACCAACTGTTCGCCCGAAGGGGTCGATTACGTTATTCCCGGCAACGATGATGCGTTGCGGGCCATCCGCCTTTTCGCTTCCCGGGTCGCCGATGCGATCCTCGAAGGCCAAAACGTCGCCCTCGAAGGGCAATCCCAGCAGGAAGCGGCCGCGGCGGTCGCCAAGTCCGAGGAAAAATCCGAAACCGCACCTCCCGCTCCGGCACAGGAAACCGAAGCGCAAGCGGCCGATCAAACGACCGCGGCGGTGGAGGAAACTCCTCCGGTCGAGGAAACGGCTGATGCCGAGGGAGCCGGGACTCCCGATGTCGCCGGAGCGACCGGGGAAGAAAAACCCGATGTTCCCCAAAGCGCCGACGAGAACGTTGCCGATGCCGTCGAAAACGTAACGGTCGAAGATGCCAAAGAGGAAATCGAATCGGAAGGGGAAAAAACCGAAGCATCCACCGAAGAAGAATCCGATTCGGATGAGGAAAAGACAGAAGCATCCGCTTAGGTAAGTAACAATTTTTAACTTTGAAAGCGTAGCTCTTATCCTTGTTAAATTGGTGAGCTACGCTTTTTTATAAACTAAATATCAGATATTATTTTTTGGAGTAAATTATGGCAGAAATCACAACAAGTGCGATTAAAGACCTGCGCGAAAAAACCGGCGCGGGAATGGTAGATTGTAAAAACGCTCTGGTCGAGGCCGACGGAAATGTTGAGCAGGCGGTTGAAATCCTGCGCAAAAAAGGAATGGCGACTGCAACTAAAAAGGCCGGCCGGATCGCCGCCGAGGGCGCCGTCGGTTCTTATATTCACATGGGCGGAAAAGTCGGCGTCCTGGTCGAGATCAACTGCGAAAGCGATTTCGTTTCGCGCGGCGAGGAATTTCAGCAACTGGTCAAGGATGTTGCCATGCATATCGCGGCGACCGATCCGAAATACGTCCGGCGCGAGGAAGTTCCCGCCGACGCTTTGGAAAAAGAGCGAGAGATTTTGCGGGAACAGTTGAAAAATGACGAGAAAAACGCCAACAAACCGGCCGAAGTGATCGAAAAGATCATCGAAGGGCGGATCGGCAAATTTTACGAAGAAAACGTTCTGGTCGATCAGCCTTTCGTCAAAGACCCGGCCAAAACGGTCGGTGATCTGGTTACGGAAAAGATCGCTTCGATCAAGGAAAACATTTCGATCCGCCGCTTTACCCGTTACAAAATGGGCGAGGGCATCGAAAAGAAAACCGATGATTTCGCCGAAGAAGTGGCTTCTTTGGCCAGCGGAAATTAAATATTAGTAAGCGGTAAGCAGTCCGCAGTGAGCAGATTATTCTTCAAATCAACAATCACTGCTGACTGCTGACTGGTGACTGCTGACAAATTTATGAAACCTGCATTCAAGCGAATTTTACTGAAACTTTCCGGCGAGGCTTTAATGGGGGAACAGAGTTACGGCATCGATGTCGATGTCGCCCGGGCCGTGGCCGAGGAGATCAAGGCGGTTCAGGAACTCGGGGTTGAAATTGCCATCGTCGTCGGCGGGGGCAATATCTTTCGCGGGGTTTCAAAAAGCGCGGGCAATATGGACCGGGCCAGCGCCGATTACATCGGAATGCTGGCGACGGTGATGAACGCGGTCGTTCTGCAGGATGCGCTGGAAAAACTCGACGTTTACACCCGCGCCCTCTCGGCCATAGACATACCTCAACTGGCCGAACCCTTCATCCGCCGCCGGGCCATCCGGCATCTGGAAAAAGGCCGCGTCGTGATTTTCGCGGCGGGAACCGGGAATCCGTTTTTTACCACCGATTCGGCCGCCGCATTGCGGGCGCTGGAGATCAAAGCCGAGGTGATTTTCAAGGGAACCAAAGTCGATGGCATTTATACGGCCGATCCGCTCACTCAACCCGACGCCACCCGGTTTGAAAAAATATCCTATCAGGAAGTTTTGGAAAAACAGCTTCGGGTGATGGATGCTTCGGCGATTTCGCTGTGTATGGACAATAATTTGCCGATCATGGTCTTTAACATGAGGCATTCCGGCAACATCGTAAGGGCCGTTCAGGGCGACCTTTCGATCGGCACCCTGGTCACCGGCAACGGACGTTCTCAAACCGCCGGATAATTTTTTTTAAGCAGATTCAAAAAGAGGAGAATATGAGCGTAGCTATTGTTACCAAAGAAACCAAACCGAAAATGGAGTCGGTGATCGAAGATTTCAAAAGAAAACTGGCCAACGTCCGCACCGGACGGGCCACGGTCGGGATTTTGGACGGCGTGATGGTCGATTATTACGGCACCCCGACCCCGCTCAATCAGATGGCTTCGATCAGCGTCCCCGAACCGCAGATGTTGCTGGTTCAACCCTGGGACGCCACGCAGGTCGGCGAGATCGAAAAAGCCATCAATCAGGCCAATCTGGGCCTGAATCCCTCAAATGACGGAAAACTGATCCGGCTCCCGATCCCGGCCCTCAACGAAGAAAGACGGATGCAGATGGCCAAACAGGTCGGCGAAATCGCCGAAGAACACCGGATCGCCATTCGAAACGTTCGTCATCAGGCCAACGATTCCTTAAAGCAAATGACAAAGGACAAGGAAATCTCCGAGGATGAAGAGCATCGCGGCTTTAACGAAGTTCAGAATCTGACCGATACCCACATCAAAAAGATCGACGAACTCGCCAAAAACAAAGAAGAAGAAATAATGAGCGTTTGAGAACAAAAAAGCGCGGCCGCCCGCATCCGGGGATTTTGCCGCGCTTTTTTTATTTTAAACCTCGCCCTTTCCTTTTACTGTTTCAACACGAAGATATCCTGATCGAGTTCCCTGTTGACCTCGATCTGTTTGGCCTTGAACTCGGCGTAAATGGTAAATTGTCCCGTTTCAAATCGCTGGGCGTATTTTTCGGGGATGACGACGCCTTCGACCTCCCGGCATTTATCTATTTCAACCGAGGTCGTCACGTCCCGGCCGTTGACCAGATATTTCGATTCGTACTTTTTGACCTGCCCCGTCTTTTTATCCACGTAAAAATCTGTGTAATAGCCTTCCGGCGTGGTTATCCGAAAACCCTTTTTGGCCTCTTTATCATCGGCCAAAGCCGAGATGACGAAATCCTTGTCGCCGATCCGGGAGATGACCGGAAAACCGAGGCGGTTGATCGGGGGGAGATTAAAACCGTTCTGGACGTTTGAATAGGTCTGATTGCCGTCATAGGTCTGTTTGAGCGGCTGGAAGGGATTATTAAGTTCAAACAGATATTTGTCTCCGGAAAAGATGGTTATAAAACTGGCGGGAATTGCCTGCGGGACATTTGAAGGCGTGATATCGACCGAACCGGAAATGGTCAGTGATTTCAAATTTTTCAACTTTTCGCCGCCGTGCGCCTTGAGCGTCAGGTTGGCCAGATCCATCAACGGATCCGAACTTTTCGACGCACCCTTCGAAGGAGCCGGGGTTTCCTTCGGCTTCTCAACATTCTTGGTTTGTGCGAACCCTCCAATTGCCAATATCCCGACCACGACAAAGCTCAAAAAAATTCTCATAATTCTCCTCGTAAAAAACTGATTTTTCACCGAAATTTTCCCTTTCAATACGAAAGATGGGAAACAAAAGTTTAACTTTCATCCCCCATCTTTTCATTCGGTTGTGCCGGTTAAAGGATTAGAAACTAAACCGCAACTGAAGTTCAATCCGACGGTTGCCGGAATCGTTTCCGCCGCCCCCGCCGCCGCGAAAGCCGCCGAAGCCGCCCTGTGTGGCAACGTATTGACCGAACCGGCTCGAACTTAAGTTGCTGACCGGATTGGCGAAGTTAACCGTATTGAACAGATTGTTGAAGTTAATTCCGACCGTCAGATTGTAAGGACTGCGTGAATCGCCGCCGCCGAAACCGCCGCCTCCGCGTCCGCCGCCGAAACCGCCGCCCCGACGACCGCCGCGTCCGCCGCCGCCGCCCTGGCCGCCCTGTTGATTTCCGGCGCTGGCCCCCGAATCAGCCGATTTGCCGAAACCGAAGGTCTTGTTGACCCGCAGATTGACGGTTACGCTCGACGGACCCCGGCCGTAGTTTCGGGGAATGGTTTGGTTGAGATCGGAAACCCCGGAAACATCGCAAAACGAATTGGTCAGCCCCAGTTCGTTGCAACGGCTGGAAAGTTGCGCGTAGGTCGGACGCTCGGTGTAAAGCGAATCGTTGTTGGTATCGATCCCGGTAATGATGTTAAAAGGCCGACCGGAATTGGCGATGATGAATGGGCTGAGACGAACTCCCCAGGGCATTCCGAAAGAACCGCCGACGATGAAGAAATGACGGATGTCAAAACTCGAACGTCCGTATTCGCCGTTCAGATCGTAGGAGTAGGCCGGGAAACTTCCGCCGCCGTCGCTGTCGCTTTTGGCGCTTCCCAATCGATAGTTTCCGAAGAGCGAAAAATTGCGATTGAGGAAGGAACGGATGCCGACCACGAGTTGTTGCTGATTGCTGTAACCGCTCGATTCGTATTGATAGACGTCACCGAGCGTCGGATCGGGAACCGGCGCGGTCTGGCAATCGATAAAGGTCGGGCAGATCGGAGCGTTGATATTCCGGGCCCGGAGTTGATGCAGAGTTCGCGCCCCGATGTAGCTGGCGCTTACGGTGATCCTGCCGGGAAGCTGTCTTTCGACGCTGAAAACGGTCTGAATCGTATAGGGCGATTGCAAATCCGGCGAGACTCTCCGGATGGTATTGGCCAATGGCAGAATGTTTCCGAGTTGTGTGGCCGTCGGCACATTGGTTACACCGTCAAGGGTAAATACCGGCTGGGATAAAAGCGCAATCGACTCGGTATCTTCGGGCCGAACGATGTAGCTGAACTGCTGAACCCCGTCGAAGCGGTCGGCGTTCAGCGTGTAGTTGTCGCTGAACCGGTCGTAAAAGATCCCGATCCCGCCGCGGAAAACCGTTTTCGGGGGACGGGCCCCGCCCGCACCGGGCGACCAGGCAAAAGAGAAACGAGGGGCAAAGTTCAAATTGTCGCTGATGTTGGTCTGGTTTTCGTAACGCAGACCGAAGCTGAGGGTCAATCCCGGATTGACGCGCCAGTCGTCGGTAACGAAAAGACCGATATCGGTCTGTGAGACGCTGGCCAAAGGATTACCGGAGGTGATGCTGAACTGGCTCGGGTTGTAGCGGTCGTCGGTCGCCCCCGAGATCTTCGCCCGGTATTGTTCGATCGGCGAAACCAAACCGTCGCCGTTCAGGTCAAACGGATCGTTGGGAGCGAAAAATCCGGAGAAAACGAACGTTCCGCCATAATTGGATTCCGATCGGTCTTCGAGCCAGTTGCTCCGCAGGCGGAAGCCGAATTTGACCGCGTGCCGGTTGTTTTTACCGAGCGAGGTGGTGGTGTAATTCTGGAGTTCGATACTTTTTTCACGAGTGAAGTTCAAGCCGATCTGGGCTCCGCCACCGGTAAAGGCCGAGGGGACGCTGATGGTCGGAATGGTGTTGTCCCCGGTAACTTCGCGGTCGGAGTTTTCAAACTCAAAACGGGTCTCATTGACCGTTTTTGAATTGATGATCATGGTTTCCGTCAAACGGACTTCGTGGTTCCGGTTTGAGGTTTCATAAGCCCTCGAAGGCAGCGAAGTGTCCCCGATGCCCTGATTGTCGGCCGTGTTGCGGGAAAAACTGTAACGGGCGACCAGAGTGTTTTTGTCGTTCAACTGGTAATCGATCCGCGGGCTGAATGAAAACCGGCGGGTGGGTTGGGTGAATTCCTGATTGAGCGACACGATATTTAGAGCGGAATCGAGCGTCTGCGCGTTGAGCAGTGAACCGTTATCCACTTCCCGGTTGCTGATGTCGATGAAATAGGACGACTTCCCTTTCTGGAGCGGACCGCTGACGCTGCCCCCGTAGTAACGGGTCTGGCTCGGGGCGCGGTTGACCGCAAAGGGATTGCGCGAATTGAGGCTTTCGTCATTGAAGTTAAAAAACGCCTGTCCGCGGAATTTGTCCGAGCCGGGTTTGGTCAAGATCTCGATCCGGCCGAAACCGAGCCGGTCGAATTCCGCCGAAAAGGGATTGGAGTTGATCCGGATCTCACGGATCGACTCCTTTGGTGGAAGCTGTCCGCCGGTAAATCCGTCGATATAGATCTGGCCGCCGTTGGGTCCCGCCGAAGGTCCGGCCAGCGCCTGCAAAGCGGCTTCAAGTTCGTCCGGGTCATCGGGCAACGCTTCGAGGTCCTTTTCGCTTAAACGGGTTTGGGTAAGGTTGTTGTCGGGGTCGGTGGATGCCTGATCCGGCGCTCCGACCTCAACCTGTTCCTCGACGGTTTCCAAGGTCAGGGAAACGGAAACTTTTTGCTGTTCCCCGGCCTTGACCTCGACCTCCGGATTTTCGTAAAAAGCGAAATTCTGGGCGATAACCCGGATGATGTAAGTTCCCGGCTGGAGTCCTTTGAAAGTGAACTCACCGTCCCGGTTGGTAACGGTGGTTTTTTCCTCTCCTTCCGAATTGACGGCGATGACTGTCGCACCGACGACCACCGCGCTCAGGGTATCTTCAACCTGACCGGTGATTCCCCCGGTTTGTTGAGCGTAAAAGGATGTATTGGCTGATAAAATAAAAAGGCTGATTAAAAAAATAAAAGTGATTTTTTTCATTTTGGATAAAAATAGAGGATGGCGGCCTTCTGGTTTAAAAAGTAATTCTTTTTTGGATTTAATAATTTGAATATTTAGCTTTCAAACCGGCCCTTGACTGCCATCCTCCCGTCTCCTTATAAGGAATTTTTCGACTCGTTTAGGGAACTCCGAATCCGTCATCAAGACCCGGAATGTTAAAACCGGAATCCTGGCCGCCCGATTGACCGCCGCGTCCTCCGCGTCCGGCCGTCATCTGCGGAACTTTTAAGAAAGGCTCGACCCCCGAAAGCAATTTAATCGCCGTGATCCGTTCGGGGTTTGCCGTTTTGGAACTTGAGACCGCGATCATTTCACCGACCTTGAGATCGGCAACCGTGATGTTGGGGAACCGTTCGAGCATATCGTCGATCGAACCGCCGCGCATTCCGCCGCCCATTCCGGGCCGTCCCTGTCCGGATTGTTGTCCGCTTCCAGCGTTTTCCTGGGGCGGACGATCGCCGCCCTGACGCTGGCCGCCCCCTTGCGGAGGCTGGGCCCCGGATGCCCGCATCATCTGCATCATGGCCAGTCTCTGGGCCATTTCGGCCGGGAATTCCTTGACGATCGAGGTCTGGCTGATAACCACGGTTACCGGTTTTTTGGTTTGAATGTCGTTGACCGTCACCTCGTTTTTCTCCGGATCGACGGATAAGATCGTCCCCGCCGTGGTTTGGAAGGCGCCGGTGACAATGAGTTCGGCCTTAAAAGTGTTGCTTTCGCCCCGATCTCCGAGGGCCCGGATCATATCGCCGGGGTTGATCGCGCCGAGAGTGCTTTCGGTGGCCTCGCTGAATTTGATCGAATCCTGAGCGTAACGCTTGTAGTGAACCTCTTCTTTGGGGGAAATCACAGTTTTTGTCTCCCCGACGATGCTCCGGGTGGAAATCGTGATCTCCTTGTTGAGCGGATCGACCGAAACCACTTTACCGGCGATCCCGCGGGTTTTCCATTCCTGGCTCTCTTTGGCCTGCCTCTGGGCAATGTCGGATTTGGTGATCAGATAAATCGTCTTGGCGGGAACGCTTTTTTTATCTTCGCCCACCGTTCCGGTTACCAACAACTTATCCCCGGTGCCGATCTCGGAAAAATTCGAATCGACCGCCGCTTTGAGGGTCGGATTCTCCGGCGGGACCCTTTTATAGGCGGTTGACTCGGATAAAACCACTTCGATCTCACCGTCCTTGGTTTTCAAAACGATCTTTGAATCGGAAACCGAAACCACCTCGCCGCCGGCGAACTTGGCCTGAATTCCGACATCGGCCTGTCCGAACACGCTGGTGAAAATGCCCGCACCGATGATCAATAAAACTGATAAAAATAATAATTTTCGCATCTTTGATTTTTTTCCTTTTGAATGTATTAACCGACAGTTATTATACGTTTCACAAGGTAAAATGGTTGCTTACTGAATCCTCAGTAAAGACGTTGATTCTATCTGAAAAGTTTCCCTTTTTATGTAAAGTTTTGTAAATGATTGCAAGGATTTACGGGGAGGTCGTTGACAATTCCGAAAGGGAGGTTTTGGAGGCTCAAACCGAACGGTGGAAGGCAAAAAACCAAACACCTTTTTTAATCTCAACCGGCGGTTTCTTTTTTGGCCAGAACCGGCGCTTGCTTCCTTTTTCTGTTTTCCTTCAGGAAGAAACGAAAATACCCGTACATAGACCAGCAGGCCGTGATCACGGCCACCCACAGAGCGCCCCGGCCGACCAGATAACCGAAGACCTTCCAGTCGTTGGTGCTGAGGGATAAGGAAAAAAGATGTTCGAAGGCCTGATGAACCTCGGCCACCTCCCAAAAACGGAAGGATGGCAAAACCCAGCCGAAATTGGAAACCGGCGGATCGCCCGTTGCGCCGGCGACCAGAAGCGAGACGATGGCCACGCATTGGGCCCACATTTTGATCTTGCCGACCTTTTGGGCCGAGATGATGATTCCCTCGCTGGCCGCCACCGACCGCAACCCAGTGACGATGAATTCCCGGCCGAGGATGATCACGACGGCCCAGGCCGGCGCCAGATGTTTTTCGACCAAAACGATGAGGGCGGCCGAAACCAATAACTTGTCGGCGATGGGATCGAGGAGGGCCCCCATTTTTGAAACCTGATTTCGTTTTCGGGCCAGATGACCGTCGAGGATGTCGGTCAGGGAGGCGATCAGAAAAATCACGATGGCCAGAGCATAACCCCGGATCCCGAACCAGGCCTCGGAAACGGGCGTCAACAAAACCACCACCAACAGCGGGACGATGACGATTCGGGTCAATGTCAGATAATTCGGTAAATTCACAAGCCTTTTTCGGACAATCAATCTTTTAGAAAAGTGTAGATTTCCGATCTGGGCATGTCAAGAATATGAACCCGATTGGAAACATAGTTTTTATGCCGACACTGTTTTCATTAATTGATCAAAGAAAAAAATCTTATTTTTTAAGGCTTAAACGATTTCAAAAAAACGGGAGGGATTGACGCGTCAATCCCTCCCGTTTTTTTACACCTTCCCCGCGATCAATTATTGCAAAAATCCGAGATTGGTATTGGCAAAATTCCCTATGTTCGGAAAGACCGTCGCCATGTCGTTATCCGGCAGACCGTACCAGCGGGCCAGGGTCGCCGCATATTGTTCGACCGAGGTGGTTGGAATCCAACGCCCGCGGGCGTTGGTTCCCGAATCGGCGTCATCCGGACCGTTGAAAGTCAGGGTCGGGTAAGGAGTTCCGTTGGACGTGTTGACACCGTAAAAATCTCCCCCGAGAACCGAACCGCCGAGAACCATCAGGTGGTTTCCCCAGGCGTGGTCGCTTCCGACCCCACCGCCCGAACCGGCCGGATTCAGGGTTCTGGAAAAATCGGTCATGGTAAAGATCGTTACGTCGTTTGAAACGCCCTGCGCAACCATCTCATCGTAAAAGGCGCGGACGGCCTGCCCGAATTGCCCCAAAAGGTTGTTTTGATTGTTGAGCTGATTGGCGTGGGTGTCGAATCCACCGAGTTGACAGTAAAAGATCTGGCGGCTGACATTCAGATCGGTGCGTTTTTTGATCAAACGGGCGATCTGTTTCAGTTGACTTCCGAGATTTGTGTTGGGAAAAGTAACCGTCACCTCCTGAAAGGTCGAAAGAGCCTGATTGGCCTGCATCGCCTGATCGGTCACGTGGCTGGCGGCGGCGATGTAGTTGGAATCAAGATCCTGCGTCCGCAACTGGTTAAAGGCGTTAAGCCGGGCGACATTGATCGGGTTATTGTCATATCCGATCGGATTGAGAACCTCGTTCAAAGGCGTGCCGGCGTTGGCGATGGCCAACGGCAGAGTGGTCTGGCCGGAGGTAAACAACTGCGCGCCGTTGATCGAGGTGATCATCGGGATCAGCCCGCCGGGATTACTGCCGGCCGTCATTTTATCGGAGGTTCGTCCGCCCCAACCCGTAAAAGAAGGCGAATCGGACCGCCCGCCCTGATACTGGGAAACCTGATCGGAATGGGAGAAAAGCTGGAAGGGTTTGGGAACCGACCCGTTCTGATATTGGATCTTGGTCATCGGCGCCACCAGGGTTCCGGAGTTGGTCACGATGGCCAGTTTGTTCTGCGCCCAAAGCTCATGAATGCCGTTGTTGAATGTGCCTCCGGCGGTTCCCAAAGCCGGATGAAGTCCATAACTTAAATTTCCCATTCTCGGAACCGAGATCGGCAACAAGGTGTTTTGAGCCAGAGCCAACCCCTGCGTGCTTCGGGCCGCCGAGTAGGCCGAATAGTTGCTGATCGAAGCATCATTATGGTTTGGAATGACCATGTTGTTGCCGTCATTGCCTCCGGCGAAAAAGATGCAAACCAGAGCTTTATAGCCGCTTCCGGTTCCGGCATCCTTTACCGTTTGTTTGTCCCGGACCTTTTGCGCCAGTGCGCTCATCACTCCGAAATGTTCGAACTGCGTCGCCAACGTAACCATTCCCAGAGCGCAACCTGATTTTTTGATAAATTCTCTTCTTGATTGTTTCATAGTTTCTTACCTCTGTACCTGGTATTGCGACGAAGTCGCTATCAAATGAATGGCCGTCTGGGCCCTGAAATTGGGGGCCGCCTCGGGAACCGCCAGAACCGCGGTCAGGATCGTGTCCCGCATGCTCTGGGACATCGCCCCGTGCATCATCCTCCGGTTGAGTTCGTCCATCAGCTGATTGCAGGTCGGATCGTTCTGCGCCACCTGGGTAATGGCCGTCAGGTCAATTGAACTTCCCAGAGGGACATCTCGACTGGTCGGGATGTTGGCAAAGGCCAGGATCGTTCCGACGTTGGCCCGGGCGATCGCCGTTCCGGTCGTCATCAGTCCGAACTCCGGCCCGTTGAGAGCAGTTCCCGGCACGATGTAATCCGGCGGGTAATAGTTAAAGACCGTCGGCGGATAAAAAGGATTTTGCCCCATATAGGCCGGAACCGAAGCGACAACCCCGTCGCTTTGCTGGCTTCCGTCGGCCGAACGGACGTTGAACTGCCGGAAAATATTGGTCGTAAATTGAACCGGCTCGCGGAGCTTTCCGAAATTGGGATCGGTCTTCAGATCGCCGCGGGCCTCGGGATCGAGCAGGATCGCCCGGACAACCGCCTTGAGATCGCCCCGGACGCCGAGGCCGTTATTGTTGAAAACGGCCGCCACCCGCCCGACATAAGCCGGCGTCGGATCGCTGGTTACCAAATGCTGGATCAGAATCCGGCTGACGAAAGGCCCGACGTTGGGGTGGTAAAAAATGTTGTCGAGCGCCAGATCGATCTCGGCATCTCCGTTCAGATTGGCGGCGATGTTCTGATTGACCGCGTTCGGGTAACCCAAAAGAGTTTTGGTCGTTACATTATGATTGTTCTGATTAAGCAGGAGCGGGTCCTTGTAATTGACCGTTCCGGCCACCGCCTGCGGGCAGGCCGGATTGGCCCCGTTGTTGCAGAATCCCCAACCGGTAAAAACCTTGGTGAAATTATTGACCGTATCCTGCGTGTAGGTCGGGATCGGCTGATTGTTTCCGTCCAACTGGAGCGTGCCGTCCTGATTGAGCATAAACAAACCGATGGAAAAAAGCTGGAGGATCTCGCGGGCGTAATTCTCATTGGGATTGTTTTTTGTGCTCCGGGCCATATCCAGATAATTTCCCATTCCCGGGTTCAAGGTCATTTCCTTCATCAGATCGCGGTAATTGCCGAAGGCGTGTTTCGACAGAACCTGATGATAGGCGACCATATGGCTGGCCTGCTGTGTATCGAGGCCCGAGATCACCCAGATCTGACCAAGAGACCAGGCGACCCGGTGTCGAAGCTGAGGTTCTCCGTAAAAGGCCTCCTTAAAGAACCAGTTTTGAACCAGATATTGGGAATAAAAATCCCGAATGCAAATTCTCCGTTCGGCCGAACCCGAGGGGAACATTCCGCAACCGAGGGTCGCATTCCCCGTGTCGTTCGATTTTAAGGGCAGATCCGGATAGGGATTGGCGGCGCTCGGATAGGGCAGTTCGAACTGCTCGGCCAGCCAGGTTCTCAAACCGATCCGCCGGATCCTTTGATCGAGGTCCTCGGTCGGACCGAAGGTCGCCTGTTCGAGAAATCTTATCCGATCCCCCGAATACCTGTAGCCGACGTATTCGGAAGTGTCAGATTTGACCGGTTTTTCGGCAAAGTTTTTGATCGGGTTCGGGACGGCCCCTTCCGGATCCTTGATCGAACCTCCGGTTCTTCCCAACCCCAATTTGACCGGATTGCTGATCAAACCGCGCCAGGTCAAACGGGCCGCAACGTCGCCCTCGCCCGCCGGGGGTTCCCAATAACCGACCTCATCCTTTAACAAAACCGTGACGGCGTAGATCCACTCCTGCCCTTTTAAGGGCCGAATATCAATCACCGGGAAACGATAATTGCGGCCCCGGTAATCTTCGATGTAAACCCGAAATGCGTTGGCGCCCTCGCCTTCCATCAAATCCAAATTGGTGGCGTAAAGGGTTACCTTTGAATTTAAACTGAACGCATCGGTTGAAGATTTACGGAATCTCGTTTTGGCTGCATCCGGCGAATCGGCCAGAGCCCGGATCGAATCCGGTTGGGTGATCAGAATCGGCGTCGGAGAATTCGGGTTCGGGTCATTTTCGGCCGCGACCGAAAGCACAAACAGAACCAATAATAAACCCACGCTTATTATTCGCCCGATCAAGCGAGACATATCGCTTTCCATATCCTTTCCCTCCTAGAAAATCGGCTATATAATTTGTTTAACTTGAATTTCTTTTAAAGCTTAAAGACAACAACGTCGTTAATCATTGTTATACAACAGTCTATATTTTTTGAATACCAAAAAACAAGTTAATTTTTTACTTTTTTAATTATTTTTCGGGCTTCAAAAAGGTAACGAAATTTTAGACGTGCGGGTTTTTATTTTAGTTTGAAAAATGTAAAGATTTTGTAAAGATGTGCCTTTAATTTACACAACAACCGAAATTTACGAGCGTTATGAAAAAAGTCTTATATCTCGAAACTCCCTCTAACTTCAGCTTCCGCCATACGGTTTACAGCCACGGCTGGTCGGAACTCCTTCCATTTCGTCTGGACGAAGAAAACTGGATTTTGAGTTATGTTTTCACCGATTCAAAGCGGGAAAATCATTTTTCCGCCGCCATTTCGGAAGAACCGGATCGGCTGAGGATCGAGGTCAATGCGAAGCGGCTTTCTCCGGGGTTCGAACAAAAAATCATCAATGACCTCCGGCATATTCTTCAACTCGACGAGGATCTGAAAGATTTTTACCGGCTGGCAAAAAAACAAAAAGATTTGGCCTGGATCGCCCGGGCCAATGCCGGTCGCCTGATCCGATCCCCGACGGTTTGGGAAGATCTGATAAAAACCATCTGCACGACCAACTGTTCCTGGGCTTTGACAAAAAAAATGACCGCCAACCTGACCGAAAAACTCGGTCAAACGGCCCCCGACGGCCAAAGAACATTTCCCGACCCCGAGGCGATGGCCTCCCAATCAACCGATTTTTACCGGGATGAGATCCGGGCCGGTTACCGATCGCCTTATTTCGTCGAACTGGCCGAACAGGTCGCCTCGGGAAAGATCGATCCGGAGGGCTGGCTCAAATCGGATCTGCCCACCGTCGAGCTCAAAAAAGAGATGAAACGCATCAAGGGAGTCGGCGATTACGCGGCCGAAAACCTCCTGAAACTGGTCGGACGGTACGACGGTCTGGCTTTGGATTCCTGGCTCCGGGCCCAGTTTTACCGCAAACACAATTCGGATGAGGTCTGCGACGACCGGAAAATCAGGGAGTTTTACGATCATTTCGGCCGGTGGCGGGGTTTGGCCATCTGGTGCGATATGACGGAGAGATGGTTTCAGCAGAACCTTAAAATTTGATCGGACAAATCTCAATAATAGTCAAAAACACTCGATTTCAACACAATAATTGTGGAAATCCACAGTTGCCCCGCGCGTTAGCCCATCCATCCGATGTGCTTAGCTTTTTTTGCCAAAGTTAATTCGCACGTTAATAAAAAAATCGGTTCGGGGAATAATTGTCATCAAGCTATGAAATTATTCTCGAAAAAATTTCAGAAAAGGATCGTTGTACGGGAATTCTTCCACGCCAAAAAGTTTAAGGCTTTAGTGATCCTGTTTGCTTGTTTGGGCTTGCTCCTTTGCCTGATTGCCGCGTTCTCCATCCTTGAACACACTCAGCAAACCATCGAACTGGAACGCGCGAAACTTGCAAATCAAGATGAAATTCTTTTCGAGAAAATTCCTCACCAACCTCATTTCAATCCATTTGTTTCATTCTTGCAGAACACTCAGAACATCCGCACCGTCGAAAAATTTCAGGATTCATATTTCGCCGCCACCGACGGGGGATTGCTTCAACTCACAAAAGAGGGAAAATTGATCCGGCATTTTACCGTCCTTGACGGACTGCCCGAAAGCGACCTTTTATCTCTTGCCGTTTTCGGTTCCGAACTGTTTATCGGAACCAACACCAAAGGACTGGTTTCCTTTGACGGAAAAAACTTTTCGGGTTTTCAATTAAAAGATCATGAAACCCAGGGGATCACGGATTTGATGGCGGATGACCGACGACTTTTGATCGGAACCTTCGCCGGCGGTTTGCTGGAGTTTGACGGCAAACATTTTCGCGAAATCAAAACTCAGGACGGAAAAAGGATCGAGGGTGTCAATTGCCTCGATCGCGATCAGGATTCAAGACTTTACGTGGGGACTTTCGCCGACGGCCTGTGGGTGGCTGAAAATGGAAACTGGAACCAGTTCACCACGGAAAACGGTTTACTCTCAAATCGGGTGGCGGGTATCGAACGGATAGGCAAGCAGTTGTTCGTCGGCACCGATTTGGGGGTAATGAAAACAAATTTATCCGACCTCTCCCACCCCTCGGGAAAACTTTTTTACCAAAGCGCCGATCTGCCGACCCTTTCCGGGTTGGTAAAAAAAAATGATGAAATCCTTCTGACGCAGGATGACGGCTCGATTTTTACTCTGAAAGACGCTCAAAACCTTTTAACCTCCTCCTCACTCACCCCGATCGATTGGAAAAAACCGAAAAATTTAACCAACTTTCGCCCTTTGGCAGTTGATGACAAGATCTGGTTTGTCGGAACAGGAGGAATCTGGCAAACCCCGGCGGACATTTCCGGCCACCTTTTACCTACTCCATTTGGGGATTTGACGAACCGTTCAATGCCGACCAGCAACGTTGTTTCCGCATTGACCCTGGACGCCAACTCCAGACTTTGGGTCGGAAATTTCCGCCGGGGAATCGACATCTTCAGCGCCAAAGGAAAAAAACTCGAGCATCTTGAAACCGAGGTCCTCAAGGAAATAAACTTTCTCGGCCCGATTGACAAAGGCGTTCTGGCGGCAACTTCCAAAGGCGCCGTCCGGTTTGAAAATGATCTGAAAAGCTCACTTTTAAGCCGCGAGGGAGAACTGCCGAGCAACTCGATCACACATATTTCGCAAAAATCTTCAACCAAGAATTCGGCCGAAGTTTTCTCCACCGGCAAAGGACTTTGGCTGAAAGAAGGAAGCGTTTCCCGAGGATTCTCAACCCTCAACGGTCTGCCCAGCAACACCATTTCGACCACTTTTTTCACCCCCAATTCCCTTTTGGTGGGAACCCTGGGCGGAATGGCCGTGATCGAAAACGGAAAGGTTTCAAGAGTTTACAAAGGCTCAAACTCACCCCTGAAAAACAATTGGGTAACATCATTTTGCCCGACCGGTTCGCGCATCTTCGCCGGAACCTACGGGGGCGGGATCTACGAACTCCTGCCCTCCGGGGAACTGCGAAGTTTTGAAAACGAAACCGGAAAGGTTTTCGTCAACCCCAACGCCATGTTCTCAAACGGCGAAAAACTTTTCGTCGGGACTCTCCGGGGAGCCTGGGTTTTGGATCTGAAAACCGAAAAATGGACCCGGATTACCGAGGTTCTTCCGTCCGAGGTTGTTTTGAGCATCAACGGCAACGCGGAGAATGTCTTCTTCGGAACGACCGGCGGCATCGCCCGGATCAATCAAAAGTTTTGGCGGAGCGTTTAATTCGGCGACTCTCGCCCACACTCTTTTAAAAACCTGATTCAAAAATTCCGGATCGGTTTTCCGGCATTTTTCTCAAATTTTTCCGGCCCCTTTCGGCCCGGATCCTTTGCAAACCGATTTTTCAATAGTTTCCCAAAACGGAAACGCTCAGCCCTCAAGGCCCGTTTTCCTTGACAACCAAACGCCCGTTTTTTTTATGAACAGACATTTTTCCAAAATTCCATTGATCCTCGCCGGCCTTTTGGTAATGGCCGTCGCCACACTTCCCTTTCAGCGGATTCTGGCCCAGACCGGGGTTTTGATCCCCTCATCGGTAAAAAACGAGGCCGACGACCAGATCCTTTCTCTCGGCGCGATGAATGTCGACGTTTGCATCGACAATCAGCACGCGACCGTCAAGGTTACGCAGATCTTCGACAACCATACCGACCAGACGCTGGAGGGAAAATATTTATATGCGCTTCCCGAAAAAGCCTCGGTTTCCGATTTTGCGGTTTGGGACGCCGATCAGAGAATCCCCGGTGTAATGCTGGAAAAACGCCGGGCCAACGAGGTTTACGGCGAAATCAAACGCAAAGAGATCGACCCCGGCATTTTGCAACAGGACGACGAACACGGCGGAACTTCGGCTTTTTCCGCCAAAGTCGTGCCGATCCCGGCCAACGGAACCAAACGTCTGGAAATGGAATACACCGAGGTTTTGCCGGTCGAAAACCTCAATACGCATTTCACTTTTCCCCTCAAACCCTCGGGCGGCGCCCGGCAAATGGTGAGCGAGTTCAGACTGAACGTCTGCGTTTACAACGATTTTCCGATCTCGAACCTCAGTTTCGGCCAAAATCCCCTCCCCTTGAAAATCACCAAACAAAACCAGCAGGAATTCGAAGCCGAGTTCTTCGCCCGCGATTTTCAACTGACCGACGATTTTTCGATCGATTACAAGATCAATGTCCCCAACAGCACGCTTTCTTTTATCACCTACCGGGCGCCGGAAAAGATCTCGGCCTATGAGATCCGCGATCCCGGTCTGGCGGAAAAAAATCCGGACGGCTATTTTCAAGCCCAGGCGATTTTCAATGAGGAGATCTCCACCGGTCAAAAGATCCCGAGATCCCGGCGGGTCGTCCTGATGATCGACACCTCGCTTTCGATGTACGGCGAAAAACTGGTTCGCGCCGTCGAAGCGAGCGAATATTTCCTCAAAAGCCTGACTCCGGCGGACGAGTTCGGATTGATCCTTTTCGGAAACGAGCCCCGGGCTTTTTCCGAAAACTCTCTTCCAGCCACTCCCGAAAATGTCGAGAAAGCCCTGGAATTCATCAGAAATTCGAATCTCGGAGGAGGAACCGATCTTCTCGGGGTGTTGCAAAAAGGGGTGGATCTTTCCCGCAATTTTTCACCCGGCGAAAGGGATCTGATCCTGATCTCGGACGCCAACCCGACGATCCGAACCACCGAGATCGGAACCTTTTCAAAAATCTTCGATCAGGAGGGCGGGGTCAACCAGATCAAGTTTTTCGCCTTTGCCCTCGGAAACGACGCCAACCTGACCCTGCTTCGGAATCTGTCCAATAAAACCAAGGGTTATTTCGAGCAGGCCCGCGAAACCGAAGACATCTCACTTTTGCTCGGCAATTTTTTGAACAAGGTCGGAAACCCTTCGATCGACAACCTGCGGTTTTTGGCCGGTTCGGGAAAAGAAAATTTTTATCAGGTTTACGCCACCGGCGAAAACAGTTTTGACGGCTCCGGTTTTTCTTTTGTCGGCCGGTACAAGGAACCCAAAGAAATTGAAACCGTCGCCCTTTCGGCCCTTTTCGGAAATCGCGACATGTATTTTGAAAATTACGTCAAGTTGCCGGAATTCGACGATTTTCACCGGCATCTTCCCCGCCTTTGGGCCCGCGCCCGGATCGACGCATTGATGAGGGAGATCAACCGCAACGGCGAGCGGAGCGATTACATCTCCGAGATCATCAGCCTTTCCCAAAAATACAAACTCGTCTCCCCATACACCGCTTTTCTGGCCGCGCCGCGCGCTCTTTTGCGCCCCCGTTTGATCCAGCCCGGCGATCCGGTCATACGGGTTCGGGCGGACCAGTCAATCGAAAAAGTGTTTGCTGTGCTTCCCTTCGGCGAAACGCTTCCGCTCCGGTTTGTCGAAGCGGAGGGCATTTTCGAAGGAAGGTTCTTCGCTCCGGCCTGGATGCCCGACGGAACCTACACCTGCCGCCTCATCCTGACCGATAAATCGGGGCGCGGATTTGAAGAAAAAAAGACCTTTGTGGTTGACAGCCGGGCCCCCAAAATCAAGATCAACATTCCCGAAAAGCCCTTCCGGGGCGGCGATCAGATCGACATCCGGGTTTCGGCCGACAGCGATACGGCCCGATTGACGGCCAAACTTTACGGGGCCAAACCGGTTCAGCTTTTCTGGTCGGATGCCGAAAAGGCCAGCACCGGCAAAATGACGGTTCCCAAAAACCTTTCTCCGGGCCGGTATTTTCTGAGCGTAACGGCCGAAGATTTCGCCCATAACCAGACCACCGAGGAGGTCCGGCTGGAGATTCTGAACGATTGACCCAAACGATCCGTTGACAGACTTTTGATTTTTTTTAGAAAAATATGTCCCGAATAAAATTCAAATTAATCGCCCTTGTCGGACTTCTCGCGCTTTGCGCGGGGATCCTTTATGTTTCGATCTCCTCCGTTTTTCCCCCAAATCAAAAAAACGCCTCGCCCCCGACCGATGAGACTCGACGGGCGATCGAGACGGCGCTTTATTACCGAACTGAGTTTTTCGGGGCCGAAGCGATCGTCCCTTTTCCCACCGAACTGGCGGAGGAAAATCTGCAAAAGGCCGCCGAACAGTTCCCGGATTCACCGGAGATTCGCCTCAAACTTTCGCACCTCAACGAAAGGCTTGGGAAATTTGACCGGGCCGAAGAATATTTGGAAAAGCATGTTGAACTTTCAAACGATAAAATATACGCCCGCGAGGAATTGGCTTCTTTTTACGAACGCCGCGGGCAATTTGAAAAACAGGCGGAGCAACTGGAAAAAATACTGGAACTTTCGCCGGGCGAACAACGAACCGAAAGATTTTCCGAACTGATCGGGGTGGCCAAAAAACACCGGCTCGAAAAATATCTGGAACCCGCTTTTTATCAAAAGGTCATCGATCAGGCCCCCGAAGTTTTTTCGATCCTGGAAAAGTTTCTCGATAAATTGATCGAGGAAAAGGAATTCGATCAGGCCTTGAATTTTATTCGCCTGAGCAAGGAAAAATTTCCCGACAACAAAACTTTTTTTATCGAAAAGGAGGTCTCGCTCCTGCTCACACAAAACCGGAAAAAAGAGGCCGAGGAGGTTTACGAAAATTCTTTCGAACCGCTGTGGAATGAGGGTCTGACCGAACAGTTTTACTCTTTTCTCGATCAGAATGATCGGTACCGAGCCTACGGAAGCGAGCTCAAAAAAAAATTCAGGGAAAACCCGGCCGATTTCGATTCGGCCGTCCGGCTCATACATTTCGAACGTTACGACGGCGATCCGATCAAACCGATCATCCTTAAAATGGAAAAAGCCCGGGCCGACCGGGGCGTGGAATGGACCGCCGATGAATTGTTGGACATCTCGCTCTATTTGATCAAAGACGGAAACGGCGATCTGGCTTCCAGATTCCTTTACACCCTTTCCCTGAAAAAGGAGGCTCAAACCGGCGGACGACTGCGGCCCAAAATCCTTTACCAGCTTTTTGAACTGCTGTCGGATGCCGAGGACGAGAGGATCGCGCTGACGCGGGGCGATCTGGATTTTTACCGCGACATCGCTTCGGCCGACACCCGGCCGGGCATCACCACCGGGATCATTTCCCTGATCTTTGCCAATCAGGACCCGAGCAGCGCACTCGAATCCAAAAGCAACACGGCGATCAGACTTTTTAACCGGGCGGCGGCCTATCGGATCTTTTCCGAATTCAAAAAAGAATACCCTCAAACCCCGCAACTGGCCCAGATGTATCTTGATCTGGTTCGGCTCCACACGGCCCAAAAGGACCTCAAAAAGGCTCAGGAGATCCTGACTGAATTCGCGGAAAAATTCGCCGATTCCGAAAAATTTCCCGAAACCGCCCTCAAATTGGCGGATGCCTTCCGGGCGGCCGATAATTACCAACGCGAACGCGAAGTCTATCAAAAGATACTCGATCATTTCGGTTCGCAGCGAACCGGGCAAAACCCTTTGATCCTCGTTTTCCAAATTCGGGCCGATAATGCGGATCGGTTTTCGGATCAACCCATCCCCGATATTTTCGACACCAATCCCGGCATTTCGATCCCCGGCTCGAAAAAGAGTAAATCGAACGACTATTACTATAATTACAAAAAAAATTATCCCGATTTTATCTCCGAAGCCCCACGGCCGGTCTATTACGAACTGGTTCTGAACCGCTTTGTCGCATCGCTCGCCAGGGAAAACAAAAAGGACGAGATCCTGGCCTTTTATAACCGGGAGATCGCCAAATACCCGGACGAACAGGGACTTTACGAACATTTCCTCAACTGGCTCCGGCAAACCAATTTCACCGACGAACAACTGCGGGTTTACAAAAACGCGCTCCAGCGATTTCAAAACAAAACCTGGAGCGACAAACTTGCCCGCTGGTACATCAGGAACGAGCAAAAGGAGGAGTTTGAAAAATTCTCCTCGGAACTGATCGAAAAATTCAATGATCGGGAAACCCGGGAATACCTTTCGGAATTCATCGACCCCAAGGTTTCCTCATCG
Source organism: Pyrinomonadaceae bacterium (assembly GCA_041394845.1). Lineage (GTDB taxonomy): Bacteria > Acidobacteriota > Blastocatellia > Pyrinomonadales > Pyrinomonadaceae > JAHCHG01. Next base: position 714,806 of record JAWKHL010000001.1, on the reverse strand, counting down.
CCGGAATCCTTCGAAGGTCGCCTGTATCTGGGGCTTTACCGTCTGGCGCATCAAAGATTTCCTCACAATCAAATCTTTGTCGAGGGCCTTTTGAAATACTACAAGGCCCAAAAACTTTTCGACGAAAGGCGGAAACTTCTGACCGAATACTATTTCGAGATGCCGGAAATCCGCCAGACATTTCTCACCGAACTCTCCCGCGACTCCCAACTCCGCGAGCGGCTGAACGAAACCGACCGAAAACTCCAATCGGCCGATCCGGCCGCAGCCGTTCCCTACAAACTGTTCCGGGCCGATGCCTCGGTTCACCTCTCCAATTTCGAAGGCGCGGTCGAAGCCTACCGTGAATTAAACAGCCTTTATCCGAACGACCCGGAGATCTCCGAAAGTTTGATCTCCCTGACCCGATCCTTCGGTCAAACGGATCGGAAAATGCTTGAAGAGGCCGCCCGGATCTCCGTCCAAAAGGCCGATTATCTTCCTTTCGCCACCGACCTGAGAACCAGGGCGGGCGAGATTCGGGCCGAACTCGGCGATTACAAAGGGGCGTCGGAACAATGGGAAAAGCTGATCCCGACGGCCAAAGGCGAACCGGAAACCTATCTCGAAACCGCCACGGTTTACTGGGATTATTTCCAATACGAAAAGGCCCAGCGAACAATTTCCGATCTTCGCCGGGAAATGAACAACGAAAAACTTTACGCCTTTCAGGCCGGAGCCATTTACGAATCACTTGATCAAACCGAAAAGGCCATCGGTGAATACGTCAAACAACTGGGGGCGGTCGAAGATGACGATTCCGAATTGCACCACGAGATTTATCAGGCGAAAAAACGTCTCTCCCAACTCAGTCGCCGGGGAGATCTGGGCAAAAAGATCGCCACAGCCTTTCAAAAAGCGGACAAAAACCCGACCCTGATCTTAAATTACGTTCATTATCTGGTTCAATCCGAACAAAAGGAGGAGGCCCTGAAAATCCTGCGTTCGGAAATCCCCCGAAACGATTCCGAGGATTTTCTGATCGAAGCCAAAAATCATTTCGTCAATCTGGAAAACCGGGATGGCGAAAGATTAACCTTCGCCCGACTGGCGGAAACGGCCGACACTCCGAAAAAATCGATCTCTTACCGCTTGCAGTTGGCAGATAGTTACGGAGCCGGCGAGGACGATGGGAAACCAGTTCGAATTTTGTGGGATCTGGTCAACAAATACCCGACCAATTACGGCGTTCTCGATGAAGCCGACGCCTTTTTCTGGCGCCTCGGCAAAAGGCAAAATTCCCTGCTGGTTCTCAAACGGGCGATCGAACGGGCGCGGGGAAAATACCGATATATTTTCCAACGGAAACTGGCCGGCCGTTTGACGACTCTGGACAGATTGGCGGAAGCCGAAAACATACTCCTCGACCTTCACCGCGACGACCCGCAAGATACCGACGTGTTTGACGAATTGACCAATATTTACGTCCATCAAAACAAGCCTCAGTCGCTCAGGAAAATAGCCGAAACAACCCTCGCCGAGTTGAAAAAGCAGGATCTCGAAACGAGGGAGGTCAATTATCAAACCATCGATCTGAGGTTTCGTCTGATCGACGCCTTCACCCGCCTCAAAGATTACGATTCGGGGGTCGATCAATATATTGAAATAATCAACCTCCAGCCCGACGACGAAGAGTATCTTGAAAATGCGATCGACTTCGTCACCCGTTACGGCGGAAGCGCGAAACTCCTCGATTATTACCAGAAACTCGCCGCCGACGCCTACAAAAATTACCGCTGGTATCTGGTTCTGGCCCGGATCTCGGAAGCCGCCGGAAAATTAAATGAGGCGGCCGAAAATTACCGCATCGCCATCCACAATCAACCGGAAAACACCGAACTCTGGCAGGCCATCTCGGTCGTTTACGAAAAAAGCGGGGATTTCGCGTCGAGCATCGAAGCCGTTGACAAGGTGATCGAACTTGCGGGCGAAAACAAGGAGATAATTCAGAGAAAAGTCGCGCTTCTGGAAAAAGCCGGCCGAGCCGCCGAGGCTCAACAGGAAAGAACCAAACTCCCCGAAGAGAAAAAACCTGCGGAAGAGAAAAAAGCCGGCGAGATATTTGCCGAAGCCTCCCGCAACCGGGAGGAAAAAACCGAAGAATCGATTGAAAATTACCGGGCGGCTTTTGAAAAACTGCTGGCCGATCCGACTCAAAACGGATTCCAGTCTTCCGACATCAGCGGGTACGTCGAAACCGTCAGGCGCGAGGAACCGCTCGATGAAATCCTTCAAAAACTTTGGAAACTGCGGGAAAAACTGATCCAAGAAGCCGAAAACTCCGAACCCGAAAAGGCCGGAAAAGCCCGCTCATTGTTGTCCACACTGGACGGAGTGATCCCGGATTCGGTCGGTTCGGCCGCCCGCCAATTCGCCACCGGCAACGAATTGGAGGCGGTTTTCTCCGAAATCCAAAGCCGGATCGAACCGGCCCGGCGCGAGAGCGACAAATATCTGACCCTGTCGCTTTTGCACAATCTGATCGAACGGTGCGATTTCGTCCGTTTGAAGGAGAAGATCCTCATCGCCCGCAAGGACGAATCCTTTTCGGCCGGCAACGTCGAAAACTATCACAATTCGCTCAACAATTTGTTGGAATTTTACCGGCAGAACGGCGATTTCCGTCGGATGGTTGAGGTTTTGGAAGCTGAATCGGCCCGGGACAACCTGGGAAAAAGGTTCGATTATGAAAGGAAAATCGCCGACACGGCCAAAATTTTGGGCGACCGGGAAAAGGAATTCAAGGCGCTGAAAAATTACTTTCAAAATTCCGCCAATGACACTTCCGCCCAAACCGACTTGATCGAGAGGTATTTTGAAACGTTAATTTCGGGCGGCGAAAACGGAAGAGACCAACTGGCCGAACTGGCGCGAAACAATAATGTTCATCAACTCCAACAGATCAATTTCCTGATCGCCCGAGGGGAGAGGGATTTGGTTCACACGGCGATCGAGAGTTCGGGTTTCTCGCAAATTTGGAAATCCTCCCGCCAGGCCGAGATTTCGCTGGCTTTGAAGGAATTCGGCCCGGAGCAAGAAATTTATTTCCAAAACGCCCTTCAATTCGCCCCGATCGGCCGATTGATCGGGGCGGGCGAAGCCCCGAAACTCAACGGGGACGACCGGTTTCGTCTAACCAACGAGTACGGAAAATGGCTTTTGTCGTCGGGCGAGGAAAAACAAACGGCTTCGGCCCCGGAGTTTTTGCCGGCAATGGTCGAAAACCGGCCCAATGATTTCAACGAACAGCTGAACCTCGGGAATTTCTACCTTCGGGAAAAGAAATTCGCCCCGGCTCTCGAACATCTGCGGATTGCCGGGGAGATGAATCCCAATTTCAATCAGATCAAGGCCCGGCTCGGAGATGCCTATTTTCAAATGGGCGAAACTGAAAAAGCCGGACAGATCTGGGACCAAATCCTCAAAGGTGATGATTCCCCGCTCGGGGACTGCCGGCTTTATCTGACGACCCTCGGCGACCACGGACAAACGGAAAAAGCCAGAAAAACCCTGGAACCGATCCTCCTCCGAATTATGAAGAAAGGCGAGACATCAGAAGCCGATCTGGAGGTTTTTCTCCGGGAGTTGGCCGAAACCTTTCCCGGAGAAGATGCAAGGGCGGCTTATTTGGTCAAACTGGCCGATCTGGCCCCGGAAAACCTTCTGATTCCCAAATTGGCGGTCGAAAAGGGGTTGGTCGAAAAAAGCCGGCTCGGACCTTTTTATCAAAGGCTGATCGGCGCTTCGCGGGGATTGGATGGCTGGAACAGCGATTCGGATTTCAAAGCCATTCTGGAAAAAAGCTTTTCGAACGACGAGGCCGAGGCTGTTCTGGACCGGCAGAAAAATTTTGGGATCGAGGAACCGGTCGGCGAAAAACTTAGCTGGCAACAGAAATATCTTGAATTTCTCCTCGATCAGAAACAGTTTTCAACCGCAACCGAACTGGTCAAAGAAATTGAAAACTCGCTCAAGGACAAATACGCCCGGCCGGTTTGGCTTCGTCTGGCCCGTTTCCGGATCGAAACTTCGGGCGGGGTTTCCGATGAAACCTACGCTGAATTCCTGAAATTCACCGGAATCGGGGACGTCCCGGGATCGGGCCGGATCACTCCGCCGGATTTACCGCGTTTGAACCAAATCCTCGAAATTTTGGCCGAACGCCAAAACAAGGCGACATCGGAAAACCTCCGCCGCGATTTTTACGCCCGGGCCATCGCCCTTCAGCAATACGATCAGCCCAATTTCAAGGGTTTGGCCGATTCTCTGTTTGAAAAAGGCGACCGAGAGGCCGGTTCCGCCATCCTCCGCCTCTCGGTCGAGATTTCGCTCGAAGAAACCCGCCCGGCGGCGCTGGCCGAACTCGATTCGATCCCTCTGATAAAAACGGCCGTCCCGGCGGAAAATGAAATCTCGATGCCGACCGGGGAATTTTCCTTAAATCCGTCGGAAGCTTTTCAAATTGCGGCCGAAACCTCGACCCGCTTCGCCCTTTTTGAGGAGGCATTGGATTACCGGCAAAGACTTTCAATGTTAAACCCGTTTGATAAGAACAACTTGATCGAACTCGCCCGTTTGCTTGTCAAAGGGGACCGGTTCGATGAGGCCGCCACTCATTTATCAAATGTCATTTCCGACCGCAACTCTTCCAGAAACGAGCGTTGGCAGGCGGTTTTCATCGCCGGAGAGCTTTTCGGCGGGCGGGCCGATTTGTGGGAATTGCTGATGAACTACCTGAGCGGTGTCGAAACCCGGGATATTGAAATGTGGAGGGCGCTTGAAGCCGTTCGCCTCTCCAAGGCGGGAGATTACGAAGGGGCCGTCCGGGTTCTGGACAATGAAAAGGCCGATTATTCCGCTCCTCAAACCGATTTTCTGAAGGGGATTATCGCCAGAAATTTCGGGCGCGACGATTTTGCCTTAAACGCCTTTATCGCGGTCCAGGAATCCGGATCCGAAAACGCCTCCGGGTTTGAATTTACCGAAAACCGGCCCGTTTTCCAGATCATCCGTTTGTACCTTAAAAACGGTCAACCGGAGGCCGCTTTGAAATTGGCGGAGTTGGCGGTCGTTTCCCAAACCAACCGGAATTTTGCCTTCGATCCCGGCCAAAATGATTCCGATTTTTCGATCCTGCCCGTCAGAACTTCGATCAACCGGAGGAATTCCTATCTCGAACTGCTCGAACTGCTCTCGCGGGCGGCCGAGGAAAAGGGCTACTGGCAAAAGGCTCTTGATTTTGAGGGATACAAACGGGAACTTCTTTTCGATCAAACCGGTTTGAACAACTTAGCCCGGAGAATCGAGGAGTTAAACGGAAAGATTAAAGAACACCAAGACGAGCCGAAAATAGCTTTCCGCGTGGATGAAAAAGTCGTTTCGGCCGATTGAGAAGGCTTTGGGAAAAATGATGTTAAAAAATATTTTCAAACAAATTTCGCTGTTTCATAAGATCGTCGGTTTTTTCCTTCTGGTTTCGATCGCCGTCATCGGGTTCGCTCAGATCAGCCGCACCGGAGCCGGGGAGTTCGCCCAGGCCCGGGATTTCCCCGACGGCCCCTTGGTTTACGTCCAGTTTCAGGATCTGCCCGCGCTTTTGAAGCTTTGGGATGAATCGGAAATCAAAAAGAAATATTTGAAAAGCACCAATTTTTACGATTTCAGAGCGGGACATCTGGCCCTCAAACTGTTGAGCCGTTTGGAAGAATTCAAACAGGCCGGAGGTTTTCCGCTCGATCTTTCGGCGGCCATCAGTTCAAGCGAAAAAAACGCCGCCCTCGCAGTTTACGACATCGGGCGGATCGATCTGGTTTTTATCGCGCCGATGAGCGAAGAAAAGATCCTGGCCTCAAAATTCCTGGTCAACCGGGAGAGTTTTGAGGAAACCGAACTCGAAGACGGAACCGTTTATTATTCCCGGGAGGTCGAAGCCGACCGGGGCCGGCAAAAACAAAAACTCCTGTTCGCCGCCTTAAACGGCCGCTTCGTTCTGGGAACCGACGAGGTTCATTTTCTCCGCGCTCTGTCCCTGATCAACGGCAAATCCAAATCGACCGGTTTTTCGGAAAACCCGGCCTTTTCCCAGTTAACCCGAAAATTCGAACCTCATCTCGCCACGGTTTGGGTCGATCAGCAAAAACTCAATCAGGACTGGTATTTCAAACATTACTGGGCCTTTAAAAATCCCGAAGAGCTGAAAAATCTGCGGGCGGGGATCTTCGATTTTGAACTTCTCGAAGACCGTCTGATCGAACGCCGCCAGTTTTTAACCGCCGGGAACTTCACCCCCCGGACCTCAAAAGCGACGGCGGAGAAATTCGATCAGATCCTGGAAAAAGTTCCGGCCGAAGCCCCCTACGTCAAATTGCAGGCGGTCCGAAACCGGGACCGGGAAACGGCTCTGGAACTGCGCAACACGGTTCTCGAAGGTTTTCCGGCGGAATCCGAATCCAATTCCCGGTCGGGTCTTTCAAAACGGCGCGGTTATTATTATTCCGATTATGACGGCGACGATTGGGGCTACTATCAACACCTTTCCGGCAAATACGACTCGGAGGTCGATCAAACCGAAGAGGAGGAGGAAATTGACGAGGCCGGTGTGCGCCGACCGGATGAGATAATGGAGCGTTTGGAGGGGATTTTAAGGGCCGTCAACCCGGAGGCCTCGGCAACAATCATCAGCCCTCGAATTATGCCGATGCCTCTGTTTTTGGAATGCCGGAGGGGAATGATCCTTTCGCTCGGGAATCCGGGAAATCTCGACCGGGCCGGGTTGGAAAACGGCCTTTCGGCGCTCGCCTTAAACCGGGTAACTTTGCGGGGAACCCAAAATGCCGTCAAATGGAAAACCGTCTCTGAAAACGGACGGGAGGCCCGAATTCTGGAAATGCCCGGCTTGGGCTGGTCGCTTGGTTACGTCTTTGACGGGCGGAGGCTGATCTTCTCCAACAGCCCCGATTTCCTCTCCGTCATTCTCGAAAACAAGGAGGGGTTTAAAACCGATCAAAAAAGCGGTTTCGATGACCTGACGATCGTTAATTTCGACCGCCACGACGAAGCGTTGGACCGGATAATGCGCACCATTCACAGCGTCGAAAACGAGCAAGGGGAAGAAAGCGGCGACTTTTTCGTGGGCAATCTCGGGAGTTTGTTCGAGGTCTTGTCCGATGTAAAAAGGGCCGAAATAAAAAGAAGTTCGGCCGGCAACCGGCTTTCGGAGCAAATTGTATTCAGTTTTGAAGGCCCCGGTAAAAAAACCGGCGATTAGGTTTACAACCTGATCAGATTTACCAGTCCGAGCGAAAGTTCCAGCCGGGTCACGGGCCGAGCGGGATTAAAGTTATTTCCGTCGGCGGCGACCAATCCTTTTTCCAGGGCGATGGCAACGTAGCCCCGGAACTGTTCGGGGATCGAAGAGGCGTCCGTCAGATTCGAGGGAAGGGTGGCCGTCATCGCCTGATCTTCAAGACCCGCCGCGCGAACCAATGCGACCGCCGCGATAAGTTTGTCGGCCTTGTCAAAGGGACGGAAAGGCTCTCCGGAAGGGGCGTCAAAAACCAACATTCCCGACTCGTTTTTCTGAACGCTTTCAACCGCGATCCGGTCGGTTAGATTTTGAACATCGGAATAAATCGGCTGGGCGGCCAGATATTTCATAACCCGGCCCGACCGAACGAGTCCTTCGGCCAGTTCCTTCCGGGTTACGGCGAAATTGGGTTTAAATTTTCCGCCCTTCGGAATTATCAGGAATTTTCGCAGACTTTCTTTTGCAACCGGCAGCCATTCGGCGGATATTTCATCGAGGTCACCGATTTCCGAGTAGTCGGCCGAAATGGTTTCGACCGCTCCGTAATATTTCTGGGTTGTGCCGATCCCGAGGGTGTTTGCGACGACGGCCTTATAGGTTTGCGCCGGCGGATTTTCGATTTGGATCTTTTCCCTGTTTCCGAGCAAACCGAGAGCGTTCAAATTGTTGGAGGTCCCGACCAGTTGGTTTTGCCCGTCATAAAGTTTCAGACTCAGATCGTTGGCCCCCAAACCCCAATGGACCTTGACCTCGGCCCGAAGCTGATCGGCTGGAAGAGAAAAGGTTTTCGAAGAACTCAAAAGCAAACTGACCGTTCCGTCGAAGGTTTGGGGAACCGAGCGGGAAAATTTAACGCTTTTTCCCTTCAAACCGGCCCGACCGAACCCGAACTTCCGCCCCGCAAAAGCGGCCTCAAGAACGGCGGCGTGGGTGTTCAAAGCGCCGGAACCGACCTCGTGCTGAAAATAATTCGGAAGCGGCGTGGCCGTATCGAGCAAAATTTCCTTGATCTTTGCTGGCGAAAGCTGGGGATTTGCCTCCAGCATCAAGGCGATCGCTCCGGCCACCTGCGGCGCGGTAAAGGAAGTTCCGCTGGCGGTTGTGTAATTCGCCAATTCGGATGCCGTCAGCCGTTGGGTATCGGCTCCGGTCAAAACTCCCAACACTCCGGTTTGATTGACCCCGCCCCGCAAACTGACAACGTTGACTCCGGAAGCGACCAACGACGGTTTTAAGATCTGATCTCCGAAAACGCCCCGCGAGGAAAAATCCGCCAATTTGTTTTTTTCATCGACGGCCCCGACCGAAATGACCCACGGGGCGGCGGCAAACGGGTTCAGCGTGCCGCTTCCGGGGCCGGAGTTGCCGGCCGAAAAAACGACGCTGATCCCCGCTTCGGTCACCAATTTGGTGGCCACGTTGACCGGATCGCCGGGATCGTAAACCGTATTGGAAGAAAAACTGCAATTGACGACGCGGGTGTTGTATTCCGCTCCCTTGTCCAACAAGTAATCGAAACCGGCAAGAATATAGGTCAGATTGAGGTCTCCGGCGCTCAAACCGAGGAGTTTGGCATCGGGAGCCACACCGTCGTATTGTCCCCCCGAAGCTCCGCCGCTTCCGGCGATAATGCCCGACACGAACGTCCCGTGTCCGCTAACCGGATCGGTGTTTTCAACATTTTCCGTCGGGACCGGGTTAAGGAAACCGAGCGGAGCGCTCTGAAAATCGAAAAGCCTGACGTTTTGAGAAACCCTTCCGTTCAGGTCGGGATGAAGCGAGTTGATTCCGGTATCAAGTACGGCAACCGTTACCCCCCGCCCCGAAACCGGCAAACCGTTATTGTGGTTGATCAAGTCGGGATCCGCGGCCACCTTTTCGATACCCGAGTTCTTGAAATATGGATCCGAATTTAAGTTCAAGGTCCGATTCCCGGAAATGGATCTGACCGAGGCGAGTCTGGAGACGGCCAAAAGCTGGGCCTTGGTGGCCGTAACAACGACCATCGGAAGTTTGCGATACAGGGTTCCGCCCAGAATGCCGATTTGCTGGAGATCATTGAGGTCGCTGTTATCGGGATAATGATGAAAAACGATGACAGCGTTGACGTTGCTGTCATCGGCGGCTTCGTTCAGCCAGATTGCCAGTTCCGGATCGATCGAAAGCAAACCGGTTTCCGGACCGCTCCCGGTTTGGCCGTCGGCTCCGGTCAGGGTCACTCCCTGTGCCCCGGTAATGTTGATCCCGTCAGCGCCGGTTAAAGTAACGCCGTCGACTCCGGTCAAAGTGACTCCGGAAGGCTGATTCAATTGGAAAACGACTCCATCCGGCCCCAACCCCACGATCGTATCCGCACCGGTCAAAGTAACGCCGTCAACTCCGGTCAAAGTGACGCCGTCGGCCCCGGTCAAGGTGACACCGTTGCCCCCGATCAGGGTAAAACCATCGACCCCGGTCAAAGTGACGCCGTCGGCTCCGGTCAGGGTTACCCCGTTGGGTTTAATGACATATATTGAATCGGCCTGGTAGGGAATTCCGTCGGCTCCGGTTAAGGTTACCCCGTTGGGTCCGGTAAAAGTCGCCCCGTCGGCCCCGGTCAAAGTGACGCCGTCGGCTCCGGTCAAAGTGACGCCGTTGGGCCCGATGTAAGTCGCTCCGTCGGCTCCCGTCAGGGTCACGCCGTCAACTCCGGTGAGGGTCACGCCGTCGGCTCCCGTCAGGGTCACGCCGTTGGATTTGTAACTTAAAAATCCGTCAACTCCCGTCAGGGTCACGCCGTCGGTTCCGAAAAAATTGATTCCGTCAGCCCCGGTCAGGGTGACGCCGTTGGACCTTACAACCTCAATGCCGGCCTGGGCCGTATTGAAGGCAAAGATCAAAAGTAGAAAAAGACAGATTATTTTTTTTGAAATCAACAGGGGCTTTAACATTATTGAAAATTTACTTGAAATTAATTTTATTGGAGTGCCGGAGATCCAATTAGTTTGTATAAAAATCGAACACTTGAACCAAAACAGTCCAAGAATTGGCAGGATTTGCGAATGCATTATAAACACAAATCTTCACCAAATCAATCAACTCGGTTAACTGCTTTGCAAATGTGATGCCTATTGGTTTACGGTCCCGGTCAAACTGACAGGCAAAACCGATTCCTTTTCGATTCTCGGCTTTTCATCCCGGGATGAAATGATCATCGAACCCTGAATCGATCCGACGACCGTTCGGTCAATTCGCAACCCCGGTAGGGTTTTTCCGATCGCGGGAACCGGACCGGCCGTCGTTTTCCCGGAATCATTCATTTGTCCTGGTCCGCCGGGAGAATTATCATTCCGAGAATCAGGACAAAACCAAAATCAATCCGTAAGCCAAAGATCTCACCTAAAAAAAACTCCTTGAAAAACAACACTCCATTTTTTTATTAGGGAAAGTTATTCGATCCATTAAATGATCTTCGCCAATCCTATTAAAGAGAAGTTGAGAAATTCTTGAGAATCGTCTTTGAGTGAGAAAAATTAATTGAAAAAAAACTGGAAAAACCGGATCGCTCAAGTTTTTCTCAAGTTTACATAATTAATATTCGTATTGTTATGATGTTGAATTATTCCCTCCATGGCAATCTCAATTCTGACGATGGGGAAATCGGGTTCGGGATCCAACCGACCACCAACAATTCCGCCCCGACAGGCGGAGGGGTTTCGGACTTTCGGATCATCTCCGAAAAAATTCGGGTTCCCGAAATCGAAAGGGCCGTTCCCCGCCGGCGCCTGACCGAACTTCTCACCAAACAGTTTGAACTCTTCGGAGCCACCTTGGTTTTCGGTCGGGCCGGAACCGGCAAAACCACTCTGGCGGTGGGTTTTTCCGAAAATTACGAACAATTATCCTGGTTCCGGGTTGATTCGACCGACATCGACTGGAATATTTTTTCCCGGTATCTTCTTTCCAGTTTTCAAAAATCATCGGGCGACAACCAAAACGGATTTCAAAATATTTCGGCCGAGGGCAATCTCGAAACCCGGGTTCTGAAATTTTTGGAAAGGCTTTTTTCCCGGCTCGAACCGGCAACCGGCGGAAAACCCTTTTTGATCGTTCTGGACGATCTTCACAGCGTTTTCGACGCCCCCTGGTTTGAGGTCTTCTTCAAAGGCCTGCTTTCGTTCGACCTTCCCAACATTCATTTTTTGTTGCTTTCCCGGAGCAAACCGCCTTTTCCACTGTTGAGGCTTCGGTCCAAACAAAAGCTGGGCGTGATCGAAGAAAATTTATTGCTTTTCACGCCGGGCGAAACCGGAGAACTACTGCAAAAAGAAGGGGTGTCGGCGGAAAACGCAAAGGGGATCCAAAAAAAAACTTACGGCCGGATCTCTAAAATAAAGCAATTGACGGAATCCGCCTGATTTTTTTGGTCAATTTTCTCCCGACAATCTAATGGCTCAACCCGGAGTTTTTTTTCTCAGGCAGAAACTCCTCAGGCCCGACAATTTTTCGTCGGGCCTTTTTTTTCGCTCTTTTACTCTTTTTCCAAACTTCCCCTTTTTTATGCCATAATGTTGACCTGCTTTTTTTCTTTTTTCAAAGGAAGTTTAGATGCCTAAACCGAATTTTTTTCTGCGCACAAAACTATTGCCTCCCCGAGCGGTGGTCGAATTGTTATCGCGCCCCCGCCTGACCGACAAACTCCGAAACAACCTCAATTCCCCGATCACCATGGTGGCGGCCGACGCCGGATGCGGAAAAACCACTCTGATCGCCGATTTCATCCGCCAGCAAAACCGCCGGTCGGTCTGGTACCAACTCGATCACACCGACGCCGACCCCTTTGTTTTTCTCGGTTACATCGCTCAGGGCATCAAAAACTTTGCGCCCGAATTCGGTGAAACGGTTCTGCCCTATCTCTCGGAAGCCAACGACGACCTTTTGCTTCATCCCGAACGGGCCGTCGATGTGCTTTTGAACGAAATTCTTGAAACCCTCGAACAGCCCTTTATTCTGGTTCTGGACGATTATCACCACATCGGCCGGGAAACGGCCGTCCATCAACTGGTTGACCGGCTCCTTCAATATTCCTCGGATATGATCCATCTGATCATCACCACCCGGGATCTTCCGCCGCTGGCCATCATGCGTCGGCGTTCACAGGCCAAGGCGATGATCATCAACCGCGATGAACTTCTTTTCAACGACGAAGAGGTGCGCGAACTTTTCCGCTCGACGCTCAATGTCGAACTAAAGGACGAAGAGATCGCCGAATACCGGGCCCGGACCGAGGGCTGGATCACCGCCCTGCAACTTGTCCGGCAGGTGGCCGAACAGGAGATCCACGCCCAACGGGAAACGCCGAAACTCGACCTCGGAAAAATGCTCCGCCAATCGGAAAAAGATATTTTCGATTATTTCGCCGAAGAGGTCTTTTCCCGCGAACCGGAAGAGATACAGAATCTTTTGCTCCGGCTGGCCTTGCTCGAATCCCTTCCCCTTGACGTTTGCAGTCGGCTGTTTCCCGATATGCGGTGCGCCGCCGTCCTGCCCGAACTTTTGCAGAAAAACGTCTTTTTGACCGTAACCGGCGACGGAGACCCGGGCGAGGAATATCGTCTGCACCCCCTCTTTCGGGATTTTCTCCTGCGCCGCCTGCGGTCGGAGATCGGTCTCCGGGATCTGAACCGGGAACGGACCCGGATCGCCGAATTTTTTATCGAGGAAAAAACCCCCGAAAAAGCCCTGCCGTTTCTACTTGAGGCCGAAAATTTCGAAAGGGCCGCCGAGGTTTTGGCCCAGAGGGGCGAAGAATGGCTGGCCGGCGGCGCCTTTATGACGCTCGGAGCTTTTACCGAACGAATTCCGCCGGAATTTCTGGAAAAACACCCACGGGCCCTTTTGCATCAGGCCGAGATCGCCCGGATCCAGGGCGAAACCGACAAATCTTCGAACATTTTGAACCGGGCCGTAAAATTGTTGAAACGGGAAAAGGATGCGATCGGTCAGGCCGAAGCGCTTCATTCGCTGGCCACTCTGGCCCGGCGCAAGGGAAAATCGACCGAGGCCTTCAGCTATTTGGAAAAGGCCGAACGGCTCGTCGGCGAGGACACCGAAACCTTTATCAAATGCGCCAACACCCACGGGCTGTGTCTGATCGCCCAGGGATCGTGGACGCACGCCGAACAGAAATTTCGTTTCGCGCTGGAGTTGGCCGAAAAGACCGCCAATCAGAAATGGGTCCGGATCATTACGCATAATCTGGCCCTTCCGCCCGGATTTCGGGGCGATTTCGGGGAATCACTGAGGTGGCTGAAACGGATCTTCCGAGGCCGGAAAACCGATAAGCCTTTGCCTCAGGAGGCGATCGGGCATCTCAATGTCGGACGCCTGCACCTCTATCGCGGAGAGTTTGAGGAAACCGAAAAACACCTGGAACGCTCGCTCGAACTCTGCCAGCTTTATAATCTTAAATCACTCCGGGGCGAGATATTTGAAACTTACGGCAATTTTTACCGCGACACCAAGGATTTCACCCACGCCTCGGAATTTTACGAAAGGGCCTCCAAGGCCTATGAGGACGCCGGGATCAATCTGGCCTTCCGGGAATTGGATGAGGAACGGGCCAAGTTTTATTTTATGCGCGGCGACCCGGCCAAGGCGGCGGCCATGTTTGAAAAGTTGATCGAGACCAGAAAAGAATCCAGGAACCGGATCGGTGAACAACGGGCCCGTTTGGACCTGTGTCAGGTTCGGCTGTTTCAGGGCAAGACTTCGGATCTGGAGGAAGAACTGAAAAATATCGTCGTTTTTTTTCGCGAACAAACCCTTTATTACGATGAAGCGAACGCCAATCTGACTCTGGCCCAGTTTTTTTTCGGCGAAAAAAACCGAAAAAAAATGCTTTCCCCGCTTCAGCGAACGCTGGATCTGTCGGCCCGTTTCGATTACGATCACTGGCTTCGGACCGAGATCCGAAAAATGCCCGCCCTTTTTAAGGACGAGGAGATCATCGAAAGGCTTCCGCTCGACCTGCGCGAGGGGATTACGGAAACCGCGCCTCAACCGGTTTCGGCTCCTCAACCGGTTTTTGAAAAGGAAACCGTCACCGATCTGAGCGTCAATGTTCTCGGCCCGATCGACATCTTCAGGGATCGTTCAAAACCCTTTGCCCCCGACGCCTGGACGACCCGCCGGGCAAGGGATATTTTTTGTTATATCGCCACCAGCCCTCACCGGCGGGTGGCAAAGGATGTCCTGATCGAAGAATTCTGGAAAGACGAAGATCTGTCGGTGATCGAAAAAAACTTTCATCCGACCATCTCACACATTCGCAAAGCCCTCAATTCTCGTCAGACATTCAAACAGAATTTCATCGTCTTTCGCGACGGGGCTTACGGCCTCAACCCGGAATTATCCTATTTTATCGACACCGAGAATTTCGAGAAGTTTATCTCTCAGGCCGAAAAAGCCAAAAAAGAAGAGGATTCCGCCGGTTTCCGCGAAAATCTGGAGGCCGCCCGACAAGAATTTCGGGGAGAATTTATGAGCGGCGTTTACGAGAACTGGGCCGAGGAGAGGAGAAATTTTTACAACGAACAAAATTCCCGCGTTCTGGCCGCGCTGGCAAGGATCTTCTTTAAGGAACAAAATTGGGCCGGGGCGCTTCAGCTCTCCCAGGAGATATTACGCGACGACCCGTTTCGCGAGGACATCCACCGCCTTTTGATGAGGATCTTCAGCGCCCAGGGAAAACCGGCCGCCGTCAAGGAACAATTCGATAATCTGGAAAAACTTTTAAAAGAGGATCTCGGCGTCTCCCCGGACCAGAAAACCCGCCGCCTTCTGAAAAAACTGCTCGGCTGACCTTTTTTTCTCCGGAAAACTTTCTTCTCCCGTTCTTCCTTCCCGTCAAAATGTCGGAAAAACCCCGAAAAAACCAAAAAATTCTTCGTTTTTTGACGAAACTCAAGTTTACCTCAAGTCTTGAAATCTATAATCGATTCCAGACTTGAGGAATTGGTCCAGGGTTATTTGAATTACCGGATTTATGTAGGTTCAAACCAACTAAACCTTTAGTTGGAAGAGGCCGGGAAGGTTAAAATCCTTTTTTCGCCCGAAACTCCTTTTCCGTTGAGCCTTTTTGTCGATCCAACGGTTTGGCAAATTTGGATTTTTCCCGCTTCCGGCACCCCGACGGTCCTGGCCCTCGGTTTGAAACATTTCAGTTCATTCACCTGTTATGGGGGTAGCGGGTGATTGCATGGTTTGGGAACCGTTTAGGTTCGGTTCCCAAACCCTTAGAAAATTTTGGGAAAGATTTTCTTTTCGTCCCTTTTATCCTTCTTTTTTGAAAATTGCAATTTCCCGAACGGTTTCGTTCGCATCGTGAGTGTGAGCGAACAAACGGTGCGGAGGGTAGTTGTAGGGTTCTATTTTCCGCACCTTAAAATAGGAAAAAAATTTTAAGATTCGCTCATTGGGGGGCAGTGAGCGAATGTGAGGAGCGGTGTTTGATTGTAGGGTTTCAAACGCCGCTCCTTTTTTTTTCTCAAGTCAACCTCAAGGATTCCCGCCCTTTCCCAATCAAGTCTTTCTCAAGTATCAACCGTTAAATTCAAGGACATATCGAAAACAGCTTTTTTGTAATGAAAATTTTTGGAGGAGATCGGATTGATGAAAACCTTTTTGAACGCTAACAAAGAAAACAACTTTTTTAGATTGACGATTACTTTTATTGTTTGGGGGCTTTTTATAGCCGCCGTTTACTGGATTCCCTCGGTTCGAACCGAGGCCGCGCCTTCGGTCGATACGGTTTTGAATAACATGTACCAGCGAAGCGCACCGGATTTTGATTACAATCTTTCGCGCAATCTGCAAAACCTGCGTCAGCAGACCGGAACCCAACTGGCCGCCCTCGATCAGTTGAAAACGGCGACCAATTCGCCCAATATGCAGGTTCGGTGGAACGATTTCGGCGGATCGCCCGATGTCATTTACGATTTTGCCAGCCAGAGTTTCAGCGGATCGCCCGAGGAAGCCGGACGCGCATTCATCGCTCAGAACTCCGGGCTTTTCGGCGTTTCCGATCTTTCGGATCTGAGACTTTTCAGTCAGCGCAAAGCGCTCGGCGGAAATCTGCTCCGGTTTCAGCAAACGTTCAACGGGATTCCGGTCAAAGACGGCGGGATCGGTCTGGTCCTGAACAAGGACAATCAGGTGATCATGGCCTCGGGTCCTTTTTTCCGCAATATCAGCGTCGATACGAATCCCGGCATCTCGGCGACTCAGGCCAAACAATTCGCCGAGGGCGATCTCGGGCAATTTCAGGTCAATCTGCCTTCCGAGGTCTCCGATCTGCTGGCCCCGGCCCTCGGGATCCTCGGAGAACAACTCGGCGCGGTCCAAAACCTTCAACCCCAGCTCGGAATCTATCCCACCGCCGACGGCTACAAACTTGTCTGGAAAGTCGCCAAATTTTCAGCCAATCCTTTCGGTTTGTATCTTGTGTCGGTCGATGCCCAAACCGGAGAAACGATCGAAAGGAAGGATTTCGTGAATTTTCAACTTCCCCAAATTCCGAACCTTCCTTCTCCGGGAGTCCTTCCGTTGACGGCGGACGTTTACCCGAAATACCCGACCATCACCGATGAACTCAAGGATCAGGGCATCATCAGCGACTGCAACGGAATTCCCTGCGGTCAGGAAAGGGTCAATTTGCGAAAATTTCATCAATCCAACGTCGCTACCGGAATCAACGGAACTTTGACGGGAACCCACGCGCTTATCAACAACGCTCTGCCGACCAAACAACCGTTCGCCCAGGCGGCGCTCGGAACCTGGCATTTTCGTCAGGACAACCCGACCGCCCTTGAAGCCCGGACCAACGAACAGGATCAATTTGCCGAACCGGCCGAACACCAGGACGAGATAAACGCCTTTTTCTTTATCACCTATCTGGTCGAATACGTCGATTACCTGCACGTCGCGGGCGATCCCGGAACCTTCGGCTCAGAGGGCAGTTTCCCCGACGATTATCCCAACAAAACGGTGCCTCTGCCGGGAACGGTTCATCTTCCCAATTTTTATCTGGCGCTGGATGTGGCCGGGGGCAACATCCCCGATCCGACCGATCCCGATTTTGCTCAAAAGGCCCTCGGCATGGACAACGCCTTTGCCCTTAACGTAACCAGTCTGATCGAATCGATTACCGGAACCAAATCCCCGGTCGTCGTCAACCCGACCCAGTACGGACACGGTTTTTACTTTAACGATCTGGCTTTGGAGGGAACGGTTCCCTATCACGAGGGAATGCACGCCATCACCAGTCCGATCGCCGGTCTGGAGGGAATCGAAGGCGGAGCGCTTAACGAAGGTCAGGCTGATATGTGGGCTTTTACCATTACCGACAACGTCTCCCTCGGCGATTACGTCGTCAACGCCAAAGGGTATCGCGATCTGCGCCGTTCCCGCGGTCTCGACCCGGATGCCGTCGCCTACATCCGGAGCGCCGAATCGACCTTGAAATATTCCGACATCGCCACGCTTATCCAGGACGGAGCGCCGGATTTCGAGGAGCATTACGACGGCGAGATCTACATGTCGACGATGTGGGACATCCGCGAAATGCTCAACCGGATGTATCCCGAAAATACGACCTACAAACGGCCCCAGCCGAAAGACGGGCTGGCTCAAAAAAGCATTTCCAAGGGAACCGAGATCTTCGAACGCCAGTTCCTCGGTTCGATGTACATCCTCGGAACCGTCTCACCGGACACGATGGTCAAATCCCGCGACGCCATGATCATCGCCGACCAGATGCTTTATCCGAGCAATTCCGCCGACCCGAAATCTCCCGGCAAACACCGGGCTTTGATCGAAAGGATCTTCGCCGCCCACGAACTCGGCGTCAACGCTCTGGAATTTTCCGCCGGGCGGGCGACCATCTCCACTCAGGTAACGCCATATGCGGGCGCCCAGGTTGCCCCGGCAGTTCCCGGACACGTCCGGGTGGCGCCGGCTTCCGCCCGGACCAATCAAATCACCTGGGATCCGGTCGGAGGCGCTGTCGCTTACGAGGTTTTAAGACGCCGCCAGGGTTTTGAAAACCAGCGCGAGCCGAACGGCATCCGCGCCTACAACGACGGCGATTCATCGACCACCGGTTTCCGCCACATCGATTATGTCGACGGCAATCTGACGGCTTACGAAGACAAGGGCGCCATCCACGAGGTCTTCGCTCCCGAAGGTCTGGATGATCCTTTCGATTACGATTACGTCGTCCGCGCGATCGCCGTCGCGTCCAACGGACAACTCGGTTTTTCGGATTTTTCCGGAACCGGTTCGCCGGTAATCGCCCGCAAGGACGTAACCAAGGCGGTGGATGCGGCCATCTCGAACGTTTCGTTTCAGGACGGGGTCTTCGCCTTTGACAACTCTCTGACCAACGCCCGGGGAGCCGGCGGTTCGGAAAAAACCATCTACGATCCGATCGAATTCAAGATCGTCAGCATTTCCGATCCGACCGTTTCGGTTCGAAATGCCGATTCGGGGGGCGATACGTTCATCTACAATCAAAGCCTGCCGCTCGGCGCAACCTCAGGCGCCAAACGGATCGAATTCAACGACCCGCAAAGCCGGCTCTTCAGTTTCAAAGCCCGGATCTACGCCAACACCTACGTCCGTTCGACCGGCGGAAACGGCTCTCAGGACGACGACGGAACCAGCGATCCGCCGGCACCGACCGTCAATTCGATCTTCTCGGAAACCAGGACCGGAACTTTGGTTGGCGGTGAACCGTCCGCAACGACGGGATCGAGTCTGACCTGGGGCAATCCGACCTTCCGGGGAATCACCTGGGACGAGGTGGAGATCGTAACCAAAGACGATGCCTTATCGCTCGAAGCGACCTTGAGTTCAACCGCCGCGATCGATCTCGATTTCGAACTGAGGACGGTTGACGGTCAGGTGCTTTCGAGTTCCGGCAACGCCGACGCCAACGAATTCGTCTCCTCGGCCGTCCAGCCGAACACGACCTATATTCTGCGGGTGATGGGCTTTACCAACGGCCCGGCCGACTTTACCATCGTCAGCAATCAGATCCTCCCGGAAGGTTCGCCCAACGAAAACGCCGGGACCCGAACCTCGGGCGGAGACGGCGGTCTCGATCCGTACGATACCAACGAAGATTCCGGTCTGGTCAGATTTACGGTCAATCCGCTGACCGGGGTCGTTACCTCTCAACTACTGCTCCCCTGATCGGAAAACCGTTTTCCGAGCGAAAAAAGGAGCCGGGAGTGAAAAATTTCACTCCCGGCTCCTTTTTTTCGCGGCCCGAAACTTTTTTTCTCAAACCCCGATCCGATCCAACAATCCTCTGACCGCCTCGATATGGGGGAACATCACCGTGTCCTCTTCGATAAACGGCACTTTTTCTCTGATCAGATCGTAAACCGGCCGGGTCTTTTTGCCCAGCCTTTTGTCGGAACCGATCTCCTTTTTCCGAAAATCAATGGCCTGGGCGGCGCTGAACAATTCAAGCGCCAGGATCTGTTCGAGGTTTTCGGAAATTTGCCGCAGTTTCAAGACCGAAGTAACGCCCATCGATACGTGATCCTCGACGTTGGCCGAACTGGGAATGGTATCGACGCTGGCCGGGTGAGATAAAACCTTGTTTTCGGTGGCGAGGGCGGCCGCCGTGTACTGGACGATCATAAACCCGGAGTTGAGACCGCCTTTTTCGGTCAAAAAAGCCGGAAGGACATGAGAGTTTGAAGCCTCATCCGTCAGCCGCATCAAACGTCTTTCGGAGATGTTTCCGAGTTCGCTCAGCGCAATGGCCAGATAATCCATTGAGAGCGCCAGCGGTTCCCCGTGAAAATTCCCGCCGGAGAGGACCTCGATCTTCGGATCGGACATTTTGATCAAATCCTTTTCCGAATCGACTGCCTCGTCATCTTCGTCCGATCCGATAAAGATCAGCGGGTTGTCGGTGACGGCGTTGAGTTCGATATTGACCACCCATTCGGCGTAAGCGACCGCATCGCGGCAGGCTCCGTGAACCTGCGGGATACAGCGCAAGGTGTAGGCGTCCTGCACGTTCGAGGGGTTGAATTCCCGGACGAATTCGCTCCCTTCGAGAATATCCCGCAGATTGGCGGCGCACTGGATCTGTCTCGGATGGGGCCGCAGGGCGTGGATTCTTTCGTCAAACGCCAGAACCGTCCCGTGCAATGCTTCAAGGCTCAGACAACCCGAAATATCGGCGATCTCGGCCAGACGTTTGGCCCGCCAGGTTTCCAGCAGTCCGACGGCCGTCATCACGGTCGTGCCGTTGGTCAGGGCCAACCCCTCTTTGGCCGCCAGTCTGACCGGGGTCAGTTCGGCTTTTCGTAAGGCATCGAGAGATCCCAAAACCTCGCCTTCAAACTCGGCCCGCCCTTCTCCGATGAGGACGCAGGCCATGTGGGCCAGCGGGGCCAGATCGCCGCTCGCCCCGAGACTTCCCTTTTCCGGGATGAGCGGGTGAATTCCGCGGTTTAACAGTTCGATCAAAAGATCGAGCGTTTCCGGGCGGATGCCGGAAAAACCGCTCGCCAAAGTGTTGGCGCGGATCAGCATAATGGCCCGGGTGGTGGCGGTATTAAACGGTTTTCCGACCCCGACGGCGTGGCTCATAACGATGTTTTTCTGCAGGCGCTCGACCTCTTCGGGCGAGATGATCTTGTCCTTGAACGCCCCGAAACCGGTGGTGATCCCGTAAGCTATCTCACCGCGTTCGAGCAGGATCCGAACCGCCCGTGCCGATCTTTCGACCCGCCGACGCGCATCATCCGAAAGCGAAACCCGGGGCTTTCCCGGTTCGCCGAAAGCGACGGCGATGACCTCTTCGAAGGTCAGACCCCGACCGTCTAAAATTACCTGTTCCATAAAAAGCGCGTTTTCCGTTTAAATTCTTTTGTGTTAAAAATGTCGGGTCGGCGGAATTTTATTCAGGAGCTCCGAATCTGACCGGACGAAGAAATTGATATATGATTCGCCGTAAATTTGCAAACGGCCATTAATAAATACTGTGTGATCAAAATTTATTAACAATTTATTTCAGCCACAGAGATCACCGAGAACACCGAGGGGGGTTTTTGTCGATCAAACTATTTTTCTCTGAGTTCTCGGTGCCCACTGTGGCTAAAAATAAAAAAACTTGGATTATAAGTGGTCGAACAAAATTAGACTCAAAAAAATGTCTAACCAGTTAAAAATACAAGACTTGGTTTTACAATTAACAATTATCAACTAACGATTAACTACAAATTGTAATAAATAACATGGGAAATTTCCTTTCCAGAATCCACGATTACCTGCTTTGGCTCGGTCCCTATCCGTGGCTGAGGGCGATCCTGATCATCGTCGCTTTTTTCTTTTTGGGAAAAGCGGTCGATTGGGTGATAACCGGTTTTCTTTCCGGGCTGGTCAAAAAAACCAAGTCCAAATACGACGACCGGATCCTCCAGCTTCTCCACCGCCCGATATTCCTGACCGTTTTGCTTTTCGGGCTGGGAATCGCCACCAACGAACTCGATCTCCGCGAACGGGTGACGATCATCACTTTGCACGCCCTGCAAACCATCGGAACATTGGTCTGGTTCCGGTTTTCGCTCAAACTGACGAAACTGACGCTGGACGAACTCGAAGGCAACGAGACCAATTTCCGGTTCGTCACCTCGGCCACCAAACCGCTTCTGCTCAATTCGGTCACGCTGGTCTTTGTCGCCCTCTCGGTTTACGTCATTTTTCTGATCTGGCAGATCAACATCACCGCCTGGATCGCCTCCGCCGGAATCATCGGTCTGGCCGTCAGTTTCGCCGCCAAGGACACATTGGCCAACATTTTCGGCGGGATCACGATCTTCGCCGACAAACCCTTCAAGGTCGGGGATTTTATCAATCTCGATTCCGGCGAACGCGGGGTCATCTCGCAGATAGGCGTTCGCAGTACGAGGATCTTGACCCGCGACGACGTCGAGATAACGATCCCCAACGGAATGCTGGCCACGACCAAGATCATCAACGAATCGGGCGGACCGCACGAAAAATTCCGGATCCGGGTCAAGATCGGGGTCGCCTACGGGAGCGACATCGACCGGGTCGAAGAGGTTTTGTTAAAGGCCGCCCGCGATCACACCGAGGTCTGCCAGCTTCCGACACCGCGGGTTCGTTTCCGGGATTTCGGCGACTCGAGTCTGGTTTACGAACTTTTGTGCTGGGTCGAAAAACCGGTTTTGCGGGGCCGCGTCTTGCACGAACTCCATCGTCAGGTATATAAAGCTTTTATGGCCGAGGGGATCGAGATTCCCTTCCCGCAAAGGGAGATCGTCATCAAACGGATGCCCGGCAAATCCCCGGAGGGCAAATAGAGGAGAGATATGGAACCGGCAAAGGAAAAAGGCATTTTCGCGTTGAATCAGGATTTCCGTAAATACGACGGGGTGAAAAAGGACCAGAAATACCGGCTGGTCGAAACGGCCGATCTGGAAGAGTTCGACGAGGAATTCGAGATCAAAACCTGCGATCTCGATCTGTTTTTCAACGGCGGCGACGAGGGCCGGAAACTTTTCGCCGAACGGCTTGGAAGCGCTCTGGAGAGCATCGGTTTCGCCATCCTTTCCGGCCACGGGATCGAACCCGAAATTTTCGAACGGGCCGAGGAGAAGATCGTTGAAATTTTCGAAACGACCGGTTTGGCCGAACGCATGGAATTCGAAGCCAAAAGGTTCGGTTCGGTCAATCAGGGATATTTTCCGATCAAGGAAACGACGCGGATCCATCCCGATCTGGTCGAAGGCTGGGTTTTTTGCCGCCGCGCTTTTGATCTGCCGGAAAACGCGGATTACCGGGAATCGGACTTCTGGCCGGGGACGGGTTTTGAACCCGTTTTCCGCCAGGTCATCCTTCGGGAGGAAAAACTTATCCTCCCCGTAATGCAAAGCATCCTCCGTTATTTGAATTGCGACCCGCACCTCTACGATGAGAAATTAACCGGCACAAATTTCGGTTTCCGGCTCAACTATTACCCGCCGATCAGCGCCGAAGATGACGCCTCGGGAGCGGGCCGGATGCTCGGCCACGAGGACGTCGATCTATTCACTTTTCTGCCGGCCCAAAACGTTGACGGGCTTCAGGTCTTCAACCGGGCCAACAACAAATGGATCCGGCTCAACGCTCCCCGCGGTTCGATCGTTCTCAACACCGGGGATTATATGCAGAGGATCACCAACGACCGTCTGCCATCGACGACTCACCGGGTCAGCAAACCGGGGGAAAGGACGCTTTTTGCAAAACCCCGGATCTCTTTGCCGATGGCCGTATACGTTTGGGAGGACGAGATCCTCGAAGTTCTTCCCGGTCTCGGCGAGCCGAAATACGATCCGGTTTCGGCCATCAAATTTCACACCGCCATCACCAGCAAATATTACGGCGACGATTACGCCGTCGGCTGATTCATAAAACGATCCGGCCGTTTTTGAAGACCTTTTCGATCGGGTTCCCGCCGAACTCATAGGCCAGGACCCGATGATCGGGTGAATCCAGGATTATCAGGTCGGCCTGTTTTCCGGTTTCGATCGAACCGACCCGGTTTCCCAGACCGACGGCGAAAGCGGCGTTGATGGTGGCGGCGTTGATCGCTTCGGAAGGAAGCAGTTTCTGATACCGGCAGGCGATGGCCATGGCGTTCGGCAAAGATGGACAGGGCGCGCTGCCGGGATTGAAATCGGTCGAAAGCGCGACGGCGCAACCGGCATCGATAAACCGGCGGGCGTCGGCGAATTCCGTCGATCCGAAATTAAAGTTGACCGTCGGGGTGACGACCCCGACGGTTTCCGATCGGGCCAGTAGTTCGATCTCTTCCGTCGATATTGCATCGAGATGATCGATCGAAACCGCTCCGAGTTCGATCGCCAGCCGGGCACAGCCCAGATTCGTAAATTCATCGGTGTGCGCTTTGAGGCGAAAGCCCAGATCTTTTGCCGCCCGCAGGACCTTTTTCGATTGCTCCAAAGTAAAGGCGTTTTTTTCGCAGAAAACGTCGGCGAAGATTATCCCGGCCCGCCGCGCCAGATGACGTTCGGCTTCTTCTTCCCCCATTTCCTCAAAAAAGAGCCGGGAGGCCGCCGGCAACATCTCCTCGCAGATCAGATCGACGTAATCTTCCTCGCGGTTGCGAAATTCCGGCGGGAAAGCGTGGGCCGGGAGAAAGGTCGGGATCAGATCGAGCGGATGGTTTTCGTCGAGCAGAAAGATCGTCCGGAGCATCTTCAGTTCGCTTTCGGTCGAAAGCCCGTAACCGGTCTTGACCTCGCAGGTCGTAACTCCGTGTTCCAATAATTGATCGAGCCGTTTTTGCGATTGAACGGCAAGTTGTTCCAACCCGGCGTCGCGCGTCTGATGCATCGTGCTGATGATCCCGCCTCCGGCTTCCATGATCTCAAGATAGGTCGCCCCTTTGATCCTCAGTTCGAATTCATTGATCCTCTGACCGCCGAAAACCACGTGGGTGTGGCATTCGACCAATCCCGGCAAAACCGACTTTCCGGCGGCATCCAGCACATTTTCGCTTTCGAAATCGCGGAGGATCTCGGCCGTTTGTCCGACCCCGGCGATCTTCCCGGCTGACACGGCCACCGCGCCGTTGCGGATCAATCCGACATCCTGCATGGCAGTCGGCCCCTTTTTGGCTTTTCCGGTCGAAGCGCAGGTTAGGAGTTCAAAGGCGTTGATGATGATCAGATCGACTTTCATAATTCGAATTTATTGTTTTCTTTGCGGGAAATGTTCGGGTAATTCCTTGTCTTCAATTATAAACGTTCGGGGAGATAAAAAGTAGCGGACGCATTTTTAAATTATTTCAAACAAAGAAAAGGCGGCCGATCAAAATTGATCCGACCGCCGTTTTTTTCATCTTTTTTCACCCCGGTTAGTTCTCGTCCCCGTCGGTTTTATTGGCCCCGACGATGTAGGAATCGCGGGCCCGAATGATCAGGTTGGGCCGGTTGACCCGGACTCTGATCTGTTTTCGATCGCCGTCCTTGCCGATGTCGATCGGATAATAACCGAGAAAATACTGTCGGCTGAGTTCTTCGGCGATACCGGCAAAAGCGGATTTCAAACCTCCCGGAGTTGAATCGGGGCGGAAAACCCTTCCGCCGGTTATCTCGGCAAGTTCGCTCAGATAGGCCCGGCCGCGGGCGTAATCTTCGCTCCGGGTTCCGCGCGGAGCCTGACCTCCGATGGTTCCCGGAATCCCGATGGTCGGCGGGGTGGTCATGACTCCGCCGCCGCCGCCGATCCCGCGAACGGCCAGAAAAGTGTTGTAATAGATCGGAAAGATCATCGCGTCCGATTCCTCGGCGTCCCGGAGGGTCGATTCAAAGGTGTTCCAGTTCGAGGTGGTATCGACCCCGTCGGTGAACAGGATCACGGCTTTCCGGCCCTCGACCTTCTCGAGTTTCCGTCCCAGCGCCTTGGCAACCGCATCGTAAAGCGCGGTCCCGCCCCCGAAACTCGAACGATTGATCGCCTTGTAGATCTTTTCCCGATCGGTCGTCGGATCGGTCAGGACGTTGACGCGATCGTCGAAATTGATGACCATCACGCTGTCGGCCGGTTTGAGGAGGGAAACGAAAGAAGAGGCGGCCGAACGGATCTCTTCGATCTTGTAAGCCGCCGAAGAACTCATATCGAGAACGAGAACCACAGTAACGGGTTTATCGGTGGTTCCGAAAACGGCTATCTCCTGTTCTTTGCCGTCCTCGAAAATCTTGAAGTTATAATCTTCGAGCCCCGAAATGTAAATCCCGTTGCGGTCATAAACCGAAACCGGAACGGTGATCAGGCTCGATTCGATCTTGACGACCTCTTCGCCGTCCGGCAGGTCGGCGTCGGTCTGGGAGTTTTCCCCCGCCTGATCCTTATCTTTTTTATCGGCCTTGGATTTCTTTTCCCGTTTGGGGCGGGCGTAAATGGAAACGGCCCGGTTCGGAGCCGATTCCGAATATCCACCGGCATCCTCGGTTTTTTCGGGGGACGGATAGGGTGTCGGGGCCGATCTGATGCGCCGGCCCGATTGGGCCCAAACAAAAGTTCCCGCCAAAAGCATTAACAATCCGACGAACAGGGCTTTTTTCAACATTTTTTTTACCTCTTTTTGAACAGAAAAACTTCGGTTTTGCCCTTTTGATGCAATCGGGAGAAAAAAGGTGGAACAAAATTTTGTAAAGTTTCCGTAAAGTTGCCGGGACCAAGTTCAAGTGGATTCCTTATCGATCCATTTTTCCACCGGGACGGGACGAAATTCCCTCATCATTTCAAACAGTTTTTCGACGCTTTTTTCGACCAGAACCAAACGTCGGTGTTCCGGGCGAATGAAACCGCTCGAAGCCGAAACGTCAAAAAGTTCGATCAAATGGTCGTAAAAACCACCGACGTTCAAAAGACCGCAGGGCTTGGCGTGAAAACCGAGCTGAGACCAGGTGAGGATCTCGCAAAATTCCTCAAACGTCCCGAACCCGCCCGGAAGAGCGATGAACCCGTCGGACAGTTCGGCCATCAAAGCCTTTCGTTCGTGCATCGACCGGACGATCCTAAGATCGGTCAACCCCCGATGAGCCCTTTCCTTGCGGGCCATAGATTCCGGGATGACGCCGGTTACCCGCCCCCCGGCGGCCAAAACCGTATCGGCGATCCGGCCCATCAGACCGATCCTTCCGCCCCCGTAAACCAGTTCGATGTTTTCTCCGGCCAGAAACTCCCCGACCTCCCGGGCCGTTTCGATAAAAACCGGATCATTTCCCGGATTCGAACCGCAGAATACGCAAATCCTCTTCATGCCGTCTGGTCTTTGAATGTCAGCGTTTCCCGCCCGATCCCGAGGGCGTCGGCCACGCGGTTGATGTAATTGAACCAGGAGGCGATCAAAGTGATCTGCAAAATGGCCGTATCGTCAAAACCGACGGCGCGCAGTTTTTCGTGATGGCCCGGATGAATCTTGACCGCATCCCTGGTCAACTGGACGACGTAATCGCACATGACGCGCTCGGCCTCGGTGATCGGCGCGTTTTCGTAATCGGTTTTCAACTTTTCGATGAGATCCTCATCCAAAGTCACGCGACGCAGAAACTCTGCGTGAGATTCCAGTCAGTAAAAGCAATCGTTGGTAACGGAAACCATCGTCGCGATCATCTCGTGCTGGCGGCGCTCCAGTGGCAGATCGGGCGACATCAGCGCGCTGAAAGTCGTAAAAGCGTGAAACAGCGCATCGGGTATCAATGTGTGCGAATCGACGATCGATTCGTTGATCGTGCTGGCGCTGTCGACTTTGGCGGCGTATTCCTGCGGGTAATTTTTGCGCGTTTCGATCAGCACCTGTTGCAGATGTTCGTCGGCTTCTTCAAATTTTATCGTTTTGATCCAGGCCATATTTCGTTTTTGGATTTTAGATTTCGGATTTCGGTTTGTGTTTGAAAAATAAATGATAAACGGGAATACCGAGGATGACAACCCCCGCTCCGAGAAAGCTGTGGAACGGATCGCGCATCGCGACCATCAGGAGAACCAACGCCGTGATCAGCAAAAAGAAAAGCGGCGTCAGCGGGAAAAGAACGGTTTTGTAACCGTCGAATTTCCTTTTGTGGATCCGGAACAGCCCGATCACCGTGAGGGCGATAAACACTACCACGATAAAGAAAAAATAAGAGATGATCTGGTTGAAGGTTCCCGTCAGGATGAGCAGGAAAGCCAGAACCAGCTGGATCAAGATGGCCCGGTGCGGCGTTTCGAATTTCGGATGGGGTTGGCCGAATGATTCGAAAAAAAGACCGTCGCGGGCCATCGCGTAATAGACCCTCGGCGCGGCCATCAGATAAGCGACCAGAGTTCCCAGAACCGAGACGATGACGATCGAGGCGAAAATCATCCCGCCGATCCGCCCGAAAAGCGCCTCTCCGGCCTGCGCCGCGAAGGTCTCGTCGTTGGTCACCTGCGATAGCGGAACCAGGTAAAAGAAAACCGCGCTGGTCAGAATGTAAACGACCGTCAGGATGACGACTCCGATAAAAAGGGCTCTCGGCAGATTCCGTTCGGGATTCTCCACCTCACCCGACATACGGGTAACCTCCCACCAACCGGCAAAGGCGAAAAACGCGCCTACCATCCCGCCGGCAATGGCCCCGAAAGCGTCTTTCGGAACGGCGAAAAACGGCCGGAAATTATTCCAGTCGCCGAAACCGCCGAGAAAACCGTAGGCGATGATAAAGACCAGGGTGGCGATCTTGAGGACCGTCAGCACTTGTAGAAAACCGGCGCTGATCCGGGCCCCGAAAATGTTGATCAGACCGACGATCAGAACCACGGCGATCGCCAGGAACTGTTGTCCGACGGGGGAAAGCGGAACCAGATAACCGGCGTACCCCGCCAGCCCGACCCCGAAGACGGCCGTCAGCCCCGGATCGAGGACGAGCAAAACCATCCAGCCGTAAAGAAAGGCCATCGATTTTCCGTAGGCCTCCCTCAGGTAAACGTAACTGCCCCCGGCCTCCGGAAAACGCGAGGCCAGTTCGCCGTAACAGAGCGCCCCGCTCAAGGCCATTCCGCCCATCAGAACCCAGATCACCAACAGCCAGAAAGGCGAACCGACATCCTTTGCCATCCCCGCCGGAACCAGAAAAATCCCGACCGCGATCACCTGTCCGACGATCAGGGCGACGGCCGTCCACAGACCGAGTTGTCTTTTGAGCTGCATAGGGTAAAAAACGGATAATGGATAACGGATAATTTAGGAGTTTTTCCAATCATTATCCGTTATCCATTATCCGTTATCCATTAAAAAGTGAACCGTCCGGCGAATTGGAAGGCTCTGGGGCCGCCCGAACCGAAGACGCCGCCGGCCGTCGTGACCGGCTGACCGAAGTTCGAGGTTCCCAGCACGTTGCCGAAACCGGAATAATTGGTGTTGGAAACGCCCAGAATGTTGGTCGTGTTAAAGACGTTGAAGACCTCGACGATCGGCTCCAGCCGGAATCTTTCCTTGAAAGTGAAGACCTTCGAAAGCCGGAAATCCACCGAGTTGAAACTGTCGTTAAACCGGGAGTTGGCCGGAGCCAAAGGCAGAGGGTTCCCGTTGACCCCGCCGTTGGCGTTGAGCTGCCCGATAAAAGCGTTGAGTTCCGAGGCGTTCTTAAACAGACGGCCACCGGCGTTTCTCTGGAGTTGCGGGATCCGCGAAGAGCCGTCCGGCAAAAGAATGTCCATCGGAACGCCCGAGGCCAGCGTCCAGATCGGGGCGAAACGGATGCCGTGGGGCAGTTCAAGCGTTCCGGCAAAGGTAAAGCGGTGGCGCTGATCGTTCGGCGTCGGGCCGTATTCGAGCTGCAGGTTGTTGGGATCTATAGGGCCGTTGGAAAACGGGATCTGATCGTCGTTGGCGTAGTTGAAGGATTTCGAAAGCGTGTAGGCGGTCCGGAAAGAAAAATGGTTGGAAAGCCGTTTTTCGACGCTCAGAAGCATTCCGTCGTATTTGAAACCGACGCTCGATTCCAGATTAACGACCCGATCCGGCCCGCCGACCACCGGATTATTGACCACTCCGATGTTCCGCCCGATGATAAAATGCGTTCCGAAATTATGGAGATAATCGGCCCGGAAAACGAAATCGTCGGCGAACTCCCACTGAAGTCCGAGATTCGATTGCTGAACCATCGGATTTTGCAGGTCGTTGTCGATGATGTTGATCCCGGAAGCCCCGGCCCCCGGCAGGATGAATCCGGTAAAAGGCGTCTGAACGGTCGGCGCGAACGGAAGAAAACGGCCGTTCATATCGAGGAAGATCGGCACCCCGTTGGGATCGGTCAATGCATTTCCGGCCCGGACGGCGATCGGCAGGGCGCGGCCGTCAAGTCCGCGCTCAAGCGTGATCAGTTCCAGCACGACGCGGTCAAAATAGATTCCGTATCCGCCGTGGAAACTCAGTTTATCGCCGAGGATCGAGTAGTTGAAACCGACCCGCGGGGCGAAATTGTTGAGATCGCGTTTTCTATCACCCTGATAAAACGAGGCGACCAGAGGATTAATGTCGCCGTAACCGGAATTGTTCTTGACGTTGGTGTCGGCCTCGTAACGGAGACCGATGTTAAAGGTCAAATTTGGCCGGACGCGCCAGTCGTCCTGAACGAAAAAGGCGACGTAATTATTATCGACATCGGGCAAATTAAGCGGCCGATCCGGGAACTGACTCCGCAAAGTGACGGCGAAAAGCAGGTCGTCGTCGTTGATCTGACCGTCGTTGTTGCGGTCGAAATCGGCGAAATCCTGAACGAACTCGATCCGCCCGTCCTGAAACACGCCGAGGAACAGGCTCGAATCGACCCGCTGGAATTCCCCGCCGAATTTCAAAACGTGATTGCCGATGAGGGTCGTGAAATTGTCCGAGATCTGGATGCGGTTCTGTTTGGTTCCCTGCGGAACGCGGAAACTGGTCCCGTCGAGAATGCTCGGAAAGGTGTATTGGATCCCTTGCGAAACCGGATCGGTGGCGTTATCGAAATTATTGACGCTGAAATTCAGTTCGTTGACCATGGTGGGCGACAAAACCGAGGACCATCCCGCCATAAAAGAATGAAAACGGTTTTTAAGATCCTGCCGGTATGAAGCGGAACCGATCGGCCGGTCGAGTTTGCTCTGATCGGTCGCCTTGACGTCCTCGAACGTGTACCGGAAGTTGATCGTGTTTTCCTCGTTGGCCCGGTAGTCAAAACGGCTGTTGAAAAGGTAATCTCTGAGCGGCGCTTCGGCGAAACCCCGGGTGATCGTCTGATCGGCCACATTGCGGATTCCGACCAGAGTCGCACCGTCCTGATCGCGAAATTCAAAGGCCCCGAAACCGAACAGCCGGTCTTTGATGAACGGGCCGCCGAGGGTGAACGAATACTGCTGACGGTCGAAAGGCGGAGCCTGATTGCTCCGGTCAAAGGTGGCCGGAAGGGCCTGCAAGCTTTTGTCGCGCTCGAAAAAAGAGGCCGAGCCGTGAACCACATTGGTCCCGCCTTTGGTGACGACATTGATCGCCGAAGAGGCCGAACGACCGTATTCGGCGGAATAACGGTTGGTCGCCACCTGAAATTCCTGAACCGAATCCTGCGAAACGTTGATCAGTGCACCGCCGACCACATCGTCGTTGTTGTCGGTCCCGTCGATCATAACGTTGCCGCCGCGCCCCAGTTGCCCGGCCGAAGAGATGACCACCGTGTTGGTCTTGGTCGGATCGAAATTCGGAGCCAGCGTGTTGCCCGGCGACAGAAGGGCCAGTTCGAGAAAGTTCCGTCCGTTCAAGGGAAGATTTTCGATCTCCTGGGTGTCGATGACGTCATCGACTTTGGAGGTTTCGGTATCGACAAGAGGAGGAGACATGGTAAGTTCTTCGGTAAAACCCAGATCTCCAACCTCCATTTCGGCATTTAGGGTAACGGTTTGCCCGACCTTCAGGTTGACCATATTTTGGATCAGCGTCTTGAAACCCGGCGAAGACACCTTTACCTCATAAACGCCCGCCGGCAAACTGGAGATCACGTAAAGTCCCTCGCTGTTGGCGGTAACCGTCCGCGAAAGATTGGTTCCCTGATTGGTGGCCGTCACGCTCGCCCCCGGAATCAAGGCCCCGTTCTGATCTTTGACCACCCCGGTCAGGGTCGCCGTCGGTTGCTGGGCCGAAACTCCGACGGTCAAAAGAAACAGCAAAACAAAAGAAAATATCCAACTGACAAACCTTCTCATCCACACCTCTTTTTTTATTGTTGATTTTTTTTTCAAGAATAATTCCCGGCAATTTTAGCAGACCTTTTTCGGTGGAACAATTTTCAAACCGTTTTTTTTCGGTCGGGAGAAAAAGGGGATTGATCCCTTGTTTTGCTCAATCCCCCTTTGGATTTGAAAAAGCTCGAAATGCGGGAATCCTTTTTCTTGACAGCTCCCTCCCCTTTGCAAACCTCCGCCCCCGAAACGAAACTCAAGGGGCATTCAATCAATGGAACGTTCGGGATTTTTTTGCGGATGAAAAACACCCCCGGCAACAAAATCCGGGGCTTTTCATGAATTTTCAAAAAGGGTCGGCAAAAGACAAAAAAGATCGGTTCAAAAGGTTTGCAAAAAACTCCTCTGAACCGGCCTTTTTTTGTAGAACGGAAACCTTAAAAAAACTTCCGGGTCTCAAAACCTTTGGCCCGCATTAATTGAAAACTCCACTCCTCAATAATTTTTCCGGATCAAACCGACGCTTTTTGGGCGATGTGGTTTTCGATCACCTGCCAGGCCCGTTCGGTCAGTTTGTACTGGGAATAAGCGCCGATGATCGGAAGGGCGATCAGGGGAAGAAAAAGGAGGTAGGTGACGGTGGCGATGGCCGCCTTGTCCAGCCATTTCTGCATACCGATCTCGGCTTTGGTTCCCCCGTCTTCGGTGTAAACCTTGACCGTCAATGCGGTCGACAAGCCGGTAATATCAAGCAAGGTGCTCGATTTTCGGGCCTGCAAAACCGTAACATTTCCAAGTTTCATGTTTTGCACCTGAAAATTGTCGTCAAAAAGGACGCGCAATTCCGCCATCAAACGATCAAAATCCACCTTAACTCCGGGATAAAATCTGCTTTCCATAATTTATTTTTTACTCCAAATCAAAAACCAAATAAGAATAAACTTTCAAATTAAGGTAACGAACTTAAACCCTTTGCGGTTTCAACTTTAGGGAAAACCGTTTGAATTGGGAAATTGTAAAAAACTTTGCGCCTTCGCCGCGTAATACTGTGTAATCAATATTTCTTGAAATTTTCTCCGATAAGAAATTTAGATTACAGTGTAGTAAAGCCGAAAGCCCAAAGTTTTTTCAATCAAGGTTCTTTTGAACCCTTTACTTTACGGGTTGGCCGTCGGGATCGAGCCGGATGACCTCGCCGTAACCGAGTTCGCGAATGCCTTTTTCGACCTTTTCCAGATCCCCGACCACAAGCCAGATGACCTCGCCCGGATGGACGAATTTCTTTCCGGCGGCCGCCAGATCCGTTTCGGTCAGATTGCGCATCGCTCCGCCGTAATTCGCCCAGTAATCGTCCGGCAGATCGTAATTGACCAGTTCAATGGCGGCGTTTTCCAGCGACGAAAGGGTTTCGAACCGCCCCGGTAGCCGGAGCGTCATGTTGCGCATGATGCTCTCGAACTCCTCGCCCGCGATCGGACGGGCTCCGGCGATGTCGTCGATCTCTTTTTTGACCTCGGCCATCGCCTCTTTGGTCTTGTCGGTCTGGACCGGGGCCAGCACGAGAAAGGTTCTCTGCCCGCGCGAATCGCGCAGCTGACCGGCCGTTCCGTAGCTCCAATGCTTGTCGAGCCGGAGGTTGCGGTTGAGCCGCGAAGTGCTCATTCCGCCGAAATTGCGGAATACGGGTTCGGCGGCCAGATCCTCGGGCTGACCGCTCGGTTCGCTGACGTGAGCGGCGACGATCGTCGATTGCTGGGCGCCCGGCCGATCCAGCAGATAGATCTTGCGGCCCGGCGTTCTGCCGACGGTCGTCAGGTTCTTTTTCGGAGCCGTTCCCGCTTTCCAGCCTCCAAATGTTTCCTCCAGCATCGGAAGAAGTTTGTCCATCGTCATATCTCCGGCGACCACCAGAGTCGAACTTCCCGGTTTGAACCAATCGCCGTGCCATTTGATCAGATCCTCCCGCGTCAAAGCCCCGACGGTTTTCTCGCTCCCGGTGGCCGGGGTGCCGTAAGCGTGGTCGGCTCCGTAAAGAATGGCCGGCAAAACCCTCAAAGCCAGGGCGTTGGGCGAGGCCTTTTCCTGACCGATCCCCGCCAGCCGGTTCTGTTTCTGGATCTGAAACTGATCCTGCGGGAAGGATGGGTTCAAAACGACATCGGCCATTATCGCCAGCGACGGTTTGAGATTGGCCGTCGTCGATTGGAGACGGACGAAGGACATATCGAGCGAACTGCCGGTGTTGAGGTTGGCCCCGAGCATATCGAGCTGGTTGACGATCTGAAAAGCGTCCCGGGTTTTGGTTCCTTCATCCATCAAACCGAGCGTCAGAGTGGCCAGCCCGGCCCTTTCCGGCGAATCCGAAGCGTAACCCGCATCGACCGCCAGGGAGACGTTGACGATCGGGGCCGAATGCCTCTCCAGAAGAATTACGCCGAGTCCGTTTTTGAGTTTGGCTCTTTGGACTTCGGGAAATTTTATCTGCGGAGCCTGTTCGAGAGCCGGGATCTTGGAACGGTCAACCGCCGTCTTATCCGGGGCGAGCCGGTCAAAAGGCTTGACCACCATGGTGTAATGATGGGCGTTGAGCCATTTGGCGGCGGTGGCCCTGACCTGAGCGGGCGTGGCCGTTGCCATCTCTTCGAGCCGTTTCAGATAAAAATCGGGCGATCCCCCGTAGGTCATGCTCTCGGCCAGAACGTCTGATCTCCCGCCGAAACCTCCGAGGCGTTCGGTTCCCCGCAGAAATCCGGCCAGATTCCGGCTTTGCGATCTTTGCAGTTCTTCGGCCGTCGGCCCGTTTTTGAGCAAATCGCCGATAACGGCGTCCATCTCACTTTCAACCGCGGCCGGATCGACGCCCCGTTTGACCGTGGCGATCAGGATCAGACCGCTCGATAATTCCCCGTCGTTTACGAAAGCCGAGATATTCGTCACCAATTCCTTTTCGTAAACCATTCGGCGGTCGAGTCTGGCGCTTTTGGACCCGGAGAGAACATCGGCAAAAAGGTTCAGATCCTGCAATTCCGGGTCCCTCCAGTTGGGCGCCATGTAAACCCTGTAAATCCTCGCCTGCGGAACCCGGTCCTCCATTTCATCGCGGATGTTCCGGTCGAGCGTCGGAATCCATTTTTCGGTTCGCGGAAGCGGCGGCCCCGGTTTGATGTCCCCGAAATATTTTTTGACCAGTTCCAGAGCCTTTTCCGGCGTGATGTCGCCGGCCAGCGAGATAACGGCGTTGTTCGGCCCGTAATAAGTGGCGTACCATTCCTTGATGTCGTCGAGGGTGGCGGCGTTCAGATCCTCCATGCTTCCGATCGTCGACCACGAATAAGGGTGGGAATAGGGGTAGAGTTTTTCGGTGATCCTGGAAAAGACCTGACCGTAAGGCTGGTTCTCGCCCTGACGTTTTTCGTTTTTGACCACCCCGCGTTCGCGCTCCAGCATTTCCTGAGAAATATAATTGGCCAGAAAACCCATCCGGTCGGCTTCCAGAAAAAGCGTTCTCTCAAGAGCCGAAACCGGGACGTCCTCAAAAAAATTGGTCCGGTCGGTGTTGGTGGTTCCGTTTCGGTTGTTGGCCCCGACATCGTCCATCGCCTCGCGAAAACCGCTCGGATGGTTTTCCGAACCGTTAAAAAAGAAATGCTCGAACAAATGGGCGAAACCGGTCCGGCCCCGCTGTTCGTTGCGCGAACCGACGTGATACCACATATTGACGCCGACGATCGGAACGCTGTGGTCCTCGTGAACGATCAGGGTCAGACCGTTATCGAGCACGAATTTCTTGTATTTGATCTCGTATTGGCTCCGGTCGAACTTCGTCTGAGCCAGGGTTTGCGTCAAACCGATCGATAACGTTAACAGGATAAAAAACAGTCTTTTCATAAATTTTTCCTCGGGAAAACTCTTCGGACCCGTACCAAACAGCCCGGCGAATTTTTTTTGATTTTTCAGATTTTTTTGCGGTCAAGCCTTCGTAAGATATTCTTACTACGCTTGAAACCTCAAAATAGTTTAAACCGTGGATTCCCGGGACAAAAAAATGCGCCGGGGGTCATTGTGGTAACCCCCGGCGCCCGATTGCCTTCCTGTTTTATCCGTTTGGTGTGCAATCAATTTTTTCGGCAGACGTAATAATTGTTGAGAATGTCGTGATCGAGCCGGTTGACCCTGATCGACCCGAATCCCGCCTCATCCAGCAATTCGAGCGCCTTTTCCTCGCCCCACATGGCGCCGAGTCCATCGCCGTCGTTGGCCAGCGACACGGTCATGCAGTGCATACAGCTGATGGTGTACATGAGCGGCGCGACCGGGTGGTCGAGGTTTTTCCCGACGTGGCTCGACCCGGTGATGTCCTGCATCAGAAAAGTTCCTCCCTCTTTGAGCGAAACGGCGATCCCCTTGAGAACCTCGGCCGGTTTAGCCTGATCGTGGATGGCGTCAAAAGCCGTGATCAGATCGTATTTTCCGGCCTCGCCGATGGTAACGGCGTCCCTGACCTCGAAGCGAATGTTGGAGAGTCCGGCGTTTTCGGCCTCGCGGCGGGCGTTGCCGATGGCCTCTTCGGAAAAATCGTATCCGGTGAAACTGCTGTTGGGAAAGGTCTTTGCCATCAAAACCAAAGCCCGGCCCGAACCGCAACCGACATCGAGGACATCGATCCCCCGTTTTAGTTTTTCGACGATCCCGTCGGCCAGCGGCAGGATCGAATCGACCAAAGCCGGAAGGACGGTGTTTCCGCTCTCCTCGGCCATCACCTGATGAAACCTCGGAAAGGACGAATAAGGCACGCCCCCGCCCTTCTTGAAACATTCGATGATCTCGTCCTCGACCTGTCCGAGCAGGGGGACGAACTGGGCGATCGAAGCCATGTTGTTGGAAACCGCGGCGCGGGTCAAAAATGCCGAATGCTCCTGCGGCAGATGGTATTTTCCGTTTTCCTCTTCAAATTCGACGATCCGCCCCGTGACCATCGAACCGAGCCACTCGCGAACGTATCTTTCGTTCAATCCGGCGGCCTCGGCGATCTCGGCGGAGTTCGAGGGCGGAAGTTCGGCCAATTTGTCGAACAGGCCCGTCCGGTGGCCGATGCTGATCATCAGGGCGACGCCGCCGCTATTTAAGGTCTGAAGCAAATCACCGGCAAAAGCCTCGGCCTTGTTTTGATCAAAAACTCTCTTTTCCTGTGTTCCCGTATTATTCATATGATCCTCTCTTATGATTTAAGTAATAATTATTCTTTGTTTATAAAGACGAAAAAAAAGCCAGAAAGCGGCCAAAAAATTTCGATCCCTTTTTTTGAAAAGTGTCAAAGGTCGGTTGCCCGGAATAAAAAAGGGGGTTTTATTCGAGCGGCAACCAACGTCTGACGCTTTCAGCTTATAAAACCCGAAGACTTTAAATCTTTAGAAATTTCTGAAAGTTTTCTGAAAATGTTCTGAAGGTGGATGGAAAAAACCGCAAAATTTGTTTTT
Organism: Pyrinomonadaceae bacterium; assembly: GCA_041394845.1. Classification (GTDB taxonomy): domain Bacteria; phylum Acidobacteriota; class Blastocatellia; order Pyrinomonadales; family Pyrinomonadaceae; genus JAHCHG01. Next base: position 677,213 of record JAWKHL010000001.1, on the reverse strand, counting down.
TCGTTTTTCCCCCATTGTCGTTTCTTTTCTGGCTTTTTCCGGGTTCATCACATATATTTTTTTACGAACCGACCGATTCCAATTGTTTATGATCACCAAACCGACTTTAATTCTGGACGAGAAAAGATGCCGTGAGAACATCCGGGAGATGTTTTTGAAGGCCGAAAAAAACGGGGTCGGGTTTCGCCCCCATTTCAAAACCCACCAGTCTTTGGAGATCGGCCGTTGGTTCCGGGAACTCGGGGCCGATAAGATCACCGTCTCATCTTTGGAAATGGCCCGCTATTTCTCTCCTGAATGGAACGATATTACGGTGGCCTTCCCGGTCAATGTCCGGGAGATCGAGACCATCAACGAACTGGCCGGGCGGATCGGTTTGAACCTTTTGCTGGAGGCGGGCGAGGCGGCCGAATTTTTGCGCCACAACCTCAAACATCCGGTCGGTTTTTTTATCAAGATCGATGTCGGCTACCACCGGACCGGCCTCGATCCCCGCGATTTGGCGGCCATTGATCGGATTCTGGGGGTTTCGGACAAAACCCGTTTGCTAAAGTTCAAGGGATTCCTGACCCACGCCGGACACAGTTATGACGCGCGGGGCAAAGAGGAGATCCTGCAAATTCACCGGGAAAGCCAAAATCTTTTAAACCCCTTGAAAGCCCGTTATCTGAACAAATACCCCGACCTGCTGGTCTCGGTCGGCGACACACCGACCTGTAGTGTGGCGGACGATTTTTCCGGCTTTGACGAGATCCGGCCGGGCAATTTCGTTTTTTACGATCTCTGCCAAAACCAGATCGGCTCCTGCGGGCCGGATCGGATCGCCGTCGCCCTGGCCTGCCCGGTCGTCTCCCTCCACCGGGAAAGGAACGAACTGGTGATTTACGGCGGCGGGGTCCATTTTTCCAAGGAAAGGATGAATGACGACGATCTGGGAACGATCTTCGGCAAGGTCGTCGAAAAAACAGAGGACGGCGGTTGGGGCGAACCGATTCCGGGAATGTTCGTCAAAAGTCTTTCGCAGGAACACGGGATCATCACGGGGCCGGAATCGGAGATCGCCCGTTGGCAAAGCGGCGATTATTTACTGGTTCTTCCGGTCCATTCCTGTATGACCGCCAATCTTTTGAAATCCTACCGGACAACCGAAGACCGTTTGATTTCAAGGCTGTAAAGCATATTTTGATGAAACCCAACGAGGTCATTTACCACATCCGTCAGGACCGGAATCTCGCGGCCATCTGGAAGAAATTGACCCGCGAGGAAAAGACCGAGGTCTTAACCCGCATGGAACGGCAAAAACCGATCGATCTGGAAAGGGTTTTGCTGGAGGTCAAGACCCGCCAATACAGACTTTTTTGATTTCTCCTTTAATGCTGCGGCCCCAACGAGTTGATGGCCTCCGGCGCGGCGTGATGCGTATCCGGCAAAAAGAAGAACAAAACTCCCAGAATGGCATAGAGCGAAAGAAGCTGGAGTCCCTCGAACCAGTTGCTTTCCCCGTCCGAACAGATCTGCTGGACGATCACGATCGAGGCCAAAACGGCGACCACTTCGGGAATGGAAAACTCCAGATTCATCGGTTGACCGAATAGATAAGAGGCGAAGATCAGGATCGGAGCCACGAAAATGGCGATCTGAAGCGAGGAACCGAGGGCGATCCCCAAACTGAGATCCATCTTGTTTCGAAGGGCCATCAGAACCGCCGAAGAATGTTCGGCCGCGTTGCCGATGATGGCGACCACGATGACGCCGACGAAAACTTCGGTAAAACCGAGCGCGCCGCGCGCCGCTTCGACCGCTCCGACCAGAAATTCCGAGATCAGGGCCACCAGCCCGGTGGCGATCAAAAGCGTCAGGATGGAACGGCCGCGCGACCAGTGTTCGCCGGCTTCTTCCTCCTCATGCCCGACCTCCTGAGCCGCTCCCTGAATGGCTTCGCCGACGAACAGATCCTTGTGGGTGACGAGCGAAAAATAAAGCGTCGCGAGATAGGTTAAAAACAAGATGACGGCGATCGCCAGCGAAAGGTTCTGTTCCTTGAGAGGCGTCCAACCGCCCAGTTCGACCGGGACATTGGCGGCCACCAGATGAAAAACGGTCGGGATCAAAAGGGCTATTGCCGCCAGCGTCAAAGCGGTCGCCGAGGTGCTGGCCGCCGTTCGTTCAAAGGTCTGGGTTTTGAATTTGGCCCCGCCGGCCAGCAAGGAGAGTCCCAGAACAAGTAGCATATTGCCGATGATCGACCCCGTGATCGAGGCCTTGACGACGCCTTCCAACCCCTTCGACAGGGCGAAAAGGGCGATGATCAGTTCGGCCGCGTTGCCGAAGGTGGCGTTCAGAAGACCGCCGATTCCCTGCCCCATATGTTCGGCCAGATGTTCGGTCGCCTTTCCCATCCAGCCCGCCAGCGGGATGATCGCCAGACAGGAAACTATAAACAGCGCCGTCGGATTTTCCAGCGAGGGAATGAAACGCAGGGCGATCGCCACCGGAACAAAAATCAAGAGCCAATCAAGCGAAGGCTTGAGCCAGGAATTTTTATTTTCTGCCATTGTCTATATTAAATTTGGACCTTTCGGATTTTTCTTAAAGACTGAATTTAACTTTTTTCTTGAATCCAAATGATAAACGGGAAGCCCGCACAAAACAAACCGGAAAATTCAGAAACCTCTCATCAAAAGCCTTTTCCGGCCGCCCCCCGGTTTTTATTTTTCCCGACTGTGAGTTAAATTTACTAAGCCGAAAAATTTCAGGAGGAAAAAACAAAATGCAGCAAACAGCCCAACCGACTCCCGAACTCTTCTACCGGATCCTAACCGCTTTTCAACAATCGGCCGCACTGAAGGCCGCGATGGAACTGGAGATCTTCACCGAGATCGGCCCCGAACAAAAAACCGCCGGGGAAATTGCGGATTTGTGCCAGGCCTCGGAAAGGGGCATAAGGATCTTATGCGACACGATGACCATTTTGGGCCTTTTGACCAAAAATGAGGATCGTTACGGTCTGACCGATGTTTCGGCCTCTTTTCTTGACCGGCAATCGCCGACCTATTGCGGGGATGCCTTTCATTTCATCATGTCGCCAACCCAGATGCGGGGTTTCGAAACGTTGACCGAAGCCGTCCGCAAAGGCGGGTCGGCGGTGGAAGACGACGGCGCTCTGGAACCCGAAAACCCGATGTGGGTCAAATTCGCCCGCGGGATGGCCGGAATGATGTTTCCGGCCGCCCGGATGATGGCCGAAAAACTCGACTTTGAGATTGAACGTCCGCTGAAAATACTTGACCTGGCGGCCGGCCATGGGATCTTCGGAATAATGATGGCCAAAAAATATCCGAACGCACAGGTTTACGCGGTCGATTGGGGAAATGTCCTTCACGTCGCCAGCGAAAAAGCCGAAAAATTCGGGGTTTCCGAACGCCACCACACGATCCCAGGTAGCGCCTTCGAGGTCGAATACGGCGAGGATTACGATGTCATCCTGCTGACCAACTTCCTTCATCATTTCGACCCCGAGACCTGCGAAAACCTGCTCCAAAAAATAAACCGATCGCTGGCCGTTGACGGAAAACTCTTAACCCTCGAATTCATCCCCAACGACGACCGCATTTCGCCTCCGGCCGAAGCGATGTTCTCTCTGGTGATGCTGGCCGGGACTCCGAGCGGAGACGCCTACACCTTCGCCGAGCTCCGGCGGATGTTCGAAAACTCGGGCTTTTCCCGAAACCAGCACATCCCACTCACCCCGCTGCCGCAACACCTGGTCGTCTCGCAGAAATGAAGGTTTAAAGGTGAAAAGGTTTAAAAGTTTTGGGTTTTGATGTTTAACTTTGAGTGAAACTCAAACGCTCTTACTTTTAAACCTTTTCACTTTCTAAAACTTTCCGTGTTCGAGCCAGACCAGACCGATCGAGACGGCTCCCAAACCATACATCAGCGGATGGACTTCCCGGCCCCGGCCCGCCAAAAGGTACAAAGCGACGTGAGCGATGAAACCCCAGAGAATGCCCTGCGTGATGGAAAAGGTCAGCGGGATCAGAATAACGGTCAGAAAAACGGGAAGAACGTCTTCGAGATGTTCGAACGATAGTTTGCCGAGACTGCGGAACATAAATGAGCCGACCAGTATCAGGACCACCGAGGTCGCATAGGGCGGAACCATCCCGGCCAGCGGGGCGATAAACAGACAGGGCAGAAAACACAGCGCCGTAAAAACCGAGGTCCACCCGGTCCGCCCGCCCATTTCGATCCCGGCGGCGCTTTCGATGTAGGCGGTTCCCGAAGACGAACCGAAAAGTCCCGCCCCGAACGTCGCCAGGGCATCGACGATCAAACCCTTTTGCAGATTCTTCGGTTCGCCGTCCTCGTCCAAAAGATCGGCCGCCTGAGAAACGCCCATAAAGGTCGAAAGCGAATCGAACAGATCGGTAAAGAGGATGGCTATGATGGCCGGCAAAAGCGTCAGTTTCAAAGCCCCTCCGATGTCGAGCCTGAAAAAAACGCTTCGGAAATCGGGGAGGCTGAAAATCTGTTCGGGAGGTTCAACCCAACCGAAGAGCAGAGCGCCCAGCGTGATAAAAGCGATCCCCGCCAGAAAAGCGAGCGAACTCTTTTTCTTCAAAAGAAAGACGGTCAGGAGAAAACCCGAAAAAGTAACCACGGTCGGCCAGCCGATCGGCCCGAATTTGACCAATGTGTTGGGATCGGCCACGATCAGACCGGCATTTTTCAAACCGATAAAGGTCAGAAAAAACCCGATCCCGGCGGCCGCTCCGATTCGCAGGCTTTGCGGAATGGCGCGGGCGACGGCCGCCCGGATGGGAGTTACGGAAATGATCAGAAAAAACACCCCGGCCCAGAAAATCATCCCCAGCGCCGTCGGCCACGCTACGCCCTGACCGAGAATGATGGTGTAGGTAAAAAAAGCGTTGAGGCCCATTCCCGGCGCGACCGCGAACGGCAGGCGGGCGTAAAGCCCCATCAAAAGGGTCATCGTAAAGCAAACCAGAACCGTCGCCGTCAAAGCGCCGCTGAAACTGATCCCGGTCCCTTCGGTCGCCAGAATGGCGGGATTGACGACGACGATGTAGGCCATCGTCAAAAAGGTCGTCGCCCCGGCGACGGCCTCGGTGCGCAAATTTGTTTTTTCGTTTTCGGTCGGCATGATTTTTGAAATGTTAGTTCAAAACCCGGAATTTTGAAAAGCCAACGGCGGATCAAACCCCAGTCCGCTGATGCTAACCAACTTGCCCCACGCCCGGAAGGAATGTTTTTTTACGCCGAAAAATATTCGACACCGACAACGGTTTTCCCAAAAAAAACTCTTTGGCCCGGTTCAAAAAAAAAACGAACCAGGTCGATGGCTGATCCGTTCGCCGATTTCTCATTTATAAAAACCTTTATCCCCTTTTCCTCGTAGGGATATTAATTCCGGACATCTGAGTAAAACTGACAACCAGACGAATAACGCCTTTTGAGTTTCGGGACAAACTCAAACAAAAAAACATTATGAAAAAAATAAATCTGCTCGCAATCATTTTTTTGTTTCTCGGCAGCGCCTCCTGGGCTTTGGCGGAAACCGATTCGGAGGCCGTCGAAAAAGCCTCGCTCAATTACATCGAGGGCTTTTACGAGGGCGACGCCGAAAAACTCTCGGCCAGTCTCGACCCGAGTTTGAATAAGTTCGGTTTTTGGAAAAAAAAGGGCTCCGATCACTATGAAAACGACGGCTTTATGACTTTTGAACAGGCGCTTGATTTCGCCCGGAACGTCAAAGAAAAAAAGAGTTTCGCCAAACCGGATGCCCCGAAAAAGGTTGAGCTGCTTGATGTTCTGGACAAGATCGCCATCACCAAAGTCACGGCCTGGTGGGGCGTCGATTACATCCTTCTGGCCAAAAACGACGGGAAATGGATGATCCGGCAGGTGCTTTGGGAAGGCCCGGATCAAACCGCCTCTCCGACCGAAGCCGACCGCCGGGGGGCTGAAAAGGCGGGCCTCGGTTACGTCGAGGGATTTTACGAGGGCGATTCCCAAAAGCTGAAGAACAGCCTGAGGCCGACGCTTTTCAAATACGGTTACGGCTATAACCGGCAAACCGGTCAATACCGCGAAGGAGGCCGGATGACCTACGAACAGGCCCTCGCCTTCGCCGACCGGGTCAAAGAAACAAAGCAATTTCCGAAACCCGATGCGCCCCAAAAAGTCGAGGTGCTGGACGTCCTCAACCACATCGCCGCCGTCAAGGTGACGGCCTGGTGGGGCGTCGATTATATGCTTCTTTCACGGGACGCCGATAAATGGATGATCGAACAGGTTCTCTGGGCCGGCGTTCCCGACAAATGAGTTTTAGCGGGCTTTCCAAAAATAAAGCCAAGAAGCTGTTATAAAACTTGAATAGCAAAGATATATTTGGCCCACGAATTACGCGAACAGACGCTAATAATTTTGCTTTGATTAAAAATTATTCGTGTTCATTGGCGTAATTCGTGGGCCAAAACAGTTTTCAAACAGCTTCTAATTATTTTTTCAAACGCCGATTGGTTCAACCAGCGGTTCAGATCGAATCAATGGATCGGCTTTGGCCAAATTCCGACCCGGTTTTTACAAGATCCTCAATAAAACCCACAAATTCGAGCGCATCCCGTTCGAGTTTTTCGGTTTTTGTTCCGGCCCCCTTTTTCCGGTTTTCCCGGGCTCCCCGGATGACCGGATGCCATTTTTCGGGCAGGTTTTCCAATGCGTAATCCGATGCGGTGTCCTTTGAAACCAAACTCCGATTCTGCGCCGTGTAAAAGATCCGGCAGGCCGTCAGAACGGCGTAGGAATTGTGAAAAAACGCAAGGGGCGAACAATCTCCGGCATTGGCCGCGAGGTCTTCTTTCAGATAATCAATTTCGAGAAAAAGCGCGTCCCGCAAAATCTCCTTTGAAATGACGGGAGCGATCTCCCCTGCGGGTTTGCCCCACAGGGTAATGCCGGATTCGCCGATATTGATCCAGATAAAAGGATTCCCGTCCGAACCGGTCCGCGTCAGTTGGCCGAAATGATAGAGGACGCATTTTGAGGTTTTGTCGAGAAATTCGCCGTCGATCACAAACCGCATATCGAGCCTCGCGGTCCAGGGATTTTCCCTCATTTGCCCGGCCAGCCAATTTTCCAGCGCCGAAAATTCCCTTTCGCTCAGATCCTTCCCGGTTACGACGATCACGTCCGCATCACTGCAATCTTCATCAAAACCGTCGTAGGTCAGAGAGCCCCAAAGATAGATCCCGGCCAGATTTTCGCCGAGTATCGAGGGAAATCCGGCGGTCAACTTTTGGAGAAGCGTGCGAAGGGCGCGGGGAAATTTTTCGGGTAAATCGGTCATTTGAGTCGAACTTTTCAGCAATTATGGCGTTTCCCCTAATAATTACCAAATGAAAAACCCCGAACGCCGAAAAGAATTCCGGATTCTAATCCTGATCGTTTGCGCGGCCATTTTGGCCCGGGTTTTTATCATTTGGATCGGAAGACCGGAATTTGTCGGCTGGTTCAGCCACACCTATTATTATTTTGTCGAGGTTGAGGGACTGCTGCGGGACGGCTCTCTGGTTTATCCCGATATGCCCCTTTTGTTTTACTTTTACGCTCTGATCTCGAAAATTCTGATGTTTTTCGGTGTCGAGACGAAACCCGCCATCGTCGCCTCGACCCGTTTGGTGATGTCGGTCGTTCCGGCTCTGATGGCCATTCCGGTCTATTTTCTGATCCGATCCATCAATCACGGAAAAAGTCTGACAAAACTGAACTGGCTTCTGATCTTGATTTCCGTTTTCCCGCCCCTGAGCCTGACGCATCTGACCGAGATCCTTCAGAAAAATATGTTCGGTCTGGTTTTGTTCACTTTTTTACAACCGGCAATTTACCGATTGTTAAAAACCTACAGCCTGAAAAGACTGCTCCCGGTAATCGCGCTTTCCCTCGGCATTTTTCTCACCCACCTGGGAACTTTTGGAGCGACGGTGTTTTTCTTTCTGGCTGTAACGGCCGCCCTTTTGATCACCGGGGGTTTTTCCGATAATAAAAGCCGTGTTTGGTTGTTTTCGATCCCGATCTTTGCGGTTCTCCTTTTCCTTTTGATCTATCTGATAGATGTTTCGAGGTTTGACCGGATCATTTATTACGCCGGCCGAAGCCTTTCCAATTCCCAGATCGGCCTCCTCTTTTCAAGCCAAACCTTAATTGAAAAACTGCAATTCCTCGCCGCAATTCTTTTTACCGCTTTTGTCGCTTTCTGGTTATTTCGGCTTTACAAAAAACACCTCAACCGATTGTCCAAAACGGATCAGGTCTTCTGGCTCTCGAACGTCATCTTTGTTTATCTGATCGCGGCTCCCGTTCTGGATCTGGACTTGGTCGTCCGGTTCATTTTATTTTCCCCGATCTCTTTTATCATCATCCTGATTTACCTGCTTAAACATCTTCAAAGCGAATGGTTAAAGAGGGCGCTGGTCGGTCTTTTCCTGTTGATTTCCCTGACCACCGCTTTTGGCGAGGTGATGGGCGTTTTTATGCGAAATGCCGACAACCGTTCGATCGAGCGGGAAATGGTTTCGATCCGAAACCGCCAAATCTTCCGGCCGGACGATTTTGTGATCACCAAATACGGCGTCAACCCGATCTGCAACTGGTTTTTTGAAACCAAATCCGGTTTGATAACCTCGCTCAACCGGGAGGATTTCAAACGGTACGGAAAGATATACATTCTCAACCCGAAAGAGGGGGAGCTTTCATCCGAGGCGATAGAAAAACTAACCGGCAGGACAATCCGGACCGAGGCCGAAAAATATCAGATCATGAGAAACAACATCCTCGTTCCGAAAGATGCGAAACCGGTTCTTCAAACCGACAACCTCGAAATCTTTGAACTCGAATCCCCTCCCGCAGACTGGGCTTTCGATTCAGAGGGTAATTGGATCGGATATCTTAAAGATTAGAATTGCCATCACCGCGTCTTGATTTCATTTTTTAATCTTTCATTTGAATAAAAAAAACTTAACCAGGATGTCAGGTCAGGAAGGGTTGCTCCAGCGCCCGCCCGTTGCCATTTAAATTGCCGGTAGTGATTAAAAGTAATGCTGAGCAAAATCTAATTGCTCCAACGGAGCATCTGAAAATAGCCCGGCGATTGATCGCCGGGGTTATCCAACCGATGTCGTCAAGTCCTGAAGGGACAGTCTCGAATTTGCCAAATTCATATTTATCTTTCGTCCTTTCAGGACTATGGATCTGAGAGAGAACCTGTACCCGGCGATCAATCGCCGGGCCATTACGACAAGAGTCCCTGCGGGACATTCATTTGTCAGCATTACTTTTGATCACTACCAAATTGCCTAATCGAAATAGGTAAACACCTGATAATCCATACTCACATATTCCGTCGTCCGGCCATCCCCTTCATAGTAAAGGGTCGATTTCCGCTCAGTCCAGTTGCCTTGAGCATCGAGTTTGTAATCGCTGTAAACGGTTCGGCTTTTGCTGTCGGTTCCGAATTCACCTTTTCCTTTTTGCTCTTGTAATTCTTCGATCAAATTTCCCTTTGCGTCATATTTGTAGGAATATTTGGTCAAAGCGGTCGGACCATTTACCGTTTTTTCGATGATCCGCCCGTTTGAATCGTATTTGACCGTCTTAACGATCGGCGGTCTGTTTTTGTTAAAGTAATTTTTTTCGGTTTTTACTCTTCCCTGCGAATCGTATTCGTAAACATACTTATTGGAAACCGTCTCCGCTTTTCCCTCAACAGTCATTTCCGCCGACTTATAATCATCAATATATGTAAAATTCGTTTTCGATTTCCCCTGCGGATTGGATTCCTCCATTTTCATACCCGCAAAATTATAAGTCCATTTTTCCCAAACAGTTCTCTTTTTGTTTCTCTCGGTAACACCGGAACCCGACATGGGCCGGGTTTCGATCGAAACGGTTTTTACATCTCCCTTGAATCCTTCAAATTCCCTGTCCGTCATCTTCTTTTGAGCCGAAACGCTCAGGCACAAAATCAAAATAAAAATTGCGGCGGTTATTGTTTTCATATTCAAAACACCTCGGATCTTTAAAATGTTTGTAAAGAGTAAATTAATAATTTTGGTGAGTAACCACATAAACAGGTGGGAATCGGAATTTCGACAAACCAACAAAAAATATATCAATGGAGTTTAAAATTTTGACAAAAAGGTCTCATCTGAAATATCATTTTTCTACTTTTTTTTGCCAGGTTCTGTTGACAAAAGGTTGTTATGAATTGCCACGAGTTTTAACTCGTGGGATTGAAATAAAACAAACAAGAGGCTTTAGCCGAATACACTAAAAAAGATCCCGATCCTGACAGCTTCAGCTAAAGCTGATCAGGAAGTTATTTACATTTTTATTTGGCTAAAGCCGGTGGGCTTTATTCATCTTAACCACCACCAGCTAAAGCTGGTGGCAATTGATTTATCTCAACAGAACCTGGCCAACCTCAAAAATCCGGAGGGCATTCATGTTCAGAAAACTTTCCTGTCTTTTTCTGAGTACCGGCCTATTCTTTAATTTGAACGCTCAGGCTCAACCCGAATTGGACACAACATTTAATTCAAACGGAAAAGTGGCGATTGAATTCGGCAGTTCGGGGACCCCGGCCGACGTCATCACCCAACCCGACAACAAAATCATAATGTTAAGCAGTTGCCGGACACTGTTACAAATTCCGGCGGCTCCGTTTTGTATTGTCCGGTTAAATGAAGATTCGACTCTCGACACCACTTTCAATAATACGGGTTACACTTTTACATTGGTACCCGGCAGCCCCGGCGACACCGGAGGAGCAACGGCCGCCGCGCTCCAGAGCGACGGCAAGTTGGTGGCCGTCGGCACCGCCCCTTTGCAGAGTCGGGATAATGTCGTCCTGATCCGTTATAATTCGGACGGAAGTTTGGATAATACGTTCGGCACCAACGGCATCGCCACCCGTGTTTTCACCAACAATTCAAAGGCGCTGAATGTTGTAATTCAACCGGATGGTAAAATCCTGATCGTCGGAATCTCGGGTTCCGATCAGTTCGTCGCCCGCTATAACGCGGACGGAACGCTCGACAACGCATTCGGCACCAACGGAGTTACGAAACTTTCGATCCCGGGAAATTCCACCTCCGGCAATTCAATCGCTCTTTTGCCGGGCGGCAAGATCATTACCGGAGGTTATATGTGGGGTAATTCACAAACCGCACCGGCATTTCCGATGCTCGCCCGCTTTAACCGAAACGGAACCCTCGATCCGACATTTGACGATGATGGAATCAGGACCATACCCAACAGCGGACCCGGATTTTTCGGGAACAGCTTGATATCGATCGCCGTCCAATCCGACGGGCGGATTCTGGCTTTAAGCGATAAAAATAATCTTTACCGTTTCAATTCGGACGGTTCCTTCGATACCGGCTTTGACCAGGACGGATCGCGGCGGGCTTTGAACGGCACTTCCGATGCCTATGACCTGTACGTAACACCGAGCGGCAAAATTACGGTGGTCGGAAACCCGACGCTTCCGCAAAGCGGGGGGATTTCAATCGATTTCCGCATCGCCCGTTTTCGGCCGGATGGAATGCCGGATCCGAATTTTAGCGATGACGGCTATCTCGATGTAAATGTTGTCGGGTATCTGGACGGCGCTTTAGGCGTAACGGCGGACGTCAATGGCCGAATTGTGATCGGCGGCCGTTGGGCCTACGGCGTGGTCGGAAACCCCTGGGAAACTCCCCGTTATTGTGCGGCGCGCCTGTTGGCCACGCCGGCTCAAAACGTCGGTTTTTCGGGAAGAGTTTTCAGATCCGACGGCAGAGCGCTGGCCAACGCCCATCTGACCCTCAGGAACGGTTCCGAATTAATCGGTTACAGCCGGACCAATCCGTTCGGCTATTTTCAATTCAAAAACATTCCATCAAATCAAACCTATACATTTTCGGTAAATTCAAAAAGCGCATCTTTCCCCGATCGCAATGTGTTGGTTGACGATGAGATCAATAATTACCTGATCGTCGCCGAATAATTCTGAATTGACAAAATAAAGACCTCAAGAAACCTCGCCACCGAAGCCGGACTTTCGGTGTCCGAAATTTTCAATCAACTGCGGCCGCATTTTTCCGGTTGTGATCAGATAACGCCTGCCGTCCTGCCACAGATCACCAACTTTTTTCAATGGGTTAAAGTTTATCGGCAATTATGTCAATATCTTTAGTCGTCCGTTCACTTCCATAAATCGCCATCGCCAAACCGCCGACCAACGCCCAATCAATCCCGTTTTCGTCGGCTATTTCCACAACCTTTTCAATCGCCTCAGTCGAGGATTCTTCGTCAAGTAAATCAAGATTTATGGTTATTTTCATTCTCCGATTTCTCTTGACCGACAGAACTGTATTTCTTATCTTTCCAAATCAGAAACTCAGCAAAATCCAACCCCTGTTTTTTTCTATCTTCCGGAAGTTCTTTAAAGATCTTCAATATTCTTTCTTCCAAAATATCTTCTGAATTCTTCATAATGCTTAACTGTATTGACAAATCACGTTAGACATAACTTTTTTCCATGTCGGGTTGACATTTCAGACCCAGCCGATGAAATCGGCGACATATTTGTAACCCATTGCGCCAGCGATGGGGAAATCGTGTCCGCCATATTCTGAGCCGATGAAATCGGCGACATAATTTTATGCCGCCCTCTTTGAGGGCTTAAACGATCCGGTTTTCTTAAATTCCCACAGCTTTCGGCTGTGGGTTACAAATATGTCGCCGTCTTCGACGGCTGGGGCGAAATGTCAATACAATTAACGCATAAACTTTCGCCGAATTGCCAATGCCAATAATGCCGCCTGAAGCGGAGCGAAAATCTTTTCCAGAATCATCAAAACACTTCCCCAGGGTGTCTTCGGAACTCTGTATTCGACCGATTGCAAGGTGGCGGTTGCCAAACTATGCGGAATTGCCTCACTCCAAAACTTCAAACCACGACTCTCGATTTTGCAGATTGATTTTAATTCTTCGGCAACTTCATTACATCCTTTAACAACAACCTGTAACGGTATAGTTTTTGGTGTTACTTGAAATTCGGTTTGAGTGTAAATTAAGGGGAAGATTAGGAAAATAATCAATGCCAAAACCAATGCAGCGCGATCCCAACTTTCACCGTAATAACTTGTGATTTTGTAGAGACCGTGAATAAAAAAACCGCCGCTTTTGAGTAAGATGCCAAATGAAGTGGTCGGGGGATTCGGTTCATCTTCTTCTTTTTTTGAACCGCTAAAACGTCTTTTTAGTTTTTCGTTTTCAAAAACTAAATTATTTATCCAATTTGAAATTTTTTCATTTTTCTCAAGCCATTCAGTTTCCAAAGCCATTCGACGAAAAATTGAGGCTTCTTCAAAACGATTTTTAGATTCTGCATTATCTGCGATTTGACGAAATGTTATTGTCAATAATTTTTTTGAATTATGCTTTATTCGCTTTTCTAAAACTCTTAATTCATCCTTAATTGAGAAAGTTGAATGCCCATCACCCCAATCAATATCAATCAAATTAACTTTTCTTAAATCGAACACGCTATTTACAAACCAACTTGGTCTTAATCGAACCATTTGAAAATAAACTTTTTCAGGTTTTTCAATTGTTGTGTAATTAAAATCTAAAAGGCTCCAAAAAGTATGTTCTTCAAAAACATTATCAAAAACAGGATTTTCAGAAGTGCCTTTAAAAAGAACATATCCATCAAATTTTACATACCCAAAATTTGTATGCCACGAAAACCAAGTGTTGTCGAAAAAAACTCTTGAGTTGCTTCCAAAATATGCACCGCCAAAATTCACTTGAGTTGAAGAAATTCGATCTTCATTCCTATAACCGAATTTTGAATAATTGAAAAAAACATCTTCAGAGAACTGGGCCTCACGAAAATTAGTTCTTCCAGCAAAAGTTACATATTCGAAATGAGCATTCTGAAAACTAGTTTTTTCAAAATCCGTTTGTTGATAAAACTCTGTGTCTGCAAAAGAAACTGATTTATCGAATTTGCAATATTTAAAGATAGTTTTATCAAAAGTTTCTTTACCACTACAAAACTTTGCTTTCCCAAAGTCAGCATCGAAAAATTCAACATTTTCGAAACTGGAAGATCTATGAAAATTAACGGACTTAAAATCTGTTCTACCACTTTTTGGAAATTTTGCGTCTTTAAAGGTTGCTTCTAAATAAAACTTTGTACGAGAAAAATCAATTGTTTCTAAAAAAGTTGCTTTGTTAAATTCTACTTTTCTATTATAGGCCGGTTGTTCAAATTCAACCCCAGCAAATATCCCTTTTTTAAATTTTGTTCCGCTGAATGAAGGGTATGATTTTTCGTGAAATGTTACTCCAGCAAAATAAGCACACTCACGAAAATCTACCGCGTTAAAATTAACTTGTCCGTAAAAATGTGAATAAGTAAAAAAAGCATCTTCTAAAAAAATTGAATCAAAAAAAACAAACTTCCCTCCGAACTTACAATATTTAAAACTAATTCCATCAGCAAAAATCGCATGCCCAAAATCTGCATTTTTACTAAACTCTTCTCTTTCGTAATTTAATTTTTGAGGAAAATAAACGATCCTGAAATCCCAAACATCTTCTTCAATTCGCTCAAGAAAAATATCATTAAAATCCTCAAACTTATCTTTTTTTGGATAATGTAAAACACAGTATTCTTTACCATCAACTTCACCATAACAGGGCAAATCTCGACACACCTTTTCCCGAACCTCATCTATTACGAAAAAAGCGTTTTTAAATCTCCATTCACCACAAAAACATTTGAAATTTTCATTCTCTGACATAGGATCTTTATTTTTTAGACATCGGCACTTTGACCAATTCCTTTTTTAAAATCGACCGCCTCTTCATACACAGCATCTCCATAGCTTAAACTCAATTTCCAACCAAAAATCTCCTACATTTTATTCAAATCCTTGTGTTACAATTTTCAATTATGGAAGCAGCCAAACTCGCCAATGTCGGTTCAAACGGTGATCCCAGCGCTTGAGATTTCCAGTCCAAATCACATCATCAAAATTCAATAAAAGTTTAATTTGATATGTAACTTCCCTTTGCAAACAAAATAAGATCCGGATAATTCACCCGGACTTTTATTTGTTTTCGTTCAACGGAATTTTCTGCGTCAATCGGGGAAAATTTCAGATAGTATTTTTGTCTGAGTTCCCGTGCAAATTTTGGCAACTCTCCTTTTTGAGAACCTGAAAAGTCATTAAATAAACTTACTCTTCCGCCCGAAAGTCTGACCAGATCGGTTAAATAATATTTCCCAATTTCATATTCTTCTTTGGTCATGGTTTTTGGAACGGGATTCTTGCTCTTTTTAGTATCATCCAATGGCACAAACGTATCGAGGTAAATGACAAATACCGGAATATCATACTTTTCGGCTTCTTCCAGGGATTTTTCGTAATCAGATTTTTGGGAGGTCGTATCTACGCCGTCAGTAATTAAAACGATTGCAGTTCGACCTTCTAAATCAAGTATTTCCTCTTTAAAAATTCTTCGAACCGCATCATAAAGCCCCGTTCCGCCAAAGGATTTTATTTCGTTGATCCCTTTTATCACTTCCTGCTTATCATTTGTAAATTTTGTCCTGACCTTAAACCTCTCATCAAATTCCGCCAACATAACCTTATCTTCCGGGTCAAGATCTTCAACCATTTTTATTAATAAATCCTGCAGTTCCCTGAACTGTTTCCAGGTCGAAGGACTTTTATCCAATAACAACACAAGATTTAGCGTTTTCGCCTTGTCCTCCAAAGTAAAATCAACAATTTCTTTATCATCCACAAAGATTTGAAAATCCGATTTTTTCAAATCGGTTTTCACTCTCCCCTGATCGTCAATTACAGTTACCGGAATGGTCAGGCTGTTACTCGTCTGTATTCCCCGAATATTTGCTTTTTTATCTTTTTTCTTTTTTGTTTTTTTTCGGTTTTTGGCATCCTGATCCGGGAGTTCGGTCGGTTCATAGGGCAAGGATTCTGAATAGATTTTAGATTTTGTTTGATTTTCATCAGAAATTTGTGAAAAGAAAATTGAGTGAAATAAAGCCAAACAAAAAACTGCAATAACAACTTTTTTCATTTGATTTGCTCCCGGAAATTTAAGAAATCGAGCTTCTTTCTCATACCCCGCTTCAAATTTTTAAGAGTCAATATAGCCTTCTTTGACGGGAGTTTTTCTGCCGTCAGCCAACTCATACCAACGCTCCAAACCGGCTTTGAAAGCCGCCCAAGTTTCGTTGCTTCCGATTTCGATGATCATTTGCTTGATTTTTTTTCGGTTGACCAACCCTTTTTTACCCAAAAGGAAAACCCCGTCCTCCTGATCTTTAAAGCGTCCGGCGATGTATTTCAGAATGACTAACCATTCGGGCGTGAGAATCGGTGTGTCGGCAATCATCACGGCATCTTGTAAGGCTCGTTGGTAAAATTTCTTAGCCTCGTCATTTCTCGTGATCCAATCGACTGAAACAGCCCTTTTCGCAGTGTTTACAGTGTACCGCTCGCCGCCTTGAACCAGATTTCCGTCGCTTTTGAGCGGCAATTTTTTTGACGCGATAATGTCAACATCCTTAGTTAATCTGTCGCTACCGTAAAGGATCACCGCCAAACCGCCCGCCAAAGCCCAATCAATTTCGTTTTCATCGGCTAATTTTCCGACCGTCTCAATCGTTTCCATCGCCGATTCGTCATCCAGAAGATTAAATTCAAGTTTCGTCATATTCTCATTTTATCATCGGAATTTTAACATCATTCCTCTCCGCAAACTCCATCGCCTCCTCATAACCCGCGTCAACGTGCCGGATGACGCCCATTCCGGGGTCGGTGGTGAGAACTCTTTCGATCCTCCGGGCGGCTTCGGGCGTGCCGTCAGCGACGATCACCTGGCCGGCGTGCAAGGAATAGCCGATGCCGACTCCGCCGCCGTGGTGGAGGGAAACCCAGGTTGCGCCGCCGACGGCGTTGATCATGGCGTTGAGATAAACCCAGTCGGCGATGGCGTCCGAGCCGTCTTTCATACTTTCCGTTTCGCGGTTGGGCGAGGCGACCGAGCCGCAATCGAGATGATCGCGGCCGATGACGATCGGGGCTTTAAGCGTGCCGTCAGCGACCATCTCGTTCAGTTTGAGGCCGGCTTTGGCCCGCTCGCCGTAACCGAGCCAGCAGATCCTGGCCGGGAGTCCCTGAAATTCGACCTCTTCCTGCGCCATCATCAGCCAGCGCGTCAGATGGTCGTTTTCGGGGAAAAGATTCATTATCGCCTCGTCCGTGCGGTAAATGTCCTCTTTTTCGCCCGACAGAGCGACCCAGCGGAAAGGCCCCTTGCCCTCGCAAAACAGCGGGCGGATGTAGGCCGGGACGAAACCCGGATAATCAAAGGCGTTCTCGACCCCGGCGTCCTTGGCCCTTTGCCGGAGGTTGTTCCCGTAATCGAAAACGATCGCCCCGCGCCGCTGAAATTCAAGCATCGCCTCGACGTGGCGGGCCATTGAATCCATCGCCCGTTTTTCGTATTCGGTCTGGTCCGATTTTCGCAACTCGTCCGCCTCTTTGAGCGACAACCCCGCCGGGATGTAGCCGAAAAGAACGTCGTGAGCCGAGGTCTGATCGGTTACGACGTCCGGGGTGATCCCGCGTTTTAATAACTCGTGATGAACTTCCGAAGCGTTGCCCAGAAAGGCGATCGAGCGGGCCTCGCCTTTTTCGACCGATTCTCCGACCATCTCCAGCGCTTCGTCGAGGTCTTCGCTCGAAGTATCGACCTGTTTCAGTTGCAGACGCCGCTCGATCCGCCACGGATCGACTTCGACCAAAAGGGCGACCCCGCCGTTAAAGGTGACGGCCTGCGCCTGCGCCCCGCCCATCTCGCCGAGTCCGGCCGTCAGGACGAATTTACCGCGCAGATCGCCCCAGCCGTTTTGCCTTGCCAGAGAACCGAAAGTCTCGTAGGTTCCCTGCAAAATCCCCTGCGTGCCGATGTAGATCCAGCTCCCGGCCGTCATCTGACCGTACATGATCAAACCTTCGCGCTCCCAGCGGTCGAAATTCTCCTGCGTCGCCCAATGCGGGACGATGTTCGAATTGGCCAAGAGAACCTTCGGCGCATCCGTGTGGGTCTTGAAAACCCCGACCGGTTTTCCCGATTGAACCAGAAGGGTTTCGTCCTCTTCCAGATTTTTGAGGCTCTCAAGGATGGCGTCGAACGACTCCCAGTTGCGGGCCGCTTTTCCCCGACCGCCGTAAACGATCAGATTTTCGGGATCGAACGCCACGTCCGGGTCGAGATTGTTCTGGATCATCCGGTAAGCGGCCTCCGATAGCCAGTTTTTGCAGGTCAGTTCGGTTCCGGTCGGGGCTTTGACAGTTCGTTTCATGGTTTTTTTTATTTTTGCCACGGAGGACACGGAGTTCACAGAGATGTTTTTTTTGTAAAAGTTTTTCCCGGTGTTCTCCGTGTCCTCTGTGGCAAAATCAATTTTTTTAGTTTGTGAATCCTAAATACTGTGTAAATTAAAAAAATTACAGTTTAGTGATGGGTGATGGGTGATGGGTGAAAAGTTAAACAGATAATATCAGGCAGTAGAGTCAGATAATCAGACAATTAAGTTTTATCCCATCACCCATCACCCATCACAAATTTAACAAAACTTCAGTTTTTTTATTTTCAGAGTAATTATTCTGTAACTTAAGTTTTTTTATATTTAGCCACAGAGAACACCGAGAACTCAGAGACAAATAGTTTGATCGACAATAATTCCTCGGTGCCCTCTGTGTTCTCTGTGGCTAAATTTATTGTTAATAAATTTTGATTACACAGTACTAAATATATTGGCCAAAAAAATGCGGTTTAGCAAATTTGTCGGCTCCGGGGGTTTTAAACCGTATTTCATCCCGCTTTAAAAATAAAAACCAAACTCCCGGACGGACGGTTTCGCGGAATAAAAAAACCTTTCCGCATTTATTGGTAATTACGGATTCGGTGAAATTCTTTTTATCGGGCTTTTCGGTTAAAATGGAAAACGCAAAATCCCCTCAATGAAATTATGCGATTCACCTTTTTACTGGCATTACTTTTTTGCATCACCGCGGTTTGCCCCGCCCAAAAACCGAAGAAGATCACCGGCGAAGGCATCATCAATGTCATTTACCGCTATAAAAAATTTCCGTCCCAACTGACCGAACGCCGGACCGTCGATGTCTGGTTGCCGCTCAATTATTCCAAGGATAAAAAATTCGCCGTTCTTTACGTCAATGACGGACAGAATATGTTCAACCCGAAGGACGCCTATCAGGGGATCGAATGGGGGATCGACGAGGTTTTGGGGAAACTGATCGATCAGGGAAGAGCGCGCGACACGATCGTCGTCGGCATCTGGTCGAACGGGAACCGGCTCAAGGAATTCGCTCCCGAAAAAGCATTCGCATTGGTCAACGACCGGAACGCCAAATCCAACAAATACATAATGCCGCCGGGAACCGGTTCGGATTCCTATCTGAAATTCATCGTCTCGGAACTGAAACCCTTCATCGACCGCAATTTTTCGACCCTTTCGGACCGCGAGAACACCTTCGTGATGGGTTCGAGCATGGGCGGTCTGATGGCCCTTTACACGATCAGCGAATACCCGGAGGTCTTCGGCGGCGCGGCCTGCGTTTCGCCTCATTTCCCTTTGGGCGAAGGCGTGATGATCGATTATATGGCCGAAAGTCTTCCCGCCCCGGCCGGGCACCGGATATATTTCGATTACGGAACCCTTGGTCTCGACGCCGAATACGAACCCTTTCAAAAACGGGCCGATAAACTGATGGCGAAAAAAGGGTACGTTCGGGAGAAAAACTGGATCACCCGCAAGATCAACGGAGCCGGTCATTCGGAGATCTACTGGAGCCTGCGGGCGTTTATGCCGCTGGAGTTCTTGCTGAAAAAATGACCGGGGCCGTTCTTTAATTTTTTGCATCAGTTTATTTAATATTCTGTAACTTAAGTTTTTTTTTATATTTAGCCACAGAGAACACCGAGAACTCAGAGACAAATAGTTTGATCGACAATAATTCCTCGGTGCCCTCGATGTTCTCTGTGGCTAAATTTATTGTTAATAAATTTTGATTACTCAGTATTTAATACACTGTAATCTAAGTTTTTTTATTAATAGTCACAGAGAACACCGAGAACTCAGAGACAAGTCGTTTGATCGACAAAAAAAACCTCGGTGTTCTCGGTGTTCTCTGTGGCTGAATAAATTGGTAATAAATTTTGATTACTCAGTATCTAAGGGGAAAAAGAATTTGTTTTCACTTTTCTTATAAGGGTAATTCGTTATAAAGTTAGGTGGCCGGGTTTCAAATTTACCAAAAAGCGATCTTTTCGGGACCACCAAAAACATGTCCGATCTCCGGAGCAAAATCAACTACCTCGAAAAAAGGCTGGAGGATCTGGCCCGGTATCAAACCGACGTTCAGAACGAAATCCGCCTTCTTCGCTCCCAGCTCGAATCCATAAAATCCGAATCTTTTCGCTTTTCCCAGCCGCCGCCGGTCCAACCGCCGGAGGTCGCGCCGGAAGGAACGCCCCCGCCGGTCGAAAACCGGCCATACATCTCTCCATTTGAAAGAAACCGGAGGGAAAATGCCGAGCCAACGGCCGATAATCCGCCTCCGCCCAACCCCGGCGGAGGCGGCGGAATCCCGCAAACGGAGGTCCCGGCCGCCGCGCCGCTCGTAAAATCCGATCTGGAGAGATTTATCGGGGAAAACCTGATCAGTCTGGTCGGAATCGCGATCACGGCCCTCGGCGTCGCGATCGGAACCAAATACGCCTACGATCACGATTGGATCAGACCGGGGATGCTGATCATTCTCTTTTATTTGTTCGGTTTTGCCCTTTTGGCGATCGCCTTCAGATTGAAGGCCAGATACAATAATTTCAGCGCCGTTCTTCTGAGCGGAGGGGTGGTGATCCTTTATTTCGTGACCTATTTCGCCTTCGCGCTCTATCAACTGATCTCGCAAACCGCCGCCTTCGCTCTGATGCTGATCTTCACGGTCTTTACGGTTTTTATGTCGCTCATCTACAACCGGGTGATCATCGCTCATTTCGCTCTCGTCGGAGCCTATACGATCCCATTTCTGCTGAGCACCGGTTCGGCCAATTATCCATTCTTTTTCAGCTACATAACGACCATCAATCTCGGAATTCTGGCCGTTTCGGTCAAAAAATACTGGCGCTCGCTGTTCTACTCGGCTTTTTGCGTCAGCTGGCTGATCTATCTGGTCTGGTTCGCCACCGCCTACCGGCCGGAGGAGCGTTTCGGGCTGGCTCTCGGTTTTGCGGCGGCTTTTTTCCTGATCTTTTTAACGACCTTTCTCGTTTACAAAACCATTTCGGGCGAGCGTTTCACCTTTGTCAATGTATCTCTGATCCTGTCCAATGCCTTTATTTTTTACGGTTTCGGGTACGCCATCATCAACTCCCGCGAGGGCGGGGACCGGTTCCTCGGTTTGTTCACCGCCGTCAACGCATTGTTTTATCTTTTGATCGGCTTTGCCCTCGGCAAACTCCGGCTCGGGCACCGGTCCGGAATCATTTTGATGACGGCTCTGGTCCTGACCTTCGCGACCATCGCCATACCGGTTCAGTTCGACGGAAACTGGATCACATTGATCTGGACGGCCGAGGCCCTGTTCCTTTTCTGGACGGGCCGGACCGGGAAAATTCCCCTGTTCGAATTTTTCTCTTATTCGTTGATGATGCTGGCCAGTTCGAGTCTGTTCAGCGACCTGATCGTTTCCGCCGTCGGAAACGAAGTGAAAACCCCGCTCTTTAACCCGGAATTCCTGACCTCGCTGATCTACACGGCCGCTTTCGGGGCGCTTTATTTTATCAATCGGAAAAATCCGCCCGAAGAAGAAGAATCGGGCGCATCCGAACTTTTGCGACTTTTTTACCAATTTTCAAGTTACGTATTTCCCGCCATTTTTCTGCTTGCACTTTACAACACTTTCCGGACCGAGATCGGCCAGTTCTTTTTCAACCGGGTGGAGGCGATGAAAGTCCCGGCCGCTTCCCCCGGAAACGATAGTTACATCATCAACAACCAGGATCTGAACTACTTCAACGGACTGGCGCAGATCAATTACACGATGCTTTTCCTCTCGGTTTTATCTCTGGTCAATATTCGAAAGGTAAAAGATTCGGTCCTCGGGTTCGTCGGTCTCGGACTCAACTCTT
The DNA here is from genome assembly GCA_041394845.1 of Pyrinomonadaceae bacterium. GTDB lineage: Bacteria > Acidobacteriota > Blastocatellia > Pyrinomonadales > Pyrinomonadaceae > JAHCHG01. The sequence goes on along the minus strand of JAWKHL010000001.1, from coordinate 654,881 downwards.
TTGCCGGATTTATCTTCATCACGCTGGGGCTTTTCCTTTTGTTTTTGCTCCGGAAAAGCTTTTTGTCTTTCACTGATGGCATGGAGGTCCTGGACCACACCCGCCATTGGGAAATGTTCCGGCCAGGCCCCTTTTACATCGGCGCCCGCTACATCTGTATTGCGTTTTTCGCCGCGCTTTGCCTGGTCAGTCATCTGCAGATCAAAAAGGAATTTCTGACCCGTTTGATTCCGGGAAAGGTTCTCACCGTCATCTACGACCTGTTTCTTCATTTCGCGGTTTGGATCATCGTCAGTTCCGAACTCATCAACTGGATGGACCTTTTTCATTACAACGATTCCTTCAAACTTGGAATTTCCATCCTCTGGGGGACCTACGCGCTTTTTCTCGTGGCGCTCGGCATTTATTTCAACAAAAAACACCTGCGGATCGCGGCCATCGCCCTCTTCACTTTGGTTCTGGCCAAACTGTTCTTTTACGACAGGACCGAACTTGATACCATTTCCAAAACGATCGTCTTTGTTTCGCTCGGCATCCTTTTGCTGACGATCTCATTCTTGTACAACAAATATAAGCATCTGATCTTCGAGGGGATTTCCAACGATGAAAAGAAATCCGCTCCGGAGATCGATTCAGTTTCCGAAGAGATTTATGAAAACCAATAATTTCGCCTTCAAATTTTTTGCCGTCCTTCTTTTTTCCCTTTTCGTTTCGACCGCCGGGGTTTTCGCCCAAACCGGCAAATCGCCCGATAAAGCTCCGGCAGAACCGGTTTACGACGCCGAACTGGCCGGGCAACTCGGGGCCGATGAGTACGGAATGCGTTCCTTTGTTCTGGTGATATTGAAAACCGGCCCGGCCAAGATTACCGACGAGAAAAAACGAAAGGAATTGTTCGAAGGGCATTTCGCCAATATGGGTCGCTTGGCCAAAGAGGGGAAGCTGGTTCTGGCCGGTCCTTTCGTCGAGGGGGGCGAGAATCGCGGGCTTTTCGTTTTCGACGTAAAGACCATCGAGGAAGCCCGCGCCCTGGTCGATAGCGACCCGTCGGTCAAAGCCGGGATCTTCAAAGCCGAACTGATCAAATGGTACGGTTCGGCCGCCCTTTTGAAGATCCACGAGATCCATTCGAAAATTCAAAAAACCCCGGTCAACTGAGTTTTTTCGGGAACGGTTCATTGGGAAAAAGCCCGGAAAGCCCGGGTCGTTGTTCGGCGGGTGTTTTTGCCGGAGAATGATTGAAGTTTTTTAAGTCGGTGGAAAGTTTCCGTTTTTTTTGACCAGTCAATCCTCGGGAGGCAAAAGCCGAGCTGCGAAACGGCCGATCCGTTCGACAAAATCCCCCGGAACCCGGTCAGGATCGGGAGCCAGCCGGATCATCTCGCGAACAATCGCCGAACCGACAACGGCCGCATCGGCGTATCGCCAGGTCTCGCGAACCTGCTCCGCATTTGAGATCCCGAACCCCACCGCAACCGGCTGATCGGTAAATTTCCGCAAACGCCTGACCAGCACTTCGGCCTCGGAACTCATTTCGTTCCTCGCCCCCGTCACGCCGGCCCTCGAGACGGCGTAAACGAACCCGGCGGTTTTTTGGCAGATCTTTTTCAGCCTTTCGTCCGAAGAGGTCGGGGCGGCCAGGGTGATCAAACAAAGCTCCAGATCGGTCAAAAGGCCGTGAAATTCACCGGATTCCTCCGGTATCAGATCTGTTATCAAAACGCCGTCGGCCCCGGCTTCCCGGGCCGCGACGGCGAAATTCTCCAGACCGAAACGGTAGATCGGATTGAAATAACTGAACAGGATGATCGGCGTATCGCAACCGCGACGGCGGGCCTCGGCGACCAGATCCAAGACCTCCCGGACGCCGAACCGTTTTCGCAAAGCCCTTTCGGCCGAAGCCTGAATGGTCGGACCGTCGGCCACCGGATCGGAAAAAGGCACGCCCAGTTCGATGACCGAAGCACCTCTTTTCCCCAACTCCAGAATCAATTCCAGAGTCGTCCCGAGGTCCGGGTCCCCGGCGACGACAAAAGGGATCAGACCGCCCTTTTTACGGTTTTTCAATTCCTCGAATTTTTCCCCGATCCGGTTTCTCATTCCGTTTGTTCTCGCCTGCATCTCCCCACCAATCAATAAAAAGAGGAGGCGGGAAAACCAACCCCCATCCCATCACCCATCACCTATCACCCATCACTCCGAAAAAATCTCCCGCACCTGATCGACGTCCTTGTCCCCGCGCCCCGAAAGATTGACGATGATGATCTCCGAAGGCGACATTTCGGGCGCGGCTTTGATGGCGTGGGCGACGCCGTGAGAGCTTTCCAGAGCCGGAATGATGCCTTCGATGCGGGAGAGTTTCTGAAAGGCTTCGAGAGCCTCGGCGTCGGTCGCAAACACATATTCCGCCCGTCCGATGTCGTGCAGGTAGGCGTGTTCCGGGCCGATCGAGGCGTAATCGAGCCCGGCCGAGACCGAATGCGTGAGGGCGATCTGGCCGTTCTCGTCCTGAAGCAGATAGCTTTTGGTTCCCTGAAGAACGCCGACCCGGCCGCCCTCCATAAAACGGGCCGCGTGGTCGCCCAGTTTCGCCCCTTTTCCCCCGGCCTCGACCCCGATCATCCGCACTGTTTCATCCCCCAAAAACGGATGAAACAGCCCGATCGAATTCGACCCGCCCCCGACGCAGGCGATCAAAAGGTCCGGAAGACTTCCCTCCATATCGAGGATCTGCTCCCGGGCCTCCCTTCCGATAACCGATTGAAAATCCCGGACCATCAGCGGATAGGGATGCGGTCCGAGGGCGCTCCCCAAAAGGTAGTAGGTCGAATCGACGTTGGTGACCCAATCCCTTAAGGCCTCATTGATGGCGTCCTTCAAAGTGCGCGAACCGGCATCGACCCCTCGCACCTCGGCCCCCAAAAGCTCCATCCGGAAAACGTTCAATGCCTGCCGCCGCATATCCTCGGTCCCCATGTAAACGACGCATTCCAGACCGAAAAGAGCGCAGACCGTCGCGGTCGCCACCCCGTGCTGACCGGCCCCGGTTTCCGCAATGACCCGGCGCTTGCCCATTTTTCGGGCCAGCAGGATCTGCCCCAGACAATTATTGATCTTGTGCGCTCCGGTGTGATTGAGGTCTTCGCGTTTTAAGAAGATGCGCCCGCCGCCGAGCGATTCGGACAAACGCCGGGCGTAAAAAAGCGGCGTCGGACGACCGGAATAATCCTTCAGCAGGCGCAAAAACTCGGCCTGAAAGTCCGGGTCATCGCGGACGGCGAAATAGGCTTCGGTCAATTCTTCGAGCGGCGAAACCAGTGTTTCCGGCACAAACCTGCCGCCGAAATCCCCCCAGTAGCCGCGCTCATCGGGTTGAAATTCATTTCCCATTTTTCTGTAAACGTCTTTCTATTCCAAACTCGCCCGCCCGGTCAGGGCAAAGCGAAGAAATTCAAATTCGTCAATTCTTCATTGACCGGGATCACCAAAGTCGGATTGGAAAACGTGTGGCCCTTGCTAAAAGCGCTCAAAACGTAAACACCGCCAAGTTGCACCTCGTCAAAATGGAAATAGCCGAATTGGTTGGTTCGGGTCAGGCGGGTATTTCCCTCGGAATCGGCAAGGGTCAATAAGGAATTCGGCAAACCTCTTCCGTCGGCGCTCAAAACCCGTCCTCCGACCCGCGTCGAAGCGGCGGTCGGGGCAACGCCGTTGATGTTAAAAGCGATATGGATCATCGCGTCGTTGGTCGAAGTCCAGCTCATCGTTACCGAGGCCGCGCCGGGTTTCGAACTGGTTTGATAATAATCGTCGCCGCCGGGGGCGGCGACCCCGTCGGCATTGTGGATCTGGGTCTGTCCGGCTCCGGGTGTTTGGGATTCAACCGCTGGATTATCATCAAAGGAATCAAAAATATCGAAAACCAGATCCCCCGGTTCGCTGGTAACATTCAGGGTTGACCCGACATTTTCTGTGGTGATCATATTGGCCATTTGAACCCCGTCCACGGGCGTGGTTTGGTCAACATCGGTAAAAGCTATGGCCCCGATAAATGTGCTGACGGCCGGGGTCGTTCCGGTGCTGACAACGACAATGTTGGCGTTGGTTCCCGAAGCGCCCGTTCCGAGCGGGAGCGTCCAGATCGAATCGACGGCAAAACCGTCCTGTCTCTCGGCCTGTTGGGTCATCGGCGTTCCTCCGAAGCTAACCGAGGAAATGTCGGTTGAATCGGCGTCCGAGGCGATCACCAGAAGCACGCGATTGTTTCCGGCGGGAACCGTAAAATTAAGGGTGTTGGTCAGTGTCGTCTGACTCGTCCCGGCAACGGTTATTGCATCCGGAACGGGCAGTTTACCGGTTTCGACCTGAGAAAAAATTTCAGAACAAAAGACCAAAACGAAAACAAAAATCACCATCCAAAATTTCATTTTCACGGATTCCTCCCTCACAAGAATTTTAAAATTTAATAACCTTTTTTAAAGTGTACCCAATGTTATATTTAACTCCTTGTAAAAGCAACAAAAATCTGCCTTTGAAAATATCACCTCCCTTCCCCGTTATTCTGATCTCCAAAGGCTTTGTCATTTCCTTCCCCCGGCATCGCTTTCCATTTCCAGTTTGAATTCTTCCAAAAGATCAAAAAAATGATCCAAAGCCTTTTCTTCGTCCCCCTCCATTCGCTCCAGAATAATCCTGTCCCAGGTTTTTGCCGACTCCTCCCGCCCAAAAATTTTCGGGTCATCCAACTCTGAAAACCTGAACATTTACCGGTCTTCTTTTCCCGCTCAAAATCCTTCCAATCAAAAGGAATTCCGTTTTGATTGAGGGCAAATTTGTAACCCTCAAGAAAGGACCTCAACAATGAAAGCGATTTCCACCCCAAATACATTGCGGGCCGGAGTTCTATCATTAACAAAAGATCGTAAATATTTTCGATTTTTTAATCACTTGCCCCTTTTACCGAGGAGAGAAACCGAATCAGCTTTAATTTATCCTTTTTCCCCTTTTTCTTTTCCAGCAAACTGCATGAATCGACGGCAAAGGGCTGAACCCGCCGGATTGCCACCTCAACATTTCGCGGGCCAAGCCCTCCCGCCAAATATAATTTCGGGACATTCTTCCTCACCTTCAATGCGATCTTCCAATCAAAAGTCTCGCCCGTTCCGCCGTATTCCTTCTTATTAAAAGCGTCCAGCAAAACCGCATCAACCCGATAGGCCAAAACCTCCTCGGGCTTAAAGTCGGGCGAAACGCGAAAGGCCTTGATGATCTCCAAACCCGTTCTTTCCTTCAACTCGCGGGCAAATTCCGGGCTTTCCCCGCCGTGAAGCTGGATCGCGTCAAGTCCCGCAAGTCGGACAATCGCGGCAATTTTTTCAAAATCTTCATTGACAAAAACGCCGACGTTTAAAACCTTTTGGGGCAAATTCCGAATTATTTCCCGCGCCCTCTCCGGTTCGATAAAGCGCGGGCTTTTCCGGTAAAAATTAAACCCGAGCGCGTCGGCCCCGAATTTTACCGCCAACAGCGCGTCCTCAAGATTTGTGATCCCGCAGATCTTGACCCTTGTCATGACAATTTATTTCTGTGCAATCTAAATTTATTAACAATTTTTTGGCCACAGAGAACACCGAGGGCACCGAGGAATTATTGTCGATCAAACTTTTTGTCTCTGAGTTCTCGGTGTTCTCTGTGGCTAAATTTAAAAAAACTTAAGTTACAGAATATTTATCAACCCTTTGAATGTTCCGCTTCGAGCATCTCCCGTTTTTCGTCCTTGAGCCTTGTCGAAAGGTACCAGATGACGAACAGATTGACGGCCAGAACCCCCAGCCGGACGAAAGTAAAACGGGCGAAGATCTCGTAGATTTCCAGAGGAATGAGCAGGGATGTGGCGATGACGGTTAAATATTCGGCCCACCGTTTTTCCAGCCAGAGCCCGACGCCTTCGGTCAGTTGGAGGGCCGAATACAAAAACGATCCGACGCTGAACAATATCAGTTTGTTGTTGTCGATCCCCGCCAGTTTTTCAATGATCATATGGACGATTTGGTTTTCGGCGTCGATCTTGTGGCGGGCGATAAAATCGCCGAACCATTGGGCCACATCCCGGTCGAGCAGCGTCAGAAGTTTGATCCCGACGATCAAAAGCAAAATCCCTTTCAGCAGTTTGAAGGCCGAGATGATGTGGATCGTCCAATGCCTTTCCTTGGTGGTTTGATTTTTGTAACGCAGATGCGGTTTATCCATTGATCAATCTCTCCAGTTCGGCGGCCGGATCACCCGAACGCATCAGGGTTTCCCCGATCAAAAATCCGCGAAAACCGAGTTCTCTCAATTCAAGCAAGTCATCCCTTGAACGCAAACCGCTTTCGGCGATCAAAAGGGATTCCGCCGGAGCGTCCCGGATCAGACGCCGCGAGACGTCCAGCGAAACATCAAAGGAATGCAGATCGCGGTTGTTTATTCCGATGATCCCGGCTCCCAGTCTTTTCACCCTTTCCAATTCCCCCAAAGTGTGAACCTCGATTAGCGCGTCAAGTCCCAGTTCGGCTTCGGCCAGATGAAAAAGCTTCTCCAGACACTCATCCTCAAGCATCGCCGCGATCAGCAAAACAACGTCGGCTCCGGCCTCGGCGGCTTCGTAGATCTGAAATTCGTCGAAGATAAAATCCTTTCTGAGGATCGGAAGATCGGCCGCCCGGCGAGCGGTTTTGAGATCATCGAGCGAACCGGAAAAACGGTCTTCCTCGGTCAAAACCGAGATCGCCGCCGCGCCCCCCGAGAGGTATTTTCGGACCGTTTCGGCCACATCGATCCGGTCGTTGATGATCCCCTTCGAGGGCGACGCCCGTTTGATCTCGGCGATGATATTGATCCCGTCTTTTTCCAAACGGCGGCGGAGGCGCTGTTTTTCGGCGTTTTTGCGAACCGATCCGGCCGATTCTTTCAATTCCCCGAAATCCCGGCTCTTTCGGGCCGCGTCCAGCCGTTTTCTTTTTAGTTCGACGATTTCCCTTAAAAACATTTCAAAGCAAAAGACCTTCCTTTTTTCAATTGGTCATCTCAACCAAATTTTCCAACTTTGCCAGCGCACTGCCGTCGTCCAGACTGGCCTGTGCCAAACGGGCCGCCTCCGTCAGATCGGCCGCCCGGCCACCGACAAAAAGCGCCGCCGCGGCGTTGATAATCACCAGCGAACGGGCCGCATCGGTTCTTTCCCCGCGCAAAACCGCCCGGATTATTCCGGCATTTTCTCCGGCATTTCCGCCCCGCAACTTTTCCAACTCGCCCGGCCCCGCAAGCGGGAAACCGATCTCTTCGGGCGACAGCTCAAAAAGTTTGAGGAGGCCGTTTTCCACCTCGGCGACCGAGGTTTTTTCCGCCACCGTGATCTCGTCCAGACCGTCCAGACCGTGAACCACCCAGGCCTTTTTGACGCCCAGTTCTCCGAGCGTCCGGGCGATCGGTTCGACCAGATCCCTGTGCCAGACGCCCATTATCTGAAACGGCGCACCGGCCGGATTGGTCATCGGGCCGAGCAGGTTAAAGGTCGTGTGAACCCCGAGTTCGCGCCTGATCTTGGCGACCCGCGCCGTCGAAGCGTGATAAAGCGGAGCGAACATAAAACAGATCCCGATCTGATTGAGGCATTTTTGGCTGATCTCTTTTTCGACCGAGACGTTGACGCCGAGCGATTCCAAAACATCGGCGCTTCCCGAACGCGAGGTCGCCGCCCGGCTTCCGTGTTTGGCCACCGGCAAACCCGCTCCGGCGATGACAAAGGCGGCGGCGGTCGAAACATTAAAGGTCTTGACCCGCGATGAACCGGTCCCGGCCGTGTCGATAAAATCCCTGTGAACCGACTCGATTCCGTCCGAATGAGAACGCATCGCTTCGGCCATTCCGGCCAGTTCTTCAACCGTCTCCCCCTTAACGGCCAGCGCCACCAGAGCGGCCGAGATCTGGGCGTCGGTGGCTTCGCCGGTCAGAAGCTGATCGAGCAGATAGGTTGCTTCCTGCCGGGTCAGATTCCTCCCCTGCATCAGATTCAAAAGCAATCCCCGTAAACCGGTTATGGCCGGTTCATCTTCCCTTTTCGGGGTCGGCAGAAGCCATTTCGGTCGGGTCTGATTGTATTTTTCCTGCATAAAAAATGAAAAAACCCGCTGCTTTTTTCTCACGGGTTCAAAGCAGCGGGCCTTCTAAATTTCCTTTTCTCCGAAAACTAAATAGAAAAACCCGGCGCGCACCAATACCGGATGTTTTGCCACGAAAAATGTCCATCTTCTCGGCCGCGTCCCTTTTTCATAATTATTTCTCCGGTTTTGGTTCAGAAATATTTATAGCCCAACCCTTTTAATTAAGCAAATTGGTTTCGAAATTATTGCCCCCGATAAAATCCCCCGGGTGAACCTAATTTTTTAGTTCCTGTGATAAAATGCCCCGGAAGACCTATGAAGATCTGCCCCCAATGCAAAAGCGCTTTTTCCGATGACACATTGCTCTATTGTCTGTCCGACGGAACGCCCCTGCTTTCCGAATTTGAAGCCGAAAAATTCGATCAAGCCGCAAAAACCGAGCAATTTCCCGTTTCACTAGTCACCCGCGAAGCCGTCCGGCCAAAGGTCTCGGAACCATCCACACCCGCTCCGACGGAAAATTATTCGCGGACTACGACGAGGCAAAATTCGGGGCGGGGCTGGATCTTCGCCACTTTTTTTCTGTTGGGTTTGTTGATCATCGGCGGCGGGGTGGCCGCCTGGGCCTTTTTGCTCAAAAACGGAAATGCCGGGGAAAACCCATCGAGCCAAGGCAATCAGACCTCATTTAACGGAGAGATAAGAAACCCTTCGCCGGAAAATAACGCGCCCGGACGCACTCCTGAACCGACTCCCGATTCCCCCACATACAGGGTCGTCGGGGTCAAAAGCAACGATGTCCTGTACATCCGCCCGGCTCCCAACGATCTGAAAACCCACCTCGGGCAAATCCCGCCGGACGGGACCGGCATCATCATTACCGGGCCGGGCAAAAAAGCCGGAAGCGGAATCTGGTATCCGATCGATTACCGGGGCATCCGGGGCTGGGTTCACAGCCGTTACATCAAAAAAGAACAGAACCCGTGAAAACCGGAGGATGGGCGTTCAATATTCTCAATCATCCCCCTGATTTTCCCGAAAATCCCCTTTTGTCGGCTCTTTGAAATTGCTTTATTCAGTTGAACCTGATCTGGGCGTAAATCTCCGAAAGAGCGGATTTGCATCCGATCGACTCCAGCGCGATCATTTCCTCGGATTCATTGTAGATGCGAAACATCCATTGTTTGGAATTTTGTTTGGCGTAATGTTCGATCCGCATCTCATCTTCCTTGATCAGCAAACAATCGCTGACGCTCGGCATCTTCATATAGGATTCGAGCTTTTCCGTCTTGTCGTAATAGAGCGTTTTGCGGGAAAGGATCTCGATGATGATCGTCGGATTCAGGAGAATGTCGGTTTCGTTCCCGTCGAATTTCGGTTCCCCTTTGACGATGATCACATCCGGGTAACAATAATCAAAATCGGAGATCTTGACGCGCATGTCGTTGACGTAGATCTCGCATTTATGCCCCCTGAGACGGCTTCCGAGTGCGATGATCGTGTTGCTCCCGATCAGATTGTGACGGCGGCTCGAACTCGATGCCGCCAGAATTTTTCCTTTGTGAAATTCGTGGCGGCTCGGATCGCGCCGTTCGAAATTCAAATATTCCTCGACCGTATAGATCTTTTCAGACTTAACTAACCCTTTCTCGTTCATATAGATACCTCGGATGATTGCTTTTTTGTCGGGGGAGATTTCAATAGGGGGATTTATTACACCTTTGACGGTGAAATTTGTTGCAAAAGTTCTTTAATAATAAGATTATTTTTCAAACTTTAATTTAACTTAAACTAATTTCAATTATTTTTAAACTGTATGAAACTATCTTATCTGGCCGAGCGGACTTTTTCGACCGTTGAAAACGGAGAACCGGATCTTGAAATCAAAGGGGCCGCCGGGCTCGACATCGCCGAAAGTGGGGAGGTTACATTTCTGGCCAACCCGAAATACACCCCCCGGATTTTAAAAACCCGGGCGAGCGCCATTTTTTTGAACGAAAAGGAAAAATGCGACCGGACCGATCTGGTCGTCCTTCGAACCAAAGACCCGTATCTGGCCTATACGCGCGCTTTGCGGCTTTTTTATCCGGAACCGAAGATCGTTCCCGGAATCCACCCGGCGGCCGTCATTGACGAAACCTCGGTTGTTTCCGAACGGGTCGAGATCGGGGCCAATGCGGTCATCGGAAAAAATTGCGAGATCGGCGAAAATGTGAAAATTTTTCCCAACGCAACCCTTTACGACAACGTGAAAGTGGGTCCCGGTTCGGTCATTCACGCCGGAGTCGTCGTCCGGGAAAATTGCCGGATCGGAGCCAACTGCATCATCCACAACAACACGACGATCGGTTCCGACGGTTTCGGTTACGCCAAAACTGAGGAAAAAGGCTGGCTCAAGATCCCGCAGATCGGGCGCGTCGTCATCGAGGACGATGTCGAGATCGGGGCCAACACCGCCATTGATTGCGCCTCGGTCGGCGAAACCCGGATCAGGCGCGGGGCCAAGATCGACAATCTGGTTCAGATCGGTCATTCCTGCACTGTTGATGAGGACGCCCTTGTCTGTTCGCAAACCGGACTGGCCGGAAGTTCCGTCATCGGCAAACGGGTCATTCTGGCCGGACAGGTCGGCATCGCCGGTCATCTCAAGGTCGGCGATGACGTGGTGATGACGGCCAAATCGGCCACCTCTCACGATGTTCCCGACGGGAGTGTCATGTCGGGAGTTCCGGCCTTTGAAAACCGCGAATGGCTCCGTTCGACCGCCGCTTTCCGGCGCCTGGGCGAGATGGCAAAAAAAATCCGGGAACTGGAAAAACTGCTGAAAAAATAATTTTTTTTCGGGCCGGTAATTTTTTTCCAAATACGTGAATTCGGGAATTTGTCCGTCTTTTTGACGGTGTGTTTCCGTTTTTTTTTCGGCAAAAATCGATTTTCCCCCCGGTCAATTACTTATCGGAAAATTCTTAGGTTTTGTTTTTTTGTCAATAAACTATTCGAAAATCAGGAGATCATCTAAATGTGCTGTTCAGTTTCACCCCGGGTCTATGTTGACTTTAAAGCCACCAAAGTTTACGGGGCCGAAGTAAAAAAACCCGACGGAAAGGTCGTTCACGTTCTCGGTTATCAAAACGAAGCCCGGAATAATGTCGGAAGCTGGCGATCGATGTTTCCCTTTAATCTGGCCGGGAAATTGATTCCCGGCGGGGCCAACGCCATGATCCTGCCCTTCCCGGCCGTTCCCCGGACGATGACCGAGGCCAATGTTCTCGACACAAAAAAATGTCCCAATGTTTTGGAGGACATTTCAAAAACCATCTATAACCCGTATATGGAGATGGCATCGCAGGGGCTCCAATCGAAAGGTGCGAGGAGCATGTCGGTTCCGGCGATTCAGGTCTTTAGGGCGGCGGGCATTTACACGGTCGTCCTCGCCCAGGACGCCCGTTTGATCCCGGAAGCTCTCAAACAGGTCCCCTTATCCAGTCGGCCGAAACTCAACCCGGAACTTTTTGAAAGCTACGCCCGGTGGTATCCGGATTGGACTTTCGCCCTCTGCTGTTTTAATAACAGCCGCCTGAAACGGGCTCTGCCTCTTCTCTGGTGGTACGAACCGATGTTCCCCGAAGAGATTTTTCTTCCCGCCCTCGATTCGCATACCGGCGAGGTCCCGAGTTTGAACAATGATGTTGACGTTGACCATGTTCTGGCGGTCAGTTCTTATCAGATGAACCGAAACGTTTATTCCGATACTGTCTTTTACAAGGACAAAATCACCCCTGAACTTCGCCCTTATTTGGCCGAACAGGTTATCGGGGAGCGTTATAAAAGACCTATGAAAAACGGTGATTTTGTTTTCGATCTGAAAGAGGTCCGAAACGGCGTCTTCTCGCCGATCAGAAAACCGCCGTTCGGAAAAGGGGAGAGAGTAAAGGGCTTGGCTTACCCGGACCTCGCCGGGGAAGTCCCTCAATTCCTTCCTTCTATTTGGGTGGAATAAAAACTGCCCCTGCCGGAATTTGATACTTTGAACGAAATTTTGTCATTATAGAATTCAAACATCTGTATTGGAGGATTCAAAGTATGGAACCGACCGCCGAAAAAGAAGAAGGGCAAATTTCCGAATCCGGGTACGACATAACGCCGATCAGCCGGGAAACCCGGGAAAGACTGGCCCGGGACCTGACCGCGGAGGAGTATCACATTCTGCTCGAACACGGCACCGAGCCGCCCTTTTGCGGAAGCCTGCTCGACAACAAAGAGGAAGGCGCCTACGCCTGCCGTCTGTGCGGTCTGCCGCTTTTTCATTCCCGGTCAAAATTCACCTCCGGCACCGGCTGGGCGTCGTTTTACGAACCGTTCGACAAGGAACATATCCGCTACATCCGCGACACACAGTTCGGGATGGTTCGAACCGAAACCCGTTGCGCCCGTTGCGACGGCCATCAGGGCCACGTCTTTCCCGACGGCCCGCCGCCGACCGGACAGCGCTACTGCATCAATTCGGCCTCGCTCGAATTTTTCCCCGAAGGCGAAGAAATCCCGCAAAAACACTGATTCAGTTATCAATTATCAACTCTTTTTTCAGGCGCTCGGAAAAAAAAACAAGCGCCTGATAAATGGTAACTGATAACTGTTAAACGAAAAGCTCCATCCTGATATTCGACCTCTGATAGGGAGTGTCGGGATTCATCGGGACCTCTTTGAAACCGAATTTCTTGTAAAGCGTTATGGCCGGTATGAGGCCCGTGTTTGATTCCAGATAGATGCTTTTTTTCCCCGTCCGGCGGGCGTGATCGATGCAAGCCGTCATTAATTTGTCCCCGATCTGAAAACCGCGAAACTGCGGGGTTACCGCCATTTTAGCGAGTTCGAAACGTTCTTTGCCGTCGGCCACCAGGGCGACGGTTCCGACCGGTCTCTCTCCGACGAGAGCGAAAAAGATCTGGCCGCCGGGGTCGATGACAAAGGTCTGCGGGTGATCCAGAATTTTTCGATCCGCCTTCTCGATCCGGTAATATTTTTCGATCCATTCGTAATTGAGGCTGGCGAAATCCTGAGCGTACCGGGGATCAAATCCGATGATCTTGACCTCGCAATGATTTTTCAGCTCGTCCAGAGTCCGGTTCTTAAAACCTTTTTTGAAGATCTTGTCCTCGACCTTTTCCAAAAAACCGAGGGCGTCCACCTCGACCAGCATTTTTTTGACGCCGGCCGTCCCGGCATCCCAGACCTTTTCGAATTCCGGCATCTTTTCTCTCGCCTTGGGGGTCAATCCGAGCAGGCGGCGGCGGCTGTCATCGGAACATTTTTTCGAAGTCAAATAACCCGCCCGGGTCATTTTATTGACGATCGAGATCACCGATGGATGGGCGAAACCGATCCGGTCGGCGATCTCGGTGATCGGCATCTCGCCGTGTTTCCTAAGCAATTTTAGAATTACGAACCAGTTCGGTTCGATGTCCATTCCGAGTTCTTTGTAGAGACGCCGCCCGTCGTGCAACATGGCATCGCTGATTCTTTTCAAACGGGTGACGAAACCAAGGAAATCAAGTTCCCTGACGAAATCATTTTCCATCGCTTTCACCTCTAAAATGTAGTTGACTACATTTTAGACCGGCCAATTTAAGTAGTCAACTACATTTTAGAGATTTCCCGCCGATCTCGGAAATATTTTTTCAAAGGTCTTCCAGAACGATCAGGGCGGTTTGTCCGCCCCCTTGAGTGACGTTGACCAGCGAGGAGGAGGAGAGCCGGACCATTCCGCCCTCGATCTCGTCGAGAAACAGAAACGGATCGAAATCCACCAACAGATCGATGAGTTCGGCCGACTCGGAAAAAACCGGAAAAACCGTTTTTTCGATCGGAGCCCTCTGTTGAACCACGAATGAATCGGCGAGAGCCCCCTCAAGACCCGCTTCCCATTCCGATTGCGAAGATTCCCAGCCCAGCACGATTCCCTTTCCGCCGTAATCGTCGTTGGGTTTGAGCAGGAAAGGTTCCCGGTTTTTACGCAAAAATTCGATCAGGTCGATCTCCGAGCCATCAAAAACGGTCCGGCACTGCTCGACCCGGCGGGTCCAGGGAAGATGCCGGTCGATCATCTCTTTTTGTTCCGGCGTGAAAAGGTCAGCATATTTTTCGTCCGTCATCAAAGCGAACGCGGCCTTTTTTTGGATCAGTTTGACCCGGAAGGAATTGGCCATAAAGATATTGCCGTCCCGGTAAGCCCGCATCAGCGGGTAGGAATCGTCGAATTTTTCCAGCAGTTCGCTGATCAGAACCCGCTTGTAAAAAATGTCGATCTCAAAATTCCCGGCCATCAAGGTCGTTCCGTCATACTCGATCTCGCGGGGGTCGATGATCAACGTCCGAAATCCCATCGATTCGAAATAATCCTTCAAAATGTAAAACTCGCTCTCGGTCGAAACGCCCTCCCAATCGACGATCCCGATGTTCGGTTTGCTCTTTTTCCCGCCGGTCTCGCGGTAGGTCTGAAAAAGCGCCCGGAGCAGTTTCTGATGGGGTTGCGGTCGCCAGTGGCGGTTGTCGGAGAGAAACTCGCGGATCTCGGGGATTTGTCCCAAAACCGTCTCCAACTGCATCTGATCCCCGACGCCGGCCGGGGTTTCGGCGTTATATTCAAGGAACTTAAAACCGTCCGGGCCGATGAAGGTGTCAAACCGGCTGGTCACGCAGAGTTTTTCGTAACCAGGATTTATCCGGGCCAGTTCCTCCTCCCTTTCGGAAACATCCAGTTTTTCGAGGATCTCGCGGTTTTCCAACGCCGCGTCGGCCAGGCGGCGGGCGGCCCTCGCGATCGTTTCGGCAGCCCGGGCGATCTCATCATAAAGCGTGCGGGGCATTAAATGCGGGCGGAGAAAAGGGCAGGTCGGCCGGTCATCGAAAAGCAGGCCGAGTTGCGCCTGAACATCGGTCAATTCGGCAAAAAGGGCCGAATCGTTCCGGTGATTTTCCAAAAGCCTTTGATTTAATTCTCCGACAATTTGGGACACTTCACTTTTCATGGCATTCGGCCTTTGGCGTAAAATTTACGGAAACCGGTTTCAGTTTGCAAAACCAATCAAACGGCGGTTTCCTGACTCAGACGGGCGATGGTGTTGGTCAGGGAGCGAAAAATATCCCGTCCGTCGTCCGATCCCAAGAGACTTTCGCAGGCGCGTTCCGGATGCGGCATCATTCCCAGCACGTTCCGATCCAGATTGCAGATCCCGGCGATGTTCGAACGCGACCCGTTGGGGTTGGCCGAATCGATCGCTCTTCCCTCCTCATCGCAATAACGAAAGACGATCTGGTCGTTCTCTTCGAGCTGATGAAAGGTTTCGTCGTCGCAGACGTAATTGCCCTCGGCGTGCGCGATCGGGATCGAAAGCACCCGTCCGTTCTCGATTTCGGAAGTAAAGGGAGTTGCTTCGTTCTCGACCTTGATGTTGACGTGGCGACAGATAAAATGAAGCCCCCGGTTCCTCATTAATGCCCCCGGAAGAAGGCCGCTTTCACAAAGGATCTGAAACCCGTTGCAGATCCCAAACACATATTTTCCCCGTTCGGCGAAAGCCTTTACCGCCTTCATCACCGGCGAAAAACGGGCCAGAGCGCCGGCCCTCAGGTAATCGCCGTAGGAAAACCCGCCGGGAACGATGACCGCATCGTATCCTTCCAGATCGGTTTCGCGGTGCCAGATGAAATCGACCGGTTGACCGACGTGTTTGCTGATGACGTGATAGGCGTCGTGATCGCAGTTTGAACCTGGAAAAACTATAACTCCGAATTTCATAATTTGTTCATTGTCAATGGTTAATCATTAAGGGTTTATTCCCGATCCCACCGATTCAAAATTAAGACTCAACGACCTCCACCCGGTAGTCCTCGATCACCGGGTTGGCCAGAATATCTTTGGCGATCCGTTCGGCCGCCGTTTGGGCCTCGTCTTTCGAAAGCGCCGGATCGAGAGCGATCTCAAAATACTTTCCCTGCCGGATTTCGTCGATTTTTTCAAAACCGAGCAGTTCGACCGAATGGTGGATGGCCTTGCCCTGTGGATCGAGAACACTCGGTTTAAGCGTAACGTAAACTTTTGCTTTCATTTTTAGTTTCTCCAAAATAAAAAATAAATTCTTGCTCAATTTCTTGTTTTTCGCAACGTCTTTGTGATAAATTCACGTACAACAAGTTTTAGAGAACAACCGAACTTTTTTATTTCAAAAACAAAAAAAAGGAGAGAATTTATCAATATGCAAAATAATGCTGGCAAAACTGCACTCGGTCTCGATTTGAACGTCGGTGCTTTAGTTTGCTACCTGAATATCTGTCTTCCTATCGGTCTGGTTTACAGTATCATCGTGCTTGTTCAGGACAAAGACAACAAACTCCCCCGTTTTCATGCTTTCCAATCGCTTTTTTTCCTGGCCTTTTTAACTGTGGTTGGAATCGCCCTTTATATTGGTTTTTTTGTTGGCATATTTGTCGACGCAATGATCGGACTTCCCGTGGTTAGCGGCCTTTTTGGCCTGGCAATGTTGGCCTTTTTTCTTGGAATGCTTATTTTCCTCATCATTTCCGCCGTTAAGGCCTATGGCGGTCAAATGTACAAAATTCCGGTCATCGGAAACTTCGCCGAAAAATTTTCCTAATCGAAAACCCGTTGGAATACTTTTTCGACATTTCGAAGGTAATGTTTCAGATCGAAAACGCGGGCAATTTCATCCTCGCTCAAATGGGATGAAATGTCCGCGTCCCTTTTTATCAGATCGAAATAATCTCCACCCTCGTCCCAGATCTTCATGGCGTTGCGTTGCGTCCAAACGTAGGCCTCCTCACGGGAAACCCCTTTTTGCGTCAACATCAACATCAATTGCCCGCTGAAAACCAAACCCTTGGTGGCCTCCAGATTTCTGAGCATATTCTCGGGATAAACCATCAGGTTGTCCAAAAGCCCGGCCGTTTTGGCCAAAAGATAATCGAGCGCGGCGGAAGAATCCGGCAGAACTATCCTTTCGGCCGAAGAATGCGAGATGTCCCGTTCGTGCCAGAGGGCGACGTTTTCCAGACCGACGATCGAATTGGCGCGGATCGTCCGGGCCATCCCGCAGATCCTCTCCGAAAGGATCGGATTTCGTTTGTGCGGCATCGAACTCGACCCCTTTTGTCCGGTCTTGAATTTCTCCTGCGCCTCGCGAACCTCGGTCCTTTGCCAGTGGCGGACCTGAAGGGCCATTTTCTCCAATGTCGATGCGATGATGGCGAGCGTCGAGAGATATTCGGCGTAGCGGTCGCGCTGGATGATCTGGGTCGAAATATCTGCGGCTTTGAGGCCGAGTTTGGCGCAAACCCTTTCCTCGACCTCCGGATCGAGGTGAGAGAACGCCCCGACCGGCCCCGAGATCTTTCCGACCGAAATCACCTCTTTGGCTTTTTCCAGACGCGCCCGGTTTCTCTGCATCTCCGAATACCAGAGCGCAAAGGTCATTCCGAAAGCCGTCGGTTCGGCGTGAATGCCGTGGGTCCGGCCCATCTGCGGGGTGTCTTTGAATTCGTAGGCGCGGCGTTTCAGGACCCGCAAAAGCTCATCAATTTTCGGCAAAAGAACATCGCAGGATTCTTTCAAAAGAAGCGCGTTGGCCGTATCGACCACATCCGAAGAGGTCAGTCCGTAATGAACGAAACGGGCCGAATCGCCGATGTTTTCGGCCAGATTGGTGGTAAAGGCGATGACATCGTGATCGGTTACCTTTTCTATTTCGGCGATCCTCTCAACCGTAAAAGCCGCCCTTTCCCGGATCTCCTTGACGGCCTCGGCCGGGATCGTCCCCATCTCGGCGTGAACTTCACAAACCGCTATTTCGACCTCCAGCCACTTTTGAAATTTATTCTCCAGCGTCCAGATCGCACCCATCTCGGGCAAAGTGTATCTTTCTATCATTATTCCAAATTAATTATTCGGCCAAATATTTTCAGACCTACTTTTGAAAAAAAGTAATTATCTAATTTCAAACCGATATTTTCAATTCGGATTTGCGGAAAAAAAAATCCTTTGCAAAAATGTTGCCTAAAACCAGTCAAAATATAGGATAAGGGGCGGGAGTTAAAATTTATGGGAGAAAGGAAAAATCCTTGGACATCAATCGGTTACTCAAATTATGAAGGCTTTCATCTGATGCCTTTCGATCTGAGAAGCCGGGCTGAAAGACACGAACTCAACCGGCAACGGGTCGTTTCCTCGATATTTTTGGAACTCTATATAATGGCCACCATGGAGATTATTCCCAAGGATCGTCTCCTGACGGTCAAACGCGCCCTGTCGCAAAATTTGCGGGGCAGCAAAAAGGATCAGACCGAAGCCGCCCACTGCGCACCCCGGCAGGTGATGATCGGCGACAGAACCCCGACCGAACTTTTGCAGACGGCTTTTCCCGAAAGAGCTTTTGTGGTCAACGCCTTTTTCGCCGAGACCGATATTCTTCCGGCCAACTTCAACAAATCGGATTCGCGGGCCGAGGGCAACGGTATGAGCAACGGCTTTAGAGAAGGCTGTCATTTCGTCGTCTCCGACGCCCATTACCACGGGAAATTGATACCGCTAAACGCCGCCACCGCCGTCCGGCAGGCATTTTCCATCTACAAAGACTGGGCCATCGATTCCTTCCGTGTCTCCTGCGAACGGCTGGAAAACAAACTCCGATTTAAAATGACCAAAAGCGACGAGGACAAATGGAAGGAACAGCTCAAGATCACCCAGATCTACAACCGGACGATGAAGATCTCCTCCGGCGCCTCGGTCGTCCTCGGGATCGAACGGGTCAGCGGTTTGATCAAGATCTACGAGGAGATGCGCTCCGGGATTATTTAAAAAAGAGAGCTTTGAGACCAAAATTTCAAATGATTCCTTTGTCGATCAAAAGTTCGGCGTTGAGTATGGCCGAACCGGCCGCGCCCCGGACCGTATTGTGGCTGAGCGCAACAAATCGGTAATCGAAGATGTTGTCGGGGAACAAACGCCCGACGGTGATCGTCATTCCGCCTCCGCTTTCCCGGTCAAGCCTCGGTTGCGGCCGCGAAGGTTCATCGGAAAGATGGATAAAGGGTTTGGGAGAGGAACGAAGTTCGAGGGACGGGAACGATGTCATCGCCTCTATCACTCCTTCGAGAGTCGATGTCTGCTGAAGTTTGACCCGAACCGAGGCCGTATGGCCGTCCAGAACGTTGACCCGGAAACACTGGGCCGACACGGTAAAATCGGCCTTTTCGATTCCCGAACCGGTAAATTCTCCCAGAATTTTCTGAGCCTCGGTCTCGACCTTCGGCTCTTCGCCGGCGATATAGGGCATCACGTTATCGGTGATGTCAAAGGCCGAAACTCCCGGATAACCCGCCCCGGAGATGGCCTGAAGGGTCGTCACCATAACCGATTCGATGCTGAATTTTCGATGGATCGCCGCCAGAGGCGGAGCGAAACTGACGACCGCGCAGTTCGGATTGGTTACGATAAACCCCCTATCGAATCCGCGTTTTTCGCGCTGGACCTGGATCAGACCCAGATGAGATTGATTGATCTCGGGGATCAGGAGCGGGACGTCCTCCTCCATCCGAAAGGAAGAAGAATTGCTGATCACCGGATATCCGGCCCGGGCGAAAGATTCCTCGGTCTCACGGGCGACCGTCGATGGCAGGCTGGAAAACACCAGATCGCAGTCGAGCGGCGGTTCGATCGGCTGGATCTCGATTTCCCGGACGTTTTCCGGCATCTCCCCGGACAACTTCCAGGCGCAGGCCTCGGCATAACGTTTTCCGGCCGAACGATCCGAAGCCGCCAGGGCAGTTACCTCGAACTGCGGGTGATTTTCCAGCAACTGAACGAATCTCTGTCCGACCGTTCCGGTTGCGCCTAAAATGCCGACTCTGTAACTTTTGCTCATAAAATAAGTGTCAATGCTACGATAAATTTTCGCCGAAGTCTATTTTCGACGGCAGGGAAAAACCAAACTCCCGGAGGCCAAAAAGTGGCCGGTGGCCGGTGGTCAGTCGTCGGTTGTGTTTTTCTGACCACTGACCACCGGCCACCAACCGCTAAAAACACTTCTTCTCGTTACTAAAGCCCCTCCAGCGCCTCCTTCATCCGGCGGACGCCTTCGGCTATCTTTTCCTCGTTGTTGCAAAGTGATATCCGCAGGAATCCCTTTGCCTCGTCGCCGAACGCCGCGCCCGGAACCGTGATCACCCGGTGTTCGAGGAATTTTTCGGCCAATTTCAGATCGTCGCCCAGTTCCCGGACGTCAATCATCGTGTAAAAGGCGCCTTCCGGGGTCGTTCCGCGCAAACCCAGTTCATTCTGAAAAAGATCAAGCAAAAACCGTCCCCGGGTTTGATAAATTTCCCGGGCCTCGGCTTTGGCCAGTTCGGCCTCTTCGGTCCAGCCCAAAAGCGAGGCTTTCTGTGTGATCGTCGAAGTGCAGACGGTCAAAAATCCGTGAACCGTCAATGCCGCCCGGACGACCTCGGTTTCCCGGCTCGCCAGCCAGCCCAGACGCCAACCGGTCATGCTCAGCGATTTCGACAAACCGCTGACGATCAGCGTCCGGTCGTAAAATTCCGAAGCCGAACGCGGTTTTTCCCTTGTGAAATAAAGATCCGAATAAATTTCGTCGGAGATCAGGTAGATCCCCGTCCCTTCGAGCGCACCGGCGATCTCCCTGAGGTCGCTCCCGGTGAAAATTCTCCCGGTCGGATTCGACGGCGAGATGACGACCGCCGCTTTGGTTCGCGGAGTGATCTTTGATTTGAACTCTTCGAGGTCGAAGCCGAAATCCTTTTCGGCCGGAAGCCGGTAAAAAACCGGAACGCCCTCGGCCAGATTGACGCAGTTTTCATAAGCCGGAAAGGATGGGTTGGGGATCAGGACCTCATCGCCCCGCCCGATCGTCGCCAGAAAAGCCGCCGTCATCGCCTCCTGTGAACCGACCGTGACGCAAACCTGCGTTTGATCGAGTCCGAGGTGCGGATACTGTTCGGCGATCTTCTGCCGCAATGCGGGCAAACCGGCGTGCGAGGTGTAGCCGTTCTGCTCTTCGATCGCAACCCGCGCGGCTTCCCGGCGGATAAAATCCGGCGTCGGCAGATCGGGTTCGCCCAAACCGAAATTGATCGAACCGGGCAAAGCCCTTTCAAAGATCCGCCGGATCAGCGTCGGCTGGACTTTTTGAAGTCGGGCGGGCAGTCGGAGTTTTTCATTTATTGACATTGGTTTCATTATTTTTTTGTGAAAGGCTTCGGCAAAAAAGTTCGGACATCAAAAAAACTTTTTCCGGCAAACCGAAATTGTTTCGGGCTGTATTCGCAATTCATATTAACAGATTGCCACATACGGAAAAAAAGATGCAAAGCCGAATTTGGCCCCGGTCGTTTTGATCCTGGTTCCTCCTTTTTCGACAAATCTGCTAAAATCCCGCTGTTATGCCGACGCATTTTTTTCCTCTGACCATCCTGACCCAGCATCTGGACGATGAGACCTTTATCTCCCAGGCGTTGAGTTTTCCCGAAATATCCCGGTTTCACACCAACCCCGACTCGGCCCGCCAAAACGCCCGGATCAACGCCGAAATGATTCTTAAGGCCGATTATCCGCCCGATCTTTATTCGAGGGTCTGTCCCAGAGACGCCCGGATCGGGGAGTTGGAGGTCGAGGTTGAACCTCCCCGGAAAACCTCTTTTTGGCGCGAAAAGATCCGGCTTAAATTCCAGTTCGTTCAAATTGAACGCGAGGACGGATATTTTCAGGCTTACCTTCCGGCCCTTCATATCGGCGTTTTATCCCGCAATGAGAAGGATTTTCCGGCGCGGATCGAAAAAGAGGTCCTGGCGACATTGCGGCGGGACGGCTGGATCAAATCCCTCCAATATCTCCGCTGGCTGGAGCGGGTCGAAAAGATTTCGCTCGAAAAAAGCGAATTGGCGGTCGATCTTCCGACCGCCCGGCAAAGGGCGATCGCCGAGGAAAAGGAGGAAACGGAGGAAAAATCGGTTCTCAAGGAGGTCGGCGACAATCTTCGGGAGATCAAATTAAGAGCCGCTTACGAAAGAGAAGATCCGGTCGAACGATTGGGCGATGTTTTCCGGGCCCGCCAGAAAACCAGCGTTCTTTTGATCGGCCCGGCCGGGGTCGGGAAAACGGCCGTTTTTCACGAAATGGTAAGACGGCGGGATCAACTCGGGTTGAATGAATTTTCGTTTTGGGCGACCGGCGGAGCCCACCTGATCGCCGGGCAAACCGGTTTCGGAATGTGGCAGGAACGTTGCCGGAAATTGATCGAAGAGGCGAAAAAACACAATGCCGTCCTTCACCTCGGCAATCTGATCGAACTTCTCGAAGTCGGGAAAAGCACCGCTTCGACTCAGGGGATCGCTTCGTTTTTGAGGCCCAAGATCGCACGGGGCGAACTGGTCACGGTCGTCGAATGCACCCCCGAACAGATCCCCTTCATCGAACGCCGGGACCCGAACCTGCTCGGGGCCTTCCAACAATTTCGGATCGAAGAACCGGACCGGAAAACCAATTTAAAGATCCTGTCGGCGGTGGCCGAGGAAGTGGAGCGCTCGCTTTCCCCGAACGAACATAAAAAGGAGGTTCAGGCCATCCGGACGATCGACTCGGTTCACCGGCGTTATTCGACCTATTCAGCCTTCCCGGGCCGCCCCATCCGATTCTTGCGGAACCTTCTGGCCGAGACCGCCCGGGAAGAGCCATTGTCCGCGGCCGGGGTTTACCGGGCTTTCGCTGAGGAAACGGGGCTTCCGGAAATGATCCTCAACGACCGGATCGGGATCGACCCGGAGGAAATAGATCATTTTTTTTCCGATCGGGTGATCGGCCAGAACGAGGCCGTCCAATTGATCCGCGACCTGATCGTCACGGTCAAAGCCAAACTGACCCGGCCCCGCAAACCGATCGCTTCCCTTTTATTCATCGGCCCGACCGGCGTCGGGAAAACCGAGATGGTCAAATCTCTGGCCGAGTTCTTTTTTTCCGACCCGGCGCGGATGATCCGTTTCGACATGAGCGAATATTCCAATCCGGTTTCGGTTCAGCGACTGATCGGCGGGACCGGTGAAAAAGAGGGGCTTTTAACCGCCCGCGTCCGCGAACAGCCGTTCAGCGTCGTCCTGCTTGACGAATTCGAAAAGGCCCACCATTCGTTTTTCGACCTCCTTTTGCAGATGCTCGGCGAGGGCCGTCTGACGGATTCGGTCGGCCGGGTCGCCGATTTCACCAACTCGATCATCGTCATGACCTCCAACCTCGGCGCCAGCGAATTTCAGCGCGGCAAATCCGGTTTCAGCCGCGATTCCCGGCAAAGAAAAGAAGCCGTCCGCCATTTCGATCAGGCCGTCCGGGAATTCCTGCGTCCCGAGATCTTCAACCGGCTGGATCGGATCGTGCCCTTTGCTCCGCTCGATGAAAAAACGGTTTTGAAAATCGCCTCCGCCGAGATCGAAAAACTCAAAAAGCGGGACGGACTCCGCTACCGGCCGATCCGGCTAAATATCAGCAAAAAGGTTTTAAGTTTTCTGGCAGAAACCGGTTACGACATTCGTTACGGCGCCCGGCCGCTCAAACGCGCCATCGAACGGCGGCTTCTGGCCCCGCTGGCGGCCGAACTCAACCGGCGGCCGGAGAACCAAAAACTGGCGGTCGAAACCGATCTCGAAAACGGGCGGATCTCGCTCAAATATGTTCTTTCGGAAGAGCCGAAACATTTCCGGGCCGAAACCGGCGCTCTGGCCTCGAACGCGGTCAGGATCTCTCGGCTCAGACGCCGGATCCAGAAATTTTCGACCAGCCACCGGCTGACCGAATTAAACGACGAGATCTACCGGGCGATCCGGCTCGAAGCGTTGCAAAAACGCGGCCGATGGATCTACGAAGAGGATCAGAAACGAATCGAAAGGAAACCCCTGATCGAACGATTTTTGAAAAAGGCGGAGGAATTCGCCGATCAGGTCAACCGGACCGAGGACGAGATCCTTCTGAAGATCTACGGAAAAACCGAGGGCGAAAAACAGACTTTTGCCGAACTCATTGAAAATCAGGAAAAGAAGTTTCAGTCCCAGTTGTTCGAATTGCTGAAATTTCAATACCCGCAACCGAACGAGGTCAATCTGGTTTTTTTCAGCGAAAATGCGCCGGAGCTTTTCAATCTTCTGCGGTTGTTTACGGCCGTTTTCCGGCAAACCAAAACCGGGATCAAGACCGGCCTTGCCTTTACCACCGAAAAACAAAAGAATCAGCCGATCGAAACCAAATTGCTTTTCGACCGGGTCGTTTACCGGAAAGAGATTCAGGAACCCGAAAAGTTTTTCGGCTCGGCCAGACAGGAGATCTGCGGGGTTTTTCTGGCAATCGAAGGAGATCTGGCGCTGCCCCGGTTCGGGGCCGAGATCGGGATTCACCGTTTTCAGCGGGGCGGCCGAACGAACCGCGTGCTAATCGGAAGTCCGGCCGGCGATCCGGGAAAATATGTTCTTCCGGATGATCTGACCGGCCGCGATTCGGTCAGATATCAATCCGAGAGGCGGTTTTACGATCTGTCGCAAAACAAGGTCAAAGATCCGCTTTTGGACAAGACGTTTTCGTTGGAAAACAACGGTCTCGAGGAGATCTTCGCTTTGGCCGTCGAGGAACATCTGATCCGGACCTCGGAAAACCTGATCGGATAGATTCGGCCCGCAAAAGGATCGACCGTGCAAAAACAAGTTTTCGATCAACCATTAAATATTTTCGAATTACGATAAATGCTTTTAACCATTCCAATTCTCGCCACCGAGCAAAAACAGGCCAACCAGCCGGCCCCTTCGGTCGTCGTCCGTCCCCTGTTCAATCTGAACACGACCGCTCAGGGAAATAATCTGCAAAAGGCCGTCAACAAACTCCGCCAGAAAATTCGCGAACAGTTCGTCGAACACGGGAAAAAACCGAGGCATTACGATCTGGCCTGGTTCACCTTTTCGCCTTTGCTGACCACCAAAGTCCTCAATTTCCGGCTTTTTCTTTCTTCGGGAACCTACGATTGCTGTTATATCTTCGTAACCTTTAACGCCTTCGGGAAAAAGGTCGTCTTTTCCCCAAATCTGTCCGGGGTCTGGTTTGAACTGGAGCGCGGGGAGGATCTTCACACCCGCGCGGTCGAGGTTTTCACCGAGCATTTCCGGCATCTTGAACGGCGCGACGGGAAAGGAGTTCACAATCCGGCCAATCATACTTTTTCGGGCCGGGCCTTCGTCACCAGTCTCGATCTGAACATCCAACTGCCGCAAAAACACGAGGCGGAAAAGGCCAATCTTTTCGCCCTTCTCGGCGGGGATGCCGAACTGGACGGAAGAAATGAATTGAGGCGGGTCGGCCGGAATCTTGACGCGCTTTACCCGGACGATCTGGAACGGGCCATCGGCCGGAGCGTGGAACTGCGGGAATTGACCCGGCTCTTGAATTCCCCGGACAAACGCCCGGTCGTCATCGTCGGATCAAATCAGGTCGGGAAAACCAATCTCATCCACGAATATGTTTTTCAAACCCTGAAACGCCGGAAAAACAAAGGTTCGGGGAAAAAACTGACCTGGCTCATTTCGCCCCAAAGACTGATCTCGGGGATGTCTTTTGTCGGGCAATGGGAAAACCGTCTGATCGCCATCTTGAAAACTGCCCAAAAACTCGAGCATCTGCTCTATTTCGACGACCTTCTGGGTTTGCATTTCGCCGGCATCAGCGCCGGAAGCGATCTCAATGTGGCTCAGGTGTTAAAACCCCATCTCGAAAGGCGCGACGTTCGCGCTCTCGGTGAGATAACTCCCGAGACGTTTCGCGTTCTCAAGGAAAAAGACCGCGGTTTCGCCGAACTGTTCCACGTTTTTCGGCTCCGGGAAACCAACGACGACGAAACCCTCCGGATCGCCATGGCCGTTCGCCGCGAGGCCGAACACAGATTCAACACGAGTTTCGCCCTAGACGTTCTGCCGACGGCCCTCGATCTCCAGCGGCGTTACAACCGCGAGGTGTCCTTTCCCGGCAAAGCGGCCGGTTTTCTCAAACAGATCTCCAACAAATTTCAAAACCGCGAGATCACCCGAGGGGATGTTCTTCGCGAATTCGAAGCCAAAAGCGGGCTTCGGGTGGCTTTTTTGGATGACGGCGAAAAACTTGAGAAAACCGAGATCACCCAAAAGATCTCGGCCGGCCTGATCGGTCAGAAACCGGCCGTCGAAGCGGCCGCCGATGTCATCTCGGTCGCCAAGGCGAGGCTCAATGATCCGGGCCGCCCGCTGGCCTCCTTTTTGTTTCTGGGAGCAACCGGGGTCGGCAAAACCGAGGCCGCCAAACAGATCGCCGATTATCTCTACGGCGATGAGGAAAAACTTCTCCGCTTCGATATGAACGAATTCGTCTCCCCGTTTGACGTCGCCCGGCTGGTCGGCACCTTCGATCAACCCGAGGGTCTTTTGACCGGAGCCATCCGCCGCCAGCCGTTTTCGGTCGTCCTGCTCGACGAGATCGAAAAGGCCCACCCGGACGTTTTCAACCTTCTGTTGCAGGTCCTGGGCGAGGGTCGTTTGACGGACGCCTTCGGCCGGACATCCGATTTCTCCAACGCCATCATCATCCTCACCTCGAACCTCGGAACCCGCGAAGCCAACATCAAACTCGGTTTTCGCGAAACCAACGAATCGAACGCCAGCATCTACCGACAGGCGGCCGAAAAGTTTTTCCGCCCCGAATTCTTCAACCGGCTCGACAAGATCATCCCGTTCGAAAACCTCAGCCGCGAGGAGGTCGGCAGGATCGCCCGGCTTCAACTCCAGAGGGTTTTCGCCCGCGAGGGTTTCGCCCGCCGGAATTGCCGGATCGAACTCGAACCCTCGGCGCTCGAACGGATCGTCGATGAGGGTTACAACCCGGAACTCGGCGCCCGCGCGCTCAAACGGGCCATCGAACGAAACCTGATCCAACCGGTCGCGGTTCGGCTGGCCGCCCTCGAAACAAGCGTTCCGATCCTCATCAAGATCTCGCGTTCGGAAGATGATTTTCACACTCAGGTCGAAGAGATCAAACCATTTGCCCCGGAGAAAAGCGTCTGGCAAACGGGCGATTTTTCCGACGTTCACGGACAGATCGACCGGATCGAGGACGTTCTCGACCGGATCGAGGCCGAGGTCGAAGGTCTCCGACCGCCGGGCGAGATCGACCCCGAAGACCCGGCCCAGGCCAAATTCTTCCTCATCCGCGAATACGTCAAACGGATCGAAAGAATGATCGAACGGGCCGACAACTGGAGGGAAACCCCGACCCAAAACCGCCCCCCCAAAACCCGGAAAGATTCCCGCCGGATCGTCACGCTGAGCGGAACGGAGATCGATCTCAACCGTTTTTTGGCCGGGACCAACCTGTCCAATAAAATAAAGAATCTGGCTCTGGAAAATCCCGATTTCGGCGAAGCCGCCGCCGATTACGTTCAGGACATCTGGCGGGAAACGGCACTTCTGCAAATTCTGGTCGAGAACGTCGAAAAGCCCCTCGATTCCCGGTGCCTGCTCGTTTTCCGTTCGGCCGATGTTTACTTCGGGCGGGAGAACATCCCCCCGTTGATTGAAACCTACCGGAGGCTTCTGGCCGGTGAATTGGGATTGAAAGCCGAAATCCCCCAACCGAACGAACTGCCGGGAGATTATTTTCAGGTCTTTCTCCGGCTTGAGGGACTGTTCGCCGCCGATCTGATCCGGGGCGAAACGGGAAATCACGTTTTCGTCAACAAACGCGGCGATTTTACCGCCGTTGAACTGGATGTTTTGGAGTTGCCCGAAACGGCCGGTTCGGGCGATCTCCCGAAATTATACGAGGGCCACCAAAGGCAAAAGGTCGAAAATGATTTTTCGGTCGTCCGGATCTCAAACGAACGGGGAACGGTTCTCGATTTCCGCTCCGGTCTGATCACCAGAGAAGATCTGACCTTTCGCGAACTTCGAACCTTTATCCTGGCGGGTCTTCCGATGCCGGCGGAGTTTTTTTCCTGAAAGTAAGGGGGAGCGGGACATTATTTGATCTGAAGGAAATCTTATGGCGACAGCGCGGGTACCAATTTTGATCTGGCAGGATCTCGGCGGTTCTTTTACCGCCATGGCCATCACCGGTCAGGGGGAATATTTTCCACCGGCGGCCTTTAATTCAAAAAAAGAAAGGGCCGTCTCCGAGGTCAGGGAATATCTCCGGTGGCTTTTTGAAGAGGAATACTGGCGCGAACCGCCGGAATATTCCGAGGCCAAATTGATGGAGTTTCGGGTCGAACTCCGTCCCGAGTTCGAGATCAAATCAAAGGAAAACCGGGACAATGAAAAAAAACGGCGGCGCCCCCCAAAAAAGAGGACCTTCACCGCGCCGGAGGCCGTCCCCTTGCGCGTCGCCTGCGTTTACTGGAAAACGGAGAACGGCGATTATTACGGGTGTCTCCCGCTGTTTGACCTCGAATTTATCTTTAACCGGGAAACCGAACTGAAGAATCTGGTTCAGTTGAAGGTCAAGGAGGAACTCAGGGGAAAATCCCCGCTCGGTTTGTCCCAATATCTTCCGCCGAAGGAATTCATTCTGGAGGAAATCACCTTTCAGATCCGCCGAAAGGTAAAGAAGGCGGAGATCTTCAAAGACATCAAAAATCTGGAAATGGTGGCCGATCCGCTCGGAGCCAAATACTTCAAACGAAAGATCACCCCGGCCTACGAACGCGAATCGGTGGTGGAAGATCTGGTTCGGAGACTGGCCGGAGAAAGGGCCAGCGTCATTGTTCTGGGGGAAAGCGGGATCGGGAAAACGACCGTTTTGACCGAGGCCGTCCGGCGGATCGAAAGGGATCTGCAAAACGAAAAGGTCGAGGTTGAGGAATGGGAGGAGAAAAATCCCCCGAACCGCTACTGGCAAACCAACGGCGGCCGGCTGATCGCGGGAATGATGTATCTCGGTCAATGGCAGGAAAGACTCGAAGAGATCATCGCCGAACTGAACAATATCGAAGGCGTCCTTTGCGCCGAAAACCTTCTGGATCTGATCCGTTACGGCGGGAGCGAACCGAACGAGAGTCTGGCGGCTTTCCTGATCCCCTATCTTCAAAGGGGCGAACTGAGGTTGGTTTGCGAGGCGACGCCCGCCGAATTGGACGCCTGCCGCCGTCTGCTCCCGGCCTTCGTCGAACGTTTTCAGGTTTTCCGGCTTCCAGATTTCACCGCCGAAGAGGCCTTAAGCGTCCTCACCAAGATCGCCGACATGCAGGCCCGGAATTTTCAAACGGAGTATTCCGCCGGGGCGATAAAACTCGTTTACCTGCTTTTCTCGCGCTTTATGCCCTATCAAAAATTTCCCGGCCGGACGCCCCGTTTTCTCATCGACCTGTTTGAAAAGGGCGGACAGAAAGCCCGCCCGAATGAGATCGGCGAAGAAGATGTCATCAAAAGTTTTATCGGTTTGACCGGGCTTCCCGAACTGTTTCTGCGGGACGAGATAACGCTCGAATTTGAGGATGTCGTCAACGGGTTTTCCGGGCAGGTGATCGGCCAGCCGGAAGCCTGCCGGCAGGTGGCCGGAGTTGTTACGACTTTTAAAGCCGGGCTAAATGATCGGAACCGGCCGCTCGGGGTTTTGCTTTTCGCCGGACCGACCGGGGTCGGCAAAACCGAACTGGCAAAAAGTCTCTCGCGTTTCTTTTTCGGCGAGGCGGAGGAGCGGAAGGAAAAGATCGTCAGGGTCGATATGAGCGAATATTCAACCGGGGGATCGGCGGCCAGGCTTTTGACCGCGCCCGACGGCGATCCGTCGGAACTGATCCGAAATGTCCGGGAAAATCCTTTCAGCGTCGTGCTTTTCGACGAGGTGGAGAAATCTGACCCGCAGGTTTTCGACGTTCTTTTGGGGCTTTTTGACGAGGGGCGTTTGACCGACCGTTTCGGGCGGGTGACGAATTTCACCTCGACCGTCGTCATCATGACCTCCAACCTCGGAGCCGAAAGATTCGCCCGCGGCGACATCGGTTTCGGCGAACAGGAGGTGGCCTCGAACCTGAAGGAGATCCGGGAGTTTTTCCGGCCCGAATTTTTCAACCGGATCGATTCGGTCGTCCAGTTCCGCCCGCTCGGGCGCGAATCTCTGCTTCGGATCACCGAAAAGGAGATCCGCTCCATGGCCCGCCGCGAGGGACTGGCCGAAAAAAACATCGAACTGGTTTGTTCCCCCGAAGTCATCACCTATCTGGCCCGGAAAGGCTTTGACCCCCGCTACGGCGCCCGGCCCCTGCAAAGGACGATCGAAACCCTTCTGACCGCGCCGTTGGCGAAGTTTCTCTTGGCCGACCCCTCGGTCGAAAACTGCACGGTTTCGGCCGTTTTTTCCGAGGGGAAGGAAATCGGATTCGTTCGGGATTAGTCCGGGATTTTTTGTCAAAATTTGACGAAGACCTACCGCAAATAATCCTCAAGCCGGGTGGCCGCATCGGTGCGCTCGTCGCGGTATTTGACGATCACGGGGGCGTAGAGCGACAGGCCGTTTTCCCGGCCGAAATCGGTGGTGATCTGACGCGCGCCCTGAACGACGACCGCTCCGGCCGGAATTTCAAGAGGTTTTGAGCCGTCGGATTTCAAGACCCGTTCATTGGCCAGATCGAAAACCGGAGTCGAACGGGTCAGGATCACGCCGGAAGCCAGAACCGATCTTTCGCGGACGATGACGCCCTCGTAAACGCCGGTGTTTCCGCCGATCAAACAGTCGTCCTCGATGACGACCGGATTGGCGTTGACCGGTTCGAGAACGCCCCCGATCTGAGCCGCCGCCGAGATGTGGACCCGTTTGCCGATCTGGGCACAGCTACCGACCAGAGCGTGCGAATCGACCATCGTTCCCTCATCGACGAAGGCTCCGACATTGATGTAACAGGGCGGCATACAGACGACCCCCGGCGCGACAAAGGAACCGTCGCGGATGGTCGAACCGCCGGGAACGATCCTGATCCGATCCTCAAGCGACATCGGCCGCAAAGGGTAGGTGTCCTTGTCGAAAAACTGAAACGATTCGCCTTCTTTCGACATTTCGACCATCTCCCCCATTCTAAAACCGAGCAGGATTCCGCTCTTGACCCAGGCGTTTGTAACCCAGTTCCCTTCTGCATCCCGCTCGGCCGCGCGGATCCGTCCCCGTCTCAAAGCCTCCTTGAAATCCTCAAAGATCTTGCGGTCATCGGCCGTATATTCAGTTTTGGTAATTAAATTTTCGATTTGTTCCTGTAGGCTCATTTTGTTCTGTTATTTGGGGGGGACAAAACTCCCCGGTGTTTTATTTCCCTTGGGTTCGTTTTAAAATTTCCCTCAGTTTTTTCCGCGCCCCGTCCGTTGCCGGGACAAGTGGGAGGCGGATATTGTCTTCCAAAAGCCCCATCTCCTTCATTACGAATTTGCAGGGAGCCGGGCTGGCCTCCATGAAATTGGCCTCCATCAGTTCGAGAATCTTGTAATGAATCCGCCGCGCGCGGGAAAATCCGCCGTCGAGCGCGGAATTGACCATCTGCGAGGTTTCTTTCGGAATCTCGTTGGCGCAGACCGAAACCAGACCGTCGCCGCCGACCCCGATCAGGGCCAGTGTGGTCATATCGTCGCCGGAAAAGACGCGGAAATTTCGGGGCCGGTCGCGGATTATCTGCATTATTTGCGAAAAGTTCCCCGAAGCCTCCTTGGTTGCCACGATGTTGGGAAAATCGTTGGCCAGCCGGACCTGCGTGGCGGCCGAGATGTTGTTCGAGGTCCGGCCCGGAACGTTGTAGACCATGATCGGAAGATCCTTGACCGATTTGGCGATCTCGCCGAAATGAGCGTAAAGCCCATCTTGAGTCGGTTTGTTGTAGTACGGTCCGACGATAAGCGCGGCATCGACGCCGAGTTCTCTTGCCTTTCGGGTAAAATCGATGGTCGCCGCCGTATTGTTGCTTCCCGTTCCGGCGATGACGCGGGCCTTTTTCTTTCGGGCGACCTCGACCGTCAGTTTGATCACCACGAGGCGTTCGTCCTCGCTCATGGTGGCGCTCTCGCCGGTGGTTCCGCACGGGACGAGCAGTCTGACCCCGTTTTTGATCTGTCTTTCGACCAGCGAACGGTAACATTCCTCGTCGATCGAACCGTCTTTCTTAAACGGCGTAACCAGGGCAGTCGCACAACCCCGCATCCAGTCAATTTTCATCGTCATAATAATTTATCTGATCCTCGAAAAAATTATGCCTATTGTAACCAAACTGAAAAAACTTTAACAATCGGTCGAAGCGGGTTATTATTTAACGGTTTTTCGGCGAGTATTTTATTCCAATTCCCCAAAACCGTTTTCAGATCCGAAACATCGGCGGAACGGTCAAGTTGCCGTTCGTCGGCATCAGATCTTTTTCGCCCGGAAAGATCATCTTTTCGACTCGCCCTTTTTGATCGTCCAGTTGGGTAGGAGTTTGATAAGGTTTAATAGTAAATTGTTATTTGCCGGTTTTCGCCGGATAAAGGATTTATCATTGACGTTTGGCCAACCACAACTTATGAACAGCCTCAAAAAACTCGGGGTCATCCTTCTAAACGGATTGCTTTTTTTGCCGGTCGTTTCCTGCCGGAAGGAAATGGCCCGGACAAATCCCGGACCCGAAACAGTCAATAATCAAAACCGAATAAAAGCCGAAAGTTTCGCTTATCCGGTCGGTCCCGGCGAAACGGTAACCGAGGCCAAAGACCGGAAGGACGATTGGTATAATGCCCAGGATTTCACCGTCAACAACCATCTGGGAGAGGACTGGAACAAGAATTCCGGCGGAAACACCGATTGCGGCGAGCCGGTTTTTGCCGCCGCCGACGGTTTGATCACCTACGCCTCGGACGCCGGGAAAGGTTGGGGAAATGTCATAATCATTGAACACACGATGCCCGACGGACAGAAATTTCAAACCCTTTATGGGCATCTGGAGAAGATCTTAACCAAAGAAGGAGAAGTTAAAAAACGCCAGCAGATCGGAACGGTCGGAAACGCCGGCGGAACCTATCTTTGTCATCTTCA
This sequence comes from Pyrinomonadaceae bacterium, assembly GCA_041394845.1. Classification (GTDB taxonomy): domain Bacteria; phylum Acidobacteriota; class Blastocatellia; order Pyrinomonadales; family Pyrinomonadaceae; genus JAHCHG01. The sequence goes on along the minus strand of JAWKHL010000001.1, from coordinate 621,623 downwards.
TTTCGAACTGCGCGATGAAAATTGCCCGATGTGGAACAAAACCGGGCCGGGTTACAGTTCGGAAAATTCCGGCTGGCTCGACCCTTCCGATTTTATCGACCAGCATCCGGCGCGATGAAAAAACCCGATAAACGGATAAAGGTGAGTGGGAGGAGTTTTTGCCATTGAAAATGTCTGCTCCCGTAGTGTTTTAATTCTTCGGCGTTTGGTTCTCTTAATAAATCGGAAATTAACCGATGCGCCTCACATCAGTCAATCGCCAATTGATTCTTCCCCGGGGCAGATAACTTCCCGTAACCCTGAGATAACCGTCCCCCGAAGGCGGATTCTGCATGTTTCTTTCAGTAAAGGGGAAGTCCCATCCGGAGGGGAAATTACCATTCAGTTCGTAAATGGTATCTTCACCGGCAGAATCCATACAATAGATAATCCGATGCGATCCGATCCCATATCCGAATAATCCCCCCCGATACGGAACATTCATCCCGATTCCCCACAACCATCCATTCGGGTAACTTTGAACGGTTGGGGTGTTGGTTCGCGTAAAAAGATATAGGTAAAACCAAAGTCTGTCGGTTTGTGGCGTCGTTATTTGTAAAGCGGCTTGAATATCCATAAAATTCCTCCAAAAAAAATTTTGACCTTAATTTCCCTTTCCGGAAAAACGGAACTGCTCCGGGCCTTCAACTAAAAGTGCCGGGAAAACCAAAAAGGTTACAGAAAAATTGCTGAATTTCCATTACAAAAAGAAAAAACCCGAACCCGTTTTTTTTGCGTTCAAAACGAGTCCGGGGTTTTCTTTGCCCCCCCCAAATTTCATTAAAAAAGGGTTATGGCTAAATAAGAGTTGAAAAGTTGTGAGTCAACCTCATTTCGAACTGTGTGAAGCAAACTGCCGGACGGGGAATCGGGCCGAGAACCCCGGCCGGCTCGGCCCTTTGGGCTTTATCGATAAACATCTTTTCAACAAAAAATTGCGTAAAAACTCCTTTCGCCTCACTATTTTCTTCAATTCGCGCGGTAATCCTTCGGGTTTTTGATCACCTTGTTTTTCAAGATCGCGGTCAGATCGAAGGTTTCGGTTTTGATGTGTTTCGGTTTTGAGGACTTGAGAAAAATATTCCCTTCCCGTTCAAATTCCTTGGTCGGGTTTTCGTAATCATCATCCCAGGAACCCTCCTCGAAAATCCCCAGAGTCATTTGATCCCGTTCGACTTTGAGAACCTCGGCAAACCGGCGGAAAAACACCTCGCCCCGGGTCGGATCAACCACCGAAATGTAGTTGTTTCCGGCCCCGCCGTCGGTCATTCTGACGATGAGGGCCAGTTTCCCGTCGGAAAGCCGGGTTTCGGCGATCGCTTCGATCATATAATACTGCGACATTATCTTTTTCGCCCGGCCGGTTTTGACATCGTAGATCCTCAGCGACTGACCTTCGTTTTCGTAACCTCCGGAACCGTCCGAAGCGGAATACAAAACTTCTTTTCCGTCGTTTATCATCCAGGCATCAATGATATTTCTGGCGGCCATCTTCTCCTTTCCGCCGACGGTTATGTAAAGATCTCCGGAATCGTTTTTCCGGATCGTTTCGGCCCTTCGTTCAACATTCTGAGCTGAAACGGCCAACCCCGAAAAACCGTAAAGAGCGATCAGCATTAAAATTGAAAAGTAAAACCTGAACGAATTAAATGTTTCCCGTAAATTCCCTGAATCTTTTATTTGCTTTCTCATATCGAAATTCCCCTCTCTTGAAAATCATCGAATCGTCAACTGTTGATTTCTTCCGGAACAATATCAGTGCTAGATTTCTTTTGCTACTATAGAGCCTTTCCAAGGGGATCAATCGTCCCCTTCGGCAGATTTAGTTCGCCTTCAAAATCCGGCAAAAAATAGATGGGAAACTTTATGTTCCAGCGGTTTTGCCGCACTTTTTTGTCCCCCGCAAACTCGGTTCTGATAATTTCGCCGGTCAATAAATTTACCGAATGTTCAATTGCCGAATCCTCTTTGTTTTCATCTCCGGCCGCAAATACCAGATTTTGTTCCAAACCGATAAATCTCCAGTTTTTCCCGACCTTTTTTATTTTGTAAATATTCGCCGCAACCCGGTCGGCGGTCTTCTCGTTTATTTGCAGTTCGAGGGTCGAGTTTTTTATTTCCAGATCTTCGACATAGCAACAGTTCGAGCCTTCAAGCGGAAACTCCTTGGTCGCCCCGGCCACAAAATATTTTCCCTTGTCGTTTTGTTCCAGAATGATCAATTGCGTAACCGTTTGGTCTTTGAAGACAACTTCGTCAATCACCAAATCCTTTTCCTTGGTGACGACTCCGGCCCAATCATTGAGAGAGTCCCGGTTCAGATCGCCGACCGCCTCCATCAACAGTTTGCCTTTCTGACCGGAAAGTGAGGCGAGGAAATCCTTGCTGTCGGAATAAAAAACCGTATCTCCAACCGTTTCAGATCCGCTATTTATTAAAACGGGATCATCGGTCGGATTTTCCCGAACCAGGTTTTGGCGGGCAAAACCGCTGAATTGTAAACCGTTTTCGGTTTGTGAAAGTAACACGGTATTGTTTGCCAACATTATTAAAGATATTAAAAACAAACTTCTCAATTTCATTTTCCTGCCTCCTGCAAATATGTTTTCCGCCGTTGAATTTCTCTTTTAGCCCAAGTTGCTTTTATTGCAAATAATGAATGAGTTTGCCCGCGAATTTACGCGAATGAACGCGGATATGTTGTAAATTGGCGCAGATTCGCGTTCATTCGCGGGCGGAAAAAACTAACCGGCAACTTGGGAAATCCCAAAATTTCCAAAAACCAACTATCCGGCCAACGCCGCCCCATCGATTCCTTTTTAGATATTTACATCACTTTGCCCGCCCTGGCCGAAGACATGTAAAACCAATCTGGACTGGGCTTCCGACTGAACCCTCGGTGCCCGTGGCAGTCGGGGTAAATCCCGGCGCGGGCCGGAAGGATTTCTCATCCTGTCGTAAACGGAACGAACCGAACCGGAATTGGCGCTGGAGCCGACCTGCCCCATATAGTTTCCGATTTCCAACGCCAGCGCTCTTCCCGTCTGGGTTCTCAAAGCCCCGGCTGCGCTCACTCCGCCCGAAACAATACCGACCGCGTCAACGGTTGTTCTGTAGCCGGAATAAACCGGATTGGCGTCCGCCCGGGCGATGGTCGTTCCCTCGGGATTGGCCAAAGCCTCAATGGTTCTGGCGATCCCGTCCCCGCATTGAATTCCCGAAGCTATCATACTCGTCCAGGAGGCGATCAGGAGAATGGTGCTGGCCCCGCCGGTTGGAGCTTCGGCCGCGGCTGAAGCCGCAACTCCATAGGCTGAGATAACCGTAAAGGTGCAACTCAAACCGGCATTTAACGCTTCGCTTCCGAGGCGGCTTCCGTTTCTCAGCTCCTCGGTCGCCCCCGGAACGACCATCGCCTGCCCCCTTCCAATTCTTCTTTGGTTGGGTATTTGGCCGTAAACCTCCTCGATCGCCACCCCGAAAACACCCGAAGCATTGGTCATCATCGAACCTCCGTTAACCACCCGACATTGGGAACCGTCGTAAAAACCCACCGGAACTCCCGTCAGATCTCCCTGCCGATGAATAATCCCCACCAAATTTTCCAAATCCGCTCTTGTAATCATTTTGTTTTTTCTTGGCCGAAAATTATTTTCCGCCCTTTGTCTCCTTTTTTTGATTTTCCCCTTTTTCAATCTTTCCGGGGATTTTCCTTGTGTGACCAAAAATTCAAAAAGGTTACAAAAACCGTTCGGCGCTTTGCGTTCATCAAACAAAAAAATCTTCGGCCCCCTTGTGTTTCTTGCTAAAAACACAAGGGGCCAAAGATTTTCCTCCAATAAAAATGAGTGTATTGCCCAAAGAAGCTGGTAAGGATTGTCAGGTTTTGAGTCCCGCCTTTAGGCGGCCTTTGGCGGCAAAACAAAAGCCTTGTTCGTAATCAATGGCCGCCTAAAGGCGGGACTCAAAACTTACTTCACTTTTTTATTTGTCAATACAATTAAGAATTATCTCTCGCTTTTTTATCCCCGCCATCTCCCAAAATCTCCTCCATCACTTCGGTGAATTCCCAAAAACCCTTTTTTCCGGCGATCCATTCGGCGGCGAGAATGGCCCCCGAGGCGAAACCCTCGCGCGAACGGGCCGTGTGTTCGAGCAGGATCTGATCGGCCGCCCCGTCAAAACCGACCCGGTGGGTTCCCGGAATATGTCCCGCTCTGGTCGATGAAACGCTGAAATCCCGTTTGATATGTTCGGCCACCAGGTCCCTCAACTTCAAAGCCGTTCCCGAAGGCGCGTCCAGCTTTCGCGAATGATGCTGTTCTTCGATAAAAGCCTCGTAATCGCTGAATTTTGAGAAAAGTTCCGAAGCGAAATCGGCGATCTTGTAAAACAAATTGACCCCGATCGAAAAATTTGCGCCGAAAACAAAAGCCCCGTCCTTTTCCAGGACCAGCTTTTTGATCTCCGCAAATTCCGAATTCCAACCGGTCGTCCCCTCGATCAAGGGAACACCGGCCAAAAGGCAGGCTTCGACGTTGCGGCGAACCGCTCCGGCCACGCTGAAATCGATCGCGGCCTCCGTCCCTTCAAGAATTTCGGCCAGGTTTTCGGGTTCGAGTCCCGCCTGCCGGTCATCGATCCCGACCGTTATTTCGTGGCCCTTGTTTTGCGCCAGGGCCTCGATCAACCTCCCCATCGCGCCGTAGCCGATCAATCCGATCTTCATATTATCCTTCCCAAATTATTCTGAATCCGAGCTTTCCGTTCCGGTTGTCGTTCCAGTCGAAACTTCGATATGAACTCCTTAGTCGAAAGGCATCCATCGCCCAGGAACCGCCGCGGACCGCCCGCCGGGGTTGCCTGTCGTCGCCTCTTATGTAGGCGGAACCGTCGGCCGGAAAATCCCCGTAATCCCCTTTCCAATGGTCTTCGCACCATTCCCAGACATTACCCGCCATATCGAAAACGCCCCACGCATTCGGTTTTTTCAGGCCGACCGGAGAAGTTTGTTCCCGACTGTTCGATTCGAACCAGGCGTAATCGGAAAGCTTTGTCTCATCGTCGCCGAAGAAAAACTCGGTCGTCGAACCCGCCCGGCAGACATATTCCCATTCGGTTTCGGTCGGCAGGCGGATCGATCTTCCCGCAAGCTCCCCCAAATTGCGGCAAAATTGCCGGGCCTCGAACCAGTTGACATTTTCCACCGGGAGTTTTTCGGCATGGCGAAAGACCGATGGATTTCTCGGCTCAACGGCCCGGAACTGTTCCTGAGTGACCGGGAAACGGGAGACGAAAAACTCCTTTCCGATAAAGGCTTTATGAACCGGAACCTCCAATGCAAACGGCAGGTGGTTTTCCGAACCCATCAGAAAATCGCCGGGCGGAATCCGGACAAAACCAAAACCGATTTTCCCTCCCGATCGGTCATCGATCTCCAGCAAAACTTCCTCCATTGGTCGGCCCTCTCAGTTTTCGCGGGTTTTGTTGAAAAACCGCACTCATCAATGCCACACCCGCAGTTCCCAATTATTGCACATCGGAAAAAATGATCCTACCCGCCCCTCGCTTCGCCGGAGGAACCCAGGCCCGAAAAATTTTGTCTCTTTTCCGGAGTTTTTTCCGCACTTTAAAACAGTAGGGAGTCGAAGTCTGGATTCCCGGGAGAGAAAACGGAGGAAGCGATGAAAAAACTATTGGTAAAGACGGCGGGTCGAAAATGGGGACGAATCAATCTTTTGTTGGTTCTGGCCGTTTTACTTGCGGTCGGGCTCGGTTGCGAGTTTGAATATGAAAGTTCGGGAGATGGCGACGACAGCGCCCAATTCGAGAAGGTGGATTATCAGGAGCTGGTCAGATTGTCCATGGTTTCTTTTAGGGACGCTCTGGAGGAAGAGGATTTTTCCGGTTTTCTGGCCAATGCTTCAGGGCCTTTTCGGAGGAGCAACTCGAATCAGGATATGAAGAGGATCTTTCGAAACTTTATCCTCCAAAAAAAAGCACTGCTCCCGATTTTTGCCAAGATTGAAAGAGATAATGCCAATTTTATCGGCAAAAGCAAGGTCCGGAGCGAGGATGGTTTCGATAAGGTTCTGATCGTGGAGGGAAATTACCGGGTCGGCTCAACCAATGTAAACTTCTCCAACAAGTTTATCCGGGAGAACGGAAGGTGGAAAATTCATTACTTTTACATCCATTTCGATTAGAGCGCTTTAACGGGAAATGGGCTGAAAAAAAGCGGCGGGCGCAGAGCAACCCTTCCCTACCTGATATCTTTGTAAAATCTATAAAATTCTTTTCACAGATTTTTTTCCGATAAAAAAGAGACCTGAATAAAATTTCTGTTCGGAAAGGGTTGTTCCGCGCCTGGCGCTTTCCACTTATGGATCTTTCAATTTATGAGCAGTTTTTTGACCAGTTTCTCATAAAGCCAGGCCGCTTCTTCGAGATCTTTTTTCAAAACGAATTCGTGCGAGGTGTGGGCGTCGAGGATCGAACCCGGCCCGAGCAGTAGCGGGGTTCCCCAATTGGTCAGATGCGGGATGTCGGTGGTGAAACGGACGACTTTTTGAGCGAACCCTTCGACCGGAAGCATCTTGACCGGAAGCGAACACGACATGACGTCGATCCGTCCCCGTCCGTCCAGAGTTTTTTCCAAAACCTCCATCACCGGTTCCAGTTTCGAAACCATCCGGATGTGGATTCCGGCCTCGGCCGCCGGAGGCACGACGTTGGTTCCGATTCCTCCGGCGATGAGACCGATATTGAGCGTCGTTTCGCCGAAAAAAGGATCTTTGGGCAGTTCGGCCCGCTGGATGTCATTTAAAATATCGAGCAATTTGACGATGGCCGAATCGCCCATCTCGGGATAAGCCGAATGAGCCGCCTTTCCTTCGGTCCGGATATAGAGCCGGAAAGAACCTTTTGAACCGATGGCCAGATCGTTGTCGGTCGGTTCGCCGTTGATCAAATATTTACATTTGGCGGCGATCGGGTGAAGGTTTGCCGCTTTGGCCCCGCTGCTTCCCTGCTCCTCATCAACGGTATAAAGAAAACCGATGTCCTCGATCCCATCTTTCCGCAGATTTTCCGCCGCCGTGATCTGGGCGGCGATGATCCCTTTGGCATCGCAGGCCCCCCGGCCGAAGATCTTGCCGTCGGCCTCGGTCGGCGGAATGAAAGGCGGAACCGTGTCCAGATGGGTCGAGAGAAAAACCTTCGGATTTTCATTGAGATAAGCGATGACGTTGTTTTGGGTTTCGGAAACGGCCTGAAGTTCGACCGTCCAGCCGAGCTGGCTGAGATAATCCCGAAGAAAAATTCCGATCGCCTGTTCCTCCCCCGAAATCGAGGGGATGCTCATCAATGTTTTGGTCAGTTCAAAGAGATTCATGGGTTTGTTTTATCACATTAACAATTTATTTAGCCACAGAGATCACCGAGAACACCGGGGACCTTTTTGTCGATCAAACGTTTTGTCTCTTAAGTTCTCGGTGATCTCCGTGGCAAAAAAAACTTCCCCGTTTCGGCATTCCTAACCGGAAACCATGGTTCCGACCCCCTCATCGGTGAAAACCTCGGAAAGGAGCGCGTTGCGCCGGGTTCCCTGGATGATGTGGGCCGAACGGACGCCGCGTTCGAGGATCTGCATCAGGCTCTGGAGTTTGGGGATCATTCCCCCGGTCGCCTTCCCGCTTTCGATCAGGTCCTCGGCCTCCCGGACCGAGATCCGCGATATTCTGGTCGATTCATCCCGCGGGTCGAGATAAATTCCGTTGACATCCGAAAGAAAGATCAGTTTTTCGGCGCAAAGCTGGGCGGCTATCTCCGAAGCGATCGTATCGGCGTTGATGTTAAAGACAGCCCCGTTCCGGTCAGCGCCGAGCGAGGAGACGACCGGGAGATAATGGGCTTCGAGCAGGAGCCGCAACAGATCGGTGTTGATCTCCAGAATGTCGCCGACATTGCCGAAATCGACGGTCTCGCTCCGGCCGGTTTCCCGGTTGACGATCTCCTTCGGCGGGCGGCGTTCGGCCTGCACGATGTTGCCGTCAACGCCGGAAAGGCCGACGGCGTCGATCCCCCTTTGCCTGAGCGCGGCTAAGATATCGGTGTTGATCTTTCCGGCAAAGATCATCTTGGCCAGTTCCAGCGTGTCGTCGTCGGTAACCCGGCGGCCTTCGATGATGGTCTGGGCCATTCCCAGTTTTTCGGCCAAGGCGGAAAGCTGTTTGCCGCCGCCGTGAATGACGCAGGTTTTGATCCCGACCTGATGAATCAGAGCCAGTTCCTCGGCCAGAGAGGCCAGAGTTTCCCGATCCTCCGTCACCTTGCCCGAAAACTTGACGACAAAGGTCTTGCCTTTGAATTTCTGGATATAAGGCAAAGCCTCGCGCAACAATTCCAATTTTTCCTGTTTCATAATCGAACCTTTTCAGATTACCCGAGAAAGCCTCGATTTACGAAATCCGATCATAAATAATTCGAACTTGTCATTGAAATATCTTATGGTCTTAACAAAAAAATCACTTTTTTTTATGAAACGGTTGTGGTAATGTATTACAAAATTTTTCTTTTGGGAATGCGATGGGCAACGCAAACGATAAAGCTCAGGGTCTATATTCCCCGCAATACGAACACGAATCCTGCGGGGTCGGGTTTATTGCCGACATCAAGGGCCGAAGATCCAATCAAATTTTGAAAAACGCCCTCGGCATTCTGTGCCGGATGGAGCATCGGGGAGCGGCCGGAGCCGAGGAAACGGTCGGCGACGGAGCCGGAATCCTGATCCAACTGCCCCACAAATTTTTTAAAAAAGAATGTGAAAAATTGCACATAAGTCTCCCCGAACCCGATCAATACGCGGTCGGAATGGTTTTCCTGCCGCAAAATCCCGGTTTGAGGGAAACCTGCCAGTTGAAATTAAAAGAGGTTTTCGAAGGGGAGAAATTAAATGTTCTGGGTTGGCGCGATGTTCCCTTTGACAATTCAAACCTCGGCGAAATCTCCAAAAACGCTCAACCCTGCATCCGTCAGGTCTTTATCGGGAAAACCGGGGAGATCGGCGACCGCGAACATTTCGAGCGCAAGCTTTTCGTCGCCCGTCGCTGGACCAAGGAGCTTTTGACCCGCGACTTTGCGGAACTCGGCGAACAGTTCTATTTTGCCAGCCTTTCGACCCAGACGATCGTTTTCAAGGGAATGCTGACCACCGGACAGCTTCGGGATTTTTATCTGGATTTTCGGGACGATGAATTGGAAACCGCTCTGGCTCTGGTTCATTCGCGGTTCAGCACCAACACTTTTCCCAACTGGAACCGCGCCCAACCCTTGAGAACCATCGCCCACAACGGCGAGATCAACACTCTTCGCGGCAACATCAACTGGATGCTGGCCCGCGAAAGACGGCTCAGATCCGATCTTTTCGGAGAGGATTTTCCCAAGATCCTGAGCGTGGTTGACGGCGAGGCCAGCGATTCCGGGGCTTTTGACAACACCCTGGAAATGCTCCATCTGGCCGGTCGTTCGATGCCCCACGCGATGATGATGATGATCCCGGAACCGCTTTCCGAAGCCAACCCGATGAGCGACGCCAAGCGGGCCTTTTACCAGTTCCATTCGCTCTTGCTCGAACCGTGGGACGGACCGGCCTCGATCACTTTCACCAACGGCCGGATGATCGGTGCGGTTCTCGACCGCAACGGTTTGCGGCCCTCCCGTTTTTACGTGACCCGGGACGATCTGGTGATCATGTCCTCGGAGGTCGGGGTCTTGCCGGTCGATCCGGCCGATGTTCTGCAAAAGGGCCGCCTTCAGCCGGGAAAAATGTTTCTGGTCGATACCGAACAGGGCCGGATCATCTCCGACGAGGAGATCAAGGAAACCATTGCCGGTGAAAAGCCTTACCGGGAATGGATCGACCGCCATCTGGTCCACATCAACGACATTCCCCGGCCGCCGTTCATTCACGAAGCCGACGACGAAACCGTCCTCCAGAGGCAGATCGCCTACGGCTACACCGAAGAAGAACTGCGAATGATCCTCGAACCGATGGTGACCGAAGGGACCGAGGCCATCGGTTCGATGGGCAACGATACGCCTTTGGCCGTCCTGTCGGAAAAACCCCAGTTGCTATACAACTATTTCAAACAGCTTTTCGCTCAGGTTACAAACCCGCCGATCGACGCCATCCGCGAGGAACTTGTTACCTCGACCGACACGATGATCGGGAGCGACGACAATCTCTTCGAACCGACCGAAAAAGCCGCCCATCATCTGAAACTGAACTCCTTCATCCTCAACAACGAGGAACTGGAAAAGGTTCGCCTGTTGGGGGATTCCGAATCCGAATTCGGGAAGTTCGGTTTCAAAACCATCACCATCCCGATGCTCTTTGACCGCGATCACGGAACCCAGGGTTTGGAATGGGCCCTGGAAGGGCTTTGTCATCAGGCGGGTCAGGCCGTTCTGGACGGTTACGATATTTTTATCCTCTCGGATCGGCAGATGAACCGGCACCGGGTCCCGATTCCGGCGCTTTTGGCCGTTTCGGCCGTCCATCATCATCTGATCCGCGAGGGCGCCCGAACCCAGGTCGGTTTCGTCCTCGAAAGCGGGGAGCCGCGCGAGATCCATCATTTCGCCCTTCTGCTCGGCTTCGGAGCGACGGCCATCAATCCGTATCTGGCCTTTGAAACCATCGACGACCGGATCAAAAGGAGGATCTGGACCGTTGACCGGGAAAAGGCCATCCAAAATTACGTCAAATCCGTCAATAAAGGCGTCGTCAAGATCTGCTCTAAAATGGGCATCTCCACCGTCCGAAGCTACATCGGGGCGCAGATCTTCGAGGCCATCGGGATCGATCGCGATGTGGTGGATGAATATTTCACCCGGACGCCCTCCCGGGTCGGCGGGATCGGTCTCAAAGAGATCGCCGAGGAATCGCTGGCCCGCCACCGGAAGGCCTTTTCGACCGGATTCGCCAGGCAAACCCTTGAAACCGGGGGCAATTATCAATGGCGGAAATCGGGCGAGATCCACCAGTTCAACCCGCAAACGATCCACACTTTGCAAAAAGCGACCAGAAACGGCGATTACGGGGCGTTCAAAAAATTCAGCCGATTGATCAACCGGGAAAGGGCAAAACAGGCCACTTTGAGGGGGCTTTTGAGATTCAAAAAGGATCGTCCCGGCGTTCCGGTCGAAGAGGTCGAACCGGTCGCAGAGATTCTCAAAAGATTCAAGACCGGAGCCGTCTCCTACGGCTCGATCTCGCAGGAGGCCCACGAAGCGATGGCCGTCGCCATGAACCGGATCGGCGGTAAAAGCAACACGGGCGAGGGCGGCGAAGATCCCGAACGCTACCTGCCCCTCCCCAACGGAGACAGCAAAAGAAGCCGGATCAAACAGGTCGCCTCGGGACGTTTCGGCGTCTCCAGCCATTATCTGGTCAACGCCGACGAGATCCAGATCAAGATCGCTCAGGGAGCAAAACCCGGCGAGGGCGGTCAGCTTCCCGGCAAAAAGGTCTATCCGTGGATCGCCAAAACCCGCCATTCGACTCCCGGAGTGGGTTTGATCTCGCCCCCGCCCCATCACGACATCTATTCGATCGAGGATCTGGCCCAGTTGATCTTCGATCTGAAAAACGCCAATGAAAACGCCCGGATCAGCGTCAAACTGGTGGCCGCCGCCGGGGTCGGAACGATCGCCGCCGGGGTGGCCAAGGCCAAGGCCGACGTGATTCTCATCAGCGGACACGACGGCGGGACCGGAGCTTCGCCGCAAACCAGCATCAAACACGCCGGCGCTCCGTGGGAGATCGGTCTGGCGGAAACCCACCAGACGTTGCTCTTGAACAACCTCCGAAGCCGCGTCCGGTTGGAGACCGACGGACAGTTGAAAACCGGAAGGGACGTGGTCATCGCCGCCCTGCTCGGGGCCGAGGAGTTCGGTTTTTCGACCGCGCCTCTGGTTTCCCTCGGTTGCATCATGATGCGGGTCTGTCATCTGAACACCTGTCCGGTCGGGGTCGCCACTCAGGACCCGCGGCTGAGGGCGAAATTTACCGGGGAGCCGGAAAACGTCGTCAACTTTATGACCTTTGTCGCCCGTGAGATGCGCGAGATCATGGCCTCTTTGGGTTTCAGGACGGTGGAGGAAATGATCGGACGGACCGATGTTCTTGAATTCGAGGATCGAACGGACGAAAAATCCGGGCGGCTCGATTTTTCCGAGATCCTTTTCCGGCCCGATGTTCCCTGGCATTTCGGCCGTTTTTGGCAGATCAGCCAAAACCACGAACTTGAAAAAACGCTCGATAAAACAAAACTGTTAAAGATCGCCGAACCCGCTTTGGAAAAAGGCGAACCGGTAAATGCCGAACTTGAGATCAAAAACACCGATCGGGCGGTCGGCACCATTCTGGGAAGCGAGATCTCCCGCAAATTCGGGGAAAAAGGTCTGCCCGAAGATACTATCCGTCTGAAATTCAACGGTTCGGCCGGTCAGAGTTTCGGGGCCTTTCTTCCGCCGGGCTTAACCCTGACGCTCGAAGGGGACTCCAACGATTACATCGGAAAAGGTCTTTCCGGAGGCAGGATCATCGTCTTTCCCCCGAAAGGATCGACCTTTTTAGCGGAAGAGAACATCATCATCGGCAACACGGCTTTTTACGGGGCGACCGGTGGACAGGCCTTTATTTCCGGGGTCGGCGGCGAACGATTCGCGGTCCGAAACAGCGGGATGGAGGCCGTCATCGAGGGCGTCGGCGACCACGGTTGCGAATATATGACCGGCGGAAGCGTCATCATCCTCGGGCGGACCGGAAAAAACTTCGCCGCCGGAATGTCCGGCGGCGTGGCCTACGTCTTTGACGAAACGGGCGATTTTTCCGGGCTTTGCAATATGGATATGATCTCGCTCGGTGAGATTTCGGAAACCGACGAGATCGAGTTCGTCAAAAACGGCATCTTTCGGCACGTCGAATTAACCGGAAGCCGGATCGGAAACCGGATTCTTCTCGATTGGGAGGACAATCTGAAAAAATTCGTCCGCGTCATACCCAATGATTATCAGCGGATCATCGAGGCGCAAAAAAGCCTTCTGGCCGGAGGACTGAGCCGACAGGAGGCCGAGATGGCCGCATTTTCAAGAGCCGTCGGAGGGTGAGAAAGTTAAAAAGTTAAAAAGTTTAAAGGTGAAAAGGTGAAAAGGTTTAAATGGGGAGGGGTTTATGGGAAAAGCGACCGGATTTATCGAATTTTCGAGGAGCCTTCCGATTTTGCGTCAGCCGGGTGAGCGGGTCGGAAATTGGGAGGAGTTTCACACGGCTCTGCCCGAGGAGGAACTGCAAAAACAGGGCGCCCGGTGCATGAATTGCGGGATTCCTTTTTGTCATACCGGCGATTTTTTCGACGGCGCGGCCGCCGGTTGCCCGCTTCATAACCTGATCCCCGATTGGAACGATCTGGTTTACAGGGGAAACTGGGAAGAGGCCCACCGGCGTCTGGCCCAAACCAATAATTTTCCCGAATTTACCGGAAGGGTGTGTCCGGCTCCCTGCGAAAATTCCTGCGTTCTCGGCATCAACCAACCGCCGGTGATGATCAAGGAGATCGAAGTGGCGATCATCGATAAGGCTTTTGCGGAGGGCTGGATCCAACCCCGCCCCCCGGAAAAAAGAACCGGCCGGAAGATAGCCGTCATCGGCTCCGGTCCGGCGGGTCTTTCTTGCGCCGACGAACTGAACAGATCGGGTCATCTGGTGACGGTTTTCGAGCGCGACGACCGGATCGGCGGCCTGCTGATCTACGGCATTCCCAATATGAAGCTCGACAAACGGCTGGTCGAAAGAAGGGTTCGGCTTCTGGCCGATGAGGGGATCTTGTTTCGCCCGGAAGTAAATGTCGGCGAAGATATTTCGGCCGATCATCTGATGCGGGAGTTTGACGCCATCGTTCTGGCCTGCGGTGCCTGCCAACCCCGCGATCTTCCGATCGAGGGAAGAGGGCTTGCGGGGATTCATTTTGCCATGGAATTTTTGTTGAAAAACACGAAAAGCCTGCTCGACTCCCGATTTGCCGACCGTCAATTTATCGATGTCAGAGGGCAGAACGTGATCGTCATCGGTGGCGGAGACACCGGGACCGACTGCGTCGCCACATCGCTCAGGCACGAATGCCGGAGTCTGGTTCAGTTTGAGATCATGGCCAAGCCGCCGGAAAGGACCTACACCCACGAACAATGGCTGAGCCGCCCCCGCACTTTTCAGGTCGATTACGGCCAGGAAGAGGCCCGTCAGATCTTCGGCGCCGACCCCCGCCGGTACAATATCCTGACCAAAAAATTCGTCGCCGGCGAAAACGGCGATTTATCGGGTCTGGAAACGGTTGAGGTGGACTGGGAAAACGGAAACCTGCGGGAGTTGGAAGGGACGGAAAAATTCTGGCCGGCCGAGAGGATCTTTCTGGCCATGGGCTTTACCGGCGCGGAAAAACTGAGACTGTTCGAGGATCTGGGGGTCGAGATGACCGAAAAACACGCCATTCGGGTCGATCGGAACAAACAAACCAACATCGATAAGGTCTTCGCCGCCGGTGATTGCGAACGCGGTCAATCGCTGATCGTCTGGGCCATCGCCGACGGCCGAAGTGCCGCCCGCGGTGTTGAGCGCTTTTTGCAAAAAGCTGAGAAGACCGCCTCCGCGGTGGTTTGAATCGAAGCAGAAAAGAGAAACGGCTCGTTCGGCGATAACCGGACCGAGCATAAAAATCCCTGACGCCCTTGGCAAAACTGATTCAGAAAGACAATTTTTTTGTTTACGAAAAAAGGCGGGCCATGATCGCCTTCTGGACGTGGAGGCGGTTTTCGGCTTCATCGATGACGACCGAACCGGGCGAATCTATCACCCCGTCCGTGACGATCACGTTGCGGCGCACCGGCAGACAATGCATAAACAGGGCATTGTCGGTTTTTTCCATCTTGGCCTCATCGACGATCCATTGTCCCCGGTAAATCTGGCGTTGTTTGGCCTCCAATTTCAGATTTCCGTAGTGTCTCAGGCTTCCCCAGCTTTTGGCGTAAACCACCTCCACTCCGTCATAAGCCTTCCCCACATTATTGACAACCTCCAGACTGCCTCCGCTTTTTCCGGCCTCGGTTTCCATTTCATTCAACAATTCCCGGTCGAGTTCAAACCCCTGCGGATGAGCGATCCTCAGATCGTGACCGAATTGAGCCGCCGCCAGCGCGAAGGAATTGGGGACCGCCATCGGCAATGGTTTCGGATGAAAGGCCCAGGTCAAAAGCACCTTTTTCTTTTTCGGACCCAACTTCTCGCGAATGGTCATCATATCGGCCATCGCCTGACACGGATGATGCATGGCCGATTCGAGATTGATGATCGGTTTCGAGGCGTATTTTTCAAAGGCCGAAAGGATCGGGTCGGTCCGCTCAAGCTCCCAATTTTCGAGACGGGCAAATGTCCGGACGCCGATCCCTTCGACATATCTCTCGAGCACTCTGACGAATTCCTTGAGATGTTCGGTTTTGTCCGAATCCATTACCACGCCTTCGCGGTGTTCGAGCGTCCAACTCGTCCCGCCCGGCTCCAGAATGACCGAGTTTCCGCCGAGTTCGTAAATTCCGACCTGCATCGAAGCGCGGGTCCGAAGCGAGGGGTTAAAAAAAACGAGGGCGATGGATTTTCCCCCCAGTGGTGATTCTGCTAACAATCCTTTTTTGAATTTGATCGCCGAAACGATTATTTCTTCGAGTTCTGCACGAGAGAACTCAGTGGTTTTTAAAAAATTCATATCTTCGTTTTTTTTCTTAAAGGGGGATTATTATTGGTTGGTTTTGAATTGAAACCAGTCGGTGGTTTTATTCTAACCGATTTTTGCCGTTTTTTTAATTGAAATCTGCCCGGCGGGAGTTCATTTCGGAGTTATTTTCACCCCTTCGGGATTTATCTTCGACCGATATGTTTTGAACTCCACCCCCGATCCTTCAAAAACCCGGCGCATTGCGGCTTCCACTTTCCGGGCCGTCGCCGAAGTTTGAGAGAGCATGAAAACCGAGGGTCCCGAACCGGAGATCCCGCCGCCGAGCGCACCGGCCCTCAGTGATTCCGATTTCAAAAGGTCAAAATGGGGGATCAGAATTCGGCGCACCGGTTCGATGATCCGATCTTCGAGGGATCTCGAGATCAAATCGTAATCGCCCTTTTGCAATCCGGCCACCAAAGCCCCGACGTTGCTCCATTGGGAAACGGCGTTTCTGAGTTCGATCTTCTGGCGAAGAATTTCGCGGGCGTCGGAGGTTTTTATCTCGATCTGGGGATGAAAGACCGTCACAAAAAGCGGCGGGAATTCCAAAGGCACGACATCCAGCGGATCGTTTGAACGGACCAGCGTAAAACCTCCGTAGATCGCCGGAGCGACGTTATCGGCGTGGCGGGCGCCGGAAGCCACCCGCTCCCCGTCCATCGCCGCCTCGACCAGTTGGCTTTGGGAAAACCTCCCGTCCAGCAGAAGGTTCGCCCCGACGACCGCGCCGGCCGCGCTGGCCGACGAAGAACCGATCCCGCTTCCGGGTTTGATCCCCTTGGTGATCTCGACCTCGAAACCGAAATCGGCCCCGCTCTTTTCAAGGATCGAAAAAAGGGCCACTCCGGCGACGTTTTTTTGCGGATCGACCGGCAGATCGAAAGAGTCGCGGTTGATGATCCGGACGGTTTTTTCTTCGGTCAACCGGAGGGTCATCCGATCAAAGGGTTCTTCCAGGGCAAAACCGAGACAATCGAAACCGCAGACGACATTGGCGACCGTGGCCGGCGATAAAACGGTGATCTCTTTCATAATGTTTGTTAGCGGTTGTTGGTTGATTGTAAATCGAAGGCCTTAACCGATCCGATTAACGAAGGACAATTAACCGTTGCAAACTTTAGCCCCGGAACAAATTCATTTATCATAAAATTTTTGAAGTTGAGTACACAGTAACCATGGTTTTTTTATATTTAGCCACAGAGAACACCGAGCCCCCAGAAACAAATGATTCGATCGACCAAAAAATTCCTCGGTGTCCCCGGTGATCTCTGTGGCTAATTTTACTGTTTATAAGTAATCGGATAAAAACGATCTACCCTTAAACAATTGGTTAAATGGTTAAAAATAGAACGATGGTTCTTACAATTAACAATTAACTATTTACGATTAACCACTTAAATATCGAAATTTTCAATTTCAAATGAAATACTTTAGCACGAACCGAAAATCTCCGCCCGTTTCTTTTCGGGAAGCCGTCCTGCGGGGACAACCGCCGGACCGCGGTTTATTCTTTCCGGAAAAAATACCCGAACTGTCGGCGGAATTCCGGAGCCGCATTTCCGAGAAACCGCGTGAGGGGATCGCCTTTGAGGTGATCAAACCTTTTGTCGGCGGGGCGATCGATGACGATTCCCTTTTCAGAATCTGTTCCGAAACCGTCAATTTCGATTTTCCGTTGGTGAAAATTACCGAAAACATCTTTGCCCTCGAACTTTTTCACGGCCCGACTCTGGCCTTCAAAGACGTCGGAGCGCGTTTTATGAGCCGCTGTCTTCAGCATTTCTCGGCGGAAAAGAGCGAAAAGACGATCGTCATCGTCGCCACTTCGGGGGACACGGGCGGGGCGGTGGCCAACGGTTTTTCCGGGGTCGAGGGCGTCGAGGTGATCATACTTTTCCCGCGGGGCAAGGTTTCGCGCGTTCAGGAACTGCAACTGACGACGCCCGGAGGAAACATTTCGGCGCTGGAAGTCCGCGGCAGTTTCGATCAATGTCAAACGCTGGCCAAAACCGCTCTGGCCGACGAGGAATTGAACCGAAGAGTCTTTTTGACCTCGGCCAATTCGATCAACGTCGCCCGCTGGCTGCCCCAGCAGTTTTATTATTTTTTCGCTCTTCAACAATGGAAAAAGGAAACGGCGGAAGCGCCGGTCATTTCGGTTCCGAGTGGAAATTTCGGCAATATCTGCGCCGGGATTCTGGCGCGGGTCGCCGGACTCGAATGCCGCAAGTTCATCGCCGGAACCAACGCCAACGACATCATCCCCAGGTTTTTGCAAAGCGGGGAGATGGTGGAAAAACCGCCCCTCGCCACCCTTTCCAACGCCATGGATGTGGCCCGTCCCTCGAACTTCGTCCGGATCCTGGAGATCTTCGATCACGATTTTCTCGACCTCAATGAGAATCTGGAAGCGGTCAGCGTTTCGGATCGCCAAACCGCCGATACGATGCGCCGGGTGTTTGAAAAAACCGGATACATACTCGACCCGCACGGCGCGGTCGGTTTTTTCGCGCTGGAAAAACATCTGGAGGATGATCCCCGGCAAAAAGGCTTTTTTCTGGAAACGGCCCATCCGGTCAAATTCGATTCGGTCGAAGAAATTACCGGAACCGTCGGCCCGGTCCCGCCCGAGATCGAAGATCTGAGTCGGCTTTCGGCCCGAAAAACCGAGATTCCGGCCGATTACGAGGAGTTGAAACGGTTCATCTTGGGGAGGATCTGAACCCGGCCCGCAAACAGTCGGGAAAAACCGAACGGATCTGTGCGCCGACAGCGGCGATTGTGGCAAAATCAAAACTATGAAAGTTCTAAAATTCGGCGGCACATCGGTCGGGAGTGCCGGGAACATCGAAAAGGTCGGAGCCATCGTGGCCGATGAACTCCGCGAAGATCAATGCGTGATCGTCCTGTCGGCGATGCAGGGGACGACCGACGCCTTGATCCGGGCCGGAAGATCGGCCGAAACCGGCGACGAATCTTTCCGGGCCGGGATCGAAGAGATCGAAAACCGGCATCTGGATGCGGTCCGCCAACTTCTTCCGGTTCCGGTCCAAAGCGGGGTCTTGAGCTTCGTCAAAAAATGCGTCAACGAGATCGAAAACATTTGCGAGGGCGTTTTTCTCCTGCGGGAACTCTCGCCGCGGACGCTCGACCGGATCATGAGTTTCGGAGAGATCCTTTCTTCCAGAATAGTTTCGGCCAAATTCGATTCCCTCGGGATGGAGAACCTTTGGACCGATTCGCGCGAATTGATCCGCACCGATTCGAATTTCGGTTTCGCCGGTGTCGATTTTGAAAAAACCAACCGGTTGATCAACGATTTTTTTAAGGAAAGCGAGAGCCGACTCCACCTTCTGCCCGGCTTTATCGCCTCGAACGGCGACCGGATAACCACGACTCTCGGGCGCGGGGGTTCGGATTACACCGGGGCCATTCTGGCGGCCGCCCTCGACGCCGCCGTTTTCGAGATCTGGACCGATGTTTCCGGAATGATGACGGCCGATCCGCGTCTGGTGTGCAACATCCGCCCGATCGACCGGATCACTTACCGCGAGGCGCTGGAGCTGTCGCATTTCGGGGCCAAGGTCATCTATCCGCCGACGATCCAGCCCGTCCTTCAAAAGAATATTCCGATCCTCATCAAAAACACTTTTGCGCCCGAGGAAAGCGGCACCTTGATCGAATCGGAAACGCCGGGCGAACGGGAGATCATTCGCGGGATAACCAGCATCGACAAAATTTCGATCCTGAGTCTGGAAGGCAGCGGAATGGTCGGGATCCCGGGTTTTTCCAAACGACTCTTCGACGCCCTTTCCAGAGCCCTGATCAACGTCATTCTGATCACCCAGAGTTCTTCTGAACATTCGATCTGCGTTGGGGTTGAGGAAAAATTCGAACAACTGGCCCGCGAGGTAGTCGATAACGAGTTCGAATACGAGATCGCTCTGGGGCGGATCGAACCGCTCAGGGCCGAGAACGGTTTTTCGATCCTGGCGCTGGTCGGCGACCGGATGAAGGAACACACCGGCATCAGCGGAAAAATGTTCTCCGCCCTCGGCTCACAGGGCATCAACATTCACGCCATCGCTCAGGGGTCTTCGGAAAGGAACATCTCGGCGGTCATCGCTTCGGCAGATGTCCGCAAGGCGGTCAACACCCTGCACGAGGAATTCTTTTCGGGCAACAAAAAGCAGATCAACCTTTTTATTATGGGCGTCGGCAATGTCGGGCGGCGGCTTCTGGAACAACTGCGCGGACAGTCGGATTATCTGAACGAAAAAATGAATCTCAACGTCCGGGTGGTGGGGCTCGGCAACAGCCGAAAAACTCTTTTCGCCGAGGACGGGCTCGACCTTTCCCATTGGGAGGAGAAAATTAAAACCGGAAAGGAATTTGAAAACCGGCCCGCCCCGGCCGACACCAGCGCTCAAATGGCGGACCTGATCCTGAAAAACAATCTGCGAAATTCGATCTTTGTCGATATTACGGCCAGCGAGAAGGTCATCGGGATCTACCCGCAACTGCTGGAAAAGAGCGTTTCGATCATCGCCTGCAACAAGATCGCCGCTTCTTCGGCGCTGGAGAACTATCAGAAACTAAAGGATCTGGCCCGCGAATACAACGCCCAGTTTTTGTTCGAAACCAACGTCGGCGCGGGTCTGCCGATCATCAACACTCTGAACGATCTGCTCCGAAGCGGCGATAAGATCAACCGGATCGAGGCCGTCCTGTCGGGCACGCTCAATTTTGTTTTCAACCATTACGACGGAACGCGCAAATTTTCCGAGGTCGTCCGGCAGGCGCAAGAGGAAGGTTACACCGAACCCGACCCGCGTCTCGATCTGAGCGGAACGGACGTCGCCCGGAAAATTCTGATCCTGGCGCGCGAAGCCGGTTTCAAACTGGAAATGTCCGACATCGAAAACCGCGGATTTTTGCCCGAATCCTGTCTCAAGGGCGAGGTCGAAGATTTTTACGCCGAGATGGAACGCCACGAGGATCACTTTCGCGGCTTGCTCGAAAACGCCCGGCATCAGGGCCTGTCGCTGAAATACATCGCTTCTTTCGATCGGGGCAAAGCCTCGGTCGGTCTTGAAAGCATTCCCCCGGAACATAATTTCGCCAACCTTTCCGGCAAAGACAACGCCGTTCTTTTTTACACCGACCGTTATTCGGATCTCCCTTTGGTCGTCAAAGGAGCCGGAGCCGGAGCCGACGTGACGGCGGCCGGGGTTTTCGCCGATATAATCAGGGCGACGAAAACCTGACGGTTGGGGATATTGGATTTCGGATTTCGGATTTGTAAAAAACCTCAAGCCGGGTTTCTTGTAAAACTTTTTGTGCCCTTTGTGGTGTAAATTTTCTCACCTTAATGAATCGATCAACAGGTCTATTTCTTCGGTTTTGACGCAGAGGGGCGGAAGTAATCTTAAAACTTTGGGATCGCTGGAGGTTCCGGTGATGATCTTGTTTTCGAGCAGTTTTTGGTGAACCGGTTTGCAGTTTTCCGAGAACTCGATCCCAAGCAGACCGCCCCGGCCGCGCAAGGCAACCACTTCTTCTATCTCTTTCAATTTTTCCCGCAGATAGTTTTCCACTTCGAGAATGTTTTCGCGCATCCCGTCTTTTTCGATCGCTTCGATGGTCGCCAGAACGGCGGCCATCGCCAGCATTCCGCCGCCGAAGGTGGTCCCCAGATCGCCGTTTTTGATGGTTCGGGAAATCGACTCACGGACCAGACAGGCACCGACCGGAACGCCGCTCCCCAGAGATTTGGCCAGAGCGATGATGTCGGCCTCGACCCCGCCGGCCAATTCCGACCCGCTGAAAAACCAATCGCCCGTCCGGCCGACTCCGGTCTGCACTTCGTCAAAGATCAAAACCATTCCGAGTTCGTCGCAGATCTCGCGCAATCCCCGGAAAAATTCGGGTTCGGCCTCAATGACCCCGGCCATCGACTGGATCGGCTCCAGCATGACGGCCGCCGTTTCCCGGTCCGCCAGTTCGCGCACCGATTCGAGATCGCCAAAGGCGGCGCAAACGTGGCCGGGAACATTCGGACGGCCGATCTGGCGGTATTTCCCCAAAAAAGTCCCCGAGATCGAATCCGCCGTCCGCCCGTGAAAACCGCCGGAAAATGTGATGATCTTTTCCCTCCCGGTGGCGAGCCGGGCCATCCGCATGGCGTTCTCGTTGGCCTCGGTTCCGGAGTTGCAGAAAAAAGCCTGAGTGATGTTTTCGGGCGCGACCGAAACCAGTTTTTCGGCCACCCGGGCGCGGATTTCCGAATAAACCAGATTGGAATAAAACAGGACCTTTTCGGCCTGTTCCCTGATGGCCGAAACGACGTGCGGGTGGGAATGCCCGGTCGCGCAGACGGCGTGCCCTCCGTAAAGATCGAGATATTTTTCGCCCTCGCCGGTCCAGATCCACGCTCCCCGCCCGCGCTCGACCGCGATGCTCATCTTGGAGTAGGTTTCGACCTGTTTTGCCTCTTCGATTTGTTTTATTTGTTCAAATTTCATTTGACACTTCAACTTCAAAACCGTTTTTTTGGTTGGGGTTCAACCTTATTACTTCGGAAAATAAGTTTTATTATTTTCCCGCAAATATCGCTAATTCACGCGAATTAAATTTTTACGTCAGTTCGACATAAGCCATCGAAGATGGCAACATATATTTAGCCCATAACGCCAGTTATGGGAACGATTTAGCGATTTATTCCGAGCCATTGAAAATGGCGGCATAAAAGATATTTCGCCATTTTCAATGGCTTTATCAAGCATTATGGCGATTTTCCACACGATTAACATCGTGGGCGGCGAAGCGGGGAATAATGACGTCGGCTTCACCGACTAAATTCGATTTTCTTATGTCGAATTAATTTTTTATTACTTGTTTCGTGCCGATTCGCGTTCGTTCGCGGGCACATAAACATTCCAAAACTTATTTTCCCGAGTACTTTTCTTTTGAAAAAAATTTTCTGTTTGCAGAAAACCTCAACAAATTCCATTCGAAATCCATTCCTATTTCAACAACTTCTCCAGAATCTTCTGCCAGATGGCGTAGCCTTTTTCGTTCATATGGAGATTATCGGCGACGAAGATGTCGGGCATCGGTTCTCCGTTCGGACCGAGCATCGCCGAAAAAACATCGACGAAACGGGTCCGTTTGTCTTTTTCGGTTTCGGCTTTGATCAGTTGGTTGGCCTTTCGAAACTCTTCGGCCTTCGCCCAGCGCGAAGGGCTCGGTTTGAGCGACACGTAGAAGATTTTGGTTTTCGGCAGCTTTTCTCTCACCAGGGCGGCGAACCGGCGGTAATTTTCGGCCAGTTGTTCGGGCGAGATTCCCTCGTTGACGTCGTTTTCTCCGGCGTAAAGGACTATCGTCTTCGGCCGGTACGGGGCGATTATCCGGTCGAAATAATGATTGACGTCTTCGAGGCGCGAACCGCCGAAACCGCGATTTATCACTTTCAGACCGGGAAAACTCTGCCGGAGGTTGACCCACAAGCGGATCGAAGAACTGCCGACGAAAAGAACCGCGTTTTCCGGCGGCGTCTGGCGGCGGTCGATCTCGGCGAAACCGTCTATTTCCTTTTCCCAGAGTTTCTCCCGGTCGTAGGTTTTATCCTGCGCCGAGGCGAAACCGGCAAAGAGCAAAATTGCGAAAGACAAGATCAGAACTATTTTCTTCATTTTGTTTTTTCCACGAAAAACCTTTTTAGTCCAAAATTTTCAAAGCCTCATTGTGATTGATGACGGCGTTCGGGTCCTTTTGCAAGGCATTTTGAAACTTGTCGTTAAAAGCCTCATCCTCGTCATCGAAATTCAAAAGGGTTTCGGCCTCTTTTAACAAAGCCAGAGCCTCCGTTTCGGTCGAGGGACGCCTGAGAGAGACCGCCTCGTCGATCAGGGCCACCAGCGAGGAGATCTTTCTCAACCAGGCGAAATGTGAATCATCGATCACCAGTTGAAAATACTGGTTGACGCTCAGTATTTTTCCGTATTGCTCCTCGTATTCGGCCTTGGTGCCGTCCAGCAAAGTCTTGTGCAAACGAAGCATCGCCCCGCTCAGTTCCTTTAATTTCGCCCGCGTTTCATCGGTCAACGGGTCCGGTTCGGTTTGGTTGTTTGGTTCCATAAACTTGATCCGAAATAACATTTTTAGATTTTTTTGCCACCGAGGACACGGAGTTCACGGAGGGATTTTCCCCGGAGGAGTGTTTTCTCGGATTCCCCGGCCTCTTTTGCGGCAAAAAAATTATTAAAACCAGATTACAGGCTACCTCAAAAAAAACAAAATGGCGGCAAATTATCGGAAGGAATTTAAAGAAAATCCGTCTCAGTATTCTGTAACTTAAGTTTTTTTAAATTTAGCCACAGAGAACACCGAGAACTCAGAGACAAATCGTTTGATCGACAATAATTCCTCGGTGCCCTCTGTGTTCTCTGTGGCTAAATTTATTGTTAATAAATTTTGATTACACAGTACTCAGTCCTTTCCAATCCGTTAAATCTGTGTCCCAAATCGTCTTTCAGGGATTTCCCCCGACCAGATTCAAACCCGTCCCCTCATCCAGACCGCACATCAGATTCATATTCTGAACCGCTTGCCCGGCGGCTCCTTTGACCAGATTGTCGATGGCCGAAAAAATGACCGCCTGCCTTCCCCGAACATTGACGGCGATGTCGCAGAAATTTGTCATCCTGACCCAGTTGATGTCGGGCGAACCGCTCACGATTCTTACGAATCGGATGTCGGATTTCGGGTTTCGGGTTTCGGATTCGTTTGAATGATAGAAGTCTTTGTAGATTTCTTCGAGATCGTTTTGGGAAAATTCTTCTTTTGTCTCTACGTAGCAGGAGGCGAAGATCCCGCGGGAAACCGGCAGAGAATGGGTCATAAAGACAAAATCGTCCGAAAAGCTGCCGATCTTTTTCAGGTGTTGCTCGATCTCGGGAACGTGCTGGTGCTGAAAGGGTTTGTAAGCGTAAAAGGAGTTGACCCTCTGCGGATGATGCGTGTTCGGAGCGGGTTTCGCCCCGGAACCGGAAGATCCCGTCTTGGCGTCGACGATGACTTTTCCGGCGATCAGATCACCGGCCGCCAAAGGAGCCAGCGCCAGAAGAGTGGCGGTGGCGAAACAGCCCGGATTGGCGATGTATCGGGCCGTTTTGATCTGCTCGCGGTTGGTTTCCGGCAAACCGTAAACGAATTTTTTTTGCAGATCGGGGGCGGTATGTTCCAGTTTATAAAACCGCTGAAAGATTTCCGGGTCGTCGATCCGAAAATCGCCCGAAAGATCAACGGCCTTGACGCTCTCCGGCAATTGCGGGATCAGACCGAGAGCCTGTCCGTGCGGAAGGGCGAAAAAGGCGACATCCATATTCTCCAGCGCCGACAGATCCTCGGGCGACTTTTCGAAACGAAGCCCGGTCAGCCCGTAAAGGTTTTTATGCACTTCGGAGACCGCCTTGCCGGCGTGTTCGTTGGCCGTTACCAGCGCGATCTCGGCGTTCGGATGAAAGAGCAAGATTCGCAAAAGCTCGCTTCCGCCGTAGCCCGACCCGCCGAAGATGGCGATTTTCAGTTTATTATTTTCCATCGCTTTTTTTTAAGATGTTCGAATGAATCGCCAAGTGCTTCCGGCCGCCGATTTCCGATTTTGAAAAAATAAGGCTTTAGCCCATTGAAAGCCCCTGCAAAAGCGTTCGGGCTTTCTTTTTTTGGCTAAAGCCGTTGGATCTTTGGCTGCTTTGCCACGAACTAAAGTTGCGCGGCAATTAAAAAAAATTCACTTGATTCCCAAAGAACTTCCGATCAAACCGATAAATGTTATCAGAGCGAAAACCCCGATGACGATCCCGACAACCCCGGCGATGCTTTTCAGGGCCGGGCTTGATTCCATCACTTTCCCGCAGAGATCGAAGCGCGTATCGCAAATATAACAGACATTATGTTCGATCCCGTCGGCCGGAAAATCCCCCCTCTCCTCGCTCGGGATTCTCACTTCCCGGTAATCAAAACTTCCGCAGTTCGGACAGGGCAATTCCCGCAAGGTGCGGAGTTTGCTTCCCGACAGATCAAGGTCGGTCAATTCATCGATATTGTGTTCATCATCGTTAATATTCAAATACATGGAGGTTCATCCTTTAATAAGAGTTTACTAAAGGATGGACGCAAAATTTCTCCGAATTTGCCGTGGATAGGACACGTTTTTTTCGCGGCTCAAATTGATCAGATTAAAAAGCCGAAGGCCGTCGCGGCGGGCATTTCCGGCGTTGATGCCGTATTCGTTCTGGACGAAATCCTCGCCCATCTGCGAATCGGTCACCGATCCCGCAACGACGTCGATCTTGATCCCCAGACCGTTGAGGACCGTCATGCCGCCGACCACTCCGACGTAATCGGTGGCGCAAAAAACGAACGACGAAACCGCCCGTTTGATCTCCGGGTCCTGGAGGACCGAATCGACCGAATAACCGCCGACGATCCCGTCGCCGAGTTCGACGACGATCAGATCCGGTTTGAACCCGTTGAGATGATTTAGGATCGCTTTGGCGACCGGCGCCAGATCATCGACTCCGACCGTCGAAGGCAGACCGCAATCGAGAAAACTGGCCGTAACGAACGCCCCGTGATCCTCCATATTGAGCGTGTCGCGCAGGGCCGCCACGCCCGACATCTTGGCGCCGGCGACGCGCAGACCGGCGTGATGAGCCTGTTTGATGATCTCGGTCGCGGCCACCGTCTTGCCGGAGTTCATGCAGGTTCCGGCGACCAGAACCACCGGGGCTGACGGTTCGAGAAACCCGGCCGGTTTGAAGGCGTTATCGGCGATATTTTGAATCTGTTTTTTTTCGTCGCAAACGATCCCCAGAACCTCGACCTCGATGGCGTCGGTCAGGGACGAATGATGCCCTTTGCAGACCCCGATCACGCCGCCCATATTCAAAAGGTGAAGATGATCGCCGGTCTTGACCGATTCCGGCACATCGCCGACAAAACCCTTAAGAGCGCGACGGCGACCCAGAACTCCGAGCAAAATATCGCCGCGATTGATCTTGGCCAGGCGGCCGTTCGGCAATTCCAGATGGCCGTATGTGACCGATTCGCCCAGAGCGCGAACGATGACCGCATCGCCCGCCCTCGGCCGATTGTTTTGCTCGACCACATGGACCGATTTGTTCAGATTCAAAGGCGAAGTCGCCGAACCGATTTTGTCTGCTTCTAAAATTTGCAACATTATTTTTTTACCTCAAACATTGTGATAAGTGATAGGTGATGGGTGATAGGTCGGTTTTTCCCATCACCTATCACCTATCATCCATCACCTTCTTATTCCATTTTTCTTATTCGGAGTCGCAAGGCCTGCAATTTGATAAAGCCTTCGGCGTCGAGTTGATTGTAGGCCCCGGCGTCGTCTTCGAAAGTTACGACCCGTTCCCGGTAAAGCGAATTGGGCGACCGGCGGCCCGAAACTATGACGTTTCCCTTGTAGAGTTTCAGGCGAACGTCGCCCGAGACGGTTTCCTGGGTTTGATCGACCATCGAGCGCAAGATCTCAAACTCCGGCGCGAACCAGAAACCGTAATAGACCGACTCGGCGAATTTGACGCCCAAAGAATCGCGCAGTCGCATCACTTCCCGGTCCATCGTGATGGATTCGAGCGCCCGGTGCGCCGTCTGCAAAATGGTGACGCCCGGCGTTTCGTACACACCGCGCGATTTCATTCCGACGAAGCGGTTTTCGACCAGATCGACCCGGCCGACCCCGTGTTTTCCGCCGAGGAAATTGAGTTTCGAAAGCATATCGACCGCCCCGTATTTTTCGCCGTCGATGGCCACCGGTTCGCCTTTTTCAAAGGTCAGGACGATCTCTTCCGCCTCATCCGAGGCGTTTTCCGGCGATTCGGTCAACAGGAAAATATCTTCCGGCGGAGCGCTCCAGGGGTCTTCCAAAATCCCGCCTTCGTAAGAGATATGCATCAGGTTGCGGTCCATCGAATAGGGCTTTTCGGCCGTCGCCGCCACCTCGATCCCGTGTTCGGCGCAGTAGGCGATCAGATCGGCCCGGCCCTTGAAATCCCAATGCCGCCAGGGAGCGACGACCTTGATGTCCGGCTGAAGGGCGTAATAGGTGAGTTCAAAACGAACCTGATCGTTGCCTTTGCCGGTCGCTCCGTGGGCGACCGCGTCGGCGCCCTCCATTTGAGCGATCTCGATCTGCTTTTTGGCGATCACCGGGCGGGCGAGAGACGTTCCGAGCAGATAAACTCCCTCGTAGAGCGCGTTGGCTTTGACGGCCGTCCAGACGAAATCACGGACGAATTCCTCGCGCAGATCCTCGACGTAGAGTTTCGAAGCCCCGGTCGAAAGAGCCTTTTCCTCCAAACCGTCGAGTTCCTCGCCCTGTCCGACATCGGCCGTGTAACAAATGACCTCGCAACCGTAGGTTTCCTTGAGCCAAAGCAGCATCGCCGAGGTGTCCAAACCGCCCGAATATGCCAGAACTATTTTTTTTATTTCGTTTACCATTTATTCAGAGAAAAATTACCCCTTATCCATTTTCAATTTTCAGTTATTAAAGATCTCCCAGATCCTCTTCATCGCCGCTTTTTGTTCCTTTTTACCTCTGACGGCGATGAAGATCGTGTCCTCACCGGCTATCGTCCCGACGATCTCCGGGATCCGGGCATCATCGATCTTGACGCAGGCCGCCGACGCCAGACCGAGGTTGAATTTGGCGACGATCAGGCTGTTTCCCGCCCGGTCGAGGCTTTTGAAACCGAAGATGTCGGCCTCATTGGTCTTTTCGGGCAAAGTATAATGTCCGTTCGTTTTGATGATGCCGAGTTCATCGAGATCCCTCGAAACGCTCGATTGATTGACAAAAACCCCGGATCTTTCGAGCAGATCGGTCAATTCCTCCTGCGTCGAAATCTCATTTCCGGCGATCAGTTCCAAAATTTTCTCCTGTCTTTTGGTTTTTGTCATAACTCCCCATTTTATGCAAAAAACTTGCAAAGTTAATGCATAGATGCATAAAGTATATTTTACGTTGCCGAAAGTCAAGCCAAAGCCAGCGAAAAATAGTTTTTTTGAAACGAAAAAACGGCGGAAACGTCTTTTCGGTTTCCGCCGCTTCGCTTTCCCCTTTTTTCACCTTTCAGGGATTGGCCACCAGATCCAGATCTTTTCTTTCCTCGGTAATTTCAAAGGCCTGCGGAGTAAAGGAATATCCCTTTGAAGAAACACCCAAGATGTACGTTTCGCCGATCGCAACATCTTTGAATTGGTAGTTGCCGAAGGGATTGGTTCGGGTTATCCGGGTATTTCCGGCCTGATTCGTCAGATGGACGACCGCATTCGGCACTCCTCTGCCGCCCGCCGAAACCAGAACCCGGCCGGAAATCGTTACCGAGGCGGCCGTCGGTCCGACGACCGTCAAAACCCCGTTTTGTCCGCTGATGCCCAGGCTCTGTGCCAGATCATCCGATGCGTTGACTCCCGACGTCGTCAGATTGGTCGTTGTCCCGCCGAACACCGAATTGCTGACCGTAAAGTTCAAGCGAGCCAGGATTTGATTGGCTCCCCCCGCCACTTCCCCGATCGGCGTCGAACCGCCGCCGGCGTCTGGAAAACTTCCGACCGAACATTGCAGAACGCCCGCAACAGATTGATTGCAGACGGTTGCTCCGGCACTGACATCTCCGTTAGCAGTTGAATTGTAAGTTAAGACGTTCGGATCGAAATTGACCGTAAATCCGTATTCGCTTTCATCACCCAGAGCATCCACACGGACATTGACCTGAACCGGATTGCCCGGACTGCCCATTGCATCTTCGATGCCGATAACACGCCCCGGTCCGAGTTGTGACGATTTACTCTCACCACCTTTTTTAGAAGATGAGGCGAGACCTGTTCCACAGCTTTGAGAGTTAGGACCTCCGGCAGTAGTAAGGGGACTAAAGTTGATCTGGTAAAGACGTGCCTGAACGATGTCAGCCGAGTCAATACAGCCGTCGCCCTTTGTATTAGCCGGAGCGGTATCGAGCCGCTGAATTTCATTGGCTTCGGGATTGTCCGGTGAACTGAAATCTATTTGAAAGAGTCGTAACTGAACAATATCGGCGGAATCTACCGTTCCGTCGCCGGAAAAACGCGGAGCGACATCACCTTCGATTCCCACATCTTGAACAGGAAATTGGGTTTCATAAGCACCGATGTCCGAATCATCACCGGCATTGGGAGCGAGCAGATCAACCGGACGGGTGAAACCGCGTTGATCGGTGGTTGAACCGAAACTGTTTCCGGTATCAACTGCCGGACTCGGCAAAAGAATTGCGTGTGTTTGAGTCGTCCCGCCGTAATCGCCGAGCGGGGCAAGATTCGGATCGCCCGTCAGATTGTTTGAGTTTGTTCCGGTAACACAGGTTAAACCGTCCTCGATCAGAGAGTATTCCGCATTAAATACAATGCTGTCCGGGTTGGAAACATTTACACAATCGCCGCCGGAAGTGGAATCGGCAATGATCGTATTTTGCAGATTAAGTATAGATCCATTGATATCGCCATCAACATATAATCCGCCGCCACTGCCGGTTGCCGAGTTATTACTGATGGTCGTGCTTGCAATCGTAGTGGTGCTGCCCGGTTCATTAAAATAAATACCTCCACCGTTTGTTCCGGCTGTATTACCGCTGATCGTCGTGTTTGTTATGTTAGTAATATCATCACCGATATATATTCCTCCGCCCCCAAGCGTCGAACTATTACCGCTAAATGTTGAACCGGTAATCGTTAATTCTTTGGAGGCAGCAGAATTATGGATGCCGCCGCCTTGTCTTGCCGTGCTGTTGGTAATGGCGGAGTCTGTCAGTATCAGTCTGGAGTTTAGACCGAGTCTTATTGCTCCGCCGTCTGCTCCGCTGCCTGCATTTCCATTTGAAAGTGTTAATCCGCGGATGGTTAAGTTAGCACCGTCCGGGACTCCATCCGATAGAATAAAAATACGACTGGAATTATTTCCCGATATCGTCAACTGATCGGCTCCGGGTCCGATGATTGATAATGCGCCGTTGGTGTTGTCAGCAATGGAGAGTTCGCCCATTGTCAAAGTGATCGTCTGTCCGGCCAGAGATGAGTTGAAAGAAACAATATCGTCCGTAACAGCCGCATTTGCCGCCGCGATCGCTTCCCGCAAAGAACAATCTGCCAAATCGCAACTTGCGTCATTCGTGTCAGCGGTTTTTGTTACCACAAATATATTTTCGCTGGTGGTTTTCTCGACCGATCCCATATCCACCGTAGCGGTTGTATCGTTATCGCCGTCAACGATTCGGCTAAATCCGCGTTGATCGGTCGTTACACTGCCCGGAACGAGAGCATTGCTTCCCGCATCAATGGCAATTGATAATGCACCGAGAGCGTGGGTTTGTGTCGTTCCGCCGTAATTGCCGAGTTGTGTAAGATTCGGATCGCCGGTCAGATTGTTGGAATTTGTGCCGTTGACGCAAGTCAAACCGTCTTCGATCAGTGAAAACTCGGAATTGATCGTGCTGCTGCTGCCAACGCAGTCTCCTCCGGAAGTGCTGTTGGCGATGATCGAGTTGCGGATGTTAGTGGTAGCGAACTGATTGTAAATGCCGCCGCCATTATTTCCTGAGTTATTGCTGACGGTCGAATTGGTCATGTTCAGCGTGCTGCCGTTGTAAATACCGCCGCCGTTATTTGCCGATGCGTTGCCGCTGATGGTCGAGTTAACCATGGTCAGGCTGTCGCCGCTGTTGGCGATGCCCCCGCCGAAACCTGTTGTCGAGTTGCCGCTGACGGTCGAATCGGTCATTGTCAGAGTTCCGAATGTGTTAAGATTGGCGATTCCGCCGCCGTCCTGACCCGTCGCCGAGTTGCCGCTGACGGTGACATCGGTCAAAGTAAGAGTTCCGCCGAAATTGAGAATTCCGCCGCCGAAGCCGTTAAATCCCGAAATCGAACCGGTTCCGTTGCCGCCCGTAATCTTCATTCCGCTGATCGAGAGGTTTCCGCCAGTATCAATAAAAAACACACGACTTAAATTACTGCCCGAAACGGTCAATTGATCTGCTCCGAGTCCCATGATTGTCAATGCCGTGCTGTTAAAGGGAATCGAAAGTTCGCCCATTGTCAAATTGATTGTCCCACCGGCGAGCGACGGATCAAAAGTGATCGTGTCGTTTGTGCCTGAGGCGTTTGCCGCCGCAATCGCCTCCCGCAAAGAGCAGTCGGCATCACAAGTTCCGTCGTCGGTATCTCTGGTTTTTGTGACAACGAAAGTCGCACCGGACAATATTTCCCAGGCATAGTTTGCCAGCGGACTTCCTCCGAAATTACCCTGTGTCCCGACCGGATTATTGCTGTTAAATGAACCGGCCGCTGTCGTTCGAAAGGATGTATCAGCACTGCTTCCTCTATCCACAGGAGAATATAAAGACTGGGCAATATTATTCATCTGAGCCAATGTGGCTCCGGTTGCTCCTCCGTTATTGTCAAAAGTCACCCCCGCCCAGATTGTATTTACAGGGACGCTAATTGGAGTGGTCAAAGGGCTGATTGTAAGAATTCCACCGCTGTTGGCAGGGAGAGTGATCGGATCAATGTCAACGCCGCCAAGATAAGTTCCGGGTTCTCCGCTTGGTCCGTCATTCGCATAAAATCGAACTAACGGACGGAATGTAACAGCGGTACCATTGAAATTACCTACTGAAAACCTGAAACCGGTAATGTCGTATGGCAAAGTCGCACTCGTCGTTGTCAGATCATCTGCAATGAGCCGTGTAATGATATTGCCGCTCTGATCTGTTGCATTGGCGTTGGCAACAGAAAACCCGGAATTGTTGGTAACATTGGAATAAACCGATGCAGAATCAACTGCCGAAGGGATCAAACCATTCGCGGCAGTTTGTTTGAGCGGAACCACTCCTTCCAGACGGACATATTTACCTGGAACTGAAATAGTTTTTGCATTTTCGTCAGAAGTAACAAATTTTTGTCCGTTTCGTGTAACTTGAGCCGAAATATTATTTGGTATTAAAACACTCAGACCAACAAAGGCAAGAACCATTGTAAAAATCAAAAATCTCGTTGACATCTCTTTCCTTCTTACATTTTTATTTGTTTTGCTTAACTTCATTTTCCATTCTCCCTTTTTGACCTGCCAGTCAATTCCGTATAATTCTGTTAAAAATCAAATGAGCTTAAACCCTGATTTTCAGCAGTTACAGGATTTAAGCTCATCGCGTCGTCGAGTTATTGAGACGTAAAATTCAAATTGCTGATTGTGTCTGTTATGGAAACAACCTGTGGATTAAACTGATAATTCTTGTGATAGACATTGAAGATAAGTGTCTGTCCAATCTCAACATCCGTTAAGCGATAATAGCCCAACATATTTGTTCTCACTTGGCGAATGTTGCCGCTTTGTTCCGTCATGAGAACAATTGCACCCGACACTCCTATGCCTTTTCCGTTGAGAACACGACCGCTGACCGTTACTGCCGCCGCTGTCGTTATCTGCATTTCATACGCTCCGATGTCGGCGAAGTTTCCCGGACCGTTTGTCGTGCCCGGCAAATCCACGGGACGAGGAGAGCCGCGTTGATCGGTTGTTAAATCGGAGTTTCCAGCATCAATGGCAATCGAACCCGCACCGAGAGCGTGAGTCGGAGTTGGGCCGCCGTAGTTGCCAAGCGACGCAAGCCCCGGATCACCGGTCAAATTATTGGAATTAGTGCCGTTGACACAGGTTAAACCTTCCTCGATCAAAGAAAATTCCGCATTGACCGTACTGCTGGCATTTCGACAATCTTCGCCGGTACTGTTGGCGATGATCGTATTTTTCAGCGTCATCGTGCTTTGGAAATTATTAATGCCCCCGCCGAATTGCGCCGAATTATTGCTGATCGTCGAACTGTTCAGTGTCAAAATGGCGCTGTCGGAATTGCTGATACCGCCGCCGGTAATCGTCGCCGTATTTCCGCTGACGGTCGAATTAGTTAAGGTTGCCGAACCGACTATTCCGAAGGTTTCGATACCGCCGCCGCCTTGTGCCGTGTTTCCGCTGACGGTCGAATTATTCACGAACAAAGTGTCATTCTGATTGACAATGCCGCCGCCGACGGAACTTGCCGAATTCCCTTGGACGAGCGAGTTATTTATTGTCATCGTACCGTCGTTACTAATGCCGCCGCCGAATGCCGCCGTATTACCGCTAAAAATCGTGTTATTCAGAATCAGCGT
Source organism: Pyrinomonadaceae bacterium (assembly GCA_041394845.1). Classification (GTDB taxonomy): domain Bacteria; phylum Acidobacteriota; class Blastocatellia; order Pyrinomonadales; family Pyrinomonadaceae; genus JAHCHG01. Next base: position 587,475 of record JAWKHL010000001.1, on the reverse strand, counting down.
TCCGAAATTGCTAATTCCGCCGCCGCTCGAATCGCCCGCGTCGCCGTCTGAAACGGTAACGTCATTGATTTGGACATTTCCACCTAAAATGAAAAACACGCGGCTGGCATTGTTGCCGGAAACCGTCAGTTGTTGCGCCCCAAGACCTAAAATCGCCAACGAGCCGTTGTTGGTGATAACCAGTTGCCCCATTGTCAGGGTAATCGTCTGTCCGGCGAGCGACGGATCGAAAGTGATCGTGTCATTGGTTGCCGCCGCATTTGCCGCCGCAATCGCTTCCCGCAGAGAGCAATCGGACGGATCGCAACTGCCGTCGTTGGTGTCGGCAGTTTTGTTGACGATGAGATTCGAGCTGAGTAATCTCGCCACTGCAAAATCCTGATTGCCAACGGGAAAAGCCGAACCGGCGGCGACGATCCGGTCATACGCATCTACTGCCACTGCATTTGCGGGACTTTCGTCGGTGCCGAAATACATGGAGAATTTGCCCATTGTGCCGAAATTCGTATCGAGCGAGCCGTCCGTATTGAGTCGGGCAATGCCGAATGCGTCATTGGTGTTACCGCCAACGATGATCCTGCCGTTTGAATCAATGGCGATTGATCGTCCTGAATCTGGACCGCCGAAATCAACAGTCTGAAATCCGTCCGTATCGAAGCTCGTATCGAGCGAACCGTCCGTATTGTATCTGGCGAGCATAAAATTACTTCCCGCATTGTTCACGCCCCCGCCGACAACAATCTTGTTGTTGGCATCAATCACTACATCATTTGCCTGCTCAAAGGTTCCTGTTCCGTTAAAATCGGTGATTACTATTCCGTCCGTATCGAAACTCGTATCGAGTGAGCCGTCTGAATTGTATCTGACGATGGCAATATCGGTGTTCGATCCTGTTATAAATGTGCGACCAGACACAACAATTTTGCCCGCCGAGTCTATGGCGACCGCATAACCTTCATCATTACTGTTCGAGTTTATATCCGTGAAAACTATTCCATCCGTATCAAAACCCGTATCAAGCGAGCCGTCCGTGTTATATCTGACAACCGCAAAATCCCTTTCCCCACTATTAAGCACTTCTCCGGCAACAATGATCTTGTCGTTGACATCTATAGCAACTGAGTTTCCCTTGGATGTATTCGAACCGACTGAAGTCCTCACCTTTCCATCCGAATCGAAGGTTGTGTCGAGCGAACCGTCCGCATTGTAACGGACGATGGCGAATTGATTGTTAGATAGTCCGGCAACGACAATCCTTCCTTGCGAATCAATCGCCACACTATTTGCAAGGTCTTGATTTGAATTAAAATCCGTCGTAACAATGCCGTCCGAATCGAAACTCGTGTCGAGCGAACCATCGGTGTTATATCTGACGACGGCGAAATCATTGTCCGAACCGTTGTCAGAATATCCGGCAACGACAATTCTGCCTGCCGAATCTATCACCATCGAGTTTGCTTCATCGTTACCGGAACTGACCGCAGTGAAAACCACTCCGTCCGAATCAAACGTCGGGTCCAAATCTCCCGCTGCCGCCAAAATAATTAAATTTAATGTAAATATGATACCGATTATTAAAATCGCCTTTTTCATTGTCTTATCTCCTCAAATACTTGGCACGAATTTCAAAATAGGTTTAGTAAAAAATAGTTGAGGGAAAACGTTCATGTTGATTGTTTTCCCTCAACAAAGCGGCAAACTATTGAGACGTAAAATTCAAATTGCTGATCGTGTCTGTTATGGAAACAACCTGTGGATTAAACTGATAATTCTTGTGATAGACATTGAAGATAAGTGTCTGTCCAATCTCAACATCCGTTAAGCGATAATAGCCCAACATATTTGTTCTCACTTGGCGAATGTTGCCGCTTTGTTCCGTCATGAGAACAATTGCACCCGACACTCCTATGCCTTTTCCGTTGAGAACACGACCGCTGACCGTTACTGCCGCCGCTGTCGTTATCTGCATTTCATACGCTCCGATGTCGGCGAAGTTTCCCGGACCGTTTGCCGTGGTTGGCACATCCACGGGACGCAGGGAACCGCGTTGATCGGTTGTCAGATTGGAGTTTCCAGCATCAATGGCGGGAGAACCCAACATAAGAGCAGTAGAAGTTTGAGTCGGTCCGCCATTGTCGGCAAGCGGAGAGAGTAACGGATCAGCGACAATGTTGTTATTATTTCCATTAGTAAAACAATTGCCCATTTCGATCAAACTGTATGAAGCATTAGTTATTCCACCGCCAAAACTATTACAATCTCCGGCACTTCCGGTACTATTAGCGATAATCGTATTTGAAAGATTTAATGTTCCGTTTTGATTGGCAACACCGCCGGTTCCTATACTGGCAACATTATTACTAATTGTTGAGCTGTTGATCGTTAGTGTGCCGCCTGTATTATAAATGCCTCCACCTTGACCGTTAGAAGCAGTATTACCGCTGATCGTGGAGTTATTTACTGTTAATGTGCCAAAGGTTATCAATACCTCCAGAAAAACCAGAAGATGTATTACTGCTAATTGTGGAGTTATTGATTGTTAATGTGCCTCTATTTACAATACCGCCGCCATTGGATGAGGAGGAAGAGCCATTGGAGATCGTCAGATAATTGAAATCAGCAGTTGCACCGGTGGCAATAGAAAACACCCTTGTGGAATTGTTTCCGGAAATGGTGATTCCTGCTCCTCCGGTGAGTCCGTTTATACTTAGTGAGCCGTTGTTAGCTATATCCAACTGCGAAGTCAAGGTGATATTTCCAGTTAAAGTTGAAGCGAAATAAATAATATCATCTGTTGCCGCCGCATTTGCCGCCGCAATCGCTTCCCGCAGAGAACAATCCAAAGGATCGCAACTGCCGTCGTTGGTGTCGGCAGTTTTGTTGACGATAAGATCTGTTCCGATGTATCTCGCCACCGCGAAATTCGATGCCGATCCCGCCAGAACAATCCGGTCAAAAGAATCTATCGCCACCCCATAACCGAAATCGTCTGATCCCATATCGGTTGTTACCCGGCCGTCCGTATTGAAACTTGTGTCAAGCGAACCGTCGGTGTTATAACGGGCAACCGCAAAATCGTCGCTACTTGTAAAACTGCCCCCGCCAACGACAATTTTACCGCTTGAATCTATGGCCACCGAGTTGGCGGACTCATTGCTTCCGCCAAAATCCGTGGTTGTTTTTCCGTCGCCGTCAAAACCCGTATCGAGCGAGCCGTCCGTGTTGTATCGGACAACCGCAAAATCTGTATTCGGGAAATCCGTATAGCCGGCGACGACGATTTTTCCGTTCGCATCTATGACCACCCCAAATCCTTCACTGGAAGATGCACCGCTGAAACCGGTGGTCGTTTTGCCGTCGGAATCAAAACTCGTGTCGAGCGAGCCGTCGGTGTTATAACGGGCGACGGCAAACTCCAGACCGGTTGAGAACGTCCCGGAAGTTCCCGCCGCGACAATTTTGCCGGACGAATCTATTGCCACACTGTATATCTGTTCTCTGGTATTCGGATCAAATGGCGTAATAACGATGCCGTCCGTATCGAAACTCGTATCGAGCGAGCCGTCTGTGTTGTATCTGACGAGCGCAAAATCTATGTTTGTTCCGTTGTTGATAAATCCGGCGGCAACTATCTTATCGTTTGCGTCTATTGTTCACAGACCACGAAACCGCCACTCACACTCGCCGAAGTCGTGACTTTTCCGTCGCCGTCAAAACTCGTATCGAGCGAGCCGTCCGGATTGTATCGGGCAACCGCAAAATTAAAGCCGGAGCGTCCGGCGACAATGATTCTGTTCTGCGAATCTATCGCTACGCCATACCCGAGATCGTTAGTGGAATTAAAATCCGTCGTGACGATGCCGTCCGAATCGAAACTCGTGTCGAGCGAACCGTCTGTGTTGTATCTCGCCACGGCAAAATCGCTCACCAAACCGTTTGAGGTAGTTCCGGCAACGACAATTTTGCCCGCCGAGTCAATGACTACCGCACTTGCATTATCACTGCTTGGACTGACCGCAGTGAAAACCACCCCGTCAGAATCAAATGTCGGGTCCAAATCTCCCGCCGCCGCCAATAAATTTACCGCGCCTAAAAATATGACAATCATTAATAAAACAGCTTTTTTCACCTTTTTTTCTCCTTATTTCAAATCCCTTTATTTTCTTTATAAATGTCCAACCCCCTCAGGGATTGGCGGTAAAATCCAGATCCTTTACTTCTTCGGTAATGGCGACGACCTGCGGGGCGAAGTTTTCTCCTTTGGCAAAGGCGTTGAAAATGTAGGTCTCTCCCACCTCGACATCTTCAAAGTGATAGAAACCGAATTGATTGGTCCTGACCGAAAGGGTTTCTCCGGTCTGGCTTTGAAGCGTAACGACCGCCTTCGACACCGGCCGACCGGTTTGGGTCAGAACCCTTCCGGCGACCGTTACGCCGGCCGACGTCGGAACCATCGCCGGAACAAGAAAATGATAAGCGTTGACTCCTCCGGCAATCGGACTTGATTCGGGGGCCACCTGCCCGGAAATCTTTCCGTTGAATTTTGAATTGAAATTATCCAAACCTTCTGTCAGAGGATTGATCGAGGTTGATTCCGAGCCATCCGTGGCAAAGAAATAAACCGTGTGCATTCCGGCTTTTAATAGTGGAGATGTTCCGGTTGTGGTCAGCGATCCCGAACTGCTGCTGAGCTGTGTCGTCTTGGTCCATTCGCCATTGATCGAATCAATCTGAAAATAAATTTGGTTCGGATCGGAAAATGTGGAAGTAGCGGTAAACTCAAAGATCGGAGTCGAGAACGGAGCCGTGTTGTTCGGGAATGGTGTAACAGTCGTATTCGGTGAAACGGCATTTATCGAAACGGGAGTAATTACCGAAACGTTGTTGCTTGTAAAATTTGTCACATATACTTTGCCGGTCAAAGGATTCACAGTAATTCCGTTGGGATCGTCTCCGACCGATACATTTTGAGTGGAATTGTTGATGCCATCCACAATTGTTACAGTGTTATCTGCCGAATTACTCACATAAATCTTATTAGTGGCGATATTTACATCGAGAAAAGTAGAGGTGTTTCCGACCGAAACAGTTTGGAAAGAATTGTCGTTTCCGTCCACCACGATTAAATTGTCATTATTTATATCAACCGAATACATCTTATTCGTGATCGGATTAATCGCCGGATTTCTGCCGATTACTCCGGTGTTAATGCTCATCGTCGAATTATCGTTTCCGTCGATAACAACTATGCTATCTGCCCCTCCTGCCGCTCCGACGACATAGATTTTGTTAGTGACGGGATTGACCGCCAGGTCAATGGTGGAAAAAACCACATCAATCGTCGTTATTATCGAATTATCCGCTCCGTTGATGACGGTCACATCCGAAGATCCCCGCGTGCTTCCGACATATATCCTGTTGGTGACGGGATTGACCGCAACTGATGACGGATCAGGTCCGACCGAAATCGTTTGGGTCGAATTATCACTGCCGTCTATAACGGTAACGCTATTACTGCTTCGATTGGGAACATAGATTTTATTGGTTACGGGATTAACTGCGAGACCTGTAGAATTTATGCCGACCGGAATCGTGTTCGTCGAATTATCGTTTCCGTCAATAACGGTGACACTACTAGAGGTAGTATTTGCCACATAGATCTTATTGGTGATCGGATTGATGTCTATATATCTTGGAGAATTGCCAACTGTAACCGTGGCTGTCGAATTATCATTTCCGTCAATAACGGTGACACTGTTTCCTTCGTTTGCCACATAAATCTTATTGGTGATCGGGTTGCTTTTTATATATCTCGGAGCATTCCCGACGGAAACTGTGGAGATCGAATTGTCGCTACCGTCAATGACATTTACAGTGGAATCAAGACGATTGCCGACATAGATTTTATTGGTGACGGGATTTGCCGAAAGCGCCGTCGGAGAAGAGCCGACCGTTAAGATTTGCGTAGAATTGTCCGCACCGTTGATGACCGTAACATCGCCGCCGAACTGATTGCCGACATAAATTTTATTCGTCACCGGATTGATTGACAGAGCTCTTGAACCGTTTCCGGTGACAATACTCACATTCGAATTATCCGTTCCGTCTATTACCGTTACAGTGTCGGTCGAATTACTCGCCACATAGATTTTGTTTGTGACAGGATTTACCGCTATATCATTGGGCGATGCGCCGATGTTAAATGTTTGGGTGGAATTATCAGTTCCGTCAATTACAGTTATGCTGTTGCTCGTATTGTTGGAAACATAAATTTTGTTGGTCACCGGATTGACCGCCAGTTCGATCGGGCGGCTTCCGACGCTGACGGTTTGGGTCGAATTGTCCGTTCCGTCGATCACGGTCACGCTGTTGAAACTGTCGCTGGTCACATAGATCTTGTTGGTGACGGGATTGACGGCGATTTCATTGGGATCGGCCCCGACCGAAACCGTCTGGGTGGAATTGTCGCTACCGTCAATGACGGTTACCGAATCGCTTCCGAAACAGGAAACATAGATCTTGTTGGTGATCGGATTAAGGGCGATGTAACCGGGAGTCGTTCCGACCGTGATCGTCTGGGTGGAGTTGTCCGTCCCGTCGATCACCGTTACGGTCGAGGCGGTCAAATTGTTAACGTAGATCTTGTTGGTAACGGTATTGACGGCCATTGAGACCGGAAAGGTCCCGACGCTGACGGTTTGGGTCGAATTGTCCGCTCCGTCGATGACCGTGACGCTGGCGCTGCCGCCGTTGGCAACATAGATCTTGTTGGTTACCGGATTGGCGACAATGAATGTCGGATTTGTTCCGGGCGTGATCGTTCCCGAAACGTAATCGGCCCGAACCGGGTTTTCGCCCGCCTGGAAAAGCAACAGTACAAAAATAAATATAAAGGCCAAAGCCGCTCGCGGGCCCTTGCCGGTTTTCCGGGCCGCTTTTTTATCTCCACCTTCTTTTTGAAAAAAAATCGATTTCGTCGTTCCTCTACTCATTTTTAAAAAAACTCCTTGATAATTGCGTCTTATGCTTATTTCCTCTTCAAAATTTGTCGCAGACCCGACAGATCGTCCTTGCGAACAAAATCGGTGACCCCGACCTTTATCGCTTCCTCCTTCAGATCGATGTCATCGAAACTGGAAACCATACAGATATGGGCATTGGGATATTTTTCGAGAATTTGTTCGCTGGCGGTGATGCCGTTCATTTCCTTCATTTGCCAGTCCATCAAAACCCAGTCGGGCTCGTATTTCTGGTAACATTCCAGGGCGTAAATCCCGTCGCTGCATTCGTAAATGTCCTGGCAGATGGGGCGAACGAAATGCGATAAAATGCTTCTCATCTCCGGACTGTCGTCAACAATTAAAACTTTCATAAAAACCTTTTCCTTCACTTTTGAGTAAATAAAAACGAACACGTGTCTTTTCTCCCCGAACGGTTCGCTCTCGTTATTTGTGGGCCAATAATATAAGGGGTTAAAAAGGATTGGAATAGAAATAGGCTCGTATTTTTCTACGTGGAACCACGTATTTTGGGACTTATGAAGGATATTTTTCTTTAAAAATGCGCCAAGGACACAACGATTTTTTTAAAACGTTGTGTCCTTATGTAGTGTGTAATCAAAATTTATTAACAATAAATTTAGCCACAGAGAACACCGAGGACACCGAGGATTTTTTTGTCGATCAAACGATTTGTCTCTGAGTTCTCCGTGCTCTCTGTGGCTAAATATAAAAAACTTAAGTTACAGAGTCTTTAGCGCATTCGCAGCGATAATTTTTTAAAGCAGTTCCGACTTATTCGTGAGAGCGAAAGTCAGCAGGGCGTTGGTGCCGCTGATCTGAAGTTTTTGGCAGATGTTCGACCGGTGAGTCTCGACCGTTCGGTAGCTGATGAAGAGTTCTTCGGCGATTTCTCTGGTTTTTTTATTCTGGGCGATGAGCCTTAAGATCCGCATTTCGGCGGGCGTCAGATCCTGAAGGCTCGGTTTTTTTTGCAACAGGTCGCTGGAGCGGTTGGTTCGGTTGATGAGGTAGCCGGTCAGCGAAGGGCTGACGTAATGCCGTCCCTCGTTCACCGTTTCGATGCATTTCGTGATTTCCGTCAAAGCGCTGTCTTTCAAAATGAATCCCTTGGCCCCGAGATCAACCGCGTCGTTGAAGATCTCCTCGTCATCGTGCATTGTCAGAAAGACGATCTTGGTCGGCAGGTTTTTGTCCCTGATCGCCTGAGCGACCTCGAAGCCGTTCATCTCCGGCATATTGACATCGAGAATGGCCACGTCCGGCCGGAGTTCCTCGATGTTCTTCCAGGCGTCCCGGCCGTCGGGGCTTTCGGCCAATATCCTTAAGTGTTTTTTACGCTCGATTATCTGCCGGAAACCCTGTCGGACGATCGGATGATCGTCGGCTATGATGATTGTAATTTCTTTGCTCATTTCCCTATCAATGGCGACCTGCACTTTTTCTGGGAGAAGAAAGCAAATCAGTTGTCTTCCGTCGTTTGGATCGGCAGTTTGATCAGGATGGTGGTTCCAAAGCCAGTCTCAAATTCCGATCTGATCGCAAAATCCCCGTTAAGCAATCTTACTCTTTCTTTCAATCCGAGCAAACCGAATCCGCCCTGTTTTTCCTTCACCTGCTCAACATCGAAACCTCTTCCGTTATCCTCAACCGTGATGAGGACCTTCCGGCCATCGCGCCCGACCTTCACCTTGGCGGCGGTCGCCCCGGAATGTTTGATGATGTTGTTGACGCATTCCTGAACGATGCGGTAAATGTAGATCTCCACGCTCTCCGAAAACAGACCGTCTATCGTTTCTATCTCTTCGTGAAAATCAATTATTCCCTTGGTCCGCCTCAACATCGCCCTGATCGCTCTGGTCAGACCGATCCGCTCCAGATGCTGAGGTCGCAGATTATAGATGATTTCCCGGACTTCGGTCAAAGCGTTGCTGGCGTTGTTGGAAATCTCATCAAACTCCCCGAAATCCTTTTCCTCGACGCCCAAAATCGCCCGGTTTTTTATGATCACCAGACTTTGCCCGAGACCGTCATGAAGTTCGGCCGCGATCCGTTTTCTTTCGGCCTCCTGCGATTTGATCAACTGCCGGGCGAACGAGGTCTTGGCCTCGGCGATCTGTTTGAGTTGCGAGATCCGGTAAAAGAAAATCAGCAAAACCAATCCGGTCACGCTCAGGGAAACCAAGGCAAAAAACCACCAGGTTTCGTAAAATAAGGGTTGAACGATCACTTTCAGCATTTTCCCTTCCCTGTTCCACACCCCGTCGCGGTTGGCGGCCTGCAAACGAAACACGTATTCCCCCGGCGGAAGATGATTGTAATAGGCAAACCGACGGGTCCCGGCCTCGTTCCAGTCCTTGTCGATGCCCTCCATCCGGTAACGGAATTTGACCAGATTGGAGTTGACGAAACTCAAACCCGTATAATCGATCTCGATGTTTTCCTGCTCGGGTTTTAAGGTCACCTGATCCCGGTAATTGCCGATGTTCTTGCCGTCGATCAGAATATCGTCAAAATGAACCGGCGGCGGCAAAGCGTTGATCCTGATCTCGGCCGGATTGACGACGGCCGCTCCCTGCAAGGTCGGAAACCACATCTCTCCGTTTTTTCGTTTGATCCCGGCCGGATGCCTCTCGCCGTTTCCCTCGGCGTTTTTCAGCCCGTCCCTGGTGGTGTAGGCGATGCTGGTGATCTTTTCGATCTTTCCGGCGGCGAAATCTTCCAGTTCCCGGCGCGAAACCCGGTATATGCCGGTGTTGGAATTTATCCAAAACCAACCGTTGTCGTCCTCCAAAATGCAAAAAACATTCTTGCTGTAAAGGCCGTCGCCGACCGTATAATTGAAGAACTTTCCGTCCTTGTAACGACTTAGTCCGTTATCATACGTCCCGATCCACAAAATCCCCTCGTCGTCCTCGTAAAGACTGCGGACGTAATTGCTGGTCAAACCGTCCTTTTCGGTCATCACGGTGAATTCATCGTCTTTCAGAAAAGCCAGCCCCTGACGCGTACCGACGCAGATTCGCCCGTCCTTCATTTCCAGAAGGGCGGTGACCTTGTTTTCGGGAAGCCCGTTGTCGGTCGTAAAACCCTTGATCTTCCCGTCTTTGTAACGAAGAAGTCCGTCGGCTCCGGTTCCCAACCATAAATTGTTTTGCCGGTCCTCGATGATCGCCTGAATGACGGTCGTCGAGGGAATGCCGACCTCATCGTTCATATTTTCGACTCGTCCGTTCTTAAATTCATACAAGCCCTCCAGGGTTCCGATCCACAGGCGTTTGTTCGAATCTTCCAAAAGAGACGAAATATTTGGCGGAGCCTGATAGGTGGAAAACTTTCCGTTCGCATATTTGACCAGACTGCTGACCCAAACTCCCAGCCAGACGTTGTTTTCGCTGTCTTCCAAAATCGGATAGACGTTTTCATCCGGCGAGTTCCAATCCGAACCGGAAAAAACCTTGATCGACTGCCGGGTTATCTGGGTCAAACCGCCGGTGATCGACCCCGCCCAAACGCCCCCTTCGCGATCGGCCGCAATGCTGATGATGCGGTTGTCGGTCAGACCGTCCTTGTCGGTGAAGGTCTGAAGTTGATCGTCCCGCGGCTCGGCCGATTCAACCGCCGCCGAATTGATCCGGGTTACGCCTTTGGAATGTCCCATCCAGATATTTCCGAAAACATCCTCGGTGAAGCTGACGTTATTGCCCGGAACGAGAGAAAATTTCTGCAACCGGCCCTGATAGATCCGAACCAACTGATGGCCGCTGCTTCCGAACCAAAAATTTCCCAGCCGGTCCTCGAAGATCGAAATTCCGGGATTATTCCCGTAATTTAAATCGTATTCGAACTCCTCGTTTTCGAAGTATCGGCGGAGACCGCCATTGACCGACCGCCAGACTCCTCCTTTGCTGTCGGCGAAACAAACGGCCAGACCGTTTTTTTCCGGTTCCATTTTCTTAAATTCCATCAGCGAAAATTTCCCGTCGGCGTAGTTGTAACAGTCCCCATTGACCTCCAAATTGACCCCGCCTCTTTTGTCATCAAAAATGGGGCCGATCTTTTTACCCGGCAAACCGTTTTTCGAGTTAAAAGTCTTGAAAACCCCGTTTTCATAAAGAACCAGAGCCTCTTCTTCGGCCCGGAACCAGTATCTTCCCCGCCCGTCCTCAAAGGCGAAATTGAACCGGTTATTTAACAACCCCTCGGTGTTCGCCTTGTCGAAGACCTTAAACCGAACGCCGTCAAATCGAACGATCCCGTCATTGGTCGTAAACCAGAGAAACCCATCGCTCGATTGAAAAATCCCGTTTACCGAGTTTTGAGGCAACCCCCTGTCGGTCGTCCAGATGTCAAACCGGTACTGCCCCGCGGCAACCGCCGGCAAACAAAACAAAATAAAAAGTTTTGCAAAAAAAGATTTCACCCGAAAATTAATTTTGAAATCTTCTTACAGAGGATAAGGAAATTATAGACCAATAATTTGAATGTGAGTAATGAACCTAAAAAAATACGGGTTGTGATTAAAAGTAATGCTGAGCAAAATCTAATTGCTCCAACGGAGCATCTGAAAATAGCCCGGCGATTGATCGCCGGGATTATGCAACCGATGTCGTCGTCAAGTCCTGAAGGGACAGTCTCGAATTTGCCAAATTCACATTTATCTTTCGTCCTTTCAGGACTATGGATCTGAGAGAGAACCTGTACCCGGCGATCAATCGCCGGGCTATTACGACAAGAGTCCCTGCGGGACATTCATTTGTCAGCATTACTTTTGATCACTACCAAAATACGATCTTTGCGCTCTTCAATTAGCGAAAAAACACTCCGGTAAAAGTCTTAATCCTTCCCGGCAACCGAAAGGCTTTGATCTTCGCGAGGGTTCATTCTAAAAAAAACCCTCGCTGATCAAAGCCTCCCGGTTCGCCGGCACCAGCTTGTTTGATTAATTTATCAGGGAATGATCAGATCGCCGTTTCCCCAATGATAAAAGACGGTGAAAACGATCTGGTGATTGGTGTAAATTTTATCGGGATCATTGGAGGTCTGCCTTTCGAACTGGTATCCGGTTTCAAAACCCCAATGGCGGGTCACGTTATGCCTCCAGACGGCATCCACGCCCAATTTTTTGTCGCGTCTCAAAACCTCGGCGGCGCCCACATCGACCAGCCGATTTTTGTAACGGCGCGGGCGAAAGGATATTTCGGTTTCCAGTTGATCGTTTCCGGTCAAAGCGGCTTCAAAACCGGTTTTATAGGTCGAACGGTAATAATTTTGCCGGGGATTGACGGCCCGGTTCTCATCATACCGGTAACCGGCAAACCATTCGAAACGCTTGGTTAACTCCCTGGAAAACTTCAAACCGAGCATCGGATTGACGGCGTTGCGGTCGGCATCCTCGGAGGGAAAACGCCTGATCCGGTAGGCGCCGTACAAATTGATCCGGGTCTTTTTGTCGAAACGGTAACCGATCGTTTCGGTCAGAACATACTGATTGTTGGTTTCCCGGTCCTCGTTGGTCCCTTTCAGGCTGACCTCACCGTCGGTCTCAAAACTCCATTTTCCGGCAGAAAACCGATAAGCGGCGGCGAAATAATTTCCGAAACGATTGAGATCGGTGTCAATCGTGTAACGGGCGGCGGCAAATGAATAGATAAACCGCAGACGCTGATTGCCGGAGCGCATTTGATAGCCCGCGGTAATCGACGGAATGAAACCGAAACCGCGAACCGGAATCGGATCATGTTCCAGATTCGAATCAAAAGAGGTCGAAAAAGCGGCAACCACGCTCCAGGTCTTCTCCCAATCGGAAAAACTCCCCGACGCCCCGGCCGATTTCCCCGCCTCTTGATCCTTTTTTTCCTTTTTCTCCCCGCTTTCTGCCTTCTCTTCTTCCTCCGCCATCACCGATTTCGCCGCCTCTTTTTTTTCGGGGGAAGATTCAACTTCTTCCGATTTGCGGGAAGAGGATTCTTTTTCCTTCCCGCTCACCGACTCTTCCGACCGATGAGCCGGTTTCGAAACCAAAGGGTCGGTAACAACGATCGTCCATTTCGTCTTTTCCATTTTGGTTTTGCCCTTTTCCGCCTCATCGGTCTGCCCCGGAACCGGCGTCGAAAAAACCCCAAAAACCAACATCATCGCAAATAAATAAACCGTTCTCATTTTCTTTTCCCCCGCTTTTTCCATCAATAAAACCGGCCCGAGATCCGGGTCAAAAGCAATCCATACCCACCGAGGCCCCTTTTTGCCGTTCGGCCGCCAGATCCAACATCGAGATAAATTTCACCCGGCTGAACCCGGCCAGCAAACGGCACAATCCCTCAAAGTTTTCCCTCTCGACGGCGTCCGTCTCGGCGTGGTGCAACATTATTCCGAAGGCTTTTCCTCCGGCGATCTTTCCCGCCAGCATCCGGCCGATTTGTTCCTTTTCCAGAAAAACCCCTTTTCTTTTGGCAAACCAATCAATCGAAACCGGAACCTCCAGCAACCCATTCAGATCCAATCTTTCGGCTTCGGATTCGCGCGATAGGATCTGAAACCCCAAATCCCGCAAAACCCCGGCCGTGGCATTTGTGCAACGGTTCCAGGGAGGCGTGAAAATTGGTTGAACAAGCGGGCCGAACAACTCACTCAATATTTTTTTGCCATCGGAAACGTCTTCAAACTGCCGATCCGTCGTGCGCCGTTTGCCGAATTCACATTTCCGCCCGTCCGGTTCGTGATTGACATGGGCGAAGCCGTGCTGATGAACCGAAAAAAGCCCGTTCGAACGGCGGATCCGGTCGGTTAATTTTCCGGCCAACTCCCGAGTAACCGCTTTTGGAATTGCCGCCAGATCGAGCCGCATCCGGTATTTTTCAAAGATATCGAGCAATGAGAACAACCGTTCGTCCCCCAATCCCGCATCGTCATCACGGAAAAAAATCCTGACCTCGCCCTCCTCCCGCGTTAAAATTTCGCGGACTGGTCGAAGCCAGGATTTTTCTCCGTTAGTTTTCGCCCGACGACCCGGCAAGATATCTTGCAGAATTTTTGCCGAGTTTTTACCCCCCTCGATGTCGGGCGAAAATTTCGTTGGCTGAAAAGAAAATGCATTTTTTATCCCCGAGGCCAGTTTTCTGCCGGTCAGACCTTCGGCCCTCAAAACCCGCAAAGCCCCGATCTTTTGGAGTTTTTCAGCCCGCCTCTGCTGTTCATCCTCTCCGTTTTCGCTGTAAGGTATGACGATCCCCGCCACGCCGGACAACAAAATATCGAAGGTCGTGTTATAGCCTCCCTGGCTTACCGAAACATCGGATCGGGCCATTCTGTCGCGAAGATCGGGGACGAACCGGATCAGTTTCAGCCCTCTGATCCGGTTGGTTTCGGCCTTCAGTTTTTGAAAATTCTCCTCGGGCAAGAACAGCCCGGTGACAACGGTCGTCTCCACCTTCCCGTCCCGCGACAAAATTTGATGGGCTTTGATCGAAGTCCGCAGAAGCTTTTCCCCGACGATGCCTCCGCCGGCCGAAACGATGATTTTTTTCGTTTTTCCGCTTTTTCGCCCGACCTTCCGTTTATCCTCCCCCGGCACCACGAAACCCGTGTAAAAGATTGGAGTCCGCAATTCTTTCCGGTTTTTGAAAGAATCTTCAAATCTGGCGAAATTTTCATCCGAATGGATCAGGATCGCATCAAAAAAACGGTTGGCCGTTTCCAGAGCCCGGCGTTCAAAACTCTCCTGATCGCCCGGCCTCCCGACCAGAATGTCCCGCAGACTGCAAACGATCCGGGCCCGGCCTTTGGCTTCTTCGAGCAGGGGAAGGAGTTCTCCGGAAAATTTTTTGCGTCCGAAGGGGAAAAGCTCGATCAAAAGGATATCCGGCCGGAATGTTCGAAATTGTTCCAGAAGGATCTCTTTTCTCAAATCGATCGCCCTTTCCACCGAGCGCCTTCTGTCGCCGCTCACCAGACGATGATTTTTGTCCAGACCGACCGGCGGCAAATTGAAGATCTCGGGCCCCGTAGGGACGGGCAATCGTTTCGGAAATCGCCCGCCGTTGAGCAATCTGACCCGAAAATCCGCGGTCAGATTTTCGGCCAGCGCCAGCGAACGAACCAGATGTCCCATTCCGAGCGAATGCTGGCAATAAATTAAGATTTTCTTTTTGTCCTCGTTCATTTTTCCAAACCTCCGGTTTTCCTCCCGCCGAACGGGGAGATTTCCCGCTTTTTCAATTTTCCGCACCGACCCGTTTTTTCTTACCTGGGGCCAACCTTTCGCCTCCCGGACCTTGGATCGAAAGGACCTTTTTCCGGGCCAGCAGATCGCGATATTTTTCGCTTTCCTGCAACAGTTCCCGATGGGTTCCCCGATGCGTGATGCGCCCGTTCTCCAAAATCAGAATGGTGTCCGCCTCGGCCGCATTTTGAATGTCGTGAGTGATCAGAAGACACGATTTATCGCTCATCAAACGGCGCATCGCGTCGCGTATCTCGCCCTCGCTGTGAACGTCCAGTCCGGTCATCGGTTCGTCCAGAATCAGGATCGGAACGTCGCGGATAAAAGCCCGGGCGATGGCGATCCGTTGACGCTGGCCCCCGGAAAGCGTCCCGCCGCCCTCGCCGATCACCGTGTCGTAACCGTTCTTTAATTTTTTGATAAATTTGTGGGCGTTGGCCGCCTTGGCCGCCAAAATCACCTCGTCGGCGGTCGCCCCAAGTTTGCCGTAAGCGATGTTTTCCCGGACCGTGGCCCCGAACAAAACCGTGTCCTGAAGGACGATCCCGATCTCGCTCCGGAGCGATTCCCGCCGGTAATCCCGGATGTCCCGCCCATCGACCAGAACCGCTCCTTTTTTCGCATCATAAAAACGCAGGATCAGACTGACGATGGTTGATTTTCCCGCTCCCGAAACCCCCAGAAGAGCCACCTTTCGCCCCGGAAAAAGCCTGAACGACACGTCTTTGAGGACGTCTTTGCCGCCCGCGTAACCGAACGAGACGTTTCTGAATTCGATCTCGCCGCGCAGGTTCCCGGCCGTCAGAGCCCCCGGCTTGTCCTCGATCTCGGGCTGGACATCGAGGATTTCCCTGATCCTTCCGGCGCTCACCCAGGCCCGCGAGATCTTGGCCGAAACCTTGGCCAGGGTTCGGATCGGGACGTTCAGACTGTTCATATAGGCGACAAAAACCAAGACGCTTCCCGGAGTTATTTTTCCCTCCAGAGCCTGCAAAGACCCGAAAACCAAAACCGCAAATGTTCCAAAAGCGGCCACCAGATCGACCGAACGCGAGGAGACGGCTTCGAGTTTGGCGGTTCGCAAACTTTCGTCAAGAGTCATCCGGCTTTGGGTCTCAAATTTTTTTTCCTCGTATTTTTCGCGTCCGAAAGCCTGAACCACGGCGATCGAATTCAAAACCTCGTGCAGATTGGAAGCGATCTTGCCCTCGGCCTTTCTCTGACGGCGGGCCGACTCCCGAATGGCGAAAAAGCGGTAGGCCGAGATCACGGTCAGAACCGGGAAGGTGGCCACAACGATCAAACTGAGTCTCCAATTCATCAACAGCATAATGATGATCATCCCCGCCAGAGTAATGAATTGGGTGAAAAAGGTCAGCGCGAATTCGGCAAAAGTGTCCCTCAGATTGTTCGTGTCATTGGTAACCTTGGTCAGCAGTTCTCCGGTTTCCGCCCTTTTGTGAAACGAAAGCGAGAGTCTCTGAAGATGAACGAACAGTTCTCCTCGCAACCGGTGAGCCAACCGGAAACCGATCCGGGACGAAAGAAACACCTGCCAGTAGGTGGAAAAGCCCTTGACCCCGCTGATAATGACGACGCTTGAGGCGACCCCGATGACGGATAACAATTTCTGCTCCTCGAAAACCGACGCGAAAGAGGAAAGCAGCGGCGGAAGGGGTTTTGACAAAAGGATATTGTCAATGACGATCTTCAGCGTCCAGGGCCGCAGCAGATCCATCGCGGCGATCAGGATGGTGCCCAAAACGGCCAAAATAAAACTCCTTTTCTCCGCCCCGACGTGGCTCCCGATGATTTGCCAAAATCTGGATTTTTCCTGATACAAGCTCATCTTCCCTCCAAACCTTCAAATGCTTTTTCCAACATCACCTGCGCCCGGTCGGCGCTCTCGGCTCTGGCCGCTTTGGCCAGCCATTTGTGCGCTTTGTAAATCTGTAAAAGCCCCCGATCGGCTCTTTTTCCGGCCGCCGAGAAACCCTCAAGTAAAATCCTCTCCAGTTTTTTGACATCGATCAGGTTTGAATATTGAGCTTCGGCCTGAACTATGAAAAAAGCCAAATCCCTTTCTCCGGCCGCCAGTGAGAAGTCCTCAAAATCGAGCAATCCCAGACTTATCCCGTCAAAAAGCCATTGATCGACATGCATGTCCCCGTGAGTCGGAACCAAAATCTGAACGGGGCGAAGGCGGGCCAGATATTCGAGGAGCTTTGCGACCCGATGTTTCAAAACCGGAAAATTCCCGCTCAACATTGAGGCGAATTCCAGAGAATCCTGAAACTGGGCCTTCCAGTCAAAAATGTTCTGAGCCGGAATGCCCGAATCGTTGATTTGGGCCACCGATCGTCCTATCTGAAAGATCAGATCCTTTTGAGTTTTCCCTTTTAAGAATTCGATCGCCGGACGGCCCTCCAGCTTTTTTTGCCAGAGCGTTCTCGTTTTCCCATCCCAGAAGACCGGCGTCGGAACCCGAAAGCCAAATTTCCCCTCATTCGCCGCATCCCAAAGTTTTTTTCCCACCAGATGGATGTTTTCGCCCCGGTTTTGGCGCAAGAACTTCTTCGGGTAGATCTTGACAAAATAATCGGTCTTTTCGATCTTGACCCGAAACAAACCCCTTTTGCCCGGTCGGTATTTGAGCAATTTGGCGTCTTGAAATGTCCGGCAAAAAATTTCGGCCGTGTTTAAATTCCAATCTTTCAAAATCTCGGTTTTCATAAAACCCCTCCCTCCAGAACCCTCTCGCCCAGATCCAGAAGGCTGGCGAATTTTTGAAGCCCCTCAACCCGGTAACGATTGATCGCCCGACCGCACCGTTCGGTGAAAATGGCGGCCGCCGTGTGCCGACAAATCGCCTTTTCAACGGGCAGGGGACGAACCGTTTCGTAACCCGCCAGAAAACCGCCGAAAAGGTCTTTCCTCCGCTCCAAAGTGATGTCGCCGATCAGTTCCTTGTAAAAAAGCCCCGCCAAAAAACTGCCGATGTCCGCCGCCGGAGGGCCGAAACCGACCTGATCCAGATCGATCAGGATCAAACGGCCGTCCTCCCGGCAAATGGCATTTTTGGGGTGAACGTCGCCGTGAAGGACCACATCTTCTTGGCCCTTGATTTCCGGCAGACGGTTTAATTTTCGGGCCAGTTTTTCCGCCCGGCTAAAATGACTCGGCATTGTTTTTCCGATCATCTTCAGCGTCCGGCTGATCTTTTCGGGTTTGTGGCGGAAAAACTCCGGCAAACCGGCGGGGCGTTTTTGTTGATGAAAATTGGCTATCAAAGCCCCGAATTTGCGGAAGGCCCCGGAAAGCCGCGCCTCTTCCAGATCGGCCAGACGCTTCCCCCGGACAGCTTCGATCAAAAGGGTCTGACAGGCCGGCGAATAACAAACCGCCTGCGGGAAAAGCTCTCCTTTTCCGGCCGGAAGATCCCGGTAGATCGAAAAAATCCGTTCCGAATCCTTTTTATCGGCAAAAATCTTGGCGTAGGTGATGGCCTCCCCGGCCCGATTGGAGATCCTGAAAGTGGCGCATTTTTCCGGCGCGTAGGCCACCAACTCGCCCCCGGCCGAAAGATTCCCCGATCCTTTCAGGTCTTTTCGAGGACCGACCGAAATTTTATTGAGATGAATGATCTTCCGGTCGGCCGGAAATTTCCAAAAAATCGCCCCCAGATCCTGATCGTGAAAAACCCCGGTCCGGGTCTTCAATTCTTCGTAAATCCGGGCGCTTCCCTCCCCCGAAAAAAAGCGGGCGGTCAATAGATGGCTTTCGTCTCCGGTTTCCACCCGGTACAAGGCCCGAAGGCTGGTTTCCGGCCGGTATTTGACCCGGATCAACTGACAGGATTCGATCCCGGTTCTCAGCGCCGAACCAAAACTTCGGCCCATGGCCTCCACCGACAACCCATCATCCCGGCGCGGAAAAGCCGGATCGAAAGCGAAAAATCCCTCGGTTTCACTGGCAACGGCTCTCATCTTTTCACCTCCCGGGTTTCAAAAAATATGTCCTTCAGGGTTTCCCCCTCCAATTTCCAGCCCAGAACCTCTTTTCGATCCGTCCCTTCAGCCTTTCGGGCGACCTCCAAACGGATGTCTTTCGGCCCGGAAAAAACCTCGAATTCCGGCGCCCGCTCCCTTTTTTCGAACGGATAAACGATGGTGAAAAAATCGGCCGAAGCCCCATCCTTTTCCACCACGCTGACGCAGGGAATACGGTGTTTGACGCCGTATTCTGGGGAATACCAGCCGGGTTCGATGACCGGATTTTTTTGTTTTTCGAAAACCAGAGCGACTCCGCCGGTAAGGACGGTCCGGTTGGTTTCACCGGTCTCCAACCGAAAATGGTTCCAGGTTTCCGGCGTTAAATGGAACCTCAGGTCGTAACGGTGCGGATCGGGCGATTCGAGTCGATCCCAGATCACCCAATACCGTCCCCGGACAAAGAAAATGCGGCGCGTGTGCGAGGCATTGTAAAGCTGGCTGAAGGCCTTGCCGGATAAAATATCGAGGTTATCGGTCTCGATCCGCTCGATCAATTTACCCGACGCCACCGGCCCCTTCGGTTTCCCGCGGTAATAAGCGGTTTGATCTAGCCCGTCAACACAAACAGTGTTGTGGGCTTTGGTTCCCTTGAAAAAACGTCGCCAATTAACCGGCCCCTCCTCGGAATAGGTATAACGGCCCGGATCGACGATCAGCGGTTTGCCGAAAGCCCCGATCTCCAAATTCAGCAGATCGTAATGGCCGTGGCCGCCGTCGCCCAGCGGGCCGCAGTCAAAAACCAGAAACCTCTGCGACCGAAAATCTTTGTTCTTTTGCCCCCAACCGCTCCGCTGGATGTAATAACCGCCCTTTTCAAAACTGACGTTTCGCCTCCGGGGCGGACGACCGCTCTTCCCACGGGTCCCGGCGTAAAGAAAATCCGTTCTGCCGAAAAGCTCCGCCGCCAGGATCAGAAGGTCGGAAAAATCCCCGGTATCGCCGTCGGAAAGCGCCGGGATCAAACCGTCGGGTCGGTGAATATGCATGGCAAATTCACAGGCTCTTTCCAATCTTCGGTCAAAAATTTCGGGCAACTGAAGGCCGAACATTCCGGCGTTTTTCTTGACCCCGAGAAACGAGCGCAAAACGATCAGGTGATAATCGGTCGATTGTTCCCGGTGAACTCCGTCCGGCCGGATGTCGGTCAGGAGGTTTTGTTGCAGGTTTTTCAGGGCAAAGCCGAGGAGTTCTTTTTCCGGGTCGAGTTCCGGCAACGCCAGTGCCGCGATAAAAAGGGTGTAAAGTTCCAGGGTTCGGTGGTTCCTCTCCGAAGTCAGATTTTCCCGGATAAAGGAGATCTGACCTTTGAGGCTCCGCCCGAGTTCCTCTTCGAACCCCCGGGAAAACCCCTCAAACCATAAAGAATGAGAAAACTTTTGTCGGGCGTAAATCCAATTTTGCACCCGCCGGGCGGCCACGTCCGATGAATCGAAACCGATAGGAACCTGGCGAATGAACGCCCGGACCAACTGTTCCCAGGTTCGCAAAAACCTCTCTTCCCCGGTCAGGTCAAAAGTGTGAGCCAGATCCAGCCCGAAATAGAATTTGAACCATTCGATCTGCCATTCCTCATCGGTCGGAAGCGGGTTTTGGGAAAAATCCACCGGCTTTCCCGGATCGAGCCGGAGACCGGCGTTGGTAAAAATCCCCCGGATCGCGTCCCCGGCCGTTTCACTTGATTGGCGGGTTTTCTCGGTTACGCAGAAAACCCTTCGCGGCCTTGCTCGACGGGCATTATTCCTGATTTCGGCTGTTTCTAACAAAAGCATGTCTTCTCCCTTTTTTTTCTTCGGAAAACAACTCCCTCATCACTCCGGGATCAAAAATCGGTCCAGCAATTTTTTCAGCTTCCGGGCCGAAATATCCCCATCAAAATTTTTCTGGACCGTTCGCCGTCCGGCTTCTCCCAGACGCTCGGCGTAGAATTTGTCCTCGTGGATTCTCTGCATCGAATCGGCCAGTTCGATCGGGTTTTCCGTCTCCACCAAAAGGCCGTTCTCCCCGTTCCTGATGATTTCGGGGATGCCTGAAACCGCCGTCGAAATCACCGGCACCCGGCACCACATCGCTTCGACCATGACATTCGGGATGCCGTCGCGGTCTCCGTTTTCCGTGATCCGGCAGGGCAGGCAGAAAACATCCGCCCGGTTATATTCGCGGAAAAGAGAATTCTGGGTCATGGCGCCGGTCAGCGTTACGGCCTCCTGAAGTTTGTGCTTTTCGATCAGGGACTTTAGTTTGGGTTCGAGTTCACCGGTTTCCCCGACGATCTGCGCCATGAAATTGACCTGCCTTTTTTGCAGAATCCCGCAGGCTTCGACGAAAACGTCAAGGCCTTTTTTGGGAACCAGTCTTCCAACCGCCAAAGCCCTTAACCGGCCGCCGTCACCGCCGCTTCTCTTTCCGGAAAGTCCCGCAAATTCGGTGTTCAACCCGTGGTAAAGACAGTGAACGGGAGTTTGGCTGAGAGATTGAAGGTGCTTTCGGTTGGCCTGTGTGCAGGTCACCACAAACTCGGCGGCGTCCATTTTTCGGCCCAGCAAACCGGCCGGGTTGAGCGACTCCAGATAGATGTCTTTGGCGTGGGCGGTAAATGAAAACCTGAGTCCGGTGATGATCGAGACCATCCAGGCGACGGTCGTCGCCCCGTGGGCGAAATGGGCGTGGAGATGGCGGATATTCCCGTCCCTCAGAATCTGATCGGCGATGGCGGCCGCCTGTAAAAACTCCTTCAGATACACCTTTCGGGGAAAGGCGAAAAAACCTTTGCGGGCGCGAACCGCCTGCACAAAAGCGAACTTCGCCGCCTTCAGGACCGCCAACGGTTTTCGTTTGATGACGTTGAAAAGCCCGTCCCGAAAACCTTTGAAATGAATTTTCAGCCATTTGACGAGCCTCATTTCGGATAGGGACTCGGTCGCCGGCAGGTAAAACCTGGGGGCCTTGATTTTTTCGATCAGGTCGTGTTTCAAATTCTCGGTGGGCGGTTTGATGACGAACAATTTCAAATCCGCGCCCAGTTTTTCCATCCGGTAAATTTCACTGGCAATAAAGGTCTCCGACAATTTCGGAAAATTCTTCAAAATATAGGCGATGGTTCCAGCCTTGGGTTTGTTCAGCTCGCACATATCATCTCCTCCAAAAGGTTTTCCACCCTCCGGTTGATCCGGGGAAGACCGTCCATTTCGGGAAAAAGCCGTTGCCTTTTTGCCGTTCGGATAATCCCGGAAATCTTTTCAATCAGGGTTCCGGGGCTCAATTTTGTCGGCTCGACCATTTCAAAGATCCCAAGTTTTGAAAGCAACCGGGCCCGGATCAACTGTTCCCGAACGGGTTCCGAGCGGGGGATCAGGATCGCCCGTTTGCGGTGCGACAGGAGTTCGCAAACCGTGTTGTAACCGGCCATCGAAATCACCAGATCCGCCTCGGCGTAATCTTCCGTCAGGTCGGCCTCAAAATCGGAAAAAATGGTTTCCGGCAGTCCTCCGAACCGCGCCAGAAGATCGGCCCGGGTTTTTTCGGGCATCTGCGGCCCGAAAACTATTTTCGAAAAAATCGGGAATTTTATTCCCCCAACCGACAGCCCTTCGAGATAGGTTCCGATCATCCGCGAACCATCGCCTCCGCCGCCCGTGGTCACCAGGATCCGAAAATCTTTTCCGCCCGGTTTTCGCTTTCTCACCGGCCGCTTCAAATACCCGCAATAAAAGGTTTTTTCCCTGATCTTGCCGGGAAAACCGTATTCGGCGGCGGTGTCAAAGACCTCCCTCAGGCCGTAGATCCAGACCTCATCGTAAAATTTTTCGATCACCGAATAACTGCCGTTCTCGCGCAGAACCCGGCCCGTTCTTTCCGGGGCGTCGAGGATGTCGCGCAAACCGAGAATGATCCGCACCTCCGGCTTTTTGCGGCGCACCTTTTTCAGGGCGGGGAGCAGTTCCCCGTTTATCCCGGCGGCCCTTTTATCGACGATGAAAAGATCGGGGTTAAACCCGAGGGCGATCTTTTCGATGATCGCCTCCCGGGTTTGTCTGATCTCTTCGGCGCAATCGGCCAGAAACATCGGCTGATATTTTTCCGCATCGACCCGATCGAGCGAGGGGAGCTTGATGTAATCGATCCCCTCGGGCAAACGAAATGCGTGGATGACCGGAGAACCGGTGATTATCAAAATCGAGGAACCGGGGTACTGTTTTTTGAAATTTTCCGCCAAAAGCAGGGTTCGGCGGATGTTTCCCAAACCGAAGGTGTCGTGCGAATAAAGCAAAATCTTGGGTTGTTTCCGGCGGTTGTTGCCGAAAGCCGTCCCCGTCTTAATGACCGGTTTGTCCGTCCGCAAAATAACCGGTTTCGGCGCTTCATTGCGAAAGCCGTTGTAATGAAAACCGGAAATCCCGGATGAAAGGTAGCTCTCAGTTTCGTAATCTTTTGCCAGGACCATTTTTTCTCCCCTCCCTTTTTCGGCGAAAATCGTTCGTTTTGTTTCTTGTCGCAGATTTGAAAAACAACCCCCGTGCCAAAGCCATTGAATCGGTCTCCCTACTTCGCTCCGGCCCTGTAAATTCGGGCCTTCCAGCCTTTTTTTGAAAATTTTCAGGCTTCTTCCGACACTTCTTGGAAACGTGAACCAAATACACACCTTTCGGCTTTATCAGATGAAAAAACCCTGAAAATGCCAATTAATGAAAGGAGTTAGACCGAAGGGTGCGAATCCTGTTCGCACTGCGAAGGAGTTTCACAGGTAATTCCGGGGAAAACCCCCGCCCGGAATTTTTTTTCAAAATTCCGGCTTTTTTTTTGAAATTTGTCTTTTTCCCGCCGGTTAAAAGACTGTGTTTGTGAAACGGCTGTATTTTTTTTGATCATTGAGGGAGGGTTGATAATGAAAAGAACAAAGGGAGGGATCCGTCTTTTTTTAGCCGGATTGATCGTAAACTCAATTTTCCTCACCTCGCTTACGCCTTTCGCCGCAGGTCAAACATTTGCGCGAGAAAGAAAAGATTTTTTTCCTTCAAAAAGTTTTTCGAGAGAAAAAACGCGGTCCGAAAAATTGTCTTCGGACCTGCGCCGGAGGGAACTCCGGGCCGGATTCGATCAAATCAAGGCCGTCATCCAATTCAGATCCGAGCCCGGCCCTCTGGCCGAAAGGATTTTGTCCGGAGGCGGGTCCGTTTCGTTTAAACGTTTTTCAAAGCTCGATACGATCGTCGCCGAACTTCCGGCCGGAGACCTCACCCAATTGGCCGAACTGCCGGAGGTCGAATTCATCTCTCCCGAACGCGAGGTCGAACTTTTCGGTCACGTAACGGCGACAACCGGAGTGGAAAGTCTGACCGGACAATTTCCGGCCGCCCCGAACGGATCTGAGATCGGCATCGCGATCCTCGATTCCGGGGTCCACGAAAGCCACAAATCGTTTCTCGACGAAAACGGTAGACGCAGGGTCGTCTTGAGCCGGGATTTTACGGGCGAAGCCAACCGGGACGATCCCTTCGGACACGGAACCCACGTTGCGGCTCTGGCGTCCGGAAACGGGCAAATCGCCGACGGGGCTTACCGGGGAATGGCACCGAACACCAAAATTTTGAATTTAAGGGTGCTGAAAGCGGACGGTACCGGCCGGTTGACCGATGTTTTGACGGCCTTGGACTGGATCCTGGCCAATCACACCGCCTTTAACATCCGGGTCGTGAATCTGAGTCTCGGGATGCCGGCGGTCGATTCCTATCTGGATGATCCGCTTTGCCGGGCCGCCCGCCGGCTGGTCGATGCGGGGATCGTGGTGGTGGCGGCCGCGGGAAACAACGGAAAAGACGAAACGGGGCAAAAAGTTTACGGATTGATCCATTCTCCCGGAAACGAACCCTCGGTTATAACGGTCGGCGCCAGCAACACTTTCGGCACCGACGGACGGGCGGACGACGCGGTTGCGACCTACAGTTCGCGGGGGCCGACCCGCAGTTACAGTCTGGACGAGGCCGGGGTCAAACATTTCGACAACATCCTAAAACCCGATCTGGTGGCTCCGGGAAACTGGCTCATTTCAGCCAACGCCGAAAGGAACACTCTGGTCGGCAACCATCCCGAACTTGACGCCCGGGTCAGTTCGAGCGGCTCCCGGAATATGATGTTTCTGAGCGGAACCTCCATGGCCTCGCCGATCGTGGCCGGTGCCGCCGCGCTGATCTTGCAGGCCAATCCCGATCTGACGCCCAATATGGTCAAGGCGATCCTTCAATATACGGCCCAACCTCTGGCGGGATTCAACCAATTTGAACAGGGTGCCGGACAATTGAACGTCGAAGGCGCGATCCGTTTGGCCAAATTGATCCGTCGCGATCTGCCCGACCATCCCGAACTCGGAACCCCGCTCCTGTCGGTCGGGGAGATTCCCTATCCGGCCACCACCACCATCGCCGGGGAAACTTTTACCTGGGCTCAGGGGATCAGCCTCGGAAGGGCTTTCGTAACTGGCGAGAACCTGTTCTTGAAATACCACAAGATCTATGATCTGGGCGTCATAGTCTGCGACGGCTTGATCATTACGCCCGATGGAGTGATCGTCTGCGACGGGGCGATGATGGCCGACGGGGTGATCGTCGCCGATCAGATCCAGACCAGCCTCGGAGGAGTTATGGGAAGCGGAATCTTTTTCGTTTCGACCGATTCCCTCCTCGGGAGCCCACTGATCCTGCCGGGAGGGGTGATCGTCTGCGACGGGGTCATCGTGGCCGATACGGTTTACATCAACTCGTTGTTGATCCAATCGGCCACGGCGCGAATCCGGGGAGATGACTCGGGTCGGATGCCGGTTTTTACCGATTAACTTTTATTCTTCGGATCGGGGCATTTTTTCTTTTCCGCCCCGTCCCCGAACCGCCCCCCAATCTTTGAGAATATGATGGCTTCAACGAAAAAGCACGGTTTAATGGCCGAACTGAAAGAAATTCGCCTGGAAATGGACCGCGGGCTTTCTTCGGCCGCCCAACAAAGGCTTTCGGCTTTTCTGGTTCGAAACCGGGGCGATCTGGAACTGGCGGCCGAGGCAAAATGCCTTTTGTCGGAATCCCTCGAACTTCAGGGCCGCCACGCCGATGCGGTCGAAACCCTTCAGGATTATGAAACCGGAAACTCTTTGACCGAACTCCGGTTCGAAACTCAGATCCGGATCCGGGTCCGGCTCGCCCTGGCCTACAATTACACAGGGGATTTTCCCAAAGCCATCGCCCTCCTCAATTCCGCACTTCGCCGGCTGAACAACGGCAAAAATGAGGAAACCGCCTTGGGAACGGTTTACCTCGCATTGTCGCGGATCTACCGAACCATCAACGAGTATCCGATCGCCCGGGATCACGCGCGCAAGGCGCTGGCTCATTTCCGCAACACCGGAGACTGGCGGGGGCTGGCCGAAAGCTATTTCGCCGTTGCCCTGGTTGAACTTTTCGAAGGTGAATACGAACCCGCGCTCGAACATCTCGGACAGGTTTTAAAACTCGTCGGAGACCGGCCGGCCGCCTATTTGCTGGGAATGACCTACACCAATCTGGCGGCGGTTTGCATCTTCGCCCGGCGGGTCAAAGAAGGGATCGGACATCTGGAAAAGGCGGTCAGTTATTACGAAACGACCGAACACAAAACCAACGCCATCGCCGGTTACAACAACCTCGGCGTTCATCTGATGTTGCTCGGGGATTGGAAGCGGGCCGAGCGGGAGTTTGAAAAAGCACTTGAACTGGCCGAAAACCTCGATGCCAGAAGCGCCAAACTGCCGATGGTGCTCGACTCTCTGAGCGAGCTGAAGATCCTTCGGGGCGAGTTGTCCGAGGCCCGCAACCTTTTGGAAAAAGCCGTCGAAATCGCCCGTGAACATCAAAACCAATGGTACACCTGGCAATCTTTGCGAACATTGGGTAAATGTTTCCTGGCCGAAAAAAAACCCGAGGAGGCCCTGAAAACTGCCAAAAAGGTTTTGCTAATCGGCGAAAAAATCGGCGACCGGCAAGCCGTTCGTGAGGCTCGTTTGTTAAAATCCGAGGCCTATCTGAATTTGCAGCGGTTGGAGGAATCGGGTCTCAATCTGAAATTTTTAAGGAACGAGATCTCTCAGACCGAGATCGATCTCGGATCGGTCGGGGAACTGCAAAGGCTTCTCGGACGGCTGGCGACCGAGAAAGGAGATTTCGAAACCGCCCGCCAGCATTTCGGCCAGAGCGCTTCGATCTTTGAGATCCTCGGCGACCGCTACCGGCTGGCGTTGGCGAACTATTGGCTCGGTTTTTCCTTCGCCCCGACAAACCCGGAAAAGGCCCGGGATTTCATCCGCCGGGCGATCCGGGACTTTGCCGCGATGGGGGCCGGTCCCGATCTAAAACGGGCCGAAGAAACGATCTCCCGGATTCCGGCAAAAGCAAATTTTTTTCAAAAAAACCCCGCGCTCCTGGTCAATTCGCTGATTTCGCGGCTGGCCGATTCAACCATCTCCCGCGAACTCCTGCTCAGGGAACTGGCATCGGTTCTGTTTCACGAAACCAAAGCCCCAAATATCCTGATCCTGACCTCCGGCCCCTTTGGCAAACCGAATCCCGAGATCAAATACGGTTTCGAGGACGTGGAAAATTCAGGCCTTCTCCGGCAGATCGAGGAACGGTTCGATCCCGAATCGGCCGAGGATTTCGCCCGGCGGTCGAACCTCTTCATTCAAAGATTTCAGGGACCGGGCGAAGACTCAACCTTTTTGATCATTTCGCCCGGAGCCTCGGCCATTTTTCCCGAAAACCTCTCGCTGGACCCGCTTCTCAAGATCGTCGAGATCGGTCTCAAAGTTTGCGGAACGCGGGATCATTCCTCCGGCAAACCCGCAGAAAAGGAACTTCACAAAGTCTCGGCCGATTCCTTTCTGCCGGGGTTCATCCACAGCAGTCCGGCGATGGAAAAACTCGTCGAGGAAATCAAAAAAATCCGCTCCTCCAACGTCACCGTTTTGATCACGGGCGAATCCGGAACGGGCAAGGAACTGATCGCTCAATCGGTTCATAAACTCTCGGCCCGAAGCGACAAAACCTTTCTCCCGTTCAACTGCACGACCGTCCCGCAGGATCTGGCCGACGCCCACCTTTTCGGTTACCGAAAAGGCGCGTTCACCGGAGCCGTTTCAAATTCCGAAGGTTTGATTCGTTCGGCCGCCGGGGGAACCCTCTTTCTTGACGAGATCGGAGACCTGCCGCTTGAGATCCAGCCCAAACTCCTTCGTTTTTTGCAGGAAGGGGAGATCCAGCCGCTCGGCGAATCTCATCCCGTCAAGGTTGACGTGCGGATCATCGCCGCCACCAACGCCGATCTCGAACAGCAGGTCGCCGAGGGAAGTTTTCGCGAGGATCTCTACTACCGGTTGAACGTTATCCGGCTTCAGGTCCCCCCGCTTCGCGAAAGGCGTTCCGAAATCCCGGCCTTGATCGAACATTACGTAAAAGTCTACTCCCAAAAATTCCAACGCCGCAACATCCGTTTTGCACCCGAAACAATTGATCTTCTGACGGTCGGCGAATGGCACGGCAACATTCGCCAACTCTGCAACGAAATCCAGAGGATCATCGCCCGAACCGAAAACAACACCACGGTCCCCCCCGATGACCTGTCCCCCGAAATGCGTTCCGTCCCGGAAGCCAACCCCGAAAATTTCGGGAAAGATTTTTCGAACTATGTTAAACTTTCAATACCCGACGCGGTCGAGGAACTGGAAAAAACCTTGATCGTCGCCGCTCTTGAACGGACCGGTTACAATGTCACGCGTTCGGCCCGGGAGCTGGGGATAACGCGCCGGGGCTTGCAGCTAAAATTAGGACGATATAATCTCAAACGAACAAAAACATAATCATTTTCAAAAATTGTTTCCCGGAATTTTTCGTCCGGTCCGCCGGGCCGAAATCGGCGCAATGCGGCTTGATCGGCCGGGGGCGAAATTTCCGAATCAATCCGAAGTTTTTTGCCTAATTTTTGGATTTTTTTATTTTTTGAATTTTCAAAGGAAATTTTCAATTTATGGGAAATCAGAAAGAAAACTTGTGGGGCGGCCGG
The DNA here is from genome assembly GCA_041394845.1 of Pyrinomonadaceae bacterium. Classification (GTDB taxonomy): domain Bacteria; phylum Acidobacteriota; class Blastocatellia; order Pyrinomonadales; family Pyrinomonadaceae; genus JAHCHG01. The sequence goes on along the minus strand of JAWKHL010000001.1, from coordinate 558,109 downwards.
TTCAAGGAAAAAATTGATGAGAAATTTTTCTTCTTCAACCGCTCCTTCGAATTCGACAAAAAGTTGCTGGCGGCCGATATCCGCGGCTCCCTCGGTCATTGCCGGGGACTGGAGGAAGCCGGCATTTTAACGGCCGACGAATCCTTCGACATCCAGGCCGGGCTTTTGAACATTTTCGAAGAATCTCTGGAAAACCCAGATTTTCTGGAAGATGGGAATTACGAAGATGTCCATTCTTTTATTGAAACCCAACTGATCGAGATGATCGGCGATCCCGGACGAAAGCTCCACACCGGACGGAGCCGGAACGATCAGGTCGCCACCGCTCTGAGGATCTGGATGCGCGACGCCATCGACGAGATCCTTCTGGTCTTGAAAGAAACGCAAACGGCCCTGGTGGATCTGGCCGAAGAATACAGCGGGACCATTCTTCCCGGCTACACTCACCTGCAAAGGGCCCAGCCGATACTCTTCCCCCACTGGTGTCTGGCATATTTTGAAATGCTCCGGCGCGATTCCGACCGGTTCATTGAGGCGAAACGCCGAACCGATGTGCTTCCGCTCGGTTCCGCCGCTCTGGCCGGGACCTCTTACCCGATCGACCGCCGCGCCGTGGCGGGTTTTCTCGGATTCGCCGAAATTTCCCGCAACAGTCTGGACGCGGTGAGCGACCGCGACTTCTGCGCCGACTTCGCCTATGCGGCCTCGCTGACGATGACCCACCTGTCGCGGCTGGCCGAAGACGTGATCCTTTATTCCGGCACCGAATTCGGCTTTTTCACCCTTTCCGACAGGGTTTCGACCGGTTCATCGATCATGCCGCAAAAAAAGAACCCCGATTCGATGGAACTGGTTCGGGGGAAATCGGGCCGCGTTTTCGGCGATCTGCTTTCCCTGCTGACAATGCTCAAAGGCCTCCCGCTGGCCTATAACAAGGATATGCAGGAGGATAAGGAAGCGGTTTTCGACGCCGACCAAACCGTGACCGATTCGCTGGAGATCACATCGATCGTCCTGAGAAATCTGACTGTCGACGCCCGAAAGACCGGTCAGGCGGCCACTCACGGTTATCTAAACGCCACCGAACTGGCCGATTATCTGGCCCGCCGCGGAGTGTCTTTCCGAACCGCCCACGAAACGGTCGGTCAGATCGTCCTCCGGGCGATCGAACTCGGGGTCGAACTCGAAGAACTCTCGCTCGATGAGATGCAAAAACTCGGACCCGAAATCGAACCCGACGTTTTCGAGGCGATCTCGCTGGAGCAAACCCTCGGTTCAAAAAACGCCGCCGGTGGCACTTCGCACCAACAGGTGGAGGCCGCTCTGGCCGAGGCCAGAGAATTTCTGGAAGGGTGAAACGGGATAAAGGTGGAAAAGTTGAAAAGTTTAAATGTGAAAAAGCGGGAAAGTGTTTTTTGGAAAAAAAGTTCGGCCCCTGAAATGATGGTTTTTCCGTTTTTTGATTTCTCCATTTTCCCTTACCCTCAAGTCCCCAAACTTTTTCACCCTTTCACTTTTTCACCTTAAAACTTTTATAATTCCTTAATGCTGACTTCCGATCTGGCCATCAATTACCGGCGCGGCGATCAGGTCTTTCCGCGTTTCATCAATCCGGACGGAAAGGATTATCTGACCGATGCCGCCAATCTGATCGAGATCTTCGAAGATTTTCTCGGTTTCAAACGGGGCGCACTCGAAGCCGAACTGGAGGAATATGTCGGAACCGGAACCAATTACCGGATCCTGCGGGGTTTTATCAAACTCCTCGATGACCGCTGTGAGTTCGAGGTTTCATCCCCGGCCGACCCTATCGAGATCCGCCAGAAGGTTTTCCTCGAAGCCCGCCGCCACCAGCCGGTTCTTCCCGGCTCCGCGCAAAAGGAAGAGGTCTTAAAGACGATCGCCGAAGAATTGGAAACCGATCCCGATTCGGTTTTCGAAAATCTTTACTCGGATCTCAACGAAAACCAACGGCTGACCCGCTTTGAAACGATCTCCCCGCGGAATTTGATCGACCGCTACAATCTGGCGCAGGCGCAGGCTCTCCTCTACAAATGCCTCGAATTGAAGATCCGCATTTTTCCGTCAAGCGCGTCAAATTACCGGTCCATCTTCGGCTGGATCAAACATTTCGGCCTGATCCATTCGATCGGCGGAAATTCCGCGAAGGGCTATCAGGTGACCTTGACCGGCGCCGCCTCCCTGTTTCACCGCTCGCAAAAATACGGGATCCAGATGTCGGTCTTTCTCCCGGCGCTCCTGCTTTGCACCGATTGGGAGATGTCGGCCGAGATCGCCCAGAAAAAGGGACGAAATCTTTTTTACCGCCTTTCCTTTGAGCAGGATCAAATCAGATCCTGTTACGAGGACGAACCGGAATACGTCAATTCGGACATCGAAAAGTTGGAGAAAAACTGGGAAAAATCCTCGACCGATTGGAAACTGGAGGAGAACCGCGAGGTCATCGATCTCGGCAAGACGGCTTTTATCCCCGATTTTTCGATCCTCTCGCCTGCGGGTGAAAAAATTTATCTGGACGTCCTCGGTTTCTGGACCCCGAAAGATCTAAAGCGAAGGCTGGAGGAATTCGAAAAAGCCGGTTTTGACCGGTTCATCATCGCCGCCGGTCAGGATCTACGGGGAACCCGCGAAGAACCGCTCTGGGAGAGCCCGAACGTCCTTTTTTACAAGACCTCGATCCCGGTCAACCCGCTGGTGGAAATGGGAGTAGGAATGATTTGTGATAAGTGATGGGTATTTAAAAGAGGTTTTTGATTTTGTTCAATCAATGTCAGTCTGCAGGTCCAGTCGCTACATCCGACAACTCTTTCAAAATCGCCGTTTGGTGCACTGAAATTTTTTCCAAAGAAAGAGATCACTCCTTATTCAAATAAACTCCCCTTTCCCCTCTGTTTCGCCTCCTGAAACTGCCGGGCTTCGGTTCGCCTCTGGCTGATGTGTTCTTCGGCCGTGTCGCGGGCGACGACCTCGTAAAGGACGGCCTGTTTGTCGCCTTTTTTCCGCAAGATCCGGCCCAACCGCTGGATATGCTCGCGCGAAGACCCCGAACCCGACAAAATTATCGCCACCGAGGCGTCCGGGATGTTGACGCCCTCGTTCAAAACCTTGGAGGTGGCCAGCGCCAGGACATCGCCCCGGTTGAAGGCTTCGAGCCAGAAACGCCTCTCCTTGATATTGGTCTGATGAGTGATGGCCGGTATCAGATGATCTTCCGAGATCCGGTAAACCATCTCGTTTTCGTGGGTAAAAATGAGAACCTTGTCCTTTTTGTGGCGAACCAGCAGATCATTTAAAACCCGGAGTTTGGAATCGGTCCCGAGCGCGATCTGCTTGTAATTGCGGTAAGCCTTCATCGCCCGGCGGCCATCCTCGCTCCGGGCGCTCTGGATCAGAAAAAGCCGCCAGCCCTCCTGTCCGTAGGGCAGATTCATCTTTCGCCGGAAATTCAAATAGATCTCCCTCTCCGCCTGATAAGCCTCTCTTTCTTCGGTCGTCAGATCGACCTCGACCCGTTCGACCACGTAATCGGCCAGATATTCCCCGGCCAGTTCCTGCGCCTCCAGACGGTAAACGAAAGGACCGATCAGTTCTTCGAGGAATTCCTCGGCCCCGTCGGCCCGTTCGGGCGTCGCCGTCAACCCCAGGCGAAACGGGGCCAGAGCGAATTCGGCCGCGTATTTGTAGCCCTCCGAAGGAAGGTGGTGACATTCGTCAAAGATGACCAGACCGAACCCGTTGCCGAGCCGTTCCTGATGGCGGAAGGCCGAGGCGTAGGTCGTCACGGTGATCGCCCCGATCTCGTAAAAACCGCCGCCGATCAGGCCGATCTCGGCCTTGAAGGTCGAAAGCATCAGGTCGTACCATTGATTCATCAGGTCGATCGTCGGAACGACCACCAGCGTCTGCCGCCCGCAGATCTCGATGGCCATCGTCGCGACGTGGGTTTTTCCGGCTCCGGTCGGCAAAATGATGACCCCGCAACGGTTCGACTGGCGCCATTTTTCGATCGAATCCGTTTGATAGGGCCGCGGCTTTAACGGAACCGTCTGGCGGAAATCGAACTCCTGATATGTTTTGGCCAGATCCTCGTAAGGCGTTTTCGAGCGGATGAGATCGATGATTATCCGACGGTATTTGTAGGCCGGAGCGCGAAATTGCCTGGTCCTCTCGTCCCAGATGAAACTTTCGGGAACGGGTTCTCCCTTTTTCGCCCCTTCGAGGATCAAAGTCCCGGCTTCGAATTTGAGGGTCAACATGAGGAGAATTCTAACAAAAAAACAAAAGCGGCGTTAATCGAACAAAAAGCATTTGCCAATCGTTGGGGCGGGTCTTGTGGCCGCCCGTCGTTTTGCGCCCGCCCGATAATAGGCACAAGACCTGCCCTACTGACCGGGCAGGCACAAGACCTGCCCCTACCTGATTTGTGATTTTTTTTTCTTGCCCGTTTTTGCCCTTCTCAACTATAATTTACAAAAAATTTTGTTACCTCTGAATTTCACTTTTAACTTTTATGAAAATCACCAAAGCTCCTTCACTCATCGTAATTTTGTTTTCTCTTTTGGCGGCGGGCAATGTTCCGGCCCAACCGGGTTTTGGCGGATCATTGCTGACGGTTGATCACAACTCGGACACCCACGACGCCAATCCCGGAGACGGTCTTTGTGCCGATCCGGCCGGGAATTGCACTTTGCGGGCCGCTCTCGATGAAGCCAATGCCCGCCCCGACTCCGATGTCATTAGTTTTGCTCTTCCGCCGGGTTCAGTCATCGATCTGACGCTCGGGCAATTGACCATAACCGGGAGCGTCTCGATCGTCGGTCCCGGAGCCAGACGCCTAACGATTCGAAGAAGTCAAAACCCCGAAACCCCGAATTTCAGGATATTTCTCGTCCAAAGCAATGCCGGATCGGGCACCCGCATTCGCGGACTTACGATCAGGAACGGCAATGCGGGCGCGGGCGAAAAGGGCGGCGGCATCTTCATCGAATCGGGCAACACGGTCAATCTGACCGACCTCGACATTTCCGACAATGCGGCGCAGGACGGGGGCGGAATTGCCAACGCCGGAACGGTCAATCTGTCCCGTTCGACGATCAGTTCGAACGTGGCCGCGGCCGGACAGGGCGGCGCATTTCTTAACGCTGACGGGAATTCTCTGGCCCGAATAATAAATTCGACCATCACCGCCAACAGCGCTTCAACCGGCGGCGGTCTCCAGAATAACGGTTCGGTTCTGCTGGTCAACGATTCGATCAGCGGAAACTCGGCGACCGCATCGGGAAGCAGTATCGTCAACGCCAAAGGCGCTCAGACCCATGTCCTCAATACGATCATCGGACAGGATAATTCCACGACCGCCACAGCGCTCTCCGGCGCCTTTAGTTCGCTCGGAAATAACATCGTTACGGACGCCCGGCAGAGTTCGGGTTTTACCAACGGCGTCAATAACGATCAGGTCAGCGACGATAATTCGATCAATCCGCTGCTCGGCAATTTGACCGATAACGGCGGCCAGACCGATACCCTTTCGCTGCAAACCGGAAGCCCGGCGATCAATGCCGGAAACAGCTGCGTCTTTAACCCCAGTTGTTCCCTGCCGCTCAACACGCCGTCCCTGTTTCTGCTTTCCGATCAGCGAAACGTTCATTCCCGACTGTCGGGTCCGGCCGTTGATATCGGAGCCTTCGAGACCGGTTCGGGCGTCCTTTCAAGCAATGGCGGATTTAATTTCGCGATCTTCGGCCGGACCGGTTTTTACGCCGGTTCATTCGCGGTTTTAACCGATCCGGTCGATAACTCCAAGAGATATTCCTTTTTTAACATGACCAATCACGTTTCCTTTCGGAATTTAAATGGCCGGGGAGTCTATATCATGGAGATCAAAAGCAAACGCTCAAGTTTTCCGCCCTTCGTTTTTGCTTTTTCGGATGTATTTTTCGGCCTGACTTTTGAAAATGATGGTTTTTCGGCGGTTTTTACTCCCCTAAATAAAAATTAAAATTTAAGAAAGGCCGGGTTTAATTTTCCAACTTAAACTGAAATCACGCAGATCGCCGCAAACCAATTTTTGGCTTAATTAAGATCAGCGGGTTGTTCAAGGCCGCCTTTGGCCCGAATCGGCGAAGCCGATGCCATATTGGTGGCCCCCGGCGAAGTCCCAAGGCGAAACCCGAGGCTGGCGATTGAATTCAAAGGCTTCGATTCCTTTTTTCTTTCGTACCCGCGGCCGACGCCGTGGGCTACAAAAATTATCCTCATCTTGCCTAAAAAAAAGAACCGTGCAATCTCTTGATCACATCCGCCACTTTTTCCTCTTTGACGACGAAGGTCAGATTGACGCTCGAAGCGCCGTGGGAGATGAGCGAAACGGCGATGTCGTCAATTGTGGAGAACAATTTTGAAGCCAAACCCGAGGTCGCGCGCAACCCTTCGCCGACGACGCAGATGACGGCGTGACCGCCCTCGACCTCGACGTCGCCGAGCCGCGACAGTTCGGCGACGATCTTATCGAGCGAATCGGTGTTGTCGAGCGTCAGGGCGACCGAAACCTCCGAAGTGGAAATGACGTCGATGACGGTTCGAAACCGCTCGAAAACCTGAAAAAGCGCCGACATGAAACCGTAGGAACCGAGCATCCGGGCGGATGAAATGCGCAAAATGGTGATCCCGGTTTTGTGTGCGATCGACTTGATCCTGTTGGGCGCGACACCGCTTTCCGAAAGGATCATCGTTCCCCGTTCATTGGGTTGATGCGAGTTGCAGACGCGGACCGGGATCGAATGATCGACAGCCGGTTTGATGGTTTTCGGATGGAGCACCTTGGCACCGAAATAAGCCAGCTCGGCCGCCTCCTCATAAGACAGTGTGTCGATCGTCCGGGCGTCCCGGCAGATCCTCGGGTCGCAGGTCAAAACGCCGGTAACGTCGGTCCAGATCTGGATCTCCCTCGCCCTGAGGGCCGCCCCGACCAGCGCCGCCGAATAATCCGAACCGCCGCGACCGAGCGTGGTCGTCTCCCCGCTCCGGCTGGCGGCGATAAAACCGCCGAGGACCGGAACCTCGCCCTTTTCCAAAAGGTTTTCCAGTTCGAGCCGGATCAGTTTTTCGGTTTCCCCCCAGACCGGCGCCGCCGAACCGTATTCATCGTCTGTGACTATCAGGCGGCGCGAGTCCATCTGCCGGGCGTTGATCCCCGTGGCCCGAAAAACCTCGGCCAAAAGGCGCGAGGAAAGCTGTTCACCGTAGGAGACGACGGCGTCTTTGAGCATCGAAAGGGGCAGTGAACGGCGTTCGGTCCGCACCAACAGATCCTTCAGTTCACCTTTGGCCAGATCGAGTTCCGTGGTAAAAGCGGTTTGCCGCTCCGCTTCGAGAAGTTCCCGTGAAACCGCCTGATGTCTTTCAAAATGCGGTTCCAGAGAGGAAAACCCGTCGGCCGCAGATCCAGCTTTGGCGGTTTCGAAGGCGTTCAAAAGCGCATCCGTAAATTTGGACATCGCCGAAGTTACCACCACCGGCGCGACATCCTTTTGTCCGCCGACGATCCCGGCCACACGGGTAAAAGCCTCGGTGTCCTGAACCGAGGTCCCGCCGAATTTCATCACTGTTGGTTTGATCTCGCTCAACTTTTCCTCTCAAACTCTTTTTTCAAATGCTTTCAGGATCAGAATCGTTTTTTTTTTCGGATGGTCAATAAATCCGCAACCGCTCCGCCAACTGATAAAAAAAAGCCAGCCGGACAAATGAACGCCCGACCGACCTGATCAAAAAAACAAAATCTGAATAAATATAGCCGTAGCACTCCAACGAATATTTCGCTGACAGTTTAGCGGATTTAGCCGCTACAACCAACCCGCAGACCTTGAAGAACTCGAACGGGCTTCGGCGGTTTATCCCTTTCATCCGACGATCTGACAAGCCTTCAAAACTCTCTCCGACAAATTACTCATGAAAACCGCGCCTCTACCGAAATTGTGAAATAACCGCGCCCCAACCGGGGCAAGGTTTTAAGCTAAACCCCGCCCCTTTGATTTGTCAAGCGGGAGATTGGGTGAAAAAGTTTAAAGGTTTAAAAGTTTAAAAGTTCGGATTTTAAGATTTGGGAGGCGTCAGGAAAAACAAACCTCTGCGCTTTTTTCACCTTTTCACATTTAAACTTTTTCACTTTCTCATCCGCAGAGAACGGCGCCGCCGTTGATGTTGAGGACTTCTCCGGTGATGTGGCGGGACCAGTCCGAAGCCAGAAAAACGATCGACAGGGCGACATCGTCGGCGGTCGCCACTCTTTTCAGAGGAATCGCCTCGACGACTCTTTGAAAAAAGGTCGGATCGTTGAAGACCTCGCCGTTCAGACCGGTATCGACCCAGCCCGGAGCGATGCAGTTGACCCGGATGTTCGGGGCCAGTTCGTTCGACAATGCCTTGGTAAAAGAGATCTGTCCGCCTTTTGAAGCGGCGTAATTGGAATAACCCGCCTCGCCCCGCTGGCCGGCGGTCGAAGAGACGATGACGATGTTTCCCGAATTCTGCCGTTTGAAGATCTCGCTGACCGTTTTGCAAACCGTCCAGGTTCCCTTCAGATTGGCGTCCAGAACCCGGTCCCAGAGATTCTCGGTCATCTCGTTGACCGGAGAACCTTCCCAGATCCCGGCGTTGGCCACCAGAAGATCGACCCGGCCGAACTCTTCCTGAGCCCGGGCGGTCAGTTCTTCAGCCTCGCTCAGTCGGGAAACGTCGGCCCGGACCGAAACCGCCCGGACGCCTTTTTCACGGCACAAAGCGGCCACCTCGTCGGCCTCATTCTGATGCTGAAAATAATTGACGATGACATCCGCACCGGCTTCGGCCAGACGGAGAGCCGTCGCGCGGCCGATGCCCCGCGACCCTCCCGTTACGATGGCGGCCTTTCCGGCCAGCAGATCGACGGGTAATTTTTTTTCCACTTCTTTTTCGCTCATTTTTTTTGTGATGGGTGATAGGTGATGGGTGATTGGGTGATAAGTGAAAGGTTTTCCAACTTCCCATCACCTATCACCTATCACCCATCACCGATTCAGCCGCAGGCCTCTGTGGTCAGAAATTTGTCCTCAGCGGCAAAAACCCTCCTTAAAATTTCGTTCATTTTTTCGGTGTCGCTCAGAAAAGCGTCGTGTCCGTCTGGGGAGATCAATTCGATGTATTCGGTTTCGACCCCCTCGGATTCGAATTTTTCGGCCAGAGCCCGGACGTCTCTGGCCGGAAAAAGCCAGTCGGTCGAAATGCCTATGAAAAAGGTCCTGGCCCGGATTTGGCGGATCTTTTCATCTGACAATTCAAACAGATCCATCATTTTTGTGATCAGCCGGTAACTTTCCGGCTCGAACCGCTTTTCGAAGATCTCGCCCTGATGATCGAGATAACCGGCCACATCAAAGCGGGATTCGGCCTCTTCGTGCGGCATTTCGCCGTTGCGGTTCGGACGGCGGGCGAACCGATTTTCGAAAAGTTCGGCCGATTTGTAAGAGATCATGGCGATCTTGCGGGCCAATCCCAGATCCCCGAGTCGGACCGCCTGTCTTTGAAGATGATTGAGCGCCAGCCCCATCGGCGACAAGGGGGTCGAACCGATGGCCACGCATTTTTCGGCCAGTTCGGGATAATCGGCGGCAAACTGCAAAGCCAGCATTCCACCGACCGAACCGCCGACGACGGCCCGGAATTTTTTGATCCCGAGATATTCGACCAGTTTGAAATTTGAACGGGCCACATCCCGGGTGGTGATGACCGGGGTTTTTCCGCCCCGTCGGGCCGCTCCCTTGCGGATTTTGCTGGCGTCGGTCGAACCGTAACAGGAACCGATGATATTGACGCAGACAAAAGCAAATCGCGATGTGTCGAGCCCCAACTCCCGGCCGAGCAGATTTCCCCACCAATCGGCGATCCGCGAGCTTCCGGTCAAGGCGTGAAAAACCAGAACGGCGTTTGATTTGTCCCGGTTGAGCCTTCCGTAGATCGAACAGCGCAATTCGAGCGAATCGACGCTTCCCCCGTTTTCCAGTTCAAAAGGCTCAACGAATTTGAAATCTATTTCGAACATAGTTCCTTCCCTATCCGGCGGCGGCCGCCGTTTCCTCATCTCCGGCTGTTAGTTTCAAGGCCCGGTCGAGATCGGCCAGAATGTCCCGGATGTCCTCGATCCCGACCGACAAGCGGATCAGATCGGGCGTCGTTCCGGTCGAAGCCTGTTCCTCCGGGGTCAGTTGCTGATGGGTGGTCGATGCCGGGTGAATGACCAGCGATTTGGCGTCCCCGATGTTGGCCAGAAGGCTGAACAGTTCGACCGAATTGATGAATTTCTTTCCGGCCTCGAATCCGCCTTTGATCCCGAAAGTAACCAGCGCTCCAGCCCCGCCCTTCAGGTATTTGCGGGCCAGTTCGAAAAACGGACTCGATTCCAGCCCCGGATAATTGACCCATTCGACCAGCGGATGATCGTCAAGAAATCTGGCCACCTCCAGGGCATTCTCGGAATGGCGCTCCATCCTCAGCGGAAGGGTTTCCGTCCCCTGCAGTAAAAGAAAGGAATTAAACGGCGACAGACAGCCGCCGGTGTCCCTCAAACCCTGAACCCGGGCCTTGATGATAAAAGCCAGCGGGCCGAAGACTTCGGTGTAGGAAACGCCGTGGTAGCTCGGATCGGGTTCGACGAAACCCGGAAAACGCCCGCTCGCCGCCCAGTCGAAACTGCCTCCGTCAACGATCACGCCGCCGATGGTCGTCCCGTGTCCGCCGATGAATTTGGTGGCCGAATGAACGACGATGTCCGCGCCGTGTTCGATCGGCCGGACCAGCGCGGGCGAAGGCGTCGTGTTGTCGATGACAAGCGGCAGACCGTTTCGGTGGGCGATCTCGGCCAGTTTCTCGATGTCGATGATATCGAGTTTCGGGTTGCCGACGGTTTCGGTGTAAACGGCCTTTGTTTTTTCGTTGATGGCCGTCTCGATCCCCTCGTAATCTGCTCCATCCAGAAAATGAAATTTGATCCCCAGTTTCGGCAAAGTGTGATGGAAAAGGTTGTAGGTTCCGCCGTAGAGCGAAGTGGTCGAGATGATCTCGTCGCCCGCTCCGGCCAGGTTGGTGATGACGAGGGTTTCGGCCGCCTGTCCCGAAGCCGTCGCCAGCGCGGCGGCTCCGCCTTCGAGAGCGGCGATCCTCTGTTCGAAAACATCGGTCGTCGGATTCATGATTCGGGTGTAGATATTGCCGAACTCCTGCAGGGCGAAGAGACGGGCGGCGTGATCGGCGTCCTCGAAACTGTAACTGGTCGTCTGATAGATCGGAACGGCCCGCGCGTTGGTGGCCGGATCGGGATTTTGGCCGGCGTGAACGGCGATGGTGTTGAATTTGTAGTTTGTTTCTTCTGACATTTTTTTTAGTGGTCAGGGACGAGGGACAAGGGACGAGTGTTATTAATTTCTTTTTTCTTTCTCTCGTCCCTCGTCCCTTTTCCCTTGTCCCTCTCCTTAAATTTATTTTTTCGGCAACTTCGGACAAAAAAAAGCCTCCGTGCTAAAGATTTGCACGAAGACTTTTTTGGAAAACTTCTTTCGTTTGTTCGACCGGTCAAAAATTCGGGTCGAGACTCTTTAGCAGTTTTTATCGTGGAGCAAGTTGCCTTAAATCGCCACGTTTTCTGATTTTCAACTTAACCGGAAACGTGCCGCATCAGCTAATGATGCAGCAACACATGAAAGTGTAATTTTGTAGTTCCTCTCTTTTCATATTCCGATAAAATCCAACTTTCGTTGTTGAGTTTTTACGCTACAATAAATTTTCGGAGGTTGTCAAACGCCCAAAACAACAAATCAAAATCAGGCGCGTAAAATCAATGGAAATAGAAAATAATATTAAAACTGAGGATTTTTTGAACAGGTGTCTGGACAAAAAAGTAAAAGAAATTTATGTGACCGGCTGGACCGAAATCAAAGACGGGATCAACTTTTTTGATCCGATGAGATTTTTTTACTATCTGGAATTCGAGGAGTTTTTCATTTGTTCTGGAACTGGATGATCTGAAACACGGACTCCGGTTTTATCTTCACAGGGAGATCCAATGTCATTTTGAGGAAATTTTGGAAGACGGCGGGATTTTCACGATCGCCAGAGCGGATGATAATTTATATAGCCACGAACTGGAAATCGAACATTTTGATCTTTTTTACTGCAATTTGGATAATTTCCTCTGGGCCTTCGGAATTAAATTCAAAGACACTTCTTCAACCCGTGATAAATACGTGTTCTTTAATGGCGTCTCAATTGACGGAATCGTTTTTGGAGACAAACGATACAGAGATTTTCATTTTGCCGATGACAAACGTTTTCGGATAAGGAAATTTCCTCCGCAAACTTAAATTTTTATTAAATAACATTACCCACTAAATAAATTTAATTCTTAGTCGTTGAAAACGACGATATATTTGTAGCCCAACTCGCAAGTGTTGGGAAAAGTTGAATCACCCGATAAAGCCATTGAAAATGGCGACATAAAATATATGTCGTGGTTTTCAACCACTTGAAATCCGGTTTGAAATTATTCCCACGATTTGCATCGTGGGCCACAAATATATCGCCGTTTTCAACGGCTTAATCGAAATTTTCAACATGGGTAATGTTATTTAATCTTCCTTACTAAGTTGATTTTCCTTTAACCGTGAAGGGAATATTTTCGCTGGCAAGAGCCTCAAGTGCGGCTTCCGGTACAAGATGTTCGCCTGTTTTTAAAACGCGGCCGGAAAATCGTCCTAACAAAAATCCGAGTGCTTTTTTTTCAGTTTCGTGGTCAGGAAATGTGATTGTGATCATTATGATTAAATAAACCTCCAGAACGATTTTACCATTATCCGCAGAGAACCGCCCCGCCGTTGACGTTGAGGATCTCGCCGGTGATGTGTTGGGCCCAATCGGAGAGCAGAAAACAGATCGAAAGCGCGATGTCGTCGGTCGAGGCCATTCGTTTTAATGGGATCGAATCGAGAACGCTCTGTTTGTAAACCTGATCTTCGAACACCGGGCGGACCATCGCCGTTTCGATCCAGCCCGGCGCGACGCAATTGACGCGGATCTTCGGGCAGAGTTCCGAGGCCAGGGCCTTGGTAAAAGAGATCTGACCGCCTTTCGAGGCGGCGTAGTTGGAATAACCCGCTTCGCCCCGCTGACCGGCGGTCGAGGAAACCAGAACGATGGCTCCTCTGGGCTGTTTTTTCATCGAAGGAACGCAGGCTTTCGACATCGCCCAGGCCGCCTTCAGGTTGGTGTTCAAAACCCTGTTCCAGACCTCCTCGGACATCTCCTCGATCGGCGAACCCTGCCAGATCCCGGCGTTCAAAACCAGCAGGTCGATCTTGCCGAATTCCTCGATCGTCCGGTCGGCGATGTTGTGCGCCGCCGACCATTCGGAAACGTCGCCCTGAACGGCGATGGCCCGAACGCCCCGAGCCCGGCATTCGGCGACCACCTCGCTTGCCGCATCCTCTCTTGTAAGATAATTAACGACGACATCGGCCCCCGCTTCGGCAAGGCGGAGCGCGGTGGCACGTCCGACTCCGCGCGATGCGCCGGTGATGATCGCGGTTTTTCCCGCGAAAAGATTTTTCGGCAGTTCGATTGGTTTGGTGTTCATAAATTTTGTTGATTCTTTTATGTGTTATAAAATTTTAGACGGAAATTTTCAAATCAATGTAGGGGCAGGTCCTGTGCCTGCCCGATCGGCCGAATGGCCGAAATCCGTGTGACGAGCTGACACCTTTGTTGTTATCCGATAATTTTTTATAGCCGGACGACGCATTGGGCAGGCACAAGACCTGCCCCTACAATCATTTGACACGTTATGAACGAAACAAATATTCTTGAAAACCAACCCGTCGCCTGGGAACCCTCCGAAGAGGTGAAAAAAAGCGCCCGTTTGACCCAATTTATGAAACAGACCGGAGCCAAAGACTGGGACGAACTTTACCTGAGATCGATCGAAGACGTCGAAAATTTCACCGCCGAAGTGCTCAAATTCCTCGACATCAAATTCGATCCGCCCTACCAAAAATTACTGGACACATCGGAAGGCATCGAATGGTCGAAATGGTGCACGGGGGGCGGTTTGAACATTACCGAGATGTGTCTCGACCGCTGGATGGGAACGGAGATCGAAGATCAGGCGGCAATAATTTGGGAAGGTGAGGAAGGAAATGTTAATGAAGTTTCCTATAAAGAATTAAAAGGTGATGTTGAATTATGTGCCGCAGGTTTGCGAGCGCACGGCTTAAAAAAAGGTGACGCAATCGGCATTCATTTGCCGATGATGATCGAAACGGTCGTTGCACTTCTGGCAATAAATCGAATCGGCGCGATTGCTGTTCCGGTTTTTAGCGGTTACGGAGTTGAAGCTATCTCAAGTCGTATGAATGCGGTTGGAGCTAAAGCCATTTTTGTTTGTGATGGTTTCCCAAGACGAGGAAAATTTATTAATACTTTTGAAGTTGCCGATCAAGCTATTTCCAATTGCAAAAGTATCGAAAAAGTTTTTGTCGTTCCACGAAGTTATGATGAAGATTTTTACGATTCTGAAAGTAAAAGCCAAAATAAACCTAAATTAGTAGATTGGACGCAGGAACTCATTGGACTTGGCTTTGACGATGAAAATGAACAATACCCCGAAAACACTTCCGCCGACGATCCCCTGATCATTCTCTACAGTTCCGGCACGACCGGACGCCCGAAGGGGATCGCCCACGTCCATTGCGGTTTTCCGATCAAGGCGGCGCAGGATATGGCTTTCGGGACGGACGTCGGGCGGGGGACGCGGATCTGCTGGATCACGGACATCGGCTGGATGATGGGGCCGTGGCTGATCTACGGGGCGCTTTTGAACGGCGCGACGATGGTCTTGTATGACGGTTCGCCGGATTATCCCGCGCCGGACCGGATGTGGGAATTTTGCGCCAAACACCGGGTCGAGATTTTGGGCATCTCGCCGACTTTGATCCGCGTCCTTTCGACCAAAGGCGATGATCTGCCGAAAAAGCACGATCTTTCCTCTTTGCGGGCCTTTGCCTCGACCGGTGAGCCGTGGAATCCCGCGCCGTGGTACTGGCTTTTCGACAAGGTCGGAGATTCGCGCCTGCCGATCATCAATTATTCCGGCGGGACCGAAATTTCGGGCGGGATCTTGATGGGCAATCCGCTTTTGGAGCAAAAACCCGGTTCGTTCCCCGCGCCCTGTCCGGGGATCGCCGCCGATATTCTCAATGAGGACGGAGGTTCGGCCGCCGCCGGAGAGGTCGGCGAACTGGCCATCAGAAAACCCTGGATCGGGATGGCCCGGGGTTTTTGGAAAGAAAACGAAAGATACCTGGAAACCTACTGGTCGCGGTTCGAAAAGATCTGGGTCCACGGCGATTTCGCCATGAAGGACCGGGACGGACACTGGTATATTCTGGGCCGTTCCGACGACACCTTGAACGTCGCCGGCAAACGGGTCGGCCCGGCCGAGATCGAAAGCCTTCTGGTCGCCGACGAACGCGTAACGGAAGCCGCCGTCATCGGCGTTCCCGACGAAATAAAAGGAACGGCAATGGTCGCTTTCTGCGTCCTCGCCGGTAGCGCAGGCGTCCCGCCTGCGCTACCGGCTTTGGAAACCGAACTCAAGGCGTTGGTCGCCAAAGACATGGGCAAACCGCTCGCCCCTTCGCGAATTCTGTTCGTCTCCGCCTTGCCCAAAACCCGCAACGCCAAAGTCATGCGCCGCGTCATTCGTTCGGCTTTTTTGGGCGAAGACGCGGGCGATCTGTCGGCGCTGGAAAATCCGGAAACGGTTGAGGAGATCCGCAATTTTTATTTGTAAAAACTTCCTTTAATAAAATAATTATTCGTGTTTATTTGCGCCTGTTCGCGGGCCAAATTAGTATTCCAACCGCTTATGAAAGGTGTAAAAAAATCCCATCACCCATCACCTTCTTCCCTCTCACCCGATCAAATCCAGATTCTTCTGCGGCGCGGTCATCTTCGTTGAGGGAAGTTGCGGCAGATTTTTGACCAGTTCGGTGATCTTTTTGGCGTCCAGCGGTTTGGAGAAGAAATAGCCCTGACCGTTCTCGCATCTGAGGTCTTTGAGCTGGGCGAACTGTTCGGCCGTTTCGATGCCCTCGGCCGTCACGTTCATCTTCAGATTGTGGGCCAGAGAAATAATGGTTTTTACCAGTTTCGTGTCCTCGTCGCCGGCCGTCATCTGGTTGATGAAAGAGCGGTCGATCTTCAGATTGGTAACCGGCAGACGGTGAAGGTAACTCAAAGAGGAATAACCGGTTCCGAAATCGTCCAGACTGAGTCCGACGCCCAGGCCGCGAAGCCGGTTCATCAACTTGACGGCCGCCTCGCCGTTCTCCATAACGTGGCTTTCGGTGATCTCAAGTTTGAGGAACTGCGGCTCCAGCCGGGTCGAAACCAGCATCGACATCACCTGTTCGGCCAGATCCTGTTGGAGGAACTGTTTGCAGGAAAGGTTGACGTTGATGGTCAGGTTTTCCGCCGCCCGGTTCATCTGCTGCCACTGGCGCATCTGACGACAGCTTTCAAACATGATCCAGCGGCCGAGCGGGATGATGAGCCCGTTTTCCTCGACGATCGGGACGAATTCGGCCGGCGAGACAAGCCCGCGTTTCGGGTGATTCCAGCGGATCAGGGCCTCAAAACCGACGATGGTTCGGCTTTTCAGGTCATAGATCGGCTGGTAATGGAGCAGGAACTCGTTGCGTCCCAACGCCTGGCGGAGATCGGTTTCCATCTGAAGTTGGGTCCGGGCCTCTTCGTGCATCGCCTCATCGAACAACTGATGCCGAGCCTTGCCGCGGGCCTTGGCCTTATACATTGCGATGTCGGCGTTGCGCAACATATCCTCGGCCGAAGTTTCGTCATCCTTGCTCAAAGCGATGCCGATGCTGGCCGACATAAAGACCTCGCCGCTCTCGAGTTCAAACGGAGCCTGAAGGAGTTCCTGAATCCGGGAGGCGATCTGCGAAGCGTGACCGGCATCATCCAGTTCGTTGAGCAGAATGGTAAATTCGTCTCCCCCCAGCCGGGCGATCAGATCCGAGGAGCGCAATGTCGATTCCAGACGCTTGCCGACCGCCACCAGAAGTTTGTCCCCCTCGGCGTGTCCGAGCGAATCGTTGATCACTTTGAACCGGTCGAAATCGAGGAACAGAATGGCGAAAGGCGGGTTGGCCTGACGCTTCGCTCTTTCGATCCTAAGTTGCAAATGTTCGATGAAGAGCGCCCGGTTGGCGAGTCCCGTCAGACTGTCGTGGAGGGCTTCGTGAAGCAGTTTTTCCTCCGAATCCTTGCGACCGGTGATGTCGGTGAAAACCCCCATCGAACCGTTGATCCTGCCCTCTTTGTCGTAGGTCGGGGCGCCGCCCACCAGCACCCAAAGCTTTTCGCCGGTTTTCTTTTTGAGACAAAGTTCGTAATGCTCGGATTCCCCCTTCAGCCTTCGTTCGTTCCTTTCCAGCATGAACCGGATCGTTTCATCATCGAAAAAGAAATCAAAGGTCTTTTTGCCCAGCAATTCCTTGCGGTCATACCCGGTCATTTCGCAAAACCGGTCGTTGGCGAATTCGATGACGAAATCGTTGCTGACCTGAAGAAGGCCTTCGCCCATATTTTCCAGCAAAGTTCGCAAACGGAGTTCGCTTTCCTTGAGGGCGGCGTCGGCCCCGACCTGTTCGTCGATGTCGGTGTTGGTTCCGAACCATTTGATGATCTTGCCCTCGGAATCGCGGCCGGCCGTCGCCCGGGCGATGAACCAGCGGAAGGTCCCGTCCTCTTTTTTGAGCCGGAATTTGGTGACGTAATCCTCACCGGTTTGCAACGAATGCGTCCATTTTTTCAGACATTTGGGAAGATCTTCGGGATGAACGAAGTTGGCCCAACCCTGGTTCAATAGTTCCGCTCTGGTGGAGCCGAAATAGTCGGCCGTCCTCTCATTTACATAATCCAGATTCCCGTCCGGATAGGCCGTCCAGACCTGATGGATCAGCCCTTCGCTCAGAAAACGGTAACTTTGTTCGCTTTCCCTGATGGCCTGTTCGGTGATCTTGGCGGGTGTGACGTCGAGCAAAGCTCCCTGAAAGTAAAGTTTTCCGCCCTTTTCGTCCCGGACGAAATTTCCCCGGTCGTTGATCCAACGAACCGTCCCGTCCGCCGTTACGACGCGGTATTCGATCTCTTTTTCCAGATCTTGTTCGAAAACATTTTTATTCTGTTCCAGAACCCAGTGGCGGTCCTGAATGTATAAAATCCGGTTCCAAAAATCAGGGGTCGCCAGACATTCCTCCGGAGAAAAACCGAGCGTTTTAATGTTGGGACTGACGTATAAAGGTTTATACGGGGGAAAAGGCTCGACCACATAGACGATGGCGTTCAGGGAATGAACCAGCGAACGGTACATGGCTTCGGATTTTTTTAGAGCCTCCTGATCTTTCTTTCGAACCGTAACATCGCGCCCGATTCCCTGAAAACCGACCCGGTTGCCATCTTCAAAAATCAATTTGGTGCTCAGTTCAAGCGTCAAGCGATCCTTGTCTTTGGAAAAAATCTCGACTTCGTAAACCCCCGGTTCGCTACAGTTCAACTCTCCCGCGATCATCATCCCAATCTTTTCCCGGTATTCAGGAACGACGATATCCTCGATTTTCATCGACCGGATCTCTTCGGCACTATATCCCGAAATGACCTCTCCGACCCTATTTAAACTGGTAAAATTCCCACTGGGATCGGCGGTAAAAATAAGATCGTTGGCGTTTTCGAAAAGTTCGCGGAATTTGGCCTCGGAGGTTTTCAGGGCCCTTTCGGTCCGGTTTTTCTGTTTTACCGTTTTAAACAAATTCAGGTTGAATTTATGGAGGCGGAAAATGAGGTTCATCCAGAAAAAAAGCGAAAGGAGAAAAAGTCCCGTAATTCCCAAATTGATCGAAATGGGACTCAATCCGACGGATGCGTTTTCGGTATGGGCGGAATGCTCCTTTAGCCAGACGAAAAGGATGACTGCCAAAGAGGAGAAAAAGACGGCTGCTGCCAAAAAGCCGTAGGGAAATTTAAGAGGAACCAGTGAAGCGGGACCTCCCTCATTTTTGTGGGAGCTAATTTTCATTGTTAATGCAAAGCAACCCCTTACTCATCGGAGTTAATAGAAAAATTTTGCATTGATTGCAGGATTTCCAAAAAGCGGGTGAAGAAAATTAAATGATCTGTTTTCAACAAAAACGGGTCAAAGCATCAGTAAGGCTCCAACAAACCTCCTGTTTATATTACACTTTCGGACCATAAAATTGCAATTTGTTTTTTCGCTCGTTTTTTTTCCGTGCGTTTTCCAACATAATTGATCCGGCTTTCACATTCTTTGGAAAAACTTTTTTTATGAAAAACAAAATCACCCGTCAAACCCTTCTTCCGATCTGCCGGGAACTTTCGCACAACGATCCGGATCTGAAGTCGATCTACCGGACTTACGGTCCGCCGCCGCTGTGGGATCGGCCCGCCGGTTTTCCGACGCTGGTTCAGATCATCCTCGAACAACAGGTTTCGCTCTCATCGGCCCGGGCGGCCTTTGACAAACTCCTTCTTTCAATCGGGCGGGTGGCACCGGAGAAACTGCTGAAACTAGGGGACGATGAATTAAAGAAGATCGGTTTCAGCCGCCAAAAAACCGCCTATGTCAGGGGGCTGGCCGAGGCCGTATTGGACGATAAGATCGATCTTGAGGGACTGGAAGAACTTCCCGACGCCGAGGCAAAAAAAGAACTGACCCGGATCAAAGGGATCGGGGAATGGACCTCGGACATTTATCTGCTGATGGCGCTTTTGCGTCCGGATGTGATGCCGAAAGGCGATCTGGCCCTGCACGCCGCCTATCAAAAGTTAAAGGGTTTGACCGAACGTCCGGGCGCGGAGGAGTTCATCCGTCTGGCCGAAAAATGGAAACCCCATCGGTCGGTTGCGGCCCGTTTGTTGTGGCATTTTTACCTTTCCGAACGAAACGCTCCAGAGAAGGTGGGGAAGAAAAGTTTTTAAGGCGAAAAGGAATAGGGTTTGAAACCGAATGATAAAAAATCAGGGTCCGTTTTGCTTTAATTTTTGACTTTCCGGCCAGCCATTTTTTCGGCTTTGTGATAAATTTGAAACGATGCTTGAAAAAGAATTGGAAACCGCCGTCACTTTGGCCCGTTTGGCCGGAGCCAAAATCAACGAATTTTACAAATCCGGTTTTACCGCCGAGGAAAAGACCGGAGCCGACAACCGATCCGAACCGGTCACGGTCGCCGACAGAACGGCCAGCGAAATAATCGTTTCCGGTCTGGAGAAAGCCTTTCCCGAAGACGGCATTTTATCGGAAGAAAAACCCGACACCGAGCATCGGCTTTCCAAAAAAAGGGCCTGGATCATCGATCCGCTTGACGGGACCAAGGGTTTTATCAACCGCAACGGAGATTTCGCCGTCCAGATCGGGCTGGCGGAAAACGGGCGGGGCGTCCTCGGGGTGGTTTACCTTCCGGCCGAGGATTCGCTTTATCACGCCGTTCGCGGGAGCGGGACATATCTGACCGAAAACTCCGGTTCGCCCCAAAGATTACGGGCTTCGGACAAAGATGATTTTTCCTCGATGGATATCGCCGTCTCCCGCGATCATCGGAGTTCGAACATGAACCGGGTGATCGAGGATTTCGGCATTCGCCGCGAGGTCCGAAGAGGCTCGGTCGGTCTCAAGATCGGCCTCATCGCCCGGCGGATCTGCGACCTTTACATCCATTTTTCACCCCGCACCAAACACTGGGACTGCTGCGCCCCGGAGGTGATCATCGAGGAGGCCGGCGGAGTGATGACCGATCTGTTCGGCGGAAAGATCATCTACAACACCGAGGACGTCCTCAACCACAACGGCATGGTGGCCAGTTGCGGCCCCGCCGCCCACGAAAAGACCCTCAAAGCCTTAAAACCGCTATTGAATGAATTCGGAAGACTGAGAGTGATTTAGATTGCGGATTTGGGATCGCGGATTTGGGATTTAATGTGAAAACAAATCCCAAATCCGCGATCCCAAATCCCAAATTCTAAAACTTGAATCTGGCTCCGAGTTGAACCTGGCGCGGTTCGCCGAAACCGGCCGAGACCGTTCCGTCGAAATTGAACGTCAATGGTCTCGGAAGACTCCTCTGGTTGCGATTGTTGAAGATGTTAAAGGCTTCGAAGATCGCCTCGATCGACATTCTTTCGCCGAACTTGAAGGCCTTTGAACCACGAAAATCAAAGGTGAAAAACGCGTTGTCGAGCCGGAGCGTGTTGCGCCGGATGATGACTCCCGGCGACGGCGTCCGGTTGGCCACCGAGGTCGGCTGGGCCGAACGATACTGGACGATCGGCGAAAGCGTTATGTCGTAGGGCAAAACGAAGGTGGCGAAGGCGTTGAACCGATGACGCTGATCGCGGTCGGACCAGTTGTATTCCGGCTCCAGATTGGTCGGGTCGGCGTAACGGAAAGTGAACGGGTCGCGTTCGTTGTCGTCGTCCGATTTGTCCCACGAAAGCAGATAATTGGCCTGGAACTGGAAGTAGTTGGAAAGCCGCTTGGTCAACGTGAAGGTCAGCCCCTGATAAAGCGAACGGGCCGAACTCTCGGTCGAACGGATTTCGCCGACGCCGGAACCGTCGGGACGTTCAAAAATGGCCACCCCGCCGTAAAGCCGCGCATCATTGCGGTTGACGAACCGGGTCAGACGGGTGGTTTTGGCGTAATTGTAGGCGAACAGAAAGCTCAGGTCCTTGACCAGTTCGCGCTCGATGCTGGCGCTGTATTGAACGGTCCTCGGGTTTTTGAAATTCCGCTCGAAAACGGCGACGCCGGGATTAAACGGAACGAAACCGGCGGTCGGCACGATTCCCGGAAACTGCGGGCAATCGGCCACGGTCGGGCAGAGAAAGTTGGCGAAAAAGATGTTCCCGGCGATCACCCCGTCGGTGTTGCGCGGGCCTGCCAGAACCAGCCCCGGAATCCGGGCGTAGTAAATGCCCGCGCCGAGGCGAACGACCGTTTTTTGATCCTTTCCGGGCGACCAGGCCAGAGCCAGCCGCGGCTGCCAGCCGTCGTTGAAATCGGGGATCGAACCGTCGGACGGAAATCTCGGGTCGCTCAAAAACTGTCCGTAGCGCGTATCCTGCGGATTATTGATCGGGTCGGGCTGGAACTGCCCCTCCCAGCGGAGTCCGATGTTGAATGTCAGATCGGGCCGGAAATTCCAGGCGTCCTGAATGTAAACGCCGGGTTCCCATTGGGTAAAGGCCTGAGTTCCGGCCTCTTCGACCGAGCGGTTGCCGATCGGCGCAAATTGCAGGTAAAGCTGAAGGGCGTCGGTATTGACCCCGTTGATGTAATCCTGAAAACCCTGAATGGCGTCGGCGATCGTTCCGGCGGCGAAGATGTACCGGCCGCGGGCGAATCCGATAAAGGTCTGCGATGTCCTCAGGCGGTTGATGTCGGCCCCGAACTTGATCGTGTGATTGCCGGTGATGACTGTGAAATTGTCGGTGAACTGAAGCCGGACGTCGTCCGACGGAACCGGCAGAAAGAACGGCCGGCCGAAGCGGTAAGAAAGCGATCCGTCAAAGGTTCCGATGGTGGTGTCGGGAAGATCCGGCCCGTCGTAAAAACGGGGCCGCTCCTCTTTGGCCCATTGGAACCGGAACTCATTGAGCAGCGTCGGCGAAAAGGTCGTCACCAATTGGGTGATAAACGAATTGGAATTGTCGGTCTCGCGTCCGTTGGCGCTGAATCCCCAGGTCGGAACGTCGAAGGTTCCGTTGACCTGTTCGGCCCGGCTGTAATTGTGGCGGATGGTCAACAGATTGCTGTTGTTGATGTTGATATCGACCTTGGCAAGTAGAACGTCGGCGATGTTGGTCCGTTCGATGATCCGCTCTTCGTTGGGGGAACCGAACTGGTTGGCGAAAATATCGACCAGAACCGGATCGATGCCGTTCGGCTTATTGCTCAAACCGTCGTTGCGTTCGTAGGCGACGAAAAAGAAGGCCTTGTCCTTTTTGATCGGTCCGCCGACGTTCCCGCCGAACTGATAATTGCGGAAATCATCGACCGGCAGACCGGCTTCGACGGCGTCCGGGTTCTGGCTGGAAAGATTCTGGTTGCGGAAAAAGAGAAAGGCCGAACCGGAAAACTGATTGGTTCCCGATTTTGTAACGGCGTTGATGAACCCTCCGGAACTGCGCCCGAACTCGGCCGAAGCGCCGACCGGGACGACCTGAAACTCCTGGATCGCCTCCAGACTGACGGTAAAAGCGGGCCGCTGGCCGCCGCGCTGTTCGCCGAAGAACGGGTTGTTGGCGTCGGCCCCGTCGATCGAGAAATTGTTCTGAATTCCCTTTTGGCCGTTGATCGTGATCTCGTCGCCGTCCGGCCCCTGAACGATCGAAACTCCCGGCGTTAGTTGAACGAATCGGCTGAAATCGCGGCGGTTGATCGGCAGGTTTTCGACCGATCTTTCGTTGATCAGAGTGTTTAGTTCGGTCCGGCCGACCTCGACCAGTTCGCCTTCGGTCGAAACATTGACGGTGGTCGAAATGGTTCCCGTTTTCAGCTCGATCCGCAGACTCAGGGTCTGCCCGATGTTTACTATCACGTCTTCGAGAATGGTCTGGGCGAAACCGTCCTTTTCGCTCGTTACGCGGTAATTTCCGACCGGCAACAAGGGAGCGCTGAAAACCCCGTCTGAATTGGTCATCAGCGTCCGGTTAAAACCGGTTTCGGTGTTGACGATCTTGATCATCGCCCCTGGAATGACGGCTCCGTTCTGGTCAACAACCGTTCCCTGGATAAATCCGGTTGTGGCCTGAGACTGGGCCAGGACCGCTGAACAAAGGATAAAAAACAACAGTATAAAAACGGAAAAATTTCGGATTTTCTTCATCTTTTCGGCTCCTTGTTTTCAATTAAATTGCAGATTTTACGCTTTGCTGGTTTTCGGGTTTGCGGCTTCGATAAGCCTTTATCAAAGCCGGGTGGTGTTACGCGAAAGTTAATTTTTTAATAAAAGAAACTAACACAAATCGGGGATGAAACAAAGCATTCAAAGGGTTTTCGGATGTTAAATCTTTTGCGTCGGGAATCGAACCGTTTTTTTTCGGGCAATTTCCCTTCCCGATCCGAAATATTGGAGAGACATCGGAGGGATTTTATTTTTAAATCGGGTTCTAAAAAAACACCTGTGTGCGGAGGCCGGAAAAGTCGTGCCCCTGAACCAGCCGACCGATCGTTTCGGCGATCTTTCGGCCGCCTTTCTCCGATGGCTCGATCTCGTTGGCGTAATCGGAATCTTCGTTGCAAACCAGACGGAGGTCGATCAACGGGAGACCGCACAAAAATGTCTGGCGGATGATGACATCGTTGAAAGCGGCCAGAGCGGCCACCGAAATTTTCTGCACCAGAGGTTCCGGCATTCTCGGGTAATAAATGGTGCAAAGAGCCGTCGCTTTTTTAAGTTTCAACACCGATTCGAGCATTCGACGATAGTGAAACTCGAAAGTGCCGATCCGGTCCGCCAAATTGTTCAGAAACTCGGCGCTCGAAGAAATGCCCATTTGCAGAATATCGGAATTCATCAGCGCGTTGTTCCCGCCGACGCTGACGACCAGATGAGTTACGTCCGAAGGAAGATCGAGGATCTGGCGGCTGAGATCTTCCACAACGCTTCCGTCCACCGCCCGCAAAACGGCCTCCCACTCATCCGGCAGGAATTCTTTAAGTTGCCCGATCACATCAATTCCCCCGCCGATGTAGGCGGCATTATCAAAGATGGAGTCTCCTAGGAGTGCGATCTTTTTCATATCCGGTTCAAAAAAAGGCAAAAATATTCGGTTGGCAATTTTAGGAATTTAGCTGAATTATCTGGGCTCCGCACCTAAAAAAGAGAAAGCCGCTCTTGTCAGTTGGCATTTGATCTCGTGAAATTAGTTTTTTTGGTAGTGATCAAAAGTAATGCTGACAAATGAATGTCCCGCAGGGACTCTTGTCGTAATAGCCCGGCGATTGATCGCCGGGCTATTTTCAGACGCTCTGTTGGAGCAATTAGATTTTGCTCAGCATTACTTTTGATCACAACCGTTTTTTTAAAGGCTCTTTAAGCCGGGGTTCAATTCTTTCCCCGCTCAAATTCCATCAAAAAATTAAGGCTGTTTTTCTGACTTGAAAGCTCGGTCGGCCGTTTCTGAACGTTGGTAACGATCGTCAGTTTATTCCCTTCGACCTTGAAAACCCCGCGCAAGGTCGTTCCCTGCCACGGCTGGCCGGTGTTCCGGTCATACTCAAGAGTGATCCACATCGGGTTCTGCTTGGGGTCAAAGGTGTAACTGCCGAAAAACTCCTTGCCCCCGGCGCGGGTTATGAACTTCCCGCCGGAAAATTCTATCTCCGAAGCGACGAATTGTCCTTCGATCCGAACCTCCTGTCCGTCCCGCACCGCTCTCGTCGTCCTCCAGTTTCCCTGAAGACTGGCCTCCGTGTCCTTTCGCAGATCGGCATCCGATTTGAAATCCTGGGCGAGGTTCATCTGGACAAATGCCAACAAAAGAAATGCGGTCAAAAACAAAAAATTTTTCATAATTTACTCTCCAAGAAAAAACGAACCCGACGGTTTCCGGCGTTAAACCCGATTTTCAAATCAAAACTTTTTTCCGATCAATGTATCTCAAAACCGGGTTTTTAACAAATCCAGATCAAGAAATGGCCAATGGGACATGGAGCATACACCAAGCAACGAATATCGCCACCTTTATAAAGCTTATACGGATAGTAAAATAACGAAAGAAGAATTTTTAAGACGTTATCGTGAACCACCAAACACAAATCAACTCGTCGGATATGATATTGATGCAATGGTAACTCCAATTGGTTTAGGTGTTACTCGGATGACGGAAACGAGGTGTGGTTGCAAATGAAATTTGAAAAAATCATTTTAACGATTGGGATTATAGGTTTGTTCATATCAGTATCAACTTGGACTTATGGCTATTTTCAAAAGAGTAATTGGATGATGGAGTTAGGGCAATTACTCTTTCTAGGAGTCCTCCTTATTTTGTTTATCCCGCTGATATTACTTTTTCTGTTTTCATCAGTAAATTTAATATGGGAAAAAGTCAAAAAAGTGCTAGAAAAGTTCCAAAAATGAAGTTCGTTTGAGTGTTTTTAAAATACTACCAAATATGTCAACGGACCCGGGATTGACAATAAATTAAGCGTTCAAACCGGATCAAGTAAAAACTACTTTCTGGCCGATCATCTAGGAAGTACAAATGGTTTAGCTGACAATTCAGGAAACCTCACATCCTCGGCCAGCTACGATTCCTACGGCAATGCGACGGGTAATCTCAACACCCGTTATCAGTTCACCGGCCGGGAATACGATTCATTTACAAAACTGCATTATTACCGGGCGAGATTTTATGAACCGACCGAAATACCTTGTTTTATTTGATGAGCGCGGTTTTGATCACTCTGGAAAACAGAGAATCGGGCAAAAACCGCCGGGCCAGAAGCATTCCTTTGGTGTTTACCGGATAACGAAGTTTCTTTGAATCGTCCGTTACCGCCCGGTAGATGGTCTGGGCGACGATCGAACCGTCGGGGGCATCTTCTCCGGCCTTTTGCAGATTCGGCAGAACCCTCTCGATGAAGGTCTCGTAAGCCCTCAATTCTTCCTTTTCCGCCATCATCTGGGAACGATCGTAAAAATCGGTTTTGATCGGGCCGGGTTCGATGATCCTGACGCGGATGTTGAACTTTTCCAGCTCGTACTGAAGCGATTCGGAAAACCCCTCGACCGCCCATTTGGTGGCGTGATAGATGCTGTAGAGGGGAAATGTCAGCCGACCTCCGACCGAGGCGACATTGACGATCGTCCCCCGCTTTTGCTCGCGGAACAGCGGAAGGATCTCGCGGCAGACGTTCATCAGGCCGAAAACGTTGGTTTGAAACTGTTTTTCGATCTGTTCCGGAGTGGCCGCTTCGAACGGACCGACGACAGCGAAACCGGCGTTATTGACCACCGCATCGATCCCACCGAATTTCTCCACCGCACCTTCGATGGCGCTTCGGATCGAATCGGGTTCCGTTACGTCAAGGCGGAAACATTCGACATCGACGATATGCTGGAGATCGGCTGACTTTTCCGGCTTCCGCATTGTGGCGGCCACCTTCCAGTTCTTGGCCTGAAACAATTTGGCGGTCTCTTTTCCGATCCCGCTCGAAGCCCCGGTTATCAATATCACTTTATTCATAAAGGGTAATTTACCACAAAGCCTCGCGGGCGTTGAGAGTTCCGGGCCGAATTCCGGATCTGAAACCGGCGTTTTTGATTTTCCGCCCGGTTTGCCGAAACCGCGGACTCCTTTTCTTTTTGCTTTTCCGACCGGAAAAACGCTCCGGCGCTCCCGTGGTCAAACCCGATCTTTCTGTTATAATCGGAAACATGAAATTCCTTCATATTTCCGACGTCCATCTGGGCTGTACGCGTTATCAATTGCCGGAAAGCCCGCGCGATTTTTTCGACGCCTGGATCGACGTCATCAATAAATACGCCATCGGGGAAAAGGTCGATTTCGTCCTGATGTGCGGCGATTTCTTTCACAAACGCAACGTCCCGCCGGAAACGATGAACTACGCTTTTGCCGGTCTGAGTCTCTTGAAAGATGCCGGAATTCCGGTGGTTTCGATCGAAGGAAATCACGACCAGAAACATAACGACAGCGAATACAGCTGGCTCCGGTCGCTTTCAAACTGGAACCTGTTATACCTGCTGGAACCGAAAAACCACGAGGGGAAATTCATCTACACGCCCTGGGACGATGAGACGGGCGAGGGCGGATTCATCGACATCGGAAAGGCGCGGATCTTCGGGTCCGACTGGTTCGGCGCCTCGGCCAACTGGGCGATCCCGATGCTGACCGAGGCGATCCGCGAAAACCGTCGCCCCGAAGCATTTCACATCCTGCTTCTGCACACCGACGTCGAAGGCCACCAGACGCATCCGATCCCGGCCTTATCGCTGGCCAACCTGAAGGAACTCAAATCCGTCACCGAATATGTCGGGCTCGGCCACACCCACAAATGCTATGATATAGACAACTGGGCATTTAATCCGGGTTCTCTGGAAATAACCAAGATCGACGAATACCGTGAAACCCGCGGAGCCTGGCTGGTCGAGGTGGGCGAAAACCTCGAAGTTTCGGCCCGCCATCTGCGCGATTATACTCAAAGACCTTTTCAGCGCCTTGGTTTTGAAGTGAACGGTTATTCCGCCCCGTCTGAGATCACCGAACGGGTTCTGGAAAAGGTGAAACTCGAAGGCCGGTCATTTGACGAGAGGACCGATTCTTCCCGGCCGATCATCGAGATCACTTTGCGCGGGCATCTCGGCTTTCCCAATTCGGAACTGGAGATCCAAAAAATCAGGGATCTGGCGCGGGAGGCCACCGGCGCTCTTCACGTCCGGATCAAAAACCACACCGCTCCGGTCGATTACGCCGTGGCGGTCGACGCCGAAGAGGACATTTCCCGGGAACAGCTCGAACGCCGGGTGGTCGAGGATCTGATCATCCGCGACAACCGTTACAAAACCCGTGTCGACGAGATGGCCGACGCCATCGTCGGCGCAAAAAGAATGGCTCTGGGAGAAGAACCGCCGGAGAAAATTGCCGATTTCATCGGTTTGAAAATTGTTTAGGGAGATCGGAGAACTCTATTTTTGTCGTTGGCCATTAATCAAACGATTGACCTCCCCCATTCTCGGAAAAAAAACTTATGTCAGAAGCACTAGAAAAAGTAAAGGGAATCAAACATCTGCCCTTGTTTCCGCTCCCGGTCGTCCTGTTGCCCAACGAGTTGATGCCGCTTCATATCTTCGAACCCCGTTACCGGCAGATGCTCAAGGATGTCGGGATGAGCAAGAACATCTTCGGGCTGACCTACTTCGAGCCGAAGGAAACCTTCATCGACAAACCCGACACCGGTTCGATCGGTTGCGCGGCCGAGATCCGCGAAGTGCAGGAACTTCCCGACGGGCGTTCAAATATCCTGACCATCGGCATCGTCCGTTTTCACCTGATCGATTACATCGACGCGGGCGAACCTTATCTGGTCGGCGACGTCGAATTTTTTGAGGACAATCCGGAGGACGAAACGATCTTGCGCCCCGTGGCGGACCGGGTCTTTGCGCTTTTTACCCGGGTGGCGCGGGCGGCCCACAAACTGAGCGGCGAACGCGGAGCCTTTCCCGAAATTCCGCAGGCCGATCCCCAGCCTCTTTCTTTTCTGGTAACGGCGGCGTTTAATCTGGAAACCGACCTCAAATATGATCTGCTGAAAACGCGCTCAACTCTGGAAAGACTCGAACGTCTGGAGGATATTCTCAATAAGGCGGTGGAGAAGATGGAGGAAAGCGCCGAAATAAGCGAGATCGCCAAAACCAACGGTCACAGTCCCAAAAAACTGGATCTTTAATCCTTATAATATTTTGTAATTGATTAGGTCAGGGGTGAAAGTTTAAAGGTGAAAAGGTCTTCAACGACTCCGAGATAGTTGTGGACTAAAAGGAGAATTTCATTTTCGAATCAACCAAAAAACATTTTCACTATTAAACATTTTGGTAGTGATCAAAAGTAATGCTGACAAATGAATGTCCCGCAGGGACTCTTGTCGTAATGGCCCGGCGATTGATCGCCGGGTACAGGTTCTCTCTCAGATCCATAGTCCTGAAAGGACGAAAGATAAATGTGAATTTGGCAAATTCGAGACTGTCCCTTCAGGACTTGACGACATCATCGGTTGCATAACCCCGGCGATCAATCGCCGGGCTATTTTCAGATGCTCCGTTGGAGCAATTAGATTTTACTCAGCATTACTTTTGATCACTACCAATATTTTCACCTTTAAACTTTTACCAGTTGCCTACCTAATCAGTTACAATATCTTAAAAAATTAGTTGCGGAGCGCCCGGCTGAAAAACTCGATCACCCTCTGATCGTAGATGTTCAACTGTTCGATCGAGGCATTGGTCAGATTATAGCCCGAGGGATTGAAATCGAGTTTGGTTTCGATCACCGTTTGACCGGCAAAACAGCGGCTCAGTTTCTCGGTCGTTTCCTGCAACTGCGGAACGTCCGTTCCGGCCAGCAGGAGAACGTTTCTGTTTTCGATGGTTTGGGCCAGATCGCAGGCCGAATCCCGGTTGTAACAATTGTCGTAGTAATAGAGATAGGTTCCGAGCGAGGCCAGTTTCGAGGTCAGACCGATGGCAAACGGGAAACGCTTTTCAACCGCCGAACCGAGGATCTGATCGGAATCTTGCGGGACCGAATCGAGCACCAGAGCCTTTACGTTTTTGTCCTGAGATGCGGTCCTCAAAGCGGTCAAAGCCCCCAATCCGACCCCGTAAAATCCGATGCTTTCTCCGACCAGACTGGTTTGGTTTTCGGTTTTCAACCCCCGCAGATATTCGATGGCGGCGACCGCATCTTCGGTCTCGCAACCGCCGAAGGAGGTGTAGCGGACGGGCGGGTCCGGACCGTGGCCGCGAAGATCGGGCATCAGAATGGTAAAGTTGGTCGATTCGTTGATCTTGACCCCGAGATCCAGAACGTGCGACCGGTCCGCCCCGTAACGATGGAGCAGGATGACGGCCGGCATTCCCTCAGCCCCCCGGAGGAGCCAACCGCGGGCGTTGGAACCGTCGTGGTTGATCCAGCTTTCATCGGTGATGCGGGCGCCGCGGGTGCTCAGTCGGCCGTATTTTTCCGGCGTTACCAGATAGGCCGTCGAAGACGGATGGGCCACCTTATGGACGAAAAAGACCGAGGCTCCGACGACGGCCAGCAGAATTAAAATAGCGACGGGCAATAAAAGTCGAAAAAAACTTTTAAAAAGACGTTTGGTTTTTGCCATAGTTTTAGGAATAGGGAAATCCTCCCTTTTATGAAGGGAAAGAAAATACAACTTGAATTAAATTTCGAGAGTCTTAAAGTTCGGTCCTTGAAAAAAAGAACTTTCGGTAAGCCGGTTAAAATGGTAACATATTTGCCAGTTAGAAAGGAAGAGTTTAATTGAAATATGAGAGTAAAAATTTTCGCCATCGGTTTGATAATCGCCGCCCTTTGTTCGACCGTTTTCAGCCAGATTCAGGCCAAAAACGACCCCCGAATCCAACCCACCAAATCGACCAAAACCCAGTTCTTTCCCCTTTCGGAATTAAAAGAGGGGATGCGCGGAACGGCGCGGACGGTTTTTCGCGGCGATAAACCCGAGGAATTCTCGGTCGAGATCCTCGGCATCGTCCCCGGTGCGATCGGCCCCAAACAGGATATGATCGTCGGACGTCTGAGCGGCGGCCCGGCCGAAAGAACCGCGGTTTTCGCCGGAATGAGCGGTTCTCCGGTTTACATCGACGGCAAACTGGTCGGCGCCATCGCCTACAGTTTTCCCTTTTCCAAAGAACCGATCTGCGGCATCACCCCGATCGACCAGATGATCGGGATCTTTCAGGAAAACAAGCCTCTCGAATCGAAGAACAAGGAACCGCGTTCCTTTTCCTTCAGCGAACTGGCCGCCACCGGGCCGAGATCGCTTTTTCCGAAAGGCTCCGTTTTGACCGATCAGATGGTCGCGGCCTCGGGTTCCCCGACTTTAGCCGCCGTTGCCGGACAGACCTTTCAGCCGATCGCAACCCCGATCTCTTTTAACGGTTTCAGCCCGGCAACGCTCAAATTTTTCGAACGGGATTTTCTGTCGGTCGGCCTTTTGCCGGTCGCCTCGGTCGGCGGTGCGGCCCCGATCAGCCCGCTCAAAAAAGCCGATGATACGACGCTCCTCGGCGGCGATTCGGTTTCAATGCATCTGACCCGCGGCGATTACTCTCTGGCGGCCGCCGGAACCGTAACCTACCGCGACGGCGAAAAGATCTACGCCTTCGGGCATCCTTTCCTGAGCCTCGGAACCTCCGATCTGCCGATGAGCGAATCGAGCGTCGTGACGGTCGTCCCGAGCATCAACAATTCCTTTAAAATGGCGGTTCCGGAAGCCATGGTCGGCAGTATGACGCAGGATAGGGCCACCGGAGTTTACGGAAAACTCGGTCAGGCTCCGAAGATGGTTCCGGTCAGGATCAATCTGACCACCAGCCGCAACCAGAAACAAACCCTTAATTTCGAGATCGCCCGCGACGATTCGCTGACGCCCCTTTTGCTCAACGTCGGGATCTTTAACACCATCGTCGCCAACGAAAGAGGAATGGGCGATTCGACCATCGAGGTCGAGGGCGAGATTCAACTGAAAGGGCAAAAAACAATCTCCATCGCCAATCGCTTCGCCGGAAGCCAGGCGACACAGCTTTCATCGCTGGCGGTCGCCCTCCCGCTCAACGCTTTGTTCCAGAGCCGTTTCGACAATATCGACATCAGCGGAATCACGGTCAATCTGGCCTCGGTCGACGGCAGTAAGACGGCCACCCTGGAAAGGATCTCGCTCAACAAAACGGAGGTCCGGGCCGGCGAGACGCTCGAAGTCCAGGCTTTTGTCCGGACCGACACCGGCCGGGTCTTTTCGCAAAAGATCCCGGTCCTGATCCCGGCCGACACCCCGAGCGGAAAAGTTATGATCTCGGTCGGCGACGGCGGTTCGATCCAGCAGAACTCGGCCTCCAAACAATTCGTCCCGCAGGATCTGAGCGAACTGGTCAAAACCATCAACGAATTGAAAAAGAGCGACCGGCTGTACGTCCAGACCTACCGGGTAACCAACGGCGCCATCATCGGAGCCAGCGAGATGCCCAATCTGCCGCCGTCGGTTCTGGCGACGCTCAACAACAACCGGACTGCCGGCGGTTTTACCCCGACCGTTCAGACGGTTCTGACCGAACAGGAGCTTCCGCCGGCCGAGTTTTTGATCTCGGGACAACAAACCCTTCAGATCGAAGTGGTCAAGTAGGAACGGGCCGAAAGAACATTTTATGAATCATTTATCCCAACTCATGGAAGCCGCGAGTTTTGCGGCCCGCAAGCACACCGATCAAAGGCGCAAGGGCGAAAACGGCGCGCCCTACATCAATCACCCGCTGGAGGTCGCCAATCTGCTGATAAACATCGGCGGGGTCTCGGATTTCAACGTGCTGATCGCCGCCCTGCTTCACGATACGATCGAGGACACGGCCACCAAACGGAGCGAGATCTCGGAAAGATTCGGCGAAAAGGTGGCGTCGATCGTCGTGGAAGTAACCGACGACAAAACCCTTCCCAAAGCCGAACGCAAGCAAAAACAGGTCGAACACGCTCCCCATCTTTCAATCGAAGCCAAACAGCTCAAGATGTGCGACAAGATCAGCAATATCAGGGACATTATCAACAACCCGCCCTCGGACTGGTCGGTTCAGCGACGACTTGAATATGTCGATTGGGGCGAAAGGGTTTTCGCCGGGCTTCGCGGGGTCAACGAAAATCTGGAAAAACACTTTGACGAACTGGTCGCTCAGGCCCGGGAAAAAATTTTCTGAAACCGATCCGGCGTTTTCTCTCCTTTATACTGCGTAATCCAACTTTTTTAAAAACATATTTTGCCACAGAGGTTCCCGAGAACACCGAGGATTTTTTTGTCGATCACGCGCTTTGTCTCTGAGTGTTCGGTGTTCTCTGTGGCAAAAAATACAAAACCCAGATTACAGTGGCCTTAATTTCGAGACAAATTTCCCTCAAACAGCCTTGTTTTCCCTGCTCCCCGTTTTTTTACTCGGGTCTTTTCAAACTTGGCGGAAAAATCTCCGCAATTTCATTAAAGAAAAAATAAAATATTCCGATATGATTAATGAGAAAGGCTTTAGGCTTTATCAAAGCCGAAGGTTTGAAATTCATATTTGCTCCCAGAAAACGCTATTTTAAAAACCTCCTTCTCGATCCATTCAAAGTTTTTTTTCCGTATTTTAATTAAGACATGTCGGGCCCGGCCCATCCTCACGAGGTCGGGCCCGGCAATGATTCATCAATGAATTCCAAATTAATAAAACTCAAACAGGTTATTAAAAGGAATTATTTTCCCCTGATCGTTGTTTTTGTCTCCTTTTTGATCACCTTTATTTTTTGGTATTCATTTCGCCTTAAAGAAGAAGTTAATCTGGAAAAAACGCTGGAGATCAAGGCCGACTCTCTTCGACAGGGAGTGGAATTCGAAATGCGGGAACGGGTTCTGGCGCTTCAGCGAATGGCCGGGCGATGGAAGATCAGTCCCGGAGGAGAGATCCAAACCGGATGGGAGTCGGATGCCGATAATTACCTCCGTGATTTCCCCGGTTTTTTGATAATCAGCTATATTGACGCCCACAATCGGATTCGTCTTATTCGCCCGTCCAACCAATACAAAACGCTCCTTGGCCTTGATCTCTCGAAATACCCCGAAACGATCAAAAATTTAGAAGAAATCAAGCTCAACAAAAAACCGGCCGTCATCCAAACCGACAACATCCTTTCCGGCGGTCAGGGGATAGTCATTTATTGCCCGATCTATCAAAATAAAGAATTTAAAGGTTTCTATTCGGCCGACCTTTGGACGGAATTGATGTTCAACAGCCTGCTCGATCTGGACATCACCAAGGACTACAACGTCAAGGTCATTCAGGGAGAAAAGGAGATCTATTACAGGGGCGAGGAAACCGCGGCTTCCCAAACCGTCACTTATTCCCCCCAGCCCATTAATTTCAACAACGCCCAATGGCAGATCGGGGTTTCGCCAAAAGAGCATCAGGCCGTTCTGCTTCAATCCTTTTCCGACGAAGCGGCGCTGGTCCTCGGGCTTTTCTTTTCCATCACCTTGGGAACCGCCACCTTTTTGGCGGGAAGATCCGAACGGCAGGCCAAAGAATTAAAGATCGCCAACTCGGCCCGCATCAAAGCCCAGTCGATTCAGGAAAGTTTGCTGAGAATTTTCGAGTCGAGCAGCGATTATATCGCCATGATGGACGCCGACGGGAGTTTGCTTTACTGCAACCGGGCCGGACGTGAAATGCTGGGTTTGAAGAAAAATGAACCTTTGAGCTCCGCTCCCTTTGAAAAGATCCATCCCTACTGGGCCACCCGGCTCCTCAAACAAGAGGCCATTCCCTCGGCCCTGGAACACGGTTGCTGGCTTGGAGAATCGGCGATAACATCCAAAAACGGTTATGAAATACCGGTTTCTCAAATGTTTCTGGCTCACCCGGATGCCGAGGGAAATGTCAAAATGTTTTCAACCGTCGCCCGCGACATTACCTTGCAAAAGGAAAACGAACGGGCTCTTCGCGAATCGGAGTCCCGTTACCGGGATCTGATGGACGAGAACCTGGGTCTGATCTGCATCCACGATTTTGAGGGAAATCTTCTCAAGGCAAACCAGGCAACCGCCGATGCTCTCGGATACGCAAAAGCGGATTTGGTCGGACGCAATCTGAAAGATATTTGCCCTTCCCGGGTTCATTCCCAGATCGATTCCTACCTCCGCGAGATTCGCAAAAACGACAAGGCCTCGGGCATCCTGCTGGTTGTGACCAAAACCGGCGAACAAAAGATCTGGCAGTTTCACAATACGCTTTACCGGGTCGAAGGGGTCCCGCAATACATTCTCGGGAGCGCTCAGGACATAACCGAAATAAAGCTGGCGGAAAGGGCCATCGCCGAAAGCGAAGAACGGCTCAAGCTGTTTGTCGAACACGCCCCGGCGGCGGTCGCCATGTTCGATATGGAAATGCGCTACGTCCTCCATAGCCGCAGTTGGTTGACGGATTACAAACTCGGTGAACAAGACCTCATCGGACGCAGCCATTACGAGGTTTTCCCCGATCTACCGGAACGCTGGAAAAGAGCCCACCGCCGGTGTCTGAAGGGAGAAGTGGTCAAAAGCGAGGAAGATCCGTTTCCCCGCGCCGACGGATCGGTTGAATGGCTCAAATGGGAAATTCGGCCGTGGCGGAGCAATTCGGGTAAGATCGGGGGCTTAATTATCTTTACCGAAGTCATCACCAAACGGAAGGAGTTGGAGGATCTGATACTCAAAACCTCCGCCATCCAGAAAGGAATTCTAAACGGCGCCAACTTTTCGGTGATCTCGACCACCCCCGAAGGGATCATCCAAACGTTTAACAAAACCGCCGAAAAAATGCTCGGTTATTCGGCCGGGGAGATGGTCGGAAAACAGACCCTCGCCATCCTTCATGATCAAACCGAATTGGAGGAAAGGGCCGCCGAGCTTTCCCGGGAACTGGAAATGGAAATCGAGCCCGGATTCGACACCATTGTCGCCAAAACCCAGATCAAGAATGTTGTTGACGAAAGGGAATGGACCTATATCCGCAAAGACGGTTCCGGATTCCCCATCGCCCTTTCGGTAACCACATTGCGGGACAAGGCGGGAGAGGTCACGGGTTATCTTGGAATCGCAAAGGATATTACGGAAACCAAGTTGCTCGAGGAAAAGCTGTCGAAAACCGCCGCCATGGTTGAATCTTCCGATGACGCCATCATTATGAGGGATCTGGACGGAAAGATTCAGAGTTGGAATCAGGGGGCCGAACAGACCTTCGGTTACCGGGCCGAGGAGATGATCGGCCAAAAAATACAAAAACTGATCCCGGAGGAACTCCATCCCGAGGAAGACCATTTTATCAAAACCATCCAAAACGGTGAAAAGATCAAGCATTTTGAAACCATTCGGATTCGCAAGGACGGCCTCCGCATCCCGGTTTCCCTTGCCATCTCCCCGATCAAGGACAAAACCGGAAACATCATCGGAATTTCCAAAATTGCCCGGGATATTACGACCCAAAAGGAATTCGAACAAAACCTGCGCGACAGCGAAAACCGTTTCCGGGCTCTGGTGACCCATTCGCCGGTCGGCATCTTTCTGACCGACACCTTCGGCAACTGCGTCTTTGTCAATCAGCAATGGTGCAATCTGGCCGGGGTCAAAGAGGAGGAAGTGCTCGGAAAAAGCTGGATCAAAACCATTTTTGTGGAAGACCGGGGAAAAGTCTTTGCCGAATGGAAAAGAGCTTCTCAGGAGTATTCCGATTTCTCGATGGAACTGCGTTTTCACCCGCCCGAGATGGAGATCCGGGACGTCTGGTCGCGGGCCGTTCCGCTGTATAACGAGATCGGAGAGGTTTTCGGTTACCTCGGGACCGCGGTGGACATCACCGAAATCAAACAGCTTCAGGCGGAACTGAAAGAAACCAGGGATGCGGCCATCGAATCGGCCCGGCTCAAATCGGAGTTTCTGGCCAATATGAGCCACGAAATCCGCACTCCGATGAACGGTGTGATCGGAATGACCGACCTGCTTCTGGAAACCCAACTCGATTCCGAACAGTTCGATTACACCGAAACCATCAAAACCAGCGCCAACGCTTTGCTGGGCGTGATCAACGACATCCTCGATTTCTCGAAGATCGAGGCCGGTAAACTGAACTTCGAAACCATCGACTTCAATTTGACCAAAGCCACCGAAAACGTCCTCGATCTGTTCGCCGAACAGGCGCGGAAAAAGGACATCGAACTCCTTTGCCTGATCGAAAACGACGTCAACGAAAACTTGCGGGGCGACCCCGGCCGAATCCGGCAGATCCTAACCAATTTGATCGGCAACGCCGTTAAATTCACCGAAAAAGGCGAGGTTGCGGTCCGAATCTCCCAGGTGGAGGAAACCGGAGAGAACGTCAATCTCCGCATATCGGTTAAGGATACGGGGATCGGAATCCCCTCGGACATCAAGGCCTATCTGTTCGAAGCCTTCACGCAGGCGGACGGGTCCGTCACCCGCAAATACGGGGGAACCGGTCTGGGTCTGGCCATCACCCGGCAACTGGTCGAGTTGATGGGCGGTGAGATAACGGTCGAGAGCGAACCGGGCAAGGGTTCCGATTTCATTTTCACCCTGACCCTTGAAAAGCAACTTTCCGGTTCCGCCAAAAAGCTCATCAAACGGGAGAATCTCGAAGGGCTGAAGGTCCTGATCGTTGATGACAACCCGACCAACCGCAAGATCCTGTCCCATCAGGTGAAAACCTGGGGAATGATCCCGACCCCGGCCGAAAACGGGGTCATGGCCCTGGAAACCCTTTTGATCGCCGCCGAAAACAACGAGCCTTTTGATCTGGCCATTCTGGATCTGATGATGCCGATCATCAACGGTTTCGATCTGGCCAAACTGATCAAGGACAAACCTTCTCTGGAAAACGTCCGCCTGATCATTATGCCCTCCTACGGTCAACGGGGAGACAGCCTTAAAGCCAGCGAACTGGGAATCGGAGGTTATCTGGTAAAACCCGTCAAGCAAGCGAATTTATTCGACTGCATCGCCACGGTGATGGGGGAATCAACCGAAACTCAGCCCGGCGAAACCCCGATCAATGAAACAATGCAGATCGTAACCAAACACAGCATCAGAGAAAATAGAATGAAAACAAACCAACGCATCCTTGTAGCCGAGGACAATGAGATCAACCAGCGCGTAACTAAAAAACAATTGGAAACATTGGGATACGAGGTCGACGTGGTCTCCAACGGCGACCAGGCTTTGCAGGCCCTTGACCGGCAGAAATATTCGGTCGTTCTGATGGATTGCCAGATGCCCGTGATGGACGGTTACACCGCCACGGCCGAGATCCGCCGACGGGAAAACAACGGACACCGGACGCCGGTCATCGCCCTCACCGCCCACGCCATTGAAGGGGAAAGGGAAAAATGTCTGGAGGCCGGAATGGACGATTACATCAGCAAACCGGTCAAAAAGGAGTTGCTGATCGAGGTTATCGAACGAAACCTCCTTCACGACCTCTCGGGGGAAAAAGAAGAGGGCGACCAAACGGAAACCGCTCCCGAAATCGACCGGGAGATGGTCGATTTCGCCACCCTCAAGGATATAACCGGCAACGATCCGGTAATGGAAACGGAGATCATTGAAATGTTCCTGGAACAAACCGCGGAACGTTTGGAAACGATCGAAAAAGCCCTCAAAGAGGAAGACGGAGAAACCGTCTTCAGGACGGCCCACACCGGCTACGGTTCGAGCGCGACCTGCGGAATGGTTTACATTTCCGCGCAATTAAAGGAACTGGAACTGGCCGGAAAGGCGGGGGACTTCGAAAGATCGGCCCAATTGAACGCGGCCTTGCAGTCCGATTTCCAACAACTCAATACGTTTTTGCGGGATTATCTGGAAAAGGGAAAGGTGTGCGATTAAATGTCGGAGAGGTTTGAACCGCCCTTTGTTTCGGCCGAATCTCCTTCGATCCACACTTCCCCGTCGGCGAAAACCTCTTTTTTCCAGATCGGAACGGTTCGTTTCAATTCCCTGATGAGCCATTCGCAGGCCTCGAACGCCGCCCGGCGATGGGGCGCTCCGACCGAGATAACGACGCTGGTCTCACCGATCTCCAGTTTTCCCAGGCGGTGAACGATGCCGACGAAGGCGATCTCAAACTTTTCCCGCGCCTTTTCGATCAGCTTTTTCATCTCCGAAAGGGCCATCGGGCGATAGGCTTCATAAACCAGATGCTCGGTTTCCCTGCCCTTGGTAAACCGGCGGACGTAACCGTCCAAAGTCACGGTCGCCCCGCACTCAGCCAAGACGACCCGCCGGGCGATCTCCCCGACATCCAGAACATCCCCGGTCAACTCAAAAAAATCGGAATTTTGTTTTTCCCTCTCCTCCGCCGCCCCCATCAAAACACCCACCTCAATAAACTTGCTAAACCCCAAAAAACCAATCCCAAATCCAAAATCCAAAATCCAAAATCGATTCATCCCCCCGAAACGGCGGTAAACACCGCCAGTTCGTCGCCTTCCCTGATCATTTCATCGCCCTTTGCATATTCCTGATTGACCGCAAAAAGGAGCGATTTCGGCTGGTGATTTTTAATCAAGCCGGGAAACGCCGAGAAGATCCGCTCAAGAGCCTGCCCGGCATTGGTGTTCTCATCGAGCGCCATCTCAGCCTCCCTCAACCCGGCCGAATCGGCCGTCGCGCCGAAAAACAGTACATTTACTTTCATTATTTTTTTTGTGATGGGTGATGGGTTATTAAAACATCACAAATTCCCATCACTTATCACCCATCACTCCTTACTAAAAATCTCATCCCGCAAAGCCCTCTTGAGAATCTTTCCGGTTCCGCCGACCGGGAGTTCGTCGCGAAATTCGACCAGTCGGGGATATTTGTTCATGGCGAACTGTTCGCGGCACCAGCCGATAAATTCCTCTTCGGTCAATTGGGCTCCCGAATTCAAAACCACAAAGGCCTTGACCTCTTCGCCCATCTTCTCACAGGGAACGCCGATGACGGCCACCAGAGAAACGGCCTCGTGGGTCATGATCACTTCTTCCAATTCGCGCGGGTAAATGTTGTAACCGCCCCGCAGGATCATGTCCTTGGTCCGGTCAACGATCGAAAGATAACCGTCCTCATCCAAAATTCCGACATCGCCGGTGTGAAACCAGCCGTTCCGAAAAACCGCCTCGGTCGCCTCGGGGCGCTTGTAATATCCCTTCATCACGTTCGGCCCGCAGATGACGATCTCGCCCCGTTCTCCGACCGGGACCTCGTCGCCGTTTTCATCGACGCACCGGACCCGGACGCCCTGGATCGGCTGGCCGACGGTTCCCTGTTTCGAGGGCAGTTGAAAATGATTGAAAGTGGCCAGCGGCGAGGTCTCCGACAAACCGTAGCCTTCGAGGACGCGGATGCCGAAAACCCTTTCGAACTCCTTCATCACCTCGACCGGCATCGGGGCCCCGCCCGAGGTCGGCACCTTCAGATTCCGCCGGATCGGCTCGATGTCGTAACCCGTATCTTCGATGTATTTAAGCAATGCCCAGTACATCGTCGGAACCCCGACCCAGAAATTGATCTTTTCCCGGGTCATCGTATCGAGCGTGTCCTTCGGATCGAATCGGGGAAGCAGAACGGTCTTGTTTCCGCCGTACATGTTGGTGTTCATCTGGACATTCTGGCCGGTGGTATGAAAAAGCGGCAATGTGATCAGACAATTCTTTTGCTCCCCGTCGGTAAAATCCATCACCGGAAGGTGAATTCCGTAGGTCGTCGTGATGTTGCTCATCAAATTAAGGTGCGTCAGTTCGGCTCCCTTGGGTTGTCCGGTCGTCCCCGAGGTGTAAAGGATGGCGCAGGTGTCGTCCGGGGCGGTGTGAACGGTCTCAAACTTTCCGCTCTGGCCGGAGATGACCTGTTGAAAGGTCTTATGTTCGGGAAAAGGGCTCGGCGCCTTGTTGTCGATCATCATCACGACCAGATGCTCAC
The DNA here is from genome assembly GCA_041394845.1 of Pyrinomonadaceae bacterium. Classification (GTDB taxonomy): domain Bacteria; phylum Acidobacteriota; class Blastocatellia; order Pyrinomonadales; family Pyrinomonadaceae; genus JAHCHG01. Next base: position 516,678 of record JAWKHL010000001.1, on the reverse strand, counting down.
AGCTTTCGACCTGATCAAAGCCGTCCTTGACGAATCGGGCCATCGGCAGTTCTTCGCTTCCCTCGAAGACGAACACCGCCTTGGCGTCCGAATCCCTCAGGTGATAGGCGATCTCGCGCTGTTTGAAGAGAATGCTCAGCGGCACGACGGCCGCCCCGGCCTTGAGAATGCCGTAATAGACGATCGGGAAAAAAGGCAGGTTGGGGCAGGAAAGCGCCACCTTGTCGCCGTGGCCGACCCCCATTTCGTGGAGGGCGTTGGCCACCTGATTCGACAGGTGATTCAACTGTCCGTAGGTTATCCGGGTATCATTCCAGACGACCGCTTCGTTGTCCGGAGTTAATTTGGCGTGATGTTCGATGATCGAAGCCAGATTTATCGTAGTCGCATTATTTTCCATATTTTTCTGCATTCCGACCGAGCCAGCCGCCCGTAATCATCGCAATTTTGCGGGGATTTAGCGGATTCTTTCTGAATGCGGCGATTTGCCGGCCCCGAAATTGACTTGCCAAAAGATTTGGAAACGTATTGCCGGCAGTTTCCGGTCTGTTTGTGGTTTTTTGTTAACAAATTGTAATACAAAAAAGCGGTATTTTCTAGAGTTTCGGCCATGTTCGGGGGAAAAACAAAAATTTTCATTTTCGCCCGCCCAACAATTCTAAATGGTCATTCCGCCGTCAACCACGATCGTCTGCCCGGTAACGTAGGTCGAAGCGTCCGAGGCGAGAAAAACCGCCGCGCCCTTTAATTCCCCTTCGGCGCCGACGCGCGGGATCGGATTGTTTTCCTGGATCGAGCGTTCGTAGAGATCGATGACCGCGTCAGCCAGCCGGGAATGAAAAAATCCCGGCGCGATGGCGTTGACCCGAATTCCCCGCCTTCCCCAACTGGCCGCCAGTTCGCGGGTCAAACCGATAAGTCCCGCCTTGCTGGCGACATATCCGGCGTAAAACGGGCCGTTGGCCGAAGATGTGAGCCCCGAAACCGAGGCGATATTGATGATCGAACCGCTTCCCCGTTTGAGCATTTCGCGACCGGCGATCTGAGCGAAGATAAAACATCCGGTCAGATTGACGTCGAGAACCTTTTGCCATTTTTCGAGCGGCATGTCCTCGGGCATCTCGGCCCAGGAGATCCCGGCGTTGTTGACCAGAACATCGACCGCCCCGAAATTTTCCACCGTTTCATCGACCACCTTCTGAACATCCTCGGCGCGCGCCACATCGCACAACCGGGCGTGGACGTGAAACCCTTTTTCGCGAAACTCTTCGACGGTTTCCGTCAGCCATTCCTCCCTCCGGGCGCAGAGCATCAGATTCGCCCCGGCCTCGGCCAATCCCTCGGCCATCTCCTTCCCGATCCCGCGCGAACCGCCGGTTACGATGGCGGTCTTTCCCGAAAGATCAAACAATTCCCTGACGTTTTTCGACACTTAATTTTCTCCTTTTTTTTTTACCGCAAAGACATAAAGGGCCCCAAGTTGTTTTGATCCGCCTAAACAAAAATCAACCGACCTTAAACTCTCTGATCCCCGTAGCTAAAAAGATTAACATAAAACCGGGAAAGTTTTTTAATTCGGAAAAACCGGGAGGAAAGTTTTTTAATGTTGTGTAATCTAAATTTTTTACAATATTTTTTGCCACCGAGAACACCGAGAACGCCGAGGATTTTTATCGTCGATCAAACTATTTGTCTCCGGGTTCTCGGTGTTCTCTGTGGCTGAAATTAAAAAAACTTTGGTTTCAGAATATTTAACTCCCTTTGTGTCCTTCGCGCCTTTGTGGTGAAATTATTGTATGAGCAAAACCCAAAAAGAACTGGCTTTTTTGCGCGACCTGAGCGTTGAGCCGGAGTGGACGGCGAGGTTCACGGAAACTTTTGACAAATCTTACGAATTCACCGACGAAGAGTCGGTCCTTTACGTCAACGCCGGGGCCGGGAACCACGTTCTCGCATTGCGCGAAAAATTAAAGGATGAGGTCGAGATTTTCGGGGTTACAGAAAACGAGGAATTGACCCAGATCGCTCAGGCCAAGGCCAAGGCCGTCAAGGCCGATGTCGGCTTTTCTTCGTTGATCCCGCCCGAACATTTCGATCTGGTGATAGCCGACGCCAGTTTCGTTCCACCCGATCAACTGCCGGTCTTTTTGAAAGAAACGGTCGGTCTGGCCGAAAACCGGGTCGTTTTTTTTCTTCCCACCAGAGGAAGTTTCGGAGAGGTTTTTTCGATGCTTTGGGAGGTTTGTCTGAGCGAGGATCTGATCGAAAGAAGCGGTGCGGTCGAAGATCTGATAACCGGCATCCCGACGGTTTCCGAGGTCGAGGAAATGGCCCAAAGCGCGGGTTTGAAACAATTAAAATCCAATACGACGATCGAGGTTTTCGAATTCGAGGACGGCGAGGAATTCGTCAACTCGGTCCTGGTGGCCGATTTTCTTCTGCCCGTCTGGTTCGGTTTTCTGCGCCAGGAAGAAAAGGAGGAGGTCAGGAAAAAACTCTCGCGAACGATCGACGAAAACCGCGACTCCTTGAGTTTTCGCTTCACCGTCAAAGCAACCATCTTCGGAGGAAAAAAAGGTTTAAAGGTGAAAGGGTTTAAAAGTGAAAAAGTTTAAAGGTCTAAATTTGAAAGGGCTTGGGGGCGGAAAAACACAATCCGAAGTTTCCCCCAAACTTTTTCACTTTTTCACTTTTAAACCTTCAAACCTTTTCAACTTTGCTTGGCTTCGGTCCGGCGGCGGATCTCCGCCATCAATTCCTCATCGCTGATCGAATTGATCTGTTTGTTTTCCGGCTTGGCCGAAAGCCGTTTTTGTTCTTCTTCGAGTTTGGCTTCCTTTTCGGCCTCTTCCAGACCCTCGCGAAAAGCGCGTTTGCTCTGGCCGATCGATTTGGCCAACTGCGGCAGACGGCTGGCTCCGAAAAGCAGGAACAAAACCGCCACCACCAACATGATTTCCCATCCGCTCAAATTCATAATATGTTTACTTCCTTAAAACTTTTTGACGCCTTTCGGGCGGAAAAAGTTTTTTTTCGTGTCTTTCAAAATAAATTTTAATAAAAACTTCCCTCTTTGGGCGCTTTTCCATCATACAGCCATTCGCTCCCGGTTTCATCCTTCGAAAGGACCAGAAAGAAAAAAATTTTCCGCCTCAGGGTTCAATTTAACCGCAAAGTCATGCATTTGGCCGAACCGCCCGATTTCATAAATTCCGATAAAGAGCCGGTTAGTCCTCAACCACCTGAACGCGGGCGCCGACATCGGCAAGTTCCTGCGCCAGACCGTTGGCGAATTCTTCGTCCTCGAATTTCAGGGAAATGACGTTCCCGCTCATTATGGCGTCGGTCATTTTCCTTGATTCCTCCATCCCGAGTTGCAATGCATCCCGCAAAAGCTCGGTCAATTCCACTTTTTCGTGTCCGGTTCCGTAACCGATGATTTTTACTGTCGGCATATTTTTTTTCTCAGTCTTTTTCCTCCCGAGTTTTTTGCCCGATATTAACCACCTTCTGAGCCGTCAAATTTTGTTGGGACTTCAACTTTTCGGGCAAAAATTTCAACTATCCGTTTTCCCTCGATCTTTCCTGATCCCGGAATTTATCAGTCGCCTCGACCAGCGCGGCGGTGATTCCCTTTTCGGAAATCGAATGTCCGGCGTCGGGGATGATCTTCAGTTCGGATTCGGGAAAGGCCGAGTGCAGTTCCCAGGCCGAAACGCACGGGCAGACAACGTCGTAACGCCCCTGGACGATGACGGTCGGGATGTGGCGGATATTTTCGACCTTTTCGATCAGGTAATCTTCGCTCGGGAAAAACGAATTGTTCATAAAATAATGACATTCGATCCGCGCCAGCGCCAGCGCCTCTTGCGGGTCTTCCCAGTGATTCATCAGATCTTCGTCGGGAAAGAGTTTCGATGTCGAACCTTCCCAGACGCTCCAGGCCCGCGCCGCCGAAATGCGCACCCCTTCGTCGTCGCTGGTCAAACGCTTGTAATAGGCCTCCATCATATTGCCGCGCTCTTCGAAAGGGATCTCGTCGCGGTAGCGTTCCCAGAAATTGGGAAAGATCTCGCTCGCGCCGTATTGATAGAACCACAAAAGCTCCTTGCGCCGGGTCAGAAAGATACCGCGCAAAACCAGACCGCGCACCCGGTCGGGGTGAGTTTCGGCGTAGGCCAGACTGAGCGTGCTGCCCCACGAACCGCCAAAGACGTACCAGGTGTCGATCCCGAATTTTTCGCGCAATGTCTCGATGTCTTTGATCAAATCCCAGGTCGTGTTTTCCCTCAGTTCGGCGTGCGGGGTCGATTGGCCCGAACCGCGCTGATCGAACAAAACGATGTGATAGGCCTCCGGGTCGAAAAATTGCCGGTACATCGGGATCAGCCCGCCGCCGGGGCCGCCGTGCAGAAAAACCACCGGAATCCCGTCCGGGTTGCCGCAGCGTTCGTAATAGATGGTGTGAAGGTCTGACACCTCCAACATCCCCGTATCAAAAGGCTCGATTTCTGGATAAAGTGTTTTCATAGCTTGCATCATACTAAAACTGCACTTTTTTATTCAAACCCTTCGTTCGATTTGTTGTGGTAAAAAATTATTGACGCACAAGATTTTGTGTTTTATTATCGGCCTAACGCTGAAGAAGGAGGTGATCCAAAAAGTTATTATGATCGATATTACCAGTGAGGTGGCTGAAGCCTAAACCTTTGCTAACGGGATTGTGGATTGTAAAGGTATAGTTTTCAGGCTAATCCAGACAGTCTACCGGAAAAGCTCTGTATTCCTTTCTTTTTAGGAAATGCAGAGCTTTTTTTATTTGCATTCTTTCCGTAAGCTGAAAAAATGTCTGATAAACCTTCTTAACCCGAGTTGGACCTAAGATAATTTGCCCGCGAATTTTCGCCAATCGGCACAAATAATTCAATTAAATCCGGGGCAAATTATCAGAACTTGTTTAAAAGTTAAAAATAATTCGCCTGATTCGTGTTAATTTGTGGGCAAAAAAATTATATCGAACGGGCGTTTCTTGGATACTGGTCTGTTTTTTAACAAACTGAACATTTACCCATAAGTCACGGAGCAAAATAAATGAAAATCAGAAGCCAAACTATAATCGTTCTCCTAGCGCTTTGTTTCCTTTTTGCCATCCCCGTTCGGGCGCAGATCTGCGGCGAAATGAAAACCGTCAAGCGGGTTACAAACCGGAGCGCCGGAAAATTCGAGTACGTCATTTTTGATCTGATCAAAAAGGTCAAAGAGCCGGACCCCGATTGCGGGATCCCCGATTACGAGGTCGAGGACGCTTCCCCGCCTTTTACGGATTATCCGGGTGATTCGACGATCCCGGTCAATGGAGGACAGTTCAAAAAGATCCGTTTTCATTCGATCAATGCCGAATATGAAACGAGCGAAAAACTTTCCTTTTCTGATGGAGGAGTGGCGGATCTCAAACAGCTCTGGGCTTTTGAGGGAGAATCCGAATGGGCCCTCGGATACGGCTCCGATGCAAAATACCTCCGCACATATTATTACGACGTCGGACCGATCAGAAAGATCGTCCTGAAATTCAGAAAATAGAATTTTACATCGGGTCCAAACCGGGAACAGTTATTTGAAGTCTGTGCAAAAATAAAATCGCCGGGAGCGCAGGCATCTTGCCTGCGCTCCCGGAGTTGCGGTACTGTTTTCGCAATACCGCTTTTTTATTAACTTTGGTTGAAATGCCCGTTTACGAAACCCAAATCCCGAGATCTTTTTTGACGACCCACTCTCCATCTTTTTTTAGCAAAAAGATCATGGCCCCATCTCCACACAGAGGACCGCAGCGTTTGGCGACATAAACCAGCGCCTGGGTTCGGTCGGGGTTAAACCCGATCCGAGAAAAGGAGATTATTCCACCGGCTTTCGGGTAAATTTTCAAAAACTCTCCCCAGCCTTGAGGGCTTTTCTTGAATATGAGGATTGCCTCCTTCCGGCTTAACAAATGAACCTCCTTTTTATTCGGGAAAAACCGGGTCAGGTCGTCGCTCGTTTTGTTTTGGTCGATAAAGTCCCGGACGGTTTCCTTCTTTAAAAAGGCCACCCTTTGATCCAACTTTTCGGTAAAGCCGGAAGTCTCCTCGACCGATTGATCCGAAATAATTAGTAAATCGGGTCGGAAACGCTCAATCTTCAGAACGGCCGAATATATTTCGGATGAATCCTCCACCAAAGTCTTGGGGAATTCCGAGTTTACCGGCGGTATCTCGTTTTGAGAAATTTCAGGGAACGGGTTCAAATACAAAATTGAAGCGACCGAAATGCCGACGAAAAAGGCCGCCCAACCTATCAAAAACGAGAACGTGTTTTTTTTCATTTTTTTACCTCCAATAAAATTCATCCGTTTTTTTTAAAACCAAAGAAATTCCCGTTGAAACCACCTTCGATCCCGATCAAACGGATCAAACTCAGGAATACAAAAGGCCGATCGTTTCTCCAACTGCCCATTTTCCGTCCTTTTTTTGCAGGGGGATCAAAACCCATTCATCGCAAAGGCCTTTGCAATTGATCGAAACATAGACCAGAGCGATGGTCCTTTCGCGGTTAAAACCGATTCGGGAAAAACTGATGATCCGGCCCGATCCCGGATTTTGCCGGTGAAACTCATCCCAGCCTTCATCGCCCCGGCGGACAATTTCCGACAATTCCTCGGGTTCGATCAAAAAGATCTTTTTCCCGAGACCGGGATCATTTTCCAGATCTCCGCCTTTAACGGTCTTTTTCAGAAAATCGCCGAGCAGATCATCGGGCAGATGTTTTGTGTTTCCCCTTAAAAGTTCGGTGTAGCCCTCCGGGAACTCGACGAGCCGACTGTTAACCGCCAGCGTTTCGGAATCGGACCGGCGATCGGCCAGGATCGCCCGGTAAATTTCGGTTTCGTCCATTTGGGAATTATCCAAAATCAAACTGCCGACCGGGGGAAGCGAGTTCCAGCGATCAAACGGAATGTTGCCCGAAATAAGCGTGTACAAAGCAAAACCGATGAGAAAAAACGCCAATCCGATCAGAAATCTCAGAACGACCTTTTTCATAAACCATTTCTCCATTAAAAACACCTCTTTCCGAAAAAAGACGCTCTCCTTCCCCGCAATTTGCCTTTTTTGACTTTTGGCTCAACTGATCGGATTATTAAACTCAAAAAGTTTCGGATTTTTTTCCGTCTCATCAAAAAAGATTTTGCTTATATTATTTTTGGCCCGGATTTGCCGGGATTCGATCAAAAAATGAAAAACGCCCCGTTTTACATCAAAGAACCTGCGGGGGAAAAAGTTCCCTTCGTTCTCAGTTTGCCCCATCGGGGGACGGAGTTTCCCCCGGAACTAAAAGATTTTTACGTCCCCGAATTGGTCGAAGTCCTCGACGACACCGATTGGGATCTGGAAAAACTTTACGATTTCGCCTCCGATTTGGGGGTTACGACCATTTACGCCAAATATTCGCGGTGGGTCATCGATCTCAACCGCGACCCGGCCAGCCTGCCGCTTTATGACGACGGACGGCTGATCACCGAACTCTGCCCGAAAACGACTTTTTTGGGCGAGAACATCTATTTGAAAAAAGAATTCGAACCCGACGACCGTGAGACCGAAAGGCGACTCCGGGATTATTATTATCCCTATCACGCCCGGATCGACGAATTGATTCACAAATTAAAGGATGAATTCGGACGGGTTATTTTCTGGGACGGCCATTCGATCCGCCGAAAAGTTAAAACCATCCGGCCCGAACCGTTTCCCGATCTGATTTTGGGAGATAACGACGGCCGGACCGCCGGTGAGGAATTCGTCAAAACCGTCTTGGATTCGCTCGGGGCGGGCCGTTGGGAAATCAATCATAACGATCCGTTCCGGGGCGGATTTTTGACCCGTTCCAAAGGAGATCCGGAAAAAGGGGTTCACGCCCTTCAGCTGGAAATGAGCAAGGACCTTTATATGAGCCGGGACGAACTGGTTTACGACCCGGAAAAAGCGGGGAAAATAAAAGCAAATCTCAAACAGACCTTCGAAAAACTGATCGGTTTGCTTTGATCCGGTCTTCTCGATGGCCGGCGGAAAAAATACCGAATGAAATTTCAATTCAAAGCAATTTTACAAAACGATGGCTGGCTGGAGAACGCCCTCGTTGAAACCGACCCGAACGGGCGGATCGTTTCGGTCGGCGCGGATGCACAGGGCAAAGCGGACGAACTGATCGACGGCTTCGCCCTGCCCGGTTTCCAGAACGCCCATTCACACGCCTTTCAATACGCCATGGCCGGTTTGGCGGAAAATCATCGTCCGGGAAACTTCCGGGACGATTTCTGGAGTTGGCGCGAGGCGATGTACTCACTGGCGCTGTCGATCGATCCCGAACAACTGGAAGCGACCGCCGCCATGCTTTACGCCGAGATGCTTCGACACGGCTACACCAACGTCGCCGAATTTCATTATCTACACCACGACCGCGACGGAACGCTCTATTCCGACCGGGCCGAGATGAGTTCGCGTTTGATCGCCGCCGCCCGCCGGACCGGGATCGGGATCACGCTGATCCCGATCTTTTACCAAAAAGGCGGTTTCGGAACCGGTCCCGAACCCAAACAAAAAAGGTTCATCTCGGCGACGCCCGAAGAATATCAAAGGCTTTTCGAAGCGGCCGCCGATGCCTGCCGTTCTTACGAAAACGCCAACATCGGAATGGGAATACATTCTTTGCGGGGCGTCGAACCCGAACTGATCAAAGAGGTCGTGGACAGTTTACCGGCGGATCTGCCTTTTCACATCCATATCTCCGAACAATTGAAAGAGATCGAAGATTGCCTGTCTCATCTGGGCAAAAAACCCGTTCAATGGATGCTCGACAACGCGGAACTTTCCGACCGTTTTCATTTTGTTCACGCGACCCACGTTGACGATTACGAGGTCAAAGGTCTGGCCGAGTCGGGCGTCAATGTCGTCCTCTGTCCGACGACCGAGGGAAACCTCGGCGACGGGATCTTTCCGCTCGGGAAATTTCAGGACCGAGGCGGGAGCTGGAGCATCGGGACCGATTCCCACGTCAGCCTCAACCCGTTTGAGGAACTGCGGCTGTTGGATTACGGTCAGAGGCTCGTTTCGCATCGCCGGAACATTTTTGCCGATCGGGCCGAGGGCAACAGCGGGATCAACGCCATCCGCCGGGCGACGCTGACCGGGCGGCGGGCGATGAACGATCAAAGCCAAGGGTTTTTCGAGGTAGGGCGGCCGTTTAACGCCTCGGTCATTTCGGCCGGACATCCTTTGCTTCAAACCGCCTCGCCCGAAAACCGCCTCAATACGATCATTTATTCCTCGGATGAAACCTGGCAAACGGGTACCATCGCCTTCGGGATCTGGCGATCAAAAAACGGCAGACACCAGTTGCAGGAACGGATCACCGGCGATTTTTTGGAAGCCGTCAAAGAACTCGGAAACCGTTAGCCGGTTTGAAAGCCAATCTCAAAAACCGAATTTTTCCTTGTCCCCCTCGTAATCGATCTCCAGTGAATCGATCTTTTTACCCGCCTTGATAACGGCGTTTTCCTTTCCGTCCTTTGATTTGAGGGCGAAACCGTCCGAAGTTTTCTGGCCGTAAAAAAGTGCCAGCGCGCTTTGGTCGCGATCATCCAGAAACGCGAGTTCGTACAAATTGGCAAAGGTGTTGAAGGTCAGCGAGAAAAAGCTCTTTCTTTTCTTTTTTTCGATAAATCCGATGACGATGCACCCGTCCAGAATGTTGTAGAGCCGGAATTCGGGTTTATCGGGCTGATTGGCCGACAATTCTTTAAGCGCGTTAAATTGCGGAAGGTCACAACGCGTTCCGTCAAAATAGGTGTGGAGTTTTTTTTCCGAACCGATCGGCGGAGCCTGCAAAGCGCGGCGGGTAAACTCCATGATCCAGTTTCCCGCCCAGGTTTTCCCTCCATCCCGCGAATAGGCGTCATCCCAGCGCAGCGAATCGGGGGTAATGTCGGAAAAGGTGTAACGGGCGATCTGCATCATATTTCCCGGCAAAGGTTGTTCGAAAAAGAATTCTCCCCTTCCGTGTCGGAATTCTCCGTCCAGACCGTTGGTTCCCGAACGGTTTTTGCCCGCCCAGTTGAGCCACAGATCCCATTTGTTTTTTTGGGGATTAAAATACCGCAGAGAATAGCCGTTGATCCCTTCTTTGCTCTCGCTCCAAAGTTCGAGGATGGCCTTGCCGTCCAGAATCGAATAAATCCGGGCGACCGACTTGTGCTGATCGCGCCAGGTCTTATCGGCCTGCTGAACCCGCAGATTGACATCCCACTCGCCGACCCAAAAATCGAACTGCCGGCTTTTTTCGGCCGTGGTCTGCGTAAAAATTTGGTTGGAAAAGATCAGCAAAGCCAAAATGGAAAGAAAAAGACGCATTATTACCTCCGGTTAGTTTTTTTGGTCTAACTTTTATCACAATTGCGGAAACGTTTTCTTGAAAAACAAATAAAATTTCCCTAAAAGAAAAGGGCCGTGTCAAAATTAATAATGATCGGAGTAAACCAATTATTAAGTAGTCAGGCATAAATAGACTGACAATTTTGTTCTTTGAAAATAATCCGATATTTCGTGCCGATATTGGCGAAGATTTCAGCCACTTTTTCTTTGAATTTCTCAAACGAAAGATAATCCGCTGGTTTGAGCCATTCGTATTTGGCTTTACGCCAAAACGTCTCGGCTAAATTCAAATGCGGCGAGTATTTAGGCAGGAAAAACAGATACAGGCCTTTTTCCTGCCAGTCGACCGATTTTGCTCGGAATAAAAGACTGTGATGCGTCGCGGCATTGTCCAAAACCAACACGGCCAGTTTATCGGTCGGCAGATTTTGTGCAAACTCATCAATCGCCGAAGCGATGAAATCAGCTTTCATATTTGAGTCGGAGAATCTGGTAAAACTGAAATTATCCGCTCTGAAAATGCCGAAAACATTGGTTTTTCGGTTTCTGTGAGGAACAATTCCGACGGTTTCGCCCTTGGCCTGCCAGCCATACGGCAAACACGGGTTCATCGAAAACGTCGATTCATCAGCGTAATACAGATCAAGGTGGCCGGCGGCAGAAAGTTGCCGCAAGCGTTGCAGATTCATTTTGCCTTCATCGTAGAGACCCTTGTCCTGACACGTTTTGAGGCATTTGCGGAATCTCCGGAAAGCGTAGCCAAGTTTTTTAAAAAGCGTTTCAAGGTGTCGGGATGCATTTCAATCTCAAGTTCCGCCGACAGTTTGGCGACCACCGCTTTCAGATTTTGCCGATCCTCCTCGACCAATGCTCGCGCTCGCTCAACGTGCCGAGGGTTAGCGGGCGAGAGTTTGGGGCGTCGACCTTGTCCGGGCTTTTTATGTAAGGCTTCAATGCCGCTCTCTTCCCAAAGATTGAACCATTCGTAAACGGTCACGCGATGCACTTTGAAAAGTTTGGTCAATTCCGTAATGGTGTACCCTTGATGTGAAAGAATCAAACACTGACAACGATCTCGAAACAGGAAATGCTTGCCGTATCGCTGACCGTTTTGCAGGCTTTTTAGGTCACTTTCTGATAGTTTGATAAATCGCATTTCTGAATTTTAGCGAAAAACCCCTAAAATGTCAGAACATTTTTGCACGACTACTTAAAAACATATATCCTAACAATTGAGCCTACACCAGAAAAATAAATAGGGTTATTATTTTGATCTAATCCTATTACTTCATTGGTTATGAAAGAGGCATCATTAGCAAGAATAATGATTCTTATTGGAAACGTTGAAGGTTCAGCCTCGTTAGCGGTTGCCATTGGTTGGGCTTCTGATGATTCATGGCTTGATGGCGGTTCAGCCGCTTCATTGGTATGCTGGCTTTCATGAACTGCTGGGGCTGTCGTTCCCGTTTGAACAGGAGAATCATAATCATCACCTTCACAACTACTATAACTCGCTCCACAATAACTATAACCAGCTCTTCCAATTCCAGACGGCAATAACCCCAACGGATCAGTGAATTTATAGGGTGAATTCAAGACATAACTGTATCTGTTGAATGTCTGCGGATTCCTGATCGTTGCACTGGCTGTCAACGGATCAACTGATGTGTATCGCCCGTGAACCGAGTTGTAATATCTCGCCTGAGCGAAATCCAATCCACTTTCATCATCTTTCTCATATCCGGTGTAGCCTTTTCGGGTTTCTTCCTGACTGGATGAATAAGAAAGTCCGCTGACCCGATTGGCCGTGAATATCTCCTCACCGAATGCCGCATAATCTTTGCGGGTGGTTACTTCCATTCATAGTCTTTCCCATTTAAGATTCTTTCTCCATTTTTCCACCCCTCCCGCAATTCGCAAATCGACTCATCTTTGTTTTTCTCCCACCATACCCGATATATTTTCTGAACCTCAATCAAATCCCCATCTTTTATGAGTTCATTTTGAGAATTCACGATAAATCCATTCCAATAAACATAGTTGTTTGGATCGTTTCCTAAAGTAGAAGGTATATTATCTATTGTTCTTTCTTCCAGCCTCTCTCTGCCTAAAATTGACTCAATCAGATAAGCCGAAAATACTCCCATTGGAGGATCTCTAACCAAGGGACCTGACGAAAGCGGGTTACTTAGATATGCCACCACTTTTTTACTATTTGAAATGTTCTCAATCAGAGCCGGGATAGCCTCCTTACTCAAACGATGAATCGAAAAAATCGCTTTTTGTCGGACAACCGGTGTTTTGTAATCCTGAAGACAACTTAATAATTCTTCAACAGTATTTCCCCTCCCTTCATTTGACAGTTGACATGTGCCGAAGACATTTGATGTCAGAAAAAACAGACAGATCGAAGAAATGATCAACAGATGAATTTTTGATTTAGTTGAATGAAATTTTAAGTAGTCCATACAGTCTCCTCATCGTTATTGCTTTCTAAAATATGCCCTACTGGTTGGTTTATCCTGGTAAGTTTGATACGCTCTAATGCTATCCTGCGGATGATGTCTGGAAATTCCAAAATCTCTCCCTTCCTTACCCTTTACTCTAACAGTATTGCCTTGTTTGTCTACCTTTTTTACTTTTGCTGAATGTAGAATTGGCTCTCCAGGATCGAATTGGCCATTATTGTTCTTATCGAAATAGTAAATCAATACATCTCCTTTTTTGTTTGGTTCATTTGGATTCAGTTGATTGTAGTTTTTCAGATCTTCCTCTGGATTATTGTCCCATCGATCCCCGGGATTATTTCCCGGATGACCCTTTCCATCATGAAAAGTATATGAGTGGCAATTGAACAAATTATCTTCTGTCCTAAGATATTTACCGTTTTCATCGTAAATCTCTTTTTCTCGAAATTTCGGCGGTTTTCCCGGTTTATAAGGTTTGTGTTTTTTAGGATCGTAAGGCTCTTCTTTCCCTAAAACGGGAAAATTACTTCTGGACTCCAAACTATCCAATAATTTGGATACATATGACAGAACTGAGGAAAAATCAAATTGTTCCTGACTTTGCTTTTTCTCCGGTAGAATAAAATTATTGTCAATAGAATCATTAGAAGAATATCCACCGCCGCCTAATCCGGCATCGCTTCCCCTACACCACTGCCCACAAGCCCCCGTCCAACTTGGCAATAATCCCAACGGATCAGAAAACTTATACGGTGAATTCAGGACATAACTATATCTATTAAAAGTCTGCGGATTCCTGATCGAAGCTGATGCCGTCAAAGGGTCAACCGATGTGTATCGCCCGTGAGTCGAGTTGTAATATCTCGCCTGTGCAAAGTCCAACCCCGATTCCTCATCCTTTTCGTATCCGGTGTAACCCTTTCTCGTTTCGTCATAACTTGGAGTTGAGAAATAACCCAGCCCGCTGATTCGCTCTGATGTTAGAGTTTCCTCACCAAAAGCCGAATAATCTCGTCTGATCGTTACATCCCCATTTTCATTGGTGATAACCCGGTTTGAACCCAGATGATCCTGTGTCAAATAACTCACCTGCTGCGTCGATGCCAGATCGGTCGAATACTCCGCCACAAGTGTTCCTCCGGCATTATACACAAAAACAGGCCAATATTCCGACGGTTGATTTTGATCTCATGATTGCTCCTTAAAAGCGATAACCTAGCATTTATCCGGCATCCCGGGCAAACGAATTTTTGATAAAACCGATTCCGCCCCAAACCGGACGATTCCGCCCCCGCGACACCGCAAGCCGCCTCGGCCCTCAGGCAACCCGGAAAAAGATCCGGCAAAAATGCCGACAAAATCCGTCAGATAAGTTCGCTCCTTTATAAATCTAAGAGTTTCCAGTAGGTTACAGACCTCTTATCGGATATAATCTTTTATCTGACTTTTTTATTGAACGCCGCTGACGGCGGCCGGACGAGGTCTCCGGCATTTTGGGAAAAGATCGGTGCCCGCCGTTTTACGGTATCATTTTTGGCCTCAATTCTGTTAAGATATGGGACGAATCAAAAAATAAAACTCGTTCAGTTCATCGGAGTATTGGGAAAATACCCGGGCATTATCAGCGCCTAATGTTTTGATGAGAAATGAATTATTCCGGAAATAAAATGGCCAAGGAAAAACCCCTCAATCAAAAACTCTTCGAAGAGCCCTACCGGTTTGAATTCTTTCAGGCCGTCCGGCTGCTGGAGAAGGTTTTTCCCGAACTCAAGGCGGTCGGCCAGGAAGCGATGCCGTTCGACGAGATCGTCCGTTTTCGAACCCACGTTTCTTTCGACTTTCCGGCCAGCGAGATCGACCGGCTGGTCGAAACTTTCGATGACACGTCAAATCAGCGGAAGCTGGAGATGTTCATCAATTTTATGGGAATGGTCGGGATCAACGGCGTGATGCCGGTTCCCTACACCGAATTGGTGGCGAGCCGCGCCCGCTACGGCGACACGGCGATGTGGGCATTTCTCGATATATTCACCCACCGCTCGGTCTCTCTGTTTTTCCGCGCCTGGGGGAAATACCGTTTTCCGGTCGGTTACGAACGCGGGCAGGACAAATTCACCTCTTACCTGTTCGATTTCGTCGGACTCGGCACGGACGGGTTGCGCGGGAGGATGAGCCTTGAGGATGAGGCGCTTTTGCCCTACGGCGGACTGATCGCCCAGAAACCCCATTCGTCCAATGCGCTGGGAAATATTCTGAGCGATTATTTCGGGGTTAAGGCAAAAATCATACAGTTTTTCGGTCAATGGTTAGATTTAGATTCAGAAAGCATTACCAGACTCGGAACGGCCAACAGTCAACTGAGCCGAACCGCGATCGTCGGAACCCGCATCTGGGAACAGCAATCGAAGTTTCGCGTAGTGCTCGGCCCGATGCCGTTCAAAAAATTTCGGGCGTTTTTGCCGAACGGCACGGGCAGCGAATCCCTCCGATCCATCGTCCGTTTCATGACCGGCCTGGAGTTTGATTTTGACATCCGCCTCATTCTCCAGGCAGAGCAGGTTCCCAGTTGCATTTTGACAACCCGTGCCAAACGGCGGCCGATGCTTGGTTGGAGTTCATGGCTCAAGACCGAACCTTTTAAGGAAGATGACGATCAGGTCATTTTGCAAACGTAGATAAGATGAAAAAGTTTAGAAGTGAGAATGTGAAAACGTGAAAAAGTTTAAAAGTGAAAAAGTTCAGTTTCTTAAGATCGCGCAAATCATTTTACGATTGAAATACGGCTTTTTCACCTTTTCACTTTTAAACTTTTCCGCTTTAAATTTTTTTTCGCCAGATCAAACTTATTAAAGGAGATATATCAATGAACGTAAATTTAAAATCCCTAGTCGGCAGATTAAACGACACCTGCCGGAGCGCTCTTGAGGGCGCCGCCGGATTGTGCCTTTCACGTACCAATTATGATGTCGAGATCGAACATCTTCTGGCCAAACTGCTCGAAGAAGATGATTTGGATCTGCACAAAATTTGCCACCATTACGAAGTCAACATCGATCGTTTGACCAAGGACGTCGATGCCGCGCTCGATCGCTTGAAAACCGGAAATTCCCGCAATCCGGGACTCAGCCCGCGCATCCCCCGTCTGGTTCAGGAAGCCTGGCTCCATGCTTCGATCGATTTCGGCGCCGCCCGCGTCCGATCGGGACACATCCTGCTGGCTCTGGTTCTGGACGAAGATTTCTCCAGGCTGATCCGCGACATCTCCAGAGAGTTCTCCCATATCTCCGCCGAATCTCTGCAAAAAGAACTGCCCGACATGACGGCCGATTCGGCCGAAGCCCGGGACGCCGTCGCGCTCGGCGAAACCGGGGGCGTTTCGAGCGGCGGCAAGGTGACCGGCGTTCCCGGCAAGGGCAAGGCGCTCGATCAATTCACCGAAGATCTGACGGAAAAAGCGCGCGCCGGCAAGATTGACCAGATCCTCGGACGCGATTTCGAGATCCGCCAGATCATCGACATCCTGACCCGTCGCCGGCAGAACAATCCGATCCTGACCGGTGAGGCGGGCGTCGGTAAAACGGCCGTCGTCGAAGGATTTGCCCGGCGAATCGCCGAGGGCGATGTCCCCGAACCGCTTAAAAACGTCGCCGTCCGGACGCTCGACCTCGGTTTGTTGCAGGCCGGAGCGGGCATCAAGGGCGAGTTTGAAAACCGTCTGAAATCGGTGATCGACGAGGTCAAGGCCTCGCCCCAGCCGATCATTCTGTTTATCGACGAAGCGCACACGATGATCGGCGCGGGCGGCGCGGCCGGACAGAACGATGCGGCCAATCTCCTGAAACCCCCGCTGGCCCGCGGCGAACTGCGGACCATCGCCGCCACGACCTGGGCCGAATACAAGAAGTATTTCGAAAAAGATGCGGCTCTGGCGCGCCGCTTTCAGGTCGTCAAGGTCGATGAACCCGACGAACAAAAAGCCGTTTACATGATGCGCGGGATCGCCGATGTGATGGAAGAGCACCACAACGTCCGGATCCTCGACGAAGCCGTGGTCGATTGCGTCAAACTCTCGCACCGCTACATCACGGGCCGGCAACTCCCGGACAAATCGGTTTCGGTGCTCGATACGGCCTGCGCCAAAGTGGCCATCGGTCAGGGCGCCACGCCGGCTTCGATCGAGGACGCCACCCGGCGCATCCAGAATCTCTCGACCGAGATCAACACGCTCGAACGCGAACAGATCACCGGAGCCGAACACGACGAACGGCTCGAAGAACTCAAGGCCCAGCGCTCCACCACCGAAGAGGAACTGGCCAAACTCACCGAACAGTGGGAGAAAGAAAAAGATCTGGTCGATCGAATCAGAACCATCCGCACCAAACTCGAACTCTCCCGGCTCGACGCCAAACTTCCCTTCAGCGAGACCTCGAATCAAAACGGCGGGGGCGAAACGGTCGAAGCGCCGGAGACGGCCGCCGCGGCGACGGCCGAAACCAGCGCCGGGGCTTCGGGCGAGGGCACGGCCGCGGCCATGTCGGGCGATCCGGGCGAGGAACCGGCGGTCGGAAAGACCGAGGACACAGAGGCCGCCAAAGCGGAACTCAAGCGTCTGACGGCCGAACTCCGCGAACTCCAGGGCGAAAACCCGCTGATGCAACCGGTCGTCAACGCCCAGACGGTCGCCGAGATCATCTCGGGCTGGACCGGAATCCCGATCGGCAAGATGGTCGCCGACGAGATCCAGGCGATTCTCAAACTGCGGGAAACCCTCGGCGAAAGGGTCCTCGGACAGGATCACGCGCTCGAAGAGATCGCTCAGAGGATCAAGACTTCGCGGGCCGGGCTGACCGATCCGAAACGTCCGATCGGCGTCTTCCTGCTGGTCGGAACCTCGGGCGTCGGTAAAACCGAAACCGCGCTGGCGCTGGCCGACACGCTCTACGGCGGTGAGCGCAATCTGATCTCGATCAACATGAGCGAATATCAGGAAGCCCACACGGTCTCGTCGCTGAAGGGATCGCCTCCCGGATACGTCGGTTACGGCGAGGGCGGCGTTCTGACCGAAGCGGTCCGGCGCAAGCCCTATTCGGTGGTCCTGCTCGACGAGGTCGAAAAGGCCCATCCGGACGTGATGGAACTTTTTTATCAGGTCTTTGACAAAGGCGTTCTCGAAGACGGCGAAGGCCGCGAGATCGATTTCAAGAACTGCGTCATTCTGCTGACTTCGAACGTCGCCACCGATCTGATTATGAGCCTCAGCGCCGATCCAGATACCCGTCCCGACCCGCGAGGGTTGGAAGAAGCGATCCGGCCCGAACTGGTCAAGGCCTTCAAACCGGCTTTGCTCGGACGAATGGTCACGGTCCCCTATTACCCGATCGCCGACGACGTCATGCGCGAGATCATCAAACTCCAACTCGGCAAGGTGGAAAAACGGATCGCCACCAACCACAACGCCAAGTTCACCTATGATGATTCGGTCATCGACACCATAGCCAAACGTTGTACCGACGTCGATTCGGGCGCGCGCAACGTTTATAACATTCTGACCGGAACGCTTCTGCCCGAAATGAGCAGCGAGGTTCTTTCGCGGATGGCCGAAGGAGAGGCCATCAAGGGAATCCACGTTACGGTCGGAGAAGATGAAAACTTCGCCTACGACATAAAATAAAGGGCGGATTTAAACAAGTTGCTGTCAGACCGGCCAAAATCGATCGTCAGGATATATTTTCGCGCCGGTCTGACATGTATTTTTCGTCGGCGGATCGGCTTTTTTCGATTTTTTTTCGTTCATCTCTTAAACGACTTTATGCAATTTTCTTATTTGGTTTCGTCCTCAAATAGATGCGGAAGCGGGGTTTGTCCCTTGATTCAAACGGGCGAGGGTTTTCGCCCTTCAAGACAAAATCCCGACCGAGCGAGAAAAATTTGGGCGAGGAGGCCGAATGCAATGAGAGAAAACGATGTATTTAAGAAGATCTGGTCGGGGATCGACGGAAAAACCGGTGGCGTTTTATTCGTCGTCGGCACGGAAAAAGTCGAGGGCGCGGATTCCGGTTCGGCCGGTTTTTCGCCGAAAGCGGATTTCGGCCCGGCCAATCCCGGACGCGGAAAAAAATTGAAGATCGCCGCTCCCGAAGATTTTGAATTCATCTCCAGCAGTCTTCATTATATTTACAAAGACTACGATTCGGCGACGATGTCCAACGTCCCTAAAGTGATCAATTTCGCCTCCCGAACCCGTTTCCGCTCGAAAGGGTCGGCCATCCGTTCGCTGGGCGAAAAAGTACAAATTTACTAAACAGCTAAAAGTGAGTAAAAGGTAATGGGAAATACAACACAAAAAAACCGACTGATGAGCATTGCGACCCCTCTGGGTGAGGATTATCTGCTGATTAACCGCATCTCCGCCACCGAGGGCCTGTCCCGGCTTTTTTCCTTCGAGATCGAACTCCTCCACGAAGAAGATTCTCCCGGTTACGAGCCGACCGTCGTCAAAGCGGAATCGATGCTCGGTCAGGCCGTTACGGTTTCGATCGGCCAGAGAGACGGAACCGAGCGGTATTTCAACGGAATGGTCAATCAGTTTTCTCAGGGCAACCGCAACACCCGTTTTTCCTTTTACTACGCCACGGTCGTCCCTCACGTCTGGATCCTGACCCAACGCCATCAGAGCCGGATCTTCCAGCACAAGAGCGTTCCCGAGATTCTCAAAGAGGTCTTCGAGGGTTTTGATGTCTCTTACGAACTTCAGGGCGATTTCAAACCGAGAAACTACTGCGTTCAGTACAACGAGACGGATTTCGATTTCGCCTCCCGGGTGATGGAAGAGGAGGGAATCTATTATTTCTTCGAACACACCGACACCAAACACAAGATGATCATCGCCAACACTCCCCAATCTCACCCGGATTGTCCCTCGAAAAACGAGATCCCCTATTTCATCAAGGTCGAGAGATCGAAAGAGGATTTCATCACCTCGATCAGAGCCTGGCAGACCGATCACAAGTTGCAGACCGGAAAGGTCACCCTCTGGGATTTCCATTTTCAGACCCCGACCAACAAACTCGAAGCCCAGCAACCGAGTCTTTTCAAGGTCGGCGACAACCAGAACATGGAGATCTACCAGTTTCCCGCCGGATACGCCCGGAAATGGGACGACATCGACCGCGGCGGGGGCGAGCGTTCCGATGTCCAGAACGTCTTTCAGGACAAGCAGAAGATCGTCGAGATCGCCATGCAGTCGCTCGACGCCCGCTATAAGATGACAAGCGCCGTGTCCGATTGCAGTTCGATCAAGGCGGGTTACAAATTCAAGTTCACGAATCACGTCGATGCCGGAGAATACGTCATCACCTCGGTCACTCACGAGGCGGAACAGAATCCATCCTACGTAACCGACGACGAGATCGAACAACCCTATCAGAACAACTTCAGCTGTATCGCTTACGGCAAGGGCAGTCCGCCGTTCAGACCGCTGAGAAAAACACCGAAACCGCTCGTTCAGGGATCACAGACGGCGATCGTCGTCGGACCTTCGGGAGAGGAGATCTTCACCGACAAGTTCGGACGGGTCAAGGTTCAGTTTCACTGGGATCGGGACGGACAGGTCAACGCCGATTCGTCGTGCTGGATCAGGGTGGCGCAATCGTGGGCGGGGAACAAATGGGGGATGATGTTCATCCCGCGGATCGGGATGGAGGTGTTGGTTCATTTTCTGGAAGGAGATCCTGATCAGCCGATCATCACGGGATGTGTGTACAATCCGGAGACGATGCCTCCGTACACATTGCCGGATGAGAAGACGAAGATGACGATCAAGAGCGATTCGTCCAAAGGAGGACAGGGATTCAATGAAATGCGGTTCGAGGACAAGAAGGGAGAGGAGCAGATCTTCTTTCACGCTCAAAAGGATATGGACATCCGGGTCCGCAACGACCGCCGCGAACTGATCGGAAACGACCGCCATCTGATCGTCAACCGCGACAAGCGCGACCGGATCAAGCGCGACGAACACCGCATCATTGAACGCGACCAGTTCGTAAAGATCCAGCGCGATTATCACCGGAAGATCGATGGCAAAGCCACCGAAGAGATCACTCAAACCTACTCGCGCAAAGTGACCGGGAACGTCACCGAAGAATTCGGCGCCAACCAAACGACCACGACGACCGGCAATTACGGGGCTTCGGCGCAGATGATCGTCCTCGAAGGCCAGTCCGGCCTGACGATCAAATGCGGCGGAAACTTTATCACGCTCAGTTCCGCCGGCATTTTCATCAAGGGCACGATGGTCATGATCAACAGCGGCGGCGCGGCCTTGACGGTTCCGGCGGGCAACCGCGTTCCGGCCGGCGATCCGCAGGAAGCCGAGATCGCCGACAACGCCGATCCGGGCAGCAAGTCGCCGACCTACAAGAGTCAGCGACGTCAGCAAACGCCGGTTCAGAAACTGGCCCAAACCGCCCCCTGGCACAAACCCGACGCTCCGACCAATCAGGATAAGCCTTCCTGGATCGAGGTCACGCTTGAGGACGAGGACGGCAACCCGGTGCCGGGTGAACGTTATCTCGTGGTTCTGCCCGACGGTTCGACCGTCGCCAGCGGAACTCTGGACGAGAACGGTTACGCCAAGATCAGCAACATCGATCCCGGCAACTGCAAGATCACCTTCCCGGATCGCGACGGCCTGAGTTGGGAAAACAAATAAATTTGAAAACCGCTTGAGGAGAGGAGAAACCAAAGAGGAAAGATGCCGACTAACTACATAGTTCAACCCAGTGATACGCTGTGTAACATCGCTTACAAACACGGACTGGCCGATTGCACTACTCTGAGGGCCGAACCCGGCAACGCCGCCATCGTTGCCCGCAACGGTTTTCAGGCCGCTCCGGCAGGCGATGATGAACCGATCCAACTGATCCCCGGCGAAACTGTCGTCGTCCCCGACAAGACCGAGAAAAAAGCCGACGGCAGTACCGAACAGAAACACAGTTTCGTCGTTCGCGGAGATCTGGCGACGATCCGATTCGTTCACGGTTCGCCGAATTTGCCCTACGCCAGCGATCTGACTCTCAACAATCTCAACATCAGCAACTACATCACCAATCGGGGTGGGGCGGCCGACGGGAGCCGACCCTTTCCGGCCGACACGGTTCGAAGGTTCAACAACGACGGGCACACCGACCCGGACACCTTCAAAGTGGAAGTGTTTCACAAGAAAGGAGCCGGAGACATCAATGTCGACATCGAGGTGTTGAGACCGGTTTACAATCCGGCGGGAGTGTTACAGCCGAATTTCAAGCGCTTCCCGGCCGCCATCCGGGCCGCCCGTCTGCTGACCTCGCCGGCATCGAAGCAGGGCAGCACGCAATGTTTTCGGACCTGTTATCTGAGACTGGTTGTCGATTCGGCCGATACTGCCGCCGCACCGACGCAGACTCTTCTGGCATCGGACATGCACGATGCGGGAGATTCGAAGGTGGAGATCTTGGATCAGATGGTCAAGGCGTCGTTTGAGATCCCGAGTTGCACGGCGGGGGTCAAATGCAAGACGGCGGTCAAGGTTCCGATCGGAACGGATCGTCGGCGTCTCCGTCTGGCCGTTCACGTTCTGCGTCAGGCGCCGGGCGGAGCGTTGATCGTCCCGCTGGCGGATGCGGAGAGAAGAGTGTGGACGTGGTTTCGGAGAGTTTACGCTCAGGCTGGGATCGGACCCAAACTGGTGCGGGCGGTGCGGGCGGTCGATCCGCCGGAGAATCTGGTATCGATCTCGAACGACAGCGGGTTGACGGCCGCCGGAGACGGACAGCTCAGATTCCGGATCAACGCCACCGGTCAACCGTCTCAGGTAATAGGGCCGATCACGCCGGCGGCGGGCGACACGCCCTTGACGACGGCCAACGCGTTGGCGGCTCTGGTTTCCGCGCCGTACACGGCCACGGTCAGCCAAAATCCGGCCCGGTTCACCGATCCGGTCGGACAGGGTTCGGCCGACATCGTCATCACCGAAGCGGGCGGAGCGCGGGTAACGATCGACCGGGTTTTAAGCAATGACACACGCCAGTCTTTGACCGTCGGAAGACCGAACGCGACCAATTTACAGGTTTGGGACGGAACCAACTGGCTGGTGGGTTCGATCGAACAGCGAACCATCCTTAAAAATCACGATACCGGAGATGACCGGGTCGATATCTTCGTCGTCCAGCAATTTACACCGGCGGCCCGCGGCGCTGCCATGATGTCCGGGCACCGGGTCGATCCCGCCCGGAGCGCGATCAATCAGATCAAATTTTCGGCCTTCGTCATCCAGACGACGATGGACAGCACCGACAATAATCCGTATTCGACTCCGCACGAAGTCGGGCACGTCGCCGGCGAGGTGGTTCACGCTCAGGGAGCCGCCAATCAACTGATGCGTTCCGGAACGAGCGTCAATAATGTCGTCGGCGGTTCCAAGCGAATTCGCGACGGAGGCGTCACCTTCGACACCCCGGCCGGCACTTTCAATCTGATCGACCGGATCCGTCTGGAAGGAGCCCCGTTGTTGGAAGCCTGGTAAAAAAGTAGAGAGGAGAGAGAAGAGAGAAAAAGATGCCGACTAACTACATAGTTCAACCCAGTGATACGCTGTGTAACATCGCTTACAAACACGGACTGGCCGATTGCACTACTCTGAGGGCCGAACCCGGCAACGCCGCCATCGTCGCCCGCAACGGTTTTCAGGCCGCTCCGGCAGGCGATGATGAACCGATCCAACTGATCCCCGGCGAAACTGTCGTCGTCCCCGACAAGACCGAGAAAAAAGCCGACGGCAGCACCGAACAGAAACACAGTTTCGTCGTTCGCGGAGATCTGGCGACGATCCGATTCGTTCACGGTTCGCCGAATCTGCCCTACGCCAGCGATCTGACTCTCAACAATCTCAACATCAGCAACTACATCACCAATCGGGGTGGGGCGGCCGACGGGAGCCGACCCTTTCCGGCCGACACGGTTCGAAGGTTCAACAACGACGGGCACACCGACCCGGACACCTTCAAAGTGGAAGTGTTTCACAAGAAAGGAGCCGGAGACATCAATGTCGATATCGAGGTGTTGAGACCGGTTTACAATCCGGCGGGAGTGTTGCAGCCGAATTTCAAGCGCTTCCCGGCGGCCATTCGAGGAGATCGGCTCATGACCTCGCCGGCATCGAAGCAGGGCAGCACGCAGTGTTTTCGGACCTGTTATCTGAGGCTGGTGGTGGACGCGGCGGACAAGGCGGCGGCGGGGACGCAGACTCTTCTGGCATCGGACATGCACGATGCGGGAGATTCGAAGGTGGAGATCTTGGATCAGATGGTCAAGGCGTCGTTTGAGATCCCGAGTTGCACGGCGGGGGTCAAATGCAAGACGACGGTCAAAGTCCCGATCGGGAATGATCGCAAGCGTCTGCGGTTGGCCATTCACGTATTGAGGAAAACTCCCGGCGGAGCATTGATCGTCCCGCTGGCGGGTGCGGAGAGAAGGGTGTGGACGTGGTTTCGAAGAGTTTACGCTCAGGCTGGGATCGGACCGAAGTTGGCGCGAGCGGTGAGAGGAGTCGATCCGCCGGAGAATCTGGTATCGATCTCGAACGACAGCGGGTTGACGGCCGCCGGAGACGGACAGTTAAAATTCCGGATCAACGCCGCCGGAAAAGCCTCGCAGGTGATCGGGCCGATCACGCCTGGAGCGGGCGACACGCCTTTGACGACGGCCAACGCGCTGGCGGCATTGATCAGCGCCCCCTACACGGCCAAGGTGTCCGAGAATCCGGCCCGTTTTAACGATCCGGCCGGGCAAAAGTCGGCCGACATCGTCATCACCGAAACGAGCGGCGTCAGAGTTACCATCGATCAGGTCGGGAGCGGTGATTCGCGGCAGACGTTAAAGGTCGGACGGGCCAATCCATTGAATCTGGAATCATGGGCGGTTCCCGCCGGCAACAACAACTGGAACGCCGGTTCTCTGGAACAGCGGACCGTCCTCAAAAATCATGATACCGGGGATGACCGGGTCGATGTTTTCGTCGTCCAGTCGCTTTCCGGCGGCAGCGGCGGCGAGGCCATGATGTCAAACCACCGGGTCGATCCGGCCCGGCCGTCCATCAGCCAAGTCAAATTCTCGGCTTTTATTATTGCTTCGATGATGGACGGAACCGACAATGATCCGTTCGCCATGCCCCACGAGGTCGGGCATGTGGCCGGCGAGGTCGTCCATACTTCCAACGCGGAAAACGAACAATTGATGAATGAAGGCTATCTGGGTTCGCCCAATGCCGTCGGTTTGAGAAAACGGATCAGGGACGGAGCCGCCAGATACACCAGCCCGGTCGGCAATTTCAATCTGGTCGACCGGATCCGACTCGAGGGCGCTCCGTTGCTCGAATCCTGGTAATGGATGTTTTATGAAAAGTTACACCGATTCGAAAATTTTTATTTTACAACTTTGGCTGGTAATTTTTATATTATTGTTATCAACCTTTGGATGCAGAGGAAACCAAGTTATGTCAGAAGAAAACATGTCAGATAATTCACCGGAAAAGGAATCCTCGTCGGATATTCCTTCGATCCCCGAACTGGAAGAATTCATCTTTCATCCCGATCAATATACCGGCGGGGTGGTTCCGCGCGAACTCCCGGCCCCGGATGTCGCCAAATTCCTGCTCGGAAAGATCCAAAAGGACGCCAAACTGCAAACGTTCATTCAGGTTGAACAGGTCGCCAATTTTTACGACACCAACGAGGTCGCCGCTAAATTCAAAACATTTCTCTCAAAAGACGAATCGAACGAGGAAGAAAATCGTCGGTCGATGGTCATTGACCGGATCATCGCCCGTTTGGGGGACGATCAGGACGTCGAATTTGCCAAAAACTACTACAAACATCTGATCCAGAAAGCGACCTCGGTGGCCGAATTCGAAGATCTCATCAAACTTCACGAAGCCCTCAATCTGGGCGGCGATTCGAGCGCCATCCGAAGCAAGATCAATGCCCGCCTGGCCGAACTGGAAGCCAAAAAAGATTCCGGTTACGAGGCCCGGCTGGAATATCTGAAATTTGATGAAACGGTGATGAACCTTTTGACCAGGGCCGAAAAAGTCAAAGCCGTCAAGGAAAAGATCCTCGGCATGTCCGACCGCAAACAGCGGCTCAACGAAGAGATCAAGGCGTATCTGAGGATCGAATACGGCTATATCGAATTTTTACAGCCGTGGGCCGCCCGGCGGATCCGGCAGGAAACCTGGGGACAGCAACCCGCCGATCAGAGATTTAGGGTTGACCGCCAGCCTCTGAAAAAGGAAGTAAGCACGGTCTTTCGCGATTATCTCAATGAAGAACTGGGCAAGTTTCCGACTCTCACCAAAGAAGAGAAGGAATCGGCCAAAATAAGCATTCTGAGGGCGATCAAGTTCTTTGACGGTCAGGTCTCGGAAGAAGAAGACGCGTTTTTGGATGTCTTTAAAGGAACACAAGCAGACATTTTGGCCAACGAGGGATTCTTGTTGCCGAAAGGTGAAGGGAGATAGAAATTATGCCAACCGGACCAGCCGCTCGTACTACAGATAACGTCATGCATCCGTTGCCGCCCGTTTTAACTCCGGGGCCCGGAAGCATGGATGTGTTAATAGGTTTTTTGCCCGCCTGGCGCGGTATGCCGCTGGCGGCGGTGGCCGCCCTGCAAGCGGCCAAGACGACCTCCGACACCGCCATTCAAACGGCGGAAGCGGCCACTCTGGCGGCGGCCGGAACTCCCGGCGCGCCCGCCGCCAAAGCCGCCGAAGAAGCCACCAAGGCGACCTGTCTGTCGACCATGAGTTCGGCCATCACGAGCGCGGCGGCCGGAGCCGACATTCACGCCTGCACGACGCCTCTGCCGGTTCCGCCGCACGGTCCCGGCGTGGTCATCGACGGATCGGCCACGGTCATGATCAATAATCTTCCGGCCTGCCGGATGGGCGATACCGTCCTCGAAGCCCTCGGCCCGCCGAACAAGATCGCAAAAGGAGAAATGACGGTGATCATCGGAGGATGATTCGGGGAATAGTGAGCAGTAAGCGGTGAGCGGTGAGCAGAATTTAATTTGTCTGCTCACCGCTCACTACTTATTGCTCACTACTTATTGCTCACTGCTCACCGCCTGTGGCGTCTTTTTTCGAAGTTTGGCTTTCAGGAATTCGATGATCGGCGGGGTTATCGACAACAGAACGACGACGATGACGACCTTTTCGATGTGATCTTCGAGTTTGATGCCGAGCGCGCTCTCGACCAGACCGCCGAGGAAGTATCCGGCCAGGACCATGCTCAGAATCCAGAGCAGACCTCCCAGAATGCTGAAGGTCAGAAATTTCACGTAAGGCATCTCGGTGGCGCCGACGACGAGCGGGGCGAAGGTTCGGACGATCGGCACGAAACGGGCCAGGATCACGGTTTTGGGCCCGTATTTATCGAAAAAGACTTTGGCCTTTTCCACCCGGCTCGGTTTGAAAATAAAGGAATCCTCGCGGTTAAAAAGCGTTTTGCCCATAAAGCGTCCGGTCCAGTATCCGGTGCTGTCGCCGATCACCGACCCGAGAAAAAAAGCGATCAGGAGCAGCGAAATGTTCAGCTTTCCGGCCGCCGCGAACAGTCCCGAAACGACCAAAAGCGAATCCCCCGGAAGAAAAAAACCGACGGCCAGACCGGTTTCGGCGAAGATGACGAAAAAGAGGGCGAAATAAACGTAAACGCCGAAAGTGTCGAGCAATGTGTCGATCAGAATTTTCGGGTTGAGAAATTCCTTGACGGCGTATAAAAAATCTATGATTGATTGCATAATACTTCGGTGGTCGGTGGTCGGTGATCAGTTTTCCCTTCTAAATCTTAAATGGCTTAAACCGGGCCGGGCAGATCGCATTATACTCGGTTTTCGCCGTTTTGAAAACAGTCAAACGGGCCACCGACCGCTGATAACCGACCGTTTTTTATCCGGTCGCCTTGCCTTTCCGGCGCTCGACCGTCTTTAAGATATACTCGGTCGCATCTGGCGTTTTGCAACTAGTCTCGCCGTGATCGACCTCGACCTTGCCGATCTTGTCCGCCACCATCAAAGCCTGTTTCTGCAAAAAGCCGTTGCGGGTGCCGATGGCGATCAGAGCCATATTCATCGCATCCCTGGTCTTATTTTTGCGCTGATGAATTTCAAACTCTATAGTTTGTAAGAAAGGCTCAAAAAATGCATCTTCCAGTTTTTTGTCTTTGGTCAGATAATAGATCAATGCCCATCCCACCCGACCGATCCATTCGTTTTTCGAAGCGGTCCATTTTTCCGTCTTCTCCTTGACGAACTGGCTCCGGGCGACCATTTTGGAGAAGGCGTCGGCGATGACGTAGTTGTCCAGATCCTTGGCCCAGGCGTCCAGCTCTTTGGAGGTGAGTTTTCCGCCGTCGGCGATCATCGTGGCCAGAATGCGGGCGTCGTGATTTCCGCTCGCCCAGAGCCCTTCGGCAAGTTGGTGATCGGTCCTGATCTCCTTTTGCAATTTGCCCAGATTGGCGAAACTGACTCCGTACATCTCGCCCTTAACGCCGTGCCGCGGATAGATCTTGCGGTTCTGTTCGGTGCCCGATTCCCTGAGCCGCTCCAACGCTTGTTTTAATTTCATTTTTTTCTCCAGGTGATAGGTGATGGGTGAACGGTAATTGTTCGCCGATCAACGTCCCTCATACTAGTTATATCCTATCACCCATCACCTATCACCCATCACAAAAACATCTAATCCTGCCATCCGTGTTCGCCGATCAGCGGGACGAAGGCGCAGGCACCGAAGTCCTGAGTCCGGTAACTTTTTTCCATTCGGATGACGCGGATCAGATTCTGCGATTTCGTATCCTGTCCGATCGGTATCACCAGACGGCCGCCGATCTTCAGTTGATCGACCAGAGGCATCGGCAGGACCGGGCTTCCGGCCGCCACCAGAATCGCGTCAAAAGGCGCTTTCTCTTCCCAACCGAGGGTCCCGTCGCCGCAAACCAACGCCACGTTTCTGATGCCCAGCGAGTCGAGCCTTTCGGCGGCCTGCCGGGCCAGCTTCGGGACTCTTTCGACGGCGTAAACCCTTTCGGCCAAACTGGCCAGGATCGCCGTTTGATAACCGGAACCGGCTCCTATCTCAAGAACGCGGCTGTGCGGCGTCAGTTCCAGCAGTTCGGTCATCCGGGCGACGATAAAGGGTTGAGAAATGGTCTGGTTGCCGGGGATCGGAAGAGCGTTGTCTTTGTAAGCCTGAGATTTCAGCGCATCCGGAACGAACAGATGGCGGGGAACATTTTCCATCACCCCGAGCACCCGTTCGTCCTTTAATTTGTAATGCTCCCGCAGGCGTTTGATCATCGCCCGACGGGTTATCTGAAATTCGTCCATCAATCGTTAGTCCGGGAAGCCTTCGGAATCCCTCAATTTTCCGACTATTTCTCCCAATCCCTCAATTCGGCGATCGCCTGATGATTGGTCAGATCGCTCCGCATCGGCGTTACCGAAACGAATCCCTCGTCGACCGCCTCGAAATCGGTTCCGCCTTCGGGGTGAAAACCCTCGCGCACCTCGCCGATCCAGTAGTAGAGTTTCCCGCGCGGATCGATATGTTCGCTGATCACGGGCCGGGCGTTCTTAAAACCCTGTTTGGTGATGCGGACGCCTTTCGGCACGCCTTTCGGGATGTTGACGTTCAAAAGCGTCCCTTCCGGCAATCCCTCGCGGAGCGCCTTTTCGACCATTTGCCTGGCCACCCGGGCCGATTCGGTGTAATCCTGATTGCGGTAAGCGACGAGAGAAAACGCCAGCCCCGGAACGCCGAGAATGGTCGCTTCGAGCGCTCCGGCGATGGTTCCCGAATAGGTCGCGTCATCGCCCAGATTGGCCCCCGGATTGATCCCCGAAGCGCAGATATCGGGGCGCAGTTCGGGCGGCAGGATCTGGTTTAAGGCCAGAGTTACGCAATCGGTCGGAGTGCCGTCGATGGTCCAGTGCCGTTCGTCGATCTGGCGGATCCTCAAAGGGCGGGCCAGCGTCAGCGAATGAGAGGCTCCGCTCATTTCCGAAGCCGGCGCGACGACGAAACAATCGCCGATCTCGCTCAGCGCCTCCTCCAGCGCGATGATCCCTTCCGAATGATAACCGTCGTCATTGGTGATCAGGATGCGGGGTTTTTCCGAATTGCTCATGGCAAAAATAAAAAGATGCGTTTGAATGCGAGGTGTTTTATTTTCAAAACCCGTTCGCACAACGCATCATTTGCAAGTCAAATTTTTATCAAAACTATCGACCGCCGCCCGTGTTCATCGGACGAAACGGACGACGAAAACGTTTCCGGTTGCGTTTCCGGGCGTTGGCCGATTTGAGCTTGGCCTTCTGGCCGGGCGGAATAAAATGCTGATGCTTTTTATAATCCTTGATGATCTCTTCGGTCATCACCTTCCGTTTAAAACGCCGCAACGCGTTTTCGATCGATTCGTTGTTATTAACAGTTATAAAAGCCATTCGCTATCACCCCCTTCGGCTCATAAGATCCGCTCGTTTCGAGCAAACCATTATTAAACACTTTTTTCGGCGCAAAGGCAAGCTTCGGGAAGGTTTAATTTTGAGGTTTGAATTTTGAAGTTTGAATTGTTAAAAGCGGCGGCGGAAAGCGAGTGTCTCCCCGTCAATTCAAACTTCAAACCTCGAAATTCAAAACCATCATTCCTCCGCTTTCGTCAGGGGAACGGACAGCAGTTGCCCTTGATAGACGATATAGATCCTCCCCTCTTTTTCATCGACCCAGATGTCCATGCTGCCCAAATTGATCTCGGGAACGGTCAGAACGGATTTAAAATCGAACCGGCGGACGTTGTAGCGGCCGATCTCGGTTTTGTTTTTCGCCTCGTCGTAAATGGCGGCCCAGTATTCGTCGGGCTTTCCGGTCGGTTGCAGGGAACGGAAGGTCTGATCGATCAACGGGCGAAACTCACCTGCGATAAGTTCGGTTTTGCCGGTGGCGGCGTCAAGGAGATAAAATTCCGGCGTTTTCGGGCTCGGGTTGCTCTTTTTTTTCTGGGTTCTTTCGTCCGACGCCCGGTAAAGCAAAACTTTGTTATGCGCCGGAACGAGTGCGACCGGATAAAAATTATCGGCCGGCGGCAGATCGATTTTATATTCTTTGCCCGTTTTCAGATCGACCCGGACGACGTAGTTCGGAACGGCCCAGTTTTCGTCGGTTTTGGCGGCCACCGCCCAGTCTCCGCTGACAAACACATCTCCGCCGAACCAGCCTGCGGCGATCCGGGACGAACCCGAACGATCGACTTTCCACAAACCGTAGGTGTCGTAATTGAATCCGGTGCGGATCTCGAAATTTTCGTATCCGGCCTGCCAGATGCTGTCGTTGGAATTCAAATCTTCGACCGAAGCGAAGGCCGTTTTATCCCGCAGATACGGAATTTCGACGGGTTCCTCGACCCGGTCGCCGAGACGACCATCCTTAAAGGAGCGCCACCCGAAATGCTCGTATTCCCTTTCGGCCCGGCGCTCCCGCGCCCTTTTTCTTTTCTGGTCGTAATCCAAAAACCCGTTCTCTTCGTCGATCTTGTTCCGCCGGCTTATTTCCTCATCGATCTGCGATTCCTTTTCCCGGTCGGCGATCAATACGCGCAGATCATCACCCTCTTTCCAAACCGCCTTCGGCTTCAGATTTTCGTCCGCCCATAAAACCTCCAATCCCTCGATTTTATCCTGCAAATAGTAACGGAGCCTTGAATCGCTCGACTCCCGCATTTTCTGAAAGGCGAACGGTAAGCCGACAAAGCTTGAAACATCGGTATAGGCGAAAAACCGGCGTCCGCCGTTGCGGTTTATCCGGACGTATTCAAGCATTCCGCAGGTGTAGTGACAACCGCCGAACAGAGGCGGCGTTTCTTCAATCTCGCTTTCTCTAATCCAGTTTTTCAGATCGGCCAGTTCTTCCGGCTTCAAAACCCTCTGACGAAACCTCGCCTCGTCCTCATACCAGGTGAAAACGGTTCGGTCCCGAAAAACTCTGACCACGTAAGTCGGCACAATCGAGTAAACTTCCAGCAGATCGTCGTTTTCCAGAACCTCCCGGCGCAGGCCGTCTTCAAACTTATCGAGCCCGGAGAATGCCGAAAAGTCGGGATACAATGCGTTCATATACCAGTCGGTGGTGCTGGCGAAAAGCCGCCCGAGCGAAGTGGAAAACTCCTTGGTTTTGGCCGGATTGAAAGATGTCCGCGCTCCGAGAATCAAAGCCTCGCCCGGATGCCGGGCCAATACCAACCCCCGCGCTTCCGGGCCATCTTCCGATTCCAGATAGCGTTCGGCGGCCAGCGCCAGCAGTTTGTTCCGGCTTCCCAGCAAACCGCCGACCTCCCGCACCGGAAGCTGCGAACGGATCAACCGGGCACAGGCCAGAACCGAGATTCTGGTTTCATCATCGGACCGGCGAAAAGCGGAAAGAAGTTCGTTTTCATCTTCCAGCACGCAGGCCGCAATTCCGGCCGGAAGACCGATCCGGCCGCGCATGGCGAAAAGATCGGCGGGAACGTTTTTTCTTAAATCCGCACGCCGGGCCAGAGCGCCGAGGATCGTCTCGGCATCGGCTTCGCCGCCGGAGATCTTGCGGAGCATTTCCAGATCGACCAGACGCCCCTCCCATCTGGTCATAAAATCCGACAGGATCCGGGCCACCTCCGGCTTTTCCCGGCGCAAAACCTTTTGCCGCTCGAAGGCGCGCCGGATCAGGTCTTCGGCGGGTTCTGTCTGAACCGACAAAAACCGGCCGATGCTGACCTTGATCGGCAGCGGGTCTTCATCCTCATAAGGATTGCGGTTTTCGATCTTCTTAAAGTTGTCCGGTTTTGAAATATATTCGGCGTAAAATTCCAGCGCGGCCAACTGTTCGTCGGCGCTCAGACCGCCGCAGGCTATCAAAGCCTCAACTATGTCGCTTCGATAGGTTTCTTCTCCGAGCCGTTTGAGGGCGTTTTTAAGAGCCGCCGCCGCCCGCGGGTCCCTGAATTTGGCCAACGAACCGGCCGCCCAATGAGCGTTCAGATCTTCATTTTCGACGATCCAAATGAGCCCCGGCACGCTTTCCGGCAGATCGACATTCGAAACTACCTGCATCAAGGTGATGCGTCCTCCCGGACTCCAGTTAATGTCGGCCCATCCCGGATCGGCCAGCCACGGCAACAAGGGTTTGAGGGCATCTTTCCGGTTTTCAAACCTCATCAGACTCTGAACGGCGGCATTATGAACCGCCCGGTTGGGGCTTTCGACCAGTTTCGACAGGATCGGGATCCATTTGTCCGGATATTTTTCCGGCAGGGTCGTCAGCGGACGATACAAAGTGATCTTCTCTCTCGGAAACAACAGACTCTCATCTTCCATCAGGGAAAGATAAAAATCGTCCCGGCCCGGCCAATCGGTTTCAAACAGAGCGTCCGAAGCCGAGTCGCGGGCGAAGGCCGGCGCATTCCGGTCCGAGATGATTTTTTTCAGTTCATCGCGGTATTTTTCCGCTTCGATGTCGTCCCCGGCGAAAAGAGCCGTTTTATAAAGCAGGGTTTTCGCCAGAGCGGAAGTCCGGGGATTGGCCGGATCATTTTCCAGCTTTTTCAGAACATTCCGGGCCGCCTCCCGGTCGACCCGGGCCAAGGCTTTCAGTTCCTCGTCCTTATCGACCGATCCGTATTTCTCCTGATCGCGGGCCAAAGAGGCCTCGGCCGCCAGTTGGTCGAGATAAAACCGGCTGTTGTGTTTCAGCCAGCTTTTAACGGTCTTTCGCCAATCGTCATCAATTCCCCCGGCGTTTTGCGAAAGGTCGAAGATCTCTTTGACCTGACCGGCGATTTCCGGCGTCGTCGGCAAATGTTTCAGGAACCCGTCAAGTTTCTCCGGAGTGTTTTCGAGTTCGCCGAGCAATCTTTCGGCCGATTTGACCGACAGTTTCGGAACGTTTGTCCCCCGACCCAGAAATGTCGTTTCAGCCTGAACGCTCCAGTAAGCCAGCAGGTCTTCGATCGGAGCGTCGTCGGCCGGAAACTCCTTTTCGTCAAAAGACATGGCGTAACGCGGAAGTTTTTCGGATTTTTCCTCTTCTTTTTCCGCCACCGGAGGCGGTGCGGGTAAATCGAGCAGTTGGCGGAGCAAATTTTCATTCCCGCCCTGCGCCCGCAAAACGACCGGGCAAAAAACCGTAAAAAGAATCACCCCCCAAACTTGCCAAGTTCTCCCAAACATAAAAATCCCTCAACCCCAAATCCCCTCAGAAGAAAAACAATCCGAAATCCAAAATCCAAAATCCAAAATCGAATCATTTCCCCGGAAGCGGCAACCTCAACAGATGTCCGGTTCCGGCCGTTTCGCTGCGGTACACGAAATAGATCTTGCCTTCCGTTTCATCGACCCAGATGTTCATGCTGTCGAGTTCGATCCCGGGAATTGTAAGGACCGTTTCAAAGGTGAACGATCCGGCGTTGTAACGTCCGACCGAGGTCGAATCCTTTTCCCGATCGTAGATGGCCGCCCAGAATTCCTCGGGCCGCCCCGTCGGTTGCAGGCCGCGATAGGATTGTTGCATCAGGGGACGGAATTCGCCTTTGACCTTTTGAATCGCCCCGGTCGAAGCATCGAGCAGATAATATCGCATCGCCTTTTCATCCCAAAAGTTCGAACTTCCCGCTTCGGCTTTTTTATAAGCGACCACCAAAACCCGGTTGTGCGAAGGGATAAAACAGATCGGAGACAAATAGTCGGCCGGTTCCAGTTCGACCGGCAACTCGCGACCGGTCCGGGGGTTGACCCGGACGATAAAAGGGTTTTTCCCCCAGGTAATTCTTTTGCTCGCCAGCACCCATCGGCCGTCGGGCGTTACCAGCGGCGAACTGTAAATTCCCTCTTTGATGACGGAGGTCGCCCCGTTCCGGTCCGTTTTTATCAGATTATTGTTATTTCTGGCTCCGGCGCGAAATTCAAAACCGCCGAACTGTTTTTGAAAGGTCCGCGGATTCGAAAAACTCAAGAACTCCTCGTAAGGAAAATCGCTCAGATAGGCGATCCCTTCGGGCTGGGCGACGGTCTCTCCGGTCAGTTTGCCGTCGTAGAAACCTCGCCAGGCAAAAAAGTCCGAGACCAGACGCTCCCGCCTTTTTTGTTGGAGTTCGTTGCGCCGTTGATAATCGATGGGACCGTCGAGCGATTCTCTGGCCTCCTGCTTGAAAAGTCTGGTGAAAACATCGCCCTTTTTTGTCAGATCTTCGACCAGAACTCGCAGGTCGTCCCCGTCCTTCCAGACGGCGTGAGCCACCAGTCCGGGTTCGGCCAGAAGAATTTCAAGCCCTTTTATCCGGTCTTCCAGACGATAACGAAGACTCATGTTTTCGCGGCCCAGATCTTCGAAGATCCGCTTCAGTCCGGTCAGTTCTTTCGGCGTTGAAAGGCCCCGAAAATAGATCCGCCGACCGCCTCCGCGACCGATCATTATAAATTCCTCGCCCGAACAACCGTACTCGCAGGTTCCGACCGCCATCGGCCCGAGATTGTCTATTCCGGCCCCGACCAGATGATTGAAAAAGGTCTCGTAATCTTCGCTCGAGATGTTTTTTTCCCTGAAATGCGCCTGATCCGGGTAGATCGAATAAGTGATCCGGTCGGGAAAGACGCGGATCACCTGTTCCCCGCCTTCTTTCTCGCCCACAAACGCGAAAACCGCCTGAAGTTCGGAGTCCTTCCGGATCTCATCGCGGAACCGATCCTCCATTTCGATCAGGCGAGTGTAGTTTCCCGAATAGAAATAATTGCCGGTGACGCTCTCGAAAAGTTCGTCGAGCGCATCGTTTTCGGAGTAATCCCGTTTGAGATCCGGAATGAACGCCCGGCGCGAACCGAGGATCGGGATTTCATCCGGATATTTGGCCAAGATCAGACTCCGGGCGGCGGCGCTGTCCTCGGTCTCAAGGTAACGGCGGGCGGCCCGTGAAAGAAGCGGATCGGGACTGCTCAAAAGCGCGCCGACCTCGGGAACCGGCAAAATCGTTCGGGTCAGACGGGCGGCGGTCAAAAGAGCGATCCGCTCTTCGGTTTCGCCTTCCGATAATATTCCCGACATCCGAACCGGATCGCCCGCAACCGTCGCCGCGATCCCCCGCGTCAGGGCGTTTTTTCCTCCCGAACCGGCCAACTCGTTGGGAATGTTGCGGCGGATGTTCTCCCGTTTGGCCAGAATCCGCAGAACGGTATCGGCGTCCGCTTTTCCGTTCTCCAGCCAGTTGAACATCTCCAGATCGATCAAACGGTGATCCCATTTCTGCATAAAACCCAGCAGAATGGCGGCCACCGGGGGATTTTCCCGCCGCAGAACCCCGACCCGTTTGATCACCTGATAGGCCAGTTCGCCGGAAGGATCTTCGATCTCGCTCAAAAACTCCCCGATCGACACCTCGACCGGCATAGGCGGCGTGTCGTCCTCATCATACCCGTAGGTGTAATTTTCATAAGCCTCCTCTCCCTCTTCGGTGGAAATCTGTGCGGCGTAGGCCTCAAGCCCGGTCATCTGTTCAAAGGCGGTCAGACCGCCGCAGGCGATCAGCCCCGAGATGATCTCCTTGCGGTAATCGCTGTCGGTCTCGTTCTGCAGAGCGTGTCTGAGGGCGGAGGCCGCTTCCGGAGCGCGGTACCGCCCGAGCGCCTTGGCGGCCGAAGCGCGAAGATCTTCCTCTTCTTTCAGAACCACCGAGATAAGCCCCGGCACGCTCTCGGGCACATCCATTTCTCCGAGCATCCGGATCAGGCTCAGTCTCTCGTCGTCGTCCGATTCCTTCGCCCATTCGGGATCGGCCAGCCAGGGAAGAAGCCCTTTGATGACGTCCGGGTTATTGATGTCGGCGATCTTGATCAGATTGCGGACGGCGGCCGAACGAACACTCGGGTTATCGCTCCCGAGCAGTTTGACCATCTGCGGGATCCAGTCTTCGCGCGACCTCGGCGAATGGCGGGGCAATGTCGTCAATCCGGTAAAACCGTTCTCCTGAAGTTCGAGCAATGTCTCGTCGGCCAAAAGAGAGAGATACCATTCGGTCCGTCCCTCGTAATCTCCGCCCAAAACGAGCGCGTCCATGGCCAGATCCCGCGATTTGTACGGGGCTTTTTTGTTCTCGACTATTTTCTGGAGGATCGA
The DNA here is from genome assembly GCA_041394845.1 of Pyrinomonadaceae bacterium. Classification (GTDB taxonomy): domain Bacteria; phylum Acidobacteriota; class Blastocatellia; order Pyrinomonadales; family Pyrinomonadaceae; genus JAHCHG01. The sequence goes on along the minus strand of JAWKHL010000001.1, from coordinate 479,524 downwards.
TCGGAATTTTTTCGTCTCCGATTTGTTTTCCGCTGCGAGGGCGTGATGATAACGAACGTATTGGGCCAGAGTGAAAAGCGGCGAGGCCGAATCTTTTGTTTCCAGTTGTTCGACGATCGGCATGGCCAGATCCCAATCGACTTCGGCCAGAGAGATCAGTTCGTTCTGATTCTCGATCCCCGCCCCGTCTTCTCCGTTTCCGGAAGCGTTCACCGTCCGCGCCCCCTGCTGAAGTTCCGTTATGAACGTATCGCTGTGATATTTGAGCCAGTTGCGGACGTTCTGAAGCAGGGATGAATTCAGATCATCCGACTGGAGTTCTCTTTCGTAAATCCTCTTGACGACCTCGGCCACCTCCGGGTCGGTCGGCAGGATCGACAGAAAATCAGACAATTGGGCCGGATTTTCTTCGAGCGCTTCGAGGATCGCTTTCAGACTTTCTTTCGAGGGTTTGACGTTGTAACGGAAATCGTTGTAATTCGAACTCTGATACTTCCAGTAATCCAGAAGATCCCCGATCGGGGCATTATCGGCGGGCACGTTTCGCGAATCGAAAAACTCGGCCGGACGTTTTTTTTCTCCCGTTTCTTTGGCGTCTTTGACAACGCGGGGCGGGGCCGGAAAATCGAGCAGTTCTTCGAGCAGTTTGGCATTGCCCGGAGTCTGAGCCGCGGCCAAAAGAGGCAAAAAGATAAGGATCAAAACGGCTGAGAAGATGAAATGGCGCATTTTTTTTGAGAGCTCCGTTTAAAGTTTTAATTGTTGGAAATGAAATTTTGACCCGCTTGAGATTTTTTTTCGATCCTCGTTTCCCCGCCCGATACCCCCGGGACAATAAAAACGATTGGACTTTCATCCGGCATTCCCGGATTCCGGATTTGCAAATTTTCTACAAAAATCTGTAACCCGTTAGTTGCCCGACCGGAAACGAACGGTTGCTTTGAGGCGATTTAAATATCTTCTTCTCGACCCGCTTAGTCCTTTGATCTCGAACACCCCGAAAACGGGAGAACGAATTTAGAAAAAAGAGAAGGCCAATAATTAAAGCTCAACAGAGCGTGTTTATCGTGGAACATATACCTGACCCAAAAGCTTTCGGCAAATTTTGGCCACAAATTTATCATACCGATAAGACTTTTTTGAATATTTTCAGAAAGCCGTAAACTTTATCTCTTTCCTTTTGCGATCAAGGTGCAAAGCGAGCGGTCATTTTTTTGCTTTGACTCTGCGCATTAGACCCGGAAAGTTCGGATTTGTTCCCGCCCTTCAAAAAATTTCGATCGTTTTTAATCTTCTGACAGAGGCACGCTGAGCAACTGAAAATCGTAAACGATATAGGCCGTTTCTCCCTCCTCATCCATCCACAGATCGTAGCTGTAAAAGATTATCGAGGGAAGAGCCAGAACCGGAGTGAATTCAAGATTTCGCACATCGTAACGGCCGATCCGGGTCGTCTCCGTTTTCGGATCGGGGATCGCCGCCCAAAACTCACCGGTTTTCTGAGTCGGTTGAAGAAAACGAAAACTCTGATGCATCAGGGGCCGAATCTCGTCTTTTGTCTGCTGCACCTCGCCGGTTTGCGGATCGAACAGATAGAATTCGGGCGGATCGGGACTCGGATTATTTTCTTTCGGCGTGTGCTCCTGTTTGCAGCGAACGAGCAGAATTTTATTTCGAACCGGGACCGAAGCCGACGGGTAAAAACAATCGGCGACCGGAAGATCCACCCTGTATTCCCGGTTGGTTTCGGCATCGATCCGAACTATTGATTTCCAGATCGGTTTGTCTTTATCGCCTTTGGCGGCGATGATCCATTTCCCGTCGGGCGTAACCAGCGGAGAGTCGTATTCGCCATCGGAAATCTTTTTCTCCTCTCCGCTCCCCACCTTCCACAGCCCCGCTTTGGTGCCGGTGCCTACGCATAATTCGTATTCGCCCAACATTCTTTGAGAAGGATGGCGGTTCGCGACCATCGAAGATCCACAGCCGGTACTCCCGTTTTTTCCCAAAAGCTCGAGTTCCCGGGGCTGTTCCGCCTGATCCACAGGTTCCCCGCCGGAGAATCGGCGCCAGGAAAAAGTGGATTTAAATGGCTTGGTTTTGTCAACCACCAGAACGCGCAGGTCATCGCCGCTTTTCCAAACTGCCCGGACCGAATAATTTTCATTGGTCAAAACGACTTTGGCCTCCGGAAATTTTGCCTGCAAATAATAATGAGTTTTGATAGATTCCGAACTCTCCCAGCTTTTCAACAAATTCTGCAAACATCGCATCGGTTCGGGCGGAAACTGATAGGACGCAAAGATCGGCACCCGGCGTCCCCCTTTGCGCGTCAGGCTGATAAATTCGTACCCCGAACACATATCGGTACAGGGCTCCCGAATCGGCGGTTGGGTCGAAGGATTTATCTTAGCCAGTTGAATTTGAAAATTTTCAAATTCCTCAGTTTTCAATTCCAGTTCCTGATAACGGGCGATATTATTATAAAAAGTAAAAACCGCTCTGTCCCGATAGACCCGCACCAGGCGGCCGAATTTCGGAGTCAGGACAAAACCGTAAATCGCTTTCAGATCCCGGTTTTTTTTTATTTCCGCACAGAGTTTGTTCTCCGCCTCGGTTATCTCCTCGCCCGGCGCTCCGCGTCCGGTCAAAGTTTCTCCTTTAAAACAATTCCGGGTTTGAGGCAAAACGGCCGAGGTCATTAAAAGCAAACAAAACGTGATAAACCAAGCCTGCTGAAGCATGTCTGAGTAATCCTCTTTTGATCTTAACCGAATTTTTCAACTTGGGTGCGCCAAAATAAAAATCCGGTTGCCTGAACGCAAAAAAAAGCGCCGCAGATCACTCGGTGATCTGCGGCGCTTTTTTAGTTTAATCTTCGAGGATTAAACAGAAGCGGTTTTGGCGTCGTCCTTTTTCTTTTTGGACTTCAAACCGCCGATCTGAACCAGGTTTTCGCCCTTGATCTGATTTTTCTCCATAACCATCTGCTGATAGAGTTTGCGCATCATCTGCATTTCTTCAGAAGCGGTCTTCGGGCCTTCCATATCCGGTTTGTCCGGACGTTCGAGATCGACCGCGTTGAGTTTCAGGCCGTGTTCGTTGCTGCCCAGTTCGACCTCTTTGCCGCGAGCGAAGATCTCGTGGCGGCCGTTCTCTTTATACCATTGCGCGACGGTGGCGTTCTGGTGCATATGTTCGATGATGTTTCTCCAGCCGATGCCCGTGTTGTAGGCGCAGAAGGAAATCTCGCCCTCTTGCGTGCCGTAGGGGATGATGCACATCTCGGTCCGGCGGAAATCGTAGTTGAACAGATCCTGGAACCACATTCCGGCGATAAACAGGAAGTTCCACGGGTCCTGACGGCGTTTTTCGATGTCATCCATCGTGCGCGATCCGTCAACCTTGCCGTAATCTTTACCGGTCAGACCGAAAGATTTGTCGAACTTCTTCAGAATGCCGCCCAGCGTCAGCGAGTGCGGCGCGCCGTATGGATTGTAGTTCTTCAAAAGCGCCAATCCCATCATCAGATTCGAGAACCATTTGCCGCGGGCGGTGTCGGTGATATGTTTCATATCTTCGACCAGACCGGGAATGTTCAGGAACTCCGGAACCGGAGCCATTTCCTTGGTTTCTTTGTTGATCATAACGGCCGTGCCGACGCCGCAGTTCGGGTGGCATCCGCAGGAGACCTGTCCCCAGTCGGCTTCCGGTCCGTGAACCAGATCGGCGAAATCCGCAAAAGCGCCCATCAGCGAAAGCGGGAACCAGTCGCGGGTCGGTTCGGTGATGCCGACCTGTTTCTGAACGTCCTCCGCCAGATGCGACAAGGTGTAGCGCTGTTGCAAACGTCGCTGTTCGGTGATGTGCTCGTCGCGGCCCGTAAAGGAAACGGGTTGAAATGACACAAACGAGATCTTCTTCGGATTGTCGAGCGCGAAGCGGACGATCGAACCGACCTGATCGTTGTTGATGCCGTTGACCAGCGTCGTAACCAGAATGATGTCAACGCCGGCTTCGTGCAAATTGTTGATCGCGCGGAGTTTAACATCAAACAGGTTGCCGACCTGACGGTGCGAGTTGGCGTCGTTTCCGATTCCGTCGAATTGCAGGTAAACGAAACGAAGTCCGGCATCGGCGGCCTCGCGGCAGAATTCTTTGGATTTGGCGAACTCGATGCCGTTGGTCGCGGCCTGAACCGAATTGTAACCGACCTGCCGGGCGTAGCGGATGCCCTCGATAAAATACGGCGAGAGCGTCGGTTCGCCGCCCGAGAACTGCACCGACATCTGCCGACGCGGTTTGATCGAGATGGCGTTATCGAGGATCTCTTTAACGTCCTCCATCGAAAGTTCGTGAACGAAGCCGACCTGATTGGCGTCCATAAAACACGGGTCGCACATCATATTGCAACGGTTGGTCAGATCGACCGTCAAAACGGCGCCGCGGCCGTATTTGATGGTCGAAGAACCGTGATTGTGCAATTTTTCGTCGTTGTGTGCCGAAATGTCGCGTCCCGGAAAATTGGCTTCGATATGCTCTAAGAATTTGGAATCGATGGCCATCAGATCTTCAAAATGCCCGTGTTCGGGGCAATCTTTGATCATCCAGATCTGCCCGTCGCGTTCGATTATCTGGGCCTTGATCTCGCCGACCTTTTCATTGACGAGCGTCGAAACGTCGCGTTTTCCGCTCAAGATCTCTTCCCGCGCTTCGATGACGCAATTGGGACAAAGACTGTCGGTCGTTCTCGGAAACCCGAGCGTCGGTTTTGATTTCTGCCACGATTTAAGCAACGGCTTATCCGACCATTTCGGCGTAAAAGACGGGTTCGGTTTATATTGGTTAACTGATTTAATTGCTTTGAAAACACCACTTGCGACAAATGTCAAGCCTTTTTCAAAATGTTTTATCGGTCTCATAATCTTCTTTTCTCCAACAAGAAAAATCCTTTATTTTGATAAATCTGGGTGTGTTCTAACGCACTTTAAGGCATGCAAACCTAAATAATACTTAATAATTTCTCGATAATTTTGGCTTAGTAGATTTGGAGAACACACTATCCTTATTAATATTTATTGGCAAATACTGTGCCGCTTCCCGCACGAAGAGTTATCCTCTTTTGTTTTTAACAGTTTACCGCGCAAGAAAGGGTAAAATGACAGATCCTCATACTGTAGCCAATTAACACGCCAAACAAAAAACCGGCCTATCTGTAGCCATTTGACACAGACAAGCCTTCTCAAAACCCGAAAGATTTTCAGTTGTTTTCTCGGATCAAATTAATCTACTTAAACTGCTGTTTAAAGTTTTTCCACATTTGCCGTGAGATTTTTTTTCACAAGACACCTGTAATTACTGGGAATTTTCACAGGCCTGATAAAAAGGTGGATTTCCGTTCACCTAACGTTCACGTTTAAGCACTCTGTTGAACAATCACTTAAACTAATAGTTCCAAACCATTGAAAATAAAGAAGTTTAACAACACCTAAAAATGTCTTTACAGAATTAAACGGATTATGATAGTTTGGTTCTACTTCTGAGATAGCCCTTTAATTTCGGAAAAAAACAACAAAACTAAATAAGATCTCTAAACCAAACCCATTTGAAATAAAAGTAAAGTTTAGATTCTTTTGAAGTCATACTTTAGACCTTGGAAAGATTTTATGTCAATTCGTTTCGGTACATCTGGGTGGAGAGCGATCATTGCCGATGACTTCACTTTTGAAAATGTCAGGCTTGTAACCGAAGCGATTTGCAGTTATTTGAAAGACAATTATAAGGAAAGCGGTCAGTCCCTGATCATCGGACATGATTCGCGGTTTATGGGAGAGACTTTTTCGGCAGTGGCGGCTGAAATCGCCAAAGACAAAGGATTTCGGGTTCTTTTATGCCAGAATCCGACGCCGACGCCGACGATTTCCCATACGATCCGGAATCAAAAAGCGGCCGGCGGAATAAATTTTACCGCTTCGCATAATCCGCCTGAATACCAGGGTATCAAGTTTTCCACATCGGACGGTGCCCCGGCTCTGCCGGAAATAACCAAACGAATTGAAAGCAATTTCGAAATGGGTGCCAAGGCCGAAACCGCGGGCGGGGGTTCAATCGAAGAATTCGACCCACGCCCCGATTATCTGGAAGATTTGAAAAGCAAGTTGCGCCTCGACCAGATCGCCGCCGCCCGTGGCAAATACGCCTACGACGCGCTTTGGGGAACGGGTCGCGGTTACCTTGACAAACTGTTGCGCGACAACGGTTTGGAGTGCGAAACCATTCACGACTGGCGCGATGTTACTTTCGGCGGCCGCTCCCCCGAACCCGGCAAAGATCATCTGGATGAACTTCGCGAGAAAGTCACGTCCGGCAACCTGACGCTCGGGCTGGCCACGGACGGGGACGGTGATCGTTTCGGAGTGATCGACAGCAACGGCCAATTTATCGAGCCCAATCAGCTGATCGCGCTTTTGACGGATTATCTGGTGGAATCGAGGGGTTGGATGCTGGGGGTCGCCCGCAGCGTGGCAACGACTCATCTGGTCGACCGGGTGGCCGAAAACCGGGGCATCAGACTTTACGAGACGCCGGTCGGTTTCAAGTTCATCGGCGAATTGATAAATAAAGACGAGATCATCCTCGGCGGAGAGGAATCCGCCGGGCTTTCGATCCGAGGGCATTACCCCGAAAAGGACGGCATTCTGGCCTGTCTGCTGGCGGCCGAAGCGGTCGCCGCCCGGGGAACCGGCCTGACCGAGCAACTCGAAGAACTTTACGGGCGCGTCGGCAAACTGGAATCGGGCCGCATCGGAGTCAAACTGACGCCGGAAGTCGCCCAAATGCTTAAAGATAAGTTATCTCAAGATCCGCATGAAATAGCGGGAAGAAAGATTGAAAAAATAGATCGAACGGACGGCGTAAAATTCATTTTTGCCGATAAAAGCTGGATGCTGATGCGTCCTTCCGGCACCGAACCGCTGGTCAGAATTTACGCTGAAAGCGAAAACAGGGAAGATTTGGAGGTGTTACTTGAGCAAGGCCATCGCTACTTACTGGACTAACAGTTCTGCCGTTATGAGTAAAAAAAAACGCGCAAAACTAGAGAAACGTCAGACAAGTACAACTCCACAGTGGTTTGTTTTTGCGGTCATCGTTTCGATAACCTTTATGGTTTGCATCGCCATCAATCTGCGCGCTTTCTCAGAGCTGAGAGCCGAAATGACACAGCATGAAACTCTGACGACCGAGATTGAACAATTGACAACTGAAAATGAATTACTTCAAAAGGAAGTCAAGGGATTGAAGACGGACTCCCGGATCATCGAGCGCGAAGCTCGCAAGATCGGAATGAGCCGTCCGAATGAAAAGATTCTTGTGCCGGTGAATTAAGCTACCTAGCGGAGAGTCATTCTCCGGCATAAACTGCCTACCCGCTAAATAATCCGCCTTTTGCCTATCCGCTCCGCTTTGCCTACAGTTTAACCTTCCGCCATTTAAGCGGCTTATGTTTTCCCGATCATAAGCCGCTTCATCTCTTTTAAATTTTGGGTTTTAGATTTTGGATTTTGGATTTATCCTCGAAATTTAATCCAAAATCCAAAATCTAAAACCCAAAATCCAAAACCATCTTGACATCGTCTGCGTCCGGAATGTAGACTTTTTTGTAAAGATTTAGAAAATGATGAAAACTCAGTCGAAAATCCGAATTTGTTGTTGCTGTTGTAACGGATGCGCCTGTCGGGCGCGGCGGCTGAGGTTTAGCGTTAGGACAACTTGATGTAAACGCTAAAATACAAAAAAAACAGCCGACCGTGAATGTCTCGAACATTAAATTTCGCGGTCGGCTTTGTTTTTTCGATCAGGGGTATTTATGCAAACGGCTGTTTTAGAAACGAAAATAACTTATCAAACCGAGGATAACTCGCTCGAATCGCGGATCGGCAATACGCCCTTGATCCGTTTGAGGAACGTCATCGACGATCTGCCGGACGAAATCGAGATCTACGCCAAGGCCGAATTTATGAATCCGGGCGGTTCGGTCAAGGACCGGGCCGCCTTGGCAATGATACTCGAAGGCGAAAATTCGGGCGAACTCACCAAAAGCAAAACGATCCTCGATGCGACCAGCGGAAACACCGGCATCGCTTATGCGATGATCGGTGCGGCGCGCGGGTATCGGGTGGCTTTGACCCTGCCGAAAAACGCCAGCCCCGAACGAAAGCGAATTTTGCGGCTTTACGGCGCGGAGATCATCGAAACCGACGCGCTCGAAGGGACCGACGGGGCTCAGGCGCGGGCCAAAGAACTTGTCCGCCAATTCCCCGACCGCTACTTCTATCCCGATCAATACAACAACGAGGCCAACTGGCGGGCGCATTTTCACTCGACCGCACCGGAGATCTGGAGGCAGACATTCGGGCGGATCACACATTTTGTGGCCGGTTTGGGAACGACCGGCACTTTCACCGGGACCTCGCGCCGTCTGAAAGAAATAAACCCGATGGTGCAAACGATTTCCGTCCAGCCCGACTCGCCTCTCCACGGTCTCGAAGGAATGAAACATCTGGGATCGGCCCGCGTTCCCGGCATTTACCAGGCCGGACTGGCCGACGAAAATCTGGAGATCTCGACAGAAGAAGCGCAAGAGATGACGCGCCGACTGGCCCGCCAGGAAGGACTCTTCGTCGGCATCAGTTCCGGCGCAAACGTAGCGGCCTCAATAAATCTAGCCCGTGAACTAAAGGAAAAAGCCGTCATCGTCACGATCCTCTGCGACGGCGGAGGCAGATATTTGAGCGAAAGATTTTGGGATCAAACTTTTTGATTTGGGATTGCGGATTGCGGATTTGGCTCGATTGCCAGAAAATCCGCAATCCCAAATCCCAAATCTCAAATTCCAATGGTTCTTTGACAATTTAAGAGCGTGCCGATCGACTTTTTTCCTGTAAAAAAGTTGTTGATAATAATCAAAGCTTTGATTATTATCAACAACTTGAACCAGTGAAATTCCAGGAAACCAAAAGAACGCCTCCTCAACCAAAGGATCTGATTTCCTAAATGCAACAAAGACCATTTGGCGTCCGAATTTGCCCGGATTATCTGGATTTTGCCGCGAGCGGAGGAGGTGAAATGTTGGATTTTTCACCTGACGGCAGAATTGTCCTTCTTCCATTCATCGGTATGAATCCAAAGGAAGAATTGTCTGTCGCAGATTCGCGGGAACATTTTGAGAGGATGTTGGTTAAAGAAAAGTAGTAAAGGAAGGCAAAATGAATGAATTAAAGGGGCGCTCACCGCGCATTACGCATATTTCCTGGGGAAGAATGGAAGTCGAAGGGCTCGGCCTCGGAAAAGATTTCAAACTTTATCCCGGCGGAGGTCGCGACTGGGACTGGAGCGAGACAGGAACGCGGCATGTGCCCGGAATTCAGCCCGCCGATGTCGAGGAACTTCTCGATCACGGCAGTCAGGTCATCGTCCTTACCCGCGGCATGGAACTTGTTCTTCAGACCTGCCCCGAAACCCTCGATCTTCTGCGCCAGCGCGGGATCCCGGTTCATGTCGAAGAAACCCGCGCGGCCGTCGAACTCTATAACAAACTCGCCGAAGACACGCCGGTCGGAGGACTGTTTCACTCGACCTGCTGACGGGCGCTCGTTGAAGATTAAAAGCAAAATGAATCTCCATTTGGAATCAACCCGGCTTGACACGCTTTCGGGCAAATTGTTAAATTGCCGTTTATTGACATGAAACTCAAATGAAAGAGTTTCGGCGTGGCGATTTAAGGATAACTTGCTCCACGTTAAAAACTGCTAAAGAACCGCAGAGAAAATTTTTTGTAAAAGGCTCTCGCGCTAAAGACTTTAGCGCGAGAGCCTTTTGATTTTGGATTTCGGATTTTGGATTTTGGATTGGATTGGATTGGATTTATGAGCGAATTTTCGATCAACACAAAACTTGTTCACGCGGGGGAAAGGCGGGCGAGACCGGTCGGGAGACCGGTTGCGACGCCGATCTATGCGACGGCGACTTACACTTACGATTCGATGGAACAGATGGACGCGGTTTTCGCCGGTGAGGGCGGCGATTACGTTTATTCCCGCTACGGAAACCCGACCGTGGCGGCGCTCGAAGAATCTCTGGCGGCGATCGAAGATGGAAAATTCGCCGTCGCCTACGCTTCGGGAATGGCGGCCATTCACGCGGCGCTTTCGGCCTGCGAACTCGCACCGGGTGCGGTCGTTCTGGCCTCGCAGGATCTTTACGGCGCGTCGTTCGATCTGCTGGGCAAGATCTTCGGCTCGTTCGGAATAAAAACCCGGACGGCCGACTTTAACGATTTAGACCGTTTGCGCGATGAGGCCAGGGAAACGAAACCGCGTGTGCTTTTGGCGGAAACCATCTCCAATCCGCTGCTTAAGATCTGCGACATCGAAGCGGTCGCCGAAATCGCCCACGAATCGGGCGCGCGCCTGATCGTTGACAACACGTTCGCCTCGCCCTATCTGTGTCGGCCTTTGACTCTGGGCGCGGATTTTTCTGTCCATTCGGCGACCAAGTATCTGGGCGGACACGCCGATTCGCTGGGCGGGATCGTCATCTCGAACGAGGAATTCGACCGGCCAAATCTGGTCGGCGTGATGAAACTGGTCGGAGGGGTTTTGAGCGTCTGGGAGGCGCATCAGATTTTGCGCGGCGTCAAAACGCTCGGTTTGAGGCTCGAAAGGCAATGCTCGAACGCAAAGATTCTGGCCGGGACTCTGACCGGAAACGATCGGATCGAAAGGGTTTATCATCCTCTATTAACGGACGATAAAGAGTTGACAAAAAAAGTTTTACGCGATCCACACGGCGGAGCTCTGGTCTCGATCAAACTGAAAGACGACACGCGCGAGGCGGCCTTTCGCCTGATGGACAATCTGAAACTGGCGGTCCGCGCAACCAGTCTCGGCGACATTTACACGCTGGTTTCGCACTCGGCCACGAGTTCGCACCGTGAACTCTCGCCGAAACGCCGCGCCGCTCTTGGAATTTCGGAAGGATTGATCAGAATCTCGGTCGGCATCGAAGACATCGGAGACATCATCGCCGACATCGAGCAAGCGGTCTTAAAATGAATAATTGATGATGGATAACGGATAATGAGAGATCTTTCGAGCAAAAAACACCATTATCCATTTTCCGTTATCAATTATTACCAAAAATATGATTTCGATAAACAACAAATTGATCGAACAGATCGAACGGCACGGCGAAAGCACTTTTCCGCACGAATGCGGCGGGATGCTGATCGGTCGGTTTGAGGACGGACGAAAAGAGGTGGTCGAACTTTTGCCGATGGAAAACGCCATGGAAGAATCGGAACGGCACAACCGCGTTTTGATCCTGCCGAAAGACGTTCTCCGGGCCGAACGCCACGCGCGGGAGAAAAAACTCGACGTCATCGGCTATTATCACTCGCACCCGAACGACAGGGCCGTCCCGTCGCAGTTCGATCTGGATCACGCCCTGCCGGTCTGGTCATACATAATCGTTTCGGTTTTGAACGGCAAAGCCGCCGACGTCCGTTCGTGGGAGATGGAGGCGGATCGTTCGAGGTTTAATGAGGAAGAGGTGATGAATGATGGGTGATGGGTGATGGGTGATGGGTGATGGGATTGAAGGATTTAACTATTCCCCTTTTCAATCATCGTTTACCGATTATTTATCAAGTGTTTTTTCCCATCACCTATCACCCATCACCCATCACCAAATTTACAAACAAGGGAGCAATAATATCATGCCAATAACAATAGTCATTCCGACCCCGCTCCGGCAGTTTGCCGGGGGCAATTCGGAGGTTGAGATCGAGGCCGGGACGGCCGGCGAGGCGCTGGAAAAACTGACGGCGCAGTTCGGCGATCTCAAAAAACATCTGTACAACGACCAGAACAATCTGCGGAATTTCGTCAACGTTTACGTCGGCGACGAGGACATCCGCGATCTGAACGGTCTGGAGACCGAGGTCAAAAGCGGCAACGAGATTCTGATCGTGCCGTCGATCGCCGGTGGAAACCGGGCCGCCGGAGAGGCCACAGCCGAAACCGGTCTGCCGGAGCTTTCGACCGAAGAATACGCCCGTTATTCGCGGCATCTGATCCTGCCGGAAGTCGGCTTGGAGGGCCAGCGCAAATTAAAGGCGGCCCGCGTGCTGATGATCGGCACGGGCGGTCTGGGATCGCCGCTCGGGCTTTATCTGACGGCCGCCGGAATCGGGGCTCTCGGCGTCGTCGATTTCGACGTGGTCGACGAATCGAACCTCCAGAGACAGATCATTCACGGCACGAAAGACGTCGGCCGGCCGAAGATCGAATCGGCCCGCGAACGCCTGCTGGACATCAACCCGAACACGCGGGTCGAGGCTTTCGAAACGCGTCTGACGAGCGAAAACGCGCTCGAACTGTTTAAGGAGTTCGACGTCATCGTCGACGGAACGGACAACTTCCCGACCCGCTATCTGGTCAACGACGCTTCGGTGCTGACGGGCAAACCGAACGTTTACGGCTCGATCTTCCGTTTCGAAGGTCAGGCCAGCGTTTTCTGGGCCGAACGCGGAGCCTGTTACCGCTGTCTTTACCCGGAACCGCCGCCGCCCGGTCTGGTTCCCTCCTGCGCCGAGGGCGGAGTCTTAGGCGTTCTGCCGGGCATCGTCGGAACGATCCAGGCCAACGAAGTGATCAAGGTGATTCTGGGCGCCGATGGGATCCTGCTCAACCGGCTTTTGCTTTTCGACGCCTGGAAGATGCGTTTTCGCGAGCTGAAACTGAAGAAAAACCCCGATTGTCCGGTCTGCGGCGAGAACCCGAGCGTTAAGGAACTGATCGATTACGAAGAGTTCTGCGGGCTCAATCTGCCGGATGAAACGACCGAACTGGAGGAGATCACGGCGACCCAATTAAACCATCTGATGACCGACAACGGCGAGCTTCAGGTGATCGACGTCCGCGAACCGCACGAATATGAGATCGCCCGGATCGAGGGAACGAAACTGATCCCGCTCGGCCAGGTGGTCGCCCGCGCCAAAGAGATCGACCCGTCGCGCACCGCCGTCATCCATTGCAAAGGCGGCGTCCGCAGCGCCAAAGCGATCCGGGATCTGAAAAATGCGGGTTACACCGGACGCCTGATCAATCTAAAAGGCGGCATCGCGGCCTGGTCCGATGAGGTCGATCGGGATGTGCCGAAATATTAGAGCGAATTTTTATTGAGCGAATTGTAAAGAAGCGGGCGTTGGCGCAACCCTTCCCCACCTGTTATTTTGTTATCGGCTCTTTTTAACTGTTAAATGGAGTGAGTTTCACAGGAAATATCTTATAACATGTTTCAGGTCAGAAAGGGTTGCGCCAGCGCCCGCCTTTTTGAAGGCTGTTCATTCACATAATCCCGCACAAATGGCATAATCTCATTTGATGCCAGCCAAAGATTACAGACTCTTCTACTCGCCCCATTATTACGCCGACATCGGTGAGGGGCACGTTTTTCCGATCAAAAAATTCGAACTCGTCCGCGACATTCTGCTGGCCGAGGGGACCATCGGCCCCGAAGAAGTGATCGAACCTCAGCCCGCCGAATTTGCCGATTTAACGCTCGTTCACACCGAGGATTATGTGACCAGGCTTCGGGCCGGAACTCTTCATAAAAAAGAAGTTCGCCGGCTCGGTCTGCCGTGGTCCGAATCGCTCGTCCGGCGGACATTTCTGGCCGTATCGGGCACGATCAACGCTTCTTTTCACGCGTTGGAAGCCGGAGTTTCGTCAAATCTGGCCGGCGGCACTCATCACGCTTTTCCCGATCGCGGCGAGGGTTTCTGCGTCCTCAACGATGTTGCGGTCGCCATCCGGGTTTTGCAGAGGGAGCGATCGGCCCGAAAATTTCTGATCGTCGATTGCGACGTTCATCAGGGCAACGGCACGGCCTTTATTTTCCGAGATGAAAGCGAGGTCTTTACATTCTCAATGCACGGAGCGAAAAATTACCCGCTTTTCAAGGAAATCTCGAATCTCGATATCGAACTGCCGGACGGAACCGGCGATGAAGAATATCTGGAAACTCTGAGCGAGGCTTTGCCCCGGATCTTTCTGCACGATCCCGATCTGGTTTTCTACCTCGGCGGCGCGGACCCTTTCGAGAACGACAAACTCGGCCGCCTCTCATTGACCAAGGCCGGTTTGATGCGGCGCGACGAGATGGTCCTGCAATACGCCAGAGAACACGGCGTGCCCATCGTAACAACGATGAGCGGCGGTTACGCCAAAGACATCCGCGACACGGTCGACATTCACTGCAACACGATCCGCGCCGTCAAGAGGGTTTTCGCAAAATCAGAACAAGAAGCGGTGGCGACTTGGTAAAAGCCGACCCGGTCGCTATCGCTCGCGGTACCGACTTGACAAACGGCACAAGTGTAACTAGTCTTGTTACAGACCTAAGTGTAACCAAATTGATTACAGACTGAAAATGGCTTCGAACTCCAGATTGGCAATTGCAATACACACGGCCGGGATGCTGGCCGCGATGGCGGAAAGCGGGTGCGTGACGTCGGAAAAAATCGCCGAAAGCGTCAGCACCAATTCGGTCGTCATCCGGCGCATCATCGGCTCACTGGTCAAACACGATCTGGTCGAGGTGCGGATGGGTGCGGGCGGAGGTTCGAGCCTGACCCGTTCGCCCGAAGAGATCACTCTGGCCGATATTTATCTGGCGCTCGAAGAAGGCTCGCTCTTTCAGGTTCCGGTTCTCGATCAGGAACACGAATGCAAAATGGGGATCACCGTCCGCCCGGTCATCGCCGAGGTTTTGCAGGAAGCCGAGGACGATCTGATCAAAAAACTCAGATCCATCACTCTGGCCGACGTTATGAAAAGGGTCCGCACACGGCTGATCGAAACGGGCTGTTTTGAGGAAAAATAAAAGTGGCAGAAGAGAAAAAAAAGAAAAAGGTAAATTATTCGAGCGCCTGGAAAGAGGCGCGCAAAATAGTCTGGGATTATCGCTGGCGTCTGGCGCTCGGCGGCGTTTTGATGCTCATCAGCCAGCTTTCGGGGATGGTTTTGCCGGCGTCCTCGAAATTTCTGATCGACGAGGTGATCGGCAAGGAGCGGTACGAACTTCTGAAATGGATCGCGCTGGCCATCGGCTCGGCCACCTTGATCCAGGCCGTCACGTCCTTTGCCCTGTCGCAGATCCTTGGCATCGCCGCTCAAAGGGCGATCACCGAGATGCGCAAAAAGGTGCAGGCCCGGATCGAAAAACTCCCGGTCGCCTATTTCGATTCGACCCAGAGCGGACAGCTCATCTCGCGGATCATGAACGACGCCGAGGGCATCCGCAATTTGGTCGGAACGGGACTCGTCCAGTTGGCCGGAAGCCTTGTGACGGCGACGGTTTCGATCTGCGTTCTGTTCTGGCTCAACTGGCGTCTGACGACCGGAACGATCGTCGTTCTGGCCCTTTTCGGCGGGGTTCTGGCCTACGCCTTCAAGAAACTGCGCCCCATTTTCCGCGAACGCAACGTCATCAACGCCGAAGTTACCGGGCGTCTGACCGAATCGCTGGGCGGCATCCGGATCGTCAAATCCTACACGGCGGAAAAACGCGAGGAATTGATCTTCGCCCGCGGAGCGCACAAATTCTTCCGCAACGTGGCCAGATCGATGACCGGAGTTTCGGCCGTTTCGGCCTTTTCCTCGCTGGTCATCGGCGCCATCAGCGTGGTCATGATCCTGATCGGCGGCAATTCCGTCATCAGCGGTTCGATGACCATCGGCGATCTGTTCATGTACATCTTTTTCACCGGTTTGATGGCCTTTCCGATCATTCAGTTAAGTTCGATCGGAACGCAGATCACCGAGGCTTTCGCCGGACTGGACCGCATCCGCGAGGTTCTGGAAATGACCACCGAAGACGAGCAGGACTCGCAGAAACAACCTTTAAAAAGGGCCGAGGGAAGGATCACCTTCGATGACGTTCATTTCGAATACGAGGAAAACACGCCCGTCCTGCGCGGCATTTCGTTCGATTCGGCGGCCGGCACGACGACCGCTCTGGTCGGATCGAGCGGTTCGGGAAAATCGACCATCCTGAGTCTGGTTCTCAATTTCATCCAGCCCCAAAAAGGCCGGGTTCTGGTCGACGGCAAAGACCTCCAATCGATCAAGCTCCGCGATTACCGGCGGCAGTTGGGCGTCGTTCTGCAGGAGAATTTCCTGTTTGACGGCACGATTTTGGATAACGTCAGATTCTCCAATCCGGGGGCCACTTTCGAGGAGATCAAAGAGGTCTGCCGGATCGCCTATTGCGATGAATTCATCGAAAAATTCGAAAACGGCTACGACACGATCGTCGGCGAGCGCGGCGTCAAACTCTCGGGCGGGCAAAAACAAAGGATCGCCATCGCCCGCGCCCTTTTGGCCGACCCGAGAATTCTGATCCTCGACGAGGCGACTTCGAGCCTCGATTCCGAAAGCGAACAGAAGATCCAGGAGAGTCTCAGCAATCTGCGTCAGGGGCGGACGACCTTCGTCATCGCCCACCGGCTTTCGACCATCCGCAGCGCCGATATGATTCTGGTGGTCGAGGCCGGCGAGATCGTCGAACGCGGCACACACGAAGAACTGCTCATTCTGGACGGCCGTTACAAACAGCTTTACGACAAACAGTATCAGTTCGAAAAAAATCTGTTCATCAATCCCGGCGAGGATTTCACGCCGGAGGCTTCGGCCGTAAATTAGCAATTCGGTACGGGGAGCGGTAGCGACTTGGCAGAACGGACAAAAGCAGAAACAAAACAGACGATCGGGTTGCTACCGTCCCCCGTTCTGAACTGCTAACTGCTTACCGCTTACTGCCGACTATAAAAAAAACTTTGCGAGGAAAAACCTATGCCCGAAAAACAAACTTTTGAAAATCACGTCCGCTGGCATCCGCCGTTTCATTTCGTTTTGACGCCGATCCTGTTGCTGAATTTTATTTTCGCCATCGTCCGGCTGGTGATGGATTTCAACATCGACCGCGTCGCTTATCTGATCCTGGCTTTCGGTCTGATCCTGCTCGGTCTGCTGGCCAGAACCAACGCCCTGAGAGTTCAGAACCGGCTGATCTTTCTGGAAGAAAAACTCCGCTACCGCGAGGTTCTGCCGGCCGATCTGGCCGAAAGAGCGAAAGACTTGCCGGGCGGTCAGATCATCGCTCTCAGGTTTGCCGACGATGACGAACTCCCCGCTCTGGTCGAACGGGCCTTGAACGACGAGTTCGAAAAGCCGGTCGAGATCAAACGGGCGATCCGCAACTGGCGCGGCGATTACGTCAGAGTTTAGATAAAACGGATAATTGAAAATGGATAATGGATAATTTTTGCTCTTGTTTAATTATCCATTATCCATTTTCAATTATCCGTTAATTAAAATTCATACCGGTACTGCATCAGAAAACTGCGTCCGGCGCCGTCGATCCCCCAGCTCGGGTTGCGGTAATAATGGTCGAAGATGTTCTCGAACGCCAGAAAGATCTGCGAACGCTCGCCGAATCTGAAACCGCCCCGCAAATTGAAGACCCCGTAACCGGGCAGATAGTTGAAAAGCTGTCCGGAATTGACGCCGACGCCGAGCACGCGATCCTGCACCTGCGCCAGGGTTTCGCCGGTGGCCAGAAGGATCGTCTCGTCTCCCGATCCGCAAATTCCGTCCGGATTATTGGTCAAACCGCGAACGCAGGCTCCGCGCCGGAAAAAGTTGGCGATCTGCGAACGCGAACGAGGTCCGCCGGTCCGTCGGTCGCTCAGATCGAGCGTCGAAAGGCGTTCCTGCCGGGCGGCCAGAGTCGAATAGCCCTCGATCCAGAAACGGCGGCCGACCGGCGCGTAACGCAAGCTTAGAAAACCTGTCGGCGGCGGCGTTCCGCCCTCGATGTTGGGCGGTTCGCCGGTCGCCTTGTCCTCGGCGCGGATGTATGTGAAATTGCCCTGAAACTTGAAATCGGAGTTGATCCGGCTCTCCAGTTCGTATTCGACCCCGAACAAACGGGCGTCGGTGAAATTGGCGCGGATCAGAACGGGCGCGGTCGAAAGCGGCACGAAAACCACGCCGTTGGCCGATTGACCGACGATCGGCTGATCGCCCAGAAACTGACCGACGGCGCCCTGCGGCAATATCAAAGCCTGTTTGACGATCGTGTCGTTGAGATCGAGCCGGAAAACCGTCAGTTCTGTATCAAACCTCTTGGTCGTCCAGCGCAGGCCGGCATCGACATTATGACTGATCTCGGAGCGCTGTTTGGAAACCGGAATGCCGGTGTCCAGCGCGTTCGCGTCAGCCGTCGAACCGATCGTTCCGCCCAGACCGGCGGCCGCCAGGTGATCGACCTCGAAACCGTCGCCGGTCAGCCCGAGCGTTCCCAGATCGGTCATGCTCGGATAACGGAAACCGCGGCTGTAATTGAAGGCGACCCGCAGACCTTCGGCGATGCGAACGACCGTTCCGATCCGGCCGGAAAAATCGCCGACCCGCAAACTGTCGTCCGGCCACAGCGGCTGACCGCCGATAAGGGGACTGTCTTCGGCCCGCACCCGGTAAGAGGCCGCGCTGTACCGCAGGGCGCCGGTGATCCGCAAACGGTCGGGGATCGCTTCCCAGGCGTCCTGAACGTAGAGACCGCCCGAATCGAACCGCCCTTCGTCCGGCACGCGCGGGCGAACTGTCGTCGAAACTCCGGCAACGGGATTGACCGAAAAGGCCGGAGAGTTGATCTTTTCGTGGTAAAAATCGCCGCCGAATAAAAAGGCGTTGCCGAAGGGCAGAAGTTTATCGAGAAAGAAACTGAAACCGGTCGCCGTCGTCCGTTCGTACTGGTGCGAAATGGAGGCGAACGGATTTCCCTGCCCGCCCTGATTGACGCGCTCCTCGCGCTGACTGTTGTAGGAGACGGTGAACGATCCGTTGTCAAAGATCCCCAGATTCTGTTTGACGTATCGCAAATAGCCGAAATCGAGCATCAGATTCCTCAGATCGGCGATCAGATTTCCGTCGCCGCCGATCAGCTGATCGAAACGCTTGCCGCCGTCCTGCTGACCGCGCTGGTAATAGAGAACGAACTGCTGATCGTCGGTCGGGGCGAAATTGAGCCGGGCCGCTCCGCCGTACTGGGTGAAGTTGGTTTCGGGCAGACGGTCGTAAAGAATCGTCGATGGCAGACCGAGAAAGCGCGTGACGGCCGAATGAGAATCGATCCCGCCGGCCGACCTTAAAGTGTTGATCCGCCGGGCCGAAAGATTGACGTAACCGCCGAGCTGCTGTGTGCCGTAGCTGAACAGCGAAGTGCCGCCGAAACTGTGGTCGGCGCTGTTGAAAAAGGCGCTGAAATCGCCGTGCAGTTCCGCCCTTCGAGAGCCGTAAACCGGAGATTTGGTCAACAGATTGACCGTCCCGCCGAGCGAATCGGAGCCGTATTGGGCGCTGTTCGGTCCGCGCAGGACCTCGACCGCCTGAAAGTTGCTCGGCTCGTTCAGATTGAAAAAAGTGTTGATCCCGCCGCGCTGAGCGGAATTGGTGTAGCGGACGCCGTCGACGTAATTGACGACGTTCTTGCCGGTCAAACCGCGCACGACGACCGCCCCGAGCGTCGGACTGGTCGTTTGAACGTTGAGGCCGACCTCTTCTTTGCCGACCTGGGCGATGACCGATGTGCTCCGCTCCAGGATCTCATTGGTGGTGATGATGCTGACCGCCTGCGGGACGTTTTCGCGGGCGGTCGCTCCGCCGACCTCGGCCGTTACGGTCACGCGGGTCGGGTCGATCTCCAGCGCGATCTCGGTGTTGTCCCGGTTCGCCCCCGAGATTTGCAGAGACTGTTTTTGCGGCGCGAATCCGCGGGCGATGATCCGCATCTCGTAATCGCCCGGCGCTATTTTTTCAAATGTAAAACGGCCTTCGCGGTCGGTAACGGCCAGTTTCTCCATCCGCGTCCCGACGTTCAGCAGAAGAACTCTGGCTCCGGGGATGACCGCGCCGTTCGGGTCCCTGACCACTCCCGTGAACCGGTCCGAGTTTTGCGCCGCCGAAGAGATGGACAAAACGGCGGTAAAAATAAAAAGCAGAAAAAGTTCCCTGATTTTTTGCAGATTCATAATTGACTTTTCTCCCGGAGTTGACGCAGAGCGGGAAGCTAAACCTCAAAAGTAAAACAAGCCTTCCCAAACCGCATAACACCAAGCCTCGGTTATTTTTACAGGAAAATATAATTGTCGATCATACAGAGAAACCGCCGGCGGAATCAATCTGATTTTTTGCCAAATTCAACTTATCTGATAGGTGGCCACGCTGGTCGGCGTCTCAAAACAGCGGACCTTGTGAACCATCACCCGCTCGTCGGCGACCCGCGAGTTGAGATATTCGAGGATGAACCGGGCCAGGTTCTCGGCCGAAGGGTTGAGTTCCTCGTCAAACGGCGGCAGTTCGTTGATGTTCCGGTGATCGAGATAGTTAACGACCTCGTCGGCCGCCTTTTTGAGATCGCCGAAATCAATCAGAAGCCCGATGTTGTTGAGTTCCTCGCCCCGCGCAAAGATCTCGACCTTGTAATTATGCCCGTGCAGATTCTCGCACTTCCCCTTGTAGCCCCGCAGTTGGTGGGCCGAAGAGAAACTGCGCTCGATCATGACTTCGTAAAAACCGTTCATTTTCTTTCCAAATATATCTCGTAATCCTGAAAAACCGGGCTGTATTTGCGGAGTTCGGCCGGATGCGTCTTGGCGACCGACATCTTAAATCCGTCCTTTTCAACACCCAACAGCAGAACGTTTTCCGGTTTCGGATCTCCGGTCCTGATCTCGAAATTCCCTTTTTCGTCGGTTTTCGTCTCGGATATTATCTCAAACGAAAAACTCCGCGCCTTCGGATCGTAGCTTCCCAGTTTGACGGATGCTCCCTCGACCGGCACATTGGCCGGATCCAAAACCCTTCCCCTGATAAAATCGCCCGTTTGACAAGAAATCTGCAAAAGCAAAAACGGGATCACAATTTTTATTTTCAGCGATCTCATCCCCGGTTCAGAAAACCTCCTCTTTATTGAATCCTTTCCTTATATGTCCCAAATGAAATAATGCTTTCAAAAAATATTTGTCCCGCAGGGACACATCTGACAATAGCCCGGCGATTGATCGCCGGGAAATGGCCAGAGAAATTATTTTGAGTCCTGAAGGGACGACTGACATCCTTTCAGGACTTAATTATCAATGTAATCACCACCCGGCGATCAATCGCCGGGCTATTGTCAAAAGGCTCATACAGAGCAAAAGAGAAATTAAACTTTATTTTTACTCCAAATAATCATAGAACAAAAGCCCTTCAATCGAAAATATATCTCTCGTCATACTCGATGCCGTTTTTGATGACAAAAGCGATAAATTCATCTTCAAAACTCCTCTGACGATGGTGTTCGGTTTGGTTTTTGATATAGCGGATCGTCCTTTTCAGGTCGGAAACTCCGATCGAAAAGGCGCCGTAACCTCTCTGCCATTCAAACAGACGCTGATCGGGAAAGGTGTCGTGAATCCATTTCGACGAGCCGCCTTTGAGAAGTTGCAGAGCTTTGGAAACACTGATCGTTCCGGGCAGAGAAACGAGCAGATGAACGTGATCCGGCATTCCACCAGTCGCCAGAATTTTCATCTTATTTTTGCGGGCGATGCCGCCGAAATACGGATAGAGTTTGGCCGCCAATTCGGAATTGATTGATTTTCTTCTTTGTTTTGTGCTGAAAACACAGTGAAGCATTTGATTGATGAGGGTTTGAGGCATTTTTTGTATCTCCTTGTCCGCCCGAGCGGACTGTCTGAGTTTTTTTCCTGTCCGCTTTGCGGACTTTCATGATAATAGCCTGGCGATTAATCGCCAGATTTGGAGATTGCAAGTTAATTTATGCCCTGTAGGGGCATTTGATTTTCGGTCGTCCTTACAGGACTCGTTTTCAATTTCGATTTTTGACCCGGCGATCAATCGCCGGGCTATTGTCGGTTTATCCCTGCGGGATATTTTTTCCAAAATTTCATTTACAAAATCCCTTGTCCGAATTTCATCGGCAAAACCCTTTATCTGAAACCGCTGGCGTTTTTTTTATCCGCTCCAAACATCTCGGCCACGTCTTTTAATTCCGTCGTGATTCTGGTCCTCGGCAGAGAATTCAGAAAATCCCGGCCGTAGCCCTTTGTCCTGAGACGCGAATCGAGAATGGCGATCACGCCGCGGTCGGTTTTGCTGCGGATCAGGCGGCCGACGCCCTGTTTCAATGTGATGATGGCGTTCGGGACGCTGTATTCGAAGAAAGAGCGCCCGCCCTGATCGTCGATGTAGCGCGTTCGGGCCGCGACGACCGGATCGGAAGGGACGGCGAACGGGAGTTTGTCAATGATCACGCAGGAGAGTTGTTCGCCCTGCACATCGACGCCCTGCCAGAACGAACTGGTGGCAAAGAGAACCGCGTTCGGCGTCCGGCGAAACTGTTCCAGAACGCCGGCCTTGGACATCGAACCCTGGATGAAACAGGGGAAATTGACCCGCGCCGAAACCTGTTCGTAAAGCGCGTTCATCGAAT
Source organism: Pyrinomonadaceae bacterium (assembly GCA_041394845.1). Lineage (GTDB taxonomy): Bacteria > Acidobacteriota > Blastocatellia > Pyrinomonadales > Pyrinomonadaceae > JAHCHG01. The sequence goes on along the minus strand of JAWKHL010000001.1, from coordinate 456,904 downwards.
AATTGCTGGTGCACAGAACGAAGGCGTGGCCGCTCGTAACCTGAAGAAGCTTGATGATCTCGCCGGCCGCCAGTTGGGAAAATTCCGGCGCGCGCGGGTCGGGCATTCCTTTGGGCAGATAAATGACCGCCTGTTTCTGATAATCGAAAGCCGATGGGGCGAGCAGGGTTTCGGTCTTTTCGTCGTCGAGTCCGAGCCGATCTTTGATGAAATTGAACTTCCCGCCGCTCGAAAGCGTCGCCGAGGTCATCACCACGGTTTCGACCTTGTCAAAAAGTTTGTCCTGCAACAGTTCGGAAACGTCGATCGGCGAGGCCCGCAGGAAAACTCCCCGCCCCCGCCGCTCGAGCCAGTAAACGAAGTTCTTCTCGGCCTGCGAGACGATGAACTCCAGATCGAACCGCGTCTGGCGGACGCGCCGGAGCAGGCTTTCCGCTTCGGCGATCTTCTCGGCGAAAACATCGACCGCCGTTTCGAGGCGTTCGAGCGCTCCGTCCAACGCAAAATAAGCCTCGCCGAGCGGGGTGGTTTCGATCTCGCCGCCCCGTCTTTTCTGGGCGAAGGCGTCCGGGAGCAGAGGGTAACGGCCCTCCTGACCGCGTCCCTGCTGGAAACGAACCCAGAACTGATCGGCCAGACCGACGATCCTGGCGGCCAGCTTGGTCAGATCGCGGACGATGACCGCATCGGTGATCGGCAGATTGTCGGCGTCGCGGGCCAGTTCCTCGATCTGAAAACTGGAGATCTGAAAACCGAAATAATCGGCCGCGATGTCTTCGATCAGATGGGCTTCGTCGAAGATGACCGCGCCGTAATCCGGCAGGACCTTGCCGTACTGATTGCCCCGGACGTTGAGATCGGCGAAAAACAGATGATGATTGACGATGACGATGTCGGCATCCTCGGCCCGCTCGCGCATCTTGGTGATGAAACACGGCTCGAACTCGGGGCATTTCTGCCCGAGACAGGTCTCCGACTTGGCGTTGATCCGCGACCAGAAAGGGATGTGTTCGGGCAGACCGACGAGTTCGCTCCGGTCGCCGATCTCGGTGTCGTTCACCCAGCGGCGGACCTCGTCGAAATAATCCATCTCATCGAGACCTTCGAGGATCGGCTGGTGTTCGGCCTTGGCCACCCGGTACAGACAGGCGTAATTGGAACGTCCCTTCATATAGGACGCGCTGAATTTTTTCGGCAGAACTTTTTGCAGGAAAGGAATGTCCTTTTCCATCAGCTGTTCCTGAAGATTCTTGGTTCCGGTCGAGATGATGACCCGTTTGCGGGTTCCGATGGCGGCGGCGATGGCCGGGACCAGATAAGCCAGAGTCTTTCCGGTGCCGGTTCCGGCTTCGACGATCAGGTGTTTTTTTTCTTCAAATGCTCTGAGGACGGCTTCGGCCATTTTGATCTGACCCAGACGATATTCGTAACCCTGATGATACTTTGCGATGAGGCCGTTCTTGCCAAAAATTTCTTCCACGTGGTAATTTTCCCAAATTCAAAAACTTTGTAAATTTTTTACAATAAACAATTGACTGTGATTTATTTATTTGTTAAAAATGTTCTCTATATCCGTAATGTTTTTTTAACAGCAAGCCCATTTTTTAATTCCGGGCAAGAATACTGCCTAACTTTATTCATTCAGGACTGCCGTTGAAATCATAACAAATAATATTGATAAATCTATCTGGTGATGAACAGTTTTTTTCTGATAGGAGACGCTTTCTTGTTTTTCTTCACTGGGACTCCTAATAAATTCTCGTCCTTATTTTTAAGGTAATTAAAACCTACACTACTAAAACAAAATTAAGTAGTACTATTCCCGTTTTTAGCTTTGAGGAGGGCTTATAATGAAAAAAGAAACTAAAGCAAAAAACCGTTGGGGTATTTTGCTTTGCCTTGTTGTTCTTGGGTTGGTGGCGGCCTTACTGGTCTTGCCGAACCAATTCAGTTCTCAGGCAGGAAGTAAAGTAAAAGTCGGAAAAGGGCTTTTTCAGAGAACCGAAAGTCATGAGGAAGGATTAGAAAATTATGACATTCGCGATCAAAAGACCGACGAAACTTATGAATCTCTGATGAAATTCCGTCTGGAAAGCGGAAAATCGGCCGCAGCGATCGCCGATGTCAGAGATAATTTCGTTCGCGGCGAAGATGATTTGAGAACCAGAGTTCCGAGTCTGAAAGTCGAATACAATGGCGACATTCACATTCCGGAAATCATCACCCCGGATGTCTGGAAAACGAACATCGATCGTTTGACGGACCCGGCTCCGGGCGGAAAAAACGCCGAAAAGCTGCGTAACTTCATCAAACAGAACCACAATCTGGTCGGCATGGACATCGATCAGCTCGATCAGCTGAAAGTTGTCGCCGACTACACCAACCCGTCCGGCAACATGGCCTTTGCTTACCTGAATCAGGAAATCAACGGCATTCCGGTCTTTCGCGGCGAGGTCAAGGCCGGTTTCACGACCAAAGGCGAGATAGTCCGGGTCGTCAACAATCTGGCTCCGGGACTGGACTACGAGAGCCTTTCCACCGACTTCCGCGATCCGCTCGATGCGGTCAAAGCGGCTTTCCGAAACATCAATGCCGAACCGACCAAAGTCGATCTCCAGATCAACAATGCTGCTTCGACCGATCTGAAAGCGGTTTTCGGAAGCGGCGACTGGGCGACGACGGCCGAAAAAATGTATTTCCCGATCGAACCCGGCGTGGCCCGTACGGCCTGGCGGGTTTTGATCTGGCAACCGGTCAACGCCTATTACGTCATCGTTGACGCCGAAACCGGCACGATGCTCTGGCGCAAGAACCTTACGGAAGATCAAACCCAGTCGGCAACCTATGAGGTTTACGTCAACCCGCTGTCGATGGTCAATGCGGCTGACAGCGTGGCTCCTTTGACGCCTTACGTTTCGGCCAACACGAGTCCGGCCGACGGTGCGCAGGGCGCCCTGCTTTCCCGGACGAACGTCACCCTGATCGGTAACGAGGGTCCGCTTTCGTTTAACGACAACGGCTGGATCACCGACGGGGCCAACGGAACCGACGGTTTCACCGACGGTAATGCCGTCGAGGCCGGCGTCGATCTCGGAACGCCGAACGGCGTTGACGCTCCCGTACCCGGCAACGGTCGGGTCTTCAGTTCGGCCTGGAACCCGCCGCCGGGAAATCCCGGACCGGGCGACGCTCCGACAGTTCAGGCGGCCCGCGACGGAGCCGTCATTCAGATGTTCTATCTGATGAACCGCTATCACGATGCGCTTTACCAATTAGGATTCAACGAGATGGCGTTCAACTTCCAGGATAACAACTTCGGACGCGGCGGAGCCGGCGCAGACCGGGTTTCGGCCGAAGGTCAGGATTCTTCGGGAACCGACAACGCCAACTTCTCGACCCCGGCGGACGGCGGTCGCGGACGGATGCAGATGTTCGTCTTTACCGGAACCACTCCGCAACGCGACGGAACAGCCGACGGCGACATCGTCTATCACGAAGTCACCCACGGAACGTCGAATCGTCTGCACGGCAACGCCAGCGGTCTGAGCACCAACATGTCGCGCGGTATGGGCGAAGGTTGGAGCGACTGGTACGCTTTCTGTCTGCTTTCCAGTTCGGATGACCCGGTCAACGGCGTTTATGCCGGCGGCGGACACGTTCTTCTGGGCGGTTTCGGCGTTATCGGATCGGCCAACTATTATTACGGCATTCGTCGTCTGCCGAAAGCCACCATGGCCACCACCGGAGGACCGATGAATCGCCCGCACAACCCGATGACGTTCGCCGACATCGACCAATCGCAATTGGATCTGACGGATGCGGCGTTCACTGCGATGTCCGGACCGCATATTTCGACCTCGGCTTCGCAGGTCCACGCGGCTGGTGAGATCTGGAGTTCGGCCCTGTGGGAAGTTCGCGCCTTGATGATCACCCGGCTCGGACACCAAGCCGGTAATTTGAGAGCGTTGCAGGTCGTTACCGACGGAATGAAACTGGCTCCTTTGGGACCGACGTTCCTGCAAGAACGCGATGCGATCATCTCCGCCGCCTCGGCTCTTCCGGCCGCTCCGGAAGCCTCAGCTGATGTGGCCGATGTTCGCGAAGGATTCCGGATTCGCGGAATGGGATTCAGCGCCACGGTCGACGCCTGCTGCGGAACGACCACGACGGCCGTAACCGAAGCGTTCGATTTCCCGAACGTGGTGAGCGTCGATCCGTTCTCGGTCAGCGACTCGTCGGGCAACAACAACGGATTCCCCGAACCGGGTGAAAACGTCCTGCTCAGCGTAGCGGTCGAAAACACCACCGGCGGAACGATCACCGGAGTTCAGGTCAACGCCAACGGCGGAGCGAACGTTTCTTACGGAGATATTCCCGACGGTCAGACCGTAACGATGAACATCCCCTACCTGGTGCCGAGCGACGCCCCTTGCGGTTCTTTCCATCAGGTTGACATCAACGTTTCGAGCGACGCCGGAACGCAAACCCCGGTAACCCGCGAATTCCGCGTCGGCGTCCCGGTCGGCGGAGCTCCGGCGACTTTCTCCAATACCAATCCGGTTGACGTTCCGATGGGACAACCGGCCACCACCAGTGGTCCGGCCAGCCCCTATCCGTCGACCATCAGCGTTTCCGGTTTGACCGGCAACAAGACCATCTCGGTTACGCTCAATACGATCAATCACACCTGGGTCGGCGACTTCGACGTCCTGCTTGAAAGCCCGGGCGGACAGAAATTCATCATGATGTCCGACGTCTTTGAGGCGAACAACCGGACCAACACGGTCGTCTCCACTCTGACCATCAGAGACGGAGCCGCCGGTCTGATGCCGACGGGAGAAGTTCCGCCGATGACCGGTGATTTCCAACCGACCAACGCGGGAACCGTTCAGGATGCGTTCGACGCTCCGGCGCCTGCCGGGCCGTATGAAACGCCGGCACCGGGCGGATCGGCGACCTTTGCCTCCGTCTTCGGGAACGACAGTTCGACGATGAACGGCGACTGGAAGCTGTGGATCGATGACGATGCCTCGGGCGACCCGGGTGTCATGACCGGAGGTTGGAGCATCACTTTCGAATCGGATGATTTCACCTGCGGTCCGGTAATGCCGACGGGCGATGGACGGGCCGACTTTGACGGCGACGGACGAACCGATGTTTCGGTCTTCCGTCCATCAGAAGGCAACTGGTACATCAACGGCAGTCAGGCCGGATTCAGCGTCATCAACTGGGGCACCTCGGGAGATACGCTCGTTCCGGGCGATTACGACGGCGACGGCAAAGCCGACACGGCGGTCTTCCGTCCGGTCGATGCTCCGGGAACTCCTGACTTCTTCGTCCTGAACAGCAACGGATTTACGCTGTCAGGCGCAGAATGGGGCGTTACGGGAGATATGCCGGTGGTCGGCGATTATGACGGCGACGGCAACGACGACATCGCCATCTTCCGTCCGTCCGACAACACCTGGTACATCCTCAACAGCGGAGGCGGCGCGACCTTTACGCCGTTCGGCTCGACGGGTGACACTCCGGTTCCGGGCGACTATGACGGCGACGGCAAGACCGACATCGCCACGTTCAATGCCGGAACCTGGAACGCCATGTTGTCAGGCGGCGGAACCGCCACCGTCAACGTCGGAGGCGCGGGCGACATCCCCGTAGCCGGCGACTATGACGGCGATGGCAAGGACGATCAGGCAACGTTTAATACCACCAGCGGTACCTGGAACATCTGGCAGAGTTCGACCAGTTCCGAAGTAAACACCGGATGGGGACTGGGAACCGACACCCCCGCTCCTGGCGATTACGACGGCGACGGCAAGGACGATCTGGCCATTTACCGGGCCGGCGAATGGTGGATACTTAACAGCGGAAACAGCAGCGTAACCATTACCACATTCGGTTTGGGTTCGGATTCACCGATTCCGAGCCACGCTAATCCGTAAACCTAACGCTTGCGGAAGCAAACCTTGTTTCCGCAACATTTTCCAAAGAGGGTGTTTGTCAAAATTTTTTGACGGACACCCTCTTTTTTTGTTAAATTTATCGGACGAAGAATCGGAATGGCCCGGACAACCGATCCGCGCTTTCAGTTACAAAACCGGAAATCCGAAATCCGAAATCCAAAATCGTATGAATCCAACAGTCCAAAAATCAGAAGTTCAAGCAGAAGCCCCAAAGGAGAAAACCCCGATCTCCCTGTCGGTCAATGATCCGCGCTACCTTTTTAACCGTGAATTGAGCTGGCTCGAATTTAACAAGCGCGTTTTGGAAGAGGCGCTCGACGAAAAAAATCCATTGTTGGAAAGGCTGAAGTTTCTCTCGATCTTCTCCAACAACCTCGATGAGTTTTTCATGATCCGGGTCTCCGGTCTCAAGGAACAGGTGTCCGAAGGCGTTTATGAGTTTTCGCCCGATGGTCTTTCGGCGGCCGAGCAATTGATCGAGATCCGCCGCCGCCTGAGTCCGATGCTGGTCGAACAGATGCGCTGTCTGCAGGAAGACGTCCTGCCACAATTGACCAAAAAGGGGATCGAGATCTGCTCTTATGATTCATTGAACGCCGGCGAGAAAAAAAAGGCCGACGATTTTTTTCTGACCAACGTCTTTGCCGTTCTGACGCCCCAGGCCGTCGATGAAAGTCATCCGTTTCCCTATATTTCCAATCTCAGTCTGAACATCGGACTGCTGGTCGAACCGGAAAAAAGTTCCAAACTCGGCAAGCTGACGCATCTTTACACCAGCAATCGCTTCGTTCGCATCAAATTGCCTCCGAACGTCCCGCGCCTCGTTCCGGTCAACGCCGAAAACACCCGCTTTACGCCGCTCGAAGAACTGGTCGCCGCCAACGTCAGCTCGCTTTTCCCCAACATGGTGGCCAATAAGGGGTTTTTGTTCCGCATCACGCGCGACGCCGACATCGAGATCCGCGAAGACGAGGCCGGCGATCTGCTCCGAACGATGGAGCGAGAACTTCATCATCTGCGCCGATTCAGTTTTCCGGTCCGTCTCGAAGTCGAATCGGCGATGCCCGATGAGATGGTCGATTACATCACCGATTCGATCGGGCTGACCGAAAATGACGTTTACCGGATCGACGGTTTTCTGAACATCTCCGATCTGATGATGCTCTATTCGCTCGAACGCCCGGAACTGAAAGACCGGCCGATCTCCTATTCGATCCCGGCCGCCCTGCGTCAACCGGACAATATCTTCGAGATCTTAAAGAGGCAGGACGTGATGGTTCATCACCCTTACACGGCCTACAACACCGTGACGGATTTCATCGACGCGGCGGCCGAGGACGAACAGGTCCGGGCGATCAAGATCTGTCTTTACCGGACCGGGAAAAACTCCCCGATCGTCCGTTCGCTGATCAAGGCCAGCCGCAACGGGAAACAGGTCGCCGCGCTGATCGAACTCAAGGCGCGGTTTGACGAAGAAAACAACATCGAATGGGCCCGTCAGTTGGAAAACGAAGGAGTTCACGTCATTTACGGGATGCGCGGGCTGAAGACCCATTCGAAAGTAACCTTGGTCGTTCGGCGGGAAAACGACGAATTGCGCCGCTACGTCCATATGGCCACCGGCAATTACAACCCGACGACTTCGAAGATCTACACGGATCTCGGACTTTTGACGGCCGACGCCGAGATCGGCAAGGACACCAGCGATCTGTTCAACTTCCTGACCGGATATTCCTACCAGACCAAATATCACCAGATTCTGGTGGCGCCGATCAATCTGCGCCAGCGGATGCTCAAACTGATCAACCGCGAAACCAAGAACAAACGCAACGGCAAGGACGCGCAGATCATCGTCAAGATCAATTCGCTGACCGACGACAAGATCGTCCGGGCGCTGTATCAGGCGTCGCAGGTCGGGGTCTCGATCGATCTCATCGTCCGCGGCATCTGCGTCTTAAGGCCCGGCATCGAGGGGCTTTCGGAAAACATCCGGGTCGTCTCGATCGTCGGTCGTTTCCTCGAACACAGCCGCATCTTTTATTTTGCCAACGGCGGCAAGGAAGAGATCTTCATCGGCAGCGCCGATTGGATGCACCGCAATCTCGACCGGCGGGTCGAAGCGGTCATCCCGATCAAGGACAAACGTCTGGCCAAATATCTCAAGGACGAGGCTCTGGCCGCTTACTTAAAAGACAACGTCAACGCCCGCATCTTAAAACCGGACGGAACCTACGAAATGGTCTCCGCGTCGTCCGAAAAAGGATCGGCCTTCGATTCCCAGCTTTATTTCGTCGGAAGGGAAATCTGATCATTTATCATTTTTCATTGATCATTTATCAAAAGTCTGGCTCATCGGAGCCGGTCGAGGCCGAAACGCTTCAGAAAAGGAAGCGGAGACGGCAAAGACCAAATGATAATTGTTAACTGATACGAGATGTGGGTCGATCAGTTCGAGCCGGGAATACAAGGCGATTCCGTATCCGTTTTCCTGCGGTTTCTCAACGAAATTCGGGTAATCCTTTTTGAGCAAAGCGACCTGCCCCCACCAGCGGGCGTCAGTCTCGCATAGCAGGACCACATCCGACCCGACCTCTTTGACCAAACAGAAACGTCCACAAAACGCCGATCGAACCGAAAAGATAAATAAAAATTTTGACCGCCAGGAGAAAATAACCGTATTTATTCATAAACTTTCCGGCGTCTTAAATCAAAATCTCGGCAAGACTTTTTCATTTTAAATAGTATTTGTGAATATATTATCGCACGGCCTTTGGCCAAAAGATTTCCGGGAAGGAAATCCGGGCGGACACTGTTGACTTCCCCGAGGCCAAAAGCATATTTTCTAAATTATAGTCCAGTTTCTAAGACTTTTACGGTTTGCCATTCGTCAAAAAGTCTGACAAACGACAAATTTCCCGATCATTCAAAGTTTTTCAAAGGAGTAACAAAATTATGGACCGGCATTCCCGTCAAATAATCCGTCTCAAACTATCGGTCATCGGATGCGCTCTTGTTTTAGCCGCTTTCGGTTTTTTCAGGGTTTCGCCCGAATATCAAAAAGTCCGGGCCTCGGCTTCGGGGCCGACCGAATCCCACACCGGTGCGCCGGGCGAATCGAACTGCACGGCCTGTCACGGAGATTTCCCGGTCAACAGCGGAACCGGAAACATTCAGATCGCGGGTTTGCCGGCCAATTATCTTCCCAACCAGCAGATTCCCATCACGGTGACGGTCAGCGACGAAAACGCCGTCATCTACGGATTTCAAATGACGGCCATCGACTCCGAGGGCAAACAGGTCGGCACCTACACTTTGCCGGGACAGATGCCCCAGCAACTGCAAACCGTTCCGGGTCTGGTCGGCGGCCAACTGCGCACCTACATCGAACACACTTCGGACGGGGTAACGCCGACCACTTTCGGCTCAAAATCCTGGACCTTTACCTGGAACACTCCGGCCACCAGAGCCGGCAAGGTCAGCTTTTACGCCGCCGGAAACGCGGCCGATTCGAACGGTGTTCCTTCGGGAGATCTGATTTACACCACCTCGACCGCAACCCTTTCCGGAAGCGCCATCACCAATTTCGATGCCGACGGCCAAAGCGACATCTCGGTCTTCCGGCCCTCGACCGGCGTCTGGTATTCCTTGAACAGCACCGACGGAAATTTTCAGGCCGTTCAGTTCGGGGCCGACGGCGATAAGGTCGCATCCGGCGATTACGACGGGGACGGAAAGAGCGACTTCGCGGTTTTTCGCCCCTCGACCGGCGTCTGGTTCGTCTTGAAAAGCACGGGCGGTTTCATCATCACGCAGTTCGGAGCCGACGGCGACGTTCCGGTGGTCGGCGATTACGACGGCGATCTCAAATCCGATCTGGCCGTCTGGCGGCCTTCGACCGGCGTTTGGTACATCCTCAGAAGTTCCGACGGCAACGCCGACATTCGCCAGTTCGGCGTCTCGACCGACAAGATCGCGCAGGGCGATTATGACGGGGACGGCAAAACCGACATCGCCGTCTGGCGGCCTTCGACCGGCGTCTGGTACATCTGGAAAAGTTCCGACAACGGATTTATAATCACCGGTTTCGGTCTTGACGGCGACCGTCCGGTGCAGGGCGATTACGACAGCGACGGCAAAACCGACATCGCCGTCTGGCGGCCGACCGACGGAACCTGGTACATCCTCAGAAGCCGCGACGGATTTACCGCCGCCCAGTTCGGAGCCTCAACCGACCGTCCCGCCCCGGCTGATTTCGACGGCGACGGCAAAACCGACATCTCGATCTATCGGGACGGCGTCTGGTACATTCTCAGAAGCTCCGACGGCGGTTTTACCATCGTCTCATTCGGAACCGCCGAAGACGTGCCCGCACCGAGCGGTTATCTGGCGGAATGATTTGGATTTTGGGTTTTAGATTTCAGATTGCGGATTTATTTTTCATTTTCTTAAATATGAGATTTGAAATCTGAAATCTAAAACCCTCTTTCTCCCTTCCCTCACTTTTGTGTTAATCTGTATCTCCAAAAATCAAATTCTGAAAATTTTACATATGAAAAACAATCTTCTGCGCACAGGTCTGCTTTTGATCCTGCTAGTTTTTCCCTTTTCCGGCTTGGCTCAAACACTCCGGCCCGATGGTCAGGGTCATATAGCCCCGACTGTCGGAACCGGAAAATCGCGTCTTCAGGAAAAACTGGATGAGATAGACGCTTACGCCGAACAGGCGCGCAAGGACTGGAATGTTCCGGGGATGGCCCTCGCCATCGTCAAGGACGACAAGGTCGTTCTGGCCAAAGGCTACGGCGTTCAGAAACTCGGCACTGATGACGGGGTCGATGAAAACACTCTGTTCGCCATCGCCTCGAACTCCAAGGCCTTTACGACGGCCAGTCTGGCGATTTTGATCGATGAGAAAAAGATCGGCGGCTGGGACGACAAGGTTTCGAAATACCTGCCCGAATTCCGGCTTTACGCGCCTTACGTAACCGAAGACCTGACGATCCGCGATCTGGTGTCGCATCGCGTCGGGCTCGACACCTTCAGCGGCGACCTGCTCTGGTACGAGACGACCTATTCGACCGACGAGGTTCTCCGGCGGCTTCAGTATCTGAAACCGGTCCGGGGTTTTCGCGCCGGGTTCGGCTATCAAAATCTGATGTTCATGGCGGCCGGCCGGATCATCGAAAAGGTTTCCGGAAAATCGTGGGGCGAATTCGTCAAGGAAAGAATTTTGCGGCCGATAGGAATGAACCGGACGACGACCAGCATCAAGGACATCAAGGATAATGCGGCTTTTCCTCACAACGAATCCGGCGGAAAAGGAATGCACGTCCTCCATCGCGGGAACGTCGACAGCGCGGCGGCGGCGGCCGGACTCAATTCGTCAGTGGCCGACATCTCTCGCTGGATCCGGCTTCAACTCGGGCGCGGAGAATTCGAGGGCAAAAGGATTTTCAGCCGGGAAAATTCCTGGGAGATGTGGCAACCGGCGATCTTTCTGCCGATCAGCGAAAGAGCGAGCGAAAACATTCCTTCGCGCCATTTCAACGCCTACGGTCTCGGTTGGAACGTCTGGGATTATCGCGGCCGCAAGGCCATTTCGCACGGCGGCGGCCTCGACGGAATGATCTCCCGAACGGCTTTGATGCCGGAAGAAAACCTCGGCCTGATAGTGTTGACCAACAGCGAAAACCCGGTTCCGACCATTTTGCAGTACAAGATCTTCGACGTCTTTCTGGACGCCGAACCCCGCGACTGGAACGCGGAATTCCTGAGCAATTCCAAACGCGGCGAGGCTCGCCAGGCCGATGAATGGAAAAAGACCGAAGAGGCGCGGATTACGGGCACGAAAACGACCATTCCGCTGAAAGATTTCGCTGCAACCTTTTCGGATCAGCTTTACGGCGACGCCACCGTTTCGGAAGAAAACGGCCGTCTGGTTCTGCGCCTGCTCCCGGCTCCGAATTTCGTGGCCGACCTCGAACACTGGCATTACGACACCTTCCGCATCCACTGGCGATCGTCGGTTAATTATAATTTTCCGCCCGGTTTCGTCATCTTCAAGATCGGAAAAGACGGAAAACCGGAAAATCTGGAGATCGACCAGCCGAACAATGACTTCTGGTTTTACGAGCTGAAATTCCAGAGGAAAAATTAAGCCGCCGGACGAACGCCGGATAATTTTTGAATTTGCCTCGACAACTTTTGTCGATTATGTCAAAATTTGTCTCTATTAATAATTTATTAGAAAAAAACCAACATATTTTAAGGAGAACTACACAATAGATGTCAGAAAATGGAACCGTAACGGCAACCGAAGAAACAAATGCCGAAACAAATCAAAATACCGAGGGAACAACATCGAATACCGATGAGATTTCGTATCACGCGGTTGAAAAGGAAGGAGCCGTAACGGCGATCTGGGAGATGCAGGGGCCGATTCATCTGCGCACCATCGATCCCCGTTCGAGCGAAGGAAAGAAGATTTTGAGCTTGTTTGAAACGGCGGCCTAACCGGAAAAGAAGCGCCCCCGTTCCCATATAAACATCCTCCGGCTTTTATGCCCAACTAATTATTTTCTTGCCTTTTTATGGTGATAGAGTTACTATTAAGTGCATTATAAAATAAGTAGTTTGTAAGTTTGCAGACCCGCCTCAAATGCTTGATTTTTCTAAATAATTGAGTAAAAGAAGCGAGTTGCGACACTTCGTAAATTTTAACCCTATTCAATAAAATTGGAGGAACGTTTATGAAAGATATGCTGATAGGTGCATTAGCATTAATTTCTGCTATTGGTGCTGGGGTTTCTTTTTGGCAATTTCAACATAACGGGCAGACATTTTTGCTTATTTTAGCCGTTATTTTGCTGATTGTAGCCATAGGGTTGGGAGCAATGTTTCTGACCGGCAGAGTAAATAAGACCGAAGATATACATATTACCGAATAAATGACTCTTATTTTTGGATTTCGGTAAAGCGGCGACCGGTTGGAGGATATTTTTTTACCAGCTCAGGAAAACCAGAATTTGTAAATAGTCCGCCGCATTTGAGTCTTTAGGTGTTGGTCTGCCAGCATCGAAAAAAATGAGGTACCGGGAAGGGATGAGGTTTCGCTCATCCCTTTCTTTGTTTTTTCACCCAACAAACTTCGATCTCAGTCCCGATCTTCCGGTCCCGTCCGGACGGCTCGCCCCGGCCCTCTTTTGATCGCACGACCGGATTGTTTTTCGAAAAATTATTGCTTCCTCTTCAAATTTAACTATAATACCTTACATAATTTACAAAACCGAAGGCGCAAATCCGGCACCACAGATGTTGCTTTAAAAAACTTTGTCCGGCCCTTTTTGTCCGAAAAACGTTTTAAGCTGTCGGCTGCCCCTTATTTCTCCTACTTTATTTTTTTGAGTAAACAAGATGAACTTTGAGATTGTCCTCGTTATTGCCGTGGCCGTTTTCGCCGTCATTTTGTTCGCCACCGAAAAACTTTCGGTCGATGTGGTGGCGATCGTTGTGATGGCGATACTGCTGATTTCCGGCATCATTACTCCGGAACAGGGAATTTCGGGCTTCAGCAACAAAGCCACCATCACGGTCGGGGCGATGTTCGTCATCAGCGCCGCGCTCTTTAAGACCGGAGCGGTTAGCTATCTGGGCAAGATCACTTCGGATCTTTTTCGCAAAAGCTACTGGCTCGGACTTATTACGGTCATGCTGGCCGTCGCTTTCTTCTCGGCCTTTATCAACAACACCCCGGTGGTCGCCATTTTTATCCCGATCCTGTTGGCCGTGGCCAAGGACATTCGGGCCAGCACCTCGAAACTGCTGATGCCGATGTCGTTCGCCTCGATGTTCGGCGGAGTCTGCACCCTGATCGGCACGTCAACCAATATTCTGGTCAGTTCGATCGCCGAACATGACGGCCAACCCCCGTTTTCGATGTTCGAGTTCGCCCCGCTGGGCATCACTCTTTTCGCCATCGGGACGATCTATATGCTGACGGTCGGGATTCGCCTGATCCCGGACCGAAGGAGCGAGGGCGATCTGATCGAAAGCTTTTCGCTTCAGGAATACATCACCGAGATCGTTCTCCTCCCCAACTCGTCCTCGGTCGGCCACGCCATCAAGGACGCGCCGCTGGTCAAAGACATTGATATCGCCATTATCGGCATTCAGCGAAAGAACGAGATAATCAACGTTCCCCTGCCCGAAGTAGTGCTTCAGGCCGGAGATGTCCTGCGGATTCGGTGCGATCTGGAAAAATTCAAAAAGATCCGCGAACGCGAAGGGGTTCAGCTCAAACCCCGTTTCAAATGGCACGACGAGGACATTGAAACCAAAGACACCAAGCTGGTCGAGGTGGTGGTCGCGCTGAATTCTTATTTTATCAATAAGTCGCTGAAAGAGTTGAAGTTTCGCGACATCTTCGGCGCCACCGTGCTGGCCCTCCGGCACCGGGGCAAACTGATGCGCGAAAAGCTTTCCGACACCAAGTTCAACGCCGGCGATGTTCTGCTTTTGGAGGTCAAGACCGATCACTACGAAAAACTCCGGCAGAATCCATCGTTTATGGTCATCTCAGCCATCGAACGGGAAGGATTTCGCAAACGAAAACTGATTCCGGCCCTGATCATCGTTTTGGGCGTAATCCTCGCAGCCACTCTGAATTTGGCGGAGATCGTCGTCAGTTCGATCGTCGGCTCGGTTCTGCTGATCCTGATCGGGTGCATAACCATCGAAGAAGCCTACAAAGCCATCGAGTGGCGGATCATCTTCCTTTTGGCCGGAGTCTTAACGCTCGGCATCGCTCTCGAAAATTCCGGCGCCGCTCGTCTGGTATCGACCAATCTGGTGGAAGTAATCGGGGGTTGGGGCGGCAATGTCGCTCTGGTTTCGGTGTTTTTTCTGATAACGTCGCTTTTGACCGGGGTGATGTCCAACAACGCGACGGCCGCCCTTCTGGCCCCGATCGCCACCGCCACCGCCCATTCGGTCGGAGCCAGCCCGCGCCCCTTTCTGATCGCGGTGATGGTCGCCGCCTCGGCCAGTTTTATGACGCCGGTCGGATACCAGACCAATACTCTGATCTACGGTCCCGGCCAGTACCGCTTCGCCGATTTTCTGCGCGTCGGCACGCCTCTTAACATCCTCCTGTGGATCGCCGCCACTTTTCTGATTCCGTACTTCTGGTCTTTTTAATTAAAAAACTGCCGGCGTCCGATGAAATCCCGCCGGAGATTTGTTATAATGTTGACAAAAATGTAAAGATTAATAAGAATCTTTTATTTTGATAATGATTTAAGAGAGTTTTTATAAGATGCCAAAAATTGCAGATATACAGGAAACACCTAACCCGAACGCCGTCAAATTTATTTTAAGAGAACCGGTCAGTTACGGAACCTCGCATTCGTTCGATTCGGCCGAAAAGGCCGCCGATGATCAACTGGCCAAATCTCTCTTTGACGTGGGGGACGTGGTTTCGGTGTTTTATATGGACAAGATGATCACGGTCGAAAAAACCGATGAGTCCGAATGGGACGAGATTCTTCCCGTTCTGGCCGTGCCGATCCGGGCGGCCGAGTCGGTCGGCGGGGGAGGCAACGGAAACGGAACTGCGGCCCGAGAGGTCGGCGGCGCCATCGCCGCGGCTCTCAACGACGATCCGGTCATCGCCGAGATCAATGAACTCCTCGATGAAAGAATCCGCCCCTATCTGGCCAGCGACGGCGGTTGGCTGGAAATCCTCGGGCTCGAGGAAAAAACCCTCAAAATCCGCTATCAGGGAGCCTGCGGCAGTTGCCCCAGTTCATTGACCGGAACGCTGATGGCGATCGAAAATATGATCCGCGATGAAATCGACGAAGAGATCGAGGTCGTTGCCGTCTAATGTTTTGTAATATAAATGTTTAAGAATCTCGGATCTCAAACCTTAAAATCGCTTTTTTCCGATGCAAAATAAATTTCCGAAATTTGAGACCCGAGATCTGAGATTTCAAAGTATCAGAAACCCTAAATTACAGAGTATTTAACCCCCAAACAACCTTTTTTAACAATTTTTGCCCTGTTTTTAAACTATTTCTTGACATCAAAACACAAAATTGTTCATAATCTTGTGTGTGGCATTTCTTCGCAGATGCTATCTTTTCCCGAAGGGTGTTATAATCTACTCAGAATCGCCAGCCATTTCATCCCTAAAAAGAGAGCTGTGTTTTCAACATACGGAGGATAATTAAAGTGAATAGTGAAGAACTCGAACAGAGTTTGAGAACTGAATTCGAGAGTTATCTCAAGAAGGTTCTTGACGATATGCGTCAGGAGGTTTCCCAGTTTCAGCAAAAAATAGATACTGAACTTGAGAGCCATAAATCACATTTGGACGGGGTTTTTAAAGACTTTTCGGCCCGCCTCGAAACAGACAAAGAATTAGACGAAGGATTTAAAGAGTCGGTCGTCGAGCATTTGCGGCTGGCCCGCGATGAAGGTGCGACGATTACCGCTCAGGCGATTGCTGAAGCTGAAGAACTGACCAAAGCCCAAAGGAAAGAAACCGAAGCCGCCGCCGAAGTTCCGGCCGCCAACCTTAAAGAAATAAGGGATGCAATCTACGAAATCAGCAGCCAGAACTCACAATCGGCCATATTGAAAGCCCTGATTGATCACGCCGCCAAGTTCACCCCCAGAGGAGCCTTTTTTGTCGTTAAAAATCAGCATTTTGTCGGCTGGCGGGTTTTCGGCAAGGAAGAAAATCAGGAAGAGGGAACGATCAGCGAGATCGTATTTCCGGTTTCGTCATCCACCATGCTGGGCGATTCGGTCCGCTCTCTGAGCGTCATCGAAAGCGTTTACGGGAATTATTCCGATGATCCCGAATATTTGCTCCGGCTCGATTTCGGCAAACCGGCCAAAATGTTCGCCATCCCCCTGATTGCCCGGGGACGCGGAGTTGCGGCCATTTACGCCGATAACGGTGAAGATGGTGAAAAGGTCAATCTCGAAGCTCTGGAAACGCTGGTCAGCGTGGCCGGTTTGACGGTCGAACTGCTGGCCGCCGCGCAAAACAATAAATTCAGCCGAGGCATGGTCAGAACCGTCACTCATTCTCAGCCGGAAACAGTCTCGGAAGAGGTCGAAGAACCCGTTTCCGAAACGGTCGAAAGTCACCAGCCGGAAGAAACCGAAACCTCTTATCAAGAGGAAACGGCAGAACCCGTAAGCAGTCAGTATTTCGCTCAACCGGCCGAACCGGAGGAAATGGAAGAAGAGGTCGAAACCGTCGAAGACGAAGTCGAAGCGGTCGAAACTCAAACGGCTTACGAAATGACGGAAGAGGAAGAAACGGTTTTCGGAGTTTCCGAAGAAGCCGAAGAAGCCGAAGAGGAAACGGTTTTCGGAGTCTCCGATTCTTTCGTCGCCGAAGAAACCGCCGAGGAAGAAGAAGCAGTCGAAGAAGAGACTTACGCCTTTTCGTCCGACGAGGAAGAAGCGGTCGAAGAGGAAACCTACACTTTATCGGCTAATGAAGAAGATTCGCTGGAAAGCGTTCAGCAGGATTTCGCCGCTTATGATGATGATTTGATCGAAGAGGTTCAAACCCAACCCGAAACAGTCGAAGTCGCCGAAGAAGAAAGCGAGCCGGTCTACGAAGATGCGGAAGTCATTGAAATGCACGCGGCCGAAGAAGAGTTTCAAGGAGAAGAACCGGTTTCGGCGGTTGAGGAAGAAATGACCGAAAGCGAAACCGAAGAAGTGATTCCCGAATACACCGACAGCTTTTCCGCTCCGGTCGAATACGATATGTCAGACGAAGAAGAAGTCGAAGAAACGGTTGTAGAGTCTTTGGAAACGGAAGACAGCTTTACCATTTCATCGCCGTCCGAATATCCGTTTGAAACCAATCAGGATCTCAATTCGTCGCCGGTTCAGTTCGCAGAGCCGGTCGAAGAAACCTTTGAAGCCGCCGAAATGCCTTCGATGGAAAGCGTCGAGGAAAGCATCGAGGACGTATCCGCCTCTCAACAAGATGCGGCCTTCGAAACCTTCCATTCCCCCGAAAGCGAACCGGAAGAAACCGTCAGTGCGGCCGAAGAATCGGTCGAAGAATCGGTCGAAGAAACTGTTGAAGAACCGGTTGAAGAGGTCGCTCAGCCCGTTGCGCCGCCGTCGGCAAAAACCCGCTTCAGCGACAGGAACGTCGATCTGCCGATCGAGGTCAGCGAAGAAGAACGCCGTCTTCATAACGACGCCCGTCGCTTCGCCCGACTGCTTGTTTCGGAGATCAAGTTGTACAACGAACAAAAGGTCAAAGAGGGCCGCGACGCAGGCGATCTCTACGACCGCCTGCGGGAAGCCATCGACCGTTCGCGCGAGATGTACGACAAACGCGTTCAGCCGTCGGTCGTCCAACGGTTTGATTATTTCCACTATGAAGTGGTCAATAATCTGGCCGAAGGCGAAGAATCCAAACTCGGTTCCGGTTACCCCGGAGCAACCGTTTAAGATCGATAGATCTCAGGAAAAAGCCGCTCAGAACCTCTGAGCGGCTTTTTTTATTTCTTCGATCAAGCGCGGCCTTCTTCTATCTCAGTTCCATCTTGGCAATCGATTCCAAATGCACCTCGTCGGGCCCGTCGGCGATGCGCAACATGCGGGCGATGGTCCAGGCAAAGGCCAGCGGAAAATCCTGACAAACGCCGGCTCCGCCGTGGGTCTGGACGGCCCGGTCGATCACCTTTAAGGCCATCGAAGGAACGACCGCTTTGATCATGGCGATCTCCCGGCGGGCCGCCTTGCTGCCGACCTCGTCCATCATCCAGGCGGTTTTCAGAACCAGCAAACGCGCCTGTTCGATCTCGTTCCGCGATTCGGCGATCCACCGCCGGATGACTCCCTGTTGAGTCAGCGGTTTGCCGAAAGCGACCCGCCCTCCGGCCCTGGCCTTCATCAGATCCAAAGACCGTTCGGCCAGACCGATCAAACGCATGCAATGATGAACGCGCCCCGGTCCGAGCCTTCCCTGGGCGATCTCGAAACCGCGCCCTTCGCCGAGCAAAAGATTTTCTTTGGGCACCCGGACGTTTTCAAAAGCAACCTCGGCGTGCCCATTCGGGGCGTCGTCAAAACCGAAGACCTTGAGGACCCTTTCCACCTTGACGCCGGGGGCGTCCATCGGAACCAGGATCATCGATTGCTGTAGATGCTTCGGAGCGTTTTCGTCCGTTTTGCCCATAAAGATCGACAGCCGGCAACGAGCGTCGCCCGCCCCGGACGACCACCATTTGCGGCCGTTCAAGACATATTCGTCGCCGTCCCTTTTGATCGAAGCGCAAATGTTGGTCGCGTCCGACGAAGCCACCTCCGGTTCGGTCATCGAAAAACACGAACGGATCCGACCCTCAAGCAACGGTTCGAGCCACTGCCGCTTCTGCTCATCGGTGCCGTAAAGATGAAGAACCTCCATATTGCCCGTATCCGGCGCCGAACAATTAAAAACCTCCGCCGACCAGTAAACCCGGCCCATCATCTCGGCCAGCGGAGCGTATTCCAGATTCGTCAGCCCCGAAACGTCCGGCAAAAACAAGTTCCAGAGCCCCGCATCGCGCGCTTTTTCCTTCAATTCCTCGATCAAACCGAGCGGTTCCCAGCGCTCGCCCGCATCTATTTCCCGGTGATAGCGCTCTTCGTTCGGATAAATATGCTCGTCCATAAACGCCCCGAGACGCCCCAAGTGATCTTTCGTTTTGTCTGAAAATTCAAAGTTCATAATTTTTTTTATCAATTTTCCCCGGTCGTTTGATAATTTTGTTAAGCTTAAGGCACAAAAGCGGTTCGTTCAAAACCGATGCCCGAATGGATCGGTTGTAACAAGAATCACAGTTACAATTAATACTCTGTAAATTAATTTGTGATGGGTGATAGGTGATGGGTGATGGGATAAAACTTAATTTTCCGATTATCCGGATCTGCTGTCTGATATTATCTGTTTAACTTTTCACCCATCACCCATCACCCATCACTAAACTGTAATTTTTTTAATTTACACAGTAATTAACCATTTACCGCTCATTTTAATAAAGCAATATTTTCCGGAGGTTGTAAAGATGATCCTTAGACGTTTTCCCGGACAATTCAACAACGAGGCGGATTTTTCCTTTTTTCACCGGGAGAACGTGGTCGTTTACGCCCGGACCTGCGAGGTCTCTTTTTCCGAACACACCGCTCCGCTTTCGATCAAAACCTGTCTCAAAGGGACGGAGATCTATGAGATCAACTCCGTTCCGATAGCCGTCCGAGAGGGAAAATTTCTCGTCATCAACAACGACCAAAACTATTCGAGTTACATTTTATCGAACGAAGATGTCGATTCGTTCTGCATCTTTTTCCGGGATCAACTCGACCGGGAAGTTCTCAGCGTCTTCGAACATTCGCACCGGGATCTGCTTGATGACCCGCATCGCGGCGAAGATCGCCCGATGACCTTTTTTCAGAATCTTCGTCCGGCCGCATCTTCGCTCTTTCCTCAAATTGAGAATCTTCATCGAGAGATCAGCCGCGGCTCCGGCACGTCGCAGATCTGGCTCGATGAAAAATGCGCCGGGCTTATCGAAACTCTTCTCCGGGAACATCTTCAAACTCTCGGAGAGATCGAAAAACTGCCTCTCGTCCGCCGTTCGACCAGACTGGAGATCTACAAACGCCTGTCGCTGGCCCGAGATTTCATCGAATCCTGTTACGCCGAACCGATCGATCTGGAGCGGCTGGCGCGGATCGCCTGCCTTTCGCCTTTTCATTTTCTGCGGCTTTTTAAGACGGTTTTCGAGAAAACGCCGCATCAATATTTGACCGGGGTCCGTCTTGAAAAGGCCCGTCAAATGATCGAAAAAGAGGATCTTTCGATCACCGATATTTGTCTCAGCGTCGGATACGAAAATCCCAGTTCGTTCGCCCGCCTCTTCAAAAGCCGTTTCAACAGTTCGCCCGGAGAATTCCGCCACCGGAAACTTTCCGCAAAATAGCGACTTTTGCACAGCGCCGTATTTCTCCGTCAATTAAGATATGGACGTTCGGCCACCGGGATAACACCTTCGGTTTCATGCTTCATTTCAGAGAGGGGCTCGATCCGGTCAAAAACGAATATCCGGAGGCGATGCCGTTTTATATGATGGTTTTCGAAACCGCCGACCTCAGAGAAACGGCGGCCCGTTTAAAAACCAAGGGAGAAAAAATTCTGAACGAAAAAAGATCGGACAAAGGCGCTTTGGAGGCGATCATTTTCGAAGACCCGTTCGGGATCATCTTGGAGATCGTCCGGGCCGGACAATGAAGAAACTTTTGCCCTTTGCCGACCGGTATTTTTTTCGGATTCGCGAAAATTTTACATTTTTAACAAACTTTTTGCCTCCTCTTAAACAATTCCGGCAATTCTCATGTCATAATGGCCATCCCGCAATATTCCGGTAAAACCGAGTTGCAAAACGGTCTCCAAACAAAAACTCAGGGGATGAGTTATGAAACACCTTCGATTTATATTTCCGCTTTTGATCTTTTGTTCCGGCTCTTTTCTATTCGCCCAGAAGAACGTGGAAAAACCGCCAACGACCGAAACGGCGGCCGGGCTTTTCAAACTGGGAAAATTCGCCGCGGCCGGGCAGGCTTTGCCGAAAAACCCGAAAAGCTACGAAGCCTTCGTCTTAAAAGCCAGACTTGCGCTTTTGGCCAATAAACCGGGTGAGGCTCGGAAATATGCGGATTTTGCTCGGGCCAAAAACCGCTGGCTGATGATCGGACAACCCCTTCGGCCTTTACCGACGTCCGCTAATTACTGACATACTTCTCGACGAAACCGAAACCGAAAAGACTCCGGAGGGAAAGTATGAAAAGCGTCCGGCGGACCATCTTCCGGATCGCGTCGCCGAACGGTTATGCTGATAGGTCCACATCGTCGTTCTCGACGATGTGGACCTATCACTCGTGCCTGGCAGGCAAACACTAAAGAAGGAATTTTTGAAGATATTCCGATTGACGGCATCACTTTCGTCGTTCGATCGAAATTTTGCAATACTTTGATTATGTAAAAGTATTGGGTTTGGAAAATAATCCAATCCTTTCCATCGCAATGGGCAGAACTTTTGAATGGCTCGGTTTTGCGGCTTATTTGACTGGTTTTTTTCTGATAGTTTTATTTGAAAAGAACCGGCGCAAGAATTCAACCCCAACCTAATGAAGTTGTAAAAAATGACTCGACGTTTATTTTTGCAAACCGATTTTCTGCATCAGAGCGACAAAACGCTTTTCTTTTCGAAGCGAATCGAAATTAAAATCGGCATTGACGAACGGTAAAGCCGAATCCCGTTTTTCAAGGGCTTTTTCAAGATAATCGAGCGCCTTTTCCTTTTCGCCCAATTTTAGATAAAACTTTGCCAAAATAATCGGCTGTTCATTTCCACCGGTGACGGGTTGATTAATTTCATAACGCCAATTTGAACTCAAGTCTTTTTTTGCCACGGCGATTGCCAGCGGATTTTTTTGTCTTTCAGCCGAAGATAATTTCCCCAGATACATTTCATCCATTTCGTCATACATTTCTTTTTTAACATAAAGCCAGAAAAGCAATTTTCTGATTTGCCAATAAGACGGCTCAATCTGTTTGGCGTAAAGACAAGCGGAAATCGCCTTGTCAATTTTGTTGTCCGATGAATAAAGTTCGCATAAACCGGAATGAAAAAGCGGCGAGAAAGGCTCGATTTCGATTGCTTTTTTGAGTTCGCTTTCGGATTCGGCAAATCTCCGCTGAATAATCAGAAAGCGGGCATATTTGTAATGTGAAAGTGCATAGTTCGGATCGAGTTCGATGGCGAATTTCAACTTTTCTTCGGCTTTTTCCCAGTTCCAATCAAACCACCAATAACTTTCGCCCAAAACCGCGTGCGGTTGCGGTAAAGATTTATCGAGTTCGACGGCTTTTTCGGAAATCATTTCGATCTTCTTCCGTTCTTCGCCAAACTCTTCCGCCGAAAATAAGGCTTCCGAATAACTTGCAAACGCCAAAGCCCAATTCGGCTCGAGCGCAATTGTTTTTTCATACAGACCGAACATTTCATCACGCCGAAAAAGCTCGTTTTTCCGCCAAATCTTTCGTGCCGCCAGATAATTTTGCACGGCTTCAGCGTTGAGATTTTGCCCCTTCAGCGATTGCTCGTCTTCGGCTTCGGCGATTTTCAGAGAAAGCAGACGCGCGGTGCGAAGCGCAACCGAAGTTTCGCGTTCGAGGTCGGTTTTGCCCGTTGTCGTAAAGTTTTCCGTCCAAAGAGTTGTTCCGTCCGACACACGCAAAAGATTGACAGTAACGATCACATTTTCGCCGTCAAGGCGATAATTTCCTGTCAAAACCGCATCGGCGGAAAGTTCATTTCCGGCTTGGATTCGGTCGAAATTTTGTCCGGCAAATTTGCGGACAGCCGAAAATGGCAAGATTTTCAGTTGTTTGATCTTGCTCAAATTCGTAATCATCAAATCCGTCAAACCGATCTGTATTTCTCGCTCTCTTTCGCTGAAAGGCTCAAGAGGCAAAACGGCTAATTGATTAAATCCGATTGCGTTTTCCGTCGTTTGCGCCGTGTTATGCCACGCCATCAAAAAAATTGAAAGTAAAATTACCGAAAAAATTGAAATTCCAATGAGCCAATTTCTCTTTGAAGATTTTTCTATGACTTTCGACGGCAAATCCTTCTCTGCTTTTTCGAGAAATATTTCGGATGTTTTTTCATCTATTTCTGCAACGAGTTGATAACCGCATTTTGGAACTGTTTTGATGTAATCAGTTCCCTCGACATTTTTGCCGAGCGACTTTCGCAAGGAATGGATACAGAATCTGAGGTTTGATTCTTCGACAAAAGTATCTGCCCAAACTGTCTGCATAATTTCTTCACGGCTGACCAATTCGCCTTTTTTGCGAATAAGTAAAAGCAGAATTTCAAAGACTTTAGGTTGGATTTGAACTGCTTCGCCATCGCGCAAAAGAACCTTTTGACTTGCATCAAGCCGAAAGTCGTCAAATTCGTAAATCTCTTTGTTCATTGAGCTTCTAACAAAATTCTAACATTTTTCTAACGGTTTTGATATGCAAATCTCAGTTAAATTTATGTCGTTTGAATATGTTTGAGCGGTCTTCGCGATGAAGATGCCGGACTTGAAAAATATAAAAATTAGGAGAACAGCAATGAACAAAAAAATGATTAAAGTTTTATTTACGGCAATTTTAGGAATCGTTATTTCGAGCGGAATTTCCGCAATGGCACAAAGCGGCTCATCGGATAGAGAAAATCCGCAAAGAATCAGTTCGCGGACGGTTACGGCAAACGTCAGCAGCGAACTCGGCGATTATCATGAAACATTTTATTCGATAGCGGCGGGCAGGGGAAATATTTCGGTTGATCTCTCGGCGGTGGCACAAAACGGAATGAACATCTCGGTCGGCATCGAAGGCGACGGTGTGAGCAAATCGCTCGGACCGCTGGCATCGGGTGGCAATGACCGAATGAGTGACAGAATTAGTTTCAACAATCCGACAAGACAAAATTTGCTCATTACCGTCAGTTCCAGCGGAAATGCGAAATACACGCTCAAATTCGCAGGCGCGGTTTTGGATCAGAAAGACGAAACTTCTGATACAGAAAAAAGTGCAGTTCGCTCAGTTACAAAAACCGTGAGCAGTGAATTGGGAGATTATCGTGAAGTTCATTATTCACTCGTCGCCAACCGCGGCTATGTAACGATTGATTTTGAGGCAATCGCCCGTGAAGGAATGAACATCACTCTCGGAATCGAAGGAACAAACGTCAACGAATCAATCGGACCTCTGGCAACCGGCGGCGATGACACAATGAACGGAAATGTCAGATTCTATGTTCGTTCCCGACAAACATTAAAAATTACAGTCGTTTACAGCGGTAACGCCAAATATACGATAAATGCCGGCGGTTCGGTCGTGAGTCTTACGGAGAGATAAATGTAAGGAGAGAAAAGATTATGAATCTGACGAAAACCATTTTGATTACAGCGGTATTTTTCATTTTATCGGTTTTGGCTTTCGGTCAATCAGAGAAAATAAAAATCGGTTTTCTTGATGAAACGGAATACGACAACTGCGGCACGAGTTTAAGTTTTAGTGCCGAGGGAAAGATAGTTTTTTTTCACGGTATGGACGGTGCTTGGATGCGAATTAACGGTAAAAACGTCAATTTCAAATTCTTCAAATCCACAATCAAGGTCGGAGCAAATGAAAAAAAAGGCGATAAATTTACCAATACATACACCGCACAAGGTTACAAACTGTCAATCAAATATACCATCAAGGGATTTGAAGAGGATGTCATCCTTTACAACGCGATTATGACCTTAACCAAAAATAAATCTTCACGGACGGTAAATCTAGTCGGCTGGAGCGGCTGTTGAATGAAAAACATTTGCCATTTAACAATAGAGCAAAAATTGAATTTGGAGAAAAAAAATGATTATTTACGTTTTTGATAAAAGAATTTTGAGAACACCGCGAACTTCGTCGCGTGAATCGGTAACAGATACTGGAATGGTGATTGCGGATCAGAGCGACAATATTCAGAACATCGTCAACCGCATCATCACCAGAGCGGAAAATGAAAGAAGCATTTGGCTTTTGAGAATAATCTGTCACGGCACACCGGGCGGACTGGTTTTGGGAACGGGAGTAAATGCGGGAAATGCCGAACTTTTTGCGCCGCTTGCACCGTATTTCACGCCCGACGGCAGAGGCATCGAACTACACGCTTGCAATGTGGCAAGCGAAACGAGTTCGCTGACTCGTCGCTTTGATGTCGGCAGAGACGGCAGCCTAACCCCCAGAGACAGTAGCGGCACAGCCGGACACGGCACGAGCGGTGTCGGCGGTGCATTTATGGCGGCATTGGCGAGTGCCACCGGAGTTAATGTGATGGGCGGATATGACACGCAATACTATGACGAAGAATATCGTTGGGAAGGTCGCGGCACAATGACCGTCGAACCCGGCGGCACAACGCTAACGACAATCGGCGAAGCAGTTCGTCCATAAGATTTGTCGTAGATAGCAGCGGTAATTTCAGCTTTAAGTGTTTCGGCACACTCGCAAAACGGCGAACCCAAACCCGTAATGGTCAAAGGCATTGTCATTTATAATTTCAAAGCCAAATAGAAGAAAAAAGGTTCAGAGTAACTCCTTGAAGCGTGCAATGTCTCGGGTAAGCCTACTTCAAGGCATTACTCTGAAGAGAGGAGAAAATTATGAAAAGATTTTGGATTTTACTCACATTATTATTCGCCGCTTCGCTTGCCGTTCAAGCCCAAACATTGCCGACTAAAGTCAATAATTTTCTGAAAAAAAGTTATCCCGGCTGGGAACTCAGCAAGCCGTGTATTTCCGAAAGCACCGACAAAAATTTCGGTTCAGGCGATTTTAACGGCGATGGCAAAACTGATTATACCGTTGCGATTTCAAAAGGAAGTCGTGGTTATACTCTGGCTTTGATTGCCACGGCGAACAGTTTTAAAGCATACAATCTAAAGGCTTTGGATTGGGGAGCGGGCAATGTCCCATTAGCGAGTTTGGCTATGGCACGAAAAGGCTCAGAAATTTATAAAAATGAAAAAACGGAATACGGCGGAAAATTTAAGATAAAAACCGATGCCGTCATCGTCGGCGATTGCGATGACGGTCAAAACACTTTTTACTGGCAAAACGGCAAATTTGTGATCGTCGAAGATGAACTGATTCAGAAATCGGTCAAAGAACTTTATATTGGTTTGAAACACGACGGAAAGGAATTGCCGGATAAACTTGAATGGCTTTACAGCTTTCAGGTTGGCACGACTGAAACTATTGCAAATTCGCCGTTTGCTGTCAGTTTAGTCAGACCAAAAGGAAGTAAATTGAGTAATCCGACGATGCTGTGGCTGGAAAAACACAACCGAAATTCCGGTGCTGAAAAATATGAAGTTCTCGACGTGATAAAATTTCCGCCGCTCCGCAAAAACGAAACTATTGCGATGAGCGGATGCAAATTGAATGGCAAATGGAACCCGGAAATTTTTGCCATCGGCATTAATGAAAAAAAGGAAAATTTAACCAAAATCACTCGTGCTTGGCAGGCAAACACTAAAGAAGGAATTTTTGAAGATATTCCGATTGACGGCATCACTTGTTTAAACGAGGAGGCAGAGCCATAACTAAACTTGTCTCATCAACCCGGAAAGGTTTGGGTCAGCAAACAAATTGTCAGAAAGAGAATTGTGAAAGAAAATGATCCGAGTTTTATTGTTTTCATTCGTTCCTCTGGAAGAAAATCCGCGCTTTGCCGGCGATCGTTAAGGTTTATTTGTTTTGCGTCGTAATCTTTTTATCAGAATTTACGTAAAAAAGATAATATATTTCAATCTGAAATTTTTTCATTGGAAATTCTGTTTGACAAAGTATTTATCAACATCCGTTAAATATTGATATACTTTTCGACAAAACCGAAACTGAAGTTAAAAGAAAAATCCGGAGGGAAAGTGTGAAAAGCGTCCGACGGACCATCTTCCGGATTGTTGCCAAAAGGTTCGAGCGACTGCCCGAACTCTTACATTGTCTGATCTTAACCGGCATTTTTCCGCGCTGGCGATCGGGCAAACGGCTCAGAGGGAAAAAGATTCGCTCGAAAGACTTTTGCGGGAAAACGCCCACCCTTTGTTATTGGTATCCGGGTTAGATTTTTCAGTGATCAAAAAAGAAGGAGAATCTTTTTTATGAACGACAAATATTCTGCGGCCCTCAAAGCGGTCATTGCCGGAAGTGTTTTTCTGGTCGGCTATCTGACCTCGGACATTCTTAAATTTGCCGGGCTTCGCCGGGTTCTCGGATCGGCGGAGTTCAACCTGCTGGTTAATTTTCTCCAGATCGCTTTTTGCACCGGAGCGATCATCTTCGTCTATCGAACCGGTTTGAAGGGAGCTTTGTCGGAATTGGGTCTTTGGCGTTCTCCCTTCAAACGGGCGATCGTTTTTTCCCTCATCGCCACCCTGCCGATGCTGATCGGCTTCGCCGCCACATCCAATCTGGCCGCCGGTTTATCCCTTGTGAACATTCTGGCATTTACCGTCATCTCCCCGCTTGCCGAAGAGGTCCTGTTTCGCGGCTATATCTTTCGCCAGCTTTACCGGAGAGTCAAAACCGGTTTCTGGCCGGCCGTTTTGCTGCCCTCGCTGTTGTTCGCATTGGGACATTTGTATCAATCGAAAGGCGTCTGGGATTTCGTCGCAATCACCCTCATCACCGGTCTCGGCGGGGTGCTGTTCAGCTGGGTGTTTATGCGATGGAAAGATAATCTGTGGGTTCCTTTCGGTCTGCATTTTTTGATGAATTTCTGGTGGGAGATCTTCGCCGTCGATGACACGGCGCTCGGCGGCTGGGTTGCCAATATCGCCCGCTTCCTGACGGTTGCGGCGGCAATTTTTCTGACCCTCTACAAAGACCGGTTCTGGAAACCCCTGCCGGTCGAGGAGGAAAACATCGCCGAGATCAAAGCGCCGGCAGATCAAACCGGAAAGATCAGCTTTTCGGCCGGCGAGATGATCTTCGGCGAAAAATGAAATGAGATCCGGCAAGGGGCTTATTGAGGATGATCAGAATCGGAGAAAGATTATGAAAACATTGATCTGGGTATGTTTGTTCTTTTTGTTTTTGAGTCCGGCCGTCCGGGGTCAGGACAAGATCGAAATTTCTTTGAAAAACGGAAGCCGGGACGAGGAAAAGACCAAAGAACAACTTGAGAGATTGCTCAAAAGCCACGACCTGTCGAAATGGATCTTCACCCGGTCGATCATCATCGAGGAAAACGTCATCCCCCACAGCCATCCGATCCTGACCCTCAGCACGCGGCATTTAAAGGACGACGAACTCCTGCTTTCGACCTTTGTTCACGAACAGATCCACTGGTTCGTCATCGAGGACCGAAAAAAGCTGGCCGGGGCGCTTGACGAGATCCGAAAGATGTTTCCCGAGGTCCCGGCCGGACCTCCCGACGGCGCCCGCGACGAGGATTCAACCTATCTCCATATTCCGGTCGTTTATCTCGAATACCGCGCCAACCGGGAGCTTCTCGGGGAGTTAAAGGCCAGACAGGTGATGGAGTTCTGGGCCAACGATCATTACCGGTGGATCTACAAAACCGTTTTGGAACGCCCCCGCGACATCGGCCAGATAATGTTCAAACATAAATTAATACCGTCTTTGGCCGACAGGGATTCATCGGCTCCGAACGACGAAAAGGGCTTTATCACGGTCGATCCGGGGACGAGGATCTTTTATGAAAAGGTCGGCCGCGACGGGCCGGCGACCGTCATCCCCCTGCATCTTTTTCTGTTTGACGATTTCAGGCATCTGGCCAAAAACCGCACGTTGATCTTCTACGACGTCAGAAACCGCGGTCGGTCGGATCGGGTCGAGGATAAGAGCAAGATCACCATTCAGGAGGATGTCGAGGATCTGGAAAAACTGCGAAAGCATTTCGGCCTCAAAAAATTCTCGCTGATCGGCGAGTCCTACGTCGGGCTGTTGGTCGTGATGTATGCGATGAAATACCCGCAATACGTCGAAAAGATCGTCCAGATCGGCCCCGTCCCGCTCAAATTCGGCACCGATTATCCGAAAGAGATGACGGCCGGCGACGAAGACAAAATTCCCGATCCGGCCGAACTGGCAAAACTCGATGAACTCCGCCAACGGGATTTTCATAAAACCAACCCGCAGGAATTCTGCGAAAAAGACTGGCTGGTGTCGCGAACCGGTCTGGTCGGGGTCCCGGCCAACGCCGCCAAAATAAAAAGCGTCTGTCATCTGCCGAACGAATGGCCGGTCAATCTGGAAAGACATTTCGGCTCACATTTTGTTTCGGTGCAAAACCTCGACATACCCAAAGAGGAGGTGGCCAAGGTAAGGGTCCCGGTTCTGACGATTCACGGAACGAAAGACCGCAACGCGCCTTACGGAGCCGGCCGGGAATGGTCGCAGATGCTTCCCGGCGCGCGGCTTTTGACCGTCGAAGGGGCGGCGCATTTTCCCTGGATTGATCGGCCGGACCTCGTTTTTTCGGCGATCGATGAATTTCTGCCTGATGAAAACGAAAGCCGAGAGTCAAAGGCCCGGGAGGTTTTCTTCAAAGCCAGAGACGGCATCACCATTTACGCCGACATCTACCAATCGCCGAAAGGTCGCTCGGCTCCCCTGATCATGCTTTTTCATCAGGGCGGGGGCGACGCGCGCGGGGAATACGCGCCGATCGTGCCCAAATTGGCCGAACGAGGCTACAATCTGATCGCCGTCGATCTCAGGACCGGCGGCCGGGTTTTCGGCGGAGAGAACCGAACGGTCGCCGGACTGAGCGGAAAAGAGTTCTCCTACTGCGATGCTTACCCCGATCTGGAAGCGACGCTCGATTTCGTCAAAGCCGAAGGTTTTACGGGAAAACGGATCGCCTGGGGAAGCAGTTTCAGCGCCGCGCTTGCGTTTCGTCTGGCGGCCGAGCGGGGGAGGGATCTGGCGGGATTGCTGGCTTTTTCACCGGCCTCGGGCGAGGCGATGGAGGGTTGTCGGCCGGAAACGCTGGCCGAACGGATCAAGATCCCGGCTCTCGCATTGCGCCCCGCGACCGAAATGCAGAGGGAAACGTCGCAGAACCAGTTCGCCGTCTTCAAGAAAAACGGCATCCGGACCTACGTCGCCGCCAACGGCGTTCACGGTTCTTCGATGCTGGTCGAATCGCGGATCGAAGGCGACGCCGAGGACCATTGGAAAGTGGTCGGGGATTTTATCCAAAAGATTCTGGCGGAATAAAAGTCTTTTTTACCCGGAATTTATCGGCGAAGAAAATCCGATCTTTTTCCGGCTGACCCGCGCCGTATCGGTGTCGTCGTCCTCGTCCGTTTCTTCTTCGACGGCCACGATCTCGCCCGTTTTGGCATCGACCTGAACCTCAAAAATCACGCCGTTTTCGGTGCGGATCTCGAATTCGTAGACGAGCCTTCCTTTTTCCTTTTCCAGTTCGCTTTCGAGCACCTCGCCGGGAACCCTCTCGACCGCAATCCGGCGGGCTTCTTCTTTTGAGATCTTAGCCTTTTTGGCCAGTTTTTTCTGCATTTCCGGTGAGTCATTGACATCGTCGTCATCATCGTCAACCTGTCTTTTGACCTTTTTTTCGTCATCTTTCTTGTCCTGAGCGTTGACGGCCAGGGTCGTTCCTCCGAAAAACAGGATAGTCCCCAGAAAGATCATCATTAATTTGCCTAAACTCATTTACCTCTCCTCGCGTTGAATTTTAACCGTTGCAAATAAACCTGCTGTTTTTGGTGCAATTGTAGCGAAACAAAGATGAACAACTGATGAAATTGCCCGATCACAAAAAATCCAATAAAAAAAATCGGCAACCTTTTCCGGCGGGACTTTGATCTTTGGAAAAAGTCTTTTTCCCGAAAAACCGACCGGGGCGCAAATAGGCCGAAACCCTTTCTTCTCAAACGGCCAGTTCAACCCGAAAAACCGACCCTTCCGGATCGGACCGCTCCAGAACAAGACTTCCGCCGTGGACCTCGGCGATCCAGGCGGCGATGGAAAGCCCCAATCCGGCCCCGCCGGAGATATGCTCGTCATCGCGGCTCCTGGCTTCGTCGGCCCGGTAAAATCTGTCGAAAATCCTCATCTGATCCTCGGGCCGGATGCCGACGCCGGTGTCGCTGACCGACACCAGATATTTTTCCGCCGTTCGGCTGACTTCGATCGAAACCGCTCCGCCCTCGCGGTTGTATTTGATGGCGTTATCGAAAAGATTCAGAAATAAACGATGCAGAAGCGCTTCATCGGCCCGGAGAGGCATTTCGGGCAGATCCGAAACATCGATCCGGACGTTTCGTTTTTCGGCCAAGGCCCTGATCGAATGAACCGCCTCGGCCAGAACATCGTCGAGCCGGAGTTGTCTGAACTGCGGCTCGAACTGCTCCCGATCGGCCCTCGCCAGCAAAAAAAGATCCTCGACGATGCGGGTCAAACGCCGGCTCTCATCGCCGATGATCGCCAGAGATTCGCGGTACTCATCGGTACTCCTTTTTTCCCTCGAAAGAGCCACTTCCGACTCCGTTCGAATGATCGTCAGAGGCGTTCGCAGTTCGTGCGATGCGTCGGCCATAAAACGCTGCTGCTGTCGGAAGGAATTTTCCAGCCGGGCCAGCAACGCGTTAAAGACGCTGGCCAGACGACCGAGTTCATCGGTTTCGTTCCCGACCGGCAACCGCTCATTGAGGTTGGACGACCCGATCCTCTCGGCCCGCCGTCTCATCGCCGCCACCGGGGCCAGACTCTGACGCGCCAGAACATATCCCCCAACCCCGGCGAGCAAAAGCGCGCCGGGAACGACCCAGTAAAAAATCTTTTTCAGAAAATTGATGAAAGCCGTCTGTTCGCCGAGCGAATATGCGACCAACAGCCGAAAATCCTTGCCGTCGAGTCTGAGGCGCTTTTGGTTGACCCGGAAAGTCTCATCTCCCGACGCCACGTCGGAAAGTCCCGCCTCCGGAGACAGATTTCTCAACTCCTTTCGCAACCCCTCGTCGCCGACCGTCGAAACCACCTCGGTTCCGGTTCGGTCGAAAACCGTAAACCGGTAGCCTTTGAATTTCAGATCCGTTATTTCTTCCCTGATGGCTTCTTCGATGGTCGGCAGTTTCTCCGGTTCCTCTTCCCTCTCGTCGGCATCTTCTCCCGCCCGCCCGTCATCATCCGTCGCTTTGCCCATTTGCCTGATCTCTTCGGCCAGATCTTTTTCCTCCTGAAGCAGTTCGTCCTCGACGGTTTGGGCCATCTCCGACAGATTTTTGTCGGTCGTCCGGTCGAGGCTGCGTTCGATCAGAAAATACGTGGTCACGGCAAAAGCGACTATGATGACGGCCAGCACGCCCAGATACCAAAGCGTCAATTTTATCCTGATCGAATTAAACATCGTCGAAAATGTAGCCCGCGCCGCGCCGCGTATGGATCAATCTGACCTCAAACCCTTTGTCGATCTTGGCCCGCAGCCGCTTAATATAAACATCTATGATGTTCGAAAAAGCGTCGAAATTCTCGTCCCAGCAATGCTCGGCGATCTCCGCTCGCCCGAGAACCTTTCCCCTCTCCCGCGCCAAAAACTCCAGCAGGCAGTATTCCTTGGCCGTCAGGAAGACCTCGCTCTCTCCCCGCCAGACCCTCTGCGAATTGGTGTCGATCGTCAGATCGGCGATTTCGATCCTGGTTCGCAGAACCTGATTATTGCGCCGCCGCAAGAGCGCCCGGATGCGCGCCAGAAGTTCCCCGAACTCAAATGGCTTGGACAGGTAATCATCCGCCCCCGTATCGAGACCGCAGATCTTGTCTCCGGTTTTATCGAGGGCCGTCAACATCAGGATCGAGGTCTGAATTTCCCTTTCGCGAAGCCGGCGGCAGACCTCCAGCCCGTCGGGCGCCGGAATCATTATGTCCAGCAGGATCAGATCGTAATCGTTGATCTCGGCCTGATAGAGAGCATCCCGGCCGTCAAAAGCGAAATCGACGGCGAAGGACTGTTCCCGCAACCCCTTGCCGATTGCGCGGGCCAGCCGCCGGTTGTCCTCGACCACTAAAATCCTCATTCTTACAGCCCCGCTGTCGGCGAAAAATGCCGATCTTTTCCCGACCCGCCCGGCGGCAATAATTCAGCCCCGCCGAAAAAGCTCGGTGATCCACTCCGGCTGTATCGGCTCCTCCTTCATCTCCAGCCCTTTGGCCAACATCCAGCGATGCAGCCACGACAACCCGCGTCGGGACTGGGCCTCGGGCAGCCGATAAGCCTCATCCGTGAGGGCCTCTTCCAGAGTTATGAACCGGTAACCCCTTTTCCTGAGCATCCCGGCCAGTTTGTCGAAATGGTCGGCGTTGATCTCGTTGGCGTGCAAAAGGAGGGTCTGTTTGACCTCGCGCCCGAGAAATTCCCGGCTCAAATTTTCGAAATGTTCGAAAACGCTCTCCATATATTCGATGTAGGAAGCGACGATGCGGGCCTCCAATTGCCGGTCTCCGGCGGCCTTTGCCCGCGAATAGACGATCGTATAAATGTAATCATTGTTGTCGACCGTCACCGGGGCGACCGTGTACCCCCGGTCTTTGAGGAACGCGGCCAGCTTCTGCCTGAACTCTTCGGTCGGCCCCGTCCGAAGCTGTGTGTGGCGGAAAAACCTCAGTTTTTTGCCCTTTTGCTCCAAAAGCATCCGCGTGATGGTCTCGCCCCGGATCAGATCGGCCGCGTATTGATCAAAGGTGGCCGTGTCGATGGCTATGTGCGAAAAGGTGTGATTGCCGAGTTCGTGCCCGGCGTCGAGCCATTTTTTCAAGAGTTCGGTCCGCTCGTCGATCTCGCCGTAGCGAATGATCCGCTGTTCGTTGACGAAGCCGATGGCCGGGACTTTTTCGGCCCGCAACTTCGCCAAAAGCTGATCCGTAACGTATTTCTGATGAGCCAGATCCTCGGCCCGCCGGGTCGCCGGCAGATCGTCGAAAGTGACGGCCACCTGACGGATTTTCGACTGCCCGCAGGCGATCGCGGAAAACAGGAAGAAAAAGGCGAAAATTATTGCCGTTTTTTGAAAATTCATGTCTATCATCCAATGAAAAAGTTCGAAATTTGTTTACTGCAAACTCTAACATTATTCAAAGTTGTTCGACAATTTCGCGAAAAATCTCCGAGCGGTAAAACTCATCTGTAAACGGCAAAACGCCGAGTCGGCCCGCAGGACTTACTCTAAAGTCCCGCGGGCAAAAACCGGTCCCGGTAAAGGGGCATCGCCGCCGGCCTCAAAAATGCCGCCGGCAACGCCTCAGATCCACTATTTTCGCCAAAACCTCCTCCCGCCAAACTGCATCTTCCTTCTATTCGGTCTCGAAAAAGACGACCGAGATGGTTTGGTTTCCGCTGGCCTCCAGAACCAGAACTTCGAGTTCATATTCGGTTCCGGGTTCGAGAAACTCATTGGGCACGGTCAGCGAAGTTACCGTCGGCGGGACGTGAACATCAAAGACCGGCCGCGAGAAACCGTTCGGATCGTCATTCGATTCTTTTGTGATAATGACCTGATAGCCCGTTCGGTCGAAGGGCTCTCCGTCTATCGTCGTCGTCACATGATTCCACATAATCGCCAGCCCCGAAGAAGGAACCTGATCGCCTTCCTGAGGGTGGATGATGACCGGCCCGGCCGGGATGGCGTGGGTAAACAAGGCCGATCCTCGCAGTCTCCTCCCGTTCGCGGCCTGCCCACGGACCGTATACCGGCCTTCCGGAAAACGATCCAGAATTTCTTCGATCGGAACCTCGTCGTTGGGGGGTTCGGCCGATTCAAAGAATATTCCGCTGATCGACTGGGTTCGAAGCTGCCGGCGCGGCTGGACATCCAGAACCAGCCGTCCGCGCGGGTCATAAACGCAGAGTCTTTGCCATTCGATGCCGTCGAACAAGCCGTGAACGCCGGTGTCCTCATCGGTGGAATTATGCTCGATGAAAAACTTGGCCGTTCCCAGATCTGCGGTCGGGCCGCGCCCCCGACCGCAGGCGTCGTCATCATCGTCATCATCTCTTCCGCTCTCCGGCTCGGCCCCGATCTTCTGCTCATCGAATCTTTTCGCGCCGTCGGATCTGTTCTGGGCGTCGATAACCGAATTGACGACCAGACCCGCGGCCAGACCGAAAACTAAAATGACGGCCAAACGGATAGCCCAGCCGACCGTATCAATTCTTTTGATCCTGTTCATAAAACACCTCTCTTTACTCTCGATTTGTTACGGTTTGAAGAACAATGCTTTTGCCAGCCGTCTGCGGCTTGAAAAGCAACAAAAAATTCGGATGAGAAGTAATTTATAAGAATCAAAATGAACAGAAGATGAACGGCAAAGAGGCTGGGAATCGGATACGACCCGGCCGATCCGGCCGCATTTTCTTGTGAAATTTCACCTCGAAAATCAATTTCGCCGGTATTTCTTCGTCTGTTCTATTGTCAGGATTGCCGCCCCTCCGAGAGAATCATTGACGATATCCACAACTTCAGAGAGCTTTATTGACTGGCCTCAAAAAACTTGAAATCCGAAATCCGAAACTCCAGATCCCCCGCCTGTGGTGAAATCCCGCCGAAGGTTGTAAAATCTAACTCTTTATGAGCGAAAAGAAACTCGGAATTGCAATCATCGGGCTGGGCGGCGCGGTCGGGACGACCATGGTGGCCGGGATCGAACTTTTGAAAAAAGGCCTGATCGGACCGGAGGGTCTGCCGCTGGCCGAACTGGGCGAAGATCTGACCGAAGATCTGGCCCGTTACGAAAACATAATTTTTGCCGGATGGGATCTGTTCGGCGAACATCTGGCAAAAGCGGCGGCCGATCACGACGTTCTGACCTACAAACAGTTTCTGGCCGTCGAAGAGGACCTGCGCCGGATCAAACCGTGGCGCGCCGTCGGCAACAAGGATTTTCTGGTCAACATCGAGGGCGAGAACAAACTCTCGACCGCCACGCACCGCGAAACGATCGAAAAACTTCGCTTTGACCTGCGGGAGTTCAAAACGACTTGCGACGAGGCGGTGGTGATCAATCTGGCCTCGACCGAACGCCTCGCCGACGAGGGCAACGAGATCTTCAACTCGGCGGCCGGGTTCGAAACCGCTCTCGATGAAAGCTCCCCCGAGATCAGTCCGGCGATGCTCTACGCCTACGCGGCCATCAGCGAAGATGTTCCCTACGGAAACTTTACTCCGTCGGTTTCGGCCGACATTCCCGCTCTGACGGAGTTGGCCCGGCGGCGCGGCGTTCCCGTCGCCGGCAAGGACGGCAAGACCGGTCAGACCTTTATCAAAACCGTCATCGCTCCGGCCTTACGCGCCCGCGCATTGAAGGTCGAGGGCTGGTATTCGACCAACATTCTCGGCAACCGCGACGGGCTGGCATTGTCGAACGAAGGCTCGCTTCGTTCGAAGGTCAAGACCAAACATTCGGTGTTAAGGAACATCCTCGGTTACGAGGTCGAGGACCATCTGGTCGATATCCGCTATTACCGACCGCGCGGCGACAACAAAGAGGCCTGGGACAACATCGATGTCCGCGGATTCCTGGGTCAACCGATGCAGTTGAAGATCAATTTCCTTTGCAAAGACTCGATCCTCGCCGCTCCTTTGGCCATCGAGATCGCCCGCTGTCTGGATCTGGCCAAAACCCGGGGCGAAACCGGGATCATTGAACAGCTTTCAGTATTTTTCAAACTGCCGATGACCGAAAACGACCACCAGCCCGAACACGCCTTTCACCGACAGGAGGAGATTTTTTTGGATTGGCTGGGAGCGCAAGCGTCCCGCTTGCCATGAGCGCCGCAGGTCGCGAATTTTTGGGTTAAATTCAAAGAGTTTTTAGAGAGAGACCGTTGCTGCTTACGCGCAACGATGGCAAGCGGGACGCCCCTCGCTCCGACCGACAGGCGTCCTTCAGTTTGCACTCATTTCGGCTTTTTCGAGAATTATTTCCCGGCCGGGATAATCGATGCTGAAAACGAAATTCTTGAGAAATTGATTGCCGATATTGCCCATTCTGGTCTGATCTTTGTTCTTGACCGAGGAGATCGTAACTTCCTGATCGGCAAATTCGTTCGGGCCGAATCTTATCAGCCCGACCTTTGAATGAAAGACCTCCTCTTTTCCCCGCCCGCCGACGATGGTCGCCCCCTTTTTGTTCTCATCGAGGATATTCCCCAATTTCAGCCGGTCGAGCTGATGAGAGTAAATTTCGACGTTGAGGCTCGAACCGGTATCGATCGAAGCGATGAAATTCTGATCGTTGATCCGAACGCCGCGAACGACGGGGATGATGTCGGAATCTTCGAAGGTAAACTTTTCCCTGTAAGCCGAGCCACGAATTTTTTTGTCCAGATCTTTCCGGCTCCCGAAAAACTCGACCGTTTTGTTCTGATAGTCGATCCGCATGATCTTGTCTTTGAGCAGGCTGTATCCCAAAATGCCGTGAAGTTTCATGCCGAGAGGTTTGCCGAGATGTTCCAGATTCAAAGCGACCGCCTCTATGTCGCCGTATTTTTTACGGTTGATCTTGAGATCCTTGATCTTGGTCGGGATGACCTCGATCTTGTCGTTGCCGCGTCCGGCGGCGTTTCCGGCGTTTTCCCTTTCCAGCGGCAGGGACAGTTCTTCGGCCAATTTCAGATCAATGGCCGAGGGGACGACGCCGGTATCGAGCAGCATATTAAAAGGCCCTCTGCCTTTGATAAAAACGGAAAGAACTATCTGATTCTTGACAAAATTGAAATCGACCTTATGGCTTCGGGCGCTTTTTTTCGGCCCCGCCGACGAGAGGTCCGACCAAACCGCAGGCACGAACAACAGCATCAGAATGGCAATCGCGGCGATATTTTGGATCCTTACTTCAAACCTTTTCATTTATCACTCCGACTTTAATGATTTTTCGCGTCTTACAAGTAAATCACCGCCAAGGTTCGGGATGTGACAAAATTGATTTAGCCACAGAGGCCACCGAGTTCGCCGAGTGGATTTTTCCGGAAAAGCCCTTTCCTCCGTGTTCTCTGCGCCCTCTGTGGCTAAAATATTTTTCTGCTCCGTCAAACCAAACCCAGTTTAACCGGGATCGGCGGACCGACGATGGCGACCTTGTGCCTGGCCGCCACTTCCATTACTTTTTCGCCT
This sequence comes from Pyrinomonadaceae bacterium, assembly GCA_041394845.1. Lineage (GTDB taxonomy): Bacteria > Acidobacteriota > Blastocatellia > Pyrinomonadales > Pyrinomonadaceae > JAHCHG01. The sequence goes on along the minus strand of JAWKHL010000001.1, from coordinate 418,151 downwards.
TCGATGTCCTCGGGAGTCAGTTTGGAAAAGTCATTGATCGCCTTGTCAAAATGCCCGGGCGTCATCAGGTTGAGGATGCGCGCCTTTTTCTCTTTATCGAGATTTGTGTAGGTGTGCGGCGTGCCGGGCGGGGCCGTGGCGACATCGCCGGCTTTCAGTTCGAACAGATCATCGCCGACTTGCAAAGTCAGAGTTCCCTCCAAAACCACAAAGGTGTCGTGCTGGTCCTGATGCGTGTGAAGCGGCGGGCCGTTCAAATAACCGATCTCGCCTTCGATAATGTCAAAACGGCCGTCCGTGTCGTCGCCGGTCAGATAGAATGTCCAGTTCTCTTCTCCGATCGGAACTTGTTTTCCCTCGTTTTTTCTGACGATCATTTTTCTCGCTCCTCCTTTTAGATCGTATTTTTAAGGTGAAAAAGTTTGTAAAGTGAAAAGGTTTAAAGGTTTAAAAGTTTAAAAGTTTTTCGGTTGATCGATTTTTGAAAAACTTCTTTCATTTGGCCAAATTGCTTTTTTCCCCGCTCGAACCGCAAGGTTCTCCCGAGACCGAGAGAAAAGCCCTTTTCACTTTTAAACTTTTTCACTTTTTCACTTTTAAACCTTTTCACTTTTAAACCTTCAAGGCTTCAGATATTTTCCGAGCCAATCGAACACGTTCGCGTACCAGAACTCCGAGTTCTGCGGTTTGAGGATCCAATGGCCTTCGTCGGGAAAAAGGATCAGTTTTGAATCCGTGCCGTTGAGTTGCAGGGCCGTAAACAGTTGGAGGCTTTGGTCAACCGGAACGCGGTAATCGATCTCTCCTTGTGTTACGAGCGTCGGGGTCTTGAAATTGGCGGCGAATTTGTGCGGCGACCAGCGCTCGTAATTGGTCTTGTTCTGCCACGGCATTCCCTTGAATTCGTAACTGACGAACCACAGTTCCTCGGTGGCGGCGGCCATGCTCTCGAGATTATAGACTCCGGCGTGCGAGACCAGCACCTTGAACTTAAAGCGCGGGTCGGTGTTGTGCCCCAGCAGCCAGTCAACCATATAACCGCCGTAACTGGCGCCGGCCGCGCCGATCCGCTCCTTGTCAATAAAAGGGCTTTTCTTCAAAACCTCGGCCACCCCGTTCTTGATGTCATCCACTACTTTTCCGCCCCAGTCGCCCGAAATTTCGTTGACGAATTTCTGTCCGTAACCGGTCGAACCGCGTGGATTGGGCATGAAGACGACGTATCCGGCCGAGGTGAACATCTGCGGATTCCAGCGATAACCCCAGTTGTCGCCCCAGGCGCCCTGCGGCCCGCCGTGGATCAGAACGAGCAGAGGGTATTTTTTCGAGGCGTCGAAATCAGCCGGTTTGATGAGAAACCCGTGAACCTTCGCGCCCATTCCGCCCGTCCATTCCATCTCTTCCGCCTTGGCCAGACCGGTCGCCGGGTTGGCATGGCTCAAATTGGTCATCGCTCCGCCATCCGTCGGAATGCGGAAAACCTCCGCCGGAGCCGTCATCGAACTCGAAACTCCGACCAGATTTTTGCCGTCCGGCGTGATCGAAAGACCGCCGAAATATCCGTCGGCGCGCACCGGTTTGACGTGCGTCGCAATTTTCAGACGGAAATTCGGCTCCAGCGGAACGGTGTAGATCGGTTTTCGTCCGCGCGTTCCGGCCGTGAAATAAACCGTTTGGCCGTCGGGCGAAAGGAGCGTTTCGTCGGCCTGTTGGTCAAAACCGACGGTCAGTTCCTTCGTTTCGCCCGAAGCCCGGTCGTATCGCATGATCCGCCAGCGGTCGGCCTCGAACCCTTCGGTCGCCTGCGAGCGAAAGAGAATATATTTTCCGTCGGGCGTATAAAGCGGCGCGACATCGTAGCCTTTGTTTGAAACGGTGATGTTCTTGACGTCGCCGTCCTTCCAGAGCGCGGTCGCCGTCTTGCCCGGGGAGGTCGGCATCGGGACCAGATAAATATCGCTGTTGGTCGAGATGGCTTCGATCTTGTCGGGATTTCGCAGAACGGCGATCTCTTTGGAATCCGGCGAAAAGGCGTAATCGACCCCGGTCGAAGCGGCGAACGGCGGCGAATCGAAATCGCCCGGAGTGATGTCGGAAGCGATCCCGCCGCCGCTCGAAACGACGAAGACGTGGGTCCGCTTTCTGTTGCGCCACTCGGTCCAGTGCCGGTACAGCAGACGGTCGGCGACGATCGCCTTGACCTTTGAACCCTCGGCCTTTTTTTCTTCCTGAGCGTTGCAATCGTCGCTCGCGCAATCGGGATAAACATCGGAAACGAAGGCGATCCATTTACCGTCCGGCGACCAGACCGGACTTCCGGCCCCGGTCGAGATTTTCGTAACCTGCTTCGCGTCGCCGCCGGAAACGTCCATCGTCCAGATCTGTCCGCCGGTCGTAAAAGCGATCCTCCGCCCGTCGGGCGAGAAGCGCGGCGAACTGCTCGTTTTATCGCCTTTGGTGATCTGTTTGAGATCGCTTCCGCCGAGCGAAACGGTGTAGATCTGCGTCAGGGTCTTATTGGCGGCCTTGTCCACATCGCCGATCGTAAAAGCCACCGTTTTCCCGTCGGGCGAGAGTTGCGGGTCGCCGACGCGCCTGATTTTCATCAGATCGTCAAACGTCAAAGTCTGCGCCGAAACGCTGACGAACAATAAACAGCAGGCCAATGCCAGAAAGCAAGTTCTTTTCATAGTTTTTTTCGGTTAAATTGAATTTGTAAAAGCGGGCATATTATGGCACAGATGCGCCGCAAAACACGAATCCGTTTCAACTGCGAAAGGACGAATTCGCTCCCCGTCCGGCGCTGATCTTTTCAGAGTCTTTTCAGTTTTCTTTCAGATGCCCGATGCGGGCACGGACATTTATGAATTTCCGGTCGTAACCGCGCCTGCCCGCTCGTAATTGGCGACAATGACTCCGGTCGGGGAGACCTGACTCTCCGTCGCCTTGAGCGCCGCCGGAATGGCCACATCGGCAGGCCTGAACGCTGGCAGTGATTGTGAGAAACTTAAACAATTTAAGGGCAATCAACTAAATTGACACCGCAATAATTAACCGCCAGAATAGTTGGAAAATGGAATTCAACCCGAACAACAATATCGTCAAACTCTGTCTTCAAGGCATGGCCATGGAAGACAATGGCAAACCTCAAGAAGCAAGTCGGCTGTTTATTCAAGCGTGGAACGAAGCGACTGACGACTTTGAAAAATTCATGGCCGCTCATTACGCGGCCCGGCATCAAAAAAATGTTCCCGACAAATTAAAATGGCTCGAAACGGCTTTGCGGTTTGCCTTAAAAACAAATGACGATTCCGTCAAGGGCGCTTTTCCCTCTCTCTATTCAAACATTGCCAGATGTTATGAGGAATTAAACGACCCTGACAACGCAAAAAAGAATTATCAATTAGCAAATTCGTTCACGGGCGAAGTTTCCGACAAAGGCCCCTTTTATCACGGAACGAAAGCGGATTTGCGGGTTGGCGATTTGCTGACGGCGGGGGGCAGTTCCAATTACAAACCCGAACTCAAAATGAATCACATTTATTTCACGGCCATTGCTAACGGCGCGGGACTGGCCGCGGCATTGGCCAAAGGTGATGGACGCGAACGGGTTTATATCGTCGAACCGACGGGGGATTTTGAAAATGACCCGAACGTTACTGACAAAAAATTTCCGGGAAATCCGACCCGTTCATATCGCAGCCAAGCGCCATTGAAGATCGTCGGCGAAGTAACCGATTGGGTCAGACAAACACCTCAGGACCTCCAAAAATGGCGTGAAAAGCTGGCCAATAACAAAGGAGAAATCATCAATTAATTTCCGCCATAACTTTTTCAGGTGGTGTCCTAAAAGTAATGCTATTTGATATTTTATGAATTGCCGTCTGCTTTAGCGGACGGGATCGATTAATAAATATTTCCCGGCTTTAGCCGAACTTCTTAAAGTGGCTGTAATGCTTATCTGGCTTGAGCTAAAGCTAAAAGGATGATTGATTATTTTATTAAATTTTGGCTAAAGCCGATGCCTTATTTTCACTTGAATCCGTCCGCTAAAGCAGACGGCAATTCATCAAAGCATTACTTGGGGGACACTACTATTTTTCATACATTGAAAGGAACTGCCTTAAATGTTGGTTTGCTGATTTTTGGAAAGCAACACCAATAAACGGGGAAATCCCGCCATCTTTGACCTTGCCTTAATCCCGTTTCAATTCCGCCTCGGCCGCGATGTAGCCGAAACTCGACCATTGATTTCCCTTCGTGATCCGGCGAAAGATCTCCAGCGCTTTTTCTTTTTCGCCGCCCACCAAAAACCAGTTGCCCAGACCGTAGCCGACCGAGGCGTCGTTCAAGTGATCGGCGTCCGCACCGATCTCTTTGAGCAGATCGTCGGCTTTGATCTTGCCCTGATAAACCTTGAGGAGTTTGTAATAGCTGTCGTTTTCGATGATGTCGAGATCGTCGGCGATCGGTTCCAGAACCTTTTCGGCCTCGTCGGTTTTTCCCAGACGGCGCAAGGTTGCGTAGAGCCAGTTGGTCGTGGCGACCAGCATATCGGGATTTTTTGAGCCTTTGAGGCAGTTTCGATAGGCCTTGAGCGCGCTTTTGAAATCGCTTTTGAGATAATAAGCCAGTCCGAGATGATACCAGATGTTCGATTGGAGGGTCGAAGTCGGCGTGTTGCGGGCGTTCGGCAGACCGTCCGGTTCTATTTCGTCCGGTTTGCCTTTGACGAGTTTGGCGGCCTTCTCGAAATCCCGGATCGCATCGTCGAAACAGCGGATCGAGATGTAGCGATGCCCGCGATGCCGGTAAAAGCGGGCGTCTTTGGGAAAAAGAGCGATGCCCTCGCTGTAAAGTTCGATCGCCTCTTTATATTCGCCTAAATAGGCTTTTCTCCGGCCGAACCAGATGATCGCGTCCGGGTCGGTCGGCATTTTTGTGTAATAGGCCCGGGCGTCCCGCAGATTTTCCCGGTAAACCCTCTCGGCCTCTTCCGACAGCGCCGGCTTGACGATCTCGGCCCGTTCGACGCAAACGGTTTGAGAAAAAGCAGTAAAGGCGAGTCCCGAAAGAAACAAAAAGGAAATTGCCAGTTTTTTCATAGACCGATTCTACAGGACAACCGGGGGAAAATGAAAAGTTTCCCCGAGTTTCGCCTTTCGGCTTCGCCCGGGGCTACAAATATGATCGTCATCTTCGATCACTTCAACACAATCTGAGTCCGTAAAAACATCTGCCTTTTTCACTTTTAAACCCTTTCACCTTTCCACTTTGGAAACCTTACTCGATCGCTTTTTCCAGTTTCTCCTTCAGATCACGCAGGCCCTCGCCCGAAAACATGACGGCGTCGGTGCTGATGATGTAAATCAGATTTGCCCGCTGAAAGCCGTCGCGCAGGACGTATTCGGCGTGCATCTTGTCATCGAGTCCGGGCGGCGCTTCGAGCAGACGTTCCAGACGCTTTCCGGCGTCCGCTTCGCTCCGGTAAACCTCGATCTCGACCCAAAAGCGGTAAAAGGTGCGCGGTTCGCCGGGAAAATTCTTCTTGCTTTTGACGGCAAAGCGGTATTTGCTCTCGATATCAAACTGCTCCTTTTCCCAATCGAGCGCCTCGACCGGCTGTTTGGTCTTGATCGCGTAACCCGCCGCTTTGAGCGAATCCCCCAATTTGTCTTTCTGCGCGTTCGTCTGAGCGTTGATGGAAACCGACGACAGCACAAATGCGATACCGATCAACAATAAAAAGACTTTTTTCGACATTTTTTTTCTCCCTCAATGATTAATGCATATTGCCGGTTGTTTTTTTCTGCCCGCGAATGAACGCGAATTTACACGAATTTTCAAGAACAATTATATTCGCGCTAATTCGTGATATTCGCGGGCAAATGTCCTTCTTTTTTCCATAACCGGCAACCTGGGTTATTTATAAAGATTACGGAACATCATCCGAGACCTTGTAGAACCCGAAATTCTCAAACCCGTAAAAAGCGGTTCTCCATGAATCGCCGGGGATCGTTTGACGGGTCTCGCTATCGCAGCGATGGTCTTTTTCTTCGGCTTTGAGAAGCGCCCCGTCCGGCGAAAACGTCAGGCGAAGAGGAACATTCTCGTTTGCATTGCAGACGCTGGTTTTGGTTAAAAAGACCTCATTTCCCTGAACGGTTGCCGATCCGGAAAAATTAAGTCTTTCCCGGGTGATCCATTCGTATTTGCCGTATTCATCAATCTCTTTGATCCATCCGATCCGCGCGACCTGGCCGCCTTCCACTTTGATGCCGATCAGATCGAGTCCGGATAAAACTTTGTAAATCCCGTTAAAGCGTGAGTTTGAATCCGGCGAAAGCCCGACGCTCTCCCGCTCTATCCGAATGATCCCCCCTCCGCTCCTGTTTTCCTCGAAGCTCGCCTGATCGGCCTCTATCTTGCCTCCGTTGCATAAAAAATCTCCGCGTTCATAAACCAGAGTTTTCCGGTCTTCCGAAATGCGGTAACGAAAACCTTTTTTCCGCTCGCTTCCGATGCACGGATTATTCGGCGGATAGAGGTAATCTTCTTCGATCCTGGCGTCTCTGATCTCACCGGTTTCCTCGATCCGCATTTTGATCAGGCCGCCTCGCTGTTTGATGGTGACGGCACTTGCCAGAGGCGCCTCGCCCGCCCCCCGACCGGTGATCAAACGCCATCTTCCCGACAGATAGACCGGATTGATTTTTTCATCCAATTTATCAACCGACGCGATTCTGAGGCCGGTGGCTGTCGTGATCCAGGTGTCAAGTATTTTAGGTTGACCGGAGGTGCAATCGGTTGCTTTTCTTTCCTGAAGAAAATTGGCCCCTTCCGGCGAAAAGACCATCCGAAACGGATCTTCAACGCGGACGATCCAACGACCGTCGGCATCCGGACAAAGAATTCTGTTTATTCCCGAAATTATATTTTTTGAAATGGACCGTGGGCTTTTAATAAAATGTTCGCTGAATATCACAAACCCCTGAGAAAAGTCGCGTTTTCTGGCATATCCGACATTGATATTTTCTCCTTCGATCTTTACCCCGACAAAATATCTGTTGTCAACTTTATAAATTCCCTGAAACGGCGAACCGTTCGGGTTGTTCGAATTGCCGGTCGCAACCCGATTTGATCCGTCGGCCTTCCGGCATCCGCCGCGCATTTTGTCCTGAATCTCCCGGCTGAACGCCGGTCCCGACGGCATCTTCAGCCACGAACCGGTAAAACTCCCCCCGTCCGGTGAAATGTCCTTTGCGATCATTTTTCCCAATTCCGCCAGATCCCAGCCCGTTCCGAGATACGGATCGGGCGAATCCGGAGAATACGGCACCAACGCGAACGCGCTGTTCTCGATCCGATATTGGTTAATGTGACTCGTTCCCCGGAAGATCAGTTCCCGATAAAGACCTGACAGGGCCTCGAAAGCCAGTTTGATGCGGCCGTCGATCTGCGTCCGGTATTTCATTTGAGTTCTTCCCAGACCGGCATCCAATTCGGCCAACGCCGTTCCCAAAGCAAAGATCGCTCGTCCGCCCTGAGCGTAATCGTCGGCCGCCGCCGCCCTTGTTAATTCATTATGACGGCGTTGATAGTTTTCCAACTGCTCGCGAAAAAAATCTTTGGAAAACTGAGTCTCCCCTATTTCCCGCTCAAGCAGTGAGATGATCTGCTGATGGTGCTGATAGAATTTGCTTTCTTCATCCTTTTCACCGCCCGAGGCGGCGAACTTACCGGCATCGTTAATGACGACCTCATATTCGAGCGCCGTCATGGCGACGAGCAATTGCCGGTATCGGCCCTTCCATTCTTCGGTCGGGTTTCCGTCCAAACCGCACAAATGGCTCTGCATCGCCTGATAGGCTTTTTTGAGGCGGTCGGCGGTTTCCCTCTGACCCGGTTTGTCGGCATTCCAGTCGAATTTGGGGACGGGAAAACTGACTTCCTCGTATTGCGCCCGCGTTTCGGAGGCGGATAAAAGTCCCGGAATCGCCGTCATCAAAACCATCCAAACTATCGAAATTTTCTTTTTCACGATCTTCTCCTTTTTTTTGAAACCAACCTTTGAACAGATTCATTCGAACTCTTCTCCCTCAAATCTTTTCTTGTCCTTTTTTCCGCAAATGCTGTAAAATTCACCAAATCGGAATGGTCAAACAGCTCGTGCCATCAGACCGCAAGATCAGGAAACAGTTTGCGTTAAAACACCCGCAAAAAAACCGAAATTTTCCGAAATTTTCCGAAAACGGTATGGAGAACCCGCCCCGGCGCTTTTATCAATTCGATTCTTTCCGCGTGGACGTAACCGAACGCCGTCTGTGGCGCGACGAAAAACCGATCCTGCTGACGCCGAAAGTTTTCGATATGCTGTTGGTTCTGTTGGAGAATAAAGGGCAGACGGTCGAAAAAGAGGAATTGATCCGAAGGGTCTGGGAGGACACATACGTCGGAGAAGGAAGCCTCAACCGCAACATCTCGACCTTGCGAAAAGCGCTCGGCGACGATTCCAACCAACAGCGATTTATCAAAACACTGCCCAAACGCGGCTATCGTTTCACCGGCAACGTCGAAGAATTCACCGAAGACGCGACGGCCGAATCTGTCGCCGAACGAGAACTTCAAACCGAAGCGGAAACGCCTCTTTCGGCCTCCTCACGAATGAAAAAATTGAAGATCGCTCTGGCGGCGCTCGCCGTTTTGGTTTTGACTCCGGCCCTGATCTGGATGTTGAACCGTCCGGCCAGAGAGCGGGTCGATCTGACCGGATTGACCGAAAACGAGCGCCGGTTGCTCGATCAAAAAGGCTCGGCCGCCCCGCAGGCTTATGAAAATTATGTTCTCGGGCGGACTCTCTGGCACGGGCGTTCGGCCGAAGGCTTGCACCGGAGCATTCTGCTTCTGGAGAGAGCGGTGAAAAACGACCCGGATTTTGCCCTGGCCCACGCGGCGCTCGCCGATGCCTACGCTTTTGATTCGGCGAAATGGCGGGAGGCAAAACGCCAGGCCGAGGAAGCCATCAGCCTCGATCCGACCCTCGGAGAGCCGTATGCGACGATCGGTTTCGTTCAGATGTTTTGGGAATGGAACCTTCCCGAAGCCGGTCGGTCATTTAGAAAAGCGGTCCTGCTGAGCCCGGATTATCCGACCGCGCATCAATGGTACGGGATAAATCTGGTCGCCGCCAACCACAATCAGGGCGGAGCGGCTTTGGCCGAGATGAAACGCGCGCTCGAACTCGATCCCGACTCGCCGGCCATCAACGCCGATCTGTGCCAGATGTATTATTTTTTGCAGAAATACGACGACGCCATCGCCCAATGTTGGAAGACGCTGGAAAAGGACGAGAGTTTCATCAACGCTCGCCTTTATCTTTACGAGATTTATTCCGCCAAAGGAATGTACGATGAGGCGGTCGGTGAGTTTTTCAAAGCCGAGCAGATGAGAAGCGATTACTCCCTGCCGCCTGAGGTGCTGGAAAAACTTCGAAATGCTTATCAAACGGGGGGCATCCGCGCGTTTTGGCAAACCCGGCTCGAATATTTCGAACGGAATTCGAAACCCTACGCCGCGGCCCGCTATTACGCGCGGCTCGGCGAAAAGGAAAAAGCGTTGAGCGCCCTCAAAAAAGGTTTTGACGAACGCGATTTTTTCTTCATCCTTTTCCCTCCCGATCCGATCTTTTGGGAGCTGAGAAACGAACCCGCTTTTTCTGAAATGGTTCGAAAATTAAGAGGATAAATGGATGGAAACCTTTTGTTTAAGGCAACGAGCGCAGAGCAACCCTTCGAGACCTGAAATTATGGTTCAGGTTCAGTTTTAATTTTAACGGCTTTCCATCCAAACGATTTTGAACTCTCCTTTACTCACTTCGGGTTTTTGCACCTTCCCTTTCCAAAAGTTTCTCCTTGCGCCCGACGCCCCAGCGATAACCGCTCAGATCGCCTCCTTTGCGGACGACGCGATGACACGGGATCAAAAGAGCGACGCGGTTGGTCGCGCAGGCACGAGCGACCGCCCGGACCGCATTTTTGTTGCCCATCCGTTCGGCGATATCGGAATAAGAAACCGTTTCGCCGTAAGGGATCTTTCGCAAGATCTCCCAGACGCGCATCTGAAAGGCCGTCGCCCGCAGATCGAGCGGCAGATCAATGGCCTTTAATGTTCCGTTTAAATTGGCCAGGATCGCCTCGACGATCTTTTTCAGCCCCGAATCATCCCGGGAAATTTCGGCCTGCGGAAATTCTCCGCGCAAGAATTCATCCAGTTCTTTTTCCGTTTCGCCGAAGCTGACGGCGCAGACGCCTTTTTCGGTTCGCGCCGCCAGCAGCTTTCCGAGATCGGTTTCGACGATCGCATAGTCGATCTTCATATCCCGCCCGCCGCGTTTGTAAACCGCCGGGGTCATTCCGAGTTTTTCCGACACATTTTCATAGAGCCGACTGCTCGACCCGTAACCCGCTTCGTACATCGCTTCCGTCACCTCGCTTCCTTTTTTGATCTGTGTTTTGAATTTTTCCAGCCGCCGCATCTCGGCGTATTTCTTCGGCGAAACCCCGATCAGTTCCTTGAAGATCTTTTGCAGATGCGCCGGACTCAAACTCAATTCCTCGCCCAATGTTTCCAGCGAAATCTGCTCCTCGCCTTCCAGCAGTCGGCAGGCGCGGAGGATCGCTCTCGCCTGCGGATCGCCGGTCTCCGATTTCGGCCGACACCGACGACAGGCCCGGAAACCATCGGCCTCGGCGGCGTCGAAAGAGGCGAAAAACCGGACGTTCTCGCGCTTCGGCCGCCGCGAAGCACAGGACGGTTTGCAGTAAATTCCGGTCGAACTGACGCCGTAAACGAACGTGCCGTTAAACCGGGCATCGTTACTTTTTATCGCTTTCCAGTAAATTTCGTTTTCCATACTTCAACATTTTATTGAAGATAAAAAGGTAAATCTATCCGAAACCTGCGGCGCAATTTTTTCTTTTGCTTTCCGGTTTGGTAAATTAACTTTATGCTGAATCAAATGACATATTCCCTGCCGGAAGATCTGAAAAAAACTTTTCAAACCAAACTTGATGAATGGCAAACCGACGATCTGATCGCCCGCATCTGGGAAAAGGAAGCCGCCGTCTGGACCGGTGATGACGAGAACCGCTGGCTCGGCTGGCTCGACATCATCGAAACCGAACTGAACGATCCGGAGAAATACCGCGCCGTCCGCGCTGACACGGAGGGTTTCGCCGATGCCGTTCTGCTCGGGATGGGCGGATCTTCGCTTTGTCCGGAAGTGCTGGCCGAGACTTTCGGAAAGAAAAATTTTCACGTTCTGGATTCGACCGTTCCGGCTCAGATCAAAACCCTCGACGAACGCCTCGATCTGGAAAAAACCCTATTTATCGTCGCCAGCAAATCCGGTTCGACCCTGGAGCCGAACACCTTTAAGCAGTATTTCTATCGACGGGTGGCGGAAACCGTCGGCGAGGAGGCGGCCGGAAAACATTTCATCGCCATCACCGATCCCGGTTCGAAACTGCAAAATGTGGCCGAAAGGGACGGTTTTCGGCACATCTTTTTCGGAGAACCGTCGGTCGGCGGAAGGTTCTCGGCGCTGACCGTGTTCGGGATGATCCCCGGAGCGGTGATGGGTCTGGACGTCGAAACGTTTCTGCAAAACGCGCGGGAAATGGCCGAAGAATGCCGCCGGGAAGATCCTTCGAAAAATCCGGGCGCTTTGCTCGGTCTGATCCTCGGACTCGGTCAGCTCTCCGGGCGCGACAAGCTGACGATCTTCACCTCGCCGGAAATCTACGACCTCGGCGCGTGGCTCGAACAACTGATCGCCGAAAGCACCGGGAAACACGGCATTTCGATCATTCCGATCGACGGCGAGCCGATAGCCAAACCCTTCGATTACGGGAACGACCGCGTTTTCGCTTATCTCAAATTAAAGGAAACTGCCGATGAATCTCAAGATGAAAAAGTCCTGCTTCTGGAAGATTCAGGCTTTCCGGTCGTGCGGGTCGAACTCGCAGACCGGATGAACCTCGGACAGGAGTTTTTCCGCTGGGAGTTCGCCACGGCCGTCGCCGGAGCGGTGATGGAGATCAATCCGTTCAATCAGCCCGATGTCGAATCGGCCAAGGTTGAGGCCCGCAAAATAACGGACGAATACGAAAAAACCGGCGAACTGCCGGGCGAAAAGGCCTTTTTCGAAGAAGACGGAATCAAACTTTTCTCCGGCAAAGAGTACGTCGCCCAGCTCGACGCCTTTACCGGCGGGGAAAGATCGCTCAAAAAATATCTGGAAGCGCATCTGGCTCACATTCAGGAAAACGATTACTTCGCCCTGCTGGCCTACATCGAGATGAACGAGGAAAACCGGCGTCTTCTCGAAGAGATCAGAGAAAAGGTTTTCCGCGAGAAACTCGAAGCGACGGCGCTCGGTTTCGGCCCGCGTTTTCTGCATTCGACCGGTCAGGCCTACAAAGGCGGCGCGAATAACGGCGTGTTTTTGCAGATCACGGCCGATGATGCGGTCGATTTCCCGGTTCCCGAACAGGATTACACCTTCGGCGTCGTCAAACAGGCGCAGGCGCGGGGCGATTTTCAGGTTCTTCTCGATCGCGGCCGACGCGCCCTGCGCGTCCACCTCGGCCCGAATCTGAAAGAGGGTTTGCAAAAAATTCTGGAAATTATTTGAATCGAACGCATTGAGTCCCGCGTTTTGCGCCGCTTTTCCGCCGAGATCAAATCTATTGCTGGAAAAAGCGGCGCAAAACGCGGGACTCAAAACTCAAGATGGGTTGTCCCCGCGATCTAAAAAACGATCAACCAATTCAGCCAAACGTTTCGATGATCTCGGCGATGTTTCCCCTGGAAGATTCCCACATATTATCGAGGAACTGTTCGTTGAGGCCGAGTTTCATGGCCGATTCCGAAAACTGAAGTTTGCTTTTCGACTCCATCCGCGTTCCGTAGCCGTGGATGTTGGCCAGAATATCGGCGACATCGATGATGTGCTCGACCAGTTTCGGATGATCGGATTGGGACGGGTCGTGATGATGGAGAATTGACAAACAAACCTCATCGGGAAGATTCCACCGCCGGGCAACCAGAGAGCCGACCTCGCTGTGATTGTACCCGTAACGTTCGAACTCGGCCCGGAGCAGAGAGAATTCGTCCTCGGCCTGAATTATCTTTTCGTATTCTGTCGGCTCGTAATTGAGCAGGAGGAATTTGCCGAAGTCGTGGAGCAGTCCGCAAACGAACGATTCTTCCAGACCGCGCATCTCCAGGGTCTGGCTGATTTTCTTGGTCAAAATTGCGACGGCGATCGAATGCTCCCAGATCCTCCGAAACATCTCGCTCTCGTTAATCCCGCTATTAAAAGCCCGCGACGCCAGTTCGACGACGACTATGTCGTAGATGGCCTGACTGCCGATGGCCGTCAGCGCCATATCGACCTGCACTATCTCCCGCTCGAACGAATAGATGGGCGAATTGGCCAGGCGAAGCACCCGGGCCACCAGGATCGGATCGTAGTTGATGGCCTCGATCAGCACGCTGCGCGGAGTGGTGTAATCGCGCAGGATCTTCATCAGGCGAAGAAGCGAACCGGGAGCGGGTGGCATTCTTTGATCGACGAGACTTTGAATATCTAATCTTTTGACGGGAGGGAGGATCGGTGTTTTTCCGCTTGTTAGGACTTGTGAAATCATAAAACGATTGGGGAGAGTTTTGTTTGCGCCTCAAAAAAGGAAGAGGTGCCTTTTTACTTTTCGGCAATTTTTCTTAAAACTTTAGGGGAAATACATTTTTGTGATCCCTCGGTCTTCCCGCACAATCCCGGCGCTCGCTCAAAAATCATTATAACCGCATCCGCTTTCGCGGGGTTTCAGCGGTAATTGCCGGTGAAATCGACGTCGTCCAAAACCCCGTTGTGCGTGAAGAACAGAGCCTGCGGCGAGAAGGAATATCCGACCCGCGACGGGCGCACCGAGATCTCATGTCCGACCGGAACGTCCGGGAACGAATAAAATCCGTTGCCGTTGGTCTTGGTCTTGAAGGTGGCCCCGGTGGTCGAATCGGTCAGGGTGACTGTAACTTTGCCGAAAGGTCCGCGGCCGTGAAACAATATCCGGCCCGAAACTGCGGCCAGCGTCGGAGATGCGGTCGAAACCTGCAAACGATGAGTCTGGATCTGATTGCCGTTGAGCGACGCCGACAGATTCCCGCCGCTAATACCGGCGTTGGCGATGTCGGTCTCGATATGAGTTGTCCTTTTGCCGGAAAGAATGTCCGGAAAGAGCGAAAGCGTGTAACTGCGGGCCGAGGCCGCCTGATTCCAGACCCGCGTAACGACGCCCTGATCGATGCCGTCTTCGGCGGGTTTTAGGGCCCACAACAGAACGTCCGGGTCGGAAATGGTCAGAAAGGAAAAATTATTCTCATCATAACCGGGCGCATTGGTTCCGGTCACCTGGCCGGCGATTAGCGGATTCTGGTGTTCGAGCGAAAATCTCATCGCCGCCGTCTGATTGAAAGCGTTGTGGGTTTGGAGGGCGAATCTTTGGAGAAACTGCGAATCGCCGCCTTGATTGGGAATTCCGTAATTGGTCCCGTCAACCTGACCGCCGGCCAGCACCTTGAGTTGCGGCGTGCCGGTGTCGAGCGTCCCGTGAGAACTGTTTCCGACCTGCATATAATAAGCGTCGGCGTTCGACAAGGTAACTCCGACCCCGCCGCCGCTGACATCCGCAAAATGATTGATCGTCAGCCAGTCGTAACGGGCGTTTTTGGGCGAATAATGTCCGCCGTCGGCCAGCAGACGGGCGCGGATGACGGCCCCGACCTCTTCGTGCCAGATGTCGGGCGAGTTGATCTCGAACGAATGGCTCCAGGTCCGAACGTCGCCGAAATTCTGCGTGATGTCGTTGCGGATCTCGATCCGGTCCGAATTGCGAATCAGAGTGATCCGCGAAGTGTGGCCGAGCGGACTCGAAGATGTCGCCCGCAAAGTGACGGTCACCGGCCCGGCGTTCTCGACCGCCAGACTGCCGCCGCTTCCGCCGAGATCGTTGACGGTCCGGGAGCCGATCGTCCGGACGAACTCGCGGTTGCCGCGCGTTTTGTCGATCAGGCTGGTGATGGCCCCGGAGCCGGAAACCGTGATCCGGTAAACATCGCTCTCGATCACCGATCCGGCGACGGTCGCGGCGTTTGAAAAGGTCGTCCCGGAACCGCTCCTTATTTCAAAAACCTTGTAACCGACCGAGGGAACGTTCGAAGCCAGAACCCTGACTCTGGTCTGTCCGTCCACCGAAACCAGTTGCGACGGAACCTGTTGTCCGGTCGTCAGATCAAGCACGTGAAAAGCGCCCGACGGCGTGAAGGCGAAATCGGCGTAATCGGTCCGCGACCAGCTCAATGAGTTGAAAACGTAGAATCTCGGGGCCGAACCGCTCCGGGCGATGTAGGTGCCGAGCTGATTTTTGGCGTCGTCGTGGAGGGTGTCGACGTAAGCTGTGATCTCGCTCTCGATCTGACGTTGCCAGTTGGCCCGGGCGGTGCGCGAGATGTTGCCGTCGGCCGTCCAGGCGTGTTCGAAATAAAGGCCGAGATCGAGCATCGCCTTGTCGCGGGCGGCGATCCGGCCGTTCATGAACGACGGATCTTTGAGCGCCACCAGCGTCGTCAACGCCTCGGCGTTGCGAAGTTTTTCGGCCGCCCGTTTGACCCGCGACGAGACCTCGGCCAGCGAAGCGATGTAGAGTTCCCATTCGTTGCCGTAGCTGGCGGCGAAGGTCTGGAGTGAGCCGCCGTGATTGGCTTCGAAATCCTGAAAAAAATCGAGCTGGTTCGAGACGATGATCTGACGATCGGCGGTCGTTTGGTTCTGGGCGGCGGTGATGAAATTGTCGTTGGTCGTCTGCAGATCGTCGTGTCCCTGCCCGAACGCGCCGATCACCGGAAACGGGTAGCGCGAGATGAAGTTCGAATTGCCGTCGACTAAATTGATGGTCGTCGTCGGGTTGCGGGCCTCGGCGTAACCGCCGATCTCCAGATTGTTGTTGGTCAGGAGCGAGTTCCACTTCATCAGCACCTGACTGCCGTCGCGCCCGCCGAGATAATAGATCTCGCGGTCGCGGTCGTTGAGGTTGAAGATGTTGGTCGTGCATCCGCAGACCCCTTTCCAGCTGTAACGGGCGCCGGAACCGGCCCAGAGCGAGGACAGCCCGTAGGGAAAAGCCTGATTTTCCATGGCGATGGCGATCGGGAAACGAACGTTGTACTGGCGTTCGATGAGGCCCGGATAATACATTCCGCGCAGGACCGCTTCGGCCGGAGTTCCGCCGTTGGCCAGCACCAGCGCGTTTAAGGGAACGCTGAAATGGCCGTCGTTGATGCGGTTGATCAATCGCTGAAACTGCGTTGCCGAACGGTTGTGCTGATAGGTCCACATCCAGAAACTGCCGTCGGCGTTCCAGCGGGCCTGATAGGGCGAAGCGTTCCCGGCCGTGGCGTCCATCCGGTCGAGATAAAAATCGGTCATCGTCAGAAAGGCGTTCCGGTAGGTCGCCTCATCGGCCGTCCACATATAATCGGTGTGGTCGTCCGGCGCGATGTAGATCCGCTTTTGGGCGGACGCGGAGAAAAATGCCGTTAAAATTATGAGAACTGAAAACGAAAAAGTCCCTGACCTCAAACCCTTCATAAAATTTCCCGAAAACGATCCTTTTTTCGAATCGACAAGCCGCTCTCGCAAACGGTAAAACGCCCTCAGATGACCGGCAATTTGTTTTTTTCTTTATAAATTACCAATCAGGCCAAGATTTGCCAAATATTTGATTTTTTTTCGTTTTTTACCGAATCCGGCGGGGGCCGTTCCGGAATTTTTAAAGACTTCTTCCGCCTCCTTCGCTTTATGAGCGAAGATTCTTAACCTAATAAATGCCGAAAAAGGCGGATCAAACGCCGATCTTTTCTGCTTCTTTCGAGGCCGCTTCCTCATCGATCAGATACGGCGTGGCTTCGGCTTTTTCGGCGTCTTCGGCGATGATGTTGGCGATCACCGGAAGAGAGATCGAGCGGGCCTTCCGGATGCCGGGAACCTCTTTGCCTTTGGCGTAAACGGCGTGGCGGCCGTGTTCCTTGTACCATTCGCCCAAAGAGGCGGTCTTGTGCATCTCTTCGATGATCTGCCGCCAGCCGACGCCCGTGTTGTAAGCGCAGAACGAGACCTCGCCCTCCTGCGTGCCGTAGGGAATGACGCACATTTCGGTCCGGCGGAAATCGTAGTTGAACAGATCCTGAAACCACATCCCCTCGACGCACAGGACGCGCCAGACGTCCTCTTCGGTCCGAGTCTTCATCCGGTCGTTGCGGTCGGAGTTGGAATCGGCCGACGACGGCTTGAAGAGATTGATGATGTTCGAGATGGGAAAACCTTCCGGCGCGCGCGACGCGTCGTAGTTGCGCATAATGGCCATCCCGAGTTGGGCCATGGTCAGCTTTTTGCCTCGGGCCGTGTCGGTGATGGTCGCCACGTCCTTCATAAACTGTTCGTAGTTGAAGAACTCGAACAAAGAGCGGATCTCGCCCGACTTCTTGTTGACGATCATCAGAGTGAAGATCCCGCAGTTCGGATGACAATTGCACGAAGACCAGCCCCACGGAGCGTCGGCCCCTTGCAGCATATCCATCACGGAAGTAAAGGCGGAATAAGAAGACAGCGGGAACCAGTCGCGCAAAGGCTGTAATGTTCCGTCCATCTGCGTTTTCAGATCATCGGCCATTCCGGCCAGCGTGTAGCGCTGACGGAAGCGGACGTCGTCCGGCACGTCCTCGTCGCGGCCCGTGAAGGAAACCGGCTGAAAAGCGATGGTCTGAACCTTGTCGATGTTGTCGGCGGCGAATTTGACGATGTCGCCGATGCCGTCGTTGTTGATGGTGTTGACGATGGTCGTCACCAGCGTGACCTTGATGCCGACCGAGGCCAGATTTTCGATCGCCTTCAATTTGACGTCAAACAGATTGCCGACGCCCCGGTGTTTGTTCTTTTCTTCGGAAACCCCGTCAAACTGCAAGTAAACTCCGTGCTGTCCGGCCGCTTTGGCCGCTTTGCAGAACTCGATGTCCTCGGCGTAGCGGATGCCGTTGGTGGCGGCCAAAATGCGGTAAAAACCGATCTTTTTGGCGTAGGCGACGGCGTCGAGAAAATCGGGCGAAAGGGTCGGTTCGCCGCCCGAAAAAAGAATGATGATCTGACGCTTCGGTTTGAACGAAACCGCCCGGTCCAAAATGGCCTTGGTGTCTTCAAAGGTCGGCTCGTGAACGTAGCCGACCTGATTGGCGTCCATAAAACACGGGTTGCACATCATATTACAGCGGTTGGTCAGATCGACCGTGAGAACCGCGCCGCGCCCGTATTTGATATCGCTCGTTCCGTGTTTGTGGATATGCTCGTCTTCGGCCGAGCGGAAATCGCGGCCGAAAAACAGAGATTCAATCCGCCGCAGAAAATCGGCGTCGGTCGCCAGTATGTCCTCGAAATCGCCGTGCGTCGGGCAGGTTTTGCGCATCAATACTTGTCCGTCTTCTTCGATGATCTGCGCCTTGATCTCGCCCGGATGCGAGTTTTTCAGGATCTCCAGCGGGATGTCCTGATTGATGACGCCCTCGCGGACCTGTTTGACGCATTTCGGGCAGAGCGAATCGGTTTCGCGCGGAAATCCCAATGGCGGAGCCGTCCGCTCGTAGGATTTGAGGAGCGGTTCGGCCGCCCAATCGGGCTTGATCGATTTCCCTTCCGGCAGATTTTTGTTGACTGCCTGAAAAGCCTTCCAACCGACATCCGCCAGTTTGGAAACCACCTTCGACCCGACTTTCTTCTCGCCGCTTCCCTCGCCGCGTCTGAAATTATCACTGAACATAAATTTTCCTCTTTACGGTTTAAGACACAGTAAACCAAGGTTTAGGCTAACAAATTGTACGGGTTTTTCCAAGTTTGAACGATGTTCGAATTGAATTGTCAAACCGACCGTTCAAGGCATTTCGGTCCTTATACAAAATTGGCGCGTATTCCCCGCTAATTATTTTTCCCGACTTGGCCTATAATGAGCGAAAAGCAAGGATGCTGAATTATAAAGACCGGTCTTTGAAGTTTTTTGACAAATCCGGCTCAGACATTCTTTCAAATCCACTATTCATTATCCGTTGCCAAGCGCGGCGGGACTCGGCGAAAATGAACAAATACCCCTACAGACAGTTTGCGGCAACGAGGCTTTTTTATCCGATCGTGCGTTATTCGCCCGACGGGAGTTTGATCGGTCATATCACCAATACGACCGGGCAATATAATCTTTGGACCGTTTCTTCGCGCGGCGGTTTTGCGCGGCAACTTACCAGCTACACCGATAACACGGTCCGCGATTTCGGTTGGTCGCCGGACGGAAGGCGGATCGCTCTGCAGGTCGATCAGGACGGCGACGAGTTTCATCAGATCTATCTTTTGCCCGAGCGGGGCGGTTGGGCGGAATCTCTGACCGCCAAGATGGACGCCCAGCATTATCTGGCCGAATTTTCGCCTTGCGGAACCCGTCTGGCCTACGCCGCCAACGACCGCGACCCGATGGATATGGACGTCGTCATCCGCGATCTCGGGACCGGGGAAACCATCCGGCCGCTGGCGGAGGGAAACCGTTTTTTCCCCATCTCATTCTCGCCCGACGGCCTTTATTTGCTGGTTCTGGATTTCAGAGGCAACACCGATCAGCGGATCAAAATTCTCGACATCGCTACCGGCGAGTCCAGGGACGCGACGCCGGACGAGGGCGTCTTTCTGCCCGAAACGTGGGCGCCGGATGGAAGCGGATTTTATCTGCGCACCAGTTTCGGAAAGGAATTTCTGGGGCTCGCTTTTTACGATCTGGCCGACGGCAATTGGCATTGGCTGGAAACGCCGGAGCGCGACATCGAAAAAGTCTCCGTCTCAGACAGCGGCGTTTTGGTCTGGAGCGTCAACGACAACGGCGCGTCGAAACTCGGCGGGCGCGATCTGAGATCGAATGAGGATCTGGAAATGCCCGATCTTCCGCTCGGCGTCATCGGCGGGATGGACATTTCGCCGGACGGGACCCGTCTGGCGCTGACTCTGGCCCGGCCGACCAAAGCGGCCAATCTGTACGAGATCGAGATCAAATCCGGCGAGATCAAGCCCTTGAGCCAGAGCATGCTCGGCGGCATCGCTCCCGGCGAGATGATCGAACCCGAGGCCGTTCATTTTCCGACGTTCGACGACCGGAAAATTCCGGCCTGGCTCTACCTGCCCGCCGGCGAAGGCCCATTTCCGGTCGTCCTCTCGATCCACGGCGGCCCCGAGGCGCAGGAGAGAACGCAGTACAATTACAACGGAATGTATCAGTATCTGCTCAGTCGCGGTTTCGCCGTTCTGGCCCCGAACATCCGCGGTTCGACCGGATACGGCCTGAGCTACCAGAAACTGATCCACCGCGATTGGGGCGGCGACGAACTGAGGGATATCGAAGCGGCGGCCCGTTTCCTGCGCTCTCTCGATTGGATCGACGCCGACCGGATCGCCGTTTTCGGCGGCAGTTTCGGCGGTTTCGCGGTTTTGAGCGCATTGACCCGTCTGCCCGAATACTGGGCCTGCGGGGTCGATATCGTCGGCCCTTCGAATCTGGTCTCGTTCGCGGCCTCGGTCCCGCCGCACTGGCGGCCGACGATCAAAAATCTGGTCGGCGATCCGGAAGAAGACCTTCAGATGCTGACCGAACGCTCGCCGATCACCTACGTCGATCAGATCCGCGCCCCTCTGCTGGTCATTCAGGGGGCCAAAGACCCGCGCGTCGTTCAGGCGGAAAGCGACCAGATGGTCGGGCGCATCCGGGAAAACGGCGGAACGGTCGAATATTACATCGACAAAACCGAAGGCCACGGCGCCACCCGGCGCGAAAACTCGATCAAATGGATCGAGATCGTCGTCAATTTTCTGGAAGCGCAGTTGACGGAAAAAGACCGGCCATCCGATTAAAGATAAGGCCGGTCAGATCGAATGAATTGATTCCCGCGGTCCGGGCGGAAATCTTCTTCAGCAACAATGCAGGGACATCAATCTGGGTTTTTTCAGCTTTTTAAGGTCACCGTTTTCGTCTCTGTAAAGATAGATGTAATCGTAGCACTCCATTTTGACGTACTCTTTACCGTCAAATTTGTAGATGCTCATTCCCAAACTGGTTTCCGATCCCGGATAGGAAAAGGTCGTTTCGATGTCAAAATATCCTTCGGTTTTTCTTTTCCGCAGGCTGAAATTTTCGACCTCGGCATAAGTGCTGAGGATCACTTCAAAATCCGTCTTCGACCTTTTCAGGATCCAAAGTTCGGAAAATTCCGGCGGCGAAAAATTGCTCAGAATCGTCAATTCGTCTTTTCCGTCGCCGTTGACGTCAATCAGGGACGGTCTGTAACTCTTTTGCGCGGAGTTGATCAACATCCACTCATCCGTCAGATTAAAATTGCCGTCCTTTATTTTTTCGGTCAACTCTTCCGTGGGTTCAACCGTTTTCTCGAGGGATTTCCCGCTCAACCATTTTTCCAAAGTCGGTTTAAAGAGCAGTGAAGCCTTTTCTTTTTGGGAAACAAAGTCCTTTCTCCTGTTTTGTTCCCTGATCGGTTTCTGATTCGCCGGAATAACGACCTTCTCATTGAGTTCTTCAAATGCAAAAGAATCCGTCATTACCGGAGCGTTCTGATAAACGAACCAAACTCCCGTGCCGAAGGCCAGGATCCCAACCGTGATGTAAAAATACAAATGCCTTATCTTTTTCGAATCCTTATTCACAAGTTCAATTATCCGCCGATCTGCGGCGCGTTTCAACGGGGATTTCCTCACAAAGGACGGGCTTTCGGTTGTGGATTTCCTCAGTGAGACAATTCCATCCCGAAAACCGAAAGCAGATAAAAAGAGCGGTCTGATCGGGCAGACCGCTCTTTTTTTGCAGTTGGTTTTGATCCGAATCCGTTTCAGGAAAATGTCTTGATTACTTCCAGCACGTTTCCTTCGGAATTTTTCCAGGCGTTTTCCAGATGTTGCGGCGTGAAGCCGAGTTTCATCACCGATTCCGAGGTCTCAAGTTTGGTTTCCTCTTCGGGCCGCAAACCGTAGCCTTTGATGTTGCAGAGAATGTCGGCCACATCCACAAGATGAGCCACCAGATTTCCGCCCTCGGACTGCGAAGGGTTGTGGTGATGGAGAATCGAATAATAAACCTCTTCCGGCAGATTCCAGCGACGGGCGATGAGCGAACCGACTTCGGCGTGGGTGTAGCCGTAGAGTTCGGTTTCGTAATTGAGCATTTCCGCTTCGTCGGTGATTTCCGAAATGGCCGTAAAACCGGCGGTGAAATTGCTGAGCAGGATCAGTTTGCCGATGTCGTGCAGAAGTCCGCAGGTAAAGGCTTCTTCGGTTCCGCGCATTCCCAGCATTTTGCTCAGTTCGCGGGCCGTCATGGCGACGGCGATCGAATGTTCCCAGATCCTTTTGGCGATGGGAGAATTTTTGATCTCCTTGGAAAAGGTGGTCGAGGCCATTCCGATCAAAACGATGTCGTGAACGGCCTTGGTTCCGACCGCCTGAATCGCGGACTGGATCGAGGTGACGTTTCTTTCCAGGGCGTAAATCGGTGAATTGGCGAGGCGCAAGATGCGCACGACCAGTACCGGTTCGTAGCTGATCGCCTGAGCGATCTGGTGCATGGAGGAATTATAATCTCGCAAAAGGTCGGCGATCCGCATCATCGTCCCCGGCGACGGCGGCAGTTTGGTGACCAGCAAGGTATCGATATCGACCTTGGGTTTGACGACCGGAACGGGAGTTTCGTAGCCGTTTGTATTTGGAATCATATGGATTTGTAAAAGAAAAATTAAAGGGGTTTATTCGGACCGATAAACGAATCCTTTTTACCCCTTTTGAAAATATCAACCGGAGGTTTTTGAGCCTCCGGCCAGTTCCCCGAAAAGCGTTTTTTCTTTCCGAGCAAAAAATTAGCGGCCGGACAAAGTTCCGACAATCTCCTGCAGATTGCTCTGAACATTTTCCCAGGCTTCGAGCATCTGCGGTTGGGTGAGTCGCAAAACAATGGTCGATTCGGACTGAATGTATCCGAGTTCTTCTTCGGAGCATAATCCGTAGCCGTTGGCTCCGGCGATCAGATCCGAAGCGTTGATGATATGAGCGATAACGATCGCCTGCGAAGCCCGCGTCGGATTGTGATGGTGCAGAATGGCCGACGAGATCTCATCGGGCAATCCCCAGCGTCGGGCCATCAGAACCCCGACCTCGGTGTGATTGACTCCGAAATGTCGCTCTTCGGACATCATCATCTCATCCTCTTCGATTCGCTGAGAAAGCGCGGTAAAACATTTGACGTCGGCCTTCAGGAGAATAAATTTGCCGATGTCGTGAAGAAGTCCGCAGATAAAGGCATTTTCCGTTCCCTGCAGATCCATTATCTGGCTTATTTCCCGGGACAAAAGGGCGACGGCGATGGAATGTTCCCAGATCGCCCGGCCGACCGTTGATCCCTCGATCTCTTTGGAAAACGTGTTGGCGGCAACTCCCAACATAACGGCATCGTAGAGAGCCTTGGTGCCGATCGTGTCAATGGCTTTATGAATGGTCGTCACGTTCCTTTGCCGCGAATAGTAGGAGGAATTGGCGAGACGCAAAAGGCGGGCGGCCAGAAGCGGGTCGTAACCGACGGCTGTAGCCAGGGCGTTGGTCGTCACATTGGGGTCGCGCAATAATTCCAGAATGCGAAAGACGCTTCCCGGCAAAGGGGGCAAACTCGTTTTTAGCAAGGTCTCGATATCGTTTTTCTGGGTTGATGGTTTTTCAAAAATTTCTGCTTGATTGCTGTTAAACATATCTGTTTGATTGCTGTTAAACATAATGGTTTCTTGTTTTTGATCAGTCGGAATTGCTGTTGGGAGTTTGTATTTGAGGAAGGGCTTGAAAATAAATACACCTTTTCCTCTATTTACTTTTCGACCGAATGAGAAAAAACTTTAGCTTTTTTTTGAAATTTTCCGATTTTTTTTCGGCTGGATTTTTGCTTTTCAGAAAGTTCGGGGGACAGCATTTTTTGCGAACGAAAAAAAGCCGGTCAAAGCGGAATCAGTTGTTGAAATTTTCCACGGGCGAAACCGCCCTGCGTCGAGAGAGCTATCGGGCGAGGCGTGAATCTTTGAAAAAGTCTTCAACTAAAAGCATTCCGGGTATTTAACACCCGAACCGGTGTTGAAGATGACCACCGTTTCGCCCTCGCGGACGAGATCCTGGTCGATCATTTTTTTGAGCGCCGGAAGACAGGCCGCGCCCTCGGGAGCGCAAAAAATCCCCTCGGCCGCTCCGATCTCTTTGACGGCCCCGGTCAACTCCTCATCGGTTACGGCCACGGCGGTTCCGCCGGACCGGCGCAATGCATCGAGGATCAGGAAATCGCCAACGGCCTTCGGCACCCGCAGACCGGAGGCGACGGTCCGGGCATTTTCAAATTCCTCGGCGAACCTTTGGCCGGCGTGAAAAGCCCGAACCATCGGCGCACAGGTGTCCGACTGAACCGACACCATCCGCGGTCTTTTTGACGAGATCCAGCCCATTTGCTCCATCTCGTCAAAAGCCTTCCACATACCGATCAATCCGGTTCCGCCGCCGGTCGGATAGAGGATCACATCGGGCAAATTCCAGTCGAACTGTTCGGCCAGTTCGTAGCCCATCGTCTTTTTGCCCTCGACGCGATACGGCTCTTTTAAGGTCGAAACGTCGAACCAGCCTTCGGCCTCCTTGCGGCGGGCGACCTCGGCCCCGCAATCGGTGATCAGACCGTCGATCAGAGTTACGATGGCTCCGGTCTGTTCGCATTCGATGATGTTGGCCTGCGGGGTATCAGACGGCATAAAAATATAGGCCGGAAGGCCGGCCCGCGCCGCGTAAGCCGCCAGAGCCCCGGCAGCGTTTCCGGCCGAAGGAACGGCCAGTTTTTCGGCGCCAAGTTCCAGCGCCCGCGAAACGGCCGCCGTCATTCCGCGAGCCTTGAAGCTCTGGGTCGGATTCTGCGACTCGTCCTTGATGTAAAGATTCAGTTTCAAGGGAAGGGTCGCGGCCAGATTTCGGGTCGCCAAAAGCGGCGTCCAGCCCTCGCCGAAAGAGACGATGTTCCGGTCATGGCGGACCGGCAAAGCCTCCCGATAACGCCACAGATCGGCCCGGCGCGAACGCAGGGAATCTTTTGTCATTTCGGCCCTGACCTTCTCCAGATCGTACCGAACGAGAAGGGGTTTTCCGCATCCGGCGCACAGATTCCAAAGCCGTTCGGATTCATATTGCGCCTCGCATTCGGCGCATTCGAGATGGGTTACGTTCATTAGTTTTTTTTGTTTACCTTCCGGTTCGCTCGATTCAATGGATCTGTTGGAGGTAAAAATTCTCTTATTTTTTCAGCAGGGGTTTTAACGCCTGATAGACGTTCCGGGTCATTATCTTCTCGCCCTCGGCGTTCGGGTGAATGCCGTCGGCCTGATTCAGATTTTTGTCGAGGGCGATTCCCTCCAAAATGAAAGGCAAAAAGGCGACCTTGTGCTCGCTCGCCAGATCGGGAAAGGCCATCAGGTAATCGCGTTGATATTTGGCCCCCATCGTATCGGGCGCGAGCATTCCGCAAAGCAGGACCTTGACGTGTTTTTCGTCGGCTTTTTTGATGATCCCGCTCAGATTCTCCTTCATTTTATCGACCGGCAGGCCGCGCAAGAGATCGTTGGCTCCGAGTTCGAGAATCAGTATCTCGGCGTTTTTCTGTTCCAAAACCCAATCGATCCGCTCCAGACCGCCGAGGCTGGTTTCGCCCGAAACTCCGGCGTTGATGACCTCGTAACTGTAACCGTCGGCATCGAGTTTCTGTTGCAACAGAAACGGATAAGATTCTTTTTCGGTGAGGCCGAAACCGGCCGTCAAACTGTCTCCGAAAGCGATGATCTTCGGCCGATTGTCGGGGGCGGTCTGCGTTACTGTTTTAGATCGGCGCGGTTTTTCCGGTTCTTTTTTTTCGGCCGTCGAAACTCCGCAACCGGTCAACCAGAAGGCCGAAATTGTAAAACCAAAGATAAATAAAGTCCGTATCAATTGAAGCATAATGTGTTGTTATTTATAAATTCTTTAGCTAAACTTATGAAATTCGATGCAATTTTATTCAAATTTGTTCCCATCTTTTTTGACGGTTTCCGATCTTTCCCGTTTGTTCGTGCCCCGAAGGTCAGGAGCTTTTTGCTTTTCTCCAAAATATAATATAAGACTTTTTCCGGCTCCGATAAAAACTCTTTTTGTTTGACATCTATGATCATTCTGCAAAATCTAACCAAGGTAGTTCGTTCGGGGACCGAGGATCTGACGATTCTCGATGACGTTTCGCTGGAAATTCCCGACGGACAGTTCGTCGCCGTCACGGGCGCTTCGGGCAGCGGCAAATCGACCCTTCTGGGCTTGATCGCCGGTTTGGATTCGCCCACTTCGGGAACCATTCTGGTCGATGACGAGAATATCACCGAAATGGATGAGGACGGACTGGCCGCCCTGAGAAGCGAAAAAATAGGATTCGTCTTTCAATCGTTTCATCTGATCCCGTCGCTGACGGCGTTCGAGAATATTTTGATCCCGATGGAGATTCTCGGTCTTCGGGATGCGCGGGAGAGAGCCGAAAAACTCCTCGAAGATGTCGAACTGACCGACCGCGGACATCATTATCCGTCGGAACTTTCCGGCGGCGAACAACAGCGCGTGGCCATCGCCCGCGCGTTTGCCAATCAACCGAAGATCCTGCTGGCCGACGAACCGACCGGCAATCTCGATTCGAAAAACGGGAATCACATCTTCGATCTGATGACCGATCTCCACGATCGCCATCACGTGACTCTGGTGCTGGTCTCTCACGATCTGCAACTGGCCGGACGCGCCCAGAGACAAGTGATTTTGAAAGACGGAAGAATCATCAGCGACGAGAAAACCTGAGATTTTAGATTTTGGATTTTGGAT
The DNA here is from genome assembly GCA_041394845.1 of Pyrinomonadaceae bacterium. Taxonomy (GTDB): domain Bacteria; phylum Acidobacteriota; class Blastocatellia; order Pyrinomonadales; family Pyrinomonadaceae; genus JAHCHG01. The sequence continues at coordinate 391,054 of JAWKHL010000001.1, read as the reverse complement.
TTTGGATTCTCATACTTCCGAAATCCCGGATCCGAAATCCGAAATTGTTATGAACTTTATCTTAAACCTGACATTCCGCGAAATCCGCTCATCCTGGCGGCGGCTTTTGTTTTTCTTTTTGTGCATCGCCATCGGGGTCGGTTCGATCGTCGCTCTGCGCTCTTTGATCCAGAATCTGGGCCACGCCGTCGGCGGCGACGCCCGCGAACTTTTGACCGCGGATTTTGTCATCAATTCGACCAGCGCCTTTTCTCCCGATGAGATTTCCCGGATCGAATCGGTCGTCGGAAAATCGAATATCATCGAAGCCCGCGACGAAACGATCGAGGTTTCAGTTCTGGCACGGGCGGCCGACCGCTCGAACGAAAACGTCAAATTCGTCGCCCTCAAGGGGATCGAGCCGTCTTTTCCGCTGGTCGGAGATTTCAGGCTTTCCGACGGCCGGCCGTTTGATTTCAAACTGCTGGAAAACCGGGGCGCGGTCGTCGCCCGCATTTTGCTCGAAGAGTTGAAGGTTAAGGTCGGCGACAAGATCCGGATCGGAGAAGCCGACTTCGAGATCCGCGACACCTTTGACGAAGAACCTGGCGGAGCCAGCGGTTTCCGGCTCGGATCGCGGGTTTTCGTCGAAAGCAAGGCCTTTGACGAGGCCGGTTTGACCAAAAACACCGGACGCATTCGCCGCCGCATCCTCTACCGGACATCGGCCAATCCTACCGAACTGGTCAAAGAACTCCGCGAGGCCCTGCGCGGCACGACGCTGATGGTTCAGTCTTACCGCGAAACCCAGGAAAATCTCGACGAACAATTCAAAAGAACCGAAGATTACCTGTCGCTTACCGGTCTTTTGATTCTGGTGCTCGGCGGCGTCGGGGTCTGGAACGTCTCGCGATCTTTTGTCGAACAAAAACGCAAATCGGTGGCCGTTCTCAAATGTCTGGGGGCGGGCGGCACGCGGATCATCACGGTCTATCTGTTGCAAATTCTGGTTCTCGGATTCATCGGCAGTCTGTTCGGCGTCGGTTTGGCGCAAGGGGCGCTCTGGTTCATCAAATACCGTTTCGCCGAGGACCTGCCGCGGACGATGAGTTATCTGGTCCAATTTTCGAGCGCCGGTCAGGGCATCGCGCTCGGCGTTCTGATCTCCCTATTGTTTTCGGCTCTTCCTCTGCTTCAGATCCGAAACATCAAACCGAAACTTCTGTTGCGGGATGAGACGGGCGAAAAACTGCGGCGGCTCGACCCGATCAAATGGACCTTCGGACTGCTGGCGCTGATCGGCTTGGTCGCGCTGGCCGCCTGGCAGGCCGGATCGTTCGAGGTCGGGGCCTACTTTCTGGTCGGACTCGGCGCCACCTCGGCGGTGCTTTACGGAGCGGCCTTTGCGCTGACCAGAGTTTTGCGGAGCTTCAAAAAATTCGGCTCGTTCGCCGTCGCCCAGGCGGTCAATTCGCTCTACCGGCCGGGCAATCAAACGCGGATCATTCTTCTGGCCGTCGGACTCGGCGCTTTCGTCGTGCTGGCGGTTCAATCGCTGGAAAAAAATCTGATCCGGGAATTCGATTTTTCCAACCGTCAGAACGTGCCGAGCCTCTTTTTCGTCGATATTCAGCGGAGTCAGATCGAGGAACTGAAACAGATCCTCCGGGACGAGACGGGCGAGGAACCCGAATCGATCCCGACCGTCCGGGCCCGAATCTCTCTGATCAACGGCGAACCGATCGACTTTCAGGACCGCGAGGTTCGCCAGCAACAGGGTCAGATCGGCCGGGAGTTCGCCATCACTTACCGGGCCGATCTCGATGAGAACGAATCGGTCGTCGACGGCGAGTGGTGGCCGAAAGACGCAAAGGCGGACGAACCCGAAGTTTCGATCAACGACCGCTGGCGCGAAAGATTGGAGGTCGAGATCGGCGACACGATCACCTTCGACATCTCCGGTCGCAAGATCACGGCCCGCATCGTCAACGTCCGCAAGATAGATTTCGGCAATTCGCGCACGGCTTTTATATTCGTTTTCCGTCCCGGCACGCTGGAAAAAGCCCCGCAGACCTATGTGGCCACGATCCTCAAAAGAATCCCGGAAACGCCGCGGGCCCGGCTTAAACTGCACATTTTGGATAAATTCCCGAACGTCCAGATCTTCGACGTGATGGACATCGCCGTCGTCGTTCAGAAACTGATCAACAATTTTGTCCTGGCCATCTCGTTCGTCGGAAGCTTTATCGTTCTGAGCGGGATCCTGATCCTCATCGGTTCGGTCGCCCTGACCAAATCGCAGAGGATCTACGAAAACGCCGTCTTAAAGACGCTCGGGGCCAAACGCCGGACGCTGGCCACCATCCTTTTCGCCGAATACGGCATTTTGGGGCTTCTGGCCGGGATCATCGGCACCGGTTTTGCGGTTCTTCTTTCGTATTTCGTGTCGGAATATATCTTAAAGATAGATTGGGAATTCAACCCGTGGCTGACTCTGGCGGGAATTCTGATCACGACCTTTCTGGTGATGATAGTCGGAGCGGCGGCGAGTTTCGATGTTCTTTTTAAGAAGCCGCTGGCGACCCTGCGCTCGCAGTGATTTGATTTCGGATTTGGGATTGCGGATTTCGGATTGAGGCGAAAAGGGGGACTAACCTTCGAAGGGATGATTGGCGAGGACGACGCGCATATTGACCTGACCGAAAAGGGTTTCGATATATGCCCCGAAGCGATGGAGGATCGGCACCAGATCTTTATTGTTGCTGGTGATCAGGACTTCTTCGATGAACCTTTCCATTGTTTCCCTGTCCTTATAAAAAAGGAAAGGCTGGGTCGTATCGCGGAAATCGGTCAGTTTCTCGTTCAGTTTTTCCAACGGGAAATTCCCGGGATTTTGTTCGGCGTTGCGCACATCCTGCAGGACTCCCCACATTTTCTGGCGCAAAACGATCGACTGTTCGAGTTTTACCTTCAGATTGGGAAAGATCTTGTCGGATTCGATCGAGGGTTCGATCAATTGGGCGAAGGTTATCAGGGTCAGTTGGAAACTGTCGTTCAAAAGCGCATAGGCGGTTTCGATCTTGGCGAAAACCGATGGCGTCGTCCGAATATCGGCGATTCCCGACAGTTCGTGATTAAAGACCTTGCGGAGTTCGATCGAAGCCGTGTAGGCGGCGCCGTCGAGAGTGCCGAAAAGCTCGTCTTCCTCGTTCGGAAAGCGGCGGAGGCGGTTGTTGATGTAATTGGTCAATTCGTTGATCTGCTCGTAAATCCGCGAAAAGATCAGCAGGGACGGCTTGAGCGGTTCGTCGTTTTTAAGCATTTCGCCGATCACCGAAAGCCATTTGAGGACTTTGGCGAAAAGCGGCAAAACCAATTGCAGATCGGCTTTGACGGCCAACGGCAATGCCTTCGATCCAAGAAGTTTGGCCAGATGTTCGGGCAGGGCCTTTTCGCCCTCCTGTTCGGCGTTTTTGATAAGTTTGTCGAAAACGCCGACGCTTTTGAATTTCCCGGAAAGGAGATTGCTCCAGGCGGTCCATTCACCGAATTTGATCGGCGCGGCGCGAAGCATTCCCTGATTGATCAAAACGGCCTCTTTCAACGCCAGCGAAAGTTCATAAACCTCTTCCGAGGTAAAATCAAAACCGTTTTCGCTTCCTCCGGCTGATTTTCCGTCCTTGAGGGCCTTGCCCAGCTGGAAGGCCAGGCGCGAACATAAAAGAAGCGCCGAATTGGTCAGACGAAATTCCCGCGACCAATCCCGGCCCGAAACCTTGGTGTGATTTTCCTCAGCGAACGAATGATTTCTGATGTTGAGAAAACTCTCCAGCCCCGAAAGCCAGAGCCCGAGTTTAAACGTCAATTCGCCCCCATTCTTCACGGGCATGACAAACACGTTCTCGTCCCTCCCGGCATTTTCCGAAGGCATTTTTGACGAATTAGCGGTTGAAGTTTGGCTGACAGCAAGATCCAAGGTTAGGTTTTCCTCACGAAAGTCTCGTTGGTTAAAGGAGTGCCGCGGAAAAGTCCGCTTTTTAGTTTATACATTAAAACACCCCTTTTTGGCAACCAAAATATGGATTTGCGCTTTGTCATACGTCCTTTACTCGTTGTAATTTAAAGGATATTCGCCCTTAATTTAGCCCGGAACAAGGAATTGCTCCCAGGCCCGAATCAAGATACTAAACAAAGGTCAGATGGAACTGCTCATTGCCACCCAAAATCAGGGAAAGATCGCCGAGCTGGAAGAATTGTTGTCCGGTTTGCCTCTCAGTTTGCGGAGTTTAAAGGACTTTCCCGACGTCGGCGATGTCGAGGAAACCGGAACCACATTTGCGGAAAACGCAACCTTAAAAGCCAAGGCTTACGCCATCAGGACGGGACTTTTGGCGCTGGCCGACGATTCTGGGCTTGAGGTCGAAGCCCTCGGCGGCGCTCCCGGGATTTTCTCAGCTCGCTACGCCGGAGCAAATTCCGGCTACCCGGAGAAGATCGCCGCGCTCCTCGCAGAGATCGAATCAAAGAAAGATGACCGGAGGGCGGCCCGTTTTGTCTGTTCAATGACTATTTCCGACGAGAAAGGACGCATCATCCACCAGACCGATGGAATCTGTCCGGGAAGAATCGCCCCGGCACCGCTCGGAAACAACGGCTTCGGTTACGACCCCGTCTTCATCCCCGCGGGGTTTGAGGAGACATTCGGGCAGTTGTCGGGAGAAATAAAACGCAATATCAGCCACCGCGCCCGAGCGACGAAGAAAATAATTCGATTTTTGCGCGATTTCACCGCGACTTAACTTGACCAATCACGTTTTCGCCTGTAGAATTCGGCATTTGGTATTGTTTCTTGAATGAAACAGGGACCGGGCCGGGGCGTAGCACAGCCTGGTAGTGCGCACGGTTTGGGACCGTGAGGTCGCAAGTTCGAATCTTGCCGCCCCGACCATCTATTTTTACTTAATTTGGTGGTTTTTTGCCTTTTTAGGGTTTGCAATATTGCCAGCAAAAATGTTCAATTAAGTAGTATTTTAAACATCACAATAACTTTTGGAGGTTAAATTAAAATTATGGGAATGACACAAACGGAGATTATCAACCATATGGCTGATAAAACAGGAATGAAAAAATCGGAAGCTAAAGACTTTTTTACCACCCTGGCGGCCCTTGCCACCAGCGAAGTAAAAAAGAGCGGAGAATTCACGATTCCGGGTTTTGGAAAATTGGTTAAAGCTCAACGCAAAGCCCGCGAAGGTCGTAATCCGGCTACCGGCAAACCGCTCAAAATTCCTGCTAAAACCACCGTTAAATTCCGTGTCGGTAAAGCTTTGAAAGATGCCGTCGCGAAAAAATAAGAGCTGAGAAATCAGCTTTCGAAGGCCTTTGAAACGATCGTTTCAAAGGCCTTTTTCTTCGCCGTTGAAAAAAGATTGAGAAAAAAATCACAAACTTAAAAAAAAATGGTGACAAAGCCGAAAAAATTTGTTACTATCTTGTTAAATTGAGTTGAAAAACACTGATGGTAGGTTAAAAACACAGCAACTTTTTGTTTGTAAATTTCAACTAAATAATACAAAAAACATAACTTTAATTGTGTTTTTTGAAGATGTTTTATTGCTCCTTGCGACAATTTTCACAAGGGTGAAGTAAAAAATCTTATTTGATGGAGGATAAAGAATAACGTGGCAGCAGCAGCTAAACCGATGACATTACAAGACAGAATTTTACAAATTGATCATATTCAAGCACGCCGTTTTTCAAAACTGAGCGGCGCGCCTCTGGAGATCGCAACTGAGGGAATTATCAGACATCTTCGGGCCTGTGCCCGGATGGACGTAAATCCTGATGCTTCAGCTGTGCGGGAAATCATTGATGATGCATTAAACGGCAGAAGAGTCTTCGCCGAAACATCGAATGACATTCTCGCCGCTTAAAAGATAGTTTTTATATTTTACGAGTAATAAAAGAAAAGACCGCCCAAATTTTCGGGCGGTCTTTTCTTTTACGGTGTCGCCGTCTTGAACAATCAGCGGTCGGTTTCCGAGCCTTCCCGTTGGTCTGGTTGTGCGGGTTTGAGAGTCAATTTATACAGGGTGTATTTTCCGAAACTCTCCCCCGGCCCCAGTTCGTACCAGCGCTCCAGGTTCGTCAGATCAATTTCCTTACCGCTTGGTTTGACGAGAAATGAAAGGGCCGGAGCCGACGCCTGCCGGTACGTGAAATTTTCGCAATAAAGCCGATACCGACGGACCTCTTCCTCGACCTCTCCGGCGGTCAACGGGCGGGCATTGACAGACAGGCGGGGATTGAACCTGTCCCAACTAAAAAGCGCCATAATGGCCTCAATGTCGCCCCGCTCGATGTCTTCTCGCAGCCAATCAGCATCGCGGCCTGAATAATAGATCAGTTGAAAAAACCGCTCCTTGTTCTCTTCCCGATCGGCTCCGGCGAAAACGTGCAGATGTCTGGCCCAGAGAACCGCTTGCGGCGCAATGGTCGTTTGATTGTCGGCCTGAATGTAATCGAAATTGAGCGTGACGGCCCCCTGTCCGTTTTTCCGGTCTTCCCGGGCCAGTTCGACCAGTCTTTCGGAAACCGGCCAGGCTTCGTCGCGGATGACGTTCCAGAACATCAGCAACCGGGTCGTCGATCTTACCTCAAAAAATCCCCAAACGACCGCCGCCAATCCCAGAATCAGAAGGATCGGCGCGTAAAACCTGCGCCCCTGAATCTGTTTGAGAAACAAGAACAAAACGAGAACGACCGTCAAAGCCGTCACGTAATTGACCACGTAAAATTCGTAATGAAAGGGTTGAAGCGAGCGCCCGGTGATGACCTGCTGATTAAAAACTATCAGCGGAACGATGGAAAAGGCCAAAAGGAAGACGGTCGAAACGCATTTCAGACGGGCGTAGCCGAGCCGGACGGCAAGACCGATCAATAGCAACACGACGTAACAGATGACGGCCGGAACCCGAAAGAGATCCGGCGCGTGCGTCAGAGCCAGCATCTGCACCGAATCTATGTCCTGAGAGCGTCCCGAAAGCAGATGACCATAAGGGATCAGAAAAAGAAAAGCGACACCGTCGGCAAGGAGCAAATATCTGAGGTCGCGTTTCCAGTTCTCCGGACGAATGATCAGCCACAAAAGGGTCAGCGCAAACAGAAATGCGGCCGCCGTCGTCCACAGGTAATAGTAAGAAAAGACCGTAAACGCAAAACACAGGCCTGAGAGAACCGAAGAGAGATACTTCTTCCAGCCGACCTCGCTCTTTAATGCCAGCCAGAGAAAGCCGAAAACGGCGAAAAAAAACGGAAAAGCGACCGCCGGAATGTACCGGCGCAAAAACGGCAGAAAAGGATAGGCCCCGCCCCGCCCCAGCAATTCGTTGATAAAACCGTTGCCCGAGGCCAAAGCGCCGCCGAGCAGAATCAAAAGCACGGCGATGCCGGCGAAGCGCGCTTCGCCGGTGATCTGAACGATCAGCCAGAAAAGAGCCAGAGCTGTCAGAAACCCGGCCAGAGCCGAAAGCGCCGTGAATGTCTGAGCGGCGTTCAGACCGAGCAGACGGGCCGGAATTCCGACCGCATAAGGCGCGGCGAACTGGATCGAGAAAATCGACTCCGGCTGCGGGTTTTCCGGCGTTGAGTCGCGACCGGTGTAAGGGTCATTAAGCCGCGATCGACCGTCGATCAAAGCCTGTAGATAAGCGGCGTAAGCCGGTTCATCCAGATCGTTCGAAGCGAATACGCCGTTGTAATCCGGGCCCCGCTCGCTGATTACCGCAAACTGCGGATACAGCCCGTAAAGAGCGATGATCATTCCGGCTAAAATCCCGAAGCCCCAGCTTTTCTTCATAATCTCAATTGCCGGTTCCTCCAAATTAATTCCGCCCGGCGGCGGATGCAAACGGACAAGAAAACCTTTTCGTCTGAAGGAATAGACAGATTACCACATCGACCGAAAAACACGGAAAACCCAATCGAAAACTTTGATTTCCCTGCTTGGAACTTAATGCCCGGAAAGCTAAACTTACCGGTAGAGGAGAATTTTATTTTTACTATGAGTTTGGAAAACAAAATTTTGGACGATCTGAAAACGGCGATGAAATCAAAGGAAGCCGAACGACTTTCGGTTCTGCGGATGGTCAAGGCAAATTTGATGAACAAAAGGATCGAAAAAGGATCCGATCTGACGGACGAAGAAGTAGAAAAGGCATTGCAGACGCTGGTCAAACAGCGCCGCGATTCGGCCGAACAATACGAAAAAGGCGGGCGTTCGGAACTGGCCGAGAAGGAGAATGCCGAAATCAAAGTCCTCGAAGAATATCTGCCGAAGGCCGCGACCGATGAGGAGATCGAAATGGCCGTCGCCGAGGCGATCGGTCGAACCGGGGCCACATCTCTCCGGGATATGGGCGCGGTCATGAAAGCATCATTGGCAGGTCTGGCGGGCAAAACCGTTGACGGCAAAAAGGTTAGTGAGGCAGTCAAATCAAGACTTCAATAAGCGACTTGAAAACCTCAAATCCGAAACCCGGGCTCAAATCGACTGGTTCGAACGGAAACAACACCGGCGAAGCGCCCGGCCTCTCGAACGCTCTCGGCTTCGGGATCGGAATCGCCGTCTTGGCCGATGACAAGGTTCGTTTTACCGAGAACAAGATAAAAAGAGTTTTCCGGGATCTGTCCGTCCGGGCGATCGGGGAAAACTCGGCGGCTGAAAGATTGAAAAAAGAGAACGGCTGAGCAAACGATCCGAAACGGCGTTTGAAAACGATCTCGTTCAGAAACGCCCCGTTCGAGGTGGTCGCCATCGACCGGAGTAAAAAATGAATCCGGCTTAAATTTCCAGCCCAAAAATCCGCGCAATCCGGCTGTCCGACCGGGTTTAACTTAAAAACGCTTTTGCTTTTTAGGTTTTTTATCTCCGGGCTTTGATGAAACGGTTTTGCACCAACCGGAGTTTTCATTGGCTCTTTTCAGATGATCCGGAAACAATGCTTCCAATACGGAATCAGCAACTTTTTTCGCCGTTTTTTTCTTGTTTTCGTCCATTACCCAAAACACCTCATATTTGAATCAGACCTGTTTATTACGGATTTTCACAATAGGATCATCCCGCCGGTTGCCCCCGGTTTCCAATTTTAAACCTAAAAAGGTGAAAAAGCTCCCCCGAATCGCTCAGGAAAACTTTTTCACCTTTGAACCTTTAAACTTTACAAACTTCCCTACCCGAAGATGTTCCGAACCTTGTCCATAAAGGATTCGTCCTGAAATTCGGTGTCCTCTATCTCGGCCAGTTGTTCGAGGAGTTTTCGCTGTTCTTTGGTCAGCGTCCGGGGCGTAACCAGAGTTACGGCCACGAACAGATCGCCTTTGCCGCGACCGCCCAGAATGGGCATTCCCTGACTTTTGATCCGGAAAACCGTTCCGGTCTGGGTTCCGGCCGGTATCTTCAGATCTTCTTCTCCGTCCAGAGTGGGAACCTTGATCTCCGCCCCGAGCGCCGCCTGAGCAAACGAGATCGGAGCCGAGGAGTAAAGATTGGCCCCCTGACGCTCGAACAACTCGTGTTCGGCGACGTGAATGACGACGTAAAGATCGCCCGAAGGTCCGCCGTTCGTTCCGGCCTCGCCCTCGCCGTTGATCCTCAGCCGCGAGCCCGTTTCGACGCCCGCCGGGATCTTGACCTCCAGGGATCTCTCCTTTTCGACCCGGCCGGCGCCCCGGCACTCCTTACACGGATGTTTGATGATCCGGCCGTTGCCTCCGCAGTTAGGACAGGTCCGCATAACGCTGAAAAAGCCCTGCTGATAACGCGTCTGCCCGCTCCCGCTACAGGTGATGCAGGTTTCCGGCTCCGTCCCCTTTTCCGTCCCCTTGCCCTCGCATTCGGAGCATTTTTCCAAACGGGGAATCTTCAGTTTCTCCGATTTACCGGCCGCCGCTTCCTCCAGAGTGATCTCCAGATCGTAACGCAGATCGGCCCCGCGCTGGACGCCCGACCGCCGACCGCCGCTCCTGCTGCCGAACATGTCGCCGAATCCGAACAGGTCGAAAATGTCTTCGATGTTGGTAAAACCGGGATCGAATCCGCCCCCGGCCCCGGCTCCCGCACCGACTCCGGCGTGTCCGAAGCGATCGTACCGGGCGCGCTTGTCCGTATCGGAAAGGACCGAGTAAGCCTCGGCCGCCTCCTTGAATTTTTCTTCAGCCTCGGGATCATCCGGATTTTTGTCGGGATGATGTTTGATAGCCAGTTTCCGGTAGGCGGCCTTGATCTCCACCTCGGTGGAACTTTTGGTAACGCCTAAAATTTCGTAATAATCTCTCTTACTCATATCTTGCGAATATCAAATTTCAGATCTCAGACCTCAAATTCTAACCGAGATCGGTAAAATCCCAAATCAGAAGATCCAAAATCCAAAATAAAGATAACGCCAGTCCAATTATCTTTGAACTGACGTTTTCTATATTTTGCGACATCGACGCAAATTTCTCAAGCGTCGGGGGCGATCGTTAAACAGCCGCCAGCAAAGATGCGGTTATTTCGTTGGCCGCTTCCTCGACCCGGGATAACTGGAATTTGAGGGTCTCCATCTCGTCTGACGAGGCGGCTTCCTCGGCTTCGTTCAAAAGAACGGTGAACTCGTGCATTTTTTCCGGACCGAGCGATCTGCCGAATTCGGCCATCGCCTTGCGGGTGTTTTTGATCAGCGAGTCGAGTTTGTTGCGCTCGAGAATCATCTGCTTGGCGTCGCGGTCCCGTTCGACCGAGTTTTCGGCTTCCATGATCAGAAGGTCGATCTCGTCCGGCGTCAATCCCGAGGACGGCGTGATCTGCATCGCCTGTTCGAGTCCGGTCATCTTGTCCTTGGCCGAAACGTTGACGATGCCGTTGGCGTCGATCTCAAACGAAACGTCGATCTGCGGAACGCCGCGCGGCGCGGGCGGAATGCCGACCAACTCGAATTTGGCCAGACTGCGGTTGCCGCTGGCGATTTCGCGTTCGCCCTGCAGAATGTGGATCTCAACCGACTGCTGATTATCGACGACCGTCGTAAAGGTCATCGTATTCTTGAGCGGAATGGTCGCGTTGCGCGAAATGAGTTTGACGAAAAGTCCGCCGCGCGTCTCCAGTCCGAGGCTGAGCGGAAGAACGTCGAGCAGAACAATGTCCTTGACGTCGCCGGTCAGAACGCCGCCCTGAATGGCCGCGCCCATCGAGACGACCTCATCCGGGTTGATCTCGTTCGAAGGTTCCTTGCCGAAAACCTCCGTGACGGTCTGCGTGATGATCGGCGAGCGGGTTTGTCCGCCAACTAAGATGACCTTGTCGATGTCTTCCGGTTTGAGTTTTGCATCCCACAGGGCCTTTTGGCAGGGTTCGACCGAAGATTCGACCAGATCCTGAACCAGTTCTTCGAATTTCTTCCGCGTTAAAACCGTGTTGATGTGCTTCGGGCCGGAGGAATCAGCCGCGATAAACGGCAGATTGACGGTCGTTTCGGCCACCGAAGAAAGCTCGCATTTGGCCCGTTCGGCCGCTTCTTTCAACCTTTGCAGGGCGAGCCGGTCTTCTTTCAGGTCGATCCCGTTTTCCACCTTGAAATCCTCGACCAACCAGTTGATCACTCTCTGGTCGAAATCCTCTCCGCCCAAAAAGGTGTTACCCGATGTGGAGAGAACCTCGAAGATACCGTCGTTGATCTCAAGGATCGAAATATCGAACGTTCCGCCGCCGAGATCGTAAACCGCCACCCGTTCGCTCTTGTTCTTGCCGAAACCGTAGGCCAACGCGGCGGCCGTCGGCTCGTTGATGATCCTCTCGACCGCCAGACCGGCGATCTTGCCCGCATCGCGCGTGGCCTGCCGCTGCATATCGTCAAAATAAGCCGGAACCGTAATGATGGCCTCGGTGATCTTGTCGCCGAGGAATTCTTCGGCCGCCAGTTTGAGGCGCTGAAGAACTATGGCGGAGATTTCCGGCGGACTGTAGGTATGGTCCATCACCCGAATATGAGCGTCTCCGTTCGGCGCTTCAACGATCTCGAAAGGAACCGTCAAACGCATTTTTTCGACTTCCGGCGAATCGAATTTGCGACCAATCAGACGTTTGACGGCAAACAAAGTGTTGGCCGGATTGGTCATCGCCTGCCGTTTGGCAATCTGGCCGACCAGTCGTTCGTCCTTATCGGTAAAACCGACCACCGAGGGAGTGGTGCGTCCTCCTTCTTTGTTCGGTATGATCTGAACCGCACCGCCTTCGAGAACGGTTACGCAACAGTTGGTTGTGCCTAAATCTATTCCAATTACTTTGCTCATAATTATTTATCCTTCAAAGGGGCAAATACCCGATGTATTTTGTTGAAGTTAGTTCGTCTCGGGAGATGGGTTGGCTGACATTGCTGAATTTGAGGAGGTGGCAACTTTGACCATTGCCGGGCGAATCACTCTCTCGCCGAGGCAATAGCCGCGCAGGAGTTCTTCAATGACGGTATTGATCGGAAAGTCAGAGGTTTCTTCGGTGGCGACCGCTTCGTGAAAATGCGGGTCGAAAGTCTCACCGACGGCTTCGATCGGTTCGACCCCCATCTCTTTCAAAACCTCGTTCAACTGACGACCGACCAGCACGATCCCGTCGTAAAACTGCTGAAAATCTTTCGATTTTTCCTGCGAAAAATCCGATGCTGAATTCAACGCCCGGTTCAGGTTATCGAGAACGGGCAAAATCTGACCGATCAAAAGACTGATCTGATTGTTGAAAGTCTCTTCCCGGTCTCGTTCGGTTCGTTTCTTAAAATTCTCAAAATCGTTCTGACGGCGGCGGGAAGTCTCGACCAAATCGACCCGCTCGGATTCCATCTTGGAAATTTGACTCCTTAATTCGGAAACTTCCTTTTCGAGATCCCCGAGCTTCGCTTTTTCGGCCGGAGTCGGTTCGGGAACGACGGCCTCGTTCGTCAGAAGGCCTTCCATAACGGTTTCAACCGTCATGGATTCGGGAATATCTTCCAGTTCGAAATCTGGCTCTTCGATCTCGATGACCGTTTCCGACGAAATATCCAGGTCTTTTTCTCTGGCCTCCAGTTCCTTGATAAAATCGTCTATCGAAGCCAAATCGTCCATGTCGATTTCTTCCGAAAACTCTTCCATATTGTTTGAATTATCTTTGGAATCCATTTATAGGTTTACCGAATTATTATTTTAATTTTTGACCAAATTTTGTGGTTCTTTGGTCATTGTTCTTTCGAGAATTTTTGCCACGTAACTGACAATCGAAATCATTCTCTCGTATTCAATTCTGGTCGGGCCCAGCACGCTCAGGGTTCCGAGCGTCTCTCCTTCACCGAAACGGTAAGGGGCGGTGATCAGGGTGCAATTCTGCAAAGGGGCGGCGGAGTTTTCACTTCCGATGATGACTTGAACGTCTCCGCGCAGGGAGGGGTCCTGTTCGATGCATTCGGTTAGAATCTGGACAAAGCGCGATTTTTCCTCGATCGTTTTGAGCAACTCCCGGAGACGGTTGAGATCGGCAAAATCCCTTTTGTTCAAAATATTTGCCGTGCCGTCAACGTAGATCTCGCCAAGAGCGTCCTCATCGCTTTCAATGCTCTGCGAACAAATGATCATGGCCGTTTGCAACAACTTATCGAAAAGAGCGGTTTCCTCGTGCATCAACTTCAAGATCTCCGCCCGAATCTCCGCCAGCGACCGACCTTTGAATTCCGCGTTCAGGTAGCGCGCCGTTCGAATAAGCTCGTCGTTGGTAAAGGTTTCTTTGAGCCGAATGATTTTGTTGTGAACGATATTCGGGGCCGAAACCAGAATCACCAAAATTCGCTTATCGGACAGATTGACGAACTCGATATGCTGAAGCCGGTCTTTTGCCAAAGAAGGTGAAACGACTATGCCGACATTCTGAGAAAGAGCTGAAAGAAGCTGAGAGGTTCTTTCCATAATTCTGTCCGGAGTTTCGGCCCAATCCTTTTCGTTGACTCCCAGTTCGCGGTTGATGAGCCGCAGATCCTCGTCCGAAAGACTTAAAACACCGAGCAGATTATCAACGTAAAACCGATAGCCTTTATCGGTCGGGATGCGTCCGGCGGAAGTGTGCGGTTGCTCGAGCAGACCGAGTTCTTCCAGATCGCTCATCACATTGCGGATGGTCGCCGAACTGAGTCCTGCGGCATTCGCAAATTTTTCGGCAATAACCTTGGAACCGACCGGTTCGCCTGTTATCAGGTGTTCGTTGATAATGGCTGAGAGAATTATTTGCCCGCGAGAATCGGGAACTGCAGACGCCCTTAACTCGGATGATCGATTTAGGTCACGAGCAGACATTTTTCCTCATTGTGAGTTTGTTGCATACCCTTTGAAGGAGTATGCTTGTGCCATTAATTGAATAGCATTTTATTAAGTAATCTGTCAAGATTTATTCGTTAAACTTTGATAAACATTTTTATTAAAAATTTTATAGTGTTGGTAAGTTATTGTCCGCATTTCTAAACTTTGGAAAACTCGCGCCGATAAGTCATGGGAATTGTCTTCGCCCAATTTGCCAAGACCTCAATAAAAATACAAAATAATGTATTCTATCCAAAACTATGTAAAAATAGTGGGATTCTTTTTTCGCCGACCCGTTTGAAAAACATTTTTTCGCTTGAAATAATCAAATTTTATGACAAGCAAATTGTCAAAAATCAAAACCCTTTACGAAACGGCCTTCGGAACGCTCAACGGGAAAAAGCCTGTTCCGGAGATCGAGGTCCGTTTTTACCCTTACGTCGGCATCAATCACACGATCCGCATCCGCGACGGCCGCGTCTTTGTGCGAATCGCCGAGATCTGTCAGGAAGCGACGCTCGAAGTGCAGGAATCTCTGGCCTTTATCCTGGTCGGTAAACTGCTCAGCAAAAGAATCTCTCCCCAAACCGCCAAACCCTACCGCGAGTTCGTCAAATCGAGCGAACTCAGGGAAAAAGCCATCGAGAACAAACGGATCAAAGGCCGAAAAGTGATCACCACCTCAAAAGGCGAGGCGTACGATCTGGACCAGATCTTCGAACGCCTCAATCTGCTTTATTTCGACAACAAACTGCCGAAACCGGTTCTTTCCTGGTCGCAAAGAAAAACCTTCCGCATTCTCGGGCATCACGATTCGACCCACGAAGCGATCATCGTCAGCAAATCGCTCGATGACCGGAAAGTCCCGGAATACGTGGTCGAATACATAGTCTTTCACGAAATGCTCCACATCCTCCACCCGATCCGCCACCGCAACGGCCGCCGATTCATCCACACCCCGCAGTTCAAACGCGACGAACGAAAATTCGCCTATTTCGAAGAAGCCGAAGAATGGATCGAAAAAAATGTCAAGGCTCTCAAACGAAAAGCCGCCAGAGAGTAAATGTATTCACAAATAAGGTTAGTAAGTTTTGAGTCCCGCCTTTAGGCGGCCTTTGACAGCCAAACAAAGGCCTTGTTGATAATCATTGGCCGGGGCTTGTGGCCGGCGGGACTCAGAACCCGCCGATTCTTACCAAGGTCTTTTGTCAACACAAGTAGGAATTAAGGCATTTAAAGTTTTCTTGTTTGAATTAGTGTTAAAGAAAATAGCTCTATATCTGCTTCTGAAAAAAAATCCGCAATCCGCAATTCCAAATCGAATCATTCTTCCACCTGCTTCAAAATGGTTCCGATCAACCCGAAATCGGAAATGGTTCTCCGCTCGACGCCGGTCTGCGTGAAGTTGGTCTGGGTTAGATAACGCCCCGCCGGTTTGGCGCCTTCTTTCGGCGTTCCGAGGACCGGGATGATCTTTTCGGCCGATTCCGGGTCGCGGCCGAAAGTGACGGCCGCCGCTTTCGTCTCGGCAAATTTCTGAAAGACCTCGGTTTTGGTGAAATTCTGTCCGCTCCCGGCCGCTTCCAGACATTTCTCGACGCTTTCCTTATCGCCCAAAACGAGAACGTTTTCCGCCAGAGCGACCGCCAGATCGCCCTCTTTCGAAGTCCAGACCTCGGCGTTTCCCTTTTTCTCGGGCGCGGCCTTGAAATCAACCGCCGAACCGATAGATTTTTTCAACTTTTCCGCGTCTTTGACGGTCGCCACCACCGCCGATCGGTCGCCTTCCGCGTCCAGTTGTGCCGTCAGAATATCGGAACCGATCGACTCCAAAAAGGCTTCGGCATCGGCCACGCCGTACGGTTCGAGAAGACTGTCGGAAAACTGTTCGAGGATTTCCCCGCTCATCTGATCGGTGCTTTCTTTGGTTTTGAGCAAAAGGCTCCGCCAGGCGATCAGCGGGTCTTTGAGCGAATAACGCGTTGCGGAAAAAACGTCCGGCGGCAGGAATTCGGCCGGCTTGTTCTGCATTTCGGCCGGAGGAACCAGCGTTTCGCGGAAAACCCCGGCGGCCTCGGGTTTCAGCGAAACCGCGTAATTATCCTCCATTCCCTCTTCGGTCCGCCGGGCCGTCCAGACGATCTCGCTGGTCGTGTTGCGCAGGATCTGCGGCAGAACGCGGGCGATAAAACTCCGGCCGTCGCCCTCTTCGGTCGCTTCGATGGCGGCCGAAACGCCCGCCAGATTGGCCATCTGCGCCACGCCCTCGCCGGAAACATATCCCCAAGCCACGGCGTCCGCCTGTCTGGTATCGGAAGCGCGGCGAAAACCCTCGTTCTTCATCAGACTTTCGGCCCCACCGCGTTTGACGGCCAGACATTTTTCGAGCGCCGTCTCGTCGTTGCTGAAAAAGATCCGACTGCCCTCGACGAAGGCGAAAACCTGCCTGCCGTCGCGCGCCGTCCATTCGTACCATTCCCCGCCGTCCTTGCCCGTAACCTCCAGTTCGACCTCGCCCCCATAGGTTTCGTTGACGAAGTTGCCGAGGCCTTCTTCGGCGAAACCGCTCGCCTGCCAACTCCACAGATGAGTGTCGGCGATGACCACGAAACGGGGTTTGAAATTGAGAATGGCGTTCTCGCCCGTCACTTGTTTTTCGGAAGTTTCAAAACCGGTGACGGCGACCGCCGCCTGAATTCCTTCAAGCGAGGAAAAATCCTTGGAATTGGCGGCGTTTTCCCGAAATACCCTGACTTCGGTCAAATCCTTCAAAGTCTTTCCCAGGTCTCTGGTCTCCAGATAAACCAGAGCGTCCGCCGGAGCCAGCGGGCGGAGATCGGCCGGTTCGGACGAACAGGCCGCGCCAAGGCAAAGGGCAAAAGGCAAAAGGCAAAAGCAGATGATTTTTGCCCGCCGGAATAAATCTTTTAGATCAAACATTTTCTTTTTCCTCATTTCTGCCAACCCGGAGCGCCGGTGATTTTCGGTCTTTTTCTTCACTTTTGCCCTTTGCCTTTTGCCTTTTTACTTTTTATCTGTGTAACATCCTTTTCATTATGGATAAAATTTTCGCAGATAACATTTTGCAGGGCAAGGTTGCGTTCGTAACCGGCGGCGGGACCGGGATCACGGGCGGGGTGGCCCGGGCGATGGCCGAACACGGCGCGCGCGTGGCGATCACTTCGCGGAAAATGGAAAGCCTCCAGCCGATGAAAGAATTGATCGAGTCGAACGGAGGAGAATGTTTCGCCGTGGCGGCGGACGTTCGCGACCCGGAAGCGGTCGGCAGCGCGGTGGCGGCGACGATCGAACATTTCGGCCGCATCGACATCGTCGTCAACGGGGCCGCCGGAAATTTTCTTTGTTTCGCCAAAGAACTGTCGCCCAACGGTTTCGGGACGGTCGTCGATATCGACACCAAAGGAACCTTTAACGTCTGCCGGGCGACGTTCGAAGAACTGAAAAAAAATCGCGGCCAGATCCTCAACATCAGCGCCACGCTTCATTACAACGCCACCCCGATGCAGATCCACGTTTCGGCGGCCAAGGCCGGGGTCGACGCCATCACCCGGAATCTGTCGGTCGAATGGGGACATTACGGCATCCGCGTCAACGGCATCGCGCCCGGACCGATCGAAGACACGGAAGGAATGAAACGGCTCTTAAAACCCGAGTTCAAGGAAATGGCCATCAAAAAAATCCCGCTTCACCGCTTCGGCCGGATCGAAGACATCGAAAAAGCGGCGCTCTTTCTTTGTTCGGATGCCGCCAGCTACATCAACGGCGTCACTCTGGTTGTCGATGGCGGACATTGTTTGACCGGAACCGGGCTGGGATGATTTTTGGATTTGGGGTTGCGGAATTCGGACCTCGGATTTATTTGACCTTAAACCTTAAATTTCACTTGTCATAAAATCCGCAATCCCAATTCCCGTTTTCGAAATCCGCCTTCAATCGTAGGCGATGGTTCTCACTCCGCCGTCGCCCTGACCGCTTCCGAGGTTGGGATTGAGGGTTTGTTTGCTCGCGGCTAAAAGGCTTCCGGCGATTTGCAGACGGGTTTCGATTCTCAGTTCGGGGCGGGAAAAACGATCTCCCAGAGATTTCAAACGATCAAAGTCGGCTTCGGCCAGGCTCTTATAGGTCTGGCTCGAAAATGAAAAATATCTGGTAAATTGCCGTCCGTAACTGCTGACGATCAGTTCTCCGTCCTCGATGATCCGGCGGTTGCCGGAAAATTCGCTGAATCTGATGTAGCTTTCGATCACATCATTGAGCGGTGAGATCATATTTTCCAGCAAACTGAAGGACTTGTCCGGCGTCAGACCGGCGTAAGCGTTGGCCAGATTGCGGTTTTTGTCAAAATCTCCTCTTTCGCGCGGCTGTTGATTGATCATATTTTCGGCGTCGCCCAGAACCATTTGAGCCGCCTCTTTCTCCCCGACCTGTTTGGCCACGCCGGCCAGCCAGATCAGTTGAGAGAACCGAAAATCGGGATTGTTGACGGCCAGGATCTTTTCTTTGGCCGTTTGAATGATCTTTCTTTTTTCTTCCGGCGTAACGCCCTCGGCCCAGAGTCCCTGAACGGTTTCGCGCAGATCTTTTTGATAATCGGCCCGGGCGGCAGACAATCTTTTGACGGCCTCGTTAAAATCCGATTGTTTCGAAGCCACCGGAGAGGCGGTCGCCACCGGAGCGCTCGGAGCAGTTACCGACCCTCTCCTTGCGGCTTCGTTACTGCGCCGGGCGATGTCATTTTTTATCTGTGCGGCCTGATTGGGAGCGTATTTTTCCAGATATTTCATCGTGCCCGAAGAAATTCTGGTCGAACGGGGACTGGTCGAACCGGCTATCTGACGAACCAGAACATCGGCGATGTCGCCCAGCGCACGTTCGTTGAAGATCGACCTTTGAGGAGTTCCTTTCTGCGCGGACTTTTCGAAATCAAGCGCTCCCATTTGAAAAAGCCGGACCGTCAGCCAGGCCGAACCGGAACCGCCCGATTTGAGTTTGTCCACAACTTCCCGCCCGAATTCGGCCCCTTTTTCCGGATCTTTCGAATGAATGGTCTGAAGAAGACTTATGACATCGCTCGAAAGCCCTTCGGAGAGTTTTTGCCGGCCGAGTTCGAGCGATTTCGTCACGTCCTTTTCGGCGATCTTTTTGAGCAATCTGGTTTCGAGGTTCTTGAAATACCTTTCGCCGCGGCGACTCAATTCCTGACTGGTCATCATTTGATCGAGTTCCTGCAGGAACTGAAGCGCCCATTCGGGCTGATGATCGTCGAGCGCATTGATCAGATTTGAGATCAGAGAAAACATCTTGTTGGCACTGCCGCGAACCTCGGCGGAAGAGGCGACCGTCCCCCAATCGCCCTCGGGAGCGGTCTCGATCCGATTCATTTCGGCATCGGTGCGGGCCACATACTGCCGCACTTCGTCCATTGAAACCTGAAAAAGGCGGCGCGCTCCCTGTTCGTCCAGATCCCACAAAACCCCGGCCGTCCTGACGGAAAAACCGATCCGGTTCTCGGTCGAACTGAGCATCGGCGTCATCTGCGAGGTCTCCCGCAAGAGCTCGGCCGCCTGTTCCCGCAACCGAACTGCCGCGTCTTCATTCTCATCGGTCGCCTTTTCCTGAGAAACGGCGATTCGGACGAACAAAGAGGTTAAAATGACAAACAACAAGAATCCTTTTTTCATTAGATCAACTCCTCGATTTGGTTCAGACGAAAAATCCCGCCCCTTTTTCGCTTCGGACGATCGGATTTTTCTTTTTGTAACAAACTTTACGGATGTGCCGAAGGGCCTGATTACCCTCCGCGTTCCGGCTTATCGAAATCGATACCGAAATATCAAAATTTAGAAGCCGACATCCTTTTGGTCTTCCTCCGTTTTGGCTTTATCATCGTTTCCGAGAATCGCCCGCAATACCAGCATCTTGGCCAGAACGCGGACCTCCGGACGGTCAAATCTGTTGGTCAGATCCTTGGTTCGTTTGAAGTCGGCCAGCGCCAGATCCAGAACGGTCGTATCGGCCTCTCCGAGTCCGCCGAGCAATTCTCTGGTGAGTCCGCCGCCGAAACTTCCCAGTTGGACCTCTCCCTCCTGAACCATCTCACCTTCGACATCAATGAACTCGCCGACCTTGACGAAAGCCGCGATCGTATCGTTGAGCCGGTAGATGGTGTTTTCCAGCAAAGGGAAGGCCTTTTCGGGATCGACCTTGGCGTAACCGCCGACGAGCGCCCAGGTTTCCAGATAATCGCGGTAATTGATCGGCTGAACGCTGATCAGGGAATGGGCGTCATCTAAAATCTCTGATGCCAGCTTTTTGTCTCCGAGTTGCGCGATTTGCAAAGCCAGCATGCTGAGACCGGCAATTTTCTTTTCGCGATCCCCAATGGAGTCGATGATGTTGCGGGCGCGTTCGATCACCGCCCGTCTCTCTTCTTCGGGCAGGTCTTTCTGGCCGAGCTTTTCGAACGTCTCTTCGATTTGCTTGTCTGGATCGTTGCCTTCGGGTGTCGGCGACACCATCGGAGTGGGCATCGCCTTGGGCGGAGGCGGTCCGCCGGAAAGATCCGCAGAATCCCGCCCCGAACTTTTTTTCAGGTTGAATTTGGCGCGGATCTGAGCCGCACGGGCCGGCGCAAATTGTTCGATCGCACCGAGGTAGTTTCCGACTTCGGATTTTTCCAAATCTTCGATTTCGAGAACCCGGCGCGCCAGAACATCGGCAATCTCCCGTTTGGATTGCGGGCTGAAGATCGGCGGTTTGTTTTTCTCCGGTTCCTCGGTCTTGTCCATCATGTCTTTGGCTTCATCCGCATAAAGCAATGAACTGATCAGATAGAGTTCTTCCCGTTTGGGCGGATCGGATTTTATTCTGCCGATGATGTCCTGACCGAATTCGATTCCCTTGTCGGGGTCTTTCTGGTAAAGCTTTTTGAGCAGAGCGATGGTTTCGTAATTTATTCCCTTGGCCAGCCCTTTTCGGGCGAATTTAAGCGCCGTGGCCGGGTCCCGTTCGGCGATCATCGACAGCAAACGGGTCTGAAAATAGCTGTCGCTTCCGTCGATCTGTTTCCGCATCATCGGATTTGAAACGGCCTCTCCGGTTTCGGTAAAAAAGTCCAGCGCCAGTTGCGGATCGTGTTCGGCCAGACCGATGGTGATCTGCTCGCGGACCCTCAGAGCCGTGACGAACTTTCGGAACACTTTCGATCCGGCGGAACCGGAGGCGCCGAAAGGCGGGAGCGAAGTCCCTTCGTCGGCTCCGACGCCCAGAGCGTTCAGATCCCCGTCATACTGTCCCAGCAGATTCCGGAAATTGCCGATCACGTTCTGGTACATGGCGCGCGCTTCGGCCTCGTTGTGAAACCACATCAACCCGGCCATCTCGGCCGAAAAACTGATCCGGTTCTCCAGCGTCCGCATATTGTTGACCTCGACGGCCGTATTGCGCAAAAAATCGGCGGCCTCTTTTTTCAACTCGGGCGAAACTTCTCTTTTGACCGGCATTTCTTTTATCCCGTCCTGAGAAAAGGCGGCCGAGGCCAACAACCCCAGACAGAGAAAAAGAAAAACAAATTTTCGA
Organism: Pyrinomonadaceae bacterium; assembly: GCA_041394845.1. GTDB lineage: Bacteria > Acidobacteriota > Blastocatellia > Pyrinomonadales > Pyrinomonadaceae > JAHCHG01. The sequence continues at coordinate 369,127 of JAWKHL010000001.1, read as the reverse complement.
TTCATAGGTCAGATCCCTCAATCGTTTCATTAATTAATGCTCATAATGCTCGCCTTCATACATGTCCCGTACTTCTTTTTCGGTTTCCTCGGCCTTCGGATCGAGCAAAGCCTGAGCGATCCGGAACCGGGCGAAAAAGCGGGCTTCGCGACGCGAAAAACGATCGGCCAGAGCCACCGTCCGTTCAAAATCGGCTTTGGCGAGACTTCTGATCAGAGCCACTCCGCGCGACATATTGCGGTAGGATTCTCCCTCAACGATGCTCAATAACACCTCATCCGATTTGACCGATCCGCCGTCGTTGAATTCATCGAGCAGAATTCCGGCGGCGATCACATCATTGATAAACGATATATTATTTTCCAAAAATGAAAAACCCTCTTCCGGCTCAAGAACGACCAGAACCTCCGAAAGTTGCAGAATGGAATTCAGATTTTTGCGGCTCCTCATCCGCCCCGAATACATCGAACGGGCCTCTTCGACCACCCCCCGGGCGGTTTTCGCATCGCCCTTGGCCAGGATGCTTTTGGCCAGAGCGGTCAGGATCTCGATCTTCTCTTCGGGAGTTTTAAGTCCGGCCAGAATCTCGCGGACCCGGCTCATATCGCCGCTTTCGGCCAACGCCAGCGGCAGTTGGGTTTCCAGCTCCTGTTCGAGGTAATCATATTCGGGTTTGGTCTTGACCTTGCCGTAGAGTTCCTTGGCGCCGAGAACATCTCCTTCGGCGTACATTTTTTCGGCCGCCTTGCGGTAAAGAGCGTCGCGCTGGGCGGTCGGTCTTCGCTCGATCAATTTGACGATGTCGGCGCTTGATTGATCCTCGATCTCGGCCTGAAAATCTTCTCCGACGACCATTTCTTCGAGAGCGGCGGGCCCGCCCGGCATCTTTCGCCGGATGGCCTGAGCCGCGGCCGGAAAATGCTTATCTAGATCGCTCATCAGAGTCGAAACCTCATACGGGCCGAGATATTGCTGTTTGATGTATTTTTGTCCGAGAATGCCGAGCAGTTCCTTAAAATCGCTCTCGCTCAAAGCCAACGGCTTTTTGTTCCTGACCGCCCAGCGGTTGAGAATTTTCACCTTGTCAAAAAACATCTTTATCTGATAGACGTTGATCTCGGATTCCCCGTTTGCGCCGGTGTTGGCTTCGGTGTTGCTGACCCTGACATTGGCCGGACCGGCGTTTCCTTTTTTCCGGATTCTCTCCATGATTTCGCGGGCCAGTTTGGCTCCCAGTTCGGCGTCTTTTTTATGAATGACTTCGAGCGTTTCGAAAACGCTGTAGTTTATCTCATTATCCAGACTTTTCAGCGCCATCTCGTAAGCCTGTTTCGGATCGTTGCTGACGATCTCCGAAGCGAGCTGGAGTTCAAGCGCCTCATCGCCCTCGAAAAGATTGGTGCCGTCGTTTTTTTTGCGCGTCAGCGTGTGGAGGGCGGAAAGGGCAAAGGCCGGATCGCGGGCCGCGATCTTCATCAGGAGATCGGTTCGGATCTCGGAGAGATTGTAAATGGCCATATAATCCTCATCCTCGGTTATTTCCCGCAAGGCCATTTGTCCGATCAGCGAATCCAGTTCCCCGACCGCGTTTTGAAAGAGTTGGCGGGCCTGTTTTTCGTCCGCATCCCAGATCAGATCGGCCACCACAACCCGGGCCGCGACGCGGTTTTCCGGCAGATAAAATTGATCCGCCTCGCGCCCCAGCGCGTTCAGCAGAGAGTTTGATTTTTCCCGCAGTTCATCCGAAATGTCGGTCTTCTTTTGATCCGCGGCGGGTTGAGTCTGCGCCAGGCTCTGGCCCACCAGAAAAAGGGCCAGCAGGAATGTTAAGAGTGTCCGGTAAATCATTCAAAAGCCTCCGTTTTGTCGTTTGCACGTAAATAGTAATTGTAAAGAGAAAAATAGTAAACAATTATTTCCCAACCGATAGACGGACCAGACGGCACAACTTTGCAAGATCAAAGATATAAACTACTATTTATTTTTCGATGCTGGAATTAAACCCGAATACATTTGACCGGTTTTTAAGCGAGGCCGAAAAAGGGAACGTCGTTCCGGTGGTTCGCGGCGTGCTGGCCGATCTCCACACGCCGGTCAGCGCTTTTATGCGGGTGGCCGAAAAGTCCGACCGGGCCTTTCTTCTCGAATCGATCGAGGGCGGCGAAAAACTGGCGCGATATTCGTTCCTCGCCTGCGACCCCGTAATGACGGTTCGTTCCCGCCGCCGGGAGACCGTCATCGAAACCGGAGAAGCGGAAAAGGTCGTTCCCGATCAGACATTGCCCGAATTTCTGCGCTCCCATTTCGCCGAAAACCGTTTGGCCGAAAGAGAAAATCTGCCGCCTCTGTGCGGCGGCGCGGTCGGTTTTTTCGCCTACGGAGCCTCGCGCTGGTTCGAAAGGGTTCTCGATGACGGAAAACCGCCCGAAACGGAAGATGCCGCCTGGATGTTTTTCCGCAACGTGCTGGTTTTCGACCGGCTCAAGCAGCGGATCGAGATAGTTTCGGTGGTCCTGACCGACGAGGCCGAAGGCGACAACGGAAAACTCCGGGCGCTTTACGAACGGGCCGTCGGGGAAACAGAGCGGATCGAAGGGCTTCTGCTCAAAAGTTCCCTGCCGAAGTTCGGGCGACGGGAATCATCGGGCGAAGCCGCCGGAGAATTTCAGCCGAACTGGCCGAAGCAGGATTTTCTCCGGGCGGTCGAAGCGATCAGGGAAAGAATCCTGGCCGGCGACTGTTATCAGGTCGTTCTGTCGCAGAGATTCCGCCGCCGAACTCCGGCCTTGCCGATCGATATCTACCGGGCATTGCGAACGACCAATCCCTCGCCCTATATGTTTTACCTGAGATTGGGCGACAGATCCCTGATCGGCGCTTCGCCCGAAATGCTCGTTCGCTGCACCGGGCCGAAACTCGATTACCGGCCGATCGCCGGAACCCGTCCGCGCGGGTCAAGCGAGGCGGAAGACGCTGCCCTCGGCGAAGAGATGCGGGCCGATCAGAAGGAAGTGGCCGAACACGTCATGCTGGTCGATCTCGGCCGAAACGACCTCGGACGGGTCGCCGAATACGGTTCGGTCGAGGTGGCCGAACTGATGAAGATCGAAAAATACTCGCACGTTCAGCATCTGGTTACCAGTCTCAGGGCGCGCCTTCGCGACGGGTTCGACCGGTTCGATGCGCTGGCCTCGTGTTTTCCGGCGGGAACGGTTTCCGGCGCTCCCAAGGTCAAGGCGATGCAGATCATCAACGAACTCGAACCGACCGACCGAAGCGTTTATTCGGGGGCCATCGGATACATCGATTACGCCAGCAATCTCGACACCTGCATCGCCATCCGGACGATCAGTCTGGAGGCGGGCGAGGCGACCATCCAGGCCGGGGCCGGGATCGTCGCCGATTCGGTGCCGGAAAACGAATATCAGGAGACGCTCAACAAAGCCCGGGCGCTGACCAAAGCGGTGGAGATGGCCGAGGAATTTTCGGACGACGGCTAAAGAGGTCAGCCGGTTGGAATAGAGCGATCGGTTCGATTCCTCCGAAACGGTGTGAAGTTATGAAATATAAGACAAATAAAGCAATCATCCTTTTTATCTGTTCGATCGCCACTCTGGCACTGGCCGGATGCGGAGCGCGTTCCGATCAGACGTCTCCCGAAATGGCCCAGAATATGTTGAAGATCCGGGGGTTCAATTTCAACGAAACGGAGTTTTTCCGCGCATTGAAACTGGGCGACGGGGTGGCCGTCAAGGGATTTCTGCAGGGCGGGATCAATCCGAACGCCAAGGACAAGGAGGGCGAAACGGCGCTTACCTTTGCGATTCAGCACGATGAGGCCCCGATCATCAAACTGCTGATCGAAAAAGCCGACATCAATCTGCGCGACGATCTGGGAAACTCGCCGCTTCATCTGGCCTTAAAGGAAAACAAGGATCAGATTTTCGATCTTCTTCTGGAAAAGGGCGCCGATGTCAACCTGCCGGGCCGGGCTTCGGAGAAAACCAACGACCAGACGGCGCTTTATCTGGCCGTCGCCCGCAACGACGCCGATCTGGTTCGCCGTCTGCTCGAACGCGGGGCCGATCCGAATCTGGCCGATAGCGCCGGTTCGCTCCCGCTGGTCGAGGCCGTGGTCGATTCCGACGCCGATCCCGAGATCGTCAAGATGCTGATCGAAAAAGGCGCCGACGTCAACAAAACCGAAAAAGAGAACGGGGCTTCGGCCCTCATCTTCATCGCCCAGAACAGCCAGGTCCCTACGGAAACGAGGGTCAAGATCGTCAAATTCCTGCTCGAAAAAGGCGCCGACAGATCGATCCGCGAAAACGATGGCAAGACCGCGCTCGATTGGGCCAAGGAAAAGAAAAATACGGAAACGGTGGAACTTCTGAAATAATGCTTTTGGTGATAGATAATTACGATTCCTTTACCTATAACCTGGTTCAGTATCTGGGCGAACTCGGCGCGCGGATGGAGATCCGGCGCAACGATCGGGTGACGGTCGAGGAGATCGAAAATGATCTGAAGCCGGAAAGAATCCTCATTTCCCCCGGCCCGGGAACGCCCGATGACGCCGGCGTTTCGCTCGAAGTTCTGCAAACCTTTAAAGAGCAGTTGCCGATCCTCGGCGTTTGTCTCGGGCATCAGGCCATCGGACAGATCTTCGGCGGCAGGGTCGTCCGCGCCCCCCAACCCGTCCACGGAAAACCGGTCGAGATCAGCCACGACGGCAAAACCATCTTTTCCGGTCTGGCCGAAAATTTTCAGGCCGGACGCTATCATTCGCTGGTCGTCGAACGGGAAACCTTGCCGGATTGTCTGGAAATTTCCGCCGCCTCGCCCGACGGACTGATCATGGGACTGCGCCACAAAACGCTTAAGATCGAAGGGGTTCAGTTTCACCCCGAATCGATCTTGACAACCGACGGGAAAAAGCTTCTTCGGAATTTTCTCGATATGTAAAAACGGCCCGTCAGCGGATTTCCCAATCCACCGGCCGCCGTTTATAATAACCCTATGCCGAAACCCGCTTGGCTGATTGCCGCGCCAATTTCCGCCACCGACAGCAAGGCAAACACGGGGCTTTATAAATTCCTCGTTCGTTTGATCCGGGGCGAAAATCTGTCGCGCCCCGAGGCGGCCGAGTTTTTCCGGGAGCTGACCGACCGGAACGCCAACCCGGCTCAGATCGCCGGAGCATTGACGGCGCTGACGGCCAAAGGAGAAACCGAGGAAGAGATCACCGGAATGATGGAGGTGATGATCGATCAGGCCGAAAAAATAAAAACCCGCTATAAAAATTTCATCAATATTTCGGGAACCGGAACGAGTCCGGCCAAAACCTTCAACGTTTCGACCGCCGCGGCCTTTGTCGCCGCCGGAGCCGGGATTCCGGTGGCCAAACACACGGGTCGCGCCGTCATCAGCCAAACTGGCGGAGCCGAGGTTCTGGGCGCTTTGGGAATCGAGCTGCTGGTCGAACCCAAAGTGGTCAAAGCCTGTCTGGACGGAGCCGGGCTCTGTTTTATGTTCTCCCCGAAATTCCACCCCACCGTCCGGCGCGTCAAGGACATCAGCCGGGGGCTCGGGATCAGAACCTGTCTCAACCTGCTGGAAGCTCTGGCCAATCCGGCCGAAACTCCCAAACATCTGCTCGGCGTCTGGCATCCGTCCCTGCTCAAACCCGTCGCCAAGGCTCTCTCCAATTCTCGAACCGAACGGGCCTGGGTTGTTCACGGCACGGACGGTCTGGATGAGATCACCATTTCCGGTGAAACATACGTGGTCGAAGTCGAAAAGGGAAAGGTCAAAAAATTCAAGATCAAGCCCGAGGATTTCGGCCTGAAACCCGGCTCGATCGATCATCTTAAAGCGGAAACGCCGGAGGAAAGCGCCGATATCATCAGTCAGGTTTTAAAGGGAAATCGCCGCGATGAGGCCCGGACTCTGATAATCATCAATGCCGCGGCCGCCCTGATGATCGGAGGGGTCGCCAAAGAACCGGTCAAGGCCGCGCGAATCGCCGAACAGAGCATCGAAAGTCATTCGGCTCAGATCAAACTGGAGAGGCTGATTCAAACGACCAACAGGAAAAAATCCGGGGCCGACGATTGACCGATGTCCTCTTCGGCGCGCCCCGTCCGTCAATCGCCGAATCCAGCCATATGCAACCTTTATCGAGGCTTTACGGAGCGATCATCAAAGCGAGAAATTCCTTTTATGAAAAAGGGGTTCTCAAATCCTTTTCGCTCGGAGTTCCCACCGTCAGCATCGGAAACATCACCGTCGGCGGCACCGGAAAAACCCCGCTGGTCGCCTGGGTAGCCGGATTTCTGGCCGAAAGGGGCGAACGGGTTTGCGTTCTGACGCGCGGCTACGGGAGGCAAAACCCGAAGGAACGGATCGTTGTCTCGGACGGGGAAAGGATTTTGAGCGATCCGACCCGTTCGGGCGACGAACCGGTCGAACTGGCCCGAAAGCTTTTTGGAAAAGCGCTGGTCATCGCCGACGCTGATCGGGTAGGGGCCGGAAATTGGGCGCGAAACCGGTTCGGCGTTACGGCCTTCGTTTTGGACGACGCTTTTCAGCATTTGCGCGTAAAACGCGATCTCGACATCGTCGTCATCGACGCCACCGATCCGTTCGGCAACGATCGCCTTCTGCCGAACGGAACCCTGCGCGAGTCGCCCGAAAACCTCGGTCGCGCCGGCCTGATCGTCATCACCCGGACCAACCTGTCCGACCGAACCGAAGAGCTTAAAGAACGCATCTCCGGCTACAACCCGAATTGCCCGATCCTGCGAGCGGAAAACAAAACCGCTCGTTTGATCAAACTGGAAGATTTTCAAATCGAAGCCGAAAGTGCCAATAATCCAAAATCCAAAATCCAAAATCCAAAATCGAAATCTTTGGCCTTTTGCGCGCTCGGCAACCCGGAAAACTTTTTCGAACAACTCCGGCGCGAGAAGATCCCTCTGGCCGCGACCGAAAAATTTCCCGACCATCATTTTTACCGTCCCAAAGACATCGCCCGGCTGGAGATGAAAGCCGCCGCGACCGGAGCCGAAAATATGCTGACAACGGCCAAGGACGCCGTTAAATTAAAGGATTTGAAATTCGATCTGCCCTGTTACGTGCTGGAGATCGGTTTGGCCTTCGACGACGAAAAAAAACTGCGCCGGATCATCTCCGACGCAGTTCTGAAAAAAAACGGTTGATTTAGATCCTTCTAAATCCAAGATCCGAAACCCAAAATCTAAAATCAATTCGTGTCCCTTTCCTTCCCGCTCTGAACCTTGGTTTCCGACGATGCGGGCGGGTTGGGCTTGGGCTTTTCGGTCGGTTTGACGGCCGGTGTCGTTTCCGGTTTGGCCGGAGCCGGAGTCGGTTTGACGGCCGGAGGCGTGCCGGTCGGGCTTTCCTTCGGCGCGGGCGTCGGCTGGGTGTTGGCCGGAGGTTTTTCTCCCTTCGGGGAAGCGGCCGGGTTCGGGTTGGTATTTGTATTGGCCGGAACCGGAACCAGAACGTACCCGCCTTCAGGGGTAAAGTTCGGCATAAACTGGCTTCCGCCTTCGGGAACCGTTATGATCTGACCGCCGGGCGCATAGGTGGGCGCTCCCGGCGGAGGCGCTCCGCCCCGAGCCCAGGGGTCGTATCCGTCGCCGCCAGGTATCACTTCGGGCATCTGTCCGTTGGGGTTACCGGTCAGATCGGGAACGGTCGTGTCGGGACTGAAAACCAGATTCTGCTCGTTGATGCCGGTCGCCGGATTGAGCGGTTGAACCGGCAATGCCTGGGCGTCGGGCTGCAAAGCGGTCGTCGGTTCGGTTTGTCTTGTATAGGTCGCGTAGATCATTCCGACCGACAGAAGCGAGATTCCGGCCAAAACGACAAAGGCGGTTTTCCAGAGATTGTTCTTCGCATCCCCGGCGGCCGCTCCCGCCGCCGCCGAAACGACCAGACCGTCCGCCCCGCCGAATTCCTTGGCGATCTGCGCCAGATCTTCGGCCAGAGCTTCGGCCTTTTGATAACGCATATCGGGATTGTTGGCCATCGCTCTCAGAACAAGTTGTTCGAGTTCATCGGGCAGATCGTCGCGGAAAGCGGAAAAAGGAGGAGGAGGATTTTCCGATTGTTTGGTCACCAGTTCTTCGCGGTCGGCGGCCGCATAAGGCAGGCGGCCGGTCAGCATCTCATAGAGGATCACTCCGAGCGAATAGATGTCCGAGCGCTCGTCCGGTTCGGACGAGGAAGAATTTTGTTCCGGGGCGGCGTATTCCCAATCGCCGGCGGCCGTTTCTTCGGCAAACAACCCGTCGTCTTCCGGATGAGCGGCGCCGAAATCCAGCACCTTGACCAGTTCGCCGCCGTTGCCGGTCTTTGCCAAGAGGATGTTTTCAGCCGTCAGACGGCGATGGACGACTCCTTTGGAATGAGCGGCCGACAATGCCGAGGCGATCTGCCGGGCGGTGTGGACGGCCGCTTCGACCGAAAATTTCTCTTCGCGTTCGATCCGGTCTTTGAGGAGTTCGCCGGTCGCGTCTTCCATCACGATGAAAACCGTCCCCTCATCGTCCGAGCCGAAATCCGTCACGCTTAAAATGTTCGGATGCGAAAGACCGGAAACCGTGCGGGCCTCGGCCGAAAAACGGTTGACGATGTTGACATCGACCGCCAGCGCCGGCGAAAGAACCTTGAGGGCGACCGGTTTATCCATCAAAAGATGCGTTCCGTGATAGACTTTGCCGAGTCCGCTCGGCCGCCACATCTCGTCGATCCGGTATTTTCCGGCCAGGGTCAATCCGATAAGTTTGTCCAACATTTCTAAATCCTTTTTCATAAGTAAGCAGTGAGCAGTGAGCAGTGATGAAGTAAGCAAACAAATAATCTCTGTCAAATTTCAACTTTTAATCAAAACAGCTTGAATTCAAATAAAAATGCGTTTCTTCCAAATTCTGCTCACCGCTCACTTTCTTATACGCTTCAAGCTCATTTTTGATGCAAAAAAACTTTTCCTAAGTTGTAACACACGTCAAGCGGAAATTTAAAAGAAAATGCGGGCGAAACCTCCGCGGAGGTTTCGCCCGCATTTTGTTAGTTTCTTATCGCACGCCAAAGTTAGATCTTGACGAAAACGATCAGCAGAGCGAACAGAACCAGCGATTCGATCAGCGCCAGAGCGATAATCATCAGAGTCTGAACGGTGCTGGCCGCGCCCGGATTGCGGGCCGCGCCTTCCGAAGCGCGCGAACCGACCAGCCCCTGACCGATGCCGGCCAAACCGGCCGCCAGACCGAAACCGAGGACGCCCAGACCGGTTCCGAGTTTGGTGTAAGCCTCAACGGTTTGAGCGTTGTCCTGAGCCATAGCCATCGTGGCCAGCGCCAGAATGGCGAGAGCCGCGAAGAATACAAATTTAAATTTTTTCATCTTAAAAATCTCCTGAATTTTTATCTTAAAATCGGCGAAGATTCATACGGATGCGATCCCTCGAAAAAGACCTGCGGTGGTTATTAGTTCGCCGCGCTTCCGGTATGCGCTCGTTTTATACTCACGTAGAGACGAGGCTCCTGTTGCGTGCGGGCATATCTGCTATAAAATGCAAATCTCTTTTTTCGGAAACGAATCCGGTCCGAAATCTTCAAATGCGATCCGTTTTTCTTAAATCCAAATTGCGGCCGGACCGCCCGCCGCAAAAACTGAAAACCTTTTAAGCGTGCGCCGCGGCCGCCACTTCGCCGTGATCTTCTTCTCCGTGTTCCCCGGCGTGATCATCGCCGTGATGCTCTTCGTGCGGCGGATGCGTAACTTCGCTGATGTAGATCATCGACAACAAAGTGAAAACCAAGGTCTGCACAAATGCGACGAAGACCGCCAGCGGCATCAGAGCGACCGGCAGTAAAAACTGCGTGATCGGCGGATAAAGGCTGGAGATCTGGGCCGAGATCTGTTCGTCGGCGAACATATTGGCGAACAATCGGACCGCCAGCGTCAGCGGCCGGATCATATTACTGATGAGTTCGATCCCGAAGATCAGCGGCGTGATGATCAGCGTCAACAGAAGGGGCAGTTTCGGCCCGGCGAAATGAGCCAGATGGTTGATCAGGCCGTTTTCGCTGATGCCGACGTAGTTGTAATAAACGAAAGAAGAGATGCCGAGCGCGAACGTGACATTGACGGAAGCGGTCGGCGCCATAAAGAGCGGGAACAGTCCCATCAAATTGGAGATCAGAACCAGCACGGCAAAGGTCGCCACGACCGGAAAATATTTATATCCGTGTTCGCCGACGACGTTGATGATCATATCCCTTAAGGCCAGGAATCCGGCTTCCAGAGTCAGCTGTCCGTGTTTCGGGTCTTCCGAAGAGAGTTTGCCTTTGAAGATCCAGATGACGGCCACCGACAGCAGGCAGGCGATGGTGAACATGATGGTGTACCACGGAATGGCGTTTTCGGCCGTGTATTCGCCGAAAACGGCTTCCGGCTTGATATTCGCTCCGAGTTGTTTGAAAATCCATTCCCAGGCCGGACGTGTATAGGCCATCTGAAATTCGTGAACCGGTTCTCCCAGATAGTGATTGATGAATTCAACGATCAGCGGAGTGTGATGACCGCCGCCTTCTGCTGCAAATAAAAACATTCTTAAATTTCCTTTCGATTAAATACAATTAAAAAAATTCTTATCAAAGCCTCAACCAGAACCGCCAGAGCAAAGCTCGTCAGCCCCAAAATGACCGAAGCGACCGGGACCGTTCTGGTCAGAAAGACAAAACCGATGATCGCTCCGATGGCCAGATAGCGGCCGACGTAGCGACCGGCCGAAACCGCCGGTCTTTCGCCTTCGGACGCCTCTTCGAAGACTCTTTTGAGCGTCGCCTTGAGCCAGTAATAATTGATAAAAGATAAAATTCCGCCTAAGAAAAATCCCAAACCGAACAGCCGCGATACATACAAAGAACAAAAAATGCTGCCCAGAATCACGATCATTCCCATCACGAACAAGATCCGCCGGTGCGAAAGTTGTTTGATCATTTCCCGAGAATTGACATCTGATTCGGAATTTTCGCTCATTGCGAAACAAAGATTTTACAAATTTAATGCGGAAAACTCAAAGGCGGAAAGTCTTTTGATCGGTTTTTTTTAAGCGTATTTCGGCAGTTTGCCGGAAAATCCCATATATTGCGAAACTTTCCCGGCCGAATGGCAGATCATCTCGACGATCCGGGGAAGGGCGGCCTCGTTGATCTCGGTGATCGTGCTCGATGTCCCGAGAGCGGCCACCGTCCGCCCTTCGGCGTCGAAAATCGGCGCGGCCACACAGCGGACCCCGGTGCTGTTCTCCTCGTTGTCGATGGCAAAACCGAAATCGCGAACCTTTTTGATCTCTTTGAGAAATCGGGCCGGATTGGTGATGGTCTTCGGCGATTTTTTCTCCATCCCGCGCAGTTTGAGAATCCCGATGATCTCGTCTTCGGGCAGGCCGGCGACCAGAACCTTGCCGATGGCGGTCGAATGAACGGGCAACCGATGCCCGACCCAGATATCCATTTTGACGAATCCGGCGGCCTCGATCTTTTCGACGTAAACCGCCCTCCCGTTGTCCAGAACGGCCAGATGCGCCGAGAGATTGGTTTTTTTGACGAACTTCTCCAACACCGGGCGGGCTATCTCGCGAACATCTATGTGCGAGAGCATCTCGCGCGTCAATCCCATCAGTTTCAACCCGAGGCGATACTTGCCCGACTCCCTCTCGCGCATCAGATAACCGGTTTTTTCCAGCGTTCCCAAGATATAGCTGGCCGAACTTTTCGGAATCTTCAAACGCCGGCTCAACTCCGAGTTGGTCAGACCGCGTTCGCTGTGCGCCACCGTTTCCAGAATGGTCAGAGCGCGCTCGATGGCATTGGATGTTTCGGACATAGTTCGTGCGGTCAATTGTGAAGTTTGAGCGTTGAATTCCAAGTTTTAAATAAAAAAACTAAGAGCTCAAACTTCACAATTGAAAAACAACCAAAGTTTATCAAACGGTCGGTTCCGACTCAAGTTGTGTTCGAGATTGTGAAAAAGTGTTCAATATCTTGAACAAAGACGAGATTTTCATTTACAAACCGGATTTTATGGTTATACTTGGTCGCATATTTCGAACAAGAGTTCAATATTTCGAACACATCGAAATATGAAACCCATAAAACAAAGGAGGATAAAAATGACACAAATTCCCGAAAAGCGTTTTGACCGAAGGATCAACTGCGCTCCGGCCGGATTTGCCGCCGATCAGGATTTACCGGCTCAGCTTTACGATCTGCTGATGCGACTGCATCGCGAATTCACTCCGCGTCAGCAGGCGTTGGTCAAAAAACGAGCGGAGGTTCTGGAAAATTCACACCGTGGAGACCGCCCCGGTCATCTGCCGGGATCTTCGGCCAATGAAAGCGATTGGAAGATCGAACTTCCCCGCTGGGCCGCCGACCAGCGCAACCAGATGACCGGCCCGGCCGATGACGCCGCGCTGGTCGTCAAGATGCTCAATTCCGGCGCGCCCGGCGTGATGATCGATCTCGAAGATTCGATGGCCAACACCTGGGAGCATCTGGAAACCGGCATCGATAACGCCCTTCGGGCCCTGCGCGGAGACCTGACCTACGACGACCCGAAACGCGGCGGCGAGGTTTCGATCATCGATAGCGACACGGTGATCTTCACCCGACTTCGCGGCCTCCATCTGAATCAGGCCGGAGTCATTCCTGATGAACTGATGTCGGCATCGGTCTATGACGCCGCCCGCATCGCTTTCGGCGTCGAAGCCGGAGATCTAAAACATCCCCTCTGTTTTTACATCCCGAAATCCGAATCGGCCGAAGAGGCTCTCTTCTGGCGCGATCTTTTTCGCGAGATCGAACGGGAAAAAGGCTGGGAACGAGGTTTTATCAAATGTATGGCGCTGGTCGAATCGCATCCGCTCGCCTTTCAAATGGAAGAATTCATTTACGATCTGCGCGAATACATCATCGGCTTGAACCTCGGCCGCTGGGATTACATGGCCAGTCTGATCCATTTCAACCTGAGCGATCAGGCCTGGGTTCTGCCCGACCGGAACACGATCCCGACCGACGTTCCTTTTTTCCAGAACCTGCGCCAACTGCTGGTCGAGACCTGCCACAAACGCGGGATTCTGGCCATCGGCGGAATGACCGCACTTTATCCGAGTCGAATCGATCCCGAACTGAACGAGCGAGCGCTCAAGGTTCTGGAACTCGACAAAAAGAACGAGGCCGACGTCGGGATGGACGGAGCCTGGACCGGTCATCCCGATCAGAACGAGATCGCCGTCGCCCAGTTTCCACGACCGAACCAGAACTTCATCCGGAAAGAATCGGCCGAACGCTATCCCGATCTGAGGCCGTCGGTCAAAGGCGTCGGACAAAAAACGCTGAACGGAACAAGAGCGGCCGTCCGAACGGTGATCCGCTACCGCCACGGAGTTTTGGAGGGTCGGGGCGCCAGTCTGCTCGACGGTTATATGGAAGATCTGGCCACCGACCGGATCTACCGTTTGATGATCGCTCAAAGAATGAAACATTCCGACGCCGTTGAGATCACCGATGACGAAGGCCGCGCGATTCGCCACACGCCGGAATTGATCTCGCGGGTTTTCGACGAAGAACTAGGCCGGATCATCGGCGAACTGCCCCCCGGCACGCCCGAGAAAGAGATCGAAACCTACCGGCGCGCCCGCGCCGTCAGCGAGGAGATGATCCGCGAGGGAAGGTTTGATCCGATCTAGGGATTTTGGATTTTGGATTTTGGATTTGATTGAATTTCGAACTTATAAATTAGGAGGAAAAACTTTATGACAAAGGAAGAGAAGATTCTGGATTTGGAGAGGAATTGGAAAGAAGATCCTCGGTGGGCGGGCGTTGAGCGGCCTTATTCGGCTGAAGAAGTCGTCCGGCTGCGCGGTTCGGTCGAGGTGAAATATACATTTGCCGAGATGGGCGCGAAGAAACTTTGGAAAATGCTCCATTCGAAAGATTACGTCAAAGCGCTCGGGGCGATGACCGGTGGGCAGGCCATCCAGCAGGTCGAGGCGGGGTTGCCGGCCATTTATTGCAGCGGCTGGCAGGTGGCGGCCGATGCCAACGTCGCGGGACAGATGTATCCTGATCAGAGCCTCTATCCCGCGAACAGCGTGCCCGAACTTGTCAAAAGAATTAACAATTCATTTCAGCGCACAGACCAAATATACACCGCCGAGAGCAAAAACGGAATCGACTGGTTCGCCCCCATCGTGGCGGACGCCGAGGCCGGTTTCGGCGGAACTTTGAACGCTTTCGAACTGATGAAGGCGATGATCGAGGCCGGCGCGGCCGGAGTTCATTACGAAGACCAGCTGGCTTCGGCCAAAAAATGCGGCCATCTCGGCGGCAAGGTTCTGGTTCCGACCAAAGAAGCGGTTCAGAAACTCGTAGCGGCCCGTCTGGCCGCCGATGTCCTCAACGTTCCGACGGTTCTGATCGCCCGGACCGACGCCAACGCCGCCAATCTGCTGACCGGCGACACGGACGAGCGCGACCGCGAATTCATCACTGGCGAGCGGACGGCCGAAGGGTTTTACCGGGTCAAAAACGGACTCCGTCAGGCCATCTCGCGCGGACTCTCTTACGCGCCTTTCGCCGATCTGATCTGGTGCGAGACGAGCCAGCCCAATATCGAAGAAGCCCGCCAATTCGCCGAGGCCATTCACCGCGATTTTCCCGGCAAACTGCTGGCCTACAACTGTTCTCCGTCTTTTAACTGGAAGAAAAAACTATCCGATGCGGAGATCGCCCGTTTTCAGAGCGAACTCGGTGCGCTCGGCTACAAGTTCCAGTTCATCACGCTGGCCGGTTTTCATTCGCTCAATTTCGGAATGTTCGAACTGGCCCGGAATTACGGCCGATCGGGAATGACCGCCTACGCCGAATTGCAGGAACGCGAGTTCCAAAGCGAAACGGACGGCTACCGCGCCGTCAAACACCAAAGCTTTGTCGGCACCGGCTATTTCGACGCCGTCACGCAAACCATCGCCGGCGGAAACGCCTCGACCGTCGCTCTTGCCGGTTCGACCGAAGAAGAGCAGTTCGAAGAAGTCGTGGTGGAGAAAAAGGAGCCGGTTCCGGCGAAAAAATATGCGGAGTCGGGGATTTACTGATTAGAGGTTTTGAGTCCCGCCTTTAGGTGGCTAATGTGTGAATTGCCATAATCGGGCTGCATTTAGGCGGGACTCAAAACTTTTATCTGTCTTTCAAAATCTGCGATGTCAGCCGGAAAAACTGGAAAAATCCGAGGATCGAACCGATGATGATCCCGCCGACCGCGCCCCAGGGCGACGTTCCCAGCAGGAGATCGGCGAACCAGCCGAGGATCAGCAGAAAGGCGATCGAACCGAACAGAACGGTCGCCGCCGTCCACGCCAGACCGCTCTGGCGGATGGCCTCTAATTTCGATCCCGGCTCGGGTTCGGAAAACGGGACGGACGGCGGCGTTTTGACAACGGCCGGACTCAGAGCCGTCGATTCCGAAACCGGCTGATCCGTTTGAGGGTCGGTCCGCACAATGGCGGGTTCTTCGATCGGTTCGACCTGAGAAGCGGCGGATTCAGCCGGAGTCTCGTCCGGTTCGGCCCCGATCTTCTGAAACCCGCCTTTGCTCAGTGCTTTCAGAACCGGAGTTTCCATATCGCGGTCGGTTGCTTCCTGAACGTTTATCCCATTCACATTTTCCGGCGCGGGCGGAGTCTGCTCGGAAAAATCTTCGGATGAGACGGTTTCCGCAGGTTCGAACTCATTCGGAGTCTCCGGCAAAGGATCGACCGAATCGATTGTTGAAACTTCAGGTTCTTCCGAATCACTCGCCCGGATCTCTTCTTCGATCTCGGCAACTTTTCGTTCCAATTCCAAAAACGCCTGATCCGAATCCGGTTCGGCCGAATCGGAAATGACCGGGGCGGGTTCAGGGTCGGCGGCAAAAACGTTTTCCGCCGATTCTCCCTTTTCCTCCGAAGAAGTTTCCCCGACCTCCGCCGACGGTGAAGATTCCATTTCGGAAGCGGGCAATTCGATCGGAGCGGGAGCCGCGGCGGTTTCTTCCGGCGCTTGTCCGGTTGGCTTTGCTTCTTCTTTTTTCTCTTCTTCAGGCGAATCTTCCGTGTCGAACAAACTGCGAATCATACCCATTTCTCCCGAGTCAAATAGTTTTTCGGAACCTCTGTCAGGACCGATCTTCTCGAATGCCGGAGGGAATCGTGGATAAAACAAACGTGCGTGCACCAGCAGGATTTTCCGCCGTCGATCTTTTCGAGTTCCGTCCGCCGGGCCTCGGCCCGCCACAAAGCCGCGAAATCATAATCAAAATCCTTCAAAGAGGCGAATTTGTCAAGCAGTTCGCAGGCCCGGACGTCGCCGTTGTAATCAATGACGGCGGTCGTCTCGCCGGCCGTGCAGGGAAATTTCCACGGGGTCGGTTTTTCGAAATTGGCGTGCTGATGCCGGTAATGCGTCATGATCGTCCCGACGTAAGCCACGTTTTTGACGAATCTTTTGGCCCGGTCGTCGCCGGCGAACATCCTCTCGGCATATCTTTTGGTCAGACGGGCCGCGTGGCGGTAGATCCCGGTCAAAGTTTCGGCGGGAACTTCCTTGATCCCGTCGCCGACCTTTGTCTCGCCGCGGATGATGTTGAAATATTGACCGTCGAGCCGGAAGTTCTCCCACAAAAACTCCGACAGCTTTTCGATCTCGGCGTAATTTTCCGCGCAAACGACCGTGTTGACATTGAGGCGGAAACGGTCTTTGAATTCGTCTTTGAGCGGATAGAGATGCTCGATGCAGTCGAGCGTTTTTTCCCAATTTCCGGGAACGCCGCGAATCCTGTCGTGCGTTTTCCCGTAACCGTCAAGCGCGATGTTCAGGTAAAGTTCTTCGACCCCTTCGTTTTCCAGAATACGTTTGACGACCTCGAAAACGCGCGTTTTGATCAATGCGTTGGTCGGCAGGATGATCCGCCTGACGCCGTTGTTGGCGACGAACAGATCGACGATCTTGGAAACGTCTTTGCGCAAGGTCGGTTCCCCGCCAGACAGCCACAGATCGGTGATCGGGGGCATCGTTTGCGACACCTTTTCGATCTGCTCAAACGTCAGATCGCCGCGCTGGTTGAGTTCTTCGTGATAAAAACAGGTCCGGCAGGCGGCATTGCACCGCGACGTGACGAAAAAAATGACCGTGTCCAGTTTTTTTTCCAGTTTCGTCGAGCGGATCAATTTGACAAATTGGGCGATCTTATTCGACATTTCAAGCGGCCTTTTTCTCCAAAGCGCCGATCCTTCTCGTCAAGTCGCGATTTGACCGGGTGAGTTTGACGACTTCCGCCGCAACCACATCGGTTTTACCGTCTATCCTGTCAATTTTTTGTCTCATCGGAACCAACTGATTTTCTATATTTCCCATCTTTCGCTCGATCTTATCGAACCTTCCGTCGATCTTGACAAACTTTTCATCAATTTTATCAAATCTTTGATCAATCCCGATGAATCTTTGATCGATCCCGACGAATCTTTGATCGATCCCGATGAATCTTTGATCGATCTTGGCAAATCTCTTATCGATCTTGGCGAATTTTTGATCAATCTTGGCGAATTTTTGATCGATTGTGGCGAACCGTTTGTCAATTTCATCGAATCGCCGATCGATCTCAACAAATTTCCCGTCAATTTTGTCGAATCGCTGATTGATCTCAACGAATTTCCGGTCAATTCCATCGAATCGCTGATTGATCTCAACGAATTTTCCGTCAATTTTGTCGAATCGGCGGTCAATCTCAAGGAATTTTCCGTCAATTTTGTCGAGCCTTACATTTATTTTTTTGATCTCCGTCTTTAAACCGTTGATTCCTTCGATCGCGGTTCCCATCAATCTCGTCAGTTCTCTAATATTTTGGTCAGGCATTTTTTTTCTCCTTATGAGGTTTTTTGTGAGTTTCAGTCGGATGATTATAACCCATCTTTCGGGACACCAAAAGGAGATGTAAATAAAAGAGTCCGGGGGAAAAGAGGCGGGTGCCGGTCAGACCGACCTGAACAATTAGTGACAACCTTATGCACCGCACAGTTAATGGTTTGTCAGCTTTAATTGAAATCTTTGGCTTTGACCGCTTTGTTCGGGTTTTTCTCGTCCGGTTCTTGCTCGGGAAGATTGAGAATGCCCCGCAGACTCTCGTCGATCTCGGCCTGCCCGGCCAAACGGTTGTGATCGCCGCAGACGATGGTTGTTTGCCCCTCTTTCGGCCGATGCGCCGTCAGGGAACTGCGGGAAACGACCCCGTCGCCGGGGGAATAAAAGATCTTTTCGATCTCCGCTTTGGTGAATTTGCCGGCGGAGAGTTTCGTAAATTCCTCCAGATCGAAGATGGTTTTCCAGAGCTTCGTCTGCCGGTCTTTGTAAATGACCACCCCGTCGAGGGTCGGTTTGCATTCGGCGCCGAGATAATAGATCGGAACGGCATTTTTCCGGCCCGGTTCGACGCTTAAAGCGGCCTGAAAAAGTTTGGCTCGCAAGAGGACGGCGCGAAAATAGGCTCTCGCGTTTTTCTGCCCGGCGACGTTGAACTCATCGCCGAACTTGCGGTCGGAATAGGCGGTCCAGCTGAATTCTTCCCAGTTGGCCGGATCGTAAATGTCTATTTTGACCGGCTTCAGATTTTCGTCGAAAGCGCGGATCTGACCGTCGTGCGGCAGCAGTTGATAGATCGAGGGAATGGTAAAAAGATCGAATTTGGACAGATTGCGGATGAACGGAATATTGATCCTTCCGACCCCGAACAGGGAAAAACCGTGGATCAAGGAACTCAGAGCGGAGATGGAACCGCCGTTCGGCGTGCCGATCATGGAAATGCTTTTGAAATAGGAGGAGCCTTTCCAGACGGGACGCATTTTTCCCGTTGACAGATCCGCCCGCCCGTACATCGCCGCGTATCTGGCGATCAGGCCTCCCATCGAATGGGCGATGACGTTAAAGCGCAGATCGGGACGCTTTAATTTCGCCCTGATCCGATCCATTTTTTCCAGCAGGATATGGGAGTTCTCGACATTATCGAGCCGCCAGTCGTAGGAGAAAATATAAAAAGTGTCGGCGTCGCCAGTCTCGGGAGGTTCGTCGATCTTCCCCTCCGAATAGCCGTCCTTTTCGAGCGATTCGATCAGTTTTTGATAAATTTCGATCTCGGGCGTAAAACGAATTATCTGGATCTTTCGCAAAATATCGCCCGGCACCAGATCATCCCGGTTCGACTTCAGATCGGGCGTTACCGGAAGACGCAGATCATCGTCCTTGGCGCGGCTCAGACTGAACCAGACCTTATCGCCCGTATTTTTGTTGACCAGTTCCGACCCCGTCAAACCGGGAATGACGATCACCGGAAGGCGGCCCGCATCGCTGCGGGAAGAATCAGTCCGGGCCGCAACCGGCCAGACAAAGACCAAAACCGCTAACAGGACACCGAAATTTCTGGCAAATGAAAATTTGGGCATAGATTCTCGCACCGGATCGTTTTTTCAATACAATTTATCTCAAAAAATCGCCCGAAGGCAATCAATTTTTTACCGGGTCATCATTCATAACGACGGTTTCCTCCGGCGACTCCAACTTGTATCTGATGCCCCGCCAGAGGATTTCGTTCGATAAGAGGGCCGAAAAACAGTTAAAAAAATAGAGCGCCGGGGTCAGAACCCAGAGCGAAATCTGCCACGGGAAACTGCGGTTTAACTCTTTTTGATGATCCCGCAGAATCATTTTGACCGCTTTTAACCGGAGATGCGCCTTGCCGACGCCGAGCGCCAGAACGATCAGAAGAAGCGCTCCCGTGATCCAAAAAGCGGGGCCCGAGATGAAAAATAAAAGTGCGACTCCCGCCCAGAACGTCCCGGTAAAAATCAGCGAACCGATCAAAGAAGCCTTCCACAGATGCGGGGCGTAAACCCGCGTGATCTTCATCTGCCGGTTGGTGAATTCGAGGAGTTCGCCGAAAGTGCAGTCTTCGACCGACGCGGTCAAACACCCGGGCACGAACCGGATCGGCCTGCCGGCCGAGTGCAGGGCGCGGGTCAGAGCGAAATCGTCCGACAGCGTTCCGCGCCATTTTTCCGCCATCTCAAGTTCGGCAAACAGATCGGTCCGGATCGCCGTCGAACCGCCCCAGCAAAAATTCTTGCGTTCGTTCGAACCGAGCGCCGAGGCGATCGAAGCGTTCCAGACCGCGCGAAGATGCGAAGCGAAACCACCGCGCTCCGGCACGAACCAGCGGTATCCGGTGGCGCATCCCGTCTCCCCGTCCTCAAGCGGCGCGACAAGCGACCTGAGCCAATCGGGGCCGGGCCGGGCGTCGGAATCGACGAAAACCAAAACCTCGCTGTCCGACCTGACCTCGCCGACCGCCCGCCGCAGATTGTGAACCTTTTGCCCCTCGCCGCGGGCTTTACCGGCAACGACCAGACGGGCCGCGACCGAAGGAAAGATGTCCGGGGTTTTCAAAAACCCTTTTCCCGGTCTTCTCTCCGCTTCCCTTTCATTTTGTTTCCCGATCAATTCTCCGATCACTTCGGCCGCTTCGTCGCCGACCTCATCGACCACAAAAATTATTTCGTAGCGGGGATAGTTCTGACGGAAAAGGGCGGCCAGATTTTCCCTCAGGTCTTGATCCAGTCCGCGACACGGGGCGATGACTGAAGCGGGAGGAGAAAAGCCGGAGACCGGCGCGGCCAGTTCGCTTCGGAAAAATCTGAGATAATCGATCCCGCCTCGCAGAGATTTGTAGCCGAGGAAAACGAGAACGGCGGCGAAGAAATAAAATAAATACATCGGGCGACAGGACCTTCTTTTTCCGAGATTTTCTCAAACCAATTTCTTTCCCAGATGCCCGGCCAGCGGGGAGCGCAGAAATTCGACCGTTTTCCGGGTGGCGCCACGGTTTTCCGCTGCCGCCGCCAAAGCGTTTTCGGCCAACTCCTCGGATCGCGATTGATCTCCGAGCAATTGCGTCAACACTCCGGCCAGTTTCCCGGGAACATCTTCTTTTTCAAGCTCGGGCAGTTGAATCAGAGCGTCCCGCCGGAGAAATTCTTTGACGATGGCCTCGAAATTCATCGTATAGAATCCGGTGACGATGGCCTTTCGGGCGAGCGCCGGCTCCAAAATGTTCTGACCGCCGTGCGGGATCAGACTGCCGCCGACGAAAACCATTCGGGCCAGCGGCAACGCGGCGCGCAGTTCGCCGATGCTGTCGAGCAGGATGACATCCGTAAGTTCATCCGCCGGATCGGGCGCGGCGGAACGCCTGGCCCAGCTGAAACCGGTCTCTTCGATCAATCCGGCGACTTCGGAAAATCTTTCGGGATGACGCGGGGCGATCAGCAGGCGGGGCAGTTCCGGGAGCGGCGATTTGTAGACCTTTTTGAACGCCTCCAACAACCAACGCTCTTCCGGCGCATGCGTGCTGGCGGCGACGATCAGCGGTGCGCCTTCGAAGAGACCGAACCTCCGGCGCAGTTCCCCCGTCAGATCGCTTTCTCCGGTCTCGGAACTCTGGTCGAATTTGATGTTGCCGGTGATCTTCACCTTTCCGGGCCGGATGCCAAGTTCGACCAGTCGTTTGGCGTCGTCGGCGGTCTGCACCAGCGCCAGATCGAGATAGTGAAAAAGACGGCGCATAAAATTTTGGATGTAACGGTAACGCCGGAAAGATTTTTCGGAAAGCCGACCGTTGACGATCGCCACCACCGCTCCGGTCCTGCGCGATTCGCGGATGAAATTGAACCAGAGTTCGGTTTCCATGATCAGAACGATCTCCGGTTTGAGTTTCCGCAGGGCGCGCCGGACCGTAAAGCGCCAGTCGAAGGGAAAATAAAAGACCAGATCGGCCAGATCGGCGAAAACCCGGCGGGCCACCTCCTGACCGGTATCGGTGGTGGTCGAAACGACCAGACGGTAATCGGGAAAATTTCGCAGGATCTCACGGGCCAGCGGAAGAGCGGCGTTGGTCTCGCCGACCGAAACGCAGTGGAGCCAGAGAACCGGACGCCGGTCGCGCCTGAATTCCGGCAAATTCCCCAACCTCTGACCAAAACCGGCGGCGTATTTCCCCTTGCGCACGGCGTCGTACAAAAAACGCGGCAACAGGATGATAAAACCGATGGTCAGCAAAAGGCCGTAAAGAAAGAACATTTTGACGATTTCGGATTTCGGATTTCGGATTTCGGATTTGAATGAGATCAAACTACCCAAAAGATCCGGACAAATCGCAAAACCGCAAAGATCAAATGTTTTCCGGACATCAGATCAGGATTCAACCGAAAGGAAAAATCCGAAATCCGAAATCCGAAATCCAAAATCACTTAACTCTCTCGATGTATTTTTCTTCGCTCGGATTGACGCGAATTTTTTCGCCCGATGTCATAAAGGGCGGAACGTAAATGGTCACGCCGTTTTCGAGCGTGGCCGGTTTGTTGGAATTCGAAGCGGTCGCGCCTTTTAGGACCGGTTCGGTTTCGGTAATCGTCAACTCCAGCGATTGCGGGAGTTCGACCCCGATCGGCGTGCCTTCGTAAAATTCGACCTCGATCTTGAGCCCCGGCATCAGCCATTTGGCCGCGTCGCCCAGATCCTCTTCGCCCATTGCGATCTGCTCGTAATTATCGGTGTTCATAAAATGATGGAGGTCGCCGTCCGAATAGAGATATTCCATCTCCTGTTGGTCAAGCACCGCGCGTTCGACGTTTTCGGTCGAGCGAAAACGATGCTCGAACGAGTTGCCCGTGATCAGATTTCTCAAACGAGTCTGAACGATCGCCCCGCCTTTGCCGGGTTGATTGCGGTCAAACTCCATCACCTTGCACGGCGTTCCGTCCAAAACAATGACATTTCCTCTGCGTAAATCGTTAGCCGATTTTCCCATAAAATTTTATTAAATCTCCGTCTCTTAAAATTTATATTTTGTTGATGGTTAATGGTAAATGGTTAATTGGTTCGTGTAAATTCAGCTTCGACCGATCGTTAACCAAACCGATTCGGATGGGTGCGGGAAAGATCAATTAACAATTAACAATCCATAGTGTTAAAAAGAATTTTCTTCCCACGAATTTACACCAATTTACACGAATTTGTTTTAAATTTTTTGAATTATTAGTGCTCATTCGTGTTCATTCGTGGGCAGTCTCCTTTTATCAGCCCAAATCCGTCCGATCAGTCCTCTGATTTTAATCTTTTTAACAGCAATGATTAACGATCAACCATTAACACCTACTTCTTAAATTCCAGCGGCGGCGGTTCTTCGCCCTCCTGCGGGTAGGATTTGTTCAAACTGCCGTAAATGTCGATGATCTGTTCGATCCATTTTTTCGCCTCCTCGTTTCCGGGATCGTTTTTCAGAACGCGGCGATAATCGCCCAGCGCCGATGCGTATTGACGGGCTTCGGTCAAAGCCATCGCCCGGTCGAGAAAAGCGGCGGCCAGGGCTTTTTTGGCTCCCTCATCGCCCGCTTTCGCTTCCTTTTCGGCGGCCGCGATCTTGGCGTCAAACGGGCCGGTGTCGATCGGGTTTCCGCTCTGAGTCCATTTCGATTTCGTTTCCGAAGGCTGGATCGGCTTGCTCTCATCCGGTTTCGGCGCATCCGACGTTTCTCCAACCGGTTTTTGCGAATGGCTCGAAACGGTCAGCGAATCATCATCATTTTTCGGCTCGGGAGCGCTGTTGTCGGCCGGCTTTTCCGGCTGTGCGGCGGTCGGCCGTGAATCTCCCCCGCAGGCGGCGGCAAAAATCGTCAGAACCATTAAAATATAGATTTTTTTCATTGCTGTATGTTGCACTCCGGAAAATAAAACTTTAAATGTTTTTGTGCCCGCGAATCTGCGCGAACGAACGCGAATCAAGTACTAGAAATTTAATTCGCGTAAATTGGCGATATTTGCGGGAAAATAAAAAAAGATATTTTCCAAAGCAGTTGGGCGAAAATTAATTTTTTCTTACTTTTTTAACAAATAAGCTTCTCTGCCTGAGAAAAAATGATTTCAGACGGAGAACGCAAAAGAAATAAATATACTTTTTTTTAAAATTTAATCAATATAGGGCCGGGCCTGCAACAGATAGATCCGTCCGTTGATCATTCCCCATTCGATGTCCTGCGCCTTTTTGCCCCCGAAAACCTGTTTGACCCGGTTGGCCACCCGCACCAGCGAGCGGACGTTGACGTCGGTCAGAACCCTCCGTTTCGGTTTTTCCTTTGTTTCGACCAGATCGCCGTCGGAGCCAAATTTTAAAACGGTCTCCTGTTGCGAAAGCGTCAGAATCTGAATCGCGTTGGATTTCGGATTGTAGAGCAATTGTTCGGGAACCCATTCGTTTTTCGTGATCGGATCGTTATGCCCCCAAACCGCGCTGACATAGAGAACTCCCTTGTTTTCCGGATCGAACGGGTCTTTGGTGATCATCACGCCGCCCGCATCCATATTGACTCCGACCTGAATAAAAACGCCCATCTGACAGCTGACCTGTTTGACGAAATTGCGGACCCGCGATTCGTAGGCGTCGAAATTCCAGAGCGAGGCCCAGACGGTCTTGACGCCTTCGATGATCTTTTCCTCTTCCTTGACGTTCTTAACGGTCTTGTAAAGCCCCGCGCCGCTGAAATTGGGCAGGTCTTCGACGTTCGACGAACTGCGGACGAAAACGGCTTTTCCGCCGAGTTGGGTTTTCCACCGGCGGATGATCTCGGCCCTCAATTTTTCATCCATCTTGCCGTTCTGGATCCGGGCCCGAAACTCTTCCAGCTTTTTCCGGCGGACGCTCGGGTTATGAACAAAATTATAGTCAAATTCGAAATTATTGACGGTCTCGTCAAACCCGTTGTCGGTCATGAACTTATCGTAATAATAATACGGAATGCCGAAGCCGTCCGGAACGATCGTGTTGGGAATTTTCACCGAATTCATCATCTCGCCCAGATTGGCGGCCTTTGCCCCGTAAATGACGCTGTCCTTTTTGCGCATCTGACGCAAAGTGGCGATCCTGGTCGTCTCCAGATCGGCCGGCGCGCTGACCTGTTCCTCGGTGAATTTATTTTTGATGTCCTCCAATGAGGCCGGCTCATAAGTGGCATTGACCAAAGTTGCGGTAAATTTGATCACCTTGCCGTCCAAGTCCTTATAAAGTTTATCCGCATTTTTGATGTAAACATTCGGAACTCCCCAGCCTTTGGCTAAGATGTTGACGTGCGAGAGCGGCGTCGAGGGTTTGGCGACGATGATCCCGCGAACCGGCGGCAGATTAAGTGGCAGTTCTTTGAGAACGAGAATCTCGTTCGAACCGATCTCGACCGTATCGTCGAGTTTGTCGATGATGTGAATCCGTCCGACGGCCTCGCCCGTGTTGAGAGCCAGATATTCCTGATTTTTGGAAATCTCGTCGGCGGTCACGCGCTCGATCTCCAGATTCTCGCTCGCCTCGTCCTGCCGGATCGAATTCGGTTTGTAGGCGACCTCGGCGAAAAACGTGGCGTTGATCGTGTCGTAGGCCATCTTGATCAGTTTGTCCGAGGCCAGATCGCCTTCCCAGAGTTCGAAGGTGAATTTTTCGACCGGCGCCTGCCAGGCGATCGTCCCGACCATAAAGCGCCGGTCCTGTTTGATGTAAATGTCCTCGAAAAAATTACTGCCGCGCGGGATCAGATAATTGGCCAGCAGAAAATCCTTGTGAAAACGGTATTTCTGCGAATTGACGTAATAGATCTTGTTCTTGCTGCGGCGGTCGATGATGAACATGACGTGCGGCAGGGCGTAGGGCGTCCCCTGATGATAGACGCGGGCCACCGTGTCGAAAGCTTCGCGCGAGTCGATCTTCGGCAGGGAGCGTTCCTTGGAATCGGGCTTTTTCGACATCACGCCCTCGGGTTCGCGCGAGGGCGAGGGCTTCCGGGCCATCTGCGCCGAGGCCGAAAGAGCGAGGGCCGTCAACCAAAACAAAATGAGCGCAATCTTTGAGTTTTTCATTATTCTATTCCTTTTTGCCGGGCGAACATCTTCGCCCTGAGTTGTTGCAAATGTTCCAGACTTTTTATTGTA
This sequence comes from Pyrinomonadaceae bacterium, assembly GCA_041394845.1. Lineage (GTDB taxonomy): Bacteria > Acidobacteriota > Blastocatellia > Pyrinomonadales > Pyrinomonadaceae > JAHCHG01. Next base: position 342,980 of record JAWKHL010000001.1, on the reverse strand, counting down.
ACCCCCAGATCCTGAAAAACGCCGTCGGTCAGGTAATAGATCCAGCCGTGGATGGAGATCTCCTGCTTTCTCAGCCAGGCATCCTGCAAAACCGTGGTTTCACCGACGTTCAACACCTGTTCGATGACGTTGATCTCGCATAATTTGTCCAGTTTCTCCTCCGCATCCGAGGCCCCGTCCAGCACCGCCTGATAATCGCGGCCGAGATCTTGAATGTGCCTGAGCCAGTTGTCGATCAGGCCGAGACGCGGATTTTCCAGCGCCGCCCGGACCCCGCCACAGCCGTAATGACCGCAGACGATGATATGTTCTATCCGGAGAACCTCGACCGCATATTGTAACACCGAAAGGCAGTTCATATCGGTGTGAACGACCAGATTGGCGATGTTGCGATGGACGAAAAGTTCGCCCGGCAAAAGGCCGATGCTGGCCGCCGGCATGATCCGGCTGTCGGAACAACCGACCCAGAGGTATTTGGGCGTCTGTAATTTGGAGAGGCGCAAAAAGAATTCGGCATCCTCCTCTTTAACATCCTCGGCCCAACGTTTATTGTTTTCGAGCAGATGTGTCAGTTTTTCACTTTTCACTTTATTCCTGGAGGGTGAAAAGGTTTAAAAGCGAAAATGTGAAAAAGGGGATTTCCGGTTTTTCAGGCTTTATTTTTCAGTCGAACATTTTTGTCAAAGCTGAACTTTTACAAAACGAACCAAACTTTTTCACTTTTAAACCTTTAAACCCTTTCACTTTTAAACCTTTTCACATTTTCCCTTTACGCCTTCCTCCCTTTTTTCCTTTATCTTAGCACTACTTCGATCGCATCACACGCCGTTCGGGTTCCGTGTTCCGAACGAACGACGCGGCTGGCCTCTTCCGCCTTTTTCCAATAGCGGTCGTCGGAGAGCAGTTCGGCGATTTCGGCGGCGGCCGTTGCGGCCGAATATTGGTCGCGCGAGATGACCCGGGCGACTCCCAGACGGGCGCAACGGGCGGCGTTATCGGGCTGATCGTGGCCGTAAGGCATGATCAGATGCGGGACTCCGGCGCGCAAGACCTGCGAGGTCGTCCCGACGCCGCCCTGATGGACGACGGCCGCCGCCCTTGGAAACAGACGGCTGAACGGAGCGTAATCGAATCCGACTCGCATTTCGTCGAGTCCCTCGGGCGGCTCGTTGAAAACCCCGTACAGAAAAACGGCCCGGCGATTCAGTTTTTTTGCCGCCCGGACGCTTTCATCGAAAAAATTCCCCGCATCCATGACGGCCGCCGAACCGAGCGTGAAAACGATCGGCGCTTCGCCCGCGTCGAGAAATTCCTTCAACCCTCCGGGCATCACGCCCAGATCCCGCCCTCCGTCGTAAAAACAAAAACCGCTTTGCAGTGTCGGGCTGTGCCAGTCGGGTTGCGGTTTTCCCAACACCTTCGAGAACATCGCCAGATGCAGAAGATCCGATCCCTTGTCGTCAAAGATCGGATCGTGTTTCGGATTGAGTCCGAGTTCGCGGCGGAATTTTTTATACGGCAGATACCAGCGCCGGACCGTTGCGCGCATTATGGAATAAAGAAATTTGTGAAAACCCGGGCCGAGAAACCTGAAGCGTCCGAGCCATTGACCGATCGGAAAAACGCTCGGATCATAGGCCGACATCATCGAGATCGGGGCCAGCGAAGTGGTGATCCATTTAAGACCTTTGATCTCGGCGAGGGCCGGTGCGGCGAAAACTATCTCGCCGGAGATCAGCGCGTCGGCGCCCTCGGTTGCGCGGGTCAGATCTTCGTACATCGGCCGCAGATTGGCCATCATCAGGTCTTTGATGACCCGCTCGGCTCCCTTTACGGCATCCATCATTTCTTTGGCCTGCTGGCGGTCGTCGAGGTCTATGTCGGGCCGCAAAGGAAAAAACTCAAACCCGAGGAGTTCGATCTTTTCGCGGTAAACCTCCAGCGTGCAAATGACGGGATCGTGCCCGCGTTCGCGCAGTTCAATGCCGAGAGCGAGCAAAGGATGAAGGTCGCCGAGCGAACCGTAAGGAGCGATGACGATTCTCTTCGGGTTTCGGGTTTCGGGTTTCGGATCTCGGATCTCCTGCGGTTCAAGATTCATTCTCGGGCGCTCCCTCGCTTTTTACCTCCTCGTTTTCCTCTTCGGCGAGGCGCTCTTCCTCTTTGGCAAGGCGCTCTTCTTCTCTCTGACGCAAACGGGTTTTGACCTGAACGCGGATGCTCAAAAAGAAGGAGACCGCGCCGAGAACGGCCGCCACGAAAGCCCCGTCGCCGTTCCTTTCCCACAGAAAAAAAACGGCGACTCCGCCGAGAATCACCGCCGTTATTTGAAAAAATCTCTCCATCCTCTATTCTTCTTTGAGCTCTTCCCGGACGATCTGCCGGGTATCGCTTGCGTTCGAACGCCGGGCTCGCACAGACTTTCTCCAAAGGTAGCGCAAAATCAGATAGATTGGCAAAACGACCAGAAGTAAAAACGGCAAAAGGGCGATCAGAACAGTGACGAAAAACATTACGAAACTGATCGCTCCGTTCAAACCGGTATTGATGGCTTCGGTCAGGCGATAGAAAAACCCCTGAGAACTTCCGGCGATGGCGGCCGGGGTTCGCAAAGTGACCTTGATGGTCGAAAGACTGGCCTGATTTTCCAGAAAACGCTTGCGGCCCTCGATCCGTTCGATCTCGGTTCGCACGTTGGCCAGTTCGCGCTGAACGTTGAGAGCGTCCTGCACCGTATTGGACCGCTTCATTATTTCCATAAACTGCGCTTCCAATGCTCTTTTGGCTTTGAGCCGCGCCTCGATGTCGATAAATTCTTCGGTAACGTCCTGACCTTTGACATTTTCGCTGAGGACGCGCTCCGAGGTTTTGCGGATCTCATCGAGAGCCTCGTCGAATTTCTCGGCCGGAACCCGGATGGTCATCACCACCGTATCGCGCCCTCCGGCCCGAATATCGCTCATGCTCTGCGTCGAATCGATCACGAAACCGCCCTTGCTTTCGGCGATCGAAGTGATCTTTTGCTGGGCCTCTTCGGGCGCGGATGACTCCAGTTGAAAGTCGGCGTTGCGGATGATCTTGCGTTCGACCGGTTTTTCCGGAGCGGTTTCGGTCTGGCTCTTGTCGGCGTCTTCGAGCGACACCTGAGCGACCGTCTGATCGCCGGTCCGGCCGCCGCTGCCGTCATCGGCGTTTCTTACCTTCTCTTCGGCCAACTCGGGTTCGCCCCCGGTCGGCGGGGCCGTTTGATATTCGGCATTGGCGGCCCCTTTATCGGCGGCGCTTCCGCTTTTTCTGGCTTCACAGGCCGCAAAAAGGAAAACCGTCAATAATAAAACGACGGAAAGTTTGGTTTTCAGCATAATCTTCTCCCCGGTCAAAAGACCTTTTAATAATTTGCAGAACGATCAAATCCGGAGAATCTTGCGCAAAAACACTTATCTGATTCAGCCGGCTTTCCGGGCCACCTCCTTCATGCTCTCGCCCCGGAAAAGAGCGCGGATGCCGCGAAAAAGTCGTCTGATCGCCCTGATGACTTTGGGAGCGAACCAGATAAAGGACACCGCAAATACAACCAGCACGACGGCGATCAGAACCGGAGCGATGACGGCGAGGATCGTCCCCAGAAAAGCGATCACATCCTCGACCACCGACAGGATCCAGTTCGAAACCGGTTCGGGCGAAAGATTGGCTCCGGCGCGCAAGGCCGCCTTCGTGCCGTGCGACGAGAGAGCCAGCCCGCCGCCGAGCAAAGTGGCGATGATCATCACCGAGGTATCCATGTCGCTGACGGCCGCGTAGGCGACGATCGCTCCGGCTGGAACCCGGATAAAGGTGTGAATCACGTCCCAGACGCTGTCAACATAAGGGACCTTGTCGGCGACGAATTCGACCAGATAAAGAAAACCGGCCACTCCGATGATCCACCAGTTGTCCAATACGTCGAGCCCGCCGGGGAGATGAGTCCCGCCGAATTTCTGCAACAGCCCCAAAACCGTCACGGTCGCATAGAGATTGATGCCGGCGGTCCACGCCGAACCGAGCGCCAGAGTCAATGTCGAAAACCATTCCATTTGATTTACTCCTTTTTCTTCATCAAATTGCCGTACAAATCAACGGTCACCGAGCGTATAAAGTTGCATATCCGTTTTGAAGGCGAACTGCGCCGTGAACTGCCGCAATCTGCGTTATGATTTTCATACTACAAAAAAAGGCGGCAACTCCGGTTAGAATCACCGCCAGAACCCTGGAAAGTTAATTCCATAATTTCCGAATCTAATTATTTGGCAGACCGAAATAAACCGGAACATCCTGATTCTCACCCAGAGTGAACCCTGGTCCATCTCTGTAGTCAAGGCTATGCCACAAATTATTCGATGGGCGATAGAAAACCAAATCCGCACTAATCGAGTTCCGGTAAACAGGTATCGGAATATCGCCTGCCGCTCCCCATCCAATAGCGACAGACGAATTGTCCGAACTTCGCAAAAACCACCATATTCCGTCGCGATAGATTGCCAGATCGGCGCGCCCGTCGCCGTCATAATCCGCCGGAACGGGTTTATCCGTTTCGATTCCCCAGTGATAAACAGCGAAATTCCCGTCCGAGCTTTTCAAGTAATACCAGTTGCCTGACGCCGGGCGATAGACTGCGACATCCGTTTTGCCATCGCCGTCATAGTCTGCCGGAACGGGTTTGTCGCCGCTGGCGCCGAAATGCAGGGCCTGAAATTGCTGTGTTTCCGAAAACCAGACATACCAGTTTCCGTCTTCCGGGCGAAACACCGCAATGTCGGTTTTGCCGCCGCCGTCATAGTCATTCGGCACGGCGATGTCGCCCGTCAGCCCGAATTGAAAAGTCAGCCACGAAGAATCTGAGCTTTTGAATATATACCAAACACCGGTGCTGTTTCGATAAACGGAATAATCGGTTTGCCCATCGCCGTCGAAATCGCCGGGCGCGGGAACATCGCCGAGCGCCCCCGATCCCCAATTAAAAACTCTCGTATTCGGATCAACATCAGGAAACCACTTTGCATTTTTCGACAACCAATCGCCGGTGTTCGGATTCCACATTGCGACATCCGCATTCTCATTACCGTCAAAATTCACCTGCTTCGTTTCGCCGAAAGACTGACAGATGTTTTCCCTTATCGAGATAAGTCTTTCGCCGAAAATATTGTAATTGTAATTAGTGCTAATGGTGCGCGCATCAAACAAATCCGCTTTTCCGTCGCCACTGAAATCTTCAAATCTCCAGTTATTCGGTATTCCGATGCTTTTCTGATAGAGAGTTCGGGAAAAACCGCTCAAGCCTTTATTTATATGCGCGGCGTAGAAATCCGAACCGATTTCCACAATATCCAAATTATTATCGCCGTTCAGTTCCGCCGTAAGCAGAGTGTCGCTGGTGCCGGAAAGTTGAGTGCGGTTGAAAGTTCCGTCCGCCTGACCGTAGAAAACAGCTCCTCTGCTTAAAATATCGTCTTTGCCGTCATTGTTAAAATCTCCGACCGGATTACTATTGATCGGGTTTATGTAAACGTAAAGATCCGTTGCCACAGGAGATCCGACTTCAAAATTCCCGCCGCCGAGATTTTTAATCATCACATAAATATTCGCATTGTTGATAAAAGTGCTGTAGATGATGTCGGTTTTACCGTCGCCGTTAAAATCTCCGAGCCTTTTGTTCGAAGTATAAGAAGTTCCGACAATGGTGGATTTGTTACCAAATGAACCGTCCGGGTTTTGCAGTTGATATCTGATTTCAAATGTCGAATTTACGGAGATGGTATAAATCCAATCGAGTAGATCATCATTATTGATCTTTGCAAAACCGATGTTACCATTCGACACCAACGAACCGTCCGTGTCGGTCAGTTCAGAAGAAAGTGTGAGCGATCCGTTTCCGGTGTTATGAAGAATCCGGAAACTGCCACTGCCAAAAAGAAGATCCATTCTTCCGTCCGAATCAAAATCAGCAACCTTAAATTCACCGCCGACATTTGTGATTGATGTCGTATAAATAATCGGATTATCCCAATCCCAGTGGCCGGTCGGCTTGGCCGGGTAAATGACGACCTCAAGTAAAGAAGTGGCGGTATCCCTCCGAAAGTTCCAGAAATCGGACTTACCGTCGCCGGTCCAATCATCGAGTTTGATTTCCCCGATCTGGTTGAAAAAAGCCGGGTTAAATTTGTAAACAGCAGTGTAATTTGTCTTGAAGTAATTACCGCATTGTGCAAATACTAAATTTGCCGAAAAACTCAGAATTAAAAAAAAAGCAAACGCACCAAGAAAGATTCTCAAAATCTCAGCTTTTCTATTCATAAATTATTAACCCCAAATCAAATTTTGCGGACATTATATGTCTGTTAAATACTGAAATCAAGGAAATTTCAAAATAGGATGGAACTCTGTAATTTGGGTTTTTATATTTGATTATTAACAAGGATGGACCGGGATATACGGGATAAAGAAAGATTTATAAGGACGGTGCGAAAAACCTTCGGCGCAAACCACATCAAGCTTTATGCCCGAAGTCCACGCCGGACCGAGTGCCAAAGTTAACGTCGAAAACCATTCCAACTTTATTAATCCAATTCAGTAGTCAGTATTCAATCAACACCGGCCGCCGATCACTGCATACCATCTTCCTCTTCTTCAGCTTCGTCGCCGTCCTTTTTGATGCCGAATTTTTCCAGCCGGTACTGCAAAGTCCGAAAGGTTAAACCCAAAAGTTTAGCCGATTTGGTGATGTTGTAATCGGTCCGCTCCATCGCCTGCGTGATCAGACTCCGTTCGACGTCCTCGAAGTTGACGCCCTCGGGCGGGAGTTTGAAAAGTTCGTCGGCCGAGGCCGGTTTGCCGCCCTGCACCATCTCCGGAGGCAGGTCTTCGATCGTGATGGTGTTGTTTTCGCACAACAGTATGGCCCGTTCGAGCGCCGATTCGAGTTGGCGGACGTTGCCCGGATAGCCGTAATTTTCCAGCAGTTTGCGCGCCTCTTTGTCGATCGAGATCTCGCGCTTCGAATCGCGCGTGTGTTTTTTCAGGAAATATTCGATCAGAACCGAAATGTCCGCCCGGCGTTCCCTCAAGGGCGGAACTTCGAGCGAAAGAACATTGAGCCGGTAATAGAGGTCTTCGCGGAAACTGCCATCTTCGGTCATCTTCAAAAGATCGCGGTTGGTGGCCGTAACCACCCGGACATCGACCGGGATCTCTTTGGTCCCGCCGACGCGCCGAATCTGTTTTTCCTGCAGGGCGCGCAGGATCTTGGCCTGAAGCGAGATGTCCATTTCGCCGATCTCGTCGAGAAAAAGCGTGCCGCCATCGGCCACTTCAAAAAGGCCTTTCTTCTCGCCGACCGCTCCGGTAAACGATCCCTTTTCGTGGCCGAACAGTTCCGATTCGAGCAGGTTTTCGTTGATTGCCGCGCAGTTGACGGCCTGAAAGATCTCGTTGACCCGCAAAGAGTTTTTGTGGATCGAACGGGCGATCAACTCCTTTCCGGTGCCCGATTCGCCCCGGATCAAAACGGTCGCGTTCGACTTGGCCACCTTGAGGATCAGCTTTTTCAGTTTGTCCATTTCCGCCGACGCCGAGACGATCTCCGAATCGAGCGAGGTCAGTTGATTGAGCGCGCGCGAGATGGTTTCGAGCAGTTTTTCCCGGTCGTAGGGTTTTTGCAGATAATCGAACGCGCCGAGGCGGAGCGCATCAACGGCCGAATCGACCGTCCCGTGCGCCGTTAAAAGCAGGACGATGATCGATTTATCGAAATCGGTCAGTTCCTTCAAAAGATCGAGCCCGCTCATCCCGGTCATCTTGAGATCGGTCAGAACCAGATCGAAATGCCGGTCGGCGACGAACTTCATCGCCGCCTCGCCCGAACTCGCCGTCGTCACGTCGTAACCCTCGCCCGACAGGATCATCTCCAAAATCTCGCGCTGAGATTTCTCGTCATCAACAACTAAAATTGATTTTCTGGCCATAAAATAAATGTTTACTTTGTTTTCTCGTAACTGATCGGGCTTTGATTTTATGAATTGACGTCTTCTGTTGTTCTTTGAAAAATATAATGTATAAAAAGATCCGTTTTTACTGGGAGCGCACGCATCCTTGCGGGCTGTTTGCGACAGCAAACAAATATCCTTGATTTTCAAGCGTCTTGATCTTAACACGGACTTTCGCGCTAATGCGCTCAGCACGCAAGGATGCGTGCGCTCCCAGTAATGGACTTTTTAATTTGTTGCATATATTTTTCACCCAGGCAACAGTCATTTAACCTAATCAGTTACGTTTTCTCTTTATCAAAATGATCATTACAAAATTGAATGAATTCTACTGTTATATCAATCCCGTGTGTAACTACTAAGATGGATTTACTTTTCGCCAAATCTAAGACAACCGTATACCCTTTGAGTTTGGCAAATTCTTCTAATTTAACCGCGATCTCATCGATGACCGGTTTTACAAGAATATCGGTTTTCCTTTCGATTTCAGCCTTCTTCTGCTTCCATGCCAGTTTCAACTCTTCTTTCAAACCCTTTAATTCTGCATTTTTTTCTTCAACACTTTTACCCTGGCTTTGCAAAAGATGGATTTCATTCTCCAATTTTTCAATTCTTTTTGTCAGAGAATGTATCTCGAAATATTCAATAAAGCCCAACAGATTTTCGGCTTGAACCAGCTTTTTGATGCCCTTCTCTTTATCATAAAAGGTCATCGTATTAATTACTGCGACTTTGAAGCATTCGTTTTTTGAAGTGTTCGTCTCTTCACTTTTCGCCTGAGAAAATGAAACCGTCATACAAAATAAAACAATTAATAAAACAGTTAGCCATCTCATAATTTTACACCTCTGATTTCGGCAACCAAACCGCAAAAGTCGTCCCCTCATTCTCTTCCGACTCGACCTCGATGAAGCCGTCGTGGTCATCAATTATTTTCTTGACGATCGCCAGACCGAGGCCGGTGCCGGTTTCTTTGGTCGAAAAATAGGGCTCGAAGATCTTGTCCAGATTTTCCTCCGGGATGCCGACGCCCGAGTCTTTGATCTCGATTTTAACGTAACCGTCAACCGAAGACAGGACGACGTTCAGATTGCCGCCCGATTTTTCCATCGCCTGGACGGCGTTGATGAAAAGGTTGTTGAAAACCGAGCGCAAAACCTCGCGGTCGCCCTTGATCTGCGGAACGTCCTCGCGTTCGACGACGCTGATCGTGATGTTTTGTTCTTCGGCCTGCGGTTCGACCAGACGGAGCGAATCGGCGATCACGTCGCGGGGGCAAACCGGCTTGAGATCGAGCTTGATCGGACGCGAATAGCGGAGAAAATCCGAAACCTGGAGATTTATCCGGGCGACCTCTTTTTTCAGTTGAGCCGTCAGTTTCTCGAAATTGGCGCGTTTTTCCTCTTCTTCCGGCGCGAATTTGGCCTGCAAGTGATCGAGCGTCAGATTGATGTAATTCAAAGGATTGCGGATCTCATGAGCAATGGCCGAAGCCAATCGGCCGACGACCGCGCTTTTTTCGGCCTGCTGAAGCTGGGCTTCGAGTTCGCGGGCCTTTTCCAGTTCGGCCGTCATCAGGTTGAACTGCGAGGCGAGTTGCCCGATCTCGTCCGTCCTTTCGGCGTCCTTGAGCCGGACATCGAGATCACCGGCCGCCACTAGCCGGGCCGCCTTCGACAAATTGGCGATCGGGCGGGTGAAACGCCAGACCAGATAGACGGTGATCAGAGTGGAGATCAGCAAAATGACGAGCGTGTAAAACAAAGGCTGAACGGCCCGGCTGATGGCGCCGCCGCGATCGGTTTTGAGAATGACCATCACGTACCAGCGCCCCTGATCGGTCTCGATCGGAATGGCATAAGCCTCGCCGTCGGCTTTCTCAACCTCGCCCGCATTTTCGTCCTGACCGATATAGGCGTTGGGAAAATGTTTGGCGTCATCGCCCAAGCGCTGGGCCTCGATCAAAGGCGGCAGATCGGTCAGGTCTTTCAGTTTTTTGTTGATCGTCTCGCCATCCGGACCTTTTTCCGGCAGGTATTTCTCGCCGAGCGAATCCCAGACCTCCCATTTGTCGTTGATGACCAAAATGTCCTTGATCCGCTGGGTCGTGGTCTCGTCGAAAAAAGTCTGACCTTCCCGGCTGACGAAATCGCCCAGGCGATCCGAAGACTGCATTCCGTTGAACCCGAGAGCGATCCCCGCCACCAGAGCGCGTTGCTGGAGTTCGCGAAACTCAGCGTTTTCCTTTTCCTGCCGGTAGTTGAGATAAAGCTGAACTCCGAGCGTGGCGACCAGCAAAAAAGCCAGAACCACCAAAAGTTTGCCGCGAAATGTGTTGAGAAAATTTGCCATAGACGTTGAAAGTTTAAAGGCGAAAAGGTGAAAACGTGAAAACGGAGGTTTTTAGATCTTACCGTTATTTTTTTCTGCGGAAGATCTATCATGTTTCGAACAGGACCCAAAATCTTGCGGTTTGGCCGGGCTTAACCTTTTTTACATTTCCGCTTTTTCACCTTTAAATTTTTAAACTTTGCCCCTTTTTTCAGTTTCTTGCCGTTTTCGCATTTTGAATGTTATAGTCTTTATTGGCTTAGAAGTAAATTCTTCGGCGACGAGCCATAATCTTTATCTGATCGATAAAAAGCTCGAACTCTCCTGTAATTTTTGAAGTTTCTCTCCAACGCTTGCTCTGTAATTAAATGAGGTAAAATCAAGATGTTTTTTTTCTCTTCGAAGTTGTATTTCAAACTTTTATCGGGACTTTTGTCGGCGGCGTTCGTCTTTGCCCTTAGCTCAACGGTTTTCCCGCAAAAACTCGCCCCGCAAAAACAAACTTCCGGAAAGAGAACGCCTCCGGTCTTAAAGACCATAACGACAAAAACCAAAAACGCCCGCGAGAGTTCCGCCGCAACAAAACGAAAAGCCGAAGAAACAAGAAAAGCCGAAGCGGCCGAAAAAGCGCGCCGCGAACAGGCCGCCCGGGCAGTAGCAGCAGCCTCCGCCGCGCGCGAGGAGACTTTCCGGCAGGAAACCGTTCGCAACATTTCCGAGGACGATACGCTGGGCGAAGATCCGGAGATCCGCCGGGCCGCCGTCAATGCCCTCGGGAGTCACGCCGGCACCATCGTCGTGATGGAACCGCAGACCGGCAAGGTTCTGACCATCGTCAACCAGGAATGGGCCATTCGCCGGAGTTTCAAACCCTGTTCGACCGTCAAACTGGTAACGGCCGTCGCCGGAATTAACGAAGATCTGATCGACGACGAGGGAAACATCCGTTCGCGAAAATTCAAACTCGGTCTGGACGATGCGCTGGCTTATTCGAACAACAGCTATTTTCAGGCCGTCGGCTCGGGACTCGGTTCGCCGAAACTGATCTCCTACGCTCAGCAACTCGGCCTCGGACAACCGACCGGCATCAACGCCGATGACGAGACCGCCGGACGGCTTCCCTTCGGCAACGAAAATCCGCGCATCTATTCGCACGGCGACGATTTCGAAGTCACGCCGCTCCAGCTCGGCGTTCTGGTTTCGGCCATCTCCAACGGCGGCAAACTGGTCATTCCGCAGATTCCCCGCTCCAAAGTGCAAAAGACAAGTTTTCGCGGCTACATGCGGCGGACGGTCAATCTGCCTCAGAAAAACCTGAAGGGTGTCATTCCGGGTATGATCGGCGCGGCCTCCTATGGCACGGCGCGGCGCGGGATGCCGGAATCGCTCGGAGTGGCCGGAAAAACCGGCTCGTGCATTGAAAAAGGAAGCTGGGTCGGACTTTTCGCTTCGGTCGCACCGGTCGTCAACCCGCAGTACGCCGTCGTCGTCATCACCCGCGGGCGGGGTGAACGCGGCCGGGTTGCGGCCGCCATCGCCGGACAGATCTATCAGGTTTTGGGCAAACGGATAAAACAGAACGGCAACCGGAATCTGGCCAAAACGCCGCTTATTCTCAGACCCCAACCGAAGGTCAACGCCACCACTTCAGCCGAGATCGACACCGACGCCGGTCAGGATTCGGACGACGCCGAACCGGGAATCGTCCGAAAAAAAGCTCCGGCCAAAACGCCTCCCGCACCGGCGCGAACGGCGGAAAACAAATCTAAACGGAAGACGGAAAATAAGACCGACAAAAAAAGTGACGAGCTTTTTCCGCCGGTCGTCATCGAAGTAAAAAGCGCGACGACCCGCCCCCGAGTGGTCAGAAAGAATTAAAAATTCCGGCGTAAATCCCGGAAAACAAACATAGGTCGGATCGTCAAAAGATGATCCGGCTTTTTTCAACTGCTCCTGACATTTTCGTAATTTTTCTTGACAAACCCGGCCAAAATAACGGAAAATCTAGGCTTTTCCGCCTTGTAAATACTATTTGTATTTGCTAATTTTAAAGGTTAAAATTGAACGGATTACACGCAAAACCTTGCAACCTATCTTTTGAAGGGAACATCTGAAGTTTCGCAAGCCCGAAACTTGTTCTGTCTTTCGGGAGGTTGCAATAAATTTTCAGATTTAAGATTGCTTGGAGGATAGATTTTAATGAAATTCTTTTACAAAACTTTATTGCTTGGAGTTTTCCTGACAGCTTTAGCTGTAGTTTCCCCCACATTCGCGCAGGACGTCTGTGCGGACATCGAAGCCAATCAGGCTTTGTATAAAGTATATACCGATAATTATAAGGGCCCGATCACCGAAGAAACCCTTCCAGCCAGAGAAAAGGCCGTGGCCGCCGCCAAGGAATACGTCGAAAAGTATGCTAATTGTGCGGATTTCGAAGCTCAGGTCAATTACCTGAAAACCGCCGGCCCCAGTTTGGCCGCTAAAATCGAAGCTGGAAAAATTGAAATTGCAAAACAAAAACGCTACATCCGCTTTAATCAGGCGGCAAAGAACGGGCAAACAGCCGAGCTTTTTGAGGCCGGCAAGGACATCCTCAAATACGAGCCCGATTTTCTCGATGTAATCATCGTTTTGGCCTCGGTCGGACTGGATGAGGCCGCCGACAAGAAAAACAATACATATAACAACGAGGCGCTCAGCTACGCCAAATCGGCGATCAGCAAGATCGAAGGCGGCGCGGAATCGAAAGAGTACGGCCTTTTTGGATATATTTACAAAACCAAAGAGAATACGCTCGGCTGGATGAACTACACGATCGGCTACATTATGTATTACCCGCAAAACAATAAAGATGCCGCGCTTCCTTATTTCTACAAAGCGACTCAGTTCAATTCGGAAACCAAAGACAGATATTTCATCTACGATCTGATCGGCGACTTTTATGCCGCAAAGGCCTCCAAACTCGGTGAAGAGATCATCGCCCTTATTGAAGCAAATGAAGGCAAAGAAACCGATGAAACCAAACAGAAATTCGCTCTTCAGAAAGGTTACGCCGAACGGGCCGCCGACGCTTATGCGAGAGCCTACAGTTTGAGCAAAACGGCCAAACCGGCGCCTAAAGCGGACTATGTTTCCGGATTGAAACAAAGATTGGAAGCGTTCTACAAGTTCCGCTTCATAACCGACCCGGAAACCCCGCAAACGGAGATCGATTCCCAATTGACCAGCTACGTCGCCTCGGTCTCGAGCAAACCTTTCCCGAGCCCGACCAGCGAAGTTCAGCCGGTTGCGCCCCCCGCCGAGGAAGAAAAAACCGATTCGGCCAACACGAGCTCGATGGCCACTCCAAGCAAACCGGCTCCGAAACCCGCCGCGGCCAGCGGAAACGGAACCAAGGGAAAATCAGAAGCTGACAAAACTGCCAATAAACCTAACCAGCGGTAGGCTTCTTCCAAGCAAAACCAAAAAGAAAGGTCGGACGTACAATAAACTGGCGTCCGACTTTCTTTTTTTGCCTTTTACGCATAAAATTAGCCTTTTATGGCGGAAAAGCTCGGAAAATTGGAACAACTTCTCGGTTATAAGTTTCAAGATCTCAAGTTGCTCGAACGCTCTTTGACTCATCGTTCGTGGGCCTATGAAAAGGTTCCCTCCGGCGAAGAAGAGGAGATCCGCGAACTCCAGAACGAATCGCTCGAATTCGTCGGGGATGCGGTTCTGGGACTGGCCATCGCCGAACAGCTATATCTTCGCCATCCGAAATCGAGCGAGGGCGATCTGACCCTGATGAAACACCATCTGGTCAGCACCGATACTCTGGCCAAACTGGCAAAATCTCTGGGATTGGGCGAATATATGCGCGTCGGACGGGGAGAGGAAAAAACCGGCGGACGGCGCAAACAGGCGCTTCTGGCCGACATTCTCGAAGCGGTCATCGGGGCGATCTTTTTTGACAGCGGCTATGTTCCGGCACGCTCGTTTATCAACCGCATTTTCGCCGAAGACCTAAGCCGGGCGACGCCGCGGAATTCGATCGATTACAAAACGCTTTTGCAGGAAACCCTTCAGGCCGACAAACTCTCGGCCCCGACTTACGGCGTCGTCAAAACGGAAGGGCCTCCGCACGACCGGATCTTTTTCGTCGAGGCGGTCTGGGAAAACGGAAGGGTCACGGCCAAGGGTTCTTCGATCAAAGCGGCCGAGATGAAAGCCGCCAGTCTGGTTCTGAAAAAACTGGAAAAATCCCGAAACGGGAAAAAGAAAACGAAATCGGCCAAAAAGCAATAGCCTTTGTCCGAAATAAAAAAATTAAATACAGCGGTAAAACTGCAATTTTACATCAATAAAATATGAGCAAGAAAGAAAAGGAAACCGAACAAGAGAAAAAACCGCTCGGTCCGCCGAAAGGAATTTTTCGCGAATATTTCGAATCGTTGGTCGTCACGCTGATCATGGCGATTTTCGGTATGACCTTCATCCTTCAGGCCGTTACGGTTCCGACCGGTTCGATGCAAAACACGATTCTGATCGGCGATTATCTCCTCGTCAACAAATTTATCTTCGCCCCGGGCGGCAAACCGATTCCCCTTCTTCCCCAGCGCGAGATACAGCGCGGCGATATCATCGTTTTCAAATATCCGGGCTTTCCCGACAACAAAAATAAAACCAAGGATCGCGGCGGCGTTCCCTATCAGGTGAACTTCGTCAAACGCGTCATCGGGCTTCCCGGCGACAAGGTCGAAGTTCGCGACGATCACGTTTACATCAACGATCAACTCCTGTCCGAACACCGCGTTATCGGAGATTCCCCCAAGAAAAACGGGCGGATCTCCGAAGAAGCGGCTCTCGAAACAAAAGAATTCGAAGAACGTCAGCCCGATCAGACCTACGACGTCTATTATTCGCAGGACACCATTGACGACACTTTGACCCCGAAAGATTATGAATTTGCCGGCAAAGGAACCCCCTACACCGTTCCCGAAAACAGCTATTTCGTAATGGGCGACAACCGCGACCAGAGTCTGGACAGTCGTTACTGGGGCGAGGTCAACCGCGATCTGGTCATCGGCCGCGCCATGTTCGTTTACTGGTCGTGCGACCGCGACGCTTCCGGCGGCAGTTTTTTCGGATGCATCACCAATCCGCGTCTGGATCGGATCGGGAAAATGATCAGATGAAGCGATCGGGGATATTGGATCTCGGATTTCGGATTTATTGAATGATAAAACTTAGTGAAGAGGTGGCCGACGCTCTGGCCGAAAAAAAACCGGTCGTCGCGCTGGAATCCACCGTTATCGCTCACGGACTGCCGTTTCCTCAAAATCTGGAAACCGGCCGCCGCCTGGAGGAGATCGTCCGCCAAAAAGGCGCGGTTCCGGCCACCATCGCCGTTTTCGAAGGTGAATTTTGCGTCGGGCTGAGCGATGATCAGATCGAACGACTCGCCTCGGACAAAACCATCCGCAAAATCAGCCGCCGCGATCTGCCGATCGCCGTCGCCCGCCAACTCAATTGCGCGACCACCGTCGCAACGACCGCTTTTATCGCCCATCGGGCCGGGATCAAGGTCTTTGCCACCGGAGGGATCGGAGGCGTTCACCGCGGATTTCCGGCGGACGTGTCGGCCGATCTGCCCGAACTCGCCCGCACTCCGCTGACCGTTGTCTGTTCCGGAGCGAAGATAGTTCTCGATCTGCCCGCCACCAGAGAATGGCTCGAAACCTACGGCATCGCGGTGCTCGGCTTTCGCTGTGATCAGATGCCCGCTTTTTACGGCCGGAAAAGCGGTTTATTTGCGGATCAGAGGGTCGAAACTGCGGAAGAAGCCGCCCGGATCGCTCGGGCGCGCGATCAACTGAAACTGGAAACCGCCGTCTTGCTGACGGTTCCCGTTCCCGAACGGTTCGAGATCGAGGAAAACGTACTCGAAGAGATTCTCCGGGAGGCGCTTCTGGCGGCCGAACAACAAAAGGTTGCGGGTAAGGAGATCACGCCTTTTTTGCTCTCGCGAATGGCCCAAATGAGCGGCGGCCGGACGCTCTCGGCCAACATCGCCCTTCTGGAAAACAACGCGGCCGTCGCCGCCGAGGTCGCTTCACACCTTTATTAAAGTTTAAAAGTTCAAAAGTCTTAAAAGTGAAAAAGTTGGTTGGGCTGCGCTTTTTCACCTTTTCACCTTTTCACCTTTTCACTTTTTCACCTTTTACCTTGTCCAGGACGCCGGCGTGGTGAAAATGACAGATCGCCAGAGCCAGCGCGTCGGCGGCGTCGTGCGGTTCGGGCGCCCTTTTCAAACGCAAAAGCAGGCGAACCATTTCCTGAACCTGATGTTTTTCGGCGTTGCCGTACCCGACGACCGTCTGCTTGACCAGACGCGGGCTGTATTCAAAAACATCCAGACCGTTTTTCTCGCCGGTCAGAAGAACGACGCCTCGAACCTGTCCGAGTTTGAGCGCGACCTTGACGTTGGCCGCGTAAAAGGCTTCTTCGACGGACAAGACATCGGGCTCGAATTTTTCGATCACCTTTTCCAGATCCTCGAAAATCTTCAGGAGCCGGGCGGAAAAAGCCTGGCGCGCGCTGGAACGGACGGTGCCGAAATCAACGACCCTGTATTTCAGACCGCTGCCTTCGACGACGCCCCAACCGAGCGTCTGGCTTCCGGGATCAATTCCTAAAACGCGCATTTATCGAAATTTCCAATCGCAGTAAAAAATTTTGTGAGCGATGTCAGAGTGTTTGGCAAATCGACTGTTTTTTGCCTTTTTCAAGCTACGGACTCACGATAACTCAGAAGTTTTGCTAAAATCAAGCTCTTTGATGATATGGCCCGTTCGGCCGTTTCGATTTATCGGCGGGTTAATGCTAATTTTGATTTGAAATCCGAAAAGCGCCGGAGAAAATTTCTTTTTTTCTCCGGCCCATTACCAAGTTTGAGAAGTTTGTCGTAAAATGAACAATCGCATGAAAAACTCAGGTCCTAACGAATCGATCCGCGCCCTCCTGTCGGAAATAGTTGACTACGCAGGGCTCTTCCCACCATCTCAGCTTTCGATGCCGGAAGCCGTCATCAACTACGCCACCTACAAAAACAGCAATTATAACTGGATGCTCGGGCGGTTCGTCGTCCCGGTCAGCCGGCTTGAGGAATTTTTGGAAAGCGCGCGGGATTTCATCTCCCGCGACGGCGGCGACAGCTGGCGTCTGAGCGTTCTGGCCAGCGAGGACATTTATGAAACGGTCAGCGAAGTCATCGAATTCAACGCCGCCAACGCGCCCGAAGCGGTCATCGACACGCTGGAAACGCGGGCCAATTCGAGCGACGAGATCGAATACATCACCGAGGCCGTTCCGTCCGATCTGATGACCTACATCGAGATCCCCTCGACCGGCGACATCGCCGATCTGATCGCGGCGCTGGCCATTAACAACCAGCGCGCCAAGATCCGCCTCGGCGGCGTAACCCGCGACGCTTTTCCGAAAACCGGACAGATCATCCGTTTCATCCGCACTTGTCTGGCGGCCAATCTGCCCTTTAAGGCGACGGCCGGCCTTCATCATCCGGTCCGCTGCATCAAACCGCTGACCTACGAAAAAAATGCTCCCCAAGGCACCATGAACGGTTTTTTGAACGTCTTTCTGGCCGTCGCTTTTATGCGGAGGGCATTTAAAAGAAGATTGATCAAAGAATTGCTCGAAGACGAATGGCCGGAGAGTTTCATGTTCGACGACAACGGCGTCCTCTGGCGGCAGGAGCATTTCCTGAGCACCGATCAACTTAAGCACCTGCGCCACAGTAACATCATCTCGTTCGGCTCCTGCTCGTTCGAAGAACCGATCGAAGACCTGCAGGAGATCGGTTTGTTATAAGATTATTCTAAAAGAAAATGGCGCAAACGCTTGTTAAACAATACACTCACATCGCATTTTCAACAAAAACCCGGGCAGATCTGATTTCTTTTGAGATCGAAAGGGAATTATTTGCGTATTTCGGCGGAATTGCCAACGGAAACAACTCCAAACTTCTCGCGGCGGGCGGGACGGCAAATCATCTGCACCTGCTCGTTTCGATAAGCAAAAATATCGCTCTCAGCGAGTTTGTCGGCGATATCAAACGCGACAGTTCCAAATGGATCAAGACGAAAAATGTTGAATTTAAAAACTTTCGCTGGCAAGACGGATACGGTGCGTTTTCGGTCGGCTATGCGCAGATCAATGATGCAAAACGATATATCGACAATCAAAAAGAGCATCATAAAAAGAAAAGCTTTGAAGATGAGTTTCGGTATTTTTTGAACAAATACGAAATGGATTACGATGAGCGTTACGTTTGGGATCAAGTCGAAACGAGTCTCCGAAGGAGACAAATTCAATAGCGTCGGGAGGATCCCGACGACCGAAAACGACGAAATGCAATTTGACGCTGTAGGCGTCGAATTACAGCCGTCTAATGATCTGTCCCTTTCAGGGACAACCGATTTTTTATGCGACACGAATCGTCGGGATTCTCCCGACGCTATTACATGGGTCGCTTTCAGCGACGAGCGCTTTGAAATTATAATAAATTTATGACCTACGAAATCAACGAAACACACGATCAGAACCTGAAAAGCTGGGTGGAATCGGCCAATGCGCCCGACACGGATTTTCCGATCCAAAATTTGCCATTTTGCTATTTTGACCGCTCAATTTCCGACGGTGAAGGTGGAATCGGCATAGTCATCGGAGACTACATATTGGACCTGACGCGTTGTCGGGAAGACGGGGTTTTTCACGACGAAAAATTTGAAGATGTTTACTGGACATTACATAAAAGTTTTTCGGCGGGCAATTTATTTAAGATAGATCAGTCGGCTCTCTCCATATTTCGGCGGCGACTGGTTGAAATATTGAATGAGGATGTCGATCAGGAAACTCGTAAGATCACCGAAAAGAACCTGATTTCAATTGATAAAGTCAGTTTTGATGTTCCAAATGAGATCCGCGATTACACCGATTTCTACTGCTCGATCTATCACGCCACCAATGTCGGGAAACTGTTCCGGCCCGACAATCCCTTGATGCCCAATTACAAATGGATCCCGATCGGTTATCACGGGCGGGCCTCTTCGATCGTCGTATCGGGAACCGATGTCATCCGTCCGAAAGGGCAGAATCATTCCAAAGAGGACGCGCCGCCGGTTTACATTCCCTCGAAAGCGCTCGATTACGAGATGGAGGTCGGTTTTTTCGTCGGCCAGGGAAATAAGTTGGGCGAAACCATTGATATCAAAGACGCCGAAGACCACATCTTCGGCGTCTGTCTGGTCAACGACTGGTCGGCGCGCGACATACAAGGGTGGGAATATCAGCCTTTGGGGCCGTTTTTGGGCAAGAGTTTTGCGACCACCATCTCGCCTTTTGTCGTTACGATGGAGGCTCTGGCGCCGTTTCGCGTACCGGCTTTTGAACGCGATGAGGGCGACCCCGAACCGCTCGGTTATTTGTCCTCCGATGAAAACAAGCGATCGGGCGGGATCGATATGAAACTCGAAGTTTACATTCAAACCGAAAAAATGCGCGATGAGAAGATCGAACCTTTTCTTTTGTCGCGCTCGAACTTGAAAGACCTCTACTGGACGCTTCCGCAGATGCTCACCCATCACGCTTCGAACGGCTGTAATCTGCAGACCGGCGATCTGATGGCGACCGGAACCGTGTCGGGAAAGGAGGATTCGGAACGCGGCTGTCTTTTGGAAATCACCAGACGCGGAGCCGAACCGGTGACGCTGCCTTCAGAGGAAGTCCGCCGTTTTCTCGAAGACGGCGACGAGATCATCATGAAGGGATTTTGCGAACGCGAAGGCTTCCGGCGGATCGGACTCGGCGAATGTCGCGGGCGGGTCTTGCCGGCCGGATGAGTTTGGTTGAAAGAAAAGCAAAAACATGTCAATCGTCGTCGTCGTCAAAAAAAATGATAAAGCCGTCATCGCTTCCGACAGTTTTTCCACTTTCGGAAACACGAGGGTCTCGCCGACCTATCTGCGAAATTACCAAAAGATTCACCGGGTCGGGGATTCGTTTATCGGGCTGGTCGGCGCCACGGCGCACGACAATGTTTTCGAACATCTGATCGAAACCGAAAGCGAAAATCTGCGTTTTGACGACTCCAAAGCGATCTTCGACACTTACTTGAAACTCCACTCGATCCTCAAAGACAAATATTTTCTCAACACGCAGGAACGCGATGACGACGAATACGAATCGAGCCAGATCGACGCGCTGATCGCCAATCCGAACGGGATCTTCGGAATGTATTCCCTGCGCGAGGTCTATGAATTCGAGAGATTCTGGGCGATCGGTTCGGGGACGGAATTCGCTCTCGGCGCGATGTATTCGGTTTACGATCATTCGGACGAACCGGAAAAGATCGCCGAAACGGCCGTCCGGGCGGCCTGCGAATTCGACGACGGCTGCGGTTTGCCGTTGGACATTTTTACGGTCGAATTGAAAAAAACTTAGAAATTTGTGACGGATAAATATTCAAAACAAGACCGCGGCGATCTTTCGGATTACGAGGCTTATTTCGCCGGGATGGACGCTTCGATGCAACAAAAGATCGCGCTGACAACGGCGCATTTTCCGGCGCGCGGACGGATCGCCGATATGGGCAGCGGTTCCGGGACGGGAACGGTCGATCTGGCCAGACTTTACAAAAACCTGGAACTCGTCGGCGTTGACATCAATCCGGTAACGGTCGAGTATTCAAACGAAAAACACCGTTCGGAAAATCTCGGATTCATCGTCGGCGACATCGCCGAACGGGTCTTTGAACCGGAAACGCTCGACGGGATCCTCGATTCCTCCGTGCTTCATCACGTCACCAGTTTCAACAATTACGACCTGACGCAAATCG
The DNA here is from genome assembly GCA_041394845.1 of Pyrinomonadaceae bacterium. GTDB lineage: Bacteria > Acidobacteriota > Blastocatellia > Pyrinomonadales > Pyrinomonadaceae > JAHCHG01. The sequence continues at coordinate 321,737 of JAWKHL010000001.1, read as the reverse complement.
CCAAAACCATCAGAAATCAGGTCGCCCAATTAAAACCGGGCGGCGTTTTGATCATCCGCGATTTTGTCGTGCCGGACGAAGCCGAAAGGGCTGTGTGCCTCGGACTGCCGACCGACGACGGATCGGATTCGGGCGAGATCGCGAAACTTTCAACGGCCGCCTTGTTCGAAGTTTTCGCCCGAGATTTTCGCAGCAGTCTGAATTTAAATGAGAGCGTCAGTTACAAAAAAACGCGGGCTCCGATCGATAATTTCGCTTTTTTCGAGGTCACTTTGCGCACAGCCGTCGAATTCGTTTTGCGGAAAGACTACCGCGACCACTGGGCGCCCGAACTGCTCGAGGAATACACCTATTATTCGCAAGGGGATTTCGAGGAGAATTTCCGCAAGGAAAATCTGCGGATCGTCGTTTCGATGCCGCTCTGGAATCCGTGGATCGTCGAAAACCGGTTCGCCGGAAAGTTTCATCTGCTCGACCGGAGGGATCAGCCGCTCAGCTTTCCGCCGACCAATTTTCTGATCGTCGGGGAAAAGATCGGGAAAGGCGAGGGCGTTCGGTTGGGGGAAAAGGTTGAAGAAGGAGCGGTCGATGCAAGCGGGACGCTCGCGCTCCCGGCTTTTCTCAAGATGAAGGGGTATCGTCATAAAGAGAACGGACGGATTTTCGAACTGGCCGAGCGACCGAATCAAACGATCGATCTTCTGCCGTGGTTTATGGCGGAAAACTCACAGATTTTCATCCTCGCCAAAAAAGATTTTCCGCGCCCGATCGTCAATGCCGAATCGGATCGAAAACATCTCCATCGAGCGAATTATTCGGGGTATCTGACCGAGCCGATCAGTGCGATCTCGGATTCGGGATTTCGGATTTCGGATTTTTCCGAAGGAGCAGAAGAATCAGAACCGTCTGCGGTAGCGGATGGGTCGCTTGAGTCCCCGCAACCGTCGGCCGGAGCGGAAAGCCTCGACGCGCGGGTCCGGCGCATTCTCAGGCAAAGAGCCAATCTTGATGCTGGTGAGGTCGTGGAGATCAGTAAGCCGCAGCTTTATTTCACCTCGCCGGGCGGGATCGACGAACGGGTCGAGAGTTTTCTGGTGCAAATCGAGAAGTGGAGTCGGCCGCCGCAGATGATCGAAAATTACACGACCTTTCAGAGCGCCGGTTGCGTTCGCGAACTCGACGCTTTGCAGGTTTTGCGCGCTTCGCACGTCGGCGGGATGTTCGACGCGCGGCTGGAGATCAATATCTACCGACTGCTCCGCAAATTGAACCGCTCGGCCAGTTCGTGGATCGGCGCGACCGTCAACCCGACGGTTCAGAAACTGCCGGAAGATTTTCGCATCGGCCGGATCGATGATTTCACATCCGAAAATCGCAATGCTTTTGAACCGGTCGGGAAATTTGAAAATAAATTCCTGAAACTCGTCCGTTCGGAATTCATCGAATTCGACGCCGAAAACCGCGAGGTCGGCCGGGCCGAATTCGAATATGTCGCGCCCCGGAAATTCAGCAAGAACACGGTCGCCGCCATTCCCTTTGTCAAAACCGAAGACGGGGTTCTGGTCGGGATCGAATTCCGCGATCTTCCCGCGCCGCAGAATTTTACGGGAAATTCGCTTATTCCCTGCGTTCCCGCCTGGCGACTGCCGAAAACGGTCGGACATAAATTCGATCTGGAAAATTTTCTCCGCCGGGCGTTTCCCAAAGATTTTCGAGCGGAGGTCAACAAGACCTGGGAACTGGGCGGGACGTATTTTCCGACGCCGGGCGTTACGCCCGAGATCGTTCATCCTCTGGCCGTCGAACTCAAAACGGAAAACCCGCATCAAAACGGCTTGTGTTTTTTGCCGCTGGAGGATTTGCTGAACCGGCTTGACCAGATTCCGGACGCCCATCTGCTGATTCTGGCCAACCGGCTTGGACATGCTCTCGGTTTCTTGTCAAAATGAGAAAAATGACTGACTTCCTTTCAGATAAATTCAAAGAAGAATGCGCGCTTTTCGGGGTTTTCGGACACGACGAGGCCTCGACCCTGACCCAACTCGGGCTGTTCGCCCTCCAGCATCGCGGGCAGGAGGCCTGCGGGATCGTTTCATCGGACGGAACCGAGCTTCATCAGATCCGCCGTCTCGGTCTGGTCGCCGATAACTTCGACGAAAAAACGCTCCAACGCCTGCCCGGCCGGAGCGCCATCGGACATACGCGCTACTCGACCGCCGGAAGGACTTCGGTTCGCGAGGCCCAGCCTTTTTCCGTCACCTGCCAGCACGGTCAGATCGCCGTCTGCCACAACGGAAATCTGCCGTTTGCCAACGAAAAACGCCGGGAGTTGGAGAAACAGGGCGCCATCTTTTCTTCGACCTCGGACACCGAAACCATTCTCCATTCGATCGCCCGCACCGAGGCCCGCAACGTCACCGAAGCCATCGCCAAGGTCTTAAAAGATACCGAAGGCGCTTTTTCGCTTTTGTTCCTGACGCCCGATTCGCTGATCGCGGTCCGCGACCCGAGGGGTTTTAGGCCGCTGGTTTTGGGCCGGACCAAAGACGCCTGGGCGGTCGGTTCGGAGACCTGCGCTTTTGATCTGATCGACGCCGAATACGTCCGCGAGATCGCGGCCGGAGAAATGCTGGTGATCGACGAAAAAGGATTGCAGTCGTTTTATCCGTTCGAAGAAAAACAGCATTCGGTCTGCACTTTTGAACACGTTTATTTTTCGCGCCCCGATTCGATCATCTTCAGCCGCTCGGTCAATCAATCGCGCCATCTGATGGGGCGGAAGCTGGCTCAGGAACAGCCCGTCGAGGCCGATATCACCGTTCCCGTCCCGGATTCCGGCGTGGCGGCCGCGATCGGTTTCGCCGCTCAATCCGGGATCAAATTCCGGCAGGGCATCATCCGCAATCATTACATCGGCCGCACTTTCATCGAACCGACGCAGAGCATCCGCTCGTTCGGCGTCCGGCTCAAGCTCAACCCGATCCAGGATCTGATCCAGGGGCAGAGGGTCGTTCTGGTCGATGATTCGATCGTCCGCGGGACGACTTCGAAAAAGATCGTGGCGATGGTCCGCGAGGCCGGAGCCAAAGAGGTTCACGTCCGGATCAGCTGCCCGCCGACCATCTCACCCTGTTATTACGGCGTCAACACTCCGCGCAAGGCCGAACTGATCGCCGCCCAGATGTCCGTCGCCGAGGTCTGCCGGTTCATCGAGGCCGACTCGCTCGGTTATCTTTCGCTCGAAGGAATGCTCGAAGCGATCGGGCTCGAAACCGACAAAGCCTGCGCCGCCTGCTGGAACGGGAAATATCCGACCGAGGTCTGTAACGGGGCGAAAGACGGCAAATGATTTTTTATTCTTAATTTTGAATTTCCGCACCCAAACGTTCAAAATTAAAAACACAAAACCCTTTATTAGGAGGAAACAAATGCGTTTTATTTTTTCAACTTTTTTGATCCTGTCTCTGGGGTTCGCTATCGCCTGCCAGCAGACGGCCGGATCGAGTTCGACCGGCCAATCGGCAGACGCCGAAAGATCCGATCACGCCGACGATGCGCCGCGGATCGAACTGGCCGAAGCCAAAAAGGCTTATGATGACGGAGACACACTGTTTATCGACACCCGCTCCGAGGCGGCCTATAAAACCGAACATATCAAAGGCGCCGTCAACATCCCCGCCGGCGAATTCGAAACCCGCTACAAAGAAGTCCCGACCGACAAAAAGATCATCGCCTACTGTTCCTGACCGAACGAACACACCAGTGCCCGTGCGGTACAGATCTTAAAAGAAAAAGGCTACAAAAATGTTTTTGCCCTGCTCGGCGGAACCGCCGCCTGGAAAAACGCCGGCTATCCGATGGATCAGGCGAAATAAAAGGGGGAAAAGTTTAAAAGTTTAAAGGTGAAAAGGTGAAAAGGTGAAAAAGTTTTGCAATCAGAGCGATCAAAGAATTTACTGACGGTCAAGCGGTTCAGATGTAAAAAAAGCCCGGCAGAAAATCCGGGCAAACTTTTAAACTTTTTCACCTTTTCACTTTTTCACTTTTAACCCTTTTCACCTTTAACCTTTTAACGCTGTCAGTTCGTCGCAGATCCTCTCGGCCGTCCGGCCGTCCCAGAGCGGCGGGATCCTGATCTCGCTTTCGTCCGGTTCGGCTTCCAGAATTTCGAACGCGCTTTGTTTGATCATCTCCGGGTTGACGCCGACCAGTTGATTGGTTCCCAACTCGATGGTGATCGGCCGCTCGGTGTTTTCCCTTAAAGTCAGACAGGGAATGCCGAGCGCGGTGGTCTCTTCCTGAAGCCCGCCGGAATCGGTCAGAACGAAACGCGAACCGCTGTAAAGCCGGAGAAAATCGAGATAACCGAACGGTTCGGTCAGGCGAATCCCCGAATTTTCGACCAGTTCGCCGAAACCGAATTCGGCGATCCGACCTCTGGTCCTGGGATGCGCCGGAAAAATTATCGGTATCTTTCGGCTGATTTCTCCGAGGGCTTCCAGAATCCCGGCAAAGGTCTCTTTTTCATCGACGTTCGACGGCCGGTGCAAAGTCAGAACGGCGTATTCCCTCTGGCGCAAATTCAATTTTTCGCGGACCGCAGATTCTTTTGCCCGCTCCAAAGAATAAAAGAGCGAATCGATCATCACGTTCCCGACGAATTTTATCTTTTCCGGTTCGACGCCCTCTTTCAGCAGATTCTCGTCGCCGTCGGGCGAGGGCGTCAGCAGGAGATCCGAGATCCGGTCGGTCAGAAGGCGGTTGATCTCTTCGGGCATGGTCCGGTCGCCAGAACGCAATCCCGCTTCGACGTGGGCGACGCGAACGCCCAGTTTGGCGCAAACCAGAGCGCAGGCGATGGTCGAATTGACGTCGCCGACTACCAAAACCCAATCGGGTTTTTCCGCCACAACGACCGGTTCGAAGGCCGTCATTATGCGGGCCGTCTGAACCGCGTGAGAGGCCGAACCGACTTCCAGATGAAAGTCCGGCGCCGGTATTCCGAGATCGGCGAAAAAGGCGTCCGACATGGCCTCGTCGTAATGCTGTCCGGTGTGAACGATGAGCGGGAGGAATTCTTCCGTCCGCCGCCGCATCTCGCGGACGATCGGCGCGATCTTCATAAAATTGGGACGCGCCCCGACGATGTTCAGGATTTTTTGCATGGCAGGTTCTGATTAAAGGTAAAAAGGCATAAAGGTTTAAAAGTGAAAAAGTTTAGAAGTGAAAAGGTCTAATTGGAGCGATCCGAAAGATCAACAAATACGGATTTTTCCGACGAAACCACTTTATTCCGTCCAATTGGCAACCGGCTGATTCGGGAAAAACCTTCTCACTTCCAAACTTTTTCACTTTCTCCCCTTCTAAACTCCATCATATAGGCCATCCGCCCATCTTCGCCGATCTTCGTTTCGTAATGAACGAAGCCGACCTTTTCGTAACAGCGGATCGCCCTTTTGTTTTCCGGCTGCGGGTCGAGAATGATCCTTTCAGGCGAGTGTTTGCGAGCGATCAGTTCGATAAACGTCCGGACGGCGCGCGCCCCGACGCCGCGATCGATCCGGTCCGCTTCGCCGATGAATTGGTCGATGCCGACCGATCGGTCCGGCAAGATGTAATACTGAAAAAAACCGATCGGCCTTTGACCTTTCTCCGTTTCTTCGATCAGAAGAAAACGCTCCAGATCCTCCTCCGGCCCGTAGTTTTCCGCCACCTTTTCCAGCGTGTCCTCGCCCTCGTCCCACCATTCGCGAACGTGCGGACGGGCCAGCCATTCCAGAAGCAGAGGATAGTCATCCGGCGTTAAGAGTCTGAATTGATGCATCCTTTGACGGGCAATAGTAAAAAAACCTTTACTGCGGACGGGTCCGATGGAACCGAATCTTCGTTTTCGGAAAAATCCCAAATCCCAAATCCCATTTCGGCTGCTCACCGCCTACAAACGAACGACCTTGGCCCGGCTCGTTTCTCTCAGCTCCGGCCCGAGCGCGTTGCGGGTGTCGACGATCAGGGATGCCAGTTCGGTAACCCGCCCGTAATCGACCCCGCTGTGTTCGGTGCAGATGATGACGCAGTCCGAATTGCTGATCAATTCGTCGGTCAGTTCGGTGTTGTAAAGCGGTTCCCCGTCGCCGATCGTGTAGGCGTGATCGAAGGTCACCTCCTCGACGAACGGATCGTGATAAACGACGTCCGCTCCCTTGGCCCTCAGCAGGTCGATGACCGACAGCGCCGGCGATTCTCTCATATCGTCGATGTCTTTTTTGTAAGCGACGCCGAGGATCAGGATCTTCGAACCGTTGACCGCCTTGCGTTCGTTGTTGAGCGCGTTGGAAACCAGTTTGATGACGTAGCTCGGCATGCCGGAATTGATCTCTTCGGCCAGAGAGATAAAACGCGAATCGAAACCGTGCTGGCGCGCTTTCCACGACAGGTAATGCGGGTCGAGCGGGATGCAGTGGCCGCCGATGCCGGGGCCGGGATAAAAGGCCATGAAACCGAAAGGTTTGGTGGCGGCGGCGCGAACCACTTCCCAGGTGTCGATGCCGAGCGCGTTGCAGACCTTGGCCATCTCGTTGGCCATCCCGATGTTGATGGCGCGGAAGGTGTTCTCCCACAATTTGGCGGCTTCGGCGACGCGGGCCGAACTTACGGAATGAACGTTATCGACGATCTGCTGATAGAGAAAAGATGCCACCTCGGTCGAATCCGGGCCGACACCGCCGACCACCTTCGGGATGTTGTGGGTTTGGAACTGCGGGTTGCCGGGATCGACCCTTTCGGGCGAAAAGGCCAGCAGGAAATCCTCATCGAGCTTAAAGCCTTTTTCCTCGAACATCGGCTGCAGAACCTCGTCGGTCGTTCCCGGATAGGTCGTCGATTCGAGAATGATCAGCTGGCCGCGCCGCATATGATTGCGGATCTGGCCGCCGGCCGCCAGAATGTATGACATATCCGGATCTTTGGTCTTTCTGAGCGGCGTCGGAACGCAGATGATGATGACATCGCATTTTTCCAGTTCGCCGAAATCGGTCGTCGCCCGAAACTTTCCGCCGTCCAGACATTTTTGGACGTTTTCCGAGGAAACATCGACGATATGCGACCTCCCGCTGTTGATCGAATCGACCTTTTTGGCATCGACCTCAAAGCCGATGGTCGGAAAACCCTTGAGAGAAAACTCGACAATGAGCGGCAACCCGACGTAGCCGAGTCCGATCACACCAACACACGCTTTTTTTTCTGCTATGAGATTTTTAATATCTTCTTTGATCATTATTTCAGTTAATTAATTTTTAATTTTTATCTGACTTTTTCGAACGGAAAGGCGCGCCCTCCCGTTCCGCAAATGATAAGACTAAGTTAAGCCTCTTTGATAGTCAAGAATGTAATCCTTTTGTCAATTTATATGTTACAATCGCTAGAATTATTAAAAGTTGCAATGGTCGTTTTTTTTCAATATATTTTTGTGACCAAAATCTGAATTCTCCCGGTCGGACAAAGTTATGGATTTTGAAATACACTCAAAAAATCCGGTGGTTGCCGCCGTCATCACCGGAACGGCTCCGCAACCGGCCCGTCTGGCGGCCGCCCGGGGAATCCTGCCGATACCGCAAAGCGATCTGCTCGAAATTCTGGTCGTACTGGTTCGAAGCAGCGAAACCGAACTGGTACAAAGCGCCCGCGAGACTCTGGCCGCGCAGGAAAAAAGCCAGATCGAAACCCTGATCAAATCCGATGAGATCGCACCGGCCGTGCTGGCTCATTTCATCGAGGCCGAAAACATCCCGGCGGAACTTCGGGAGGCCGTTCTGGCCAATCCGAAAACCCCGCCGACCTCGATCGTCAAATTCGCCCGCCGGACATCCAACGGAGCGCTTCTCGAATCCCTGTCGCTCAACCAACAGCTTTTGATCGCCACTCCGGCCATCATCGACGCGATCATCGCCAACCCCAACCGAACCCCCGAAGCCCAGCGGCGCGCTCAGGAAATTAAAGACGAGTTTTTCGAAAAGGAACGCGGAGCCCAGCAGATCGCCGACGAGTTGCGCGCGCGCGGCAAAGATGCGGCCGCCGAATTCATCGAACAATCTGATTTCGGCGCGGAGTTTGAGGACGATGATTCCGACCTCAGTTTGGAAGACGCCATCCTTCTTGCCGAACACATCGAGATCCCCGACTCCGAGATCGACGATTCGTGGCTTTCGCTCGAATATATTCAGGAGATCTACGAGGAAACCGAGGAACAACGGCAGGCCATCGTCAACAAGATCCTCGGCGAATTGAGCGCCGAGGGCGACGATGTTTCGAGCGAACGCGTTTCGATGATCCAGCGAATTCTGGTGATGAACATGAAGGATCGGGTCAAACTGGCCATGAAAGGCGACCGCGAGGCCCGCAGTATTCTGATCCGCGACCCGAACCGCGTCGTCTCGCAAGCCGTCATCAACAACCCGCGGATCACCGAACAGGAGGTCGAAAAGATCTCTTCGATGCGAACCGTTCCGGACGATGTTCTCCGCCAGGTCGCCACCAACCGCAACTGGGCCCGCAACTATTCGATCATGCACAATCTGGCGCGCAATCCCCGCACTCCGATCGCCAACGTGATGACCATCCTCAACCGTCTCCAACTGCGCGACCTGAACGCCATCAGCAAAAACCGAAACGTCTCCGACGCCGTCCGACGCCAGGCATTGCGGCTCTTTACGGCCAGAAGCGGAAGGTGATTCGATTTGGGATTGCGGATTGCGGATTGCGGATTTAGTAATTTTTGCATCTGCCGATTTGGACAAGACTTCAAGCAATCCCAAATCCGAAATCCCAGTTCCGAAATCAAAGAAATTCCCCGATCCTTCCCGTCTTGATAAACGTTCCGGCCAGATCGGTGAAAGTGTGGCTGGCGGCTCCGAGCCAGAGGCCGATGAACAGCGCCGGGAGGGCGTATTCGCCGAAATGGGTCCGGATGTAAAGGCCGATCTCTCCCCAGGCTTTGGTGTATTCGACCAGACCGGGCAGATCGCCGCCCAGATAAACCGTCACCAGAAACGTGATCAGAAACGAGAGAAGCGTCAGAACGCCCATAAAATAGACGACCCTGATCAAAGTGCCGAAAACAAGCCCGTGCGACCAGCGCGAGCGGTGCTTGAAAAAAACCTTGTACGGGTACCAGAGGAAGGAAAAGACGCTCCAGCGCGTGTACTGTTTCGATTGCGTGTCGAGATCGGGGCCGAACATCAGACCGCCGAACAAAAAAGCGCCGGTCACGACGGACGAGAGGGCCACGCTTCCCGAGATCTGCCAGGCGGCGGCAAAGGTCGGCGCTGCCAACAAAAAAGTGATGGCGTCATGAGTTTTTCCCGAAGGCATATTTTTCTTTCAATCGACGGAGGGCGGCTAAATCGTCTCCGCAAGGGAAATTCGTTTTCAGATTATAACGCATCTGCGGTTTTGAAGACGAACCGGCAAAAGCGCTCCGCAGGTTTAATGATCCGCAATTTAAATTTTCAGCCACACAGGGCACAGAATGCACCGAGGGGGTTTTAAATCAATAAAATGTTTTGTCTCTGTGTTCCCGGTGTTCTCTGTGGCTAAATAATTTCTTAAAAATTTCAGATTATCGGAGGTTTATTTTAACGAGACGGAACCTGATGATCGGGATCGCCCCCGGAAGAATGGCGGACCAGCAGGATCAAAAAAGCGGCCAGCAGGGCCGAACAGGAAAGATAGATCACGCCCCAGTAAAACGAACCCGTTTTTTCGTCCAGATAACCGACCACGTAAGGCCCGAAAAAACCGCCCAGATTTCCGACCGAATTGATGAAACCGATCGAAACGGCCGCCGCCGATTCGGTCAGAAAGGTTCCCGGCAGAGCCCAGAAACCGGGCAGATAAGCGTAAAGACCGGCTCCGGCCAGACAAAGCGCGGCGACCGCCACCGTCAGATTGTCGCCGAACGAAGCGAAGATATGGAGTCCCAGACAAACCGCCGCCAGCGACGCGGCCGTGTGCCAGCGGCGCTCGCCCCGCCGGTCCGAAGACCAGCCGACCGCGATCATCGCCAAAAGCCCGCACAGATAAGGCAGTGCGGCGATCAGCGTGACCTGAAAATTTCCGTAGCCGGACATTTTCTTGATGATGGTCGGGAGCCAGAAATTAAAACCGTAGGCGCTGATGACGGCGAAAAAATAACCGGCGGTCAAAAAGATGACGTTGCGATGCCTGAGAGCCTGCCAGATGCCGTAATCGCCGGCGGACTTGCGCGCCCGCTTTTCGCGCTCGAGTTCCGCCGAGATCCAATCCCGCTCGTCTGCGGGCAGCCATTTGGCCTGTTCGGGCCGGTCGGTCAGATAAAAGATGGTGGCGATCCCGAGCAGGACGGCCGGAATCCCTTCGAGAATGAAAACCCAGCGCCAGCCCGCCATTCCGAGCCAGTTGACGCCGAGGATCAGTCCCGAAACCGGCGCCCCGAAAATGTTGGAAACGGGGATCGCCGCCATGAACATGGCGACCGCTTTGGCCCGGTCCCGGTAACGGAACCAGTGGCTCAGGTAAACTATCACGCCCGGAAAAAAACCGGCCTCGGCCGCGCCGAGCAAAAACCTTGCGACGTAAAATTGGGTCGCATCCTGAATGAATCCGGTCAAAGCGGCCAGCAAGCCCCAGGAGATGATGATCCGCGCCAGCCATTTTCGCGCGCTCCAGTTTTCGACCAGCCAGGTGCCCGGGATCTCGAACAGAAAATAACCGAAAAAAAAGACTCCGGCCCCGAAACCGATGATCTCCGAAGTGAATCCGAGATCGCTTTTCATCTCCAGAGCCGCGTAACCGACGTTGCTCCGGTCGATAAAGGCGACGATGAACAGACAGATCAAAAAAGGCATCAAACGGGCGGTGATGCGGCGGCGGGCGCGGGCGCTGACGCCGGGGGCCATCGGGTCGGTTCCGGGGTTTTCCGGATCGGTCATGTTCTTTCTCCTGTCAGATAAATTTTCGGGGCGGATCGGCTGAGTCAGAACTTCATTTCCCGCAGATATTTCAGACTGACCTTGACGCTTTCGAGAGGATCGGCCGGCGTTTCATCCTGTTCGATGAAATAATGCTCGATGCCCGCCTTGCCCGCCCGGGCGAAGATCTTCTTGAAATCGATGACGCCGCGGCCGACCTCGGTAAAATATTTTTTGGGCGTATCTTCCATATCCTTGACGTGAACCAGAGGAAAGCGGCCCGGATATTTTTCGAAATAGGTCAGAGGATCGTAGCCGGCTTTGGTGATCCAGTAGAGATCGAGTTCCAGTTTGACCAGACCGGCGTCGGTTTCCCTGAGGATCAGATCATAGGGCAACTGATCGTCCATCTTGATAAATTCGAAATCGTGGTTGTGATAAGCGAACTGCAAACCGGCCGCCCGGCATCGTTCTCCGGCCCGGTTGAGATTCTCGATCAGCTTTTTGTAATCGTCCAGAGACTCTCGCTCTTCGGGTCGCAGATAGGCGAAAACCAGATACTTGTGGCCGATGATGCGGGCCGCTTCGATCGCTTCGGAGAGATCTTCCCGGCCGACGACCGAGGCGATGTGGGCGGCCGGGGCTTTGAGATTCAACTCATCGAGGAGTTTTTTTATCTGTTCTGCCTGGCGGCCGAAATATCCGGCGAATTCGACCTCGTCGATCCCCAGAGCGGCGATGCCCCTGAGGGTCGCCTCGAAATCCTTTTCCAGATTCCGCCTGACCGTGTACAGTTGAAGACCGATCTTCGACAACTTTCCGCGACCGAAAGCCGCATTTCTGACGGTTGAACTGTTCAACATAACCGCGCCTCCGAGACCGCAAACCAAATTCCGCAAAAGTGTTCTTCGATCCATAAATTTTCCGAAGCTTCGATCCAAACCCGCACTAAACCGGCAAGCGAATCTTTATTTAATTTCCGAATTGCTGACAAAAGCCACGCGCCGGCCGTCGGGCGACCACGAAGGGACGTTGATCGTTCCCTGTCCGCCGTAAACGTAAGCGACGACTTTCGGCCCGGCCCCGCCGCCGACCGGCATCAGGCGCAGATAAACCTGTTTGTAAAACGGATGATCGTCCGGCGCGACATCGCCCCTGGCGTAGGAGATCATCATCAGCCACCGGCCGTCGGGCGAGATGTGAGGAAACCAGTTGTTGAAAGCGTCGTCGGTGACCTGTTCGGGCGCGCTTCCGTCGGGCTTCATCCGCCAGATCTGCATCAGGCCGCTGCGGGTCGAATTGAAATAGATGTATTTTCCGTCGGGGCTGAACTCCGAACCGTCGTCGAGTCCTTCGGCGTCGGTCAGACGGATCTCTTCTGCGCCGCCGCCTTCGGACGAGATCTTGTAAATGTCGAAATTGCCGTCGCGCCCGCCCGTATAGACCAGCCAACGGCCATCGGGCGACCAGCCGTGCAGATAGGAAGGCGCTTTGGCGGTGATCCTTTTCGGCGCGCCGCCCGTGGCCGGCAGAACGTAAATGATCGATTGACCGTCGTCGTCCCGGCTGTGATGGCTGATGCCGAGCCATTTGCCATCGAACGATAAAACGTGATCGTTGTTGTTGTTGACGGCGAAACCGGTGTCGATCTCGGTCGGGGTCTTTTTGGCCAGATCGAAACTGAAAAGCCGACCGTTGCGGTTGTAGATCAAACGGCGGCCGTCCCGCGTCCAGTTCGGAGCCTGAAGCGAATCGGGAACCGTGTAAACGATCCGCCTCCGACCGTCGGCGACGTCCAGGATCTCCAGATGACTCCCGATGTAATCGCGGTACGGGACGAAATCATTTTTGGCCGGAACGGTCAGCCGGACATCGCGAAAAACCGCCTCTTCGCTGACGTCCGGGTTGTGCGAACAGACGAACAGCCCGGCCAACGCCGAAGCGCCGAGCGGAACTTCGGCGACCTGAACCGTCGTAAAAGGCTCGCCGAAGCGGGCGACCGACATGATAAAAGTATCGCCTTTGCGCTGGAGCCGGAGGACATCGGCGGCCTTCAGATCGGTTTTGATCTCTTCGGTGTCAGATCCTTTGGCCCGTCGGAACTGAAGCGACGTCAGACCATCGCCGTGAACGACGGCGCTCGCCTGAGCCGCGTCCGATTCCAGCCCGGAGCGGATGATGAGTCCCATTTTGCGGTGCGGTTCGACTCCTTTTCCGACAAACCGGGCGCGCGCCGTCAGAATAAAATCGCCCTCCAGTTTTTTCCAGAGAAAATGAAACTCGTCCCGCTTGGCCCACATATTCGCGCCCGAACCGACCAGCGTGTATTCTTCGGTGTCGAGGTCGAAACGGGCCGTTCCGCCCTTTTTCACATCGCCGACATCGCCGCTCGCTCCGAACAAACCGATCGTCTTGCGTTGGGCGCAGACGCCGACGGAAAAAAGAGTCGTCAGCAACAAAGTCAATAACAGGCGTCTTTTTTTCATAACCGTTTAATTTTTTGCCACAGAGCGCACAGAGTTCACCGAGGGGGTTTTATTCAAAAAATTTCTCCGTGTCCTTTGTGTCCTCCGTGGCAAAAATCCCTCATTTCAAAACCAGGGTTTTTCCGAGATCAAAATCGCCGGTCAGCCGGATGTCGCGCGAAGAACTCCCGACGAGAACCTGAAAAGCGCCTTTTTCCGCCACCCAGGCCGATCTCTGCGGATCGTAAAAGGCGAAGGCGTTCGGATCCAAATTTATCGAAACCGTTTTTTTCTCTCCGGCCTTGAGAAAAATTTTCTGAAAGCCCTTCAACTCTTTGGGCGGGCGCGGAAGGGTCGATTCGACATCGCGGACGTAAACCTGAGCCGCTTCGGCCCCGTCGCGCCTTCCCGCGTTTTCAAGATCAAACCTGACGGTCAAACCGGCGTCTTTCCAGTCGATCAGTTTCAGGTTCGAGTATTTGAAATCGGTGTAGGAAAGACCGTGCCCGAACGGAAAAAGCGGCTCGATCTTCTTTTCGTCGAACCAACGGTAGCCGACGAAAATGCCCTCCGTATATTCGACCTTCTGGCCGTCGCCCGGATAGCGGCCGAAGGCGGGCGAATCTTCCCAGCGTTTCAAGAAAGTGGCCGGGAGTTTGCCCGACGGCGAGATCTTTCCCAGAAGAACGTCGGCCAGAGCGTTTCCGCCCTCCTGCCCGTAATAAAACGCCTCGATGACGGCCGGAACCCTCCCGATCCATTGATCCATCAGGACGGGAGCGCCCGAGGTGATGACGACGACGGTTCGCGGATTGGCATTTGAGACGGCTTCGATCAGTTCGACCTGCTCTTTCGGCAGATCCAGACTCGCACGGTCGCGCGATTCGGCCTCGACGGCATCGGAAAGCCCGGCGAAAATAACGGCCGCGTCCGCCCGCTTGGCCGCGTCGGCCGCTTTTTGAACGATGTTCTCTTCCAGAAGCCGCCAGCCCAGAACGAGGTCGGCGTTGCCGATGCTTTCGTAATGATCGACCCGGATCTTGTGGCGCTCGCCCGCTTTGAGTTCGATCACGGCCGTTCCGGTCAGAGTGGCGTGATCGCCCCAGACATCGACGATCAGCTGATCGTCCAGATAAAGCCGACCGCCGTCGTTACTGCTCAGGCTGATCGAATAGCGGCCCGAAACGTCCGCCACCAGAAAGCCCGTCCAGCGGTTGGAAAATTTATCGCCGGGAAACCCTTCCGCCGGAGAACCGGTCGCCCAGCGGAAGTTAAGTTGCTGGTCAACCCGCGTGAAGGCCGGTTCTCCTTCGAAATCCATATTGGCGAAATAGTCTCCCGACAAACCGTTTGACGCGCCGTCGGGGGTGCGAAGATTTTCGGCCGGGATCGGCTTGGTGTCTTCGAGCGCGACGATGCCGGGCGAAAATTCAACCCGGACATCCGTGCCGACGGCCGTTTTCAGCCCTTCGAGCGGGCTGATCGAATAAAAGGGAATGACCTGTGCCGAACCGCCGCCGCCGATCCGGGCCTTTTCGGCGTTCGGACCGATGACCGCAACGGAGCGGATCTTTCGGGCGTCGAGCGGCAACGCCCCCTTTTCGTTTTTGAGCAGAACGATCCCGGCGGCCGCCGCCTCGCGGGCGATCCGCTGATGTTCGGGCGTGTTGATCGAACCGTTTTGCGAAGACCGGCCATCCATGATGCCGATGCGGAACATCGCCCACAAGATGCGGCGAATCATCTGATCGAGGTCGGATTCGGCGATCTCTTTGGCCGAAAGGGCTTTTTTGACCGTCTCCGCATTAAGATGAACGCCGGTCGGCATCTCCAGATCGAGCCCCGCTTTGATGGTCGGGGCGGTCGAATGGACCGCCCCCCAATCGGACATCACCAGCCCTTGAAAACCCCAGCGTTTTTTCAGGATCTGATCAAGCAGATAATGGCTCTCCGAAGCGTAAAAGCCGTTGAGTTGGTTGTAGGCCGACATCACGCCCCAGACGTCGGCCTCCGTAACCGACGCCTTAAAGGCCGGAAAGTAGATCTCGTGAAGGGTGCGTTGATCGACGATGGTGTCGATCGTGTGGCGGTCGGTCTCCTGATTGTTGGCGGCGTAATGCTTGACGACGGCGATGACGTTTTCCGACTGAACGCCGCGAATGTAACCGACGCTCATCCGGGCGGCCAGAAAAGGGTCTTCGCCGTAGGTCTCGAAATTTCGTCCGGCCTGCGGGACTCGCTGGATATTGACGGCCGGACCGAGCAGAACGTTGAAATTTTTGGCTTTCGCTTCCTCGGCGATGGCCCGTCCGACCGCCGAGACGATCTCCGGGTCAAAGGTCGCCGCCAGCGCCATTCCCGAGGGAAACGAAGAGGCCGGAGCGATCCGGACACCGGCCGGGCCGTCCGTCATATGAAGCGCCGGAATCCCGAGCCTTTCGATGGCGACGGTGTCGAAACCGGTCCCGGCAACGAGAGAGATCTTTTCGTCGAGGGTCAGCCGGCGGATCAGATCTTCGATCTTCTTTTCGAACTGCGGATCGATCTTCTGCGCGGAGGCGGCGACCGGCCAGATCAGCGCGAACGCAAAAATAACGATCGAAAACTTCCGCGGGAAATTTTTCAGTTTATTCATCGAAGACCCTCCGGAGCGTCTGAAAGAAAATTCGAAAACGACGAAAGCGAAAATCGAAAAACCTGATTTTTGACAAATTTGGAAAAGATTCTACCACATTTTTCCGACTTTGTTGTATAACAATACAAAAGTATTATAAAATCGCTGGATTCAACCGGTGAGCAGTAAGCGGTGAGCGGTCAGCAGTTGGGGAAAGATCCCGTGTTTTTTGGGAATTCCTTCTTTAGTTGACTGTTGCTCCTGTCAAGCAGAACTGCCGGTCTAATCGCACTTCGTTTTCAAAATCTCAAATTTGAAATTTACGGTTAACAAACCGGTTGGTCACATTTTTTTAACAAGGTAGTTTCCGGGAGAAAGATTTTGTTTATTTTCAAAACCGCCACAGATCTGCGGGTCGGAAAATTGTTTTTTCTGATCTGCTGTCTTTCAGTCAATGTTTTCGGACAGGTTCTCGGCGACCCGCCGGACGTCGGTCGCGATTTCCAAAAAATGGAAAACGTCTATTTCATCGCCGCGCGGGTTGACGGGTTCGACGCCGAAAAGGGAACCGGGAACCTCGTCTGGGACCGATACCTGCGCAACACGACGCTTTCTTTTAACAAGATCGACGTCGGGCTGGGAAAGGCGCGGGGGACGGAATTTCCCGGCACCGAGTACGACGAAAATCCGAGCCTGCCGTTCTCGGTTTCCTTTATCAGCCCGCGGACCGTCCGGCTCCGGTTCAGGTCGCGGCCCGGCAACTTCGACCGGGGCGATTCGCTGATGCTGGCCGATGGTCAGCCCTCAAAAGATGCTTCGTGGAAGGCCTCCGAGAGCGAAAACGACATCGTTTACACCGGGCGGTTCGGCAAAGTGCGGATCGTCAAAAACCCCTGGCACATTGAATTTTACGATCAAGCCGGCAAACTTTTGACCGGAACGCAGAACATCGGCGACCCGCACACCTATCTGACGCCGATCCCATTTTCCTTCGTCCGGCGCGCCGGGGATCTGAGCCGCCGTTTCGCCGCCACCTTTGAACTGGCGCACGACGAAAAGATCTACGGGACGGGCGAATCCTTCACCCGTCTCAACAAACGCGGGCAAAAGATCAACGCCACGACGCGCGACGGGATGGGCGTCCAGGGGCGCCTGATGTACAAACCGATCCCCTTTTTCCTGAGCGACCGCGGTTACGGAATGTTCGTTCACACCAGCGCCCCGATCACCTTCGATTTCGGGCAGGATTACGACCGGCACAACGTCATCTACTCGGCCGACGACGAAATGGATCTGTTCGTTTTTCTCGGCGACCCGAAGGAGATCCTGACCGAATACACCGATCTGACCGGAAAAAGTCCTGTTCCGCCTCTCTGGTCGTTCGGTTTCTGGATGAGCCGGATCACCTATAAATCCGAAACCGAGGTCCGCGATGTGGCCGCCAAACTGCGGCAATACAAGATCCCGGCGGACGTCATTCATCTCGACACCGGCTGGTTCGAAACCGACTGGCGGAGCAATTACCGGTTTTCGACGTCGCGTTTTTCCGACCCGCAAAAGATGATCGCCGATCTGAAAAAACAGGGGTTCCGCATCTCGCTCTGGCAATACACCTATCTGACCCCGAAAAACGAGCTTTACCGGGAGATTGTCGATAAAGGCTACATCGTCAGGAACGAGGGCGGGCGCGAGCCTTTCGAAGACGCCGTTCTGGATATGACCAATCCGGCCGCAGTCGGTTGGTATCAGGGGAAACTGGCGGATCTGCTCAAAATGGGCGTCGGCGCGATCAAGGTCGATTTCGGCGAAGGCGCGCCGATGACGGGGCTTTACGCCTCGGGCCGGACGGGGCTGTACGAGCATAATCTCTACCCTCTGCGCTACAACAAGGCGGTGGCCGACATCACCCGAAAGACGACCGGCGATTCGATCATCTGGGCGCGAAGCGCCTGGGCCGGAAGCCAGCGCTACCCGCTCCACTGGGGCGGCGATGCCGAGAACACCGATTCGGCGATGGCCGCCAGCTTGCGCGGCGGTCTGTCGTTCGGGCTTTCCGGTTTCACCTTCTGGAGCCACGACGTCGGCGGTTTCGTCGATCGGGCGCCGCGCGACCTGTACCGGCGCTGGATGGCCTTCGGCGTACTCACCTCGCACACCCGAGCGCACGGCGCCCCGCCGCGCGAACCGTGGGAATACGACGAGGCGCTGACCGAGGATTTCCGCCGCGCACTCAATCTCAGATACTCGCTGATGCCCTACATCTACGCGCAGGCCAGAGAGTCGGCGGCCAAGGGTTTTCCGATGCTGAGAACATTGTTTTTCGAGTTCCCGGAAGACGAAACCTCCTGGCTGATCGAAGACGAATACATGTTCGGCTCGAACCTTCTGGTCGCGCCCTTGTTTGAAACGGGCCGGAACGAACGAAAGGTCTATCTCCCGCCCGGCCGCTGGATCGATTACCAGACCGGCAAAATCTATCAGGGCGCGCGCTGGCACAAAATCGCGGCCGGCGAGATCCCGGTCGTTCTTCTGGTCAGAAACAACTCGGTTCTGCCCCGCGTCAAACCGGCGCAAAGCACCTCGGAAATAGATTGGAACGAGGTCGAACTCCGCGTTTTCAGCGCGGATAACGAGCCGGTTGCGGGCGTTTTCGCTTCGCCGGAAAGCGGCCTGCAAAATCTGGAACTTGATCCGGCCGCGGGCAAATACGTTTTGAAGAACGATTTTTCCGGCGGAAAGATCAAGTGGTTGATCGTTGATCGTTGATGGTTTTGACAATTCGGTCAAAACTTCAAACCGATCTGCCCTAAAAACTTTCAGGTGAAACCTATGAAAAATTACCGATCGAAAATCTTGCTTTTGTCGGCCTCGATCCTCCTCTTTGCCTTCTCCGCCCCGGCGCAGAAGTTCGCGGATCTGGCCAAAACTCCGCCTATGGGTTGGAACAGTTGGAACGGTTTCGGCTGTAATGTCGATGAAAAACTGATCCGCGAAACGGCCGACGCCATCGTTTCGAGCGGGATGCGCGATGCCGGATACACCTACGTCGTCATCGACGATTGCTGGCACGGAACCCGCGACGAGAAAGGCTTTATCCGTCCCAACCCGGAACATTTTCCTTCGGGCATGAAGGCGCTCGCCGATTACGTTCATAAGCAGGGCCTGAAATTCGGCATCTACTCCGATGTCGGCGCGAAAACCTGCGCCGGACGCCCCGGAAGCCGCGGCCACGAATACCAGGACGCTTTGACCTACGCCGGTTGGGGGGTCGATTACCTCAAATACGACTGGTGCAATTCCGAGGGGTTAAATCCGGTCGGAGCCTACACGACGATGCGCGACGCGCTTTATGCGACCGGGCGGCCGATCGTTTTCAGCATCTGCGAATGGGGCGACAACAAGCCGTGGGAATGGGCCAAATCGATCGGGCATCTGTGGCGGACGACCGGCGACATCACCCATTGCTGGGATTGCGAGGAAAATCACGGAACCTGGTCGAGTTGGGGGATCTTGCGGATTCTCGACAAACAAAAAGGTTTGCGCGTCCACGCCGCGCCCGGCCACTGGAACGATCCCGACATGATGGAGGTCGGCAACGGAATGACGGCGTCGGAAGACCGCGCTCATTTTTCGATGTGGGCGATGCTCGCCGCGCCCCTGATCGCGGGCAATGACGTTCGCACCATGACTCCGGCCACGCGCGAGACATTGACCAATAAAGATGTCATCGCGGTCGATCAGGACGCGCTCGGAGTTCAGGCGTTTCCGGCCATCAGCGAGGACAATCTGGAAGTCTGGGCCAAACCGTTATCGAACGGCGATTGGGCGATCTGTTTTTTGAACCGGAGCGATCAGATCAAAACGGTCGATTTCGTCTGGAAGGACAATTTCATCAAGGACGATTTCGCCGGAAAACAAATGGACGCCAAAAACGCGGTTTACAAGATCCGCGATCTGTGGGCGAAAAAAGATCTGGGCGACACCAACTCGGCGCTGAAGACCTCGGTTCCGGCGCACGATGTTATGATGTTGCGTTTAAAGTACACGGAGCGGTAGCGACGTTTTTAGGAGAGACCACGTCGCTACCGCTCCGCGTACCGATTAACGGGACCGAGTCGCTACCGCTCCGCGCACTTACCAGTATTGATGAACCAGCGGTTTGATCCGGCTTTCGTAAAGATCGCCGACCGCTTTCATGGTTTCGTTCGAAAGCGGCGGAAAGTCGGCGGCGCGGGCGTTGTCCTCTTCCTGCGAAGGGCGTTTGGCTCCGGGAATGGTGCAGGTGACGGCGTCGTGCATCAAGATCCAGCGCAGAGCGAACTGAGCCATAGTCATTCCTTCGGGAAGCATTTTCTTCAATTCCCCGACCGCCTCCAGACCGGTTTCGAAATCGACGCCGGAAAAGGTTTCGCCGACGTCGAAGGCCTCGCCGTGCCGGTTGAAATTGCGATGATCGTCCGCTTCGAAGATCGATCCCTTTGACATCTTTCCGGTCAGCATTCCCGATGAAAGCGGGACCCGCGCCAGGATGCCGACCTTTTTCCGCTCGGCCAGATCGAAAAAAAGATCTTTGGGACGCTGGCGGAACATATTGAAGATGATCTGGACCGATTGAACGTTTTCGTATTCGATTGCCTTGATCGCCTCCTCGACCCGTTCGACGCTGACGCCGTAAAAACGGATCTTGCCCGCGCGGACGAAATCGTCCATCAGATCGAAAATCTCCGGATGATAATAGGCGTCCTGAGGCGGGCAGTGAAGCTGAACCAGATCGAGGCAATCGGTTTCCAGATTCTTCAGACTGCGATCGATGAACTCGGTCAGATTTTCCCGGTTGTAACCCTCGACCCGCTGTTCGGGAAGCCGCCGGCCGGCCTTGGTGGCGATGATGATCTCTTCGCCCGGACGATCTTTTTTCAGTTTGGCCAGCAATTTTTCGCTGTGCCCGTCGCCGTAAACATCGGCGGTGTCGAAAAAATTGACCCCGAGATCGACCGCCGTGTGAAGAGCGGCGATCGATTCATCGTCCTCGACCTCGCCCCAGGTTCCGCCGATCGCCCACGCCCCGAAACTCACCTCGGAAACCTCATACCCCGTTCTCCCCAGTTCGCGATATTTCATATTTTTCCTCTGATCGATCTTTTTTCCGCCCGCCCCGAAAACCGCTTTAATAAAGACTTATGTAAGGCCGACGAACAAAGTTTTTTCCGATTATACAGATTAAAGACGGAAGAGCATAATCAGTGGTCAGTGGCTGGTGGTCAGAAGAAAATTACCGACCACTGACCACCGACCACTGATTATGCTAGAATTCTACTGAACTTACGGAATTGGCAATTTTCTGAAATCTGAGATCTGAGATCGGTTCCCATGAGCACTTTCGGACATAAACTAAAAACCACGCTCGAAATGATCAAGTTCGAGCATACGCTTTTCGCTCTGCCCTTCGCCTTTCTGGGCGCGGTCTTGGCCGCCCGGGGTCTGCCGACCTGGTGGCAGATCCTCTGGATCACCATCGCCATGTTCGGGGCGCGTTCGGCCGCGATGACCTTTAACCGGATCGCCGACCGCAAAATAGACGCCGAAAACCCGCGGACCGCCGGGCGCGAACTGCCGAGCGGAAAACTGAGCGTCCGGTTCGCCTGGATGTTCCTGATCGCCTCGATCGTTCTGTTCGAAACGGCCGCTTTTATGCTCAACCGGCTGACCTTCGCCCTTTCGCCGGTGGCGCTTCTGAGCGTCCTCGGCTATTCCTACGCCAAACGCTTTACGGCTTTTGCGCATTTGATCCTCGGCTGGGCGCTGGCCATTTCGCCGACCGCCGCCTGGATCGCTGTGCGCGGTGCGATCGACTCCGAAATTCCCTTGCTGCTGTCCCTGCTGGTGATGATGTGGACGGCCGGTTTCGACGTGCTTTACGCCTGCCAGGATTTTGAATTTGACCGGCAAAAGGGCCTCCGCTCGATCCCGGCGCGTTTCGGCATCAAAAACTCGCTCCGAATCGCCCGCGTTTTTCATCTTCAGGCTTTCATAGTTTTGGTTCTGCTTTATTTCATCACCGATCTCGGATGGCTGGCGCTGACCGGAGTGATAGCCGTCGGCGGGCTGATGATCTATCAGCACACATTGGTCAAACCGAACGATCTGTCGAAAATGAACGCCGCGTTTTTTACCACCAACGCCTTTGTCAGCGTCATTTTGTTTCTGACTTTCGGCGGCGCGGTTTTTATCGGTAAATTTTATCAAGGATGAAAATTCCCGTTCTCCAAGGCATCATCAAACGGCGCGTTCTGCTCAATTACCGCGCCGCCCCCGAGGTCATTCGAAAAATCCTGCCCTCGGGATTTCGCCCCAAACTTCATCGGGGGCGGGCCGTGGCCGGCATTTGCCTGATCCGCCTCGAACAGATCCGCCCGCAGTTTGCGCCCGGTTTCGTCGGCGTATCGAGCGAGAACGCCGCTCACCGCATCGCCGTCGAATGGACGGACGAAAGCGGCCAAATTAAAGAGGGCGTTTTTATTCCGCGCCGCGACACCGATTCGCTGATCAATCAACTGGCCGGAGGGCGGCTCTTTTCGAGCGAGCATCACAAGGCGGAGTTTGATATCGAAGAGGACGAAGACGAGATAAACTTTCGGATGAGATCGGCCGACTCTCAGACCGAGGTCAGTTTCAAGGGCAAAAGAAGCGAAGATTTTCCGGTCGATTCCATTTTTTCAGATCTGCGGGAAGCATCTCTTTTTTTTGAAAAAGGCTCGCTCGGTTATTCGCCGGACAAAACCGGGAAAAAGCTCGATGCGATCTCCCTCGAAATAAACGATTGGCGGGTGCGGTCGTTCGAAACGGAATTCGTCCGCTCCAGCTTTTACCAGAACGAAACCATATTTCCGGCCGGTTCGATCGAATTCGATCACGCGCTTTTGATGCAAAACATCGCCCACCGCTGGCTCGGCGAGCGGGGCCGGGAGACCGATCAGGAGAATCTTAGAAAAAAAGGGAGGAGGGATCCAATTTAAGACCGGCGGACGCTGGAAGCAGCCCTTCCTGACCTGAAATCCTGTTAGCCGAACAATTAATTTTAGCCACAGAGAACACAGAGTTCACCGAGAGGGTTTTTGAGTCAATAAAATTTCTCCGTGTTCTCTGTGTTCTCTGTGGCTAAAAATATAAAAAAATCTTCAAAGAATTCAGTTCTCGAACTCTTTCTTTTTATCCTCCAGAAACTTATCCGATGAATCGATGTCGATCTCGATCCAGATCGGGCAATGGTCGGAGATCTGTATCTTCCGCCAAGTGTCGCGGAAATATTTCTTGAAGGCCGCGTCGTCGGTCAGGGTTTGCGGCTTTTCCTTGTGCTCTTTCATCTCCTTTTTGTAGTTCTTGAAATCGTTTTCCGGATCGCGGTAAACTTCCTTGAAAATATCGATCATCCCGCCTTTGTTGCCGTTTTCTTTGGAAGGCGTCGCAAAATATTCGTTCCGTTTGAAAAACATCCGGTCGAAACGCTCCTGCGACGTGACGGCGATATTGGTCACCAACCTTTCCAGCAGATCCGATTCGAAAAAATCCTCGGCTTCAAAGATCTCGACGATATCCACATCGCTCTTGTACAGATTGAAATCACCGAGAATGACGATATTTTCCGTCCAGAGCGTTTTTCTCTTCTTTTTCTCCGCCAATGCCTTCATCAAAAACCGAACCTCTCTTTTCCTGACTTTTTTATTATCGCCGCCCTCGCCGGGCTGAAGATGGACGTTGAGGAGGGCGAAACTTTTCCAGCCCGACTGAAACCCGGTCAGATAGGGCGGTCTTTCCAGTTGGATGACCTGTTCGCCCGGAGCGAACAACTCCTCCCACAAACCAATCTCGCCGGCCAGTCCGGTGAATTTCACCCGGCGTTTGTCGTAAACGTAGGCGAACCGTTCGGAATTGCCCGAACGCCCTTCCGTCACGTCGTTGATCAGATAATCCCAGTTGTCGCCGAGCAGTTTCATCAGAATGTCGAAATCCCTGAGTCCGGTCTTGACCTCCTGAATGGCGATCAGATCGAAACTGGAGATGATCTCGGCGATGTAGAAATGCGATTCGGGAATGCGGTTCTGCAAATGGCCGAATTCTTTGATGTTCCAACTGGCCAACAGCAGGTTTTTATCGGTCTTTTTGATCTCCAGTTGCTCCCTCAACTGCCTTCGCAGTTTGAGCAGATTTTCGAGCGTCCTCAGTTTATCGGAATCCTCGAACTTTCCGGCGTCCTCAAATTCGGCGAAGGTCAATGCGTATTTTTTCTTGTTGGGATCGTCTTTCGGTCTCAGATCGTTGTACCAGGGCATTTTCTCTTCTCCTTTTGATAAGAACGTTTATTCGTAAATTCTGATGATCTGTCCGGTGGCGCGGCCTTCGACGCTCCGGACGTAGCCGTTGACGACCTTTTCCATCGGCACCGGATTGTGGCCGGGAAAAAAATCGCGGTATTTTTCGACCGCATCTTCGACCAGACCGGAAGAAACGGCGTTGATCCTCAGAGAGCGCCCGAGTTCGATGGCGGCCGCCCGGACGAAACTGTGCAGAGCGCCGTTAACCAGAGCCGCGCTCGCGGTCATCAAAACCGGATCGTCGGCCAGGATCCCGGTCGTCAGAGTAAAAGAACCGCCGTCGTTGAGGAACCGCCGTCCGATCCGAACCAGATTGACCTGTCCCATCAGTTTGCTCCGGATGCCGACGTAAAAATCCTCTTCCGACAGGTTTTTCAGATGATCCCATCTGGCCTCGCCGGCGATGCAAACGACGGCGTCGATGTTTCGGACCGCCTCGAACATCGCTGTGATCGATTCGGCATTTTCAATATCGACCGTCAGATCGCCCCCGGTCCTTCCGGCCGTCAAAACCTCGTGTTTTTCCGCCAGCCGCGCCGTCACCCTTTTGCCGATCGTGCCGCGCCCGCCGATGATGATTAAGCTCATAGGATTTTGGATTTTAGGTTTTGGATTTTGGATTTATTCGATTTCGAAATGCGAATTTGTTTTTCTTCGTTTGATCGTATTTTCTCAGAACCGAAAACCCCAAAGAAAAGACAAATCCAAAATCCAAAACCTAAAATCCAAAATCGTCACAGTTTCCGATACATAATAAGCGCATCGGTCAGCCCGTTGCGGGCGTGATCGAAGGCTTCGGGGATTTCGCCGATGATCTCGAAGCCGAGTTTTCGCCAGAGCCGGACGGCCCGCTCGTTGCTTTTGATGACGATGTTAAACTGCATCGCCCGATAGCCGAGTCGCCGGGCTTCCTCGATCGAAAAAAGCCCCATCTCGGTTCCGATCCCGCGACCGAAAGCCTTCGGCGACGTCATATAACCGGCGTTGGCGACGTGCGACCCGAGATCGGGTTGATTGTCCTTGATCATAAAGGTTCCGACCACCTGCCCGTCCATTTCGGCGACGTAGGTGTGCCGGTCGGGACCGAACCAGAAAGAGAACATTTTTTCCCGCGATGAATCCGGGGCGAAAACGTAGGTGTCGCCCGTTTTGATGACCTCGCGGATGATCTCCCAGATCTGATCCCGGTCGCGCGTTTCGGCTTTTCTGATCGTCAGCATGTGATATTTTCAATAACCCGGTCCCGTTTCATTTATCTGCTTTGACCAGTATTTTGGGCCAACTGCCATCGAATATCAAGACGATGGCAGTTGGCGTTTCGCATTCTGCCCTTGCGACGAAAAGAGCGGGGGCCTTCAAACGTTTGAAGGCCCCCGCTCTTTTCCCGGACAAAGGTCATCGACCAAGCGGATCATTCAACCGGGACCGGGTATTTTTTTCGGGCAAAAGGGTCGCCCCCGGCAATTTTTGAAACATTTCCTCGGCCACGGCGCTGGTGACGGGTTTGGAATAATAATAGCCCTGACCGTAATCACAACTGATCTCTTTCAGGAAATCCAGTTGGTTTTCGCTTTCGATCCCTTCGGCCACCACATCCATTCCCAGACTGCAGGCCAGTTTGATGATCGTCCGGACGATCTCGGTGTGTTCGTCCTCACGACCGATGCAATCGATGAACGAACGGTCGATCTTGAGCGTGTCGATCGGCAGACGATGCAGATAGCTGAGGCTGGAATATCCGGTTCCGAAATCGTCGATCGAAACCCGGACTCCCATCTTCCGCAATTTTCCGACCGTCTTGATCACCTGTTCGGCATTGCTCATGATGACCGTTTCGGTGATCTCCAGTTTGAGACATTCGGCAGCCAGACCGGTTTCGTTCAAGATTTGTCTGACCCTTGAAACCAGATTTTTTTGCTCCAGTTCGCAGGCCGAGATATTGACGTTGATGATCAGGTCGGCGGTATCCGGAAAAGTGTCCTGCCATTCCCGCATCTGTCGGCAGGCTTCGCGCAGAACCCATTTTCCGATCGGCAGTATAAGCCCCGTCTTCTCCGCCACCGAGATAAATTCATCGGGCGGCACGAACCCTCGAATCGGATGATTCCAGCGGATCAGAGCCTCGAAGCCGACCAGTTTTTCGGAATCGAGCGACATGACGGGTTGATAGTTGAGGGTGAATTCCCCGCGTTCGATGGCGTGGCGCAGATCTATCTCAAGTTGCAGAAGGGAAAGCGCCCCGGCGTGCATTTTTGCGTCGAACAGTTCGAACCGGGATTTGCCTTTGGACTTGGCCCGATACATCGCCAGGTCGGCATCGCGCACCAGATCATCGGCCTTGTCGTAATCTGAAATGCCGACGACGATCCCGATGCTGGCGCTGGTGAAGATCTCCTGTCCGTTAACCGTCAAGGGTTTCTGCAATTCGCCGAGAATCCGCCGGGTGATCGGCGTGATCTGATCTTCAGCTTTGACGTTTTCGACCAGAACGACGAATTCGTCCCCGCCGAGCCGGGCCACCATATCGCTCGGGCGGATCGTATATTCGAGCCTTTTGGTAACCTGCAAAAGCAGTTCGTCCCCGGCCTGATGGCCCATCGTATCGTTGATGGTTTTAAATCTGTCGAGATCGATAAACAGGATGGCAAAGCTGTAATCCGGAGCTATCTTGATCCGTTCGAGCGAACGGGACAGCCTTTCCATCAGACGTTTCCGGTTGGGCAATCCGGTCAGACTGTCGTGCAGAGCGTCATGAGCCAGTTTTTCCTCCGCCACTTTGCGTTCGGTAATGTCGGTCATCGACCCGGCGATCCGCACCGCCTTGCCCTCTTTATCCCGAACGGCGAGACCGCGGACCAAAACCCAACGATATTCGCCGTCGCTGTGCAGAACCTTGTGTTCGTTTATAAAATGATCGCTCTCTCCGTAAAGATGCGCCGTCAATTCCTTCAAAACCGCGCTGTAATCGCTCGGATGGATCCGGTCGAGCCAGCAATTGCGGCACATTTTTCTGTCAATATCGGGTCCGACTCCCAAAATTTCCATCCATCTGGGGGAATAATAAATATCTTCCGTGTCCAGATCCCAATCCCACAAACCATCGTTGGCGCCCTGTGCGGCCAATGCATAGCGGGTCTCGCTTTTCTGCAATTGTTCGTAAGTTTCCTGCATTTCCCGGGAAGAGATCATCAGGGACCGCTCAAGCAGATAGCGCTCCTGATCAGCATCCTTGTAAGCCCGTTCGACCCGTTCCAGAAAGCTCTGCCACTGCGTTGCCGATGGCGAAATTTCGCTGACGGCTCCAATTCTTTTCAACTGGCGGTTTAATAGTGAGTGCATTGTTTTATTGGTTTTGAGTGCTTCGTAATTATTTTTTTCTAATGAGGTTGGCTCGGTTTTTGTTTTCTATCGGAAGCCGGATAATGAATATTGTTCCCTCGCCCTGTGCCGTATCGAAAGCAGCACCGCCTCCGTGTTTTTCAACAATAATGGTATGCGATCTGGTCAAGCTTTGTCCGGTTCCTTTGCCGACTTCTCTCCCCGATGATGAAACATTTATCTTTCAGAGATCGTTGTCAGAGTCATTGTCTGGTTGTGCAGATCACAATAACCGGTCGCATATGGCGAGATCTCGCCGTATGAGTAGAATCCGATTTGTTCTGTTTGCGGCGGGAGTTCATCCATCACCGCTTCGAGTTCCTCTTCGGCGCGTTCTCCCAAAATCAGCCGACGGCCGACGCAACTGATGGCGAGCGAAAAAACCTCATCTTCGCTCCCGGCGTTTTGGGCCGTCATCAGCGCGGCCTCCGAGGCGCCGTCGATCAAACGGTCAAAATTCGCCCGCATCAACTGGGCGAGCGTTCCTTCCGGCACATCCCCGGCAAAGATCAACGCCTGATCGTTCTCGTCGACCTGCAGGACCGAACGAACGATGTTTTTGTCGTCATTGGCGTTAGCGCGAATCGAAAGCGGGAAAAGCAGTGCCGAGGCGGGCAGTTCGGCCGCCAGATCGCCGAGATAGTTTTTATACAATTCCAAAGCGGGTTTGCCGTCCAATTCAAAAAGACGGTTGCCGGTTGATTTGGTGATTTTTCTTTCCGGCCCGAAAATGTCCCATCCGCCCTTCGAACCGTGTCCGATTATGACATCGTCGCCGTATAATCCGACCGCGCAGACAAAATTGCTTTGCGGTTTGCCGTCCTTTAAAATCCAGGTTTGTTGAAAACGGTCTTTGTCGCCGGCCAATCCGCCGGTTACGACGACCGAAGGCGGCAGGATCGAATTTATTCCGGTAACGAGACTGCTTCCGTTGACGCCCAAACCATCCGACAAAACGATGATTCCGCGCAACAACGGTTTGTCGAGCATCCCGGCGATTTTTTTGCCGGCGGCAAAAGAATCCTCCGTGCTTAAAACGGGGGCGAAAGCCATCTCCAGACGGGTTTTTTCAAAACACAGAACGGCCACCGAAAGGGTGTCGTCATTGATCGTCTCGCCGAAAATTTCTCCGGCGGTCGAACAGCCGATGATCTTGGACAGAGGGAATTTTTCGGACAATTCCCGCAAAGGCCCGGAATCTTCAAAATAAGAAGAAGCTCCAAAGACCATGACCAGCGTTTGAGGCGAATCGGCATCGACGGGGATCTCCGCACTCCAATTTTCGTCTTTACGATAAACAAATTTAATAATCTTCATATTTCCTGTCAGACGTGAAAAGTTTTGACAAAACTGCCGATCTACCTATCGGCAGTTGCGGAAAAAAGTTGAGAAAAATCGTCAGGCTGATTGATGAACCCGATGATCTTTTAAGAAAAGCCGGAAATTTCCAATAAACTCTCACTGTTAAAAAGACTTAAATGAATCGCCTCCAGATGGAGGTCAGGGAAATAATGAATGATCTCAAGGCTTGAGCCGAAAGTTTGAAAAATAAATTTGTGTTCCTTATAAAGCTTTGGCCCAAGCGAAATCGGCGACATAATTTTATGCCGCCCTCTTTGAGGGCTTAAACGATCCGGTTTCCTTAAAATTCCCACAGCTTGCGTTGTGGGTTACAAATGGGTCGCCGACGATTTCATCGGCTGGGACGAAATGCCAACCCAACCTAATTTGTCAACACAATTAACAATTACGATCAACCGGAAATTTTCGCGTTTTTGCGAATCCGAATTCACACTTTTCGCAAATTGCAATTTGAGGATGCGTTTTTTGAAAACAATCCAAAAACAGAAAGAGCCGAATAAATCAGAACGCGGAGCGATAGCGACGTGGTTTGACACCCCAATTTAAGAGAGCGCATTCAGCCGTCGCCCGCCCGGTCGCTATCGCTCACGGTTCCGACCGGTTTTTTGCTAAGATGAAGGAACGGAAGTTGCTTTTAGGATAAAGCAAATTCGGACGAAAAACTTCCGAAAGGGTTGACGCCGAATTTGGAAGAGATTTGGGAGCGGTTAATTTATGAGCACAGTTTTGGAAAAATCTTCGATCAACGAGTTCGGCATCTCCAGATTCGTTTTGCGGTTCAGTCCTTTTCTGGAGATGACTGACGAGCAGTTCTTTGAATTTTGCCAGGCCAATCGGGATGTCAGGATAGAAAGGAATTCCGAAGGAGAAATCATCATTATGCCGCCGACGGGTTGGGACACGGGCGATAAAAATTCGGAAATTAATTTTCAGCTAAGACTCTGGACAAAAAAAGACGGAACCGGTAAATGTGTTGACTCTTCATCCGGTTACGTTCTGTCGAACGGCGCGGTCGTTTCTCCGGATGCTTCCTGGATCTCGCTGGAAAGGCTCGAGACGATCTCACCCGAAAAACGCCGGAAATTCCTCCCGCTCGCTCCCGATTTCGTCATCGAACTCCGCTCAAAAAGCGATGTGCTCTCCAATCTGAAAGAAAAAATGGAGCAATACATCGAAAACGGCGTCTCTTTGGGCTGGCTGATCGATCCGACGGAAAACAAAATTTACGTCTATCAACCGGATCGAGAGATCGAGATTCTGGAAAACCCGAAGGAGATTTCGGGCGAACCGATTCTGGAGGGTTTTGTGCTGAATTTGGAAGAGATATGGGAGTAATCCATGAGACTTGGATTACTCACTTTCATTAGATTGTATGGAAAAACATTCAAGAAAAGTATGAAAACTTTGAAGATATTAAATAAAATGTACAATTCTCCTTTGAAAAACAATTTGAACAAAATCACCGAAAAAGTTGAAGCGAATGAAAAGCCTGATTTAACCCACAAGTTTTATGGACGTTATTAAAAAATTTCGATGGGTTATCGCTATTTTGTTTGTGATTTGCGGACTCCTCTATCTAAATTCTGCGATATTTAACATGTGGGTTGCAACAGGTCCGCCGAATGCTTGTCCTGAATGTTATTTACGGATCGGTTACAGACATCTTGGAACTTCTGTTTTCTCATTTGTCTTATCAATTTTTACTATCTGGTTTTTAAGAAAAAAGAAATATTTGAAATAATTTATATGAACTTTTCCTTTGACAAAAACTTAAACAACATCGCCGAAAAGGTCGAAGCCAATGAGCGCCTGACCTTTGATGAAGGGTTGGCGCTGTTCGCCACCGACGATCTCAACGCGCTCGGCAAGCTGGCCGATTTTGTCCGAAGGAAAAAACACGGGCGAACGACCTATTACAACGTCAACCGGCATTTCAATCACACCAACATCTGCGTCGCCGACTGCAAGTTCTGCGGGTTTTACCGGCGGGCGCGGGCTGAGGACGCCTACACGCATTCGATCGAAGAGGGCATCGAGATCGCCCGCGAGGCCGTCGCCGAAGGGGCGACCGAACTGCACATCGTCGGAGGTCTCAACACGAAACTTCCCTTTTCGTATTACACCGATCTTTTTTCGTCTTTGAAGCGCGAATTCCCCGCTCTCCATCTCAAGGCGCTGACGATGGTCGAACTCGATTTCTTCGCCCGGTTTTACAAGATGAGCGACGAGGAAGTGATCGAAAAATTAAAGGAAGCCGGAATGGATTCGTGTCCGGGCGGCGGGGCCGAGGTTTTCGCCGAACCGACCCGTTCGCGGATCTGCGATCATAAATGCGACGGCGCGCGCTGGCTCGAACTGGCCGGCAAGGTTCACAAAGCGGGCCTCAAGACCAACGCGACGATGCTCTACGGGCACATCGAAACGATCGAAGACCGGATCGATCATTTCGCCAAATTGCGCGAGCAGCAGGATCAGACCGGCGGTTTTCAATGCTTTATCCCGCTCGCCTTCTACCCGCCCGGGACCGCGCTTTCCAATCTGCCCGGCCCGGACGGAATTGACTCGTTAAAGACGATGGCCGTCTCGCGGCTGATGCTCGACAATTTCGATCACATCAAGGCCTACTGGGTGATGCTGGGAAAAAATTTGGCGCAAACAGCTCTTCATTTCGGAGCCAACGACCTCGACGGCACGATCACCGACGGCGGCGAACTCACGCACAGCTATTCGGTCGAAAGCAACAACGAGGTGAGGATGACCAAACGTGAGATCATCCAATTGATCGAGAACGCCGGTTTCGAAGCGGTCGAACGCGATACGGTTTACAACCGGGTCGAAAGCGTGGCGGTCTGATTAGGCATTTTATCAACCACTTCTTTTCATTATTGAATTTGATGCGAAAACTGATTTTCCCGATAATTTTTCTGAGCATTTTGCTGACTGTCTCTTGCGGCAGAATAAAAATTGATCCATCAGCACCCGACCCGTTTCCGGAAGAAGGGTCGACACCGCCGGATTTGCTGATAACCCTGGAGCGAACCGCCTGCTACGGACCCTGTCCGATCTACAAATTGAGCGTCAAGGGCGACGGTTCGGTCGAGTTTGACGGCGAAAAATTCACCGAAACGACCGGGAAGGCCGAAGGCAAGATTTCTCAGGAAAAGATCCGGGAATTGATCAAAGCCTTCAAAGAAGCGGACTATTTCGGCTTTGACGATAGCTATGATGAAAAAAACTGTCCCGCTTCGGCGACCGACAGTTCGACCGTCATCACCTCGATCCAGATAAACGGCCGAAAAAAAACTATCAAGCATTATCTCGGCTGCGCCGACGGGACAGAAGAACACCGTCCATATCCGGCGAAACTCTGTGAACTGGAATACAAAATCGACGAAATGGTCGGAACCAAACGATGGATCAGAGAAGGGAAATGAGATCGGCTTCGAAAGATGCCCGCCGGAAATTGATCCGCATCCTGCAGAACGCTCACGCGGGCGAACTGGCGGCCGCTTACGCCTATCGCGGGCATTGGAGATCGGTCCGCAACGCGGAGGAGAAAACCGAGATCAGACGGATCGAAGCCGAAGAATGGGCGCATCGGGAAAACGTTCGCCGGTGGCTGGAAAAACTGGACGCCCGGCCGAGAAAACTGCGCGAGGCCGTCTTCTGGACGATCGGCCGCAGTCTTGGCGTTCTGTGTTTCGTTTCAGGCTGGTTCTTCCCGATGTATTTTGCCGGACGCCTCGAGAGCCAAAACATTCTCGAATACGCCGAAGCCGCCGATTTCGCCCGGCAACTTCAGATGAAAGACTGCGCCGAAGAAATGATTGCGATGTCGCGGGTCGAAGCCGAACACGAAGAATATTTCCGCCGCGTCATCCGCGGCCATCGCCTTCTGCCGGTGATGAAAAAAGTCTTCGGGTGGAAGTGAATCGATTTCAGATTTTAGATTTTGGATTTCGGATTTGTTTTCAGGCCGGAGAATTTGGCAAGCATTAGTGAGTTTGAATTTCAAAAAAAAGAAATCCGAAATTCAAAATCCCAACTCCTAAATCCAATTCATTTTTTCCTCTCAATCCAGTAGGTCTGTTTATGTCCCCGGACTTCGAAATCTCTCATCGCCCTTACGGCATCGGCCCGGCAAGGAAAGGTTTCGATCAGGAACCGGTGACCGTTGTCGTCCTGTCGCCAGAGGTCGAAAGGGGAAAAACGGAGCGAATCGTAAAATTCCCCCTCATCGGCTCTTTCGGGCAAACCGGCGACCTGTCCGTCGCCGAGTTCGATGATCATCCATTGACCGTCCTTCCGCCTGGCGACATCGATGGAAAAAAAATTGCTTTGGACGTTTTTGGCAACCTCCGCAAATAAATCCTCCGGCAAACCGGTTTCGGCGTAATCGCCCTCTTCCCAGTATTCGGCCGCATGGATCCGGCGGCCTTCGAGAAAAAACAGGCGAAATTCTCTGGTCAGAGGCATTCCGCTTTTCGAATGTTCGGCCAGCGGTTCGAATTCGATGAACTCCCGGAAGACCAACCCCTCGTTCAGATCATCGCCCTGCAATTCGAGAAAACGCCCGACGACCCGTTCGATCAAAGAGCGGTCCGAGGCTCTGACAATAAAACAGGCATCTTCCCATTCGTGTTTTCTCGATTTGACGTAATCTTTGAGAATCAAAGGCTTGTCGCCGAAAACCGAGAGCCGGCCCATCAGGTCGTCAAAACCGAAATTCTCGTCATAGGGCAGGAAAACGCTCACGGGGGTGTGGTCCTTGATGATCCCGTAAGATTCGGGGAAATAATGGCAATGCCGGTATTCTTCCGGCGAATTTATCAAATGCAGATTCCGCGTCTTTAGTTGATCGTAAAGCGTTTCATATTGCCGGGGCGTGAGCATCCAACCGCGATAGAGGGCCGGTTCGGGTTTTTCGGCCGGTTTTATGCGGCGAAAAGCGCTTCCCAATTTCCCTTCGGTCAGATCCTCAAAACTGAAAAGCTCATATTCCAACCCCCGGTTCGCGGCGGCCCCGGCCTCCTTCTCGTAACAATAATCCGGTCTGTCGGGATAAAAAGGCTCTGAGCAGAAAACTATCTTCATTTATTCGACAAGACTCCACAAAAGGTGTTTTTTCTCACAAACAACACGCCGAGAAAGCAAGGAGTTTTTTCACTCTCAAAAAAAAACAATCCGAAATCCGAAATCCCAAATCCGAAATCAAATCAGTTTGCATTTCAGTTTTTTCGCCAACCCCTCGCCGCCCCAGTTCATGATGATGTCGTGGTTCCAGCGGAAAAACGGGCGGGCGACGGGAGCGATCAGGTTCATCCAGGCTTTGTTGGTTTTTACCTGCCAGTCGTACTGAACGCGCGTCAGGTCTTCTTCTTCGATGGTGAACTGCCAGAGTCCCCGGCCTTCGAGTTGGCCGAAGGCGCGGGCTTCGATCAATTTCAGAGGTTCGATCCGAACCACCTCGGAATCGAAAACGAGTTTGTATGGGAGAGCGCTTTTCCAGGTCGAACGATGGATCGCCCCGAGGCCGTCCGGGTCGCCTTTTTTGAGTTCTTCGACCCGCACAACGCCGCGCCACCAATGGCTCCAACCGACGGTGTTTCTGATCTCGTTCCAGACCGGTTCGACCGGAGAGTCGAACCGCCAAACGGTCACAAATTCATAATCGTTCATCCGCTTGTTAATTGTAAATAGTTAATGGTTAATTGCAAGCCCGCAAAAGCCTGCAATTAACCATTAACCATTAACCATTAACAAATTTATTTCTTGTCCTGTTCGGTCTTGGAAAAATAACCCTGCCGGTGCGTCAGGATGACCTTTTGTTTGGCCAGTTCGGGATTGGCCAGTTGGATCTCGATCTTGCGGTACGAACCGTCGCGCTTTAAGTTGGTCGGCTCGTAAGCGATCAGATACTGCGAACGCATCTCTTCCTGAATGAGTTTGAAGGCCTCGCGCAGTTCGCGTTCGTCGCGCGGGAAAAAGGCTCTGCCGCCGGTTCTCTCCGACAGTTTTTTGAGGGCCGTTTCATCGACGCCCTGATAAAAATTGTCGCCGATGCCGACCGAGTAGATGACGGCCTCGCTCTTGAGCGCGGCCTGAACGGCGTCATCGAGCCTTTTGGTTCCGTAGGTGTTGACTCCGTCGGTCAGCAAAATGATGGCCCGCCGGGTTCTTTCAGGCGCGGGCCCCAGAATTTCTTCCGACGTGACCCAGATGGCGTCCCAGATGGCCGTCGAACCCTGCGTCATCTGATTCTTGCCCGAGATCGGCGGGGTTCCGGGAACCCGTCCGCCGTTGGTGATGACGCCGCCGCCGATGTAGCCCGAGGGCGGAATGAATTCGACCCGGTCGATGGCCCGGCGGAGACGGGCGATGTTGCTCGTCATTCCCTGTTCGAGCGTGGCGTCGCCGGTAAAGGAGATCACCGAAACCTCGTCTTTCGAAGGCCGGACGACCGATTCCAGAAAGGATTTCGCCGCTTCTTTTTCTTCCGGAAGGGTCCGCTCCTGCGACTGGCTGGTGTCGATCAGAATGGCCAGACTGAGCGGCAGGTCGATCTGCCGGTAAAAGGCCGTTACGGGCTGAACCTCGCCGTCCTCCAGAATCCGCACATCGTTTTCCTTGAGATCGGTCAGCAGACGGCGGTTCTTGTCCTGCGCCGTAAAGAGAACGTTGACGACCTCGGTTTCGATGATGATCGGATCGTCCTCGTTTTCGATGATCGGCGGCGGAGTTTGCGTGACGATCGGCGGCGGAGTCGGTTCGGCTCCCGTCTCGGGCGTCGATTGCTGCGCTTTGGAAACGTTCATATTAAAGAGCAAACCGCCCGCAAACATCGCCGCAACTGCCAAAATTGTGATTTTTCCTTTCCAGTTCATTTTCTTAATTAAACTCCAACCGTCTCCGTTTTAGATTTTGGATTTTGGGTTTTGGATTTGTTTTTTCTTCAAGATTTTTCCAAAATCCAAAATCTAAAATCCAAAATCGCCTATTTCAAGCTGTCATTGATCGCCCGGTAACTGTCTTTGGTGCGAATCTCGTATTTGTCTTCCAGGTCTTTGCTGGTAAACCGCACCTCGATCTTTCTTTTCTTGCCGTCGTAAGCCTGATTGGCCGGCCGATACGTGATGATGTATTGCCCGCTCAACTCCTTCGAAATCCTCGTAAATGCCCGCTCCAACTCCAGCATGTCTCCCGTGAAAAACGCCTGTCCTCCCGTCTCCTCGCACAACCTCGTCAAATACTTGTCTCCCTTGTCCTTGACCGTTCCCGCTTCCACTCCCGGAACGGTCCCCAGAAACCCAGCTTTCGTCGAAATCGCAAATACGGTCGTCTCCGTCCTCTGAGCGATGTCGATCGCATCATCCAGATCCGCCCGGCTGAACGTGTCGTCTCCGTCCGTGATGATGACGATCACACGTCGTCCGGGTGCGCTTCTCAACTTCTCATCGGAAAACTGCCAGACAGCATCGTAGAGCGAGGTCTGAGAGCCCGGTTTATCGACATCATCGACGGCTTTATCCAGCAGATCGAGTTTGTCGGTAAAATCCTGTCTCAAAGTAACCTGATGATCGAAGGTCATAAAGGCGGCTTTGTCTTTGCGAAGCCGGGTGACGGTGTAGATAAAGTTCTTGGCGGCTTCTTTTGAGAATTTCATCTTACCGGCGGTCGAAGGCGAGGTGTCCATCAGAACGCCGACATAGACGGGAGGATTGGTTTTCTCATCGGTGAAAAAAGTAACTTCCTGTTCGATCCCGTCCTCGAACACGGTGAAATCGCCGCGTTGGAGTCCGGCCACCAGATTCTTCTTTTTCTTTTTCTCGGTAACCGTGATGGGCAACCGGACCTCAAAAGTTTTGACCGCCCCGTCGTCGCCAGTCGGCGGGGTCGGAGTTGCCGTCTGGGCCGGGGCGACAAGTCCGAATGAGAAGATAACAGCAGTCAAACAAAACAAGCGAAATAAATTTTTCATAATTAATTTTCTGAAAATTCCGTGGCTTACAACAGGTTTCGATGCCTCAAGGTATCGGTCTGTTGCCTAAACATAAAGCAAGAGTATAGCAGAATCATCTGATTTTAACAGGCTTCAAGGATTATTGCCCTTCAAAATTCCCTTTCCGCCTTTGCGCCTTTCGGCTCTTTGCGTAAAAATTATTTCTCTATGAATCAAAACATCTTCAGAGAGTACGACATCCGCGGCATCGTCGGCGATGACCTGACGGCGGAAACGGTGTCCGTCCTGAGTCGGGCGATCGGCACTTTTTTCCGAAATAACGGAGCAAAGCGGATCGCCATCGGTTTCGACGCGCGGGAAAGTTCGCCCCGGTTTTGCGATCTTCTGGCCGAAGGCTTCAACCAAACGGGCTGTGATGTATTGGTCATCGGCCGGGTCCCGACGCCGGTTTTGTATCACACGGTCTTTACCAAAGACGTTGACGGCGGCGTGATGGTTACTGGGTCGCACAACCCGCCCGATCACAACGGCTTTAAGATCTGCCTCGGCAAACAAACCCTTTTCGGCCCGCAAATTCAGGAGATCAGGGAACTGGCTTTTTCCGGCCAATTTCCGGGCGGCGCGGGCAATATCGAAACCGCGGAGGTTTTGGACGATTACATCCGGGACATCATCTCGCGGATCAAGATGGGGGATCGGAAACTAAAAGCCGTGGTTGACGCCGGCAACGGAATGGGCGGCGTGACGGGCGTTCCCATCTATCGGGCTTTAGGGGTCGAACTGGTCGAGCTTTTCACCGAACCCGATTCGAGTTTTCCCAACCATCATCCCGATCCGACCGTCGAGGAGAATCTGGAAGATGCGATCGGATCGGTCCGGGAAACCGGGGCCGATCTCGGCATTGCCTTTGACGGCGACGGCGACCGGATCGGCGTGGTCGATGAAAACGGACGGATCATCTGGGGCGACGAACTGATGGTTCTGCTCTCGCGTTCGGTCCTCGAAGAAAACCCGCAAGCGACGATCATCGCCGAGGTCAAATGCTCGCAGAATCTCTTTGACGACATAGAAAAGCACGGCGGAAAGCCCCTCATGTGGAAGGCCGGGCATTCTCTGATCAAAGCCAAGATGAAGGAGACGGGATCGATCCTGGCCGGCGAGATGAGCGGTCATATCTTTTTCGCCGACCGGTTTTACGGTTTTGACGATGCCACCTACGCCGGTGCGCGCCTGCTGGAAATTCTGTCGAAAACCGACCGAACCCTGGGCGACCTTTTGGCCGATCTGCCCGAAACCTTCTCGACGCCTGAACTGCGCGTTCCCTGCGCGGAAGAGAAAAAATTCGCCGTCGTCAAACGGATCGCTGAAGAATTTTCCGAAACCAACGATGTGATCGACATCGACGGCGCCCGCATCCTTTTCGAAAACGGCTGGGGTCTGGTCCGCGCCTCCAACACACAGGCGATCCTCGTTCTTCGGTTCGAGGCCGATTCCGAGGAGAATTTGCAGAAAATACGGGAGACGGTCGAAAACCGGGTCAATGAGTTGATCGGCGCTGTCTGACAACTGAGGACCCGGCCCCGGAAGAAATAGAAAATGACGAGGTGCTGTATGTCGGAATTTTTGTGGGCGAAGATCCGTGGGGAGACTTTTCGATCAAAGAAGAAGGAAATTTCGCCTGAACAAGATCGGTAAAATTCGGTCAAAAAGTCATCGAAGATGACGATTTTATTTGTAGCCCACGGCGCAAGCCGTGGGAACCAAATAAACCGCGACATAATTCAACGGATGCCGCCCTTTTCAAGGGCTTTTATTTGATCGGGATCGCCAACCCCGGGTTTCGCCTTCGGGTTCCACCCGGGGCTACCAATATAGCATCGGCTTCGCCGATTTCGTCCCAAAGTTTACTTTGAATATTCCGCTGATCTTAATTCAGCCCGACAACGGGTTCACAAAAGTCCGCGTAATTTCGTAAGATAAAATCAATAAATTTCATGGAAAGCGAAAACTCTTTCTACACCTCCCGTTTGACGACCCTTCTGACCCTGATCGGCGTGGCCGTCGGGCTCGGCAACGTCTGGCGTTTTCCTTATATGATGGGCAGTTACGGCGGGAGCGCTTTTCTGACCGTTTATCTGATCTTTACCTTTTTGTTCGCCGTTCCGGCGCTGATGGCCGAGATGGCGCTCGGCAAATCGAGCCGGGGCGGGACTCTGGCCGCCTTTACCAACGCTTTCGGAAAAGGCGCGGGGAAATTGATCGGCTATCTGCTGTTGTTCACCATTCTGATCTCGAGTTCGTATTACGCCGTGGTGGTGGCCAATGTCATCTTTACGACCGGTTTTTCGATGGCACGCGGGTTCGGGGCCGGCCATTTGCCGCAATATGAATCCCTTTTGAGCAACGGCCTGCTCCAATACGGCGTCAATCTTCTGCTCATCGCCGGATCGTTATGGATAATTCACCGCGGCCTCAACAAAGGGATTGAATGGGTCAGCAAACTGATCGTCCCGTTTTTTGTGATCGTCATACTGGTCTTGATCTTTTACGCGCTTTCTCTGCCGGGCGCGTTTGGTCATCTGGGAGAATTTCTGAAACCGGATCTGACGGCCCTGACCGCCGATCAGCTTTTCGCCGCTCTGGGACAGTCTTTTTTCTCGATCGGCCTCGGCGGAACTTTTATGGTCGTTTACGGCGGCTATCTCAAAGACGAAGAAAGCATCCCGAAAATCGCCCTCTCGACCTGTCTCGGAGACGCCGGAGCGTCTCTTCTGGCCAGTCTTTTTCTGGTTCCGACAATGCTGGTTTACGGTCTCGATATGGCCTCCGGGCCGGGATTGATCTTTACCACGATGCCCAAACTCTTCGGCCAGATGCCGCTCGGCCGTCTGTTCGGCAGTCTGTTTTTGCTGGCCCTTTCGGCCATCGCCTTTCTGTCTCTGGTCGCCGCCTATCAAGTCATCGTCGGGAGCATCGACAAAGAGGTTTTCCCGCGCGTCAGACGCTCGCGGATCATCATCGGCCTCGGTCTCGTGCAGGCGGCTCTGGTTTTGCCGAGCAATCTGTATCCGCAGATCATCGGGACGCTCGATCTGGTTTTCGGTTCGGGGATGCAGATCTTCGGCAGCGTTCTGGCCATTCTGGGGATCGTCTGGGGATTGGGAAAAAACGAAACGATCCGCCAGATCTTCGGCGCAGGGGAGCCGACGCCGAAGATGAACTTCACGGTCTTCTGGCTCCGCTGGGCGGTGCCGGCGGTGCTTCTGGCCGTTTTGTTGGGATATGTTTATTCCGTTTTGTTTCCAGTTTCTTCCTGACTCGCCGCCCATCAAAAGGACCTGAACATCTATTTTGTCCGAAGCAATTAAAAATTTAGAATTTAAAATTATTATCCTCGTATTCAAGCTTATTCCGATTTTTCTCTCGGTTTCAGCTCCCAGAGAACATTGACGATCACCCAGCGACCGTTGAATTTCGCCAGATGCAGATAATCGACCCAATCGGAGGCGACTATCTTGACGCTCGCCGCGTTCCCGAAAACATCGAGGACGGTCACATCTTTCTGCTGTTTTTCTTTCGGCGTATTTTTGCCGTAGCCGGTCCGGGTTCCCTGCACCAGTCCCATCGCGCTCATCTGATCGAGGCGGCTTTGTCCCTTGTCATTGGTGATGACGATGCGTTTGGCCAGATCGGGATGCAGGGCGCGTTCCATCCGTTCGGCGTTGCCCTCGTACCAGCCTTCGATGTAATCGAGAGCCGCCTGCCTGATCGCCTCCTTATCGGCTTCGGAAACCGCCTTTTGCGCGCTGACCTGAACGGCGCAGGCGATAAAAACCGTAAAAATAAAAAGAATCGTTTTTTTCATGATCACTCCTTTTCGGAATTCCTTTAGATAAACTTCGGGCCTTCCCGTTTCCGATGATGCAAAAAATTGTCACCCGTCAGTTTTCTCTAACGGATCAAACGGCAAAAGGGTTTCCGAAAAGCCGATCCAAACGTCAAGACGGACGTTTTTTTTCCCCGACTCTCCAAATTTTCGGGAAGGTTAATTTTTCTCTTTTAGCATTTTTATCTTCTCGGCCGCGTTTGTGTTACCGGGGTTCAATTCCAGCGACCTCCGGTAAAATCTGATGGCTGACTCCCTGTTGCCTTTGTTCATATACGCTTCGGCCAGACTGTCGTAAGCGTTGGCCGATTGCGGATAAGTTTCAACGTTGAGTTTGAAGATCTCGATCGCGTCATCCAGACGATTGCTTCCCATCAAACGGTAGCCGAGCCGGTTCATCTCGTTTTCGGTCTCAACATAGATGTGCGACGGATCGGATTTAAAGCTTTTATATTTCCTGACAAATTGGGCCAGATCCCTGTTTTCCACAAATTCGGAAACGACTTCGGGAAAACTGCCGCCGGGCCGATAATCCAGAATGGCCTCCATCGCCGGGTCGCGGTTGTTGATGTAATCGGTGAAGGTCAAAGGCGTATAGATCTGCGGCGGCGTCCAGAGCCGCGCGTCCCAAGGCAGTGAGTTCTGCCAGTACAAAGCGGAGGAATCGACGCGGATATGGCTGTTCGGCAGGGAAAATCTCGCGGCGTCGCCGTAATGATTCGGGCTCGCCCCAGTCGGTTCGCCGACGAAAACGGCCTTCGTGTGCCGTTCGAGCAGAGTTACCAGATGCGAAGCGGCGGAAAAGGTGTGGCGGTCAATGATGACGAAAAATTTGCCGAATTGGTTGATCTTATCACGTTTGACTATCCCGAGCATCCACGGTTCATTAAGCTGATTGTTGCCGCCTCCATTTTGCCTGAGGTCGAGAACGAATTTTTCCACGTCATTTTGATCGACCGCTTGAAAAACCCTTTTCGCAAAATCTTCCATCGTTTCATCCGGTTTATTGCGAATGGCGTTGATTTTGACATAGAGCGTTTTCGGCTCGGGCAGATATTGGTACCAGAAAATATCCTGCGGATTTTTCAGATAAAGCGGAGTGTTTTTATCGAGTTTCCGGGCGTTGACAAAATTGTCCGAAAAGGTACCGGGCGGGGCTTCAATCGACCAGGCGTTCAGATCATCATTGGTTTTTCCGGGACTGAATCCGAGAGTGGTCAATTTTCCCGATTTGTCGCGCACCACGTATTGGCCGTTCTCCGGATCATCGATGATGCGGAGCGCGCTCAGAACTTCCGGCACGATCAGATAACGGGGCGTATAAGCTTTGAGAAACATCTCGTTGTCCCGGGCCAGAATCCGGCTGACTTTGTCGAAGGCCTCTTCGGCCGAAAGTTTTCCGATTTTAACGACCTTAGCCCCGGCCAGACCGGCGTAGCGCGCCTCGACCGCCTGCAAATACAAACCGTCTTCAAAGAGGTAAACCCGCAAAGGGTATTGGTGAAAACCGACCTCATCCTGTCCGAGCCATATTTCTGTGTGCCCGTCGCCGATCATCGCGGCCAGTCCGGAAAGTTCAACGATGATCTCATTTCGCTTGAGCGACGGAATCCGCTCATCCAGCCGCTTAACGGCCGCTTCGAATTCTTCTTTGGTAATACTGTGAAAAGCGTTTTTATGGGATTTCGGCATCTGTTCGGCCAGATAATTCAGATCTTCACGCCATTGCCGGGCGGTCAGAATTTCCGGATCAGGTTTATTTTGGGCGAAAGAAAAAGCCCCGCAAATCAAAATCGAGATGACTGTTAAAACTGCGCACTTCATAATTTGTTATCTTTGGCCGGATTTCGGTTATTCCACAACAAGGGATGAAAACTTTGTGTCCTTTGCGGCTTGGTGGTAAAAATAAAAACCTTTTAAGTTAAAAAGTTTATTTGACCTCCTCGGTTTTTCCGCTCCAGAACTGTTTGAAGATCTTCCAGTCCCGGCCGCTTTTGACGTAAACGGAGATAAAGTAGCCTTTTCCGATGAATCGTTTGATCTCGTTCTTGGATTTGTTTTCCATCGTCCAGCCAAGCTCGTTGGTCCCGGTTGCGGTGGCGTAATCTTTGCTTCCGTGGATGTCGGCGATCTTTAGTTCAAAAGTGTTGATCGTCGTCACGGTGTCCGACGGCGCGAACCAGAATTTGTGCATCTCCTCTTTTCCTTTGACCGGATCGTTGCCGTTCGGATAAAGCGTCGCATCGTCGGTAAAAAGCGAAAGAATGGTTTTCTCGTCGTTTTTCAGCCAGGCGGTTCGATAGGTTTCCTCGATATTTTTTATCGCCTCGATGTCTTTGGCCGACAGGCCATTTTGGGCCCGAAAAGCCGTTGTTAAAACAAAAATCAACCCGATCAAAATGAAAGCTTTTTTAAACATATTTTTTCTCACTCCGAATTCATTTACTGATGTTATTTGATCTCGACCCCGGCCGGATCTTCAAAAAACCCCATCACCCCCCAGCCGCCGAACTCTTCCGAGACGGCGATCCAGAGTTCGTTGTCGCCCTTTTTCAAGGGCAGATATAACTCGTCGAAAAGACCTATCGTCCCCAGAAAACGCGGGTCCCGCGACATGTAAAAATTGTCGCCGCCGTAGATCAGACGGTCGTTGAAATAGACCTTCGCCCGGTCGCTGAAACCGAATTTGAATTTTTTGATCTGCTCTTTGTCCGACCTGATCGACAACCGGGCAAACGCGGTTTTCCTGTCTTTTTCGATTCCCTGAACGCGCGCCAGATTGGCGAAACCCTCGGTCTCGATCCCGAGTTTTTTCCAGTTCAGTTTTTGTTTGTCGGAATCGGTCAGGAGGTGTTTTCCTTCGAGCGATCTTTCTTCGATCAATCCGGAAACCATCCAATTTTCAACCGTTCCGGCCGGGAGCGATTTTTTCTCATTGGCCCGCCCCTTTAATTTCAGATTCGTCATCGGCGCAAACCGGAAGTTCGAATAATAGGCGGGCGCGAAATTGCCGACGTTGAGACCGACCTTTCCCTCTTTCGTTTCCCGTTTCAATTCGCCGATGAAAAGCGCCGGGGTTTCCATATCATCAATGTAAACCTCGGCGTTTGCG
Source organism: Pyrinomonadaceae bacterium (assembly GCA_041394845.1). GTDB lineage: Bacteria > Acidobacteriota > Blastocatellia > Pyrinomonadales > Pyrinomonadaceae > JAHCHG01. The sequence goes on along the minus strand of JAWKHL010000001.1, from coordinate 277,645 downwards.
CCCGAGACGGCGATCCTGACCGGAATCCAGCGGTTAAATTGGTATGCGACCGGCGCGGCAAAACCATCGCCGACGTACAACTGCCAGGCCGTACAGCCGTTGATGACCGGCTGATACTGATTGGCGTCGAAAAAGCCGCCCCGGTGCGGGCGCAGATAAAACTCCTCGAAATTCTCCTCGTCCTGAACCCGCCAGATAGCGCCCATAAAACCCCTCTCGCCGGTAAAGGTGATGTCGAATTCGATCACTCCGTCGGTAAACCGCGAGTCTTTGACGATCGCCTGTCCGCCCTTCAAAAAAAGGCTCGGCCGGCCGAGATGCTCGATCATCTTGCTTTCCGCCGCCTTTATTTCCCAGCGATCCGAATCGAAAGGAATTGCATTCTGGCCGTAAATCCCGGCGGCAAACAAAAAAAGTCCGCCTCCGAGCAGAACGACGAAAACCCGCAGAATCGTTGTTAGTTTCATAAAAAATCTCGGTTAAAGTTCTGAGTCCCGCCTTTAGGCGGCAAAGCATGTCCTTTCAAGCTATTAGCCGCCTAAAGGCGGGGCTCAGAACCTTGCTTCCTTTTACTTAATGATAATATCTTTTGGTATCGGCACAAGAGCCAATTCTGCTGAAAATGAGCAAACCAATTTTATGAAAAACCTGCTCGAAAATTTCGACATTCATTTATTTCTGACCGAACCGCTCGTCCGGGGCGACCGGGTTCCGCTCTTTCGTCAGATCTACCGGAACATCCGCCAGGCGATTCTCTCGCGCCGTTTGAAGACCGGCTCGCAAATGCCCCCGACGCGCTATCTGGCCCGGGAATTGAACGTCTCCCGGAGCACTCTGATCAACGCTTTCGAACTGCTCATCTCCGAGGGGTATCTGGTCGGAAAACCGGGGGCCGGAACCTTCGTCGCCGGAGAATTGCCCGACGGACTTCTGCTGGCCGGAATGCGCGAACTTGATTTTTCCTCCCTCGATAAAACCGACCGGAACATCTCCGAACGGGGAAGGAAGACGGCCGAAGCCGAGATCGTCTTCTCCGACAGTTCGGAAAAATCAAGGGCCTTCGGGCACAGTCTGACCGAAACCGAACAATTTCCGATGCACATCTGGAAACGGATCATCGCCCGCCTTTTGCGAAAAGATCAACGGAAATTCACCGAATACATAGACCGCTTCGGAATTCAGGGTTATCCGCCTTTGAGACGGGCGATCTCGAAATATCTGGGAGCCTCGCGCGGCCTCGTCTGTTCGCCGGATCAGATAATCATCACCACCGGATCACAACAGGGGCTGGATCTCTCTTCGAGGGTTTTGCTCGATAATGGCGATCGGGCATGGGTCGAAGATCCGAACTACAAGGGCTCGCTCGGAGCGTTGACCGCCGGCGGGGTCCGAATAGTTCCCGTTCCTCTGGACGCCGAGGGAATCGACGTCAAGGCGGGCAAAAAGCTGGCCGGAGACGCCCGCGCCGCTTTCGTCACGCCGTCGCACCAGTTTCCGCTGGGAACGGTGATGAGTTTTTCGCGGCGGCTCGAACTCTTGAAATGGGCCGATCACAACTCGGCCTGGATCATCGAGGACGATTACGACAGCGAGTTTCGTTATGACGGCAAACCTTTTCCGGCCTTGCAGGGCCTCGACGCCGGCAAACGGGTCATCTACATCGGCACTTTCAGCAAGGCTCTGTTCTCTTCGATCCGGCTCGGTTATCTGGTCGTCCCGGCGGATCTGGTCCATTCGTTCGTCAAGATGCTTCTCTTCACATCGTTTCACGCCCCGGTGCTGGAACAGCTGGTTTTGACCGATTTTATCAATCAGGGACATTTCGGCCGGCACATCCGGAAAATGCGAAAGTTATACGCCGCCCGACAAAAATTTCTGGTCGATGAGATCAATCGGGAACTGGGCGATCATCTGGAGGTCAGACCGACGGAAACGGGAATGCATCTCATCGCCTGGCTCAAAAAGGGATTGAGCGATGCGGAAATCGCCCGAAAGGCGAGGGAAAAAGATGTCAACCTCGCCCCGCTTTCGTTTTACTGTCTGAAGGAAAAACTGCCCGACGGCCTGATCCTCGGGTTCGCCGGAACGGATGAAAAGGAGATCCGCCGCGGGGTCCGCCGTCTGCAAGGATGCTTCGACGGGTGATCAGAGGCACCCGAAAGGTTAAAATGACCGGGGAAATTCAATAGCAACTTATTTTTTTGCCACAGAGATCACCGAGATCACAGAGTTTTTTTGTCGGTCAAACGATCTGTCTCTGCGACTTCGGTGATCTCTGTGACCAAATATTTTGTCGATGAATTTAGATCGCAGAGTATCGTTATCAACTTTCAAAAGCCTTTGAAAAAAATTTTATTGATTTTTCTCCGGCCCGATGACGATCTTGTGTCTGGAGGTGAGGCGAACGCCGTCGAGATGAGTGCTGACGCGCACCTTCCGGATGTCGAAGCCGCCCCGTTCGGCGATCGGTTTGGTCGGCGTGTAGGTGATGACGTATTGGGAATCGATCGCCCGCGCCACCTCGACGGCAAAGGCCCACATCGTTTCGACGTATTCCGGCGCCTGAAACATTCCGCCCGTGTCCTCGGCCAGAGCCTCCATCTCGGTCGCGGCGGCGATCCAATCGGCCCGCTTTTTCCGGGCCGCTTTGATCTGCCGGTTGTCAAGCCGGAGAATCAGCAGACGCTCGGATCTCATCAGCCGCCGGAAATCATCCTTCATCCCATTGGGCAGAGTCTGAATGATGGTTTCGAGGATATGATCGGGAAGACGGGGAGCCTCGCGCTCTTCCCCGATTTGAAACCGGCGCGAGGCTCTCCCGGCCTGCGCGGCCTCCATTTGGTTGTAGGCGATGATGTGAACGGTGATGTTGGCGGCCAGCAGATCCAGCAGAGCCGCTTCCCTCTCCTCCGGCGCGGCGACCGAATCGAGCGCGTCGCCGATGTAGACCAGATGGCGGTTTTCCAGAGGCCGGTCGGCGAACATCCGGATGGCCTCCCGGACGGCCTCGGAAAACCGCGACCGCTTCCCGCCGAAAAGCTTTTTGTCGAGATCGTCGCGGACCGACGGGCGGTCCCGCGTCCAATCGGAAACGGTTTCGATCCGGTCGTGGGCCTGAACGACGGCCAGAGAATTTTCATCAGAGAGATTTTCCACCAGAATTTTGGCGGTCAGCCTCGTTTTATTGATGTTTTTGACGAAGTTCAGATTTCCGCCCGTGTCGAGCAAGACCAGCACGCTGGCCGGAACCCGCTTGATGCTGGTGATGGTCTGCGGATCGCCGCTCTCGACGACCAGCAGATCGTCGGCCTTAAGGCGCGGCACCGAACGACCGTAGCTCGATCGCACCGTGAGGTTCAAGTGAACCTCTTCGGTAAAGATCCTGACCGGTTCGTCATTCTCGACCGGGGGCGGCGTCGGTTCCTGCGCCGTCAAGTTCAGCGAGAGAAAAAAGAGGGCGACAAAAGAGCATATCAAAGTGCGGATAAATCTTGTTTTTGACATAAACTGCGTGAACAAAGATTGAACTGATCCTAAATTCGAATCCGGATCCCGAACGAAAAAAAACGTCGCCTTATTTATGGAAATAGTCGGGATTTATCGCCTTTGATTCGCCCTCCCTGCCGAAAGTTGTCAGACTGGCGGAAGAAAAGATCCCGCCGGAAAAAGGCTTTCAACAATTTTTTAAATATTTTTAAGAAAACTTTTATGACAAAAGCTCCCGATGCGTGCGATAAAAATTGTCATTATGCTGAAATCATTTGTCAAAACCACGATCGCCGCTTTTACCGTTTGTTTGTTCAGTTTTACCGCCGCCCCCGCGCAAACGCCGAACGCCGTTACGCCCGAGATGCGCCGCGAGGCCAACGATTTTTATCAGAAGGGGGATTGGGAAAACTCCGCCCGATCCTACGAACGGATCATCAAACTGGAGGAAAAGAACGCCGGAGCGCATTATCGCCTCGGGATGTCTCTGCTCAATCTGAAAAAGAACAAGGCGGCCGAAGAGCAGTTTCAGACGGCGCTCGATCTTTCGCCGAACAACATCTTCGCTCTCGCTCTGGCCCGTTCGCTGGCCCGTCAGAGCGAAAAGGAGAAAACCTACAAGGTTCTGGAAGCGACCCTTCAGTTCGGCGGGATCGATCCCGCCACTCTGAGCGGCGAAGGTGACTTCGCCGCCTTTCGCGAGGAAGCGCGTTTTAAGGAACTGCTCAAAAACTCCGATCGGGCCGTCAATCCGTGCAAGGCCGCCCCGGAGTTTCGCCGGTTCGATTTCTGGCTCGGCGAATGGGACGTCAAAAACCCGCAGGGCGTAACGGTCGGATCGAGCAAGATCGACCTGATCCTCAACGATTGCGTCATCTATGAAAACTGGACCTCCCAGCTTTCCTCGGGAAAAAGTTTCAACATCTACGACGCGACCGATGAAAAATGGCACCAGACCTGGGTTGACGCCAAAGGCAATCTGACCGAATTCGTCGGCGGATTCGTCGATGACAAACTGGTTTACATCGCCGACGAGGTTCGCGGCGGCCAGCCGATCATGCTCAGAATGACCTTCACCAAACTGCCGAACGGCGACGTCCGCCAGTTTGGCGAAAGTTCCGGCGACGGCGGAAAAACCTGGGCGACCCGCTACGATCTGACTTATACGCGAAAGAAATAGAGCCTTGTATTAGTTTGAAGCCTGAAATTTGACTGACACGACTATCAGATGTTCATTATGCAACTTTTTTCCGGGGCAGGTTGATAATTCAGCCTCAGCCGATGAAATCGGCGACATATTTGTAGCCCACCGCCGAAAGCCGTGGGGAATTTGTCCGCCATATTCCGAGCCGATGAAATCGGCGGCATAATTTTATGCCGCCATCTTTGAGGGCTTAACCGATCACTTATCCCTGATTCCCACAGCTTTTCGCTGTGGGCTACAAATAGATCGCCGTCTTCGACGGCTGGAACAAAATGGCAAAGCTGTCTGATTTGTCAAAACCGCTTTCGACTTTGAGTTTTCAAACAGATTCCAAGCCCGGAAAATCATTTGTTCGGTAAAAAAACATTGACTTGAATAAAATTTCTTGGCATAAATATATCCGAGGTTTTTATGAGAACGCCTTTGAACATAATTATTATTGAGATCCACAGGGACTTTGATCCGTAAGAGCGGAAAAGCCGCAGGCGAAAGTTTGTCTTAAAAGGGTCCCAAGTCGAACGAAAGACTTGGGACCCTTTTGATTTGGGATTTTGGATTGCCGATTGCGGATTTTTGGCCTTTAGATGTTAGAATTTCTTTTTTATATCGAGGCCGGTGAAAACCGATGACCGACCACCGGCCACTGACCACTTATCACTGAACTTATGAGCGAAGAAACTTTGAACTTGAAACAAACCATCAATTTACCGAAAACGGCCTTTTCGCAAAAGGCCAATCTGGGGCAGACGGAGCCGGCGCGGCTCAAGAAATGGAACGAGGCCGGACTTTATCAGAAGATACAGGATGCGCGCCGGACGGCGGAGAAATTCATCCTCCACGACGGGCCGCCGTACGCCAACGATAAGATCCATATCGGCACGGCGCTGAACAAAATCTTGAAAGACTTCATCGTCAAATCGGCGACCATGCGCGGATTTTGTTCGCCCTATGTGCCGGGTTACGACTGCCACGGTCTGCCGATCGAAAAATTCGTCGAAAAGGATCTGGCCCAAAAAGGCAAAAACAAGAACGATCTGCCGGTCGGCACTTTTCGCCGAATCTGCCGCGAACACGCCGCCAAGGCATTAAAGGATCAGACCAGGGATTTTATGCGGCTCGGCATCCTCGGCGAATGGGACAATCCGTATCTGACGATGTCGAACGAGTACGAATCGGAAACGGCGCGGCTGTTCGGCAAATATCTGGCGCGCGGCTACGTTTACAAGGGACTGCGCCCGGTCTATTGGTGCGTTCACGATCAGACCGCGCTGGCCGAGGCCGAGGTCGAATACCGCGAACACACTTCGCCGTCGATCTACGTCAAATTTCCGCTCACATCCGACCCGACCGCGATCGACGAAGCGCTGGCCGGCAAAAACGTTTTCGTCCTGATCTGGACGACGACGCCCTGGACCTTGCCGGCCAATCTCGGAATCACGGTTCATCCCGATTTCGATTATTCGGCCATCGAGGTCGAAGGCGGCGAGGTTTACATCGTCGCTTCGGAACTGGTCGAAAATCTGACCGCGACCTGCGGTCTGGAAGGAGTTCGGGAGTTGGCCCGGTTCAAGGGAGCGAAACTCGACCGGCTGGAAGCCCGGCACGCCTGGCTCGACCGGCTCTCGCTGCTGATGAACGGCGAACACGTCACCCTCGGCGGCGAGGCCGACGCCGAGACCGAACTCGACGTCAAGGAAGCGCGCGAAAAATCGGCCAAGGCCGGAACGGGCTGCGTTCATACGGCTCCCGGCCACGGCCACGACGACTTTGTCATCGGGCGCGAATACGGTCTGGAGGTCTATTGTCCGGTCGATAACGGCGGGCATTTTCTGGACGAGGTCGAGCATTTCCGGGGCAATCAGGTTTTCGAGGCCAACCCCCTGATCGTCGATTTCCTGCGCCAATCGGGAATGCTTTTGTTCACCGAAGAATACCGCCACCGCTACCCGCATTGCTGGCGCTGTAAAAATCCGGTCATCTTCCGGGCGACGCCGCAATGGTTCATCTCGATGGACGCCGAAGCGAAAACCGGCGAGGAGGTTTCCTTGCGCGAAAATTCACTGCGCGAGGTGAAACGGGTCAAATGGCACCCGGCCTGGGGCGAGGGAAGAATGGCCAATATGCTCCGCGGGCGGCCCGACTGGTGCGTTTCGCGCCAGCGTTCGTGGGGCGTCCCGATCCCGGTCTTTTACTGCGCCGGATGCGACGAGGCGGTCGCCGATCCGAAGATCGTCGATCACGTCGCCGACATCTTCGCTCAGGAAAGTTCCGACGCCTGGTACAACCGCGAGGCCGGCGAACTTCTGCCCGCAGGTTACCAATGCCATAAATGCGAGGGAGAGGAATTCACCAAAGAAACAGACATTTTGGACGTCTGGTTCGATTCCGGTTCGTCCTGCATCGCCGTTCTGGAAACGCGCGACAATCTGCATTTTCCGGCCGAAGTTTACCTGGAAGGCGGCGATCAATACCGCGGCTGGTTCAATTCCAGTCTGATGTGCGGTCTGGCCGCCCACGACGAGGCTCCGTACCAGCAGGTCGTCACACACGGCTGGGTGGTTGACGGCGAGGGCAAAAAGCAGAGCAAATCGCTCGGAAACGTGACGGCCCCGCAGGAGGTCATCGACAAATCCGGCGCCGAGATTCTCCGGATGTGGGCGGCGGCGGTCGATTACACCGAGGATGTCCGCTGTTCGGACGAGATCCTGCAACGGGTCGTCGATGCCTATCGAAAATTCAGAAACACCCTGCGCTACGCGCTCGGCAATCTGGACGGCTTCGACCCTGCGGCCGACACTTTGCCGGAGAACGAACTTCTGGAGATCGACCGCTGGGCGCTGGCGAGCCTCGATGAGGTTACGGAAAAGGTCTTGAAAGGTTACGAAACCTACAATTTCCAGACGGTTTACCGGACGCTTTACGATTTCGTCACCGTTACGCTTTCGGCCCGGTATTTCGACATCATCAAAGACCGGCTCTACATCTCGGCCCCGCATTCGCGGGCGCGGCGTTCGGCGCAGACGGCTCTTTACCGGATCGCCGATCATCTGACCCGTTTGGTCGCGCCGGTTCTGGCCTTTACGGCCGACGAGGCGTTTGAGAACCTGCCCGGCCGGACGCTCGATTCGGTCCATCTGGCCGAATTTCCCGAAGCGAACCGGGCCGATAATGCGGAACTCAAATCGAACTGGGAACGGCTTTTCTCGATCCGCGATTCGGTTTTAAAAGAACTGGAAGCGGCCCGGACGGAAAAAGTGATCGGCTCGTCTCTGGGCGCCAAGGTCATCCTCAGCGTCGATAAGGGAACGATGGATTTTCTGCTTCCCTATTACCCGGAACTGCGCTATATCTTTATCGTTTCGCAGGTCGAGGTTCACGAGGAAGACGCCTTTGCGGTCAGAATCGAAAAGGCCGACGGCGAAAAATGCGAACGGTGCTGGAATTATTCGGTCCGCGTCGGCGAATCGGAAAAATATCCGACCGTCTGCGAAAGATGTTTTGAGGCTTTGAGCGAGATCGAAAGATCGGTCGCCGCCTGAGACGACCGGAGGAATTCGGTTTGAGCAAAAATATCGGAATAAGATTTGCCGAACCGGCGGATCTGGAATTCCTGAAGGACAATTTGTATATCAGAGAGAAGATGATCTGCCGGAAGATCGAGTCGAAGGAGATCATCATTGCCGACAAGGAAACTGTTCCGGTCGGTTTCCTTCAACTCGAATATCTCTGGTCGCTGGTGCCTTATATCGCCCTCATCGGGGTTTTGCCGGAACATCGCCAAGAGGGCATCGGCACCGGGATGCTTAGGTTTGCCGGGTCATTTTTGCGCGATGAGGGGCATCAAATGATCTACAGTTCATCGCAGGCCGATGAACCGGAACCGCAGGCCTGGCACCGGCACGCGGGGTTTGAGGAATGCGGCGTCATCGCCGGAATAAATGACGGAATAGGAGAGATCTTTTTTCGCCGGAGGATTTGAAAGATATGCTGAAAAAATCGTTGATCGGTCTGTCGATCGTTCTGATTTTCGCCGGAGCGGCTCTGGCGCAGACCGTTTACACGCCGGAAAAAGGTTCTGGTGAGCGAAAGGCCATTTTCGACGCCCTGCGGGTTCCGGTCGAAAAGGAGCTCAAACAAAAGATCCAGTTCGCCGCAGGCGATTTCAACGTCTCGGGCAACTGGGCCTTTATCGGCGGCGAACCGCAAAGTCCGTCGGGCGAACGTCCCGACTATAAAGGCACCGATTATCAGGATGCGATCGACGCCGATATGTTCGACAACAACATCTTCGCCCTCCTGAAAAAAACGGGCGGTAAATGGAAGGTGGTGATCTACATCATCGGCTGCACGGACGTCTGCCACGCGACCTGGTGGAAGGATCACAAAGCGCCGAAAGCGATTTTTCCCTACACCTACGCGGAATAAGTTTGTTAATGGTTAATTGTTAATTGGGTTTTACTGCCTTACAATGAACAATCAACCATTAACCATTAACGGGTTTTAGACAGTGAACAAAAAAGACATCTTCTGGAAATTGGGTTATCTGGGCGCGGCCGGCGCGGTCTTTCTGCTCGATCAGGCTTCGAAGGCTTGGGCCATCCGAAAATTGCGGTTCGGCGGCGATATGGAGATCATTCCCGGTTTTCTGAATTTCGCCTACGCGCAAAATACGGGCGTCGCCTTCAGCATGTTCGACGACGGCGGAAGCACCGGTCGCTGGGCTTTGTCGGGGCTGGCCTTTGTGGCGGCCATCGCCGTCATGTATTTCTTCTGGAAAACGCCCCGCAACGACGACCGCATCCTCGGCGCTCTGGCGCTTCTTTTGGCCGGGATAGTCGGCAACGTCTTCGATCGGATGCAGCTCGGTTTCGTCATCGATTTCATCGACGTTCAGTTCGGCAGTTGGCATTATCCGACCTTTAATCTGGCCGACACCGCCATCTGCATCGGCGCGGGGCTTCTCCTTTTGGATATGTTTTTGCGCAAAAAACCTGAGAAGGACGAAACTGCGGAAAAAGCGGCCGAAAGCGGTTAATTTTTAATGGTTCATTTTAACCATCAACGGTCAAACATCAGTCAAATGAAAGTTTCCCTGCGAGAGATCACCGCAGACAACTTCAAAGTCTGCGTAAATCTGAAAGTTGCCGAGCGGCAGAAAACCTTCGTCGCCCCCAACGTCATGTCGATAGCTCAGTCGAAGGTCTCCCCGACTTATCTGCCTTTTGCCGTTTACGCCGGAGAGGAAATGGTGGGATTCGTCATGTACGGACTGGATACGGACGACAACAGATATTATCTCAGCCGGTTGATGATCGACGAAAAACATCAGGGCAAAGGCTACGGCAGAGCGGCCACGCTGGAGGTCATCGAGCGGCTGAAAAACCTCGATGACTGCCGGGAGATTTTTCTCAGCTTTGTGCCCGGGAATAACGAGGCGGAAAAATTGTATCTTGATGTCGGATTTGAAAAACTCGGAGAGACCAACGAGGGCGGCGAGATAGTTATGAGGCTTCGGTTCTAGAATTTCGAATTTGTTTGATGAGGTTCCCAAGAAGGAAAACTAACCGACAACCGGCCGCCGACCACTGACAACTAACTAAGATATGTACCCAGAATTATTCCGCATCGGCAATTTTCCCATCAACACCTACGGCGTCTTGCTCGCCGTCGGCCTTCTGCTGGCGCTGTTTGCCGCCGCGCAACTGGCCAAGCGCGACGGTCTGCCGAAAGAGCGGATCTACGATCTCGGTCTGTGGACGATCATCGGCGGATTGCTCGGTTCGAAGATCCTGATGATCTTTACCGAAGAGAACGTCAACGTCTTTTCGCTCGATTTTCTGCGCTCGGGCGGCGTTTATTTCGGCGGTTTTCTGGGCGGCGTGGCGGCGCTCATTTTTCTCATCCGCTGGTACAAACTGCCTTTCTGGAAAGTGGCCGACGCCTTTGCGCCGGGCGTTGCGCTCGGTCAGTTCTTCGGCCGGCAAGGATGTTTTTCGGCCGGTTGCTGCTGGGGCAAACCGACCGATCTGCCGTGGGCGGTTCATTTTACCGAGGCGGCCCACGAACACACGGGCGTGCCGATCTATTACGGCGACGGAAGCAGCGTCTATCTTCATCCGACCCAGCTTTACGAATCTTTTGCGATGCTCATCGTCTTCGGGATTTTGGTTTACCTGCACCGCAAAAAACGGTTTGACGGACAGGTTTTCATCGCCTACGCCATCATTTACAGCATCATCCGTTTTTCGATCGAATTCGTCCGCGACGACCCGCGCGGCGATCTCTTTGGGCTGACGACATTGACCGGTCTTTCGACCTCGCAGATGATCAGCCTTCTGGTCGCCGTCGGAGCCATCGCATTTATGATCTGGCGTTTGAAAAATGCGAAAACCCCTACATCTTGACCGTGTCGGAAAATATCGAAACGTTGAATTTTAAAATCACGCCGGACGATGCCGGAATGCGTCTGGATGCCTTTCTGGCCGCCGGGATCGAAGGCTGGTCGCGGTCGCGTCTGCAAAAACTGATCGACGACGAAGAGGTTCTGGTCAACGGCAAAAAATCGAAATCTTCCTACAAACTGAGCGAAGGGGACGAGATCGAGGTCGAACTGGCGGAACCCGAAGCCGAGAGTTTCGAGCCGGAAAACATCCCGCTCGAAATCGTTTACGAAGACGAATTCCTGGCCGTCATCAACAAACCCGCCGGACTGGTCGTCCACCCCGGCGCGGGCGTCCCGAGCGGAACGCTGGCCAACGCCATCGCCTGGCATTTCGGATTTCGGACTTCGGATCCCGGATCAAATCAGAAAGAAATCCCAAATCCCAAATCCCAAATCCCAAATCGAATAAATCGAGTCGGTATCGTCCATCGCCTCGACAAGGACACGTCCGGCCTTATTGTCGTCGCCAAAAACGAACGGACGCACGAAACTCTGGCCAAACAATTTCGCGACCGCGAGGTTTTCAAATCCTACGTCGCGCTGGTTCACGGAGCGGTTCGCGGCGCAAAAGGAAAAATTGATGCTCCCGTCGGGCGCGACCGATACAATCGCCTCAAAATGACGGTCGCGAAAACCGGACGCCACGCGCTTTCGATCTGGAGAACGCGCCGGACGTTCGAGAAATTCACGCTTCTCGACGTCGAGATCAAAACCGGCCGGACGCATCAGATCCGCGTTCATCTGGCCTCGATCAATCATCCGGTCGTCGGCGATGCCCTCTACAATGAAGGCCGCGACAACACCGTCAATGACCCGCAGGTGCGACGGGCGATCGCCGGATTGAATCGCTTTTTTCTTCATTCCGAACGCCTCAGTTTCCGGCATCCCGTTTCCAAAGAAAAAATGAACTTCCAATCACCTCTGCCGAAAGAACTGAACGCTCTGCTCGGATTGCTCGGCTAATCGCTCTCCTCAAAAAATCGGGTCGATGTTTTGGGAAACATCGACCCGACCAAAACTGCCCACTGCTCACCGCTCACTGCTTACTGTTTACAAAACCCTCCGGTCTTCTGCAAACATTCGAAATAGTTGAGCATATACTGCTCGGCGTCGAGCGGTTTTCCGTTTTCTTTCAGAACGATCGTCAGAAAAGCGTCCCGGGTGATGGCCCCGCTGGTGGGGTCTTCGATCACCGGAGCGACCGAATACGAAGGCACGCTTTTATCGTTGATCCCGCGGACGGTCTGTCTGATAAGCCCGCGCCGGGTCAGGTTTTCCAGTTCCTTGAGTGTGCGGATGATCGGCGTTCCGTCCAGCGACTTGCCGTTTTTCTCGGCCAACGAAGTCAAGATCGGATCGCGCGAAGAATCCACATTATGTGTATATTCGACCAGAACCACGACGCTCAGGCCGAGCGGATTTTTCTGGAAATAACCGCCCGAGGTGTCGATCAGAGCGGCCTGCCGGTCCTGATTCCTGAAGAATTCGCTCGGGAACTGATAAAGCGGATAACGGTTGGCCGCCTCAAAAGCCTGCCGACCGATGTCATTATTGGTAAAACTCTGGTCGAAAAGTTCGCCGTTCCGAGTCCAGAAAATCAGATTACCCTCGGAATCATAGGCCGGCGAGGTGGCGATTATCCGAACGCCGCGGTATTTCGGATCGTTGTTCGTATCGAAAACCGACAATTTGTCAACGCCGTTGCGGCGGTCGAAGATGAGACTGGCGTCGACGCCGTTTTCCTCGTAATGTTTGTCGCTGAAATCAAATGGTCTTCTGTCTTCCAAAAGCGAATTGTCGCCGGATTCCGAATACTGGCCGAATGCCGTCAAACCGCCCGTAAGTAAAAGGGCAAACATCAACATCAAATTAAAAACCTTGTTCTTTTTCATTATTTTATACCTTCCCTGTATGAATTTTTTATTGCTTGCCCTCTACATACACGGTGCGGAAAATTGTCGGAAAAAGACAAATATGTTCTAATTTAATAAATCCGAAAGTTTGTACAAAACCATTTTCAAAGACTGTAAGCCTATGAGATTTTTAGCTTTAGCCATTTTGTTTCTGGCCCTTTTTTCCGACCTTGCGGCTCAGAAAAAAGACTTCACGCGCTACGTCAACCCGTTCGTCGGCACCGGCGGCCACGGCCACACTTTTCCGGGGGCGACCCTGCCGTTCGGTTTCGTCCAACTGTCGCCCGACACAAGGATCGACAACTGGGACGGTTCAAGCGGTTATCATTATTCGGATTCGACCATTTTCGGTTTTTCGCACACCCATCTGAGCGGAACCGGCATTCCCGATTACTGCGACATTCTTTTCGCGCCGACGCTCGGCAAACCCGCTTTCACGGCTCAGGAAGGCGAAAAGAATGTCAACGGTTACGCCTCGCGTTTTTCGCACGAGAACGAACGGGCCGAACCGGGATATTATTCGGTCAGACTTGGCGACGACGACATCCTCGCCGAAATGACGGCGACCAAAAGGGTCGGCCTGCACCGCTACACTTTTCCCGCATCGAACGAAGCCAACATCATCCTCGATCTGAAATGGCGCGACAAGGTTCTGGATTCGGAGTTGAAGATCGTCGGCGACCGCCGGATCGAGGGCTACCGGCGCTCATCTTCGTGGGCCAAAGATCAGGTGGTTTATTTTGTCGCGGAGTTTTCCAAACCTTTTAACAGCAATCAAATTGCAATCGGAGAAGACGAAAACATTGAAAAACTTTTCATTCTCGCGGATGGAACAACCGGTTCCGGGGCGAACAAGAGAAATATAAAAGCCTCGTTTCGTTTCAAAACCAAACAAGGCGAACAAATCCTCGTCAAAGTCGCCCTTTCGCCGGTCAGCATCGAGGGCGCGCGGAAAAACCTCGAAGCCGAACTTCCCGGCTGGGATTTTGAAAAGGTCCGAAATGACGCGAAAGCGGCCTGGAATAAAGAATTATCGAAGATCGAGGTTTCCGGCGGAACCGATGCTCAAATGACCAATTTTTACACCGCGCTCTATCACACGATGATCGCGCCCAACATCTTTCAGGACGTGGACGGAAAATATCTCGGTCTCGACAAAAAGGTTCACACCGCGCCGCCGGACACGAATTACACGATCTTTTCGCTCTGGGACACATTCCGCGCAACGCATCCGCTCTACACGATCATAGACGAAAAGCGGACGGCGGATTTTATCAACACATTCATCCGGCAATACGAGGAGGGCGGCAAACTCCCCGTCTGGGAACTGGCCGCCAACGAGACCGACACGATGATCGGTTATCACGCCGTTTCGGTGATCGCCGATGCGATGGCCAAAGGAATCAAGGGCTTCGATTACGAAAAGGCGTTCGAGGCGGCCAAAAATTCGGCCGAACTCGACATAGAGGGTTTGGATTCCTATCGCAAGCGCGGCTATATCTCGATGGAGGATGAACAGGAATCCGTTTCAAGAACGCTCGAATACGCTTACAACGATTACTGTTTGGCGGTGATGGCGAAGATTTTAATTGAAAGAGAAAAAGCAAAAGAAAAGTTCCCTTTTTTATCAAGACAGCCCGGGCATAAGATAAGCAGACTTGAATCAGATTATGGTTGGCATATTTATCGCGCACTGTTCTATAAAAATCTTTTCGACAAACAAACCGGTTTTATGCGTCCGAAACAAAACGGCAACTGGATCTCGCCGTTCGCGCCGAACGAGGTGACGTTTCATTTCACGGAGGGCAACTCCTGGGTCTATTCGTTTTTCGTCCCGCAAGACATCTCCGGTCTGATCGGACTTTACGGCGGAGAGGAGAATTTTGTCCGCAAACTCGATGAGCTGTTTACGACCGATCAAAAACTGACCGGACGCGAACAGGCCGATATTACGGGTTTGATCGGGCAATACGCACACGGCAACGAGCCTTCGCATCACATCGCATATTTATTTAACTACGCCGGACAGCCGTGGAAAACGCAAAAACTGGTTCGCCGAATCCTGGACGAATTTTACAAAGCGACGCCCGACGGCCTGATCGGCAACGAGGACTGCGGGCAGATGTCGGCCTGGTATGTTCTGAGCGCACTCGGGTTTTACGAGGTCAATCCCGGTGCGCCGGTTTATACGTTCGGAACGCCCGTGTTCAAAGAAGCGAAGATTCATTTGGAGAACGGGAAAACCTTTGTGATCAAGGCGGAGGCGCGCGGGACGCCTCCGCTCCCCGGGTTTATCCGATCCGTCAAATTAAACGGCAAAGATCACCGGAAGGCTTTTTTCACTCATGATGATCTGATCGGCGGAGGAACGCTGGAATTTGAGATGTCCGAACGGCCGAATGAGAACTGGTTCACCGAATTTCCGGTGTCCAAGATCGAAGAGGATTTTCCGCCGGTTCCGGTGATCGAAGCGAAAGGCAATTTTGAAAAGGAAACACCTGTTAAAATCTCCGCTCCGGAAACGGTCCGGGACATTTATTACACTCTGGACGCAAGCCAACCGGATGAAAATTCGAATCTTTACAAAGAGCCTTTGATGATCGACAAAACGACGATCGTCAAAGCAATTTCGATCGACAAAAAGGGGCGAAAAAGTCTGCCGGTTGAAGCCAAACTGATCAAAATGCCGCACGACTGGACGGTCAAGATCCTGACCAAATACAACCGTCAGTACACCGGTGGCGGGCCGCAGGGCTTGATCGACGGCATTCGCGGGACGACCAATTTCGCTTCCGGCGAATGGCAGGGCTATCAGCCCGACGACCTCGTCGCCGTCATCGACCTCAAACGCGAGACCGAGATCCGCAAAGTCGGCGGAGGATTCCTCCAAGACGCCCGGCCCTGGATCTGGATGCCGACCCACATCGAGTTCGAAGTCTCGATGGATGGCCTAAACTTCACGCCGGTGGCCGACATCAAAACCGACATCGCCCGCGATGATATGAAGCCGACGATCAGAGATTACACACAAGAGATCGCTCCGGTTAAGGCGCGCTACGTCCGCGTCCGGGCCTACAATCCGGGCAAGATCCCCGACTGGCATCCAGGCGCCGGCTACGATTCGTTTATTTTTGTCGATGAGATATTTATTCAGTGATAGGTGACAGGTGATAGGTGATGGGACAATTTCGAATAAGAAAATTCGAATAAAAAAACTTAAAATTCCACCTATCACCCATCACCTATCACCCATCACTTTTTACCAAACTCTATGCCAAAAAAGATCACCCAACTGCCCGAAGAGATCGAACAATACCGCGACAGAAAATGGCGGCGCGAGGAGATTTTGAAGATCGATAAGGCCCCGGAGGTCGAGGCTCTGGTCGAAGACCTCGGCTTTTGTCTGGCGCTGACCGATTCGCGCACCGATCTGCCTTCGGTTTACATCGCCGTCTGCGGGCGGCGCGACGTTCACGCGCCGAAAAACGTCCAGAAAGATTTCGAAACGTCCCTCGCCTGGACTTTGAAAGACGAGGTGATGATGCGCGGCAAGGTCTATTACGGCAAACTCTGCAAGGGCCGTTCGATGTTCGTCGCGCCGCGCTTGGTCCCCTATTTCAACGCCGTCTGGGGGATCGAAAAAAAAGCCGAAAAGGAAAACCTCTCGGCCGAAGCCCAGAAGGTCTTGCGCGCCCTTCGCCGCGAATGGGAATCGGCCACCTCGGATCTGCGCGACGAGGCCGGGATCGAGGATCGCAAAAAACTGACCAAGGCTCTCGACGATCTGCAAAAATGCCTCAAGGTCGTCCCGCAGGAGGTCATCTACCAGCCGAAATTCACCTATATCTGGACGCTGGCCGAAGCTCGTTTTCCGAAAGAGACGGCCCGGAAGGTCCCGCGCGAAGAGGCGATCCGGGAATTGGCCCGCGTTTATCTGCAGATGTGCGGAATGACCCTGCTCGGCAATTTCGCCAAAGCGCTGGGTTTGTCGCGAAAGGAGGCCGGTCTGGCCAACCATCAACTGGTCGATGAAGGCTTTGCCGAACGGCTCGCCACCGGCATTTACAAATTGAAAAACCTTGATCTGCCGGTTCAATAAATCCAAATCCTTTGATAAAATCAAATTTCTCGAATCTTCAAGGGCTTAAAATCAAAAATGTTCCGGTCGGCAAATCTTCCAGCTATTCTCTTAATCCTGATCACTGTGACGGCTGTCTCCGCCCAAACTCCTCAAAATGACTCGGAGAAAAAACTGGAGATCCCGCCCGAAAAAGCCGCTCCCATCGTCGTGCCGAAGTTTGAAACCGAACCGACCATCGACGGCCGACTCGATGAAGAAGTCTGGCAGCGAGCCGCGCAATTCAAAAATTTCATTCAGACCGAACCCGGCGATCTGATCCCGCCTTCGCGCCAGACGATCGCCTATATGGGCTACGACGAGAAGCATCTCTACATCGGTTTTTACTGTTTCGACGAACCGGACAAGATCCGCGCGACGGTCGCCAAACGCGATGCCGTCAGCGGCGAGGATTACGTCGGCGTCTTTCTCGACACGTTCAACGACCAGCGCCGCGCCTATATCTTGCAGTTCAACCCGCTCGGCATACAGGCCGACGGGATCAAAACGGCCGGCCAGATGAGTTCGGATTTCAGCATCGACATCGTGATGGAATCCAAGGGGATGATCCTGCCTGACGGCTGGTCGGTCGAGGTCAAGATCCCGTTCAAATCACTGCGTTACAAGGCCGGCGAGGGCGAGTTCTGGGGGGTCGATTTCTGGCGGCGGATCGACCGGCTCAACCGCGAGATCGACGGCTGGATGCCGATGCGGCGGGGCGTGTCGGAGTTGCAGCAACTGGGCCGGATCACCGGCCTCGACGAGATCAGAACGGAACGCACTCTGGAGATCGTGCCGAGCGTCACATTGAGCGAATCGGGCGAAAGGGTCGCCGACCCGAACGTGCCGCCCGGGTTTTCGCGTCTTTTGAACCGGCCGGTCGAATCCGACATCGGCGTCAGCATCAAATATCAGATCACGCCGAACATAACTTTTGACGCCGCCATCAACCCCGACTTCGCCGAGGTCGAGGCCGATGCTCCGGTGGTCCGCGCCAACGAACGCTTTCCGATCTTTTTTCCCGAAAAACGCCCCTTTTTCCTCGAAGGGATCGACTATTTCAGATCTCCCCTTCAGGTCGTCAACACGCGCAACATCGCCAATCCGGACGTCGCCCTGAAACTGACCGGCAAGGTCGGCCGAAACACCTTTGCCGTTCTCGGCGCGGTCGATGATTTTCCCCGCGAAGACAGAAAAGCCTACGTCGGGGTTCTGCGCCTTAGGCGCGATGTCGGCGAGAATTCGAACATCGGAATGTTCGCCACCGAGTATCATTTCGGATCCAAGCGACACAATCATCTGATCGGCGTCGACGGCAAATACCAGATCGACCCGCGCACCTTCGCCGAATTTCAGGTCATCGGCACATACACCGGCGGTTTCTTTTTCAACCCGGAACGAAACCTTTCGGAATACCGCACCGGCAAGGGCGTCGCCTACCGTCTCACCTACGATTACACCGGCAGGAACCGGGGCTATGTCATCACTCTGAGCGGCCGGAGCCGCGATTACCGGGCCGATGTCGGGTTTACGCGGCGGACCAACACCCACGGGGCGAGCGGAGGAATTCGCCTTCAGACCGAACCGAAACCGGAGAACACACTGATCCGGGCCACCCTGCGCGGTTTTTTCGAAGGGGCCATCGACGAAAGGGGCCGCGTTCAATACGCCGATCTCAATCTGACCAATTCCTACGCTTTTCAGGATCAGCTGGAGTTGGGAGTAAACGGCGGAATGGGGATCGAACGGGTTTACGAGGACGAATTCGGCCCGAGCCGCAACGCCTTTCAGAATGGTGCTTTTTTCGGCGAACCGGTGCGCGGGACGTTTTTTTATTTCGGTTCGGCCTTCATCGAAAAGACATTTAACAAGCGCGTCAGTTTCGGAGCCGAAGCCGGATTGACGGCCAACGCGCTCGATCTCGATTTCGGAGCTTCCGAAAGATACCCGCGCGTCTCGCCCGCCTATCTGCAATATCTGCTTGATCTGCCGGGCAATCCCGGTCTGGCCGAACCGCCGCTCGATCCGGGCAAAGGTCTGCTCTTTGACATGGAGGCCGGACTGACATTGCGACCGACCGATCCGCTCAACATCAGGCTCTCTTACGAAAGAAGCCGTCTGACCCGCCGGGACACTAAGTTGACGGCCTTTGACGCCAACATTTTTTCGTTTCGCACGACCTACCAATTTACGAGATTTATCTTCACGCGGGTGCGTTGGGATTATGAGACGATCGAAAATTCGATCAACGGCCAGATGCTCTTCGGCTGGAATCCGAATCCGGGAACGGCGTTTTATCTGGGCTATAACGACAATCTCCTTCACCGGGGCTACAACCGTTTCAACGATACCTTCGATCCCGGCCTGCGGCGCGACGGTCGGAGTTTCTTTATCCGGTTTTCCTATCTTTTCAGAAAGAGCTTTTGAGGAATTTTTCTCAATCCTTTTCCATCTGAGCCTGATTACCGAGAAAAAGTTTTTTTACCGATCACCGACCACCGGCTCCATCGTCATCAGATTGGCGAAGATCTCGATCCCGTCCCAGAGATTCCCGAGCCTTATGTTCTCATCCTCGGCGTGCTGATTGTTGTCGTAATTGGCTATCGGCACGGTGATGGTCGGAACATCGTCCAGCGTTTCGGTGATGATCGAAAGCGGAAGACTTCCGCCCAGAGTGGGCAGTGTTACGATCGGGTCAGCGGACTGCGCCCGGACGGCCGCGATGACGCTCAGGGAAACAGGGAGATCCATTTTTGTCCGCTGGGCGTTGTAGCCGCCCGTTTCGGGGATGAATTTGGCGATCAGCGGATATTTCAAACGTTCTTCTTCGGTCGGTTCGCGTTCGATCAGGTAAAATCCCTGATCGATGATATGTCGGCGGAGTTTTTCGACCTGTCGGCGGTGATCGTTGCCTTTGACCAGTCGCAGACCGAGAACGACGTTCGCTTTTGAGGGAATGATGTTCCGGGCCAGTTCGCCGACATCGCCGCTCTTAATTCCGTTGATGTTGAGCGACGGCTGATTGAGGAGTTCGAGCAAACTCTTTCCCGCCCCGTCGGTTCTGTTCAGGCCGAGCTGTTTTTTCAGTTCCTCGTCATATTGCGGCGCTTCACTGATCGCTTTCATCTCGGTTCCGGTCAGAGGTTCGACGTCGTCATACCAGCCTTTGATGAGAACCCGGCCGGTTTCGTCCTTCATCGAAGAGAGAAGTTTGACGAGCCTAAATGCGGGGTTCGGCGACCAGTTGCCGTAATGGCCGCTGTGGAGCGAGCGGTTCGCGCCGTAAACCGTCAGGTCGACCGACGTGACGCCCCGGACGCCGAAGACGACCTGTTTGCGGCCCGACTGATGACGCGGACCGTCGCAGATGATCCACGCGTCAGCCTTGAGCAGATCCTTGTGGGCCGAGATGATCTCCCTCAGATTCGAGGAACCGGCCTCCTCCTCGCCTTCGAAGAAAAATTTGATATTGACCGTCGGACGAATGTTCTTCGCCCGCAAAGCGTCCCAGGCCTTGAGAATCGTAAAAACCCCGCCCTTGTCATCCGAAGCCGAACGCGCATAAACGCGCCATTCGGAATCTATCTTTTCGCCTGCGACGGGAAAGGACAAAAGTTTTCCGCTCTTTTCCAAAGCCGCCGAACGCAGAACGGGCGTCCACGGACTGGTTTCCGTCCAGTCCTTCGGATCGGTCGGCTGGCCGTCATAATGCGCGTAAAAAACCATCGTTTTTTCGGCTCCGGGCGTCATCCACTCTCCGTAAACGACCGGCGGAACCGCCCTTTCCCAACTCTTCAGAAGCCTTGGCCGAAGCCCGCGTTTCTCCAGTTCCCTGACCAGATAATCGGCATTGCGACGGATGTTGTCGGTGTCGGAGGCAACGTTCGGAATGGAAAGAAGATCGAAAAATTCCCGCAGGATCTGTCTTTCATTGGCCCGGCGATATTCGCGAACCGAAGCGGTTACGGAATTTTGAGCCGGCACCGGATGACAGACAAAAAAAATCAACGACAGCAGAAAGCAGAGTTTTTTCATAATTTTATGGTGTTTGTTAATTGCCAAAGCGAGATTTTCAACCATTTTGAAAAAAAAGATTAAGATGGTCAGAAAATTCTAAATTTGTAATTCTACATTTTTAATTGTTTCGGATAAAAAAGCCTTACTTCCAAAACAATTAATAATTTGGTAGTGATCAAAAGTAATGCTGACAAATGAATGTCCCGCAGGGACTCTTGTCGTAATAGCCCGGCGATTGATCGCCGGGTACAGGTTCTCTCTCAGATCCATAGTCCTGAAAGGACGAAAGATAAATGTGAATTTGGCAAATTCGAGACTGTCCCTTCAGGACTTGACGACATCGGTTGCATAATCCCGGCGATCAATCGCCGGGCTATTTTCAGATGCTCCGTTGGAGCAATTAGATTTTACTCCGCATTACTTTTGATCACTACCAATAATTTATAGTTAAAAATTTAGAATTGCCATTCCCGAATCCCGGCATTTCCCGATCTTTTGAAAACTGCGTTGATCTGAAATCTCACGGTCTTCTGACTTTGAAACCTTTCTGCGTTAGAATACCCTTCGAATGGATCACCCGTATAAAACCCTCGACAAAGCGCTGGCGTGGAGCGTCCATATTTTCACCGCCTCCGGCATTTTGGCGGGATTGATGGCAATTCTGGCGATCAACGCCGATGACTGGCGCGAGGCGATGGCCTGGCTTTTGGTCGCGCTGGCGATAGACGGGATTGACGGCACCTTTGCGCGGAAGTTCAAAACCGAAGCCGTTTTGCCGAGCATCAACGGCAAGACGATGGATTACGTCATTGATTTTACGAATTACGCCGTCATTCCGGCGTATTTCTTCTACAGCGCCGGACTCGTTTATCCGACTTGGAATCTGCCTCTGACCTGTTTGATCCTATTGGTTTCCGCAATCTATTACGGCAAGGAAGGGATGGTTTCGGACGAATATTATTTCATCGGATTTCCGGTCATGTGGAACGTGGTGGTTTTCTATCTGGTCTTCGTCTTTTCCTGGGGCGAATGGGGGAACGCCTTTATTATCATCGCCCTCTCAATTCTTCATTTCGTCCCGGTCAAATTCGCCTATCCGAGCCGGGCGACGCGTTTGAGAGTTTTGACCATAATTTTTACCGTTGTTCTCCTGGCAATCATGCCGCTGATCGTCTGGTTTTACCCGAACGTTCCGACTTGGCTCAAATGGACGGCCATCGGATGCCTCGTCTATTTCGGAGGTTTGGCCGTGGTGGATACTTTTGAGATCGGAAGACCGAAGAAATAAAATCCTTTGCGTGCTTCGTGCCTTTGTGGTGGATTTTTTTTTAATATTTCAAAAGATCCCGCAGAGCCATCTCGACATCATCGATCTGCGGAAGGATGAAATCTTCGAGTTGCGGGGCGTAACCGACGAAGGTGTCGGTCGCGCCGAGGCGGCGGACGGGGGCGTCGAGATATTCAAACAATTCGTCCGAAATGCGGGCGGCGAGTTCTGCGCCGTAGCCGTAAGAGAGCGGGTCTTCGTGGGCGACAATGACGCGATTGGTCTTTTTGACCGACTCCTCGATGGCGTCCCAGTCGTAGGGAACCAGAGTGCGAAGGTCAATGATCTCGACCGATACGCCGTCTTTTTCGAGCCGTTTGGCCGCCTCATTCGAGCGGTGAACCAATGCGCCGAAGGTGACGATCGTTATGTCATCGCCGCGGCGAACCGTTTTGGACTTGCCGAACGGGATCATAAAATCAGGCCCCGGATATTCCGATTTGTTGTAAACCTGACGGTACAGATGCTTGTGTTCGAGGAACATGACCGGATCGTCGCAGCGGATCGAGGTCCGCAGAAGTCCGTTGGCGTCCAGAGCGTTCGACGGATAAGCGATCCTAAGGCCCGGCGTGTGCGAAAAGAGCGTCGTGCCCGATTGCGAGTGATAGACCGCTCCGCCTTTCAGGTATCCGCCGACCGGAACCCTGATGACCATCGGGCATTTCGTCTCGCCGTCCGAGCGCCAGCGCGTAACGGCCACCTCATTGCGGATCTGGTGAAAGGCCGGAAAGATGTAATCGAAAAACTGGATCTCGCAGACCGGTTTGAGGCCGCGCAGAGCCATCCCGACCGCCCGGCCGATGATGTTGGCCTCGGCCAGCGGGGAGTTGAAAACGCGAGCCGAGCCGAATTTGCGTTGCAGATTGGCCGTCACCTTAAAGACGCCGCCCTTGCCCTTGACCTGTTCCAGATATTCCTCGCGCGAGCAATCGGCCACGTCCTCGCCGAAAATGACGATCGCCGGATTGCGTTCCATCTCTTCGTGGAGACAGCGGTTGATCAGATCGACCATCGTCCCCGGATTGCCGGAGAGTTCGGCGCCCTCTTCGGTGTCGAAATCTCTGGAGGTCGGATCGACATCGGGCGAATAAACGTTCCGGAGTGCGGTTTCGGGATGCGGTTGCGGCGTGGCGATGGCGATGTCGGCCGCCTCGTTGATCTCGGCATCGACTTCTTTTCGCAATTTTTCCAGGTCTTCCGACGAAGCGATTCCCTCGGTCATCAGAAACTCGGCGAAGGTCTTGATCGGATCGTTCTCGGCCTCTTTCTGCCGCTCCTCTTCGGGGCGATAGAGTTTTTCGTCGTCGGAAAGAGAATGCGAATAGGGACGGATGACCTTGGCGTGAACGAAGGCCGGGCCTTTCCGGGCGCGGCAGTATTCGACGGCGCGTTTGAAGGTTTCGTAGGAATCGAGCGGATCGGTGCCGTCGCATTTTTGAATGTAAAGATCGGGAAAACCGACGACCAGTTTGGAAATATCGCCGCCGGCCGTGCCGACCTCGACCGGAACGCTGATGGCGTAACCGTTGTCCTCGACTACAAAGATGACCGGCAGTTTCAGATTGCTGGCCGTGTTGAGGGCCTCCCACCATTCGCCCTCGCTCGTCGTTCCGTCGCCGACCGACATATAAACGACCTCGTCGCCCTTGAAACCGATCACCACATCTTCAAGTTCTTTGACCAGCGAAGCGCGATACGAGGCTTCGGCCGCGCCGACCGCGTGGAGGGCTTGAGTCCCCGTACAGGACGATTGGGAGGGAACGTTGAGATCCTTTCTTCCCCAATGCGACGGCATCTGGCGACCGTGGGAATTGGGATCGGCCTCCGCTCCGACCGACGAATAGAGCATTTCCTGGGCGGTCATCCCCAGTTGAAGCATCAGCGCGCGGTCGCGATAATATGGGAAAAACCAGTCGTAACCCGGTTTTAGAGCCAGTCCGGCTCCGACCAGAACCGCTTCGTGTCCCGCTCCGGAGATCTGGAAAAATATCTTGTTCTGCCCCTTGAGTTGGATCTCCTTGTCGTCGATCCGCCGCGACATATACATCATCCGGTAGATCCCGATCAGAGTCTTTTCACTGAGGCCGTGATGGCCGTTCGATTTTTTGGCGGTCGATTTGCGGGCCGGAGCCTTTTTGGCGGTCTTCTTCGCCGCGGTCGACGGCTTAATCGTCCTGGCAGTCTTTTTCGCCCCGGAGGCGTTGCCGGTTTGCGCCGCGTTCTCCGCCTTTGTCTTTCCCTTAGCCGTTTTCGCCGTTTTTTTACCGGTCGTTTTGGTCGCTGAATCGTCAGCTTTCTTGCTTGGTGTTGCCATTATAAAATATTCCTATCTGATAATAATTATGATGAATACGCAAACTAATAAAATACCAGAGATGCGAGGCGCGGGCAATTTGCCAAAAGTGGGAGACGGCGTTTTAGTCATCAGTTGAGGATTGGAACAATTGATGTTTTTACGGTAGATTCGGGGATTTTTCTCTTTTTATTTCCTCAATCCCGCGGTATTCGTCGTCTTTCCAGAGTTGCAGGATGTAAAAATCGTCGCCTTCCCAATCGTCTTTGACCGTTTCGAGATTGCCGTAAAGTATTCGCACGCGATAAATTGCCGGTTCGATTTCGATCCTCGGCGCATCCGGCCAATATTCCGTGCATCCGCTCAAAACGAGTTTTTCCGATTTTATCCGCAAACTGCATTCATTGATCCGGCTGTATTTCTCAATTTCCAAAACGGGAGCCGAATCGTGGATCTCAACGATGACCGGCACCGTTTCATAACGGGCCGTGCCGACGTAGATATAATCTTTTTTCGCCCCCAGCATTCTCTTGAACTCTTCTTCGCTCCACATATTTTCAACCTCCCGCGAAGCGTTCTCATCCTCGAGATAAAACTGGTGATAATCGGCGTATACTTCAAAATCCGACTTTTTTATCAGCATTTATTCCGCCTTCAAGATCCAGCCGTTCGGATCAACGGCCAACTCCTGTCCTCTCTGAATCGGCATCCAGCCGAAATTGTCCTTGACTTCGACCCGCTTGATCTCTTCGCCGACCTTGACTTCGATCGGCATCGGAAATGGCAGATCGCCGGGCGTCTCCCAGGTGAAATTGACGCTCTCTCCTCCGGTTCCCTTGACCTGTTCGAACTTCAGTTTCGGCAAAGCGGGCTGGCGCAGATAGAGTTCGAAAAACCAGTCGAGATCCATCTTCGATTCCTCTTCGGCTATTTCCTTAAAGTCATCAGTCGTCGCAAAATGAGTCTGCCGGCCGTCGGTGTAGCTCTCCATTTCCTTGGTCGGATAAGCCTGACGGCGAAGGGCGCGGAAAAATGCCTCGTCGCCGATCAGATAGCGCAGGGTGTGCAAAATCGAGGCTCCCTTGCCGTAGATGTCGCCGTCGCTTCTGATGTAATCCGGCGCGGCCATATAAACCTGATAGGCGATCTTCGACTCGCGCGGGGCGACCGGCTGCATATTGCGCGTGTTTTTCATCCGGTTTTTCATCGCGCTGAAATAGGCCTCTTTGCCTTTGATCTCTTCCAGATAAAGCGTGTCCATATAGGATTGGAAACCCTCGTGAAGCCAGAAATCGCGCCAGTCCGAGGCCGTTACGAGATTGCCCCACCATTCGTGCCCGAGTTCGTGGAACATCAGATTGTCGAACCCGTATTGATTGTTTTTGAACCCGTTGCCGTAAGCGATGATGGTCGAATGCTCCATTCCCAGATGGGGCGTTTCGGCGATCCCGAGTTTTTCCGAGCGGAACGGATAAGGGCCGAGATGTTTTTCGTAAAAATCCAGAAATTTCGCCGTTTGCGCGACGATGTCCTTGGCCTTTTCGGCGCTTTCCGGCAAAGCGTAAAATCTGATCGGAAAGGTCTTGCCGTCGATGCTCCGGTATTCCCGTTCGACGATTCGATACGGCGCGATATTAAGAGCCACATCGTAATTGTTGATCGGATTCGACATCAGCCAGTTGTAGGTTTTCGTCTCGTCCTCGTTTTCGTTGATCTTCTGAAGCGTTCCGTTGGTCGCCACGTACAGATTTTCCGGGACGATGATGTGAAGGGCGACCGAATCCGGCTCGTCCGACGGATGGTCCTTGACCGGAAACCAGAGATCGGCCCCGTCGTTCTGGCAGGCGGTGGCGATCCAATCGGAACCGTCGGCCGTTTTTTCCCACATAAAGCCGCCGACCCACGGCGGACGCGGGGCGACGCGCGGTTTGCCCTGATAGCGGACGGCCACCCGAACCTGCTCGCCGGGCTGTTTGGTCATCGGAAACCAGATCCAGATGCGGCCCTCGCGCCGCTCGAATTTCAAACCACGCGGAACCATCACGCCTTCGACCAGCGAGGTGTGCAGAACTTCCAGAGGCGTGTCGAGATCAACCACGAAAACGTTGGTCGGCGAGAGAATGTCGGCCGTTATGATCGTCTCGCCGGCGATGGCCTGCCGGTCCGGCCAGACCCGCAGGGTTATATCGTAGCTTCGGACGTTGTAGGCCGCCTGTTCCGGCATCAGAGGGCCGCCCGAATTGGTCGGGCGCGCGCCGAGTTCGCGCTGGCCAAAAACCGTGGCGGCGGACACCAAGATGAAAAGAACCGCTTGGATTTTGGGGGATAAGAATTTCATATTGTCTCCAATTTCGTTAATGGTTTTTCAGACCGGCAGGTAAAACAAAAAGCCAACTAAAAGAAGATTAAACGGGCAATAAATAGTTAAAACCGACTCTGCTCACCGCTCACTGCTCACGGCTCACTGATAATCCAGTTCGAGCGTTTCCCGGTATTCTTCGGCCATCGACGGATGGCCGTTGGCGAGAGCAACCTCGACGCCTTTTTCAAAGGCGGCCTTCGCCTTTGCGCTCTGCCCGGTTTTCTCATAAGCCCGGGCCAGCATCCCGTAAGCCGCGCCTTCGTCATCGGCTTTTCCGAGATATTCTTCCAGAGTGCCGATCCCGTCCGGATAATTTCCGGCCTTCAGATATTCATTGGCCAACCCGAAAAGCACCATCGTATTTTCCGGGTCGGCTTCGAGCATTTGTTTGAAAATTTCTATTCTGTCAGACATATTCGATTTTGGATTTTGGATTTTGGATTTTGGATTTGTTTACGTCTTTTCGCAAATCCTTTTGATCAGGAAATTTTCTTTTTCAGCTTTAAACTTTTTCACTTTTCCACCTTCAAACTTTTCAACATTACAAAATCCGCTTGCGGGGAAGAGGCCAGATCGAAGAAATGTTCTCCGACTTTGCGGAAACCGTATTTTTCGTAAAAGGCAATCGCCCTCGGATTATATTGCCAGACGCTGAGCCAGATCGCATCGCAGAGATGTTTTTCCGCTTCGGCCAGACAGTTTTCCAGAAGCGACCATCCGAGCCCCTGCCCCCAGAAATCTTTTAGCAAATAAATGCGGGAGATCTCCAGCGGTTTCTGCGCTTTTATCTCGGGTCTGGAACTTTCGAGCAAAAGCCGTGCGTAACCGACCGCTTCGCCGCTCGCTTCGGCCAGCAGATAGATGGTTTTCTCTTCCGCCAGATCGGCCCTGATCCGTTCCGGATCAAAGGTCGAGGCGATGTGAGCCCGGATGTATTTTTTCTCCAGTCTTTCGCTGGTATTATACGTCTCCCAGAAGGTCTGCGCCCCCATTTCCGATAAAACGGCCGCATCTTTTCTCCCGCCGTAGCGAATGCTCATCTCCGACATAAGAAGCCTGTCTTTTTTTATCAAAAAAGCTGGGGATTATCCAATCGAGCGCGGGTTGTAAACCATTGGCGGACGGACCTCCGTTTTTCTTCAAAAATTCTTTCAAAACAGATTGGGTTGAATCGGTCGGTCGGTTTCTATGACGATTTTCTTTCGCTCGAACCTCTCGAAACCGAGCCGGCGGAAATTCACTTCAAATATCTTTTTGGCCATCTCCCACCGCTCGGTCGTTCCGGCGTTGCGCTCTTTGAAATTGCGGTGCCGGAGATTTCCCCCGCGCTCCCGCCTGAGGCCGTTGATGATCTTGTCGGCCTTGGTCGGCAGTTTTTCCCTCAGTCGGCGGATGAAATAATCGAGGATCGAATCGGTGTCGAAATGGATCAGAGACATAAACGCCAGGGTCGCGCCGGATTGGCGGGCACGTTCCAGAAGGCCGGGAATATCGGCGTCGTTGTAACCCGGAATGATCGGCGCGATGCCGATGCCGGTTCGGATGCCGGCCTCGCTGAGGGCGCGCATCGCCCGGAAACGCACCTCCGGAACCGGCGTGTAAAGTTCGAACGGATTCGACCCGGAATTGGTCAGAAACGGGATCGAAAAGAAAACCGTCGCCCTGGTTTTTTCCAACAGGTCCAGATCTCTGGTTACGAGCGGGGATTTGGTGATGACGCCGACCGGCATCTTAAATTCGAGACAGACCTCCAGACATTTCCGGGTCAGCTGATATTCGGCTTCGAGCGGCAGATACGGATCGGTGGCAAAGGAAAACTCCAGATGAGGGATCTTTTTCCGGGTTCTTTTGAGTTCCGCTCGCAAAACCTGCGGGGCGTTGATCTTGGCGACGATCTTGGTCTCGAAATCGGTTCCGGCCCCGAACCCCAGAAATTCGTGATATTGCCGGGCGAAACAGTAGGTGCAGGCGTGAATACAGCCCCGGTAGCAATTGACGATGAACCGCTCTCCCAATTCCGGAGACCAGCTTTTGGAGATCATCGATCGGGTCTCGGTCTCTTCAAAAATCTCCAGTTTCGCCCTCGGGGCTTGGCCGATAAATTCGGCGGAATATTTGAGATAAGGATTCGGCGGATTCTCGACGTGTCGCATAGATGCAACAATAACCCATTCGCAGGCCAATGGCAAGAGATACGTAAAGATCAGAGCGGGAAGGTGAAAAGGGTTAAAGTTTAAATGCGAAAAAGTTTAAATGTGGAAAAGGGTTAAAGGTCTTTTCAGGGAACGGGCAATTCCCGTGTTTTCCGGCAGATTCGCATTTTTCAATTGATCCGCAATTGCCGGTCTCCGGAAAAACTTTTTCACATTTAATTACGAAGAGTCTTTTCC
This sequence comes from Pyrinomonadaceae bacterium, assembly GCA_041394845.1. GTDB lineage: Bacteria > Acidobacteriota > Blastocatellia > Pyrinomonadales > Pyrinomonadaceae > JAHCHG01. Next base: position 248,094 of record JAWKHL010000001.1, on the reverse strand, counting down.
CGGCGAACTTAGTAAGGAAAAAATCGTTAAACAAAGACAAGCGATCCCGGACGGGCGAATCCGCCCGATCGTTCGGCGGAAAATGAAATAAAACACGAAGGGTTACGGAATTCAAGAAGATGCGGGGATCCTGTCACAAAGGCTTTTTTCCCGGTGTTTTAAATACAGGTGAAGCAGATGGATTCCGACCTTTTCCGGCCCGGCGGAAACTGATATATTTTTTTTGATAAAAGCAAAAAATGCTCAAACAAATTTCGCATTACAAGATTCTCAGAAAACTCGGCTCGGGCGGAATGGGAGAGGTCTATTTCGCCGAGGACGAGCGTTTGAGCCGCAAGGTCGCTTTGAAAATTCTGCCGGAAGCGACCGGGCAGGACCGCAAAAACCTCAATCGTTTCCTGCAGGAGGCCCGTCTCGCCGCCAATCTCAATCATCCGAACATCTGCACCATTTACGAGGTTTCCGAGACGGAAGAAACCCCTTTGCTGGCGATGGAGATGATCGAAGGTGAAACGCTGGCCGAAAAGATAAAATACTCGTCGCTGGAGATTTTCGATATTCTGCGGATCGCCACCCAGATCGCCGATGCGCTCGACGAGGCGCATAAAAGAGGCGTCATTCATCGCGACATCAAGGCCTCGAACATCATCATCAACCACCGCGGCCAAGTCAAAGTTCTGGATTTCGGGCTGGCCAAGGCCATCAGCGAAGAGGTCTCCGAAGAGGACATTACCCGCGCCAAAACCGAAGAGGGAATGCTGGTCGGCACCGTTCAGTATATGTCGCCCGAACAGGCTCTCGGCAAAAAGCTCGACGGTCGAACCGACCTCTGGAGCCTCGGGGTTCTGCTTTACGAGATGGTCTGCGGAACCGCCCCGTTCAGGGCATCGACCCACGCCGGCGTTTTCGACGAGATTCTCAACAAAGAACCGGTTCCGCCGAGCGAGTTGGCCGAAAATCTGCCGGAAGAACTTGAACAGATAATTCTCAAATTGCTGGAAAAGGACGTCGGTCTGCGTTATCAAACCGCTTCGGATCTGCTGGCCGATCTCAAGCGTCTGCGCCGAAATCTGGGCGAAAGTTTCGAGTCGTCGGAGATCATTCCGATGACATCGTCGGAACTTCGCAGAAGTCGCTCTCTTCCGGTCAAAGGAAAACTCTGGAAAACGGCCGCACTGGCCCTTCTGGCCGTCGCTCTTTTGAGCGGAGCCACGCTGGCCATTTACAAACTGATGCCGGAGAAAACGGCCGAATTCTCGTTCGCCAACGCCCGTCCGGTGCGAATAACCAGTCTCGGAAAGGTTCTCGATGCGACCGTTTCGGACGACGGGAAATATATCGCCTACGTTCTCAACGAAGGCGATAAGCAGAGCCTCTGGCTCAAACAAACCGAAAACGGCGGAACCGTCAGGATCATACCGGACGAAGTGGGAATATTTCAGGGGATCAGAATTTCGCCCGACGGAAACTGGCTTTACTACAATATCTGGGACAAGAAATCGGTCGGCCAGATCTTTCGCATTCCGGTGCTCGGCGGAATTCCGCAAAAAGTGGTGCACGATTGCATGCCGGGCGTCGCCATTTCACCGGACAACAAAACGATCGTTTTCATTCGTTCGGACGACGATCGAAAAACGATGCAGCTGATATCGGCGGAGATCGGGAAAAATGACGAAAAGATACTTTACGAAACCGCCCCGCAAAACGGGGGAGTCTTCGCCGCGGTTTTTGCTCCCGACGGCCGGACTCTGGCCTTGATCGGATATTTTCCCGACCCCGACATACCCGACAAATATTCGGCTCAGATAGTTGAGATCTCGGTCGAAGGCGGCCCCTTGAAGACGATCTGGAAAGGAAGCGAGGAATCCTTCGGTTTCGCCTCGAACCCGCAATGGTTGCCGGACAAAAGCGGTTTGCTGATCTCGCTCGGCAACGGGGAGGTCTACAATCAACTGTTTATCGTCAATTATTCCGACGGTCGTCAGACCTCCATCAGCAACGATCTGAGCAGTTACGACACTCTGGGCATCACGGCTGACGGAAAAAGTTTCATCGGCATTCAGCGGGAATTCCTGCTGTCGGTCTGGACGGTTCCGGTCAATCAACCGTCGGAAGCCCGGCGGATCACCGATGGAAAGATCGAAGGCGTCGGGGTCGATTGGACGCCGGACGGAGAGATAGTCTATTCCTCGACCGTCAGCGGAAATTTCAACCTGTGGAAGATGAAATCGGACGGAAGCGGCAAGACCCAGTTGACGAATGATGAATTTTCCAACGTCTCCCCGTGCGTTACTTCCGACGGCAAGACGATCTTGTTCTCCTCCAACAAAAAAGGAGCCAGGCGCATGGGGATCGACGGCAAGGAACCGAAGGATGATGATTGGAAAAGAAACGTCATCTGGATCGGGGGCGAATGCGTCAGGGGAGAAAACTCTTCAATTTATTTTTCAAATGATAAGAAATTTTTCGGTCTGGTCAAAGCCGATCTGGACACCGGCCGGAAAACCGTGATCCTGCCGATAAACGTTCAGCAAGCCCAGATCTCGCCCAATGGCAAGATGGTCTTTTTCGTTTACTGGGACGAAAACGAAAAACATCTCGCCAGCGAATTGATAGATCTGGAAACCAAACAAAGAAAACCGTTTTCGCTTCCGGCCACGGCCATCAATACGAACAATAATTCGCATTATAATTTCAACTGGACGCCTGACAGCCGAAACATCGCTTTCGTCGATAACCAAGACGGCGTTTCCAATATCTGGCTTTACCCCGTCAGCGGCGGAAAGCCCCGACAGTTGACCGATTTCAAAGATAATTTTATTCATTCTTTTTCCTTCTCATACGACGGGAAACAGATCGCCGTTTCCCGCGGAACCGTCCTCAGCGACGTCGTTATGTTCAGGAATCAAAAATAAAAAACGGCGCGCACCCCGGGAAGGGTCCGCGCCGCGGCTTCTACTCATTTCCGAGGGTCACATTCTTCATTGAGCAGAATTTACGGTAACTTTTGCGGGTTCCGATTTGTTATCGGCCAGTTGCGGATCGTCTTTCCGACGGTTTTGGCGAATCTTTCGTTCGGCCTTCGACTCGGTTAATTCCCGACCGACGGTCCCGGCTCTGGCGTAAACTTCCCGCAGAAAGTAGGTTTCGCCGTAACGGTTAAAAACCAGCTTTTGGGTCTCGACCGTTCTTTCATCGCCGACCTGTGCGCCGGAAACGAGGATCATATTTTCCCCGGTTTCCACGTTTTTGAGAAGGAACTTGGCGTTGTCGAGGGTTCGCATTTCATATTTACCGGCATCGTGTTTTTCCTTGCCGATCTGAAAGTCGAACGGGACGTTAAAGGTCATGGTTTGCTGGGCGAATGCCGAACCGACGGCGGCGATTCCGATAATTAATGCGGCGGCGTATAATTTGAATAATGACGATCTCATATAATTTTTCTCCTTTTGATAATTCCTGCCCTGAGGCTTGGTCTTTTTCGAATGCGATCGGCGTGCCGCAATTGCATTTCAATGTCAAATGTTGAAAATAAAGAGGATTTATGGATGCGCATGATCATTGGAAAACTCCGGGAGGCGGAAAAATACTATCCGAAAGGATAGCCTCCGAAACCAAAAGGATAGGGCGGAAGTCCGGCTCGACGAAATTGAACCGGCTTTTCCGAATGACGATCGAATACGTGATCTGATGAGCGAGAAACTAACGATAATCTCGGGAAAATTAAAGGGCCAGGTTTACGAACTAGACGCCGAGGCCGTCTCCATCGGGCGCGAATCGTCCAACCGGATCTTTCTAAAGGACGCTTCGGTTTCGCGCCAGCACTGCCTGATCGAAAAGCGCGACGGTGGATTTTTCATCACCGATCTGAAAAGCCTCAACGGAACTTTTGTCAACGGCAACCGGGCCGAAAACACGGCGCTCTCGCACGGCGACCGGATTCGGATCGGCGATTTCACCCTCCGCTTTCAAACCGGCGATCTGGTCGAATCGTCGAGCGAGGTGTTTTTCGATCAGACCGAATTTCACTTTCCGGAAAACTCCCGGCAGTTGCGCCTCGAAGAGGTTTTCGGAGCGATGGCCCGGGATCTGACGGCCATTTTGCGGATCAGTTCGAAGATAAACACCATCCGCCAGCCGGAGGAGATCGAGGAGGAACTTTTGCGGCTAGTCTTCGAAGTCATTCCGGCCGATTCGGGCGCGATCCTGCTGGTCGATGACGAGAATCAACCAATCGAGGTAACGGGGCGCAACCGGTTCGACGAAAGCCAAACCGTCCATGTCAGCCAGACGATCGTCAATCAGGTCTTAAAGAATCAGGAGGTGATCCTGATCGGAGATCTGGCGGCCGGCCGCGATTTGCAGGAGGCCGAAAGTCTCTTTCTGATGAAGATTTCGACGCTGATCTGCGTTCCGGTGGTCCTGTTCGAAAAGACGACCGGGGCCATTTATCTGAGCGCGTCGGGGGCCAATTTTGACGAGGGGCATCTCAGATTTCTGACGGCCGTCGCCGGGATCGCGGCGGCCGCGATCGAAAACGCGCGGAATTTCGCCCGCCTCGAAAGCGAGAACGAACGGCTCCGGGGCGAATCGTTCGAGCGCAATATGATCGGTGGGAGCGAGGCGATGACAAAGGTCTTCGGTTTGATCGAACGGGTGGCTCCGGCCGATTCGACCGTTCTGATCACCGGCGAGAGCGGAACCGGAAAGGAACTGGCCGCCCAATCGATCCATCTCAACAGCCGCCGCCGGAACGGCCCATTCGTGGCGATCAACTGCGCCGCCCTGACCGAAACTTTGCTGGAGTCGGAACTTTTCGGCCACGAAAAAGGCTCATTTACCGGAGCGGTTCAGCAAAAGAAAGGCAAGATCGAGATGGCCGAAGGCGGGACGCTTTTTCTCGATGAGATCGGCGAGATGGCCACCAATCTTCAGACCAAACTGCTCCGGGTTTTGCAGGAGCGCGAGTTCGAACGGGTCGGCGGGACGCGTCCCGTCAAAGCCGACATCCGCCTCGTCGCCGCCACCAACCGCGATCTTCTCGAAGAGATCAAAAAAGGCGCTTTCCGCGAAGACCTTTTCTACCGGCTCAACGTCGTTCAGATCAAGATGCCCGCCCTGCGCGAGCGTCGCGAAGACATCCCGCCGCTGGCCGAATATTTCACGGAAAAACTGGGCCGCAAACCAAACCGCCGAATTCGGGGAATCTCGGCCCGGGCGCAAAAACTTCTGCTCAAATACGATTTTCCCGGCAACGTCCGCGAACTCGAAAACGCCATCGAACGGGCGGTCGTCCTCGGTTCGACCGAATGGATCCTGCCGGAAGACCTGCCCGAAGTTTTTTCCGACCTCTCAATCGAAACCGGCGAGGCGGATACCTTTCAAGACGCTGTCCGCGAAAAGAAAAAGGAACTGATCCGCGAGGCTTTTCAAAAGGCGGAAGGCAGTTACGTCGAAACCGCCCGCCTGCTCGATCTGCACCCGAATTATCTCCATCGGCTGATCCGAAATCTGGAGATGAAGGACGAGTTGGAAAAATGAAACCGATTTGGGATTTGGGATTGCGGATTTCGGATTGCGGAATTTTATTAGCTAATAAATAATTTAGGATTTTAGATGGTTTCTGCAATTTTGACACATAAGCATAATGCTGAAAGGGACTGTCAACCTTCGCTAAAACCGAAAAGTTCAATCAATTCTTTGGCTGTTTCAACTTCAAAGTGAAAAGGATGTCCCAAGAAGCACCCTTTTCACTTTGATATGTTGGTCAGTTTTATCCGTTCGATAAAAACTTATTGTCTGACAAAATTAGCTTTCGTTCGTTTGCCGGAGTTCATCGTAACTGTGCAAGTTGTCGAAGTTCCAGTGCAATCGCCCGTCCAATTTGAAAATACCCATCCGTCTGCCGCGGTTGCGGTTAAAGTAACGGTTGCTCCGTTGGAAAAAGATGCCTGACAGTTCGAGCCGCAATTGATGCCGCTGATGTCGCTGACGACTGTTCCGGTTCCGCCTTTATCTACCCGAAGAGTAGATGACGAACTCGAACCACCGCCACCGCCACCGCCGCCACCGCCGCCGCCGCCGCCGCTGGTTCTGGTGGAATTGAAGACTGCGCCGACGCTGACCGCGCCATTAGCTGCAACTGTACAGGTCGAGCCTGTTCCCGCACATGCTCCCGTCCAACCCGCAAACGCGCTGTTGCTATCGGCTCTGGCGGTCAAAGTAACGACTGTTCCGGCATTGTATGTCGAACCGCATTTGCTTCCGCAGGAGATAAATCTGTCTGCCGAATCAACATTACCGCCGCCCGTTCCCGATTTTGTAACAACGACGGAATCAGGTGTAACATTAACGGCTGAATTCGCACCGCCGATCTGATCGCCGATCTCATCTGCCGCCGGAGCGGTGCAGGTCAAATCCGCGCAAAGTGCTTCGTGCGTGATCGCATCGTATGTTCCCGTGAATTTATAAGTTTCGTAGCGACGAATGATCGAACGAGTATCAAAGTCCACAGTTGACGAATTTTGGACCGTTCCGCGATTTCTGTTTCCATTTCCGCCACTTGCGGGTTCGGATTGGATGATGTCCCACTCGACTTCAACTTGAGTCGGGTCTTGAGGAACTATCCCGCCCCCCGTCTGTAAATCTTCTTCCGTCAACTCACGTGACAATTTCGTCGTGTAAATTTTCAACCATTGCGCATCACCGAATAATTCCGGTGCTTCCGGTGCTTCCGGTGCTTCCGCTGAAGCGGTAACTGTTCCTCCACCTATTGTCCAAGTCGGAAATGGAATTGCTACGTTCGGCGTATAGCGGATCAGATTTCCCGGATTTGCCGAATCTTCAATCAGCCAATACCCTTTAATATCAACAATATTTTGCGATGTACGCATCCCTTGGCCGAAATTTTCACATCCTGAAACCGAATAGCGACTGCCAGCCAAATAACAATCATTCCAACTTACAGGGGTTCCTGGTGTATACTGTGGAGTGGACAACGTGTATTGGTGTAATGAAGAATCGTATGGGCTTTCCCAACGTATGACAACACCTGTGGCATATGGAGTAACGGTCCCTCTGCCATAGCGTTGTCCAAATCCCGTATAATACAGGTCGTTTTCGCTTACTCCTTCGATCTGAATCTCGAAACCGTGCGTTTCCTGACCTGTTTCGTTTATCACATCAAAGTTTCCCAAATTTCCCTGCACCGTTACGGTTTGGGCACTTGTCAAAATTGCCGAACCGAATAAAAGTAATCCGATTACCAAAAAAATCCTTGAGAAAATTGTTTTTTTCATTTTAGTCTCCCTTACAAATAATCTTTGACTGCAGATGAACTTTTTTCTCCTATCCCAATCCCCAACCGGATCAAAGCCGAATTTAAAACCCAATTTTAAATACAAAAAAATACACAACCTGATCTCTAAGGATTTTCAACGAACAAAAGCAAAAACTTCATGGTTTGTGCTTTTGACAGAAAAGCTTCAAGCAAAATTCCGTTCAAGTGTTGAATGATTTCGGAAATCAAGGTGGCTTGCCCCGTTCAACTGATTGAACTCATTGATTACCAAATATAGAGATCGGTGTGTATTTTTATTAATTATCCCCGAAAATGATGATAAAAATTCGATCAAATCTCGCTTTGTATCTTCTAGTTTGATGATCGGTTGATAACAGAAATTTTTCTCTGCTAAGTTACAGTGACAAAAATTATCTGAAAAAGACGATAAGGATAAAAAAATATTTAAAGCTATCTCAAGAATAATATGTCCATCGTAAAATCAATCGCTCCCAAGACTGCGAAAGCCTCTGAAATCGGGACTTTCGCAATCTTGAGAGCGATTGACAATCGTTTTCTATTTTTGAGACAGCCTAAAGAATTTGGCGGATGCTGAAGCAATCCTTCCCGACCTGAGATCTTTGTCAAAATTCTTTTTCAAGGTTTGTTTCATTCAGTTTAACAATAAGGAGGAAGCCTTACCCTAAATTTCAGGTCAGGAATGGTTGCTTCAGCGCCCGCTAAAATTTACCTTATTTTCAATTTTAAACTCCCCCAAAATCAATCCGAAATCCGAAATCCGAAATCCGAAATCGCCTAAATTTCCCTTTGCATCAGAAGATCGATCTGCGGGTCGGAACCTAGTTGGAAGACGTGGCGGCCGATGTAGCGGAACCCCCGTTTTTCGTAAAAACGGCGCGCGCGCGGGTTGTATTCCCAGACGCCGAGCCACATCGCGTCGCAACCGCGCTCGGCGGCCAGACGGAAACATTCGTCCATCAGAGTCCGCCCGACGCCCTTGCCTAAAAATTTCTGGTGCGAGTAAAGCCGGTTCAGTTCGACCGGACGTTCCGCTTCGATTCCCTCTTCGCGGCTTTCGAACATGAGTTTGGCGTAGCCGGCCGGCTCGGCCTCGATTTCGGCGATCAGAAAAACCGAGTTCTTTTCGGAAAGTTCCCCGCGGATGGTTTCCCGGTCAAAGGCCTTTTCCATATAATCGGCCAGATCTTCCGGCGCGTTTTTCGGGTGGTCGTGAAAAGCGTCCCAGAAGGTCTGCCAGGAAAGATCGGCGAGCATCTCCTCGTCTTCGGCAACGGCCAGGCGGATTTTTATTTGATCGGACATAGTTTTCGCTCTATTCAAACCTCCGCCATTCGGCTTCGTAATAGCGAACCAGCGCCTGATTGTCGAGGCGGTTGATCTCGATCTCTTCGTCTTTCGGCAGAGAGGTGTCGGCCGAGAACTCGAACATCGAAGCGAAGGTCTGATCGTTCAAAAATCTCAGTTCGAGATTTTCGGGAAGCTTTTTCGGAACTTCGAACGGTTCGGTCTTGGCCAGCGCATAGCCCCAGATGCCGAACGACGGGACGGTCGTCTGATAGGGTTTGACCGTGAATCCGGCCGCTTCCAGAGTCTTGATGATGCACCAGAAAGATGACCGGGCGATCAAAGGCGAAGTGCATTGGATGACGACCGAGGCATCGGGTTTTAACCGGGCTTTGAGCATCTGGTAAAAGCGCGTCGTGTAGAGTTTGCCGAGGGCGAAATTGTTCGGGTCGGGAAAATCGACGATCGCCACGTCGAAAGGCTCCGCCCGGGGCGCACCATCGAGCCAGACAAAGGCGTCGGCGTTGGTTACGGAGACGCGCGGATCTTCGAAAGAATGCCCGCTCAGTTCGGCCAGCGGCGGAAAAGCCTTCGGCAGTTCGGTCATGGCCGGATCGAGATCGACCAGGGTAACCGATTGAACGGACGGATATTTCAAGATTTCGCGGACCGCCAGACCGTCGCCGCCGCCGAGAACCAGAACGCGTTTCGGCTCGCGCCCCAAAGAGAGCATGGCGGGATGAACCAGCGCCTCGTGATAGCGGTATTCGTCGAACGAATTGAACTGCAGATTGCCGTTGAGAAAAAGCGCGTAACCGGTGTCGCCTTTGGTCACGACGATCCGCTGATAGGACGATGTTTTGGTGTAGATGATGTTGTCGGTAAAAAGCCCGTCCTCGGCCAGACGGGTCAGCGTATCGGCTTTGATGAGGCCGATGAGAAGCAGAACGATGATGATGAACCCTTTGACGCGCAGAAAATTGAGTTGGCGCTTGTTGATCAGATTTTCCAGCAGCCAGGTTCCCCAGATTCCGACTCCGGCGTTCAAAATGCCAAAGACCAGACTCGTTCGATTCAGTCCGAGGCGCGGGACCAGAAAGATCGGAAATAAAAGCGAGGCGACCAGCGCCCCGACGTAATCGAGGGCCAGAACGCGGGCGACCAGCTCCTTGAAATCGAGCTGATCTTTCAAGATCCGCATCAACAGCGGGATCTCCAGCCCGACCAGAACGCCGATGCCGAAAACCGTTCCGTAGAGAATGATGTGAAAATAAGAGACGTTGGCGAAGGTCAGAAAAAGAAGCGGGGCTGAAAAACCGCCGAGAACCGCCACGGCCAGTTCGACCTCGACGAAGCGTTTGGCCAACTCCTTATCGAGAAAGCCCGAAAGCCACGAACCGACGCCCATGGCAAAAAGATAGATGCCGATGATCAGCGAGAATTGCGTGACGGAATCGCCGAGAACATATGAGGCGAGAGTCCCGGCCAACAGTTCGTAGATCAAACCGCAGGTGGCGATGATGATGACGTTCAGGAATAAAAGCGGTGTCCGGTTCATCTCAAAAAATCACAGGGATGGGTTAGCGGATGACAATTCTTAATTTTAAGTTTTTAATATTGAATTTTTAGTTTCCATTCAACATTAAAAACTTAAAATTCAAAAATCATTGGCCTTTACCCCTGAATCGCCGCCGCGATGATCAGGGCGATGCCGATCATCATCGAACCGATGACGATCCCGAGGGCGGTGTTCTGATCCTCCTCGATCTCTTTGCGGATCGAGAACGGCGTCGCCTTGTCCAGAATTAAAAAGGCGATTCCGAAAAAAACCAGACCGATGACGACGAAAATGAGCGTCGTAACCAGCACCTCGACCAATTGATCGAATTTGACGACAAATGCCAGAGCATTCGGATTAAAAAGTTTCATCAGCATTATTTTCCTCCACGAAAACCTGTATAGATAAACGGCACCCCGAGAACGGATTTACGCCCCGAATTGGCAAATTCCCAGCCAAACCAGGAAGTTGTCATGTAAACCAAAATGACTCCCACTCCGAACAACAGGTAAAGTTTTTTCAACATAGCTTTTTTAAGTTTTAAGAGTTCGGACAAAAAAACCTGATCTTTCGAACTCCAAAAAAATCATCAGGAACTTCCGAACATACTTTCGCTCCAGCGTTTCGATTCGAAGGCGAACTTGCGAAACAGCGCCAGAACGGGGACGATCGCCAGAATGATAAAGGCGACGCAGAAATTGACGCCGCGGATGACGTTCTGCTCGACCTTGACCGTCACCGGCAGAGGCTCCTGCCATTTAAACCAGCTTCCCTGAACCCGAAGCGTGTAATTGCCGGCCGGGATCGACGAAACGGTCGCGTCCTCGGCTTTCGACCCCTCGGTCCAACTGCCGTCGCTGTCGACGCCGCTGTAATATTCGACCTCCACCGGAACCGATTCGACCCGGTTGTTGCTCTGATCGATCAGATCGAAATCGAGGTCCGCCCATGAATTGTTGAGGCTCGGCACGGTGGCCGTGATCCGGACGTTGCGGTTGCCCTTGATCTCGAACGGTTTCGAGAAAACCGTCTGCGTTGCGTTTTGATTGGCCATCGGTTCGAGGCGGATCTCCTCCGAATAGACGGTCTTGGAAAGCCCGGTCAGCGGGATCATGAAAACGGCGACGATAAACAAAAGCAAGAGCATAGCGAAGCCGTATTTGATGTAAAAACCGCCGGTAAAAGGCTGGTTCGGAGCGACCGACCACGGCTTCGGCAGATTGGAAACGCCGAAAGCCTTTTCCACCTCTTCGTTGGTCAGGTAGGTTCCGAGCGACCAGTTGACCTCGTTCGAGCTCTTCTCCTGCGAAAGCATCAGCGGCGGGGCGACGAAATCGACCGCCCGGACCGTTTCGCCGACGCTGACGCGCCAGTAAAATTCGCCCTTGACGTATTCGACCTTCGCCGGAGCATCCTGAAAGATGCGGAAATTCTGACCGTTGTATCTGACCGAATATTTGGTTCCGGCGATCTCTTTCATCTCGACCTCGGCCGGATTGACCGGTTCGACGAAATTCCAGTGGTTGTCCGAGTGAACCATCCAGCGGAAACCGATCTTCGGGTTGTAAAGCAGATATTCGTGCCAGAAATACTTGACGCCGTCGAAGGTAACGCTTCTGACCATGGCGCCGATGATCTTCATTTTGGCTCCGCCGGCAAATTGTTTGAATGAGCCTTCGGCCCCGATCGGAGCGATGAAATCGTGCGGCGCGGGCGACGGCTTGAGCGCGTTCAGGAATTTCAGATTGCCCTGATTGACGTCGAGCAGAGAGTTGCAGTACGGACAGGTGACGCGCTCGGTCTTGTCCGGCGCGACCAGCTCCAGCGCGCCGCCGCAGTTCGGACAGCTCATCGAGGTCGATGAAACGGTCCGCGCTTCGCGTTCGGCCGAACGGGCGTCCCCGAGGCCGATCTCTTCCAACGTTACTTCCTGTCCGACAAAGGCAAAGGGCGGATCGCTGCTGTAATCGATGGTTCCGAAGGCATTGTCCTTGCCGGTCAGATCGGCGTATCGGCTCTGTTCGTTGGGGATCAGTTTGTAGGGAATCTCACCGTCGGCGGCAACCGACGTGGCCGTTCCCTTTTCGACGACGATCAATGGCGTTTTGCTCGGGATCTGACCTACGGCATCGCCGAGCTGGAGGTTTTCAAAAGGCGGGATCGACGTGTTTTCCGGCAACGGCTGATAGAAGGTCATGTAGAACTTGCCCTGCGCCTCGGCCAGCCAGCCGACCCAGCCGTTGGTGAAAGTGGCGTACCATTCGTCCCAAAAACCGCCCATCTCGTGTTTGAGCTGGGCGCGCCCGGTCAGTTCGAAACGGTTGCCCATAAATTCGCCTTTCAGGCCCAGCTTGAGCGGCGATTCGGACTGCATGATCTCGGCCACCTTGCCCAGATCCTCAAGCGCCCGGTCGGTCCTCGCCACCGCCGAACGGCAAAACGGACAGATGATGACGATGGTCGAACCGGCCTTGAACTCGATCGGAGCGGCGCACGACGGACAGTTTGCTTTTAGGACGCTCAAATTTCACCTCCGGCAGATTGAGATTTCGGATTTCGGGCGGCAGGCTTTTCGCCCCTGACGATCTTTTTAACGGACACCTTTTCCGCGCCGATCATCTGGCGCAGGTTCTCTTCCCAGGCCCATTCGGGACGGGTCCGGCAGCAGTAGAGATTAAAGGTCGCGGCGCCGTATTCGGGGTAGGTGTGGCAGGCCAGATGCGATTCGGTCAGCATCACCAATCCGGTCAAACCGCCTTCGCCGTCGAATTTGTGCCAGACGCCATCGCCGATCGTCTTCAAACCGAGTTCCGCCATGACGCGTTCGAAAACGGCGCGCAGTTTGCCCTCATCGCGGAGGGCGGCGACGTCGCAATTTTCGGCATCGATCAACCATTCGGTTCCGACAAACATTCTTTTATCTTAATCCCCTGACGATCTCCGACAAAAAGCCGCTGTCGTGAGCGAAAAACGTATTTACCACCTTTTAATCTAATTTCATTTAGCCACAGAGGACGCGGAGAAAACAGAGACAAATCGTTTTATCGGCTAAAAAAGTCCTCGGTGATCTCTGTGAACTCTGTGGCAAAAAATTAAAAAAAACTTACCTCACAGAGTATTTACAAAATCCGCCGGAATTTCATTAACTAAACTAAATACGCTATTTATCGGATAAAAGTTTGACGCAAATTTTCGAGAACAACTCACCGGCAACTTGCGTTATAATACATCAGGTGGAAGTTACTTTGAACAAAACTATAACGAAAATAAGCGCATTTGTCACATTCACCCTCGCCTTCGGTTTCCTCCTCGCAGGCTGTTCGGCGGTTTCCTCCGGGGCCGGGAACGACAACCGGCGAAGCGACCGGATTTCCCCCGATTACGACAAACCGCAGGTCGTCGGCGAGATCGAGTCCAAAGAGATCAAAGAAAGCAGCGGTCTGGCCGCTTCGCCTTGCCAAAAAGACCTTTTCTGGACGCACAACGATTCGGGCGACGAGGCCTTTATCTACGCGCTGAACACCAAAGGCGAAAAACTCGGGACCTTCCGCGTGCCCGGTGCGGAAAATGTCGATTGGGAAGATATTGCCGCCTTTCGCGACAAAGGGGGAAGATGTTTTCTCTACATCGGCGACACCGGCAACAACACCCGCATCCGCGACACCTTCACCGTTTACCGCGTCGCGGAACCCGTTGTCTCCGCAGAGGATGAAAAATCCTCTCAGAGGCGTCCGCAGAGAACCGAGCGGGCCGAGGTCATCCGGTTCGAATACCCGGATCTGCGACGCGACGCCGAAACGCTGATGGTCAATCCGCAGACGGGCGACATCTACATCATCTCGAAACGCCTCAGCGATTCGGCCGGCGTTTACAAGCTGGCCGCCGGTTACAGCCTTGAAAAAACCAACCGGCTGGAGAAGATCGGCGATTTCACCGTTCCGGCCATTCCCAACGGAATGCTGACCGGCGGCGACATCTCGCCCGACGGCCGGAGGGTCGTCATCTGCGATTACTTCAGCGCCTACGAGATCACATTGCCGGAAAAAGCCAAAAATTTCGATCAAATCTGGAAGCAAAAACCGTTGATCGTCGAACTGGGCGAACGCAAACAGGGCGAAGCCGTCTGCTATTCATCGGACGGCCGGGCGATCTTCGCCACCAGCGAAAAGAAGGACTCGCCGATTATCGAAGTTAAGAGAAAATAACGGGCGGCTCATCGGTAATTGCAAAAAAGTTGATAGAATAAAGACTTTGATGAATTGTCCCCGGCCTCACTGCTCTTAATAAATCGTAAAAGTGAACTGGACCCTTTTGACGACCGAAACGGGCTTTCCGTCGCGGGTGGCGGGTTCAAACTGAATTCGGCGGGCGGCCTCGATCGACTTTTCGGTCAGGCCGTATCTGAGTCCCTCCAGAACGATAATGTACTTTATCTGTGCATCGGCTCCGAAGAGGATCGCCAGAATGACGTCTCCCTGTTCATTGGCCTGCCGGGCCGAATCCGTGTAACTCGGAGGGAATTTTTTCAAAAATTTTATCGGCGTCTCCTCAGGCGAAGTCCCGGCCGACTCATCTCCGGCGTTCTCCAAACTCCGGAAATAATCCATAAAGGCTCCCAATCCCTCGGATCTTTCCCGGATCTTCTCGCCGTTCCTGCCGAGCAGGCAATCTCCCTGACAATTCTTCAAAACGGCGACCGCCTCTTCGATCAGACTGGCCGATTCGAGCGGTTGGCCCGTCTCGCTCCATTTTCGGCCGAATCTGTGCATCAAGCCGTCGGTTTTGAGGATATAGGCGTCGGCAAAATCCTTATCCAGTTCGATCGCTTTATCGGCGTCGGAGATGGTTTCGTCATATTTTCTCTCCCACAGATAAGAAATGCCGCGAATGTAAAAAGCGGTGGCGTTGTTCGGATCAATATCGAGGACCCTTTCAATCTCTCTCTGACAACTGTTCGTCTTGCCGGAAAGAAGATAGGCGTAGGCCAGATTCGCCCGGATGGTGGCATTTTGCGGCGCCGCTTTGACGGCTTTTTGCAGGGTCTTTCGGGCGTCTTTGAAACGACTGAGATTGAGATAGGCCAACCCGAGATAATTCAATGCTTCGGAATCGTTTTTATTGGTCTTGGCGATGACACTTAAATGATTGATCGCCTCCTGATCCTTCCCCTGTTGGTAAAGGGAGATACCTTTTTCGCGGGACGTTTGAGCGGCAATCGCGACAATCATCGAAAAAAGAAAGAGGCTTAAGAGCGTCAGTTTAATGAGCGAAGGTTTCATGGATCAGTTCCCTAAAAAGCCGTAAGATACCCCGCATTTTAAATTTTTACCGGTTCGATGGCAAGAAAAATCTGCCCGATGATCAAATGGTGCATTTTTTTATCCGCGCCGGTTTTGTTTATAATCGAAACCATCCACAAGAAAATAATTTCAAGGAGAAGCATTCGATAAAATTATGAAAACCGAAACTTTATCTTTTTCGACCGCCGGAGGCGACACGACCGCTTACGCCGCCCTGCCGGATGAAGCCGGAGAAAATCCGAAAGCCGTCATATTGATCCAGGAATGGTGGGGTCTGGCCGATCACATCAAGGACATCGCCCGGCGCTACGCCGACGAGGGATTCATCTGCATCGCGCCCGATCTTTATCGCGGGAAATTGGCCTCGAACCCGGATGAGGCATCGAAACTGATGCACGCTCTGGCCATCGAAGACGGCCTCGACACGATCAAAAACGCGATGGATAAAGCGCGCGAGACCTACGGACTCAAGCATTTCGGCATCACCGGCTATTGTATGGGCGGAACGTTCGCTCTGAGGGCCGCCTGCGAACTCGAAGGCCTCAGCGCGGCCGCGCCTTTTTACGGCGACATTCCCGAAGAAGAGGTTCTGAAAAAACTGAAAACGCCGGTCATTTTCGTCTCCGGCACCGAGGACGCGTGGATCAATCCGGAAAAGGTCGCTCAACTCGAAGAGATCGCCGACAAATACGAACTCCCGGTCGATTCGGTCAAATACGAAGCCGACCACGCATTTTTCAACGACACCCGTCCCGAGGTCTACAACGAAGAAGCCGCCAAAGACGCCTGGGCGCTGGTGACGGAATTTTTCGACGAAAAATTGTAAGGTGTGAATCTTTCAAAACCGTCGCCGAAAGCGACAATTATAGTAGCGTAGGGTGGAACGAGCCGACGGCGAGTGAAACCCTTTTTTTGATGTTTCCGCGATGTTAGTTTCTAAGCCATCGGAGATGGCGACAGCGTGTAGCCCGTAGCGTTAGCTACGGGGCTTGATGCAAATAGATCATTCGAGCCCGTGAAAATGGGCGACAGATGATAGCTCAATAAATACATCGTGATTATTCCCGTAGCCGAGGCTACGGGCTACACGCTCTGCACCCGCTCCGCGGGCTCAAATCAAAGATCGCATAACATAAGTTAGTTAAATCCGCATCCTATTTCCTCAACAATCCTTCCAACTCTTCTCTGTCCGGCAGAGCGGTGCGGGCGCCGACCCGGCGACATTTTAAGGCGGCGACGGCGTTGGCCATTTCGGCCGCAGTTTCGACCGATTCCCCTCGGAGCAGGCCGTAGAGAAAACCGACCCGAAAAGCGTCGCCCGCGCCCGTAGTGTCTTTGCAGCCGCCCGGAACTGCGTAGCCGGGGGTTTCGATGAAACGGTCTTGGCACAACAAAAGTGAGCCGTTTTCGCCCAGCGTCATCCCGACGATCGGACAGCCGAACCGCGTCTTTATTTCGCGCAACGCCAAACGCCGGTCGCGGATGCCGACGAGGCGTTCGGGGAATTCGGCCGACGAGATGAAAATGTCGATCAGCGGGATCATCTCCGTCAGGCCATCGAAAATATTGTCGATGTCGATCGAAACGACCGCGCCCGCCGAATGAGCCTCGCGGGCCATCTCGATGCAGGCCGCCGTGTCGTGCGGCGTGGCGTGAAAGATCTTCGTCCGGCGAACTATTTCCACCGGCGCGTCCTCGGGCGCAAAGGCCAATTTCCGGTCCCGTTTCCAGATGACCGTCCGCTCGCCGTTTCGTTTGTCGATGACGATAAAGGCGATCTGCGTCTGCGCGCCGTCGATCTGCTCGGCGTGCGACAGATCGACGCCCTCGTCGCGCAAAGAGCCGATGCCGAAATCGCCCGCGCTCTCTTTTCCGAAGCGTCCGACGTAGGAAGTGCGCATCCCGAGCCGCCGCAGACCGGCCATCGTCGAGGCGATCTCGCCGCCCGCGAGTTGGGTGTAATTGTCGAGTTCGATCTTGGAATTAAACCTCGGATATTCCGGCACGACGATCAGATAATCGACCGCATTGGTGCCGAAACCGACCGCATCAAAATCCTTGTTTTCTGTCAAAGTAAACGGAAAATTCATCGTAAATGCCTGATTTTTTTGATGTTTATTATTCGTCCGCTAACGATCATAAAGCCATCGGAAAAAAAATTACAACGAAGCAAAAAAAAATTATCGAAATCCCTTGCAAAAATAATTACGAACGGGTTAGATTGAAACTTGTAATTATATATTCCACTTGGTTTTTAAGTGAAAGCGTGAGCAAGAAAAATCACAAATTATATTGGAGAGGAGAAAAATGCCAACAGCAGCTTGCCCCGAATGTAGCGAAGAGGTTTATGTTGACGCCGACACCGAACAGGGCGATATCGTCTTTTGCGACGAATGCGGTGCGGATCTGGAAGTCGTCGGACTCGACCCACTGGAACTGGATGTTTTTGAGGACAGCGATTTCAATTTTGACGACGATGATTTCGATGACGAGGACGAGTTTGATTATTAGCGGTCTGTTTACCAACCGTTTCTAAACCGCAAACGCGGGCTTTTGGCATCCGGGATTCCGGAAAAAAGCGGAAACCATTGAGGCGTCCGGCAACTCGGCAGTTGTCGGATGCTTTTTATTTTCCAATCTTAGCGGTCGGCGTCCGGTTTGATCTCATAACCGGCGCGGTTCTGTTTGATCAGATAGCCGGCGGGAGCCTCGATCCGAACCTGATGGAATTTGCCGTCGTGGCGGTTCTCCGGTTTCGGATAAAAGGCCAGAACGTATGACGAGGTGATCTCTTCGGCCAGAAGTTTGAACAGCGGTTCGAAATCCTTCTGAGTGGCATAAAAAGTCCGTCCGCCGGTCTTCTCGACCAGACCGCTGGCTTCGAGCAATGTCAGGAGCGGCTTTTTGCCGGTCTGGATCCGCGAATAAGAGGGCAAAATGACCGAATAAACGGTGGTCTCCGCCTGATTGGCCCGTTCGATGACGGTTTTCGGCGAGACCGTGTCGCCGACCGGAAAACCGTCCGTGATGAGAATGATCGCGCGACGCGGAATTTTGCTTTTGACCGTCGCCGGAGAATCCTTTCGCAAAAGCCGGATGCCGTAATCGACCGCATCGTAGGCGTGGGTCGAAAGGCCGTCCTGATCGCGAAGAAGCTTGTCAAAGGTTTTCTCAAGTTTTTTCGGACTGTTGGTGAAAGACTGGATCTTTTTGACCTCCATGCCGAAGGTCGTAACGGCGAAATAAGAATTGTAATCGGCCAGTCTCTTGACGAACGAACGCATCGCGGTCCGCAGTTTTTCCAACTCCTCCGGCGTGATGCTGCCGGAAACGTCCAGAGCGAAAACGATCGAAAGCGGGCGGCTTTGATCGAGCCTTTTGACGGGTTCGAAAAAATCGACCGGACGTTCGATGCCGTCTTCGAAAAGCCGGAAATCGGTCGCCTCCAGACCGCGAACCGGATTCCCTTGCTTATCGGTTACGGTCACTTCGAACGGCACCAGATCGGTTTCGATCCGAACCACCTCTTCGGTATCCTGCGCCCGGACCGCAGGCGGCCAAAAGCAAATCGAAAGCAAAAGAAACGCGAAGACCGGCGGAGCGAGAAAAAGCTCTATTTTCCAAAATCCCGCCATTGCCCGTAAATGCCGTAAAACACTCTTATCCGCCCGCTTTTTTGGCTTCGTTTTTTCCCTCATTTTTTCTCTCAAACACTTCAGATGCCGGAAACGGAAGTCGAAGATGGCAATGATCCGTCCTGAGATGACGATCGTTCACATTCATTGTTTCAGTTTGACCGAATCAAATCAATTTGATTTCTCATTCTGACCGAAATTCTATCACATAATTTTGCCGACAGACATTTTTCTCAAATAAATACTGGACTTAGGAACAGATCCGTTTCTGGCACGGTAATTGATTTACCAGTTCGAAACTCAAATCGATTTGAGTCTTTTGAAAATCTGATGTTTCAAACTTGTTCTTATCCTAAATAAACCGTCTTCCATTTTTAGTTTAAGATTAAAATTCGCCTTTTCGGGAAGGCGAATTTCGGTATCGAAAAAATGAAAGATCTGACATTACCCAATAAAAACCTGCCGGAAAGTATTTGCTGGTGTGCGATGCTTTGCCTGAGCGTCATCCCGCTCGGGCTGGCCCTCTATTTTTGCACCGACTTTTCGGTTCTTCAGTTCCTGGTTCTGGGCGTGGCCTTTGCCATCTCCGTCATCATTAATAAATACAGATACAAGATACCCGGAACACAGACTAATATTTCCGCCAAAGAATTGGTGATATTTTGGGGAATACTGTGGCTGGGATTGCCGGGCGGGATTTTTCTTTCGATCGGCGCCTTGCTGGGCGAGATCGAGGAGATCTCCCAGATCCAGAATCGCCGCTGGCTGTTTCGGGTCTTCGCCAATTCGATCGCCGCGCTGGTTTCGACCGGAGTTCTCTATCTGACGCTCGGAAATCTGACGCCTTTTTCCGAAGGAGCTTTCGCCACCCGGCAGATCGGGGTCGGTTCTCTGATCTTCGCCATAGGAGCGATGGCTTTTGCTCATTTCTGGCTGCTTTCCCTCTTTTTAACCCTGTATCTCAAATTCAGCAGCGGATTTTCCTTCATCCGCCTCTGGAAAGAAAACCTCCTGTGGGGAGCCGGAACATATCTGGTCAGCGCGGGGGCCACAGTTTTGGTTCATCTGCTTTTCCTGAGATTCGGGCTGGAATTCGGGCTGGTGCTTCTTCCGTTGGTCATCGGAGGACATCTGATCTATCGTATTTTCATCCGCAAGCTGGCGCAGAAAACCCGTGAGATCCGCGAAGCCAGCCGGATTCATCTGGCCACGGTCGAAGCCCTCGCCACGGCCATCGACGCCCGCGATCAGATCGGCGTCGGACACGTCCGCCGGACGCAGATCTATGCGGTCGGGATGGGCGAACTGCTCGGTCTGTCGGCCGATGAGATCCTGGCACTGAAAGACGGAGCATTGCTCCACGGGATCGGCAAACTGGCCGTCCCGGACAATATTTTGAACAAACCTGAGCGCCTGACGCCGGCGGAAAAAGAAAAAATGAAGATCCATTCTTCGGTCGGCGCTTCGATCATCGAAACCATCAATTTCCCCTACCCGGTCGTCCCGACCGTCAAATATCACAACGAACGCTGGGACGGAACCGGCTATCCGAAGGGCTTGAAAAAAGAGGAGATCCCGCTGACGGCGCGGATTCTGGCGGTGGCCGACGCCTACGACACTTTGCGGGGCGAACGGCCCTACCGGCCGGCCGTCTCGCGCGAACAGGCCCGCCGAATACTGCTCAATGATGCCGGAAAACAGTTTGATCCGCAGATCGTCGATCTCTTTTTGCGCAACCTTCAGCAGCTTGAGGCCGAGATCAAGAAAAAAGGGCTGGCATATTCTTACGACAAGCGGAAAGAAGCCAGAGAGGAGGCCGAAAACACCGATTACGTCGAACAGATCAAACGCGCCAACCGCGAGGTCTTCACGCTTTACGAACTGGCCAGGGTCTTCAGTTCATCGCTTAATCTGGAAGAGACTCTGGCGCTCTTTGCCGAAAAGGTCCGGGAGATAGTTCCGTTCGACACCTGCGCCATTTACCTGATGGAGGAATCCGGTGACTTCGCCTCGGCCGCCCATACTCTCGGGAAAAACAGCCTCGAACTGGAAAACAAACGGATCAGAAAGGGCGAGGGGGCCACGGGATTCGTTCTTCAGGAAGGCCAACCGATCCATAACATCAATCCGGCGCTCGATTTTTCGTTCGACCATCTCGAATTCGTCGAAAATTATTCGGCCATGATCTCGATGCCCCTGCTGGCCGAAGACAGATTGCTCGGCGCGGTTTCGATCTATTCGTGCGAACTCGATTATTACGGCGAGGAACATTTGCGCCTGCTGGAGATGATCGCCAACATCGCGTCGGATCAGATCTCGATGGCGCTTCAGCACGCCGAGTCGGAAACCCGCGCCCTGACCGATCCGATGACCGGTTTGCCGAACGCCCGCAGTCTGCAGATCCATTTCGAAAAAGAAGTGGCCCGCGCCGGCCGCAACGGCAGTATTTTCCAGCTCTTGATGCTCGACCTCGACGGATTCAAGGCCGTCAATGACACCTACGGTCACAAGACCGGCGACCGGATGCTCAAGGAGATCGCCAAAGTTCTCAAGAGCCAGCTCCGCGATTACGATTTTCTGGCGCGCTACGCCGGCGACGAGTTCGTCATCATCGTGCCGGAAACCAACAGTTCCGGCATTCAGGAATTGTGCCAGCGGATCGAAAAAGCGGTCATCAACTTCAAACTGCCGGTCGAAGACGGCCGCTACGCCCGGGTCGGCGTCAGCCTCGGCGCATCGTGCTATCCGACCGACGGCAAAACGATCGACCAGATCATCATCGCCGCCGACAAGAAGATGTATTCGGTCAAAGCCGAGCGCAAGGTCAAACAGACATTGCCGGCGCTGGCACCGCAGGAAAAGCCGTTGCCACCGATCGAACCCAAACCGGTCGAAAAGGCTCCGCCTGAAAAAGTGGAAGAAGACAGTTTCATCGTCGAACTCGACGAAAGCCACATCATTTCGTCGGCCATCAACTGATTCGATTGCGGATTTGGGATTTATTTTCGCTCCGCAAACGGTGAGACAAAGAGGAGGAAACCAAGTTTGGTTTCCTCCTCTTTCCTTTTTTTCGAGATCTCACGGCACTACAATTGTTTTTTCAAAACCGGGTGAATTTGCCCGCCCCCGGCCATCAATCAAGGTTCGCTTATGTTTTGAATCGTTTTGCGTTAAAATAACTGACAAGAGGTAAGAACAAAAGTGAGCGAAAAAACATCCAATCTATCCGAATACATTCAAGAGAATTTTGGGGCCAACGCCAGCTATGTCGAGGGGCTTTACGACCGTTTCAAGAGCGATCCGAATCTGGTCGATGAGTCGTGGCGGATCTTTTTCAACGATCTGACCAAGGGCGATTCATCGGCGGCGCAGGGCAACGGGCAGACCGCCGCGGCCCGGACCGTCCAGACCGAACCGACGACTGTTGCTCCGGCGGAGAAAGCCGGGGCTCCGGCCAAAAAATCGGCCGAGGTTTCGGTCGGCGAGGGCGTCGAGGCGCGCCCCCTGACCGGGGTTTCCAAGGTCATCGTCGACAACATGGAGGAAAGCCTGACGGTTCCGACGGCGACCAGCGTCCGGAGCATTCCGGTCAAGGTGCTCGAAGAAAACCGCAAGATCATCAACGACAACCTGCGGGTCAGAGGCCGGGGAAAGGTCTCCTTTACGCATTTGATCGGCTGGGCGATCGTCCGGGCCTTGAAAGAATATCCGCAACTTAACAACGGTTTCGGCGTGGTTGATGGCAAGCCCTCGCGGCTCGAAAACGAACACGTCAATTTCGGCGTGGCCGTCGATGTCGAGAAAAAGGACGGCTCGCGCAATCTGCTGGTGCCGAACATCAAAGCCGTCGAACGGATGAATTTCGCCGAATTTTTCAGCGCCTACAACGACACCATCGCCCGCGCCCGCGACGGCCAATTGGAGCTTGCCGACTTTCGCGGAACGACCATTTCGCTGACCAATCCGGGAACGCTCGGAACGGTCGCCTCAAACCCGCGTCTGATGTCGGGTCAAAGCGCCATCATCGCCACCGGCGCCATCGAATATCCGGCCGAATATCAGGGAATGACCTCGGCCGCTCTGTCGCAACTCGGGATCAGCAAGATCATGACCATCACCAGCACCTACGACCACCGCGTCATACAGGGAGCCGAAAGCGGTCTGTTCCTGGCCAAGATTCATCAGTATCTGGTCGGTCAGCACGAATTTTACGATCAGATCTTCACCGATCTCGAGATCCATTATCCGCCCCTGCGCTGGGCCGAAGATTTCAACCCGTCGCTTTTCGGTTCGGATCAACTGCGCGAACAGACGGTCAAACAAGCCAAGGTCCTCCAATTGATCAACACCTACCGGATCCGCGGACATCTGCTGGCCGACATCGATCCGCTCAACATGACCGAGCATTATTCGGACGAACTGGATCTGGCGAACTTCGGTTTGACGATCTGGGATCTCGACCGCGAATTCATCACCGACGGTCTCCACGGCAAGGACGTTTCGACCTTGCGCGAGATCCTCTGGGTTTTGCGGCGGGCCTACTGCGGCAAGGTCGGGATCGAATACCGGCACATTCAGAACAAGGACGAGGTCCAATGGATCAGGGAAAGGATCCGCCAGCAGTTCGTCGATCCGGAACCGATCGACCCCGAGATCCGCAAAGAACTGCTCCAAAAACTGATCGAAGCCGAACAATTCGAGCAGTTTTTGCACAAGAAATACCTCGGACAAAAACGTTTTTCGCTCGAAGGGACGGAAACCGTCATTCCCCTGCTCGATCAATTGGTGGAAAATTCATCGGAACGCGGCGTCGAAGAGATCTTTATGGGAATGGCCCATCGGGGACGGCTCAACGTCCTGACCAACATCGTCGGCGACGCCGAAAAAGGCGATATGGCCGAACGGATCTTCACCGTCTTTGAAGGCACGTCGCACCCGAGTTTCCCGGCCGACGAGGGCGATGTCAAATACCATCAGGGGGCCAGCCGGGAACGCCAGACCAAGGCCGGAAAGGACATCAAGATCAGGCTTTCCTGCAATCCGAGTCATCTGGAATTCGTCGATCCGGTCGTCGAAGGCATGACCCGGGCCAGACAGGATCAGCTCCACGATCCGGCCCATAACGACCGCGAAGAGGTGATCGACCGGGTCCTGCCCGTTCTACTGCACGGGGATGCGGCCTTTGCCGGTCAGGGGATCGTCATGGAAACGCTCCAACTGGCCGATCTGCGCGGTTACAAGACCGGCGGAACGATCCATATCGTCATCAACAACCAGATCGGATTTACCACCACGCCCGAAGCCAGCCGGTCTTCGATCTATTCGACCGACGCGGCCCAGATCACCCAACTGCCGATCTTTCACATCAACGCCGATTCGCCCGAAGCGGCCTACCGGGTGGTCCAGATCGCGCTCGAATACCGGCAGGAGTTCAACAAGGACGTGGCGCTCGATCTGGTCGGATTCCGGCGTCTCGGCCACAACGAGGGCGACGAACCGAGTTACACCCAGCCGCTGATGTATCAAAGGGTCAAGGCTCATCCGGGCGTCCGCCATCTCTACGCTCAAAAGCTGATCAGGGACGGCATCATCACCGAGGGGGAACTCGATGAAATGACCGACAAGGTCGTCTCCAAATATGAGGACATCCTCAAACGGGCCAAACAGATCGCCGAGGAAAAACCGAAAAAAGCCAAACTCTCTCCGCCGATCGAAGAAGAGGACGGTTCGAAGATCCTGGAAACGGGCATCGACCGCGCTTTGCTGGAAAAGGTCTCGGAAAAGATCTCGCTCGTCCCCGAGGGATTCCACATCAATCCGAAGATGGTCGGACAACTGGCCCGCCGGGCCAAGATGGGAACCGGCGAAAATCCGATGGATTGGGGGTTTGCCGAAGCCATCGCTTTCGGTTCGCTGGTGGCCGAAGGGACCGGCGTTCGCCTCAGCGGGCAGGATTCCGGCCGAGGAACTTTTTCGCAGAGGCATTCGCTGATGTACGACACGCTCAATGGCGAGGTCTGGTGCCCGCTGTCCGAGATCCGCAGTGAGAACGCCCCGGAAGCCAAATTCGATGTCTACGACAGCTCGCTGTCGGAAAACGGCGTCCTCGGGTTCGAGTACGGATATTCGACCGTGGCCACCGATAAACTCGTCATGTGGGAAGCCCAGTTCGGCGATTTTTCCAACGGGGCGCAGGTCATCATCGACCAGTACATCGCCGCCTCCGAAGACAAATGGGGCGAAAAATGCCGTCTCGTCATGCTTCTGCCGCACGGCTACGAAGGTCAGGGGCCGGAACATTCGAGCGCCAGATTGGAAAGATACCTTCAGCTCTGCGCCGAGAACAATCTTCAGGTTTGCTATCCGACGACCCCGGCCCAATATTTCCATCTGCTCCGACGGCAGGCCAAGCAGGAGATCGTCCGCCCGCTGATCGTCATGACCCCGAAGAGCCTTCTGCGTCTGCCGGCCGCTTCTTCGTCGGTCGAGGATCTGACGGCGGGCGGTTTTCAGCCGGTCATCGGCGACGCTTCGATGGCCGAAAAAGGCGATGTCAAGAAAGTGGTCATCTGTTCGGGCAAGGTCTTTTACGATCTGGAAGCGGGGCGCGAAGAAAACGGCTCAAAGGATGCGGCCATCGTTCGTCTCGAACAGTTTTACCCTTTCCCGGCCGATCGTTTGCGGGAGGTTTTCGCCGAATATAAAAATGCCGAAGGAATCTGCTGGACCCAGGAAGAACCGAAGAACATGGGCGGCTGGACCTTCGTCGAACCGCTATTGCGCGCGATCAAACCCGACAACGTAACTCTAAGCTACGTCGGAAGAGCGCCTTCGGCCTCGCCCGCCACCGGTTCCTACTCAATTCACAACCTCGAACAAAAGCAGATCGTCGATCAGGCCCTTTCGATCGATGAGTCGAGCACCAGTTCTTCGGCTTCGAGCTGACCGAAGGGTATCGAAAAGACTTATGAAAAAGGTCCTCAATCCCCGGATTGAGGACCTTTTTCATTGAAATCTGCCGGAAAATGTAATAATCTTTGTTTCTAATCCGAACAAAGTTTTTAAAAGGAAAGGTTCTTCAAAGCATCATGAACAGGATTTCAACGTTTCTATTGTTGGCTTTAATCTTCATCTCATTTTCCGCCGCAATCCGGGCGGGCCGAAATCCTTCGGTTCCGTTGGCCGCGATGGACAACAACGTCGAATGGAACGGCCTTCTGCACGACAGCTTCGATCAGTTTTACCGCGCTCCGTTCGGCTCCGTTACGGCCGGAACGACGGTCATCCTCAAGTTCAGGACTTTTAAGAACGATGTGACGGCCATCTTTCTTCGAACCTACGTTTACAACCCGCCGACCAATACGACGACCGGTCCCATCGAACAGCAGTTGAGCCTTTCTTCGAGCGACGCGACCTACGATTACTGGAGCATCGATTATCAAACTCCGGGGACGCCGAAAATAGTCTATTACAAGTTCCGAGTGGTTGACGGAACCGATTCCGACTTTTACAGCGATTCTTACTTTGATGATAACGACAACCTCAATCAGGGCGGCCCCGGCGCGCCCAGCGACAACGAACCCTTTCCCTCTTTTCAGCTGACGGTTTACGATCCGAATTTCACGACTCCGGCCTGGATTCACAAGGCCCGGGTCTATCAGATATTCCCCGACCGCTTTCGCAACGGCGACACCGGCAACGATTGGTGCCGGACCGGTTCGACGACCGGCTGTCCCTCGCTTTACGGCGCGCCGCCCGCATCCAACATCGCTTATACAAACTGGAACTCTCAGATCTGCGACCCGCGCCAAAATCCGTCCTGCCTCAACAATTACGGCAGTCAGTTTTTCGGCGGCGACCTCAAAGGGATCGAAAGCAAACTCGATTACATCAAAAATCTGGGGTTTGACACCATCTATCTCAACCCGATCTTCAAAGCCCGTTCCAATCACCGGTACGACACCGACGATTATCTGAAGATCGCCGACGAACTCGGCGGGGACGCCGCCTTTGCTTCGCTGGTCGCGGCCGCCAACGCCCGCGGAATGCGAATCATTCTCGACGGCGTCTGGAATCACATGTCGCAGGACAGCGAATATTTCGACTTCTTTCACCGATCCTCGGTGATCGGAGCCTGCGAGAGCGCTTCTTCGGCGTATCGAAGCTGGTTCAATTTCTTCAACAACAACGCGCCCTGTACGGTCAACGATTACGAGGGATGGTTCGGATTCAGCGGCCTGCCCGTTTTTAACGACAACCTGCCGGCGGTTCGCGATTTCTTTTACCGGACGCCGGGCACCAATGTAACACAATACTGGTACGACCGGGGCGCGGGCGGCTGGCGCTTCGATGTCGCCACCGATCTGCCGCACGACTGGTGGAACGAATACCGGGGTTTTGCCAAAAATTACAAACCGGACGGAGTTTTGATCGGCGAGATCTTTCCCGACGCCAGTCAGTATCTGGCCGGCGATCAGCTCGACGGAGTGATGAACTACCGGTTTCGCAAAAACGTTCTCGGGTTCGCCCGCCGGGCCGATTTTGAAGACAACGACAACAACGGCAACAACCGCATCTTCGGGCTCAACCCTTCGCAGTTCGACCGGGCGATGAGATCGATCCGCGAAGATTATCCGCTTCCGGCTCAAAAAGCGATGCTCAATCTGCTCGATTCGCACGACACCAACCGGGCGCTTTATGCGCTGACCGTCGCCAGCGACAGCGGTCTGACTCAGGCCAAAGAGCGTCTCAAACTGGCGGCCGTCTTCCAATTCGCCTACATCGGCGCGCCGATGGTTTATTACGGCGACGAGGCCGGAATCAACGCGCCCTCGCGCGCCAATGGCGGAAACGGTCTGCCCGAAGACGACCCGTACAACCGCGCCCCCTACCCGTGGGCCGATCAAAGCGGCGATCCGACGATCTACGGACCGGTCGATCAGAACCTGATCGATTTTTACGCCAAACTCGGAAAGATCCGGCGCGATCATCCGGCCTTATCCGAAGGCTCGTTCGAAACCCTTCTGACCGGAGACACTTCCTCGTCCGCAACGGATAACGACACTTACGCTTTCGGACGAACCGACGGAACCGATAAAGTGATCGTCGCTTTGAATAACGGCGCGACCGCCAACAATGTAACCCTTCAGGTCGCCTCTTATTTTCCGAACGGGACGATTGTGGCCGATCTGCTCGGCGGCGCGCGACATACGATTTCCGGCGGCAACATCACCTTTGATCTGCCGCCGAGAAGCGGAGCGATCATCGCCCGCAATCCGCTCATAACGCCTTTCGACTTCGACGGCGACTCGAAAACCGACATCTCCATCTTCCGTCCCGCCCCCGGCGAGTGGTGGTATCTTCGTTCGTCCGACACGGGCAACCGGGCCTTTGCCTTCGGAACCTCGACCGACCGGATCGTTCCGGCCGATTTCACCGGCGACGGACGCGCTGACATCGCCTTTTGGAGAGAATCGACCGGAGAGTGGTTTATCCTGCGGTCGGAGGACTCTTCGTTTTACTCGTTCCCGTTCGGCGCGATCGGCGACGTTCCGGCTCCCGCCGACTTCGACGGCGACGGACAAGCCGACCCGGCCATCTTCCGGCCCTCCTCGGCCACCTGGTTTATCCTCAATTCCTCGGGCGGAACCACCATCACCGGTTTCGGTTCGGCCGAAGATCGTCCGGTTCCCGCCGATTATGACGGCGACGGCCGGGCCGATATCGCCATCTTTCGTCCCTCAGACGGCTCCTGGTGGCTGAACCGCTCTTCGAGCGGACTGATCGTCACGAATTTCGGAACCGGAACCGATAAAACCGTTCCGGGAGACTACACCGGAGACGGGCGGGCCGATGTCGCTTTTTGGAGAGAATCGACAGGAGAGTGGTTTATCTTGCGGAGCGAGGATTTTTCGTTTTACTCATTCCCGTTCGGCGCGCCGGGCGATGTGCCGACGCCGGGGGATTACGACGGCGACGGGCGAGCCGATCCCGCCATTTTCCGGCCCTCGGAAGGCGTCTGGTTCAAACTTCAGAGTCAAAGCGGATTCGAGGCCGTCACGTTCGGCATTCCGGGAGACCGCCCCGTTCCCAACGCTTTTGTCAGATGATCGGAACTTTACTGGTCATCCTTCTTTTTGGCCATTTGTTTTTCGATCTGTTGAACCAAACGGGTGGCGTGATTGCGCGAGATCAGCGGGATTCTTTCATCATTTCCCAGTTCTTTGAGGAAAGGTATCATCTGCACCGGATCGGCGATCTCGTTGCGCCTGAGTTGCAGATCCAGAGCGTCCATGATCCGGGCCGATTCGAGCGGCTGATTTTCACGGGAAACATTGATATCGAACATCCAGATATGCTGATTGCCGATCCGGCGGTATTCGTCCGCCAGGGCCTTGGCGTCCGGGTTGGTCGTCCAGTTGAACTTTGCCGTCCGCTCCCGACCGTCTTTTTTCATCGTGATTTTTATGTTCCCGAGGTGCGAGTAATCCTTTTCGAACTGATAGTTTTCGTCCGAATCGAGAAAATTTAAATTCTCCCAGAGGGTTTTGACCTTTTCCAGAGTGGCTTCGGAAAGCTGGATCGGATCGACGATCTCTTCGTCAAAATATTTCTTCAAAAATCTGATCGTCCCCTTGCCGTTCTCGTCGTGTTCGATGTAAACGTCGGAAACGTTGAATTCGGGCCGGGAAAACTCGTAAAAATAAACCGACCCGTCTTTCTTTTGAGATGCGGAGTTTCCGGATCTGACGGGATTCTTTTTAGCCGGTTCGGAGGCCGTCGATCCGTCTTCGCCGGGACGCGAATTCTTTTTGGCCGGAGTTTTCCCGTCCTCATCCTCCTCTAACGGAGGAGTCGGGGTCGCCTCAGCGGTCTTTTGGGACTCGGCCGGTTTGGTGTTCTTTTTCCTTTGCGCCGAAACGGAAAAAGCCAGGGTCAGCATCAGCCCGACGAATAAAATTTTTAAGAAAGATTTTTGCCACATAAACTATTTTGGATCTTGGATTTTGGATCTAAAAAATTGACATTTTTAACAAATCTAAAATCTCGAAAAACTACTCGAATCGAACCGAAACGAGTTTGGAAACCCCGGCTTCCTGCATCGTTACGCCGTAGAGAGCGCGGGCCGCTTCCATCGTCCGCTTGTTGTGCGTGATGACGATGAACTGCGTCTTTTCGGCCATCTCCGCGATCTTGTTGACGAACCGTCCGACATTGGCATCGTCGAGCGGCGCATCCACCTCGTCCAAAAGACAAAACGGCGACGGACGATAACGAAAGATCCCCAAAACTAGCGCGATGGCCGTCATGGCCTTTTCTCCGCCCGACAAAAGCAAGATGTTCTGCAGGCGTTTGCCCGGCGGTTGCGCGACGATCTCGATCCCGGCCTCCAGAATATCCTCGGCTTCGAGCAAGGTCATCTCCCCGCGACCGCCGCCGAACAATTCCTGAAAGAATTCCCTGAAATTCTCGTTGATCGCCTCGAAAGCCTCGCGGAACTTTTCGCGCGAACGCCGTTTGATCTCCCGCAGAGCCTCTTCGGCGGCCGTGATGCTGTCGATGATGTCCTGCCGCTGTGAGGTCAAAAACAGCAGGCGCTCCTCGGCCTCGCTCAATTCCTCCAGCGCGAGCATATTGATGGCGCCGAAATTTTCCAGTTTGTGGCGCAGTTCGTCCACGCCGGTTTTCGATTCTTCCAGTTCGAAATCTTCGGGGACTTCCTCGTTTTCAACCAACTCGACCAGCGACAGGCTCAGTTCCTGAGCGCATTTTTCGTTCAGACTCCGCAGACGCGTTACGGCCTCGGTCTGTCTGATCTCAAGTCCCGCCCGCTCGTTGCGGGCCTCGGCCGACTGCTTGTTCAACTCCGCCAGTTCATCCGACATCTCATCGGCTTTCTCCCGCGTGAGTTTTAGATGCCCGAGGGCTTCGGATAGTTCGTCCTGCTCATTTTCCTGTTCGTCGCGGGCAGACTCGATTCGGCTCTCGATCTCGACCACGAGACCGGTCAATTCTTTTAATTTACCCTCGATCTCACGGGATTCGAGTTTTTCCCGCTCGATCCGGCCGGTCAGTTCCTTTTCTTCATTTTCGACCCGCCGGAGAGCGCTTTGAACCGCCCGCCGTCGCTCGGCCGAGGTCGCCGCCAGAGTTCTTTTTTCGTTCAGCGTCTTGTTCTCAGTTTCGGCCAGAAAGCGCGCCTGATTCAGTTTTTTGGTGATCTTCTCCAGATTCTTCGAAGCCGCGACGCGGGCCTTTTCGGCCTTGCCGGCGTTGATCCGGGCCTCTTTCTGGCGGTTCTGAATCTCGGAGAGTTCGGTCTCGATCTGACGGGTTTCCTCCGCCACGACCTTTTTATGCCGCTCGGCCCGCTCCTTTTCCTGCGCCAGAGATTTGGCCTGAATCTCCTGCGAGAGGAGTTCGCGCTCGACCTTGACGATGAACGATTGAAGATCGATCAGTTTGTCTTCCTGTCCGGCCAGCGTCCGTCGCGCCTCTTCGGCTTTTTTCTTCGCCTTTTCGATCCGTCCGGTCAATTTTCCGGCGTCGGATTTAAGTTGACGCAGTTCGCGTTTGAAAGCCAGAAGCGACGTGTTTTTTTCGTTTTCCTTATGTTTCCCGCTGACGAAAAGCTTTCCCCCGATGATCAGATCGCCGTCGAAGGTTACGAATATCTGATCGGTCTTCGATTTGACCTGATCCAGACCGGAAACCACCCGGGCCGACATCTCGCGCGGGAAAATCTCTCTTAAAACCCCCGCCAGTTGATCGGAAAGCCCCATCAAACCGGCGATGTCCGCATCTTTGTTTTTCGCCTTCTTCTCTTTCGCCTTTCCGCCTTTTTCTTCGACGACCAACAGGGAGTTCCGGCCGATGTTGTTCTCGCCCAGAAAAGAGGCGACCCGCCGGGCGTCCTTTTCGCTTTCGACCAGAACCGTCTGGAGAAAGCCGCCGAAAAGACTTTCGATCGCCGGTTCCAGTTTTTCATCGACGCTCAAACGGTCGGCCAGGGTTCCGCGAAATTTGACGCCGATCTTCTTTTCGGCGGCGAAAAGCTTCTGGACGGCCGGCGCGTAGATGGCGCGTTTTTCTTCGAGTTCCTGAAGAGTTTCGAGCCGGTGCGTTTTGCGGGAAAACTCTTCGCGCAGATCGCTCAAATGACCCTCGCTCTCCTTCAAGATTTCGCGCGCTTCGCCGGTTTTGACCAGGATCTGCTGCTTTTCGGTATGAAGGTCTTCGAGTTTCCGGCGCTCTTTATCGAGAGCCTTTTCCAATTTCTCGGCCTGTTTTTTATGTTCGTTGAAAGTCTCTTTCGCCCGCTCGCCCTCGCGGCGCAATCCTTCGGCACGCTCCTTCAATCTTTCGATGGTGTTTTCGAGCTGACGTTCGATCTCGGTCAGACGCTCAAAAGCGGCCGTATGCTGAAGAACCTCGGATCGCTCGTTCTCCAACTCCGCTTCGATCTCTTCCAAACGGCTAACTTCGCTCTCGTATTTGGCTTCGGCCTCGGTCAGTGCGCTCTCATTTTTTTCCGCCTCGGCCCGCTCCTTTTGCTCTTCCTTTTCCAGCCTTTTGATCTCGCTTTCGGTCAGTTTGAGGCGCCGTTCGCTCGATTCGGTCTCGCTCTTGAGAACGGCTGATCGCTGTTTGAGATTGGCGATCTGCTCGGTTTGATAGCCTCTTTCGCGCAAGTTTCGGTCGCGCTCCAGAGCATTTTCGGAATGCCGCGCCCGCAGATCGGACAGATTTTCCTCGGCCTCCCGCGCTCGGTTTGTCGCCTCGCGAAATGCCTCGTCCTTTTCGGCCACCTGACGCAAAACGCGGCGCTCGGCTTTAACGGCTTCGCTCAAATCGGTTTCCAGTTCATCGACCAGGGCCGACAGATGACTCCCCTCGGCCGCAAAGGTCTGGCGGAGAAGTTGGCGGAATTCTTCGCGCAGGATCTTGTAGCGGCGGGTTTTCGACGCCTGCCGACGCAGACTGTTGGCCTGTTTTTCGATCTCGGCGACGATGTCCGTGATCCGGCTCAGATTGGTTTTGGCCGATTCGAGCCGGGTTTCGGCGGCGCGCTGACGGGTTCGGAATTTGGAGATTCCGGCCGCCTCTTCGATCAGATTCCGGCGGTCGCTCGGTTTCGAGGAAAGGATCTGTCCGATCTTTCCCTGTTCGATCAGAGCGTAATGCGCGCCGGAGAGTCCCGTCCCGGCGAAAAGATCCTGAATGTCGCGAAGACGACAGCTCTTGCCGTTGAGCAGATATTCGCTTTCGCCCGAGCGATAGAGCCGGCGGCCGACCGAAACGGCCTCGCCGGGCGCAAAATCGAGGGCGAAACTGCGTGGTTTCCAATGTCTTTTGGTCTTGATCTTTTTCTGAACGGTCTGGACCGAACCGACCTGAGCGGCCTGAGCCTGTTCCATCGTCTCGGCCTCTTCGACGTGAAAACCGTTGGCGGAATCCGGCGCGTGAAAACCGTTCGTTTGGGCTTCGGCGTTTACCGCTTCGGCCTCTTCATCCTCTTCTTCGACTTCCTCCAGCGCATCGACATCGACCGCGTTTTCGTCGATCTCGCTGAGGCTGGCGTCGATGTCTTCGAGCTCTTCCTCTTCGTAATTGATCTCCGAATCGTCGCGCACGAGATGCAAAACGACCTCGGCCATTCCCCCCGGCTGGCGCTTGCTCGTTCCCTGAAAGATGACGTCCTTCATCTCTTCGCCGCGCAGAGATTTGGCCCGCTGTTCCCCCAAAACCCAGGCGATGCAGTCACTTACGTTACTTTTCCCGCACCCGTTCGGCCCGACGACGGCCGTGATGCCGCTGCCCGTAAAGATAACTTCGGTGTAATCGGCGAAAGATTTGAACCCGGTAATTTCGAGACGTTGGAGTTTAAACATTCTATAGTGCTACAAGCGGAGAGTTAGCACTATATTTTGTTGTTTTCGCGCCTCCAAGTCAAATGCCGGAAGAAACGTAAAATGGATAACGGACGGTTTTGAGTTTTTAATTTTTTTATTTTTTATTTTGAGCTCAAAATGATTCAAAGCTCAAAATAAAAAAAACTCAAAATCGTAAATCAAACCATTCCCTGTTGTTCGGCCCGTTCGGTGTCGAGTTGGGTTAGAGTATCGAGCAGGTAGTTGGTGTTGCTGGAAACGCTGATGACGACCGGGAACTCATTTTCGGAGGTCGAAAATTCAAACGTGCCGCTGTTGATCTCGATGATCTGACGAAAAGCCGCGTTGCCGTTTTTGCCGTCGCATTCGGCGTCGACTATTTTGCCGTCGTTGAACGAAACGCTGGCCAGATACTTGTCGGATTTGATGACCAGCAGACCGGTCATCCGCGAATTTTCGATCACCTGGACGGCGTCGAAAAAACTGACCAGAGCGAGATTTCCCGCCAGCGTCACATCGGTGCGGACCTTGACCGGCGATTTGTCGCGGTTTTCGGCAAACTCGGGGCGGCGGGCGCGGCGGATCGCTTCCAGACCGGAGGCGACCGACGTGCGCGGATCGAGCAGTTTGGCTTCCTGCAAACGGTCGTAAGCCAGATCGAAATCTTCGCGGCCGATATAGAGGCTGACCAGAGCGAGGCATTGCCGGGCGGCTTCCGTGGTGTTTCTTTGAGCGATGCAGATCTCACGCATCTTCTCGCGCAGTGGGATCGAACGAGGGCTCCGCTCCATTGAATCTTTGAGAAGTTTGAAGGCTTTTTCGGGCGATTTGTACTTGACGAACAGATCGGCGTCCAGAAGGATCGATTCAATGGAAACTTCCGTGAAGGGGACATTCTTTTCTTCTAAAACGTTGGTCATAGCTACAGATCTGGAACAAAAATGTTCAACATTTATAAACTAACATATTTGCCTTTGGGAAGTCATTAAAAATTTTGGATTTCGGATTTCGGATTTTGGATTTGTTTTTTTGCGACAAATTATTCTTATTTTTGAAAGCCGCTTGTGATGTCTCTGAAAAAAACGGGATCGCTCTTTTTGAAAAAGAGCGATCCCGGCTTGAGATTTACAAAAAATTTCAAATTAGAAATCGACCCTTATGCCGAAACGGATCTGGCGCGGGCGATAGGCTCTGGTCGGAACCAGGAATTCGCTCAGATCTTCCGGAGACGGATCATTGGCGATCAAGGAAGCATCGATGAATTCGGAACCGAAACTAAAGACCGTCATATTTAGAATATTATCGAACTCGACCTGCGGACGGATGCGAACCCTTTCGCCGATCCGGAACTGACGGCTGACGTTGAGATCGAAGATCCACTGGCGCGGCCCCTTGCCGGCGTTGCGCGGAAGATTTCCGGCGCGGCCGATCGGAGCCAGCGTGATGGCGTTGATAACATTCGTGTTGATCGGGTCGGTGAATCTGCGCCAGGTCAGATCGGCAAGGTTTCCGCTGAAATTCGGACGGTCGGTGTTGACATCATCGAGATTGCGGTCGTCGGCCGCCGATCCGCCGTTGGACAGATTGAACGGCGCGCTGGAGCCGAACCGAAAGATCGGCGAAAATCTCAGCCCGCCCATCCATTTCGGCGTGTCGAACAGCCCCGAAAGAACGATCCGGTGGCGGCGGTCCAGCAGACTCCGCGACCTTTCGGAAGCGAAATCGCCCTGGACTTGTGCCGAGGAGGTGTTGACGATTCCGTCGTCCTCCAGATAGGAAAGAGTGTAGGCCAACCGCAAAGACGCGCCGAAACCGTGTCCGATCCGCCGGTACCGCCGCCTGAGTTCCAGAACCAGACCGCGATACCAGCTGTTGCCGAGCGACCCGACCTGTTCCGTCTGCCCCAGATTCGGATTGGGACGCAGGGAATTGGCGATTATGTTGGCCTGTCCGTAAGGTGATTGAGTGGCGGTCGTATCATCCTGATAATCGAGATTCCAGTACCTGACCGCCCCGTCCGTCCGGCTCGGCCCGGCATCAACCCCGGCGAATTCGAACCGGGTGTTTCCGGTCGTGATCCCGTTGACCAGATAATCGGCCAGATCGGAAAAACCGGTCGGGATGACGGGCGCATTGGTGTTTTTTTCGCGCCACAGGCGGGCCGTCCGGTTGTAGGTGAAATTGGCCTCGAAAACGAAACTCTTGCCGATCTCGGTCTCATATCCCAGATTGAACTGGTAGCTTTCGGGAATCTTGATAGTCGGATCGAGACTGCGGAAAAATGAGTTGTCGTTCAATCCGGCGGCGATATACATCTGCACCAGAGGACTGTCGGGCGTCAAAACGTTGGGAAAATTATCGCTCAACTGTTGAAGATAGACATCCCTCGCATTTCCGGTCGAAGTAACCCGGTTGGTATCAAAGATGATCTGATTCTGCCCGCGCTGATAATCGTCCACCGTGCGAAGCAGAACCCGGTTGTAGAAAAGTCCGGCGCCGAAACGGACGACGCTTTTGCCCTTTTTGAAGGGCGCCCAGGCGATGGCGAAACGCGGTCCCCAGTTGTTGGTGTCATCGAGGATCGTTTCGCGTTCGTAACGGATGCCGAAATTCAGAGAGAAATTCGGACGAACCCGCCATTCATCCTGAAGGAACAGCCCGTAATAGGTGTTTTTCTGGGTCGAATCGGTAAAGAAATTATGCCGGTAGCGCGTTACGCAACTCTGTGAGTAGGCCATCGCCCCGGATCTGACATTGCTGCCGCCGCCCGGAATAAAACATTGAGCAACGGTGGTTGACTGCAAAGCGCTGGCGAAATTGAAAGTCCCGCTGGCGTCCGACAGATCGATAAAGGTCGAATCGATGTGCTGAACGTCGAAACCGAACCGAAGCGTTTGATCTCCCCAAATGTAATTGAAAGAATCCTGAAATTGCCAGCGCTTTTCGCTGCGGTCCGAAGACCCGAGGGTCGAGGAACCGGAAACCAGGGTCGTGTTGGAAGAGCGGCCCGGTTCCCGGAAACCGATCAGAACGACCGGAAAATCGAATTGTCCTTCGGCCACCAATTGCGGTTCGAGCGTCGAATACTGAAAGCGGAAATTGTTGACGGCTTTGGCGTTGAAAATATAGTTGTGGGAAAAATTGACGGCGTGCGTATTGCGCCGTTTTCCGACCAGCGCTTCGGCCAGACGATTGCCGCCGTTGAATTGTCTCTTATCGACCGTTTTGCCGAACTGATAA
Source organism: Pyrinomonadaceae bacterium (assembly GCA_041394845.1). Lineage (GTDB taxonomy): Bacteria > Acidobacteriota > Blastocatellia > Pyrinomonadales > Pyrinomonadaceae > JAHCHG01. Next base: position 210,865 of record JAWKHL010000001.1, on the reverse strand, counting down.
TTGAAGGTGAAATAATTGTTGTCGGTGAATTTATGATCGATCCGGGCGGTCAGTTTATGACGCCGCCGGGGAGTGTCGGTTCCCAAAACGAACCGCCCCAGTTCGGCCGCCCAGATCGTACCGGCAAAATCCGTGATGACCTCGTTGGTGTTCGGTTGGGGAAGCGGGAACGCCGGGTTTTGAACCAGCGGAATATAGGTATCGGTAACGGTCGTATCGAAAATATAGTCGTATTCGTAACCGCCGAAGAAAAACGTCCGGTCTTTGAAATAGCCGAACGGAACCGGCCCGCCGAGCGTAAATCCGGGAACGTGTTGCTGGAACGGAGGACGATCGATGTTGCGCCGGTTGTTGCTCCAGGAATTGGCGTTGAGGCTGTCGTCCCGGAAATAATAATAGGCCCGGCCGCGCAGTTTGCGCGAACCGAGTTTGGTCAAGATGTTGACGCGCCCGCCGGAAGCGCGGCCGTATTCGGCGGAAAACTGATTGGTGATGACCTGCACTTCGCGGATGCTTTCGACCGAAGGTTGGAAACGAAAACTGGCGATCCGGTCATCGTTGTTGTCAAAACCGTCGATGGTGATGTTGTTGGAATAAGCGGCCCCGCCCGATAGGGCGAAAATTCCGACTTCTTCCGGCGAATTGCGGGGGGCGCTCTCATCTCGTCCGCCTTTATCCAGAGACAGATCGCGGGTCGAAAGCGGCTCTTCCGTCACGCCACCGAGCGTGAAAACCAGATCGAGCGCGTCGCGCGATCCGTTGGGAAGTTCTTCGACCTCCTGCTGCGCGACGGTTCCGCCGACGACCGTCCGGGTCGTATCAACTTGCGAAGCGTCTTCGCTGGAAACCGTCACGGGATCGGCCACGACGGCGGCCGGGTCGAGTTTGAAATCGAGTTGGACGTTTTGCCCGGCGATCGTTTCCAGATCGGGTTTCTCTTTGGTTCCGAAACCGCTGGATGAAACGGTTATTTTATACGATCCCGGCAAAAGCTCGATGATCCGGTAACGGCCGTTCTCATTGGTGATGGCGGTCCGTTCGGCGCCGGTTTCGATGAGCGTCGCCGTGACGGTCGCCCCGACGATCGACAGACCGTTCGAATCGACGACTTTTCCGCTGATCGTTACCTCGTCAAGATCTTGAGAAAACCCGGATGAGGTGATAAGGATTAGAAATAAACAGACGGTAAGGATTGAAAACACAGGTCTTCCAAAGGATATTTTCATTTTTTATCTCCTGAAATTGATTTTTGAATGACCTATTTTGACCTAAATAAGACCTGGTTGTAAAGAGTGAAAACGAAGTTGAAACGTTAATAAATGTTTAACTTATTCGTCTTCTTCATATTTATAGGTATGTTCCGTAAATCTTATCCGCGAAACCGGGATCAAGGCTTCGGAATCTGAGAGAATTTCGCTCTTGCTGGTGAATTCGTCGGCGTGAGTTTTGAGATATTCGAAAAAGCGTTCGAACTCCCGTTGCATTGACTCCATTTTCTCGCGCATATTGAGGATTATCTCCACGCCGGCCAGGTTGACGCCGAGATCGCGCGTGAGAGATAAGATGACTTCCAGCCGTTCGAGATCCGAGTCCTCGTAAAGACGGGTGTTGCCCTCGGAGCGCGAGGGTTTGAGCAACCCCTCGCGCTCGTAAAGCCTGAGCGTTTGCGGATGGATTTCAAAAAGTTCCGCCACCGCGCTGATCGTGTATGTCTTGACCTTCTTCTTCATTACTTCCCTTTACTTGCAGTTCGGGGATTTTTTTGAACGAATCCCGGAACTCTCCGAATCGCCTAAATTCTAATCCAGTCCCATCGCCCGGCGCGGGTTTTCCGGATTGGCCTGTTCGAATCGTCGCAGTAGCTCTTTGGTTTCTTCGGAGATCACACGGGGCAGAGTTATCTGCACCTCGACGAACTGATCGCCGCGCAGGTTCGGGTTTCTCAAACTCGGAAAACCGCGTCCGCTGAGCCGGAATTTTTGTCCCGATTTGGTTCCGGCCGGAACCTTCAACTGGGCCTTGCCTTCGACGGTCGGAACTTCGATCTTGGCGCCGAGCGCCGCCTCCGGGACGCTGATCGGGACCGTTACGTAAATATTGTCGCCTTTGCGCGTAAAATATTTGTGCTTGCCGACATTGGTGATGATATACAGGTCTCCGGGCGGGGCTCCGAGCCTTCCGCCGTGTCCTTTTTTAGGAATGCGAACCCGCGATCCGGTATCGACACCGGCCGGGATGCGGATCTTGACCTGTTCGGTCTTCGGCGTCACGCCCTTGCCGTTGCACAGCGAACAGGGCTGGCGGCGGCGGCCGGTCCCGCCGCAATCGGGACAGGTTTGCGAAAATTGCAAACGCCCTCCGGTTCTCTGAACCTGTCCCGTTCCCTTGCAGGTCGGGCAGACGACGACCGGACCGCCCGTATCGCCGGCCCCCTGACAGCGCGAGCATTGCTCGGAGCGGTTGACCGTGATATTGGTCGTCAAACCGGTTACGGATTCCTCGAAACTGAGAGCCAAAGGCATCTCGATATCCTTTCCCTTGATCGGTTGCGGCCGCGGAGGTTCGGGCTGGTTTCGGCTGGCGCCTCCGAAAAGATCGGAAAATATGTCGCGGAAACTAGAAGAACTGCCCGCGCCGGATGATTCCGAATCCCAGGTAAATCCGGAAAAATCGAAACCGCCCGTTCCCGCGCCGGCTCCCGCACCGAACGGAGAATCGGCATCAAGATTATCGGCATAATAGCCGAAACGATCGAAAACCTTCCGTTTTTTCTCGTCCGAGAGAATATCGTAGGCTTCCTGAATTTCCTTGAATTTTTCCTCGGCCGATTTATCGTTCGGATTTACGTCCGGGTGATATTTTCGGGCGAGTTTGCGGTAGGATTTTTTTATCTCGTCCGCTTTGGCATCCTTTTTGACGCCGAGTATTTTGTAATAATCTTTTTTCGTTGCCATTTCAGTTAGTGAGCAGATTTTAACGATAAGCCGCCAGCTCAAGTCCTCGGCTTAGTTTATTTTTCAACTTTGTCAGAAAACCCGTGGGCAGTGAGCGAATCCGTAGATTTGAATTTTGAACTCTTGATTTTGAACTCAATTCAAAACTACTCACTGCTCACCGCCCACTGCTCACCACCTACTTATTTTCTTCTTCCTCTACATCAACGTATTCGGCGTCAATGACATCGTCGCCGCCCGCATCGCTCGCAGTCGATGAAGATTCGCTTCCCGCGCTGGCCGAAGAGGCCTGTTCGGCGGTTTCTTCTGCCGAACCCGCGGTTTGCTGGCTGTAAAGGACCTCGGCCAGCTTGTGCGAAGCCGTCTGTAGAGTTTCGAACGCGTTGTTCATGGCATCCGTATCGTTGCCGTTAAGCGCGGTCTTGGCGTCCGCAATGGCCGATTCGATCTCAGCCGAAGCGCCCGAATCGAGTTTGTCCTTGTTTTCGCCGAAAGATTTCTCGACGTTATAAACCAAACCGTCCAGACGGTTGCGCGCTTCGATGACGGATTTTTTCTTCTCGTCCTCGCCGGCGTGCGATTCGGCTTCCTTCATCATCTTGTCGATCTCTTCCTTGCTGAGACCCGAAGAAGCCGTAATGGTGATCTTCTGCTCGCGTCCGGTTCCGACGTCCTTGGCCGAAACGTTGACGATTCCGTTGGCGTCGATGTCAAAAGTGACCTCGACCTGCGGGATGCCGCGCGGTGCCGGCGGAATTCCGACCAGATGGAATTTGCCGAGCGTTTTGTTGTCGCCGGCCATCGGGCGTTCGCCCTGCAGAACGTGAACCTCGACCGAAGTCTGATTGTCCGAAGCGGTCGAGAAGATCTCCGATTTGCGCGTCGGGATGGTCGTGTTGCGCGGAATCATCTGCGTCATAACGCCGCCCAGAGTCTCGATTCCGAGCGTCAGAGGAGTTACGTCTAAAAGCAGGATGTCCGTTTTTTCGCCGCCGAGAACGCCGGCCTGAACGGCAGCGCCGAGTCCGACGACCTCATCCGGATTGACCGATTTATTGGGGTCCTTGCCGAAGTATTCCTTGACCATCTCCTGAACCTTCGGAATTCTGGTCGAACCGCCGACCAGAACCAGTTCATCGACGTCTTTCGGTTCGATTCCGGCATCCTTGAGAGCCTTTTCGACCGGCGGCATCAGACGTTTTAAGATCGGATCGACCAAGTTTTCAAATTTCGAGCGGGTCAGTTTCATGACCAGATGCTTCGGACCCGATTGATCGGCCGTGATGAACGGCAGGTTGATCTCGGTTTCCATCGCCGTCGAAAGTTCGATCTTGGCCTTTTCGGCCGCTTCCTTCAAACGCTGAAGAGCCATCTTGTCGGTCGTCAGGTCGATGCCCTGATCTTTTTTGAATTCGTCGATGATCCAGTCGATCAGTTTGTCGTCAACATCGTCGCCGCCGAGATGGGTGTCGCCGTTGGTCGATTTGACCTCGACCACGCCTTCGCCGACTTCAAGCACGGAGATATCGAACGTTCCGCCGCCGAAGTCAAAGACGGCGATGGTTTCGTCCTTCTTTTTGTCCAACCCGTAGGCGAGCGCGGCGGCCGTCGGCTCGTTGACGATCCGCATTACTTCCAAACCGGCGATTTTGCCGGCGTCCTTGGTTGCCTGACGCTGGGCGTCGTTAAAATAGGCCGGAACCGTGATGACGGCTTTGCTGACGGTCGAACCGAGATAATCTTCGGCGGCCTGCTTCAATTTCTGCAAAACCATGGCCGCGATCTCGGGCGGGCTGTATTGTTTGCCATCGACGTTGATGCGGACATCGCCGTTCGAGGCTTTTTCGACCTTGTAGGGAACCTGCGAAATCTCTTCGGTCACCTCATCGTAACGTCGCCCCATAAAACGCTTGATCGAATAGAGCGTGTTTTCCGGATTGGTGACGGCCTGACGTTTGGCCACCTGACCGACCAGACGGTTTCCGTCTTTGGTAAAAGCAACCACCGAAGGAGTGGTCCGTCCGCCCTCAGAATTGGTGATGACGACCGGCTCACCGCCTTCCATAACAGCAACAACCGAGTTGGTTGTTCCTAAATCGATTCCAATAATCTTACTCATTTATCTATTTTCTCCAATAAAAATTATTCCGCTTTCACTTATACAATATTTATTACCTTCATATTGCCTAACTTGAGCCTTGAGAGAGTATAATACTTGAGTGTATCATTGTCAAGTTTCCTTGAACATAAAATTAAAGCGCCATCAGAGGGTCGATTTTTCAATCGTCCTGATAGCGCTAAAAGGTTGAAGAACAAGGTATTATCTGGAATAAGCGGCGGGGATCGGAATGTCGGTTGCCAATCCGAACTGAACAACCGAATAGTTGTTGTCTGAGCTGTTCAGAACATACCAGACTCCGCTCCGGTAAACCGCCAAATCGGTCTTTTTGTCGCCGTCATAGTCCGCCGGGACCGGAATATCTCCGGCACTTCCCCATTGAAACGCCTTTAGCGAATCGGTTCGGCTCAGACGAACATACCAAACGCCATCCCGGAAGACGGCGAAATCGGTTTGACCGTCGCCGTCATAATCGGCCGGCACGGTTTTGTCGGAAAGCAATCCGAACTGGAACGAACTGACGGGCAGTTCAGCCTGATACTGAACGTACCAGGTTCCGCCGCGAAAGACGGCGACATCGCTCCTCCGGTTTTTATCGTAATCGGAAGGAAGCGGCAGATCGCTGCCCAAACCGAATTGAAACGCCTTGTAAGAATTATCCGAACTCTTCAGCTGGTGCCAGATGCCCTGCCGGAAAACTCCCAGATCGGCGCGCCCGTCATTATCAAAATCCGAAGGTACCGGTTCGTCGTCGGGCAATCCGAATTGATTGATCAAAAATCCGTTGTCCGAGCTTTTCTGAACGTACCATACTCCCTGACGATAAACCGCCAGATCGTTTTTGCCATCGCCATCGTAGTCGGCCGGGACCAGTTTGTCGCCGTCCAGCCCCCATTTGACGATCGAGTACCCGCCGTCGGAGCTTCGTAAAATGTACCAAACGCCGGATTCAGGTCGAAAAACCGCAATATCGGCTTTTTTGTCGCCGTCAAAATCAAACTGCGTGGCCCGCAACTGGGCCTCGGGTTCGAGTTTGAAAGCAACCAGATTCGAACCCTGTCCGGGAACAAATGATTCGCCCGCCACATAAACATTTCCGGTTTCGTCCAGCAGGATCGTGGTCTGCGCCACATCGGCTCCCCAGTCCATCAGGACGTCATAATCGAAAAACGGATTTCCGAAGCGATATTTCCAAGCTTCAGTTCCGTCCGGAGCGTATTTAATGATCTCCATGTCGGCGTTGGCAAAACCTTCGGAGGTGGCTCCCACGTAAATGTTTCCGTCCCCATCAAGCGCGAGTTTGGTGTCGCCGTCGTAATCCTCATCGCTCAAACCGTCGTAGGTTTTCAGCCATTGAAACGTTCCGTTCGAATCGAATTTGGCCGTGTAAGCGTCCACATTGTAAAACTCGCCCGTCAGGTTGGTCATTCCGGTCATGATGATATTGCCGTCAGCGTCCAGTTTCATCGCCGTCGGGACCGTTCCATCGAAACTGGCGGGAACCACATAAGATTTGGTCCAGGCGGTCGATCCGTCCCCCCCGTTTATTTTTTGAATGACCGCCTCGCTGGAAAAATTGATGTAACTTTGACCGAGAACGTAAACATCCCCGAAAGCGTCGATCTCTATTTCAAGTCCCTCGTCGGAATCATCGGCGGTTGAATTGTAACGGTTCTGCCAGAGTTCATTGCCGTCGGCATCGTATTTGATTGTAAAAATGTCCTCGCTTCCCCCCTGCGGTCCGTTTTGCGCCGCTCCCGTCACGTAGACGTTCCCGGCGGAATCAACCTCGATCTCGTTTGACGATTCGCCTTGAGAGGTTGAAAAACGCCGAACCCAGAGCAGATTTCCGGCCGTATCGTATTTCAGCGTGGCGTAATCGGCAAAAAGTCCCGAATCCCACGAATAACCCGTAACGTAAACGTTGCCCAAGGCGTCGATCTTCAAGGATCTCGGGAAATCATCGAAGCCGTCGGTCTTCCCGTAGGTTTTCGACCACAACATATTTCCGTCAGTGTCATATTTCGAGGTTACAAAATCGTAACTGCGGAGCGTTCCGCTGGCGGGAAGACTGTAGGTAAAACCGGTCAGATAGATATTTCCGGACGCATCAACGGCCAGATCCCTCAGGCCGTCTTTGTAATTGGCGGTTCCGTTGAATCTCTTTGACCAGAGCAAATTACCGTTGGCATCGGTTTTGGAAATGACTATGTCCGTATCACCGCTGTCGGGATCGGAATAAGAAGTCCCCCCGAGATAAACATTGCCCTGAGCATCGCGGGCCAGCATCGCGTTGTAATCGGCCAGATTGGCCTGCCCGTCGTAATAACTCGACCAGGCCAGGACCGGAGTGCCGGGCGGTACGGGCGGCTCTTCCGGAGGAGGGCCGACGGCGATAAAGTTCTGGATCTCATCTTCAACGATCCCCTCCCAGGTGATCGAAGGAGGGAAAAACTCGTATCCTTCGCTCGACGGAACCAGCTGATAACGGGTTCCGAAGATCAGATTGCCGAAAAGATAATTTCCCGTTTCATCGCTTTGCACCGTTCGCGAGGTCTGAGCATCCAGATCCGTCAGGGTCATCGTGATTCCCCCCATCCGAACGCCGTTCTGATGCGTTATGTGGCCGGAAATGGCGATGGTTCCGCCGAGGCTTTCCCGAATAGAAGCTGTCTTTCTGGTCTTCCGGCAAAGATTATCGAGCGTTTTGCGTTGGGGTTTGAGGAATTCCACCTGCCGTTCTCTCAGGTCGAGACAAGGAGTTTCCTGGGCAAAACCCGTCTTTGGGAAAAATATGGTTAAGAATCCTGTCAAAATAATGATAAAAAAAGGGAGTTTTTTGGCATAAACGAATGAATTGAAATTAATTTTTGCGTTCATATAACTTCTCCTTTAAAAATTTTCTGCAGATATCCGGGTCTCATCAAATAAAACTGAACTTAAAATTTTGCCTTGAAAATAAAGGTGTCCGGAAAAAATCGAACAATCCCCACTCCGGATTCAAAAGCCCGTATTCATTGATGCCGGTGTGAGTCCCTGAGCATTTTTTCCGGCGACCGGAGCATTCGCCGCGAAAAAAAACGCAACAAATGCTCTCTGAAAACATTTGTCAAAGTTCGGGATCTTCCGACTGGACAGGCCATCATCGGCCGAAATTTTTCTTCAACCCGACAGACAGTGTTTTGTTTCATAGAAAAAAGACAGGAGGGTCAGATTTTTTCATCGGCCTCGCGCATCAGGCGGGCAACGTGAAAGATGTAATGAAAACCGGAAAGAGCGGCCAGAGCGACGATTACCACGTAAACGGTTGGAAGGTAAAAGCTGTAGTCGAAAACGGCGGCGATGAGGATCAATCCGACCCCCAAAACCTGAACGAACGTGCTCGCTTTTCCCAGCCAGGAGGGCCGGAAGCCGCGAAAATTTGTCATTATGACGATCGCTCCGGCGACCGTGATGATCAGGACATCCCGGCCGATGACGGCGGCCGTCACCCAGAACGGAACCGGCAGGTGCCGGACGCCGGTCAGGACGTTGGGCAGAGTCAGAATGATGAAAGCGGTCGTCATCAGGAGTTTATCGGCGATCGGGTCGATGATCGTGCCGAGTTCGGATTCCTGCTTGAAGCGCCGGGCAACAAATCCGTCGATCCCATCGGAAACCCCGGCGATAAAAAAAACTAACAGAGCCCACCCCGTGTTGCCGTAAAATAAAAGGCTGGCAAAAACGGGAATAAGAGCCATTCTCAGGAAAGTGAGAAGATTCGGAACCGTGACAATGCTAGAACTCATTCAATTTTGGATTTTAGATTTTGGATTTTGGATTTGCAATTTTGGATTGTCGAATATTCATCTAAAATCTGACACCTGAAAATTATTTATCTGGAATCCGGCATCTAAAACTTGATCCGATATTAAAACTTAAACGGTTCGCAATTCGATGTGAGAAATCTCCGGGGGACATTGATAGCGCACCGGCAAAACGACCGTGCCGATGCCGCGAGTGATGTAGATCTGCGTTTCTTTGCGGCGGTGAAGCCCGTTCTTCAAACGGCGACGCGGCAGGATTCGCTTTTCATCATCCCGGATCTTGACCTGTCCGCCGTGGGTGTGTCCGCTCAGCATCAGATCGACGCCGATGCGGGCCGCGCGTCTGACGATGATCGGATTATGCGCCAGAAGCATCTTCATCTCATCCGGAAAAGCCCCGCGCAGAGCCGCCTTCAGATCGGTCTTCCCGACCATGTAATCATCGACTCCGCAAAGCCAGAATGAGGCATCGCGCGCCGTAAAGCGAAATCCCTGATTATTTAAAACCTTTATGTTCTGATTTTGCAAAGAATCCGTTACCAGATCGCCGTCGGTCCAATGGTCGTGATTGCCGAGACAGGCGTAAGTCCCGAATTCGGCGTCCAAATCGCCGAGGACTTCGGCCACCGGAACGATATATTCGCTCTCGTGCGAAACGTAATCGCCGGTCAGAACAAAAATATCCGGGTTCAGAGAATTGGCCACTTCGACCGTCCGACGAATATGTTCCAGATCGGTAAAAGGACTATGGTGAATGTCCGAGAGATGCACCAGACGAAATCCGTCCAGATTCTTCGGTAAACGCTTCAAATTTATGGTTATCCGTTCGACCGAAAGGCTGTTGGCCTCGTTCAAGGCGCTGCGGGCGACCTTGGAAAGATTGCCGGCCAGATCGCGAAAAGGGGTTTCCGAACCTACCACGGAAGAAATCCTTTCTGAGAGTTTGGCTTTTTCGGTTCCGGCAATTTTCATATCAATTCCTCGCCTTTTAAAGATTTAACTTAATGGCAAGAGTGTTTAATTATAAACATCCGGCTTCGCAAAAGTCTAGGAATATGTTATCCGGCGGTTACTTTGGATTATCTTTCAAAAAGGTGCAAGCTATTGTGTACGCAGGGTTTATCAATGTCGCTGATGGCTTTTTAAGGAATTTTATCAAGTTTTAACAAGAGAATTTTCTTTGCCAGTCCTCCTCCGGCTCCGCCCGACTTGCTGCGGGTTTCGAAAAAATTCCCCGGACAACCAAGTCCGCCGGTTTTAATACCGTCGGCAAAAAGGCTAAACTTATGTCATTGATTTTCAAAGAAAATTTTGAACCTTTCGAATAAGATGAAAATTTTCCACGGAACAGAGAATGCTAATATTTCGCGCCCGACGGTTTTAACGCTGGGCGTTTTTGACGGTCTTCATCTCGGACATCAGCGGATCATGCAAATGGTCGTCGAGCGCGCTCAGGCGGTCGGTGCGGTCCCGACGGCCATCACTTTCGACCCGCATCCGCGCGCCGTCCTTCATCCGGAGAACGCGCCGCCCCTGCTTCAAACCCTCGACCAGCGTCTGGCCGCCTTTGAGGTTTTGGGAATCAAACAGACCATTGTCATTCGTTTTACAAAAGAGTTTGCCGCTCAGGAAGCCTCGGATTTTTTGCGCGAAATCATTCACGAAAGATTGCAGGCCAAAGAAGTTTATCTGGGCAAAGGATTCGAATTCGGTAAAAACCGCGGGGGCAACATCAAACTTCTCAAAGAAATGAGCGGGAAACTCGGGTTTTACGCCGACGAGGTCCCGGAAGTTCGTTTGCGGGGCCACCGAATCAGTTCAAGCCGGGTTCGCCAGACCCTTTTCGACGGCCGGGTCAATCTGGCCCGGAGAATGCTCGGTCGCCCCTACGGCGTCGAGGGACAGATCGAACACGGCGTCCGGCGCGGCCATCAGATCGGATTTCCGACCGCCAACCTGAAACCGCAAAACAGGGTCATCCCCCGCCTGGGAGTGTACGTAACCTCGACCCTGATCAAAAACCAATGGCGCCGGAGCATCACCAACATCGGCGTCCGGCCGACCTTTGAGAACGATACCGAACCCTCGATCGAAACCTATATCTTTGATTTTGACGGCGATCTTTACGGCGACGTTCTGCGGGTGCGATTTCTCCACCGTCTCCGCAATGAGCGGAAATTCGCCGGAATCGACGATTTAAAAGCCCAGATCGAAAAGGACTCGCGCCGCGCTCTCAATTATTTCTCCCGGATCGGAGTCAAGAACAATTTGGAAATTGTTTAGATTTGGGATTTGGGATTGCGGATTTTCCCAAGTCAATAAAGGTCGTAATCCGCAATCAAACACCTCGCTCTTCGATCATTTTCAGAAACTCCCCTTCCAGATATTGACTGATCTGATCGCGCACCCGGCGAAAGGCCTCCAGACGCGCCGGTTCATCACCTTCAACCGCCGCAGGATCTTCAAACGAATGATGAATCAGTTTGGTTTTGGCGGGAAAGTAGGGGCAATTTTCTTTGGCATTGTCACAAACCGTCAAAACGAAATCAATTTCATCCTGAGCGAACTCTTCGGCTGATTTCGAACGATGGGAGGAGATATCGATCCCGATCTCTCGCAGGACTTCGATTGCTTCCGGACGCACCAGCGATGCTTTGGTTCCGGCACTGTTGACATCGTATTTGTCTTGGCAGATGTGTTTTAAAAGTCCTTCAGCCATCTGACTGCGGGCGGAATTTGCCGTGCAAAGCACAAGGATTTTCTTTTTCTCTTTCATAAAGCTCATCCGTTCGTCTTTTTGGCTACGATCACTTCGGAGGGGAAAAACATCTGAACGAAATACTCGAAATGCTCTATTTCAAAGCCTTTTTCCAAAACTTTTTCTCTCATTCGCAAAGCTCGGCAACCTCCCATCAGACGCGGCGAGATCCGGTACAACGTCTGATAGATTCGGCTAACCGGGCTTTTTCCTTCAGTCATATTGACCAGAACGAGTTTCCCGTCGGGCTTCAAAACCCGCCTCAATTCAGTCAACGCCGCATCGATCTTTTCAAAAGGAAGCAGATCGAGCATATAGCAGTTGAAAACCAGATCGAAACTTTCTTCCTCAAATTCCAACGCCAATGCGTTTCCGATTTTAAGTTCGCAACCGGAAGTGATTCCGGCCAGTCGCCGCCGGGCCCGATCGAGCATCTCCTCGGTCAGATCCACCCCGACGTTCCGCCCGTTCGGATTTTTACCCACTATTTGCTCGAATAAAAGACCGGTTCCGACTGCCACTTCCAAGATGCTCATCCCGTTCCGAATTCCGCTTTTCTCCAGACCGAAGGTGCGCGCCTTGCCTTCGGTAAGATGGGCCCAAAAGTCGTAAAAACGGGCCATTTTGCCGTAAACCTCTTTTACTTCGGGTTCTGAAAGCCTCGCTTCAAGCATCTGATTTCTCCCTCAACGATTTCGCCATCTTTTCATCAAAAAGCCAGTTAAAGACAAAAGTCGCCGTCAGGGCGCCGAGCAGTTGAGCGACGATGAACATCGGAGCGTTGACCGGCTTTATCCCGGCAAAAGTATCCGAAACGGACCGCGCCAGAGTAACGGCTGGATTGGCAAAAGAAGTTGAGGCCGTAAACCAGTATGCCGCCGTAATGTAAGCGGCAACCATCAGATAAACCTGTTTGGGACGGAATCGAACTCCCGCCCGGATGACCATTATCAAACCGAAGGTGGCGATCAATTCGCTCAAAAACTGGGAACTTCCCTCCCTGATCTTGTGCGATAAAAAATAAATCGGCTTTTCGAACATCAGATTAGCCAGTCCGACACCGATAAAAGCGCCGGAAATTTGGGCCGACAGATAAAGAAAACTCTGGCGACCGTTTAAATTTCCCCTGAGGCCTTCGGTCAGGGTTACGGCCGGATTGAAATGCGCTCCCGAAATGGCCTCGAAACACAAAATCAAAAAAGCCAATCCCGCACCGGTGGCGAGGGTGTTGGCCAGCAAGGCAACGGCGACGTTCCCCCCGGCTAAATTTTCCCCCATAATGCCGGAGCCGACAACGACCGCCAGCAGAAAAGCCGTTCCGATGAATTCCGCCAATAATTTCCGCTTTAATTTCACGATGTTTATGAATTTGATCCGAATAAAAAAATCGAACACAAACATTATATGTGTATAAACAAATATGTAAAGAGAGAAAGAGTGAATTCCAAATTAAATCCGACTCAGACCGAAATCGCAATACTCGACCAGCGGGCATTCTTCGCAGATCGGTTGACGGGGGTTGCAGATCTGCTTTCCGAGACGAATCAGATTGACGTGGAGCGAATAGAATTTTCCCGGCGGCACCAGTTGATCAAGAAGTCTGTGGGCCCCAGAATCGCTGATCTTTTGAGGTAAGATCCCCATTCGTTTGAAGATGCGAAAAATATGCGTGTCGAGCGGGAATATTTCCCTGTGAGCGGCAAAGAGCAATGTGCAGGCAGCCGTCTTCGGGCCGATTCCGCGAAAGTTTTCCAAAGTCCGTCGAGCATCTTCGACCGGCATTTCCCTGAGGAATTCGAGCGAAAGTTTTCCTCGATCACGTTTGATCTGCCGGAGCAGATCTTTTATTACCTTGGATTTCTGATCGGCCAGACCGCCGAGGCGAATCGCATCGGCAATTTCGTCTTCCTCCGCATTGAGCGTCTCTTCCCAATTATTGAAACGTTTCTTCAGATTCTGAAAGGTGCGACGACTGTTTGTTCCGGTGGTGGCCTGCGACAAAATTATCCGGACGAGCATATCGAGGATATCGCTCGGCGGATCGAGTTGCGGTTCTCCGAACATCATTTCAAGATTCTGAACGATGTAGGCGAAAGGTTTATCCTCTTTTATCTTTTCTACGTTTACGGATTCTGCCGACATTTGACGCTTTTTTTCGATACAACTTTAAATCTTCTCCAGCGCCCTCTGCAAATCTTCGATCAGTTCGGCCTCATCCTCGATCCCGACGGAAAGCCGGATCAGACCATCAGTGACGCCCGCCTTCAGACGTTCTTCCGGCGAGATGGCGGCGTGGGTCATCGAAGCCGAATGCTGAATTATCGTTTCGACTCCGCCGAGAGATGTGGCCAGCGAACAGAGTTCGACATTATTGACCAGAGCTTTTCCCTGCGAAACCCCGCCGACATCGAATGAGATCATTCCCCCAAAGCCCTTCATCTGCTTGCCGGCGATCTCATGTCCCGGATGATCGGCGAGGCCGGGATAATGAACCGCCCTGACTTTTGGATGACTCGCCAACATATGTGCTATCGCATATGCATTGTTATTATGTCGTTCCATTCTCAAAGCAAGGGTCCTGATCCCGCGCAAAACCAGCCAGGCCACCTGCGGCGCAATGTTTCCCCCGAAGAGTTTTCCGGCCGTGTGTCGAACCCGTTCAACCAATTCGCGTCGGCCAACCACCAATCCGGCGGTCAGATCGCTGTGCCCGCCCAAATATTTGGTGGCGCTGTGGATCACAAGATCGATCCCGGATTCAATCGGTCTCTGATTAAAAGGGGTGGCAAAAGTGTTGTCGATCACGGTCAGAATATTTTCCGATCCGGCGATCCCCGCAACCGCCTCAATGTCCGTTATCTTGAGGAGCGGATTGGAAGGGGTCTCGAGCCAAAAAAGTCTGGTGTTTTCTTTGACGGCTTTGGCGTAGTTTTCCGCGCACCTCGCTTCGATAAAAGTGGTCTCGATTCCGAATTTTTCCGCCAACTCCTGCAAAAGCAGGGTCGTCGTCGAATACATCGAATCCGGCGCAACGATGTGATCGCCGGAGTTCACATTGGAAAGAATAGCCGCGGAAATGGCCGCCATTCCCGAAGCCATCGCATAGGAATCTTCGGCCGATTCGAGTTCGGCCGCAGCATTTTCCAAAGCCCTTTGTGTCGGATTGCCCAGCCGTCCGTAAAAATAGCCTTCTTTCTGATAATTGTGGATCGCCGCTCCCTCGTCAGCATCGGCAAAAGCGAAAACCGAAGCGCTGTAAACCGGAACCGAAACTGCCCCGTGGTTTGCGGTCAGATCCATCCCGGCATGGACCGTCAAAGTATTAAAGGATTTTTTGCTCATTTTTGTTATACGGAAATCCCG
The DNA here is from genome assembly GCA_041394845.1 of Pyrinomonadaceae bacterium. Lineage (GTDB taxonomy): Bacteria > Acidobacteriota > Blastocatellia > Pyrinomonadales > Pyrinomonadaceae > JAHCHG01. The sequence goes on along the minus strand of JAWKHL010000001.1, from coordinate 195,865 downwards.
GCCAACTGTTTCTGGTCAAACGAACTGCTTTCCGCATTTGCGGCCGGAACCGAATTTTGAATAAACATTTTACATAAAATGTTTTCCGAAGAGGAATACGAAAAGCAGTTCGCTTGAATTTCTTTCCGAAATCTATCCGCAACAAACCGATTCGGAGGAACTCGATATGCCAACCGGTTCGGCCGTCGGCGCGCAACAGGTCGAGGGAGTTTTCTCCAAACCTTCCGAATCCTCCAGAACGGTGAAAACCTCCCAGTTGTTGCCGTCAGGATCGGAAACCCAGGTTTTATCCTGCAAAGCGTAACAGCAATCGGTGTTCATCGCTTCCAGCGTGGTCAATCCCCGTTCGGCCCAGCGCTTGCTGATCGCCAAAACATCTTCGGTCGAGCGAACCTGCAATCCGAGGTGCGAAAGCGAACCGCCTTTTTCAAACTTGACCTGATTCATAGTCAGATTAAGCGGCGGATTGGCGATGTCGAATTTGGCGTAATCCGGTTTGACCTTGTATGGTTCGATCCCGAACATCTTCGAATAGAACTCAACGCTTTTTTTTACATCACTCACATTTAGCGAAATATGTGTTTTCATAATCAGAACTCCTTTTCGGTAATATTCATATACGCCTAAACATATATGTTGAAGCGAATATATTCCTGTTATCACGTTTTGTCAAGACAAAATTCCAGTTTTGTGTTATTTTTTTTTTATGAGCGAAGAAACTATTCTGGCTGAAATGGAAACTTTATTTATGGCGCTGGCCGACAAAACCCGTCTGCGGCTTTTGAATCTGATGCGCGAAGACGAGATCTGCGTCTGCTTTTTCACCGAGGTTCTGGGCGAAAGTCAGCCGAAGATCTCCCGACATCTGGCGTACCTCAGGAACGCCGGTCTGGTCTCATCGAGGCGCGAGGGAAAGTGGATCCATTACAGCATTGAGATGCCCGAAACTCCTTCGATCGCCCGAATCTTGTCGGACACTCTCGAAGCACTGAAAGATGAGGATTATATGCAAGAAGATTACGACAAGTTGATCAACGTCTGCTGCGCCGTCGCCCCCCCGGTAACGATCGCCCGAGCGCCGAAGCCTGAAACATTACTCGAAGCGAATATGTCGGAAGAACCGGGGGAGCTGGAGCCTCAGGAGATAGAAACTTTTTTGCTGTAACACCTAAAGAGCCACCCTATCGTTTCCGGTTTTCAATCTTCTGTTTCCGAAATAACGGAATTCCAAACCCGGTCAATTCTCTTTGCTCTAACTTTTCTAAAAATCCGAATTCTCAAATCCGAATTCTCAAATCGGGTGGGCGGTTGTTTTCTAAAGTCTCATTTTCTTGTATTCTATCTATTCGTTTTTTATATTTTTATTTAGAAGTCATTTTAACAAACTGGAGAATTTATGAGCGTAGAAGTTGTCATGCCCCAGATGGGCGAATCGATTGCGGAAGGTACTATTTCGAAATGGTTAAAGGAAGTCGGGGAAAGGGTCGAAAAAGACGAACCCCTTCTGGAAATCTCGACCGACAAAGTAGATGCCGAAGTCCCCTCGCCTTCGGCCGGCATTTTACTGGAGATCCGGGCCAACGAGGGCGATACGGTCGAGGTCAACAGCGTCGTCGGAATCCTCGGCGAAGAAGGCGAGCAGGCCGCCCAGACAAGTTCCAACGGAAGCGGCCAGAAAGCCGAGCCCATTTCGCCTCCCGAACCCGAACCCGTAAAAGCGGAAGTTCAACCTCAAGCCCCCAAACCTCAATCTGAACCCGAAACCCAAGCCCCGCCATCAAGCGAAGCGACCGAGGTCGTTATGCCCCAGATGGGCGAATCGATCACCGAAGGAACCGTTTCCAAATGGCTCAAAGCGGTCGGGGATAAAATCGAAAAAGACGAACCCCTTCTGGAAATTTCGACCGACAAGGTCGACGCCGAAGTTCCCTCACCCGTAGCCGGCACTCTTCTTGAGATCCGAACCGCTGAGGGCGAAACTGTCGAGGTGGGTGCGGTCGTCGGATTGGTCGGAGCCGAAGGCGCCGCGCCGGTGCCTGCATCTTCTAAAGTCTCCAGTCAAACCTCTACCGCCGGACAGGAACGGGCCGAGAGGGAAACGGCGACAGCCACCGGCGCCACCGCTCCCGTTCAATCGATCCCGACACCCGCCGCACCAAAACCAACCGCACCGTCAAACGGCCACGACAAACCGTTGGGAGAACGAACCGTCGAAGAATTGCGCCGCACCCGGAGCAGTCCTCTGGTCCGCAATATCGCCAAAGAACACAATATCGACATTTCGCAGATCTCCGGAACCGGGATGAGCGGCAGGGTGACGAAAAAGGACATTATGGCCTTTATCGAATCCGGCGCCGCTTTCAAACCCGAGGATCTGCTCGGCAAGAAGCCTTCCAGGCCCGTTGAACAACCGGTTCGCAAAGAAGAAGTTCGAACCGCTCCGGCCGCGGCGGAGGTCCATCCGGCGAGCGTTCCCGGCGATCGGGTAGAGCCGATGAGCGTCATGCGACAGAAGATCGCCGAACATATGACCTTCTCCAAACAGACTTCGGCTCACGTCACCAGCGTTTACGAAATCGACATGACCAATGTCGCCAGATTTCGCGAGCGCAACAAGGCCGATTTTCAGGATCGTTACGGCACCAAATTGACATATATGCCGTTTATCTTTCAGGCCGTCACTCAGGCTCTCAGGAAGTTCCCGATCGTCAACGCACAGGTTTCGGGCGATCAGATCATTTACAAGGGCGACATCAATCTGGGAATGGCAGTCGCGCTTGATTGGGGTTTGATCGTTCCGGTCATCAAAAAAGCCGATTCGCTTTCGCTCTCCGGACTGGCTCAAACAGCCAACGATCTGGCCGACCGGGCCCGCACCAAGAAACTGATGCCCGACGAGGTTCAGGGCGGAACATTTACCATCACCAATCCCGGCGTGTTCGGAGGACTTTTCGGAACCCCGATCATCAATCAGCCGCAGGTCGCCATTCTCTGCGTCGGAACCATTGAAAAACGACCGAAAGTGATCACCACTCCCGAGGGCGACGACGTCATCGCCATTCGCAATATGGCTTATTTCGCCCTGACCTTCGATCACCGGATCGTTGATGGGGCGGACGCCGAGAAATTTCTCTCATTTATGAAAGAATATCTTGAAAAAAATCAATTTAGCCTTTAAGATACTTAAATTATGGGCGGGACTGAAATTTCGGCCCCGCCCCCAAAAAAAAACGCAACTCCCATCCAAATTGAATTGAATCAAATTCAGACATTTTTTTTGTTCTTTGTATGAATAAAGAACACTTTTCCAAGCAGGACTAAATCAACGCATTTCTTCTGAAAACAGTCATTTATCAGCTTTTCCCTGATGAAAATTCGAGATTTCAGGTTTGGCACGCAAGTTGTTAGGTTTTTTTGTGGAATTAACTATTTCTAAATAAATGCGTAAGTAAGTCCCCCGGCAAATTTAGATGGTTATGAAATTAATGAAAATCTAATTTATTGAAAGATTCGTAAAATTGATCGACAACTCGAACATTTTTCAGGACGTCTTAAAGATTGATTTTGAAAGCTCTTTTACGAATTTTTTCAAAAATTAAACAAGGAGTCGTTTATGTTAAAGAAATTTCCCGTTCTGTTTTTAGCAATTGTAATAGGTGCCGTCAGTGCTTTCGCACAGGATGCTCAGGTTCGCAATCTCGTCAACGGTCAGAAATACAAGGTTAAAGGCGTAGTTGTTGCGCAAGATAGCACCGGTTTTGTGGTTCGCGATTCGGTCGGCGTCGATACCAGAGTTGTCGTTACGCCGAACTCCAGCATTAAAAGCAACAGTTTCTGGGGCAGTGGAGACAAATATCCGGCCGCTTCGATCGTTCGCGGTTTGAATCTGGAAGTCGAAGGACGAGGCGATGGCACCGGCAGTCTGGCCGCTACCAAGATCCGTTTCGACAAAAGCGATCTGGAAGTTGCCCAGTCGATCGAAAGCCGCGTCAATCCGGTTGAAGATCGCCTGACCCAAACCGAGCAAAACGCCGAGCGCCTTTCGGGACAAATCGACGAATTAGTGGCCATTTCGAACGCCGCTCGCGGGGGTGCCAAAGCCGCTCAGGACACGGCCGATGCGGCCGTCGCCGGAGTCAATGCAACCAATCAAAGAATTTCTTCGCTCGACGATTACGTAGTTCAGTCGACTTCGACCGTCAACTTCCGCGTCGGCAGTTCGGTTCTTTCGCCGGAAGCCAAACAAGAACTTGATCTGGTGGCTCAAACGGCCATGACGCTGAGAGGTTACACGATCGAGGTGACCGGTTTTGCTTCTTCGGACGGCAACGCCCGCAAGAACAAGATCCTGAGCGAAAAACGCGCTCAGGCCGTGATCGACTATCTGGTTCAAACACACAACGTTCCGCTGCGTCGGATCGGAACTTCGTACGGTTTCGGCGAACTCCAGGCGGTCGCCGATAATTCGACCCCCGAAGGACGCGCTGAGAACCGTCGGGTTGAAATCAAACTCCTTGTCAGCCGCGGGTTGAATCAGAACGTAGAGGTTCGCGCTAATCCCGCCACCGACGATCAGAAATAACTTCAGAACCTAAGGAAGGGGGCCTTCCATGGCGGAGAAAGGGTTGAGTAGAAAAACCTTTCTCCGCATCGGTTTTCCTACCTTTCCATGCCAAATGCTCCCCTTTTCCGGTAGATTTTAATCCCCTACTCTGCGAGGTAAAAAAGTGAAGCTTCAAAGACTTATCGTTATCTTTCCGCTGTTTGTTCTTACCTTTTGCGCAGCAACTTCCGTCATCGCTCAGGACACGGAACCGACGCCGCCGCCGCTCAATATCATCGAAGACAGCGGCGAAGTCGTCAAGATCGAATCCCGTCTGGTGATGGTCCCGGTTTCCGTAACCGATGCCAACGGTCAACCCGTTACGGGGCTGACGGAAAAAGATTTTCGCATTTCGGAAAATAACAAAATGCAGGAGATAACTCAGGTCGGTGATGCCGAAAAAGTCCCGTTGGAAATCGCCATTCTGTTCGATATTTCCGGCACGACCAATCCGATGTTCGATTTCCAGCAGGAAACGGCGGCTAAGTTTTTGCGCGAAGTGATGCGGCCCGAGGACCGGGCAACGATCTTTACGATCGGCGAGGACACGGTTTTGGTTCAGGCGCGCGACACGGCGGAAAGATCGGCTATTTCGATCAAAACCATCCGGCCGACAAAACAATATACCGCATTCTACGATACGGTTCGGGCGGCGGCCGATTATCTGAACAACAACACCCCGAGCGGACGCCGCAAGGTGGTTGTTGTTATTTCGGACGGGGAAGACACCAACAGCGACGGGGTTCGCCGTGGGTTCCAATCGGTTTACGCTTCTTTGGGTCAGGAGATCAACACGATCACAACCTCGAAGCTCAAAAATTTGCTCGACAATAAAAGGACCGAGATCAGGATCAAGGAGCAGGCCAAGGTTCTCAAATCACTGCAAAACGCCGATACGGTTTTCTATTCGATCAACCCGGCCGGAAGTTCGTACAGACTGAACAAGATCAGCGTCTTCGGTCAGAACAATATGGAAAAGTTCGCCGACGAAACCGGCGGAACGGCTTTTCTGCCGAAGTTCCTGCCGATTGACGTTAAGGACAATTATCAAAAGGAATCGAATATACGGCGAAACACCGAGACTTTGGAAAAGATCTTCAGCCAGTTGGCCAACGAACTTCGGGCTCAATATCTGGTTCAGTATTATTCGAACAACGATTTTCCGGAGAACAAATACGTCGATCTCAATGTGGCGTTAAAAACGCCCAACAGCTATCGGCTGCGGGCGCGGCAAGGTTATTACGTCAAGAATTGATTTTAGATTTTAGGTTTTGGATTTTGGATTGATTTTTTAATTTGCAATCCAAAATCCAAAACCTAAAATCCAAAATCGAATCATTTTTCCTGATTCCGTAAGACTTCCCGTTTTACTTCATCAAAATTCGAGACTTTTCCTTTGAGATCGCGCGGTTCGATGGCGACATCTCCCATCGTCATAGTGCCCATTTCTTCATCCTCCACCGGCGTCGGATCCGGTTCGGGAAATTCTCGCTCGGCTGGAATTCCGCCCATTATGACAGCTTCCTGCGTCATGCTGTAAAAGGCGTTTATTCCGAGGCCGGTGAACAAACCGAAGATGAGCGAAAAAGCGGCAGTCCAGTAGCGCGACATGCGCTTTTTGACGGCCTGCCATCCGACCGGACAGTCTTTTGTCAAAATGGTTCCGTCGGCGCGGCGGTAAAAGCGGACGCAAAGACGCCCCTCCGATTGAAGTAAAAGATTCTCGGCCTCGCGCCGCGTCATGCCCGACAAATTGTACACGTTCAATTCGCACTGGCCGCAGTATCTCTGGCGGTTGTTGCCGATCATTCCTTCCCAATCGGCCGAACACGGACTGGCGACTTTGATATTGTCGAGCGGGTTTGTAAAACTGGACATCATAAAAATTTCCTCCTCATTCTTGCCGAAACTCCATGGTTTCGCTCCTTGTTCCATTTAGAACGGGGAAGAAAACCTTTCTTGCAAAGGTCTCGCAATTATTTTCGCCGCTCGCTTCAGAAATTGCTCGATTTGAGTTTAAAGACGATTTCCAGTCCGCCCTCCGACCGGTTCCGGGCCGAAACCGACCCGCTGCACGATTCGATGCAGGTTTTAACTATCGCCAATCCCAAACCACTGCCTCCGGTTTTTCGCGCCCGGTCTTTCTCCAAACGGTGAAAAGGATCGAAAAGGCGCCCGAGTTCCGCTTCGGGCACGCCCTTCCCATTATCGGCCACTGACAACCGGATCTCTCCGTCGGCTTCGCGGGCGGAGATTTCAATCAATGGTTCGTCCCCGGCGTAGCGGATCGAATTTCGGACGACGTTCGACAAGGCTCGCGATAAAAGCTCCCTGTTTCCGAAAACCCTGAGTTTCTCGCCGACATCGATCTTTATACTGGCGCGACCGCTCTTTTCGCGGGCGACGACCTCGGCGACGATCTGTTTCAGATTGAGTTCGACGAAGCTGACGCTCGATCCCCTGATCCCGGCCTTGGCATAGGCCAAAAGTTCGGCCACCAGTTCGGACATCAGTTTGACCTCTTCCCGAACGTCTTCGATGTAAACCTGATTTTCGTCTCCGACGCGTTCTTCGAGAATGCTCAAAGCCCAGTTCATCCGGGCCAGCGGAGAATTCAGTTCGTGCGAAATATCGCCCAGAAAACGCTTTTGACCGTTGACGAATCCCGCCAGTCGTTCGGCCAGTTGATTGACGTTTTTGCCGAGCTGGCCGATCTCATCCGTGCGGTCTTCATCGACCCGGACGGCGAAATCCTCCTCGGCGATCTGCTCGGTCGCCTTGTTGAGCTTTCTGACCGACCGGTTCAGGTTCCTGACAAAAGGAAACCAGATCACAAACGAAAGGCCGAGAACGACGCCGATCAGCGCGATCCACGGACGCGGGTTAAAAAACAGGCTGTTGCCGGTGATCGAATCCGACACGGCGATGACCGAAGCCGGAATCGTATCGTTCTCCGGGCCGTCGGACAGCGGAACCCGCGTGACGGCCCAGTAACGCGTCGGGTTCGAGGTCGTCTCCATGTGAGCTACAAAAACGGGAGGCGGTCTGGAAAATCGTCTTTCACCGAATTCACCGGGAGGTTCGCCTCCGGGAAATCGGGGTCTTAGATCCTCACGCGGGGGCGGCGGTCTTTTGAGAAACTCCTCGATCTGAAACGGCAAATCTATCTTTTTTCCGCCCAACTGCGCCCCCCGGTTGGAAAACAGGTAAAATTCAACGTTGTATCTTTCGGCGTAATCCGCCAAAATTCGATCTCTTTCCGCGCGGGTCTTCTCATTGGATTCCATGGCGATCAGGCGGGCGATATATTCGATCCGGTCGTCGGTCCGGCCCAGCAGAGGCAGATCGGGCGACATCTGAAGATTGAAGATGAAATACAGGACGACGCCCAGAACCAACAGATTCAGAAATACCCAGAGCAGAATTTTTGACAGCAAATTGAGTCTGAACGTCATCTATTCCTCAAACTTGTCAACGAACATATATCCGGCCGAACGGACCGTTCGGATAAACGTCGGATTCTTCGGATCATCCCCCAGTTTGCGCCGCAGCGACGAGATGTGAACATCGATCGAACGATCGAAGATCTCGTAATTCCGGCCCATGATCTCATCGAGCAACTGATCGCGGCTTAAGATCCGATCGGCCGAACGCATCAGACTGCACAGCAGATCGAACTCGATCGGCGTCAGATGGAGCGTTTCGCCGTCGAGCGACGCTTTGCGCATCGGAGGATTGACGGTGATGGTTTTGAGGCAGATCTCTTCGTCTTCTTCGGCCGCCGCCTGATTGCTGGTGATCTCCGAACGGCGGATGACCGAACGAAGCCGGGCCAGCAGTTCGCGGGTCGAAAAGGTTTTCGGCAGATAATCGTCGGCCCCGAGTTCCAGACCGACGATCCGATCCGATTCATCGCCTAAAGCGGTCAGCATCAGAACCGGAACGGTGGAAATGCGCCGGATTTCCCGCAAAACCTCAAAACCGTTCATCTCCGGGAGCATCACGTCGAGAATGACCGCGCCGAACTTTTCGGAGGAAACTTTCTCCAATCCCTCCCGGCCGGTATAGACCGTCTGCACCTGATACCCCATCGGTTCCAGATAATTTTTGATCAGACGGCACAACTTTTCGTCATCGTCCACCAGCAAAATTTTATTCTTGACATTCTTGCGGCTCATATCACCTTCTCTCCCGGAATCCGCCGGTCTTAAACCTGATTTTAAACATAATTTCCGCTTACAGAGGGAATTTTTACAAAACCTTTACAAATTTCCCCGCATTTCCCAATAAAATATTTACTTTCATCCGGTATCTTGTTTAGCGGCCCGATCAAGGTGACAAGCCTATGAAAATTTTGTTCAAAAAAACCGAAGATTCGAAAAGACGCCGGTTCAATCTAGGCGGCTTGCTTTTCGTATCGCTGTTGCTGACGGTTCAAATCTCGGCTCATGATCTCGGCATCAGTTCGCTCAACATCAGCGCCGAGGCCGGGAAGATCACCGTCGCTTCATCATACGCCAAAAACGACATAGAAAAAATCGTTTCGCTCGATGACTCCTCGGGACTTCGCTCCCTGGCCGGAGAATCGCTCGAACTGACGGCCGGTTCCGAAAGACTCGAACCGGAATCGGTCGAAGCCATTGAGGACGACGCCGACGGAATAATTTTTCGCCGGATGTTTTCCGCAAAGGCCTCGGGTTCCGTCAAAATAAGATCTCTCCTTCCGATTCGTCTCGGCCGGGGCCACAAACAATATCTGACTGTCACGGACGCCGACGGGCAGACCATCGCCCGTCAGATCCTTTCCGGCCCAAATAATTCTTTTGTTTTCGACTTCGGCCGCGACCGGGCCGACTCGTCGTTCGGGGCTTTTTTCCCGCTCGGGATCGGACATATCCTTTTCGGGTTCGATCATCTGCTGTTTTTGCTGGTACTGCTTATGACCGTTAAAAGCGGACGGGAAACGATCAAAATAATCACGGCGTTCACCGTCGCGCATTCGATCACCTTGTCGCTGGCGGCGCTCGAAGTGATCAGGATTCCGGGGTCGACGGTCGAACCGCTGATCGCCCTTTCCATCGTTTTCGCCGGACTGGAAAACATCTTCAAGCCCGAGGGAAACAATCGCCCCTTGCTCGCTTACGGTTTTGGGCTCATTCACGGACTCGGTTTCGCCTCCGCCTTGCAGGAAGTCGGGATCGGACGCGGTTTCGGGGCCATTATCCCGCTTTTATCTTTCAATCTCGGAGTCGAGATCGGTCAACTGGCCGTCGCTCTGGCGATCCTGCCGCTGCTCCGGAAACTGCAAAAATGCAGCTTTTTCCCCGACCGGCTGAACCCGATGGTTTCGTCCCTGATCATTTTGGTCGGGGCTTTCTGGTTTATCGAAAGAATGAATTATTAAATATGCCCTTTTTTTTCGAACAAGTTTTCTTGCCGCGCCCGGACCGATATCAAGTCCGGGACCATCATCAATTTTATTTTGGGAGTTTAAATTTATGAAAAGCATTTTTATTTTTGCCATTATGACCGCATTATTTGTGACCGTTTCGATCTTGGTCCAGGGCCGAATGAGCGCTTCGGCGCAGAAGAGCTATCAAAACGAGGTCGAGATCACGACGGATAAAAATTACCGCTACATCAAATCGAACGGCATTCCGGATCACCCGACGGGGGAATTTCCCAACCGCAACAATCCCAACCGGATCAGCCCGCAAAATTACCGTTTCCGCCTTCCCCTTCATCCGAAAACGACGGACCGGATCACGCCGGCCCCGCTTTTCGGAGTGGCATTAAACGGCGTGCCTTTCGATCCCGGCACCGCCGAATACTGGGGAGAAAGGGGGCGTTCCGCCTGGCGCTATGAAGCCCTGACCGGCAAATTGAATCTGGGAGTTGACCGGAACAACGCGCACGTTCAGCCGACCGGAGCCTATCATTATCACGGCATTCCGGTCGGTCTGGTGGAAAATCTGAGGGGAAAAGACAAAGAGAAAAATGTCCTGCTGATCGGCTACGCTTCGGACGGTTTTCCGGTTTATTCGGAATACGATCACGCCGACCCGATGGACACTCAAAGTCAGGTCAAAAAAATGTCTCCGAGCTATCGCCTCAAAAAAGGAAACCGTCCCGACGGCCCCGGAGGCGCTTTTGACGGGACTTTCGAAGCGGACTGGGAGTTCGCTGCCGGTTCGGGCGATCTCGATCAATGCAACGGCCGGTTCGGAAAAACCCCGGAATTTCCGGAAGGAATCTACCACTATTTCCTGACTTCCGAATATCCCTTTATCCCGCGTTGCGTTCGCGGCACGCCCGACGAGAGTTTTGAAAAAAGGCCTCCCCGCAATTTTCCTCCGGCAGGTTCGCCCGATCATGATCGCCCCCGGCGGCGCCCCTGATCCCGGCCTCAAAAAAATCCTCACTTTTCTCTTGTAAAAAACAGAGAAAAAAGTGTATTTTATCTTTGCTTGAAAAAAAATCCCTTTACCTTCCAATCCCCCCGGAGCAGTAAAAAAATGAACGAAAAACCAAACCCTATAAAAGAAGAAGCAAATGAAGAAATATCTGAAGTTAATGCGGTCAGCCGCCGAAAGTTTTTCGGCAATATGGGAAAAGCGGCCATCACCGTCGCGGCTCTCGGTTCGGCGCCACTGATCGATCCGAAGGCCCGGGCGTCCGCCCAGCGCAATCTTCCCGGCTATGAACGGGCCGTCAAGTCGCTGAATTTCAAGATCGCGGCCGCTCAAGACAACTTCTTCAACACCCAGTTGAGATTCCCCCGGACAAATAACGGCGACGAATCCAGATACGCCAATAAAATAGGAAATTTTTCCAAGGGACTCCCGCATCAATCGAACGGCGAGGTTGATGTTTCGGCTTACAATCAACAGCTTCTGGCGTTAAATTCCCAGGTGCCGGCCGACTTTGAACTGATCCCGCTGGCCGGAGACAGAAAACTGGCCAATCCGCAATCGGGTCTCGCCATGGACATCGAGGGAAGGGACTGTTTCGGCCTGCGAATGGCTCCGGCTCCGGCTTTTGCCAGCCGCGAAAACGCGGCGGAAATCGCCGAAAATTACTGGATGGCGCTTTTGCGCGATGTGCCCTTTGAGGATTATCCCAACAGCCCGACCGCTCAGGCGGCGGCGGCGGATCTGAATATTTTCGGAAACGATTTCAAGGGGGCCAAGAACGCCAAAGGTCAGGTGACACCCGAACTTCTCTTTCGCGGCCTGACGCCCGGCGACAAAACCGGTCCGTACCTGTCGCAGTTCTTTTATCAAACTTGTAATTTCGGAGCCAACAAGATCGATCAGCAGATCAAAACCGCCCGCGCCATCGCCGACGGCGGGGCCGATTATATGATCGATTTCGACAGCTGGCTGGCGGTCCAGAACGGGGTTTCGCCGCAAAACGGCGATATTTTCGATCCGACCCTTCGCTATATGCGCAACGGCCGCGACATCGGTCAGTACGTCCACGTTGACGTTCTCTTCCAGTCATATTTTCAGGCTTTTTTGGTGCTGGCCGGGATGGGCGCCCCGTTCGACAGCGGAAATCCTTATCTCAATTCGGCCACGCAGGACGGATTCGCCACCTTCGGCGGCCCGCACGTCGCGGCTCTTTTATGCGAAGTCTCGACCCGCGCATTGAAATCGATCTGGAATCAGAAATGGTTCGTTCACCGCCGTCTGCGCCCCGAGGTCTTCGCCGAAAGGGTTGACCGGACGGCCTTTCACGGCGCGGATTATCCGATTCATCAGGAAATTCTCGATTCGATCAACACCGCTTCCCGACTGGGAGGATTCATCCCGGCCGGCAACGCTTTTCTGCCACAGGCTTTCCCCGAAGGTTCGCCGATGCATCCTTCTTACGGAGCCGGACACGCCACGGTCGCCGGAGCCTGCGTCACCGTACTCAAGGCGTTTTTCGACGAATCGTTCGTCATTCCCAATCCGGTTATGCCCGATCCGACCGGTCAGGTGTTGGTTCCCTACACCGGCGATCCGCTGACGGTCGGCGGCGAACTCAACAAACTGGCTTCGAACATCTCGCTGGGAAGGAACATCGCCGGAGTCCACTGGCGTTCGGACGGAACCGAGTCCAACAAACTCGGCGAAGAACTGGCCATCACCGTCATGCGCGACCACCGCAACTGCTACAACGAACAGTTCGGCGGCTTTTCGCTGACCAAATTCAATGGAACCACCATTACGGTTTAAAGCAGATCAAGAATCAGCGTAAGGGCTTAGAGAAACGAATTTATCCGTGAAGGCCGCAGAGAGTTACGGCGTAACTCTCTGCGGCCTTGTATACAAACGTAAAGCACTCTGGATTTATCGTTTCCGAAAAAACACCCGATATTCCCAGAAACAGGGGTGATGAAATCAGTTTCGTCCAACCTTATTCGTTAAAACCCGTCGCCAAAACGATATCGTAATTCCACGAACCGCGAATGAGAGCGAATCGCCGGCTGTCAGGTGCCAGATCGAAATAGAAAATCTCGTCGGAGAGATAATTTGTAAGTTTTCGCGGTGAACCGCCGTTTAACGATTGCTGCCAGAGATTGCCGACAAGGTTGGCATTCTCGGCCGAATAGATAAGGGATCCGCCGTCCTTCGCCCAAACAATATCGTGTCCGGCGAAAAGTCTTTCGGGAATTGCAAATTCCCGCAAAATCCGGTTGTCGGAAAAAGATTTGACGACGATCTTTAATTTATTATCCTTTTCTGCAAAATGCGCGAACTTTGCTCCGTCGGGTGAAATTGAAATATTGTAAGCGCGTTTGTCGGAAACAAGAGTCGGTTCCCCGCCTTCAACGGAAATCTTCCAGAGACTGACATCCTTCATCGAATTAAAAACGACAAATTTACCGTCTTTCGTAAAAACGGGATTCTGCTCGCCTTCGCCGTTCGTCAATCGGACGGGATCACTTCCGTCGGCAGATATCCGCCACAGATTATACTTTCCGCCGCGGTCGGATATAAAGACGATATATCGTCCGTCGGGCGATAATTGCGGATCAAAGTCAGTTGAATCTTCGGTCGTTAATTGTTTCTGATTCGTTTTATCTTTAGACAACATCCAAATATCGTGGTTGCCGCTCGAAGGAGAACTGTAAACAAGATTGCCTTCGACCGCCCAAGTTACTCCTTCGGAGGCCTGCACGATTGGTTGAACATTGTCAATCGCGAAAGATGTTGCAAGGTAGAGATTTGAAGTAAGGGAAATCTGTGTCAAAAGGATTTTACTCAAATCTTTGGTGGCGGAAATCAGATTGAAATCGTTTTGCGTATCGGTGATTTTTTCAACTTCGCCGCCCGGCATGGAGATTTTCCAAAGCTGTTTCGGTTCGTCATTTTTTACCCGCGCCGTTACCAGCAAACCGCTTTGGTCGGGAAGCCAGATAATGCTGCGAACATAAAGCCAACGGAAATCGGTGACGGATTTTACTTCGCCGCTTTCCAAATCAATTGAATAAATACCAAAATCCCGGTCGCCCGTATCCGATTGTCCGTTTGCAAAAGCGATTGCTTTGCCGTTCGGTGAGAAAACATTGTCTGTAAATGTTTTCGTCGTTTCAAAAATCGGACGAACATCGCTTCCGTCAATGTTGGCAATCAGCAGTGAGCGTTTTTGCTTCCCATATCGGCGAAAAGAAATCAGACGATCATCGGGCGAAATACTAAATGCGCCGTCCACCTCGTTTAAAATGTGTATTTTCACCGTGCCGCCCAAAACGGAAACCCGGTCGAGATGCACCGGTTCGGTTTTGTCGTCGCAGGTAAAGTAAATATACTCGCCGTTCCGCGAAAATTCGAGATGGTAAAAAGTTACTTCGCTTTCAGGAACGACGATCTGCGTATTCACTCCGCTTGAAAGTTGCCGAAGCCAGAGACTTTGTTGTCCGTTGGCGACATTGATGTAAGCGATGTATTTGCCATCCGGCGAGATGGCTGCCGCGAGCGGATTACCCGAACTTTTTATTAGTTCAAACCTTAATCCTGAATTATCTGAATTGAAATGATCCGAAGACTTATGATTATTCTGCCAAGTGAAATATCCCGCAGTTAGAAAAAAAACAATCATTAAAACTCCGAAAATCGAATAGAGGACGGAATATGAATCTCCGCCGACCAACTTGTTACATTTCTCGGCGGGTCAAATCGTTCTGGACGCGCAAGAAGCTTGGTATGTTCTGGATTTTTTCTTCGGTCAGATCGGCGGAAGAAATTCCGCCGATCTGACCGAAAACGACATTTCTTTTGCCCAGGCTCTGATCATCGAGGCGATCGATCGAAGCTATCTGGTTCGCTTCCGAAGGAGGGAGATTGGAAGAGTCGAAGCGCCGGTGTGGAGCGAAATAATAATAACGGAGATAGTCCGAGCGGTGCTGATAAAAACCAACGGATCGTGGAATTGGGCGGCTGTGGCGACCTCTTTGCTGAAATATCCCAAAGTCCATTCTCTGGCGAGAAAATCTTTATCACATTCATTCGGCTGGGTTTGGCAAAACAGAGTCTCGACCGGTAAGCTCGCTTATTAACGATCATTGGATTGGCGGTTAATCGATCCTCCGGCGCTCGTCGGGAAATCCGCACTCAGCAATTGCCGGACATTTGTTAACTGCCGACTTCCCAGAGATTAACGGTTCTCGATTTTTCGTCCAGCGCGTAAATGGTCTTTCCGTCGGGCGACCATCCGGCGTCGCCCAGACCGCTTTTCTTGACCTTGTTTTTTTTGTTGTATTTGACTCTTTCGCGGTCAAAAAGCGACTCGACATAGTCCCCTTTCTCATTGTCAAAAACGGCCACAACATCGTCGCCGTATCTCAGAGAAAACTTAAAATCCGGGCTGAAGGCCACGGTTTCCTTGTTATACGGAGAATCCCACGACATGGACATATCAGAACTATCCGGATAATGAACTTCGAGCCCGATAAAGAAAAACTTTTTCTCGGCCACATTCCAGAACTTCACACTTCCCAGTCCCCGGCTGACGATATAATTTTTGTCAGGGGTGAAACTTATATTTGGATCAAAACCAAACGGAACCGTGAACTCGAGTCGGCCCGTTTCGGCATCGTAAAACTCCGTTCTTTCCGGCTTTTTCTCGCTGGAGTTGACCCGACCGACGGCAAGCAGGTTCTCGCCACTGACGAATTTGACGGTCGTGAACCGCTCTTTTTCGCTGTCCCTGACGATCCGGAAAAGCGGTTTTCCGTCCCCTCCCGTCTCCAGAACCGAGATCTTTTCGTCTTCGCCGACGACGATGTATTTTCCGTCTGTGGTCTTGTCGAAAAGCTGGACGCTGTCTTTCGGGGCATCGGCGGAAAGCACGTATTTCGGCAGTCCGTTTCCGGCAAAATCGTAAACATAAAGTTTCTTGTCGGCCGAAAAGATCATAAACCGCCCGCCGATCGTGCCCAGATAACTGAGGTCTTCTCCGTCGTTTTTGGCGGAAACCTCAAAACGCGGCGATGAACGCCCTCCGTCGATTTCCCAGACGAAATAACGGTTGTTTCTTTCCGACATCATAAATCGCTCGTCGGGACTGATGGTGGTTTTTTGAAAAGACGTTCGCGGCTCCAGATTTTCGGCCGCAAAGGTCTTTTCGATCGCCCCGGTTTTGACGTCGCGGAGCGTCAACTGGCTTCCGTGTTTCAAATCCCAGAGGTTGAATGAAGTTTCGGTATCACCGGTCCCGACGATCATTTTTTCCTCGTTTCTGATCAATTTATGCCACTTGTATCCGTTGATCGAAATGACCCTTTTCAGGTCCAGGCTTTCTCTGTCCCAAACGGCGAAATCTCCTATCTCGGACGTTATGCCGAAAACATTGATCTCGCTTTTCTGCTCGTCGAAATGGATGTATTCGACGGAGACATTGGGAAGGCGGAGAACTTTTATCTGTTTCAGATCCCGAAGATCGCGGACGACGACCGCCTTTGTTTTGTCGTCGATTTTCTCAATCAGGGCGATCCATTTTCCGTCCGGATCGACCAGATAGGGCGTCATCAGATCAATCAACTGCGGGATTCCCAGCAGAACGTATTTGCTGAAAAACCCCCTCGGACCGAACTGCGACAACTGATGCGGCATGGATTTCAGGAGTTTGGCCGTTTCGACATCCCAGATCTGGAGACTTTTCTCACCGATCAGCAAAAATCTTTTGCCGCCCTCGAAAAATCTGTATCCGAGAATCTTGTCTTCCCCTTTGGTGAAACCGATCTTGCCCTTGAACTTGAGAATATCCGGATCATCGGCCGCTGATGCGTGAACGAACGAAAACAACAAAACAAAGATCAATAAGGTAATTTTCATTTTTTCCCCTCTCCGATGTGAAATTTGCTTTAAAAATTATCACATCCGGCCGCCAAACCGGAAGAATTTTTCGGACAATTCAAAAAACGCATCAGTCGGGTCTCGTGCCCGCCCGATCTCACGGCGGTATTCCCTGTATCAGCCCGAGCAAATCTTCGGAAGCCCCCTTTATACCTGATCAATTACCCGGAACTTCCCAAAGCAGGATCGCCCCCCTTGAGATGTCGGCGGTCAACAGCAGTTTTCCGTCCGGACTCCAACCGGCAAACATTTTTTGAGCGAGATGATTACTTATGTAACAACTGAGTATTCGGATTTATTTATTGGTCGAATTTTCGTACCGCGCCCGATGCCATTTTCGCCATTTTTCGGGGATCGGGCGACCGCCGTTTTCTTCACGGATTTTGAGCATTTGATAATATTGTTCCTGCAATTGGATGAGTTTAGCTATTTTTTCCGCCGGTGACAGAGCGCGCAAATATTGGCGGGAAACTTTTTTGCGTTCAGTTAGATCGGCAACGGCCGCAGTTTGTAAATCCTCATTCTCCATCAATAAACCGCCATTTTTGTTGATTCCATTTTGACAATAAATTATGCCTTTCCAATATATCAAAAAGTTTTTCCTGATCTAAAATTCCAGCCTCCCAAAACATTGCTATTTTCTGATAATCCTTAGCCCTTCCGGCAAAAATCCACATAGCTGCGAGATGCTCCTTATCAATCACAAAAATTTTCTTTTCTCCGACCATTACCGACTGAGCCTCTTCAATTGCCTCTATCCACAAAGGATTATGGCTGGCCTCAACAAATTGGACGAGCCAGCCATGAATGTTGATAAATTCGTGGTCAAATGAAAAATTGTGCTTCCCGGCGTACTCATAAACGGCATCCAGACTTAGGATCAGATTGTCGCTTTTTTCCGCCAGAAGAAAAAAGATGTCCGGATCAATTGTTGAGATCGGCTCATTGTGGAGAGTCGCTGCGAACGCACCGCCGATGGCGAATTTTTGGATGATATTTTCGCTTCTCATATCATCCAAAACAGCGATCACATCCTCGATATTGGCCAGATTCATTTTCGGTCCCTTCGATATTTATGCGTCACCGGCCGCCGGCGGCCGACGCCGATGGCGTTTTTTGAAATAATCAGGGTCGGCGGCAATTGGCGGCGTTTGAATTCGTTGGCCGGGGATTCGACCTTGTTCAAAAGCGTATAGACGAGTTCGGCGTCGTGGCCCTCCTTGATGATGGCTTCGGGCGAGAGTTTGTTTTCGAAATAGAGTTTTAAGATCGGGTCCATCAGTTCATAAGGCGGCAGGGAATCCTGATCGAACTGATTCGGCGCGAGTTCGGCCGAGGGGGCTTTTTCGATGATCTCGACCGGGATCACCTCGCGTCCCGCCGCCTCGTTGATGTGGCGCGCCAGAGCGTAAACCTCGGTCTTTAGAACGTCGCCGATGACCGCCAGACCGCCGTTGGTGTCGCCGTAGAGCGTGCAGTAGCCGACGGCCAGTTCAGACTTGTTGCCGGTCGCCAGAACCAGACGGCCTTCGGCGTTGGAGATGCTCATTAAGATCACCCCGCGCAGGCGGGACTGCATATTTTCGGCGGCCAGATTCTCGCCGCCTTTGGTCGGCTGGCGGAATTCGAGTTGATTCATCAGGGCCTGGTAAGGCGCGCTGATCGGTTCGGTGCGCACCTCACAGCCGAGATTTTTCACCAGTTTTTCCGAATGCGAGATGCTTCCTTCGGAAGAAAAAGGCGAGGGCATCATCACGCAGAGGACGTTTTCGCCCCCGAGCGCTTCGGCGGCCAGAGTTGCGACCATCGCCGAATCGATCCCGCCCGACAGTCCCAGAACGGCCTTCGTAAAACGGTTTTTATGAGCGTAATCGCGCACTCCCAGAACCAGAGCCTGACGGATCGATTCGAGTTCGTCGCCGGTGATCCCGCGCCGGTCGGGTTCGCGGACATCGATCTCGACCGTCCCGTAAAACTCCTCAAAAGCCGGAGCCTGAAGGATGATGTCGCCCTCTTCGTCGGCGATCAGACTCGCGCCGTCGAAGATGATCCCGTCGTTTCCGCCGACCAAATTGACGAAAACGATCGGAACTTTCTGCGCCCCGGCCCGGTGCGCCACCATATCGCAACGCAGACGGATCTTGCCTTTGTTATAAGGAGAGGCGTTGATCGAGATGATCAGATCCGCGCCCTGATGGATCAATTCGTCGGTCGGGTCTTCGTCGTAGAGCCTTTCACGCCAGAAGGTCTTATCGTTCCAGAAATCCTCGCAAACGACGACGCCCAGTTTTTTGCCGTCGATCTCGAACATCCGGCGGTGTTCGCCCGGTTCGAAATAGCGCGGGTCGTCGAAAACGTCGTATTCGGGCAAAAGCGATTTGTCGGCGTAACCCACCAATCGGCCGTCGTGCAGAACGGCCGCCGCGTTGAAAAGCCTCCGGCCGTCGGTCTCCTCGTTTTTGCGGATCGTCCCGACGATGACGGTTAATCCCTTCGAAGCCTCGATGATCCTTTTCAGATGACCTTCGGCCGTTTCGATGATGTCGCGGTCGAGAAACCAGTCCTGCGAAGTGTAGCCGTGCGTCGCCACTTCCGGCAGAACGACCAGATCCGCTCCGTCCCGCCGGGCCGTTTCGATGGCTTTCAAGATTTTCTCGGCATTCCCGGCAAAATCGCCGTTCGTCGTGTTGATCTGTCCGATTGTAACTTTCATTTTGTTTCAGATGATTTCCAAAATTTCTTAAAATACTTCTGTGATTCTTGCGGAGTATGGGCCAAAACCGCTTCAATAAATTCGGCCGGCGGCAGATAAGAATGTTTTTCGATGTAATGAACGATCAGATCGGGACAAACATAAATCTTGTTCTTGTAAGCGACGAATATTGTCACAGCCCCAAATTCATCTATAAATTCAGAGCCGCAGAAATCGCATTGGTGCCTTCCGCAAAATCCAAGGCGCAAGACAGACGTTTTTCTAAATTCGAGAAGTCTTTCGCAAACACCTTTTGGAGTTTCGCCAGTCGCGTAAGTTTTCCCTTTTTCCAGCCAACCGACGGCAATTAGAATTTCTGCGTAGTCATCCCCGCAAATGGTCTTAGAAAATTTTTCCCCAAACTCAGTATATTTGCTTAAATCTTCATGCCACATAACCTTGTTTGAAATTTGAAAAGTCGCCGTCCGTCGCGTTGATCGGTTCGATCCCAAGTTTCATAAACAATTATTAATTTCGTGTATAGTCGAACATAAATCAAGCGAACGATCGGTTTTTCGATGTACCGGCAATTGGAAAACGATCCGACGGGAAGAAAACCCGGCAGCCTCGCTGCCGCTCTCCGTTCCGATGATTACTCTTTTCGGCAAACGGGCTTTAGCCGAACCAAAAAAAATCGGTTAAAATTGCCTGAAAATAAATTCAAACCGAGATGAGAAAAATGCGAAATAAAAACAAAGCCCTGCTGTGGGCGTCTTTGCTTGTTTTCTGCGCGCTGGCGCTGACCGGTCCGATGAGCGCCGAGGCGGCGGGAAAGGTACGTTTTAAGGTCAAATTAAAAGTCGGCTCAGGCTTGTCTTATTCCGGCCGGCTGTTGATCTTTATGACCAAAAAATCCGACCCCGTAACCGACATCTCGCCCGATTTTACCGATCCCGAAGCGGTCTATGTCAGCGGAACCGAGGTCAGCAATCTGGACGGGGAAAAGATCATCGAGATCGATCCCGACCGGGAGGCTTTCCCGCGCAAATTCTCCGAGGCGCCGGACGGCGAATATCAGGTCATGGCCTTGCTCGATCAGAATCACTCATACACCTACGACGGACAGGGTGCGGGCGATCTTAGGAGCGAGGTCGTCAAAGTCTCTCTGCCGTCCGAGGAGGTCGAACTGACGCTCTCAATGCTGGCCCTGACAAGAAGACCCGATGTGCCGGAAAACGTCCGCCTCGTCGAATTTGAAAGCCCGATGCTCTCAAAATTCTGGGGCCGCCCCGTCAAGATGGAGGCGAGCGTCGTTCTGCCGCCCGGTTACGATCAGTCGAAACCGCAGAAATATCCGACCGTTTATTCGATCCACGGTTACGGCGGAGATCATCTGAAACCGCTCAGGGGCGCCCCCGACCTGATCAAAAAAATGCAGGAAGGCTCGCGGCCCGAGATGATCTACGTTTATCTCAACGCGCATTGCCCGCTCGGACATCACGTTTTCGCCGATTCGGTCAACAACGGGCCGTGGGGAACCGCTCTCGTCAAAGAGTTCATCCCCCATCTGGAAAAAGAGTTCCGGATGGACGCCCGCCCCGTGGGTAGATTTCTGACCGGCCATTCTTCGGGCGGCTGGGCGACGCTGTGGGTGATGATCTCGCACCCGGATTTCTTCGGCGGAACCTGGTCAACCTCGCCCGACCCGGTCGATTTCCGCAATTTCACCGGCCCCGATCTGACCGCAGATCCGCTCGGCAATCTTTACCGCAACCCGGACGGCAAGGAATATAATCTGGTTCGGTTCGGCGGGCGCGAACTGATGTCGATCAGACAATACGCCGAACAGGAGATGGTTCTCGGTCATTACGGCGGGCAGTTCGCCTCGTTCAACGCCGTTTTCAGTCCGAAAGGTCCCGACGGACGTCCGATGTCGCTGGCCGATCCGGAAACCGGACGGATCGACCCGGAAGTCGCCCGGGCCTGGGAAAAATACGACATTTCGCGCGTTCTGCGGGACAACTGGAAAACGCTCGGGCCGAAATTAAAAGGCAAACTCCACATCATCGTCGGAACGGCCGACACTTTTCATCTCGATGAAGCGGTCCGCCTTTTGGACGGCGAACTGAAAAAACTGGGAAGCGACGCCCGGATAGAATATCTCGAAGGAAAGACGCATTTCGACCTCTATCAGGACGGACTCGGCGACCGGATCGCCGCAGAGATGTACCGCGTCGCCCGGCCCAAAGCCAAGGCGGCCGGAAAATGATCCATCCGGCGCAAGTATTCTTCAACTCTTTCCGGTCGTCCCGAACCTGAGCCGGTTTCTCTCTCTCGCCTTTTCCCTTTCGACGGCGCGGTCTTTGGGCGGCGCGGCCGTCACCAGCGAGTCCAGCAATTTTTTCGAGGACGCCGAGATCTCTTCGACCGCCCTATCAAACGCCTCCCGGTTGGCGGCCGAGGGTTTCTGAAAACCGCTCACCTTGCGAACGAACTGAACGGCCGCCGCCCGGACCTCATCATCGGTGGCGGGGGGCTGGAAATTGTATAAAGTTCTGATATTTCTGCACATTTTTATTCGAAAAAAACCATCTCCGGGTCTGTTCTTTCCTAAAATAATTCAATTCAAATTAATAATTCAAATCCCGGCTTTCCGTTACGTTCCGAAGGGACTGTTGGCGGGAACCGACCCCGATCTCTTTTCGGCATTTTCCCACTTATGTATGTGGCGCTCTCCACCAACATATGTGGCGACAGGACCGGACGGCCAGGTTGATAATGTCGTCAGAAAGCTTTGGCGGTGAAAATTCGGGCGAAGAAAACAAAGGAAGAGACTCGATCGGGCGAGAAATTGAAAATAGAAAAAATCCCGGAACCGACAACCTGAAACGCCCGCTTTCCGGAAATTTGCCGTCGTTTTGTCCGGGCGGTTGCGGGCCTGAGAACGGGCCCGATGGTTGTTTTTAAGTTGAAATAGTAAAGAGGTAATTTATGTTAAACAAAAATGTGATCTTTCGAGATCTTAGACTGGACGGCAACTTTTCCGCTTTGAAGAGAATAACATCCAATATATTTGAACTGAGCGAAGCCATCTCCCTACATTTTGCATTCACATTCTTGCAGGGGATTGCGGCCGGCAACGGGGGAAAGATCAAAAATCTGTCGATCATGTGCCACGGCTACGGACGGAAAAACCCCAGAAAAGTTCTCGGAGCAGAGGTTTCGCTGTGGGACGGCGGTTTGGGGCTCCAGTTGGGAACGGAAGGCTTGCTGGAAGAAACGGTCGCGATCTGGGCCGAAATCAAAAACAAGGTGGAAAACATCATCGTCTATTCCTGCGGAGCGGCCGACATCCAGCCCGGAAGCGGCGATGGAGAAGGAAACGGAGAAGCCCTGATGAAAAAACTGGCGAGGGAAACCAACGCCAATGTTTTTGCCGCCGATGAACTCCAGAGATATTACCTGAAGGGAATAGATTTCAGTAAATGGGAGGGGAACTTGTTATGTTTCACGCCGTCGGGTCAGAAGTTCCCGATGCCTAATTTCATTTATTAAACAACGATTATGAAAACAAATTTTTACCTGTCAACGGCTTTTTGCCTGATCGCTTTGCTAGCGGCGGCTTGCGGCGGTCCGGGCGCAAAAAGCGGAGGAGATATGAAAGCGATCTTTGCCGATTTGGAAAACGGCATTAAAAACAATGACGAGGACCTGTTCAAAAAACACTGGCATCCGGCCGCCTACGACGAAAATCTGGTCGGCGGAAGCGGACTGGCCGGAAACAGGGTTTACGAACAGGGAAGCCGCAAAAAATGGTTTCCCCGGCCAAACCTGGACGGTTCGCAGAAGATCGGCAGGGTCGATATCGTCCCGACCGAGATCTACGCCTGGGAACGCGACAAAAAGGTCGATGAGATCTATTTCGCTCTCGCCGATGACGGCGGAGATCTGAAAATCCTCGGCGGCGGCGAAGATCCGGACGAGGTCAAGGCGCTGGCCGAGCGTTTCAATTCCGGGAAATCGCTTTCGCCGGAAAAGTGAATATTAATGAAAAGGAGGAAAAAGTGAGGTTTTTAATAGTTTCAGCAATTGTTTTTTTGTCAATCATTTCTTTCAGCGCGTGCCAGACGGCTTCGACCGAAAAACCGACCGCAGAAAAGACGGCGGAACCGGAGAAAAGCCAACCGGCCGAACAGCCGAAAACCGGAGAGGAAAAGCCGAAGACTTCGAGCCTGAAACCCGGGGACATCGACCCCAACAAACCGGTTCCGGCCGAGGAATTGAACGCGGCTTTTCTGGCCGACGAAGAGGCCTGGAAAGGCAAAGAGGTCACCGTCATCGGCAAATACCACTCGACGACCGGTTCGAAGGTCGCTGGCAAGGACCGCATCCGCGTCGATCTGGCCGACCCGAAAACCAACAAGCGGATAGCCGGATGCGTCGTTCCGCAAAAACCGCCCGAAGATCTGGCCAAACAGAGAGAGAACCGGGTTTTCAAAGGCAAGATCCTGGAAAACCGTTACGGGCGGATCCTGATCGAGCCGTGCGAATTCGTCAAGTGATTTGGGATTTCGGAGCCATTACTGTAAAAAAATTAGTTCAAAAATTTTATCAGTTGCCTCCACCTTCAGGTGGAGGTTCGGGCAAATGACAATGATCTCAAGGCTTAAGCCGAATGTTTGAAAAATAAAATTGTGTTCCTAAAAGCTTTAGCCCAAGTTCAAAAGGTCAAATTCGGATCCGCGGCCGATTCGGCTAAAGCCATAAATATCGAGGGATTCATCGCACCTCCACCTGAAGGTGGAGGCAATTGATTCAAATCTTTTTAACAGTGATGATTTCGTATTTCGGGGAATATTTAAGGAACCGGCTTGAGAGCCGTCATTTTAGTCCGGTTAAATTCAAATTATCGCCGGGGGGCGAGAATGAAAATCGAACCAATTTCCTTTGTTGCCGGAGGCGGGTTTAAAAACAGTCAGCCCTTATTTTGAACAGTCGGGACATTCTTTGACGACAACCGTTCGGGTCACGGTCTTTCCGCAAATCCCGCAACCGTCATCGACTCCCGCCGTAATGTTGTAGGTTCCGGGCTTAACGCCCCATAAATCCCAGACGACCTCTTTGCCAGAACCGACGATTTTCCCGCCCGAAACCTTATAAATATAAGTCAACACATCGCCTTCGGGATCAACTGCGGTAGTAGTTACTGAAATTCTCCCATCCCCGATCGAACAGCTATTTTTCTTGGCGGGTTCACTGCAACCAATAATTATTTCATTTGCGCTTAAAGCCAGATCATTGACATCAGCGTCTACGATCCATCGTTCTCTATCCTCAAGTTTCGTCTTTCCGAACCAGCTCTCGTTCGAATAAAACTCTTTTGCCTCTTCATTGTCGCATAATCTTGATTGATAACTGTTGGACGGAAAAAGAAAGATCGTTTGAATAATATTTTCTTCCACCCTGAAGGCAATTCCGAAACTTTTGTTGTGGTAGATAAATTGATTATCTACATTGTTGAACTCCTTCTCTTTCAGAAAATTTGAAACGGCGTATCCCAAATCTTCGATCTTAACCGGATCATTCGGAGAAATCTCTATCAGAGAAACCCTTCCTTCGGGAATATTCCAAATTTCCTCCGAATCCTCATCGGAACAACCTCCGGTTGAATAGGAAATCTCGATGTCCGCCTTTTTGCCGGTAAACGATTCGGCATCTTCATCGTCGGCCTCAAAATCCGCCAGAATTTTTTTGACATCATCGCGGGTCGATTGAAGAAGTGTTATCTCTTTGGCCTTATCGAGTTCGGGAAGCCGCGTTTGAGCCGTGGCAAAACCACACAGCGCCGGAATGAAAAACAAAAGAACGAAAAGCCTTTTCATATTTTCCTCATTTTTTATTTATCCACCACGAAGGCACAAAGGACACAAAGGTTATTCAGATAATTCAAATGTCCGATCACGGCTCCGTAATCAGAAATGAAAACCAAATTGCGCGGCAGTCGGTTTAACCTCCGACAAATCCAAAATCCAAAATCTAAAATCCAAAATCGAATCAGCTTTCATTGACCTTCAAAACCGCCAAAAACGCTTCCTGCGGAATTTCGACGCGGCCCACTTTTTTCATCCGCTTTTTGCCTTCTTTTTGTTTTTCGAGCAGTTTGCGCTTGCGGGAAATGTCGCCGCCGTAGCATTTGGCCGTGACGTTTTTGCCCATCGCTTTGACGGTTTCGCGCGCGATCACTTTGTTGCCGATGGCCGCCTGGATCGGGACTTCGAACATCTGGCGGGGGATCAACTCCTTCATCTTTTTGGTCAGAGCGCGGCCCGTCGTGGCCGAAGATTTGCGATGCATGATCAATGACAGAGCATCGACCGGTTCGCCCGAAACCAGAACGTCGAGTTTGACCAGATCGCCCTCTTTGTAACCCGACAGGTGATAATCGAGCGAAGCGTAACCGCGCGAGACGCTCTTTAAGCGGTCGTAAAAATCGAGCACGATCTCGTTCAAAGGCAGTTCGTAAACCAGCATCACGCGGTTTTCCGTGACGTATTCGAAGCGTTTCTGAATCCCGCGCTTTTCGTCCAAAAGGGGGAGAATTCCGCCCAGGTAAGCGTCCGAGGTCAGAATCGTGGCTTCGATGTAAGGCTCTTCGATCTTATCTATTCTGACCGGTTCGGGCATCTGCGAGGGCGAATCGACCTCGACCGTTTTGCCGTCGGTCGTCCTGACTTGGTAACGAACGCCCGGCGCGGTCGTGATCAGTTCGAGATCGAATTCGCGCTCCAATCGCTCCTGAATGATCTCCATGTGCAAAAGCCCGAGAAAACCACAGCGGAAACCGAAACCGAGGGCGGTCGAGGATTCCGGCTCGTAGAAGAACGAGGCGTCGTTCAAACGCAGTTTGTCCATCGCGTCGCGCAAATCTTCGTATTGGGCCGACTCGGTCGGGTAAAGACCGGCGAAGACCATCGGTTTGACCTCCTGAAAACCGGGAAAAGGCTTTTCGGTCGGGTTGGCCGCTTCGGTGATCGTGTCGCCGATCTGAACGTCGGCGACGGTTTTGATCGAGGCCGTCAGAAAACCGACCTCGCCGACGCCGAGCTCGCCGATCGGCGTCGGAGCCGGCCGGTTGACGCCGAGGGTTTCGACCAGATATTCGCGCCCGGTGTTGAAAAAACGGATCTTGGTTCCCTTTTTGATCGTCCCTTCGATGACGCGGAAAAGAACGATGACGCCCCGGTAAGAATCGTACCAACTGTCGAAGATGAGCGCCTTGAGGGGCGCCTCGCGGTTTCCTTTCGGAGCCGGAATCTTTTCGACGATGGCTTCGAGGACCTGATCGACCCCGGCACCGGTTTTGGCCGATGTCTCGACCGCTTCGCTGGCGTCCAAACCGATGATGTTCTCGATCTGCTCCTTGATCCGTTCCGGTTCGGCCGACGGCAGATCGATCTTGTTGAGAACCGGGATCAGTTCGAGATCGTTGCCGATGGCCAGATAAGTGTTGGCCAATGTTTGAGCCTCGACGCCCTGCGAGGCATCGACAACCAGAAGAGCGCCTTCGCAGGCCGAAAGCGAGCGCGACACTTCATAGGAAAAATCGACGTGGCCGGGCGTGTCGATCAGATTGAGGACGTAATCCTGTCCGTCTTTGGCCCGGTAATCGAGCCGGACGGCGTGCGATTTGATGGTGATCCCGCGCTCGCGTTCGAGATCCATATTGTCGAGGAGTTGGGCCTCCATCTCGCGTTCGCTGACGGCGTTCGTCAGTTGCAGAATGCGGTCGGCCAAGGTCGATTTGCCGTGGTCGATGTGGGCGATGATCGAAAAATTCCTGATTAATTTGGTGTCCATAAAAAGCATCCGTTTCCCGGCGAAAACCGGGGATTTTAGATCAATACTAAACAATATCAAAACCTCGTAAAATTCGCACTTTGTCACGGCGATCGACAGGCGGAGGTCAGTGGCCGGTGATCAATGGTCAGTTGAATTTGCGGCCCGTCGATCTTTTCGGCCCGCTTTCGGGATCTGACCACCGGCCACTGACCACTGGAACAAAGAACGCCGCCGACCAAAAAAAAATCTCCCGATTGAATCTGTTCGGCGGAAGCCCTCGAATAAGGTGTCTGAAAGAAAAAATAAGTTTTTTAGTAAGAGCCATTCAGAGCATTTGCAAGAGAGAACCCCGATTTCGTCTGTTGCCCTACCAAAAAAAATGGTCTGACTCAGAAAGAAAATCAGTTCATTTAACTTTAGGAGGATTTCCGATTTTATGAGGCTAAGAATTACGCGGCGCGGCCTTTTGAGCGTGCCGATCATACTAGGTTTACTTTTTTTCGCGGGGTTATCACAGGCAATTGCCGCCACCGTTTACGGAATCAATTCATCGAATCAACTGGTGCGTTTCGGCGCCACTTCGCCCGGCAATGTTACGACGGTCGGGCCGATCACCGGACTGCAAAGCGGAGAGTCGGTCCTCGGCATCGATTTTCGACCGGCCACCGGCCAGCTTTACGCGCTCGGCAGCACCAGTCGAATCTACACCGTCGACAAAAGAACCGGAGCCGCCACTCTGGTCGGAGTTTTGACGACCCCGCTCAGCGGCACCAATTTCGGTTTCGATTTCAACCCGGTGGCCGACCGCATCCGGATCGTCTCGGACGCCGATCAGGATCTGCGGGCCAACCCGATCAACGGCAGTAATGTGGTTGACGGAACGCTCGTCTATTCGTCGGGCGACCCGAACAGCGGACAGAACCCGACCGTCACCGGCGCGGCCTATATCGGCAGTTTCGTCAACACCACATCGACGACGCTTTACGACATCGATTCCGGGCTCGACGTTCTGGTTACGCAAAATCCGGCCAACAGCGGGATGCTTCAAACCATCGGTTCGCTCGGCATAAACGTAACGGATGTGGCCGGATTCGATCACACGGCGGCCAGCAATATCGCTTACGCTTCGTTCAACGTGGCCGGGGCTGGAGGTTCGGCGCTCGGTTTTTACACCGTCAATCTGCAAACCGGAGCGGCCACTCTGATCGGTTCGCTCGGCGACCAGACCATCACCGACATCGCCGTCGAGATCGGTTACGCCGAGGGGCTGACCGCCTACGGTCTCGGGCCGAACAATCAGCTGATCCAGTTCAGCACCAAAAACCCGAATGTTCTGACCAATTCGGTGACCGTAACCGGGCTCAACCCCGGCGAAACCCTGCGCGGGATAGATTTCCGCCCGGCCACCGGAGAGCTTTACGGCTACGGCAGCGATCCGACCGGAGCGGTCAGCCGGACGCTCTATTCGATCAACCCGATCACCGGAGCGGCCACCGTCCGCGGCTCGGTCGATCAACTGACCGCCGGCAGCGATTTCGGTTTCGATTTCAATCCGACCGTCGACCGCATCCGCATCGTCAACGACGTTGATCAGAACCGGCGGGCCAATCCCGACACCGGAGCGACCATCAGCGACGGCACCCTGGCCTACGACGGCGGCGACCCGAACAGCGGGGCCAATCCGAACATCGTCGCGGTCGGTTACGAGAACAGTTTCGGCGGGGCCACTTCGACCAGACTTTTCGACATCGACTCCGATCTCGACATTCTCGCCCAGCAAAATCCGGCCAACGCCGGGACGCTCCTGACGGTCGGCCCGCTGACCTGGAACACATCGGCCAACGCCGGTTTCGACATCATCCGGGGCAGTAACCGCGGACTGGCGGCGCTCGAACTCATCGTCGGCGGAAATCCGGCGGGCAACTCGGGGCTTTACGAAGTGGATACGGCGACCGGAACGGCGGCCTTTATCGCTCCGATCGGCGCCAATTTCCCGATCATCAGCTTAACGGTCGGATTCCCGACGGCCGTCAACCGCTTCGATTTCGACGGCAATTCTCTGGCCAGTCTGGCGACCTTCCGGGTCAACAACAACAACTGGTACATCCTCCGCCCGGACGGCAACACCCAGAACTTCGCCTTCGGCAACGCCAACACCGATTTTCTGACGCCGGCCGACTTTGATGGCGACGGCAAAACGGACGCGGCCGTCTGGCGGCAAACCGAAGGAAACTGGTACATCGTTCGCTCTTCGGACGGAACCGTTCAGATCTCTCAGTTCGGAGCCCCCGGCGACGAACCGGTGGCCCGCGATTACGACGGAGACGGCAAGGCCGATCTGGCGGTCGTCCGCCGCTCCGGAGGCCAAATGACCTGGTTCATCTTCCAGAGTCTGACGGGAACGGTCCGCATCGACCAGTTCGGTCTGGCCGGCGATTTTGTCGCGCCGGGCGATTACGACGGCGACGGCCGTTTCGATCTGGCCACCTTCCGGGGCGATCCCGGCGGTCAGGCGACGTTCTTCGTTCAGCGGAGCACCGCCGGATTTACGGCCATCAACTGGGGACTTGGAAGCGATCTGGTCGCGCCGGGCGATTACGACGGCGACGGCAAAACCGATTTCGCCGTAGTTCGTCAGGGAACGCCTTATGTCTGGTACATTCTGCGGAGTTCGGACTTTTCCTTTTATGCGGTCCAACTCGGAACCAAACCGCATTATACGGCGCAGAATGACTACGACGGAGACGGACGGACCGACGTTGCCGTTTACGATCCGATCGGCGGGATTTTTTACGCCTTGCGAAGCACGAACAACGCTCTGATCCAGACCCCGTTCGGCCAGAACGGCGATTATCCGATCGCCAATTTCGACACACATTAATATCGCTTTTCGATCTCAGACCGGTCGGCCCGGAGAAAACCAAAAATCCTTCCTAATCGGGTTCGGTCGGTCTGAAATCGAAATTTTCGACCGCTATTTTAAGGAGTAGAAAAATGAAAAGAATTGTTTATCTAAAGAGTTTGAAAATGGCTTACATTTTCTTTGTTTTCGCCCTGTGCGTCGGATTGGCCGCCCCCTTCCCTGCTCTGGCTTCGAGCCACGCCGAGGCGCCGCTGATCAGCATGGACAGGTTCGCCGACAACACCGACACCTACGCTTTTCGCAGCGTCGAACCGGGCCGCGACGGGTTCGTCACGCTGATCGCCAATTACATTCCTTTGCAGGATCCTTCGAGCGGGCCGCAGTATTTTCGTTTCGACGACACGGTTCTCTACGAGATCAAGATCGACAACACCGGCGACGGACGCGAGGACATCACCTATCAGTTTCAGTTCACGACCCGCATTCTCAACGGCGACACGATCCTCGGTCATTCGACCGTCAACGAAGATGCGGTCATCAGTTCGCTGACCGACATCGATTACAATATGCCCCAAACCTACACCGTCACGAGGGTTGACCGCCGTTCGGGAAGACGCGGAATGGTTCTCGGCGCGGGTCTTATGGTTCCGCCGAGCAACGTCGGCCCGCGCGTTACGCCCAATTACGAGCAGAACCTCGGACAGCCGGCGGTTTACGATCTGCCCAACGGCGGCAAGGTCTTCGCCGGTCAGCGCGACGAGTATTTTTACATCGACGTCGGCAGCGTTTTTGACGGTCTCAACCTCAACTCGATCGGAACCAGCGGCGGGATCGACACGACCCAGGGTTACAACGTCAACTCGATCGCCATCGAAGTCCCGATCCAGGAATTGACCAATTCGCGGCAAGTTCCGGTCAGTTCGACCTCGCCGGATGCGGTCGTCGGCGTCTGGGCGACGGCCAGCCGCCGCTCGACCCGCGTCATCAAGGCCGACGGTTCGAGAGGCAGCGAGGGCGCGTGGCGGCAAATCTCGCGGCTCGGAAATCCGCTGGTCAACGAGGTCGTCATTCCCCTCAAACTGAAGGACGCCTTCAATTCACTGTCGCCGGAAAACGATGCCGTGGCCGCTCCGTTCGTCCTCGACCCGGAACTGGCCCGCCTGATGAGTCTCGTTTTCGGAATCAACGTTCCGCCGCCGCCGCGCAACGATCTGGTGGCCATCTTCGCCACCGGCATTCCCGAAAACTCGATCACCGGTCCGGGCTACACGACCTTCCTTTCGGACGGTCAGCCGCACGAATATCTGCGCCTTAACGTCGCCATTCCGATCACGCCGATCTCCAGTATGAACCGTCTCGGATTGCTCGGCGGCGATGTGGCCGGATTCCCCAACGGACGCCGACCCTTTGACGACGTCACCGACATCGGCCTCAGGGCCGTGGCCGGGGGAACGCCGTTTACGCCCGACACCAATATGGCGCCCAACAACGCGCTCGGCGACGGGGTCAGCGCCAATCCGGAAGGCCCGCTTCTCCAGCGTTTCCCCTATCTACGGCCGCCGAATCCGGGCAATACGGCGCGGATTTCCAACCAACAGTTGACCGACAAACACCGCGATCCTTCGCAGGTGCCGGTGGTCAACAGCCAAGGCAAATTCCAGTAATTTGCCGAAACGGGTCGGATCGGGAAAGATCGGGGTTTTCCGATCCGATCCCTCTAAAGATTTGTGATGGGTGATGGGTGATGGGTGATGGGATTTTCATCCCGTCCCTCGTCCCTCATCTCTCGTCCCTGAATAAAACCATGAAAAACTTCGCTGAAAAATCATTCGTCGCCGCCGTCCTGATCCTGCTCGCTCTGACCGCCGGTTCGTGCGTCCGGCAGGAGGCGTCATCGACCAAAAACCCTGAAAAAGCGCCGGAGATCAGAGCCGAAGACGCCGGCATCAGAGCGGCGCGGGAGTTGATCGAAAAAATGCCCGACTCTTCGCTCGGCTACAACAGGCTGGCCGTCGCCTACATCCGCCGGGCCCGCGAAACCGGCGATTTCAGCCTCAATCAAAAGGCGGAAACGGCCGTCGGGCGCTCGCTTGAGATCGACCCTGAAAATTTTGAGGCCAAAAAGATCAAGGCCTCGCTCCTGCTGACCTTCCATCGTTTTGACGAAGCCCTCGAATTCGGTCGAAGGCTTCAGCGGGAGCATCCGCGCGATTCTTTCTTTTACGGCGTTTTGACCGATGCCAACAACGAACTGGGAAATTACGAAGAGGCGGTCGAAAACATTCAGATGATGGTCGATCTGCGGCCCGACATGTCCTCTTATTCGCGCGTCGGACTGGTCCGATCGCTCCACGGCGATCACGATGGCGCGATCGAAGCATTGGAAACCGCGGCCCGGATCGCCGACCCGGAGGATCTCGAAGCCCAAAGCTGGTGTCTGGTTCATCTGGGCGACGAATTTTACAAGACCGGACGTTTTGAGGAAGCCGAAAAACGCTACGATGCCGCGCTCAAACTTCTGCCCGATTATCATCTCGCCCTGGCGGCCAAAGGAAAGGCGCGGGCGGCGGCCGGAGATCACGCTCAGGCGATCACCTTTTATCGCCGATCGCTGGAACGGGTTCCGCTGACCGAAACCGTCATCAGGCTCGGCGATCTTTACGTCAAAACGGGCGAGCGGGAAAAGGCCGAAAAGCAGTACGAACTGGCCGAGGCGATCGAAAAGAATCTGGGCAATATCGATCAGCGCCGGCTGGCTCTGCTGTGGGCCGACCGCGACATGAAACTGGACGAGGCGCTGGAGATCGCCCGCCGCGAGCGGGAAAAACGGCGCGACATCCGGACGGCCGACATTCTGGCCTGGTGCCTTTATAAAAAAGGGATTTACGGGGAGGCACAAACGGCGATCAAAGACGCCCTGCGGCTAAAAACCAATGATGCGCTAATTTTTTACCACGCCGGAATGATCGAAAAGGCTTCGGGCAACAAACGGGCGGCGGCCGAATTTTTGCGAAAAGCGCTGGAATTGAACCCGGCCTTTGACGTGATCCAGGCGGAAGAAGCCCGAAAGGCGTTGGAGAAAACGGAACAATTTTAGATTTCGGATTTCGGATTTTAGGTGACCCCACCTTCGAAAAGTGAGATCCCTTTTCGGGGCAATCCAAAATCCAAAATCTAAAACCCAAAATCAATTAGTTTTATGAAAAACAAAATCTATCTTCTGACGGCAATTCTGATCTTCGCCCTGTGCGGTTTGGCGAAGGCGCATCCGCTTGGGAATTTCAGCATTAATCAATACACGGGGGTCGAAATCGACAAGCACGAGGTGCGCCTTCGCCAATTTTTGGATGTGGCGGAAATCCCGACCTTTCAGGAATCGGACGCGATCGACGCCGACCGGAACGGAACGCTTTCCGAGGCGGAACTTGATGCCCATCTGGAAAAGATCTCGCCCGCTTATCTTAAAAACCTGCTCGTTTCGATCGACGATCGGGCGGTGGAAATGCAAGCCGTCGCCAAAAGGATTTTTCTGCGGAAAGGCTCGGGGAATCTCTCGACTTTGCGGATCGAATGGGAATTGAGCGGAGAGTTTTCTCCGGAAAATTCGAGCAACGTTCACCGGCTGAAATTCGAGAACCGGAACTACGCGGGACGGATCGGCTGGAACGAGATCGTCGCCGGACGAACGGCCGGCATCAACGTTTTCGACAGCACGGTTTTCGGGAGCGGGATCTCCGACGAACTGAGGGCTTATCCGGCTGAAACGCTCGACGCGCCGCTGGCCGAAAGAGAGGCCGAGTTTTCCTTTACGCGGGAAACGCTTCCGGCCGGAGCCGAACCGCTCAGAAATCGCGACGGACACGCCACGGCCGCCGTTCAAAAAGACGCTTTCGCCGAACTGATCGCCGTGCCGCGCATCACGCCTTCGATCATCTTTATCGGGCTTTTGATAGCCTTCGGACTCGGCGCCATGCACGCTCTTTCGCCGGGGCACGGGAAAACCGTGGTCGGGGCTTATCTGGTCGGTTCCAAGGGGACGCCGAGACACGCTCTGTTTCTCGGTCTGACCGTAACCGTAACGCACACGCTCGGCGTTTTCGCGCTCGGTCTGCTGACGCTGTTCGCTTCAAACTACATTCTGCCCGAACGCCTGATGCCTTTTTTAAATTTCTTCTCCGGTCTGCTGGTTCTCTTCATCGGTCTGACGCTGTTCAAAGACCGCCTGTTTCAGGCTCTCGGATGTAAAACCGACGGGCATCATCATCACGATCATGACCACCATGACCATCATCACGATCATCCGCATTCACACGGCGGCGTAACGCACACCCACGGAGGTTCGACGCACACGCATCTGCCGCCGGAGCGGGTCACCTGGCGCAATCTGCTGGCTCTCGGGATCTCGGGCGGTCTGCTTCCCTGCCCGTCGGCGCTGGTCCTGATGCTGTCGGCCATCTCGCTCGGACGGATCGGTTACGGACTGGTTTTGACGCTTGTTTTCAGCATCGGTCTGTCCGCCACTCTGACCTCGGTCGGTCTCGTCTTTCTGTATATC
The DNA here is from genome assembly GCA_041394845.1 of Pyrinomonadaceae bacterium. Taxonomy (GTDB): domain Bacteria; phylum Acidobacteriota; class Blastocatellia; order Pyrinomonadales; family Pyrinomonadaceae; genus JAHCHG01. The sequence goes on along the minus strand of JAWKHL010000001.1, from coordinate 160,969 downwards.
GGCAGGATCTTCGAAAACCGTTCCGAGATGGCATCCCACCCGCTTGTCAAGGCTCTGCCCGTTCTAAGTTCGCTGGTCATCGCCGGAGTCGGAGCGGTCATTTGTTATCGTTCGTTTTGACCGGGCACTTTTTCACAATCAAGGCACAAGGGACACAAAGATTTCCTTGAAGTGTATTTTTTCAAAACCCGTTTTCGGGCCGGAAGATTCGTTGCGTAGAGAGCATTTCGGTTCTCTTATATTAACGTCAATTCGACATAAGAAAATCGAATTTAGGGGAAAATCGCCATAATGCTTGATAAAGCCATTGAAAATGGCGAAATGTCTTTTATGCCGCCATTTTCAATGGCTGAAAATAAATCGCTAAATCGTTCCCGAAAACTCAGCGTTATGGGCGGCGAAGCGGGGAATATGTTGCCATCTTCGATGGCTTAGGTCGAAATGACGTTATATTAAGATCTTTGTGTCCCTTGTGCCTTGGTTGTAAAAATCGTATTTAACACGAGCTGTTTAGTTATTAGCCCGCATTTTCATATTTGCGGGCTTTTTTAATATTCCCGCAGTTTTGTATTATTGAATTCTTACGCTAAAGTTTGGAATAACCAAAATACCCAGAGGGATAAACAATTCGTGATGATAAACTTCGACCGAGAGATCTGTACCAATTTTCAGGAGGCCACCGCCCGCGAATGGCTGGAGACGAACGGGATCGGCGGCTTCGCTTCTTCGACCGTTTCCGGGGCCAACTCGCGCCGCTATCACGGGCTTTTGACGGCCGCCATCCGTCCGCCCCTCGGACGCGTGACGATGCTTTCTAAGTTCGAGGAAACGCTTTACATTGATGAGGAAAAACACGAACTCTCGTCGAACCAATATCCTTTGCGAATCCATCCCGACGGTCATAAATACATCAAATCCTTTCGGCTCGATCCCTTTCCGGTGTGGGTTCTCGAAGTCGACGGCGTCGAGATCGAAAGACGGATCTTTATGGTCGACGGACAAAACGCGACCGTTTGCCGCTGGACGGTTACGGACGATTCGGCCGCCAAAGGGCGCGATCTGCGGATCGAACTGAAACCGCTTTTTTCCTTCGCCGATTACCACGCCCTGCAACACGAAACCTCCGACATCAGTATGAATTACACGGTCGAGGGCGGCTCGGTCTCGATCAAACCGGTCGGCGATCTGCCCGAACTCTTTCTCGGCCACAACGCGTCGGACGTCGAGGGCACCGGTTTCTGGTACCGCAATTTCGAATATGCGATCGAAAAGGAGCGCGGTTTCGATTTTCAGGAAGATCTTTTCCAGCCCTTTAAACTGAAATTCGATCTGTCGGAACCGGCCGTCGTCATCGCCTCGACCGAAAAACGAGCGGCGGCCGAAGCCGATGGATTTGAGCAAAGCGAGATCGAGCGGCGTCGGGAGTTGATAAAAAAAGCCGGCGCCGAAGACGATTTCGCCGAACAGCTGGTTCTGGCGGCCGACCAGTTCATCGTCTCGCGCGGAGACGGCAAGACGATCATCGCCGGTTATCCGTGGTTCTCCGACTGGGGACGCGACACGATGATCTCATTGAACGGTCTGACGCTGGCGACCAATCGGGCCGAGGTGGCCAAAAGCATTTTGCTCGAATTTTCCAAACACGTTTCCCAAGGGATGTTGCCGAACCGCTTTCCGGACGCCGGAGATGAAGCCGAATACAACACGGTCGATGCCTCGCTCTGGTATTTCGAGGCGATCCGGGCCTACGCCGAAAAAACCGGCGATTACGATTTTGTCAGGGAAAATCTTTATTCGCGATTGGTCGAGATCATCGTCTGGCATCTGAAGGGCACGCGCTACAACATTCACGTCGATACCGACGGACTGCTTTACGCCGGCGAAGAGGGCTGGCAACTGACCTGGATGGACGCCAAGGTGGGCGACGAGGTTTTCACGCCCCGGATCGGCAAACCGGTCGAGATCCAGGCTCTCTGGTACAACGCTTTGTGCATCATGGCCGATCTGGCCGAGAGATTCGACGATCACGACGGCAAGAACCAGTACCGGACGACGGCCGAGATCGCCAAACAGAGTTTTAACCAGAGTTTTTGGAACAAAGAGGAGGAATGCCTCTACGACGTCGTCAAAAACGGCGACAAGGACGCCTCGATCCGACCCAACCAGATATTTGCCGTCAGTCTGCCGAACACCATGCTGAGCATCGGCCGGGCGCGCAAGATCGTCGAAAAAACCGAGGCCGAACTCCTGACGCCCTACGGTCTCAGATCGCTCGCGCCGGGCGATCCGGCCTATCGACCGATCTACATCGGCTCTTCATACGAACGCGATTCGGCCTATCATCAGGGGACGGTCTGGGCCTGGTTGATCGGCCCGTTCATCGACGCCTACCGCAAAGTTCACCCGAACGGACATAAGACCGAAGCCCGGGTCGCCGAGATCCTGACCGGATTCAAAAAGCATCTGACCGAAGCCGGACTCGGTCAGATCTCGGAGATCTTCGACGCCGAAGAGCCGCACGCCCCGCGCGGTTGTATGGCCCAGGCGTGGAGCGTCGCCGAGGTTTTGAGGATTCTTCGATTTTAGATTTCGGTTTTCGGTTTTCGGCTTTTTTTCGGCCTTTACTGTTTGGGGAACAAATAAACCGGCGGAAAAAAACGGATCATTAAAAATGATCCTTGAAATATAATCCGTTTTTATCCGTTTTATGAGTTGGAATCCGTGTCCCAACCTTCGCTCCGCACAAAAAATAAGACAATTTATTCCGGTTTGAAATTCCGGATTGAAATAATCTTTTTATCGACTGCAAATTTCCGCTTCCGGGTTCGTTCTTTTGTGAAACTCCGGGAGAATCAGGAGGGACAATTCCCTCCAAAACCAATTTTCCGAACCGCCCGGAGGTTTGAACCCAAAAGAACAAAAAAGGAAACAGATGAATCATGAAAAATTTTCTCGTACTACTGATTTTATTCGCCACGTTGGCTTTTGCGGCCTGCGAAAAATCCGGCCCGAACGAACCAAATACAGCCGAATCCAATAAGGAAACGGCGGAATCGAAAACCCCGGAACAGCGTTTGACCGAGGACGGGTTCGTTCCCTCCGGCGTCGGCACCGAAAAGGAAAAGCCCTCGGCGGGCAAAGCGAACGTCCAGGGCCAGGTTCTCTTTAACGAAAAACCGGTCGAGGGCATCGAGGTCAAACTCTGCGAAAAGTTCAACACCTTCAGCGGTTGCTCGGGTCAGCAGTTGACGACCAAAACGGACTCGGGCGGCGAATATCTCTTCAAGGACGTCGAACCGAAAGTTTATGAAGGCCTGCTGGCCAGGGTCTTTAATACCCAGAGTTCGATCTTCATCTCCCGCAGCTTCGGCATTTCGGCGGCCAAATATAAATTCGAAGCCGACAAGACCTTTTTCGCTCCGGCCACAAATTTGTTCAAATCGGATCTGAAAACGATCAATCCCAAACAAAAGGGCAAGGTCGATGCCGGAGAACTGGAAATAAAATGGGAATCCTACCCGGACGCGGCCTATTACAAATTCAGTCTTTACCCCGCCGAAACATCCGTCACTTCGCCCTACATCGGCGAAAGGGTCGAGGGCGAGAGTTTCAAGGCCGACAAGCCTTTGCCGGCCGGAGGATACCGTCTGAAAATGGAGGCCTATAACGCCAACGACGTCAAACTGGCCGAAAGCAAAGATGTCGAATTTACCGTTACCGGAGGAGAGACGGCTCCGGCCAATTCCGAAGAAAAGTAACGATCTTTCGCAGTTCGGGATTTGAGATTTTTTTTATCCGCACTCGATCTCAAATCCCGAATCTGACCGGATAAAATCCGAATCCAAAACCTCTCCTCCCTCGCTTTTTCCGAACGAAATCGCCGATCTTCCGGTCGATCCGCGCCCTTTCCAGCCGATCGGACAATCTCCTAAACATCTCTTCTCGCGAAAGTTATCTCATTTCAATTGCTCGGTCCGAAAATGGTCCAAAAAACTTCCGGCCGCTGTCCAGACTTTTGACATTTTCCCGGATACAGTTTAATTGCACCGCTTTCCCAGCCGGAGGTCGAATCTTTGTTGGTTATAGGGACGGCGGCGGCGAGTTTCCGCAAGATTTTGCCGAATATGGAATCTCGTTTTTTTTGAGAAGAGGAGAAAAAAAATTATTATGTCTGGTCAAAAATCAACCCCCGAACGCGGCGCCCGAAGCCGCTTTTCATCATCATTCCGCCGGAAGATCCCGCTGGCCTGTCTGTGCCTGCTGATCGCGGGCGCGGCCTTTCTGCCGACCATTATCGGCGCGGCCGGAAACAACGCAACTGTTCCGGCGGTCGCTCCCGAGATCAAGGTCAAAGTTCTGCCTTCGACCCTTTCCATAATTCCCGGCCAACGCTCGGCCGTCCGAATCGACCTTGAACGCAACGGATTCAAAAAACCGGTCGAAATGCTGGCCGAGGACCTGCCCGAGGGAATGACCGTCGAATTCGAGGAAAACCCGATCAAGGGAGATTCGACGACGGCCTGGATCTATTCCCCAATGCATACGATCGATCGGGACTCCCTGATCAGTTTTCGCAACAAGATCACCAACGAAAAGATCACGGTCCGCCTGTTCGTCAACTGCAACATCGATTGGGTCGAGCAGTTCGGAAGCGTTCAGCCGGACGCCGTTCATTTCGATCACGACCGGGGAAACGATGTCGCGGTCGATTCCAACAAAAACATCTACGTCGTCGGCAACACCAAGGGAACCGTCGATCCCTCCAACCCGAACCCCAATTCCAACTTTGACGTCTGGCTGGCCAAATACGACAACATCGGCAGCCGCCAATGGATCCGACAGCTCGGTGGCAACGGCGAGGACGTTGTGGCCGAAGTGGCGGTCGACGGCGCCGGCAATATCTTCATCGGAGGTTCGACCAACGATGTTCTTCCCGGCGACGGCAACAGTCATGCGGGCAACACGGATTATTGGATCGCCAAATACAACACTGCCGGGAACCGGCAGTGGCTCAAACAGGGAGGAACGACCGGACAGGACGGGAAATTCGGCCTGAAGATCATCCCCGACGGAGCGGGCGGAGCCAGGCTCATTACGATCGTCAACGAAAGAATGTCCGGCACCATCCGCCAATATTCGGGCACCGGAACGGAAAGCCAGGTGGGCAGTTTTTCCATCGCTCAGATCCTGCGAAACACTCCTTTCGATCTTGATGTCGGCCCCAACGGGGAGATTTTCTTGGTCGGCCGCTATACCGACAGCGGCGCCGGGAAAACCGTCGAATACATCGTCAAATATAACAGTTCGGGATCCGAATTGTGGCGTCAACTCGCTCCGGCTCAGCCCGTCAACCGACAGGCCACGAGAGTTGCGGTCGATGCGGCGGGAGACGCCTACGTTTCCGGCCAAAACGATCCGGCGGGCGGGAACTCCGACGCCTGGATCAACAAATATGACGGCGGGACGGGCAATGTCATCTGGAGCAAGACCGAAGCGTCGCCTCGGGACGATCTCATCAAGACCATCGGGATCAGCAGTTCCGGCGATGTCTTGATAGCCGGAAAAACGACCGGCGTCCTCGGAGAGGTCAACGGGGACAACCCCGGCCGCGAAGACGCCTGGGTCTCACGCCGGTCGGGAACCACCGGCGACCTGGTCCACGTGATTCAATTTCCCGTCCGGGACATAGACAGTTTTGAAGCGATCGCTTTTGACGGGTCGAACGGACTCATTCTGGCGGGCTACACGGTCATCTGGAAAGGGAACATCGGTTTTCAGGACGCGCTTCTCATGCGCTACGTGGATAATCCCTCAAGATTCGGTTTCCTGCCGTATATCACCGCCATCATGCCTTCTTCGGGAATGGTCGGCGATTCGGTCACGATCAAAGGCGGGATTTTCGGCGGGGTTACGGCCGTCAGATTCAACGGCGTGCCGGCCTCGTTCTCGGTCAGTCCGCTGTCTTCCGAGATCATGACGACCGTTCCGCCGGGGGCAACGAGCGGACGGATCACGGTGACGCAAAATTGCCACACCAACGCCTCCCAAACGCAATTCACGGTCACCCCGTGAGAATAAAGCGGCGAGAGCAAAGTCGATCCGCCGAGCCTTTGCTCTCACCGCTTTTTTTCGAAGAGAGGACAAATATCCGGCGGATCTTCCGGCCAAATATTTGAGCCGAAGATCCGGCTTTCGGGCAGAGGGGAAAGCCGGATGGAGATTTGAGAGATGAGAGAAAAAATTAAAGCGATCGGAAAACACCTGAAAATCAATGTCGCCGGAAAAGCCCGGCATTTCCCAAGAAATGTCCAGCTGTTGGGAAATGCCGCCTTCCGGCATTGGAGAAAAATCGGTCCCCTTCTTGCGGTTTTTCTCCTCCCGCTCTTTCTCCTCCCGTCCGGTTGTCAGAAGGTCAACTATATTTACATCGGCGACGTCATCAACGGCTACGTCTGGAAGGGAGAAGAGTTCGAGAATCTGCGGTACGAACCGCTCGACTCGGGCAACGGTCCTTTGGACATCCGGGCGGCCCGGAATTTCTGGCTCAAACGCGGCGAGAAGATGATCGTCAAGGTGGACACCTTCGAGGCCCACTGGGAAAAAGAGGGCGAGATGTGCAGTTTCGGCAGCAACGTCTCGACCGAAGAATGTCAGATCTGCGACTACTGCGGTTCTCCGAACACCGACGGAGAGCCCCCGTGTCTGACGGCCGAACCGGACGCCAGCGGCCAGTTTCCCTTCCGGATAGTGGCCGATTCCGGTTTCATCCCGACCGAAAATCCGACCAATATTCTCGATATGTACGGCCCGCAGATCCTCGGCGGTTGCAATCGTCCGAACAAACCCTTGCCGATCTTCGAACCGACTCAGAGCGGACTGTACCGGACGATGCCGGTCCGCCCCGAATTTATGATCAAAAGCGAGACCCAGGGAGAGACCAAGATCCAGATCGTCGATCCCGGCCCGGACTCAGCCCGCACCGTCGCTTTTCAGTTGACCGGGCAGATGATCGATAACACCAGCTACTGGACCTGGGCGACGCCGGGCGACTCTCTCTGGATGGAGAATTTCAGCTCCAATCTCCGCGTCACCGAGGTCCGCCTTTATCGCGGAGTTTGCGCCGACGGTTCGGCCCAAGGGGTGCAGTGCGGTCTGCCGGATGACAAGATCCCGGTCAAACCGTCGCGCCTGCTTTTCCTGCCCGGTTTCCAAAACACCGTTTCGGGCTATCCCGGCGAAGCCCAGCATCGCTGTTACGGCGATCCGGCCGGAGCAACCGACAATTCGATCGGCGTTCTAAACTGCCGTGAGACCTATAACTCCGCCCCGACGGGTCAAAGAGACGTGACCCCGACCTACGAGGTGATACCCGACAGATCGGACGAAAAAATGACCTGGTTCATCGAGTTCAACACCAATGAGGGCGGAGACGCCGATCTCAATGCGCCGGGTTTCCAACCGATGCCGACCGACGCTCGGCTGATCGTCGAATTTACAGTCGCGGCCATTTGAGGAGATTATTATGAGGTTTTTCAAGCTGAAACGGCTTTTTACTTTTTTTGTTTTGTCGCTGATGATCCTTTCTTTGACGGCCTGCGACGACGATTTTTATCTGTCGGAAAACGAAACGGCCGCCTATCAGAGCATTTTTGCGTCCGAACTCATCCTCAACCAACACTTCGACAACTTGCAGGGACGAACCATCGATCTCACTTTCGACAACTCCACCGGCACTCCGCGCCTGATGGGAACGAACCTACTGACCGAGATGCGCCGGACGGAACTGGCGAATCTGGAACAGGGTCCGGCGGCCGTCTCGCTCGACCGTTTGCGGGGGGAACTGGAGAACCAGATCGGCAAATGGGTCGAGAACAAATTGGCCCTTTACACCAACGCGGCCAGCGGCGACCGGGTGCGCCTGACCGAACTCTCGGACGTCAGCGTAACTTTTCTCAACAACCCGACCTTTATCTTTCAGCCGGAAAAACAAACGATCGCCTACGATATGCACCTGCAATTGGTCATCAACGGCGAGATCGAGGTCAATGCGGTCAACTGGCTGATCAACATCTTCACCGGCATCAACGGAACCTACCCGCTCCGGGTGACTCTTCCCGATCTGCGCCTGAACGGCGAGGCCAACATCTATTCCCCTTATGTCAACGGCGGGCGGATCGGGTTCGAGATGGTCCCCAAACTTTACGCTCCCGTCGACGTCCGGAGCAACGGAACCTCGGTTCCGAATGCGGTCAAAGAAGGTGTCGCCCGGGTTTTGACCAGAAATCTGTCGGTTTCGGTCGATGAGGTCTTTGTTCAGGAATACGACCAGTTCGCCTTTTCGCAGATTCGTCTGACGCCCGAAACCGCTCAGTTTCCGAGCCGTCTGGAAGTCAGCTACCGTTCCAAAGCCGATCCTCTCAGCCCCGATGCGGCCCCTTCGCAAATGCATATCGTCGCGCGGGCAACGGACGGAAAACTCTACCACGCCCGCAAAAGCAACGGCGACTGGACCGATTATCTTCAGATCCCGCTTCCCAATCTGGGAGCCTCGCCCTACCCGAAGATCGAAGCCGATCCGGCGCTCTTTCATTCGGGCAACGACCAGCTGGAACTGGCGGCGACCAATCAAAACGGAGATCTGATCTACTCGCACTGGCGCGACGGAGCCTGGGGAAACGGCGCGGTTTTCAATCCGGGCGCGAACAACGAAGGACTTAGTTTCCGGGGCAAACCGGCCATCGTCGCCTCGGCCCCGGGACAGGCCGAGATCATCGTCGCCGGAGGGGACGGCAATCTCTGGCATCTGAGGCGAAAGAACGGCCTCTGGCCGAATCCGGCGATCGTCCCGATCAGCGGATTCGGTTTTACACGGTCGTTCCGCGATCCGGTCGCGGCCCATGTCGGCAACAAGATCGTCGTCGTTTTCGCCGACGCTCAGGATCGTCCGGCGGCCATCGCCTTTGATCTCGAAACCGAAAGATGGGGACAGCCGACCCTCGTTTCCGGCGGCCATCTGTCGCGTTACGCCCCGGCGGCGGTCGCCGGCGGCGAGGATCGCCTCGATGTCGTTTACGTCGATTCGGCGGGCTCGATCTTTCATCGTCTCCTGCGGATCTCGGCGGCCAACTTCAATTCGGGATTTGCGGTAACTGGCATCTCGCTGATCGGCAATGAAGAAAACATCGAAGGCAAAACCGACGCTTCGCCGGTGCTCACCTGTTCGAGCCATCAGCAGCCCGAACTCTTCGTTCGGGGTCTCGACGGTCATCTTTATCACAATCATTTCGTTTACGCGCTCGGGTCTTATGCGGTTGACGGTCGGACGGTCAATCCCGGCTGGCAGGGCTGGACCGCTCTGAACGGGTTTCTGTTCGCCCCGAAACCGGTTACAGATGGCCGGGTCGAGGAATTCGCGGCGGCCGGAACCCGGACCGGCAACACCGAGGTGGCCGCGCGCGGGGTTCCCAAATACGGCAGTTCCGAACAGATCATCTTTCACAATCGGTTCGAAAGCGGGCGATACGGTCGGGCCGTTTTCCCCTGGAAAACGGTTGGCTGGCGCGGTTGGGAAGCGAGCAGTTCTTCGCGGAAATTCGTCGGACGCCCGGCCATCGCCGCCGTTGACCGCAATTTCCAACTGGCCCAGATCGGCAATCGCGACGGTTTCGGCTCGACTCTCCATACCGAAAGGCTGGCCGAAACCAATCAAACCTATTTTTTGGGCTACACCTCGCCGGTCTCTCTGGCGACGCCGGTCAACGACCCGCTGGTTCTTTCGACCGGACCGGGAACCTTCGACACCTTCACAATGCTCTCAAACGGCCGGCCCGAACATATCCGCCATTACGACAACGGGTCGAGCCGGTCGAAAACCCTACCGGTTCCGCCCGGCGTGACCATCGGCGAGATGTCGGCGACCGCTTACGGCAACGGATTCGTCGATCTGGCGGCCTCGGCCTCGGACAAGCGGATCTATTTCTGGCGGTATCGCGGCGGGGTCTGGAGTTCGCCGGTCGCCCTCGGCGATCAGATCATCTCGGCCCCGATCCTCAAACACACCGGCGACGGACAACTCGAACTTCTGGCGATCGATTTCGATCATAAATTGTTCCGCTGGCAGTTTACCGGCAACGCTTGGCGGACGCCGCTCGGTTTCGTTCAGACTTTTCCGATCGACAACCTGAAATTCTCCCCGCTTTCGGCATCGAGTTGGGGGGACGGCACGGTCGATCTCGTCGTCGCCGATCTCAACTCGGGCCAGATTCATCACCGGCGCATCGGCCCCGGCGTCTGGACCTGCACGCAACCGATCGGATGCCCGCCGCCGCGCGCCTTTCAGAGCATCGGCGGAACCGCCTGGGAAGCGCCCGTCCTGACCGCCTTCAGCCCGACAAAGCTGAACGTCCTGACCATGCAGGGCCTCAGATGGTACAGCAGTTGGGCCGATAAAGCCATCTTTCAGCCATATCCGGCGCCGCGCGATCCGGTCATCAAATGGGGCGGATTAAAATACATCGGCGGGGATGAGATGGTCGTCGGAGGAGCGGCGCATTCCGGACGGGACAACTTTTCGGCGATCGCCGTCAGGGACGGAGAATATTACATCAACCGCAATGAGAACGGACGCTGGACCGATTTTCGGCCGATCGTCGGGCAAAGACCCGATCAGATCCATCGCCTGCCGATCTTTCTTCCGGCGATCGCTTCGCACAGCGAATAAGCGGGTGCGATCTCGGTCAGATGGCCTGTCCGGCCGCGAACCCGGACGACCAGGCCCACTGGAAATTATAGCCGCCGAGCCAGCCGGTAACGTCGATCACTTCGCCGATGAAAAAAAGGCCGCCGACCCGCTTGCTCTCCATCGTCTGCGAAGAAAGCTCATCGGTCGAGACGCCGCCAAGCGTAACTTCGGCCTTATCGTATCCGGCGGTTTCGGTAAAGGCGATCCGCCAGTTCTCCAGTTTTTCGGCCGTTTCGATGAGTTCTTTCGGGCTGAAAGCCCTCAGAGGTTTGGCGGCGGAAAATTCCCCGGTCCAGACTTCGGCCAGACGATTCGGCAGGATCTCGCCCAGAAAATTGGCGAAATTCTTTCGGCTGTCGCTCACGTTTTGCAAAAGTTCCAGCGCGTTTTTCGAAGGCAACAGATCGATCGAGATGGCCTCGCCCGGTTTCCAGTAAGAGGAGATCTGAAGGATGGCCGGGCCGGACAAACCCTTGTGGGTAAAGAGTATGTTTTCGCGGAACGAAGTGCGGCCGAAAGAGACCTCGGCGTCGAGGGAAACCCCGGCCAGTTTTTTGAAAACGGGAGGGAAACCGTTTTCAAAGACGAGCGGAACGAGAGCAGGCCGGGTTTTGTTCGTTCGAAGGCCGAACTGTGCGGCGATGCGGTAACCGAAATCGGTCGCGCCGAGTTTCGAAATCGAAAGCCCGCCGGTGGCGATGACCAGATTCTCCGAGGCAAATTTTCCCTGATTGGTTTCGACCGAGAATTTTTCCCCTTTGGAAACTTCATTGACCGAACATCCGAGCCGGATTTCGACCCCGGCACTCCGGCATTCGGCCAAAAGCATTTCGACGATCTGTCTCGAAGATTGACGGCAAAAAAGCTGGCCGAGTTTTTTCTCGTAATACTCGATCCCGTGTTTTTCGACCAGCGCGATGAAATCCTGCGGAGCGTAACGGGCCAGAGCCGATTTGCAGAAATGCGGGTTGGCCGAGATGAAATTCTCGGCCCGCGCGTGAATGTTGGTGAAATTACAACGCCCGCCGCCCGAGATGATGATCTTGCGGCCGACCTGATGATTATGCTCGATGACCAGAACCCGGCGTCCGCGCTTTCCCGCCTCGATCGCGCAAAACAATCCGGCCGCCCCGCCGCCGACGATGATCGCGTCAAAAATCATTTTGGAAGTAAACAGTGATGGGTGATAAGTGATGAGAAAAAACCTATCACCCATCACCTATCACCCATCACCTTAAATATCTCTCTTGCAAAATGCCGATATGATGAAGTTCGTGCCCGGCGATGATGTAGGCCAGCGCCCGAACCGTTACTTCATAACCGCTGGCCGTGCCCGAACGCGACCAGGCCTCTTCGGCCAGATGGCGGAACATAAAGATGTTCGATTCCCGGACCAGAGCGAATTCGGCCGCCAGTTCCTTCAAACTGCAAGAATCGAAATCGGCGTTTTCGATGTAGGGATCCTGATCGAAACCCTCGATCGGGGTTTTGTCATTGCGGGCGATCCGCAAAGCCCGGTAAGCCATGATCCTTTCCGTATCGATCACGTGGCCGAGGAGTTCCTTGACGCTCCATTTGCCCTGTTCGTAACGAAAGAGGCTCTGTTCCTCGGAAATCCCGGCCAGCGTTTTGAGCGTCGCGCTCATTTGCCCTTTTAGCGCCGCCAGAATATCGTCGCCCTGAACCTTGGACGTGTAAGTTTCATAATACGGAGCGTGTTCCGTTTTGGCCGGCCGCCCGAATGCTAAACTGCTCATAATTTAACCTCTGTAATTTTTGTTCCCGGCCGATCAAATTCAGATCGGCGTCCTTTCGATCAATTCATTTATTAACTCATCTTAACAAAACCGGGACGTCCGCCGAAAAGGCCGAATCGTTTGTTTCGTTTGATGCGCCGTTTTTTCTTTTACCGCAAAAACCTCTGATGTTTTCGTCCAAAAATCCGGAAGTCATTTTTCCGATATACATTTACAAAATTTATTGCCTGACAAGGAGATTTTCTTAATGCACTTATACAAAAAGACGCTGGCGTTGGTGATCGGATGTTTGGGGATCATCATGATCGGAAAAGCCCAGATCCACGCTCAGGGCGGCGGCAAGGCGATGCCCAACCGGATCGCTTTTAAAAAGGGCGGTTTTAGCCAGAACTCTTACGGATCCTTAAAAGAAGATCAGATCGCCGAATACGTTTTCGGCGCCCGCAAAGGCCAAACGGTAAAGGTTCGGATCAATTCTTTTTCACCCAAAGGGAAATTTCACGCCTTCAGCATTTTGGGCCTCGGCGACCTTGATTTCGCCACCGAACAGGATGTCAATTACGAATACGAATTCACGGCGCCGGAAACCGGCGATTATCAAATCGACGTTATTTTCCGGCCGACCGAAAAAGTTCGTTCGGGCAAGTATCAATTGAAGCTTGAGATCGAGTGACCGTTTAACCGATCCCCGGTTTTATCCGAGATTGCAGACGAGCGTATGAGCGGCTTTCAGATCGTTTTCGATCCGGAGCCGCTTTTCTTCGTTTTCTTCGCGCAAAATGCTGACCACATTGGCGCTGTTCGGACGCAGACATTTTCCCCTGCGGTGGGCGCGGATGTCCTTGATGACCGAATCGGTCTGCCCGATGCAGATGATCTTGTGATGTCCCCGGTTCCTCCGATCGGTCTTGCGTTTGGATATGATGTAAACTCCTGGAACTTCTCTGAAGTTTTCGTTGATGGCGTAAACCTTGAAATAATAATAAGCCCTCTCTCCGCGAAACACCGCCTTGCTGATGGCCCGGATCGGTTTTCTTCTCGGCGAACCGACCTTCGGAGTCACAATCTCGGCACTTTTGGTTGATTTACGGCTTTTGGCGGTCGCCGCTTTCGAACGGGTTTTGCGGGTCTGGACAGCCACCGCTTTGGGCTTTTTAACTGCGCTTTTTTTGACGGCTTTGGCGGCGGGTTTTCCGGTCGATTGCTTTTGAACGGACGTCTTCTTGGCCGCGGACGGCGATTTTGTTTTCTTTTTCGCTGGAGGGGTCCTGGCGACGGTCCGCTTTTTAACGGCTCGGGAAGCAGATTTGGCGGCAGTCGCTTTAGTTGCGGTCAATTTAACGGGGGCTCTTTTTGTTTTCGGCTTGGGAGATTTTTCGGCGGCCTTTTTTTTCGGAGTCGATGTTTTTTTCGCCGGGGTTGTTTTGGCGACGGATTTTGCCGTTTTCGCTTTGACCTCTTTGGTCGATTTTTTGGAAGTCGCGGTTTTTGAACGAACGGTTTTCGGCGCGGATTTGGCCGGAGTCCTTTTTGCTTTCGAAATCGCCGTTTTCGCGGTTTTGCCAACCGATTTCGATCTAATCGCTTTGGCGGTCGGAGCTTTTTTCGCCGAAGATACGCGTTTTTTGGCCGGAGGAGATTTTTTTTCGGACTCGACCGCAGTTCTTCTCCCTTTGGCGGTAACGGAAACCCGCGTCTTTGCGGATTTTCGGACGGCCGTTTTGGTCGGTTTGGTTTTTGAAGTTTTCGCGCCGCTGGTTGCGCTCTGCCGGGTTTTTGCGCCGACGCTTTTCGGCGTTTTCTTTTTGGGCTCAGATTTGGACCTGGCCCGGACGACATTTCCGGCGTCCGCTTTTTTATTTTTTTTGAGGTTGACGGTTTTGTCCGGGACCGAACCGGTTGATCTTGGTTTCGCCGCTGATCCGGCTTTTTTGGCGGAGGCGGTCGTCCGGGTCTTTGAGGCTCGGGTTTCAGCCGTCTTCGAAAGCGAAGCGGTCTTCAGCCCCTGCTTTTTTGGAACCGCTTTTTTGGCGGTTTTTGCGGAAACCGATTTTTCGGTCGTCGATTTGGTCTTCGCCGTTTTTTTAACCGTTTTCGACTTTTGAGCGGGCGAAGAAGTCTTTTTGGCTGCGCCCTGTTTTTTCGTCTTTGGCCTGATATTCTCAACCCCCGACGTTTTGACGGAACTCCTTTTTCGAATCGGTTTGAGGGGAGTTTTTTTGTTTAAACTCTTTCTTACTTCATTTTTCCCGGATTTTGCCGCCTCGTGTTTCATATAATACATTGTATTATAAATGCAACACAAAATCAAAGGCCCAACCGGTTAAATCCGACCGAAAAAAAGAAAGCGTTTTTCCGATTCCGGGATCAGTTTTCGCTCGAATCGGACGTCCGATTTTTCGAGTTCCCGCCCAAGCGAATCGCTTCCGAAAAAAAGAAAACGGCAGCCCTTTGACCATCTCAAAATTTTCGGCAATTTGCGGGTGAATTTATCCAGCGCCCGGCAGGTAACGTGCGAAACCTCGGGCCGCCCGATCTCTTCGAACTGCCGATTGAGAATCTCGGTGCGATCTTCCAGAGCAAAGGCGGCCACGACGTTTTCCAGAAATCTGGCTTTTTTGACCTTGGATTCGATCAGAAATCCGCGCAGATCCGGGCGGACGATGAGACACGGAACCGAGGGCAAACCCGCTCCCGTTCCGATGTCGGCCAAAGCGGAGTTTTCCGGCAAAAATCTCGACAAAACGAGCGATTCCAGAATGTGCCGGACGGCGAACTCCTCCGGCGAAGCCGGGCCGACCAGATGCAAAAGCGGGTTATGTTCCTGAATCAGCAGATAAAAATCGGCGAGCGCCTCCATTTTTTCCAACGGAAGTTCAAAACCGAATCCGGTCTGGTGTTTTCGAAGTGCGGCGATCAATTCCTCTCGCATAAGAATTGTAAAGTTTAAAGGTGAAAAAGTTTAAAAGTGAAAAAATTTGATCGGCTGGTAAAACTGCTTTTTCACATTTTCACCTTTAAACTTTTCTACTTTTAAACTTTTTCACCTTTGAATTTTTTGGTGCGGACGAATGGAATCGAACCATCACGAGCTTAAGCTCACAGGCTTCTGAGACCTGCGCGTCTACCAGTTCCGCCACGTCCGCACGTGCGAAGAGGTAAATGCGATGATACGAATTTACGCGCAAAATTTCAAGAAGGGCTTTCGGGTTTTCCGGTTCGCCGCCGGGAAGCAAATCTTTTTTCGATTTGCTATGATTGAAAAAACGCTCCGTCCGATTTGTTTGACGAACCAAGACGGAAATGCTGATAAAAATGCGGGAAGCGGAAAGCAAAATCGATTTTGGTCGGAATCTGACCGAAGTGCGCGGGAAGATCGCCCGCGCGGCGGCCAAAGTCGGCCGGGATCCCGAAGAAATAAAACTGGTGGCGGTCAGCAAAACCCATCCGGTCGAAGTCCTTCGCCGGGCCATCGCGGCCGGGGCGTCGGTTTTGGGCGAAAACAAGGTTCAGGAGGCAGAAGAAAAGATCGACGAGATCGGACGCGATGCGGCCGAGTGGCATCTGATCGGACATCTCCAGTCGAACAAAGCGCGACGGGCCGTCGAATTATTCGACGTCATCCATTCGCTCGATTCCGTCAAACTGGCACGCCGTTTGGAGAGGATCTGCCGCGAGGAAAACCGGGCGCGGCTTTCGGTTCTGGTTCAGGTCGATCTGGCCGATGAGGAGACCAAATCCGGCGTTTCGAAAAAAGATCTGCCGGAATTGATCGAATATCTCAAAACCTGTCGGCATTTGCGCTTCGAGGGACTGATGATCCTGCCGCCCTATTTTGAAGATACGGAAAAGGTTCGTCCGTTTTTTAAAGAACTCCGGCGGATGCGCGACGAGCTTCTCGAAAAAAAGGTTTTTGCCAACGGTCGGGGCGAACTTTCAATGGGAATGAGCCACGATTTCGAAGCGGCCGTCGAAGAAGGCGCAACGATCGTGCGGGTCGGAACCGCCATTTTCGGAGAGCGAAACTATTTTTAAAATGGATAATGGAAAATTGATAATTGATAATGCCTTTATTTGATCAAAAATTATCAATTATCAATTTTCCATTATCCGTTAAACTTGATTTTTATGCTGACATTATTTGTTTATCCGATCATTTTTATCGCGGTCGTCGCCGTTGTGTCGGTCTTTATTTTAATGCTGATCCTGCGGATGGTCTTCAATTTTTCCGACCCGAATCCTTTCAGCCGGACGGGACGGTTCGCCTTTCTGATCAAAAAATGGACCGACCGTTACGTTTATCCGCCGGCAAGATTTTTGGCCGGCTACCGGATCGACACCAAATACGCGCCGCTACTGACGATGTTCATCACGGCCGTGCTTGCTTATTTCACATTGCAGATTCTCGGCAACATATTTTTTATCATCGACGGGCTGGTTTTGAGCACCATCGCCTTGAACGTCAAGGCGATTATCGGTTTTATTCTTTACGGCGCTCTGAGCGCCTATGTCCTCTGCATTTTGATCCGCATTCTGGCGGCGTGGTTCGTCGTCGGAACCAATAAATTCCTGCGGTTTATCCACACCATAACCGAGCCGGTTCTGGGCCCGGCCCGGCGTATGATCCCGACGGTCGGAATGTTCGATTTTTCGGCGATGGTCGTTTTGATCCTGATCATGCTTTTGCAGACTCTGGTCCTGAGGTTGTTTATCTACGGATGATCGAATTCACGGAAAAGGACGGCTCGCTTGTCTTCAACGTCCGGGTCGTGCCCCGCGCTTCGAAAAGCGAGATCGTCGGCGAGCACGACGGCGCTTTGAAGGTCAGGCTCGCCGCCCCGCCGGTCGAAGGCGCGGCCAATCGGGAATTGATCAAACTGCTGGCCAAAAGTTTCGGCGTGGCCAAAAGCGATGTCGGGATCATCAGCGGCGAAACCGCCAGAACCAAACAGGTGAGGATCGACGGCGCGAGGTCGAAAGATCTGTCGCACGTGGCGGGCGGTTAGTTCATTTGTCTGCCGAGGATCTTGCGAACCAGCAGATAATTGATCCAAAGCAGCAGAGCGGTCAAACCGCCGAGCGAGATCAAGATGGCGATCCCGGAAAAATCGTTCAAAAAAAGTTTTTCGCCGAGCCACAGATCCAATGTTTGCCGGATGCCCAGAATGTCGGCAAACAGGATCAAAAGGCAGATCAAAAGAACGGTCGTTTCCTTTCGCATAAAATCTTCAGCCTCCTGACACAGTTTAAACCCGTAAAAATGAATAAAATGTGTCGGGAGGCTGAAGATTTTGTTAAAGAATCAGTAGTAAACAATGGTTCTGAATTCTCTCATCACCCACTCTTCTTTTGTGATCCCCTGAAAAGTTCTCGACTTGGTCATCGTCCGTTTTATCCAATTGCCGGCTTTATCAAATTCCTCGTAAGCATACGTGTAGGTCGTCATCCATCCTTCCACCGGAGAATCAAAATGGCTCGATTCGATCTCGTTGCCCCGATCGTCGATCTTTAACAGAGAGCGGTTATTGACCTGACCGCTTCTGTCGTAAACGATAATCTCCACCGTCTTGCCTTTTCGCCGGTAGGCAACCCTCGTCCAGATTTCTCCGCCGTTGCCATAGGTGCTTTTCTCAATCAAATTTCCGGCCGCATCATATTTGTATTTATATTTGGAATGATACCGATTATCTCTGCGCTTTCTAATGCTCTCCGGTTCCTCGATGAAAATGCCGCCCGGACTGCTTTCATATTGAATAAACCCGCTTTTGGAAACGCGGTTCCGGTCTATATAGCCGTAAACCGTTATGTCGAGCGGGAGACCGTTGGAGTCGTCATAATCCACCGTTTTGGTGAGATTTCCCGTTTCGTTGTAATAAGCCTCGAAGTCTCTTCGTTTCGGAGTTCCGGCTTTCGGACCTTTGATGAACTGTCCGTCTTTGAAAACGGTTTTTACTTTTCCCTTCAACCCGGCATCCTCGGCGTCGGATCTCGGTTTTTCGGCGACCGGCGTTTGCGGCAGGGGTTCGGGAGTGTTCTCTTCGATCTTTTTTCGGATAATTTCTCCGTTATCGCTCTCGGCTAATATCTTGAAAGAATCGAAAACCCGGCTCGCCTCAGCTTCAAATTTTTTCTGCTCCGGCGAGAGCAAAACGCCGACCTCATAAGCGCGATTTTTGACCCAGAAAACCCGAATCAAAAGTAAGGTGTCGGTCAGCGTTATCCGCACTTCAAGACCTTTGTGACCGGCAACCGAAACCTCTTTTTTCTCAACGTTTCCGACCTCAAACTTGGTGGCGAAATATTCTCTGGCGAAATCGGCAAAGACCCGATCTATGATCTTCAAAGTTTCGCTTTGAAGATCCGCCGAATTTTCGATATCGGTTTCTCTTTCGATCCGTCCGGCACTAAAATAACCCTCGGTCAGACGCCAGCTGTACTCAAGCCCGCTTACTCCGCTAAAACCGCCTGTGTCTTTTGGCAAATCGATCGAAAAACCGGCTTCGGTGGAGGAAAACCCGCCTTTTTTAACCGAATCCAAAGAATCTATCGGCCGCAAAAAAGAATGGATTTGCTGACCAAAACCGAGAGAAAACAGACTGAGAATGAAGATGATCGCAGGAGCAATTTTTATTTTCATAGTTTTTGTGCGAGTAAAGGATTTTTCAATTTTATTTGATAACTCCCAAATTGAAAAGGACTAATTTGCCTGACTCAAAAACGGCGTGATATATTGCTTTTTTTGTGAATGGTTAATCGTTGATGGCTAATTGTTAATGGGAAACATCTCATTTCAGGTCAATCAATGAATATGAACGCTTTTACAGTTAACCATTTACAATTAACAATCAACTTTTTTTAAGGAATTTATCAAAAATGTCAGGACATTCCAAATGGCACACAATCAAGCATAAAAAAGGCGCGGCCGATGCCAAGCGCGGAAAACTCTTTACCCGGCTGATCAAGGAGATCACGGTGGCGGCCCGCGACGGCGGGGGCGACCCGGACGCCAATGCGCGGCTTCGCAAAGCGATCAATGATTCAAAGGCGGCAAATATGCCCAACGATACGATCGAACGCGCCGTCAAACGCGGCACCGGAGATCTCGAAGGCGTCAATTACGACGAGATCACCTACGAAGGCTACGGCCCGAACGGCGTCGCCCTTCTGATCGAAACGATGACCGACAACCGCAACCGGACGGTCGCCGAACTCAGGCATCTGTTCTCGAAAAACGGCGGGAATCTGGGCGAATCCGGCTCGGTCGCGTGGATGTTCGACCGCAAGGGCTACATCGTCGTCGATAAAAAGAAACGATCCGAAGAAGAACTCTTCGAGATCGCCATCGAGGCCGGAGCCGAGGACGTCAAAGAGGACGGGGAGAATTTCGAGATATTCACTTCGCAGGAGGATTTCGAAACGGTTCACGAAGCGGTCAAAGCCGCCGGGATCGAACCGGAGGTGGCCGAAGTTTCGATGATCCCGCAAAACTACATCAAACTCGAAGGCAATGACGCCAAACAGATGCTCAAACTCTACGACGCCGTCGATGACCACGACGACGTCCAGAACGTCTATTCGAATTTCGATATAGATGAATCTGAGATGGAGTAGGAAAGGTTTCAAACGTTTAAAAATGAAAAAATGAAAAGGGCGATTGCATCCAATCAACAACCTTTTTCACTTTTTCATTTTTAAACGTTTTAACTTTTAAACTTTGAAATTCTTTTTCAGTTTTTGCCAGACCTCGAAATAATCTCTTTGCAATGCGTCGGTTTCCATGGCAAAGCGGGTCGGGCGGATGATGTAGCGCGATTCGAACATGAAGGCCATCGTGCCGGACAGTTTTTGCGGAGCGAGATCTGAGTTTGAGGCTTTTTCAAAAGCGTCGAGGTCCGGTCCATGAGCCGACATCTGGTTGTGGAGCGAACCTCCGCCGGGGACGAAACCCTCCTCTTTGGCGTCGTATTGACCGTAGCAGAGTCCCATATATTCGCTCATCACGTTGCGGTGATACCACGGCGGGCGGAAGGTGTCTTCCATCACCAGCCACCGTTCGGGGAAGATGACGAAATCGCAATTGGCGACGCCCGCTTCGCCCGAAGGCGAGGTCAGGACCGTAAAGATCGAGGGATCGGGGTGATCGAACGAGATCGAACCGATCGTGTTGAATCTTCTCAGATCGTATTTGTAAGGCGCGTAGTTGCCGTGCCAGCCGACGACATCCAAAGGCGAGTGATCCGTCCGGCAACTCCACAAGTTCCCGCCGAATTTGGCGACGATCTCCATTTCTCCTTCAACATCTTCGAACCAGGCGACGGGCGTTTCGAAATCGCGCGGATTGGCCAGACCGTTGGCGCCGATCGGCCCGAGATCCGGCAGACGAAATTGTGCTCCGTAGTTCTCGCAAACGTAGCCCCGCGCCTCGCCGTCGGGCAGTTCGACGCGGAACTTCAAACCGCGCGGCAAAACGGCGATCTCGCCCGAACCGATCTCCAGCACGCCGAGTTCGGTCAGAAAGCGGATGCGGTTCCGCTCACCGACAAAGAGCATCTCGGCGTCGGCGTTGTAGAAAAAGCGGTCGATCATGTCTTTGTTGCAGGCGAAGATGTGAACCGCGATGCCGGTCTGCGCAAACAGATCGCCGTTCCCGGCAATGGTCGTCAATCCGTCGATAAAATCGGTCTCTTTTTCGGGCATCTCCAAAGGATTCCAGCGCAGTTGATTGGGCGTCGTCACCGCCTCGTCAAAAGGCGAACTGCGGATCAGATTATTTTCGATCTGCCGGAACGGCTTGTGCAGAACGCTCGGCCGGATGCGATAGGTCCAGGTCCGCCGGTTGGAGGCTCTCGGAACGGTAAAAGCCGTCCCGGAAAACTGTTCGGCGTAAAGCCCGAGCGGCGCTTTCTGCGGCGAATTCCGCCCGACGGGCAGAGCGCCCTTGACGGCTTCGGTCGCAAATTCGTTGCCGAAACCCGTTTGATATCTGAATTGTTCTTCGCTTTTTGTCGGTGTCATTTTACTGTTTTGATCTTCAAAGACTCCACATTCACGTATATTTCCACGACTTTCGTTTCTTTGACCAATTAACGTCAGGGCACAACACCGTTTTGAACCTTTGCCGCGTCCATAAATTCATTTAACCACAAAGAACCAGACTCAAAGCAAAATTCTTAGTGTTCTTGGCGTCCTTTGTAGTTTAAAATTTCCTACAAATTTCCACGCCTTCTCTGCTCTTCCTCAATCGAAACAAACAATGCCTTGAAATTGCCCTTGCCGAAGCCTTTACAGCCTTTCCTCTGCAAGATCTCGTAAAAGACCGTCGGTCGGTCTTCGACCGGTTTGGTGAAAATCTGCAACAGATAGCCTTCGTCATCGCGGTCGACCAAGATGCCGAGGCGTTTCAGGTCTTCGATGTCCTCGTCGATCTCGCCGACGCGGTTTGGAATTTCGTCATAATAGGTGTCGGGCACACGCAGGAATTCGACGCCGTTTTCCTGCAACCGTTCGACCGTGTGCAAAATATCTTTGCACAAAAGGGCGAGATGCTGAACGCCGGCCGATTTGTAGTAATCAATGTATTCCTGGATCTGCGATTTGCCGCCTTTGCCTGTCGCAGGTTCGTTGATCGGGAATTTGATGTTGTGTCCGTTGTCCGACATGACGATCGACATGAGGGCCGAATATTCGGTCGAGATGTCCTTGTCGTCAAACGTCAGATAGCGTTCGAAACCCATCACGTCGCGGTAATAATCGCACCAGTCGTTCATCTTGCCGAGTTCGACGTTGCCGACGATGTGATCGACCAGAACGACGCCCGCTTCTTCGCCTTCGAGTTCGCTCTCGGTAAAACCGGGCAAAAAAGGCCCGTTGTAATTGTGGCCGTTGTTGGTGTTGTAGGAGATGAACGAATGGATCGTATCGCCGTAAGTGTGGATCGCCGCCCGCCGGACCGAACCGTTCTCGTCCTTCCAGTCATAGGGTTCGATGGCCGGTTTGGCCCCGCGCCGGACCGCTTCGTTAAAAGCAAAGTCGGCGTCCTCGACCTGAAACGCGATGTCGCACACGCCGTCGCCGTGCAGTTTGACATGCTCGGCCGCCGGATGATCTTCGTTCAAAGGCGTCGTCAAAACGAAATTGATCCGGTTCTGCCTGAGGACGTAAGAGGTCAGATCCCGGTTGCCCGTCTCCAGCCCCGAATACGCCACCCGCGAAAACCCGAACGCGTGCCGGTAATAAAACTCCGCCTGCTTGGCATTGCCGACGTAAAACTCGACATGATGTATCTTTTTTAAGCCTAAAGGATTTTTTTCGTTCATAGTTGTCTCAATAAATTAAATGGTTAATAAAAGTTTACCGGTTCCCGTCAAAATTACTGAATTATTTTCTTTATCGTTATTTGATTCAATTCTAATACATTCCTTCTGTAATAAATTCTTCAATGCCCGAGAAAAATTTATTTCCGAAAAATCTTTGGCACCAATTTCAACCGTCGCTTTTAATACATGAGGATTTTCTTCTCCGGTCTCTTTCAAAGTCCAGAGAATTTCCCTTTCAATTGGCGACAATCTGATTTTTCTCATAAATGAATACTTTCCCGGCTCCGTAAGGAGCATTAATAAGGTAGCCAGAGGTGAACGCGGAGCGGAAACCTCTGAAATCCCCGAAAAAATGATCAATCGAGCTCTGACAGAGCGAAATCTGGTTTTATTCCGCCCTTTCAGGGCTTGTTACATTTGATTGCCCTTTTACCAGAGGTTTCGCCTGCGGCCTCACCACTGGCTATCTCATCGCCGCATCTTCGATGCTTAAATCAAAAATAATCACTACCACAGGTATTTTTCTTCGTAATCGACATTTCCGGTTTTCAACAGATCGACATATTCACGCCGAAAATCTTTTTTGCGATGATGTCTCGCCTGATTGCGGATGTAATTTTCAACCCTTTTCAAATTCGTCGCGCTGACGGTGAAAGCTCCGTAACCGTTTTGCCAGCCGAAAGCGGGATTTTTATTTTTGCGAATCCAACCCGAAGAACCCGCTTTTAATTCCCGCATAAAATAGTCGAGCCGGTGCGAGGACTTCAGACCGATCAGCAAATGAACATGATCGCTCGTTCCGCCGACGGCCAGACAAATGCCGTTTTGATTTTTTACGATCCCGCCCAAATAACCGTAGAGGTCTTTCCGCCAAACGGCTTCTATCAGCGGCAAACGATTCTTGGTCGAAAAAACTATGTGAAAATGCAAACTTGTGTGAGTTGAAGGCATTTTATTTCCCCTTATGAGTTTTTTGAAATCACAATCTGTGACTTCAAGAGTTGGCTTCAGCGACCAGAAATGTATAATCGCCCTCTTCGTTTTGGTGATCTTCGATTATTGTGCGAATCTTTTCCTTCTTTATATCTTCGGCCAGACGCTTTAAGCCGGTTTCGACCTCATCTTTATTGGCCAGCGAGGAAAACGATGAGATGCCGCGCTGAATTTCTTCGCTGAGGTAGAGTTCCGGGCGGTTTTTCCCGCAGTAGAGAAAATGATCGGAAAGATCGTCCCGGACGAAATAATTCTCCCTTTTCGTGATCGCCAGACCGGCCGCCTCCATTGCTTCCTCGATTCCGGATAATGACGGCATCTGCCCGGCCGAATCGCTTATCATCTTTGGAAAATAATGTTTGAGCCAGTAACGGGCCGTCTGTTCGGGAAGAGACGTAAAGAGGACGAATCGGGATTTCGGTTTCAAAACACGATTTATCTGGCCGAAACCTTTTTGCAAATCCCGCCAGTGGTGAATTGTCAAAGAACAGAACGCGCCGCTGAAAAACCAATCGGAAAAGGGCAATGCTTCGGCCGATCCCTTGTGCCAGATGACGTTGCAGTCCCTTCGCCTTGCGTTTTCCAGCATCACGTCGCTCGGGTCGATCCCGTAAAACTGATATTCTTCGCCCGCCAGAGCGCAGGTGTAATTTCCCGTTCCGCAACCGACATCGAGATAGTTCCCGCCGACCTGCGGGGCCAGCAACTCGCGGAACCGCGAAGCGAGATAAGGGTCGGCGCGTCGGGTTTCGTTGTATCGGACGCCGATGCTGTTATAAAGCGCCGGGTTCGTCATCATCTGTTTTGACATCCTCGGGGAACCTTTACCCGTTTTCGATCAGAAAAAAGCTATTCGCCCTCTTTGACCGATCCCCTGAGAGTTCCGGAAATATCCAGTTTGCCGCCCTGATCGAAGATGTCTCCGTCAACTATCCCGTGCAGATTGAGAGCGCCGTCCTTTTCGACCAGCACATTTCCGCGACAAGTTCCGAAAAGATCCAAAATTCCGCCGCTGACAATAGTGATGTTGCCGTCGATGATCCCGTGTAATTTGAACGTTCCGTCAACCGTAACGTCGCCTTCGATATTTCCCTCTTCCGTTCTCATAATTTTCCCCCTCGGGAATTAAGGTTTAAAAGTTTAAATGTGAAAATGTGAAAAAGTCCTTTTCATCCTCCGGACAAGCATCTATACTTTTTCACCTTTGAACTTTTTCACCTTTGAACCTTTAAACTTTTCCACTTTTAAAACTCTCGATGTAGCGCCTGGTTTCCTCTTTCAAAAATTTGTACGAAGGCGCCACGTACAAGATCGGCTGCATATCCGAATAGGTGTATTCGTGCTTGATGACCTCTTCGAGAACGAACGGACGCCGCTCGACCTCGTCGGAAAAAGCGTGTTCGAGTTCCTTGAACGAAGAGAGCAATCCGGCCCCGAAAGCCTTGATCTCGCCCTCGGCTTCGACCAGACCGAATTCGACCGTAAACCAGTAGATCCGTCCCAGTCCTTCGAGTTGTTCGTCGTTGGCCATCCGCGCACCGTGGCCGATGAACTGCGAAAAATCGGCGAAATCCGGATTGGTGAACATCGGGATATGTCCGATCGCTTCGTGGACGATGTCGGGTTCCGGCGTGTAACCGGGCCGCGAATAATGCCGGATGTACTGAGTCGAAAGCATCGTCCGCCACGACAGCCAGCTGAGGAACGCCCGCGTATTGACCAGCCCCTCGATCGGAGCCAGACGAAAGCCGGTCGTCTCCTGCAAACGCCGGGTCATCTCGCTAAGTTGCGGAATCCGGTCGTTGCTGATCCCGAGATTCCTTTTGGCCTTCAGATAAAACGGAGAAGCGCGCCGCTGATGCAGTTCTTCGAGTTCCCCGGCGACGTGCCGCCAGACATCCTGTTCGCGTTCCGTATAATCGACATCGATGATCCGGCCGGTCCGGCGGAATTTTTTGGCCAGCGAGGCGATGTAATCCCTTCTTTTGCGGTATTCCGGATCTTTGGCGCCGGGATGTTCGAGCGGCAATTCCTCGATGTCCTCGAACGGCATATCCTCAAAGGCCGGCAGATCCTCCTCTTTTACTTCAAAACTCTTTACCTTAAAGGCGGGTTCGATGGTCGAAACGGTGTCAGTCAGCATTATTTATTCTCCTTGGCAACAAATCAGGCTCTTCGAATTTGTTCGCTATCTTTATATTTTAAACAAACCGATGCCGATTTTGAATGGGTTTGATTAGTTTTTGCCCTCTTAATTCTTTATAATCTACGTTAGTTTTCCCGTTTCCCTTTAAACTTTAAAGCCCGAACGAAATGATCGATGAAATAGATTGGAAAATACTGGTCGAACTGCAAGCCGACGCCCGGACTTCTTACGCCGAACTGGGGCGTCGGATCGGTCTGACGACTCCGGCCATCATCGAACGGGTGCGCAAACTGGAGGATGCGGGCGTCATCACCGGCTATCGCGCCGAGATCGACACGGCCAAGGTCGGTCTGCCGGTAACGGCCTTTATCCGAATGAGCATCACCGGGGTCGATTACAGCCACATCATCGAAGTGGCCAGAGAATCGAATGAGGTCCTGGAATGCCATCGCGGAACGGGCGGGGATTCCTTTATCTTAAAGGTGGCCGTCGCTTCGATCGAACATCTTCAGTCGGTCATCGACAAACTGACGCCCTACGGCATCACGACGACCTCGATCGTCCTCTCTTCGCCCGTTACGGGCCGCGTTCTCAACCCGACCGGAGAGTTGGATATTTAGGGAACAGAGAAAATCTGAAGAGTTTCGAACAACTTAGCCGGTTACCTGCGGAGCATTCGCGCGGTCGAGGCGAGCGCTTCGAGATGGCTTTTGAGAGTGCGGCGGTCGCCGAGGACCGTATCAAAAGTTAGAACCATCTCCTCATCGGTAACGGAAATGCCAGATGTCTGCGATTTCAGCCCGACCATCTGCCGGCAAAAATCCGGGGTCAGAAAACTTCTGGCCACGGCGACGTTTTTGGCCTTGACGATAAAGGCGTCATCAAAAGCCTTGTCGCCGGCTTCTATATCCTGCGCGCCGAGCCAGGTGAACGCCTTGTGGATGGAGTTTTCGGGCATGATTCGCAACCCCGTCATCAGACTGTCCGTAAATTTGAGTTCGATCCCGGTTTGCCATTTCCCGCGGTCGGTCAGCAGGCGGACGCGAACCGGAAAACTCCCGTAGGTTCCGCTCAGTTCAAAGTTCCGCTCATCAACCCGTAAATTCTGCTCATCGGCCAGAGACCGCCAGTCCCGGAGCGTTTGTCGCTCCCATTCGGCCAGAGGAAAACTCTGCCGGGCCGAATAAAACCTTTTGGCCAGATAGGTGGTCGTATCGAGCATTTTTTTGAGCCGTTCAAAATCGGCCACCTGTCCGCCCGTCTCCAAATAAACCTTTTCGTCGCTGATCTCGATGACATCGATCAGATCGCTCGACATCATCAGATCGCCCATCAGATTCTGCGTCGCATCCGAAGGAAAGTCCGACAGCAAAAGCCGCCGCAAAACCTCCTGATCGTAGCATTTGGCGTTGAATCGCTGGTCGAAGCCCGATTGCCCGAGGATCATCCGGTTTGAGTCGAAGATCTTGGAAAACAGCCCCTTCGGGGCGGCGATGTTGAGCAGGAATCGGAGCGAATGAGGAAAACGAACCGTGCAGTAAGTGAAAAATTCGGTACTGCTGTTTTCGCCGCCCGAACGCCGGGCGCCGACCGACAGTTTGACCTCACAATCATTGTAAAGACCCGCCATCTGGAGTTGGTTCGGGTTTTTCATCGGCAGATCGAGTTGCCGGGAGATCTCCTGCCAGGCGGCGCGGTTCTTCCGGTTTCTTCGGAGAACAAAAAAAACTACGCCTCCGATGATCAGAGGGATCGAAAACATCAAAAAGAGTCCGAGCAGAATTAAAAGCACATCCCCGGCCGCGTAGCGTAAAAAGGCAAGCATAGACCCGGATTTTATTATTTTTCCGAAAATAAGACAAAAACCGGCCGGGCCGATTTCGAAATTGCAAAACCCGGATCGGAGATCTTTATTAAAACGCTTCAGACCCCGGCCCGAATTTTTATTTCAGTAACAACTCGCATTTTCCGCTATTGTTCCGCCATTTGCTTTTTGAGCTGAACGATGAAGGACTGGACCGCACTCGCTTCGCTGGTGTCGGGGAAGATGCGGAGAAAATCCTCGTAAACGGCGATCGCCTCGCGGTATTTTTCCATCTTCTCGAAAACCAGACCGTAGAGTTGATAAACGATGACCGCATCGGGCGCACCGCCCAGTTGCTTGACGGCCGGCGCAAAATATTTGACGGCTTCGGCGTACAGCTGTTGCTCTCCCTGAAAATCGCCGGAAACGCCCGCGCTCTCGGCCCTTTCTTTGTAAAGCAGAGCCAGACCGGTATTGGCCTCGGGCTGAAACCCCTTGCCCTCGCGAACGGCGCGTTTGAAGGCCTCGACCGCCTTTTCCTCATCGCCTTCGGATTTGAAAAGTCTCCCCTCGACGGCCGAAGCCTCCGGGTAAACGGGACGGGCCTTTCGCGCTCCGGCGATCGCCTCGTGAGCCGCGTCCATCTCGCCCAGATCGGCCAGCGCGCGGGCCAGACCGACGTAGGCTTCGGCGTAGGCGGGACGCAGTTTGACGGCCTTGCGGTAAAGTTCGGCCGCTTTGTTCTTATCGTCCGAGGTCGCTTTTTCCGCCTGTTGAAAAGTCAATTCGGCCTCGTCGGTGGTTTTCGTCAAATTAACGCGAAGATCGCCCTTTTGAACGGCCGAAATGGTCTGCGTCGCTTCTTTGAAACCGTCGGCCCGAACGCGCAAACCGTGCGCTCCGGCCGGAACGCCCCGGAGAGTGATCTTTCCCTGCTCGTCGGTCGTTCCCCAAAGGACTCCGTTGATCCAGACCGAAGCGTCCGGCTCCGTGGTCAGGACGATGGTTCTGATCGTCGCCGTCGGTTTCGAAGCCGTTTTCCCTTTTTGGGCCGAAGCGGAAAACGCCCCCGGAAGAACAAAGCCTAAAATCAATGTAAAAACACAAGATCTCCAAAACATAAAATCTCCCCCTTGCCGTCTTAAGATTGTCAAAAAAACACGACAGTTGCTCGGTCTTTTCTTAGATTTCCAGCTGATCCGAAATCCCAAATCCGAAATCCAAAATCCCAAGTCCCCTCTATCCGATGCGCGAGAACACATCCGACATATGAATATCCTCCGAGGAATCGAGCAGTTCTCTTTCGCCCTTAAAGAAGATCTTGATGAAAGGCGGCGCGATCAACGTGGTGGCGATGGCCATAAACAGCACGGCCGTGAAAAACCTCTCGCTGATGACGGCCAGTCCCAATCCGATCTGAGCGACGACGATGCCGACCTCGCCGCGCGGCACCATCCCGACGCCGACCTGCGAGGCCCGCCGCCAACCGATCCCGGTCGCCCCGAGACTGCAACCGATGAATTTGGCCAGAACCGCCGCGACCGTCAGGACCACTGCAAAACCGATGGCCGAAAAATCCCGAAAAATGGCCGGATTAAATTGCATTCCGATATTGACCAGAAAAAACGGCACCAGAAACTCCATCACGCCTCTGGTCAGTTTCCGCGTTTTGGGATCGTCCTCGGTGGCATCGGCCAGCGCCATTCCGGCTAGAAAAGCCCCGATGATGGCCGCCACGCCGATGAAAATGGCGGCGAAAGAAAGTCCCAGACAGAGGATCAGGCCGAAGTTAAAGAGCGACTTGCTGACCCGCAGGTTGGTGATCCTCGGAGCCAGATGTTTCATCAATCTCGCCCCGAAGATGAGGATGAAGAAAGTGAAGAGGATGGATAAACCGGCCGTTCCGGCCAGTTTCAGATAATTGACGCTGCCCTGAGAGAAACTGGAGACCACCGACAGGATCAGAAGACCGAGGATGTCGTCGATGACGGCCGCGCCGAGGATGATCCGGGTCGTCGGTGCATCCAAAAGCCCCATCGCCCCGAGAACGCGGGCCGTGATGCCGACCGATGTGGCCACCAGAGCGGCCCCGATGAACATCGCTTCAATGGCCGAACCGCCCCACCAGATGGCGATAATATATCCGGCGACAAACGGAATGATGACGCCGAGAACGGCGACCATAAAGGCCCGCGTTCCGACCTCCAGAATCGATTGCGGCTTGGTCTCCAGTCCGACGTTGAAAAGCAGGAAGATGACTCCGATCTCGGCGATGATCTCAATGATCGCCGACGGCTCGACCCAACCGAGCAGGCTCGGGCCGATGATCACTCCGGCCAAGATCTCGCCGACGACCGCCG
Organism: Pyrinomonadaceae bacterium; assembly: GCA_041394845.1. Taxonomy (GTDB): domain Bacteria; phylum Acidobacteriota; class Blastocatellia; order Pyrinomonadales; family Pyrinomonadaceae; genus JAHCHG01. Next base: position 130,852 of record JAWKHL010000001.1, on the reverse strand, counting down.
GTTGCCGGAGACGCTCGAAAACCTCGGCCAGGATCTTGGCCGCCGCCAGCATGATCACCAGAGCCAAAAGGATCTCGGCATTTTTCAGACTGGCGGCTAACACTATCGGCATCTGACACTTACCTCCGGCAGTTCGAGCGGCGTCACCTTTGACCGAACTGAAAGAAATTAAGAGGGGTTTAGGAAAATACATCTATTCTAAACCATCTGTAAATATGTTGATCGGGATTTTTTCGGGTAAGCCTTCCGGGTTAGACTGATCCCGGTTTAACTGAGCGGGCCGGCGATCGTTTCCCCGCCGGTTTCGACCGCCAGAAAAGACGCCGTCAGCAGGACGAAAGAGATCCAGACGGCATCCGCCAGAAAAAGATGAACCAGTTGCATCAGGATCGGTGCGCCGGTCAGAAGCGTCAGGCCGCCGAACGCGATCTGCATCAGGATAAGGAGAGAGAGAGCGTTGGAAAGGCGCCCGACCCGCCGGTCGCCTTCCGCCCATTTTCTCAGCCAGCCTGACAAAAATATCAGAAAGACGCCGACGATGATCGAAGAGATGGGATGAAAAATTCTCAGCCGAAGCAGAATGTGCGAAGTGCCGGAAAAATCCTGCCGAAGGCCTTCGGTCAGAGACTGCGAAGGAAAAAGCATATTGCTCAGGGCGGCCACCGAACCGGTCATTCCGACGAAGAATATTCCGGCGACCGCCGCCAACAAAAGCAGGCGTATTTTCGGACCGACGCGGAAATTAAAGCGCCTGCCGCCGCCGGCGAACCAGGCCGTCAGACTGAGGAAAGCCAACAGAATAAAAGTGTTGGTCAGATGTCCGATCATCCAGAAGGGCCGCGCCGCCGTCAATGTCTCGGCCGTGTTTCCGGTCAGGACCAGCCCGGCCCCGACCAATGCCTCGGTGATGATGAAGATAAAAGAGATGAGAGCCGTTTTCCTGATAACATTGCCGGCGGAAAAGGCGCGAAACGCCCAGATCAGCAAAATGAGCACGGCGATAAAAGCCAGCCCGCTGGTCAGACGATGCGAAAACTCGATCACCGTTTTCATCTGTGGCGCCGAGGGGATCACCTCGCCGCCGCAGGTCAGCCAGTGCTGGCCGCAACCGTCGCCCGATTTCGAGGCGCGCAGGAAAACGCCCCACAGGATGACGACGATGTTGTAAGCCAGAACGAACCAGGCGTATTTGGCAAATTTGGTCAGTTTCAGATCCGAGTTCATTTCGTGTTAAATTCGAATTTCGCTTCTTTTGGTAAAAAAAGAATAGCATCAAACCGCCGCCGAGATAAAAGGCGCGAAAGATTAGAATTGCTTTACGGGAGCGGGAAGAAAAGTGATAGGTGATGGGTGATGGGTGAAAGGTGAGTTTTGCCGGATGACCAAAATTGGATGAATTTTGCCGGATGACCGAAAGCCGGGAAAAAATCCCATCACCCATCACCTATCACCCATCACGATCCAATGAAAAAACAGCGGATTGACAAAATTCTGGTCGAACTCGGGCTGGCCGATTCCCGGACCAAGGCCCAGGCGTTGGTGATGGCCGGCGTCGTTCTGGTCGATGAAAAACGGGTGGAAAAGGCCTCGGAGAGTTTTTTCCCGGATCAGAACTTTCGTCTCAAAGGCGATACTGCCGAAGCGAGATTCGTCGGACGGGGCGGCCTCAAACTGGAAAAAGCGCTGGAGGAATTCGCCGTCTCGCCGGAAGGGTTTTTCTGTCTCGACGTCGGAGCTTCGACCGGCGGTTTTACCGATTGCCTTTTGCAAAACGGGGCCGAACGGGTCGTCGCGGTCGATGTCGGAACCAACCAACTGGTCTGGAAACTGCGGAGCGATCCTCGGGTCGAGGCCCGCGAAAACGTCAACGCGCGTCATCTCAAGCAGGAGGATTTCGACCGAAAATTCGACCTGATCGTGATGGATGTCTCTTTCATTTCGGTCACCAAGATCCTGCCCGCGCTGGTGCCTCTGCTGGAACCCGGGGGAAAGATCATCGCTCTGATCAAACCGCAGTTCGAGGTCGGCAAGGGCGAGGTCGGCAAGGGCGGCATCGTCCGCGACCCGGAAAAGCACGAAAAAGTGATCGCCGAGGTCAATCGGTTCGCCCGAGGGATCGGATTAAACGGGCCGGGCGTCATCGATTCGCCGATCCTCGGCGCAGGAGGCAACAAGGAATTTTTGGTTTTGTATGAGATCGATCCGAAAACGGGAAACTGAGGAAAAGAACAAGCGGGAGAAATTCGTCGAGGGCGTCGATTTTTATTTCGAGAACGGTCTGATGGTTTTGACCGCTCATTTTCTGCGCAAACGCGGCTACTGCTGCGGGAACGGATGCCGGCATTGCCCTTACCCGCCGAAAGAGGAAGAATGAAACTGTCGGAAAAGATTCTGATCGCGGCGCTGGCGCTGGCGGTCCTCAACACGGGGTATCTCAGTTACCGTTTTATCGCCCTTCGGACCGGTGTGGCCGCGCCCGGAACCGGCCTCTGCTCGCTGACCGAATCGGTCGATTGCGACCGGGTTCTTCTGACCCGGGAAGCCCGCGCCTTTTACTTCCCGAACGCCCTGCTCGGTTTCGGCTTTTTCTTCGGCTGTCTCGTCTGGTGGCTGGCGGGCAAGCGCCTGCCGGAAACTTACCGGAAACACCTGTCGCTGACCCTGACCGTCTGGCTCGGCGTGGCGATGCTGATGACCTTCTGGTTTTTCTGGCTCCTGATCCACCTTCCGCATTTTTGCCCTTTGTGCCCCTGGAATCATCTACTGACCTACATCGCCTTTGGAGCCTCGCTGAAAACCCATCTTTCCGCGCCGCATCCTTCGAAAGAAAAGCTCTCCGCCCCGAAACTGGCCGGATTGATCGCCACCGGCACGGCCCCCTTTTTTATCATCCTGGCCATCTGGTACATCGCCTTTTCCGGCGGGTTGATCAAATGATAAAAACTTTCGTAAAAAAATTTCCGAAACCCAAATCCGAAACGCAAAAATGTGTTGCCCCGAAGACGAAAAACGGGTTATAAACAAACTATCTTAAAATATGCAGGACGTTACTCAATTACTGGTCGAATGGAGCGATGGCAATGAGCAGGCTCTTGAAGAACTGATGCCTCTGGTTTACCGGGAACTACACCTGATCGCCCACCGTTATCTGCGCCGCGAACGCGAGGGTCAGACCCTTCAGACGACCGCCCTGGTGCATGAAGCCTATTTCAAACTGATCGATCAAACCCGGGTCAGATGGCAGAACCGGGCGCATTTTTTCGGCGTTGCCGCACAGGCCATGCGGCGCATCCTGCTCGACAACGCCCGCAAACGCTTCGCCGACAAACGCGGCAGCGGCGGAGCCAAGATCTCGCTCGATGACAAGGAGATAGACGTCTCCGACGAACGGGCCGCCGAACTGATCATGCTCGACGAGGCGCTGAAAAAGCTGGAGGAGGTCGATCCGCAAAGAAGCCGGATCGTCGAACTGCGCTATTTCGGGGGCCTGTCGATCGAAGAGACCGCCGAAGTCCTCGGCGTCGGCACCGCGACGGTCAACCGCAGTTGGCGCGTGGCCAAAGCGTGGCTTTACAAGGAATTGTCAAATCAATACGGAGAGCGGTAGCAACATCAGTAGGGGGAGCGGCGGCGACCTGGTTGCTCTCCATACTGACCAGGTCGCCACCGCTCTCCATACTGACCAGGTCGCTACCGCTCCCTGTACTTATTCAAATATGCCCGATGAGCGCTGGCAACAAATAGTGGAGATTTTCGAACGGGCCGTCGATCTGCCCGACGCCGAGCGCGCGTCTTATCTCGACGAAGCGTGCCGGGGCGACGGCGAGATCCGCGATGAGGTCGAAGCCATGCTCCGGGCCGATGAAGAGGCGGCCGATTTCATCGAATCGCCGATCATGGCGGGCCATTCCCTGTCGATCACCGGAGCCTTAAAACTGAACGGTTCGCCCGGGACCGAAAATCTGCTCGGCCAGCGGGTCGGCGCTTTCAAACTCGTCCGCGAACTCGGCCACGGCGGGATGGGGGCGGTTTATCTGGCCGAACGGGCCGACGGCGAGTTCAAACAATACGTCGCCGTCAAATTGATCAAACGCGGGATGGATTCCGATTTCATCGTCCGCCGCTTTCGCCACGAACGCCAGATCCTGGCCAATCTCGAACATCAGAACATCGCCCGCCTGTTCGACGGCGGGACGACGCCGGAAGGTCTGCCGTATTTCATCATGGAATTCATCGAAGGCGAAACCTTCTACCGATACTGCGACGCCAATAAAATGGATCTCGCCGGGCGTCTGGAGATGTTCCGGCAGATCTGTTCGGCCGTCTCTTACGCCCACGAAAAACAGATCATCCACCGCGACATCAAACCCAACAATATTCTGGTGACGCGCTACGGCGTTCCGAAACTTTTGGATTTCGGGATCGCCAAGATTCTCGATCCCGAACTGATCCACGAATCGGTCAGCCCGACCGCTTCGATGATGCGCCTGCTGACGCCGGATTACGCCAGTCCGGAACAGATCCGCGGCGAGGAGGTAACGGTAGCCGGCGACGTTTATTCGCTCGGCATCCTGCTCTACGAACTTCTGACCGGACATCGGCCGTTCATCTTTTCCAAGCTCTCTCTGCACGAAGTCTCCCGGATCGTCTGCGAGGTCTTCCCGGAATTTCCCAGCAAGATCGTCTCCCGGGACGAAAATCTCCTGTCGCTCTATACGACCGGGGAAAACGGCCGGACAACCGATTTTGCCGAGGCCCGCAATATGAGCGTCGGCCAGATAAAAAAAGAGCTTTCCCGGAATCTGGACAACATCATCATGAAGGCCCTGGCCAAAGAGCCTTCCGAACGCTACGCCTCGGCCAAAGAGTTTTCCGACGACATTTACCGGCATCTGCGCGGCGAGAAGATCGTCGCCGGGGAATTCGTCGTGCGCCCCCGAGAACAGTCCAACGGAACGGGAAAACGCGAACCTGCGGCGACCGGAAGCAAATCGCTGGCCGTTTTGCCGTTCAAGCAACTAAACGTCGGAAACACCGGCGACACGGGCGAAAAGTTCCTCGGCCTCGGCCTGGCCGACGCCATCACGACCCGGCTGAGCAAGATCCGCCGGTTTATCGTCCGCCCGACCAGTTCGGTCATGCGTTACGAAGAAGAGATGACCGACCCGATCCGGGTCGGCGAGGATCTGAACGTCGAATACATTCTCGACGGGCACATCAAACGCGCCAGCAACCGGCTTCGCGTCACGGTTCAACTTCTCGACGTGGCCCGAAACGCCACCGTCTGGGCGACCTCGATCGACGAAACGGTCGGCGACCTCTTTAGTCTCGAAGACGCCATCTCGACCAAAGTGACCGAAGCGCTTTTGCCGCATCTGTCGGCCAACGAACTCGAACAGTTCTCCCGGCGCGGAACCAACGACCCCGAAGCCTACGAACATTACCTGCGCGGGCGCTATCACTTCGGAAGTTTCACCGAGGAAAGTTTCGCCAGGGCGATCGTCTGTTTTCACAAAGCCGTGGCCGAAGACCCCGAATACGCGCACGCCTACACTGGCATCGCCGATTATTACAACTGGCTCGGCATCTTCGGCGTTCTGCCGCCGCAGGAATGTTTTCAGGCGGCGATCGAAGCGGCCTCAAAAGCCGTCGAACTGGACGATCACCTGGCCGAAGCCCATTCCAGCCTCGGGTTCTCGCTCCACGCCGGAAACTACGACTGGAATCAGGCCGAATATCACTTTCTCCGCTCGCTGGAACTCAATCCGAACTACGCCACGACCTACACCTGGCTCGGCATCCTGCGCTTTACCGAAGCGCGTTTCGACGAGGGTTTGCGCTACGCCCGGCGGGCCATCGAACTCGATCCGTTCTCGCCTTTTAATCAGCACAACCTCGGCTGGGGGCTTTACTACGCCCGCCGTTTTGACGAAAGCATCAAGCAATATCGGCAACTGACGAGAGATTTTCCGCAATACGGTCTCGGGCATTACTGCCTGAGCAAGGTCCTCCGGTTCGTCGGGCGCTTTGAGGAATCCATCGAAGAGATCGAAACGGCCAACCGGATCTTCGAAGACAGCGTTTTCGCCGGTCTCGGGGCGGCCGAAAGCTACGCGGCGGCCGGACGCCACGGCGAGGCGAAGGAGATTCTGGAAAAACTGCGGGCGCTTTCGGACAACCGCTACGTTTCGCCCTATCAGATGGCCTTGGTTTACTGTTATCTGGACGATAATAAAAACGCCTTTGACGCGCTCGAACGGGCGATCGAAGTAAAAGAAGCGTGGCTCAACTGGTTCGGCGTCGAACCGGTTTTCGACCGCCTTCGCGGGGATGAACGTTACGCCGGATTCATCGAAAAACTCGGTTCAATCATCAACTTTGACTACTCGCCGGTCGGCCTGAGGGATGCCTCGACCAATGTTTCGTCAACCGACCGAAACACTGAAGAAACCGACATCGCGGCGGCCGCCGCACCGCCGGAAGAGTCGAGTTTTCAGAAACGCAAAACGCTGGTCATCGAAAGCGAAGGTCGGGACAAGAAAGAAGCGGGAGGATCGAAAAACGGCCTGAGAAAACGCCTTTCGAGATGGGCGGTCATCGGAGCTGTTTTGATCTTCGGCGTTTTAATTTTTTACTGGACCGGTTTTCTGACCGTCAGTTTTACGACCGGCGACAACATCCCGGCCGCAAATTCGGCGGCCAAATCGCTGACGCTGGTCGTTCTTCCTTTTAAGAGCGAAGACCCGACGGGCGAGAATCTGGGAGTCGGTCTGGCCGACGCGCTGACCAGCAAACTCGGAAACATCAAAAAGCTGTCGATCCTCTCATCGAACGCCGGGCGCGCCATGGCCGCAGAGAACGCCCGGGAGATCGGCGAAAAACTCGGCGCGGGCTATATTTTGCGCGGCACTCTGGAAGAGGCGGGCCAAATCATAAAAGTTAGGGCCGAACTGGTCAACTCGGCCGACGAACGGGCCGTCTGGACCGAGGCATTCGAATCGGCCGACGGCGACCTGTTCACCATCCAATCGAAGATCGCCGAGCGAATCTGGACCTCGCTCAAGATCGATCCTCTGCCGCTCGAACTTCAGCAGATCTCCAAAAGCTACACCAAAAGCGGCGCGGCCTACGAACTCTATCTGATCGGCCGCTATCAGATGATCAACCGCTCGCCGGAAAATCTGCGCAAGGCCATCAACACCTTCTCACAGGCGCGCGATCAGGATCCGAATTTCGCTCTCGCCTACGTCGGTCTGGCCGACGCCTACGCGCTGCAAAATCTCTATGAAATTCCGCCGCCCGCGGACGCCTACGCCAAATCGAAGGAAAACGCCATCAAGGCCCTCTCGCTCGACGATTCGCTGGCCGAGGCCCACGCCTCGCTGGCCTACGTCAAGTTTTATCACGAACGAGACCGGGCCGGAGCCGAACTGGAATTTCGCCGCTCGATCCAGATCAACCCGTCGTACGCCACCGCCCACCACTGGTTCGCGCTGGTCCTGGCGGCGATGAACAATCCGATGGAATCGATCTCCGAGGCCAACAACGCGTCCCAGCTCGATCCGGTCTCGGCCGTCATCAAAACCGCCACCGGCATGACCTACTATTTCAACCGGGACTACAAAGAGGCCCTCGAACAATGCGACCGGGCGCTCGGGATCAATTCGGGGTTCGTTCCGGCTCACAAGGTCAAAAGATGGATCTATCAAACGACCGGAAATTACGATGCGGCGATCAGTTCTTTCCTCAAAGAGCGCAGTCTGAGCGGCGGCGAGGACATTCCCGAATGGTTCATCACGCAGGCGCAGATCGAGGCCATCGGTCCGAACCGCGCCGATGCGCTGAAAAAACTCGACCGGGCCGTTACTGCGGATTCGATCAAAAAAAATCCGGCCGCCTACGCTTTTGAGACCGCTCTCTCGTACGCGGCCTTCGGCGAAAAGGAAAAAGCGCTCGACTGGCTCGAAAAGGCCGAGGCCGCCGGTTCGCACAGCTTTAACTTTCTCGAAGTCGATCCCAGACTCGACTCCCTGCACAACGAACCCCGCTTTACGGCGCTCGTCAAAAAACTGCAAACTCCCAAATTCGCCCAATGACAGGTGGATCATTTGAGCACCGGGCAAAAGGGGCTTTTTTGATCAAAAATTGCCGGTCGATTTTTCGCCCCAAGCAACTTTTTAAATAATTTCTGAAATTTTTCTTGCATTATCTCTGTATTTGCTATATACCTACTGGTAGGTATATGATTATGAAAAAGAATTCGATAGAAGAAACCAAAGAACATATTCTGGAAATAGCGCAACAGGAATTTTTCGAAAAAGGCTTCGGCGCGGCCTCGATCAACACCATCGTCGATACGGCCAGAGTGACCAAACCGACCGTTTATTATCACTTTAAGAACAAAGAGGGGCTGTTTAACGCGCTGGTCGAAGAGGCCTACCGGCGCTGTTATCAAAACCGCCGGGATGCGGTCGATCAAAACGCCCCGCTCGAAGAGCAGGTTTTTCAGGTGATCGCGGCCGATTTTGGATTTTGTCTGGAACAACCCGAACTCGTCCGCTTCGTCCTTTCGGTAACCTTTGCCCTGCCGGGCGAGGTCAAAACCGATCTGACCGAGATCCATTACCGCGATTACGAATTTTTCCAGCAAATCATCGAGCGCGGCAACCGGACCGGAGAGATCAATTGTCCCGACCCCGGTTCGGCCGCCCTCGCACTGCAGGGCACGATCGCCATCAACATCGTTTCTTTTCTGAAAATGGGACACGAAGAGGATTTCCTCGCGCCCGCGCGGGCGCGCGCCATCGCCCGAACCTTCCTCAACGGAATCAGCCAATCCTAAAAAAACGGAGAAAAAGAAAATATGTCTGGAAAAAAATCGGTTTACATCAACGCTCTCGGAAAATTTCTGCCGGGCGATCCCATCCCGAACGAACGGGCCGAAGACTATCTGGGATTGATCGGCGGAAAACCATCGCGCCTCAAATCCCGCATCTTTAAGCAAAACGGCATTCAAACCCGCCATTACGCGCTTGAGCCCTGCGGAAAGATCAATTATCGAAATTACGAACTGGCGGCCGGGGCCGTCGGCGACGCGCTCGGGCGGGCGGAACTCGATAGCAACCGGATCGAATTTCTGGCGGCGGCGACATCGCAGAGCGATCTCCTCGCTCCGGGTTTCGCCAGTCTGGTTCACGGCGCGGGCGATCTTCCGGCCTGCACAATCGCCAGCTTTCAGAGCGTCTGCGCCGGAAGCATGATGGCCCTGGAAACGGCTTACGCCGGCATTTTGTCGGGTCTCAGGAGCAACTCCGTCGTCTGCGCAAGCGAATTTACCAGCCGGTTTTTCCGACCCGGCATTTTCGAAGAAACCGCCGATTTCAAGGATAAGGGCCGGCTGCCGTTCGACGCCGAGTTCCTGCGCTGGATGCTGTCGGACGGAGCCGGCGCGGCCATTCTGGAAGATCGCCCCAACGCCAAAGGGCTTTCTCTCAAGATCGAATGGATCGATCTGATCTCTTACGCCGACCGCTTCGATGTCTGTATGTATTCCGGGGCCAACAAACGATCGGACGGAACGCTCGGTCAATCCTGGTACGACTACCCGAATTTCGCGGCCGCCGCCCGCGACGGAGCGATGCTTCTCAAACAGGACGTCCGGATTCTGGATAACATCGTCAAACTCGGCGTCAATCGTTATTTCGAACTGATCGAACGGGATCTGATCAAACCGGACGAGATCGACTGGTTCGTCTGTCATTACTCGTCGCACGTTTTCCGCTCGAAAATTATCGAACTGCTCGAAAAAGGAAAAGCGATGATCCCCGAAAACCGCTGGTTCACCAATCTCTACACCAAGGGCAACACGGGCGCGGCCTCGATCTTTATCATGCTCGAAGAACTTTTTTACTCGGGCCGCCTCCGACCGGGACAGAAAATTCTGTGCATGGTGCCGGAGAGCGGGCGGTTCGTGGTTTCGTTTATGTATCTGACGGTGGCGGATGGAGAAGACGAATCGGACATTCAAACCGATGCCGGCCGAACCGATCCGACCTCCGAACCGAACGACATCGGCCGGGACGAGAAACCCGAGGTTTTGCGCGGCGAACTGTGGCGACGGCTGACCGGCGTCTGGATCGATTTCGAAAGCCGGCTCAACCGGGTGCCGGTCATCGAACGGATGAACCGAGGGCTTTTGCGGATCGAAGATTATCGCCTGCTGCTTTTGAATCTGCGGCAACAGGTGATCGAAGGCGCCCGCTGGATCTCGCGCGCCGCCTCCAATCTGACGGCCGAAAACTTCCCGCTTCGTTCGGTTTTTATCAGCCACGCTCAGGAAGAACACCGCGATTTTCAGATGATTGAACGCGATTTCGTCTCGGTCGGCGGCGCTTTGAAAGAAATCCAAAACGCCCCGAAAAACGTCGGTTCCGAAGCCTTGTCGGCGTGGATGTTCGATCGGGCCGGCCGCGAAAACCCGCTCGATCTGCTCGGCGCGATGTTCATCATCGAAGGCCTCGGCAACCGCCTGGCCGGGATCTGGGGCAACCGGATTCGCGAACAACTCGAACTGCAACCCGAACAGGTCTCGTTTCTGCTCTATCACGGGGCCAACGACGAGAATCATCTGGAAAAACTGGAGGAGATTTTGGCGGGCGATCTGCTGACGCGGAAGATGGTCGAACAGATAGTCAAAACCGCCAAAGTGACGGCGCGTCTTTACGCCCTGCAACTGGAAGAACTGGGAAATTTTTGAGAGGAAAACAATGATTGAAAACACTTATTCCGAACATTTTGAGATCGACCGAACCGATTCAGCCGACCCCGATCCGTGGCAGGCGCTTTTTCTCGACCGTTCGATCCAGATCGACGACGAGGCCAAAGCCGCCATGCTGATCTCGATGCGCTCGCGGGCGAGGGAATTCCTTTTGCCGCTCCTGAAGCCGGTTCTCTGGCTGGCCCTGCACGTCATCACGCTGATCCGGATCATCGCGCCGAACCTGTTCGCCTCATCGAAGATCCTCCACCGTCTGATCCATCTCGGTCTGAAATATTTCGTCCGTCCGGAAGCCAATTTCATCATCCTCCGTCATTTTCACATCGGTTCCGAAATTCTGGCCTTTATCGAATCGAACGTGTCCGGTATCGACATCAAACTCGATCCGCTCAAACCCGTCCGGCTGGAAGACGTGCTGGACGAGATATTTCTCAAACACGATCTCAATCTGTTTAATTTCGTCATCAATCTGAACGCTGAACTGCGGCGGCAGGACCGCCGGCTCGAATCGCCCCCGACGCTCAACTTCGACGCCATCACCGACGGACCTTTTCCGATCGAAAAATTTCCGAACCGATGGTCGAACTTTCTCGACGTCCAGACGGCGGTCGAACTCTACACGCCGATCTATCAGCTGTTTTTGCCGGGCCGCGATTTCTGGCGGGCTTCGAACTCCCTCCAGCTCGACGAAACGATCGGCCTTTACGTTTCCCGGCTTTTGGGCAGTAATCGTTATCTCGGGCTGTTGAACAACAAACATCCGCTCGTGCCGCTTCCGGTCACGGGCGCCGCTTACCGCCTGCTCCTGCACGGTCTGGCGTCCGAGGAACTGCACGCCATCCTGCGCGAGATGAAACAGCGGGATTCAAGGTGAAAAAGTTTAAAGGTGAAAAAGTTTAAAGGTGGAAAAGTTTAAAAGGGCGGCTTTTGACAATCAGTTTGTCCGATCAATTCAAACTCTTCAAAAGAACCGGAATCCCGAAACACCCGCATATCTCCTTTTTCACTTTTAAACCTTTAAACCTTTTTTACTTTTCAAACTTTTCCTCGTACCGGCTGTCGGTCAGAAACCGCCCGAAGTCCTTTGTCTCCAGAATCTCTTTGACCGCCCCTTTTTTGTCCTTGGCGTTTTTGTAGTAGCTTTCGGCGATCTTGTAGCCGATGTAATAGCCGAGATCGGCCGGTTTGTCCTTGGCCTGATCGCCCTGATAAAGCCAGTTGCCCGCGTTTGTCCCGTTCATCTCCTTTTTGAACTCATTCCACAGCTCGCGCTCGCGCGGGTTGCCGTATTCATGCAGATGCGGGTTGATCTGACCGCCGGAGATCAGTTCGCCGACGAAATCAGCGCTGCCTTCTTTAATCGCCATTCCGAGCAGGGTCCGATCACCGAAAGCGTATTTCTGCTGATAATGGATCAGTTCGTGAGCCACGATGTAGGGCAGTCGATCGATCGAAGAGATGACGGCCTTGTGCCAAGGGTCCATTTCCTCGACCGGAAAATCGGCCGTCTTGCCGAACATATCGACGCCGATCAGAAGCCCTTTGCCGGTCAGGGTTCCGGCCGAATTCATCCTTCCGATCAGAAAATAAACATCCGGGAAAATCGAATCCGGATAGATCTCTTTGAGTTTGCGGAAACTCTTCTGCATCTGCGGTTTGTAGGACGCCACCTTGAGCGACCCCGGCCGCAGTCCGGCGTAATATTTCGGATGATTGTCGATGGCATCGACCAGACCGCACGAACTGCCGATCCGCGTTCGCCGGAATTCCTCCAAACCGGCGCTTCCCTTTTTCAAATACTCGTCGCGGTAAACGATCAGATCGTTGGCCGGCGTCGCCTTGTCGTAGGCCTTCCAGAAGAGGTCGATGTCGGAGGTGACGATCTGGGCCGCGTTCGGGTCGGTGTTGGGTTTTTGCTCTTTTTCCGTTTGGGGCGTTTGCGCCGAAGCCAGCGATGCCAGCAAAAACGTCAAAGCAAACAAAATCGCGATTCTTTTCATAGCTTTTCCTCGAAAGTAACTCTTGAACGAATTTTATAACGGTATTTTAGATCGGTTCTCCGCCAAAGTCACTTGCGCGACGGGAACGCCCTCGGGAAGGCCTTCCGGGAGCGGCCAATCGTAGCCGGTAAAGATCTGCTCCAGATCGGTCGTATTTTCGATCCTCAGTTTCCAGATTGACCTTGCAAAAGGATCAAATCCTTGTTTTGTCGAAATGTCTGTTGTAGGATCAACTGAACTGGTATTTATTAATGAAATCCCCCAAAATCACGACTCTTCAGGAGATTAAATGAAGCCTCAGAATTATAAATTCGGAAAAATTCAAAAAGGAGAAGAAAAAATTGTTGAACCGTTCTTTTATCCGGATATCTGGAATCTCGAAAAGACTTCCGGACCAGAACGCCTGATCATCGCGCCCGCCGCCGGACAGATCGATCTGATCATCGAACTGAGCCGAATCTTACCCGAGCCTTTCGGGATTCTTTATGTTTTGGTCGTTCCCCGCGGCGGAAACGAGGCGGGCCGTTATCAGTCGGCGCAACCGGCGGGACGCGCCGTGATGGAAGGATTCTTGATGAATTTTCGGGATTTCTTTGAAAACGATGCGCGCCATCACATCTGGGTCGCTTCTTTGTCGGGTAAAGCCACGCTCGTTTATGACAACCACAATGTCATTTACGGTTACGGCGAACTTGAGAAATTCAAAGAAATTCTCACTGCCAAAGGCTTGACGCAAAGCGAAGTCCGTTTTCCGGAACCGCACGTTCACAATTACAATCCGAAGTTCGACGAAGAGGAATCGAGGATTTTATCCTGTGCCCCATGGAAAAAATTCCCGCTGGCCGAAAGCGACCATTAGAAATTGCCAACTCGGGATTTCAAACACAAAAATCACCTGTCGGTGAAAAATGTTCAACAATGCGGATATTTTCATTTTCTTCTCAGCAAACTGGCAGGCAGGATGAAACGTGCTCCCGGACAATCCGTTTACAAACCCGCGACCGACGGAATGACGTAGATCGAGATGGCCAGGAAATGCAGGACGCTTCCGGCCAGAACGAAAAGGTGCCAGATGGCGTGGTGATGACGGAGGCTTTTCCAGCCGAAAAAGATCGTGCCGAGCGAGTAGGCGATGCCTCCGGCGACCACCAGGATCAGCGGAACCAATCCCAGTTTGACGAACAAGGGCTGAACGGCGATGACCCCGATCCAGCCCATCACCAAATAGGAGATGACGGATGCGGCCCGGAATCTGTGGTGAAAAAATATCTTGAAGATGATGCCGAACAGAGCGAACGCCCAGACCGAAATAAAAAGCCCCATTCCCAGACTGCCGCGCAAAGCGACCAGAGTAAAAGGCGTGTAGGTTCCGGCGATCAGAAGGTAAATACAGCAATGATCGAGGATGCGCAGTTTTTCTTTTAATTCGGGCGAGGTGGCGCCGTGATAAAGCGTCGAGGCCGCATACAGAGCCGTCAGCGAAAGACCGTAAATGACGGCGCTGGCGATGTGCCACGCGTCGGCGTTGAAACCCGCCAAAATTATCAGAAGGATCAAACCCGCCACGCTCAGGAAAAGACCGAAACCGTGCGTCAGGGTGTTGGCCACCTCTTCGACGGTCATTTCGTTCATTCGTCTTTTCAGGATCTTATAAGCCACAAACGGTAGATGCTCAAATCGCGGTTCTCGGATGCAATGCAAAATCGGTTCTCGAAGTTCTGAGTCCCGCTTTTCATCTTATTACTTATTCTTGAGTCTTTCCAGCATTTCCTCGGCGTTTCTGTTTTCGGGATTGAGTTCCAGACTTTTCCGGTAATTTTTTATCGCCAGCTCCCTGTTCCCCGCCTCCAGATAAGCCTCGCCCAGACTGTCGTAGGCGTTGGCCGATCTCGGAAAAGCGAAAACGTTGAGTTCAAAAAGGTCGATCGCCCCCTGTAATTTTTTTTCTCCGAACAGATCGTAAGCTTTGGAATTGACGGTTCGCTCCAGCAGATCGACGCCGCGCTTTCTCTCCTTGTAGGCTTTGATCCCGGCGGCCAGACCTTTTTCCCCGACGATGCCGATCATCTCGTCGGTAAACGCCCGGTTGGCGGAGTTGTCGGCGACCGGGATCGGGGGCTGATAATCCGGCTCGAAGATCATTCTGGAGATCTCGCGGCCGGCGTCGCTGAAATTTGGATGGGCCTTGTTCGAGAGCGTAATGATGACGATCCCTTCATCGAGGTATCTGTAAAAATCGGCGTAAAACACGCGGTTCGTTCCGTTATGCCACGCCCGCAAGGTGTTCCGGTCGGTCCTGAGCATATCCCAGCCGTAGGCGTAATAGGGGTTCGGATCTTCATCGGGCCGCAGTTTCGGGTGATAGTATTTTTCCTTCGCCTCCCGGGACAGGAGTTTGTCCGATAAAAGCGCCTGATCCCACCGGTAAAGGTCTTCGGCGGTCGAAAGAATTCCGCCGTTGCCCTTCAGATGCCAAAAAGGCGCATTTCCGTCCCAGGGCTTTTCATCGGGCCGCCCCCATTCCCGATCGCCTTCGTAACCGACGGCGATCAGACCTTTGTCGAACTTCGGCCGACTGTAACCGGTCATCTCCATCCCGGCCGGTTTCCAGAGGTGTTGGTACAAATACTGCTCGTAGGTCTCCCCGGAAACCTTTTCGATGATCATCGACAGCAGACTGTACCCGACGTTGGAGTAGGAAAAGCGCGTTCCGTTCTCAAATTGAAGCGGGGTTTTCCAAAGCTTTTCGAGAAATTCGCTTTGGCTGATCGGATCGAAATCGCCGCCGACCACGCCCGGCAACCCGGAAGAATGTCTGAGCAGTTGATGGATCGTAATAGCGGCCTTGTCCTCGGGCACTCCGTCGAAATATTCGGTTATCTTATCGTCGGTGCTCAGTTTGCCCTCCATCTCCAGTTTGATGATGGCCGCGCCGGTAAATTGTTTTGTAACGGAGCCGATGTCAAAGACAGTGTCGGGCGTGTTCTTCAGTTTTCGGGCCTCGTTCCTGAAGCCGTAACCCCGGGAGATCGCCTTCTTGCCGTTCAGTTCGACCAGCACCGAACCGGAAAATCCGATCTTTTCGAGTTTCCCCAGATAGGTTTCGATCCTTTTGACCGTGGCGCTTCCCTTTTCGATTTTCCCGCCTTGCGAAAAAGCGGGATGACCGACGATCAGCATCAGCAAAAACGAAATGACAAATGCTCTGATTTTCATCCTTCTTTTATCAAAACCTCCGGGCGCTTTATTAAAACGAAAGATCGATTCTAACCCAATCGGACCGCAAAAACGAGGATTGCCGGAGAATTTTCTCCGGCAATCCTTCATCCCTTCCCGCGTTCGTCAATTTGCAGTCTTTAGAATCGTCTCCGGCCGGCAAAATCTCCAATCAGGCCGGATCGAGAGCGTCTTCGGATTCGACGAAACAGCCGACCAGCGCTCGTTTTTTCGGAGTTTTTCTCAAACCGGTGAAAATTAATCTCATCTTTGGCCTCCGAACTCTTCGAAAAAAAGCCCCCTCGAAAAGAAAGGGCTTTTTGATCCGTTGTTAAATTTTTTCCTGTTTACTGTTTCTCGCGCCGGTAACAGCTTTCTTCGCCCTTGGCGTTTGTCAGGCAAACCAGCGTCGCACCGTATTCGTCCGTTTTGGTGCGGAACTGATAGGTTTCCCGATCGAGAAGGTAGTTTCTCTCCTTGTTGCTCTGCGGCGAACAACTGTAGGTGTTGCGCCAGAAATTCTTCGACGGAATGAGCGTCAACCGCAAACCGTCGATCTCGTAACGACCGCGTTTGTCATTGAACAGTCCGGTCGTACAGCCGGACATGGTCGATTGGACCAGACCGACGAATTCGAAACTGCCGTCGGAGTGGAAAACGTATTTGAAGGTCGAACCGTTGCGCGGCGTTACCGATCCCGTATTGAGATCTTTTTCCCCGATCATCGACATCCCGCCGTTGGTCCAGGTGCCGACGATCGCCCCGCCGCGCGAACCGGACGAAACCGGAGTTGAAACCGAACCGGCATCATCGCCGACCGTATCGTTTCCGACCGGACCGGCGCTTCCGGCCGCGTGAATCTCGGTCCAGGCCAGAACCATCGCTTCGTCCGAAACGACCAGATACCCCAAAAGCGCGCGCGGGGCCGGGGTTTCCCGGATGACGCTGAAAACCGTCACCTCGCCCTCTTTTCCGCTGACCTCGAAGGTCCAGCCCGCTTTTTCCAGATTGGCCTCGATCTGACTCAACAAGTTCGCGGCGTTGGCCTTTTTGTAACCGGCGTCCATCCAGGCCAGAATCTCCTTCTCGCCCTGAACGATCTTGCCGCCGCCCTCGGCGACCAGTTTTTCCAGTCCCTCGCTGATCTCGACCGGAACGCTTCCGTCGCGAACCCGCAAGGTTCCGCCGGGCAGATTGATGCCGGTCAGATTCGAACGACCCGCCGGTTCGGTTTCTTCGTTCTGCGCCCGAGTTAAAGTAAAACTCAATAAAATAATGGCTATCGCTGATAATTTTTTTAACATTTTTTTCTCTCCGTCAATGCTTTATAAAAAACCGTTCCCGGCTTCCGAAGACTAACGCGGAAACCGGGACCAAAACGGATCAAAAAATAATCCGGGCGGGATGTTGTTGATAAAGAAATATGAAAAATATGAAAAAATCGTTCCATCGAATCCCGGTCACAGGGCGTAACTCATTCTCCGGCCAACTCGGCCAGATTGTCCGATTCGATCCCGAACGGCAGGTTCATCGCGTTGTAATAACATTCGACGGCGTTGAGAAAAACGATCTCGATCAACTCTTCCTCGCTGAAAAACCGTCGCAGTTCGGCGAAGACTCGATCGCTGACCTTTTTATCCTCAGCATATTCATTTAGAAAGGCGACGACCGCCCGTTCCTTTTCGCTCAGAGCCGCCGCTTTTTCCGCCTCGTCGCGCCCGAGAGCGAAGAACTTTTCCGCTCCGAGCCTTTCTTTGACGGCCTCCGAAAGCGCCAGATCGTTGCAAAAACCGCAACCGTTTTTCATCGAGGTGTAGGTTTTGACCAGGATCTGAACCGATTTGTCGAGCGTCAACTTGGCCGAGGCTTTTTGCAAACTGTTGGACACAAACAGCAAATTCGGTTTGCGCGCGTAGATCACCTTCAAAGGCGTGATCACCTTGCCGAGTCGGCGGCGGCACAGCCAGTAGGCGATTTTCAGCAAAAGGCCTCCGGGTTTTTCGATGGCTTCCAATCTCATAATCCGCTCCTGAAAAATTTGTCGTCAAAAGATTTGGAAAGTAAATAAGAAGGTGACACGGATCAAACGGGATGATCACTGATTTTTTTATAATGATCCGCCTTCCAAAAATCGTTTCATTCGCTCTCTTTAACGATAATAACTTGAAAAAAATCTCAATCGAAAGCGATCCTCATCCTCTCGAACCGTCTGATCAGGGTCTGACCGAAGTTGCCGTAATGGAAACGGGCTCGGGCTGTTGGCTTTTTCGGCGATGACCTTGATCCCGGGAAAGCGGGCGGTTTTTCCGACCGAAAAACGATCCTTTAACCGGTTTTACGCCTTCGGGCGGCGACCGGTTTAATTTTCTTCCTTCCGGTAACAGGTCTCGCCGTTGTCGTTGGCCAGACATATCATTTGCTGACCGTATTCGTTTTTCATCGTCCGCCAGGCGAAGGTCTCCGGATCGAGAGGTTGATCCTTTTCCTTGTTGGAATCCGGCGAACAGCCGTAAGTGTTGCGCCAGAGGTTTTTTGACGGAACGAGCGTCAACCGCGACCCGTCGATCTCGACCCGCCCGCGTTTGTCGTTGAAAAGTTCGGTCGTGCAACCGGACATGGTCGATTTCATATAACCGACGAACTCGAACCGGCCGTCTCCGAAAAAGCGGTAGGAAAAGGTCGAACCGTTGCCGGCCGTCACCTGTCCGGTCGTCGTGTTTTTCTCCTGAAGCATCGAAACGTTGCCGTTCTGCCACCGGCCCACCATTTCGTCCGGAAGGTTCCGGTTGAGAGGGCAAGCCAGCCCGAACAGGATGCATGTCAGTAAAAATAAAAGCCCAAAGTAATTCATAAAATCATTATTCTCCCTTAAATGATCGAGACTTTTTTCGGCCTCCTGCTGACAAACGCGTAAAATTCGCGCCGCCCGGATCAAAAACTTCCCGGAAACCGTCGTTTTTTGATATATACCGGAGCGGGAAAAATGCTAAAATCATCTCTCGAAATTGACCGACGGATCAGGCGCTAAAGGTTCTCAATGAATCCGAAAGAAGAAATTCAGGAAAATTCGATGGTCGGAAAACGCATCGGCGTTTACGAACTGAAACGCGAGATCGGACGGGGCGGGATGGGCGCGGTCTATCTGGCCGAACGGGCCGACGGCGAGTTTCGTCAGACGGTCGCCATCAAGCTCATCAAACGCGGAATGGACACCGACGCGATCCTCAAAAGGTTCCGCCGCGAGCGTCAAATCATCGCCGCTCTCGATCACCCGAACATCGCCTATTTTATGAGCGGGGGTTCGACCCCGGACGGCCTTCCCTATTTCGTCATGGAATACATCGACGGCCGGCCGCTTTACAATTTCTGCGACAAAAACCGGATCGAAACCAACGACAGGCTGAGGATATTTCGTCAGGTCTGCGGGGCGGTCGAAGCGGCGCATCGGAGAAAAGTGATCCACCGCGATCTGAAGCCGTCCAACATTCTGGTCAAGCCGGACGGGACGCCGAAACTTCTCGATTTCGGGATCGCCAAGGTTCTCGACCCGGAGTTGACCGACACCGATTTCGATCCGACCGCCACCGCCTTGCGGGTGATGACGCCGGAATACGCTTCGCCCGAACAGATCTCCGGCGAAGACGTCGCGCCCGCCTCGGACATTTACAGCCTCGGCGTCATCCTCTACGAACTGCTGACCGGCCACCGCCCCTACAAATTAAAAAGACAGGTCCCGCACGAGGTCGCGCGGATCATCCGCGAAGAGATCCCGACGCATCTTTCGACCGGGAACGGCGACCCCGAGACCCTCATCCCGACGCTCGAATACATCTCCCGAAATCCGGACCAAACCGCCGATCCCAAACCGCCGATCCCAAATCCCGAATCCGACGCTCTGAGCCGGATCGTCCTCAAGGCGCTCCGCAAAGATCCGGTCGAGCGGTACGAGTCGGCCGCCGAACTGGCCGCCGACATCACCAATTATCTGGAAGGCCGCCCGGTCAGGGCCGAGAGTTTTTCGGTCGAGGGCCGACCGAAAAACCCCGAAGGGAAAAGATCGGTCGCGATCCTGCCGTTTCGGATCATCGGCGCGGAAAATTCGAAAAACACCGACGACATCTTTCTCGGAATAGGTCTGGCCGACGCTCTGGTTTCGCGTCTCAGCGGGGTCCAGCGCCTGATCGTCCGGCCGACCAGTTCGGTTCTCCCGTTCGCCGAAAAAGATCCGATCGAAGCCGGAAGGCGAACCGGCGTCGATTTCGTTCTCGACGGTTCGATCCGGCGCGTCGGCGAGAGGATCAGGGTCACGGTTCAACTTCTCGAAGTGGAGCGGGGCGCGTCGGTCTGGGCGGAAAAATTCGACGAAAATTTCACCGATGTCCTCGAAATCGAAGACACCATCTCGGAAAGAGCGGCCCGCGTCCTTTTGCCGCAACTGACGGGCGAAGAGCGCCGCCGGTTGGAAAAACGCGGCACCAACCGTCCCGAGGCCTATCAGGCGTACCTGCGCGGTCGATATTTCGCCAACCAGTTCACCGACGAATCTCTGCTCAAGGCGATCGAAGCCTACAAGGAGGCCGTTCGGATCGATCCCGAATACTCTTTGCCGCACGTCGGAATCGCCGATTTCTACGTCTGGTCGGCGATCTTCGGCGAGATGCCCTGCCGCGAGGCCTATCCGCTGGCCAAGGAGGCCGCCCGGCGGGCGCTCGAAGTCGATGATTCGAGCGGCGAGGCCTACGCCATTCTGGCCTTTATCACTCTGCTCTACGACTGGAACTGGCCGGAGGCCGAGCGTCTGGTCGGCCGGGCGCTCGAACTCAATCCCAACTATTACTTCGCCCACGAATGTTTTTCCAATTTCTTTTCGACGCAAGGGCTTTTCGACAAGGCCGTCGAGGAGATCGGCCGCGCCGAAGAACTAGATCCGCTCTCGCCCCGAGCCAAACTGATGACCTCGTGGACGCTTTATCAATCCCGGAATTTTCCCGAAGCCGTTCTCAAGGCCGAACGGGCCAACGAGATGCAGTCCAATTTCCCGCAGGGATTTCTTCATCTCGGCAACGCCCTGATCGAAAAAGGGGAAATCGAAGAGGCGATCCGGGTCTTGACCGAAAGTTTGCGCGGATGGGAGGGCGCGGCGATGCCCGGTTATATGCTCTGTTTTGCGCTCGTTGCCGACGGACGGAGGGAAAAAGCGCGCGAGTTGCTCGACCGGCTGGTCGCGACCGAGCGCGGCCGCTACGTCAAGCCCTATTTCGTCGCCATGGCCTTTGCCGCTCTGGGTGAGACGGACGAGGCGTTCCGCTGGTTCGAAAAGGCGGTCGAGGAGCGCAACGAATGGATGATCTGGTTCGGCACCGAACCGAAACTCGATCCGCTCCGCCGCGACCCGCGTTATTTCGAATTGCTCAAAAGGACGAACAATCCGATCATCGCCCATCAAAAAAAGGAGACCGCGAAAAACGGGCGGGCCGGACGCGCCGAAAGATCGATCGCCGTTTTGCCTTTCCGGCTCCTTAGTTCGGGGTCAGCGGGCGAAACCGAAGACGAATATCTGAGCATCGGGCTGGCCGACGCGCTGACCATGCGTCTTTCGAACGTCCGGCGTTTTCTGGTTCGTCCGACCAGTTCGGTCCTGCCCTTCATCGATCGGCAAACCGATTCGTTCGCCGCCGGGCGCGAACTCGGCGTCGATTTCGTGGTTGACGGAAACATCCGGCGCGTCGGCGACCGTCTGCGGATCGCCGTTCAACTCCTTAACGTCGGCGAAAACTCGACCCGCTGGGCCGAAAGATTCGACGAAAATCACACCGATGTCCTGACGCTCGAAGACACCATCTCGGAACGCGTGACGCGGTCGCTTCTGCCGCGTCTGACGGGCGAGGACCGGCGGCGTCTGGCCAAACGCGGGACCGATCACCCGCGGGCCTTCGAAGCCTATATGCGCGGGCGTTTTTTCTGGAATCAGTTCACGCCCGAATCTTTTCCGAAAGCCATCGAATCTTTCCGGAAGGCGGTCGAGATCGACCCCGAATACGGGCTGGCTTACGTCGGGATCGCCGATTTTTACGCCTGGGCGACGATCTACGGGCTTCTTCGTCCGGCCGCCGCCTATCCTCAGGTTCTGGCCGCCTCAAAGCGCGCGCTGGAGATCGACGACACTCTCGGCGAAGCCTATGCGACGCTCGGGCTTTATCATTCGAACCATCGCAACTGGGCGGAGTCCGAGCGTCTCTACCGGCGGTCGATCCGGCTCAATCCCAATTATTCTCACAATCACGAATGGCTGGCCGCGGTGTTGGTCGGAACGGGACGTTTCGAAGAAGGCGTCCGGGAGATGCTTTTGGCGGAAAAAATCGATCCGCTTTCTCTGAGAACCAAGACCTTGACGGCCTGGACCACCTACCAGGCCCGCGACTTCGAACAAGCCGAAGCCAAAGCCCGCGAGATCATCGCGCTCGATCCCGAGTTTCCGCAAGGGTACATGCAACTCGGCAATGTTCTGCAGGAAACGGGACGGGCCAACGAAGCGATCGAGGCTCTGCGCCGGGCGGCCGAGTTGTTCGGGGAATCGCCGATGCCGGTCTACATTCTCTGTTTTGCGCTGGTTGCGGCCGGACGATCCGGCGAGGCGGCGCGGCTCGCCGAAGCGCTCGAAGACAAAGCGGCAAATGTCTTCGTCCCGCCTTATTTTCTCGGAATGACGCGGCTGGCCATCGGCGAAACCGACCGTGCATTTGAATATTTCCGCCGGGCCTTCGAGGAAAAAAGTCCCTGGTGCGTCTGGTTCAAAACCGAACCCAAGCTGGAGCGGATCCGCACCGATGAAAGATATTCGGAACTGCTTGAATTGATGTAAATCGCTAAAGTCTTCAAAATTTCTTGACTTGCGAGTCCACGAGTTAAAACCCGTGGCAATTCAAAAAAAACATTCGAAGCATTGGATCGGAAAAGAAACACACAACAAAACATCATTTTATCTCCCCGATCTCCTCGTAACCGTATCCCTTGTAAAGCATCCATTTGCCGCTCAGAAATTTTTGCAGATTGGCGATGATATGCCGGTCGGCCCATTCTTTCGGCAGTTCGACGTCGGCTTTTCCCGCGCTCACTCCCTTGGCGTATTCGATGTAATCCGACAATCCGGTTTCGTCATCGACCAGGATCAACTGGGCGTCGGGTTCCCCCTCGTGGATCTCTTTGGCCGTCGCCAGCAATTCCTCGCGGCCCAAGCCCCCGGGGATCAGATAATAGGAAAAGGTCAACCCTTTGAAGGAATAGCTCTCCAGCTTTTTGGGCTTTCCGGCGGTTTCGGTCCGCGATCCGTCTTTTTCATCCTTCGGAGCGCTTTTTTCCTGACTGCAAGCGAGACCGATCGTCAAAAGCAGAAAAGAAACGATCAGCCGGTTGAATTTGTTTTTTTTGTTCATGGTTTTTCTCCTTATTTTGTGATGGGTGATGGGCTAAGATTAGATCAAAATCAAACCCATCCCCCATCAAGGTGATGACGCCGGTCCACGCGCCGGAACACTTCGGCGCGGACGCCTTTTTGTTTTGAGCGAAAACGGCGGCGGAAATCGGGACGCTGAATATCAGTAAAAAGGAATAAAATCTCTTGAAATAAAGGCTCTTGTGCATAAATCTTCTCCGAATCCGGTTTTGACAAAAATTCTTCCGTCAATTAACGCGCAAAACGAAAAAGATTCGGATCAGAAAAAATCGCTTTTCAACAAAAAAAACGGACCCGAAGGCCCGTCTTTGAGAAAACCGTTTTTTGTCGGCGGGATCTAGCCCATCTTCTCGCCGCATTCGGGGCAGAATTTGGTCGAGAAATCCGGCTGATGACCGCAGGCCGAACAGGTCGGAAATGGTTTCGGGGCGGGCGTTCCGCATTCGGGGCAGAATTTGGCCGCACCCACATTGTGGCCGCAAGCGGCGCAATTGACGGCCGGAGCATCTTCGGCCGGTTTGACCGCGTTCGGCGAAGCGACCTGAGAGTCCGCGCTCATATCGATGTCGGCCGCGTAATCGACGTCCTGCGCTTTTTTATGGATCTGCTCGCGGACCGTCTGAGCCTTGGCCTGCGCCTGAGCCGAGGCCACTTCTTCCTGAAAATCGGGCGCGCATTCCTCGCATTGATTGGCTTTTTCGTTCCAGCAGACCTCCGGGCAGACCCATTTTCCGCAGCGCGAACATTGATGAAAATGACGCTTGCCCTCTTCGACCGCTTCCTGCAGAGCCGAATCGTGCGCCTTGCCGCCGACGGCCCGCTGAACTTCGTAGGACGAATTGCTGGCCGAACGCGCCCAGCCGCCGAAGATGTCTCCGGCCACTTTCAAAAGCGAACCGGCCATCCCGATGGTCGAGGTCTGAAACTGCGACATATAGCCGTTGCCGCACTTGTCGCAGAAAAACTTGAACTGATAGCCCTTATCGGTCGAAAGATCCTGATAATTCCTTACAAATTTGATCAATGCCATGACGCGTTGGAAACTCCTTAATTCGTGTTATTTGGTTTTAGACGGCGAACGGCCCCGAATTTTGCTTTGCCGAATTCTATCACCTGACGAAAATTCGGGCAAATATTTGGCAGTGGTCGGCGGTCGGTGGGCAGTGATCAGTTGTTTTTTAGTGGTCGGTGGGCAGTGATCAGCTGTTTTTTCTGACCACCGACCACTGACCACCCCTACTTTATGGCGATCTCCAGCGTGTAGTTGGCGGTGTTGTCGGTTCCGATGCTGATCTCGTAATTGCCGGTTTCGGTCAGATCGCCGACCCAGTCCTTGACGCCGTCGGCATCTTCGATGGCTCCCTCGGTCGGCGAATAGACCGTAAAAGATGTCTGGCCGCGCGTCGTCAGAACGACCTGCATCCGCTGGCCGCGCCGCGCTTTTAAGATGTAGGTGTGCGATGTGCCGCGCCGGATCTGCTTTTTGATGATGATCGAACTTTTGCCTTTGGCGAACCGGACCGTCTGCCGGATCTCGCGATCCTGCGGACGATTCTCATCCTGCTGCGCTCCGGCGGCCGCCGGAACGCTCATCAACGAAACGGCGATCATCAGATGCGCCGCGATTTTTTTGACCGTTTGATACATAAATTTTTTCTCCCTTAAAATTTTCGAGGAATCGTTTTTCCCCATACGTTCAATAACGCGCTAAGCATCCCCAAAACCCATCAAAAAATTTCGGCATCCGGCGGCAAAAAAAGGCGCGCTGCCCTTTTTCAGAAAAACGCGCCTTCCCCAACCTTCCGAGTTGTCGCTGAGTGAAAATCGTGTTTAGCCACCGAGAACACGGAGGTCACCGAGGGACTTTATTTGAATGAAGCTTTTTTTCTCTGTGCCCTCTGTGACAAAAAACCGTTTTTTGGCGAAAGCCGGGAGCTGCTCACCGCCGACTGCTTACTTCTTAATCGTTTCGGTGCGCTGGCGTTTGCCTTTGATGAAAGCGGTGTTTTCGAGAGTTTGACCGCTGACGGTCGGTCTGGATCTGATCTTGACGTCGGCCGCGGCGGTGATGGAAAAAACCGACAGGCCGAAAACGGCCATGATGGCAAATTTGGTATAAACGGACAGGTAATTCATTTGTCGTAGCTCCTGTAAAAAAATGTCTGAATTCGACTCTCAGACATTAACGCGGAGACCTTACGAAAAATGAATCATTCTCATTTTGGATTTCGGATTTTGGATTTTGGATTGTTTCGTCGGGCAAATCCAAAATCCGAAATCCAAAACCCAAAATCGCTATGCTTCGGCGGTCGTCGGATCGATAACGGTCTTGATCTCGGAGATGCTGTTGGCCGGGAAACCGCCCTGTTCGGCGTGCTGGCGGATCATCCCTTCGCTCGGCGCGATGTAAACGCAGTAGATCTTATCGCCGGTCACGTAACTCTGAACCCATTGGATCTGCGGCCCCAGGTTTTGCAGAACCTCGCAGGAGTTTTTGGAAATGATCTGAAGCTCGGCTTCCGACAAATTGCCGGCACCGGGAATCTCGCGTTCGATGATATATTTCGGCATAAAAAAATCGGGTTTCCTCCAAAAAAGCTTTTTTCCGAATTATATTTGTTTGCTCCGGTCCCGACAACAGTTTTTTTTTAGCGGACGGCGGGCGATGTCGGGAGGGACCGACCTCATTTGAGGGCGAGCGGAAAGCGATCATATTTTACCGTTCGCAGATTTGTTTTTTCGGACGGGCTGGGATTAGAATACTCTACCGATGAATAAAAAATTAACTTTGATTATTGCGATTTTACTTTTCGCAGCCGCAAACGCCGTTTTTGCGCAAGACGGCCGGCGCGCGCTGACGAGTGAAGATTACGCCCGGGCGGAAAAAATGCTGGTTTTTTACACCGGAAAGCTGGTCGACCGCGGTCCGGTTCGTCCCAACTGGTTGCCCGACGGACGTTTCTGGTATCAGGTTTCGACGCCATCCGGCAACGAGTACGTGCTGATCGATCCGGCGACCGGCGACCGGAAGACATCGACCGACCGCAAATCCCTGCTCAATGGCGTTTCGACCGACGGCGGCGGAGGCGGTTTTGCCAGCCGTTTCGGCCCTGAGGTGCCTTCGCCCGACGGCAAAAAGGTGGCTTTCATCCGCGACTGGAACTTGTGGGTGCGCGACGTTGCGAGCAAGAAAGAAACGCAGCTGACCTGGGACGGCGTCGAGAATTTCGGCTACGCGACCGACAACGCCGGCTGGAAAAAAAGCGACCGCCCGATCCTGCTCTGGTCGCCCGATTCGGAAAAGATCGCCACTTTTCAGCAGGATCAACGCCACGTCAGCGATATGTATCTGGTGACGACCAACACCGGCGCACCGAAACTTCAGGCCTGGAAATATCCGATCCCCGACGACGGCGACATCATCAGGATTCACCGCGTCATCATCGAAGTCGACACGGGGAAAATCATCCGTCTGACGATGCCGCCCGACGCCCGCCGGGGAACGCTCTGCGACGATATTTCCTGCACCGGCAGTTTTGACGACAACGAATGGAGCCCCGATTCAAATCGGCTCGCCTTCGTTTCGAGTTCGCGCGACCACAAAGAGGCCAAACTGCGGATCGCCGACGCCAACACCGGAAAGGTCCGCGACATCATGGAGGAAAAGGTCGCCACTCAGTACGAATCGGGACAAGGAATGATCAACTGGCGATTCCTGCCCGCCACGAACGAGTTCATCTGGTATTCCGAGCGCGACGACTGGGGCCATCTCTATCTTTACGACGCGCAGACCGGAAAATTGAAAAATCAGATCACCAAAGGCAACTGGGTCGTAACGCGTCTGCGCAAGGTCGATGAAAAGAACCGCGTTCTTTATTTCGAAGCCAACGGGCGGGAAGCGGGACGCGATCCATATTTCAGTCATTTTTACCGCGTCGATTTCGACGGCGGCAATCTGACCCTGCTGACGCCCGAGGACGGCAACCATCAGATCTTGCTCTCGGACGACGGGAAATATTTCGTCAATAATTATTCGAAACCGGACGTTCCCTACGTTTCGGTTCTCAGAGATATGACCGGCAAACAAGTGGCGGCGCTGGAAAAAACCGACATTTCCCGCTTGACGGCGACGGGCTGGAAACCGCCGACGCCGATCAAGGTCAAATCGCGCGACGGCCGATGGGATCTTTACGGGCTGATGTTCACGCCGACCACGCTCGATCCGAAAAAGAAATATCCGGTCGTCAAT
This sequence comes from Pyrinomonadaceae bacterium, assembly GCA_041394845.1. GTDB lineage: Bacteria > Acidobacteriota > Blastocatellia > Pyrinomonadales > Pyrinomonadaceae > JAHCHG01. The sequence goes on along the minus strand of JAWKHL010000001.1, from coordinate 103,157 downwards.
TACATCTATCCCGGCCCGCAGGGCGGAGGCGTCGGCAGTCGTTCGTTTTCGCCCGGACGGGGCGATCATCAATCGGTCGCCGAACTCGGTTTCGTCGTCGTCGTCATCGACGGCAGTTGCAACCCGGACCGTTCGAAATCTTTTCACGACGTCTGTTACGGCAATATGGCCGACAACACTCTCGAAGATCAGATCGCCGGTCTCAAACAGCTGGCCGAAAAATATCCCTATCTGGATCTGAACCGGGTCGGCGTCTGGGGGCATTCGGGCGGAGGTTTCGCCACGGCCGCGGCGATGTTCCGTTATCCGGATTTCTACAAGGTCGGCATCTCGGAATCGGGCAATCACGACAACCGCAACTACGAGGACGATTGGGGCGAACGCTACATCGGTCTGTTGACCTATGGCCCGAACTGGAAGTCGAATTACGAGGATCAGGCCAATCAGAATTTCGCCAAAAACCTGAAGGGCAAACTCCTGTTGGCGCACGGCGGATTAGACGACAACGTGCCGCCCTACAACACTTATCTGGTGGTCGACGCCCTCGTCAAAGCCAACAAGGATTTCGATCTGGTGATCTTTCCCAACGCCCGTCACGGCTACGGCGGAGACAGTTTCTACATGATGCGCCGCCGCTGGGATTATTTCGTCAAAAACCTGCTCGGCGCGGAACCGCCGAAGGAATACGAGATCAAAGATCCGCGAAACTGATTGTTTGACGGATTGCCGCGAGTTAAGAAATCAGAACACGAGTGGTCTTTCGGATTATCCGACCCTATTACTCGCGGCAATCCGCCAATTGCACCGGTAAATTCCGACCAAACGGAACCGATCGGATTAGCCGAAAACTATTCTGTAAAGTCTCTTCAAACCGACCGCAATGAACATTCATCCCGGGAACGGCAAAACAGCGCAAATCACTTTACTTTTTTTAATCTCCGCCCTGCTCACGCTTTCCGCCCGCTCGCAGACGACCCGCCAGATCGGCCTTTCGATCGACATCAGGGACCGCTCGCTCGACGTCAAGATCGAAGTCCCGGCGAACGATCTCGACAAGACCGCTTTCAGCCTCAGCGATTGGGCCGGACAGGACAATTACGCCGAAAACATCTATCGCGTTTCGGCGCGGGAAAAAGCGGGCGGGCGCGCTCTGACAACTGGAAAAACCGGCGCGCGGACCTGGACGATTGAAAACGCCAAAAAAGCCTTTGAACTTTCTTACACGGTCGTCTCGCAAAAAAACTCCTTTATGGGCGACAACGTCCGCAATCATTTTCACCCGACGCTCTTTCGGGATTACGTCTTTTTGTGGGGAGCGGCCTTTTTGTTTTTTCCCGATCAGAAAGAGACGGCCGATCTGCCCGTCAAACTGCGGATCGCGCCCAACGAATACGGAAGAGTTTACGCCAATTTCGGGGATCGGGCCGATTCTTTCAACGATCTCAACGACCTTTTGATCGCCGCCGGAGATTATCAGCCTGTAGAAAAAAAGATCGGTGGTCGAGATGTGACCTTTCTGATCCAGGGAAAGAACTGGAAATTCACCGGCCAAGAGTTCGCCGAAACGGTCGCCGGGATCATCGCGGCGCAAGTGCGCTATATGGGGTTTTCGCCTTCGAATGACAAACTGCTGATCACGCTCAACGAGGGAACGCCTTTCAGCAAGGGCGGAACGGTCGTCAAAAATGTCATCTCGGTTTATCCGAATCCGCAATCGGAACTCAAGGATTTCGACAATCTGAAACTGATCGCGCACGAAAATTTTCATTTCTGGAACGGCAACTACTGGCACTCGGACGGGAAAAAACCGGAGGGCTATTACAAATGGATGAGCGAAGGGTTCACCGAATATTACTCCGGTCTGACGCTTTACCGCGAGGGTCTGATCGACGAGCGGGAATTCGTCGGCTGGCTCAACCAGCTTTTGCTCGAATATCAGACCAATCCGGTCGCCCTGACGGCGACGGCCGAAGTGCTGGGCGAAAACTACTGGAAATCGCGCGATTACAACCGTCTGCCCTATGTTAAAGGCGCGCTCATCGCCCTTCTGATCGACATTATCGTCAGACAAAAGACCTCCGAAAAGAAACAGATCGACGATCTGATGAAGCTGATGATCGAGAAAACCGACTCCCAAACCGGCTATAATGACGAACTGCTTTTAAACAATCTCAACCAGCTGACCGGAACCGGCAACCGCCGGTTTTACGACGATTTCATCATCGGAGCGAAATTCCTGCCCATCACCGAAACGCTCAAATCATCGGGGATCACGGCCGCCGAAACTCCGCGCCAGGTTTTCGAACTCGGCTTTTCGATTGAAGGCGGGCGCTTTGAACGCGGCGTCAGGGTAAAGGAAGTGATCTCCGGTTCAAACGCCGAAAAGGCGGGCTTAAAACCGGGCGATCAGCTCAACGGTTTCAGCATCGGTTTCGGCAACCCCGAAGAAGAAGCCAAATTCAACGTTCAAAGAGGGGAAGAAAAATTGGACATCAAATTCTTTCCCCGAAAAACGGCCGACATTTTGCAGATCGATCCGAACGCCAAATTTCCGAAATGATGTTTACCTTTAATTTTCACCGGGCAAAAGCCGTTCAATAAACTGACTGAACTCGTCGCGCATCGGCAGTTCGTAGTCGATCTTCACCCGGCGTCTTTTGGCGAAAACCTTTTTGCCCGTCGGTTTGTCGGTCGCTTCTTTTCCGTATTCTTCCCAGTAAAGCCCGGTGCCGCGTTTTTGCCAGAGCGGAAGATCGTTGAAATTGGTTCCGTTCTGCCACAAAAGTTCGTTCTTTTCGGCGACGGTTTTTCCCTCCAAAAAACCGGTCGCTTTTTTGACCGTTTTCCCTTGCGAGCGCAAAAGCCAGTAGCAGTGCGAATTGAGCGCGTTCCGGTGGGCGTCCTCGTTGCGCCAGCGGAAATAGTCGCAGACCGAACGGACATCGGGAAGTTGGGAGATGCGGCAGTCGAAAACTCCGATGTCGCCGAGCAATAATGAAAACTTCGCGCTCGCTTCGCCGGCCAGGATCGAGTTGAATTTGCGAAGTTTGCGCCCGAAGGCGTTCTCCTCCGGGTGAAACAAAAGCGAGATCTCGTCCGATTGGGTGTAGCCGAAAATGACGTTGAAACCGCAGTTCATCAGATGTTCGACCGTCGCCGTCATCATATCGCGCAGGCGTTCGTCAAAAGGCGCCTCAAATCGATGAACCTCCTTGGTCAAACGGGTGAAACTCCGCCCGTCGAGCCGCGCAACCATAAAGAGTCGGGGCAAAATGCAGTGGTCGTGCGCCGTTTCAAAAATTCGCATCCCGGCGTCCAGTTCGTCAAATTTCATCTCGCCATTCCTCTGCCGTGAAGCCTTTCGCTTCGTCCGATTTAACGTAAAAAAGCTCGTCGAACCCTTCCGACAAGGCCGGGATTTCCAGACGGTTGTAAGTCGCCACGATCGCTTTTTCGGGAACATTCGCCCGCCCCGCGCGCCGCTTGTTCCGCTCGATGGCTTCGGCTAAATCAGAGGCGAAATAATATCCTGCGACCGAAAATTTATAAAGTCTGGCCCGTTCGATATAACCGGCCCGCGCCTCGCGGGTCGGGTTGGTCTTGTCGATGACGAACGGCTGTTTGGCCTCAAGACAGGCCTCGATCAAAACCTTTTCCCGGTGTTTGGTTCTGAGCATATCGAGATTGATGCGGATGTGAGTGTCGTAAAAACGCTCTTTGAAAAAGGTCGATTTCCCCGCTCCCTGAATGCCGATGAAGATGATCGCCTGCATTTGTTTGCTCCTCGCTTCAATTCTAATCACCCATCAGGACGGCAGAACCGCAACGGGGTTGGAAAAACAAACTGTTTCCTCTGAAACTTTTGTTTTTCAAAATTATCAGATCACGGCTCGCCTTTGATTTTCCTCCGGATTTCGGGATCGTCGCCGTCGTAGAGGACGGCTTCCACGCAAGAGCATCGGACCGCATTGATCGCCTGTTCAATTTCCTCCGGCGTCTCTGGCTGACGTTTGAAATAACAATGCATGTCCTCGTCATATTCGATCAGATCAGGCGCTTCCCCTTTGGGAGCATCGCAGGCCAGGCAAACATCGTATTCGACAAAAAAATCGCCGTCCGCGTTCAATGGATGTCTTTTTCGTTTTTGCATAATTAATTCCCTACTGAATCCTCTCGTGGGCTTTGCCCGCAGACTAAAACGGTCACGGACAAGACAAAACAAACCGCTGAAATTTTGAGGCTCCGTTTGGACTTCATCATTCAACCGAAATTATAGCACCGCCCGCAAAACTAAAACTCCGGTGGCTCTCGCGTCAGACGGTTGAGAGAGAGGAGAGTTTTTTCCGGGCCGCACGCATTCGTTCGGCCAGATAAACGGCATCGTCGAGCATCGGTCGGATTTTGGCGACTTCGAAAAACTCTCCGTCCAGTTTCAGACAAACCAGATCATCGGCGATCCGGACGTCCCAGTAAGATTTTCTGAAAAGCATCAGATCGGCGGCCAGATTGACGGTTTGCCCGTCCGGTTGGTCAGCGCTCAGCAGGCAACGGACGGCCTCCGCGTCCGGACAATCGACGTAGAAACTTTTGTCGAATCCGGGAAGACCGATCTCGACATCGCCCTTGCCGATAAATCGGGCTATGCCCTGAATGATCGAATCTTCGCATCTGACCTCGAACGGAAAACCGAAGGCTTCCGGCCGCAGGTGAACTTCGCAAACCGTGTATAGATCAAAACTTCGGCCTCTGTTTTTCGGAACCGATTCGTGAAAAATTTTGACGCGCAGATCTTGATAAACGCCTTCCAAAGGTTTGATCGGCCGACGATATTCCCGGTTGATCTCCAATCCCAGCAGACGAGCCGTGGCCTCCCAGGTGTCTCTTCGGGTATTGAGGTACCGGGCGAAGAATCTCAGGCCGAACCAGGCGGCGGTCGTAACCGCGACGCCGGCGACGAACAGCATTAAAAACAGGATCACGAACGTTTTGACCAGCGGCATCAGATCGGGTTGCAAAAACAGGATCATGGGAATTTGACGGAAGAAATCCCCCGGTTTTGCCCTGCGGAAATGTTTAACCACCAGGGCACAAAGAGCACAAAGGATTTTTCACCTCACTTTCTGAATCATCCGGTTAGATCGAAAAGATCGAAAGCAGTAAAAAAATAAATCAAAAAGTCTTTGTGTCCTTCGTGCCTTTGTGGTGAAAAATCTTCAGTAAGCGGCCAGCGAGCGCGCCGCTTCGACTATTTCCGCAAGCTGCGGCAGATAATAATCTTCGAGTTCCGGGGCGAACGGAACCGGAGAGTCGATCGAGGCCAGACGGATGACGGGCGCGTCGAGCCATTCGAAGGCTTCTTCGGCGATGATCGCGCTGATCTCGCCGCCGATCCCGCCGGTCAGCGAAGATTCGTGGAGAATGAGCGCGCGGTTGGTCTTTTTGACTGTGCCGATGATCGCCTCCTTGTCGAGCGGAGCCAATGTTCTGAGATCGATGACCTCGACTTCGAGCCCGTCCTCTTTCTCCAGATGCTCGGCCGCGTCGAGGGCGTTCAAGACCTGCGCGCCGAAAGTGATGATCGACAGATCGCGGCCCTCGCGCGCCGTGCGCGCCCGGCCGATCTCGACCGTGTAATCTTCTTCGGGCAATTCCTCCCGGAGGCGCGGCAGGCGGTAGAGTTTCTTATGTTCAAAAAAAAGAACCGGATCGGGATCGCGGATGGCCGCTTTGATCAATCCTTTGGCGTCCGTTGGGGTCGAAGGCTCGACCATCTTGAGACCGGCCGTGTTGAGAAAAAACGATTCGGCGTTGAGGGAATGAAAAGGCCCGCCGCGCACTCCGGAACCGCACGGGCCTCTGAACACCGCCTGAATGCCGCCGCAACCGCGATAACGCGATTTGGCCGCGTAATTGGTCAGCATATCGAAACCGCAGGAGATAAAATCGATGAACTGGAATTCGGCGACCGGCTTCATCCCCAAAAGCGCCGCCCCGCAGGCCGCGCCGACGATGGCCGCTTCGGAGATCGGCGTGTCGATGATCCTTCCCGGACCGAACTCGTCCAAAAATCCCTCGGTCAGCTTAAAAGCGCCGCCGTAACGCCCGACGTCCTCGCCGATGACGAAAACCGTCTCGTCGCGCGTCATCTCCTCGTGAATCCCCTGACGGATCGCCTCGATCAGCGTCGCGCCTTTTTCTTTCTGTTGTGCTGTTGCCATTCGGTTATTTTAATTTTTGCCGGATTTCGTCGGGCAAATAACTTCTCGAAACGTAATCGGTGACCTTATCGACGGCGTGGCAGGCCTGACAGCTTTCCAGCCTTCCGCGGGCCGTCACTTCGGTCGCATCGCCGTTTAAGGTCATATATTCCCAGTCGCCGTTTTCCGGATTAAAACCCTCTTCCCTTTTGATCATAACGGTCAGAAGTTCGGGCGAAGCGTTGTTCGGGTCGGGAAGTTTTTCCTTGACGATGACCGTCCCCTGCGGAAAGACCGGCTTTTTCTTGGTCATCATCTCCTCTTCGCCGATCGAATTGACGAAAACGTTGATGTGTTTTTTGTTATGAGGATTTTGGGCCTCTCTGTCAATTTGAGCCTGAGTGGGAGCGGCGCACATGGCGGCGACCATGGAACCCATCAGTCGCGGTCTGTCGTTGACCTTCTTCCATTTTTTATAGCCGTCCACCTCGGACGCTCCTTCCAGCCTCTTTTCCGTGGTTTTGCCCGAAACGGCCATTTGCATCTCGGATTTTCGACCGAAAGAAAAACCGAAAAAACCGATCGCCAAAACGGCAACGATTCCGCCGAGCTTGATCGCATTGATTTTCTTCATAAATTTTCTCCTCGCTGAAAAGGATGTCTTCAGATCCCCAATTGTTGCTTTCACCGAATTTAATCAAAACCTTTGCAGTTCGAGCAAACCCATAGCATTCCTGTCCAAAGGTTTGAGAATCCGCCCGACCGGGTAGAGGCCGATGTTCTTGTCGTAATAGGGCGAGCGGATGTAGAAGAAATTGAGCCGGGCGAAGGGATTTTTGGCGAAATTCTCGTCCTTTAATTTTTCTTCGAACTCCTTTCGAAGTTGCGGGTCTTTGGCCAGCATCTCCCGCGCCATTTTTTCGATCACGTAGCCCTCGCCGTATTCTTTCTGTTCGAAGATCGGGTTGAAAAATCCCCAGTACATGAACGAATCGGGCGAATCGGGTTCCAGGAGATGGATCGCCACGTCGGCCGCCTTTTGATCGAGCGGGATCAGGATCGATCCGGCCGGAAATTCGCGCGTTTCTTTGATCGGAACGGTTTTGTAGCTCAAGGTAACCCGGCCTTCGAAAGAACCGGTCGCCCATTTAACGTCCTCGAAACGGTAGCTTTCGACCTCTGTCTTCAAGGGTTTTTCGACCCTTTGAAACTTGATGCCGTGGGCCTTGATGACCTCGACCACATTCTGCCACTGCGGCGGGACGATGTAATAGAGCGGCGGCGCGGCCGAGGCCGAAACGCGCGCTTCGTCGTAGCGCGGGATCTTGATGTCGAGCGGGGCCGTGCCGTAAACGATCCTTTCGACGCCGGAAATGTCGCTTTTCTCCTTGGCGTATTCGACGCCCTTGAAATCGAACTCGGTCGCCTTGTCGGTGATCCGCAGACGCAGGGGAAACTGCCGTTTCGGATCGTAGGTCTTGCCCCTTTCGACGGTCGCTTCGTCGGCCTTTCGATTGGCCTCGAAAAGGCTCGCTTTGTCGGCGATGATCTCTTCGATGGTGTAGCGGAGAACATCGTAAGTTCCGCGAACGCGCGATCTGTAATTCTTGAGCGAATGCGCTTCGATCAGCAGGCCGGCCCGGTTCCTCAGCGGCGTGTACCCGGTGGCGAAACGCGGCGTGGCGATAAAGGTGGCGATCCCGCCCGTGATTTCGCGGCCGTTAAAGGCGACGTAATGCGTCAGCAGATTGCCCTCGGATTCGACCTTCGGAACGATCCGGCCGTCGAAATGCCGGTCCATCCAGTTTTTGATAAAGGGCGAGACCTCCTGAAAATGAGCGTATTCGTAGGTGATGTTGTAGCGGAAATCGGCGCCGTCGGTGACGTGGCAGTCGATGAAGAAATCCGGGTCCCATTCGTTCCACAATTTCAGCCAGGCGCGGGTTTCCGGCGCGTCGGCCTTCATATAATCGCGGTTCAGATTAAGCCCGGCGGAGTTGGCCCGAAACCCCATCTCTTCGGGGCCGTTCTGATTGATCCGGTTGTAGGGTGAGAAAAGTTCGTGGCCGTCAACGTTGTAGATCGGAATGAAGAGGATGACCGTGTCTTTCAAAAGCTCGGCCCGCGTCTTGGTGATGGCGATGTCGCGCAAAAGCGCAAAACCGGCGTCTTTGCCGTCCGATTCCCCGGCGTGAATGCAGGCCTGGATGAGGATCACCGCCTTGCCTTTTTTGCGGGCCGTTTCGGGCGAAAAGGTCTTGCCTTCCGATGCGATCAAAAGAGGCAGATCGCGTCCTTCGCCGCTTTTGCCGAACGAACGATATTCGATCAAGGGCGATGCGGACGCCAGTTTCCGGCTGAATTCGATCGTCTCCGGGTAACGCGGCGTTTCGCGGTAATCGGTTCTCTCGGCGTGCGTCCGCCATTCAGCCGACACGTTTATTGATTCGCTCTGGGCTTTGGTGGTCATAGAAAAAATTATCAAGGCGCAAAAAATTGCGAATGCAGTTTTGATGGTTGGATGGTTCATAGATGTTTTTGTAAACGGTGATGGGTGACAGGTGATGAGTGATGGGACAAAACCTATCACCCATCACCTATCACCCATCACTCCTAAAACTCCAGACTCCCGTAAACATCGAGCGGTTTTACCCGGTCCGAGGAATCCGCTTCGGCCGCTCTTTCCAGCAAGCGCCGGAGCGGTTCGCCGGGCGGTTCGTCCGTCATGTTGAAAGTGGCGTAATGGATCGGCACCAGAAACCGCGCCCGCGAATCGAGAAAAGCCCGAAAGGCGTCCTCCGGGTTGTTGTGATTCGGCTTCATGATCCAGCGCGGCGAGTAGGAGCCGACGCCGATCAGGAAATAATCGATGTCGGGAAAAGTTTCGGCCAACTCCCGGTAATGCCGGCCGTAACCGGAATCTCCGCCGTGATAAACGGTTCGGCCCGCGCCCTCGATGACGTAACCGCCCCAGAGCCTTTCGTTGGTGTCAAAAAGAGCGCGGCGCGACCAGTGGCGAACCGGGACGAAAGTGATCTTCAAACTCTCGTCCGCCAGCGCGAATCGCTGATACCAGCCGGCCGTCATCACTCTTTTTTCATCGCCGATCCAATCATCTAACAGTTCTTCGGAACCGAGACCGGCCAGAAACCTCGCTTCGGGAAACTTCCGGGCCATCTGCCGGACGGTCGCCTCGTCCAGATGATCGCGGTGATCGTGCGTCGTCAGAACGTAATCGACCCTTTTTATCTTCTCCAAAGGCGAAGGCAAGGGGAAATATCTGTCGATAAACGCCGGGTCGCCGAAGACCGGATCGATCAGGATCACCTTTCCGTCGAGACGGATCAAAACCGAGGCGTGTCCGAGCCAGAGAATGCCGTCCCGCTCACCGTCGAGGAATTCGGTCGGATCAACCGCTTTCAGCTGAAAAGGATCTTTCGCTTTCTCCTCTTTCTGCCGATTGGCTCCGAGTCTCCACCGGAGAAGATCGATCGGCGACGGCAAAAAAGGAAATTCGGCGTTGACGAAACGGCCCTTCTGATCGACCGGTGTTCCCGGCCAGTCCGACTTGATCGTCGCCAGAGATTCGTTTCGAATGTGCCCCGAAACGACCGCCGTATCCGTTTCGCCCGAAATGATCAAAACGGTCAGAGCCAGCAAAATACAAACCAAGATCCCGCCGATTGCAAAAAACAACTTCTTCATTACTTCAAAAAAATCCGCCCGCAAGATCCGGTCGGAACCGCCCGTTTTCTCCGGATTCCGCTTTCACGTTTTCAAACGCCCTTTTAATTCCCGTCCAATTCTTCGGTTTCCAGTTCGCTGGTCTTCAAAGGATTGGTTCGCCCCTCGTCGGGTTCGAGTTCCTTGGTCTCCGATTCGTCGTCGCCGAAAAGACTTCTCACCGGGATTTGCGGCGGGGGCAGGGATTCCTGATATTTATCCAGATCCCTTTGCAGGGTTTCGACGGCCTCGCGCGCCTTTTCGTGCTGGTCGCGCGGGATCTTGAGAACGATCTTTCCGTTCTGGTTCGGAACCTCCCGAAGCCTCTGAAAAGTGCTCATCCAGATCTCGATCTTGGTCCCGATCTTGAAAAGGCCCTTTTTGAACTTGATCTCCGTGATCTCTTCGAGCGGCAGACGCGATTCCTTGACGCCGGTATTGATCAGTCCCAAAAACTTGGTTTCGAATTCCAGCACGATGCCGGCGGACGAGAACTTGGCCAACCCTTCGGCCTGGCTGAGGCCGCTGTTGGACTCGATCTTAAAGGGAACGCTGATAAAATTCACTCTCGTCATTTTAGGTCACCGATTTCACCTAGTTTACCCGACTTCCATCAAATCCGAAATCCGAAATCCAAAATCCAAAATCCAAAATCCTTTAATTGGCAAACCCGTCCGCCGGTTCGATCAGATCCAGTTTGCTCCGGCAGCGCTCGATGCTCTCTTTGTATTTTTCCAGTTTCTTGGTGTCGAGCGTGACGATCGCCGCCTTTTCGTAATGATCCATCGCCGTTTGCAGGTTTCCCAGCATTTCGTACATGATGGCGTACTCATTGTAAATCGTGTCTTTGGCGATGCCCTGGATCTGCGAAATCCGGTCGAGATGTTTTTCGAGATCTTCAAAGCGTCCGAGATTCGACAGCAGATAGCTGTAATTGAGATACGAAGCGTTGTAATGCGGGGCGTGTTTCATCGCCGCCCGGTAATATTCTTCGGCGCGGGCCGTGTTCTTGTATTTGGTCTCGTAGATCCAGCCGAGATGATTGTAGGCCTTGCCGAAATGCGGGTTGCGCTTTAATATCTGCGTCAGTTTATCGACCGCCTGGGCGATCAGACCGTCGGTCAAAAGCCGGTCGGCCTGGGCGAACATGTCCTCGCATTCGATCTCCGACCGGTCGGGAATCAAACTGGAAACATCATCAAAACTGTCGAAATCCATCGTCTTTTACTCCTCATCGTCCTCTTCGAATTCCATCATCTCCATATCGTCGTCGGTTTCCTTGGGCTGACCGAACAGCTTGAGCCAGACGAAACCGAACGCACCGGCCGTCAGCGAGGCCAGCAGGATCGACATCTTGGAAGCGTTGATGACCTCGGCGTTGCCGACGAAGGCGAGATTGGTGATAAAGATCGACATGGTAAAACCGATCCCGCCCAAGATCCCGGCCCCGAAAACGTGTTTCCAGTTGAGGTCGAGCGGCAAACGGCAAAGCCCGACCGAAACGGCGATAAAGCTCGCCAGCGTGATCCCGGCGGGTTTGCCCAAAACCAGACCGCCGATGATGCCCCGGCTGTTTAAGGTGGTCAGGCTCTCGGCCCAGTCCGCGCCGATGATGATCCCGGTGTTGGCCAGCGCAAAGATCGGCAAAATGCCGAAAGCGACCGGTTTATGCAGAAAATGTTCGACCTTGTAGGACGGCGAGGTCTCGTCGTCCTCGACCGGCGTAAAAGGAATTGTAAAGGCGAGGAGAACCCCGGCGATGGTGGCGTGAACGCCGGATTGGAGCATAAAGAACCAGAGCAGGACGCCGCCGATCAGATACGGCACCAGCGACATCACCTTGGCCTTGTTGAGCAGGATCAGAAAACCGACGACGAGCATCGCGCAGAACAGATAATAGGTGGAGAGTTTGGCCGTGTAAAAGACGGCGATGACGATGATCGCTCCGAGATCGTCCATCACCGCCAAAGCCGTCAGAAAGATCTTCAGAGAAGCCGGAACCTTTTTGCCCAAAAGCGCCAGCACGCCGAGAGCAAAAGCGATGTCGGTGGCCATCGGGATCCCGATCCCCGCTTGTTCGGGCGTCCCCCGGTTGAACAAAAAATGGATCAGGGCGGGCAGTCCCAGACCGCCGAGCGCGGCGACGATCGGCAAGAGGGCGTTCTTGAAATTCGACAGTTCGCCCTTGTAGAGTTCGCGTTTGAGTTCGAGTCCGATGAGCAGAAAGAAAACCGCCATCAGACCGTCATTGATCCAATGCTCGACGCTCAGACCGCCGAGATAAACGTGCCAAAAATCGAGATAATCCTTCCCGATCAGGACGTTGGCCAGAAAAAGCGAGATGCCGGTGCAGCCGATCAAAATGATCCCGCTCGCTTTTTCCGAATCGAAAAACTCGTTGAATGATTTGGTTAATTTTCGTCTGACTACGCTCATTTTCGATTACCTGTAAAGTTTAAAGGTGAAAAGGTTTAAAAGTGAAAAAGTCATTATTACCTGCTGAAGACACTTTTTCACCTTTTCACCTTTAAACTTTTTCACTTTTAAACTTTCTCCCTCTACTTCTCCAAAACCCGCTTTTTGAATGCCGGGGGCATGACCCGGTTGTCGAAGACTTCGTAGGCGGCCGAAACCGGTTCGGGCGGAGCGCCTTTTTCGGCTTCGGCCAGTTCGTTTTCCAGATATTCCGAAACTTCGGCTAGAATTTCGTCCATCTCCTTCGGCCCGAGGATCTTGTTTTCGCTCAGATACCGCTCGAAACGCCTGACCGGATCGTTGTGCTCGGCCCAATGCTGGATCTCGCCAGCCGGAACGTAAGATTGATTGTCGTGTTCGGCGTGTCCTTTGCGGCGATAGGTCATCACCTCGAAAAGAACGGAGCCTTTGCCGCTCCGGGCGTGATCGACCGCCCGTTTCATCGTCTCGTAGCAGTCGATGATGTCGTTGCCGTCGGCCGACAGTCCCAGAACGCCGTAACCGGCGGCCTTTTCGACGAAACGCCCGGCGGCGCATTGATCGCGCGACGGGGTCGAATAGGCGTAGCCGTTGTTTTCGATGATGGTGATCAGCGGCAGACGCTGAACGGCGGCGAAATTGACTCCTTCGTGAAACGCGCCGGTCGAAGACGCGCCCTCGCCGATGTAGGCGACGGCCACCCGGTCCTCTTTTTTCATCCGGGCGGCCAAAAGAACACCGGTCATCACCGGGATCATATCGCCGAGATGCGAGATCGGGCCGACGAAACCCTTTTCCAGATCGGCGAAATGAAACTGGACGTCGGTCGCCCGCGAAGGCGCATCCGCGCGGCCGAGATACTGCGCGAAGATCGTTCGCGGCAAAATGCCCTTGACGAAACAGGCTCCAATGTCGCGGATCAGAGGCGCGATGAAATCCTGCGCCTGCAAAGCGTAAGCCGTCCCGACGGCCGTCGCCTCCTGCCCCAAAGAAGTAAAAACGCCGCCCGTCAGTTTCGCCTGCCGTTTGAGCCGGACGGTCATCTCATCGAAATGGCGCGTCATCTTCAGATAGCGGTAGAGTTCGCTCAATTGCTCCCCGGTCAGAGAAGTCTCCGGCGTGCAGGAAAGCGGTTTTTTCGGTTTTTTCAAATCCATGTCTTACAAAGTGAAAAAGTTTAAAAGTTTAAAAGTTTGGTAGTGATCAAAAGTAATGCTGACAAATGAATGTCCCGCAGGGACTCTTGTCGTAATAGCCCGGCGATTGATCGCCGGGTACAGGTTCTCTCTCAGATCCATAGTCCTGAAAGGACGAAAGATAAATGTGAATTTGGCAAATTCGAGACTGTCCCTTCAGGACTTGACGACATCGGTTGCATAACCCCGGCGATCAATCGCCGGGCTATTTTCAGATGCTCCGTTGGAGCAATTAGATTTTGCTCAGCATTACTTTTGATCACAACCAAAAGTTTAAATGTGAAAAAGGGACAGAGCCTTTTGACTCTCGGACAAAACTTCTTCACCTTTTCACATTTAAACTTTTTCACTTTACAAACCTCCTTGAAAGGTTCTTTCCGATCCCGTACAAACTGATCAGCACCCATAAAGATTCAACTATAAAAGCGGCCAGATTGAAACTGTAAAGGAGCGAAAAAACGATCAGCCCGGCGCCGAGGCCGTTCAAGGCGGAATAGATCAGGCTCTCGCTCCGGATCCGTTCGGTCTGCAACAGCGCGTAAGCCAGAATTATGGCCGCGACGCCGATTGAGCCGATCAGATCGTAAAAGGTAAAATTCATTTTCATTTCTCGGCCAGAACATAAGCTCGCCGGCTCGGATGTTCGACGTCCCGGTAAGGATACCGGATGATCGTTTCCAAAACCTTAAATCCGACGCTTTCCAGTAATTCCAGAATCCTGTCAACCTCGAAAAAATAAAAGGTGATCCGCACCGGCCGGTCGAGAAATTCGTCCAGTTCCGCCCCTCCCTCGCCGACGTGGAAGGAAAACAGAAACCGGCCCGAATTTTTCAAAACGCGGCGGATCTCCCGAAACGCCTTTTCGATCTCTTCGTAATTGAAATGAACGATGGCGTAAAAAGCCAGCGCCGCTCCGAACGTCTCGTCCGGATAATCCAATCCGAGCATGTTGCCGACCTCGAAATCGACGCTCCCGTTCAGACCGGAAGCGACCTTTACCATCTCCGGCGAGAGGTCGATCCCGACCAGATCTTCGACGCCCGAATTTCGCAAAAAAACGGTCGTCTGGCCCGAACCGCAACCGAGATCGGCGATCCGGCCTCTGTCCTTGTTTTCATCGGCGAATCTTTTCAGCAGCAAACGATCGAGCGGTTTTCGCTCCAGTTCGCGGTAAAAAGTCCCGGCATATTTTTCGGCGGTGGCGTCGTAACAATCGATGACCTCTTTCAGTTGATGCATCTTTTAAAATACCGCTAGGCGGGCTGCGGTTTGGCCGATTTGCCCAGCAGTTTTCGGGAAAAAAAGTCGAACACGTCCAGGATGGCGTTGACGCCGGAAAGCGAATGATCGGCGCCCTCGTAGATCTTTATCTCGAATTCCTTGTCGTGCTTTTTCAGTTCGTCCCTTAAAAGATAGGCCTGATTGACCGGAACGTTGATGTCTTTTTCGCCGTGAATTATCAAGATCGGGCAGTTCATATCCCCGACCTTGTAAATTGAGGATCTTTCCCTGAAAGCGGCGTCGGTGGCGCCGGTTTCTTTCTCGATATTTTGTTTGATGCCCTCGATCGTCACCTCTTCATAGGCCTTTTTCATATCGTAAACCCCGCCGCCGAAAACCGCGGCCTTGACATCATCAAGCCGGGGAACCATCAGAGAAACGGCGATGGCGCCGCGCGAATAGCCGTAAATGCCGATCTTTTTGGTGTCGACGAAATCCGCCTCCTTGAATTTACGGTATCCCTCGATAAAAGCGTCGATCGTGTTTTTGCCGAGAAAATCCGGCTCAAGCTCGGTTTTCCCGAATCCCGGCGTGCCGACCGCCATGGCGGCGAAACCCGAGCGGGCGAAGATCTTTCCCAGATTGATGTATCTCTGCGGGGTGCCCTGATAACCCGGCACCAGCATCACGGCCGGATATTTCCCGTCCGTTACCGGGCGAAACGAAAGGGCCTCGACCAGTTTGCCTTTGAACTTATAGTCGAATTTGCAGATCCTGACCCGGTCTTTGTCGGCAACGGTGCAACCGTCCTTTTCGATCGCCTTCTGGATCTCGGCCGTATCGGGCGCTCCTTGGGAGAAAACGAACCCGGCCGAAAAAAGGATCGTCAGTAATAAAATCAAAATTTTTGCAGACTTCATGATTTTTCAAGTTGCCCGTTTTGAGTCCCGTCTTCAGGCGGTTTTCGGTTAAAAGCGAAGAGTTTATCCGTAACCGAAAACCGCCTGAAGACGGGACTCAAAACCTCTACTTCCTTGCCAATGAATACCGGGCCACCATTCCTTTCGGGCCGACCGCCCAGATCGCTTTTTTCCCTTTCGCCTGCACGGCGTTGTAGTCTTCCTTGTCGATATTCCGCCAGGTTTTGCCGCCGTCTCTCGAAATGTCCGATCCGCTCGAACCGACGGCGAGGATCGTTTTTTTGTCGATGTAGGTGACGGCCGAGCGGTATCCGCTCAGCCCCTTCCCCGAAGCCCAGGTCGCCCCGCCGTCGGTCGTAAAGGCGAGATTGTCGGTCATTTCATCGGGCTTTTCGTAATTTCCGCCGACGATGACGCCGCGCTTTTCGTCATACATGGCGATCGAGAAAATGCCGCTTCCTCCCGTTCCCTTGACAAAAGGCGCATCGGCGACGAACCAGCTCAGACCGCGATTTCCGGAGCGAAAAACCCGGGCGTCGTTTCCGCCCGAAACCAGAAAGACATCCGATCTTCCGTTGGCCAGAAGACAGGTTCCGCTGGCCGCAAAAGCCGCCTCGCCGTCGCGAGCGCGGGCCATCTTGTCCTCGCCCGTCCGGCGCCAGGTCTTCCCGCCGTCTTCGGTCGCCAGCAGAAGATAAAATCCGTCGACCGGGTCCGACATGGCGATGCCGTGATCGCGGTCCCAGAAGGCGAGGGCGTCGAAAAAGGCCTTTTCGTCCTCGTTCTTAAACTGAAGTTCCCAGGTTTTTCCGCCGTCGTTCGTCTTGTAAATGCGCGACGAATCGCCGTTGCCGATGCTTAAGATATAAGCCGTGCGGTCGTCAAACGCCTCTATGTCGCGGAAATCAAGTTTTTCCGCGCCGGGAACTTTGATGACCGTCCAGTTGCGCCCCCCGTCGGTCGTTTTGATGACGGTGCCGCCCGTCCCGCTGGCCCAGATGATCCTCGGGCCGACGACCGCCAGACCGCGAAAACCGGCGTCCGTTCCCGGGTCGAATTTTTCCCACCCGGCAAAAGCCGCAACGGCCGCCAAAAACAAAATCGTTAGCGATAAAATAAATAATCTCATAAGCCGAAATGTTGTAGATATTGTAGATTAAACCGCCGGACAAGATAAAGCTGGCAATCTGAAAAAAACGGTGGCTGACGGTTAACTGTCTTGGAAATGGACAGTTAACCGTCAGCCACCGTTTTTTTCAGATCAAATTCCGGGTCTGGTCAGTAAAGGGAGTCGTTTTAATCCGCCTGTTCATCCGGGTCTTCCCCGTGGCTTCTGATGGCGTCTTTGAGCAGGGATCTTTGTTCTTCGGTCAGATCGATGAAACTGATCCCGAAACCGATCTGCGGGAACTTATAAACCACTTCGCCCGAGAGTCTTAACCATTGCCCGGTGGGGAGATGGAGCGAGAAATCAGCCTTCTCTCCTTCGCTGACATCGAGAATGCTGTCGACGAAACATCCTCCCAGACTGAGATCGCTGACCCGCGCTTCGTGTCTTCCCGACGAGAACGCGAGAGCTATTTCCATCGGAATGGAAAAACGTACGTATTTTCTTGCCATAAGTAAAAGTCGCCGCCTTGAGCGGTGATTGTCGTTAAATTTTACAGATTGATTTTTTAGGGGAAATAGTTCAAATCAAGGATTAACAAAATCGCAGAAAGGATCGAACCAAGCGGATATTAACACAGTGCGAAGTTATTAACAAGACAATGGCCATCACGGAACCGCCGTCCATCTAACCGGGAAAAGCGTTTTTTTTCGCCCGAACCTGTAACCTTTTCCTTCCCCGGACACTCTATTTGACCGTAACTCAAATTTCGAAAAAGCAAATGAGGAGCATCTATGATCTATCTTCCGATCCTATTATTCGCCGCCGCCGCCGCGCTCGGAGTAATCATTCTGAGCCAATGGCTTCGAAAGCGGCAGGCCCCGAAAACCGTGATCTATTCGCACGGCGGAGCGGCGGCGGCCGCGCTGGTTTTACTGATCGTTTACGCATTGCAAAATCCGGATAATTTCCCTCGACTGGGTCTTATCCTTCTGATCGTCGCCGCACTCGGCGGTTTCGTCCTGTTTTTCGCCGAGATGTTCGCCGAAAAAAGACTGATCCCGGTCGGGGTTTTGCACGCATTGATCGCCGTCGGCGGTTTTCTGGCGCTGGTTTTGTTCGCTTTTGGCTAAAGATGAGAGTTTTCGGACATCCGGTTCATCTGATGCTCGTTCATTTTCCGGCGGCGCTTTTTCCGCTCGCTCTGGCCTGTTCGCTGGCGGGTTTTGAGACGGGCGACCGATCCTTTGCCGCAACTTCCTTTTACGCCGGAGCGGGCGGCGCTCTGCTCGGCTGGGCGGCGGTCGTTTTCGGCGCGCTGGAATTGCCGAAGGTCTTTGAAGAGAATCCGAAAGCCGTCAATCAGGCGCTGGTTCACGCCGGAATCAATGTTTGTGTGATAATCTTTTTTACCGTAACGACGTACGCTCAACTAAAAACCTATCCGGCAATTGAACCGGACGGAAAGGCGCTGATCGGGCTGAAGGCCGGAGCGATTTGTCTGATGATGTTCGGAAATTATTTCGGCGGAAACCTCGTCTTAAAATTCGGGATCGCCGTCCGAAAGCCAAAGAAATGAGTCTGACTGGAAAACCCGAAGAAATAACCGACTCGGACGCCATCGCCGGGATTCTCTCGGGCGATACGGCCCTCTACGAGGTCATCATCAGGCGCTACAATCCGTATCTCTACAAGACGGGGCGGGCTTACGGTTTCAATCATCAGGACACCGAGGATCTGATGCAGGAAACCTACATCAGCGCATTCTTGAGCCTCGGGAAATTTGAAAACCGATCCTCATTTAAAACCTGGATCACCAGAATTATGCTTAACCGCTGTTTTCAAAAAATGAAAAAATCCCGTTATCAAAAAGAAATGCCGACCGAACTCAAGGATGACGAAAACCATCGTCAGATGTTCGCGAATTCCCCGAGAATTGCGGATCGGGAAGTTCTGATCAGAGAACTTAACCATATTCTGGAAAAGGCTCTCGAAGAGATACCGACCGAGTACCGGATAATCTTTTCGCTCCGCGAGTTGAACGGTTTCAGCGTGGCCGAAACGTCAGAGGCGCTTGCCATTTCCGAAAGCAATGTCAAGGTTCGATTAAGCCGGGCGAAAAAAATGCTCCGGGGACGGATCGAACAAATGTACTCGCCGGCGGGCGTTTACGAATTCGATCTGATCTACTGCGATAAGATGGTCGAACGGGTAATGACGGCCATCCGGGGGAATTTCTCAATCAATCGCAAATGACAAAGCGAGCCGGTTATTGTTAAAAAAACCCTCTCAGGAAAAAAAAGCCCCATTGCTTGGACGGGGCTTTTTTTCGGTGAGGTTTGAGGAGGGAGTCAGGGGATTTTTCACGGATTGTTATAGACCGACGGAAGCGGCACATCGCCGTTCTGACCGAACCCGATGATCTGCACCCCGGAACTCGATCCGTTGATGTACCAGGTCGATTCCGCCGGTCTGAAGACGGCCGCATCCATCCGGCCGTCCCCGTCATAATCGCCCGCCGCCGGCACATCACCCGCCGCCCCGAACGGGAACGAGAAAAACGAAGCGTCCTCGCTTCTTAAGACGAACCATTCGCCCGAAGCGGGACGGAAGAAAGCCACATCGACGCGACCGTCTCCGGTGTAATCGCCGGGAACCGTAATGTCGGTCGAGGAGCCGAAATTGTAAACGATCAATCCTGATGTCGATCGGTTGAGCCACCAGGAGCCGTCCGAGGGACGATAGATGGCCAGATCAGATCGCCCGTCTCCGTCGTAATCAGCTGGAACCGGCAGATCGCCCGATGCTCCGAACGAAGTGATGGTCGTTCCGCCGCCGGAGTTAAGGATGAACCAGGAGTTGTCCGAGGGACGATAGATGGCCGGATCGGCCCGACCGTCGCCGTCGAAGTCCGAGGGAACCGGGACATCGCCGACTGAGCCAAAGGGGAAGGAATAGAAGGAAGAATCCTCAGACCGAAGGATGAACCATTCGCCGGTTGACTCTCTCCAGAAAGCGACATCGGTCCGGCCGTCGCCGGTGAAGTCGGCCGGAACGGGCGTGTCGGAGGAGGAGCCGAACTGGAAGGCGCGGTTGCCGCCGTCGGAACTCCGCAGATACCACCATTCGCCGGGACCGGGCCGGAAGATGGAGATATCCGCCCGGCAATCCCCGTCGAAATCGAAATCGGCATCCGCGCCCGATAATTGCGCCGCTCCGAACTCGAATGCCCCGATATCGGTCGCCCCGTTGATAAAACGGTTAAAGCAATTCCCCCTCTGATCAAACCGCAGCGGATGGCCGTTTTCATTAACCGCCAGAGCGTTGCTACCGTTATTGACCGCCGGACTCCCCGTTTGTAAAGCGATCGTTTGGGTCGCGCCGCCGTTGTTCTGAAGGCCGCCCGCATCGAGCAGAGGATCGACATTGAGCTGGTCGCCGACCGAACCGAAACCGCCGGAATTGCTCGTATCGGCGACGATATTGAAACCGTTGGAGATATAACTTCCCCGGACGTCCGGCCCGAGGTTGGCCGTGTTGCCGGCGATGATCGAGTTCTGGACGGTCGTCGTCGCGCCGTTATCGGTCGAGATCCCACCGCCGCCGCGCCAGATGTCGGTCGAATCGTTTCCTCCTTCCGCTACGTTATTGGCGATCGTCGAATTGATGATCCGCAGATCACCCCCATCGTTGTAGATGCCGCCCCCGTTGCCGCGATCCGTCCCCGAGGTCAGGTTTCCGGTGATGGTCGTGTTGATTATGTCGAACGGACCCGTTGCCGAATAGATTCCGGCCCCGTCGCCGCCGGTCGGAACGCTGTTCGGAGCCGATGTGTTGCCGGCGACCAGCGACTCTTTGAGAACGATCTTGCCGGAACTGCCATTGCGGAAGATTCCGCCGCCGTCGCCGCCTTCGAGAACGGTGTTGCCGACGACTCTCAGCCGTTCGAGGATCAAAACACCGTCGCCTCCCGATGTACTGACGGTCAGACCGCCGCCGTTCCCGCGGCTGTTATTGCCGGTGATCGAGGTGTCGCGCACCCTTCCGTCATTCGCCGATACATCGAGTCCGCCACGTCCGCCGCCGCCGCTGCCGTTGTAGGTATTAGAATCAAAAACCGAATCGGCGATCTCCAATTTGTTGCTGGAGATGAACGCGCCGGTGTTCGATGAATTGGAAGTATTGCTACTGACCTCGACGTTCGACAGCTTGGAATCGCTCGCCGCCTGCGCCAGAAAGTTCAGATAAAGTCCGCCGCCCGCCGGGCCGCCGGTTGTGCCGTTGACCGAGTTGAGCGAGACGACCGAATCACTCATCCGGAACGTCCGCACATTTTCGCCGCCCATTCCGCCGCCCTGATTGGCGGCCGCATTGTCCGTGATCAAAAGATCGTTGAGAGTGACACTGTTGCAACTCCGCAGATAGACGGCGCCGCCGCGCCCCTGAACCGTCGAAACACCGCCGGTGCCGTTCCCGCCGGTCAGGGTCATTCCGGAGATCGAAGATACGGTGAACAGATCGGCGAGAAAGATCCGGCTTGAATTGCCGCCGCTGATGGTTAACAGATCGCGCCCCGGCCCCGTGATCGTCAGGGCGCGTCCCGGATTGGTCCCGTCGGCCCCGATGGTCAGTTCCCCGCTCGTCAGAGTGATGGTTTGCAGGGTGCCGAAAACGGAGGCGTCAAAGGTGATCGTATCCGCCTGACCGTTGGAATTGGCCGTCGTGATCGCCGCCCGCAGACTTCCGGCGCCGCTGTCGTTGGTGTTCATCACGACCAGATTCGCCGCTTTCGCCGCGGTCAGGCTCATCAGTGCCAGCAGAAGAAACAACCCCGTCTGTCCGAGTTTTTTCAATTCGATTTTCTTTTTCATTTTTTTTCTCTCCTCAAGTTTTTTCTTGTCGCCTTTTATTCTGTCTGCGTAAAAAACCGGGAAAGAGACTCAGTTTTTTATGAAAAATTTTTATTTGGCGGAAAATTGGTATAAAATTCCGGGCTAAATCCGGCAAATCAACGTATTTATGGGCGAAGAGAGAACTTCGGAAGAAATTACGCAGATCCTGAGAGATTGGAATGAGGGAAAGGAAGGGGCCAAAGAGCGACTTCTGCCTTTCGTCTATGAAGAACTCAGAAGGGAAGCCCGCTTCCTGATGGCCAGGGAACGCGTCGGTCACACCCTTCAACCGACCGCGCTCGTTCACGAAGCCTTTATTCGTATTTCCAGACAAACGGGGATCGAATGGGAGAACCGCCAGCATTTTTACGGCATCGCTTCGCGTCTGATGAGGCAGATACTGGTCGAACACGCCCGCCGCCGTGCCGCGACGAAACGCGGAGAGAATCCGATCCATATCTCGCTCGACGATGTCCAGATCCCGGTCGAGGATCGCGCCGCCTCGATACTTCTGGTGGACAAGGTGCTGGACAAACTCGCCCGACTGGACGAACAGCAGGCGAAGATCGTCGAGATGCGCTTTTTCGGCGGTTTCAACAACATCGAGATAGCCGAGGCCCTGAACATCTCGAAAAGCACGGTCGGAAGAGAATGGAAATCGGCCAGATTATGGCTGTCGCGCGAAATCTTTGCGAAATGAAAAAAGTTTAAAAGTTAAAAAGTTTAAAGTTTGAAAGGTGAAAAAGTTTTTTTGCGTCAACCCGGTTACCGATCCCGGACAAACATTTAAACGTTTTCACTTTTAAACTGTTGTTAGAAGGTGTTGAAAAGGGGTGGTCAAAATATTTGAAAAATCATGACCCTGATCGTGCGGGGGAAGGTTTAATAAATTCGTGGTTGAATAACTTTTGTGTTAAAGGATCGCTTGATGGGGTAAATTATCCTTCATGGGAAGAACAATTAAAGAATATCGGAGCAAATAAATGAATTACATTCTATTTTTTATTTTTATCATTGTTTTTGTTTGTTCCGGTTATGCAAAAGAACCGGAATGGCTAATAAAACTTAGAAAATTACAAGTTTTGGAATCAAATAAAGCAGATGTTGAAAGAGAGTTTAGTTTTCCTAAAGTAATTGACGCTTCAGACGATGCTGAAAAGGAGAAAAACGGGGAGAAGTATATTACATATCAAACAAAGGACGGTGTTTTGGAAGTTGATTACTCCACCGGAACCTGTTCAGAGCTAAATAGTTCTTTTGGTTATGATGTCGTTTCGGGAACGATAACTGAAATAGGCTTTGAGCCGAAAAAACCTGTGAAGGCATCATTACTGAATTTTGATTACGACAGCTTTAAACTCGAACTCGTCGATGATATGCCAGGTCTTACTATATACAGAAATTTAGAAGAGGATATTAAAATAAACATCCGTAGGGGAAATGTTAAGAGCCTTCGGTTCAGTCCTTCCGCTAAATATGATTATCTCGAATGTGGCAAGATAAAAAAATAGAATAACAACCATTACACTTTGAAATATTCATTAAAAAGGGCGGTCGGCATTGGGTGGTTGATTATCGCGGCAAAGGCGGGCGACGGCATCGCCAACCGCTTCCGAAAGATGTCAAGAAGGTGATTGACGCTTACTTGGAAGCTGACCGGATAAACCGCCGCGACACGAAATCCGGCGGCGAAAACGCTTATATTTTTCAAGCCGATATTTCCCACAGAAATTTCGGAGTCAGCGAGCCGCTCACGACACGACATATCTGGCACATCGTCAGAACGCGCGGCAGACTTGCCGGGCTTGGAAAATTTTGTCCACACGATCTCAGACGGACAGCGATAACAAAAGCATTTCAACAGAATACTCCGGTGACCTCAATCCTTAATATGGGTAAGCATAAATCGGTCGAAACTCTGATGATTTATAATAAAGGTTTGGATAATCTGGAAAATAACGCCGTTCACACACTAATCCGGATGGGAGCATTGTTTGGTCATTCTATAATGAGACCAGCCTCAGTTTTGAAGTAGTAGGTAGAGACGGTAAAGTGTGGACTTCAGACTATTCTCCATATGAATATTCAGTAGAGATTAATGGTAAGAGGTCGGAAGGTAAGGTATCAGAAACAGGAATAAATAAGATTGGTGAAAATATTTGGTTTGATATTGTATTTGGATTTGTGCCTCCGGAGAAGAATTGGACCGGAATTCCGACAAATACTAGTGAATTAGCACCCATAGTATTTGATGGTAATATAACCTTCATTAGTGGCGGTTACAAAACAATTTATGAATTTCAGGGTAAAGTTTGGAGAACGGAAGGGGACTCAACTATTCATCAAGAAATAACTGTCAAATTTATTCCACCAAGGGTACCAATTCAATAAGTTTGGAGAGACAACTGTTGAGGCCCAAATTCAACCTAACAAACCAAGAGAAAGATCCAAAATAGCAAAAGTAATTGATGTTTATTTGCAAGAAAAGTTTATTGAGCCAAAATTCAAAAAGGACAAAGGAGACGTAGAAAGATGGTGGAAAAGAAACTAATAATCATAATACTAAATTGCATAATTATTTTTCTGGCAGGATCATTTTGTGCTTTTGGGCAGGAAAATGAACTCGATCTTAAAGGAAAGAGAATAACAATAAAAGTGATCAAGCAACCCTTGAGCGTTGTTTTCAAATATCTGATTGAAAATTATGATGTTCCCATCGGATTCGAAAAATCAACCCTCGATAGACAGCACAATGATTATGTTTTTGAAACCAATTTGCTTTATGAAGTTGATCAAAGGTCAATCAGCAAAGATAGTCCAATATCTTCCCAAAACGAGCCTGCATTAGGAGGAAATCGGCACTGGTTTACAGTCAATGTGGAGAACGGAAAATTGGAGGATGTTTTGAATATTATTGTCAGGCAGTTGGAGAATTACAAATGGGAAATAAATGATAATGTCGTCAATATATTTCCTGTTCAAGGTCGTGATCAAAGATATGAAAAACTTCTGGAATTAAATATTAATAAGTTTACTCTTGAAAATCCCCTATTTATCTTTTCGATTAGAGACGAGATAATTGTTTTGCCTGAAGTCATAAAGTTTTTGGATGAAAATGAACTCCATTTTACTATTTTTCGAAGCAGAGGAATAAATAACAGGCATAGACAATTAGATATTGGACTGAATTTTTCAAATCTCTCATTCCGAGAGCTTCTCAATAAAATCACAAAAGTTAAAAGGGGAGGCTGGATATTGCAAGAGAATCATCGTTATGGTTCAAAAGGAAATGAATATATTGAAATTGATATCTAAACATTTGTTGCGGAGTATTCGACCCAGTTAGCGACAACCCAGCAAGTCAGTTATTTGACAGCCTTTTAAACTTTTAAACTTTTTTTTGACTCTGGTCGCCCGTTTTTTTCACATTTAAAAGAAAGCCGTTTGATCGTTCAAGCTATGGAGACGGAAGATTGGAAAAAGATAAAACAGATCTTGGATGAGGCGCTGGAGATCCCTCCGACGGAAAGACGCCGGTATCTCGACGCTCTAAAGCTTGAGGCAGAGATCCGGGAAGAGGTCGAATCACTGCTTTCCTTTGAGATCACGGCGGACAGGCTGATGCCTTTGACGGCGCTCGAATTGTCCAAGGATTTTTTTGAAGGGAGCGAAAATCCTCTGATCGGAAGAAAGATCGGGGTTTACGAGATCATCAGAGAACTGGGTTACGGCGGAATGGGGGCGGTTTATCTGGCCGAGAGGACCGACGAAAAATTCGAACAAAAGGTCGCCGTCAAAATGCTCCGCCGCGAGTTCAATATCGAAAAGATCCGCGAACGTTTCAAGCGCGAAAGAAAGATCCAGGCGATTCTGGTGCATCCGAACATCGCCACTCTGCTCGATGCCGGCACCACATCGGACGGGATCCCGTATCTGATCATGGAATACGTCGAGGGAGTCCCGATTGACAAATTCTGCCGGGAAAACAATCTGGATCTGGATCAGCGGCTCAAACTTTTCAACAAGGTTTGCGAGGCGGTTTCTTTCGCCCATCAGAATCTGATCGTCCACCGCGATCTGAAACCCTCGAACATAATTGTCACCAGAGAGGGCGAGCCGAAACTGCTTGATTTCGGCATCTCCAAAATCCTTGATGCGAATGAAGCGGACGAGAAGGATCAGAACACGATAACCAAATTCGGAGCGATGACGCCCGAGTACGCTTCGCCGGAGCAACTGAACGGCAAAAGCGTGACGACCGCCAGCGACATCTATTCTCTGGGCATCGTTTTGTTCAAGATACTGACCGAAACATTGCCCTTCGATCCGGCGAAGAAAACCAGCGCCGAACTGCTCAAGGCCGTCACCGAAACCGAACCGAAGAGGCCTTCGGAGGTGGCCGATGAGCGGCGGTCAAAGCCCGGAGATCCGGGATCCGGCATCCAAGATCCGAGATCTCTCCGCGGTGATATTGATAACATCGTCCTCAAGGCGATCCGGAAAGAACCCCAAAGACGCTACCGGACGGTCGAACAATTTTCCGCCGACATCTGGCGTTTTATCGACGGTTTGCCGATTACGGCGCGTCCCAACACTTTTTTATATCAGGCCGGCAAATTCTATTCGCGCAATCGAATACCGGTTTTTGCCGGAATCCTTACCTTTCTGGGCCTGATTGTCGGCATAACGGTCGCGGTCTGGCAGGCGGGCGTCGCGCGGGAACAGGCGCGCCTCGCCGACCAGTCCAGACAACTGGCCGAAGCCGCCAAAAAAACGGCGGAAACCGAGGCGGAGAGATCGAAACAGGAGGAGGAACGGGCAAAAGAGATCACGCGCTTTATGGAGAAGATGATCTCCTTTGCCAACCCCGGCACTTACGCCGAGGGCTACCGCGCCGGCGGAGAGGCGAAGGTGATCGATGTTCTCAACGAAATGGGCGGCCGGATCGAAAAGGAATTCCCCGACCGCAAGGATATTCAGGCCGAACTACATCACAAGTTCGCGGAGGTTTACCTCAATCGGCAAAAGGGATTTTACGGCAGCGGTAAATATCAAAGCGTTTTGAAAAAATCCGTTTATCACGCCCAGATGGCCCTTCGTTTGAGAAAGGAGTTTTACGGGGAAAACCACGAACTGGTGGCCAAGGATATGTACTATCTGGCGGCATCGGGCGCCTTGAGCGAACAAGAGGGAGGGAAACTTCTGGCCAAAGCGATCAGAACGATGCGGGCGACCAACCCGAACAACTTGAATCTGCCGTATATGCTGGTTGATTACGCCAATCGCCTTCAGAATATCGTCCCGGAAAACATACGGGAAATATATTACCGGGAAGCAAAAGCGCCGGCCGAAATGGGTCGGTTGGAATTGGCGGAAAGTTATTATCTGGAGGCGCTCGACATATTTCGGAAACATTATCCAGAAGATGATTATGCGATCGTTTTGCACAAATGCCGGATCGCCGGAATCATGGCCAAACAGCGGAAATTCAAAGAATTAAAACCCTTTCATCTGGCCTGTGAAAACGGTTTGAGCAAAGATTATAACGAGGCCCAGTTGGAAAGTTTGGGAGTTCATCTGAATTTGATCAATAAGGCGATCGGGAAAGGTAATTGAGCTAGTCTCGCTCTGGGAGATCGGGCCGCCGGCCAAAGACGACCTGTCCCCTTGCGGCCGCGCATCAATTGGTAAAAAATCCCCCCCTGGAAGAAAAGCCCCATTGCTTGGACGGGGCTTTTTTTCGGTGAGGTTTGAGGAGGGAGTCAGGGGATTTTTCACGGATTGTTATAGACCGACGGCAACGGCACATCGCCGTTCTGACCGAACCCGATGATCTGCACACCGGAACTCGATCCGTTGATGTACCAGGTCGATTCCGCCGGTCTGAAGACGGCCGCATCCATCCGGCCGTCCCCGTCATAATCGCCCGGAGTCGGCACATCGCCCGCCGCCCCGAACGGAAACGAGAAAAATGATGAATCCTCGCTCCGAAGCACAAACCATTCTGCGGTCGATGGTCGGAAGAAAGCGACATCGACGCGACCGTCTCCGGTGTAATCTCCGGGAACCGTAATGTCGGTCGAGGAGCCGAAATTGTAAACGATCAATCCTGATGTCGATCGGTTGAGCCACCAGGAGCCGTCCGAGGGACGATAGATGGCCAGATCAGATCGCCCGTCTCCGTCGTAATCAGCTGGAACCGGCAGATCGCCTGATGCTCCGAACGAAGTGATGGTCGTTCCGCCGCCGGAGTTAAGGATGAACCAGGAGTTGTCCGAGGGACGATAGATGGCCGGATCGGCCCGA
The DNA here is from genome assembly GCA_041394845.1 of Pyrinomonadaceae bacterium. Lineage (GTDB taxonomy): Bacteria > Acidobacteriota > Blastocatellia > Pyrinomonadales > Pyrinomonadaceae > JAHCHG01. The sequence goes on along the minus strand of JAWKHL010000001.1, from coordinate 75,140 downwards.
CCGTCGCCGTCGAAGTCCGAGGGAACCGGGACATCGCCGACTGAGCCAAAGGGGAAGGAATAGAAGGAAGAATCCTCAGACCGAAGGATGAACCATTCGCCGGTTGACTCTCTCCAGAAAGCGACATCGGTCCGGCCGTCGCCGGTGAAGTCGGCCGGAACGGGCGTGTCGGAGGAGGAGCCGAACTGAAAAGCGCGGTTGCCGCCGTCGGAACTCCGCAGATACCACCATTCGCCGGGACCGGGACGAAAGATCGAAAGATCGGTTTTTCCATCGCCGTCAAAATCAAATATCGGATTATTGCCGGCAACAAATGTTTCACCGCCATCCCAAAAACCGCCATTCAGCGAAAAACCGCCCCCGACAGAAGAAGTTCCGGCAAACGTCTGACCGATCGTGCCGTTGAGCGAGAAATTTCCGCCTGAAGAATTACCGCCACCGCCCGCGACAACCGATTTATCCATCTGAAAATTCCCGCCGGTTTGAGCGGAAACAGCTGGGAGATTGAGGAGAAAAACTGTCGATCCGAAGAAGACGAATAAAATAAAAGTTTTCGATCCGCGCAAAAGTTCTGCAAACATCATTTTTTCTCCTTCGGCTGACAGATGACGGCAGCCGGATTGTTTGAACAGACGAGTTGTTTTAGAGCATCAAGTTCGGTCTGTTGTTTTTTCAAGGCTCCAATTTGCTTTTCGATCAATTTTTGCTGTCGTTCGATCAATTCTTCCTGTTCCCCAACTTTTTTCTCCAGAGATTCGATTTGAGTTTGCTGTTCGTTCACGGCGTTGACCAGAACGACACCAACGCGGTCGTATTTTACGCCTTCGACTTCACCTTTATCATTGGTGGTGGTTAAAAGCGGTTCGACCTCGGCGACCTCTTCAGCGACCAAACCCAAATCGAGCATTCCGCCATCAGTCCAATTAAATGAAACCGGACGCAGACGTTTGATCAGATCCAAACCCGAACTAAAATTCCTGATGTTTGATTTGTAACGAATTGAAGATGAACAAGTCGAGATTTCATTGTTTGAATTGCGGCAGAGCGAGGTTGAACCGGCAAAACCGAGTCCGAAAACCCTCACTTTGTCGGAGCCGTCGGATCTTCCGAGAGCAATGGTATTGCTTGTGCTGACGATGGAACCGGAACCGATGGCGGTAGCGAACGTTAGATTATTTGCTCCGACATTAGCGGCACTGCCGATAATCGTATTGAAACTGCCTATCGAGTTGGAGAATCCCGCCGCATTACCAAAAAAGGTGTTGCTTCCGCCCGTTACGTTAGAATCACCCGCTCCTCTGCCGAAAAACGAGTTGAATCTGCCCGTCGTATTAGAATCACCCGCGCCTTCGCCAAAAAACGAATTATTATCACCCGTTGTATTGCTAAATCCCGCACTAAAGCCGAAAAACGAATTATTATCACTCGTCCTGTTGCGTGCCCCTGCAAGGCTTCCGAAAAAAGAGTTATTATTACCCGTCGTGTTGTTAAATCCGGCATCATTTCCGAAAAATGCGTTTTCAACCCCCGTCGTGTTTTCAAATCCCGCCGCAAAGCCGAAAAACGAGTTATCATCGCCCGATGTGTTGTTTTGTCCCGCACTTCTTCCGAAAAATGCGTTTAATTTGCCCGTCGTATTGCCATTGCCCGCAAACGTTCCGACAAATGTGTTGCTGTCGCCCGTATTATTATTGTTTTCCGTGCCAAGACCTACAAACAAACTATTTGAAGTACTACCGCTCAAGATGCGTTGTCCATTAAGCGTAAAAAAAGATGTAGCAGCCACAATGTCGCCTGAAATCGTGCCGCCCGCCGTTCCGTTCCCGGAAATGTTGAAATTCGAGGAGGATTGTTGCGATGTCGTGTTGTTTATGTAGTTTGAACTGTTCGGCAACGGGTCGCGCGCGTCGGAGAGTCTCGAATCGTTTGTCAAAACATACTGATTCGCCGCCACGCCGCCCAATGATAAGGCATTATCGGCGGTTGTCGCATTTTCCGCTTTCAGACTTTTGACCGAATAAGGCGAACTGTTCACCATCTGTCTCGGAGCCAGGATCGTAAAACCCGATTGCCCCGCCGGACGAACCCTGATTTCCAAAAACCGGTTGGCTCCCGTAAATTGATCTCCGAAATTGAGCGAAACGCTGAAAATCCCGTCAGTTACAACAACATTACCGACGGCGACGGTCGAGCCGATCTGACTCCCGCCGGAAGCGGCACCAAAAAGCAAGAATTCGAAATCATAATTGCCGTTAGCCGGATTGCCGCCGTCTTTTAAACTGCCCTGATAATTAAAAGCGGTCGTTTGTGAAAAGACCGCCTGGCTCAAGACCAACCCGAAAATTACCGAATATATCGCAAATACCGCTGATTTTCTCATAACTTTATTCTCCTTTAGATTTGTCGCTCCGACTTAAAATTCGATTACGAAGTCGACATTTACGTAAAGTTAAGACAAATTCGAGAAAAACATTTCATCAGACACGGTTCTTTGGAACGGTAACGATCCATTCAGCCGCGCTTTCGGCGGTTTCTTCTTGACGGAATAATCAATCTTTCAAAAGGTTTGCCCGATGGATTCCCAAAAAGCGCTCTTTTAACCGCCGGAGAGAAATCAGACCGACCAATTCATCAGGCCAGTTCCTTTTTGAAAAACTGAAAAATTGTTCCTTAGCCGGATATGTGCAAAAAAAGAGGAGATTTTTAGTGATGACCGGAAAATGAGTTACCATCGGCCTGTTAAAAACACCGTAATCTAAGTTTTTTAAATTTTAGCCACAGAGGACACCGAGAACTCAGAGACAAATCGTTTGATCGACAAAAAATTCCTCGGTGATCTCGGTGTTCTCTGTGGCTGAATATTTTTTTAATAAAGTTAGATTTCTCAGCATTAAATTCTGTATGATTTTTTGCCGGGAAAAACGGCCAGTCGTGGGTAGTAAACGGGTTTACTCTCATTATTTCTTATCCCTTACGGCCGCGCATCAATTGGTAAAAACCAACCAATGGAAGAAAAACCCGCTGTTTGGACAGGGCTTTTCTTCCATTGGGTTTGGAGGAAATCAGGGGATTCTAAGGATTCGAATAGACCGACGGAAGCGGCACATCGCCGTTCTGACCGAACCCGATGATCTGCACACCGGAACTCGATCCGTTGATGTACCAGGTCGATTCCGCCGGTCTGAAAACGGCCGCATCCACCCGGCCGTCGGCGTCATAATCGCCCGCCGCCGGCACATCACCCACCGCCCCGAACGGGAACGAGAAGAACGAGAAGTCTTCGCTTCTTAGGATGAACCACTCGCCGGTCGATGGCCGCCAGAAAGCGACATCGGCCCGCCCGTCTCCGGTGTAATCGCCCTGAACCGTTCTATCGCTGTCGGTCCCGAAATTCTGCACGATCACTCCGACCGTCGAACGGTTGAGCCACCACTGACCATTGGCGGGGCGGAAAATGGCCACATCGGTTCGTCCGTCGCCGTCATAATCGGCCGGAACCGGACGGTCTCCTCCGGTCCCGAAGGGAACTATGTCAGAGTTTCCGTCGGACGACCGGTTGATGAACCAGAGTCCGGCCGTCGAACGGAAAACGGTCGGATCGGCCTTGCCGTCGCCGTCGTAATCGCCCGGAGCGGGCGTGTCCCCGGCGGCCCCGAACGGGAACGAAAAGAACGACGAATCCTCGCTGCGAAGAATGAACCACTCGCCGGTCGATGGCCGCCAGAAGGCGATGTCGGCGATCCCGTCGCCGGTGTAATCGGCCGGAACGGGCGTATCGGTTCCCGAGCCGAACTGAAAGGCGTTGTTGCCGCCGTCGGAACTCCGCAGATACCACCATTCGCCGGGACCGGGCCGGAAGATCGAAAGGTCGGCGAAACAATCGCCGTCGAAATCGAACTGGGCGTCCTTGCCGGAACGCGGGGCGGCCCCGAACTCATACGCTCCGATGTCAACCGTGTTGATGACATAGCGGTAAAAACAAGCGCCCCGCTGGTCGAAGCGAAGCCGGTGGCCGTCCTGATCCACGGCCAGAGCGTTGTTGCCGTTATGAATGATGATGCTGGCCTGGGTCGGGGCGATGGTCAGGGTCGGCCCGCCGTTGTCTTGCAGTCCCGCCGGCTCGAGCAAAGGATCGGTACCGAGAATGTCGCCGCTGCCCGGAAAACCGCTGGAAAACAAAGTGTCTTTGACGAGATTGTGGCCGTTGGAGGTAAAATTGCCGGAAACATCCAAACCGAAGGCGGCATCGTTGTTGGAGATGATCGTGTTTTGGATGATCGTCCCGTTCGGCGGATTTTGACACGCCCCGGAACTTCTCGTTATCACGCCGCCCCCGCCGTGAATCCCGGGTGAAGGAGAAGTCACCCCCAGCCCGCCGGCGAAATTGCCGACGATGGTCGAATTGATGATCTGCATCGGACTGCAATTGGCGATTCCGCCGCCGCCGCCCTGTCCGTTGGATCCGTTATGAGTCTGATTGCCCGTGATGGTCGAATTGATGATGTACATCTTTCCGGTCGAGACCGAAGAGATGCCGGCTCCGTAATGAACTTCTTGGACGCCGGGCGATTTAACGGCAGTATCGATACATTGGTTGCCGGAGATGGTCGAACCCATGATGGTGACGATGCCGGTTCCGCCGGCATTGCGGTTGATCCCGCATCCCGTTCCGCCGACGATGCTTCTTGCGATGTTGTTGGCCACGGTCGTGCTTTTGATCAGCAGTTTTCCGCTCGTCGTCACCTCGATCCCGCCGCCGCTCGAATGAGCGTTGTTGCCCGAAACCACCGAGTTGGTCATCACGCCGTTGGCCGAAGCCAGTCTCAAACCGCCGACCACCCCGCTTCCGGTCGCATCAACCATTCCGACATAATTATTGCCGCTGATGGTGGAACCGGAGATCTCAACGGTCGGGGCCGACAACTCCGCTCCGGCGACATCCTGAGTGGTCGTGTTGTCAGAGATCGTGGTGTTGGCAATGTCGATGAACAGACCGATCCCGGTCGCCACCGAATAGATGCCTCCGGCCCTGGCCGAGGGGCCCGAGACCGAGTTGTTGGTAAAGTGCGAGTCTCTGATAAAAAGGGTTCGTGCATCCGAGATGTTGATGCCGCCGCCGAGATTGGCGCTGTTGCCGGTTACGGTTAAGCTTTTCAATGAAACCAGATAAGCCGATACTGAAAAGATGCCGCCGCCCCGGCCGTCTTGACCGGGATTGGTCCCGCCCGTCCCGTTGCCGCCCGTCAGAGTCATCCCGCTGATCTCGGCCCAGGCGGACGTGTTGATGTAAAAAATGCGATTGCCGGCGTTGGCGTCAATGGTCAGAAGATTTTCTCCCGGCCCCTCGATGGTTATCGGAAAACCGGGATTCTGTCCGTCGTTGCCGATCATCATCTCGCCGCTCGTCAAAGTGATGGTTCGCGGCGTGCTGAAAACCGACGGGTCGAAGGAAATAAAATCGGCCTGCCCGTTCGAATTGGACTGTGCGATCGCGTCCCGCAGGCTTCCAGCCCCGTTGTCATTGGTGTTTGTAACCGTAAAATTCGCCGCATTTGCCGGTATCGAACAAACCGCCAAAAACAGAATTCCAATGAAAATCCAGTATATTTTACCGCGATATTTACTTACTTGTCTGAACATTTCGTTTCTCCTTCTCGCTCCTCACTTGAGCCGTAAAAATTCGTTTGGAAATCAAAAATTTCCCCGATCACTGGTAAATGCGGAACAATCGAGCGAAGACTGACAAATTTTTCCGAAAAAAATTTTTAATAATCGTTTATTTCAGCTAAGATACTGGCAAACGAAAGATTCTGCGCGAGTTGATGAGCAAACAAAACTCTTCTGAAATTACACAAATCCTGCACGATTGGAATAACGGGATGGAGGACGCCAAGGAGCGTCTGATCCCCTTCGTTTACGAGGAATTAAAGAGGCAGGCCCGGATCTTTATGGCGAGCGAACGATCCGATCACACATTGCAACCGACCGCGCTCGTTCACGAAGCCTTTCTCCGTTTGGCCAAACAATCGGGCGTCGACTGGCGGGACCGAAGACATTTTTACGGCATTGCTTCGCGGCTGATGCGCCAGATTCTGGTCGATCACGCCCGTTCCAAAGCGGCGGCCAAACGCGGCACCAATCCCATCCATTTTTCGATCGACGACCTTCAGATCCCGACCGAAGACCGCGCCTCTTCGATCATCGCCCTGCACGAGGTTCTGAAACAGCTGGAGCAATTTGACGAAAGGCAGGCGGAGATCGTCGAGATGCGTTTTTTCGGCGGTTTGAGCAACAAGGAGATCGCCGAATCGCTGGAGATCTCCGAACGGACCGTCTTGAGAGAATGGCAATCGGCCAAACTCTGGCTGTTCCGCGAACTGAACCGGAAATAATTTGTCGCCCCGGATTAGAAAATTCCGCATATATCTTTGAACATCTTATTGAGGAAATTTTCTGCCCATGCAACCGGAAAACTGGAAAGAGATAAAAAAGGTTTTGCAGGAGGTTCTCGGTCTTGATCCCGACCGGCGAAAAAGATTTCTGGAAAATGCCGCGATCAGCCCCGGGGTTCGACGCGAGGTCGAATCGCTGTTGGAACTTGAGGATGAAGCCAACCGGATGATGGATCTGTCGGCCGTCGCTTTTTCGAAGAATTTTTTTGATGACGAAGAAAACGTTCCGGACGCTATGAAAGATCAGGAGGTCGGGGTGTACCGGATCCTGCGGGAACTCGGAACGGGCGGAATGGGAGCGGTTTATCTGGCCGAGCGGACCGACGGCCAGTTCGATCAACTGGTCGCCGTCAAAATGCTCCGGCGCGAGTTCAACACCCGAGAGATCCGCCGCCGGTTCGATCACGAAAAAGAGATCCAGGCGGCTCTTAATCATCCGAACATCGCCCGCCTGATCGACGCCGGATCGACCATGGATTCGGTTCCCTATCTGGTGATGGAACACATCGAAGGCGAACCGATCAGCCGTTTTTGCCGCCGCCGGGAACTGACTCTGGAACAACGCCTCAAACTCTTCAACAAGGTCTGCGAAGCGGTCGCTTTTGCGCATCGCAATCTGGTCATCCACCGCGATCTGAAACCGTCGAATATTCTGGTCACCGAAGACGGAGAACCGAAACTGCTCGATTTCGGGATCTCCAAACTGCTGAGCGGTCGGGGAAACGAACAAACGCGGACCGTAACCAGACTCGGGGTGATGACGCCGGAATACGCCTCGCCCGAACAGGTCAAAGGCGAGAGCGTTACGACGGCGACCGACATTTATTCCCTCGGAGTGATTCTCTTCGAACTATTGACCGGACACCGGCCGTTCGAAAAAGAATTCCGCGAAAAGGGCAACATCCTCAAGGCGATCCTTGAGAACGAGCCGGAAAAACCGAGCGATGTTCTGGCCGAAGCCCGGTCAGATGGAGCATTGGCCGCCGCCGCGACCGAGCAGCCTAAAACAAAAGACGCCCCCGTAGATGAGGCCGAGACGCTGGTTATGGAAGAACGGAAAACCCTCGAACTGGTCAGACAAACCAGAGCGCAGTTCGCTCCGACCAACCCCAAACAACTGCGGGGCGATCTCGACAACGTCATCCTGAAAGCTCTGCGCAAAGAACCGGAGCGGCGCTACCGGACGGTCGAGCAGTTTGCCTCGGACATCTGGAATCATCTGGACGGATTGCCTGTTTCGGCCCGCCCGGCGACCTTCTCTTACCGGACGGCCAAATTCATCCGGCGGAACAAGTTCGGGGTCGCCGCCGGATGTCTGATCCTGCTGGCGATCCTGATCGGACTGATCGCCACTCTCTGGCAGGCCCGCGTCGCCCGGGCCGAACGGATCAAGGCCGAAAAAAGGTTCGAAGACGTCCGCAATCTGGCCAATTCCTTCCTTTTCGAGATCACACCCGAAATAGAAAAACTTTCGGGATCGACCCGCGTCAAGGAACTGGTCGTCAAGCGGGCGCTGGAATATCTCAAGAATTTATCGGATGAGGCGGCCGGGGACGCCCGCCTGCAAAGTGAACTGGCGAACGCCTACGAAAAGGTCGGCGGTGTTCAGGGCAATCCCTACCAAAACAACATCGGCGACATCGAGGGGGCGAAGGCAAGCTACGAAAAAGCCCGGATTCTGCTGGAGGCTTTGCTCAAAAATGACCCCGAAAACCCGGATCTCAAACGCGATCTGGCCAGAGTGCTGGGATCGGTCGGCGACGTCAATTTTTACGGGGACGACACCGAAAAGGCCACCGCCAGCTATCAGCAGGCGCGCCAGTTGTGGGAGAGCGTCGTCTCGGCCAGACCGGATGACGCCGACGCCCGCCTTCATCTGGGAATGACCATCAGCGAACTGGGGCTGATCGAATTCTGGGCCGGGAGAAACAAAAAGGCGTTGGAGACTTACGACCTTTCGCGTAAAATATTCGAAAAACTGCACGCCGAAGATCCCAACGACGTCGAGGCGGCCCATCAAACCGCCAACATTTACATCCGCATCGGCGAGGTTTTGGGGTGGGAAGAGAAGGCCGAACAGGGAGCCGAGTTGCTCGAAAAAGGACTGGAGATGGCCGAAACTCTGGCCGAAAGCAATCCGGGGGATAAGAAGATCCGCCGCACTCTGTTGATGGCCAATATGCGAAGAGCCGAAAATCACGTCGATCAGAAGCAGTTTGGAAAGGGTCTGGAATTCTACCGGAAAGCCGAAAAGATGGCCGCCGAAGCATTGGAAAAAGACCCGGAAAGCGCCCGGGCCAAACGCGATTTGATCATCATGAAATTCAAGGTCGCCGAAACGCTCGATCTCGCCGGCCACAGCCGGGAAAGTCTGGAGAGCCTCAAACAGGTGCTCGGATTGCAGGAGCAACTGGCCGAAAGCGATCCGAAAAATGCCGAACATCGTTATGACATCGGCACGACCCGGATCGCCATCGGCGACGCTTATTACAATCTGAAGAATTACGATCAGGCTTTGGAAACTTTTCAAACTGCGATAAAAAATTTCAGTGATCTGGTCGCAGCCGATCCCGAAAACAACAAATCGAGACGCGGCGAAGCGGTCGCCAAACAGAATCTCGGGAAAACCTGCGTTTCACTGGGAGATCTGAGGAACCGGCCGGATCTTTACAAAACGGCTCTCGCCAATTTCCGCCAGAGCCTGGAGATTCTGACGAAACTCAAGGAAGAAAACTCTCTGGACGAATTGGATAATGAACTGATCGAAGCCCTCGAAAAACAGATCGCCGAGGCTCGAAACAAGATCAGATAAACCGTTTGGGTTTATCAAAAACGGATGCAACCCGAAAACTGGAAAAAGATAAAAGAGTTTTTGTCCGAAGCGCTCGCACTTGATCCGTCCGCGCGCCGGAAATATCTGGACGGGCTCGACATCGACGGGGAGAGCCTCGAAGAAATCAGATCGCTCCTCGCCCAGGAAGAGGAATCGGAAAACTTCATGTCGCTGTCGGCCCGGAATTTTTCGGAGGATTTCTTTCCGGAAAGAGAAAAACTCTCCGGCGGAGGGATCGGGCAAAAGATCGGCATTTATCAGATCATCCGCGAACTCGGAACGGGCGGAATGGGCGCGGTTTATCTGGCCGAGCGGACCGACGGCAGATTCGAACAAAAGGTCGCCGTCAAAATGCTCCGGCGCGAATACAACACCGGAAAGATCCGCGAACGCTTCAAACGCGAAAGAGAGATCCAGGCGACGCTCTCTCATCCGAACATCGCCTCCCTGATCGACGCCGGATCGACGCCGGACGGAATTCCCTATCTGGTGATGGAATACATCGAAGGCGAACCGATCGACCAATATTGCCGCGAGCGGAACCTGTCGCTCAGCGAACGCTTGAAACTGTTTAACAAAGCCTGCGAAGCCGTTTCATTCGCCCACCGGAACCTGATCGTTCACCGCGATCTGAAACCGTCGAACATTCTGGTCTCGGGAGGAGGCGAGCCGAAACTGCTCGATTTCGGCATCTCCACCATTCTCAGTCGGGAAAAGTCGCGATCCGACACCATCACCGGCTTCGGGGCGATGACGCCGAAATACGCTTCGCCCGAACAGATCAAAGGCGAGAATCTGACGACCGCCACCGACATTTACTCGCTCGGAGTGGTTCTTTTCAAGATTCTGACCGGAACCCTGCCCTACGGTTCGGACCGAAAGACCAACGGCGAACTGTTCAAAACGATCACCGAAAAAGAGCCGATCAAACCCTCGGAAGCGGCCAGCGGCGGCGGCCGACCAGCGACCGCCCAAAACAATCCGAAATCCAAAACCCGAAATCCAAAATTGTTACGGGGCGATCTCGACAACATAGTCCTCAAGACGCTCCGCAAGGAGCCGGAACGGCGCTATCAAACGGTCGATGAGCTGACCGATGACATCTGGCGCTACATCGACGGTTTGCCGATCCGGGCCCGTCCCGCCACCCTTGCTTACCGGGCAAAGAAATTCTACGGGCGAAACAAGATTCCGGTGCTGGCCGGAATTCTGACCTTTTTGGGGCTCCTTACCGGAATTGCGGTCGCCAGTTGGCAGGCGACCGTCGCCCGCGAGCAGGCGACCGTCGCCGAAAGCGCGAGAAAAACGGCCGAAAGCGAGGCCCGGAGGTCGCGCGAAGAAGAGGAGCGGGCCAAAGAGATCACCCGTTTTATGGAAAAGATCCTCTCCTACGCCAACCCCGGTCTTTACGCCCTCGGTGCGAAAACCCGGGGACAGGCCAAAGTGATCGATGTGATCGACCAGATGAGCGACAAGATCGAAAACGAATTTCCCGACCGAAAGGACATTCAGGCCGAACTTCATCATAAATTTTCGGAGATCTATCAACAGAACCAGCATTTCACAACCGATCCCGGACAAAAAGAGGAATTTGCCGCCAAGGGACTGTTTCACGCCCGAACGGCCCTGAAACTGAGAAAAGAAGTTTACGGAGAAAAACACGAACTGGTGGCCAAGGATCTGTTTTACCTGTGGGCCAATTCGCCGGCCGAATTCGACCCTACTTACCCCGGTCTGCTGGCTGAAGCGATCCGGATGATGAGAGAAACGAACCCCGATAATCCGAATCTGCCGCAGATGCTGAGCAGTTACGCCAACCGGCTCTTTTACAGCGGGACCGAAGAGGAAAAAGAGCTTTATTTCCGGGGGGCCGATCCGCCGCCCGGAACCGGAAGGCTGGAGCTGGCCGAAAAATATCATCTGGAAGCGCTCCGTTTGTTTGGCAAACGCCTCGGCGAAGATGATATTTCCGTCATCAATGCCAATTGCCTCCTCGCCCTGGTGATGGCCAGACAGAAAGAATACGAGGAGATGAAACCCTATCTGAAAACCTGTCAGGACGCTTCAAACCGGACATCCGACGAGCAGATACGAAAAACGCTCGAAGGGCCTTTGGAACTCATCCGGCAAACGCTGGAAAAAACCGACCCGCAATTTGAGTTTATTCCTCAAGGAAAGTAAAATTCAGCCAATTCAAAGCAGAACGCAGGGTGGCAAACGACGCCCAATCGGTACGCCGAGCCATAGCGATGCAATAAAAAAGATCAGGAAAGGCTGAGGTTTGAAAAAGGTAATTGTAAATTCTGATCTGCAAATTATCAATTGTTTCGGAAACAGCGGCTTTTTTATCCGAACCAATTAAAAAACCCGATCACTACAGACGTTTACCCGGTCGCCACCGCTCGCGGTTCTGAATAAATTGAGGACAAAACATTTATGGCATTTCTTCCGATCCCGAGCATGCTGCTGAGGCAGCTTTACACTTATAACAGCCTGAACAACACCGCCGACGGCATCAGGTTTTCCATCAAAAACCGGCTGACCGATGTCAAGTTTTCCGAGTTGCAGTCGATCGAGATAGACGGCCGGGAGATTCCCAAAGAGCGGATCTCGCTCGATTTCGGCGACGGTCACACCCTGTCGGCGACCGATGTTTCGGAAGACTCTCCGATCGATTTCCCTTTGCGCCGGACGATGGACGTTCACGCGGCCATCGGAAATCTTCCTCACGGCAAATACAAGATAAGGATCGCCGTCAAGGCCAAAGGTTACGGCTCTTTGAAATTCGAGGTCGAGGACGGGATCGCCGAGGTCGAAAAACTCGAGGTCCGCATCCCGCGCAACGAGGCGGACGACTATTCGGAAGAGGTCATCAAGGAGCGCCAGGAATTCGTTCAGGATTACACCGGAGCCAAACTCGAGCATATTCGTCATTATTCGTTCGACGCCCACACCTTACAGGGAAACTGCGAGAATTTTACCGGCGTCGCCCAGATCCCGATCGGTTTTGCCGGTCCCTTGACGGTCAACGGTGAGTTTGCGCAAGGGGATTTTCTGATCCCGCTGGCGACGACCGAAGGCACGCTGATCGCCTCTTATAACCGGGGCATCAAGGTTTTGAATCTGTCGGGCGGCGTCAAATCGACGGTCGTCAGCGACGCCATGCAGAGGGCGCCGGTTTTCGTTTTCGAGGACGCCCGCGAGGGCCGCCATTTCGTCACCTGGGTGCTGAACAATTTCGCCCAGATCAAAGAGGAGGCGGAAGCCACTTCGAGCGTCGCCAAATTAAAGGACATCGATCCCTACACATCCAACAAGTTCGTTTATCTGAGATTCAATTTCACGACCGGCGACGCGGCCGGGCAGAACATGGTCGGGAGGGCGACTTTTGCGGCCTGCAGTTGGATCATCGACGTTTATGAAAGGGACAAGATCAAGCATTTTTATCTGGAATCGAATTTTGCGACCGACAAAAAAGCCTCGCAGGTCAACATCATGCGCACCCGTGGAAAACGCGTGACGGCCGAATGCACCATCCCGCGCAACGTCCTCATCGAACATATGCGGGTCGAACCGGAATCGCTGACCTATCATTCGGGGGTCGCCAACGTCGGATCGTTCCTGTCGGGCGCCAACAACAACGGCGCTCATTCGGCCAACGGCATCACGGCCATGTTCATCGCCACCGGTCAGGACGTGGCCAACGTTTCGGAGAGTTCGGCCGCCATCATCTATTCGGAACTGACCGCAGAAAAAGACCTCTACATCTCGATCACCATCCCCAGCCTGATCGTCGCCACCCACGGCGGCGGAACGGGTCTCGCCACGCAAAAAGAATGTCTGGAGATTTTGGGCTGTTACGGCCGCGGCGGAGTCAACAAACTGGCCGAAATCGTCGCCGGAGTCGTCCTCGCCGGAGAGATCTCGCTCGCATCGGCCATCTCTTCGTCGGACTGGGTTTCGAGCCACGAAAAATACGGCCGGAACAGATGATCAGTGCGCGGAGCGGTAGCGACGCGGTAGGACACGATTACCACGTCGCTACCGCTCCGCGTACTGATGGCAACGCGTCCCACCTACTGATGAGGCCACGTCGCTACCGCTCGGTGTGCTTATTCTTCGTCTTTTTTCTGACCGGTCAGGACCTCGCGCATGACTTCGGCGCCGGGGATCATTTTTTCCCACATCTGCGGAGCGGTGACGGCCATCTCCAGAAAATTGCGGAAGCGGTTGTCGAAATCTTCTTTGGTTTTCAGATAGGCGTTGAAACTGGCGGCCAGATGATTTTTGACGAAATCGCGGAGCGTGTCCTCGCGGGTCCGCAGAACCTGAAACAAAAACTCGGTCGGCAGAACCGTTTTGTCGTTCTTTTCCTCTTCAAGGATGACCTGAATGAGAACGGCTTTGGTGACGTCCTCTTTGGATTTCGAGTCGATGACCTTGATGTCATGGCCGTCGCGGACGATCTTGGCCAGTTCTTCGTAATTGACGTAGCTTTTGGTCTCGGTGTTGTAAAGCCGCCGGTTGCCGTAGCGTTTGATGATCAGCGCGTCCGGGTCTTTCTGCTCCGCTTTTTTCTTCTTCGCCATAACGCCAAAAATAATATCACAAATGCGTGATGATTAGCCACATATTTTATTTAACTGTTGAAATAGCGCAAGTAAACTTCTTTTCGCGTTTGCAAAACAGAAAATTGCCATATTTAGCCTGCATTTACTTGTTTTTCACATTTTGCAAAAATTTTATTTACTGAAATAGTGTGAGTTAGTAGCTTTTATTAAATTTTATTTCGCAAATGCGAAAAATTCGCTTGACAAGCATTTTGAAATGGACTATTCTCCAAAATGTAAAGAGGCCGAAAAATTGGACCGGCCGGACTAATAAAGAATTTAATAAAATAAGGATTCGAGAATAAGGAGAATTAAAAGACATGGCACAAAAGAAATCGCAAATGAACGAAACCATCGACACGGCAGTTGAATTGACCCAGAAATCGGCCCAGACCGCTCTCAAAGGCGCGGTTCAAACCGCCGAACTGACCGAAAACTACGTCCAGGGACTTTACAAGGTCGGCTACGACACCAACGCCGAAGCCCTCAAGGTCGCCAAAAACTACTGGGATGCGGCCACGCAGATCCGTCAGGATTGGCTCAAGCTTTTCGCCCAAACCGGCGAGCAGTTGATCGACGCGGCGGCGAAAATGGAACTTCCGCTCCAGAAAGAAATGACTCAATTCGGCAAAGGCGTCATCAGCAACGTTGAAAAAACCGTCGAAAATTTCACCCCTCAGGCTAAAACCGCTGCCAAATAAAGCAGTCAGAAAGGGAGTCTGCGGTTGTCATCAGCCGCAGACTTTTTTATATTGTTAGAACATTTCTGAAATTTCTGTATCAATTATCAAGGACTTGAAAAAAATGGCAACCGCAAAAAAGACCACCAAATCAACTGAAAAACCGAAGGCTCAGACCAAAGCTGCTCCGAAAGCGGCCAAAAAGGCCCCGCGATCGGCGAAAAAAACGGCGGCTCCGAAAGCCTCCGCTCCGAAAACGCCGGAAGCCTCCACCGACTGGGCCAAAATGGTAGTTAACCAGCTGGTCGAAGCGCAAAAGATGTGGCTGGAAATAGTAACCCAGCAAAACGCTCTGGTCTTCAGGACCGTCTCGGACATTACCGGAATGAGTCAAAACGCCCCGACCGAAGCTCTCGCCAACTGGGCCAAGCAGGCGGTCGAAGGTTTCGTCGAAGCCCAAAAACAATGGTCGCAGATCGCCATCGATCAGGGCGATCAATTGATGAAAGCGGTCAAGTCGGGGACCAATCTTTCAGACCCGAAGATCATCGGCACGATTCAGGAAACGGCCGGACACGGTCTTCAGACGCTGGTCAAAATGCGGATGTCGTGGCTTGATTTCGCCGCCCAGCAAAACGCCCAGATGATGGCGATGATGAAAGAGGGATTGAAACTCGAAGACTCTTCGCCGGCCGCCGCTCTGGCGGATTTCGCCCAGCAAACGATGAACAGCTACGTCGAGATCCAAAAACGCTGGCTCGATGTGGCGATGCAAATGCCCATTTTCGGCGGCATCGGGAAGGAAAATAAATAATTGATAATGGATAATTGATAATGGATAATTAAATAAGCCCGGTTAAATACAAAACTTTTGATGACATCGAAACCATTTACCGTTTCAGGCATTATCCATTATCCATTATTAACTATCAGTTAAAATCCATTATCAACTATCAGTTAAAATAAGTGGAGTGATCACAATGCCCAAACAGACGGCCTCAAAAAGGACCTATCCCTGGAAAACAAAGATCAATGACGCGGAAATCACGTTGCGTCTGATGACCGAAGATGACAAGGAGGCGATGCTTAAATTCGCCCGGTCGCTGCCCGAGGACGATCTGCTTTTTCTGGCCGTTGACATCACCGAAGATGAGTCCGTCCAAGACTGGATCAACAAGATCAAGGCCGGATTTCTTCATACCATCCTGGTCGAAAAAAACGGCAAGCTGGTCGGCCACGGCAGTCTCCTGCACGAAGAGCAGGTCTGGACGCGGCATCTCGGCGGGATGATCCTGCTCCTGTCGCCGGACGTTCGCGGAATGGGACTGGGACATATCTTGGCCGGCGAACTTTTCGCCCGGGCGACCGAACTGAAATTGCGCAAACTGGTGGCGCGGATGGCCGCCGAACAAAAAGGCGCGATCCAGGTTTTTGAAAAACTCGGCTTCAAGATCGAAGCATTGCTGGCCGATTGCGTCATCGACCGCAACGACCGGACGCACGATCTGATCTTGATGTCATACGACGTCACCGGATTGACGGAAGAATGAATCGATTTTGGATTTTAGATTTTGGATTTTGGTTTTTTTTTCCAAACTACAAAATCAATCCGAAATCCGAAATCTAAAATCCGAAATTGCTATGCCTGAACTAAATCGCAGATTATCTTATTTGGACGCGGCTTTTCTCTATCTGGAGAAAAAGGAAGCGCCGCTCCATATCGGCAGTACCAGCGTTTTTGAAGGCAAAATTCCGCTCAAGGACGTCACCAAACAGATCGCCGACCGGCTTCATCTGATCCCGCGCTACCTGCAAAAGATCGTACCCGATCCTTTTAATCTCAGTCATCCGACCTGGGAGACGGACGAGAATTTCGACATCAAAAACCACATTTTCGAGATCAAGCCGAAGAAAAGGAAATTCACGCTCGAAGATCTGGTCGCGCTGGCGGGCGAAAAAATGAGCGGGGTGATGGATCGCAGCAAACCGCTCTGGGAAATATTCATCATCAACAATCTGGAAGGCGGACGTTCGGCGATGATCGCCAAGGTCCATCACTGTATGGTGGACGGCATTTCGGGGGTCGATCTGATCAAGATCCTCTTTGATATTTCGCCGGAAGGCACTCCCCTGCCGCCCAAACCCGAAGCGCCGCCGCCGGCGCCGAAACCCGACGCGACCCGGATGTTCTTCGATTCGATCCTCGGTTCGATGCAGGAGGGCCTTAATCGTTTCGTCGAAATGCAGGCCGGAATGCTTCATCTGACGCAATCGCTGATCAATCCCCAGATGGTCGAAAAGCTTCCGCATATCACGGGCGTTCTGCCGGCCGTTGCGACGCCGGCCCCGCTGTTGCCTTTTAACGGCGAATGCTCGGGCGAGAGGCGTCTGGCCTGGAGCGAATATTCCTTTACCGAATCGCGGAACATCAAAAACATTCTCGGAGGAACGGTCAACGACGTCGTCCTGACGGTTTTGAGCGAGGCCGTTTCGCGCTACGTCGCCGGTTACGGACAATCGACTGCGGGGCGGATCGTTCGCTTTATGGTTCCGGTCAGTCTGCGGCAAAAGGAACAGCGCGGGGCGCTCGGCAATCTGATCTCGATCCTGCCGGTGGAGATCCCGCTCGATCTGCCCGATCTGGTCCACCGGTTCAAATACGTCAACAAAAAGACGGCCGTCATGAAGGAAGCGCGGCTGGCCGAAGGTCTGGGGATGGTCGGGGCACTTTACGGAATGATGCCGGCGCCTCTGCAATCGGTGATCGGAGCCATCGCCAATACGCCCGCGCCGCCTTTTAACATGGTGGCCACCAACGTGCCGGGACCGCAAATCCCGCTCTATCTGGTCGGCCGGAAACTGCTGGCTCATTATCCGTACGTTCCGATCGGTTACGGATTGGGCCTCGGTTGCGCCATCTTCAGCTACAACCAGACGCTTTATTTCGGGCTGTCGTCCGACGCTCAGGCGATGCCCGATGTCGAAAAGTTCAAGGAATTTCTCGACGCCAGTTTCGAAGATCTGAAACGGGTGGCCGCCGATCTGGAAGAAAAAGCCGAGGCGGCGCAGGCCTGAATTTAATTGATAATGGATAATGAATAATGGATAATGAAGAAGATTGTTTATAAAAAACCTTCGATGGCATCGAAACCATTTACCGTTTCAGCAATTATCCATTATCCGTTATCAGTTTTTCATTAATTATGGACATTTTAGAAGGCGAGCTGGAATCGCTAACCGGATTCGATAAGGAAATGCGCGAATCGGCGTTGCCGATCTGGTTTGAATCTCTGGTCGGTGTCGATTGGGCTCTGCTGCATCTTTCGCCCGTCTATTACGGCTTCGGCGTCCCCAAAGGCGACAATACGGAGTCGGTCGTCGTCGTTCCCGGCTTTCTCGGTTCGGATGTCTATCTCTACGAACTTTACCTGTGGCTCGGGCGGATCGGTTACAAATCCTATCTGTCGAACATCGGCTGGAACGCCGATTGTCTCAACTCGCTTTCGGAAAAACTGATCGAGACGATCCAAAGGGCGCATCGCGAGACGGGACGCAAGGTTCATCTGATCGGCCACAGCCTCGGCGGGGTCCTCTCCCGTTCAGCGACCATTCAGCACCCCGAACTGATCGCTTCGGTCACCACGCTCGGCTCGCCTTTTCGCGGCATCCGTTCGCACCCGAAGGTGTTGGAAATCTCCAAAAGGATTCGCAACCGGATCTTCGAAAAGAACGACAAAGAGGATTTTCCCCACTGCTACACCGGCCATTGTCATTGTTCGGCCGTCACGGCTCTCCATAATTTTCTGCCCCGGGACATCAAACAAACGGCCGTCTACACCAAATCGGACGGCATCGTCGACTGGAAAAACTGCGTCTCGCGATTTTCCAAAAACAATTTCGAAGTCACCGGAACGCACATCGGTTTGGTCTACAATTTTCAGGTTTACAAATTGATCGCCTCGCGTCTGGCCGAATAACCGCATCGGGCAGGTCTTGTGCCTGCCCGATGCGGTGCCGGCCGATGCCTGTGCTGCCCGACGCGTCCGACTATTGCCTCAGAACAACCCCAAATCTTTACAAATCAGGCTCCCCCGCCCATCTCCAATCCCGCCAACCTTCGACCAATTTCGCTTTGACCGGATTCAGACGAATATATTTCACCGTTTCAAAAAAATCCCGCTCGTTTCTGATAACGTGATTAAAAAACTGTCTTTGCCACAATTTGCCCTCATAAAACCTCCAGAATTCTCTGGTTGAAAGACTTTTAAAATCCCCGCAAATTCTCCCCAAAGTCAGTCCCGATGCGCCGATCCCGACAAGAGCGTGAAAATGATCGGGCATCAGGCAATACGAATAAAGGTTGAAATCATATTTCCGGCGCAGGTTCAGAAGCGTTTCCTCAACCAATTCAGCGAGCCGTTTGTCATTAAAATATTTACGGCGATGCCGGGTGACGATCGTTACAAAATGAGATCCCGAAGCGTAATCGAAATTCGGAAAACGAAGAGAATTCTTCCTCGTTTTCCATTCCTGTGAGTTTTTCATGGTGTGAGTATCTGTGAGATTGATTTTTTTTCGAATAATATACCACACCCCGTAGCAGGTCTTGTGCCTGCCCGTTGCCCTGCCCGTTGCGCCCGACGACGCGAAAAACGGTTGATGTCAAATAATTTGAAATTCAACGGTATTTCGGCCATGCGGCCGATCGGGCAGGCACAAGACCTGCCCCTACGATTGTAAATTCCGCCATCTTTCGCACAGATCGCGGGCGGCATCTTTCCATTCGGGAAACTCGAACTCGAAACCGGCTTCGAGCAATCTGGCCGGGACGACCCGGCGGCTTTTTAAGATCAATTCGGTTTCGCTCCGCATCAAAAACGCGCCGACCGCCAGCATCCACTCCGCCGCCGGAAGGCCGATCCTCGTTCCCCACACCCCGCGAAGAATGCGCATAAACTCTTTGTTCGGCATAGGATTCGGCGACGACAGATTGACCGCTCCGCTCAGGTCTTCATTTTCGATCAAAAAATAAACCGCGCGGATGAAATCGCGGTCGTGGATCCAGGAGATATACTGGCGTCCGTCGCCGGCCGTTCCGCCCAATCCCTTGCGGACCAGTCCGAGCATGACATCAAAAATCCCGCCCCGGTCCGGGCTCATCGTCATCGCCGAACGCATCAGAACGAGCCTCGTCCCGGGCAGATCAAACTTGTTTGCCGCTTTTTCCCAACCGGTGGCGACATCGATGCTGAAATTCCAGGTGTCCGGCGCGCCCGGTTCGTTCCCGCCGATGATCCCGGTCGCCTCGTCGTTCGGCGCGTCGAACCGATGGGCGTAGATCGTCGCGGTGCTGGCCTGAAGCCAAAGACGCGGCGGCTTTTTGGCCCGAGAGATGGCTTCGCCGACGGCTTCGGTCGAATCGACCCGCGAATCCATGATCTCGCGCCGGTTCTCGGGCGTGTAGCGGCAATTGACGTTCCGCCCCGCCAGATTGACGACGACATCGGCGTTTTCGAATTCCCCGGCCCAATCGCCCGGAGTTTTCGCATCCCATTCGACCGTCCTGACCGAAGAATCCTCGCCCCCGCCGCCGCGGCTCAAAACCACGACCTCGTGCCCGTCCCCCGCAAACGCGTGCGCCAAAACCATGCCGACCTGTCCGCTTCCGCCCGGAATTATTATTTTCATACTTTTCGATTTTAGGTTTTAGGTTTTAGATTTTGGATTGGCTTGAATTTTTAGGCCTTTGATCAAGTTTAATCAGTCTTAATTACGGAAAACAATTCTTCCGGGGTTTGTTGGAAAAGCAATCCAAAATCTAAAATCCAAAATCTCAATAGACCATCCGCGTCTTGATCGTCCCGTCAATATTTTTCAGGATCTCGAACGCCTTCTTTGACAGATCCGAATCGATGTCGAGGATGACGTAGCCGATCTCTTCGTTGGTCTTCAGATATTGCCCCAGAATATTGATACCGCGGCCCGACAGGCGCGAGTTGATCTCGCTCAAGACGCCGGGAATGTTTTTGTGAATGTGCAAAATCCGGTGCGTTCCGGCCTGCGGCGGCAGACTGACGCTCGGAACGGTGTGCGAACCGCTCGAAGTGCCGAACTCCAGATATTTGATCAGTTTGGTGGCGGCGTCGACCCCGATGTTGACCTGCGCCTCTTCGGTCGAACCGCCGATGTGCGGTGTCAGGATGACGTTCGGCAGATTCTGCAGAACGCTTTTGAATTCGTCGCCCTTTTTCTTCGGTTCGGCCGGAAAAACGTCGATCGCCGCGCCGGTGATTTCGCCTTTGTCGAGGCATTTTTTCAGGGCATCGAGATCGACCACATCGCCGCGTGAATAATTGACGAAGATCGCGCCCTTTTTGAGATCCTTGAGGGTCTTGGCGTCGATCATGTTGCGCGTCGTCGGATCCGATGGAACGTGCAGGGTGACGATGTCCGAATTGTTCATCAGTTCCTTCAGCGTCCTGACCTGTTTGGCGTTGCCGTGCGGGAGTTTGGTCATGATGTCGTAATAGATGACGTTCAGCCCGAGCGCTTCGGCCAGAACCGAAACCTGCGAACCGATATTGCCGTAACCGACGATCCCGAGCGTCTTGCCGCGCAGTTCGAACGAGCCTTTCGCCTCTTTCAGCCAGCGCCCGCCGTGAGCGGCCGCGTTCTTGTCGGGAATCCGGCGAATGAGCATCACGAAAAGCCCGATGACCAGTTCGGCCACCGAACGCGTGTTGGAATAGGGCGCGTTGAAAACCGCCACCCCGCGCCGGGTCGCCGCGCCGAGATCGATCTGGTTGGTGCCGATGCAAAAAGCCCCGATGGCCAGCAGTTTATCGGCCTTTTCGATGACGCCTTCCGTGAGCTGCGTCTTCGAGCGGATACCGACGATATGCGCCCCCTTGATCTCCCGGATCAGTTCTTTTTCGCTCAGAGCGCCGGAAACTTTTTTGATGTTCGAATAGCCGTGCGCCCGCAGTTCATCGACGGCCGAATCGCTGACGTTTTCGAGCAACAGAACCTTGATCTTGCTGCGCGGATAAGATGTCTGTGTGTTTGTCATAATGAAAATTTAAGAAAGCCTTGTGAAAATTGTAAGCTACTGAAAACACAAGTTTTCTTCCACTGCTTACGGCTCACTGCTTAGATATTAGCAGATTTTCAAACGCAAACTCTATCCGCCGACGGCGAAAGGCCGGATCGATTCGTCCGGCCCCAAAATGGAAGAGAGCGAAAAAACTCTCGCTTTTTCGCTCACCGTTTCGTTTATTGGCAGGCAATTGGTAAATCCTTGCTCTTCAATTAACCCGATAAAATAGCCGATTTATAAAAAGATTTCCGCTTTGTTTCCCCGTCTCAAGTCAGGCAAAAAGCGTCGAAGCGGAAATGATCGATAAAATGATAATTCCTAAAATCAACCCGAAAACTTTGCAGATTTCCAGAACCATATAAATAAAAAAAGTAAATTTTTGTCTCCTGTTTTATTGTGAAAAAACCGATCGAAATCATTCTTTCCGTCGATCTTTCGTTTATAGAACGGTCATGCCGAAAAAATTTGCGGAAGTTTTTTTCGGAATTTACAATTCAAGCATTTTTTTGCCGAACAGCCCGAATTTTAATGCTTTTACTTTAACTAAAAGAAAAGTTAACCGTATTTAAAAATTCATTTGTAACGGTCGAAGATTCCAGTTGAGACAATTCCACGGAAACAACCTCGACCGATTCTGAAATTATAAATCCGCCTATTCCAGAAGATCGTCTGAACAAGGTTCTGATTTTGCCGTCCGTCCTTTGGAAACCCAAATGATAAATGTCATTGTCCCGCATTTGCAGTCTGACTTCGGAAACCAGATTCCACCTGATCGTTATTCTCGTTGCCAGTTCTTCATCGTCCGAATCGATCTCGGCATCCTCTCCGATCAGATCACAATACTCACAGGTTAAAACAACCTGCCGGTTTTCGAGATCGACATCAAAATCGGTAAGGCTGGCATCGTGCAGCGTTGGAAAGTAACCGTAGAGGGCAAAAAGTTCTTTCGAGCCTTTAATGGTTTTCCAAATCGATTTGGTTTTTTCTTGTTCCGTCATTTTTACGCCAAAATCAATAACCGACCGCGAAATAAAGGGGCAAGCCCGAAGACCTGCCCCTACGTTTTTTTATTGATCAAAAATTACAAATGGATCGTTTTGAATCCTGAATATTTTACCTTCCGGCAAGAGGGTCTTTTAATTCGGTCACAAATCAAATCTCTTCAAGCGGCGATCTTTTCGCGTTCAATAATCTCGGAAATAATTTCTTCGGCCTCTTTTTCGGAAACCTTCTCCAGCAAACCGTCGAACATCTCGCTGTCTAAAACAGGGTCCCGGACCCAAACGCCGAATCGCAAGCTCTCGGCGATTCCGTCATCGCCATACCGTCCGATCTTGATGACCTCGCCTGTTTTTTGATCTCTTAAAACAAAATAATCCATTAATTAAACTCCGTCAGGTCGTTTTATGCCTGCCGCCCTCTTTTTCAACTTTTCGACGATTTTTACTTGTCGTTCTTTCGTGATTTCTTTATCCCTCAATTCTTCATAGAGAAAATGAGTTTCGGTTTTCAAGCCAAAACTTTCTGATGTATGAAATTGTAGCTCAAAATCTGATTTTGCGAAGAAATTACGGTAACGTTGATACCGCGATAACCTTTGTCGAACCGTTTTCCGGCGGTTCGCCAGGCGTTCCAAATCCGTTTTTGAGGGATTCGGTAACCTTCTTTTTGAAGCAATTCTATCGCCTGTTGAAAATTCAGCGAATAGGTTTCAAACAGCAGGATAAAAGTGAAACGTAAAACATCATTGATCTTTTCAGCAACCCGATGCACGGATTCCAAATTGAACTCTGTCCGGTCGGTCAATTTTCTTACCAGAGAAATTTCCGTTTTGAACCTATTCTCCAAACCGGCCAGTTCCGCAGAAATTTCGGTGGCGATTTCCCGCAGATCGGCGGTGATGTCCGGCTCGTTTTTTTTGGCTTGTGAGAGTAATTTCCGGGCAAGAATTACCGCCTTTGTGTGAGAACTCATGGTTTGAAAAGATTGTGGCGAAAGGTGTTCAAAGTCAATATAAAGCGGTGGCCGGTTTATAAAAACCGACCACCGACCACTGACCACCGACCACCGATTTACAAATGGATCGTCAAATCGTGGACGCCTTCGGCGGCTTCCATCACCGATTCCGAAACGGTCGGATGGGCGTGGATCGTGCGGCCCAGTTCGTCGGCCGTCGTTTCCAGTTGCATCGCCACGCAGGCTTCGGCCAGAAGTTCGGTCGCGTGCGGGCCGATGATGTGAACCCCTAAGACCTCGTCGTATTTCTTTTCGGCGACGATCTTGACGAAACCGTCGGTCTCACCCAGGATGCGGGCCTTGCCGGAGGCCGAGAACGGGAACTTGCCGACCTTGACGTCGTAGCCCGCTTCTTTGGCTTTTTCTTCGGTCAGCCCGACCGAGGCGACTTCCGGGTCGCAGTAGGTACAGTTCGGGACGATCCGGTGATTGATCGGCTCAACTTTTTTCCCGGCCAGTTTTTCGACCACCAAAATTCCCTCTTTCGAGGCCAGATGCGCCAGCCACGCTGTGTCGATGACGTCGCCGATGGCGAAGATGCCGGGTTCGTCCGTTTCGCAATATTCGTTGACCTTGGCGGTCCCGCGCGGGTTGACCACTACTTTCGTGTTCTCCAGACCGAGGTTTTCCAGATAAGGCATCCGGCCGATGGCGACGAGTATCATCTCGGCTTCGAGCGCCACGTCTTTGCCCTTGGAGTCTTTGCCGGAGACCTTGACCGAATTTTTGAGCTTCTTCATCGTGTCCAGTTTGACGCCGGTCAGACAGGTGATGCCCTGTTTTTTGAACGAACGCTCCAGCTGTTTGCTGACCTCGGCGTCCTCGATCGGAACGATCCGATCGAGCAGTTCGACGACCGTCGTTTCACAGCCGAACCGGGCGTAAACCGAAGCGAATTCGACGCCGACCGCGCCCGATCCGATGACGACCATCGATTTCGGCACTTTTTCCAGTTCGAGAATGTGATCGGAATTGACGACCTGTTTGCCGTCGGTTTCAAAACCCGCGATCGGCCGGACGACCGATCCGGTGGCGATGATGATGTTTTTCGTGTCGATGGTTTCCTTTTTGCCGTCTTCGTAAGCGACCTCGACCTTGCCTTTGCCTAAGATCTTGCCGAAGCCGTTGAAAACGGTAATCTTGTTTTTCTTCATCAGGTAAGAAACGCCGGCCGAGTTTTTGGCGACGACATCCGATTTGTACTTTTGCACCTTGGTCCAGTCGTAGCCGAGGTCTTTGACCACCAGACCGAAATCTTCGAAATGACCGGCCTTCTGATAAAGATGAGCGGCGTTCAGAAGAGCCTTGGTCGGAATACAGCCGCGCAGGCCGCAGGTTCCGCCGAGACGGCCGCCGCTTTCTTTTTCTATCAAAGCAACCTTTAAACCCACCTGCGCTCCGCGAACCGCGGCCACGTATCCGCCGGGGCCGGAGCCGATAATTGTTACGTCAAATTGTTCTGCCAATGTTTTAGTCCTCTTTTGTTAAATTGAATTTGGATAAGTAGTCAATGGTTAATTGTTAATTGTAATTGCAAATCTCGGATCACCCACCTTTTGGACATCTGTTCCTGGTTAAAATTTTTTGCCATCACACTTATCGAAAAAACCTTTTATAACCATTATAAGTAGTTAGTCCGTTTCAAGCCAGTTGCCGTTCGGACTGTCGGCGGAAAAAAAAGCGCCGGACGAATCCGGCGCTTTTTCCCGTTCTAAAAAAATCTCCCTTCGGCTAGGGTCTGAAAGTATCCTGATAATCCTTGAGCAATTTCTGGAATTTATCGCGGGCGGCCGGATCCGAACCGAGTTTCATCGCGTTTTTCATCATTGTACTCGAAAGCGAAGTGACGTTTTTCTTGACGTTTTCGGTAAGTTTGTTCTTCATATCTTCGCTTACCTGAAAACCCCGCGCGCCTTTGATGGCGTCCCATTTCTTTTGCAGTTCCGGTTTATGGGAATCGTAAACTTTCTGCGCTTCATCGATCCCGGCCGAGCTCGGATTGGCATCGATCTTGGCGACCATCTCCTCGGTGGTCGAGTCCAGTTCGCTCATAAAAGCGTTGACTTCCGAATCCTTGTTACACCCGGCCAGAGTCAGACAGACGGCCGCCGTCAATAAAAATAAACTGATTTTTTTCATGATTTTTTAAGATCTCTCCTGTTTGAATTTTTCCAAGTTTAGAACTTTAATAGTCTAAAGAACGCCCTTGCAGAGGATTTTTGCACATTATTAAAAATTTATGAAGCACTCAGAAGAATTTGAGAAACTGGTCGCCGAAATCAGGCCGGAAATCCGCGAGATCACGGTTGGCGAAACGTTGGAGAGATTGAAAAATCCGGAGGCGACGCTGATCGACGTTCGCGAGGACAACGAATGGGAAGCCGGCCGCGCCCGCGGAGCGGTTCATCTCGGGCGGGGCGTCATCGAACGCGATATTATCGGGGCTTTTCCCGATAAAAACGCCGAACTGATCCTTTACTGCGGCGGCGGCTACCGTTCGGCGCTGGCCGCTCACAATCTGCAAAAAATGGGATACGGAAACGTTTTTTCGATGGCCGGAGGCTGGACCGCCTGGAGGGAAGCGGGCGCTCCCATCGAAGATTAAAAAAAGACGCCGTCTTTTCTGAAAAAACGGCGCCGTTGATGGAGGTGAGCAAGGGGGCTCTTCGAATTTATCTGACCTTTTTGGCCGTGAAATTTCCTTTAACGATCTTTCCGCCACCAATGCCTAAATCTTTTTCATTTTCGTTTCAATCGTTTTCCCGAAATGAAGATCCGGCGGTCACCGGTCAGATTCTCTGTTCGGAAGACAGGAGAGCCTTCTTTCTGGTGTAATTCGGAATTTTCCCGGAACCGCCGGACGTTTTTTTCCGTCTCCCGCCGACCCCAGGAAGAAAGTCGGCGGGAGACGATCCGCTTCGTTTTTTGCAGATTTTTTGTCAAGTTCCCCATCAGTTTAGTGCAGGCCAAACCGAAATGCACCACCTATACGGGTGGGTAAAAAGTTTTTTTTGATGAATCGATCCGGATTCGGCCCGGTCGGTCGAAAACGCCGCCCCGAACTAAGGATTGTAAACCGACGGAACCGGCACATCACCGGCGATGCCGAACGACGTTATCCGGACACCGGAGGTCGATCCCAAAATGAACCATTGATTTGAAGAAGGTCTGAAAACTGCCGGATCGAATCGGCCGTCGCCGTCAAAATCTCCGGCCGCCGGAACATCGCTCGAAACTCCGAACGGAAACGAGAAAAATGAATTGTCCTCCGACCGCAAAATGAACCATTCGCCCGTCGCCGGTCGCCAGAAGGCCACATCGGCCCGCCCGTCGCCGGTGAAATCCCCGGTGACGGGCCTGTCGGTCGGGGTCCCGAACTGATAGGCGATCGCGCCGAGCGAACTTCTGAGTTGCCAGAACTGCGCCTGAGAGGGCCTGTAAATGGCGATGTCATCCCGGCCGTCGCCGTCGAAATCGGCGGGGGTCGGTTTGTCTCCGACGGCGCCGAACTGGGTGATGTCGGTCCCGCCCCCAGATTTCAGGATGAACCAGGTGCCGGTCGATGGCCGGAAGACGGCCGGGTCGGCCCGACCGTCGCCGTCGAAATCGGCGGGTGAGGGAATGTCTCCGACGGCGCCGAACGGGAAGGCAAAGAAACTGCTGTCCTCCGACCGCAAAACGAACCAGGTGCCGACGCCCGGCCGCCAGAAGGCGATGTCGGCCCGGCCGTCGCCGGTGAAATCCGCCGGAACGGGAACATCGGTCGGAAGACCGAAGGTAAAAGCGTTGTTGCCGCCGTCGGAAGACCTCAGGATCCACCATTGGGAGTTGGAGCCGAGAAGGCTTGTTTTTTCGGTCAAAGCCGCCGGGTCGGGCCGGAAAACGGAGATGTCGGTTTTGCCGTCGCCGTCGAAATCGAAAGGCGCGTTCGAAGAACCGGATACCGTTTGACCGCCCCAGAATCCGCCCGCGATCCGAAAATCGCCGCCCGAAGCGATCGTCCCGGCGGCGGGTTGACCGACGGTCGAGGCGGTGCCGAAATCGCCGCCCGAACTTCGCCCGCCGCCGCCGGCGACGACCGATCTTTTGATGACGAAATCGCCCCCCGACTGGGCCTTTGCCGTCAAAGCCGGGCAAAAAACGAATGCCGCCAAAACGAAGAGAGAGAGCAGTTTATTCTTCACCTTCATTCCTCCTCATTTCTGGTCGTCTTTTTTTTCGTCCGGTTTTTCGTAAAGGTCCGGATAAAGAAAGGAGCCTTTTTCCCGATCGGGCTTTTCCACCTCGACCGGAATCCGTCTTTGTTCGGCGAACGGGTCGCGGCGAATCCCGGTCACCTGCCACGAAACCTTGACCTGCGGCAGGTCGGTTTTTATCTTGAACCGATTGTCTTTGATCTCTTCGGCGATGATCGCCCGGGCGAACTGGCCGATGACCGTCAGTTGATAACGGAAATCCTTGTTCAAAGCCTCGAAATAGGCGGGCAGTTCGACGACCGCCTCGCCCCCGTCGTCCGTCGTGATGTTGCCGTTATAGACGTTCATCATATCGGGCGACTCGACGAATGAATGATAGAGATATTTGTTTTCGGGATCGAGCGGGTGATCTATCTTGAACGAACCGCCGCCTTTCGAGAGAGTGCCGGAAACGGCCATGTCGCCGGGAACCTGAACGGTGGTGGCGCCCGTTCCGAGAACGATCGTATTTGGCGCATTGGCCGTCGCGTTGGCTCCGATGGCCGTCGCCCCGCCGCCCGTGGCGCTGGAATTAAAACCGATCGCCGTGTTGTTGTTGGTCCCGTTGCTGTTGCCGACATTGGCCCCGAATCCGATCGTCGTGTTGAAATTGCCCGAAAGGTTCTGATTTCCGGCCCCGGAGCCGATGAAGGTGTTGCCGATCCCGGTCGTGTTGTTCTGACCGCTGTTGGCTCCCAAAAATGAATTCTGCGTCCCGGTCGTGTTGTTGCGGCCCGACTGATAGCCGAAAAACGAATTGGCGTTGGCCGTGGTTTTCTCGCCGGCGTCCGAACCGAAAAACGAATTGAGCGCACCGCTTCCGTTCGTCGCATCGCCTCTTCCGGCATCCTGACCGAAAAACGAATTGTCGAAACCGCTGAGGTTATTGAGTCCGGCCGAGATTCCGAAAAAGGCGTTCCGGGTACCGGTGGTATTGTTCCGGCCGGAATCGAGGCCGAAGAACGAATTGCCCGCACCGGTCGTATTCTCCCGGCCCGAAGAAACGCCGAAGAAAGAATTGTTATCGGCCGTGTTCTTGTTGCCGGCGAAACCGCCGAAAATGGAATTATTGTCTCCGTGTTGGTTCAAACGGCCCGCCTCATTGCCGAAGTAAGAATTGCCGGAACCGTCCGCGTTGTCGCTGCCGGCCATATTGCCGAAAGCCGAGTTGTTGTTACCGGTGCCGTTCGACTGTCCGGCCAAATTGCCGAAAAACGAGTTGCTGCTGCCGGTCGTGTTAAAGGCGCCCGCATTCCCGCCGTAAAACGCATTCTCGTTGCCGGTCGTGTTGTCGCGGCCCGCCCCCCGACCGAAAAACGAGTTGTCTTTGCCGGTCGTGTTATTAAACCCGGCCTGCTTACCGAAGAAGGAGTTGAAATTGCCGGTCGTGTTCCTTGCTCCGGCGGCGTCCCCGAAAAACGAATTGTCGAGTCCGGTCGTGTTGTCGCGGCCCGCGCTGATGCCGAAAAACGAGTTACTGCTGCCGGCGGTGTTTGACTTGCCGGCCTCAAGACCGAAGAATGAATTATTATTGCCGGTCGTATTGGCACCACCCGCACTCGCACCGAAAAATGAGTTTGACCCGCCGGTCGAATTCATCCCGCCCGCCTGATCGCCGAAGAACGAGTTGCCGATGCCGGTCGTGTTAAACTGTCCGGCATTCGTACCGAAAAACGAATTCGAACTCCCGGTAGTGTTGAATTGTCCGGCATTCCCGCCGAAAAAAGAGTTCTGCGAACCATTCTGATTTGACCGACCGGCATTAAAGCCGACAAATGTGTTAAAAGTTACTCCGAAATTCGCTATTCCCGCATTCATGCCGACAAATGTATTGCTCGTGCCTGCTCCGCCGTCGCTGATGAAGCGAGAGCCGCGAAGATTGTATTGAGTTCCCGCATCGAAAAAGTCGGCTTTCCCGGTGCCGCCGATGTTGAAGTTCGAACCGGACTGAAGGCTGAGCATGTTGCGGATATAGCTGTCGCTGTCCGTCGGCAAACTGGCGGTCGGGATCGCCCCGGTGATCTTGCTCCCGCTGACCGATCCGATGTATTGATCCTGCACGCAGTCGTTGGCGTCGCAGACCGGGGATAAAGAGTCGGCCAGACTTGCCAGCGCGCTCCGGACCGAATACGGGGTTGCAGTTACCGGCTGATTCGGAGCCAGAACCACGTATTGCTCGGTCACATCGCGCCGGACGGCAAACTGAAGAGTGCGGGTGTTTCCGTCCCAGATCACCGTTCCGAAATCGAGCGTGAAGTTGTAGATGCTGTCGATCACCTGAACGCCGGTTTTCTCCTGACACAGGAGCGGCGGATTGCTGCAATCGGAAGTATCGCAGACGCAAACCTGAAAATCGTAACTGCCGTTGGCATCATTTCCCGTATCCGTCAATTTCCCCTGAAACTCGACCGTCGTCTCGTCGGTCTGAGGTCTGACCCGGACGTTCTGCGCAACGGCGGAAGTTGCCGAAACCATCAGACACAGCAACAGAATAAATAAAAAAAAGTGGCGGGCCGCGCGCTTTTCTCTCGACATGGGATCATGATCCTCCTCTGGTATTTTTTCTGAAAGCGGGAACGCCCGAACCGAAAAGGATCAGGCCGGTAAAAATTTCCCGATATTTTTTACAACAGACACGAAGAAGGAGCTATGACCGTAAGGACGAAATAAAAAAGAGAAACGACCGGAGATTCAGTCGAACCGAGCCTTTTCACCTTTAAACTTTTTCATTTTTAAACTTTTTCACCTTAATTTCACCTGTGATCCCCATAGATGATAAAGGTCGCCCAGTAGCGGGGATGCGTTAACCGGCGGGTCTGACCGTCGGCCCGGTAGGTCAGTTCCCCGCGCAAAGCGGCCTTTTGCGCGGCCGCCAGCGATTCGGCCTTGTCTCTGGTTCGGAGGTTGGCGTAAAAGAATCTCATAAATGCGGGCGTCGAACCGTCCTCGATCGGCGCTGAGGC
Source organism: Pyrinomonadaceae bacterium (assembly GCA_041394845.1). Lineage (GTDB taxonomy): Bacteria > Acidobacteriota > Blastocatellia > Pyrinomonadales > Pyrinomonadaceae > JAHCHG01. The sequence continues at coordinate 44,255 of JAWKHL010000001.1, read as the reverse complement.
GGCCAGCACGCTGCTTGAACCGGCGTAAAGAAAGGCCTCGAACAGCGAGATGCGGTCAACGTCGGCGGCGGGACTGCCGCTCGAAGAAAAGCCCTGCCCGGTCCGGCAGGCTCCGAGCGTTACCAGATCGGCCGCAAGATGAAGATTAAAGATCTCGCGCACCGTCAGATTGCCGTCATCCTCGGCCGTCGCTCTTAGTTTGAGGCGCGACAGGAGAGGAAGCATCTCTTCCGAAACGGCGTGGGTGGCGATATGTATGTATCGATGGTGCGGAGCGTTTTGTTTGAAATCGGTTTCCGTCGCCAGTTCGCCGACCCGGGCCTTTGCGCCGAAAATCCCGGCCAGATCGGCGGCCTCGTCTTCGGCCCGTTTGAGAGGCGGCAGATTTTCCTCGTCCGAAGCGTTGCGGCCGATGCTGTAGATGATCTTCGTATCGCTCTTTTCGGCCCGGCGCGTCCGTTTGGTCAGAAAAGCCGCCGACGGCAGATGAAAGATGGCGTGATCTTCGATCAGAAATCTCCGGCATCGCCCATCCGGGCAATCGCCATTGGAACTTGTGACGAGCGCCGCCAGAGGAAGATCGCGCAGAAAACCGAAGGGAACGAAACCGAGTTTGCGTTTTCCGGCCAGAAGATTCGTCTCCTCCAACGGCCGGATCAAAATTCGCCCGAGATTTTCGGCCGCCGGCAACCAATCCTCCCGCTCAATATTCCCCGCCCCGGAAAAGATCAGCCAGCGAAACAATTTGACCGCGGCGATCAGTTCGGTTTTGGAAACCGGCAGTTCAACGCTCCGCAAATCGCGGTCGGTGATGATCAGGGCGAAAACCTTTTCTTCCGAATAGAGATATTCGATCAGAGCCGTTTCTTTATCCAAAGCCCGCCGCACGTCTTCCGGTTCCGCAGGCCGGACATCCTGAACCAACTGATAGTTCGGCTCATTGAGCTGAGTCCGCAAAAGGGAATCTTCGTAATTGCCGTAGGCCCGGCGGAGACTTTCGAGAGCAAGCGGGTCATTTTCCGTTTTCAGGTCTTCGGAGGCTTTCCTTAATTGTCTGAGGGCGGTTCGCTCTTTTTCGATCAAGGTTGCGGAGGACTTTTGCGGTTCGCCGACTCGAACGATCAGATTTTTGAAAGCCCGGTAACGCATCTGTTCGGCCAGGCGAAAGATCATTCTGTCGTCGGCGGGCGAGGGGGCCGGGTTTTTGAGGATCAAGGCGAACAGATGATCGTAGATCTCCCGGCCCTCTCCCTGAAGCGGCGAGGCCTCGTTCGACCCCGTGATCCCGGTCTCGATCTCGGCCGCCTCCAGCAAATATCTGAGAGCCTCGTCAAAGCGTCCCCGATGTTCCATCTGACGCGCCAGAGCGCGCCGGTTGTCGAACCAGTAAACCCAGTTTTTCTCCGCCTGACCGAGGCCGATCTTCTCCGCCCGCAAGAGATATTCTTCCGCCCGGTCCCAATCGTTCGTTTCCTGATAGGTTTCGGCGATCTTGTTGAGCAGATTGATCTCGGTCTCATTCCCGGCCCGTTTGTTCAGTTCGGCCGATTCTTCATAATATCGCCGGGCCGTCAGCGGGTCGCCTTTCAACTGATGAATCAACCCGAGCGCACCCAGACGATATTTGTAGAGGATCGGATTGGCCCGGTCGCGTTCGAGCAGTTCTTCGAGCAGAGCGACGGCTTTATCGAATTCTCTCAGCTCCTTGTAAACCAGAACGAGCGATGCTTCGGCTTCGTTCTGTCCGAGCCGGTAACCGATCCGCCGACTGAGTTCCAGACTCTGCCCGATATATTGGCCGGCTTTTCTCAGGTTCCGGAGCCGGATGTAATACCAGCTCAGATAAAGATAAGAATCGCTCAGACCGGCCAGATCGCCGATCTTTTCCTTGATCGCGACGCTTTCGGTCTGATATTTGAGGAATTGAAAGGCGTCGCCTTTCTCCCGGTAGGCGAGACTGATGTTGCTCAGGGCGACGGCCTCTCCGTGGAGATCGTTGTTGCGCCGGTAAAGATCGAGCGCCGGAAAATAAAATTCCGCCAGCGGCCGGTCGCGCTCGCCCCCGTGCCACCAGAAGATGGCTCCGAGATTTCGGAGCGCGTCCGCCTCGTCTCTCTCGTCGCCCGCCCGACGGGCCAGTTCCAGAGCCTCTTCCAGATTCCGTTGAGCCTCGTCGCCTTTTCCCTTCGAATGGTAAAGAACGCGGCTCAGATCGATCAGAGCCCGCGCCTGCAATCCCTGATCTTTGATCCGGCGGGCCAGTTCCAGACTTTCCCGGTGAAGTTCGATCGCCCGGTCGGCTTCGTTAAAATTAAAATGATCGACGCCGAGCGCGTTGAGCAAAAGAGCCTCGAAGGCCGGATCTTCGATCTTCCTTTTTGCAAGAATTTCAAATTCCCTGTGGGCGGCCAGAAAATCTCCGCGAAGTTGCAGATTCAAACCTTTTTCCAGTCTGACCCGGACGTCATCCGACTGCAAACGGGCGGCCCATTCGAAATAGCGGTCGGCTTTTTCCAGTTCCCAGTTCCGTTCGGCCTCCAACCCTTTCTGGCGGAGAAAACGCCCGATTGGAGAGCGGGCGGCCGTCAATCCGACCGCCAAAAGGATCAGGCAGGTCAGGATCAGAAAAAACTTGCTGGAGATTATCTTGACCATTTTGAATCGGTTTTAAATCAAAACCCCCGAAATCGCTCCGGTGTCAGGGAACGGAGAATTTCCCGATCTCCGAATCGGCTTGCGCGCCGTCGGGCATCTGAGCGGAAACGTACCAAAAATAAGTTTCGCCCGCGGCCCGCCGAAACTCCGATCCGGCGGGCGAAAACCGCTCGTTTTCGACTTCCTTTTGCAGGAGAACGGCCCCTTTTTTATCGAGAATAAAGATTTGGTAACGGATCGCGCCATCGATCTTCGACCAGCGAAATTCGAGCGGCGAAGAAACATCGACCGGAGCGTTGGTCTCCGGGGACAAAAGGCGCGGGGCGTTCGAAAGCGAGAGATTCTCCCGCAACGGATTGTCGATCCGGTCCGGCTTTTCCGGCGTATCGGGCTGAAAAACCGGAAAAAGGGCGAGAACGGCGATCAAAATGAGAACCAAGCCGCCGGCCGCCGCGGCCTGCGTCCGAAAATCCGAGAGCAGTTGCCAAAGCCGGGGCGCGGGCCGCTCACGCCCGCGCATGACCCGCGCTTTCAGATGATCGGGAGCCCTCAAAAGCTCCGGTTCAGTCCCCTCAGCCGCGCGGAATTCGGCCGCCAAACGGCGGCAACAGGACCGGCAAAGGCCCAGATGCAGGTCGGTTTCGGCCTTTTCCGAAGCTGGCAGTTCGTCCCGCAGTAAAAGCCTCAAACGCTCGTCCGAAGGACATTTCGAATTTTTGTCAGGCTCTCCCATCATAATTAATCAACAGACAAGGCCCCTCCAACGCGCCGAAAAAAATCCAAAATCGTGAAAATCCTTCATTCCAACTCCCGGCGCAACTTTCTGAGGGCCGTCTTGAGAGCGTTTTTTATCTCTCTTTCCGACGAGCGCCGAAGACGGGCCACTTCCCCGATCGTCAGCTTTTCGACGTAATGGAGGCGAACCGCGATCCGCTCTTCGGTCGAAAGATTTTCCAGCGCCCGATTGACCCGGCGGACGGTTTCCTTTTGCAACAAGGTCTCCTCGGCGTCCGCTCTCTCGTCGGCGGGTTGAAGGCCCGTCTCCTCTTCGATCTGATCGAGCGAATCCTCACCGGTGCGGCGGGCCAGACTGCAAAAAAGCCGCCACAGATTTTGCCGGCCGAGCGCCCTGAAGATCCGCTCCAGCGAATCCAGGACCGAGATGAATTTCAGATCCGGCTGACCGTCCAGACGCATTTGTTCGTAGATCTCGTCGGCCGAAAATCCCCGCCAGAAATAAAGTTCAAATATCTTTTGTTCGGCCGGCGGCAGATCTTCGATGGATTTGAAAAGACGGCGGCGGCCTTCTTTCGACCAGGCCCAGTTGATGCAGAGATTTTTGACAACCGTCCGCAGCCAGGGAATCAGTTCGCCCCGCTCGCCCGTATGATCGACGGCGAGCAGACGGCGAAAATCGTTTTCGGAAAGTTTTTCGCAGACGTAAACGAAACGATCCATCGCCTCGTCGTAATCAAAGCCGAGCGAACGGATCTGGGTATAGATATGGTCGGCGTACCGCTTGATGAACAGATTCCAGGCCCGATCCGGTTCGCGCCGAAAAAGTTTCAGAAGTTCATCATCCGACAGATCTTCGGGGCGGTCAGTTCTATTTTTGAAAAACCGGCTCTTTCCAAACATTAAAATTTTTCCGAAAAACGCTTTTCCCGACGCGGCCGGAACGCCTCCGACCCTCAAACCCGTAGATTTTAATGATGCCGCCGAATAAGCCGGATTATACATTGATTTGCGGAAACCCGGAAAAAAATCGACGGCCGGCCGCGCCCCTTCGCCCCGCCCGGAACGAAAACCCGTTTTTTCTCACAAATTTTCCCGTTTCAATTCTTTAACCGCTCCCGCCTTTGTGTTAAAACTATTTTTAATATGCAGGAAGCAAAAAAATTTGACGTCCGCGAAAACGCTCAAAAAATAGCGACGGAGTTCATTGAAAAAGGCGATCCGACCGGCTGGTTCGACGAACTTTACGAGCGGGCCGGAGACAATCACGAATATATTCCCTGGGCCGATCTGGAGCCGAACAGATTCCTCCTCGCCTGGGCCGAAAAGGTCGCCCTCAGAGGAAACGGACGGAACGCGCTGGTGATCGGGTGCGGACTCGGCGACGATGCCAGATTTCTGGACGAACTGGGTTTTCGCGTGACGGCCTTTGACATCTCGCCCAAAGCGATCGAATGGGCGCGCCGGTTGAACGCCGAAACCGAGATCGAATTTTTCGCGGCCGACCTGTTCGACCCGCCGGCCGATTGGCAAAACGCTTTTGATTTCGTTCTGGAAGTCTACACCATTCAGGCTCTGCCCCCGGATCTGCGCGACGAAACCATCGATGCGATCGGCCGCTTCGTCGGCGACGGCGGTCACCTGGTGGTCGTAACCCGCGGACGAAGCGACGATGAACCGGCCGAAGGCCCGCCGTGGCCCCTGTCGAAAAATGAACTGTCGCGTTTTGAAGCGGGCAACCTCCATCAAACCGATCTGCTGGAAATGGAAGGCGATGAAGAGGAACCCGTCAGGCGGTTTGTCGTCGAATATGAGAAAGGAATGTGAGAGGGGTTTTGGATTTTGGATTTTGGATTTCGGATTTTGGTTTTTTTCTGGAAATACCGGCTTCGGGTAAGGCTTGAGAGAAAAAAACCGTAGGAATTTTCAATTCGTTTGGATCTTCTCTTTTCCGAAGAATTTTTTATTGACCGGCGGGAGATCGTTCCGGTAATATTTAATCTCAGACGGTTGAGCCCGCCGATGTCTCTTTTCGACAAGCTTCAGCAAGTTTTTCTCAAAGACCCTCAGCAAACGGCAAACTCCCGCACATCCGGCAGGGTTCGGCGCCCGAAACAGCATTTGCGCCCTTTTGGAAATGAGTTTTTTTCCGCCGAGCAGTAAAACCTTCCGGAAATAATTTGCTTTAAAAAATTTAACCAGAGGATTTTCCAGCCCATGCCCGATCACTCCCACCGGAAGATTCCGCTCGTTCGGCCCGCCTTGCCAACTTTTGCGATCTTCTTTTTCAAACGGCTCGCCGCCTTTTCCCTTTTAACGATTCTTTTTCTTTCGAATCTGATCTTTTCGCCGGAGATCCGGGCCGCATCGCCCGCCTCTTCAACGGTCGTCATCAGCCAGATTTACGGCGGCGGCGGCAACAGCGGAGCCGCCTTTACCAATGATTTCGTCGAACTTTTTAACCGGGGTTCTTCGCCGGTCGATCTGACCGGATGGTCGGTGCAGTACGCCCCGGCCGGTTCAAGCAGTTGGAGCGTCACGCCACTGACGAGCGTAACGCTCGGGCCCGGACAGTTTTATCTGATCCGGCAGGCGGCCGGAGCGGGCGGAACCGATCCTCTGCCGACGCCGGATGCGACCGGAGCGGTTCAAATGAGCGGGACGGCCGGCAACGTCATTCTGGCCGACACCACCGTTCAGGCGACGGGAACCGACGGGGTCAACCTCGGAGCGGCCCGCGTCGATGCCGTCAGTTACGGGACGGGCTCGAATTCTCTTGAGGGAACGCCGACCGGCAATCTGAGCAACACGACTTCGGCCCGAAGGATCTCGGGCGGATGCCAGGACACCGACAATAACGGGGCGGATTTTCAGATCATCACGGCTTTTCAGACGAACAACCCGCGCAACACCTCGGCGGCGGCTGTTTCCTGCACCAGCATCACCGACCCGACCGCCACCGGACAGGCCAATCCCGGCACCGTCGCTCCGGGAGAGGTGAGTTTGCTGAGCGTCTCGGTCATTCCCGGCACCAACCCTGCCAGCACCGGTTTGAGCGTAACGGCCGATCTGTCGGGGATCGGCGGATCGGCCGCACAAAATCTTTTCGACGACGGAACGAACGGCGACGCGACGGGCGGAGACAACGTCTTTTCTTATCTTTTGACGGTTCCGGTCGCCGCTTCGACCGGAGCCTATAATCTCTCCGCCATCGTCGCCGACCTCGAAGGGCGTTTCGCGGCCGCCAACCTCCCGCTCAACATCGTTGGCCCGGTCGATCCGCTGGTTCACCTGACGATGGGGAATCCGACCGGAGCGACGACCGACGTCAACCAGCCGGGCAATTATCTACTTTTAAGAGATCAATATGCGGTTTCCTATCATCGCGACCGGGGAATTCCCAACTGGGTTTCGTGGCATCTCGACGCGTCCTGGCTCGGTTCGACGCCCCGGCAGGATGATTTCCGCTCCGACCCGTCCTTGCCCGCCGGCTGGTATCAGGTCAAACCGACCGATTACGCCGGCTCGGGTTTTGACCGCGGACACCTGACGCCTTCGGCCGATCGGACCGCAACCGTCGCCGATAATTCGTCAACTTTTCTGATGACCAATATGATGCCGCAATCGCCCGACAACAATCAGGGGCCGTGGGAAAAACTCGAAGATTTCGGGCGGACCCTGGCCGGTCAGGGCAACGAACTCTACATCATCGCGGGCAGCGTCGGCGCGGGCGGAACGGGATCGAACGGAACCGTTTCGACCATCGCCGGAGGTCAGGTGACGGTTCCCGCCTACACCTGGAAAGTGATCCTCGTCCTGCCGACCGGCGACGATGATGTGATGCGCGTTACGGCCGCCACCCGCGCCATCGCCGTCATCATCCCGAACACGCAGGGCATCAGAAACGACCCGTGGCAAAAATATCTGGCCACGGTCGATCAGGTCGAGGCCCTGACCGGGTTCGATTTTTTCTCGAACGTCTCGCCTTCGATCCAGACCGAGTTCGAATCGAGGCTCGATCCGGCCAGCAACACCTCTCCGCCGACCGTAACGGGAGGGACTTACGGCGATCTCTGGATCACCGGGCCGAACACGACCCTGACGGGGGACATCACCGTCACCGGCACGCTCAATCTGGCCGGAAGCAAGCTCTCGACCGACGGATTCAAGATCACTTTCGCGCCGAACGCTTCGGTTTCGCGGATGAGCGGTTACGTCATCGGCCGGGTCGAAAAACAGTTCGATTCCGTCGCTCCGTCGGCCGTTTTCGAATTCCCGGTCGGAACCGCGAACGGCTATTCTCCGGTGACGGCCAACCCGACCGCGCTTGGACTGACGCCTTCGAGCCTGACGGTCAGCGCCGAACAAACCGCACATCCCAACGCTCCGAATCCGAACGCCGCGCTCGGGCGTTACTGGACGTTGACCGAAACGGGCGACCTGGCCGCCGATCTGACTTTTCAATATCTGGACGCCGACGTTCCGGCCGGGGTTTCGAACGAGACCTCTTTCCGATTGCAAAAATACGAAAGCGGAGCTTTTACCCAGATCCCGGCCGTCATCGACGACACGGCCAACACCGCTTCGACCGCAGGGGTCGATCAGTTTTCCGACTGGACGCTGATCGCCCAGTTCGGCCCGACATCCGCCCGCGCCGACATTTCCGGACGCGTGATCGGACTTCAGAACAGAGGCGTGGCCGGAGCGCTGGTTACGGCTCTGGACGAAAACGGCAATCGCCAATACGCCCTGACCAATCCTTTCGGCTACTACCGGTTCACGGGCCTGAGCGTTGGTCGGTTATATCTGGTGGAAGTCAAAAGCAAACAGTATTCGTTCGCACCGCAATTTGTAAATTTACTGGACGATCTGCGCGATCTGGATTTTACGGCCGTGGCGGGAAATAAAGGGCAATTGTCGAACTGAGGCGACGAAATGAACTTCGGTTTATTCAAATCTCAAATACAGCGATTTAAAATAAAAATGGTAGCTGGGGGCGGGCTTGAACCGCCGACCTCGGGGTTATGAATCCCGCGCTCTCACCGACTGAGCTACCCAGCCACGAACATTTGATTATAGTTCTAAACTCGAAAAGGTCAAGTAAAAGAACCCCGATTTACCGGCCAAGACTCAAAATTTGGATCGACCGGAAAATCCCGGGCATTTATCATTTACCATTTATCAATCATTTTTCGGCCTCGGATTCGGTCGATTCGGTTTTGGTCGTCGAGCCTTCGCCGGAGATGACTTTGTATTCAATTCGGCGGTTTCTGAACTTGTTGTCGGGCGAATCATTCGGCGCTACCGGATTGGCCTCGCCGTAGCCTTTGGCCGCCAGCATCGCCTCGGGAACGCCGAGTTTGATGAGTTCAGTCCGAACCGAACCGGCCCTCGCCTGGGAAAGTTTGAGGTTGGCATCGTCGGCTCCGTCCGAATCGGTATGACCTCCGATCTCGATCAGAGTGCCGGCGGGCTGAGATTTGAGAATCTCGGCCGCCTTTTGCAGAACGGGCTGAGCGTCAGGCGGAATGTCCGAACTGCCCGAGGCGAAATTGATGACCGAGATGTTGAGCGCCCGGACGATCTCGCCGACCGTGTCGGCTTCGGAGAGTTCTTTTAGGGATTCCTCGTTAGCCTGTTTGGCCGCCGTTTCCGCCCCGGCGATCGAGACCGGCAGAATCCATCCCTCGCCGAACAACGCCTTGATCCGGTCGATCACGGTCTGCGGCAAATCGGCGGCGGCCGTGATCGTGTTGCCGGAAAAACTCAATTCGCCAGTTTTCCATTCTTTCAGATCGGGCAGAAGCTGGCTGAGATTATCCCACCAACCGGCGCCGAAACCGGTCGCTCCCGGGTTGACCTGCAATCCGGCGAAATCGACGTTTCCCTCTCCGAAACTGGCCGTCAATGCGTCCATGATCTGCTTTTTAACAGTTTCGTCTTTGACAACTCCCGAAACGAAATAACGACCGTCGCCGGCTCTCAGCGTAAAACGGGAATCGACCGGTTCGGCAGTTTTTTCCGGGGTCGCTTTGGCTTCGGTCTTTCCGGTGTTGGCGTTGGCCTTACCGGCGTTCAATTTGGTGGTTTTCGATGACGGTCCGGTGCAAAACATATAACCGACCGCCACCAGCAACCCGACCACTATCAGAGGAAGGATGATCCTGAGCAGAGAGTTGTGGTCTGCGCCGAGGGCGCGGCCGGCCACCTCAACGATCTCATCTGCTCCTCCGCTTAAAGTCGCGGCGGCGGCTTCCGGTTCGGCTACGGCCGCCGTTCCGATCCGGTCGATAGTATCGACGGCCGGTGGCGGGGTGCCTCCCCCGCGAATCTCTTTCAGGTAATCGCCGATTATCTGGTTCAATTCGGGTTCCGAAGGGAGTTCGCCGGTCGGCGTCAGCTCATCGACCACGTGGGGCGTAATCAGAGCGGTCGCCGAGGTGGAGGTTTGATAATCGAGTCCGACCTCATTGGCCATTTCGGTCAAAGTTCCCTCGCCGAAAACCGATTCGGTCTGTTCGTAGGAGATCGGCATATTGGCCCCGACATTGACCCACGAAGCGGCCAGATCGCCCAGATCCGCATCTTCAAAACGCTCCAAAAATCCGCTGAATCCCCCGTTCCCGCGATCCGCGATCATCGCCAGCAAAATGCCGAGCAGACGGTCGGCCTGATCGCCGATTTCAAATTTCTCCCGAACTTCCTTAATGATCGAATCAAACAAAGCCATTTTTTTCTCCTCCGAAATTTGTCAACCGCCGATAGCGGGTCTTTTATCGTCAAAAACGCACTCCGGTCATTTCCGGAGATCCGGTATATCCGTGATGAACGCCTCCCCTTCCCGAACCCTTCATTTCGCTTGATTCGCGGCGGGTTGGAAATTCGTCCAATTAACAACCAACGATTAACAATCAGCTACTTAAAACTTTCCCGCCATTGTTTCCCAAGTTCGACCGCTTCGTCAAGTTTTGCCTGAAGTTCGAGACGTTTATTTTCGATCTCCTCGTTATCGGCCTCCGCATCGACGTAGATCGGTTCGGCAATGATCACTCGCGCGCGGGTAAACGGTTTGGGAATCTGCAATTTATCCCAGCTGTTGATCCGCCAGAATTTTTTGGCCTCGACCACGAAAGGCATCACCGGATGCCCGCTTTTTTTGGCCAGCAGGATGGCGCCCGATTTGGCCACATGGGGCGGGCCCTTGGGGCCGTCGAGAGTGAACCCCATCGGCAGCCCCTCCTTCATCAGACGGATCATCCGCGTCAGCGCCCTGATCCCGCCCCGCGTCGAAGAACCGCGGACCGCGCCGTAACCAAACCGCTGGATGACCCGCGCCGTATATTCCGAATCGAAACTCTGCGAGCTCATGACGATAATTCCCCGGCGGCGAAAAAAATATGTTCCCAAAAACATCCGGTCGTGCCAAAATGTATATATAGGGACCTTCCCGGATCGCCCGATCTTTTCAAAATTCTCCCAGTTCTCGGTCTCAAACCGGACCGTTTTGCCGATCAGATTGATAAAAAGGTAGATGATCTTTTCGGCCAGATGGATCAGAATCTTCTGTTTCGGAGTATATTTTTCGAGCGATGCGAACTGGTAGAGGTCCGGATGTTTTTTCGCTGATTTTTTAGCCATTATTAGAAATTATCTAGCAGTTTGAGTTATTATGTGCAACAAAGCATTACAATTTATCGTAAATTTTTTTCAAACGGCTTTGATGATTCCGCGACTGGAAAGATGGAGATGCAAAGAAGAATCCTGATTGTTGATGACAACGATGACTTGAAAACTGCGCTTTCGGAGGTTTTTGAAAAGCTCGGTTTTTTCGTCAAAACGGCGGAAAGCCGGGATGAAGCCGTCCAACTCGATCAGATAGCTGATTTCGATCTGGTCATCACTGATCTCGACGGCGAGGTCGATTTTCCGAAAAAACGGGACAAAAGTAATGCCGCTTCCTGTCTGCCGAGCAACAATCATCGGGGAAGATACGGCCGGAGCGCCGTCAAAGCCTTTAAGATCTGCGCCACTCATTTCCGCCGCGAAAATTTTCAGGAAGACGAATTGAAAAATCTTTTTGAGACCATCCTCAATTACAAAGCCAGATTCGTCGACAAATCCGCCGCCGTCAAACATATCCGGGAAAAGATCGAATTCGAGTTCCCGAGCGCGCTCTCGCTGATGCATTCGATCCTCGATTATCTGATGAGGCGGGTCGAAAAGGTCGGCGTCGTCGATGCCAAAAGCTCCAATCTCTTCATCGCCCTCGACGAGGCCTTCGTCAACGCCATCAAACACGGCAACAAATACGACGCCAACAAGATCGTCCGCATCTCGGCCGAGGTCTCTCCGAAAGAGGCCCGCTTTACCATCGAAGACGAGGGCGAGGGTTTTAACGTGGCCGAGATTCCCGACCCGCGCGACCCGGAAAATCTCTTCAAAACCTCGGGCCGCGGCGTTCTGTTCATCCACAATATCATGGACGAAGTGTCCTACAACGAACGCGGCAACCGCCTGACCATGGTCAAAAAAAGAAAGGGCGAGAAAGTGTAGCGATTTTGGATTTTGGATTTCGGATTTCGGATTGATTTTTCCAGGAGACAAATCCAAAATCCAAAACCCAAAATCAATTTAACTTCCCTTGCAGATTGCGCAGGGCGCGGTAGGCCTGGGCGTAATCGGGTTGTTCGCGGACGGCCAGAGCGTAGTGATGAACGGCTTCGAGGAGTTTTCCGCGCTCAAGGACGAAGGCGAGATTGAAATGCGGGTAGGCGCGGGCTTCGTAGCGCGTCGCCTCCATCGCCTGCCGGAACCAGCGGACGCAATCGTAGAAATTGCCCTTGGCGATCAGATAACTGCCGATGTCGTTGTACGGATTGCCGAAATCGGGATCGACCGAGATGGCCGCCAGACATTCGGCGATGGCCCGGTCGTACTGGCCCTGAAAGCTGTAGGTCCAGCCCAGAAAAGTGAAGGCTTCGGCGGTCGGGAAAATGTCGATCGATTCTTTGTAAAGCCGGATGGCTTCGCTCAGATGACCGGCCATCTGAGCCTCGTAGGCTTTTTCAAACAGCCCGACCGCCTCGCGCATTTCGGGGGATTTTATTTCTTGCTCGGAAAACATTAAAAAACTACCTGAACCCTTCCCTGTGTTGTCTCAAAAGTTCCTCTTCGGCGTCGATCACATGCTGGGGTTTGTCGTAACGGCTCGTCCATTTGTTGATGTAGGTTCGGGCCATCCCTTCGCTGATGCCGATCGGATGACAGATCTTTTTCGGCGGGTTGACCGTAAAATCCTCTTCGTTGATGTGAACTTTTTTGTTCGGGTCGAAATCGAGCCGCCAGCGTTTTTTGCCGTCGGCGCTCTTCCAGCCGATGACCTTGCCGATATTGGCGATCTGCCCGCCGCGCGTTCCCCAGAAGGGTTCGGGCATTTGGCTTTTGTCGCCGCCAACCAGATTCATATAAGCGTGCGTGACGGCGTCTTCAAACGAAAAATGTTCACGACCGCAGGGTTGTTCCAGATCTCTTGCCATTTTTAACCTCTCTCAAAAAAACCGGAGTTCGCTGGCGGCAGACCGATTTTATTTGATCCTTACGACTCTGCCCTCGACCTTCGGCGAAATTGTGCTGTCAGGCGCGCTTTTGATGGCGTTTTCGAGGATTTCCGCGTCCTTTAAGGCCTCTTCGGGCTTGGTCAGAACCCGGGCGCCTTCGAACATGGTGTAACCGTCGCCGCCTTTCGACACCAGAAAATCGGACGTCGCCAGCGTGTATTTTTTGCTTTCGTCGAGCGGCTGACCGCCGACCAAAATTTCCGTAACGCGCTGACCCGCCGGGCGCGTCGTGTCGAATTTGAAACTGAGGCCCGCGACCTGCGGGAAACGTCCCGGCTCGGGATCTTCGGCGCTTCTGGCGACGCCGTGTTCGAGCACCCGGCGCAGAGTTTCGCCGGTGATCTCGACCTTGACCACCGCATTGTTGAAGGGCAGCATCGAAAGCACGTCGCGTTTTGTCAGAGTGCCGGGATTATAGGTCAGGTCGGCCCGGATCGAACCGCCGTTGAGAAAACCGATGTCGGCTCCGGTCGCCCGCCGGAAAGCGTCGGCGATGAAATTTCCGACGTTCGTCTCCTGCGTCCGGTTCGAGGCCGACCCGGCGTCCAGAACGACCGCCGTCCGGCCGACCGGTTCGGCCAGTTTTTGCAAAAGATCTTTGTATTTATTGTAAACCGGAGCGAAAGCCTCGGCCTCGGGAATCTTGTCGGTAACCGGGATCACCTCCCAGTCGATGCTCAGGAGTTTTTTGGTTTTCGGATCGAAATTCAGATCAAAGCGGCCCAGTTCGCGGGCGTCGGCCGTCATCTTGAAGATCGGCGTGCCGTTGGCCGACGACTGCAAAAGCGTGTGTTCGTGGCCGCCGAGGATCAGATCGAAATCGGCGCAACCCGTCAGGCGTTTGTCCTCGGCCATAAAAAGATGGGTCAGGCCGACGATGGCATTGGCGCCTTCTTTGCGCATTTCGGGAACGTATTTTCTGGCCGTTTCGCAATAATCGGCGACCTCCAGATTGTCGGCCATACTCGAGGTTTCCTTGGTCTCGGGCAACAGCAAACCGATGATGCCGACCTTGACGCCGCCCGGATATTCGATGATGACGTATTTGGGCGTGTCAGCGAAAATCCCTTTGGCGTCCTTGTCGATGACGTTGGCACCGAGCCAGGTGAATTTCGATTCTTTCATTCTTTCCAGCAGAACCGCCGTTTTGACGTCGAATTCGTGATTGCCGAAAACGGCGTAATCGATCCCGACCGCGTTCCAGGCGTCGATCATCTGCGCGCCCTTGTAGGTCAGCGTCTCGACCGAAGGCGAGAGAGTGTCGCCGCCGAGCGTGAAGATCATGTTCGGACTCTCGGCCTTGATCTGATTCCTCAGCGTCAGAAGCCGCGCCAGACCTCCCCGCGTTCCGCCTTCGACCGGAGTAAACTGATAAACATCATTGACGTGCAGAAAGGTGACGCGGATCGGCCGATCCTGAGCGAAAGCCGAAACGCTCAATAAAAAAATGAAAAGAAAGATGGTCAGAGACAATCGACGCATTGTAAAAAAGTCCTCCGTTTTTGATTTTTGTTTGAGTTGGGAGATTATGAAAAACTACTGTTTTTTTAACTTCGATGCTTTAGCAACGAGTTTTAATTATCTAAAAAAAAAATGCAACCATCGGAGGGCTTTTGACTTGGTATTGGGCAGTTATCTAACTTATAACTCAATTCCATTTTTTTTTTGAGAGCGCTGTGCTCAAAAAAACACTGTCCCCGCATCTGCCTCGACTTGCGGTTATTTTGAGTCTTTCGGCAATCGCCTTCGCCCTCATCTGCCAAAAGATCAATCGGGCGCTCCTTATTCCGGTGAAAAGGAGCGCCCGATTGATCTTCACAGGCTCTGTCAAAACAGTTGATTTTTTGAAACTCCCGGGTCGGATCAGACTTCCATTATTTCTTCGATCCCGCCCATAATTTCTTTTTCGGTAAAAGGTTTGTCGATGATGTAATCCGCTCCCAGATGCTTCGACATAATCAGAAAGGGGCTTTCCAACCCGGTGCCCGAAATGGCGATTATCTTCGTGTCGGGATATTTGCGGCGAAGGTCCATAATTGTCTCGATCCCTTCCTTTTCGGGCATAATAATATCGATAATAGCCAGATCGGCGGGCTGAAGCCGGTAACTTTCAAGCGCCTCAATGCCGTTGGCCGCTTCCCAAACGTCATGTCCCGCTTTCTCCAGCATCATCCGTAGAAGTGATCGGACATTTTCTTCATCATCAACAACTAGAATCTTTGCCATTTTAAAAATTTCCCTTCGGATGATATTCGGCCGGAAGTCATCTTAAAATTTTTTTTGAAATTGAGTTATGAAGCAATAAAACCGCGCTAAAAATTGAAAAGAATTAAAGCATCCTGCTCCCGGTAAAAAAAGGGGAAACGCCTACCAAGCGAAATTTTACCACATTGTCGCGAGACGGGGTAATTTTTTTCCCTCCGCCCAAACGATAACTTCAAATCAAAACTAAGAGCCTCCGCCGAAAATATTTCTGACGATTTTTCTCCGTTTTTCAAACTTCCCTCAATCCGAAATCTTATTGATAAATATGCATCTCTTTTTTTTGTGTTTCCGGCGGATTCCGGCGACTTTGTCCGGATCGGCCAACAAAAAACCGCCCGTTCAAACAGTCAGTGCGGGTTTTCAGATGCAGTTTGAAAAAACAAGTGATCGCCCCGACCGGAGACTCGTCGCCGGCGATTATCGGTCATCGGCAACTTAAATTCCGTTAAAGCGGTTTTACCTCAAGATGGGTTCTGGCCTCCCAGATCTCGGGGAAAAACTTCTTCGAAAGCGTCGTCCGCAGATACCCGACGCCTTCCGAACCGCCGGTGCCGCGTTTCATTCCCAGCATCCGCTCGACCATCAGCACGTGGTGATAACGCCAGAGCGCGATGTTTTCGTCGTGTTCGATCAGCAGATCCTGCATGATGAAAAGCTCCGGGTATGTCTCCGGCCGGGTCAGGATCTCGACGATCGTCCTCTTCCTTTCGTCCGCATCCCCGACCGCGAACCCTTCTCTTCGTAATAAATCCCAGAAAGCATCGGCCAGACTCGGCTCTTCGAACCGGCGGGTCAGGCGTCGGTGAGCGAACTCGTCGAACTCGAAGAATTTGAGGATCTTTTCGTCCTTGGCCCCGGAAACGAATTCCAGTTCGCGAAACTGCATCGACTGAAAACCGCTGGCCGGATTGAGTTTGTCGCGAAATTCCAGAAAGCCGATCTGAGCCATCGATTCCAGAATATGGATCTGCGAGACGATCACCTTCTCGATGGCGTTAACCGCTTTGAGCGAATGGTTGGCGCGGAATTTTCGGCCCTCTCCGATCCAGCCGATGGTCGCATCGATCTCGTGCAGAATCTGTTTGAACCACAGTTCGTAGGTCTGATGAATGATGATAAAAAGAAGTTCGTCGTGGCTGACCGGATCGGACAGAGTTTCCTGCAACTGAATCAACTCGGGGACTTTCAGATATTTATTGTATGACAACTTCGGATTTTTTCCGTATTCGATCATAGGTTTCCTCATCGGGGACGCATCGGTATTTTCAGGGCTTTTATCCGCGAAGACGTCGGCTTGACGTCGGGCAGACGACTCTGGCGTCGCCCCTGCCATAGATTTTATAGTTCGTCGCCCGTAAAGCCAAAGTCAGGTTTCGGCGTTCGGGTTCTTTGAGATGCGGACAAGTCGGAAATTTGCGGCGCGACTCGCTCTCCGATCCGGAAAGATTTACTCCGCCGCAAACAAATCTCCGGGTATGTCAGACTTCTGTCCCGTTCGCTTCTGGCCTTTTCCTCCTAAATATTTACATTTACACGGGAAATTCACAAAAATTTAACAATATCTCTTGACATAAGTCGCGATTTTAGGTAAATTTTCGGCGTTCTATCAAAAAACAACACCAATTAAATAACCCCAAAATCTTGCAGTTTAAGATTTTCTACTTGTTAGAAATGACTTGTATCACATTTCTTTTTATCTTCGTTCGATGAAGCAGGAACTTGCTTTTTCCGATGGGGATTTTTGTTTTTTTTGCCTGTATTTCTTTGATTGAGATGCTTTCGGCTTAGAACTATTAAGAAACGGGAATACCAAATCTCAGGTGTTCGAAAAAAATAAATTCACTGAAGTTTGTAGGAGGAATTACAAAAAATGTCAAAAACTACCGGAAAGGTTAAATGGTTTAACAATGCGAAAGGCTATGGGTTTATCGAACAACCCGGCGAACAGGATATCTTCGTCCATTACAGCGCAATCACGGGCGACGGGTATAAAACCCTTGTTCAGGGCCAGGAAGTCGAGTTTGAAGTAACAAACGGACCGAAGGGCCCCCAGGCCGAGAATGTCATGGCTACGTAAAAGTTAGATCATCTGATCGCTTTTAGGTTTTTTCAGAAAGCCGGAAAGCATGAAAAAAAGTGAAAAGCGGCTTTTTGATTGAGCCGCTTTTTTCAATTGAATGAGTCGCCGGAAATATCGGCTCACTGCTCAAACTCCCGGATCGGGGCTGAACTTCGAGTTTGAGGACAAATTGCAAAACTGCGGAATTCACATTAGCGCCGCTGACATCTAAAATAGGCTGATGGGAATCAAATAACCCTCATCCCACGAACTGAATGACTATTTTTCTGAGAACGCGGAGAAAAACCCAAAATGAACGACAACCGTTGCCCCAAATGCGATCTGCTCAATTTGCCCTCGGCCCTGATCTGCCTGAAATGTAAAACGCCCCTGACGCCGGGCTCGGCTTCCGGTTTCGGTCACCGACAAACCGCGACCGAAATCAAAGAAGCCCGAACCGAAGAATTTCCCAACCCGCAAACGGCACCGTTAAGCCCGGCCGTCGAAACCCGGCGGTTTCATCCGAACACCGGTCTTTACACTCAGCCGGATTATTCCGGTTCTTCCGTTTCCGCATCCTTAGCGGAGAGCAAGACCGGCCCCCGAACTTATTTCTGGTACCGGATGCTCAATTCGGCGGTGGTCGTTTTCGGAATTTTTCTGGCCGTCATCGGTCTGCTGGCGATAATCGGCTCTTTTAATGAGACCGGACAACAGGCGGCGGACGCCTTTGCCGGCGGGATCTTCTTTCTGGTGACGGGCGGGATCCCGGGCTTTCTCTGCTTTTTCGGAGTCGTCTTTCCGCCGAGAGCCTGGTCCTGGTATTACGGCCTGTTCATTCTCATCCTCGCCACCCTGAGCTGTGGTCTGGCCATTTTTTCCGTCCCGTTGTTAATTTTTTGGGTAAAACCTGAAACCCAATTCTTTTTCGGACGTAACTAACAAGCATTATGAAAAGAAAATTTTTTCTGATCTTTCTGATCGGTTCAATTTTTGTATTTAATACTATGGCCCAAACCAAAGACCAAACCCAACCGGCGATCCCTGCGGCCGACCCGGCCGATGTCGCTTCGATCGACGCCATCATCAAGGCAGTTTACGACGTCATCTCCGGCGATGCCGGGAAAAAACGCGACTGGAACAGATTTCGCTCCCTTTTTCACAAGGACGCCCGCCTGATCCCTTCGGGGAAAAATCCGCAGACCGGCATCACCGGCGCGACCGCCATCTCTCCTGATGGCTACATCGAGCGGAGCGGGCCGTATCTGGAAAAGAACGGGTTCTTTGAAAAAGAGATTTCCCGCAAAACCGACGTTTTCGGCAACATCGCTCAGGTTTTTTCGACCTACGCCTCTTTTCACAAAGCCGACGATAAAGAGCCGTTCCAGCGCGGGATCAACAGTTTTCAGCTTCTCAACGACGGAAAACGCTGGTGGGTGATCACGATCTACTGGCAGGGCGAGACCAAGGACAGTCCGATTCCGAAAGAATACCTTTAGAGATTTGGGATTTTGTTTGTTTTCCGGAGAAACCGTCACATTCCGTCAATCCGAATTCCGAATTCCGAAATCCCAAATCCGATGTTTGCTTTTCTTCGGCCATTTTGCCAATCTATTGCCACCAAATATTTTTTTCGAAGCAAAGATTTTACCGTTTAATGGCCGAACATATTTTGATACGAAGTTTGACTCTGGATCTGCCCAGAAAAGAGGTTTTTGACTTCTTCGCCGATGCCCTCAATCTGGAACGGATAACGCCGCCGGAGTTGAATTTTAAGATCACCACGCCGGAACCGATCAACATCAAACAGGGCTCGCTGATCGATTATCAATTGAAACTGCGCGGGATTCCGATGAAATGGCAAACCGAAATATCGGTCTGGAATCCGCCTCATTCCTTCACCGACAAAGCCCTTAAAAGCCCCTACAAACAATGGATTCACCGCCATGCCTTTACCGAACTCGGCGAAAACAAAACGCTGATCGAAGACGAGGTCAAATATCGTCTGCCGCTGGAACCGCTGGGCGATCTGGCTCACTGGTTCGTCCGCCGCGAACTCAATTACATCTTCGATTTCCGCCAAACGACGGTGGCCGACATTCTTGGCGGTGGGCAGCGGTCGGCGGCCGGTTATGGTAATCGGACGAAAATAGTTTAAAATGCTCTTTCAACCGATCCAAAACACGAAGCTTTTTCTTACAATTAACAACTAACGATTAACCATTAACCAAATTCCTAAATGAAAAATACTGATCTCGAACAGGAAAAACTGCTGACGGCCAGAGAAGCGGTCAAATATGTGGAAAACGATCAGACGATCGGGCTTGGCACCGGTTCGACGGCCAACCTTTTTATCAAAGAGGTCGGCCGAATGGTGGCCGAAGGTTTGCGCATCAAAGCGGTTCCGACCTCGGATGCGACGGCCCGGCTGGCCGAATCGCTGAACATTCCGCTCTTTTCGATCGATGAGGTCGAGCGGATCGACCTGACGATTGACGGAACGGACGAATTCGACGGCGATCTCAATCTGATCAAAGGCGGCGGCGGCGCGCTTTTCCGCGAAAAAATGGTCGCCCGCCTTTCCGAACGGGAGATCATTCTGGCCGATTCGAGCAAACGGGTCGAGCGGCTCGGAGCTTTTAAGATCCCGGTCGAGGTCGTCCCGATCGCGCTCGGTTTCGCCCGCCGACAGATCGAAAAACTGGGCGGGGCGGCTCGGCTCAGAGAAAAAAACCGGATTCCCTTTATGACCGACGCCGGCAACCGCATCCTCGACGCCGATTTCGGTCTGATCGACGATGTCAAAGAGGTCTCAGCCCGCCTCAACGCCATCGAGGGCGTCGTCTGCCACGGACTTTTCATCGGTCTGGCTCAGATGGTCATTATGGCCGAAGGCGACCGGATAATTTATTTCGAATAATGGAAACTTTCACTAAACTTTTGGCGATCGGCCTCGGCGGAGCGGGCGGAGCCATCGCCCGGTATCTGATCAGCATCTCGCCCCTGCAAAACACTTTTGCAAAATTTCCTTTCCCGACCTTCATCATCAATATTCTGGGATCTTTCCTGATCGGCTTTTTTCTGATCCTGCTGACCGACAAATTGACCGTCGGCGATAATCTGAGGTTTGCCGTGATGGTCGGTTTTCTCGGAGCCTTCACGACTTTTTCAACCTTTGAAATGGAGATCTGGGGACTGGTCCGCGAAAGATATTTTGCGACCGCCTTTATCTATCTTTTCTTGAGCATCCTGACCGGTTTCATCGGCGTGCTGGCCGGGGTCAGTCTGGGAAACCGACTTTAGGGGATCTGGGATTTGGGATTGCGGATTGCGGATTTATTTTTCCGACAATCCCAAATCCGCAATCCCAAACCCCAAATCGAACCGGTTTACTTCGGCATTTCCACCGCTTTGCCGACCACCACGATCGGCAGACCGTTTTTTTGCAAAACCTGATTGAGCCGCGCCGTGTCTTCGGAGATGAAACGATTGATCTCCGCCAGTTTCGGCGGCATCTCGGTTTGCAGTAATGCGAATTGCTCGCGCATCGCTTTGGTCGGTCCGGAGTTTCCGCCGCTGACCGATGAATAAAGACCGCCGACCTGATTCGTCAATTTGGCCGAGGCGCGGATCCCGTCCTCGTCGCCGACGATCAGATCGCCGGTCAGAGCGTCGATCCGTTTCTTGTAGTTGTCGAGCGCCTGACTGACCTCTTTGGGAACTTCGGCAAGAGTGTTTTTGGCCACTTTTTCGATTTGCTCGGCCTGATCTTTGGCGCTATCGAGGGAGCGCAGACCGTCATTGAGCGACGAAAGCATATCCCGGAGTTTGACCGCCAGATCGAACTGTTCCTGCAATTCGGCCGGTGTCACCGCGACGGTCGGATCGACGCGGACCTCGACCTTCGTTTCCCCGGCGACGCGCTCGCCGACCAAAAGCCTGACGGTGTAAATGCCGGGCAGGGCCTGCGGACCGCGGGGCGGCCCGGAAAATTCGTTCGTCTCGGACAGCTGGCGACGTTGGCGCGCGCCTTCGTGGCTCAGATTCCAGACCGTCCGGTTCAGACCGCGCATCTTCGGCAGATTTTTCACCTCGGAGATCTTTTTGCCGCCGGAGTCGAAAATCTCCAGTCGGAGCTGCGTCTTTTTGTCCGGTTCGTCCTTCAGATAATAGGTGATGAGCGCGCCCTTCGGCGGATTTTCTCCGCGAAAGACCTTGTCGCCGATGCCGTAACGGGTGAAGCGCGTGGCAAAACGATAAGCCGGGCGAACCCCGAACAGATGAGTTTCTTTGGCCAGAATGGAATCGCTCAAAGATTGAACCGGAGAGGCGTCGTCAAAGATCCAAAGGCTCCGTCCGTGCGTCGCCAGAATGATGTCGTTGTCGCGCGGGTGAATGACGATGTCGTGAACGGCGACGCGCGGAAAATTCTTCATATTGAGTTCCATCCATTTGCCGCCTCCGCTGTAAGAGACGTAAATCCCGAGTTCGGTCCCGGCGTAGAGCAGATCGGGATTTTTCGGGTCTTCAGCGAGGACGTGAACGTAGGCTTTTTCCGGCAGATCGCCCGTGATATTGGTAAAGGTTCGGCCGCCGTCCGAGGTTTTGAAAACGTACGGGCGGTAATCGTCGAACTTGTGCCGGTCAAACGCGACATAGACCGTATCGGCACTGCGGCGCGACGGTTCGACGTGCGAAACCGAAGAATCGGCCGGGATGCCGGGAACGTTTTTGACGACATTGGTCCAGTTGCGCCCGCCGTCGGTCGTCACCTGCAGATTGCCGTCGTCGCTGCCGGCCCAGATAAGGCCGCTTCTCAAGGGCGATTCGCTGAGACTGATGACGGTGGCAAAGGCCTCGGCCGAAGTGTTTTCGGTAAAGACCGGTCCGCCCGCATCCTTTAACCGCTGGGGATCGCTTTTGGTCAGATCGGGGCTGATCGGCGTCCAGCTCTTGCCGAAATCGGTCGATTTGAAAACGACGCTGCCGCCGAGATAAACCGTATTCTTGTCGTGCGGCGAAGGTATCAGCGGTGCGTTCCAGTTAAACCTGTATTTTTCTTTTTCCGGTGCACCGCCGAGACCGAAATACGGAGCGACGTACTGCTGTTCGCGGTTGCGCATATCGGTCCGGACGACGTTGCCGCCCTGCGATTCGCTGAGAAACAGATTCGGGTCGTCCGGGTGCGGGATGGCGAAAAATCCGTCCCCGAAACTGATCATCCGCCAATCGTCATTGAGAATTCCGGCCGGTTCCCGGTTTTGCGAAGGCCCGTTCCAGGTGCCGTTGTCCTGCATTCCGCCGGTCAGATTGTAAAACGGCTCGCGGTCATCGGCGAAAACCTGATAAAACTGCCCGATGGCGAAATTATTGATGTATTCCCAATTCTTGCCGTCGGTCGTTACGGCCACGCCGCCGTCCTGTCCCTGCCATATTCTCTTCGGATCGAGCGGATCGATCCAGAGCGCGTGAAAATCGATGTGCGTCGTCGGCGAGATGCGCGTGAAATTGCGACCGCCGTCGAGCGAGACGAAAAGCGGCGAAGCGACCGCATAGACCTTGTCCTCATTGGTCGGATCGACCCGGACTTTGGTGTAGTAAAAACCGCGCCCGACGATGTTCTGCCCTTTATAAACCTGGCGGAACGTCTCGCCTTTGTCGTCCGAACGATAGAGCGTCCCTTCTTTGGCTTCCAGAATGGCGTAAACCACGTTCGGGCTGCTCGGAGCGACGGCCAGACCGATCCGTCCGATCAGTTTCGGCAACCCCTTTTCGATCTTTTTCCAGGTCCTTCCGCCGTCCACCGAACGAAAAACGCCGCCCCGTTCGCTGCCGCTGGTGAAAGTCCACGGACGCCTGACGAAATACCACATCCCGGCGTAGAGGATGTTCGGGTTCTGCTCGTCGATGACCAGATCCGAAGCGCCGTGATATTCGTCTATATAAAGCGTTTTGGCCCAGGTCTTGCCGCCGTCGGTCGTCATAAAAACGCCGCGCTCGGCGTTCGGCCCCCAGGCGTGTCCGACGGCCGCCACGTAGGCGATGTCCGGGTTTTTGGGATTGATGACGATCTTCGAAATGGTGTCGGAATCTTTCAGACCCAGATGCTTCCAGCTTTGCCCGCCGTCTGTCGATTTGTAAACGCCGTCGCCGAATGAAACCGAATTCCGCGTGTTCGACTCGCCCGTCCCGACCCAGATGACGTCCGGATTGCCCGGTTCGAGCGCGATGTCGCCGACCGAGATCGTGCCCTCCCGCTCGAAGATCGGCGTCCAGTCCATCCCGCCGTTGGTCGTTTTGAAAACGCCCCCCGAACCGGTGGCGACGTAAACGATGTTGGGATTGCCGGGAACTCCTTCGACGTCCGCCACCCGGCCGCCCATATTGGCCGGCCCGATGCTCCGCCAGGCGAGATTCTCAAGTGCCAGAGAAACGGTCATCGGTTGGTCGGGGCTCTGACCGGAGGTCTCTTGTCCGGGGGCGGAACTGACGTTCAGGAACAGACACAAAAGACACGCCAGACGCAAACTGACGCTCAGATTCAGTCTTCGATTCTTCATTCGGTTTTCTCCAAAGGGATCAGATTTTTTGGTAAAGCTTAATTTATTACGCACATATAATGCAAAGGTTTATAGCGTTTCAGGCGCTTTTGGCCGAGTTCAATGATCCTCTTTTTGGAGAAAACCGGGACAAAAAAAAGCGAGAGTTCGTCTTTTTCCGCCGCCGAATCATCACTGTATGGAATATGGACTTAGCTTATCTGCACATCGTTACCAATCACATTCCGATCATCGGCGTTCCATTTGCTCTGACAATTCTGCTTCTCGGCTTCTGGCGACGGAGCGACGAACTGAAGGCCGTCGGATTGCTGGCCTTCGTCGTTTTGGGCGGCGCGACCTTGGCGGTTTATCTGCTCGGGCAGGGCGGCGAAGATTTCGTCGAAGATCTGGCCGGCGTTTCCGAAAACGCCATCGAAGATCACGAAAAAATGGGTCTCGTCTCGCTCATCGCTGTCGGTTTGACGGCGCTCGTCTCTCTTTCGGGTCTGATCTTTTACAAGGGATCGTCCCTTTTGCTCAACCGCGGCAAAAAGGACGGGACTTCGGACGGCGGGTCGATATTTCCCGGCTGGCTTGTCTTAACGGTTCTCGGTCTGGCAGTTTTGAGCGGCGGCATTTTGGGTTACGCCGGAAAGCTCGGGGGCAAGATCCGCCACACGGAATTTTACGGCGGAGCCATCAGCGCCGATGAACGGGAGAGAAACGGCGGCGGAAAAGATGCGGAAGCGGGTCAAATCGACGAAGAACGGGACGAAGGCGATGGAAAGGGAGGCGGACGCCGTCGCCGGGGAAGAAATTAGATTTCCGCTCATCTTGGCGGCATCCGATTTTCCTCATCATTATCCTGTTGTTCATCGTCTAGATCTTCGGGTTCAGGGGTCAAAAAATGGAAACTCCCGGCCTCCTCGTTGGACAATTCCGCGCCGAAAAGCTTGGCCGCATAGGCCAGAATCGGATCGTTTCCCTGAGCCAATGCCGCGCCCGAAGGCCCGATTGCTATATCGGGAGTGACGCCGACATTTTCCAACCGGTTGCCATCGCTCATGATCAGGTCGGCGATCGTCACATTCATGCCAAAAACAGAATATGTCTCAAACCCCTGAGGCCCGCGGACATTTGTCATAGACACCTGAATACTGGTCATAACCGCTCCAGCACTTATATCGCCGATTATCTTACCTCTTTTTTCCAGTTGAATTACGCGGGAAAAAACCTCGGCCGCCGAGGCCGAGTTGCTGTCAATCAAAACGATCATTTCGCCTTGAAAAGCATCCTCTTTTTGGGTTTTGGCGACTCGTTCCTTGGTTTTATCTCGCATTATAAAATCGGCGATCTTGACATTGCGATCAAAAAAATAACCGGTCAGATATTCCTCGATACTGACATATCCGCCCCGGTTCCCCCGCAGATCAAGGATCAATTTCTTGTGGCCGCCGACCTCTTTCATCATTCGGTTGATGTCTTTTTTTTCGACGGAAAAGGTCTCCAACCGGCAGGCAATCAGCTCGGCATTTATTTTTTTACATCTATAAGGCGATTCCTTTTTCTTGTTGCGGCGCTCCCGCCTCTCTTTTTCGCGTTCCTTGATCGATTTGAATGAGGCTTTGATCTTAACCTCGCGTTCGGAGGTCCCGTCGGTATTAAGGAGGAACAAACTAATCTGTTCCTGCGGATCGAGGGAATACAAGATATAATTTATTTTCCAGAGATTTTCCCGGGTCGGATTATATTGTTCTATACCTGAAACCTGATCTCCCGGTTTCAGCCCCTTTGCCTCAGCGTCGCTCCCTTTTTTGACATCGGTGACGAAACACCGGTCGCCGATCATCTGGAGGGTAAATCCATATTCGACCCGGTTGGCCCGACCGGGCGGATAAAATCTCGTGTGGGAATCATTAAACTCCAGAACAACCTGAGCGATGACCCGAAAGATTTGCCAGTTAGCCTCGAGTTTTTTTATCTTTTCAGCCGCCTCATCGAATTTTTGGTCGACATCAATGCCGCGAAAATTTTTGTCGTAATATCTTCCTTTTATGATGGATTTTATCTCTTTGAGCATTTCCAGGCCGCGTTTACGATTAAGTCTTGCGTTGGCCGGGCTTTCGACCGGCTGGATGATGATCTGACCGAAAGAAAGCTGAGGAAAAACAGATATTAAAGAGAAAAGGAAAACTAAAAAAGTGATTTTTATTGTTCTTAAATTCATGGAAGTGTTTTTTGTGAGAATTTATCGTTTTTTTTATCCCGGTAATTTTTTCTCGTCAAAAGAATAGAACAAAAAAAAACACCTGTAAAGATTTTTCACGACAGCCCGACCCGAGTCTGTTTTACGATCTGAACGGCTTCGGCGGCCGTTTCGGCCATTGCCGTCAGATGCCCCATCTTGCGGCCGATCCGGGCTTCGCGTTTGCCGTAAAGATGAAGTTTGACGTTCTCGTTCTCCAAAACCCGAAGCCAGTCCGGTTCGCCCTCCTGCCACAGATCGCCGAGCAGATTGGCCATCGCCGCCGGCTGCAGAAAACGGGTCGAACCGAGCGGCAGACCGCAAACGGCCCGCAATTGCTGTTCGAACTGCGAACAAACGCAGGCGTCAAAGGTCAGATGCCCGGAATTGTGCGGTCGCGGCGCGATCTCGTTGACGATCAGTTCTTCGTCCGCGGTCAGAAAAAATTCGACGCAGAGCGCGCCGACATATTCGAATTTCTCGGCGATGCCGCGGGCGATCTCCCGCGCTTCCCGTTCGACTTTTGCGGAAACGTCCGCGGGAGCGAACGATATGTCTAAAATATGCCGGGCGTGATCGTTTTCGATGACGCCGTAATCGACGAAATTGCCGAGGGCGTCCCTGGCGCAGACAACGGAAACCTCTTTTTCAAAATCGACGAAGCTCTCCAGCACCGATTCGCTCCCCTTCATTTTTTCAAAGGCCCCCTCGATATCGGCGCTCGATTCGATCTTGCTCTGCCCCTTGCCGTCGTAGCCGAACCCGGCGGTCTTCAAAACGCACGGCGCCCCCAGTTCTTCGACCGCCCGGTAGAGATCGTCGATCACCTTGATGTGCCGGAAAGCCGCGACCGGAAAACCGTTTTTCGAGAGAAAAGTTTTTTCCCGAAGCCGGTTCTGCGTCGTGTGAAGAACCTCGCCCTTCGGATGAACGGGCGCGAATTCCGAGGCCGCTTCGATGGTTTTCGACGGCACGTTCTCGAATTCATAGGTGATGACATCGACCAATTTGGCGAATTTTCGGACCGTTTCCAGATCGTCGTAAGGGGCGGAGGTTTCCAGATCGGAGATATGGCCGGTCGGCGTATCGTTGCCGGGCGAAAAAGTATGGACCCGATACCCCATCTTGCGCGCCTCGATGGCAAACATCCGCCCGAGCTGCCCGCTTCCGAAAACCCCGATGGTCGAATTTGGTAAGATAATTTTAGTCACGGTTTATTTTGAATTTAATGGAATTTTGAAAACCCAGATTAACACAGATGGGCTGGGATATAAGGGTTAAGAGTTACGCATTTATGCGTGAAGATCGCGGCCATCACGGCTGAAGCCGTTACTCTGAACTCCTTTACTGATTTTTAACCCGCTTTAAAACAGTTCAGAGCGCCAGGTTTAGACTTTAGATTGGGGAGCTTTTCTTTTCGCCGTCCATTCAAAAAGTTTCCGGTCGGTAAAAACAAAGCCGTGCAAGACCCCATCTCTTAAAATCGCCCGTTGGACCGGCCCCAAATTCTCCTTATGTTTCTTCCCCGCACCGCCAACCACGAAAATGATTTCGTTTTCGGCGACCGCCAAAACCGAGAATTTATCGGAATAATCATATTGATCGATGTAGTTTCCGACCAGTTTGCCGTTTTCCTCTTTGATCGAAAAACTAACCGGATATTTTATTTCCCGAAACCACGGAAATCCGTCTTCTGCCGGTTCGGTCAAAGTAACCTCCCAATCGCCCAGAAAGTCCTTGGAATTTTGCGCTTTGAGGTTGATCGACAGCAATAAGACGAAAATCAGCGCGACGTAACCTGTTTTTATCATTTAAATTTTACCTCTTGCCGGTTCGATGCCGTTTATTCAAGTTCGGTTTGCAGCCAGTCGGTCACATCCGTCAGGCTGGCCTGAGAGATCTCGTGCGCCATCGGGTATTCCTTGTATTCCAGCCGGACGGGAAGCCCGGATAAAAGGTCTCTGGTCGCCCGTCCGTTGTCGATCGGCAGAACCGGATCATACAGGCCGTGCGTGACCAGGATCGGAAAGTCTTTGAGGGAGTCGTAAGAATCCTTCGCCGGTAGCATTTCCGGGATCGCCCGGCCGCTCATCGCCACAACGCCGGCGAACTTTTCCGGACTGCGAAGCGCCGCGCTGAGGCTCATAAATGCGCCCTGGCTGAAACCGCACAGATAAACCCGGCCCAGATCATTTTCGGCGACGATCTGATCGACCAGTTCGAGGATCATCTGCCGGCTCTCTTCGGCCTGTTTGACGTTGACGGAGATCTCCGTTCCCTGTATGCCGAGTTCGAACCAGGCGAAACCGCCCCACGGCAGCCGGAAGGGAGCGCGGGCGCTGGCGACGAAAAAACGGCCGTCCAGATACGGCGCGAGGCCGAACAGATCGTTCTCGTCCGCACCGATGCCGTGCAGAAGCAGAAGAAGCGGAGATTTTTCCTCACCGGTCTGTTCCGGTTCTCTGAAACGAAAGGCAAGCATAAGAAGTTGATTGTTGACGGTTATTCGCCGATTGTCAATCCGGGATCATTTCTGCACTTTGAGAACGAAATTATATCTGACCTCATCGTCTCCGGTAACGGCGATGACGTTGTCTTCGGCGAGCGAAAACCGGGCGGACGGAATGGTTAAGGTCAAAAACTTGAAGCCCGATCTGGTCGTGCCGGGTTTGCGGTTCGAGGCCAGCGTTTCCCCCTTGAACCGCACGGAAAACGTTTCGGCCGCCGCGTCCTTGGGGAGCTGGAGGGTAAGATTGACGCTTTTGACGCCGGGAGCGAGGCGGATGGTTTTGATGTTGTCGGGATCATTCGCGCCTTTGCCGCCGGAAAAAGGGAGAACCAGAAAGGAAGCGATGGTCGGCTGCCGGGGGCCGGGCGGCGGCGGGTTCTGCTGGAGCTTTTTCAGCCGCTCCAATTCGTTTTCGAGGCGCTGACGCTCCGATTTTTCGCGCTCCAGCTGTTGATCCAAAATCTCGCTTTCGCCCTGTTTTTCGCCGAGCTGTTTCTGCAGATTTTGCTCGCGCTGGCGGATCTCGCGCAAGTCTTTTTGCAGTTCTTCCTGACGTTTTTGCAATTCTTCGAAGCGCCGCTGGTTCTCGCGGTATTCGGCCAACTCCCGCTCCATTCGCACCCGCTCGTAGATCAAAAATCCGGTTCCGGCCACCAGCAAAAGCAAGGCCGCCGCTCCCGCAAACTGGACGACGGACATGTTCAGCCTGAAAAATGCCGCGATCCTTTCCCAAAAACCGGGAACCGGTTCCGAAATTTCGACCGGCGCGGAAGCGGCCGCCGCCTCTCGTTTTTCCTCTTTGATGAGAGAATTGAGGGCGATCGAATTGGCGATCTTTTCGCGCCTTTCCGGGAAAAGGTCCAGACTCGCCTCAAAACGCCGGAGATCGTCCCCGCGAAGTTCTCCGCGGGCGTAGGCATCGATCAGAGAATTTTCCACTTCCATCAGGTCGTAGAAAAAACTCTCGTCGGTAAAAAGCCGCTCTTCGACGGCCTCGCGCTCCGACTCCGGCATTTCGCCGAACAAGAAGCGTTTTATTTCCGATAGATTTTTAGGATCGAGTTCCGTCATAACTCCTCATTTATGAGTGCCGAAATCCTGAGTTTGGTTACTTCGGCCGAAATTTTTATTCGCCATTCGGTTCGTTTCGCCTTCAGAGCGCCACGCAGTCGTTGATGCATTTTTCCAGTTTGCTCCGCAAACGGCAGGCTTTTACTTTCAAGGCGTTCATTTTCAAACCGAACTTTTCGGCCAGCGATCTGCGCGCGTCTTTCAGTTTCCCGCCGGCGTCCGTATCGTAATAACCGATGATCAGCTGGCGGTCCTGATCGTCGGGAGCCACTTCGGCCAGACATTTGCGCAAACAGACCAGCCTTTCGTCCGCCTCCTCGGGCAACACCGGATCGACGGCCTGTTCGGGCATCTCGTCGCCGTAATGATCCTCCTTTCGTTTTCGGCTGAATTCCAGCCAGACGAACCGCGAAACCTGACAGGCGTAGGCGTTCAAACTCTCGATCTCGACGCCTTCTTCGAGTTTCGAGGCGACCCGGTTTAAGGTCTCGTCGGCCAGTTCATCGGCGCTCGAAGCCGGACAACCGCGCCAACCGTAAAACTTCACTAACTTCAGGCGCAGCTCTTCGTATCTTTCCGCCGCCCGCGAAGGGTCTTCGTCAAGCCTTTGTAAAAGTTTTTCAAAACCTTCTGCCGATAAATCCGCCAAATGAATTCGCACTCCGTTTCGGAAATTTTAAAAATGATCTCCTCAATTTTATGCGGTTAATTCTTTGAGTCAAATTAAATTAGCGTCGTTCGGCTTTACCCGACGATCTCGAAATCGAAATTCACCGTTCCCCAATCGGCGGTTTGCGCCCCGTAAACGTTCGCGCCCCGGCGGTTGG
Source organism: Pyrinomonadaceae bacterium (assembly GCA_041394845.1). Classification (GTDB taxonomy): domain Bacteria; phylum Acidobacteriota; class Blastocatellia; order Pyrinomonadales; family Pyrinomonadaceae; genus JAHCHG01. The sequence continues at coordinate 13,733 of JAWKHL010000001.1, read as the reverse complement.
TGGCCGCCTGTTTGAGAATTTTTATCAGGGGCGATCCCGTTCTCGCTCCGAGCGCTTCGGCGATCGCCGGAGAGGTGAGCATCCCGGCCGGAAACGATTCGGTCGAGGCGATCAGCTTGATCGTCTCTTTGCCGAAGACCAGATCTTCCGGCGCAATGTAAAAAACGCGGCACCCGTTGGCTCCGAAGGTGTTGACCGATTGGGCGTTCTTTAAAACCTCATCGGCGTTTTCCGGCGGATAAAGAAGATTGATCTTGCCGTCGGCTGCAAGCGAGTAGATGTAAATGAACAGGTCTCTCCCGGTCCGGTTGGAGATCCGCAGATAATATTTGTCTCCGGCGCGAAGCTGAAGAGCGCGGGAATTGTCCTTTTGTATTTGAAGATCGTCAACCGGCGTCGGCCGGCAAGCCGGAGCGTCTTCGTCCAGGACTTCGAAATCCTTGAGACGGACGAGTTCGACCTTTAATTTCTCGCCGATCCCCGACGTCTCGTTGGCCAGCGATCTCAGATTTTCCAGACGAACGTGTCTTTCCAGCGCCTCTTTGAGCGCGTCGGCCAGACCCGGCTCATCGGCGCTGATCCAAAAATTGTATAGCGGCATCCCGCTCCGGTCGGTGAGAAAATACCCCTGCTCGTTTTTCTCCGGCGCGTTCGCCTCCGGAGGCTGGCGATTTCCAAGCAGAAAATCCCTGTAAGTGGCCCGGACGACGGCCACGTCCCAGTCCCTGGCAACGGCCGATTTTTGGTCGAACTGCCCGAGCAGTCCCGAGGTTTCGAGCGGGCGCAGATAATCGCTCGCTCTCAGACTTTTTTCCAGTTCCCTGATCTTGATGACGCCCGGATCTTTTTCCGGGGCGGCGGCGGCGCCGCGCGACGTCAGATCGCCCGTCAGATCGAGCGCGACGATCCGCTTTTCATCGGTAAAATTCGGCGAAGCGATCACTATCTTGGCGTTTTCGGGAAAATCCCTGATCGCTTTGTCGGTCAAGACGACCTCGGCCTCCGAAGCGAACTCCGTCGCGCCGATGATCGTCCCGCCGCCGATCATCAGCGCCTCCCCGGTCAGATCTTTCGCCTGCGGGGAATAAACGGCGATCGCGCCGCCCGTTCTGGCGCCGATCATCCGGCCCACCTTGAGAGCGATCCGGTGAATCCGGCCGCCCTCTTTTTCGATCACCTCCGAGCAAACCATCTTCCCTTTTTGTTTGTTGCAGACCGGAAATATGGGGACTTTTTCCCTTTGGCCGGCCGAACCGAAAACCGTGCGATCGAGATCGCCTTCGGCCTGCGGGGTCTGGTCTTTTCCGAGACTGACGACCGCATTGCGGACGCGGTTGATGATCTCGCGGTAGGTCGAATCCGGGTATTGCCGCAACAGATTGACCAGAAAATAGGTCATCGCTCCGTTCAGCTGGTCTTTGCGGGTAACGGGATCGGTAAAATAATCCTCCTGCGATTTTTCGTTCGGCAGGCTGGCGGAAACGGCGACGTAATCGGTCGCCTCCAGCAGGCCGTCGTTGAGGCGGGGCGGTAAAAATTCTCCTCTGCGGGTCTTTCCGAACTCCCGGGGAACGCTCCTTTGGCCGCCTCCGCGCGTGATCGTGCCGGAAAAACAGCTGTCGACGATAAAAGTGATGTTGGTCGTATATTTTCTCAGCCGTTCCAGCCGCTCGGCCAGTTCATCGTCGCGGATGTCCCGGCTGCCCCGGTCGTCGGAATCGGACGGAACCAGTGTCTCGTCCAACCCGTCCGGTTCGTCGCCGTTGTCGTCGGGCAATGTCGAACCGTGACCGCTGTAATAAAAAACGATCGCCGCGCCCCGGTTCGGCGCGCTCTTGTTCTCCGCCTGAAAACGTCTGGCGTTTTCGATCAGATGACGGTCAAAGGCATCGAGAATCCCTTTTCGGGTGGCTTCTTCGGAACAGAGAGTTTTGAGCGGCGAGGCTGCGGTCTGGATTCCGCACGAATCTCCGCTTCCGGCCGCCTTCAGGTCCTCTCTGAATCCGTATTCCCGCAAAAGCCCCTTCATCAAACGAACGTCGTTGTGCGTCCCGCGCAGACTGTTGATCGTTTTGCTCTGGTAGCGGTTGATGCCGACGAGAAGTGCGAATTTGGGGGGCGCGGGCGATTTCTCGCGGCTTTGGCCGTGAGAAGAAAGATCGAGCGAACCGGCCGCCAAAAGAACCATGATGATGGCGGCCGTCCGGATCAAATATTTTTTGTTAATGCTGATTTTCACGTCTGTTCTCTTTTTTTCTCGGGATCAAACAATGGATCGAAACCCGCTTTATTTTTTGGCCGGTTCGAGGGTTATCCTGACCCTGAAGCGAATGTTTTCGGCCTGCGATTTGGCCGCGTTCTGGCTGATCAGGATCTCGTAATCTCCGGTTTCCCCGAGAACCGAATCGAACACCAGACCGCCGGCGTTGCCGTCCGTTTCACCGTCCGGCGAAAGCACGGAACCGATCATGATTGCTCCCTCTTCGGAATCGGTTTCGGTATCCATAATGGTGACCGTCATCCGGTAACCGGCTTCGGCTCTGATCACGTATTTTACCTTATCATGAACCCCTTTGATGAACTCCCGGGTCATGAGTTCGGTCGAAGCGGCGGGCATCACCAAACGGGTCGCCGGTACGACCGCATCCAGATAATCATTATCGGCCAGATCCCTGGTCCGGTAAATCGCGCCTTTTCCCTCTTCCCGGGAATCGATCCGCCCGAATCCGGGCAAACCTTTGGCGATTATCATCCGGCCGCCGGAAAGCGACATAATGACCGCGAACGGGCGTCCGTCGGCCAGACGCCATTCGATCCGGCCGACGTCCTTTAATTTATCCATTCCCATTCCGGTCAGCGGGATCGAGATTTGGCGGTCGAGCGTTTCGACGTAAAAGGAATAGGTCGTCGCGCTGTCGAAATAATGGATCTGAAAATTTCCCGGTCCCTGGCAAAAATTCGAAACGTGTCCGCCCTCGACGCTTTCCGTTTCCCGGCAATCCGTTCTAAGGTCGGTGTAAACGCTGGTAAAGGTCGTGCCGTCGAGCGTGTTCTCGGCCGTTTCTGGATCCTTGGACAAAGGCGGCCGCGAGATGGTGATGTTGAAAATATAAGCCGAGGGAACGTATTCGCGGGTGATCCGTTCTCCGGTTTCTTCGCCCCTTCCGGTCGCCCGGTAATTGACTCCGGCGTAATCTTCGCGGCTGGAGAGACGAAAATCGAGTCCCTCGGGCTGACCGGCAAATTCGGCGTATTCGCGCAGTTCGATCTGGCTGAGTTCGATCCTTTTGACCTTTCCGTAAATGCCTTCGGCGGCCCGGAGCGTCATTCCCGGAGAAACGCCTTCGGCCGTTTTGAAACTCTTGTCCCAGACCTCCATAAATTCTATCGGAGCGTCATTCTGGATCGGAGAATCTTCGTTCAGATAACCTTTTTCGTCGGCCTTGATGGTCACCAGCTGACGGTTTCCCCGTTTGACGGCGATGAGCGCGGAAAATTCGCCGTCCCGCGTTCGCTCAAATTGATAATCCCTCCAGATCTTTCTGGCCTCTCCGACGGTCATCCCGAGCCTCACCCGGCCGACCGCGCCTCCGGTGATCAGAAAATCGTCCGAAACCTGGGCCGTCGCCGAAAACGTAAAAATTGCGATCAATGTCAATACGATAAATATTTTTGCAGTTGTGTTTTTCATTATTGATTTTTCCTGTTTTGTATTTTGAAATTTTTCCGGCTTCAAAAGCCTTCCTGCCCTTGAGTGCCGGAAACCGGAAAAAGGTTACAGGTCGCGAAAAAAAATTTTGTTCGTTTTCATTTTGGCCTTTGAAAATCTCAAAACGATCCGGCCGCCTGTAACCTAAATGATTTTTCTCTCACCCTAAAACGGGGATCGGTTCGGATCTGATAAATTGAAAAAGGCCCCGAACTTTTGGGCGAAGCGACGCGAAACGTGCGAAAATGAATTTCTGAACAACCAAAACCGGCCGTTCCCCGATCGAACATTTTTCGCGCCGCCTTTTGAAAACGGAAAAATGAACAGACTTTTTATAAAACCCGAACTGTTTCTTTTGCTTTTGATGCCGCTGGCGATCTTCGCCCAAAAGGCGGAACTGGTCGTTCAAACCGGACACACGGACGGCGTCGCCGCGCTGGATTTTTCGCCCGACGGCCGCCTCGTGGCGACCGGCGGGCTGGACGGAAAGATCATCATCTGGAACGCGTCCGACGGAACCGAGATCAGAAGCATCCCGAGTATGACCGAATCCCTGGTCTTTTCGCCGGACGGGACGACGCTTGTTTCAGCCGGCGATGACCGGATCGATTTCTGGCGGGCGGCGACCGGCGAGTTGATTCGGAGTTTCGAAAAAAAAGACTTTTCCGCCTATTCCCGGCTCGCCCTTTCGCCGGACGGAAAGTTCTTGGCCGTCGCCGGTTATCCGAATTCTTTTTTGCTCGAAACGGCCGACGGCTCCGAGATCGCCCGCCTTCCGGAAAAACTCATCGCTCTGGATTTTTCCTCCGATGGCCGTCTTCTGGCCGTCAGCCATCGGGAGGGAATTTCCCTTTTGGACGCCCAAACCGGAAGGGTTTTAAAGTCATTGGCGGGAAAAGAATATGCGGCCGACTCGATCTCGTTTTCGCCAAACGGGAAAAAGCTGGTTCTGGCCGGGAGCGGAGTGAACAGGGTACTTGATCTGGACGGGGGCGAGTTGAAAACCCTGGGCGGGGCGAAAGATGAAAATTTCGAGAGCGACACCGTTCTTTTCGCGCCGGACGGTCGGACGATCGCGACCAAAGAGTTTCGCACCGAAAAGGTGACCGTTTGGGACGCTTTCGATCTGAGGGTTTTACGCGAGTTCCCCGGTCCGGAAAATCCGCGCTGGACGGTGCGGATCGAACCGAGCGATGCCATCGGTTACAGCCCCGACGGACGGATCATCGCAAACGGAAGTCAGGACGGAACCGTCAGTTTGTGGGAGATCGGATCGGGCCGGAAGATCACCCGGTTAAAAGCCAGAACGAAATCGGTCGATCGGATCAAAGCCTTGCCCGACGGAAAAACGATCGCCGTTCTGACTTCGGGAAAATCGGGCGATTTTCGTCCCGAGATCGGCCTCTGGAATCTGGAGACCGGGCGCAAATTTCGCAATTTCTCCGGTTTCGATCCGGCCACCGGTCCCGCCTTTACGGCCGTCTCGCCCGATCTCCGGTTGCTGGCGGCGAGCGGAAATCTCAACAACCGGGCCGAGCAATACGACTCCAAGATAAAGATCTGGGATCTGAACACGGGAAACCTCTTGAGAGAGATCTCCGGCGGCGGACGCGATCACGTCGAAGATCTGGCCTTTTCGCCCGACGGGAAAATGATCGTCTCCCTCGGGGTCGACTACAAACAGGAGGGCGGGAAAACCGTTCGGATCGAACCGCTCGACATCTGGAGCAGTGAAACCGGAAAATTATTGAAGACCCTCGAAAACGCCGAAAAGTTTCGAAATCCGGTTTTCTCTTCGGACGGCCGGTTGATCATCGCGGTGGCCGAACCGCTTTCGTTTTCCGGCAATCGCGGCAATCTGATAACCTGGGGCAAAGCGACCGTCTGGAATGCGACGAGCGGAGAAAAACTTCGGACCCTCGATCTTAAAGTTCCGGCGGAAAAGGAATATCTGAGATCGGTCGCGCCGCCCTTGTATCTCGATCACGATCCGACCGATCCGAGCACGATCGATCGGAAATTCAAATTCAAAAGCCCGGACGGCGATGATTTCGGGGGCGGGGAATTGACCCTGCGCGACGCCGAAACCGGAAAAATTCTGGCCTCTCTGATCTCACTGGATGAAAACGACTGGGCGGTCATAACGCCCTCCGGATTGTTCGACGCCTCGCCGGGAGCCCGCCATCTTTTGCATTATGCGGTCGGGCTGGAGACCGTCTCGCTCGAACAGATGAAAGACCTCTATTATGTTCCGGGTCTTTTGCCGAAGATCCTGGAAGGCCGCCCGTTGCCGGAAACGGCGCTTTTTTCCGGAGGCGATCTGTTTCCGCTGGCCGAATACGAAGTTCCGCGAAACGGGCGGACGGAATTTCCGCTCAAACTGACCAACCGGGGCGGCGGGATCGGCCGGGTTGAGGTTCTGATCAACGGCAAGGAATTTATCCGCGACGCCCGACCGCCGGGATTTTCCCCCGACCGAACGAACGCCGTTCTGACGATAGATCTGAAAAACGCTCCTCTGATCGATGGCCGGGACAACAAGATCGAGATCATCACGCACAATCGGGACGGCTCGATCACTTCGCGCGGAACGCCGCGCGGGTCGGAGGTTTTGCCGATCGGACAAACCAGATCAAACGCCCCGCCCAACATCTATCTGATCGTCGGCGGGATCTCCGATTATACGGGCGACGATCTCGACCTCAGATTCGCCGCCAAAGACGCCGCCGATTTCGCCCGCGCTCTGGAGATCGGCGCCGTCAAACTGTTCGGCGCCGACAGGGTTCATCTCCGGCTTTTGACCAGCGACCGGACCGATGTCAAATTCCTTTCGTCGGATGCCGGGGTCTCTCCGGCCGCCAAAGCCGACTTCGAAAAGGCTTTTGATGATTTCAAGACCGCCGGACCGAACGATATTTTCATCGTTTACCTGGCCGGTCACGGAGTTTCCCTCCGATCGAGCCGACCGGGCACAGATCAATATCTCTATCTCACTCAGGAGGCGACGACAACCGACAAAACGGTCCTTTCGGTCGAAAATGTGAGGAAAGCCATGTCGATCTCGTCGGATGAACTGACCGATCTGATCAAACGCAACAAGGCTCTCAAACAGGTTCTGATCCTCGACACCTGCGCCGCCGGGGCGGCCGCCGAAAGCCTCATCGCCAAACGCGACCTGCCGGTCGATCAGATCCGCGCCATCGAACGTCTCAAGGATCGAACCGGTTTTTTCGTCCTGATGGGCGCGGCGGCCGACAAGGTTTCCTACGAAGCGAGCCGCTACGGTCAGGGGCTTTTGACATATTCGCTTTTGCAGGCGCTCAGGGGCGCGCGGCTTCGGGAAAACCAATTCGCGGATGTCAATCTGCTTTTCTCATATGCGCAGGACACTGTTCCGGAAATGGCCCGAAACATCGGCGGGATTCAAAGGCCGCTGATCATCGCGCCGGACGCTTCGGGAAGTTTCGACATCGGCGAATTCACCTCCGAAGAGCAAAAACAAATCCCGCTGTCGGCGCCGAAGCCTTTGATCTTAAAGCCGGTTCTGCAAAACCGCGATCTCGATTACGACGATCTGGAATTGACCGGACTGCTGAGCAAAGAGTTGAGAAATTCCGGTTTGGCGGCCGAACGCGGCGGCTCAGAATCGGGGATCGTTTTCGTCGAAGCCGATGAGATGATCGACGCGGTCAAACCGAGCGGTTCCTACACGGTTCGCGGCGAGAGGATCAGCCTGACGATCCGCCTGATCAAAAACAAACGGCCGGTGAAAACCCTGACCTTCGAGGGTCGAACCGATCAAAAGAAAGAACTGGCGAGGAAGATCGTCGAAGCGATCGCCGGGGTCGACTTTTCCGCTTTATCGAATCCGTAAAAAGAAACCTGCCACGTCGCTACCGCTTCGTGTTCTGATTATTGACTTTTAACCGAAGAATTCGATCAGTTCGCGGACTGTTTCGACCCAGTTTCAAACCTTTCATTTGTCGTTCCGAACTACAATTTCGATTTCAAAACCCCTGCGGTTTGTTTTTCGCGGAACCGGCGCAGTTTCTCGCGCAGTTCGGGCCTCGAATTGGCGAGAATCGAAACGGCCAGAAGAGCGGCATTTTTCGCCCCGGCGTCGCCGATGGCCAAAGTGCCGACCGGAATCCCGCCGGGCATCTGGACGATCGACAAAAGAGAATCCATTCCCGACAGGGCGCGGCTTTTGACCGGAACGCCCAATACCGGAAGAACGGTTTGCGACGCGCACATTCCCGGCAGATGGGCCGCTCCGCCCGCGCCGGCGATGATCACCTCGACGCCCCGCTCTTCGGCCGTTTTGGCAAACTCGAAAAGAAGATCGGGCGTCCGGTGCGCCGAAACCACGCGGGCCTCGTGCGAAACGCCGAATTCTTCCAAGATATCGGCCGCATTTTTCATCGTCGGCCAATCGGACGTACTGCCCATGATGACGGAGACTAAAATTTCGGATTTCGGATTTCGGATTTCGGATTTTTTTTGATTTGCCTTTTTTACCAATTAAATTTCCCCCTTATATGTTGAAGACCAGCCGAAAAGCGAACGAAGTTTTTGCGACGGGTTAAACCGGAAGATCGAATCGCCCCGACCGGTGATCCGAAGATAAAAATTTCCCAGGTTAGTGATAGTTACGCCGCGCCCCTGCCTCAGACAGTCATACAAAGTATCAGTAAAGGCGTCGATCCAAACTTCGGCGGTTTTCGGATCGGTCCGCATCCGGGCGGCCAACATCTTTCCAAACTCTTTTTTCTTGAAATTACTCATAACTTATTTTGGGCCTGAATTTCGGAACTCTCGGTTTTCTTCATTTCAGATTAAAAATAGAAAAGTCCGGTGGCGAAATCAAATCTCTCCGGTCAAATTCGGGGAGCAAATCATTCGGTCCGATATTCGATCTTTCTCTTGCAAGGCGGGGCGAGAGTGAATATTTTAGAGTTGGCCGAAAAACAGAAGTTAAAACGACCCGGTCATCATTCAAAGAATCCGTCTCTTCCGGCTTCTGATCTTCGAGCTGGAAGGCATCGCCCTGTTCCGGTTCGTTACGGCGCGAACCAAAGCCGTCCGTGAGATCCAGACCTCCCGCTAACAGTTGCGGGCGCTCTCGCTTCACCAGCAGGCGCTCAGAGAAGAAGAAAAAGAAAGAAAACGCATCGCGCTTGAGATCCACGACGAACCGGGTCACCTTCCGAGCGGTCTGAAAATGGAACTGCATCTTCTGAATCGTCAGAAAAAAACCAGCGGGAATCAAAGCAAATGGAAATCGTCCGACAAAAAAACGGCATCTGGCCGAAAACTATTTGGCCGGAATGAGTCGCCCGATCTTCGGCGCATCGACGGTTTTGCTCTTTTTCAAATAGTCCATCACCACCTCCGACAGAAGGCCGCCGGCGTCGGTTTGTTTGACGCGGAGGAAAGTCTCGTAAAGATCGCCGCCCTGGGCTATGAAGCTGTTGGTGGCGACGCGGTAGGTTTTATCATCTTCCGCCTTTCGGCCGCCGATCTCCAGACTGACGAGGCGGGAGCCGACCGGTTTTTTGAGATCGTAAACCGCCGTCAAACCCGACACCTGGATCATTCCCCGCTCCAGAGAAAACCCCTGCTCCAGAACCTCCCTGATCTCGGCTCCGGTCATCTCGCAGACGACCAGCGAATTGACGAACGGAAGGGCGTCCAGAACATCGCCGTTGGTCACCTCTCCGGCCGGAAGATCGGCCCTCAGGCCGCCGGCGTTGGTCATGCCGACCTCGGCACCGGTCAATTCGCGCAAAACGTCGGCGACGAAATCCCCGAGCGAGGATTCGCGGTTGTAATCGCGGACCAGTCTGGTTTTAAGAGTCCCCTGAACGATGCCGATCTTCGGGGCCAGCATTTTTTTATAATGCGCGAGTTTTTCCGCCACCAGCGGGTCGGGTTCGAGTTTGTCGCTCCAGACCTTGAGCAATTCGCCCTCGTGCCCGATCATCTTCTTGTCCTTTAATTTGACCTTGAGATAGCCGAGACGCGTGCCGTAGCCGTAGGTCTGAACGATGACGGTGCCGGTTTTCGGGTTGACGTAAGGCTTTTCGATCCCGCGATGAGCGTGTCCGCCGACGAAAACGTCGATCCCCTCGACCTCGGTCGTCAAACGGATGTCCTCGTCGAAATCCCTCTGCACCTCGGGCCGGTTTTCGGCATCGGTCTGCATCGGGCCGGTCTTGCCCTGATGAGCCAACACGACGATCAGATCGACCTGCGGTTTGAGCTCTTTGACCAGATCGCGGACGATCGGGATCGGATCGGGAAAATCGAGATTGGTGATGCCCGAAGGCAGAGCCACGCTCCGGGCGTCCTGTCCGATGATGCCGATGACGCCGAGACGAACGCCGTCCTTTTCGATGATCGTATAGGGGCGACTGTAGCGATGGTCGGTGCCTTTGTAAAAGATGTTGGCTCCGAGGACCGGAAACGGGACGCGGTACATCTGTTTTTCAAAATTATCGGCGCCGTAATCGAACTCGTGATTGCCGATGGCCATGGCGTCGTAATTCATCGCCATCATCATCTCCATCAAAGCCTCGCCCTTGGTCAGAAAAGAGATCTGCCCGGTAAACATATCGCCGGTGTCGAACAGGAAAACCGGCTTTTCTTTCGCTCTGATCCCGTTGATCATGGACGAAAGATAGGCCGCTCCGCCCAGATGCGGAGAGCCTTCCAGCCAGTAGGCCGGGATCGGGTCGAACGCGCTGTGAAAATCGTTGGTGTAGAGAATGGTTACGCTTTTCTCCCGGACCTGAGCGAAAACCGAAACCGAAAAGACCAGGATCAGGGCGACTATCGCCCACCTGCGGCAAGCTGTTTTTTTCATAAGCTATTTTTTACCAAACTTTGACAAAAATGGAAAACCGGCAATCCGGCCCGGTCCGGCGGCTCCTTTTGGAACCCGGAATCATTAGATAAGAAAAGGATGAAACGATTTTCGGGACACGGATCAAACTGATGAGACCGATCGCTGATCACCGACCACCGATTCCGCGGCCACGTAGATCCAAGCATCTTTGCCTGATCGGAGCGCGACCCTGATCCTTTTGTAATTTTCCGGTTCGTACCGGTCGGCCAGAAGCAATTCTGCTTCGAAGAGTTCAAAGACGGTCCCCTCGACATGGTCCGCTGCGTTCTTTGTCGGGACCAGCGTCGATTGATATTTCTCCTCGCCTTTTGCCAGAAACGATTCATCCTCGATCTCGACCGGAGAGAGTTCGTACCCCTCAAGGACGTCCCGCGTCCCTTGCAAGATGCGTCCGAATAAAGCGATCTGCACTTTTTCTTTTTGCAGGGTTCCGTATGAAAAAAGATTTTCCGCCATCTTCAAATGAAACAAGGTGAAAAGGTGAAAAAGTTTGTAAAGTGAAAAGGTGAAAAAGTGTTTCGGACATTTCGGCTTTCGGGTTTTTATTCTTTTCAGAACAGCCGGTCGATCAAACAAAAACTCCGGCTTTTTCACCTTTTCACCTTTTCACTTTTAAACTTTCAAAAGCGCTTCGGCGTCGCGTTTTAAGGCCTCGTCCTCGCGTTCGTGGTTTTTGTTGAGAGGCGCGTCGAGGATCCATTCGAGATGTTCTTTGGCCTTCGCCCGGTCCCGGTTGGAGATACAGGCTTCGGCCAGAAAAAGGTGATTGAGAAAAAACTTCGGCCCCAGTTCGACGGCCTTTTCCAGACATTCGACCGCCTTTTTGGTGTCGCCGATCGAAAATGGAAAACCCGGCGCTTTGTGATAGAGCCGGCCGAGGACGCGCCACGGGCCGCCGTAAAAATAACCCTCGTCCAGTTCGATCACCCGTTCCGCCCGCTCTTTGATCGGCGAGATCAGCGAGAGGCTTTTCATGATCCCTTTTTCCTGCCCGAAAGAGCCGTAGTTGACGGCCAGCCAGAAATTCGATTCGACCGAATCTTGGTCCGCCTCGACGCCCTTTTCGCCCCACATCACGCCTTCCTCGAAATTGACCAGTTTGTCCTCCGGGTCGGCCTCTTCCCCGATCCAGTAATAGATCTCGGACAAAAGCCCGTAGGCCCAGGCGCATTCAGGGTCTTCCTCGCTCAGATCCAAAAGTTCGCCGTAGGCCAGATCCAGATTCTCTTCGTCCAGTTCGCGTTCGTCGATCAGTTTTCTCGCCATTTTGAAAGTCTTCTGATGTTTCATAAATTTCCCTGAATATGCAACTTTAACTCTTTCGGCAACTCCTTTGCCGATTATGCAGTTAGAATATGTTTTTCATCAATCAAATCCCGCTCTTCCGACAGCTTATCCGATCTATTTTTCTCCGACAACCATCTTTTCAACCGCTTTGTAAACCGCGGCAATATCATTTTTCATATCGCTTTTGGGAAACCGGATTTAGAAAACCTAAAAGGGCGAATAACGAAAATAAAAGTGTCTTTGGGTTTTTCATATATTTTTCTTCGAAAGCGTTTTTTTTCGTTTATTTCGGAGCCCGCCGCCAAATATAAACTCTTCTCAATTCCCAACTGCCGTTTTCAAAAGAAAATGATTGCGTCGTATGTTCGTCTTTGTTTTCGGTCAACTTATGCAGATCCTTCCGATTCGTGCCGTCGGGGTTGTAGAACGTCGCTTCGGTCAGGTTTTCCGATTTTCCGTCCGGCAATCCGATGACCCTCATTTCGCCGATTCCGAAAACTCCGCCCGCCCCGAATTGTTGGAAAACCGCCCTTTTTTCCAAAGGGTGCCAAAAAACGCGGTATTCCCAAAAGGTCGCCACTTCTTTTTTATCTTTCAAACCGAAAAGCCGGCCTTTGATGCTTTTTTTTCCGACGCCCCAGGCCCATTCCGTCCCGTATTCATCAAACGGTTCGTTCTCGCTTTTGAATTTGGAATTATCGGTAATCCAACGTCCCGTGCCTTCGGTCATAAACTCAAAATGGCTTTTTAACCACTGCGGCATTCCCGCCTGATCGGGATTATTTTGCGAATGAGCCGCTGAGACAAAACCGATGAAAATAATCGCCAGCATTAAAACGTTCTTCATAATTTTCCAAAACTCCTTATTTTTTATGAATTGCCACTAACTCCAATTAGACGAAAGAAATGATAATAGCCAGTGACATACACTTATCGGAAAAGTCAGAACCATTTGCTTCAAAAACCAATTGGCACCGGACGATTTCACCCCCGCTCCGATTTAAATCTCGCGGATATAAGCGCTTTTTTGATCAGTGGCAATCAATATAAAGGATTTGGTTCGAATACTCAAAAAAAAAGCCGAACCGCGAAACCTCATCCTTCGCGATTCGGCTTTTGAAACAAAAACCGAACTGCCCGACCCGTTCTCATTTTTTCAGATCATTCGATCTTTCTGATCTCGATTTTCTGCCCGTTCAACTCGACCGAACTCCCGATCGGAATCAGCTACAAACAGAAGGTTTTCGAACGGTTGGCGTAATCCTAAAACGATTCGGATCGGCCGAACCGGCCTGAAATTCTTTGCCATCAGATGGAAGCGGACGGATCAGCTTTTCTTTCTGGTTATATAAAACAGGTTCAGGCCTCCCGAATTCGATTCGACTATATCGGAGAACCCGTCATTATTGAGGTCGCCGGTCCTGACGTTATAGGTGGACTGTTTGACGTCTTCTCCCAATTCCATCTCGGTAAAGGTCCCGTCCGGTTTTCCCAGATGGACATAGTTCGCCTGACCCGTATTGCCTTCGACGACGTCCGAATTTCCGTCTTTATTGAGGTCGGCGATCGCAACCGAGGATGTCATGCGGGCCTCTTTGAAAGTAAATTTCCGGTTGAAAGAAAGATCCCTGTCGCCGAAATAGATGGCGTTCTTTTGCCCTAAATTCCCGGCCAGAACATCCAAAAAACCGTCTTTGTCGATATCGGCGATCTCGATCGAACGGGTCTCGTCCGCTTCGTCGCCGAACCCCTTCGGCCGGCTGAAATTCTGTTTGCCGTCATTTAAATAAATATTGTTTTTGGCCTGACGTTCGGCGGTGATCAGATCTA